>CAWJKL010000033.1:0-10869 GCA_963843475.1 uncultured Alphaproteobacteria bacterium | reverse complement strand
CTGATGAGCGTCGCACCGCAACCGCGCTTCGTCCGGCTGGGCGAGACCGGACGGCCGGCGGTGACGATCCTGGTCGATGGTGCGGCTGTTTCGGCCTTCGCGGGCGATACGCTGCTCGTTGCGGTGCTCACTCATTCCGGCAAGCTTCGGCGCTCAGAATTCGGCGGCACCGTCCGCGCGGGCTTCTGCCTGATGGCCGCCTGCCAGGATTGCTGGGTCTGGACCGAGGCCGGCGAGCGGCTGCGCGCCTGCGACACCCCGGTCCGGGCTGGTCTCTCCATTCTGACCGAACAACCGGATGGATCATGGCCGAACCACGCCTGATCATCGTCGGCGCCGGCCCCGCCGGCGTGCGCGCGGCGGAAACGCTTGCGGATGCGGGCCACCGCCCGATCGTCATCGATGAGGGCGCACGCGATGGCGGGCAGATCTATCGCCGTCAGCCGGACGGATTCACGCGACCGGCATCCGCGCTCTACGGCAGCGAAGCCGCACGCGCTGAAGCCCTGCATGCCGCGTTCGACCGCCTCAAGGAGCGGATCGACTACCGTCCGCGCCATCTCGCCTGGAACATCGCGGATAGCCAAGTGCATCTCGTGTCGGAGGGAGTCGCAAGCGCCCTGCCCTATGACGCGCTGATCATTGCCTCCGGCGCAACCGATCGGCTGATGCCGGTGAAGGGCTGGGATTTTGCCGGCACCTACAGCCTCGGCGCCGCACAGATCGCGCTGAAGGCGCAAGCCGCGTCCATCGGCCGGCGCGTCGTCTTCTTGGGCACGGGACCACTGTTGCAACTCGTGGCATCACAATACGTAAAGGCTGGAGCAGAGGTCGTGGCGCTGCTCGATACCACGCCGTTTCTGACGCAGGTCAAGGCGCTCCCCCAGCTCCTCGCGCGGCCGGCCGTGCTCCTCAAGGGCATGAAGCTTGTCGCCGGGCTGAAGTTGTCCGGCATCGCCATTCATCGCGGGGTGACACCGCTCGAAATTCACGGTGAGGCGGAAACGGGCGTATCCGGCGTTTCCGTGCGGCTCGCCACGGGGGAAATCCGCCGCTTCGATTGCGACGCCATCGGCCTCGGCTACCATTTGCGGCCCGAAACGCAGCTGGCCGATCTCGCGCGCTGTAACTTCGAGTACGACCCGAAGACCCGTCAGTTCTGGCCGACCGTCGACATCGACGGCCGCAGCACGACAAAGGGCGTCTATCTCGCCGGCGACGGCACGCGGACGCAAGGCGCGGACGGGGCGGAAATCTCCGGACGGCTGGCTGCCTTTGCCGCGCTCGCCGACCTCGGCTTGCCGACTCCCCAGTCACGGGTTAGCGCGCTGAGGATCGCACGCGGACGAATGGAGCGCTTCCGCGAAGCAATCGCCGACGCGTTCCCCTGGCCGCAGCTTCTTGCCAAAACCATTCCGGATGAAGCCATCGTCTGCCGCTGCGAGGCGATCACGGCGCGGGAATTGCGCGATGTAGCGACGGAAAAAGGTGCGAGCGAACTCAATCGCGCCAAAGCGTTCAGTCGCGTCGGCATGGGGCGCTGCCAGGGGCGCTACTGCGGCCACGCGGCAGCCGAAATCGTTGCGGCGGCGACCGGCCTGCCGCTCGAAACCATCGGGCGGTTGCGCGGACAGGCGCCCGTAAAACCGCTTGCCGTGTCGACGCGGAGCGCGTCATCATGAGCGCGCCCACACGCACGGATGTGATCGTGGTCGGCGGCGGCATCATGGGCGCCGCGACCGCGTTCTTCCTGCGCAAGCGCGGGTTGTCCGTCGCGCTGATCGAGCGCGGGCTGATCGGCCAGCAAGCCAGCGGCACGAATTTCGGCAACGTGCGCCGGCAAGGTCGCTTCCTCAAGCAATTGCCGCTCGCCAACCGGTCGCGGGAGATCTGGGGGAACCTCAACGAGCTGCTCGGTGAGGATGCGGAGTTCCTGCCGTCGGGCCACATCCGCGTCACCTACGACGACGCGATGACGGCAAACTTCGAGGACTATGCCCGCGAGGCGCGCCACTACGGGCTCGATCTCGAGATCATCAGCGGCAATGCCTTGCGCGATCGCTATCCGTTTCTCGGAGCGGAGGTGCGGGCGGGTTCGTTCGCCCCGCGCGACGGTCATGCCAATCCGCGCCTTGCCGCCCCGGCCTTCGGACGCGCGGCGAAGCGCGCAGGCGCCGCAGTGTTCGAGAATACCGAGATCGTCCGCGTGGAGAAGGACGGCGGCGACTTCCGCGTCGAGGCCGCCAACGGCCGCACCTTCCGCGCCCCGCAACTGATGATTTCCGCCGGAGCCTGGGGCAATCGGTTGTCGACGCAATTCGGCGAGCCGGTGCCGCTGGCGATCCATGGCCCGCAAATGGCCGTGACGGAGCCGGTTCGTTACGCGATTGCGCCGGTGCTTGGCGTGTCGACCGATATTCCGCATGAGGGCGTCTATCTCAGGCAGGTGAAACGCGGGAATATCGTGTTCGGCGGCGGCAACAGGGAACCGGCCAGCGCGGAAACCTCCCGCGCTTATGTGCAGCCGGAAAACACGCTCTCGCAATTCACGCAGATCTCGCGCGTCGTGCCTGCGTTGAAGCGGCTCAGCATCATCCGCGTCTGGAGCGGTGTGGAGAGCTATCTGCCGGACGATATCCCGATCATGGGACCATCGGCCAGGGTGTCCGGGCTGCATTACGCCTTCGGCTTCTGCGGCCATGGCTTCCAGCTCGGCCCCGGTGTCGGCGATGTCATGGCTGAGCTGATCGCCACCGGCAGGACCGAAACGCCGATCGAGCCCTTTGCGATCTCGCGCTTTTCGAAAACGAAAGACGCCGTGCGCTGAACACACGCGTAGGCCGCACGCGTGAGCGCCGAACGCGGCCATGCGGTCTCGCTGTTCGAGGCAGCGAGCGATCTCGGCGAGACGTCTCGCCTATATGGCCTTGGCCCCCGAGGCACGAACGATCGGCGCCCAGAACTCGCGCTCCTGCTTGATAAAGGTTTCGAACTTCGCCGGCGTGTAATCGAGCATTGGCGGCATGCCGTTCTCCTCGAGGCGCTTGCGGACCGCCGCGTCGGCCATCGCCTCGGCCATGGCGGTGGCCACCTTCGCGACGACAGGCTGCGGCAATCCGGCCGGCCCGAATGTGCCAAACCATGCATAGGCCTTGAGCTCCGGCATGCCCGCTTCGGTGTTGCTGGGAACGTCCGGGATCAGCGGCTGGCGCTCTGGCGTGGCCATGATGGTGCGGATGTTGCCCTCGCGATACTGCGGCCCGTGCAGGGTGGCGATATCGAACGCCCACTGCACTTCGCCCTTGACCAGCGCCATGAGCGCCTCGGCGCCGCTGCGATAGGGGATGTGCACGGCCTGGCAACCCGTGAGGCGCAGCAAATTCGCACCGGCCAGGTGACTGGTCGTGCCCGTTCCGTTGCTGGCGAAGCTGAGCTTGCCGGGCCTGGCGCGCATTTCGGCGATCAGCTCCTGGAACGAGCTGACGTTCAAACCGTTGCGTGCGACCGACAGGCACAACGGCACGAACACCGTCGGCGATATCGGTATCAGGTCCCGCTCCGGGTCATAGGGCAAGCGATCGAAGAGATAGGAGGCGATGACGACCGACGAGACGCTCGCGTGAACGAAGCTGTAGCCGTCGGCCTGCGACTTCGCGACATAATCCGTCCCGACCACGCCGCCGGCGCCCACGCAATTCTCCACGATGCACGGCCGGCCCAGGAGCTCGCTGAGCTTCGGCGCCAGGATGCGCATCACGATGTCGGTCGCGCCACCGGGTCCGAGCGGCACGACGAAGCGGATCGGCCTGTTCGGCCATGGCTCCTCCGCCCGCAGTACGGCCGGCGTCGCAAGAGTGGCCGCCGCGGCCAGCATCAATGAGCGACGATCAATGAATGTCGAACTGTTGCGCATGAACTCTCCCCCTCAACTCCTGTTAGGAAATCCGCGGTGAAGATGTCCCCGCCGGCCATGTTTATTCCGCCGCAGCCGCGCGCTGCGGTCGAATGTAAGGCAGTTCGTCGAGCAAGCCATTCCACACGGCGCTGACTTCGGCGGCACCGCTGCCTTCGCGCTCCAGTCGTTCCATCAGCTTTCGCTTCACGAAGTAGCGCCAGTGGACCGGCAGGCTGGCAAGCAGCACCGTCATTGCGTCGTAGGCTTCGCGCGTCCACACCCGCTCGTAGGCCTCCCGTGCGGCGCCGAAATGGAAATGCGGATGCGGCTCGTTCCGCCGCCGTGATGCGCGCAGCACTTCGGTCGCCGGCAGATCCACTGCCAGATCGATGCCGGCGCCGGTCAGCACGATGCCGTAGTCGGCCTCGGCGTCGGCGATGGTGACGTAGTTGCACACCACGTCGCGCAGCACGCGCTCCGGCTCGCGATCGAGCGGATCGCCGCGGCCGCCGCCGCCGGGCGAGGTGATGGAGACGATGTCGCCGGGATTGGCGGCGAAGGTGTCGATGTTGTTCAGCACGCGCATGTCGGGACGCCCCGGGTTCAGCGACATGGATGACCCGCGACCGGCCTTGCCGCCGAGAATGCCCCAGGCCTGGAAGCGGCAGCGGTCACGGTTGCGCGCTGTGATGCGCGTGTTGGGCGAGAACACCTGGAAATCCATCTGCGTCGCGAGGCCGCCGCGCCAGCGCCCGGCGCCGGCGGTCCCCGGCGCCAGCCCATAGCGGCGGAAGCGGATCGGCACTTCGGCCTCGGTTATCTCGATGGGCGTGTTCTTGAGATAGGCGGCATCGGCGCCGCTGCCGTCGGTACCGTCGCCCGTCGGCATGCCACCCGAGCCGCCGACCACCGGATTGACGGCGGCAATGACGGACTCACCGGTGCGATCGTCATACGTCATCACGTTGACGATCGAGCTCGAACCCGCAGGCGCCGCCGGCATGCGCTCGGGCATGGCCTGGCCGAAGGCGCCGAACAGCAGGCTGCGGATGCGTCCGCAGGTCAGGCTGCGCATGCCGACCGCGGCCGGGAACTGCGGATTGACGATCGTTCCCTCGGGCAGGATGCAATGGAATGGCCGCGTCAGTCCGCAATTCAACACCAGGTTCGGATTGAGCGAATAGAGGATGTAGTAGACGCCGACCAGCAACAGCGTGTGGTGCGGATTGCCGCCGGTCGGCACATTGAGCGACGAGGTCAGCTGCGGGTCGCTGCCGGTGAAGTCGAGGATCGCTGCATCACCCTTGATGCGCAGCGTGACCGCCAGGCGCGCAGGAAACCCATCGGGGCCATCCTCGTCGGCATAGTCGGAGAAGAAATACTCGCCGTCGGGAATCGAGCGCAGGATCGCGCGCGCCTGGTGCTCGGCATAATCGAGCAAGTCGTTCATGCCCTGACGCAGCGTGTCGGCGCCGAACTTGGCGATCAGCTCGCGTATCTTGCGTTCGCCCGTGTTCATGGCGCCGACGAAGGCCTTCAGGTCACCCATATTGAGGTCGGGCTTGCGGACGTTCAACATCATGACGTCCACCAGCTCCTGGTTGAGGACGCCGGCGCGATAGAGTTTGCTGGGCTTGAAGCGAATGCCCTCCTGGTGGATCTCGGTCAGGGCGCGCGACAGGCTGGCCGGCACGGCGCCGCCCATGTCCGTGTTGTGGATGTGGCCGGCAGCGAAGCACAGCAGCTCGCCGTCGTGGAAGATCGGCTTCCACAGCACCAGGTCCGGCGTATGGGTCGCGAGATAGCCGGAATAAGGATCGTTGGTGAATGCGATGTCGCCTGGCTCGTAGTGAGGGATCATCGGAATCGCCCGGCCATAGTCGATGCCCCGGATACCAGGTGGCTCCGAGATCGAGCGGCACCGCGGTCGTGCGGCCGGCGGCGTCGAGGATCTGGATGGTGAAGTCCTCGGTCTCCTTCACGAATGTCGAGTGCGCAGTCCGGTACAGGGTGTACGCCATGCTCTCGGCAG
Organism: uncultured Alphaproteobacteria bacterium; assembly: GCA_963843475.1. Lineage (GTDB taxonomy): Bacteria > Pseudomonadota > Alphaproteobacteria > Rhizobiales > Xanthobacteraceae > VAZQ01. The sequence goes on along the minus strand of CAWJKL010000033.1, from coordinate 4,942 downwards.
CCGCCCGCATGTGATTGGCGAGGATCTCGAGCGTTACCTTGTCGACCTTCATGAGCCTTGCTCCGCGCACGCGAGAACGATGTTACCGCCCTCGTCCACCGTGGCGTTGAAGCCGGGAGGGACGCAGGCCGTGCTGTCGTCCTGCACGATCACGCACGGGCTTTCGAAGCGATGGCCGGCCTCGAGCGTCGCTCGCCGATAGAACGGCACATCGTGCCACGCCCCATCGAAGAAGACCTTGAGGGTCTGCTCCGGCGCGGGCGCCTCGCTCCTGGCACGCGGCAGCGGATGCAGTTGGGGCTTGGGTGACGCCCCGGACACGACCAGGCGCAGGTTCATGATCTGCACCGGCGACTCCCGGTCGCAGAAGTCGTAGACGTCCTCGTGCGCCCGGTGAAACGCCTCGGCGATCGCCGCCATGTCGGCGGCCTCGACGACGTTGCCGGGAAGCGGCACCTCGAGCTCGAAGGATTGGCCGCGATAGCGCATGTCGGCGAACCAGGCGTGCGTGGCCTCGCCGGCAAACTTCTGCTCGTCGCGCAGCCAGGCCGTTCCTGCGGCCTGCAGTTCTTTCACCGCGCCGGTCAGCTGCGAGGCATCGCCCGCACTCGCCATGATGAACAGCGTGCGGATGAAGTCGTTCTTGACGTTGGCCACGAGTCCGCCCAGTGCGCTGACCACGCCGGGACGTGCAGGAATGAGCACGCGCCGCATGCCGAGCTCGCGCGCCAGGAAGCATCCCAGCATCGGACCGGCGCCGCCGAACGGCAGCAGGGCGAAGTCGCGCGTATCGACGCCATAGCGGGCGACCAGCTTGCTGACTTCGACGAACATGCCGGCAATGGCGATACGGATGATCGCCTCGGCGGTCTGCTCGAGGCCGAGATTGATGCGGTTGGCCAGCGTGCCGATCGCCGTCCGCGCCAGCGCGACGTCGGGGCGGAACGCGCCGTAGGCGAGATCATGCTGGCCGAGGAAGCCGCAGACCACGAAAGCGTCGGTGATCGTCGGCAGCGTGCCGCCGCGCCCGTAGCAAGCCGGCCCCGGCGACGAGCCCGCACTCTCCGGACCGACCTTCAACACGCCAAAGCCGTCGACCCAGGCGATCGATCCGCCGCCATCACCGATCGAGGACACCGAGACGCTCGGGATGTAGAGCGGCAAGTCGCCGATCTTCTCACCCAGGCCGAACTGCGGCTTGCCGTCGATGATCAGGGCGACGTCGGAGCTGGTGCCGCCGATATCGAGGGTGATGACGTTGGCATGACCTGCTTGGTTGGCGACCCAGGCGGCCCCCATGACGCCTGACGCGGTGCCCGAAAGGACCATGCTGACGCAGGCGCGCTTGCCGAGCTCCGCGCGCATGATGCCGCCGTTCGACTTGGTGATCAGCGGCTCGGCGGCGACGCCGCGGCTGCGCAGGCCCTCGATCAGCTTGTCGAGATAGTCTTTGATCTTGGGATGGACGTAACCGTTGATCAACGCGGTTGTCGTGCGTTCGTACTCGCGGATCACCGGCCAGACCTCGGTCGAGCGGAAGACGAACAAGCCAGGCGCGACGCGGGCGACAATCGCCTGGACCTGGGCCTCGTGGATCGGATTGCGGTATGCGTTGAGGAGCGTGATGATGATGCCCTCGACGCCCTTGGCCTGCGCCCTTTCGATCGCCGACACGACCGACGCCTCGTCGAGCGCCTGCTCGACCGTGCCGTCGGCCAGCACGCGCTCGCGGATACCGAAGATGCGATCGCGCGGCACGAGCGGCGCGCCACGGCGCGAGAACAGGCTGTAGGCCTCGGGCATGCGAAGCCGGGCGAGCTCGACCACGTCCTCGAAGTTCTCGGTGGTCAGTAGCGCAAGCCTTGCGCCCTTGCGCTGGATGACGGTGTTGATGCCAACCGTCGTGCCGTGGACGAAGCTGGTGATGTCGGCCGGGCTGACGCCGTGCCGCTCTCGCAGAAGGTCGAGGCCGCGCAGCAGTTCGGCGCCGGGCGTCTGCGGCGTCGTCAGGACCTTCAGGCTGTGCAGCTCTTCCTTCGACTCGTCCCACAGGCAGAAGTCGATGAAGGTGCCACCGATATCGACGCCGACGCGGATGCCCATGGCCGGGAAGAGCCTCTGTTGTGTGTACGACCGAACTAAACCCGGCGCCTTCGGCCCGTCGATAGAAGACATTGAGCAGCCCCATAACTTCCGGTTATGGTCTGTCGCCTGGTCAAATCACAGGAGCCGGTTGCATGAACGCGCGTCAGATCGAGATCTTCCATGCCGTGATGCGCAGCGGCACCATCACGGGCGCCGCATCCTTCCTGGGCATTTCCCAGCCCGCCGTGAGCAAGGCCATGCACGCGATGGAGCGCCGGGTCGGCTTCAAGCTGTTGCGGCCGGTCAAGGGCCGCCTCTATCCCACGCCCGAGGCGCAGCGGCTGCTGCCTGATGCCGACCGGATCATGAGTGAGCTGTCGGCTTTCGAACGCCTGACAGGCGAGGTCAAAGCCGGCGGCGCGGGGCTAATCCGCGTCGCCGCGTCATCTTCCTGCGCCGCCGCCCTGTTGCCGGTGGCCACGGCATCGTTCCTGAAAGCAAATCCGGCCATCCGCATCTCGTCGCATCTGCTGCCGGCCCGCAACGTTGCCGAAGCCGTTGCAGCCGGCGAGGCCGACTTCGGTCTGGCACTCTCACCCGTGCAGCTTCCTGGTCTCACGGTGCGCACGCTGGGTTCAGCCGAGATGGTCTTGATCGCCCCGCTCGGCCATCCGCTGCTTGCCCGTGAAACGGTCACGCCGCTCGAGCTCGCGAAAAGTCCGCTCATCTCGTTCGGCCGCGAGACGCATTTCGGGCAACTGCTCGACCAGGCTTTCGAGCAGGCCGGTGCGCGACGGCAGATCGACCTGCAGGTCACCATGAGCATCGTTGCCGCCTGCTACGTCCAGCAGGGGATCGGCGTGGCACTGGTCGATAGTTTCGCGCTCCATGCTGGCCTCGCGGGTCTCGGCTGGCGTCCGTTCAGCCCCGCCGTCGTGCTGCCGGTCACGCTGATGAGCCAGAGCAATCATCTTCTCTCCCGACACGCCAACGCTTTGGTGACCGGCATCGAAAAGGTCTTGCGAGGCTGGACACGCTCGCTCAGCGCGGAACGATCACGAGCCTCGATCAAGAACCGCCGCGGCAACCCAGCAGCTCGTTAGGCCGCTTGCATCCCAACGCTAACTCCCTCAGCCGCCTTCACGCGGGCTTCAAGGACCCGGATCATGGCGATGATGGGCGGCAACTGGCTACGCTGCATCGAGAGAATTCTGCGGCTGAACCGCAGCAAGCTAGCGCGACAGCACTTCGATCTCGCCGTCGACGCCGTTGACGACGTCGAACGAGCGCTCGTACACGCGCCCTTCGTATCGCGCGATGGCGCGATACTGGCCTTCGGCGAGCACCACCCGCGGAAACGCGCCGATCAATTCCTTGACGATGTCGCCACCGGGGGTGAGCACCGACCAGGACGTGTTCGCCAGCGCCTCGCCGCCGCGTTCGCTGACGAGCTTCAGCACGATCAGCGCGGCGCGATGCGTCACCGTCACGTCGGTGAGCTTGCCTGCCTGCACGCGGATGTCCGAGCGCACGACCGAATTGCCGTCGCCATAGTTCGAGATGATGTAGTAGGTGCCTTCGGGAATGAGCGCGACGTCGCCGGAAGGAACGTTCTGCGCGATCGGCGCCCGCTCGACCGCGTCGAACTGGCTGCCCTTGTAGATGTTGAACGTCACCTGACCTGACGGGATGCGCGTCGTGCCGACACGGCCTTCGATGCGCAATCCGCCGGCGGGAATTTCGAACAGTTCGCGCGTCGTTTCCTGACGCAGCGTCACCGGCCGCACCGCGCTTGCAAGGCCGAGGCTCGCATGCACGACGTAGCTGCCCGGCGGCAGCACGATGTTGGGTGTCGGCGACCGATCCTCGCGCAGCATCCGGAACGCGCCGCTTCCATCAGGCCGGTCGGCATAGATGCGCCAGATCACGCCGCCGGTCACGTTCGGCAGGTCCTTGCCGAACTTGGCGCTCAGAGCGAGCACCGCCTGGTTTGCGGCCGGCAGCGGTGCCGCGGCCGCGGCGGGGAACAGCGACAGGTGCAGCCGGAGCGATCATCGGCGGTGCGAGAATCGATGGCGGCAGGGCCGGCGTGGACCCGGGCCCGGACGGCGGCGCAAGGCTGACGGCACCGCCGCCGATGCCCTCAGGAAGGGGAACCGCTGCGGGCGGGACCGGTGGCGGGCGATCGCCGAACATCTGCGGCCGAAGCCGAAAACGGCAGGCAAGCGAGCACCACCAGCGCACAAAGCTGCGCAGTCGCCCTCGTTCGTCGGCCGGCTCCCCGAAGACGCCCGCCAAATCGTGTCGCTAACGCCGTCATGCCGCCTGCTTCTTGACCGAAAACGAGGCGAATTCAAGCCTGAGGCCGTCCAGGGCGGGGTGGTCCCAGGCTACCCGACTTAACGCCTGCTGCAATTGTCCACCGCAATTGCTATTTTCTCGGCTGGTCCGGCGTCGGGGCGACAATGCGGAACACTACGCGTGCTGCAAAAGTGGTTAGGACAAGGCCAGAAAAGCGATACTGAGCCTGACAAGATCGGCCTCGGCCCCTCGCGGCGTCCGGTCGTGGGCCTCGTGCTGGGCGGCGGCGCCGCGCGTGGTTTTGCCCATATCGGCATCCTCCGCGCCTTGCTGGCGCGCGGTATCGTCCCCGATGTCGTGGTCGGCACCTCGATCGGTGCCGCGGTCGGCGCCGCCTATGTGACCGGCCACCTGGATGCGTTCGAAGATTGGGCGCGCAGCCTGCAGCCGCGCAGCGTGCTCAGCTACCTCGACATTCAATTGAACGGCTCCGGCCTGATCGGCGGCGGCAAGCTCGCCGCCGAACTCGAGCAATCGATCGGCCGCCGCCTGATCG
>CAWJKL010000032.1:0-27586 GCA_963843475.1 uncultured Alphaproteobacteria bacterium | reverse complement strand
CTTGCGGCGCCATGCGCGCTGCCTGAAAACGGTTCCCGGCGTTTCGCGATCACCGTCTTCGGCCAACGCTTTATTGAGGTTTGTTTGCGAGGGTTCGCATGTTGGTGCATGACCTCATCCGAAAACCGGTGCCCACTTTTTCGGGGTCATGCACTCCAAAGAAAGCGGTGGAATGTCCGATCCCCTCGTCATCGATCAGCGCCGGGGCGGGAGCACTCGCCTGGCGCCAGCCGTGCGTGACGTTACGCGCGCAACGCAACTTGCGATCGAATTCACCGTCCATCACCGGCTCGACGACGTCGAGCGGGAGTGGCGCGCGTTCGAGCAGATCGCCGACGGCACCGCGTTCCAGAGCTTCGACTGGCTCTCGCTCTGGTAGCGAGCACATCGGGCGGCTCACCGGGCGTCGGCCCGCCATCGTGCGTCGGCCGGCAGCGCCGGCGGCGAGCTGCTGTTCCTACTGCCGCTCGGCGGTCGATGCCGGGCGCGGTCCGCCGGCTGACCTGGCTCGGCAGCGAGCTGTGCGACTACAACGGCCCGCTGCTGGCGCCCGGCTTCGCGCGCGCATCGACGCGCGAGCGCTTTCGCGAGCTGTGGAGCGACGATCCGCGCGCGGCTGCAACGCCGGCCGCGGCACGCTCACGACCTCGTCGAGCTCGACCAAGATGCCGGAGCGATCGGCGGTCAGGGTCGCAGCCCAATCCGTTCATCGGCGCTCGGTGCCATTCCCAATCCGAGCGGCGCCTATGTCGACCGCTTGTCCGGCGACCTGGGACGAGTTCTACACCGCCAAGCGCTCGTCGGCGACGCGCCGGCGCGACCGCACCAAGCGCAAGCGGCTCGGCGAGTTCGGCGAGGTGCGTTTCGTCACGCCGCAGGAGCGCGGCGGAGATCGACGCACGCTCGACACGCTGATCGAGCAGAAGACCGCGCTCGTTCGCCCGCATGGGCGTCGCCAACATGTTCGCGCGGCCGGGCTACAGCGCGTTCTTCGCGCGCTGTCGCGACCCGAGCGCATGCGCGCACCTGGTTCACGTCAGCCGGCTCGACGTCGGGCCGAGCTGGCGGCGATCAATCTCGGCCTCGACCTTCCGCGGCTGCTACTATCACGTGCTGGCGAGCTACGACGACGGCGAGATCGTCGCGGTTCGGACCGGCGCCGCGCACCTGCGCGACCTGCTGCGCTACGCGATCGAGCACGGGCTGCAAGCGTTTCGACTTCACCATCGGCGACGAGCGCTACAAGCGCGAATGGTCCGACCGCACGATCATGCTCTACGACCATGTTCGCCGCCGCCTCGGCGCGCGGCCTGCCTGCCGGCGGCGATGGTGCATGGGTCGCGCGCCTGAAGCGCTTCATCAAGCAGAACGCGGCGCTGTGGTCGGTGTTCACCGCGTGCGCGCGGCGCTCGGATCGAAATCCGAGGCGCCTGCCGCCGCGGACGACGCGCCCGAGCCCGTCCGCAAGTCGCCGCCGATCGCGCCGCAATAGCAGCATTCAAAAAATCCTCTCCGTCGTTGTTCCGGAGCGCCGCGAAGCGGCCCGCATGTAGCCTGGATTGAGCGGAGCGAAATCCGGGGCCGGTCTATCCGGGTTTCGCCAGCGCCGCTGAAGACGCGCGTAAACGCGCTTGAGGCTCAACCCGGGCTACGAACATCCACGCACGTCTCATCGTTCTCGCGAGGCATCTTCCTCCGAGCTTTGCCAATTTTCCCCTCGTATGAACGAGGGAAGCGGAGCGCCGACAGGCGCTTGGGTGCATCGGCACCCGTTTGTAGAGCGGACCACTGACGTAGGTCCGCGCGTCCCCGCGCAGGGAGGCTTTCACCGTCTGCGCGCCGGGGGACGCTCGCCTCTCGGCGCTCCACCGCGGCGGTTTATTGGCGCCGAGCCCGCCTGGGCGACGCCTCGGACGTTGCCCACGCAGCGGTGTCCTCTCGGCTTCGCATGGGTGCATTCGCACGTTCCGCCCGTAGTGGCGGAAGGGCGGTGTTGCCCGGGCGCCTCCCGGGCGTCTGTGTGCATGCACAGACTCGCGGGACGCCGCATCCCGCCCTGCTTAAGCAATGCCTCGCGAAAGCACCCTCGGCGGACGGGACGACACGAAGATAGGTGGCGAGGCAAACGCGTCAAATTTTTTCACGCGCTATCCCCGAAACGCGTGGGATATCGTGAGCGTGAAATGTGGCGCGTGTCGCCAAGGCGCGACGGCATCGATTGTTTTCGCCGTATCGCTATCCCGGGATTTTTTCGCTCATCGGCAGGCGGCCAATACCGCCGGCGCGGGGCACCTTCACGTTGTCGAGAGACCTGCGCGCACTTCATCTTGCGGTGATAAACTTCATCCAAAGACGGCGGATAAGTCCGTCCAGCAAGGGAGGAATTCCTCATGAACAATGTCGTGACATTTACGACCGCGTTGGTGCTGGCCGCTCGCTGCGGTCCAGCCGGCGTCGGCGCAGTCGCCGGCGGAGCTCGTGCGGCAGGCGGTCGCCGCCCAGGGCGGCGCCGACGCGCTGCGCGGTCTGAAGACCCTCGTCATCAAGGGCGAGGCCAAGCATTGGGAGCCGGGCCAGTCGGTCCGGGCCGGCGGCGAAGCGCGCTTCATCGGCGACTCGACCTTCACCGTGCACGGCCGACATCCCCAACCAGATCATCCGCATCGATTGGGACCGCGACATGAAATACGTCGCGGTCGAGCGGCTGCAGTTCAGCGAGATCGTGCACCGGACCTACGGCGTCGTGATCGACAGGCAAGGGCACGCGGCCGATGTCGGGCATCCGGCTCGCCGCGCAGCATCGCGAATACGGGCGCGGCTCGCCGTTCCTGCTGCTGCGTGCGCTGGACAATCCGCAGGCCGTCACCGCGATCGAGGACCAGCGGCTCGGCGAGCAGTCGCTCCCGGCGATCGCGTTCAACGCCGGGCACGACGCGCTACATCGTCCTGTTCGACCGCACCACCAAGCTGCCGGTGGCGGTGCGCACGCGCGACGACGACCACATCTACGGCGACAGCGACTACGACGTCGTGCTCGGCGACTGGAAGTCCGTCGGCGGCGCGCAGATCGCGCATTCGCTCTCGTTCCGCCTCGGCGGGCGCGAGACGCAGCGTCTCACCTACAAGGAGGTGACGGCGAACCCGACGATCGCGACGGCGACGTTCGAGGTGCCGGAGAAATTCCGAACGGCCGCGCTCGCCTCGGCCAACGCCGACGTGCCCTATCAATGGGTGCTGCGGCGGATGTTCCTCGGCCGGCTTCCTCGACAGCGACGCCGTCTACTTCCCGCCCGGCGGCGGCTTCAAGCTGGTCGAGCTCGCGCCCAACGTGCAGCACGTGGTCGGCGGCTCCGCCAACAACCTGATCGTCGCCATGAAGGACGGCATCGTGATCTTCGACGCGCCGGTGAACGAAGGCCAGTCGCGCTGGGTGATCGACGCGGCGAAGGCGAAGTATCCCGGCAAGCGCATCACGCCATCTGGTGCTGACCCATCACCACATGGACCACACCGGCGGCATGCGGACCTATGTGGCGGAAGGCGCGACCGTGATCGTGCCGGCGCCGACCAAGGCCTATTTCGAGCAGGTGGTGAAGGCGCCGCACGCGGTCTCGCCGGACGCGCTGCAGAAGCAGCCGCGGGCCGGCGACCATCCAGCGAGGTGAACGAGACGATGACGCTCAAGGACGACACCATCCAGATCAACCTGCACAACATTCCGAACCCGCATTCGGACGGCATGCTGATCGGGCATGTGGTGCGGCGCGAACATCGTCTGGGTGACCGACCTGATCTCGCCGCGCGGGCCGATCGCGCGCAATGCGGCAACGGTGGCGGTCGGCGATGCGCTTCGCAAGCACAACATCACCGACGCGACCATCGCCGGCGGCCATGGCACCACGGCCAAGCAGGCGGAGACCCAGGCCGCGCTGGCGGCGAATTAGCCAAGCTGCATGTCCCGGGCGCGCGCAGCGCGTCAGCGCTGCAGCCGGGAGCCCACGGAATCCAGGCTTCGCAGTATGATCCGGGACTAGCGACCATAGCGAGTCGAAGACGCCGCGTACACGCGCTTTGCATGCGCCGCGCGGACACGAGCTCCGGAATGCGTGCCTTGGTGCGCGTTACAGGCGCGGGTACATCGCCACATCGACGAGTGCATAGATCATCAGGGTGCTCGCGACGACGAGCAAACCCCGTCGCACATTCCGAATTTTGAACCGCTGGGCCACGGCGACCAGGAACAGTACGGTGGCGAGCAGCACCGTGCTGCGGACATAGTTCTCCGCGATCGCCCGCGCTTTTGTCCCCTCGGTGAACGCAGCCGTGGCCTCGTTGTTGAGCTCGGCGGCCTTTTCGAGCAGGGCGTTGCGGTACTCGGGCATGGCGGTGGGACCGGACGGCGCATTCGGATTCGTCAACGGTTCGGTCTTGAGCCAAGCTTCAAAGGCAACACGGTATTCGGCGCTCAATCGATCCCGGTAGGCATCGGCGAGCTGCTGGTTTTTTGCATCGCGGGCTCTGATCCATTCGTTGGATTGAACGACGTCCAGCAGGCGTTGTTGGGCGCCTTCGATGGCGGCGACGCCGGCCTCGACGCGCAGCCTTGAGGCGTGCCCATACAACAGCGCCTGATGGCCGTCCCACTTCGCCGCGTGGTACCCGCTCCAGGCTGTTGCCACGGCGATCAGCGCAAGCACGACGGCTTCAGCGATCTCCCACAGGTCGAACCGGGGCGACGTTGCGGCGCCAGCCTCATGTTCAGCCAGCTTGTGCGCGATTTCGATGTTGAAGCCTTCCGGCATGCGTCTCCCCCTGCTACATGCGGCGTGAAGTGCTCAATACTGAAACTGCTCGCGCAGGATCCGTTCGTCCAGGCTGTGGCCGGGATCGAACAGGATGTTCATCGCGATCGAATGATCCATCTGGATGTCGACGGAGCGCACGTCGCGCACCTCGTCATGGTCGGCGACCGCGGCGACCGGGCGCCGGTCGGTGCTCTGCACCTCGACGCGCACCCGCGCGCGGTCGGGCAGCAGCGCGCCGTGCCAGCGCCGCGGCCGGAACGGGCTGATCGGCGTCAGCGCCATCAGCGGCGCGTCGATCGGGATGATCGGGCCCTGGGCGGAGAGGTTGTAGGCGGTCGAGCCGGCCGGCGTCGACAACAGCACGCCGTCGGCGACCAGCTCGGCGAGCCGTTCCTTGCCGTCGACCAGGATGCGCAGCTTGGCGGCCTGATAGGTCTGGCGGAACAGCGAGACCTCGTTGAAGGCGTGGTGCTCGTGCTTGCGGCCGCGCGTCGTCGCGCGCGCACATCAGCAGCGGATGGATGACGGTCGTGTTGCGCCGCCGCGAGCCGCTCGCGCAGCTTCTCGACGCGAAACTCGTTCATCAGGAAGCCGACGGTGCCGCGGTGCATGCCGTAGATCGGCTTGCCGGAGCGCATGAAGCGGCGCAGCGTCTGCAGCATCAGCCCGTCGCCGCCCAGCGCCACGATGACGTCGGCGCTCTCCGGCTTGACGTTGCCGTATTGCTTGCGCAGCCGCTTTTCGGCCTCCTTGGCCTCCGGGAACGGGCTTGCCACAAAGGCGATGCGCTCGTAGCCCGGGCCGGAGCCGGCATTTGGCGCGGGCTTGCGCTCGGTCTTGGGCTTGGCTTGTGGCTTGATCTGGGGCTCATAGGGCCGGTTGTCGAGCCTTCGGCGGAGGACGCATGAACACGGACCGCGCGGTGTTCGTCTATACGACCTATCCATCCATTGTCGAGGCGGAGGAGGCCGGCCGCGCGCTGGTCGAGCAGCGGCTATGCGCCTGCGTCAACATCCTGCCGGGCATGGTCTCCTACTACTGGTGGCAGGGCGCGGTCGAGCGCGGCGAGGAGGCGGTGATGATCGTCAAGACCCGCGCCGCGCTGTCGCGAGCGGGTGGCGTCCGCGATCAAGGAGATGCACTCCTATTCGGTGCCGGCGATCATCGTGATCCCGCTGGAGAGCGTCGACCAGCCCTATCTCGAATGGCTGATGGCGGAGACGCGAAGCCGCGGCGGGGCAGGGGTGGAGCAACGCGCTCGTGCCCGGATGGACGCGAAGCGAAGTCCGGGCCTAGCCGCCAAGTCCGATCCGTCACCGCATTCGCGCTTCGCTCCATGCGGGCTACTTCTTCTCCCGGCTCGCCTTCCAGAAGCTCAGGTCGGTGAAGCGCGCGAGGTCGAATGTTCTCGCCCGGCGCGATGTCGCCGGCGAGCTGCAGCGTCGCAACCACCTTGCGCAGCCCGGGCTCGGTCACGCCCAGGTTGGGATCGAGGATGGCGAGCTTCTCGGCGTCGCCCATGGCGCGCGCGGAGAGCGCCACCGTCGTCTTCAGCTCTTTGGCGGCGATCTCGGCGGTCTCCTGCGGATTCGTGCGCATGAAATCGCGGCCGCGCTGCACCGCGCGCAGGAAGCGCACCACCACGTCGCGGTTCTTCGCCGCCCAGGTCATGTCGGCATTGATGGTGGTGAACTGCCAGTCCGGCACGAACGGGATGACCGAGCCGAGATTGGTGAAGCCCGCGTCCTCGGCGATGTAGCTCAGCGGGAACGGCTGCAGGCCGACGTCGATCTTGCCGGCCTGCAGGAGCTTCCAGCGCGTCGGCGCGCCGCCGACCGCGGTCATCGTGTAGTCGGCGGGCGTGAGCCCGATCGCCTTGGCGATGTCCTGCACCACGTAGGTGGAGCCTTCCTTCTCCGACAGGATGCCGAAATTGGCGCCGCGCAGGTCCTTGAGCGTCTTGATGTGCGGGCGCGCGATGATGAAGTGCGGCAGCTTGCCGGTGTTGCCGGCGATCAGCCGCAGCGTGCCGCCCTTGTAGGCGTCGATGATCACGGCTTCCGGCGTGCCCATCGCGATCTGCATCGTGCCGGCGCGCAGCGCCGCGTTGATCTTCTCGGCATTGTCGAGAATGCTGCTGGTGGTCTCGAGCCCTTCCGCCTTCAGGAAGCCGCGATGCTGGGCGACCCAGAACGGCAGGCTGAACAGCGTGCGCGAGACGTTGGCGACGTTGACCACGTCGGCGGCGGGAGGCGGGGGCGCGGCATCAGCACCGCGGCGAGCGCGATCGACAGCAAGTGGAGCCGTGCGTGTTCATGGGTATCCTCCCGCCGTTGTGTTTGGGGTCATGGTTCGATTGGTCGGATCCGAAGTCAAGCCAAGGTCCCAGGTGTGGCTTCGCTGCAACGCTCGATGCGGTCATCGCCTCCCGTCGGCTTGACCGCGGAACTCATGCCACGGAATGCTGCCCCCGTGCTGGTTCCCCGGTTCGCGCCGGGGAGGCAAGAGGGAACACGGGCAGGGCTGCAGGTTGCAGCCTCAATCCGTGGCTGCCCCCGCAACTGTAAGCGGCGAGCCTGTCGTCCGCGTCAGCCACTGGGAAACTGGGAAGGCTGGACGACCAGGCAACGACCCGTGAGCCAGGAGACCTGCCAGCGCAGTCACCCAACCGGTGGTCGGAGGGACCACACGGAGCGGCTGTTCGCAGCGGTGACATAGCAACCGATGCGAAGGCCGTGCGGGATGTCGTCTCCCACGATCCAAAGCATGAGTGGCAAGCGGCCTGACGGCCGGATTTCGGCGTTTGCCGGAGTCTGATCGTTCACCGTTCGCGCGTTCGTGCGCCTTCGTTTCGGTCCTGTCACCGGGCGCCCCGCAGGGGCGCGAACGAAGGACGCGTGCTATGGGGGCATCGAAGAGACGAATTGCGGGCGCGCTGGCGCTCGCCGCCGGCGTAGCGCGCGCTGGACTGTGGACCGGCATCGGCGCAGCCGAACGAAACCACGGTCCTGCCGGAAATCGACGTCACCAACACCCGCCTGGTCGGCGGGGCGGCGCGGCGCCGCGCGCGGCGTCGGCGCCGGGGAGCGGCGCCGATGCCGGCACCGAGGCGCCGGCGGACGCTGCCGGGCCTCCGGCATCGTCACCGGCACGATCATCACCGGCGCATCCTCGACGTCATCACCGCGCAGGAGATCGAGCGCTCGCCCGGCGCAGATCGCTGCAAGACATGCTGGCGCGCGAGCCCGGCGTCCAGGTGACGCAACCTGTTCGGCAGCGTCAACGGCGCAAGGTCGACGCGTCGACATGCGCGGCTTCGGCGCCGCCGGCACCTCCAACACGCTGATCCTGGTCAACGGCCGGCGGCTCAACGACATCGACATGGCCGGCGTCGATTTCAGCGCGATCCCGAAGAACAGCATCGAGCGGATCGAGATCACCCGCGGCAATTCCGGCGCCGTGCTCTACGGCGACGGCGCGGTCGGCGGCGTCATCAACATCGTCACCAAGAACGCGCGTCGACCTGCCGCCGTCGGCGCGCGTGCAGGCGGGCTTCGGCTCGTTCAACTACCGCGAAGGCAATCTGTCGCGATCACGCGCGAACACGTCGGCGGGGCAGTTCGCGGCGTCCGTCTACGCCAACGCGATCCGCTCCGACGGCTATCGCGAGAACAACAAGCTGCGCCAGGAGAACGCGGTCGGCGATTTCCGCTGGACCAACGGCACGGACACCACCGCCTACCTCAACGTCTCCGCCGACGACCAGCATCTCGGGCTGCCGGGCGGCCGGCTGCGTGACGCTGACCTACGAGCGAACTCGTGACCAACCGGCGCGGTGCGGCGACGCCGTTCGACTTCGGCGACAAGAAAGGCGTCAACGCGACGCTCGGCGTCACCCACATGCTGTGGCAGGGCACCGAGCTGATCGTCGACGGCGGCGTGCGCCACAAGAACCAGGAGGCCGGCTTCTTCAGCGCGTTCGGCTCGACTTCGATTCCGGCTTCAAGGCCAACCTGACGTCGCTGTCGGTCACGCCGCGGCTGCTGAGCCAGCACATGATCGGCGGCGTGCCGGGCAAGCTGATCACCGGCGTCGATGTCTATCACTCGATCTACGACTCCGACCGCAGCCAGCATCTGGGCGATCCGCCGATCCACCGCTACGACCTGAAGCAGACGACGGCCGCGCTCTACTTCCAGGAGACGGTCGCCGTGCGGCCCGACACCGACATCGCCTTCGGCGCGCGCGTGCAGCGCAACGCGATCGAGCGCGCGCGACCGCTGCGAATCCGAATGCGCCGGGCGCGACCTGTTCGCCGGCCCGCAAGGGCCTGCCGTTCGACGGCAGCGAGGTGCAGTACGCCTGGCATGTCGGCGTCGAGCACCGGGTCACGCAGCAGGTCGCGTTCTTCGGCCGCGCGGCGCGCAGCTTCCGCGTGCCCAATGTCGACGAGCGCGTCGGCATGTCGCCGTTCGGCGTGCCGACGAGCTTCGACCTCAAGACGCAGACGTCGCACGACGTCGAAGGCGGCATCCGCGCAAGCGCCGGGCCGCTCACCTGGCAGATCAGCGTCTACTACATGGAGCTGGAGAACGAACTGCACTTCAGCCCGGCGACCTTCACCAACATCAACCTCGATCCGACCAAGCGCTACGGCGTCGAGAACATCGTGACCTGGCGCGTGGCGGACTACCTCCGGCTCAAGGCCGGTCTCGCCTATACGCGTGCGATGTTCCGCGAGGGGCCGTTCGCCGGCAACGACGTGCCGCTGGTGTCGCCGTGGACCGGAAGCGTCGCGGTGTCGTGGGACATCTACCAGAAATATCTGGTGCTCGACGCGGTCGCGCGCTTCTTCAGCGACCGGCGGATGGACAACGACCAGGCGAACTTCCAGCCGCTGATCCCGGGCCAGGCGGTGGTCGACGTGCGCATCGGCGGCGAGATCGACAAGTTCTTCTGGTCGGTCTCGGTGCAGAACGTGTTCAACGCGCTGTATTTCGACTACGCGATCGCGAGCGCGTTCACGTTCGGGACATACAATGCCTATCCGCTGCCGGGCCGCACCTATCCTGGTGCGGGCGGGCATGCAGTTCTGACGCGGTATCGCAGTCGATGGCCGGGCTCGTCCCGCGCCATCTACGGTCTGGTCGCGAGCTTAAGACGTGGATGCCCGCACGAGCGCGGGCATGACGGACCTGGATCGCGCTGCTCTAGTCCTGCGCGCCGCCGCCGCCCTTCTTGGCGCCGGGCAGCGTCTGCAGGTTCTTCGGCCGGATCACCTCCTTGACCCGCTCGATCACCTGCGGGGAGGGGCTGACGATGCGGACGACGATCTGCTGCAGCTCCTCGCCGCCGATCGGATTGAAATACATGTTGGCCTTCTTGGCGGCCTCCTGGAACGCCGGATCGCGCATCGTGTCGTCGAACGCCTTGCGCAGCGCCCGCACGCGGTCGGCCGGCACGTCCGGCGCGGTGAGGATCGGCCGTCCGACCGCGGCGTCGCCGGAGATCGACCTCGAGGATCTGCTTCTGCTCGTCGTTCTGCGCGAGCTCGGTCAGGAGCGGCGGGTCGGGCAGGTCGGTCTCGCGGCGCGGGCCGACCTGGAACAGGATGTTGACCTTGCTTGTCCTTGATCCAGTCCGGGTTGTTGGACTTGAGCGACGCCCAGGAGTCGCTGCCGCGGCCGTCGACCTCGCGCCGCTCGAGCGCGATCATGATGTCGCCGCCGCCGGGATAGCCCGACACGATCTTGAACTGCGTGCCGAACAGGTTGTTGGCGACGGTCGGGTAGAGCACCGACGGCGAGCTCGCGCCGGTGGCGCCGATCGCGATCGTCGTCTTCTTCGCGTCGTCGATGGTGCGCACGCCGCTCTCGTGCCAGGTGATCATGATGTTGTTGACCACCACCATGTTGCCGATCCAGTTGAAGTTGCGCACGTCGAACTGGATGCCGGGCTGGCCGAGCGCCTGGTCGGCGGGCGTGGCCTGGCTGAGCACGGCGAGCACGGTGCCGTCCTTGGGCGCGACCTTGTAGAGCCAGTTGGCGGCGCTGCGGCTGCCGGCGCCCGGCATGTTCTGCGCGATCACGGTCGGCTTGCCGGGGATGTGCTCGCCGAGATAGCGGGCGAAGAACTTGCCATAGACGTCGTAGCCGCCGCCGGCGCCATAGCCGATGACGAGCCGCACGGTCTTGCCGCGGTAGAAGTCGGCGACGTCGTCGGTCTGCGCGGACGCGGTCGTGCCGGTGGCGGTCAGGAGCGCCGCGCAGCGCGGCGAGCGTGCGAAACATCAGTCAGTCTCCAATCACGGCGACGGCCGGAAGCCGGCCTCGTAGTAGGACGTGAGATCGCTTCCCAGCCATTCGGTCGGGATCGTCTTGTTGTTGGCCTGCTGCATCGCCTTGCTTGTAGATGATGCCGCCGGCTGCGGCGAACTGGATCGCCAGCCCGGAATTGTTCTTGAAATAGATGACTGCCTTGGTCATCCGCGCCGCGCGGCGGCTGCGTGATCGTCGACCTTGCCGGTCAGGAGATCGCCGAGCTCGTGCACCTGATCCTGGCGGATCACGCCGTCCTTGATCGGATCGAGCAGCTCGGTCTGGTCGTTGTCGACCACGGTTTCCCAGTCGTTGACGATGACCGCGGTGGCGCGCTCGTAGGTGCGGCGGTCGACCTCGGATCGCTTGTTGGTGACGTCGGAATTGGCGATCGAGACGACGAGCTGTCCGTCTTCCAGCCAGTCGCCGTCGAACACCGGCTTCATCGACGGTGGTGGCGCAGCACACGATGTCGGCGCCGGCGACCGCGGCCTTGCGCGTCGGTGACCGCGACCACCTCGATGCCGTCGCGCGCCATGTCGCGCACGAACGCGGCGCGATGCTCGACGCTCGGGCTGTAGACGTTGACGCGCCTGATCGGCCGCACGCAGGCGATCGCTTCGAGCGCGGCATGCGCCTGCTTGCCGGTGCCGAACAGGCCGAGCGTCGTGGCGTCCTGGCGCGCGATCGCATCGACCGCGGCGCCGGTGGTGGCGCCGACGCGCATGCCCGAGAGCTGGAACTCGTGCATCAGCGCCAGCGGCTCGGCGGTCTCGATGCTGTAGAGGATGACGATGCCCCAGTTGAACGCCTTCGGGTTCTCGTAGAGCCGCCGGTCGACCGTGGCGCTCGGCGGCTTGATGATCTGCGAGCCGGCGCGCACGCAGGCGATGCCGTAGGACGGCACCGCGCCGACATGGACGTTGGCGAGGTATTTGCGCTCGGGATCGGGATGCTGCGCGAGATAGCGCATGCGCGGCCGGTTGACCGCGACGCCGTCGGCGAAGTCGCGGAAGGCGACCCGCATCGCCTCGATGCAGTCCGCCATCGGCAGCAGCCGCTTCACGTCGTCGTCGGTGATGATGATGGTCACGCGTTGTCTTTCTGCCGCTGGAACCAGGCGTCTGCCCGGAACGTTGGTTGCGCTCCATAGGCAATTTGCGCCACGGCCGTCAACGCGGCGGATCGTCCGCGGGCAGCTAGCGTCGTCAGTCGCCCTTGATGCCGTTTTCGCGCACCACGCCGCCCCAGATTCGCGTCTGCTCCAGCTCGAACTTGCGCAGCGCCTCCGGAGGCGTCAGCAGCAGGCTCATCTGCTGGCTCTCGGTGAGCATCCGGGCCGCCTTGTCCTCGCGCAGGCTCTCGACCAGGGCGGTCCGGAAGCGGTCGATGATCTCCTTCGGCGTCTTGGCCGGCGCATAGCAGCCCCACCAGGCATTGGCCTCGGCGCCGGGAAAGCCGGCTTCGCCGACCGTCGGCACGGTCGCGTGGGCGGCGAGCCGTTGCGCGCCGTGCTGCCACACCGGACGCAGCCGGCCGGCGGCGACGTGCGGCGTCAGCAGCGCCACGCTGCCGTTGACGAGATCGATGTGGCCGGCCAGCGCGTCGTTCACCGCCGGCGCGCCGCCGCGATAGGGGACATGCGTGAGCTCGATCCCGGCCTGCTTGCCGAGCAGCACCATGGCGAGATGCCCGATGCTGCCGCTGCCGACCGAGCCGTAGCTGATCTTGCCGGGAGCCTTCTTGGCGGCGGCGATGACGTCCGCCAGGCTCTTGTAGGGCTTCGCCGGATGGGTCGCGACCATGTAGGGCGCGGTGCCGATCAGCGACACCGGCTCGAGGTCCTTCTGGTTGTCGAACGGGAAAGTTCGGCAGCAGCACCGGGTTGACCGCGTGATTGTCGAAGGTCACGAGCCAGGTGCTGCCGTCGGGCGGCGATTTCGCCACGAGCGCGGTGCCGGTCGAGCCCGATGCGCCGGAGCGGTTCTCGACCACGACGCTGACGCCGAGCCGCTGCTGCAGCCCGGCCTGCGCCAGCCGCGCCACCGCATCGACCGATCCGCCGGCCGGAAACGGCACGACGATCCGGATCGGGCCCGACGGCCAGGATTGCGCGCGCGCGACGAGCGGCGCGAGCACGCGCCGCCAGCCGGCCACGACCGTTCGTCTGGTGATCCTGGCCATTTCCATCCCCTTGAGGCGCTCGTTTGTTGGTTGCGCGCAGCATAGCGGTCCTGCGACCCCAAATCCAATGACAGGGGCGTGTTCCCGGCTAGGTTTCCGGCTCGGCCAGATGGCCAAAGGCCGCACCCCGCAACAGGTCCATCATGAGCAACGATTTCGAAGACCACTGCTGGAAGGACATCGTCACGCCCGACATCCTCGAGGTCTATGCGCATTACGAGCGCAAGATCTCGATCGGCCCCAATGCGGCGCTGCTCGCGATCGACCTCTACGAATGCGTCTATGCCGGCGGGCCGAAGCCGCCGGTCGGAGCTGGCCAAGACCTATCCCGAATTCCTGCGGCGAATACGCCTATGCCGCGATCGAGCCGACCCAGCGCCTGTTCGCGGCGTCGCGCGCGGCGGGTCTGCCGATCTTCTATTCGACCGGCGACACGCGCGCGGCGAGCCGGCCCGGTTTCGTCGCCGCCACCAAGCGCAACCGGCCGCCGCTCAATCCCAACGACTATGTCGATCCGGCCGGAGTTCAAGCCGCAGGCCGGCGACGTCGTCATCACCAAGCAGCGCGCCAGCGTGTTCTTCGGCACGCCGCTGACGGCGCACCTGACCCAGCTCGGCATCCAGACGCTGATCGTGTGCGGCGAGAGCACCTCGGGCTGCGTGCGCGCGACCGCGGTCGACGCCTATTCGCACGGCTACCAGGTGGTGCTGGTGGAGGAGTGCTGCTTCGACCGCAGCCTGCTCTCGCACAAGGTCAACCTGTTCGACATGCACCACAAATATGTCGACGTGATGCACGTCGACCAGGTGCTGGCGCATCTCGACGGCCTCAAGGTGAAGAAGGCGAGCTGAGTCCGCTGCAGCGTGCAGGTGAGTGAGTTTGTAAGGAGACGATGATGAGCAGGAAGACCCGGATCACGCGCCGGACGTTCTCGACTTCGGCGCTGGCCGCGGCCGCCGCGCTCGGCATGCCGCATGTGGCGCGCGCGCAGGCCTATCCCAGCCGGCCGGTGCGGATGATCCTGCCGTTCGGAGCCGGCGGCGTCGCCGACGCGACCTCGCGGCTCGCCGCCGACAAGCTCGGCGAGAAGCTCGGCCAGCGCTTCGTGGTCGAGAACATGCCGGGCCCCGGCGGCATCGCCGCGGCGCGCGCGATGATCACCGCCGCGCCCGACGGCTATACGCTCGGCCTCATCACCAACGGCACCGCGATCAGCCAGGCGATCTACAAGCAGTTTCCCTTCGACCTGGTGAAGGACCTCGCCCCGATCTCCGCGCTCGGCAATTTCGAGCTGGTGTTCGCGACCGGCGCGGATTCGCCCTACAAGACGATGGCCGAGTCTGCTCAAGGCGGCGCGCGCGCAGCCGGGCAAGCTCAACCTGGGCACCATTGCCGTCGGCAGCACGCAGCATCTCGGCGCCGAGCTGCTCCGCTCGCTCGCCAAGCTCGACATCCAGCTCATTCCGTACAAGACCACGCCCGATGTGATCGTCGGGACCATTCGCAACGACATCCAGCTGATGACCGATTTCTATGCGGCGATGAACGCGGTCCTCACCGACAAGAAGCTGCGGCCGCTCGCGACCTCCGGCACCAAGCGCTCGGCCTTCCTGCCGGACGTGCCCACGGTCGCCGAAGCGGGCGTGCCCGGCTACGAGGTGCTGTCCTGGAACGGCCTCGGCGCGCCCGCCGCGACACCGCAGCCGATCATCGACACGCTCAACAAGGCGGTCCGCGAAGTGCTCGCCATGCCGGACGTGATCAAGCGCTACGCCGATCTCGGCATCACCGCGCAGGCGAGCTCCGGCGAGGAGCTGCGCAAGCGGCTGGCGAGCGAGATCAAGAAGTGGTCCGCGGTCATCGACAGCGCGAAGATCCAGCGGCTGTAGCCGATGCCGACCTTCCTGCGTCTCTACGAGGACATCCTCGCCGGCGGCGCCGACGACATGCGCCTGCCGGCGCTGCCGCGCATGATCTTTATCGTGCATGGCGCGGCCACGATCGACGGCAAGACGCTTCACCGACGGCGAGGCCTGGGCCGGGGAGGGCGCGGTGACGCTCACGCCGGGGCAACAGGGCGTCACCGCCTGGCGCTTCGAGGTCGCGGCCGACGGCGCCGCCGCGGGCGCCATCGGCGGCGTGTCGCGGCTGAAGCTCTCCGCCACGCTCGAGACGCTGCCGCAGGGCGACCTGCTGCTGCGCGGCGACAGCGTCGCGTTCCCGCCCGGCGGCTGCGCCTATCTGCACCGGCACCAGGGGCCCGGCATCCGCTGCCTGATCGAGGGCGGCATCCGCATCGACACCCACGGCCGCTCGACCAGCTACGGTCCCGGCGGCGCCTGGTACGAGAGCGGGCCCGACGGCGTGTTCGCGCAGGGCGCCGTGGACCGCGCGTCGCGCTTCGTGCGCGTGATGGTGTTGCCGCGCGAGCTGCATCGGCAAGAGCTCGATCCAGTATCTGAACGAAGAGGACAAGGCGAAGCCGAAGTCGCAGTCCTACAAGATCTTCGCCGACATCCCGATCGCGTTCCGCGCGCCTGACACGGCAATGCAAAGCATCCGCGCTCCGCAAGTGCTGCGCAGTTTTTCAGCAACTCGATTGTGGATTGCTCAGAGCAACAGCAATAAATCGTCTTGCCTCTCGTTGTTACGAGAGTGCGACGAGCGATTTCCGTCGTCACGAATACGAACTTCGACGACATATTACGATTCCGCGCGCCGCTATGCTGTAATTGCCAATGACATCAAACGCGCGCTCTGCTAGGCTTGTAGTCGGCGCTGACCGATTCGGCCAGCGCGGCATGGAGGGGATCCATGGATGCGGCGGTTCTTGGGGGCCTGGTGGATCAGTGGGTCTGGCGATGCCAGATGGTCGTCACCGAGTTTCAATTGGGACGGCCGATCGACTTCAAAGGCGAAGTCGAAACGCTCGTCGCGCAAGCCGAGAAGCAGGCGCGGCTGTTGGATGGCGACGGGATCATATTGCTGGTGAAGGTCGAGGATCGGCTGGCGACGTCGGCGCATATGGCGCGCCGCCGCGACCTGCCGCGTGCCGACGTGCTCGACCCGACCAATCTGTCACGGCCGGGCCGACGCCTTGCATGTCCTGGCGGCGGCCTTCAGCCGCGCCGTCGACCGGCTCAAGCCGGCGGCGGCGTAGCGGAATTTCGGCGCGACTGCGGCGGCTTGGAATGCCAGCGCGCATTCGGTAACGATTTGAGATTGTTTTTGCGTCGTTGCGTGGCGCGGATCACCGCAGCGTGATCGCTCGTGACAGTTGCTGAATTGGTGGCGCCACATTGCGCGGCGATGCTGCGTGCGCGGACGGACCAGCCGGCGGAGGGAGCCATGGTACTTCAATCGGCGACTTTCAATCCGGAGCTTGTGCGGCTGATGCGGACGGTGCTCGAAGAGGTGATGACGCGCGTGCCGGCGGAGCAGGCGACGCCCGGCATCAAGGCGCATCTGGCCGAGATCATCCTGAAGGCGGCGGCGCAGGGCGAGACGACGTACGACGGCCTGATCGCGGCGGCCTCGAGCCAGATCCAGGCGATCGTTTCGATGCTGAGCTGAGGTCGGCGGCGAGCCGATTCGCGCTCGACCTTGGATCGAATGTGACGCACATTCGCGGAATCTTACAATGTGCGGATATAATCCCGATTCGCCGGCACCAACACGGAGAGCTGTCATGGCGAAGAAGGCAAAGAAGGCGAAGAAGGCGAAAAAGGCGAAGTCGAAAAAGTAGTTTTTCGAGGGCTATGCTGCCCGGAGGCCCTGGCTTAAGCCGGGGCCTCTCTCATTTTGAGCGGAGCCCTTCTCAGATAGAACGACTCACTTCTCTAGAGTTGCTGCCCTCGGTGTGAGTTATTCACAGCAAGATGCGCTCTCCATTGCACCGGCTGTTCGCGACGCGGCGCTCAGACGAGGGCTTGTTCCCTCGGAGCCGGCCGCCCTGTTTCCGCCCCTTCGATCGCGATATAAACAGGGATGGGAAAGCTCATCCTCCTGATCGCGCTGCTGCCGGGCGTGGCCGCGGCCAACGACCTGCCGAAGAAGGCGCAGCCAAAGCCGAAGGCTCCCCAGGCCACCGCCAATCCGTGCGCGCAATACGGCGCCGGCTTCGTCCAGGTCCAGGGCACGACCACCTGCGTCAGGATGAACGGCTACGTGCGGACCGATGGCGGGACGTCGGGGCCGCCGCGGTAGGCACGTCGTCGGCGGCCGTAGGGGGTGAGGTGCCGGGTGCCCGTTTTGGTCAGACCCCGACACAGCTCCTGAAATTTACCCTGCTCCTTGGGCCTAAAAGCCGCGTAGAGGGGCACAGGTTCGCTCGCGTAGAAATGGTCGAACCTGTCGCGGTCACTGAAAGCGCTCGCAAGCGAGCGGCTGAACACACCATTCACGAACGATTTTCTGTTCACCGCCGTTCCTCGACCACAACAGTTTCGATGACGCGGGCAGGCTCGTACATCCACCGCCCGATCACGCCACCAACGGCGGCGCCGATCAGTGGGGCCGCCCAAAACAGCCAGAGCTGTCCGACATACTCGCTGCCCGCAAACAGGGCGGGTCCAGTGCTGCGCGCCGGATTGACGGAGGTGTTGGTGACAGGGATCGAGATCAGGTGGATCAACGTCAGCGCCAAGCCGATCGGAATGCCGGCAAAGCCCACGGCTGCGCCTTTCGAAGTCGTGCCGATGATGATGAAGACGAAGAAGAAAGTGAGCAGCACCTCGGTCGCGAAGCAGACCGCGAGGCTGTACTTGCCTGGGCTGAGCTCGCCGAAGCCGTTCGATGCGAAGCCGTCAGCGACCCAGCCTGCCTTGCCGGAAGCGATCATCCACAGCATCGCGGCCGCCGCGATCGCGCCGATGACCTGGGCGATGATGTAGGGCAGGACATGCTGGTTTTCGCAGCGTCCTGCTGACCACAGGCCGACAGTGACCGCCGGGTTGAAGTGCCCGCCCGAGATATGCCCGACCGCGTAGGCCATGGTGAGGACCGTCAGCCCGAACGCGAGCGATACGCCCAAAAAGCCGATGCCGAGACCTGGAAACGCCGCAGCCAACACGGCGGCGCCGCAGCCGCCAAACGTGAGCCAGAACGTGCCGAGGAACTCGGCGGTGATCCGCCGCATGATATCGTCGTTCATGACATCCTCTCCCGAGCAATCAGCCAGTGTCGCAACGGTGACGGGCGGCTTTGCAACTCGGTGTCGCCGACCGGAGCGATATTCGCTGCACGAGGCACCGCTTTCTCACGGAGCTTTGCTCCGGGAATCGCGGGCCGTAATCTCTGTGCTCATTCGGACAGCGGAACGTCGGGCCCAACAGTGGTGCCGCGCTATTCGCTCTCACCAGTATCCGCCATTCCAGCCGTAGGACGAGTAGCACACGTTGACATAGCCACCGTAGTACGGGTCCCATCGGAGGCAAGATCCTCCATAGGCGAAGGCGCCGACGGCGAGCGGAGCGCCCCACCAGGCCGCGCGACGGAAACGCCAGCCAGGATAACCGCCCGACCATGCGGCGCGGCGCCAGCCTGGGCGACCGCCCCACCATGCGGCGCGAGCCAAGCCTGGACGTCCGCCCCACCATGCGGCGCGGGCCAAGCCTGGACGTCCGCCGTACCAGGCGGCGCGGGCCAAGCCCGGGCGTCCGGCCCAACCCCAACCGCGGCCGCCCCAACCGACGCCGGCAACACGGCCGCCGCCCCAGCCGGCGCGACCGATGCCCACACGATTGAAGCCACCGCCACCGATGCCAACACGACCGATGCCACCACCACCGATGCCCACACGACCGATGCCACCGCCGCCGCCCCGGCCGCCGCCCCTTTGTGCTTCGGCCTGCTCCGCGAACATCGGCACGAAGCCGATGATGGTGCCTGCAAAGAGAGCGATCAGGATTTTTCGCGTGACACGCATGACACTCCTCCTTCGTCTGCTTGTTCCTCTGTCGACGCGGCTCGGTACCTGCACGTCTTCACATCGGTGAGACGATGCGAGAGCACGGCCGTTACGGCCTTCGATGTGAGCAATAGTCCGCGGACGTTGCGCGCCGATAAAACAAGAGATTCAATTAAGCGCCGACCATTAGCCGCATGAGGGCATAACTGGCTTCAAATGATCCCTGCTTTCTTGATCAATCTGAAGGTTTGCCGGCGGTGGCAGCCCACGAACTCGTGGGGCGCACTCGAATGGTGCACTGGTTCGATTCTCACGGTCGGTCATATTCGAAAGTGAAGTGAAATATACGATTGGTCAGCATCTATCCCTTGCAGCTTGGGTTTTACTTATGGTGGCGGTTCGGCGCGAGCCGCGCTGCAGCCCGGCGCGGCCGCTCGACTTGGCCGCTCGCCACCTGTGAAAAAACTCAAATGAGGTTGGCCATGCGTGAAAAATTTGAAGCAACCATCTCGCGTCGAAGAGCCTTTTGGATTCTGGGACTAGGAGCGGCGTTTGGCATCGGAATGCCGGCGGCGGTACTGACAGCATCAGATGCTGAGGCCCAGACCATCGGGATGGACCGGCGCCAGGACCGGCGCGACAATCGCCAAGATCGCCGTGGCGATCGCCGTACCGGTCGCCACGATCGACGCGACGACCGGCGTACCGGTCGCCAAGATCGGCGTGACGACCGCCGCGGCACCGTTGGGCAGGGTACCGTTGGGCAAGGGGCCAAGTAGTCTCTGCAGCCCGTAGCGGACAATCGCGGTCATCGGATCGCCGACGGCGCTCGCCGCGCTGTGGTCCCGGCCGCGATTTTTGCGCGAAAGAGAGACTTCGGCGTCGGTTCATGACCGAGATGTCAGGCTATGTCGAAACGCACTTTTGCATACACCGTTTTCGCATTTCTGGCGCTCGTCGTGGCCGCCGGCGTGCTCTGTACCCTGTTCGGCATCAACCGGATCAGCCTCACAGAGTCTGAGATCCAGGCGCCTTTGAATCGGCAACTCCCGAAAACAATCGAGAGGCTGACGATTGAGCGGGTCGAGATTCGACTTGCGGATGACCGACTCGGCTTGCGGATCAATCTACAAGGTACCGCGCTGAACCAACTGATTTCCTCATCAGTATCGGCCCGCGGAACGCCGCGCTACGATGCTCGAACTGGTGAACTATTCTTCGATGCTGACGAAGTTGAATTTGTTCGACTTGCTATTGGGAACAAGACCGTCATCGGCGAAACAGGGTCAGCCACGGGCTCGGAGATAGCATCGCCTGCTGTGCAGCGGCTCGTCGAAACCGCGATCAAGCTATATCTGGCGACGCAACCAGTTTATCGCTTCAAGAATGATTTCACGGGAATAGTGGCGAAGATGGCCCTCGCGGGCGTGGCGGTCGAACAAGACAACTTGGTCATCTACCTGTCGATCTGGAGCTTGGCAGCAGCGGTTGCGATTTTCGGCCTGATTGTCCTCGCTGTGTTGTGCTTGGCATATCGACTGATCCGCTATCCGCCGTGGCTCCAAACGACGCCCAGTACCTAACAATCGCGCAACATCACGAGGTCAAGGCCGTTCGCTACCTGCTCTCAATCCGAGAGTTACCAGCCTGGCCAAGATCGTCGCCGGATAAAGTTGACCAATGATGCTTTCGATGTTGCAAAGACTTCGCGCCAGCGGGTGCACGGGGACGATATCGCCATAGCCGGTCGATGTCAGGGTGACAAAGCTCAAGTAGAAAAGCGAGCTGGCGAGTGCCGCGTCGTCCTGAAAAGCGATGCCCTTGAATGCATCTGGAGTCGACAGGCCGACAAACATGAACAGCGTTGCGAAGGCCACCGCAATCAACAGGTACAGGAGGATCGCCCCGACTATTCGGTGATAGGTGATGCGGCCTCCGCCGAACACTTCCCGACCGACCACAATTCCCAGAGTGAGCGCTATGATCAACCATGCGCCGGCCAACACGTGCAGGTTATAAGGCCAGGGATAATACAGCCGTAGGAAAAAGACGGCAAAATTGGCAATAAGCGCGATCGACATCAACCCGACCGCGATCCGGTTGCCGGAAATGATCAGCGCCCCGCCGATAATCACCAGCAATCCCGCAATAGCGAACGTCTGAAACACGAAGATGCCCGCTGCCTGGAGCGGGGCGAAGACAAATATCATGAGCGTCAACACGGCGGTCAGCGCCGTGAGCAGCCAGTCGTGGTCCTCTCGACGAAGTCGGCGCAATTTGTTCATGAGGCCTACAGTCATTGCAGTTCCTCCAACCGCGCATCCGATATCTGCGCAGCGCCGTTTGTATTCACGCCGTCATGCCCGGCGCAATTCTGAATGTCCGCTTGGCCAAAGCGGAGGTTTCCAAGGTACGAAAAGAAATCAGCGCCGGTGTTTGGGTATAGTAATCGCTGCGAATGTTATCCACCGTGATCTTAGGGCAACAGCCGCAGTTGCATGAATCTGCTAGAACTCAAAGTATTAATAAGTAACCAAGGGGACTATCTAAGGTACCAGGATAAGTATTAACAAGTAACCAACGGCAACCATCGAAGGGGGAAGTTCATGAAAGGGACAGTTCTGGCTGGGCTAGCGGCCGCCGCTCTGGTCGCGAACTACGCCTCCGCTGCCGATATTCCGAGGAAGGCACCGCCACCAGTGCCTGCGCCGGTGTACGTATGGACCGGCTGCTACATCGGCGGCAACGTCGGCTGGGCTCGCGCCAAGACGGAGGTATCGTTCAACGGTGTGGACGATTTCAGCCGCTCGGCGGACGGGTTTGCCGGTGGCGGACAGATCGGCTGCGACTATCAGTTCGCCTCCAACTGGGTGATTGGCGTTCAAGGTCTTCTCGACGCGACAAGCATCGAGGCCGACCGCGCGAGCGTGGTGTTCCCGGGAAGCAACATTCACGCGAGGGTGCGAGGGTTTGCTACGCTCACAGGTCGGATTGGCTACACCATCACGCCCTCGTTCCTGCTCTACGGCAAGTTCGGCTGGGGCGCCTACAGGACCCGCCTTACTGTCAACAATGCGGCGGGCGTCGAGGTAGCCAACGCGAGCAGGACCCAAAGCGGCCTCGATGTTGGTGTCGGCGGCGAGTGGATGTTCACTCCTAACTGGTCGCTGTGGATCGAATGGGACCGCATTTTCCCGCAGGACAAGACATTCTTCTTTCCCAACCTGGGTGCTGGCACGTCGGCAGAAGTCCGGCGTGAGTTCGACAAGGTCCTGGTGGGCATCAACTGGCGCTTCGGCGGCGCTGCTGCACCGGTTGCAGCTCGCTATTGATCCGCCGAGACGGTCGATCGGAACAACGTGAAGCCCCTGGGCGCACCCAGGGGCTTGCCGCTCTCGTTGCACCGCCAATTCCTGGCGACGCTTCGGAACAACCTGCGGGGCGAACCCAGAAGGCCACGCGATCATTGGGGCGGCCCAGGTACAAGGGTTTATGGGTGGTACCCCTTAGATCAATGGGAACACACCTGAGGTCAATGTGGCCAGCCTACCTGGTGGGATAAGCATCTAAGCCCTGTTGATGTAATTTCCGGGAGGTAGGCATGTTGCGCACGCTCGTGTCCGGGACTCTTCTCGCAACGACCGCACTCGTTGGTGCCGTCGATTTAAGCACGGCTTGGCCGCAGTTCGCTGACCTGCATGCAGCAGATCATAGTTTGATTGTGCCGGTGCAGATGCGCGGCGGCGGCATGGCCGGTGGTGGAATGGCCGGCGGTGGTATGGCTGGCGGCGGAATGGCTGGCGGAGGCATGGCTGGCGCCGGCGCGGCTGGTGGCGGCATGGCCGGCGGTGTCGCCAAAGGTGGCATGGGTGCAGGCGCCAAAGGTGACATAGCCGGCGCAAAGGGCGGCATGGCCGGGACCGGTGCCAAAGGCACGGCCGGCGCGGGCGCCAAAGGCGGCATGGCTGGCGCGGGTGCCAAAGGCACGGCCGGTGCCAAGGGCGGCACGGTCGGCAAAGGCGGTGGCACGGTCGGCGTGGGCGGCAGCAATGTGAACGTGAACGTCCACGGTACATCCGTTCGACCCTGGGTCCAGCGACCGTATTTCGGCACTGTCATCGGCGGCGTTGCGCTCGGCAGCGTGATCGCAGCGACCGCGGCGCCTGCGCCTCCGGCGGAAAATCTCTGCTGGATTTGGACGAGCGCGGAACAGACTCAGGGCTACTGGGATTACTGCGCGCCGCCGTAAGTACCGTGATGCCAAGGCGTGGTGTGCGCACCGTGCCGCTTGCATTGGCTGACGAGGCGCGCTTCGAGCCGCCAACGGCCGACATTGCGTTGCTCGGCTTTCTGATTCGGCGTGCTCTCGCTCGTGTCGATTTTCGCCTTGTGCATGTATTGGGCGACGCGACCGACCGTCCTTTCAAATGCGCGCGCCACCGCATTTGAGAAGGATAAGTCAGTTGCAATCATGCTTGCGTCCCGGCCGACCATCGACGAGATCGAGCGCGCCGAAGTAGCGGCGGCTCGGCTGGAGAACGAAAACCAAGGATTGCCGAGCGTCGCCGTCGCAAGTCACGAACCCCAAGCGCCCGTGCAAAAGCTTGCCAAGGCACCCCCGCGAACCCCGGCCAAGCCGAAGCGAGTTGCGAGAGTGCAGCGGCCCGATACCGGCCCATTCGGACAACATGCTTGGGCTTTCGCGCCAATGGGGGCTAGATCGTTTGGCGGTTTCGGCAGCTGGGACCGTTAGCCTGCGGGCACGCCTCTCGCGGCGGGAAAGATCTCCAGAAAGATTTGCGCGTATAGTGGTCGGGCCTGACGGACTTGCAGGACGGCAGGCAAGAGCCGATGGAGAATGGGCGTGCCGACCGACGATCGCGAGTCACGCAGCGGTGACCAGCTCACGGCAACCTGGGTCGAGCTGTCAATCCGGATCGGCGTCCTCGCTCTGCTGCTGTACTGGACGTTCACCTTAGTCCGTCCGTTCATCACGATCGCGATCTGGAGCGCTGTGCTGACGGTCGCACTCTATCCGGTCTACGATCGGATGGTAGGTCAGCTGGGTGGACGGCGCCGATTGGCGGCTGTTCTGCTCACCTTCCTGAGCCTGCTGATCGTGATCGGACCGACGACGTGGCTCGTTCTTGGCTTGGTTGATGGCGTTCAAACCATGTCGGAGCGACTTGATCCGTCGGGCCTGACACTGCCGCCGCCGTCCGATACGATCAAGAGCTGGCCGCTGGTCGGCAATTCCATCTTTCAGTTCTGGGATCTCGCTTCGAGGAACCTCGCGGCGGCGTTGGGGATGGTGGTTCCGCAATTGAAGCCGCTCGGGGGAGCCATGCTTCAGATCGCGGCGGACGCCGGTAGCGGCATGCTCCAGTTCTTTGTCGCCATCATCGTCGCCGGATTTCTGTTTTCGCCGGCGCCGTCGCTGCTCGATACGGTCAGAAAGTTTTCGCGGCGAGTTCGCGCCCGGGCGCGGCGAGGAGTTCGTCCGGCTCGCCGGAGCCACCATCCGGAGCGTGTCGCGCGGTGTTATCGGTATTTCGGTTCTTCAGGCGTTGCTTGCCGGTGTGGGCCTCATGGTCGCCGGAATCCCCGCCGCCAGCCTGATCGCCTTTGCGGTCCTCATTCTCGGTATCATCCAGATCGGCCCGTCGCTCGTTCTCATCCCACTGATCATTTGGGTCTGGTTATCGATGGAAACGACCACAGCCTTGCTGTTCACCGCCTACATGATCCCGGTCAATCTGCTGGACAATATCTTGCGGCCGCTGGTGATGGGGCATGGACTGAGCACGCCGATGCCGATCATCCTGCTCGGCGTGATCGGGGGCACTATTTCTTATGGGATCACCGGGCTGTTTCTAGGCCCCATTGTCCTGGCGGTGTTCTGGGAACTGCTGGTGGCCTGGCTCCGAGAGAGCGAGAACGCTCAGTAGTGCGAGTCGCGGTGCACAGTCCCATCTGTCGGAATTCACGCGCCCGCCTGTGACGTCCAACTTGGTCCAGCGGTATTCGCGGCGGCGATCAACAGATCGCCCTGCGGCCCGCTTTCCCTAGACGTTGATTTCCTTGATGGAAAAAAAAGATATTCACAACACACCGACGCACCATACCCGATCCAAATTCGACGGCTTTCGCCAGGATGTTCGGCCGATGAGAAACACGGGTCTGCGTCATGTCCTGTGATCAATCGGTGCATTGGTTCGCGCGCGCCGCACAGATGCGCGGTTTCGCGGAAGAAGCGAAGGGCGGAATATCCAAGCATTTGATGCGCAGGATCGCGGACGACTATGAGCGGTTCGCTCAAACGATAGAGCTGCGGCCAAATCGTTTTCCGCCGGCCCCCGTGGTCGTGCCCATCGAGGTGAGACTATACGGCCCTCGCAAAGGTTCCACCGGTGCTGTACAGCGGCGTCGAATCCCGCATCTTGTGATCCCCAGCTTCCTCAGGCGCGGGCCTGCGACGGCAGACGAGTTTGGAGCCTCCGCATGACAGCGGAAGTTCAGCACCAGCACGCCGTGGCAGAGTTAGAACACCGATCGCAAGGATTCGATGAGATCGCGGCGAGCATAACTGCGATCGAAAAAGCGGTGTTCGGATCGCCTACGCCGCGTCGCGAGGCGATCCGCGAACTGGGATGCAGGATCGTTGCTCAGGCGCTCAGCAAAGTTGACGGCTCGGGATGAGCCATTGAACAGCTCGCGTCGTCACGGTGCGGACCGGTCAGCAACGCTGCAATCTCAGTATCGTTCGACAACGAAGTTCCTATTCTTAAGGCCCGCCTGATCGTCGTATTTTTTGGTCGCCCGTTTGGGCAGCTTGACTTTGGGCCGTGATAGTTTTTTGAACGGAATCTGGTCGAGGATGTGGGAAATGCAGTTGAGCCTTGCCCGCCGCTTGTCATCGGAACGAACGATGTACCAGGGCGCGTGCTTGCTGTCGGTTGTTTTAAGCATCAGGTCGCGCGCTTTCGAGTACTCATCCCAGCGGTTGTACAATTCGACATCCATCGGGCTCAACTTCCATTGCCGAAGCGGATCCTCGATGCGGGCCGCGAATCGCCGGTCCTGCTCATCTTTGCCGACCTCAAGCCAAATCTTGATCAGCCGGATGCCGCTGTCGACCAGGAATTTTTCGATAGGCGCACAGAGATCCAGGAAGCGTTCGTGCTGCCGCTTGGTGCAGAAGCCCATAACGTATTCGACCCCGGCGCGGTTGTACCAGCTGCGGTCGAAAATCACGACTTCACCGGCGGCCGGAAATCGTTCGATGTAACGCTGCAAATACAACTGTGTTTTCTCGCGATCGGAAGGGGCGGGGAGTGCGACGACGCGAAATACACGGGGGCTCACCCGTTCGGTGATGGCTTTGATGGTCCCGCCCTTTCCGGCGGCGTCGCGTCCTTCGAACAATACGATGACGCGCAGACCTTTCTCTCGCACCCATTCCTGCAGATGGCAGAGCCGAACTTGCAGCTTGTGCAACTCTTTCTCGTAGGTCTTGCGTTTCATTTTCCCTCGGCCGTTCTTGTGGCGACCGTTTTTAGTCTTCTTCGCTTCGTCGAAAGATGCGCGGCTGTCCTTGAGTGTCATTGGTGTCGCCTCTTGAACCGGTGAAGTCACTCATGTCCGAAGCGCTAGAGAGCTTTCCGCACGAAGAGTACGCTCGATTTTTGCGAGCCGCCGTCCTGCTTCGAAACGATGTGGACGATTTTGAATTAGGATGACCATCACAAGAAAGCGCCGGCGGTGATTTGAATCAATTTACTGATTCTGGTTTGAGCCTCGATGAATGCGCAGAGATCAAAGTGTCTGGCTTGAAGCCGAGACGCCAACGCATGACGGTGTCGACAAGCAGCTGGCGTAAAAAGTCATCGCTATGGCGGTTGCCGCCAGTCCGCTGGCTCGGGGAGTACCGCTATGCCTGGTTGCCTGGTGATCTCGTCGCGGGCGTGACCCTGGCCGCCTACGCAATTCCGGTTTCTATGGCTTATGCCGGGCTGGCAGGCCTGCCGCCGCAAGTCGGCATCTACGGCTACCTGCTTGGCGGGCTCGGCTATGCCTTGCTCGGTTCATCCCGGCAATTGGCGATCGGACCGACCTCTGCCATCTCCCTGATGGTCGCCGGGACGGTCGGCGAGATGGCTGGTGGCGACGCGGTGCGCTATGCGCAGATCGCAAGCCTTGCGGGCTTCACCGTCGCCCTCCTTTGCGTCATTTCATGGCTGTTCCGCCTGAGCGTGCTCGTGCGCCTGATCAGCGACAGTATCCTGGTCGGATTCAAGGCCGGCGCTGGGCTGACGATCATGATGACCCAGTTGCCGAGCTCTGCTCGGCGTTGCGGGCGGCGGGGACTACGC
>CAWJKL010000031.1:0-8302 GCA_963843475.1 uncultured Alphaproteobacteria bacterium | reverse complement strand
CCGACGTGCTGGTGTTCAACGCACTGATGGCGTTCGCCGCCTATGGCGCGATTTTCGCGCTGTTTGCCAGCGTGATCGCGGTTAGCGTCTTTCTTGCGTGGCGGAGCCTGCGCTGGCTCGCGCGCCTCACCGGCTTGGCCGACGAATAGGCAGCCGAGCACCTACGCCGAAGCCGCCCGCCAGCCACCCGGCGCATAGGCCTTGCGCGCCACTTCGGCATACGGCACCGGGCTGACGATCGCCCGCATCTGCGTCTGCATGTGGCGCTCGACGGTCGGCTTCCTGGTGCCGCCGTTCTCCTCGCCCCACAGGAACATCACTTCCGTCCCCGGGCTCGGCATAATCGGCATCGAGCACGGCAAGCGTCAGCATCTTGCCCTCATTGGCGCTGTAGCCGACCCAGGTCGAGACGCCGACCGTTTCGCCATCCACCATGACGCGGTCGAACGGGTGCATCGAGTAGACCGCCGACGGCCAGTCCATGAACTTGGTGCGGTTATTCTTCTGGAACATGGAGCCGATCACCCGGGTGACGTCGCCGTCGTCGAGCGCCAGCGTCACCTTGTGGCGGTGCGGGGCGTTGGACATTTTCTGCAGCGCCTCGCTGCCGATGAAGTCGTGGTCGAACTTCATGAAGCCGCCATAGCCCATGTCCCACGGCGTGAAGTAGTAGTCCTCGATGTTCTCGCGACGCGAAGCTGCCGCCGATCGAGGCGCCGGCTTCGTAGCCGGTCGCCGGCAGCCACTGCCGATAGGCCTTCATCGACTTCGCCGGTGTAGACCGCGGGCAGCGGCGAGGGGATCCAGCCGGATTCCAGCGTGTTGGCCGAATAGGCGCGTCCGCCAACCAGGCGGAGGCCGAATTCCTCGCCCGCCTTGAAGATTGCCTCGCGCACTGCCTCACCTTCGTCCCATGGCCCGAACAGCTCCCAGCCCGGCTGGCCGGCCATGCCGTGACGCAGCGCGTGGACGGTTTTGCCGGCGATGGTCAGCGTCGTCATGTTGAAGAACTTCAGCTCGGGCGGCGTCTTGCCGATCAGCTTGGCGATCACCTTCATCGCGTTCGGACCCTGCACCTGGAAGCGGTACGACTTGCGCCGTCCGTCGGTGCGCAGCGCCGAGCGCTGGTCGAGCTCGACCTTGACGTCGTACTTGCCGGTCTGCGCGTGGTAGGTGACCCAGTTGAGCGCCGGTGCGCGGCCGACCAGGTTGAATTTGTTTTCGCCCAGATAGAACAGGATGACGTCGCCGATCACGTATCCGTCGGGGCTTAGCGGCACGAATTGCTTGGCTTTGTTCGGCTCGAATCCCTTGAAGCTGTTCATCGAGAGATAGGACAGCATCTTGAATGCGTCCGGCCCTTCCACGGCGAGATCGGCCATGTGGTAGGACTGGTTGAACAGCACGCAGGTCTTTTGCCAGGCCTGCGTCTCGTCCCGCCAATTGGTGTATTCGGCCGGCACGCCGGGATAGACGTTCGGTCCGGTCTGCTGGTTGCGCAGCAAATCGACGGGATTGCCGGCACTTTGCAGCAATTCGTCCAAATTCTTGGCGGGCATTTTCTTGTTCTCCTGAACGCGAGCAGGGACGTCATAGCCTTGGAAGGCGTTGGCGGGGAAGACCCGGCCGCAGCACGAAGTTGTGGGCTTCAGCCCACGCTGGTCATAGCGTGTTACTCTTCTCGGACCACGTCTTGCAAAGGGGGAAGCGCATGAAGGTCATTCTCTCGCTCGGCATCCTCGCGGCGCTCGGCGCTTTTGCGCAGGCGCAGGAGAGACCTGCCTCCGACCTCAATAAGAGCCCTTGGTCGGCCACGACGCACCGAGCGCAGCGACGGCCTGAGCGGCACCTCGACCACGACGATCAAGCGCGACGTCGGTGACGGGTTGTCGGTCGGCGGCCAGATCAAGACGCCCTATCAGGAGCCCGCCATCGGCGGCAGCGGCCCGCCGGCCAATCCGGTCGACGGCGCGCGCAGCGGCAACGTCATCCTCGGCCCGGTGCTGGAGAAGAAGTTTTAGGGATAGCGCGCGTCTGCGCGAGTCGCCGGTTCCAATGCGTCGATGCTGCCCACTGCTGATCGACGGACGGCCAAAAAAAGCGGCGACCCTGGCCGCCGCCTTTGTTTGGAACGATTAATCCTACCGCCAGTTTTCCGCTGCAACGTAGGGGATATCCCCGCGGGAAAGGCCGATATCAGTAAGTTCGATATCGGACAGCCCGCTCAACTCGCGGCGGGTGCGCTCGGCGAGCCAGAAGCGGCGGCAGACGTCGCGCAACACGCAGGTAATGCAAGACGGCCGCGGCCCTTCGGCGGCGCACGCCGGCGCCGTTTGTACAGCGGCGCTCATTGCAGCACCTCGAGAGTGCCGTGGGCAATTCGTATCATTGGCGTATTCCTTTCGATCGGTGTGTGGGGGAGAGTTGCTGCGTCGTTCAGTGCTTGGCGGCGTGGTGGTTGTGGTGAGCGTGTCCGTGCCCGTGGTGCTCGCAGGTCACCCGCAGGGTTGAACGGCGCGAACACGCCGTTCGGATTTTCGCGGTAGAGCCAGACGTGGCGGTCGTGGTGCGGCTCGAAGTTGTGCGCCTCGTCGATCGGCGTGGCCGGGTCGTCGACCATCGTGTCCTAGATCACGCCATGGAATGAGGGAGGCGCGTCGTTGCCCTTGTCTTTCCAGGCCTTGGCGAACACCAGGTTCTCGACGCCCACCAGAACCAGCGAGCCGTCGTGCTGCGGCTCGTAGAGCAGGATGGCCGGCTTGAGAAAGTCGGTATGCGTGCCGGCGCCGTTGATGCGCGGGTTGGGCGGCGCATTGATGCCGAGCATGTCCGGGCGGAAGTAATGGATGCCCATCGCGCCCTTTTCGCGCGGCAGGCCCATCATGTCGGCGGTCTCACACATATTGGCGGGATCGCGCAGGTAGCCTTCGGCCAGCGCCACCTTGATGTCGCGGTACTTCTCGGTGGCACGGCGGATCTCGGCGAGCGTGGGCTCGCCGGCCTTCGGGCGAAGAGGATGCGTCGATGCGCGCCGCCTCGGTCGAGGCAAGCGGGGCCGCGTGGAAAATCGCGGAAGCCGCGGCCGTAATGGCGACCGAGCCGGCGATTGTCAGGGCGAGCCTTGATGATGTCTTTGATGACTTCTTGCGGGTCGGCATGTGTTTTCTCCGGGAGTGCTCTTATGTGACTCGGTTGGGGTTTCTGCGGCGGGCTTCGGGCGTTTAAGCCCGCCGCGCCTTGCCTCACGCGGCCTTGCTTTCGGCGATCTGCATGCGGCGGCTTAAAGTGCGGTCCTCGTAGAACGAGGCGAGCGCGTTGAGCGCGGCTTTGCCGTCGCCGGCGAATGACGGCCCGTGCATCAGCGCGAGCGTCTTCGGCGCGAGCTTCGCCAGGTTACGGATGGTTGTCGCCATCTCGGGATTGAGCGCCGAGTATTGGAAGGTCTCTTCACCGGCCATCGCCGGGCCGACGATGTCACCGCCATGGATGAGCGCCGGGTTGTCGCCGAGCTGGGTGAACAGGTCGCCGCATAGCAGCGTACCGGTCGACTCTTCGTACATGACCCCGGCGTCCCAGCCGTGCGGGGTGTGCGGCGTGTCGATGTAGCGCACGCGCTTGCCGCCGCCGAGGTCGATCACTTCGCCGTCGCCGAGGATGCGCGGCTCGCGGTCGGCCATGTCGTTGAGCGAGACCAGGCAGCCGGTCGCGCCGTGGGCGACCTGCGCCTTCGGCGCCACCGCCATCCATTCGTTCATCGCGCCGCACTCGTCGGCCTCGTAGTGGCCGAACGCGATCCAGCGCAGGCTCTCGACCGGGACGATCTTGGCGACCGCCTCGCGGTTGAGCGGAAACATCTTGTGCAGGCCGGTGTGGAACAGCAGCGGCTGCTCGCCGCGAACGAGAAAGGAGTTGAAGGCAAAGCCGGCCGGCGGAGCGATCTGCGGCACGTAGGTCGAGAGCCGGAAAATGCCGTCGGCGATTTCAGCGATCTTGGTTTCCATAGTGTCCTCCGAGGGTTAGCACCGCGTTGGCGGTGTCTATTTGACGATACAGAGATGTGTATCGAAATAATCCGAAGCTGTCAATATCACTGCACACGTCTGTGCAATTAAATTTTGGCAGCTAGGCCGCCAGGGGCTGGCCGGTGATCCGCGCCAGGTTGGCCGGGGCGAAGAAATCCGGGATGGCGACCGTGCCGGCCATCAGTCCGAGGAAGTCGCGCGTGCCTTGCGGATCGCTCGCCAAAGCGCCAATCAGCGCGGCCATCTCTGGCGGCGGCGGCGCGAGCCGGGCGAGGTCGCAGGTCAGCCCGTACATCGGCCGCGCCTTCTCGTCGCGGCGCTGGCCGTACTGCGTCAGCGACGGCATCGAGCGAGCCGCCTTCCGAGAATCCTGCGACGATTGCCGTTGCCAGCATCTCGGCGTGCAGCAGCGCGTCGGTCATGCCTTGCGCGGTGATCGGGTCCTTGTGGTAGCCGGCGTCGCCGAGCAGCGCCCAGCCCGGGCCGGACGCGGTGCGGAAAAATCCGTCGAGGTCACCGGTGCCGACAAAGCGCTCCGCCTGTGTGGCGGAGGCCAGGCGGTCGGCGATCCAGGGCAGCGTCGCGGCTGCCTCGTGATAGGCCTTGCCGATATTGCTGCGGACGCGGGCGAATTGCGCATGCGGCCAGGAAAAGCCGACGAAGGTGAGGTCGTCATTGCTCGGCACTGCGACGGCGAACAGGCCGTCGCGCACGAACAGCCGGGTGATGTTCGCATCAGTGTCGAAGCCGCTCCAGTACGCGTAGTACATGCAGCCCGCGGCAGGCTGGGAGTCATAGGCCTGCGCGCCAACCATGCGCGCAAAGCGCGAGCGCTTGCCGTCTGCCCCGACCACGAGGCGGGCCCTGACCGCTTCGAGGTGTCCGCTATCGCCCTGGACCCACATGCCGGTCACGCGGCCGTCTTCAATCAGCGGCTCGACGAAGCTCACGGCCTCGCGCAGCTCGGCGCCGGCAGCGACCGCCGCGTCCGCCAGCATCGGGTCGAACAAATAGCGTCGCGGCGCATAGGCGGCGCTGGTCCCGTCCGGCGCGGCGGTCGGGCGGCCGGACAGCACCACCGGCCCGAAGTCGACCGTCATCGTGTTTTGTGCCGGTGCGCCAAGGGTTTCCAGCGCTTCGAGCAGGCCCAGCCGCCGCAGGCAGGACACCCCGGCCGGCTGAATGAAATGGCCCGACATCGTATCGCTCGGGAAGCGCGCCCGGTCGATCATCAGGACCTTGAGCCCCTCGCGCGCGAGCATCAGGGCGAGGGCGGCACCGGCGCAGCGCGCGCCGACGATAGCGACGTCGTACATGGGCAAGTCCCTTTCGGTTTCGGCGCGCGCTAATTACGGCTCCGCCGTCCGGGACTTGAAATTGAATGATTGTATGGGGGTTATCGGCCCGATGAATTTCGCCGCGCTGGACCTGAATTTGCTGCGTGTTTTCGATGCCATGGCCATCGAGCTCAACACCACGCGCACCGGCGAACGGGTCGGCCTGAGCCAGCCGGCGGTCAGCTCCGCGCTCGGCCGGCTACGGCAGATCCTCGGCGATGAGCTGTTCGTGCGCGAAGGCAACCGCATGGTGCCGACCGAGCGCGCGCTGGCGTTGCGCGAGCCGGTCCGTCTGGCGCTCCGCCAAATGGAGGACGCGCTCGCGGCGGTGGCGCGTTTCGATCCAGCCTCCGCCACGCAGACCTTCCGCATCAGCGGCTCGGACTATTTCTCGATCCTGCTGATGCCGCGGCTCACCGCCGCGGTGATGCCCCAAGCGCCGGGTGTCACGCTGCAGATGGTCGATCATCCGAGCGGCGAGGCGGTGCGACTGCTGGGCGAGGGCGCCATCGATCTCGCCGTCGTGCCGGTCGAAGGCGTCGAGGCCGACCATTGTCGATGCGCGGCTCGAAGTGCCGGACTGGGTATGCAGCCGCAAGCTGCTGGAGTCGTTCGTCGTCTCGGTCGTGCCGAAGCATCATCCGGTGCTGGAAAAAGCCGGTATCGAGCCGGGCCACCGCATCCCCGCCGAGGTGTTTTGCGACATCCCGCAGGTGCTGATGTCGATGGACGGCAGCAAGGTCGGCACCATCGATCCGGTGCTGGCCGAGCGCGGCTTGCAGCGCCGCATCGCGCTCACCGTTCCGCACTTCCAGGCGGTCGCGCTGGCGATTGCCGAGTCCGGCTTGCTCGGCAATTTGCCGATCCATTTCGCGAAGGCGGTCGCGCCGGCGCTCGGCCTCGAGCTTTACCTGCCGCCCTACGACCCGCCGGTCACCGACGTGATGTTGTTTTGGCACCGCCGGGTGGACGCCCACGCCGCCAATGCCTGGCTGCGCGACCACATCGCCAAAGCGCTGGATTCTGGGCCCGCCAAGATGACCGTGCCACTTACGATTTGACAATACGTCTGTGTGTATCCAAATATAGGGCTCACAGGCAAAGAATCATGACCCGCACCTACACCCTGAAGAAGCGCGCCGAGCAGCAGGCCGAGACGCGGCAGCGTATCGTCGACGCCGCGGTCGAGCTGCATTCCACCGTCGGCCCGTTGGCGACCACTTTGAGCATGATCGCAGAGAAGGCCGGCGTGCAGCGCCACACCCTCTACGCGCACTTCCCGGACGAGCGGAGCATCTTCCAGGCCTGCTCGGCGGAGGCGCACCAGCGCGATCCGAGCCCGACCGCCGATGCCTGGCGCGACATTGCGGACCGCACCGAGCGGCTCACCGCCGCGCTCACCGACGTCTATGGCTGGTACGAGCGCAATGCGCAGCTCCTGAGCAACGTGGTGCGCGACGTCGAGCGCCACCCGATGGTGCAGGAGCTCCAACGGGCGCGGGCGCCGGTCGTCCAGGGCTGGCGTGACGTGCTGGGCGAGGGGCTTCTCGGCAATCAGCGTGCCATGCTTTTTATCGCGCTGAGCTTCTTCACCTGGCGGACTTTGACGCAGCAGGCCGGTGTCAAGCAGGCGGCGGCCGTCACCCTGATGGTCGAGGCGGTCCTCAAAGCTGTCAGCGTAACGGCATGCTGGGCTCGCTCCGGCAGAAGGCACGCGCGCTGACGCGGGAATGCCACGCGCTCTATTTCGCCGCGCGCGATCCGCGCACGCCCTGGTACGTCAAGGCATTCGCCGCCGGCATCGCCGCTTACGCGCTGTCGCCGATCGATCTCATCCCCGATTTCATCCCGGTGCTCGGCCTGCTCGACGACGTCGTGCTGCTGCCGCTCGCGATCGTGGTGGTGCTCAGGCTGATCCCGGCCGAGGTGATGGCGGAAAGCCGGCTGCGTGCCGCGGAAGCCGCCGCGCGCCCGGTGAGCCGCGGCGTCACCTTCGTGATCGTGCTGATCTGGATTGGCGCTCTCGCCGCAACGGCGTGGCTGGCGTACCGGTGTCTGGGGGCTTACAGCGGCGCCTGAATTTTTTCCCGCCACTGTGATCGGTCTCACATTCGCGCAGCCGTTCCGGGTGCAAAGTCGAAACCAGCCCGGGAGGTTTGCCATGGTGAAGCGATCGCAGATCTGGCGTACTGTCGACCGGCTCTATGTCGAGATTGAAACGGCGCTATGGGCCGCACTCGCGGCCTTCGTGATTTTCTTGCTGCGCGCTGATCCTTCCCCACATCCCGGCCAATGTGGCCAAGGCGGCAAACCGCGCGCGCCCTCGAGATCGTTCACGAGAACGCAGCGTTACTGCGAGAAGTGGGGCATGAAACGCGGGACGCAGGCGCACATCGGCTGCACCATCGATCTGCAACGGCTCCGCAATGACATCGAGCTCATCGCCCTCAACGCGACCATGTTCGCGGTTGAGATGGTGGCGGGCCATCTGGCGGATCGCAGGCCCTCCAAGCCGACGCGCTCGACTTCCTGGGTGATACTGTCACCTATGGCCTGAGCCTCGCGGTGATCGGCGCGAGCCTGCGGACGCGGGCAACGGCGGCGCTGCTCAAGGGCGCGTCGCTGAGCCTGATGGCGGCGTGGGTGCTCGGCTCGACGGTCTATCACATCTTCGTCCTCGGCGTGCCGCGGGCGGAGCTGATGGGTGGCATCGGCCTGCTGGCGCTTGCCACCAACCTGACCAGCGTGTTCCTGCTGCTGCGCTACAAGGACGGCGACGCCAACGTGCGTTCGGTCTGGCTGTGCTCGCGCAACGACGCGATCGGCAACGTCGTTGTGATGATTGCCGCGCTTGGGGTGTGGGGCACGGCGACCGCATGGCCGGACTTGTCGGTTGCGGGATTGATGGCGGGGCTGTTCCTTCACGTCCTCGGGGCAAATCCT
>CAWJKL010000030.1:0-14066 GCA_963843475.1 uncultured Alphaproteobacteria bacterium | reverse complement strand
AAGGCCAGTCATCGTGCCGTTGATCCAATCCGCTCACTGCCGGGGCGGCCGTGGCACCCGCTGACGCGTGCGGCGCAGAAGAAAGTGGTGGCCGGCGAGATCAACGAATACGCCGTCGAGATCATGGCGACCGCCAACTGCTTCAAGGCCGGTCACCGCATCTGCGTCGAAATCACGAGCCTCGACGTCGCGACCGGCGTCGGCGGCGCGAGCAACGTCGAGTACATTCCGTACCATATCTGCAGCAGCAAGACCGTTCTGCACCACATCTATCACGACCCGCAGCACCCCTCGCACCTGCTGCTGCCTGTTATCCCGAACGAATGAGCCAAACGACTATGTCGCAGCCTGCATATCGCGCTTTCGATGTCGTCTATCACGCGCACGGCACGCAGCCCCTTTTGGCGCGGCTTTATCTGCCGGCCTCGCCGCCGCCCTACCCTGCGGTGGTCGAGGTGCATGGCGGCGGCTGGACCTCGAACGACCGCTTGAGCAACAAGGCGATCCACGAGGCGCTGGCGCAGGCCGGCATCGCGGTGATGTCGATCGACTTCCGCATGCCGCCGGACGCGAAATATCCGGCGTCAATCGCCGACGTGAACGTCGCCATCCGCTGGCTCAAGTCGAATGCGCCGGCCTTCGGCATCGAACCCGACGAGGTCGGCGCGCTCGGCACGTCGAGCGGCGGCCAGCAGTTGCTGCTCGCGGTGATGAAGCCGTTCGATGCACGATATGCGGCGCTCGAACTCGCCGAACACGGCACCGCGCATGCCAACGCCGATGCAACGGTGCCGTACGTCATCGCCTGTTGGCCGGTCGCCGATCCGCTCGCCCGCTATCACATGGTCAAGGAGCGCAAGAACCAGCGGCTGATCGATGCGCATCACGCCTATTGGCCGGACGAGGCCGCGATGGCGGAGGGCAGCCCCCAGCTTGTGCTCGA
This sequence comes from uncultured Alphaproteobacteria bacterium, assembly GCA_963843475.1. GTDB lineage: Bacteria > Pseudomonadota > Alphaproteobacteria > Rhizobiales > Xanthobacteraceae > VAZQ01. The sequence goes on along the minus strand of CAWJKL010000030.1, from coordinate 13,123 downwards.
CCGCGGCGAGGCGGTGCAACTGCCGCCGGCGCTTCTCCTGCAAGGCACCAACGATGACAACTTACCGCCTGATTCCGCCGACCGCTTCGCCGCCGCCTACACCAAGCGCGGCGGTGAGATCCACGTCGAGAAATTTCAGGGCGAGCCGCACACCTTCGTCAGCCGCGATCCGAACTCGGCTGCGTCGCGCAAGGCGCTGGCGATGATCGTCGACTTCGTCAAGCAGCACACCGGCCGCGCTTAATTCACGCGGTCGTCATCGTCGGGCTTGACCCGGCGATCCATCTTCTGCGCAAAGGATGGATCACCGGGTCTCGGCGCCTTCTTGCGCCGGCCCCGTGATGACAGCAGGGGTGGTGCCCATCAGGCTTCGGGCTCGCCGCCGACCTTCACTCTGTTGAGCATTTCCCAATACTGGATCGCGGCGGAGTGATCGGCTGTGGCGCCGAGCCGATCCTTGGCGCGCGCCAGCAGGTCGCGGCTCAATTGTGTGAGTGGCGCGTGCGCTTGCAGATCCTCGGCTAGGTCGGCGGCGATCTTGACGTCCTTGGCGAGGAGGCCGAGCTGAAAGCCGGAGGCGAATTTTCGACTGAGCACATGCTGCGGAAGGACATGCTCGGTCGAAAAACTGCGGCCGGTGGACTGATTGATGATCTCCACCATCAGCGCCGGATCGAGCCCGAAGCGCTTCCCGACCACCAGCGCCTCGGCGGCGGCGAGGAAGTTCGTCCCGGCGATGAAATTGTTCAGCGCCTTCATCGCGTGGCCGGTGCCGGAGCCGCCGGTCTCGAACAGCCGCTGTCCCATGGCCTCAAGCACCGGCCGCACCCGTTCCACGGCCGCCTTGTCATCGCTGCCGATCATGATGGTAAGGCTCGCCGCCTCCGCGCCGCGCGTGCCGCCAGACACCGGGGCATCGACCAGGATCACGCCGTGCTTTGCGAGTATGCCGGCAAGCTCGCGCGTGCCCGCTGGGTCCGACGAGCTCATATCGACGACGATCGCGCCCGGCTTGAGCGCCTCCACGAGCGCGCCATTCTCAGCGGCCAGTAGCGTCTCACGTACGTCGCGCCCGGTCGGCAGCATGGTGACGATCACCGCGGCATCCTTGCCGAGATCGCCGAGCGAAGACGCCGAGCGGCTCTGATGCGCTTGGACGAAGCGGGCCTGCCGCTCCCGGTCGACATCGTAGACCGTCACCGGAAATTGCCGGCGCACAAGATTGGCTGCCATGGGCCATCCCATCGCGCCAATTCCGACAAAGCCGACCGCCGCCTGTTCCGGCATGGTGCCCCCAACTTGTTCCGCTTCCGCCGTCACGATAGCGTATCGCCGCAGCCGCGGAAAAAGAACAGGATGGGCATGCGCGAAATCAGGGTGGGCGACGTCACGATCAACAGCATCGTGGAGCGAGAGGGACCGTGGCGGAAGCCGGAAATCATGTTTCCGGCATTCGATCCGGTCATCGGCCACCGCCATCTCGCGGAACTCGATCCGATTGTATTCGACGCGGCGCGCGGACTGGTGATGAGCACGTACCAGACCTTCGTGGTGCGTACGCCGCGGCACACCATCCTGATCGACACCTGCACCGGGGAGGACAAGGGCTATCCGCCGCCGATGGACTTTCCGAAGAAGCCCTGGCTCGACGGCTTTCACGCGCTCGGCCTGACGTTCGACGCGATCGACTACGTGTTCTGCACCCACCTGCACGTCGACCACACCGGCTGGAACACCCGGATGGAGAACGGCCGCTGGGTGCCGACCTTTCCGCGTGCCAAGTACATCTTTCACCGCCGCGAATACGAGTTCTGGGAACAGAACGCACGAGCACCGGCACAGCCCGCGCATTCGCCGGCAATCTGGCTGCAGAACTGCCGGCCGATCGTCGAAGCCGGTCGCGCCGAGCTGGTCGACGAGAATTTCTCACTCGACGATACCGTGTTCCTGGCGGCAGCGCCCGGCCACTCGCCGCATCACTGCTGCGTCCACATCCGCTCGCGCGGCCAGGAGGCGATCGTCTCCGGCGACCTCATGCACCACGCCCTGCAATGCCGCGAGCCCGACTGGTCGACGATCTTCTGCTGGGATCCGGCGATGGCGGCGCAGACGCGGCGGCGCTTTTTGCGAAATTACGCCGGGACCCGCACACTGGTGATGCCGATCCACTTCCCGGCGCCGACCGCCGGCCGCATCGAGCCTGACGGCGAGCGCTTCCACTACAAATTCGCGTACTGATAATGTCGCCTTGGACAAACTCATCACTTTCGGTCGTCATGGCCGGACTTGTCCCGGCCATCCACGTCTTGCTTTGTTGCAATGAAGGAATACGTAGATGCCCGCGACAAACGCGGGCATGACGATAGCTTGAACGGACCGCACCTCATGACCCAGCCCGACACCGAAAAATTCCGCCTGCGCCGCTTCGTCGAGAAGCTCGTGCAGCAAGGCGAATGCACCGTCCACGACGCGCCGATCGATCTCATCGACGTCGCCGCGGTGCTCGACTGCAACCCGAAGGCGGTCTGGTTCCGCGCGGTCGGACCGGAGAAGGCCGAGCTGGTCGGCAACGTGATGTGCGGCGCGGCGCCGGCTCGCCGCCGCGCTCGACACCGACGAGACGGACTTTCCCGCCGTGTTGCGCGAGCGGCTCCGCCGTCCGTTGCGCCGATCGAGGTGCCTCGTCGGAAGCGCTCCGGTGCACGAGGTCGTGCTGACCGGCGACGACGCCGATCTCACCGCGCTGCCGGTCCACCTGCAGCATGGGCTCGACGGCGCGCCCTACATCTCGGCCAGCATCGACTATGCGCGCGATCGGCAAGACCGGCTTCACCAATCTCGGCTGCCGCCGCCTGATGCTGCGCGGGCCGCGCGCCGCCGGCGATCGACCTCAATCGCCCCGAGCGACCTGCGCGCGCTCTATCAGGCGGCGGTCGCCAAGGGCGAGCGCCTGCCGGTCGCCTTCACGGTCGGCAGCCATCCGACCGATTTTCTCGCCGCCGTCGCCTCGACGCCGCCGATGGACGAGCTCGACGTGATCGGCGCGGTGCGCGGCGCGCCGGTGCCGGTCGTGAAATGCGTCACCATCGACGTGCGGGTGCCGGCCGACGCCGAGATCGTGCTCGAGGGCTATCTCGACGAGCGCGGCCTGGTCGAGCCCGAGGGCCCCTACGGCGAATACATCGGCTACTACGGGCTGCTCAAGAGCAACCCGGTGTTCCACCTGACCGCCATCACGCAGGCGCCGCGACGCGCTGTTCCAGACCGTGACCATCGGCGGCGCAGCAGCTCGACTGCACCGACACCGCGCAGCTCGGCGCCGCCAAGACCGAGGCCGCGATCTGGAGCGTGCTGCAGCAGGCGATCCGCGAGCCGGTCGCGGTGTGCTGCACGGCATCGTCCGGCGGCATGTACAACGTGCGGGTCTCGCTCCGGCAGCGCAATCCGGGCGAGGCGCGCAACGCCATCGCCGCGGTGTTCTGCTCGTCGGGCGACGTCAAGCACGTGTTCGTGGTCGACGACGACATCGACGTGTTCTCCGACGAGCAGATCGACTGGGCGCTGGCGACGCGCTTCCAGGCCGACCGCGACTTCGTGGTGGCCTCTGGCTTCCGCTGCGTACCGCTCGATCCTTCGCTGCAAGGCAGCCGCACCGGCGCCAAGTGCGGCTTCGACTGCACGAAGCCCTTCGGCAAAGTCGACAGCGTCGAGTTCACCGTGCCGTACCCGCCGCAACTGCCGCAGCGCGAACGGCAGTCGGTCGAAGCCGCGCTGGCGCGAGGGCCCTGCCACGTATCCTCGATCTGATGGCCGCCGCCGGCACTCGCGACGGCCGCGACGTGCTGCGCACCTTCGACAAGCTCTACGCCGACGGCAGCCTCGACGCGGCTCAAGGACGGCCGCTACGCGCTCAACGGCAAGCACGGGTGAGGTCGGGCGAACGCTCACCCCACACCTGATTGGCGACCTGGACCAGATTGGCCTACGCAGAACGGTCGCGAGCGCCAACGCGGGGCGATCACAATCCGTCGCATTCAAAAGTTGGATGCGCCGGGACTGACGCCGGCGGCCCATCAGGCCGGCAGCGCCGCCCTCAGCAAGGCCACGCGATGGTGCTGACGATCGGCATCGTGCCGATAGTGAAGCGTCCCCAAGTAAGCTTCAACCGAGAAACCGGGATCGAGCGCGAGGACGTTCCGGGCGTGCGTGGCCGCGGCTGAAGCATCGCCCATCATGGCGAAGGACGCCGCGAGGAAAGCCAGATGGAACTGGCCGGGATGGCTGATATGCCTGAAAGCCTCGATCGCCTCGCCGTAACGGCGGGCGACGAAGTATCCGCGCCCCAGGTGGTTCCAATAGCGCTCGGGATGATGCGGGTTGAGACGCATCGCCCTCTTGATCCACTCGATGCCTTTGTCCGGCTCACCCAGCCATGTGTACAATTCGCCCTGCTGAACAACGATCAAATCGTTGTTGGGATTGAGCGCGACTGCACGCTGCTGATGGTACTCGGAGGCTTCGAAGTCGCCGCTGATGAGTTTCACGCCTGCAAGAATACGGTGCACGTCGCTGTCATCGCGATCGAGAGCGAGCGCAATCTTGAGTTCGTCGTTGACGATCTGCCAAGCAACATCACGGTCAAGTTCCCAATTGTTGAGGAGCGATTGACCAACGATACAGGCGCGCCAAGCGTGAGCGTGCGCGTAATTTGGGTCGAGTGACAACGCGCTTTCGACGACTTTCTGCGCCTCGCGATTGTCGTCCTTGCTCACACGATGGTGGAGAACTTTGGCGGTCAGTACCAGTTCGTAGGCGGCCATATTCTCGGTCTGCTTCCGCGCCATGGACTGATAGGTTGCGGCTTCGACCTGTCCGGGCAGTGTCGCGACAATCGACGACGTCACCTCGTCCTGGATGGCGAAGATATCTTCCAGTTCCCGGTCGTAGCGCTCGGCCCAGATGTGTCGATCCTTGCGCGCGTCAATGAGCTGGACGGTAATGCGGACCCGGTTTCCAGCTTTGCGTACGCTTCCTTCGACCACGTACTGCACGTTGAGCGCGTTCGAAACCTCCTGAATGTTCACTGCCTTGCCCTTATAGACGAATGTCGAGTTGCGAGAGATGACGAGAAACTCCCGGAACCTCGACAACGCGGTCAGAATGTCCTCGGTGAGACCGTCGGCGAAAAACTCCTGCTCGGGGTCGCCGCTCATATTCGTGAATGGCAGCACGGCGATCGACGGACCGTCAGGCGCCGGCAATGGCGTCCCGTCGGCGGGCGATGCGGCTCGTGGTACGCCGCCGGCGAGCGTGCGGCCGTCAATGCGATAGACCCGGACCGGCCTTGCAATGTTCTTGAGCTGCTGCAGCCCCATGTCTTCGCACGCCAGGTCGACCTTTCCCTCGACCTCCTCGTAGACTTTGCTGGACAGGCAGATACCGCCCGCCTCGGCGATGCTCTCGAGCCGGGCCGCGATATTGATCCCGTCCCCGTAGACGCGGGTATCGTCACAGATCAGGTCGCCCTGGTTGACGCCGATGCGGTACTGCATGCGCCGTTCCGGCGCCACGGACGCGTTACGCGCCGCCATGCTGCGCTGAATCTCCACCGCGCAGTTGACCGCGTTAAGGACGCTGGCGAACTCGGCGAGGATGCCGTCGCCCGCCGTGTCGATCACCCGGCCGCTGAAGGTGGCAATCATCGGCAAGATGACGCTCTGATGCGCCTTGAGGTCGCGGACGGTGGCCTCCTCGTCGGCGCCCATCAAACCGCTATAGCCCGCGATATCGGCAGCGAGGACCGCGGCCAATCTGCGTTCGACGCGGTGTGACGGATCGGCCATACGACGGCTCTGGGTCTCTCAAAGGACGTTCGGCAAAGACTCCGCTCATACGTATCACAGTGACGTCAGGCAACAGCGGCGATGATGTACGGCGCTGACCGCACCGGCCCGCGTCCGGCCGCTGCAATTCCGCAATCCTGTGACGGCGAGCACATTGGGAAAGAGGCGCGACCCCTAGTGTCCGGATCATGAAAAGGGCGGTGATCGCCCGGTCAGGAAGTCGGAAACGGACGGAGACGTGCTATGCGCCAAGGTGAAAATTTCGTTGCAAATGGTTCGGCCAACTCGCTTTTCTGGCTCGGCCGGAACAGTCGCGGCCAATGGGTCGCACAGGACCAGAATGGGCGGCGGGGCGGGCTGTTCGTCAGCCAGGCTGCGGCGCTGAAATATGCCCTGTTCGAGAACGGCCGAAAGCCCGAACTCGTCGTCAATATGCCCGGCATATTCGAACTCGACCTCTCCGGGGCGGTTTTCGCCTGATCTTCTTCCCGGAGTTTCCCGGCCACTTCCGTCCGCACTGGCTCACTTCGCCTCACTTCCTGCGCCTTCCGCACCGGTTCTGAGCCGGCGGAAGGCGCAAATCCCGTCACTCCCTTCACACTCGCAACATTCGAGGCTCCCTCGTGCTTCGCCGCCCTCCTGACCGAGCCGTCCGGCCGCGCCGCCGGGGCGGCGTTTCGCATCGCTCCCACAATCCGCCAATCTGTCCGCCCAGTGTCGAGAGCGGCTGGCATCGGCGGGCCCCACGTACGATATGTCATAGGCCGGCCAAGGCGCATCCCATGCCCCATCTGCTTGAATTGCCTCGTGTCGTCGTACCGTGCACCGCTTGAGCAGAGCCATGCCTGCGATGTTCCGACCCCGCCTCGAGCCGTTCGCGCGCCGCGCCGCGCGCAATGCTGCCGCCGTGCTCGCGCTGGTCCTGCTGCTCGCCACGGTCGGCGTGACCGCGCCGCAGCCCGGCGCCGACCAGACGCCCGGCGGACTGCCGACGGCCGTCGTCCCCACACACTACGCCATCGATCTCGCACTCGATCCCGACACCCTGAAAGTCGACGGTTTCGAAGTCATCGATATCGAGGTGCGAGAACCGACGGCGCGGATCGTCCTGAATGCCGACGAGATCAAAATCACCCGCGCCACCGTCGACCGGAGGCCGCGCCCCGCCGCCATCGCCCATGACAACGACGCCGAAACCGTCACCCTCACCTTCCCGCGCCCGCTCGAGGTCGGCCACCACAAGCTGCGCATCGCGTTCACGGCGCAGATCCACCGGAGCGGCGACGGCCTGTACTACGTCGACTATCGCAGCGACGGCGTCAGCAAGCGGCTGATTTCCAGCCATATGGCGCCGGCCGATGCGCGACGCGCCTTCCCGGTCTGGGACGAGCCCTCGTTGAAGGCAACCTTCGCGCTCACCGTCACGGTGCCGCGCGCCTACATCGCCGTCAGCAACATGCCGGTCGAGCGGGAGGAGCCGGCCGGCCCGGACGCGAAGAAGATCTCTTTCATGACCACCCCGAAGATGTCGAGCTACCTCGTCCAACTCACGGCGGGTGAGTTCGAGCAGATCAGCGGCGAAGTCGACGGCGTCGCGATCAATGTCTTCACCACGGCCGGCAAGCGCGAACAGGGACGATTCGCCTTGCAGAGCGCGATCGACCTCCTGCGCTACTTCAACGACTATTTCGGCATAAAGTACCCGTTGCCCAAGCTCGACCTGATCGCGATCCCGAACGGCTCGGTCAGCGCCATGGAGCACTGGGGCGCCATCACATTCCGTGACAATTATCTGCTGTTCGACCCGCGCAAGGACGCCGCGAGCGCCCGGCGCGGCATCTTCGCACTGATCGCGCATGAGATCGCCCATCAGTGGTTCGGCAACCTCGTCACCATGACGTGGTGGGACAATCTCTGGCTCAACGAAGGCTTCGCCACCTGGATGGAATCCAAGGCGACCGAGCACTTCCATCCGCGTTGGCAGACCTGGCTCAACAACTACGACGAGAAGGAAAGCACGATGCGGCAGGATGCCAACGGCACCGCGCATCCGATCAGCCGGCCGGTCACCGACAAGTCTGAAGCCTCGGAGATGTTCGACGACATCACCTACAACAAGGCCGGCGCCATCGTCCGCATGCTGGAAGGCTACCTGGGCGCGGACGTGTTTCGCGCCGGGGTGCGCAAATACGTCGCCGATCACGCCTACGGCAACACCACGCCGGCCGACCTGTGGCGTACGCTCGAATCCGTATCCGGGAAGCCGGTCACCGCGGTCGCGACCGCCTTCATCCAGCAGAGCGGCGTCCCGGTGGTGATCGCCGAAGCCCGGTGCATCGACGGCAGGCAGCGCGTCACCCTGCGCCAGGAGCGCTTCACGCTGCCCGGCGCCGACCCGGCGTCGGGCTCCTGGCATGTCCCGGTCACAGTCGAACTGGTGCAGGAACAGCGCCCGCTCGACCCTGTCCTGCTGCACAAGGCGCCGCTCGAGATCGAGGCCGGCCGCTGCGGCGAAGCCGTCAAGCTCAACGTCGGCAACACCGGCTACTATCGCGTGCAGTACGACGATGCGATGCGCACGGCGCTCACCCGGTCGTTCGCGCTCTTGAAGCCGGCGGACCGCGTCAACCTGCTGGCGGACACCTGGGCGCTGGTGGAAGCCGGCCGGGGCTCACCGACTGCCTATCTCGATCTGGTCGAGCAGATCGGCGACGAGAGCCGTCCAGTCTGGGACCAGGTGATCCGCGTGCTCAAGCAGATCGACCGTCTGCAGCACAATCGTTCCGACCGCGCCGCCTTTCAGACCCATGCCCGTGCCAAGCTCCGCCCGGTGCTCGACCGCATCGGTTGGGGCGCGCCGCGCCCCGAAGGCGACGGCACCGGCGCCCTGCGTGCGCAACTGGTCCGCACGCTGGGACAGTTCGGAGATGAAGAAATCCTGACCGAGGCCAAACACCGGTTCGCGGCATTTCAGCAGCGGCCGGAATCGCTGCGTCCGAGCCTGCGCGACGCGGTCGTGCGGCTCGCCGGCATCGCGGCCAACCGCAGCACCTACGACACGCTGCTTGCACTTGCCCGCAAGACCTCGGGCCGCGAACGCGAGAACTACTATGCGGCGGCCGCGAGCGCACGCGATCCGGCGCTGGCGCAGGAGACGCTCAACCTGCTGCTCGCGAATGAACTGCCCTCGAGCGTCATCGGCAGCGTGCTCGGCGCCATGGCGTCGGACGGCGGTCATGCCGAGCTGGCCTGGGCGTTCGTGCGCAAGAATTTCAGGACCCTTGCCGATCGGCAGGGCTCGTCGTTCCGCAATTATTTCGTTCCGAACCTGATGAAGAACTTCAGCGACCGGCGCTATGCCGATGAACTGGCGGCTTTCACGCCGATGCACGCCAACTCCAGCAGCCGCGAGGCCGCCAGGGAGGCAGAGGACGACATCAGATTGGACGCCGACCTGAAGGCGCGGGTGCTTCCCGCGATCGATGCGTGGATCAAACGCCGTACCACGCGCGGATGATCGGCGCGCGCAACTTCTTCTCCGCAATCAACCGCTGGAGCTTTTGCTGATACTCCGCGAGGCATTTCGAGCGGCAGAAGTGGTGGCGATTGTAGTAGTGACGAATGAGGCCGAACGGCCCGTGACAGCAGCGACACCGCTTCATGATACGGTCCGGATGTTCGTCCGCGGCTCATCGACGCCCTCGGCGCAGAACTCGTTGCACGTGAACTGGTTCCCGGCGACGCGCCATTGCTGAACACGGCCTTCGACGACGGGGAACGGATTGCCGCAGCACGCGCAGCGGCCGAACTTCGACGTGTTGGACATGGCTCTCTCCTCTGGTCTTGCGAACCGATGGGTGGAGCATGCCGCGCCGGTCGCCATGGCACTGTGCTGGCCATCACGAAGTTGCGGGTTTTGGCAGATGCACTGGAGATAGCTGGCTGTGTCCCGCGCGCAGCGCAGCACTGCCTGCTGCGCCGCGTCCAGGACACGTGCCCGCCGTCAATCGTTTTTTGGTTGCGAATAACGCGGAAGGATCGCGCCGGAACCCGAATTGCCGCTGTCCCGCTGTGGGTCTTGCGCTACTCTGCCGCACCTTCCGCGGATGATTCTTCACTCAGGGGTGAACCCCGATGGCGAAACCAGCGCTACCGCCGGACAACCTGTTTTCGGCCCTGCCCGGCGATCTCTCGCGACGCCTGTTTGCGGAGGCGCGTCTCCAGACCGTGCGGGCCGACCAGGTGGTGTTTCTCGCCGACGATGCGGGCGACGGCTGCTACCGGATCGAGGAGGGCCTTCTCAAGGTCAGCGTGATCACGCCGGGCGGCGCGGAGCGCATCCTGGCGATCCTCGGGCCGGGGTCGATCGTCGGCGAACTGTCGATGATCGACGGCTCGGCACGCTCGGCTTCGGTCACGGCGCTGCGGGAGTCGAAAGTGAACTTCGTGAGCCGCGCGGCGTTCGAGGCGTTCGGCCGTCAGCACCCGGAAATGTATCAGCACCTGATGGTGCTGCTTGCGCGGCGGCTGCGGGACACCAACAGCGCGCTGGCGGCGACGAGTTTCCTGTCGGTGAGGGGCCGCGTGGCGCGCGCGCTGCTCAGTCTGGCGGAAGCCTTCGGCCATGACGTCGGCAACGGCCGCATCCTGGTCCGGCAGAAGGTGACGCAGTCCGACCTCGGCGCCATGGCGGGGATCGCGCGCGAGAACGTCAGCCGCATCCTCAAGGAATGGACCGACAAGGCGCTGGTGAGCCGTCTCGCCGGCTACTACTGCCTGGAGAAGAAAGCCGTGATCGAGCGCGAAGCCGCGCTGTAAGACTCGATTTAGAAGGTCTCTCTCGATTGCCAATCGCAGCTCAAGCGATTGGAGCACCGCCAGCGCCCCCTGCGTCCCCTCCCCGCATAGCCCGTCGAAGACGGGCGTCAACGCCCTTTCGCTGGGGGAAGGTTAGGGAGGGGGCAAACGGAGAGACTGGTGCAGGTTCACCCTCGCTCGCACCTCCCGCAAGCGGGGGAGAGAGCAGAGCGAGTGCGTGGCGACGTCTTCGCTCATTCGCGCTCCCTTACTTCGGCGGCGGCATGGCGGCAAACTGCAGCTCGTTGTCGTGCATGCGTGCGACCACCAGACGCAGCAGATAGAAGCCGAACTGCGGGTTCTGGAAATAAAGCTCCTTGAACCGGTCATAGGTGATGGTGGCGGCGCGGACGTCGGTCTTGCAGCGGGCCGTCATGATGCGGCGGCCGTCGTCGGTAAACAGACCGATCTCGCCTAGCAAGGTGCCGCTCCCCACCGTCTTCCTGATCTCGACGATCTCGACCTCGCCGGACAGGATGTAGAACGCCTCGTCGGCGATGTCGCCGCGCCGGATGAACACCTCGCCCGCCTTCAATTCTTTCGGGCGCATGTAGGCGAGCAGCCAGTCCACGTTCATGTCGCTCTTGGCAGCGGCGTCGACATCGCGGATCAGCTTGATCATCGCGTACAGCCGCACGGCGTTGATCGGGAGCAAGACGGCGTTGAGAATCACCGTCGGGTAGGTCCCGTGATTGAACGAATAGATCATCGCCAGCGCGTTCGCGACGATGGCCGCGTACCGCAGCGGGATGATGGTCCTGGAATTGGCCGCGTAAAGGCTCGCCGCCGCGGCGGCATAGCCGATCAGTTCCACACCCAGATTTTGCATCGCGTGGCCCCGATTGTTGTCCGAAACGTCGCCCGGCGTTTGCGCATAGTGTTGCCTCGGGCTGAACAATCCAATGCCCGGCCGCGAGATTTCGTCACCGGACGTGCCGCGCACGTCCCCTCCCCCGCTTGCGGGGGAGGGTCAGGGAGGGGGCAGGCAGAGGAATTCGTGCAAGTTCGCCCCCTCCCCACCCCTCCCCCGCAAGCGGGGGAGGGAGCAGACCGCGCGAGCGGCATGAACAAAGAGCTCGAGCCAATATTCGCAGATCAAGCAACGAGAGCAGCGAGTGGACGCAATCGACCGAAGTGTGATGGCCAGCACCTCCGCGCCGGCGCGGCCGCACTAGGGTCCGAGCATCAACAACGCGCCGGACGTTCCGGCCAACCCTCGGAGCCAGTGCCATGACCAGCTTCTCCAACATCCAGTCCGCTTCCCCCGCTACCGCCGCCACCGAAGCTCAGAGCGCGCACGAGGAGATCGATTGGGAAGAGCGCCGCTGGCAGATGGAATGGGACCGCCGCAACATCGAGGATTAGGCCGGAACCCAATTCTTCCCGATGCAACCAAAAGGCCGCCCGAGGGCGGCCTTGTGCGTTTTACCGAACGGTATTTGCGGCGTTGTGAGCTACTTTGGCTGATCGGGAGCGTCGGTCGCCACCACCGGCCGCACGCGGTCGCCTTCCCGCAGGAAAGCGCCGGCCCGCGCCACCACCATGTCGCCTTCGGACAAGCCTTCGCGGATCTCGGCCTGGCCGGCCGCCATCAGGCCGACGGTCACGCGACGCAACTCGACCCTGCCGTCGCGAACCACCTGCACCACCGGGCCGCCCGAACCGTACAGCACCGCCGAGAGCGGCACCGCCGTGCCGCAGCGCTGCGCGACGTCGATCCGGGCGCGGCCGAAGGCGCCCGGCGCGCAGCCGTGCATCGCTGCCGATGAACACACGCACCTGGCCGAGCTGGGTGGCTTGGTTGATCGTGCTCGAGATTAGCCGCACCCGGCCGGGCAACGAACCGACCCCGACGATCTCGACCGCGGCCGCCTGATTGGGCGCAAGGCTGGCAAGCGTCCCGACCGGCGTTTCGGCCAGCAGTTCCATCTCGCCCTGCATGGCGATGCGGAACAGCGGCTGCCCCCGCCCGGACGCCATCGCGCCCACCACAGCGGCGGACGACATGACGGTTCCCGCGGCCGGCGCGCGGACCGGAATTCCCGCCCCGGTTCCCTGCCCGTCGGGCGGCGCGAGCCGCGCCAGGATCTGACCGGCGACGACGGTGTCGCCGGGCTCGACCTGCACCTGCGTGATTTGCAGCCCTTCGCGATCGGGCCGGACCAGCACCTCGCTGCGCGGCCCGAGCACGCCCGTGACCTGCAGGGTGTCGGAGAAGCAGATATTGCGGGTGCGCGTCACCGTGACGGCACGGTCGGGGGCGCGTTCCGCCTCGCGCTTGGCGGGTGCGGCAAGCAGCTCCTCCGGCTGCGCAAGTGCGAGCGCCACCGCGACCGCCGCGAGCGACAACTTGGCAGCTGACATGGAATGGACGTAAGCGCTCATGGCATCGGCCTGGATTTCGCTGGCTCGCCGCGCCAGCT
>CAWJKL010000029.1:0-130998 GCA_963843475.1 uncultured Alphaproteobacteria bacterium | reverse complement strand
GGCGGCTTTATGGTGTAAGGTGCTCCTCACGCGATCGGCCAGTCGGGCGCGATCGAGACGCAAGGCTTCGCCGGGGAATTTGAGCGAGGCTTCGCGGGTTGAGGCAACCAAACAGGGGATCATGATGAGGAAGTTGTTTCTTGCGACGACAGCGCTTGTTGCGCTGGCGGCTGGTGGGGCCAACGCAGCGGACTTGCCGGTTGCCTACAAGGCGCCTCCGGTCGTTCGTCCGGCCTGCGCCAACTTTGGCGGTTTCTATGTCGGCGCGCAGGTCGGATACGCGCGTTACGACCACAGCTGGGCTGACAAGGACGGCTGGGCGGGCGCCGTGGACGATGACCTAGTCGGCGACCGCAGGAATTCCAAGGGCGGAATCGCTGGCGGCGTCGGTGGCGGCTACAACTGGCAGTCGGGCTGCACTGTCTTCGGCATCACCGCGGACTACAACTGGGCCAGCATCAACGCATCCAATGTCTACACGGACGGAGAGGGCGTTCCCACTGACACGCTGACCGTGTCCAGCAAGCTGAGCAGCTTCGGCACATTGCAGGCCCGTACCGGCATCGTGGTCGACAACGTGATGCTCTACGTGACCGGCGGTCTCGCCTTTGCGAACTTCAATCGGGAATTCACGCTGTTCAACGACGGCCCGGCGACCACCGAGGTGTTCTCGCAGAAGCGTTGGCGTTGGGGCGGTGTGCTCGGTGTCGGCACGGAATGGGCCTTCACCAACGCCTGGAGCCTCAAGAGCGAATTCCTCTATATGGCCTTCGAGCGCGACGACTCGAGCTATGTCAGCTTGGTCCACAACCCGGGGATCAACCAGCGCTTCGAGAACCAGAATTATGCGTGGGTCACCCGCGTCGGCCTTAACTATCGGTTCGGTGGCGGCCGCTACTGACGCCCGAACGCCGATTGACCTTCGACAATACGAGAGCCCCGGCAGGTTTGCCGGGGCTCTTACTTTTTTTTGGGGGGCTCTCACTTTTTAGGTGGACAAGGAGGCGCTGGAGAGCCGCGAGCACTCCTCCATTTCGTGAAACGGCCAAGTTCGTCGCATAAAGATTGAATATTAATTCAGTTCTTTGGCAATTGCCCACTACGCAGTTGCAGCATAGATGATATAAGGCGGCGCTATTGTCGGATTCGGCCCATTCTTCTGCCCGGGCCGGCCCGCCGCCTGGCCCTTTCCGATCAGGACCTGCCCAATGTCCCGCCAAGACGCCAATGCCGCTTTTGCCCGTACTTCGTTTCTGTACGGCGGCAATGCGCCCTATATCGAAGACCTCTACGCCCGTTATCAGATTGACCCGAACTCGGTCGATGCCGAATGGCAGGCGTTTTTCAAGAGTCTCAAGGACGAGCGTAACCAGGCGCCTGAAACCGCGACCGGGCCGTCCTGGAAGCGGCCGGATTGGCCGCTCCGGGCGCGCAGCGAACTCGTTTCCGCCCTCGATGGCGATTGGCAGGAAGTCGAACGGGCGATCGGCGACAAGCTCAAGGCACGCGCGCAGACCAGTGGCGTCGAACTGTCGCCTGCCCACGTGCAGCAGGCGACCCGCGACTCGATCCATGCGCTGATGCTGATCCGCGCCTACCGGGCGCGCGGCCACTTTCACGCCAATCTCGACCCACTGGGGCTTGAGCCGCAACGGCCCGAGGCCGACCTCGACCCGCGCTCCTATGGCTTCACCGAAGCCGACATGGACCGGCGGATCTTTCTCGACCGGGTGCTCGGCCTGGAATTCGGCACGCTGCACGAGATTCTTGCGATCCTGCGGCGCACCTACTGCCAAACGCTGGGCATCGAGTTCATGCACATCTCCGATCCGGCGCAGAAGGCCTGGCTGCAGGAGCGCATCGAGGGGCCCGACAAGGAGATCAGCTTCACTCGCGAGGGCAAGCGCGCCATCCTCAACAAGCTGGTCGAGGCCGAGGGCTTCGAAAAGTTCTCCGACCTGAAATTTACCGGCACCAAGCGGTTCGGGCTCGACGGCGGCGAGTCGATGATCCCAGCGCTGGAGCAGATCATCAAGCGCGGTGGTGCGCTGGGCGTCAAAGATATCGTCATCGGCATGGCGCACCGCGGCCGGCTCAACGTGCTGGCGCAGGTGATGGGCAAACCGCACCGCGCGATCTTCCACGAATTCAAGGGCGGCTCGGCCTCGCCCGACGAGGTGGAGGGCTCGGGCGACGTCAAGTATCACCTCGGCGCGTCCTCGGACCGCGAGTTCGACGGCAACCGCGTGCATCTCTCGCTTACCGCCAATCCTTCGCATCTCGAGATCGTCAACCCGGTGGTGCTCGGCAAGACGCGCGCCAAGCAGGACCAGCTCGGCGGTACGCGCGAAGACCGCACCATGGCGATGCCGCTGCTGATTTCCGGCGATGCGGCGTTCGCCGGCCAGGGCGTGATCGCGGAATGCTTCGGTCTGTCCGGCCTGCGTGGCCACCGTACCGGCGGCTCGGTGCATTTCATCGTCAACAACCAGATCGGGTTTACGACCTATCCGCGCTACTCGCGCTCGTCGCCGTATCCGTCCGACGTCGCCAAGATGGTGGAGGCGCCGGTCTTTCATGCCAACGGCGACGATCCGGAGGCCGTGGTCTACGCGGCGAAGGTCGCGACCGAGTTCCGGCAGCGGTTCCAGCATCCGGTCGTGATCGACATGTTCTGCTATCGCCGCTTCGGTCACAACGAAGGGGATGAGCCGGCATTCACCCAGCCGCTGATGTACAAGGCGATCAAGTCGCATCCGACCACGCTGGAAATCTATTCCGAAAAGCTCGTCGCCGAAGGCGTCGTTACCGGCGAAGAGGTCGAGAAGATGCGGGCCGAATGGCGCGCGCGCCTCGATATCGAGCTGGAGGCGAGCCAGGGCTACAAGCCCAACAGCGCCGACTGGCTGGATGGCCGTTGGGCCGACATCACGGCTGCGCGCGACCAGGACGATCCGCGCCGCGGGCACACCGGAGTCGAAATCCGCACGCTCAAGGAGATCGGCGAGAAGATCACCGTCGTACCGAAGGATTTCCACGTCCATCGCACCATTCAGCGGTTCCTTGACGCGCGCGCCAAGGCCATCAAGTCCGGCGACGGGATCGATTGGGCAACCGGCGAGGCGCTGGCTTTTTGCTCATTGCTGCTCGAGGACCATCCGGTGCGTCTCTCCGGCCAGGACAGCGAGCGTGGGACTTTCTCGCAGCGGCATTCGGTGCTCATCGATCAGGACAACGAGAACCGCTACACCTCGTTTAACCATCTGCGCGAGAACCAGGCGCGCTACGAAGTCGTCAACTCGATGCTGTCGGAAGAAGCGGTGCTCGGATTCGAGTATGGCTATTCGCTCGCCGAGCCCAATGCGCTGACGCTGTGGGAGGCGCAGTTTGGCGACTTTGCCAACGGCGCGCAGGTCGTGTTCGACCAGTTCGTCTCGTCGGGCGAGCGCAAGTGGCTGCGCATGTCGGGATTGGTGTGCTTGCTGCCGCACGGCTACGAGGGGCAGGGGCCGGAGCACTCTTCGGCGCGGCTGGAACGCTTCCTGCAGATGTGCGCCGAAGACAACATGCAGGTCGCCAACTGCACGACGCCGGCCAATTACTTTCACATTCTGCGCCGGCAACTGAAGCGCAACATCCGCAAGCCGCTGATCCTGATGACGCCGAAGTCGCTGTTGCGCCACAAGCGCGCAGTCTCGCGGCTCGACGAGATGGGACCGGGCACGACCTTCCACCGCCTGCTCTGGGACGATGCGCAGTTTCTGCCCAACGAAAAGATCAAGCTGGTGGCCGACGAGAAAATCCGCCGCGTCGTGCTGTGCAGCGGCAAGGTGTATTACGACCTCTACGAGGAGCGCGAGAAGCGTGGCATCAACGACGTCTACCTGCTGCGGGTCGAGCAGCTCTACCCGGTGCCGCTCAAGGCGCTGGTTCACGAGCTCGGACGTTTCCGCAATGCGCAGTTCGTCTGGTGCCAGGAGGAGCCGCGCAACATGGGCGCGTTCCCGTTCATCGAGCCTTACCTCGAATGGGTGCTCTCGCAGCTCGGCGCGAAGGTTCCGCGCGCCGCCTATGTGGGCCGCCCGGCTTCGGCATCGACGGCGATCGGCCAGATGTCGCGGCACCTCGCGCAGCTCAAGGCGTTCCTCGACGAAGCATTGGCGTAAGGCAGCCGCTGTCATGCCGGCGTCACCGGACGTCCGGTAGGAGCAGACCGGCGGTCATCGGGTGCCGAGTACAACCGGGCCCGCGGCAAGGAAGAAAGCGATGACTGAAATCCGCGTACCGACGCTCGGCGAGTCGGTCACCGAAGCCACCATCGGCAAGTGGTTCAAGAAGCCCGGCGATCCGGTGGCGGTCGACGAGCCGCTGGTCGAACTCGAGACCGACAAGGTCACCATCGAGGTACCGGCGCCAGCCGCCGGGGTGCTGGGCTCGATCGCCGCGCAGGACGGCGAGACCGTCGCGGTCGGCGCGCTGCTCGGGCAGATCACCGAGGGCGCGGCCGGAACGGTGGCGCCGAGCAAGGCGACGCCGGCGCCGACTGGCCGGCCCGACCAGAAGACCTCGACCACCGCTCCGATCAATGCGGCGGATGAAGAGCCGCGGCTGCGGGTGCCGCCGAAGGCCGACGGCGAGCCGAAGAGCAAGCTCGCGCCCGAAACTCCGCTCGCGCCGTCGGTCCGCAAGCTCGCGGCGGAAACCGGCGTCGAGCCATCGGCTGTACCGGGTTCCGGCAAGGACGGTCGCGTCACCAAGGGCGACATGCTGGCGGCGATCGAACGCGCCGCGGCGGCGCCGACTCCGGTCGCGCAATCCGCCGCCGCGATTCAGGTGCGCGCGCCGTCGCCGCCGGACGATGCTTCGCGCGAAGAGCGCGTGAAGATGACGCGGCTGCGTCAGACCATCGCGCGGCGGCTGAAGGAGGCGCAAAGCACCGCCGCCATGCTCACGACCTTCAACGAGGTCGACATGACCGCGGTCATGACGATGCGCAACGAGTACAAGGAGCTGTTCGAGAAGAAGCACGGCGCGAAGCTCGGATTCATGGGCTTCTTCGTGCGGGCGTGCGTGCAGGCGCTGAAGGAAATCCCCGCCGTCAACGCCGAGATCGACGGCAACGACATCGTCTACAAGAACTACTATCACATCGGCGTCGCGGTCGGCACCGAGCGCGGGCTGGTCGTCCCGGTGATCCGCGACTGCGATCACAAGTCGCTGGCCGAGATCGAGAAGGCGATCGCCGACTTCGGGCGGCGCGCCCGCGACGGTACGCTCAAGCTTGAGGAGATGCAGGGCGGCACCTTCACGATCTCGAATGGCGGCGTCTACGGCTCGCTGATGTCGACGCCGATCCTCAATGCGCCGCAGTCCGGCATCCTCGGCATGCACAAGATCCAGGAGCGGCCGATAGTGGTCGGCGGCAAGATCGAGGCGCGGCCGATGATGTACCTCGCGCTGTCATACGATCACCGTATCGTCGACGGCCGCGAGGCGGTGACCTTCCTGGTGCGGGTCAAGGAGGTGCTGGAGGATCCGGGCCGGCTGGTGCTGGATTTGTGAGGATCGCGAATCCATGCCCAGTTACGACCTCATCGTCATCGGTTCCGGCCCCGGCGGCTACGTGTGCGCCATCCGCGCTGCGCAACTCGGCATGAAGGTGGCGGTGGTCGAGAAGGACAAGACCTTCGGCGGCACCTGTCTCAACGTCGGCTGCATCCCGTCGAAGGCGCTGCTCCACGCCTCCGAGCTTTTCGACGAAGCAGGGCACGCCTTTGCCCGCATGGGAATCAAGGTCGGTAAGCCCGAGCTCGACCTTGCCGCGATGATGAAGTTCAAGGACGAGGGCGTCGACGGCAACGTCAAGGGCGTGGCGTACCTGCTCAAGAAGAACAAAATCGACACGTTCGAGGGTGTCGGCCAGATCGCGGCGCCCGGCCGGGTCGAAGTGAAGTCCGACGGCAAGACCGAGACGCTGGAGACCAAGGCGATCGTCATCGCCACCGGCTCCGACGTCGCCCGGCTCAAGGGCATCGCGATCGACGAGAAGCGCATCGTGTCCTCGACCGGCGCGCTCGTGCTCGACAGAGTGCCCGGTAAGCTGCTGGTGATCGGCGCCGGCGTGATCGGCCTTGAGCTCGGCTCGGTCTGGCGGCGGCTCGGCTCTCAGGTGCTGGTGGTCGAATTTCTCGACCGCATCCTGCCTGGCATGGACAGCGAAGTCTGCCGCCAGTTCCAACGCATCCTCGAAAAGCAGGGGATCGCCTTCAAGCTTTCATCCAAGGTCACTGCCGTGGACGCGTCGGGCGGCTCGCTCAAAGCGACCGTCGAGCCGGCGGCCGGCGGCGCGGCCGAAACCGTCGACGCCGACGTGGTGCTGGTCGCGGTCGGCCGCGTGCCGTACACGAACGGGCTCGGGCTCGAAGCGGCTGGCGTCAAGAAGGACGAGAAGGGGCGTGTCGCCGTCGATGCGCGTTACGCCACCAACGTGCCGGGCGTCTATGCCATCGGCGATGTGATTACCGGTCCGATGCTGGCGCACAAGGCCGAGGACGAGGGCGTGGCGGTGGCCGAGATCATCGCCGGCCAGGCCGGGCATGTGAACTACGACGTGATCCCGAACGTGATCTACACATTTCCCGAGGTCGCCTCGGTCGGCAGGTCCGAGGAGGAGTTGAAGACCGCCGGCATTGCCTACAACGCCGGCAAGTTTCCGTTCACGGCCAACGGCCGCGCCAAGGTCAATCACCAGACCGATGGCTTTGTGAAAATCCTCGCGGATGCCAAGACCGATCGCGTCCTGGGCGTGCACATCGTCGGCGCCGACGCCGGCAACATGATCGCGGAGGCTGCCGTCGCGATGGAATTTGGCGGCGCCGCGGAAGATATCGCCCGCACCTGCCACGCCCACCCGACCTGAGCGAGGCGATCAAGGAAGCGGCACTGGCGGTAGGCAAACGGTCGCTCAGTATGTGATATGGTCCCCGCGATGGCCGGTTGGGCCCTCGCAGGGAAAGCCTGGTGTCTCCATGAGCACCGATTTGGCATCCGCGGCACCGTCCCCGGTCTGGCGTCGGATCACGCGCCGGCTTCTTCGTCCGCTGCTCATTCTGCTTGCGCTGTTGTTTCTGTTCGAGGCGTGGCTGTGGAGCCATCTCGCGCCGATCGTCGCCTGGATCGTTGCCCGCATTCCGTTGCGCGAGATCAAGGCCCGCGTCGCGGGCTGGATCGAACATCTGCCGCCCTATGCGACGCTGCTGGTGTTCCTCATACCCGTCGTTGTTCTGTTTCCCCTCAAGCTGATCGGCTTGTGGATGCTGGCGCATGGCTCATGGTTCGGCGCCATGACGACGCTTGCGATCGCCAAGGTGATCAGCACCGGGCTTACCGCCTTCATCTTTGATCTCACTCGCGACAAGCTGCTGCAATTGGCGTGGTTCCGGCGGCTCTACGAATGGGTTCTATGGCTGCTCGCCAAGGCGCACGCGCTGGTCGATCCGATCAAACGCCGCACCAAGCTGTGGTTCCGCATGTTCTCGCCCAAGCGCGCCGGCCGCACCATCAGGTTGATGCTGCGCATCCGTCGGCGTATGCACGCGACATAGAGCAGGCTTCCGCACCTCCTTCATTCCGGGCTCCGCCCTTCGGCCGTCCCCGGAATGACCGACCATCCTCTGGCGTCAGTGCTTGCCGGCGCCCGAAGCGAACAGGTGCTGCACCCAATGCAGCACGTCGTGCGGAACATGCGGGGCGAACAAGCCAAACCCCATGAAGCCAAGCCCGATGGCGGCGAGCCCCATCGCCAGGTAGACCAGCGACAAGGCGCCAGTGATGACGGCGGCTGACGCCAGGACGATGCCGATCTGGAAGGCCGCCGAGCCGAATTCGAAACTGTGATACTTCGCCAAGGCGACATCGCGTTTCTTTTCCGCCTCCTGCGCGCGCGCCATGAGTTCAACGCTGCCCTCGCGCGTGTCCGGCTCCGAGCGATAGCGTGCGCCGGCTTTCTGCCACGTGTCGATCTGCTTCGCCATTGCCACCTTGACGGCCGCGTCGGTGACGGCGGTTGCCCCGACAGCCATCTCCTGCGCGGCGGTTTCAACCAAGGTCCTGCGAATAGTTTTGGCTTGGAAGAAGGCCCACAGATTCGACGCCTCGACATTGTAGCCGATGCCGTCGGTCTGCGCGCTCTTGCCCATGGTCTCGCAGATCGCCAGAAACAGCGCGATCACCGCGATCACCAACGCGATCTTCTGGTTCTGGGAAATGGCTTTCTTGTCGCCGCCGCCGTGTCCGCCGTGCCCATCCTTTTCGTGCTCGACCTGATGCTCGACTTCGTGCTGAACCGCGTGCACTCCGTGACTCATGTCGCCCTCTCCATCCGGAATTTTGGGAGCGAGCATGGGGCGAACTGGCGGCATTCCGCAAGGGGCAGCAGACGATGCCGCCGTGGATGTGTCACAGCTTCGTCATGCCCGTGGATGGGCGGTGCGGTAGACTTCGAGCAGGCGCTCGGTATCGACCGCCGTGTAGATCTGGGTGGTCGACAGCGAAGCGTGGCCGAGCAATTCCTGGATGGCCCGCAGGTCGCCGCCGCGCGTGAGCAGGTGGGTGGCGAACGAGTGCCGCAACGCATGGGGTGTCGCCGTATCGGGAAGTCCGAGTGCGCCGCGCAGCCGAGCCATCGCAAGCTGCACGACGCGGGCGACCAGCGGGCCGCCTTTGGCGCCGAAGAACAATGGATCGTCGTCGGCCGGCTGGTAGGGACAAAGCTTGCGGTAGTCGTCGACGAGTTTCGAAACGTGCGTCAACACCGGCACCATGCGCTTCTTGTTGCCCTTGCCGGTCACCGTGATCACGTCGCCCTTGCCGAGCGCCGGAAAATCCTTTGCCCGCAAGCCGAGCGCCTCGGAAATGCGCAGCCCGGAGCCGTAGAGCAGCGCGAGCACCGCGGCATCGCGCGCCAGAACCCAAGGCTCGCGCGGCTCGCCAGCCCGCAGCCCGGTGTCGGTGATGCTTCTCGCGCTGGCGACCGCCAGCGGTTTCGGCAGGGTCTTGGGAATCTTCGGGCTACGCACGGCGGCGAGTGCGCCGACCTTGCCCTTGGCGCTCTTCTCAAGGAAGCGTGCAAACGAGCGGATTCCGGCGAGCGATCGCATCAGGGAGCGGCCGCCGATACCTTGCGTCCGCCGTGACGCCATGAAGCCCCGGATGTCCGGCGGCCTCAGGTCCTTGAGGGCGTCGAAAGTCACGCGGGCACCGAGATGCTCGCACAGAAATTCGATGAACTGCCGGAGATCGCGCTCGTAAGCCTCAACCGTCTTCGGCGACATCCGCCGCTCGGCCGCCAGATAGCTCAGCCAGCGCGCTGATTTCGGCGGCCAGGTCGGTCGCGGCGCCGGGCAGGTCGATGGTGGGTGTTGAGCTTGACACGGCCGACTATATCTCACCCCTTTCGTTCAGACTCCCTTAACCGCCGGCAGACCGCGCATGGCGCAACCTTTGGCCCCAAAGTTTGTCGACGTCCTCGTGCCGGTCGCGCTCGATCACGCCTATTCCTACCGGGTGCCGGCCGGTCTCGACCTCGCACCGGGTGACCTCGTCTCGGTTCCGCTCGGAGCCCGCGAAGCAACCGGCGTGGTCTGGGCCGACGACGTGGCGGTCAAGCCGGGGCTGCACAATCGCCTGAAGGACGTCGACCACAAGCTCGATGTGCCGCCACTCAAGCCAGAGTTACGCCAATTCGTCGACTGGGTCTCGAACTACACGCTGGCGTCGCGCGGCATGGTGCTGCGGATGGCGCTGCGCATGGGCGATCATCTCGGCCCGGCGCGCGAACGGGTCGGTGTGCGGCTTGCTGGACCGCCGCCGCCGCGCATGACGCCTGCGCGTCAGCGCGTGATTGGCGATTTTCGTCCGACGGCCTCGCACGGGCCAAAGGCGACGTGGCCGAGGAGGCCGGCGTGTCGTCCGGCGTGATCGACGGTCTCGTCGATGAGGGGACACTTGAATCGCTTGGTGCTGCCGCCCGAACCCGTTGCGCGGGCGCCCGATCCGGACTTTGCGCCGCCCGACTTCATACCGGCGCAGCGCGTCGCCGCGGATGAACTGTGCCGCAAGCGTGCAGGGCGGCGGCTTCGGCGTCACCCTGCTCGACGGCGTCACCGGTTCGGGCAAGACCGAGGTCTACTTCGAGGCGGTGGCCGAATGCATCCGGCGAGGCAAGCAGGCGCTCGTGCTGATGCCCGAGATCGCCCTGACCACGCAATTCCTCGACCGCTTCACCGCTCGCTTCGGCACCCGGCCGGCGGAATGGCATTCTCAGCTTTCGCCGCGCTTGCGCGCGCGCACCTGGCTGGCGGTGGCGTCGAGCGAAGTCAGCGTGGTGGTCGGCGCGCGCTCGGCGCTGTTTCTGCCTTATGCCGACCTTGGGCCTCATCATCGTCGATGAGGAGCACGATCCCGCCTACAAGCAGGAGGACGGCGTGCGTTACCACGCGCGCGACATGGCGGTGGTGCGTGCGCGGACAGCCGACATTCCGATCGTGCTGGTGTCGGCGACGCCCTCGGTCGAAACCGAAGTGAATGCGCGGCGCGGTCGCTATACGCGGGTTCATCTGCCGGAGCGTTTCGGCGGCCAGCATCTGCCTGGCATCGAGGCGATCGATCTTGCGCACCGAAGGCCCGCCGCGCGGACGCTTCATCGCGCCGCGGCTCGCCGAGGCGGTGAAGACCGCGGTCGAGCGCGGCGAGCAGGCGCTGCTGTTTCTCAACCGCCGCGGCTTTGCGCCGCTCACGCTCTGCCGGCAATGCGGCTATCCGCCTCGCCTGTCCGAACTGCGACGCCTGGTTGGTCGATCACCGGTTCAAGCGGAGGCTGGTCTGTCATCACTGCGGCTTCTGCGATGCCGCCGCCGGCCCAATGTCCGCAATGCCAGGCGGCCGACTCGTTTGTCGCCGTGGGGCCCGGTGTCGAGCGGCTCGAGCAGGAGGCGGCCGCGCTGTTTCCCGGCAGCCGTATCCTTGTGCTCTCAAGCGACCTGGTCGAATCGGTCGAGCGCCTTCGCCAGGAACTCGACGACGTTGCGGCCGGACGGTTCGATATCGTGGTCGGCACGCAGCTTGTCGCCAAGGGGCATCATTTTCCGAAGCTCAACCTGGTCGGCATCGTCGACGCCGATCTCGGCCTGAGCAACGGCGATCCGCGGGCGGCGGAGCGCACGTTCCAACTGCTGCATCAGGTCGTCGGCCGGGCCGGCCGCGAGGCCGGGCAGGGTATCGGCTACCTGCAGACCTACCAGCCCGAACATCCGGTGATGCGCGCGCTGATCGCAGCTGACCGCGAGGCGTTTTATACGAGCGAAATCGAGCTGCGCGAGAAGACGCAGTATCCGCCGTTCGGGCGGCTTGCCAGCATTCTGATCTCGGCCGGCGAACGGAACGTGGCGGAGGGCTACGCGAGGCGTCTCGTTGCGCTGGCGCCGCGCGAGGAAACGGTGCGCGTGCTCGGACCGGCGGAAGCGCCGCTCGCGGTGGTGCGGGGCCGCTACCGTTTCCGCCTGCTGGCGAAATCGTCGCGCAACCTGGACCTTTCCGCCTACCTGCGGGAGTGGCTTGCGGCGGCGCCCAAGCACAAAAGCGACATCAAGCTCGAAGTCGACATCGACCCGCAGAGCTTCCTGTAGCGGGGCGATGTAACACCGTCGGCGTCCCGTGGATGGGGCATTCAGGTCTGTATCTCGTCGAGCCGGCTCATTGCGGCTTCATGCAGATGCCGACGACGCCGTTCGCCGCGGTGCATTTGGCACTGCGTTTCTGGCTGACCGTGGCCGGCGCGCCGTCGCTGCAGATCACCGAGGCGAGCACCTCGTCCACGTTACACGACAGTGTATCGCCGTTGTCCTGAACGAGGCGAATGTTGGCGACGGCCGGAGTGCTGGAAGGTCCCGGGTCGCCGCGATCGCCCTTCGGGCCCGGTGGGCCAACAGGGCCGAGTTCGCCGCGCGTACCGTCGGCCCCGCGCTGTCCGGGAGTGCCTTGCGGCCCTTGCGGTCCGGCCGGTCCGGCCTGCCCGGCCGGGCCTCGCGGTCCCTCGAAGCAGCCCGTCAACAGCAGCAGCGAAGCAAGTGCAATGAACCGCCCAAGTCTTCCCACGACGTCACTCCCATGAATTTGGCGAACCTTGTCGGCCAATGCCTGTAATCGTCAAGCTCAGACTGGATTGTATGCGTGATTTCTACGTACCGACTTGGCGATCTCGCAATTGCGAGAGCGCTGAAGATGCCGCTAATCCTAGCGCGCCGGCCTGGCCAGAGGGTGCAGGCTGAGCGTGAAGCCAAGAACGGTCAGCAGCACCGGGCACAGCAGCAGCGGCAGAAACGTCATCCACGGCTTCCCGGTCAAATCCCACAAGGCGCCGCAGATGATCGGAACAATCACCGCGCATGTGAAGCTCACCGTGAACATTCCGGCCGACATGCGGTGAACGTCGCCGGGCGGACTGAGCGCCGGCGGCAATGCGAGCGTAACGACGAACGTAATGGCGAGCGAAAATCCGACGAGTGCGGCCCCAGCCACAACCCAATATCCATCGCCGAGCACGATGCCGACCACTCCGAGGAGCGCAGCCGGGCCGAACACGAGGTACGGCCACGCGCGGCGCTGGAGGCGGTCTGCGGTCACCAGCAGCAGCAGCGATGCGGCGAACTGGCAGCCGTTCATGAAGCCGAGTGCGGCACCCGTCAGATCGGCCCGGCCGACGCTAGCCAGATAGTCGGGCAGGAACGCGTTGGCGCCGTAGTAGAGCGAGTTGTTGCTGCCGAAGGTCAGGCCGAGAAGCCAGATCAGCGGGTTCTTCCAGTCCGGCCACCACAGAGGTGGAGCGCCGGTTTCGGTCGGCGCGGCTTCTGCGTGACGCGGCGCCAGCAGCGGAAAGGCCACGGCGAGCGCCAGCACCGGCGCCGCCCACCACAGGAAATTCAAACGCCAGCTTTGGTCGAGGAGAGGCAGAATGAGCGGGATGGTCAGTGCGGAGCTGGCAGCGACGCCGACCATCATGCCGTTGCTCGAGACCGCAATGCCGGTCCCGATTCGATGGGGCATCCACTCTCGCACCAGCGTCGGGAGGGCCGGCTGCATGACCGCGATGCCGCAGCCCATCAGCATGGTCGCCGCATAGAGCGCCCAGACATTCGGCGCCGCGCCACGTGCTGCAGCCGCGAGGCCGGTCAGCGCCAGCCCGGCGGCGAGCGTGAAGGTCGCACCAAGCCGGGCGATCAACAGCGAGCCCGGGATCGCCGCCAACGCCCAGGTCAATACCGGCAGCCCGATCAAGAGCCCGACCTCCGTCTCGGTCATCCTCAGGTCCTCGCGGATCAGCGGGATGACCGGCGGAACCGCCAGAATGGTGATGCGCATCGACATTCCGACGAGCCAGAGCAGGCAGAGAAACTGGAAGAGGCGCGCGGCCGGCGTCATGAGACGTTCGCTTCGAGCGATGCGGGCTTGCGCGTGGCGGGCGAGATCAGCACGCATGCGGCCGCTGTGAGAATGAGCGCGCAGCCGACATAGTCCGCCAGCGTCGGCCGCTCGCCGAGCGCAATCGCGGAAGCCGCGATGCCGATCACCGGCGAGGCGAGCACGCCGAGCGAAGCCGTAGTCGCCGGTAGCCGCCGCACGATCGCGAACCACAGAAAATAGCAAACGCCGGAGCCGACCAGGCCCGCGAAGGCCAGTGCCATGATGGTGCGCTCCTGCAGCGGCCACAGATGCAGCCCGTCTTCGAATACCGGCACTGTAGCGCCGGTGACCACCAAGGCGGCGACCAGTTGCCAGCTTGCGATTGCCAGCGGTTCGCCACGAATTTGGGCCCACTTCAGATAGACGGTACCGGCCGCCCAGCTCAGGCCCGCACCCAGGGCGAAAAGCAGTCCAGACGGAATGCCCGCACCGGCCAATGGCGAGACCAGCACCGCAATTCCGGCGACGCACAGGATGAGCGCGACGACCCGCGGCCTCGTAAACCGTTCTCCCAAGATCGGGCGAGCCAGCAGACACGCCCAGATCGGCATGCTGTAGCCGAGAATGATCACGCGCGTGGTGGTGGTGCCGATTTGGCCGATCGCGCTGAGGATCGTGAAACCGGCGATGTTGAGCGTTCCGGCGACTGCGACATGGAGCCACGCCACGCCTGCCGGTAGCCGCAGGCTGCGCCGTTGCACGATGGCAATCGCGAATACGACCAGCGATCCGAGTCCCGTGGTTGCGACGCGCATGCTGAACGGCGGGACTTCGTAAAGCGCGATGCGATTGAACGGCCACGTGAACCCCCAGCAGACGCTGAGTACGATCAGCATGAGCCGGGCGGTGGTGTCGGCGGCGTCCTGCGGGGGAGGCTTCGACAAGGCCCTGGGTTCTCGCGAAGGAGCGGGGAGGGTGAGCGTGCGGTAGAGCGGCGCGGCCGGGCGTTCATATCGGGGTGGGCGGACCGCACAAGAGGCTTTCGCACAATGCGGCTCCCCGGCGACGGTCATGTTGCACCGCCGTTCCCGGTGTGTTAGCAAACCCGCGATTTTCGCGGGGTTCCGCGGGCGCGCCGGCGTCCTCCCCGGAAATCCGAAGTCCCACTTGCATTTCAAGGGCTTAGCGCCCCGCCCTCACCAGCGGTGCCGAGCCTGCGGATTGCCCAAAAGAGAATAGACGTGGCAGGGGCGCAAGGCATCGTTTCGGGCATGGCAGGCCGCTATGCCACCGCGCTGTTCGAGCTCGCGCTCGACGCAAACGCCGTCGATACGGTCAGGTCCGATCTGGCTCGGTTCGACGCTTTGATTTCCGAAAGCGCCGATCTCGCCCGGCTCATCCGCAGCCCGGTGTTCTCCGCCGAAGAGCAGACCAGTGCGCTCACGGCGGTGCTCGACAAGGCCGGCATCGGCGGGCTTGCTGCGCAGTTCCTCAAGGTCGTGGCCTCGAACCGCCGGCTGTTCGCCGCGCGCGACATGGTCAAGGGCTTCAACGACGCTCGTGGCCCACCACAAGGGCGAGGTCACCGCGCAGGTCACGCTGGCGGAGCAGCCGAGCGACGCGCATCTCGCGGCGATCAAGGACACGCTCAAGGCCGTGACCAAGAAGGACGTTCAGATCGACGTCAACGTCGATCCTGCGATCATCGGCGGGCTGATCGTCAAGGTCGGCTCCCGCATGGTCGACAGTTCGCTTCGCACCAAGCTCAATGCGATCAAGCACGCGATGAAAGAGGTCTCTTGATGGACATTCGCGCCGCCGAAATCTCGGCAATCCTCAAAGAGCAGATCAAGAATTTCGGCCAGGAGGCCGAGGTCTCCGAAGTCGGCCAGGTGCTGTCGGTCGGCGACGGCATCGCCCGCGTCTACGGCCTCGACAACGTCCAGGCCGGCGAAATGGTCGAGTTCGAGAACGGCGTGCGCGGCATGGCGCTCAATCTCGAAACCGACAACGTCGGCATCGTGATCTTCGGCAACGACCGCGAGATCAAGGAAGGCCAGACCGTCAAGCGCACGCGCGCCATCGTCGACGTGCCGGTCGGCAAGGGCCTGCTCGGCCGCGTCGTCGACGCGCTCGGCAATCCGCTCGACGGCAAGGGTCCGATCCAGGCCGACCGAGCGCCGCCGCGTCGACGTCAAGGCGCCCGGCATCATTCCGCGCCACTCGGTGCACGAGCCGATGGCGACCGGCCTCAAGGCGATCGACGCGCTGATCCCGATCGGCCGCGGCCAGCGCGAGCTGATCATCGGCGACCGCCAGACCGGCAAGACCGCGATCGCGCTCGACACCATCCTCAACCAGAAGCCGCTCAACGCGTCGGGCGACGAGAAGATCAAGCTCTACTGCGTCTATGTGGCGATCGGGCAGAAGCGCTCGACCGTGGTGCAGTTCGCCAAGGTGCTGGAGGAGCAGGGCGCGCTCGACTACTCGATCATCGTTGCGGCCACCGCCTCCGACCCGGCGCCGATGC
Organism: uncultured Alphaproteobacteria bacterium; assembly: GCA_963843475.1. Classification (GTDB taxonomy): domain Bacteria; phylum Pseudomonadota; class Alphaproteobacteria; order Rhizobiales; family Xanthobacteraceae; genus VAZQ01. Next base: position 115,010 of record CAWJKL010000029.1, on the reverse strand, counting down.
AGTACCTGGCGCCGTTCGCCGGCTGCACCATGGGCGAATATTTCCGCGACAACGGCATGCACGCGGTGATCATCTACGACGACCTGTCCAAGCAGGCCGTCGCCTACCGCCAGATGTCGCTGCTGCTGCGCCGCCCGCCGGGCCGCGAAGCCTATCCGGGCGACGTGTTCTACCTGCACTCGCGGCTGCTCGAGCGCGCCGCCAAGATGAACGACGCCAACGGCTCCGGCTCGCTCACCGCGCTGCCGGTGATCGAGACCCAGGCCAACGACGTGTCGGCCTACATCCCGACCAACGTGATCTCGATCACCGACGGCCAGATCTTCCTGGAGACCGACCTGTTCTATCAGGGCATCCGTCCGGCGGTGAACGTCGGCCTCTCGGTGTCGCGCGTGGGCTCGGCGGCGCAGACCAAGGCGATGAAGAAGGTCGCCGGCAAGATCAAGGGCGAGCTGGCGCAGTACCGCGAAATGGCGGCATTCGCGCAGTTCGGCTCCGACCTCGACGCCACCACGCAGCGCCTGCTCAACCGCGGCGCGCGCCTGACCGAGCTGCTCAAGCAGCCGCAGTTCTCGCCGCTGAAGATGGAGGAGCAGGTCGTCGTCATCTATGCCGGCGTCAACGGCTATCTCGATCCGATCCCGGTCAATCGCGTGAAGGCGTTCGAGGACGGGCTGCTGGCCCTGCTGCGCAACCAGAACGCCGACATCCTCGACGCATCCGCGACTCGCGCGATCTCGACGACGCCACCGCCGGCAAGCTCAAGACGGCGGTCGACGGCTACGCCAAGACCTTCGCGTGATCGATGTTGAGCATACACAGTTGTCCGCAAGCGTCGGTCTGTCCCCTCTCCCGCTTGCGGGGGAGGGCTAGGGAGGGGGCATGAACGCAGCGTTCGTGCTCGCCTACCCCCTCCCCAACCCTCCCCCGCAAGCGGGAGAGGGGGTGCAGCTCGAGCAAGCGGCGAGAGCGAGACTGACATGGCCTCCCTCAAAGACATGCGCGTGCGCATCGCCGCCACCAAGGCGACGCAGAAGATCACCAAGGCGATGCAGATGGTCGCGGCGTCGAAGCTGCGGCGCGCGCAGGTGGCGGCCGAAGCGGCGCGGCCCTATGCCGAGCGCATGGACAAGGTGCTCGGCAATATCGCCGCGCGGTCGCCGACCTCGACACCGCGCCGCGCGCTGCTGCGCGGCACCGGCAATGACCAGGTGCATCTGCTGGTCGTCTGCACCGCCGAGCGCGGCCTGTGCGGGCCGTTCAACTCGGCGATCGTGCGGCTCGCGCGCGAGCGAGCCAATGCGCTGATCGCCGACGGCAAGAAGGTCAAGTTCTTCTGCGTCGGCCGCAAGGGCTACGAGCAGCTTCGCCGCCACTACGAGAAGCAGATCGTCGAGCATCTCGAGCTGCGCGCGGTGCGCATCGCGCTTCGAGAATGCCGAAGCGGTCGGCGAAAAGATCGTGCGGCTCTACGAGCAGGGCGAGTTCGACGTCTGCACGCTGTTCTTCTCGCGCTTCAAGTCGGTGATCGCGCAGATCCCGACCGCGCAGCAGATCATCCCGCCGGTGTTCGAGGGAAGCGAGACCGGTACCGCCGGCGGTGCCGTCTACGAGTACGAGCCGGACGAAGAAGAAATTCTCGCCGAACTCCTGCCGCGCAACATCTCGGTGCAGATCTTCCGCGCGCTGCTGGAGAATTCCGCGTCGTTCTACGGCGCGCAGATGAGCGCGATGGACAATGCCACCCGCAACGCCGGCGAAATGATCAAGAAGCAGACGCTGAACTACAACCGCACCCGCCAGGCGATGATCACCAAGGAGCTGATCGAGATCATCTCCGGCGCCGAGGCGCTGTAGCGAGGCAGAGCCATGGCTTATGTAACCAAGGCGACCACCAAAGGCGGCCGCAACGGCCGCGCGATGCTGGACGACGGCGCGCTTGGCGCTCGCCATGGCGCTGCCGAAGGAGATCGGCGGCGCCGGCGACGGCCACAATCCTGAGCAGCTTTTCGCGCTCGGCTGGTCGGCCTGCTTCGGCCAGGCGATCCTGGTGCTCGCGAAGAAGCATGGCACTCGACGGCCAGGCCGCCAAGGTTCACCTGCGAGGTGACGCTCAACACCGACGGCGGCTTCTCGCTGGCGGCGAACCTGAAGGTGTCGATCCCGGGCGCCGACAAGGACAAGTTGCAGGCGCTGATCGAGGAAGCGCACACGATCTGCCCCTATTCGAAGGCGACGCGCGGCAACATCCCGGTCACGCTGACCGTCGTCTGAGCCGATTTCAGGAGACCATCAATGGCCAATCCAAGCGGACACATCACCCAGGTCATCGGCGCCGTCGTCGACGTGCAGTTCGAGGGCCACCTGCCGGCGATCCTCAACGCGCTCGAGACCGAGAACCAGGGCCAGCGCCTGGTGCTCGAAGTCGCCCAGCATCTCGGCGAATCGACCGTGCGCACCATCGCGATGGACACCAGCGAAGGCCTGGTGCGCGGCCAGGACGGTCACCGACACCGGCAAGCCGATCGCGGTGCCGGTCGGCGACGGCACGCTCGGCCGCATCATGAACGTGGTCGGCGAGCCGGTCGACGAGGCCGGCGCAGGTCCCGCACCAGGAGACGCGGCCGATCCACGCCGATGCGCCGCTCTTCACCGAGCAGTCGACCGAAGCGGAGATTCTCGATCACCGGCATCAAGGTCGTCGATCTGCTCGCGCCCTACGCCAAGGGCGGCAAGGTCGGCCTGTTCGGCGGCGCCGGCGTCGGCAAGACCGTGATCATCCAGGAGCTGATCAACAACATCGCCAAGGCGCACGGCGGCTATTCGGTGTTCGCCGGCGTCGGCGAGCGCACGCGCGAGGGCAACGACCTCTATCACGAGTTCATCGAGTCGGGCGTCAACAAGGACCCGAAGAAGAACAACGGCTCGACCGCCGGCTCGAAATGCGCGCTGGTGTTCGGCCAGATGAACGAGCCGCCGGGCGCGCGCGCCCGCGTCGGCCTGTCCGGCCTGACCGTCGCCGAATATTTCCGCGACCAGGGCCAGGACGTGCTGTTCTTCGTCGACAACATCTTCCGCTTCACCCAGGCGGGCTCGGAAGTGTCGGCGCTGCTCGGCCGCATTCCGTCGGCGGTGGGCTATCAGCCGACGCTGGCGACCGACATGGGCGCGCTGCAGGAGCGCATCACCACCACCACCAAGGGCTCGATCACCTCGGTGCAGGCGATCTACGTGCCGGCCGACGACTTGACCGATCCGGCGCCGGCGACCTCGTTCGCGCACCTCGACGCCACCACGGTGCTGTCGCGCTCGATCGCCGAGAAGGGCATCTATCCGGCGGTCGACCCGCTCGACTCGACCTCGCGCATGCTGTCGCCGACGGTCGTCGGCGAGGAGCACTACGCGGTCGCGCGCCAGGTGCAGCAAATCCTGCAACGCTACAAGTCGCTGCAGGACATCATCGCCATTCTGGGCATGGACGAGCTCTCGGAAGAGGACAAGCTGACGGTGGCGCGCGCGCGCAAGATCGAGCGCTTCCTGTCGCAGCCGTTCCACGTCGCCGAGGTGTTCACCGGCACGCCCGGCGTGTTCGTCGAACTCGCCGACACCATCCGCGGCTTCAAGGGGCTGTGCGAGGGCAAGTACGATCACCTGCCGGAGCCGGCCTTCTACATGGTCGGCACCATCGAGCAGGCGGTCGAGAAGGGCAAGCGGCTGGCGGCGGAAGCGGCGTAACGCGTGGCTCGTTCGCTGAGAGAGATCTGATGGCCACCTTCCAGTTCGATCTCGTCTCGCCGGAGGACTGCTTGATGTCCGAGGCCGTCGATCAGGTCGACGTGCCGGGTTCGGAGGGCGACTTCGGCGTGCTGGCCGGACATGCGCCGATCGTCACCACGCTGCGGCCGGGCATCCTCATCGTCTATCGCGGCGGCGACGCGCTGCGGGTCGTGGTCAACGGCGGCTTCGCCGAGGTCAATCCCGAGGGGCTGACGGTGCTCGCCGACATGGCGGTGCCGCGTCGAGAGTTCGACGCGCGATGCTGGCCGGCGAGATCAAGGACACCGAGGAAGACGTCGCCGACGCCACCGACGACCGGCTGCGCGACAAGCTCGGCCACAGGCTCGATCAGCTGAAGGCGCTGCAGGCCGCGCTGGCGAACCGAGCGAGCGCTCGCGGTGTCGGTCGTTCAGCGGTTAGCAAGCTTCGCGAACTCCTTCACCACCCGCTCGTAGACCTGGCCGCTTGAACGGAATGATCAGTTCCGGCAGCGTCTCCATCCGCTCCCAGCGCCACTCGACGAATTCCGGCTTGTGACCGCCGGCAGGCGCGCGATGTCGATCTCGCGCTCGTCACCGGTGAAGCGCAGCGCGTACCACTTCTGCGTCTGCCCGCGATATTTGCCGCTCCAGGCCTGGCCGACGATCTCGCGCGGGATGTCGTAGCGTCAGCCACTCCTCGATCTCGCCGAGCTTCTCGACCGAGCGGATGTTGGTCTCCTCGTACAGTTCGCGCAGCGTCGCCGGCCACGGGTCCTCGCCCTTGTCGATGCCGCCCTGCGGCATCTGCCAGGCATGCGTAGGCATCGACGTGCTCCGGACCGTCGATGCGCCGCCCGACGAACACCAGGCCCTGCGCGGTTGAGCACCATCGCGCCGACGCAGGGACGGTAGGGCAGCGAATCGTAACGTGCCATGGAGGCGACCTCGGTTCGGAACGGCAAGGCGCGCGCGGTCCGATCTATCACGGCGCGATCTGGCGACGAAATCGGCCGCCGGCGCCGTGACGTGAGTCCGACGACCGAATGCGACTACGGTGCGTCGGGCTTGCCGGTGGTTGCTCTTCGCGCGGCGGGCGGTGGACTGCGGACGGTTTCGATCCTCCGGCGCGGTCCGGGGCGGCGGAATCGGGCAGGTTCGATTCCGGATAATCGCGCCGGTCGCGCTTGTCGGACGCGGCGGGCTTCGTCGGCGGGGGCCGGAATTTGCACCTCCCGGCGCATGGCCACTGGTTCCGTCGATGATCGTGATGGTCTTGCTGGGCGGCGCTGACCACCGGGGCGGCCTCGATCCTGGTGGCCTCGGAGCGGTTGCACGATCGCGGCGACAATCGGATCACGCGAAGATTCGGCTCATCAGCCGGCCCGCGCCGGCTTCGCCGGCGGCTGGACGTGAGCGGACTCGCCATCGGCTCGCCGCCGAACGGCTCGTCGACCAGGATCATCCAGCCGGTGCCGAACACCAAGCGAAAGACCCAAGGCCCCGGCGGTGAGGCCTGCAGTAGGCCGATCGCGAACCGCCGCCTGCCTCGCCGGCGTGGTCTGGCCCAACGGGGCGTTGAAATCATCCGTTATCACGGCCCGACTCCATCGAATCACGGGTGAGAAACCTTACGTTAAGATTTGCACCGGGAATCGTTAACGGTTCGTTTACCGCGTCCGCCAGGTCGAAGCGATTCTCGGGAGGTGGCGCGCTATCCGCGTGCTACAGGCGCCAGCCGGAATGCAGCGCCACGATGCCGCCGGACATGCGCTGGAACGACACCCGGCCGAAGCCCGCCGTCCGCATCATGTCGGCGAAGGCGTCCGGCCGCGGAAAACGGCGGATCGATTCGACCAGATAACGATAGGCCTCGGCATCGCCCGTCACCGCGCGGCCGAGCGCCGGGATCGCGTTGAAGGAATAGAAGTCGTACAGCGCGGCGAGCCCCGGCACGTCGACGGTCGAGAATTCCAGGCACAGGAAGTGGCCGCCGATCCGCAACACGCGGTATCGCCTCGGCCAGCGCGGCCTCGATCCGCGGCACGTTGCGGATGCCGAAGGCGATGGTCACCGCGTCGAAATGGCCGTCGGGAAACGGCAACGCCTCGGCATTGCCATGGACAAACGTGACGGCGTCGTCGAGCCCGCGCTCGGCGGCGCGCACCTGCCCGACCTCGAGCATGTCGGAGTTGATGTCGAGCACGGTCACGCGGGTGCCGGAACCGCCCGCGGCCACCAGCCGGAAGGCGATGTCGCCGGTGCCGCCGGCGAGGTCGAGCACTGCGAACGACCGGTCGTTTCTCGGCGGGTTGACGGCCGTGACCAGCACGTCCTTCCAGGCGCGGTGCAGTCCGGCCGACATCAGGTCGTTCATCAGGTCGTAGCGATGCGCGACGCTGTGAAAGACGTCGTCGACCAGCGCCTGCTTGTCGTCGACGTGCACTTCCCGGAAGCCGAAATGTCCGCGTTCGCCGGTCTGTGCCATGCGCATCCTTGCTGGCCCGAACATAGCGCGCGGCTGGACGGCGCGCTATGTCTCTTCGCCGCTGAAGCGAGGTGCGAGTTTTGGAACTGGACCGCAGCATGCCTGAACTGCCCGAAGTCGAGACCGTCCGCCGCGGTCTCGTGCCCGTCATGGAGGGCGCCAGATTCACGCGGGTGGAAGCGCGCCGCCAGGATCTGCGCTGGCCGCTGCCGAAGGATTTCGTGGCGCGCCTCGAGGGCCAGACGGTCGAAGGTCTCGGCCGGCGCGCCAAATACCTGCGTCGCCGATCTCTCGTCGGGCGACGTCCTGCTGATGCACCTCGGCATGTCGGGTCGTTCCGCGTCTCGCAGGACAAGGGCAGACTGCCGCGCGCCGCGAGAGCGCACCGGGGGCGTACTACCACGAGCGCTCGGGCGATCTGACGCACGATCACGTCGTGTTCCACATGTCGTCGGGCGCGCGCATCTCGTTCAACGATCCGCGCCGGTTCGGATCGATGAAGATCGTGCCGCGCGCGCAGATCGATCAGGAGCCGTTGCTGCGCGCGCTCGGTCCGGAGCCGCTTGGCAATGCATTCGATGCCGCGATGCTGGCGCGCGCCTGCCGCGGCAAGAAGACCTCGCTCAAGGCCGCGCTACTGGATCAGAAGATCGTCGCCGGGCTCGGCAACATCTATGTCTGCGAGGCGCTGCATCGCGCCCGTCTGTCGCCCCGGCGGCTCGCTTCGACGCTCGCCGTCGCGGTCGGGCGCGCCGCACGAGCGTGCCGAACTGCTGGTCGACGCCATCCGTGCCGTCCTCGACGACGCCATCAAGGCCGGCGGATCGTCGCTGCGCGATCATCGCCAGACCTCCGGCGAACTCGGCCTGTTCCAGCATAACTTCCGGGTCTATGACCGCGAGGGCGAGCCATGTCCGACGCCCGGCTGCAAAGGCGTCATCCGGCGTATCGTGCAGACCGGTCGTTCGACGTTCTTCTGCCCGGTGTGCCAGCGGTAACTCTGACGAGCTGTGCGATGCGCGCAGGACGCATGCCGCGACCACATTCGCGTCCTTGCCGTCTTCGCAATCCTTCGGCAGCGCGTCGGCGTGTCCCAGTCGTTCGACGGTACGGCCTGATAGGGCGCGCCGAACGTCTGCTTCACCATCTCGAAACTCTTCGGCCGGCCGGCCTTCGTAGTCGATGATCCAGAAATAGTCGTAGTTGCTGCCCGGCCAAGTCTTCGGCACCGTGCCGAGGCTGTCGAGATTCGAGCAACTGGCGCAGCGTCACCTTCAGACGCGGAAAGGCCAGGGCGAGCTTCTCGTCCGCGATGTGGTGATGCTCCCATGCCATCACGACGGTCTTGCCGCTCCAGTTGGTCATCACGTCGGCGACGGCTTCCTGGGTCCGCAGGTTGAGCATATGCGTGAATTCGGCGGCATCCTGCTTGGGCCCTGGGCAGTACGCTGTTCATGATCACCGGCATGCGCCAGGAGGAGGCGGTCGGGCCGATCAACTCGAGCGTATGGAGCGTGATGGCGAAGAATGCGTCAGGCGCGCCGCGCGAACCGTAGATCGATGCCTCCGCGCCGCGTCCCAGATAGCGCGTGGTCAGCGCGAGCGAGCGTTGCACGCCGACATCGCAAAGCCGGTAGGCGTCCTGCTTCTCGCCGTGCCGCAGGATGATGATGCGCGCCGGTTCGGCGCTGGCATGCGGCACGACGGCAGCGATGACGGGGATCGAGATGAGAAAGGATGCAGCGAGCCGACCAAACATCATGGGCTCCAGGCGCCAGGATCTTGCCGAGTAGAGCCCATGACCACCTAATTTGGATTTAAGGTTCGATCTACGACTGTAGCGATCGATTGTTCCGCTACGTCACTCTAGGCAGGTTGGCAGAGCGGGGGAATATCGTTACCCATGCGGTCAACGCATCGGTGGGAAGGAGCCCATGACCTATCAGAACATCGTCGTCGAAACCCGCGGCCGTGTCGGCGTCATCCGGCTCAATCGCCCGCAGGCGCTCAACGCGCTCAACTCGCCGCTCTTCCAGGACCTCGGCGCAGGCGGTCGACGAATTCGAAGTCGATGACGGCATCGGCTGCATGCTCCTGACCGGCTCCGAGAAGGCGTTTGCGGCCGGCGCCGACATCAAGGAAATGGTCAGCCAATCGCTTCAACGACGTGACCATGCGCGAATTCACCGCCAACTGGCATCGCGTTGCGCGCGCGCGCAAGCCGGTGGTGGCGGCGGTGGCCGGCTACGCGCTCGGCGGTGGCTGCGAGCTGGCGATGCTGTGCGACATCATCATCGCCGCCGACAATGCGAAGTTCGGTCAGCCGGAGATCAAGCTCGGTGTCATTCCGGGCATCGGTGGCACGCAACGTCTCACGCATGCGGTCGGCAAGTCCAAGGCCATGGACATGATCCTGACCGGCCGCATGATGGACGCAGACCGAAGCGGAGCGCTCCGGCCTGGTGGCGCGGGTCGTGCCGTTGGCGATCCTGATGGACGAAGCGCTCAAGGTCGCCGAGACCATCGCGGCGATGTCGCTGCCGTCGGTGATGGCCGCGAAGGAGGCGATCAACCGCGCTCTACGAGGTCACGCTTGCGGAAGGCGTGCTGTTCGAGCGCCGCGTCTTCCACTCGCTGTTCGCGACCGAAGACCAGCGCGAGGGCATGACAGCGTTCGTGGAGAAGCGCGCGCCGAACTTCAAGAATCGGTGGCTACTTTCGGACGCAGATCACCGGAGCAGCGAGGTCTTGACGGCGTCGAAGCGCCCCGCTGGCAGCGCGCGTCCGCTGGCGTGCCCGGTCGTGACATTGCCAAGCGCGGCTTTGCGGATGATATCCCGGCCAACCGGAAGGGACAGGCATGCTTGGTCCGGACGAACTCGAGCGCTACGCCCGGCACATCGTCCTGCGCGAGGTCGGCGGGCCCGGGCAGGCGCGTCTGCAGCAGGCGCGCGTGCTGGTCGTCGGCGCGGGCGGCCTGGGCGCACCGGCGCTCCTCTATCTTGCAGCGGCGGGCGTCGGTACGCTGGGCGTGGTCGACGATGACACGGTGGCGCTGTCGAACCTGCAGCGGCAGGTGATCCACGGCACGCCGGATGTCGGCGCCGCCAAGGTCGACACTGCCGCGGCCGCGATCCGGCGGCTCAACCCGCACGTCGCGGTGGAACCGCATGCGTTGCGGCTCGATGCCGGCAATGCGCTCGATCTGGTCGGCCGCTACGACCTCGTGGCGGACGGTTCGGACAATTTCGCCACCCGCTATCTGGTGTCCGATGCGTGCTTCCTGGCACGCAAGCCGCTGGTCACCGGCGCCGTCGGCATCTTCGACGGCACGCTGACGACCATCCGGGCGCACGAGCGTGGCGCCGACGGCATGCCCAACCCGAGCTATCGCTGCCTGTTTCCCGAACCGCCGCCGCCCGGCACTGTGCCGGCCTGTGCCGAGGCAGGGATTCTTGGCGCACTGACCGGCGTGATCGGTTCGTTGATGGCGCTGGAAGGTCCTGCGCGAGATCGTCGGCTTCGGTCGAAGGGCTGGTCGGCCGTCTACTGATGGTCGATGCGCGCTCGATGCGGTTCGAAACGCTCGACTACGCGTGGGATCCTGCGCAACCCGCTATCGGGCGAGCGGCCGACGATCAAGGATTTGTCCGCATACGTTGAGCGGGTCTAGCTGGTGCACGAATTACTTCGAGTGACTGCAGCAACTCCCTCCGCTCGTCCCCGCGGAGGGCCGGAATCGACAAGGTCAAATACTAGGATTATATTCCATATCACGATGCGCATTTGGAGCCGTCTTCTGGAGCGGTCTCCCATGTGCAGCGGATGGAGCGCCGGGAGGCGCCGCCCCGTCACCACCGGGGCGGGAGCGCCTCGCAAGCGTTCCCGGCGGGCCCTCGCCAGGCTCGCCCAAGGGGCTTCGCCAGCCCCCTGGCGCCTCCCGGCGCTCCATTCTCCATTCAAGGGCATGGAAACAGGGACACCGGCGTGCCCGCGCCGCAAACACTCGGGCCGGCGGAGCGTTGGCTAAATCCGGTCATCAGGAGCGCTGGATTTTACGCTTCCGCGGAAATGAGCGGAGGGCGTGGCTCAATTCAAATGAAACGCATCCGACTCTGAATCCTCCGCGACGAAACCGGATGCCTTCACCACCGGTCCCCAGCGGGCGATATCGGTCCTGACGGTCTCGGCGAACTGCGCCGGCGTCTGGAACGTCGGCTCGTTGCCGACCTTGGCCAGGTTCTCGACCATCTGCGGGGATTTGACGGCCTCGTCGATGGCGGCGCTCAGTGCTTTGACGGTCTCGGCCGAAACCTTGGCGGGTGCGAGTACGCCGAGCCACGAGTCGGAGACGACGTTGTATCCGGTCTCCCGCATGGTCGGAGCGTCGGGCAGAAACGTCGAGCGCTTCGAACCGGTCACAGCCAGCACCCGCAGGTTTCCGGCGCGCGCAAAAGGCAGCGTCTCGCTGATCGGGTTGATGCTGGCCGGGACATGGCCGCCGAGCAGGTCCTGCAACGCCGGCGCCCCGCCGCGGTAATGCACCGCGGTCATCGGCACGCGCGCTTCGGCGGCGAGCATCATGCCGACGAAGTGTGGCGTGCCGCCGGCCGACGTGGTCGCGTACGTGGCCTTGGCGGGATTGGCTTTGCACCATCCGACGAAGTCGGCGAGCGTCTTGACGTTCTCGGGCACGCCCGGACCGATGTTGTAGGTCAGCATCGATCGCGCGACCGGCGCGATCGGCGTGAAATCCCGCATTGGCTCGTAGCTCAGCGCGCGGAAGCTGTGCGGATAGATCGTCATCGTGAAATCGGGCGTGAACAGCAGCGCGCTGCCGTCGGGCTCGGCGTTCTTCACGAACTCGGCCGCCAGCCGCGCCGACGCGCCGGGCTTGTTCTCCACCAGAACGGCCGGCGCGTAGCTCCCGCGCAGCCGCTCAGCCAGAATGCGAGCGATGGTGTCGGTGCCGCCGCCGGCCGGAAATCCGACGATGATGCGAACCGGCTTGTTCAGCGTCTGCGCCCGTGCGCGGTGGCGTTGCAACGAGCGCGGCCGCGGACGCGACCAGCATCTGACGACGGGTCGGCATGAAGGCCTCCGTTCTTGTCGCGGTCACTTCGACCAGGTCGCGACCTTGGTGGTGCCCTTCAGGACCGACCATTGATTGTCGCCGGCGGGCGCGACGCGGAAGCAGTTGGCCTTGGAGCCTTTCCAGGTGGTGCAGAAGCCGTCGTTGGAAAGTTTCCACGTGCCTTCGGATTTGGCGCCGCCGGTGCCGGTCGGTTCGCGCGCCATCTTGCCGTCCGCTGTGAACGTCATCTTGTATTTCAGCGAGCCGGTTGCCGCCGCAGTGAATGGCGTGCCGGTGAAAAATGTTGCCTGAATCTCCTTCGGCGCGAGCGTACCCGACGCAGGTGCCCCGAATGCGCTCTCACTTATGATCAAGAGAGTGGCCGCGAGCAGGTAACCACGCATGGTCGATCCTCCGCATGCTTTGCGTTGCAGTCTACAACGGATTGGGACAAAGCGCAGCATGGGATGATCGCCAAGGCTCCAGTCAAGATTGAGAGGCGCGACCGGTCTGATCGCGCCTCTCAGAGTTGGTTAGACCGGCCGGTCTAGCTATCGCAGCAGCTTGGCGGTCTTGGGCGTTTGCGACACCAGGCCAGTGGGCTTCCGGCCCGGCCGGCCGCCGCTCGGTTTGCCCGGCTTGTCGCCAGAACTGATGATTCCGATCGGCCGGTCGATGGGCCTCCCGAAGATCGGCCTGTCCGGCTTTCCGGGCTTAACGAGGATGCCGGGCCGCGGCGTCGTGTCGATCGAGATGCTCGGTTTGTCGATGGAGACGCGTGGTCTGTCGGGCTTCGACTCGGGCTTCGTCTCCGGCGGCCCGCCGGGGGTCATCAGCTTGGCCGGCTTCCACGGGACCTTGCCCGGGTCCGGGCAGATGCGGTCGATGACGATGGTCACAAGCTTGACGATCACCTTGATCTTCCACTTCGGCACGAAGATCACCTCGACCAGAAGCCCGGGCGGCAGGTCGAAGATGGTCACGTACTTGGTGTGGTGAATGACCTGCGTGGCGCGAACCGTTGTTCCGCAACCGCCGTTGAAGAATTTCTTCGCCTCCATGAAGGTCCAGAACTTGTCGTTGTTGAAGTCTCGCGACGCGACGAAGTGCGCGTCCTGCTCGGGCGGCATCGGCGCCCAGCCGACCCATTGATCGCTCTTGCGCCAGACCACCCAACCGGGGCTCCAGTCTTCGTCCGGCACCCAGAACCAGCCGACCTTGTCGTCGTGCGACCAGCGGCCGTAGTGATGCACGATCGAGCCCCACGGGGTCTCGTCGTTGAAGTACCAGCCGTCCTTTGTGTAGACCCACTGACAGGCCGGATAGGGATGCCATCCCGCGGGCGTCACGCTCGGGATCCAGATCTCGCCGTACTTCGCGTGGGTCGCAAACGTGCCGTACTTGGCGAGCACGGCCTTGAACTCGGCGAGATTGGCGGTGTCGGGCTTGTCGGAGGGTATCGGTACGGCCGCGTGCGCCTTGGGTGCCGCGACCGGGGTGCTTGCCGGCACCAGGGCGGCCGCGGGCATTGCGAGGCTGGCGATCAGCGCCGCCTGCGCAAAGCGCCGGATCAAGTTGGCAGTCATTACGTGGTTTTCCTTTTCTTCTTTCCGACTTGGTCGGTTGTTTGTGAACCACCGGGCCCATGAACGGGCCTCGCCGTAGGGTTGGTCGCGCGGATGCCTTCGCGCGTTCGAGGTTCGGCCGCGCGAGCGAGCGTTTGCGGTGATGCGAGCGGGAGAATCCGCCGAAGTGTGACGGCCGTCACAACATCGAGGGCAGGACGCGATCCGGAGGACGATGGCCGTCCATGAAGGTCTTGATGTTGATGATGACCTTCTCGCCCATGTCGATGCGGCCTTCGATCGTCGCCGATCCCATATGCGGCAGCAGCACCACCTTGCCGGTGCGGGCGAGCTTGGTCAGCTTCGGGATTGACCACCGGCTCGCCTTCGAACACGTCGAGACCGGCGCCGGCAATTTCGCCCGACGCGATCAGCCGCACCAGGGCGTTTTCGTCGATCACCTCGCCGCGTGCGGTGTTGACGATGTAGGCGTCGGGCCGGATCAGCTTGAGGCGGCGCGCCGACAGCAGGTGATAGGTGGCGGGGGTGTGCGGACAGTTGATCGAGATGATGTCCATCCGCGACAGCATCTGGTCGAGGCTCTCCCAATAAGTCGCGGAGAGCTGCTCTTCGATCGCGGGCGCGACGCGGCGGCGGTTGTGATAGTGAATCTGCAGGCCGAAGGCGCGTGCCCGGCGCGCCACCGCCTGACCGATGCGGCCCATGCCGATGATGCCGAGTCTCTTGCCCCAGATGCGATGCCCGAGCATCCAGGTCGGCGACCAGCCGGTCCAGGGCTTGTCGTCGGTTAGGATGGCGGAGCCTTCGGCGAGCCGCCGGGGCACCGCGAGGATGAGCGCCATCGTCATGTCGGCGGTGTCCTCGGTCAGGACGCCCGGCGTATTTGTGACGGTAATGCCGCGCGACAGCGCCGTCGCGACGTCGATGTGATCGACGCCGTTGCCGTAGTTGGCGATCAGCTTGAGGTTGCTGCCCGCGCGGCTCAGGACCGATGCGTCAAGGCGGTCGGTCACGGTCGGAACCAGGACGTCGGCTGTCTTCACGGCTTCCGCGAGTTCCGACTGAGCTCATCGGCTTGTCGTCGAGATTAAGCTGCGCGTCGAACAACTCGCGCATGCGCGTCTCCACGCCATCCGGCAACTTGCGCGTGACGATCACGATGAGCTTCTTGCGGTTCGCCATTGCTCGACTTTCGGCTTGCCGCGACTCTTTGGAATCACGGAGCTTCCGTTCAGGTCTCCTTAACCACCGTGCCCGACACTGGCGCCGGCGTCGAGGCGGACGGGGCCGTCTCGTCCTTCCGGGCCGGGTTCCTTCCTAACAGATGGACGCGGCAAGACAAGCGCCCGCCCCGAGCCCCATCTTGCTCTTCGTGTCGATCAGTATGGCCGCCGCAACCCTTTGCAGCCGCGAACCTTTGAACACAATGCGCGTCCTGCGGCGGCCTCGGCGATGGCTGGCCGTCGTGCGGACGGCTGCGGTTGCGCTGACGTTCGCAGCGCCGGGTCGCGCGATCGCGGAGGGCGCCCTCGGGCCGAAGAGCGGCCTCCCGCTGCCGCGCTTTGTCAGCCTCAAGCCCGATCGGGTGAACGTGCGTGGCGGCCCGACCCGCGACCATGAGGTAGCGTTCGTCTTCACGCGTGCCGGAATGCCGGTGGAGATCATCGCCGAATCCGATAACTGGCGCCGGATCCGCGATTGGGAGGGTGCGGAGGGCTGGGTCTATCACTCCATGCTTTCGGGACGTCGCACCGGCGTCGTCTCGCCCAAGGACAAGGACCAGCTCGTGCCGCTACGCGCCAAAGGCGACGCCGATGCCGAGGTTGTTGCCCGCGTCCAGGCGGGCGTGCTCGCCTCGGTCAAGCGTTGCACCGGCTCTTGGTGCCGGATTGCCGGAACCGGCTTCGACGGCTGGGTGGTGCAGGAGCAGCTCTGGGGCGTCTACCCCAACGAGAAGGTCGACTGACTCCGGGTCGAACGGCCGGTCCGCCCGTCACGCCGGGCTTGACCCGGCAATTCATCATCTTCAATGGAATGTCATATTCGGGGTGCCCCGTTTCGCCCCACATGGCGGCTGGGCAACTCGCGGTGCGATCCGCGTGCGCGGCCGTGGCTCAAGCCCCTGCGTGGGAGACGAGATGCCGACCGAAAGCGACTGGCTGGAATATGCAAAGCTCGGCGTGGCGGCGCTGACGCCGATCATGACCGGCCTGATCGGGCTGATTGTCCTGCGGCTCGGCACCAGGCTCGACACCACCAAGCAGCTTCACCAGGAACTCCTGCGCAAGCGCCTTCAGTTGTTCGAGGAGGTCGCGCCCAAGCTCAACGACATCCATTGCTTCTACCATGCGGTCGGACACTGGGCGGAGCTCAATCCGGAGGAAATCATCCGCAGGAAGCGGGCGATCGATCGCGCCATTCAGGTCAATCGCTACCTGTTCCGCTCTGATTTCTGGGACGAGTATCAGCGCTTCGAGCAGGCGCATTTTGAGATGTTCTCGGCCCCGGGCCAGCCCGCGCGGCTGCGTCTCGACATCGACCACGTCAACAAGCGGGCCGGAGCCGGATTTCAGAAGGATTGGATTTCCTATGCCTCGGCGAAGCCGGGCAGCCACCAGGAGCAGCTCAAGCACTATCAGGCGCTGATGGAAATCCTGGGCCGCGAAATCAGGGGCACGTAACGCCTCTCAGCGGCCTTTCTTGCGCAGCCTGACCACGACGTCGATCCGCGCGACCTCATAACCTTCGGGTGGCGACGGCGTCTTGCCGACCACGACGTCGGTATGCGGAATGTCGAGCAGGTCGTTCTCGCCTTCGACGAAGAAGTGATGGTGTTCGGTGACGTTGGTGTCGAAGTAGGTCTTCGATCCGTCGACCGCGACCTGCCGCAACAAGCCGACATCGGTGAACTGGTGCAGGGTGTTGTAAACGGTCGCGAGCGAGACCGGCACCTTGGCCTTGTTGGCCTCCTCGTACAGCATTTCGGCGGTAATGTGCCGGTCGCCCTTGGCGAACAGGATCCAGCCGAGCGCCATGCGTTGACGGGTGGGACGCAGGCCGACGTCACGCAGCATCGACTTCACGTCGTGCCAAGGACAGCCGGTCAGCGCGCCGCGATGCACCGCGTCGGCAAGCTCATCGGCCAACTCGGACTTGGTCGTGACAACGGTGCGCAACACGGTCATGGGCACATCTTTTTCTACTGAACTGCAAATTCGTTTCATTTGTAACATATCGCTTTTCAGATGCAACTCCCTCGCAATAAGGTTGTTGCTATTCTAATCTTGCCGATTCCCTCGGCCAGTGCTGGCTTTGCCGCATGTCCGGCCTGTGTTAGGGGTTCGGCGCCTGGGGCCGGCCAGCGCAGATCAACTGTATTTGGCCTCGGTCTTGACCCAAGTCCAGGTGTCTGGACAGGGGCCGGACGATGGCCCAAAAGCGTGCTAGTTTGAAGGGCAACGCGAATTGGCGGCAGGGACGGATGCAGGATCGGCGGTCGAGCTTTGGTTACGAGGACCTTCTGGCGTGTGGGCGGGGCGAACTGTTCGGCTCCGGCAATGCCCAGCTTCCGTTACCGCCGATGCTGATGTTCGACCGCATCTCCGAGATCGCGGAGGCGGGCGGCGAGTACGGCAAGGGTCTGGTCCGGGCGGTCCTCGACCTCAAACCGGACCTCTGGTTTTTCCCCTGTCACTTCAAGGGCGACCCGGTGATGCCGGGCTGCCTCGGCCTCGACGCGCTGTGGCAGTTGCTCGGCTTCTATCTCGGCTGGGGCGGCTCGCCCGGCAAGGGCAGGGCGCTCGGTCTCGGCGAACTGAAGCTGTCCGGCCAGGTGCTCCCGACCGTCAAGCAGATCATCTATGGCATCGACATCAAGCGGGTGATGCGCTCCAAGCTCGTTCTCGGCATCGCCGACGGCTGGCTGTCGGCCGACGGTTCGGTCATCTACCGGGCGTTCGATCTCAAGGTTGGGCTGTTCCGCGAGGAGACCATCGCGCAACCGGGCGGGGCGTGATGCTGGCGCACCCGCAGTAGTCTGCCCCGGATCACGAAGCGCACGAGGCTCTCATGAGGCGGGTGGTTGTCACCGGGATGGGGATCGTCTCATCCATCGGGAACAATACACAGGAAGTTCTGGCGAGCCTGCGCGAAGCGAAATCGGGCATTTCGCGCGCCGACAAGTATGCCGAACTCGGGTTCCGCTGCCAGATACACGGCGCGCCGACACTCGATCCAAGCGAAGCCGTCGATCGGCGGGCGATGCGCTTTTTGGGCGGCGGCGCTGCCTGGAATCACGCCGCCATGGAGCAGGCGATCCGCGATGGCGGGCTCGAAGAGGGCGAAATCTCCCACCCGATGACCGGCATCGTCATGGGTTCGGGCGGCCCTTCGACGCGCACGATCGTAGAATCCGCCGACATCGCGCGCAGCAAGGGCCCCAAACGGGTGGGCCCGTTCGCCGTGCCGAAAGCCATGTCGTCGTCGCCTGCCGCGACGCTTGCGACCTGGTTCAAGATCAAGGGCGTGAGCTACTCGATTTCCTCGGCGTGTGCGACCTCCAACCACTGCATCGGCAACGCCTACGAGTTGATCCAGTGGGGCAAGCAGGACGTGATCTTTGCCGGCGGCTGCGAGGAACTGGACTGGACGCTGTCGGTGCTGTTCGACGCTATGGGGGCGATGTCGTCGAAATTCAACCAGACGCCCGACAAGGCCTCGCGCGCCTACGACGTCGACCGCGACGGCTTCGTCATCAGCGGCGGCGCGGGCGTGCTGGTGCTGGAGGAGTTGGAGCACGCCAAGGCGCGCGGCGCGCGCATCTACGGCGAACTCGTCGGTTACGGCGCATCGTCCGACGGCGTCGACATGGTGGCGCCCAGCGGCGAGGGCGCGGTGCGCTGCATGCAGATGGCGCTGCGCAACGTGAAGGTGCCGGTCGACTACATCAATCCGCATGCCACCTCGACCCCGATCGGCGACCTCAAGGAGATCGAGGCGATCCGCGAGGTGTTCGGCGCCGGCGACAAATGTCCGCCGATTTCCGCGACCAAGTCGCTGACCGGTCATTCCCAGGGCGCGACCGGCGTCCACGAGGCGATCTACTCGCTCTTGATGATGAACAATGGCTTCATCTGCGAGAGCGCCAACATCGAGAACCTCGATCCGGCATTCGCCGACATGCCGATCTTGCGCGAGCGGCGCGACGACCTGAAGCTCGGCTGCGTGTTGTCGAATTCGTTCGGCTTCGGCGGCACCAATGCGTCATTGGTGTTCAAGCGGCTCGACGCCTGAAAGTGAGTGGATGATGCTCCGCGTATGGGGCGTATCGGGGCATTTGGCAGGTTCGGGGTGACATGACGCAACTGATGCAAGGCAAACGTGGGCTGATCATGGGGGTCGCGAACGATCACTCGATCGCCTGGGGCATTGCCCGCACGCTTGCCGCCAACGGCGCGTCGCTCGCCTTCACCTATCAGGGCGAGGCGCTCGGACGCCGCGTCAAGCCGCTGGCGCAGGGGATCGGGTCGTCGCTCGTGCTGCCTTGCGATGTCGAGGACATAGCATCGGTTGACACGGCCTTCGCCGCGATCGCCGAACAGTGGGGCTCGCTCGATTTTCTGGTTCACGCCATCGCGTTCTCGGACAAGAACGAGCTGAAAGGGCGTTACGCCGACACCACGCGCGAGAATTTCGTACGCACCATGCTGATCTCCTGCTTTTCGTTCACAGAGGTGGCCAAGCGGGCGGCGGCATTGATGCCGGCGGGCGGTGCGATGATCACGCTCACCTATAACGGCGGCGCTCGTGCGATGCCGAACTACAACGTCATGGGCGTCGCGAAGGCCGCGCTCGAGGCTTCGGTGCGCTATCTTGCGGTCGATTTCGGCAGTTCGGCTATTCGGGTCAATGCGATCTCGGCCGGACCGATCCGCACCCTGGCGGGCGCCGGGATCGCGGAGGCGCGGCAGATGTTCGCGTTCCAGCAACGGCACGCGCCGCTCAGGCGCGGCGTGACGCTCGACGAGATCGGCGGCGCGGCGCTCTATCTGTTGTCCGACCTTTCGACCGGCGTTACCGGCGACATCCACTTCGTGGATTCCGGCTACAACATCATAGCGATGCCGCATCCCTCATCGCTCAAGAACGGCGACGAGGCGCAAAACGGCAACGGCGAGTCCGCCAAGGACGCTGCGCAGTAGCGCGCGGCTCGTCGTCGATGCAGATTACGCGGCCGACTTCAGAGCGTCCTGCTGACGCTTGCGCCGCAGCCACTCGTCCACCCGCCGCTCGGTCGCTGCGAGATCGGTCTCGTTGCTGCCGAAGTCCGATGCCGCTTGCTTGAGAAATGCGTCGAGACGCGCGGCCGCGTCCCGGAAACTTGTCTTCGCGTCTCGCATGCTGGCCCCCCAAAGCGAATCGCTGGGGAAGCATCGGCCGCGGATGGTTAACGAACGCTTTCCAGGGGCGCGCTTGGGCTGGCGCAGTCTGGTTTAGCTGGAATTAACGCGTGACTGTGGCCGCCGTGCACCAATCGTAAGACCCGGGATACCGTTGCGGTGCGCGGGAGCAGAGGCACGGCAGATCGTCGCGACCCGTCCGGACGCGATGACGGCGGGTACTGACTTGCAGTACGGTCAGCCCGAAACTACCGTCCAATGAAAATGCCAATGGGAAACGCCATGAAGAGAACCCGTATTGTCGTCGCCGCCGTTGTTGCCGCGGTTTTCTGCCTTCACGCTGGCGATGTTCGGGCGCAGAGTTGGCCGACCAAGCCGGTCAAGATCATCGCGCCGTTCGCGCCCGGCGGCACGGCCGATACGCTCGGCCGGATCATTGCCGACCAGCTTTCGACCACCTTCAAGCAGCAATTCTTTGTCGAGAACCGCGGCGGCGCGGGAGGGTTCGTTGGCGCGCAGGCCGGAGC
Source organism: uncultured Alphaproteobacteria bacterium (assembly GCA_963843475.1). Taxonomy (GTDB): domain Bacteria; phylum Pseudomonadota; class Alphaproteobacteria; order Rhizobiales; family Xanthobacteraceae; genus VAZQ01. The sequence continues at coordinate 95,182 of CAWJKL010000029.1, read as the reverse complement.
GGCGGCCGAGCCCGATGGTTACACGCTCGTCATCTCCAGCATCGCATCGAATGTGATCTCGCCGGCGTTTCACGGCAACGCGGGCTACGATGGCCTGCGCGATTTCACCCACATCGCATATCTGGGTGGCCCGCCGGTTGTGCTGATCGTCCACCCGTCGATGGGGGTGAAGACGTACAAGGAATTCGTTGCGCTGGCGCGGGCGAGCAAGGAACCGATCAGCTACATTTCGCCTGGCGCCGGTTCGCACGCCTACCTGATGGGCGAGTACCTCGCCCGGCAGGAGAAGTTCAAGGTCAACCATATCCCCTACAAGGGGGCGAGCCCCGCACTCACGGACCTGGTGGCCGGCCACGTCAAGCTCGGCATCATGACGTTCTCCTCGGCGGCGGAGCAGGTGCGCGCCGGCAAGGTGCAGGCGCTCGCGATTACATCCGAAAAGCGCGTTCCAAGCCTGCCGGACGTTCCTACTTTCCGCGAAGTCGGTCAGGATCTCGTGGCGGCGACCTGGTTCGCGCTGTCCGGACCGGCGAAGCTGCCGAATGATATCGTCCAGCAGATCAGCCGCGAGACCCTGAAAGCGATGCAGTTGCCGGACGTTCAGAAGCGTCTCGAAATGGATGCGATCGAAACGCGGCCGTTCTCGCCGGAGCAGTTCACCAAGTTCATCGAAGCCGAGACCGCGCTCTGGGCGCCGCTCGCCAGGGAAATCGCCGCCACGCAAAAGAAATGACCGGCGAGGCGTCCCGGCTCTCGCACGAGCGGCAATAAGTCGTCTGTCCGGCGGCCCGACGAGTGCAACGGGAGCGGCTATTCCGCCGCTTGATGCGCGTGGCGCTGTACGTCGATGTTGACGAGCTGGAGCGGGGAGGCGGCTTCCTCCAACATGCCCCAGCTCTTGAGCCAGTCGTAAGTACGCTGCATCTCGTCCAGTGGGATCGGTGCTGGGTCGCACACGACCAGACGGCTCTCCCGCAGGTCCTCGACCTTGAGCGCAGCGATCTCAGGGTCCTTCTTGGCGTAATAGTCGATGAAATAGTGCAGGTAGGCTTTCTTGTTGGCGTTGATGCGCTTGACCGCCTCACGCACCGCGCGGTTGAACGCCGCGTAGATGTCGGCGTCGAGCCGGTCGGAGGCGACCTCGGTGCCATGGAAGAACGCCGAGCAGACGATGCGGCAACCTTTCTTCTCGGCAAGAGTGACATGGGGTTCGGTGAGCGTGGTGGCGTCAACCTCGCCCCGAAGCAGCGCATCGAGCCGGTAGCGCGAGCCGTTCGGCGCGCTGCACAACCTAATCATATCGCGGGGTAGAAAGCCTTCCAGCATGTGCAGTGCGATGTAGTGGGTACCGAAGTAGAACGGCACCCCGATCGTACGATTGGCGAGTTGCTGCGGGGTATAGACCGGCGAATCGGGGGCCACGACCAGCGCCGAATAGGCGACGATCGCACGGCGGCCGAGCTGCCGGCTGCCCTTGCTGGTATCCTGCACGCGGCAGTAGTTGCCCCACTCGCAGGCATTGTACATGTCGGCTTTGCCCTGCTCGAGCATCCTGCCGTGGCTGGCGAATGGATCGACGCTGCGCGGGTCGGTGATGTCGGTGCGGAGTTTCTTCTCGACGCCCTGCTCACGGTCGACCCATTCGATTTCCAGACCTTCCCGGGCGAACAATCCTTCGTCGTAGGCGACCAACTCGGGCAGCCCCTGAAACGGGGCCGTCGTTTCCAGCACCAGCGTTTTCATGTTTGTTGCTCCGCAATGCAGGCAGTGCGCTCGAAGCATAACGGAGCCGCTCGGCAAATCAACGCGCCGGGAACTCGTGTCCTACTGCGCGGTTCGCACGCGCATGCCATCGAGCGTAGGTCTGGAAACCGTGTCCGGAACGTCCTTTCGCCATGCCATAGGCGAACAGGTCCCGCATGTAAGCGGTATCGAAGTTGATCGATTGTGTCTCGATGGCGCGTCCGGCATCGATCGCCGTGACGAAGAAGCCCCAGCCGTTGCGGCGGCAGAACTCGTAGGTCGCAATCAACGTGTTGCGGGTGTTGGCCTTGACGGTTGTCCAGAACGAGCGGGCGACGATCGGGATGGTCGAATTGCTCGTCAGCGCCGCGTCGGGCGCGAGCTTGCCATTCACCACGATGTATACCCGCGAGCCCGACGGTGCTCGCAAGCCTCTGGCAGCCAGAATGCCCTCCGGCACGGCGAGCACATTCGAGGTGACGCCGCCGTCGACGTGCATCTCAGAATATCGCTCGCCGTCCGCTTCCACGTCGATGAACGTCGGAGCGAACACGCCGGGGATCGATGCCGACGCGGCAAGTACGGTCCGGAACAGCGACAGTCGTTCGGGACTGTTGCTGGCTGCGATCGCGCCCATGTTCCAGATCGTGGTGCGCTGGGCATCCAGGTTGGTGGTGCCGATCAGCAGCATGCGCCCCTTGCGATGCTCGATGGCGATCGCATCGAGCAGTTCGGTTGTGGCGTACCGCGCGATCAGGTTCTTCAGCGGTTCCGACTTGAAGGCGCCCGAGCCGAAGATCACGTTCACGCCGTCGAGCCTTAGCAAGTCCTCGGCGAGGCCGCTGATAAAGAAGGATTCCAGGACGTCGTCGTAGTCCGGCCCCAGAAACGCGAACGGCGCCATCAACGAGCCGACGCTGGTGCCGGTGACGATGTCGAAGCGAGGCCGGCTTCCGGTCGCAGACCAGCCCTTGAGGAAGCCGGCGCCGTAGGCTCCCTCGGCGCCGCCGCCCGAGAGCGCCAGGATGGTAAGCGCGTGTGACGCGGCGCGCGAGGCCGGTGCACGCGTCGCCTCGTCGCCCCAGAACCGCGCATTGGGAATGCCGGCCACCTGCGCGCGCTCGAGCGAGGCGAGCGGCACCCGCGGAATTTCGACGCGCAAGCTTCCACCAGCAGCGGAATGCAAATGGCCGCAATAACTCGAACAACCGACGACGTGTTCACTTCGGTCACCGCTTCAAACGAAGCGCCGACACAGGGGCTGATCGAACAGGGCGACCGAAGTCCCCTGCGTCGCGCCCCTGCTGCGGCGACGTACCAAGTGACGACTCAACAGATACTCCAGCGGCCCCTCGTGACCCGGCGGTGCCAGATGCAGGAAACCGTCGCAGTCTGCGACACGCTCTAGGATTTCAATCAAAACTTTGAGGCCGAAGTAGGGTGCCGCGCGGCCGGCGTCCGGTGCACGGTAAGAGAAAATTTACCAAACGATAAAATGCGTTAGATTGGCTTGTGAGACACCGCAATGCAGCCGGGCGCCGGCGCCGTTACTGCCGCGGACGCAGCCGCTGGATCTGCATCTGCGCCAGGAACGGCACCAGCGGGTGCGCGCCCATCTTCACGATCGCCGGCATGTCGAGCTTGATCAGCGCCTCGCGCTGATCGGGCGGCAGCTCGAACTGGTCCGCGTAGGCGCCGGCGTCGGCCATGTATTGCGTCGCGCTTGTCGGCGTCGTGCGCAAGCTCGTGCAGCGCCGAGGTCAGCTCGACCAGCTCGGGCTTGATCGACGGATAATGCGCGGCGTGTTCGCTCGCGCTGGCCGCCGGTCCAGGCGAGCGAGGCGTAGTTGTGATGCCAGCTCGGATCCATCGAGACGATGTCGGGCTTGCGCTCGCCCAGCGCGCCGGCCGCGCAGGCCCAGCAGCGCAGCTCGATATTGCCGGTGTCGTCGAGCTCGGTCTCGTCGTAGCCGATCAGCGATTTCAGATTGCCGGCCTGGAGCTTCTCGAGCACGCTGTTGTCCCAGGCCAGCTCCGGGATTGGAATAGCGGTCGGTGCCCGGGAAATGCGACATGCCGCCGCTCGACAGGATCACGGTCTTCAGCCCGAGCGCGGTCACGGTGCGCGCCACCGCCTGGCCGAACTGATAGCAGCGCTCCATGGTCGGCTGCGGCGGCAGATAGGCGTTGACGTAGATCGGCAGCACCGGCTCGGTGTGGCCGAGATGCGTCAGCGGAATGCCGATCGCGTAGTCGATCTTGGCGGTGCTGGTGAAGGCCGGATCGAAATTCTGCCGATAGAGCTGGCGGACGATCTCGAAGCCGATCTCGCTCGGAATCTTCCAGTGGAACTTGCGGCCGGCGAACTCGCCGGTGGCCTCGCCGCCGACATGGACGGTGAACGGCGGCGCGGCGTTGTGGAAGAACTGCTCGGCGTGGTCGTTGGAGAAGATGATCCAGAGGTCGGGCTTTAGCGCCCGCAGCCTGCTCGCCGATCTCGGCCGCGACCTCCCGCACGTGCGCGACCACGTTCTTGTCCTCGGTGTCCGGCATGGTGAAGAACTGCGGCGCATGGGGCAGCATCGCGCCGCCGATCACCGTCGACATCATGGTCGCTCTCCTTGCCGGCTTCGCAGTGCGTCGCGCCGCGCGCGCAAAACTATCGCGCAAAGCCACGCGACAACAAGCGCGCGGCGGTCATCGCAGCCAAGCCGCGATCGGCTTCCCAGCCCGAATCGATGCCAGTACGATCCACATCGTCATGGCCGGGCGTAGCCGTCCAAAGGACGGCGTTGCCTCGCTCCGCCGATGTCCCGGCCATTCAGTCTCTGGCGGCTGGTGCGCAGGTTCGGCGTGCGCGCAGGTGACGGCGGAAAGAGGAGACCCCATGGTCGAGGTGCCGATAACGATCGCGTGCGGCAATTACGATCGCTGCCGCGCCGATCCGGGACGGCCGCGTCAAGGTCGAGGGCTGCGACGACCACCTATCTGCCGCTCTATCCGGAGGAGATCTTCTTCCGCGCCTTCCGCTATCAGGAATTCGACGTCTCGCGAGCTGTCGTTCTCGAGCTACATCCGCACCGTGGCGGCCGGCACCTCGGCCTATGTCGGCATCCCGGCGTTCGTATCGCGGCTGTTCCGGCATTCCGGCATCTACGTGCGCGCCGATGCCGGCATCGCGCGCGCCCGACGACCTTCGCGGCAAGCGCGTCGGCGCTGCCGGAGTACCAGATCACCGCGGTGGTCTGGATGCGCGGCATGATGCAGCACGAATACGGCGTGCTAGCCGACCGACATCCACTGGCGCAGCGGCGGCCAGGAGGAGGCCGGGCCGCGACGAGCGCACCCCGCTGAAGCCGATCGCGGGCCTCGATCTCCAGCCGATCGGCAAGGATCAGACCCTGGTCGGAATGCTGCGCGACGGCGAGCTCGACGCGCTGTTCACGGCGCGCGGGCCGTCGTCGTTCCTGCGCGGCGAGCCGCACATCCAGCGGCTGTTTCCGAACACGCGCGCGGCCGAGCAGGCCTACTACAAGAAGACCACGCATGTTCCCGCTCATGCACCTCGTCGGCATCCGCAAGGAGCTGGTGGCGAAATATCCGTGGCTGCCGACCAGCGTCTACAAGGCGTTCTGCGAGGCCAAGGCGCTCGCCATGGTCGACCTGCTCGACGTCAACGCCCTGATGGTGACGCTGCCCTGGCTCATCCCGGAGACCGCAGGAGACCATGGCGCTGATGGGCAAGGACTTCTGGGCCTACGGCATCCACGAGAACATGCGCGAGATCGACGGCGCTCACGCAGTACGTCCACGAGCAGGGCCTGGTCGACCGCAAGGTCGCGGTCGAGGAGCTGTTCCACCCGTCGATGTTCGAGATTTCCAAGGTGTGATCAGCGAGCGGCGATTGTTACGCACGCGGCGGTGTATGGTGCGGCGGTTTGGAGTGAGTCATGCAGAACGACAATCGGGTGATCGTGGTCGGGGCCGGGCCGGTCGGCGCGGTGATGACGCTTGCGCTCGTCAAGAAGGGCATTCCGGTCACGCTGCTGGAGCAGCTGCCCGACGCCGCCGAGGATCAGCGCGCCGCCACCGTGCATCCGCCGACCGTCGAAATGCTGGTCGAACTCGGGCTCGAGAAGGAAGCCTTTTCCGACGACGCCAGTCGGCGGCATGTCGGCGCCGCTGTTCCATTTCCGCGACCGCGCGAGCGGCGAGCTGTTCGCCGTGTTCGACATCAACCTGCTCAAGGGCGAGGTGCCATACCCGTTCGTGGTGCAATGGGAGCAGTACAAGCTGGTGCACGCGGCGCTGCCGCGCATCGAGGCGAGCGGGATCGGCGAGGTGCGCTTCTCCACCAAGCTGACCGGGCTCGAGCAGCATGCCGACCACGTCGACGTGACCGTCACCAACGAGGCGGCGAAACCGAGACGCTGCGCGGCGCGCTACGTCATCGGCACCGACGGCGCGAGCAGCACGGTGCGGCGGCTGGCCGAGATCGAGTTCGAGGGCTTCACCTGGCCGGAGCGTTTCATCAAGATCGGCACCACCTTCGATCTTCTGGCGGCCAACCGAGTTTCTGCACCCGCAACTATTTCTCCGATCCCGACGAGTGGCTCAACCTGTTCAAGGTCAAGGGCTACGGCCCGCCCGGCATCTGGCGCGGCGTCTTGCCGGTGCCGGCCGGACGAAACCGACGAGCCGGCGATGAGCCCGGAGGGCGTGCAGCGCCGCCTGCAGGGCATCCATCCGCAAGAGCGGCGACTACGACATTCCGTATCACGCGCTCTATGCGGTGCATCAGCGCGTCGCCAAGACCTTCAACAACGGCCGCGTGCTGCTCGCCGGCGACAGCGCCCATGTCAACAATCCGATCGGCGGCATGGGCATGAACGGCGGCATCCATGACGCGGTCAATCTCGCCGAGAAGCTCGCCGATGTCTGGTTCGGGCGCGCCGAGCCCGGCGTGCTCGACCGCTACACCCGCCAGCGGCGCAACGCGCAGACCGACTTCGTCCAGGCGCAGACCATCCAGAACAAGAAGGCGCTGGAGGAGAAGGACCCGGTGATCCGCCGCCAGCATCTCGACGAGCTGCGGCGCATCTCCGAGGACGTGAAGCTGCACAAGCAGTTCCTCTACCGCTCCTCGCTGTTCGACAGCCTGAACTCGGCCAACGCGGTGGAGTAGCTCTGTGTCCCGGGCGCGGTGCAGCACGTAGTGCTGGGCCGACAGACCCGGGACCCGATTACTCCTTTCAATTCACAGCAACCGGGTCCCGGATCAGCAGCGCACCGCTCTGCGCTGCGTCCGGGACACGCGCGAGACGGTGCTACGGTGCCGTTCCCCGCAACACCCTCCCCCATTTGTCCTCGATCGCGCGCGCCTCGGCGAGCGTCAGCGCCGAGGTCGGCGGGAACTTGTCGATCCAGGGGAACGGCCGGCAGGCCTCGATGATCACCTTGGAGTGCGAGGTGATGCCGCGCGCCTTGTCGGCGGCGGGAATGCGCGGATCGAGCGCCGAGCTCCAGGCGTTGCGGACGATGTCGATCTGCTCCGACGGCTCGCAGCGGGTCGCCACCGCCCACATGACGTCGTGCAGGTTGGACGGATCGACGTCCTCGTCGACCACCACGACCACCCGCGCCATGTAGCTGTGCGCCGCCGCGACCAGCGCGGCGCGCTTGGCATGGCCGTCGTAGCGCTGCTTGAGCGCCACCACGGTCATGAGCTGCGAGACGTGCTGCCAGGCGCCGACCACGTCGGTGACGCCGGCGGCGTCGAGGTTCTGCCAGATGGTGGCGGCGCGGAACGGCAGGCCGAAATGAAACCGCGGCGGCTTCATCGGCGGCGAGCCGAGCAGGATCGGATCGTCGCGATGATAGATGCCGTCACCTCCATGACCGGCGCCGGCCGGGCCTCGGCCGCGTAATAGCCGGTGAACTCGCCGAACGGTCCTTCCGGCAGCGTGGTCTCGCTCATCGGCAGCAGCTGGCCCTCGAAGCACGATCTCGGCATGCGCCGGGATCGGCAGGCCGGTCTGCGGTCCGGCAACGATCTCGATCGGCGCGCCCTTGATGGCGCCGGCGAACTCGTATTCCGATTGTCCGGCCGGCAGGTATTCGAAGCCGGCGATGAACAGCGCCGGATCCTCGCCGTTGACCACCGCGACCGGGCAGGTCTTGCCCTGGTCCCAGTACTTCTTGCGCGATGATGGCGCCATGCCGGCCGCCATGATCGAACTGGACCGTGACCTTGTTCCGGCCGTGCACCTGGACGCGGTAGATCGAGGCGTTGATCCAGCCGTCGTCCGGATCGCGCATGATGACGATCGAGCCCGAGCCGATGTAGGGACCGCCGTCGTGGCGGTGCCAGATCGGCGCCGGGAAGCGGCGAGGTCGACGTCGGCGCCCGTCGTGGCATTCTGCCAGGAACGGCGCGTCCCGTGACGGTCACGGGCTGACGCGGCTGCGAGCGTCTTGCGCTTCTCCATCCAGGCCTTGAGCGCGTCGAGCGGCCGCAGCGTCGGATCGAGGCCGAGCGCGAGCGCGGCCCGCTGCGGGTTGGTGACCGCGTTGGTGAAGACGCGGAAGCCGCGCGGGAAGCCCTTGATGTCGTCGAACAGCAGCGCCGGGCCGTCCGGCATGCCCGGCCGCGACCTCGGTGATCCCGCCGATCTCGAACCGAGGGTCGGCGCCCGTCGATGCGCCGCAACGCGCCGAGCTTGTCGACAAGCCGATGAATTCGCGCAAGTCCTTGTACATCCGCCTTCAGTCCGAGCGCTCGGCCATCAGCCATTCTCGCTAGCGCCGGCACCGGTCCTTGCAAGCGCACCGTTTCGCAAGCATCCGCGAACGTGGATCGCCACGCAGATTCAGGCGGCGCGAGCTTGTGGTGACATCGCGGATCCTCGCTATTGCTTCGCCACCCCGTTTCGCAACAAGAAGGAAGACGCCATGGCCAAGCTTCGCCACATCGCGCTCATCGTTCCCGATCCGGAGAAGGCCGCCAAATTTTTCGAGGAGGCCTTCGACATGAAGATCGCGGGCCGTGCCCGGCGCGGGCTCTACGTCTCCGACGGCACCATCAACGTCGCGCTGCTCAAGCAGGAGGGCAACGAGAAGGTCGGCATCTACCACTTCGGCATGTGGGTGGACGATCTCGACGAAGCCGAGAAGAAGGTGGTGGACGCCGGCGGCACCTATCTCGACGGCCGTCCGGCGCCCGCCAGGCCCCGGCCAGCCGCCAACGCGCACTCGTACTACGAGGCCAAGTACAAGGACCCGCTCGGCATCGTGTTCGATCTCACCCACACCGGCTGGATCGGCGCCGTGAAGGACGTGGTGGCGAAGAATTGACAGAGCGCGTCGCCCGGCTCAAGCCGTCGTTCGCCGGGCTCGACCCGGCAGCTCCATCCCCTAGGCGAGGGTGAGGAGCACTTCGGTCCTTCTGCGAAGCCGCTCGACCCGCGGCGTCAACGCCCGCGGGGGACGGAGCGACCGTTCGCGGCACGTTCAGCATCGACATGAGAACATCCAACCGCGTGATCGTCATCGGCGCCGGGCCGGTCGGGCTCTGCCTGTCGCTGGCGCTGGCGCAGCAGGGCGTGCGGGTCTGCCTGATCGAGGCGCTCGGCGACGACAATTTCCTCGAGCAGGTGCCGCGCGCCGGCACCAACCATCCGGCGACGCTCGAGCTGCTCGACCGCATCGGGCTCTACGACAAGCTCGAGCCGCGCGGCATCATCGCGCCGCTGTTCCACTACTGGGACCGCCACGAGAGCAAGCTGATCGCCGAGTTCGACCACGCCCATCTCAAGGACGACACGCGCTTTCCCGTACGTGCTGCAATGCGAGCGCATCAAGATCGTCGAGGAAGCGCTCAGGCTCGCGAAGGCGCATCCCGATATCGAGCTGCGGCTGTCGACGACCTTCACGTCGTTCGCGCAGGATGCCGACGGCGTGACCGCGCAGGTGACCAATCCGGCGGGCGAGCCGGAGCCGATCCGCGGCGCCTACCTGGTCAGCGGCGAAGGCGCGCGCAGCATCGTGCGCAAGGACCTCGACATCGAGTTCGAGGGCTTCACCTATTCCGACCGCACGCTCAACATCGAGGTGGCGTACGATTTCCGCCAGCACGGCTATACCGAGCGCAACTACATCTCCGATCCCGACGAATGGTCGAACCTGTTCCACTGGAAGGGGCCGCCCGACCGCTGGCGCGTGCATTTCCCGACCGCGCCCGAAGACGATGAGGCCGCGCTGACGCGGCCGGAGGCGCTGCAGGCGCGGCTGCAGCGCTTCCTGCCGACCGGCAAGCGAGTTCGAGATCGTCGGCAGCAACCTCTACACCGTGCACCAGCGGGTGGCGAAGAAGTTCCGCGCCGGCCGCGCCATCCTCGCCGGCGACTCCGCGCACGTGAACAGCCCGATCGGCGCCATGGGGATGAACAGCGGCATTCACGACGCGTTCAATCTCGCCGACAAGCTCGTCGCGATCCTGCGCGGCGAGGCCGACGACGACGTGCTCGACCGCTACGAGCGCCAGCGCCGCCACGTCGCCGTGCAGCACACGCAGGCGCAGACCATGCGCAACAAGCGCCTGCTGGCCGAGAAGGACCCGGCGGTGCGCCGGAAGAACCACGACGAGTTGCGCCGCACCGCCGAAGACCCGAAGCTGGCGCGCGCCTTCCTGCTGCGCAGTCTCGCTGATCGAAAGCCTGCGCGAAGCCGAGCAGATCGCGATGAACGGACGTGAGCATCGAGGTTGCTACGATTTCGCCGACAAATCGGCATCGGGATGACCGACCTCATGAGTCGCCTGCTGCCTCGATGCGCTCGCGGCGATGCGTTGCGCGCCGGCGCATCGCTCAGCCGGCCGAGCGCGCTGGCCGGAGCGGCCGATCCGCTTCATCGTGCCGTTCACGCGCGGGCAGCAGCTCCGACACCGTCGCCCGCCTGGTCGGGCAGAAGCTCGGCGAGCGGCTCGGCCAGCAGTTGGTGGTCGAGAACCGGGTCGGCGGCGGCGGCATGATCGGCACCGAGCAGGTCGCGCGCGCCGAGCCGGACGGCTATACGCTCGGGCCTCGCCAACACCAGCACGCACGCGGTGGCGGCGAGCGCCGCCACCGATCTCCGTACGATCCGGTCAAGGACTTCGCGCCGGTCGCGATGCTCGGCAGCTCGCCGTTCCTGCTCGCGCTCTATCCGGGCGTGCCGGCCAAGACCGTGCCGGAGCTGATCGCGCTCGCCAAAGCCAAGCCGCGCGCGCTGAACTACGCCTCCGCCGGGCCGGCGACGCTGGCGCACCTGTCGGGCGCGCTGTTCGAGAAGATGGCGAAGATCGAGCTCACCCACGTGCCCTATCGCGGCACCGCGCAATCGACCGTCGACCTGCTGGAAGGCCGCGTCGAGATGCAGTTCGGCACCATTCCGCCGACGCTGGCGCATGTCCGCGCCGGCAAGCTGCGCGCGCTCGCCGTGACCGGCGCGGTGCGCAACCCGACGCTGCCGGACGTGCCGACGATCGCCGAGTCCGGGCCTGCCCGGCTACGAATGCTTCGCTCTGGCAGGCGATCGTCGCGCCGGCCGCGACGCCGCCCGCCATCGTCGCGCGGCTCAACCGCGAGACCGTCGCCGTGCTCAACGATCCGGACGTGCGCGCCGCGCTTTGCCAAGCACGGCGTCGAGCCCGAGCCCGGCTCGCCGGAAGCGCTCGGCGCCCGCATCCGCGACGACGTGAAGAAGTGGCGCGACGTCGTGACCGGCGCCGGCATCCGAAGTGCGCAGTCGAGATCACGCGTCGGAACGGGGTCAGCCGCAGGGCCGCAGCCTGCTCAATCGCCGCCCTTGGCGCACCCGAGACGCGGATCACGAGCTCCGGCACCCACTTCTATGGATCTCGCGCGTCCGAGCGGCAAGCTCGCACGCGCTATCCGCCTTGGCGCCTGACGTGCGGATGCGTCGGCCCATTTCGGCTCCCGCCGAGCCCGAGTTCGCCGAATACAGGCCTGCCCGAGCCGACGTCTGGCGCCGCGATCGCCTTGGCGACCTCGGCGCGCAGCTTGGCGAGCACCGGCGCCGGGGTCTTCGCCGGCGCGACCAGCGCGACCCAGGACGACGCGTCGAAGCCCGGCAGGCCCTGCTCGGCGACCGTCGGCAGGTCGGGCAGCGCGGCCGGACGCTTCGCTCCGGCGTTGGCGATGCGCGCGCACCTTGCCGGTGCTGATCTGCGGCAGGCTGCCCGGCAGCAGGTCGAAGAACATCTGGATGTGGCCGCCGATCGAGATCGTTCATCGCCGGTCCGGTGCCGCGATAGGGCACGTGGGTGATCTCGGTCTTGGTCATGGTCTTGAACAGCTCGCCCGACAGGTGCGGGGTCGAGCCCATGCCGGCGGAGCCGAAATTGACCTTGCCGGGATTGCTTCTTGGCGTAGGCGATCAGCTCCTGCACGTTCTTCGCCGGGACGCCGGGATTCACCATCAGCACGATCGGCGTGATACGCGAAGATCGCGATCGGCGCGAAGTCCTTGGTCGGGTCGAACGGCAGGCCCTTGGTGTAGAGCGTCTGATTGACGACGAGCGGGCCGGGCGCGGTGAACAGCAGCGTGTAGCCGTCGGGCTCCGACTTGGCGACGCACTCGGCGCCGGTATTGCCGCCGGCGCCGGTGCGGTTCTCGACGATGAACTGCTGGCCGGTATTCTCGCTGAGCTTCTGCGCCAGGATGCGCGCGGTGATGTCGACCGAGCCGCCGGGCGGGAACGGATTGACGATGCGCACCACGCGATCGGGATAGTTCTGCGCGGTCGCGGGAGCGGGAGCGCAAAGCGCCAGGATCGCGAAGGCAACGATCGAAAATCGACGGCGGGCGGCTGACATGCGCTTGGCTCCAGGCTCGGCTTGTGCGGGCGCTCGAAGTTATGTCAACTCGCTGATCTCCGCCAGCGCACGAGGCGGCGCATGGTGACGCAGCCGACCAAATCAGGGGACGACATGACCTTACCCCGCGAACGGTTCGACTATTCGTCGCCCTTCACGCGCCCGCCGCTGCGGCTGCCCGGCAAGGGCCGCATGATCGTCTGGACGGTCGTCAACGTCGAGGAATGGGAGATCACGCGGCCGATGGCGCGGCAGCTGTCGCTGGCGCCGCAGGGCCAGAGCGCCATCCCGGACATGCCGAACTGGACCTGGTACGAATACGGCATGCGCGTCGGGTTCTGGCGGCTGATGCGGGCGCTGGAAAAAGCGCGGGTCACGCCGACCATGTCGCTCAACGCCAAGATCTGCGAGACCTACCAGGAGGTCGCCACCGCCGCGCACGACGCCGGCTGGGAATTCATGGCGCACTCCTACGTGCAGATGCCGATCCAGCAGATCGAGGACCAGCGCGCCGTGATGCGACAGTCGATCGACATCATCACGGCGTTCACCGGCATCAAGCCGACCGGCTGGCTCGGCCCGGGCCGCGGTCAGACCTTCGAGACGCTCGATTACGCCACCGAATGCGGGTTCTCCTGGTTCGGCGACTGGGTGCTCGACGACCAGCCGTTCTGGGTCAAGACCGCGCAACGGCCCGATCCTCGTCGATGCCCTACAGCGCCGAGATCAACGACATCACGCTGATGGTCTCGCACCACCACGAGTCCGACGTGCTGCTGCGAGCGGACCGATCGACGCGTTCGACCGGCTGTACGAGGAGTCGGCGGAGTCGACCCGCATCCTGGCGATCGGCGTTCATCCGTACGTGACCGGCGCCGCGCACCGCATCAAGTATTTCGAGCAGCTGTACGACTACATCAACAAGCACGACGGCGTGGTGCACTGGACCGGCCAGCAGATCTACGACTGGTACAGCGTGCCCAGGTGCCGTACGCAGCCGGGCGACCACTGAGCCGCGGAACGCATCGCGACAGCTGCGCGCACCGAGGAAGAAACACGACATATGCGTCTGACGTTTGCCTGCGGGCCCTATGACCGCACCGCCGCGCTGCGCGAGGGATTGATCCGGCCCGAGGGCATCGAGCTCAACTACCTGACGCATGCAGCCGGCCGAAATCTTCTGGCGGATGCTGCAGTTCAAGGAGTTCGATGTCTCCGAGATGTCGCTGTCGAACTACACGACGCTGGTCAGCGAGGGCAACTCGCCGTTCATCGCCATTCCGGTGTTTCCGTCGCGCGTGTTCCGCCACGGCTACTTCTTCATCAACACCACCAAGGGCATCCAGTCTCCGGCCGACCTCAAGGGCAAGCGCGGCGGCGTGCCCGAATACAGCATGACCGCCGCCGTCTACATGCGCGGGCTGCTGCAGCACGAATACGGCGTCAAGCCGAGCGATGTCGAATGGGTGCAGGGCCGCACCGACCGGCTCGGCCGCAAGCTGCCGGCCGACATCCGCCTCACGCCCGGCGCCGGCCGGCACCGAGCTCGGCGACCTGCTCGAGCGCGGCGAGATCGACTTTATGATGACCGCCAACAATCCGCTCGCGTTCCGGCGCGGCGCGCCGACGGTGCGGCGGCTGTTTCCGAACTACGCCGAGGAAGAGAAGGACTATTACCGGCGCACCAAAATCTATCCGATCATGCACACGGTGGTGATCCGCCGCGACATCTACGACCGCGATCCCTGGGTCGCGCTCTCGCTCTACAAGGCGCTCTGCCAGGCCAAGCAGTACGCCTACGATCAGCTCGCCGACCTCGGCTCGCCGAAGGCGTCGTTTGCCTGGCTGCAGCCGCTGCTCGAGGAGGAGCAGTCCATCATCGGACCGGACTGGTTTCCCTACGGCATCGAGCAGAACCGGCCGACCATCGAGGCGCTGCTGCAATACACCCACGAGCATGGGCTGAGCGACCGCCGCCTCAAGGATCGAGGAGCTGTTCGCGCCCAGCACGATGCGCGACATTCCGCTCAGCGAAGGGCAGCGTGTGTAGTGGCGCTGTGTTGGCAATTGCACGGGCGACAGTGACATGCGGGAGCCAATCTCTGTCGGTCTGATCGGCGCCGGCGGCATTACCCAGGATGTGGTCGCCGCGATCCACGAGCATGACGATGGCGCGAACGTTCGGATTGTCGGCGCCCTGGTGCGTCCCGGCCGGGCCGCCGCGGCGCGGAGGGTCCTCGCGGGCGTCGAGATCGTCGAGACGCTCGACGCGCTGCTCACACAGCGTCCCAAGCTAGTTGCGGAACTGGCGGGCCAGTCTGCGGTCGCCGAGTACGGCGAAGCGGTGCTGCGCCAGGGCATCGACTTCTTGATTATTTCGGTCGGCGCGTTGGCCGATCCGGCGCTGCTGGTGCAGTTGAAGGCCGCGGCGGAAGCGGGCGGGAGCCGCATCCTCCTCCCGGCCGGTGCGATCGGCGGGATCGATGCAGTGGCCGCCATGCGGGTCGCGGGCCTGAACTCGGTGCGCTATCGCTCGCGCAAGCCGCCGGCCGCCTGGCGCGGTTCGCCCGCCGAGCAGGTTGTGGACCTCGGCAGCCTCACGGAGCGCACCGTGCTCTACCGCGGCACGGCCGGCGAGGCGGCGCTCCGCTTCCCGCAGAATGCCAACGTCGCGGCCGCGCTCGCGCTCGCCGGTCTCGGCTTCGATGCCACCGAAGTCGAACTGGTCGCCGACCCCGAAGCGCCCGGCAATGTCCATGAGATCGAAGCCGAAGGCGCCGCCGGACGGTTTGCAATTCAGTTGCAGGGCAAGCCGTCGCGCTCGAATCCCAAGACTTCGGCCCTTGCCGCCATGAGCGTGGCGCGCGCGCTGCTCAACGAAAACGCGACCATCGTCATATGAGCGCGCGGCGCATGCCGATCTGGGTCCGGCGTTGAGCAGGTCGCATGGATCGCCAGCGCACGATCAACACCTTTGTTGGCAGTCCGGTCGAGCGACTGGAGGATTTGCGTTTCCTGCGCGGTCGCGGACTGTTCGTCGACGATGTCGCAGCCGCTGACGTTCTTCATGCCGCGATCTTGCGCAGTCCGGTCGCGCACGGCCGTATTCGTGCCGTTGACGTCCGTGCTGCGCGCGCGCGGGCGGGCGTTGTGGCGTCGATCACCGCCGCCGACATCGTCAACGTGCCGCTCATCGCCATGCGGCAGGAACTGCTGCCGGCATTCGCGCCCTATCTGCAGCCGGTGATCGCCTGCGGCAAGGTGCGTTACGTTGGTGAGCCTGTCGCTGTGGTGGTGGCCGAAAGCGCCGCGGCTGCCGAGGATGCGCTGGAATCGATCGACCTAGATATCGAACCGCTGCCCGCGGTGCCGGATCGGGCGCGTGCGCGCGAGGGCGACACTCTGCTGTTCGAGGCGACCGGCTCGAACCGCATCCTCACGCTGACCGCATCGTGCGGCGACGCCGACGCTGCCTTCGCGAGTGCCGCCTATGTTCGCCGCGAGCGCTTTTCGGTGCAGCGGTTCACGGCTATTCCGATGGAGCCTCGCGGGCTGTTGGCCGACTGGGACGAGCAGGAGCAAAAGCTCGCCGTCTACGGCGCGGCGAAAGTGCCGTTCTACAACCGCCGGATGCTCGCCAGGCAGATGGGGCTGCCGGAACAATCGATCAGCATGATCGAATGCGACGTCGGCGGCGGCTTCGGCGTGCGCGGCGAGTTCTATCCCGAGGATTTCCTCATTCCATACGCGGCGCGCCGTCTCGGCCGTCCGGTGAAGTGGATCGAGGATCGCCGCGATCACCTCATCGCCTGCAATCACGCACGCGACGCGGAGTGCGAGCTTGAAATCGCCTGCGATCGCGACGGGACAATCCTCAGCCTGCGCGGGCAGGCGGCGGTTGATCTCGGCGCCTACATCCGCACCAATGGCGCGACCGCGGCGCGCAACATCGTGCAGGTGCTGTCGGGGCCCTATCGGGTTCCACACATTCACGTCGCCATAGACCTGCTGGTGACCAACAAGACGCCGTCCGGCACCTATCGCGGGCCCGGCAGGTTCGAAGCGGACTTCTTTCGTGAGCGGTTGTTCGACATGGCGGCGCGCGACCTGGAGATCGACCGGGTCGAGTTCCGCCGCCGCAACCTGATCGAGCCCGATGAGATGCCCTACGCGCTTGCGCGGGTGGCGCCGCTCGACGCGGAGAGCGCGACCGACACCGGCGACTATCGCGTGACGCTCGATCGCTGCCTCGCGGAATTCAGCTGGGCCGAGAAGGCGGCACTGGATGGCCGTCTGATCGACGGCCGCTATCACGGCCTCGGCATCGGCTGCTATTTCGAGGGCGGCGGCTCGGGCCCGCGCGAGAACGTCCGGCTGGAGCTTGAGGCCGACGGTTCGATCTCGGTCTATGTCGGCTCGTCGTCGGTCGGCCAGGGCGTCGAGACGGTCTTTGCTCAGATCGCCGCCGACGCGCTGGAACTGCCGATGACCCGCATTCGGGCGGTCCATCACGGTTCGACCGGCTACGTGCGGGAAGGCTTCGGCTCCTACAGCTCGCGTTCGATCGTGATGGGCGGCTCGGCGATCGTGGCGGCGGCCGCGAGCCTGAAGGACATGATCCGGGAGGCGGCAGCCCGGAGGCTCAACTGTCACGCGCAGGATGTCGTGCTTGACGGCGGCATGGCGATCGGGCCGGGCGATGTCTCGGTCGCGTGGGGCGAACTCGCCGCGGCAGGAATCTCGGCAGAGGGAACCTATGCGAGTCCGCATCGCACCTACAGCTATGGTGCCCACGCCGCGCACGTGACCGTCGATCTCAAGACCGGGCAGGTTGAGTTGATCGATTATCTCGCGGTCGAGGATGTCGGTCGCATCATCAATCCGCTGACGCTGCACGGTCAGACCGTCGGCGCGGTCGTGCAGGGCCTCGGCGGCGCGCTGCTCGAGCACATCAGGTACGACGAGAACGGGCAGCTATTGACCGGCTCGCTTGTCGATTATCTGCTGCCGACGGCGAGCGATTTTCCGGCGATCCGCGCCATGGCGTTCGAGGACCACCCGGCGCCGCACAATCCGCTCGGCGCCAAGGGCGCCGGCGAGGGCGGTATCATTCCGGTCGGCGGCGTCATCGCCAACGCGGTGGCGGCTGCGCTCGCACCGTTTGGGGTCGAGCCCCGCGATCTGCCGCTGTCGCCGTCACGCGTTTGGGACTTGATCCGCTCTGCTGCATCGTCGTCATGAGTGTGGCGCGTTTGACCGTTCGGCGAAGACGGTGGTAGGAACCGTTCCAATCTTTCGCATCGGGGCATGTCGAAGCGGATGCGTATCTCATGAAAATGCCGCCCTTCGAGTATGCCTGCCCGGTCACTGTCGCCGAAGCCGTGCAACTGCTCGCGTCGCAATGATGACGCCAAGGCGCTCGCCGGCGGCCAGAGCCTGGTGCCGATGCTGGCGTTCCGGCTGGCGCAGCCGTCCCTGCTGGTCGACCTGCGCAAGCTCACCGAGCTGCGCGGAATCAAGATTTCGGATGCCGGCGTCACGCTCGGCGCCATGGTGCGCTGGCGCGACATCGAGGACGACGCGCGGCTCGCGCACTGCGCATCCGCTGCTCAAGGCCGCGATCGCGCATGTCGCGCACTATCAGATCCGCAATCGCGGCACGGTCGGCGGCAGCATCGCGCATGCCGATCCGGCGGCCGAGATGCCGGGCATCGCGGTGACCTGCGATGCCGAGATCGCCGTCGGTCGGCAAGGCCGGCGCGCGCGTGATCAAGGCCGCGCGACTTCTTCCAGGGCGCCGCTGACGACGGCGCTCACCGCCGACGAGATCATCGTCGAGATCCGCCTGCCGGCCTGGCCGGCGCGCCGGCGCTGGGGCTTCCAGGAATTCGCGCGCCGGCGCGGCGATTTCGCGCATGGCGGCGGCGGCGGTGTTCTACGATCAGGACGAGCGGCGGCAGCGCGCGCAACGCCCATGTCGGCGTCATCGGCGTCGCCGACCGGCCGCTGCGGCTGGCCGCGGTCGAGGCGGTGCTCAACGGGCAAGCCGTCGACGAGGCGACGATCGCGAAGGCCGAAGCCGCGGCCTCCGCCGCCGTCGATCCGCAGACGACATTCACGCCAGCGCCGCCTATCGCCGCGCGCTCGTCGGCACCATGGTCGAGCGCGCGCTCAAGCACGCCGCGGCGAGATAGCGTACGTCAACCCATGCCGGTGCGATTCGAAGTCAACGGCAAGCAGGTCGAGGTCGAGGTCGAGCCGCGGCTGACGCTCGCCGACTGCCTGCGCCACCACCTGCGGCTGACCGGCACCCATGTCGGCTGCGAGCACGGCGTCTGCGGCGCCTGCACCGTCATCGTCGACGGCGCCGCGGTGCGCTCCTGCCTGATGCTGGCGGTGCAGGCCGAGGGCGGCGAAGGTCGTCACCGTCGAAGGCCTGTCGCAACGGACGAGGGGCTGACGCCGCTGCAGACATCGCTTCCGCAAGCATCACGCGCTGCAGTGCGGCTTCTGCACGCCCGGCATGATCACGACCGCGCACGCGCTGCTGAGCGAGGAGCCGGACTGCGACGCCGACCGCGTGCGCGAGGTGCTGTCCGGCAATCTCTGCCGCTGCACCGGCTATATCTCGATCGTCGAGGCGGTGCTCGACGCGCGCGCGGCCTACAAAGACGGCGAGCAGCCGCGAGCCGATGAGAACTACGCTACATCGGCAGCCCGATCGAGCGCCTCGAGGATCTGCGCTTCCTGCGCGGCCGCGGCGAATTTGTCGACGATCTCGCGCGCGAGGACGTGCTGCACGCGGCGATCCTGCGCAGCTCGGTCGCGCACGGCCGCATCCGTCTCGATCGACGTCTCGGCGGCGCTGCGCGCGTCCCGGCGTGCATGCGGTGATCACCGCCGACGGACATCGGCGGACGCGTGCCGCGCATCCCGATGCGGCTGCAGCCGCTGCCGGAGTTCGAGCCGTTCGAGCAGCCGGTGATCGCGCGACGACAAGGTGCGCTATGTCGGCGAGCCGATCGCGGTCGTGCTGGCCGACAGCGCCGCGCATCGCCGAGGACGCGCTCGGCGCGATCGAGGTCGACATCGAGCCGCTGCCGGCGGTCGCCGACCGCGCCGCCGCGGCGCAGGACGCGAGCGCTGCTGTTCGAGGACGGCCGGCACCAACCGTCGCTGTCACGTTCCACGCCGTGCGCGGCGATGCCGCCGCGGCGTTCGCGAACGCGCCCTACGTCCGGCGCGAGAGCTTCCGCACCCAGCGCCACACGGCGCTGCCGATGGAGCCGCGCGGCGTGCTGGCGCGAGTGGGATGCGGCACGCGGGCAGGCTCACGGTCTCGGGCGCCGCCAAGGTGCCGTTCTTCAACCGGCGCATCCTCGCCAAGCAGATCGGGCTTGCCGAAGACGCCATCGAGATGATCGAGAACGACGTCGGCGGCGGCTTCGGTGCGCGCGGCGAGTTCTATCCCGAGGATTTCCTGATTCCGTTCGCGGCGCGCCACGTCGGCCGTCCGGTCAAGTGGACCGAGGACCGGCGCGAGAACCTGATGGCGATGAACCATGCGCGCGAGGCGGAATGCGACCTGGAGATCGCCTGCGCGCGCGACGGCACCATCCTGGCGCTGCGCGGCGAGGTCCGAAATCGACATGGGCGCCTACATGCGCACCAACGGCGCGGTCGGCGCGCGCAATGTCGTGCAGTTCATGTCCGGCCCTTACCGCATGCCGAACATCAAGCTCGACTCGCATCTGCTGCATGACCAACAAGACGCCGGTCGGCACCTATCGCGGGCCGGGCCGCTTCGAGACCGAACTTCTTTCGCGAGCGCCTGCTCGACATGGTGGCGCACGACCTCGGCATCGACCGGGTCGAGTTCCGCCGCCGCAATCTGGTGTCGCAGGCGGAGATGCCCTACCCGATCGCGCACGTCCAGCCGACCGACGCCAAGGATCAATACGACAGCGGCGACTATCAGGCGACGTTCGATCGCTGCCTGCAAGGAAATCCGCTGGGAGGAAAAATCCAAGCTGCCGGCAAGCTGATCGACGGCGTCTATCACGGTCTCGGCATCGGCTGCTTCATCGAGGGCGGCGCCGCCGGCCCGAAGGAGACCGCGCGGCTCGTGCTCGACGACGACGGCACGATCTCGGTCTATCTCGGCTCGACGTCGGTCGGGCAGGGCGTCGAGACCATCTTCGCGCAGATCGCGGCCGACGCGCTCGAAATTCCGATCGATCGCATCCGCCACGTCTTTCACGGCTCGACCGCCTACGTGAGCGACGGTTACGGCGCCTATCACTCGCGCTCGATCGTGATGGGCGGCTCGGCGCTGCTCGACGCCGCCAACAATCTGCTCGCTGCCCTGCGCGTGGCCGCGGCGCAGCGGATCGGCTGTGATCCGACTGCCGTAACGCTCGCCGAGGACAAGGTCGCCGGGCCGGGCGGCAAGACGCTGGCGCTTTCCGAATTCGCCGGCCTGTCGGTCGAGGGCGCTTCCTCAACCAGCGCCACACCTACAGCTATGGCGCGCATGCCGTGCATGTGACGGTCGATCCCAAGCTCGGGCACATCAAGATCATCGACTATGTGGTGGTCGAGGACGTCGGCCGCGTCATCAATCCGCTGACGCTGCGCGGCCAGGTGATCGGCTCATTGGTGCAGGGGCTCGGCGGCGCCTGCCTGGAGCATCTGCACTACGACGAGCAGGGCCAGTTCCTGACCGGCTCGCTCGCCGACTATCTGCTGCCGACCGCGAGCGACTTCCCCAACATGCGCTGCGTCGTGCTCGAGGATCATCCCTCGCCGATCAATCCGCTCGGCGCCAAGGGCGCCGGCGAGGGCGGCATCATCGCGGCCGGCGGCGTGATGGCCAACGCGGTCGCGAGCGCGCTGAGCTCCTTCGGCGTTGAGCCGCGCGAACTCCCGCTGACGCCCGCGCGCATCTGGCAACTCGTGCGCGCGACGCGGCCCAGCATTGCGGCCGAGTAGTCGCGTTGACGCGGCCGCCGGCCGACGCCTAAGCTTCGCGCCAATGTCATTGCAAGCGACAGGAGCACGCCATGAGCGTCGCACGGCATCCGCGTCCGCCCGAACTGGTCGACGTGCCGATCGAAGAAATCATGCAGAAGTATGTCGGCCGCTTCAGGGAGAAGAAGCCGGACTGGGCGGCGTTCGAAGACGCCAAGATCGAGGGCTACAAGCGCGCCCAGCACCGCTTCATCGGCGCCGGCGGCTCCGGCAAGCATGGCGATCCGACCGTGATCCCGGCGAAGAACTTCACGCTCTCGATCATGTATGTCGAGCCGGGCCAGGGCAACGCCGCGCACACCCACGAGGTCGAGGAATGCTTCTTCGTGCTGCAGGGCTACCTCGACGTGTTCGTCGAGGACGAGACCGGCAAGCGGCTCACCACGCGCCTCGGTCCCTGGGAATGCATCTCCTGCCCGGCCGGCGTCATCCACGGCTATCAGAACGACAGCCTCGAGCCGGTCTACTTCCAGGTCATGATCGGCCGCGCCAAGCCCGAGACCATGGGCTACGCCGACGAAGACCTGTTCAAGCGCAAGGACGCCCATCTCAAGGCGGTGTGATCGGTCCTTGTCCTGGCTCGCGTCGCGCCACCTACCATCGATGCTGGCAAATGGCCTATCAACATCGTCATGCCCGGCCTTGGGCCGGGCATTCACGTCTTTCTTGACGAGATAAGACGTGGATGGCCGGGCCATACAACAAGCCCGGCCATGACGGAGAGGCTTTCGCCACACGTCGCGACTTTATAGGACGTCAATGATGCGCCACATCGACTCATTCTGTCATTTCTTCCCGGCGAAACTGTTCGATCTGATGTCGCAGACTGCGGGCGGCACGCGCGACGTCGGCAAGCGGATGCAGGGCGTGCGCACCGTCTGGGATCTCGATGCGCGCTTTCGGATGATGGACGAGTTCAAAGACTACTCCGCAGGTGCTCTCGCTCGGCCTGCCGCCGATCGAGGGCATGGTGGGAACCGAGCGCGCGCCGGAATTCGCACGCGCCGCCAACGATGGCCTTGCCGAACTGTGTGCCAAGTATCCCGACCGGTTCGCCGGTTGGGTCGGCGGCCTGCCGATGAGCGCTCCGGACGAGGCGGTGAAGGAAGCCGAGCGCATCCTGCTGCACGGCAATGCCAACGGCCTGCAGCTTCACACCAACGTCAACGGCCACTGCCTCGACGAGCCGCAGTTCTTCCCGATCTTCGAGGTCGCCGCCAAGTCCGGCAAGCCGATGCTGCTGCACCCGGCGCGCACGGCGGATTTCCCCGACTTCGCGGCCGAGACCAAATCGAAGTACGAGATCTGGGTCGATTCTCGGCTGGCCCTACGAGACCAGCGCCACGATGGCGCGGCTGGTGTTCTCGGGCCTCACCACGCGGCTGCCGAACCTGAAGTTCCTGGTGCATCACCTCGGCGCGATGATCCCGTTCTTCGACGTGCGGCTCGATACCGCCTGGGCGACGCTCGGCAGCCGTACGTCGGACGAGGACTACAGCGGCGTCCTCAAGATGCTGGGCAGGCCGCTGATGGACTGCTTCCGCGATTTCTACGCCGACACCGCGCTGTGCGGCGGCCGCATCGGAACCGTGTGCGGGCTCGAATTCTACGGCGCCGATCATGTGTTGTTCGCATCCGACGCCCCGTTCGGCGCCGAGGGTGGGGCGAGCTACATCCGCGAGACCATGAAGGTGCTGGCGTCGCTCGACATCTCGACGACTGACAAGGAGAAGCTCTGCTACCGCAACGCCGAGAAATTGTTCCGGCTTTCATAGCTGCTCCGCTTTGCCGCGGATGGCGGGATCGGTTAGGTTCCACGCAACCAGAACGAAGACCGTCGGAGGGGCCTCATGTCAGTCAATGTCCGTGACAGCGGCGCGGCGCGCTCGGCCCGCCGGCGAACATCGCCGTGAGGCGGGCGTGAACTACGTGTCGGCGAGGCGGCTGCGATGATCTCGATCGCCGGTATCGAGCTTGAGGTGCTCGAGCGCGGGCCAGGGCGCGCCGATCCTCTATCTGCACGGCGGCGCCGGCATCGCGCTCGACCTGCCGTTCATCGAGCGGCTGGCGAAGGTCCGGCGCGTCATTGCGCCGTCGCATCCGGGTTTCGGCAAATCGTCGCTGCCGGACTGGCTCGACAGCGTGGACGACATCGCGCACATCTACCTTGAACTGATGGACCGCATGAGTCTCGCGCGCGCCGATGTCGTCGGGCTTCTCGATCGGCGGATGGATCGCCGCCGAGATCGCGACCAAGGTGCCGGAGCGGATCGTGCGGCTCGCTTTGATCGGCCCGGTCGGCGTCAAGACCGGCAGTCCCGACAAGCTCGACATTCCCGATGTGTTCGCGATGCCGCAGCGAAGAGCTCGACATGCTCCGCTTCCATGATCCGCGCAATAACCCGGTCGACCTGGCGACCATGCCGGACGAGGAGCTGCATATCGTCGCCCGCAACAGCCGAGACGCTCGCGCTGCTGACCTGGGAGCCGTACATGCACAATCCCAAGCTCAAGCATCGGCTGCACCGCGTCGAGCGTGCCGACGCTGTTCGTGCGCGGCGCGAGCGACGGCATCGTGTCGGCCGACTATCTCGCGCGCTACGCCGCGCTCATTCCGAAGGCGCAGATCGAGACCATCGCGGAGGCCGGGCATCTGCCGCATGTCGAGCAGCTGGAGGCGACCGCCGCCAAGGTTCTAGGATTTCTGCAATACTGATCAACCCAATAGTGATGAACCAATGAGCGCGCAGCCGGAGCAACGCCATGAAAGCCTGGCACTTCAGCGAGAACGCCTATCCCTATCTGCCGCCGGCCGACGAATACGAGTCGATCCGCGTCTCGCTGCCCAACCGCATCTACGATCCGCGAAGGGCGCCGCGCTCTACGACCGCTATATCGAGGAATGGCTGGTGGCCGAGGACGAGGGCATGGAGATCATGCTCAACGAGCATCACCAGACCGCGACCTGCGTCGATCCGGCGGCGCCGCTGGTGCTGGCGGCGCTGGCGCGGCTCACCACGCAAGGCGCGGCTCCTGATCCTCGGCAACCCGGTCGCCAACCGCCGCCAGCCGGTGCGCATCGCCGAGGAAATGGCGATGGTCGACATCCTCTCGAAGGGCCGGCTCGAATGCGGCTTCGTGCGCGGCGTGCCCTACGAGGTGCTGCCCGCGAACTCGAATCCGGTGCGCATGAACGAGCGCCAGTGGGAGGCGATGGACCTCATCGTCAAGGCCTGGACCAGCCACGACGGGCCGGTCAGCCACGAGGGCCGCTTCTTCCACCACCGCAACATCAACATCTGGCCGCGCCCCTGGCAGCAGCCGCATCCGCCGATCTGGGTGTCCACCACCACGCCGGGCGGCGCAGGCGCGCGTCGGTGCGCGCGGCTACGTGCAGGCGACGTTCCTGACCGGCTTCAACGGCACGCCCGCGGTCTTCGATGCCTACCGCAAGGGCTGGCGCGACGCCGGCCGCTGCCGGCGATGTGCCGGTCAATCGGCTGGCCTATGCGGCGCTGGTCTACACCGGCGAGACCGCAGGCGCAGGCGCGCGCCGGCGCCGAGAAGCTGCTCTGGTACATGACGGCGAACAAGGTGCCGCTGCACTTCTGCTATCCGCCCGGCTATGTGCCGACGCCGGTCGCACGCGCAGATGCTGCGCGGCGCGCGCGGTCGACCAGCACGCCGCCAACCGCGCGAACGCCACCGTCGACAAGGCGATCGAGGCCGGGATCATGTTCGCCGGCACGCCCGACGAGGTCTTTGCGCAGATCAAGCGGATCTACGACCATGTCGGCGGCTTCGGCCACCTGCTGATCATGGGGCAGGCCGGATTCCTCGAGCACGACGAGACCGTGCACGGCATCAAGACGTTCGCGCGCGAGGTCTATCCGCGGCTCAAGGAGGCGTTTCCCGACACCGCGATCTCGGGCCTGCGCGACGAGCGCGTGGTGGCTTGAGCAGCGCAGGGGACGATCGACATGGCAAAGATCGTGCTCGGCATGGGAGCCTCGCATGGGCCCGTTGTTGGCCACGCCACCCGAACTCTGGGGCGGGCGGGTCGAGGCCGATCGGCGTAATCCCGCGCTGGTCTTTCGCGACGGCACGTTCAAGTTCGACGAACTCGCCAAGCTGCGCGCCAGTGAGAACCTGGAGGCGCAGATCGAGCTGCCGGTCAAGCAGAAGCGCTACGACGCCTGCCAGCGCGCCATGGCCGAGATGGCGCGCGTGTTCAAGGAGGCGAAGCCCGACGTCGCCATCCTGGTCGGCAACGACCAGATGGAGGTGTTCGAGGACGCCAATATCCCGGCCTTCATGGTGTGCTTCGGCGAGACGGTCGAGAACGTTCCGTTCTCCGAGGAGCAGAAGAAGCGCCTGCCGCCCGGCATCGAGGTCGCCGAGCCCAATCATCACGGCCCGACCGCGCGAGAGCTATCCGGGCCATCCTGCGCTCGGCCGTCACCTGATCGAGACAGCTGGTCGAGAAGGACTTCGACATCGCGGCGTCCGCCCGGCTGCCGCAATCAGCGAGCTCGAACATCTCCGGGCTGCCGCATGCCTACGGCTTCATCTACCGCCGCATCATGCAGGAGAACTACGTCCCGGCCGTGCCGGTGTTCATCAACACGTTCTATCCGCCCAACCAGCCGAGCGTGAAGCGCTGCTTTGCGCTCGGCAACGCGCTGGTCGACGCCATCGCGTCGTGGGACAAGGACATGCGCGTCGCTGTCATCGGTTCCGGCGGCATGTCGCATTTCGTGGTGGACGAGGAACTCGACCGCGGCTTTCTCGACGCCATGCAGCGCAACGACAAGGACGCCCTGATGGCGATCCCGACCTACAATTTCCGTTCCGGCTCGTCGGAGCTGAAGAACTGGATCCCGGTCGCGGGCGCGATGAACGAGGTCGGGCTGAAGATGTCGTTCCTGGAGTATCAGCCGCTCTACCGTTCGGCGGCCGGCACCGGCAGCGGCATGGGCTTCGCGATCTGGCGGTGACGTAACGTCCGGTATCCGCGAAACGTTAGACCAGCTTAGTATTTGAGGGCCGTCGTTAGACCGAATATGGCGGCATCCCCGATCCGCGCGATGCCGAGCGGATCGTTCGGATTTGGAATTCCGCCAGAAGGTCGAAAGACGTATTGAAAGAATGGCTGAAGCAGCCAACCTGGCTTGATATGAGCCTCGTATATGAACTCGAAAAGGCCCTCGAACGTGCGGACCGGTGTCGGCAAGCCGGAGTAGAATTGCGTATCGACGTCAAGTTGGCGCGCATCGCTCGAAATTTGTAAGTAGGCGACTGCGATGCCAAATCGATCCAGAGGCCGGCTTGCGATCATGCCGTCCCATTGGATGCCGCCGTCGGCGTAGAGTTCGATCAGGTTGCGGTCAGGCGGGCTGTATGCGATGCGCGCGAATGCGGTGACGCCTCGTTTCCGATCGGTCGGGGTTTCGCCGATGGCTGCAGGAGGGCGGTAGAACGACTGCTCCAGCACGGCGAACAGCCCGAAATTCCGCCGCAACTTGCGGGGGATGACGGAGCCGGCTGGATCGGCGAGCGACAACCCTGCGATTGAGAAGCGCTGGTCGTCGAACTGCCCCAAGTGAGACCATCCACCCGGCGTGAAGTTGCCGGGCAGGCCATTCCCGATCGGCAGCGTGTAATCGAACCTCACCTGGCCGATCATCCAGGCAGGATCGTTGACGCGGAACGCCGTTCCATGTCGATCGCTGAGCTGCGGGTCATCGTCGTTGGTGGGGCGCGACGCCCTGCCGTTAAAGATCGCGCCGAAGACTGTCACGTTGTCGGCGACCTTGGCCTTCAAGCGAACGCCCAGCGCCGCGATCGGCGGCGCCGGTCCGCCCGCCGGCAAGCTGGTGGCCTTATTCGCGGGCCAGCCAAAGGTGCCGTTGACGAACAGGTCATCCGTCTGGCTATCAAAGAACTCCTTATCGGCTGCTTGCTGACCGGCCTTGATCGACCACATTCCACCCCAGAACGTCTGTTCAACATAGGCCTCGTATAGGCGGATATCCGGCCGCGCCTCAATTTCACTGATGGTCGCGATGTTACCGATATAATTGCGCGAGAGTCCGCGGCCGTAGAGCCAATAAGTATTGCCGTGAAATTTCGCACCCGACCAGCCAAAGAGCTTCTCAAGATCGGCATCAGCGCTGAGTTCAAGGCGGCCGAAGTGTATTGCGCCGCGTGAAATGCCTCCCGTCGCATTGAAGGTATTGTCTGCTACGTAGGTTCCGCCAAGTGCAAGGCCGCGATCGGCCAGGCCGTTGCGCCAATCGTTAAACGGCTTGGGAAACAACCATTCCGCCGCCGACTCGTCTTTTGCGCCGGCCAGTGCGGGGACCGCCAGCGCCACAGCCGCCATGAGAGCGAGTGCGGAGGCCGCGATCCGGCGCTTCTGGCTTCGCGTAGACATCGTGCGACTCGTCTCGAAACGGAGCTATGCCCATTTTTCTGGCGTCACCGTCGAATAGGAGGACGACGCCAATATGACAATGTCGTTACCGGAGCGAAAGAACGATGAAGTGTGACTTCTGCAGTCCGTGAATCTACAGCGTGCTCCATGGGGGAGCGTGGTCCTGCGGCCGGCTGCTCAAAACTCGGCGTGCACGCGAGCGGCGAACAGCGAAACCGGCCCACGATCCGCGTTGTGGGCCGGGTTAGCGATGAACTGATAATCGAAGGTCAGCGTCGACCATTTGTTGATGTTGAGCGCGTAGAAGGTCTCAAAGATCGTTTCCGGCCGGTAGTTGAGCGCGCCGTCGCCGATCAACAGGCCGTAGCCACCCGCCGCCAGATAGTCGCGGTGCGGGCCGGACAGTCCGTTGACCGCGCCGCCGATGCCGATCTTGTCGTTGGGCCTTCCCCATGAACCGCCCATCACCGAGACGCCGCCGGACACGCTGCGGTCGATGTCGGTGAACGACAGAATCTCGGCGTTGCCGTCGTTCCAGCTCACGCGGGCAAACACCCCGATGTCCTTGCTGAGCGCCTGCTCCAGATTGGCGTAATAGCCGTATTTCCAGCGCTGCCGGCGATTGTCCGCCATCACCGCGTTGATATCGATCGCCGGATCGGTGGCCGCAATCGCCACCACGGTGCGATAGTGTCCGGTGTTGCCCCGATTGAGGAACGCGCCGACGCGCACTTTGCCGGGCTGACCCGCAATGGCGTAGCGTCCCTCCCATTCGACCACCGCACCGCCGGTGTTGGAGATCAGAACGTCGCTGTTCGGCGCTTCCGGCACCTGGAAGAAACCCGCACGCAGCGCCCAATCCTTGCGATTGAGGTCGACGACGGCACCGCGCGTGAACCCTGGCAGGTTGGCGGGAAAGTCCCAGGCGGCAGACGACCACAGCGCCCAGTTCAAGAAGTCGGCGCGCGGGTCGTGCGCATAGGCATTGTTATCGAAATAATCGCCCACCGCGAAACGGCCGACCGTCAAAGTGATCCGGTCGATGTCCCGCTTTCCGGCGAGCTGGTTTGGCCCGTCTTCGACTGTTTCCTGCTCTCCGCCGAATCCGAAGGTCTGGCGGAAGAAGTAGCGCATCGCGCGGAATTTCGGGAATGTCGCGCCGCCCTTTTGCGCCTCGCCGTTCGCGAACCCGGCAAGCCCCAATGTCTGTCCAACGGCAAATCCCTGATCGAGTTCCGGGTTGAAATAGACTTCGCCTCCCTCCCACAGCCGCCGGCCGATGAAGGCGTTCGTGGTCCAGGTTGCCCGGCCATCGCTATGGCCCGGCAGGCTGAAGGCCGCCTGATAGGGCGATCGGAAGTTTACGTAGGTCTGTGGAACGATCGTCGTCTGGCCGTGGATGCTCCAGTCGTTGGAACCGGCAGACGCCGCCGATTTCGGCGCTTTGGTGACGAGGTCAGTCGACGGGACCGGCGGCCAAAGCCGGTAATTGAGCCCGACCTTGATAAGGTGCAGGTCAGGCTCGACGTTGGCACTGCGCGGGACCACCAGCCCAAGGTCGTAAACCCGCGCTCCGAAACCGATGTAGTTGTACTCGACTTT
Organism: uncultured Alphaproteobacteria bacterium; assembly: GCA_963843475.1. GTDB lineage: Bacteria > Pseudomonadota > Alphaproteobacteria > Rhizobiales > Xanthobacteraceae > VAZQ01. The sequence goes on along the minus strand of CAWJKL010000029.1, from coordinate 65,497 downwards.
TCCGGTCCAATTGCCGGTCATGGCGAATTCGACGCCGATGCCGGCCACCCATCCGACGTGAAGCAGGGTCTTGGATGTAAACGGGTCGCCATTTTCGTCGTTGATGATGACTTTGGACTGGCTGAAGGCCACGCCACCCGTGACGTATGGCAGGACCGGGCCGAGAGCGATGCCCGCGCGCGCCCGTGCGGTGGCGAAGTAATTGTACGTTGTATGGTACGGAGTGAGGGTTATTGATGGATCGTCATGCGGGGCGATGAAGGTCACGTCGCCTTCGAACCCCAATACGAGGCGATTGGCGTACTGAACGTTGAAGCCGGCCTGGTAGCCGCCAATGATGCCGGTGACACTGTGCCGGAGAAATTCGCCCTGCGACGGGAGAGGAATCGTGGCAGGTCCAAAGCTGCCGCCACCGTAGCCGAAGTGGAAACCGACATAGGCCCCGGTCCAGTCGTACGAGTACGGTGCCAGGGATTGGGCGCTCGAGGTCTTGGTCGGTTTTCGCGCAACGGTATCCGCGGCCGTGGGGCCGCCAAGGCCGAACATCGCGATCGCTGCGCCGACGACAACGGCCTTCATCTCGCCCCCAAGATCCCCATTCGAAATAAAGCCGAACGAGCGGTTTGTTGCAACTCACTCGCAACAAGAACTTTTCTTCGTGGTTTTCGGGCGACACTTAAGAACGAGGCAACCAGAGATTTTGTGCAGTGCAATACAAAGTCATGTAATTCGGCATAGTGAACAACGCGATTGTAACAATGATGTTGCATTATCAATCATTCGCCAAAAATTCGCGGAATTGTGCTTGAAGAAATTCCTGCGGATGGATAGCCATTTGGCAGCGGGGCTTCGCTGAAGGTGGACATGACGTGACTGACCATCCCGTTCGCCCCACGACTTGGGCGCGTGCAGTCCCCTTGCACAACCGAACCGCCATTGTTGCGATTGTCGTCGGCGCCGGGTTGCTCGTGGCATGGTTGGCCAATTGGCATCATCCGGGCGAGGCGGCTGGAAACATTGCCGTGTCGAGCCAGTCGCGGCGGACAGGCTACTTCTATCCAAGCGCGGCGCAGTGGGCGACCATGACGGTCGAGCCCGTGCGGCAGCACGGCTTCCGCTCCGAGCTTGTGACTGAAGGCAAGATTGCGATCGATGAGGATAGGCTCACGCCGATCTTCTCGCCTTATGCGGGCCGGATCACGAAGCTCCTCGTCAAGCAAGGCGATACCGTCGTCCAAGGGCAGCCATTGTTCACGGTCGAAGCGACCGAAATGGTGCAGGCGCAGAACGAACTGATCGCCGCACTCACCGCGATGAATAAGGCGCGCTCGTCGCTCAATCTGGCGCAGATCGTCGAACGGCGTCAGCGGGCGCTTTACGCCGGCAAGGCCGCTCCGCTGAAAGAGGTCCAGAACTCGCGCGCCGCGCTCGATGCCGCCGAGAACGATATGCGGACGAGTGAGGTGGCGCTCGAGGCTGCCCACAGCCGGTTGCGGATGCTCGGCAAGAGCGACGAAGAGATCGCCGAATTCCAGGAGAAGGGCACGATCGATCCGGCGACGCCGGCTTTCGCGCCGATTGCCGGAACGATCGTCCAGCGCAAGGCCGGTCCCGGGCAGTACATCGGAACCGCCGCCAGCGAGCCGGTAGTCGTGATCGGCGACCTCTCGACCGTCTGGCTGGTGGCCTATGTGCGAGAAGCCGGCGCGCCGGAAATCCGCCGGGGACAGCCTATCAGCTTCACCGTACCGGCCTTTCCGGCCGGACATTCTCGTCCCAGATCGCCCACGTGGGGACTTCATTGGACCCCACCACCCGGCGTCTGATGGTGCGCGCCACCGTCGACAACGCCGAGAAGCTGCTCAAGCCTGAAATGTTCGCGAGCGCCAGCATCTTTACCGGCGAACCGGACACGGCTGTTTCGGTGCCGCGCACGGCGGTGATCTACGAAGGCGACACGGCTCGGATCTGGGTGGTTCGCGACGACAAGGGCATCGAGTTTCGGCGGATCGCGCTCGGTCTGACCGACGGCAAGAATGATCCAGGTCACCGATGGCCTTAAGGTCGGCGAACGGATCATCACCAAAGGAAGCATTTTTATCGCCCGGCCAACTGCCGGGGTGTAGGGTGTCAAACGCCGCCGGGCGACGGACGGCGCGAAACCGGTGTCTGCCGATATATCCCGCGCTGACTGTCGCATGAAATCGCTTCGACGACCTGTCATCGGCCACATGGTGCTGGCTGCCGTGCTGCTCCAGGGCTCCTGCCTCGGCGCCGCCGAGGAGGCCGGCAAAGCCAGCGATGAAGACTCATCGACGGCGTGCGCGCGACCTCGGATCAACTGCATCAGTTCGATATTGCGAAGGTCGGGACCTTCTCGTTCCAGTCACGACAGCGGGCAATCGGGCGGATCGCCTACAACGAAGATGCCAGCACTGCCTGTACTGACGCCGTTCTCCGGCCGCGTCACCCGGCTCATCGCCAAGGTCGGTGACGTCGTCAAACGCGGGGATCCGCTGTTCGAGATCGACAGCCCGGAAGTGGTGCTGCCGCAGAACGATTTCATCGCCGCCATTGCCGTACTGAACAAGGCGCGCGCCCAGCTCAATCTGGCGACCATCGTCGAGAAGCGGCAACGTGATCTGTACGAAGGCAAGGCGGCGCCGCTGAAGGAATTCCAACAGGCGCAAGCCGATCTGGTCGCTGCGCAGAACGACATGCGGGCGGCCGGCACCGCGGTCGATGCGGTGCGTAACCGGCTCGCCATCCTCGGCCTGACCGACGAGGAGATCGCGGCGCTGCAGCAGAAGCGCGAGATCAAGCGCGCCACGCCGATCTATTCGCCGATCGACGGCACGGTCATCGCCCGCAAGATCGGTCCGGGCCAGTATGTGCGCAGCGACTCTCCGGCGATGCGCTCTATACGATCGCCGATCTTTCCACGCATGTGGCTCAAGGCGCTGATCCCGGAGAACGAGATTCCGGCCATCCAGGTCGGACAGGAGGCCGAAGTCACGATCACGGCGCTACCGGACCGCGTGTTCACGGCGCGCATCGCCGCGATCGAGGCGTCGGCCGACGCGGTGACGCGCCGCGCTCGTGGTGCGCTCGGAGATCCCAAATCCCGACGGCGCGCTGAAATCGGAGATGTTTGCGAGCTTCACGATCATTACGGGTGACGAGCGAAGTCTCGCCCGCCGTGCCGGCGAGCGCGGTGATCCGGGAGGGCGACCACGTCAGCGTCTGGGTCGAAGAGGAGCCGCTGGTGTTCAAGCGCCGCCTCGTCGAGATCGGGGCCGAGCAGGGCGGCCTCGTGCAGATCCGCAAGCGGCCTCAAGCCCGGCGAACTGATCGTCGCTCGCGGCGCGATCTTCGTCGACAACGAGTGGCGGCAATGACCAACGACGACGCACGGGTGCGATCGTGCTGCGTAGTGTGCATTGCGTTCTGCCTGTCGCGACGGCCGCTGGTCCTGATCGCGTTCGCGGCCTTTCTCGGCGCTCGGTGCTACGGCGCGTTCTCTGCAGCTCAACATCGAGGCCTATCCCGATCCGGCGCCGCCGATCATCGAGATCATCGCGCAATATCCCGGCCAGTCGCCCGAGGAGATGGAGCGCTACGTCACGATCCCGATCGAGATCGCGGTCGCCAGCACGCCGGGACTGAGGTTCATCCGCTCCAACTCGGTCTTTGCGCTGGGCTTCATCCGGCTGCAGTTCGAGTATGGCCGCGACTACCATTTCGTTCGCCAGCAGGCGCTCAACCGGCTCAAGGAGGCGGAGCTGCCGCCGAGCGTGCAGCCGGTGATCTCGCCCGCCGGCACGATCAGCGAAATCTTCCGCTATCAGCTCGAGCGGTCCGCCCGGCATGGACGTCATGGAGCTCCAGCACGCTGCAGGACTGGGTGGTGGAGCGCAGGCTGCGGATCGTGCCCGGCGTCTCCGACGTGCTGGTGCTCGGCGGCAAGACCAAGGAATTCCAGGCCGAGATCGATCTCAACCGCATGCGGGCCTACGGCCTGACGCTGCCGCAGATCATCGCGCGCGATCTCGGCCGAGCAACGCCAACGTCGGCGGCCGCACGATCTCGATCGGCGAGCAGTCGGTCAACGTGCGCGGCATCGGCGTCATCGGCTCGCTCGAGGACATCGAGCAACATCGTTCTGACCCAGCAGGGCGGCGTTCCGGTCCTGCTGTCGGACGTCGCCAAGGTGCAGATCGGCTTCCGGCCGCGGCTCGGCATCGTCGGGCCGCGACGACACCACCGACGTCGTCACCGGCATCGTGCTGATGCAGAAGTTCGAGCGCACGATGGAGGTCGTGACGCGCGTGCGCGACGCGGTCGAGCAAGCTCAACACCGACGGCACGCTGCCGCCAGGCGTGCAGATCGTGCCGTTCTACGACCGCGGCGACCTGGTCGCGATCACCGTGCGAGACCGTGCTGCACAACATGCTGTTCGGCATCGTGCTGATCTTCCTCATCCAGTGGCTGTTCCTCGGCAACCTGCGGTCGGCGCGATCATCGTCGCGGCGACCATCCCGGTGGCGCTGCTGCTCGCCGTCATCATCACGGTGCTGCGCGGCGAATCCGCCAACCTGCTGTCGATCGGCGCGATCGATCTCGGCATCATCGTCGATGCGACCGTCATCATGGTGGAGAACATCTTCCGCCACCTCGCGCACCACACCCGCCGGCATTCGCCGACCGGCAGGCCGGCTTCGGCGACAAGCTGCACCGCATCCTCACCGCGGCGGTCGAGGTCGACAAGCCGATCTTCTTTTCGGTGATCATCACCATCGCGGCGTTCCTGCCGCTGTTCACCATGCAGGGCGTGGAGGGCCAGATCTTCGGCCCGATGGCGCGCACCTATGCCTACGCGCTGATCGGCGCGGTGATCGCCACCTTCACCATCACGCCGGTGCTCGTCGCTCCGTTCTGCTGCCGGAGAAGGTCCAGGAGGTCGAGACCATTCCTGGTGCGCTGGCATCCGCACGGTCTACCAGCGGCATTCTGCCGCTCGCGGTCCGCCATGCCGGGTCGCGGCGACGATCGCGGTGCGCGCTTCCTGATGGTCGGCGGCGTGCTCGGCGCGCGGCTCGGCACCGAGTTCCTGCCCAAGCTCGAAGAAGGCAACCTGTGGATCCGCGCGGTGATGCCGCCGACCATCAAGCTCGAGGCCGGCATGGATACGGTCGCGCGCATCCGCAAGATCATCCGGCAGCTATCCGCCGGTGCGGACCGTGGCCTCCGAGCAGGGCCGCGGCGACGAGGGCACCGATCCGGACGGCTCGTTCCTCGCCGAATTCTTCGTGCCGCTGAAGCCGCAGCGACGAATGGCCGAAGGGCCTGACCAAGGACGAGCTGGTGCGGCAGATGAGCGAGCAGGCTTCAAGCGCGAATTCATCGGCATCGACTTCAACTTCTCGCAGTACATCCAGGACAACATCGAAGAGGCGGTGTCCGGCGTCAAGGGCGAGAATTCGATCAAGATTTTCGGCCGCGACCTCGTCGAGCTGGAGCGGCTCGTCCAAGCAGCTGAAGACCGAGCTCGGCCAAGGTGCCGGGCGTGACCGATCCGGCGGCGTTCAACCTGCTCGGTCAGCCCAATCTCGTCGTGCGGATCGATCGCGCGAAGGCGGCGCGCTACGGCTTCTCGGTCGGCGACATCAACACCGTGGTGCAGGCGGCGATCGGCGGGCAGGAGGTGACGCGCGTCTACGAAGGCGAGATGAACTTCGCGCTCACGGTGCGGCTCGCGCCGCGAGTACCGCGACAATATCGATGCCATCCGCGCGATCCCGGTGGCGCTGCCGAACACCGATCCGAAGGCGCCGACCGCCTATATCGCGCTGAGCGACGTCGGCGACGTGAAGCTCGAGAGCGGTGCGGCCTATATCTACCGCGAGAACAGCCAGCGTTTCATTCCGCTGAAATACAGCGTGCGCGGCCGCGATCTCGGCTCGACCGTCGCGGAGGCGCAGGAGCGCGTCGCGGAGAACGTGCCGCTGCCGCCGGGTTACCGCATGGAATGGGCCGGCGAATTCGGCGCGCTGGTCGAGGCCAAGAAGCGGCTCGCGGTCATCGTGCCGCTCAGCCTGCTGCTGATCCTGATGCTGCTGTACAGCCTGTTCAATTCGGTGCGCGACAGCTTGCTCGCGCTGTCCGGCATTCCGTTCGCGGTGGCCGGCGGCATCCTCGGGCTCTACGTCGCCGGCCTGAACGCCAGCGTCTCGGCGGCGGTCGGCTTCATCTCGCTGTTCGGCGTGTCGGCGATGGACGGCATCCTGCTGGTCTCCTACATCCGCCGGAACATGGATGAGGGCATGGAGACCGAGAGCGCGATCATCCACGCCGGCGAGACCCGGATGCGGCAGATCTTCATGACCGGCTTGTCGGCCTGCATCGGCCTCGTGCCGGCGGCGCTCTCGACCGGCATCGGCTCGCAGGTGCAGCAGCCGCTCGCCTGCGTCATCGTCGGCGGCATGCTGCTGTCGCCGATCTGCAGCCTGCTGGTGATCCCGACCTTGGCTCGCCTGACGCTGCCCGACGTTCCGGACGAGCGGGTGATGGATCCGCCGCACGCCGAGTCCGCGTCCGGTCGCGCATTGATCGTGGCTGCGCGCTGGCCGTTACTGTCCGGCCGGCGTGCGCAGGCCGCCCCAGGCGTCGCGGACCTGGTGGTAATGTACTTCGGGTGCGTAGTTGGGCGTGGGCAGGCCGAGCGTCTGCACGTCGAGACGTCCGATCGCGCTGAGCAGGGCGTAAGCGGCGATCACCCGGTCTCGCTGTGCCCCGATCTGGCGCGCGCGTGCCGCCATCAGATCCTGCTGCGAATTGAGAACGTCGAGCGTCGTGCGCTGCCCGCCCTGCGCCTCCTTCTGCACGCCGGACAGCGCGATAGTGGCGGCGCGAACCTCGGATTCGGTGGCGTTGAGTCGCGATCTTGGCGCCTTCGAACGTCACCCAGGCGGCCAGGACGGCGGTCTGTGCCTGATCGCGAACCTGCTGCAGCACGATGCGGCTCAGCATCACCAACTCCTTCGACTGCCTGATCTGCGAGGCGGCCAGCCCGCCGTCGTAAAGCGGGACGACAGCCTGGCCGAGGATCGAGGCATTGTCGGTGCCGAACGAGCCGAGGGTAGTGTCGTCGTTTCGGCTGCGCGAAACGCCCGCCTGCACGCTGACCTGCGGCATCAGGCTGCTTTCCGCGATCTTGGTGCCGAACTGGGCGGTGTCGGTGTCGTACATGGCGGCCAAAATGGCCGGATGCTCCTTGCGGGCGGACGGCGACGGCATGTCGCGTGCCCGGGGCAGTAGCCGGTCGATCGCGGGTGGCGGAGTGAACGACGGCCGGGCGGCGAACCGATCACTTGGGCGTAGAGCGCCTGACTGACCGCGAGGGCTACCTCCGTCGAATTGAGGTCGGCAAGACCGCGGCTCAGGCGGGCTTCGGACTGTGCGACGTCGGTCGGCGTGACGTCTCCGGCATCCAGCCGCTTGCGAGTCGTGTTCAAAGTCTCGCGCAGGAACGCGATGTTGACGCGTTGCGCATCGACCAGGCTCTGGTTCGCGAGCACGTTCATGTAGGCCGTGACCGCGTCGAGCAGCACGCCCTGACCGGTATTGCGCAACGCCTCGCGGCCCGCCATCACCTGCGCTTCGGATTGCCGCACGGTGTTGGCTGTCTTGAAACCGTTGAACAGCGTTTGCGTGACCGTCAGGCCAATCACCCAGGTGCTCAGGTTCGCGGTCTGGATGGTATTGTCGGCCATCAGCACGCGGACGGCCTGCAAGCCTGCGGTCATGCTGGCGAGCACCTGTGGGCGGTAGCCCGCGAGCGCCTGTGGAACGGCTTCGTCGGTGCCGCGCAACCGGGCGCGCTCCGCGTTCAGGATCGGGTTGCCCTTGTAGGTCTGCACCAGTGCGTCGGTCAGCGTCTCGACAGACCGATACTGCGCAAGGGCAGAGCTGGATAACGCCGCGCTTACAAGCGCAGCAGCGAGTGATACGGACGATGCCGGCATGCCGAAATGCGCCGCGAGTCGCCAGGAATAAACCGGCGACGCAGCGCCGGGCGTTCGCACCTTGAACGACGACCGGAACGCGCATTGACAGGAACCTGACGCAGACTTCACGGAGCAACGCTGGTGACGCGACTACTACAGACCGTCTTCCAGTGTTGAACTGCGCTCCCGTGAAAGCAAGTTGTGACCAGCAGATTCGATGAGGGAGCCGGTCGATGTGGTATTTCTGCATCGCAAAACTCGCATTACTTTCTGCAACAACGCTGGAATATTGTGTTCTGCGATCTAGCAATGCCTCAGAAAAGACCAGTTTGGTCGAGGGGGCGCGCCGACATCTTTGGCTTGCAGACTTCATTCGCAAAGGACATTCCGGAGCGGCGGAGGTATAGGCTGACGCTGCGGCCGGTGCCGAACGCCAGCAGGCCCGCGCACACGGGAAGGAAACAAACTTGATGAAACAACAGCGCTACGTCGGCCGCGCATCGACTCCGAGCACGTCGTCGTCACGGAGCCGGTGCAGGGATCCGACTTTCCAGTTCAATTGATGTACGTCGAAATGATCGGATGGTGTGTATTGCCCGGTTGGTCTGCGGCAGCCGCGCCGGCAGTGGTCCGTTCCCGCTCGTCGTGTTCGCGTCTGGCAACGGCGGCGGCGGCATGGCCGTGGTGCGGGACTATACGCAGAACCGAAGCTGGACGCAGGAGCAGTTCCTGGCCGCCGGTTACGCGGTGGCCTGGCTGCGTTACCGTGCGGAGGTCGACTACGCCTACGATAAGATCGGTAAGCTGATCGAAGACCGGCGGCAGAACCGGCAACTCCTTAACCGTGGTCCGCTGGAATACGAGGACGTCATCGCGATCGTCGAGTATCTCAAGACGCTGCCGGCGATCGCCGCCGACCGCATCGGCTACATGGGCATGAGCCATGGCGGCGAAATGGCGTTCAAGATCGCGTCCGAGTATCGGGGCATTCGTGCGATGATCGCATGCGAGCCGGCGGCCCACGAATTCCTGCGGCTCCGGCCTGACGCTACAGCGCAGATCAATCCGGCGACCGGCCTGCTCGACGTTGAGCGCATGTTGATGCGCGAGGCCGAGAAGGTGCGCCCGCGGATTACCGAGGAAGTCGCCCGGCAACGGATGAGCACGATCCAGACGCCGATCATGGTGCAAGGCCGCAACAGCGATGAGCTGCAGGGGATTTTCCGGGTCTGCTACGACCTGCTGGTCGAACTCGGCAAGGACACCGCATGGGCGAGCTACGAGCACGACGTGCACGGATTTGTCTACGTGCAGCGCAATGCGCAGGGCACCTATGACCCCGATCCCGTGCAGGTCCAGGCGGTCCGCGACTCGATCGCGTTCTTCGATCGGCACCTGAAACAGTAAAGCGGGGGCTGCCCGCGGTCATCGGAAGACCATGACAGCGGCCGGTCGTGTGCGTATCCTGGAATAGCTGGGTCGAGAATAAAATAGCGCGGCGTGCACGCGGCCGCAGTTGGAGGAGGCGAGATGACGCGACCGTTCGAGGGCATCCGGGTGATCGACGTGACCCACGTTCTGGCGGGGCCGTTCGCGGCCTATCAGTTGGCCGTGCTGGGAGCCGACGTGATCAAGGTCGAACATCCCGACGATCCCGATCAGAGCCGCAGCTCCGGCACCGACAAGGCGCTCAACCGCCGTAATATGGGCACCGCCTTCCTGACGCAGGCCTCCAATAAGCGCTCGATCGCGCTCGATCTGAAGAATTCGGAAGATCGCGAAGTCCTCAAGAAACTGGTCGCGACCGCCGACGTCTTCGTCGAGAACTACCGCCCCGGCGCGTTCGAGGCGCTGGGGCTCGGCTACGAGGCGCTGGCCGCGATCAATCCGCGGCTGATCTACGCGTCGTTCTCGGCATTCGGCCAGAACGGCCCGCGCGGCAACCAGACCGCCTACGATCACGTCATCCAGGCCACCTCCGGCATCATGGCGATGACCGGCACCGAAGGACGTGCATCCCGTCAAGTTCGGCTCGCCCGCCATCGACTACGCCACCGGCATGACCGGCGCCTTCGCGCTGTCGGCCGCGCTGTTCCAGCGCGAGAAAACCGGACGCGGCCAGCGCATCGACATGGCGATGCTCGACGTGGCGATGATCCTGATGAGTTCGCATCTCACCGGCTATCTGCGCAACGGCGTGCATCCCAAGCCGCACGGCAACCGGCATCCCGCACGCCACCAACGGTGCGTTCGAGACCAAGGATGGGCTGGTGATGCTGGGCGCCAGCAACCTGCGTCAGCAGCGCCGGCTGTGGACGATGCTGGGGCGTCCGGACATGATCAAGCGCACCAACGACGAGCGCGATGAGGACCACGAACGCGAGATCGCCGTGCTGGAAGAGATCATGCGCACGCGCACCGCCGACGAATGGGAGGAATTTCTGCAGGCGCGCCATGTCCCGGCCGCGCGTGTGCGCACCATGGGAGAGGCGATCGCCGACCCGCAGGTCGCGGGCCGCGGCATCATCCATCGCCATGACAAAGCGACCGGGATCGACGGTGGCTTTGGCGTTCCGCTTGCCGCTTTCACCTTCGCGCATGGCGGTCCGCGGATCGACACCAGCCCGCCGACGCTCGGCCAGCACGACGAGGAGATCCGGCGCGAGCTTGGCCTGGCCGAGAAGTCCGTCGGAAAAGTCGCGTAGGTTAGGCGCGCAATTAATGTGACCGTTGGTGCAATCCACAAAGAGCCAAAAGAGCAAGGGAGGGACGCCGTGGGTCGAACTATCCTCCGCTCCGTCGCCAGCGGCATCGCAACGGTCGCTGTCTTGCTGGTCTTCGCTTCGATTGCATTGGCGCAGGATTATCCCATGCGCCCGATCAAGATCATTATTCCGCTCGGGCCGGGCGGCGGCGGCGACATCTTTTCGCGGGCGCTCGCGGACGAACTGAACAAGGCATGGGGACAGCCGGTATTGGTCGAGAACCGGCCGGGGGGCGGGCAGAACATCGGCGCCCGGGCCTGCGCCGAGGCGCCGCCGGACGGCTACACGATCTGCGTGCTCTCGAGCGAACCGGTCATCTACAATCAGTTTCTCTTCAAGAGCATTCCGTACGATCCCACGAAGGACTTCGAGCCGGTCGGTGTGTTGTTCTTCAACACACTCGCGCTCGTGGTCAACAGCTCTCTCAAGGTCAAGACGATCGACGAACTTGTGGCGCTGTCGAAAGCGAAGCCGGGGACGCTCAGCTACGGCACATTCGCCTTTCCGCTTGCGCATTTCATGGAAAAGCTCAAGCGCGAGACGGGAGCCGACATCGTGCGCGTGCCGTTCCGTGGCGGCGGCGAGGTCGTGAACGCAGTGCTCGCCGGGTCGACGCCGGTCGCGGTCCTCGCGTTGTCCAACATGATCCCGCAGTTGCAGAGCGGCCGGATCTCTGCACTGGCGGTCATGAGCGATGCGCGCTCGCCATTGTTCCCCGATATTCCAACGCTGGCCGAGGTCCGTGGCGGCGAGCATTATCCGCCGACGTGGTTTGGGCTGTTCACACCGGCCGGGACGCCAGGCGCAATCCGGGTCAAGCTGGCGGATGAGCTGTCTCGAATCGTCAGCCGCCCTGACTTCCGGCAGCGAATGTTCTTCGATCGGGCTGTCGAGCCTGGTTCCTTGCGACTTGAAGATTTTGCCCGCTTTATCGTCGAGGACCGGAAGTTCGCCGCGCGGATCGTGCAAGAGTTCGGGCTGCGGCCGGAATAGTCAGTTACGCAGCAGCCGTATCGGCAGCGGCTCCTTCGCAAATCAACATCGGTAAATGAAAACCCCGGGCTCGTTGGCCCGGGGCTTCGACCGCCAGTGGAACCTGGTTGGAGGGTTATTCTCCGGCGATCAGTAGCTGCCGCCTCCCAATTTGTAGTTCAGACCGATGCGAACGATGTTGTCGGTCACCCGGCTGCTGTAGGTATCGACCACAAAGCCGCCGATGGTGGTGGTCGACGTCGCTGTGCCCAGATCGACCCAGAGATACTCGAGTTTGGCGCTCCAGCCGCCGCCAAAGGCGCCCTCGATGCCGCCGCCGAGGGTGTATCCGGCGCGGACGTCCTTGAAGTTCGACTGTGCAATACCGACGCCGCCGACGAACAGCGAGTAGTCCGACTTCACCTGGCCGTACGCCAAGCCGCCGGTTGCGTAGATCAGGAATTGCTGTGTCGGCAGGAAGCCGATCCGGGTACGCGAGGTACCGAACCAGGGCAGCTTGTGTTCGGCCGCGACGGTGGTCCCGCAACCGATGTCGACGCAGTAGGTGGTGCTGCCGCGCTGGGCGGAACCCTGAAAATCTGACTCGGTGCCGAGCACCCAGTTGCCGAGCTGCCAGTTGTAGCCCCACTGAACGCCGCCGATGACGCCGTTCATGTTCTGGCCTTCGGAAACGGCGAGGAAACCCGGAATCGTCCAGTCGTTGCTCTGCCGGCCCCAGCTGTAGCCGACGTTCACACCGCCGTAGAAGCCGGTCCAGTTGTAGACCACCGGCGGCGGCGACTTGTAGACCGGGCCGCGAACCCGCAGATCCGCCGCCAATGCCGGACTCGCCATCAAGGCGGCGAGTGCCGTCGCTCCCAACAACAACCTCATAAGTACCCCTCCCTCGGAGAATGTGACCGAGGCTGTCGTACGCGGATTGCGGCGAAAGGGGGTGATGTTTTGGCCACATCTGTGGGCGCTGCCAAAGATGTATATTGTAAATTTGCAGTATATAGACCGATATCATTGATATATAAAGAGAATTATCCGAGATCGATACTCAAATATGTTAAGGTTAATCTATATTATCACAAAATCAGTATTAATAATTACTTTACCGGCCTGCCGCTACAGCCCACCCGAGCCGTCGTTCGCCCGGCCGGAAGGGGCCCGGGCACCCGGGCGGCTTGCGCTGATCGCCGTTTCGCCGTTAAACGCCACTCCAGCAAAGGATTGAGCGGCATGAGCAATCTCGTCTACCGCCGGCAGTTCCCGATCGAATGGGGGCATTGCGACCCGGCCGGCATCGTGTTCAACAGCCGGTTCTTCGAATTCTTCGACTGGAGCGCGTGGATGCTGTTCGAGACGGCGCTCGGTGTGCGGCCGAGCGATCTGGCGGCGACCTTCGGCATCGTCGGCATTCCGCTGGTCGACGCCAAGGCCAGCTTCATGCAGCCCCGCCAAGTTCAACGACATGGTCGAAATCGCCTCGGAAATCAGCAGGTTCGGACGCTCGAGCTTCGAGGTGACAGCACCGCATCTCGATCGGCGGGCGAACTCGCCGTCGAGGGCACCGAGACCCGGGTCTGGGCGGCCGCAGATCCCGAGCGATGCCGACCCAGCCTGAAGGCGATTGCCGATCCCGGCCGAGGTGCATCGAACGGTTCAGGCCGTGGCCTAGATCGTGCAGGGAATTCCCGATCGCGGGTCTGGCAAGCCGGGTCCGGTCGGCTTGTGTGCAGCGCCGGAAGCGGCTTGTTCGGTGCTCGTAGGGCTTCTTCTGCGATGCTTCCGTCGTCTTCCCTCGGCTTCGGCTTGCAGTTCGCCGACCTTCTACGACCGCGACGGACTGGTGCGTCTCGACGCCGCTTTCGTGGACGTTCCTGGAGGCGCGCGACGCCGGAGCTGCACGACCGGCTGATGGCGGCGCGCGCGGCGCCCGACGCGCTCGCGGGCAAGCCGGAGTCCGATCTCATCGTCGCGCTCGCGCCGGATCTCGAGGACTTCATCGGCGAGCTGTTCGGCATCGCGCCGAGGTGGCGGACGCTGCGACGCCGTCACGATGCGCTGGCGCCGCTCTACACGCGTCAAGCGCCTGTTCGTGCAGCGCCGCGCCGCCAAGAAATATCCGCCCGATCAGGCGGCGGCGTTCGACGGACGGCGCGCTGCGCCGCGAGCTCGAAGCGCTGATCGGCGGCGAACTCACCGAGCTGCGCTTCGCCGAGCACGTCGACGCGCTGGATGAAGGCCGAGGCCGAGCACGCCGCCGCGCTCGATCTCGCCGCGCGCTACGCCGCCTGGGCGACGCAGACGCCGGAGGGCCAGCGCGCCGCACAAGGGCGGCGTCCTGTTCAAGGTGCCGCACAAGGTCGATCCGCACCACCTCGTGCCGGTCGAGACCGAGGTGGTCGACGGCGTCACCATGCTCAAGCTGCCGGAGCGCATCGGCGCGCGCGCGACGGCTTCGCGCTGACCGATCCCGGCACCGATCTCGCCGGCGCGCTCGACCAGGCGAACTACTGCATCTGGTGCCACAACCAGGGCAAGGACTCCTGCTCGAAGGGACTGCGGAGAAGACCGGCGAGTTCAAGAAGAGCGCGTTCGGCGTCACGCTGGCCGGCTGTCCGCTCGACGAGAAGATCTCCGAGATGAACCTCGTCGAGGCCGAGGGCCACACGCTCGGCGCGCTCGCCATCGTGATCGTCGACAACCCGATGTGCGCCGCCACCGGCCACCGCATCTGCAACGACTGCATGAAGGCCTGCATCTACCAGAAGCAGGAGCCGGTCGACATTCCGCAGGTCGAGACCCGCATGCTCAAGGACGTGCTGGAGCTGCCCTGGGGCTTCGAGATCTACGCGCTGCTGACGCGCTGGAACCCGCTCAACCTGCGCCGGCCGCTGCCGAAGCCCGCGACCGGCCGCAAGGTGCTGGTGGTCGGGCTCGGGCCCGGCCGGCTTCACGCTCGCGCATCACCTGATGAACGACGGCCACACCGTCGTGGCGATCGACGGGCTCAAGATCGAGCCGCTGCCGCCGGCATTTCGGGTGTCGATGCCGCGCGGCGCGCGCGTGCCGTTCCGGCCGATCCGCGATGTCGCCGAGCTGTGCGAGCCGCTCGACGACCGCGTCATGGCGGGCTTCGGCGGCGTCGCCGAGTACGGCATCACGGTGCGCTGGGACAAGAACTTCCTCAAGATCATCCGGCTGCTGCTGGAGCGGCGCGGCGAGTTCGCGATGTTCGGCGGCGTGCGCTTCGGCGGCACGCTCACCATCGACAGCGCCTTCGCGCTCGGCTTCGACCACATCGCGCTGTGCGCCGGCGCCGGCCGGCCGACCATCGTGCCGATGAAGAACGGGCTCGCCGCCGGCGTGCGCCAGGCCTCCGACTTCCTGATGGCGCTGCAGCTCACCGGCGCCGCCAAGACCGACAGCCTCGCCAACCTGCAGGTGCGCCTGCCGGTCGTGGTGATCGGCGGCGGGCTGACCGCGATCGACACCGCGACCGAGGCGCTCGCCTATTACCCGCTGCAGGTCGAGAAATTCCTCAGCCGCTACGAGACGCTGGTCGCCGAGCGCGGCGAGGCGGCCGTCCGCGCCGGCTGGACCGCGCAGGAAGCCGAGATCGCGGACGAGTTCCTCGAGCATGCGCGCGCGATCCGCGCCGAGCGCGGCGCAGGCCGCGCGCGAGGGCCGCGCGCCGCAGCTCGCGGAGCTGCTGCGCCAGTGGGGCGGCGCCACCATCGCCTATCGGCGGCGCCTGATCGATGCGCCGAGCTACACGCTCAACCACGAGGAAGTCGCGAAGGCGCTGGAGGAGGGCATCGGCTTCGCCGAGTGCCTGACGCCGGAGGAGGTCGATGCTCGATCGTTTCGGCTCGCGCGCGCGCGCTGCGGCTCGTCCGCGCCAGGCCGCGGCCGACAGCCGATCCGGGCGCGCCGCCGCTCGAGGTCGTGCTGCCGGCGCGCACGATCCTGGTCGCGGCCGGCACCCAGCCCAACACCGTGCTCGCGCGCGAGGAGCCGGAGCACGTCGCGCATCGACGGCAAGTATTTCCAGGCCGTCGACGAGAACGGGCAGCCGGTCAGCGCCCGAGCGCGTCGCCAAGCCGGCGGCCGCGCATGTGCTGATGAGCGTGCGCGCCGGACGGCCGCGCCATCAGCTTCTTCGGCGATCTGCATCCGTCCTTCGCCGGCAACGTCGTCAAGGCGATGGCGAGCGCCAAGCAGGGCTATCCGGTGGTCAGCCGGATGCTGGCGAGCGCCAGCCGCCGTCCGCGGTCGTCGCCCGCGGCGCTGATGACGCGCCTCGACGACGAGCTGCGCGCCGACCGTGCACGCGGTCAACCGGCTCACGCCGACCATCGTCGAGGTCGTGGTGCGGGCGCCGATGGCGGCGCGCGCCTTCCAGCCCGGCCAGTTCTACCGGCTGCAGAACTACGAGACGCTCGCGCGCAGCGCCGACGGCACCCGGCTCGCGATGGAAGGGCTCGCGCTCACCGGCGCCTCGGTCGACCGCGAGCACGGCCTGCTGTCGACCATCGTGCTCGAGATGGGCGGCTCGTCCGACCTGTGCGCGCTGCTCGAAGCCGGGCGAGCCGGTGATCCTGATGGGGCCGACCGGCACGCCGACCGAGACGCCGTCCGGCGAAACCGTGCTGCTGGTCGGCGGCGGGCTCGGCAACGCCGTGCTGTTCTCGATCGGCCAGGCGCTGCGCGCCAACGGCAGCCGCGTGATCTACTTCGCCGGCTACAAGAGCGCGATCGACCGCTACAAGGTCGAGGAGATCGAGCGCGCCGCCGACGTCATCGTCTGGTGCTGCGACGAGGCGCCGGGCTTCCGCGCCGACGCGGCCGCAGGACAAGGCCTTCGTCGGCAACATCGTCGCGGCGCTCGACGCCTATGGATCGGGCGCGCTCGGCGAGCCGGCCGGATCCCGCTCGGCGAGGTCGACCGCGTGATCGCGATCGGCTCCGACGGCATGATGGCGGCGGTGGCGCGGGCGCGCGCACGGCATCCTGGCGCAGCATCTCAAGCCCGGGCACAAGGCGATCGCCTCCATCAACTCGCCGATGCAGTGCATGATGAAGGAGATCTGCGCGCAGTGCCTGCAGGTGCACCGCGATCCGGCGACCGGCGTCGAGAGCGTGGTGTTCTCCTGCTTCAACCAGGACCAGGAGCTCGACCGCGTCGACTTCGACAACCTGCGCGCGCGGCTCGGCCAGAACGGCGTGCAGGAGAAGCTCACGCGGCTGTGGATCGACCGCTCGCTGCGGCAGCTCGGCCTGCGGCAGACCGCGGCGGAGTAGTGTTCCTGCCGCCAACTCGCTGCTGGTGATTGCGCCCTTTCCCCAACGGGGGAGAGGGCATCGCCGATCTTTCATCACATTCAGAAAAGGTGAGGGAGCCTCTCTTGTATAGTGAAGCGCCCTGCCTTGTATGCTGTCCCGAATCATGGCGTCGAGGGTCGTATTGAGCTTTTGCATGGCGGCGGTGCGGGCGAGGGGCTTCGATACCCCTTTGGTCCTCGGAGACGAGACGTGGGTAGAAGGCCTCGCGCAGCTCCGAATCGAACCCGAACAGTCGACCTGGTCCGCCGTGTCGAGACCGCATTTGCAATTGGACGGTCATCCCCGGAACGGTGCATTCGTCGGCATCGACGTTGTCGCAGATCGGCTGGAGCCGCTTCACGTGCGGCCTTCGGACGAATCTGCTTGCGGCGACGGCGTCCGGCTTCGCCGCGCTGGTCGAGCGATCTCGGCGCGCTCGATCCGACGTTTGGTGGTGCTGGAAGCCACCGGCGAGTTCGAGTTGACGCTCGCGGCAGGCTCTGGCGTGCCGCCGATGCCGATCGCCGATCTGCGTCGATCGTCGCTGAGCTCCTTCGGCAGTGCCGCCAGGACGCGTTCGACGCGCCTTGACCAGGCCCAGCTTGCCAACGACCCTGCGATTGCGCTCGATGCCGAAGTCATCGCGCCGCTTCGCCGACGGCGTGCGACCCGAGCCACGGCCGAGTGCCCGACGCGCAGCGCTCGCGCGCTCGGCCGAGACTCGGTCGCACCCGCTCGGCGAATCATCGAGATGATGACGGTCGAGCGTCGAGCGCAGCGGGCAGTTGACCAGCTGGCGCCTGGTCAAGGGCGTCGAACGCGTCCTGCGGCATCTGCCGAAGGAGCTGTCGAGATCGAACGCCAGATCGGCGATCCCGGCGTCCGCGGCACAGCCCGCCTGCGCGACCGCGACTCGAACTGCTGGCTCGGTCCCGGGCATCAGCAGACGTCGGATCGCCCGCGCCCTGATCGCTCGACCTGCGCGGACTGGCCGACGCCTCGACGCGCAAGCAGATCGCCGCCCTCGTCCGAAGTGGCGCCGCTCAATCGTCGACAGCGGCGATCCATGCGCGGCAAACGCACCACCTGCCGAGGACGTCGCCATGCCGTCCGTGCGAATGCGCCCTATTACGGCCGCCCTGGTCGCCAGTTCGGGCACGATTCGGTGCTCGACCGAGAGCCTTGCTACCAACGTCTCGTCTCCGCAGGAAAAGCCAAGAAGCATCGGCCATCACCGCCGTCATGCGAAAGCTCCTCACAATACGCTCAACGCCATGATCCGGACAGACACATCTTGGCAAAACGCTTCGTACTGACGAACGCCCCCTCACCCGTTCTGTGTTGTTGAACCGCTGCGGCTGCCCTCTCCCCGAGGGGAGAGGGCGCAATCACAGCCGCCGCGACACGCGACGGATTGCATTCGTTCAGCAGACGGAACCATGGATGGGTTCCGCTTCGCGTCGCAGCTCAGAGTTCCGCCGTTATGACGCGATGGTGAACTCGCGGTCGCGAACATCTCTCTGCGCATCGAATTGTCGGTGCGATGGGGCACCAGCAAGGAGAGAGGTATGTTGAAATCGACCGCATTCGCTATCGCGCTTCTGGTTTCCGGCAGCGTCGCATTCGCCCAGTACCAGCCGAGCGACCCGCCGCCAGCCAACCCGCAGGTCAGCCCGACGAATCCGCAACCAGCAAATCCCCGGATCGCACCGATGGAACCGGGCACCACCGGACAGGCCATCCAACCGGACATCCGCCGTCCGAGTCCGCAGAACGATCCGAGTTCGCCGGACTGCATTCCGCAGTACGATTCCAGCGGTGCTCAAGTCCAGTCGTGCCCGAATGCACCGCGGTAATCACCCAATCTGATCATTCGAGCGTGTAAGACCTCGCAACTTGCCCTCCGCCACCCAGCGGGGGCAAGTTTCGTTTTGGGCCGCCGTGACTGCAGATTTTCGGTACGTGCTTGCCTCGCGACGACGGCAACTCTATGAATTGTAAGGGCCGGTGAACGGCCGTCACGCATTGGAGCAAACGCCATGGCCCGCATCCGGCACATCGCGCTCGTGGTCAAGGACCTCGAGCAGACCGCCAGCTTCTATCAGAAGGCATTCGGGCTCAACCGCTCGGAGATTTCCGAAGGTCCGACGGCGCGGCGCATCTATATGAGCGACGGCGAGATCAATCTCGCGCTGCTGCAATACAAGAGCGAGGTCGGCTCCGGCCTCAAGGACCCGCAGGACTTTGTCGGCATTCATCACATCGGTTTCCAGGTCGACGATCTCAAGCAAGGGCAGGCGGCGGTCGAAGACGCCGGCGGCGAGTTCTTCTTCGATCTCGGCGAAGAGGGCGAGGAAGGCTTCGAGCGCAAGTTCAAGGATCCGAACGGCATCATCTTCGACATCAACGATACCGGTTGGGCAATGACGGCGAGCAAGAAGCCCGCCAAGAAGGCGAACGCCGCGTAACGTGAAGCTGGAAGTGCGCGGCTTCGTTTGATTTGAAGCGCGCGTTGAAAATTGATATGGACGCGTATGGCACGCGTTCTTGCGCTCACGCTCAACGGTCGTCGTCGCGTCGATGCGGTGCCGGACAATCTGCTGCTGCTGGACTATTTGCGGGAAGTCGCTCGGCCTCACCGGCACAAAAACCGGATGCGACGGCGGCGAATGCGGCGCCTGCACGGTTCTGGTCGACGATGAGCCGCGGCTTTCGTGCCTGACGCTTGCGGCCACGGTCGATGGGCCAGCGCGTCGATACCGTCGAGGCGCTCGGCACTGACGGCCGGCTCTCGGCGGTGCAGCGCGGCTTTCACGAGAAGCTCGGCGCGCAATGCGGCTACTGCACGCCGGGCTTCATCATGGCGTCGGCCGGACTGCTGCGGCGCAACCCGCGCCCGACCGAGGACGACATCCGCGAGGCGCTGGGCAGCAACATCTGCCGCTGCACCGGCTACGTGAAGATCATCGAGGCGGTGCAGTACGCCGCCGAGCTGCACGCGCGAGGTGCGCCGCCGTGATGCGCCATGACTGTGCATGCGCGATTGCCGCGGGCACCGTTCCCCCTCCCGGGGGAGGGTGCAAGAGCTGAGCCGTGTGCGCCATGAACGAGCGCGTCTCGTGAACGACGTCGTGCCGGCGCACAACATCGGCGGCTATGTGCCGATGGTCGACGGACCGGAGAAGGTGTCGGGCCGCGCCAAGTACACCGCCGACATTCTGCAGCCGGGCATGCTGGCGGGCCGCATCTTCCGCAGCCCGTATTCGCACGGCGAGATCGTCGAGGTCGACGTCTCGGAGGCTGCGAAGCTGCCGGGCGTGAAGGCGATCGTCACCGGCGCCGACTGCGACAAGACCTTCGGCGTGCTGCCGATCGCGCGCAGCGAGCATCCGCTGGCGCGCGACAAGGTGCGCTATCGCGGCGAGCCGGTCGCGGCGGTCGCGGCGATCGACGACGCGACCGCCAAGCGGGCGGTCGAGCTGATCCGGCTGAAGGTGCGCGAGCTGCCGGCCTACTACACCGCGAGCGATGCGCTCGCGCCCGACGCCGTGCAACTGCACGCCAAGAAGCCCGGCAACATCGAGCGCGACGTGCTGTTCGAGCTCGGCAGCGTCGCGGACGGCTTCGCGCAGGCCGACCTCGTGCGCGACGGCACCTACAACTGCGCCGAGGTCTGCCAGAACCAGATGGAGATGCACGCCGCGGTCGCCGACTACGACGCCGAGCGCGACCGCATGACGGTGCACGCCTCGACCCAGGTGCCGTACTACGTGCACCTGATGCTGGCGCAGATCCTCGACATGGACATGTCGCGCATCCGCGTGATCAAGCCGCATGTCGGCGGCGGCTTCGGCTGCCGCACCGAGACGCTCAACGTCGAGCTGATCACCGCGCTGCTCGCGCGCAAGGCCGGCGGCTGCGTGCGCACCGGTGATCAACCGCGAGGAGACCTTCATCACCCACCGCGGCCGGCCGGAGACCGACATCCGGCTCAAGATCGGCATGCGCCGGGACGGCCGCATCACGGCGGTCGAATGCGAATGCGATCAGCGCGGCGGCGCGCATTCGGGCTACGGCGTGGTGACGATCCTCTACGCCGGCTCGATGCTGTACGCGATCTACGACCTGCACAACGTCAAGTATGTCGGCCGGCGCGTGCTGACCAACACGCCGCCGTGCGGCGCGTTCCGCGGCCACGGCACCGTCGACGTCCGCTTCGCGTTCGAGAGCCTGCTCGACGAGATGGCGCGCGAGCTCGGCCTCGATCCGATCGCGGTGCGGCGCGCCAACTATCTGCCGCTGCCGGGCGAACGGCCGACCTTCACCGACAACGACCTGATGGTGGCGAGCTACGGCCTGCCCGAATGCGTCGACTGGGTCGAGCGCGAGAGCGGCTGGCAGCGCGGCGCGGCAAGCTCGCGAACGGCAACGGCGTGCGCAAGGGACTGGGCTTTGCCTGCTCGCACTACATCTCGGGCGCCTCGAAGCCGGTGAACTGGACCGGCGAGCCGCACGCGACCGTCAAGATCAAGCTCGACTTCGACGGCTCGGTGGTGGTGCTGTCGGGCGCGGCCGACATCGGGCAGGGCTCGTCCACCATCCTGGTGCAGGCGGTGGCCGAGGTGCTCGGCCTCGACATCTCGCCGCGTCCGCGTCGTCACCGGCGACAGCGAGGTGGTGCCGAAGGACAACGGCTCGTATTCGTCGCGCGTCACCTTCATGGTCGGCAACGCGGCGATCGACGCGGCGCAGAATCTCAAGCGCGTGCTGGTCGCGGCCGCGGCGCGCAAGCTCGAGGCGCGGCCCGAGGACATCGAGTGCCTGGGCGAGCTCTACCGCGCCGGCGCGCAGGACAAGGGCGCGACCTTCCAGGAGGTCGTGACCGAGGCGCTCAAGGACACCGGCACCATCACGGTCACCGGCAACTACTCGACCATCCCGGATTCGCACGGCGGCAAGAAGTATCGCGGCGTCGGCGATCGGCGGCACCATGGGCTACAGCTATTCGGCGCAGGTGGTCGAGGTGTCGGTCGACGAGGAGACCGGCGTCGTCACCGTCGACAAGGTGTGGGTGGCGCACGACTGCGGCAAGGCGCTCAACCGGCTCATCGGTCGAGGGCCAGGTGCAGGGCTCGGTCTGGATGGGCATGGGCCAGGCGATGAGCGAGGAGGTCGCCTATCACGAGGGCCTCATGCTCACCGCCAACATGCTCGACTACCGCGTGCCGACCATCGAGGATTCGCCGCCGATCGAGGTCGGCATCGTCGAGAGCAACGATCCGCACGGGCCGTTCGGCGCCAAGGAGGCGGGCGAGGGCTCGCTCGCCGCCTTCCTGCCGGCGCTCACCAACGCGATCGCCGACGCCATCGGGCTGCGCTTCAACGACCTGCCGGTGACGCCCGACCGCGTGTTCGCGGCGCTCGAGAAGCGCCAGCGCGCCGCGGCGAAAACGAGCGGGAGCGCGCTGATGGATGCGCTGCCCGAGTTCGAGGTGGTGCGGCCGACGACGCTCGACGACGTGATCGCGGCGCGCGCCGCGCATCCCGACAGCCAGCTGCTCGGCGGCGGCACCGACCTCGTCGTCAACATCCGCCGCGGCATCGTCGCGCCGCCGGTGCTGATCGACGTCAACCGCGTGCGCCGAGCTGCGCACCATCAAGGCCGACGCGCAGTCGCTCGAGATCGGCGCCGCGGTGACGCTCGCCGAGCTCGCCGAGCATCCGGACGTGCATCGAGCACTATCCGGTGGTGGCGCAGGCGGCCGCGCATCATCGCCGGGCCGACCCACCGCCACATGGGCACGGTCGGCGGCAACCTCTGCCTCGACACCCGCTGCATCTACTACAACCAGAGCGAATGGTGGCGCGCCGCCAATCATCATTGCCTCAAGACCACCGGCGAGATCTGCCACGTCGCGCCCAAGAGCCGCGGCGTCTGCTTCGCGACCTTCAGCGGCGATCTCGCGCCGGCGCTGCTGACGCTCGGCGCCGAGGTCGAGCTCGCCGGGCCGCAGGGCCGGCGCACCGTGCCGCTCGCGAGCCTCTACATCGGCCACGCGCGGCAGGACCAGCCGGTCACCGAGACCATGGGCGACGGCAAGTTCTTTCTCGCGCTGCGGCCCGGGCGAGTTCGTCGTCGCGGTGCGCGCGCAGCAACGCGCCCGGCCTGCGCTCGGCCTACGACAAGATCCGCATCCGCCGCTCGATCGAGTATCCGGTCGCCGGCGTCGCGGTGGCGCTGCGCCGCGACGGCGACACGCTCGCCGATCTGCGCGTCGCCTTCACCGGCACCAACCCGCGGCCGGTGCTGCTCGCCGGCACCGCCGAGCTCTGCGGCGGTCCGCTCGACGACCGCGTGTTCAAGGGGCTCGACGAGCTCGCCCGCGACCAGGTCATGGCGATGAAGACCACGTTCACGCCCGGCCACTACCGCCGCCGCGTCGCCGGCGTGCTGGCGCGGCGGCTGGTGACGCGGTTGTTCGCGCAGTAGCGCCGTTCTCGTTTCAGTCGAATCGATTCTCTCTCCGCTCGTCCCCGCGGAAGCGGGGACCCAGTTCCTACGAGAGACCGCATACTCTTCCCTGGGTTCCCGCTTGCGCGGGAACGAGCGGGGAAGAAGCTTGCATCAGCTCGAAACGGGCATAGCCCTGCCTAAGATGCAATAGCGCCTCGCAACATCGGTCCGCAAAGAAAGACGTGGATGCCCGGCACAAGGCCGGGCATGACGGGTCGAGGGTCGATGCAGCTTGGTATATGACCGGCGCATGCCAGCTTCGCCCCAGATGCCCGCTTCGCCGCCGAAACATCATCCGCCGGTCGATCCGTCGACCGTCCTGTTCAAAGGCGTCGGCACCTGGGACGCCATCGCGGTCGCCGTCGCCGGCATGGCGCCCACGATGGCGATGAACCTGAATCCGCAGGAGCCGGCCGAGCATGTCGGCCGCGTGGTTCCGCTCGTCTTCGCGCTGTCGACGCTGGTCGTGCTGCTGGTGGCATGGTGCTTTGCGCGGCTGGCGCGCGAGCATCCCAATGCGGGCTCCGCCTATGGGTTCGTCGGCGCGATCCTGGGTCCCCGCGCCGGGCTGGTTGCCGGATGGACGCTGCTCGGGACCTATCTCTGCTTTGCGGTCGTCGGTCTCGGGGCGTTCGGTCTGTTCGGCGCCAATCTCCTGCACGCGCCTGATCTCTGGCCCAACGCGTCCAGCCTCGGTCCTGACGGTGGTGGCCGCCGCTGGTGCTCGCGCCGCTGAGCATCATTCCGACGCGGCGCGCCGGCCTGGTGCTGATCATTCTCGAAGGCGTTGCCGATCGTCGCCATGCTGCTGATGGCCTGCGCGGTGCTGCTGCTGGTGTTGCGCAGGGACACGGACCGCAGGACGATCCCCGCTGCGGGATCTCTTCATTCCCGACCGGCGGCGTCGGCGCCGCCGCCATTGCCATGGGACTGTCGTTCGGGCTGCTCTCCTTCGCGGGCTTCGAGCAGGTCGCGACCTTGGGCGAGGAAGTGAAGAAGTCGAAGTTCACGATCCCGCGGGTGCTGATCGGAACCGTCCTGGGCGCCGGAGTCGTTTTCACGCTCGTGACGGCGGCGCAGACGCTGGGGTTCGGCACCGATCCGGCCGGAATGGCGCAGCTTCACCAAGTCCACCTCGCTGCTGGCCGATCTGTCGTCCCGCTATTTCGGCGGCTGGTCCGGCGACCTGTTCGACGCGCTGGCCATCTGTTCCGCCATGGGCGGCGCATTGGCGTCGATCGTCGCGGCCTCGCGCATTCTGTTTGCGCTGTGCCGCGATCTGTTGCCGTCAAGCCCGCTCGGCGCGAATTTCGGCAAGTCAGCGGCACGCCGCGCAACGCCGCGTTCGCGTGTGCTGCTCGCGGCGATCGTCGGATACGGCGTCATGCGCGGCGTCTTTCAGGCCTCGGGATCGGATGCGTTCTTCTGGGGCTCCACGCTCGGAGCGCTCGCGCTCCTGGTTGCCTATCTGCTCGTGGTCGTCAGCGCGGCCGGCGCGCTGCATGCGTCCGTCGGGGCAGGGGATGCGATGGATGCTGGTCATTCCCGTGCTGGCCGCGGTGGCGATCGCCTACACCTTCTGGGTCAACGTCTATCCGCCGCAGCCCGGCGCCTATCGGGTGATTCCCTGGATCGTGCTCGCCTGGTGCTGCGTGCCCGTGATCGTGACGCTGCTCCATCCGCGGCTTGTCGAACGCATGATGTCCGGCTTCCTGGCTGCGAGCTTTCGTGCGAAGAATTGAGCCACCGTCGCTGCGGCAAGGGCTTGCATGAACTCACGCTCGCGCGTTGCTCACCCGATCGGCTTGCGGGTCTGGAAGTAGCGCAGGATGAAATAGCACGCTGCGGCCGCGACGAGATGCTTGAGCGTATGGCCGCTCAGGACTTGCCCTGCGGAATAGATCGCCTCGTCCTTGTATTCGAACACCTTGGCGAGCGCGTAGAGCGCGGCGGCGGCGAGCCAGTAACCGGTGCCGGTGTATTTTGGTGGACACAGCAAAAACAAGACCGGGAGTGCGAGGCAGGGAAAGAACTGAACCCAGCCATAGAGGCGCAGGTCGCCGGTCCAGCGCCACCACAGCAGGCTGAACACGCCGAGCGCCAGCAGCGGCCACAGCAGGATGGCGCCCGCGCGCTCGTCGATGCGCTCGCCGACGACCTTGGCCAGAATGGCCGAGAACGCCAGCGCCATCGGCAGGCGGTCCCAGAACAGCGTGCCGTCGTCGGGGTCCCAGTGGTAATAGGCCGAGCCGAAACCGGTCAGGAAGATGCCGCCGAAGATGAAGACGGTCGCGGCATCCTCGCGATAGCGCATGAGGCCGATCGCTCCGATCACCACGAACGGCAGGTTGGAGACGACGTTCCAGAAATTCGGAATGCCGAGGAGCGTATTGCGGTCGGCGAACTGGTGATAGCTCTGCGGCTGTTGAACCGGTGGCAGCAGCATGAGGGCGGCGAGCGAAGCCAGCATCGCGGCGAGGAAGATCAGCAGGGCGATTCGAGGCTGAGTACGGGTCACGCCGATACCCTATCACAGCCGGCGCTTGCGTGCGTATGATCGCACGGTGCGCAAGGAGAGCGGCGTGGACAGGATCAAGCTCTACTCGCCGATGCAGGTCGCCGTCGGTTCGTTTATCGGCGGACCGTTCGCCGTAGTTTACCTGCTGTGGCAGAACTTTCGCGCGCTGGACGAGGAGACCTACGCGAAGCGGATGCTGGTCTGGGGTGCGATATTCGTGGCGGCGGTGTTCGCAATTCTGCCGATGCTGCCTGCGAACTTTCCGAACTACGTGCTGCCGGTGGTCTACTCGCTCGGCGCCCGGCTGGTGGCGGAGCGATTTCATTTGACCAAGCGGGCGATCAGGGAATCGGACCGCTACGCCCAGCAGTCGAACTGGAACGTGCTTGGCATCGGAATAGCTTTCCTGCTGGCCTTCATCGTGCTGGCGGTGGGCTTCGTGATCGGCCTCGATGAGATCGGCCTGATCAGGCTGTGAGATCGCTGCGCACGAACTGCTTGAAAGTCGTTTGGTTGAGTTGAGCAAGCGTCGGAAGCAACGGCGGTGTGCTCCCTCCCCCGCTTGCGGGGGGACGATGTGGCGCGGCCGCGGCTAAGGGCAGTAACCAACGGTGCCGCTCTATGGCTGCTCCAGCTCGCGCAGCTTGAAGCGCTGCAGCTTGCCGGTCGCGGTGCGCGGCAGGTCGGGCGGTCACTGTCGATCCAGCGCGGATACTTCCACGGGCCGGCGCGATCCTTGACGTGGTCCTTGAGCGCCTCCAGCAGGCGCGTCGTCGGCCGCGTAGCCGTTCTTGAGCACGATGAACGCCTTCGGCTTGATCAGACCGTCGGCATCTTCCTTGCCGATCACGGCGGCTTCCAGCACCGCCTCGTGCGAGGCAAGCGCGGCCTCGACCTCGAACGGCGACACCCACATGCCGTTGACCTTGAACATGTCGTCGGTGCGGCCGCAGCAGTAGTAGTAGCCGTCGGTGTCGCGCACGATACTTGTCGCCGGTATAGGTCCATTCGCCCGCGAAGGTGCGGCGGCTCTTGGCGCGCTGGTTCCAGTAGCCTTCGCCGGCCGACGGCCCGCGCACGATGAGTTCGCCGATCTCGCCGTCCGGCAGTTCGCGGCCGTTCTCGTCGACGATCTTGAGGTCGTAGCCGGGCACCGGCTTGCCGGTCGAGCCGTAGCGCACGTCGTCCGGCCGGTTGCTGAGGAAGGTCTGCAGCATCTCGGTCGAGCCGATGCCGTCGAGCACGTCGACGCCGACCACCTCGCGCCAGCGCTCGCCGAGATGCGCCGGCAGCGCCTCGCCGGCCGAGATGCACAGCCGCAGCCGGTCGGAGCCGGCGCCTTGGCCGATCTCCGGATGCGCGAGCAGCGCGCGCATAGAGCGACGGCACCGCGTAGAAGATCGTCGGCCGATGGCGCGCGGATCGTCGCCAGCACCGCCTGCGGCGTCGGCCGCTCCGGCAGCAGGACGGCGCTGGCGCCGACCGACATCGGAAACGCCATGGCGTTGCCGAGCCCGTAGGAGAACGACAGCTTCGCGGCCGAGAACACCACGTCGTCCTCGCGGATGCCGATCACGCCCTGGCCCATGAGCTGCGCGGTCGCCATCAGGCTGGTGTGGACGTGGCGCACCGCCTTGGGATCGCCGGTCGAGCCCGAGGTGTACATCCAGAACGCGACCTCGTCGGACATCGTCGGCGCGCTACACGGCCGTCGGCTCGCCCTGCGCGAGCACGTCGTCGAAGCGGTGAACGTCGGGCGCGCAGGCGCTCGGCCGTCGCGGCGCAGCGACGACGACGATCGTCGCGCAGGTGCGGCAGGCGAGGCCGGATCGACAGCAGCGATGTCGAGCAGCGGCGCGGCGATCACGGCGGCGGCGGCGCGGCTGTCGGCGAACAGGTAGGCGTATTGCTCGGCGGTCAGCAGCGTATTGACCGGGATCGGCACGATGCCGGCGCGGATCGCGCCCCAGAACGCCACCGGATGATCGACGGTGTCGTGCAGCAGCAGGACGACGCGGTTCTCCTCGCGCGAGCCCGAGCGCCTTGCAGGCCGGCCGCGAACCGGCAGGATTTGTCCTGCAGGTCGCCGTAGGTGAGCGAGCGGGACGCATCGGTGAACGCGATCTTGCCGCCGAGACCGCGTGCGACGTTGCCATCGACGAAGTCGGCCGCTGCGTTGTAGGGCCGGCGTTCCAGGAGATCGTCGATCATGCGCCCGTCGACCGAATTGCCCATCGACTATAGCGCCGGGCCATAGTCCGCGCAGGGACAATATCGGGAGACGATTGTTCATTCCGAGAACCGCCAGGCGCCCACGCCGAGCTCCGCCGGGAACGGCGCAATCAGCGCATCGCCTGCCCGCCGCGTGCGCAGGCCCGCGTTGCCGAGCAAGGTTTCAAGCGCGGGCAGCGATTTGACGGTGATTTCGCACAAGCCGGCGAACGGCAGCGACGGAATCGGGCATTCCGGGAGAATTCCAGCGAAAGCATCCGCGCTGACGAGATCGAGTCGGCCGCGATCGAGCCGGATGCGGCAGCCGGCCGCCGAACGCACGGCCGCGCGACCGGTGAAGCGGGAAAACCGGGCGGCGGCTTCCTCCACGTCGGCGACCGCGATAGTGAGGCCCGCGAGGCCGAACGCGCCGTTCGGATGCGTGAGCCAGCGCGGTTGCCAGACCATCTCCTCGGTGTGATGGGTGAGCATCTGGATGCGGCCTTCCGGCATCTCGCCCGCCTCGACGCGCGCCAGCGTGAAGCGCGGCGGTGCCCGGCGCGCCTTCGGTCTCGACCGGCCGCTGCATCGAGACCACGGGCTGCATCCGGAAGCCCGAGGCGGCGAGCCTGGCGTGCTCGGCGCCCGCGTCGGCGACCGCGAAGGCCGCGAGGTGGATGCCCGGATAGCGCGCGAGCCCGGCGTCGAGCTCGCGGCCGAGCGGCGTGTCGGCGGTCTTGAACAGCACCTCGATGTAGCCGCGCGTGAACATCGCCGTGACGTTGCCGGTGCCGGTGAGTTGCGGCGGTCCGCCCGCCGGATCGGGATTGACCTGCACGGACAGCGGCGCCGGTGCGAAGCCCGCGCGCACGAGCGCCTGCGCCGCGGCCTGCGGATCGCGCACGAAATGGCCGACGTGGTCGAGGAAGATCTCGCCGCCGAGCGGCAACTGCCGGTTGGCCGCGGGTTTCGCATCCGACATCGTCATGGTTCCCAGTGTGGCTTGGGTTCAGAAGTCCGCATCATTCTTGCCGCGAGTCCAGCAATGCGGACTTCTGAATCAAAGCCACACTGGATCAATAAGTTGCTAGTGTCCGTCGATTCCGAAGTTCGCAAGCGAACTCGCCGCAAAATAGTGCGAACTTCGGAATCGGGACACTAGCGGCCTCCCCGACTGGCACAAGCCCTGCACGCAGGCTAGCCTATAAACCCAGAGAAGAGGCCACCCATGACCATCCGTCCACGCCGTAGCGTGCTGTACATGCCGGGCTCGAATGCCCGGGCGATCGAGAAGGCGCGCACGCTGCCGGCCGATGCGGTCATCCTCGACCTCGAGGATTCGGTCGCGCCCGACGCCAAGGCGGCGGCCCGCCAGCAGGTCATGGAAGCCGTGAAGGCGGGCGGCTTCGGGCCGCGCGAGGTGGTGGTGCGCATCAACGGCATCGACACGCCCTGGCATTCCGACGACCTGACCGCCGCCGGTCAGGCGGGGCCGGACGCCATCCTGGTGCCCAAGATCAGCCACCCGGATCAGCTCGAGCGGATCGGCCAGCGGCTGCTCGACCTGCACGCTAACCTCCGCACGCGCGTGTGGGCGATGATCGAGTCGCCGGTCGCGCTGTTCAACATCCTGCCGCTCGCTGCCGAGGCGGCCGATTCCGAATCCCGGCTCACGGTGTTCGTCATGGGGACGAACGACATCGCCAAGGAGACTCGCGCCCGCCTGGTGCCGGGCCGCTGGCCGATGGTGCCCTGGCTGATGCAATGCGTCGCCGCCGCCCGCATCTACGGCATCGACATTCTGGACGGCGTCTACAACGACATCGGCAATGCCGAAGGCTTCGTGCGCGAATGCGAAGAGGCACGCGACATGGGCTTCGACGGCAAGACGCTGATCCATCCGAACCAGATCGCGCCGTGCAACGCCGCGTTCTCGCCGAGCGCCGACGAGGTGGCGCAGGCGAGAAAGATGATCGCGGCCTTCGACCTGCCGGAGAACCGCGACAAGGGCGTGGTGGCGATCGACGGCAAGATGGTCGAACGCCTGCATGCCGAGATGGCGCGCCGCACCGTCGAGATCGCCCAGGCGATCGAGGCGCGTGCGGTTGCCGCGCAACCCGTCTAGCACATGCCTCGTTCGAGTGACTCACACGGCTCTACCCCCGCTCGTTCCCGCGCAAGCGGGAACCCAGGGGCCAAGGATTCGGTGTTGCAGTACTGGGTCCCCGCTTGCGCGGGGACGAAGGAGAGAGGTTCGGTTCACTCAACCGAAACCTGCTTAAACAATCGTGACGCAGAAAGCTGCGCGTTCCAACGGAGGAATCCCGATGAGGTCTGTCATTCTCGCTGCGCTGCTGACATGCGGTGTACCCATGGCCGCCGGCGCCAATGATGTCGCCCCCGGCGGGACGCTGCGCGCCGTCTATCTCGCCACCAATCCGGCGCAGGCGGTGCGCGATCCGGCGACCGGCGAGGTGCGCGGCGCATCGGTCGATCTCGCCCGCGAACTGGCGAAGCGGTCGGGCGTGCCGCTCGATCTGAAGCCCTCGCCCAATCCGCCCGCTGTCATCGACGCGGTGAGGAGCGGCGCGGCCGACATCGGCTTCGTCGCCTACGAGGCGACGCGCCTCGGCACCGTCGAATTCTCGCAGACCTACATGCTGGTGCGGCAGAGCTTCCTGGTGCTCGACGGTTCGGCCATCAAGGCCATCGCCGACATCGACCGGGCCGGACAGAAGATCGGCGGCACCAAGAACGATTCGATCACGCTCTGCCTCAAGCGCATCCTCAAGCAGGCGACGCCGGTCGAGCTCGACAACAATCCGGCCGAGCTCAGCAAGGCGCTGCTCGGACGCGAGATCGACGCGCTCGGCGCCAACCGCCAGCGGCTGACGACGCTGATGCGCAGCACGTCCGGCACGCGGCTCCTGCCCGACAACCTGTTCAATGTGCCGCAGAACATCATCGTGCCGATGGGCCGGCCGGCCGCGCTCGCCGCGGTCAACGCGCTCATCGACGACGTGCGCAGCTCCGGCTTCCTCAAGAGCGCGATCGAGCGCGGCGGTGCGATCGGGGTGGACGTCGCGCCCGCCGGACCCGAGCGCCACGGCTGCCCGGGCTGACGCGGTTCGCAATTGAGGTTGCGGAAAACGATCAACGCGCAAATCGCGCGACCAACTCGACGTGCGGCGAATAGAGAAACTGGTCGACCGGCGTGACCTGCGTCAAGACGATAGCCGCCATCGACCAGGATGCGAGCATCGCGCGCGAAGGTCGCGGGATTGCACGACACCGCCACGACGAGCGGCACCGCGCTCGCGGCAAGCTCGCGCGCCTGCGCCTCGGCGCCCTGGCGCGGCGGATCGAACACCACGGCATCGAACCGCTTCAATTCCGCCGGCGCGAAGTGGCTGACGAAACAGATCGCGGACGGTCGCTTCGATCGGCTTGAGGCCCTGCGTCGTCTTGACGGCGCGTTGCAAGGCCGCGATCGCCGCCGGCATCGCTGTCGGCGGCGGTGACCCGCGCGTGCTCGGCAAGCCGCAGCGCGAACGGTCCGACGCCGGCGAACAGGTCGGCAATCGTTCTTCGCCCCGGCGCAATGCGCCAGCACCAGCCGCGCCAGTTCGGCCTCGCCCGCCGCGGTCGCCTGCAGGAAGGCGCCGGGCGGCAGCGCCACGCGGGCGCGTCCCATCGTGACGGTCGGCGACGGCACGCTGCGCCACCAGTTCGCCGTGCCGCGTCAGGCGCGCCAGGCGATGCTTTGCGGCGACCGCCGCGAGCCCGGCCGTTCGCTCCGCCGTCAGCGGTCCCGATCCGCGCACGTCGACATCGAGTCCGGCGTCGGTCGCGGTGACCTGAATGTCGAGCGGCTTGCGCGTCGGCGCCAGCGCCTCGGCGATGTCCCAGGCGGCCGGCGATCGCGCCGTCGAGCGACCGGCGCGAGCACCGGGCAACGGTCGATCGCCACCACGTGATGAGCGCGTGAGCGCCGAGAATCCGACCTCGAGCACGTCGTGCGTGCCGCGGCGGGCGTGGAACACCGCGCGGCGGCGGCCCTCGCCATGCGCATCGATCAGATCGTCGACCGGCGGCGTCGAGCCCGGCCTTCGCGCAGCGCCTCGATCACCAGGGCGCGCTTCCAGGCGCGATAGTGCGCCGTCGCCCAGTGCTGCATCGCGCAGCCGCCGCAGGTGCCGAAATGCGGGCAGATCGGCGCGATGCGCTCGCGGCTCGCGCTGTTCGATGCGCGACCAGATGGCGGCGGTCGGGATGGCCGGGCCACGGCTCGACCGTCGACGGTCTCGCCCGGCAGCGTATAGGGCACGTAGAGCGGCCCGGCCGGCGTCTCCGCGATGCCGTCGCCGCGACGTCCGAGCTTGGCGATCGTCAGGCGCTCCACCATGGCGGCTGGATATCGGCTAGTGTGGCGGATTTGACGTTCTTATCAGCATTGCGGCGAGTCCTTGGTAGGAACGTCGAATCCAAAGCCACGCTAGAATCACTGAGTTGCTAGTGTCCCTTGGGTTCCGACGCTTGTAAACGTACGTGCTCCGAGGGGATACAAGCGTCGGAACCGGGACACTAGCTGTCCCGCCGTCCAGCGTCGCGCTCAGGCGACCGCCGGCAGTTCAGTGCGGCAACTCAAGCGTGCGAAGCGCCATACCAGCAGCGCGGCGAAGGTGGCGACCGCGAGCGAGAAGCCGATCCAGATGCCGACTGCGCCGAGGCCGGCCGGAAAGGCCAGCACATAGGCGCTGGGAAAGCCGATCAGCCAGAAGCTCACGGCGGCGAACAGCATCGGCACGCGGGTATCGTTCAGCCCGCGCAAGGCGCCGGCCGCGATGCCCTGCACGGCCGTCGGTGACGAAGAAGGTCGCGCCGACGAGCAGCAGCGTGGCGGCGAGCTGCGCGGTTTCGGCGCTGGTCGCCGGTCTGTCGCCGAGGAACAGCAGCGGAATATCGTCGCGCAGCGCGATCACCATGAGCGTCGTCGCCAGCATGAAGGCGACGCCGAGCGCGATGGCGCCGAAGCCGGCGCGGCGCGCCGCGACCGGATCGTCGCCGGCCGACCGCGTGGCCGACCCGCACGGTCGCGGCGAGCGAGATGCCGAACGGCACCATGAACAGGATGCGAGGCGACCTGCAGCGCGATCTGATGCGCGGCGAGCGCGGTCGTGCCGATCCAGCCGACCAGCAGCGCGGCCGAGGAGAACAGCCCCCACTCCAGCATGAAGCCGCCCGAGATCGGCAGGCCGATCACGATCAGCTTGCGCATCAGCGCCCAGTCCGGCCGCCAGAAGCGGCCGAGCACGCGATATTTCCTGAATGGCGCGGCGCGCATAGCAGACCCAGATCGCGGCCGCGCACATCGCGACATTCACGATCGTGGTCGCGAGCCCGGCGCCGAGCAGGTCGAGGCGCGGCAGGCCGAACGCGCCGTGGATCAGCGCATAGGCGAGCAGCGCGTTGAGCGGGATCGCGGCGAGCGTGATCCACAGCGCCGGCTCCGGGCGATTGACCGCACCCATGAAATTGCGCAGCGCGATGAAGCACCACGCCGGGATCATCGACCAGGTCAAGCCCGTGCAGGTAGCGCGCGGCGAGCGCCGGCGGTCTCGGGCGACTGTCCGGCCGCGATCAGGATGCTCCTCGCCCCACAGCTGCGCGATGTTGACCGGAATGCCGATCATCACCGCGGCCCACAGCCCGACGCGCAGCGAGCGGCGCACCAGGCGCGGCTGGCGCGCGCCGAACGCCTGCGAGGCGAGCGGCGCGACGGCGGACACGAGTCCCATGCCGAGCACGAAGCCGACGAACAGGATCAGATGCGCGAGCCCGACGGCCGCGACGGCGCGGTCGCCGAGTTGGCCGATCAGCGCGAGGTCGGTCGTCATCATCGCGATCTGGCCGAGCTGCGTGAGCGCGATCGGCCAGCGCGAGCCGGATCGTCTCGACGATCTCGGTGCGCCAGACGGCGCGCGTCGAGCGGCGCCGCGGCCGGCACCCGTCAGTGATGTTCCCGGCGCGCTCATGGCGCGGCACCATAGCGGATGCGGTGGCAAGAGAAAGGCTGCATGACGATTTAGCCGCGGATGGCCGCGATGAAGAACTCGCGATTGCCGTCGCCGCCCGCAATCGGCGAGGGGATGACGCCCGCGACCGTGCCAGCCGAGCGAGGCGACGAACGCCGCGATGTCGTCGCAGACCGCGGCGTGCACGGCGGCATCGCGCACGATGCCCTTCTTGAGCGCCGGCCGGCCGGCCTCGAACTGCGGCTTGATCAGCGCCATCAGGCGGGCGGGCGGCATGCCAGCGCCAGCGCCGGCGGGCAGCACCAGCTTGAGCGAGATGAAGCTCGACGTCGACGGTGACGAAGTCGGGCGGCTCGGGAAGCGCGCCGGATCGAGCGTCGCGGATGTCGGTCGCTTCGAGCGACACGACCTCGGGCCGTGCGCGCAGGCTGCGCGATGCAGCTGGTCGCGTCCGACATCGACCGCGTAGACCCGCCGCGCGCCGCGCGCGAGCAGCACCTCGGTGAAGCCGCC
Organism: uncultured Alphaproteobacteria bacterium; assembly: GCA_963843475.1. Taxonomy (GTDB): domain Bacteria; phylum Pseudomonadota; class Alphaproteobacteria; order Rhizobiales; family Xanthobacteraceae; genus VAZQ01. The sequence continues at coordinate 30,628 of CAWJKL010000029.1, read as the reverse complement.
GGTCGAGGCGCCGACGTCGAGACAGAGCGCGGCCGGACGATCGGATCGCAGCCGAAATGATCGAGCGCAGCCGCGAGCTTCACGCCGCCGCGCGACACGCAGGGGTGCGCGGGCTCGGCGTGCAGCACGGCGTCGGCGGCGATCTCGTCCGACGGCTTGGCGACCGCCACGTCGTCCGCCGTCACCAGGCCGGCGGCGATCGCGGCCTGCGCCTTGGCGCGGCTCTCGAACAGGCCGCGCTCGACGAGCAGGCGGTCGATGCGAATGCGTGTGGACATGGACGGTGAGCTAACGGCTTTTCGCTATTTCCAGGTGGCGGTGCCCACCCTCCCCTGGAGGGGGAGGGTCGCGAGCGTGCGAGCGGGGTGGGGTGAACCTATCCGGTTGAACGATCACCCCACCCCGGCTCGCATTTCGCTTCGCTCAATGCTTGCCGACCCTCCCCCTCCAGGGGAGGGTGACCGGTGGCACGGACGGAGATCACATCGGAACGGAACGACTAGCCGTTCGTAGCCCTGCTCAATGCCGGATCAGCTTGACCGTCTCGCCGCGCAGGTTCTGGCCGAGCGCCTCGAACGCCTTGGCGACGATGCCTTTGGCGTCGAGGCCGGCGGTGGCGTACATCGCGGCCGGCGAAGTCCTGGTCGATGAAGATGTCGGGCAGCACCATCGCGCGCACCTTGAGCCCGCTGTCGAGCACGCCGTTGTCGGCGAGCGTCTGCAGCACATAGGCGCCGAAGCCGCCGATCGCGCCTTCCTCGATGGTGATCAGCACCTCGTGCTCGCGCGCGAGCCGCAGGAGCAGATCGGCGTCGAGCGGCTTGGCGAAGCGCGCGTCCGCGACCGTGGTCGACAGTCCGAGCGCGGCGAGCTCGTCGGCCGCCTTGAGGCATTCGCGCGAGCCGGGCGCCGAACGAGAGCAGCGCGACCTTGGTGCCCTCGCGCAACGATGCGGCCCTTGCCGATCTCGAGCGGCATGCCTTCGGCCGGCATCGGCACGCCGATGCCTTCGCCGCGCGGATAGCGCAGCGCAGACGGGCGGTCGTCGATCGCGACCTGCGTCGCCACCATGTGGACCAGCTCGGCCTCGTCGGCCGCCGCCATGACGACGAAGCCCGGCAGGCAGCCGAGATAGGCGACGTCGAACGAGCCGGCATGGGTCGGGCCGTCGGCGCCGACGAGCCCGGCGCGGTCCATGGCGAAGCGCACCGGCAGCCGCTGGATCGCGACGTCGTGCACCACCTGGTCGTAGGCGCGCTGCAGGAAGGTCGAGTAGATGGTGGCGAACGGCTTGCAGGCCCTCGGTCGCGAGCCCGGCCGCGAACGTGACGCCGTGCTGCTCGGCGATGCCGACGTCGAAGCGGCGCTTGGGGAATTCCTTGGCGAACAGGTCGAGGCCGGTGCCCGACGGCATCGCGGCGGTGATGGCGACGATCTTGTCGTCCTTCCGCGCCTCCTTGATCAGGGCTCTCGGCGAACACCTTGGTGTAGGCGGGCGCGGCCGCCTTCGACTTCGCCTGCGCGCCGGTCGCGACGTCGAACTTGACGACGCCGTGATACTTGTCGGCGGACTTCTCGGCCGGCGCGTAGCCCTTGCCCTTCTTGGTGACGACGTGAACCAGGAACGGCCCGTTCTTGGCGTCGCGCACGTTCTTGCAGCACCGGCAGCAGGTGATCGATGTTGTGGCCGTCGATCGGGCCGACATAGAAGAAGCCGAGCTCGTCGAACAGCGTGCCGCCGGTGACCAGGCCGCGGGCATATTCCTCCATCGCCACCGCGCGCTGTTCGAGGAACGGCGGCAGCAGCTTGGCGAGCTTCTTGCACGATGTGGCGCACGCGAGCGGTAGGTGCGGCCGGAGACGCAGGCGCGCCAGATAGGCCGACAGCGCGCCGACCGGCGGCGCGATCGACATGTCGTTGTCGTTGAGGATGACGATCAGGCGCGAGTTCATCGCGCCGGCGTTGTTCATGGCCTCGTAGGCCATGCCGGCCGACATGGCGCCGTCGCCGATCACCGCGATGACGTTGTTGTTGCCTGCCGCTCGAGATCGCGCGCGACCGCCATGCCGAGCCCGGCCGAGATCGAGGTCGAGGAATGCGCGGCGCCGAACGGGTCGTATTCGCTCTCCGCGCGCTTGGTGAAGCCGGAAAGTCCGCCGCCCTGCGCAGCGTGCGGATGCGGTCGCGCCGGCCGGTCAGAATCTTGTGCGGATAGGCCTGGTGGCCGACGTCCCAGATCAGCCGGTCGTCCGGCGTGTCGAACACGTAATGCAGCGCGACCGTCAGCTCGATGACGCCGAGCCCGGCGCCGAGATGGCCGCCGGTGACCGATACCGCGTCGATCGTCTCCTGCCGCAACTCGTCGGCGACCTGCCGCAGCTGTGCCTCCTCGAGGCCGCGCAGGTCGGCGGGATTTCGACTTGGTCGAGCAGGGGGGTCTTGGAGGCTTGGTTGCAAATGAAAGCTCCACGGGGGAAAGGCGCGGCAGATCTATCGGGTTGCCGCTAACTTTAACCAGACCGGAGCGCCGAGAGCAACAAATCGGGAACGGAACGGACTACCATCGCTCTGCGCTGGAACTCGGCCCGCGAGCGAACGTTCCGCCCGCAGGAGCCCGAGCGGGGCCGGCGTGCTATCGTGGACCCAGCTTTCCGGCGTGGGGCATGTTTCCTGCGAATCTCCCGACCGATGCAGATCTGACGTGGCCCTCGAGACCTACCGAAAGAAGCGAAAGTTCGACGTGACGCCCGAGCCGCGCGGCCGCGCGCGGCGGGCCAAGGGCACAGCTTCGTGGTGCAGAAGCACGATGCGCGGCGGCTGCACTACGATTTCCGCCTCGAACTCGACGGCGTGATGAAGAGCTGGGCGGTCACCAAAGGGCCGAGCCTCGATCCGGGCGAGAAGCGGCTCGCCATCGAGACCGAAGATCATCCGATCGAATACAACGATTTCGAGGGTACGATCCCGGAGGGTCAGTACGGCGGCGGCACCGTGATGGTCTGGGACCGCGGCGAGTGGTTTCCGGAAGGCGACCCGCACAAGGGCTTGCAGAAGGGACACCTGTCGTTCCGGCTCGACGGCGAAAAGCTGCATGGTGGCTGGCATCTGGTGCGCATGCACAGGCGGTCGCGGCGAGAGCAAGCAGCCGTGGCTCTTGATCAAGGCCGACGACGAGGCGGCGCGGCGCGGCTCCAAGGCCGACATCCTCGACGAAATGCCGCTCTCGGTCGTCACCGGCCGCTCAATTCCGGAGATCGCCGAGGGCAAGGGCCGCAAGCGGGTGTGGAATTCCAACCGCAGCGCCAAGGACAACGTCAAGGCCGGCGCCACCGAGGCTGCCGCAACTCCGCGCCAGCGCGCGCGGGCGGCGACGTTCGACCGCGAACGGCAAGCCGGCGCTCCGCCCACGACGAGCCGTGCGCGCACCAAGACGCGCAAAACGAAGTCTGGCGGCAAGGTCGCGAAGGAGCGCGGACCCCGCCGCCGCGCCGCTGCCGGACTTCGTGCCGCCATCGCTCGCGACGCTGCGCGATGTTGCGCCCGACGGTGCCGGCTGGGTGCACGAGGTGAAGTTCGACGGCTACCGGATCCAGGCGCGGCTCGATCGACGGCAAGGTACGGCTTGCTGACCCGCAAGGGGCTCGACTGGACCGCCAAATTTCCGAACATCGCGGCGGCGGTCGCCGAGTTGCCCGCCGACACCGCGCTGATCGACGGCGAGATCGTCGTCGAGGAGAGGAGGCGTGCCGAGCTTCTCGGCGCTGCAGGCCGCGCTCAAAGCCGGCGAGCGCCGACGCGTTCGTCTACTACGTCGTTCGATCTGCTCCACCGCGACGGCCGCGATCTGCGGCCGTTGCCGCTCGGCGAGCGCAAGGCCGAACTGCGTCGATCTGGTCGGACACGGTGATCACGGACCGATCCGGTTCAGCGAGCATTTCGCCGACAGCGGCGCGCGCATGCTCGCGCATGCCTGCGCGCATGGGCCTCGAAGGCATCGTCTCGAAGAAGCTCAACGAGCCTTACCGCAGCGGACGCTCGGACGCCTTCGTCAAGATCAAGTGCTCGAAGGCGCAGGAACTCGTGGTCGGCGGCTACGCGCCGTCGAATGCGCAGCCCAACGCGATCGGCGCGCTGGTGGTCGGCGTCTACGAGAACGGCGGCCTGCACTACGCCGGGCGCGTCGGCACTGGCTATACCCAGGCAGTCGCGCGCGATCTTTGGAAACGCCTTCATCCGACCGAAATCGACAAGCCGCCGTTCCACGATATTCCGCGCGAGGAGCGCCGTGTCGCACGCTGGGTCAAGCCGACGATGGTGATCGAGGCCAATCTCGGCGGCTGGACCACGGACGGCATAGTGCGGCAGGCGGCATTCAAGGGCGTGCGCGAGGACAAGCCCGCGCGCGAGGTGGTGCGCGAGGTGCCCAAGATGGCGGCGAAAACCAAGGCGAAGTCTGCGAAGAAGGCAGCGACGGCCAAGTCTGCAACGGTCAAGTCTACCCCTGCGGCCGCGAAGCCGGCGCGTTCGACGAGCGGCCGGCGCAAGGCGACAGCGACCGACAATTCGCCCGGCGAGGTGCGGTTCACGCATCCCGACCGGGTCTATTGGCCCGACGTAGGCATCACCAAGCAGCAGCTTGCCGACTACTATCGCGCCGCCTGGGACTGGATGGCGCCTTACGTCGTCGAACGCCCGCTCAGCCTGGTGCGTTGCCCGGACGGCGTGGCGGGCGAATGCTTCTTCCAAAAGCATGCGTCCGCTGGACTGAGCGAGGCTCACCTGCGCACCGTCATCGACAGCAAGCGTCGGCAGATCATCGCGATCGAGGACCTCGACGGCCTGCTCTCGCTGGTGCAGGCGGGCGTGCTCGAAGTCCATGTCCGCGGTTCGATGCTCGACAGTCTCGAGCGGTGCGACCGCATTGTGTTCGATCTCGATCCGGGCGAAGGCGTCGCCTGGCCCGAGATTGTTGCGGCGGCGCGCGATGTGCGCGAGCGGCTTGCCGGCATCGAGCTCGAGAGCTTCGTCAAGCTGTCGGGCGGCAAGGGCCTGCACGTCGTGGTGCCGGTCGAGGGCGCGGACTGGGACACAGTGAAGACCTTCGCCCAGACTGTCGCGACCACGATGGCGCTGGATGCGCCAGACCGCTATCTCGCCAAGATGACCAAGGCCCAGCGGGACGGCCGGATCTTCATCGACTATTTCCGCAACTCGCTGGAGCAGACGTCGGTGGCAGCCTATTCGACCCGCGCGCGCGCCGGGGCGCCGGTCTCGGTGCCGGTGACCTGGGAGGAGCTTGGGCGCACCAAGGGCGCCAACCAGTACACGGTGCTCAACCTGGGCAAGCGCCTGGGCGGCCTCAAGCAGGATCCGTGGCAGGACATGAACCGGGTGCGCCAGTCGCTGCCGAAGTTCGATACGCGCAAGCGCCGCTGATCCGTTGCACCACTGATCGTCACTCCGCTTGCTGGCTCCACCGATGACGGCAATCTCTCTCTCGCTCGCCGTCATACCCGCGCTTGTCTCGGGCACCTACGTCTTGCTCTCTTGAGTTCGCATCAAGACCTGGATGGGCCGGGTAAAGCCCGGCCATGACGGTGTGAGAGTCACGGATTGCAGAGTGAGTCAGCCAAGCACCCCAGCGGCCTAGTTCTTTTGTGTTGCTTCAAGTTGGGCGATGTGCTGGTCGAAGACCGCAAGGTGCTGCCGCCATTGCGCTGTCTCGGGCGCGCGAACGGCCAGCTCGGCGGCGATTTCGCGGCCTTTGCGCAACTCGATCAAGGCGCCGGCGGTATCGCCAAGCCTGAGATGCATCAACGCAAGCTTGAAGTGACCGACGCTGACGCCGTACCACCATTGATCGTTGCCGGGGTTCGCGATGGCGAGGCGCGCCTCGATGGCGAGGCCTTCCCGGTAGGCCTTGATGGCGTCGTCGAACTTGCCCTGCGCCCCCAGCACGTCGCCGACCTTGTTGTAGGATACCGAGAGATCGTAGTGACTCTGCACATTGCCGGGCTCGGCGTTGGCGAGGCGCAGTCGAACGGCAAGAGCATCACGGTAGGCGACCAGCGCCTCGTCGAACGTGTTCTGCGCTTTCAGTGCGTCACCGACTTTGTTGAGCGCCACCGAGAGATCGCGCTGCCATTTTGGGTTGCCGCCATCGGCGGCAACGAGCCACCGCCATATGACGAGGCTGGCGCGATAGGCCGGCAGCGCCTCGTGCGGCCTGCCCAGCATCATCAGTACATCGCCGACAGTGTCGTGAGCCGCCGACAGATCGCGCTGCCAGAGCGTATTGCTGTGATCGATGGCGGCGATGCGTTCCCGAACCGCTAGTCCCGCACGGTAGGCATCGAGCGCCTCTTCGAGCCTGACCTCGGCCATCAGCACGTCGCCGATCCTGCTGTGCGACACCGACAGATCGTACTGCCACTGCGCATTGCCGGGATCGGTAGGAGTCAGGCGCATACGGATGGCGAGGCCGGCACGATAGGCCTGGAGCGCGTCTTCGTGCTTGCCCTGGGCGGCCAGTACGTCGCCGAGCCGGTCGTGCGACACCGACAGATCGCTCTGCCAATGCAGGTCCGCGGGCTCGGCGGCGGCGAGGCGTTGCGCGATGGCGAAATCGGCGCGGTAGGCTGCGAGCGCCTCGTCGAGCTTGCCTTGCGCCATCAGGATGTCGCCGACCTTGCTGTGCGACACCGACAGGTCGCGCTGCTTTTGGGTATTGCTGGCGTCGGAAGCGGCGAGCCGCTCTCTGATGGCGAGGCTATCGCGGTAGGATCGCAGCGCCGCGTCGTAGCCTGCTCCTGTGCCGTCAGTGCGTCGCCGACCAGTTCGAACGACAGCGCCAGATCGCTCTGCCAGAGCGTATTGCCGCGGTCGGCGGCGGCCAGCCGTTCCCGGATCGCGAGGCTGGCGCGATAGGCGGCGAGTGCCTCGTCGAACTTCGCCTGCGCTATCAGCGCGTCGGCCGATCTTGTTGTGCGACACCGACAGATTGTGTTGCCAGAGCGTATTGCCGGGATCGGCAGTGGCGAGGCGCTCGGCAATGGCGAGATCATTGCGATAGGCCTTGAGCGCCTCGTCGAGCTTGCCTTGCGCCATCAGCACGTCGCCGATCCTGCTGAACGACAGCGCCAGGTCCCGTTGCCACTGCGGGATTGCCGGCACCTTCGGTGGCCAGCCGCTCGCGAATGGCGAGCGCGTCGCCATACGCCTTGAGTGCCTGATCGAGCTTGCCCTGGGCCACCAGCACGTCGCCGAGCTTGACGTACGCAGCGGCGAGGTCCTGCTGCGACTGCGCGTCGCCGCTCGACGTGGCGGCGAGCCGCTCTCGGATGGCGAGGCCGGCGCGATAGTTGTTGAGCGCGTCGTCCAGTTTCCCCAGCGCCAGCAGCGCGTCGCCGAGCTTGATGTGCGACACCGACAGATCGCGCTGCCACTTGGTATTGGCAGGATCGGCCGCGGCGATGCGCTCGGCGATGGCGAGACCGTCCTGGTAAGCTTTGAGCGCCTGCTCCAGGTCCCCGAGGGTCAGGTAGGTGTCGCCGAATTCGTTCAGCATCACCGATCGGCTGCGCTGCAGGTCGGGCTCATCGCCGGCGCCTTCGGCGAGCCGCTCGAAGGTCCCCTTCGCGGTCTCCAGAATCTTGCGCACCGATTCGGCGCGCATGCCCTGCACGTCGCGCAGCCCCTGGGCGATGTCGAACACCAGGCTCTCGGCGGTGGTCTGCGCGAGCTTGAAGTTGCGGGTGGCGCGGTCGCGCTCGTCCTTGGCGATCGCCTCGTTGCGTTCCGCGATGCCGCGCTGCTCGACCGCGACTCCACGCTGCCAGATACGCAACAGCGGCGAGCCCAAGCGCCAGGACCAGGCCGGCGGCGAGACTGCCGGTGAGCACGTTGCGCCGCCGTGTAGTCGTCAGCCGGCCCTGAGCGATATAGGCCTGGGTTTCATCGGTCGGCGCCGGCGCGCCGTGCGGCCGAACGGCGATCCAGCGCTCCGCCTGCTCCAGCGCCGGCGAGCGCAGCAGCAATCCGGCGGGCCGTCCGGCCAGCGCCCAGCGCCGCGCCTGCTCGCCGAAATCGGTGTGCTGCCTGATCCAGGCAATGTCGGTGTCGAGCGCTTCGGCGAGGCGGTCGGCGCTGTGCTCGAACCGTGCGTCGTCCTCGAAGCTGACGAAGTTGATCCTGGCGAGCGCCGCCGGCACCTCGCTGTCGTCGACGCGGCGGCAGACGATCGGCGCGAAGCGCTTGTTGAGCGAGGCGGCGAAGGCGACTTCCTTCAGCGCCACCTCCGACGACACCGAGTCGGGGCTGAGAACGAACACGACCGTGTCGGCGCGCACGATCAGCGTCTCGATGCGCGTCCACCATTCCTCGAACGCGTAGATATCGGCGCGGTCGATGAGCGGCTCGTAGCCGCGCGCCCTCAGCGCCGCCTCGAGCCGGTCCGCGAAATCCATGTCCTTGCGGGAATACGAGATGAAGGCCTTGGCCTTTGTGGGCGTCTCGCTTCCAGGCACGGTAAGATCTGGTTTCATGTCATGGCGGCCGCCAGCAATGGCATGCGGTGTCATAAATTCGGAATGCGATTGCGCCCGGTGAAGCAGCCCGACGACAGCGCGCGCGACGACACGCGCAATGCCATGAATTTCGTGCCCGAATTTGATACTTGTATTGCAAAGGTAACACGCTGCGGCATTGGCCGCCTAGGTGGGCCGCCGCGCGTCAGCGCCCAAACCCTTCGGTGCCGTCTCTAAAATGGGAGCCGACAATGTCCATATGCGCATTGGCTCGGCCGCGCCAACCTGCTTAGGTGGCGTCAAAGAACGCAAGACGGGGAGGACGCAATGTGCGCGGACCGCAGTCAGCATCCGATCATCCATTTCGTCGGCAGCATTCCGCTGCCCGATACCGAGGCCGTGTTCCGCACGCTCGTCGGCGCGACCGGCCGTCACGTCACTCGGCTGCCCGACGGCGAGACCGGCATGCGCAAGACCTGGATACGCTTCCTGCAGGACGTGCTGGCCGAGAACCCGGCGATCGAATACGCCAACGATGTGCCGCCGTTCAAGTTCGTGCAATGGGACGGCAAGCTGGTCCGGGAGATCCCGCGGCTTCGGCATCAAGCCCGGCGCGACGCCGACGCCGCGCATGCCTTCAAGACCGGCTATGCCGACATGGCGATCGAATCCTGGAGCGTGTTCGATCGCCTGCAAGGGGCGGGCGCGATCCCGGCGGGCGTCAAATTTCAGATCAGCATCCCGACGCCGATCGCGCCCACCTACAACAACATGGTGCCGTCCGACCGGCCGCGGACTGCTGCCGGCGCTGACGCAGGCGTTCATCGGCGAGGTCGCGGCCATCGCCAAGGCGCTGCCGAACGACCGCATCGCCATCCAGTGGGACGTCTGCCAGGAGGTGCTGGCCTGGGAGAACTACTACGACCCCGGTCCGGTCGATTTCCGCACCGAGACGCTCGACGTCCTGAGCGAAGATCGGCGACGCGGTGCCGCCGGCGATCGAGCTTGGCTATCACCTTTGCTACGGCAGCCCGGCCGACGAGCACATGGTGCAGCCCAAGGACACCGGCATCATGGTCGAGATGGTCAACGCGATCGTCGCCGGGCGTCGCGCGGCCGATCAACTTCTTCCACCTGCCGGTGCCGAAGGGCCGCACCGACGACGGCTACTTCGCGCCGCTGGCGATCGCTGAAGCTGCGGCCGGAGACCGAACTCTATCTCGGCCTCATCCACCACAACGATGCCGCCGGTGACGCGGCTCGCCTCGCGGCCGCGCGCCGGCACACGCGGGTCGACGGCATCGGCACCGAATGCGGCATGGCGCGCGGCGATCCCGCGCGCCTGCCGGCGTTGCTGAGCGCGCACGTCCGTGCGGTGGAAAGTGCGGCTTGAGCCGACGGCTGCGCCCCAAGCCGCGTATCCGGTCGGCGTCAGGCGGCGCAGCGGCTGGTCATTTCACCTTCAGGCGGACCGCCGCTTCCTTGCCGCGATTGACTTCGATCTCGAAGTCGATCGCCTGACCTTCCTTGAGCGTGGTCAAGCCGGCCCGCTCGACCGCCGAGATGTGAACGAACACGTCCTTGGTGCCGCCGCCGGCAGGTTGGATGAAGCCATAACCTTTCGTCGGATTGAACCACTTAACGGTGCCTGTCGGCATTCCAGCCTCCACTGTTGACGGTCTCACGATACAACCGCCACGTGATCTTGCCCAGTCGGAAACGCGGGCGCGCGGTCGCCCGCCGGCCGGCGCTGCGCCGCCAGTGTCCCGATTCCGAAGTTCGCATTATTCCCGGCACGCTCATCTGCGAACTTCGGAATCGAAGGACACTAGCAACGTCATTGATCCAGTGTGGCTTTGGTTCAGAAGTCCGCATTTCGGACTCGCCGCAAGAATGATGCGGACTTCTGAAGCGCCACACCGGGGCGACGCGCGCTATCGCTGCGCGCGCCGCCATTCCCGTTGCTCGCGTTTGATGAAGTTCGCCGCGCGTGTCGCGGCGGATGCCAGCCATTCGGCGTCGCGGTTGTCGAGATCGTGCGTGATCGCGGCCGCCGGATTGCCATTGCCGAGATGGATGGCGGCGAGTTCGCGTCCCATCGCGCGCAGGTACTTTCGGCTGATGAGTTCGAGCGGGTGGCCTTCGGCATCGAGCTTGCGGTTGTTCGGCGATAGCCGCCGGACCACGATGCCGTCCTTGAGATCGAACCAGGGGTCCGGCGCGCGATGGCGGCCGGTGGCGATCTTGAAGCAGTTGAGTGCGCGCGAGCCGTCGTTCGCCCGCGACCAGGCCGACGGCAGCGCCGCCTTGACCTCGCGCACGACCGGCGCACCCTGCCAGTTTGCCACGCCGACCCAGCGCGGACGGCCGAGGCTCCCGAGCCCCGCGGTGCGCGGGCTGAACACCATCTTGAGCTTCGGCGCCGGCATCGCGCCGGACAGCACCTTCACGTAGCGCTGCGGCGGCGCGTGCTTGAGCGGCTTGAGCGTTTCCATCTTCACCCAGAAATGCGCCCGTTCGGCTTCAGGCACGACGAGCAGCCGGCGCAACCAGCCATAGTCGTGATCGAGGACGATCGGATGGGGATTGGCCAACCCGCGCCGGTAGCCCTTGAGCATGTTCGCAGAGATCGTCCGCGCCGTTCCGACGTGCGGGCAGCCCAACAGCGCGCTCGCCGCCAGCCGCACCAGGTCGAGGACGTACGGCATCTCGGCGGCCTCGTCGAAGTCGTTGACGCCCCAGATCAGCCGTCCGTCGTCGTCGCGCCAGGTGCCGAAGTTCTCCAGGTGCAGGTCGCCGACCGACAGGACGGACGGCGCGCTCTTGAGCTCGGGACAGACGTCGAAGATGGTTTCGGCCCAGCGCCAGTAGGTCGCCCGCAGGAACGGAAACGCTCCCTGCGCCATACGCTGCATGCTTGGTGCGCAAGTCCGCCGCCACGAGCTCCTTGCCGAGGTGCTCGCGCAGCCAGGCCTCGTAGGCTTTGGCGGATTCCACGATGGTCATTTGGCGCATGGTCCCTCCCTGAATTCACGGGTCGTTAACGCCCGCGTTCCCATCGACCGCCGGGTACGCCGGCGCGTGGGCGACCGCCCGGCTACATTCGCCGAGGTCGGCCCGGATGGAACTTTATCCAATTTCAACGTGAATGCACCGGAAATTGCAGCCGCGACGGGCGGTTGGCCCGCCACAATCTCCGATCCGGAAGCCACCCAGGTCGGCTAACGCACGGCCTGAACCAAGCGCCGGTTTCGCGCGACTAATCCGATGGGCGGGCGTCAGAGACTTTCATTCGATCCACCGCTCGGCTTGGGCCTGTGACGCCAGGAGGCGGCACTCGGGCCACGGCTCAACACATTCCGCCGCTTCCGGCCGACGCCGGAAGGGCTTGGATAATCTCGGAGTCGACAATGCGCAGGACAATTCCTCTGCTGTTTGCGGCAGCGGCGATCCCGGCCATGGTGGCGGTCGCGGCGCCGTCTGCCCAGGCGATCGAGAGCACGCTCTCCGCCTACGAACCGGGCACGATCGTGGTGAAGACCAGCGAGCGCCGGCTGTACCTCATCCTCGGCAACGGCCAGACCCGCAGCTACTCGGTCGGCGTCGGCATGGCCGGCAAGACCTGGACCGGCGTCTCCTACATCAACGGCAAACACCTCAAACCGGCATGGTCGCCGCCTGCCGATATCCGCCGGGACAAGCCGCACCTTCCGAACGTCATTCCGGGCGGCAGTTCGTCGAACCCGATGGGCGTCGCGGCGATGACGCTCAGCGGCGGCGGCGAATACGCCATCCACGGCACAAATCAGCCCGGCTCGATCGGCGGCTACGTGTCGTACGGCTGTATCCGGATGCACAACGCCGACATCCTCGACCTCTACCGCCGCGTCGGCGTCGGCACCAAGGTGGTGGTGACGCGCTAGCTGCTGCGCTCAGGCGTTTTGTTCGGCTTGCGCCCGCGCTCTGTGCGGGCGCTTTGCATTTGTAGGCTTGCGATCAAGTTGATCAGGCGGCAACGGCGGTCTGCTCCCTCTCCCGCTTGCGGGGGAGGGGTGGGGAGGGGGTGACCTCGCACCGATCCCTCTGCCTGCCCCCTCCCTGACCCTCCCCCGCAAGCGGGGGAGGGGACGCTGCGGCACGGTCGGCGTCTCAATCCCGCAGAATGCGTTCGAAATGCTTAGGGTCTAAGCGCCGGCCTGGCGCGCCTCACTCCCGGCAGGCGCCGGTGGCGGCACTGCTGCCTTCAGCCGGTCGCGCACCAGCGTGATGTGATTGCGCAGCAGATAGTGCATGCCCGCATAGGCGATCGGCAGCTTCAACTGGTTGGCCTGCCGCTCGATCTTGTCGAGTCGTTCGGTGGCCTCTGCCGGATCGAATTGCACACCACGCGTTTCCACCTCGGCTTCCAGGAAGCGCAGCTCGCCGTAGATGCGGGCAATCTTGCGGCGCCTTCCCCAGTCGTACAGCGCCGGCATGAACCGCATCAGCGGATAGAGCACGCCGATCAACGGAATCAGCACGACTAGCAAACGGCCGATGAGCGCGGCCATCCAGAACGGCATGATCGTGTTCAGGAACGGCCGGCCCGATTTGTAGAACTGCAGGGCCTCGTCGCTGAGCGGAATGTCGATCGCCTCGGCCGCCGGGAACTGGCCGGCGCGCTGGAATATTCCGGGTCCCGAATGAATCTGCACCGCGGTGTTGAGCAGCAGGTACTGGATCGCCGTGCTCAGCTCCTGCTGCACGATCAGGCTGGCCCGGGCCGCCACCAGCACAGTGTCGGTCGGCGGACGGTGGCGGGCGAGATCGGCGACGCCCGCCGGCAGCGTCACCCTGCTGAGATACGGAAGCAGCGCGACATAGGCGTCGGCGTGCCGGAAGCTCGCCAGTTCGATGCGATCGTCCGCCAGCAGGCGTTGGACCACCGGCGAATCCCATGACAGCAGCATCAGCGCGGCGTCGATCTCCCCGCTGAGCAGCTTTTCCTCGGCGACCTGCGGCGTGAGCGAGAGCAGTTGGGCGGCCTGCCGGTCGGCGCCGCTGCGCTGCAACAGCTCGAGCGCGACCACCCGCGAGCCGCTGCCCTCGGGCCCGATCGCAACCCTGCGGCCCTGCAACGTGTCGAGGTCGAGCGGCCGCAAAGCGCCGCGGTAGAACAGCCAGAGCGGCTCATAGAACAGGGTGCCGAGCGACTCGATCGTATTGGCGTCGCTCTCGCGGGCGTTGCCGCTCTGCACCAGCGCCAAGCTCACGCCCGAACGCGGATTGCGCAGCAGCGCCAGATTCTCCACCGAGCCGCCGGTCGGCAGCAGCTTCAGCTCCACGCCCGCACGCGCCAGGATGGTGCGGTAGAACTTGCCGACCTCGTGATAGGCGCCACCCTCCGAGCCGGTCGCCATGGTGATGGAGCGCGGCGGCATCGTGCGAAGCAGCAGCACCGCCGCGCACAGGATGGCGGCGCCGGCCGCAACGAGCACAACGGCGAGCCAGTGGCGTCGCAGGAATTGCCTCGCGGTCGTCGCGCGCAACATTTAGTTCGCAAACCTCCCGCGGTCGTGCGTGGCCAGAAAATCGAGTTCCGGGCCGAGCGGCACGATGCCGGTCGGGTTCACGTGCCGCTGGCTGCCGTAATAGTGCCGCTTGATGTGATCCATGTTCACGGTCGCGGCGATGCCGGGCTGCTGGTAGAGATCGCGCAGATAGTTCGACAGGTTGGGATAGTCGACGATCCGCCGCAGATTGCATTTGAAGTGGCCGTAGTAGACCGCGTCGAAGCGCACGAGCGTGCGAGAACAGCCGCCAGTCGGCTTCGGTGATCTCCGCGCCCGCCAGATAGCGCTGCCGCGACAGCCGTGCCTCGAGCTCGTCGAGCGCCGAGAACACGTCGCGGAACGCCTCCTCGTAGGCCTCCTGCGCGATCGCGAAGCCGGCGCGATAGACGCCGTTGTTGATGTTGGCGTAGACCAGATCGTTGACGCGGTCGATCTCGTCGCGCAGCGGCGCGCGGATAATAATCGGTCCGCACATTGGTGAAGCGGCCGAACGCGCCGTTGAGCATGCGGATGATCTCGGCCGATTCGTTGTTGACGATGGTCTTGCGCTCCTTGTCCCACAGCACCGGCACGCTGACGCGGCCGGTGTAGTGCGGATCGGCGCAGCAGATAGACCTCGGCGAGTTCGCTCTTGCCGTTGACGCTGTCCGGCGATGGTGCCGGGGCCGGTCGCCGAAGCGCCAGCCGCGCGGGCCGTAGAGCGGCTCGACCACCGACAGCGAGACCACGTCCTCGAGCCCCTTGAGCGCTGCGGAAGATCACGGTGCGGTGCGCCCACGGGCAGGCGAGCGAGACATAGAGGTGATAGCGCGACCGCGCCGCCGCGAAACCGCCCTCGCCGGACGGGCCGGGACTGCCGTCCTCGGTCACCCAGTTGCGAAAGCGCGTGGTCGGCGCGCACGAAGCGTCCGGCCTGGGTGCGGACTTCGTGCCGTTCGTCCTGCCAAACGCCGTCGACCAGCAGCCCCATCACGGCTCTCCGGGTGTGATGCTCCGCTTTGGCGCAATGTAGTCGGTCAGCGCGTGCCGTGGCACCATCCGGCGGCGCGGGCATGGACCACGGACGTGCCAGATGATAAGCGCGCCAACGACGCAGGCCGCGGAATCTCGCCGGGCGAGGGCCGATGAGCGACTTTTCCATTCAGCCGGAAACGTCGGACGACGCGGTCGCGATCGAGCGCCTGCACGAGCGCACCTTCGGGCCCGGCCGCTACGCCAAGTCGGCCTATCGGCTGCGGGAAGGCGCCGACCACCTGCTCGACCTCTCGTTCACGGCCCGCATCGGCACGCTGCTGGTCGGATCGGTCCGGCTCTCGCCGATCCGGATCGGCGACACCCGGCGCTGCTGCTCGGTCCGCTCACGGTCGAGCCGCCGTTTCGCGAGCGCGGCATCGGCTACGCGCTGATCGTCGCACGCGCTCGACGCCGCGCGGCGCGCGGGTCACCGGCTGGTCGTGCTGGTCGGCGACGAGCCGTATTACGGTAAGTCCGGCTTCAAGCGCGTCCCCAAGGGCCGCCTGGTCATGCCCGGACCGGTCGATCCGGCGCGGCTGCTGGTCTGCGAGTTGACCGAAGGCGCCTTCGAGGGCGTCGCCGGTGCGATCAGTCCGGACGCTCCCGTAGCGTAAAGTTCGCACCTGCGGTGGCGGTGTGATGGACTCGCGCTTCCGCGTGCACGGTTCTCGCTCCCCTCCCCCGCAAGCCGGGGAGGGCACGGGGTGCGGCGCGTTCAGTGCTGTCGTCAATCGTCTGCCGGCGTCAATTCAGTTTGTAGTTGATCCCGGCGCGCAGGATGTTGTCGGTGAGCCGCGGGTTGATCGCCGTTGCGGCCGCGCCGTCGACCGGCGAAGCCGGCGCAATCGAGAGGAACCCGAAGTCCATGTAGAGGTATTCGGCCTTGGCGGTCCAGTTGCCGACCAGATGCGCCTCGAGTCCGCCGCCGACGGTCCAGCCCCCTCGTGAACGTCGCGTGGCTGAAGTCGGCATTGACCGCGTTGCCGATCGCGTCGAAGCCCGACAGCGTGCCGCTGGTCTTGATCTCGCCGAACGCCACGCCGGCGGTCACGTACGGCAAGAGCGTGCGGCGTGATCGGCGTGCCGATCCGGCCGCGCAGCGTGCCGAACCACGGCAGCCGGTGCTCGAACGATCGCGATCGACCGGCGCATCGAGCGGCGCCAGCAGCGGATTGCAGACGTCGCCCGGGCAGAACAGCGTCACGTCGCCGCGCTGGCGCGAGAGCTGGACGTCGCCTTCGATGCCGACCAGCGAGCGCGCGTGGCATCCAGTTGTAGCCGGCCTGGACGCCGAAGATCGCGCCGTCGAGCTCGGCTCGCGGTGTGGCCGCCGAACAGCGGATCGCCGGCGAGTGCATCGCTGAAATTGTGGCCGGTGACGACGCGCCCGCCGCTGCAGCCCGCATTGGCGCCGATATAGAGCCCGTTCCAGCTCCACGCGGTCGTGATCGGCGCCTTGGTGACCATCATCGCGCGGCAGCGGGCCCTTGTGACCCTTCAGGCTGCCGGGCGGCCCGCTCGGCTGCGGGGCGTCGAACTTGGCGTTGAGATAGAACTTGACGCTGCGGCCGGGCAGCAGGATTTCGTCCTTGTGGAACTGCACGTGGTTGCGCATGTCGACGTCGAGCAGGTTGTTGCCGACGAGGCCGGTCGTGAACTCGACCGGCCCCCACGGCGAGTTGCGCCAATATCGTTTGTGGACGATCTCCGCCTTGACCAGATTGTAGCCCGCGGTCGGCGTCTCGAACGGCGCCGAGGTCGTATCTGCGCGAAGGCGTGCAGCAGCCCGGCGCGGACGAACCAGTTGTCGTTGCGCCAATAGGCGCCGCCGCCGAGGCGCTGCGGCGGGATGCGCGGCACGTTGCTGCCGTCCGTGAACGTCGCGCGCACCGTGTCGTACTGGCCGTCGACGCCGAACAGGCCGGGGCCGAGCGGCACGACGTCCCATTGCCACGCCAGCTCGGCGCCGCGGAAGATCGCATCGCGCTGGGCGATCGCGGTCTGCAGCAGCTCGGTCTCGATGCCGCAGGTGGCGAACTCCTCGCCGCAGAAGATGCCGGTCGGCTGCTGGTAGATGAAGTTGTTGAAGCGCGTGTAGTAGGCCTTGCCGTCGAAGCGGAAGTCGCCGAGCACGCGCTTGAGGCCGATCTCGGCGGTGCTGGCGGTCTCGATCGTCAGGTTGGGATTGCCGATGTCGAACGTCTGGGTCGCATCGTGCGGTCCCTTGGCGAACAGCTCGAGCGCCCGCGGCGCGCGCTCGATGCGCTGCAGGTTGAAGCTCGCCTGCCATGTACGACGGCAGGTCCTGGATCAGGCTGTAGCTCACGCTCTTCGGCGCGAAGCTGACCGACCGGGCATAGCTCTCGGGATCGTCCGGCGGCGGCAGGAAGTTCGCCGGGAAATTCACCGCGGTGCCGTCGACCTTGACGTTCTCGACGCGGCACGGCGAACTGCGAGCGCAGCACCGGCGTGTGCGCGAACTCGTTGAACCAATAGGCGGCGGCGGTGCGGGTGCGGGCCGGGAACAGCAGCGCCTCGCCCGACGTATCGATCTGCTGGTGGCTGCCTTGCGCGCCGAAGATGCTGGTCCAGGCGCCGAACGGACGTCGACAGCGGCAACGTCTCGACCTCGACCTTGCCCTCCTTCTCGCGGTTGAGGAACGTGCCGGCGATCTGCTCGAAGCCGATGTCGTTGAGGCCGATCTCGTGATGCTTGTAGTCGGTCATGCCGGCCCAGTAGCGGATCGCCGAGATCGCCGATGAGCGCGGACGGAATTCGCCCTTGCTGGTGATCTTGGTCTGCTCCAGCCGGATGTGCGCCGCGCGTTCTCGGACGCTTCGAGGCCGGGGATCTGATAGTCGGTGGTGAAGCGGCTGATCGCGGCGCCGGCATAGCCGCCGTCGAACAGCCACGAGCCGCCGGCCGATGCACTCTCGGCGGTGAGCGCCGAGTTCGGCTGCCGGCCGTTCACGGGCGGCGGCGGGTCCGGCGGAAACAGGTACGGATAGCTCGGGATCGCAGTAGTTGCTGGTGCGGCGGCCGGAGACGTCGGCGTGGATCGCGGCGTTGCGCGAGCCGGCGTCGAGCAGCAGCGCCGCTCTCCCAGCCGTTGTCGACGCGTGTTGAGGCCGGCCTTGAGTTCGGCCGCGACGCCGCCGAACGGCGCCATGGTCGGGAATGCGGTTGTTGATCGCCTCGACGATGCCGCCGATCGCCTGCGAACCGTAGCGCAGCGCCGTCGGGCCGCGATAGATCTCGATCTTCTGGATCGCCAGCGGATCGATCGGCACCGCATGATCCTGGCTGAGGTCGGAGACGTCGCCGGTGCCGAGGCCGTTCTCCTGCACGCGGACGCGGATCGTCGCCCAGGCCGCGCAGGATCGGCCGGCTGGCGCCGGGCGCGAATGTCGACGACGTAGCGCCCGGTTGCGTGAAGAACACGTCGCCGAAACTCTGCGCCGGCGATCTGCTGGATCTGGCCGCTGGTGATGGTGCTGAGCGGCGCATACGGCTGGCTTGGTGGTCGCGGCGTGGTGGCCGGCGCAACCGGCGGCGCAGCGGCAGGCGTCACCCGCGGAGCGGCCGGACCGGGCCGCGCTGGCGTCGGACGGCGCGGTGGCGGCGGCGCCGTCACGGTAACCGGAGGGACTACGATCGGCGGCGTCGGTGTGGGAGTTGGCGTCGGCGCGGGCGGTGTCTGGGCTGCCGGCGGCGTCGCCGCAGGAGTCTGTGCGGCGGGTGCGGGTGGCGGTTCGGCAGCGGTCTGCGACCGCGCTGCGCCGGCGAGACAGCAGGCGAGCGCGAGCGCTGAACTGCTCAACAGCACCCAACGTCGGTTGCGGATAGACATCGCAATCCCCCAATTTCCCCTGACGGAGCGGCCCGCCCGTTGCCGGGTCCCCTGGGCCGTTCGCGGCTTACGCAAGGCCCGGACGGCGGCGCGCCGCGTCCGAGACCGCACAAGGTCAGGCGAAAGGAGGTGCGCGTGCCCGGAAGCGCGCGGGTTCGCGTGGCATCAGCCTTGCGGAGGATTCCGACACCGGGCGAGGCTCGATCGCATTCGGCAGCGCCAGAACCGGAGCGCCAGGTGCGAGCAAGGACTGGGCGAGATGGATCAGCGCGCAGGCCGCGCACCGGTCATGATCCGGCGCAGCCGGGACGCCGGACGAATCGTGTTCATGGGCTGTCGCTGTCGCCCCAACCGTGGCGTCATCGCCGTGCGGTCCGGTGTGGGCAACGTGGCTGTGGTCGTGATCTGCCGCGTCGAGATGGATGTGGCCGGAGGCGACGACGAGCTGAAGCACCAGCGCGGCGAGCGCGAGACACGTTCCCCATCTCTGATGCAGCCTGAACCAGCGCATCGCCGTACGATCCCCCTTGGCAGGACGATGACCTGCCGCCCGGAAGGAATCATAGACAAAATGTTACATTGTAACAATACCGCCGGGACGATTGCGCCGCCGCTGTTGCGCGAACTCAACACCGCTGCTTGTGGCAATTCCGGCGCGCCGTCATTGCGGCCATCGAAGGGGTGTCAGCGGCCTTCGCGGGTCCAGGTCGCGGCGAGCGCTCCGACCAGCAGCAGCAGGCCGATCAGGCCGGCGAACACCGGCAGCACGCCGATGCCGCGCACCACGCTCGCCTCGCGCATGCGCAGACCCGATCCAGTTGTCGCCGTGGAAGGTGTCGGTCGAGCGCATCGCGACGATGCGCGGCAGGGTGACGCCGCTGCCGTCCTCGATCGCGCACGACGTCGCCGCCGGTCGCAGTCGGCGAGCGGCGCGAGCACCTCGGTGGTCGAGGTCACCTCGGTGAACTCGCGCGGATTGGCCGGGCCGACATTGGCGAGCGCGGTGAGCGTGCCGTCGGTCGCGCGCCACAGCCCGAGCTCGTTGGCCTCGAGCGTCGAGCGCCAGACGCCCGGCTCGGACGGCGTCAGCGTCAGGTTGCGGGTCTTGCCCGACGGCGTCGTCAGCGTCACCTCGCTGACCGTTTCCGACATGCTCTGGCGCTGCACGGTGAGGTCGCGGCCGCGCACGAACATGCGCAGCGCCTCCTCCTCGAGATCGGGCTGCTTCATCAGCCAGTGCGACAGCCGCCGCAGCAGGTCGATATGCGGGCCGCCGCCCTCGTAGCCGCGCGCCCACAGCCAGATGTGGTCGGAGAGCAGCAGCGCGACCCGGCCTTCGCCCTCGCGCGACAGCACCAGCAGCGGCTTGTTGTCGGGGCCCTGCATCACCGTCGTGCCCTTGGCGGCGCGGGTGTCGACCAGCCGGAACCAGCGGCTCCAGTGCGGCGGATTCGCGTCGCGAGCCTTCGAGGCCGCGCGTCACCGGATGGCGCTTGCCGAGGTCGGTGAGCTGCGGCGCGAAAAGCGCCGTCGGTGGTGCGGCCGCTCGGCTCGGCCGGCAGGACGACGTCGAGCGGCGTGCGCCAGAGGCTGGTCTGGCTGGCATAGTCGGGGCCGGCCGCCACCAGCACCGCGCCGCCGGCGCGCACGTAGCGGGCGATGTTGTCGAAATAGATGATCGGCAGCACGCCCTGGCGCGCGTAGCGGTCGAAGATGATGAGCTGGAACTCGTTGATCTTCTGCTGGAACAGCTCGCGCGTCGGAAACGCGATCAGCGAGAGCTCGTTGATCGGCGTGCCGTCCTGCTTCTCCGGCGGGCGCAGGATGGTGAAGTGCACCAGATCGACCGAGGCGTCCGACTTCAGCAGGTTGCGCCAGGTGCGCTCGCCGGCATGCGGCTCGCCGGAGACCAGCAGCACCCGCAGCTTGTCGCGCACGCCGTCGATCGAGACCACCGCGCGGTTGTTGACCTCGGTCAGCTCGTTGTCGAGCGGCGACGGCTTCGATCTCGACGATGTTCGGGCCGGCATGCGGGATCTGCACGTTGACGCTGACGTTGGCGCCGACCCGCACGTTGCGGTTGTCGATCGGTCTCGCCGTCGCGGCGGATCGTCACCTGCGCGGTGCCGGGCGAAGCGCCCTGATCCTCGACCCTGAAGGTGATGGTCTGCGATCTGCCCGACGATGCCGAAGCGCGGCGTCGTCACCAGCACGACCCGCCGGTCGCGCTCGTTGCGGTGGCCGGTGATCAGGCCATGCACCGGCGCGGCAAAGCCGAGCGCCGCGGCCTCGGTCGGCACGTCGTGCACGCGCCCGTCGGTGATCATGATGGCGCCGGCGACGCGGTCGTGCGGGACGTCCGACAGCGCCGACGACGAGCGCCGTGAACAGCCGCGTGCCGTCGGTCTCGCCGTCGGACTGGCCGGCCTCGACGAAGCGCACCTCGAGACTGGGGATGCGTCCGAGCCGCTCGGCGAGCTGCGGCGCGCACCGCTTCGGTCTGTTGGGTGCGGTCGCCGAATTCCTGGCTCGGGCTCTTGTCGATCACGACGACCGCGACCGAGGTCAGCGGATCGCGGTCCTCGCGCGTGATCGACGGGTTGGCGAGCGCCAGCACGAACAGCGCGAGCGCCAGCGCGCGCACCAGCGCGCCGCGGCTGCGCGCGAACACCAGCAGCAGCGCGATCAGCAAACGCAACGGCGACGGCCGCCCAGACGACGTAGGCGGGAACGAGCGGTGCAAACGAGATGCCGAAATTCAATAGCTAACGCTCCTACTGTCCCAGCCGCTCGAGCAGCGCCGGGATGTGGACCTGATCGGCCTTGTAGTTGCCGGTCAGCGTGTACATCACGATGTTGACGCCGGCGCGGAAGGCGAATTCGCGCTGGCGCGGCTCGCCGGCCACCATCGGCAGCATCGGCTGACCGTCCGGCCGCATCGCCCAGGCGCCGGCGAAATCGTTCGACGTGATGATGATCGAGGACACGCCGTCGCCGGCGCGCGCCGGACGGCTGTCGGCTCGTCCTCGTTGGTGGCGCGCGGTGTCGCCTCGACCCAGAGCTGGCCGGAGGCGAAGCGGCCGGGAAAGTCCTTCAGCAGATAGAACGTCTTGGTCAGCACGTGGTCGCGCGGCACCGGCTCGAGCTCGGGGATGTCGAGCGCCGAGAGGATCGATGCGCAGCGCCATCATGCCGGGCCCGCGGGTCTGCGCCGCCGGGGCCGGGCGGCGCCTCGACCGCGTCGCGGGTGTCGAACAGCACGGTGCCGCCCCGCTTCATGTAGGCGTCGATATGTTCGAGCGCCTCGCGCGACGGCTTCGGCGCGCTCGGCACGATCGGCCAATAGATCAGCGGATAGAACGCCAGCTCGTCGCGCGCCGGATCGATCCCGATCGGCTCGCCGGCTTCGAGCGCGGTGCGCTGCGCCAGGAACAACGTCAGGCCCTGCAAGCCGGCCTTGCTGATGCGGTCGACCTCGGCGTCGCCGGTGATCACGTAGGCGAGCCGCGTTTCCAGCGTCGACTTCATCGCCTGCTCGTCGGCTTGCCCTGCGCGCAAGGCGCGCGGCGACGCGCAGCGCAGCGCCGCGGCGAGGACTGCCGAGCGCAACCAAGCGCGGCCGCCGCCGGCCGGCCGGCCGGCGCATCAGCCGCGCAATCCCGCCGGCGAGCAAGAACACGATCGATCGCGTCGAGCGCGAGCAGCGCGAGCGCGGCGAGCAGGATCGGTCCGCGCAGATCCTCGCGGCTCGCTCATTCGGTAGGCCTCCCGGCGCGCATTGAGCGCCGACACGTCGAGCGGCGCAAGCCGATCGGCGGGCGCAAGCGTGTTCACCGCCAGCAAGCCCTTCCGGCGGTCCGTAGAATCCCGGCGGATGATCGAAGGTGGCGCGGCCGGCGAAGCCGGTCGGCACCGGCCGTGCGGTCGGCGGCGGCGGACCGAACACGCCGAAGCCGTCGAGAACGCGGCGTCGGCGGCACCACTTCGCGCGCGGCGCGCCGCTGGCGCTGGCTGTCGTCGGCGGCGATCGAGCCGGACAGGGAAACGATTCGCTTGAGCATCTCGACGAATGTGCCCGAAAGCGGCAGGTCGGACCAGCGCGTATCGGCGGTCACGTGGAACAGCACGACCAGGCCCTTGCCGCGGCGCTGCGCGGTGACCAGCGGCGTGCCGTCGGCGAGCGTCGCCCAGGTGCGCTCGGTCGAGCGTCGCATCCGGCTCGGCCAGCACCTGCCGGCTCACGGTCACGTCGGTCGGCACCGTCATGCCGAAGAACGGGCTCTCGCGCGAGAACGCGGTCGAGCTGCTGCGGCTGCTCCCAGGACAGGCTGCCGCCGAGCACGCGGCCGCCGCGGCGCAGCTTCACCGGCACGAGGTCGTCGTCGGCGGCGGCGAGCCGCGGACCGGCGAAGCGCACCAGCACGCCGCCGTCCTCGATCCAGCGGGTGAGCTGCTCGCGCGCCTCCGCGACGTTGCCGACGTCGGCGAGGATCAGCATCGGCAGGCGCTGCTCGATGAACTGGCTCACCGCCTGGGCGGGCGAGCCGCGCTCGGCGAGCCGCACGTCGGCGAACGGGCTCGAGCGCGCGCGTGAGATAGAAGGTGGCGGCGAGCAGCGGCTGCGCGGTATCGGCGGTCGAGCCGGTGATGACGCCGACGGTGCGGCGCCGCCAGCGCTTGTCGAGCAGCGCCACCGCGCCGGCCGAGCGCTCGCCGGCGATCTCGAGCCGCGCGATGTCGTTGCGGATCTCGACCGGCAGGGTCAGCTCGGCCTCGGTCTCGCGCTCGTTCGGCTTGAACGTGAAGGTCGCATCGCCGAGCGGCAGGCCCTTGAGATCGAGCGCGCGCACGGTGCCGGCTCTCGGCGCGCCGTCGTTGCGGCGCGCAGGACCTTCACGGTGAGCGCGCCCGCGGTATTGTCGGCGCCGGCGAGCGCGCGCGGCGCCGGCGATGCCGCCTTCGATCACGGTGAGCGGACGCGCTGCTCGAGCGCCGTGCCGAGCGCGGCGACGAACTCGCTGCCGCCGCCGAGATCGACGCCGTCGCGTCAGCCAGACCAGCTCGACGTCCGGCGACGCGGCGAGGAAGCGGCCGAAGCGTCGGCAGGATATCGGCGCGCTCGACCGCGTGCGGCTTCGGCTTGATCTGCTTGAGGCGCACGCGCGCCGCGGCCGGGGTCTCGAACGAGATGTCGCGGCTGGGCTCCGACATCGGGATCAGCGCGACGCCGCGATTGTCGGCTTCGGCTCGCGCGATCAGGTCCTCGGCGGTGCGCATGCGCGCGTCCCAGGTGCCGGCGGCGGAGAAGCCGTCGTCGATCAGCAGCGCGAGCGGCGCCTTGGCGGTCGAGGTCGCGACCGGCGGATTCCACAGCGGTCCGGCGGCCGCGATGATCACCAGCGCGGCGAGCGTCAGCCGCAGCAGCGTCAGCCACCACGGCGTGCGCCGCGGCTGCTCCTCCTTCGGCGTGATGTCGAACAGGAGCCGCGTCGGCGGGAAATCGATGCGCCGGGCTGCGGCGGAATCAGCCGCAACAGCCACCACAGCACCGGCAGGCTCAGCAGCCCGAGCAGCACCAGCGGCTGCGCGAAGCCGAGCGGCAGGCCGAGCATGCGCGCGCTCCGTCATGGCGAATGCCCCGGTCGAGCAACGCAGGCGGTCTGCTCCCTCTCCCATAGGGAGAGGGGTGGGGTGAGGGGTTAGGTCTATCGAGAGCGCGGTAACCCCCTCACCCCAACCCTCTCCCCAAGGGGAGAGGGAGCGCACCGGTTGCATGGAACGATCGTCATGCCGACCTCCGCAGGCCGGCGACACTGACGCGGCCGCCGATGGCGGCGCCGGGCGGCGGCGCGCCCATGCGGGCGTGCAGCGCCAGCAGCAGTTCGGTCGCCGGCCGGTCGGTGCGGTGGATGGCGAAGCTCCAGCCGAGCTTGTCGGTCTCGGCGCGGATCTCGGCGCGGTGGCGCGCGACCCGCGTCTCGTAGTCGGCCTTCCAGGCCTCGGCGCGGCCGGCCGTGATCGAGCCGCCGCCTTCCGGCTCGACGAACTCGACGCGGCCGGAATACGGGAAGGTCTCTTCCGCCGGATCGACGATCTGCACGGTGTGGCCGTGCGCGCCGGTCGACGAAAGCTGCGCCAGCGTCTTGCGCACCTCCGCCATCGGGCTCCAGAAATCCGACACCACCACGATCTCGGCGAGCGCCGACGGCGCGAACGCCAGCGGCAGGCTCGCCCGCTGCGTCACGTCGTGCAGGATCGCGTTCGCCATCTTGTCGAGCACGTTGCGGCTGCCGGTCGGCCGCATCAGGCCCGGCATGCCGACGCGCTCGCCGGCCTGCACCAGCACCTCGGCGAGCGCGAACGCGACCACCAGCGTCCGGTCGAGCTTGGATTCCTGCGCCAGCGTCCGAGCGTGAACACCATCGAGGGCGAGCGGTCCGGCCCAGATCCAGACCGTATGCGCGGCCTCCCATTCCTGCTCGCGCACATAGAGATGCTCGTCGCGCGCCGAGCGGCGCCAGTCGACGCGGCGCGCCGGCTCGCCCGACAGGAAGCGGCGGTACTGCCAGAAATTCTCGCCCGGCCCGGCGCGCTTGCGGCCGTGCAGCCCGTGGATCACGGTGGCGGCGATGCGGCGCGCTTCGAGGATCAGGCGCGGCATGGTCTCGGCGAGCGAGCGGCCTTCGCCGCTCGCGTGCTGGGTTGCCTGCATCTCGTTCTTGTCGGCGCGCGGCTTTGCCGCCATCAGTTCATCCGATGCGCGATCTTGAGCTTGCCGATGACGCCTTCGACGGTCTCGCCGTCGGCGCGCGCCGCGAAGGTCAGCGCCATGCGGTGCTTGAGGATCGGCTCGGCCATCTCCAGCACGTCGTCGATCGACGGCGACAGCCGGCCGTCGAGCAGCGCGCGGGCGCGCGCCACCAGCATCAGCGCCTGGCTGGCGCGCGGGCTCGGGCCCCAGGCGATCAGCTTGCCGAGGTCGCCGCCCTCCGCGCCCGGACGCGCCGAGCGCACCAGCTTGAGGATCGCCTCCACCACCGATTCGCCGACCGGCAGCCGGCGCACCAGCCGCTGCGCGGCGATCAGCTCGTCGGACGTCATCGTGGGCTTCGGCTTGCTCTCCTCCGTGCCGGTGGTGTCGAACACGATCCGGCGCTCGGCGTCGTGGTCCGGATAGTCGACGTCGATCTGCATCAGGAAGCGGTCGAGCTGCGCTTCCGGCAGCGGATAGGTGCCTTCCTGCTCGATCGGGTTCTGGGTCGCGAGCACGTGGAACGGGCGCGGCACGTCGTGGCGGTTGCCGGCGACCGTGACGTGGAGCTCCTGCATCGCCTGCAGCAGCGCCGACTGGGTGCGCGGGCTGGCGCGGTTGATCTCGTCGGCCATCAGCAGCTGGCGCGAAGATCGGTCCCGGAATGAAGCGGAAGTTGCGCTTGCCGCCGACGCCTTCCTCCAGCACCTCGCTGCCGACGATGTCGGACGGCATCAGGTCGGGCGTGAACTGGATGCGCTTGGCGTCGAGCCCGAGCACGATGCCCATGGTCTCGACCAGCTTGGTCTTGGCGAGGCCGGGCAGGCCGACCAGCAGCGCGTGACCGCCGCACAGCACGTGATGAGCGCCTGCTCGACCACCTGTCTCCTGCCCGAAGATGACGTTGCCGATCGCGGCCTTGGCGGCGGCGACCTGCGTGCCCGTCGCCTCGGCCTGGCGCACGATCATGTCGTCGAGCTTTTCGAGCCTTCTCGCCGGCTACCGCCATCTCATCGCTCCTGGTCATCGAGTCTCGCTATGCTCAAGTCTCGCAATGCTCAAAATGACCGTCAGGCCATCTCTGAGTAGAAAAGGTGCAACATCCGGGCCAACTATCCCACCGCCAGGTTGCTGCGGCGCTTGGGTTTGTTCCAATTGCCCACAGAATATGCCATTTCTCCCGGCCGCAGCCGGTCGATCCTGCAGGGCTGGTACGAGCACCCGGGGTGCCGTTCGCGTAAAGTCGTCGTGAGCGCTTGAATTCTTGAGCTTTTCGTCTTTGGCGTAGCGCTTTCGGCGGCCGGCGGACAAGCTTGCCTGCGATCACGATCGCGTGGAAAACAGCCGTTCCCTAGTGTCCCGATTCCGAAGTTCGCATCGTTCCGCAGCAGCCACATTGCGAACTTCGGAATCGAAGGACAGTAGCAACCCTATGATTCTAGTGTGGCTTTGGTTCAGAAGTCCGCATCTTGGACTCGCCGCAAGAGCGATGCGGACTTCTGAACCGCCACACTAGCGCAAGTTCCAGGCAAACCATGGCGAAGGAAGGGCAGACAACGGCCGGGCTCGATGCCATCGCGGGCGCCGCGCGCGCGGCCGGCGGCCGCGGCCCGCCGCCCGTCCATCTATGGAATCCGCCGTTCTGCGGCGACCTGGACATGCGGATTGCCGCCGACGGAACCTGGTTCTACCTCAAGACCCCGATCGGCCGTCACGCGATGGTGAAGCTGTTCGCCTCGGTGCTCAAGCGCGAGGGCGACAACTACTACCTCGTCACGCCGGTCGAAAAGTGCGGCATCGTCGTCGATGATGCGCCGTTCCTGGCGGTGGAACTCAAGGTCGAGGCGGGCGCGCGCGGTCAGGTGCTCTGCTTCCGCACCAATGTGGACGACTGGGTGACCTGTGGGCCCGGGCATGCGCTGCGGTTCGAGCCGGAGGAGGGGACCGGCGGGCTCAAACCTTATCTGCACGTGCGGCGGGATCTTTGGGCGAAGGTGACGCGCGTGCTGTTTTACGATCTGGTCGAATTGGGCGAAGAACGCGATGTCGACGGCGAGCGGATGTTCGGCGTGGTGTCGGACGGCGAGTTCTTCGCGATGGCGCCGGCCGAGAGCCTCGAGGGTTTGATCTGATGGACACGGCACCGCCCGGCAGTGTGGGACTGACCGGCCACGATTTCTTCGCGCGCGCCCGCACGCGGCTCTCGCTCGACGTGCCGGCCGCGCTCGACGACCTTGCCGCCGAGGCGGTGCGCGGCGACCTCGATCTCGATCCGTCACTGTGGGAGCGCGCCGGCGTGAAGGCGATCAAGCCGGCCGCCGTGCTCATCCCGGTGGTCGATCGTCCCGATCCGGCGGTGCTGCTGACGCTGCGCACCGAGCTTCCGAGCCATCCCGGCCAGATCGCGTTTCCAGGCGGCAAGATCGACCCGCACGACGTATCGCCCGCAGGCGCCGCGCTGCGCGAAGCCGAGGAGGAGATCGGACTCGGGCACGACCTGATCGAGCCGATCGGCTATCTCGATCTCTACCTGACCTTCTCCGGCTATCGCATCCTGCCGACGCTGGCGCGGGTTTCGCCCGACTACCGCCTCACCCTCAACGAGCACGAGGTCGCGGATGCCTTCGAGGTGCCGCTCGCCTTCCTGATGGACGCGCAGAACCACGCGCTGCACAGCCGCGACTGGAAGGGGATCGAGCGCAAGTACTACGCCATGCCGTTCGGCGAGCGCTACATCTGGGGCGTCACGGCGGGTATACTGCGCAACCTGTACGAACGGATTTACGGAACATGACGGCGGGCCGGGTATCTCCCACGCGCCGCTTCAGGCGAGAAGGTCGGTGCGCTTTGCACGATTATGCTCACCCCACCCCGCCGCCTCGCTATCGCTCGGCGTCGACCCTCCCCCTCCAGGGGAGGGTGGCGCCGAACTCGCGATCGTCACCCTCCCCTGGAGGGGAGGGTCGGCGAGCCGCGAGCATATGCGAGCGGCGAGACGGGGTGGGGTGAGGCTTTGTCATTCTCCCGGCGACTGGGACAGGGAGGGCGCTCGTGATCCGTCCGGTCCTTACCGAACTCGCCCTGTTCCTGGTGCCGTTCGCCGTCTACGTCATCTTCCTGTGGGCCACGCGGGCGCGTGTGCTCGACCGGGCGAACTGGTCGCTCTCGCGCGTGGCCTGGCTCGTGATCGCCGCGCTCGTCCTGATGGTCGGCAGCTTCATCGTGCTCGCGCATTTCGGCGGCGATCCGCCGGGCTCGACCTATGTGCCGGCCCATATCGGCGAAGACGGCGTGTTCGTGCCGGGACATACCAAGTGACCGACGCGGCGGGCCGGCTCGATGCTCCATGGCTGCGTGAGAAGTCGCTCGCGCGCTTGCTCGCGGTGCTCGATCGCGACGGCGAGGAGGCGCGCGTGGTCGGCGGCGCGGTGCGCAACACGCTGCTCGGCGAGCCGCACGGCGACATCGACATCGCCACGACGGCGCTGCCCGCCGAGGTGATCCGCCGCGTCGAGGCAGCCGGCTTCAAGGCGGTGCCGACCGGGATCGAGCACGGCACCGTCACGGTGGTCGTGGACGGCCGTCCGTTCGAGGTCACCACGCTGCGCGAGGATGTCGAGACCTTCGGCCGCCACGCCAAGGTGGCGTTCGGCCGCGACTGGCGGCGCGACGCCGAGCGCCGCGACTTCACCATGAATGCGCTGTCGGTCGGTCCGCGACGGCACGCTCTACGACTATGTCGGCGGGCTCGCCGACCTGACGGCGCGGCGTGTGCGCTTCATCGGCGAGGCCGACGACCCGCATCGCCGAGGACTACCTGCGCATCCTGCGGTTCTTCCGCTTCCATGCCGTCTACGGCCGCGGCCTGCCCGATCCGGAGGGCGTGCACGCCTGCATCGCCGGCCGCGCCGGCCTCGAGCAGCTGTCGCGCGAGCGCGTCCGCATGCCGAGATGCTCAAGCTGCTGCTGGCCGAGCACGCGGTGCCGACGCTCGCCGTGATGACGGAAACCGGCCTGCTCGAAACGGTGCTCGGCGGCGTGCCGCTGCTCGCGAGCGCCAGCAACATGATCAAGCTCGAGCACGCGCTGGCGCTGCCGCCCGACGCGGTGCGCCGCCTCGGCGCGCTCGGCGTTTCGGTGGTCGAGGATGCCGAGCGGCTGCGCGAGCGGCTGCGGCTCGCCAATGTCGAGTACGAGCGGCTCGCCTCGATGGCGGACGGCTGGTGGCGGATCAGTGCGCCTGGGACGAGCGTCAGGCCCGCGTCCTGCTCTATCGGCTCGGACGCGAGCATTACACCGATCGCGTGCTGCTGGCCTGGAGCCGTGCCGACGAGGGCGTCGCCGATCCGCGCTGGCGCGCGCTCGCGACGTTGCCGGAGCGCTGGATCGCGCCGGTGTTTCCGCTCAAGGCCGCCGACTTTCTGGCCCGCGGCCTTGCCAAGGGCCCGGCGCTCGGCGCCGCGATGCGCGCTGCCGAGGCAGCGTGGATCGCAGCCGACTTCCCGGGCGATGGCGCCGCACTTGCCGCCATCGCGGACGCGGCGGCGCAAACGAACTAGCACCAAGCTGCGACTCGCTTCGTTGTGCCGCAAGCGATAGAGTGACGGCGAGGCGTCCCATGACCACAGCAACCGCCGTCCGGCCGACATCGCCAAACGCTCCGCGAAAGCGCTGGCGCGCCGCGCCGATGGCGCGACGCGTTCCGGCGCGAGACCTTCGCGCTGCCGCGCGAGGCCGCGCGCGACAAGGCGCGCGAATTCTTTCGCCGCTTCCCCAAGGCCGCCTACATGACCGAGATCGAGTCCTGGCGCGAACTGCCCGGCGACCGCATCGAATTCACCATGCGGCGGCTGCCGAGCGCCGATTAAAGCACTTTCATCTTGAGTGGATCGATGTTGTCGCCGCTCCGGTGGTGCGCTCCCTCTCCCCTTGGG
>CAWJKL010000028.1:0-40015 GCA_963843475.1 uncultured Alphaproteobacteria bacterium | reverse complement strand
GTTTAGCAGACTACGGACGAGACCTCCCTCGCCTAAGTCGAGCGCCGCCGTGATTGCGCCCTCTCCCCTAGTGGGAGAGGCAACCGCAGCGGTTCAGCCCAAAGAATGGGAGAGGGGTCTGGACACGCGGCAAGTTCCGACCCCTCTCCCATCTGAATACGTTGAAGATTCAGTGCTGCCCTTTCCCACAAGGGGAGAGGGCACAATCGCAGCGCCGCGACGCTACTTCAACATCACTGAATGCGGCCCTCAACGCGCGGCCGTCACCATGATCTCGACCTTGTATTGCGGCGCGGCGAGCTTCGCCTCGACGGTGGCGCGCGCCGGCGTGTGACCGGGCGCCACCCAGGCGTCCCAAACCGCGTTCATCTCGCCGAAGGTCGCGATGTCGGTGAGCCAGATATTGGCGGACAGGAGCTTGGTCTTGTCGGTGCCGGCCTGCTTCAGGTAGTCGTCGATGGTGGCGAGAACTTCCTTCGTCTGTTCGGTGACGCTCTTGCCCGCCTGTTCGCGCGCGACTACGCCGGCGAGATAGACCGTGTTGCCATGGATGACGATCTGGCTCATCCGCGGCCCGACTTCCTTACGTTCGACGCTCATGTTGTTCCCTTCCTCAATTCAGACTCACGACGGATTCGATCGGCTCACCCGCCGATCACGCCCTGCGTGTTGACGTAGAGTGAATAGACCGAGTGGCTCGCCACCATGAACAGGCGGTTACGCTTGACGCCGCCGAAGCAGACGTTGGCGCAGCGCTCGGGCAGCGCGATGAAGCCGATCGGCTTGCCGGCCGGATCGAAAATCTTGACGCCGTCCTGCTCGGCATTGCCCATGCCCCAGCCGCACCACAGGTTGCCGTCGACATCGACGCGGAAGCCGTCCGGCGTGCCGCCGGCTCCGCTTGAATGAAGACCTTGCCGTTCGCGAGCTTGCCATCGTCGGTCACGTCATAGACGCGGATGGTGCGGTCAGGCGTGTCCCGCGAAGCCACGACGTAGAGCTTCTTCTCGTCGGGCGAGAATGCGAGACCGTTCGGTCCCGGAATATCGTCTGCGACCACGGTGGCGCGCCCGCGCCTGGGATCGAGCCGGTAGACGGTCATCGGCAGCTCGGACGTGTCGACGTGACCCTCGTAGTTGCCGAGGATGCCGAATGGCGGGTCGCTGAACCAGATCGAGTTGTCCGACTTCACCACCACATCGTTCGGCGAATTCAGCTGCTTGCCGTCGAACCGGTCGATCAGCACCGTGATGCTGCCGTCATATTCGGTACGGGTGACGCGCCGCGAATCGTGCTCGCAGGTGACGAGCCGCCCCTGGCGATCGCGGGTGTTGCCGTTAGCGTGGTTCGAGGGCCTGCGGAAGACGCTCACGCCTCCGGTTTCCTCATCCCAGCGCATGATGCGGTTGTTCGGGATGTCGCTCCAGAGCAGACACCGTGCATCGCCGAAATAGACCGGCCCCTCGCACCAGCGCATGCCGGTGGCGAGCCGCTCCACGCTCGCAAGCAGCAGCCGATATTTGTTGAAGCTGGGATCGAGCACCTGGACCGCCGGGTCCGGGTAGCGCGCGCTCGGCTCCCAGCTTCCCGGGGACGATTGCGTGACCGTCATTGCGGCTCCCCTGTTCGCGGTCGCCGCGAGCGCGTCGCGTTAGCTGATGCCATGAGGTTTCTTCCCCTGCCCGCCGGCCTCTTGTGGGCCGGGCGCGGCGTCATCCTAGCGCATGCCCGGCAGGTTGGGCAGACGTGTCGCCTGGACGATGCGATGTTCAATTCGGGCCACGCACCTCTCCACCAGTTCGAAGAAGTTCGATTCCCGCATGCGCGAGCACCTTGCGCATGACGTTCGGCAGCGCCTCGCCGGAGAGGTCGGCGAGCGCCACCCAGCGCATGCCGCCGGGCGCCGGCGCTGATGCGCCAACTTCGGCACGATAGACCGTCAGTTCCAGCGGGAAATGCGTGAACACGTGGGTCACGACGCCCGGCAGCCGGCGCCATTTCGCACGGAGGCGCGCCAGCCGCGGCGCGGCGGCAACCGCATCGTCCTCCGTCGAAGTCGTGCGTCCACTCCGTTGTCGGCACCTCGGTCATGCCGCCGAGCAAGCCCTTCGGCGGCCGCGAGCGCACCAGCACGAACCCGTCGGCGCGCCGCACCACGAAGGCTGCGCCGCGGCGCAGCCGCCCTTCCCGCTTCGGCGCCTTGAGCGGAAAGCGTCTCCGGATCGCCGCGCGCGCGCGCCGCGCACGGCTCCATCCACGGGCAGAGCGCGCAGGCCGGTTTCTTCGGCGTGCAGATGGTGGCGCCGAGGTCCATCAGCGCCTGCGCGAAGTCGCCGCTGCGCGCGTCCGGGACCATTGCCCGCGGTCAATGCGCGAATCTCGGGCTTGGCTGCCGGCAGCTCGCGCTCGACGTGCGAACAGCCGCGCCACCACCCGCTCGACATTGCCGTCGACCGCCGCAGCCGGCGCATCGAACGCGATCGCCGCGATCGCCGCCGCGGTGTAGGGGCCGATGCCGGGCAACGCGGCAAGCTCGGTCTCGCTTGCCGGAAACTGTCCGCCATGGACGCTCGGCCACCGCCCTGGCGCAGGCATGCAGATTGCGGGCGCGCGCGTAATAGCCGAGCCCGGCCCACAGCCTGAGCACGTCATCGAGCGGCGCCGCCGCAAGCGCCCGCACGTCCGGCCAGCGCGCGACAAAGCGCGCGAAATACGGCGCCGACCGCCCTCACGGTGGTCTGCTGCAGCATGATCTCGGAAAGCCACACCCGGTAAGGATCGGGCGTCTCGCCCGGCGGCGCCCGCCACGGCAACATGCGTCGATGCCGGTCGTACCAGGCGAGCAGCGCCGCAGCCTTGGGCGCGGGACGCCGGGATGCTGCGCGCTTTCGCGTCCGTCTCTTGCCGGTTGGACCGCTTTGCCCACCTAGCGTCATGGACCGATCGATGGCAGAGCCTTCCGCAATGAACAAGCCCAGCAGATCGCGTGCCCGGCCGCTGGCCGACCTTCTGCACAAGACGCTGGGCGATGCGTTCGCCAAGCAGGGTTTCGCGTCGACCGAACTGGTGACCCGCTGGACCGACATCGTGGGCGCGGAGATCGCCGCCCATTCGCAACCGGAGAAGATCCAGTGGCCGCGCGCCGCGCGACGGCCAGACGCGCCGAGCCCGGTACCCTGGTGCTGCGGGTCGAGGGGCCGACGGCGCTCGAAATCCAGCACCTCTCCGGCGTGATCCTGGAGCGGGTGAACCGTTTCTTCGGCTGGCAGGCGGTCGGCCGGCCTGCGGCTGCGGCAGGCGCCGCTGCGCCGCGGACGCAGCCGCCCGCCGCCCGGCCCCGATCCGGACGCCACGAGCGCGATCGCCGCGGGCTCTCCCGGAGATCGAGGACGAAAACCTGCGCCATGCGCTTGCCCGGCTGGGCGCCGCCATCAAACAGTCGTGAGCTGGGCGCGGCTTTCGCCCGGCGCGCCATTGCCACATTTGCGCTTTCAGGTAGCGACTTGCTTCAGGCTCCGGCCGCCGGCAGCTCGAACGGAATACGACCTTGAATATCACGCGTCGAAACCTGTTCGATCGGGACCGCACACGGTCGTGATCGCCGCGCCGCGGGCGGCGGCGATCGCGCGCTGGAGCCAGCCGGCTAACCTGCCGGCCACGCCGGCTACACCGGTCACGCCAGCACAGTCCAGCGGAGCGGCTGCCGAGCTGATGGTGCCGGGCCCGCTCGGCGACCAGGCAGTCGGAAGTCCGACCGCGCCGGTCACGATCATCGAATATGCCTCGATGACCTGCCCGCACTGCGCCACGTTCCACGAGACCATCTATCCGGAGATGAAGAAGAAATACATCGACACCGGCAAGGTCCGCTTCATCTTCCGCGAATTCCCGCTCGACCCGCTGGCCGCCGCCGGCTTCATGCTGGCGCGCTGCGCCGGCAAGGACAAGTACTTCCCGCTGATCGAGACGCTGTTCGCCCAGCAGAAGGACTGGGTGGTGCAGAAGCCGCTGCAGCCGATGCTGGCGATCGCCAAGCAGGCCGGCTTCACCCAGGAGAGCTTCGACGAGTGCCTGGCGAATCAGCAGGTGCTCAACGGCATCGAAGAGGTGCGGGCGCGGGCGGCGCAGAAGTTCGAGCGTCACCTCCACCCCGACGTTCTTCATCAACGGCAAGATGCTTCCGCGGCACGCCTGACGATGGAAGAGCTGACAAGCAGATCGCGCCCTATCTCAAGGGCTGACTAAGGGTTTTTTGGCCATTCTGGCGCTGGGCGGGCCAGTGCCAGGCCGGCTGCGCGTCGCCGAATCACGATTTGGGCTGAACAACGTCTTCTTTCTGTTGCGAAATCACGGGCGGCGATTCATTCTCCCGCCCGATGCGGCGGACCTTCACCCTCGACCCACCCATGGGCCCGAGACCTGAGACGATTCCCTCAGGGCTGGGTCCAGTGAATGGAACAGCGTCGGCATGAAGCTCACGCGGCTGCGCCTGCTCGGCTTTAAGTCCTTCGTCGAGCCGACCGATTTCCTGATCGAGCCGGGGCTTACCGGCGTGGTCGGGCCGAACGGCTGCGGCAAGTCGAACCTGGTCGAAGCGCTGCGCTGGGTGATGGGCGAGACCTCGCACAAGTCGCTGCGCGCCGCCGACATGGACGACGTGATCTTTGCCGGCACCAACACCCGTCCGGGGCGCAACAACGCCGAGGTCGCGATCCAGATCGACAACAGCGCGCGCAAGGCGCCGGCGCAGTTCAACGAGCACGAGACCCTCGACGTCTCGCGCCGGATCGAGCGCGAGCCGGGCTCGACCTACCGCATCAACGGCCGCGAGGTGCGCGCCCGCGACGTGCAGATCCTGTTCGCCGACGCCTCGACCGGCTCGCGCTCGCCCGCGCTGGTGCATCAGGGCCGCATCGGCGAGATCATCCAGGCCAAGCCCGAGCAGCGCCGGCGCGTGCTCGAAGAGGCTGCCGGCATTTCCGGCCTGCACGCGCGCCGTCACGAGGCCGAGCTGCGGCTGCGCGCGGCCGAGCAGAACCTGCCGCGGCTCGAAGACGTCATCAACCAGCTCGCCGCGCAGATGGCGGCGCTCAAGACCGCAGGCGCGGCAGGCGATCCGCTACCGCGCCATCGCCGACCAGGTGCGCAAGGCCGGAGGCCACGCTGTTTCACCTGCGCTGGATCGCCGCCAATGCCGAGCTGGCCGAGGCCGAGCACGCCAAGAATCTCGCCGTGCGGATGGTCGCCGAACGTACCGGCGCGCAGGCCGAGGCGTCGACGCGCCAGGCGCTGGCGGCCGCCGAACTGCCGGCGCTGCGCGAGGCCGAGGCGGCGGCCGCTGCCGCCCTGCAGCGGCTGGTCGTGGCGCGCGAGACGCTCGAACGCGAGGAGACACGCGCCAAGGAGCGCATGGCCGAGCTCGACCGCAGGCTCGTCCAGCTCGGCGACGACATCGAGCGCGAACGCCAGCCTGTGGCTGCGACGCGGAGGCGGCGCTGGCGCGGCTCGCCGCCGAAGAGGAAACGCTGCAAGCGCGACATCGACGCCAACGAGGCAGAAGCGCGCCGGCGTCGACCAGCGCGTCGCCGAAGCCGACGCGGTGCTCGGCGACTGCGGAAAAGACCTTCGGCGAACTGACCGGCACGCTCGCCGACCTCACTGCGCGGCGCCACGCGCTGGAGCAATCCGCGCGCGAGCACGGCGACCGGCTCACCCGCCTGGCAGACGAGATCGCCGCGGTCGAGGCCGAGCTCGCGCAGCTCGATGGCCGACGCAGGCCGCGCCGACCTGGCGGCGCTCGCCGGCCGCCGCCGAAGCAGCGCAGGCCGCGCGTCGCGGAGGCCGAAGCCGTCGCGCTGCGCGCCGAGGCCGCACATTCCGCCGCCCGCCAGGCGCTCGACGTCGCCCGCGGGCCGCTCGCCGAGGCCGAGCGCCGGGCGCAACGTCTCGACACCGAAGCCAAGACGCTGGCGAAGCTTCTGCACGTCGACACCAAGAACCTGTGGCCGGCGGTGATCGACGACCTCACCGTCGAGAAGGGCTACGAAGCGGCGCTCGGCGCCGCGCTCGGCGACGATCTCGAAGCTCCGATCGATCCGTCCGCGCCCGATGCGCTGGGCCGGCGCCGACAATCGACCCCACCGATCCGGCGCTGCCGGACGGCGTCGAGCCGCTCGGCGCCTACGTCACGGCGCCGAAGGAGCTGGCGCGACGGCTGGCGCAGATCGGCGTGATCGGGCGCGAGCGATGCCGCGCGCCTCGATCCCGCTGCTCAAGCCCGGCCAGCGGCTGGTGTCGCGCGACGGCGACCTGTGGCGCTGGGACGGCTTCTCGGTCGCCGCCAACGCGCCGACCGGCGCCGCGCGCCGGCTCGCCGGCAAGAACCGCCTCGCCGACATCGAGGCCGAGCTCGCGACCGTGCGCCGCGAGGTCGAACCGACAGCAGGCGGTGGCGCAG
Organism: uncultured Alphaproteobacteria bacterium; assembly: GCA_963843475.1. Classification (GTDB taxonomy): domain Bacteria; phylum Pseudomonadota; class Alphaproteobacteria; order Rhizobiales; family Xanthobacteraceae; genus VAZQ01. Next base: position 33,558 of record CAWJKL010000028.1, on the reverse strand, counting down.
GCGCGAGGCCGAAGTCGCCGCCGCCGCCGAGGCCGAGACCGCCGCGCGGAACCGCTGGCGCGAGCTCCAGCACGCAGGCCGCACGCGGCGCGCGATCGGCACGCCGAGGCCGAACGCGAGATCAGCCGCAACGCGGCGCGGCTCTCGGCGCTGGGCGAGGCGAAGACGCGGCTGACCGCGAGCCGCGACGAGGCGGCCGCGGCGCGCGGCGACGCCGAGCAGGCGCTCGCGGCGCTGCCGCCGTCGACCGACATCGAGACGCGGCTCGCCGCCGTCCGGAGCGAGATCGACGGCCATCGTACGCAGCTCGCCGAGGTGCGCGCGGAAGCGCAGGCGCTGGCGCGCGAGGCCGAGATAGCCGCGCGCCGGCTCGTCGCCATCGCCGCCGAGCGCGAAGCCTGGACCACCCGCAACGACGGCGCGGCCTCGCAGATCGAGACCCTGGACGCGCGCGTCGAGGAGGCCAGGACCGAGCGTGCGGGCCTCGAAGACGCCCCGCGCGCTGTTCGACGAGCAGCGCGCCGCGCTGATCGGCGAGATCGAGACCGCGGAAGGCGACCGCCGCGCCGCCGCCGACCGGCTCGCCGAAGCCGAGAACGCGCTTGCCGAAGCCGACCGCGACGCGCGCGCCGCGCTCGAGGCGATGGGCAGCGCGCGCGAAGACGCCGCGCGCGCCGAGGAGCGCTACGAGGGCGGCAAGCGCCGGCTCGCCGACGTCGCCCACGAGATCCGTCGAGATGCTCGAGGTCGAGCCGGCGGAGGTCGCCGAACCTCGCCGAGCATCGAGCCCGACAAGCCGCTGCCCGAGGTGGCCGAGGTCGAAGCCGACCTCGAGCGGCTGCGCCGCGACCGCGAGCGGCTCGGCGCCGTCAACCTGCGCGCCGAGGAAGAGCTGCGCGAGGTCGAGACCCAGCACGACGCGCTCACCACCGAGCGCGACGACCTGGTCGAGGCGATCAAGCGGCTGCGCCAGGGCATCCAGAACCTCAACCGCGAGGCGCGCGAGCGGCTGCTCGCCTCGTTCGAGGTGGTCAACAACCACTTCAAGCACCTGTTCACCGAGCTGTTCGGCGGCGGCACCGCGGAGCTGCAGCTGATCGAGAACGAGGACCCGCTGGAAGCCGGGCTCGAGATCATCGCCAAACCGCCGGGCAAGAAGCCGGCGACGCTGTCGCTGCTCTCCGGCGGCGAGCAGGCGCTGACCGCGCTGGCGCTGATCTTCGCGGTGTTCCTGCACCAACCCGGCGCCGATCTGCGTGCTGGACGAGGTCGACGCGCCGCTCGACGATCACAACGTCGAGCGCTTCTGCGACCTGCTCGACGAGATGACGCGCTCGACCGACACGCGCTTCGTGATCATCACCCACAACCCGATCACCATGGCGCGGATGAACCGGCTGTTCGGCGTCACCATGGCCGAGCGCGGCATCTCCCAACTCGTCTCGGTCGATCTCGAAGGCGCCGTGAAGCTGCGCGAAGCAAGCTAGTACTTTTCCACTTACGTCGATTCGAATCTCTATCCCGCTCGTTCCCGCGCAAGCGGGAACCCAGGGGCAAAGCATTCGGTATGTATCGCCCCGGGTCCCCGCTTCCGCGGGGTCGAGCGGAGGGATTTAGCTCGATCTCAGCTTGAACACCCGCACCGCATTGTCGCGGCCGATCTTGCGTCGGTCGTTGTCGCTGATGGCGGCCTGGTCGAACCAGCGCACCGCGGGTTCGATCAACTCGAACGGCCAGTCGACCGAGAACATGACACGGTCGGCGCCGATCTCCAGGATGGTGGCGATCAGCGCGCTGCTGCTGAAGTTGCCCGACGTGGTGACGTAGAAATTCGTCGCTGAAGTAGTCGGCGGCCGTGCTGCTTCGCCTGGCTATGGGCAGCCTTCTCGACCCCGGCGTTGCAGTTGTCGAGCCGCCAGAGATTGAACGGGATGCCCTCCCCCATGTGGCCGATGACGATCGAAAGCCGCGGAAACTCGTCGAACAGACCGCATCCGATCAGCCGCAGCGCATGGACCGCCGTCTCGTTGCCGTATGCCCAGGCCGCACCCATGAGCCAGGGATGGCCGGCATAGAGTCGCGCGTCGCGCGGCAGCGGGCTGCGCGGATGCAGATAGAACGGCACACCAAGCCGCTCGACCGCGGCCCAGAACGGCCGGTACTGCGGCTGGTCGTAATAGACCGCGTTGTCGGGCTCGCCGACCTGCGAGAAGCCGTTGACCAGCGCGCCGCAGAAGCCGAGCTCCTTGACGCAGCGCTCCAACTCCGCGATCGCCAGCTCCGGGTCCTGCATCGGCAGCGCGGCCAGCGCCTGGAACCGGTCGGGCCGCTTCTGCACCTCACCGGCGAGCAGATCATTGGCCCGGCGCGCCAGCGCGGCTGCCTCCGCCGCATTCAGCACTGCCTGCACGGCCGGCGAATTCAGCGACAGCACCATCAGCTCGATGCCATGCGCATCCATCTCGCGCAGGCGCTCGCCGTGGACGTCGAGCAGCCGCACCCGGAGCTGTTCCCAGGCGCCCGGCGTGAAGCACACCGCGAGGATTCTCGCGCCGTTTCGGGCACCGCGATGTGCTCTTCAAGGACGATCTTGCCCTGCATGGCGATCAGGCGCGATCGAGCTTGAACAGGCGCACGGCGTTGTCACGGCCGATCTTGTGGCGGTCGTTCTCGCTGATGCTGGCGGGTCGAACCAGATCGCGGCGTGGTCGATGTTCTCGAACGGCCAGTCGGTCGAGAACATGATGCGGTCGGAGCCGATCTCGTTCATCGCGTTGATCAAGCCTGGGTGCGGAAGTTGCCCGACGTCGTGAGGTAGAAATTGGCGTTGAAGTAGTCGACGATCTTCTTCTTCGCCGGGTAGAAAGTGGCGGTTCTCGATCCAGCCGTTGCGTGTGGTCGACGCGCCACATGCTGAACGGCAGATCCCTCCCCCATGTGGCCGAGCACGATCGCGAGCCGCGGATAGGCGTCGAACAGGCCCGAGCCCATCAGCCGCAGCGCATGCACCGCGGTCTCCTGGCCGAACGCCCAGATCGGTCCCAGCAGCCAGCCGTGGCCCTCGTAGATCCTGGCGTCGCGCGGCAGCGGATTGCGCGGGTGCAGGTAGAACGGCACGTCGAGCTGCTCGACCACCTCCCAGAACGGCCAGTACTGCGAGAGTCGTAATAGACGATCGTGTCCTGATCGCCGACTTGCGAGAAGCCGTTGACCAGCGCGCCCTTGAAGCCGAGCTCGGTGACGCAGCGCTGCAGCTCGCGTGGCGGCGAGATCGGGATCCTGCATCGGCAGCGCCGCAAGGCCCTGGAAGCGGTCGGGCCGCTTGCGCCACCTGCTCGGCGAGATAAGTCGTTGGCGCGGCGCGCGATCTCGTTCGCCTGCCGGGGATCGGGAATGGCCTGCACGGCCGGCGCATTGAGCGACAGCAGCATCATCTCGATGCCGTACTGGTCCATCAGGCGGAGTCGCCGATCGTGCAGATCGAGCACGCGCGCGCGCACCTCCTGCCACACCTCGGTCGGGAAAGAAACCCTTGGAATCGTTCAACGTATCATCGATGGCGAAAGTGCTCCTCGAGCGCAATCTTGCCTTGCATGCTTGTCGTCCCTGTTCCGCGCCGCTTCCCACGGGCCGCCGACACCATAAAGTGCGAAGCCGGCCAACCACAACCCTTCGCCTTCCGAGGAGCCGCTCATGTCGTCCACCGTCATCACCTGGATCGTCATCGGCGCGATCGTCCTGCTCGTGCTGTGGATCATCATGATCTACAACGGGCTCGTCGCCATGCGGCAACGGGTCAACCAGGCCTTCTCCGACATCGACGTGCAGACCAAGCAGCGCCATGACCTCATTCCCAACCTGGTCGAGACGGTGAAGGGCTATGCCGGCCATGAGCGCGGCACGCTGGAGGCGGTGGTGCAGGCGCGCAACGCGGCGATCACCGCGCAGACCGGCGGGGTCGCGGCCCAGGCCGCCGCCGAGAACGTGCTGAGCGGCGCGCTGCGGCAGTTGTTCGCGCTGAGCGAGGCCTATCCGGACCTCAAGGCCAACCAGAATTTCCAGCAGCTGCAGAGCGAGCTTCCGACATCGAGAACAAGATCGCCGCGGCGCGGCGTTTCTTCAACAACGCGGTGCAGGAGTACAACACCGGCATCCAGCAGTTCCCGGCTGTCCTGCTCGCCGGCTCGCTCGGATTCACGCCAGAAGGCAGTTCTTCGACGTCGGCGTCGAGGAGCGCAAGGTGCTCGAGACAGGCGCCGCAGGTGAAGTTCTGAGGTCGTTGCGCCAACAGCAGCGTCATTCCGGGGCGCCGCGAAAGCGGCGAACCCGAAATCCAGTTACCACTCGCTGGCAGGATGGATTCCGGGCTCCCTCGCTACGCTCGGGCCCCGGAATGACGAACCGCTAGATCGAGGTCGACCATGGCCGCCTTCGGGCTCTACACCCACATCCAGTCGAACCAGCGCCGCTCGGTCGCGCTGCTGATCGGCCTGTTCTTCCTCGTCTATCTGATGGTCTATGCCGGCGCGCTTGATCGGCGAGGCGCTGACAACCGGGACGCGCCGCTCGACTTCACTCTGCGCGACGCGCTGCCCGCGACGCTCTATTCGCTCGCCGTTCGTGACCATCGGCACGCGTGCTTGTGGATTTTCATCGCCTACAAGTTCCACCAGTCGATGATCGACGCGGTGACCGGCGGCCACGAGGTGACGCGGCAGGAGCAGCCGCGGCTCTACAATCTGCTGGAGAACCTTTGCATCTCGCGCGGCATCACGATGCCGAAGCTCAAGATGATCGACGACCAGGCGCTCAACGCGTTCGCCACCGGACTGAACGAGAAGCAATACTCGATCACGGTCACCTCCGGCCTGGTCGAGCGGCTCGACGACGCCGAGCTCGAGGCCGTGCTCGGCCACGAGCTGACCCATATCCGCAACGGCGACGTGCGCATGCTGGTGATCGCGGTGGTCATCGCCGGCGTGATCTCATTCTTCGCCGAGCTCGTGTTCAGGCTGATGTTCCAGGGCGGTTTGCGCGTTGGCGGCAGCAGCGGCGGCGACCGCAAGGGCGGCGCCGTGATCGCGATCCTCATCGCGGTGGCGATGATCGTGGTCGCCTGGATCCTGTCGATCGTCATCCGCTTCGCGCTGTCGCGAAAGCGCGAATATCTCGCCGACGCCGGCTCGGTCGAGCTGACCAAGAACCCGGACGCCATGATCACGGCACTGCGCAAGATCGAAGGCCGCGGCGAGCTCGCAGGCGCCAACTCCGCCGTCATGGAAATGTGCATCGACAATCCGCGCGTCGGGTTTCGCCGAACCTGTTCGACACCCACCCGTCGATCGACACGCGCGTCGCGGCGATCGTCAAGTTCGCCGGCGGCCACGATCCCGGGCCGCTTGGCGTTGCCGGAGCCGGACACGCCGCCGGCGACGGCGCACGGCGTCCGGAACGGGCGAGCCCGGCCCGTGGGGTGACGCGACGAGCCGCAGCGCGGCGGCGGCAAGCCGTTCCTGCCGGCGCGGCCGCCGGTCGAACTGGGCGGCGGCGCGCGCCGGTGCAGCCGGGCCCGGACCTTGGGGTCCGCACCGGAGAATTAGCAGCCGCCGTTATTGCTGCAGCCCCGAAGCCTTGGTGATCGCATCCCAGCGCGCCGTGTCGTCACGGATTCGGCGCGCAAATTCTTCCGGCGATCCGCCCAGCGGCTCCATGCCCTGCGAACGCATCTGGGTCAGCACATCTTCAGACCGGAGCGCCTCGTTGACCGACTTCGAGAGCAGCGCGACGATCTCGGGCGGTGTCCCTGCCGGCGCAAGCAGGCCGATCCAGATGCTGGCGTCGACGTCCGGCAGGCCCGCCTCGTCGATGGTCGGCACGTTCGGGATCATCGCCGACCGCCGCGCCTGCCCGACCGCAAGCGCGGTCAGCTTGCCTTCCTCGATCAGTTGCAGGACGTTCGGCACCGAGGCGAACATTGCCGAGATGCGGCCGGTGATCAGGTCGGTCGTCGCTTGGGCGGAGCTCGGATAGGGAGCGATCACCAGGTTGAGGCCGGCGCGCTGGTTGAAGAGTTGCGACGCCAGATTGGCCGTCGTCCCGACCGCGGTAGCGCCGAGCGTCATGGCCTCGGGCTTGGTCTTGGCGAGCGCGATGAATTCCTTGACCGTTTTGACGCCCAGCCCGGGATTTGCGGCCAGCACGAACGGTACATTCGCGATCAGCGCAATCGGCGCCAGGTCCGTGCCGAAGTCGAAGCTGAAGTTCGCCTGGCCGGCGCTGCGGATGGTGCTCGACGACGTCGCGATCAGCAGCGTGTAGCCGTCCTTGGGCGAGCGCACGACCGACTGCGCCGCAACATTGCTGCCGGCGCCGGGCCTGACTTCCACAATGAACGGCTGGTTGAGCAGCGTGTTGAGCTTCTGTCCGATGATGCGCGCCAGCAGGTCGGACGTCGAGCCGACCGCGAAGCCCACGACGATGCGCACCGGCTTGCTGGGATAGTCCTGCGCCTGGAGCGGCGAGGCCAACAGCACGCAAAGCGCCGCAACCGACGCCATACGGATCGGCAGCATGATTTCCTCCAAACGTTTCTTCGGGCTTCCCCGTTTGATCGGCGTCACTATGCGGTCTTCGTGCGCATGCCCGCAAGCTCGCGCAGCAGCCCGTCTCAAGCCGGCGGCGACCGCAGGTTGCGTCTTTGCAGACTTGAAAGTCGGCCGCCGGCGCGCGCCGAGGCGGGAGCCTAGTGCCCCTCGAACGTGATCAGCGTACGCACCGGCACGTCGAGCTTGCGCAGCTTGTCGGCGCCGCCGAGGTCGGGCAGGTCGATGATGAAGCAGGCGGCGAGCACCTCGCGCGCCGAGTTGCCGCAGCAGCTTCACCGCGCCCTCCGCCGTGCCGCCGGTCGCGATCAGATCGTCCACCAGGATCACGCGGTCGCCCTTCTCGACCGCGTCCTCGTGCATCTCCATCTCGTCGAGGCCGTATTCCAGCGAATAGGCGATCGAGACCCGCTTGTGCGGCAGCTTGCCCTTCTTGCGGATCGGCACGAAGCCGGCCGAGACCTGATGCGCCACCGCGCCGCCCAGGATGAAGCCGCGCGCCTCGATGCCGGCGACCTTGTCGATCTTCGATGCCCGCCCACGGCTGCACCAGTTCGTCGACCGCGCGGCGGAACGCGCGCGCATTGCCGAGCAGCGTGGTGATGTCGCGGAACATGATCCCGGGCTTGGGATAGTCCGGAATGGTGCGGATCGATGCCTTGAGATCGTGCTCGAACTTGACATGCTGATCATGAGGTTCTCACGTGAAACGGAGCGACGGGCTTGCGCGCGCGCCCACTCTGGCGAACCATGGCGCGCGCGCAACCGGACTACCGGGACCATGCCCGAATGGTGGAACGGATTGACATGGCTGCGGAGGCATCGATCGTGCCGATCATCGGCGGCGGACCGGCCGGCATGTCGTGCGCGCTGTGGCTCCACAATTACGGACTGCATCCGGTCATCGTCGAGCAGGCGGCCGGTGCTGGGCGGCATGGCGCGGCGAAACCCCTATCCCAATCCATGGCTGCTCGGGCGGCCCGGCGCAACAGGCGCGCGAGAACGTCGAGGCGTTTGCGCGCCACATCGGCGAAGCCGGCGATCGAGGCCTGGCTCGATGCCGTCGGCCGCAGCGCATCCTGCGTAAGCCGGTCGGCGGCTTCGCGCTCGACGTCGCCGGCTGACGAGGTCCCGCAGTCACTTGTCATGCCCGGCGCTGGTGATCGCGACCGGCACCGAATTCCGCGGCGAGGACTGGCTCGACCAGGTCCCGAATGCGCGCCGGCTCGCGGCAGCGGGCCGCGTCGATGTCGGTCCGGCTGCGATCGGCGAACCGGCCGCCGCAGCTCGGGACACGCATGTTGCGCGTGATCGGCGGCGGCGACAACGCGTTCGACGTCTCGCACATCCTGCTCGAGAGGGGCGTGCGGGTGACGATCGTCATGCGCTCCGAGGCGCCGCAGGCGCAGCCGCGGCTGGTCGCGCAGATCGAGACGCATCAGTCGCGGCGGCCGGCCGCGGTGATCGCGCGGCCGCACGGTGGCGGCGCTCGACCGAGCCGGCGACGCGGATTCGCCTGCGCCTCGACGACGGCACCGGCTTCGAGGTCGATCGCGTCGTGCTCCTGTTCGGCTACCGGCCGAACACGCAGCGAGCCCTGGCTCGCCGAGCTCGCGCTCCGACAAGGATGCGCGATGGCTATCTCGTGGTCGACGGCAACATGGAAACGTCGCTGCCGCGGCGTCTTCGCGGTGGGCGACGTCGCCAATCCGGCGCATCCGTGCGTCGCGACCGCGGTCGCCGGCGGCACCATGGCGGCGCGCGAAATCGCGAAGCGGTTGGGGTAGACGCAACGCGCCAAAGGCGCGAGCCCGGAATCGCAGCTTTGCTGCAGGGGCATTCGAGATTCCGGACAGCCGCGCGCGGCAAGTTGTCCGCCGACTGCGTAAACTTGCCTGCGATGCGGCTTCCGGAATGACGCGAAGCTATTCTCCTCCGCGGCGGCTTCAGCACCCGGCCCGCCACCGCGTCGAGCTTCTTGAGCAGCCGCTTGTCGCGCGCCTCGGGCGCGGTGATCAGCGCGGTGTCGAGCGCGCGGTCGGAGCCGATCGGACACGGCTCGTGCTCGCGCGGGAAATCCTTGCGCCAGCCGCGCGACCAGCTTCTTCGCCTTGTCGGCGTTGTCGGTCAGCACCTTGATGATGTCCTGCACCGTCACCGCGTCATGATCGGGATGCCAGCAGTCGAAGTCCGTCACCATCGCGACCGTGGCGTAGCAGAGCTCGGCCTCGCGCGCGAGCTTCGCCTCCGGCAGGTTGGTCATGCCGATCACCGAATAGCCGAGCCCCTTGTAGGTCATGCTCTCGGCATAGGTGGAGAACTGCGGCCCCTCCATGCAGACATAGGTGCCGCCGCGCACGATCTTGATGCCTTCGAGACCGGCGGCGGCGGCGATGCGGTCCTGCAGCCGCGGCGACACCGGATGCGCCATCGAGACATGCGCGACGCAGCCCTTGCCGAAGAACGAGCTCTCGCGCTTGTGGGTGCGGTCGACGAACTGGTCGACCAGCACGAAGGTGCCGGGCGGCAGCTCCTGCTTGAACGAGCCGCAGGCCGACAGCGAAACCAGGTCGGTCACGCCGGCGCGCTTGAGCACGTCGATATTGGCGCGATAGTTGATGTCGGACGGCGAGAGCCGATGACCCTTGTCGTGACGCGACAGGAACACCACCGGCAGGCCCGCGATCTCGCCGATGCGCAGCGCGCGCCGACGGCTCGCCCCACGGGCTCTTGATCCGCTTCTGCCTCACCTTCTCCAGCCCCGGCAGGTCGTAGATGCCGGAGCCGCCGATGATGCCGAGCACCGCTTTGGTCATGAAGCTTCCCTATGCGCGCAACCGCGTTGATCTTCCCGCTGGCCGCGACCGCGCGTCCGATCCGCCATTGTCATGCTTCGCGATAGTTTGCAATCGTGCGGCTAACCGAACCGCCCCAAGAGAGGCTTCAATGTCGAATTACGGCGTCCTCGATACCCGCTTCCGCTCGGCGCTCGATCGCATGGCGGAGCAAGGGCGGCTGCAGGCCTACACGGCGCCGGTCGATCCGCATCTCGAGGTCGCCGCCATCATGAAGAAGCTCGACGGCGGCCCGGCGCTGCTGTTCAGCCAGGTCGACGGCTACGACATGCCGGTGGTCGGCAACCTGCTCTCCTGTCAGGCCAATTGCGAAGCGGCCTTCGGCATCGACTTTCGCGGCATCCGCGAGTTCGTCGGCCGCGCGCTCGGCGCGCCGCAGCCGCCGGTGCTGGTCGAGCGCGCGCCGGTGCAGCAGCACGTCCACACCAAGGACATCGACCTCGGCCGCATGCTGCCGGCGCTGCACCACACCGCGGACGACGCCGGGCGCTTCGTCACCGCCGGCATCGTGATCGTGCGCGATCCCGACACCGGCACCTACAACGCCTCCTATCACCGGCTGCAGCTCACCGGCCCCGATCGCACCGGCGTCAAGCTCGACTTCGGCCGCCATCTGCGGCTCGCGTTCGAGCGCGCCAAGCGCAAGGGCGAGGACCTGCCGATCGCGGTCTGCATCGGCTCCGACCTCGCGCTGCACTACACCGCCGCCACCATGGGCTCGCAGATGCCCGAACATGCCGACGAGCTCGCGGTCGCCGGCGGGCTGTGCGGCCGGCCGCTGCCGGTCGTCAAGGCGGTGTCGCAGGACCTGATCGTGCCGGCCGAAAGCGAGATCGTGCTGGAAGGCCGCATGCTGGCCGACGAGACCGTGACCGAAGGCCCGTTCGGCGAGTTCGTCGGCTATCTGTCGCCGGCCGATGCCGCGCCGGTGTTCGAGGTGACCGCCGTGACGCATCGCGACAAGCCGATCTATCACGCCATCAACGGCTACGGCCGCGAGACCATCATGCTGCGCAAGTACGTGCTGGAGGCGAGCCTGCTCAAGGTGCTGCAATCGGCGGTGCCGATCGTGACCGACGCCGAGATGACGGCCGGCGGCCTGCACCGCTTCCACGCCGTGGTGCAGGTGCAAGAAGGCGACGCCGCAGCAGGACGGCCTGCAGCGCAACGCGATCTTCGCGGCGTTCGGCGCGCTCAAGGATCTCGACCTGGTCATCGTGGTCGACGACGACATCGACATCCGCGATCCGCACGACGTGGAATATGCGCTGGCCACCCGCATGGAGGCCTCGCGCGACCTCATCGTCATGCCGGCGGCGCGCGGCCACGAATATATCCGCGTCGGGCAGAACGGCATCCGCGCCAAGCTCGGCATCGACGCCACGGTGCCGTTCGCCGAACAGGCGCGCTTCGCGCGCTGCGTGTTCGAGCCGGTGACGGTCGACGACAAGGTGCTGTCGACCGATCCGGCGGCCATCCGCGCGCGGTTGAATTTATAGGCGCGTCATTCCCGTTCGAGTTGACACGGGCTCTATCCCGCTCATTCCCGCGCAAGCGGGAATCCAGGTTCAAGCATTCGGTATTTGTAAGTAAGATCCCCGCTTCCGCGGGGACGAGCGGTGAGAGTTCGATTCGAACCGAAGCAGGACCCACTCTGGCGTGGCGTCACGCCGGTCAGTGAACGGCGCTCCAGACCTTCTTCTTGGTGAAGTACAGCAGCCCGGCGAACACGATCAGGAAGATCATCACCTGCAGGCCGAGGCGCTTGCGGGCCACGAGATGCGGTTCGGCCGACCACATCAGGAACGCCGACACGTCCTTGGAATACTGCTCGACCGTCATCGGCGAGCCGTCGGTGTACTCGATCACCTTGTCGGACAACGGCGGCGGCATCAGGATCACGTGGCCGGGGAAATACTTGTTGTACGAAGTGCCCGGCGGCAGCTTGAAGCCGGCGGGCGGCGAAGCCTCATAGCCCATCAGCAGCGCGGTGATGTAGTCGGCGCCGTGCTCCTGGTACGTGCGTGAACATGTCGATCACCCAGCGGGGGAAGCCGCGCTCGTAGCCGCGGCCCTTGGCGATGACCGACATGTCCGGCGGCGTGCGCGCCCGGAAACTTGACGAGCGGTGGCGGGAAATGATCGGCCAGGCGCCCGGCGCGCTCGATCGGCTTGCCCTGGTCGTCGACGCCCTCCTGGTACTTGTATTCCGCCGCGACCGCCGCCGCCTGTGCGGTCGTGAAGCCGGGTCCGCCCGGTTCGGCGAGGTTGCGGAACGAGAGCAGCTGCATGCCGTGGCACTGCATGCAGACCTCACGGTACACCTTGAAGCCACGCTGGAGCTGCCCCTGATCGTACTGGCCGAACGGACCGGCGAACGACCATTTGTACATCGGCGGCGTCGGCGATGCGTGCGAGTGTTCCTGCGCCAACGCCGGGCCGGCGAACGCCGCGAGCGAGACGGCAAGAGCGAGAATTGCGCGCGTGAAGGCCATGGCGTGTCCCTCCTAGGCCTTCGCGCCGGTTGGCGGCAGAACCGATTCCGAAATCGAATTCGGCAATGGCTTGGTCTTCTCGACGAAGCCCAGGATCGGCAGGATGATCAGGAAGTAGGCGAAGTAGTAGACCGTGAAGATGCGTGCGAACAGCACGTAGTAGCCTTCCGGCGGCTTCGACCCGAGCCAGCCCAGCCCGATGCAGACGATCACGAACAGCCAGAAGAACTGGCGGTAGAGCGGACGATATCTCGCGGAGCGTACTTTCGAGGTGTCGAGCCAGGGCAGGAACGCCAGGATCACGATCGAGGCGCCGAGCGCGATCACGCCCATCAGCTTGTCGGGGATGGCGCGCAGGATGGCGTAGAACGGCAGGTAGTACCACTCCGGCACGATGTGCATCGGCGTCACCGACGGGTTCGCCGGAATGTAGTTGTCGGAATGGCCGAGGAAGTTCGGGATGTAGAACACGAACCAGGCGAACAGGATGCAGAACACCACCAGGAAGAAACCGTCCTTGAGCGTGGCGTAGGGCGTGAACGGTACGGTGTCCTTGTCGCTCTTCGGCTCGACCCCGGTCGGATTGTTCTGCCCTACCTGGTGCAGCGCCCAGACGTGCAGGACGACGACGCCGACGATCACGAACGGCAGCAGGTAGTGCAGCGAGTAGAAGCGGTTGAGCGTCGGATTGCCGACCGCGTAGCCGCCCCACAGCCAGGTGACGATCGATTCACCGACGACCGGGATGGCCGAGAACAGGTTGGTGATGACGGTGGCGGCCCAGAAGCTCATCTGGCCCCACGGCAGCACGTAGCCCATGAAGCCGGTCATGATCATGAGCAGCAGCAGGATCACGCCGAGGATCCACAGCACCTCGCGCGGCTCCTTGTAGGAGCCGTAGTACATGCCCCGGAACATATGGATGTAGGCGGCCAGGAAGAACATCGAGGCGCCGTTGGCGTGCACGTAGCGCAGCAGCCAGCCGTAATTCACGTCGCGCATGATGCTTTCGACGGAATTGAAGGCAAAATCGACATGCGGCGTGTAGTGCATCGCCAGCACGATGCCGGTGATGATCTGCACGCCGAGCATGAACGCGAGGATGCCGCCGAAGGTCCACCAGTAGTTCAGGTTGCGCGGCGTCGGATAGACGACGAACGACGAATGGACGAGGCCGGCGATCGGCAGCCGCCGCTCCATCCATTTCATGAAGGCGCTTTGCGGCTGGTAGGTCGGATGGTCCGCTCATGGGAAAAACCTTGCAGGAAGACGTGAGGTCGGGCAGCCGTCAGCCGATCCGGATCTTGCTGTCGGAGAGAAACTCGTAGGGCGGCAGCGCGAGATTGGTCGGCGCCGGACCGCTGCGGATGCGGCCGGAAGTGTCGTAGACCGAGCCGTGGCAGGGGCAGAAATAGCCGTCATAACTCGCCCTGGTGGGCGATCGGAATGCAGCCGAGATGGGTGCAGATGCCGATCAGCACCTGGAACTGCGCATGCCCGGCCTTCACGCGGGCCGAATCGGGCTGCGGATCGGGAAGCTTGGCGAGGTCGACGTTCTTCGGCGTCTGCGATCTGTTTCTTGGTGCGGTGGTTGATGAAGATCGGCTTGCCGCGCCAGAACACCTTGATCACCTGGCCTTCGGTGATCGGCGTCAGATCGACCTCGATCGGCGCGCCGGCCGCGATTGTCGAGGCGTCCGGGTTCATTTGGGCGATCAGCGGAACCAGGGCCGCGACTGCGGCGACGCCGGCGGCCGCGCCGGTAGCGATGTACAGGAAATCGCGACGTGTCGGCTCAGCCGAATGCGCCGAATGCATCGTTGCCACGTGTAAGGTCCCTCTCTCAGACATACGATCCGCCCGCGCTCGAACGCGTGCAGGTGCACACGACTTGCCTGCATCCGAAGCGCCGCGGCCCTCCCACGCCCAAATGCGGAGGACGTCCTTGGCGGCAGCGGGCGAACTGGCCGTTCTCCACCCTGGGGAAGGGGGCCAAGCGGCTATTCCTGCGCGGTTTATTGGCACCCTTATAGAGTGAGTGCAAGTGGCCCCCTGCCGCATTGCGGAAAAGTCATGCAAATCACTCTGCGGCGGGGGTTTTCGGCCTCGGCAGGCAGCGCTGCGGGGGGTGCGCAATGGGCGAGCCGAGAGACCGTAACGGCCGACGCCCGCTGGCGGTGCGGCGCGCGCCGACGCTCACGCGGGGGTAGAAAGAAGGCCGATATTTCCGGAAGTTACCTCGGGCGCAAATCCGCGCCAGGCGAGCGGCAGAGCGCCGGCCGAAAGCCCAAAGATCAGATGCTCATCGCCAGAAAAGCCACGCCGCTGATGCCAATCATCAGAACCGCGAGCGAGCCGAGATCGCAATCGAAGCAAAGACGCATGATGACCTCCCCAATGTTCGTGTGTGTTGGTCGTGGGGGCGATCCAAATGGTTCAAGCCGGCTTCGCGCGGCGGGGCGATGTGTGTCGTTCAGGTCACACCTGACCGGTCCGACCGGAGTTCTTCGGCGTTCTTCCCGCATCTTCCTGCGCCGGCAATGCCGCAGAACGTGAACAAGCCGGCTCTTCCGGTTCGTTCTTCGGGGTCCTAAGTTTACCTCCCGACCACGCCCGACCACTATCCGAACCTGGACCCGGACCGCGGGTCCGCATCCCGGAGTTGCCCATGGCGCAGGTTCTCGAACAGACCGCCGATCCCGAAACCGTGCCGGCGATCGAGGCGACGCTCAACTACGTCCAGAACACCGGCGAGAAGCTGTTCACCTATACGGGCGGGCCGGGCTCGCTCGACGTGCGCACCGGCGGCACGGTCGACCCGCAGCGGGTGACGATCCGCAACGGCCGCAGCGGCGCCAAGGGCTTCACGCTCGACCGCAACGGCTTCCACTTTGTCCCCCACCCGACGAAGATGAAGGACTTCTTCGACGAGGACGAGATCAAGCGGGTCTACTACCCGGAGATGGAAGCGCTGATCGAAGCCGAGAGCGGCGCCAAACGCGTCGTGGTGTTCGACCACACGCTGCGCACCGCCGACGACGAACTGCGCGAGAAGACGCAAGATCCGCGAAGTCGTGCGCCGCGTGCACAACGACTACACCGAATGGTCGGGGCCGCAGCGCGTGCGCGACATCCTGCCGGACGAGGCCGACGCATTGCTGGCCGGCCGGTTCGCGATCATCCAGGTCTGGCGGCCGATCCGCCACCCGGTCGAGACCCATCCGCTCGGCATCTGCGACGCGCGCAGCGTCGCGCGAGAAGGACTTCATCATCTCCGAGCGCCGCTATCCGAATCGCATCGGCCAGACCTACGCGATCGCCTACAATCCGAAGCACGACTGGTACTGGTTCCCGCGCATGCGGCGCGACGAGGCGCTGGTGTTCAAGGTGTTCGATTCGGCGCACGACGGCCGCGCCCGCTGGACCGCGCACACCGCGTTCGACGATCCGACCACGCCGCCCAACGCCCGCCCGCGCGAGAGCATCGAGATCAGGACGCTCGCGTTTTTCTAGGCCTGCGGACTGACAAGTTTGGCTGGCATGAAAGTGTGTCCAGCCGGACGCCGACATCGCATCATGTCCGCTTTGGGCGAGGAACAGACATCATTCGCGCAGTGACTATCGCTTGGACCTCGTCAATGGTTTCGCGACTTCGCGGGCGTATTCAACGAACAGGCGCGCCGATGGGCTAAGCACGGCGATTCTTCAAGGTGAGAATTCCGATAGGACCGCTTGAAATCGAGAATTTCACCGGCACTTTTCTAATCAGGGGATGCTTGACTGGAAACGTAAGAACTGACTCCGGTTGGATAGCCAGGTATCGGCCGGTTCCAAGCTAGATTGACGATCATTTCGAGACCATAGGAGAGCACTGCCGCCTGCGGGAAAGGGAGTTTGGCGGCGTCAAATATATCTCTCACCAGCATTCCTAAACGACTACCCGGCGGTGGCAAAACCCAAGATTCATTCACGAGGTCGGCAAGTTGGACCACTCGCCGTGCGACCAGGGACTCTCTGCGCCGGCATGACACGAAATAGGGATTGTCGTAAAGCACTTCGAAGCTCACGCTCTCGGAAAATGAACCAATTTCCCTTACGATCAGCAGGTCGACGGTGCGCTCATCCAATTCACGTCGCAAGACGTCGACGTTTGCGGAAACGACGTGGAATGCGATACGCGGATAAGCGACGGTGGAGCCGATCGATAATGGTCGAGACGAAGCTCGCGGCAAGTGGCGGGGTACTCCCGATCCGCACCTCCCCGACACCTGGATCGGCGAGAAATTCGATATCCTTGACGGCCTGTCGCAGCTCGTCGAACGCGGCATGGCTGCGATTGAGCATGGACCTCCCGAATTCGGTAAGCAAGACGCCGTGCGGATTTCGCTCCAGAAGACGCACGCCGAGAACCTGCTCCAGGTCGCTGATCGAGCGCGAGACTGCCGGATGAGACATCGCAAGTTCGGCTGCCGCCTTTGCCATGCTCCCGGATTGCGCCACCGACAAGAGACGTGCAGGTCGCTCAACTTGATTCGGCGTCCAATCCGATCGTTCCAGCGCATTCGTCGCTCCTTACCAAAATTGTTAAGGCGATGAACAGAAATAGCACTTTTCAGTTACGAAGTAAGGGGACAAGCTTCGAGGCTGAGAAACACAGCGCGTTACTAGCGGAGGCAATCATGACCTCAGACGATCGCTCCTTTTGGCGGGAATTGCTTTGCCCAGAATGACGATTGAATGCTGACTTGCCGTCCATCGCCTTCGCATCAGTCCTATCCCAACCGCTTGATCAGAGTGGTCGTTCCAGCGGCGGCCGGCGGGCCGACCGACATCTACGCGCGGACCATCGCCGAAAAGCTGTCGGTCAGCCTCAAGCACGCCCTTCGTGATCGAAATCGCCCCGGCGCCGGCGGCAACATCGGAGCCGAGGTCGTCGCCAAGGCGGCACCCGATGGACACACGCTCGGGATGCGTGCTCGGCACGATGCTGACCGTAAATCCGAGCCTCTACAAGAAACTGCCCGTTCGATCCGGACAAGGACTTCCGGCCGATCGCAATCGTCACAACCGGCGGCAACATGCTGGTTGTGCACCCGTCCTTCCGGTCAATTCGGTGGCGGAATTCGTCGCCTTCGCGAAGGCCGCCGCCGCGAGGAAGCAACCGATCAATTATGCGAGCGGTGGTAGTCGGAAATCCTGGCCACCTGACGATGGAGAACTTCCGGCTGCACGCCGGGTTCGAGGCGATCCATGTACCCTACCGCGGCAATGCCCCGATGGTCGTCGACCTCGTGGCTGGGCAGGTAAAGGTCGCGTTTGTCTCCAGCGCCGGCATGATGGAGCACGTACAAGCGGGCCGTCTCAAGGCGCTTGGCGTCTCGCTAACCGACCGCTCGCCGCTCGCGCCGGACGTACCAACGATCGCGGAGTCGGGGTTATCCGAATTCAAGGTCGAAAACTATCAAGTGATGCTGGCGCCGGCCGGGACTTCCCGAGGCGGTCGCTGCGCTGCTGGAGCGCGAAGTGGTGCCGCACTCAAGCTTCCGACGTAATCGAGCGATTGCGAGCCATGGACGCGACGCCCGCCGGCATCGTTGGTCCTGAGGTTCTTGCGCGTCTCAAAACGGACCGGGAGGAATGGGCGAAAGTGGTCGCCGCAGCGAACATGCGGCCCGAATGAATTGTACATCGCTTTGCATACTTCACCGGTTCACCGCACGACCTTCTAACGGGGCCAGTTCATGTCCGTTCGCTGCCCAATTTGCGGACTCAGCCGAATCGACTCCGCTGTTGTCATGCTTGGCACCGGCACGCCACGTCCAGATCCGAATCGATCCGGTCCCGCCACCGTGGTCATTGCCAACGACACGCCCTACCTCATCGACTTTGGGCCCGGCGTGATCCGACGTGCGACGGCCGCGTACGAGAAAGGAGTGACAGCGCTCGGCTATGGAGGCGTGAACCTAAAGACCGCGTTCCTCACGCATATGCATTCCGATCACACGCTGGGTTACCCCGATCTCATTTTCACACCCTGGGTTATGGGGCGCCGCGAGCCGCTTCAGGTCGTATGGCCCTACCGGAATCAAAGCCATGACGGAGCACGTCCTTAAGGCCTGGCAGGTGGACATCGACGTACGAACAAACGGCGTCAGCCGGCACAGCACGGACGGCTGCAAGGTTGATGCACACGAGATCATGCCCGGCGTCATCTACCGAGACGGTAACGTCTCGGTCACAGCGTTTCGCGGCGCGTCATGAGGACGTCGCTGACTGCTTTAGCTTTCGGTTCGATGCACCAGATCGGGTCATCGTGATCTCGGGCGATACCACGCCAACACAATCGCTAATCAACCAGAGCCGTGGGTGTGACATCCTCATCCACGAAGCCTATTCGATGGCGAGCTATCATCGCGCACCAACACTCTGGCAGGAATATCGGCGGCAAGCCCATACATCCTCGGTCGAGCTCGCGGAGATCGCCAATGCAGTAAAGCCGGCCCTACTCGTGCTCTATCACCGCTCGAATCCCGGAGGTCCACCAGAGCCCGCCGACGTAGAAGAAGAACTGATCAACGAGATTCGACATTTGTACAACGGCGATGTTGTGACAGGTCGCGACTTGGATATCTTCTGAACAAGCTTGCATGACTGGCGATGTCAGTTCGTGAAACAAGTAGCCCCATGAGCGCAGCGATATGCGGGTTCATGCATCAACGAAAGCCCCGCATGTCGCTGCGCTCATGCGGGTTACTTGCCTTCGCAGGCGAAGCGGCATCGGCCATCACGGCGCTTTGACGATCTGCCTGCACGCGAGGGGCAACCCGGCCAGCGTCAAGACCGGCCTCGGTTTGCTCGGTGGCGGGTGCAGCGTCGATTCCTTGAACCAGACGTCGAGATCGCTGCCGCAGCCGGCGCCTGGGCGCGGCGGGGCTGGCGGCTTGCAGTCCGCACTGTCTGCGGGACAGCCAATCTGGACATGAAAATGCGCGGCGTGACCGTACCAGGGACGCACCTTGTAAAGCCAGGGGTGATCGGCCCCGGCCTCGCGGCACACCGCCTTCTTGATCGCGGCATTGACCAGAATGCGGACGACCACCGGATCCTGCGCAGCCGTTCGGATGAGCGCAGTATGTCCGGGGGTCCACAGTTTCGGATCGATGTCGCGCAGATCGGGCGCAACCACATCGGTGCCCGGGCGGAACTCGCGCTCCTCGCGGCTTTGCACGTGGTCCGGCATCGGCGCAAACCAGATATCGACGTTGAGGCCGACTTGATGGCTGGCGTGATCGGACAGCATCGGCCCGCCGCGCGGCTGAGACATGTCGCCAACCAGAAGGCCGTTCCAGCCGGCCTGCTTTGCGTTCGCGGCAAGCCGCTCGATGAAGCGAACGAGTTCCGGATGGCCCCAGTTGCGGTTTCGCGACGGCCGCATGACTTGCCAGGTCTGACCCGTGATCGGCAGCGACACGGCGCCGGCGAGGCAGCCGTCGAAATCGCCGCCGATCGAGCGCGGCGGGCCGGGAGACGGCGTCGATTTGCGCGCGAACAGTTCCTTGGCCGGGGTTGACGGCGCGTCAGGATTTTTCAGCGGCGGTAGCGGCTTGGGATCGAGCGAGCCGGGAAGCATCGGATCGATCGCGCGCTTCTGCTGCGCGACGGCGGAACTCGCGGCCGCAAGGAACAAGACGGCGAGGAGGCAAGCGACAGCGCGCATCAATGAATTCTACTCCATATTGGTGGGCCGGGCTTCCCGATATGTTTCGCCGTTGCCGACATGACGGCCGACATCGATTTATGACGTGACGGACCGGGAGAAGACATGAGGCAGCAAGTAGCCCGCATGAGCGTAGCGATATGCGGGTTCAGGCATGAACGAAGGCCCCGCATTTCGGTACGTTCCGATTGACATTACGTAACGAGACGCGGTACGTTTTGGCGTGATCCAGACCTTCCGCGACAAGCGCACCGCTGCAATCTTCGCGGGCTATGCCGTTCGCGGGCTGTCGTCGCCGATCCAGCAGCGGACCCGGGCGAAGCTCTTGGCAATCGACGCGGCGAAGCGACTTGACGACTTGCGTCAGCCGCCGGGCAATAGGCTGGAAGCTTTGGCGGGCGACCGCAAGGGCCAGCACAGCATCCGCATCAATGATCAATGGCGGATATGCTTTGTGTGGCGAGATGGCGAGGCCTTCGATGTCGAGATCGTCGACTACCATTGAGGAGCGAGACCCCGATGAGCATCAAGCGTGAAGACATCGACAAAGGGACGATCGACTTCTCCGACGTGCGCTCCGGCCGACGCCTACCGCCTATCCATCCGGGCTCGATACTCCGAGACGAGTTTCTGACCCCGATGGAGATCAGCGTCTACGAACTTGCCAATGCGATCAAGGCGCCACGGTCGCGCGTCAACGACATCGTGCTGGGACGGCGCGCGATCACGACCGATACCGCCCTACGCCTTGGACGCTATTTCGGGACATCGCCGGAGTTCTGGATCAATCTGCAAGCGCGCTACGATCTCGATGTCGCCAATCGCACCGTTCGTCGCAAGATCGAACAGGAGGTCGCGCCGCGCGCGGCATGAAGAGCGGCGCGGCAGCAAGCGGTGCTGCAGTAAGTAGCCCGCATGAGCGTAGCGATATGCGGGTTCATGCATCAACGAAAGCCCCGCACGTCGCTGCGCTCATGCGGGCTACTTGCTTTCGCAGGCGAAGCGGCATCGACAATCACGGCGCTTTGACGATCTGCCTGCATGCGGGGGGCAACCCGGCCAGCGTCAAGACCGGCCTCGGTTTGCTCGGTGGCGGGTGCAGCGTCGATTCCTTGAACCAGACATCGAGGTCGCTGCCGCAGCCGGCGCCTGGGCGCGGCGGGGCTGGCGGCTTGCAGTCCGCACTATCAGCGGGACAGCCAATCTGGACATGAAAATGCGCGGCGTGACCGTACCAGGGACGCACCTTGTAGAGCCAGGGGTGATCGGCGCCGGCCTCGCGGCACACCGCCTTCTTGATCGCGGCATTGACCAGGATGCGCACGACCACCGCATCCTGCGCCGCCGTTCGGACGAGCGCAGTATGTGTGTGGGTCCACAGTTTCGGATCGACGTCGCGCAGATCGGGCGCAACCACATCGGTGCCCGGGCGGAACTCGCGCTCCTCGCGGCTTTGCACGTGGTCCGGCATCGGCGCAAACCAAATATCGACGTTGAGGCCGACTTGATGGCTGGCGTGATCGGACAGCATCGGCCCGCCGCGCGGCTGAGACATGTCGCCAACCAAAAGACCGTTCCAGCCAGCCTTGTTTGCGTTCGCGGCAAGCCGCTCGATGAAGCGAATGAGTTCCGGATGGCCCCAGTTGCGGTTTCGCGACGGCCGCATGACTTGCCAAGTCTGACCAGTGATCGGCAGCGACACGGCGCCGGCGAGACAGCCGTCGAAATCGCCGCCGATCGCGCGCGGCGGTCCGGGAGACGGCGTCGATTTGCGCGCGAACAGTTCCTTGGCCGGCGTTGACGGCGCGTCAGGATTTTTCAGCGGCGGTAGCGGCTTGGGATCGAGCGAGCCGGGAAGCATCGGGTCAATCGGGCGCTTCTGCTGCGCGACGGCGGAACTCGCGGCCGCAAGGAAGAAGACGGCGAGGAGGCAAGCGACAGCGCGCATCAATAAACTCTACTCCAAATTTATGGGCCGGGCTTCCCGATATGTTTTCGCCGTTGGCGACATGACAGCCGACATCGATTTGTGACGTGACGGACCAGGAGCGCGTAGGGTCGGTTAGCGCCCATCAGGACGTTTACGCCCGTCTTCGTCGGGCTATGGGCGCGTAACCAACCGGCTGAGCTTTCCGCGAGGCCAAATCGGTGGGTTACGGCGCTTCGCGCCTAACCCACCCTTGTAATAGCGAAACCGACTATCGTCTGTGCGTTCCGAAAGGAATGCTCTGCCGCGGATGGCTGTCCGCGGCAGAGCGGCTGGCGATCGGATCGAATCCACCCTGAGCAGTTTGTGGCTGCCCCGTAGCGTGATCGTCGTCAGCACCTTCATCGGACCCGGATGGTTGCCGGAACAACCTGGTTCGCTTCACAAGGCAGGGTCGACGAAGATGACAAAGATTAGCACGGCGGTGGCCGGTATCGATACGGCCAAGGGCAAGCTCGACGTTGCGGTTCATGGTCGGACCGAGCGCTGGCAGGTGGAGAATGCGTTGCCTGGCTGGCGACGCTTGCGGTCAGAGTTGAGCAAGGCCGGCGTGTCGCGTGTGGGGATCGAGGCGAGCGGCGGCTATGAGCGAGGCGTGGTCAAGCACCTGCAGGGTCATGGCTTCGTCGTTCTGGTGCTGCAGCCGATCCAGGTTCGCGCTTATGCGCGCCTGCACCTGCGCCGCGCCAAGAACGACGCACTCGATGCGGTCCTCATCGCAGCCTGCACCGCCGCGATCGAGGGGCCGCGGATCGAGCCCGATGTGCGGCTGGCCGCGCTGGCCGACCATCTGACCTTCGTGGAGCAGATCGAAGAGGATATCGCGCGTCTCAAGACCCGGCTCGAGCATGTCGACGACGGCCGCATCCGGAAGATCGTCATCGCCGACATCGCCCACCTGAAAGCGCGCCGGAGCGCGGAACTGCTCAGGATCGTCGGAAGGCTGCGCGATCATGGCGATCTTGCCCGCCGGCTCGATCTCGTGCTCAGCGTGCCCGGCATCGGCGAACGCACCGCGCTCGCCATTGTTATCCGAATGCCCGAACTCGGCCGCATCAGCCGCGAGCAGGCGGCAGCGCTGGCAGGGCTCGCTCCCTTCGACGATGACAGCGGAAAGTACAAAGGCCAGCGGCATATCGCCGGTGGACGGGGACGCCTGCGCCGCTCCCTCTACGCCGCAGCGCTGCCGGCCGCGTTCCGCTGGAACAAGATGCTGATCGACCTCTATGCTCGACTCACCGCAAGAGGAAAGGCGCACAACGCAGCTCTTGTCGCTTGCGCCAGGAAGCTCTTGATCTACGCCAACACCATCGTCGCGCGCGGTACCCCATGGGTTGATAAACCCGCTACGACTTAATGGTTGCTACGGGCTGCCGCTCCGAGACGACCGAAACATCGACCGTCATGCCGAGATAGCTGTCGGAACTGCCGACGAAGCTGCCGGCAATGGGGATCGCCTGACTGATGTCACGGGTCACGGCCACGCGGATGAGGTCCTTGCCTCCGGTTGTTCCGTTGGTCGGGTCGTAGGCGATCCAGCCGGCGCCCGGAACGTAGATGTCCACCCACGCGTGGGTGGTGCCGGCGCCGGTCGCTTCGTTGGAGGGATTGTGGAGATAGCCCGTTACGATGCGGGCGCCGAAGCCCAGGCATCGGGCGGCCTCGATCAGCAGCACCGCGAAGTCGCGGCACGAACCCCAGCCGCGGTTGAGGGTTTCGACCGGAGTCTGGGTGCCCTCGGTTTCCCTGCTCTGATACCTGACAAACGCCCCGACGCCGCTGTTGAGATCGGCCAGCAACGCCAACGTATCGGTCGGATTGCTGCGGACGAAACCTCTGGCCCATGACCCGAGCCGCCCGGAAGGATCGGGGTTATGCCGTTCAAGCATCCGCCCCAAGTCGATCCGATCGTCGGCCGAATAGACGAACGGATAGTTCGCCGCCTCCGGCGTGATCTGAAACTCCGGCAGCTTGGCGAGGTAAGTCTCCAGCCGGAGGTTGCTTTCGATCCGCAGTTCGGTCGAGGGCTCATCGAACGACGCGATGGCAATCGAGTTGCCGAATACGTCGTGCATCCAGCGCACGGACGCTGTCGGCGAGATACTCAGGCTTGTCTGGATCAGGCGAAGATCGTGGCTATCGCGCGGACGTAGCATCAGCCGATGAGTCCCGAGCCGAACCGGGCGGCCGTAGCGGTAAACGGTGGTGTGCCGCACATTCAGAACGGTCAAGTACGCGAGATCCCGTGTGCAGGACTGCCCAGCTCGCTCAAGTAGACCGGATCATAGACAACTCTCGCAAATACGCGAATCTCGTCAACGCGACTTTGCCGCAGGCTGTGTTGCCGATTCGGCGTCCCGGTCCTGCGCCGCCCGCAATGCGTCAGGCTCGATGGTCACCATCTCGACCGACGATCCGGGATGAGAGTGCGCCGGAACGTACATCATCGTGGCGAAACGGCGGTAGACCGGGAACGACAAGCCCTCGATCAATTCTTCGTCCGTGATGACCTCGTACTGTCCGGCCGGCAAGGTCCGGTCAATTCCCTTCAACAAGAAGGGACGGCGGAATGTTACGAATTTCCTCGTGGTGCGCGTTGTCATCGTCGCGAGCTCTGTCGAACCAGTTACTTGGACGAACCGGCGCGAAACCTCACGAGCGCTGGACGTCCCGCTGCATGAAAAAATCCCGCCATGCCCAGACCGAGAGAGGCTGCCAATACGATCGCGAATAGACCAGTCCACATGTCACCGCTCCGCCGTTTGAGTCCGCAGCCGAGGCCGCCTTTGCGGCGGCCTCGGTCTCACTGCGAGAGCTGGCGTCAGATGTGACGGCCCTTCATCAGTGCGTCGACGTCGCGTTGCGCCTGCGCCTTGTCCAGGCCGTACTTGGCAACGACCTGCGTCACGACTTCGTCCTTGTTCTTGAAAGCGGACAGGTCCTGCTCGGAGAACTTGTTCCACTTCGCGCCGATTTCCTTGAGGACGATCTGCCGCGTTTCGACATTCGCGGGATTGGCGGCAGCCGGATTTGTGGTTGCGCTGTTCATGTAAGAATCTCCAAAATATGCTCTAAATATTGTCTGAATGTTATCATTCAAACTACAATCGTTATGTAGAACTGGCCGGTCGTCAAAACCAGTATGACCGGCAAGTATATTTTATAATACATGGAAATTACCATCGTATTAGATGGACATCAGCTTCAAAATACATCATAATATTGGTCGAGAAGGCGTGGCCTCCTCTTGGAGCCGACGGTGGTCGCCTCACTCGCGAACCGCGGCTTTGCGTTCAACCAAGGGGCGTTTGCAGGGTCTCCGGCGCGGATTGCGCGGGATCAGGCTTCAGTGTCCGAACTGCGGACAGGACCTCAGGTAGACGATCGGGCGCCGGAAGGGGAACGAACATATGGCCGGTACGGGTTGCCACTGACCTGGATGGATTGCCACGTCGGAACGCGAACGCGGCGGAGGAAAGAGCGATCCGGAAGGGTTCTCCTCCCGAAATCACCATCAAGTTCTTCCGGTGAAGAAGGACATGAGACAGATGAACGCAAACGACGGCCTTAGTGTCCGTGTTGCGCGGCGGGGCGAGAAATTCATGTGGGAGCTTCATCGGGGTGGAATAGCCCAGCCGGTGAAATTCTCTGTGCCAATCTTCTTATCCGAAGACTCCGCGAATGCGTCCGGCGCCATGGCGCGAACGGCTCACCTGGCTCGTCTTGCCAAACGAAGTCCCGAAGCAGGCGTGGCATCTCGCGCCGCTCGACGAACGCTCAGGACCACCGCTGGCAGTCGTGGAAAGGGCCCTTGATCTGCCCCTGCTTCAACTCTGACACTCACCTGACAGGTCAAATCTTATGGGCGTTCGCATGACGATTATGTTCGAGCCGCCCTTACAGCTCGGCGGAAACGCGACCGCCCCCATTCGCTCGCTTGATGATGCGGCCTGCTTCATGCGGGAATATGTTGGCCGTTGGCCCATGACGCGCGACCTGATGCTTCGCCGTCTCAGTACCGCCGCGACGGAACGAGAGACCGACGACGCCGTAAGGTCCTTTCGCTGGTGGGCGGAAATGGAAGGATTGCTCGTTCAGAAGTAATTGGTTTTCCGGTCGAACGCGTTTAGATTTGTTCTCCGCCCGCACGAACCGCCCGCTCGCCACACTGTGATGCGCATCGCGCTCTACGAGCCCGACATTCCGCAGAACACCGGCACGATCCTGCGGCTCGCCGCGTGTCTCGGGGTCGAAGCCCATATCATCGAGCCGGCCGGCTTCCCGGTGACCGACCGCGCGTTCCGCCGCGCCGGGATGGATTATCTCAACGCCGCGACGATCGTTCGTCATGCCGACTGGGCGGCGTTCGAGCTTTGGCGGCGCACGGCCGGCGCGCGCCTTGTTCTATTTACCACCCGCGCGAGCAAATCTTATCTGGATCACGCCTTCCGTGCCGGCGACGTCCTGCTGTTCGGGCGCGAATCGGCCGGGGTCCCCGAGCGCGTTTACGCGGCGGCTGATTCGCGGCTCGTCGTCCCGCTCAAGCCCGGACTGAGATCGCTCAACGTCGCGGTCACGGCCGCAATGGTACTGGGTGAAGCGCTGCGCCAGGTCGATGGATTTCCGCGGCCGGATGTCCAAGGGGACGGCGGCGGCGCGCAAGTGCGAATGAATTTGCCGGATTGAAAGACGCGTTGGAAAAAAAACGAGGCGGGTGAGGTGCAATATCTCACGCCCCCTGGGCGCTGCCCCCGACCCGCCTCGCTCGCTGGCGCTCAGTCGCCGCTCACCGTCTGCAATTTCCCCGAACAGACGGAGGGCGACATCGCACTCCCCGATCTCCCCCACGCCCGAGAGGTTTTCGCAGAACCGTGGCAAAAAAAGGTTGCGCTTGTGTCCATCCACGGGCCGCCCGAGCAATGTTTTTCTTGCGTGTGTTTTGGCGGGCAAGAGAACGAATCGCGTCCGCGCGGCGCGACTGACCTGGCAGAAATCACGCACGCGATGACGCCGAGCACAGCATTGAGATCGCGTGCAGCGTCATTCGATCACTCGTCGGAGCGGAATGAAAATGGCTTCGGGGACGACGCCCGTCGTTGCTCGTGCGACGGAAGGCCGGGCCGCCGCCTCGGTGGGCGGTGTCACGAATCTGCGCCTTTCATTCGAGCCCCTCGAACGTGTACAGCGCTCCAGGTAACACCGTAGCATAGGCCGGTGCCCGCCCATAGGCACCGCAAGTCATTCGCCGAACCGGAGCCGACGATGGACGACAACGCGCTCGCAGATCGCAAGGCCAGTGGGCGCGCGTGGTTTGAGCAATTGCGCGACGACATCTGCGCGGCGTTTGAAGCGATCGAGGATGCGCTGCCGCCAAGTGCGCGCCTGGGCGAACAGGCTGCCGGCCGTTTCGTGCGTACGCCGTGGAGCCGCAGCGACCACAGCGGCGCGCCGGGTGGCGGCGGCGTGATGTCGATGATGAAAGGACGCGTGTTCGAGAAGGTCGGCGTGCATGTGTCGACCGTGCATGGCGAGTTCGCGCCGGAATTTCGCAAGGACATTCCGGGCGCGGCCGAAGACCCGCGCTTCTGGGCCTCCGGCATCTCGCTGATCGCGCACCTGCACAACCCGCATGTGCCGGCGGTGCACCTGAACACGCGCTTCGTCGTCACCACCAAGGCGTGGTTCGGCGGCGGCGCCGATTTGACACCGGTGCTCGATCGCCGCCGCACGCAGAACGATCCCGACACCGTCGCGTTTCACGCCGCGATGCGGGCGGCCTGCGACGCCCATGCCGCCGTTGCGCCGTACGAGAAATTCAAGACATGGTGCGACGAGTATTTCTACTTGAAGCACCGCAACGAAATGCGCGGCATCGGCGGCATCTTCTACGACTATCTCGAGACCGGCGACTGGGACGCCGACCTCGCCTTCACGCAGGACGTCGGGCGCGCGTTCCTGGCGATCTATCCGGAGCTGGTGCGCAGGAATTTCGCGACGCCGTGGTCGGACGAAGATCGCGAGGAGCAGCTTGTCCGCCGCGGCCGCTACGTCGAATTCAACCTGCTGTACGACCGCGGCACGGTGTTCGGCCTGCGTACCGGCGGCAACGTCGAATCGATCCTGTCCTCGATGCCGCCGGTGGTGAAGTGGCCGTAGCGCAATCAGCAACTTGTGATATATTTGTAGTTATGACGAAGACGCTCAAAGATGTGCTTGCGCTGGTCGAGAATTGGCCCGACTGGGCGCAACAGGAGCTTGCCGACATTTCGATCGAGATTGATCGCGACGTGAAAGCCGGCACCTATCACGCCACGCGCGAGGAACTGCGCAAGATCGACGAGGCGATAGCAGCCGTCCGGCGCGGCGAGATCGCGACCGAAGAAGAAGTCGAGGCAGTGTTCGCCAAGTACCGGCAGGTATGAGGCTCGATTTTTCGAAGCCGGCGCTGGCCGAGCTCGACGACATTCTCAGGTTTCTGTCGGAACGGAGTCAGCTCGGTGCGCTGCACGTCGAAGCACGCTTACGGCGCGCCTTCGAGCACATCGCCAATTTTCCCGAAGCTGCCCAGACCGTGGAACAGCGCCCCAACGTGCGCCGGCTCCCGCTCGGTCGGTATCCGTATGTCATCTATTATGAGGTCGGCCCGGACGTGGTGACGGTCCTGCGCATCCTGCACGGCGCGCGCCGCCAGCCATGGAAGGATGAGAGGCCGCTGTAGAGCGAGCTGCGCGCTGCTCACGGCATCGCGCGGGCCTATGCTCGGTGGCGCGTGGATATTCCGACGACGCGGCAGAGGTTGGGCATTGTGACCAAAGACACTTGGAATAGCAGCGACCCCATCGAGGACATCGCCCAGCCGCACGCCGTCCGCGCGCCGGTGCGGCTCGCCGTCATGGTGTTCCCCGGCACTCAGACGCTGCCGCTCTTTGCAGCGCAGGCCAACGGCCTGTTCGCTAGGCGCGGGCTTGCGGTCGAACTTCATCCCGCGCCCAACTCGGCAGAGCAGCGGCAGGGCCTCGCGGCCGGCCGCTACCAGATCGTGCACGGCGCCGCCGACCAGGCGGTCGCGCTGGCCGAGGACGACGGCGCCGACGCGGTGATCGTCGCGGGCGGCGACAACGGCTTCAATCACCTGTTTGTCCAGCCGGAGATCGAAACGCTTGCCGACCTGCGCGGCAAGACGCTCGCGGCCGACGTCGCCAACACCGGCTGGTCGTTCGTGCTCTACCACATGCTGCGGCTGCATGGGCTCGAACAAGCGGACTACGCGGTCGCGGAGGCCGGCGCGCCGTTCCGCCGTTTCGCCGCGATGCGCGACGACGGGCTCGCCGCCGCGATCCTCAATCCGCCATTCGCGATCCATGCCCGCAATGCCGGATTCCGCGACATGGGCGCGGTGGTCGACACCATCGGTCCCTATCTCGGGACGGTGCCGTATGTACTGCGCGGCTGGGCCGCGGCGAATGCCGCGACGCTCGTCGCCTACCTGCAAGCCGCCATCGAGGGACTGCGCTGGACGCTCGCGCCCGAGAACTGCGCGGCGGCCGAGGCGCTCTATGCCGAACGGCTGAACGTCAAGCCCGAAATTGCCGCCGAGATGTACCGGCTCGCCGCCGATCCAACGCGGGGCTTTGCGCGCGACGCCGCGTTCGATCACGCGGGCTTCGAGGCGGTGCTCGCGCTGCGCAGCGAAGCCGAGGGCCGCACGCTGCGCCCGCCCGACAGCTACGTCGACCTTTCGTATTATCGGCACGCGCTCGCCAACTTATAATGCGGCAGCAGCGATATCGCTGCCCGTTTGCCCTCGGATCGAGACCATGCGCATCTGCGACGTCAGCATCGCCGGCTACCGCTCGCTGCGCCTGCTGCGCTTCCCGGTCGGCAGCCTCACCGTGTTTGTGGGCGCAAATGGCGTCGGCAAGACCAATCTCTATCGCGCGCTGCAACTGCTGCAGGCGGCGGCCGCCGGCACGCTGGCGCGCGAGCTCGCCTCCGAGGGCGGCATGGAATCGGCGCTGTGGGCCGGCAAGCGCATGGTCAACAAGCCGGCGCGCATCAAGCTCGCCGTCGGCCTCGGCGATCCGGCACTCAGCAGCCGGCCGCAGGGCGAGTTCCGCTACGGCGTCGAAACCGGCGTCGCCTATTCGTACGAGGTCGAAACCGGCATCCGGATTCCGACCGCGGCGGCGTTTCCGCTCGAACCGCAAGTGAAAGAAGAGACGCTGACGTTCCATCGCGCGCGGCGGCCGGTCACGATCCTGGAACGGCGCGGCCCTCGCGCCACCGCCACCGACGCGGACGGCCGCAAGCAGGCGCTCGGCGAGGAGCTGCTGGCGACCGAGACCGCGCTCGGCGCGCTGCAGGACCCGGCGCGCTTTCCCGACATCGACCTCGTTCGCCGCACCATGCTCGACTGGCGGTTCTTCCACGACTTCCGCAGCGACCGCACTTCGCCGTTGCGTCAGCCATGCCTCGCCGTCACGACACCGACCTTGGCGTCCGATGGCAGCGACCTCGCCGCGGTGTTCGCCACGCTGGTCCATATCCGCGAGGACACCGCCGATCTCGATCGCGCCATCGACGACGCCTTCCCGGGCGCCCAACTGGTCGTGCCGGAGCCCGAGCGCACCGCGCGCTTTGGGCTGACGCTGCCGGACTATCCGAAGCGCGTGTTCGACGCCGGCGAACTGTCCGACGGCACGCTGCGCTATCTCGCGCTCGCCGGAGCGCTGCTGGGCTACCGGCTGCCCGCCTTCATCGCGCTCAACGAGCCGGAAACGAGCCTTCATCCCGACCTGCTGGAGCCGCTAGCGCGGCTGATCATGCGCGCCGCCGAGCGAACGCAGGTCTGGGTGGTGACGCATTCGGAGCGGCTAGCGCAAGCCTTCACGGATGCCGGCGCAGCCTCGCCGCGCGCCGTCATCAAGCGGGATGGCGAGACCTGGATCGAGGGCCTCACCCGTGGCGGCGACTTCGCGGACGACGAGGAGGAAGATTGATCGACGCCCTCACGTCGTCATGGCCGGGCATAGTCGTCCGAAGGACGGCGTCGCTCGCTCCGCCTATGTCCCGGCCATCCACGTCTTGGATTCGACTCAAGAAATAAGACGTGAATGCCCGCGACAAGCGCGGGCATGACGAGCCAATAGTTGCTAGGCTGCTATGACATGCTGATGCCGCAACGTATCCAGCCGTGCAGCGGGCGCACGTTCAGAGAATCCATGCCATGGCCGAACAAGCGATCATCCTGATCCCCGACATCAGCGGTTTCACCGGATTTACGGGCGCGACGGAGATCGATCACGCTGCCCACATCATCACGGAGCTGCTGGAGCTCATCGTCGCCTCGAACGAAACGGACTTTACGCTGGCCGAGATCGAAGGCGATGCGGTTCTGTTCTATCGCAAGGGCGAACCGCTGCGGCGCGAGCAACTCGTCGATCAATGCCTGCGCATGTTCTCGAACTTCCACCAGCGGCTCAAGGTGATCGAGCGGGACACGGTCTGCCAGTGCGGCGCCTGCCAGACGGCCAGCAACCTGACGCTCAAGTTCATCGCCCACTTCGGATACATCAAGGAGATCAAGGTCGCGCAGTTCGTGAAGGCGACCGGGATCGACATGATCGTTGCCCACCGGCTCCTGAAGAACGACGTCGACTCGGACGAGTACATCCTCATCACCGAGCCCTGCTGTGACGCCGTGGGGCAGGAAGATGCAAGGCCCAAGCTCCAATGGGCGAAATCGAGCCAAGCCTACGACACGATCGGCAACGTCGGATACGAATTCGCGACGCTCACCGGCTACAAGGCGCAAATTCCGCAGCCGCCGGCGCCGCCGCGCTTCGTCGTGGAAAAAGGCGACGACAATCTGGAGGTCGTGATCGATGCGCCGATCAGGGCCGTCTACCAGACGCTGATCAACGTCGATAAGCGGCCGGACTGGCTGGACGGCGTCGACACCATCGACCGCGAGATGACCTCCGAGCGCATCAACATGCGGCACAACTGCGTGTTCCACGGGTTGAAGCTGGTCAACACGGCCATCTACCGCGATTTTTCCGAAACAGCACGCGCGCTATTCGGAGAAGGTGGAAATTCCCGAAATCAACCTGACGCTGCATGGCGCACTATGAGATGGAAGCCGCTCGGCGAGGCCAGCACGCGGCTGAACTTCAACGTCAACTGGATGGGCGCAAACCTGCCGGCAGAGAACAAGCAGGGCATGATGGCTGGGCAGGCGGCGAACTTCGAGCTCTTCAAACAGGTTTGCGAGACCAACCCCGCCTAGTTGGCGAGACCCGGGCCGTACTCGAAGGCTCACTCACCGCAGAAACGCGTTGATGAGCATCACGGAGCCGCCGACGATCACGACCGCGTCCAGCAACGCGGTGTGCAGGTGGAGCGGCAAGCGCGCGACCAGCGCCTTCGCCAGGAACGCGCCCGGAAACGTCACGGCGCCGATCAGCACCGCGACCGCGATCACCTTGGCGTCGACCGCACCGGCGACGCCGAACACCGCGAATTTGGTCAGCCCGATCACGATCGAGACGATCGCGTCGGTCGCCACCACGGCGGGGCCCTGCAGCCCGGCCGACATCAGCAGCGAGAGCAGGATGATGCCGGCGCCGACGGTGCCGCCGGCGAGCGGTCCCCAGGCGAACGCGGCCGCGCCGAGGCCGCGGTCCGATAGCGCGTGGCCACGTTTACGCATCACGCGACGCAGCGGCACGCTCAGGATCAGCATGCCCCCGATCACGATCAGCGCGCCCCGGCCCGTGAGCAGCGTGTAGCCCCAGGCGCCGAGCGCGCAGGTAGGCACCGCGGCGACGAGCACGATCAGCGCCCTGCGCCAGTCGACCACATGGCGGAACGCCACGGCCCGGCCGGTATTGGTGAACAGCGCCGACAGCGAGATGATCGGCACCACCGGCTCGGGCCCGACGATCGGCACCAGCACGAGCGGCATCAGCGCGCCGGTGCCGTAGCCGGCGACGCCGCCGATCAGCGAGGCGAGCAACGCGGTGCCGGCGATCAACGCAAGCTGGGCGAGCGAGAGGTCGGCGAACCCGTCGATCAATGGTGCGAAGTTCCGGTCAGGAGGGAAAGATCACGATGCTTGATCATCCGGCTGGCATCGTGTTGGTTGATGGCAGCATCCGGACGAAGCGCCAGCGAAGCTCCTACCGCGTCTTCGCGGCTGCGGTCAGGTCGGCGGGCGAGATCAACACGCTGAAGCGTTCGCACCAGATCACCACGCTGGAGTAATCCTTGAGGTTTACGCCCGCCGGGATCGCGTAGCGCTGGCTGCCCTGGAAAGCGCGCAGGCGGCCTAGATCGATGTACATCTGATCTTTCACGTCGGACGACTTGCGGATGTTGCTCTTTGGAACCAACAGGACATGGAAGGCGGGGCCGGGTCCGACCTCGAAATCCGGTTCGAGAAAAACCACGCGCTCGAACACCGATACCTTCCCCTTGCCGTAGTGAATAGGATCGGACGGATCGGCGTGGATGAACTGACCGGCCGCAACCGGATTGGCACGATCGGCCTCGGTCAGCATCTCGGTCGCGGGTGGCGGCGGAAACACGTACGGGAAAAAGAAGAAGCCAAGCGCAATGCCGAAGGCGGTGCCGAGCACGCCGCCCAGGACGAAGATTGCGATACCGCGCCAGACTCCACGCACGAACACGCTCCAGATGATTCCACGCGCCGATGTTCCGGCGGTGCGAAGCTAGCCCATTTTCAGCAACACCGGAATTGTCCGCACTGCAGGACTCTTGCGGCGAACTCCGTCACCTCTCCCCTCGGGGGAGAGGTCGCCGAGCGAAGCGAGGCGGGTGAGGGGGTCGCTTCGTATGAACATCTTAATTGCGACGGAGCCCCCTCACCCCAACCCTCTCC
>CAWJKL010000027.1:0-114719 GCA_963843475.1 uncultured Alphaproteobacteria bacterium | reverse complement strand
CATGACCGCGTGATCGGCTTTCCATCTGCGCCCGCGCCATCGACCGCGACAAACATCCCGCGATGCTCGCCGAAGCTCAGCACGCGCGTCGCGAGATGGACCGGCACGGCAAACGGCGAGAGCGAAGGCAGCAGCTTCAGCCGCACCAGCCAGGCGAGCGCGTTCAAGCCGCGATGCAGAAACTCCGGCACCGGGCCCGCGCCCATCCACACCGCACGCAGGCCGGGCCACAGGTCCGGCAGCACTTGCAGATCGGGCACATCGACCAGCGAAAACCGCACCGGATAGAGCGGCAGCCGGCCCGGCGGCGCGACCGTGTAGCGCACCGTGTCGATGATCGCGTAGCCGACAGCCCT
This sequence comes from uncultured Alphaproteobacteria bacterium, assembly GCA_963843475.1. Taxonomy (GTDB): domain Bacteria; phylum Pseudomonadota; class Alphaproteobacteria; order Rhizobiales; family Xanthobacteraceae; genus VAZQ01. The sequence goes on along the minus strand of CAWJKL010000027.1, from coordinate 114,363 downwards.
GTGGCCATCCCGAACCAGCGGCACCGGCTTGCCGGCGTAGCTCAAGATGGCGCGGATGACGTTCATGCCGACATTAGCGTACGGCGACGGCGCGATCCCGCCCGTAATGCTGTCGACGCGTGTCATACCGTGCGCGAGGTTGCGCACTCACCGCGGCGGTGAGCACCGGAAAGCTGCTCACGCCCGCGAGCACCCACACGCCGTGCGCCCGCGCCTGCGCGTCGAATTGCGCGATGCGTCTGACGAAGTCGGAGCCGTCGGCGAGGTCGAGGTAGTGGATCCCGGCCGCAATCGCGGCGCGAACGACGCGATAGGGATCGTCGCCATAGGCCTGGAACGGACCGCTGGCGTCGACCACGATGTTCGGCGCGAATGCCCGCAACTGCTGCTCGACGTCGCCATCGCGATCGAACACCGCGGGCTCGGTCTCCGCGTTCGATGCCACCTCGGCGCAAAACGTTTCGGCCTTCGCGCGCGAGCGGCCCGCAACGATGAGCGTCAGCCGCGGCTCGTCGGACAACAGCAGCGCCAGCCGCCCGCCGAACGTGCCGTAACCGCCGAGGATGAGAACCTTAAGTCGTTCGGTCATTCCAAGACGCGCTACGCCGCGCGCGCCTGGTCGGCCATGCGCTTGAGCACGACGCGCAGCACCCCGGGCGAACGGACGCGTTGCGGGAACGGCAGCCGCAGCGCCATGCGCTCCGCATTGCAGCTCAAGGCCTTCGGGATCGCAGCCAGCGCAGCGCCACTCGCCGTCGGGCGCGCCAAGCAGCTTGGTCGCATAGAGCCGGCAGGTGTCGGCGTGGTCGGCGTTCATGTGCGCGAGGATGTCGGGCTCCGCGGCCATCAGTTCGCCGGCGTCGTCGACCGGGTCAGAATGTCCTGCGGTTTGAGATCGACAATGCGGCCGAAGCCCGCCACGAGATGCGCGCCCTTCAGCTCAATGCGGTAGAAGCGCGAAATCCGCGAAGCCCGCGAACATCTCGGCCTCCGGCTGGCGGGCGAGATAGCGCGCGCGAGCCTGCGGATCGTCGGTCGACGGCCGCCCGTGCCCATCAGCATGACGCGAGCGCCCTCGAGCGGATCGCCCGGCTTGCGCTCGTCGATCATGAGCGACACGCGCGGGTCGGCCAGGATGTTCTTGGTGTGCACGCGCAAGCCGCGAGATCAGCAGCAGCGGAGCGCCGTCGGCCGCGGTCGCGATATTGACCAGCGAGCAGTACGGATCGCCCGAACCCGGCATCAGGGTCGCGAGCGCGCCGGAGCGGCCCTCCCGCAGGAGCTTCTTGGCGCTGAGTTTCGGATCGAAATCGGGGGTGGGCTTCATGGGTTCCTCCGGCCCGGATTACCTAATTTTGGGACAAAGCGACATTGTGCAGCGCCACGAGCGGTGGCGATCCACCTCCGGCAGCCCTATATGTGGCAAACTGCTTGGCAAATCATGCGGTTTTAAGCGATTTGTCACATTTCGGCCCAGCTTTCCGGGCTTCAAATCCCAGGGGCGGCCCAGGCCGCCGTGGATAGGGGCTTCATGCCGACCATCGCTCTCGTTGACGACGACCGCAACATTCTGACTTCGGTTTCGATCGCGCTCGAGGCCGAAGGCTACCGGATCATGACATACACCGACGGCGCGTCTGCGCTCGACGGCTTCAAGACTTCGCCGCCCGACCTCGCGATCCTCGACATCAAGATGCCGCGCATGGACGGGATGGAGACGCTGCGCCGCCTGCGGCAGAAGTCCGACATGCCGGTGATCTTCCTGACGTCGAAGGACGAGGAGATCGACGAGCTGTTCGGCCTCAAGATGGGCGCCGACGATTTCATCCGCAAACCGTTCTCGCAGCGGCTCCTGGTCGAGCGCGTGAAGGCGGTGCTGCGGCGCGTCACGCCGAAGGATCCGACCGCGCCGAAGGAGGCCGACGCCAAGGCGCTCGAGCGCGGGCAACTGCGCATGGATCCGGAGCGTCATACCTGCACCTGGAAGAACGAGCCGGTCACACTCACGGTGACCGAGTTCCTCATCCTGCAGGCGCTCGCGACCCGTCCGGGCGTGGTGAAGAGCCGCAACGCGTTGATGGATGCCGCCTACGACGACCAAGTCTACGTCGACGACCGCACCATCGACAGCCACATCAAGCGGCTGCGCAAGAAGTTTAAGCAGACCGACGACGACTTCGACATGATCGAGACGCTGTACGGCGTCGGCTACCGATTCAGGAGGAAATGTGACCCGCCGGCCGATGCCGGCGTGTATCACGTAAACGGGGACCCTAAACTCTGCCATCTGACGGGGCCGGATTGTCCGCATGGACGCCGGCGGGGCGTGCAGGAGGGGCCGCAACCGGCAGACCAAACGTGCTCGACCGAACTCCGAACAGTTTCCAGACCACCGCGGTCGCCGATCCGCCAGCGGCAACGTCGCGGCACTCCGGCACGCTGCGCCGGATCGCCGGTCTGTCGTACCGGGGTTGGCAGTTCTTCGTCCGGCAGAGTTTTTCGAGCCTCACCCGGCGCATCATCTTCCTCAATCTCACCGGGCTCATCGCGCTGGTGATCGGAATTCTGTATCTCTCGCAATTCCGCGCCGGCCTGATCGAGGCGCGCATCCAGAGCCTGCTGGTGCAGGGCGAGATCATGGCGGGCGCCATCGTCTCGTCCGCCACCGCCGAGCAGGACACCATCGCGTTCGATCTCGACCGGCTGCTCGACCTGCAGGCGGGAGAAAGCTACGGCCCTTCGGACGAGATGATCTCGGGCATCGAGTTCTCGATCAATCCCGAACGCGTCGCGCCGATCCTGCGGCGCCTGGTCTCGCCGACCAATACCCGCGCCCGCATCTACGATCGCGACGGCGCGCTCGTGCTCGACAGCCGCAACCTCTACGACGTGCTGCGTTTCGACCTGCCGCCGCCGAGCGCCAAGCCCGGCATGCTCGAGCGGTTCTACATCACCATCCGCACCTGGGCGAGCCGCGGCACGCTGCCGCTCTATCATGAGTTCGGCCCGCAGAGCGGCAAGGGCTACGAGGAGGTGGTGAACGCCGCCAAGGGCTACAAGTCCAGCATGGTGCGCATCAACGAACGCGGCGAGGTGATCGTTTCGGTCGCGGTGCCGGTGCAGCGCTTCCGCGCCGTGCGCGGCGCGCTGATGCTGCAGACCCAGGGCGCCGACATCGACGACGTGCTGGCTGCCGAGCGGCTCGCGATCTTCAAGGTGTTCCTGGTGGCGGCCGGCGTGATGATCGTGCTGTCGTTCCTGCTCGCCGGCACCATCGCGGGTCCAGTGCGCCGCCTCGCCGAGGGTGCGCAGCAGGTGCGCCGGCGCATCCGCTCGCGCGTCGAGATTCCCGACTTCAGCGGTCGCCGTGACGAGATCGGTCACCTCTCCGGCTCGATCCGCGACATGACCAGCGCGCTCTACAGCCGGATCGAGGCGATCGAGCGCTTCGCCGCCGACGTCGCACACGAACTGAAGAACCCGCTGACCTCGCTGCGCTCCGCGGTCGAGACGTTGCCGCTCGCCAAGACCGAGGAAAGCCGCGCGCGCCTGCTCGAAGTCATCCAGCACGACGTCAAGCGTCTCGACCGGCTGATTACCGACATTTCGGCCGCGAGCCGTCTCGACGCCGAAATGCAGCGTCAGGACGCCCAGCGCGTCAGCCTGACGACCTTGCTCACGACCGTGGTCGGCGTCGCTAACGAACGCCGCGACGACGGTGTCACGGTGAAGCTGATCTTCGACGGCGGCGGTCCGTCCGCCTTCACGGTGCTGGGCAACAACTCGCGGCTGGCCCAGGTGCTCGACAACCTGATCGACAATGCGCGCTCGTTCTCGCCGCCGGGCAGCATCGTGCGGGTCACCTGCCGCCGCAGCAAAGAAGACATCGACATCATCGTCGAGGACGAAGGCCCGGGCGTCGCGCCGGACGCGATAGACAAGGTGTTCGAGCGTTTCTACACCGACCGCCCGGATCACGGCTTCGGCCAGCATTCGGGTCTCGGCCTCTCGATCTCCAAGCAGATCGCCGAGGCGCACGATGGCCGCATCTGGGTGGAGAACCGCCTCGGCGAACCCGCCGCTCCCGGCGAGGAACCGCCGGTGCTCGGCGCACGCTTCACCGTTCGCCTGCCGGCCGGCTGAAGCCGCGCCCGCAGCCGGCACCTGATCGATCATGACCGCCACCCACCCGGCCACCAACGACCCGGCCGCAACCGTCCACGCATCGGCGGTGCTGGTTGGCGCACGCGCGCTGCTGATCCGCGGACCGTCGGCCGCGGGCAAGTCCTCGCTCGCTTTCTCTCTCTTGCTGGCGGCGCAATCCGGGCTGCTGCCGTTTGTCCGCCTGGTCGGCGACGACCGCGTGCATCTCGAGGCGCATTACGGGCGCCTGCTGGTGCGCCCGGCCGACGCGCTCGCTGGCCTGATCGAAGTGCGCGGCCTCGGCATCCGGCGCGTCACCCATGAGCCGGTCGCGGTCGTCGGCACGGTGGTGGACCTCGCCGCGCCCGACGCCGAGCGGATGGCTCCCGAACCTTCCACCACGACGATCTGCGGGATCGAGTTGCCGCAACTCGCCGTCGCAGACGAAGCGGATGCGCTCGCCCAGGTATTGGCGCTCTTGGGCGCCAAGCCGCTTCGGACCGTGTCCTAAGCCAGGAAATCCGCACCTTCGGATGAGACCGCACGACGGACGCTTGCAGCGATTGTGCCGCAATGCAACAAGGCCGGAAAATGCCGGAAAGGCCCTTGCGCAGGGAGTTCGGATGGTCATGATGGGCGGCCTTTCGTGCGGTGCAACCGGGGCGCACCGGCGGGGAGTTTTATGATCGGTCTCGTACTTGTCACCCACGGGCGGCTCGCCGTCGAGTTCCGTTCCGCCCTGGAGCACGTGGTTGGCCCGCAGCGACAGATCGAGACCGTGACCATCGGTCCGGACGATGATGTCGAACAGCGCCGCAAGGACATCATCGAAGCGGTGAAGCGGGTGGACACCGGCGACGGCGTCGCCATCCTGACCGACATGTTCGGCGGCACGCCCTCCAACCTGGCGATTTCCGTGATGGGGCGGCCCAAGGTCGAGGTGCTGGCCGGCATCAATCTGCCGATGCTCGTGAAGCTCGCCAAGGTGAGGGAGGAATGTCCCTTGACGGAGGCGGTGACGGCCGCCCAGGATTCCGGGCGCAAGTACATCACCATTGCCAGCCGCGTTCTGAACGGCAAATGAGCGAAACCACCGGCAGCGACAGTTCCCCTCCGTCGGATCCGTCCAAGGTCGTCCGCGTCCTCGAAATCTGCAACAAGAAGGGCCTGCACGCGCGGGCCTCGGCCAAGTTCGTGCAGTGTGTCGAGCGCTTCGACGCCAATGTTCGCGTCACCCGCGGCGGCGAGACCGTCGGGGGCGATTCGATCATGGGTCTGATGATGTTGGCGGCCGGACCCGGCACCACGATCTCGGTCGAAGCGACGGGCGTTGACGCCGCCGCAGTGGTCGACGCGCTGGCGGCACTGGTCAGTTCCCGTTTCGCCGAGGAAAGCTGACATTCTCGGTTAGCCCGGCATTTTCTCGCCATCCCAGCCTCGTGCGGGCGCGGCGGCGCATTGCCCGCAGGCTGAAATCCATATAAAGAAATCTTTATATCTTCATTGCAGCCGCGTCGGGGCTTTGCTATAGGCAGCCCGAATTGGCCGTGCTGCCGGCACGAGCACCCTCCCCCAGCCAGGAAACGTTCATGACCGCTGCAACCAAAGCCGCCGCCAAGCCCGCCGCCGACTACGTCGTGAAGGACATCGGGCTCGCCGAATTCGGCCGCAAGGAAATCTCGCTCGCCGAGACCGAAATGCCCGGCTTGATGGCGACGCGCGAGGAATTCGGACCAAAGCAGCCGCTGAAGGGCGCGCGCATCGCCGGTTCACTGCACATGACGATCCAGACCGCGGTGCTGATCGAAACGCTCAAGGCACTCGGCGCCGACATCCGCTGGGTCTCCTGCAATATCTATTCGACGCAGGATCATGCGGCGGCCGCGGTCGCGGCGGCCGGTATCCCGGTGTTCGCCGTGAAGGGTGAGACGCTGAAGGACTACTGGGACTACACCGCCAAGCTGTTCGATTGGCACGGTGCAAGAAACGGTGAAGCCTTGCATCCGAACATGATCCTCGACGACGGCGGCGACGCCACCATGTTCGTACATCTCGGCGTGCGCGCCGAGAAGGGCGACACTGCCTTCCTCGACAAGCCCGGCTCCGAGGAGGAGGAAGTGTTCTTCGCGCTCATCAAGCGCATCCTGAAGGAGAAACCGAAGGGCTATTTCGGCGAGATCGCCAAGAGCATCAAAGGCGTCTCCGAAGAGACGACGACCGGTGTGCATCGCCTCTATGACATGCAGAAGGCCGGCACGCTGCTGTGGCCCGCGATCAACGTCAACAACTCGGTCACCAAGTCGAAGTTCGACAATCTCTACGGCTGCCGCGAGTCGCTGGTGGACGGCATCCGCCGCGGCACCGATGTGATGATGTCGGGCAAAGTCGCGATGGTCGCGGGCTTCGGCGACGTCGGCAAGGGCTCGGCGGCCTCGCTGCGCCAGGCTGGCTGCCGCGTGATGGTGTCGGAGATCGATCCGATCTGCGCGTTGCAGGCCGCGATGGAAGGCTACCAGGTCGTGACGATGGAAGACGCCGCGCCGATGGCCGACATCTTCGTCACCGCCACCGGCAACAAGGACATCATCACCATCGAGCACATGCGGAAGATGAAGGACCGCGCCATCGTCTGCAACATCGGGCACTTCGACAACGAGATCCAGATTGCGTCGTTGAAGAACCTGAAGTGGAACAACATCAAGCCTCAGGTCGACGAGATCGAGTTTCCCGACGGCCACCGCATCATCATGCTGTCGGAAGGCCGACTGGTGAATCTCGGCAACGCGATGGGGCATCCGAGCTTCGTGATGTCGGCGTCGTTCACCAATCAGACGCTGGCGCAGATCGAACTGTTCGCCAATAACAAGGACGGCAAGTACAAGAAGGAAGTCTACGTGCTGCCGAAGTCGCTCGACGAGAAGGTCGCGCGCCTGCACCTCGCCAAGATCGGCGTCAAGCTCACCGAGTTGCGCCCCGACCAGGCCGCCTATATCGGCGTCAAGCAGGAAGGCCCGTTCAAGAGCGATCACTATCGCTATTGATGCGGCTGCGCGCGAATGCGCCCTGCCCCTGGGTGGGACCAAAATCAAAGATCGAAAGGAAGAGGGCCTTCCTCTCATCCTTTCCTGATGCTGAACCAATTCACCGAGATGTCGGACAAGCAGTCGAGCTACATCGGCGTGCCGCGGATTTTATCGTTCGAGTCAGCAAACGGCACCGCTTTCCTGGATCGCTGGCGTTGCCGCTAGGCGCGCGTCAGAGCGAATGACGCTTTTGGAGCTATCATAATCTGTCGTGCCCGATACGTGACCGGCTGAAACCACGCGGTTTCTGCCTCCCGCCTTGGCCTCATAAAGTGCCATATCCGCACGTCTGAGAAGACTATCGATCGTGTCGCCCGGCGCCCATTGGCTTACGCCAAAGCTGCACGTCAGCGAGATCGTCTGCTGACCTGACGCAATCCTCATTTCCTCCAGCCTACGCCGGGTCCGTTCGGCTGTTTCGGCAGCGCCTGCAAGCACCTGCCCATCAACGAGCATGACGAATTCCTCGCCTCCCAACCGGCCAACGGTCGCACCCTCATTCTGCAACTCGCCAGCCAACGCACGAAGAACGTCATCGCCGCCGCCATGACCGTAAGCGTCGTTGATATGCTTGAAGTGGTCCACGTCGATCATGACCGCCGACAAAACGGCGCCGACGTTCGCGCGCGCACATGCCGTCTGGGCGATTGCAAAGAACGCGCGCCTGTTCAATGCGCCGGTCAGGGGATCGGTCGTCGCAAGGCGATGCAATGATCGCTGCATGGAGATGACGCGATCCGCTGCCCTCAGTCGGGCGACGAGTTCTTCGGCAACGGGGGGCTTATGAATGAAGTCGTCGGCACCGCAATCGAGGGCTTTAATCAGGCTGTCCCGCTCTTCGGTCGAGGACATCAAGACAATGTATAACGGGCGGCCGCCGGCAGCGATTGCACGCGCCTTCTCACACAGTTTCGGTCCCGACATTGAGTTGAGTTGCGAACTGGTGATCAACACATCTATAGATTGATCGGAAGCAATATGGTCCAGAGCCTCGGGACCGTCAGTGAAGGGCACAACCTCATGGTTGTGTGGCCTGAGCAGTCGAGACAGACACTTCGCTACTGTCCGACTTGGGTCGACGACTGCGACGCGCATGATCTAAATATCCCGGGCCCACCCGCTCTACGCGAACTGGGATAAGCCGGTCTTAACAACTGGTCTGGCGATGGGACAAAATTACGTACGCTGAATGTTGATCAGCGAATCTTGAGACGAATTCGCTTAAATTGTAGTCGCGCGCGCAACGATGGGGGCATAGTGCGCAACATCGCGGTTTGTCGGTGTTGCGTCTGATTTGGCGCGGACTTCAGACATTCTCGACTGCTTGGCGCGACAACCTGCGGCGTTTGAGTTCTGCCATCGGGGCCGCTAGTTTGCGGCGCGCCCCTCCTCAGCGCCGGGACAAGTCTTGCGACGCCGAATCATCCTTGCCGTTCTGCTGCTGGCGGTCCTCGTGGCCGCCATCCGCGTCATTTGGGTAGCCCGCGAGTTCGATACCGCCGTCACCGCGCAGCATTTCGCCACGCTGCGCGACGACCATCCGGCGCTGCGGGCGTTCCTCTACCGCATGCCGAAGGGCGCCGACCTGCACGTCCACCTGTCGGGCGCGTCCTATGCCGAGCCGATGATCGGCTGGGCGGCGCGCGAGGGGTTGTGCGTGCGGCTGAGCGACTGGTTCATCGTCGTGCCGCCGTGCACGGTCGAGCAGCCGGCAGTCGCCGAGGCGATGCGCGACCAGCGCAAGTTCGACGCCATGGTCAATGCCATGTCGATGCGGTTCTTCCTGCCGACGCCGGCGGTGCCCTCGGGCCACGACCAGTTCTTCTCCACGTTCTCGAAGTTCAGCGAGATCACCTGGCGCGTCACGCCCGAGCTGACCGTCGACATGCTGATCCGCTATGGCGCGCAGTCGGTGCAGTATGCTGAGTTCATGCTGTCGTTCTCGACCCGCGAGGAGCGGGCCGAGCTGACCGCGTCGATCCGCGGCATGACCGACCACGCCGCGATGCTGGAGACGCTGAATCGCAATGGCCTCGACAAGCTGGTCGCCAAGGCGCGCGCCGAGGTCGCGGATATCGAGCGCAAGGTCGAGGCCCTGCGCGACTGTCCGGCCGATCCCGGAAAGCCGGCCTGCCGGGTGAACTACCGGTTCATCGTGCAGGTGAGCCGCAACACCCCGATCGAGGACGTGTTCACACAGACCGCATTCGCGGCCGCGCTCATCCGCGCCGAGCCGCGCATTGTTGCGTTGAATTTCGTGCAGACCGAAGACAACCAGATTGCGCGGCGCGACTACACCAGGCACATGGAGATCGTAAAATTCCTGGCGAGCGACGTGAAGGTCGCACTGCACGCCGGTGAAGTCTGGCTCGGTCTCGTGCCGCCGACCGACCTCACCTTCCACATCCGCCAGGCGGTCGAGATCGGTGGTGCGCGGCGGATCGGGCACGGCACGTCGCTCGCATTCGAGAACGATGTCGACGGCCTGCTGGCCGAACTGCGCCGCCGCCCGGTCACGATCGAGATCAGCCTGACGAGCAGCGACGTCATCCTGCAGGTGCGCGGCAAGGATCATCCGCTGGCGACCTATCTGGCGGCCGGCGTGCCGGTGGTGCTGTCGACCGACGACCCCGGCGTATCGCGAATCGACATGACCAACGAATATTTTCGCGGCGCACGCGAGCACGGCTTGAGCTATCGCACGCTGAAATCGCTCGCCCGCAATGCGCTGATCTATTCGTTCCTCACCGATGCCGAGAAGTCGCAGGAACTCGCCCGCTTCAACCGCTCATCGGCGGAGTTCGAAGCGTCGATCGCGCGCGAGCAGTCCTGGTTGCAACGGCTGTGGTGGCTGGCGGTCGAAGCGGTTGCACCAGCGCGATCACACCCGCAGTAGCAGAGTGATCCGTTCAGCGGCGCTGGATTCCGGTCGGAAAGCAATCGTTCGGACTTGAAATCACAGCCGCGGCGCGACCGTGACGATAACGTATCGGCCGGTATCACCCGCGACGCGGAAATAGCGGCGGGTGATGTCGGCTTCGACCCGGCGCCCGACCGAGGCGCGCGAGGCGCGGCGCATTGCGACGTCGATGCAGCCCTGCGCGCGAACCGGGCACACCATCGCGATGCCTTGCCGCGCGATGCGGGCGTCGAGGTCCGTGGGCGGCATGCCGTCGAGCGCGTTCACGACTTGCGGGCGGCTCGGCAGATAGAACGCCACCGCGTAGCCGAAGTCCTCCCAGCCGGCGAACAGCCGCAGCGGCCGGTCGCTGGTTTCGCGCCAGACCGCCTCGACCCGTTGCGCGAGCTGCGAGGCGTGCGCGCCGCCGGGCGTCACGCCGTTGCGGTGGACCATGTAGGCGACCGCCGGCGCGGCGGCGAGCATCACCAGCGGCACGATCACGGCGAGCGCCACGAAGTTCGCCGCATCGCGAAGGCTCACGGTGGTGAGCGGCGACGACAGCAGCACCACCGGCAGCAGTGACCAGGCCGACATGGTCCACAACGAGGTGAGCTGAAATTGCGCGGCGAGCGCGACCGCGACCGGGACTAGAAGCGGCGCCCAGAACGCCACCGCCGCCAGCCGCCGTTCGGGCGTATCGGGCCACAGCATGTTGGCGGCCGCCGCACGATCGGGGCGCATCGCGGCAAGCGCCAAGATGACCGGCACCGCCACGTAGGCAGCAGCGCCCGCCAGGTAGGTCAGCAGGCTGACCGCGACTGCTGCGAACGACGGCGCGGTGTGGGTGGCGAGCGCGTAGGAGAACGGTGCGAAGTTGCTGCCGAAGAGCCAGGCCACGTGCGGCGCCAGCACCAGCGCGCCGGCGGCGATCGTCACCCACGGCGCGGTCGAGCGAAAGTAGGCATCGCGCCGGGCATCGGTCAGCGCCGCGATGCCGAGCCCCAGGAGCAGCATCACCGACCAGTACTTGCCGTAGATCGAAAGCGCCGCGAATATGCCGGCGAGCGCCGCATCAACCATGCGGCGGCTCTCGAACGAGCGCAGGAAGAACAGCGTCGTCGCCGCCCACAGCGGCAGCAGCACAGTATTCTGGTTGAACTTCAGCGCATGGAAATTGAAGAACGGAATGAGCGTAAGCAGCGTGAGCCCGACGACGCGTTTTTCGCCGTCGAGGAACCGCGCGGAGAGTCGCCAGCAGATCCACAGCGCCAGCGCCGCGGTCGAAACCGCGAGCAGGTAATACGCCCAGTCGGCGACCGGAAACACCGCGAACCACGCCCCGACGATGGCCGGCGCCAGCGGTGGATGCTTGGCATGGCCGAAGGCGAGGTCCTGCGAGAGCGCGAGCTGCTCCGCCATGTCGTAGTGGACATCCTGGCTGCCCTTGGCGATCAACGCGTACAGCGTCCAGAGCGCGACGTAGCCGAGGAGCAGGAGCACGACGTTGCGCTCGCGCCGCGCCGGGTCCGTGAGCGCGGCGGTGAGCCGCGCGGCCAGCGTGTGTCCGCGCTCCACAATGGTCATAGCCGACACCTTGGCCGACACCTTGGACACCCCGATCCCACCGTCCATCAGGCGTACTTTCACGCAGAATTTGGGCCGGCTATGGCACGCCGGCCGAAAGAGGTCCATATCGCTGGAAAAGGCCGATTTGCCATCGGTTTGCCGCATCGCGGGAGAATGCTAGGGTGACTAGTGTGGCGGATCTGAAGTCCGCATCATGCTTGCCGCGAGTCCGAAATGCGGACTTCTGAACCAAAGCCACACTAGATCAACACGTTGCTAGTGTCCTTCGATTCCGAAGTTCGCAGATGAGCGTGCCGGAGAATGATGCGAACTTCGGAATCGGGACACTAGGCCCGAGTGCTGGAGCTGCCGATGTGCCGCTGGATCGCTTATCGCGGCGAAACCATACCGCTGGAACAATATGTGACCGCTCCGGCCCATTCGCTGGTGGTCCAGAGCCTGCGGGCGCTTGAATCGACCGCCAGCACCAATGGCGACGGCTTCGGCATGGGCTGGTACGCCGAACATCCGGAGCCCGGCCTGTACCGCGAGGTCCGCCCGGCCTGGTCGGACGAAAATCTCCGCTACCTCTGCCGTCACATCCGCTCGCACCTCTACTTCGCCCACGTGCGCGCCTCGACCGGTACGCCAATCACCCGGCCGAACTGCCATCCGTTCGCCTGCGGCCGCTGGATGTTCATGCACAATGGGCTGGTCGGAAACTGGGCACGACTGCGCCGCCCGGTCGAAGCGCTCATTCCGGACGACCTCTACGGGTCGCGCATCGGCACCACGGATTCGGAGGCGGTTTTTCTCGCGATCCTGGGCGCCGGCGCCGACAAGGACCCGGTCGGCGCGGCCAGCCGGACGGTCGCGACCCTGACCGACATGCTGGCGCCGAACGAACCGCTGCGCTTCACCGCGGCGCTCGCCAACGGCCGCGATCTCTATGCCTTCCGCTACGCCGCCAACGACAAGGCCAACACGCTCTATTATCGCGAGTCGGGCGAGAACGTCGTGGTGGTGTCCGAGCCGCTCGACACCGAACGCGCCAACTGGAAGCCGGTGCCGCCCGGCCACATGGTGGTCGCCAAGGCCGGCAAACCGGTCGAACTGGCGCCGTTCCTCGCCGAGCAACGCGTGGCCGCGGAGTGACTTCGCGGAGCTTCCGCAAACTCCGGCTCGTGTGATTGTGCCCTCGCCCCTTGGGGGAGAGGGCAATTCCGACGCTTCAACGTATTCAGATCGGTGAGGGGGGTCCGAACATCCCGTGAATTCCCCCTGACCCATACCGATTTGTTGACAATCCAGAGCTGCCCTCTCCCCCGAAGGGAGAGGGCGCAGCAACCACGGCCGTCACACTCGATGCCACATGCAACCTGATCCGTGCTTGCCGCAGTGGCGCGGCGTTGCTATCTCCCCGCCATGCCGTCCACCCCCATCGAAAACATTCGCAATTTCGCGATCATCGCGCACATCGACCACGGCAAGTCGACGCTGGCCGACCGACTGATTCAGTCCACCGGGGGCCTCGAGGACCGCGAAATGGTCGAGCAAGTGCTCGATTCGATGGATATCGAGCGCGAGCGCGGCATTACCATCAAGGCGCAGACGGTTCGGCTCAAATATCGGGCACGCGACGGCAAGGACTATGTGCTCAACCTGATCGACACCCCAGGCCACGTCGACTTCGCCTACGAGGTGAATCGGTCGCTCGCCGCCTGCGAGGGCTCGCTCCTTGTGGTCGACGCCAGCCAGGGCGTCGAGGCGCAAACGCTCGCCAACGTCTACCAGGCGATCGACAACGGCCACGAGATCGTACCGGTGCTCAACAAGGTCGACCTGCCGGCGGCCGAGCCCGACAAGGTCAAGCAGCAGATCGAGGACGTGATCGGGCTCGACGCCTCGGACGCAATCCTGATCTCGGCCAAGACCGGGCTCAACATCCCCGAGGTGCTGGAGGCGATCGTCACCCGGCTGCCGCCGCCTAAGGGCGACCGCGACGCAACCCTCAAGGCGCTGCTGGTCGACAGCTGGTACGACGTCTACCTCGGCGTGGTCGTGCTGGTGCGAATCGTCGACGGCGTGCTCAAGAAGGGCCAGCGCATCCGCATGATGGGGACGGGTGCCGCCTACGACGTCGACCGCGTCGGCGTGTTCACGCCCAAGCTGACGGCCGCGGACGAGTTGGGGCCCGGCGAGATCGGCTTCCTCACCGCCTCGATCAAGGAAGTGGCCGACACCCGGGTCGGCGACACCATCACGGACGACAGGAAGCCGGTCGGCGCCCCCCTGCCCGGCTTCCGGCCGGCGATCCCGGTGGTGTTCTGCGGGCTGTTTCCGGTCGATGCCGCACAGTTCGAGGACCTGCGCGCCGCGATGGGCAAGCTCCGCCTCAACGATGCGAGTTTCAGCTACGAGATGGAAACGAGCGCCGCGCTCGGCTTCGGGTTCCGTTGCGGCTTCCTCGGGCTCTTGCACCTGGAAATCATCCAGGAGCGGCTGTCGCGCGAGTTCAACCTCGACCTGATCGCGACCGCGCCGTCGGTGATCTACAAGATCAAGCTGCGCGACGGCCGCGAGATCGAAATCCACAACCCGGTCGACATGCCGGACCCGATGCAGATGCTGGAGATCCAGGAACCCTGGATCGAGGCCACCATCCTGACGCCGGACGAATATCTCGGCTCGGTGCTCAAACTCTGCCAGGACCGCCGCGGCACCCAGAAAGAGCTCACCTATGTCGGCAACCGCGCGATGGTGAAGTACGAACTGCCGCTGAACGAAGTGGTGTTCGACTTCTACGACCGGCTGAAATCGGTGTCGAAGGGCTACGCCTCGTTCGACTACCACCTCACCGACTTCCGCCCGGCCGACCTCGTGAAGATGCAAATTCTGGTCAACAACGAGCCGGTCGACGCCCTCGCCATGCTGGTGCACCGCACCCGCGCCGAAAGCCGCGGCCGCGCCATGGCCGAGAAGCTGAAAGAGCTGATCCCGCCGCACATGTTTCAGGTGCCGATCCAGGCGGCAATCGGCGGCAAGATCATCGCGCGCGAGACCGTGCGGGCGTTCCGCAAGGACGTGACTGCGAAGTGCTACGGCGGCGACGTCACGCGCAAGCGCAAGCTTCTGGAGAAGCAGAAGGAAGGCAAGAAGAAGATGCGCCAGTACGGCAAGGTCGACATCCCGCAGGAGGCCTTTATTGCGGCGCTCAAGGTGGATGTGTAAGCGCACCGCCTACGGTTCGCAGGCCTGAATTCTCGGCATCATGACGTTCGGTTGTTGCTTCCCGGGGGGCGAGGGCACAATCCCATTTGCAAATAATTCGCAATTGCAATATGGTCCCGCCAGCAATTGGGAGGACCATGATGCGTATCGGCGGTTGGCTTCGGACTCTGGTGATTTCAGCCCTGCTCGCGGCGCCGGCCGGCACAGCCGCCCAGGCGGCCGGCGACTTGTCGCGTCAGGAGCCGATCGAGGTGAAAGTCGAACTGGGCGCGCCGGGGCATCATTCGTTTGTCCCCAACAAGCTCCGGTTCGAGACCGGCAAGCTCTACAAGCTGGTGCTGACCAACCCGAGCAGCGACCCGCACTACTTCACGTCACACGCCTTCTCCCAGCTCATCTACACCCGCAAGGTCCAGGTGATGGGCATCCGTGACGGCAAGCCCGCAGCGCTCGCCGAGTTCAAGGGCGCGATCCGCGAGATCGAGGTCTATCCCGGCCAGACCGCCGAATGGTGGTTCGTGCCGGTGGCGACCGGGCGCGTCACCGACCTGCGCTGCGGCATCGTCGGCAAGGACGGCAAGAGCCACGCCGACCACGGCATGACGGGCGAGATCGTGATCGATTAGTCATCGCAGGCTTCGCTTCAGCGGAGTGGAAAACTCTCTCCGTTCGTCCCCGCGGAAGCGGGGAACCAGTGCCAAGAATTCCGAATGCGTTGCCCTGGGTCCCCGCCTCCGCGGGGACGAGCGGAGTTCGAGTATCCTCAGTCTACCGCCGCGCCGAGGGTCAGTCGCTCCGTCTCCTTCAGCGATCCCGGGACCGCCGGACGCACCACCCGCGGCCGCCAGATGTTGATGATCGCGAAGCGCTCGGGATGATGCGCGTACTGGCGGGCGATCGCCTGCAAGGTCTGGAAGCGGGTCTCGTGCTCCTTGAACTCGACCCGAGGACATTTCGGCGGCAGGTTACGCAGCGTCTCCTCCCAGATCACCATCGCGCGCAGGTGGCGGGCGCGGCGGTTGTGCAGCTTCTCGAAGGTGAGCGCGATGACGAACCGGTATTCCTCCATCGGCCGGCCGAGCGCGAGATCGATCGCATTGTCGTTGGAGCACTTCTCGCTGATCAGGCTGATCAGGGGACCGTACGTCGCCTTGTAGTCGTCCTCCGGCAGGAGCAGCACGCGCTGCTCGCGGCCGTTCTCCATCACGCTCGACGGTGGCGACCATCGAGTGCAGCCAGCTCGTCGAAGCGCAGCCGCGACCGCCCGAGCAGCGAACGCGGCACGGCGACGCGTTTCGGGAAACTGCAGGACCGGATTTTCCACCGTGGTGCGCCGCGCGGCGCGGCGGATCATCTGCACGCGGTAGGAATTGGGCCAGACGTACCAGACGCGGCGGTCCGCAACCAGCGTGTCGAACTTGAGACAGCCGTCGACGATCATGTTGATCGTCACGTTGACGGTGTTGCGGTCGTCGCCGCGCAGGTAATAGACCCAGCCCTGCACGTAGCGGCCCATCATCGTGAGGCCCACGCTGCCGGCGCCGCCAAGCGAACGGATCAGCGCGCCGGTGAACACCGCGCCGAGATAGACCGCGAGAATGCCGAGCCCGAACAGGAGACCGTCGCCGATCTGGCTGAGATTCTCGGACAGGTATTCGCGCATCAAACCTCCATTCCGCGATGGCGTCCCGGCAACGATCCCTGCCTACTTCTTCGGGAACAGCGCCATCGCCTCGTCCGCCAGCACCCCGCCGGTGATCGAGATCGGCGCGAACGGCGCCTTGGCGGCGACGTCGGCGGCGGTCAGCATGATCTGATCGATCCTGGTGGCGAGTTGCGCGGTGCTGGCCGCGAACACCAGCCGTCCAATGTGGCACCAGAGGATCGCACCCATGCACATCGCGCAGGGTTCGCCCGAGGTGTAGAGCGTTGTGCCGCGCAACACGTCGGGACCGCGCTCGGCCAGACAGCGGCGGATCGCTACCATCTCGCCGTGCGCGGTCGGGTCGCGGTCGGTGCGGCCGAGGTTACGCCCCCGCGCGATGACCGCGCCGTCGCGCACGATCACGGCGCCGAAGGGATAATCGGCCTGCCGCGCTTCATCGATCGCGAGGCTCATGAACTTGACGTCGTCGGCCGCGTTGGGCGCGAACTGCGCTTGTGCCGCCGCGGGCAGCACGACGGCACACGCCAAGCCGCCGATGAAGGCGCGCCGGCTCGGAAGTCTCCTCACATGGCTCGCCGCGCAGCACGTCTGGTCACACATGACACGTTCCTTTGGCACGTTCTTTTGGCACGTCCCCGATTTTCCGGCGGAGACGAACGATACCATCGTCATGGCGGTGACCACAAAGCGGAATTCGTCGCGGCCAGAGGCGCTGGCCAGCGGCCCGCGCCGCGACCAAAGAAAAACGGCCCCCGGTCGAACCGGGAGCCGCTGTGGCCTCCAACGCTTTAGGATGAACTAGATGCCCCAGTAGGGCGAAACGCCGTAGTAGTCATACACCTTGCGCTCGCGCGCCCGGTCCGACCAGTCCCAGCTTTCGTGCTTGCCATAATGCGGCGCGCCCTTGAGCTGCTGCTCGGAAATGTTGACCTCGTAGCCTTCCAACCGCGGATTGTACGTCAGGAGCGACCACGGCAGCGGGTAGTAGTCCTCGCCGATGCCGAGGAAGCCGCCGAAGCTCATGACCGCATACGCGACCTTGCCGGACCGCTTGTCGATCATGATGCGCTCGATCGAGCCGACCTTGTCGCCGTTGGAACGACAGACCGCGGTGCCCTCGACCTTGTCGCTGCCGATCAGGCTCGAAGTTTCGCGGGACTCGACCGCCTTGCCTTGGGTGCCGATTGTCATCTGGAACTCCCTGATTGTTTGTCTCGGGAATAAACCCATGGCGGCGCGACTGGTTCCCGGAGTCGTACGCACGTGGAACCTGCGTGGCGCGCCGGCGTTCCGCCAAGGTCCGCATCGTCGAGTCGTCGCATGTCCGAGTCTGCGGCGATCAATCAGGAGGGACGCGTCATGCCACGCGGCGACAAGTCCAGTTACACCGGCAAGCAGAAGCGCCAGGCCGAGCACATCGAGGAGGGCTACGAGAAGCGCGGCGTCCGCAAGAAGGAAGCCGAGCGGCGCGCCTGGGCCACCGTCAACAAGGAAACCGGCGGCGGCAAGAAGAGCGGCTCGGGCCGCGGCAAGAAGGTCAGCCATGCCTCGTCGCGGAAAGGCGGCCGGCTGGGCGGCAGGGCGGCGGCACAGCGCCCGGCGGCGGCGCGTTCGCGCTCCGCCCGCAAGGCCGCGGCGACGCGCAAGCGGCGCGCCGCGCGCTGATGTCATTGCGAGGAGCCCATTAGGGGTGACGAAGCAATCCAGCTAATCGCTGGATTGCTTCGCTCCGCTCGCAATGACGAACAATCAGATCGGAATTGTCCTACTGGATTTGAATCTGGGTGTTGCCCATGCCTTCCTTCTGCACCAGCGCGAACAGGATTGCCGCATTGGACGGGTGCAGCCGGACGCAGCCCTTCGACGCCGGCCTGCCAAGCCGGCTGATCTGAGTGGTGCCGTGGATGGCGTAGTGGCCGTCGTAGAAGATCGCATACGGCATCGGCGCGTTGTTGAAGAGGCTCGACCGGTGGTGGCGCGACAGCGCCTGCGGCCGGAAGGTTCCGCTTGGCGTGCCGTAGACGCCGGTCGAGACCGTCCAGGTGTAGAGTGCTTCGCCGCCGACGCTGACCGACATTTGCTGAGTCGCCTTGTTGACCGTGACGACGACGTCGGCCGCAGCCGAACTCACCATGCCAACGGCCGCCACGCCGAGCGCCGTCAGGAGGACGGCGGATTTCCAGAAGCGCATGAGCTGTGCTCCATCCCGATTGCTCAATGACAAAGATCGTAGCGTCGCGGCGCTAATGCGCCGTTGTCGCAACGCGTGGAAAATACCGAGAAATGTCCGTAACGAGCATCACGACGCCGAACCGCCATATGGCCTTCGCGCCTCCCCGCCGTCCGCCCCGGTTCAGGCGCGGGCCAGCACCTCGGACGAGGGCCTGTGCCCGGCGCCGTCGAGCACCGCGCGCCGGACTGTCAGCGCGTAGAGCGCGGCCATTGCCAGAAATCCAAGCGGCAGGCCGATCGTCCCCGCGACGCTGCGAGCGATCAACGGCGCGATCCAGACGAAGGCCAGCACACTAATCTCGTAGTCGCGGAACCCCTGGTTCTGGTTCAACGCATGCCGCACAAAGAACGCGATGGCGACCGCGAGCACGACGAGGTCGTAGTCGAGCACGTAGGGCGTCGCGAGCAGGCAGGCGCAGGCGAGCGCCGCCGCCTTGAGGTCGTCGGCCGCGCGGCTGCGCCAGAGCCAGATCAGGCTCACCCCCAACACGAGCGCGAGCCCAGCCTGCGCCGGATAAGCGAGTTCGACGCCGCCGCCCCACATCCGCACGGCCGAGAAGATGCTCTGGATCTTCTCCCAGCCGGTGTCGCCGGCTTCCAGCACCACCACGCGGGTGAACTCGGTCGAATGGGCGAACGCGGTCCAGACTTTCGCACCGAACAGGGCGAACGTGATGGCGCCGGCGGACAGCACGGTCGCGGCCGCCGCGGCAATGACCTGCCAGCGTCCGGTCGCGAGCAGCACCAGCGGTATCATGACGCCGAACTGCGGCTTGTAGGCGAGGAGCCCGATCAGTACCCCGGCAACGAGCGGGCGCCGGTCGAGCAGCAGCAGTGCCCCGCCCAGCAGGGACGCGGTTAGAAAGCCGTTCTGCCCGTGGCCGAGATTGACGAAGGTGGCCGGAAAGGCCAGCGCCACCAGCACGGTTTCGGGCCGCGGCAGGATGGCCCGTAACGTCACCAGATAGGCCGACAGGCCGAACACGGTCCAAACCAGCAGCGCCCAGCCGTAGGGCAACAAGGCGAGGGCGGCGGCCACGGTCAGGAACAGCGGGGGATAGTGCCAGCCGAAGAACGGCACCGGCCGGCCGCCGAATGCCTCCCGCTCGGCCGCATGCTGCAGCACGGGATCGTAGGGCGCATCCGGCCGGCCATCGAGTACCAGCTTACCGGCGGCCCAGACGTTGGAGAAATCGGTCCCGATCGGCTTGTCGTTGCGGTCGACCAGCCCGTCCGCGAGCGCGATCCAGATCACCGAGGCAAGTACGGCCACGACCACCAGGATGACCGAGTAACCCCGCATACGTTCCGGCGTCAGCCAACTGCCCGCCTTGATCCGCTGCCACATGGTGTCCGCATTCCTTTGAAATGCAAGTTGGCGGAATACTGACGCAGGGCCGTTTAAGGCGGCCTTAACCCAATGCCTCTTCGATGCGTGGCTGGGGACACAGCATGACGAAGATCAGACCTCTGCGGCTGCGGATGAACCTCATCGTGGCGGCCGTGCTGGTGCTAGGCCACGCGGCCCACGCCCAGGACCGCGGCAGCGTCAGTCCGAAGCCGCTGCCGCCGCTCGCAAATCCGGACGATCCCGCCACGCCGGCGAAGGACCTGTTCGGCCGCCGTCCGACGCCGGCGCCGCTCGAGGCGCGCGTCATCGGGTTCTATTCCAAGGGCTGTCTCGCGGGCGCCAAGGCGCTGCCGATCAACGGCAAGACTTGGCAGGTGATGCGGCTGTCACGGAATCGGAACTGGGGCCATCCGCATCTCGTCGACTTGATGGAGCGGTTGTCCGCCAAAGGCACGAAACTCGGCTGGCCGGGGCTTCTCGTCGGCGACATGTCGCAGCCGCGCGGCGGCCCGATGCTGACCGGCCATGCCAGCCATCAGGTCGGGCTCGATGCCGACATCTGGCTCACCCCGATGCCGGATCGCGAACTCAGCCGCCGCGAGCGCGAGGACATGTCGGCCACCATGGTGGTCGCCGCAGACCGCAAGGACGTCGATCCGGCGGTATGGACCAAGGCCCATGGCGCCATCATCAAGGCCGCCGCGCAGGAGCCGATCGTCGAGCGCATTTTCGTCAACGCCGCGATCAAGAAGGCGCTCTGCCGCGAAGCCGGCAGCGACCGCGCATGGCTGCACAAGGTGCGCGCCTATTACGGCCACGACTATCATTTCCATGTCCGCATCAAGTGTCCGGCCGGCAACTCGGACTGCAAGCCGCAGGACCCGGTGCCGGCGGGCGAGCAGTGCGGCGCGGACCTCGACCACTGGTTCAGCGACGAGATCCTGCGCCCGAAGCCGTCGCCGATTCCGCCACAGCCGCGACCGCCGCTCAAGATGGCCGATCTGCCGGCAGCCTGCCGCCAGGTGCTGCTCGCACCCTGAACCGGCCTAGCTAGAGCAGCTTGAACGTGCGTGCGAGCTGCCAGCAGGCGAGCACCACGACCAGCACGCCGACGCCGACCATCAGCGGTCGCGCCGGCACCTTCTTGACCGCCCAACCCGAGAACGGCGCCGCGATCAATCCGCCGATGACCAGCGGGATCAGGTTCTTGAGCGGCGAAATCCCGAGTTCGATGAAGAACGTGGCCGACGCCGCCACCGTGACAAAGAACTCCGTGGTGTTCACCGACCCGATCGCGACGCGCGGCGCGTGCCCCGAGCCGACCAGGGTCGAGGTCGTGACCGGGCCCCAGCCGCCGCCGCCGCTGGCGTCAAGAAATCCCGCCACGAAGCCGACCGGCGCGGTCCACTTGGCCGGCGCGTCGCGAGTCGGCGCGATGCGCCATGCCCTGATCAGAATAAAGGTGCCGATGATCAGCAGATAGGTCGCGACGTAGGGCCGCATGAAGCTGCTGTCGACATTCGACAGCATCCAGGCGCCGAGCACCGCGCCGAGTGCGCCTGCGATGCCAAGTCGAATGACCAGCCGCCAGTCGACGTTGCGATGATGAATATGCGAAACGGCGGACGCGCCGGTGGTGAACACTTCGGCCGTGTGCACCAGCGCGCTGGCGTGTGCCGGAGGCAATCCGATCGCCAGCATCGCCGACGTCGAGATCACCCCGAACGCCATGCCCAGCACGCCGTCGATACATTGCGCAAAGAACCCAATGGCGAGCAGCAACAAGAATTCGTCGGTGACGAAGTCGCCCATGAGCCCTCCTCGACCCGGTCATTTTCGCAGATGTGACCGGCAGAGGACAACGTGGAACGATCGCGACATGTTCGACGGTGCCGGCGGCGGAAATGCATTGCCCGACCACAGCTTACGGTTGCCGCGCCGAGATGAAAGGCGCGGGCGTCGCGCCGATGCGGATCAAATGACCCAGTAGATCACCGTAGATGCGAGCGCACAGACCGTGACGCACAGCGCATAGAGCGGCGCCTTTTCCTGTGGCACGCCCATCAGCACCGGCAACCCGAGCCACAGCAGGTAGCTGCCGTAGAGACCGAGCAGCATCAGGAAATTCAGTCCCGGCACCAGCAGGAAAATTCCCGCGAGCCAGACCGGCGTGTGCGAATAGATCGAGAGCTTCAGCGCACCCGGAAAATTCTTCTGCGTCTCGAACTGGCGCGCCAGCAGGTCGATCACGCCGGCGACGACGTAAACCACCGTGAAGGTCGCCGCGTAGGCGATGACGGTGCGCAACAGGCCGCTCAGGATCGGGTCATAGCCACCGATCAGCGAATTGCCGATGAAACGTGAAAGCGCCGGGATAGCGGCGAGAATCGCCACGTAGGAGCCGAACAGGTCGCTGATAAGTGCGCCCTGCTCCTTCGCGATCACCTGCCACTCGCGCTCCGGCGTCAACATGATCGCCTTCGCGCGCGCCACGACTTCGACAATCCTCATCGACTCTTTCCCGGCAATTGCTCAGTCCGTTGCTCAGTTACCGGCTGCGCGCATCTTCTCGGATCATGGCGGCGCCCTTCTCGGCAATCATCATGGTCGGCGCGTTGGTGTTGCCGGACGTGACGGTCGGCATCACCGAAGCATCGATCACCCGCAAGCCCTCGAGCCCGATGACCCGCAGCCGCTCGTCGACCACCGCTGCCGGGTCCGTCGTCCGCCCCATCTTGGCGGTCCCGACGGGATGGAAGATCGTGGTCCCGATATCGCCCGCCGCCTTGACCAGCGAAGCATCATCGTTGCCGACCGAAGGCCCGGGCAGATACTCGGCCGGATGGAACTTGGCAAGCGCCGGCTGCGCCGCAATCCGCCGCGCCACCCGGATTGAGTCCGCCGCCACCCGGCGATCCTCGTCGGTGTTGAGATAGTTCGGCTTGATCGACGGCTTCTCGGCCGCATCGGCAGTACGCAGTCGCACGAAGCCACGGCTGGTCGGCTGCAGATTGCACACGCTGGCGGTAAACGCCGGGAATGTGTGGAGCGGATCGCCGAATTTATCGAGGGATAGCGGC
This sequence comes from uncultured Alphaproteobacteria bacterium, assembly GCA_963843475.1. Taxonomy (GTDB): domain Bacteria; phylum Pseudomonadota; class Alphaproteobacteria; order Rhizobiales; family Xanthobacteraceae; genus VAZQ01. The sequence continues at coordinate 91,109 of CAWJKL010000027.1, read as the reverse complement.
TGGACGTGGAACTGGATATTGGCCCGCTCGCGCGAGGGATCGGAGCGCGTGAAAATGCCGAGTTGCGACGGCGCCATCGTGAGCGGGCCGGTGCGCCGCAACGCGTATTCGATCATCATGCCGGCGCGGCCGAAGCGTGAGTGATAGGTCTCGTTCAGTGTCTTGGCGCCAGTCACCTTGTAGATCAGCCGCACCTGCAGGTGGTCCTGCAGGTTGCGGCCGACACCGGGCTTGTCGAGCACGGACGAAATGCCGAGCGGCTGCAGGTCCTCGGCCGGGCCGACGCCGGAGAGCAGCAACAGTTGCGCCGAGCCGATCGATCCGGCCGCCAGAATGACCTCGCTGCGGCACCTGGCCGTTTTCACCTCGCCGTTCTGCCGCCAGCGCACGCCGGCCGCACGCTTGCCGGCGAACTCGACGGCCTCGACAAGGCAGCCGGTCTCCAGCCGCAGGTTCGGGCGCTTGAGCCCCGGCTTCAGGAACGCGGTGGCCGCTGACCAGCGCCGGCCCCGCTTCTGGTTGACGTGAAACGCACACGAGCCTTCGTTGTCGCCGGTATTGAAATCGGGAATGCGCTTGATGCCGGCCTGCTCGGCGGCGAGACAGAACGCGTCGAGGATGTCCCAGTGCACGCGCGGCGGCTCGATGCGCAATTCGCCGCCGACCGCGTGTGCCGCGCTCTCGCCGAGAAAATGATTCTCGTGCTTGCGGAAATACGGCAGCACGTCGTCGTAGCCCCAGCCGGTGAGCCCGAGCTGGCGCCAGTGATCGTAGTCGGCCGCCTGGCCGCGCATGTAGATCATCGCGTTGATCGAGGACGAGCCGCCGATCGCCTTGCCGCGCGGGTAGTTCAGGCTGCGGCCGTTGAGCCCTTCCTCCGGCTCGGTTTTGAACAGCCAATCGGAGCGCGGATTGCCGATGGCAAACAGATAGCCGACCGGAATGTGGAACCAGATCCAGTTGTCGTTGCCGCCGGCTTCGAGCAACAGGACCCGCTTGTCCGGGTCTGCCGATAGCCGGTTCGCCAGCAGACAGCCGGCCGAGCCGGCACCGACGATGATGTAGTCGTAGTCGCCCGCGATGGGCGAAGCCGTGGCCATGATCCCGCAACCCCGAAACCGTTGGTTCCGCGTCAGTCTGGGGCGGTGTCGCGCCATTGGCAACGTCTGCGGCCGCCCTGCAGCGGGCGGCTTTGACTGTTCGTACCGCCATGCTTAATATGCCCGCAACGGCCCGCGGCGCGTCGTAAGCGCGCCATCGCTTTCCGGAACGGCGCTTCCGGATTGGCCGCTTCTCGACAATCGGTCAAGCCGTATCGCGGCATGCATGTGTGTGCGCGCGATCGTTTGCAAGGAGCGCCATCATGTTGAACCGCCGTATTGCCGTCACCGCCCTGGCCGCGGTGATGGCCGGTGTCATCTCTCTGCCGTTTGCCGCAATCGCGCAGGACGGCAAGACCGCTACGATTTTCGCCGCCGCCTCGATGAAGAACGCGCTCGACGACATCAATGCAGCCTTCACCAAGCAGACCGGCATCAAGACGGTGGTGAGCTACGCGGCGAGCTCCGCGCTGATGAAGCAGATCGAGAATGGCGCGCCGGCAGACGTCTTCGCGTCTGCCGACCTCGACTGGATGGATTACGGATCGCAGAAGAAGCTGATCAAGGACGACACCCGCATCAACCTCCTCGGCAACCGGCTGGTGCTGATCGCTCCGAAAGATTCCAAGATCGGCGAGCTCAACATCGGCCCGGGCTTCGATCTCGCGAAGCTCGCGGGCGACGGACGCATCGCGACCGGCGACGTGCGCTCGGTGCCGGTCGGCAAGTACGCCAAGGCCGCGCTTGAAAAGCTCGGCGTCTGGACCGCGGTCGAGCCGAAATTGGCGATGGCCGAAAACGTGCGCGCCGCGCTCGCCCTGGTGGCGCGCGGCGAAGCCCCGCTGGGTATCGTCTATTCCACCGACGCCAAGGCCGAGCCGAACGTCAAGGTGGTCGGCACATTTCCCGAGGACTCTCACGCGGCCATTGTCTATCCGGTCGCGCTGACCGTGACGGCGAAGCCGGACGCCGCGCAGTACCTCGCCTTCCTGCGCTCACAACTGTCGAAGTCGATCTTCGAGAGCTTCGGATTTTCGTTCCTCATCCGGCCGACGTCCTAAGCATGTTTCAATCATCAGGACTCGTGTCCGGCGTAAGCAGCCGTGCCGCATCGTCCCTCCCCCGCTTGCGGGGGAGGGACGGGGAGGGGGCACACAGCGGGATTCGAGCAAGCTCGCCCCCTCCCCCACCCCTCCCCCGCAGGCGGGGGAGGGAGCGCACCGCCGCTGGCGCGCGGACAACTACAGCGTTCTGCGACCGTCATGGCCGCACGCCTTCCAGCGCGATGAAAAGCGCAAGCAACCGTGCTTGATCTCACCCCGGACGAATGGACCGCCATCCGCCTGTCGCTGCGGATCGCGATCGTCGCCACCGTCGTGGCGCTGCCGTTCGGCATCGCGGTCGCCTGGCTGCTGGCGCGGAAGGATTTCTGGGGCAAGGCGCTGCTCGACGGGCTCGTTCACTTGCCGCTGGTGCTGCCGCCAGTGGTGACTGGCTATCTTCTGCTGATCTCGTTCGGCCGGCGCGGACCGATCGGTGCGTTCCTCGCCGAAAATTTCGGTATCGTGTTCGCGTTCCGCTGGACCGGCGCGGCGCTGGCCTGCGGCATCATGGGCTTTCCGCTGCTGGTCCGTCCGATCCGGCTGGCGATCGAGGCGATCGACCGCAAGCTCGAAGACGCCGCCGCGACGCTCGGCGCCAACCGCTTCCGGGTGTTCGCCACTGTCACGCTGCCGCTGGCCGTGCCGGGATTGATCGCGGGCTTCGTGCTCTGCTTCGCCAAGGCGCTGGGCGAGTTCGGCGCGACCATCACGTTCGTTTCCAATATCCCGGGCGAGACCCAGACCATCTCGGCGGCGATCTACACACTTACTCAGGTGCCGGGTGGAGACGCGGCGGCCGGACGTTTGGTGCTGGTCGCCATCGTGATTTCGCTGCTCGCTCTGGTGGCTGCCGAATGGCTCGCGCGGCGCGCCGGCACCCGCTTCCACGGGGAGTGAGAATGATCTCGGTCGCTGTCGAGAAGCGGCTCGGTGACTTTTCGCTCGACGTGCGCTTCGAGAGCACGAGCCTCGTCACCGCGGTGTTCGGCCCGTCGGGCTCCGGCAAGACCACGGTCGTGAACATGATCGCCGGCTTGGTCACGCCCGATCGCGGCCGGATCGCGCTCGACGACACCGTGCTGTTCGACGCCAGTGCCGGCATCAATGTGCCGGTCCACCGGCGGCGGATTGGGTACGTCTTCCAGGAAGGACGGCTATTCCCCCATCTCACCGTCGCCGCCAACCTCGACTACGGCCGGCGCATGTCGGGACTGAAGCCGGACCCCGCAGAGGCAGACCGGATCGTCGGCCTGCTGAACATCGGCCACCTGCTCGACCGCCGGCCCGGCAAGCTGTCGGGCGGCGAGCGCCAGCGCGTTGCGGTCGGACGCGCCCTGCTGACGCGTCCGCGCCTTCTGCTGCTCGACGAGCCGCTCGCATCGCTCGATGCGGCGCGAAAACGCGAAATCCTGCCCTATCTTGAAAAGCTGCGCGACGAAGCCCGCGTGCCGATGGTCTATGTCAGCCACCACCCGGGCGAGTTGCGGCGCATCGCCAGCACCGTGGTGCAATTCGAAGCCGGCCGCGTGGCGGCGGTCGGCGGGCCCGAATTGCTCGAAACCGTGGATGACGGGCTGTCGCTTTAGCCGGGACGCCGCGCGCCGGCATGGAACTTTTCGGCCACCTGCCGGTTTCCAGACAGGATTTCCACGTCCCTTTCCCAGGAGAGCAACATGCTTGGTATGTCCGCACGTTCCCGCACGAACTGGGACGAGATCGAACGCCGGCTCAATTCGGTCGAACAATCGGTCCGGCGCGACGGACGCCGGATCGCAAAGGCGGTGCCGTCCACCGATCAGGTCGGTGATCTGGTCGCATCGGTGCTGAGCACGGTCGCCGAGCGGTTTCGGGGCGTTTCAGTCGGCGACGAGGCCGCGCGATTGGGCAACGAAGCCGCCAAGTTCGGAAATTACGCCGTGCACCGTGTGTCGCGAGAGGTTGCGCACCGCCCGCTGATCGCGCTCGGCGTGGCGGTCGGCGTCGGCATCCTGCTGGGGCTGGCGAGCCGCCGCTGATCGACGTCGCGGTCGCGGAAGTAAGCGTGAAGCGTAAGGCCGCCGGCGCTTGCGTGAGAGGCCTCGCGGCGTTAGCGTCCGCCGGTAAGCTCGGCCGATGTTTCCGCCGTCGCAAATCGTCTGCCTGACTGAGGAAACCGTCGAGACGCTCTATCTGCTCGGCGAGGAACATCGCATCGTCGGCGTCTCGGGCTACGCGGTGCGCCCGGCACGGGTGCGCAAGGAGAAGCCGCGCGTCTCGGCATTCATCTCCGCCGATTTTGACAAGGTGCTGGCGCTCGAACCCGACCTCGTCCTCACCTTCTCCGACTTGCAGGCCGACATCGCGGCGGAGTTGATCCGCCGTAACGTGGCGGTTCACGCCTTCAACCAACGCGACGTCGCCGGCATCCTGGCGATGGTGCGCACGCTCGGCGCGCTGGTCGACGCTGCCGCCAAGGCGGAGGCGCTGGCGCACTCGCTGGAGCTGCGGCTGTCGGAAATGACCGCCCGCGCGGCACAAACCCCGCGGCGTCCGCGGGTCTATTTCGAAGAATGGGACGAGCCGATGATCTCCGGCATCCGCTGGGTCGCCGAGTTGATCGAGATCGCGGGCGGGATTGAGGCCTTTCCGGAGCTTTCGGTCCGCAAGAATGCCAAGGATCGCATCGTCTCGCGCGAGGATGTGATCGCCGCGCAGCCTGACATCATCGTCGGGTCGTGGTGCGGCAAGAAGTTCGTGCCCGGCAAGGTCGTGGCCCGCCCGGGCTTCGACCGGATACCGGCAGTGCGCGACGGCTTCCTGCGCGAGATCAAGTCGCCGCTCATCCTGCAGCCGGGCCCGGCCGCGCTGACCGACGGCCTCGATGCGCTCGCCGCCATCATCGCCGAATGGTCGGCGCAGCACCGCTGACGCTTTAGCCCGCTACGGCTTACCGCCGCGCTGCGTCACCACCTCGGTCAAGTAGTCGAACGCCGCAATCAGGCTCGGGCCACCGCACAGCGTATAGCGGCTCGGAAGCAATATCCGCCGCGACGGCGGATAAAGCTCCTGCAGCGCCGGATGCGTGAGATAGAGCGCGCCCTGCCCGTCCGGCACTTCGAGCATGTTCGACAGGATCAGCACATCCGGACGCAGTTCGATCAGTTTTTCGAGCGGCACGAAGCCGCCATAGCCCGCCGGAGCGCCGGGCGGGGCCTTGAATCCGGCTTCGTTCATCAGTGCGGCTGCGAGGCTCGCGGGCCCGACCGTGTAGCCGCCGTTGCCGACAAGAAGCGCCGTCGATGCCGCGCCGCGTCTGGCCTCCTCAAGCCGGCGCCGCGCCGCATCGATCTCGGCGATCAGTGCCTCGCCGCGCTGCGGATGCCCCAGCAGTGCGGCGACCTCGCGGACTTGCGCGCGCGCGGCGGCAAGATCCGCGATGACGTCGACCTCGACCACGCGGAAGCCGAGCCCCCGCAACAGCCGTTGCGTCAGCGAACGATCCCAGGATCCGACCAGCACCAGATCGGGATTGAGCGGGATGGTCAATTCCGCCTGCCAGCCGAGCCGGAGGAAATGCCGCGCCTTTTCGGCGACCGTGGACACCATGGGGTCGGCCGCATAGGGCGACAGCCCGGCGATCTGCGACGGGTCGGCGAGCGCGACCACGAGCTGGTCTGCGCAGACGTTGAACGACACGATGCGCTTAGGCGGTTCGGCCGCAGCCGCCCATACGCACCACGCAAACACCGCAGCGTTCGCCAACAGAAAGCAACAGACCGCAAGCCGCCTCACGTCAGACTTCCGACTTCGGATATCGCGCCATTGGTGCCGCCCAAGCCCGTTCCACAGCAGGCCCGAAGCCTGTAGGAAGAGCCACCAAAGGAAGCCGTATTGGATGTGGCGCGCAAGCACAAATACCTCAGGCCTGATCCTGGCGCTGTCAGCTTTGCTGGTCGTGCTCGCCGTCTTGTCGCTGATGATCGGCCCGTCCGGACTCTCGCCGCGCGAGGCGCTCGCCGGACTGATCGACGGCGAAGGCACGGCCGGCATCATCGTGCGCAGCATCAGGTTGCCGCGCACCCTGCTGGCGCTGCTGATCGGCGCAACCCTCGGCCTCTCAGGCGCCGCGCTGCAGGGACTCTTGCGCAATCCGCTGGCCGAGCCGGCGCTGTTCGGCGCGCCACAGGCCGCCGCCGCGGGCGCTTCGTTCGTGATCGCGTATGGCCTCTCGGGGGCGACGTCGTTCGCGGTGCCGTTCGCCGGCATTCTCGGCGCGCTCGTATCGATCGGCGGCCTGGTCGCGGTTGCCGGCAGGCGCGCGAGCCTCACGGTGACGCTGCTGGCGGGTCTCGCCTTCGCGAGCTTCGCGGGCGCCGCCACCGCGCTCATCCTCAACCTCGCGCCCTCCCCTTACGCTGCGCTGGAAATCGCCTTCTGGCTGCTCGGCTCGCTTGAAGACCGCAGCATGGAGCACGTTTGGATCGCGCTGCCGTTCTTCGCTGCCTGTTGGGTGCTGCTGTTTCTCAACGTGCCGGCCTACCGCGCGCTGACGCTCGGCGAGGATGCTGCCGCCTCGCTCGGCGTCGACATCGGCCGCACCCGGCTGATGGTGGTGACCGGCGTGGCGCTCGGCGTCGGCGCGGCGGTGGCGGTCGCGGGTGCAATCGGATTCATCGGGCTGGTGGCGCCGCATCTGGTGCGGCGCGCGGTCGGTTCCGATCCGGCCCGCCTGTGCTTGCCGGCGATGCTGACGGGCGCCGCGCTGCTGACCGCGGCCGACATAGCGGTGCGCCTCATTCCGGCCAATCCGAACGCGACTTCGGTCGAACTCAAAGTCGGCGTAGTCACGGCGTTGATCGGCGTGCCGTTCTTCCTGCTGATGATTTTTTCCGAACGGCGGCTGGTGGACGGAGCGCCATCGTGACGGCGAGCCCTGCTGCTCCGGCCGCCATGTCGGCGACCGGGCTGACAATCCGGCTGGCCCGCACGGTCGTCGTCGAAAACGCATCGCTCGAGCTTCGGACCGGCGAACTCACCGCGCTGCTCGGACCGAACGGTGCGGGCAAGACCACGCTGATCCGCGCACTGGCCGGCGTCGTGCCGGCCGACGGCCGGATCGAGATCGGCGGACGTCCACTCCAAGCCTTCTCGCTGCGCGAGCGTGCGCGGCGCATCGCCTATCTGCCGCAAGGGCACATTGCGCACTGGCCGATGGATGTCGCCTCGGTGGTGGCGCTCGGGCGTCACCCCCATGCCGACGCCTTCGCGCCGCCGACCGAGGGCGATCGCGCTGCCGTCCGCACCGCGCTTGCCGCCACCGGCCTCGAACCGCTGGCGGCGCGCAGCGTCACTTCCTTGTCAGGGGGCGAACGCGCCCGCGTGGCGCTGGCGCGGGCGCTGGCGACGCAGGCATCGATCCTGCTCGCCGACGAGCCGACCATGTCGCTCGATCCGCGCCATCAACTCGTCGTCATGGAACTGCTGGCGCAAGTCGCGCACGGCGGGAGAGCGGTGCTGGCGATCCTGCACGATCTCGCGCTGGCGGCGCGCTTTGCCGACCGCGTGCTGATGATGGATCGCGGCCGGCTCGTTGCGGACGGCCCAGCGCGCGACGTTCTCACACCGGACAAAATCGCGACGGTGTTTGGGGTCGAGGCTGCGATGACCGAGACCAGCGTCGGCATCATTCCGATTCTGCGCCGGCCGATCTGACGCAACTGTTTGTCATTTTAGCCGCGCCGCGATTTGCCGCGCCGCCTGCTTCACGCGGCCCATGATTGTCCGTGGCGGCGGCTCGTCCTCCTCGGCCAGCCGCAGACCGACCGTTACGACCCGCCCGTTCGCGATCCGCTGCGCCAGCAGCGCGATCGGGCCGAGTGGCACGATGTCGCCTGGCCGGGGCGTGCGCTTGAGTTCGTCGGCGAAGAAATCGGCAAGCGAAACGCCGGCGTGCTTGTCCGCAACCGAAAGGCCGTAGATCTCGGCAAGCGCGTTGAGGGTCACGTCGCCCGATACGAAGAAATCGCCGAGCAGCCGCGGGTCGGGGGCGGGCGGCGGCGGCATGTCGACGAAGAAGCGGTCGAGCGCCTCCGCCTTCTCGGGCGGCGCCAGCAGATAAAGGTAGTCGCCCTCGCGTACAGGCGATCCTTCGGCGGCCGTCAGGATGCGCTCGTCGCGCACGATCAGCGTCGGTTTCGCCCACGCCGGAATAAGGCCGCGACGCAGATAGGGGCTCTTGGCGACCACCGGGTAACCGACCATCTGCTGTTCCAGTTGGCCCGGCAGATCAAGCTCGACGCGGCGCGGCAAGGGTCTGCCGCGCGGGAACGATACGCCGAGGCGTTTGGCGGCCGGCGCAATCGTCCAGCCCTGGATCAGGAGCGACGTCAGCACCACCACGAAGGCGATGTCGAAATACCGATAGGCGTTCGGCACCCCGACCAGGAGCGGGATCGAGGCAAGAAAAATCCCGACCGCGCCGCGCAATCCGACCCAGGCGATGAACGCGGATTCCCGCCACGGGTACCGAAAAGGCCACAAGCAGAGGAACACCGCGGCGGGACGCGCGATGAGCATCAGAGTGGCGGCGATCGCCAGCGCCGGCAGCAGAGTTTCGAGCAGCCGCTGCGGCCAGACCAACAGGCCCAGCAGCACGAACATCACGATCTGCGCGAGCCAGGTCACGGCGTCGAGAAACACCACCACCGTATTGTGTGCGCGGGTCGGCCGGTTCCCGACCACGAGGCCGGCCAGATAGACGGCGAGGAAGCCCGAACCGTGCACCACCGAGGCAAGGCCGAAGATCACGACCACCGCAGCAGCGACGAATGGCGCGTGCAGTCCCTGCGCGAGATTGAGGCGGTTGAGGACATAGACCATCGCCCGGCCGCCCAGAATGCCGAGCAGGCTCCCGAGCACCGCCTGCTGGGCAAATTCCCGTGCAACATGCGACCAGCCGCCTTGACCGACAGTCAGGTATTCGACCAGCAGAATCGTCAGCAGGACCGCGAACGGATCGTTGCTGCCGGACTCCGCCTCGAGCGTCGCGGCCACCCGCGTGCGCAAGCGCAGCCCCCCGGCGTTGATCAGAAAGAACACCGCAGCGGCGTCGGTCGAGGCCACGACCGCCCCTACCAGCAACGCCTCGACCCAGTCCATGCCGAGCAGAAACTTGGCAATCGGTGCGGTCAGCATCGCGGTCAGCAGCACGCCGAAGGTCGCAAGCACGGCGGACGGGATCATCACGCTGCGGAAGGTCGCAAAGCGCGTGCGCAGCCCGCCATCGAACAGGATCAGCGCCAGCGCGATCGACCCCACGACGTAGGTTGTGCCGACGTCGTCGAACTTGATGCCGCCGGGGCCGGCCTCGCCCGCCAGCATGCCGACGACCAGGAACACCAGCAGCAACGGCGCGCCAAATCGCAAGGCGACGAGGCTCGACAGGATGCCGGCGAGCACCAGCAGCGAGCCGAGCAGAATGCCGATACTGACAGCGTCAAGCGAAGCCATGGCGAAATTTCCTGTTTCCCATTGGCCATGACCGGACGCCAAACGGCAACTGCAAATTGGCTCGGAACGAAATTCGCGATGCGCCGGCCGCGCGCGGCCGGTGACGACGACATCGCCCCATCGGCGGTGGCCCTTCCCACAGCGCCCGCCCGCAGACGAGAACCCTTGATCGGCTACGATCCAACTGTTATAGGTATATTTTCCTCTATATAGGATCATATAGGCGATTATCCGGGACTTGACTACTGCCGGGCGTCGGAGTAAAGCCATGCTCCGACAGGCCGGCGCGCTACTTATTGTTTGGAATGTCGTAGTGGCGGTTGTGTTGCCGGTACATGCGATGATCGACCCTATTTCTTTCGGACCTGGGGTCACCAGCGATCAAAACCTGAATGGCGTACTCAACCCAATGTTCCGGGGTGTCATCGAAGATGTCATCGTACCTAGCCCACCCCCAAATATAGAGGTGTTTCGTGCCAGCTATGACGGCATCGATGTCGGCTATCGACACGCCCAAATCAACACTGCCTGCGGTACCTTGTGGCGCGATAAACCCGGGGACACTCTCGCCACCAGGCAAATCAGCAAAATCAAAATCGTCTGGAAGGACGGTATCAAACGGCTTGATGTTCATTCGGAAGAGCAAAGTCTTAGTAGGCGTGTTGCCAGAATTTTTCCACTCGATTTGAAAAATCCAAGAGTTAGTGACCATCGTAGCGATATCTACGACCCGCTTTTGATCAATCCTATTGATAAAAACAAAAGCTCTTTGAGCGTTGATCAAGGATTGCTTGGCAACATCGGCGCTGATTTTTGCGGCATCGGCAGAATCTCTAGTAGATCGCCACATTTTATGTGTGGTCCACCAGAGCGTTATTGTGAAGGCGCCGACGACTATGGCCGCAAAAGCCTGAATCGCCGAACTGTAAGCATTAAGAGCTTTTCCGAGATGCCAGAGCCAGACCAAGAAAACGTGGTACGTGGCGCAATCTTTCTCATTAGTGTCTGCGCCTTGTTTTGCGGGTTCGCATATTTCTGCATACGAACCCGGCGATGATTGCCATGCAAGGATGCCAATCCAAAGAATTGTTGCGAGTAGGAAACCAAAAACGATTTCATGCCCGCGAATTCTCCCCACAGAACTTGCTCCGCTTTACTGAGCGCGCTTCCGCTTACTCTTGCGGCCCTTGGTGCGCCTCAGCACCCTGCTATGCCGTCCCGAAGATGTCGGGGTTGTTGCGGTTGTTGTAGCGGAATTGGAACTCCGCGACGTACAGCGGCAGGTACTTGCGGCTGACCTTGTGGAAGCTGCCGACGATGCCGCGCTTGAAGATCGACCAGAAGCCTTCAATCGTGTTGCGTGTGGACCGCGCCGACAACGTATCGGCTGTGCCGCGTGGTGCACGGCTTGGTGCGGGTAGTCCGTACAGCGCCGCCATAGACGCGGCTTCGTCGGTCGCGAGCAGGCTGACCTTGTCGGAAACGACCTCGCGGACGAAAGCTTCGCCGCGTTCGCTTGGTGACGCGCGTTCGAGCACGCGCGCGACGACGTTGCCCTTGCGCTCGATAGCGCCGATGACGGGCGTCTTGCCGGACGCCGCGTCGCCGCGCCTTCGCCGCGCTTGTCGCCGTGCTTGTTGTCGATCCTTGCCGCCGATCCAACGTTTCATCAACCTCGACAATGCCGCCAAGCTTCGCTTCCGGCTCAATCAGCGCCGCGCGGATTTTGTGGCACATGCGAGTGCGCCGTCTCGTAAGAGCCGAAGCCCATCATCCGCTGAATTTGCAGCGCGCGTGATGCCCTTCTTGCCGGCGAGCATCAAATGCACGACGCGGAACCAGTCGCGAAGCGGCTTGTTCGTGTTCTCGAAGATCGTGCCAGCGATCACGCTGAAACGATAGCCGCCGACCGGCGCGCAAGCGTAGCACTGCCACTTAAACGGCATCGTCTTGACCGGAAAAATCCGCTCGCCCTTGCCGCAGCGCGGGCACGTGATGCCGTTCGGCCAGCGGCGGGCCTGCAGGTAGCTCTTGCACGCGATTCTCGTCAGGGAACGCCGCCTCGAACTGGGCGACGGTCATCTGCGGAACGGGTTTCGGACGGCGGGCCATGACGTTCTCCAATCTAGGAAGGCATCATGGCATGAAATACCAACCTAGTCAAGTCCCGGATAATCGCCATCATATACCATGAAGGCTGTCAAATATCGGAGTTTGGTCGAAGGCGGCTTCTTTTCGGCGAACCCATTCGACCGGTCCGTGCCGGTTTCAATTCGGTGCAACAATCCGGGCGCCATCAACGGCGCCGCGTGGGAACGGACCTATCCGGGCTACGTAGACACGGTCGAGACGACCCCCGGCAACAAGACCACGATCTTCGAGGCGCCCGAATTCGGCGTGGCGGTGTGGTGGGAATTGCTGCGCCGCTATGCGGCGCGCGGCATCGACACGGTCGGCGGCGTCATCAACCAGTACGGCGGCGGCCAGGACTACTCCGGTTACGTCCGGTTCGTGACCGCCAGGACGGGATTCTCGGCACGCAAGAAGGTGAGCCTCGACGATGACGGCACGCTGCTGTCGTTTGGCCGGGCGATGTTTCACTACGAGGCGGGCCGCCCGACGCCTTTGAAGAACGAGCAGGTGCTCTATGGCCTGCTGCTCGGCCGGAACAAAGGCTCACCGGATCGTGCCGGCGCGCCACCGCCCGTGCCGGCCGACACCGGCCGCACTCCGCCGGAATCGCCAACGCCGGTCGTCTTGCCGGTCCCGCGCCAGGCGGATGCCTTCACACTCGACACGCGCGCGGGCGTGCAGGCGATCCAGAACGCGCTGATCCATTGCGGCTATCTCGACCCGCCGGCGGACGGCGGCTTCGGTCCGGTCAGCAAATGGGCGTTGAGCCGTTTCGCCGAACGCGCCGGCCTCGAAACCGGCAACGCGCTCACGCCGCAGCTCGGTGCGGCCCTCGCCGAGGCGGAACCGCTGCCGCTCGTGCCCGGCGACGATCTTGCGGGCCAAATCGTCACGGCGATGCAGCGCAACAACTACTGGATCGCTCGCCACCCGGGCTGCGTCAACATCGTATATCTCGAAGGCATCGACTCCGACGGAACGCTCAACGACAACCGCAACAACGTCTTCAACGATCTGCGCGTGGTGTTCCAGGTTCGCGACGACGGCGTTCCGGTCATGCTCGACATGTGGGAAGCCACGACCATACCGGGCCGCAGATTCACCCTGCGGCCGGTGAACCCGGGCGGCGCGTTCCACATCAAGCTCGGACAATACAAGGCCTGGATCCGCGGCTGGCATCATTCGCACGAGGCGCTGGTACAGGTCGGCGAAATCGAGGGCTATCGCGATCCGCGCAAGACGTTCAAGCGCGACGTCAACTATCCGGTGCGCGGCGCCGGGTTCGGTGTCAACCAGCACTGGGGCTACGACTTGCCGCACAACGACATCGCCAATTCCAGCGCCGGCTGCCTGGTCGGGCGCTCGACGCAGGGACACCGCAAGTTCATGTCGCTCGTGCTCGCCGATCCCCGCTACCGGGCCAATCCGGCCTACCGGTTCATGACCGCAATTCTGCCGGCGCGCGATCTCGTCTGACCGCGCCAGCGTGCGGGTCCACGCGCCCGCAGCAAACCGGCTGCGCGCCGCCAACGGTGCGCAGCCCCGCGGCCTGTGCTATCCGTCGGGCGCACCCATTCCGCTCTTCGGCCCGACGCAAAGGCTGCGGTTGAACGACGTCCAGCGAGCCGAACCCAAATCCTCAGCGACGCTCATCGGAATCGCCTGCGGGGCGGGCGCCGCGCTGTTCTGGGCGGCCGGCTTCGTCGCCGCGCGTCACGGCATCGACGTCGGGCTTGTCGCCCTGGGACCTGACGGTCCACCGCTTTCTGGGCCGGGATCGTGCTTCTGCCGCTCGTCCTGCGTGACGGCCTCGCCGACCTCAACGGCATCGGCTGGAACCGGGCGATCTGGCTCACGATCCTGGGCGGACCGGGGCTCGCGCTCATCAGCTATTCGGGCTTCCTGCTGGTGCCGCTCGGTCATGGCGGCGTGATCCAGCCGTCCTGCGCGGCGCTCGGCGGGCTCGCTGCTGGCCGCCGTTGTCGCTGCGCGAGAAGATGCCCGGCAGTCCGCATCGTCGGCGCAGCCATCATCGTGGCCGGGCTTGCTGGTGATCGGCGGCGAAGCGATCGCCACCATCGGCGCACACGGGCTGCTGGGCGATCTGTCCTTCGCGCTGGCGGGCCTGTTCTTCGCGACTTTCGGGACGCTGCTGCGGCTCTGGCGCATCCCGCCGATGCGCGGCACCGCGGTGATCAGCGTGGTGTCGCTCGCGCTCCTCCCGATCTACGCGGCTGCTGTTCGGCTTCGATCGCATGATTGCCGCCGGCTGGCAGGAAAATCTGCTGCAGGCGGTGGTGCAGGGCATCTTGGCGGGGCCGGGCGCGATCTATCTGTTCACCCGCTCGGTCGTGCTGCTGGGCGCCGGCCGCGCCGCCGTGTTTCCCTCGCTGGTGCCGGGATTCACGCTGCTGATCGGATTCCTGGCGCTCGGCGAAGTGCCGAGCCTGGGCGCAGATCGCGGGCTTTGCGATCGTGCTGCTCGGCTTCCGCGCTGACGCAGAAGTAGCGGCGGAACGACCGCCTACTCCGGCCCGGCATACTTGCCGGCGGTGTCCGGGAACATCGACTTGACGATCTTGAACTTCGAGATGTCGACGGTGCCGTCCATGTGCAGGAAGATCGCGGCGTCGCGGAACACCTTCTCGATGCCGAAGTCGAGCATCACGCCGTTGCCGCCGTGCAGCTCCATGGCGTGCTGCGCCACCTTCACGATCTCCTCGGAGGCGAACACCTTGGCCATGTTGCAGAGCGTGTCGGCGTCCGGGCGCGTTGTCGTCGACCGCCTGCGCGGCCCGCGCGAGTCAGCGCGCGCACCGCCTCGATCCGGGTCGCCATGTCGGCCGAGCCGCAGCGCCACCGCCTGATGCTTGATCAGGATGCGCCCGCCCTGGACGTAGTTCTGCACGTAGTCCGACGTCATCTCGAAGGCGCGCACGCCGACGCCGAGATTCTTCGAGGCCTGGATGATCTTGCCGGGACGGAAGTAGACGCCGGCCTTGCCGAGCGCGTCGTTCTCGACCAGCAGGTGATCGTCCGGCACGAACATGTCCTCGAACACCAGCTCGCCGTTGTTCATGAACCGGCAGCCCGAGCGTCTCGTTGCAGCGCGCCACCGTCAGCCCCGGGTCTCGCGCGGCACCAGAAACGACGACGTGCCCTGCAGCATGCCGACCTTGGGGTTGGTGTTGGCGTAGACCACGTAGAGGCCGGCGTCGTAGCCGTTGGAGATGAACTGCTTGCGGCCGTTGATCACCCAGCCGCCGTTCGTCCTGACGGCGCTTGGTGTGCATCGCGGCTTCCGGCACGTTGTAGGGCAGCCAGCGGTCGGAGGCGCCGCGCGGCTCGGTCAGGCAATGCGCGAGCAGGAACTGCGGTGTCCTCGAGCAGGCGCTTGAACCATTTCTCCTGCAGGTGGCGCGGCGCCAGGTTGCGCAACAGCACCGAGACCTTCCAGTTCTGCACCAGCTTGTCGGCGAGCCCGGAATCGCCGCGCGCGATCTCCTCGGAGATCAGCGCGAAGGTCCGCACTTCGCTCTCGGGATCGATCTCGATCCCGCCGAACTCCTCCGGCACGCCGAGCGTGCGGATGCCGATCTTCTCGGCGCCGTCGAGGATCTCCGGCGGCAGCCGGTCCTCCGGCGTCATGCTCCATTCGCGCTGCCAGTTCTGCCGGATGAACGGCGTGACCACGTCGTCGACGAAATCGCGGCAGCTCTGCCGCATCAGGCGTTGTTCTTCGGAGAGATTGGACATGTGTGTTCGGCCCTGAGAGCTGGCGAGATGGTGCCGCGGCACCCTCTCCCCTCCGGGGAGAGGGTGGTCCGGCCAACGGCCGGACCGGGTGAGGGGGATCAGTCTATGGCGCTACGACCTTCGAGTCTCATCGCGAGATCAGTCAATACGCCGTTTCGATTCCTGAGAATGTCGATGTTGGAGTAGCGGATGACGATGTAGCCTTCCCGCTTCAGCCAGCGGTCGCGAACATTGTCGCGCTCGTTCTCTGCATGCTGCCCACCGTCAGCCTCGACGATCAGTTTGCGCTTCAGACAAATAAAGTCCGCGATGTAGGGCCCGACCGGAGCTTGTCGTCGGAATTTTACATCGTTGAGGCGACGATCGCGCAGCAGAAGCCACAGCTTCTTCTCAGCGTCTGTCGCTTCGCGACGCATAGCGCGAGCACGCGGTGTCGCAAGTGGTGGACGTTTGTACTTACCATGAGGGCACCCCCTCACCCGGCTCGCTCCGCTCGCCACCCTCTCCCCCGGTGGGGAGAGGTTACTCGCGGCACGGTCTCGAATTCATTCGCGCCTACTTGCGGCGCGGCAGTTCCTTATCTTTCTTTGGCCTCGCGCGAGGGAACTATCCGCCGCGGTCGCAGTTGTCCGGCCAGGCAATCTTGCAGGGAGAACCGCTATGCCTGTGATCCTTTGGTTACTTGGCGTTCCGATCAGTCTCGTCGTGGTGCTGTGGCTGCTGGGTGTCGTCTGACGACGCGCCTCCCTACGCCGCCTTGCGACTGGTCAAGAACTCCCCCATTCGATCGAGAGCACGCAAGATGTTCTCGGTCGAATTGGCGTAGGACAGCCGCACATAGCCCTCGCCGAGAATGCCGAAATCCGGCCCGCCGATGATGGCGACGCCGGCGTCCTCGAGCAGCGAAGTTGCCAGCGCCTTCGCCTTCCAGCCGGTGCGCTTGACGTTCGGGAAGGCATAGAACGCGCCCTTCGGCGTCGCGCACGACACGCCGGGCAGCCGGTTGAGGCCCTCGACCACCACCTTCCGGCGCTTGTCGAACTCGGCCACCATCTTGTGCACTTCGTCCTGCGGTCCGGTGAGCGCGGCGAGCCCGGCATATTGCGCCGAGGCGTTGACGCACGAATGCAGATTGACCGCGAGCTTGCGCGCATAGTCGTAGAGCTTGCCGGGCCAGATCGCGTAGCCGAGCCGCCAGCCGGTCATCGCATAGGTCTTCGACCAGCCGTTGAGCAGGATCAGCCGGTCGCGGATCGACGGATACGACAGCAGGCAGACGTGCTTCTCACCGTCATAGACCATGTGGTCGTAGATCTCGTCCGACATCACGCAGACGTCGGGAAATTTCTCCAGGCCGGCGACCAGCTTGTCGACCTCGCTCTTGGGCGTCACGCCGCCGGTCGGGTTGGCGGGCGAGTTGACGATCAGCAGCCGCGTCTGCGGCGTGATCAGCTTGAGCGTCTCCTCGGCCGAGAACGCAAAACCGTTCTCCTCGCGGATCGGCACCGGCACCGGCCGCGCGCCGGTGTATTCGATCATCGAGCGGTAGATCGGAAAGCCGGGGTCGGGATAGAGGATGTCGGCCCCGGGCTCGCCGAACATCAGGATCGACATGAACATGGTGGGCTTGCCGCCCGGCAGGATCATCACCTCGTCGGGCGAGACGCTCGACCTGGAAGCGCTTGTGCAGGTCGGCCGCCACCGCCTCGCGCAGCGGCGGGATGCCGATCGCCGGCGTATAGCCGTGATGGCCGTCGCGCAGCGCCTTGATCGCCGCCTCGACGATGAACTCCGGCGTGCGGAAATCCGGCTGGCCGATGCCGAGATTGATCACGTCGCGGCCCTGCGCAGCCAGCGCGTTGGCGCGCGCCAGCACCGCGAAGGCGTTCTCCTCGCCGAGGCGGTCGAAGTTAGGTACGGTCTTCAGCATCCGATTGCTCCTTCACGGCCACAGCAGTCGTCAGTCGTCGAATGCGGTTGGACCAGCGCGCTATACCAACATCGCCGATCGCGCTCGCAAGCGCGCTGATTGTCGCTCACGCCCGCCGCACCATGCCGGGCACCAGCGCCTTGACGTTGGGCGCGCCGACCTGCTGCATCATGGCGGCGGTCTCGATGCGCAGACAGCTCGAGCACGCGCTCGACGCCCGGCTGGCCGAAGGCGCCGAGCCCCCAGATATACGGCCGGCCGACGCAGACCGCGGTCGCGCCCATGCACAGCGCCTTGACGATGTCGGAGCCGCGGCGGAAGCCGGAGTCGACCAGGATCGGGATGCGGCCGTTCACCGCCTCGACGATCTCGGGCAGCGCGTCGATGGTCGAGCGGCCGGAATCCTCGCTGCGCGCGCCGTGATTGGAGACGATGATGCCGTCGATGCCGGCGTCGGCGGCGAGCACCGCGTCCTCCCAGGCGAGGATGCCCTTGAGCACGATCTTCATCTTGGTGATGTCGCGCAGGCGCTTGAAGAAATCCCAGGTCATCGCCGACGACTGGGTGTTGGTCAGCCCGGTGAGGTCGACGCCCTTGATACATGCGCCCGGGTCCTGAGGTTCGCCTGCAGGCTCGAGCGGTCGTGGCAGCCGTTGCAGTCGCGCGTGTCGCTCGGCCGCAGCCGGAACGAGGTCTCCTGGTTGCGGCCGCCGCTGCGATCGACCGTCACCGCGACCGCCGGGCAGCCGGCCTTCTCCGCGCGCGTCACGATGGCCTTGGCCACGTCCCACTTGTTGGTGGCGTAGAGCTGGTACCAGATCGGCGCGCCGCGCGCGGCGGTGCACGTCCTCGACGGCGAGCTGGTCGTGGCGTCGAAAGGATCTGCAGGTGGTTGCCGGCCTTCGCGGCCCGCGCGGTCGCGATCTCGCCCTCGTCGTGGAAGGACTTCTGACCGCCGATCGGCGCCAGCACGATCGGGCGTGGGGTATTTCACGCCGAGGATATCGACGCTCATGTCGACCTTGCTGACGTCGACCAGCCGGCGCGGCCGCAGCTGGAATTTCAAGAAGCCCTCGCGATTGGCGCGCAGCGTGACCTCGTCGTCGATGCCGGACGCCATGTAGCCGAAATGCGCCGGCGGCACGTTGGCGCGCATCACCGGCTCGAAATCGAAGACGTTGATCGCTTCCTTGGGCGTCTTGATGAGCGTCCTCGGTCCGCAGCGGCGCCCACATCAGCGGGTCGGGAAGCTTGGTGCCGGGCGTCGGCCCTTCCCCGGCGAAGGCTTCGAGCCCGCCGGCGGCCAGCAACGGGCTGCCGGCCAGGAACTGCAGGAATTTGCGACGGTTGGTGGCTTGAATCTGCGAACGACGACATGGCGAGCCCTCCCTCAAGAGCAATGTGCCGGCTTCCAACTTTTTGACTGGAATGATCGCGAGCACTCGGTCCATCCTACACCGCCACGCTTCGGATACAATCGGGTCGTCGACTCCCGAGCAACAGAGGACCAGCGAGCACAGCGCCATGCCGAGCACCGCCGAGAAACGCCGCACCTTTCGCCAAGCTGCACGAGGCCGGATGCTTCGTGATCCCCAATCCGTGGGACATCGGCACGCGCGCGCTATCTCCAGCATCTCGGCTTCAAGGCGCTCGCCACCACCAGCGCGGGCTTCGCCTTCGCGCGCGGCGTCCCCGACGCGGCGGTTTCGCGCGACGACATGCTGGCGCACTATCGCCGAGCTCGTCGCGGCAACCGACCTGCCGGTGAACGCCGATTTCGAGAGCGGCTACGCGCACGAGCCCGCAAGGCGTCGCCGAGAACGTGCGGCTGCTGCATCGCGACCGGCGTCGCGGGGCTGTCGATCGAGGATTCGACCGGCGACAAGGACAAGCCGCTCTACGAGCTCGACCTCGCGGTTGCGCGCATGAAGGCGGCGCGCGCGGCGATCGACAAGGCCGGCGGCGACGTGGTGCTCACGGCGCGCGCCGAAGGCTTTCTGCGTCGGCCGGCCCGATCTCGACGAGACCATCCGCCGGCTGAAGGCCTTCGCCGATGCCGGCGCCGACTGCCTCTACTGCGCCCGGCATCCGCACGCCCGAGCAGATCGCCGCGATCGTCAAGGCGGTCGCGCCCAAGCCGGTCAACTTCCTGATCCGGGTGCGCTCGGCGCTCACGATCGCCGATCTCGCTGCCTCGGCGTGCGCCGCGTCAGCGTCGGCGGCTCGCTCGCGCGCGTCGCGCTGCGTCGCGTTCCTCGAGCCGCCAAGAGATCGCCGACGAAGGCCGCTTCGACGGCTTCGCGGACGCTGATCAGCAACGCCGAGCTCAACAAGTTCTTCCGCGACGACCGCAAGAAGCGATCGTCATGACCGTCGAGATCGGAGCGTCATCCGTTCACCGGCCAGCCGATCGGCCCGCCGGTCGATACGCCACGCCGGCGCCCGCCCCGGGCCGGTCGTGCTCGAAGGCCGCTACGGGCGGGTCGAGCGGCTCGCGCCCCGACCACGACACCGATCTGTGGAACGTCGGTCAAGGGCCACGATCCGATCTGGACCTACATGTCGGCCTACGGGCCGTTCGCGAACTTCGCCGCGTTCTCCGAATGGCTCGCCGGCCGCGTGAAGCTCGACGATCCCTATTCGTACGCGATCATCGACCGGTCCGGCCACGCGGTCGGCATCGCGACGCTGATGGAAATCCGCCCTGCGATGCGCGTGATCGAGGTCGGCCATATCGTCTATTCGCCGGCGTTGCAGCGCACGCCGCTCGGCACCGAGGCGCAGTACCTGCTCGCCCGCTACGCCTTCGAGACGCTGGGCTACCGGCGCTACGAATGGAAGTGCAACGCGCTCAACGCGCCGTCGCGGCGTGCGGCACTGCGCTACGGCTTCGTCTACGAGGGCACGCTGCGCCAGCGCTTGATCGCCAAGGGCCACAATCGCGACGACGCCTATTTCTCGATGCTCGACAGCGAATGGCCGGCGCGCAAGGCGGCGTTCGAGCGCTGGCTTGCGCCGGAGAATTTCGATGCCGCCGGCAAGCAGCGGATGAGCCTGAGCGAATTGAACAAAACGACGGGCACAGGCGCGGCCGTCTAGCACTACCAAGTTGCCTCGAAATGGGGACTTGCCGCTGCCCACTCAAATAGGCACAGTTGCGAAACTGAACAATTTCAATTTCCGACCTTTCGGCCGAGACATTGCCCCCTGCGGCAAGGTCGAAGGGCACAACGGGAATGAGAGGAGCGCACCAATGAGACTGAAAACCAAGCTTTGCCTGAGCGCGGCGGCGATCGGCCTCGCCGTATTGCTCTCCGCTCCGCCTGCGCAACTGCAGGCCCAGCAGACCCCGCCCGCCGTCGCCATCGATGAGAACGACATCGGCGGCGTGGTCACCGGACCGAACGGACCGGAGGCCGGCGTCTGGGTGATCGCCGAGACCACCGATCTGCCGACCCGCTACGCCAAGATGGTCGTCACCGACGATCAGGGCCGTTACGTCGTTCCGGATCTCCCCGTCGCCAATTACCAGCTCTGGGTGCGCGGCTATGGGCTGGTGGATTCGCCGCGGCTGCGCGCAAAGCCCGGCCAGACTGTCAACCACACCGCGGTGAAGGCGCCCGACGAGCGGTCGGCGGCGCATTACTATCCGGCGATCTACTGGTACACGATGATGAAGATTCCGCCGGAGAAGGATTTCGGCGGCTCGACCGATATCCCGAAGAACATCACTCGCGATATCTGGCGCCAGCGCATGAGCAACGTCGACTGCGTCGGCTGCCATCAATTGGGCCAGGAAGCGACGCGCATGGTCCCGGCGCAGTTCGGACAATTCAAGTCCGGCGAAGGGGCGTGGATGCGCCGCATCGCGGCCGGGCAGTCGGGCGAGATGATGACCAACCGGATCGCCGGCCAGCTCGGCGGCGTCCCCTACAAGTACTTCGGCGACTGGACGGATCGAATCGCCAAGGGCGAGCTGCCCAAGCACAAGCCGCCGCGTCCCACGGGAATCGAGCGCAACATCGTCGTCACCACCTGGGACTGGTCCAAGCCGGACAAATACTTGCACGACCTGATCTCGTCGGACCGGCGCAATCCGACCGTCAATGCGAACGGCAAACTGTACGGCGCGCCGGAATACTCGACCGACGAAATGCCGATCCTCGACCCGAAGACGCACACGGTGACCTACTTCAAGATGCCGGTCGCCGATCCGAGCATGCCGGTCTCGCTCGGACCAGGCCACGCGGGCGCGATCAAGCCGACGACGCCTTCGGCCTACTGGGGCAATGAGGTGCTGTGGGACACGCGCGCCAACCAGCACAACGCCATGTTCGACAAGCAGGGCCGGGTCTGGCTCGCGGCCAACGTGCGCGGGATGGACAATCCGGCTTGGTGCAAGAAGGGCTCGGATCATCCGTCCGCCAAGGTGTTCCCGCTCGACCGTTCGGCGCGTCAGGCGGCAATGCTGGATCCAAAGACGATGAAGTACTCCTTCATCGACACCTGCTTCGGTACGCATCATCCGCAATTCGGCTACGACGCCGACGATACGCTGTGGATGTCCGGCAGCGGCCAGGTGGCGGGGTGGATCAACACCAAGACCTGGGACGAGACCGGCGACGCGCAGAAGTCGGTGGGCTGGTTCCCGTTCGTGCTCGACAGCAACGGCAACGGCAAGCTCGACGAGTTCACCGAGCCGGGCAAGCCGGAAGACGGCAAGGACATGCGTTTCAATCCGGGATCCGGACCCTACGCCGTCATGCCGCATCCGAAGGACGGGTCGGTCTGGTACACCTCCGGCGTATTCGGTGGCACGGCCGGATTCCTGCGCTTCGATCCGAAGAGCAAGCTCAGCGAGTTCTATGCTGTGCCGAAGGAAGGCATCGGGCTGCGCGGCGGCGACATCGATGCCAACGGCGTGCTGTGGGGTTCGGGGTCCGCGGGCCATCTCCTCAGCTTCGACCGTTCCAAGTGCAAGGCGCCGCTGGGCGGACCCAACGCCACCGGCAATCACTGTCCGGAGGGCTGGGGCTTCCATAAGTACCCGGGACCGGGCTTCGATGACGTACCGAACTCGTCCGCCGAGGCGAGCTACTACACCTGGGTCGATCACCACAACACCGTCGGGCTCGGCGCCAACGTGCCGATCTCGACCGCCAACCTGCAGGACGGCTTCGTCGGCTACAAAGACGGCCAGATGATCCTGATGCGCATCCCCTACCCCATGGGCTTCTACGCCAAGGGTCTTGACGGACGCATCGACGATCCGAACGCCGGCTGGAAAGGCCGCGGCCTGTGGAGCGCCAGCGGCGATCGCACGCCCTGGCTCAACGAACTCGGCAAGGGCGCGCGCCCATTGGCGGTGCAAATCCAGGTCCGGCCCGATCCACTGGCGAAGTAAACCTGCCGACCATGACAAAGCGCAGGCCCCGCGCATGACGCGGGGCCTTTTGTTTTGCACCCCACACCGCGATGCCACCGGCCCGCAACCCGATTGCGCCCGTGATTGGAGTGTGCATGGATATTGCGACTTCCTGGTGGGCTGCCGTCCGGATCGGCCACCGGTCAGGCGCGGCTCGCTTCCAAAGAAAAACAATTGGAAGACAAGAGAGGAGCGCTTGTCATGCATGCAAAAGGCAAACTCTATCTGAGCGTGGCGGCGATTGCGCTTGCCGGCTGTCTCGCCGGCGTGCCGGTGCAATTGTCCGCGCAGCAGACGCCCCCGGCGATTGCCATCGACAGCGACGACATCGCCGGCGTGGTGACCGGACCGAACGGACCGGAGGCCGGCGTCTGGGTGATCGCCGAGACGCGCGATCTGCCCACGCGTTACATCAAGATCGTCGTGACCGACGACCAGGGCCGCTACCTCCTCCCCGATCTGCCGAAAGCCAAATACAAAATGTGGGTGCGCGGTTATGGCCTCGTCGACTCGCCCAAGGTCGACGCCGAACCGGGCCGCCTGCTCAATCTGACCGCGACCGTCGCGCCGAACGCATCCGCGGCCGCGCAGTACTACCCGCCGATCTACTGGTACTCGATGCTGAAGATCCCAGCGAAGAACGAGTTTCCGATCGCCAAGGTCAGGAGCCAGGCGCACTGGCTCAACGACATCAAGACCAGCGGCTGCATGTCGTGTCACTCGCTCGGCACGATCGGTACGCGCACCATGCCGAAAGAGTTCGCCGACATGAAGTCGGGCGAAGGCTGGTCGCGCCGTATCCAGTCCGGACAGGCGATGACCCAGATGGTGACGGTCGCCGGCCGGCTCGACACCCGGCGCGCGCTCGATCTGTGGGGCGAATGGACCGACCGGATCGCCGCCGGCGAACTGCCGTTCGACAAGCCGGCGCGGCCGCAGGGCATCGAGCGCAATGTCGTGCTGACGCAGTGGGAGTGGAGCACGCCCCAGCACTACATGCACGACCTGATCGGCACCGACCGGCGCAATCCGACGGTCAACGCCAACGGCAAGTTCTACGGCGCGACCGAGGAAAGCACGCCGAACTTCCCGTTCCTCGATCCGAACACGCACACCATCGGCACCGTGCACCATCCGGTGCGCGATCCGGCGACACCGAGCTCCAAGGCCGCGCCGATGGCGCCGTCGCCGTACTGGGGACCGGAGCCGATCTGGGACGCCCAGACCAGCATCCATAACCAGATGATGGACGAGAAGGGACGCGTCTGGTCGGCCGCGCGCGTGCGGCCGCCGGCCAACCCGGACTGGTGCAAGGCCGGCTCCGACCATCCATCCGCCAAGGTGTTCCCGGTCGCGGCCTCCAACCGCCACCTGTCGCTCTACGATCCGGCAACCGGCAAGTTCGACCTGATCTCGACCTGCTTCCAGACTCATCATCTCATCATCGCCGAGGATCCCGATCAGACCGTGTGGACCTCGAGCGGCGTCTCAGGACCGGGCGTGATCGGCTGGCTGAACCGGAGAATGTACGAAGCGACCGGCGACGAGCAGAAGTCGCAAGGCTGGACGCCGTTCATCCTCGACACCAACGGCAACGGCAAGCGCGATGCGTGGGCGGACGTCAAGGACCCGGTCGATCCGACGAAGGACAAGCGGGTGCATGTGAGCTTCTACAGCGTCATGCACAATCCGAGCGACGGATCGATCTGGGGCACCTCGATGGGTTTCCCCGGCCATGTCGTGCGGCTGGCGCCGGGCGCCGATCCGTCAAACACCGCGCTCACCGAGATCTACGAGGTGCCGGCGCCCGGTTATGGTCCGCGCGGCGGCGACGTCGGCCGCGACGGCATCTTCTGGTCCTCGCTGGCGAGCGGCCACATCGGCAAGTTCGACCGCAGCAAGTGCAAGGTGCTCAACGGACCGACCGCGACCGGCGCACACTGTCCGGAAGGCTGGACGCTCTACCGGATGCCCGGCCCGCAGTTCCGCGATGTGCAGGAGGACGGCAGCGCCGAGGCGAGCTACTACACCTGGGTCGACTGGTTCGACACCTTCGGGCTCGGCCGGAACGTCCCGATCGCGTCGGCCAACATGCAGGACGCCTACCAGGCCCTGGTGGACGGCAAGTGGGTCACGCTACGCGTGCCCTATCCGATGGGCTTCTTCCCGAAGTGGGCGGAGGGCCGCATCGACGATCCGAACGGCGGCTGGAAGGGCAAGGGACTGTGGGCCGCGAACTGGCACCCGCACCGTGTTCCACAACGAGGGCGGCAAAGAGAACAAGCCCAACGTGGTGAAATTCCAGCTTCGCCCCGATCCGCTGGCGAAATGATGTCGTGATGCAACGAGGCCCGGCACCGCATCGTGGTGCCGGGCCTCTTTTTCGTCTCTGATGTGCTTGCGGGCGCGCACGTGGTTCGCGTTGCAGTTCCCAAGTCCCGCGACAAAATCCGCGTCCGGTTTCAGTCGAACAGCGGAAATGGAGAGCACGGTTGCCTCGGTAGCTGCGACGCTTTTGACCCGAAGCGGTCCTCGGCCGTCATTGAATGTTGCGGCAGCGAAGGGCGTTTCATCCCCTATCAAAGCAGTGGCTCAAGCCGATACGATGCTGTCTCTTGAGCCGGAGGCGGACATGAGGCGGCGCGAATTTCTCGGCGTTCTCGGCGGCGCGGTCGCGGCGTGGCCAGTGGCGGCAAGGGCGCAGCAGCCAACGATGCCGATGATTGGATTTCTCGATGGAAGATCTGCCGACACCGCTGGGCGCGTGGTAGCGGCCTTTCGCCACGGTCTAAGCGAGGCCGGCTATGTCGAGGGTCGCGATGTGAAGATCGAATACCGCTGGGCTCACGGCCATTATGATCAACTGCCAAAGTTGGCCACCGATCTGGTTAGCCGCCAGGTAACTGCGATTGCCACAAGCGGAAACGCTTCAGCACTGGCGGCCAAGGCCGCAACCACGACGATCCCAATCGTCTTCGTTACAGGTGCCGACCCGGTCCAGGCTGGACTTGTCACCAGTTTGAACCGGCCGGGCGGCAACCTCACGGGTGTGACCTCTTTGGGTGTGGAATTGGGGCCGAAGAGGCTTGAGCTGCTGCACGAGCTCGTCCCTGCGACAGCCGTTTTTGGGCACCTCGTCAACCCAACCAATCGCTCTGCCAAAATCCAATTACGAGACATTGAGGCGGCGGCCGGCACCCTCGGCCTCAAGCTCCACAATCTTCATGCCAGCACCGAACGCGACATCGATGAAGCTTTCGAGAACCTGATTAAATTGCGAGCGGGCGCACTCGTCATTGCCCCGGATTCATTCTTCAACGGCCGAAGCGAACAGCTTGCTGCATTGACGGTTCGCCATGCCATGCCCGCGGTCTTTACGTATCGCGAGTTCGCAGTGGCCGGAGGCTTGATGAGCTACGGCGGAAGCATCACGGACTCATATCGTCAAGTCGGCGTTTACATCGGCCGTATTCTTAGGGGCGAGAAGGCGATCGATCTTCCGGTTCAGCAATCCACCAAGGTGGAACTCATCCTCAACCTAAAGACTGCCAAGAACTCTCGGCCTCCGCGTGCCGCTCTCGCTGTTAGGCCGCGCCGACGAGGTGATCGAATAGCGCCCATGTTTGTTGCGTTTGCTCACGTCTGGTTATGGCCCGAAGCGGCAGTCCACGTCGTGGCTCGTCAACGATCGCTTTCGGGATGAAGCGGAAATGGTGGTGACTTCGCCTAGGCCGATTCGCGACGCGATTGACGAAAGGAGATCATTGCCCTTGCTGCGCGCCACGCCTTGCCAGCCATATATCAATGGCGCTTCTTTACAACAGACGGCGGTTTGATGAGTTACGGGACTAACATCGCCGTCTCACTACTCGGCGGCGCGGCCGACATGGAGCCGGCCCTGGGTCCTGCGGGGTGCAACAAACTACGGCTGTGGTGTGCTATCGTTCGATTAGAAGCACTGAGGCATCGGCAGTGAGATGGCGCAGCGACGCCGTCGGGTGGCCACTGGCACCTGATGGAAGGAATCCTCGCTGAGCAATCAAGCAATGGAGGCGATGATGAAAATGGTCTTGGCATTGGCTATCGCGTGGATGCTGATCCCAACCGCTGCCCAGGCCCAACCGGCGCGGACTAATCGGGTCACCATCGCCTATGTACCGCCCAAAAACGTCGATCATCAGCGGATCTACGATCGGCTGAAGGAAAGCCGCTCCCTCGAGAAGTTGCAGAAATTCCTCAGCCCGTTCCGCCTGCCGCGTCCATTGAAGTTTAAACTGGAAGGGTGCGACGGCGACGCCAATGCCTTCTATGAGGACGACACAATTACGGTCTGCTACGAATACATCGATGAGCTCTGGAAGAATATGCCCGCCGAGACAACGGTGGCCGGCGTCGCGCCATTCGACGCCGTGGTGGGGCCCCTATTCGATACATGCTTGCATGAATTCGGCCACGCCCTTTTCGATATGCTGAAGGTGCCGTTGTTCGGGCGCGAGGAAGACGCAGCCGATCAGCTGTCGGCTTACATCACACTGCACATGGGAAAGGCTGAAGCGCGCAGACTGATCTCGGGCACCGCGTATGCGTACAGAACCGAGGCAGCAGCCGCGACCGCGCCCCCCACCCTTAAGCAATTTTCCGACGTACACGGCACGCCCGCACAACGATTCTACAATCTATTGTGCATCGCCTACGGGGCCGATGCGAAGCTGTTCGGTGACGTCGTCGCGAAGGGATACCTGCCTAAGGAGAGAGCCGAAGACTGCGAAACCGAATATGAGCAGGTCGCCTATGCATTCCAAAAGCTGATCGGTCCGCATGTCGATGCCCGCCTTGCGAAAAATGTGTTGGACAAGAGCTGGCTGCCCGCCGCTTCGACGCGGGTGCAGCGCCGGCCCGGATCGACGCCGGCGCGACCCCAATGATCACCGCGAAACGCGGTTTTTGCCGCGCAGGCTCAGCTCAGGTGTCAAAGTGGCCCGACTCTGAGCTCCTGCAAGATCGCTAGGGTGCAACCACGAAGTTGAGCGGGCTATGACGAAGGAGGAAAAATGACCTACACAGTGATATTGATATTCGTGATTGGAACCAACCTCACCGCTATACAGCTTAGCAACAAGACTTATTCCAAGGTTGAAGACTGCTTGGCTGCCGCCACTGCGGCAACCCGTGCAGACCTCTTTTCCAACAATTATCTCAACATAGCCGTTACGGGTTATTGCGCGCCACAATCCTGATTTGCCAAATCTGCGCGCAATCGAGCAGCAACATCCGAAATTCAATCAAAGCTAGCATCGTGGTCTCAAGCGCCCTCAGGACCGCTTATGGGCCCAAAGCAGCTGATGCCAGCGACTTAAATTTTTGTCTGCTTTCGGAGTGAAGCGGAAGTCGGAGGTAGCACAACGACATTGGACCGCGACGCGATTGACCCGACCCGGACATTCGACGACCAAATTTGCCGCACTGCACGGCAGCGTAATCGGTCAATGTTGTGGTAGGGTTCGGCTCTCGTCCGAGGAGGGAAGCCATGAAGCGGCGCCAGTTCATCTCCCTGCTCGGCGGCGCGGCTGCGGCGTGGCCGTTCGCGGCGCGCGCGCAGCAGCCGGCGATGCCGGTGATCGGGTTCCTCAACCCCACGTCGCCTGACACGATGGGAGACCGTCTGCGCGGATTTCGCCAGGGCCTGAAGGAGGCCGACTATATCGAGGGCGAGAACGTATTGGTCGTCTACCGCTGGGCCGAGAATCAACTGGATCGGCTGCCAGTATTGGCGGCCGAACTAGTGCGCAGGCAGGTCGCAGTAATCGTCACGACCGGAAGCATCGCTCCGGCGTTGGCGGCCAAGGCGGCAACCACGACGATCCCCATCGTGTTCAACGTCTCCGAAGACCCGGTCAGGCTTGGTCTTGTCGCCAGTCTCGCCAGACCCGGCGGCAATGTGACAGGAGTAAACTTTTTCAGCGGTGAGGTGGCGGCAAAGCGGCTGGAGCTTCTGCGCGAACTGATGCCCGTTGCCAATCGTGTTGCCGTGCTCGTCAATCCGGCCAATGCTTCCAATACCGAAACGACGCTGAGAGACGTGGAAGTGGCTGCCCGCGCCATCGGGTTGCAAATCCAGGTCTGCAACGCCAGCACCAACAGCGAGATCGATGCTACGTTCGCAACTTTTGTGCGCGAGCGGCCTGACGCCCTCTTCGTAGGCATCGACCCCTTCTTAAGCAGCCGCCGTATCCAATTGGTCCAACTGGCGGCGCGTCACACTATCCCTGCGACATATTCGGGGCGTCACTATGCCGAAGTCGGCGGATTGATGAGCTACGGAAGCAATCTTACGGATGGGTATCGTCAAGTCGGCGCCTATGTCGCTCGAATCCTCAAGGGTGCCAAGCCCTCGGACCTGCCGGTTGTGCAGCCGACCAAGTTTGAACTGGTCATAAATGTACAAACCGCCAGGGTGCTTGGCCTCACCGTGCCTCCGATGCTGCTCGCCCGCGCCGACGAGGTGATAGAGTGAGGCGCCGCCAATTCATCACCCTGCTCGGCGGCGCGGCGGCCGCTGGGCCGCTTGGTGCGCAGGCGCAGCAGCCTGCGATGCCGGTGATCGGGTTCCTCAACAGCCAATCTTTTGAAGGGCTCACCGAGCTTCTCCGGGGATTTCGCCAGGGCCTGAAGGAAGCGGGTTTCGTCGAGGGCGAGAGCGTGGCGATCGAATACCGCTGGGCCGAGAACCAGCGCGACCGGCTGACCACGTTCGCGGCCGATCTGGTTCGACGACGGGTCGCGGTCATCGCTGCGATGGATACTCCTAGTGCGCAGGAGGCCAAAGCAGCGACCACGACGATCCCCATCGTATTCTGTACCGGTGACGACCCGGTCAGGGATGGCCTCGTCGCCAGTCTGAACCGGCCTGGCGGCAACCTCACCGGTGTCAACTTTTTCGCCGCTGAGTTGGCGGCGAAGCGGCTGGGGCTTCTTCGTGAGCTGGTGCCCGGGGCTGCGCGCGTTGCTGTGATCGTCAATCCGGCCCACGCATCGATTACCGAGACGACGTTGCGAGACGTGGAAGCAGCCGCTCGTGCCATGCGGCTGCAAATTAAAATTCTCAACACCAGCACCGGCGGAGAGATCGGTGCAGCCTTCGCTACCCTCGGGCGCGACCGGCCCGACGCCCTCCTGCTCGGTAGCGGACCCTTCTTCAACGCCCGTCGTGTCCAGTTGGCTCTCCTGGCGGGACGCTACGGCATTCCCGCGATGTTTACGGGGCGCCAATACGTCGAAGCCGGAGGGCTGATCAGCTACGGAGCGAGCCTGCCCGATGCTTGGCGTCAGGTCGGGATCTATACCGGGCGCATCCTCAAGGACGCGAAGCCCACGGACTTGCCGATCCTGCAGGCATCGAAGTTCGAGCTAATCATCAATGCCGAGACCGCCCGGATGCTTGGCCTTGTCGTGCCGCCCACGCTGCTCGCCACCGCCGATGAGGTGATCGAATAGCATTTGCTATTGCTGCATCTGCTCAAGTCTGTTTCTGGCCCCTTTCGACCGACCGGATCTTGATGGCCGAGCGTCGCTATCGGGCGCGAAGCGGACATGCAGATGGTTGAGCGGGGCAACTATATCGGCGCGATTGACCCAACTCGGAACACCGCGCGTTCCGGAGATCCGTGTCGCCCGCTGTTTCGCTTAGATTACCGTCGCGGAAGGCTCTCTCCGCGCGACGTCACTCGCCTTCTCCACACCCGTAGATCAGCCATGACCTTTAAGGCCGCCGCGAGGACCAGCGCGCAAAGGGCCGCCTTCGACATCGTCTCCATCGTCCCCTCGACCAGTATGGCATGGACCACACTGCCTACGACGATGATCACCGCGAGGGGCATGTGAGCGATGCGGAACGTTCGCGGTCCCAACCGCCGGCGGAGCGCAGCCAACAGCGCGACGGCAAAGATCGCCCACATGGCGATCACACCGAAGGGCGAGAACGGCGTCGGCGACACGAAGAGAAGGGCGTCGATCATGTCCGGCGGACTCGTGATCCAAAGACCGCCGACGTGGACCACCACCGCGACGACCAGCGCGCCTCCGATCCAGTAATGTGCCCGCCGTCCGCGATAAGCCGGCAGCCCCGGCAGATATCCGGCGATCAACAATGGCTGAACGAGCATGAGGCCCAGCGCGACAATCCCTGAAAATCCGGAGAGGACATAAACCGGACCGCGCCACTCGAGCAGATCGCTTGTCGCTGCGAGCGCGATCGGCACGCAAATAGCGGCTGCAAGGGCGGCCCAGATCAGCGCCGCCCGGGCCGATCTCATTACGTTTTTCCCAACTCGTCAGGCCGGCTGAAGGACGAAGTGCGCCTCCAGGCTCTTGTCTTTTGCGCTCCGCATTATGGGACGCAGAAAGACAGTCTTGAACTCACCGCTATCATAGGCGAGGTGCCCATGCGGCTGGCCGAAGATCGGAATAATCTGCGGCATCTCGAGGCGGAACTTACCGTCCTTGTCGGTGAGCGTGGCCCCATGACTCTGCGGCTCGTGCTCCTGCCCTTCGGTCGTGTGCGCCCAAATCTGGATGCGCTGCCCGGCAAGCGGAGTGCCGTCGCCCGCGCGGCGTACGGTGCCACTCATCACGAAGCCACCCTTGCCGATCCTATCCACGATCGGCGCGCCCTTGCGGTAGTTGTTGGCCCCGCCCGACATCGAAGGGGTCGGTGCGAGGCCTTGCGCGCGGGCGGGCAATAGAAGCCCGGAAACGCCCGTTGCCAGCACGGCGCCGCCGACAGCGAGGAGGTTGCGGCGGTCGAGTACGACGATGGTCATGTCAATTCCTCCTGGCGACCGTGTAGTTGCTCCGCGAGCGAACGGCAACAGGCGCGAGCCTCCTGAATCTAGCGCGATTGCGACCAACATCCAGTTGAGGGAGGCAAAGAGCGTGATAGGTCGCAATAACAGTTTTGTGAACAGGTGTGCCGACCGCTGCTTCTGGCTTTCTACGTCACCTCCTTTGGACAAATCTTCAAGCCGAATTGGACATGCTTGCAAGGCGTCCGCAAGGACCTGCGCCGCCCTCTTCCGCCATAACGTCAGTCCGAACCACGGAGGAATGTCATGAGCGCCATCAAAACCAAGGACCGGCCCGAACTCAAGCAGCAGAAGGCAAACGTGAGCTTGGACATTTCCTCACACCGCGGCAGACCGGGGCGCGATGAACTGGTTCCGTCGCGTTACGCGCTGCGGGTCGGCGACATCGACGTCATGGTGGTCAGCGATGGGGTGCTGTCGCTGCCGGGCGAGATGTTGGGGCACAACGCCGACCCGGCCGTCCGGGCGGCCTGGCTGGAGGACAAGTTCCTGCCGCCGGACGTGCTCGAGTGGGCGCTGAACGTGGTTGTGGCGCGTAGCGGCGGCCGGACCATCCTCATCGACGCTGGGCTCGGCGCGGACCCGGACTTGAACTTGCCGCGAGCCGGACGGACGGTTCAGCGACTGGAGGCCGCCGGCATCGATCTTTCATCCGTGACCGACGTGGTGCTGACCCATCTGCACATGGACCACATTGGCGGGCTGCTCGTCGACGGCGTGCGGGAGCGGCTGCGTCCGGATCTGCGGATCCACCTGGCGGCCGCCGAAGCCAAGTTCTGGGAGTCCCCCGATTTCTCCCGCGTCTCCATGCCGCCGGGGTTCCCGGACGCGCTTCGGCGGGCGGGCACGCGGTTCTTGCACGAGTATCACAGCAAACTGCGGCCGTTCGAGACGGAGTACGAGGTGGCGCCGGGGGTGCTCGTCACACGCACCGGCGGCCACACCCCCGGGCACAGCGTGGTCCGCCTGGCGTCCGGCGGCGATAGACTGACGTTTGCCGGCGACGCCGTGTTCCAGGTCGGGTTCGAGCACCCCGACTGGTACAACGGCTTCGAACACGACCCCGAGGAGGCGGCACGCGTCCGGGTCCGTCTTCTGCGGGAGCTGGCGGCGAACCGCGAGTCGCTGGTGGCCACTCACCTGTCGTTCCCGTCCGTCTGCCATGTCGCGGTCGACGGCGACGCCTTTCGCTGGGTACCGGGCCCCTGGGAGTACTGACCGCTTGGTAGGTTTGGGTCGGCTGGATTTGTTCTCGCGGTAAAATTCCCGCGCGATCTGCGGCGTGGCCGCCCCCTGCCCGCGGGCAGCCACCCACATCGTCTTTGTTACAGGCGTTGCTCTGCCAGGCGGTAGCGGAGCTACAGCAGTGATCTTGTTACGTGCCGATGGGGATCTTCAGTTGTTGGCCCGGGAAGATCAGGTCAGGGTCGGTGATGAGTAGCGGATTTGCTCTCACGATATCGATGAAGCGGTTTGGGTCACCGTAATTGGCGTTCGCGATCGCGGAGAGCGTGTCGCCGGGCTGCACAAGATGCAGTCGATAGCCGTAATAGCCGGTCACGATGCGCGGGCCGTAAATGACCGGGACGATCACCTTGTTGATCTCCGATCCGTCGTTCGCGCTCTCCTCGAAGACTTCCACGAACAGACGGTCCAACTGGAAGGCTGCCCCTGACACATCCACGGAAATCTGGAACTGCCCGTGCTCGCCTGTCCCGCCTCCGACGTTGAAGTGCCCGGTCCGCTCATCATGCCCTTCGTGAACGCGATATTGCAGCGTCGCTTCAAACCCCGAGCCGATGCCGCCGATAAGTATCGGATTGCCGACCAGATCATACGCGTTGGGTTGCTGAATTTCGTTGGCCATGACGCCTAGTCCTCCACGCTTGAGAACAGCCGCGTGCTGCGCAACTTCATCATACCACGGCCTGGCTCGATCGTCCGCACGGTGGCGCGGAAGCGCGCTCGCTGTATTCAGGTAGGGAGAGCCCAAGTGGGGCTCAGGACAAGCGGCGGTGCGGCGTGGCTGAGCTTCGCGGCGGGGAGGTCCGTGGACCGCTATTGGCCGAGCGACATCTGGCAACTGCGTGCCGGTTCACTCCACCATAACGTTGGACGGCGTGCCGCCGGCTACGCCGGTGTACTGATCAAGTCACCACGTTGCGTGGCGCGGAAACTGTTGCGGTGTCCCGGCCGGCGACTTCGCCGTGGCGTGGCGAAGCATCCGGCAATTAGCTAGGGAATCAGTATTTCGCGATCACGGGTCCGGCGCCGATGCGGTAGTTGAGGCCGACTTTGACCAGATGGATATTCTGTTTGATCTTCACGTCTTCGCTGAGGCCGGTGACCAGCACAGCGAGGCCGGGGAAGTGTTGGCTACGGGTGCCGAAATCGAGATAGTCGTATTCGATCTTGGCCGACCAGTTGCCGAAGAACGCGTGCTCGACGCCGGTCCCGAACATCCAGCCGTAGCGCGTATCGTCGGCCCGGATGGTGGTGAACGGCGCGATGAATGAGATCATCTCGTGCTTGTCGTGCACCCACGCGCCGCCGGCTTTCACGAAGACCATCGTCCGGTCGGAGACGATACCGAGACGGGCGGCAACGGTGCCGAGCCAGTCGGCCTGGGTCCGGCAATTGAGCAAGGCGACCGGGGCGCCGGGCTCGCAGGTGTTGGTGCCGTCGAGGCCGGACCAGCTCAACTGGGCTTCCGCGCCGATCACCCACGGGCCGGTCTGATAGTTGACGCCGACCTGGGCGCCGCCGAGGAACCCGGTCATGGAGTGCTGGTTGATGCTCCTGAGGGTCGGAGTGTTGAAGGTATCTTCCTGCAGGCCCAGTGCGGCGCCGGCATGCACGCCGATGTAAAAGCCAGTCCAGTTGAATATCGGGGGTGGGGCTTTGTAGCCGCCTCGAATGGGCAGGTCCGCGGCACTAGCCGCGCCGATGAAGGTCAAAGCCGAAAGCATGATAGCGCAGCTTGCTTGCTTGATCACGGTCAACTCCCCACGTTCGTACTCCACTCATCCGCCGTAGAGCCTTTTCATCGACCGTTGGTGGCGCTGCGGCCACTGTGGATAACATTGAATAACTTGAATCTTCCGGCCTTTGCCTTGCCGAGGAGGATATCCAGCGGTGCCGGACCTTGACCCCATCCGCTCGTCATTGCCGGGCCTGACCCGGCAATCCATCGTGAAGAAACAAACGCGTTTTCCGAGATGAATGGCGGGTCAAGCCCGCATGACGAAGCAACATGCGCCGGTCTGGTATCAGCCGCAGCGGTCCATCGCGACGTCGTGGTTAGCGGTGCCGGATGCTGCTGTCGATGATGCGCAGGCGCGCGCCGAGCCCCGTCGGCACGGTCATGTCAGACCGTGCCGACGCTTCGGCGTTGAAACGCAGGATGCGATGGACTACGTGCCAAGACCGGCCTTGGCGCATTGCTCGTCCTGGTCGCCGGTAACCCCGCTGACCCCTACTCCGCCAGTGACCTTACCATCCGCCATGATTGGCAGTCCGCCGGGTGAGGCGAAGACACCGGGCAGAGTGGCCGTCGCTGGCCCGCCCTTATTGATCACATCCATGAATGCGCGCGTCGGACGCCGGTAGGTCGCCGCCGCCTTGGCCTTGCCGACGGCGATATCCATGCTGGCCGTCTGGGTGTTGTCCATGCGCTCGAAGTACACAAGGAACCCGTGGTTATCGACCACGGCGACAGCCACGTTCCATCCGTTCTTTTGGCATTCGGCGAGGACGCCGGCTGCGATCTTCTTCGCGCCTGCGGCATTGACCGCTGTGCCGTAGTCGGGGCGCTTATCTTGAGCAAATGCGCTGGCGGCTAGAACGACCAGTGCGGCGGCACCGAGCAGAATTGTCTTCATCTTTCGTTCCTCCCTTAGGCTTATCGTGTAAGGGAACTATACCGGAAACGATGATTACGTCGATGCCCGTTCGCTCCGTTCCAGTCAGCCGGTAAACTCGATCACGTCGAGGCCGCACGCCTTGTCGGTGAAATAGATCAGCCCGCGGCTGTCCATGGCGACGTCGTTGGTCAGTGGCGCGGTCTGGCCGTCGCCGGGCTTCGGAATGATGAAGCCTCGTTCCTTCGGCTGCGCCGGATTGCTGATGTCGATGATGCGCAGGCCCGCGCCGAACCAGGTGACGTAGGCGAGACA
The DNA here is from genome assembly GCA_963843475.1 of uncultured Alphaproteobacteria bacterium. Classification (GTDB taxonomy): domain Bacteria; phylum Pseudomonadota; class Alphaproteobacteria; order Rhizobiales; family Xanthobacteraceae; genus VAZQ01. The sequence continues at coordinate 55,138 of CAWJKL010000027.1, read as the reverse complement.
ATCCCTGTCCACCTGCTCGCGCAACTGATGCGCGCCGAACCGGACCTTGTTGCCGTCATAGGGCGAGGCGCTGTGCGGCACCTCGTAGGTGAAGAGGATCTTCGGATTTGCCGGATCGGTCACGTCCCAGGTGCGGAACGGCGCATGCGGCTTGCCGGCGTCGGGACCGCGATGGCCGCGCTCCTCCTCAGTCGACAGCGCGATCTGGCGCCCGCCGATCTCGAACGGCACCTTGAGGAAGGTGTGGGTCGGCTCCGGATGTGGCGGGTTGTACTCGGTGTGGCTCAGCGTACGCGGCTTGCCGATGTCGGATATATCGACGATCGCGACGCCGGACATCCAGCAGCCGGCGTACATCTGATTGCCGGCCCGCATGGCGTGATGCAGCTTGTGGTCCGTGCCCTTGGGATGCGGCGTCTCGCCGGCGGCGACGTTCTGGCCGTTGAGCCACCAGCGCCCGGCCTCGGTCGGATTGGACGGGTTGCGGATATCGTAGATGACGAGAATATTGCCGACGAAGCCCTCGGCCTCGGTCGAGATGTAGGCGTAGGTGTCGTCGAGATCGAAGCGATGCACCCCCTTGCCGTGCGTGCGCATGAATTTGACGAGCTTCGGATTGGTCTTGTCCTTGATGTCGTAGATGCAGAAGCCCGGATCGTCGAACTTGGCGCGCGCGGTGCCCGGCTGATATTCCGAGTTGGTGAACATCAGGTCGCCGACCACGCGGACCTTGTGGTTATGCGTGACGAAATTCGGCGCCATCAGCCGGCTGACGATCTTCGGCTTGCGCGGATCGGAGATGTCGAGGATCGTCGTACCTTCCGGACCGTTCTGGTGGCCGACGAACGCGAAGTTGCCCTGGATCGTGATCTGCCCGCCGCCAGGAAGCTCCATCCGCGACAGATGACGGACGTTCGGCGAGGCCTGCGGGCTCGGGGTGGTGCCGGTATCGGGTGCATGGAGCGTTTCGGTCACGTTCTATCTCCCGTGATGGACGCCGAATTCGGACGGCGCGTTCTAGTGTTGGGATAGCACTATCCCTCCGGCATCGTCCGATCAACCGAACGAGCCTGTGAGCAAATGCAGGGCTGGACTTGTCCGAACGCGCTCCTTTCCCGACATTGCGCTTATGGATTTCCCTGCCCCGCTCCTGCCCGCTCTGCTGGTGCGCCGCTACAAGCGCTTTCTGGCCGACGTCGTACTGCCGTCGGGCGAGACCGTGACGGCGCACTGCGCCAATCCGGGCGCGATGACTGGCCTCAACGTGCCGGGCGCGCGCATCTGGCTGTCGACCTCCGACAAGGCGAGCCGCAAGCTCAAGCATAGCTGGGAGTTGATCGAGGTCGACCTCGGCGGCGGTCTCGAACTGGTCGGCATCAACACCGCGCATCCGAACGCCCTCGCCGGCGAAGCAATCGCGGCGGGCAGGATCCCGGAGCTCACCGGCTATGCCGGCCTGCGCCGCGAGGTGCGCTACGGCAAGAACTCGCGCGTCGACTTCCTGCTCGAAGACCCCGCGCGGCCGCCCTGCTACGTCGAGATCAAGAACGTGCATCTGATGCGGCAGGCAGGTCTCGCCGAATTTCCCGACGCGGCGACCAAGCGCGGCGCCAAACACCTCGACGAGCTCGGCGACATGGTCGAGTCAGGCGCGCGCGCCGTGATGCTCTATCTCATCCAGATCGGCTCGGCGCGCCGCTTTGCGCTCGCCCGCGACATCGATCCGGTCTACGGCCGCGCCTTCGACCGCGCGCGCTCTCGCGGCGTCGAGGCGCTGGCGTATCGCTGCGAGGTGACGACCGGCGGCCTGTCCGTCGCAGACGCGGTGCCGATCGCGGAGAGGTGATACGCCTTCAATGTCGGGCCACCGTGATTGTGCCCTCTCCCACAAGGGGAGAGGGCGCAATAATAATGGCCGCGACCGCGGCCACGTCTGACGCAGTAGGCCTCCGCATCAGGGTGATCGGTCCGCCGCAGCATGACGTTGAGCTTGCTGCGCGACGCCACCGTATAACCCCGCTTCGCCAGTTCGGCGAACAGGTCTGCCGACCACAGCGCGCTTGCATCCTCGATCACGATCAGGCCGGGCCACAGCGACGGCGGCGCGTCGCGCAGGAACGGCATGAGGATCACGTCCTCCATGCCTTCGACATCGAGCTTGAGCGCGTCGATGCGGTCGATGCGCTCGTCGCGGAGCGCTGCGAGCAGCGACCGGCATGGCACTCGTACGATGCCCGCGGCCGCATTCGTCCCGTCGAAGGGACGCGTACGGGTGCCGCCGCGGTCGCGCCGGTCGAGCTCGATCGCGAGTTCGCCGGCCTCGTCCGAGAGCGCAAGCTGCCGCGGCTTGACCGGCAGGCCCGGATTGGCCGCCACGTTGAAGGCGAGCCGGGCGAAGTTGCCTGGCTCCGGCTCGAACGCCACGATGCGCGCGCGGCCCTTGCTGGCGGCCGCCACGAACAGCGAAAACAGCCCGACATTGCCGCCGACGTCGACGAACACGAACGGCCCGCCGGGCGGCTTGCGGGCGATCTCGCGCGCAAGTTCGGCGCGCTCTTCGGGCTCGAACATCTGGGGCGTAAACAACAAACCCTTCTCGCAGCCGTTGTCGAGCGGATGGAGCCGCAGCCTGAGGCCCCAACGTTCCACGTCCAGTGCCCCGGCCGGCAGCCGCATCGTCACCAGCCGGCGCAGCAGAATGGCGAGGCGCAGCCCAAGCCAGTTGGCCGGGAGCCGGCTCGTCAGCGCGATCACCGCCCGCTCAAAGCGCCCGGGCGCCAGCGCGCCGTACGGTTGTTGTTCCGTCGTTTCCACCGCCATATCCAGTTCGCGAGGCCTCGACGCACCCTTTAGCATGCGGGCGGCGCATGTCGGCAGCGAAACCGCCGCTTGCGCCGCAAGCGCGAGCGACTAAATTCTCCTTTTGAGGGCGGTTCCGCAGACATCCCCAGGACAAGACATGAGTTACGTCGACGCCGCGCTGGCGCCGCAGCGCAAGACCGGCCAGATCAAGCTGCACGGCCCGGCGGCCTTCGAGGGTATGCGCCGCGCCGGACGGCTCGCGGCCGAGTGCCTCGACATGCTGACCGGCGAAATCGCGCCCGGCGTCCCGACCGAGAAGATCGACCGGCTGGTGTTCGAGTTCGCCATGGACCACGGCGCGATGCCGGCGACGCTGATGTACCGCGGCTACCGGAAGTCGACCTGCACTTCGATCAATCACGTGGTCTGCCACGGCATCCCGAGCGACAAGCCGCTCAAGGACGGCGACATCGTCAACGTCGACGTCACCCTGATCCTCGACGGCTGGCATGGCGACTTCGAGCCGCATGTACGCGGCTGGCGCCATCCCGCGCCGGGCCGAGCGGCTGATCGAGGTCACCTACGACGCGATGATGCGCGGCATCGCGGTGATCCGGCCGGGCGCGACCACCGGCGACATCGGCGCTGCGATCCAGACCTTCGTCGAGGCCCAGCACATGAGCGTGGTGCGCGATTTCTGCGGCCACGGCCTCGGCCGGCTGTTCCACGACGAGCCGAACATCGTGCACGTCGGCCGTCCGGGCGAAGGCGTGGTGCTGCGGCCGGGCATGTTCTTCACGGTCGAGCCGATGATCAACCTCGGACGGCCGCACGTGAAGGTGCTCTCCGACGGCTGGACCGCGGTGACGCGCGACCGCTCGCTGTCGGCGCAGTTCGAGCACACCGTCGGGGTGACCAGGGACGGCGTCGAGATTTTCACGCTGTCGCCCCAGGGCCTGGACCGCCCGCCGATTCAGCCGGCCTGACGCCGGACGCATTGCAAATTGCGCCGTTACCGTCATCCTGAGTGTCGCTGCCGGGCCACGCTCGGAGTGATGCAAATGGCGGTCGCGTATGCCTGCTGACGAGAAGCCCAACAAGCCCCAGAAGTCCGAGGGGCTCGCCGAGGAAGCCCCGCATTATCACGGCCACCGGCAGCGGCTGCGCGCGCGCTTTCTAGAGGCCGGGCCCGACGCGGTCAGCGACTATGAACTCATCGAACTCATCCTGTTTCGCGCCATTCCGCAGCGCGACCTCAAGCCGCTCGCCAAGAACCTGATCGCACGCTTCGGCTCATTCGCCGAGGTGGTGTCCGCGCCCATCGAACGGTTGCGGGAAACCAAAGGATTGGGGGAGGCGGCGATCGCCGAACTGAAGATCGTGCAGGCCTCGGCGAGCCGGCTCGCCCGCGGCCAGGTAAAGCGCCGACCGGTGCTGTCATCGTGGTCGAACGTGCTCGACTATTGCCGCACCGCCATGGCGTTCGCCGAGCGCGAGCAGTTTCGCATTCTGTTTCTCGACAAGCGTAACGCGCTCATTGCGGATGAAGTGCAGCAGACCGGCACCGTCGATCACACCCCGGTTTATCCGCGCGAGGTCGTCAAGCGCGCACTCGAACTCTCGGCCACCGCCATCATCCTGGTGCACAACCATCCTTCGGGCGACCCGACGCCGTCGCGCGCCGACATCCAGATGACGCAGGCGATTGTCGACGTAGCGAAGCCGCTCGGCATCGCCGTGCACGACCACATCATCGTCGGCAAGGAAGGGCATGCCAGCCTGAAGGGCTTGAGGCTGATCTGAGCGCGACGGGTCATTGCCTTAACACTCCGCCAACACGTATAGATTGTATTTGAAACGGAGTTGATTTATCCGCGCCGAAACGGCTGAGCCTTGATGATTGGGAGTGCATTATGTGGTTCAAAGTCGAGCAAAAACGCTCTTCTGTTGGACAGAAATTTATTGTCCGTTGTGAATCGGAGATTGCTGGGACGCCCGTCGTCGAAGAACGGTCGGCTCAAGGTATCGCGGCGGCACGGAAAGCCGCAGAGATGCTGGCTTCAAATCTCAACGTGACTGCCACGGTCTATGGAAAGGACGCTGAAGGCGAATTTGTCTATGGCGTCTATGAAATCGCGGACCGGGCTGAAGCCGCTGCAAGTCCGCTGATCAAGCGGCTTTATGCGGAATCCGCTGCGGCATCGTTGTCATTCAAAGATCAGTTGCTGGCGGACATTCCCGAAGACACGATTAAGGGATTCGCATCGCTGGCCGCATCGCTGGGCTATATCGTCGCGCAGCACAAGCAAGTTAAGCGCACTTCCACTCCGCAGATCAGCTATTCGGCTTTGTTCCGTATCTTCTGCGGCAGCGACGAAGCAAACATGCTTTCGCTGCCGACGAACGAGGCGACCGTCGCGATCCTTACGCAAAAACTTTCAGAGATGCCCGCTTGGATGTACTTGAGTGAGCTGCAGGGCATGGGCGTTGCCGACCAAAATGTCATCGTGCCCTACATCAAGCCTCGCAAGGTCACGCTCGATATCGACGGCGAAATGCAGATTATGCGACCCCGAACCGTGTTTCGCGGCACCTTGCCCGAAACCGGGTCGCAATTCATCCTCATCGTTCAAGGGAGCAACCAGCACACCAGATATGGATATCTGATCAACAGCGTTGGCCTCGTCTATCGCGAGGCTGACGAATTGGCAGTTGTCTCGCTCGTGAACCAACTGTTGCAGGAGTTAAATCCCTTCAAAGGCCGGGTCGTTCTTATAAATCGGGACTTACGAACCGTTCGCTCGCGAATGTCAAACCGATCCTGGAACGATGTTGTTCCGCACGAGCAGGCTCGCTCAGAACTTGATTTCATAGCGGCGGCCATTCGGAAACGAGACATGCTCAAATCGGAAGGCTTGAGCATTAAGCGCGGCCTGCTGCTGTCGGGCCCGCCCGGTGACGGCAAATCGACAGCGATTGAGTGCTTCGTCAACGACATCGCCGGCGAAGCCACGATCATCGTCGTGGAAGCGGTGGAGCATATCCGGGCGATTTATCAACTGGCTCAATCGCTTGCGCCGGCGGTCGTCATTCTCGAGGATCTTGATCTCATCACCAAGAACCGCCAAGACCCGTATTCATACGCAGCCGTCAGCAAGGACGATGTTACTGGCGAACTGCTGCAGGTCTTGTCGGGTGGCTCCGCCTACGCTGATATCGTGACGATCGCGACGACCAACCATCCGGAGGCCATTGACGAGGCATTGGCAAAGCGCGCCGGTCGCTTCGATGCACATGTGCGCATGGGCTACCCCAGCGATGCTGACAAGCAGCGAATTCTCAATCTATATCTCGATCGCTTTGCGGTGAATGACGACGTAACTCGCGGCCGTATCCAGCAAGCATTGAGCCAGGAGTTGAGTTCGACTCCACCTCGTCCCAGCGCATATCGAGGAGTTCGTCAAAGCCGGCATCAAGCGCGCACGATTGGCGGGACGCAAACCTGAATTCCAGGACTTCCACCCAGGCATTGAAGCCACAAAATCAATTGCCAAACAGAAGACGACGTAAGCGGAGGGCAAACGGACTCCGGCAAATGATCCTTCGTGCCGAAAATTCTCTGACGGAGCGCTGCGTGATAGACCGGTATAATCACGAATGAACGTTTTGAACCGCTCCCATTGCAACGCCAGTTAACGTGGGACGATTGAAAACTCCTTTGACTTCAATGCCCTGCAGCAGCGCATAGGGTTCATGCACAACCATCCTTCGGGCGACCCGACGCCGTCGCGCGCCGATATCCAGATGACGCAGGCGATTGTCGACGTGGCGAAGCCGCTCGGCATCGCAGTGCACGACCACATCATCGTCGGCAAGGAGGGACACGCGAGCTTCAAGGGGCTGAAGCTGATGTAGCTATCGCGGCGAAGTCGAGCGCCGCGATATCACATCATTGCGCAAACGTTCCCGAGCGGTATGCCGGTAAGATTGCGGCCTACTTACGCTTGCTGGAATGTGCCCTCGGGCAACATAAGGCGAGGCTAAATTACCCGGCCGAAGTATCATTTGATCAGGAAATTCTCTTTCTTGAGCTTGGTACCCTTCATTTCTTCGCGCATCCAGGTCGGAGTTGCGCCCCGGCCGGCCCAGGTGAGCTTCGGATCCTTCCTGCTCCGGTATTTCGCCGCGACCTTTCGGCCTTTGGTCTTGCGGAATCCCCCGTTCTTTCTGCGACCGTCGCCCCCGGACACATCGAGGCGCTCAAGCTGCTTCTGCAGGGTCAGCTTGTGCTCACCAAGCTTGGCATCGATCCTCGTCCGGAGCTCCAGCAGGCTTTCGACATCCAGTGTCGAGATATTGATCTTCGCCATCGCAACCTCCTCAGATTTACAAACGCCTTTGGGCTTTATTTGGCTCAAAGACAAGCACGCGCAAGTGGAATAGATATAGGAAGGTTTCTACTAAGGGTATCGTCGAAACGCCGTTGCGTTCCCGAAAGTTTCGTTACGTTTGGCGCTAACTCCAAAATCTTCACGGCCCAAAACTTGCGTCGTCGTCCAAACGTCAATTAACTGCCGGGAAACCTCAAGTCGTATGCCCAATCGCCACGCATTCATCGGCGGCCAAACCGGCAAGTGGCATGTGCGGGTCAATACGTCGAACGGGAGATCGATATCCGGCTGGAGTAGGAATGACGCGGGGACGATCGCGGATGACCGAGTGCCGCACGGCGCGCGATCTGGCTTGAGCTTTCGGACGCGGTCACGGATACTCCGGCCCGCGTTTGCGCCGGTTTAAGATCTACTCATCGGCCAGCACGAACCAAAGCATCGGGCTCCGAACCGGATGCGGGGGGATTATGAACGCAACTGAACGGGCGATCGGACGGCGTGCCTTCATGGGGCTGATCGGCGGCGTCGCGGCGTGGCCGCTCGCGGCGCGCGCGCAGCCACCCGGTCCGGCGGTCATCGGCTACCTGACCGGCGCCCAGACGGGCATTGCGCCGCATCTGCTCGACGCGATCCGTCAGGGACTGAAGGACGTGGGCTATGTCGAAGGCCAGAACCTGACCATCGAATACCGCTACGCCGACAACCAGTTCGACCGCCTGCCAGCGCTGGCAGCGGAGCTGATCGCCCGTCCGGTGGCAGCGATCATCGCCAACGGCAACCTCTCTGCGTTGGCGGCAAAGCGAGCGACAACCACCATTCCGATCGTGTTCAACACCGCCGGCGAGCCGGTCGCCGTCGGCTTGGTGACCGGGCTGAACCGGCCCGGCAGCAACGTCACCGGCTTCGGCTTCTTCTCGGGCGCATTGGCAGCAAAGCGGCTCGGGCTCCTGCGCGAGCTGGTCCCTAAGGTGCAAACCGTCGCCGTTCTCCTGGACCCAAACTCGCAATTCTACGCCAGCCAGCGCAAGGAAACCCAGGACGCCGCCCGCACGCTCGGCCTCAAGGTGCTGCTCCTGCCGGCCGGCACCGAACGCGACATCGACGCCGCATTCGCCACCATGGAGAAGCAGAAGGTGCGCGCGCTGCTGGTGAGCGCGAGCCCGTATTTTTCCTGGAACCGGCGATCGCAGATCATCGGGCTCGCGGCGCGCAACGCCGTTCCGGCGATCTACACGCTACGCGAATGGGTCGCCTCCGGCGGGTTGATCAGCTACGGGCCTGACCTGACGGACACTTACCGGCAGGTCGGCGTCTACACCGGGAAGATTCTCAAGGGCGTGCGGCCCGACGACCTGCCGGTCGAACACACGCAGCGCTGCGAGTTCGCGATCAATACCAATACCGCCAGGATACTCGGCCTCGAAGTGCCGCCGCGGATGCTGGCGCTCGCCGACGCGGTCGTCGGATGAACGCGGCTCGACACCAGCCGAGCCGCCAAGGTCGCCGCTGATCGGCTCTCAGTCGCAGACCTGGATGCGCGGACGCACCCACTGCACGCCGTTCCACACGGGGCGGCCGCGCGTCCAATAGCAGGGCGGCGGCGCGGCATAGACCGGCACCGGCGCAACGTAGACCGGCGCAGGCGCAACGTAGACCGGCGCAGGCGGTCCCATCATCGAGCCGACGAAAGCCCCGACCGCAAACCCGCCGAGCAATCCGGCCGCGACATCGCCGGAACCGGCGCGCGCCTGATGTGGGGCCGCGACCGCCAGAATGGCGATTGCCACGGCCGTCGCGCCCGCAAAGCTCAGTCGATTTCATATTGATCTCCCCTTTGCCGCGCCCTGCCGCCACCGGCGGCCCCCTTGGGCGCATCCCGGGGGGAGTCTTGGCCATAGTCGTTAACCGGACCTAAACGCCGGAGCCGCGGCGCGGCCCAAGCCGGCACGATCAAACATCGTGGTTAGCGCGCGGGGTCGCAGGTTCCCCGCCGCTCACACGCCGAAGGTGAAGCGGGTGCCGACGTTGGTAGTCACCAGCTGGGCCGGCATGCGCCGGCGCATGGTATCGATGAAGTCGATGCCCGGACAGTGCATCGGGATGACGACGTCGGGCTTGAGCGCTTCGAGCTCGGTCACGGTGCGTTCGATGTAATCCTGCGGCGCGGTGACGAGATGGAAGCCGCCGATGACCGCGTGCAGCTTCGAGACGCCCGACACCGCCATCGCCTGCTTGATGGTGTTGATCAGCCCGACGTGGCCGCACGAGCTGATGACCACCAGCCCGCGGCCCTGCACGATGTAGCAGGTGGCGTGCTCGTCCGGATGCGTGTCCTTGACGAGCTTGCCGCGCCGCTCGGCCTCGGTGAAATGGTCGTACTCGTAGACCATCGAGCCGCCGCTCACCTCCTCGAACGACGTGCGCTCGATGTAGCCGGTCGTGAAGGCATGGGAGAGATCGTGCGGCTCGTGGCAGCACACCGGCGTCACGTGCTGCGCCGTGAGCATGCGGCGATCGACCGAGCCCCACGAGATCGGGTCCTTCGGATCGCCGAGGAATTTCTCGCGGAAGCCCTCTTCGCCGCCGTTGTAGAAGCACAGGTCGCTGCGCATGCGCGTGCGGTGCTGCATGACGAAACCGATCATGCCGCCGAAGTGGTCGCGGTGCGCGTGGCTGAGGATCAGGCCGTCGATCTTGGCGGGGTCGATGTCGAGCAGATCGGCGTTGCGCAGCACGATCTCCGGCGTGTAGCCGAAGTCCAGCATGTACTGCGCCTTCGAGCCGGCGCGGAGCGATTCGAGATGCAGCGACAGGCCCCACTCGCAGGCGAGCGACGTCATCTGCCGGCCCGGCACCTGGCCGACGTGTTCGATCACCGTGAACGGATGCGTCATCTTCGGCAGAAAGCGCTCGTAGCGTGAATCGACCACGACGCGGACCGCAAGCTGATCGACCACCGGCGCCTCGAACGGCTTGCGCGGAGCAAGAGGCTGGCTCATGGCGTGATCTCCCCTGACGACGATCTGCAACGTCGGCAGGATGACAACAGCGCAGAAGCGCCGTTGTCAACGCGGGATGAAGGCTACGGAGACGTTCGTTATTCGGCCGGAACGCCGGCTGTCGTCGGTGCCGGCGCGACCTTCCCGGCCGGAGATTTTCCGCCCGGCGCCGCCGCGCCCTCGCGGATCGCATCGTCGCGATACTTGCGGGCGAGCGCCGCCTCGCCGCCGGCGGTGGCGTGATAGAGATCGAGTGCGTCGATACTCGTCGGCCTTCGGCGGCTCGATCGCGAGGTCGCTGTAGGTCCAGCGATCCGGCGCTGCCAAAACCTCGTCAAGGATCGCCTTGCACTGCCGATAGACCGTCCAGTAGCGCCACATCTTGCCGAGCGTCTCGAAGCCGTAGCGCGGGTAGAACACGAACATGCTCTCGCGCGGCATCCCGTGACGGCGGTCGCGGCGAAACTTCAGCCGCAGCGCACCGCCTTCGAGCGGATGAACCCCTTCGAACAGGATCATCAGGTAGAACCACAGAATGGTGGACAGCGTGGTGCCGGGACGTCCGAGCTTGCACGCCGCCGAGCGCCGCAGGATCGTGCGGATGTGATCGGGTGTGTAGTAGGCGGCCCAAGCAGCCCGATAGGCCTCCTCCCATTCGGTATCCGACATCTTGCCGTGGTGCGACACCCGGTGATTGAGGTCGTACTTGTTCATGTCGGGATCCATCCAGATCCCCTTGGACGAGAGAACCTTGTGATCCTCGGAACCCGGAAGCGGCGTCAGGAAGAAGAACTCCAGGATGTCGAGCGGCAGTTCGCGCTTGATGATCTCGATATCGCGAACGATCAATTCCTTGGTGTCGCCCGGAAAGCCGAGAATGTAGCCGGCATACGTGATGGCGCCGTGGTCGCGCCACTTCTGCAGCATCTCACGGTATTCGGTGATCTTGTTCTGCCGCTTCTTGGCGGCGATCAGGTTGTCCGGGTTGATGTTCTCCAGCCCGATGAACACGCGGCGCACCCCGGCCGCGGTCGCCTTCTCGATGAAGTTCGGGATCTTGTGGCAGAGCGTATCGACCTGAATGGTGAAGCCGATCTTGGGGAACTCGCCGTTGCGCAGCTCGATCAGGCGGTCGAAGAACACCTCCCAATCGCGGTTGCGGGCGAAATTGTCATCGGTGATGAAGAACCGCTTGATGCCTTCCTCGTAGTTCAACCGGACGATCCGCTCGAGGTCGTCGGCCGTGCGGAAGCGGCTCTTGCGGCCCTGCACGTTGATGATGGTGCAGAACGAGCACTGGTAGGGGCAGCCGCGCCCGAGATCCACGCTCGACAGCGAACCCGAGGTGCGCTGCACGTGCTTGCGCGGCAGGAACGGCGGCGGCTCGCCCTGCAAGGACGGCAGATCGTTCATGTGGTTGTAGAGCGGCTTGAGCTTGCCGTTCCAGGCGTCGCAGATGACCTCGTCGAAACGCCGTTCCTCGGCCTCGCCGGCGAAGAACGAGATGCCCATCGCCTGCGCGTCACGGATGTCCTTCGGCATCTCCGGCAGCATCGCGATGCAGCCGGACACATGAAAACCGCCGATGCAGACCGGGAAGCCAGCGGCGAGGAATGGCCGCGCCAGATCGACGGCGCGCGGAAACTGGTTCGACTGCACCCCGACCAGGCCGATCAGTGCTTTGCCGCCGGCCTTCTTGATCATCTTGATGATCTGGTCCGGCCGCACCCGCCGGTTGGTCTCGTCATAGGTGTGCAGGTGAATGTCGACATCCGCCCCTAGCACCTCGCGGCTGCGCGCATCCTCGGCGAGGCCGTTCAGGCAGGCGAGCGTATTGGACGGAATGGCGGAGCGAAGCCACTGAATTGGATAGCCGTGATCATCGTAGTGCGTCGGCTTGATCATCACGAAATGGAACTGCCCCCGCCGGTTGTCCGGCGACACGGGTTCGGCTTCACTCATGAGACCCAGCATCGGTCCAACCGCTCCGTCGAGTTACGCATTCAAATGAACGTGCAAAAAACCAGCCAGGCCGTCCCCTGCCAGGACGCGCACGAACCGGGCTTGTGGCCGAACGATAGCAGGGTTCGCCCCGGTTTGATACCCGTTCCGTCGTCCGGCACAGCCGGCCGGTATCGGAAAACTACTGCCGCATCAGCAACATGGGGTCGGTGCTGGGCGGGATGCGCTCCCAGACCGTGGCGTCGGCCTCGGAAAACCGCCACGTACCGCCCCGTCCGACCAGCAGTAGGTCGTTCACCTCCAGTCGCCAGGTCGCAAGACCCAACCCCATGATCGCGGGAGCGCACCCGGGCTTGACGACGATGCGGTAGACGTCCTCGCCGGCGGAGGCCTTCGACAGCGTCAGCTTGCACAGCGGCTTGTCGGCCTCCTGCAGCAACGTCCATTCACCGAACAACTGATCCGCGCTGACGGTCGCGGCCTTGATGGCCGCCTGGCTGCGCATGAAGAACAGCCCCTCGCCTTTGCGCTCGGCTTCGTACATGCCGCTCTCGACCTCATTAAAGTCGAGGATGATCGTGCCCTTGCCGTCGAACAGCTGGACCGCATCCTTCGGCCCAATGCCCCAGACCCTGACATCCCGCAGCACCGGGAAATCTCCGCAGGGCGGATCGAACTCCAACTTGAACCCGCCGGTGACCGCCTCGGCCTTGAAGCTGACCGCGCACCGCTTGTCGCGCGCCGCATTGGAGATTTCCCAGGCGCCGATCATCGCCCTGGCGGGCTCGCTCAGCGTCGCGGGCGTCTGTGCCTGCGCGACACCGGCGAACGCAAGTAATGCCGCAACGAGAGAAAGTCCCCGGACCGCGCTGCGTATTCCAATTGGCAATGGCATGGCTGGAGTTCCTACCACGTCGGCGCGCGTCCCGTCATACGGCAGGCCGCCGGTCAGCCCGGCTTTTTCGGCGGCCATGGCGTCTCGGGCACCGGCGTGAGCGGCGGCTTGCCGGCGGCCCAGGCCACAAGATTGTCGACCACAAGCTGGTCCATCTTCTCGCGCGTGGCGACCGAGGCCGAGCCGAGATGGGGAAACAGCACGACATGCTCCATGTCGATCAGTGCGGCCGGCACATCCGGCTCGCGCAGGTAGACGTCGAGGCCGGCCGACAGGATGGTCCTGTTCTGCAGCGCCTTGATCAGCGCGTCCTCGTCCACCACCGAGCCGCGCGCCATGTTGACCAGGATGCCCTGCGGACCCAGCGCCTGGAGCACCTCGGCATTGATCATGTTGCGTGTCGCGGCGCCGCCCGGCGTGATGACGAGCAGCACCTCGACGTCGCGCGCCATGTCGACAAGCTTCGGATAGTGCCGGTAGGTCACGTCCGCCGCTGGCCGCCGCGTGTGATACACCACCGGCACCCGCATGGCGTCGAGCCGCCGTGCGATCGCCTGGCCGATCCGGCCCATGCCGACGAGGCCGACGGTGCGGTTGCGCAGGCTCGCCTTGCTGAGCGGATAGTCCTTCTGCCGCCATTTGCCGGCGCGCAGATAACGTTCGGCCTGCGGAAATTCGCGCACCGTGTTCAGCAGGAGCCCGAGCGCCGTATCGGCGACCTCCTCGGTGAGCACGTCCGGCGTGTTGGTGAGCACGACGCCGTGCGCCGCGGCCCACTGGCTGTCCATGTGGTCGTAGCCGACGCCGAACGACGACACGATCTCGAGCTTCGGGAAGCGCGCCATCAGGTCACCGGGCGATCCGCTCCGAAGTCGCCGAGCACGCGATGGCGCGGATGCGCGGCGCGATCTCGGCGAAGAACCGCTCCTGGTCCTTCACGTCGGAAAACTTCACGAGATTGAACGCGCGCGTGAGCCCGTCGACGATGACGGACTTCGGCGGCCCGATCAGAAGAACGTCGCGTTTCTCAGCCGTCATGATGTTCCGATTGCTATTGCGGGCGGCAGTCGATGCGTCATCCGTTACACCAGCATCGTGACCGGCTGCTCGACGAAGCCACGGAACGCCGCCAGGAGTTCGGCCCCGAGCGCGCCGTCGACCACGCGGTGATCGCAGGACAGCGTCACCGTCATGACGCTCGCGAAGCCGACGCCGCCGTCCTCCCGTTCCACCGCCTGCCGGCGTGCGGCGCCGACCGCCAGGATGGTGGCGTGCGGCGGATTGATGATCGCGGAGAATTCGCGCACGCCGTACATGCCGAGATTGGAAATCGCCGACGAGCCGCCCTGGTACTCGGCAGGCGTGAGCTTCTTGCGCTCGCGCGCGCGCGGCCAGTTCCCTCATCTCGTTCGAGATCGCCGACAGCGATCTTGCTGTCGGCCTGCCGGATCACCGGCGTGATCAGGCCGCCGTCGATCGCGACCGCGACGCCGATGTCGGCCTGCCGGAAGCGCAGGATGCGATCCTCCGCCCACACCGCGTTGGCGGCCGGCACGCGCCGCAGCGCCGCCGCCCAGGCCTTGATGATCGAGATCGTTGACCGAGAGCTTGAACGCCGGCTCACCGTCGCGTGCCCTTCGGCGCGGCGGCGTTCGCTTCCTCGCGCAGCTTGCTGAGCGCGCCGATGTCGACGTCGGCCGTCAGGTAGAAGTGCGGGATGGTCTGCTTCGCCTGCACGAGCCGCGTGGCGATGGTGCGGCGCATGGCGTCGAGCGGCACCTCCTCGAACGGCACGTCGCGGTAGAGCGCCATGACTTCGGCCGCGCTCGGGCCGGCGACCGCCGTGATGCGCCGCGCGCGGCGTGCTCGCGCGCCTGCTCGACATCCTGCGCGACGATGCGGCCGTGGCCGCCGCTGCCGCTTGAGGCGCGAGAGATCGATGCCGCGCTCCGCCGCCAGTCGGCGTGCCAGCGGTGTCACCACGGCGCCGCCGGGCAGCCGGGCGGGACCATAGTTGCGCTCGGGTGTGCGCACCTCGAAGAACGGATCGAGTGGGCCGGTCGCCTTGGCGGCGGACGGCGGCGTCACGAGCGAGGCGTGCGGCGCCATCGCGGCCATGCGCTGCGCCAATGGCGTCGGAGGCGCTGGCGACCGCAGGAGCCGACGCGGGCTTGGTCGCCGCCGCGGAGGCGTTGCTTTGCTCGCCACGCCGCTGCCGTCCGCGATCACCGCGACGATCGCGCCGACCGGCGCGACCTCGCCGGCGGCGACGCGGATCTCGGCGAGCTCGCCGGTGGTGGTCGACGGCACCTCCATCGACACCTTGTCGGTCTCGATCTCGAACAGGTTGTCGCCCGGCTTGACGTCGTCGCCTGCCGCCTTGAACCACTTCGTGATCTTGCCCTCGGCGACGGTCTCGCCGAGCTGCGGCATCAGCACGTCCATTCGCGCAGCTCCCCCGGCACCGGCGCCTTTTCACTTGAACCGCTCCCAGGTCACGAAATAGGTCGTGCCCGGCGGATTGAGGATGAGCCGGTCGCCCTCGACCCGGAAATGGCGCATCAGGTCGTGCATGTCGCTCGGCTGCACGCTGCCAAGCCGGTGATGCGTCACGATGCGCGCATCCTCGTCGACCGAATAGGTGCCGAAATAGCCGATATACTCGTCGAGCGCATTGAACGCCTCATCGAGCGTCGGCTTGGGGCCGGCCTTGGTCCGTTCCTTGTCGGGCATGACGTGGCACGCCATGTCGCCGTGCGGGCCGTAGTAGATCATGCCCTTGGCATTGGCGCCGCGGCCCGGCCGCGGCTTGCCGTCGAGCGTCGCGCCGACGTAGCGCCACGCGCCGGCGATCTGGCGGGCGCCCTCGCCCTTGAGGTCTGCGCTCACCACGCCACCGAGATGTATTGCGTTTCCAGGAATTCCATCAGACCTTCGTGCGCACCCTCGCGGCCGAGGCCGGACTGCTTGGTGCCGCCGAACGGCGCCGCCGGATCGGAGACGAGGCCGCGATTGAGCCCGATCATGCCGAAGTCGAGCTTCTCGGAGACGCGCATGCCGCGGCCGAGGTCCTTGGTGTAGAGATAGGCGACGAGGCCGTATTCGGTGTCGTTGGCGCGCTTCACCACCTCCTCTTCGGATTTGAAGGTCTGGATCGACGCCACCGGGCCGAAGATTTCCTCGTTGAGCATCTTGGCGTCGTCCGACACGCCGGTGAGCACGGTCGCCGGATAGAAGAAGCCCGGTCCGCCCGGCGTCTTGCCGCCGGTCAGCACCTTGGCGCCCTTCTGCACCGCGTCGTCGACCAGCTCGATCACCTTGTCGCGGCCGTCCTTGTTGACCAGCGGGCCGAGCGCCACGCCGTCGTCGAGGCCGTTGCCCATCTTCAGCGCACCCATCTTGTCGGTGAGCTTCTTGGCGAACTCGTCGTGCACCTTCTCGTGCACATAGAAGCGGTTCGCCGCCGTGCAGGCCTCGCCCATGTTGCGCATCTTGGCGATCATGGCGCCTTCGATCGCGGCGTCGATGTCGGCGTCCTCGAACACGATGAACGGCGCGTTGCCGCCCAGCTCCATCGCCGGCTTCACGACGTTGTCGGCGGCCTCGTGCAGGAGCTTGCGGCCGACCTCGGTCGAGCCGGTGAACGACACGACGCGCACGCGCGGATCGTGCAGCATCGCGCTCACCACCTTGCCGGAGGAGCGCGACGGAATGACGTTGACGACGCCGGCCGGCACGCCGGCCTCCTCCAGGATCGGCATCAGCGCCAGCATGGTGAGCGGCGTGTCGGAGGCGGGCTTGAGCACCACCGGGCAGCCGGCCGCCAGCGCCGGACCGATCTTGCGGGTCGCCATGGCGGCGGGGAAATTCCACGGCGTCACCAGCACGGCGATGCCGGCCGGCTTGTGCTGCACCATGATGCGGGCGCCCGACGCCGGCGCGCGCGACATCGAGCCGAGATTGCGCACCGCCTCCTCGGCGTTCCAGCGGAAGAACTCGGCCGCGTAGGCGACCTCGCCGCGCGAGTCCGACAGCGCCTTGCCGTTCTCGATGGTGATCAGCTTCGCGAGCCGCTCGGCGTCGCGCATGATCAGGTCGAACGCCTTGCGCAGAATCTCGCCGCGCTCGCGCGGCTTGCGCGCGGCCCAGCCCTCGAAGGCGGCGTCCGCGGCATCGACCGCGGCCTTGGCGTCCTCCACGGTGGCGCTCGCGACCGAGGCGACCTTGTTCTCGGTCGCCGGATCGATCACGTCGAAGCGGCCGCCGTCGGAGGCCTTGCGCCACTTGCCGCCGATCCAGAGATCGGTCGGAACGTTGGCGAGCAGATTGTCGTAACGAGAACTCATGGCGTGACCTCTCATCTTGTGTCCCGGGCGCAGCGCAGCACGAAGTGATGCGCTGCAGACCCGGGACCTAGCTTTCTTATTCAACCGGGCTCCCGGATCAGCGGTGCACCGCGTCCGGGATACAACAACCCATCAGCTTCCCATCGACTTGCGAACACGGTCGACGATGCGGTCGACCGTCGGCAGCGCGATGTCCTCCAGAATGTCGGCGGCCGGCAGCGGAATGTGCGGCGTCGTGATCCGCACCGGCGGGCCGTCGAGATCGTAGAACGCCTCGTCGGCCACGATCGAGACGATCTCGGCGCCCCAGCCGCACAGCCGCGGGTTTTCCTCGACCGTGAACAGCCGGTGCGTGCGCGCGACCGAGCCGAGGATCGTCTGGGTGTCGAGCGGCACCAGCGAGCGCACGTCGATCACCTCGCAGTCGATGCCGTGCTCCGCCTTGAGCTTCTCGGCGGCCGCGAGCGCGCGCGGCACCATCAGCGCCAGCGCCAGGATCGTGGCGTCCTTGCCGGGCCGCACGATCTTGGCGGTGCCGAGCGTGTCGACGATCTCGCCGTCCGGCACCTCGCCCTTGGTCGCGTAGAGCGACTTGTGCTCGAAGAAGATCACCGGATCGGGATCGCGCACCGCCGCCGCCATCAGGCCGATGACGTCGCGCGGGGTCGACGGCGCCACCACCTTGAGGCCGGGGATCATCATCGCCCAGTTCTCGACGCTCTGCGAGTGCTGCGCGCCGAAGCGCGAGCCTGCGCCGTTGCCGGTGCGCACCACCAGCGGGCACTTGAGCTGGCCGTTCGACATGTAGCGGCTCTTGGGAAACTCGTTGGCGATGTAGTCGAAGCACACCGCGAAGAAGTCCGAGAACATGATCTCGGCGATCGGCTTCAAGCCGGTCATCGCCGCGCCCATGGCGGCGCCGAGGATCGCCTGCTCGGAGATCGGCGTATCGCGCACGCGCAGCGGGCCGAACTGCTCGCAGCAGCCCGACCGTGGCCTTGAACACGCCGCCCGCCGCGGCGACGTCCTCGCCGAGGAACACCACGTCGGGATCGCGCGTCATCTCCTGGGCGATGCCGCGTGCGACCGCATCGCGATAGGTCAGTTCCGCCATGCCCAGCCTCCGTCGGCATAGACGTCGGTGGTGAGAATATCGAGCGGCGGCGGCGGCGCGGCCTTGCACGCTCTCGGTCGCCTCGTCGACGACGCGCTTCACGTCGGCCTCGATCTTCGCGATGACGTCCTCGGCGATGCCGAACTGCTTCAGCCGCTCGCGGTAGATCTTGATCGGGTCGCGCTCCTTCCATTTCTCGAGCTCGCCCTCCGGCCGGTACTTGGCGGGGTCGGCGCGCGAATGGCCGCTGTGGCGGTAGGTCATGCACTCGATCAGCGACGGGCCGTCGCCGGCGCGCGCCTTGGCGTAGGCGTCGCGCGCCGCGCGATAGACCGCGTCGGCATCGTTGCCGTCGATCACGATGCGCGGCAGCCCGTAGGCGGAGGCGCGGTCGGCGGCGGGATGCTCGACCGCGGTCACGCTCGCCGATCGGCGTGTATTCCATGTAGAGGTTGTTCTCGCACACGAAGATCACCGGCAGCTTCCACACCGCCGCGAAATTCAGCGCCTCGTGGAAGGCGCCGATGTTGGTGGTGCCGTCGCCGAAGAAGCACACCGACACGTCCTTGTCGCCCTTGTATTGCGCGCGCCAGGCCGCGCCGCAGGCGATCGGCAGGTGCGCGCCGATGATGGCGTAGGAGCCCATCACGCCGTGCTCGGCCGAGGTGAGGTGCATCGAGCCGCCCTTGCCGCGCATCAGGCCGTTGTCGCGCTGCATCAGCTCGCCCAGCACCTTCTCGATCGGCACGCCGCGCGCGAGCGTGTGGGCGTGGCCGCGATAGGTGCAGAACGACAGATCGCCGGGCTTCATCGCGGCGGCGAAGCCGGTCGCCACCGCCTCCTGGCCGAGCGAGAGGTGGCTCGTGCCCTTCACCAGGTTCTGCAGGAACAGGTCGAAGGCGCGCTGCTCGGCCTCGCGGATCTCGACCTGCAT
Source organism: uncultured Alphaproteobacteria bacterium (assembly GCA_963843475.1). Taxonomy (GTDB): domain Bacteria; phylum Pseudomonadota; class Alphaproteobacteria; order Rhizobiales; family Xanthobacteraceae; genus VAZQ01. Next base: position 35,695 of record CAWJKL010000027.1, on the reverse strand, counting down.
GCGGTACATCTTCAGCCGCATCTCCTCGCCGATGTCGTCATTGATGCCCTCGCGGGGGGCATCGGACGCGCGGGCTGGCTTCTTGCTCATGTACGAACCTCAATTCGAGCCATGGAGGGCGGCCGACGATGCGGCCGGGGGCAAATTAGCCTTAGTCTCGAAGGGGAAGCAACGCCACAAAGGCGTGAGCGCGACTTCCACAACTGCGCTGCAAGGTCTATCCTTCAACCATGACCAAACTCCTCGATCAGGCACTCGAGGCCGTGCGCGACCTGCCGCCCGACGTTCAGGACGAAATTGCCCGAATCCTGCTTCAACTCACCGGCAACGAGGACGCCGAACCGGTCGCGCTGTCGCCGGATGAGCGTGCCGCGATCGCCGCCTCCAAGGCCGCGGCCGCCCGTGGTGAATTCGCGACCGACGAGGAGGTGCGGTCCGTCTGGGCCAAACACGGCCTGTGAAGCTGCGTTACACCCGGCCCGCCCTTGCCGACCTCGCTGCGATCCTCGACTACATCGCTGGCCATTCGCCGCAAGGCGCAAAGCGCGTGCAGGGGCGCATCCAGGCAATAGCCGATCTGCTGTTGATATACCCGCACATCGGTGTCCGCACCGACGATCCAGCCATTCGACGCCTGACAATCCCTCCCTACCCGTACCTCATCTTCTACGAGGTCACAGAAACAGAAATCATCATTCACGCTGTCCGCCACGGCGCCCGCGATCCGTCCGGAATGCCGGGCTCCCCTTAGCCCCGGCCCCGCACCCGCTCGCGATGCAGGAGATAGAGCCCGGAGGCCACCACAATCGCGGAACCGGCGATGGTCCAGCGGTTCGGGCACGTCGGCAAAGACCAGATAGCCGAGCGCGATCATCCAGACCAGTTCGGTATAGATGAAGGGGGTCAGGACCGACGCGGGCGCCAGTCGGTGTCCGGCGATCAGCAGGTAGTGGCCGAAGCTGCCGATCGCGCCGGCCGCCACCATTAACGCGATAACCAGCGGGTCGGTCGGCGTTACCCAGACGAACAACACCACCGGCGCCATCACCACCGCACCGACCAGGTTGGAATAGAACAGAGTGGTCTCGTTGGAGTCCGTCCGCGCCAGAATGCGGGTGATGATCGAATAGGTCGCGTAGCTCAGCGCCGCCACGAGCGAGAGTGACGCCGCCCAATGCATGCCGCCAGCGCCCGGGCGCGTCACCACCAGGACACCCACGAAGCCGACGCAGATCGCAGCCCAGCGCCGCCAGCGCACCCACTCGCCCAGCAGCGGACCCGAGAGCGCGGCGACGAAGAACGGCGTCGAGAACTGGATCGCAACCGACTCGTCGAGCTGCAGGTAACGCAACGCAAGGAAGTTGCAGATCGTGGAGCCGAGAAGCAGCAATGAGCGGAACAATTGCAGGACCGGGCGCGTCGTGACCATCAGGCCGGGCCGCGTCCACGGATTCGAAACGATGAACGGAAACAGAAACGCGCCGGTGTAGCGCGCCCACACCACCTGCAAAGTGTCCATGTGCAAGTTGAGGAACTTGGCGGTCGTGTCGAGCAGCGCGAAGGACGCGACCGCACCGCACATCAGTGCAATGCCGGTCATGCGCTGGCGGCGCTCGCGGGACGCGTCGTCCATGGTAGAGGTTCGATTCGTTCGGGGATAGGATCGCGACAATAGGGAAATACGGAGAAGAAACAATGCGAGCTTTGGGCCGGAGCGTCCTGATCGTGTCAATCCTGCTGTCGCTCGCCGGCATGGCTGTCGCGGCCGAGATCCGAGTGCTGGCGGTGAACACGACCGAGCCAGCGCTGCGAACCCTCGCCAGGGAGTTTGCGCAAGGAGAGCGGTCACCGGGCGGTGTTTACCTTCGCCTCGACCGCGGGCGTCGTCGAGAAGATCAAGGCCAACGACGTGCACGACGTGGTGATCATTGCCGAAGGCCTGATGGACCGCCTCGACAAGGACGGCATCGTCAATCCCGAGAGCCGGGTGCGGCTCGCCAATGCCGACATCGGAGTCGTGGTACGGACAGGTGCAAAGCTGCCCGACATCGCGACCGCCGATGCCTTCCGTCAGGCGCTTATGACAGCAGCGTCTATCGTGCACGGCGACGTGACTCCGTACAGCAGCGGCGCACAAATCCAGAAGATCTTCGGCACCATGGGCGTGCTCGACGCGATCAAGCCGAAGCTCAAGATCGTCCCGGAGCCCGCCGACGGCCAGGCATTGATTGCCAAGGGCGAGATCGAACTCGGCCTCTACAACCTCAGCGATATTCCCGATGGCAAGGGCGTGACATTCGTCGGCCGGGTGCCGCGCCCGCTACAGCTCGCCACCACGTTCGAGGCCGCGCGCATGTCGGACGGCTCGGCGGTAGAGGCTTCTGAAGCTTTCATCCGCTACATCGGCGGCGCAGACGGCCGCCCGGCCTGGGCGAAGGCGAAGTTCGAGCCGCTGGCTGAGCACTAGCTGCTGCTGCTCAAGCTGCTGCTACTCCTGCATCGCCTCCTCGCGCTTGGCGCGCAGCGCCGGCAGCGCGATGCACGATCAGCAGCACCGCGGCGGCGACAGGAATGTCGAGCGAAATCGGCCGGCTGAAAAACACCGAGGGATCGCCGAACGAAATCATCATCGTGCGGCGCAGGTTCTCCTCCATCATCGGCCCGAGGATGAAGCCGAGCACCATCGGGCGCCGGCTCGCAGTCGAGTTTGAGCAGCACATAAGCAACAGCAGTAAGTGCAGCGAGCGCGTAGATGTCGAAAATCTTGTTGTCGACGGTGTAGACGCCGATGCAGCAGAACACGAAGATCGCCGGAAACAGCAGCCGGTAGGGCACCGCCAGCAGCCGCACCCACAGCCCCACCAGCGGCAGATTCAGCACCAGCAGCATAAAGTTGCCGAGCCACATCGAGGCGATCAGCCCCCAGAACAGTGCAGGACGCTCGGTCATGACCTGCGGGCCGGGCGCGATGCCCTGGATCATCAGCGCCCCGATCATCAGCGCCATGGTGGGATTCGACGGGATTCCCAGCGTGAGCATCGGGATGAACGAGGTCTGTGCGCCCGCATTGTTCGCGCTTTCCGGCGCCGCCACGCCGCGAATATCGCCTTCCCCGAACATGCGCGGCGGCTTCGCGACCTTCTTCTCCAGCATATAGGCCGCGAACGAGGCGAGCAGCGCGCCGCCGCCCGGCAAGACGCCGAGCACCGAGCCGAGCGCGGTGCCCCGCATGATCGACCAGAACGACGTCCGCAGGTCGGCGAGGCTCGGCAGCACGCGGCCGATGCGCGACGTATAGACCTCCTGCTTGCCGTCGCGCTCGAGGTTGAGCACCACGTCGGTGATGCCGAAGAACGCCATGGCGAGCGCAACGAAGCCGATGCCGTCGGTCAGCTCGGGCCAGTCGAACGCGAAGCGCGTCACGCCGGAATTGACGTCGGTGCCGACCAGCCCGAGCAGGATGCCGAAGCAGACCATTGCGATCGCCTTGAGGAGCGAGCCGCGCGCCAGCACCACGGCGGCGATCAGCCCGAACACCATCAGCGAGAAGTAGTCGGCCGGGCCGAACTTCAACGCCACATCGGCGAGCAGCGGCGCGAAGAACGCCACCACCAGGGTCGCGATGCAGCCGGCGATGAATGAGCCGATCGCCGAAATTCCGAGCGCGGGCCCGGCACGGCCGCGGCGCGCCATCTGGTGGCCGTCGAGCGTGGTGACCACGGCGGACGACTCGCCCGGAATGTTCACCAGGATGGCGGTGGTCGAGCCGCCATACTGCGCGCCGTAATAGATGCCGGCCAGCATGATCAGCGCCGGCGCCGGCCCGAGCCCGAACGTGAACGGCAGCAGCATCGCCACCGTCGCAACCGGCCCGATGCCGGGCAGCACGCCGACCAGTGTGCCGAGGAAACAGCCGATGAAGCAGTAGAGGATGTTCTGCCAGGTGAGCGCGACGCCGAAGCCGAAAGCCAGATTGGACAGCGTTTCCATTCTGCCTCACGAACCCGGCCACAGCGGCAACGGCAGTCCGAGCAGCCAGACGAACACCGCCACCGAGAACAGCGACCATCACCGCCGCCAAGGCGACATTCTGCCAGCGGCCGCACGTCGCGCGCCGCACAGGCGCCGACCAGCACCAGCACCGCGACCGCAGCGACGAGGCCCGAGCCATTGCAGCACGAGCGCCGAACAGCACGATGGCGATGAGCGATACGGCGAGCGGCCGGACGTGAAAGCGCGGCACCGGCTCGCCCGTCGAGCACGAAGCGCACGCAGCGCGATGACGCGCCCAGCAGCGCCAGCAGCGCGCCGACCAGGGTCGGAAACATCGCCGGCCCCATGCGGTGCATGTCGCCGTAGCGGTACTGGCTCGCGAGCAGGATGAAGCCCAGCGCCGATCGCGACGAAGATCAGCCCGGCCCAAAAATCCTTCGGCGAGCGAATGTGCATGGATCAGGACAATGCGGCGCGTCCGAAGGGCCGTCTCGAAGGATGGGGCGGCCGCCACGCTTCGAGACGCGCCGCTGTGCGGGCTCCTCAGCATGAGGCCGTTCGGCTCTTCCCGCGCAGCTCACAAGGCTCAATCCGGCTTGATGTTAGCCTTCTCGACGATCGCCCTTGAAGCGAGCTGCCGACTCCTTCACGCGGGCATCGAGTTCGGCCGCGCTCGACGGAATGGTCTCGACGCCGCCGCCCGCGAAGCGTTCCTTGACGTCCGGCATGTTCAGGATCTTCACCACCTCAGCGTTGAGCTTGTCGATGATCGCCTGCGGCGTGCCCTTGGGCGCATACAGCGCGGTCCAGTTCGAGGCATCGACCTCCTGAACGCCTTCCTTCTGCAGGGTCGGCCACTCCGGGATTGAATTTCGAGGGATTGGCGCCGGTCACCGCCAGCACACGGACGCGACCGGCTCTTGACGTGCGGAGCGGCCGAAGAGCTGGCGAGGACACCGAGCGGAATGTCGCCGCCGGCGAGCGCCGCCGCCGCCGGCGCGCCGCCCTTGTAGGGGATGTGCTGGAACTTGGTGCCGGTGTTGAGCGCCATCCATTCGAGCACGATCTGATTGACGCTGCCGTTGCCGGGCGTGGCGACCGAGAGTCGCCCGGGCTGCGCCTTGGCAGCGGCGAGCAGCGTCGGCCACGGTCTTGTAGGGCGTGTTGGCGTTGGCCGCGAGCACCATCGGAGCGTCGCTCACCTGTGCGATCGGCGCAAAATCGCGCTGCATGTCATACGGCATGCTCCTTGAACAGCGCCGGATTGATCGCGATGTCGCCGACGGTCGCCATGGTGAGCGTGTAGCCGTCGGGCGCCGCCTTGGCGCCGGCCGTCATGCCGATGAAACCGTTGCCGCCAGGCTTGTTCTCGACCACCACCTGCTGGCCCCAGGCTTCGGTCAGCTTGGCGCCGATAATGCGCGAGGCAATGTCGGTGATGCCGCCAGGCGCGTACGGCACGATGATATGGATGGGCTTGGTCGGATAGTTCTGCGCCGACGCGGGCGCCGCACCCAGCATGCCGAACATTGCGATCAGGCTGACGATCCAGTGCATCGGTTTCCTCCTGCGAACTTGGTCCACCGGCCGCGCAGGTGCGCGCAAGCGAACGGCGCTAACGTGCATGACGGACAGGGCCGCTGGCAAGCGCACGCTGGCCGCACCCCTGAGTCAGGCCGCGTCCGGGAGCGTCTGCCGGACAGCCCACAATCCATCTCCATCGCTTGGGCAATGGATTGCGGGCTTGCAATTGCGCGCGCTCCGCGATGTTCGATTTGCCGTCAGCGACCCGATCCAAGGCCGTATTCACAAAACGCGGCGCTCGCCGAATGTCTGCTTTCCGGGTCAAGCTGAAGGGCCAGGCGAACCACGATGAGCCCGGTCAAAAATGACCCGAACCGGACGTCGGGAGGACTTCGCGAGGTCTCTGCGTCAACGCCATGTCCACAGCGGGCGCAAGCACTTGACCCGCGGGCGAAATATCTCAAGGTTGGGGCGCCTCGATATTGGGAAAACGCGGATGGGCTTCTGGAAGCGATGTCTGACTGCCGTCACCGGCATTGTGATGGTGTTGGAAGTTGCCGCCGCTCAAGCGGCTGAGTTAAGGGTTTTTAGCGACGGGCCGCTGCAAACGTCGATGGTCAAGATAGCCGCTGCCTTCCAATCCGAGACTAAGCATGAGGTTCACGTCATCTACGGAACGGCGCCAGCTCTCAGAGCCAAACTGCAGGCCGGGGAACAGGCGGACGTCCTGATCTCGCTCGCGGCGGAAATCGAGGAGATGGCGAAACACAACAAGTTCCTGGCTACGCAGCCGGACGTCGCAAGCATCAAACTCGGATTGGCAGTTCGCAAGGGTGCAGCGGTGCCGAACATCCAAACAGTGGACGCGCTCAAACGGACGCTGCTGGGTGCGGACTCGATAATTCACAACAATCTTGCCTCCGGGTTGTTGTTCGCCAAGCAACTGGAGCGGATAGGGATTGCCGAACAATTGACACCCAAGATCGTCGTCATCAAGGGCAATACCCAGCTTGTCGAGCTTGCCAAGCGCAAAGGCAATGATGTTGCCGCCGGCCAACTCACCCAACTCATTGCAAGCGAGGACATTCAACTCGTCGGCGCATTGCCGTCGGAAGCTCAAGCAGAAACGGTTTATTCGGCAGGGGTATTTTCCGAATTCTAAATCCCCCGATGCAGCAAAAGCCTTTGTCCAGTTCCTGACCTCGCCGCCGGCCGCAGCGGCATTCGCCGCAGCGGGGGCGCGGTAGGCCAGCAGCGTCCGCGCACGCGCGCGAATCGCCAAGCCGCTGACGACGTCCCGATGTCCGCTTAGCTCCGAAAGCGATCCGTCCTCTGCAGCGAACTCATCGGACTGCTCGGCGGCGCGGCAGCGTGGCCGCTCGCGGCCCGCGCGCAGCAGTCGGCGATGCCGGTGATCGGATTCCTGAATGGCACGAGTGCTCCGTTGTGCATCACAGCAAGATTGACTGGCCGATGACCCGGGTGGGTTCAAACTCGGAAAATCTTAGGCTGAGAATAAGGGCTGCTTGCTGCGATTACTCACGGCCGCTCTTGGCCTATCAAGTCTGCTTTACGCCCCAATAGCGGTCATCGAGCGGACATCGCCGCAGCGGCTTGCTCGCGAGCATCTGCACAACGAGGGAAAATGGCTTCTAATTCTTGTCCTCTTAGCGGGATCAGGCGCAAGGCTGCACTTTTTGAATTGCCGTACGTTCTATATTTTCCATGATGCTTATGCCAGAACGCCGCCAGCTCTGGATTGTATTGCGGATATTTTTCAATTAGGCGGTCTGTATAATCCCAATCGATGCTTCCATCACCGTTCTGTGTGTGGTGAATCGTGATTTTGGCATTGGGTCCCACACAGATCCTCTCCTTTGGAATAAGTGCCACCATCTCAGCACAAGCGGAGGCGCATTCTCCTAGGATCTCCAAGCCGATACCTTGTTTTGTGTAATTCACTGCACGCTTCACATACTCGTCCGGGTCGCCTCCACCGTCATATTTGATGACTTCGGTTTCTTTCGGGAAGCCGTTCACGCCCGCCGGCGACGCGCCTTGCGGGCTCGACTGCGGCGGGCTGGGCAGCGGAGATTCCATCGGCAGCGCCGCGACCGGCGGCACACCGAGCGCCGCCGCCGGCGCGTAGCGCACGGTCGGCACGCGGCGCGGAAAGTTGATCGGGATGCCGCGCTCGAGCGTCGGCTCGGGCGGCTGCGCATGAACGACGCTGTCCTGCACGCCCGTCCTTTCCTCAGACGCGCCCTGCGGGCGAGGGTCAGCGAGCGGCGCGCGTGGCGCCAGCGGCGCGACGGCCTTGCGCGCGTCCGGCACCAGCACGAACGTGACGGTGACGCCGGCGAGCGCGGCAGCCGCGAGCTTGAGCGCGAAGATCGCGACCGAGACGAGCGTCCAGGTCCGGCGCGGCGGCCGGCTCGCGGCCGGCGCTTCAACGCGCGGAAAGGTCGGCAGCGCCCGCGCGCCCTGAGGCGGCGGCGTTCGGTGCGACGGCCGCACCGGCGGCAACGACCGCCCCCTCCCGGACCCTCCCCCGCTTGCGGGGGACGCCAAGGATGGGGCAAGCGGCAGGCGCACCGCGCTGGCTCGACTTGCGACCATGTCCTCCCAACATGCACGCCACAGCGGGCGGCTACTGTCCCGCGCGCTCGCAACCGGCGCTGCCCTCCCTCGGGCGGCGATGGCCTGTGACTCAACGCGAGCGGCGAGGATGATCCCCAATAGACAAGAGTGTATCGGCAATTGCGGAGAAAAATGGGTGCAAGGGGGCCTATTCGGGGGCTTCTCCGGCCGGAACCGGCCGGAGCATCTGGACGAGGTTAACGTCTCCTGACTTGTCCTCTCCGGCGGCGCGCGCAAGGTTCCGTCAGCACGTCTTCCCGTCAGCGTCTCACGTCAGCGCGTCAAGTCAGCGCGCGGGCGGCGGCGCCTGCCCGGTGGTGGCCTCGCCCTCCGGCGCGGCAATGGTCGGTGCGGGCGCCGCCGTGACCGCCGGCGGACTGGCCGGCACCGGCGCGTGCTCGCTCCACGCCCACCAACTCACGCCGAAGAGCGCCACCGCCGCGACGCGCCGAGCGCCCAGCCGATCGCGCCGCCCCACCTAGCGGTCCGCGCCCAGCGCGCTCTCGTGCCAGCGCCGAAGCATCAGGTGGGAGAACAGCGACAGCGCAAAGAAGATCACCACGCCGGCGACCGACAGAAGCAGCAGCGCGGCGAACATGCGCGGGATATTGAGCCGGTATCCGGATTCGACGATCCGGAAGGCAAGGCCGGAGCCGGCACCGGCGGAGCCGGCCGCGATCTCGGCCACCACCGCGCCGATCAGCGACAGCCCGCCAGCGATCTTCAGCCCACCCAACACATACGGCATCGCGGCCGGCAGCTTGAGGTCGCACAGCACCTGCCAGCGCGACGCGCCGTAAAGCCGGAACAGGTCGGTCAGGTTGCGGTCGACCGACTTGAGGCCGAGCGTGGTGTTGGCGAGCACCGGGAAGAACGCCACGATCCAGGCGCAGGCGAGCACCGCCAGATGCTGCGGCAGGTAGATGAGCAGGAGCGGCGCGACCGCCACGATCGGCGTCACCTGCAGGATCACCGCGTAGGGATAGAGCGAATATTCGATCAGGCGGGACTGGTTGAACAGAATCGCCAGCCCGACGCCGCCGACCACCGCCAGCGACGAAGCCCTGCAGCGTCGTCGTCAGCGTCACCATCAGGGACGCCGACAGCACTCCCCAGTCGGAGACCAGCGTATCGAACACCAGCCGCGGCCCGGGCAGCACATAGGGTGGAATCTTGTTGCGCTCGACGACGAAATCCCAGGCGAATATCGCGAGCGCAAGCATCACGAGCGGCAGCAGCGCACGCAGCACGCGGTCCATTCGCTCGCGCAGCGGGCTGCGCTCCTGGTCGCGGTTCCGGCTCATGCCTTGCCCTGCGACCTTGAGGCCGCGGTCGCGTCCGCCAGCGCCTCGGACGCCAGCCGGCAGAACGCCGCATATTGCGCGGACGTCCGGAAGCGCTCGTCGCGCGGATAAGGCGCATCGATCGCAAGCTCGGTGAAGACGCGGCCGGGTCTTGCGGTCATCACCACGATCCGTTGCGAGAGATAGACCGACTCGAACACCGAATGGGTGACGAACACGACGGTCTTGCGAAGCGATTGCCAAAGCTGCAGGAGATCGTTGTTGAGCCGGAAGCGCGTGATCTCGTCGAGCGCGGCGAACGGCTCGTCCATCAGCAGCAGCGCCGGCTCGGTCACCAGCGCACGCGCGATCGACACCCGCATCTTCATGCCGCCCGACAGTTCGCGCGGATAGCTCGACGCGAAGTCGGAGAGGCCGACGCGCGCCAATGCCGCCTCGACCCGCGCGTCCGCGTTGTTGGCGATATTCATGATTTTCAACGGCAGCCGCACGTTGCGCGCGACCGTGGCCCACGGCATCAACGTCGGCTCCTGGAATACGAAGCCGAGCGCACCGGCGCCGCGGGCTGCTCCGGTCTTGTCCGACCAGTCGATCGAGCCGCGGGTCGGCTCGCTCAGCCCGGCGATCAGCCTCAGCGCCGTCGACTTGCCGCAGCCCGAGGGGCCGAGCAGCGTGACGAACTCGCCCGGCCGGATATCGAGGTCGAGCCGGTCGAGCGCCACCACGCCATTCGCGAACGTCTTGCCGACATTGTCGAGCGTGACGACCGGCACGCCGTCGGCGGTCGTATCACCGGCGGAGGGATACGACACGGCGCTACGGGCCAGTCCGGCGATGGCGCATCGCTATTTCCGCAAGCCCGTCGCGCCCATGAATTCGACCCAGCGCTTGATTTCGGCGGCGTGAAACGCGGAGAACTCTTTCACGCCGAGCTCGACCGGTTCGAAGCCGATGGCGCGAAATTTGTCCCTGGTGTCCGGATTTTTGACCACCTCGACCACCGCCGCGCCGAGCTGCTGGCGGACATCCTCGGGAAACCGCGGCGGCCCGTAGATGCCGAGCCAGCCGGTGAGCCGCACGCCCGGCACGCCGGCCTCGGCGAACGTCGGCACGTTCGGGATCGACGGCAGCCGGTAGGTGCTGCTCACCGCCAGCCCCTTGATCAGGCCGGAGCGGATTTGCTCCATCACCACCGGGAACACCTCGATGATGCACGTCGATCGAACCGCCCATGAGATCGTGGAGCGCGGCCGGGCCGCCCTTGTAGGGCACGTGCACCATGTCGGTGCCGGTCTCGCGCATGAACAACGACCGCAGCCAGGTAATCGAGCGCACCGACACCGGTCGAGCCGAAGGTGAGCTTGCCGGGCCGCGCCTTGGCATAATCGATGAACTCCTTCACCGAATTCACCGGCAGCTTGTTGTTCACCACCATGGCGGTCGCGTACTCGGCGATGCCGGCGACCGGCACCAGGTCGCGCGCCGGATCGAATTGCGGCTTGGCCTCCATGGCGTAGCCGATCACCACCGATCCGACGGCGCCGACCATGGCGGTATAGCCGTCGGGCTCGGACTTGAGCAGTTCGCGCACGCCGATGACGCCCTGCGCGCCGGGCCGGTTCTCGACGATCACCGGCTGGTTGAACTTGGCTCGCAATCCCTCCGCCACCAGGCGGCCGGACAGGTCCGTGATCCCGGCCGGCGGGAACGGCACGATCAGCCTGATCGGGCGGGACGGATAGGACTGCGCCAGGGCCACCACGGAGAGGACGGCGCAGAACGCGAGGCTCAACAAGGCACGCATAAGGGCGCTCCGGATTGCGTTTTGGCTGCACTGCCCTCTGGGCCCGGGCCTGGGCCCGGATGGGCCGCCTCCAGAATGACGCAGACCTATGGGAGCGGAAAGAGGTATCGGCCCCATTCCGGCTACGGACCCCGCATGGCGGCGCGCCAAATCGTCCCGACCAAGACGGTCGCGAGCGGCGGTCCGCTATGGCAGTATCCGGTCGAGAGGTACCCCATGATCGGGCGCATTCTGGCTGCCCTATGCCTGTTGTTGGCGGCGTTCGAGATGCCGGCCGCCGAAGCGCAGCAGCGCAAGGCGGCGCTGGTCATCGGCAACGGCGCCTACCGGCACGCTCCGCAACTGGCCAACCCGGCGACCGACGCCCGCGCGGTGGCGGATGCGCTGCGGGACCTGGGCTTCGAGGTGACGCTGGCGCTCGACCTCAATCGGGCCGGGATGAATCAGGCGCTGCTTGAATTTGGCCGGCGGACCGCAGGTGCCGAGATCGCACTTTTCTATTATGCCGGGCACGCGCTCAATCTTTCCGACGAGAATTACCTCGTGCCGGTCGATGCCAGGATCGATGAGCGCAAGGGATCGGTCGCCGACATCCCACGCAAGACCGTGGCGCTGAAAGCGACTTTCGCTGCGCTGGCGCGCGCCAACAACAAGATCGTTATCCTCGATGCCAGCCGTCCCCTCCCGTCGATCGACGAACTGAAGCGGTTATCGCCGAGCCAGTCGGCGACACTGCGGGCCGGTCTTGCCTCGCCCAAGATTTCGCAATCGACCATCGTTCTGTCGGCGGCCCCACCGTATGCCGTGGCGCCGGTTGGCAATGACCGCAAGAGTTTCTTTGCCGAGGCCCTGCTGAGCGAATTGCGATCTCCAGACACCAACATCGAGACGATGGCCAGCCGCGTCCGCCTGAAGGTCGCGGCGACGACGCAGGGCGAACAGATTCCATGGGTGCACTCGTCGCTGATCGGAGAGGTGCAACTCGCAAACCGGGCTCCGTCAGGACCACCTTTAACCGCAGAGCCGCGGGAACGTGGAACGAAAGTTGCCGGCCGGGATGATCCCTCGCCTCTGCCCAGCCAGTTCCCGGACACATCGGCAGCAGCAAGGGCCTGGGAGGAGGCGAGCCGCTCCGACAACGCCGCAAGAATCCAGAGTTTCATCGAGCGGTATCCAGAGTCTCCGCTTGCGATCTTGGCAATGCGCCGCCTGCAGGAACTCCAGCAGCTTGAGCGGCGTCAACAGGAGGCAGCCAGAGCAGCGCAAGAGCGCGCTGACATGGAACGGCGGCTGAGCGAGCTACAAAAGTCAAAGACCCGCAGCATCCAGGTAGAACCGCGGCCGGACCCGTCCCACGAGCGGCAGCAGGAAGCCGCCGTCACGCCGCCGCCCGCCGCTGCCCCGCACCAGCCTCCGCCGCCCCTGCCCGCGCCTTCCGACGATCAGGTCGCCCGCTTTCCGACCATCGAGGCCGCCCCCCGCGTCGTCGCCGGTGCGACCACGACCGTGCTGGTTTCGCTCACGGTCGACAAGGTGACGCCCGAAGTCACGGTCACGGCCGTGGGGGAAGGCACCAAGGCGACGCCGGAGGGCGCGCTCAGCCTGCCCATGCCGGCCGACGCCGCGCGCATGCCTGTCAAGGTCGTCCTGCGGGCCGCCGGTTTCGATCTCGATCATGCCACTCCCGAGGAGGCCACGATCGAAGTCGTGCGCGGCGGCGATTCGACCGTGGCGCGCTTCCGCATCACGGCGCGGGCTGATGCAGTCGGGTCCCGTTCGCTGCGCGTGACGCTGTGGCGCGACAACGAGTTTCTCGCCAACCTGTCGCGCAAGATCGAGATCGTGCCGGCTCGTCCGGTTGCGTCCGAGCGGACCGCACCGATCGCGCGCGCCGCACCGGCTGCGCCGAACGTTCGCGCGCCGACCCCCGTACCGCAGTTCAATGCCGTGATGCCCTCCCGGCAAAGCGCCGACGCTCAGGTAGCGGTCCGGCAGCGGCCGCGGCCGATCGACCTCAAGATCGAGATTCTCTACGACGACAACGACGGCGGCCTCGGCCGAGGCCGGGTGACGATCGCCACCGACTATCTCGGCCGGCTGCGCCACGGCGAGATCAACACGCCGCCCAGCATCGTCGGCTGGCTGGAGGAGTTCTATCGCGAGTTCCGCAGCCTCAGCAGCCGTGGCGCGCACTCCGCCGAGGCGCCGGACGACGACACGCGCGAAGCCCGGATCGGACGGCTGCGCGCGTTCGGCGAGGAACTCTACCGGCGCGCCGCGCCGCCGGTGCTCAAGGCGGCGCTCGCCGAGCTTCTGGACAATCCGCAAGTCGAACTGCGCACCGTGCAGATCTATTCCAACAACCCGGTGATCCCGTGGGAACTGATGCGTGCGCCCAAGCCTGGCGGCGGCTCGACCGATTTCTTCGGCATCGCCTTCGCGCTGGCGCGCTGGCATGAGGACGACGGCCCGCGCCTGATCCTGCGGCCACCGCAGGACCAGCATATCGACGAGGTGGTGACGGTCGCGCCAGCGTATACGGGCGGGCAATCGCTTAGTTCGCAGTCACGCGAGATCGAGGAAATTCAATCGCTGCTCGCGACCCGCCGGGTCTCGGGCAATCGCTCCGACTTCCTGACGCTGGTGCGCGATCCGCCGCGCGGCATCATTCATTTTGCCGGGCATGGCGAGATCGCCGGGCGCAGCGCGGTCGAGCGGCGCTTCGCGATAAAGCTCGAGGATGGCGCGTTCGACGTGATGGACTGGCGCGGCGTGTCGGGCGGCCAGAGCCGCGAGCGCGCGTTGTTCTTCTTCAATGCCTGCGACATCGGACAGGCCGAGTTGGTCGCCGGCGCGGTCGAAGGCTGGGCGCCCGCGGTGCTGGCCCGCGGCGCGGCCGGCTATATCGGCGGGCTGTGGCCATTGAAGGACGATCCGGCGGCGCGCTTTGCGGTCGCGTTCTATCGCGCGGTGGCAAAGCGGCTCGCGGAGACCGGCCAAGCCTCGGTCGCGGGCGCGCTCTCCGACGCGCGAAAGCTGTTCTACGAGACCGCCGACCCGACCTATCTGGGTTACGCGTTCTACGGCGACGCCCAGCTTGAGCTGGTGCGCCGCTGACGCGCTCTGCTCTGCGTTACTATGCTCAGCAATACGTGACTCGTCATGCCCGCGCTTGTCGCGGGCATCCACGTCTTAGCTTTCGAAGCGGAACAAAGACGTGAATGGCGGGACAAGCCCGGCCATGACAAATGAGAGTGTGGAGCACTATTGCTTCGGGCGCAGGTCGAGCCCGACCTTCTTGTTGACGAAGCGCAGCGTGTAGGACTTCGCCAGATCGACCGACGGCTTGACCACGCCGGCGCGCACCATCTTGTCGTAGAAGCTCTTCATCCGCGCGTCCGTCATGGCGCCGATGCCGAGCGTCGCGGCGTCGCCCGAGTCGACGATGCCGTACTCCTTCATCTTGGCGATCGAATAGGCGAGCAGTTCGTCGGTCATCTCCGGGTTCTGGCGCTTGATCAGCGCATTGGCCGCCCGGTTGTCGCCGTAGAGATAATTGTACCAGCCGACGATCGAGGCATCGACGAAGCGCTGAACCATGTCGGGCTTCTTCTCGACGAGGTCGCGCCGCGTTTCGATCAGCGTCGAATAACTGTTGAAACCCTGATCGGCGAGCAGGAAAATCTTGGGCTTGAAGCCCGCCACCTTCTCGACCGCGAAGGGCTCGGAGGTGACGTAGCCCTGCATCGCGCTTCGCTTGTTGGCGAGGAACGGCTGCGGATTGGAGGTATAGGGTTTCACCTGCGCTTCGCTGAAGCCGAAGTCGGCCTTGAGCCACTGGAAGTAGCTCGCCAACCCCTCCTGCGAGATGAACAACGTGAGCTTCTTCAGGTCCTCGAACTTGTCGATCCCCTGGTCGGGATGCGCCATCAGGATCTGCGGCTCCTTCTGGAACATGGCGGCGACCGAAAACGTCGGGATGTTTTGCTCGACCGCGTCGAAGCCCTGCAGCGTGTTGGCGCTCATGTAGAACTCGAGCTTGCCGACCGGCAGCAGCAGCCGGTTATTCACGTTCGGTCCGCCAGGCACGATGGTGACGTCGAGTCCGTATTTGCGGTAGGTGCCGTCGGCCAGCGCCTGGTAATGGCCGCCGTGCTCGGCCTGGGCGAGCCAGTTGGTGCCGAACGACACCTTGTCGAGCGGCTGGGCGATGGCTGGAACGACCGTCAACAGGCAAGCGGCGGCAACGATGCGGCAAAACCAAAGCAACATGATCCCTCGCAATCACGGGCACGCCCAGGATGATCGCAAGTTAATCGATGGCCGGTATTTTGGACAGCCTTCCGGGCGGGACCCGTTTTCCGTGGAGTAGTCTCGGATGGCGGCCGTGCAACCCGACGAGTTGGACCTGCGCCACGGCGATAAATTCAGACGTAGCCAGCCGGGTTAAGCTACCTCGCGGCGGGGATTCCTTTTTGCGAGCATCCCTTCGACATCAGAGGCTGGAAGCGGCGGGTTGAATAGGTACCCTTGGACTTCAATGCAGCCCTCCACGCGTAACAGCGCAAGTTGCTCATCCGTCTCGACGCCTTCGGCGGTCGTGCAAATGCCGAGGCTCCTTCCGAGGCCCGTAACCGCCCGCACGATGGCCATCGAGTTGTCGCGCGTCGCCAGTTCGTGCACGAACGAGCGGTCGATCTTGATCTTGTCGAAGGGGAAGCTGCGCAAGTAGCTCAGCGATGAATAGCCGGTGCCGAAGTCGTCCATGGCGATACGCGCGCCAAGCGCCCTTAAGCTGTGAAGCGTCGCCAGCGTGCCTTCGCTGTCTTGCAACAGCACAGACTCGGTAATCTCGAGCTCAAGTCGCTGAGGCTTGAGCCCGGAAGCTGCCAAAGCGCTAGCCACGAGAGCCACGAGATTGCGGCCCTTGAACTGCACCGGCGAAAGATTGACGGCTATGCCGACATCTTGCGACCAGTGCGCGGCCTCCGAGCAGGCAGTCCGCAACACCCATTCCCCCAACGGAACGATCAGGCCGGTCTGCTCGGCCAGCGGAATGAAGTCGTCGGGGCGTATCATGCCGCGCGTGAGATGGTTCCATCGCGCCAGTGCTTCGAAAGCAAGGATGCGGCCGCTGTCAAGATCGTGAATGGGTTGATAGTAGAGTTCGAACTCGCCGCGCACCAACGCCGCGCGCATATCAAGTTCGAGCGTGCGGCGTTCCTGCGCGCGAGCGTCCATCTCCGGCTCAAAGAAGCGGTATGTGCCGCGGCCGTCGGCTTTGGCGCGGTAAAGCGCCATGTCGGCATTCTTGAGCAACTGATTCGGATCACTGGAATCCGCGGGAGCGATCGACACGCCGATGCTGGTGCCGATGATCACCTGGTGGCCACCGATATCGTAGGGAACCGACAGGACGTCGACGAGCCGGCTGGCGAGCGCCGCTGCGTCCGACGGCTGCTCGCGGGTATCCACCTGCACGACAGCGAACTCGTCTCCACCGAGACGCGCGAGCGTATCGCTCTCGCGGATACACTCGCTAATTCGGCGCCCAACTGCCTTCAGCAGATCGTCACCGATCGGATGACCGAGCGAATCATTGACATCTTTGAAATGGTCGAGGTCGAGGCACAACACCGCGACCTGCTCATTTCGGGTGATGCGGCGGAGCGCTTGTTCCAGGGCTTCGCCGAGCATGGTTCGATTCGGAAGGTCGGTCAGCGGATCATGGCGCGCCATGTGCGCGATTTGCGCCTGCGCCTTGCGCCATTCGGTGATGTCTTCGTATGTCGCCACCCATCCGCCGCCCTCCATCGGGTTGTCGGATACCCTCAGTACGCGGCCGTGCGCAGATTCCATGATCTTGGAATCCCACTTGCCATCTCGCACTTGCGACATGATGCGGTCGAAGAACTCGTCGGGATCCCCGGTAAAATCCCCCGTCGTCTTCCGGTGTTTGAACAGATCAAGCAACAAGCGCCCTTGAAGGAACTCGGCCGGGACGCCCATCAATTCACGGTAACGCTCATTGAACAGAACGATGCGCCCGGCGGCATCGAACATGCACAGCCCCTGCGACATGTTTTGCAGAGCGGCGTCCAGAAGCATCTGTTGATCGCGTAGCTTGAGCTCCGACTTTCTTGCGCTCATCGCGCCAACGAGGCACATCCCCAAAATGGCGGCAGCGGTCCCGCCAATAATCAGCGCAAGCGACTGTGGTGAGATTGCAAGCGGGTCCGGCGCGCGGGTGGGATCGGGGACGATATCGATTGCGCCCATCGCAGTGAAATGCATCGACACAATGGCGAGCGTCAGCAGTCCGGCCGCGATCAGGAATGATCGCCAGTCCTCACGGCGCTGCGCCACGAACAGCGCACTGCCGCCGAGCATGATGCCGAAGACGATGGACAATCCCACGAGATCGCCCGACCACTGGAGCCGCCCGGGTACCTCAAGAGCCGCCATCCCGGTAAAGTGCATAGCAGCGATCCCGGCGCCCACAATGGCACCGCCGAGAACCGCACTATGTCGAAATGGCTGCTGAACCGCGATGGCAAGGCCCGCGCCGGTGACAAGCACCGCTATGACGAGCGAGAGGACCGTCAAGCCAACATCATAGCCGGTCGCGATGCCCGGCTCATAAGCCAGCATGGCAATGAAATGGGTGGACCAGATGCCGAAGCCGGCCGCGAGCGCTCCGAGACCAAGCCACAAGATGCGCTTGCGGTCCTGCGTCGCGTAAGCACGCTGCAACAGGCTGATGCCGGCGACGCTCGCCAGGAAACAGACCGCAGCGGCCAAGCCGACCAGCCGCCAGTCATGTTCGACAGCCAAGCAGGTAAATACGCGGTACATGTCAAGCCGTAACTCGTTGGGCGGCTACAATAGCTGCAGTGCATTCCTCCTCGGTTAAGTTACCGCTTTAGAATTGATCTATTATGGACCGCGCAAAACGGGCCCCGACCGAGAAATCGCAATCATTTGATTTTATTGATAAGCATTACGAAGAGCGCTGACCTCTTCGCTTGGACCGGGGACCAAGGTCACCGCAGCCCGGCCTGCACCAGCAGCGGCAGGGTCTCGGTCTGGAATTCGCGCATGTCCTCGACGTAGCGGGCCCAGGACAAGACGGCACCGTCGAAACCGGCCTTCGATAAGAGCGCCAGCTTGTCCACGACCTGCTCGCGGCTGCCCACGACCGGGAAGCCGCCCCAGCCGGCGATGAAATGTTCCTTCAACTGCTGCTCCACGCCGGGAGGCAGGCTCTGCGCGTTGATGCCCAGCATGGTGACCAGGTTGTCAACCGCCTCCCAGTCGCCCTGCGCATGGACATAGTGATTGAAGAAGTCGCGGGCGTCCTTCTCGGTTTCGCCCTGCACGATGTAGGCGTTGGTCCAGACCTGAATTTCGCGGCCATACTCCTCGCGGGCGAGACGGCGATATCGCGATACCTGCTCGGCCATGTCCTCGAGCTTGTGCGATGCCAGCACCGTGAAGGCGACGTCACAGTACTTGGCCGCGTAGTGACGGCCCTTGTCCGACCCGCCGGCATTCATCACCACCGGGTGAGGCTTCTGCACCGGCTTGGGCGCGAGCCAGCCCTTCTTGATCGTGTAGTACCGGCCGTCGAAATCGAACTCCTCCTCGCGCGTCCAGAGTTGCTTGATGACGTCGAGCCATTCGACCGCGCGATCGTAGCGCTCGTCGTGCTCCATCTGCGGCTCGCCGAACATCTCGATCTCGGGCCGGTACCAGCCAGTCACCACGTTGAGGCTGAAGCGGCCGCCGGTCACGTGGTCGATCGTCGTCGCCTGCTTGGCCGCCATGACGGGATGCATGGTCGGCACATGCGAGGTGGCAAACACCCCCGAGTGCCTCGTCGATGCGCCGATGCCGGCCGCCCAGGTGAACGACTCGAAGCCCGCGCCGTTGAAGTTGGTGACGCCGCCGAAACCCTTCCAGCGGCCCACCGGCACCAGGGCTTCGAACTCCATCTCGTCCGCCATCTTGGCGAGCGCGAGCGTGCTCGGCCAATCGGCCTTCAGTACGCCGTCGATCTTGGAGATGGCGCAGCCGCCGCTGAGATTGCTGGAGAAGGTGCCGAGCTTGAGCTTGCGCGGGCCGAACAGCGGATTCCTGGCCTCGCGCAATTGATCGGCGCGCGTGAGCATGTCGTTTCCCCCAATTCGGTTTTCTTCTAGAGGCCCGGAAGCCGCGGCGCGTCGGCGCCAACGCCCTCCAATGCCAGCAGGCGTTCCTTTGTCAACGTTCCGCCATAGGCGGAGAATCCGCCGAGCTTGCCGCCGCTCGCGACGACGCGATGGCACGGAATGATGATCGGGATGGGATTGCGCGACAAGGCCTGCCCGACGTCGCGCGGGTCCGCCATGCCAAGACGGCGCGCGATCTCGCCGTAAGTGCTGGTTTGGCCCCAGCCGAGCGCGCGAGCCGCTCCGTAGACGCTCCGGCAAACGTCATCGATCTCCGTCAGGTCCAAAGCAGCGGATGTGAAATCCACGTTCGTACCGAGCGCATAGCGGCGGATATCGTCGATGAGCCGGGCGATGAGCGGTGGCGGATCATCGCTGCGAACGCCGGCGCTGCGCGCGGCGAGCCGCTTCTCGGTCGCGCTTCGATCGCCTTCCGGAAGCTGCAGCCGCGTTAAGCCGCGCCCGTTCCAGGCGACGCCGCAAGGGCCGATCGCGGTTTCGAAGACGCAATATTGCGTCATGCTTGGAGCTTCGGATTCAGTATCCATGATCCGTTCAACTCGGCGGGAACAGCATGCACCTCAGATACAAAAAAGGCGACGCGCACAGGCGCGTCGCCTTCATTTGGTTGCGGCTTCCACCACCCGGCGGGCGGGGGCCGAACATGCGCCGTCAGTTCTTGCGCGGACGGTCGGCTTCGCGGATGGCTTCTTCGTGATACCAACAGTCGCCGGCTGCGACCTTAGCGGTGTGAGCCTGTGCGAACTCTACGACGTGCTTGGCCTCGTCGCGGTGGCTGGCCAGCGCGGCGCGACCGCCCTTGGGAAACTGATAGATCGTGGCCGTTCCGGTTTGGCTCGTCGTCATGGTCGCCTCATCTCCGAATGCCGTGCGCGCGATCGCGCTCGCCGTCTGTTTGCTTCGACTTGCTACGTCGAAGACACATAATGCTTTTGGAGAGTTTTTGAACGACGAATGTGCATTTGCCTCAAATAAAAATGCGGACTGAACATACTATAGGCAATTCTCTTTCTGCATCTTTTGTCAGCAAGCCTGAACGACCTCCCCTGGCGATCGTTACGTAGTGGGAACACGCAGCCGCCGCCGGGCGGATGACGATTTTCTTTGCAGAATCACTGTGCGCTCAATGAGCGTTGCATACGTCCCCGCGACCGGACGCTGCATCGGCGGCCGATCCGGCACGTCCGCCATCGGCAAGGCCACGACTGGCATACTTAATGCTTCGAAGATTTCACCGGCTGACGCCCCTGCGGGCCGTCGGTCGCCGAGCACGATCAGGACAGCGTCCTACCTCGCGTCATCAGCTCAAGAGAGACCCAATGACAAAGTACAAGCTCGAATACATTTGGCTCGACGGGTACACCCCGGTACCGAATCTCCGCGGAAAAACGCAGATCAAGGAATTCGATTCATTTCCGTCCCTCGAGCAGCTTCCTCTGTGGGGCTTTGACGGCAGCTCGACCATGCAGGCGGAGGGAAGAAGCTCGGACTGCGTCCTCAAGCCGATACGTATTTTCCCGGACGCCGCGCGCAAGAACGGCGTCCTCGCCATGTGCGAGGTCATGATGCCGGACGGCATCACGCCGCACGCCTCGAACAAGCGCGCGACCATCCTGGACGACGAGGGCGCCTGGTTCGGATTCGAGCAGGAATATTTCTTCTACAAGGACGGCCGCCCGCTCGGCTTTCCCGAATCCGGCTATCCGGCGCCGCAAGGGCCCTACTACACCGGCGTCGGCTACAAGAACGTGGGCTCGATCGCCCGCGAGATCGTCGAGGAGCATCTGGAGCTATGCCTCGCCGCCGGCATCAACCACGAAGGCATCAACGCCGAGGTGGCGAAGGGCCAATGGGAGTTCCAGATTTTCGGCAAGGGCTCCAGGAAGGCCGCCGACGAGCTGTGGATGGCCCGCTATCTGATGCAGCGGCTGACCGAGAAATACGGCATCGATATCGAGTATCACTGCAAGCCGCTTGGCGACACCGACTGGAACGGCTCCGGCATGCACGCCAACTTCTCCACCGCCTACATGCGCGAAGTCGGCGGCAAGGACTACTTTGAAAAGCTGATGACGGCGTTTGAAGCGGCGCGGGCGGATCACATCGCGGTCTACGGGCCGGACAATCACCTGCGATTGACCGGCAAGCACGAGACCCAGTCGATCCACACCTTCAGCTACGGCGTCGCCGACCGCGGCGCGTCCATCCGCGTGCCGCACAGCTTCATCAAGAATGACTATCGGGGCTATCTCGAAGACCGCCGCCCGAACTCGCAGGGCGACCCGTACCAGATCGCTTCGCAGATCCTGAAGACGGTCACGTCGGTCCCGACCGGCGCCAAGGTGAGCGTCGCGGCTTAAGCCGGGCGAGCGCTGCGACGTTCGCGGCCTTTCATAAACGCTTTCGGCATCGGCGCTTCGTGTAAGCGCCGGTGTCGCGGGGGAGTTCTTGGCCGTGCTCCCCCGCTCCTCTTTCGATCACCGCTTTGATCGGCCGCGAGCCCTCGTCGTTCGACGTACCTTACTGCTCGAACCGCTCGATGAACCAGCGCAGCAGCCGCGATCCAGACCTCGTCCTTGCCGACCTGATCCTCGATGCCGTGCTCGAGGTTGGGGTTGTCGTTGACCTCCATCACGACGAAGCCGCTGTCGGTCTGCTTGATGTCGACGCCGTAGAAGCCGTCGCCGATCGGCTTTGCCGCCCGCACCGCGATGTCGATCACCTCGCGGCGGCGCCTGGTCGAGATCGAAGGTGCGGAAGCCGCCCTCGCGCAGCGAGCCGTCCGGGCGGTGCTTGACGATCTGCCAGTGGCCGCGCGCCATGCGGTACTGGCAGACGAACAGCGGCTCGCCCGCGAGCACGCCGACGCGCCAGTCGAACTCGGTCGGCAGGAATTTCTGCGCCAGCAGCAGATCGGTCTCCTCGAACAGCTCGTCGGCGATGCGGCGGAACTCCTCCGCGGTGCCGACCTTGTGGACGCCGCGCGAGAACGAGCCGTCGGGAATCTTCACCACCAGCGGCAGGCCGAGCTCGTCCATCGCCCGCGGCAGGTCGCCGGCCTCGGCCAGCATGCACGGTCGGCGGCGTCGCCACCTGGTTCGGCCGAGCAGCTCCATCAGGAACACCTTGTTGGTGCAGCGGATCATCGAGATCGGGTCGTCGATGACCGGCATGCCCTCCTGCCAGGCGCGGCGCGCGAAGCGGTAGGTGTGGTTGTCGATCGAGGTGGTCTCGCGGATGAACAGGCCGTCGTATTCGGCCAGCTCGGCAAGCTGGCGGCGGGTGATCGGCTCGACGTCGACCGACAGCTTCTCGGCGATGCGCGCCATATGCTTGATCGAGGCCGACGACGACGGCGGCATCTTCTCGTTCGGGTCGTACAGCACCGCGAGATCGTATTTGGCGATCGTGCGCGCCTTGGGATCGCGCCATTCGCGCTTGGTGTGATGGTGCAGCGACTCGCGGAGGAACGTCGCCTTCGCCGTTGGCCAGCCGGGTGATGTTGCGCGGCCGGATGCGGTCGATCGACAGCCACTGGCCGGGCTCGACCGTCACCTCGAGCGCCGGGCAGCGGAACCAGTCGAACAGCAGCCGGCCGAACAACTCGAAGCGCTGGTCGCGCGCGATGCCGAAGCAGACCAGGAGCTTGAACTCGCCCTCGGGCTGGAAGTCGGCCCGCCGGGCGCAGCGGTTGAGCTCGTCCTCGAGCTCCGGCAGCGCGTGCTCGTAGAGCTTGGCCTCGCGCAGCTCCAGCATGGTCTCGACCGTCGGCACCACGCGGTGGCCGCGCGCCTCCGCCAGCAGCGAGGCGTAATAGCCCTTCGACTGGTAGGCGTAGGAGCGCGACAGGTTGAGGAGCTTCGGACGTCCCATGTCGAACAGGCGCGGACGGGCGAGGTATTCGCTCGTCGTGATCACCTTGTGCGGGGTATCGGCGTTGGGGAAGTCCTTGGGCTGGTCGACCAGAATGACCCAGCCGGTCATTGTGCGTACCCTTTCCGGACGACGACCGCCGCGCTGAGCCGATCGCGGCCCACACGGGTCATGCGCTCGAATGCGGTCCACGGCACCGCGTAGGTCTCAGGCAGCGTGCGCCATCCCTTGATCATCTCTATTGGCCGCCGGGTCGTGCATGAGGACATGCCGTCCGTCGCGGCCAAATGCGAAAATCCAGTGCGGCCTTCCCCGGGGCACCATGTGATAGCCCGAAACGAGGACGATCGCCACGCTCCCGGCATCGAACGCACGCATCAAAACTGATTCGCTCACAGGAGTCAGGTGGCTGGGGATACCGAGGGCCTTGGCTTCACGTTGAAACTCGCTTTGTGTCAGCCGCATGACGCGGCGCTTGTCCGCCGATCGCGGACGGTGTCGAGGAAGTAGGGTCCGGCGCGGCTCACATGAATCTCCGGGCGGAGCCCGCGCCGCTTGAGCGTCACCGCCATTCCGATAGGGCTCGCAGCCGCCCGGGCCGCCGGCCATGAAGATGGTGCGTGGCCTCACGCCAGAGCTCGAACTCGAGCGCCGGCGATCGGGTTGAACGGGGTCGGCCCAGGCCAGCGCCATCATCATGCAGGCCGGGCCGCAGGTGAACTCGGTGGTCTGGTGGAAATAGGGCGGCGGCGCCGCGAGGCCGGGCAGCCGCCGCGCCAGCCGCTTCTCGAACCGCAGTGCATCGCCGCCGTCGTCGTAGTAACGGGCGTGCCGGCCGAACTCCCGATAGCCGCTCTTGCGGTAGCGGGAAATCGCGGCGTGGTTGGTCTCGTGCACCTCGAGCCGGATCGAGGGCAGTCGCGCGCGAGGCCGCCTCCTCGGCCGCCGCGAGCAGCATCGAACCCACGCCCGCGGCCGCTGAGATGCGGGGCGACTGCGATCGAGTAGAGACGGGCCACCGACGAGCCCGGACGGAACAGCACGACCGCCGCGCCGGCGAGCCATCTGGCCGTCATCGGCGACGATCACCTGCGCGGACTTCGACTGCAGGAAATGCCGCAGGCTGCGGCGTGACAGCCGATCGGTCGCGAACACGCGGTGTTCGAGATCGAGCAGCGCATCCAGGTCGCCCCGTTCGGCGGGGCGGGCATGGATCACTGGCGCGGGTGCATGGGCAAGATGGGACGGCATTTTCTTCAACAACGGCAAGCCTAACAGCTTTGCCGCGGGCCCGCACCGGTATCGGCGGGAACCGGCCATGAAAACGGCAGGGCGACCCGTGAACCTGATTCCGACCTCATGCGACACACCGAAGTGCGGCCGCCAAGAGCCGCCTCAATGCAAGAAACGGCTGGAGCATTTCGGCAGCGGGCACTCCTCCCGTCGCCTGGATTGCGATCGGCGCGTGCGCCCCCATCCACCCCCGCGTCGGTCTCAATGCGGCCCGTCCGGACTTGTCCGGACGGGCTTGCTTTGTCTGATGCGCGGCGCTGGACGGCCCCACACCGGCGCGCGATGCTGGATGCTGGGCGCCCGGCGGCGTCGCAACGCAGACCGGCAGGCATGTCCATGCAGCGCGTAACCATCACGATCGACGACGACCTGATGGCGGAGCTTGACCGCATCATCGCGAGCCGCGGCTATCAGAACCGTTCCGAGGCCATTCGCGATCTAGCCCGCGCCGGCATCCGCGAGGCGGCCGAACGCCTCGACAGCCAGCGCGACTGCGTCGCCGCTCTGGTCTACGTCTACGATCATGCCGCCCGGCAGCTCCCCCGCCGGCTGACCGAGACCTTCCACGATCACCACGAACTGTCGCTGTCGTCGCTGCACGTTCACCTCGATCATGACAGTTGCCTGGAGGTGACGGTGCTCAAGGGCAAGACCGGCGACGTCCAGCACTTCGCCGAGCATGTGATCGCCGAGCGCGGCGTGCGGCACGGCCGCGTGGTGATGATGCCTGCCGGCGGCGCGCGGCCGCGCCGCAAAACCCGCGGCGCCCACGGGCACAAACACTCGCACACCGTCTAGGCGTCATCACCGGGCCGGCGCGAAGCGCCGAGACCCGGTGATCCATCTCACGAAAGAAACGATGGATCGCCGGGTCAAGCCCGGCGATGACGACTGAGCATTCGGCGGACCTGATATCAGAGCAACGCGAGCTGCTCGGGCCCCTGACGCGGCGGCGTGAACTGATCGGTCGCCAGCTTGGTCCGAACCTTGTTGAAGCCGAGTTTCTCGCACGCGACCTCGAAACGCCGGCCGATCATCCAGGCAATTGGGCCGGTGCCGGTCTGCCGCTTGCCCCAGCTCGAATCGTAGTCCTTGCCATCACGGGTTTCGCGAACCAGCTTGAAAACATGCCGGTAGCGGTCCGGGAAGTTTGCCATCAGCCATTCGCGAAACAGGTCGCGCACCTCCAGCGGCAGGCGCAGCAGCACGTAGCCTGCCTCCTTGACGCCGATCGCCGCTGCGGCGTCCAGGATGCGCTCGATCTCGCTGTCATTCAGCGCCGGGATCACCGGCGCGACCATGACGGACGTCGGAATGCCGGCCTCGGTCAACCGGCGTAGCGCGTCGAGCCGGCGCGACGGCGTGGCGGCGCGCGGCTCCATGACGCGCGCGAGCTTGGGATCGAGCGTCGTCACCGACAGCGCTACCTTGGCGAGCCTGCGAGCTGCCATCCGGGACAGGATGTCGATGTCGCGCGTCACCAGCGCAGACTTGGTGACGATGCCGACCGGATGGCCGAAGCGCTCCAGCACTTCGAGGATGCGGCGCATGACCTGATATTCGCGCTCGATCGGCTGATAGGGATCGGTGTTGGTGCCGATCGCAATCGTCCGCGGCACATAGCCGGGCACCGACAGTTCGCGTTCAAGCAGCCTGGCGGCCTCGGGTTTCACGAACAGCTTCGATTCGAAATCGAGCCCCGGCGACAGGCCGAGATACGCATGGGTCGGCCGGGCGAAGCAGTAGATGCAGCCGTGCTCGCAACCGCGATAAGGATTGATCGAGCGGTCGAACGAGATGTCGGGCGAGTCGTTGCGGGTGATGATCTTGCGGGTGGCATCGACCGTGACGGTGGTCTTGAACACCGGCAGGTCTTCGAGGTTCTGCCAACCGTCGTCGACGCTGATCCGGGCCACTGGCTCGTAGCGTCCCGTGGCGTTCGACTGGGCGCCGCGGCCGCGCCGACGCGCGGTCTCGACGGCGACCTCCGCATCCACCGGACTGCCGAGATCGGCCGCGGCCGGCCGTCTCGGCCGCGCCATGCCGCCCGCCGGTGACGCGGAGGGCACCTGCACCGGCGGGCGTTTGACGGCTGCTGCATGGCGAGCCATGAGCGACTCCTAGACTGATCGCGTGAACAAAACAAGAACATAATGACTGACCCGGCTCGCGCAAGGGCCGTCTGCAACCCATAGTAACCGCAGGCGTTTTCGCGATGTCCTCGACGGCCTACTCGAAGTCCCGGCTTGGATTCGGGGTCTCGAATCGGCGGAAAGTCTCGAATTGGCGGAAAGGAGCGAACAAATGCAACCGGTGATCCGATCAGGCCTTGCGGGCATCGGCCTGCTCGCGCTTATTGCCACGACGAACGTTGCGGAGGCCCAGAGCAGGCAATACCCGTGGTGCGTCTTCTATGATTCATCCACCTACAACTGCGGCTTCACGAGCTATCAGCAATGCATGGCGACCGCTCAAGGCGGCCAGGGCTTCTGTCGGCCGAACCCGTTTGCGGCTCCGCGCGAGCAACGCCGCCCCCGTCGGGATTGAGCAGCCGCACGCCGCGTACCGGGGGACGGGGATTTGCTGAGCGTGGTCATCGCCACGCATGACAGCGAACGGCCGCTGCTGCCGACTCTGGCCGCGCTCGTTCCCGGCGCGGCGGCCGGCGTCGTGCGCGAAGTGATCGTGGCGGACGCCGGCTCGCGGGATGCGACCGCGGAAATCGCCGACGTAGCGGGTTGCAGGCTGCTGGTTTCGGACCGGCCCCGCGGCGCGCGTCTGAAGGCAGCAGCCGCCACCGCCCGTTCGGGATGGCTGTTGTTTCTCATGCCTGGCGTGATCCCGGACGTAACCTGGGTCGACGAGACCCGGCGGTTTGCCGAGAACGCCGAAATGCAGGGACTCACTCTGCGGCATGCGGCGGTCTTCCGCGCCGGGAGTGGGCCGTCGTCTTCCCTGCTGGCTGAAGCGTTCAACCTGATGCGCCGCGCAATTGGTGCGAGGCCGCTCCCGCAGCAGGGCCTGCTGATCGCGAAGCGGCTCTATGACGAGCTTGGCGGACACGACGAGAACTCCTCCGAACCGGAAAGCGATCTCTACCGGCGTCTCGGCCGCAGCCGGATCGTCCTGCTGCGCAGCGGTGCTTCCGTCCTGGCCGATTGATGATCGTCCGAGCGCTTATGCTAGTGTCACACGTCCGGCGCATTGCATTTTTGCGTCCGCGCGCCATCTGCGGGCGAGGACGACCGTTAGAGATGCGAACGACGTGAACGACCGCAGGCAACCGACCGCGCAGCTTGCCCGGCACCGGGCGAGCCTGCGAGCAGAGCTCGTGCGGCTCGGATTGCGGCTGGCCTTCAAGCGGAGCAGGTCCCAGTCCAATGTCGCATCGGTGCGCCGGCGGCTGGAAGTGTTCGGCTACATGGTGCCCAGGCCGCCGCGCGATACGCAGGTTTCGCGCCTCGATCTGGACGGCGTGCCGGCGATCCAGGTCGCGACGCCCAAATCGCGGTCCGACCGCCACCTGCTCTACCTGCACGGTGGCGGTCACATGTCCGGGTCACCGGGCCTCTACCGCGACTTCATCTGGCGGCTCGCCAATGCGACCGGCGCGCGCGTCACGATCCTCGATCACCGGCTGGCGCCCGAACATCCGTTTCCGGCGGCGCTGGACGATGCGCTGACGGCCTATCGCCGCCTGCTGTCGGATGGGGCCGACCCGCAGCGCACGGCGATCGCGGGCGAGTCGTCGGGCGGCGGGCTGACGCTGTCGACCCTGATGCGGGCGCGCGACGAGGGCTTGCCCTTGCCCGCCGCCGCTGTCGCGCTGTCGCCCTGGACCGATCTGGCGCTGACCGGCGATTCGCTGCGGACTAATGCAAGAGCCGACCCGATGATCCGAAGCGACGAGGCGCCGCGTCTTGCCGCGCTATACCTCGCCGGCGCCGATCCGCGCATGCCTTACGCCTCTCCGCTCTACGGCGATCCGAGCAACCTGCCGCCCATGCTCATCCAGGTCGGCAGCGACGAGGTCCTGCTCGACGACTCGGTGCGCATGGCGGAACGGCTGCGCGCCAGCGGCTGTCACGTCGAGATCGAAATCTGGCCGCGGATGCCGCACGCCTGGCAGCTCTGGGCGCGAGTGATCCCGGAGGCGAATGCGGCGATCGCGCGCATCGGCGTCTTTATCATGAGCAAATATTCGAAGTAGCGGCAGGCCTCGCCGCCGCCGCAACACCCTCTTGGTTCATCTCACGTCCCATCCGGACAAGCTCGACGCCCGGGAAACCCTGTTGGCGCAGCGCGGGATCAAGTTTGGGGAGCGCCGCAGTTTCCCGATCCACTCATCAGGGGGCACAGATTTCTTCCTCGTCCTTCAGGACATTCTCGGCCACACGGAGCCGGCGGCCCGCTGAGATTCCATAGCCTCCGGCGACCCGCCGCACACCCATAAGTGGCCGGCTCCAGATACTTGACTCAGTCAAGTAATTTGGCGGATGCTGCCCATGGTCGCCATACGGCGGTATTGCCATGCCTGAAACCAACGAACACGTCGCCGCGCTGCGGCGCTTCAACCGGTTTTACACGCAGCGGATCGGCGTCTTGCGGGAAGGCTGGGTCAGCAGCCCATTCTCACTGGCGCAGGCCCGTGTGCTGTACGAGTTGATTCAGCGCGACCGGCCCACGGCGACCGATCTCGCCACCGACCTGGGGCTCGATCCCGGCTATCTCAGCCGGATGCTGCGCGATTTCGAAGCCGCCGGGCTGATCTGCCGGCAAGCCTCCGAGACCGACGGGCGGCGCAGCCTGCTCTCCATTACCGAGCGCGGACGCAAGCGGTTCGCCCCGGTCGAGGCCCATACCGAGGCCGAAGTGCGCGGCATGCTCGACCCGCTCGCGCCGGCCGACCGGGCAAAGCTTGTCGGGGCTTTGCGCACCATCGAGCGCGTGCTCGGTCCGGAGTCGCGGTCCGAATCGAGATCAACCTACATCCTCCGGCCGCCGCGGCCGGGCGACCTGGGCTGGATCGTCAGCCGCCACGCCATCCTGTACGCGCACGAGTATGGCTGGACCGAACCGTTCGAAGGGCTCTGCGCGCAGATCGTCGCCGACTTCGTCAATAATTTCGACAGCCGGCGCGAGCGTTGCTGGATCGCCGAGACCGACGGTGAGAGCGCCGGCTGCGTGATGCTGGTGAAGGATACGGACGAGGTGGCACGGCTGCGCCTGCTGCTGGTCGAGCCGTTTGCCCGCGGACTTGGCATCGGTGGGCGGCTGGTCGACGAGTGCGTGCAATTCGCCCGCGCGACCGGCTATCGCAAGATCACGCTCTGGACCCACAGCGTTCTGCTTCCTGCCCGGCATCTCTACCAGCAAGCCGGATTCCGGCTGGTATCGAGCGAGCCCCGCCGTAGCTGGGGTCAGGACGTCGTCAGCGAAATCTGGGACTTGCCGCTCGATTGAGTAAGTCCTGCGGCAGGCGACGGATTATTTCCGCGCCGCCCGCTTTCGTGCGCGCGGCGCCGGCTGTGCGTGCGCAAACGCAATTCGCAGCGCATCTTCAAGTTCCGGCACCGTCAGCCTGGCAAGCGTCGCGGTGGTCCACCCCTGACGGCCCCAGGCATTCGGAATTCTCTCAAACGCATCGGACGCCACCATGCACTTAAGTTCTTGCTCGTCCGGCGTGAACTTGAAGTTCGCCGTCAGGCCGCCGGGCGCGAGCGTCACGTAGATCCGCGCGACGCGAAACGCCGCCCGATCGAAGTGCGGGGCTTCGGTTGTGCCTTCGAGCGACAGAGCAATGCGGCGCAAGTCTGCAGCCGTGCTGCCACGGCTCTTGGACCGCGTGGCTGCCTTCATACAGTTGCGCCCTGCGCCTTGGCGCGCCGCAGATGCTCGTCGAGCCGCGGCATGATCTCGACGAAGTTGCAGGGGCGGTAGCGGTAGTCGAGCTGGTGCACGAGGATCTCGTCCCAGGCGTCGCGGCAGGCGCCGGGCGAGCCCGGCAGGCAGAAAATGTAGGTCGCTCCGGCAACGCCCGCGGTCGCACGGGTCTGGATCGCCGAGGTGCCGATCTTGGCGTGGCTCACCATGAGAAAAAGCGTCGAGAAGCCGTCCATCCGCTTTTCGAACAGCGGCTCGATCGCTTCCGGCGTCACGTCGCGGCCGGTGAAGCCGGTGCCGCCGGTGGTGATAATGACATCGACCGCCGGATCGGCGATCCAGCCTTTCACCTGCGCGCGAATTCTCTCGACGTCGTCCGTAACGATGGCGCGGCTTGCCACCACATGGCCGGCCTTGGCGATGCGCTCGGCCAAGGTCGCCCCGGACTTGTCGTCCGCGAATTCGCGCGTGTCGGACACCGTCAACACCGCGATCTTGAGCGGAATGAACTGCTTGCTTTGGTCAATGCCGGGCATTGCGACGGATCGTTGGATAGAGCTGCCGCGCGGATGAATCCGCGCGGACATTGCTTAAAGCTGAGCCGACGCGAACGTGTTGCAGCTCGAGACGCGCCCGCTCTTGAACCCGGCCATGAACCAGCGCTGGCGCTGCTCCGAGGTGCCATGGGTGAAGCTGTCGGGCACTACGTAGCCCTGCGAGCGCTTCTGCAGCGTGTCGTCGCCGATCGCTGCCGCGGTGCGCAACGCGGCCTCGATATCGCCCGGCTCGATGAACGGCGGCTTGCCCTGTTGGCGCAGGCTCTCGTTCTCGTGGTTGGCCCAGACCCCCGCCAGGCAGTCGGCCTGCAATTCCACCTGCACCTGGATGTGGTTGGCGTCCGCCCGGCTGCCGGCGACACGCTGAAGCTGCTGCGACTTCTGCAGAATGCCGAGCTCATTCTGCACATGGTGACCAATCTCGTGCGCGATCACGTAGGCCTGCGAGAACTGGCAGGACTTGCTCCCGACGTCGCAGCCACGAAAGCGGGTCGCGATTTGATCGAAGAACGAGGTGTCGAGATAGACCTTCTTGTCGGCCGGGCAATAGAACGGCCCCATCGCGCTCTGCGCCTCGCCGCCGCATTGGGCGTGCGTACGGCCGCTATAGAGAATGAGGACCGGCGCGCGATAGGTCCGTCCCTCCTTGGAGAAGATGTCTTTCCACTGCGTCTCGGTGCTGCCCAGCACGCGGCTGACGAAGCGGCCCATCTCGTCGCGCGGCGAGCCTTGCTGCGATGGCCGGCTCTGCGGCGCCGGCGCTTGGACGCTGGGCGACGTGCGGCTCATCTGTTCGGCGCCGCCGATCAGCAGGCTCGGGTCGATGCCGAGCGCCCAGCCGAGCAGGCCGAGAACAATGACGGTTCCGATGCCGATGCCGCCACCACCGATGGGAAAACCGCCGCCGCCTCCTCCGCCGCCGCCGTCGCGGCGATCCTCAATATTGCTGCTCTCAGGCAGGTCATCCAAGCGCATGGTTCGTCTCCTCGTCCGCCACCCGGACCGTCGGGGCCTAGTGTCCCGATTCCGAAGTTCGCATCTTCCTGCGGCAGCCCACTAGCGACCGTGGTCACTCTACCACACCGCACCGCCTAACGCGTCCCCAGGCAATATAGTTGCCGCGCAAGGCTAGCGGGAGCCGCCGTTAAAACGATTTTTACCTTGGCCGGGCATAGTGATTCATGTCGGTTGTAGGTCCCGCGTCGCCGACCGCGTCGCCTGAGTCAGAGTTCTTTGAGTCATGGTAGTGTCGCGTCGCGGGGCGTCCCTGGGGGCGCCCCGCGTCAGTTTCAGGTCCCGCGAGTCCGCCCGTATTCTGGTTGGTGACTGCGTCGCCGAGATGGCGAAGCTCCCGGCCGAGACGGTCGATCTGGTATTTGCCGACCCGCCGTACAATCTTCAGCTCGCCGGCGACCTCAAGCGCCCCGACGACTCACGTGTCGACGCCGTTGACGACCATTGGGACAAGTTCGCGAGCTTCGCGGCGTATGACGATTTCACCCGCGCCTGGCTGATCGCCTGCCGTCGGGTGATGAAGCCCTCGGCCACCCTCTGGGTGATCGGCTCGTATCACAATATCTTTCGCGTCGGTTCGATGCTGCAGGACCTGGGCTTCTGGATTCTCAACGACGTTGTCTGGCGCAAGTCGAATCCGATGCCGAACTTCCGCGGCCGGCGCTTCACCAATGCTCACGAGACGCTGATCTGGGCGGCGCGCGACGCCAGCGCCAAGGGCTATACGTTCAACTACGAAGCCCTCAAGGCCGGCAACGAGGACGTGCAAGTCCGCTCCGACTGGACGCTCGCACTCTGCACCGGCGAGGAACGGCTCAAGGGCGGCGACGGCAAGAAGCTGCACCCGACGCAAAAGCCGGAGGCGCTGCTGGCGCGGGTGATCCTCTCGTCATCGCGGCCCGACGACCTTGTGCTCGACCCATTCTGCGGCACCGGCACCACCGGTGCGGTGGCCAAGCGGCTCGGCCGCCGGTTCGTCGGCATCGAGCGGGAGCAGCCCTACGCCAAGGCCGGCCAGCGTCGCATCGCCGCGGTCGAACCGCTGCCGGAGGTGAGCCTTGCGCCGTTCATGACGGCACGCGAGGCGCCGCGAGTGGCATTCTCGCTGCTGGTCGAGCGCGGGCTGGTCAGCGCCGGCGCCCGGCTGGTCGACGCCAAGCGCCGGGTCAACGCACTGGTGCGCGCCGACGGCGCGATCGCGCTCGGCGAGACAGTCGGCTCCATCCACCGCATCGGCGCCCTGGCGCAGGGCCTGGAGGCCT
Organism: uncultured Alphaproteobacteria bacterium; assembly: GCA_963843475.1. Lineage (GTDB taxonomy): Bacteria > Pseudomonadota > Alphaproteobacteria > Rhizobiales > Xanthobacteraceae > VAZQ01. Next base: position 2,317 of record CAWJKL010000027.1, on the reverse strand, counting down.
GCAACGGCTGGGCCTTCTGGCATATCGAGACCGACCGCGGCTTGATCTCGATCAATACGCTGCGCGCCGAAATCAGGGCAGGCATGAGCGCGGATTAGCGCTTGCGCCCGGACCGGCCCTCCCGCTCCAGCCGCTGCTCGTGTAGCATCGCGGTGGAACGAACCCCTTACTGGCAGGCGCAGCATGCAGACCTTCGACCGCGCGACCGAGGACCTCGGCAACTCCATCCACCTTGAGCACGTCAACGTGCAGATTCCGGACCAGCGGCTGGCGACGCTGTTCTATGCCGCAGGGCTTGGCCTCACGCGCGATCCGTACCTGATGGTCTCCGATAACAACATGTGGATCAACGCCGGCCGCACGCAGTTTCACCTGCCGACCGGCCAGCCGCAGGTGCTGCGCGGCCACACCGGCATCGTGATCCCCGGCCGCGCGGCGCTGCTCGATCGCCTCACTGCGGTGCGGCCGAAACTCGCCGGCACGCGCTTCGATTTCCGCGAGCACAACGACTGCGTCGAGGCCATCTGCCCCTGGGGCAATCGCTACCGCTGCTATGAGCCCGACGCCGCGCGCTTCGGCCGCATCGCGCTCGGCTTTCCCTACGTCGAGTTCGATGCACCGGTCGGCAGCGCGGACGCCATCGCGGCGTTCTATCGCGCGATGGTCGATACACCGGCGGACGTGGTGAACGGCGCCGGCCGGGCCGCGCGCGTGCAGATCGGCAAGGACCAGCATCTATTCTTCCGCGAGACCGACCGGCCGCAGCCGGAGTTCGACGGGCATCACATCGCGATTTATGTGACCAATTTCTCCGGACCGCATGGCCGGCTGAAGGAGCGCAACCTCGTCAGCCAGGAGGATAACCGCTACCAGTACCGCTTCCGCGACATCGTCGATCTCGACACCGCGCGGCCGCTGTTCACCATCGAGCACGAGGTGCGCAGCGTCAGCCACCCGATGTTCCTGCGGCCGCTGGTCAACCGCAATCCAACCCAGACCAATCGCAACTACGCGGCGGGCTACCAGGAAAGTCCCCTGGCGATGGAGCCGGAGCTGTACGATCCGCCCACCGCCGCGATGATGTGATGTCAGACGCAGTGCCACGGTCGCGGTGATTGCGCCCTCTCCCCTAGTGGGCCTGTTGCGTAATTTGCCTGATGTGATTCTCTGGGCGTGCGGCTTGGGGAGGTTGAGCGATGGCAGTGAAGCAGACGGGCCAATTGGGGTTTGTGGACGCGCTGGTGGGATCGCAAGTTGGTGGCAACGCATCGCTCGATCGGTTGAGCGGTCTGGTCAAGTGGTATCGGTTCGAGAAAGTGATGGGGCATCTTCGCGACGACGGCCCCGGGCGGCCCGGCTATCCGGTTCTGGTGTTGTTCAAGGCCTTGCTGCTGCAGGCGCTCTACGGCTTGTCGGACCGGGATCTGGAAGAAGCGCTGCACGACCGGCTTTCGTTTCGACGCTTTATCGGGCTGAGCCTGACGGAGACGGTTCCGGATCACACGGTGCTCAATCGCTTCCGCAACCTTCTGGTCGAGGCGGGGCTTGTGGAGAAGCTGTTTGCCGAACTGGATCGCCAGTTGGAGAAGGCCGGGGTCATGCTCAAGCGTGGCACCATGCTGGACGCAAGCCTGATCGAGGCGGTGTCGGCGCCGCCGACCGAAGGCGGTGTCGTGGTGGATGGGGATGCGCGCTTTGCCAAGCGGCAGGGCCGCAGCGGCTGGACGTTCGGCTACAAAATGCATGTCGGGGTCGACCAGGGCTCGGGCCTGATCCGCTCGCTGGTGACCACGCCGGCCAATGTCAACGACACCGTGCCGGCCGATGGCCTGATCCGCGGCGACGAGCGGGCGGTGTGGGCGGATGCAGCCTACGATACGCACGCGCGCCGGGCGCGGCTGAAGCTGCAAGGCCAGAAGCCGCGCATCGCACGCCGGCCGAACAAGCACCATCCGGTGTTGCCGCCACGGCTCAAGCGCTACAACCGGTTGATCGCACGCCACCGGGCAGCGGTCGAGACCACCTTCGCGACCCTCAAGCAGCGCATGCGCCTGACCATGATCCGCTACGTCGGACTGGCCAAGGCCAGCGGCCAGGTGCTGATGGCGGCGATCGCGTTCAACATGCGCCGCTGGGTCGCCATCTCGTCGGCAGCGGCCACGCCCTGATTCTGTCCGCAACCCGCCCTTCTCTCGGTGAAAGCTCGCAAACAGCTCTCGGTGAAAGCTCGCAAACAGCGCCGAACCGCAAACTTTCCTTCGCCAACCTCGGTCCAAAATCAAACCGCCGCCGCAAGTCAACTTTGCGCAACAGGCCC
>CAWJKL010000026.1:0-49339 GCA_963843475.1 uncultured Alphaproteobacteria bacterium | reverse complement strand
GGGCGCGCGCGCTGTTTCCGCTCGGGGAGCAGGTCGAGGCCCAGCCCTGGATGGGCAGCCGGCCGTGCTTTGCCGACTCCATGCCGGTGATCGGCCGCGCGCCCGGCAAAACCGACATGTGGCTCGCCTGTGGTCATGCCCATTGGGGCCTGACGCTCGGTCCGGCGACCGGCCGGCTCGCCGAGATGGTGACGGGCGCGACGCCGTTCTGCGATCCGACGCCGTTCGCGGCGGAGCGGTTTAGCTAGGACGTCGACGCATCAACGCGCATCGGGCGAGTTGCGTGATCAGGCAGGAACGTACGTCAACCTGATCGCGTCCTCGCCGATTAGATCGCTGGCCACAAGGCGGAGCGGCGGCCGGGGGCCGGCGAAGAATGGCTTGCCGCGACCAAGCACGACGGGGCGGAAGTAGAGTCGATACTCATCAATAAGACCAAGGTCGGTCAGGCTTCGTGCCAGGTCTGGTCCGCCAACTTCAATCTCCCCAACGAGCTGAGCCTTCAGCCCGCGTATCACCGCCTCGACGTCATCCTCGACAAGTGTGGCGTTGGGGCCGACCGACTTCAACGAGCGCGACACGACCCACTTCGGTTGGCTCCGCCACGCCGCCGCGAAGTCGCGTTCCTCCGCGTCCCACTCAGGACGGTCTTCGTCCCAATAGCGCATCACCTCGTACATGCGGCGACCGTACACGCTGCCGGTCAGGTCGCGCACTTGCTCGATGAAGTGACGAAAGAGCGCGGGACCAGGCGCAAATTCCTGGTGGTCGACGTAGCCGTCCAGGGACTGGTTCAATCCGAAGACGAGCTTCGCCATGCTGCAAAATCTCCATCCCAGGTTCTTCAGAATAGCTTGAGCCGCCGTTACGCGTAAGTGAGGTTGGGCACAAACTGCGCGCCGCTTTGTCGGTGTGACGAATAACCAGAGGTCCGTTAGCCCCCCCTTAGCCGACATCAAGCGATGTCGGGTTTTCGGTCGCTGTCGGAGGGCCTAACGGACGTCAGGGATTTATGAGTACACCGCCGGAGCCTCCGCTAGTCGTTGACGGTGCGGACCACGCTCGAAGTCGGCTTCGAACTGACCGTCGGCAGCTTGGCGTCCTTGCGGACCTCCTCGTCGAAGGCCGCGATCGTGGTGATCGGCGAGCGCGGCGCGCATGTGCACGATCTTGTAGCCGCCGGCCTTGAGGTCGTTGAGCAGATCGGCGGTGGCGCCGGCGGTCGCCTGCTGGAAATCGTGCATCAGACAATGCCTTTGCCGAACTTCTTCAGCTTCGCCATCACCGCTGGCGGACCTGCTCGGGTTTGCGCATCTTGAAGTCGAACGAGTTCATGTCGGTCGAGAAGATCGCGATGTTGCGCTCGCCGAGATAGGTGACCAGCTCGGGCGGATGTCGCAGCGCCGGGAAGCGGAAGAACGGCGCGCGTCGGGCCGCCGACCGCCCAGGCCACCGCGCTGATGCCTTTCTCGATCTCGCGCTTGCCTTCGTCGACCGGTTTGCCCTGCGAGATTCTGGTGGCTCCAGGTGTGGCTGCCGACCGAATGGCCGCGTTGCGCAACCTGCTTGAGGATGCCGGGCTCGTAGGTCGCGTGCTTGCCGATCGGGAAGAAGATCGCGCGCGTGCAATGCGCGGCGAGCGCGTTGATCACCGCCATCGTGCGTTGCGGCCACGGGCCGTCGTCGTAGGTCAGCACGACCTCGCCGGGCTCGAGGAAGTCGTGCTGGCGGAAATGCTCGAAGCCGAAGCCGGGCCCGCCGGTGGTGTCGATCTCGACCGTGCGCGCAACGCCAAGCGCGTTCGGATTGCCGGGGCAGGACTGGGGGCGCCGCGCGGCGCGGGGCGGCCGGCGGGCGGCGAGGCCTGCGCCATGGTCGGGGGCGACGACGGTGGCCTCGGCGTGGCCGTGCGCTGCGCGACGGTCGGGGAACTCTCGGCCGCAGTGGGGGTCGCGACGGTGGGCGCCTCCGTACCACGGTCACGGTTTGCCGGGCTGGCTCGGCTGCGCGGTGACCGGAGGCGGCGCGGCGGCCGGTTCCCGGTTCAGCAGCGCTGGATTGATGGCGACCAGATATCCAAAAACGCCGGCAAAAATGGCGAGCGCAATCGCGCAAGCGGCTATAGCCACACGCATGGCTCTCTCCCAACCCTGCGGCGCCACCATAATGAGCGCCGCACCTAGATGTGCCCCGCAACGTCGATATTAGCGAGCTATCGTGAAGGCAAAGTCAAGGCGGCCAAACCCTTGAGAATGCGCGTTATCCAATTGTTCCGTGTCGGTCGCGCCAGGCCGGGCGGTTCCCGGGTACGGGAGTGAGGTGGCCTCATAAACCGCCCGTGCCACCGCCCGGGCCAGCACGTCAGCGGCGACGGCGCCGAGTTCCGCCAGGCCATGGATCGGGTCGGCCAGCGGCTGGCGGCCGGTCGCCGCGGTGAACACGAGGTCGCCGTCGAGCGGCGATGCACCGGACGTATTGCACGTGCGATGCCCACTTGCGCCATGATCGCCAGCCGCTTGGCCTGCACCTTGTTGAGGACCGCGTCGGTCGCGACCACCGCCAGCGTGGTGTTCTGTTCGGCGCGTCCCTTGGTGCGGAAGGCGAGCGCGCCGTCAGGCAGCGGCGCCGGCAGACCGTGACCGCCGAACTCCTTGTCGCGTTCGTAGGGCCCCGCCCAGAACCACGGTCCCTTGCCGACCGTGACGCAGCCCGCGGCATTGACCGCAACCAGCGCGCCGATCGTGATCTTGCCGACCGTCGCCGAGGCGGAGCCGGTGCCGCCCTTGAAATTGGCGGTGGTCGCGCCGAAGCCGGCGCCGGCGGTGCCGAGCTTGAAATCGACGCCGGCGGCGGCCGCCGCCGCATGGCCAAGCTCGCGATAGGGCGGAAAGCGGCCCCACGCCTTGTCGCCGCCGTTGAGCAGATCGAACAGGATCGCGCCCGGCACGATCGGCACGCGCGCGGTCGCGCATCGCAAAGCCGCGGCCCTGCTCGGCGAGCCAGGCCATCACGCCGGCCGCGGCTTCGAGCCCGAAGGCGGAACCGCCGCCGAGCGCGATCGCGTCGATCTTTTCGACCGTCATCGACGGATCGAGCAGGATGCTCTCGCGCGTGCCGGTGCCGCCGCCACGCACGTCGATGCTGGCGATCACCGGCTCGTCGAACACGACCGCGGTGACGCCGGAACCGATTTTCGTGTCGTCGGCGTGGCCGATCTTCACGCCTGCGACGTCGGTGATGAGGTTTCGGAGCGTCATGTGGCGGATGCTATCACGGAACACCGGAACTGGATGGAGAGCACGCGAGCGATTGCTGTTATGGTTCGATGCTGCCGACAAAACACCAATAGCGACGGTCAACCAGCCGCGGGCGGCTGGGACGGGACAAGCAGCTCAAAGCAAGTGCCAACGTCGGACCGTCGGCGTGTCAGTTCAGCTTCCAACTGCTTTGATAGCGCGTTCATGAGGCGCGTTCCGAGGCGCTTGCTCGTAGCCGGATCGAAGTCGGCCGGCAAACCAACGCCCTCGTCGCGCACCGATACGACAACAGTGTTCTTTTCCATTCGAACGAGCCGGACCCAGATCGATCCGCCAGGGCCACTGGGATAAGCATATTTTCCGGCGTTTGAGATGAGTTCATTGACGATGAGTGCCACGAGAATGGCGCGATCCGCCGCAAGCTGGGTCTCCTCGGGCGCGTCGAAGTGAATGTGACATGGAGCGACCACGGGCTCCAGGTCTTCGATCACTTCCCGTAAATACGCGACCAGATCGATATTCTCATAATCGGCATTATACGCGAGGCGATCATAGGCGCGGCCAACCGCCAAGATGCGGGTGGATGCTTCGTTGAGCCGTTCACTGAGGTCCGGATCGCCGACCGCGTTCGCTTGCAGTTGAAGCATGCCGGACACCACTTGCAGGCTATTCTTGACGCGGTGATTGACTTCCTTGAGCAGGATCTGATGACGATCGACGGCCGCTTGCAGTTTGCGTTGGTATTGCTGTTGTTCGATCGCCATTCCTAGAATATTGGCGGCACCTTGCAGGAAAGCTACGTCATGCTCGTTAAATTCGCCTTCGGATCGACTGTCCACTTCGAGCACGCCGAATGGTGAGCCGTCGCCTTGCAAGATGACATTCATCGCACGGCGGATGCCGTGTTCAATGAGCAACTCCGGAGTCCTGAAGCGCTGCTCGTTTTCGAGGTGGTTTGAAATAACGGGCTTTCCGGTTCGCAATGCATAGCCTGCGGGCGACGCCAGATCGGCCCCCACAGTCGCTGAGCCGACAACACCTTCATCCCAACCAACTCCTGCCTGAACAAGCAGGCGGTCCTCAGACGGAAGGTACTCCATCACTTTGCAGTATTCGGCGTTCAACCCTTCGGCCGTCATGCGAGCCGTGTGATTAAGCATGTCTGTGAAGCTTGTGCCCTGCAGAGCCAGGACGCCAAGTTCGGCAAGCAGTTCCTGCTGGCGAATGCGCAGACGGAGCGCGCGGCCGGTAAAGTCGTCGGCTTGATCGCTCCCGACCGCCTGTTCAACGACCGGCTGCTCCTGTTTGGATGATGAAGTCATACGGAAACCGATAGCACGCCGAGCCGGTCTTTGCCGGAGAATCATCGGGAGCGCGCAATTGATAGCTACTCGCAACTGGATGTGTTGGATCAGGGTTGATGGGTTGGCATGACTGAAACGGTCGGAATTCGCAAATCCAGGTCCGCTTTGCCGCCATCGCGGACCTGACCTACCAGCCGGTGACGCGCGCGAGCAGGGCATCGCAGTCGGCGGGAAGCGCGCTGCCGCGCCAAGCCACGTGCTGGTCGGGCCGAACGAGCGCGAGGTCGCATTGGTAGAGCGCGCGGCCCTCGGCCATATCGACTTTCAGCGTCTTCAGCGGAATCCGACGCGCGCGGGCCGCGTCTTCCATCATCTGCATATTGTGATCGCCGCCGAGGTGAAGCAGGGAGAAGCCGGTTCCGAAATGATCGAACAGCGAGCTCCGATCCCGCACGAACAGATGCGGCGCGCGGCCGCCGGGACATGCGCTCGGTTGATAGACATGCGGATCGTCAGCTGGAGGTTTCGTGCCGTCTGATACGACGGTCGGTGAATCATCATACCGGGCGCCGAGCTGAATGCCGATCGACGCAAACTCTTCGCGAGATAGCTCGAGTGTTTTGCCAAGGGCGGAGCGTGACGCATCTCCCGCCGCTGAATCCTGTAGCAAGCCGTCATCGACGGCGAGCTTGCCCCGCCGCGCGACAATTCCTTCGCCATGCCGGTGTTGCGGAAGGCGATCGGCCGGCGTTCGATTTCGTAGCTTGCCAGCAGGTTCGGCCCGCCCCAGCCCGCGGCCATCGCGGCGATCTTCCACGCCAGGTTCACCGCGTCGTCGACGCCGGTGTTCATGCCGAAGCCGCCGGTCGGCGTGAAGATATGCACGGCATCGCCGGCCAGCGCGATCCGGCCGGAAACGAAGCGGTCGGCGACGAGTGCATGGCCGGCCGTCCACGGCCGGTGCTCGATGATCTCGATATCGATGCTCGCGCCGACGCTCTGGCGGATCAGGTCGACGACCAGCGCCGGATCGGGCTTTTCGTCCGGATCGCGCAGCTTGGTGTTGATGGTGAACTCACCTTCGCCGTCCAGCGTCACCAGATTGCTGCGCACCTTCGGGTTCACCGTGCGGTATTGCCAGCATCGCTTGTGCTTGAGGATTTGATAGAGCCCGGGCGCGCGCAGGTGCGTCGCGACGGTCGGCGCCACTGCCATACGATTGCTCCTCCGGCCGGTCGCCGCGATAGGCGATGCCGAGATGGCGGCGCACCATGCTCTGCGGGCCGTCGCAGCCGGCGAGGTAATCGCAGGTGATCGTCTCGCGATGGCCGGTCTCCGTGTTCTCGATGACGACTTCAACGCGCTCCTGTTTCTCGGTGATCTCGACGCAGCGCCAGCCGAACCGCGATTCCACCGTGTCGAGCGTCTGCAGGTGCTTCAGCAGCTCGGCCTCGACATACATCTGGTTGCAACGAAACAGCGGCTCGGGGACCTGGTCCGTCGGTGAAGCGTTGGCGACCGACGCCGCCTTCTCGCGTTCCGACGGCATGGTGATCCGTCCCAGCTCCCATCCGTTCAATGCCGTGAAGAAACCGACGTCGGTCGGATGGTCAGTCGGGAGGCCGAGCTTGCGGATGGCGCGCGAAAGGCCGAGCCGCCGGTAGTGCTCCATGGTGCGCGCGTTGTGTGTCGATCCCTTGGGAAACCAGCGCGCGCTCGGTTCGGTATTGACCAGCATGGTGCGGACGTTGAAGGCGGCGAGGCTCATGGCCAGCACCATCCCGACCGGGCCGCCGCCTACCACCACAACCGGCACATGCCGCATGCTGCCACGCTCCGCGCAAAATTCCGCCGTCGGCCCAAACCCATGTAACGGGAAATGTAACGGGAATTAGATGATTACGACCAGGGCAGGCGCTTGCAATCGCCGTGGCCGCCGGCGCATCTAGAGCATGATCCCGACCCGCCTACGCTCGATGCGAGCTCCGGCGGGCTTGTGTCCGCCGAAGCGCCTAAGCGCGAAGGCGGAAAAGTGGGAACCGGTTTTCGGACAAGATCATGCTCAAGTAAAAGGCTGCCATGGCGCCCGACGTTTCCATCCTCGCCGCGCTGTTCGCGGGCCTGATCAGCTTCCTGTCGCCCTGCGTGCTGCCGCTGGTGCCGCCGTATCTCGTCTATCTCGCCGGCGCCTCGATGGAGCGGCTGGCCGACGCGGAGCCGCGCGGCGCTGGTCAAGCGCGACGTGCTGATCGCCGCGGCGCTGTTCGTGGCCGGGCTTCTCGACCGTGTTCGTGGCGCTCGGCGCCGGCGCGAGCGCGGTCGGCGGTCTGCTGCGGCTCTATTCGTACGAGCTCTCGATCGTCGCCGGCATCGCCATCATCGTCATGGGGCTGCACTTCCTCGGCCTGACGCCGATCGCGCTGCTGCACCGGCAGGCGCGCATGGAAATGCCGAAGCCGGTCGGGCTGTGGGGCGCCTATGTGATGGGGCTCGCCTTCGCGTTCGGCTGGACGCCGTGCATCGGGCCGATCCTGGCGACCATCCTCGCGGTCGCGGCGTCGGAGGCGACGGTGGCGAAAGGCGCGGGGCTGCTGGCGGTCTATTCGCTCGGGCTCGGCGTGCCGTTCATGATCGCGGCGCTCGCGGTCGAGCCGTTCGCGGCGTTCCTCACCCGCTTTCGCGGCAAGCTCGCCTATGTCGAGAAGGCGATGGGCGCTTTGCTGGTGCTGACCGGCCTGGCGTTCCTGTTCGGCTTCTTCACGCAGCTCAACACCTGGCTGATCGAGACCTTCCCGGTGCTGCAGTCGATCGGATAGCAAGCGCCGCCACGCCGGGTCGCGTCGCGGCGGCGCTGTCAGTCGCAAAATCTCGAGTTGCTCGCTTCGAAATAGGTGATGCGGCCGTCCGGACCCTTGCGCCACTCGTAGAGCACGTAACGCTCCTTCTTCACGCCGTTGACGACATAGCCGTCGCCGGCGATGTCGCCCTTGCTGTCGAAGGAGAGGTCGCCCAGCACGGTGTTGAACACCATGCCCGAGCGCATCACTTTCGCGACCTTCCTTCGGGTCGAGCGATTTCGCCTTTTCGGCCGCCTGCTTGATGATCTGCACCGAGGCGTAGCTGTAGAGCGTGTAGGCCTGCGGCTCGAACATCCGCTGTGAGCGGAACAGCTCGATGATCTTCTTGTTGGTCGGATTGGTGCGCGGATCGGGCGAGAACGTCATCAGCGTGCCTTCGGCGCCCGGGCCGGCGATCGCCGCGAACTCGTCGTCGGTGATGCCGTCGCCGCCCATCAGCGGCGCCTTGACGCCTTGCGCGCGCATCTGGCGCACGATCAGGCCGCCGGCGCTGTGCAGACCGCCCCAGAACACCAGGTCGGCACGCGCCTGCCGGATCTTCGAGATCACCGCGGTGAAGTCGCGGTCGTCCTTGCTGACGCCTTCATAGAGCACGTCCTTGAGGCCGCCTTTCGCCATGGCACGGCGGGTCTCGTCGGCAAGGCCCTGGCCGTAGGTGGTCTTGTCGTGGACGATGGCGATGCGCTTGCCCTTGAACCGCTGCAGCGATGATCGCCGCCGCCAGCGCGCCCTGCTGGTCGTCGCGGCCGCAGACGCGGAAGATGTTCCACAGATCGCGCTCGGTGACCTTCGGATTGGTGGCGGCCGGCGTGATCACCAGGATGCCGTTCTCCTGGTAGACCTCGGAGGCCGGCATGGTGACGCCGGAATTGAAGTGGCCGACCACGAACTTCACGCCGTCGGCGACGAACTTGTTGGCGACCGACACGCCTTCGCGCGGATCGCCGCGGTCGTCGCCGGTGAAGAGCTGGATCTTCTGCCCGAGGATGCCGCCTTGGGCATTGATGTCGGCGACGGCCTGTTCGACCCCTTGTCGCAACTGCGCGCCGAAGGCGGCGTCGCTGCCGGTCATCGGACCGCCGACGCCGATCCGGATCTGCGCCGAAGCAACGTCGGCCAGCAACAGCCCCAGGCCGCATGCCAGGCCCAGTGCCAGGAACTTCTTCATGATCGTCTCCCTCCTGAAATCGCGTGAGATATGCCGCGGCGTTCTTCCCGGCCGCTGAAGCGCCACACGAGTGTCGACCTCGGAGGGCGATTCAACCTGCAAAAGCGGCGATTGTCATCCGGAATTCGGAGGCCCCGGCGCGGCCAGACGCCGCCTTGCGACGCCAGCGATACGCGCCCGCGCGCTCGTTGATCCAGCCGTAGCAGGTGACCATCTGCGACACCCGCATCAGCCGGAAGCCGATCAGCCCGCAGGCGAGACATACCGCGGTGTCGACCGCATAGCCTGCCAGCGACAGCAGCGTGTCGCCGAACAGTGCGAAGTGAAGGAAGCGCACAACTGCGCCGAGCAGCAGCATGAACGGCGATGCACATGCCACCACGGCCGCCAGGTCGCGGCGATCGGCGCGTCCGGTCAGCGCCGCCGCGCCGCCGCCGAGCGTGATGGTGACGAGCAGGAAGTCCCGCACCGCCGATGCGATCATCGAACAGGCTGCGCATGTTCCTTCAATGCCTCCCGCCTTCGAGATAGGCGGCCTTCACCTCTGGCCGGTCGAGCAGCTCCGCGCCGGTGCCGGCGAGCGTGATCAGGCCGTTGACCATCACGTAGCCGCGATGCGCGAGCTTGAGCGCGTGGAAGGCGTTCTGCTCGACCAGGAACACCGTCAGCTTCTCTTCGGCGTTGAGCTTCCTGATCGCGCTGAAAATCTGCCGCGCGACCAGCGGCGCGAGGCCGAGCGACGGCTCGTCGAGCAGCAACAGGCGAGGGCGGCTCATCAGCGCGCGGCCGATCGCGAGCATCTGCTGCTCGCCGCCCGACAGCGTGCCGCCGCGCTGGTCGATGCGCTCCTTCAGGCGCGGGAACAGCGTGAACACCCGCTCGAGGTCGGACTTGAAGTGGGCGGGGTCGCAGATGGCGGCGCCCATCTGCAGATTTTCCATCACCGTCATGCGCGCGAAGATGCGCCGGCCTTCCGGCGACTGCGCGATCCGCAGCCGCGCGATCTCATGCGTCGGCAGCTGGGTGATGTCGCTCGCCGGCGAAGGTGATCGAGCCTTCGCGCGCGCGCGGGTTGCCGCAGATCGTCATCATCAGCGTCGACTTGCCGGCGCCGTTGGCGCCGATCAGCGCGACGATCTCGCCGTCGCCGACCTCGACGTCGACGCCCTTCAGCGCGGCGATGTTGCCGTAATAGGTGTGCACGCCGCGGACGCGAGAGCAGCGAGCGTCATAGCCCGACCTCCGCTTCGACCTTCGCCACCTCGTCGTCTTCGACGCCGAGATAGGCGGCGATCACCTTCTGGTCGTTGCGCACCTGCTCGGGCGGCGCCGTCGGCGATCTTGACGCCATGGTCGAGCACGACGACGTGGTCGGAGATCTCCATCACCACCGACATGTCGTGCTCGATCAGCAGGATCGAGGTCGCGTGCTCGTCGCGGATCAGCCGCAGGAAGCGCGTGAGCTCGGCGCTTTCGCGCGGGTTCGAGCCCGGCCGCCGGCTCGTCGAGGCAGAGCAGCACCGGGTCGGTGCACATGGCGCGCGCGATCTCGAGCTCGCGCTGCGCGCCGTAGGGCAGCTCGCCGGCGGGATCGTCGGCGCGCTCGGTCAGGCCGATGCGATCGAGCCAGAGCCGCGCCTTCTCGATCGCGGCGCGCTCGGCCTGTGCGATAGGACGGTGCGCCGATCAGGCCGAGCACGGTCCAGCCCGATGCGCGCATCAACGGCGCGTGCTGCGCGACCAGCAGGTTCTCCAGCACGGTCATGCCGGGGAACAGGCGGATGTTCTGGAACGTGCGCGCCACCCGCGCCTTCTGCGCACCACCTCGTAGTCCGGCATGCGTTCGAGCAGGAACAGCGAGCCGCCGGGGCGCTGGCGGCTGCGCGTGCCCGTGCTCGGTGAGGGTGTCGAGCTCGCTCCAGACGGCGGCGTCGCCGAACTGCAGCGCGATGCGGCCCTCGGTCGGCTTGTAGAAACCGGTGATGCAGTTGAACACCGTGGTCTTGCCGGCGCCGTTCGGCCCGATCAGCGCGGTGATCTGCCCGCGCTCGGCGGTGAACGACAGGTCGTTGACGGCGACGAGGCCGCCGAAGCGCATGGTCAGATGCTCGACGCGCAGGATCGGGTCGCTCATCCGTGGCCCCTCCCGCACGATGCGAGCCGGAGATCGCCTTGCGCTCCTTCAGGAACACCGACGGCTGCCGCGTCGAGACCAGCCCGCGCGGCTTCCAGATCATGATCAGCACCATGGCGAGGCCGAACAGCAGCATGCGGTACTGGGTCGGATCGAAATCGCGGCCGAAGATCGCCTTGAGCACGTCGAGCTCGCGCATCAGCTCGGTGCCGCCGATCATGATGATCGCGGCGATGGCGACGCCGATCTGGCTGCCCATGCCGCCGAGCACGACGATCGCGACGATCACCGCCGATTCCATGAAGGTGAAGCTCTCCGGCGAGATGAAGCCCTGCCGGGCGGCGAAGAACGAGCCGGCGAAGCCGCCGAACATGGCGCCGATGGCGAACGCGGTGAGCTTGGTGTTGGTGGTGTTGATGCCGAGCGCGCGGCAGGCGATCTCGTCCTCGCGCAGCGCCTCCCAGGCGCGCCCGATCGGCAGCCGCCGCAGCCGCATGGTGATGAAGGCGGTGAGCAGCGCCAGCACCAGGATCACGTAATAGAGGAAGATCGTGCGGTGGATCGGGTTGAACTCGAGTCCGAAGCGGGCGGCGAAGCCGTCGTCGGCCGTCGTTGAACGGGATGCCGAAGAAGGTCGGCCGCGGGATGCCGGAGATGCCGGCATAGCCGTTGGTCGAGGTCGACCCAGTTGATCAGCACCAGGCGGATGATCTCGCCGAAGGCGAGCGTCACGATCGCGAGATAGTCGCCGCGCAGCCGCAGCACCGGGAAGCCGAGCAGGACGCCCCAGAAGGCGGCGAGCACGCCGGCGAGCGGCAGCAGCATCCAGAACGACAAGCCGAAGGTCTTGGCCGAGCAGCGCGAAGGAATAGGCGCCGACCGCGTAGAAGGCGACATAGCCGAGGTCGAGCAGGCCGGCGAGCCCGACCACGATATTCAGGCCCCAGCCGAGCATCACGTAGATCAGGATCTGGATGCCGAAATTGTCGATCCACTTGATCGCGCCCTGCGACCCGAGCATCCAGAACATCATCAGCGGATAGGCCAGGAGGAAGCCGAGCGCGACCATGCGCAGCGCGATGCCGATCTGGCTGCGGCGCTGGCGGCCGCTGTCGGTCGTTGCCGGATAGCGCGTGTTGACCACGGCAACGGCGGCGCCGATGACCAGCGCGATCGTGGCGACGCAACAGATGGCGAGAGAGCAGCGCGAAGCTCGGCTTCGGCGCCGAAGCCGGCCCTGGCGACGAGGCGCAGATGGTCATGGCCGACCGCAGACGGCGGCCGCGGCCGAAGCTGCCTCGGCGACCGGATGAACGCTCCAAGCTCGGCTTGATGCGCTCGCGCGGCAGCAGCTCCCAGATCAGCCGGCCGACGAAGGCGATGGCGACGAAGACGGCGAACAGCGGCCAGCGCGTCTCGAGCACCAGCTCGTTGCGGATGTCGTGCGCGGCCTGGAAGGCGATCAGCGGCAGGAACAGGCCGAAGGCGATCAGGCCGGTGAATCGCGGCGGCGCGGAGCGCGCGCACGAGGTCCGGGCGGAGGCGGCGTTGGCGTCGCCTCGGCGCCATCTCAGACCTTCTCGACTTCCGGGCGGCCGAGGAGGCCCTGCGGCAGGAAGATCATCACGACGACCAGGATCGAGAAGGCGGCGACGTCCTTGTAGTCGGTCGAGAAATAGGCCGACCAGAGCGTCTCGATCAGGCCGATCAGCGAGGCCGCCGATCACGGCGCCGGGCAGCGAGCCGATGCCGCCGAGCACCGCGGCGGTGAACGCCTTCACGCCGGGCGTGAAGCCGTCGGCGAAGCTCACGACGCCGTAGTAGACGAGGTACATGGTGCCGGCGACCGCGGCGAGCGCCGCCGCGATGACGAAGGTGATCGAGATGGTGCGGTCGACATTGATGCCGACCAGCGCCGCCATCTTCTGGTCCTGCTCGCAGGCGCGCTGCGCGCGGCCGAGCGCGGTCTTGCTGACCAGATACCAGAAGGCGAACAGCAGCACGCCGGTCACGAGCCAGATCACGATCTGCTTGTAGGAGACGGTGACGTCGTAGCCGTCGCGCGGTGATCAGCACGATCACCTCGTTGAACAGCGGCGGGATCGACTTGTTGCGCGGCCCCTGCGCGACCTGCACGAAATTCATCAGGAAGATCGACATGCCGATCGCCGAGATCAGCGGCGCGAGGCGGAACGAGCCGCGCAGCGGCCGGTAGGCGACGCGCTCGATCGCCCAGTTCACCAGCGAGGTCATCACCATGGCGATGACCAGCACGATCAGCAGCGCCAGCACGATCGCGCCGGCGCCGATCCAGGCGGTCAGGATCAGGAAGGCGATGAGCGCGATGAAGGCCGACACCATGAACACGTCGCCGTGGGCGAAGTTCACCATGCCGATGATGCCGAACACCATCGTGTAGCCGATGGCGATGAGGCCGTAGATCGAGCCGAGCGTGATGCCGTTGATGAGCTGCTGGACGAAGACTTCCATGCTCTCCGCCCCGCGATCCCCGACTGTGAATCTCTATCAGGGCGCTGGAAGGGCGGCAATGTCGCGGTGCATACGAACGTCGGAATCGGACGCTAGCGGTCCACAAGGCACTATATTGGCCCTGGGAGAACGAAGAGCCATGACCGGCAGCATCACCGTCGAAATGATCATCCGCCTGGGCGCATTTGCGCGTGTTCTTCTGTGCCTGTTGCGCTGTGGGAACTCCTGGCGCCGCGCCGCTCCCTGACCATCGGACGCGGGAGGCGCTGGCCGGGCAATCTCGGGATTCTGTCGCCGACATCCTGACCGTGCGCGTGCTGCTCCCGACCGCCGCAGTCGGCGCGTCGCTCTATGCCGCCGGCAACGGCTGGGGCCTGATCAATTATCTCGAGTCTGCGGCTATCGGTCGCTGCGCTCGATCGGCTTTCTCGCCCTCGATCTCGTCGATCTACGCGCAGCATGTCGTCTTCCACAAAGTCCCGGTGCTGTGGCGGCTGCATCGCATGCACCACGCCGACCTCGACATCGACGTCACCACCGGCGTGCGCTTTCATCCGATCGAGATCCTGATCTCGCTCCTGATCAAGATCGCGGTGATCGTGGCGCTCGGCATTCCGGTGGTCGCGGTGATCCTGTTCGAGGTGGTGCTCAACGTCAGCTCGATGTTCAACCACTCGAACGTATCGATGCCGGCCTGGCTCGATCGCGTCCTTCGCCTCGTCCTGGTGACGCCCGACATGCATCGCGTGCACCACTCGATCCTGCGCCACGAAACCGACAGCAACTTCGGTTTCAATCTGCCCTGGTGGGACCGGCTGTTCGGGACCTACCGCGCGCAGCCCGAGCCGGGGCAACTGGCAATGACGATCGGCATTCCGGCATTCCGCGATCCAGGCGAGTTGCGGATCGATCGGATGATTACGCAGCCATTCCGTAACGCAAATCCCGAGCCGTTCGCCCACCTTAGCTCTACCACGCGTTGTGCGCCTGCCGCTTCAAAGCTATGGTTATGCGTTTCTCACAATCCATTGGAGGCAGCCATGGCCGGAGTCCTGCGCGTAAAGGGCACGATTGATCTTGCTCAATTCTGGCCCGACGGTGAGTCCGATGCCGACACCACCAAGATCAAGGTCGAGGTTGGCGCCAATTCGTTTTCATTCGCTGCGGACGGAAAGACATTCAAGACGACCCAGGCCTATTTCGGTACGGTCGTGCGCGGCGCCAGCAGCGACCCGGTGATCGACAAGCAAGGCCGCATCACCGTCCGCCTGCAAGGGATCGATGCGCCGGAATTGCACTATCGCGCGCGGCGCACTCAAGCAGAGTTCCGACGTCTCGAAGGCGAAGCGCAAGAAGTTCAACGACCTCAACAAGATCGCGCGGCGTCAGTTCTGGGCCGAAACCGCCACCGTCGCGCTTTGCAAGAAGCTGCAAAACGTTCGGCGCGACGGCACTTCCGCTGCGAGCATGCTGTCGCTGATCGATGCGCCGGCCGAAGTGATCGATACCTATGGACGCTTCGTCGGCAACATCTTTGTCGGAGCCGAATTTCACGACCGACGTCAATGTGTGGCTCGCCAGCGAGGGGTGGGTCTATCCGACCTACTACTCGTCGATGACCGTCGAGGAGATCGCCGCGTTGGACGCCGCCGCCAACAAGGGAAAAACGAAGAATCGGACCTGGAAGGACTACTCCACTGCGATCAACAAATTCGACAAGAAGCTCGTGTATCGCAAGCACGGGCCGATCGACGCGGCCAATGACAAGGGGCCTGTCCTGATGCCGAAGATGTTACCGGCGGCAGGTGTCGTATCAGATGCAGAAAGGCGGCCGGCATCAGCGTTGGAACAGTTCGCCGCGTTCCTCGGCAAGTCGCCCGACCGATGCTTCCTGACCAAGGAGTTCGTCGCAGCAGACGGTCCACACGGCGCCGAGCCACGCGCTCTCCACGACTTCATCAAGAGCACCAAGTTCACCCTGGATGCCGCAGGAGCTGGTCTTCCAGGAGAAGTTTTCGGACCTGCGCCGCCAGAACGGCTCAAGCCGATCACGAAGTTCTAGATTGTACGGCATCTCGCCGACCGTGAGGCCTGCGGATCGTCGCGCAGGAGTGGCGGCTCGCGCCGACATCGCCGGCCCGGGCGTTTCGCGCTGATGCCCACATGTGCTACGGGCTTCTCTTCAAGACGGAGCGCAAGCCATGAGCCGCATGAAGTCCGAGGACGCCATCGCGCGCCGGGGCGGCCGTTCACCGGCGCGGAATATCTCGAGAGCCTGCGCGACGGGCGCGAGGTCTATATCTACGGCGAGCGCGTCGAGGACGTCACCACGCATCCGGCGTTCCGCAACGCCGCGCGCTCGGTCGCGCGGCTCTACGACGCGCTGCACGATCCAAAGAGCAAGGACGTGCTGACCTCGCCGACCGACACCGGCTCCGGCGGCTACACCCACAAATTCTTCCGCGTCGCGCGCTCGCGCGAGGACGTCATCGCCCAGCGCGACGCCATCGCCGCCTGGGCGCGCATGTCCTACGGCTGGATGGGGCGCTCGCCCGACTACAAGGCCTCGCTGATGAACACGCTCGGCGCCAATCATCAGTTCTACGGAAAGTTCGCCGACAACGCGCAGCGCTGGTACCGGCGCGCGCAGGAGAACGTGCTGTTCATGAACCACGCCATCGTCAACCCGCCGGTCGACCGCGCAGCGCGCCGCCGACCAGGTCAAGGACGTGTTCATCACCATCCAGAAGGAGACCGACGCCGGCATCTACGTGTCCGGCGCCAAGGTGGTGGCGACCTCGTCGGCGCTCACCCACTACAACTTCCTCGGCCAGAACGCGGCGGTGCCGATCAACGACACCGATCTCGCGGTCATGTTCATCGCGCCGATGAACGCGCCGGGCGTGAAGCTGTTCTGCCGCGCCTCCTACGAGATGATGGCGAGCGTGATGGGCACGCCGTTCGACTATCCGCTGTCGTCGCGCTTCGACGAGAACGACGCGATCTTCGTGTTCGACAACGTGTTCATCCCGTGGGAGGACGTGCTGCTGCACCGCGACCTCGACAAGCTCAAGATCTTCTTCCCGCAGTCGGGCTTCCTCGCCGGCTACCAGTTCCAGGGCTGCACCCGGCTCGCGGTGAAGCTCGACTTCCTGGTCGGCGTCATCGCCAAGGCGCTGCGCACCACCGGCGCCGACGAATTCCGCGGCAACCAGGCGATGCTCGGCGAGATCATCGCCTGGCGCAACCTGTTCTGGGCGCTCACCGACGCCATGGCGCACAATCCGACGCCGTGGGTCGACGACGCGGTGCTGCCGAACGCGCAGTCGGGCGCGAGCTACCGCGTGTTCGCCGGCGACGCCTACGGCCGCGTCAAGGAGATCGTCGAGAAGATCGTCGCCTCGGCGCTGATCTACCTGCCGTCGTCGGCCAAGGACTTCGCCAATCCCGACGATCGACAAGTATCTCGCGCGCTACGTGCGCGGCTCCCACGGCATCGGCTACAAGGAGCGCATCAAGGTGATGAAGCTCCTGTGGGACGCGATCGGCACCGAGTTCGGCGGCCGCCACGAGCTCTACGAGATGAACTACGCCGGCAACCACGAGGACATCCGCATCCAGGCGATGTGGAACGCGCGCGCGTCCGGCACCATGGACAGATGATCGCGCTCGCGGACCAGTGCCTCGCCGAATACGACGAGCACGGCTGGACCGGCGACACCTGGCTCGATCCGGACGACGTCGCCTATGCCGCGGTGAGCAAGCGTCCGAAGGCGGCGGAGTAGGGCAAGCAGAGAGCGACGCCATGAGCTGGATCGACCAACGCCCCGACGATGCCATGGACGGCGCCTTCACGGCGGTCGGCCCGGAACCGGTGCAGACGGTCGAGGCCGCGCCGTTCCGCGAAGCGATGAGCCGGCTCGGCGCCGCGGTGCATGTGATCACCACCGCGGGGCCCGGCGGCAAGACCGGCGCCACCGCGACCGCGGCGTGCTCGGTGACCGACGCGCCGCCGACGCTGCTGATGTGCCTCAACCGGCGCAGCCAGACCAATCCGGTCGTGCTGGAGAACGGCGTGTTCTGCGTCAACACGCTGGGCGCGACCGAAGCCGAGATCGCCGACCTCTTCGCCGGCCGCACCGGCGTGATGGGCAGCGACCGCTTTCAGCAAGGGCGAATGGACGACGCTGTCGACCGGCAGTCCGGTGCTCGCCAGCGCGGTGGTGGCGTTCGACTGCCGGATCGTCGAGGTGCGCTCGGTCGGCAGCCACAACGTGTTCTTCGGCGCGGTGCAGGCGGTGCGGCTCGGCCCGCAGGGGCCGGCGCTGGTCTATCACGAGCGCGCGTACAAGCGCGTCTGAGCGTCAGCCGGACGGCTTGTCGAACACCATCACCTTGGAAACGTAGGCCTTGGTGTCGCGCCGGTGGACGAGCCGCGTGCTGCCGCGCGATCGCGGCGAAATCCTCGCCGCAGATAGCTCGTGTAATACGGCTCGTGATAGAGCTGCGGGAAGCGCTCCAGCATCGCGTCGTAGTCGGGCTCGTCGCCGCGCTGGAGCGAATCGAGGACGACCAGGCGGCCGCCGGGCTTGAGCACGCGCGCCGCTTCGCCGAATCACGGTGCGGCGCACCTTCGGCGGCAGCTCGTGCATCGTGAAGATGTTGGTCACCGCGTCGCTGGCTGTTCGTCCGCCGCCGGGATGGCTTCCGCATTGGCGACGGTGAGATGCGCGCGCGACCAGCGCCGCAGGTGTGCTTCGCGCGTGCCTGATGTACGCGTCCGAGAGATCGAGCCCGAGCGCCGGCAGCCGCGGCCAGCTCTGCTTGACGAAGTCGAGGAAGCGGCCGGTGCCGCAGCCGACGTCGATCAGCCGCAAGCGGCGCTGGTCGCGCCCGGCAAACGCTTCCGCCAGCGGCGGCAGCGCCTGCCGCCGCATCGCGTTCGCCGTGCCGTTGAACAGCACCTCGACCTGGGTGTCGTAGCGCTCCGCCGAGTCGTCGGTCAGCCAGCCGCCCGACTGGAAATGGAAATTCTGCAGGTAGTAGTCGGGGCGGCTGCCGCGCGTCTCCGCGTTCAGCACTTCGTGCGTCGCGTTGCGCTTCGCGGCGCGCGTCGATGTCCGGCAGGTCGTCGAAGAACAGCCGCGACCGGTCGAGCAGCGTCAGCAGCGAGCCGTCGTGATCCGCGGGCAGGGGATAGATGCCGGCCTCGACATTGGCGATGTCCTGCGCGAACAGCGCGCGGCGGTCGGCGTCGAGCCGCTGTTCGAGGCCTGCTTCGCGCTTCGCATCGGCTGGCGGCTTCGACGGCGTAACCTCGCCGTTTCGCCGCCGCACTTCCTGGGCGAGCCGGCGCATGATCTGGAAGTGCCCGGAGTACCAGGCGATGCGCGGCAGTTGCGTCGACGCATAGGCGACGCGGGTTGCCAGGCGCGATAGTGGAAGCGGTGAGGGACTGGCCATCGGCTTTACATCGGGTTCCATTGTGGAACGCGCAAGATTGCGGGGAGTCCAGCCCATGCCGGGTTCCCGCGCAACAACATCCGTCAAATTCAAAGCAAATTTCCGGCGAATTCGGTGCCGCCGCGGGTTACCTTTCTTTTTTCATTTCCTCGAAACTCGGCGGTGTTCCCTGAGTTGACTCCGTTGGGGCGACGAGCCCCAAACAACCCTCGAGGAGTAGTCAGAATGGCCAATCCTAACCAGCCCAACCAGAACCCGAACCAGCAGAACCCGAAGCCGGGTCAGCAGCAGCAGCAGCCCGGCCAAGGCGGCGGGCAGCAGGGCGGCGGCGGGCAGCGTCCGGGCCAGCAGGGCGCAGACAGCCGGGTCAGCAGCAGGCCGGGCCAGCAGGGCCAGGATCGCTAAGTCTCCGCAATGCTTTGAGTTCTATGACAACGGCCCCGCGAGCAGCGCGCGGGGCCGCTGAAGCGGCCGTTGTTGTCAACTGTTGTGCACGACCGCCGGACTGCGACGTCGGATCGATTGCAGCAATCCGGCGCTGGACTATGCTCAAACCATGGGCACCGTCACCGCCTTGCCGCTGTTTCATCTCTACGGCGATCCGCCGGACGATCAGGCGTTCGACTTCATCCACATCGAGACGATCTCGTCGCGCTCGTCGATCCATGATTGGACGATCCGCGCGCACCGCCACCGCAACCTGTTTCAGATCCTGCTGATCGAGCAGGGCGGCGGCGAGATGACGTTCGAAGCCGCGGTGCTTCCGTTCGAAGCGCCGTGCGCGATCCTGGTGCCGCCGACCACGGCGCACGGCTTTCGCTTCCGCGCCGGCGTCACCGACGGCTGGGTGATGAGCTTCACCGAGGATGCCGCCGAGGCGATCGGCGATCGCCGCGGCGAGGCGCTGGCGCGGCTCGAAGTCGCTGGCGTTCGATCCGGTGGTGCCGCTGCCCGCCGATCATGCGCGCGTCATTTCGTTCGCCAGCGAGCTGCACGACGAGCGAAGCCTCGGCCGCGCCGGCTATCGCATCGCCATGCGCGGCCTGCTCGCGCTGATCGCGGTCGAGGTCGCGCGCATGGCGGCGAGCCGCACCCGTGCCGATCCGCTGACGCCGACCGACGCCACCGTGGTCGCGCTGCGCAAGCTGATCGAGGAGCATTTCCACGACCGAGCGCCAGCTCGCGTTCTACGCCGACAAGCTCGCGATGACCGTCGACCGCCTCAACGATCACGTCAAACGCGCGACCGGCGTGACCGCCGGCCATCTGATCCGCCAGCGGGTGCTGACCGAGGCCAAGCGCCAGCTCGTGTTCACCAACCAGCCGATCAACGAGATCGCCTACGAGCTCGCGTTCTCCGACCCGTCCCACTTCGCCCGCTTCTTCCGCAAGCAGACCGGCACCGCCCCGCACGAATTCCGCGAGGCGCGGGGCGGGTAGCCCGTCTGAGGGCAAACGGCCTCGATCCGGCGGCCCCGGCGCGCCGATAAGGTTAACAAAGGGTTTCGATTGGGCCGACAATCTAACGGCGTAGCCTGCCGCCTGTCGAGCCGACCAGAAGTCCTTGCGCAGCGAGCAAGGACCGGTCGGCATCGCGGAGGCGTCGATGCGGTCGCGGCTTGAGCATCCGGTCTCAGGTTGCCCAGCCTTGGCTCGGTCAATCTGGCCCTGTTGTCGCTCTACTTCATCCCGGTCTGGGGCCGCGAGGCGGTGCGCGCGCTGATCTCGCCCTATAACGGCCTCGACGATCGCGCGCATGCGACCGGCGCGATCTTTTCCGGCACCTGTTCGATCTCGACTACAGCGGCATGGTCGTGGTCTCGCACGTTCTCGCCGGCATCAAGCTGGTGATCGCGGCGGCGTTCGTCGCCTACGTGATCGAGTTCGCGCGCGCGTGGGTGATGCGGCGCGAGGTCGATCGCGAGACGCATCGACGTCGTGCTGATCCTGCGCGGTCGTCGGCATCATGCTCTGCGTGATCCCGGCGATGGCGCTCGGCGACGCGGCGCTGATCCGGCTCTATGCGACCCAGATGCTGCTGGTCGCCGGCGCGATCATCGTCGTCGTGGTCGAGCGGCACCTCGCACTGGACGCTCCGCGCGAACCTGCGGCGGCTGCCTCAGGTCGATGCGCTGGCGCTGCCGGTCGGCGTGCTCGCGGCCGGTCCGCCGCCGGCGCCGGCCGCCACCGCGCTGGCGCGGATTCCGGAAGCGCGCCTGCGCGCACAGTGGTCACGCTATCACTTCTTGCGCGGCGCGCTCAGCTCGGCATCCGGCTGCTGCATCGCGCCGCTGCGCGAGAGCTTCACCGCCTCGACCAGCGAGCGCGCGGCGTTGCGCACCTCCTCCTGGAACGCGGTGTCGCGGTCGAGATCGTCGTGGCTTGTGGCGTAGGGCTCCATGTAGCCGATCATCGCGCGCGAGCTGCGACAGATGCCCGGCCTCGATCAGGCCGCTGTCGCGCAGCCACGTCGAGACTGCGTCGTGCACCGTTTCCGTCGCCGCCGTAGTCGCCATGCACCACCACCGAGAACACGCGGCCGGCGAGATGCTGCGGATAGGACCAGCCGGCCAGCTCCAGCGCCTTGGCTTCGTCGACCTTCTTGCCGTGGGTCGAGGTCGGATCGGGATTGCCGCCGTCGGCGCAGACCAGCCGGTCGATCATCAGCTTCAGCCCGGACGGCGCCCCGTACCAGTTCACCGGGCAGATGATCATCACGCCATGCGCCGCCGCCCACATCGCATAGATGTCGTTCATCCAGTCCTGCACCTGGCCGAGCGCGTGGTTCGGATAGCAGGAGCACGGCCAGTGGCAGAGCGGCATCGCGGTCGAGACGCAGGTCTTGCAGGGATAGATGATGCGGCCGTACTCGGAGGTGAGCCGGCTGAGATCGAGCACCTCGACCTCGAGCTGCGGCTCGTGCGCGAACATCTCGCGCGCCATCGTCACCAGCCGCCAGGTCTTCGAGCTCTCGCCGGGGCAGGTGTGCTCGCTGCGGCTCGCGCCGTTGATCAACAGGATGCGCGACGGCGACGCCGGGTCCTTCTGGCGGCTGCTCGGCGTCCTTGATCTTTTCGCTGGCGGCGATCCAGTCGACCGAAAGCTCATAGTCCGGATCGGCGAAGCCGGCGCCGGCGCGGCGCGTGTGCGGCGCCTTGCGGGAGTTTGAATAGGCGTCCCAGGCGCCGTCGAGGATGCGGTCGATGTCGGCGCGCAGCGGCGCGAACACCGGGTCGGAAAAGCGCTCGCTGTATCGCTTCCTGAATTCGTCTCTGCTGAGCTCGACCCCCGGCATTTCCTTGCGAACGTTGAAGCCCGCCATCGGGTCGACCTCGCGAATCCAGGATCGGGGCGACGATGCCCAGCCCACCAATCCCAAATTCGGCCGGTTGGTTCCCGGGTAGGGGCCGCTCAGGCCTTGCCGAGTTCCTTGACGATCTCGCCGGCCTCGCGGAAGGCATGGTTGGCGGCCGGCACGCCGCAATAGATCATCTGCTGCAGGATGATTTCCTTGATGTCGGCGGCGGAGAAGCCGCCCTCGGTGAGCGCGACGCGCACGTGCAGGCGGAATTCCTCCCACTTGTCGAGCGCCATGGTCGTGCCGATCACCAGGATGCGGCGCGTGCGCTCGTCGAAATGGGGACGCGTCCAGATCTCACCCCAGGCATAGCGGGTGATGATCTCCTGGAATTCCGTATTGAAATCCGTCCGGGCGGCGACCGACCGATCCACATAGCCGCCGCCCAGCACCTTTTGGCGTTGGGTCAGGCCGCGTTCGTAGCGCGCTTTCTCGTCCATTCTGGTCCCCCCGTGGTCCCGCGATCCGCCACCGCCTCGATGAGGTCGGAGAGGCGGTCGGCCCGCATCTTGCGCGGGTCGAGAATCTCATCCTCGCCATAATGGCGGAACAGATCGCAGTTGTCCTCGTCACGGAAGAGACAGACCATTGCGAAGTTGGGGAAGCGGCGCGCGGCCACCGCCTGCATCGTGACCAGCGACACGTCGCGGTGGCGCTGATCCCGCAAGATTCGTTCAAAGGCGGCGGAAACTTTACTCTCGGCGCCTTCGAGTTCTTGTACGAACCAGCGATCGTCGCAGATCAGAGCGCCGGTGATGCAGTCGCGCAGATTGTTGGCAACCGAGGTCGCGAGAATTTCCGCGATCCCGCAGTCTTTACTACTGTACCAGTCGTTGAGACGGTTGCGGCTGAAGTAGGTGAGACGGATGAGCATCATGTCTAACACCCCTGTAGACATTTTTTCGGGTGACAGTTTTCTGTCACCGCGACGGGATGTAGACCGCGCGACCTAACGCTTGCTGAATTGATGCTGGAGTCCCTCGGGGCAATTTTGTGATCGGCGCTGAATTAATGTTCAGCGCCGTGTCAAAAATCCTAGGACCGCGTCGTTGAACTGCGTCGGTTGCTCGATATTGGAAATATGCGCGGCGTCGATCATGAAATGTTCGGCGCCTGGTATGTTTTTACAGATGTATTCGCCGGCTTCCGGAACGGTCGCGGGATCGTGGCGTCCGATGATCACCAGCGTCGGCGGTTTGACGCGCGGCAGCAGGTCGCGGTGGTCCATGTCGCGCACCGCCTCGCCGCAGGCGATGTAGCCATCGAGCGGCGTCGCCGCGAACATCGCCTGCATGCGCGCGATCGCCTGCGGGTCGCGCTCGCGGAATCCCTTGGTGAACCAGCGCTCCATGTTGGGCGCCGCGAAGGCCGGCACGCCCTTGTCGCGCACCAGCGCGAGCCGGTCGTTCCAGCCTTTCTTGTCCGCGAAGTAGCTCGACGTGTTGGAGAGCACCAGGCGCTCGAAGCGCTCCGGCGCATTGGCGCCGAGCCACATGCCTTCCATGCCGCCCATCGACAGCCCGCACCAGTTGGCCTTCTTGATGCCGAGCCCGTCCATGATCGCGAGCACGTCGCGGCCGAGCATCTCCATGGAGTAGGGGCCTTTCGGGCAGGCCGGACTTGCCGTGGCCGCGGCGGTCGAAGCGCACCAGCCGGAAGTGCTTGGTGAACGGTGCCGACCTGGCCGTCCCACATGTGCAGCGTGGTGCCGAGCGAGTTCGACAGGATCAGCACCGGCGCGTTCTCCGGCCCTTCGACCTCGACATGGATCGGACAGCCGTTCGATTGGATCACCGGCATGGCGTTTCCTCTGTTGCTTGTTGTTCAGCCTTGTTGTTCAGCCTTGCCGCTTCGGCGTGCGCGCGCCGAGCGAGCCGATCAGGCGGTCGATAAAGGTCTGCGCGACGCCCTGGTAGCCCATCAGCTCGAACAGCCGCGCGAGCTCGCCCGGCGTCATGTGCGCGGTGACGCGCGGGTCTTCGGCCAGGATGCTGTTGAGGTGGCGCTTCGACGATATCGCCTGCTTGCTCGCTTCCTCGACGATCAGTTTCGCCTGATGCGGGCCGAGCTTGGCGCCGAGCGCCATCGTCACCGCCTCGACCATGATCAGGCCCTGGCGCGATGTCGAGATTGCCGCGCATGCGCTCGGCGTCGATCTCGAGCCCCTGGGCGATCTCGGCGATGGCGGCGAGCGCGCCGGAGGTGACGAGCAGCAGCGCCGGCATGGCATGCCATTGCGCCTGCCAGCCGCCGAGCGCCGCGCTCGTGCTCCTGCACCTGGCCGGCGATGATGGTGGCGAGCAGATTCGGCGCGATGGTCGCGGCCGCGACGCCGGTCGCCGCCGCATTGGGCGCGCGCTTGTGCGGCAGCCCGACCGCTTCGCCGATGTGGCCGCGCGGCGGCTCGTGCGCTTCGCCCACCTCGGTCTGCATCATCAGCGCGACGTCGCGCGCGATCTTGCCGCAGGTGCCGGTGAGGATCGCGAGCGCCGACGCGATTTCGGCGAGGCGGTCGCTATGCGCGTGCCAGGGCGCGTCCGGCGCCGGCAGGTCGAGCAGGGCGGCGAGCCGGTCGGTCACCGCGAGGCCGTTTTCGCCGAGCGAGGCCAGCGTGCCGGCGACGCCGCCGAATTGCAGCGCCAGGCCTTCCTTGCGCAGCCGGCGCAGCCGCTCGCGCGAGCGCGCCAGCGCCGCGGCGTAGCCCGCGAGCTTGAGCCCGAACGGCATCGGCAGCGCATGCTGCAGCGAGGTGCGCGCGACCGCGGCGGTGCGGCGGTGGCGGCCGGCAATCAGCGGTGAAGCCGTCGATCGCGGTGTTGAGGTCGGTGATCAGCGCGTCGAGGCCGGCGCGCAGCTCGAGCATCAGCGCGCTGTCGACGAGATCCTGGGTGGTGGCGCCCCAATGCACGTAGCGGGCGGCCTCGACGTCGGTCTTGGCGACCTCGTCGGTGAGCGCCGTGATCACGGCCGCCGCGACGTTGCCGGCGCGGGCGGCGGCTTCGCCGAGCGCCGCGAGGTCGTAAAGCTCGGCCTTGCAGGCGGCGCTGATGCGGTCGACGGCGCTCGCCGGGATCACCGCCACCGCGGCCTCGGACCGGGCCAGGGCGGCCTCGAAATCGAGCATGCGCTGGAGATGGGCGCGGTCGTCGACGATCGCCCGCATCGCGGCGCTCGAGATCAGCGGCGTCAGCAGCGAGGAGGGGTTCAAGGGATTGGTCATGGAACGGGAACAATACGCCAGATGGCCACCATTAGCGGCCCCGGCAGGCGCCGCCAACCCCAAGGAACGACGCACGCCAATATCTGCGTCAAAAAGCCTTTCCTCGTGCGGCTAGCGAGGCGCCTATATCACCGCGCGACAGTTGGGAACCGGAGATTTTAGACGATGGCGATGACCATGAACGGGGAAGTCCAGCTTGCCGCCAGCCGCGAGGCGGTCTGGGCGAAGCTCAACGACCCCGAGGTGCTGAAGAGCTGCATTCCGGGCTGCGAGCAGCTCGACAAGACTTCCGACACCGAATTCCAGGCCATCGCCACCATCAAGATCGGCCCGGTCAAGGCGCGCTGGAAGGGCAAGGTGCGGCTCTCCGACCTCGATCCGCCCAACGGCTACCGCATCTCCGGCGAAGGCGAGGGCGGCGTCGCCGGCTTCGCCAAGGGCGGCGCCACGGTCTCGCTCTCCGACAAGGATGGCGGCACGCTGCTGACCTACAACGTCGAAGCGCAGATCGGCGGCAAGCTCGCCCAGCTCGGGCAGCGGCTGATCAACAGCGCGGCCAAGAAGACCGCCGACGATTTCTTCGCCAACTTCGCCAAGGCGGTGCAGCACGGGTAGGGGCCGTTAGGCCGCAGGGGCGAGCCTTGCGAATCCGGCAGACCGCCAGCAACACCCTTGACCGTGCGCGCATGTCGGGTTCAGAGTTGAACTTGTTCCAAATCGCAAAACGGGGCAAAATCGACTGCGATTTTGCCCCTATCTGTTGCCGGCTCCGCCCGGCGGCGCGAAAACAGGCCGTCTGGCCCGGATTTCTGGAGGTAGCCCGATGACCGCCGTCGCAATGACGGTGAACGGCAAGGCCGTCACCGGTGACGTCGACCCGCGCACCCTGCTGGTGCAGTTCCTGCGCGAGCACCTGCGGCTCACCGGCACCCATGTCGGCTGCGACACCTCCCAGTGCGGCGCCTGCGTCGTCGCATATCGACGGCAAGGCGGTGAAGTCCTGCACGACCTTCGCCTGGCAGGTGCAGGGCGCCAACGTCACTCACCATCGAAGGGCTCGCCGAGCCGAACGGCCCGCTGCATCCGATGCAGGAGGCGTTCCGCGAGAACCACGGGCTGCAATGCGGCTACTGCACCCCCGGCATGATCATGTCGGCGGTCGACATCGTGCGCCGCAAGGGCAACGACCTCGACGAGAAGACCATCCGCCACGAGCTCGAAGGCAATATCTGCCGCTGCACCGGCTACCACAACATCGTCAAGGCGATCGCCGCCGGCGCCAAGGCCATGGCCAAGGCGTAAGCAAGGCTTAAGCGAGCGCGCAACGACATTTCGGATAGGGACGGCACGCCATGTACGAATTCAAATTCCATCGCCCGACCACGGTGCGGCAGGCGGCAGGGCTCCTGGCCCGCCAGGAAGAAGCCAAGCTCCTCGCCGGCGGACACACGCTGATCCCGACCATGAAGCTTCGCCTCGCCGGGCCGAAGCACATCATCGACATGTCGCAGATCGAAGGCATCTCCGGCATCGAGATGAAGGGCCGCTCGCTGGCGGTCGGCGCGTTCACCCGGCACGTCGAGGTCGCGACCTCGCCGATCGTGAAGGAGAACATCCCGGCGCTGGCCGAGCTCGCCAGCCTGATCGGCGATCCGGCGGTGCGCCATCGCGGCACCATCGGCGGCTCGGTCGCCAACAACGACCCGAACGCGGACTATCCGGCCGCCGTCCTCGGGCTCGGCGCCACCGTCATCACCAACAAGCGCCGCATCGCGGCCGACGATTTCTTCAAGGGCCTGTTCGAGACCGCGCTCGAGCCGGACGAGATCATCGTGCGCTTCCAGTTCCCGAAGGTGAACAAGGCGGCCTACGTCAAATTCCCGAACCCGGCCTCGCGCTTTGCGCTGGTTGGCGTGTTCGTGTCGAAGCGCGGCTCCGACATCCGCGTGGCGGTGACCGGCGCCGGCTCGAACGGCGTGTTCCGCGTCACGCGCGTTCGAGGAGGCGCTGAAGAAGCGCTTCGGCGCGAAGTCGCTGGACGGCATGACCATCCCGGCCGACGGCATGTCGAGCGACATCCACGGCAGCGCCGAATACCGCGCGCATCTCGTGGGCGTGCTGGCGCGCCGCGCGGTGGCCGCCGCGACGGCCTAAAGGCGGATCGCCGCTTTCAGGGACGTATGCTGCGCGAAAGATAGACGTGGTCGACACGTTCGCCGTCGATCTTGGCGGCGTTCGGCAACCGGCCAATAAGTAGAAGCCGAATCCGATCAGGAAATCGATGCTCCGTTGGTTGCACGCCAGGACCAGCGCCAGCATTGAAGTAAAGTCCGAACGCCGCGCGTACTCTATCGCGTGATGGACAAGCTCCTCGCCCGAGCCGCGGCCGCGGAATTTCCTGGCGACGTAGTAGCTGATCTCGTAAGTCTCGTAGATGCGTCGCGGCCTCTTCGGTACGGGGAAACCGCGACGTAGCCGACGACCGCGGCGTCGACGACCTTGACGAAGATCGCGTATCGATCCTGATGGTCGCGGTACCATTCACGTCGGTTGTCTGTCGACAAAGGCTCAAGGTCGCCCGTGAGGCCGCCTTCCAGGATCGCCTCGTTGTAGATTGCGGCTATTGTTTCGATGTCGTCCGGCGTCGCGTTTCTTATCATTATTCATTCATAGCACAGTCGCCGCGGCGCGACCGACAATCAGCGGCGGCGACATGCCGAGCGTCGTCGCCCGCCCCCAAAGGCGCGCTGACCAACGACACATGATTGTTCCTGCGCGGCGCTAGCGTCGTGCGTGGACGTCTCGCGTCCGCTTGCAGTTTTCGTTGTACCAGGCGACCATCCGGCGCTTCATCTTTTGCTGCTGGCTGGTCAATTTCACGCCGGCATATTGCCGCGCGAGATCCTCAAGCTGCCGGCAGTTGCTCTCGTTGCTCAACGCGCCCGTGCCGCTGACGACGACGGGCAAGCCTGCAGCGATGACGACAATAGCGAGACGCTTGGCGAGACGCATGTGCGCCGCCCCCCATTCACGTTACAGCAATGTTGCGATTCAGTGACCGTCAGTGAATGGCGTTAGTCGTGTGCGCGCAACAACATTCAGAAAGTTATACCGCGCGCGCGGATGAATCCTCGGGGAGTGTGACGGCATTGCATCAAATTTGCCGTCAACGCGGCGTGGAAAAAGTTCCACGCGCGCTCACGCAACCTCGCGGGGAGAGCGAAGGCGGTGCTGCTCGTTGGCGCGTCCTGATTTCGATGTCGCAACGCCGAGATAAGCCGCGAGATGATCGCTGAGCTCGCGCGCGTCGTCGCCGGCGCCGTCGATCAGTGACGATTTCCGCCGCCGCATGAAGTGCAGCCCCATCACATAGAGGCCGGGCAGTGCGGCGACGCCGCCGTCATGGCGGATCATGCCCTTGCGGTCGAGCACCGGCAGGTCGAGCCACGAATAGTCGGGCCGATAGCCGGTGGCCCAGATGATGGTCTTGATCGTGGCGGCGAGGTCGAGGCTGAGCAGCGGGTCGGTCCGCGACCCGCGTCGGCGGCAACCGATGCGACGGCTCGACCGAACCATCGACGCCGTTCTCGCGCGCCCAATCATCGAAGGTCTCCAGCAGCCGGCCCATCTTGAGATCGGAGAGCGCGCACATGTTGCGCAACGAGCCGCGCGAACTGCGCCTTGCCGTTGGCGATGCCGGCGAGGCGGCCGATGAGCGTCACGCCGATATCGCTGAGCGCATTGAGGTCGAGGGTCGAGCGGTCGGTCGTGCCGGCGAGCTGCAGGGAAGGGACCCGCCGCGCGCGCGTGATGTCGTCGACCGCATCATAGCGCTCGTTCTGCACGCCGGCGGCGTCCATCCACCACTGGATGTCCCTGCCGCGATACATGCGCGGCGCGCGGATGTGCTCGCCGACCGACAGGTAGACCGGCCGTCCGGTTCTGCGGATCTCATGGGCGATCTGGGTGCCGCTCGCCGACGCACCGACCACCAGCACGCCGCCGTCGGCGAGCTGGCCGGGGTTGCGGTAGAGCTGCGCGGTCAGGCAGTCGATCGATCGCGGCACATGCTCGGCGCAGGCGGGAATGTCGGGGAGGTTGCAGGCGCCCGACGCCAGCACCACCGCGCCGCATTGCCAATCGCCGCTGTCGGTGCGGACCAGGTAGCCTATGCCGCCGCGGCGCACCGAGGTCACCCGCGTGTTGGTCTCGACCGGGGCCGCGATCGCCTTGGCGTAGTCCTCGATGAACCGGATCACCTCCGGCACGGTGCGATAGCCGCCCGGGTCGTCGCCGCGATAGTCGAAGCCGGGCAGGCGGCTCTGCCAGTTCGGCGTCAACAGGCGCAGCGAATCCCAGCGCTCGCTGCGCCATGTATTCGCGACCTCGCCGCGCTCCAGCACCACATGGTCGATGGAGCGGTCGGCGAGGCAGCGGCTCATGGCCAGCCCGGCATGGCCGGCGCCGATCACGATGGTGGTGACGGTACGAATGACGCGTGGTCCTTTCAGCGCTCGTTGAATTGCCGAACGTGCCAAAGACTCGGTAGGTTCCCTCTCCCCAGCGGGGAGAGGGTTAGGGTGAGGGGGCTCGAACCTATCGAGAGAGCTATTCCCCCTCACCCCACCCCTCTCCCCAACGGGGAGAGGGAGCAGACCGAGTCCGCCGCACGATCGTAGTCAACAACACGAGAAGCGATGCTCAAATCACTTCGACCATGACATTGGTCGGGTTGGTGACGATGTCGTAGACCGCGGAGCGCTTCTGCGATTGCGCGACCAGCGCCTCGATGTCTTCGCGTTTCGCATCGGCGTCGATCTTGT
This sequence comes from uncultured Alphaproteobacteria bacterium, assembly GCA_963843475.1. GTDB lineage: Bacteria > Pseudomonadota > Alphaproteobacteria > Rhizobiales > Xanthobacteraceae > VAZQ01. The sequence continues at coordinate 19,264 of CAWJKL010000026.1, read as the reverse complement.
AGCGGACCTTGATGGTGCCGAAGCCGTTGCGGACGTCGCTGTCGATGCCGAGGATGCCCTGCAGGTCCATGTTGCCTTCGATCGTGGCCGTGACCGAGCGCAATTGGATGTTGCGATGCTGCGCGATCGCCGCGACGCCGGCGGTCAGGCAGCTCGCGAGCCCGACCAGCACGTATTCGACCGGGGTGGCGCCTTTGTCCTCGGAGGCGAACACCTCCGGATGGTCGGCGTCGAACTTGAACGTCTTCTTGCGGCGCTGTTCCGCGCCCAATCCGAAGAAGCTTTCGACGGTCGAATGGCTGTGCGTGCCGTTCTTCCATTCGCAATCCGCGCGCCATTTGAATTGCGCCGCGGCGGGCGCCGCGGTGAGCGCCTCGCGGGCGGCGATCAGGGCGTCGACATTGACGCCGTTGTTGACGGTGCGGGCGGCTGTTTGGGTGGCCGTTGCCATATAGGGTACCTCCGGCTTGGGAATTGATTAGACGCGCTTGGTCGCGTGGGGCGGCGTTCCGGTTCAAATGAAATTCTGTCCTTTTGGTTCAACGCGGGACATCATCCTGAAGAACCCAGTACTTTTGGCCCGGCGTCGGTGCTTGTTTGCCGCCGAGGTGTGATAACTTTGCCGTGATCGGGCCCCGGTTCCCGCAACATCCATCGTCAGCTTATGGCACCCACCACCACAGCTCCCCGCGATCTCGCCGGATCCGATAGCGATCGCCCGGCCGGTTCCGGCACCGCCGGCGTGCTGCTTGCCGAGAACAGCAGCCTGGTCGGACGGCCGCATAGCCTGATCGATCGGCTGACGCCGCACGATCGCGAGCGCGTGCGCAGCATCGGCACCGTGCGGCAACTCAACCGGTCGGACATTCTGCTCTCGCAAGGCGAGTTTCAGGACGGCATCGTCATGGTCGAGAGCGGGCTGATCCGAAGCTTCTACACCGCGCCGTCCGGCCGCCAGATCACGCTCGCCTATTGGCTGCCCGGAAATTTCGTCGGCGGTCCGCATATCTTCGGCGGAACCTGCATGTGGTCGGCGGTCGCCGCGAAGCGCTCGGCGGTGTTCTGTCTGCCGGGCGAGCGACTGCGCCAACTCGCGCGCGAGATTCCCGATCTGGCGTTGCAACTGCTCGATGCCTTGTCGTTCAAGGCGCGCTGCTATTCGTCGCTGGCGCAGATGCTCGGCACGCGCTCCTTGTCGGAACGCCTGGTGCATGTGCTGATGCACTTGATGCGACACGCACGGCATCGCCGAGCGCGACGGCCAGATCTCGGTCGCGGCCGCGTTCAGCCACGCCGAGATGGCCAATCTGATCGGTGCGACGCGTCAGTGGGTGACCATCAGCCTCAACCGGCTGCAAAAGCGCGGCATCATTTCGCAGAAGCGCGGCATCATGGTGGTGCGCAAGCCCGACGTCTTGCGCAAGCTCACCGACGACGAGTTGTGATGGTTACTGCCCACTAAGAGCCTGGCAATTGTCTCCTCGCGGCGCAAACAGGGCGCGCCGGAAATTATCTGACAGATCGCCCGCTGCGCCCCATTTCAATTGAGTTACCAGCGCTTTCCGAACGCCGCAGGGCCCGCTATGCGCCCAGCGCAGCCATGGCATGCTTCTTGCTGAAATCCGGTCGGGGGGAGCGATCGGATGTCAGTGTTGGCGGAGCCGCAGGGTCACGAGTTGAGCGCGGTCGAGCGCGGCGGTGATGGACATCATCACCGAGAAGGCGTGGCTCGATCTCGCGTGCGAGCTGATCCCGGCGGGCCAGCCGGAAGCGGAGAATCCGCTCGATCCCGAAGACACCGCGGCGCGCGAGGAAGGCATCGCGCTCTTGATCGCCGACAAGCTCACCGCGATGGGATTTGCGGTCGAGCTCGAAGACCAAGCGCGAGGGCCGTCCCAACGTCATCGGTGTGATCGCCGGCGAGAAGGGTGCGCCGTCGCTGATCCTCAACGATCACCTCGACACCTATCCGGCCGGCGACTGGAGCAAATGGACGATGACCGGCGGCCATCCGTTCCGGCCGACGCGGCACGGCGACCGGCTCTATGCGCGCGGCACCTCCGACACCCGCGGCAACCTCGCCTGCACGCTGCTCGCCGCGCAGGCGATCCGCGCCGCCGGCGTCACGCTGCACGGCACGCTTAAATGCGTCTACACCGCCGACGAGGAGAAGCACGGTCCCGACGGCGCGATCTATCTGCTCGACGAGCGCGGGCTGACCGCCGACTACACGATCGTCTGCGAGCCGACCGGCTGGACCGCGCCCGACGGCCACTGGGGCATGGGCGTCGCGGTCGCGAATTCCGGCAACTGCCTGCTCGAGCTCGAAACCTTCGGCACCAAGACGCACCTGTGGCGCCCCGATACCGGCGTCAACGCCGATCAGCAAGATGGCGCGGCTCATCTGCGCGCTGGAGGCGATGACGTTCCAGCACAAGCCGGCGAAGCTTGCCGGCGGCACCGAGCCGATGGTCACGGTCAATCGCATCTCTGGGGGTGTTGCACGGGAAATGCAGTTCACGCCCGATCACTGCCGCGTCGTGCTCGGCGTCGTCGGCCTGGTGCCGGGCATGACGCAGCAGAGCGTGCTCGCGGACGTCCAGGCGGTGATCGATCGGGAAAGCCGCGCCGACAAGGACCTCAAGGCCATCGTTCGTCCCTATCCGGGGACGCTGTTTGTCGATGGCACGCTCGAGCAGGACGAGAGCGCCAATCCCACCAGCGCCATCTGCCGCGCCTATGCGCGCGTGCTCGGCGAAGATCCGAAGCTCTACCGCAAGAACGCCTACAACGACACCATCCGCTTCGCGGAGCGCGGGCAGGCGGCGATCACGTTCGGCCCCGGCGAGGACGGCTGGCCGCCGATCAACGAATACATCCACATCGACAAGGCGGTCGCCGCGACCAGGGTGCTGGCGCTGACCGTGCTCGAACTTCTCGGCGTGCAAAAACTTGTCGGCTCACAAGACGGAACGAAAACTTGAACCCGCCGGTCGCGACTGGCGCTAACACTCTCGGCAGGAGGGTAGTCATGAAACGGTTTCTGTTGTTGATGCTCGCGGCGCTCAGCGTCGCTTTGGCGCCGTTGCCCGCGGCATCGCAAGACAAGCTTCCGATGCGCATCGGATTCCAGACCGGCGACATCAACGTCATCCTGATGTACGCCGTGAACACCGGCCTGTTCGCCAAGCACGGTCTCGACATCAAGCTCTCGCAGTTTCCGGCCGGACCGGCGATGCTGCCGGCCTTGGCGGCGAACGAAGTCGACATCGCCTGGATGGGCGAGTTTCCCGCGGTGACGGGCTATTCCAACGGCCTACCGCTCGAGATCCTGTTCATGGAGCGGCTTGATCTCACCAATGTGCGCCTCTCGGCCAATCCGAAAGGCATCGCCAAGGTCGCCGACCTGAAGGGCAAGAAGATCGGCGTCGCGATCGGGTCGACCAGTCACTACCACATGCTGCAGGCGCTATCGCAGAACGGCCTCAAGCCGGCCGACATGACGCTCGTCAATCTGACGCCGGCCAACATGCCGCCGGCTTTCGTGGCCGGGCAGATCGACGCCGCCTTTGTCTGGGAGCCGAACATCGGCGTGATCGAACGCGCCGGCGCGAAGCCGATCGCCTCGACCAAGAGCCTCAACATGATCACCGGCGGCGTGTGGGTGGCGCGCAAGCCGTTCGTCGCCGGCAACGCGGAAACCGTGCGCCGGTTCCTGACCGCCTGGCGCCAGGCGCAGAAGGACTACAAGGCCGATCCGAAGGGCGTGCGCCAATACGAGGCCAAGCGGGTCGCGATGACGCCCGACCAGTTCGACGGGCTGATCGAAGGACAATCGGCGACGAACCCGGATTTCGAGGATATCCTCACCGCCGGCTTCATGGGGCCGCCGGGCAAAGAGACGGAGTCGCGCCTGATGAAGCATCTGCAGGGGATCGCCGCGTTCCTGGTCGACGAGAAGCGAATTCCGGCGGCGCCAAGCAACTGGCCGGGTATCTTCAACACCCAGCCGATCCAGCAGTTGCTGGCGAAGTCGAAATAACCGGCTATCGCGCCGGCGGCGATGACCGCCGGATCGGGGGAGGGAGTGCCAGTCGCACGGAGATGACGAGCCCGGTACTCAAATTCGATCACGTGTCGTTCGGCTACGACGGCCGCACGATCATGAGCAACACGACGTTCGACATCCACAGCGGTGAGATCGTCGTGCTGCTCGGCCCGTCCGGCTGCGGCAAGACCACTATCCTCAACATGATCGCCGGCTTCCTGGCGCCGACCGGCGGCGCCGCCCTGGTCGATGGCCGGCAGATCGACGGGCCGGGACCCGACCGCGGTGTCGTGTTCCAGGCCGCGGCGCTGTTCGACTGGATGACGGTGGCGCAGAACATCGCCTTCAGCCTGCGCTGCGCGGGACGCCCGAAGGCGGATCAGCGGCGCGTGGCGGAGGAAATGGCGGCGCTGGTGGGGCTGTCCGGTTTCGAGGGGCACTATCCCTATCACCTCTCCGGCGGCATGCGGCAGCGCGTCGGTCTCGCGCGCGTTCTTGCCGCGCGGCCGCGGGTCATGCTGATGGACGAGCCGTTCTCCGCGCTCGATGTGCAGACCCGCGAGCAGCTGCAGGAGGAGACGCTGCGCATCCGGGATCGCACCGGCTGCACCATCCTGTTCGTGACCCACTCAATCGACGAGGCGGTCTTCGTCGGCGACCGGATCTTCCTGCTCACCGATCTGCGCGACGGCGCCTACGAGCAATTCAAGGTCGAGCTGCCGCAGCCCCGCGCCACGAGCGAAAACCGGCTCAACCCGGAATTCATCCGCCTGCGCGAGGTCATCTACCGCAAGATGCTGCAGCGGTCGGCGCATTGACCGCCTCGGAGCCGACATGAGCGAAGGCCAGCAGCAACGGTCACAAGCCAGGCGGCGCTATACGTTTCTCGCCGTGCTCTCGCCGTTGGCGATCCTCCTGGTCTGGACGCTGCTGACGTTCCACGAGATGGTGGCGGCGGTGATCCTGCCGTCGCCGCTCGCCGTCGCCGCCAGTTTCTGGGACATGATCCAGAACGGCTACTCCGGCGTGTCGATCTGGACGCATATCGGCTACAGCATGATGCGCGTCGGCGTCGCGTTCGTGCTCGGGTCGGTGCTCGGCATCGTCATCGGCCTGCTGCGCGGCCGGACCGAGGTCGTCGACGCGCTGTTCGTGGTGCCGTCGGAGATTTTGCGGCCGATCCCGCCGCTCGGCCTGATCCCGCTGTTCATCCTCTGGTTCGGCATCGGCGAACTCTCAAAGATCATCCTGATCTTCGTATTCGTGCTGCTGATCATGATGGTCAACGCGCAGGCCGGCGCCAACGCCGTCGGCCTCGACACGCTGCGCGCCGCGCAATCGATGGGCGCCAACCGCTGGCAGGTGTTCCGCTTCGTCGTTTTACCGTCGGCGCTGCCGCAGATCATGACCGGGCTGCGCATCGCCATGGGAACGGCGCTCACCATCCTGGTGGCGTCCGAGCTCCTGGGCGGCGACCGTGGCCTCGGCTTCGTCATTCTCGACGCCTCGAGCTTCTTCCGCACCACCTACGTGTTCGCCGGCATCATCCTGATCGGGATCATCGGCCTGATCAGCGACCGCGCCATCGCCTATGCGGCGCGCCGCATCGTGCATTGGGAAGGCCGGCGCTAGTTCATCGCAGTCCTGCCGCTCCCGCTCGACGGGGACCTAGCACGCCTCACCCCCGTTGTGGCCGGGGGCCGGAAGGGTGCACAAATGATGCGGCGAACGTCCGTACAGGGAGGCGTGCGATGCCGATGTCAGCTTGCGCCAGAGCTTGGTTTGCGGTGGCGGTTGTCGTGTGGCCGGCCGCGCAGGCAGTCCATGCCCAGACGCAGGAGCCGATCAACAGCGGCGCCAATCCCTATCGCGTCATCCGCGATTGGGCGCAGTTCACGACGGAGAAAAGGCCGTGGGGCGGCTCCAACGGTGTCGCCATCGACAAGGATGGCAGGTCCGTCTGGGCCATCGACCGTTGCTCGCCGGGCACCGTGCCGGGTTGTCTCGGCAGCAGGGCAAACCCGATCCACCTTTTCGACGCGTCGGGCAAGGAAGTCAGGAGCTTTGGCGGCGGCATGTTCGTGTGGCCGCACGGCATCCATGTCGACCGCGACGGAAACGTCTAGGTGGCCGACGCGCGCGTCCCGACGCCGACGAGCTCAAGACAGTCTCCGGCCGAAGGCAACAAGGGCAGCGTCGTCGTCAAGTTCAGCCCGGATGGGCAAGTGCTGATGACGCTGGGCACGCCGGGCGTGAGGGGAAATCCGCCGGAGGCGCTGACCGATCCGACTGACGTCGTGACGGATCCTGCCAACGGCGACATCTACGTGGCCGAGAGCCACACCGACGTCGAGGATCCCAATCTTGTCGGGCGCATCTCGGTGTTCGACCGCACCGGCAGGTTCCTGCGGACCATCGGCAAGACCGGAATGGGTCCGGGCGAATTCCGCACGCCGCACGCGGTCGAGTTCGATTCCCAGGGCCGGCTGATCGTCGCCGACCGCCACAACCATCGCATCCAGATCCTGACCAAGGACGGAAAGTTCATCGCGCGAGTATCGCGGAATTCGGCCGCGTGAGCGGGATCGCGATCGACGCAACGACACACTTTATACGGCCGACTCCGAATCGGACGCCAAAGCGACACCCGGGCTGGCGCAAGGGCATCCGCATCGGCAGCCTGAAGGACGGCAAGGTGACGATCTTCGTGCCGCCGCACCCGCCACGCCCGACGGCGCCATGGGCGAGGGGATCGCGATCGATGCGGCCGGCAACCTTTTCACCGCGGAAGCCACGGTGCGGGGCGTGACAAAGTATGTGAAGGACTAGAGGATCGTCGCAACGCCCAATAAGAGACAGGGGAGGAAGCCATGACCATCTGGCTGACGCGTCTCAATCGATTGGCGGCGCTCGCATTGCTGTTGTTCACCGCGCTGCCGGCCGTCGCTGCCGAGATCAAGGTGCTGGCCTACAACGCCGTCAACATTCCGGCGCGCGAGCTTGCCGCCGCGTTCAGCAAGGAGACCGGCCACCAGGTGACGTTCACCTTCGGCTCGCCCGGGCCGGTCAACGAGCGGCTGAAGGCGGGCGAACAATTCGACCTGGTGATCGCGGCGACGGAAGCCGCGCAGGCGCGCGAAGCGATGTGGCGCTCGGGCACGCGCCGTCCGCTGGTGCGTGTCGGCATCGGGCTGGCGGTGAAAGAAGGCACCAAGCTCGACCTCTCCACGGTCGATACGACGCGCAAGGCGCTGCTCGGCGCCCGTTCGCTGACGCTCAGCGATTCCCGCACCGGTGGCCTGAGCGGACCGAACGCGCTGAAAGTGCTCGCCAATCTCGGCATCACCGACCAGGTCAAGGATCGGCTCAAGCTCACGCCCAACGGCCAGGATCTGATTGCGAGCGGCGAGATCGAGATCGGTCTCTACAACGTCAGCGAAATCCCACGCGCCAAGGGCGTGGTGCTGGCGGGCGCGGTGCCCGCCGCTGTGCAGGTCTATATTGTCTACGATGCAGCGGTGCCTGCAACCAATGCTGCGCCCGAGCCCGCGCTCGCACTGATGCGCTATCTGGGCCGCGATGCGACGCGCACGGTGTGGATCAAGGGCGGCCTGGAGCCGGCGGGAGAATAGGCGCCGCTAGTTTGCCGCCACCGGGCCATGCGAGGCCATTGTCCTTCGCAGCACGTGGAAGATGACAGCCGTCGACCAGCCGAACAGCAGCACGCCGTTCATGGCGGTCATTGGGCCCAGCAGTTGCCATTCCTTCACGGGAACGACGTCGCCGTAGCCGAGCGTCGTGTAATTCACGAACGCGAAATACACCATGCTGCTCCCGGCCGGTGCGGCGCCGACCAGCAGATAGGCACCGGCCCAAACGATGACCTCGGCAGCGTGGGCGGCCATCAGGACCGAGACCGTCGCAATCATGACCCCGGTCAGGAGCAGGGACCGGTTCGCGATGGCGATCGCGCTGGCCTTCTGTGCCACGTTCACGACCAGCGTCATCACCAGAGCGTGGATCGTGATGTTGCAGACGCTGACGGCGGCGCCCAAGACAAATTGACGGAGCATCTTAACCTCCTCCCAAGAGGTTGCGGGGGACATTCCTGAGGCGGTTGGTCGTTCGATGCAGCATCGCAACTGCAACCCAATTCGTTGCCATGAAGCCATTGTTCGAAGAAATTCGATACAGGCCATTGCTCTGGCTGCTCGCGCTCGTGCCGGTGTTGTTCGCTGCACGCTTAATCAAGCCTGAAGCGCATACGTTGCTTTTCGTCCTGTCGATCCTTGCCATCGTGCCGCTCGCGGCGCTGCTCAGCCGCGCCACGAAGTCGGTGGCATCCAAGACCGGCGACACCATCGGCGGCCTGCTGAACGCCACCTTGGGCAACCTTACCGAATTGCTGATTGCGCTGGCCGCGCTGCGTGCCGGAGAATACGTTCTCGTCAAGGCGTCCATCGCGGGCGCGATCGTTGCCAACACGTTGTTCATGCTGGGTGCGGCATTCCTCGTCGGAGGGATCAGGCACCACGTGCAGACATACAATCAGAACACCGCCCGATTACAAGCGGGCCTGCTTTTCCTGGCGACGATCGCCCTGTTGATTCCGTCGGTCCTCGCCGAGCCGGATTCGCAACGGTCGACGCCGGAGTTCGTCCAGCTTCTGAGCCTCAGCCTGTCGGTCTTGCTGGTCGCGACCTATGTCCTGGGCCTGATCTTTTCGCTCAAGACACACCGGGAATTTTTCGGCAGCGCCGAGCACGCCGGGCACGACGAAGCGGCATGGCCGATGAACCTGGCGCTGGCCACATTGGCGGGCGTGACGATTTTGGTGGCTTTGGTCAGCGACCTGTTTGTCGAGTCGCTTCAGCACGCAGCGGCGGCGTTTGGAATGACGCCGGCTTTTGTCGGCTTTGTCATCGTCGCGCTGGTCGGCGGCGCGGCGGAGATGGTGGCCGCGCTGTCAGCGGCGCGCAAGGACCGGTTGGATCTGAGCGTGGGCATCGCGCTCGGCAGCGCCACGCAAATCGCGCTGTTTGTGGCGCCCGTGCTGGTGTTTCTCAGCTACGTGCTCGGGCCGGAGCCGATGAACCTGCAATTCTGGCCCGCCGCGGTGGCGATGATGCTGGTCGCCGCCGTCACCGCTTATCTGGTGACGAACGGCGGCCGCTCGGCCTGGTTCATCGGCGCGCTGCTGCTGGTCGTGTACCTGATCTTTGCTATCACGCTCTATCTGCTGCCGCCGGTGACGTGATCTTGCATCGTGGTGGCGAAGTCGGGTGATGACGACGTTACCGGCGACACCTTAGGGCGTCTCCGCGGCAAAGATATCGTCGATGTCCCGCCGCCCATCGAGGATGCGAACGATTTCGGGGATGTCACTTCTGATGCGATAGAACACGACATGCGGCGTCGCGGCGAACGAACGCAGGTCCGCGCGCACCTCGTCGCGGGCGCGTCCTGCAAAGGGGTGCTCTTGAAGCAGTCGCACGACGTCGTCGATCTGACGAACGATCTTCTCCGCCGCACTTGGTCCAGCGACTTGTTCGTAATAATTCCAGATTGAATTGAGGTCGGTGCGTGCTTCCGCCGACCAGGTGACGCCCTGTCTAGGCGCCGCCATGCCGCCGTTGCTTGTCGCGGATGAATTCGTCGATATTCAGTTCCCGGCCCTCGCCGGCATCGAGCGAGCGAATGCCCTTGTCGATGTCGGCGCGCAGCCGGCGCAGCTTCTCGACATGCGACAAGAGCTGGCGGCCGATCGTTTCCTGATCGGCTTCCGGGAGGGTCGTGACCTCGGCGACGGCGTCCTTGAGGACCTTGGACATGTCGGACATGAAGGCAATATAGCAGATCCGCGCTTGATCCGTCACCCTGAGGTGCGAGCCGACGGTGCGCCTCGAAGGGCGAGGCCCGTGGGCATGCGATGACAGGCCGTAATTCCAGCTACTCCGCCGCCGGCTGGGGGATGTTGCCGTCGGCGCCGCCGCATTGTTGCGCCAGGCGTTTCTGCAGGTGCATGGCCGGCGTCGTTGCATCGACCGTCGCGCAATGGCTCAGATCGAGCCCCGTCACCGCCCGGTAGGCTTGGAAGTAGCCTTGAACTTCCGCGCGCCAGTAGCGCGCCCAGTTCTTTGCATGACTTTCGTCCTCGATCGCTACCCAGTCGCCGTACCGGATCGACAGCAGGATTTGCTCGCCGAAGGTCGCGAGCTCGTGGAAATGGGTAACGTTCACATCGGACCAGCCCTGCAACGCCTTCATCGCATCGACCGGTGGCATCCACGGCTCGGCATAAGGCACCATCGAGGGAGCGCGCAGAAAATCGCGCATCTCTGGCCTACCTAGCAGCCACTGCTGCAGCATCATCTCGGCGCGTGCCGTCAATGGCAAATCACCGAACTGGTTGTGCGCGCCTTCCGCCAGCACGAGGTGCACCTCCCGGAGTGCGAACAACAGCGGAAAGCCGTCGGCGATGACGGTCGTCTCGGCGTCCCGTGCGTAAAACTCGGACGCGAGATGCAAGAGATTGTGGAACGCCCCGAGAAACTTTGACCGTCGATTTGCCGGAGGCGATGTCGACACGCCGGTGAGCGCCAGACCGTACTGATGTTCATATTCAAACGCGCGGCGCGCAACCGTCAGCCGGGTGCTTTCATTCTGGATATAGCCCCACAACAGGTTGTTGAGCGGTCGGAGCGGGTCGATCTCGACATGCGCCAGTGGATCGTGATCGCCCGGCGCGCGCACGTTTTGGAAGCGCCGGCTGATGGCATCGATCGTCCTCACCAAGGTCGCTTCTTCGAGCCAATAGGACCAGATCAGTTCGACCAGTAGAATGCTGTCCGTCCTGCGGCGCGGCCCTCCTTTTCCGAATGCGCTGTCGCTCACATCGGCCCCGTGCAGGACGCGATCGAGGTATGGCAAGCGGTCCGACGTCAGATAACGAGCCAATCTTGCCGACGCTTCGTCGATCGTGAGCCCGGATCGCGCCGTCTCTTCCTCGTCATTCGCAATCGTATTGCCGAGCGCGTCCGTCTTGCGCACCGCAACCCCGGCGTTCCACAACAGAAAAATCTCCGACGCTGTCTTCAACAACTCGTATCCGGCCGTGCCTTCGAGCGGCGTGTCCTGTGCCCGCTTGGCGAGTGCGCCCAGGTCCGGGAGCGAACCACGGCCGGTCCCGGCGTGGCGAATGATGGCGCCGACGTCGCCACCCGCCAGGACCGCCTCGATAAATCCCTGATAGCCGCGCCCCCGCCGGCTTCCGTCTTCATTTCCCGGGTTGCCGAATGCCAGCGCCTTACTGTGGGTACGGATGGCGGACCAGAGGCCAAGGTCGGGCGTCGGCGGCACCGCCGCGCGCTGCAATTTCACATCGACCTGGGTGGCGCTCGGAGTGTTCTTGGTCGCCATGTGATCCTCCAGGAACCAGGGACGACGGACAGCACCGCCTTGTACCTTGCTATTGGGCCGCAGCTACTCCGCCGCCACCGCCGGCTTGGTCTTGCCGAACGACGCATCATTGGTGCCGCGCTCGGCGACCTTCGAGCCGAACAGCAGCCCTTCCTTCACCTTCGGCATGGTGCGCGCGACGTCGGTGATGACGAGGCCGTGGGTCGGGCACACGGTCTTGACGTCGAGCCGGTCCATCAGATGGTCGAGGCGGGCGCAGTAGTTGCGCATGTCGGCCCACTTGGTCCACCACAGCGCGAGATCGGCGAACACCGCGGTGGTGTCCTCGAGATCGAGCGAGGCCGCTTCCTCGGCGACCAGGCCGCAATGGCCGTCCTCGTGATAGTGGCTGTAGGCGAAGCCGTCGCCGGGAAACAGCACGCGATCGCGCGTCTCGTAGCCCCACCAGGTGGTGCGCATGTCGCGCACGACGGGCTCGACGGCGCGAAAGCCGCGGCCGCCGAGGTCGATCTCGTCGCCTTCCTTCATCATGCGCATGCGGTGCTCATGCTCCGGGAAGGCGAGGTGATAGTCGCTGACGTCGCCGCACAGGATCGCGTCGGGATAGCGCGTCAGCACGCGGCCGAGCCCGCCGCAATGCGGCGTCTCCTGGTGCGTGACGAACAGGTATTTGATCGGCGGCCGGCCGGGCAGGAGCTTGTTGAGCTGGCCCTCGATGATCGGGAAATCCTTCGGATGCCCGGTCTCGACCAGCATTGACGCGGTGCCGCCGACGATCAGGAACGAGGCGTTGCAGCCGTGATAGATCTTGCCCTGCTGGCGCTGCTCCAGGCATTCGCCCAGCCAGAAGATGCCGGGCGCGACTTCGCGCGGCAGCGGGTTGGGGCGGTCGAGGGTGCCTTGATTTTTCTTGCCATTATTGCTTTGCCACTACCGTTTGCCGTCAGCGTTCTTCGTCGCGGTCGACGTAGCGCGACGTCGCGACGGTCTTGTCCAGGGATTTGAGCACGTCGTCGACCAGCTTGATGTGCTTGGCGACCGTCTTCTTGCCGCGCAGGATGCAGCCGTAGCCGGGCGCGATGGTCTCGATGTCGTGCTTCGACAGGATCTTGTCGATGCCGGCGCGCAGCTTGGCGGTATCGACGCCTTCGAGCCACCAGTAGCGGGTGTTGAGCATGAACGAGCGCACGTGGTCGAAATCGGTCGGATCGTCGTCGCCGTCCTCGATGATCCACGGGCCGTCCGGCCGGTCGCGCCAGGTGTGCGTGAACATGTCGGACGTGAACATCGTCTTGGTGGCTTCGTCGTAGATCCAGCGCGTCGCGATCAGGCGGATCGGCGCCTGGTAGACGACGACCGGGCGGCCGAGGCTGCCGATCGGGATCGTCTCCTCGCGGCTGATGGTGGTGATGTTGAGCGAGTCGAGCGTGTTCTTGCCGGAGTCGGAGCCGGCGCCGAAGTCGAACCAGAACGCCGCGTCGGGATTGCCGGTGAAGCATTCCTTGACGTTGAAGTAGAGCGTGAACGGATCGATGTTCTGGATCGACATGAATTCGTTGAGCCGAAGCGGCAGCAGCGACAGCGGCAGCGTGCGCGGGATCAGCTGCTTCGATCTGCGTCCGCAGCGCCGCCTCGTCGCCGCCGAAGCCGGTGTCGATCAGCCAGGCGGCGTCGGGCTGGCGCAGCAGGTAGCAGTTGGTGACCGAATAGCCGCGCGCGCTCCCCGGGTAGGAGGACACCCGGCCGTCGAGCGGCATCGTGTTCTGGAGGGCAAAAAGCTTGTCGGCGCCAAGCTCTCTGATGTTTCCGCCTTTGGTCCGATCGAGCACGTTATTCCAATCTCTGCGATTTTCTGTTCCGGCCGGGGTTTCTATCAGGATTCCGGCGGTCTTACGACCCGGCCTTGATGTTATTGTCGCGGATGATCTTGGCCCAGAACGGCAGCCCGTCGGCGATCGATTTGCGCAGCTCCTCCGGTGTCGGCAGCGGGACCTCGACCCGGAATTTGTTGATGAAGATGCCGTGGGTCTTCTCGTCGCGCATCCCGGTGACCACCTCCTTGTAGAAGCGGTCGATGATCGGCTTCGGCGTCCCGGCCGGGCCGAAGAAGCCGAACCATGAATAGGCGCGCAGGCTGGTGAGGCCTTGCTCGACCGCGGTCGCGGTATCCGGAATGAACGAGGCGCGCTGATCGCCGAACTGGATCAGCGCGCGCAACTGGCCGGACTCGACCTGCGGCGCCACCGTCGCGCTCGACGAGATCACCATGTCGACATGGCCGGCGGTGCCGTCGTTCAACAGCGGCGCGGCGCCGCGATAGGGGACATGCACCAGCTTGATGCCGGTGAGCTGGGACAACGCCGCGACGCTGAGGTGGCCGTTGCTGCCGATTCCGGTGGTGCCGTAGGTGAGGGCGGCAGGCTTCTCCTTCGCCGCGGCGACGAGCTCCGGCAGCGTGCGGTAGGGCCGCGACGGATGCACGCAGAGCACCATCGGCCCGCGTGCGATCATGGTCACCGGCTCGAAATCCTTCTGCACGTCGAACGGCAGGTCGGGGAGCAGCAAGCGTCGAGACCAGGAAGGTCTCCGACGTCAGCAGCCAGGTCATGCCGTCGGGCGGCGACTTCGCCACGACGGTGGCGCCGATCGATGCGGACGCGCCCGGGCGGTTCTCGACGATCACGGTCGAGCCGAGCGCATTCTGCAGGGCGGGCTGCAGCAGCCGCGCCATCGCGTCGGAGGTGCCGCCGGCGGGAAACGGATTGATGATCCGCATCAGTCCGCCCGATGGCGCAGGTGCCTGCGCCCGCGCCGCGACGGGCGCCAGCAGCCCGGCCGCAAGGATCGAACGCCGCGTCAGAGCGTATCGTGTCGGCATGTGCGGATTTCCTCCCGATCAACGGTCGAGACACATCCGCCATTTTTTCGAATGCGGCAGGCTGGTCTCATTGCACAGCGTGCCAAGCCTAGCAGGCGGGCGCCCCCAGGCAACCCTCACACCGCCGTCGGCGCGCGATGCAGCGGCCGGCCGAGGTGGTCCGCCATTCCGCTGGCTTGCGCATTCTCACGTTGCTGGGACTCGGATCCGCCCTTCAATGCAGAAATCGGGTCGTTGCACGACCGAGGTCCTCCTACCTGACAGGTGTAGGAAACCAAACAGAGGAGCAACGTCATGTCGACAGAGAACAACAAGGAGATCGTCGGCCGCTGGTTCAAGGAATTTTGGGGTAATCCTTGGAACCCCAAGATCATCGATGAATTGGCTGCACCGGACATCCTGCTGCAGTACTCGCTGCATGAGCCGCGCCGCGGCCGGGACGATGTCAGGGCGTTCATGGCCGCGTTCCGCGACGCCTTCCCGGACCTGAATTTCTGGGGCACCGCGGATCTGATCGCCGAGGGCGACTATGTCGTCGGCCGTTGGGAAGGTGGTGGGACGCACACAGGTCCGGCCTTTGACGATTTCATCGTCGGGGCGCTTCCCGCACGTTCAGGCCGCAAGATGCGCTTTACCGGCACGACGGTGCTGCGCGTGACGGGCGGTCGAATCGCGGAGGAGATCGGGCTTGATGACGGCGCGACTGCGCTTCAGCAACTCGGAATTCTGAAGGGCGGCGTAGTGACCGGCGCAACGGGAGGGCGGACGAACGTCGTCGTCGTACCGCCTTCCCGTCGGCGCGGTCAGCGATCGAGAGGAGTCCACGGTTGCTGACCGCCATCACGCGTCCAGCGCCGCGATGATCTCCCGCAGCGCGGCGTCCTTCAGGCCGGGGCAGGTCGCCATGCTGCAGAAGCCGTGCAGCAGGCCGTCGAAGCGCTTGAACACCACCGGCACGCCCGCCTGCTTGAGCGCCTCGGCGTAGGCCTCGCCTTCGTCGCGCAGCGGATCGAAGCCGGCGGTGGCGATCAGCGCGGGCGCGAGGCCGGCGAGATTCTTGGTGAGCAGGGGATGCAGCGCCGGGTCGGGGCTGGCGGCTCGGCCGAGCCGGTGTAATGCAAATGATACCAGGCGATGTCGTTGCGGCCGATTATGAAGCCGTCGCGGGAACAGTTCGAGCGACGGCCCGCTCGACCGTGCGGTCGAGCGCCGGATAGAGCAGGATCTGCGCGCAGGGCACCGGGCCGCCGGAAGCCTTCGTTTTCTGCGCGACCACCGCCGCGAGATTGCCGCCGGCGCTGTCGCCACCGACCGCGACCTTCTCCGCGCGCGCCGAGCGCGGCGGCGTTGGCGGCAGGCCCAAAGCGAAAGGCCGCGAGCGCATCGTCGACCGCGGCCGGGAACGGGTGCTCGGGCGCCAGCCGGTAGTCGACCGAGAGCACGTGCAGGTCGGCATCGCGGCAGATGCGGCGGCAAAGGTTGTCGTGGCCGTCGAGGTCGCCGAGCACGAAGCCGCCGCCGTGGTAGTAGACGAGCAGCGGCCGCGCGCCGTCTCCCGTCGGTGCGTAGTGTCGCGCCGCGATTGTCCCATGCGCTGCGTCGATCGCCAGGTCCGTGATCGCCCCGACCGCGATTGGTCGGCCGTAGATGGTCTCGGTGTCGTTGCGGAAGTTTGCCCGGGCGATCTCCGGTGTCAGCTCGGCGATGGCGGCGCCGCGCCAGAGGTCGCGCAATGCCAGCAGAAGCTGCATCTGCGGGTGCAGCGTGCAGCCGTCGACCACCACCGGCGGCCGGCGGGACAGCTTGAGCTGCACCGCCGCCGGCAGCGAGAACAGCATCCGCGCCGCCCGGAATTCGAGCTATCGCCGAGTGTCGGGCGGATCGGCGGCGGGGGCGGGACGGGCGCATTGCTGGCATGCTGCTTGATGGCTGTTTTGACGCTGTATTGCGCGCCATATTTCGAGGAATTTCGACGGCTGCAGCCGGGGTTACGAAAAAACGAATTCCGGCCCAGCGGACGTTAACTATTCACCCAAGCCGGATGGTGCCAGGCTCACGGGCGTCGCATCGGCGCCCGATTGCGGTGGCCCGCCGGTTCCAGACACGATAAAGATGCCGCCGACATGGCCACTGTAAAACCTGCCTCCGCCCGGGCGCTGCCCGCGACCATCGACCAGACGCTCGACCTGCTCGCCGCGGCGGATTACCTCGCCGACCGATCGCCGCCACCGTGCTGTTTCCGCGCTGTTGCGCATGGGCCGGCCCATTTTCCTTGAGCAGAGCCGGCGTCGGCAAGACCGAAATCGCCAAGGTGCCTGTCGTCGACACTCGGCCGCCGGCTGATCCGGCTGCAATGCTACGAGGGCCTCGACGTTTCCGCGGCGATCTACGGTGGAACTACGCCGCGCAGATGATCGCCGATCCGCGCCGAGGCCGAGGCCCAGGCGACCACGACCGCGACCGGATCGAGCACGACGTGTTCTCCGAGCGCTTCCTGATCAAACGGCCGTTGCTGCAGGCGCTCGAGCGCCGACCCGGCCAGCGGCGCCGGTGCTGCTGATCGACGAGCTCGACCGCGCCGACGAGGCGTCGAGCGTTACTGCTCGAATCTCTCGCCGACTTCCAGGTCACCATCCCGGAGCTTGGCACCGTCAAGGCCGACAAGCCTCCTTCTTGTGGTTACCTGTCCATGGCAGAGCAGAGATCCACGACGCGCTCAAGCGCCGCTGTCTATTGGCCTTCACTGGGTCGGCTATCCGGGCACCGACGAAGTCCAAGATCGTGCGGGCCAAGGTGCCGGGCATCAGCAAGGCGCTGTCGGAGCAGGTCGTGCATTTCGTGCAGGCGCTACCGCGAGCAGGGACCTGTTCAAGTCGCCGGGCGTCGCCGAGACGCTCGACTGGGCCGGCGCCTGCGCCGAGCTCGACGTCGCGGCGCTCGATCCGACCATGGTGTCGAACACCCTCGGCGTGCTCCTGAAATATCAGGACGACATCGCCCGCATCGAGGGCACCAAGGCGAAAGAATTGCTCGACGAGGTACGGACGCAACTGCGCGCGGCCGAGTAGTGGGATTGTGTGTCCCGGGCGCGGTGCAGCGGAACGATGCACGCCGCAGACACCGGGACCCGTCCCAGAGGCGATCTCTATGATCGGAGTTCGTAACGGTCCCGGGTCGGCAGCGCACCACTGCGTGCTGCCTAGCGCGTCGAAGACGCGCGTGAACGCGCTTATGGCGCCCGGGACACACGATCGGTAGTCGAATGACACAAACCGACGGACGGCTGGCTGAAAACATCGTCTATTTCGCACGGGCGCTGCGCGCGGCCGGGATACCAGGGTGCAGGCCCGGGCGCGGTGCTGGATGCCGCTCGACGCGCTGCGCGTCGCGGTCGCGCCGCGCCGATTTCTACTGGACGCTGCATGCGGTGTTCGTGAAGCGCCACGGGCGCGCGCGGCTGTTTCCGGCGAGCATTCGGCATCTTCTTCCGCCGCCGCGACTATCTCGACAAGCTGATGGCCTCGCTCGTGGCACAAGCGCCGCCGCGCGAGAAGGATCAGCCCGCAGCCCGGCGCGGCGCGTCGGAGGACGCGCTGTTCTCAGGCTTGCGCGAATTGGAGCGCGACGCCCGCGACATCGAGATCGACGCCCGCCTCACGGTCTCCGACCGCGAGCTGTTGAGAAGAAGGACTTCGCGCCGATGTCGGCCGCCGAGATCGCCGCCGCCAAGGCCGCGATCAAGCGGCTGGTGCTGCCGCTCGACGAGATCAAGACCCGGCGCCTGGCGCCGCATCCGCGCGGCCACATCATCGACATGCGCCGCACCTTGCGCGCCAGCCTCAAGGCCGGCGGCGCGCTGATCGATCTCGATCCTGGCCGAAGACCACCAGCCGCCGATTGTCGCGCTGCTCGATATCTCCGGCTCGATGAGCCAGTACACAAGGCTGTTCCTGCACTTCCTGCATGCGGTGACGGATGCGCGAAAGCGCGTGCACACCTTCATGTTCGGCACCCGGCTGACCAACGTCACCCGCGCGCTGAAGCAGAAGGACCCCGACGAGGCGCTCAGCCAGGTGACTGCCAGCGTCGACCAACCGACGACGACATCCTCAAAGCCGCCGAGGACTGGCGCAAAGCAGGGCCGCGGCGTCGCGCTCGCCACCGTGGTCGAGACCTGGGGCTCGGCGCCCCGGCCGGTCGGCGCCGAATCTCGTCATCGACGGCGAGGGCAATTTCCTTGCGGCTCAGCGTCTCCGGCGGCTGCGTCGAGGGCGCGGTGGTCACCGAGGCGCTCGACGTGATCGCGGAGCGGAAAGCCCAGGACGCTGGAGTTCGGCGTCGCCGACGATACCGCCTGGAAGGCAGGGCTGTCCTGCGGCGGCACCATCCGGGTCTACGTCGAGAAGGTGGAGTAGGGTAGTGCAACGAACTCAGCGCAGGGCAGTGCGGCGTACTCGGTGCACCTCCCCCCTTGCGGGGGAGGTCAGGCAGGCAACACCAGGCCGGGAGGGGGGTGAGCGGCATGCCCCACCGCGCTATTTCAGATCGTCATCGATCACGCGCCCGCGCGCTGCGTCGCGACATGACCGATGCCGAGACGAAGATTTGGCAGCGGCTACGCGCGCACCGCTTCATGGGTTTGTCGTTTCGTCGGCAATTTCCTGCTGGTCCTTACATCGTCGATTTTGTTTGCCTCGAAGCCAGGTTGATGGTTCGAAATCGACGGCGGGCAGCACGAGACGGACCAGGCGTCGCATCTGACGCCAAGCGCGACGCCTGGCTGCGGTCGCAAGGCTTCCGAATCTGTGCGGTCCCTGGAACAACGATCGTCCTGAAGAATTTCTTCGTGGCGTTCTGGGAAAAGCGGGTGGCGGGAAGCCGTGCAGGGACCCGCCACCCCCCTCCCTAACCCTCCCCCG
>CAWJKL010000025.1:0-22722 GCA_963843475.1 uncultured Alphaproteobacteria bacterium | reverse complement strand
TTAAAAAAAAAAAATTTTTTTTTTTTTTTTTTTTTTTTTCTTTTTTTTTTTTTTTTTTTTTTTTTTTTTTCTTTTTCCTTTCTTTCCTTTTTTTTTTTTTTTTTTTTTTTTTTTTTCTTTCTCTCTCTCTCCCTTTAAGGGATGTTGCTGCCTCTGCCTGGTGGGTGTGACACGTTGCATTGTTTTGCTGCTGTCATGTGTGGTCCGGGCCTGCCCGCTGTTGGGTGCCCAGCAGCCCGTCGCCTACCCGGACGTCGAGCGTTGCGGAAGCCGAGCGTGGCGAGCGGCTGCGCGCGGCTTCGGCGAGCGTGCGGTAGCGCTCGATGCTGATGACCTCACGCGCGAGCCGGGACAATACGGCCGCCTGGTAGCCTGAACCTGTGCCGATTTCGAGCACGCGATGCTCGGGCGCGATGCCAAGCTGCTCCGTCCATGTAGGCGACGAGATACGGCCGGCTGATGGTCTCGGGCCGCAGGCGATCGGCAGCGCGCGGTCGACATACGCCTCGCCGGTCAGCGAACTTTCGACGAAATGCTCGCGCGGCGACTTCGTCCATCGCGCGCAACACCGCCTGATCGCTGATGCCGCGCCGGCGCAGGTCGAGCATGAACTGCATGCGAACCACGGACTTGTCACCGCGACGCTCTGTGGCCAAACCCGATCCTCCTCGATGTCCGCCGCCGCCGCGGCCTTCCACGCTAGAGCATGATCCCGAAAGTTGCCGACTTTTCGGCAGACCGGGATTACAGCGCAAGTGTAGTTAATCGAACAACTCGGCGAGCTTGGTCATGAACGGCTCGTCGGTCATGTCGAGGCGCAGCGGCGTCACCGCGATGCGGTTGTCGGCAAGCGCCGAGATGTCGGTGCCGTCGGTCGGCGGCTGTCCGCGCATGCGCACATACATGATCCAGTAGTAGGAATTGCCACGGCCGTCCTGGCGGCTTCGATCTGCAGCCGCTCCTGGCGGTTGCGGCCCTGGCCGCGCCACCGCAGATGCCCTTGCACCTCGTCCGGCGCGCAGTTCGGAAAATTGACGTTGATCAGCACGTCGTGCGGGATGCCGGCCTCGAGCGCGCGGCGGATGATGTCCGGGCCGTACTTCGACGGCGGTGTCCCAATGCGGCGGCTGGGCGCTGCGCGACATGTAGGCCTGCGACAGCGCGAACGACGGAATGCCCAGGATGGTGCCCTCGACCGCGCCCGCGACGGTGCCGGAATAGATCACGTCCTCGCCGGCGTTGCGGCCGCGATTGACGCCGGACAGCACCAGGTCGGGCGGGCGGTCCTTCAGATGTGGCGCGCGCCCATGATCACGCAGTCGGTCGGCGTGCCCTTCACGGCGAAGCGGCGCTCGCCGACCTCGCGCAGTCGCAGCGGATCGTTGAGCGAGAGCGAATGCGACACGCCCGACTGATCGAATTCCGGCGCCACCACCCAGACGTCGTCCGACAGCGCGCGCCCGATCTCGGCGCAGACATCGAGGCCCTCGGAATGGATGCCGTCGTCGTTGGTGACCAGGATGCGCATGGTCACGCTTCACCTCCGCACCTCGTCCCTCACCTCCCCCGCTTGCGGAGGAGGTCGGCGAGCGAAGTGAGCCGGGAGGGGGCACATGCAAGATCGTGCCTGCCTACCCCCTCCCCACCCCTCCCCCGCAAGCGGCAGAGGGAGCAGAGCGAGCGCGCGGGTCGAGGCTCATCCCCATTCATTTCACATGCTCGATCGTCTTGAGGCCGCCCATGTAGGGCTGCAGCACGTCCGGCACGGCGATCGAGCCGTCCTGCTGCTGATAGGTTTCCATCACCGCGATCAGCGCGCGGCCGACCGCGACGCCCGAGCCGTTGAGCGTGTGCACGTGGCGCACCGGCGCGTCCTTGCCGCGGTAGCGCGCGTTCATGCGCCGCGCCTGGAAATCGCCGCAGACCGAGCAGGACGAAATCTCGCGGTACATCCCCTGCCCCGGCAGCCAGACCTCGATGTCGTAGGTCTTCTGCGCGGCAAAACCCATGTCGCCGGTGCAGAGCGTCACCACGCGGTAATGCAGATCGAGCCGGCGCAGCACCTCCTCGGCGCAGGACAGCATGCGCTCGTGCTCGTCCTTGATCTGCTCGGGCGTGGTGATCGAGACCAGCTCCACCTTGCGTGAACTGATGCTGGCGGATCATGCCGCGGGTGTCCTTGCCGGCGGCGCCCGCCTCGGCGCGGAAGCACGGCGTGCAGGCGGTGAACCGCATCGGCAGCTGCGCTTCGTCGAGGATGGATTCGCGCACGAGGTTGGTCAGCGGCACTTCGGCGGTGGGGATGAGCCAGCGACGAGTCTGTTGGATGCCTTCAGCATCCGCAAATCAGCATCATCGTCACGACAGACTTGTTCCATGAACTCCTTAACTGCATCAGAGTCGTCTCTGCGACCGTGCTATGGCGGATCCAACATCTCGCCAGCATCGGCTCTGCCGCTCAGCGTCTGAGTTGCCGCCTCTCGAACGAACTCGACGTCTGTAGCGGAAATTGATCCTCTTCAAACTTCGGCAACTGCGCCGTGCCAAACATCACATCGTCGCGGACCAGCAGCGGCGGCGCGACCTCCGTGTAGCCATGCTCGGTCGTATGCAGATCGAGCATGAACTGGCCGAGCGCGCGCTCCATGCGCGCGAGCCCGTTCTTCAACACGACAAACCGCGCGCCCGAGAGCTTTGCGGCGGTCTCGAAATCCATCTGGCGCAAGTCTTCGCCCAGCTCGAAATGCTGCTTGGGCGCGAAGCCATACTCGCGCTTGGCTCCAAAACGATGATGCTCGACGTTGTCGTTCTCGTCCTTGCCGTCGGGCACTTCGGGCGCCGGCAGCGGCAGATTGGGGATCCAGGCGAGCGCGTCGTCGAGTTCCTTGCCGGTCGCCTTCTCCTCCGCTTCCAGCTTCGGGATGTCGGCCTTGAGCTGCGCCATCTCGGCCATCAGCGTCTGCGCCGTCATCTCCTCGCCGCTCTTCTTGGCGGCGCCGACCTCGCGCGAGGCCTGGTTGCGGCGCGCCTGCGCGGCCTCGGCCTTCTGGATCGCGGCGCGGCGGCTTTCGTCGAGCGCGATCAGCTTCGCGGACTCGGGCGCAAGCCCGCGCCGCGCCAAGGCCGCGGTCGAACTCGTCAGGATGCTCGCGAATCCACTTGATGTCGTGCATGGAGGAAACTCAACCAGGGAATTGGTGGCGAACTTATAGCAGCGCCCGTGCCACGGTCTCACCCTCCCCTGGAGGGGGAGGGTCGCCCCGAACGCAGTGAGCGGCGGGGTGGGGTGATGGGTTGGAGAAGGTCACCCCACCGCGCCCGCCTTCGCTTCGCTCAGGCGCGCGACCCTCCTCCTCCAGGAGAGGGTGAGGAGGTGCGGCTGGCACATCACTCCGCTGGATTGGCTGCGGCGTCAGCCGCGGCAGCCTTGGCCTTGTCGGCCGCCGCGCGCTTCTCGACGAGCTTCACCGACCAGATCGAGCCCTCGTAGAGCACCATCAGCGGGAGCGCGAGCGAGAGCTGGCTGATCACGTCGGGCGGCGTCAGCACCGCAGCAATGACGAACGCGCCGACGATGAAATAGCGCCGCTTGGCGCGGAGCTGATCCGACGTGAGGATGCCGACCCGGCCGAGCAGCGTCAGGATCACCGGAAGCTGAAACGCGATGCCGAACGCGAAGATCAGCTTCATCATCAGGTTGAGGTAGTCGTCCGACCTTGGGCAGCAGTTCGATCGCCGCCTGCCCTTCGGTCGCCGACTGCTGCATGCCGAGCGAGAACTGCGCGAGCATCGGCCACACCAGGAAGTAGACCAGCATTGCGCCGAGCAGAAAGAACACCGGCGTCGCCACGAGATACGGCAGGAACGCCTGCCGCTCGTTGCGATAGAGCCCGGGCGCGACGAACATGTAGATCTGGGTGGCGACCACCGGAAACGAGATGAAGGCCGCGCCGAACATCGCGAGCTTGAGCTGCACCAGAAAATATTCGAGCAGGCCGGTGTAGATGAACTTGGCGTGCTCGGGGCCGGCGACCCAGACGAACGGCCAGGTCAGAATATTGAAGATGGTCTTGGCGAAGAAGAAGCAGCCGATGAAGCAGATGAAGAACGCGATCAGCGCCTTGATCAGCCGCGAGCGCAGCTCGATCAGGTGCTCCATCAGCGGGGCCTTGGTGGCCTCGATCTCCTTCTCTTCGTCCTCGCGGCTCATGCGGGCTTGGCCTCCCGCACCCGGCATGGCGTCGTGGCGAAGCTCGGGCGCTGCGCTTTCGGGCGCGGGCGCCGACGGCGAAGCTGGCTCGGGCGTACACGGCGGCAATTGACATTCGCCGGCCGGCGCACTCGCCGGGGGCTCAGCGAGCGGCTCGGCCGCCACGGACGCCGAAGGCGCTTCCGCCGGCTTGCCGGCGAGCGTGCTGTCGATGTCCTTCTGGATGTCGCCGATCGGGTCGAAGTGTGCGTAGCTCTTCGCCTTGTCGGTCATCTCGTCGACCTCTTTCTTGAGGTCGGCCATCTCGGCTTCGCGGATCGCTTCGTGGAACTGGCCTTGGAATTCGGAGGCGAGACGCCTGAGCTTCGTCATCCACTGCCCGACCGTGCGCAGCACGCCCGGCAGCTCTTTCGGCCCAATGGCAACGAGCGCGACCACCCCAATGAGGAGAAACTCGCCCCAACTAATATCGAACATGGCGATTCCAACTCCGCAGGATCAGGAGCCGCGAACCGCGCTCCCGCTCACCCGCGTCCGCGCCGCAGCCGGCGATCAGCTCGCCTTGCGGGGCTCGGTCTGCGGCTGGACCGAGGCTGGGTTTGCGCCCGCCGCCTGGTGATCGATCGTCTTGGCGGGCTCGGTCTTGGCCGGATCCGCCTTGGCGGCCTCTTCTTCCGTCATGCCTTTCTTGAAGGCCTTGATGCCCTGGGCGACGTCGCCCATCAGCTCGGAAATCTTGCCGCGCCCAAACAACAGCAGGACCACCGCGATCACGATGACCCAGTGCCACAAACTCATTGAACCCATTGGTTATCCTCCGCGCTGCCGGGGCGCCCCATCAGCCGTCGATCTGCGCTTCACGGCCGTGCATGTCTGCGATCCGGCCGCTCGCCGAACCCGCTTTTCCTCCGGAACGTAGGCCCCGCGGGCGGCAAAAACAAGGAGTCTCGGCCGGCGCAGACGGCTCTCTAAGCCAGCTCGCGGAAAGTTGCGCCATGCGCAACGACAGCGGCGGAGCGGCCAATGGCCGCAATTAACCACGCGGCGACGTCAGTCTTCCGAAGGCTGCGGGCGCGGCACCAGCCCAAGATCGAGATCGCCGGGCTCGAGCGGGTCCTCGTCGTCCGCAAAGCCGGATCGTCCGTCGGCAGTGGCACCGAAAAGCTCCGGCGGCAGCCGCCCGTCGAGCATGCCGGAACCCTTGAGTTCCTCAAGGCCCGGCAGATCGCCGACCGCGTCGAGCCCGAAATGCGACAGGAACTCGGCGGTAGTCCCATAGGTCACCGGACGGCCGGGCGCCTTGCGCCGCCCGCGCGGACGAATCCATCCGGTCTCCAGCAGCACGTCGACCGAGCCTTTGGACGTGGTGACACCACGGATGTCCTCGATCTCCGCCCGCGTCACCGGCTGGTGATAGGCGATGATCGCCAGCGTCTCGATCGCGGCGCGCGACAGCTTGCGGGTTTCGACCGTCTCCTTGCTGAGCAGCCAGGACGAGATCGCTCGCGGTGCGGAAGGTCCATTTGCCGGAGACCCGCACCAGATTGACGCCGCGGGTCGAATATTCCTCCTGCAGACTGCGCAAGCGCCACGCGCACGTCGACACCCTGCGGCAGCTTCGCCGCCAGCTCCTTTTCGTCGAGCGGCGCCGCCGAAGCGAACAGCATCGCCTCTAAGAGCCGCAATCTCCTCGGGCGCTGTCCGGCGCGCTCCTCCGACGCAAACTCATGTCTTCCTGCGGCATGACCACTTTCAAATTCGGCATTGCAACCGCCCTCCTCAATCTCGTCCCGCCGGCAGGCGCCGCCACGCCCGGCTCGGTCGCTCCCCACGGGTGCGCCTCTGACGCTTGCGCACGTACAGCGGCGCGAACGCCGTGTGCTGATTGACCTCCATCAGGCCCTCGCGCACCAGTTCGAGCGTGGAGGCGAAGCTCGACGCCAGCACGGTCGCCGCATGCGACGGGCTCGACCACGATAGGCGATCAGGAATTCGTCGAGACGGGTCCAGTCGTCGGTCTGACCGATCAGGCGCTCGAGCGTCTCGCGCGCCTCGGACAGCGACCAGACCGTGCGCTTGGCAAAGCGCACGCGCGCGAGCGCATTCTGCTGGCGCTGGCGCGCATAGGCCGACAGCAGATCGTAGAGCGTGGCCGACCACTGCGGATGCTTGATGTGGGCGATCGGCTCGGGCTGGCCGCGGCGAAACACATCGCGATCGAGCTGCGGCGCGTTCGAACAGTTGCTGGGCGACGGCGCGGATGGCTTCCAGGCGCTTGAGCCGCAGCGCCAGCGCCATCGCCATGTCCTCGGCGCTCTGGCCTTCCGGCGCGTGGGTGTCGGGCAGCAGCAGGCGCGATTTCAGATAGGCGAGCCACGCCGCCATCACCAGGTAGTCGGCCGCGAGCTCGAGCCGCAGCTTGCGCGCCTCCTCGACGAACGCGAGATACTGGTCGGCGAGCGCCAGGATGGAGATCTTCGCCAGGTCGACCTTCTGCTGGCGCGCCAGCGTGAGCAGCAGATCGAGCGGCCCCTCGAAGCCTTCGACATCGACGACCAGGGCGGGCTCGCCGTTGGCGCGATCGGCCGCGAGGTCGGCTTCGAACTTGACGTCGTCGGAGGTCATGACGCCATCCGTGCGCCGGCCGGCCGCTCGCCCTTCAAGAGCGACGCGAACGCGCTTGCGTGCCTGCGCAAGGTCGATGGCGGCCGGTGCGTGGCGCTGCGGCGAGCGCGGCGGCCGCGCGCGCAGCGGCTCGCCCGACAGCGAGCGGCGTCGCGGCCGCGACCGCGTGCATCTCGTCGAGATCGCCGTTGCAATGAAGCACCACGTCGCAGCCGGCCGCGAGCGAGGCGCGCGCGCGCTCGGCGAGCGAGCCGGACAGCGCTCCCATCGACACGTCGTCACTCATCAGCAGGCCCCGAAACCCGATCGAATCGCGAATCACTTGCCGCATCATTGTGACCGATGTCGTGGCCGGCGCGAATGAATCGTAGGCGCTGAACACAACATGTGCGGTCATCCCGAGCGGCAGGCCGGCGAGCGGCCGGAACGCCGCGAAATCGGTCGCTTCGAGCGTGTCGCGATCGGTCGTCGACCACCGGCAGCCGCTGGTGGCTGTCCACCGTCGCGCGGCCATGTCCGGGCAAGTGCTTGAGCACCGGCAGCACGCCGCCGTCCATCAGGCCGGCCGCGATCGCCCCGGCAAGCGCCGCAACCTGATCGGGGGTATCGCCATAGGCGCGATCGCCGATCACCGCGTCGGCGCCCGCGACCGGAACATCGGCGAGCGGCAGGCAGTCGACGTCGATGCCGAGTTCTCGCAGATCGTTTGCGATCAGGCGGCCGCCGAGCCGGGCCGCCGCCAGACCCGTTGCATGATCGCTTTCGTAAAGCCGGCGATAGACCGCGCCGGCCGGATAGGCCGGCCAATGCGGCGGACCGAGCCGCTGCACGCGACCGCCTTCCTGATCGACCAAAACCGGTGCATCGGCCGCCACCGCGTCGCGAAATTCCGCCACCAGCCGGCGCACTTGCCCGGGTTCATCGATGTTGCGCTTGAAGAGGATCAGCCCCCAGGGCGCGCTGTCACGCAGGAACGCGCGCTCGTCGGACGTGATGGCGGCGCCGGAGAGTCCCGTAATGAAGGCGCGTGCGCTCATCGGCGCGGATTAGCCTCCGCACGCGGCAGCGGTCAAGCGGCCGCGATCAATTCGTGGGGACGATGCACTGCCCGCCGGCGGCCTTGTAGCTGGCGCAGAACTGCTGCGCTTCGTGCGCCGAACCGAACGGACCTACGTTGGTGCGGTACACCACGCCCTTGGCGCCAAGATCGGCACGCCGGACGATCACTTGCCGGTTGCCGAGTTCGTTGGGGAACTTGGACTGGAGAGCGCGGTACGAGGAGAATGCTTCGCCTTCCGTCTTCTGCGACGACAGTTGCACGACGTAGCCGCCCGACGGTGAATGGCCGCTCAACGAATCACGCGGCGGCGCATTGGCGGTGCGCGGGCGCGGCGGCTCGCCGGCCGGCTCGAGCGACAGCGGACCGCCGCTGCGTGGTGGCGGCGCGGCGCGAGGCGCCGGAGGTGTCGTTCCGGTCGCGCGCGGCGCGGGCGGAGTTGTATTGGTGGCGACCGGCCGGCCGCTCGGATCGGTGCCGTCGGGCCGGATGGTGACGGTCCGCACCCGTTTCGGCTCACTGCCGGCGGCGGGCGGCGGCACTGCGGCAGGCGCCGGAGGCGGCGGCGCGGCCGACTGGAACGGCGCCGGAGGCGTCGGCTGTACCGGTTGCACGGGCGCAGGCAGCACGACACGTGGCGCCGTCGCCGTGCCCGGCTCGCGCAATGCGACCGGCTCTTCCTGGCGCGACACCAGTTGCTCGTTGCCGGTGGCCGCGGTGGCGAAACGTTCGCTGATCTGCTTGCCGGACCGCGCCTCGCCGGTCGGCGGCACGACCTTGGCGGGGGTCGAATTATCGGCGTTGATGACCGGTGGCGGCTCCTTGCCGGTCGGATGACTATAACTGCGATAGGCGTAGGCACCCGCCGTACCCAGCATGGCGCAGAGAATCAGCGCGACCGCCGTCGCGATGCCGCCCCGGCGCAGCGCACTCGGAGGATCATCGTACGCTTCCTCGTCCTCGGGTCGTAGCGGAGCATCGTCCTCGTAGTGGGCCTCGTTCGCGTCGTCCGCAGCAGCGGCCTGTGCCGGTTCGCCGGAATAATTTCGATCTTGCGCGGCCAGTCCACTTGCCTGGTGGCCGTGGTGCGCAGCCTCGGCCCAGCGCGGCTCCTCGCGCGGCACCGGCGGCGCCATCACGCGCGCGGCGTAGTCCACAGGCGCCGGTTGGGGGGCATATGGATCGCGTCCGCTGGATGCGACTGGATCGCGACCCGTCGAACGCGACGGCGGATACTCGCCGAATGCCGGATAGCTGTCGCGGCTCTGACTGCGCGGCTCCGAATTGTAGCGCCGGTCGCTCGACGGTCCGAGCGAGGGCGGCCATTCCGGCGCCGGCTGCGGCGCCGAATAGCCTCGCGGCGGCAGGTCGCGGGGCTGCATGTCTCGTGACGGCATGTCTCGCGGCGACAGGTCGCGCTGCGCCAACTCTCGCGACAACAGATCGCGCGGCGAGAGATCGCGAGGCGGCAAGTCACGTGGCGCCAAGTCACGTGGTGGCAATTCGCGCGACTGCGGTGCGCGTGGCGCTGCTCGCTCAGTGAAGGGATCGTTCTGCCCGATCAGGCGGGCAAGCTCTGCCAGCGGATCGCTGCCGAAGAAAAATCGATCGAGCGCGGTGGCTCGGCCGACTGCCGGTAAGGATCGTTGGATCGGGTCGATCGGAACTTATGGTCGTCCGCCATACACTTGCCGTTTCCGGTTCTGGCGTCGTACTCGGTCGGCCCTCGACGAACCTGACAATCGGTCCCTCGTGCCGGTAGCACCGAGCGAGATCAACGCATCTCCTCAGGCGCCTCGACGCCCAGAACAGATAGCCCAGACGCGAGAACGGTGACAACGCCCTGCACCAGGGCAAGACGAGCCACGGTCAGTTGTGGATCATTCGCGATAATGAAGCGTAAATGAGGCGCATCCATCCCCTTATTCCACAGGGAGTGAAATTCGCTAGCTAAATCATATAGATAAAAAGCTATGCGGTGCGGTTCATGGGCCAGCGCGGCGGCCTCCAGGAGCCGCGGATAAAGCGCCAGCCTCCGCATCAGGGCAAGCTCTCCGGGGTCTTCCAGCCGCTCGATCGGCGCCGTGCGGAGCTTCTCGGCGCGCGCCTTAGGGTCGTGTGGCAGGTCCAGCAGGACCGATCTCGCGCGTTGCGGAACACCGAGTGGCCGCGCGCGTGACCGTACTGGACGTAAAACACCGGGTTGTCGCTGGACTGCTCGATCACCTTGGCGAGGTCGAAGTCGAGCACTGCGTCGTTCTTGCGGTAGAGCATCATGAAGCGGACCGCGTCGCGGCCGACTTCGTCGACGCACCTCGCGCAGCGTGACGAACTCGCCGGCGCGTTTCGACATCTTCACCGGCTCGCCGCCGCGCAACAGCTTGACCAGCTGCACGACCTTGACGTCGAGTTCGCCCGTGCCGCCGCTGAGCGCACTGACCGCCGCCTTCATGCGCTTGATGTAGCCGCCGTGGTCGGCGCCCCAGACGTCGATCATCGACTTGAAACCGCGGTCGAGCTTGTTCTTGTGATAGGCGATGTCGGAGGCGAAATAGGTGTAGCTGCCGTCCGACTTCATCAGCGGCCGGTCGATGTCGTCGCCGAAATCGGTGGAGCGGAACAGGGTCTGCTCGCGATCTTCCCAATCCTCCACCGGCGCGCCCTTGGGCGGCGGCAGCCGGCCTTCGTAGACATTTCCTTGCGCGCGCAGGTAGGCGATGGTCTGCGCGACGTGATCGGTGCCATTGGCAATCAACGAGCGCTCGGAGAAGAAAACGTCCTGCGTGACGTTGAGCGCTTTCAGGTCGTCGCGCACGTTGGCCATCATCATGTCGATGGCGCGCGCACGGACGATCGGCAGCCATCGCTCGACCGGATAGTTCAGCAGGTTGTTGCCATATTCAGCAACCAACGCTTCACCTACCGGCTTGAGATAATCACCAGGATAGAAACCCTCCGGAATCGCGCCGATGTCCTCCCCCAGCGCCTCGCGGTAGCGCAGGAAAGCCGACTGCACGAGGACGTCGACCTGCGCGCCGGCGTCGTTGATGTAATATTCCCGCGTCACGTCGAAGCCGGCGGCGGCCAACAGGTTGGCGAGCGCATCGCCGAACACTGCGCCGCGGCAATGGCCAACATGCATCGGGCCGGTCGGATTGGCGGAAACATACTCGACGTTGACGCGCGTCCCCTGCCCGGCACCGCTCTTGCCGTAGTCCGCGCCCTGGTCGAGCACGGCGCGAAGCGCATCGAGCCAAGCCGTGGGCTTGAGCGTCAGATTGATGAAACCCGGCCCCGCAACGTCGACCTTCTCGATCAGCGCGTCCGCGCGCAGTTTCTCCGCGATGGCGTCGGCGAGTTCGCGCGGCTTGCGGCCGGCATCCTTCGCCAGCACCATCGCCGCATTGGTCGCCATGTCGCCGTGCGACGCCTCGCGCGGCGGCTCGACCACAACGCGCGACTGATCGATGCCGGCGGGCAGCAGGCCTTCGGCCATCAGGGCGTCGTTCGCCTGGTGCACCTTGTCCAGAACAGTCGCGAAGATGTTGGTCTGACGGGATTTCATGGAATGGCTCGGAGAATGCGCGCCGCCTAACGCAATTCAGCAGGCAAGTCAAAAGCAGCCGCACCCGCGCTTTTCTCCTGCCCGGACCGGGCGTATCGTCGCTTTGCCGAGTGCAACCCGAATAGTGCTCACATGATCGGACGCGCACGCCGCCTGCCAATTGCGTTGCTCGTGGTCGCCGCACTTGCGGTCGGCGGATCGTCCCGCGCAGCCGCGCAGGACTATCCGAACCGGCCGGTGCGCATCATCACCGACTCGGCGCCCGGCAGCGCGGTCGACGTGATCCTGCGGGTGCTCGCCGACCGCCTGACGCGAATCTGGGGCCAGCAGGTGCTGCCGGTGAACCAGCCGGGCGGCGGCGGCGCGATCGCCGCGCGGGCCGCAGCCGGTGCAGCGCCCGACGGCTATACGTTCGCCATCCCGGCGCTGTCGGCATTCGTGGCCCCTCCCGGTGCCGCCGGCAACCTGCCGATCGAGGTACCGCGCGATTTCACCCCGGTCGGCTACCTCGGCGGCTCGCCCTTGTTCATCGCGGCCGCTCCGTCGCTCGGCGTGAACACGCTGCCGGAACTGATCGCGCTCGCCAGGCAGCGCCCCGGCGAGATTGCCTACGGCACCAACGGGCCGGGCCGGCTCACCCACCTGACCGGCGAATTGCTGCAGCATCGCACCGGCATCAAGCTGCTCATGGTGCCCTACTCCGCCGGCGGGACCGCCCAGGTGCTCAACGACATCATGGGCGGGCGCATTCCGCTCGTGATCGAGGCCTATTCCGGCATCGCCGGCGCCCTTGACGCCGGCACCATCAAGGCGCTGGCGGTGGCGTCGACGGAACGCCTGGCGCGTCTTCCCGATCTGCCGACGGTAGCGGAAACCCTCCCCGGTTTTACATCGTCCGGCTGGCAGGTGCTGGTCGCGCCGGTCGGCACGCCCGAGGCGATCGTGCGAAAGGTCAACACCGACCTGATCAAGGCGCTGACCGATCCCGAAAGCCGGCAGACGCTTGCCAAGCTCGGTCGCGACGAACGGCCGATGTCGCCTGCGGAAACCACTGCGTTCATTCACGAGGAACAGCGCAAGTGGGCGCCGATCCTGCAGCAAATCGGCCGCGCGCCTTAGGGCGCGTAAATCCGGTTCTGAAAGCGGCTCGCTGAATGTCCGTTTCGCTCCGAAAGCGACCGGATTGCTGCTTCGCTGCGAAATGCACCGATGGCCAGTTCCGGACTCATGCACCGCAGCAAGCCACCCCATTCATTCGACCACCTCGTCCGCAAGCGCGAGCACCTTTGCCGGAATCTCGAGGCCGAGCGCCTTGGCGGTGCGCAGGTTGATGACGAGATCGAACTTGGTCGGCAGCAGCACCGGGAGGTCGGCCGGTTTTTCACCCTTGAGGATGCGCCCGACGTAGAAACCAGCCTGACGATACGAGGCGGGCTGATTCGTCCCGTAGCTGATCAGGCCGCCGGCGTCGGCGAATTCCCGCGCTGCGTAGCTTGCCGGCAGGGCATGCCGGGCGGCGAGGGCCACGACCTGTTGCCGTCGCGAGAGAAAATAACCATCCGCCGCGACCAGCAGCGCGCCCGCACCCGCACCGGCCATGCTCGCAAAGCCAGCATCCAGCTCGTCGGGCGTGCCGGCGCGCAGGATCTGCACCTGCTGACCCATGCTCGTCGCGGCGCTCTGCATGTCGCGCGTGTCGAGCGCCACGCGCGGATTGTTCGGATTGAAGAGACCGGCAAACAGCGCCGCCTTGGGCACGATTTCGCGCAGCATCTCCATCCGTTTCGCGATCAGCAGATTGCTGAAGAACGTCACGCCTGTGATGTTGCCGCCCGGCCGGTTCAAGCTGGCGACCAAGCCGTCCTCGACCGGATCGGTGCCGAGCGTGAACACGATCGGAATCGTCGTGCCGGTGTTCTTGGCCTCAATCGCCGCTCTGGTGCCGCCGGTCGTGATCAGCACCGAGACCCGCCGGCCGATCAAGTCGGCCAACAGCGCCGGCAGCTGATTGAGCTGGCCGCGGGCCCAGCGCTGTTCGACCCGCACATTCTGGTCCGGTTTCTTTGAGCCCCTGGAAAAAGGCGGCCACGTTGGCGGCCCATGGCTCCGGCGCGACGGCGCCAAGGACACCGATCACCGGCATCGCCGGCTGCTGCGCGCGCAACGGCAGCGGCCACGTTGCCGCCGCTCCGCCGAGGAGGGTGATGAAATCGCGGCGTCTCATTACCTCCCCCAGGCTCAGGATCACGCCAAATTTAGCTCAACTCAGGCCATCAAATCAGGAAATAACGACGGGCGAAATGGGGTTTAGGGGTCAAGTTGCGCTGCAGAAATTCAGAGGCGCGGGAACTTGATCGAGACGTTCTTCAATAAGATCAAACAATGTCGTCGGGGTCGCAACTCGCTTTGACAAGCTAGCTGCCACTCCCTCGCTTTCATCCAGCTTGCATCAATCAGGCTATGGCTGCGCGTTAATGAGTCCACGCCCCAAAACCCGCCGAACCGCTAGCGCAATTCCGGCGTCGAGGAAAAGAGCCGCGCATGTTCGATGAGCGCGTAGCGGTCGGTCATGCCGGCGATGAAATCGGCGATCCGGCGCAGCCGGGTTTCTTCCTCGTCGGCGCGGTCGCTCTGCACCCACTCCGCCGGGACGTCGCGCGGCCGCTCGGCATACCGGGCGAACAGGTCGCGCACCACGCTTTCGGCATCCCCCATGATGCGCATGATCCGCGGATGGCGGTACATCCGTGGATAAAGAAAGCCCTTAATCGCCCGCTCCGCCTCCGCCATCGCCTGCGAGAAGCCGGCGACGCCCTCCGATGCGTGCCGCACATCGTCCACGCTGCGCGGCGCCATCGACCGCAGCCGCCGGCCGGTTTCCGCGATGACATCCTCGATCAGCCTGGTCAGCAGCCGACGCACCAGCTCATGCACCAAGCGGCCGGCATCGAGTTTCGGCGTCTGCCGGCCGATCTCGGCTAGGATCTCACGGATCAGCGGCAGCTCGGCCAGATCGTCGAGCGCGAACAGTTCCGCGCGAAGCCCGTCGTCGATGTCATGCGCGTCGTAGGCGATGTCATCCGCCAACGCGGCGACCTGCGCCTCCACGCTCGCGAAGCTCCACAATTCGAGATCGACGGTCTCCTGACATCGGCGAATACCGTAAGGCACGCCATGCTCGCGATAGCGGCCGATCGGATCGCCCGCACGGTCGGTCAGCGGGCCGTTATGCTTGACCAGCCCTTCCAGCGCTTCCCACGACAGGTTGAGGCCGTCGAACGCGGCATAGCGCCGTTCGAGCGTGGTGACGACCCGCAGCGTCTGTGCATTGTGGTCGAAGCCGCCGTCGGCATTGAGGCAGCGGTCGAGCGCCCGCTCGCCGGCATGGCCGAACGGCGGATGGCCGAGGTCATGACCGAGCGCCAGGGCTTCAGCCAGATCCTCGTCGAGGCCTAGCGCCCGCGCCAGCGACCGCGCAATCTGGGTGACTTCCAAAGTGTGGGTGAGGCGAGTTCTAAAGTGATCGCCCTCGTGGAAGACGAAGACCTGGGTCTTGTGGGCCAGCCGGCGGAACGCGCTCGAGTGGATGATCCGGTCGCAGTCGCGGCGAAACGCATTGCGCGTCGGGCTTGCGGGCTCGGCAAAGACCCGGCCGCGGCTGTGCCCTGGGTCCGACGCGTACCGCGCCCGTGGGACCGGCGTCTCGATCGCCATGCTCGACTTACCGGCCTGCCAGCCGGTCCTGCCTCATTGACCGGAGCACGGGGCGCACTTAACTATTCAACCAAGCCTCTGGCAATCTTCTCAGGTCCGAACGCCTATGGATAACACCACGGTGGATAACATCACGGTCACCGAGCGCGCGGCGCGGCAGATCGGCGAAATCCTGCGCCGAGAGCCGCCGGGCACCATGCTGCGGGTGAGCGTGGAAGGCGGCGGCTGCTCGGGCTTCCAATACAAGTTCGACATGGAGCAGGCGCAGGCGCCGGACGATCTGGTGATCCGGCGCGACGGCGCGACCGTGCTGATCGACAACACCTCGCAGGCCTACCTCGCGGGTTCGGAAATCGACTTCGTCGACGACCTGATCGGCGCCTCGTTCCGGATCAACAATCCGCAGGCGACGGCATCGTGCGGCTGCGGGACGAGCTTCTCGCTCTGAGCGGCGCTGAAGACCTCTCTGGCGTCATTCCGGAATCTGCGACTACTCCGCGGCCACCGCGGCCGGCCGCTCGGTATGTTCGGGCACCTCTTGAAGCTGCGGCTCGAGGCGACGCTTGAGCATGCGGTCGATGCGGTCGAGATAAATGTAGACCACCGGCGTGATGTACAGCGTCAGCAGTTGCGACACCAACAATCCGCCGACGACCGCGACGCCGAGCGGCTGGCGCAGTTCCGCGCCCGCCCCGGTGCCGAGCGCGATCGGCAGCGTGCCGAAGATCGCCGCGAACGTCGTCATCATGATCGGACGGAAGCGCAGCAGGCACGCCTCGCGGATCGCCGCTTCGGCGGATAGCCCCACGCGTCTTCGCTCGATCGCGAAGTCGATCATCATGATCGCATTCTTCTTGACGATGCCGACCAGCATCACGATGCCGATCATGGCGATGACCGACAGGTCCATGTTGAACAGCATCAGGATCAGCAGCGCGCCGACACCTGCCGACGGCAGGCCCGAGATGATCGTGATCGGATGGATGAAGCTTTCATATAGGATGCCGAGCACCACGTAGGCGGCGAAGATCGCCGCCAACACCAGCACGCCCTGCCCTTTCAGCGACTGCTGGAAGACCTGCGCAGTGCCCTGGAAGCCGGTCGCGATCTGCGCCGGCAGGTTGGAGTCGCGTTCGATCTGCTTGATGGCGTCGACCGCATGGCCCAGCGAATTGCCCGGCGCGAGGTTGAACGAAATGGTGACGGCCGGCTGCTGTCCCTGGTGGTTGACCTGCAGCGGCCCGACCGTCGGCACGATGCGGGTAACGGCCGACAGCGGGATCGATGGGCCCTGCAACGCCCCAACGCCGCCGACGCCACCGCCGGGCGCGCCTTGCGTGCCGACCGCAAGCGTCGAGCCGCCGCCGGTCGAATTGACGTTGGTCTTGAGGAATATCTTGGACAGGCTGGAAGGATCGGCCTGAAACTCCGGCAAGCTCTCCAGGATCACCTGGTAGTCGTTCGACGGCGTGAAGATCGTCGCAACTTGACGGCTGCCGAACGCATTGAACAGTTCCTGCCGAATCTGGTCGACGGTGATGCCGTAGATCGCCGCCTGCTCGCGGTCGACCTCGATCGTCATCTGCGGATTCTTGATGTACAGATCGGTCGTGACGTCGCGCAGCCCTTCGACCTTGGCGATCTTGTCGCGCAGCTCGGGCGCAATCCGGTAGAGCGTCTCGGTATCGCTCGATTGCAGCGTGTACTGATACTCGCTCTTGGAAATGCGGCCGGTGATGTTGATGTTCTGCACGTTCTGGAAATAGACGATCATGCCGGTGACGGAATTCGCCGTCCGCCTCAGCCGCTGGATCACCGCCGTCGAATTCTCGGTGCGCTCCTTGCGCGGCTTGAGCGAGATGAACAGACGGCCGTAATTGGTGGTCGGATTGGGTCCACCGACCCCGACCGTCGAGTTGACATAGGCGACCGACGGATCGTTGCGTATGATCTCGGCGACCAGCCGCTGGCGCTCGGCCATGGCCTCGAACGAGATGTCGGAGGCGCCCTCGGTGGTAGCGGCGATGAAGCCAGTGTCTTCGGTCGGGAAAAAACCCTTCGGGATGATGACGTAGAGATAGACCGAGCCGGCCAGCGTCGCGATCGTGACGGCGAGCATGAACGATTTGTAGGTCAGCACCTTGTCGAGCGACCATTCATAAGCGCGCAGCCAGCCGCGGAACATCGCTTCGAACGCCCGCAGGACGATGTTTTCCTTCTCGCCTTCCTTGTGGGCGCGGAGCATTCGCGCACACAGCATCGGCGTCAGCGTCAGCGACACGAATCCGGATATGACGATCGCTATCGCGATGGTCACGGCGAACTCGCGGAAAACGCGCCCGACCATGCCCCCCATCAGCAGCACCGGGATGAACACCGCAATCAGCGAAAACGTGATCGAGACGATGGTGAAGCCGATTTCGCGTGCGCCCTTGAGCGCGGCTTCGAACGGCCGCATTCCGCCTTCGATGTGGCGCACGATATTTTCAAGCATGACGATGGCGTCGTCGACCACGAAGCCGACCGATAGCGTCAACGCCAAGAGCGTCATGTTGTTGATCGAGAACCCGAACGCATACATCGCCGCACAGGTGCCGATGATCGATACCGGCACGGCAAGCGCCGGAATGAATGTCGCCGACATCTTCCGCAGGAACAGGAAGATCACCATGATCACAAGCACGACGGCAATGAGCAGCGTCTCCTGCACATCGTAGACCGAGTCGCGAACCGAGACCGATCGGTCGTTGAGCACGTCGATGTTGATCGACGCCGGTATCTGCGCGCGGAACGCCGGCAACTGGGACTTAACCGAATCCACCACGGCCACCGTGTTGGCACTCGGCTGGCGCTGAACTGCCAGCACGATCGAGCGCCGGTCGTTGAACCAGCTCGCGACCTTGTTGTTCTCCACGCTGTTGATGACGCGGGCGATCTCGTCGAGCTTAACCGGCACGCCGTTGCGGTAGGCCACCACGACCTTGCTATATTCTTCCGCCTTCGTCATGGCGGCCGACGCCGTCAGGGTAATGTTCTGGCGAGGACCAACGAGCGTCCCTACCGGCGCGTTGGAATTGGCTTTGGCCACGACGTTGCGGACATCGTCGAGCGAGATATTGCGCATCGCGGCCGCGACCGGATCGACCTGCACGCGGACCGCGAACCGCTGCGCACCGAAGACCAGAACCTGGGCGATGCCGGGGAGCTGTGAGATCTGCTGAGCCAGGACGAGCTCGGCGTAGTCGTTGACCAGCGACAGCGGCAGCGTATCGGAATTCAGACTGAAATAGACGACCGGGTAGTCACCCGGGTTTACCTTGCGGAAGAACGGCGGCGTCGTCATCTCGACTGGCAAGCGGCGGGCCGCGATGGCGAGCGCGGTCTGCACGTCGAGCGCGGCGCCGTCGATGTCGCGATTGAGATCGAACTGGATAGTGATCGAGGTGGTGCCGAGCGCGGACGA
This sequence comes from uncultured Alphaproteobacteria bacterium, assembly GCA_963843475.1. Taxonomy (GTDB): domain Bacteria; phylum Pseudomonadota; class Alphaproteobacteria; order Rhizobiales; family Xanthobacteraceae; genus VAZQ01. The sequence continues at coordinate 4,088 of CAWJKL010000025.1, read as the reverse complement.
CGACGTCAGCGAGCTGATGCCTGAAATAGTCGACAGCTGTCGCTCGATCGGCGAGGCGACCGAGGCCGCCATGGTTTCGGCGCTCGCACCGGGCAGCGTCGCAGTGATGTTGATGGTCGGAAAATCGACGGCAGGGAGCGCGGCGACGGCCAGAAGCCGATAGCCAAAAATTCCGAAGACCAGGATGGCGGCGGTGACGAGCGTCGTCAGCACCGGACGACGGATACATACTTCGGAGAGACCCATCGCTCAGGACCCTGCTTTCCGTTCGCGAACGGCGACCTTCGTCCCGTTCGAAAGCTGCAAGTGACCGTCGGTCACGACCGTCTCGCCACCCTCGAGTCCTGAGCCGATCACCGACCTGGTGTCGACCAGCCGCGCCACCTTGACCGGCCGCACCTGCACCGCACCATCCTTGACGACGAACACGAAGGTACCGGCCTGGCTGACCTGCACGGCAATCGAAGGAACCACCACGGCCTCCTCCTCGCGCAGCGTCAGTTGCACGGTGACCAGCGTACCGGGCCAAAGCACTTCGTCCGTGTTCGGCATCGCGGCACGAACGATCACCATGCCGGTGCTCGGATCGACGGTATTCTCGATTACCGAAACCTGTCCGTTCGCGCGCCGGTTTTCGCCCGCAACTATTGCTTCCACCGATGTGGTTTCCTGACGCAAGGCCTCGCGAACTTCGGGCAGCGAACGCTGCGCCATCGAAAACGTCACGTAGATCGGCGCGATCTGATTGATGGTGGCGAGTGGCGCGGCGTCGGCCTGGCGCACGAGATTGCCGACTTTCACCGAGGCCGAGCTCGCGCGTCCCGAGATCGGCGCGCGGATCGTGCAGTAGCCGAGCTGGATGCGAAGGTTTTCGAGCTGCCCAGTGTTGGAGTCGACCGACGCTCGCCACAACGTCACCTGCGTCCGCGCGTTGTTGAGCGTCACCTGCGTGGTGGCGTTCTTGGCGAACAGTTCGGTGTAGCGCGCAACGTCGCGCTCGGCCTGTTCGAGCTGCGCCTTGGCGCCCTCGAGCACGCCGGTCACCTGCTTGATCTGTGCCTCAAGGGCGCGGCTGTCGAGCGTGAAGAGCAGATCGCCTTGCCGCACAATTGCGCCGTCACGGAAATGGACGCCGACGATTTCACTGTCGACCCGCGTCTTGACCGCGACGCTGGCAATCGGAGTGACCGTACCCAGCGCATCGATGCGCACCGGAACCTGGGTTTTTTGCGAGACCGCCACCTCGACGGGTATGGCGCGCGCCGCAGCCGGACGTGGTGACTGAGCAACGGCGCCGCCTGGAGACCAAAGGCCGCTTCGCGTTGCCGCAAAGGCCCCCGCGGCCGCCAACAGCACGGCTACGCCCAACACCCAAGTCCGTTTTTTCATTCGTTTGCCGGGCGTTGCAGGCTCGCGGCAGCGCCCGGGCTCCTCTCTTATCCTTTTGGCCGCCGACGATTTCCTTTGGTTTGCTGAACGCAACGTCTACCATAAGCGTGCCGGCTACGCACCAGTCGCGTGGCGCGATGATAAACTCGCGCGATCGGCGTTTATGCCAGTTTTATGCGGGCCTTGGGGCCCGTTCCTCACGCAACTTCGGCCTACTCCGCAAATGCGCATTGCGACCTGGAACGTCAACTCAATCAAGCAGCGGATCGACAACCTGACGGCCTGGCTGTCCGAGCGGCAGCCGGACATCGTCTGCCTGCAAGAAACAAAATGTGTCGACGACGCTTTTCCGCGAGAGCCGCTGGAGGCCCTCGGCTACAATGTCGCAGTCCATGGGCAGAAGACATTCAACGGCGTCGCGGTGCTTTCGAAGCTCCGGTTCGACGAGGTGACCCCGCGTCTGCCGGGGGACATGGAGGATGACCATGCCCGCTTCATCGAGGCGGTGGTGACGGCCGGTGACCGGGCAGTGCGTATTGCCTCCGTCTACCTGCCGAATGGCAACCCGCCGGAGACCGAGAAATACACGTACAAAATCAAATGGATGGATCGGCTCATTCACTACGTGAGCGAACGCCTCGAACTGGAGGAGCCGCTGATCCTGGCCGGTGATTTCAACGTGATCCCGGGCGAAGCGGACGCTCGCAACCCGGAGATCTGGCGGGGAGATGCGCTGTTCCTGCCGAGAACCCGGGCGAAGTTCGGCGCGCTCTGCAATCTGGGACTGAGCGACGCGGTGCGGACCTCAACCGACGCCGGCGGGCTTTTCACCTTCTGGGACTATCAGGCCGGGGCCTGGCAGAAGAACAACGGCATCAGGATCGATCATCTGCTGATGTCGCCACAGGCCGCCGACCGCTTCGTCGCGGTCGGTATCGACAAGCACGTCCGCGCCTGGGAAAAGCCGTCGGATCACGTGCCGGTCTGGGCGGATTTCGAACTTTAGGTCGGTGGATTATTTCTTGAAGAAGCCGTCGAGCAGCGTCCAAGGCAGCTTGTAGTTCACTCCAACCCGCACCGCGTGGTCGTCCAACCGGACCCGCTGGTCGTTCTGAACGGCCGGATTTGGCGACGGGTTGAAGTACGACTTGTCCTGCAGGTTGACGTACAGATACTCGACCTTCGCCGACCAGTCGTTGTTGATCCTGACCTCGACGCCCGCGCCGGCGGTCCAGCCCCAGTGCCAATTTGTGTCGGAAATCTGCACCCCGGCGGGCGCGGTGATGCTGTGTTGCAGGCTCGCGAGCGCCCCGCCGGCCGTTGCGTAGAACAGCCAGTTGTCGTTCGCCACGCCGATGCGGCCACGGTAGGTGGTCAGCCAGCGTTCCTTGACTTCGTGGTTGAACCCGACTGCCGGCGGCACCTGGAAGGCGCTGCCGCTCTTGCTGGTGATCGAGGCGTCGCCCTCGAAACCCAGCACCCAGTTGCCGCTTTGAAACTGCGTCCCCGCCGTGATGCCGACGAGCCCGCCCCTCAAGTCGAATGAGGGCGTCTCGTCGAGACCGGTCACGCCGCTATAGATCTTGGCATTGCCCCAAACGCCGCCGCCGGAGAGACCAAGATAGGTTCCGGTCCAGCTCGCGGGCGGGGCGGGCGGCGCCTTGTAGATGGGCGCAACGCTGAGGTCAGCAGCAACGGTCGGCGTGGCCAAGAAGGCCAGCGCAGCCATGCTTCCGCACAGCATTTTCCTCATCCAATACCTCGCCTGGGCGTCATTGCGCGCTTGCGGCGAAATATACGGAGGGGGATCAAACCATTCTATGACCGGAGGGCGGCCGCCGGGCGAATGTCCGAACGGTGTGTTAAAGCCGCCACAGCGCTATTCGCGCGCTCCTTCGGCCGGGGAAGCACGCCGTTTAACCCAATTTTCCAAGTACTTATAGGCGAGCGCGCGTTCCTCGTCGGTGGCATTGGCGAACGCGGTTCCGTACGTGTCGGTAATCCAGCCCTCGTCCGCACCGGCGCTGTCTTTGGCGACGATCAGCCAGAACAGACCAAGTCCCGCCTGCCGTGAGACGCCCTGCCCCTTGAACAACATGGTGCCGAGCAGGGCCTGCGCACGATGCTCGCCCTTGTTGGCGGCGAGCCGCAGCCAGCGCGCGGCCTGGATGGCGTCTGGCGGCGTACCTTTGCCGTTGAGGTAGAGGCGGCCCAGATTGTACTGCGCGGCCGAGTCGGCGAAATAAGACGCGGCATACCGGAACATCTGGTGCGCCACCGCCGGGTCGGGCGCCATGATGTTTGGAATACCATCGAGATAATACAGTCCGAGCGACACGAAGGCATTCGCGACAAAGCGCGCCTGTGGGGTCCCAACGCTGTCGTCGGCCTGCGGGTGGTTGGTGAGCTGGCGGAAATACTCGAAGGCGCGGGCTTCGTCTTTGATCACGCCATCGCCGTCCGCATACATCCGGCCGAGTTTCCAGATCGCGCCCGCTACGCCCTGACGCGCAGCGCGCTCCAGTTCGGACACGGCCTTGTCGACCTTGCCCTCGCGCAGCGCCTGCGTGCCGGAGCGGAAGGACTCGAACGGCGACAACCCGGGCCGCGCCGGAACGCCGAGCGGCGACGCCGGTTCGGCCGCGAGCGGCGTGGCGCGTCCGATGGCCTTAGGCGTCGTCGCCGGAAGCGGCGACGAG
>CAWJKL010000024.1:0-65683 GCA_963843475.1 uncultured Alphaproteobacteria bacterium | reverse complement strand
GAAAAATACCAAGAAGTCCAATTCCGAATCGGCTTAGCGACCGGTGAATGTGTCGTTGGAAATTTTGGGTCGGTTCAACGGTTCGATTATTCCGCCCTTGGCGACAGTGTGAATCTGGCGTCTCGTTTGGAGGGAGCGAACAAAGTCTATCAGACTAAAATTTTGGCTTGCGAAACGACGCGCAAATTAATTCCGGGAAAGGCATGGCTCGAGGTCGATACCGTTCGAGTGAAGGGAAAATCCGCGATATCCAGAGTTTTCACTCTGGCGGGCCCTCAGATCGATCCAGGCAGCGCAGAGTTCAGCAGACTGAGCGAGTTGCATGAACGACTGCTTGTCGCCTATCGCTGCGAGGAGTTTTCGACCGCGGTCACGTACGCGAAGCGAGCCCGCGCGATTGCTCCTCCCTGGGTATGGGGACTTTACGATTACTATGAACGGCATTGCCGAGAGCTGGAGGAATCGGCCGTCCGATGACCGCACGTTGCGAACCAAGCTCGGTTTTACCGCTTAGAATCGCAAACTATAGGCGGCCCGTACAATGCTTCCCGAAGCATGAAACCGCATCGTCGCAAATTCGCCCGGGCCGAGACCCGTGGTTTCACGCAGCAGCAGTTCTTGATCGCCCAGGTCGAAGTAGAGGTACTCGAACCTAATCGATTGGCCGGCGCTGAAGGCGCGTTCGAAGCCACCGCCCGCTGCGTAACCCACCTGCCAGGTCGATTGCTGCCCGACATAGATAGTGCAGACTGCACAAGCCCCCGCTATCAATCCTTCGGTTTTGACACGGCCGGTAGCCAAACCGACCGTTCCATACACCAGCGTGTCGCCGATTGCCGCGCCGGTGCGGAGGCGAAGTGTGCTGAAAGCTTCGATGGTCTGTGCAGCCGACGTGGTCACCAGGATGCCGATGGGCGAGCGTTCGACGGTTTCCCTTGCGGTGCCGCTCAAAGCGCTCAAGTCGCCCTCCCACCCGAAGACCCAGCCGTTTGCCTGCCATAACTGGCCGAAGTGACCGCCGCCGATGAACGCCGCCCGGGAACTGGACAGCGCCGAGGGAACATTGCCCAGCGCAATCGAGTCGAGTACGGCCTGTGAGCCCCCGATATCCACCGAACTGTTGTTTCCCGCACCACCGAAGTGCATGCCTGCGTAGAACCCGGTCCAGGTGATTGCCGGGTGCGCCGCCGCAGTGACTATCCGCCGTGCGGGGCTCGTAGCGATGCGTCGCACCGGCGTGGGAGCCGGTGGGGTGATCTCCGGAACTTGCGCGACAATGGTGCAAGCCGAGCGATCAACCGGACGCAGGCAATCCGCTGCGAACTGCGTCTGGGACGGACCGCCCGGAACCGTTTCCTGCACGTCGGAGCTTGTGACGACAACCGTCTGCCCCGGTGTACTCAGCGTCCGGCATCGCCGCGGCGCGTTGGCCACGCACACCACAATCACGCCTTCTCGCAGCGTCACCACCGTCCGACGCGCTTCGACCAGCAGATCGAAGGTGGTGCCGCGAACGCCGATAATCGCTTGCGGCGTTCTGATGCGATAGGCTTGCGGTTGGGAAGTACCGCCAATCCAGCGTGCTGCACCAGTCGTGACTCTCAACGCAGCTTCGCGCGCGGTCTGGTCCGGATTGTAGACGAATCGATCGAGCACCACGGCGGCCAAGGGCCCGATGGCGAGACTGCTTTGGTCAAGGAACCGGAGTTGCGCGGCACTCGCATTCGCCGTGCGGATGTTCTCGTTCGAAAATACCTGATCGCCCGCAGATACGGCCCGGGTCCGTCCTGATAATATTCCAGATACGCTGTTTTCGACGGTAGCGGCGGAGCCAATATTGGTCTGTGCCAGCGCTTGCCCCATCATGGGGGTCGCCGACAAGATCACCGACAATACGAAGGCTCGCGAAAAATCACTCGCGACCATCAGGTCCCCCAATCCGCGTCGGCATGATCGTAGCGATAAGCCATGCAGCTTCAACGCCCGCGCTTGTTATCCCGTCGCTTTTGCCAGTAACCGTGGCTTATTAGCCACTCACTCCTCTGACGCTTAACTTGCTCAGACCGGACATGGCCGAAACCACCGTGCTGATGCACAACGCCGTGTTCGGTTATGCACCCCCGCTGAGCCCGGATGAACGGCCTGCGGGACGTGGTTCCGCAATTCACACTCGGAGCCGGCATTGTGCCTGCTCTAGTGGGAAATCGGCCCTAAAGACGGGGCGCGCCGTCCGGCTAATCGCTTTCGGTCTTTTTCGGCTGGCTCTGTTGCTGTTGTTGCGCAATAGGCTGGGATGAACTCTGCGGCTGTGGTGCTTTCACACTCTTTTCCAGCAGTTCCGCCTGCTCAAGGGCTTCGGCTGCCATGTCTCGAAGGCGCTCGGCGTCCACCAGCAGCGACATACGGCGCGCCGCGGCAAGGCAGCTTGCGGCGTAATCTCGTAGCCGGTCAAACTCCTTCATATTCTATCCTTTACCCAGTGTGTCGCGTCCGAGTACTAAGAAGTTCAATTGCATTGGCCAATGCAGGACTGCTGGGGTTCTGGAACAAGTGGCTGGCCCGGGCCAGCTCCCCGAGCCTCCGATGCTGGTCCCTGCCCCGCGAGGTGATCGAGTGAATATGCGTGCGTCTTCTTCTGCCCCCTGGCGTCAGACGCCAATCCCGTCAAAGAACGTCAGCACTCGGGGGAACTGTAGAAATCACCTCGGTCGTTCGCTCACGAAAGCCCAGACCTGTTATGCGCGGCTGTCCTGGTCTTTGGACTCTCCGAAAATTGGATTGGGTTAGCCTTAGGGGTTGCGGTCGGGGCAGTTGAATTTCACTTCGGGCGCGCGCCGGGGGCCTAACTCTACTCTGATGCCTTAAGGCGCTGCTATAGAGCGTCAAGAGCAAGCTGGGCAGGAAGTGCCGCTCCGATGCTTAAGGGCGTTAGGTGGCCATTAATTCATTGCGTCTCGGCAGGGGCCGGTTGCGCTTCGGCCTGCCCAGCCGGGACCGTGGATCACGCGCGCCAGCTAAGCGGCCAAATAAGCGCTGGCGTGGACATGCGCGAAATCGATTTCAGCAATTGGCGTCGGGTGTTTGAACAGGTAGCCTTGCACCGACGTTACGCCCGCCAGACGCAGAAAGCGAAATTGATCCTCCGTTTCAACACCCTCCGCGGTTGTTTCGATCCCGAGACTTTTCGCAAGTGTCAGTGTCGCCGAAATGATCGCTGCGCAATCGGCGCGCTTCGTAATGTTCTGCGTAAAGGATTTGTCGATCTTTATCTTGTCGAAGGGGAACATCGCCAAATGGCTGAGCGATGAATAACCAGTCCCAAAATCATCCAGTGCGATGGCAATTCCAATACGCTTGAACTGCTGAAGGATCGGGAGGCACTCTGCTTCAAGTTCGATCAGGGCGGTTTCGGTGATTTCAAATTCCAACCGGCGCGGCGGCAGCCCGGATTGCCTAAGAGCCTCTGTTACAACCTGGCTCAGACTATTCTTGCGCAGTTGAACCGGTGAGAGATTGACCGTTAGCTTGACATGGGCGGGCCATTGCACAGCTTCAGCGCACGCAGTGTACAGTACCCACGCGCCAATTTGCATGATCAAGCCCAACTCCTCCGCGAGGGGGATGAATTGATCGGGGGGAATAATCCCTTTGACGGGGTGGTCCCGACGAATCAGGGCTTCGAGAGCCAGAATTCGACAGGAGCGGGCATCAATTATCGGTTGGTAAAATAATCTTAGTTCGCCGTTCTGAACCGCATATCGCAACTGATGTTCAAGTTCGCGTCGCGCGCCAGCTGCTTCGTTCATTCCGATGTCAAAAAACTGGTAGTTGTTTCGGCCCGCCGACTTTGCTCGATAGAGCGCGAGATCCGCCATCTTGAGAAGTTCGTCCGGATCGCATGCATGCTCAGGAGCTAACGCAATGCCTATGCTTGTTCCGATGTTGATCTCGGAGCCGTCAATGTCGAATGGCTTTGCAATGACATCGATAATCCGATCCGCAAGCGCGCCTGCCGTTGTTCGTTGGTTAAGCTCTCCAGATTGGATAATAGCAAACTCGTCGCCGCCGAGGCGTCCCAAGGTGTCGGTTTCCGGCAGACATGCTTTGAGGCGCATTGCTACCTCTCGCAGCAGCGCATCGCCAGCAGGGTGCCCGAGCGTATCGTTGACATGCTTGAACCGATCGAGATCGAGCAACATGACCGAGAAGGGTTCCGCCCAGCGGCGAAAGCGCGCAGCTGCATCCTCGATCTTCTGCGTCACCGCCGCACGGTTGGCGAGGCCGGTCACCATGTCGTGGTGGGCGAGATAGGCAATCCTGGCTTCCGACCGCCGTTGCTCGGTCACGTCATCATGCGTGGCGACCCACCCACCATCGGGCAGCGGTTGATTTACGATGCGTATGGATCGTCCATCAGCCGTATCGAATAAAAGTTCGGTTCTCTTACCTTGAGCCAGGTCGCGCACGAGTGAGGCGCGATATTCGTCGACATCCCCAACAAAACTTCCAGTTTGTTGCCGATGGCGAATGAGATCGCGGAAGCCGCAACCGGGTCTTACGACATCCGGGCATAGCCCGTACATTTCGATGTATCGTTGATTACATACGACGATGCGCTCTGAAGAATCGAATAGCAGCAGGCCCTGAGACATATTATTGATCGCAGTGCTGAGCATGGCTTTTGAGGTTTCAACCTGGCTCTGAGCTCGGGCCAGCTCATCAATGATCTCGTTGAATTTGTCAGTTCGGTTTGCAAGTCGTCCGTCCGCTAACACTCCCACAAGGCTCATACCCAGCATGGAAAGCGCAACTCCGGCGATCGCAAACGCAAGAACGTTAGGAGATAGAGACAGCGTGTCGGATGTGAGGGTTGGATCGGGGAGAACCGTAACAGCTCCCATCGCGGTGAAATGGTGAGATATAATTGCAAGCGTCAGCAAACCTGCGGCGGTAGCCGTTCCGAGTGTGCCTTTCAGATGCACCGCCGAATTCAACGCGGCAATTCCAAAGAGCACGCCTAGAACGACCGAAAGGGCGACAAGGTCCATGGACCAGGTCGCGCGGCCAGGCACTTCGAGCGCCCACATGCCGAGGTAATGCATGCTGGCAATGCCTGCACCAATGATCCCTCCGCCAATCGCCGGTCTCCATCGAGAAGCATCGTTCGCGGCAAGGCCCAGGCCAATTGAAGTCAGGATCATCGCGGCGACCAGCGACAGCGCAGTCAGGGTCGCCCCCGTATCCGGTGGGGATACCGGGGTCGTAAGCGAGCATGGCGATGAAATGCGTCGACCAAATACCGTAGCCGATCGCGCCACCGGCGATCACAATCCAAATTAGACGCGTCCGCCGTTGGGACGCGACGGCGCGATGAAAAATGTTGATGGCGACGAGGGCCGCAGCAAAACAAACGACACCCGCGAGGACAACCAATCGCCAGTCATGTTGGTCCGTAAGGCAGGTAAGTATGCGGAACATGAGGTCCAGCTCACGCCTTTCGTGGGTACCTTATCGGCAGGAGCTTCATTTTTCAGTAATCCGCGTCAGAACCACATCCATCCCATTAAAAATGGGCAAAAATCTTCTTTCAAGTTTTGCGATGATTCGTCGTATGGACGAAGATTCCAGTGTCGCCGGTTCCGTTTTTTCGCTTCCAACATGATCAAAACCGGCGCCAACCTCGCTGCGATGGGACGCAACCTGCGCACACGAGGCTAAAGGAGGCCGCCTCCCGCAAAACAAAGGCCCCGGACTTGAGAAAAGCCCGGAGCCCTTATGATCCCCCGCGTGGGGCGACATGAGGACCACCCAGCCGGTCTGACCCGTACGCGCTGCGTTGTCTAATGTTGAATAAAACTATGCCTAACTTTCTCGGAACTGCTGAGTAGAAAACACGACCCCGGCCCAGACGAGCAGGGGTCCAAAATTAACAGGGAAGACGTGTGCCGTGACTTGCACCTGCGCGAGAGCAGGGATGCCATAAGTTGCGGACGGGGGCTGAGAACCAGGAAGTTGCAGAAATTTGCAGCTGCCCAGTTAGTCGGGCTTCAACATCCACGTTTCTAGGCTGAGGAGATGTAGTCGAGGGGCCTACCGATGAAACGATATTTCTTCGACCGCGTGAGCGAAACGCGCACAGAGTTTGACTACCGAGGCTGCGAGTTCGCGACCCTGGAGAGCGCTGCTGAAATGGCCGAGCTCATGGCTGTTGATTTATCAATTGACTGCACCAGTGAATGGCAAGGTTGGACGATTAAGGTCAGCAACGTGCTTGGTGTTAACTTGCTGACCGTGCCGGTCCAAGAATGCGACCTTGGCGATTAACCGCAAAGGCCGACCGAGACGAAGGTACGGCTCGGTGTCACTTTTCCCATTCTCGGGTTTCCTTCGCAATTTCTGCAGTCTCGCCGATAGCGGCCCAACCGATATTGTCAATTATTTGTCACCATCATCACCCTCAGGTGGTTCAGCGATTTCAACTTCGGGCGGTGGACGGTCCTCGAACTTCACTTCTTCGGCGCGACTGATGGCAGCCTCTTCTTCCGCGAACAATCACGTGGTCCTACCATCCTCGCATCGGCGGCGTGGTGAGAAGCTGGCGTTTGGCTGAAGGCGCCTGTGCCGCGTTGCGGGGATAGGGCACCAAACCTAGGCAGGCATCGTCTATCGCCAGAACGGGAAATCGAACCGTCGATATCCGAAACGCCCCTTTCGTTCGTTGAAGTGCGACCGCTCGCGCCGCACTCGCCCGTTGCCCACGGTTTCCAGCTCATCCTCATTCAACCTTTCTCGCGGTCGCCCGCGAGCGGACTCGTCTTCTGCCTGATCTAGTGCTTTTCCGATCTCGCAGACACGTCGCGGGCCGCGGTCGTAGGGCTGGTAAGAGCAGTCAGACGCGCTAAACGAATTGTACTTTCGCGCGCACGCATCGACGTTGCACTGGGGCTGCGCCCAGCCGTTGGTTTCCGTCCGGGGAAGGGGCCGTTGTGCTAGTGGCCCATCAGGCGCGGCAGCGAATGAGTTTGCAGCGCGTTGGTCCGGCAGCGCGGCGACGCGCGGGCGTTGGCCAAGCAAAGTCGCTTCTGTCATGAAGCGTTTCCAAATCATCGCAGGCAAGGTGCCACCGACGACTTTCTCCATGGGGGAATTATCGTCATTGCCGACCCACACACCAACCACGAGAGAGTCATTGAAGCCAATGAACCAGGCGTCACGATGATTCTGACTGGTTCCGGTTTTTCCAGCTGAAAACCCATCAAGCGCCGCTGCGCGGCCCGTTCCCCGCTGCACGACCAGCCGAAGCAGCTCTACCAATGGTTGCTGATACTGTCGCAGCGGCTGACCCGAACCGGACATGGGTGGCCCGATGGCGCGCATTCGTGCCTCGTGGTCGCTACCAAAGGCTGCGATACCCCAGGGCTCGACCCGCGTGCGGCCGGCGCGAACGGACGCGAAAGCGGCGGTGATATCCAAGAGGCTCAGTTCAACCGCCCCCAGAGCCATACTGGGAACGGCGGTAAGCTTCGCGTCGATGCCGAGATCGCGCGCAGCCGCAATCACCTCCTCAAGTCCGACGTCCATCGCAAGCCGGACTGCCGCCGTGTTGATCGAGGCGGCGAAGGCTTCCGCCAGCGTGACGCGTCCGTATTGGCGGCCGCCGAAATTCTCGGGCTCCCAACCGTTCCAGTCCTTGAGGTGCACCGGTCCTGCGTCAATGACATCGTTGAGCGAATAGCCCTTTCGCAGTGCCGCGAAGTAGACGAACAGCTTGAACGCCGAACCAGGATGCCGATTCGCCTGAACCGCTCGATTGAATTGGCTTTCGCGGTAATCGCGGCCACCTACCATGGCGACGACAGCGCCATCCGGACGCATCGCAACCAGTGCTGCCTGGGAGGCCCGGACACGCCGACCCTGGCTTGCGAGCACATCGTTGATTGCCTTTTCAGCCAGCCCTTGCAATGACGGATCCAATGTTGTGCGCATGCGGATGCTTTGGCTGGAAGAGCTGGTGAGATGCCCCCCTTCCTGCGCCACCCAATCCGCAAACCACGAGTTCGCAGGCAGGTATTCATGCGACGTCTTTACCGTCGCAGGTTGCTTCTTGGCCGTCGCAGCGACTGACGCATCGAGCGCGCCATTAGTGACCATGGCGTCGAGAACAACTCCGGCGCGCGCCTGCGCGGCCTGAATATCCCGCAACGGATTAAGCAATGAGGGCGCTCTGATGATGCCGGCGAGCATTGCCGCTTCCGGCAGCGTCAGTTCCGAGACCTTCTTGTGGAAATACAGACGTGCGGCTGCGGGAACGCCCTGAGCGTCTGATCCCATATAGACACTGTTGAGGTAGCGCGCGAGGATCTCATCCTTGCTGTGCTGCCGCTCCAATTGGATCGACGCGGCGGCCTCGCGGAGCTTGCGCGTGAAAGTCCGCTTTCTGTCGAGATAGAGCGTTCGCACTAATTGCTGGCTGATGGTACTGCCGCCTTCGACGATCTCGCCAGCGATAGTGTTTCGGTACGCTGCTCGCGCAATTCCGACCAGGTCAATTCCGAAGTGTTTGTAGAAGCGGCGATCCTCGATCGCCAGCACCGCTTGGATGAGATGCTCGGAAAATTCTCGACGCGCCACGTCGGTCATTTTGAGCGGCCCGATCCGTCCCAGCGGTTGGCCGTCTGAACCCTCGACAAGCAGCGCCGGTCTGCTCGCATGGTTTGTGGGGCGGTTTGGCAGATCGTGCAACGCCCACACCATAACCCCAAAGAAGATGACGGTGCCTCCGACGGCAATTACTCCAACGCCAATTATGAAGGGGCGCAAGCCGAATAGTCTCGGTGGCTTGACCTGACCGCTTTTGGTCGCCAAGAGCGACACCCATCTAACTCGTACCCACGACGCAGCGAACCATCGAGACAAATAATGCCAGGTAGAAGATGACAATTCGGATACGTATCGCTGTGATCTGGTCAGCCACCAAGCGGCTGCGCGTAGAACGACAGCCACATCGCCTGCGAGCGCATGGATGAATGCGCGCCCTGTCGCAACCGTGCGGAACTCGCCGACTTGCAGCGCGGCATCGCCACCTCCGGAAGGGCGATCACCCTGGTGCAGGTGATCCACTTTCTCGTCCAAGGGTGGTTGCACGGGGATCCCTTACGAGTCGCTCTTCGTTCGAGTCGCTCTTCGTTTCCGAATTGGGCCGACCCGCAATAAAGGCCTCCACTGCCTTTGAAGTTCCAAATCGTGCATCCAGGCAAGATGTTGTGCCGTCGACTTGAGGGTCAGGTTCCAAGTGTCATGGTGAAACTCAAGCCTCTCGGGTTTAGAGTTGCTCGGGGTCAAACTCCCAGCTGTCAGACAGGAACTGCTCGCTGCTTTAGGGAGTTGCCGCGCAGTATAACTTTGGAGACGACAATGTCTGACATGCACAACGCCCCAGAAAGAAATCCGCGTCCTTACCAGGACCCGGAGTTCTCTACCGCACCGCGGGACTTTCAGCGAGATCATGCGTCCTCGCCTGCGATGTGGGGACTAGGCGCATTTGGCGCCGTGCTCGCTGTCGCACTTTTATTCTGGCTGTTCGCCAGCTCGGACAACCGCACCGTCACCAATCCCGCTCCGACAACCAGCGGCCAGAGCGAACGCGCTCCAATGAAGCCGCTTCCGGTTAATCCGAACGGAGCGGCACCGCAGCGGGATTCGGCCGTACCGCCGCAACGGTAAGCCATCATAAGGGCAGATCGGCATGGCGCCGACCCGGAAGCATTCGCTGACGCTGCGGTGCCTTCCGGACTCGCCTCGCCGGTTTCAACGCCGACCGAACAGCATCCGTTTGGCTTCCGGCGAGGGTGGGGCCAGCGCGGTCCGCGGCGTGACATTGCTCCAAACCGCCTGGATGCCCGGGGTGAAGATCGGAAACGCCAGCCCGCCGCCGGTCGAGCCGCCACCCAAGGTCCGGCGCTTGCCGTCTGCGTTGTCGTAGCCGACCCAGACGGCCACGGTGGCCTCGTTGGTGAAGCCGACGAACCAGGCGTCGTTTTCGTCGTCCGAGGTGCCGTCTTCCCGGCAACGTAGGGCGCGGCGCTTTACAAACAATACGACGGTTGACCTCGCCACAACCGCGCCGACTGCGTGCCTCCAGAGGCTGACTCCGGACGGTTTGGTCTTGAGAACGGGAACTTTTGTCTGCGCGCGCTGTTCCTCTTCACAAAAGGAGGGCCACTATGAGCCGCGGATTTCCCTCGATGACCGCCTTGCTGGGACTGCTCGCCATCGCGGGCTACCAAAATCGCGACAAGATCGGCGAGTTTCTCAACAGCATGGGCAAGCCTGGCACGGCGGGGCAGGGGGGCCTAGGTGGGCTTCTCGGACAGCTGAGCAACAGTCTCAAAGGCCAAAGTGCCGGTGGAGTAATAAGTGGCGGGCTTGCGGAATTGCTGGACCGCTTCAAGCAGAGCGGTCAGGGCGCTACCGCGAACTCCTGGATTGGTTCCGGCCCCAACAAGCCCTGCACTAGCGCCCAGCTAGAGCAGGCCCTGGGCCCCGACGTGCTGCAAAATTTGATGGAGCTGACCGGCCTGTCCCGCGACGAGCTGGTTGCAAGGCTGTGCCGCGAGCTCCCCAACGCCGTGGACAAGTACACGCCCCAGGGCCGTATTCCGGCAGAAACACAACTTTCCCATTCTTGAGGTATCGGCACGACCGCTGACGGGAGTTCGATATGGGCATTCTTTGGACGATCATCATCGGTTTCGCCGCGGGCGTTATCGCAAAGCTGATCACCCCGGGGGAAAATGAGCCTTCTGGTTTCATTCTCACGACGATCCTAGGAATAGTCGGCGCGTTCGTAGCCACGTGGCTCGGTCAGGCCCTCGGCTGGTACCGTCCTGGTGAAGGCGCCGGTCTGATCGGAGCCGTAGTGGGCGCGATCATCGTCTTGCTGATCTGGGGCTTTTGGACCGGAAGGCGTACTGTCGGTCGCGTCTGAAGATTCAACGCATGTGGCCCGGTTCGTCACCTTCCAGTCTCGTCAACGGTGCAGCCGGGCTAACGATCATCGCGTTGGTGATCGCGGCGCTACATTTTGCCGACAACTTTCTGATCCCCCTGGCGCTAGCCGGCTTTCTCAGCTTCATATTGCAGCCATTGGTTCGATGGCTCGACGATCGGCGATGGCCTCGACCCGTTGCTGTCATGACGGTTGTGGTCGTCACGACACTGTTGCTGGGTTTGGCATGCATTTTCTTGGCGCGCGAAGTCTCAAATCTGGCGGCCGAACTTCCGCGCTATGAAACTAACTTGCGGGAAAAGGCGAGAACCGCTGCAGAGACCCTGCAAAGCGTCGGCGTATGGCGAAATGCGTCAAAAGTTCTTGAACGCGTAGAAGGTGAGCTCAAGACGCAGCCAACCGAGACCGCGCCGTTGAAAGTGGAAGTGCAGAAGGAAGAGACGCGTCCTCTTGCCTCGCTACTTGCTTACGTTCAATTGTCACTAGCGCCCCTGGCGACCGCGGGGTTCATGTTTCTATTCACCGTTTTCATTTTGCTGCAGTATCACGATCTGCGGGATCGCATCGTTCGCTTGATGGGGACCAACGAAATCGGCAGGTCCACACAAGCGCTAAACGAAGCAGCGCTTGATCTTGCCCACTTCTTCCGTCTCCAAGCCGGCCTCAACCTGTCATTCGGGATCGCCGTAGGGATCGTTCTATGGCTGATTGGATTGCCAAACCCGGCACTGTGGGGCGCGCTTGCCGCTGTATCGAGATTTATCCCGTATATTGGAGGGCTTGTCGCGGCGACCGGTCCACTATTGATTGCGGCATCGGTCGATCCTGGTTGGGAGAAGCTGATCGCAACGGCGGCGGCGATTGCCGTCGCGGAATTCAGTGTCGGGCAGATCATCGAGCCTTTGCTATTCGGAACAAAAACTCGTCTGTCGCCCCTGGCAGTCTTGCTTGCCGCAGCCTTTTGGACGACATTATGGGGTCCGGTAGGGCTCATCTTGGCATTGCCGCTCACTCTGGGTCTCGTCGTGTTTGGAGAACACATCCCGCATTTGTCATTCCTTCGGGTTGTGCTCGGTAACAATCCCGCTCTCACCGCAGAACAACGTCTGTACCACCTGTTGCTCGCGGGGGACGCATCCCAAGCTGCCGAGGAGGGCGCCAAGTTCATCGACGAGCGCTCTCTGGAGGATTACCTGGAGGAAGTCGCGATCCCTGCTTTGTCCATTGCTGCCAAAGATAGCAACAGCGGCATCTTGCACCGCGAGCAATTGACAGAATTGAAGGCCACAACTTCGGAGTTCGTGGAGCTGTTCACCGACATGGTGGAAATCCGACGGGATCAGAACCCGGATATCCAATTCAAGGTCCGTAAGATCGGAAGTGATGTTGTGGCGATCCCTGGACGGGGCACCTTCGACCAGGCAGCTGGCGAATTTTTTGTTTTGGCGCTGCGCATGGCCGGCGACCAAACGGCAACGTGTTCCTCGTCTGGCGGCTTGACCGGTATCAGTACCACCGCCGACCAGCGCCGCGCCATCAATTATGTAGCCATTATTACGGTCGGTGGAGTCACACGGACACAACTTGATCTGCTCACGCGCCGTGCTCAACGCGACCTACGACCCAGTTCCCTGGGGGTATTCATCGCTCATGCCAAAAGCGCTATTCCGCAGAACGCTAGCGATGCGGTCTCGTTCAAGTCATTCAACTCAATGAAATCAATGCTTCGGGACGCCGCGACATCCATGTCGTCGGCACGCGAGGCATCTTAAGGAACCGAAGTTCTCGATGATCGTCGGATCGTCATGATCATCGATGCCTAACCGGACCCTCGGGAGGTATCGAGTCCGGGTCTATCGTAGACGCACGCTGCCTCTCCGCCGTTCTCGCGCCGCATACACGCTAGGCCTCGTTAAACGCGCGGAAGATCAGAAACGGATAAGATTACTACGATGCAAGCGAGTGGCTGGGTTGGACAATCAAAGTCAGCAACGCGCTTGGGCACAATTTTCTCACGGTCCCCGTCAGGGACTGCGATCTCCGACCACCAGCGGCCAGAGCGACCGCGCTCCGGACCAGAGCGACCGCGCTCCGGTGACGCCGCTTCCGGTAAATCCGAGCGGGACGACAACGCAGCCTGATCCGGCGGTAGGGGCGGGGCGATTTCCAGGGTGCGGCAGCGGTTGGCAGGCGGCGCGGTTAACTGGAGCACTTCAAGGCGTCGGTCATAATCCGCGCGCTCCCGGCGTGTTCCGATCGTCAAACGGTCTCGGTCTTTGCTTGACGACAACGACGTGACGCTTTCGACTCGGTCGCTTAATGCTCTTTATGCTCTTTCGCTTTTTCATGTTTCCTCCACCGCCGAATACGATTTTGACGCCCGGCGTTCCTTACAAAAAGAGCCCTGCCGAGCGGGGGGCTCGGCAGGGCGCACCAACCAACCCTTCGACATCTGGCAGCCGTCCCCCACACAGGGTGCAGCGGGCAGGAGCGGGCTGCCGTCATCCAAACAGCCGACGCGGGAGTTCGTTCCATCAATCCCTGCGGTAGGCGGTCGCAGCTCTAAACGTCGTCTTTCTTCGGTGGCTGAACCTCCTGCTGTTGCTGTGCAACCGGCTCGGATGAACTCTGCGACGGCGGCTGTCGCGACGTCACGCTCACTTCCAGCCTTTTAGTCCGCGCTAGAGCTTCGGCGCTATTGCCCTGAGGCGCTCGGCATCGGCCGGAAACGATCGAAAGCGACCCAGTCAATACCGTTACCGATTCGGTCACCACTATCGAGCTCAGGTGGTTCTACGACTTCAACTTCGGGCGGCGGACGGCCCTCGTACTTCACTTCTTCGGCGCGACTGATGGCTGCCGCTTCTTCGGATGTAGGCCAATCCGCGTCCCTTCCGAAGGCGGCCCAAATCACCACGTCAAAACCTCGATAGCGACGGTTGAGGCTGCCCAACTCGCAAAGTTCGTCGTCGGTCAGCGGCGTGCCCCACCGCCGATCGGCTTCAAATTTCATCTGCGTGAGATCGTGACGTCGATTGAGCTCTTGATCCTCTTGTGAAAAAAGCGCGTCGAGCTCGGCTTTTTCTACCTCTTCCAACTTGGCAAGAGTTCCTGACAAGCATTTGGCACTCAGCTCTTTGCGGCGGCGACGGAGACCGGCTCGACCTTCGGCCTTGGCAGGAAAGACCAATCGCTCGAGCTGCTCCAGGCGGGCCCGCACCCGACGCTTGCGCTTTTTCACGGCTGCACCTTTTTTTCCAACGCAATAAGTCGATCTTCGATCTCGCTTAGTTCAAGGATCTCGATGTGCTTGCCGATCAAGGCGATGAAGTCAGTGGCTTCGCGGATCGACAAGTTGCCTTCAGCACACGCTGCCAGCACGGCCCACGAGGCCTTGGCTGCGTCACCAGCTGTCTCGATCTTCGGCAATTCAAGTGGGACGTGCCGTTCCCGTCTTGGCGGCAGGATGCGTTCCAGACAAAGCTTTAACGCAGGGATGTTGCCGGCATTCGCTAGCTCGACGCACTTGCGCAAGATGTTCTCGGCCTCGCCGTCTAAAAGGCTCTGAGCTGCCAAGGTGGCTTTGTTGCGAGCGCCTTTGGGCCTGCCATTCGGGTTGCCGCTGAGGCCCCTTCGAAAAGGACGACCGCGCGTTCTTGCTAGAGAATTTCCACTACCCGTGGGGACAGGAAGCGGAACAAACTTACTCGTACTCATCGCTAGGCCCTTTCATTTACGCACTGAGCCCCGCCGCCACCCCCTCTCTCCTTGCATTCCCCACGGAACGGATACCGAACAAATGAGAAAACTCTACGGCATCACAGAGGCCCGGGCTGCCATCAGCCAAGAGGAGTTGCCAGTGAGATACATGTTTCTTTTTGCGGGTCGTCCAACAGAAATGCACTCATAGATTTTATTCCGCTGTATTCTCGCTGTTCTTACAGCGGAACAGCGACCACGTTCGACGTCGTCAATTCGTGGACACGAACCGAACGCGTGGCCACTGTCGCGACGAATGAAAGAGGCGCGGATGAAGCGGGGCAACCCCGACAAGGCGCCCCGAGCGAACGCCGAGTTTGCACATCGGCTGACCGGTGTGGTCAAGGCCAAGCGAATGAGGACACAAAGCTGAGGCCGAAGCAGTTCGGCGCGAAGGCGCGGCCAGCCACTCCCGGAAAGTGTCCGGCGTTCGCAGCCGCGGTGCTGCATGTGCTGTGGACCGGCTTCGCGCCCGGCATCAACGGCTTCGCCACGCTCTCGGGCCTGCTGATGGCCTATTTCGCGGCGCGCTTCGGCGTGCTCGGCGTCTATGTCAGCGGGCGCTCGCGCGAGAAGCAGGCCGCCGTCACCGGCCAGCCGGTACCGGGCGTGGTCGGACAGGTCGTCAAGGCGGTGATCAGGAAGTGAGGGCGCACCTCCGCCGTTAGGGGCTTATTAAACATAGGCCGCCAAGATTTCCGCGTCCGCGTTGATTTCGGCTGCGGTGCGGTCCGCCTGCAACGTCCGCCCGCCGCCGAACTTATGGATGTGTGGGGGTCGCGATGGCGCGTAGCGTATTGCCAGCGTTCTTGGGTCTTTTGGCAGGAGTATCGGCGGGGTTTGCGATCCCCGCCGCGAAGGCCAATTCGCTCTATGTCATCGATGGAATCGTGCTCGGCGAACAGGCCGGTCCGGGGCGCGACTATCGTTGCGAGCCTGCCCGGCGGTCGTCCGGCTTCACCTGGTGCGAGCGGACGCGGCAGGAAAGAACCCGGCGCGGCGCATTCAGTTCGACGATTTCGATTCTGTCCAATCAAGGCGGCGATGCGGTCTATGTGAACCGCGTGATCGAGCCGGCGTTCTTTGGACCGAACGAAACCTCCTCGGAGATCACCCGGCTATCGACCCGGTTCGGCGAACGCGCGCGAGAGACTCGCCTTTCGGCACGCGAGAACGTGCCGGCGGGTGTCATCGCGGTCTGGGGCAAGTTGCAGCTCCAGCTGCTGGAGGGCGCTGCGCTCGCGGCGATCGATCTGGATAGTGCCTCGGCGCAGGATCTGCTGGTCGATCAGATCGGCGACCTGAAGCGGTCGCGCGAGATGGGGCTGCCGGTCTATCGCCTCGGCGGCGGCGCCGGCTATCTCTGGTCGGCCGCCTACGCCAACGGCCGCGGCCACCTGCGGTTTCTGGCGGCCGATCCGTCGGCGCTCGCGGTCAAGCCGCCGGCGCCCGCCGCCAAGGCGAAGCCGAAGACGTTGCCCATCGCCGCCACGCCGGCGACGACACTGGCGGCAGCGGCCGAGGTCCTGCTGCCGCCGGAACATACCGGCAGCATAGCGACCAACGTGACCGTGCGGGCAAAGTCCAAGCCGGACTACGCGGTGCCGCTGCCTCCACGCAACGAAATCGAACGCGTCGTCCTCGAATCCGAGCGCTTGGCGCCGGAGCACACCGGTAGCATCCGGACCGCACCGGCCGGAACCGACGCCGAGACGCCAGCGGCGCCCCCGTTGTATCGCCTCGAGTCGATCATCGCGCTCGCGGGCATGGTCGCCGTGCTGCTGTTTTTCCTGGCGTCGCTGATCGAGCGCCTGGTGCGCGAGCCGACCGGACTTGAGCTCCTCGAACTGGAGCGCCTGCGTGAGCTCGCCGCCGAGCTGGCGGAACAGCAAGCCCGCGATGGTCTCGCCGGCCGCACCCCGCCGGAAAGCCGTCTCGCCGTGCTGCGGCGCCTCGCCGCCAGCGTCATGAGCTTCGCGAGCTTCGGCGGCGGTGCGAAAACCGTGGTGCTGCGGACGTCGGCGTGGATACCGCGCGGGTAGCGGGACACATGCGTCATGTTCCTGCCCTCGCGCATCCTTCCCCGCAACCATATCTGATGGCAGAGTGACGCCGGCCGCGCGATTCCACCGAGGGATCGGCGTCCGGCGAGCGGAGGACTTCTGCCTTGCGTCTCCTCGTCGTCGAGGACGATCCCGATCTCAACCGGCAGCTCACGACCGCGCTGACGGACGCCGGCTACGTCGTCGACCGCGCGTTCGACGGCGAGGAGGGGCACTATCTCGGCGACAGCGAGCCTTACGACGCCGTCATTCTCGACATCGGCCTGCCGAAGATGGACGGCATCTCGGTGCTGGAAGCCTGGCGGCGGGCCGGCCGCGCCATGCCGGTGCTGATCCTCACCGCGCGCGACCGCTGGAGCGACAAGGTCCAGGGCTTCGACGCCGGCGCCGACGACTATGTCGCCAAGCCGTTCCATCTCGAGGAGGTGCTGGCGCGCATTCGCGCGCTGCTGCGCCGCTCGGCCGGCCACGCCAAGAGCGAGTTCACCTGCGGCAGCGTGCGGCTCGACACCCGCACCGGCCGCGTCAGCGTCGACGGCAATCCGGTCAAGCTCACCAGTCACGAATATCGCCTGCTCGCCTATCTCATGCATCATAGCGGCCGCGTGGTCTCGCGCACCGAGCTGGTCGAGCATCTCTACGACCAGGACTTCGACCGCGACTCCAACACCATCGAGGTGTTCGTCGGCCGCATCCGCAAGAAGCTCGGCGTCGACGTGATCCAGACCGTGCGCGGCTTGGGCTATCTCCTGACCGCCGCCGGGCAATGCGTCTTAACTCGCTCGCGCTCCGGCTGTTCTTCTCGGCCACCGCGTGGACCGTCCTGATCCTGGTTATCGTCGGTTTCGTCCTGTCGTCGATCTACCGCTCGGCGGTCGAGCGCGCCTTCGACCGCCGGCTCGGCGTCTACCTGCGCGCCATCGTGTCCGATGTCGCGACGCCGGAACTGAACGCCGAGAACTTTCCGCAGTCGCTGGGCGAGCCGCTGTTCGATCTGCCGCTGTCGGGCTGGTACTGGCAGGTGACGCGGCTCGATCCGCCGAGCCCGAGGTGCGTTCGTCGCGCTCGCTGTGGGACAACACGCTGCCGCATCTCGCCGATCCCGGCGTTTCGAGCGAGCGCCGGCGAACTGCGCGCCGGCTATGCGGAGGGACCCGAGGGTCAGCCGCTGCGGATGGTCGAGCGCACCATCGATCTCGGCGAGGAGGGGCGCTACCTGGTCGCCGTCGGCGGCGACGCCGGCGAGATCGACGAGGAGACGCAGCAGCTTCGACGGCGCGCTGCTCGTCACCTTCGGCATCATGGGCGTCGTGCTGCTGCTGATCACGACCTTCCAGGTGCGCTTCGGCCTGGCGCCGCTCAAGCGCATCTCCGAGGGCGCTCGCGGCGATCCGCTCCGGCGCGGCCGAACGGCTGGAGGGCAACTTTCCGCTCGAGATCGCGCCGCTCGCGCGCGAGACCAACGCGCTGATCGACGCCAACCGCGAGATCGTCATGCGCGCGCGCACCCATGTCGGCAATCTCGCGCATGCGCTCAAGACGCCGATCTCGGTGATGATGAACGAAGCGACCGCGCACGGCGACGATCCGTTCGCCGCCAAGGTGCGCGAGCAGACCGAGATCATGCGCGATCAGGTCGCGCGCCATCTCGAACGCGCGCGGCTCGCCGCCCGCGTCGCCGTGGTCGGCACCGTCACCGACGTGCGCCCGGTGGTGGCGGCGCTCGCCCGCACGATGGAGAAGATCTACCAGCGGCCGCGGCGTCGCCATTGAGATCGACGCGGCCGAGGGCGCGCGGTTTCGCGGCGAGCAGCAGGACCTCGAGGAGATGGTCGGCAACCTGGTCGACAATGCCTGCAAGTGGGCGCAGTCGCGCGTTGCGATCGAGGTGTTCTCCGAGCGGCCGGACGCGGCCGACGACCGCCGCGTCGTGCGCATCGTGGTCGACGACGACGGGCCCGGCCTGTCGCCGCAGCAGCGCGAGCAGGTGGCGCGCCGCGGCCGCCGGCTCGACGAGACCAAGCCGGGCTCCGGGCTCGGGCTGTCGATCGTGATGGAACTCGCCGGCCTCTATGGCGGCGGCGCTCACGCTCGGCACCGCGCCGATCGGCGGCCTGCGCGCCGAACTGGTGCTGCCGGGGGCGTGAAGGCCCGCGATTAATCTGGTCCGCGGAACAGAGTTTTGCCCCAATTCTACGCCATTAAGTGAATGCGCCGGCCTGGCGCCAGACGCCGATCGGGGAAGATCGCCGGCTAGCAATTCACGCGACAACGATTCGCGATCCTGGGCACGGGGGCAAGAGATGCGTATCGTTCGTCTTGGCGTTGCCGCGCTCGTCGCGGCGTCGATGGCGGCGTGCTGCGGCCACGCCCGAAACCGGACACGGGACCGAAGGAAAACACCGGCACGCTGCTGGGCGCGCTCGGCGGCGCGCTGATCGGCTCGCAGTTCGGCGGCGGCACCGGCGAACGCGTTGCTGCCGGGCTCGCGGGCGCGGCGATCGGCGGCCTGATCGGCAACCGCATCGGCGCCGGCATGGACGA
The DNA here is from genome assembly GCA_963843475.1 of uncultured Alphaproteobacteria bacterium. GTDB lineage: Bacteria > Pseudomonadota > Alphaproteobacteria > Rhizobiales > Xanthobacteraceae > VAZQ01. The sequence goes on along the minus strand of CAWJKL010000024.1, from coordinate 46,309 downwards.
CGACGACAAGCAGCGCGCCTACGTGGCGCAGATGCAGGCGCTCGAAACCGGCACGCTCCGGCACGGCGGTGCCGTGGAAGAACCCGGACTCCGGCCGCTATGGCTCGGTCGTTCCCGGTCCCGCCTATCAGTCGAATGGACTGCAGTGCCGGCAGTACACCCACACGATCTACATCGACGGCCGGCCGGAGGTGGCGCGCGGCACCGCCTGCCGCAATCCCGACGGCACCTGGACCGCAGTGGGCTGACGACGCAGCGACATCGGCGTGTCATGCGGTGGCGCGGACGAGGTGACATGAGCTTGCGGATGAATCTGTGCTCGATCACCTGAAGGCCAACAACCGCGCCTGGGCCGAGCGCAAGATCGCCGCCGACCCCGGCTTCTTCAAGCGGCTCGAGGGCCAGCAGGCGCCCGAATATCTGTGGATCGGCTGCTCCGACAGCCGCGTGCCGGCCAACGAGATCGTCGACCTCGATCCGGGCGAGCTGTTCGTCCACCGCAACGTCGCCAACCTCGCGCCGCCGCAGGACGCCAACTACCTCTCGGTGCTGCAGTTCGCGGTCGACGTGCATCAAGGTGAAGCACATCATGGTGGTCGGCCACTACGGCTGCGGCGGCGTCGCCGCGGCGGTCGACGGCAAGCGGCGCGGCCTGGTCGACCACTGGCTGCATCCGATCCGCGAGGTCTACCACGAGCACCGCGACGAGCTCGAGGCGATCGCCGACGAGCGCGCGCGGCTCGACCGGCTGTGCGAGCTCAACGTCATCCGCCAGGTGAGCAACGTCGCCTCCGACGTCTTCGTGCAGGACGCCTGGGCGCGCGGCCAGGAGCTCAGCGTCCACGGCTGGGTCTATTCGCTCGCCAACGGCCTGGTGAAGGATCTCGACGTGACGGTCAGCGGGCCGGACGGACTTTCAACGGCGGCGCCGTAGCTGCGCCTCCAAGACAGATCTCTCAGCAAAAGCGCCCCGGGCAACAGCCCGGGGCGCTTTTTGATTCGTACGGCCGGACGAGGCGGACGCAACCGCGCCGCTTATGCCGCAAGCTGCGCGGTGGCGTGAAAGTCTTCGAGCCGCGGCAGCACCTCGCGGGCGAACAGCGTCATGTTCTCGGCCGTGTCCTTGTGGTCCATGTGCCCGGCCTGCGTCATCATCAGGAAGTGGCCGAAGCCGCCGACGCCGCGGTAGAAATCGACGATCTGATCGAACACCTGATCGGGCGTGCCGGCGAACATCAGCCCGCCCGCGATCGTGTCCTGCGACGCTCGCGCTTCGCCGCAGTTGCCGAGCGGCTTGCCGTCCTTCGTGGTCATCATGTGCGACGCGCCGCGCCAGCCGACGCGCTGGAACAGCTTGGCGGCATCGGCCGCGGCCATGAAGCCCGGCGGGTTCTTGTACGGCTCGGCGACACGCGTGTTGGTCTCGAGATAGCTCTTCACCAGTGCGGCGCGGCGCAAGCCTTCCGCCTCGCTGTTGCCGCAGGCGACGAAGCCCATATAGGCGAAGCGATCGAGCGGCGTCGGCCTGCGCACGGCCACGCTTCCTGCCAGCCCTTGCGATATTCGTCGAACACCGCCTTCGCGCGCCAGCCGGTCATCACCGTGCCGAGCACGTGCCCGCGTTTGCCGAGCTCGCGCGCGCTGCCGAGGCTCGACGACGTGCTCCACACCGGCGGATGCGGCTGCTGATAGGGCCGCGGCCAGACGTTGACGCTGCGATACTGGAAGTACTCGCCCTCCCAGGAGAACGGCCCGTCGTGCGTGGTCATCGCCTTGAGGATGAGGTCGTGCGCCTCCCAGAAGCGGTCCATCACCCGCACCGGCTGAGCGTTCGACGGCACGATCTCGTAGGGCACGCCCTTGATGAAGCCCATCTCCAGCCGGCCGCGCGAGATCACGTCGATGATCGACATCTCCTCGGCGACCCGCAGCGGATCGTTGCGGTTGGCGATCGGCGTGCCGAGGCCGAGGAGCCGTGCACGCTTGGTCTGCCGCGCCAGGATCGCGAGGATGAGATGCACCGACGAACTCATGCAGGTGGCGGTGGCATGGTGCTCGTTGACGATGATGTTGAGGCCGAGCTCGTCGGCGAGCATCCATTCGTCGAGATAGCGGTTGTAGAGGCGCGCGGCGATCTCCGGATCGCAATGCTTGCTCGGGAGGCTCACTCGCAGCGAGTTCCGCGTCTGGAAACCAGGCGTCGGGATAGGATTGCTCGGTGAAGGCGTAGACTTTCATCGGTCGTCCTCGTGCGAAGCGTTCGTCCTCAGGCGCGGCCGGCCGGCGAATTCGGCGATGCGGCGGGCAAAGATTTCGGGGCGTTCGAGATGCGGGTAGTGGCCCGCCTCGTCGATCAGTTCGAACCGCGAGCCGGGAATGAGCTGGCTATAGGCGCGGCCGTAGTCAGGCAGGGCGATGCGGTCGCTTGCGCCCCAGAGAAACAGCGTCGGCACCCGGATCCGGTGCAGGCGCGCAGGCGAGCTTCGGGTCGTACATGTAGGGCGACCAGCGCGAACAACGCGGCCGCCTCGCGGTTGCGGAACAGCGTCGCGGCGTCCTCGTCCGAGATCGCCGCATGATCGACCGCGCCGACCGTAGGATCGTGAAAGGCGAGCTGGTCGATTTCGCTCTGCCGGGTGGTGAAGATGTCGACGATGTCGCGGTGCTCGCGGTCGCCGACCTTGATGCCGACCGCGTCGGCCAGCACCAGCCGCGACACGCGCTCGGTCGACTTGATCGCGATCTCCGCCGCGATCCAGCCGCCGAACGACACGCCGGCGAGCATCACGTCGCGAAGGTCGAGCGCGTCCATCAGGTCGAGATAGAAGTAAGCGAGATCGTCGACAGTAGTGATGTGACGGGGCAGTTCGCTCTTGCCGAACCCCGGGTGCGAGGGGGCGAGCACCGAGAAAGTCTTCGCCAGTTCGTCGAGCACCGCATCCGCCGGCTTGAGGCCGATGGCCGGGTGCAGGAACAGGAGCGGCCGGCCCTGGCCGCGCCGGATCAATTCGAGCCGGACGCCGGCGATCTCGGTCAGGGCATCTTTGGCTTCCACGCGGTCGAGCATTCCGGCATCACCTTGTTTGCTAGTCCTTCACTTCGGCTTGATGCCGGCGGCCTCGACCAGTTCGCGGTTCTGTTTGATCTGGGCGCGAAAGAACGCGTCGAACTCGGCCTGCGTCATGTCGAATGGATCGCCGCCGAGTGCGACGAGCTTGTCCTGAACGTTCTTGACCTGCAGGGCCCTGGCGGTCTCCCGATAGAGCTTCTCCTGGATCGGCTTCGGGGTCTTGGACAGGACAAAGACGCCGACCCAGAACGGGAAATCGGCGTCCGGGTAGCCTGCCTGCGCCAGGGTCGGCAAATCCGGGAGCGAGGAGATGCGCTTGGTGCTGCTGACCGCGAGCGCCCGCAGCCCGCCGTCGCGGATGAGCGGCATCGCCGGCAGCGCCGGCGTGAAGAAGAAGTCGACTCGGCCCGCGATCAACTCGGTCAAGGCTTCCTGGACGCCGCGAAACGGGATCTCCTGCGCCTCGATCTTGGCGCTGAGGCGGAACCGCTCGGCGTTGATATGGGCGGCGCCGCCATGACCGACCGAAGCGTAATTGAGCGCGCCGGGCCTGGCGCGCGCGGCAGCTACCAGGTCGGCGAGACTTCTTGTAGCGGGCCGCCGACACCACCAGCAGGAACGGCGTGTTGACCAGCGCGATCACGCCGTTGAAGTCGCGTTCGGTGTCGTAGGGCAGGGTCTTGTGAGTAGCCGGAAAAATCGTGAAGGACGGGGAGTGGGACAGCAGCGAGTAGCCGTCAGGCTCCGCATTGGCGACCGCCATCGGGGCGAGAAGGCCGGCGCCGCCGCCGCGATTGTCGATCACGAACGGTTGGCCGGTCTGTTGCGAGACCTGCTCGAACACGGTCCGGCAGACCAGATCGATCGCGCTGCCGGGCGTCACCGGAACGGAAATCCGGACGGCCTTGTTCGGCCAGGTCGTGGCCGGCTGCGCCAGCAGGGCGCCGGCCCCTCCCAGGAGGACAAGGGCAAACGAAACCAGCAATGATCGATGCCACCGGCTCGGCATAGGCCCACCCGGGCCTTGTTGAATGGCCCATAACCTCGCGGACAATGCTGTCTCCGGGGGGCTTCCGCAAGCGCACGGCGGGCAGGACTGCCCGGTCGGAAGTACGGAGCGCCGACCGCCGGTTCTGGGCGCTTTTGTCACAGCCGCTTCAGATATGTGAAATTTACTCGCTCCGCTTCCCCATGTCGCGGTGGAGAGGCCGTTTTCCTCGGCATTCTGCGTTGCGAAGGCGCTCTCTCATAAGGTAATCCCGATAGTCGCGCGGCTGCATGGCAGGCCTGCTAGGCCACGCACCGTTGCCACGCGAATGTCGAACTCAGGCCGAATATATTCGGTGTCATGACATTGTGGTTCGTGTTTGCGCTGATGACGGCCGCGGCGATCTTTGCCGTGGTGTGGCCGCTTGCGGGCTACCGCAAACCGCGTTCCGGCAGCGACATCGAGGTCTACCGGGATCAGCTTGGCGAACTTGAGCGCGACCGCGAGAGCGGTCTCATCCCGGAGAGCGAAGCCCAGGCCGCGCAGGCTGAAATTTCGCGCCGATTGCTTGCGGCGGCTGATGCGCAGTCGGAGACTGCCAGCCGGCCGGCCGTCGGCTCCGCGGTCTGGCGCCGCCGCGCAGTGGCGCTCGGGGCGATCGTGCTGTTGCCAATCGGAGCTGCCAGCTTTTACCTGACGCTGGGATCGCCGTTGCTGTCCGATCAGCCGCTGGCGCAGCGCGTCGCCATGGCGCGGGAAAGCCAGACACTGGAAAACCTGATCGCGCAGGTCGAGGGATTTCTCGAGCGCAATCCGGAGGACGGCCGCGGCTGGGAAGTGATCGCGCCGGTCTACCTCCGGCTGGGGCGCGTCGACGATGCAGTGAAGGCGCGGCGCAATGCGCTGCGGATCAACGGCGAAACCGCCGAACGCATGACCCATCTCGGCGAGGCCATGGTGGCGGCCGCGAACGGCGTTGTGACGGCGGAGGCCAAGACGGCATTCGACCGCGCCGTGGCGCTCGATCCGCGCGACGTGAAGGCGCGCTATTTTCTGGGCTTGGCGGCCGAGCAGGACGGCGAGCGCAGCAGCGCCGCCGCGATTTGGCGCGCCATGCTGGCCGAAGCTCCGCCCGATGCGGCCTGGACCGATTTCGTGCGCCAGGCGCTCACGCGAGTCGAAGGCGCGGTCCCGCCGCGCGGTCCGAGCGAAGAGGACGTGGCAGCCGCATCCGATCTCAGCGCGGAGCAGCGTAATGTCATGGTCCGCGGCATGGTCGAGCGGCTCGCCGAGCGGCTGCGCAAGGATGGCTCGGACGTCGAAGGCTGGCTCCGGCTGGTGCGCTCGTATGTGGTGCTCGGCGATCGGGATAACGCCCGCAGCGCCGCGGATGAGGCACGCCGCGCGCTCGCCGGCCAGCCCGACAACGTGCGGCGGCTGGATGAACTCGCCAAAGGGCTCGGTCTCAAAGGGTGACGGCTCGATCAATCAGCCCTCGGGGAAGACGCGATGACCCGTAAGCAACGGCGCATGATTCTGATCGGCTCGGCATTGGGCGTGCTGGCGATCGCGGCTGCGCTCGTGCTCAACGCAATGCGCGGCTCGATCGTGTTTTTCAACTCGCCGACCGACGTGGTCGAGAAGGGCACCAAGCCCGGCGAGCGCATTCGTCTCGGCGGACTGGTGAAGGAAGGCAGCGTGTCCCGCGGCGAGAATCTCGCGGTCAATTTCGAAGTCACCGACGGCCGCAATTCGATCAAGGTGGCTTATCAGGGCCTGCTGCCCGACCTGTTCCGCGAGGGGCAGGGGGTCGTGACCGAAGGCACGCTCGAGACGGGCGGCACCTTCAAGGCCGACAGCGTGCTCGCCAAGCACGACGAGACCTACATGCCGAAGGAGGTCGCCGACGCCCTGAAGAAACAGGGACACTGGAAGGAAGGCGGCGAGCCGCTCAAGTTGACGCCGGCGGCGGGGCAGGCACGATGAATGCATCTCGACCTCGTCGCCTGCGTCTGGCGCGATTGGATTGCGCCACAATCGGCAACGAGGTGCCGTCATGATTGCCGAGATCGGCCACTACGCGCTGGTGCTGGCGCTCGCCTTGGCGCTGGTGCAGGGCTGCGTGCCGTTTTATGGCGCGCGGCGCGACGATGCGGCCCTGATGGCGGTCGGCGGACCCACTGCGCTCGCACAGTTCCTGTTCGTGGCGATCTCGTTCGGCGCGCTCGTGGCCTGCTATCTGCGGTCCGACTTCTCGGTCGCCAACGTGTTCGAGAACTCCCACTCGCTCAAGCCGCTGGTCTACAAGATCACCGGCGTATGGGGGAACCACGAAGGCTCGATGCTGCTGTGGGTGCTGATCCTGAGCCTGTTCGGGGCCTTGGTCGCCGCGTTCGGAAACAATCTGCCGGCCCGCCTCAAGGCCAATGTGCTGAGCGTGCAGTCGTGGATCGCAGTGGCGTTCATCCTCTTCATTCTGATGACGTCCAATCCGTTCCTGCGACTGCCGGAGGCGCCGTTTGAAGGACGCGATCTCAATCCCATCCTGCAGGACCCAGGTCTCGCGATTCATCCGCCGTTGCTTTACGTCGGCTATGTCGGGCTTTCGATCTCGTTCTCTTTTGCGATTGCCGCCCTGATTGAAGGCCGCATCGACGCCGCCTGGGCGCGGTGGGTGCGGCCGTGGACGCTGCTGGCCTGGATATTTTTGACGCTCGGCATCGCGATGGGCTCGTACTGGGCCTACTACACACTCGGATGGGGCGGCTGGTGGTTCTGGGATCCGGTCGAAAACGCCTCGTTCATGCCCTGGCTGATCGCCACGGCACTGCTGCATTCGGCGGTGGTCATGGAGAAGCGCGACGCCCTCAAGGTCTGGACCGTGTTGCTCGCGATCATCGCGTTCTCGCTGTCGCTGGTGGGCACATTCCTGGTGCGATCCGGCGTGCTGACCTCGGTTCATACCTTCGCCACCGACCCGACCCGCGGCGTCTTCATCCTCGCGATCCTGGTGGTGTTCATCGGTGGTGGGCTTGCCCTTTTTGCGCTGCGCGCGCCGCTCTTGCGGCAGGGCGGCATCTTTGCACCGGTCTCGCGCGAAGGCGCGCTCGTGCTCAACAACCTGCTCCTGGTGACCGCCTGCGCCACCGTGTTCGTCGGCACACTCTATCCGCTGGCGCTCGAAGCATTGACCGGCGAGAAGATTTCGGTCGGAGCCCCGTTCTTCAATGCGACGTTCGGGCCGCTGTTCGTTCCGCTTCTGATCGCCGTGCCGTTCGGTCCGTTGCTGGCATGGAAGCGCGGCGACCTGCTCGGCGTTGCACAACGACTGGTCGGCGCAGTCGCGGTTGCGGCGATTGTCATCGCGGTGATTTTCGCCATGGAGGGCGGCGGGCCGATACTCGTGCCGTTTGTCGTCGGGCTGGCATTTTTCGTCATGGCGGGTGCGGTGACCGACATTGTCGAGCGTACGGGGCTGCGGCGGGTGCCGCTCTGGGCCGCGTACGGGCGTGCCTACGGCCTGCCGCGCTCGGCCTGGGGTTCGGCGTTTGCGCATTTCGGTCTCGGCATCACCCTGCTCGGCATTGTGGGCGAGACGCAATGGAGTCTCGAGCGGATCGCCGAGCTCAAGCCTGGGCAGACCATCACGATCCGGCGCTATGAGCTGTATTTCGACGGCATGGTCCAGCGCGCGGGACCGAACTATCGCGAGATGGCGGGACACTTCACGGTGCGGCGGCTCGGCGAGGTGGTCGGCGTGATGGAGCCGTCCAAGCGCGTGTTCCCATCGCGCGGTGGCATGAGCACGACGCAGTCGGCGCTGATGACGCGCGGCGTCTCGCAGCTTTATCTGTCGCTCGGCGACCAGGGGCCTGATGGCTCGGTCGCGGTTCGGCTGTACTACAAGCCGCTGGTGCTGCTGATCTGGCTCGGGCCGCTGCTGATGGTGATCGGTGGACTGCTGTCGCTGTCGGACCGCCGCCTGCGGGTCGGTGCGCCGCGACCCGCCCGCAACAAGGCGCGGCTTGCACCCGCGGAGTAGACTGCATGCGCTGGCTGCGGCTTCTCATCATCGCGATGTTACTTGGTAACACGTTGCCGGCGCTTGCCGTGCAGCCCGACGAAGTTCTGCCAGACTCCGCATTGGAGGCGCGCGCGCGCGTGCTTTCCAAGGAGCTGCGTTGCATGGTTTGCCAGAACCAGTCGATTGACGATTCGGATGCGCCGCTCGCTCGCGATCTGCGCGTGCTGGTCCGGGAGCGATTGCAGGCCGGCGACAGCGATGCGCAGGTGCTCGACTTCCTGGTCAAGCGCTACGGCGAGTTTGTCTTGCTCAATCCGCGCTTTTCCGGCCGCACCGCGCTGCTGTGGCTGATGCCGGTGCTGGTCCTGCTAATCGGCGCTGTCGTCTTGCTGCTCGCTTGGCGGCGCTATCGCCGGACGGCGAAACCCGATTCACCCGCGGCCGCGAGCGCGCCTTTGACGGCGGGCGAGAGCGCGAGGCTTTCGCGCATTCTCCGGGGCCCCAATTCTTAAGATTGTGCGATTAAAATTAACCTCCGGGCCTCCTCGCAGGAGGGGCCGAACTTTCGTATAAACTATTGAATTTACTGAATTTATATCCCGGTTCGGACCTTACCAAAGTTTAATCTCACGGCCAGCAAACCGTAAGGAAGGCCGTCCCATCTTGAGCGTTCAGACGGCGCGCTCGCGCCAAGTCAGACACATGGAGTTACTGAGATGAACGAGAGCGTGACCGCTCCGAAGCCGCGCCTTCTGCCGATGCGGCGTCTTGTTCTGCTGGCCAGCGCCGCCACGGTCGGTGCCGCCCTTCTGTTCGCTGGCTCCGGATTTATTACCAAGCCGAGCTCCCCGCTGAATGCGATCGCTTATGCGCAGGGCATCCAGCGGCCGATGGGCTTTGCCGATATTGTCGAGAAGGTGAAGCCGGCCGTCATTTCGGTCCGCGTCAAGGTGAACAGCGGGCCGCAGATGATGGGCTTCGACGGAGGCCAGCCGTTCCCGCCCGGTTCGCAGATGGAGCGCTTCTTCCGCCGCTTCGGTACGCCGGAAGGCGAAGGCGCGCCGCAGCCGCCGCGCCAGCCCCGCAACCGCATGATGACCGGCCAAGGCTCCGGCTTCGTCATCTCGGCTGACGGCTATGCGGTGACCAACAATCACGTCGTCGACAAGGCCGAAACCGTGGAAGTCGCGGCCGAAGACGGCAAGACCTATACGGCAAAGGTCATCGGCACCGACCCGCGCACCGATCTCGCCCTGATCAAGATCGATGGCCGCAACGACTTCCCGTTCGTCCGTCTGGGTGATCGCGCTCCACGCATCGGCGACTGGGTCCTCGCGGTCGGCAATCCGTTCGGTCTCGGCGGCACCGTCACGGCCGGCATCGTCTCGGCGCGTGGCCGTGACATCGGCGCGGGTCCGTATGACGACTTCATCCAGATCGACGCGCCGGTCAACAAGGGCAACTCCGGTGGCCCGACCTTCGATGTCGACGGTAACGTGATCGGCGTGAACACCGCGATCTTCTCGCCGTCGGGCGGTTCGGTTGGCATCGCGTTTGCCATTCCGGCCGAGACTGTGAAGACCGTCGTCGCCCAGCTCCGGGACAAAGGCAGCGTCACCCGCGGTTGGATCGGCGTGCAGATTCAGCCCGTGACCGCGGAAATCGCCGACAACCTCGGCTTGAAGGCTCCGCAGGGTGCGCTGGTCGCCGATCCGCAGGCGAACGGCCCGGCCGCCAAGGCCGGAATCCTCGCCGGCGACGTGATCACCGCGGTCAATGGCACGGCGGTCAAGGACGCCCGCGATCTCGCCAAGCAGATCGGCGCGCTGGCTCCGAACTCGACGGCAAAGTTGACCGTCTGGCGCAAGGGCGAGGAGAAGTCGATCTCGCTCACGCTCGGCGAACTGCCGAAGGACGTGCGCGCCGCAGCGCCTGAGGCCACCAACCCATCCGGCACCGAAATGCCGCGGCTTGGCCTGACGCTGGCTCCCGCCGGCCAGGTCGCCGGCAGCGGCTCCGAGGGTGTCGTGGTCACCAATGTCGACCCGGACGGCATCGCCTCCGAGCAGGGCTTCAAGACCGGCGACGTGATCCTCGAGGTCGGCGGCAAGAAGGTCGCAAACCCCGCCGAGGTCCGTGAGGTCCTGAGCGACATCCACAAGGACGGCAAGCGCTCGGTGCTGATGCGCGTGAAGTCCGGCGAGGGCACGAAGTTCGTCGCCCTGCGGCTGGGCCGGGCCTGATCCAATGGGGCGAACCGTCGGCATCCGTCGCCCCCGCTGACGGTCCGAACCAGGGGGACGGGCCAGTCGCCCGTCCCCATCCATAACTCCGGCCCGGCATCCGTCGCCCCCGCCGGTCCGGGGTTGTTGAGGGGCGGTGGGGGAAACTCCGCCGCCCCTCGCTCCTTTTGGTTCCGCGCCGCGCCTTCGGGCTTCGCGACTTGTTGACGTGTATTGGCTATGATGAACCCAACAATTCACAGCGCCCCTCTCCTGGAAATCCCTTACGGTACAGATGGCCGATCTGTCATGCGTCTCCTGATTATCGAAGACGATCGCGATGCCGCCGACTATCTGGTCAAGGCCTTCCGGGAGGTTGGACACGTGGCGGATCTGGCGTCGGATGGCGAGGAGGGCCTCGCTCTGGCGATGGACGGCCAATACGACGTCCTGATCGTCGATCGCATGCTGCCGAAGCTCGACGGGCTTACCGTGATCGGAACCTTGCGGAGCAAGGGGATCGAAACCCCGGCGCTCATTCTGTCGGCGCTCGGCCAGGTCGATGACCGCGTCAAGGGATTGCGCGCCGGCGGCGACGATTATCTGCCCAAGCCCTATTCGTTCTCCGAGTTGCTCGCACGCATCGAGGTGCTGGCGCGCCGCCGCGGCGTCCGCGAGGAAATGGTCTATCGGGTCGGCGACCTCGAACTCGACCGGTTGTCCCACCAGGTCATGCGGGGCGGCACCGAGATCGTGCTGCAGCCGCGGGAGTTTCGCCTGCTGGAATATCTGATGAAACATGCCGGGCAGGTGGTCACGCGCACGATGCTGCTGGAGAATGTTTGGGACTATCACTTCGATCCGCAGACCAACGTGATCGACGTGCACATCTCGCGATTGCGCTCGAAGATTGATAAAGGTTTTTCCCAGCCGCTTCTCCACACCGTACGCGGTGCGGGGTATGTGGTTCGCGACAGCAGATGATGGCTATTCATCGGCTACCAGTGGAGTGGATTTGACATTCGCTGCCCACCAAGCCGCAGCCTCGCAAAGCGAATGTCAAATCCAAACTCCACTGGCCGCTTAAATTTGCTAGTGGTCCTTTAATTCCAACATTCGCAAAGGTGCCTGTCGAAGCGGGATGCGAATGTTGGAATTGGACCCTAGTGACCGGGCCGGTGGCGGCGCGGATGGGTGACGCATGACGGGGCTCGGCAAGCTTCTACGCACGACCGCGTTCAAGCTGACGCTGGTCTATCTCACCGTATTCGCGCTGTTTGCAGCGTTTCTGCTCGGCTATTTCGCCTGGAACACGCGCCGCCTGATCACCGAGCAGATCACCCAGACCGTCGATGCCGAAATCTCGGGCTTGGCCGAGCAATACCGCCTGGGGGGCATCCGCCGGCTGGTGTTCGTGGTCGACGCGCGGGCGCGGCGGCCCGGGTCGAGCCTCTACCTCGTGACAACGCCTGCTGGCGAAGGCCTCGCCGGCAATGTCGGCTCGCTCTCGACCGGCATCCTCGAAACGGTCGGTTGGACGGAGACCGCCTACCGTCGGCTCGACGATCAGGATGCCGCCGAGCACCATGCGCTGGTCCGGGTGTTCCAGCTGCCTGGCGGCTTCCGCCTGCTGGTCGGACGCGACCTCGACGAGCGCGAGCGGCTGCATGACATCGTGATCGCCGCCGGCCGCTGGTCGCTCGCTATCGTGGTGGTGCTGGGGGTGGCGGGCGGCTTCTTCGTGACCCGCCGCGTGCTCAAGCGCGTCGACGCCATGACCGACACCACGCGCACGATCATGGGCGGCGACCTCACCGGCCGGCTGCCGATCGCCGGGACTGGCGACGAGCTCGACCGTCTGGCCGAGAATCTCAACGCCATGCTGGAGCGCATCGAGGCGCTGATGCACGGGCTGAAAGAGGTTTCCGACAACATTGCCCACGATCTCAAGACGCCGCTTACGCGGCTGCGCAATCGCTGCGAGGAGGCGCTGCGTCTGGCGGAGGACAAATCGCAATACCGCGCTGCGCTTGAAAATACGATCGAGGAATCGGACGGGCTGATCCGCACCTTCAACGCCTTGCTGATGATCGCGCGGGCCGAGTCCGGGCAGGCGCGCGACAACATGAGTGACTTCGACGCGTCCGAGATCGCGCGTGGCGTCGGCGAACTTTACGAGCCGCTGGCCGACGACCGCGGGCTCAAACTCCGGGTCGAGGCGCCGGCTGCGGCGACGGTGCACGGCAACCGCGAGCTGGTCAGCCAGGCGCTGGCCAATCTCGTCGACAACGCCATCAAGTACGCGGCGCCGAACGGCGGCAAGGCGAACGGCGTGCCGACCGAGATCGTGGTGCGGGCGCAGAGCGACGGCGACCGGATCATGCTGACGGTCGCGGACGGCGGCCCCGGCATTCCCGAGGCCGACCGCGGCCGCGCGGTCGAGCGCTTCGTCCGGCTGGAGCAGAGCCGCTCCGCGCCGGGCTCCGGGCTGGGGCTGAGCCTCGCGGCGGCGGTCGCTCGCCTGCACGGCGGTGAGCTGCGGCTCGAGGACAATCATCCCGGCCTGCGCAGCGTCATCACGCTTCCGCGGGTCGGGCCCGAGGCGGGCCCGATGAAGCGGGCCACTAGCTCGGGATGGGGTGCGTCACCCTTCCTTCACGCGCGGCGTTAGCCTATCCCTACCTTCCATGCCGCCTTCGCTCGCTCAGCGCATCACGCGCTCGCCCAATCTCTCCGACGCCGACGGCGCCCACGCGCGAGTGACTGCGTGGCTCGACGAGATCGCCGATACTGCCGCCGGCCGGTCGCTCGCGCGTTTGCGTGATGAATTCGCCACCGTCAGCCTGCTACTCGCCGCCGTGGCGGAGGGGTCGCCCTATCTGTGGGACCTCGCTCGTCTCGATCCGGAGCGGCTTGCCGCGCTGCTCCAGAGCCGATCCGGATAACGGTTTCGACGAAGCACTCAACCAGGCGGGTCGGGCGGTCGCGGCGACCCAGGACGAAGCCGAGGCGATGCGGCTGCTGCGGCGCATGAAGGCCGAGGGCGCGTTGCTCATAGCGCTCGCCGACATCGGCGGCGTCTGGCCGGTCATGGAGGTGATTCGCCGCCAGACCGAACTTGCCGACATGTCGGTCAGTGCGGCGCGTCGACTATCTCCTCGCGGATGCGGAGCGCCGCGGCCGCCTGCGGCTGCCGAATCCGATCCGGCCCGCCGAGAAGTCGGGCTACTTCGTGCTGGCCATGGGCAAGATGGGCGCGGGCGAACTCAACTACTCGAGCGACATCGACCTCATCGTGTTCTACGACGCCGCGTGCGCCGCGTTGGTGCCGGGCACCGAGCCGGCCGCGTTCTATGTGCGGCTGACGCGCGGGCTGGTGAAGCTGCTGCAGGAGCGCACCGCCGACGGTTATGTGTTCCGCACCGATTTGCGGCTGCGGCCCGATCCGTCCTCGACCCAGATTGCCATCTCCACCGCCGCGGCGCTCGACTACTACGAGAGCGTCGGGTTGAACTGGGAACGCGCCGCGATGATCAAGGCGCGGCCGTGCGCCGGCGATCATCGCGGCCGGCGAAGCGCTGCTGCGCGAGCTAGTCGCCGTTCATCTGGCGCAAGTACCTCGACTTTGCGGCGGTCGCCGACATCCACGCGATGAAGCGGCAGATCCACGCCTATCGCGGTCACGACGACATCGCGGTCGAGGGCCACAACATCAAGCTCGGCCGTGGCGGCATCCGCGAGATCGAATTCTTCGTGCAGACCCAGCAATTGATTGCCGGCGGCCGGCATCCGGAGCTGCGCGAGCGCGAGACGCTGGTGACGCTCAAGGCGCTGGCGGACGGCGACTGGATCGACGCGCAGGCGCACGCCGACCTCGACGCCGCCTACTGCTTTCTGCGGGTGGTCGAGAACCGGCTGCAGATGGTGGCCGACGAGCAGACGCACGTTCTGCCGGCAGACCGCGGAGGAGCTCGAGCGGTTCGCCCGCTTTGCCGGCTTTGCGGATCGCGACGCGTTCGCCGAGGTGCTGCTCGGCCACCTGCGCAAGGTGCAGCATCACTACGCGACCCTGTTCGAGAACGCGCCGGCGAGCGAAGCCGGCCGGCGACCCCTGCTGTTCCCGCCTGACGCCGACGACCGCGAGACGCTCGATCGTCTGACCGAGATGGGCTTTCGCAGTCCGCTCGAAGTGTCCGCACTGGTGCGCGGCTGGGCCGGTGGGCAATACCGCGCCCTGAAAGGGACCTTCGCGCGCTCCGAACTGGCCGAGCTCGTGCCGGTCCTGCTGCATCATTTCGCCCGCTCTGCCAATCCCGACGCCGCCTTGATCGCGTTCGACCGGTTCCTCGCCGGCATCAAGAGCGGCCGGCTGTTTTCCCTGCTGCGGCAAAATCCGGATCTGATCGCGCTGATTGCGCAGGTGCTCGGCACCGCGCCGCGGCTCGCCGACATCCTCGCGCAGTTTCCCGAAGTGATGGATGCGGTGATCGATCCGAGCTTCTTCGGCGCGCTTCCGGAAGAGGCCGAACTTGCCGCCGGGCTCGACCGTTCGCTGCGGCAGGCCAGCACGTACGAGGACTTCCTCGATCGCATCCGCATCTTCGCTCAGGAGCACATGTTCCTGATCGGCACGCGGATCCTGTCCGGCACGGTGTCGGCCGAGCAGGCGGGCGAAGCGTTCGCACGGCTGGCCGACCTGCTGATCCGTTCGCTGTATCGCGCGGTCGAGGAGAATTTCGTCAAGCAGCATGGCCGCGTGCAGGGCAGGAGATCGCCGTTCTTGCGCTCGGCAAGCTCGGCGGGCGCGAGATGACCGCGACCTCCGACCTCGACCTGATCGTGATCTACGACTTCGACTCCGAGCATCCGGACTCGCAGGGACCGCGGCCGCTCTATGGCGGCCAGTACTTCTCGCGCGCTGACGCAGCGGATCATCAACGCGCTGACGGCGCCGACCCGTTACGGGCATCTCTATCAGGTCGATATGCGGCTGCGGCCCTCCGGGCGCTCCGGCCCGCTTGCGACCCAGATCGACGGCGTTTGTCAGCTATCAGGAGACCGAAGCCTGGACCTGGGAGCACCTGGCGCTGACGCGCGCGCGCGTCGTCGCGGCGTCGCCGGCAGTTCGCCGCTCGTGTCGAGACCGCGATCCGCGGCGTCCTGTGCCGGCCGCGCGACGCCGCCGCGGTGGCGGCGCGACGTGGTCGAGATGCGCCAGGCGATCGCCACCGAGAAGGGCGATAGCGACCGCTGGAATCTGAAATACGTCGCCGGCGGCCTGATCGACATCGAGTTCATCGCGCAGTATCTGCAGCTCGTGCACGCCGCCGAGATGCCCGACATTCTCGATACCTCGACCGTGCGGGTGCTCGACAAGGCTTGGCGGCTCGGTGTGCTTAGCGACCGAGGACGCGGAAGTGCTGCGGCCGGCGGTGCGGCTCTATCAGGACCTGACACAGATCCTGCGGGTCTGCTGTCGGCGGCGAGTTCGATCCGAAGGCGGCGGCGCCCGGCCTGACGCAACTGCTGGCGCGGGCGGCCGACGTGCCGGACTTCGCGACGCTCGATGCGTTCATCGCCGAGACGGAGGCCAAGGTGCGCGCGAGCTTCAACCGCATCCTGGACGCGTCGCTGTAGCGGCGCGGCCGTCCGGCAGGCGGCTACTTCAGCTCGATCTCGACGAGCTCGATGCGCGTCGTGCCGATGTTGCGTACCGCGCGGGTCGCGCCTGGTTCCTGCCAATAGAAGTCGCCCAGACGCAGCATCATGCCGCGATCCGGCTCGCCGGGCACGATTTCGTCGATCTCGCCGCCGTCGACCACGATGCGTAGCCCCGGCGCCTTCTGGGTGATGACGCCGGAGGCCTGGCCGGGTTCGAGCACAAGCTTCCAGGCGCGCACGCGGTCGTTGTCGAGCACCTGCGTATAGCCCGGGAACGTCGCGGACCGCCGGCGCGAATCTTTCCGCCTTGGACGGCATCAGCGCGACCACGACGTTGTGAAACGGTGTCTGGCCGATGTTGCGGGTGTTGTGGGTCATCGGCTTCTGCGAATAGGCGGTGTAGCTCACCGCGCCGCGTTGGTTACGGCGCGGCGGTCCTGGCGGTTCGCCCAGCAATTGCCCGGTATTAGTCGTGTCTCCCACGATCACGCCAATCTGGTCGAGCGAATGGACGTGGTAGCCCGCGCCTTTGCCGGGCGGGAAATTGACGCGCAGCACCATGACGTATTCATTGCGAAACACCGGCCAATGGTAGGCGGCCTTTTCGACCGGCACCGGTGGTCCTTCGACCTGCGCGGTCGCCGGCACGATCAGCATCAAGATCCATACGCAGAAACCGAACAGACGTTGCATAAGGGCCTCCCTCGCAGGCTTCGCCTTTGCCGGCGATTAAAATCGGCTAGATTGGTCGAAAGATTGCGCCTGGCCGGAACAGCCGCAAGGGCATACCCGACCGCAGGACCTATCGTCGTGAACAATGTCCGCCGCCACTTTTTGCGTCTTGCCGGCACCGCACTCGCGGTGTCGGTCGCGCCGGATATTCTGCGGGCGCAGACCTATCCGACCCGTCCGGTGCGCATGATCGTGACGACCGGACCGGGCGGGCAGGGCGACACGATCGCGCGTCTGTTGGCGCAAAGGCTCACGGAGATCCTTCGGGCAGTCGTTCTATGTGGAGAACATCGGCGGTGCCGGCGGCAATATCGCCCACGGCACCGCGGCGCGGTCGGCGCCCGATGGCTATACAATCCTGGCCGCCGGTGGCGAGCTTCGTCGAGCAATCCGAGCCTGTACGCCAAGATTCCGTACGATCCGCAGCAGGACTTTGCGCCGGTGACGCTGGTGTGCTCGTCGCCGCACGTACTCGCGGTGCATCCGTCGGTGCCCGCGCGCAGTGTCGCCGAACTGGTCGCGCTCGTGCGCAAGGAGCCTGGAAAGTACGGCTATGCGTCGGCCGGCGCCGGTACGCCGGCGCATCTGGCCGGTGAATTGTTCAAGCTGGCGCTGGCGATCGATCTGACGCATGTGCCGTTCAACGGCGGCGGGCCGGGCATTGCAGCCACGGTCGCGGGCCATGTGCCGATCGCGATATCGGCGCTCCCCACCGCGCTGCCGTTCGCCAAGTCAGGTGCGGTGCGTTCGCTGGCCGTCATGAACGCACGGCGGTCGGCCGTGCTGCCGGATGTGCCGACGATGGCGGAGGCCGGTTCGCCGCTCGAAGCCGACATCCTGACCGGCTTGCTGGTGCGCGCCGGAACGTCCCGCGAGATCGTCGACCGGCTTTACCGTGAAACCGCCAAGGCGATGAATGCAGCCCGGCTTCCGGCAGCGGCTGTTCGAACTCGGGTTCGAGCCGGTGGCGAGCACACCCGAGCAATTCGCCGATTGGATCGCAGCGGAGACCGTGAAATGGGCCAAGGTCATCCGCGACGCCAACATCACGCTGCAATGAAGGTCGTGCCGGCGTCAGGCCGCGACCATCGCGGCTTCGTCGCGTTCGGACGGTGAAGCAAAGATCGGAAGCCGCAACAACACGACCGTGCCGCGGGCCGGTGTCGAGCGGATGCGGATCGTGCCGCCGTGCAGTTCGGTGAGCGAACTCGCGATAGCCAGGCCAAGCCCGGAACCCTGATGGCTCTTGGTGAGCTGGCTTTCGACCTGCTCGAACGGCCTGCCGAGCTTGGCAAGCGCGGTGCGCGGAATGCCGATGCCGGTATCCGCGATCACGATGCTGACGAATGCCGCGCCCTCGCGCGCCCGCACCGTGACGCGGCCGCCCTCGGGCGTGAACTTCACGGCGTTCGAGAGCAGGTTCAGCACGATCTGCTTGAGCAGACGGCGGTCGGCCTTGAGACGGATGCCGCTGTCAATCCGCGCGGTGAGCGTAAGCTTCTTGTCGTTGGCGCGGCCCGATACGACGCGCATTGCATCGTCGAGAAACGGCTCCAGATCGATCGGTTCGCGGACGAGCCTGATACGGCCGGCCTCGATCTTCGACATGTCGAGGATGTCGTTGATGACGTCGAGCAGATACTGCCCGCTCTGGTGAATGTCGGTGCAGTATTCGCGGTACTTTTCGGTGCCGATGGGGCCGAACATGCCGGCTTCCATGATCTCGGAGAAGCCGATGATGGCGTTGAGCGGCGTGCGCAGCTCGTGGCTCATGTTGGCGAGGAATTTCGACTTCGCCTGGTTGGCCTCCTCGGCGCGGGTTTTTTCCTCGGAATACTTCTCGGCCAGGACCGCGAGCTCCTCGGCCTGCCGCTCCAGCGTCTGCTGCGAGGAGCGCAGGTCGGAGACCGTGTTCATCAGGCGGCGCTCGCTCTCCATCAGCCGCTCTTCGTGCGCCTTGATGTTGGTGATGTCGGTGCCGACCGAGACGTAGCCGCCGTCCTTGGTGCGCCGCTCGCTGATGTGGAGCCAGCGGCCGTCGTCGAGCCTCGCCTCGAACGTGCGCGCGCCGGGAACGGCGCCCTCGCTCGTGACCTTGGCGCGGACCACCGGCTCGCGGCCGGCCGAGATGACGGATTCGTACGAGGCGCCGGGCACGATCGCTTCGTCCGGCAGCTTGTGCAGCTGCCTGGAAATTGGAGTTGCAGAGCACCAGGCGGTTCTGCGCGTCCCACAGCACGAACGCTTCGGGGATGGTCTCGATTGCATCGCGCAGGCGCAGGTCGGCCTCGACGGTGCGCTCGACCAGCGTCTTCTGCTCGGTGATGTCGACTGCGATGCCGATCAGGTGCGGCCCGCCGTCGCCGGACTGCTGCACCAGTTCGCAGCGTGCGCGCAGCCAGACCCAGTGGCCGCTGGCATGCCGCATGCGGAAGGCGTGGTCGACGAGATGCGTCGTGGCGTCCGCCAGTTGCCGCGCCAGTTCGTAGAGATGGATGTCCTCTGGGTGGACGAGGCCGTCGACCTCGCCGAAGCTCATGCAGTGCTTCGCGCGGCTTGAGGCCGAGGATGGCGAACATCGAGTGCGACCAGAAGATGCGCCCGCGGGCAAGGTCCCAGTCCCAAAGTCCGCAACGGCCGCGATTGAGTGCGGTATCGATGCGGGTGCGCACGGTCTCGTAGATGAGATCGGCTTCGCGCGCGCGCGTCGCCTGCCAGTGGAAAGCAAACCCGAGGATGAGCACGACGAAGCCGGTGGTGGCGGAGAGCGTCACCGTCAGCGCGGTGTCTGACAGCCAAGTCCCGAGCGCGTCGCTGCGTGGGTGGACGATGGCGAGATCGTTGTTCGACGAGGGGAGGTTGCGCACCGTGGCAAACGCAGGCGTACCGTCGCGCCAGCGGAATTTCCAGCACGCCGGCCGCGGCCCCGAGCGTGGTCAGGGGCTGCACCGGCCCCAGCACGTCGATGAGGTTGCGTCCCGTCTTCGACAGGTCGAGCGGCGCCGCGGCCACGGATCGTGCCGTCGCCGTTGTTGACCGGAACGAAACGCAGGCCGGCGACGATCAGGCCGTCGGGATTGGCGATGATCACCAGGCGACCCGGAATGCGCCCCCAGGCCGGCAACATGGATTCAAGTTCGCTTTGCAGAGCGGTCGGGACGGCCGCGTTTTTCGCGGTCAAATCGTTCGATCCGGTCGGCGAGCAGATCACCCGCCGCATCGATCTGTTTGACAAGCTCGGAGATCGTCTGACGACGGTGATCGAGCACTTGCACGATCGCGCCGACGCAGATGGTGAGAAGAAAAGCAATGATCAATGCAGGGACGGCGCGGCGCAGAGCCGGCTCGGCGGTCAACAGCCGCCGATAAGCGGGCTTCGCAATCGACTGGGCCAGTCCTTTGATTGAATCAGAGCTTACGGACGCGCTCGCGACTTCAGCGCGCGCCATGCGTGGCCTCCCTCGGATTCCCCAACAGCCTTCATCGGAAGGATGTGCCGCATCTCTCCGAATCACTTTCGATTGGAATCGAAAGATGGCAATTTGTCGAGGGGGGTCGTTAAGGTTTTTTTAACCTTTGTGACACGCGGCTTAGCGGTTGATCCGCTTGATCTTTCGGACTTAACCGAAGCTGCGCGGCAATCAATCTCCCGCCAGCGCGCGCCGGACGATGTCGCCCACATCGGGCGACAATGACGGCGCTTGCGCCACGCGTTGCAGCGCGGCTTGCGCCTTCGCGCGCCGCCCGGATTCCAGCACGCGCCAGCTCTTGAGCGACGACAACAGCCGCGCCGCGAGCTGGGGATTCTTCGGATCGAGCGCCAGCACGGTCTCGACAATGAAATCGTAACCCGCGCCGTCGGCGCGATTGAATTCTTTCTGGTTCGCCAACGCGAAGGAATGGATCAGGGCGCGCACCCGGTTCGGGTTGCCAAACGAGAACGCCGGATGACGTGTCAGCGCCTTCACCTTGATCGAGGGTCGCGGGTTCCGGGATCGTGGCCTGCAGCGTGAACCACTTGTCGACGATCAGCGGATCGTCGCTGTAGCGGCCAAAGAAATCGTCGAGCGCTGCAGCACGTTCCGGCAGTGGCCGAGAGCGAAAGCGTCGAGAGCGCCGCGAGCCGGTCGGTCATGTTGCCGGCCGTGCGATACTGCTCGGCCGCGGTCGCGATCGCGTCGGGCCGGCCGGTCGCGGCCATCAAGTCGAGGCAAAGATGACGCAGCGCGCGGCGTCCGGCGCTTGCAGCGTCAGGGCGATAGGGCCCGTGATCCTCCAGCCGTCGGTACATCGCCATCAATGCCTTACCGAGATGCTTGCCGATCGCCGCACGCAAGCCGGTGCGCGCTGCATGAATGGCATCGGGGTCGACGTCGCGGCCGATCTCGCGTCGCGATGTCGGCTTCGCCCGGCAAGGTCAGCGCAAGCGTAACGAATGCGGGTTCGAGCGAAGCGTCGTCCAGAATGGCGGCCAGCGCGTCGAGCAATCCGCGATCCTCGCGGGGCGCCTCACCGGCGCGCAGCGCGGCCACATTGTCGACCAGCAGCCGCGACGCCAGCGTCTGCACCGCCTGCCAGCGGTTGAACGAGTCGCGATCATGCGCAGCGAGAAAGCGCAGGTCGTCGCCCGACAGGTTGGCGACCAGCTTGATCGGCGCCGAAAAGCCCCGATTGAGCGAAGGGACCGGCGCTTCGTCGAGGCCCTCGAATACGAACGATCTCAGCCGGCTTGGTCAGGCACAGCACGCCGCGCTCCGAGCCTTCGCCGTTTGCAAGCTTGAGCGGCAGGTCGCGGCCGTCGCGTCCGACCAGGCCGACGGCGAGCGGAATGACCATGGGCTCCTTGACTCGGTTGCCCGGGCGTCGGCGGCACCGTCTGCACGACCTCGAGGCGATAGGTCTTCGCACGCGCATCGTAGCGGCCCGATGCGACCACTTCGGGCGTTCCGGCCTGCGAATACCAGAGCATGAATTGCGAGAGATCCGCGTCCGGAGACGTCGGCGAAGCACTGCACGAACTGCTCGATGGTCGCGGCCTCGCCATCGTGCCGGGTGAAATAGAGATCCATGCCGTTGCGGAAATCGTCGGGCCCGAGCAGCGTGCGCAACATCCCGACGACCTCGGCGCCCTTCTCGTAGACCGTCGCGGTGTAGAAGTTGTTGATCTCATGATAGAGCGTCCGGCCGGACCGGATGCGCCAGCGGACCGGCGTCCTCGACGAACTGGTGCGCGCGCAAACCGCGGACATCGCCGATGCGTTCGACCGAGCGCTGAGCGTTCGTCGGCGGAGAACGCCTGGTCGCGGAACACCGTCAGCCCTTCCTTGAGGCAAAGCTGAAACCAGTCGCGGCAGGTGATCCGGTTGCCGGTCCAGTTGTGGAAGTATTCGTGCGCGATGATCGCCTCGATCTTCTCGTAGTCGCCATCGGTCGCGGTCTCGGGCGAGGCCAGCACGTACTTGTCGTTGAAGATGTTGAGGCCCTTGTTCTCCATCGCGCCCATGTTGAAGTCGGATACCGCGACGATCATGAAGATATCGAGGTCGTATTCGCGGCCGAACGCCTTTTCGTCCCAGCGCATCGAGCGCTTGAGCGAATCCATCGCGTGCGCGCAGCGCGACTCCTTGCCGGGTTCGACGTAGATCCTGAGTGCAACGTCGCGGCCCGACATGGTCCGGAAGGTGTCCTCGACGCAGGCGAGCTTGCCGCCGACCAGCGCGAACAGATACGACGGCTTCGGGAACGGATCATGCCAGACCGCGAAGTGGCGGCTGGTGCCGGGCACGTCGCCTGAGGAGACCAGGTTGCCGTTGGCGAGCAGCACCGGCGCTTCGGATTTCTCGGCCTCGATCCGTGTCGTGTAGACCGCCATGACGTCCGGGCGGTCGGGAAAATAGGTGATGCGGCGAAAGCCTTCGGCCTCGCATTGCGTGCAGTAATTGCCGCTCGAGCGATAAAGGCCCTGCAGTTCGGTGTTGGCCGAAGGATCGACGACCGTCTCGATCTCGAGCCGGAACGGACGCTGCGGCGGCTGGGCGATCGTCAGCCGGTCCTCGGTGGCGACGAATTGTTCCGCGGGTAGCGGTCTCGCCGTCGATGCGCAAGGCCGTGAGCGACAGCTTCTCGCCGTCCAGGACGAGCGGCGCCGGCGCCGTAACCGCGGCGTTCGGCTTGAGCGCAAGGGTCGCGCGCACCCGCGTCGCCGTGGGATCGAGCCGGATATCGAGTTCCACCGTCTCGACCAGCCAGTCAGGCGGACGGTAGTCGGCAAGGCGGACGGGACGGCTTTCCTCGGTGCGCATATTCGGTCGACTCGGCTGGCGGAGGGAGGGACGTTTTTACTCATATACCTGAATTTTGCGCCCTGCTTTAATCGCTTCCCACGACGCGGCGCCACAATGTATGGGTGCGTCAACGAATTTGGGAGGACTAGCGATGGCGATACTTCGGATGTTCTGGCTGGCCGCATCGGTGCTGGCGGCGGCGCTTGCACCGCGCCGGCTTCCGCGCAGAGCTACCCCACCCAGCGGGTTACCATCGTCGTGCCGTTCGGCGCCGGCAGCGTGACCGACATCATGGCTCGCATCCTGGCCGACGAACTCTCGCAAGAAATGGGGACAGCAGGTCATCGTCGAGAACCGCCCAGGTCTTGCGGGCACCGCGGCCGTCGCGAAGGCGGCGCCCGATGGCTACACGCTGATGCTCACCTCGAACGGCCACACGGTCGCGGCGCTGGTGAGCAAGAACCTGTCCGTTCGATCCGCTCAAGGATTTTGTCGGCATCACCCGCGTGAGCTACGTCGCCGCTGTCGCTCATCGTCAATCCCGAGGTGCCGGCCAAGGACCTCAAGGAACTGATCGCGTACGCCAAGGCGAACCCCGGCAAGCTCAACTTCTCCTCGCCCGGCCTCGCCAGCACGACCTTCATCGCCGGCGCCTTGTTCCGCAAGGCCGCCGGGATCAACCTCGTGCACGTACCGTACAAGAGCGTGCCCGAGGCGGTGTCGGCCGTGATCCGCGGCGACGCGCAGATGTACTTTGCGCCGACCAATGTGGCGAAGGAGCAGGGCGAGGCCGGCAAGGTGCGCGTGGTGGGTTCGGTCACCCCGCAAGCGCATTCCGGAAATGCCGAATGTGCCGACCTTCCGGGATCAGGGGCTCGACTACGTGTACGACGCCTGGTTCGGCCTGATGGCGCCGGCCGGCGTCCCGAAGGATATCGTCGCCAAGGTCAACCGCGACGTGATCGACGATTCTGAAATCGCCGGCCGTCGAGGACAAGCTGCAAGTCTCAATTCCTCGTTCAGCCACGCCGACACGCCCGAGGAGTTCGAAAGATCCTGAGCGACGAGACCGCGAAGAACGCCGAGGTGTTCAAGGGATGGGTGTCGAACTAGCCCGATCTGGCGACATCCCGAGCATTCCGGAGCGCATGACGCAGTCATGCGCTCCTTTTTCGTTCTTGCGCTGTTGGCTTCGCCGCCGAGTGGGCAGCATCCCCGACGATGGCGCGCGCTGCCGCGGTCGCGCTTCGCAGCCGGGCCGCAACCGCGATAGCATCCAGCACAAGCACAACAATCGGGAGGATCTCCATGGCTCACATTCGACAATTCGGAACGGCTGCGAATTTCGGTTGCCCGTGCTGTTTGCCGGCATCCGGCGTGTCGCGGCGTCAATTCCTCTGCACCACCGCGGCCGGAGCGGTCGCGTCGTCGGCGATTGCCGGCGCCGTGACGACCGGTGCCTCGTGCGAACTGCACAGGCCCAGCAGCCCAGCCGCGGCTCCGGGCCGTCCGATCCTGCTCAAGGGCGGCTGCGTGCTGTCAGCTCGATCGCGCGGTCGGCGACTTCGAGCAGGCCGACGTTCTGATCGAGGGCAAGCAAGATCTCCGCGGTACGGCCGAACATCGACGCGCCGAACGCCGAGGTGATCGACGCCTCGAACACGATCGTCATGCCGGGCTTCGTCGATACCCACCGGCACATGTGGCAGGGCTTCCTGCGCAACGTGCTGCCGGACGGATCGCTCGACGACTACCGCAACGTCGTGCAGCGGACGTTCGGCGCCAAGATGACGCCCGACGACGTCTATGCCGCCAACCTGCTCAGCGCGCTCGGCGCCATCGACACCGGCGTGACCTGCGTGCTCGACTGGTCGCATATCCAGAACACGCCGGAGCACACCGACGCCTGCGTCAAGGGCCTGGTGGATTCCGGCGTGCGCGCGGTCTTCGCCTACGGTGCCGGCCAGAACGAAACCGGCCGGGTCTGGGAGATCGCGACGTCGCAAGTATCCCGGGCGACATCGCGCGGCTGCGCAAGCAGTATTTCTCCAGCGACGATCAACTGGTGACGCTGTACCTCGCGGCCGGCGGCACGCCCGAGGCGCTGCTAGACTCAGTTCAAGGCGGCGCGCGACGTCGGCGCGCGCATCACCATCCACGTCGGCGTCGGCGAGTTCGGGCGCAACGCGCTGCTGGAAAAGCTCCACGCCGCGCAGGCGCTCAAGGCGGACACCACCTACATCCACTGCTGCACGCTCAACGACACCGAATGGAAGCTGATCCGGGACACCGGCGGCACGATCTCGATCGCCGGCTATGTCGAGACGCTGATGGGGCACGGCAACCCGCCGACGCAGAAGGCGATCGACCTCGGCATCCGGCCGTCGCTGAGCGTCGACGTCGAAACGTCGGTGCCGAACGATTTCTTCCGCAGATGCGCACCGTGTTCTCGCTGCAGAAGAACGAGGTCTGGGCGCGGCGGCTCGCGGGCGACAAGAACCCGCCGAAGTTCCTGACCGCGCGCGAGGTGCTCGAATTCGCCACCGTCGAGGGCGCGCGCGCCAACGGCCTTGAGCGCAAGATCGGCACGCTCACGCCCGGCAAGGAAGCCGACATCATCCTGCTGCGCACCGACCGCCTCAACGTGATGCCGATGAACAACGCGGTCGGCGCGGTCGTCACCAGCATGGGACCGCAGAACGTCGACACCGTGCTGATCGCCGGCAAGGTGATGAAGCGCAACGGCCAGCTTGTCGGCGTCGATTTGGCGCGGATCACCAAGCTCGGCAAGGAGGCGCAGGAGCGCAACTACAAGAACGCCAACGTGCCGAACAAGCGGATCTGAGCCTGCGCGTCTGCGCTGGTTTTGATCGATCTCGCTGAGATGCGTGTGCCCGGCGGGGTGCCGGGCACAACTCTTTTTCACGCCGGCACCGGCTCCGCGTGGCCGATCACGCGCTTGATCGAGGGAAACCGCAGTCGCAGGGCGCGCTCGACTTCGTCGACCTTCTCGTGCACGTCGGAGACTTTGAGCGCAGAATCGACCCGGCAATGAAAATTGACGATCTCGCCGCCGTCGGTGGCGCGCACCCTGACATCGTGAACCTCGCCAACGAGATCAACATGCGCGGCGATCTCGACCAGCGCATCGTGTACGGCCGCAATCCGCGCTGTGGTCGCGTCGCGACCAGGCTCGTCGTTGGGTTGCAGCGGTTCGATGTGAGTTTCGACCTCGACGTCCGGTCCGAGTTCATCGCGGATCGCCTCTTCGAGCCCGCTGGCGATTTCGTGCGCGGCGCCGAGCGGCAGCGAGCCGTCGACCTCTAGATCGAGCGCCACCGCCAGGCGGCCTTCGCTCGTGCCCGCAATCGCATGCGCGGTGACGTGATGAACCGCCAGCGCCCGGTTGCGCGCGATCACCATCACGCGTTCCAGCACGCTCTCGTCATCGAGCGCGCGCGGTTCGGTGGTGACCGTGATTTCCGCGCCGGGGCTGTCCGCCCGTACCGCGCCGACAATGCGCTCCTTCAGCGCCGCCACCCGGTCGAGCGGCAAGGTGCGGCTGACCGCGACGACAAGATCGACGAACAGGATGCCGCCGGCCTGCCGCACCCGCAGGCGGTCAACCTCGACGACGCCGGGAATGCGCGCGAGGCGCTCGGTGATGCGCTCCGCCGCGCCCGGTGGCGCTGTATCGGTGAGCGTCTCGACGGTCCGCCGTCCGAGCCGCCAGCCGGCCACGCAGATGAACACGGCTACGATGATGGCGGCGACGGAATCGGCCCACGGATAGCCGAGCAGGACCAGTCCGAGCCCGATGAATACCGCAACCGAAGACCACATGTCGGAGCCGAAATGCAGCGCATCGGCTTCCAGCGCTTCGCTCTTCGTTTCGGCCGCCACCCGGTAAAGCACGCGCGCACGGAAGAAATCGACCACGATCGAAACGATGATGACGGCGAACGCCCAGAAGGTCGCGTTGACCGAATGGCTGTGACCGCCGAACAACCGTTGCAGCGCCTCCCAGACCACGATGCCGGAGAGTACGAACAGCAGGGCGGTTTCGGCGAGCGCCGAGACGCTCTCGACCTTGCCGTGACCGTAGTGGTGTTCCTCGTCGGCCGGCTTGCCGGAGATGCGCACTGCGAAATAGGTCATCACGGTGGCGACGAAATCGAGCAGGGAGTGCGCCGCTTCCGACAGGATCGCGAGCGAGCCGGAGGTCATCCCGACGATCGCTTTGGCGATCGTCAGCCCCGCCGACGCCACCATCGACGACAGTGCGACTCTTTCCTTCTCCTGCTGCATTTTAGTCTCCGCGCGGCGACCGGTAGCGGCCGCTGCAGGCGGCGTCAAATGCCTTTTCAGGCTCGTCCCGAGCAGTTAGATAGCGCCATAGTGTCCTACGATGAGTGCTGTACTGTGGCCGACCTCGACCGCCGCTTCTCGATCGCGCCGATGATGGACTGGACGGACCGGCACTGCCGGTACTTCCATCGCCTGCTGACGCGCCGCGCGCTGCTGTATACCGAGATGTTGACGACCGGCGCAGTGCTCCATGGCGACCGTTCGCGGCTCCTGGCCTTTGACCCTGCGGAACATCCGATCGCTTTGCAACTTGGCGGCTGTGAGCCGCGGAAACTCGCCGAGTCCGCACGGATTGCGGCCGATCTCGGTTATGACGAGATCAACCTCAACGTCGGCTGCCCCTCGGACCGGGTACAGGAAGGCCGCTTCGGCGCCTGTCTGATGGCCGAGCCCAAGCTGGTCGGCGAGTGTGTGGCCGCTATGGTGGCGGCGGTGCGCACTCCGGTTACGGTCAAATGCCGCATCGGGATCGATGAGCAGGATCCCGAGGAGGCGCTTGAGGCGTTGACCTGCGCGGCCGAGCGTGCGGGTGCCGCGGCGGTGGTCGTGCATGCCCGCAAGGCTTGGCTCGCCGGTCTGTCGCCGCGCGAGAACCGGGACATTCCGCCGCTCGACTATGACCGGGTCTACCGCCTCAAGGTGGCCCATCCGGCGCTGCCGGTCGTGCTCAACGGCGGTGTTGCCGACCTCGATCAGGCGGCCGCGCATATCACTCGCGTCGATGGCGTGATGATGGGCCGCGCGGCCTATCAGGAGCCGTGGCGGCTGCTGGCGGTCGACCCGATGCTGTTCGACAACCCACCGCCTCACGCCTCACCCAAAGACGCGGCCGAAGCGCTCATTCCCTACATCGCTCGCGAACTCGCCCGCGGCACGAGGCTTCATGCGATGACGCGGCACGTGCTCGGGCTGTTCCGTGGCGTCCCCGGAGCGCGCGCGTTCCGGCGGCATCTTGCAACCGAGGGCGTGAAGCCCGGGGCGGACGTCGCGACGTTCCGCGAAGCACTGTCGCTGGTGCTGGACATCGAGGCGAGCGAGGTGCAAACCGCCGCAGCCTGATCCGCGCCCCATTCGGCCTCCCTCCCTGCGCGGACATCCTAGGAGCTGGATATGCTGCTCGGCGCGCCGGTCAGCGAGCTGCTGCTGCTTGCGGGCCTCATCGTCGTCGGGCGGCCTCGTCACCGGCTTCCTGGCCGGGCTGTTCGGCATCGGCGGTGGCGCGCTCATCGTGCCGGTGCTCTACGAAGTGTTCCTGGTGCTCGGCGTGCCGGAGACGGTGATCTTCCAGCTCTGCGTCGGCACCTCGATCGCCGTTATCGTTCCGACCAACGTGCGGTCCTTTCTTGTCCATCGTGATCGCGGCGCGGTGATGATGGACGTGGTTCGCGCCTGGACCGTGCCGGCGGTGATCGGCGTCGCGGTCGGTTCGGCGCTCGCGGCGTTCGCCTCGGCGGCGGTGCTGAAGCTTTGCTTTGTGGCGGTCGGCAGCTTGATCGCTTTCAAGATGCTCGCCGGTCGCGACGACTGGCGGATAGCCGGCGACTTGCCGGGACCTGCCGGGATGACCGCCTATGGCTTCTTCGTCGGGCTGGCGGCCTCGCTGATGGGAATCAGCGGCGGCTCGATCACCAATATGATCCTGACGTTGCACGGCAAACCGATCCTCCGCGCCGTCGCGACTTCCGCCGGCCTTGGGGTGCCAATCACCATCGCCGGTACGATCGGCTACCTGCTCGCCGGGCTGCCGCAGCAGGCGCTGCTGCCGCCGCTTTCAATCGGGTTCATTTCGCTGATCGGATTTGCGCTGATGGCGCCGGTCGCAAGCTACATCGCGCCTTATGGCGCACGCCTCGCGCATACGCTGTCGAGACGGACGCTGGAGATCGCGTTCGGCTGCTTCCTGCTGCTCGTCTGCGTTCGGTTTCTCGTCAGCCTGGTGGTTTGAGCGCGAATGATTCGCGATCAGGGCTGGCCGCGCAGCAGGAGCTTGTCGCCGCGCACCTCCCAGCTTTCCAGCCGGTTGAGGAACGACATGCCAAGGAGATTCGACCGCAATTGTCCGGCCTGCGCGATCAGCGCCGGCACCGCTCGCTCGGTGATGCCGCCGACGGAAACCCGGTCGAGCGTCACGGGCGCGGCGCGGGTGCGGCCGTTCGCAGTGTCGACGCTGACCGAATAGTTCAGCACTTCGAGCGGCAGGCCCGCGGCCTTGGCGGCTTCCTGGGTCAGGACGACCGCGCTGGCGCCGGTATCGAGGATCATGGAGACGCGCGCGCCGTTGATCTGCGTTGCGACCGAGAAACTGCCGCCGGACGTGCGCGCGATCTCGACGGTGCGTCCGCGGCTGGCGGCGCGGCCGGGAACGAGCTCCGCCATCACCCGGTCGGCAACGTCGCGCAGTTCGAACCGGTAGGTGTAGCCGACCGCCAGCAGGAGCGCGATCACGACCCAAAGCAGCGCCGCTTCGAGCGCCCGGGCGAAGCTCTGGCGAAACAGCATGAACACCATTGCGCCGACGACGATGACCATCACCGCCCGGATGGTCGCCGACGACAGATCGTATTCCTCCGTCAGGCGGGCGATTGGGTCGGCGTGGCGAATGACCAGGATGAACAGCACCGCCGTGAGAATCGCCAAAGAAATCCAGAGCAGTCGGCGCACCTTGTAATCCTCAGGTCGCGTTGGCGCGGGTCGGGGCATTCGGCATGGCGGCGATTCGGCCGGGCAGTTCAGCCATGATGCGCCGTCGTTCCTCCGCCGTGAAGCCAATCCAGCCGGCGATCTCGGCCATACTCCGCCCGCAGCCGATGCACAGCGCAAAGGCCGGATCGATGGCGCACACCTTGTTGCAGGGGGACTCGATGACGGTCATGGCTCGGCGGTTGTTGCGGCGGGCAACATAAGGATCGCAGTGAGAAAAACAATTGGATGATGGAATTTGCGGCGAAACTCAGGTTCCTGTGCGCCGCAGCCTTTGCCGCAGCGAGCCCGATGGGATCGTGGCTGGCGCGTTCGTGGCTTCGGCGGGAGCCGGGGAGGCGGGCTGAAGGGATGGCGCAGGCTCCGCCATCGGGGCGAGAGCCGACATCACCCGCTCGGGCGGGAATGTGACCAGCACCTCTGTGCCGATCCGCAACTTCGACTTCAGCGTGAATGTTCCGCCATGCAGGTCGACCAGGCTCTTGGCGATCGGTAGGCCGAGCCCCGCGCCCTGCTCGGCGGACTTGATCGAGTTCGAGCCCTGGCCGAATGAGGCGAGCACGATTGGAATCTCCTCCTCGGGAATTCCGGGTCCGGTGTCCTTGACCGAGATGTACTGGCCGCCCGAGGCGGTCCAGCCGGCCTTGAGCCAGATCTCGCCGCCCTGCGGGGTGAACTTGATGGCGTTGCCGAGCAGGTTGAGGCAGATCTGCCGCACGGCACGCTCGTCGGCCCACAGCCGGGGCATGTCGGTCTCGAACACTTCATGAATGGTGAGCCCGCGGTTACGGGCGCGCATTTGCAGCAAATGGGCGCATTCTCCGACGATGTGAGCGAGCGAAACCGATTCCTCGTTGAGCTCGTAGCGGCCGGCCTCGACACGGGACAGGTCGAGAATTTCGTTGATCAGGCCCAGGAGGTGGACGCCGGAGTTGTGGATGTCGCTGCAGTAGTCCTTGTAGGCCGGCACCTGGTGGGGACCGAAGATCTCGCTCTTCATCACCTCCGAGAATCCCAGGATGGCGTTGAGCGGGGTGCGCAGTTCATGACTCATCTGGGCGAGGAAGCGGGACTTGGCGACATTGGCCGCCTCGGCGCGACGGCGGGCTTCGTCCGAGATCGCCTTGGCGGTTTCGAGTTCACCGATCAGCGCGTCCTTTTCGGCGCGCGCCTCGAGGCTCGCCAGCGTGGTCGAATAGAGCCGGTGCGCGAGCAAGGAGAAATATCCCTGCGCGGTCACCGCCATGATTGCCAGGATGTAGTCGTGGAGACCGCCCTTGAATATGAAATGCAGGGCGACCGCGGCCGTGACCGGGACAGTCGCGGCGAACACCGCGATCGGGACGCTGGACGCGAGCATGCTCGCCACCGCCACCACCAGCAGCATGACGAACAGCATGAACGTGCTCGCCTGCGTATCGCTGCCGACCGGATGGATGAGGATGAACATCCAGGCGAGCCCGAAGAAGAGATCGAGCATGGTGAAGCGCAGCCGCCATTGGCGGATGTTGATACTGCTCGGCGGCTCGGCCAGGAACTGGCGGCACTTGGTGATGATGACGGCGTGAATGACCAGCACGGCGCAGGTCCAAATGCTGGCCGTAACCGCGCCGGTCCACAGGCTAGACAGGGAGCCGACGGTGCCGACGAGGAGCAGGATGACGAGCGAAGCCGACAGCCGGTTCTGCGCGAACAGCCGTAGCAGTTCGTAATCGAACGCCGGTCGCGTGCCGGTAGTCGACGTCAGTCGGTCGCGCGCCTCGCGCACGTGCTGCGCGGCGGCACGGCGCCGCGTGGCCGACGTGCCGTACGGCAACGCTGGCAGCTCGCGTGGTTCGTTCGCGCTCATCGAGTTAATCTCTGCCCCCAATATTTTCCCACAAACTCGTGCCAAATCCTTAAAAGCACGCTTAAGGACGCACTAAATGAAATGGTTAATGATTGATAACTGTGGCACGTGAGGCCGCGATTTTGCTGCAATCTGCAAAGGCGCAGCTGCAGTTCGCTTGACCGTCGGCCAGCGAGCATGATGGGCTAGGTACGGGTGGAAGTGGCTGGACGGCTCGGGCGCGCGCCGGAAAATTGCGGCGCCCGTTAGGCAGGGACGAAACATGAAGCTTTACGACGGCGGGCGCGCCCCCAATCCACGGCGCACGAGAATCTTTTTGGCCGAGAAAGGGATCAGCCTTCCGGCCGAGCAGATCGATCTCGGAGCCCTGCAGCAACGCACGCCCGCCTATACCGCCGTTAACCCTATGCAGCGCGTTCCGGCGCTGGTGCTCGACGATGGCACCGTCATCACTGAATCGATCGCGATCTGCCGCTATTTCGAGGAGATCCAGCCCGATCCGCCGCTATTCGGGCGTGGCGCGCTGGAGGTTGCGGAGGTCGAGATGTGGAACCGGCGGCTGGAACTTCACCTCCTGGCCGCGGTGTCGCACGTGTTCCGCAATTCGCATCCGGCGATGAAGGAAATGGAGGTGCCGCAGGTTCCAGCCTGGGCGGAGGCCAACAAGCCCCGCATCAAAGATTTTCTGACAGTGCTGGATCGCGATCTCGCGGACCGCCGCTTTGTCGCGGGCGGCAACTATTCGGTCGCCGATATCACCGGGCTGGTCGCCGTCGACTTCATGAAGCCGGCCAAGGTCGCTGTTCCGGACAGTCTGACGAACCTCAAGCGTTGGCATACGGAAGTTTCCGCGCGCCCGAGCGCGCAGGCCTAGAGTCCGAGGATCATGCGCGTCACGATCGTCGGATCGGGGGATGCCTTCGGCTCCGGTGGCCGGTTTAATACCTGCTTCTTTGTCGAAACTGCGCGTGGCACGCTGCTGGTGGACTGCGGCGCGTCCGCTTTGGTCGCGCTCAAGGCGAAGGGCATTGATCCGCTGCGGATCGACGGCATCGTCCTGTCGCACCTGCATGGTGATCATTTCGGCGGGCTGCCGTTCCTGTTGCTCGACGGGCAGTTTCTGGCTCGCCGCGAGCGGCCCCTGACGATCGCCGGCCCGCCGGGGACGCGCACCCGCGTCGACCAGCTCATGGAAGTGTTCTTTCCGAAATCGACCGGATCGAATTGGCGATTTCCGTGGGAGGTGATCGAGATCGAGGTCGGCCGCGAGACCGGGATCCTGGGTCACAGCGTCCTGACCACGCAGGTCATCCACCGTTCGGGCGCGCCCTCAACGGGGCTTCGACTGTCCGACGGCGAAAAGCTGTTCGCCTATTCGGGCGACACCGAATGGACCGACGCGCTGATCGGCATTGCGGACGGAGCCGACCTGTTCATCTGCGAGTGCTACGGCTATTCCGGCCACCTGACCGGTCATTTGAGCTGGGAGGTTCTCAAGGCGCGGCTGCCCGATCTGCGCGCGCGGCGCATCATGATCACGCACATGAATCCCAGCATGCTGGCGCACGTCGACGAGGCGAGGGCGGCCGGGGTGCTGGTCGCGGAGGACGGCCTGATTCTTGATGTCTGAGCAGGGCGCAGAAATCAGCCGTCATTCCGAGGAGCCCCAACAGGGGCGACGAAGCAATCCAGATTGATGATGCGTTGCTGGACTGCTTCGCTGCGCTCGCAATGACGGGCTGAGTAGGTTCGAACTCGACGATTCAAGACAACGCGGTCTATCGATCCAGCAGAGCGATCAGGCTCGACGTGTCCCAGCGCTTGCCGCCCATCTTCTGCACCTCGGAATAGAACTGATCGACCAGCGCGGCGACCGGAAGGTTAGCGCCGTTCTTGCGCGCCTCGCCGAGGCAGATCGAGAGATCCTTGCGCATCCAGTCGACCGCGAAGCCGAAATCGAACTTTCCCGCGTTCATGGTCTTGTAGCGGTTTTCCATCTGCCAGGACTGCGCCGCGCCCTTGGAGATCGTCTCGATCACCGCGTCGACGTCGAGGCCGGCGCGCTTGGCGAAATGGATGCCCTCGGAAAGGCCCTGGACCAGGCCGGCGATGCAAATCTGGTTGACCATCTTGGTGAGCTGGCCGGAGCCTGCGGGGCCGAGCAGCTTGCACATGCGCGCATAGGCCGCGATCACCGGCTCGGCCCGGGCGTACGGCCCGCTGTCGCCGCCGCACATCACGGTGAGCACCCCGTTCTCGGCGCCGGCCTGTCCGCCCGAGACTGGAGCATCGACTGAGTCGAAGCCGCGCTTCTTGGCTTCGGCGTAAAGCTCGCGCGCGATTTCGGCGGACGCCGTGGTGTGATCGACGAAAACCGCGCCTTTCTGCATGCCGGCGAATGCGCCGTCCGCTCCGAGCGCGACCTCGCGTAGGTCGTTGTCGTTGCCGACACAGCACATCACGAAGTCCTGGCCCGCCGCGGCCTCCTTCGGCGTCTTGGCGCTGCGGCCGCCGTGCTGCTTGACCCATTGTTCGGACTTGGCGGCGGTGCGGTTATAGACCGTGACGTCATGGCCGCCCTTGTTCTTGAGATGCCCCGCCATCGGGTAGCCCATCACACCGAGTCCGAGAAACGCCACCTTCGCCATCCTGTCCTCCTTCGGGCCGTCTGCCGGCCTGTTGGTCGTCAATGTGCCGCCAATAGCGGCGGCGTCAACCGCTGTTTGCATACATGAATCGTTGAATGGCCTACGAGTGCAAGGATAGGGTCGATGGACGCGCACCGCGACTGGAGGAGAGATTCGATGGCTTGGGTACTGCTGTTCTTGGCTGGGCTTTGTGAGATCGGCTGGCCGCTGGGGCTGAAGCTCGGATGGACCGAAAACGGCGCACGTATCAGTTGGATCGTGTTCGCGGCCGTGTGCATGACCGTGAGCGGAGCGCTGCTGCTGATGGCTCAGCGCGAGATTCCGATGGGCACCGCCTATGCGGTATGGACCGGAATCGGCGCGATCGGAGCGTTCGTGGTCGGGATCGCGGCTTTCGGGGATCCGGCCACCGTAATGCGGTTCGTTTCGGTCGGGCTGATTACCGCGGGCATCGTCGGGCTCAAGCTCGCCTAGCGCCGTTGACCCGATCGTCAGGGGCCTTATGTAGGGTTCGAGGCGCCGTCGAGTTGGGGCCTTCAGGAGAATGCAGATGGCGTTGAAGGATGACGTTCTGGCGGCGCTCGAGAGGGTGCAGTCGCCCGAAGGCACCCCGCTGCCCAAGACCGGGGTGCTCTCCGAGGTGGTCGTCAGCGACGGTAAGGTCTTCTTTTCGATCAGCGTCGACGCCGGCGTGGTGAACGCCTGGGAGCCGGTGCGCAAGCGGGCCGAACAGGCGGTGCGGGCGGTGCCGGGCGTGCAATCTGCGATGATCGCATTGACCGCTGAACGTAAGGCCTCCGCGGGTTCCCGTCCGGTCCAGGCGGCGCCGCCCGCCGGAGCGCGCTCGCCGCGACCCGAGACCTCGCAGGGCGTGCCCGGCGTCGAGGCGATCATCGCGGTCGCCTCCGGGAAGGGTGGGGTGGGCAAGTCGACGACGTCGGTCAACCTGGCGCTTGGGCTTGCCTCGCTCGGGCTCAAGGTCGGCATTCTCGACGCCGATATCTATGGACCGTCGCTGCCCAAGCTGCTCGCCATCAAGGAACGGCCGCAAACCATCGGCGGGACGCGGCTGAAGCCGATCACCCGCTACGGATTGACGGTGATGTCGATCGGCTTCCTGATCGACGAGGAAACGCCGATGATCTGGCGCGGCCCGATGGTGATCTCGGCGCTGACGCAGATGCTGCGCGAGGTCGACTGGGGCACCCTCGACGTGATGGTGGTCGACATGCCGCCCGGCACGGGCGATGCCCAGCTCACGATGGCCCAGCAGGTGCCGCTCAAGGGCGCGGTGATCGTCTCGACGCCGCAAGACCTTGCGCTGATCGATGCGCGGCGCGGCATCGCGATGTTCAAGCGCGTCAACGTGCCTGTGCTCGGCATCATTGAGAACATGAGCTATTTCCTCTGCCCGAACTGCGGGACGCGGTCGGACGTATTCAGTCATGGCGGTGCCCGTCACGAGGCCGAGCGGCTCGGTGTGCCGTTCCTGGGCGAAGTTCCGCTGCACATGACAATTCGCGAAAAATCGGATGCCGGACTGCCGGTGGTGGCGAGCGAACCGGACGGGCCGCTCGCGGCGGTCTATCGTGACATCGCCGCCAAGGTCCGCGATCAGCTCAAGGGCGCGGCCGCCGGCCGAGCTGCGCCGCGGATCGTGATCGAAGCTTAAGCCAACCGCGGTCAGTCGACGATCGCACGAAACCACCACCGCGCTTTCTCCCGTATCTGGAGCCGCACATGAACGCACTCCGACCAACCTCGGCGCAACTGATCGGATTCATCGTGGCCCTTGCGATCGCATCGTCATATGGGGCCGGCCCGGTTGCGGCGCAGCCGGTGCCAATTCCGCTCATGCAGGAAGCCTTGATCAAGGCGACCTTGATGACGTTCAACGACGCCAACGTCACCGGCAACTACGATGTGCTGCACGCGAAGCTGTCGAAGCCGTTCCGGGAACAGTTTCCGCCGGCGCGCCTCAAGGAGGCCTTTAAGGTCTTTGCCGACAACAACGTCGACTTCAAGGTCGTGGTGGCGAAGACGCCGATCGCCAAGCAGGAGCCGAACGTGAGCGACAAGGGCGTGCTGTCGCTCTACGGTCACTTCGACACGACGCCGAACCATGTCTACTACGAGCTCGAGTTCATCATGTCGGACGGTGAGTGGAAGCCGACGAAGATCAACGTCAACATCCGCAAGCCCGACGCCAACTGATCGACGTCAGTCTTCCACCCACATCCGCAGCAGATTCGCGAAGGACTTCGAGACCAGGTCGAACTCGGGCGACTTTCCGCTGCGCGCGAACATCTGCCGCCGCGCCGTATCGAGATCGAACAACAGCTCGCGGCGCGCAGCGTCGCGGACGAGGCTCTTCGCCCAGCCCACGGCGGCAACACGAATTCCGCGTGTAACCTCGTTGACGTGGTGGAGCGATGTCGCCGGGTAGGCGACGAGCGCCCCGGCGGAAAGTTTCACTGCATCTTCGCCGGCCGCGCTCTCGATCACCAGCTCCCCGCCCTCGTAGCTGCCGGGATCCGACAGGAACAGCGTGAATGCGACGTCGGTGCGCATGCCGTTCATTAGCGCGTCGTCGACGTGGCTGCCGTAGTGCATGCCCGGCTCGTAGCGCGCGAGGAGAAGCGGGGAGAGGGCATTCGGCCGCACGGCCATTTGGAAGGTTTCGTTGGCGAGAATCCGCTGCGCGACCATTTCGCGCGCCGTCGCCAGCGACCGGTCGGAGCCCTCGGCCTGCCGGTTGTGCTTCACGGTCTGCGCGGCAAAGCCCGCGGTCGCGCGCCCGTCCACGAAGCGTGCATCGGCGAGCATGGCGACGATCGCTTCCATGTCCTGCGCCGAAAGGATGTTGGCGATGATGATCTGCATGGCCTCGTCCGGTGTCGGACGATGATCCTTCCGGGTGCTGGGAGATGCAATCAGGGCGATTGGCGTCTTTTGGAATGGGTCCAAAACGGCGAGTTGACTGGACCGGCTTGCGGGATCGCACGTATAAGACGACGGGTGGGCGCGCGCGAGTTCGGCAGGACGTGATGCATGAAATCCAGGCGTAAAATCTGGGTCGGCGTCGGCGCATTTGTGGTCGCCGGGACCGCTGCCTCGGGCGTCATCGGGCCGCTGGCCGAGGCCGCTCCGTCAGGCGTCCGCGCCGACGTCGGGCCAGCCTCGCTCTGGTCTGCGCAGGGTGGCATTCTGCTCGCGCAACATGGCGAGCACGCCAAGCCGGACGCCGGCGAGGCGGGCGAATCGGGCGAATCGAGCGGCATTGCACAACTGCCCCCGGAACTCGCGTTTGCGACGCGGATCGCCTTGTTGCGCGGCCATCTGCTCGTCGGGGATGAATTGGTAAAGCAACAGCAGTGGAACGCGGCGCTGCCGCATTTCCTCCACCCGACCGAGGAACTTTACAGCGACCTCAAGGACACGCTTGCCGAGTACAAGGTGGCGCCGTTCGAATTTGCGCTCAAGGCACTGGCCGATGTCGTGAAAAGCCGCAAGGGCGGCAACGAATACGCCCGGGCGCTGAAGCTCGTCAACGACTCGCTCGCGGACGCCGATCGCGCGATGCAGGACCGCACCGGCGACTGGCCCGGACTGGTGACCGAGGCCGCGATCGAGACCCTTAAGGTCGCAGGCGCCGAATACAACGCGGCGATCGTCGATGGCAGGCTCGCCAAACCGGTCGAGTATCAAGACGCCCGCGGCTTCATCTGGCAAGCGGAGCGCATGATCGATAGCGTCTCGCCCGCGCTGGAAAAGAAGAACCCTGACGCGTTCGCGTCGCTGCGGACGGGCTTTGCCGAATTGAAGAAGGCGTTTCCCACGCCGATGCCGCCGCGGGCTCACGTCAAGGCTCCCGCCGACGTGCTATCCGACATTGCGCGCATCGAACTTGCGGCCAGCAAGTTGCTGTGAACGCCACGGCCGACAGGGGCAAGATGGTAAGAACCCTGACGCTCGCGATGGCCGCGGCCTTCGCGGCCGGCGGTCTGATTGGCACACTGGCGGCCGTCGCGCTCTACCCGCTGCCGCTGCTGATGTCGACCGCGCGCGCGGATGCCGATGAGGATGCGACGCTGAAGTCGTCGTTTCTCCGGCCCGTGAATGTGCCGTTTCCGGCGGACAACCCTTATTCGGAAATGAAGCGCGCGCTCGGCGAGGCGCTGTTCCACGACAAGCGGCTGTCCGTCGACCTGAGCCTGTCGTGCGCCACCTGCCACGAGCGCGGCCGAGGCTTCGCTGATGGAAAATTCGCCAGCCGGGGTGTGTCGGGGCGCGATCTCAAGCGACACACACCGACCTTGTGGAACCTCGCTTGGTCCTCCCCGGTGTTCTGGGACGGGCGCGCGCGTAGCCTCGAAGAGCAGGTCGCGGGTCCGATCGAATCGCCGGACGAGATGGCGCAGCCGATGGCGTCGGCAGTCGCGCGGCTTGCGGCCGATCCCGACATGGTTCGCGCGTTTGCCGAGGCGTTTCCCGATGCGCCGCGCGTCGACGCCCAAAACCTTGCGAAGGCGATCGCCACCTTCGAGCGAACGCTGGTGTCGCCAACGACTCGCTTCGACCGTTTCGTTGCCGGTGAGGAGCAGGCTCTGAGCGCCAGCGAAGTTGCGGGCTTTCGGCTGTTCACCGGGAAGGCCGGCTGCGCACGTTGTCACAGCGGATTTGCCTTTACGGACTATGCCTTCCACGACATCGGCTTGCCCAGCGACGATCGCGGCCGCGGTGCAGTGTTGCGGCTCGAAGCGGCAGAGCATGCTTTCAAGACGCCGGGGCTGCGCGAGATCGGCCGCTCGGCGCCCTACATGCACAACGGGTCGCTTGCGACACTGGCGGACATGCGTTCGGCACTATGAAAGCGGAATCGTGGAGCGGCCGACCCTGTCCCCCGATCTGCCGCGTGGCCTGACACTGACCGAGACCGAGCGCGCCGACCTAATTGCATTCCTTGGCACGCTGACCAGCGAAGCCGATCCGCGCCCCCCACGCGAGATCGTCCCGGTCGCGACCGGCCCGACCGGGCCGGCCGAGGTCGTCAGCACGGTGTCGCAGGACCAAAAGATGTTTCATCCCACCCACATCGCCCTACCGCGCGGTGGGCGGCTGTGGATCGTGAACAACGATATCCGGACCCACAATATCCGGGTGTACGACCCGAAGTTCGATTTCGATTCCGGGGCGCAGGAGCCGGGCGAAACCGTTGAGATGTCGTTTCCGGCCGCGGGCAGGTTTCTGGTGTTCTGCGGCATCCATCCGAAGATGGAGCTTTTCGTCGACGTCAAGCCATGACGCCGCTGCGAAAGCGCGCGCCAGCCTGCGCCTTGTGGCACTAAGCGCTTGAGCTCTGAACAGATTTTGTCGCGGCTGGCGTTGTCGCAGGGCGCTCGACTTTCGTTCAAGCTGTCTTTAGTGGATTTTGCGAGCAGGCTTCGCCATTGTTGCCGCATTACGGCGTCTGCGCCGGCTAAGAAACCATTCACGTTGGGAGGAAATCGCATGAAGCGTCGTCAATTCCTGCAGGGGGCCGGGCTTGCGACCGCCGCAACCGCCATCGCTGCACCGGCAATCGCTCAGTCGATGCCGGAGATCAAGTGGCGGCTGACCTCGAGCTTCCCGCGCAACCTCGACGCACTGTTCGGCGCCTCCGAGGTATTCGCCAAGGCGGTGGCCGAGGCGACCGACAACCGTTTCCAGATCACCACTTTTGCGGCACCCGAAATCGTGCCGGGACTGCAGGCCGCTGACGCGGTCTCGGCCGGCACCGTCGAGATGTGCCAGACAGCGTCCTATTACTACTTCGGCAAGGATCCGACGTTTGCGTTTGGCACCGCCGTTCCGTTCGGGCTCAACACCCGAATGCAGGCCGCGTGGATGGTGCAGGGCGGCGGCATGGAGCTGATGAACGACTTCTACAAGAAGTTCAACATCTACGGGATTCCATGCGGCAATACCGGCGCGCAGATGGGCGGCTGGTTCCGCAAGGAAATCAAGTCCGTTGCCGACCTCAAAGGCCTCAAGTTTCGCATCGGCGGTTTTGCCGGCAAGGTTCTGGAACCGCTCGGAGTCGTGCCGACCCAGATCGCCGGTGGCGAAATCTACCAGGCGCTCGAGCGCGGCACGATCGATGCGGCTGAATGGGTGGGGCCGTACGATGACGAGAAGCTCGGCCTCTTCAAGGTGGCGCCGAATTACTACTATCCCGGCTGGTGGGAAGGCAGCGCGATGATTCACCACTTCATCAATATTGCGAAGTGGGAAAGCCTGCCGAAGTCGTATCAAGCCGTGGTCCGCTCTGCGACCGACACCTCGTACAATTGGATGATTTCGAAATACGATGCCGCCAATCCTGCGGCGCTTCAGAGCCTTCGCGGCAAGGGCATGCAGCTTCGCCCATTCCCGCAAGACGTGATGGACGCATGTTTCAAGTCGGCGAACGAGGTCTTCGCGCAGACATCGGCCGCCAATGCGGACTTCAAGAAGGTTTATGACGCGATGGTGGCGTTCCGTGGCAACGAGTACTTCTGGTGGTCTGTCGCCGAATACGGCTACGACAGCTTTATGATCCGGGCGCTGCGTCGCACCTGACCGCGCGAGTCTCTCGATCCGGCCCCGGAGCGCAGCCCTCCGGGGCCTTATGTTTTCCGCGCGCTCATCGCGACGCCGATCGCCACCATTACCGCCCCGGCGGCGGTCCGAAGTCCGGCGGCGGCAATAGTTCGGGCAGTGGAATTTCGATCTGGCTTCCGGGTGGAACGAGCTTCGGTTGCTGGATCCAGTAGGTCACAGCACCCGGCCAGACGATCAGGATCGCCACCAGGATGATCTGCAGGAATACCCAGGGAATCGCGCCCCAATAGATGTCGGTGCTCTTGACCTCAGGCGGCGCGATGCCGCGCAGGTAGAACAGCGCGAAGCCGAACGGCGGATGCATGAAACTGGTCTGGATGTTGGCGCAGACGAGAACGCCGAACCACACGAGATCGATCCCGAGTTTGGCGGCGACCGGCGCCAATAACGGAATGATGATGAAGGCGATCTCGAAGAAGTCGAGAAAGAACGCGATTACGAAAATGAACAGGTTCACGAAGACCAGAAAGCCGAGCTGTCCGCCCGGCAACGCAATGAGCCAGTGCTCGATCCATTCCTTGCCGCCGACACCCTGGAACACCAGGCTGAACACGCGCGCGCCGATCAGGATATAGACCACCATCGCGGTCAGGCGCATCGTGGTCGACATGGCCTGATAGACCATCGGCCTGGTCAGCGTGCGGTTGAAGGCGGCGAGCGCAAGCGCGCCGACCGAACCGAGCGCGCCGGCTTCGGTCGGTGTCGCCCAGCCCATGAAAATCGTGCCGAGCACCAGGAAGATCAGGCCGAGCGATGGAATCATTCCGCGCAGGCATTTCGCCAGCAGCGCCGCACCCCGTAGCGTGCGTGCTTCCGGCGGCAGGGCAGGTACGTCCTTCGGCCAGATGAGGCTGACGATCGCGACCCAGGCGCAGAACAAGCCGATCTGGATCAGGCTCGGCCCGATCGCGCCGGCGTACATGTCGCCGACCGAGCGGCCGAGTTGATCCGCCAGCACGATCAGCACAAGCGAGGGTGGAATGAGCTGCGTAATGGTGCCCGAAGCCGCGATCACCCCCATGGTGTGGCGCGTCGAGTAGCCGTATTTCATCATCACCGGGACCGAGATCACGCCCATGGCGATGACCGAGGCGGCGACCGTGCCGGTGATGGCGCCCAGGATCGCGCCCACGATGATCACCGCATAGGACAGCCCGCCGCGCACCGAGCCGAACAACTGGCCGATCGAATC
This sequence comes from uncultured Alphaproteobacteria bacterium, assembly GCA_963843475.1. Classification (GTDB taxonomy): domain Bacteria; phylum Pseudomonadota; class Alphaproteobacteria; order Rhizobiales; family Xanthobacteraceae; genus VAZQ01. The sequence goes on along the minus strand of CAWJKL010000024.1, from coordinate 3,929 downwards.
GAGTAGATCCTCGGCCAGCCCGCAGCGCTCGAGGATCGCGCCCATGAAGGTGAAGAACGGGATCGCGAGCAGTAGTTCGTTAGAGACGATACCGAACAGCTGGTAGGTCAGGTTACCGAGAAAGTCCGGCGCGATCAGGCCGTAATGGATACCGATGAATTCAAAAAACAGGCCGACCGCGGCGAGGGAGAACGCCGCCGGATAGCCGATCAGCATGAACAGGATCAGGCCGCCGAACATGAGCGGGGCCATGTTGTCCCGCACAAAACTCATTGCAGCGGCTTTTCGTAGGTGAACTCGGCCGGCTGGTAGTTCAGCAATGCCGCGAACCGCTTGATGATCTCCGAAATGCCCTGCGCTGCCATCAATGCAAATCCGACCGGCAGCAGGAGCTTGACCGGCCAGCGGATCAGTCCGCCGGCGTTCGACGAAGTCTCATGAATGCGCCAGGATTCGACAAACCAGGGCCAGGTGAAATGGATGAGGATCAAGCAGATCGGCAGCAGGAACAGGAAGCCGCCGACGATATCGATCCACAACCGCGTGCGCACCGAAACGTTGCCATAGATCAGGTCGACGCGGACATGCTCGTTGAGCTTGAGCGTATAGGGCGCGCCGAGCATCACCATGCCGGCGAACATGTACCATTGCACTTCCAGCCAGGCATTGGAGCCTAGGTTCAGCATATAGCGAACGGTGGCGTTGCCGGCGCTGATCAGGCAGGCGAAGAGCACAAGCCAATTAGCGATCACGCCGAACTTTTCATTCACGTAATCGATCGCGCGGCTGAGCTTGAGCAATGCCTCCACTGGCACTCCTCTTCTGGTCATGACCGCAATGAGGACGGATTGTCCCGGCTGCCAGACAATCGGGGAGGGCCCGGCGCAGGTCAATAGTCGGTAAGGAGGGGGCCGGGGCCGCGCCCACGATCGCCCAACGCCAGCGATGGCCAAGGCGGCCGTAACCGGCGATGATCGTGCCTCTTCGATTTCCAGAGGGGGAAACTCAGCCATGACGACCAATCCCGGCAGGACGACCGCTGCGGCACCCGGTGGCCAGGGTGGTTCGGGCCAGATCGGCATGGCTGCCGCCGTGTCCATCGGTATCGGCGGCATGGTCGGGGCGGGAATCTTCTCCATCCTGGGCGTGGTCGCTCAGGCCGCCGGCAACGCCATGTGGCTCGCATTTGCTATCGGCGGGGTGGTGGCGCTCCTCTCCACCTATTCGTACGCCAAGCTCGGCGCGACGTTTCCGTCGGCCGGCGGCGCGGTACACTTCCTGGTCAAGAGCTTCGGCGACGGCGTGCTGTCCGGTGGGCTCAACCTGTTCATGTGGGCGGGCTACATCATCTCGCTCGCGCTCTACGCCTCGGCGTTCGGCAGCTACGCGGCGACCTTTTTTACCACCAGCCCGTCGCCGCTCTTGCTCAAGTCGCTGGCGGTCGGCTCTGTCCTCCTCCTCACTATCGTCAATGCCTTTGGCGCCAAGACGATGGGCCGGTCGGAAACCTTCATCGTCGCCGTCAAGGTCGCGATCCTGGTGCTGTTCGCGGCGGTCGGGCTATTCTTCATCAAGCCTGCGAACCTGTCGCCCGAGCTGTGGCCGGCAACGACGGTCGTACTGTTCGGCGCCGGCGTGCTGTTCATCGGCTATGAAGGCTTCGGGCTCGTCACCAATGCGGCCGGCGACATGCGCAATCCGCGCGTCATGCTGCCGCGCGCGCTCTACACCAGCGTCATCCTCGTGATCATCATCTACCTGGCGGTGGCGATCACGGTGACGGGAAACCTGACGGACGCGCAGATCGAGAAGTCGCGCGACTATGCGCTGGCCGAGGCCGCCAAGCCGTTTCTCGGTGAGTTCGGTTTCCGCCTGATCGCGATCGCGGCGCTGTTCTCGACCGCGTCCGCGATCAACGCCACGCTCTTTGGTTCGGCCAACGTCTGCTACATGATCGCCCGTGACGGCGAACTGCCGGCGAACCTGTCGCGCACCGAATGGAAGCAGGCGACCGGCGGACTGATCCTGACGGCCGCGCTGGTCGTGCTGGTGACGCTGCTGTTCGACCTCTCGGGCATCGCCATGATGGGCAGCGCGGCGTTCCTGCTGGTTTATGCGGCGGTGAATGGCGGGCATCTGCGAGTGCTCGCCCAGACCGGGGCAAACCGCCTTGTGGTCTGGCTGTCGCTGCTGACCTGCCTCGTGATGTTCGCGATCCTGAGCGTCTACACCTATCAGCAGCAACCCGCTGCGCTGGTTGCGCTGGTCATCATCGCGGCGGCGTCATTTGCCGCCGAGTGGGGCTATCGCCGCTGGACCGGGCGCACGCTCAAGGACCATCCCTGAACGCTCAGCCGCCGGACCACAGCCGCTGCAATGCTTTGACGCGGCTGGGCGCGCCGATCGGCTTCCATGACGCGGGCAGAACGGGACCTGACGCCGAGAGTGATGCCGTAACCGGTGTGGCAAGTCCGGGCACGCTAAGCGTGATCCGGTCCTGCGGCGGCAAGTCCAGACCGGCCGCTGCGTAGACCGCCTCGGAGACGGCGAATTGCTTGCCCTGCGCGGCGGCGGTCTTGCGCAGTTCATTGGCCGTGTCCAGGACTTCCCCGAGCGCGATCACGGTCGGCGGATCGGAGGCCCCGATTTCCCCCACCGCGCCGCTCCCCGAGATGAACGGTGACGACGACGTTCATCTTGCAGTCCCATTGCCGCCCCAGCCGGTTGTTGATGTCGGCAATCACCCGTTCGATCGCCGCCACCGACTGCAATGCGTTTTGTGCCGCCTGCTCAGTGCTTCGGTCGAGGCCGAACAGCGCGCACACGCTGTCGAGTTCGACGTAGCTCACGGTGCCGCGCGCCAGACGGATGGCGTTGTTCAGCGCCTCCACATAGAGCGTCAGCACATAAAGCAGGTCCTGCGGCAGTTGATCGCGAGCAAGCTCGCCGCGATTGAGAAAGTCGCAGAACATCACCACGATGTCGCGCTCGGCATTGAGCTTCGGCGCCGTAACCCGGTAGACGGCCCGCTCGGTGCGCACCAGCGGCACGACCGAAACGTCGCCCTGCGGGCGCAATTGGCAGGCGAGGCGCACATCCGGTGGGGCACCGATACGATCGAGCGTATCCTGCTCGTCCGAGTCGGCCGGCGGACAGTTCTCCTCGCCCGCCGTGACGCGGACCCGGCAGGTGGAGCAGCGTGCCCGGCCGCCGCACATCGAGGCGTGCGGCAGATGAAAGCTCCGGCTTGCTTCCAGCACGGTCCAATCGCGTGGTACCCGGACGGTCCGTCCCGGAAACGAAATCGAGACCAGGCGCTGGCTTCTGCGCTCGAGAAGATTGCGAATCTCGCGAGCGCCGAAGGCCGCGCCGATAATGCAGAAATATGCGGTCAGGATGCCGTCGCGCCAATTCGATAGCGATTGCCGCTGTGGCGCGTTGGCCGGATTGAAATACTCCGCCGTCGCCGCCATGACCTTTGGGTTCTTGGCAATCTCCCGGCCCATGGAAATGAATCCGAGAGCAGACACCACCGGCAGCAGGAGCGCCGCGGCGAACAGCACGTAGCGGAAGCGACGGTAGAGCGGCCGGCGGCTGAATGCGAGATGAAGCCCGAGACAGCCGTGCAGCCATCCGGGTGCCATGACGCCGAGCTGCCAGACCTCGGAGTTCGACATCCACAATGTGGAAATGACCCGCGTGTAATCGGACGGCAGGCCGTGGACCTCCCACCCGATGCGGGTGGAGACGGCGTGACCGATCAGGATGATCGGCAGCGTGAAGCCGAGTGCGATGCGTAGCAGTTCGGCCGGCGGCAGCCAGAACGTGCGGCGTTCGTAGACGGCCCAGAGCGCGAGCAGGAAATGCGTGGCGGCCGCGCCGTACAGCACGATCGTGCCGGTCAGGCTGTACCAGACCTCGACGCCGAT
>CAWJKL010000023.1:0-179970 GCA_963843475.1 uncultured Alphaproteobacteria bacterium | reverse complement strand
GGCCGCCGCGCAAGGACTGGATATCGGGCGCACCCAGTCGGCGTCATTGATCTTCTGCGCGGTGCTAATGGCGCCGAGAAGATGCAGCGTGCCCGCAATCGCCGCGACGACGAACGGCGCCAAGAGCGCGATGTCGAACTGCCAGCCCGGATGGGAGTGAAACGGGAACCGGACGAAGTCGATATGTTCGTTTGCCAGACCGGCGGTCGGACTGGGCAACCCGATGGCGTAGCCAGCAACGTAGCCGACCATCGATCCGATCAGCACACAGGAGGCCTTCAGGAAGCCGGTCGTCCAGATGTTCAGCGCCACCATGGTGCCCAGCGTGATCCCCGAAACGATCACGTAGGTCGGCTGAATGATGTGATCTTTGGAAATGCCGAGGCCGTAGCGCAGCCCGAGCGACGCCACCGCAAGCCCGATGGCGGCGATCACCAGCCCGGCGATCTCGGCGGGCAGCAGCGCCCGCAGGCGGTGCAGGAGCGGCGCGATCGCCATCTGGACCAAGCCGGCCACGATCGTCATGCCGAACAACAGCGCCATGCCGCCGCGTTGCAGCGCAAACACCGCCGGCGCGAAATAGACTGGCATGAAGCCGGCCGGGCAGAGATAGCCCGAGCCGATGAACTTGCTCTTCATCGATATGAGAATGGTCCCGACGCCCAGCGCCAGCAGTCCGATGGAGATGAATTCGAGCGTCTGCGAGAAGCCGAGGTTGGCCTCGCGGGCCAAGGCGACCTGGTAGGCGAGCGAAGTCGTCGCGATGCCAATGTGCTGGAAGGCGGAGACAGCGATGACCGGCAGCGGCGGCGAGTCGTCGGCGCTATAGAGGAGGCCCTTTTCAGCTGCCATGGTCGGGCTTTATTGCAGCTTGCTCATGGCTTCTTCCCGCGTACGGGAAGACCGTGAAGGTCTGCAGCAGGCCGCCCATCTCGAACAATTCGCGGACGTGGCCGGTGACGCCGCACAGCGCGACCTGGCCGTTTTTCGCCTTCAGGCTGCCGTTGGCGACGAGGAGCACGCGAAAGGCCGCGCTGGTCAGATATTTGACGGCGGCCATGTCGATCAGGACGTTGCGCACATCGGTGGCGGCGAGCGCCTTCAGCTTCTGCATCAGCTTGTCGGCATTGCTGCTGTCGACGCGGCCGATCACCGACAGGACGCACAGTTCGCCGTGCTGGGATTCTGCAATCGAGAGGGGGTCCGTGGTCATTATCCTGTTCGACTCCGTGCTTCCGGACAGGGAATTGGCGCCGCGCGGCGCATGAGACGTGCGGCCCCCCCGGTGTGCCGAGGGCATTTGCTACTCCGATTTCTGGCTCGCCGCAAATGGCGGCAATTGCGCCGCGGCGCCCAGCGGAACGGCCCGCCGGCCGGCGCAGTCAGCCGTGTAACGATCGTGTCAACCCGCCCGGACTCAGGTCTGCATGCCCCACTTGCGGACGGTCGCGGCCTCGATATTGCGGAAGATCAGGTTCTCCACGATCAGGCCGATCAGGATCACCGTGAACAGGCCGGCGAACACCGCCGGAATGTCGAGCATGTTCTTGTTCTCGTAGATGTACCAGCCGAGCCCGCCCTTGCCGGAGGAGACGCCGAACACCAGCTCGGCGGCGATCAGTGTGCGCCAGGCGAACGCCCAGCCGATCTTCAGCCCGGTGAGGATCGACGGAAACGCGGCCGGAATCAGAATCTTGGCGATGAAGCGCGGGCCGCGAAGCCCATAGTTGCGCCCGACCATGCGCAGCGTGTTCGACACCGAGCGGAAGCCCGAATGGGTGTTGAGCGCCACCGCCCACAGCACCGAGTGCACCAGCACGAAGATGATCGAAATGTCGCCGAGCCCGAACCAGATCAGCGCGAGCGGCAGCAGCGCGATCGCCGGCAGCGGGTTGAAGGCCGACGTCAGGGTCTCCAGCAGGTCGTTGCCGAGCCGCGACATCATGGCGAGCGTGGTGAAGAACATCGCCAGCACCAGGCCGATGACATAGCCCTTGAGCAGCAGCACCACCGAATTCACCACCTTCTGCGGGAATGTCGCCGCTGGCCACGCCGGCCTGGAACGCCTCGAGCGTGGCGGTGAACGTCGGCACCAGCAGCGGGTTGTTCAGGTGCATGGCGTAGAGCTGCCATCCTGCCGCGATCACGCACGAGGATGAAGGCTTTCCGCAGCCAGCCCTGATTCGCCAGCCGCTGCCACAGCGTGAGCGGCTTCTGCACGACGCCGATGTCGGCGCTGGCGATCGTCGTCGCACAGATATTCCGGCCGCAGCGGGGGCAGGGCGATGCGCGGGGCCGCATGCTGGTGTCAGCCATGGCGGACGACCTCCTGTTCCTCGATCCGGTCGGCGAACAGCATCTCGTGGATGCGATCGGACAGCTTGCGGCCGCTGCCGGGCTCGGCGGTGTCGCGGCCGTCGCTGTTGAGCTCGCCCTTCACCTGGCCGGGATGCGGCGACAGCAGCAGGATGCGGTTGCCGACCAGCACGGCCTCCGGAATCGAATGCGTCACGAACAGCACCGTGAAGTGCGTGTCCGCCCACAGTTGCAGCAGCTCGTCCTGCATCCGGCGCCGCGTCAGCGCGTCGAGCGCCGCGAACGGCTCGTCCATCAGCAGCACGTCCGGCTCCATCGCCAGCGCGCGCGCGATCGCCACGCGCTGCTTCATGCCGCCCGACAGCGTATGCGGATAGGAATTGGCGAACTTGGCGAGGTTGACCTTCTCGATGTAGCGCATGGCCTGCGCCTCGGCGGCCTTGCCGCGCATCTTGCGCGAGGCTTCGAGCGCGAACACCACGTTCTGCTTGACCGTCTTCCAGGGCAGCAGCTGATCGAACTCCTGGAACACGAACACGCGGTCGGCGCCCGGCGCGCGGATCGGCATGGCCCTTGAGCCGCATGCTGCCCTCGGTCGGCGCCATGTAGCCGCCGACCGCCTTGAGCAGCGTCGATTTCCCGCAGCCCGACGGACCCAGCAGAACGAAACGGTCGGCCGCGTAGACGTCGAAGCTGACGCGATAGGTGGCGGTGACCAGATGCTTCTCGGTCTTGTATTGCAGCGTCACGCCCTGCACCTGCAGGAGCGGCGTCGCGGGCGGTGGAGCATTCATCGCGGTGTCGGCCTTTCGCGGTCTCGCCGCTCGCGCGACGGCTCCGACGTCATGTCAGCTGCCCGGCAGTCCGTGCACCTCCGGGAAGAACAGGTCCTGCCAGTTCGCCGGCTTGACCTTGATCGAGCCCACCGCATGCATGAAATCGGCATATCTCATGGTGTTCTCGGGCGCCATCGTCCAGCGGACCTGCTTGCCGGCGGCGATCTCGGCCACCTTGTCGAGCGTCATCTTCGACTTGACGTTGTCGATCCAGTATTGCGCCGCCGGCCGCACGTCCTTGTTGAGCATCTCGGTCGCTTCCTGGAAGGCGGCGATCAGCGCCTTGTAGAGCGCCGGGTTCTTGTCGCGGAACTGCGTGGAAGTCCACGCCACGGTGAAGGTGTGCGGCCCGCCGAACACGTCGTAGGAGTTCAGCACCGTGCGGATGCCGGGCTTCTCCAGTTGCTGATACTGGAATGGCGGCACGCTGAAGACGCTGGTGATCTCCGAGGCATCGCTCAACAGCGCGATGGTGGCGTCTGGCGGCGACATTCCGACGGTGAGCGGATCGAGCTTGGCGAAATTGGCCTGGCCCCACTGCTTGGCGGCTGCCATCTGCAGCATCATCGCCTGCACCGAGACCTTCACGGCCGGAACCGCGATCTTGTCCTGCGCGGTGAAGTCGGTGATCGCGTTGATCTTGGGGTTGCGGGTATTGAGCAGGATCGGCTGCGACGAGAACGCGGTCACGCCCTTCACCGCATTGGCGGTGCCGTGCGTCCGCGCCCAGATCGTCAGCAGGCCCGGCACGCCGCCCGAGACGATGTCGACCGAGCCCGAGAGCAGCGCATCGTTCATGGCGGCCGGACTGTTGAATGTGGCCCAGACCACCTTCACCTCCGGAATGCCGGCGGCTTTGGCGTGCTTCTCGACGAGCTGGTGCTTCTCCATCACGTTGAACTGCAGATAGCCCATGGAGAACTGCCGTGCGAAGCGGACTTCCGGCACCTGCGCGCTCGCCGGCGTGCCGCAAACCGACAGCAGGGCGCCTGCAAGAATCGCCAATGCCACGCGCTTCGCGCTTGGGCTGTGCATCGCATGTCCTCCCATTCCGCAACCCGTTCGGGTCGTTCTTCTTTCGTGGCTCAAGCGGCCAGCCGGGCGTAGTCCTTGGTCGCCATCACCTGGACGCGCCGCATGTAGCGCGGCTCATCGGCGGTGTAGTCGGGCACGGCGTTGTGCACGGTGCCGATATTGTCCCACATCAGCACGTCGCCTTCGGCCCATGCGATGGGCATGGAAATATTTCGCCTGCTCCTGGTGCCGGAACAGGAAGTCCAGGAGTTCGTCGCTCTCGGCTTCCGGCAGGCCGTCGATGCGGATCGCGTAGCCTGGATTGCAGTAGAGGATGGTGCGGCCGGTGATCGGATGGGTGCGGAAGATCGGCTGCGACACCGGCGGCCTCTTGGCGCGCTGCTCCGGCGTGAGCGGCGCGCGCTGCGAGCCAGGCCGCGCCCGCATCATGTCCCAGAACTTCGCGAAGTCGTGCGTCGCGGTGCGCCCGGCGAGCCGCCGCTTGATGTCGGCCGGCAGGTCCTCGTAGGCGAGATGCATGTTGCGGAACTGGGTGTCGCCGAGCGGCCGGCCGTCGCGCACCGGCACCTGGATGGCGTAGAGCACGTTGGCGAGCGCGATGTCGCGGCTGTAGGACATGTCGGTGTGCCAGCCCTGGCCGGCATCGCCGAGGCCGACCGGCTTGCCGTCCTCCGTCATGTTGGACAGCACCATGACTTCCGGAAAGTCCGGCTCGTGGAACTGGTTGGCGACATTGATCTCGAGTTCGCCGAACATGCGGCCGAAGCGCGCGAACGCGTCGGTCGTCGAGCCGCTGGCTGCGGAAAGCACAGCACGCCATGGTCGCCGAGCGCGCGCAGCATCTGCTTGAAGTCCGCGTCGGAGACCGGCTGGGCGAGGTCGATGCCCTCGATCCGGGCGCCCAGCGCCCCGCCGGTGGGAACGATGTCCATGGCCGCGTTTCCCGTTGTTTTGGCGATATGACACCAGAGCGGGCGATGCGTCCAGAGGCAGGTCGCAGCCGGCGCCGACGCGGCATTATCGTGGCAGGTGCGCCGCGACGCCGACCCTGCGGCATTCGCGGCCATCCGGACCCGTTTGTTGGCGCGGTCGGCGCGCGTCTACAATGCGTTCCGATCGACGCCTGCGGCGGCGATAATCAACGACGACCGGGAGATCGAACCATGACAGTGACGGGAACGGGTAGGGCTGGTGAGCCGGCGGCAGGCCCTCGCGACGGTGGCGGGCGGCGCCGGCGTCGCTGGCCGCGCCGGCGATCGTGAGCGCGCAGGCGCCGCTGACCGTCAAGTTCGCGCAGCAGCGCGGCCTGCTCTACATCCCGGTCGACATCATGGTCAGCGGCGGCGTCCTGCAGCAGGAGGCGACCAAGCTCGGCCTCGGCAAGATCGAGGCGACCGCCACCGCGCTGAGCGGTCCCGGTCCCGATCCTCGACGCGCTGCTGTCGGGCGCGGCCGACTACGGCACCGCGGCCCTGCCGTCGCTCCTGACGCTGTGGCAGCGGACCCGCGGCAGCGCCAACGAGGTGAGGGCGGTCGGCACCGTCAGCAACGGCGCGATGACGCTCTACACCATCAATCCGAACGTCAAGACGATCGCCGACTTCACCGAGAAGGACCGCATCGCGGTGCCGACGGTGCGGCTGTCGTTCAACGCCATGATGCTGCAGATGGCGGCCGAGCAGCTGTGGAACGATCCGCACCGGCTCGATCACCTGACGGTGGCGCTCGGCCATCCCGACGCGGTCTCGGCGCTGTCGGCCGGCTACGGCAAGGCCACCGTCACCGCCCATATCGGCGTGCAGCCGTTCACCGACCGCGGCCTCAAGCTGCCGGGCGCCCACATCATCACCGACAGCCGCAAGGTGTTCGGCGGTCCGCTGACGCAGATCACGCTGCTGGTGACCAAGCCGACCAAGGAGAAGAACCCGACCCTGTTCAAGGCGGTCGCCAATGCGCTCGAACAGTCGATCAAGATCGCCAATGCCGACAAGCGCGCCGCGGCGGCGCTGTGGAAGGAGGTGCACAAGGCGCCCGACAGCATCGACGATCTGGTGGCGCAGCTCAACGATCCGGGCTTCGAGTTCACCTCGCGGCCGCAGCGCATCGCGCACTTCACGGCGTTCCTCAACCGCATCGGCACGCATGAAGGCGAAGGTCGGCGACTGGAAGGAGCTGTTCTGGGAGTCGGCCTATCAGCAGCAGGGCGACTAGCGCGCGACGACGCGCGGGCGCGCTTGCGAACGGAGGACAGTATGAAGGCCGTGCTCAATGGCCATGTGATCGCCGAGAGCGACGACATCGTCGACTGCAAGGGCTACCAGTATTTCCCGCCCGACGCCGTGCAACTGCAATGGCTGGAGCGGGCGCCGAAGACCGCGTCGGATCACGAATGTCCGCACGGCGTGCAGTTCTACCATGTGGTGGTCGACGGCGTGCGCCACGACCGCGCCGCCTGGTGCTACGAGACGCCGCGGCCCGAGATGACGCAAGTCCACGGCCGGTTCGGCTTCTGGCAGGACGTCAAGGTCGGCTGATGGGCGCGCGGCGCGCGCGGTCGACTCCGAGGAATATAGATACTGGCGTTGGTGCAAAGGTGTTGCGCCGCGGGCGGTGCGCTCCCTCCCCCGCAAGCGCAGGTTATCGCATATGGAATCGGGACAGGCCGCGGCTCCCCTCGCCCCGCGAAGCGGAGAGAGGGTGCCCGAGCGTAGCGAGGGCGGGTGAGGGGCCGGCTGAAGCGGATACAAGCCCCTCACCCGGCTCGTGCTTCGCACTCGCCACCCTCTCCCCGCTTCGCGGGGAGAGAAAGGAACGCGCGGGCGTGCCATATGCGATAGCCCTACCCTCAAGCGGGAGGGGACGCCGTGGCGCGAGGGTGAGGCTTCGCGAGCAATCGTGGGCGGGTAGCGTAATCGCCTCAGTCCGACTCGCGCTTGCCCTTGCGTGGCTTCTTCGCGGCCGGGAACTCATGCACCGAGGCGGTGACGCCGGCGCTGCGGCGCAGCGCCTCCTTGAGACTGGTGGGCGCGCCCATGCTTGTGCAGAAGGTCGCGGAACGCTTCGTCGGCGAGCTCCTGAAAATCCTTCATCTGGTCGCGCGCCAGGAGATCGAGCGCGTTCCAGGTCTTCCGGATCGAATTGCACGCGCTTGCCGGGCATTTCTTTTCTCAGCTTGCGAGTCTCAGCCGCTTCTCCTTGGACTCGAAGCGCGAACGGAAGATCGCCGCGTCGAGCGGATCGGCGAAACAATAGCGCACGAACGCCGCGTATTCATCTTCGACGTACATGTCGAACTTGCCGACATAGTTGGTCAGGAACTTCATGATCTCGCTGTCGCCATCGAACGGCCGGCGCGGCAGCACCACCTGATAGGGGCATTCTTCATCGAGCTTCTGCAGCCATGCGCTGCGCTTGTCCGCGTCCATCGCTCACCTCCACCGACCCGCAGGGGGAACGTATGTTCCCTATTTGTTCCATCCTGTCAAGCGAAATTTGCTCCCTGCCGAAGGCGCTTCGTGCGCCTGCGCCCTCAGAAGTCGCAGCTGGTGCGTCATCGATTGCTGTGCGGCAGGAGGCCGACATTACATCGCATCGTTTCGACTCGGCGCTCGACGCGCGTCCTCGCGAGTGCCACGCGGAACACAAATGGACTCATGGACCATGCGGCGCTCGATGACGTTTCGATGACAGGCCGCTCGAAAACGTTTCAGTGCTTGCCCGCTCGGCGGTCGTCCGGCATAGGATAGGCATGAATGATTCGGCGACGGGCCGCGCGCTGATTCTGGCGGCCGGAGGAATTGTATTCCGGGAAGGTTCCAAGCCTCGCATCGCGGTCGTGCGATTGCGCCGGGATAAGGCTTGGGTTCTGCCGAAGGGCAAGCTCAATCCAGGCGAGCGGGCGCTCGCTGCTGCCAAACGCGAAGTCCGCGAAGAAACCGGATGCAAGGTGTCGGTGCACGAGTTTCTCGGCTCGATGTCCTATGCGTTCAACGGCAAGATCAAGATCGTACAATTTTGGCACATGCGCGCCGTCGGTGAGCCGGTCGGCAAGCTCACCAACGATGTGAAAGCGGTCAAGTGGCTGTCGCTGAAGCAGGCGCTTGAGACCCTGACGCGGGCCCATGAGAAGGTGTTCCTTGCGAATGTCGGACCGGCCGCGTTGAAGGCCGTCAAACAATCGCAGCGCGTCCAATCCGCAAGTGCGGCGAACGGCGCCAAACAGGCGACCAAACCTGTGCCGATTGCCGCTTCGCGACGTGCGGACAACCGGCGGGCCACGAACCGCAGCCCGTTCGCCGCCGCGTTCGGCTGAACTGTACATTCATCGGATGCGCCGCGGCCAGGCCGCGGCTTACGTCGCCGCGCCGGGCACGTGCCAGAACGGCTTCGCCCGTTCGAACGACTTCCAGTCCTTGACCAGCCTGATATCCATCTCGGCCGCGCGCCGGCGATGCCAGCCCAGCACGCCGCCTGCCGCAAACGCCAGTTGCCCTGACGGAGCCGCGGCTTTCGCGTGCTCTGCTTCGTCGGAAACGCCAACCAGCCGCGCCAACATGGTCTCCGCGACCGCGACGTCATTCATGCGGCCGAGATCGTCCTGCAGCCGCGTCAGCTTCTTGACGAACTTCTTCTTCTGTTCGCTTTCAAAGACATCGCTGAAGAAATCGAGGGCATAGCGCAGCCGCTTGAGCGCAATCCGCACTTCATGACGCTCCGGCTTGGACAATTGCTCGAAGCCGCGCCCGCGTTTCAACAGCCGCTCGTGGGCGCGGGTAAGTGCCGCCGATGCCAATTCGGGCAGCGGACGGTCGAGGCCGGCGCGCTCACCGGACTTGGAAAGGTCATCGGCGTGGCCGAGGGTGCAAAGTTCGATCAGCAGGTGACGGTAGCGCGCGGATTCCAAGGCTTCGGTCACACCACGGTAGGCTTCGGCTTTCCTGGCCGCGAGTGTGATCATCAGCGGAGCCAGTTGTTTCTTCTCGCCGAGCGCCGCGATTGCGGGTTCGAGCAGTTCGGTCTGCAGGACGTCGAGATCGCGCGCCGCGCCGAGGATGCGGCCAAGCCAGCGCACTTCCTCGTCGATCGGCGCGATGCGCTTGCGGCGCAGCAGCGGCCGGTAAATCTTGAACGCGGATCGCAGCCGGCGCAGCGCGATGCGGCATTGGTGCACGCCCTCGATATGCAGGTTGAGACGGGCGCAGTCGTCGTTCGCGGTCAGATGCGCGAACGAATTGAGCACGATGAGGCTCAGGGAATCTCCCGCCGTCATTTCCGGCGTCAGGCTGAGTTTTGCGGCCCGTGACCAATGCCGGCGTTCGGGATCGCCGAGCGCATAACCGATGTCTGCCTTGGTCCGGGTGTGCAGGCGTCCCTCGACCAGGTCGGCGATACGCTGCGCTTCCGCGAACAATGCCGGCAACTCGCCGGACACTAGTTCCAGTTCGATCTCTTGAACGGGCTCGCTGTCTTCGCCCAGAACTACAGCGCCCTGGTCCAGCGAGATGTCGATCCGCGCGCCGTTCGATGCCAGGCGGCGCGTCTCGCGCTTGACCTCGACGTCGAACACCGGTTGCAGGTCCGCCGACGTGAGCTCGCGGAAATCGTCCGGCAACGACGGGTCGATGACCAGGCTCGGATCGGGAATGGGGTCCGGAATCACCGTTTCCCATTCGGAGCGGACGAGGGAATCCGATGCCCCGCCACTCGGCATTTTCAGCGTCTGCACGAACGAACGGCCGTCGGTCCGGGTGCGCAGGCTGATCTGACAGTCGCGCAGCCGGTGGTCGCTGGTGTCGTAGTAGATGCTGTGGAGCGACTGGCGGTGAAGGCGTTCGAGCTCCCGCCACCATTGCGAACGCCGGAATTTGGCGATCTTGGCCGGATCGGCCCTCAGCTTGACTTCGATTTCCTGGTGCGGCGCCATTGTTGTCGGATTCTCGATTATGACAGTCCCGGGTGTGGCGCACGGTTTTCAGCGTCAAACTCTGCGACATAACCTATGTCAACAAGTTTGATATTTGTCAGCCCCAAAGCTGGCATAATGCGCCGCTCGCAGGCCTTTCGGCTTGTCATAATCCGGGGACGGTTCCCACGATGGCCCGCCAGATCCTGTTCACCTCGCAGAAGGGGGGCGTCGGAAAATCGACGCTGGCGCGCTCGACCGCGGTCGCGCTCGCATGCGCCGGCCGCAAGGTGCTGCTGGCGGATTTCGACGTCGAGCAGCGGACCTGCCTGCGCTGGCATGCGCAACGCCAGGCGCGCCATCTGGAGCCGGCGATCGCGGTTGCGAAGTTTTCCAAGGAATCGAAGCTCGACCGTGTGTCGCACGAATACGATGACGTCGTCATCGACACGCGCGGGCGGCACGACGATCTTGCCCTCGAACTGGCAAAGACCGCCGATGTTATCTTCCTGCCATCGAGCTTCTCACTCGACGACATTTCGCCGACGTTGACGGTGGTGGAGTCCCTGCGCAATGCCGGGATTCCTCCGTCGCGAATGGCGGTGGTGTTTTGCCGCACCGGCGGATCGGCGCGCCAGGCGCAGCACGCGCGTTCGATTCTGGCGATGAATAACATCACCGCCATCGACGCGGTGCTGCCGCAGCGGGACGGCTTCGTGTCACTGTCGGCGACCGGCCGCACCGGCCGGGAGGCGCCCAGCGCCGCGTTGCAGAAGGTCGCGCGCGCGTGCGATCAGGCGATGCTGGACTTCATCGAGGCCGCGACGTCCAAGAAGGCCAATCTGCGCGACTGACATTCGTGCCGTGCGCGGTCGCGTTCCCCGGCGACAAATTGAGCAAAGACGGCGACCGCCTCCCTCGCATAGACTTGGCCGCGACCAAGCCATGCAACGACAAAAAGCAGGAGACGGCCATGGAGATGAGTGTCCCGATCAACCAGACCGGCGGTCAGGTGCGCGAGCCGAAGCCCGCGAATACGCTGTCGCGTGGCGCCAATTCGAGCGACCTCGACACCTGGCTGGAGAAGGTCGAGGCGCTGGGTGAGCTCAAGCGCATCACCGCGGAAGTCGACTGCGACCTCGAAGCCGCCACCATCACCTACCTGGTCGGCAGCGAGAAGTCGCCGGCGCTCTTGTTCGAGAACATCAAGGGCCACCCCGGCCACAAGGCGCTCTACAACATGATCGGCTGCAATCTGTCGCGGTTCTGCCTGATGATCGGCGAGGCTGCCGGTCGATCATCCGCTCAAGGCGGTGCAGATTCTGCAGAAGAAGCTCGGCCGCAAGATGCCGCCGAAGGAGGTGCCGGCCGACGAGCGCGATCTGCAACCAGAACATCGTCGAGGGCGATGCCATCGACATCCGCATGTTCCCGGCGCAGCGCATGTGGCCGCTCGACGGCGGCATGTATCTCGGCACCGGCGATGCGGTCGTCACCAAGTGTCCGGAGACCGGCCGGATCAACGTCGGCACCTACCGCATGATGATCAAGGGACCGCGCGAGGTCGGCGTCTATACCTCGCCAGGCAAGGACGCCACGATCGATCGCGAGAAGTGGTGGAAGCTCGGCAAGCCGATGCCGATCGCGGCCGCGTACGGCATCGATCCGCTGCTGTTCCTGGTGGCGGCGACCAGCCTGCCGAAGACCGAGAGCGAGTACGAATACTATTCGGGCATCAACGGCGCGCCGATCGAGGTGTTCACCTCGCGACCTCACCGGCCTGCCGCTGCCGGCGCGCGCCGAGATCATCCTCGAAGGCTTCCTCTATCCAGACGAGACCTTCGCCGAAGGACCGTTCGGCGAGTTCACCGGCTACTACGGCCGGCCGTCGGGCGCGACGCCGTACATGCGGGTCGAACGCGTGCGCTATCGCGACAACCCGACGCTGACCTGCGCGCTGATGGCGGACGGCGCCGCTAACGAGGCCGGGCTGTTCTGGGCGGCGCTGCGCTCGGCCGGCATCTGGGCCGACCTGCAGAAGCTCGGCGTGCCGGGCATCCAGGGCGTGTGGTCGATCCCGGAGGCGGCGGGCTGGGGCATCACCGTGGTCTCGATCAAGCAGATGTATGCCGGCCACGCGCCGCAGGTGATGGCGCTCGCCGCGCAATGCACCGCCGGCGCCTATTTCGGTAAGTACGTGATCGTGGTCGACGACGACGTCGATCCGACCAACGTGCACCAGGTGCTGTGGGCGATGGCGACGCGTTCGCGTCCGGCGCAGTCGATCGACATCCTGCGCGAGACCTGGAGCACCTATCTCGATCCGAGCCTCAACCCGCCGGAAATCCGGCCGTGGGGATCGAAGGCGCTGATCAACGCCTGCATGGACTATCGCTACTATCAAGACGTTCTCCAAGCGCACCAAGCTGTCGAAGACGGCCTACGACAACGTGGTGGCGCGCTGGCAGGAACTGGGCCTGAGCGGCCACGCCGCCGGTGATCTCGGTGTTCGAGGATGAGACTTCGCCGGCGAGCCTCACCTGACGCCCGCTGAGAGTCGCGGGTCATTGTGATTGTACCCTCTCCCTTGTGGGAGAGGGCGGCACTGACATCTCAATACATTCAGACGGGAGAGGGGTAATCGCGCGACACCCCTCTCCCATTCCTTGTTATTGAACCGCTGCGGCTGCCCTCTTCCACAAGGGGAGAGGGCACAATCACAAAGACCTCTGCTTCCGTCGCAATATTTTTGACGCATGTGATTCCGCCGACCCCAATCGTCAACGAAGAATGAATCGCTGCGATTGCAGTCGCGGGAAATCCTTACCGGGACATTGAAGGCCGTCTGCTACGCGTTCGGGGAAAGTAAGCGCGTCGTCGATCGCGCTGTCCGGCCGCAACCCGCGCACATGGAAACCGCCAACATGTCCAAGAGCATTGTGTCGTCTCGCCTTGCCCGTCTTGGGCTCTCCACCATCCTTTCCGGGTCGCTGCTGCTGACGCCGGTTGACGGTGCGCAGGCCTGCACCTCCATGCTGCTGCCCGCGAAGGACGGCGGCTTTGTCTACGGCCGCACGCTCGAATTCGGGCTCGATCTCAAGTCGCAGCTCATCGTCGTTCCGCGCAACATCACCTTCACGGGCACCGGTCCGCGGGGCGAGGTCGGGCAGGGCGGCATGACCTGGAAGGCCAAGTATGCGGTGACCGGCGCCAATGCGCTCGGCCTGCCCGTTATCCTCGACGGCTTCAACGAGAAGGGGCTCGCCGGCGGGCTATTCAACTTCCCGGGCTTTGCCGAATTCCAGACCGTGCCGCCCGGCAAGGAGAAGCAGTCGCTCGCCTCGTTCGAATTGCTCACCTACATCCTCACCAGCTTCGCCACCGTCGACGAAGTGAAGGCCGGCGTGCCGAAGATCATCGTCTCCGGCGTCAAGCTTCCGCAGTTTGGCAACATGGTGCCGCCTGTCCACGTTTCGCTCCACGACGCCAGCGGCAAGAGCATCGTGATCGAATACACCAACGGTGGAGCGCTCAACATCTACGATAACCCGACGCATGTGATGACGAATTCGCCGCCGTTCCCGTTCCAGATGCAGAACCTGTCGCAGTATCAGTACATCACCTCGGCGGTGCGGCCGCCGATGAAGGTCGGCAATATTGAGCTCGCCGCGCCGAGCTCCGGCGACGGCATGAACGGCCTGCCGGGCGGCTTCCTTGCGCCCGCGCGGTTCGTGCGCGCCTATTTCGCGCAGGCCAACGCGCCGAAACCCAACACCTCGGGCGAGACGGTGGGGCTCGCCTTCCACCTGATGAACGCCTTTGACATCCCGCCCGGCTCGATCGCCACCTCGGCCAAGGGCGGCGGCGAGGGCGGCGGCGTGGATGGCTTCGAGACCACGGAATGGACCTCGGTCTCCGACCTCAAGAACCTGCGCTACTACATCAGGACGTACGACAATTCCGACCTGAGGATGGTCGATCTCGGCAAGACCGACCTGAACGCCGAGGGGATCAAGATGATCGACCTCAATCAGAAGCAGGTCGTGAAGGACCTGACGCCGTAGCGGCGCGATCGTTCGGAGGAAGCTGAATTCTCTCCGTTCGTCCCCGCGAGTGCGGGGACCCAGGACCCCAAGCACTGAAGTCCGTGCCCCTGGGTTCCCGCTTGCGCGGGAACGAACGGGGATAGAGTTTACGTCAATCCGAGCGAGACAGGCTTTACTGCTTCGGCTTGATGTCCAGCGCCTTGACGATGTTGGCGACCTGGGCACGCTGCGTGGCGATGGCTGCGGCGAACGCCGCCGGGCCGGCCGCCGCCGGCACCTGCGCTGTGGCGGTCAGCTTGGCCTCGATTTCCTTGTCGTTGGAGACGGCGACGATATCGGCGCCGATGCGCTCGCGCAGTTCGGGCGTCGTCGCCTTGCTGCCGAACAGGCCGAGGAGGCCTTCCATCTCCAGCGCCGGGAATCCCTGTTCGACGCCGGTCGGAACGTCCGGCAGGCTCGGCGCACGCGTCCGCCCGAGTTGCGCCAGCACCTTGATCCGGCCGGCCTCCCGCTGTGGCCGCTGGATGGCGTAGGACGACGTGTAGACCTGCAGGCGGTCCTCGGACAGATCGTTCACCGCCTGCACGATGTCGCGGTATGGCACCTTGGTGAACGTCAGGCCGGCGCGGTTGGCAAAGTAGTCGAACGCAAGTTCGGTGATGCCTGGAACGGCAGCGGCATTGAACTTGCCGTTCGCCGCGCGCGCGCGCTGCACGAAGTCGGCGAGGTCCTTGGCGTTCATCGCGGCCGGAACGGCGAGCGACAGGATCGTTTGCGAAAAGCTGGCAATCGGCAGCAGCTCGTCGATGTTGTAGGGCAGCTTCTGATAGAGATGCGGATGGACGATGAAGCTTCCGCTCGGGCCCCAGTAGAAGGTGTGATCGTCGTTGGCGGACATCACCGCCTGGATCGCGATGATGCTGTCGCCGCCGGGCCGGTTCTCGATCACCACCGGTTTGCCCCAGCGTGCCGACAGCTTCTCCTGGATCAGACGCGCGCCGATATCGGCGCCGGCGCCGGGGCCGAATGGTACGATAAACTTGACCGCCCGTTGCGGCCATGCCTGCGTCGTTTGCGCGGGTTGTGCCTGTAGCGTCGCAAGCGGGACGCATACTCCAAGAAATCCGATCAAAGCCGCAAGCGCGCGCGTCGATGTGATATTCATGACATCCTCTCGACCCGGTAGGAAAGGCGCCCGAAACTAGGCCGTCGGCCCGCCAAGCACAACGTGTTGCATCAGCGCGCGGGCTTCACGCGCGGGCTTCGGAGCCAATTCGTGGATGGCGGCGATCTTGGCGCGCTGCTCCTCGATCGCGGCGGCGAATTCCTCCGGCGTGCCGCTGCGCGGGGCGGTTCCGACGCCAACGATCTTGGGCGCGGAATGCCGGATCGGCGCTGATCGTCCGCATGTCGGTGGCGATCCGCTGCTTGATCTCCGGCGGCATGTCGCGCCAGCCGTAGATGCCGGACGTTCCGTCGAAGGTGAGATCCGGGTAACCCGCCTCGCGCGCGGTCGGCACATCGGGCGCCTGGGGCGAACGGTCGCGGTTGGTGACGAACAGGAGCTTGGCCGTGCCGGCGCGGTGATGCGGCACCAGCGTCGGCACGCCGGTGCCGGCGACATGCAGCCGGCCCTGGTTGAGGTCCTGATAGGCCGGCGCGAAATCCCGATAGGCGACCTGCACCATCTCGATGCCGGCGCTCCTCTGCAGCGCCAGCAGGACGTAGTAGGGCAGGCCCGGCGTCGCCGCCCAGTTCAGCTTGCCGGGCTGCGCCTTGGCGGTCTGCACCAACTCGGCGAGCGTGTTCACCTTCAGGTGGCCGTCGCCGAAACGCCGAGGAAATTGTCGATCACCGGTGCGATCGGCAGAAGCTCACCCGGGTCGTAGGGCAGCTTCTCGTGCAGCAGGTGGTTGAACGTGACGATGCCGGCGAAGGAGAACAGGAACGTGTGATTGTCGCGCGCCGAAAGGAAGGCGGTCACCGCCGGAATGCCGTCGGCGCCCTGGCGATTCTCCACCACCACCGGCTGCCCCCAGCGTTCCGCAAGCCGCTCGGCGGCGAGACGCGCCGAGAGGTCCATGCCGCTGCCCGGCGGCAGCGGCACGATGAAGCGGACCGTTTTCTGCGGCCAGGCTGCGGGAGTGGTCTGCGCCGAAGCCGGCTGCGCGAGAGCCGCTGCAAGCAGGGCGCCTGTTAGCAGCGACAAGCTCAACCACGAAGATCGCATCATCATCTTCTCCTGAGTGCCGAGTTCGGACTTAGGTCCACAGGAAGCGGACCGACACGCTTCCGATCGGATCGACTGCGAATGTCACACCATCTTCGCCCGGCTCGACCGTAAGCGGAGGCACGACCGAGCCGGTAATGATGAACTCGCCCGCCCGCAGTCGCTCGCCGAACGCCGCCAGCAGGTCGGCGACGTGCGCGCACGATCGCGAGCCATTCGCCGGTGTTGGCCTGCGGATCGCTGGTGCGCGCGGTCTCGACGCCGCTCCGGATGATGCGGCAGGTCAGGCCGTTCGCATCGCTGCCCGTCGCGCGCCGGCAATGGAGCGCCGAGCACGACATGGCGCTGATAGATGTTGTGGCCGAGAATGCGCGCGGGATCCTCGGGCGGTTCGTTGAAGTCGACGACCTCGATGGCGGGCGCGATGCCGGCGATCGCGGCGCGCGCGGTCTCGCGGTCGGCGCCGGCGGGCACGTCGCGGCCGATGTGCACGGCGATCTCCGGCTCGATCACCGGCTTCGCCCAGCCGGCGAACGAAACGCTGCCGCCGGACGGCACATGCGCATTCTGGGTCAGGAAGCCGACCAGCGGGCCGGAGATCTTCAGCGTTCCAGCAGCGCGGGCGCACCGAAGCCGACCTTCCAGCCGATCAGCCGGTCGCCGGCGGCGAGCCGCTGGCGGCGCATGCTCGAGCTTGCGCCTGCATGCCGCGCACGATGCGCGGATCCTCCCACATGCTGCATAGTCGTTATCCCTTGTGCGTCTCGGGATCGACCTCGTAGCCGGAGTCCTCGATCGAGCCCGCGCCCATCCAGCCCCACACCAGCACGACGTCCTCGTTCGAGGTGTTGTTGAAGCCGTGCCAGCAGCCGCGCGGCGAATACACCACGTCGCCCTCGCACCGACGGCTCCTCGCCGTTTCTCCGTAGATGATGTGGCCCTGGCCCTTGAGCACGATGAAGAACTCGTCGCAGTTGTGATGCAGGTGGCGCTCGTGGCGCGCGCCGGGCTTCAGCACGGTCCAGCCGACGACATGGTCGGCGCCGGCGGATTTCTTGTCGATCAGGAACTGCACCTGCATGTCGATCCAGCCGTCCTCGCGCTTGAGGCCGTCGACCTTCGGCACGTCGCGGATGTTGGTGCGATACATCGTGCCGTCCGACGCGCTTTGCGCTGCGCGCTATCTTGCCGGTCGTCGCCTTGACGGCCTTGGCCAGGGCGGCGCCGATCTTCTGGCTGCTTTCGATGTCACGATTGTCCTCCCAGACGGCGATAGACTTCATGCGCGGTGACGAAATCGCGGTGGTCGATCCCGAGCCCGCGGCAGGCATTCATCATTTCGTTCGCGGCAGCGGCGAGCGGCACCGGGCTGCCGAGCTTGCGGCCGAGATCGAGCGCCAGCAGCATGTCCTTCTGCTGCAGCGTCACGTCGGCGAGCGGCACCGCCGGCATCTTGCCTTCCAGGATGAAGGGCCCGCGATAGCCGAGCACCGGCGAGGCGGCGACGCTCTTGAGCACGGCGTCGACCGCGATGTCGCGCGCGACGCCGCCTTTCTCGGCGAGCGCGATCGCCTCGCCGAACGCGATCACCTCGACCATCAGCAGCAGATTGACGGCAGATCTTCATCTGCACCGCAAGACCGCTGGCGCCGATATAGATCACCTTCGGGCCGATCGCGCGCAGCACCGGCTCGACGCGTTCGAACGCCGCCTCGTCACCGGCCGACCATGAGCGAGGCGTTGCCTTGCGCCAGCGTCACCGGGCTGCCGGAGATCGGCGCGTCGAGCATGGCGAAGCCCTTGGCGGCGAACTCCGCGGAGATCGCGCGGCTCGCGTCCGGCGCGATCGTGCTCATGTCGATATAGATCGCGCCCGGCTTGAGGCCGGCGATGAATGCCATCCGTCGCCGAGCGCGACCGCGTTCACCGCCGGCGCGTCGGTCACGATCGAGAACACGATATCGGCGTCGGCGGCTGCCGCGCGCGGCGTGTCGGCGAAGCGCATGCCGGACTTGATCAGCGGCTGCGCCTTGTCCCGGCTGCGGTTCCAGCCCGTCACGGTATGTCCGGCCGCCATCAGCCGGGGCACGATGCCGGCGCCCATGGCGCCGAGCCCGACGAATCCGATCTTCATTCTCACGTCCCTTGCTGGCTGCTTGTTGCCCGGACACGCGCCACATCGGCGTCACATGCCCGGAGGCATGATGGCGGCGAAAGTTCTCGTAGGCTAGTGGAGTGGATTTGACATTCGCTATCATCTAGCCGCAAGCCCGCAAAGCGAATGTCAAATCCAAACTCCACTAGAAGCATAGCGTTGCTAGTGGTCCTTAATTCCAACATTCGCAAAGGTGCCTGCCGAAGCGGGATGCGAATGTTGGAATTGGACCACTAGGCGGGAAACGGCAAGCGGTCTATTCCACCGCGATCTTCACCTGGTCGCCGGGGTTGACCCGGTCGCCGGGCGCAAGTCCGTTGAGGATGCGAAAGCGCTCGACCGGCCGATCGGACGTCGGCCATCCGGCTCGGCGAGCCGCTCGACCGTATCGCCGGGCTCGACCGTCACGACCTTGAGGTGCAGCGGCTTTGCGGCCTGGCTTTCCGCCAGCGTCATGCGGCGGAAGGTCGTGCACCGACTCGCGAAAGACGCGATCGATGTCCGCGGTCAGTGCGCTTGGTGGCGAAGATGAAGCGATAGACGTCGCTGCCGAACCGCACCGCGTAGAGCCGAAACGACCCACTGATCGCCCTTGGCGGTGGCGGTGGCCGTCGGGAGGCCGTTGATCGTTGACCTCATCGACGCTCTTGGGGTCGATGTTCTCGATCCAGCCGGACGTGAGATAGTCCGCGAGCGTCTGCTCGGCCGGCACGCGCACGACGTCGAACCGCAACGCCTGGCCGCCGCCTTCCTTGACGCCGAGCACCGCCTGCGCGGTGTTGTCGAGAGACAAATCCGTCCGGCGCCAGGAAGGTGAAGCCGAGCTTGGGATGCAGGAAGCGGCGGCCGCGCACGAAGCCTTCGCTCGGGTCTTCGCCATAGACCATGCCGTCGATGCCGCGAAGATAGGCCGCCCGGTCGCGCTCGCCGCCGCCCGGCAGCGCTGAACTGGCGTGCGTTGGATCTGCGCGTTCTTGATGCGCTCCGGCGTTGCCGGATGGGACGAGAGGAAATCGGGCGAGCGCGGATCGATGCGCGTCTGGCCGGGGTTGGCTTGCAGCTCGGCGTTGCGTCCCATCGAGGTGAGGAACCGCGACGGCGCCGTACGGATCGTAACCCGGCGCGCGCCGCGATGCCGACGCCGATGCCGTCGGCTTCGAATTCCTGTGCGCGCGAGAAGCTCGCGAGCCTGATCTTGGATTTGGCGAGCGCCAGCGCGCCGGTTTCCGGATCGCTCAGCACGTCATTGACGACGCGATCGACCAGCGCCGCCTGCTTGGCCTGGTCCTCGCGCATCGCGGCGTGCTGCGCGATCACGTGCGACATTTCGTGCGACAGCACCGACGCGAGCTCGGAGGTGTCGTTGGCCAGCGCGATCAGCCCGCGCGTGACGTAGAGCTGCCCGCTCGGCAGCGCGAAGGCGTTGACCGACGGCGAATTGAGGATGGTGACGTCGATAGCTGCATGTCCGGCCGCTCGGAAGCGGCGACGAGCTTGGCGACCGTCTGGTTGAGCAGCGCTTCGAGCCTGGCATCCTCGTAGATGCCGTTGTAGGCGGCCAGGATGCGCTGGTGCTCGCGCTCGCGACGCTGCCGGCATCTGCCGCTTGGCCTGCGGCGCCGGAGCGGCGATCGATGGCGGCGGCTTGGGGCAGCGGCCCGAGCAGCACCGAACTGCAGCCCGCCAGGCATCAGGGCCGCGATCGCGAGGCTGCCGCGAATGCTCGCGCTGCGCCGCGGAACCAGGACGTCTGCGGTCGCATCGATGTGCCGTTGACGGCCATTCCCGTGTCGTCAGTTCCGCTCGAGCGATCTCGATCTGCTCCGGGCCGGAGGCCTCGATGCGCGGCCCGTTGCGTTCCTCGACCCATCCGCGCACCCGAACATGGCGGTTTTCGAGCCTGTTCGGCGCGACTCCCGGCGGCGGCAAAGATGCGCTCATTGCGTTTCAAGATCGTAACCGTGAGCGCCTGCGACCACCGCCGCCCGAAATTCACATATATCGTGCCTCCGCTCTCGCGGACCGACAACACCTTGCCTTCCGCCAGCGTGAAATGGCCGCGGTCGGCCAAAAGCTCGGCCCCGCTCTCGGCCGCGACGATGGCATAGTACGGTTCGCCCCACAGGCCAAGCTTGGCGTCGCGGGCGGCGCGTTCCTGCGCCAGCAGTTCGGCGGCGCACGCCCGGTCGCCGACCTGGGCGGCGACCCGGGCGTAGCCTGCCGCCAGCATCTCGTGCCCGGCCGACAGGCCTGCGGCTTCGTGAGCGGGATACGCGAACGCCAGCAGACGGCCATACCGGTCGGTCAATCTCGGTACCCGTTGGCGTAGTTCGATTTTCTTGTCGACCACCAGCGTCGCAAGGGCCGACCGCGCTGCCTGGCCGGCGTTCGCCGGGCGGTCTTGTCCCGCCGGCGGGCATGAACGGAATTTCAATGGCGTCGAGCCGGACTTCGCGCCCGTCCGCAAGCACGATGGATCTTCCGTCAATGACCGTCCGGACCAGGCCTTCGCCCACTGGCTCGAACCGGCAGCGGCTGACGGGAGTGGCAGATTGCGCGCAGGCGTCGCTCAGCCACGCCAGCATCGCTCCGCAAACCATGACCGACGCCCGCCCGCGCATGTGGTCAACGGGAGTGCGGGATTGGGGCGCAACTGCGGCGGTGCGCCTCGTTCCGGCGGCCGTGCAATTCGGTCCCGGGGTCCTGCGCCGTGCGGGCTGCGGGTGTAGGCTGCCATCAAAAAGACAGGGAGGAAATCATGCTGCGCATTCGCTCGCCACTCTCGCTGCTGCTCGCCTGCGGGGCAGCGTTCGGAATCCTGATCTCCGCAGCGCCGGCCCAGACCATCGTGGAGGAATGGACGTCGGCCAAGCTGCCGGCGCCGCCGCAGCTCAAGCCCGTTACGCTGGACGGCAAGGAGACCGCCTTGTTGGTGATGGATTTCACCACCCAGACCTGCACCCCGGAGCGCCGGCCGCGTTGTGCGAATTCGGTGCCGAAGGTGCGCAAGCTGATCGACGCTGCACGCGCCAAAGGCGTTTTCGTGATCTATAGTGTTGCGGTCCCGAAATCGACGGCCGCCGACCTCCTCAAGGAGGTCGCCCCCGCCGCCGGCGATCCAGTGCTGCCGCCGCTCGGCCCCGACAAGTTCATCAACAGCGACCTCGAGAAAACGCTGAAGGACAAGGGCATCAAGACCGTGATCGCGATCGGCACGCAGGCCCAGACATCGGTGCTGCATACTGCGGGAGCCGCCGCGCTGCGCGGCTTCAAGGTCGTGGTGCCGGTCGACGGGATGTCGGCGGACGACCTGTTTCCCGAACTCTACACCGTCTGGCATCTGTCCACCGCGGCGCGGATCAGCAATCAGGTGACGCTGAGCAAGCTCGATTCGGTCGAGTTTCAATGAGTGTATTAAGCGCCGCTGGCACGCCGGAAGAAGTGGAGGTGTGGCTATTTCGGCTTCACGACCGAAGCTCGTACTACGCAGGAGGCCTAGGCCGCGCTATATACGCCTCGCGCTGACCCCATAGCTCAGCCGGATAGAGCACTAGTTTCCTAAACTAGGGGTCGCAGGTTCGAAGTCCTGCTGGGGTCGCGCTTCATGCTTAGGTCATGCCTTGCAAACGGCGAGACTTAGCGAGGGCGCAATATCTGCAATCGCGGGTTCATGCCCCCGCTGGCCGTTCATCCGGGCTCAGCGGGGGCACACAAGCTACTTTTCGAGGTTGAGTTCAAGGACTCGGACGACGAGACCCGGCATTGCGAGTGCTGCGATAACGAGCACAAACACGAGTTCGGCCATTACGGCATCCTCCATTTGGGTTTCGACGGAGACATCGTGGGGTCATCAATGCTCTGCTGTATGTGACGCGGGTCACAAATTGGTCGGTACCTGGGACCTCTCCGGTTCAAGCGACGAGCCCATTGGCTTTCACGCTCTCGTGAATGACCCCTAGTCCCCTGCCGCGGTGTGACCGCGGCTCTGGCCATCGAGCTGTCGTGGCGTCGAGCCGACATGGCAGCACGTGGCGGGCACGCTCATCGTGGCTGCCGAGGGCGATGACTTGCTGGACGCGACGATCGCGCGCGAGCTCGTGGTCTCGCTGCCCGGCGGCCGAGGCGAATGAACCCGAAGCCGGCTGCGGGTTCCCAATTAACCCCAGTATTGAGCCGCCCGGACCAGCCACAATTGTTTGGTAAGGCTGCAGAGCGGATTTACGGGGAGGGGATCGATGCAGCGCGAACGACCTGAGGAGTCCAAGAACACATTCCCCTGGATCAGCATTGGGACGTTGATCGCGGCTGCCGTTTTGTTCGCCTTAGAGTGATCCCCGCCGCCGTACATTTGGGCTCGGGGAGGTTTGCCAGTGGAAGTGGTTGATCTTGCGAGACGATTTAGTCCTCTCGGGACCGGCAATTAACGTTTTCAGCTCTTCGACTTCAAAAAAAACCGCTGGCGGCTCGCCAATTTAGGCCATGGCCAAAAGCCGCCCAGGCTCGCGCGTTAACCAAACGCACGGGTCGTGCTGGCAACAGCAGGCCGACGAACGCTAGGCTTTTGTTTGGCCCTCGGCTCGGCCGCGCATTGAGCGCGCTTTGACGCGCAGCATTACGTGAGTGTGAGGTTTGACCCGCACCAGGCGAAATCCAAGCGTCCGACATGCGACTCCAGACGTAGGACCGCGTCGTGAAACGTGATAAGACCCTGATATTTCAATGTCTTTTGTCGGTAGTGTTCGTCGCGTTCGCGGCACTGGCCGCGCTTGCACTGCTGGCGAGTGCGCGATTGTCGCAGCAGTCCAAGGTGGAGACGCTCGAAGCTTCGCGCAATCCAGTCGCCGATCACGCCGAATGGAACCAGTTCTATGACGCCGTTAGCGAGCGGCGCTTTTTTGAACTTGGGCGCCCGTCGGAGGTCGCGCAGCCTGCGGACGCAGCGCCGGAGAAGCGCGCCACGGGCGACGTTGCAAGTGTCCCGGCCACCACCCCTATGTCGGCGGAGCAGGCACCGAGCACCAGCATCGCCCCAGTAGCGACAACCACATCGCCCGCCATGCCGCATTCGACGTCGAGCGAACCGGCTGCGAAAACAGACGCTCCGTCTACGCAGACCGCGGTGCTGCCGGACCGCTCTCACGAGAAGGCCGACAACGCAGCAGTTCCAGCCGAGCCGAGTCGGCATCAGGAGCAGCGGGAAGCCGTACCCTCGGTCGCTGTGGCGGAGAGGACGCCGCCGGCCGTCGTCAATCCACTTGCGACGGCGCCGCTCCCAGCGAACGATGCGAACGCTGACAAATCAACGCAAGTGATGACGTCTACGGCTGCGCCACCCGCATCGACACCGCGCGCCAAAGTCGCTACGCCGGTCCCGCCCGTGCGCAGCGCCGCGCGGGTCAAGCAAGCCGCTCCCCAATCCGAACGGGAGCCGGAGCGCAGCCGCCCGACGACGCCGCCCCGCGCACGCGTCGCGCTCCCGAAACAGCGGCCTGCGCCGCAGCCCGGCGGCTCGCAGTGGGTGGATCCGCAGCATTTCGGCCCGCCGCAGCATCAATCCGGCGCACTATCTTATGCCCCGCGGCAAGACAGCGTGCAGCCACCCGGCGGCCCGCAATTTGGCCCGTACTTCCCGTACGGCTCGAGTCCGCCGAGTACACAACGGTCCCGCGCGCAACAGGTCCGGTCGCCGCAGCAATTCGATGCACCGCGCTACAACTCGCGGCAACCCACGCCGCACCAAATGGCGCCACGCCCACCTGCTCAATCGTACAACAACCCGTACGGCTGGCGCTGAGCCACTAACCCTGCAATCCCAACAATGCGGCCGAAGTCGGCACCAAGGTCGAGCGTCAACGACGTTCGGGCCGCATGATGTGAGTCAAACGAACGTCTCGCACTTCCGTCGCGACACGTACTCTTTGCCGGAGCGCGGCACTTCCACTTCGCGTCTCTGCACACGCAGCGGTAACGTTGACAAGTTCGCCGAGATGCTGGCGGATATCCGTTAAAGCGGATGGGCGGTAGCGTCGATGCCAAGAAAGCCAAGAGTTGCCATTGTCGGCGCCGGAATCGGCGGATTGACCGCGGCGGTCGCGATGCATCGGCGCGACATCGAGGTCGAAGTTTACGAGCAATCGCCTCAGATCACCGAAATTGGCGCCGGCGTCTCGCTGTCGCCCAATGCGATCAAGGCGTTTCGTGCGCTCGGACTTGATGCGCAAATCGCGGCCATCGGCTTTGAATCGGACAATCAGCTTGTTCGCGCCTGGGACAGCGGCGACGTCATCTCCAAGGTATTTCGCAAGGGCGTCTATGAAAAGGAATTCGGCGCGCCTTACCTGTCGGCGCATCGCGCCGACCTCGTCGAGGTATTGCGCCAACAACTGCCCGACAGCATTTTCCATCTCGGTGCGCGCTGCGTCGCGGTCGAGACAGGCGCCGACGGTGCGCGAGCGCACTTTGCCGATGGCGCGACGATAGAAGCAGATCTCATTGTCGGCGCGGACGGTATTCGGTCGGTCGTGCGCCAGAGCCTGTTCGGCGGGAGGCGCCGCGCTTTACCGGGTCGGTTTGCTGGCGCGGTTTGGTTCCGCTGGATGCTTTTCCGCCCGGCATGATCAGCACGGACCTCACATTGTATATGGGGCCGCGCAGCCATGTGATCCACTTCATGGTTCGTCGCGGCCAGCTCGTCAATTTCGTCGCTCACGTCGAGACGGATGCGTGGACCGGAGAATCCTGGACGCAGGAATGCGACCGTTCCGAGGTCATGGAGACGTTCGCGGGCTGGCATGAACCGTTGCTTCGATTGCTGGGATCGTCGGACCGCTACTACAAATGGGCGCTCTACGATCGCGATCCGCTCGAGCGCTGGAGCAAGGGCCGCGTGACGCTGCTTGGCGACGCCGCGCATGCGATGCTGCCTCACATCGGGCAAGGCGCGTGCATGGCCATTGAGGACGGCTACGCGCTGGCCGACCTGCTCTCCCAGCATCCGGACGATCCGACCGAGGCGCTACGGCGGTACGAGCGGCTTCGCCTTCCGCGTACGCGGCGGGCCGTCCTGGAGGCGCGGGCGCGCGGCAAGGAAATGCACCTGACGTCGAAATGGGCGCAAATCAAGCGAAATATCAGATTGGCCTTTCAGCATCGGCTTGGCGGCGACAAGACCGGCCTGAAGTTGAGCGAATTCTACGAATACGACGTTGCGGCGGCTTCGCGACCGGCGCCGATCCAGGTCAACGCATTGTAGAGGTCGACGGTTCTTCGTCCGGACGCGTGCTTGCCGGAGTTCGGCAGGGTTGTGAGCCGGGACATTGCAGAATTGCGATGCAATAGAGAAACAGCCTGCGGAGGATCGCGAAGATGAGGAACTCTGGAGTGGGACTTCTGGCGGCGGCGTTCTGCATGCTCGCTGCCGCGATCGCCAGCGCTCAGGACTTTCCTCGTCGCACCATAACTCTGGTCTTGCCGTTTGCCGCCGGCGGCGTCACCGATCAAGTCGCGCGGCTGGTGGCTTCAAAGGTTTCCGAGAATGTCGGCCAGCCGGTCGTCGTGGAAAACCGGCCCGGAGGCGGCGGCCAAGTTGCGGCCGGAGTTGTCAAACAATCCCAGCCGGACGGCTACACCCTATTGGTCGGCGACATCGGCACCCACGCGATTAACGCGTCGCTTTACAGCAAGCTGACTTACGATCCCGCGAAAGACTTCGTGCCGGTCATTCAGCTTGTCGAGATGCCGCACGTTCTTGTGCTGCCTCTCGATCGGTCCATTCAAGACCATGGCCGATCTCATTGCCTGGGCGAAGGCAAATCCTGGAGCGCTGATCTACGGCTCCGTCGGCGTCGGCAGTGGTGCCCACCTGCTCGGTGAAATTCTGAAGTCCGAATACAAGCTCGACATCGTGCACGCGCCCTATCGTGGATCGTCGCAGATCGTCCCCGACCTGATGTCGAATCGCATCGGAATGTTTTTCGGCGCGGTGGGGAGCATGACGCCGCTCGTTCAAGAAGGGAAGCTTCGCGCCGTGATGGTGACGGACCGGCAGCGTTCATCGCTGCTGCCGGACGTCCCTTCGGCGGTTGAAGCAGGTGCGCCGTCGTTGGACCTGAAGGTCTGGTTTGGAATTCTCGCTCCCGCGGGAACGCCCGCGGCCGTGGTTGAACGGCTGAATGCCGAATTCGTCAAGGCTCTGGCGCAACCAGAGATTCGCCAGCGTTTGACGCAGTTGGGTGCGAACATCGTCGCCAACAGTCCGAAGGAATTCGCCAACGTCATTGCTGCCGACACCGACAGGATGGGCAAAGTCGTCAAGGCCGCCGGCGCGCGCGTGGATTGATGCCTGAGTTGGTGTTGGCGCGTGCGCCGGGTGGGGCATGACTAACAAGGCCGGGCGCTCCGCGGCGGTCATTGGTGGGGGGCCTGCTGGATTGATGGCGGCCGAGACGCTGGCAAGGACAGGTGTCACGGCTACAATCTACGACCGCATGCCCTCGGCCGGACGCAAGTTCCTGCTGGCCGGTCGTGGCGGGCTCAATCTGACCCACAGCGAGCCGCTGGAGGCCTTTCTCAACCGGTACGGCACAGCGGCGCCGCTGCTGCGCACCGCGATCGCGGCATTTCCGCCGGGACGCCTGCGCGCGTGGTGCGAAGAACTCGGGCAGCCGACATTCGTGGGGAGCAGCGGGCGGGTGTTCCCGCGTACGCTCAAGACATCGCCGCTGCTGCGGGCGTGGCTGCGGCGGCTCGACCAGATGGGCGTCACGTTCACGCCCCGCCATCGTTGGACCGGCTGGGACGGTGACGCGCTGACGTTCGGGACGCCGCAAGGCCGCGTCGCCGTAACGGCTGACGTGACCATCCTGGCGCTCGGCGGCG
This sequence comes from uncultured Alphaproteobacteria bacterium, assembly GCA_963843475.1. Taxonomy (GTDB): domain Bacteria; phylum Pseudomonadota; class Alphaproteobacteria; order Rhizobiales; family Xanthobacteraceae; genus VAZQ01. The sequence goes on along the minus strand of CAWJKL010000023.1, from coordinate 152,573 downwards.
CGAACTGGCCGCATCTCGGATCCGACGGCGGCTGGGCGACGACGTTGGCGGAGGCCGGCATCGCGGTGACGCCGTTGCGGCCGGCCAATAGTGGCTTCATGGTCGACTGGTCGGCCGTGTTTCGCGAACGTTTCCAGGGGCATCCGCTCAAGCGCATCGCGCTGTCGTTCGCCGGCCAGCGGGTGCGCGGCGAAGCCGTCGTGACGGCGACGGGGATCGAGGGCGGTGCGGTCTATGCGCTGTCGGGGCTCCTGCGGGACGCGATTGCGGCGCGGGGCGAGGCGGTGCTGCACATCGACCTGCGGCCCGATCTGGCGGTTCCCGAATTGACTCAACGACTTGTGAAGCCGCGCGGCAAGCAGTCGATGTCGAGCTATCTGCGCAAGGCGGGAGGCCTCGCGCCGGCCGCCATCGGACTGATGCACGAGACCGCGCTCGCGGCCGCATCGCCGCTCGCGGCGATGGCGCCTAACCAGTTGGCCGAGCTGATGAAAGCGATCCCGCTGCGGCTCACCGGCGTGGCCGACATCGCGCGCGCGATCTCGACCGCCGGTGGGGTCGCATTCGGCGAAATCGACGAGAATTTCATGCTCAGACGCAAGCCCGGCGTGTTCGTGGCTGGAGAAATGCTCGATTGGGAGGCGCCGACCGGCGGCTACCTGCTGCAGGGCGCATTCGCCACCGGGGTGGCGGCGGCGCGCGGCGCGCTCGCCTACCTCGACCGCGCCCGGCCGTGATCCTTGTTCGGCGTTCTTCCCGTTACTTCCCTTCCACTTCCTCGCGCAGAAGCTCCAGTTCGAGCCACTTCCCTTCCGCTTCTGCGAGTTCTTCCTGTGCGGCGGCAAGCGCGGTGGTCGCAGCGTCGAACGCCTTGCGGTCGCGGGCGTAGAGGCCGTGATCCTCCAGCCGGGCGGCGAGGTTCTGCACCTTGTCATGCAGCGCGGCCATGGTCCTGGGCAGCGTCTCGAGGGCGTGCTTCTCGTTGAAGCTCAACCGCCGCTTCGCCTGCGGTTTCGTGTCAGCCAACGGGGTGAGGCCGCAGGCTTCGGCGCGCCCGGCTCCTTCGCCGCCGCAGGTTTGCCGGCGCGGGAGAAGTCGCGCGCCGCGCTGCGTCAGCATGTCGGTGTAGCCGCCGGCATATTCGATCCAGCGGCCGTCGCCTTCCGGCACGATCACCGCATTCACCACGCGGTCGAGAAAATCGCGGTCGTGGCTGATCGAGGATGACGGTGCCGGCATAGTCGCCGAGCATCTCCTCCAGCACGTCGAGCGTCTCGAGATCGAGATCGTTGGTCGGCTCGTCGAGCACCAGCAGGTTCGACGGCTTGGCCAGCGCCCGCGCCAGCATCAGCCGGCCGCGCTCGCCGCCGGAGAGCACGCCGAGCGGCGTGCGCGCCTGCTCGGGCGCGAACAGAAAATCCTTCATGTAGCCGATGACGTGCCGCGCCTCGTCGCCGACCAGCACGGTGTCGCCGCGGCCGCCGGTCAGCGCCTCGGCCACGGTCGCGGTCGGATCGAGGCTCTCGCGATGCTGGTCGAGCGTCGCGACGGCGAGATTGGCGCCGAGCCGCACGCTGCCGTTCGTCGGGCGCGAGCGTGCCGATCAGGAGATTGATCAGCGTGGTCTTGCCGCTGCCGTTCGGGCCGACGATGCCGATGCGGTCGCCGCGCTGGATGCGGATCGAGAAGTCGCGCACGATCGCGCGGTCCTCGTACGACTTGTCGATCTTGTCGGCCTCGATCACCAGCGTGCCGGACGGGTCGGCGGCAGCCGCGCTGAGCGCGGCCTTGCCGGCCGCAGCCCGATACGTGCGGCGCTTCTCGCGCAGCGCGTGCGAGATTGCCGAGCCGGCGCACGTTGCGCTTGCGCCGCGCGGTGACGCCGTAGCGCAGCCAGTGCTCCTCGTCGACGATCTTGCGGTCGAGCTTGTGCTGGTCGCGCTCCTCCTCGGCCAGCAACTCGTCGCGCCAGGCCTCGAAACCGGCGAAGCCGCGCTCGATGCGCCGCGTCTGTCCGCGGTCGAGCCAGATCGTGGCGCGCGACAGGTTGGCGAGGAAGCGCCGGTCGTGGCTGATCATGACCAGCGCGCAGCGGCGGCCGGCAAGCTCGCTGTTCCAGCCACTCGATGGTGGGGAGATCGAGATGGTTGGTCGGCTCGTCGAGCAGCAGGATGTCGGGCGAGGGCGCCAGCACGCGCGCGAGCGCGGCGCGCCGCGCCTCGCCGCCCGAGAGCCGCGCGGGATCCTCGCTGCCGTCGAGACCGAGCTGTTCGAGCAGATAGCGCGCCTCGTAGGGATCGTCGCCGGGCCCGAGGCCGGCCTCGACATAGGCGAGCGTGGTGGCGAAGCCCGAAAAGTCCGGCTCCTGCGGCAGGTAGCGCACCGTCGCGCCGGGCTGCACGAAGCGCGTGCCGCGGTCGGGCTCGATCAGGCCGGCGGCGATCTTGAGCAAGGTCGACTTGCCCGAGCCGTTGCGGCCGACCAGGCACACGCGCTCGCCGGCCGAGACCGACAGCTCGACGCCGTCGAGCAGCGGCGTGCCGCCGAACGTGAGCGCGATATCCTTGAGCTGAACGAGCGGCGGCGGCATGAAGCTGTCCGGGTTGCGGCGCCTGTATGCCTGTGCGGGGGGCCGGATGACAAGCGGCGGGAGGGGATCGAGTAGCCCGCATGGAGCGAAGCGGAATGCGGGACGGGCCTCGCCCCGGATTTCGCTGCGCTCAATCCGGGTTACGGGCCGGGGCTGATGCCACGCGGCTATCAGAGCAGGGCATAGCCCCTTGCGCCATCCCACAACAGCTTCAGCGCCACGACGATGAGCAAAGCGTAGCAAGCGCGGTAGAGCTGCACCTGATCGAGCCGATCGTTCAGCCGCCATCCGCTCCACACACCGAACACGATCACAGGCAGATTGATCATGAGCAGCGTCCAAAATTGCCAATTGAGCTCAACGAGCGCGAGCCAAGGCGCCGCCTTCAGCAGGTTGCCGATGATGAAGAACATGAAGGTCGTGCCGGCATACTCGCTCTTCGCCAATCCGAGCGGCAGCAGGTACATGGCGACGGGCGGGCCGCCGGAGTGGGCAATCATCGAGCCGATCCCCGAGGCCGCGCCAGCCGCCACGCCCTTTGCGCTTGATCGAGGCTGAGAGCTGATCTGGCCGCCACCTTTGAACCAGAGACCGGCAAACCAGAGTGTGACAACAGCCATGACGACTGCGACAAGGTACCGGTCTGCAATGCGCATGAAGAAGTAGCCTGCGCCGATGCCGAGCAATTGGCCCGGGATCAGCAGTTTGAGATCGGGCTTCGACCACGTCGACGGCCGCCAATAGCGCAGCGCGACGACGTCGGAGAGGCACAAGACGGGTGCCAGCAGCGCACCCGCGGCGATCGGGTCCATCACCAGCGCCATGAGCGGGATGCCGATAATTGCAAAACCGCCGCCGAACATCCCCTTCATGAAGGTGATCAGAAAAACTGCAAAAGCGATGACCGCCAGCGCGATGGGATCAAGTGGAAGAAATGTCATTGGAGTTTGTGCCGCAGCTGTCGCAACATTGCGTTTTCCCAGGGCATTGAATTGGAGACACGCTACCATTGACTGGGCGTTCGCCGGTTCGGCCGCGACCGAACTCAAGGTGCTTGTTCGGCTTGTGAGCGTCGTATCTAATGATGCAATGGTCGCAGCCGCCAATTTCGTTGAAATCGCTGCTCTCGTCGGCGACACAGCGCGGGCGACGGTGCTTGCTGCCCTGATGGGCGGTCAAGCCCTCACCACGAGTGAGTTGGCTGGCATAGCCGGAGTGGCGAAGTCGACCATGTCCGAGCATCTCACTCGCCTCGAACGCGCAGGACTTGTCTCGTCGACAGTGCATCGACAGTTCAAGTATTACCGAATCGCTTCGCCGCGGGTCGCCGCAATGATGGAGAGCATCACGGTCGTCGCCGCGATTGATTGTCCGCCGAGATATCAACCGAAGTCGGCGAAGGATGACGCGCTCACAACGGCGCGCACGTGCTATGACCATTTCGCCGGGCGCTTGGGCGTCGCGCTCGCTGATGCCCTTCTCGCGCGCGAGTTCATCAAGCTCAATGAGTGCGGAGGCGAAGTTACGCCTGCCGGCGTTGCGTTCTTTCGCGATCAGAAGATTGAGCTGGGCGCGCGCAGATCGAAGCGCGTGTTCTGTCGTCCGTGTCTGGATTGGAGCGAGCGGCGCTATCACATCGCCGGGATCGTTGGCGCCTCCTTGTGCCGGACGGCCTTCGAGCGCGGATGGGTCGCGCGCATCTCGGGCACGCGTGCAATTTCGGTCACCACGGCTGGCCGTCGCGCATTCCGTGACGTGTTCGACGTCGATATGGCGTATGGTCGCGCAGCACACGCCCCGGCCTGACTTGCTCGGCCTCGGACAGGGTTGGCGGAGAAGCTTGGAGGCGGACCTGCGCAATCCGCTGCGCTTGCTGCGCCCTGCGTGCTACGTCACGTAGGTCACCTGCTCGCCGTCCAACGTAGCCGGGAAAACCGTAAAACCAAGACTGGTGGCTGTCGATTTCTTGACCAAGAGTTCAAAGACCGTCGCCTTCGCGCAGGCAATATTGGCGGGCAGCCGGTTTTGCGGCGGTTCCTTGGCGAGCATCCCCAAAAACTCTCCCGCCTTCTGGTAAGCTCCCTGGATGCTCGGCCCGTAGCTCATAAGTCCGCCGGCGTCCACAAACGCCTTCCATTGATAGATGGAGGGCAGGCCGCGGTTTGCCGCCGCCTGGATGATCGTTGCGCGGTTGTTGTTGAAGAAGGAATCCGCAGTGACCACTACCCCGAAAGTCTTTCGTCGCTTGAATAGGCCATAGGCGTTTCTCATTCCACGTTGGTTTATGGCAAGTCGCTTAACGAGCTTGACGTTCAGATTGTTAGCTTCCGCTTTCAATTTTTCAAACTGCTGATGATTCTGCTCACGCAACGGGTTGACCAACGCGCCGACCTTGTCTGCGACAGTGGGCCCCTGAGCTTTGACAAATGCATTCAATATACGCAGCCGTTTAGGGTCCAGCTCGGAGGTTTCCCCGGCCGTTCCAACCAAATTCGTTCCTCCGGGCGCGGGGAGCTGATCGCGAATTCCAAGCCCAACGGGATCCGTTACAGTTGTAAAGACGACGGGTTTTCTTTGAGCGACAATTGGATTTGCCTCTTCTGTCGCGTCTCTGGCGGCTATGGCGGATTGCGGGCCGCCCGCGGCAAGAATGATCTCTGCACCTGGGTCCGCGACCAGTGCCAACGAGTCATCCTCGAGTTGATCGAAGTCGTCATTGGCATACTTCGTTAGATTGGGTTGCAACTGGATAGTCGTGCCGGGCGCGTGTTGATTCAACCAGGCATTTGCCGCGTTGATTGTCTCGCCTACCAGGCCTTGAAACACATTTTGATTTCCGGTGTGAAGCAACCCGATCTGTACGACAGGCATGGCCCAGTCCCTTCGATTTAGTGAAACATTGAAACGAAACGGTCCGCTTCGAGCCGCGACGCCTTATGTCAACGACGCCTTATGTCAACAAAGATAGAAAGCTTACTTTGTAATGATACCGCATCGGCCACCCGTTTGTCATTAGCTTTTGGTCCGGGATACTCTCGATGACTGCTGAATTCGCGGTAAACACTGGTAGTTTTCAGTGGATCGCAGGTGGCGGAGGGAAACACCATAGCCCGCATGGAGCAAAGCGTTATGCATTGCGGCTTGCTCCAGCCCGTAGGCGCAATGAGCGAAGCGCATTGCGCCACGCGCGTACGCGCCAGTTGCGTTCATTGATGGAGGACTGCGCAGGACGTCCTCGGGAGCGAGTTCGGCGGAGGAGCTTGAGGTATGATCGGCGCAATGCGCTGCGCTTATTGCGCCCTACGCGCTGCTGAATTCGCGTAACGACTGGCAGTTTTCAGCGGATCGCAGGTGGTGGAGGGAAACACCATAGCCCGCATGGAGCAAAGCGTTATGCGATGCGGGCTTGCTCCAGCCCGCAGCCCGTAGGGCGTAATAAGCGCAGCGCATTGCGCCACGCTTGTGCAGTAGTTGCGCGCATTGTTGGAGGATTGCGCAGGCCGGCCTCGGTAATGGCGGGCTCGGCGGAGAAGCTTGAGGCGGATCGGCGCAATACGCTGCGCTTATTGCGCCCTACGCACCGATCCTCGACGAGCCGTCACCAGAGTCTCACGCGCCGGTTTGGCGCGATGTACATCGGGTCGGCGGGCGAAATCTTGAAGGCTTCATACCACTTGTCGACATTGCGCACCGGACCGTTGACGCGAAACTGCTCGGGCGCATGCTCATCGGTCTTCAGCCGCCGGATCGTCTCCTCGTTGCGCGTCTTGGTGAGCCAGCCCTGCGCGTAGGCTAAAAAGAACCGCTGGTCGCCGGTGAGGCCGTCGATCACCGGCGCTGCCTTGCCGCCCAGCGCCGCGTGATAGGCATCGAGCGCCACCAGGAGCCCGCCGAAATCGGCAATGTTCTCCCCCGACGTCAACTCGCCGTTGATGAAATGTCCGCGCACCGGCTCGAATTTGTCGAACTGGGCGGCCAACTGGTCGGCGCGGGTCTCGAATTTTTTCGCATCCTCGGGCGTCCACCAATCCCGCAGGACGCCATCGCCGTCGTACTGGCGGCCGGTGTCGTCGAAGGCATGAATCAATTCGTGACCGATGGTGTTCGCGCCGATGCTGCCGTAGTTGGCCGCCAGATCGGCGGCGGGATCGAAGTAGGGCGGCTGCAACTGGGCGGCCGGGAACACGATCTCGTTGTTCGTCGGGTTGTAGTAGGCATTGACGGTCTGCGGCGTCATGCCCCATTCGTCCTTGTCGACCGGCTGATGCAGCCGCGCGAGATCGAAATTCCATTGATAGATCTCGGTGCGCAGGACGTTACCGTAGAGATCGTCTGCCGCCATCGTGAGCGCACCGTAGTCGCGCCACTTCTTCGGATAGCCGATCTTGACGGTCATCTTCTTGAGCTTCTCGTGCGCCTTCGCCTTGGTGGCTGCGCTCATCCAGTCGAGCCGGTCGATCCGCCGGCGCATGGCGGCAATGATCTCCGCGACCAGGGCGTCGATCTTGGCTTTGGACTCCGGGGGGAAATGTTGGGCGACGTACATGCGTCCGATCGATTCGCCGACTGCGCCATTGACGAAAGCCACCGCGCGCTTCCAGCGCGGCTGGTTCTCCGGGCGGCCGGACAGCGTCTTTTCGTGGAAATCGAACGCGGCGTCGACGAAGCGCTTCGACAGATACGGCGCGGCCCGGTCCGCGAGATGGAACGCCTGCCAGGCCTTGAGCGTATCGAGCGGAGTTGCGTCGATGATGGCGGCGGTCTTCGGAAATGCCGTGTCGGAGTTGACGATCAGGCGGTCGATGCCGCCGAGGCCGCGGCTGTCCAGGAAGGCGCGGAAATCAAAGCCCGGCGCGAATGCGACGAACTCGGTCACGCTCATCGCATGGTACATCTTTTCGGGATCGCGCTTGTCGACGCGAGTCCAGCTCGCTTCCGCGAGCTTGCTCTCGAAAGCAACGACGGCATCCGCATTCGTGTCCGGCGCGTCCCAGCCGATCATGCCTAGCATCAGCGCCACATAGGCCCGGTATTTCGCCTTCTGGTCGGCGAACTGGGCGGTCAGATAGTAGTCGCGATCGGGCAGCCCCATGCCGTCGATGTCGATCGTCACCGCGTACCGGTTCGGCGCCCGTTCGTCGGCCTGGATCGCCACGCCAAAGATGGATGGCTGGAGCCCAGGACGGCCCATGAGTGCGGCGAGTTCGGACTTGGTTCCGAGCGCGCGAATCGCGGCCAAGCCTGGAGCGAGCGGCGTTGCGTCGAGCTGTTCGGCTTGCGCTTCGTTCATGAAGGCCGCGAACGCCGCGCCGACCTTGGCGGCGTCAGGATCGCCGGAACGGCCGGCCGCTGCATCCTCGATCAATTTGCGGACGATGTTTTCCGTGATGTCCTCGAGTTGCTCGCTGACGCCGAATTTGACGCGGTCGGCGGGAATTTCGGTGCGCTTGAGCCAGTTGCCGACCGCGTGGAGATAGAAGTCGGTGCCCGGTTTCACCGTCGGGTCGCGCGCGGTGAGATCGTAACCCCAGGTCCCGAAGCGCAACGGCGCGGGATTGGCCGGTTTTTCGGCGGCCCGTGGCGAGACCGCGCCGAACGTCAGGGCGGCGGCGAGAGCCACGACACTGCCTGCGCGAACGATGATCGTCATGAGTGCTCCCGAAAGCGGACAGGTTGGTGCGGTTCCATGCGCATCACGCCGCGCGGACGAGACCGGGGAGGGCGCCCTTGCCGCGCACTTCTGCCTCCTCGAACTCGGCGGCGGCGATTGCGCGGTCGAGTGCGGCGCGCAGTTCCCTGGCGGACTCCAGCGTCAACTCGATCCCGGCGCGCGCGCCGGGGTCGAGCGCCAGGTTGATGAAGTCGAGCGTGATGACGTCGCCGAGCGGCGCGTGGCGCGCGTGGTCATAGGCCACCACCGCCTGCGACAGCGGGAACCATTCGTCCCCGCGCTTGGCCATGCCTTCCGCGCGGGCCAGCTCGATGATGGATGTGCACATGGTTGGCTCCAATTTCTCTATGCGTGGTCCGCGACGCGACATTGTCCGCGGCTGCGGTCGTTGTGACTGTGCCTCTCCCCTTGTGAGAGAGGGCATAGTCGCCGCGACCTTCGGCTCGGCTAAAGATTCGGTTGCAGCGCTCCTACTTCCCCAGATGCTTGCCGAAGAAGGCGAGCACCTTGCTCCAGCCGTCCATCGCGGCTTCCGGCCGGTAGAGCGGCCGGTGCCAATACCAGAAGCCGTGGCCGGCGCCGTCGTAGCGGTGGAACTCGTAGCTCTTGCCGTGCTTCTTCAACTCGGCCTCGTGCTGGTTCACCTGCTCGGGGCTCGGCGCGCGGTCGTCGTTGCCGAAGAGGCCGATGATCGGGCAGGAGAGATCCTTGGTCATGTCGATCGGCGCAACCGGCGTCTTGGCGTTGAGCTCCTCCTTGCCCATCACCACGCGGCCGCCCCAGAGTTCGGCGCAGGCGTCGACGTCCTTCTTCTGGCAGGCATAGATGAAGGCGTGGCGGCCGCCGGAGCAGGAGCCGAACAGGCCGACCTTGCCGTTGCGATTGGGCTGCGCGCGCATCCACTTCACCGCGGCCTCGGTGTCGCCGACCATCTGCGCGTCGGGGATGCCGCCGTCGGCGCGCACCTTGGCGGCGACGTCGTCCGGGTTGCCCTCGCCGGCGCGCTGATAAAGGTTGGCGCAGATCGCGAGATAGCCGTGGTGCGCAAACCGCCGCGTCGTCTCGATGTAGAACTCGCTCCAGCCCGGCAGATGGTGGATCAGCACGACGCCCGGAAACGGGCCCGGCCCGGAGGGCTTCGCCACATAGGCGGTGATCGGGGTACCCTTGTCGCCTGTGATGGTCACGTTCTCGCAGGTCATGCCTCGGTAGAATGACATCAGTCTTGCTCCATGGGCGTCAGTCTTGGTTTTCACGCGGGGCCTCGCAGCGCCGCGCCGTCATCGGGGAGTATTCGACAATCGCCCACCCGGCGCAACACGAGGCAGGCCGTCGAACCCCCTTCTCGGAAAACTGCGAAACGAACGATGTCCAGGCGTCAGCGTGCGCAGGGAGCTAACGCCACGAGGACGGGTTGCGTACGGCTTCGACGACCTCGCGGATCGCATCGATCACAAGCTGGGGCTGGTCCTTGTGGATCTCGTGGCCGCTGTTCGTGTTGGTGATGTGTTTTGCGTTCGGCACCAGCTTGGCGAGCCGAGCCTGCGCCTGCTTCTGCGCGGCATCGGTGACGTAGCCGAAGTCCGGCGGAACGTCGGCCGGAAGGACGCCGGACGCGATCATCGACGGAACCTGCGGCCCCCAGGGCCGGTCCGCGGACAGGACGATCAGCGGAATCCGGCGCAGCGGCGAGCCGCAACAAGCTGGTCGAAACTGCGGTCCGGATCGATCCGCTCGAGCGCCGGGTACAGCGTCAGGCTTTCCCGGATGTCACCTTCCATCAGCCTTTTCTGGATCGCCCACTGTTCCGGCGTCTCGGCATCGCGCAGCCCTTCCGTCAGAGCATCGACGAGGACCATGCCGGACACGTCGCTCGGATACGTGCTCGCATAAAGCCGCACGACCAGACCGCCATAGGAGTGTCCGACCAGCACGTAAGGCGCCGCCACGCCAGCGGCGCGCAGGAGCGCATGCAAGTCGGAGACCGCATCTCCTGCCGTGGTCGGCTGCGGCACCGGGTCGCTGCGGCTCGGCTTGTCGCCGACCGGCGTTCCGGGGCGGTCGTAGGCGCAGACCCTGGTGAACTTGGCGACCGCGGCGAAGACCGTCGGCCGCGGCGGCCGGCGACGTTCCAATCACCGGCTGAAGCCTTGAGCGCCGGCGACCAGCACGACGGTCGGGGAGCCCGTGCCGCGGCACTCCAGGTACATCTTGCGGCCGCCGCCGATGTCGACGAGGCCGGCAAAGTCTCCGCTGTCGGCGGCGTGGAGAGTTGCGGCGACCAGCGCCGCACAAGTCGCGGCGAACGACAGCGCCGATCTGCTTCGGTTCAAAGGCATGACCGCCACCATGGTCCTCGCAAAGGGCGCTTGTAACGGAGTCGCGCCCTCGCCGCGGGCGAGATCACGTGATCGTAATGGGAATGGTGCCGAGATAATCGCTCTTGCCGATGTCCGCGCCGCACTGGCGCAGGATCGCGTATGCGACGGTCGAGTGGAAATAGAAGTTCGGCAACAGGAAGTAAGTGAGATACTCATCGCCCTTCATGCGGCCCTTGTTGTCGGGACCCAGCGGGAAGGTGACCTCGCGATCTCCTGCGCCGTCGATCTTGGCGCGGTCGACGGATCGGATGAAGGTGACGACCCTGGCGAGGCGCGCCTTGAGCTGTTCGATTGTCGTTTCGTTGTCCTGGAAGTAGGGCGCCTCGATACCCGCCAGGCGGGCCGTGCCGTTCTTCGCCAGGTCCGCGGCGATCTGAACCTGCCGGGTGAACGACAACATGTCGGGCGCCAGCCGCCAGGCCAGCAGGATGGCGGGGTCCATGTCCTTTGCTGCAGCCAGCCTCGCGCCCGCATCGAGGACACCGGACAACGCATTCAGACCGACTTCAAACACCGGCACGCAAGCCTGCGACAACGACAATGACATAGAGATCGCATCCCTGATCGCGGTGAACGGTTCGGCAACGAAGCTAGTGTCCCAATTCCGAAGTTCGCATCATTCTGCCGCGGATCCGTTTGCGAACTTCGGAATCGAAGGACACTAGCAACTTATTGATCTAGTGTGGCTTTGGTTCAAAAGTCCGGATGTCGGATTCGCCGCAAGAGTGATGCGGACTTCTGAACCGCCACACTAGTTCCACTTCATGACAGATCGCCTGTCAATTCGCCGGCACGGTGAAAGGCAGGGCCGACGGGGGGTTCCAAGCCCGAATCAGGGCGTGCAGTAGCCTGGATGGCCATTCGCCGTTCGGCCTACCACTGCGACGCCTTGGGTTGTGCGGTTAACCCCGGACGGTTGTTTTTGAGCGGCGGACCTTGCCGCGATCCACGTCCGGAGGTTGTGTTTCATAGCCTCGACAAAGTGTTTCGTGCTCGCTAGGCTCCGCCGCAATTACCACCGTTGGGGAAGAGGCCAGCGATGAAGCTGTTTGGATTGGACTTTCCGGAGCCCAAGCGGCCGATCTGCGAAACCTGTGCCGAGCCGATGATTCTCACCGGTCGCGTTCCAGATACGCGGCGTGGCGCGGGATATGAAACCCAAGTGTTCGAGTGCTACGCCTGCCGGCGCGAAATCTCCATGTCGGTTGCGCCGAAGTCCGACGTCGAGCCGCAGGTCGAGCGCCCGGTAAAAGCGTAGCGCCGACATTCGGTCCGCGTCCGCGCAGACCGCTCCGCAAGTTCCGCGTCAGTCGTGATGATGATGATGACCGTGGCCATCATGGCTATGGCCGTGGTCCGACGCGCCGTCGCCATGATGGTGCTTGCCGTGTCCGGCGTGCGAATGGGCGTAGTGCAGGCGTAGCAGGTCGATGCCGTAGTCGTTGCCGTTCGGAGTTCTGACCAGAGTGTGGACGTGAAACTTGGCCGGCTCCTTGTTGGTCAGGAACACGCCGGAGTGATGGTCGAACTCGATGAACACCACCGGGCTCTGGATGCGGTAGTAGAACGGGCTCACTTCGTCATATCCGCCGATCCAGCAGAAGTGGGTTTCGTCGAGATGGCGTTCGATCTCGTTCATCCGCGCTGCATGCGGGCCGGGCGGCAGTGGCGCGACATAGGCGGAAACCAGGTCCATCAGATTGCGCCGCTGCAGCGCCGACAGGCCGTTGCCGCGTAGACCCTCCAGCGGCACGATGCGGTTGTCCTGATGGGCGCCGCCGAGATGCAAGTGATCGGCGAAATGCCAGCGGCCGGGCGGCAGGTCGTTGCCGCTCATCGAACGCGAGACCAGCGCGATCTCCTGCTGCTCGCGCGACAGCGAGCGCATCAGTTCGAGGCCGGTGCGCTCTTCGTCCTCGAACAGGCTGGTGCCGGCGAACGGTCCGTCATCCGCATAGCAGGGCTCCGCCCCCAGAAACGTCGGTGTCAGCACCATCTGCCGGCCGATGACCAGGCAACTCAGGCACAGGTGGTGACCGAACAATTGCCAGCCCCACGGCTCCGACGGCGAGGGCGTTCCGAACAGGCAGAACGTGTAGGCCCATTCGCCGAGCACTTCGGGGCCGCCGACGAGGTCGCCTAGGAACCGGTTGAGCTGCATCACCGAACGCGAGACCTCGAAACCCTTCGCGCTCAGGCTCGCCCGCAGCACGTCCATCGCTGCGTCGCGGATCGGCTGCGGCACCTCGTCGAGCCGCAGCCCGTAGTTCTCGATATAGTTTTCGGTGTTCTGCCATTGCTGCCAGTTTCGCGAGTCCACCGGCGCCGTCATGATGGCGCGCTGTTCGGGCGAGAGCTGGCGCAGCAGCGTGTCGACGGCGCGCAGCATTCCATCGGTCGGTGCATCGGCCGGCTCCAGCGAGAACAGGCCGGGCCTGACCGTCGCCGTCGGTCGTGATGCCTTTGAACGGCGCCTCGGCGAGCTTGGCCCAGGTTCCGAACAGGTCGCCGGCGCGCGGGCTCTGCAACCGGACCGCGGTATGAGCGCGGGGCGTCGAGCCGGAAATCCGCGATTGCCCCGGCAGGGGAACGAAGGGGCGAAAATCGGCGCGGCTCATGCGAGTTGCTCCATGACATTCCTCGATCGAGCTAAGATGCACCGATGTGCAAACGCCGGTCAAAGCCGTTCGGTGGCCTTTCACCGGCCGTGTGGGAACGGAAGGACTTCGGGTATCCTTGGTCGACAACGTGCGGGATCGCAACCGCGAAACCGGAGAACGATTGATGTGGGCCGTTTTCGGGAGAACCTCAATGCGCATCAAGCTCGCATTGGTGTTGGCGACAATCTGCTCTCCAGCGCTTGCGCAACTGCAATCTTCCTCGCCAACGACCTGCGGCACGCCGCTTGCGATCGACGATGGCTGGCCGACCGCCAAGCCCGAAAATGTCGGCTTGAACGGCGAACGGCTTTGCGGCATCGAAGCTCACCTCAAGGCCACTCATGCGAACGCTCATGCCGTGCTCGTCGCGCGCCACGGCAAATTGGTGTTCGAGCAGTATTTCTCGGGCTACGACTATCCTTGGGGCATTCCCGAGGGACGATTTAACTTTGACGCCACCACCAAGCACGACATGCGTTCGATCTCGAAGAGCGTGACCTCATTGCTCGTTGGGATCGCAATCGAACGCAAGCTGATTGCGAGCGTCGAAGAGCCGATCGTGAAATTTTTTCCGGAGTTTGCAGCGCTCAAGACGCCAGGCTGGGACAGCATCTCGCTGCGCAACCTTCTCACCATGTCGTCGGGCATCAAATGGGACGAGAACCTGCCCTGGACCGATCCGAGGAACGACGAGCCGCATCTCGGCAAGGACCCCGACCCGATGCGGTATGTCCTGTCGAAGCCGATTGGTTCGCCTCCAGGCACGGTCTGGAACTACAACGGCGGCGGAACGGATCTGCTCGGCAACATGATCGAACGCGTTTCGGGAAAACCGTTCGATGCCTTCGCGCGTGAGGTTCTTTTCCAGCCGCTCGGCATCACCGATTGGGAATGGAAGACCTACCGGAACGGCCGGATGGCTCCGGCCGCCGGCTTGCGCCTGCGTCCTCGCGACGCCGCGAAGATCGGTCAACTTGTGCTGAACCGCGGCGCCTGGGGCGGTCAGCAAATCGTTTCGGCTGAATGGATTGCGCAATCGGTCGTGCCACGCTTTCAGGCCATTGGTTATTTCGGTGGCCTGTTCTTCTACGGCTATCAGTGGTGGCTGGGGCGTTCGCTTGCCGGCGAGAAGGAGGTGACCTGGATTTCCGCGATCGGCCTCGGCGGGCAACGCATCGTCATCGTTCCCGAATTCGATCTCGTCGTAATGACCACCGCGGGACTTTATGGTAGCCCGCGGCAAGGCAATGCGATGCTGGAAATCCTCTACAGCTACGTCATTCCGTCGGTCCGCGAGCTAAGTGGTGCGCGCTGAGCGCTGAGCAAGACGACTCGTCCAATTAGCGGCGACAATCGCGGTCGAGAATTGCCGGCGGTCGCAACGATGTATTGGGGATCGCCCAGTTGTCGCGGGCTGAAGTCCGGCCCAAAGAAAAAGAGGCCCCGGCGCTTGGTCCGGGGCCTCGAGTTGGGAGGAACTGCTCAGGAAGAACCTGGAGCCATTCGCAATGTAGAGAAGGTCAGGCGGGCCGTCTGTGAAGTGCTTCACACATGGCAATGCGATCGCGGCGAAATCCACAGCCTTGATGGCGGAGTTGTCGGTCGGTCTCGTCAGTCTTTACCGCCCACAAAGCGGGCATGAAACGGGTCGGCAGGCGCGAGGTTCGCCGGCGAGTTGCCCCATAGACTGACGCCGTTCAACAAGTCGAGGCCATGTCCCAGGCGCGTTGCAGGCGCCGCGGCAGGCTTCACGCGCGCGGTCTTGAACCGGAGTTGTGACGGCGGCGGACTTTCCTCCGACGTATTGAGGTTGGACGGCGGCGGCATTACCGCGACTGGAGATGACGCGACAGCAGCTACCGCGACAGGAGGTTCGGTATTCCGCTCCGGCGGCGGTAGCGGTTCCATCGCGCGCGCTTCCTGCCGAACCTTCGCAGGCCAGCGCAACTCCGATTTGGCCGGCATCGCGCCGGTCTTCAGAAACCAGCACTTGCGGCCGTCGATCTCGCGCCAGGAGTACCATCCGGTCTTGGGATCGCCGGCAGCGCTCAGGCAGTCGATTGCCGATGCCGATGTGCCGCCCAGGCAGCAACAGGCCAACATGACGATAACGGCGCTGACCTGATTGGCGACGGCGGTAGCAGCGCGCGTGCGCTTCATGTGCTTCCCCCCACGGCCGAGTCACATGCCATTGGAATGCGGCGCCACTGAGGTTTGCGTTCTGGCAAATCTTTACCTCTCGTTAGCCATTCCGTTTCGCTCACGGCACCGATGGCAGCGGCGTGAGCGCGGAACCAAGAGACAAAGATTTGCCGTGCGGTCTGAACCGCACGAACGGTAAACCCCGACGGCAAGCGCCGAGGTTTACTCGATCGAAAATTCTCAACGCGACGTCCTGACTTGCGTTGTTGTTGACGACGGTCAGGGAAGCTCTGTCGCGAAGGTCTCACCCGACCAGGAAGTGAAGCCGCACGTTGATGTCCGTTTCCCAGCCGATGAAGCCGCGAACCCTGACTTCGTTATTGCCGGGGACGACGTTGTGGACCTCCATGCTGGCGGCGCCCTGGAAGGGCACCACTTGACCGCCGAAGATGCCGACCTCGCAGATCGACACCATCACGACGCTCGACGGGGTGCAACCGGGGATGTTCCACCTGCGATCGAATCCGTGGTGGCCCCTGAAGTCGCCGACGCGCAGGATCTGCCGCGCGTCCGCGCCGTTACGAGCTTCACGCGTCACAAGATCGGTCTCGTACGCCTTGGTGTCGGCAATCTTCGGGGAGGGTGCGGTGGCTTCCAACGTGCTCATGTGCAAACTCCTTGCTGCCGCGACCACGCCGGTCGCACCGCCAGCAGTAGCGTTGCGGACGTTTGCTTCGGTATGAAGTACCTCACATTCAAGCTGTGCGGTAAGCGGGTATATCATGCCGGGCCCGCGCGCGAGAGCTAATGGGCGTGACAGGCGGAACGATCTTGGCGGCAGCGCCTCACTGTCGCGGAATGATGCCTCGTTCGAATCGGGCGATCCGAACAGGTCCGCGCTCAGGGCGCGCTACAATGCGCCATCCGCTGACGCGAACTCGTCGTGCGCGCGGGGGTGACCACTACGGCGCAATGTTGGTCGATCGAAACTCGCTCGCAGAATCGTGCATGCAGCCTTCCGGCTCGGAACCTGAGGCGGTCCGGTCGGTCTGCTTCGTCATGCGAACTGGTTTTGCTGCTGAACTCCGCCCCAATCTATGAAGAGGCTGGCAGCTCAATCGGGGTGTTTACCGTCTCGATGCTATCGTAGACCGATACACACACGACTGGATAACTCTTCTTGATGGCGAGCCCCGCGATGCTGGCGGCCTCTACCGAGGCATACGAGCCTTTGGTCTGCCGGTCCACCTGAAGCAAATATCGTCCGAGTTCAGGCCGCTTGCTCTGCGAAAGCGATGCCGCCGGCGCTTCGAGTTCAGGATCCGTCTTCTCAGGCATCTTTATCTGGCGCGTGGCCATTCAACGCTCTCCTTGTGGGAAACTCTAGATATGGCCATTCGATCGAGTGATTGCCAGTCTTTGTTTGCCCGGCCGGGGCTGGGCCGGGAGCGTTTGAACGACGAATATGCGATTGCCGGCCGAACGACGGCTGAAACACGAAGCCCCGGCACGCCGGGGGATGGGGGGATCGGGGCGTACCGGGGCTCGATTCGTGATGCACGATGTGGGGCGACGTGGCGTGCATCACTGTCGCCGAATATGGGAGTGGGGCTCCAACAAATCGTTCGGCATTTGAATGGAAAACGACGATTTGCATTAAGGCCGCGTTAACCCCACCGGGTCTGCTCCGTCGTTGCCGCAATCAGACGCGCCGAAACACGGGTTACCCTTGCGGCCGCGCGCGCTGCAGGCGGCGGATGGCCTCTTCGAGCGCCGAGAGGAATGCGGAGCGGTCGCGCGGCGAGAACGGTCGCGGCCCGCCCGTCACCTCGCCGGCGGAGCGCAGGTCGTGCATCAGGTTGCGCACTGCGAGCGTCATGCCGATCGATTCTTCGGTGAACGGCCGGCCGTTTGGTGCGAGTACGGTGGCGCCTGATTTTACGCAGCGGCTCGCCAGCGGGACGTCGGCGGTGATCACGATGTCGGTCGTGCCGGCGCGCTCGGCGATCCAGTCGTCGGCGGCGTCGGGGCTGCCGCCGGCGGCGATCCGTTCGATCAGCGGGTCCTGCGGGACGCGGATGAAGCCCACCGCCACGACAACGACCGGCAGCCGGTGACGCGCCGCCACCCGGTAGACTTCGTCCTTCACCGGGCAGGCGTCGGCATCGACATAGATGCGGATGGTTTGCGTCGCTTCGGTCATTGTAACGATTGCAGTCTACAAGAGCTTTATCGCATGCGTTCGAGGCCGGCGCGGCGGGACAGCGTGCGCCACAGCAGCAGAAACAGCAGCAGCACCACCGTCAGCCAGAGCCCGCCAGCGGCGGTACGGTTGGGCTCGCCGCCCGACCAATAGTCCCACAGCAGCGTCGGGATCACCGCGTTGTTGCGGCCCTGCAGCATCAGCGCGGAGGAGAGTTCGCGCAGCGCGTGGGCCAGTACCCAGATCCACACCGCCGCGACCGCCGGCCAGACTAGCGGAAACGTGATGCGCCGCAGGATGCGCAGCTTGCCGGCGCCGGAGGTCGAGCCCGCTTCTTCCAGCTCGGGATGGAGCTGCATCATCACGCCGGTCGTGGCGCGCGTGCCGAACGGCAGGTACTGGGTGAGATAGGCGAGCGCGATGATCCAGATGGTGCCGTAGATCGGCAGCACGGAGCCGAGCGTGATGTAGACATAGACCAGCGCCACGCCGATCATCACGCCCGGAATGGCGATCGGGATGAACGCGAGCACGTCGATCGCCTGGCGGCCCGGCACGCGCAGCCGCGCCGTCATCCAGGCGATGACAAGCGAAAGCAGCGCGACAGCGGTCGCGGCGACGACGGCGATCACCAGCGAGTTGCGGGTGGCGGCAATGACGCGGGCGTTGTTGAGAAAATCGAGATGGTTTTCCAGCGTGATGAGCTTGAATGCCGCCCACGACACGCCGGTCTGGTACGGCATCAGGCTCGTCCACAGCAGGATCAGCAGCGGTGCGATCACGCTGAAGAGGAAGTAGAGCACGATCGCGGCGAACGCCCACGGCCGGCCGCGTCCGAGCGGAAAGATGCGCGGGCGGAAGCCTTTGCCGGTGATGGTGCGGTAGCGGCCGGCGTGGCGCGTCAGCCGGTGATAGGCGAAGCCCAGGAACAGCAGGATCGCGAGGAACAGCATGGCGAGCGCGCTGACCTGGCCGTAGAGCGGCACGCCGGCCGGGCTGTGGGCGACGAGATAGTAAATCTGCGAGCTCAGCACGAATACGCGCGCCGGCGTGCCGAGCGTGCCCGGCACGTCGAACACCACCAGCGAGACGATCAGCAGGAAGATCGCGGCCGAGAGGATCGGCGGCCACAGGATCGGCAGCATCACGCGGCGGATCAGCGCGAAGGTGCCGGCGCCCGACGCCATCGCGGCTTCTTCCAGCGACGGGTCCATGTTGGCGAAAGCCGGCGACAGGAAGAGATACGCCGTCGGCACCAGCGCCAGCCCCTGCACGAAGATCATGCCGGGAAGCGTATAGATGTTGAGCGGCATCTCGCCGAGCCCGAAGGTCTGCATCAGGAGCTGATTGAGCACGCCGTTGCGCGGGCTCAGCAGCATCGCCCAGGCGATGGCGAGCAGGATCGGCGGCGTCGCCATCGGCAGGAGGACGAGGCCGCGCAGCATCTCGCGGCCGGGAAGGTCGGAACGCTCGACCAGCCAGGCCAGCCCGATGCCCAGCATCAGCGCGAAGGCCGACGAGCCGAGGGCGAACACCAGGGTGTTGCCGAGCAGCGCCGGGAAGCCCGGGTCGCCATAGGCCGTGACGTAGTTGTTGAGCGTGAAGCCCGGATCGAGCGGGAAGCCGCCGGGCCGGAAGCTCGACAGCACCGTGAGCGCAAGCGGCAGCAGCACCAGGTAGCCGAGCAGCACCGTCATGCCGAGCGTCGGCATGTAGCGCAGCCAGTCACGTTCGCCTTTGTGGGGAACTATTGCGACAGAGCTATCGACCGTCATTCTGGTCTAGTTTCTCAGGCGCCAAGTTGAGCCCGTGTGTCCCGGGCGCAGCGCAGCACGTAGCGAAGCGGAGTGGTGCGCTGCAGACCCGGGATCGTAACAGACACTGCCGCTCGTAAGGTCCCGGATCTGCGGCGCACCGCTCCGCAAGAGCTTCGCGCTGCACCGCGTCCGGGACACGTAGGAGCGAATCTACTGCGTCTCGCGGCTCTCGATCATCTTGTTGATGCGCTGGACGATGGCGGCTTCCTGCGGCGCCTGCTCGACCGAGAACTGCGACACCTGGCGGCCCTTGAGCAACGCGTGGGTCTTGGTGCCTTCGATGAAGGGATTGCCGCGGTCGGTGGCGTCTTCGTAGGCCTTGGCGCCTTCCGGCGTGGCGAGCCAGATCGCGAGCAGCGCGCCGCCCGCCGGGTTCTTCGCCTTGCTCGGCACGAAGCTGTAGAGCGTGTTGAGCGGCGCAGGATCGGCCACCACCACCTTGAGCGGCGCGCCGCGGCGCAGCGGGATCTGCGCGCTGTGATTGAGCCCGAAGCCGACCAGGATTTCGCCGGCGGCGACCTGCTGTGCCAGCGGGAAGGTGCTCGGTAGCAGCACCGGCTTGCGGGCATTCAGCTTGCGGACATAGTCCAGCGCCTTGTCGGTGCCCCAGACGGCGGCGAGCGCGCCTTGTCCTTCGCCGCGCACCCAGATGCCGACTTTGCCGTCCCAGCGCGGGTTGAGCAGGTCGTCCCAGGCCTTGGGCGCGTCGGCGTCCTTCACGAGCTGCGAATTGTAGATGATGACATAGACCACCGAGGTGGTGACGACGCCGAACGGGGTCGGCGCCAACTCGGGGGCGAGCCCGTACGACTTCCAGTCGAACTCCTTCATCAGGCCGCGCTCCTTGAGCGGCATCATGATGGCGGCGCCCGAGGTGGCGACATCGGCGGTGCGGGTGTCGCCCTGGCTCTCCTGGATGATACGGCCGCCGATCGAGTTGCCGCCGGTATCGCGGATGTGCTCGAGCTTGAGGCCGGGAAAGCGCTTGTGGAACGCCGCCGCGATCTTGTCGGCGGCAGCATCGGGCGAGCTCTCGTACCAGATGATGTTGCCGACCTTGGCGGCCTCGGCGGCGAGCTTGTTCATGGCGTCGTCGACCGGCGCCGCCTGCGACGGCGACAGGCACGACAGCATGGCGAAGGCGCACAGCGCCGAGCGGAACGCGGACATCAACTCCTCCCTGGGATGGCTGAGGCAAGTGGTTCTTGGTGTTGGGTCGGTTGTATCGCAAGCAAGGCCGGCCGTACATCGCGCACGAACAGCTCGACCGACCGCAGCGACTCGGCGAGCGTCAGATCGCCGAAGGCGAACCGGTTGATGCAGTAGTTTGCCCCTGTCTGACGTAGCCGCTCGGCGATGAAGTGTCGCACCTTGACGGGCGTTCCGGCGACGCCCTTGCCGCGCGCCGCAAGCTCGTCGAAATCGGCCTCGCCGCCAGAGATTTTCGCCACGCGGCCGTGGCGGCGGAACAGCGCGTGGAAGCTCTTGTGCCAGACCAGATAGGCGCGGCGCGCAATCTCCAGCGCCTCGTCGCCGTCCTCTGCGACGACGACGAAGTGGGTGACGCCAGCCTTGGGTTGCGCCGCTTCGCGCTGGTGCTCGCGCCACGCCGACCAGTAACGCGCGATGTAGGAGGCGGAGGCTTCGGCCGGCTCGTTGCAGGCGATGTTCGAACCCATGCGGGCGGCGCGCTCGGCGCTCTCGGGCGAATGCACGCCGTACCACAGCGGCGGATGCGGCTGTTGCAACGGCGCCAGTTCCATCGGCACGTCGTCGAAGCGGTGCGTGCGGGTCGCGGCGGTGAGCGTCTTCTGCGTGAGCGCACGCAGCACCACGTCCATTGCTTCCGCATAGACCCGAGGCGCGTTCTCCGGGTCCTGGCCGTAGTATTCCAGTTCGATCGGCGAGGAGCCGCGGCCGAAGCCGATGTCGATGCGCCCGCCGCTCAGATGGTCGAGCATGCAGATTTCCTCGATCAGCCGCAGCGGATGATGCAGCGGCAGCGCGTAGACCATGGTGCCGAGTCGCAGCCGTTTCGTGCGCTGTGCGGCTGCAGCGAGGAACACGCTGGGCGCGGGCGCCATGCCGAGCGGCGTCGAGTGATGCTCGGCGAGGTGATAGCTGTAGAAGCCGGCGAGGTCGTAGGCCTCGATCAGCTTGAGGCGCGCCTCGTAATATTCGCTCAACGGCAGACTGCCGCGGTCGAGATGGTCGAAGACGCCAAAGTGCATTTGTGTTCTGTTTTGTTGGGAGAACGCGCGGCGGGCTCGCTGCGCTCCCTCTCCCGCTTGCGGGGGAGGGGTGGGGAGGGGGTGAACTTGAACCAGTCTTTGTGTGTGCCCCCTCCCTAACCCTCCCCCAGCAAAAGGGCGTTGACGCCCGTCTTCGACGGGCTATGCGGGAGAGGGGACGCACCGCATTCGCGGCGGCTATTCGACGTAGCCGCGACGATTGCTACACCGGGAAGTTTTCCAGGAGATCGACCGGGTCGCCGTAGCGCTCGGCGAGCGCCACCACCTTCGGATCGCGCAGCGCCATCAGGAACCCCTTGTCGATGACGGTGCGGTTGCCGGCCGTGACGGTGGTGTCGAAGGTGACCATGTCGCAATGGACGTGCGGCTCCTCCCAGTACGGCATCACGCGGCGGAAGTATTCCGACTCCTCGAGGCCGTTGACGCCGAAGTGCAGCGCGCCGGGCGAGTTCGGGCCGGCTGGGTAGATGTCGAAGCGCGGCGCCTTGGGATTGTGGCCGCAGCCCAGTTCTTCGAGCGGCCCGCCGACGATGAAGCGGAGAATCTCCGCCTGCTCGCTCTTGCCGTGCACGGCGCGCACCCGGCCGTTCTCGAACTCGACGCCGATCTTCT
Source organism: uncultured Alphaproteobacteria bacterium (assembly GCA_963843475.1). GTDB lineage: Bacteria > Pseudomonadota > Alphaproteobacteria > Rhizobiales > Xanthobacteraceae > VAZQ01. Next base: position 130,245 of record CAWJKL010000023.1, on the reverse strand, counting down.
CCTCGAACGGCTTGTCGAAGCCGACCGCCCATTGCGGATAAAGGATGCCGTTGACCGGCATGTGCTGGGCGCGATCGCCGCCGACCATCTTCAGTTCGTAGAGGTTGGGGCCGTGGGTCGGCAGGTAGTGGATGTAGCAGCCGTCCTCGTCGGCGATGTTGTGGCCGCGCCAGCGGTTGTCCTGCTTCATGATGGCGCGCATCTTCTCGGTGAAGTTCACCACGATGTCGGTGCCGCGCTCGTCGGTGAAGCGCAGGTCGAAGTTGCCGGTGTCCGGATAGGCGCGCGACGAGGCGCGGATGATCTCGCCGAAGAGGTCGATCGGGAAGCGGGCCTGCGGCGTGTTGAGCAGATCGAGATTGCGGAAGAACGTGATCTTGACCCAGCGCTGGCCCTTCTTGCGCCGCAGATCGATGCAGAACGGGTCGATCACCGAGGCGAACCAGGTGGAGACCACGAAGGTCGCGCGTTCGATCAGCGCCTTGGCTTCCTCGGGCACTTCCATCAGCCGGGTCGAGGTGCCCATGTAGGACGCGAACGTTGCGCCGCGCGCCTTGGCGACGCCATAGACCGACTGAAGTACTCGGGGGTCAATGAGCGGATCGGTCAGCATGACGACATGGTCGCCGGGCTTGATCGCCAGCACCTTGTGGAAATTGTCCGCGCCCTGCGTGTAGGAGATGATGTCGGCCTTCGGGTACTCGACCGGCGTCGGCAGGCCGCGCGTGGTCTTCGACTTGAGCATGTCGGAGACGGAATTCGGGATGAGGGGCATGGTCGAGTTCCTCCAATTGACCAATGGCGGCGTCGTTTTGGTCCACGGGACGGACGGTCGATCGCGCCGGTTTGTGGCCAATCTAGCACTTCGCGTCGCAGCGTCGAGGGCGCGCGGCGTCGAACTCCTGCGCATCGCGCAACCCTCGCCAGCGCAAACGCGACGGCCCTCGCCGCGGAGGTCTTGCCTTCAACGCGACGACAGACACGCCTCGCGCCTTGCGGGAGAGGGCAGCGCCGGCGCATCTCCATTCTCGGATAGGTGAGGGTATAGGTGAGACAAAAGTACGTGCCGCAGTGCGACGGCGAACCGCAGCAAACCGGTGAAAATTCCGGTGGAAAGACGCAGCCTTCCTGCGGTAGCATGGTGTGGCTACGACGACTGCGTTCAATTTCCTCACCGGAAACAGGAAGGGGGATCTGTTCATGCACAGCAGGCGCATGATGATCCGCATCGCGGGCGTAACGCTCTTCATCTTGGCGCTGGCTGCACCGGCAATGGCACAATCGCCCGTGCCTAAGAATCCGCGGATCGATATTGCCTACGTCGCTCCGAAGGACGCCAAGTACAAGCCGATCCATGACAGATTGAAGGCGTCGCGCGTCCTTGAGACGTTGCAGGAGTTTCTTGCGCCGCTGCGCCTTCCCTCCAAGCTTACGCTCACGGTCGACCAATGCGGCGCCATCCAGGCGCCGTACCGGCCGCAGGGTCCGGTGACCGTCTGCTACGAGTACGTGGCGCTAATCGAGGAATACGCGCCGGCGGGACGTTACGCAGTGACCCGCGAGGGCGGCACACTCCTCGCCAAGGAAGCCACGATCGTCGGCGCGTTCGTGCACGTCGCGCTCTACGAAGTGGCGAATGCCGCGTTTGACATCTTGCGAATCCCGATCTGGGGCAACCGCGAAGACGCCGCCGACTACGTCGCCGGGATGATCATGCTGGAGTTTGGCGACGACGTTGCCTGGCTGACGCTCCTCGGCACTTCGTGGTTCTTCGCGCAACGCGGGTTCATGGGCCAGGGCGATTTCACCGACGTGGTGCAGCCGATCAGCGCCAAGCGCTACTACAATTTCATGTGCATTGCCTATGGCGGCAATCCCACCAAGTTCGCGTTCATCGTGAAGAACGTCGATTTACCGAAGGGACGCGTGAACTTTTGCGCGCAGGATTATCGAAGGCTTCGGCATTCGTTCATCGAAACGATCATGCCGCATATCGATGAAAATCTGCTCGCGCAGGTCCGGGCCCAGAAATGGATCGAACGCCTGAAGATCAAGGTGGGCGGACCCGTGCGACAGGATGATCTCGCGCAGGACGCATCAATGCCGGATGCCGCGCATGATGACGGTCAACAGCGATGAGGCGGATCGAAATTGCAGCGGTGGTTGCCGGCGCGCTCGCCTGCACCGTTGTTCAGACGACGGCGTCGGCTCAAAAGATTGCGCCGAACAGCAATATCCTCGTCGACTACATGGAGCCGCTTGATCCTACCCCGTATCTCAATATGCGGCCCGATGACCCGCGCTACAAGGATGACTACAAGAGGCTCAAAGCGGAATACGACCGTCTGAAGGATGTTCACGACCGGCTCCAGCGGCGCCAGTTGCTGGAAGAATTCAGTCAATTCCTGTCGCCGCTGCGCCTTCCCACCAAGCTCAGGCTGGTTGCACGGCAATGCATGGGAAGCAACGTCGTCAATGCCTTCTTCAGCCCGTCCGATCGTGCGATCACGCTGTGTTACCAATACGTCCGATATTTCGAGGATCTCTACGATACGCTGGAGCGCCGCAAGGCGAACTTCGCGGGCATCGGACGCGGAGAAGCCCTGACCGGAACAATCGTCAGCACCATGCTGCACGAGGCCGGGCACGCGGTATTCGGCGTGTTGCAAGTTCCTCTCCTCGGGCGCGAAGAGGACGCTGCGGATCAGATGGCCGCGTATGTGATGCTCCAGTTCGGCAAGCCGGTGGCGCGCGTGGCCATCAGAGGTGCCGCCTGGAAATGGTACAGCAAGGATTGGGAACGTCCCCTGCTGTGGGACTCGCACTCGCCCTCGGATGAGCGCTTTCGGAACTATGCCTGCATGGCGTATGGCGCCGATCCCGTGCTGTTCAAGGAGTTTGTGCGGCCGCGGCTTCTCCCGGAAGGGCGGGCAAAGAATTGCAAGCAGGAATACGAGCAGGCCAAGCAGGCATTCGAGGATACGATGATGAAGCACATCGATCCCGAGCAGCTGAAGCGCGTGCAGGCCAAACAGTGGCTAAGGCCTGAGGACTACAAGTAGTCGATTGTCTTTCGCTACTCGGCCTTGAGGCCGGTGGCCTTGACGATCGGCCACCACTTCTCGGTCTCGGCCTTGTGGTGAGCGGCGAGCGCCTCCGGCGTCTGCTGCGTCGCGCGGCCAGATGTCCTGGCCCTGACTCGGCCAGCCGCTTGCTGGACATTGGGATCGGCCAGCGCCTGCACGACCGCGGCGTTGAGCTTGGCGATGATATCCTTCGGCGTGCCCTTCGGCGCCCACATCGCGTGCCAATAGGCAACATGAAGTCCGGTGGCGCCGGTTTCGTCGAGCGACGGCACGTCGGGAAGCGCCGACCCAGCGATCCTTGGCCATCACCGCGTAGGCCCTGATCTGCCCGGCGCGCACATGGCCGAGCGCATTCGCCGCCTGGTCGAGCATCAGGTCGATCCGGCCGGCGATCATGTCCAGCACGGCCGGGCCGCCGCCCTGAACGGCACGAATTGCAGCTTGGTGCCGACCTTGTCCGCAAAATAGATCGACGACACCTGCGCACCGCCGGCGGCGCCGACGGTCGCGGCCGTGGCCTTGTCGGGATTGGCCTTGAGCCAGTCGATCAGTTCCTTTGCGTCCTTCGCCGGGAAGTCCTTGCGCGCGATGATCAGTTGCGGCGTGTTGGCAAGGAGCGCGATCGGCTCGAAATCGTTGCAGGACGTGGTAGGGCAGATTGTAGGTGATCGGATTGACGACGTGCGTGCTCCACTGCCCGATGCCGATGGTGTAGCCGTCGGGCGCGGCGCGCGCGAGGCGGCCGACGCCGAGATTGCCGCCGGCGCCCGGCGACGTTCTCGATCACCACCGGCTGGCCGAGCGCGGCCCGCATCGGCTCCGCGATGATGCGGGCGATGATGTCCAGCGGCCCGCCGGCCGGGAACGGCGCGATCAAGGTGATCGGGCGCGACGGATAGGTCTGCGCCGACGCGCCGCCGGCAGCCAGCAGGGCGGCAACACACGCGAGGGCAAGCAGCAGCTTATTCATGGCGGTCCTTTCGGGAGCAGTGGGCTAGTGGAGTGGATTTGACATTCGCTACCCAGCGGGCCGCGAGCTCTTAAAGCGAATGTCAAATCCAAACTCCACTAGAATCATAGATTTGCTAGTGGTCCTTAATTCCAACATTCGCAAAGGTGCCTGCCGAAGCGGGATGCGAATGTTGGAATTGGACCACTGCCGATTGTCTGCGGCTCTCGATGTGCAGGCAAGCGGTATGCCAGAGCCTGCGGCGCTTTCGCTCATGGATTGCATGGCGCGCGGCTGCGGTGCGAGCGGCCTGTTGCATCGCGGCCGAAACCGCGCCAAAGCACGTGCACCACGTCAGGGGATCGGGAGCGCGGCATGGCGGTGCGGAACGGAAACGAGTTCATCGAGGGCCTGCGGCGCAAGCCCGCGGGACGTCTGGGTCGAGGGCCGCCGCGTCGGCGACGTCACCAGCCGATCCGGTGTTCCGTGCGGCCGGTGCAATCGATCGCGCAGCTCTACGACCTGCAGGTGTCGCCCGAGCATCGCGACGTGATGACCTACGCGTGCGAGGACACCGGCGAACTGGCCGGCAGCTTCGTTCCTGATGCCCGCGCACCCACGCCGACCTGGTGAAGCGGCGCCAGGCATGAAGGTCTGGGCCGATGCGACCTTCGGCATGGTCGGCCGCTCGCCCGATTATCTCAACACCGTGCTGATGACGTTCGCCGAGGGCGCGGATTTCTTCGGTCAGCGCGGCGAGCGGTTCGCCGACAACGTGCGCAACTACTACACGCACTTGCCGCGACCGCGACCTGTTCCTCACCCACGCCATCGTCAATCCGCAGACCGACCGCTCCAAGGGCTCGCACCAGCAGGAGAGCGCCTTCGCGCATCTCGGCGTGGTCGAGGAGACGCAAGGACGGCCTGATCGTGCGCGGCGCCAAGATGCTCGCGACCCACGGGCCGACCGCCGACGAGCTGCTGGTCTATCCGCAGCCCGGCATCCGCGACGGCGAGGAGCGCTACGTGCTCGCCTTCGGCATTCCGTCCGCGACGCCGGGCCTGCGCTTCATCTGCCGCGAGCCGTTCGACAGCGGCGACGCAGTCGGTGTGGGACCATCCGCTCGGCGCCCGCTTCGAGGAGCCCGACGCGGTCTGCGTGTTCGACGACGTGCTGATCCCGTGGGAGCGCGTGTTCCTCTACGGCGACGTGAAGATGGGCAACGCGCTGTTCGCGCAGGCGAGCGTGCGCAACCACACCGGCCATCAGACCGCGATCCGCGGGCTGGCGAAGACGCAGTTCATGACCGGCGTCGCGGTCGCGATGACGCGGACGGTGAAGTCGCGACGTGTTCCTGCACGTGCAGGAGCAGCTCGGCGAGCTGCTCGGCTACCTGGAGCTGATCGAGGCCGCGATCCTGATGGCCGAGCAGAAGGCCGAGCCGACCGGGCGCGGCGCGATCCGCCCGGCCTACGCGCCGCTGCAGGCGCTGCGCTATCACCTGCCCAAGATGGTACGAGCGCATGGTGCAGGTGACGCAGGTGCTCGGCGCCGGCGGGCTGCTGATCAGTCCGACGGAGGCCGACCTGCGCTCCGAGATCGGGCCCGACATCGACGCGCTACTATCGCGGCGCCGGCGTCGACGCGGAGCGAGCGCATCCGCATGTTCAAGCTCGCGTGGGACGCCACCGGCACGCAGTTCGGCCAGCGCATGCTGCAGTACGAGCGCTACTACGCCGGCGACCCGGTGCGGGTCGGCGCCGGCTACTACCTCGACTACGACGTCGCGCCGCTGCTGGCGCAGGTCGCAGCGCGCGCTGAAGCTGGATTGATCGGTTGCGGTTCACGGCCCAGCCGTTAAGGATAGCGTGTTCACTAAAGTTTACAGTCTGATTTTAATCGATGCTTGGATGTTGCCGATCAGGGATGCAGACTGATTCGGCAGGCGGTCTCCTGTTTAGCTTGCCCTGTTCGAACGAGAGGTCGCCGAGCCCGACGCATTTCGCGGGGGGATGCAGTTGGATGGGGCACTTTGATTCCGACTGCAGGGACGGGGAGCCCCGGCCTCAGAGGGCCGGGGCTTCTGCAACGTAGCCCCAACTGTCGCAAAGCAGGGACACCACGCTTCTATCGACTGACGCCCAGTTTCCGCCGCATTTCTGTTAAAACTCCGCCATTCAGATTAAGGCGGCAGCGGTTTCGCAATGGGGATTGTGGCTGTCGCAGATCGGGGGGATTTCCGATGCATCAGACGTTCCTTGAAACCACCAGCTCATCCGTCTTTTTCCCAGCGCCTCGAAGTCATCGCACAACGCCTCGAAGGGCCAGCTTGGATTGGCCTGTTCGCGTCCGTCTGCTACGCGGGCTTCCTCGCCGTCTCGATGTAAGCTGCACTCTTGCCGACGACAGCAGCGTAGCGCCAGCGAACATTTACTGCGGCAGGAAGATCGCGGTACGACGGTGTCCGCGGTCCCGGCCGTTGTGATCGCGCATCGCGAGTGCAATCAGGGGCAAACCTGGGATGCGTGGGAGAGGGCGCAACAACGTGGCCCTCGACCATTTCTGACGCAGAAGGACTAGAACGTCTTGGCGCCGGCAAAAGCGGTGAGTGCCGCATTGGCGACCTGGCGGTCCTGCTCGCCGGTGCCGGAGCCGACGCCGATGCCGCCGATGACGTGGCCGTCGACGATGATCGGGCAGCCCGCCCGGCAGGTTGATGCGCTTGCCCTGCGTCGCGATGGCGAGCTTGAGGTCGATGCCGGCGGCGATATCGCCGGTCGGTATGCCGTAGGACGCCGCTGTCATCGCCTTCATCAGCGACGGTGTCGATCGACTGCGTGAACGCGCCGTCCATGCGGGCGAACGCCAGCAGATGACCGCCGGTGTCGACGATGGAGATGCACTGCGGCACGCTTCATCTCCCTCGCCTTGGCGATCGCGGCCTGCAGCAGCTTCATGGCGCCGTCCGAGGTCAGCTTCAGTGAAGCAACCGTATCGGCCATGAGTCTTACCCCTGTGCACGTCCGACTTGTTGAACATGATAGCCGGCGACCTTCTGGTAGCGCTCGAAGATCGCCCGCAATTCGTCCTGGCTGATAACGTCCTCGAGCCTGCTCGAAGCGCTGGTCGCCGGTGCGCTGCTCGACCGTGTCGACGATGACGTTCGGCGGCGCGGTGCGGTTCTGCAGCACGATGCGGCTGGTGGCCGGCAGCCGCGCCGCCTCGTAGGCCTTGAGCGCCGCGGTCGGCTCCGGCTTCGCTCTTCGAGCAATCGCGCCAGGGTCGCGGCGTCGATGATCGCCTGCGCGCCGCCGTTGCCGCCCTGCGGATACATCGGATGCGCGGCGTCGCCGAGCAGCGTCACGCGCCCGAAGGTCCAGCGGTCGAGCGGATCGCGATCGACCATCGGATAGGACAGGATCGGCGTCGGCGTTGCGCATCATCGCCGGCACGTCGAGCCAGTCGAAGGTCCAGTCCTGGTAGACCGGCAGAAAGTCCTCGAGCCGGCCGGGCTTGTTCCAGTCGACCGGCACCGCGACGTCGCGCTCGATCTCGACGACCCAGTTGACCAGCTGGTTGCCGGCCGCGTCGATGTTGTTGCGGATCGGATAGATGATCAGCGTCGAATGCCGCGCGCCGATGCGGGCGATGCTGCGCCCGGTGAGGTACGGCGGCTGCCGGGTCACGCCGCGCCACAGATTGATGCCGCGATAGATGAACGGGCCTTCGTCCGGATAGAACTGCGCCCGCACCACCGAATGGATGCCGTCGCAGGCGACCAGCACGTCGCCGGCTTGCGGCGGCAGCGCCGCGCCGTCGGGCGCGGCAAAGCGCGCGGTGACGCCGCGCGTCGTCCTGCTCGACGCCGATGCAGCGATGGCCGGTGATGAAGCTTCTCGGCGCCGAGCCGCTGGCTGCACGCGCGTCCAGCAGCACCTGGTGCAGATCGGCGCGGTGGATCGAAAAGTGCGGCCACTGATGGCCGGCGGCCATCCCCCACGGCTCGCGATAGACGAGCTGGCCGTGGCGGGTGAAGAACGCGTAGTCCTGCGGCTGGCAGGAAACCGCCGCGAGCGCGTCCTGCAGCCCGAGCGCGCTCAGCTCCTTGACGGCGTGCGGCCCGAGATTGATGCCGACGCCGAGCGGGCGGATCTCCGGCGCGGCCTCGTACACCCGGATGCGCTGGGCCGCGCCGGCTGCATGCAGCGGCCAGCGCCAGCGTCAATCCGCCGATGCCGCCGCCGATAATGATGACGTCCATGAGAACCCGCGCTTTCCGCGGCTAACTTGGCAGGGCGTCGCCGCGCTGGCAATGCGGAGCGCAAAGTGATTGAGGCGCGACGCGCAATCGTCGATAGTCCGGCGCCAGTCACGCCAAGCCGGGGAGGGACCCACCGATGCTGTCCGATGCCGATCGCAAGAAAGCCGCCGATATCCTGATGGCCGCCGAGAAGGAGCGCAAACAGGCGGTCCAGCTTTCCACCACCTGGCCCGATATCAAGATCGAGGACAGCTACGCGATTTCAACCGAGGTGGCGAACCGCAAGATCGCGGCCGGCGCCAAGCTGATCGGCCACAAGGTCGGACTCACCTCCAAGGCGATGCAGCGCTCCTCGATGATCGACGAGCCCGACTACGGCCACCTGCTCGACGACATGATGATCGCGGACGGCGCCAAGATTCCGCACGCCAATTTCTGCCGGCCGCGGGTCGAGATCGAGCTCGCCTTCGTGCTCGGCACGCGGCTCAAGGGGCCGGGCGTCGGCCTCACCGACGTGCTGCGCGCCACCGAATATGTCGTCCCGGCGATCGAGATCGTCGATGCGCGCCTGCAGGACCAGCGCAAGATCTTCGACACGGTCGCCGACAACGGCGCCGCGGCCGGCATCGTGGTCGGCGGCCGTCCGGTCGGTCCGATGGACGTCGACCTGCGCTGGGTCGGCGGCATCATGTACAAGAACTCCGAGATCGAGGAGACCGGCGTCGCCGCCGGCGTGCTCGGCCATCCGGCGCTCGGCGTCGCCTGGCTTGCCAACAAGCTGGGTTCTCACGGCGTCGCGCTCGAGCCCGGCCATCTTGTGTTGGCCGGTTCGTTTACCCGCGTGGTGTTCGCCGGCAAGGGCGACACGCTGCACGCCGACTTCGGCGAGCTCGGCGGCATCGCCGTGCAGTTCGTGTAGTGGACGGCCGTTCGCGGAGCGCGCGCTTTCCTCACCCTCCCCCGCGAAGCGGCGGGGAGGGTCGGCGAGCGAAGCGAGCCGGGGTGGAGGGTAATTTGGCGAGCAGAGTGACGCGCGAATTTCTGCGATGCCCCCCACCCCGACCCCTCCCCGCCGCTTCGCGGGGGGAGGGGAGTCCTTCCGTCGGTGCGCGCGTCGTGGATTCCGGGCTCGCGCTGACGCGCGCCCCGGAATGACGCGTGACTGCATTCGCGCTTCACCCAATCACTTGCCGTCGGTGGGGCGCAGCCAGCGCAGCGACTGCACCTTCTTCATCATGTCGAGATCGACATAGGGCAGGATGGTCTTGGTGAACGCGAGCTTGACCTGCTCGTATTCCTTCTTGCAGTTCTGGGCGCGCGCCTTCGGTAGCAGGCCCTTCTCGATGTAGTCCTTGAAGGTCTCCGGATCGCCGCCATAGGCGATGCAGGTGTAGTTGTAGATGCGCTGCTCGGCGGTCGAATGCACGTCGGAGAAATCCGGCTGGCGATTGCCGCTCGCCAGCGTCGCCCACGTAAAGGCCGTGCCGTTGATGGTGGTGCGCGCGACGTCCTTGCCGAATTGCAGCATGATGAAGCCGGCGAGCTGGTCGGCGCCGTCTTCCTCCTTGCCAAGCACCGGGATCTTCAGAATATCGAACAGCGCGTGACCGATTTCGTGCAGGATGACGCTGACGGTCGAACCGACGATCGCGTCCGCACGCGAGATCACGCCGAGCGCCGGCGACGCGGTCCGGGGCGCGCGCTTCTCCATGAAGTCGACCCACTCGTAGCAGATGCGGATGCGTAGTCCCAACGGGTCGTAGTCGGCATTGACCATGCCGCACTCGGCGAACGTGAGCCGCAGCGTCACCGGCAGCTTCAATGGCGACAGGAACATGGCCAGCTCTTCGAGCACCTGGCGCTTCTTCAGCCGCTGGTGCAGGTCCTGGAATTCGTCGCTGCGCGGCTCGACGTAGTCGGTGGTGAGCCGCGAATTGCGCAGCTCCGGCACGGACGGCGCCTGCGCGGCGGCCGGCGCGGCCAACATCGCCGGGGACATGAGCGCCAGCGCCAGCGCGAAGGCGGGAATGGTGCGGGTCATTGTCGTCCTCAATCCTTGAGCTTGCCGGGACATGCGTTCGTGGCGCGGGCGCATGGCGGTCACTTCAGCCACTCGGTGGCCTGGACCTTCTTCAGGAGGTCCGGATCGATATGCGGGGCGATGGTCTGGTTGAACGACATTCTCAACTGTTCGTGTTCGTACTCGCAGGTCTCGGCGCGCCCCGGCGGCAGATACACGGTCGGGCCTGCCGACTTCGGCGACAGGAAGCCGAAGGTCTTGGTGTCGCTGCCGTAAGCGACGCACAGGATGTTGTAGAACCGCGCCGCCGCCGCCGAGCGCACGTCGGAGAAGTTGACGCGCGTACTGGTCGACTGGTTGAGGAACCAGGCGACGCCGGTAATGGTCCGCCACGCCACCTCCTTGCCGAACTGCAGCATGATGAACGCCGAGACCTTGTCGGCGGCGTCGCTCTCTCGTCCCCACACCGGGATCTGCAGCATGTCGAAGATCGCGTGCGCGACCTCGTGCAGCACGGTCAGGACGACGGCGCCGACCAGCGCGTCGTCCCGCGTCGTGATCCACGATGAGCCCATGAACACGGCGCCGCCAGGCGCGAGCCGCTCGATGTCCTCGATGTACTCGTAGCAGATGCGCACCGGTTCGCCCGGCCGGTACGGCACGAATGGCGCGCCGCATTGTTCGATCGAGACCTTGAGGGTCGCGGGCAGCCGGAGCGGCGCCAGGAACTGCTGGAGTTGCTCAAGGACCCGGCGCTGCTTCAGCCGCTCGTGGATCGGGCGAAAGTCCGGATCCTTCGGTTCCACATAGCTGGTCTCGACGCGGGAGGTCTGCGGCGGCGGAGCAGGCTGCGCGAGGGCAGGCAAGGCGAGAGAGATGGTGGCGAACACCGTGACGGCGACGCTGGCAGTGCACTTCATTTTGGGGCCTTTGTGTCGCGGAGGAGAGGCGCGGCGAAATCCGGTCAGTCAGGAAAACGAGCAGGTCGCACGTGCGGATCCCCGCGACGTGCAGGTCCACGCGCATCCCGCGACGGAAAATCTACTGCAGGGCCTGTGGGTACGCCAGTGCGGCGGATTTACGCCTGCAAGGCGCCCGGATGCTTGCGCTCGGCGCCTTGTCTAAGACCGGGTGAGGGTGTCCGGCTCGATCTCGACATCGTAGGGCTCGTAACGCACCCGCAGATGATCGCGGCGGTAGCGCAATAAGTGCCGCAGCAGCCAGATCGACTGTGCGCCGATCGCGATCAAGGCCGCGGGCATTTCGAGGTTGCTGCGGCCGCTCGCCGAAAGCAGCGCGAAGCCGACGATCCACAGCAGCACGAGGCTGACGATGTTCGAGCCAAGGATGATCAGCAGGCTCTTCTGCCCGACCAGCATGCGGCCTTGCACGTTGAACTGCGCCAGCAGAAACGTGGTGCACAGATACGCGAACAGAAATGCGAATACTGCGCTCGCAACCAGTACGCCAATTACGCCAAACATGACACGCCCCTTGTCTTTGTTCTGGCATCCAACTGACGTGGCCAGACTAGCGGCTTCCGGCGCGAAGCAGAATGTTTCCAGGGGGTGTTGAAGCGACTCTCTCTTGATCTGTTGCATCGGGGCAACGGCGCGATTCGCTGGTGCCCTGGTTCCGACGCTTGTACCCCATCGCAGCACGCACGCTTACAAGCGTCGGAACCCATGGGACACTTGCAACTCTTTCGATTCTAGTGTGGCTTTGGATTTGACGTTCCTACTATCGACTCGCCGCAATGCTGACAGGAACGTCAAATTCGCCACACTGGGTGTTTCCGCGATCGAAAATCCCCGCTTATGCTGGCGCGTCTCTGAAAGATTCAGACCGGCAACGTCCGGACGAGGAACACCCAAATGCGTCCACTCATGCGGCTACGTTCGCGCACCAGACTGCTGGCACTGGCGGCCAGTATGGTCGTACTGCTCGGAAGCGGCTTTGCGGGGCTTTCGGCCAATTATCCGACCCGGCCGGTTAGCCTCGTGCTGGCCTTCCCGCCGGGCGGAGCGAGCGATGTGCTGGCGCGCATCCTGGGGCGCAAGCTCGAACAGGTTCTGGGCCAGCCGGTCGTGATCGAGAACCGGCCGGGCGCCGGCGGCAACATCGCAGCCGAGGCGGTGGCGCATGCGTCGGCAGATGGTCACACCCTGTTGCTCGGCAACAACAGCATCCTCGCGACCAACGCGGCGCTCTACCAGAAGATCAACTTCGATCCGGTCAAGGATTTCGCACCGATCGGGCTGGTCGGCTCGCAAGCCAACATCCTGGTGCTGAACCCGGCGGTGCCGGCGCGCTCGCTGGCGGAGCTGATCGCGCTCGCCAAGGCCAATCCGGGCAAGCTCAACTACGCCTCGTCCGGGCACGGCCTGGCGGCCCATCTCGCCGGCGAACTGTTCAAGGCGGAGGCCAAGGTCAACCTGGTGCACGTGCCCTACAAGGGCGCGGCGCCGGCGCTGCAGGACGTGATCGCCGGCCACGTGCAGATGATGTTCGCCACCGCCTCGTCGGTGGTGACCCATATCCAGGACGGCAAGGTGAGGGCGCTCGCGGTCACCACGCTCAAGCGCACGGCGCTCATGCCGGACCTGCCGACCGTCGACGAACTAGGGCTCAAGGGCTTCGACGCCACGACCTGGCACGGGCTGGTTGCGCCGGCGAAGGTCTCGCCTGAGATCGTCAAGACGCTCAACCGCGCGCTGACGGAGACGCTGGCCGATGCGGCGGTCAGGAAGTCGCTGGATGGGCTTGGCGTCGATATCGCGGGCGGAAGCCCGGAGGACTTCGCCGCCTATATCCAATCGGAAATCCCGAAATGGACTGCGATCGTCAAGGCGTCCGGCGCCAAGCTGGACTGAGCGCCCCCGCCGACCACATGCTGCGATCCGGCCGGATAGCCGCGAATTGCCCGAGCGGATGGTGCGTCAGAACGCGAAGGCGTTCAGGACCAGGCAGGCGGTGAACAGCATGCCGAGTGCAAGTCCGAACAGCCGAGCAGTACGTTGGTCTTCCATGATGAATGCCCTCCCGATCAAATTTAGTCGTGAGGGATTGCCAGAGGTTCAAACGAATTCCGCGCAATCGCTTAGATGTTGAACGAGCGGTGAAGGCGTGGCGTTTCGGCCACAGTTCGGCCCGTGTCCGACTCAATCGCCCTTCACCCCGGACGTCTTCGCCACCGCCAGCCACTTCGGGGATTCGGCAGTTACGAACGCAGCGACCGCCGCCGCGGGCGTGGTCATCGGCTCGAAGCCCGCGCGCTTCATGCCGGCCGCGATCTCGGGCACCTTCAGGGCCTCGGCGACCGAGCCATTGAGCTTCTCGACGATCGCGGCGGGCATGCGCGGCGGTCCCCAGATGCCCATCCAGAACCGGATCGTGAGCTGCGGGAAGCCGCTCTCCGCCATGGTCGGCACGTCCGGCAGGTCGGGATTGCGAGTATCGCCGGTGACCGCCAGCGCGCGCAGCTTGCCCTGGCGGATCAGCGCCAGCAGTGTCGCGGTGGTGCCGAAATTCATCTGAATGTGGCCGCCGAGCATGTCGGCGACCGCCTGTGCGCCGCCCTTGTAGGGGATGCTGGCGATGTCGACCTTGGCGAGAACCTTCAAGGTCTCGCCGAGCATGTGCGGGATGGTGCCCTGGCCGAAGCCGAAATTGACCTTGCCGGGATTGGCGCGGGCATGGGCGACCAGGTCCTGCACCGACTTCGCCGGCACGTCGGGCGCGACCACCAGTACGAAGGTGCCGGCGCCGGCGGTGGCGACCGGCGTGAGGTCGGCGACCGGGTCGTATCCGACATTGTCGTAGAGCGCCGACGTCATCAGGTGCTTGCCGCCCTCGGTGAAGAGCAGCGTGTAGCCGTCGGGCTCGGCCGTGATCACCGCGCGGGTGCCGATGATGCCGCCGCCGCCCGGACGCGGCTCGACCAGCACCTGCTGGCCGAGGCTCGGGCCCATGCCCTGCGCCACCAGTCGCGCCATCACGTCGGTCGGCGAGCCCGCGGTGGTCGGCACGATCATCTTGATCGGCCGCGACGGGTAGGTCTGCGCGGCGGCGCCTGTGGCAAATATCGCGGCGGCCGCGAATGCGAGGCCGGTCAATCGGATCGGACGCATCTCCCTCACTCCATCCAGATGCGGATTTTAGACGAGACTAGCTGCAAAGGCAGGAATTTTCGCGGACGGTTCGATCGTGCGCCTAGTAACTGAAGCCATTGTAGACGAACGCGGACTTAATCGCTTCAGCATCTCTTTCGCTCACTCCGCAGGCGCGGACGGTGTCGTACCAGGTGGTCTGCACCCGCTTTGTCATCTCCGATATCGTGGCGTTTGCCTTGTCCTTATCCATCAGGAACCTGGTCGCTTGGGACAGGAGGTTCTTCGCATTGGCAAAGCGTCCCTGGTCGCCACCGGTCATCGCGAGGTCGCGGCGCTCCTGGGCCACGACCGGCGACGGGGTCAGGTCGTATGCGGGGGAGAAGTCCCCAATCGCGCTCTTTGGCGATCATCGCATGATTGCGCGGATGGTCGTCGAGGTTCGAGATCAGCGCGTTGAAGCACATCCGCCGAAACAGCTCATGGGCATCCTTTGCGGGTTCTGCCGCAACCCGGCGCAGTTCTTCCGCCATGAGCACGTAAGACCAGCGATCCCGCAGTTCGGCAAGTTCATCGGCTTGGAGCAAAGTGAGGCCGCTGATCATTCTTGCGCGCGTGTAGGTGTCGCCGTTCTTGAATCGGTCGAAGCGTTTGACCAGTAGAACGTCCTTGCCGCCCACTTTCTCCACACGGCTTTCCGCGGTGCTGATTCCGCAGTGCTTGGCGAGCGTGAGCATGGCGTGCTCGACCCGCGCATGGTTCCAGCGGTCGTCGGGGCGGTTGAATTTGGCAATCCACAGGCCGTCGCCATCTTCAACGACAGCCTTCGGTCGGGCTCCTCCCATAGAAGTGCCCAACAGCATGAGTTCGTCCACTTGTACTGCATCTTCGCCTTTTTCGCTGAGTTCTTCGCGGACAAGTGCATCAGCGAGGCTTTGGAGTTTTCCGAGTTCAAGCGTCTTGTTGAATTTTCGCCTCGGTGCGGGCGGTTGCTGTCCGAGTCCGAACCCGAGTGCTCCCGCGCGGTCATCGGGAGATTCCAGAAGATAATCCAGCTCTCCCAGCGAGGTATGGCCGGAATGCTTCTCGATGACCCGACGGCCCCAATAATCCGGCCCGGCATCGCGTAGTGCGCCAAAGAGACCTCCAAGGCGGGTCGTCTCAAAAGTCTC
The DNA here is from genome assembly GCA_963843475.1 of uncultured Alphaproteobacteria bacterium. Lineage (GTDB taxonomy): Bacteria > Pseudomonadota > Alphaproteobacteria > Rhizobiales > Xanthobacteraceae > VAZQ01. The sequence continues at coordinate 114,647 of CAWJKL010000023.1, read as the reverse complement.
TTCGGACAGCTTGAGTTCGACAGGGTCGAGTTCAACGGCTTCATCGCGTGCCAGATAGCTCTTGCCGTAGACGAAGCGGCCCAGAGCGTTCCCGCGACGATCCTTGCTCAGGACGAAGCGGCCTGCGGTAACGGCTTCAGTCTGTCCCGGCAGCGTTACGTAAACAAAGCACTCGGAGGCGGAAGTTTTAGAAATCACTGTCGATGCCTCCGCTCTTGCGGGCGCGCGTGCGACCCTTTGTGGCTTCGTGCGCGAGACCCTCTTTGTCCTTGCCGGGATCGGCCAGCTCTTCGAACGGCGCGAGCAGTCCGTACACCCACAGCAAAGCCGCATAGACAACGATGCCCGTAGAAGCCTTGCCCTTCTCAGCGTCCATGACCGCGCGTAGACCCGTCCCGATCCGGGCAGCCACGTCTTGGATCCGCATTTTGCGCCGTATCCGTGCGGTACGCAGGTTCTCACCCAGTGCCTTCAGGGCCTGTTCGACCGGGTACGGCGGCGTGCTCTGGAGCTTGTTCTTGGCGACCATATGCCCTCAAGGGCCTCTTAAATATGATTGAATGCTCTCAAGAGCATTTCATGAAATTGAGGAGATGTAAAGAGAAATGCTCTTAAGAGCACTCAATCGCGCTTATTTAGCTCTTAAGAGCATGCGAAGATATGGGCGCTACGCCACTGTGCCGAGCCGAAAGAGGATAACCGCCTACTCGGCGGCTTCCATCGGCGGGGTGTTGCGGTTGGCGGGAGTCTTGGTTTGGATCGCCGCCATTTCCTTCTCGACATGGCGCGAGAAGATGAACTCCGCCGGCCGCTGTTGATCGAGCGGGATCTCAGGCGCCATCTCGCCTTCGGTCTTCACGCCGAACAGTGCGACCTTGAGCGCCTGCAGCGGCTGCGCCAGCGTCGCGGTGGCAGCCGTCGGCTCGTAGCCGCAATGCGCCATGCAGTTCGCGCACTTCTCGTAGCGGCCGGTGCCGTAGCTGTCCCAGTCGGTCGTCTCCATCAGCTCGGTAAAGGTCTTCACGTAACCTTCGCCGATCAGGTAGCAGGGCTTCTGCCAGCCGAAGATGTTCCGGGTCGGCATGCCCCAAGGCGTGCAGTGGTATTTCTGGTTGCCGGCGAGGAAATCGAGGAACAGGGCGGAGTGGATGAACTGCCACTTCTTGCCCTTGCCCATCGCGAAGACCTTGCGGAACAGTTCCTTGGTCTTGCGGCGGCTCAGGAAGTGCTCCTGGTCCGGCGCGCGCTCGTAGGCATAGCCGGGCGAGATCGAGACGCCGACACCCAGCTCCTGCGTGAGATCGAGAAACGCGGCAATGTCCTCGGCCGGCTGGCCGTCGAAGATCGTGGCGTTGACGTTGACGGTGAAGCCCTTGGCCTTGGCGGCCTTGATGCCGGCAACCGCCTTCTCGAACCCGCCCTCCATGCACACCGACTTGTCGTGGTGCTTCTTGATGCCGTCGAGGTGGACCGAGAAGAACAGGAACGGCGACGGCTCGAACAGGTCCAGTTTCTTCTCGAGCAGCAGCGCGTTGGTGCACAGCGAGACGAATTTCTTTCGCGCCACGATGCCCTTGACGATCTCGCCGATGTCCTTGTGGATCAACGGCTCGCCGCCCGGGATCGCCACCATCGGCGCGCCGCACTCGTCGACCGCGTCAAGGCACTCCTGGACCGACATCCGCCGGTTCAGGATCGGGGCCGGATAGTCGATCTTGCCGCAACCGGTGCAGGCCAGGTTGCAGCGGAACAACGGCTCCAGCATCAGCACCAGCGGATAGCGCTTGCGGCCCATGAGCTTCTGCTTGAGCAGATAGGCGCCGATGCGGAGTTCCTTGTGGAACGGTATAGCCATGATGCTCCGTTTCTGTGCGACTTGCGGCCGATCGTCAAGCCAACCGGTGGATGCTTGCCCTGGAACTGCTCCAGTGCCCCGGTTTCGGACGCGCGTATTTCGGCAGGAGCGTCAATTCCGCCACACCAGACGCCGGTTGCTACCGAGCGTTTCGAACACCTTGGCGGCGATGGCGTTGGCGTCGAGCCCGGCCTTGGCGTACATCGCCACCGGGCTGTCCTGGTCGATGAACTGGTCGGGCAATACCATCGCCCGCACCTTCAGCCCGCGGTCGAGCACGCCATGCTCGGCCAGCGTCTGCAGAACCTGCGCGGCGAACCCGCCGGTCGAGCCTTCTTCCACGGTGATCAGCACTTCGTGCTCGCGGGCGAGCCGCAGCACCAGTTCGGTGTCGAGTGGCTTGGCGAACCTTGCGTCAGCCACGGTGGCGGAGAGCCCCTGGGTGGCGAGCACCTCGGCGGCCTTGAGGCATTCGGCGAGCCGGGTGCCGAGCGAGAGCAGCGCGACCGACGTCCCCTCCCGCATGATCCGGCCCTTGCCGATCTCTAGCGGCACGCCGTATTCCGGCATTTCGACGCCGATGCCATCGCCACGGGGATAGCGCAACGCGGACGGCTGGTCGTCGATCGCCACCTGCGTTGCCACCATGTGCGCGAGCTCGGCCTCGTCCGCCGCCGCCATCAGCACGAAGCCGGGCAGGCAGCCCAGATAGGCGAGGTCGAACGAGCCCGCGTGCGTCGGACCGTCGGCGCCGACCAGGCCCGCGCGGTCGAGCGCGAACCGCACCGGCAGCCGCTGGATTGCGACGTCGTGCACGATCTGGTCGTAGGCGCGCTGCAGGAAGGTCGAGTAGATCGCGCAGAACGGCTTGTAGCCCTCGGTGGCAAGCCCGGCCGCGAACGTCACCGCATGCTGCTCGGCAATGCCGACGTCGAAGGTACGGTCGGGAAATGCCTTGCCGAACAGGTCGATGCCCGTGCCGGACGGCATCGCGGCGGTGATCGCCACGATGCGCGGGTCCTTGGCGGCTTCCTTGATCAGGCTCTCGCCGAACACCTTGGTGTAGGAGGGGGCGTTGGACTTGGCCTTGGCCTGCTTGCCGGTCGCGACGTCGAACTTGACCACGCCGTGATAGCGATCGTCGGACGCTTCCGCCGGTGCATAGCCCTTGCCCTTCTCGGTGACGACATGGACCAGGATCGGCCCGGTCGCGCTGTCGCGGACGTTCTTCAGCACCGGAATCAGGTGCTCCATGTTGTGGCCGTCGATCGGCCCGACGTAGAAGAACCCGAGCTCTTCGAACAGCGTGCCGCCGGTCACCAGACCGCGGGCGTATTCCTCCATCGCCTTGGCGCGCTGCTCCAGGAACGGCGGCAGGTGCGTGGCAAGCTGGTGCACCGAGTGGCGGACCGACTGATAGGTCTGGCCGGACACCAGCCGCGCCAGATGGCCCGAAAACGCGCCGACCGGCGGCGCGATCGACATGTTGTTGTCGTTGAGAATGACGATCAGGCGCGAGTTCATGGCGCCCGCATTGTTCATCGCCTCGTAGGCCATGCCGGCCGACATCGCGCCGTCGCCGATCACGCACACGACGTTATGCGATCCGCCGGTCAGGTCGCGCGCGACGGCCATGCCGAGCCCGGCCGAAATCGAGGTGGACGAATGCGCCGCACCGAAGGGATCGAATTCGCTCTCCGCCCGCTTGGTGAATCCGGACAATCCGCCGCCCTGGCGCAGCGTCCGGATCCGGTCGCGGCGGTTGGTCAATATCTTGTGCGGGTAGGCCTGATGCCCCACATCCCAGACCAGACGGTCATCGGGCGTGTCGAACACGTAATGCAGCGCAACGGTCAGCTCGATGACGCCAAGCCCGGCCCCCAGGTGGCCACCGGTCACCGCCACCGCGCTGATGGTTTCGGCGCGCAGTTCGTCGGCGACCTGCCGGAGGGAGTCCTCTGGCAGGCGACGCAGGTCCTCCGGACTCTTGATTGTGTCCAGCAACGGAGTCGGTGAGCTCATGGGCTGGAATTTTCCCCCAAACGATGAATTGGTGACACTAGAGAATTTAGCTCGTAGGGGAAATACCTACTTCCGCCCAAGCCCAAGGGACCCGCCCTGGCGGGTTCGGCGGGCAACAGTTCGCCGCCGGATCGGTTCCGGTTTACCTTAGTCATTGTCAACGTACTGAATTGCCTGATATTCCGCCCTAACCTCGCCGCCCATCCGCCCCGCCTCAGCCTGACCGGCGTGCGGGATAACTTCCAGGACATGGCATGCTGAAGAAGGCAATCGTCACCACGGTCGATGCCTGTACGCGTTACGCCGTGCAAGTCATTGTTCTGGCGGTGCTTTTGGGAGTAGTCGGAGGGCTTTACGCTTACAGCCATTTCGCCATCGACGCCGACGTCAACAAGCTCATTTCCAAGGACCTGCCGTGGCGGCAGCGCGAGGCGGCCTTCGACAAGTCGTTCCCGGTGAAGGAAGAAACCATCCTCGCGGTGATCGATGCGCCAAGCTCGGAACTCGCCACCCAGGCGACCGCCGCCCTGGTCGAAAAGCTGTCCGGGCAGAAAGACCTGTTCCAATCGGTGACGGAACTCGGCGGGGGACCGTTTTTCCGAAAAAACGGCCTGCTTTTTCTGCCGACCCAGCAGGTGGTCGAGACCACCCGCAAGCTGGGCGAGGCCAAGGCGATCATCCAGGCGCTGGCGCAGGACTCCAATCTGCGCGGGCTGACAACCGCGCTCAACTACGGGTTGATCGGCGTGCGGATGAACCATTTCCCGCTCGACAACCTGGCCGGCATGATGACCCGGGTCTCGGACACGTTCGAGAACGCCATCGCGGGCCGCCCGGCGAGCTTCTCCTGGCACGCGATGCTCAACGGCCGGCCGCCGACGCCAAGCGAGACCCGCCGATTCGTCGAGACGCGGCCGATCCTCGATTTCAGCGCGCTGATGCCGGGGAGGGCGGCCTCCGAGGCCATCCGCAAGGCCGCGGTCGACGCGAATTTCGAAACCCAATATGGCGCCAAGCTGCGGCTGACCGGGCCGGTGCCAATCGCCGACGATGAGTATGCCACCGTGCAGGAAGGCGCCTTCATCAATACCGCCGGGACCATCCTGATCGTGCTCACCATCCTGTGGCTGGCGTTGCACTCCGGACGGCTCATCTTCGCGGTCTTCGTCAGCCTGCTGATCGGCCTGTCGATCACCATGGCGCTCGGGCTCGCCTGGGTCGGTGCGCTCAACCTGATCTCGGTGGCGTTCGCGGTGCTGTTCATCGGGCTCGGCGTCGACTTCGGCATCCAGTTCAGCGGTGCGCTACCGCGCCGAGCGCCATGAGAACGACGACCTCCAGGCGGCGCTGCTCAGCACCGCGCGCTACGTTGGCGCGCCGCTGACGCTGGCGGCCGCCGCCACCGCGGCCGGCTTCATGTCGTTCCTGCCGACCGACTACAAGGGCGTGTCGGAGCTCGGCCTGCTCGCCGGCCTCGGCATGATCGTCGCCTTCCTGACCAGCGTCACGGTGATCCCCGCGCTGCTCACGGTGCTCAACCCGCCGGGCGAGCCGAAGGAGATGGGCTACAAGTCGCTCGCGCCGGTCGACCGCTTCATGGAGCGGCATCGCATCGGCGATCATCGTCGGCACCGGGATCGTGGTCGCGGCCGGGCTGCCGCTGCTCTATTGGCTGCAGTTCGATTTCAATCCGCTCAACCTGCGCAGCCCGAAGGTCGAGTCGGTCGCGACCTTCCTCGATCTGCGCAGCGATCCTGCGATCGGCGCCAACTCGATCTACATGCTCGCGCCGAACAAGGAAGCGGCGCACGCCGCCGCCGAGAAGCTGTCCAAGCTGCCCGAGGTCGCGGGCGTCAAGACGATCGAGAGCTTCATTCCGACCGACCAGGAGCCCAAGCTCGCGGCGATCCGCCAGCTCGGCGACAATCCTCGAACCCGGTGCTCAAGCCCGATCCCAGCAAGACGCCGCCGACCGACGCCGACAATGTCGCGGCGCTCAAGGCGGCGGTCGACCAACCTGCGGCAGGCGGCCGACAATGCGCCCGACAAGCAGGGACCCGGCGCGGTCGCGGCGCGGCGCCTGGCCGACGCGCTCGCCAAGGTCGCCGACGGCGACGAGGCGCTGCGCGCGCGCGCGCAGGCGGCCATGATCCTGCCGCTCGCAGACCGCGCTCAACGAATTGCGCGACTATCTGCAGGCGCAGCCGGTGACGCTCGAAACACTGCCGCCGGAGATCGCCGCGCGGCTGGATCACCAAGGATGGCCGCGCCAAGGTGGAGGTGCTGCCGAAGGGCGATCCGAACGACAACGAGACGCTGCGCAAGTTCGCCGCCGCCGTGCAGGTGGTCGAGCCCGACGCGATCGGCGGGCCGATCTCGATCCTGGAATCCGGCCGCACCGATGATCAAATCGTTCTTCGAGGCCGGCGTCTGGGCGCTCGGCTCGATCACCATCCTGCTATGGATCGTGCTGCGCCGCTTCGGCGACGTGCTGCTGACGCTGATCCCGCTGCTGCTGGCCGGCGTGGTGACGATGGAGCTGATGGTGATCTTCGGCATGAAGCTCAACTTCGCCAACATCATCGCGCTGCCGCTGCTGCTCGGCCTCGGCGTCGCCTTCAAGATCTACTACATCATGGCGTGGCGGGCGGGGCAGACCGACCTGTTGCAGTCGAGCCTGACGCGCGCGGTGTTCTTCAGCGCGCTGACCACCGCGACCGCGTTCGGCAGCCTGTGGCTGTCGAGCCATCCCGGCACCTCGAGCATGGGCAAGCTGATGGCGCTCGCGCTCGTCACCACCATGTGCGCGGCGGTGCTGTTCCAGCCGGTGCTGATGGGCCCGCCGCGCGAGAAGATCGAGCACTGAGGGAGCACCGTCATGCGTGCTGTCCGTTGGGTCTTGCTGCTCGGGGCGGCGTTTGCGATTGACGGCCCGACGAACGCGCAGGCGCAATACCTCAAGCGCGAGCCGGCGATGGGGGCACTCAAGCCTGGCCAGAAGGTGCTGGTCGACGACGGCCGCTGCCCCAAGGGGCAGATCAGCGAGGTGATCGGCGGCGATCATGTCGAGGTCGGCGGCAGGGCGCACGTCAAGCGGGTCCGCCGCTGCATTCCCCGGTCGTAATAGCGATCAGGCCGCCGGCGTGCTCAGATCGACGAACACCTGGCCGTCCTTCACTTCGGTCCGGTAGGTCTTGAGGTCGACGAAGCAGGGCGCCTGCACGGCCTTGCCGGTGCGGACGTTGAAGGCGCCGAAGTGCAGCGTGCACTCCACGATGTCGCCGTCCAGGATGCCCTCGGCGAGGTCGGCGAAGCCGTGCGTGCAGCGCGCGTCGGTGGCGTAGAACGTCGCCGTCGACGTTGTAGACGGCGACGATTCTCGTCGCCGACCTCGAAGCTCTTGGCGCTGCCGGGCGGGATATCGGCGACGGCGCAGACGGGAACAGGACTCTGCTGACATGACTCCGGTGATCGCGTGATGGACGATCATGCTGCTTTAGCGGGCCGCCGGAAAAGTGCAAGTGGTTCGCATGAGCGGCATGTGCACGCGCGAGCGTTGACCCCATTTCGCCCGACCATGTACCGTGCCGATCAAAGGCCGCCGGATCAAGCAACGAGTGCCCGCAAATGACCGCACGCTCCTACATCGTCGACGACCGCGAGAATAAGACCTTCCTGCTGGACCGCGAGGTCCTGGTGTCCGGCGACATCCTGCAGACCGAGATGGCGCGCATCTTCGGCCGCTGCTGGATCTATGTCGGGCATGCCTCCGAGCTGAAGAAGCCGGGCGACTTCCGCTCGCGTCGGGTGGCAGGCCGGCCGGTGATCTTCTGCCGCGACCAGAAGGGCGAAATCCACTGCCTGTTCAACACCTGCCGCCACCGCGGCGCACATCGTGTGCACCGAGCGCGAGGGCAACCGGCGGCGCTTCCAGTGCATCTACCACGGCTGGACCTACGGCAATGACGGCTCGCTGGTCGGCGTGCCGGGCAGCGACGCCTATGCGGAGCAGCTTCGACAAGTCGAAGTTCGGGCTGCGCAGCCCCGCGCGCTTCGAGGACTACCGCGGCTTCTGGTTCATGAACCTCGATGCCGACGCGCCGCCGCTCCACGATTATCTCGCGGGCGCCAAGGACTACATCGACCTGGTCATCGACCAGTCGCCGTCCGGCCAGATGGAGATCATCGCCGGCGTGCAGGAATACGACGTCGCCGCCAACTGGAAGCTGATGGTGGAGAATTCAGCGTCGACGACTATCACCTGCCGGCGACGCATTCGACCTGGCTCAACTTCATGGCCAACTCGGGCGTGAAGATCGAGCCGCCGAAGGAGGAAGGACTGGTGCTGCCGACCCGCGGCAAGGCGGTCGAACTCGGCAACGGACATTTCACCACCGACAACATCAATTTCCGCGGCCGGCCGGTCGCCAAGTGGATTGCGCTCTACGGCGAATCCGCGAAGGCGGAGATGGACGAGATCCGCGCCGAACTGGTCGCACCGGCTCGGGCCGGAGCGGGCGACCGCGCGTCGCCGATACCAACCGCAACCTGGTGATCTTCCCCAACCTGGTGATCAACGACGGCTCGTCGGTGACGGTGCGCACGTTCTATCCGCAGGGCCCCGACAAGATGCACGTCACCGCCTGGGCGCTCGGCCCGGTCGAGGAAAGCGAGACCGCGCGGGCGCGCAGGCTCGACGCATTTCTGACGTTCTACGGCCCGGGCGGCTTTGCGACGCCGGACGACGTCGAGGCGCTCGAACTGGTGCAGCAGGGGCTCGCCAACTGGTCGGACGACCGCTGGTCGGAAATGTCGCGCGGCATGGGCAAGGAGGGCGACCAGCTCAACAGCGACGAGCACCATCTGCGCATCTTCTGGCGGCGCTGGAACGAACTGATGGGAGCGCAGGCATGACGGTCGCGACCCGCACGGTGGTGACGCGCGCCGAGGTCGAGGATTTCCTCTACGCCGAGGCGGCGCTGCTCGACGACTGGAAGCTCAACGACTGGGAGGCGCTGCTCGCCGACGATGCCTGCTACTACGTGCCGCCGAACGACCACCTCGAGGGCGACCACCGCTCGACGCTGTTCCTGGTGGCGGACGATCGCGAGCGCATCCGCCAGCGCGTCATCCGCATCAACGACCCGAACTGCCACGCCGAGTATCCGAAGTCGCGCACGCGGCGCATGATCTCCAACGTGCGCATCCTCTGCGGTCGAAGGCGACCTCGTGACGGTGACGGCGAACTTCGTCTGCTACCGGTTCCGCCGCTACGAGCGCATCCGCGAATATGTCGGCGTCTACCGCTACGTGCTGCGCCGCGCGGGCGACAGCTTTCGGATCAAGGAGCGCCGCGTGCTGATCGACGCGCACGAACTCGGCACGCTCGGCTCGGTCAGCTTTATTCTTTGATCTCTGGTCATCCGGAAGTCTCTCGTCATTCCGGGGCGCGCGTCAGCGCGAGCCCGGAATCCATTTCTTCAACTCTCCAGTCCTCGCAGGATGGATGACGCGGAGGCGCCTCCTTTACCCTCCCCCCGCGAAGCGGTGGGGAGGGTCGGCGCGAAACGAAGTGAGCGCCGGGGTGGGGGGCCTTCCTCGTAGTCACAGGACGCCCCCCACCCCCGACCCCTCCCCATCGCTTCGCGGGGGGAGGGGAGCCGAAGCATCTTTCGCGTTGAAACAAAGAAGGCAGTACCAATCGATGGACGGACCAGGCAATCAACTCGCGAGCCGTAACAGCGGATTGAGCCCGCTGCGCGTGACGCGGCCGTGCAGCTCGCGGCCGAGCGTCTGCTCGCAGAACGTCGGCGGTCTCGAGCAGCGCCGGCGAGGTCGATGCCGGTGCGAGATGCCGAGCGACTCGAACAGGTTCACCAGATCCTCGGTGCAGACGTTGCCGGTGTAGCCGCCGCCGTACTTGCACCTGCGCCGGATGGCCGCCGACGCCGCCGAACGAGCAATCGAAGTAGCGCACGCCCGCCTCATAGGCGGCGAGCGCGTTGACCAGGCCGGTGCCGCGCGTGTCGTGAAGATGCGCGATCAGCGTGACGCCGGGCGCTTCGCGCCGCATGCGGCCGACACAGCTCCTTCATGCTGGCGGGCGTCGCCATGCCCGGTGGTGTCGCCGAGCGCGACGTGGGTCGACCCCGACCTCGCGCGAAGCGGCGCGCGTCGGCGACCACGACCGCGGGCATCGACCGCGCCCTCGAACGGACAGCCGAACGCGACCGAGATCGTGCCGATCAGGCGGAAGCGGCCCTGCGCGGCCGCTGCCATGCTGCGCGACGTTGTCCCACTGGTCGGCGCGCGACTGCGCGCAGGTTCTTCATCGAGTGCGCTTCGCTCGCCGACACCAGCAGGCTGATCTCGGTGACGCCGAAGCCCGGCGTCGAGATCGGCGAGCGCGCGCTCGACCGCGCGGACATTGGCGCAGGTCGCCTTGTAGTGGACGCCCTCGCGCCGCGGCAGCGAGCGAGCAGCTCGCTGGCATCGGCGAACTGCGGCACCACCTTGGGATTGGAATAGGAGGTCGCCTCGACCCGCCGAAAGCCGAGCGCGGCGAAGCGCTCGATCAGCGCGCGCTTCGTGTCGGTCGGCACGAACTCGGTCTCGTGCTGCAGCCCGTCGCGGGCGAAGCATTCGCACAGGACGACGTCGCTCATCGCGCCGTCTCCGTCGTCGGGTTGCGGCGCCGGCGCCTGCGTGCCGAGCTTGAAGCGCTCGATCGCGTGCTCGCGCAGCTTGTTCTTCTGCACCTTGCCGCTCGCGGTCATGCCGATGGCGTCGAAGCTCTCGACGATCGCGACATAGCGCGGCACGCGGAAATTGGCGCAGCGCTGCCTTGGCGAACGCGGTCGAGCTCGGCCTCGGTCGCCGGCGCGTCGCCCTTGAGCGTGACGAAGGCCGCGCCTACCTCGCCGAGCCGGGCGTCGGGCACGCCGACCACCTGCGCGGTGGCGACCGCCGGATGCGCGAGCAGCACCTCCTCGACCTCGGCCGGCGCGACGTTCTCGCCGCCGACGCGGAACACGTCCTTGACGCGCCCGACCATGCGCAGCCGGCCGTCGTCGGTCGAGCACGCCGAGGTCGCCGGTGCGCAGCCAGCCGTCGGGCGTGAAGGCCTTGGCGGTCTCTTCCGGGTTCTTGTAGTAGCCGCGCATCACGTTCCAGCCGCGCACCTCGATCTCGCCGGTTTCGTCCGGCGGCAGCGCCTTGCCGGTCTCGCGCCGGTGATGCGCACCTCGATGCCGTCGTGCGGCTTGGCCAGCCCGGCGATGCGCAGCTCGACGTCGGTCGCGATAGTCGTTGAGCACGACATTGGGCGAGGCTTCCGACAGGCCATAGGCCACGCAGACGTCGCGCGCGCCCATCTTCTCGATGATGTTGCGGATCGGTCTCGGGCCCCGCCGCCGCCCAGCCGCCGCGCAGGCGCAGCTGCGCCGGGTCGAAGCTCGGGTGACCCATCATCAGCTGGAACAGGGTGTCGTTGCCGGAGGTGAGCGTGCAGCGCTCGTCGCGCCATCATGCGCGAGCGCGGCGCCGGCCTCGAAGGTCGGCAGCGTGACGAGGCAGGCGCCGGCGATCAGCGAGACCAGCAGCGACAGCGTCGTGCCGGCGACGTGGAAGAACGGCCGGCAGTTGAAGTAGCGGTCGTCCGGCCGGATGCCCATGCGCTGGCCGACCGCCCAGGCGTTGCGCAGCATGTTGTCGTGCGTGAGCATCACGGCCTTCGGATAGGCGGTCGTGCCGGAGGTGAACTGGATCAGCAGGAGGTCGCTGCGGCTGTCACCTGCGGCGGCGAGCCGATCGAGCGCGTCGTCCGTGATGTCGTCCGCCGAGCGCGAGGAAGTCGTCGAAGCGGAGGCCCGCCTGCGGGATCTCGCTGCCGATGACGACCACGTGCTCGCAGCAGCGGCAGTGCGGCGCCGGGCAGCGCGCGGTCGACCGCCGGCTCGGCGTCGCGCAGGAACGACAGGAAATCGATGTTGAGGAAGCGGTCGGCGGTGAACAGCACCTTCACGTCGGCCTGCGCGAGGCAGAAGGCGAGCTCCGCCGACTTGAAGCGCGTGTTGACCGGCACCGTGACGGCGCCGAGCGTCGCCGCCGCGTAGAACAGCGTCACCCAGGTCTCGTCGTTGCCCATCAGGATGCCGACGAAATCGCCGCGCCGCACGCCGAGCGCGTGCATCGCCTTGGCGGCGCGGCGCACGGCGCGATGCTGCTCGGCGGTAGGTCAGCCGCGCGGTCGTGCGTCACCAGCGCCTCGGCGTCGCCGCGCGCTCGTGGCGCGCTCGGCGACGAATTCGGCAGAGCGTGCGCGGCGTCCAGGTCATGTCGAGCCTTGCGATGTCGCGCCTTTGAAGCCGGCCATGCGGGTGCGCCAGTCCCCTGCGCGTCCTGCGCGAGATTCTCCTCGATCGCGAGCAGTTCGACGGCGAAGGCGCCGCGCGGATCGAGCTCGCTGCCCTCGATCGATGCAGCGCTTGGCCTGGCGCAAGCCCGGCCGCCGAGGCCTTGCCGATGGTCTGCGACGATGTTCGGCAAGCGCGCGCGTCGAGCGCGTCGGGCTCGACGATGCGCGTCACCAGCCCGGCGGTCCTGGCCTCCTCGGCCGTGAGCTTGCGGCCGGTGAACATCAGGTCCTTGGCCAGCCGCTTGCCGAGCACGCGCGGCAGCCGCTGCGTTGCGCCGACCGTGCCCCACAGCGCTTCCGGCGTCTGCGAACGTCGCCTCCGGAGTCGCGACGATGAAATCGCAGGCGGCGGCGATCTCGCTGCCCGAGCCGATCGCGGCGCCGTGCACGACCGCGACGGTCGGCATCGGCAGCGCCTCGATCGCGTCGTAGGCGGCGAAGCCCGCGCAGGCGCCGGTTGCGCACCTCGTCGACGCTCATGTCCTTGCGCTCCTTGAGATCGGCGCCGGCGCAGAACACCGGCCCGTTGGCGCGCACCAGCACGAGCCGCACGCTGTCGGCGGCGGCGGCCGCCGTGGCCGCCTCGATCAGTTCCTCGCACATCGCGCGGTTGAGCGCGTTGCGGCTCTCCGGCCGGTTGAGCGTGATGGTGGCGACGTCGTCGGTGACGGCGTAATGGATGGTGGTGAAGTTCATATCGCCTTTGCCTCCCGCAGTTGCGCGATGCGCTCGCGCGACAGCCCGAGCCGGTCGGCGAGCACGGTTTCGGTGTGCTCGCCGAGCAGCGGCGGGCGCTGCACCGTCGGATCGTCCCAGCCGTCGAACTTGAGCGGCACGCGCAGCGCCGGGAATTCGCCGACGCGCGGATGCGCGAACGTCTGGACCAGATCCGCGCGCCGCGACGTGCTGGTCGGTCAGGATTTCGTCGACCGTGCGGATCGGACCTTGCGGCACGCCGGCGGCGTCGAGCGCGGCGGCGAGCGTCGTCGCGCGTGCGCGCGACGAACGCGGCGGTGAGCTGCGCCATCACCTCGTCGCGGCGGCGCAGGCGTCCGCTGTTGCTCTGCAGCTCGGGATCGCTGCCCCAGGCCTCAAGGTCCGAGCGCCTTGCAGAGCGGCAGCCAGTGCTGGTCGCTCGCCGTGATGTGCAGATAGCCGCCGTCGGCGCAGACGAAGCTCGCCGACGGCACGCGGCCGGGATGCTCGGTGCCGAGCCGCGGCGGCACCTCGCCGAGCGCGAAGTAGCGCGCGGCGGCGAGCGTCAGCAGCGCGATCTGGCCGTCGAGCATCGAGAAATCGATGTGGCAGCCCTGGCCCGTTGGCGTCGCGTCCCTGCAGCGCCGGCCAGGATCGCGATCGCGACCCACAGGCCCGAGGTCAGATCGGCGACCGGCAGGCCGGGCTTCACCGGCGCGACCGCCGCGCTCGCCGGTCAGGCTCATGATGCCGCCCATGGCCTGGAAGATGGTGTCGTAGCCCTTGCGCTGCGCGTAAGGACCGCTCTGGCCGAAGCCGGTGCAGGAGACGTAGACGATGCGCTCGTTGACGGCGCGGATCGCCGGATAGTCGAGGCCGTAGCGCTTGAGCGTGCCGACCGGGAAGTTCTCCAGGAACACGTCGGCCTGCCGCGCGAGATCGCGCACGATCGCCTGGCCGTCGGGCGAGCGCAGATTGACGGTGACCGACTGCTTGCCGCGATTGCAGGCGAAGTAATAGGCGCTCTCGGCCGCGCCGTTCTTCTCCACGAACGGCTCGAAGCTGCGGGTCTCGTCGCCGCGCGCGGGCTCCTCGATCTTGATCACGGTGGCGCCGAGCTCGGCCAGGATCATGCTGGCGAACGGGCAGGCGAGCACCCGCGACAGGTCGAGAATGGTGACGTGTTCGAGCGGTTTCATGGGGTCTATGCTTGGAACGCGCGCATGCGCTTGTTGATCGTCGCGGCCTTCCTCCAGGGCCTGCGGCGAACGGCAGGTCGACGCACGCGGTAGAAGAGCTGCTTGGTGGCCGCCATGGCGGGGCGGTGGCACCGCGGCGAATTTCTCGGCGAGCTGCAGCGCTTCATCCATCAGCGCTTCGGGCGTTGTCACGCGGTTGACCATGCCGAGTGCGCAGCGCCTGCGCGGCGTCGAGCGGCTCGCCGGTCGCGACCAGCTCGAACGCGGCCTTGCGCCCGACATTGCGCACCAGGTTGGCCAGCACGATCGCCGCGACGATGCCGTGCTTGACCTCCGGATAGCCGAGCCGCGCGGTCGAGGCCATCACCGCGACGTCGCCGGCGAGCGCGAGCCCGGCGCCGCCGCCCATCGCTGCGCCGTTGATGGCGGTGACGACCGGCTTCGTCAGGCGCGAGAACAGGCCATGCAGCGTCATCGTCAGCTCGGCGCGGCTGCTCGACCAGGTGCGCCTTGTCGGGCGTGAGTTCCTTGAACTCGGAGAGATCGGCGCCGGCGCAGAACGCCGGCCCGGCGCCGGTCAGCACGATGCTGCGCACGCTGTCGTCGGCTGTCGGCCGCGCGCAGCGCAGTCGATCAGCGCCTGCGGTGAGCGCGTGGTTGAGCGCGTTGCGCTTGTCCGGGCGGTTCATGGTGAGAATGCGCACCCCGCCGCGGTTCTCGATCAACAGCTCGGTCATCGCGCGGTCGCTCATCGACTCGCGCAGCCGCGCCAGGCCGCGCGAGCGTTGCCTCGAACTCGGTCATCAGCCGCGCGCACGACCTCGGCCGGCAGGCACGAGCTCGTCGATCAGCCCGACGCTTTGCCCGAGCTCGACCTTGCCCTGCTCGATGTCGCCGTCGAGCGCCGCCATTTTCAGGGTGTGGCTGGCGCTGAGCAGTTTCAGCACGTCGTCCGGCACGCCGGCGCGCTCGGCGGCCTCGAATTCGCGGGTGAAGGCGTTGCGCAGCGCGCGCACCGGCAGCTTGCCGCGGCCGACCAGCGTGGTGTCGGCGATGCCGGCGGCGAGCGCGCGATTCCTTGTAGGCGCGGTGCAGGTTCGCTTCCGGCGTCAGCAGGAAGCGCGTGCCGAGCTGCACGCCGTCGGCGCCGAGGCAGAACATCGCCGCGATGCCGGCGCCGTCGGCGATGCCGCCGCCGGCGATGACCGGGATGTCCACCGCCTTGGCGACGGCGCGCACCAGCACCAGGGTGCCGACCTCGTCGGGCGGCGGATGGCCGCCGGCCTCGACGCCGACCGCGATCACCGCATCGACGCCGGCGCTCTGCGCCTTGCGGGCGTGCTCGGGCGAGGCGGTGACGTGCAGCCAGGTCACGCCATGGTCCTTGAAGCGCGCGAGATGCTGCTTCGGACCGCCCTGCGAGGCGATCAGGATCGGCACGCGCTCCTCGATCACGATGTCGAGGTAGGCCGCGGCGCGCGGATTGTAGAGCGGCACGTTGACGGCGAACGGCCGGTCGGTGCCGTCCTTCACGGTGCGGATCGCGGAGCGCAGCGCGTCCGGATACATCGGCCCGGCGGCGATCACGCCGAGCGCGCCGGCCTGCGAGACCGCCAGCGCCAGCTCGGCATTGGACGACGCCCAGCTCATGCCGGCCTGCACGATCGGATGCCGGATGCCGAGCAGGGTGGTGATACGGGTGACGTAGGTCATGGGCGATGCGTGCCGGACATGCTGACGTTTCAGCATACTCCACCCAGCGAGGCGAGGGGCAACCACTCTTCCAAATAAGGTTGCTTCCGCGTGCAGGTCCGGAATGACAGTGCCCTCTCCCACAAGGGGCGAGGGCACTGTCACGGCGATCGCGCTTGCGGAAGAAAACGTCAGCCGGCCGAGCGGGCGGCGCGGGCGTCGTCGGCGGCAAGTTGGGTGCGCGCCTTGTTGACCAGGGACTGGCGGATACGGGCGACGCCGAGGTCGTGCTGGTAGAGCATCTCGCGCTGGCGGGCGTCCGGCGGCATCGCCTCTAGCATCTCGCGGTCCTGCTCCAGCACGTGCCAGTGCCGCGGCTCGAGCGTCGCGCGATAGAGGAAGCGCCAGACCTCGCGGGCGAGGCCCGAGGCCTTGCGCATGCGCCAGAAGAACACCAGGCAGTTGTCCTCGTCGACCGGCGTGGTGAAGCCGATGATGCGGAACGGACCGCCGGGACCGGCGGCGGCCGGGTAGGGGATGTCGAGCCGGCAATACGGCGCCGCTGTCTCGCGTCACCATCTCGGTCCAGTCGAAGTTCTCGTCCTGCTGCTGCGACGCGCGCCACGACGAAGCCGCTCGCGCTCTTCTCGATCTTCATCGGTGTCCTGCTTGGCGCCGAACGCCAGCGTGAAGCGAGTCGGCGTGCAGGTAGCAGCCGTGCATCGGATCGGCGAGGTTGTCGAGCGCATAGCGGTAGTTGCACGACCACGGCGAGACGCACAGGATCGCCGTCCATTCCGGGCTGGTGAACTCCTCCGGCAGCACCAGCGGCAGCGGCTCGCGGCGCGCTTCGCTGCCGAAATAGACGAAGATCGCGTCGCAGGCTTCGGCCACCGGGAAGCTCTCGATCGGGCGGCGGCCTTCGAGCGCGACAATCGGGCATCGCGGGCACGCGCACGATCTTGCCCGATGCCGTCGAGCGTCACGCCGTGATAGCGGCAGGCGATGTTGTCGCCCAGTGACCTCGCCGCGCGAGAGCCGCGCGCCGCGGTGCGGGCAGTAGTCCTCGAGGCACTTGAGGTGGCCGGCGGCAGTCGCGCCAGAGCACGAGATCGCGCCCGAGCGCCTTCACGGCATGCGGCTTGCCGGGCTTGACCTGCACCGACTTGGCGACCGCGTACCATTGGTCGAGCAGGCCGCGATTGACGAGGTCGTCGATCCGTTTCCTGGTGTCATCCATCGCGATGCCTCTATTGTTTTTCGTATTCAGCCGCGCAATTCCCACCGCTCATGCCCGCGAAAGCGGGCATCCAGTTCTTGAGACGTCCTGGGTCCCCGCTTTCGCGGGGACGAGCGGAGAGAATGTCATCCTGACGTTGGTCCTCACTTGATGAAGGCGTTGCTGTAGAGCTGATCGACCGGCTGCTCGGCCTCGATGAAGCCTTGCTGCTTGTAGAAGTTCTGCAGGTTGGCGAGCCGCTTGCGGGTCCATCGCGCCGAGCTCGCTCTGGCCCTCGTAGGTCCGCATCTTGTAGTTCGCCAGAATCTTCTTCATCAGCTCTTCCTTGCCCTTGAAGCTCGGCGAGGCCTCGACATAGGTGATCGCCGCCTTGGCGGGATCGTCCATGACGTACTTCATGCCGCGCAAGGTCGCCTTGACGATCGCGCGCACCATCTCGGGCTTTTCGGCAATCATCTTGTCGGAGGCTCAGGATGGCCTGCGACATCGACTGGAAGTAATCCTTCGTCGGCAGCGAAACCGTGTCCTTGACGGCTTCCTGGACGTCGATCTCCCAGTCCGGCGTGCAGGCGCAGGCGTCGACCGTGCCGGCGATCACGAAGCTTCGCGACCTTGGCCGGCCCGACCGCCTCCGCGCTGACGTCGTTCTTGGTGATGCCCTTCGAGGCCAGCGCGCCGAGCAGCGCGAAATAGGTCGTGTCCTGGAACGACAGCACCGAGATCTTCTTGCCCTTGCAGGTCTTCGAGCTTCTCGATGCCGCGGTCCTTGCGGCCGACCACCACCGTCATCGCGCCGCCGCCCATCAGGCCGACCGCCTTCACCGGCACGCCGTTGCCGCGCACGATCATCGGCGTGTCGCCGATCGCGCCGCCGATCGGCGCGTTGCCGACGCCGACCTGCTTGGCGACGTCGACGCCGCCGCGCGCCACGACGAAGTCCACGTCGTAGCCGGCGTCCTTGTAGTAGCCGAGATGCTTGGCCAGCACCCACGGTGCGAACGCCGGCAGGCTCGGCGGCGCCGGCAGCAGATACGTGATCTTTTCGGCTGCGACGGCCGGAGCAGAAAGACGAGCGCCGTGAGCGCGGCCAGCGCAACCGCTCGTCCCCGCGAAAGCGGGGACCCAGCGCTGTTCTCAGACCCAGTCGCTCGGGAAGAACTGGATTCCCGCTTTCGCGGGAATGAGCGGAGACAGAGGTCCATCATTGAACTCCTTCTGGAAGGTGTGTTGCGTTCGATCTTACTTGTCCGGCGGCGAAGCGCCTGCCCGTTTGTTGCGCGCCTCGCGCCATTCGCGCGCCAGCCGCTCGCGCACCGGGACGAAATCGTAGGTCGGAAAGAACTCGGTCGAAAACGCGCCCCAGGCGCAGCGTTCGATCTCGACATTCACGACATTGAGCAGACGCGGCGGCAGCCGCAAGGTGACGATCTGACCGATGCCCATCACCACGTTCCAGCTGACGATCTCGACGCCCGGCGGCGGAAACCGCTCCCACCAGCCGGTCGCGGCGAGATGGCCCTGAATGCCGTCCAGGTTTTTCGACTGATCGTGCTTGAGAAAGATGGTGAGCAGGATCGTTTCGGAAGGATCGGAACTCAACCGAACACCTCGACGCCTGGAGCTGCGAAACGCCGCACGTGCGCATTCGATGTCGTTCGCCGCCGATTGGATCGGCTATGTTACCCTGTTCGTATACGAACGCAAGGTTCAAAATGTCGCGACAGGTTCGAGGTGCGTGATGAGCGAACTGCATGCAGCGCCTGCGCCACCAATCGCTCGGGCCGGCCGCTGACCGCCAGAGAGGACGGCGCTGGCCGCAGGCGATGGAGACGATCTTCCGCACCGGCGAGCAGGATTTCGAGGCGGTCGCGCGAGCGCTCGAGCGCGACGGCGTCAAGCGGCCTTCCGGCGCCAGCGGTCCGTGGACGGCGGCGGTGCTGGAGCAGGAGCTCGCGCAGATCAACGCCTCACTGGACGCCGCCTATGCAGAAAACGGCATCGGTGCTTGATCTCATCGGCGTGACCAAGCGGTTCGCCGCGCCCGGCGGCGGTGTCGCCGCTGACCGCGATCGATCGCGTGAGCATGAGCGTGCGCGACGGCGAGTTCGTCGCGGTGGTCGGACCGTCGGGCTGCGGCAAGAGCACGATCCTCAACCTGGTGTCCGGTCTCGACCGGCCGAGCGAGGGCCGCATCCTGCTCAATCAGGTGCCGGTCGAAGGGCCCAATCCGAGCGTCGGCTTCATGCTGCAGAAGGATCTGCTGCTGCCGTGGCGCACCATCGTGCACAACGTCGAGTTCGGGCTCGAGGCGCGCGCGATCAGCCGCGCCGAGCGCCGCGCGCGGGCGCTGCGCGAACTGCAGCGCTGCCGGCTGTCAGGACTTCGCGGACAGCTATCCCTACCAGTTGTCGGGCGGCATGCGGCAGCGCGCCGCGCTCGCGCGCACGCTGGCGATCGAGCCGGCGATCGTGCTGCTCGACGAGCCGTTCTCCGCGCTCGACGCCCAGACCAAGCTCATTCTGCAGAAGAGCTTCGCGCAGACCATCGCGTCGTCGTCGATCACCACGCTGCTCATCACCCATGATCTGATGGAAGCGGTGATCATGTCGGACCGCATCCTGGTGATGAGCGAGCGGCCCGGCCGGATCGTCGAAGAGATCCCGGTCGACCTGCCGGATCGCGACAATCCGCTGGCGCGCATCTCGGCGCCGCGGGCGCGCGAATATGTCGATCACCTGCTGGCCAGCCTGCATCTGGCGGAGAAGGCGGCATGACCAGTTCCGATCTCACCACCGCGAACCGCGTCCCGCAGCGCGTTCGGAGCCGAACCGGCTGCAGCCGTGGCCGATGCCGTTCGGTCCCGCCCAGCAGGTCGTCGAGGCCGCCGGCCCGCAGGCCTCGCACGGCCTCGATGCTCGCGGCCAGCATCGGCTTCGGGATCGTGTTCCTGCTGACCTGGCAGTTCCTGCCGCCGGCGCTCGGCGTGCCGTCCTACATCATCCCGACCGTCACCGATCTCGCGCAAGCGAATTCGGCCGCATGGTGGAGCGCGAGAATCTGTTCAAGCACATTTTCTCGACCGCCTTCATCGCCACCGTCGGCTTCATCATCGGCAGCCTGCTCGGCGCTGCGATGGGCTACCTGCTCGGCATGTCGGTGCTGATCGAGAAGGTGCTGTCGCCGTATCTGCTCGGCCTGCAGATCGCCCCGAAGGTGGCATTCGCGCCGCTGTTCATCATGTGGCTCGGCTACAACGCCTGGCCGAAGCTCCTCGTCACCAGTCCTGGTGGTGTTCTTCCCGATCCTGGTCAACGTGCTGCAGTCGATGAAGACGGTCGATCGCGACCTGATCAATCTGGCGCGCGCCTACAGCATGAACCGGCTGCAGATCTTCTGGAAGATCGAGGTGCCGGCGTCGATGCCGGCGCTGATGGCGGGCCTGCGCATCGGCGCGACGCTCGCGGTGATCGGCGTCACCGTCGGCGAACTGGTCGGCGGCAATACCGGGCTCGGCTATCTCATCACGTTCGGTGAAGGCCAGGCCAACACCGCGATGGTGTTCAACGCCATCGTGCTGCTCACGCTCATCGGCATCGTGCTCTACGCGCGCGGTCGCGGCGCTGGAGGCGCGCGTGCTGCACTACATCCCGCGCGCGGTGCGCTGATCGAATTCACAGGAGGACATCATGGAACAACACAAGACCCTCTATCCCGAGATCAGGCCGGAAAGCGTCGTGATCCCGAAGGGCCAGTCGCTCGGCGACTGGCTGAACACGCGCATCGCGCGCTACGAGACCCGCAGCCTCGACTGGGATGCGCTCAAGTTCCAGGCCGACTTCGACCCGAAATACCGCCGCGCACAGATGCGCTACATCGGCACCGGCGGCACCGGCATCGACACCGACGACAACGCGGTGCCGGCCGAGCACTTCACGTTCTCGACCATGGTGCTGCCGGCGGGCTGCGAGGGGCCGCTGCACCTGCACACCGACGCCGAGGAAGTGTTCTTCATCCTGCGCGGCAGCAAGTTGCGCTTCATCATCGAGCACCAGGGCGAGCGCTTCGAGACCGATCCTCAAGGAGCGCGACCTGTTCTCGGTGCCGCCCGGCGTCTATCGCGGCCTGGTCAACGAGGGCATCGAGGAGGCGCTGATGTGCGTCATCATCGGCAACAGCAAGCCGGTGACGCCGACCTATCCGCCGGATCATCCGGTCGCGAAGATCAAGCGGCCGAAGCCGGGTGCCGCGGCTGCGGGCTGATGCGCGCTTGATGGAGTTCGAGATATGACCCGCATGCTCGTTCTGCTCCCTCCCCCGCTTGCGGGGGAGGGGTGGGGAGAGGGTGAACTCGCACAAATCCCTCTGCCTTCCCCGTCCCTATCCCTCCCCCGCTTGCGGCGGCGGGGACGCTGTGGCGCGCGCCCTTCATTGATCACAGCGACCGCTTCTGCTGTTGGAACGCCAATCGCTACGGGAGATGCCAATGACCGTCGCGGAGAAAGACCGGATCGAGGAACGCCTGTCAGCGGGCGTTCTCGGCCAGTGGTACGTGGTGGCGAAGTCGGTGCAGGTGAAACCCGGCAAGCCGCACGGCGTCAGGGCGCTCGGCCGCCATCTCGTGCTGTGGCGCGACGCCGCCGGCAAGGTGCATTGCCTCGAAGACTACTGCCCGCATCGCGGTGCGCGGCTGTCGCGCGGCGAGATCGATCGGTGACAACATCGCCTGCCGCTATCACGGCGTCACGCTCGACGGCGGCGGCACCATCGTGCGCGTGCCGGCGATGCCGGGCTGCGCGCTCGAAGGCCGCAAGGCGGTCGACAGCTATGCGGTGATCGAGGCGAACGACGGCGTATTCGTCTACTTCCCGAGCGCCGAGAAGCCGCAGCCGTGCGAACTCGCGCTGCCGGCCGAGTTCTCCGATCCGGCCTGGAGCAGCATCCTCTGCATGGGCCGCTGGGAGTGCAGCCATCGCTTCGTCTACGACAATTTCGCCGACCCGATGCACGCCTGCTATCTGCATGCCGACTCCTTCACGCTGGCGTTCGGCGCCAAGCAGGACGTGATGCAGATCGATAAGCGCGACGACGGCTTCTACATCGCGCGCGTCGAGTCAGCAGCGACGTCAATCTCGACTGGACCCACGTGGTAGTCGACGGCACGCAGGTCTATTGCCGGCTCGACATTCCGTATCCGGCCGCGGTCGGGCCGGGCGGGCCGTTCCGCATCATCGGCTACGCGACGCCGGTCGATGAGGACTCCTGCATGGTGTTCTTCTGGCGCTTCCGGCAGGTGACCGGGATCGCGCGGGAAGTCCTGGCGCTTTCTCTATCGGGCGACGCTCGAGCCGCGGCACTGGCACGTGCTCGAGCAGGATCGCGAGATGCTGACCAACATCCCGGCCGACGCCCACAAGCGCGAGATGCTCTACCAGCACGACGTCGGCGTGGCGCGCATGCGGCGAACCCTGACGCAGCAGGTCAAGCAGCAGCTCGAAGCCGAGGACGCCGCCTCGGTGCGGACGGCGGGATGAACGCCGATCGATGCTGGCCGGGCGAACCATCGTCGTGACGGGCGCCGCGCGCGGCGTCGGGCGCGCGATCGCGCACGCCTGCGCGCGGGCCGGCGCACGGCTGGTGCTCGGCGATGTCCTGGCGGAGGCCGGGCGCGAGGCCACGGCGAACGAACTTGCCAAGCGAGGAGCGCAGGCGCGCTTCGTGCCGATCGATCTCGACGAGCCGCAGTCGATCGCGGCGTTCGCGCGCGACGTCGCGCAGCACGAGGGCGCAGATCCACGGCCTCGTCAACAATGCGGCGATCGCGACCGACGTCGGCGGCAAGGCCTTCGACGAGATCGACCTCGACCTGTGGGACCGGGTGATGCGGGTGAACGTCCGCGGCACCTGGCTGGTGACGCGCGCGCTGGTGCCGCTGATGCCCGAAGGCGGGCAAGGGCCGCATCGTCAACCTGGCGTCCGACACCGCGCTGTGGGGCGCGCCGCGGCTCCTCGCCTACGTCGCCAGCAAGGGCGCGGTCATCTCGATGACGCGCTCGCTGGCGCGCGAACTCGGGCCGCGCGGCATCGGCGTCACCGTGGTCGCGCCCGGCATCATGCGCTGCGAGGCGACCGAATACGTGCCGGCCGAGCGCCATCGGCTCTACGAAACCGGCCGCGCCGTACCGGGACCGCAGCGTCCCGGAGGACATCGTCGACACCGTGGTCTTTCTGCTCACGCCGGGAGCGCTGGCGCTCACCGGGCAGGTGCTGCCGGTCAACGCGGGGTTCGTCTTCACATGAGCGCGATCACGACCAGCACCGCAGCCGGTCTCTCCTACCTGGCGCGTCGACGCGGCGAGGGAACGCCGGTCGTGCTGCTGCATGGGATCGGCAGCAACGCGCAATCGTTCGTGCCGCTCATGCGAGGCGCTCGATCCGCGCGCATCCCGGTGGTCGCCTGGGATGCGCCGGGCTACGGCGACTTCGCAGCCGCTGCCGGTGCGAATGGCCGGATGCCTCGCGACTACGCGGCGGCGCTCAACCGGCTCCTGGCCGAACTCGACATCTCGCGCTGTATCCTGATCGGACACTCGCTCGGCGCGCTGATCGCGGCCCGGCTTGGCGGTGGTCTCGCCCAATCGCGTCGCCACGCTGTGTCTGCTCTCGCCGGCGCTCGGCTACGGTGCCGACCGCAGCGGCGCCGCTGCCGGCCCGCGGTGGCAGCGCCGGCTCGACGAACTCGACCGGCTGGGGCGCGGAGGCACTTCGCCGCCGCGCGTGCGCCGGGCCTGCTTGCCGATCCGGCGGGCCGGCCCGACGTGCTGCGGGCGGTCGAGCGCGCGATGGCGGCGGTTCGCCGTCCGGGCTACGACCAGGCCGGCGCGCATGCTCGCGGCCGGCCGCCTGCTCGAGGACGCGGCAAGCAGGTCGCCGTCCCGACCGCGGTCTGGGTCGGCGCGCAGGATCGCATCACGCCGCCCGCCAACGCGCGTCAGGTGTTCGACGTCGCTGCCGCCACCGGCACGGCGGGCCTATGCGCGAGATCCCGGACGCCGGCCACGCGGCTCTGCCAGGAGCGGCCGGCGGAGGTTGCCAGCGCCATTGCTCGCACTCGTCGACAACAAGGCCAGCCTGCATGCTTGAGAAGACGAAGAAGAAACGTGGCGCGACGCGCAGGCCCTATATCGCGCCGCCGGTGCAGCGCGCGGTGCGGCTGATCCGCCACGTCGCCGAAGGCAATCGCGGTGCTCAACATGAGCGAGACCGCGAAGGCGCTGAAGATCAACCGCACGACGCTGCTGCGTCTGCTGCACACGCTCGAAGTCGAAGGCTTCGTCGAGCGGCGCCCGAACGGCGCGGGCTATCAGGTCGGGCTGTCGTTCCTGGAACTGGGCGCGCGCGCGCTGTTCTCGCAGGACCTCGTGCAGGTGGCGGTGCCGGTGCTGACCAGGCTCGCCGAGGACGCTGCGAGCTTTCCGCGCATCTCGGCGTGCTCGACGGCACCGACGTGCTCTATCTCGTCCGCCGCACGCCGAATACGCCGCTCGCCAGCAACATCCGCGTCGGCAGCCGGCTGCCCGCGCACGCCACCACCATGGGCCGCATGATCCTCGCCTTCATGCCGCCGATCGAGATCGAGCGGCTCTATGCCGGCAAGGAGCTGCGAGCGCTTCAGCGACCACACCTCGACGACGCTCGCGGCGCTGCAAGCCGACAGCGCGCGCAGGACCGCGACGCCGGCATCGCCTGGAGCGACGCGCATTTCGAGCGCGGCATCGGTTCGGCGGCGGTGGCGGTGTTCGACTTCGCCGGCACGCCGCTCGGCGCGATCAATGTCTCGGGGCCGGTCGGCGCGTTTGCGGGCGAAGGAGCGCCGCGCGTTGATCGGCGCGAAGCTGCGCGCCGCCGGCGTCGGAGATCTCCCGCCGTCTCGGCTGGATCGGCGCCGATGCGTGCCGAAGTCCAGCTCCGTTGCGCTCTCGCACGGCCGGGCTGAGTCGCCATGGATCTCGGGACTGCAGGGCAAGGTCGCGGTCGTCACCGGCGGAACGTCCGGCATCGGGCTTGCCACCGCGCGGCTGTTCCTCGCCGAAGGCGCCGCGGTCGCGATCTGCGGCCGCGACGAGGCGCGGCTCGCGTCGGCCAAATCGAGCCTGCTCGGCAATGCGCCCCGAGCGCGATGCTCCTGGCGATGCGCTGCGACGTGCTCGACAAGGACGCGGTCGCGCGCGTTCGCCGCCGCCGTCGAGCAATGGACAGGGCCGCTGCGACATCCTGGTCAACAATGCCGGCCAGGCGCGCATGTCGACCTTCGCGGACACCACCGACGAGGCCTGGCGCGAGGAGCTGGAGCTGAAGTTCTTCAGCCAGATCTATCCGGTGCGCGCCTTCAAGCCGCTGCTCGACAAGAGCGACGCGGCCGCGATCATGGCGGTCAACTCGCTGCTCGCCTACCAGCCGGAGCCCTACATGGTGGCGACCTCGGCGGCGCGCGCCGGCGCGCAGAGCCTGGTGAAGTCGCTGGCGCGCGAATTCGCTCCGCGCATCCGCGTCAACTCGATCATGCTCGGCCTGATCGATTCCGGCCAGTGGCAGCGCCGCTTCGAGGCGCGCAAGCGACCGCTCGCAGACCCGCGAAGCGTGGCTCGCGGAGATCGCGCGCTCCCGGCACATTCCGCTGGAGCGGCTCGGCGAGCCCGACGAGGTCGCCCGCGCCATCGCTTTTCCTCTGCTCGCCGGCGGCGGGCTTCATCACCGGCGCCCAGCTCGAAATCTCGGGCGGCGTCTCGCGATCACATCTGAGGATCGAACCGATGACATCCCGTCGCAGCCGTCCGCCAGCCGGAGCCGGCCGAGATCGCCGAGCCGGTCGGCGACCTGATCGCGCACGCGCTCGCCGAGATCGGCGTGACGACCGTGTTCGGCGTGATCTCGATCCACAACATGCCGATCCTCGACGCGATCGCGCGGCAGGGCCGCATCCGCTTCGTGCCGGCGCGCGGCGAGGCCGGCGCGATGAACATGGCGGACGCCTATGCGCGCGTGTCGCGCTCGCTCGGCGTGCTGCATCACCGCACCGGCACGGCGGCCGGCAACGCCGCCGGCTCGCAGGTCGAGGCGCTGACCGCCGGCTCGCCGGTGCTGCACATCACCTCGCAGATCGACCGGCCGTTCATGGACCGCGACCGCGCCGCGATCCACGACGTGCCGCGCCAGGCCGACATGCTCAAGGCGGTCTCCAAGGCCTTCTTCCGCGTCTGGGAAGGCCGCACTGCGGTCGGCATGCTCGAGGCGGCGGCGCGCGCCGCGCTGACCGCGCCGCGCGGTCCGGTCTCGCTCGAGATTCCGATCGACGTGCAGCGCGAGACGCGTCCGCGCGGCCGCGCCATGTCGGCATCGGCCCGATCGCCGCCGCAGGCTGCCGATCCGCAGGCGCTCGACTGCCTTGGCCGAGATGGTGCGGCGCGCGCGAAGCGCCCGATGCTCTGGCTCGGCGGCGGCGCGCGCGAGGCGACCGGCGGCCGCGCGCGACCTCGCCGAGCGCGGCTTCGCCGTCGTCACCAGCACCAACGGCCGCGCCGTCGTGCCGGAGGCGCACCGGCACACGCTCGGCGCCTACAACATGACGCCGGAGGCACAGGCGATCTACGACCGCGCCGACCTGATGATCGTCGTCGGCTCGCGGCTGCGCGGCAACGAGACGCGCAACAACACGACGCGGCTGCCGCGGCCGCTCGTGCAGATCGACGCCGATGCCGCGCAGGCCGGCGCGCAACTATCCGGTCGACCTGTTCATCAACGCCGATGCGGCGCTGGCGCTCGACGGCGCTCGCCGAGCGGCTGCCGGCGCGG
Source organism: uncultured Alphaproteobacteria bacterium (assembly GCA_963843475.1). Classification (GTDB taxonomy): domain Bacteria; phylum Pseudomonadota; class Alphaproteobacteria; order Rhizobiales; family Xanthobacteraceae; genus VAZQ01. The sequence goes on along the minus strand of CAWJKL010000023.1, from coordinate 87,678 downwards.
CTCGATGTCGATGCGAAGTTCCTGCGGCGACATCGCCGCCGCGCGCGCGCAGTCCGAGCGCAAGCTCGCGGCGGCGCTCGGCCCCTATCGGCGTGGTCGCCGATGCGCTGCAGGCGCGCGTGCGCGCACGGCCGCCATCCGTTCGTGCGCGACGTCACGCTCTCGAACAGCACCTTCGGCAACCGCTATGTGCATCTCGCCGCGCCGCATCTCGGCGTGCATGCGCTCGGCGGCGGGATCGGGCAGGGCGTCGCGATGGCGATCGGCGCGGCGCTCGCGGGCGCGCCGGCCAAGACCATCGCGCTGCTCGGCGACGGCGGCACCATGGTCAATCTCGGCGAGCTCGCGACCGCGGTCGATGCCGAGCGCCGACATCGTCTTCGTCCTGATGAACGACCGCGGCTATGGCGTGATCCGCAACATCCAGGACGCGCAGTTCGGCGGCCGCCGGCACTATGCCGACCTGCACACGCCGGATTTCGCGCTGCTGTGCGCGGCGCTCGGACTGCCGCACCAGCGGGTGTCGCGCATCGAGGAGTTCGAGGCGGCGCTTGATCGCGCGCTTGGCGCAACGCGGTCCGCAGATGGTCGAAGTCGACATGATGGCGATCGGGCCGTTCGCGCGAATCGTTCGCCGGCCCGCCGGCGGGCGCGGCCGGAAGCGCGCGAATGGCGATGACGATGAGTGCGATCCTTGACCGGCTGCGCCAGCCGCTGCGCCGCGGCGAGGTCGAGGATCTGCGCTCGCTCGCGATCGACGAGCCGCTCGACCTCAATGCCGCGGAACTGCCCAACGTCGATTTCTCCGGCGCGACCTTCCACGCGCCGGTCGCGCTGCGTGGCTGCGTATTTCAGGGGCTCGCCTGGTTCACGGGTGCTACGTTCATGGCGCCGGTAGATTGCTCGTCCGCGGTGTTCCTGAGCGATGCCCGCTTCGATGGCGTGCGGTTCCTGCGCGGTGCCACCTTCTCCGGCGCCGAGTTTCGCGGCGTCGCCTGCTTCGACCAGGCGGAATTCGGCGACACCGCCTTTCTCGACCGCATGACCTGCTACGGCAATCTGTCGATCGACGGCACGCGTTTTGGCGGCGCGGCGTCTCTGCAGGACACCGAGTGCTTCGGCGGCCTATGGGCGAACCGCACGATCTTCGCCTCGCGCGCCGACGTGCGCGGGCTCGAGGTCCATGGCCGCACCTGGCTCGTCGGCACCGCGGTGGCCGAGGACGCGACCCCGGCGGCGGCGAGCCGGCTGTCCGGCGCGATCCGCAGCTACGGCTATCGCTGGCTTTGACTTACCGTAACGGTCGGTGCAATGAACGGACACTAGTGTCCCGATTCCGAAGTTCGCATCATTGTGCGGCACCCTCGTTTGCGAACTTCGGAATCGAAGGACACTAGCAACTTATTGATCTAGTGTGGCTTTGGTTCAGAAGTCCGCATGTTGGACTTGCGGCAAGAATGATGCGGACTTCTGAACCGCCACACTAATAGCGTCCGGCAAGTGGCGCGCGCGTGAGGATGCCATGGAGACAGTCGGCTTCGTCGGTGTCGGCAAGATTGGCCTGCCGATTTCCGAAAATCTGATCAAGAGCGGCTACCGGGTGCTGGGCTATCGCCGCGGCTCCCTGGAGGAGTTCGAGAAAATCGGCGGCGTTCCGGCACGCTCGCCCGCCGACGTGGCCGCGGAGGCCGATATCGTGTTGTCCTGCCTGCCGTCGAGCGAGGCACTGGACCAGGTCGTACAGGGGCCACGGGGGCTGGCCGCGGCGGCGCGTCCCGGCCAGATCGTGATCGAACTCGGCTCGCATCCGGTGCCGGACAAGGAGCGGCAGATCGCACCGCTTGCCGCCAAGGGCGCGGCATTTCTCGACGGCGAGGTCAGCGGCACGCCCGGCATGGTGGCGGCGCGCAAGGCCGTGATCTATCTGGCGGGCGACGCCGAGGCGGCCAAGAAGGCCGAGCGCGTTGTCGCCGGCTTTGCCGATTCCTGCCTCTACTTTGGCAAGTTCGGAGCCGCGAGCCGGGTCAAGCTCGTCAACAATCTCCTGGTCGCCATCAACATCGCGGCCACCGCCGAGGCGATGGCGCTGGGGCTCAAGGCCGGCGTCGACGTCGATCTGATGATCAAGGCGATCGCCACCGGCAGCGGCGGCTCGACCCAGTTCGGTATCCGCGCGCCCTGGATGGCGCAGCGGCGCTTCCTGCCGGCGCAGGGCACGGTGCCGGCGCTGCAGCACTACTTCGACATGATCGGCGACTTCGCCGACGACGTCGGCGTGGCGACGCCGCTGCTCGACCGTGCCATCGAGCTCTACGCCAAGTTCATCGAGATGGGATTTGCCGAGAAGGACGGCGCCGCGATGGTCGATGTCATCGCCGCGCTGCCGCGCGCAAAGAAGAGCTGAACGAAACTCACGGAGGTCCGCATGATCGGGGTCAAGAAGATCGCCTACGCCAGCTATGAAATGCCCGACGTCGACAAGCAGGTTGAATATTACACCGAGATCATGGGCCTGACGGTGACAGGCAAGGAGAAGGACGCGGTCTTCCTCGCCTCCACGGTCGATCACCACTCCGTGGTGCTGCGCAAGGGCGAGCAGGCAAAGTGCGCGCGGATCGGTTTCCAGCTCGGGCAGGACGACGACCTCGACGCGTTCGAGAAGCAGGTGCAGGGCCAGGGCATCAAGACGGTGCGCAAGAAGGACCCCGAGCCGTCGATCGCGGACGCTGGTGACATTCGAGGATCCGAAGGGCACCGTCATGGAGGTGTTCAAGCGCGAGGAGTTCTCCGGTCAGCGCTATCCGAGCAAGGGCGTGGTTCCGCACAAGCTCGGCCACGTCGCGTTCTTCACTCAAGGACGTCAAGCGGGATCACCAAGTTCTACTGCGACGTGCTCGGCTTCCGGGTGTCGGACTGGATGGGCGACTTCTTCTCGTTCCTGCGCTGCGGTTCGACCACCACACCATCAACCTGATGACAGCGGAGGAGGACCGGCATTTCCACACCGCGTTCGAGCTGCGCGACTGGGCGCACCTGCAGACCGCCTGCGATTATCTGAGCCTCAACGGGCTACAAGATCCTGTGGGGCCCGGGCCGGCACGGCATCGGCCACAACCTGTTCGCCTATCACCGCGCGCCGAACGGGCTGATCACCGAGCTGTTCGCCGAGCTCGACAAGATGAACGACGATCTCGGCTACTTCGAGCCGCGGCCGTGGCACCGCGACCGGCCGCAGCGGCCGAAGGTATGGACGCCCGATCCATCGGCGTCGAACCTGTGGGGCCCCGGGCCGAGCGACGAGATGCGCAAGTAAGCTCAGCGCCGACTGAACGACAACGGATCGCGGCAGAGCAATCGACGCTGCCGCACGCCAGGGAGGAGAACATGACGAACATTGGCGAAGCGCATGCCGTCGGACCAGGATTGTCTGCGCTGCTTGTTGCCCTCGCGTTGTCGCTGTGGACGACGGCGACGGTGCGCGCCGCCGACCCGATCAAGGTCGGCTTCAGCATGGCGCTGACCGGCGCGGTGGCGCCGAACGGCAAGCAGAATCTGCTGGCGCTGGAAATCTGGCGCGATGACGTCAACGCCAAGGGCGGCCTGCTCGGGCCGGCCGGTCGAACTCGTCTACTACGACGACCAGAGCAACCCGGCGAATGTGCCCGGCATCTACACCAAGCTGATCAGCGTCGACAAAGTCGACCTGCTGCTCGGGCCCTATGCGACCAACATGATCGCGCCGGCGATGCCGGTGCTCATGCAGAACAACAAGATGACGATCAGCCTGCTGGCGCATCGACATCAACCGGCACTTCAACTACCCGACGCTACTTCTCGATGGTGCCGGTCGGCGCCGAGGGCGCGCTGGCATTCTCCCGCGGCTTCTTCGAACTCGCGGCCGCGCAGAAGCCGAAGCCCTCGACGGTGGCGATCGTCGCGGCCGACGCCGAATTCGGCCAAGACCGCCTGCGACGGCGCGCGCGAGAACGCCAAGAAGCACGGCTTCAAGATCGTCTATGACAAGAGCTATCCGCCCGGCACGACCGACATGGTGCCGATCGTGCGCGGCGATCCAGGCGACCAACGCCGACCTCGTGTTCGTCGCGCCTATCCGCCCGACACCGTCGGCATCGTGCGCGCCGCGAACGAGATCGGCCTGACGCCGAAAATGTTCGGCGGCACGATGATCGGGCTGCTCGCCACGCCGATCAAGGTGCAGCTCGGCCCGCTGGTGAACGGCCTCGTCATCATGGAGAGCTTCATTCCGGCGCCGACGCTTCGACTTCCCGGGCCTCAAGGCGATGCTGGCGAAGTACCAGGCCAAGGCGCCGGAGCTCAAGATCGATCCGCTCGGCTACGGCTTCGCGCCGTTCGGCTATGCGGCCGGCCAAGTGCTCGCACAGGCGGTGGACAGCGACCAAGAGCCTCGATCACGACAAGCTCGCCGAATACATCCACGCCAACAAGTTCAACACCGTCGCGGGCGAGATCTCCTACGGCAAGGACGGCGAATGGGCGAAGTCGCGCACAGTTCTTCACCCAGTTCCAGGACGTGAGCGGCAACGATATCAACCAGTTCCGCGACACCGCGCACCAGGTGATCGTGTGGCCGGCCGAGTACAAGACCGGCAACGTGATCTATCCGTATCAGGACGCGAGGAAGAAGTAGCCTGCGGGCCGCGTGTCCGGGCGCAACGCAAAACGGCCGCCGTCACCGGCGGCCGTTTTCGATTCGAACGGGTAGTGCGGGGGTCAGGACAGGCAGCGGCCTGCGATCTGCGAGAGCGGCGACTGCCCGATCGGGCTCACGATCGGCTCGCAGCCGTCGAGCAATTCGGGCTTCTGGAAGGGCGTATTCGGCTCGATCTCTTCGTTGCCGGCGTTGCGGCGGCTCTTGGAGGCCGGAATGGCGGGGAGGCGGAAGGCCGGCTTCATCGGCAGCCGGTCGGCTTTCGCGGCGCGGTTGACGGTCTGCGGGTCGGGGCCGATCGCGGCGGTCGTGGTCGGGACATCGACGCCGAGCACGAAATAGCCGACGGCCAGCGCGAAGATTGCGCCGCAACAACCCACCAGAATTTTTGCCCGCCGCTGCATTGACTGCTCCCACGATCCCTATGCCCGTTAGTCGCGCCGAGGCCCGGTTTGGTTCACCGGTTGGAAGGCATAATTCTTCAGCCCGCCTTCAGGACTGTGCCGCCGGGCCGCCGACGGCAGCTATTTTCAATCCCGGGTTGCGGCCCCTGCCGCGGCCGTATCGTAAAAGTTTTCAATGCCTTGGAGTGGCATCCACGCCGTGCCGACGCCGGAACCCGACCCTGACCCGCCACATTTACGCGAAATCCATTGCCGTTCCGGCCGCGGATTGGCGCGCATTTGAATCGATTGCGGCACCGGCTGCAGGAACCCCCGGCGGCGCTTGGCGTTGATTGGATAACCGGCCGCCAGTCCCCCTCCCCGTTGCTCGGCCGGTGATCTCAGGGCGCAGCCGGCATCCCCCCTGTCGGCTGCGCCCAGTTTCTTCGGCCTTCTTCCGGCGTCTTCTGCAGCGCAGAAGACCGCTTCGGCCTCTTTCCTTTTTCTTCCCGAGCGCTTCTGCTGCCCGGCTCAAGAAATCGCCCGGGCGGCCCCATGGTCCGCCCATCGACGAGCGAGGAGGGGGCCAGCATGCCGTCCGACATCGACCCGCAGTCCGGGTTTCGCCTGCCGCTGCCGAACCGCGAGGACCTGGACGAGGCGGGGCGGCGTGCGCTCGACCGCGCGTCGGTGCCGGGCGCGACGCTGGCCGGGCTGCAGGGGCCGGCCGGCATCCATCTCTACAGCCGGGGCGGCGAGCACCTGAGCGCGCTGAACCGCTATCTGCGGTTCGAGGCCGGCCTGTCGCCGCATGTGCGCGAGGTCGCGATCCTGATCACCGCGCGCGAGATGGACAGCCAGTTCGAATGGTGCGCGCACGAGAACGAGGCGCTGAAGGTGGGCGTCGCGCCCGCCGTCGTCGACGCCATCAAGCACCGCAAGAGGACAGCCGGACTTGACGACGCCGACGCGGTCATCATCGCGCTCGGCCGTGAGATGTTCGGGGACCGCAAGGTCACGCCCGAAACCTTCGCTCGAGCCAAGGCGCTGTTCGGTCCGCACAAGCTCGTCGACCTGGTGCTGCTGATGGGCAACTACGCCGGCACCGCGGCCTTGCTCTGCGCGTTCGATATGCAACTGCACAAGGGACAGCAGCCGCTGCTGCCGGTGCCTTGAGAGAGAATTAGACGAGACCGCGACACGCTCCGGCACGACGAAGGAGAATTTTCCGCTCGCTCTTACGCGTTTGCGGCGCTAACCCGCCTGCAAGCCATTGCTAGTTCCGTCGGTCGACGAAACGCGGAGCTTTGATTGCCGACTCGAACTCCTTGGCGAGCGTACCGGTTGGCAGGACCTCGACGGTCGGGCGCACATCAAACCGGGCGCGGACCTTCTCGCCGATCAGCGCGGCAGCAGCGGCAGGATCAGTCCCACGCCTGACTTCGATCATGAGCTTGAGTATTTCGCGATCCTGGTCAGCGCACAGCTCCACCTTGAAGTCATTGATCTCGACGATGCGGAACGCAAAATCCTCGAACTCGGCGTGATTGATGTTGACGCCGCGAAATCTTGAAGAAGCCGACCGTGCGGTGCGCGTGGCGCATCACGGGGAAGACCGAAAATGGTCCGCTGTTGCCGGACGCCGGATGGATCGAGACGATATCGCCGGAACTCCAGCGCAGAAACGGCGTGGCATTGTTGAGCCAAAGCGGTGTGATCACCAATAGTCCCGGCTGACTTTCGGCGACCGGCAGCCCAGTCTTTTCGTCCACGACTTCGAAGATGGCCTGATCGGTCCAGACGTGAAAGCCCTCGTGTGCGGCGGCGTCGCTGCCCAGAATGCCGATTTCAGTCATGCCGAAAAGGTCGTTGACCTCCGCGCCCCACATCCGTTCGAGCTTCTCTCGCTTCGCTTTCGACAGGGCCTCCGCCCCCACCAGAACCTTGCGAACCGACGACTTGGCAAGATCGATGCCCTGCGCCTCGGCCAGATTGGCCAGATGCAAGCCATAGCTCGGCATGCCCATCCAGATTGTCGGCTTGAGCTGTTGGATCAGCTCAAGTTGAGTTTGCGAAGGCGTCGACGCGCCGGAGCCGGCCCAGATCATCCCGGTGCCGACAAGATTGGCAGTGCGCGACCAGAGCTGCCCCGCAGGATGCACGCCGAGCGGAAATGACATGTGGCAGAGGTCGCCTTCGCCTGCGCCGGCACACGCCCAGCAGCGCGCAAGTTGCAGATAGGCATACTCCATGTCGACAAACGTACGGGGGTAGAACAGCGGAATCCCGGTGGCGCCGCCGGAGCGCCAGTATTCGGCTATTTCATTTGGCGTGGCGATGCAGACTTGCTGGGCGAATTCCGGGCCGATCGCCCGCAGCGTCTCCTTGTCGACGATTGGAATCCTGGCCCATTCCCCGGGGTCGTCGAGCCGGTCTTCGCGAATATGATCGAGCTTGCCTCGGTAGAATGGCGCACGTTTGGCGTTGCGGAGGGCGATCGGCTTGCGTTCGCTTTGCACGCGTTCAATGTCGGCCTTGGACTTTGGCAGGCGAAGATCGAGCACGTGTCTCCTCCCATTCGTTACCTTGCCGGCGGTTCGTTCTGCGCCAGCGCCTTTGCAAGGGCGGCACGAAATTCTTCCGGTATGGGTGCGCCTTGCGCCTTGTCCCGTCCCGGCAGCAGCCAGACGCGAGTTTCGCGTCCTTCGAAGACATTTGTGCCGTCCGACAACCCTCGATAGGCGAGTTCAAAACTGCTTGTGCCCCACCGCGCCACATCCGTCTCTACGATCAATTTCTGATCGTAGGAGATTGGCGCCGCGAAGGTGGCGGTCGCCTTCACGAGAGGCGTACCGAGGATTCCGAATTGCTCCCGCAGCCGGCGCTGGTTGGTCCCGGTGCTTCGGAGCAGCCCATGAAAGGCGCAGTCCATCCAATAGAAATACCGCGGATAGAAGACGATGCCCTGCTCGTCGCAATCGCCCCACTGGACGATCGTTTCCAAAACAACCCGCATGATCGGAGCTCTCTCGGTTCCGACGGCTACGCTTCGCGTCCCCAGACCTCGGCAGCAATGGTCTGCATCAATTCGACCTTCCGCCGGGTATCGTCCATGGTCAGCACTTGACCTCCTCCGGCCGCGCTGGAGAAGCCGCATTGGGGCGACAGGCAAAGTTGCTCCAGGGGTACGTGCCGGGCGGCATCTTCGATGCGGTGAATGATATCGTCCTTGGGTTCGAGCTGCGGCGTCTTGGTGCTGACGAGGCCAAGCACGACCGTCTTGTTGTTGGGTACGAAACGCAACGGGGTGAAATCGCCGGCGCGCGGCGTGTCGTATTCCAGGAAATAGGCGTCGACATTGGTGGCGTTGAACAGCATGTCGGCGATCGGCTCATAGCCGCCCTCCGCCATCCAGGCGCCCTTGAAGTTGCCACGGCAGAGATGGATGCCCACCGTCATGCCGGCCGGCCGGTCCTTGATGGCCTCGTTGATCAGCTGCGCATAGCGTTCGGTCAACGCCACCGGATCCTCGCCGCGATCGGACACGCCGGCCCGGTTGCTGGGATCGCACAGGCAGGGGAGTGCGGTATCGTCCAGTTGCAGATAGGTGCAGCCGAGCTGCACCAGTTCGGCGACCTCGGCTCGATAGATGCGGACCAGATCGTCGAAAAAGACCTCGATATCCGGATAGACGGCGCTATCGACGGCTTGCGGCCCCAGGAAGAAGTGCATGACGGTCGGCGAGGGGATGGTGATTTTTGGGACGCCCTTGCGCACGGCCGATTTGAGATAGGCGAACTCGCCAGTGGCGATGCCTTTCTCGCGCACCAGCCGCGCCTTGGCGTAGGGCGAGGGCGGCGGCATGACATTGCCCTTCTCGGACTTGAATCCCGCGAGCGTGCTGTCACGAAAGCCGAACCCCGAAACGGCGTCGATGAAACCTGTCGACCACGCGCGCCGTCGATACTCGCCGTCCGTAATCGATTTCGAGCCCGAGCTCCTCCTGAAAGCGAACGACTTCCGTGATGCACTCATCCTGCAGGTTACGGAAATCGGTGTCGCTCAGCGCGCCGGCGCGCAGCTTGCGAACTCCGTCAAGGAGACGCTGCGGCCGCAGCATGCTGCCGACATGTTCGACGCGGAACGGCGGACCCATTCTTGCTGCCGGCACAAAAAGCCTCCCACGCGCTCGCGGTCTGCGCGTCTGTTTTTGACAGAATAAATACATTATGTATTCTGTCAATGCGAGGTGCGCTCTCATGAAGATCGCCGATATGTATCGCCAGCCGGGCCATTTGATCCGCCGGGCTCATCAGGTATCGGTCGCCATCTTCATGGAGGAAACGCAATCTCTGGGCGTCACGCCCGTCCAGTTCTGCGCGCTGATCGTGATCCGGGAGCACTCCGGGATAGACGCCACGCGGGTTAGCGAACTGATTTCGTTCGACCGCGCCACCATCGGCAATGTCCTTGCGCGGATTGAAGCCAAAGGCCTGATCGTCCGCCGCGCCGGGGTGGAGGACAAGCGCACCAAGCTGCTTTTCTTGACGCCGAAGGGTCAGGCGATCATCAGAAAACTCGATGCTGCCGCCGACCGTGTCGGCAAACGGCTGCTTGCACCGCTTCCTCCATCCGAGCGGACACGGTTCTTGAAGCTGCTGGCGCAGCTCAGTGAAGGGGCAGGCATCCGGTCCGCGACGGCATCGGCGAAGTCGGCTTGAATCTGCGCAGGGGAAAGAGCCGCTGCTGCCGATTTCGCAGTGCGGCGGCTTGTGCGGCGCGAAATCGGAGTTGTCGCACGTGGCGGCCCGGGTTGCGCTTTCCGCTTCGGGCTACCCGGCCGGTTGCGAATAGCTCTGGATCGCGCTCACGACAACGACCGCAAGCATTGCAATTGCAACCGGCCGCGCCACATGACCGGCGAGGAAAGCGATCTGCCGGAGGAGCTTATGGCTATCCAATTCAATCATACCATCCTGTCCGCGCGCGACAGCCGCGCATCCGCAAAATTTCTTGCCGAGATGCTCGGGCTGCCGGCGCCGGTTCACTGGGGACCTTTTGAAGTCGTCGCGACCGCGAACGGCGCCAACCTTGACTATTTGGATACTGAGGAAGTCGTCCCGCAACACTACGCGTTCCTGGTCAGTGATGCGGAGTTCGATGAGATCCTCGGCCGTATCCGGCAGCGCGATCTCCCTTACTGGGCCGATCCCGGCCAAACCAAGAAGGGCGAGATCAACCACCACGACGGCGGTCGTGGCGTCTACTTCGAAGAGATCAACGGCCACCTGCTTGAGGCGATCACTCGGCCCTACGGCAGCGGCGGGTGGAATCCTTGAGAACAGGTAGCTGCAGGTGGGTCAGGGGCGAAGCACCGTAACCCACGATCGCGACTTGCGGCGTGTTCAGTCGGGGTGCGACTTTCCGCTCGCAAGCATTTTTACTCCGGCAGGCTGCGCAGCGCCTCTTCGTTGCTGAAACTCGAACACGAACGGGCCGAACGAAGAATAGTCGCGCGCCGGTCGGTGCGGTTGCTCAAAGCCCGTCACCTTGGCAACATCGGAGTCGGCGGATTTCGCTTCGCAAATCCGCCCTACGCGCTGCATCACAGCGGCTCAAGGTATTCTGAAGAACCTGGGATGGAGATTTTGCAGCATGGCCAAGCTCGTCTTTGGAATGAACCAGTCCCTGGACGGCTATGTCGACCACGACCACCCGGCATTTGTGCCAGGTCCCGCACTCTTTCGTCACTTCATCGAGCAAGTTCGCGGCCTGACGGGCAGTGTTTACGGCCGTCGCCTGTACGAGGTCATGCGCTATTGGGACGAAGACCGTCCCGAGTGGGGCGCGGAGGAGCACGACTTCGCGGCGGCGTGGCGGAGCCAACCGAAGTGGGTCGTATCGCGCTCGTTGAAGTCAGTTGGCCCCAACGCCACGCTTGTCGCGGATGACGTCGAGGCGGTGATACGTAGGCTGAAGGTTGATCTCGCTGGAGAGATTGATGTTGGCGGACCAGACCTGGCAGGCAGTCTGACCGCCCTTGGTCTCATTGATGAGTATCGACTCTACTTCCATCCCGTGGTGCTTGGTCGCGGCAAACCATTCTTCGCCAGCCGCCGGCCGCCGCTCCGCCTTGTGGCCAGCGATCGAATTGGCGAGGACGCGATCAGACTGACCTACGTTCCTGCTTAATTACGTAACTCGCCCGGCGGATTGCACCGACGAGCCGCGGTGGGACCTCTGCTTGCGCAGGTCTCCACCGCCTTGGTGATTGGGCTAGGTCGGCATGCGCGCGCCGGTTTCCAGCAGCGACTTGAGATCGCTGAGGACCCACGGCCAGCCGCCGCCGCCCTTGGCCGGATCGCCGCCGCCCGGCACCATGCCGGCGACCATCGGGGCGCCCGTGACATCATGAGTGATGGTGACCGTACACACGCCTTTCCCCTCCACGATTTCGTAGGTGAGGCGTGAAGGCGGCTCCGCAATCATTTCCGGCGTGAACTGCGGGTGCCATGTCTGCACCAGCTTGCGCGGCGGATCGCTCTCGAGCACCTCGCCGAGGATGACTTTGTCGGGCAACCCGAACGATTTCATCTCGGGACTGGCCTCGTGGTGATAGTGTCCGCCGCCCTTCAGCTCGTATTGGACGCGGCCGCCATAGGCGTAGCGCTCGGTCCATTCGGGCTTGGTGATCGCATCCCAGATCGCCTGGGCGCTCGCCTTGATGACGATTCTGTAGACCAGAATGGTCGCTGCTTTGTCCGTCATGGTCATCTGTCCTTGTCCTCTAGCTCGGCCTTGAGCGCCAGCAGCGCGGAGACCTCGTGTTCCCTGTATTTGTCGATCCACCGGTCGTGGATCATCCGGATGGGAACCGCATTCAGAAAATGCAGTTTCTCCCGCCCTGACCGGCGGGTGACGACGAGGCCGGCATCTTCCAGAACCTTGAGATGCTTCATGACGCCGAAGCGCGTCATCGCCAGCTCGGACTCCAGATCCTTCAGCGTCCGGCCGTCGCGCTGAAAGAGCAGGTCCAGGAGGAAGCGACGCGTCGGGTCAGCAAGCGCCTTGAAGACTTGGTCCATCGTCCATCACTCGCGCATGATAGGTGACCATATAGTCACCTGTCAAGTCGAGCCCGATGGATGGAGTTGACAATAAGCGAGTCGTTATATAAGTATATTGTTATATAACGAGAGACAACATATGCCGAACCTCGATGCCGCCTTCTCTGCACTCGCCGACCCGACCCGTCGGGCGATCCTTGCCCGTCTCGCCCTGGGCGAGGCCACGGTGATGGAGATTGCCGAACCCTTCGACATGACTCAGCCAGGTGTCTCTCGCCATTTGAAGGTGCTGGAGGAAGCCGGACTGATCGTGCGCAGAATCGAGGGCACCAAGCGGCCGTGCCGGTTGGCGCCGTCGGCGATCAGCGAGATCGATCAATGGCTCGACAAGCTGCGTCAGGCTCTCGCCAAGAACTACGATCGGCTCGACGACGTGTTGGCCGGAATGCAATCGAAAAAGCGAAAGGGAAGACGATGAGCAAGCTGACACTCGTGACCGAAGGCGACAAACATGTCGTCGTCACCCGCCGCTTCGCGGCGCCGCCCGAGGCGGTCTACCGCGCTCACACCGAGCCGAGGTTGATTCAGAAATGGTTGCTTGGTCCGGACGGCTGGACGATGCCCGTCTGCGTCTGCGAGGCGCGACCGGGCGGGAAGATCCGCTACGAGTGGGCAGACGGCAAGGGTGGTGGATTCTATCTGACCGGTGAATTTGTGGAATTGGTGCCGTTCAGCCGGATCGTTCACGTGGAGCGCATGCATCTTCCCGATCCGATGTCCCGACAATCACGTCGAAACAAGGTTCGAGCCGGACGGGAGCGGGACGCTGATGACGATGAAAATGACATTGCCCGATGCCCAAACGCGGGCGGCCATGCTGGCGAGCGGCATGGAGCACGGGATGGAAGCGAGCTACGTCCGGCTCGAGACCATGGTTTGAGCATTGCAGCCAGCCATGCGAGGGCGGGTGAGGGGCGAACGGCATTTGTACAAGCCGTTCGCCCGGCGCGCGCTACGCACCACGTGTTCTCGAACCTTCCGTCCGGTGCAAAAAGCGCCTACGTTGTTTTCCCGCCTCGAGTGGCCTCACAAAGGAAACTGGCTGCGCGAATGTCCTCGGCAGAATTGGTCCCCCGACGCCGAGCCGCGCATTTGCCGTTGCACTTGGCCTGATTGCGCTAATCACGCCGCTGGCCGTCCATCTGTTCTTTCCTGTCATTCCGGCCGTGAAGGTCGCACTCGGGCTGTCCGACGCCCATGCCCAGTTCACGTTCAGTATCGCGCTGTTCGGCATGGCCTTCGCCACGCTGTTCTACGGCGCTCTGTCGGATCGCTACGGCCGTCGTCCCATGCTGCTGTCGGGACTGTCCTTGTTCCTGGTCGGCAGCGTGATCTCGGCCATGGCGGAGACGGCCAACGTCCTCCTGCTGGGACGGCTGGTTCAGGCGATCGGCGCCGGTTGCGCGCTGACACTGGTTCGCGCGATTGCGCGGGACGCTTATCGGGCCGATCAACTCGTCAAGGCGATCGCCTATCTGACCATGTTCGGGACATTGGGACCGATGGTGTCGCCATTCATTGGCGGACTTCTGACCGATATTTTTGGCTGGCGCAGTGTGTTCGGTTTCGCGCTCGCGGCCGGCGCGGCGATTACGCTCACCGCCTATTTCGTGACCGTCGAGACGCATCCGCCTGAGAAGCGCGACAAGGGCGACGAGAGTATGATTGCGGCCTTCGCCGCCCTGTTCCGCCGTCTGCGCTTTAACGCCTTCGTGCTCAATTCCGGCTTCAACACCGGCGCATTCATGGTCATGGCCAGCGCTTCGGCGTCGTTGATGACCGAACTGCTCCATCGCCCCGCGACCGAGTTCGGACTCTATTTCTTGTTGTTTCCGGTCGGCTTCTTCGTCGGAAATTTCATCTCGACGCGCATCGGCAGCCGGGCTTCGATCGAAGCGATGGTGCTGGCCGGATCGATTCTGGCGCTGGCGACCGTCGTCGTCCAGGCGGTGGTCGTGCTCAATGGGATGGTGGTGTCGGCCACACTCTTCATTCCCGGCTTTTTCATCACCATGGCGCAGGGCATCTCGATGCCCTACGCCCAGGTGGGTGCGATGGCCGAAATTCCGCGTTACGCCGGCACGGCGGCCGGCATCGGCGTGTTCATGCAGAATTTCTGTGCGGCGGTGTTTTCCCAACTGTACGGCGTGTTTGCCGACGGCACAGCGCGACCGATGGTGATGATCGCGGTGCTGTGCGGGCTCCTGACCTTGATCGCCGGCACCGTCCCGATCCTGACAAAACGGTTTGGAAGGGCCGGCTAGTGGAGTGGATTCGGCGGCGGCGTGTGTTCAGCCGCCGCCACGGATCCGCGCGCCGGTCTAGAGCGCCTTGTAGAGCCGCTCGTCGTAGAGTGCGCCGGTCATCGGGGTGAGCGTGTCGCGGAACTTCTTGTTGTGCGTCGAGACGAGGTGATCGTCGTAGGCCTTCTGGTTCTTCCAGACTTCCACCACGGTGAAGTGGTTCGGCCGGTTCGACTGCTGGAACACCTCGAAGCGCACGACGCCCGCTTCCTTGCGGCTGTCGGCGGCGAGCGCCTTGAGCGCGGCCTCGCACTCGTCCTTGCGCGGCGGCGGCACGTCGACATGGGTCACCACGAAGATCGCGCCGGCCGGCACCTTGCCGGCGGGACCGGAGGCGATCTCGAAGCCGGAATGCACCCGGTCGTCGACCAGGCTGATGAGCTGCGGCTTCATCTTCTCGCGGAAATCCTTGACGTGCGCGGCGCCGGTGTGCGCGTCGTACGACTTCTTGTCCTTCCAGATCGACACCAGCACGAACTGATTCGGCGGCGCGATGCGTTGCAGGACTTCGAGGCGCTCGTTGCCGCCGTCCTTGCGGCTGGCGGCGGCAAGCTGCTGCAGCGCTTTCGCCACCGCGGCGCGGTGAGCGGGGGCGCCGTCGATATAGCTGACGGCGTAAACGGGGCCGTCCTGGGCCTGGGCAGTATTCATGGGCATCACCGGCAGTACGGTCAATGCAAGCAAGATCGCCGACCAAATCCGCATCATATCCTCCCTCGCTTATGTTGTTGGCGCAATCGTAGGGCGGCGGCGCGTACGAGGTCAACGCGCCCGGCGAAGATTGCGCGGTGGCCTGGATCGCGGGCGCGGCCGCGCCGGGATGCATGAGCTAGGACGTGTACTCATAAAAACGATGTCCGTTATCGGGGGCAGAGCGGACAATCCTTCTTGCAGTGCACATGTCGCCTTTTGACCCTGGCTGCGTGAAAACGTCGAGTTGGCTATGAATCGCCTTGCGATTTGCGGGGCGATTGATGAAGCGGTTCATTGAAGGTGAGGATCGGTCTCAATCAACGCTGTTGCCGGAATGCCTCGATGACTGGGTCGACGAGAGCAATCCGGTTCGCGTGGTCGATGCATTTGTCGACGCGCTTGACCTGTCCGATCTGGGCTTCAAGGCCGTCGAGCCGGCGGCGACCGGCCGACCCGGCTATCATCCCTCGCCGCTGCTGAAGCTCTACATCTACGGCTACCTCAATCGCATCCAGTCGAGCCGCCGTCTGGAGCGCGAGGCGCGACGCAATCTGGAGGTGATCTGGCTCCTCCAGCGGCTCACGCCCGATGACAAGACGATTGCCGATTTCCGCAAGGACAACGGCCCGGCGATCAAGAAGGTATGCGCGCGCTTTGTCGATCTGTGCCGGCAGATGGGCCTGCTGACGAAAGCGAGCGTGGCGATCGACGGCTCGAAGTTCAAGGCCGTCAACACGCGCGACAAGAACTTCACCAAGGGCAAGGTCGAGCGGCGGCGCCAGCAATTGGAGGAGAGCGTTGCGCGCTATCTGGCCCAGCTCGACACCGCCGATCTGCAGGAGCCGTCGGAGACGCTCGCCGCGAAGACGGCGCATCTGAAGGAAAAGCTCGAGAAGCTCGCGAGCGAGATGCAGAAGCTGGAAGCCTACGAGAAGGCGATGCTGGCCTCGCCCGACCAGCAGATCTCGCTCACCGATCCCGACTGCCGGTCGATGGCGACGAGCGGGCGCGGCTCGGGCGTCGTCGGCTACAACGTGCAAGTCGCGGTGGACACCGAGCAGCACCTCATCATCGCGCACGAGGTGACGAATAGCGGCTCAGATCGGGCACAACTTGCCAACATGGCGACGCAGGCCAAGGCCGTTCTCGGCGTCGACAAGCTCGAAGCGGTCGCCGATCGCGGCTACTACAGCGGCGAGGAGATCAAGGCGTGCGATGACGCCGGCATCGCCGTGACGCTGCCGAAGCCGATACAACGGGCATGGAGGCGAAGGGGCAGTTCGGCAAGCAGGACTTCGCTTACTTGGCCGAGCAGGATGTCTATCGCTGCCCCGCTGGCCAGTTGTTGGCGTATTGGCTCACAACAGTGGATGGAGAACGCACCATTCGGCGTTACACAACGAAAGCTTGTGGAAGCTGCCAACTCAAAGCACGCTGCACGAAGGCCAAGTACCGCGTCATCTCGCGCTGGGAGCACGAGCACGTTATGGAGGCCGCGCAGAAGCGCCTTGATGAGAACCCGCAGGCGATGCGTCAGCGCCGCGAGACGGTCGAGCATCCGTTCGGCACATTAAAGATGCGCATGGGCGCGACGCACTTCCTGATGAAGCGGATGCCGAAGGTCGCCACCGAGATGGCGCTCTCCGTGCTCGCCTACAATCTGACGCGCGTGATGAACATCATGGGCGTCGGTGCACTGATCGCGGCAATTCGGGCATGAGGGCCGAGCGCGTTCTTTCGCGTGCCGCCGACCTGATCAATCGCTCACAGTGTCTCAGGGAAGCCAGTGCGCCGGATTCCGGCGCCGGAACCGGAAAACATGCTGCTTTGGCGCCAAATCAGCGGGGACGGGTCCACTCGCCGCAATCTGACCTCGCGCTGAAGCGTTTTCACGCGACCAAGACCCAAAGCGGCATGGGCATCGGGTCTCGGACAGCGTAGGGTGATGCGCGGTACGAGTTGGCGATCAACCTCAAGACGGCCAAGGCGCTTGGCCTCACAGTACCATCGCCGCTACTCGCCCGCGCTGACGAGGTGATCGAATGAAGATCAGGGTGAACCGACGTCACGTTCTCACACTCATGGGCGGCGCGGCCGCACTCCCCTTCGCCGCATCGGCGCAAGGCAGGGTCTATCGCGTCGGATCGATTACCCCGACGGCGGCCTTTACGCCCAAGAGTCCACTGGGCGGCATCCTGATTAAAGGCTTTGAGCAGCGCGGCTACGTGATCGGCAAGAATCTCGAATTCGACGCCCGCGGCGCCGATGGACGCGTGGACCGCTTACCGGCGCTGCTCCAGGAGTTTGTGAACGCAAAGGTCGACGTCATCATCGCGACCGGCTACCCGCCGGCGGCGCTGGCGAAGCTGACAGGCATTCCAACGGTCGTCACCCACGCCGCCGGCGATCCGGTCGCAACCGGACTGATCGCGAGCATGGCTCGGCCAGGCGGGACCGTGACCGGCATCTCGGACAACGCCAGTGACCTCACGACCAAACGTCTGCAGCTTCTCAAGGACATCGCGCCCGGCATCCGCCGAATCGCAATGCTGTGGAACCGGAACGACCTCGGCATGACGTTGCGTTACGAGGCGTCAGCGAAGGTCGCCCAGGCGCTCGGGGTGAGCGTCCAGGCGCTCGGCGTGCGCGAGCCCGACGACTTCGAGGAGGCCTTCGCGGCGATGAGGCGCGAGATGCCGGATGCGATCCTTATGGTCGCCGACGCGCTCACCATCCTCAACCGCAGACGCGTCTTTGAGTTCGCCGCCGCGCACAAGCTGCCGGCGATCTACGAGGCTGACGCGTTCGTGCGCGATGGCGGGCTGATGTCCTATGGAGCAGACCTCCCGGAATGTTTCGATCGCGCGGCCGCGCTCGCCGACCGGATCCTCAAGGGGGCGAAACCGGCGGACTTGCCGTTCGAGCACCCCACGCGCTTCAAGTTCACACTCAATCTGCGGACCGCGAAGGCGATGGGACTTACGGTGCCGAACACTGCGCTGGCGCTCGCCGACGAAGTGATCGAATGAAGCGCCGCGATGTCGCCTTCTGGCACTTCTCTACCAAAATCGATGTCCGCTTCCATGTCCGTTATTGGGGGCTGAGCGGACATCAGGATTTATGAGTACACGCCCTAGTCAAAGTCTGTAGGGCGGCTCGAGCTCCGGTGGGTTCAGCAGCGTGTCGATCGAGCGTCCCCGAATGTCATACACGCGCGCGTAGAGAACGCCCGCGCGCCTGACCTCGAACAGCACCGGTGCATCGAGTTTGGCGCAGTAGAACACGCCGAGCATCATAGCGAAGTCGGCGCCATGCGGATCCCAGGTGGTCTCGAAATCGGGTCCGAGCTCGACCTGTGGGGAGCGGTGTGGCCCGCAGACCGCGATCTTCCAGCGGCGGCCCGCGGGCTTCGCTTCGCCCTTGAGCCTCGCCAGCAGCCCTTGCGAGGCCTGCTTGAGGGCAAGTCCCCAGTAGTCGAGCATGTAGCGGTGCTGCGCGCCGGCGACGCCGCCGGCAAGGTGGTTGAAGTAGCTGTATTCATACGGATGGATGCGCACCATCGCGACAACCGGCAGCGCGATGCCGACCGCGAAGCAGTGCGGCGGCGCTCGCCTGCAGCACCCGGATGCGGCCGAGGGCGTCGAGCAGATAGGCCGCGGCGAGGCCGCCCAGCACCGCCAGCGGCGGCAGCACGAACATGAAGTGGCGAATGCCGTTGTACATCGCCGGCCGCATCGCGATCGTCACTGCGACCGGCAGCAGTCGCGGCGAGCGCGACAAGGAGATAGATCGGCGCGTTGCGGTGGCGGTACGTCGCGCCGGCACGCGGCGACAATTGCACCGACGGTTCCGGCCAGGGCCGTCAGCCAGAACACCACCGGCAGCTTCAGCGCGAACAGCGTCGGCACGTAGCTGCGCGGCATGTCGGGGACCGAGATCAGCCGGCCGGCGAACATCTCCTGCCAGGGCTTCTCGAAGAAATGCGAGAAGTATTCGGAGCGCGCGGAATGGATTGAGCGGGTCGATCACTCGCCCATGGCCACACCAGCGCCATCACCACATAGGCGAGCAGCAACGCGGGGCATCAGCGCCAGCGACGAACCGTCCAGCCCGCGCGGCGGCCGGCCGGATGCCGTGCGGCGCGCTTCGACCGCGACGATCAGCGCGAAGGCCGCGAGCGCGGCGATCGCGCCGAACGCGCCCATGATGCGCGAGCCGAACGACAGGCCGAAACCGACGCCCGGCGAGCGCACCGGTGCCGGCCGACGGCCGCGGATACTGCTTCGAACGCGCGCACCAGCCCGAGCAGCAGGATCGCCATCGCGACCGCGAACGGCGAATCCTTCGGGTTCATGAACATGTGCCCGTAGTACGGCGGGCAGGCTGCCGAGCAGGACGAGCGCCAGGAGGCCGGCGAGCGGGCCGCCGATGCGCCGTCCGATCCGCCAGGTCGCGAACAGTCCGAGGATGCCCACCGCCGCGCCCAGCAGCCGGCGCGTCTCGAAGACGCGGAACGGCAGGACCTTGGCGAGCGCCGCGGCCAGGAGGTCGAAGCCGCCGCCGTAATAGTAGAGGTTGACGAACGACAGCGCGCGCTGGTCCGCGAATCCCGACGTGTAGAACGAGAGCAGCAGCTCGCCGTATTCGGCGTGCGCGTAATCGTCCCAGCTCAGGCCGTAGTCGCGGAAGGTCAGAAGCGCGATCAGCGTCACCGCGCCGAGCACGGCGAGCGCAATCAGGTCGCAGGCGCGGGCCGCCGTCTGCTGATCCGAAGGCATGCCGGACTATGCCGCCGATGCACGCGCCAAACAAATGCGGGGCAGAATGCCCCGCATCGTCACGCGCATCGATTGGTCCGCCGCGTGCGCGGCTACTTGGCGGCTGCGTCGTACATCTTGGCGACGTACTCCCAGTTCACCAGATGGTCGACGAAAGCCTTGAGGTAATCGGGCCGCCGGTTGCGGTAGTCGATGTAGTAGGAGTGCTCCCAGACGTCGCAGCCGAGGATCGGCTTGCCGCCGTGCACCAGCGGGTTCTCGCCGTTCGGCGTCTTGGTGACGACGATCTTGCCGTCCTTGCACCGCGAGCCAGCACCAGCCCGAGCCGAACTGCGTCGACGCCGGCCTGCGATGAAGTCTTCCTTCATCTTGGCGACCGAGCCGAGGTCGGCGATGATCTTCTTCTCCAGGTTGCCGGGCAGCTTGTCGCCGCCGCCGTTCGGCTTCATCCACTGCCAGAAATGCAGGTGATTGTAGTGCTGGCCGGCATTGTTGAAGAGGCCGGCATTCTTGCCGAACGAGCCCTTGACGATCTCCTCGAGCGACTTGTCCTCCCACTCGGTGCCCTTGAGCAGGTTGTTGCCGTTGTTGACGTAGGCGAGGTGATGCTTGTCGTGATGATATTCGAGCGTCTCGCGCGACATGTAGGGCGCGAGCGCGTCGTAGGCATAAGGCAGTTCTGGCAGCTTGAATGTCATCGATTGAGTCCTCCTCGATAGCCCCAGTAAGTGCAAACTCGCGGCCGTGTCCAGTGGTTCCGCCGGCGGCGCAGGGATCGTCGCCCCGGGGCCGGGTCGGCCAACAGCCCTGATGCCGGCCGCCGCCTGCCGTGATATCGTGCGGTCATAAACAAGAAACTTGACACTACAATTTACAATTTGCGGGGGAATGCCATGACGACCTTTTTTCAATCGCTGCACAAGACGCTCGCGGCCGGCTTCGGGCTGGTCGTCCTGTTGATCATCCTGGCGGGGCTGATCAGCGGTCAGTGGATCAGGCTGGATACCCCGCCGTGGTGGGCGTTCTTCTGGCGCTGGCTGCACATCATGACCGGCGTGATGTGGGTCGGATTGCTCTGGTACCTCAACTTCGTCCAGACGCCGACCGTACCGAAGATCGAGCCGGCCGAGCACCGCGCCGCGATCACCAAGTATATCGCGCCGAATGTGCTGTTCTGGTTCCGCTACTCGGCGCTCGCGACCGTCCTGCTTGGCCTGATGCTGGCTTTCCACAAGGGCTACCTGGTGCAGGCGCTCATGCTGCAGAAGCCGGTCGCGACCATCGGCATCGGCATGTGGCTCGCGCTGATCATGGCGTTCAATGTCTGGTTCATCATCTGGCCGAACCAGAAGAAGGTGTTGGGCATCGTCAACGCCTCGGCGGACGAGAAGGCGGCGGCTGGGCGGCTTGCCGGCATGACGTCGCGCATCAACACCATGCTATCGATCCCCATGCTCTACTGCATGGTGGCGCAGCAGAACGGCGGGCTCTGACCGCAGTCCGGTTTCCGGGCCGGGGCGGCGTTCGCTCGCCCCGCCTCGACGCGCCGCGATTTGTCGGGGGCGGGCGGCGGACAACGCCGGCCCGCGCCGCTGCTGGCATCGCCCGGCCGCGCGGCCGGTGGAACTTTTCGAGGAAGCGCCGGTTGCTAGCTGACCGGCGCGTTCGACTGGGCATTGCCACATAAATTCTTGCGATTGATATCGAAGGGGTTCACAATTCTGCATTAACCGTAGCAGCCAAATGGCCAGGGCTGCCGGGTTGGGGGTGGGCCAACAGCGGCGTGGGCGTAATGTCTGTCATCGTGTTGGTTATTGGCATCGTGGTGACCGGCCTGGGTCTCGCCGCCCTGGGATTCGCTATTCCGATCATTGAGTTAGGCCTCGGCGCGACGCTCGTCACGGTGGGCACGATCGCGTTCTGCAGCGGTCTCATCCTGATCGGGCTGGCGGCCGCGGTGTCCGAGCTTCGCCGCGTCGGCGACCTCTTGCGAGCGCGTCCGATGGCCCGCCGGGTGGAACGCGAGCCGCCGGCGGCGACCGCCGCTCCCGCACTCCCCGCCCAGGCGCTCTCCGTTCAAGCTCCTGCGCCGACCGTCGCGATGCCGACCGCGCCGGCGCCTGCGGCCTTGCCGCCCGCTCCGAGCCTCGGCCCGATGCCGGCGCCCGCCGTGCACCCGCAACCTGCGCCGGCGCCTGCTCCTGCGCCTCAAGCGCCGGTGACTGCGACCCAACGTCCTGCGCCGCCGCAGCCCGCACGCCAGCGGACAGAAGCGCCGGCTGCTCACGACCTGCGCCATCCCGAACCGGCGCCTGCTTCCGACGTTTCGGCGGCAGCGATCGAGCGGCTGCGTTCGAGCCTCGGGCGGACCGAGCGCCCGCGTCCGGACCCCGCGACGGTGCCGGAAGGCGAGGAGGTGCCGCTATCGCCCAACGGCGGGCACGTCCAGGTGCAGGCACGGCGTCAAGCTGCCGAGCCTACGCTTGAACCAAGATTGTCGTCGGAGGACCGGCTGGGCGCCGCGCCCGCCGAGGCTGCCAAAGCTTCGCGGCTCGACTTCCTGTTCCGATCGCGTCAGGCGGGACCTTCGCGCGCGGAGCCGGTCGATCCGGGCTGGACGCCGGGCCAGTCCGGCCGCGGCGGTCCGGACGCTGCCGTTCAGCCGCGCTATGCCGAGGCGGGACGCGCCCCGTCACCGCCGCCGGTCGCCGCGGCGCCTGCGCCCGCGCCGCAAGCCGCGCAAACTGCACCAGCCCCCGAGCCGCGCCCGCGTGATCTTGGAGCGTCGGCAGCGGAGCCTGCGAGCACCGTGCTGAAATCGGGCGTGGTCGATGGCATGGCCTATACGCTCTACACCGACGGCTCGATCGAGGCGAAGCTGCCGGACGGCACGGTGCGGTTCGGCTCGATCGCCGACCTGCGGGCGCATATCGAAAAGCACCCGTAGCAAGCCCGCCTGAGCGTCCAACTCAGACCGGCTTGGCGGCGCCCGGCTCGAAGGTAAGCGCGCAGCCGTTCATGCAATACCGCAGCCCAGTCGGCCTCGGCCCGTCGGGAAAGACGTGGCCGAGATGCGCCTCGCAGGCCGCGCACCGGACCTCGGTGCGGCGCATGAAGAAGGCGCGGTCGTCGTGCTCGCTGACTGCGTCTTGGCCGAGCGGCGCGAAGAAGCTCGGCCAGCCGGTGCCGGAATCGAACTTGGTGTCGGAGGAAAACAGTTCGGCGCCGCAGCAGACGCACTTGAACATCCCCTGGCGCTTCTCGTTGTTGAGCGGGTTGGAGAACGCGCGCTCGGTGCCGTGCTGCCGGGTCACGTAGTACTGTTCGGGCGTCAGTTGCTGCTTCCACTCGGCGTCGGATTTGACGACTCTTGCGGCAGGATCGGCTTTCATCGGGCGGCCCTCTCGAAGCGGATGAAGCGGCAGGCCACATCTAGGGCGGTCGCGGCCGTGCGCAACTCATGTGCTGGACCCGGCCGTGAGCGTCCGGTGAGCCTGCGGCGGGTCGAAAACGCTCAGCGGGAGGCGGTTTGACTTTGCGTGGGTGAGCATCGCCTAGCAATTAGCCATGTGTACTTAAAGTAAATAACTTTAACTTGCTTTCATCCAAGACTACGAATAAGCAATACCAGCAACGCAGTCACGAAAATTGCATTTTGTTCCGTGTCCGTGAGCACTTTTTCCATGAATGACTCAAGCGCCAACTTCATCAAGCTGACGGCGGAGATCGTCTCGGCTTACGTCAGCAACAACACCGTTCCCTCGGTGGATTTGCCCGCGCTCATCGGTCAGGTGCACTTGGCGCTGAGCCGCGTCTCGACCGGGCAGGGGGAGAATTCGTTCGAGCCGCCGAAGCCCGCCATCTCGGTGAAGAAGTCGATCACGCCCGACCACATCGTGTGCCTCGAGGACGGCAAGAAATTCAAGTCGCTGAAGCGTCACCTGCGCACGCAGTACGGCATGACGCCCGAGCAGTATCGCGAGAAATGGGCGCTGCCGCCGGACTATCCGATGGTGGCGCCGAACTACGCGGCGGCGCGCTCGCATCTCGCCAAGCAGATGGGGCTCGGCCAGCAACGCCGCCGCCGCAAGTAGCGCAGCAAGACTGAACACCGCAATTCGCGATCAGCGCCGGCCTGTCCGGCGCTGATTTTTTTGCGCACGGCCGTCGCAGCCGCCAACTCCAAATCGGCCGCTTGACTCCAAGGATGAAATTCCTATAGGAATGTCCACCTAAGAACGCGGCGAGGGGCTGGGCATGAACAAGCGGGCGCGGCGGAGCATCGGCAAGTCGGCGGCGGCGCTTCTCGCTTTGCTGGCGCGGCAGGCGGCGGCCGGTCCGGACAGCGGCCGGCGTCTGTCGCCGGCCGATGCTGAGCGCCTGATCGCGGCCGATCTCGTACGCCGGCGCGGCGACGGCGGTGTCGAGATCACCGAAGCCGGACGCGCGCATCTGGCGCGCGACGTACTCACCCGCAGCGCGGGCGAAATCGATCCGTTCCGCGGCCAGCATCTGCGGCTCGCGTCCGCCGATACCGAAACGCCGGCCGGCCGCGCGCGGCTCACCGTCGACATGGCTGAAAGTCCGCTCGCCTGGCTCGCGCGCCGCAAGGGACGCGACGGCCGCCCGCTCATCGAGCCGGAGCAGTTTCAGGCCGGCGAGCGGCTGCGCACCGACTTCACCCGTGCCCAGCTGATGCCCCACATCACCGCCAACTGGACCGCCGGGGCGGCAGGGGAGGGCCAGCACGGCGGGCTTGCCGTCTCCCTGACCGAGGCGGTGGTGGTCGCCCGTCAAGAGGTGCGGCAGGCGCTCGGCCAGGCCGGGCCGGAATTCACCGGCCTGCTCATCGACGTCTGCTGCTTTCTCAAGGGGCTCGACGACGTCGAGCGCGAGCGCGGCTGGCCGCGCAGTTCCGCCAAGGTCGTGCTGCAGCTCGGGCTCGACCGGCTGGCGCGCCATTACGGCTACGGCGCCGAAGCGCGTGGCGCGGCGCGAGCGCCGGTGCGGACCTGGCTTGCAGAAGGCGTTGGATTCGTGGTGGGTGATTAGCGGCGCCGCGGGGCGTCAGCCGAAGGCAATCAGCACAGCCTGGATAGGGCGGTAACGGATGTCGCTGCGCGGTACGATTGAAGTGGTGACCCGACTTGCCAAGGAAGGTGCCATTGAGAAGTATTCGATTGCTGGCGCTGTGGCGGCACTAAATTACATTCAGCCGACGCTCACGGAAGACCTGGATATTCTTGTCGCGGTTGGGCATTTCGAGCGACGTCCCTCGGGGCTGATCATGTTCAGTCCAATCGAAGATGCACTGATCCGGATGGGCTATTCCGAACGCACTGACCTAGGCTTTATGATTGAAGGGTGGCCGGTACAATTCTTGCCCGTGGCGTCAGCGTTGGACGAAGAAGCCCTGGAGAAGGCTATCGATGTTGACATCGAGCTGACAGGCGACCCGCCGCTGAAGGCTCGATGCTTGAGAGCCGAACACGTCGTCGCGATCGCAGTAAAACTCGGAAGGCTTAAGGATCTGGCGCGTGTTCAATCATTCTTGGAAGAGCAAGCAGTGGACCTCGTAGCCCTTGGCGATGTCCTTGATCGTCATCATCTCATGCGCGAGTGGCTAAGCTTTTGCGCCAAGGCAGGGATTGCAAATCCGCTCAAGGGGCCTAATTCAGACGTATGAAGCGAGAGTCGAAATATCCGGATACTTCGGACATTTTCGCCCGGAAAGCATCTGGCCGCCGGCAGCGAGCGGCGCTCCGCTTTGCGGAGAAGCTGGATATTCTGGATGCCTTGAAAGCCCGTCTCGAGCCGATGGTGCAAGCTCGAAAATCCCGGCGCGCTTTATATCCCGGCAGCGGCGTTGCGCCGCGTCGCTGAAATCACGAGACCGCCGCGAGTGCGCCGCGGGCGTCCGACTTGATGCGCTCGACCATGGAGCGGAAGCCGTTGGAGCGCTGCGGCGTCAGATGCTCGCGCAGGCCGAGACGCTCGAACAGCGCGATGGCATCGCCGGCGAGGATGTCGCGTGCGCTCTTGCCGGAGTAGAACGCGAACAGGATCGCGATCAGTCCGCGCACGATATGGGCATCGCTGTCGCCGACAAAGTGCAACAGCGGGCCGCCGGCGCCATCGGGCTTGACGGTGGTGGCGAGCCACACCTGGCTGGCGCAGCCCTGCACCTTGTTGGTGTCGCTGTGGTCGCGTTCGGGCAGCGGGGCAAGTTCCCGGCCAAGCTCGATCACGTAGCGATAGCGGTCGTCCCACTCGTCGAGCAGGGAGAAGTTGTCGATGATATCGTCGATATTCGCGGTCACGCGCACGTCTCGCCCTGGGTAATCCCGGCATACCCGATATAGGGTGCGAGATACAGCAGGGCGAGGCCCGGATTGCGCGTTTGAACTGCGCGCGTCCTGCGGGTCAGCGGCGGTCGGATCGGCCGGCCGCGGCTTCCTTGTGCGGGCCGCGCCAGGTCGGGAGGTGATCGGGCGCCACCAGCGTGCTCTGCGACGGCCGCGGCGCCGGCACCGGGACGGCCTTGCCAGCTGGCTCGGCCGTGGTGCCGGTCTCGCCTGCCCCGACGTGCTCGTTGAGGAACTCGTAGAGAAATTTGGCGCCGGCCTGCGCGCGCTGTCCGATCGCGGTCGCGACCTGCGAGCCGACCACACAGGCGTCGCTCTGCCGGCCACAGAACTGCTTGACGTCCGACATCGCGGCGGTCGCGGCCGAGATCGCCTCGCCAGGGCTGATGTTGACCTTCGATGGTGACTGCGAGCCACCGCTCGGCAGGCACACCAGAATGACCGTCAGCCAGAATCCCAATCGCAGGAGAAATCGCATGACCCTGCCCCTGTCCCCATGCGGCCTTTTCGCCGCTTGGGGGCAACCTAGCAGCAAGGCTTGAAACGGCGGTTCGCCGGACGCCGGGCCTTTTGTCCAGTTTCAAGGCAAATGCGATGCGAATTTTCGTAAAATTGGAACATCCGGCATTTGACTAAAACTTGAATCATCGGCCGCTAAGTCCATGCGGCTGAGCCGGTAACGGCGGCGCCAGGTGCGCTCGCGAGGCCCGGCGGGCGGACCTTCCGAGCCGCGGCCAGCCCCCGGCGGCAACCTGTCATTCACCATGCCGTCGGATTGGGCGATGCCGGTGCGGGCGATTGGGGGAGAAAGCAGACCGCCTGTTGCCCGTGGGCCACGCACCTTAGTGTTCGTTTAAGTGGCCTCTGACACGATCCCGGCAACCAATTAAGGGGGGCGTCCAATCAAGGGCGCGCGCAGGGACGTGGGTCTTGTCACGACGATCCGTAACTACGTTGACGGCCTCGTGCACGCCTACTTCCTGTCGCGCATCGGGCGGTCGGGGAGCGCGCATATGCTGTCCTCGCTGGCGCTGACCGGCCTCGTCATAACCGACGCGATCACCCGCCTCGGCCGCAACGGGACGGTGCTGTTCGTGTCGCCGGCGGCGGAACCGATGTTTGCCACCAAGGTCCAGGATCTGATGGGTGACGGACTGTTCGAGCGCGTCCACGTCGCGGACCGGCCGGCCTATCTCACCGCGCTGTCGCAGGCGGCCGCCGGCGGCGAAGACGGCTCGGTGGAGTTCCGTGTCCGACGCGGCTCAGCCGAGCAGCCGACTTTCATCTGGATCGAGATGCGCTGCCGTCCACTGGAGCGCACGGCCAGCGGGATCAATCGCCGCGCGGACCGCGAGGTCCTGGCGGTCATGCGCGACGTCACCGGGCGCAAGCTGCAGGAGCAGGCGCTCGAAGAGGCGCGCACCGAGGCCGAACGGGCCAATGCGCAGAAGAGCGCGTTCCTGGCGACCATGAGCCACGAACTGCGCACACCGCTCAACGCCATCATCGGCTTCTCCGAAATGCTGATGCAGGAGCAGGTCCTGCGGATCGGACCCGAGCGCCGGCAGGAATACGCGCACCTGATCAACGGCTCGGGGCATCACCTGCTGTCTGTGGTCAACGGTATCCTCGACATGTCCAAGATCGAGACCGGGAATCTCGAACTCCGGCCGGAGCGTTTCGCGCTCGAACAGGTGATCGCGGATTGCTGCGAAATCCTTGCGCTGAAGGCGTGTACATCCGGCATCGAGCTCGCGGTCCAGCGGGAGCCCAATCTGCCGGACATCGTCGCCGACAAGCGCTCGCTCAACCAGATCATCCTCAATCTCCTGTCGAACGCCATCAAGTTCAGCCATGCCGGCGGCAAGGTTGCGATCGGCGCCGAGGCCGACGGCGACACCATCGCGCTCACCGTCGAGGACACCGGCGTCGGCATCGGCGACGAGGACCTCGCTGCGGGTCGGCGATCCGTTCTTCCAGGCGCGCTCCAGCTACGACCGGCGTCACGACGGCACTGGGCTCGGCCTTTCCATCGTCAAGGGGCTGGTCGCGCTGCATGGCGGCCGGATCGATATCCGCAGCCGGCTGGGCGAGGGCACGCGCGTCACTGTCCACCTGCCGCTCGATTGTCGAGACCGCGCTGCCTCGACGTCGCGGACGGCCGACGACCCGACCGTGGTCGAGCTTCCCGTCGCCCGCGCGACCGACACTCGCAGCCAAGAACCGGTGAAGAAACGTGCGTAGTGCTCGCAACGCGCTCAGCCACGAAGCTGGCAAAGCTGGGTTGGAGCCGGCGCGACGCCGTCGCGGTCGCAATCTGTGGCTGCGCGACCGTCGCGATCCTGGTCAACGTGTTGCTGATGCAGGCCGGGCCGCATCCGGCGCCCATGTTCAAGGGCGCGCAGGCGGCGACGAAACCCGCAACCGCTGTGGCGAGCACGGCATCGCCCGCCACCCCAACCGTCCCTCGGCCGCGGCCGGTCGAAGCCGCGCCGGTGACGCCGGTCACCGCGGCGCCGCTCATTCCGGTGCGCACCGTGCCGATCCACGCGCCCGCGACGCCGCCCGCACCGGTCACGCCACCGGCGGCGGTTCGCACGCCGGGCGCAATCATCACCGACATCCAGCGCGAACTGGTGCGGCGCGGTTTCTTCGACGGCGGGGTCGACGGCTTCTATGGCCCGAAGACCGACCGCGCGATCCGCGACTTCGAGCAGGCGGCCGGCCTGAAGCCGTCGCAGCAGCCGACCGAGGCTCTTCTGCAGGCGATCCAGCACGCCCCCGCCCGGATTGCGAAGGGCGCGACCGCCGCGCCGCCGCCGCGCGCGGCCGGTGCCGGTCCGCAACGACGTGGCGGCCGACCGGCCCGCGCCGTCGCGACGGGTGATCGCGCTGCAGCGGGTGCTGGCCGAATTCGGCTACGGGCAGATCAAGCCGACTGGCATCATCGATCCCGAGACGCAGGCGGCGATCGAACGGTTCGAGCGCGAACGCAAACTGCCGGTCACCGGCCAGGCCACCGACCGCGTGGTGCGCGAGCTTGCGGCCGTGACCGGCCGCTCGGTGGATTGATATCACCGTCCTTCGCAATTCGCCGATTTGCGCGTCACGGTGCGCCCTGTAGTCTCATCCCGCATACTCATTCTCGCGCGCGAGAGACTGGACCGGCATGCGCCTGAAATCCGCGATCTGGGTCTCGGCCTATATCCGACGCTGCAACGGCGAAGGCGCCTATGCGGTGGTGCGCCGGCGCGGCGCCGAGGAGGCCGGCGCGATCTTCGTCAAGCTGAACCGCCTCGACGGTACGGCCGAGCTTTACGGTCCCGCGCCGCAGAGTGCGTTCGACGATGCGCGGCCGGCCGACCGGATGTTCAGCGCCTGCGTCACCGGCCAGCCTGCGCCGGATGACAAGATCGAGGAGCGGCTCGCGAAGGAAATGCGCTTCGATCCCGATGTCTGGATCGTCGAGGTCGAGGATCGCGCCGGCCGCCACTTTCTCGATCAGCTTGCCGGCTGATTGGCGGCGCGTGAACTCGAACCGGAGCTCGCGCCGGCTCCTCACCGGCCAACCGGCCGGTTTGCAAGGAAGCTCTGCGACCCACAGACGGCTCCGCTGCAATCCGCTATTCTGCGATGCGCTCCTGACCCGCGAGGATCGGATGCATTTTCGTCAATCGAAACGTCGCGAGTTCCTCACGCTGCTCGGCGGCGCAGCAGCATGGCCGCTCGCTGCAGGCGCGCAGCCGGTGGAGCGGATGCGGCGCATCGGAGTACTCCTCTTTGGCGATGACAAGGAATTCGGCGGCTTTGTGCGTGCGTTCAAAGCCGGAATGGCGGAGCGCGGGTACCATGACGCCAAGAACGTGCAATTCGACGTGCGCTATTCCGACGCGGACGTGGAAAAGCTGGACCGCAATGCGCGTGCGCTCGCTGCGGCGAACGTGGACGTGATCTGGGTGCCGGGCTCGACCGTCGCGCAGGCGGCGCGCGAGGCCACGGCAACCATTCCCATCGTGTTTGCGATCGTCTCGGACCCGGTGCAATCGGGTTTCGCCAACAGCCTCGCCGTCCCGGGCGCGAATATGACCGGCCTGTCGCTGTTGTCGTCCGAGATGTGGGGGAAACGGCTGGAGATACTGTTCGAGATACACGTCAGCGCCCGACGTCTTGGCGTGCTCGCGCAACCGGGCGAGCCCGCCAGCGCGGCACAGCTGCCCCATATCCGAAGTGCGGCAGCGGCGCTGGGCAAAGAGCTACTCGTCGTTGAGGCGAATTCCGTCGCAGGAGTTTTCGCCGGCATTCGGCAGGCTCAAGGAGTGGCAGGCCGACGCTCTGGTCATCGTGGAGACGGGCCTGTATCTCTACCACCGCAAGGCGTTGATCGATGAAGCGACCAGGAATCGCTGGCCCACCGTGAACAGCTCGCGGCAGTATTTGGAAGTCGGCGGGTTGGTATCGTACGGGGTGGACTACCTGGACAGCTGCCGGCGCAGCGCGGAGTACGTGGACCGAATTCTCAAGGGGGCCAGGCCCGCCGACCTGCCAATTCAACAGCCGACCAAATTCGAGCTGTTGATCAACCTGAAGGCGGCCAAGACGCTGGGCCTTACAGTACCGCCGATGCTCCTCGCCCGCGCCGACGAGGTGATCGAGTAGGCCGCCCTTTGCCGCGATGCGAAGTCGCCTGTCGGCGTTTCGACCAATCGCGGCTACGCAGCAATACGTGCCGCTCCACACAGCAATCGTGCGCCCGGCCGGTCTGCCCCATCAGTCCGCTAATCCCGCCAGCCGGCCTTGATCAGTCCGTCTTCAATCCGTTTGACATGAATCGGGTCTCGAAACGGAAACCGGCTGCTGTACGCGGTGCGCGAGACTTCCGGTTCTCTCCGGCGGATTTCGGCAAGCGCCGTGGCCGCTTCCTGCTTGCGGCCGAGCTGACCCAAACTCGCAGCCAGCATCTGATGGCCCATCCAGTAATTCTTGTTCATGCCGACCACGCGCTGGGCAACCTCTTGAGCTGCGTCGTACGCGCCAAGCTGGTAGTGGGCGATCGAGATCGCCGGAATGCAGCGTACGATGGTCTGATCGTATGGCCGCAGGCGCAATGAATCGGTGACGGTCTTGAGCGCCTCCTCGAACTCGCCGATGCAATCGAGTGCGTAACCCAGAACCGCATGGGCCTGCGACCAAGCTCGGATTGAGTGCGATGGCGTGGCGCGCCTCCGCGATGGCTTCGTTGTGCCGGCGCAGCCACAGCAAGGCCTGCGCCATGTGGAAATGTCCCCTGGCATCCCTGTCGTCGAGCGAGATTGCCTTGTGGGCAAACTCGAGCGCCGCTTGCAGCGCAACATGCGGGTCGCCTCCCCATCCCATCTGGGCGACCCAGAATTTCGTGGATGCCATGCTCGAATAAGCGCGCGCAAAGGTCGGGTCGGCCTCGATTGCCGCGGAAAACAGGCGCTGGGCCTCCGCCGCGTCGGCGGCTGTGAACTTGTTGTGGTGCCAGTTGCCGCGTTGCACCAGGTCATAGGCAGCAGGATCGATCTTCGCGTTTGCCGCCGCGCGGCGCTGCTCTTGAGTATGCAGTT
This sequence comes from uncultured Alphaproteobacteria bacterium, assembly GCA_963843475.1. Lineage (GTDB taxonomy): Bacteria > Pseudomonadota > Alphaproteobacteria > Rhizobiales > Xanthobacteraceae > VAZQ01. The sequence goes on along the minus strand of CAWJKL010000023.1, from coordinate 55,751 downwards.
GCGGCTCGACTGCCGCCGCGATCCTGGCGGTGATTTCGTCCTGCAGGGCGAAGACGTCGTCGACTTCGCGGTCGTATCGGTCTGCCCATACCTGGAAGCCCGTCGTAGCGTCGGTCAGGCTCGCCGTGATGCGCATGTGATTGCCGGATTTGCGAACGCTGCCTTCGAGCATATAGCGCGCGCCAAGCTCGCGACCGGCCTCGATCGCATCGACCGACCGGCCCTTGTAGATAAACGACGAGTGACGGCAAATGACCGGAAAGCGGCACCAGCTTCCAAGTGCGGAAATCAGGTCTTCGCAGAGCCCATCGGCAAAATATTCCTGGGCCGGATCGTCGCTCAGGTTCTTGAACGGCAGCACCGCGAAAGTCGGCCGGTCGTCATGGGGCGGGGATATCGTCACGTCCGGTGGTTGGGCGCCGGGCTCGGTGACTTCTCCGACAAAGCGGATGCCCTTGCGGGCAATCGTGCGAATGAGTCGTTGTTCGCGGCCGTTGTCGCCGATCGCCTTGCGGACAGCGTTGATGCGGCTGTGAAGCGTCGAGTCGGAGACAATGCGCCCGCCCCAGATGTCGGCGATCAGATCATCTTTGCTCGTCACGCGGCCGCGGTTCTTCAGCAGATAGACCAGGAGATCGAAGACCTGGGGCTCCAGCGGCACCGGCTCGGCGCCCCGGCTGAGTTCGCGACGAACCACGTCGACTGCATGATTCTCGAACAGAAATCGCACGCGCTCATCTCCCGTTCGGCCGCAAGCTACGATTCGAGCAACCGGATCACAACGGGTTGGCGCGGAGAAAATGTTGACGCCACCGAGCGTTCGATCGTGGCACATCGCGTGCCCCCGTCGTCATCGACCAGCTCCGGAATGACCGAAGGGATTGTCAGCGGCTGGCTAGTGGAGTGGATTTGACATTCGCTACCCATCTAGCCGCGGGCTCGCAAGGCGAATGTCAAATCCAAACTCCACTAGAAAACATAAAATTGCGAGTCGTCCTTTGATTCCAACATTCGCAAACGAGCCTGCCGAAATGGGATGCGAATGTTGGAATAGAGGACCACTAGCCCGCCGGTCTGCGCAAGCCGGCGGCCGGCAGGCCGGCGGGGCGGCGCGCGATCTCCGACAGCGCGCGGCGGGCATTCTCCGCCGCATTGCGCCAGGCCGGCGATTCGTAGCGCGGCGACCGGTAGTCGGCCGGATCGGCATCGCGCAGGAGTGCGATCATGCGGTGCGCCGCGTCGACCGTGATCTCGCTGTAAAGCCCGGCAAGCTCGTAGACGCGCTCGATCGATTGTCCGATGTGCGGGTTCACGAACAGCAGCATGCGTTGCAGAACATCGGAGGGCAGCGCCAGCGCCTTGGCGGCGACGACGATCGGCTCCCCCAGTTCATCCTCGATGATGCGCCGGGCCTGCAGGTGCGAAATTCCGAGCGCGCGCTCGAACTCGCGCACGACGGTATCGAGGTTGTGCTGCAGGGTGGCGGCTTCCAGCCGCCAGACATCCTTGCGCTCCAACGCTGCGGCGGGCGCCGCCGGCATCCAGGCGGCGAATTCCAGGCTGATCAGGATCAGGCGGCGTTCGATCGAATCGGCGGCGTAGAACAGCGCGGAGAGCTCGATCGCCTCGGGATCGCTCTTGCGCGGCGCGATCGCGGTCTCGGGCGGCTCCTGTGTCGAATCGACCGTCCGCGCTGCGATCACCGTCGCATGCGCCGGACCGCAGGCATCGCCGATCTCGGCAAGATCGCCGGACGTCAAAGCACGCGAATGGGCCAGAATCGGTTCGGCCACCTCGATGACGTCGCCCGCCAGCCGCAGAATCACGTCGCGCGGCGCGGCCGGATAGCGCGCAAGCCTTGCGGCGAGCGCCGCGCGCGCCTCGGTATCGGTGGCTTCGATCAGGCGGAGCGCCAATTCGGTGTAGTAGCGCTCGTCGTCCGGGCTGTGGGCCGGTTTCTGGAGATAGAGATCGGTCAGGACCCGCAGGAGGGTAGGGCGCATATCGACCCCGCCACGGGGGTCGAGATCGATCAGGCCCTCGAGATCGGTCATTGTGGACGGCGTCTGGGTCATCAGATTGCGCCTTTAGAGCAACACATTCATTTTGAAATAGCTTAGGTGGCTCACGTTATGAAGCCGTTAACCTTGCAAGCCGCTAAATTAGCGTCACTATCAAGGTGGTCGGATCGGGGGTCCGGCCGGGAAGTGCGGGGGACAGAAATGGGTACGGTCATCAATTTTCCGGCGGTGGCACGGACGGCACGCGCACCACGCGCGGCCGCCGGCAAGGCGCCTTCGGCAACGGTGATCATTCTTCCGGTGATCCGGATCGAGCGCTACGTCGAAGCGCCGGCGGGCTACTCGCCGATGGAAGCATCCAGCACGCAGCGCCGTCGCCGCCGTCGTCGCTCCTCCCGCGCCTGACGCTCCGCAGCCTCCCGTTTTTCAAGCTTTCGCAGGCATTTCCAGGCGCACCGCGCGTGCGCCATCGACGGCCGCTCCGGGATTACTCGGACAAACATCCACGTTCGGATCGATTTCGAGATGCCGCCGCTATTGCGGGCGGCACTGTGCGGCGGTCAGCGCGGTGCGCGCGACCGCCATCAGGCTCGGTTCGGGCGCCAGCGCCCGGATCACGATCAGGCCCGTCGTCGTCGGCGACGACACGATCAGGCGGTCGGCAGCCGTGATGTCCTCGTTCGTCGGCAGTAGATCGCGCTGCGCCTGCGTCATCAGTTCGAGCTCGATGACGCGCCGGCCGGCGGCGCGGTCATTGATGGCGTAGAACGGCACGTCGGTGCGGGTATAGAACGAGACCGAGGTATAGGCCGGACTGATCGGCACGGAGAATTTCAGCGGCCCGCGCGACACGTCGTAGCGGCAAACCGCGACCGCGAACGCCGGGTCCATGAACGGCAACAGCGCATCGTCGGGCGACGGCGGCAGCAAGGGCGTGACGGAGTTGACCGGTGCGATCGCCGCCACGCGGGCATAGGCGTCCTGCGTTGCCAACTTGGGCAGCAACAGCACGGTCGCAAGGTGGACGATGCCGCCGAGCAGCAGGCCTCCCAAGAGCCACATCAGAAGACGGATCATGGGCAGACGCTCCGGACCACCGCAGGCATCGGGGCGTCACGCCCGGTGCGGGTCGCGGCGCCGATCGGCGTATCGTAGAGCCGCAGCACCAGCACATAGCGCTCGACGCCGCCGGTCGGCAGCCAGTTGCCGGCACGCGCCCGCGGACTGACCGTGACGTCGAAGCTTCCGTCCGAGCGGCGGATGATTTCCTGGCTGGTGAAGCCCTGCCGCTGCAGCGAGTTGGCGACCATGCGGCCCTCGGGGTCGTACAGCGTGAGGGTCCAGAACCGCGCCTGCGGCGTGGTGCCGTTCACCACCACGTCGCAACGTCCGTCGAGCAGCGCGCCGCTGTCGTCGGTGCGGGCATAGAACGCGACGCCGTCGCCGGAGCCGACCGGCAGTTCGCCGGTGCGGGCGACCATGGCGCGCGCGTAGGGGTCGATTCCCGGGGTGCCGTTCTTCGGCCAGGCGGTCCAAGCGCCGATGGTGACGCCGCCGTAGGCGGTGCCCTGCGTGAGCGCCATCCAGGTCACCCCAAGGCCGATCGCCGCCGCGACGGTGAATGCAAACAGCGCTCCGAGTAGCAGACGCACGGCCGATCCGATCGAGTGTTAGAACAAGACGTGCCTCAATTGCCGCGAACCTGCGCGGCCGGCTGCTGCTCGAAGCGGCAAGCGTACCGGGCGCGGCGGCGGGATCCTGGACCCCGGCGGCCTTGCCGGCAGCGCTGCGGTCGGCGAGCGCGCGGGTCGCATCCTCCATCAGCCGCTCGACGCGCACCAGCACGTCGGTGCCGCGCTTGGTCAGATACCGTGGGACGGGCCGCCTGCTGAGCCTGATTGCCGCTGTCGGCAATCGTCTTGCCGACCGTCGAACCGTTCGGGGCGATGCCCGGGATGTTGCTTGAGCTCGACGCCCTGATGGGCGATACTCCATGATGTCGTGCCAGGTCTGCGCCGGCAGCGAGCCGCCGGTCATCTGGTGCATCGGCGAGTAGTCGTCATTGCCGTACCAGACGCCGCATCACGAAGTTGCCGGTGTAACCCACGAACCAGGCGTCGCGGTGGGCGTTGGTGGTGCCGGTCTTGCCGGCGGCCTTGATGCCGTCGAGGATCGCGCGTCGCGCGGTGCCTTCTTCCACCACCTTGCTCATCATCATGTTCATGTCCGCCGCGACCTGCGGGGTGACGACCTGCACCGGCTTCTTGCCGTCGCGATCGAAACGCCAGATGAGTTCGCCGGTGCTGTTGCGCACCTCGAGCACCGCGTGTGGCGTCATCGCCTTGCCGGAATTGACGAACATCGCGTAGCCGCCGGTGTGATCGAGCACCGTGACTTCGTTGGCGCCGATCGGCATCGAGGGCGTGTCGGGCATGCGGCGAGCGGATGCCGGCCTTCCGCGACAGCTCGCTGATCTTGGCGCGGCCGAGCTTCGGATTGCCGTTGCCGAGCGCGATCGACAGCTTGACCGGAATGACGTTGATCGAGCGCGTCAGCGCCATGGTCATCGTCATCGAGCCGGAGAAGCCGCCGGAATAGTTCTTCGGGCACCAGTTGCCGATGCAGACCGGCGAGTCGACGACGATCGAGGTCGGTCTTGAAGCCGCCGCTGGCGAGCGCCGCGGCGTACACATAGGGCTTGAACGAAGAGCCCGGCTGGCGCAACGCGTCGGTCGCGCGGTTGAACTGGCTCTCGCCGTAGTCGCGGCCGCCGACCATCGCGCGCACGCGCGCCGTCGATATCCATCAGCACCGCGGCCGCCTGCTTGACCTGGTAGTCGCGGCCGTACTGCCTGAGCAGGCTCTCGACCGTCTTGTCGGCGTGCTTCTGCAGGTCGACGTCGAGCGCGAGCCGCACCACGAACACGCGCTCGTGCACCGACTTGGGCAGGTCTCGAGCGCAGCTTCTTCATCTCGTCGAACGCCCAGTCGAGATAGTAGTTGGGCGAGCGCTCGTCGCGCCGGTCGACCGCCATCGCGGGATTGCGGCGGGCGCCGAACACCTGGCCTTCGGTCATGAAACCGGCTTCGATCAGGTTGTCGAGCACGACGTTGGCGCGCGCGCGCGCGGCCGGCAGGTTGATGTGCGGAGCGAATCGCGACGGCGCCTTGAACAGGCCGGCCAGCATCGCGGACTTCGGCCAGGTTCACGTCGCGCGCCGACTTGTTGAAGTAGTACTGCGCCGCCGCGTCGACCCCGAAGGTGCCGCCGCCCAGATAGGCGCGGTCGAGATAGAGCTTGAGGATCTCGTTCTTCGGCAGCCGCACCTCGAGCCACATCGCCAGGAACGCCTCCTTCACCTTGCGCTCGATGGTGCGCTCGTTCGACAGGAACAGGTTCTTGGCCAATTGCTGGCTGATCGAGGAGCCGCCCTGCACCACGCCGCCGGCGCGCGCATTGGTGAGCATGGCGCGGAACAGGCCCGGAATGTCGATGCCGAAATGCTCGTAGAAGCGCCGGTCCTCGGTGGCGAGCGTCGCCTTGATCAGGTGGTCGGGAAACTCGTCGAGCGGGAGCGCGTCGTTGTGCTTGATGCCGCGCGTGCCGACTTCGTTGCCGTAGCGGTCGAGGAAGGTGACCGCGAGCTCGGACTTCTTCAGCCAGTCGTCGTCGGAGGTCTCGCGGAACGCCGGGATCGCGAGCGCCAGCATCACGACCAGGCCGCCGATGCCGAGCGTGAGCCCCTCCGAGACCGGCTCGACGAAGTACCAGCGCCGCCAGCCGGCGACGTGGAACCGGTCCATGAAGACGGTGAAGCGCTCGTAAAGCTCGCGGCCCCAGGTCCTGGCCTGGTAGAGGCCGAAGTCGATGCGCGAATCGAGATCGAGGAAGAAGCGACGCAGCCGCACGCGTCCAGTGCTTCGGGTCGTCGTCGGAAGAAGTCGCTGCACGCTCGGAGCCCTCGGGCGTAACGACAAGCAGCGGCGGGGCGGAGCCGCCCAGCCGTTGCTTTGTTCCGACGTTCTAACCGATCCAAGAGGGATCCAAACTATGGCGCGATGGCCACAAGGTGAATGGAAACAGTCAGACGGATTGGCGGGATGATATCCGGCTTCGGCCACCCGCCGGCGGCGGCACGGCGGCACGCTCACGCGAGGTTGCCCACTCATGGCCCGTGACGAGCAGCTCCGTTCTGGCAGCGCAAGTCGCTGAAGGAAATGACGGATTCGGAGTGGGAGAGCCTCTGCGACGGCTGCGGCGCTGCTGCCTGGTCAAGCTCGAGGACGCCGACGATTCGTCGCGCACGTATTTTCACCGACGTCGGCTGCAAGCTGCTCGACGGCGCAGACCTGCCGCTGCAGCGACTATCCGAACCGGACCGCCAAGGTGAAGGACTGCGTGCGGCTAACGCCGCGCAACATCAACCGAATCGTCTGGCTGCCGCCGACCTGCGCCTACCGGCTGCTGGCCGACGGCCGCGACCTCTACTGGTGGCATCCGCTGGTCTCCGGCGACCCCGAGACCGTGCACCAGGCCGGCATCTCGGTGCGCGGACGGGTCGGCGCCATCGAGGACGAGGTGCCGGACGACGACCTCGAGGACCGGATCGTGAGCTGGCCGGTGCGGATGGCCGAAGGCGGCGCGGCGGAAGGCGTAGCGCCGTCGAGCGAAAGAGGGGTGAGACGGAAGGGGTAGTCATCGTGATTCTGCGATATTTCAGTCGCAGCTGGATCAGGAAGCGGCGGTAACGTCTAGGCGCATGTATGCATACATCGATTGACGCAGATGTTCTCCAGGGGCACCTGTCATGGCTCTCAATATCAAGAACCTGGAGACCGTGAAGCTCGCCCGTGAGCTCGAGCGCCGGCGCAAGCAGTGCATCGACCGAGGCGTCATCGACGTGCTGCGCAAGGAGGTCGAGCGCGAGCGGCAGAAGCTGCGGCGAGATCGATCGTCGAAGAAAGGCTACAGCGCATCGAAGTGATCGTACAGGAGGTGACGAAGCTCGCTGTCTTGACCTGCATCGCCGATGATGATCCTAGGCTACAACGACCGAGGTCTGTTCGACTGATGGTCATTGATACCTCAGCCGTCATTGCGATTTTGCTGGACGAGCCCGAGCGATTGTCATTCTCGCGGTCATCCTTGCGAGCAACATGCGACTGATGTCGGCGGTATCGACGTTGCAACGCGGGGATGGTGGTGGTAGGGCGCGACGGACAAGCGGGAGCCTCTCGCCTTGACGGCATCTTGCGCGAGCTCGGCATAGCGTTCGTTCCTTTCGACGAGCGCCAGGCCGACATCGCCCGCGATGCCTTCGCGCGCTACGGCAAGGGCCGCCACAAGGCCGGGCTCAATTTCGGCGACTGCGCCGCCTACGCTCTCGCGGTCGCGGAGGCCGAGCCGCTGTTGTTCAAGGGCACCGATTTCAGTGCGACCGACGTGGAAGTCGCGGGAGTGGGTGAGGGCCAGTAACACCAAGGTGCGTAGTCGTTGCCTCCCAGCCGAAGTTCCCCATATGCGCGCGCATCAACGCATGGCCTGTCCTCACTCCGCCACCTTGTCCTCGCCGCCGTTCCCCGCCTAGATGCCTCGCGCCTTCGCCGCCGGGCCGGCGCGAGGCCAATGATCATGCGCGATCCCGCTCCGCTCCCGCCGCCCGTCTCGCCCTATCTCGATCACGCCGCAGCGCGGCGGATCGTCGTCGGCGTGCTGCTCGCCATGATGCTGGCGGCGCTCGACTCAGGTGATGGTCGCGACCGCGCTGCCGACCATCGCGGCGAGCCTCGGCGACATCGACAACATGTCCTGGGTGGTCACCGCCAATCTGCTGTGCGCCACCGCCGTGACGCCGCTGTACGGCAAGCTCTCCGACATCCACGGCCGGCGCACCATGATGCTGATCGCGATCGGCATCTATCGCGGCGGGCTCGGTCGCCTGTGCGCTCGCGCCCACGATGCTGACGCTGATCCTGGCGCGCGCGCTGCAGGGGCTCGGCGGCGGCGGGCTGATGCCGCTGGTGCAGACCATCATCGGCGACGTCGCGTCGCCGCGCGACCGCCCGCGCTACCAGACCTACACCTCGTCGACCTTCATCGTCTCGACCGTGGGCGGGCCGCTGCTCGGCGGCTTCATCGCCGAGCACCTGCACTGGTCGTGGATCTTCTGGATCAACGTGCCGCTCTGCGCGCTCGCCTATCTGCTGACCCACAACGTGCTGCAGCGGCTGCCGCGCCACGACCGGCCGCACGCGCTCGACTGCTCGGGCGCGCTGCTGATGGTCGGCGCCGCCATCGCGCTGATGCTGGCGCTGACCTGGGGCGGGCGGCGCTACGGCTGGGGCTCGCCGCAGATCCTCGCGCCTGTTCGCCGGCTCGGCGGCGCTGTGGACGCTGTTCGCCTGGCGCGTGATCGCTGCGGCGGAGCCGTTCATTCCGCTCTCCGTGCTGCGCGACGGCGCCATTGCGGGTCGGCACCGCGTCGGCGTTCTTCGCGGTCGGTACCGTGATCGCGCTCACCATCATGCTGCCGCTCTATGCGCAACTCGCGCTCGGCCTCTCGGTGAGCGAATCGGCGCTGGCGATCATCGCGCTGCAGGGCGCCGCCACCGTCTCGTCGGTCGCCGGCGGGCGGCTGATCGCCCGCCTGACGCACTACAAGCGGGTGCCGCTCGCCGGCCTCGCGATCGCGATCGCGGCGCTCGTTCCGCTCGCGCATCTGCGCCGACCGGCTTCTCGCCGGCAGCGGCGCTGACCCTGATCGCGCTCGCCGGGCTTCGGCATCGGGCCGACGTTCCCGTTCACCATCGTGGTGGTGCAGAACGCGGTGCCGCTGCACCAGCTCGGAATCGCGACCGGCACCATGAACTTCTTCCGCGCGCTCGGCGCGACCTTCATCGTCACCGGCTTCGGCGCCATCGTGCTCGCGGGCGCGCCGGTGCGCGGGGCCTCCGCCGAGGCGCTGGCGAGCGTCAACGCCGCGGCCTTCGGCACCGTGTTCGCGGCCGCGATCCTGTGCCTGGCGATCGCCGCCGGCTGCATTCTGGCGCTGGCCGAGCGGCCGCTGCGCGGTGGGGAATCGGCCCCGGAATAGGCGCGATTTCCGCCCACTGTGGCCCGCGGATCACAGCCAACGGCCTCGATTCAGGCTTTAGTAACGGGTACTGCATTTTCACGTCGGGACAGGCGGGCGGGAGCATTTCGATGCGCTTGAGCCAAGTCTTTTTGCATTACGTCGTTTCGGGGCGCTCGTTAGTGCGGATCGCAACGCTCGCTCTGTTGGCGTCGTTGGCGATCGCGCCGCTGACGTTCGATGGCGCGCAGGCCCGGCCGGCCAAGAAGCCTCAGGCCGACGCCTCGGAAGGCGTGAACGCCTCCGGCAAAAAGCAGCGGGCCGCGCGGGTCGGCAAGAGCCGCTCGCGTGTCGCCGGCGGCTGGAACCGGGCGAACTACGCGGCGATCGTGATCGACGACAAGACCGGGCAGGTGCTGCACGAGGCGAACGCGGACGAGCCGCGGCATCCGGCTTCGGTTACCAAGGTCATGACGCTCTACATGCTGTTCGAGCAGCTCGAGGCCGGCCATCTCAAGCTCGATACGCCGCTGCCGATCTCGGCGCGCGCCGCCGCGCGGCCGCCGACCAAGCTCGGCCTCAAGCCCGGCCAGACGATCACCGTCGAGGACGCGCTCAGGGGGCTCGTGACCCGGTCGGCCAACGACGCCGCTTCGGTGATTGCCGAGGCGCTCGGCGGCACCGAGGAAGACTTCTCGCGGCTGATGACCCGCAAGGCGATCGCACTTGGCATGTCGAGCACGATCTACGTCAACGCCTCGGGCCTGCCGGCGGACCTGCAGATCACCACCGCGCGCGACCAGGCGCTGCTCGGCCGCGCCATCCAGCACCGCTTCCCGAATTACTTCAGCTACTTCTCGATCAAGAGCTTCAAGTATCGCAACCGGGAGATCGGCAACCACAACGCTCTCCTCGGCAACGTGCGGGGCGTCGACGGCATCAAGACCGGCTACACCAACAAGTCGGGCTACAATCTCCTGTGCTCGATCAAGCGCGACGGCCGGGAGCTCGTCGCGGTCGTGCTTGGCGGCCGTTCGGGCGGCGCGCGCGACGCTCGCATGCGCGAGCTGCTCGAGGAGCATCTGCCGTCGGCCGGGACCGACCGCACCGTGCCGGTGCAGACCGAGCGCGGGCCGGATGGCGAGCCGGTGACGGCGGCGGTCGCGCACGAACTGCCCGCCGGCCCGGCGCTGGCGAGCGAGATCTCCGTGCCGGTGAGCCTCACCATGACCGACCACGTGCCCGGCAAGCCGACGCTACGCACGGACGTGGCGGATTACGAGCGCGAGGACGCGCCGCCCGGCTCGAAGGAAGATCAGGAGCGCAAGGCCAAGAAGGCCGACCTGGAAAAGACCGGCGGCAAGCCCGCCAAGGGCGGCAAGGCTGCGAAGGCGAAGGACAAGCCCGCGACAGCCGTCAAGGATCAACGCCGCGGCAAGCGCACGGGCGGCACGGCGGCAAGTTCGACGGTGCCGTCCGAATTGACGGCGTCGCGACAGCTCGGCATGCACGGGCGGGATTGAGCGGCGATATTCATCCGCCGAGCGCCGATTCACCTGACCGCGGCCAATCCCATTGGGCGATCAAAGTTTATTTGGCAATGTCACGCTAGACGTGCGCGAGAGGGCGTTAGCACTGCTTAGAGGACCCAGTGCAGCGGCATTTACCGCCGAGCCGGCGGCATGTTCTCACGCGCTGATTCACGCATTTCGTGGCTGGGCAATACCCTCCTGAGTACACGTCTGTGCTTTTGAGTCTCTGGGCGGCGTTGGCCGACTCCAAGGACGCGCCTGAAAAACTAATGAGAGCTATTGCAATGACAATGCCCATCTTGACCACGTACCTACCTGAACGACAAAGCACGGCAGCGGTTTCGCGACAAGTTGCAGAATTTGAATGAACAGGCGATTTTCGCCGCCAGCGTGCCGCCGACGTCGCGGTAGACGGGCCCGCCGGAATCGCCGGTGCAGGCGCCCAGCCCTGGGCGCTCGCCCTTGGTCGCGGGATCGACGAGCCGCAATTGCAGCGAGCCCGGCTGGCCGGTGGCGACAAGTGATGCGGTGCGCAAGGTGCCGCCGCTCTTGCCCTCGCCGCGCACCGCGAGGCCGTAGCCCGCGACCACGAACCGGTCGCCCAGCACGATGTTGCCGCCGGCCGGAGCAAGCTGCGCCGGCGTGACCTGAAGCGGCGCGGAAAACTTGATCAATGCCACGTCGGCGGTGACACGGTGGCGCAGCGCGGCACCGGCGTCGAACTCCGGATGCGGCGCGATCGCGGCGGTGTCCTTCAGCGCCGGCGTGCGCGCGGCGTCGAACGCGACGAGCTTGTAGTCGGCCCCCGGCAGCACGCAGTGCGCGGCCGTCAGCACCAGATCGCGCGCGATCGCGACGCCGGTGCAGGAGGTGCCCTTGGATCCGACCAGGAGAACGGCGGCGCGGGTCGCGTCGTCTGCTGGCGGCTGCGTCGCCCCGACCATCGCGGTGGCATGTCCGCCGGTGCCAAGAAACAAGGCCGCAAGCGCGGCGCGGCGAGGCGTCACGATCACGGCTCCAACCGCGAACCCATCTTGGCCGCCGTTTCGACGATCCAGTGATGATAGCGCGGCAGCGGAATGACGCCGCTGATGAAGCCGCAGCGCGGCTCGCCGTCGCTCGAGCCGGTCCAACTGATGATGCCGATCAGCGCGAGCCGGCCGTCGCGCTCTTCGAACACCGGGCCGCCGGAATCGCCGTTGCATACGCCGAGGCCGGCCTTTTCGCCGAGCGTCTGCGGATCGATCAGGCTGACAAGCTGGGTGTTCGGCTTGCCGGTCGCCACCAGGGTGGCGGCGCGGAGTTTGCCGGCGCTGCGGCGGTCGCCCATTTTGGAAATCCCGAAGCCCGCAACGATGAACCGGTCGCCGACCGTGATCGGGGCGCGCCGGTCGCTGAACGCCACCGGCAGGAGCTGGCCTTGCGGCAGCGGGGCGAGCTTGATGAGCGCCACGTCGGGCGCGTCGTCGCGCAGCGTGAACTGCGGATGCGCCGCCACGCTCATGACGTTGCGGACCATCGGACGGTTGCCTTCGAAGCTCGCCAGCCGGAACTTGCCGCCGTTCATCACGCAATGCGCGGCAGTGAGCACCAGGTCGGGCGCGATCGCCACGCCGGTGCAGGCACTGCCTCCGCCGACGATAAAGACCACGTGGCGCGCAATCGACTGAACGGCGGGCGGCGCCCCACCGACCATGGCGGCCGCCGGCGGCAGCGATGCGCACAGGCAGGCGAGCGCGGTCAGTACGCGAAGCATGTTCCGGTGAGCCCCTTCGACCTCGAACCGTCAACGTCCCGTCGTGGGAACATACCCTACTCGAGCCTCAAATTCGACCGCCGTGTTGCGGCCCCGGTGCAGCCGGGGAGCGCAACGGCGCGCCGGTCCAAGGCACCTCCCTCTAACCTGGCCCAAAAGTGTCATCCATTCTCTTAACGCCCCCCGCCGTCGAACCCGTTCTGCTGGCCGACGCCAAGGCCTACCTGCGCGTCGAGCACGATGACGACGACGACGTGATCTCGGGCCTCATTGCCGGTGCCCGTCTCCAGATCGAGGCGCAGACCCGGCGCGCCCTCATCACCCAGACCTGGCAGCTTCGCCGTGATTCTTGGCCGGGCGATGGCCGGCTCATGGTGGTTCCGGCGCCGCTGCGGGAAATTGTGGCGGCCAGGACCTACGATGCCGCCGGCGCGGCGCATGCCATCGATCTGCAGGCGTTTACCATCGACGCTGCCGCCGCGCTCGCGGTCATCGGCTTTGTGCCGTGGTCGCTGTCGGCGCCGGGCCGGGCGCCGGCTGGCATCGAGATCGATGTCGAGACCGGCTATGGCGATGCGCCCGCTGAGGTGCCGCAGCCGTTGCGGCGGCGATCGAACTCCTGGTCGCGCACTGGTACGAGAATCGGGGACCGATCGCTGCCGGGGCAGAGCGTCGCGGTGCTGCCCGCAACGGTCGCCGCAATGATCGCCCCTTACCGGGTGTTGTCGCTTTGATCGATTGCGGTCGAGGTGCTGCTCGGCGAGGCGAACGAGGCCTATGAGCTCGACGTGCTCGACGGCGCGGCCGTCAAGCGCACGCTGACCCACCAACACGCCGTCGGTGCTCTACTCGGCGGCCGACGAGTTCGCCGATTTCGGCTCCGCGCCATCGAGCCCTCCTTGGCTCGATCGTCAAATGCAAGAGATACTGGGGCGCATTGCAAGACGATAAGTGACCGACCGATGAAATTTCGTGTTGTCCGCCTCCGACTATCTAGCGGCTCGTGAGGGAGCGAATCCCGTCAACCATTTTACGAGGTCATCACGCGCTCTCGCCCTTTCCACGGCAACCGATTCTTTGCAGGCTTTGCGACAGAAGCGCCGGCCAAAATGAAAGTGGGAAACGAGACCAAATTTCCCGCCGCAGTGAGCACAGCGGTTCAGCGGCTTGGACATTGCATGTTCCCTCCGACTTAAGAGGCAGCTCGCGAGATTTAATTCGCGAGAGGGCCACACTAGTAATTGGCGCTCTGGAATTACCGATGGCTTGCGGCCGGATTAATGTTTCGCAATGTGCGCCGACATTGTCTGGCCTCCGCTGAAAGAAGCCCCGGCCCTGCGCACTAGCCGGGGCTCCCCCTCCCTGCAGCTGGTTGATATTCCCCGTACCAACTGCATCCCCTGCATATCCGTGCCGGGCTCAGCAATCCCACAGCTCAACAGGGCAAGCCAACAGGGACGCCACCGATCAGTCTGCCTGCTTGATGGGACGGCGTCCAAGCTTTGCTATAAACTTAAACAGCGCTTAACCTTCAAATCCCAAGTGCGGCGCATCAATCGCGCGGCACCGTACTCTTTCCCGTCGAATCAGGTCGTGATCAACTCTCCAACCGGTCGAAGCGCAAAACGCGTGAACAGTTTCCACATCTCCACTGTTCGATGGAATTCGTCGAGCGCGTCGTTGTCGCTGGAGAAAGTATCCCTCCAAACGGTAGACATGCCATGCTGGTCAATCACTTCAAGTGACCATGCTCCCCCCGCAACTCTGTGAATTCGTACCAACAGCGTAACGCCGTCATGCGTCACGTTTCCAGAGAGCGGGGAAAATTCAATCTCCGTCTCGACGGTTTTCACGGCGCCGCTCCCGTTCTCGCTCCAATCGGTATTTAACCGAAAGCAACGCTTGTTAGTTCCAAAGTCCCAGAAGCCTCGAATTTTCGCACAAAATTTGCGCAAGGGGTGTGCGTCGCTGCGAGATTCCAAATTTTGGAGGTGGGGGTGGGTTCTGCGCAACGGCGACATCGAGACATGCGCAGTCTCGCTCTGGGCCTGCAAAGCTCGCGAAGATTATCGGGCCAGCAGGCAAGGCGATTGTCGCACACTCGGCCTGCGCCGTGCGAGGCGTGACGAGTTTGCAACACTCCAGAACGATTTGGACTTGAAGAGAAGTGGTCGATTTTTCAGCCGCAATTCTTCTTAAGCTCACGCAGAGTAGCGGGGGTGAGTAGTCATGAGTTCACAGCGTACCAGCGACAATTCGAAAGTTCTTCGAGTAAGTTCTTTCGCAACGCCATCCGGGCAGGGCCACGCCGATACCGTTGATCAATCCGGCGGCGCTATTCTGGCTCTGCTACAAAAAGCCGCCGATTCAGCGAAGGAAGACTGTGATCGAGCGCTAGAAATGGCGCATCAGCTCTCCCTTCAGTTACGTGCGGCCGAAGACCGGGCACTTAAGCTGGAGGCCAAGGTCAAGCAGCTAGAAAATAGTGCTCACAAGGCTGAGGATTGGCTCACTTACATCCACAAAGAGATAGAGAACAAATTTCTTAATCAGAAGGATATGCGAAAACAGCAATCGTGATTGCAGGTCACGGATGGGCACTCACGTCCGGCGAGATGGACGATCCGGGGGCCGACAACACACGGCGATGGGTTCATGCACGCCGAGGGCGCACGAGCTATGTCGGCTCGAGTCTGCGATCCTGAGGGAGAGTTCTTTCCTTGCTCGTGAGTTCACCTTCGCGCGGTATTACATCCTCAACCTCAATCAGATCACCAGCGGCGCGTAAACTTTGATTGCATTTCCGCTCAACTTTCGGGTTGAGGCATCGTCGGTACGAGCCGTTGTGATCGATCACCGATGATCGCCGCGGGGGGCCTCGCGTTTGGTCGGACAACGCTGTTAGACAGAACGTGCCGGCGCTGTGCCACCACGTGGCGCACGTGGAACGGCCACAAGTCCGCGTCGCTCTCGCATCCGAGTTGATCCGGCCAAGTATACGCCGGCTATGCACCTCCGGGCTGGAGACTAAGCGTGGCAGTGCTCGCCCTGTTTCGCGAGTTCTCGCCACTGATCCGCCAGACCCTGGTAACCATCCCTCACCGCTGGGAAGCGATCGGCGAGCCTCTGGCATTCGTCGGCGTGCGCGCGGAATTCCTCGTATCGGTCGCGATAAACTACGAAACACAACTGACCAGCCGGCAGAGCTAAATTGTTATGCATGGCTTGATCCTCAGAGTTCTTATCGGGGGTCGCCACCCCCCTTAACAGCTACAGTGCCAGGATCGGCCACTCGCCTGTGTGAACCACTTCACACTTCCATCAATTAATTTGAGCCCAAGACTTGAATGAAAGGGCCCCGCACTCCATGGACGGGCGCGGGCAAGGTGCTCAAGGTGGATGTTCAGGCCCAAGGGATTCAGAAAATCTGTGGTCTGCTTTCGGAGGAAAGCGGAAGTCGAAGGCCGTTCCGGCGTTACGGAGCGCGCCGCTTTTGACCCGAAGCGGCGGTAAGCAGGGTCGAAATCTTGCACCGCACCTAGGCCCTGAGCTCGATCCTCGATGTCCGCTATTCTTCAATTCTTGCGAGGGCGTATCGGATGCAATTCGATCAATTAAAGCGACGCGAGTTCATCATGCTTCTCGGCGGCGCGGCTGCGGCGTTGCCCGTGGCGGCACGCGGGCAGCAGGGCGGTCAAACCTTTCGTATCGGCATGATCGAAACGATTTCGGCAGAGCTCAACGCCACCAATCTTGCTGCGTTTCGCAGGGGATTACATGAGCTCGGCTACACGGAAGGACGCAACCTCATTCTCGAGTATCGATCTGCCGACGGAGACGCCTCGCGGTTTCCCACTCTCATCTTCGAATTGATCGGCCTAAAGGTCGATCTGCTCGTGGCGCGCGGCACGCCTGCTGCCCTCGCCGTAAAGCAGGCGACTAGAACAATTCCTGTGGTCATGGCCGTCGGTGAGCCGCTCCTGATCGTCGATAGCCTTGCGCGGCCGGGCGGCAATATCACCGGATTGAGCGGCGTGCAGCCCGAATTGGAAACCAAGCGGCTCGAACTGCTGATGGAGATGGCTCCGGGCGCCTCGGGGGTCGCGGCTTTGCTGAACATGGGAAATCCTGTCACCGCTCCGCAGCTAAAAGAGCTTGAGCGCGCCGCACGATTGAAGGGTCTGCCGCTCCGCTTATACGATGTGCGAAAACGCGATGACATCGAGCGCGCGTTCAAATCGCTCGACGGGAGCTCTGAAGCGGTCGTCGTCGGGCTGGAAGCGCTGACACAGGCGAACCGCAAGCTGATCGCCGAACTCGCCGTCAAACACCGGCTTCCGGCGATCTACGGCGGGCGTGAGTTCGTGGATGCTGGCGGGCTGATGTTCTACGGCCCGAGTTTCCCGGACATCTACCATCGGTTCGCCACGTACGTGGATAAGATATTGAAAGGTACCAAGCCTGCTGATCTGCCGGTCGAGCAACCGACGCGTTTCGAGCTGATCATCAACGTCAAGGCTGCCAAGGCCCTTGGCCGCGAAGTGCCGCCGATGCTACTTTTTCGCGCCGACGAGGTGATCGAATAGGCGCATTTGCTGCACCTGCTTAGGTCTCATAGTGGCCCTTCTCGACCGACCGGATTGTGGTGGCAAAGCGTCGCTATCAAGCGGACATGCAGACGGTTGAGTGGGGCAACTATATCGGCGCGACTGACCCACTACAGACATTCGACGACCAAATTTGCCGCATTGCACGGCAGCATTCTCGCACGGCGATG
This sequence comes from uncultured Alphaproteobacteria bacterium, assembly GCA_963843475.1. Classification (GTDB taxonomy): domain Bacteria; phylum Pseudomonadota; class Alphaproteobacteria; order Rhizobiales; family Xanthobacteraceae; genus VAZQ01. The sequence continues at coordinate 38,592 of CAWJKL010000023.1, read as the reverse complement.
TGGTAACGTGCGGCTCCCGACCTGAGGAGCGGAGCCCATGAGGCGGCGCGAGTTTATCACCATCCTCGGCGGCGCGACGGCGGTGTGGCCGATAACAGGAAGAGCGCAACAGCCGTCTGAGCGGGTTCGGCGCATTGGCTATCTGCGTGCCTCGCCGCCGCCGGAGCGCGACCTGCAAGCTCTAATCAAGGGGCTCGCCGAGAATGGCTACGTTCAGGCACGCAATTACGTGCTCGTTCCACAATGGGGCGACGGCAACGTGTCGCGTCTGCCCGAGCTTGCGGTGGTGATGGTCAATGCGGGGGTGGATGTTATCGTGACCGAAGGCACCATCACGGTGCGAGCTTTGCATGCCGTGACCGCCACCGTCCCGATTGTCTTCGCCCGCGCCGCCGATCCCTTCGTCTTCGGTCTGGTGAAGAGTTTGTCGCGACCGGGCGGCAACATCACGGGATTCTCTAGCCTGAACGTCGACATCGCCGGCAAGACTTTGGAAATCCTCAAGGAGATAGTGCCCGGACTTTCCCGCGTAGCGACGCTGGCACCGCGACAGGTATGGGACGTGTTCGCTTCGGCCGAGATGGAAGCCGCGAAGGCCCTTGCGGTCGATCTAGCCTATGTCGAGATGGCCGGAGCGGAGGCGGCCGATGGCGCGATACGAATTGCGCGTGCCAAGGGCGCACAAGGAGTCGTATTGCGTGGCTCCCCATTTTATTCGTCCCCACAGCGGAAGATGATCGTCGACAGCTTCGCCCAACAGCAACTTCCCGCAATCTACGAGGCCCGTGAGTACATCGAGCAAGGTGGGCTGGTGAGTTATGCGACCGACGCGTTCGACCTCTATCGTCTCGCCGCCGGTTATGTCGTCCGCATTCTCGCGGGCGCCAATCCGGGCGAACTCCCAATTCAGCAGCCGACCAAATTTGAGTTAATTATCAATCTCAAGACCGCGAAGACGCTAGGGCTTACTGTTCCTCTGACGCTTCAAACGCGCGCCGACGAGGTGTTCGAGTAGGCGCAGCTTGCTGCACCTGCTCAGGTCGCCTGTTGGCCCGACTCGGACCTCGCGCGATATCCCTTCAATGGTCGCTAGTGGGGGCAAAGCGGACCCAGCGCGGACATCGCGGAACCGACGCTGATGACCCCGAGCCGACAGGACCGTTTTGGATTTTTGCAGCGCACATTGCCGCACCGTCCCCCATTTCGCTTAACGCCCTTTCCTGCTTTGATGACTAGTGTCGAATGCCAAATTGGTCGTGGCCACGAGCCTCCGGTGGGCAATGAGGCGACGCGATTTCATCACAGGAGTGGTAGGATCAGCAGCGGCATGGCCGGTGGCAGCGCGGGCGCAGCAAGCGGAGCGCATGCGGCGCATCGGCGTGCTGATGAATTCGCCCCCGGATGATGCGGTCGGGCAGGCCCGCTTCACAGCGTTCCTGCAAGGGCTCCAACAGTTGGGCTGGACTGAGGGCCGCAACGTCCGGATCGATATCCGCTGGGGCGGGTTAGCTAATCCCGAGAGGCATCGCAAATTCGCGGCGGAACTGGTCGCGCTTGCACCGGATGTCATCCTGGCCACGACCGCCCCATCCACGGCGGCGTTGCAACAGGCCACCCATACCGTGCCAGTCGTGTTCGCGATGGCTATCGATCCGGTCGGTACCGGATTCGTCGAAAGTCTGGCTCGTCCGGGCGGCAACATCACCGGCTTCATGCAGTTCGAATACAGTCTTGCCGGGAAATGGCTCGAACTACTCAAGCAGATCGCACCCGGCGTCACGCGAGCGGCGGTCTTTCGCAATTCCACCAATCCATCCGGAATCGGCCAGTTTGCCGTCATCCAGGCCATGGCGCCGCCGCTCGGCATTGAGGTCAGGCCGGTCCATGTGCGCGACGCCGCCGAGATCGAGCGCGCCATCGCGGCCTTCGCACGCGCCCCGAACAGCGGTCTGGTCACGACCGGTGGGCAAGCGACGTCTCATCGCGAGTTAATTTCTCAGCTTGCGACCAAGCACCGGTTACCCGCAGTCTATCCCTACCGCTACTACGTCGCCGAGGGCGGGTTGATCTCCTATGGGCCTGATCTGCCTGGGCTGTTCCGGCAAGCGGCCGGCTATGTCGATCGCATCCTAAGGGGCGACAAGCCCGCCGACCTGCCGGTGCAGGCGCCGACCAAGTACGAACTGGTAATCAACCTGAAGGCCGCGAAGGTGATCGGCCTCGATGTGCCGCCCAGCGTGCTGGTGCGAGCCGACGAGGTCATCGAATAAGCATCGAACTTGCTGCGGTGCATAAGTCTGCTAATGGCCCAACTCGGAGAAGCCGAATTACGTCAGCAATGTCCGCTTATCGGGGTGAAGCGGTCATGCCGGCACGCCGCTCGAAACGACCCTTTTGACCCACAACGGTCATTCGACGATCAAATTTTGCCGCACTGCACGGCAGCGTTCTCGCACAACAGTGTGGAGTCTGCGGCTTCCAATCTGAGGAAAGCGAGCCGATGAGGCGGCGCGAGTTCATCACCATCCTCAGCGGCGCGGCCGCGACGTGGCCGATTGCGGCGCGTGCGCAACAGGCGGCGATGCCGGTGGTCGGCTCGCTTTTCAGCGTTTCGGCTGCGGCTTGGGCAGACAACATGGTTGGCTTCCGCAAGGGCTTGGACGAAGCAGGCTTTGTGGTCGGCTGTAACGTCGCTATCGAATATCGATGGGCGGATGGTCAGCTCGATCGGATGCTCGCTATGGCGGGCGATCTCATCGGCCGCAACGTCTCTTTCATTCTGACCGGCGGCAGCAATACCGGCGTGGGGCAAGTGATTGCGACGGCCAAGTCTATTCCAATCGTATTCACGAGCGCCGTGGACCCGGTTGCAACTGGGCTCGTAGCAAGTCTCAGCCGCCCGGGGGGCAACGCGACCGGGGTGACCTTCATCGACAGTGAGCTTGTCGCAAAGCAGTTAGAGCTACTGCACGAGCTCATCCCGAGCGCCACGAGGATCGCCGTGCTGACGAACCCGAGCAACCCGGTGATGACGCAAAGCGTGGTACAGAACGCGCAGGCGGCGGCCCGCCGCCTCGGCTTGGATATTGTCCTCGTCGATGCCGCCAATGAGAATGAAATCGAGACGGCCTTTGCGACTGCCGTCCAACAGGGGGTTGGTGCTCTTTTCGCCGACGATGCGTACTTTACGAACCGCCGCGAACAGATTGCTGCATTGGGTCTACGGCATAAGCTGCCAACGTTCGGAGTGCCGCAGAATGTGGCGGCTGGCGCGCTTATGGGCTACTAACTCAGACGTCGGGTCACTTCCGCTGGATCGAATGCGATGAAATCTTTTGCACATCAATCCTTGTCCGCCAAGCGGATCAAGAAACTGGCCGCCCAAATCTCGGACGATGAGGTCCGCGATTCGCTAGGCGACACTGACAACAATCGTCCCTTCATCTGGGAAGTCCGCAGCGGCGCGATTGTGGGATTCTGGAACTCAACGTCTGGGCCAAGCCTCATGATGGACGACGATAGCGTGCGGTCCTATGCGCAAGTCGAATACTTGCGGAGAAACGGATACCCGACTTTCAAGTCTGATGAAGAGATGCACGCTTACGCCCGCGCAAACGGATGGCCAGTCCCAAAATCGGAACAACGTGGGTAAGGACGCGATGATCTTCCGCCACGCATGCAAGCACGGATACAAGGGCAACATCCTCAAAGCGCGCGATCCGGAAGGTCACGGGATAAACCCCCGGCGCGCGCGGATGTACCGCCGCCGGGGTTCTAAACGTATGCGACATTGCTGGAAGCTCTTAACCGTCATCGCGGCACGGGACAGCAGAAGGTCACGGTCGAGCACGTCCATGTTCACGAAGGCGGACAAGCCATCGTCGGGAAGCGCTGGGGGGTGGGGTTCGCACTGAAATCAAAGGATCAACCCCATGCAATTGCCAATGCACCGGGCATCCCGGTGCCTAGCACGGACGCGACGCGGCAGCCCATGCCAGTCACCGTCGATGCCGAACGGCCGCTGCCGGATGCACGGCGGAACGTCGCCGGGGGTACCGAAGGGGAATAGGAACGCATGGAAGCACGGGCATTATTCGGCAGAGGCAATCGCTCGGCGTAGATCACTCGCAGTCCTGATACACATTGCCCGACAATTGATGGGTTAGGTGCCCACGCCATATGATCGACGGTAAGCCAGTATTCTTTCGACTGATCTTGATTCCGTGCCTGGTTGACGTCGGTAATGCGTGACTGGTTGACGTCGGTAAAGAGTGTGCCAAAGATTGCAATATCCCTAGCGACAGAGGGTGCTATGGCGACTACCTTCCGGCTCGTCCTTGCATCTTTCATCGGCGGCTTATTCGCGGGCAGCAGCCAGGTTGCGGTGGCGACAGCCCAGACTAGCGATGCCGCATACGTTGAGGCGCTGAAGGCCCAGTATCATCGTCCACCCCCGAGACCAATCACAAATCAGCGGCTTGTCGATTTGGGGCAGGAGCTGTTCTTTGATCCGGCGTTGTCTTCCTCTGGAAAAACGGCTTGCGTCACCTGTCACCTTCCGGAACTCGGCTGGGCCGTAAAAGACCCAAAGAGCCGCAATGATTCAGGTAAGCTCACTTCACGAAGGTCGCAGCCGCTGATCGGGCTAGGACATGCCGGGAATGCGCCCATCGGCTGGGACGGACGCAGTCCCACGTTGGAGGCGCAAGCGAAAGCGTCCATTTCCACCGGATCGATGTCGATGCGGGACACGCCGACGCCGGTCAAAGTCGAGGTGATCGAGGAACGCATCGCATCGAATCTTTCTTACATTGCAAAATTCAAAGTGGCGCTGCCTGATGCGTCGATCAATATCGATACAATTGTTCAGGCCATCGCGGCTTTTGAACGGACCATCGAACCCGGATTTGCGCCGTTCGACCGCTGGGTAGACGGCGATGAGACCGCAATCTCAGATGCGGCCAAGCGCGGCTTTGTTCTCCACAACGGCAAGGCATTGTGTGTGGTATGCCATCGTGGCTGGCGATTTACCGACGACCTGTTCCACGACATCGGCACAACCACGACCGATCGCGGCCGCGGCAACGTGGTCAAGGATGAACCGCTGATGCAGTTCGCGTTCAAGACCCCTACGCTGCGTGATGTCGCGCTGCGGCCTCCCTACATGCACAACGGCAGCCAGACCACGCTTGAGCAAGTCATGAAGCACTACGAAGCGGGCGGCATCAATCGCCCCAGTCGTTCGCCGCTGATGCAGCCAATCCAATTGACCGACCGGGAACGGCAGGACCTCATTGCCTTCATGGAAACGCTGACAACGACAGAGCGAGCGAAACCGAAGAATTGAATTCAGTGCAGCTCTGCCAGCACCATCGACGAAATCGACGCCGCCTTCGCGACGTTTGCGAACGATCGGCCCGACGCACTATTCATTAGCAGCGGTCCCTTTTTCACCAGCCGTCGAGTTCAACTAGGTCCAATCGACATTTAGGATTCCCGCGGGGGTAAGTCGATGATTCCTTGTTTTCCGGATCGATTTGATTCGGGAGGCAAGGATGGCCAAGCGGTACGAACTGTCGGATGCGCAGTGGGGGCGGATCGCGGAGCTTCTGCCGGGCAAGCAGGGCGATCGCGGGCGCACCGCAAAGGATAATCGTGTGTTTGTGGACGGGGTTTTGTGGGTGCTGCGCTCGGGTGCGCGCTGGAGCGACCTGCCGGAGCGGTACGGCAAATGGAAGAGCGTGCATAAGCGCTTCACGCGGTGGGCGAAGGCCGGCGTCTGGGAGCGCGTGTTTGCGGTGCTCACCAAGGACCGGCGCAACGAATACCTGATGCTCGACACCAGCCTGGTGCGCGCCCACCAGCAGGCGGCCACCGGAAAAGGGGGGCCAAAGATCAGGCTTTGGGGCGCTCCCGAGGAGGACTGACGACTAAAATCCATCTGCTGGCGGATGCGCTTGGCAGGCCTCTTCGGTTCATCCTGACGCCCGGTCAGGCCCATGATCTCACGCAAGCGCATGCTCTGCTCGAAGGACAAACCGCTCGCCGCGTCATTGCCGACAGGGGTTACGACAGCAACGGATTTCGCAGCCTCGTCGCCAGCCTGGGCGCAACGGCCGTGGTCCCCGCAAAAAGCACTCGGGTCGCCATCATCCGCCACGACGCCAAGGCCTATCGGCTCCGCAACCGCATCGAGCGCTGCTTCAACAGGCTCAAACACTTTCGCCGCATCGCGACCCGATACGACCGACGGGATGTCCACTTTCTCGCTGCCCTTCATCTCGCCGGCGCCATACAATGGCTCCCTGCTTAATGTCGATTCAGCCTAGCTCACCTCGCGACGCGTAACACGATGCCCGCTATCCATGGTTCGCGAGCCTACCCCGAAGTCGGCGGGTTGATGAGTTACGGAACGAACCTCCCAGAGGCGCATCGGCAGGCCGGTGTCTACGTGGGCCGTATTCTTAAGGGCGCAAAGCCGGCCGAACTACCTGTTGTGCAATCGACCAAATTCGAGTTCGTGTTCAATTCTTACGCCGCCCGAATGTTCAGGGTCAGCGTGCCGCCGATGCTGCTCGCTACCGCCGACGAGGTGATCGAATAGCGGTGTGTTTGCTGCAATGCGTAACGTACGCGATTGGCCCCTTTCGACAAATCGTGGCTTTGCACAATTTCGGTCGCAAACGGGTACAGCGGACGTGCTCGGCGAGGGCACTCGGAGAGAGCGGCAGAGCCGTGGGGGAATTCCGCTTCTGCAATTCTCCGCTGGTGTTCGCGAGCGCTCGACCTGTACCAGCGGAAACCCCTCCGCGATTGCGACGTTATGGTTGAGGAACTGGCAGCGCCAGCGAACGCTGTCGGAAGTGTGCAGAAGGTCCGCACAAGCGGACCCTTTGGCCATGGGCTCCTGATCAGATCTCTAGCGCCGAAGGCGCGCATGACTGAGCGGCGCCCAAATCCGAGGCGAGCTGGATACGAGCTGTGATAGCTGCCGTCAAGGAACCCGAATATCGGTCCAGTCGGGCGCCTTCGGCGTAGAGGTCGGCGGTCAGCGGCAGATTGGCGTTTCGCCCGCGCCTGCTGTCCACCGCGGCGAAACACTAACGTTTTGCGGCTCGGCTCGGGTCGGGGCGTCGGTTCTTAATGCCTTCAAATCGCAACGTCGGCGCAAGTTGATCGATGGTTCGGTACGTATTGATGACCGCCTGATAGGTCGGTCTCTCATTTTTCGTCGTAGAGGACACGCGGTTGGTTACACTAAACCGGACCGCGCCTTCGGGCATGTCGCTATCGGGTACAGAGCGGACATTCCGCCGGTTGATCGTGGCAACCATATCGGCGTGCTTGACCCTTCGCTGCGCGTGACAATACCCTCGGTAAATGTCCGCTTTCGGGAGCACAGCGGAAATGCGGAGGAAGGTTGCCTACGGCAACTGCGACGCTCCTGACCCCAACCGGACTCTGTGCCGGCTTGCAGCCGATTGTTGCAATTGAGCCCGAAGTTGAAGGCTTCAGCATGTAAGCTGCAGATTCCAGCAACGTTAGCGCGTGCGACCTGCTTGGGGATTCGTCGAACGAGATCTGGTCGCTCCGAAATGAACGCCGAAACCATCGTCGACAAGGTGAACGCAACCATCGTCGCGGCAATGCGGAATGCGCCGACCACAAAGCGCTGGTCGACGTCGGCATGGACCCAGCCCCGTCCACGCCGGAGAAACTGCGTCGCCACATTGCGCAAGTCGAAAATAGAGGGATATCCTCACAAAGGCCGGCATCCCGGCGGAATGACGCTACCGCACCCAGAAAAACGATCGGCAGTATGGGAGGAGAGCCAGCGATGATGAGGCATGCCGTCACGTTCTCGACCGTGCTCGCGGCAGCGTACTTTGGACTTTTCGCGCCCTCCAAACGGGCCAGCGCGCAGGACTGGCCCAACCGGCCGGTGAAGGTGGTCAACCCGTTCCCCGCGGGCGGGCCCACTGACGTGCTGGGCCGGCCCCTCGTCGACCACCTGAGCAAGGTGCTGGGCCAGCCGTTCCTGATCGACAACCGGGCCGGCGGCGGCACCACGATCGGCGCGCAGGCCGTCGTCAAGTCCGATCCGGACGGCTACACGCTGTTTCTGGGCACCGTATCGCCGTTCGTGCTCGCGCCGATCTTCAACCCGAATGCCGGCTACACCGCCAAGCAGCTCGCGCACATCGTGCTGGTGGCCGAGTCGCCGATGATTATGGTGGCGAGCCTGAAGAGCGGCGCGAAGACGGTGGCCGACGTCGTGGCCTCTGCTCGTATGGCGCCGGACACGTGGTCCTACGCCTCCGTAGGCCAGACCACGACCACTCATCTACTCGGGGAGTGGTTCACGCAGGTGACCGGGACGAAAATGGTGCATGTGCCCTATCGCGGCAGCGCGCCTGCCATGACCGACCTCGTTGGCGGGCAGGTTCAGATGTTCTTCGACGTCGCGAGCAGTTCTATCCCGCATGTCAAGGCGGGCACGATCACGCCGCTGATGATGCTGCACGAGCGCCGCTGGAGCCAGCTCCCGAATGTGCCGACCTCGAAGGAGGCGGGTTTTCCCGAGTTCGTCGGCACGTTCTGGGTCGGCCTCGCCGGGCCGATCGGAACTCCTCCGGCGATCATCGACAGGCTCAACCGCGAGGTCAATCTGTTCCTCAAAGATCGCGATTTCGTCAAGCGCCTTGACGACATCACGTACAGCCCCGTTGGCGGCTCGCCGGAGGTGCTCACCAGGCGCATCGCCGAGGAGGCTGCGATCTGGACCAAGGTCGGCCAGAAAGCCGGCATCATCAAGTAGCAGAAGTGGAAACAGCCTCCAGGTGCTCGGCATTCCGGGAACGCGGCGGCGCGGCATGGTGGCCGCGTCACGTTCGCGGTGCTGACAGTGCGCAGCAATAATCGATGCGCAGGATAGCAAGCAGTCCGCGCTGGACCGTCGAATTTCGCGGTCTATGATTTTGGGGCAACGGGCGAGGAGCAGGACGTGGCGATGAGAGATGTCGCGATTGTCGCATATTCGGAGACCAAAATCGTTCAAAAGAGCGATCGGGACGTTTGGGAGCTCGGTGCAGAAATCCTCGAGGACCTCCTGAACAAGACCGGCATGGAGAAGGGCGAGATCGACGGCCTCATCCTGTCGGCCGCCCAGACCGGCGCCGGCAACCCCTTCTGGGCCCAGACGACCTCCGACCAGCTCGCGCTCGAGGTCGACTTCTGCAACACGGTCGACATCGGCGGCTGCTCGCCCGCCGGTGCCGTCGCCCGGGCCGCGATAGCGATCGAGGCCGGGCTGTGCGAGACGGTGCTCTGCCTGTTCGCGGATACCGCGTCACGCGAGAACAACAACCGTCAGCGACACTATCAGGCTGAATGGACTGTGCCGCTCGGCCTGCTCGGGCCCCCGACGTCGTTCGGTTTCATCACCTGCCGCTACCAGGAGCAGTTCGGCCTCGACTACCGCATGCTCGGCAAGCTCGCGGTGGCGCAACGCAACGGCGCAGTGCTCAACGAACTCGCCTGTGACAAGCTGCGCACGCCGATTACCATCGACGACTACATCAATTCGCGCATGATCGCCGACCCAATCCGCCTGCTCGACAGTGTGATGGTTTGCGACGGGGCGTGCGGGCTGATCATCACGAGCAAGAAGAACGCGGCCAAGAAGAGCTACAAGAAGGCTGCATTCATCAAGGGCTACGGTGAGAGAACGAGCTACCAGTTCTCTGAGAACATCGTCGACGTCACCGACACCGGACACATGCCGGCGGGCATGAAAGCGTTCGAACAGGCCGGTATCTCGGCCAAGGACGTGCGTTCGTTCCAGCCCTATGACGACTTTATCATCGCCATGATGCTGCAGATGGAGATGTTGGGCTTTTGCAAGAAGGGCCAGGGTTGCGACTTCATCCACGAGCACGACTTCAACCACAACGGCGACCTGCCGCTCAATACCGGCGGTGGCCAGATCTCGGCCGGGCAGATCGGGCTCGCGGGCGGCGGTACCAATCTCATCGAGGCGGTGCGCCAGCTATTCGGCGAAGCGGGCAAGCGCCAGATCAAGGACACGACGAACACCGTTGTCACCGGCATCGGCGGCATTCCCTACAACCGCAACTGGAACTCTTCCGTTGTCATGGTCCTCACCCCGAACGGCTAACGTGCATCGCAAAGAGGCACTCCCATGGTCAAGGTCAATGACACTCTGAGCATCGAGCGCGGCGCCCCGGCCGCACGCTCTTTCTCGCAGCCCTATTGGAATGGCACGAAGGAGAAAAAGCTCAAGATCCAGTACGACACAAGCGTCGGCAAATACCAGTGGCTGCCACGTGCCACGAGCCGCTTCACTGGCCGCAAGAGCGTGCTCGAGTGGCGCGAGGCAAAGGGCAATGGCGAAATCTACTCATTCACGTTGGTGCAACGGGCGCGTCCGCCGTTCCAGGGCAAAGAGCCGTTCTTTATCGCCGTGGCCACGCTGCCGGAGGGTGTGCAGATCATGGCCAACACGGTCGGCATCTCGGCCGAGGAGATGAAGGTGGGTCTCAAGGTGAAGCCCTACTGGCACCCTCTGCCCGAAGGCTACCACATGCTGATGTGGCAGAAGGCTTGACCGGTTTCGACGTCCGCGTCAGCGCAGCGAAGACTGCCAAGGCGCTCGGCCTCGACGTGCTGCCGATGCTCCTCGCGCGCCGACGATGTGATCGAAATAGGTAGAGATTTTATTGCGGTGCATAGAGTCTCCTCATGGCCCGATTCGGACCTCGTCCAAGGTCCGCTTCCAGCTACGCTGTCGGAGCAACGGCAGACATGGGCAGGCTTGTCGCCTAGGACGGTTCGGTTGAGAATGACTCAAAGCAGAACTCAGCGGGCTTCAGCCGCGCCTACGACTGAATTTTCGAACACCGATTTGAGCACGATCGAGTCTAGCGCAGCGTGCCCGTAGCGAGCGCGTGAGCGACGCATCCGGTGACATGGTCGACGAGGACCGACTTTGCCCGGCGGCATCGCGCGAGAGCGCGCATTCGAGCATCGCCTGATGTTGGCGTGCTGGCTCGTCACCGCGATAGTTAAGCGCAATCATCTGATAACGAAAATATTTGTCGAACACGGCAGCGTGCGCCTCCATCAGCGTGCGTGAACCACAGTTTGAGATCAGCTCCTGATGAAATTCGCTGTCGTACCGCTTCCACTGATCCGGCTCCCCGATCTTGGAGCTCATCAGGCGTTCCGTCGCTGCAAGCTTGTGATGGGCAGCGACCACGCGGCCTTCCCACTCCATGTCGGCGCGCGCGAAGCTCGCCTCCATCGCATGACCTTCGAGCAGCAACCGGAGATCAGCCAATTCCTTCAGATTGTCGACTGAAACCGGCGCGACCTCGAAGCCGCGCCGTCCCTCGGCGAGCACAAGGCCCTCCGACGTGAGGCGGCTCAAGATCTCGCGCAGCGTGCTGACGCTGACGCCGTAACTCTCCTTGAGGCCGTCGAGCTTGAGCTTCTGCTCGGGCCGCAGACGCCCGAGAACGATGTCGGCACGGATACGCCGATAGCCATCGTCACCGATCGTTTCGCCTCTCATCGGATCGCTCGATCAGCGTCATGTCGGTCCCTTGCGGCAATTTCCTTGTATCTTGCAATGCCTCAACCTTCCATCCTTGTTCCGGGGCCTGTCTCAGGTATCATATATTTTATGAAGTCTCATATGAAGATCATTTTTGTATTTTGACACACGATTTCGTCATATGATTAAGCTTGGCCGGAAGCCGTCACCCAAGAATTCTACAGGGAGGAACATGTCAATGAAGAACCGTGGAGCGGCCGCCGTCGCCATTGCGTTCGCGCTATTTGCAGTTCCGGCCCACGCGCAGGTGCAAGAGCGCACGATCCGCTGGGGTCACCTCAACAACACCGACCATCCGGTCAGCCTCGGCGTGCAGAAGTTCGCCGAGATCCTGGCCGCCAAGAGCGGCGGAAAGCTAAAGGTGCGCGAGTTTCCGGCGTCGCAACTCGGCAACGAGATGCAGATGCAATCCGCATTGCGCGGCGGCACACAGGAAATGATGTCCGCGTCGACCACATCGCTCGCAGGGCGTCGTGAAGGAATTCGGCCTGCTGGACTTCCCCTTCATCGTCAGCACCGCGGACCAGGCGGACGCGCTGGTCACGGGACCGTTCGGACAAGCGATGATCGACGTACTGCCCGAAAAGGATCTGATCGGCCTCGGCTACTGGGGCCTGGGCTTCCGTAACGCGACCAACAGCAGCCGATCGATCGCCAAGGTGGAGGACTTCGCCGGACTGAAGCTACGCGTCATTCCCAATCCAGTCTTTCTCGAAACCTTCAAGGCGCTCAAAGCCAACCCGGTGCCGATGAATTTCGGCGAACTCTACACGGCGCTCGAGAACAAGACCGTCGACGGACAGGAAAACCCCTACACCGTCATCCTGTCGAACAAATTCTACGAAGTGCAGAAATACGTCTCCGCGACCAATCACGCGTTCACGCAGAACATCCTGCTCGTCAGCAAGAAGTTCTGGGACAAGCTCTCACCCGATGAGCAAAGGATGATACGCGAGGCCGCGGCTGAGACGCGTGGATATCAGCGCGAGCAAACCCGCACTTCAGACCGAGAAGGCGCTAACCGAGCTCAAGGCCAAGGGCATGACCTTCAACGAGATCGCTCCGGCCGAGTATGCCCGCATGCAGCAAGCGACGAAGGCCGTCGCGGAGCGGTTTTCTGCCGATTTCGATCAGGGCAAGGTCAAGCTGTTCAACGCCGAGCTGGAGCGCATCCGCAAGGCGAACTAGCGCCTTGAGGTCCTGCAGCGCCACGGCGAATGGTAACCGCGATGGCCAGGGTCCTCGATCTTTACTGTCAGATATCTGAAGTTCGCCATCGCGATCTGTCTCGCCGTCATGGTCGTCCTGGTGTTCGGCAATGTCGTGCTCCGCTACGCCTTCAACTCCGGCATCGCCATGTCGGAGGAGCTGTCGCGCTGGCTGCTGGTATGGCTGACGTTTCTCGGCGCGATCGTCGCGCTTGCGGCGAGCACTCGCATCTCGGCGTCGACACGCTCGTGCGCGCATTGCCGCCAGCCGGCAAGCGCATCTGTTTCGTCCTGAGCTACGTCTTGATGCTGTACGCCGACTGGCTGCTGCTCGCTCGGAAGCTGGAAGCAGACCATCATCACCATCGGTGACCGGGCGCCTGCGACCGACTGTCGGTCGGACTCTTCTATGCGCCGGCATCGTGTTCGGTGTCTCGGCCGCGTTATCCTGCTCTACGACCTCTGGCGTGTCCTGACCGGCAGTTACCGCAGCGAACTCGTTGAGGGCAAAGTCCTGAAGAGCGTTAGCTAGCGCGGCCCTCTGTTCGGCTTGCTCACGCACAAGGATAAGTTGGCCGGACGCGGCGCATGACGATCGCGATCTTCACGCTTTCGCTGCTCGGCGCGATGGCGCTCGGTATGCCGATCGCCTTTGCTCTGCTCGTGTGCGGCATCGCGCTGATGCACTCAGCTCGACATCTTTGACTCGCAGATCGTCGCCCAGAACATCATCAACGGGGCCGACAGCTTTCCGCTGATGGCGGTCCCGTTCTTCATGCTCGCCGGCGAAATCATGAACACGGGCGGCTTGTCGACGCGCATCGTCAACGTCGCGCTCGCCTTCGTCGGGCACGTCGGGGCGGTCTCGGCTATGTCGACCATCTGGCCGCATGTATCCTGTCTGCGCTGTCTGGCTCAGCAGTCGCAGACGCTGCCGCGCTCTCCGCCCTGCTCATTCCCATGATGATAAGGCCGGCCACGACAAGGCCCGAGCTCGGGTGGTCTCATCGCCGGCGGCCGGCATCATCGGGCCGGTCATTCCACCCAGCATCGGTTTCGTGATTTTCGGCGTGGTCGGCGGCGTCTCGATCACGAAGCTGTTCCTTGGCCGGCATCGTGCCCGGGATCCTGATCGCGGGGTCGGCCTCTGCTTTGCATGGTGGTGGGTCGCACGCGGGGAAAATCTTGCCTTCCACCTCGGCAAATCGCTGGCGCGAAATCGTATGGGCGATCGTCGACGGCGCCTGGGCACTGGGGCTCCCGTTCATCATCATCGTTCGGCCTGAGCTTCGGCATCTTCACGCCGACGGAAGCCGCGGTTGTCGCGGCCGTCTACTCGCTGTTCGTCGCGACCTGCATCTATCGCGAGCTGAAGTGATCGCAGCTCTATCGAGTGTTCGTCACCGCCGCGATGACGACCAGCGTCGTCATGTTCCTCGTCGCCGCCGCGCTGGTGTCATCCTGGCTGATAACGGTCTCGGAGATCGCCAGCCAGGTCGTCGATCTGCTCAGGCCCTTCATGGGCAATCAGATGCTGCTGCTCGTCGCCATCATGATCATCGTGGTGATCGTCGGTACCGCGCTCGACATGACACCGACGATCCTGATCCTGACCCCGATCCTGATGCCGATCATCAAGCAGGCCGGCATCGATCCGGTCTATTTCGGCGTCCTCTTCATCGTCAACAACTCGATCGGACTGATCACGCCACCGGTCGGTGTCGTGCTCAACGTCGTTGCCGGCGTCGCGCGCATTCCGATGGCAGACCTGATCCGCGCGTGTTGGCCATTCATGTGCGCGCAACTGATCGTCCTGTTTCTAATCGTGCTGTTTCCCGTGCTCGTCACCGTTCCCGCCAAGTGGTTTGGGGGTTGAGTCGAATGCCGAAGAGACATGCCTCCACGAAGCGGCAGACCGCAAGCGCGCTGAGAACGAACATCACGCATTCGAACGGAGCAAACGATGACGGCGCGGCTGATGATACTGAACGGTCCGAACCTAAACCTTCTTGGGGGTGCGCGAGCCGCACATCTACGGCTCGACAACGCTGGCCGCGATCAAGGCGAGCTGCGAGGAATTTGCGCATTCGCTGGCGCCCAACTGTCGTTCCATCAATCGAACCACGAAGGAGCGCTGGTCGATCTCATTCAATCCGCGCGCGAGGAGGCCGATGCGATCATCATCAATCCGGCCGGCCTACTCGTTCACGTCCATCGCGATGTTCGACGCGTTCAAGATATTCGAAGGGCCGATCATCGAGGTGCATATTTCCAACATCCACGCGCGCGACGAATTGCATCGGCACTCGAAACTTGTCGTCCGCCGTCAAAGCGGTGATCTGCGGCCTTGGGCCCTATGGCTACATCGTCGCGATGCAGGTGGCGCTCCACACGCTGGGAAAATTGCCGGACAGCTTGCCGGCCTCCGATCCGCATCGGTCCGCGATGAGGTCGAAGATGGACAACACATTTCCCGGACATCCTTGCAATCTTTAATAATGTCGCTCCCGGTCGGGAAGCGGATTTTGAAAAATGGTTTCAGCACGAACACCTGGCTGAGCGAATCGCGGTACCGGGTTTTTGATCGGGCGACGACACGAAGCGGTATCCGGGCGGCCGCGGTACTTCAATTTCTACGTCACCCAATCGGTGGAGATTCTCAAATCACGCCGCCTATCTTGAGCGGCTGGACAAGCCGACACCGATGACACGCACGATCATGTCGGAGGTGTTCAAAGACATGATCCGTACGGTCTGCCATCGTACCTTCCGGCTCGGTGCGATGCGAGGTACCGGTGTGGTGACCGTACGATTTGTCGAGCGCCCGGCTGAAACTGCCCTGAAGGCAGTGATCGAACGGTTGATTCGGGATAAGGCGGTAGCCTGCGGCGAAATCTGGCGGGCTGCGGACCCGCTCGAATTCCCGGTATCGATGGAGGAGCGGTTGCGTGGCGGTGATCGCAAAATCGAGGCGTGCCTATTGGTGGAGACACTCCGCGTGCCGGAGGCCGAGAGCATCGCTGTAGCGCTTGCGAACGAGTTCCCCGCGGCTGAGGTCGGAGTGTATCGACTGCTTTGCGAAATTAACGCCTTTGCATAACAATCTCTTAGGAACTGCCCCCTTTGGTGATTGGATGAACAAGCGAAGGGTGCTTGTCGGATTGATCGGCGCCAACATCACAAGGTCGTTGTCGCCGGCGCTTTTTGCCGATGCCTTTGAGGCCGCCGCGATCGATGGCTTTTATCATCTGATGGACGTCGACCTGCTGCCGGAGCGACGGTTGGCTGGGCTGCTTGAAGCGGCGAAGGCTGCCGGCTTCTCCGGCGTCAACATCACGTTTCCGTTTAAGCAGGAAGTTATCGCGCTATCTCGACGCACTGGATCCGGAGGCGGCCCAAATCGGAGCGGTCAATACCGTTTTGATTGGTCCGGATGGGAGCACGACTGGATACAATTTCGATCGCCGTGGTTGGCGCAAGAGCTTCGAGGAGAGCCTCGGACACAGCAGTGCGAAAGATGCGACGGTGGTCTTGGTCGGGGCAGGCGGTGCCGGACGTGCAGTTGCTTTTGCCTTGATGGATCTCGGCGTTGCCATGCTTGTCATTCATGACCTCGACGTCGCACGTGCACATGCGCTCAACACCGATCTTGCGAGAGACTACGGTGCGTCTCGGAGCCGCGTGTCAAACAATCTTGTTAGAGACGTTGCGTCGGCGCACGGGGTGGTCAACGCAACACAGGTTGGCATGCGTGGCTTTCCAGGCAATCCGGTTCCGCCTTCAGCGCTTAACACCGCGCTTTGGGCTGCCGACGTCATCTATACGCCGGCCGAAACGGAATTCCTTAAAGCTGCTTCCACAAAGGGAGCGCGCGCGCTCAATGGTGGCGGGATGTGCGTGCATCAGGCGATCGAAGCATTTCGGCTGCTGACCGGTGTCGAGCCTGACGCGGCCCGTATGCGTCACGCGTTCGGCTTGGCGCTCATCGAGGGTGATCAGGCAATCACCAAGAATATTTGACAAATAGTAGTCGCATGCCGACTCAACTGAGAGCATCGCCATTTCTGCTTCTGGCCCTTATCGACGGGCCCGCACTGCTACGACTGACGGTCCTTTGGGGCGCGAAGCGGACATGCCGGAATGTTGAGCCTCGACCGACAATGACGCAGATGACCCCCTTTCCACATCGCCGACAAAATTTGCTGTGTTGCGGAAACGCGGTTTCTCATTCAGCGATGTGGTAGGGTGCGACCCTCGATTAGGAAGCACATGAGGCGTCGCCACTTTATCGCATTTCGCAGTGGCGCGGCTGCCGCTTGGCCGCTCGCCGCGCGTGCGCAGCTGGCTGCGATACCAGTAGTTGGAACTCCTCGACCAAAGGTCGCCCGAGCCGCTTGCCGACCGCCTGCGCGGATTCCGCGAGGGCCTTAAGGATGCAGGTTTGGTCGAGGGCCAGAGCGGCGCCGGAACGGTGTTTTAATGACTACGCGGTAACGCCTTCAGCATGAAAAAGCACGTCCTTGCTGTCACCGTTCTCGCATCCATTGTGGGGCTCGCGTCCTGTACCGGCGACGAGGTTGTGAGCACGCCCGCGGCACGCCGCGATGGTCGGGTGAAGATCGTGTACGACGACACTGGCATCAAGCCAGCGAACCGCGACTCTGTGAAGCTGGTTAGGGACTCGGGCGCATTCGAGCGCTTCGCCGAGCGGACGAGCGCGGCGGTGGCGCTGCCCCACGACATCGAAATCAAAATCACTGACAAGATTCCCAAGGGAATCGATGATCCCAGCACCGAGCCGGACGGCAGGACGATTTTCTGGCCGGCCGACTTCTTCACCACGACGCGCACCCTTCTGGCGGAGGCGGTCGCAGACATCAATAGTGACAAGGGCCGCCCGAAGGCGATTTCGAGTGAGAATTTCAACGCTGACGTCCTGACCGTTTGGGCGAGCGAGTTCATCCTCGGCCATGAGATGGGTCATGCCCTGATCCATCAACTCCGCCTTCCTCTCACGGGCTTGGAGGAGGACTCGGCTGACGGCTTCGCGACCTTCTTCACCGTCAACGACAAGCAACGAGGACCGAACGCGGCGCTCGGGGCGGCCTTCTCTTCGACCAATTCGCGCGCAAGCAGGGCACGGTGACGTTAGAAGAGCTGTCGAGCGATCATGCCGTGGTCCAGCAACGAGTCTACAACTTCCTGTGCTCTGTCGTGGGGAGCGACCCGCGAAGGCTGGAAAGCTCGCTAGTCACAGACGGATACATGCCGCAGGCGCGCGCCATATGGTGCCGGAAGGAATGGACCCAACTGAACTATGGCTGGTGGACCATCCTCGAGCCGCATCTCACCGACGCCTATAAGTCGGAGACCGCGCCGACGCGGCAGCAGGCCCGCAAGGATCTCGACGACGAGAACGCTGCCCTGGCGGCCAAGTGGCGACAGATGCGCGGTCAGGTACCCTCGAGTTCTCCGCCCGAATAAATGCGGTGCCGACTGGCCACGCGCATTGAACTGGTCATCAACCTCAAGACTGCCAAGGCTATCGGCCTCAAGGTGCCGCCAATGCTGCTCGTGCGCGGCGACGTGTTTGAGTAGGGGCTGACTGCTGCGCCTGCTCACGTCTCTTGTTGGCCCAACTCGGACAAGCCGAATTACATCAGCAATGTCCGGGGTGAACGGTCATGCCGGCGCGCCGCTCGGAAGTGCAGCGATGTCCGCTCAACAGTCGCTAACGGCATTAAAGCGGAAGTGATCGCCACATTTGCGACGCTCGGGCAGTTGCGCAGCAGTTCGTGCTGGGTGTGGGTTTGCTGTGCCGAGTTCGGCTGCACGCCTCGGCGCCCGCCTTACGCGCTGCTGATCATCCGATGGGCCCAGGCGCATCATCCTGGTCGCCGGTTCGGAACTTGCACTGCAAGCTGCTGCCGCGGCAAGACCCCCGGTTCCGATCGTGGTGTTTGCAAACAATTACGATCTGATCGAGCGCGGCTGTTAATCGGCGTGCAATTTTGACCCCCTGAGCCGGGGGATCGGCGTCCAAAAATGACCCCCTGAGGTGTGGCCGTTGCAGGCTTCCCGCTTTGATTCGAAGCGGGTGGTCAGGGGATGCTGGTCGTGGAAACGGTTGCGCGGATTCGGCGCGAGCACTTCATCAAGGGCAAGACGATCAAGGAGATCGCCCGGGACCTGAAGGTGTCCCGGAACACGGTCCGCAGGGTCCTGCGATCGGGCGAGACGTCGTTCGAGTACGAACGTGAGGTCCAGCCGAGACCGAAGCTGGGTCGATGGACAGCAGAACTCGACGAGTTGCTGGCGAGCAATGCGGCGAAGGCTGCCCGCGAGCAGCTGACGCTGATCCGGATCTTCGAGGAACTGCGCGGGCGTGGCTATGACGGCGGCTACGATGCCGTGCGTCGCTACGCCAGGCGATGGGCCAAGGAGCGCGGGCAAGCGACGGCTGCGGCCTATGTCCCGCTGAGCTTCGCGCCGGGAGAGGCCTTCCAATTCGACTGGAGCCACGAGGTCGTCCTGCTGAGCGGCGTGACGGTGATCGTGAAGGTCGCCCATGTCCGGCTCTGTCACAGCCGGATGCTGTTCGTGCGCGCCTATCCGCGCGAGACGCAGGAGATGGTGTTCGACGCCCACGACCGGGCCTTCGTCCTGTTCAAGGGCGCCTGCGGGCGCGGCATCTACGACAACATGAAGACCGCGGTGGAGACGGTCTTCGTCGGCAAGGATCGCCTCTACAATCGCCGCTTCCTGCAGATGTGCAGCCACTACCTCATCGAACCGGTGGCCTGCACGCCGGCTTCGGGCTGGGAGAAGGGTCAGGTCGAGAACCAGGTCGGGCTCGTCCGCGAGCGCTTCTTCACGCCACGGCTGCGGTTCAAAACCTACGACGAGATGAACGCCTGGCTGCTCGATAAGTGCATCGCCTACGCCAAGGCGCATCGCCATCCAGAGCTGACCGAGCAGACGATCTGGGAAGTGTTCGAGGCGGAGCGGCCGAAGCTCGTTCCCTATGCGGGCCGGTTCGACGGCTTCCATGCAGTGCCGGCGTCGGTCTCGAAGACCTGCCTGGTGCGCTTCGACAACAACAAATACTCGGTGGCTGCCAGCGCGGTCGGCCGTCCGGTCGAAGTCCATGCCTATGCGGACCGCATCGTGATCCGCCAGGACGGGCGGATCGTCGCCGAACATCCCCGCTCGTTCGGCCGCGGCGACACGGTCTACGACCCCTGGCATTACGTGCCAGTGCTCGCCCGCAAGCCCGGCGCCTTGCGCAACGGCGCACCCTTCAAGGACTGGGTGCTGCCGGCCGCCATGGAGCGCGTGCGGCGCAAGCTCGCCAGCGTCGACGACGGCAATCGGCAGATGGTCGACATCCTCACCGCGGTGCTCACCGACGGGCTGCCGGCGGTCGAGACGGCTTGTGCCGAAGCGATCGCCCACGGCGTTCATTCCGCCGATGTCGTTCTCAACATCCTCGCCCGCCAGCGCGATCCCGGCCCGCCGGCCACGATCCTCACGCCAGCCGCGCTGACGCTGCGCCACGCACCCGTCGCCGATTGTGCCCGTTACGACAACCTCAGGAGAACCATCTGATGGAACGCACTCAACTCTTCGACCTCATGGGCGAGCTCAAGCTCTACGGCATGAAGGCCGCCTTCGACGAGATCATGGCCACCGCCGTCAAACGCCAGCATGAGCCTCAGCGCATCGTCGGTGATCTGCTCAACGCCGAGATCAGCGAGAAGCAGGCGCGCTCGATCAAATACCAGCTCACCATCGCCAAGCTGCCGCTCGCCAAGGACCTCGACGACTTCCAGTTCGAGGGCACGCCGATCAACCAGACGCTCGTCAACGACCTCGCCGGCGGCGGCTTCATCGCCCAGCAACGCAATGCCGTGCTGGTCGGCGGGACCGGCACCGGCAAGACCCATCTTGCCATCGCCATCGCCAGAAGCTGCATCCGAGCCGGCTCCCGCGGCCGGTTCTACAACGTGGTCGATCTCGTCAACCGGCTCGAGACCGAGACCCGCAACGGACGGCAGGGTCGGCTCGCCGATCACCTGACCCGCATGGACTTCATCGTCCTCGATGAACTCGGCTATCTGCCCTTCGCTCAATCCGGCGGCCAGCTCCTGTTCCACCTCGTCAGCCGCCTCTACGAACGCACCTCGATCATCGTCACCACCAACCTCGCCTTCGGTGAATGGCCGAGTGTATTCGGCGACGCCAAGATGACGACCGCGCTGCTCGACCGACTGACCCACCACTGCGATATCGTCGAGACCGGAAACGACAGCTGGCGCTTCAAGAGCCGCGATAACGATCACGCCCCAACCCGCGCTCGCACCGTCTCCGCAACCCCGACCAGCTCCGACGGTGCGAGCGCTACCGCCAAAACCCGTCGCTCAAGGGGGTCAAAATTGGACGCCGATACGGGGTCAAATTTGAACGCCGATTGACATGGAAGCCGGCCCACTCAACAAAACGCATCCTACGCCCACCGGAAACGGCTACGACGCCCGGAGACGAGGCGGGTCTCGGTCGGTGCCCTCCGTGATCCTTACTTCTGATCAATCGGTCGAACTGCGAGACGGGCTCTTGGGTGAACTCATCGCTATCTCGTCTGTTGAGCAGGCGACCGACTGGGCGCGCAAATCCCTTCCGGCGAAGAACACTCTCGCGGTTGCCGATGCCGAGGTCGTCGAGCAAGCGTTCGAGCGAAGGCTGCCTCAACTCGGCGAAACGGCAGACGCCGAAGCTGAACTACCGCCATTCCAAGGGAAGGGCAGTGGTGAATCTCCGGGGCAAATCCAAACCACCAACGAGTTAGAAGCTCAGCCGCAAGCCGGGCCGCCGGCAGAGTTTGGAACTCAACAAGCAAACCAACTCGTGAGCTCTGGGCCGGTGGAGCCGACCAAAGCCGCGCCTCACGAACCGCCGCCCGGCATCGATAAAAGCGTGCTCGCAATCTCCGAGCCCAAGCGCCACCGCAACAAAGAGCACCTGCGGTTCGTTGCCCAACAGCCCTGCCTGATCTGCGCCCGCACGCCGTCCGACCCGCACCACCTGCGCTTTGCGCAACCGCGCGCGCTCGGCCGTAAGGTCAGCGATGAATTCGTGGTCCCGCTCTGCCGCACCCACCACCGCGCCTTGCACCGAGTTGGCCACGAGCCGGACTGGTGGAAGGCAACCGGCATCGACCCGCTAGAGGTTGCGAGCAAGCTCTGGAGGCAGTCCCGGCTGATTGAAAAAGCCGAATTGTCAGTTCCACCTCTCCCGCAATGCTCGCCCCCTGGCTACGAAGACGCTGCAGGCAGCAGCTGACACCTGTCCGAAGGATTTCGTCGAGCATCGTGGCGCCTTCGAGGAACTCAAACGATTGAAGTGGCGCACTTCGCGGGGGCTGACCGTTCTAATCGCACTAGCCTTCCTGCGGGGGCATGAACCCGCGATGCACACTCGGAACTGGCATTCCGATGCTCGAGTGGGGACGGGGCGTGCCCGGCTAATCGCTTTCGGCCTTTGTCGGCCGACTCTGTTGCAGTTGTTGCGCAATAGGCTGGGATGCACTTTGCGGAGCTTTCCCACTCATTTCCAGCAGTTCCGCCTGCTCAAGGGCTTCGGCTGCCATGTCTCGAAGGCGCTCGGCATCCACGGACAGCGACATACGGCGCGCCGCGGCAAGGCAGCTTGCGGCGTAATCTCGTAGCCGGTCAAACTCGTTCATAGGCGATCCTTTACCCAGTGTGTCGCGTCCGAGCACTAAGAAGTTCACTGCATTGGCCAATGCAGGACTGCTGGGGCTCTGGAACAAGTGGCTGGCCCGGCCAGCTCCCCGAGCCTCCGATGCTGGTCGCTGCCCCGACGAGGTGATCGAGTGAGTATGCGTGCGTCTCCTTCTGCCCCTGTGAGTATGCGTGCGTCTCCTTCTGCCCCTGCGTGTCAGACGCCAATGCCGTCAAAGAACGTCAGCACTCGGGGAACTGTAGAAATTACCTCGGTCGTTCGCTTACGAAAGCCCAATTCTCGCCGCTTCCAGCAGGCGCAGAAATTCGCTATCTTCATTTCGGCTTCATAACTCAACGTACCAAGGATTCAAGTGCGTGAGGGACGCCTGCAGCTCCGCCCGTTTGGTCAGCGTGGTCGGCCTCGGCTGACCGTCCTTTGGAACGGCGCATGTTGATGTCTAGCCCTGGCACACAGCGCTAATGGGATGGCGATGCGGGTTGTCGCATTGATACTTGCAATGCTGGCCGGGATTGTCACGGTCGTCAGTGCCGCGAACGCTGGCCAAATTGGTTCTGGAGCACCGCTTTGGCGTAACGTTATCGTCCTGCTGCCATCCGCTCTGGCAATAGCCGGAGGAATCGCATGCCTGAATTATCCGAAAGCCGCGACGTACCTGTTATGCGCGGCTGTCCTGATCTTTGGACTTTCCGAAAATTGGATTGGGCTAGCCTTAGGGGTCGCGGCCGGGGCAGTTGAATTTTACTTCGCGCGCGCGCCGGAGGCCTAACTCTACTCTGATGCCTCAAGGCGCTGCTATAGAGCGTCAAGAGGGAGCTGAGCTGGAAGTTCAACGGAAGCTCTGGGCACCGATCGACATTGCCTGGCTGCGCCGAACGATGTGATCGAATAAACGCTGGGTCCGTTGCGGTCGCAAATCTGATGCTCGCCCAAGGCGGCGGACCGCGTCGTGGCTCGTCAACGGTCGCTTTTCGAGGTGAAGCGGACATTGAGAGATCGTCGACGCACGCTGACCGGCAGCCTTTGATCCATCTCTGCCATTACGACCAAATTTGCCGCACTGCACGGCAGCGAAATTGGGCCATCGGCGTGGTAGGTTCGGCCTCGTCCCGCGGAGATGGACCTATGAAACGGCGCGAATTCATCACGCTGCTCGGTGCCGCTGCGGCGGCGTGGCCAGTCGCTGGGCGGGCTCAGCCGAGTGATCGGGTGCGGCGCATTGGTGTGCTGATGCACACGGTTTCGGACGACCCCTCTTCGCAAGCCCGCATCGCGGCGCTCGGCAAGGGCTTCAGGAAGCGGGTTTATCGGTCGGACGCAACCTACGGATCGACACCCGCTGGAGCGGCGGAGATGCAGCGCGATTGCGAAAAGATGCGGTGGACTTAGTGGCGCTCGGTCTGGAAGTGATCGTGGCCGGCGTCGGTCCGACCACCCAGGCTTTGCAGCAAGCGACCCGAAGCGTACCGATCGTAATGGCGCAAAGCGTCGATCCGGTAGGCGCCGGCTTTGTTCGGAGGCTAGCGCGGCCCGGTGGCAATACGACCGGTTTCATGCAGTTCGAATATGGCCTGAGTGGCAAATGGCTCGAACTTCTCAGGGAGGTCGCACCCCAGGTCAGACGCATCGGCGTTCTCCGGGACTTAGAGGCCGGCACTGGAAGTGTAGTTGGCACTGCGCAGTGGGCGGTGATCCAGGCCTTTTCGTCACCGCTCGGCGTCGAACTGACCCCGATCAACCTAGGAGTCGTAGAGACACTACTGACCAAGAGGTGGGCGCGTTTGCAGAGGGGTTAAGCGGCGGTCTAATCGTTGTCGTCGGCTCGATTGTAACGATTCGGCACGAACAGATAATTGCGGTCGCGGCAAAGCACCGGATGCCTGCAATTTATCCGTACCGGTTCTACGTCGAGGCTGGCGGCTTGATTTCTTATGGCCCTAATCTCATTGATTTGTACCGGCGTGCTGCAACTTACGTCGATCGTATCCTCAAGGGCGAGAATCCAGCCGACCTACCGGTGCAAGCACCGACCAAGTATGAACTCGTCATCAACCTCAAGACCGCCAAATCGCTCGGAATTGACATGCCTCCGATGCTGCTCGCGCGCGCCGACGAGGTGATCGAATGAAGCGGCGCGAGTTCATCACGCTCTTTGGTGGGGCGGCGGCTGCGTCTGGCGGGTTGGCATGAACTACCGCTTCGACTGGGCTTTTTGGGGCGAGTTCAGGCACTGGTCGTCGCGACGTGCAAATTGAAAATTTCTGTCGCGCGCGTCAGCTCGACGGATTGCCGGTGATTGAAACCTCGGGTAGGTAGCCCGGCGGGCGCGATCATCGTCTTGCTGATCTGGGGCTTCTGGACCGGAAAGGCGTACTGTCGGTCGTGTCTGAAGAATCAACGCATGTGGCCCGGGTCAGTCTCGTCAATGGTGCAGCCGGGTTGACAATCGTTGCGTTGGTGATCGCTGTCCGTTGAAAAAAGTTGTCAACTCCAGCGTTGCTCAGACGGGTGGCAAATTGCCCTTCCAAATTAGCCAATTTGAGCGGATAAACGTTGCTGGGTCGCACGCCAGCGCGCTCGCGAAAAGAGGGAATTTGAGATGAATTTTTTTGACGCCATTAGCTCTTGCTTCCGCAATTATTTCAATTTCTCAGGTCGCGCGATCCGTTCGGAGTATTGGTACTGGACCCTCTTCGCGGTCATCGTGAGCGTGGTGATTGGCGGTCTCGATCAGCATTTGAACCCTGGCGCTCAGCTGGGCCTGTTTAGTGCCTTCACCGGGTTGGTGTCGCTTGCTTTGTTCATACCCGGCCTGAGCGTATCGGTTCGACGTTTGCATGACATCGACCGAACTGGGTGGTGGCTATTGTTAGGTTTCACAATCATCGGCATCTTTGTGCTGATTTACTGGGCGTGCTTGCGGGGCACGCCCGGGTTGAATTGTTTCGGGCCTGACCAGATGGCCGGCTGACGTCCGCTAGCCCCAAGGGCTGGCGTCGGCTTCAAATGGTGGTTCGATGTGGCTGCCGAACGTCCGAGCGGTGTAGTGGCAAGAAGAGTGTAGGTTCGAGGCGAGTTCCGACTATTCTCTAGCTTTCTTGACGCAAGCCATAACAAGCGCTGGTCCGCGCGCACGGCACGTGACGGAGCCGTCCTCAGAATAAATCGCGGCAGTTCTGGTCATGCCGCAATAAGCGAGCCATAGAAACTCGTCGTTGTTGCATTCGCCTTTGCAGTTATCGGCTTCGCAGGGCACTTGAACTATTCGAAGGCCTGATACGCCCGGAGACCCTGCAGGCCCTTGAGGTCCCGGCGGCCCTGTAGGGCCAACCTCGCCCTGTTTTCCCGGCTTATCGCACCCACTGGTTAGGACGGCCACACCGATGGCGAGTGTCCTCCAAGTCATCCGCATGGCAAACGACCCTCTGCGTTTAACAAGCCTTGCGCGGTTATTTACTCCGCTCTGATCCCGAACCTACTCCAAGAACTGAACACTGGCACAGCTCTCAAACATACATCACAACGTACCTTAAGGCGACCTGGTGGTCGTGACGCTCGCTTTCTCCTGTGGCAAGCAACAACCATAACGGCTGCCTTCGCAATGCGTCAAAGGGCAACCAGGATCGAACCGCTAGAGGTTGCGAGCAAGCTCTGGAAGCAGTCCCGGCTGATCGAGAAAGCAGAGCCCGCTCCGGCGCAGGATCGTTCTGAACTGCTCCTTCGGTCAGCCGATCCGCGCCCCGTAACTGCACCGACTTCGCCGTCGCCGCGGCGCAACGGCCAGCGGAGTACCAAAAAGGGTAGCGCGGAGACTGAACCCATGGCCGAATACCGTGATCGCGTTCTCCAATCTATGCTCACCGTAACTGCTGCGATTGATCGAAGAAGCAACAGGGCAAGCCGTCCATCATGGTAAAGAAGATCAGGAGGATGCTGAGACGGATCCTGAAACAGCTGAAGCCGGGCTGACCATGGCCGCTGCTTGAGCAGTTGGAGGGTAGGGTAGAGCACGTTCGGATGACGCGCTTGCAAGAGCGACTTACCCACGGTGAAGTGCATCTGGTTTCCTCTCGCCTCGGTTCGAAGAGTGGGCTACACTTGACCGGTATCTGCGGTTGGTTGTCGGCTCATGGGTGAGCAATGGACCAATCACAATTTGCGACACTGCTGGTGGTGGCGCTCTCGCGTGCAACGGAGCGTATCCTCCTGGTGATGGTCGGTGCGCTTGCCGTCTATCTCGGATATTGCCTGTTCCGAGAAATTCCGACTGCAAAAAACGCCGAAGGCAAAGTCGAACTGCCCGGCGGGGTGTCAATCTTCTTGACGCGGATCGGCCCTGGCGTCTTCTTCGCCCTCTTCGGCATCGCCGTAATCGGCTACTCCGTGGCGCAGCCGGTGCGGCTCGACCTGCCGAACGTCGCCGTCCTCTCCGGCCTTGGACAACAGCCAGGTCCGTCGACGCCGGTTCTGGTTTCAGGACCCGAACCCGAGAGGGTCGTGGCGAAACTCAACGGCCTTGTTCTGGAGGCCCGGAAACAACTCGATCCGCCTGCCGCCGCCGAATTCGAGGGCGCAGTCCGCTCCGCCAAGTATTCAGTCATGCTTGGGCGCTGGAAGTCGCAATGGGGAGAAAGGGACGCGTTCGAACGCTGGGCGCGTGACAATGGCGACAAAGATCCCGCCGGATCACCTGGGGCCGGCAACGTTGGTGTTCAAGACGGTATTGCGATGACTGGGTCTCGCATCCGCTTTCCGGTGATCGTCACTGCCGTCGTGCTCGCCGGCGCGGCCCATGCGGGCGCGCTCGACACCATCTACGACGACCAGGATGTAGCTTCGCTCCAGCCCCGATACGAGCAGGGCTGGCGCGACAACTACGACAACGTCTTCACCAAAGTCTTCACCGATCAGGAGCGATCACGCCTTGCGGCGGTACGCTTTCGCATGGAAAGTGCGGATTGCCGGCAATGAACCGTTCGGATTCATGGGCGGCGGCAATACCGTCATTGCGTCAGCCGCGTCGCTGCGGTTTCTTGAAGACATCGCGCTCGCCTATACTTGGCTCGATCGCAACGGATTTGCCACGCAAAGTGTCAGCGACTACCTGCTGATGCTGCGCTACTGGGACGAGCGCAAGGGACGCCCGCCGAAGCCATTGGCGGCATTGTGCATCCCTCCCAATGCTTGGGACATCCGCGACATCGCCGATAGGGCCACGCGAGTATTCGACACCGAAGTGCTCTTCGTGCTGCTCCATGAATACGGCCATGTGTTTCACGGCCACCCCGGCAACGTGGCGGTGCGTCCAGAGGTTTCGCGCGTCAACGAGGAAGCTGCGGACCGCTTCGCGCTCGATCTGCTGGCGCGCGTGGGCGAGGTTCCGCTTGGCGTGGCCCTGCTGTTCTTCACCATGTCGCATCTTTCGGACGAGGTCGCGCGGACGCATCCGGTCTCTCCGGATCGTCTCATGAGCGTAGCCCGGCATCTGACGACCGCCGCCCGGTCGTTCGAGCAAGGATTGCGGCCTGGTGCACGGGTGACGATGTTGGGTATTGCGCTTGAAATGTCGCAACTCGCACTTCTGATGGCCGACCCGGCCGTCCAGCGCAGCTCTGCCCAGATCGGCAGGACCGTGACGCCGGACGACCTGGCCCCGCGCCCGAAGGAGAGGCATCTGGCCGCGCCATGCGGGCGTCGCGCATCGACCGGCCAGCCGTTCGACGGCAAATTGAGCGGGACGTTGACGGGCGGACGGACGGCGCTCGATGTCGACGTCGTGCTGTCGAGAACTGGTAACGGGGTGACCGGTTCCTACAGCTTCGGTGTCGGCTTCGCGCGCCTGGAAGGAACGATCGAGGGATCGGTCCTGAACTACCGTTGGAGACTGGCGTCGGAAAGTGGCGCTGGTCGCATCACCTTGCAGGACGGCGAGTACCGCGGAACATGGGGCAAGGAAGCTTCTTCGACCGACGGCGGAACCATCCTGCTGCGAAGCAATCCGTAGGGCCGGCGCTTCCAAGATATTCACGCGTAGACCGCGCCAAGACTGTGTTCAATCGTCGATTTGCGCGGCAACAAGACGCAGATATCGGCTCAGCTCGGGTCAAAACGCCCAAATTGGGTGCGCGCCGATGGTTGCTCGATGTCTGCTTCGCCTCAAAAGCGACGACCGACGGAAGACGGTACGGTCTGCCGCTTCGGACAAGCAGACATCACCGCACCCGTCCCGCGCCCGCTAAGCGGCCAACTCAGCCTTAGCGTGGACATGCGCGAAATTGATTTCAGAAATTGGCGCCGGATGTTTGAACAGGTAGCCTTGCACCGACGTTACGCCCGCCAGACGCAGAAACCGAAATTGATCCTCCGTTTCAACTCCCTCCGCGGTTGTTTCGATCCCGAGGCTTTTCGCAAGTGTCAGTGTCGCCGAAATGATCGCTGCACAATCGGCGCGCTTCGTAATGTTCTGCGTAAAGGATTTGTCGATCTTTATCTTGTCGAAGGGGAACATCGCCAAATGGCTGAGCGATGAATAACCAGTCCCGAAATCATCCAGTGCGATGGCAATTCCGATACGCTTGAACTGCTGAAGGATCGGGAGGCACTCTGCTTCAAGTTCGATCAGGGCGGTTTCGGTGATTTCAAATTCCAACCGGCGCGGCGGCAGCCCGGATTGCCTAAGAGCCTCTGTTACAACCTGGCTCAGACTATTCTTGCGCAGTTGAACCGGTGAGAGATTGACCGCTAGCTTGACATGGGCGGGCCATTGCACAGCTTCAGCGCACGCAGTGTACAGTACCCACGCGCCAATTTGCATGATCAAGCCCGACTCCTCCGCGAGGGGGATGAATTGATCGGGGGGAATAATCCCTTTGACGGGGTGGTCCCAACGAATCAGGGCTTCGAGAGCCAGAATTCGACAGGAGCGGGCATCAATTATCGGTTGGTAAAATAATCTTAGTTCGCCGTTCTGAACCGCATATCGCAACTGATGTTCAAGTTCGCGTCGCGCGCCAGCTGCTTCGTTCATTCCGATGTCAAAAAACTGGTAGTTGTTTCGGCCCGCCGACTTTGCTCGATAGAGCGCGAGATCCGCCATCTTGAGAAGTTCGTCCGGATCGCATGCATGCTCAGGAGCTAACGCAATGCCTATGCTTGTTCCGATGTTGATCTCGGAGCCGTCAATGTCGAATGGCTTTGCAATGACATCGATAATCCGATCCGCAAGCGCGCCTGCCGTTGTTCGTTGGTTAAGCTCTCCAGATTGGATAATAGCAAACTCGTCGCCGCCGAGGCGTCCCAAGGTGTCGGTTTCCGGCAGACATGCTTTGAGGCGCATTGCTACCTCTCGCAGCAGCGCATCGCCAGCAGGGTGCCCGAGCGTATCGTTGACATGCTTGAACCGATCGAGATCGAGCAACATGACCGAGAAGGGTTCCGCCCAGCGGCGAAAGCGCGCAGCTGCATCCTCGATCTTCTGCGTCACCGCCGCACGGTTGGCGAGGCCGGTCACCATGTCGTGGTGGGCGAGATAGGCAATCCTGGCTTCCGACCGCCGTTGCTCGGTCACGTCATCGTGCGTGGCGACCCACCCACCATCGGGCAGCGGTTGATTTACGATGCGTATGGATCGTCCATCAGCCGTATCGAATAAAAGTTCGGTTCTCTTACCTTGAGCCAGGTCGCGCACGAGTGAGGCGCGATATTCGTCGACATCCCCAACAAAACTTCCAGTTTGTTGCCGATGGCGAATGAGATCGCGGAAGCCGCAACCGGGTCTTACGACATCCGGGCATAGCCCGTACATTTCGATGTATCGTTGATTACATACGACGATGCGCTCTGAAGAATCGAATAGCAGCAGGCCCTGAGACATATTATTGATCGCAGTGCTGAGCATGGCTTTTGAGGTTTCAACCTGGCTCTGAGCTCGGGCCAGCTCATCAATGATCTCGTTGAATTTGTCAGTTCGGTTTGCGAGTCGTCCGTCCGCTAACACTCCCACAAGGCTCATACCCAGCATGGAAAGCGCGACTCCGGCGATCGCAAACGCAAGAACGTTAGGAGATAGAGACAGCGTGTCGGATGTGAGGGTTGGATCGGGGAGAACCGTAACAGCTCCCATCGCGGTGAAATGGTGAGATATAATTGCAAGCGTCAGCAAACCTGCGGCGGTAGCCGTTCCGAGTGTGCCTTTCAGATGCACCGCCGAATTCAACGCGGCGATTCCAAAGAGCACGCCTAGAACGACCGAAAGGGCGACAAGGTCCATGGACCAGGTCGCGCGGCCAGGCACTTCGAGCGCCCACATGCCGAGGTAATGCATGCTGGCAATGCCTGCACCAATGATCCCTCCGCCAATCGCCGGTCTCCATCGAGAAGCATCGCTCGCGGCAAGGCCCAGGCCAATTGAAGTCAGGATCATCGCGGCGACCAGCGACAGCGCAGTCAGGGTCGCCCCGTATCCGGTGGGGATACCGGGGTCGTAAGCGAGCATGGCGATGAAATGCGTCGACCAAATACCGTAGCCGATCGCGCCACCGGCGATCACAATCCAAATTAGACGCGTCCGCCGTTGGGACGCGACGGCGCGATGAAAAATGTTGATGGCGACGAGGGCCGCAGCAAAACAAACGACACCCGCGAGGACAACCAATCGCCAGTCATGTTGGTCCGTAAGGCAGGTAAGTATGCGGAACATGAGGTCCAGCTCACGCCTTTCGTGGGTACCTTATCGGCAGGAGCTTCATTTTTCAGTAATCCGCGTCAGAACCACATCCATCCCATTAAAAATGGGCAAAAATCTTCTTTCAAGTTTTGCGATGATTCGTCGTATGGACAAGAGTCCGGTGTCGCCGGTTCCGTTTTTTCGCTTCCAACATGATCAAAACCGGCGCCAACCTCGCTGCGATGGGACGCAACCTGCGCACACGAGGCTAAAGGAGGCCGCCTCCCGCAAAACAAAGGCCCCGGACTTGAGAAAAGCCCGGAGCCCTTATGATCCCCCGCGTGGGGCGACATGAGGACCACCCAGCCGGTCTGACCCGTACGCGCTGCGTTGTCTAATGTTGAATAAAACTATGCCTAACTCTCTCGGAACTGCTGAGTAGAAAAACACGACCCCGGCCCAGACGAGCAGGGGTCCA
Source organism: uncultured Alphaproteobacteria bacterium (assembly GCA_963843475.1). GTDB lineage: Bacteria > Pseudomonadota > Alphaproteobacteria > Rhizobiales > Xanthobacteraceae > VAZQ01. Next base: position 6,844 of record CAWJKL010000023.1, on the reverse strand, counting down.
AAATTAACAGGGAAGACGTGTGCCGTGACTTGCACCTGCGCGAGAGCAGGGATGCCATAAGTTGCGGACGGGGGCTGAGAACCAGGAAGTTGCAGAAATTTGCAGCTGCCCAGTTAGTCGGGCTTCAACATCCACGTTTCTAGGCTGAGGAGATGTAGTCGAGGGGCCTACCGATGAAACGATATTTCTTCGACCGCGTGAGCGAAACGCGCACAGAGTTTGACTACCGAGGCTGCGAGTTCGCGACCTTGGAGAGCGCTGCTGAAATGGCTGAGTTCATGGCTGTTGATTTATCAATTGACTGCACCAGTGAATGGCAAGGTTGGACCATTAAGGTCAGCAACGTGCTTGGTGTTAACTTGCTAACCGTGCCGGTCCAAGAATGCGACCTTGGCGATTAACCGCAAAGGCCGACCGAGACGAAGGTACGGCTCGGTGTCACTTTTCCCATTCTCGGGTTTCCTTCGCAATTTCTGCAGTCTCGCCGATAGCGGCCCAAGCGATATTGTCAATTATTTGTCACCATCATCACCCTCAGGTGGTTCAACGATTTCAACTTCGGGCGGTGGACGGTCCTCGAACTTCACTTCTTCGGCGCGACTGATGGCAGCTCTTCTTCCGCGAACAATCACGAGATCCTACGATCCTCGCATCGGCGGCGTGGTGAGAAGCTGGCGTTTGGTTGAAGGCGCCTGTGCCGCGTTGCGGGGATAGGGCACCAAACCTAGGCAGGCATCGACTATCGCCAGAACGGGAAATCGAACCGTCGATATCCGAAATGCCCGTTTCGCTCGTTGATGTGCGACCGCTCGCGCCGCACTCGCCCGTTGCCCACGGTTTCCAGCTCATCCTCATTCAACCTTTCTCGCGGTCGCCCGCGAGCGGACTCGTCTTCTGCCTGATCTGGTGTTTTTCCGATTTCGCAGACACGTCGCGCGCTGCGGTCGTAGGGCTGGTATGTGCAGTCAGACGCGTTAAACGAATTGTACTTTCGCGCGCACGCATCGACGTTGCATTGGGGCTGCGCCCAGCCGTTGGTTTCCGTCCGCGGGAAGGGGCCGTTGTGCTAGTGGCCCATCAGGCGCGGCATCGAATGAGTTTGCAGCGCGTTGGTCCGGCAGCGCGGCGACGCGCGGGCGTTGGCCAAGCAGAGTCGCTTCCGTCATGAAGCGTTTCCAAATCATCGCAGGCAAGGTGCCACCGACGACTTTCTCCATGGGCGAATTATCGTCATTGCCGACCCACACACCGACCACCAGAGAGCTCATTGAAGCCGATGAACCAGGCGTCGCGATGATTCTGGCTGGTGCCGGTTTTTCCGGCCGAAAACCCATCGAGCGCCGCGGCGCGGCCCGTTCCCCGCTGCACGACCAGCCGAAGCAGATCGACCAATCGGTTGCTGATACTGTCGCAGCGGCTGACCGGAACCGGACATCGGTGGCCCGATGGCGCGCATTCGTGACTCGTGGTCGCTACCAAAGGCTGCGATACCCCAGGGCTCGACTCGCGTGCGGCCGGCGCGCACCGACGCGAAAGCGGCGGTGATATCCAAGAGGCTCACTTCAACCGCCCCCAGCGCCAGACTGGGAACGGCCGTAAGCTTCGCGTCGATGCCGAGGTCGCGCGCAGCCGCAATCACCTCGTCCAGTCCGACATCCATCGCAAGCCGGACTGCCGCCGTGTTGATCGAAGCGGCGAAGGCTTCCGCCAGCGTGACGCGTCCGTATTGGCGGCCGCCGAAATTCTCGGGCTCCCAACCGTTCCAGTCCTTGAGATGCAGCGGTCCTGCGTCAATGACATCGTTGAGCGTATAGCCCTTTCGCAGTGCCGCGAAGTAGACGAACAGCTTGAACGCCGAACCGGGATGCCGATTCGCCTGAACCGCCCGATTGAATTGGCTGTCGCGGTAATCGCGGCCACCTACCATGGCGACGACTGCGCCATCCGGACGCATCGCAACCAGTGCTGCCTGGGAGGCCCGGACACGCCGACCCTGGCTTGCGAGCACATCGTTGATTGCCTTTTCAGCCAGCCGCTGCAGCATGCGGATCCAATGTTGTGCGCATGCGGATGCTCTGGCTGGAAGAGCCGGTAAGATGCGCGCCTTCCTGCGCCACCCAATCCGCAAACCACGAGTTCGCAGGCAGATATTCCGGCGACGTCTTTACCGTCGCAGGCTGCTTCTTGGCCGTCGCAGCGACTGAGGCATCGAGCGCGCCATTAGCCACCATGGCGTCGAGAACAACAGCGGCGCGCGCCTGCGCGGCCTGAATATCCCGCAACGGATTGAGCAGAGAGGGCGCCCTGATGATGCCGGCGAGCATCGCCGCTTCCGGCAGCGTCAGTTCGGACACCTTCTTGTGGAAATAGAGACGTGCGGCTGCAGGAACGCCCTGAGCGTCCGCTCCCATATAGACGCTGTTGAGATAGCGCGCGAGGATCTCATCCTTGCTATGACGCCGCTCCAATTGGATTGCCGCGGCCGCCTCGCGGAGCTTGCGCGTGAAAGTCCGCTTTCTGTCGAGATAGAGCGTTCGCACCAATTGCTGGGTGATGGTACTGGCGCCTTCGACAATCTCGCCGGCGGTAGTGTTTCGGTGCGCCGCTCGCGCGATTCCCATCAGGTCGATTCCGAAGTGGCTGTAGAAGCGCCGATCCTCGATCGCCAGCACCGCCTGGATCAGATGGTCGGAAAAGTCCGGGCGCTTGACGTCGGTCATTTTGAGCGGCCCGACCCGTCCGAGCGGCTGGCCGTCTGAAGTCTCGACAAGAAATGCCGGCTTGCTCGCATGGTTTGTGGGACGGTCTGGCAGATCGTGTAAGGACCACACCATAAGACCGAAAAAGATGCCGATGCCTCCGACGACGATCGCAGCGACGCTAATTATGAAGAGAAGCGACCCGCGGTTCGGAAGCTGGATCTCGACCGCTTTCGGTCGCCAAGTGCGACACTCGTTTAACTCGTATCGACGACGTGGCTAACCATCGAGACAAGTAATGCCAAGTAAAAGATGACGTTTCGGATACGTATCGTGCTAATCTGACCAACTGCCGACGAGCAGCGCTAAAAAGGACCGTAACATCGCCCGCGAGAGACATCGATAAACTCACGCCCAGTCGCAACCGTCCGAAACTCGCCGACGTGAGGCGCAGAATCACCACCACCCAGAGGGCGATCGCCCTGGAGTAGGTGATCTACTTTGTCGTCCAAGGGTGGTTGCACGGGATCCCTTACGAATCGCTCTTCGTATCCAATTTGGGCGGACGCGTAATAAAGGCCTCCAATGCCTTTCAAGTTCCAAATGGTCCATCTTGACAATGTGCCGCGGCCGTCGACTCGAAGGTTAAGTTCCGAATATCCGTTGGAACTCACATGCCGCCCGGATCAGATTGGAACTCACATGCCGCCTCGGATTATTTGTCTCGGTGCGGGCGCACGGCAGCCTCTTGATGCCCAACCCCCGAAGGGGAACCCCTTGCTATTTAGGGAGTTGCCAGGCCGGGACCGGAGTTTTCGCCGAATTCGAGCGTCGCGCGTTGCAGCCCGCGGCATGGCGACCTTGATCGCAGAGCGTCTTAGATCGCAGAGCGTCTTAAAACGAAGAGGCCGCCGAGACGCTCAAAGCACCTCACCACGTATCGATCCCGACGCGAAGGCCGCACAGTACGCACCAGTCTTTCGACGGCCACGCGACGAATCGAGATACCACAGTCCCGCAATCGCCGCCGATGCAAAGGGGATGGCGGCACCGATAGTAATGACGACGTAGCTCATACCGCCTGGGTGACGATCAACCCGCCGGACGCGGGCTCAATTTCGTCAAGGCGGTGACGATAGAGTACAGCGCCTACACTCTGGCAAAATGCCATTGCGACCGCCTCCGTGGCTTGCGTCTCCTGCGGACTTAATGTCGCCGTTGTCGACCATTCGCAGGATGCAATTGTTACGCGGCTCGATCAGCTTATGGGTAAGTACTTCATGATCTTTGCCAGTAGCTGACGCGGGCTATAGGGCTTGGGTATGTAGTCATCGCAGCCCGCTTCGCGCGCCTTGTCCTCATCGCCGCTGAGTGCGTATGAGGTGACGACAATAATCGGTATAGTCCGCAATTCTGGATCGGCCTTGATCTGGCGGGTCGCTTCGTAGCCGTCGAGCACAGGCAGCTGAATATCCATCAAAATGAGATCGGGGCGTTCCGCCCTTGCTGCCTTGACACCTTCTGCGCCATCGCGAGCTTCAATGATCTCATAGCCGACGCTGTCGAGCAGGTCGCGCAAAATCTGCATGTTATCGTCCTGGTCTTCTACCACCAGAATGCGTTTGGTCATGATCGGCTCACTTGCTGTCGGACCGCGGCCGGGAGCGTGAACGCGAATGTCGAGCCTTGCCCCACACGCGAACTCGACCCAAATTTTTCCGCCGTGCATCTCAATAATACGCTTCGAGATCGCCAGCCCAGTCCGGTGCCCCCCTTCTTCGCGTGTGATGGAGTTGTCGACCTGCTGGAATTCCTGGAACAGCTTGGCTCTGATCGGCTTCGGAAATACCAGGACCGGTGTCGCGCACCGATAGTTTGAAACGACCCATCAGCCGCCGACGCGCTGAATAACGACCTCGCCCTGGTCGGTGAACTTGATGGCATTGCCGACGAGATTCAGCAGAACCTGCGTAATACGCCGTTCGTCCCCGCGGCCGGACGGCAGGTCGGAGGGCACCTCGATCTTGAGCGCAGATGTTTCTTTTCCAATGCCAGCGGCTCCATGGCGCTATGAACATCATAACGACGTCCTGCATCGATAATCGGTGAGCGAGAGCGAGAGCTGGCCCGCCTCGATCTTGGAGAGATCAAGCACGTCGTTGATCAGACCCAGGAGATGTCGACCATTGCGTTGCACGCGATCGAGCACGTCACGGGCCTTCTGCGGCATGTCGCCGTAGATCGCTATCCAGGATCAGCTCGGTGTAGCCCAGAATGGCGTTCAGCGGTGTGCGCAGCTCATGGCTCATGTTGGCCAGGAACTGAGATTTGTGCTGGCTCGCCAATTGAAGCCGCTGGTTCTCGATCTCGCGATGCCGCGCTTCGCGCAAGACTTCGACATGCCGAATGGTCTTCGCGATAGTTGTCTCGAAATCAAGAAAATCGATCGGTTTGACCAGGAAATCGAACGCGCCGCGGTTCATGGCGGTGCGAATATTGGCCATGTCGCCGTAGGCCGAGACGATGACAGTGGAGAGATTGCCCTCACCTTCTTGCAGCTTTTGCAGCAGCGTTAAACCGTCCATCCGCGGCATGTTGATGTCGGTTACCACCAGATCGATATCGTGGTTCGCCGCCAGCACGGTTAGGGCGTCGACACCGTCGCGAGCGAACAGAAAGTCGACAGCTCCATCGCGAATTTGGTGCCGGAATTTCTGCCGGATCAGCTCCTCCAGATCCGGCTCGTCGTCGACAACCAGGATCCGTGCAGTCATGCTGCGCGTTCGATCCGGGTATCGATCTCGCCCCGAAGCATTCCGAAATCGATCGGCTTGGTCAGCAGCGCGTCGGCGCCGTTCTCCAGCGCCTTGCGCTTGGTCTCGGCGTCGCCATAGGCCGTGATCATGATGACCGGAACATCCGGTCGTAACGCCTTGGCCTTGGGCAGAAGTTCAAGCCCGCTCATCCCCGGCATGTTGATGTCCGACAGGATCAGAATCAGCGAGGCGTCGCCCGCATTAGCGATGCGCTGCAAGCGCCGCAGTGGCCGATTGCGCAAATTCCATGATGAAGCGGCCGCGCGCAGATCGCGTCGGAACTGCTGACGAAACAGCACCTCGACATCGGGCTCGTCATCAACCACGAGAATGAGCAGGCTCACGTGCGTTCTCCCGATTTGGCGATGGTCGCAGCCCCGCGCGGCAGAACGATCCTGAATTCGGTGAACTCGCCGGGCTGCGTATCGACCTCGATAGATCCCGCCATGTTGCTTGACGATGATGTCGTGGCTGAGCGACAGGCCAAGGCCCGTTCCCTTCGCCGGCCGGCTTGGTCGTGAAGAACGGATTGAACATCTTTTCCTTCACCTCGGGCGGAATGCCGGTGCCGTTGTCGCGAATCCTGATTTCGACACTGTCGCCGAGGTTCTTGGTCGCGGCAGCAAGGGTGGGCTCGTAGTTGCCCCCATTTGCTTCCGCCTTGCGCTTGGTCGCAGCGTAGAACCCGTTGGAGATCAGGTTGAGCAATACCCGGGTGATCTCCTGCGGGAACAGATCGACCTCGCCGGCAGCCGGATCGAAGGACTTCTCCAGGGTGATATTGAAGCCCTGCTTCTCGGCCCGCGCCCCGTGATAGGCGAGGTTGAGGCTCTCCTCGACCAGGGCATTGATATCGACCGGCCGATGCTCGCCGGAGCCCTGGCGCGAATGCAGCAGCATGTTCTTGACGATCGAGTTCGGCGCGTTTGCCGTGCTGCACGACCTTGTCGAGATTGCCTTGCAGCATATCGGCGATCTCGTTGATCTCGGCGCGCAGCTTGCTGTCGAGATGCGCGCCGGCAAGCGCCTCGCGCAATTCGTCGATGAGCTCGACCGAGACGGCCGAGAAATTGTTGACGAAATTGAGCGGGTTCTTGATCTCGTGCGCGATGCCGGCGGTCAGTTGGCCAAGCGAGGCGAGCTTCTCGGTCTGGACCAGGCGGTCCTGCGCGGTCCGCAAATCCTCCAGCGACTTCGCCAATTCGCGGGTGCGGGCCTCGACGCTCTCAAACAGCCGCACGTTCTCGATCGCGATCGCCGCCTGGTCAGCGAAGGTCGTGGCAAGCTCGATCTGCTTGTCGGTGAACGGCCGAACAACCGTTCTACTGA
>CAWJKL010000022.1:0-18088 GCA_963843475.1 uncultured Alphaproteobacteria bacterium | reverse complement strand
CGAAATTTCGCCACGATGGCCGGCGCGACGAGCCGGGCGCCGGCGGTCATTCCCTCGGTATAGGTTTCGAGCACAGACTGGTCGGAATAGACATCCAGGAAATAATTGCCCGCGCTTGCGACGCTCTGCGGTTTTCCGGTCTTCAGTGCCGCCGTCAGGGAATGCCAGTGCGGATAGCCGCGCTTGTTGAAGTGATCGAGTTCTCCGCCGATATAGGTCGGCTTCTCGCGATCGAGGTACAGGTCGGCCTCGGGCGTGTTGCGGTAACGGCCGGCTCCGTCCCTTCGAGCAGCTTGAGCGCGACCAGCGAGTTGAAAAAGTCGCGAGCGCCGCGTTCTGAAACCCCGACCTCGATCCTGAGCGCCTCCAGGTCGCGCGGACCCTTGGCGAGCGCACTGAAGACGCCAAGCTCGACGGCGCTGAACAAGGCCTTGCTGGCGCGGAAGGCCTTGCCGAGTTGCACGATGTGGTCGGCGGTGACGCGCGCGTTGTCCATGCGAGTCATCGGGATGATTTCAAGGACTGCAGCACTTCCGCCGCCTTGCGGGCGATCGGTGTCGACGTCGCCAGTATCTTCCGCACGATCCCCTCGATCTCTTCGCCGGAAGCCGGCTCAAGCGGCATGTTGCGCTGGGCCGAGAACGCCAGAAGCTCGGGATCGGACAACGCCGCCGCCATCGCCTTGCGGAGGATCGCGATTCGATCCGGCGGCACGCCCGGAGGCGCCGCCAGCGTGTGCCCGACGGCGGAACTCGATGCAAACAGGTCAAGAATTTGCTTGGCCTCGCCGTCGCGCCCAAGTTCGCCGATGGTCGGCAGCGCCGGAAAATCCGGATGGCGGGCGAGTGCGCTCAGATAGACCGGCCGGATCGAGCCATCCTTGAGCCTCGGTCCAAATCTCATGACGAGACTTGCGATTCCGGATGCAGCCCACCATGTCGATTTCGCCGCGATCCATGGCGAGCAGCGCTTCGTTCGCGCTCCGGTATCCCGAAATGAGCTTGAACTTCGCGCCGGCGAGCCTGCTGAGCAGATATGGCATGGCGGTGGAACTGGCCGTACCGCCGGTGCCGCCGACCGAGACCTCCCTGGCGCGCACGTCGTCGAAGCTGCGGACGCCTGATTTGCCGCTGGCGATGCCGACCTCGACGTTCATCGCGGTCCGGCCGATCCAATGAAATCGTCTCGCATCGACGCCTTCGCTGAATCCCAGCATGGTATCGAAGGGGATGGTCTGAGCGAGCACGCCGAGCGTCGTGCCGTCCTTCGGCGCGACCTCAAGGAGATAGCGCGCGGCCTTCACGCCGCCCGCGCCCGGCATGTTCTGCACGATGACCGTAGGCTGGCCTGGCAGATGACGCTTCAGGAACTGGGCGATCAGCCGGGCGTAGAGGTCGTAGGTGCCGACCCCATAGGACACCACGATGTTGATCTGCTTGCCCTTGAAGAAATCCGCGGCGCTGTCGGCAGCAGCCGGCCGAACCAGCCGCGGCGGCAAGCGCGAGAAGGGCGGCAAACATCCTGATGCTCGGCATGGCTCCTCCGATCCCGCGTCGTCGTCAAACCGTGATCCGAGCGATAGCGGATATCATGATATTCAGATAATACTATTATTCGATTATATGATATCAATCTCGATATCATAGGTGCCGCCATGGACAAGATCGAACGCATTGAGCGCCGCCTGAAGCTTCACGATATGCGCGTGCTGTTGTCTGTCGCGCAGGCGGGCAGCATGCACAAGGCGGCGGAGCAGCTCGGCACCTCGCAGCCCGCCGTATCGCGATCGATCTCCGATCTCGAGCACGCGCTCGGCGTTCGTCTGTTCGATCGCAGCCGGCGCGGCGTCGAGCCGACCGAATATGGCCGCGCCATCATCAAGCGCGGCGTCGCGGTCTTCGACGAACTGCGGCAAGGCGTCAGGGACGTCGAATTCCTCGCCGACCCGACGGCTGGGGAATTGCGGATCGGATGCGCCGAGATGACGGCGGCCGGCCCCGCCCTTGCGGTCATGGATCGGCTCACGCGGCGGCATCCGCGCATCGTGTTCAACGTCGTGACCGGAAGCGTCGAGTCTCTCTATCGCAACCTGGCGGAGCGAAATGTCGAGATCGTGATGGCTGGAATCTCCGGCGTCATTCCCGACGAGCTTAGCGCGGAGCATCTGTTTGACGATTCACTGGTCGTGGCGGCGGGAGTGCAACATCCCTGGACGCGCCGGCGAAAAATCGAGCTCGCCGAGCTGGTGAATGAGCCTTGGACGTTGCCGCCGCATGACAGCGACCCGGGCGTGCTCGCGATGGAGGCGTTCCGGGCGAGCGGACTCGAGCCGCCGCGTACGTCGGTCATCACTCTGTCGCTCAATCTGCGCATCAGGCTCCTGACAACCGGCCGCTATCTTTCGATGCTTGCAGGCTACGCATTGAGGGCTCCCAGCAAGTATCCCTTGCTCAAGGCGTTGCCCGTGAAATTGCCCAATGTGCGCAGGTCGATTGTGATCATCACGCTGCGCAATCGCACGCTCAGCCCGCTGGCGGAGCTTTTCATCAAGACCGCGCGCGAGGTGGCGAAGCCGCTGGCCAAAGCTGAAATGACGATCAGGCCGTCCGCGCCGTAGCGTTGCCGGATTGAGAACCAAACGCGTGCCATTCGCGCTAGCAGGCGATGCGCCCTTGCCTCGCGCTGCGCATCGCGCCACATGTGCGGGGACGCCAATCACCCGCAGGCCTTCCGCGCGTGCCCGCCACCCCCGCCATCGAAGTCGACCGCCTCACCAAGGTCTACACGTCCAAGGGCAAGGAGACGCGCGCGGTCGACGGCATCTCGTTTGCGCTTGCGCCGGGCTCCATCACCGGGCTCCTGGGCGGCAACGGCGCCGGCAAGACCACCACCATCGCCATGATCCTGGGGCTGATCGAGCCGACCTCCGGGCGCGGCGCGGGTGATGGGCGCGACCATGCCGCGCGAGCGCTACCGGGTGCTGCACCGGATGAACTTCGAGAGCCCGTATGTCGACATGCCGAACCGGCTCACGGTGCGGCAGAACCTGAAGGTGTTCGGACGGCTGTACGCGGTCGAGGATCTGCGCGATCGCATCGCCTCGATTGCCGAGGAACTGGACTTGTCCGAGCTTCTCGACCGGCCGACCGGCAAGCTCTCGGCCGGCCAGAAGACCCGCGTCGCGCTCGCCAAGGCGCTTGATCAACCGGCCGGACATCCTGCTGCTCGACGAGCCGACGGCCTCGCTCGATCCCGACACCGCCGATTGGGTGCGCACGCCGGCTGGAACGCTACCGCGCTGGAGCGCAACGCCACCGTTCTGCTCGCGTCGCACAACATGGCGGAGGTGGAGCGGCTGTGCGAGCGCGTCATCATCATGAAGCGCGGCAAGATCGAGGACGACGCGTCGCCGGCCGAGCTGCTGGCGAGGTACGGCCGGGATAACCTGGAGGACGTGTTCCTCGACGTCGCGCGCGGGCGCGGCGAAGCCGCGCGCGAGGCCGCGCAATGAGCGCGCACGATCAGCGCGAGCATGCGGCGCGCGAGCATTCGACCTCGGCGCTTGCGCTGGCGCCGCATCGCGTGTTCGCGATGGTGCTGCGCTATCTCTATCTGCTGCGATCCTCGTGGTCGAGGATCCTGGAACTGATCTACTGGCCGGCCGTGCAACTGTTCGTCTGGGGATTCCTGCAGTTCTACATCGCGCAGAATTCCGGCTTCTTCGCCCGCGCCGCCGGCATGTTCATCGGCGCCGTTCTGCTGTGGGACATCCTGTTCCGCGGCCAGCTCGGCTTCTCGGTGTCGTTCCTCGAGGAGATGTGGTCGCGCAACCTCGCCAACCTGATGTTCTCGCCGCTGCGGCCGATCGAGTTCGTCGCCGCGTTGATGGTGATGAGCATCGTGCGCCTGGCGATCGGAATGGTGCCGGTGACGATCCTTGCGATCGTGTTCTTCGGCTTCAATCTCTACGGCGCTCGGCTTTGCTCTGGCGGCCTTCTTCCTGAACCTCATCCTGACGAGCTGGTCGGTCGGCATCGTCGTGTCCGGCGTCGTCATGCGCAACGGCATGGGCGCGGAAAGCCTCGCCTGGACCGTGATGTTCATCCTGATGCCGTTGACCTGCGTGTACTATCCGGTGGCGGTGCTGCCCGCCTGGCTGCAACCGGTGGCCTGGGCGCTGCCGCCGACCTACGTGTTCGAGGGCATGCGGGCCTTGATCCTCGAACAGACCTTCCGCGCGCGATCTGATGCTCGCGGCGTTCGCGCTCAACCTCGTCTATTTCGCAATTGCGGTGGCGGTGTTCCTGGCGCTGCTGCGCAGCGCGCGCCGAATCGGCTCGCTGCTGCAGTCCGGCGAATAGCCGACGACCCCTGATAATACAGGGGAAAAATCCCTATCTGCTTCAGCGAGATGGCAAGCATTCCTTCGCTAGGATTGACGCTGTGTCGGAAACAAGACAGTCTGCTGCACTGCAAAATAAGCCGCTGGGGACTGGGGCCATGGCAATTGGGGAATTCGGCGGCGCTGCGGCGGCCGCACCGGGCGACTTGGCCCTTGGGCGGCGTCGGCCCGATGTATGCCGGCGCCGGCCTACTGGCTCTACGAAATGGGCCATGCCTCGCTCAATCCGGCCCGCGCCTTCGCCGATGCCACGCGGCTGTTCTTCAAGAATCCCGCCAATCCCTGGGCGCACACCGAACTCGGCAAGACCGTCGCCGCCGCCAGCGAACTGTTCGAGCGCTCGACCCGCCGCTACGGCAAGCCGGAGTGGAACATCTCCTCGACGCTGATCGGCGCCGAGCGCGTGCCGGTGACCATATCCTCGGTCTGGGAGCGGCCGTTCTGCCGGCTCCTGCATTTCGAGCGCGCCTTCGACGCATCCGCCGCGTCGGCCGCAGCCGAAGCTCCTGATCGTCGCGCCGATGTCGGGCCACTACGCGACGCTGCTGCGCGGCACGGTCGAAGGCTTCCTGCCCAATCACGACGTCTACATCACCGAATGGGTCGACGCGCGCGTGGTGCCGCTGTCGCAGGGCAGCTTCGACCTCGACGACTACATCGACTACCTCATCTCGATGCTGCACTTCCTCGGGGGCGACGTTCACGTCATCGGCGTTTGTCAGCCGGCGGTGCCGGTGCTGGCCGCCGTCGCCCGCATGGAAGCCGACGGCGACCCGCATGTGCCGCATTCCATGGTGCTGATGGGCGGCCCGATCGACACCCGCATCAATCCGACCGAGGTGAACAAGCTCGCCGCGGCAGCGCGGCATCGAGTGGTTCCGCCGCAACGTCATCACCAAGGTGCCGTTCCCGAATCCGGGCTTCATGCGCGACGTCTATCCGGGCTTCCTCCAGCTCTACGGCTTCGTGAGCATGAACCTCGACCGCCACATGGAGGCGCACCGCAACCTGTTCCTGAACCTGGTCAAGGGCGACGGCAATTCCGCGCAGAAGCATCGCGAGTTCTACGACGAGTATCTCGCCGTCATGGACCTCTGCGCCGAATTCTATCTGCAGACCTGCGAGACCGTGTTCATCCGCCACGCGCTGCCGAAGGGCGAGATGACCCATCGCGGCATCCCGATCGATCCCGGCGAAGATCAAGCGCGTCGCGCTGATGACGGTGGAAGGCGAGAACGACGACATTTCCGGCGTCGGCCAGACCGCAGGCCGCGCATGCGCTGTGCACGAGCATTCCCGAGGATCGCAAGGTCCATTGGCTGCAGCCCGACGTCGGGCACTACGGCGTGTTCAACGGCTCGCGTTTCCGCGCCGAGATCGCGCCGCGCATCGCCGACTTCGTGCTGTCGAACAACGCCGAGCAGCGACCGCAACGGACAAGCCGCGAATGGCGCCGGCCACGCCGCCAACGGCGCCGCGCCATGCGGCGAGGCCGCTGGGCAGCCGGCCACGCCGGCGACGTAACCTGTCATTGCTCACAGGCATAATTCTGACGCGGACGGCGAAAGCGGATTCACGTCCGTTCCGCGCACCGGCTATGGTTGAGCCGATCGACGATTCTGCTCTTCCGAGGACGGGTTCTTCTCGCCGAGCATGCCGCGCGCATTGGCCACGATGGCGCATTCCGCCTGGGACGCTTTCTCGAGCACCGCGTCGTTGCGGGCGCTGCTCTATCGCCGGCCGAGCGAGCCGCAGGCGATCGAGGTCGTCTTCGACGGTGCGATCTATCCCGTGCGCATCCGCCGCCACCGCCAGGCGCGGCGCTATACGTTGCGCATCGACGCCGCCGTCGCGCGAGGTGGTGCTCACCATGCCGCCGCGCGGCAGCCTGCGGGAGGCGCGCGACTTCGCGCAGAAGCACGGCGGCTGGATCGCGGCGCGCTGCAGCGGCTGCCGCAGGCGACGCCGTTCGCGGACGGAACGGTCGTGCCGTTCCGCGGCGTGCCGCACCGCGATCGTGCATCGGCCGCAGGTCCGCGGCACCGGTATGGATCGAAGCCGGCGACGACGGCGAGCTGCCTGATCTGCGTCGCCGGCGAGCCCGCCGCACCACAACCGGCGGATCGGCGACCTTCCTGAAGCGCGAGGCGCAGCGCGAGCTCGACGCCGCCAGCCGCCGCTATGCCAAGGAGCTCGGCGTCAGCTTCAAGCGCATTTCCGTGCGCGACCAGTCGAGCCGCTGGGGCTCGTGCTCGAACTCGGGCGTGCTGTCGTTTTCCTGGCGGCTCATCCTGGCGCCGCCGTTCGTGCTCGACTATCTCGCCGCGCACGAGGTCGCGCATCTGGTCGAGCTCAACCACTCGCCGCGGTTCTGGCGGCTCCTGAAGAAGCTCAATCCGGACTGCGACGCGCGCCAAGGCCTGGCTCGACGCGCACGGCACCGACCTGCACCGCTATGGCGTGGCGGCGAAGGCCGGCACCAACGGCGGTTAGACTTGCGCCTCGGCGAGGCGGCGCGCCGGACGGTCAGCCGCGCGGTCGATCGTGCCGAAAGGGACGATTGTGCCGGTTGCGTGGTGTGCGCCGTCGACCGACACCGTCATCTGCTGTCGCGACAGGTTGATGTTGACCGCGACTCGCGCGAAAGCGTCATCCTGAGTTGCCAACCGGCGCGCCGACCCACCGCGGACGAAATGTTGTCTCGTAGCAACCATTAAGTTGGTTGGCTTGAACGTGTCCCGACGACCTGCAGCATGACGCCGTGCTGGCCGCCGTCAAGGCGTGGCCTGGCGAGGTCACGCCAAAGGCTGCGCTGATTGACGGCCAGCCTTGACGGCGTCGGCGCGCGGCGTCGGTGGGCGCATCAGGTCGGGACGAAGAAACGGCCGCTGCGGTCGAACAAAGAAACCGGCTCAGCAAGGGGAAGGCTCGTTCGTTGTGGTCCATGGCGTGCCGCGTTCGACCACGGTGTTGACGTAGATCAGGAGCTTCCTGGCGCAGGCAACCAGAGCGACCTTGTGCGGCTTGCCGCGCGCCGTCAGCCGCCGGTAAAGCGCGACGAGTTGCGCATTCCAGCGGAAGGCAGCCGGCAGTGCCGCGGCATAGAGGGCGCCGCGCAAGCGCTCGCGACCGCCGGCGATGTGGCGGGCACCGACATGGTTGCCGCTGTCGGCATCGTAGGGCGCAAGGCCGGCCAGCGCGGTGACGATTTCGCGCTCGACACGGCCGATCTCGGGCATCCGCAACAGGATCGCGAGCGCGGTCTTGAGACCTATCCCCTCGACGCTGTCGATCAGATCGAGCCGTTGGGCGAGATCGGGGTGCGCCTGCACCGCGGCGAGGAGGAGCTTGAGCTCGGCTCGCACGGTCGCCCGCAGCCGGGCGATCTCCTGGGTCCAATGCTCCCACAGATGCGGCTCGCCGCGGCAGAACTCGCGGCGCGTCTTGAGCTGGGCAACATCCTCGGTGATCTGCTCGATCATCGTCAGATGCCGCGCCAGCGGGGCCAGCCGCGGATCGGGCGGCGCATGGATGGTCTTGGTCGCCGCCGTGCAGTCGGCAATCAGGCCGGCGTCGATCTTGTCGTTCTTGGCCCGCTGCAGCACGAACCGGGCATAGGCACGCACCTGCGCGGGCTGCAACACGACGACAACGAACCCGTCCTGCCGCAGCGCCACGACCACCGCCTGCTCGTAGCCGCCGCTCGCTTCGATCCCGACCCGCGTGACGTGATGGCGCCGCAGCCAACCCGAAAGCTTGTGGTGGCCTTGCGGACTGTTGTCGACCTGCAGCTCCTTCGCGCGTCCTTCAAGCGCCGCATCGAGCTTGCGTTTGCTCGTGTCAATACCGGCGCACACCGTGCTATGCTTGCTCATCTTCCTCGACCCTTCCTTGTGATGCGAACCTTGCGTTCCTTCAACCATGCGGGTCCGATGAAGAGCGCCGATCGCGATCTCGCTACACGACAGCCCTGAAAGGCTTCGGGTGGGCACGATCCGACGACCGGCGGACCGGCCCGGGTCGCCACCCGGGCCGGTCATCCTCATGGAACGTCCACACTATGACCGAGCGCGCTAATACAAGGGTGGGCAAAGGCGCGCCAAACAGATTTTGACGCGTGGGCAAAATCGCGCGCGCGCCGTGCCCACGCGCCGGTCGCACCAAGCGATTTTGCCCACCCTACGCAGTTTCGTATGAGGTGCGAGGCGTTGCCACGCCGTGACCGCGTCTCCGCAGGTGTCGAAGGCGCCGAGCCTCGAAGGATGCACGGCCGCGATGGTGCAGCAGCCGGGCCGTCGCCCTTCGAGGCGACCCCTCCCTTGATTCATCGCGTCGCACTGAGCCCATTCGCCGATGCGCCTACTTCGCCGAAATGACGCGCTTGACGCGGTCAACCACGTCCTTCGGCGCCTTCATAGTCTCGGCGATCACGGCCTGCAGCTTTCGCCGGTGGCAGATGGCAAGACCGACGTTGCGCTTCTTGGCCACCGCCTGAAATTCGGGATCCGCAGCCATCGCGTCAAATGCGCGGCGCAACGCCGCGACCCGCTCCGACGGCACGCCCGGCGCGGTCGCGAGCGAGCGGCCGATCTCCGCGGTGCCGGCGATCAGGCGAAGGATCGCGCGCGCTTCCGCATCGTCGCCGAGCGTGCCGATCGCAGGCACATTGGGAAGTCGTCGATGCGGCTTCATGCGCGAGTTGCCAGATGACGTTGACCTTTCCGCCAGTCAGCCAGTCCTGATTGGTGGTGACGAGAGCTTCGAGGCTCTTGAGCGTCCCTTCGACTTCGCCTCGCTCCATCGCCAGCCCAGACTTCCGACGTCCCCTGATAGCCTCCGACAATCACGAACTTGGTGCCGATGGTATCGTTCAGGAGCTTGGGCACGATCGCCGACGGCGACGATGGTCCCGTCGATCCGATCACGGTCGTGCGGGACTTGGCGTCTTCGAGCGATTTGGTCGGCGACGTATGCCACAGCAACTGCGTCTCGACGCTGTCGGTCATGCGCCCGACGTAGTTGAACTGATCGGCGCGCACCGGCAACTGGCCGAGCACGCTGTCGAAGCCGACCGACTGAACGATAGCGGTCAGCGCCGTGCCGTCCTTGGGCGCGACGTTGAACAGGTGAAGGGCTGCCCTTACGCCCCCTCCTCCCGGCATGTTGCTGACGATGACATTGGGCTTTCCCGGGATGTGGCGGCCCAGAAACTGCGCCGCGAGCCGCGCGTAAAGGTCATAGCCGCCGCCGGGCGTGAACCCGACGGTGAGGGTGATCGTCTTGCCGCCGTAGAACTCCGCCACCGGGTCGGCGTGGGCCAGTGACGGCGGGCCGATTGCCAACGCCGCTGCAAGCGCGAGCGTCGTGGCGTTGGCGAAGCCGAAGCAAGCTGCCACGCATTGTCCCGCTCCTTCTCAGTTCAAGGATGGACGTCTTCCAGAAGCCAATCGGTCGGAATGTCGCGACCGCGGCCCGCGGCTTTGGCCTTCTCATAGGCAAGCGATCCGATCGCGGCGAACTGCAGTCCCATCCCGATCGTATTGACGAAGGTCGTCATGCGTGCCCGGCGCGCGGGCGCTGGACCGTCCCGGCCGCGAGCTCGCCGAGGTCCGGTTGCTTGGTCAGGTCGATCTCGTTCGGCGGCCTGCTGGCGCGGACCTTGGCGACATCGCCGGTCAGCCCTTCCTCCGGATCGTGATCGAAGATCGGATTCTCGCCCTTGCCGACGATGTAGTTCGCCGGCCGGTCGAGCCGCGTGTGAACGACGACGAGCGAGCTCTTGCCGAGAATCCCGTGACCCGAGCTCGAGCTCTTTCACGCATGTGACGTGAGCGTGCGGTTCGAGCCAGTCGAGCTCGACGACCGGCGTGATGCTGTTCGTGGCCATGCCGACGATATCGGCGCCGCGCACGGCGGTTCTCGCGTCCGGTGCGGCAACGACCTTGATGCCGAGCTGATTCGCCAGTTCGGTCGCGAGCCGCTCGCGATTTGCCTGCGTCGGACTGTAGACTCTGATCTCCTTCAGCTTGCGTACCGCCGCCATGGCGATGGCCTGGCCGCTGGCCTGCCAGCCGGCGCCGATGAGCGCGTAGGTCGAAGCGTCCGGCGCCGCCATGTATTTGGCGCCCAGCGCATTCGTGCTGGCGACGCGCAGCCGCTGCATGACGCCGTCGGGCATGATCGCCAATGGCTCGCCGGTGCGTGTGCTGAACAGCAGGACAAGACCGATCCATTTCCCGCCAGGGCCGGTCGGCTGCTTGTCCTTGCGGATTCCCGCCGGCGTGATGCTCCAGCGGATGGTGTCGGAGTTGAGCCTGATGGCTGCCGCTTCGAACCGCGGCACGAGGCCGTCCATGGTCTTGAAGATGTATCGGCCACTGTCCTCGACCGGCCCGTAGATGTCGCTGCGCGGCCGGTTCTGCGCCAGTCCGTTGCCAAGGTCCTGATACGTCAGATCGAGCCGCTCGATGCATTCGTCCATCGAGACGAGCTCGTTGACGTCGTCGTTGCTGAGAATGAGCGTCAATTTTCCTCCGGGACCGAGAGCGGGCAGGCAACGACGGTAACACAGCGACGCGATTGAGATGCCTGCGTCAAAAATCCTGCTTCACTTCATGCGCACATTTGGGCTCCGCCCAACGAGGCGACGACCACGGTGCAGAGACAAACAAGCACTCCCATGCCGGTCGCGGCGGAAACGCAAACCAACCGTTACCTGACTGCCAGGCGCAATCCGGATTTCACCATCGATCAGGACTGGCGCGTCCTACTCGCGCGAGGAGCACGACCGCTGGGACCGGCTGTTCCGCCGCTCGCAGGCGATCCTGCAGGACCGCGCCTGCGACGAGTTCCTCGCGGCGATGGACACGCTGCAAGCTGTCCGAGGCCGGCATCCCCGACATGGCGAGGCTGAGCGACCGGCTGGAGAAGCATCACCGGCTGGCGCGTGGTGCCGGTCGCCGAGCTCGTGCCCGACGACATCTTCTTCGACCATCTCGCCAACCGGCGGTTTCCGGCCGGCGCCTTCATCCGCCCGGAAGCGCAGATGGACTATCTCGAGGAGCCCGACATCTTCCACGACGTGTTCGGCCACGTGCCGCTGCTCGCGAACCCGGTGTTCGCCGACTTCATGCAGGCCTACGGCAAGGGCGGGCAGCGCGCGCTCGACGCTCGGCTGCCTGAAGAACCTCGCGCGGCTCTACTGGTACACGGTCGAGTTCGGGCTGATCCGCAGCGCCGCGGGCCTGCGCATCTTCGGCGCCGGCATCATGTCGTCGATGACCGAAAGCGTGTTCGCGCTGGAAGACCCCTCGCCGCACCGCGTCGCGTTCAATCTCGAGCGCGTCATGCGCACGAACTACATCATCGACGATTTCCAGCAGACCTATTTCGTGATCGACAGCTTCCAGTCGCTGCTGGACGAGTGCTATCGCGACTTCGGCCCGATCTATGCGTGGATCGGCACCGCGAGCGACATCGCGCCCGACGAACTGATCGACGAGCGACCGGATCGTGAACCGCGGCACGCTCGCGTATTTCAAGGACAAGGCGACGAAGGGGTGAGCCGCATTCTTGATGCGAGTCGCCGCTTCGCCCGACAATGGCACCATCCTCGATTCAAAAACCACGCGCTGGACAACATGCCAAAGAAAAGCGCCGGGATTCTTATGTACAAGCGAGGCGCGCGACGGCCTGCGCCTGCTGCTGGTGCATCCTGGGCGGCCCGTTCTGGGCGAAGAAGGATCTGGGCGCCTGGTCGATCCCGAAGGGCGAATATGCGGGCGAGGAAGACCCGCTGGCCGTTGCGAAGCGGGAATTCGAGGAAGAGCTTGGCCGCGACCCCGCAGGCGAACTCCACCCGCTCGGCGAGATCAGGCAGGCGGGCGGCAAGGCGGTCGTCGCCTTCGCGGTCGAGGGCGACTTCGATGTCGCCACGCTGCAATCCAACACGTTCGAGATGGAATGGCCGCCGAGAAGCGGCCGCCGGCAATCGTTTCCCGAAGTGGACCGCGCCGAATGGTTCACGCCCGACGAGGCGCGCGGGAAGATCAACGCCGGACAGCGTGCGTTCATCGACCGGCTGCTCGCCGCGATCGCTTCATGTTGAAGCGAGGCACAATCTACGTTCCGTCACCCTGAGGTGCGACCCCTCCATTCCCGCTCTCGCCTTGCGGCAGATGGATCAAGGGAGGGGTCGCCTCGAAGGGCGACGGCCCGGCTGTTGCACCATCGTGGCCGTGCATCCTTCGAGGCTCGGCGCCATGATATTTCGGACGTGGGTCAGAGCGTGCCAGCGCCTCGCACCTCAGGATGACGGAGCGAGAGCTGTCATTCAGCCAAAGACGATCATGCTCTAATTCAGCGTGAGACCGACGGCCTTGATCAGCTTCCCCCACTTGTCGAGGTCGTCGCGGATGAGCTGCGCGAACTGCTCCTGTGTCAGCTCGATCCGCTCGATCGTCTGGATCTCGTACAGCTTGCGCGCCTCCGGCGTGGCGAGAATCTTGCGCACATCGGTCCTGATCCTGTCGGCGATATCGCCCGGCAGATTGGCCGGCGCGAAAAGTCCCCACCACGCGCCGGTCGAGAAGCCCGGCACGCCCGCCTCCGCGATCGTCGGCAGGTCGGGAAGGAAGGCCGAGCGCTTCGCGCCGGCGGCGGCGATGATGCGGATGCTGCCGGCCCTGGCGTTCTCGCGGATGTTGCCCATGTTGACGATCAGCACGGAGATCTCGCCGCGCAGCAGCGCCGTGATCGCCGGCGTCGATCCCTTGTAGGGGATGTGGAAGATGTCGATGCCCGTGCGCTGCTTCAGGTCCTCCATGCTCAGATGCGAATAGGTGCCGTTGCCGAACGAGGCATAGTTGAGCGCGCCGGGCTTCGCCTTGGCGAGCGCGATCAGCTCGGCAAACGAATGCACCGGCAGACTCGACGGCACGTTGAGCACCGGCGTGATCTGGCCGAGCATCAGGAGCGGCGTGAAATCCTTCAGCGAGTCGTAGCGCAGGTTCTTGTGCAGATGCGGGTTGCCGGTGATCGCCGCATCGCTCGTGACCATCAGCGTGTAGCCGTCGGCGGCCGAGCGCGCGACCGTCTCGGTGCCGATGATCTGGTCGGCGCCCGGCCGGTTGTCGACGATGACCGTCTGGCCCCAGGCCTGCGTAAGGCCCTGCGCGATGACGCGGCCGAGCACGTCGGTGACGCCGCCGGCCGAGGTCGGCACGATGATGCGCACGGTCCGGCTCGGATAGCGGTCCTGCGCGTCGAGCGGCGCTCACGCCCAGCAGCAGAAGGAGCCGATCGCAATCCGAAGCCAGTGGCGCATGGTACAGTGTCCTAAGCCTCGAACGGCACCTCGCCCTGCACGGTGACGCGCCGGAGCTTGCGCCGCTCCGCCGCGCTGAAGTCGGTGCGGGCGTGGCAGCAGGAGCGGTTGTCCCACAGGATCAGGTCGCCCGGCGTCCAGACGTGCTCGTAGACGAACTCGGGCCGCTCCTGATGCTCGAACAGGACATTGAGGATCTGGTCGCTCTCGTCGTCGGGCAGACCGACGATCTCCTGGCTCATCAGCCGGTTGACGTAGAGCGCCTTCTGCCCGACCGCCGGATGGGTGCGGAACACCGGATGCGCGTACTGCTTGACGCCCGGCAGCAGGTTGGTCGAGCGCCGCGTGTCGCTGCCGCCATAGCTGCCGTCGAAGTCGAACGCATTGATGACGCGCTTGCCGGTGAGCTTCTGCTTCAGCGTATCGGGCAGCGTCTCGTAGGCGCGGAAGCCGTTGGCGAACAGGGTGTTGCCGCCCTTCGACGGAATCTCCATGGCATACAGCATGGTCGCCATCGCCGGCCGTTCGACATAGCACTGGTCGGAATGGAAGTGCATCTCGCCGTCGGGCAGCGCGCCGATCAGCTTGCCGTTCTCGCGGATGTTGGAGACGTAGAGGATCCCGCCCGCGCGGTTGGCCATCGCCGGCGTGCCGAAGCGGGTGGCGAAGGCAAGCTGCGCCTCGTCGGTGAGCTCCTGCCCGCGAAACAGCACCACGCAGTTCTCCTCCCACGCGCGGCGGATGGTGGCGAAGGACGCGTCGTCGAGCGGTTGCGAGAGATCGACGCCTGACACCTCGACGCCGATGGCGGGCGACAGCGGGCGGATGGTCGATTGTTGCTGAGCAGTGGCCGCGCGGACGTTGCGTGGGTGACTGACATGCTCTTGCTCTCGATCGTGTTCGGGACCAAGAGTCACATGGCGGCGTGGAAAGTGTCCAGCCTTTAATGGCTGCCGCTGCTCGATTCCCGCGAAAGTGGGAATCCAGACTTCGTGACATCGATTCTTGTACGTTGGACCCTGAGCCCCGCTTTTCGCGAGGACGAGCGGCCCAGAAGCCCGTGAAGGAGCAAGGATGCGTTCAGGAATGCCGCTGGCTCTGATGATCGGCCTGCTCATCGCCGCCGCCGCGCCGGCCGCGGCGCAACAATCGGTGGCGGACTTCTACCGCAACACCACGGTGATCGCTGCAGATCGGGCTGCCGCCGGGCGGCGGCTACGACCTCTATGCGCGCGCGCTGGCGCGCCACCTCGGCCGCAACATCCCGGGCAATCCCAATGTCGTGCCGAAGAACATGGTCGGCGCCGGCGGCGTGCTGGCGGCGAACTACATGTACAACGTGGCGCGGCGCGACGGCAGCGAGATCTCGCTGAACCAGGCGCCGGTCATCATGCTGCCGGTGTTGTTCGGCGACCCGGCGGCGCAATTCGATCCCGCAGAAGTTCACCTGGATCGGCTCGATGAACAAGGACCAGTCGAGCTGCGGCGTGTGGCATGCGCTCGAAGGTCAACAGCTTCGACGACCTGTTCAAGCGCGAGGTCACCTTCGGCGCCAGCGGCACCGGCGGCATGCTGGCGCAGCACCCGTTCGTGTTTCGCAACCTCCTGGGCGCCAAGGTGAAGGTGGTGATGGGCTACAAGGGAACGAACGAGGTCAACATCGCGATGGAGCGCGGCGAAGTCGACGGCGCCTGCGCGACTGTTCGTCTCGACGCTGCAGACGCGCTGGAAGGACGAGTTGGCCGCGGGCCGGCTCAAGGTCATCATCCAGATGGGCACCCGGAGAACCATCCGGCATTCGGCGACGCGCCCAACATCCTGAACTACGCCAAGACCGACGAGGACCGCCAGGTGATGCACGCTCATCTTTGGCCAGTCGGTGATGGGGCGTCCGATCTTCGCGCCGCCCGGCATCCCGGCCGACCGCCGCGACGCACTGCGCAAGGCGATGATGGACACGCTGAAGGACCCGGCCTTCGTCGCGGAAGCCGACGAAGCTCGCGGATGGAAACCAATCCGGCGACCGCGGCGGAGGTGGAGAAGCTGCTGGCGGATTTCGCGTCCTATCCGCCCGACGTGATCGCCAAGGCCAAGGCGGCGATCGGGAATTGACCGAGCCGCCGAGCGGTACCGATCAGAGTTCCTTTAGTTACGGCCAAGCCTTACTAAAGGATGGCCTCGTTCGCTTTAGTTAGGACCACCGTTAGCCCCGAAAATTCGCTTGGTCTGCCGAGATACGTCGCCAGCGGACTTTATGAAGGCTTCGCAGCTCACGTAGGGTGGGCAAAGGCGCGCATGGCCGCGCTCCGACGCGTGGGCAAGATCGCGTGCGCGCCGTGCCCACGCGACGATGGCGCGGCAGGCGACTCTGCCCGCCCTACGAAGCAGCGAAAGCTTCAATCCACCAGCGCCTGATACACCAGCGCGCTGATCACCTGCCGGAAGTGCCAGCGGATGGCGCCGGGCGAATGCGCCATCCAGACCACGACCAGGTCCTCCTGCGGGTCGACCCACCAGTTGGTGCCGCTGGCGCCCGGCCAGGCGAACTCGCCGACCGAGCCCATCATGCGCGCGATGCCCGGCGTGGTGCGCACCGCGACGCCGAGCCCGAAACCCCAGTCGGCGCGGGTCGGATCGCCGGTCGCGCCGATCATGTTGACGACGCCGGGCGCGAGATGGTTGGCGGTCATGTACTCGACCGTCTTGCGGCCGAGCATGCGCTGGTTGTTGTAGGTGCCCTTGTTCGCCAGCATCAGCGCGAAGCGCAGGTAGTCGCTGGCGGTCGAGGCGAGCCCGCCGCCGCCGGAGTCGAACTTCGTCGGCGTCGTCAGCGCGCGCAGCGTCTGCGGCTTGCCCGGTCGCCGGATCGGTGGGCAGTGCCTTGGCGTAGCGCGCGGTCTTGTCGACCGGAATCACGAAGTGGGTGTCGACCATCCCGAGCGGCTTCATCACCTGCTCGTGCAGATACTGGCCGAGCGACTGCTCGGTGAGCTGCTCGACGATCAGACCCAGCACGTCGAGGCCGAAGCCGTAATCCCAGACCGCGCCGGGCTGGTACAGCAGACGGCGTCGAGGCCATGCGATCGAGGAATTCGGGGCCGGTCATGGTGACGGCGGCCTGCGAGCTTCCCTCCGGCAGCATCTTGTGCACCGCCGTCGTGCCGCGGCCGCCATAGACGAGGCTCGACGTGTGGCGCATCAGGTCCTGCACCGTGATCTGCGCGCGCGGCCGGCACGCGCTGGATGATGGTCTGCTTCGCCGCGTCCATCACCGCGACCTGCTGTTCCGCGAATTTCGGAAAATATTTCGACAACCGGATCGTCGATCAGCAGCCGGCCCTGCTCGTGCAGCTGCAGGCCCGCGACCGCCACCATCGGCTTGGTCATCGAGGCGATGTTGAAGATCGCGTCGGTGCGCATCGGCACGCCGTTGGCCTTGTCGAGGTAGCCGTAGGCCTCGAAATGCACGAGCTTGCCGCGCCGCGCGATCGCGAGCACCCCGCCGGGCAACTGGTCGCGCGCGATCTCGGCGTCGATGCGTTGCCGGATGAGCTTGAGCCGCTCCGACGACATCCCGACGGATTCCGGCGTCGCCCGCGGAAGAGGATCGTTCGCTTGCGCACTCATCGCACACACAGCGAGCATGAAAAAGGACCGCTGCCAGCGGTTTCTTCATGGCGTCCTTCCCTTGGTGTTGGTTGGGCGCAGGATTCCTCGGCTTCCGCCGGCGCGCCGGCCCACCCCCGTCGGCAGCCCCGCCATTCGCGGCGCTTCCTTTCCCGCACCCTATTGTGCTATGGCTCCAAGAACCCCACGTAAACCAACGCGGACGAATCGAGAACTTGTCTACAGCCTGCCAAGAACACGGCGACGTACCGAAGGTCTCCGCGCCCCTACCGGGCAGCCGGGTCATGCCATCGGCAGGCACCCACTAAACACAGTTCTGCGTTCGGTACTGCCGGGCCAAAGGCGCCGGTACCGTTCGCGCCCGGGCTTTCGCGCGCGCCGAACGCCGCTCGCGCAGTCGACGATCGGAAGGCCGTTCATGTGCCTGCCTCGCACCAAACTCAACTCGCCAACCGAGTGACCGCGTTTGACTACGACATCGTCGCCAGCTGTTTCCCACCAGAAACGACGTCCCGTGATTCCCGCCAAGAGCCGACGGCTCCGGCGACAACCCGTCGGGTATGGACGGTTTGCGCGCGCGGCGTATGCGATCCGGTTCGCAATCGAGGAACTCCCGGCCGACCTTCTTCCGGACACGTGCCTGGCAGTCGATGAGCAGATCTTCGACGGCGATGGAATTCGCCGGCTGTACGACAGCGAAGACTATCCGCTTGTCCGGCGCGCAACCCCGTTGA
>CAWJKL010000021.1:0-123690 GCA_963843475.1 uncultured Alphaproteobacteria bacterium | reverse complement strand
CGCTGTATCGGCGCTGCGCGCTGTATCGGCGCTGCGCGCTGTATCGGCGCTGCGCGCTGTATCGGCGCTGCGCGCTGTATCGGCGCTGCGCGCTGTATCGGCGCTGCGCGCTGTATCGGCGCTGCGCGCTGTATCGGCGCTGCGCGCTGTACCGGCGCTGCCCGCTGTACCGGCGCTGCCCGCTGTACCGGCGCTGCCCGCTGTACCGGCGCGGAGCGGACCGCAGGCGTACCTTGTTGCCCCGGCCCGCCACCTCTGTGTCCTTGCGCGGCGGCCGCCCCCGCGGTGAACGCGATGAGAGAGATTGCTGCGATGCGAGCAGGGAATTGGAACATTTAAGAACTCCGAGACGCCCCTGCCACCAAAATTGGTCCCCAAGCCCTATCAACGCTCGGCACACGGGCTTGTTCCCGCGGTCAACCGACCGCAAGCGCGGCAGGAGGGGGTCTAAGTCCGCGGAGGCGCCGCCCCGATTGAGCGATCAAGCCACATCGGCTCTCCTAACGATGCCTTCGCGAGCAAGATAATGCGTGTTGCGACGGCCCCAGCCGGGCGTTGCGCCCCTCGGGCTCTATCCGGTTACTCAGCCTCAGCGTTGACCGCGGTTGCGATTTTTGGTCAGGTCGGCGTCCGCTTTCAATTCCTCGCGCAAGGTCTGATCGAGAAGCCTAAGAGCCGATCCGGGAAGTTCTTGAGTCTGATGAATCGGATGTGATTCATTGTTGGGCGCTTGATTCTCGAAGGGAGCGCCCGATGTGGAAACCCGAACACCGCCAAGCTGCGGACCGCAGTGGCCTTCGTTACCCGAGCGATTTGACTGATGCCGAATGGGCGATAGTGGAGCCCTTGATCCCACCTGCGCGGCATGGCGGTCGCAAACGCTCGGTGAACGTGCGTGAGGTGGTGAACGGGATCTTCTATGTCCTGTGGACCGGTTGCCAATGGCAGGCTCTGCCCAGAGACCTGCCGCCGAAGAGCACGGTGCACGACTATCTGGAGCTATGGAATTGGGATGGCACATTGGAGCGTATCCACCATGCACTCTACGTTGCGGTACGCGAACAGGCGGGACGTGAAGCAAGTCCGACGGTCGCGATCATCGACTCGCAGAGCGCGAAGGGTGCTCAAAAAGGGGGTCTTGGCTTGATCCTTCGGGCTACGACGCGGGCAAGAAGGTCAAAGGTCGCAAGCGGCACATCCTGGTCGACACGCTGGGCCTCCTGTTGAGCGTCGTCGTTCATCCGGCCGATGTTCAGGATCGTGATGGTGCCTTTCACTTGCTACGCCGGGCGCGACAAATGTTCCCCTTTATCAAGCGCATCTTTGCTGATGGTGGCTACGCCGGAGAGAAGATGGCGCTGGTCGTCTGGCGCACCGGTGCCTGGAGGCTGCAGATCGTGAAGCGATCCGACATTGCCGGGTTCGAGGTCTTGCCCAAACGATGGATTGTCGAAAGGACGTTCGCCTGGATCAGTCGCAATCGCCGCCTGGCGCGTGACTTCGAACGCTACGCCACAACGGTCGTCGCCTTTGTCCGCCTCGCCATGATCCGCATCATGCTCAGGCGGCTCGCAGCAAACGCTTCGTCATGAATCCAAACTTCTCGGATGGGCTCTCAGACATTCAAATCGAGGTGGATTGAGCCAGGACGTTCGGATTACTTCCAAATACCCCCGAAGGATCTGAAGTACGCTCCAGATGGGAGCGATCGAGATCACGAACACTTCTCTTGGAACGTGTTTCAGACCAAAGGAATTGAGATCAAGCTGTAACTGCTTTAAAACATCCGCTGAGCGGGCACACACTTCGCCGCCATCCAAGCGAGAAAGTGCGCCGAGCCCCCGGCTTGCAATTTTTTGCGTTCAGCAGGCCTCATTACGTTCATCGATAGGGAGCCAGAAATCCTGTCGAGACTACCCGATATGGAAATAGTTCCCTGCTCAAGTCCAAACGAAATGCTGCTTTCTCGAACGTGAGTTACAGAATACTCCGAATATAGCGGGGGCTTGAAGGTACGTTCTTCAATGTCCAAGATCGCCGTTTCACGATCAATTTTCATCTCTTTGCCATCCAACGTTAGCGTGCCTGTGCACACCAAATTCACTGGAGCGGCGTGAGCATTCACGGCGAACGTGTTGAGACACACCAACAATGCTCCCACCCGCACCATGGCAATCCCCCTCGGCAGCGCGTCGACCAAACACTACTACGACAGTATTCGTGGAGGAAGCCGCCAGATGCCCTTGTAAAATCACCTTACCGATGAGCGCAGTCTTCATTAAGCGGCTCCAAAGTCTGTTTGGCGGCCCGCGGTCTCCGCCGCCATGCAAAGAAGAGGAGACCGCTCCACCACACCGCCATGGCGGACCACATGAACGGCGTCACCACGGCGGTCGCTTCTTGATTGAGTTGCCGCCAAACTCCGATGCGGCGGCTTCCGGTGATGCCAGCAGGATGAAATAGCGTGATTGCCCGAGCGCCTGCTCAATAGGTGGCCAAAGGCTCGGAGTGGCCGACAAGCTCGTGTCATCTCGGAAGACGCGCAGGGCGCGTCGCCGATACCAGGGCTTGCCAAGTTTCTGCACTGCCGACTGCAGCGCCGCCGCTATCGGCTTGTCCTTGGCATGGCTGTAGGAAATGAAGGCGTCGTAGACGCCATTGGGCTTTCCCCTCCCCCCAGAGAACCTGCTACGGGGCCGTGGGTCTGGCGGCGGAGCGTCGGCTTTTCGTCCCAGAGCCCGCAGGAACGAAACTCGAACAGTTTGCTACCATTTTGCTACCCAACTCGGTAGCAAGGGCCGATACGGGGCGGGACGGGATGAATGTTCAGCACGAATTTTGTCAAACAAAACAATGCTAGCGAGCACTCACTGGTAGCGAACGGGATGGCAACAACCGAATTTCAAGACCGCTGCCTTAAACCACTCGGCCACCCTTCCTTCTAAAGAATTTCAATAACTTAGCGGATCGCGGAGGCTCGCAACTATCAGGATTGCCAGCGGATATCCACCGGGCGATATACCGTTTTCGCGGCGCAGCCCTGTGACCGACAGAGCCCATACCGAAGCGGGCTCTTTTTTGCCATTTTTTTGTTATCACTTGGCCACGGTAGCGTTTGCGACAGCAACTTATGCAATGGGGATTGCGCTGTCGGCATCGTTAAGAGGGGGTCTTCAATGCGAGAATCCTACGCCGATTCCAACTTTCAGCCTTCCATCGCTGAACGTCTTGAATTCATCGCCCAACGCCTTGAAGGCGTCGCCTGGGTAGGCCTGTTCGCACTCGCCTGCTTCGCAGGGTTTCTCATCATTTCGATGTGACCTGGAGCAGACGCCTTCCTTCGCGCGCCTAGAAATTGCTGTCGATGTCTGATCAACACAAAGACTGGTCGGAACTCGACATCGCCGATTTGAAAAAGTGCGCTCAGCGAGGCATCACGCTAGAAGGTGCGGCCACATTGCTCGGCCGCGACCTGCTCGAAGTGGCGAAGAAGGCCGAGGAGATCGGCCTGACGTTGCAGCTTGCTAGTCGGGATCATTTGCCGCGCCGGTTCTGATTGCCGGCCAGCGTCAGTCTGTTCGAGCGAGCGCTCCACCTTGAGCAGCACGCAGTTTAGAAGGCGCTTGCCCGCGTGCCGCCGGTGGGCTAGCCCCTGCCCATGTCGTCCGAAATCGCCACGATGCACGTCTCCGCGATGCCCGCCCCGGCGGCGGACCCGCGCGCGCCGAAGGTGAGCTTCGTCTCGCTCGGCTGCCCGAAGGCGCTGGTCGACAGCGAGCGCATCATCACGCGGCTGCGCGCCGAGGGCTACGAGCTCGCCCGCGAGCACGCCGGCGCCGATCTGGTGATCGTCAACACCTGCGGCTTTCTCGACAGCGCGCAGGCGGAGTCGCTCGCCGCCATCGGCGAGGCGCTCACCGACGAACGGCAAGGTCATCGTCACCGGCTGCATGGGCGCGGAGCCCGAGAAGATCACCGCGCGCTATCCCGCGCGTGCTCGCGGTCACCGGCCCGCAGCAATACGAGAGCGTGCTCGACGCCGTGCATCGCGCGGTGCCGCCGCCGCACGATCCGTTCCTCGATCTGGTGCCGCCGGAGGGCATCAAGCTCACGCCGCGGCACTACGCCTATCTGAAGATTTCCGAAGGCTGCAACAACCGCTGCACCTTCTGCATCATCCCGAAGCTGCGCGGCGACCTCGTGTCGCGGCCGGCCGCCGACGTGCTGCGCGAGGCCGAGCGGCTGGTGGCGGCCGGCGTCAAGGAACTGCTGGTCATCTCGCAGGACACCTCCGCCTACGGGGTCGACCTCAAATACGCGGCGAGCGACTGGAAGGGCCGCGAGGTGCCGCGCAAGGTTTCTCGATCTGGCCGCGCGCGCTCGGCGAGCTCGGCGTCTGGGTGCGGCTGCACTACGTCTATCCCTACCCGCACGTCGACGAGGTCATCGCGCTGATGGCCGAGGGCAAGGTGCTGCCCTATCTCGACATCCCGTTCCAGCACGCGCAGCCCGACGTGCTCCGGCGCATGAGCGGCCCGGCCGCGCAGGAGAAGACGCTGGAGCGCATCGCCGCGCTGGCGCGAGATCTGCCCGGACCTCACGATTCGCTCGACCTTCATCGTCGGCTTCCCCGGCGAGACCGAGGAGGATTTCCAGACTGCTGCTCGACTGGCTCGACGAGGCGCGAGCTCGACCGCGTCGGCTGCTTCCGCTACGAGCCGGTCGCGGGCGCCGTCGCGAACGATCTCGCGCGCGCCGGTGCCGGCGCGAGTGAAGGAGGAGCGCTGGCATCGCTTCATGGCGCACCAGCAGGCGATCTCGGCGCGACGCCTCAAGCGCAAGGTCGGCACCCGCCAGCAGGTGATCATCGACGAGGTCGGGCCGAGCGGTCGCCAAGGGCCGCAGCAAGGGCGACGCGCCGGAGATCGACGGCGCGGTCTACGTGACGAGCCGGCGGCCGCTGCGCGTCGGCGAGATCGCGACGGTGAAGATCGAGCGCGCGGACGCCTACGACCTGCACGGCACGGCGGTGGGGTTCTAACGCGCGCCCTTCCCGCACCGACCGTCACCACGGCAGCGGTGAGCTCGCGCCAGTTCCTCCTCGCCGATCGTGAAGGCGGGCGTGAGATAGACGATCCGTCCGAACGGGCGCACGAACACCCCCTCCTCCACGAAGCGCGCGCGCAGCGCGTCGAGATCGTCGATGCGCTCGAGCTCGACCACGCCGATCGCGCCCTTCACGCGCACGTCCTTGACGCCGGGCAGGTCGCGGCAGGGCGCAAGGCCGCGCTCGAGCGCCGCCGCAATCGCCGCGACCTGCGGCAGGCGCGGCTCGCGCTCGAACAGGTCGAGCGAGGCGTTGGCGGCGGCGCAGGCGAGCGCATTGCCCATGAAGGTCGGCCCGTGCATCAGCGCATGCATCGGATCGTCCGACCAGAATGCGTCGAACACCTGGCGGCGCGCGATCGTGGCGGCGAGCGGCAGCGTGCCGCCGGTCAGCGCCTTCGACAGCGTGACGATGTCCGGCATCGACGCCGGCGGCCTCGCAGGCGAACAGGCTGCCGGTGCGGCCGAAGCCGGTGAAGATCTCGTCGAAGATCAGCAGCAGCTCGTAGCGGTCGGCAGCCGCGCGCAGCCGGCGCAGCACCGCCGGGTCGTGAAACCGCATGCCGCCGGCGCCCTGCACCAGCGGCTCGACGATGATCGCCGGCGAGCTCGTCGCCGTGCCGCTCGAGCGAAGCGCTCGAACGCGCGCCGTGCTCGCCTCGTCGCGCGGCAGCTCGACGATGTGATGCTCGGGGAGGAGCCCGTGAAACAGCGCGTGCATGCCGTCGTCGGGATCGCAGACCGCCATCGCGCCGGTGGTGTCGCCGTGATAGCCGCCGTTGAAGGCGAGGAACTTGCGCGGCGCGCGGTTGCCGCGGTTCAGCCAGAACTGCACCGCCATCTTCATCGCGACCTCGACGGCGACCGAGCCCGAATTCGGAGAAGAACACGCGGTCAAGATCGCCCGGCAGCAGCGCCGCGAGCCGCCGCGCCAGCGTGAGCGCCTGCTCGTGCGCGAGGCCGCCGAACATGACGTGCGGCAGCGGTCTGCGAGCTGGCGCTCGACCGCCTGCCGGATATGGGGATGGTTGTAGCCGTGGCAGGCCGTCCACCACGAGGCGATGCCGTCGATCAGTTCGCGGCCATCGGCCAGCACGATGCGGCTGCCGTGCGTGCGGACCACCGGCAGCGGCGGCGCGCCGTCTTCATCTGCGCGTAAGGCAGCCAGACATGAGCGAGTCCCGCCCGGTACCAGGACGGAGGCTCCCCTCGCCTGCGGACTTGAGCGGCATTCGACGCGTCCTTAGAACTCGTCGGCGGCCATTTTGCCCCGTATAGATCGATCGGGTCACTCGCCGCAGCGATTACGGATGCCTGCAAGGTCGCCGGTGATGACGACGCGGCAGGCTGGAACCGATCGAGAGTATGCGTTCACTCGATGAATTCGCGACCGCCAAGCTCGGCGAACTCGACCGCCAGTCGCTGCGCCGCGCGCTCGTCGACACCACCCGGGTGACCGGAATCTGGGTGCTGCGTGACGGCCGCCGGCTGCTGTCGTTCTGCTGCAACGACTATCTCAACCTGACCCACCATCCCGCCGTCAAGGAGGCGGCGATCGAGGCGCTGCGCGTCTACGGGGTCGGCGCCGGCGCCTCGCGGCTGGTCACCGGCAATCATCCGCTCTATGCCGAACTCGAAGCGCGGCTCGCGCGCTGGAAGGGCACGCGAAGCCGCCTGCGTGTTCGGCTCGGGCTATCTCGCCAATCTCGGCATCATTCCGGCGCTGGTCGGCGCCGGCGATCTGATCGTGATCGACGAGCTGTCGCATGCCTGCCTGTGGTCCGGCGCACGGCTGTCGCGCGCGGCGGTCATCCCCTATCGGCACTGCGACGTCGGACATGCCGAGGCGCTGCTCGGCGAACATCGCGGCCGTCACCGTCATGCGCTGCTGATCACCGACGGCGTGTTCTCGATGGACGGCGATATCGCGCCGCTCTACGAGCTTTCGGCGCTGGCGCAGCGACACGATGCCTGGCTGATGTCGGACGATGCGCACGGCCTCGGCGTGGTCGGCGATGGCCGCGGTTCGTTCGTGGCACACGGCACGCCGGCCGATATCCCGCTGCAGATGGGCACGCTGTCGAAGGCGCTCGGCGGCTACGGCGGCTATCTCTGCGCCTCCGCCGCGGTGGTCGACCTGATCCGCAACCGCGCCCGCACCCTGATCTATTCGACCGGCCTGCCGCCGGCGACGGTCGCGGCGGCGATCGCTGCGCTCGACGTGATCGAGCACGAGCCGGACTATGCGGCGCTGCCGGTCGCGAAGGCGAAGGCGTTCGCCGCGCGACGCCGGGCTGCCGGAGCCGGTCAGCCCGATCGTGCCGGTCGTGCTCGGCGATGCCGAGGCGGCGCTGGATGCATCGCGGCTCCTGGCGGAGCACGGCTTCCTGGTCGCCGCCATCCGGCCGCCGACCGTGCCGGCAGGCACCGCGCGCCTGCGTCTCACCTTCACCGCGCAGCATCCCGATGCCGAGATCGAGCGACTTGCCGAGGTGGTGCGCGATCGCATCCTGGTGGCCGTGACGTGACCGCCGTCTTCGTCACCGCGACCGGTACCGACATCGGCAAGACGTTCGTGACTGCGGGCCTGATCCGCCACTACCGAAAAGCGGGCCGCGCCGTCGACGCCATCAAGCCGGTGATGACCGGCTTTTCGGCGGAGGCGCCGGAAGGCAGCGACGCCGCCATCCTGCTGGCGGCGCTCGGGCGGCCGGTGACATTGGCGGAGATCGAGCAGATCGCGCCCTGGCGGTTCGCGGCGCCGCTCTCTCCCGACATGGCGGCGACGCAGAGAAGGCCGTACGCTCGACTTCGACGAGATCGTGGAATTCAGCCGTTCCGCGATGGCGAGCCGGCGGGGCATGCTGCTGATCGAGGGCATCGGCGGCGTGATGGTGCCGCTCGACGACCGCCGCACCGTGCTCGACTGGATGTCGGTATTGCGCATTCCGATCGTGCTGGTGGCCGGAACGTATGTCGGCACGTTGAGCCATACCTTGAGTGCGCTCGAAGTCGTGGCGCGGCGCAACATCGATATCGCGGCCGTGGTCGTGAACGAGAGCGAGACGAGCGCAGCGTCGCTTGCCGACACCGTCGCCACGCTGCGGCACTTCGTCGGTGCGCTCGACATCGTCGGCCTGCCGCGGCTCGTGCGGGGCGTTGAGGATCATCCCGCCTTCGCCGATCTCGCCCGGCTGCTCTGACAGTGCGCGCGGCTATTGAGTCAATTCGCGGCGGACGATCGCCGCGCCCTCGACCATCGCCTTCATCTTCGCAAACGCCACGTCGCGCGGCAGATATTTGAGCCCGCAGTCCGGCGCCACGATGAGCCGCTCCGGCGACACATAGGGCAGCGCGCGGCGGATGCGCTCGGCGACGATCGCGGGCGTCTCCACCGTCAGGTCCTGCAGATCGAGGACGCCCAGCACGATCTGCTTGCTCGGCAGCCGGGCCAGGATCGCGCAGTCGAGCTTCGACTGGGCGGTCTCGATCGAGACCTGATCGACCGTCGTCGCCTCGAGCTCCGGCAGGAACGAATAGCCGGACGGCTTGCTCTTGACCATCGACGCCATAGCCGAAGCACAGGTGCACGGCGGTCACGCCGGTCACGCCCTCGATCGCGCGATTGATCGCCGCCACGCCGAAGCGCCGCGCCTTGTCCGGATAGGCCTGCAGGAACGGCTCGTCGAGCTGGACCACGTCGGCGCCCGCCGCGAACAGGTCCTTGATTTCCTCGTTCAACGCGACGGCGCAGTCGATGGCGACGGCGGCTTCGTCCTTGTAGTGCTCGTCGAACAACTGCTGCGTCATGGTGAACGGGCCGGGAATGGTGATCCTGATCGGCCGGTCGGTGTTGGCGCGCAGGAACGCCACGTCCCGGACCTGCACCGGCTGCCGGCGCCGGATCTTGCCCACGACGCGCGGCACGATCTGGAATCTTGCCCGGCGTGCGCGAGGGAATTTGCGCCGGATTGTCGCTGTCCATGCCGTCGAGCGCGGTGGCGAAGCGGTTGGAGTAGCTCTCGCGCCGCATCTCGCCGTCGGTGATGACGTCGATGCCGGCGCGCTCCTGGTCGCGGATCGCCAGCAACGTGGCGTCGTCCTGCGCCTGTTCGAGCCAGGTCGGATCGACGCGCCACAGGTCGCTGCGCGCGGGCGCGCGGCGGAACGATCTCCGGTCAGCCGCCCGCGGTCGATCAGCCAGTCGGGCTGCGGGTAGCTGCCCACCAATGTCGTCGGCAGCAGACGTGTTCGCGCTGATGTTGCGGCATTTGCGCCCGAGACGGTTCCTGCTAGGTAGAGAACGTGACTAGATTATCGTACGCGTACATACGTCGTCCGCGAGAAGACGCCGCATCGCTCCGGGAGGAATGCATGACACGCTTCGCTGTTGCGATTCTTGTCGCGATTTGCGCGCTCGCGGGACACGCGGTTGCCCAGTCCTTTCCCGAGCGGCCGATCACCCTGATCAACCCATACGCCGCGGGCGGTCCGGCCGACCTGCTCGCGCGCACCGTCGCGGAAGGCATGAGCGAGGCCCTGGGCCGGCCGGTCGTGGTCGAGAACCGCCCGGGCGCGGGCACCGCGATCGGTGCGAGAGCCGTCGCGCAGGCCAAGCCCGACGGCTACACGCTGTTCATCGGCGGCTCGCCGTCGCATGTGATCACGCCGGCGCTGATGAAGGATGCGAACTACGACGGCATCAAGGGCTTTACGCCGATCGCCACCGTCGCGGATGTCCCGAACGTGCTGGTCGTGCCGCCGAGCCGTCCCTACAAGAGCGTGAAGGAGCTGGTCGCCGCGGCCAAGAGCGCCGACGGCAAGATGACGTTCGCGTCGATCGGCGTCGGCAGCATTCCGCAGTTTCTCGGCGTCCTGTTGCAGCTCCGCGCCGACGTGAAGCTCATCGAAGTGCCCTACAAGGGCGGCCGCGCCGGCCCGATCGACCTGCTCGGCGGCCGGGTCGATCTGGCGTTCCTCAACGTGCCGGCCGTCCTGTCCCAGGTTCAGGAGCGGCCAGTTGCGCGCGCTCGCCGTTGCGGCCGACGACCCGCGCTCAAGGCGCTGCCCGATACGCCGACGATGGCCGAGGCCGGATATCCCGGACGTCGAGATGAGCACCTGGTACGGAATTTCGGCGCCGGCCGGGACCCCGCGCGAGGTCGTCAACAAGCTGCATGCCGCCATCGCGCAGACGCTGAACACGCCGAAGACGCGGGAGAAGATCGAATCGCAAGGCGCCCAGATTTTCCTGAAGAGTCCCGACGAGTATGCGGCCTATCTGCAGGCCGACGCCAAGCTCATGTTGGAGCTGATCAAGGCGGTCAATCCTGCGGGGCAGTGAGATGAAAAATCAAGGCCGCAGCGACGGGCTGCGGCCTTGATTGCAACGGCAACGCCTCGGCGCGATCAGGGCACCAGGATGGTCGAGCCGGTGGTGGCGCGGCTTTCGAGATCGCGATGCGCCTTCTGCGCGTCCTTGAGCGGGTATTTCTGATTGACCGGAATCTTCACCGCCCCGCTCGCGACCACGTCGAACAGGTCGTTCGCCGTCTTCAGCAGGTCCTCGCGCTTGGCGACGTAGTGGTTGAGCGTCGGACGGGTGGCGAACAACGAGCCCTTGTTCTGCAGAATGTTGATGTCGAACGCGTCGACCGGTCCGGACGCCGAGCCGAAGCTCACGAACATGCCGAGCGGCTTGAGGCAGTCGAGCGAGGCCGGGAAGGTCTCCTTGCCGACGCCGTCGTAGACCACCTCGCACATCTTGCCGCCGGTGATCTCCTTGACCTTGGCGACGAAATCCTCGTCGCGGTAGAGGATGACGTGGTGGGCGCCGTTCTTCTTGGCGAGCTCGGCCTTGTCCTTCGAGCCGACAGTGCCGATCACGTTGGCGCCGAGATGATTGGCCCATTGGCAGGCGATCAGGCCGACGCCGCCGGCGGCGGCATGGATGAGCACGTTGTCGCCCTTCTGCACCTTGTAGGTCCGCCGCAGCAGATACTGCGACCGTCATGCCCTTGAGCATCATGGCGGCGGCCTGCTCGAAGCTGATGGAGTCCGGGAGCTTCACGCGCGCGGTCGGCCGGCAGGAGGCGCTCGGCCGCATAGGCGCCGAGCGGCGCGACGTAGCCGACGCGGTCACCGACCTTGAGGTCGGTCACGCCCGGCCCGACGGCGATGACCTCGCCGGCCCCCTCGTTGCCGGAGACGAACGGCATTCCCACCGGCGACGGATACATGCCCATGCGGAAATAGGTGTCGATGAAATTGACGCCGACTGGCATGGTTCCTGATCTTGATCTGGCCGGGGCCCGGGCGCCGGCACCTCGACCTCCTCGTAGGTCAGCACTTCGGGACCGCCCGTCTTGTGGACTCGCACCGCTGCGACCATGGGTGTCACTCCTGATTTGACGCATTGCAGTTGCACGCGACGCCGTGCGTGGCTGGTGGCGCAATCTCTCTCAGGCGGGCGTCGGGATCAAGCCGGTCAGGTGGCAGGCGGCCGGGCACGAGCGCCGGCGGTTGCGCCGCGCCATGACGTTGAAGAACTCGACCGCGCCGGCGAACGCCATGGCGAAGTAGATGTAGCCGCGCGGGATGTGGACCTCGAAGCCGTCGGCCACCAGCGCCATCCCGATCAGCACCAGGAAGGCCAGCGCCAGCATCTTGGTGGTGGGATGCTCGGCGATGAAGGCGCCGACCGGATTCGGCCGCCACGAACATCACGATCATGGCGATCACGACGGCCGCCATCATGATCTCGATGTCGTCCACCATGCCGATCGCGGTGATGATCGAATCGAGCGAGAACACCAGGTCGACCGCGACGACCTGCGCGACGACCACGGCGAAAGCGCCGGCGGTGGCTGTGGCGCTTCGCCTCGGTCTCGACGCGGGCTTCGACCTCGGTGTGAATCTCGTGCGTCGCCTTGGCGATCAGGAACAGACCGCCGCCGATCAGGATGATGTCGCGCCAGGAGATGCCCATGCCGAACAGCGTCACGACCGGAGCCGTGAGACCCATCAGCCAGGTCAGGCCGGACAGCATGATCACGCGGAACACGAACGCGAGCGACAGGCCGATCATGCGGGCCCGGCGTGCCTGTCCGCCTCCAGCCGCGAGGTCAGCACTGCGAGAAAAACGAGATTGTCGATGCCGAGCACGATCTCGAGCACGGTCAGCGTGACGAGCGCGGCCCAGGCATGCGGATCGGTCAGCAGAGAGAGGAGTTCCATTCAGCGTTTCTCGGTCAGTCCGACACCAATGAAATAGAGGGCGATCAGCACCAAGCCGCCGGTCGACCCACGGCCCCGGATCGAGATCGGCACAAAACGGCGATCAATGCAAGAGCCGCCCATGCCACGACGGCCGCGATATTGAGTGCCGCGCAGCCGCTCGCACCCGCATCGGATGCAGGAACTTGAACGGCAGAAAGGTCAGCGCCGCGAGCGCTACCACCACACCGGCCGCCAGCGCGGCCGGCAGGCTTGAGCATGAAAAGGTAGAATGCAACCGCGTTCCACAGCGTAGGAAAGCCGCGGAAGTAGTTGTCGTCAGTCTTCATCGCCGTGTCGGCGAAATACAGCGCGCCCGTGACCACGATGACCATTGCCGGCGGCGATGGCGAGCGGGTCGGGCAGCAGGCCGCCCGCCGCGATCGCATAGGCCGGCACGAACACGTAGGTCGTGAAATCGACCACGAGGTCGAGCACGTCGCCCGACCAGCGCGGCAGCAGCTCGGCGACCCGCAAGTGGCGGGCGAAAGTGCCGTCGATGCCGTCGACGATCAGCGCGATGCCCAGGCAGATGAACATCGCCGGCCAGTCGTGACGAACCGCGAAGATCATCGCGGCGAGCGCCAGAGCAGCGCCCAGCGCGGTGAAGATGTGCACCGTGAAGGCACGGATTTGGGTGGACGGCGGCAAGGCGGGTTCCGGGTTTAATCGCAAGTTTTGACTATCGTCGCTTTGTTGGCACGGCGGAAGCTGGCATCCTGTCTCTATCCACGATGATGAGCGGCGGATGGCAAATCTCACGGCTGAGGTGGCGGTGGTCGGCGGCGGGCCTGCAGGTCTGACGACGGCGATCGCGCTGGCGGCGGCTGGCGTCGAGACCGTGCTCGTGGGCCGTCCGCCCCCTTGCCCGACCACCGCACCACCGCGCTGCTGACCGGATCGGTCGCGGCGCTGACCGCACTCGGCGTCTGGGCGCGCTGCCAGGATCAGGCCGCGCCGCTGCGCGTGATGCGTATCGTCGATGACACCGCACGGTTGCTGCGGGCGCCGGAGGTCAGCTTCGACGCCGCCGAGATCGGACTCGACGCATTCGGTCACAACATCGCGAACCGCCACCTGCTGGCCGCGCTCGTCGGCCGTGCACAGGAGCTGGCGGCCTTGTCGCTTGTTCCGGCCAGCGCTGCGTCGGTTGAATTCGGTGATGACCGTATCGTTGTTCGGTGCGACGACGGCACGACGGTGACCGCACGTCTCGCGGTCGGCGCCGACGGGCGGCGCTCCGTCTGTCGGGCGGCCGCCGGGATCGACATCGACCGCCACAGCTATCCGCAGGCGGCGCTGAGTCTGCAACGTCGCCCATGCAAGGCCGCATCGCGACATCTCGACCGAATTCCACACCGGGGATGGCCCGTTCACGCTGGTGCCGCTGCCCGGCCAGCGTTCGAGCCTGGTATGGGTAATGCGACCGGATGAAGCCTCGCGCCTGGCGGAGGTCTCCGACGACGAGCTGTCGGAGGAGATCGAGCGGCGTTCTCATTCGATCCTGGGCAAGATGGTGGCCGAGCCAGGCCGCAGCCTGTTTCCGCTGGCGGTCGAAACCGCGCGGCGGCTTGCGTCGCACGCGGGTCGTGCTGGTGGGCGAAGCTGCCCACGTTATCCCACCGATCGGTGCGCAGGGCCTCAACCTCGGCCTGCGGGATGCGGCGACTGTCGGCGAACTCGTGGTCGAAGCGCACCGGGTTGGTCGCGATCCGGGCGGCGAGGATGTGACCGGCGGCTACGAACGCAGCCGCCGCGCCGACGTCATGACCCGGACCGTGGCCGTCGATCTGCTCAACCGGAGTCTGTTGACCGGATTTCTTCCGCTGCAAGGCGCGCGCGGCCTGGGTCTCGCGCTGCTTGACCGGATCGGGCCGTTGCGCCGCGCCGCCATGCGCGAGGGCGTGATGCCGCTGGCCTCGCAGCCGCGTCTGATGCGCGGCGAAGCGCTGTGAACGTCTATCCTTCCCGCGGCGTTGCCCACCGCTTCCAAGCCCCCGCTCGGGCTGTTAAGAATTGTTGCAGAACAGCGAATTGAAATCGGGAGATCGCCATGCGAGCCGTGAAGATCCACGAGGTGCCGTCGTTGCGCCAGCGCGTCAGCGAGGCGGAATGGCAGGCGCGTGTCGAGCTCGCCGCAGCCTACCGGCTGGTCGCCCAGTACGGCTGGACGCACCTCATCAACAATCACATCTCGGTGCGCGTGCCGGGCACGGAAGATCAGTTCCTGATCAATCCGTATGGCCTTCTGTACGAGCAGGTCACGGCATCGAACCTGGTCAAGATCGACGTCGACGGCAACGTGCTCGACGACACGCCCTACGAGGTCAATCGCGCGGGCTTCGTCATCCACAGCGCGATCCACATGGCGCGCAAGGACCTGCACGCCATCCTGCACACCCACACGGTCGCCGGACAAGCGGTGTCGGCGCTCGACTGCGGGCTGCTGATGCTGAACCAGAGCGCGATGCGCTACTACAAGCGCATCGGCTACCACGAGTTCGAGGGCGTCGCGAACGACCTCGACGAGCGCGAACGGATCGTCAGCGATCTGGGCGACCACAAGTGCCTCATCATGAAGCATCACGGGCTGCTGACCGCCGGGGTGAATGTCGGCGAGGCGTTCAATCTGATGTACTATTTGGAGAAGAGTTGCGAGACGCAGATGCAGGTGCTCGCTTCCAATCAGCCCTACAGTCTGCCGTCCGAAGAATCCTGCGAGAAGTCGGCGCGCATCTTCTGGGGCAACGGCCGCGTGCACGATCGCGACTGGCCGGCGCTGATGATGCTCGCCGACAAGATCGATCCCTCATACCGCAATTGAGTCGTCACTCGTGACACGTTCCGCGCTGCGACTCCCCTCCCCCTTGCGGGGAGGGGTCGAGGGTGGGGGTCCCGCGTTCGTCCGCAAGTCTACCGCGTGCCCAAACTGGCTACCCCCCTCCCCAACCCTCCCGCACAAGGGGGGAGGGAGCGGAGAGCGCGGAGTTCTTGGCGTCAGCAGAATTGCGCTGCTCATCGCGATGCTTCTTGCTGTCGCAAGTCCGTCTGCGCACGCGCAGGACTACCCATCGCGTCCGGTCGAGGTGATCGTGCCGTTCGCGGCCGGCGGCGGGGCCGAGATCCTGGCGCGCCTGCTCGGCGACGGTCTTTCCCGACGCCTCGGCCAGCCATTCCTCGTGATCAACCGGCCGGGCGCCAACACCAATCTCGGTACCTTGTCGGTGGTACGCGCCAAGCCCGACGGCTACACGCTGGCGATCGCGAGCGTCGGGCTCGCGGCCAATCCGTCGCTCTACAGGAAGCTCAACTTTGAGCCGCAGAAGGACCTCGAGCCGATCACGCTGATCGCCAACTCGCCGACCGTCCTGGTGGTGCCGCCATCGTTGCCGGTCAATTCGCTTGCGGAATTCATCGCGTATGTGAAGGCGCGGCCCGGCGAACTCAATTACGGAACCTACGGTGCTGGCAGCGGTCCGCATCTCGCGACTGCATTGTTCACTGCCAAGACCGGCGTGCAGATGGTGCATGTGCCCTATGGCGGCGGCGGTCCGGCCGCGCTTGGCGCCATGACCAATCAGGTGCAGGCGTTGTTTTCGAGCGTGCTGCCAGTGCTCGGCATGATCCGTGGCGACAAGCTCAAGGCGCTGGCGATCGCGGCCGAGCGCCGCTCCGAACTCCTGCCCGAGGTTCCGACTTTCGCCGAGCAAGGGCTCGACTATCTCACCGGCACATGGTTCGGGATGCTGGCGCCTGCCCGCACGCCGGCGGAGATCATCGTCAAACTCAATCGCGCGGCGGTCGCGACCCTGGAAGAGCCGGCGGTGCGCGCCAAGATTGCCGAACAGGGCGCCGAGGTCATCGCCGGAACGCCTGAGCAATTCCGCGCCTTCCTCAAGGACGAGACCGACCGGCTGGCGGCCGTGATCCGAAGCGCCGGCATCGCGCTCGATTGACCGCGCGCCCCCGCGTCGCGATCACAGGCGAGCCGCCGAACGGCGGCCGGCGAGAAAGACAAGGATCGCCAGCAACTGGATGGCGATCGCCGCCAGAAAAACGGCCGGCGCGGCGCCCGCGACCGTGGATTGGGCGCCGACTTCCCGCAGCAATCCGAACAGCGCCGGCGCGAACGCATAGGCGGCCTGACTGGTGGCTACGATCAGCGGTACCACGCGCGCCACGTCGTCCCACGCGAACTCCACCTGGGCAATCAGCGGCGGCAGCGAATTCGCATTGCCGATACCGGCGCCGAACAGGATCACACCGAGCCAGAGCAGCGGCACATGTGTGCCCGCAGCGACAAGAAGCGCGACCGATCCCGCGATCTGCACGGCGTAATTTGCGCACGCCACGAGCCGGCGGTCGGCGCGGGCCGGCATCAACCAGCCGACCAGCGTGCGTCCGGTGATTGCGGCCGCGGTCGCGGCAGCTATCGCGATGCCTGCGAACTGGGCTCCGAGAGCCGGCACCAGCAGGGAGAACAGATGCGCGATGAGCCCGATCTGCGCGAACAGGCCGAGCGCCATTCCGGCCGCCAGGGTGATGAAGCGCACGTCGCGCCACAGCAGCTTTCCGGGGAGCGGGTGCACCGCCGGCGAGGTCAGCGTCGCCCTCGCCGATCCGAGCGCGTCACCGTCCGGCGACAGGCCCATCTGCTGCGGCGTCCGCGCTAGAAACCGATCGGCCAGGATCCAGATCGTGACGATCGTGATCACCCCGATTGCGGCTGCCGCCCACGGAAATCCAAGCCAGCCGATCGCCGCGACCCACAATGGCGAGAAGACGATTCCGGCAAGGCTGGCTCCGTTGTAAGCGGACGTCAGCGCCGCCGGGCGCATTCGCACGAACCACGGCGAGACCATCGCATTGATGGCGGCCGCACTCATCGTGGTCCAGCCCGCGCCGCTGAGCAGCGTTGCGGCGATCAGTTGCCAGGGTTCATAGGCCGTCGCCCAGCCGGCGACACCTGCGGCCAGCGATGCGGCGCCGGCCTTGGTGACCGTTGGGACGCCAAATCGCCGGTAGAGCCTGGCCAGGTTGGCGGTGACGAGCGAACCGAACAGGAAATGCACGGTGACGGCGGCCGAGACCAGCGCCAGCGACCAGCCCTGCGTCTCGCGTGCCGCATACAGGTAGATCGGCGGACCGTAGAAGCCGAGCCCCCATCCGAACACCGCGACCGTGAAGGCCGCGCCGACGACACGCCAGCCGTAGAACATGCATCCGCTTCCATGCGCCGTAGGTGTCGGGGCTGCATCCTGCCGGCGCCGGAGGCCGGATGTTACGGTCGGCACCGAAGCATTATTTTCCCGGTGCTGCTACTGTCCATGGATCAAGGAATCCAGGCCATGACCAGCAACGCGATGTTCGCCGCGGTTGCCGCGGTATCCGGCGATCCCGCGCGCGCCAGCATGCTGCATGCGTTGATGGACGGCCGCGCCCTCACCGCGACCGAACTGGCCAGGGTCGCAGGCGTCGCGCCGCAAACCGCCAGCGGTCATCTGAGCCAGTTGGCGGCGATCGGATTGCTCAGCGTCGAGAAGCAGGGCCGCCACCGCTACCACCGTCTGGCAACGCCTTCGGTGGCGCAGATGATCGAGAGCATGATGCGCGTGGCCGCCGATCTCGCGCCAAAGCGTAAGCCGCTCTCCGTCGGTCCGCGCGATGCGGCGCTCCGGAAGGCCCGCACCTGTTACGATCATTTCGCCGGGCGGCTCGGGGTCGCCCTCGCCGATGCGTTGAGCGAGCAAGGCCATGTCGAGTTGACCAGCGATGCTGGCATCCTCACCGACAAGGGCGTGGCGTTCCTCCACAGCATCGGCATCGATACGGCGCCGATGCTGGAGCGGCGAACGAAGCATTCGGGTCGCGTGCTGTGCCGGCCGTGCCTCGATTGGAGCGAACGGCGTCCGCACCTTGCGGGCGTCGTCGGGGCGGCTATCTGCGCACACTGCTTCGATCAGGGTTGGGCCCGGCGGCTCGACGGAACGCGCGCCGTCCTGATTACGCCGAAGGGCGAGAGCGTCTTCCGCAGGAAGCTTGGACTGCGTCTTGCGTAGCGCGTTGGCCTCTGAGCCGACGCGCGAACATCGCTGCTGGCGCATAAATTGGCGATTGGCACGGCTCGGTTTGACCTGGCTGCCCGCAAAAGCGGCTTGGCGACGGCCCAGCGCACCCATACCGTAGCCGTCGGACGGTTATGACCGCGCCTGTGAGGACGACGGAATGAAGCTGCCGCGCAATTTCTTCAAGCCGCTTGCCATCGGCGCCCCGGCACCGTTGCGCGAGCTGCCGGTCAAGCTCGAACGCATGATCCACTTCGTCCCGCCGCAGATCGAAAAGCTGCGCGCCAAGGTGCCGGAGCTGATTACCCAGGTCGACGTGGTGCTCGGCAATCTCGAAGACGCGATCCCGGCCGATGCCAAGGAAGCGGCCCGGGCGGGCTTCATCGAAATGGCGAAGGCGAACGACTTCGCCACGACCGGCTTGTGGACCCGCATCAATGCGCTCAATTCGCCATGGGCGCTCGACGATGTGATCGAGATCGTCGCCGCCGTCGGCAATAAACTCGATGTCGTGATGTTGCCGAAGGTCGAGGGCGCGTGGGACATTCACTACCTCGATCAGCTGCTGGCGCAGCTTGAAGCCAGGCATGCGGTGCGCCGGCCGATCCTCATCCACGCCATCCTGGAGACGGCCGAAGGCGTGAACAACGTCGAGTCGATTGCGGCCGCCTCACCGCGAATGCACGGCATCAGTCTCGGCCCCGCCGACCTTGCCGCGTCTCGCGCCATGAAGACGACGCGGGTCGGCGGCGGGCATCCGGAGTACAAGGTGCTGGCCGATGCCGCCGCGGACGGCGGAACCCGTGCCGCCTACCAGCAGGATCTTTGGCACTACACGTTCGCCAAGATGGTCGACGCCTGCGCGGCTGCGGGCATCAAGCCGTTCTACGGTCCGTTCGGCGACTTCTCCGATGCGCAGGCCTGCGAAGTCCAGTTCCGCAATGCCTTCCTGATGGGCTGCGTCGGCGCCTGGACGCTGCATCCGAGCCAGGTGCCGATCGCCAAGCGCGTGTTTTCGCCCGACCCTGCCGAAGTGGCGTTCGCCAAGAAGATCATCGCGGCGATGCCGGACGGCACTGGCGCGGTCATGATCGACGGCAAGATGCAGGACGATGCGACCTGGAAGCAGGCTAAGGTGCTGGCCGACCTGGCGGATCGCGTGGCCGCCAAGGACCCCGAGATGGCAGCGCGGTACGGCGTTTGACCTACTAGTGTGGCGGATTTGACGTTCCTACCAGCATTGCGGCGAGTCCCTCATAGGAACGTCAAATCCAAAGCCACACTAGAATCATAGATTTGCTAGTGGAGTTTGGATTTGACATTCGCCTTGCGAGCTTGCGGCTAGGGGGTAGCGAATGTCAAATCCACTCCACTAGCGCCTGCCGCAATCTTGGACTATCTCGGCAACATCATGGATAGAATGCGCATCGCCAAGTTCAAGATCGGTCAGGTCGTCCGCCACCGGGTGTTTCCGTTCCGGGGCGTGGTCTTCGACATCGATC
This sequence comes from uncultured Alphaproteobacteria bacterium, assembly GCA_963843475.1. Taxonomy (GTDB): domain Bacteria; phylum Pseudomonadota; class Alphaproteobacteria; order Rhizobiales; family Xanthobacteraceae; genus VAZQ01. The sequence goes on along the minus strand of CAWJKL010000021.1, from coordinate 103,742 downwards.
CGGAATTCAGCAACACCGAGGAATGGTACCAATCGATTCCGGTCGAGGTCCGGCCGCACAAGAATCAGCCATTCTACCATCTGTTCGCCGAGAACGCGGAGAGCGAGTACATCGCGTATGTCTCCGAGCAGAACCTGCTGCCGGACACGTCAGGCGAACCGCTGCGTCATCCGCAGGTCGCCGAAGTATTCGAACAGGACGACGGCGGCAGCTACCGGCCGCGCAATTCGCTGTTGAATTGAACGTCAGCGGGCGGGCGCGGGCGGAGTGCCCATCTTGCTGCGCGCCTCTTCGGCCTTGCGCTGCAATTCCTGCTCCAGCTTCTGCTGCTGTGCTTCCAGCGCCTTCGGGTCGGACGCCGGGCCTTCGTTCGCTTTGGCGAATTCCGCGAGCGGGAGCGGATAGCTGGCCGGCTGTCCGCCGAGATTGATCGTCTGCAGCCACAGCGTATTGCCGGTCTTGAGCTGTCCGACGAAGCCCGCATTGACCTCGAAGTCGGCCATACAGCCGTTCGGGAAGCAGGCGATGTACTGGCCGACCGAAGCCTGCCCGCGGTCGATCAGCATGCGGGTGCCGACCGCAAGCTGCATGCCGAGCGGCACCGTGATGCGCAGGATCTTCTTGGTCTCGCCGGCAGGCTCGATGAGTGCCACGCTGGCAATGAACTCGCCGCTGTCGAGCCGGGCTTCCTTGACGGTCAGGCACACTTCCTTGGCGCCCGGCTGGTTTTCCTTGCCGCACAGCTTGGTCCACGGCGAATAGTTGTACGAAGTCTCTGCAGGCGGTGGAGCTTCGGCAGGTGCCGCCTTCGGCGCGGCTTTTGGCTGCGCTTTTGGCTGCTGTGCCTGAGCGGCGGAAACGCCAACGAACGCGGTCAGCGCGATGGCAGTCACAATCCAACGCGCCGCATGGAATTCCCTGCGGTGATCAACGCCCATGGGGTTACTCATCCTGCCGGAGTGGCCGATCATCAGGGCCGTGAGGCCTGCGGTCCCTCAAGCCGTTTACGGGCTTCCTCCGCCCGGCGGTTGAGTTCGTCCTGCAGCTTCTTCTGCTGCTCTTCCCAGACCTTCGGATCGATCGACGGGCCGTCATAAGCCTTGGCGAAATCCGCCAGCGGAATGCCGAGCGTCAGCGGCTGGCCATTGGTAGCCTGAATGGCCTGGATGAACAGGCCCGAGCCCTTCTTCAGCTTGGCAATCAATTCGCCGCTCGCCTCATAGTCCGAGAAACAACCGGTCGGCTGGCACATCAGGTAGGGGCCGTTCATTGGTTGGCCCTCGTCCACGATGACGCGCGAACCGGGTTGCAGCACAACGCCGATCGGCGCCATCACGCGAAGAATCTTCCGGGCCTCGCCCTCCTGTTCGACGATCATCGCCGAAACGATCGGGCGACCATCTTCCAGTCGCCCTTCCTTGCCGGTGAAGCAAACCTGCTTCGCGTTCGCTTCGGGGCCCTTCTGGCACAGCTTGGTCCACGGCGAATAGACAAGCTGCAGGCCGCTGTTGGCGGGCTGCTGTCCCTGCGCAGCCGGTGGCTCATTGGGTTTGGCAGCCGGTGCTTTCGGCGCGGCCTTTGGAGTAGCTTTCGGCGCAGGAGCCGGTGCCGCCTTCGGCGGAGCCGGTGCCGGCGGTGGTGGCGCCTGCGCGAATGCGCCCGAGGTGCTCAGAGCGCAAAGCATCGTGGTGGCCATCGCAATGGCGAATACGCGTACGTTCGGACGCGCAAGGTCGATCCGCTGATTCATGGGACAGGTCCTCTTGCTTCCGTCTCGCAGCGCCCCAGCACACAGCGCCCCAGGCCAAGCGGAACGGGCTTTCCCCTTGCGAGTGGTGTCGGGACCAAATACGGCAACAGCGTGACGTTTTGGCTACACCCGGCGGGCCATTTCAGCGCGCGGTGGATTCGTCTGATTTATCGAACAGGGATCCGCCCAATCGGTCCCCCTCTTTGCCCTCATTCCTATTCGAAAGAGATTTCGACCGCGCCGAGGTTCCCGAAATCGGCTCGCACGCGATCGCCGGGTCTGACCGGATCGAGTCCGGTACAGGTGCCGGTCGAGATGATCTCGCCCGCTTTCAGGCCGCGCCCCCGAAGGGACTGCCGGTTGGCGAGCCACACCAGGACATTCATGGGGTCGCCCAATGCGCGTTCCCCGGTGCCCGTTCCCCACACCGCGCCATTGATCGTCATCGTGACCGGATGCCGCCTGAGGTCCAACGACCTCGGATCGTCGCACCAGGGACCGCTGACAAACGCGATGTTGGCGCCGCAGTCCGCGGTGACGAGCAGCCGTCCTTTGCCGGCAAGTCCGCCGGAGAAGCGCGTACCCACGACCTCGATGGCGCCGGCAACCGCCGCCACGGCGTCGGCGACGTCATCGATTGCGTACGGAGTGGCGCGCGGCGGCAGGTCGCGGCCCAGCCTGACAGCAAACTCGCCTTCGACGGCCGGCGTATGAGCCGGCACGATGGAGATCCTGGCCGGACTCTCATACACATAGGGCGCCAGCAGCAGACCCGCCCCCGGTTCGTCGGTGCCGAGCACGCGCTGCGCTTCGACGCTGGTCGATCCAACCTTGAACCCCCGCGACGGCTGGCCGCAAAGCGTCACGATTTCATCCTGGATTGCGTAGGCCTCTTGGAGGGTCTGGGGGTGCTCGACACCGTGCAGATGGACCACTCCGCCGGAACGTCGTGCCTGCCAGAGCTGCGACGCCAAATTGGTCATTGCACTCTCCATCCTTGGGCATCCATGCTCAAGAGCCGCCCCGATGCTCCGTCACACCCCGAAAGTATCGGCGGCGTTTGGCAGTAGCGGATAATGGTGATAAGGCGGCCATTGTCATGATGGAAGCGCTGCACAACGGCCCAAGCCCGCCGCATTCATTGGGCAGCGTGACCGCCGGGCGAGAGTTGGCTCCAACATCCAGCATGACCGCACGACCTATCATCCATCGCGGCGCGCTGCGTGGCCCGGCCATCAGCCAAGCCGCGCTGTTCGCTCTGATCGTTCTTTGCGTCGGGCCCCTCGCCGGACCCGGCTCGGCCGGAGAAGCGCGACACGCCATTGCCATGCACGGCGAGCCCGCGCTGCCGGAGGGGTTTACACACGTACCTTACGTCAACCCAGACGCGCCGAAGGGCGGACGTCTGGTGCAGGGCGTGGGCGGCACGTTCGACAGCCTCAACCCTTACATCGTCAAGGGCCTTCCGGCACAAGGCATCCGCGGACCGTTGGTGAGCGCCGGCAACCTGATCAGCGGATACGTGGTCGAGAGCCTGATGGCGCGCGGCCACGACGAACCGTTTACGCTCTACGGTCTGGTCGCCCGCACGGTGGAGACCGACGCGGCGCGCAGCTACGTGACCTTCAACCTCGATCCCGCCGCACGGTTCTCCGACGGCGTTCCGATCACTCCCGCCGACGTGATTTTTTCGTGGCAGATCCTGCGCGACAAGGGCCGTCCGAATCATCGCTACTACTATTCCAAGGTGAAGCACGCTGAGGTCGTCGGCGAGCGCGGCGTGCGGTTCGATCTGGCGGACAGCAACGATCGTGAGCTGCCGCTGATTCTCGGGCTGATGCCGGTGCTGCCCAAGCATGCGATCAATCCCGATACCTTCGAGCAGACCTCGTTCACGCCGCCAATTGGCAGCGGCCCCTACGTTGTCGCGCACGTCGATCCGGGCAAGAGCGTGACGCTCAAGCGCAATCCCAACTATTGGGGACGCGACCTCGGCATCAATCGCGGCTTCTGGAACTTCGAGGAGATCCATTTCGACTATTACCGGGACGCCAACACGTTTCACGAGGCGTTCAAACGCGGGCTGTTCGACGTGCGCACGGAGAACGATCCCGGCCGTTGGCAGACCGCGTACGATTTTCCGGCGCTGCGCGAGGGCCGCGTCGTGAAGGAGGCGATCACCACCGGCCTGCCGAAGCCGAGCACCTACCTGGTGTTCAATACCCGCCGCGCAGTGTTCTCGGACGTGCGCGTGCGCGAGGCGCTATTGCTGCTGTTCGACTTCGAGTGGATCAACCACAGCTACTTCTTCGACCTCTATCGTCGCACCGGAAGCTTCTTCGAGGGCTCCGAACTGTCCTCGCGCGGACGTCCGGCGAACGTGCGGGAGCGTGCGCTGCTGGCGCCATTTCCCGGAGCGGTCCGTGCCGACGTGCTCGAGGGCCAATGGTCACCGCCAGTCACCGACGGTTCGGGCCGCGATCGCGGAACGCTGCGCCGCGCGCTCGAATTGTTCGGGCAGGCCGGATACCAGTTGCGGGGCACCGAATTGGTCCATCGCCAGACCGGTCGCCCGTTCGCCTTCGAGATCATGGTCGGCGGGCGGGAGGATGAACGGCTCGCGCTGCTGTTCAGCCAGAGCCTGAAACGGGCCGGCATCAAGGCGCAGGTCCGCGCGGTCGATGCGGTGCAGTTCGAATCGCGCCGGATCGGTTTCGACTTCGACATGTTCCAGAACCGCTGGGATCAGTCGTTGTCGCCGGGCAACGAACAGTCGTTCTACTGGAGCACCGCCGCCGCCGATCAGAATGGCAGCCGCAACTACATGGGAGTCAAAAGTCCCGCCATCGATGCGATGATCGCCGCGCTGATCAAGGCCGATAGCCGCGAGGATGTGGTGGCGGCCGTACGGGCGCTCGACCGGGTGCTGCTGTCCGGCTTCTACGTCATTCCGATGTTCCACCTGCCGGAACAATGGCTGGCGCGCTGGACCCGGATTCAGCATCCGACCAGAACTTCGCTCTCGGGACTTCTGCCCGAATCATGGTGGCATCAGCCGTCGACACCTTGAGGAGACCGGATCGGTGATCCTGCAAGATTCGCGCGGCCGGGCCGTGGCGCGCCACGGCTATGCCACGCTCGACGACCTGCTGCGGCGGGTGGCGGAACGCCGGCCCGATGCGATCGCGCTGATCGATCCGCCGAACCGCGCGAGCTTCACCGACGGCGCGCCGCGCCGCATGAGCTTTGCGGAGGCCGACCGAATGGTGTCGGCGATCGCCGGGCGCCTGCGGCGGATGGGGCTGCAGACCGACGCGATCATTGCGTTGCAGACGGCCAACACGGTCGAGGGCGTGCTTGTGCTGCTCGGCATCATGCGGGCCGGCATGATCGCGATGCCGCTGCCGGCGTTATGGCGGCAGGCCGAAGCGGTCGCGGCATTGCGCCGGATCGGCGCCAACGCATTGGTCGTCACCGGACGGATCGGCGCCACCGATCATTTCGATCTGGCGATGAACATCGCTGCCGAGATCTTTCCTGTCCGGTATGTCTGTGGATTCGGCGCTCATCCGCCCGATGGCGTCATTCCGTTCGACGATCTCTATGACAACCAGCCCCTCGACGACGCGGCGCTCAAGGCAGATGGACCGGAGGAGCCCGGCGGGCATCTTGCCGTCATCACCTGGGACCAGACCACCAATGGTCTCGTGCCGGTCGCCCGCAGCCATGCCGAGATGATCGCCGGGGCGCTTGCCACGCTGCTCGATCGCCATCCGGAGCCGGAGTCGGTGACACTCTCGACGCTCATGCCGTCGTCGTTCGCCGCGCTCGCCGTCGCCGTGGTGCCGTGGCTGATCTTCGGGAATGTGCTTGCGTTGCACCAGCCGTTCGACCCCGAGACGTTTCGTATCCAATGCCGATCGCTCGGCTGCGCCAGCGTAGTCGTTCCCGGTCCGCTGGTTGCGCCGCTTGCGCAGGCTGGGCATCTCTCCGCGGAGGATGGCCTGCGCACCATCGTCGGTGTGTGGCGTGCTCCCGAGCGGCTCTCCGGCGCGCCGGCCTGGCGCGAACCCGGGATTGGCATGATCGACGTGCAGGCGTTTGGCGAGATCGGGCTGGTCGCGGCCGCGCGCGCAGAGGACGGGCAACCCGCCGTTGTACCGTTCGGTGCGGTGACCGTCGCCGGGCCGGCCGAAAAGTCCGCGACGGCCGTGGACATCGCCGCGACCGCAACCAACACGGTGGCGCTGCGCGGGACGATGGTGCCGCTTGCGCCCTTCCCGCCCCGCGTGGAACGCAGCCACCAGCCGTACCTCAGGATAGCGCCCAGCGGGCTGGTCGATACCGGATATCCGTGCCGGCCAAACAGCGACACGATGGTGATCACCGGGCCGGTTGCCGGCATGGTGAGTGTCGGCGGCGTCCGATTCCCCGTCGGCGAACTGCAGGAGTTGGTGGGCCGTGTCGAAGGAGGCGGCGGCACGCTCGCGGTCCTTCCCGATGCGCTGTGCGGGCACCGGTTGGCGGGCAATGCACGCGACCGCGCGGCGGTGCATGCAACGCTTCAACGAATCGGCGCAAACCCGCTCATCGTCGGCGCGTTTCGCGAACGGCCGCGCCAAATGGCGCATTGTTGACGGGCCGTTAACAGCGTTGTCTTAGGGTTCGACGGTTCTAGTCCGCTGCAATCGGCGCAATCGTCATGGCAATGCTGGGTCCGATGGTCGTGGTCGCCGAGAAGCCGGCGGTCGATCTGCTCGATGCGCTCGGCAAGGCGGGCGCGTTTCCAATCGTCGAGACCGGCTGGGCCGATGCCGCTGCGGCGCTCGCCGAGATTCAGCCGGTGGCGCTGGCGATCGCCGAGCCCGGACCGGCGCCCGACCTGCGCCACAAGCGCTCCCTGCTGCAAGCCATCGAAACGCGTGGCGGACCGGTCACTCCAGTGATCGTGCGGCTCACGCCCAAGAGCGAAGCCGCCCTGCCCAATGCATTGCCGGTCTTGGTTGACGATCCCGCCAGCCGATTGGTCGCGCGTTTGAATTCGGCGTTGCGGATTCGCACCCTGCACGCGACCGTGCTGCGGCGGGCCCGCGCCGAGGGCGCGCCTGCGGTTGCACTGCCGCATCCCTACGCGCCGAACCTGCTCGACGATGCGACCGTGCTCTGCGTCGGCCGCGGCAGTTCGTATCCGGCGCTGTCGGTCGCGATCGGCGAGCGCGTCGGGCTCATCGGCGCGCTCAGCGTCGAGACCGCGGCGCGCTATCTCGCGGCGCGCGACATCGAGGGCGTGGTCATCGGCGAAGGACTTGGTCCCCGCGTTGTCGAGGCGCTGCTGACGGTGCTGGCGGAGGATACGCGATTCCGCGATCTGCCGATCGGTCTGCTCGACAATGCCGGTATCGACGACGAACAACTGCCCAATCTCGTTCGCATCGACAGCGACCCGGTGTTGCTGGTCGAGCGCTTCCTGCCGATGGTGCGGCTCAGGCGTTTGGCGCACAATTGCAACGCACGATGGCCGCGCTCGATGCCGAAGGCACGATCGATCCGGTGACCGGGCTGCGTGGCGCGAACGCCTTCTGGCGCGATCTCGAACGTGCCATCGATGAGGCCGAGCAAGGTGGCCGGGCTTTGACGGTGGCTCGTTTCTCGTTCGAGGAGATGACCGACCAGCGCGCCTATCTCGATGCGGCCCGCCTGCTCAGCCGGCTCATCCGCAACGTCGATTTCGCCTGCCGGGAGCAGGACGGCTCGATCATCGCGGCGTTCACCGAGACCGACCTGCGCAGCGCCCATGTGGTGGTACGCCGCCTCGCCAGCATTCTGCGGCAGACCATGCTGTCGCCCGGCCGCGACCGGGGCAGCATCCGGCCGACCGTGACGCTGGCGACGCTCAAGGCCAACGACAACCTCGACACGCTGGTGGCGCGCGTCGGCAGCCATCCGAAGGTTGCCGCGGAACAGCGCGGAAGCCTAGTCTGCGTCGGCAAATCGTAAGGAGCCGACATGACCGCCCTTCAGATCGACATGGTGTCCGACGTCGTCTGCCCGTGGTGCTTCATCGGCAAGCGCCGGCTCGAAAAGGCGATCGCGCTCAAGCCCGAGATTCCGGTCGACGGTGCGCTTCCACCCGTATTTCCTCAATCCGTGGGTGCCGCGCGAAGGCATCAGCCGCGAGGAATATCTGGTCACCAAGTTCGGCTCGGTCGAGCGCTACAACACCAACGCCAAACGGGTGGCCGAGCAGGCGGCCGGCGAAGGGCTGGTCTATGCCTCGGACAAGATCAAGCGCCAGCCCAACACGCTCGATTGTCACCGGCTGATCCTGTGGGCGGGCGACATCGGCCAATCGGCGCAGATGAAGCAGCGGCTGATGGACCTCTATTTCACCGAGGGCGGCGACCTCACCGATCGCGAGGTGCTGGTCCAGGCGGCGGCCGACTGCGGCCTCAACGCCGAGCGGGTGCGCGAACTCCTGGCGAGCGCGCAGGACGTCGAGCAGGTCGAGCGAGCGGCCAACTCCGCCAAGGAGGCCGGCATCGACGGCGTGCCCTGCTTCATCATGGGCGGCCTGCTGGCGGTGCAGGGCGCGCAGTCGCCCGAACATCTCGCGCAGGCGATCGAGCGCGCCGCGCAGGAATTCGCCAGCCGGCAGGCCGCGGAATAGCTACGCCGCGAACAGCATCCCGCGCGAGAAGCGCAGCGCCATCACCAGAATGGCGCTGGCCGCGATCCACGAGCCCAGGATGCGCACCCCGATGCTGCTGCCAGCGCGTGCGTCAGGCGGCTGGTCACCGTCACGACGATGGCGAGCGCGAGCACGGCGGCAAGCCCGGTGCCGATCAGTGCAGTGGTCGCGGCGGCGAGCGAAATCGTCCGGGGCGGCGAATCGAGTCCGAGTGCAACACCGGCGATCGCAGCGATCGATCGCGGACAGGCTTCGAGGCAGCGCGACCGCCAGGCTGACCAGCGCTCCGCTGATCGCGCTGGTCACCAGCAGGACGTCGAGCGCCGGCGTCAGTCCGACCGCGCGCGCAATCGCCACAAGACCGCCCGCGAGCCCCGCCGCAAAGCACAGCGCCGGGATCAGCCGTCCGCCCGGCTGGCTGCCGATCAGGAGCCCGAGGCTGAGCCAGCGCCAGCACGTGAGCGGGAACGGTCAGCGGATTGAGGAAACCGCCGACAAATGCCGCGAACGTCATGCCTTCCCGCTCAGGAAGGCAAGCCCCGCGAGTGCGATCGCGCCGCCGGCGGCACGTACCGCAAAGCGTCCGGCCGGCCAGCGCGCCAGAAGCCCGAACGCGATGCCGGCGAGATGCAGCAGGCCGGTCGCGATCACGAAGCCGACGCGAATAGGCGACCGCGTCGGCTCCCGTCGGCAGTTCGGTGCCGTGGGCATGGCCGTGGAAGATCGCGAAGATCGCCGACCAGCACTGCGGCGACCCACAGCGGCGGCCGCGCCGCCAGCGCCACCATCATGCCGAGCACGACCGCGGACGCCGCGATCCCGGTTTCGACCGCAGGCAGCGGCGACGCCGAGGATGCCGAGCGCGCCGCCCACTGCCATCACCAGCGGAAAGACAATCGGCAGGAGCCAGATCGCGGGTGCGCCGAGAAAGGCGCCCCACAGCCCGACCGCAACCATCGCGACGACGTGATCCGGGCCGAACAGCGGATGGGCAAATCCGCCGATGAAGCCGCCGGACGCGCCGCCGCTGTGCGCGAGCGCCGGCAGCGTGGCGATGCCGAGCAAAGCGGCGGCACTGGCGATCCGGAATGCAGATCCGCGGAGCATGGACGGAGCATAGCATCGTCGCCGCACCAAGCCACGAGGTCATTCGTCAGGTATGATCGGTCACGGGTCCGGGCATGAGCCCGGCGACGAAACGAAGCGCACCGGCAGACGACGCGCTGCCGCAGACCCCGGGCGGGAAGGAGCACCATGACGGCGCCGACGATCGAAAGCCTGGAGACCATTCCGCTTCGCATTCCGTTCGACCATTGGGCGCCGCCGCCGTTGTTTGCCGGACGGCCGCGCAATGGCGTCGAAATGCTGCTGGTGCGGATGATGACGAGCGATGGCACGGTCGGCTGGGGTGAGGCCTATGGCGGCGGTTGGCCCGGAAATCTCGTCGCGTTCGATACCTGGATCAGGCCGCTTGTCCTCGGACAGTCAGCGACCGACGCCGACCTGACCACCCGCCTTGAACGCACGCTGCACAATCTCGGACGCGCGGGCGCCGTGGTGCAGGCGCTCGGCGGCGTCGATATCGCGTTGTGGGACATTCGCGGCAAGCTCGAAGGCGTGCCGGTCTCGACCCTGCTCGGCGGCGCACGCCGCAGGCGCATCGAGTGCTATGCGTCGCTGCTGCAATACGCCGGCAAGGTCGACGATGTCCGGCGCAGCACCGAGCGCGCGCTGCAACGCGGCTTCCGTCACATCAAGCTGCACGAGCGCACGGCCGACACGGTCGCCGCCGCCCGCGAGGTGACCGGACCGGATGTGCCGCTCATGGTGGACACGAACTGCGCCTGGACGCCCGATCAGGCGACAGCGGCGGTGCTGGCGATGGCGCCGTCGAAGCCATTCTGGGTCGAGGAGCCGATCTGGCCGCCGGAGGACTTCGAGTCGGCGGCGGCATTGCGGCGCGCGACCGGCGTGCCGCTGGCGATGGGCGAGAACGCCACCGGCGTGCTCGACTACCGCAAAATGATCGCGGCCGGGGCGACCGACTTCGTCCAGCCGAGCATCGTCAAGATCGGCGGTCTCACCAATCTCTGGCGCATCGCGACGCAGTCCGAGGCCGATGGCATTCCGTGTGTGCCGAATGCGTTCTTCCTCGGGCCCGGCTATCTCGCCACGCTGCACGCGCTCGCCGCCAAGCAATGCGAAGTGACGATCGAACGCTTCTTCGCCGACCTTGGATTTACGCCCTATGCCAAGACGGTGCCGGTGGAGGATGGAGCGATCGAGGTGCCGGAGGGTCCCGGTCTGGGGGCCGAACCCGAGCCCGAGCTGATCGAGCGCTACCGAATTCCGCAGTGATTAAGCTGACCAATGAAAACAAAGAACCTGGAGGAACGACCTTGAGCAAACTGACCAGACGGACCTGGCTTGTCGGAACTTCGTCGGCCTGTGCGGTGGCATTGATGCGGCCGGCGGCGGCGCAATCTTATCCGCAGCGCCCGGTGAAGATCATCGTGCCGTACGCGCCCGGTGGCGGCACCGACGTGTTCTCGCGGCTGCTGGCTGCGCAGATCGAACGCGAGTTTGGCCAGCCGCTGGTGATCGACAACCGGGCCGGCGGCGCAAGCATCGTCGGCACCCAGGCGGTGGCAAGCGCTCAGCCCGATGGCTACACCATCGGCATGGTGGACAGTGCCTTTGTCACCAATCCTGGCCTTTATGGCAGCAAGCTGCCCTACGATACGCGTCGCGACTTCGTTCCGGTGTCGCTGCTGTCGCGCACCCAACTGGTGCTCGTGGTCCATCCCTCCTCGCCGTACAAGAGCGCGCAGGACTTGATTGCCCATGCGAAAGCCAATCCGGGCAAGCTCACGTTCGGATCGGCCGGCATCGGCACCGGCATCCACTATGCCGGCGAGCAGTTCCGTCAGGTTGCCGGCATCGATATTGTTGTCGTGCCGTATCGCGGCGGTGCGCCGATGGTGGCCGACTTTATCTCGGGCAAGCTCGACTTCACCTTCGGCGCGGTCCCGACCATCAAGCAGCATGTCTACGACGGCCGGGCACGTGCGCTCGGAACGACGCGCGGGCGCTCGCCGCAGTTGCCGGATGTGCCCAGCCTGGAAGAGATCGGGCTCGGCAGCGTCGATTCCACCAGCGAGATGGGAATCATCGTGCCAGCCGCGACGCCGGCGCCGATCGTGCAGAAGCTCAATCAGATTGCGGTCAACGCGGTCCGGACCGAGCCGTTCAGGTCGCGCCTCAACGATCAAGGCTTCTTCCCACTCGGCACGACGACCGACGAATGGCGCGCCCATATCGATGTCGAGATCGCAAAGTGGACGAAGATTATCGCGGCAGGCAACGTCAAGCCGGAGTAACGCGACAGCGTCGCGCGTGCCAGGACAGATATTAAGGCGCCAGCTGGTTTCGACTTCACGTCTAGTTTTGCGGGAGTATTCATCCGGATGCGGGACTAGAAAAATGACCCCCGAGCAACAGCAAGAGCGCGTTCGGTCGAGCTTCGCCAAGCAAGGGCTGATGACCACGTTAGGTGCGACGCTCAGCAGCGTCTCACCCGGCATGGTCGAGATCACGTTAAGTCCCCATCCGGCAATCTCGCAACAGCACGGGTTCGTCCACGCTGGAGCTGTGAGCGCCATCGCAGATAGCGCGGCGGGCTATGCCGCCCTCAGTCTGATGCCTGCTGACACCGGGGTTCTCACCACAGAGTTCAAGATCAACCTTCTCGCTCCCGCCGCAGGCGAGCGCATCCTTGCTCGTGGGCGCGTGGTGAAAGCGGGCCGCACCCTCACCCTGGCCCAAACGGAAGTGTTCGCGGATACCGGCGGACAAGAAAAGCTGATCGCCCTGCTCACCGCGACATTTATGATCCTCAAAGGGCGTGACGGCATTAGCGACTGAGGCCATCTCAGTTGGCGGCCTCTTTCTCATTGCAAATCACGCCGCTTTCGCCGGTTGCGCTAGATTTGCGAGGTTGCGCAGGATGGTGGTCGCGCCCTTGAGGCGTTCCTCCGGCCGTTCCCAATCGGCGAAGAACACCACCTTCATGTCGGGGCGCACGCGGGCCGACGGTCCCTGCTGGCGGATGAAGGCGACGAGCCGCTCGGGGTTGGCGAAGCTGTTGTCGCGGAAGGTAATGACCGCGCCCTTCGGGCCGGCTTCGATCTTCTCGACGTTGGCCTGCCGGCAGAGCGACTTGATGGCGACGATCTGCAGCAGGTACTCGACCTCGAGCGGCAGCTTGCCGAAACGGTCGGACAGCTCGGCGCCGAACCCCGCGATCTCGCGCTCGTCCTCGATCTCGGCGAGCCGCCGGTAGAGCGCGAGCCGCACCGGCAGGTCGGCGACATAGTCCTCCGGGATCATGACGGGCGTGCCGATGGTGATCGACGGCGACCAGCGGTCGGCGACCGGCGCGGTGATGCCGGCCTTGAGGCTTGCCACCGCCTCTTCGAGCATCTGCTGGTAGAGCTCGAAGCCGACCTCCTTGATGTGGCCGGACTGCTCCTCGCCCAGCAGGTTGCCGGCGCCGCGGATGTCGAGATCGTGCGAGGCAAGCTGGAAGCCGGCGCCGAGCGTATCGAGCGATTGCAGCACCTTGAGGCGCTTCTCGGCCTGCGCGGTGATCTTGCGGTTGTCCGGCAGCGTGAACAGCGAATAGGCCCGCAGCTTCGAGCGCCCGACCCGGCCGCGCAACTGGTAGAGCTGCGACAGGCCGAAGCGATCGGCACGGTGCACGATCAGTGTGTTGGCGGTCGGGATATCGAGCCCGGATTCGATGATGGTGGTGGACAGGAGCGTGTCGTACTTGCCGTCGTAGAACGCCGACATGATGTCTTCGAGCACGCCCGACGGCATCTGGCCATGAGCGACGGCGACCTTCATCTCCGGCACGTGAGTGTCGAGGAATTCCTTGACGCCGGCGAGATCCTCGATGCGCGGGCAGACGTAGAACGCCTGGCCGCCGCGGTAGCGCTCGCGCAACAGCGCCTCCCGCACCACCAGCGGATCGAATGGCGACACGAAGGTGCGCACCGCGAGGCGGTCGACCGGCGGCGATGCGATGATCGACAGATCGCGCACGCCGGACAGGGCGAGCTGCAGCGTGCGCGGGATCGGTGTCGCGGTCAGCGTGAGCACGTGCACTTCGGAGCGCAACTGCTTGAGCTTCTCCTTGTGCGCCACGCCGAAGTGCTGCTCCTCGTCGACGATCAGCAGCGACAGGTCCTTGAACTTGATGCCCTTGCCGAGCAGCGCATGGGTGCCGACGATGATGTCGATGGTGCCGTCCGCCAGCCCCTTCTTCGTCTTGGTCAGCTCCGTGGTTGAGACCAGCCGCGAGGCCTGCGCGACCTTGATCGGGAAGCCGCGGAAGCGCTCGGCGAAGGTTTTTGTATGCTGCCGAGCAAGAAGCGTCGTCGGCACCACGACTGCGACCTGCCGGCCGCTCATCGCGGTAACAAAGGCTGCGCGCAGCGCCACCTCGGTCTTGCCGAAGCCGACGTCGCCGCAGATCAGCCGGTCCATCGGCCGGCCGGAGCCTAGATCGCCCAGCACGGCATCGATCGAAGCTTGCTGGTCGTCGGTTTCCTCATACGGGAAGCCAGCGCAGAACTCGTCGAACGGGCCGGACTCGGGCACAAGCTTCGGTGCTTCGCGTAGCTGACGCTCCGCTGCAATCTTGATGAGGTCGTTGGCGATCTCGAGGATGCGCCGGCGCATCCGCGCCTTGCGCGCCTGCCAGGCGCCGCCGCCGAGCCTGTCGAGATCGACATTGCTCTCCTCGGAGCCGTAGCGTGAGAGCAATTCGACGTTCTCGACCGGCAGGTAGAGCTTGTCGCCGCCGGCGTAGTGAATTTCCAGGCAGTCGTGCGGCGCGCCCGCCGCCTCGATCGCGCGCAGGCCGACGAACCGGCCGATGCCGTGATCGACGTGCACGACGAGGTCGCCGGCCGATAATGCGGTGACTTCGGCGATGAAATTGTCGGCGCGCTTGGCGGCGCGGCGCGGACGCACCAGCCGGTCGCCGAGGATGTCCTGCTCGCCAATCACCGCCGCGTCGGCGGTCTCGAATCCGGCTTCGAGGCCAAGCACCGCCAGCGCGACCTGTGGCCTGGGCAGCGCCAGCGCCTCCTGCCAGGACGCGACCGGCGACAGATTGGCGAGCCCGTGGTCGGCGAGCACGTGGCTCACCCGTTCGCGCGCGCCCTCGCTCCAGAGCGCCACGATGGCGCGCTTGCCGGATGCCTGCAGCGCCTGCACGTGCGCGGTCACGGCCTCGAACACATTCTTGCCGGGCTCGGCACGCTCAGCCGCGAAATTGCGTCCCGTCCGCGTCGCCGGCATCGATCGACGGCCCCTGCCCGTCCGGTACGGCGAACGGCGTGAGCCGTGCGACTTGCGAACGCTTCAGCCGCTCGTCCCAGTCGCCGGTGCCGAGATAGAGCCGGTCGGGCGGCAGCGGGCGGTAGATCGGTCCGGTATCCTTCTGCGCGAGCGCCTGCTGGCGGGCCTCGAAATAATCGGCGATCTGGCCAAGGCGCTCGCGCGCCGCATCCTCCGCCAGCGGCTCGATCACGATCGGAGAGTCCGGCACGTAATCGAACAGCGTATCGAGCCGGTCGTGAAACAGCGGCAGCCAGTGTTCCATGCCGGGATGACGGCGGCCCTCGCTGACCGCATGGTAGAGCTGGTCGTCGGGCGACGGTGCACCGAAGGCAGCGACATAGCCGGTGCGGAAGCGCCGGATCGTCTCGGTCGTGAGCTGGAACTCGGACACCGGAACGAGGTTCAGCGCGCGCAACTGGTCGGTCGTGCGCTGCGTCTCCGGATCGAAGCTGCGGATCGTCTCCAGCGTGTCGCCGAAGAAATCGAGCCGGACCGGTTCGCCCATGCCGGGCGCGTAAAGGTCGATGATGCCGCCGCGCACCGCGTAGTCGCCGGGCTCCCGCACCGTCGAGGCGCGGATGAAGCCGTTGAGTTCGAGCCATTGCGTGACGCCGTCCATCGCCAGCATGTGGCCCGGCACGACAGCGAGCGCATGGCTCGCGACAAAGTCCTTCGCCGGCACGCGCTGGAGCACGGCGTTCACCGTCGTCAGCAGGATCGAGGGCCGGTCGCGGCCCTTGAGACGCGCCAATTGCGACAGCGCGGTCATGCGTTGCGCGACGAAGCCGGCATGTGGCGATACCCGGTCGTAGGGCAGACAGTCCCAGGCAGGAAATTCCAGGAGCCCGATCTCAGGCGCGAAGAACGCCAGCGCCCGCGACAACGCCGCCATCCGCGGCCCGTCCCGGCAAATCACCAGAAGGCTCGTGGCCGGCGGCTTCGCGCGCGCGGCGACCGCGCGCGCGAGATCGGCAACGACCAGGCCTTCGGCCCCGTCCGCGACGCCCGCGAGCGTCAGCGGCCGGCCCTCGACCAGTAGGGTGGCAGGCGAGTTGGCCATCAGCGAGTTCCGTTCTGCCGGTGAAAGGCGCAGAGTTTGCCGAACAGCGGGGTGTCGAATTCCGAAGGCACAATCGCTTCGCCGAGGAGCCAAGCCAGGACATCCTGATCCTGGACCTCGAGCAGTTGCTCGAAGTCGCCGATCTCGGCGTCGTTGAGGTCCGCGATCGCGGCGTCGGCGAATCGCCCGAGAATCAGGTCGGTCTCGCGCATGCCGCGATGCCAGGCGCGGAACAGAACCTTGCGCCGTCGCACGTCCAGGCCGTCGCTCGATCGGGTGCTGCCAGTCATCGGATCTCCAACGCCAAAAGCCCGGACGAGCCGGGTGGCGGTTATATAGCGGGGACAAGGCGTGCTGTCAGGGGCGGGCTGCGCGATTTTGCCGGTTCATTCGAGGTATATCGAAACACGATGCGTCCGCCGGTGCTCAATCCGCTGTTTGCCGCGATCACCAGCCTGCCGGGCGTCGGCCCGAAGCTGGAGAAGCTGTTCCGGCGGCTGCTCGGCCGCCGGACGAGGTGCCGCGCGCTCGTCGACCTGCTGTTCCATCTGCCGAGCGGCGCGATCGACCGCCGGGCGCGGCCGAAGCTGCGCGACGTCGTGCCCGACACCGTGGTCACCGTCGCGGTGCACGGTCGACCGGCACCGCGCCGCCGCCGCCGCATCGCTCGCGCGCGCCCTATCAGATCTATGCCAGCGACGACACCGGCGACATCATCCTGACGTTCTTCAACGCGCGCCGGGACTATCTCGAAAAGCTGCTGCCGGTCGGCGAGCTTCGCTACGTCTCCGGCACCGTCGCGCTCTACGACGGCATGCTGCAGATGGTGCATCCCGACCGCGTGGTGTCGGAGGCCGACCTCGCCAAGCTGCCGCTGATCGAGCCGGTCTATCCGCTGACCGAGGGGCTGAGCCTCAATCAGGTGCGCAAGGCGGTCGATGCCGCGCTGGCGCGCGTGCCCGATCTCGCCGAATGGCAGGACGCGACTGGCTTGCGCGCGCGCATTTCCCGCCGTTCGCGCAGGCGCTGCGCAGCGTGCATCGGCCCGGCGCGCTGGACGACCTTCTGCCCGAAAGTCCGGCCTGGTCGCGGCTCGCCTATCGACGAACTGCTCGCCGGCCAGCTGGCGCTGGCGCTGGTGCGCGCGCACATCCGCCGGCCGGCGGGCCGCGCCGTCGCGGTCCGCGGAGAGTCTGCGCAAGAAGCTGATCGCCGCCCTGCCCTATGCGCTCACGCGCTCGCAGCGCCAGGCGGTCGCCGACATCGTCGCCGACCTCGCCAAGCCGGAGCGCATGCTGCGGCTGCTGCAGGGCGACGTCGGCTCCGGCAAGACCGTGGTGGCGCTGCTGGCCGCCGCCACCGTGATCGAAGCGCGGCCGGCAGGCGGCGCTGATGGCGCCGACCGAAATCCTGGCGCGCCAGCATCTACAAGACCATCGCGCCGCTGGCGGCCGCGATCGGCATCGAGGTCGCGATCCTGACCGGCCGCGAACGCGGGCGCGAGCGCACGGCGCTGCTCGAACGGCTCGCGCGCGGCGACGATTCGACTGCTGATCGGCACCCACGCGCTGTTCCAGGAGGAGGTCGCGTTCCACGACCTCGCGCTGGCGATCGTCGACGAGCAGCACCGCTTCGGCGTGCATCAGCGGCTCGCGCTGGCGCAGAAGGGCGAGGCCGTCGACGTGCTGGTGATGACCGCGACGCCGATCCCGCGCACGCTGGTGCTGACCTATTTCGGCGACATGGACGTGTCCGAGCTGCGCGAAAAGCCGGCCGGCCGCCAGCCGATCGACACCGCGGACCGTGCCGCTGTCGCGGCTGCCGCGAGGTGGTCGACGCGGTCGGACGCGCGCTCGACGAAGGCCGCCGCGTCTACTGGGTCTGCCCGCTGGTCGAGGAATCGGAGAACAGCGATCTCGCCGCCGCCGAAGAACGCTATGCCGCGCTCCAGGAGCGGTTCGGCGCGCAGGTCGATCTGGTGCACGGCCGCATGAAGGGCGCCGACAAGGACCGCGCCATGGAGCGCTTCGCCGCCGGCGAGACGCAGCTCCTGGTCGCCACCACGGTGATCGAGGTCGGCGTCGACGTGCCGGAGGCGACCGTGATGGTGATCGAGCACGCCGAGCGCTTCGGGCTCGCCCAGCTGCACCAGCTTGCGCGGCCGCATCGGCCGCGGCAGCGGCGCCTCGACCTGCCTCCTGCTCTACAAGCCGCCGCTCGGCGAGACCGCCAAGGCGCGGCTCGCGATCATGCGCGAGACCGAGGACGGCTTCCGCATCGCCGAAGAGGACCTCAAGCTGCGCGGCGAAGGCGACGTGCTCGGTACGCGGCAATCCGGCATGCCGGGCTTCCGCATCGCGCGCGTCGCCGTGCACGGCGAACTGATCGAAGCGGCGCGCGACGATGCCGCGCTGATGCTCGCGCGCGACCCCGGGCTCACCTCGCCGCGCGGTGAGGCGCTACGGCAACTGCTCTATCTGTTCGAGCGCGACGAGGCGATCCGCCTGATCCGCGCCGGTTGACGCAATCGTCCCGAACTAGACTTGGCCCTCGAGAACTAGACTTGGCCCTCGATCGGGTCTGGCCCGTACTGGTTCGGCCCAACCGTGCCCCGCATACAGAACCAGACGATCAGCAAGATGATGCCGATGACCGTCAGGACGAGCAGCACCCACCAGCCGGTGCGATCGAGATCGTGCAGCCGGCGGATGGTGACCGCGAGGCCGGGCAGGAACAGCGCCAGGCCGGCGAGCGAGTTGAGCGGCGAGAAGCCGAAGGTCGGAAAAATAGCCAGGTCGATCAGCGAAGTCGCGATCGACACCAGAACGGCAAACAGCGTCCAGTACCAGTATTCCGATCGCGCTGCGCGCCCGGCGAAAGTCACATAGTTCTGAAACCCGGACGAAATCGCTTGGGTAAAATTCATGGCGGCCGCTCCCGAGTTGTTTCAAGAATGATGCTTTAGCATGTCTCCCGGCCGAGGAAAACCGACGTAAGACGCGCCATTGTGCCGAGCCGGCATGCAGGCTTCGCGGCGCGTTGCGCTTTTGGAGCGATTTGAAGGGACTTCGGGTTTAGGCACGCCCCGACCGCGATGCCTACTTGCTCTCGCAGCAGCCGACGAACACCACGCGCTGGGTGATGACGATCACGTCGTAGGGATAAATCGGGTCGGAAAGACCGTTGCTGCACTTCGATTCTTCGCGCTTCTGGACCACGATGGTGATGGGCCGCGCGCTCTTCTCGCTGCCGCCCGCCTCGAACACCATCACGGACTCGGGGGAAGCGCCCTCGGCGAGGCGCGGCTTCACGCTCTTCAGCGTCAGCTTCGACTGTCCCGTGACCTTGTTGCCGTCCTGCAGCACCACGCCGTTGTCGCGGATCTCCAGCTTCCAGAACGGCTCGGTGCCGGTGCAGACGAAGTCGGCCCGGACCGTAGCTGCCGATCCCGCCAGCGCCGTAACGGCCAAGGGCGATGTAGGCGCACGTCTTCATCCGTCCCTCCTGGGCCCCCTCGCAATCGTCGCGCGTGAAATCAGGTGGCGGCTCTTTCGGCCGCGCGGCGGCCGGCACTGCCCTGCGGCGCGGGCGGTCTCGGCGAGCGCGGCCAGCTTCTTCTGCTGATCGACCGAGCCGCCGCCCGGCTGCACCATGCCGGCCGACATCAGCAGCGTCATCGCCTGCTCGACCGTGATGTCGAGATCGATGACGTCGCGGCGCGGCACGTAGAAGAAAAATCCCGTCGTCGGGTTGGGCGTGCACGGCAGGAAGGCCGCGACGTGCTCGGTCTCGGGCAGCCGCGCCGCGATCTCCGGGCTCGCCGACTGCGACAGGAACACCAGCGACCACATGCCGGGCGAAGGAAACTCGACCAGTCCGCATCTGCGGAAGCTCGATCCCGATTTGGAGAACAGCGTCTCGAAGATCTGCTTCAGGCCCTTGTAGATCGGCCGCACCACCGGCATGCGATGGAGGATGTTTTCGCTCGCCTCGACCAGCTTGCGGCCGACGAAATTGGCGGTCAGGAAGCCGAGCAGCGTCAGCGCGATCAGCGCCATGATCAGGCCGGTGCCGGGAATCCGCCACGGCAGATAGGTTTCCGGCCGGTAGGCGATCGGAATGAACGGTCGCACGATGTTGTCGACCCAGTTGATGAACCACCACGTGAGATTGATCGTGATGTAGATCGGGCCGACCAGCACCAGGCCGGTCAGAAAGTAGTTGCGGAGCCGCGCCGCCATGCTGCGGTGGAACATGGTGATCTTCGCCTCGACCGGCGTCCGGCGCGCCGGTCGCGCTCTTGGAATTTGGATCAAACTCGTTCATTCGCTGGGTTCACTGTTTGACGCATCCGCAAGCGTTGCGGCGTCGGGAAGATATTGGCTGCCAGGCATTCCGGCGAGATCGACCAAAGTCGCGGGTCATCACTCCACCGTGACCGATTTGGCGAGGTTGCGCGGCTGGTCGACGTCCGTGCCCATCGCGACCGCGGTGTGATAGGCGATGAGCTGCACCGGAATGGCATAGACGAGCGGCGTCACGGTGGCGGGCATCTCCGGCAGCGTGATCTTGGACAGCGACTTGACGTGGGTCTCGCGCGCGCCGGCCGGGTCGGTGATCAGGATGATCCGCCCGTCGCGGGCCGCGACCTCCTGCATGTTGGAGACGGTCTTCTCGAACACGCGGTCGTGCGGCGCGATCACGATCACCGGCATGGTCTCGTCGATCAGCGCGATCGGGCCGTGCTTGAGCTCGCCCGCGGCATAGCCTTCGGCGTGGATATAGGAGATTTCCTTGAGCTTGAGCGCGCCTTCGAGCGCGAGCGGGAAGCTCGTGCCGCGGCCGAGATAGAGCACGTTGCGGCTCTCCTTCAAGTCGCGCGCCAGCTGCTCGATCTGCGGCTCGAGCTTCGAGCGCTTCCGCCATCAGGCGCGGCACCTCGATCAGGGCGCGGACGAGCTTCTTCTCGTCGTCCTCCGACAGCACGCCGCGCGCGCGGCCGGCAGCGATCGCGAGGCAGGCCAGCACCGCGAGCTGGCAGGTGAAAGCCTTGGTCGAGGCGACGCCGATCTCCGGGCCGGCGAGCGTCGGCATCACCACGTCGCTTTCGCGCGCGATGGTCGAGGTCGGCACGTTGACGACCGCGAGCACGTGCTGCTTCTGCTCCTTGGCGTAGCGCAGCGTCGCCAGCGTGTCGGCGGTCTCGCCCGATTGCGAGACGAAGATCGCGAGTCCGCCCGGCCTGCAACGGCGCCTCGCGGTAGCGGAATTCGGACGCGATGTCGATCTCGACCGGCAGGCGCGCAAACCGCTCGAACCAGTATTTCGCCACCAGGCCCGGCGTAATAGGCGGTGCCGCAGGCCGACATCGACACCCGCTCGAGCGCGCGGAAATCGAACGGCAGGTCGACCGGCAGCCGCACGCGCTCGGCGGCCATGTCGAGGTAGTGCGCCAGCGTGTGGCCGACGACCTCCGGCTGCTCGTGGATCTCCTTCGCCATGAAGTGGCGATGGTTGCCCTTGTCGACCAGGAACGCCGAGGCGGTCGACTTGAGCACCGCGCGCTCGACCTTGCTGCCGGCGGCGTCGTGCACTTCGACGCTGTTGCGCGTGAGCACGGCCGAGTCGCCGTCCTCGAGATAGGAGATCGTGTCGGTGAACGGCGCGAGCGCGATGGCGTCGGAGCCGAGATACATCTCGCCGTCGCCGTAGCCGACCGCGAGCGGCGAGCCCTTGCGCGCGCCGATCAGCAGATCGTCCTCGCCGGTGAACAGGAAGGCGAGCGCGAACGCGCCGCGCAGCCGCGGCAGCACCGCCTCGACCGCCTCCGCCGGCGAGCGGCCGTTCTTCATCTCCTGGGTGACGAGATGGGCGACCACCTCGGTGTCGGTCTCGGAGCCGAACTTCGCGCCCTTCTTCTCAGAGCTCCTCGCGCAGCTCGCGGAAAGTTCTCGATGATGCCGTTGTGCACGACCGCGAGGCGGTCGGTGGCGTGCGGATGCGCATTGCTTTCGGTCGGCCGGCCGTGGGTTGCCCAGCGGGTATGGCCGATGCCGATGGTGCCGGCGAGCGGCTCGCGCGCGAGCTTGCTTTCGAGATTGCGCAGCTTGCCCTCGGCGCGCCGGCGCGTCGAGCTGGCCGCCTCCAGGGTGGCGACGCCGGCCGAGTCATAGCCGCGATATTCGAGGCGCTTGAGCGCATCGACGAGCGCGCCGGCGACCGGCTCACGTCCGAGAATGCCCACAATTCCGCACATGCGAGCGGCCACCTCCTAGCTGATCGCGCGGATCGCTACCCCGACGACGATGTATCGGCGGCGAACGCCGCAAGGGAAATCAAAATAGTATCTCAACTTGTGACAATTAAGGCTAATCCGGGCGCTCGCGCATCACGTCTATTCGGCGGCCGGCTTCTTCTTGCCGCTGACCTTGAGCGCACGCAAGCGCCGCGCCCAGCCTTCCTTAACGGACCTGCCGGCCGCGTGCCGAGCG
This sequence comes from uncultured Alphaproteobacteria bacterium, assembly GCA_963843475.1. GTDB lineage: Bacteria > Pseudomonadota > Alphaproteobacteria > Rhizobiales > Xanthobacteraceae > VAZQ01. Next base: position 81,342 of record CAWJKL010000021.1, on the reverse strand, counting down.
CGAGCGCGTCCGCCGGCACGTCGCTGGGTGATCACCGAGCCGGAGCCGACATAGGCGCCGTCGCCGATCTTCACCGGCGCGACCAGCGCCGAGTTCGAGCCGATGAACGCGCCCTTGCCGATCTCGGTGCGGTGCTTGGCGATGCCGTCGTAGTTGCAGGTGATGGTGCCGGCGCCGACGTTGGCGCCCGCGCCGACGGTGGCGTCGCCGATATAGCTCAGGTGATTGGCCTTGGCGCCGGCCTCGATCACGGCCTCCTTGATCTCGACGAAGTTGCCGATGTGCACGTCCTCGCCGCAGGCGAGCGCCGGGCCGCAGCCGGGCATAAGGGCCGACCATCGCGCCCTTGCCGACATGCGCGCGGTCGAGATGGGAGAACGATCGGATCACCGCGTTGTCCTCGACCGTGACGCCCGGTCCGAACACCACGAAGGGCTCGACCACCACGTCGCGGCCGAACTTGGTGTCCGCGGCGAAGAACACCGTTTCCGGCGCGACCAGGGTGACGCCGGCGTCCATCGCCGCCCGGCGCAGGCGCTGCTGCAGCGCGGCTTCGGTCTCCGCGAGCTGCGCCTTGGTGTTGATGCCGCGCACGTCGTCCTCCTCGGTCTCGATCACGACCGCCTTGCAGGCCCATCGCACGGGCGATCGCGATGGCATCGGTGAGATAATATTCGCCCTTGCGATTGTCGTTGCCGATCCGCTCGAGGATGGTCAGAGCGCGACGGGCCGGCGAACGCCATCAGGCCGCCGTTGCAAAGCTCGATCGCGCGCTCCGCCGGCGTCGCGTCGAGTTCCTCGCGAATGGCGACAAGTTCGTCGCCGTCGCATCACGCAGGCGGCCATAGCCGGTCGGGATCGGCTCGGGCGAAAGCCGAGCACCACGACGGCCGCGCCTTGGCGAGGGCTTCCGCGCATCCGCAGCAAGGTCTGCGGCCGGATCAGCGGCGTGTCGCCGAAAATCACGAGAACGTCGTCGGCGTCCGCGGCGATCGCGGCCCTTGCCGCCAGCACCGCATGGGCGGTCCCGCGGCGCTCCGCCTGCACGAAGATCTCGGCGCCCGGCAGCACCCGCTTGGCTTCGGCCGCGACCGCATCGCTGCTCCGGGCCCGACCACGACCGCCGTCGCGCTGCCGCCGGCTTCGCGACACGGCGTCGAGCACATGCGCCAGCAACGATCGGCCGGCGATCGCGTGCAGCACCTTCGGCCGCGCCGAACGCATGCGGGTGCCCTCGCCGGCCGCGAGCACGATGGCAAGGCAGGTGCGTTCAGCTACCAAGCTGCGATCCTCGCCAGGTGGCGCATCAGAAGTCCGCAGCCCGCGCGCCCTCATATCCGAGTGCGCGGCGCCGGAAAAGGCGGAATGCGCGAGCTAGCGTTGGGTTCAATCGGCCCGATCCCTGCCCGTGGCTTCAACGTCGAGCGATTGTCGGCCTCGCGCCGCCGAACGGCTGGAAATTCACTCGGCCCTACCGCGTTGGACTGATTGTGGCTCCCGATGACCGGCGGCATAGTGGCGCCAGCCATGCAATCCGCGGCTCTTCCTGCCGACCGCCCGCCAGACCAACTGGCTGCTGATCGTCGGTTTCCTCGCGCTCGGCGAGGCGCTCTATCTGCGCTATCTCGCGATCGAGCATGCGCCGGTGTCGCTTGCCTGCCAGGGCGGCCTCAACACCTGGCTGTGCGCGACCTTCCGGACTCGTCATCGCGCTGTACAACCACTCGGTGTTCGGCTGGGTCGCGCTCGGCGCGGCCGCGCTCAACCTGATCCGGCCGTCGATCGTCCTGGTCGCGGTCGCGCTCGCCGGCCGCCGCGTTCGGGCTGGTGCTGCACAACGCCGATCTTGCCGGGCTTGCGGTGGCGCTGCTGATGCTCAGCCTGGCGCGTCCCGCGCCTGCAGCAGAGTGAGCGCGAGCGCCAGCACGCCGGCGCAGAACCACAGCGACTGCCAGTTCGCGAAGACTCTCGTTGCAGGCAATGTAGATCGCCGAGACGATCAAGCGTGCCGCGATTGCGGTCTCGGCCGCCGGCCGCACGGCTCTGAGCCCGCTTCCCAGTCGACCAGCGAACGAGCGAGCGGGACCGCGGCAGCGGTGAGCGGCGCGAACGGAAAGTCGCGATAGCGCGGATCGAAGACCAGGCCGAGCGCCGCCTGCACGGAGAGCACCGCCAGCACGATCAGCGACATCCCGAGCACCAACGGTGAGCGCATCGCGCGGGCGCCGGGGAGCCCGGCCGAGGATCCGGGCGAGCGTCGGCAGCGTCTCGCGCCCTGACGCCAGCGCGGCAGCGCCGCGACCGGCGCGGCGAACGCGAGCGCGGTCCAGCCGAGCGAGCGGATCCAATCGCCGACGGTGAGGCTTTCGAGCGGCACATTCGCCACCGCCCAGCCGATCATGCTGCCGGCCGCGAACGCCATGCCGGCGATCCGCAGCCACACGCTCCGGTCCGGCGCCGACTTGCCGGCGCGCCCGGCCAAGAACGCGGCGGCAAAAATCACGGCGGCAAAGCCGACGCCGCCCGCCGCCTGCCAGGCCAGTCCGGATGGTTGGAAACCGGCGCGCCCCAGGCGAACTTGGCCTGACGCCGGTAGGCGTCGTACAGGCCCCAATGGCCGCCGACGGTGCCTTCGAGCTGGCGCTTCCAGGGCTGGTCGTAGGCCTCGATCAGGTTAGCGCGGTAGTTCTCGCGCTTGGCGAGCGCCAGCACCTCCTGGATCGTCGCGCGCCTGATTGGCCGGCGACGGCAAGGCGCCCTCGCGCATGCGGCCGGCGCTCGGCCAGCCGAACTCGCCGAGCAAGATGTCCCTGCCCGGGAAACGCCGCGACCACCTGCCGGCGGATGGCGTCGACGTGCCGTGCCGCGTCGCTGGCCGGGATCGGGAAGTCCTCCCAGTACGGCAGGATATGGATGGTGATGAAATCGACCGCCGCGGCCACCTCGCGATTGCGCAAGCCAGAACTCCCAGACGTCCGCATAGGTGACCGGCATCGGCACCTGCGCCTTGACCTCACGGATGGTCCGGGCGAGCTCCGGGGCGCCCATTTCGCCCCGCAGCAAGAACCTCGTTGCCGACCACGATCGCCTCGATGACGTCCGGAAAGCGCTTCGCCAGCGCGACGCCTGTCTCGATCTGCTTGCGCGCTGAGGTCCGGACGGTTCGACAGCCACAGCCCCTGCATCACCTTGATGCCGTGCCGCTTGGCGATTTCCGGAATCTGGTCGAGGCCATGATCGGTCGAGTAGGTCCGCACGCAGTCGGTGATCTGCTTGAGCTGCGCGAGGTCTTCCTCGATCTGGCGGGGATCGATCGGAACGTCGGGCCCGAACGGGTCCTGGGCGCCGCGAAACGGCGCGTAGGAGATGCAATGCACCTTCTCGCCCGGCGCCAGCGGCGACTGCGGCATTTCGACCTTCGCCCCGAGCCATCCCCAGACGGCGACGATCGCGGCGGCCGTCAGAGCGAAGAGTCGCGGACACAACGCCCATCGGCGGCCCTCGTGATAACGGCGTCGTTTATCCTGCGCCCGCGGCAGTGCCAAGCGGAGCGACAGAGCGGTCGACGGTCGGCGGCCGATCCAGGTGCGCTCGGTGCAGAAATTTGCGCGGCCATCTTGGCGTCCGGATTCCTCGGCTGCTTTAATGTTCGCAGTGGACCGCCGCCCGGACGGTGACACCGAGCGGAGATGGTCTCAGGCGCCGTAACACTTGCCGCAATGCTGACCTATTCGGGTCGGCATGTGGAGGAAACAACCGGCCGTCAAGGCCTCATAAGCACCGGGGAACCATGCGCGTCATTCGATCTGTGTGCTGTTGCCGTCGCCCTGGGCGTGGTGATGGTGTTGCGTCTGCCCCGCTGGCGTTTGCGCAGAGCACGGCAAAGCCCGCCGAGAAGCCCCCGGCCGAAGCAAAAGAAAAGAAGATCGACGAATTCGCCGAGGCCGAGCGGGTGCTGGGCGGACCGGCGGCCAACCCGGAATGCCTGTGGCTCGGCCGGCGGGTGGTGAGCCTGCTCTGGCGCGACGATCTCGACACGGCGTTCCGCCACCTCGACCTGTACGACCGCTTCGGCTGCCCGTCCGGCCACATCCAGGCGACATTCCGCTGCCTGGTCCGCCAGGGAAACATCGATCCGAAGGCGACCGACACGGTCAACAGCCGGGTACACGGCTGCTGGATCAATCCGACCGCCGAGGTGAAGGGCGCGGCGTCGGCCACCAGCGGCGTTACCAACCGCTAATCAGCGACTGCTAATCTGTACAGTTGTTCAGAATAGTTGCGCGACGATGTACAGATGTTCAGAATGACTGTTGAAATATCGCAAAACATTTTCACTGCACTTAGAACATCTTCCTTGAATTCGCCACGAGCATTCTGCCACTTGTTGATTGCTGCTGGCTAAGGTACGTTAATCATTACGGCCTTGGTTGAACCTAGGGGACGGGTTCGGGTCCCTGTTTCTGCCCTGTGTGGTTGCATTTCGATGCGCACCGTCGCTGCTGTGGTGGCGCTTGTCCTCTGCGTGCATGCCGGTCTGTGGACTCTGTTCCAACGGCAACAATCGGCCGCCAGTATCACGACCCCGCTCGCCAGCCTGTCGTATTCCCCGTTCACACGCTCGCAACATCCCGACAACGGCGACCGGCCGACCGCCGAGCAGATCCGCGCCGATCTCAAGCTGATCAGTCCCTATACGCACGCGATCCGCACCTATACGTCGACCGGCGGCGGCGAGCTGATCCCGGCCATTGCCGCGGAGTTCGGACTGAAGGTCACGCTCGGCATCTGGATCGACAAGAATGAAGCCCGCAACGAGCAGGAAATCCAGTCCGCCATCGCGCTCGCCCGCCGCTACCGCAACATCAACGCGATCGTGGTCGGCAACGAGACGACGCTGCGCGCGGAAAAGACTGTCGACGAACTGAGCAAGATCATCCAGCGCGTCAAGCGCATGAGCCCGGTCCCGGTCACGACCGGTGAAATCTGGACGGTGTGGATCGACCACCCCGAACTCGCCTCGCTCGGTCGACTTCATCGCCGCTCACATCCTGCCCTACTGGGACGGGCTGCCGGCGGACAAGATCGTCGGCCTGACGATCGACGCCTACGACAAGCTGCGGCGCACGCATCCCGGGCAAGCGCATCGTGATCGCCGAGTTCGGCTGGCCGAGCGCCGGCTACAACATGATCAAGGCCGATCCCGGGCCGCATCGAGCAGGCCAGCATCCTGCGCGAATTCGTCGCCCGCGCCGAGGCCCACGGCATCGACTACAACATCATCGAAGCGTTCGACCAGCCGTGGAAGACCAACGAAGGCGGCGTCGGCATGTACTGGGGCATGTTCGACGCGTCGCCGCAACGCCAAGTTCGCCTGGACCGGTCCGGTCTACGATCCGAACTATCGGAAGCTCGCCGGCCTCGCCCTCCTGCTCGGCCTGCTGCTGTCGCTGCCGCTCCTGGCGCGCGGCCAAGCCTCCGTGCGGCGAGACGCTGACGCTCGCGGTCGCCGCCAACGTGGTCGGCGCCTGGTTCGCGTTCGTCTTCGGGTTCTGGCAGACCCACTACTTCGTGCTCGGTGCCGCGTTCGCGCTCGGCCTCGGCCTCGTGCTGCTGATCCCGCTGATCCTGATCGCGCTGGCGCGCATCGAGGAAATTGCGGCGATCGTCTTCGGCAAGGGCCCGCAGCGGCTGATCGCCGGCCCCCTGCCCGCGCCCGACGGCCACATGCCGAAGGTGTCGATCCATGTTCCGGCGCACCGCGAGCCGCCGGAAATGCTCAAGGCGACGCTCGATGCCGTCGCGCGGCTCGACTATCCGAATTTCGAATGCGTCGTCGTCATCAACAACACGCCCGATCCGGCGCTTTGGCGACCGGTCGAGGATCATTGCCGCGACGCTCGGCGAGCGTTTCAAGTTCGTCAATGAGGAGAAGCGTCGCGGGCTACAAGGCCGGCGCGCTGCGCCTTGCGCTCGCGCACACCGCGCCGGACGCCGAGATCATCGGCGTGATCGACGCCGACTACGTGGTGCATCCGGACTGGCTCAAGGACCTGGTGCCGGCGTTCGCCGACGCCGAGGTCGGCATGGTGCAGGCGCCGCAGGATCACCGCGACGGCGAACGCAGCCTCGATGCACACCGCCATGAACGGCGAGTATGCCGGCTTCTTCGACATCGGCATGGTCCAGCGCAACGAGGCCAACGCCATCATCGTGCACGGCACCATGTGCCTGATCCGCCGCGCGGCGCTGGTCGCCGTCGGCGGCTGGTCGAGCGACACCATCGTCGAGGACACCGATCTCGGCCTGCTCGTGCTCGAGCATGGCTGGCAGATCCACTACACCAACCGGCGCTACGGCCACGGCCTGCTGCCCGACACCTTCGAGGCCTACAAGAAGCAGCGCCACCGCTGGGCCTATGGCGGCTTCCAGATTCTCCGGAAGCATTGGCGCCATCTGCTGCCGGGCGCGCGGAGCCTGACCCGCGAGCAGAAGCGCGAATTCGCGCTCGGCTGGCTCAACTGGCTCGGCGCCGAATCGATCGGCGTCGTGGTCGCGATCCTCAACCTGGTCTGGGTGCCGGTCGTCGCGTTCGTCGGCATCGCCATCCCGGACAAGATCCTCACCGTGCCGATCCTCGCGGCCTTCGTGGTGTCGTTGGTGCACTTCGTCGCGCTCTATCGCCTGCGCGTCGCCATTCCGCCGCGGCAGATGTTCGGCGCGGTCTTCGCCGCCATGTCGGTGCAGTGGACGGTCGCGCGCGCGGTCGGCTTCGGCGTGTGGACCGCAAGCCTGCCGTTCATGCGCACCGCCAAGGGCGGCGCGACGCGCAAGGGGCCCGATTTCCCGGCGTTCTGGGAGGCGGTGCTGGCGGGCCTGCTGCTGATCGGCGCGGCGGTCGTCGTGCTCACCAACTACAAGCAGATCCACGAGATCAACATCTTCGCGGTGGTGCTGGTGGTGCAGAGCCTGCCGTTCCTGGCCGCGGTCGGCATCGCCGCGCTCGAAGGCTCGCGGTTCAACGAATTCGCCTACTGGCGCAGCCTCGAGGCCAAGCTTGCGGTTGCCGCCTTGCCCCGCTCACCGCAAGTCGCCGAACGGCCGGTGCAGCTGCCCGCCGACAAGCAGATCGAAACGGTGCAATAGCAGCCTTGCCCGAATGGACAGGTCGCAGCGCGCACAGCGCAGCGACATCACGCCGGCAGCGCAGTCTCCACCAGCTTGACCCAGTACGACGTGCCGAACGGGATCGCCTCGTCGTTGAAGTCGTAGGTCGGGTGATGCAGGCCGGCGCTGTCGCCGTTGCCGACGAAGATGAAGGCGCCGGGCCGCGCGTTCAGCATGAAGGAGAAATCCTCCGCGCCCATCACCGGCGCGACGTCGCGGTCGACCCGCTCGTTGCCGACCACCTGCGACGGCGACGTCCGCGGCGAACGCTGTCTGCTGCGCGTGGTTGCGCGTCACCGGATAGTCGCGCTTGTAGACTGAGCTTGGCCTTCGCGCCGTAGAGCCGCGCCGTGCCCTCCACCACCTCGTGCAGCCGCGTCTCGAGCAGGTCGCGCACCTGCGGCGACAGGCTGCGCGCGGTGCCGCGCAGCAGCGCGGTCTGCGGAATGACGTTGTCGGCGGTGCCGGCCTGGAACAGGCAGATCGAGACCACCGCCGACTCGCAGCGGATCGACGTTGCGCGACACGATCGACTGCATCTGGTTGATGATCTGCGCGCCGACCAGGATGGTGTCGATCGACTGGTGCGGCTGCGCGGCGTGCGCGCCGCGGCCCTCGATGTCGATGTAGATGCGATCGGCCGCCGCCATCAGCGGGCCGGGACGGATCGCGAACTCGCCGAGCGGGAGGCCGGGATAGTTGTGCATGCCGTAGACCTCCTCGATGCCGAACCGCTCCATCATGCCGTCCTTGACCATCTCGCGCCCGCCGCCGCCGCCCTCCTCGGCCGGCTGGAAGATCACCACCGCGGTGCCGGCGAAATTGCGCGTCTCGGTCAGGTAGCGCGCCGCGCCGAGCAGCATCGCGGTGTGGCCGTCGTGGCCGCAGGCGTGCATCTTGCCCGGCACGGTCGACTTGTAGGGCAGATCGTTCGCCTCCTCGATCGGCAAGCGCATCCATGTCGGCGCGCAGCCCGATCACCTTGCGGCCCTCGCCCTTGGCGCCGCGGATGACGCCGACCACGCCGGTGCGGCCGATCCCGGTCACCACCTCGTCGCAGCCGAAGGCGCTTGAGCTTGTCGGCGACCGAAGCGGCGGTGCGGTGGACGTCGAACAGCAGCTCCGGATGGGCGTGCAGGTCGTGCCGCCAGGCGGTGATCTCGTCATGCAGGTCGGCAACGCGGTTGACGATCGGCATCGGAATTCTCCTCGCGGTCCCCTCGTCAAAGATAGGTCCAAGGAAACCGGTTGCACAGGCCAAACATGCGCCAAGAACGGCTATTGAGCGGCTATTGACCGCGCCCGGCGTGCCCCCTACACAGCCCGCCATGGCGTCATGGCGTGTGCACCCACGCCGACCGGCGGCGAGGGCCCGTAGCTCAGCGGTAGAGCAACTGACTTTTAATCAGTAGGTCGTTGGTTCGAGACCAACCGGGCTCACCACCGTTGCGTCCTGCGGAGGATTTCCGATGGCCAAGTCGAATGGCGCAGCTCCCATTCTCATCGCCGGGGGCGGCATCGGCGGACTTGCCGCTGCTTACGCGCTCGCGTTGAAGGGCATTCCGGTCCGGGTGCTGGAACAGGCCCCGGAATTTCGCGAGATCGGCGCCGGCATTCAACTCGGTCCCAACGTGTTCAAGGCGTTCGAGCGGCTCGGCCTGAAGGACGCCGTGATGGCCGACGTGCACGTGCCGCCCGCGATGGAGATGCGGGATGCGCTGACCGGCGAGCGGGTGACCCGCATCCAGCTCGACACGCCGGCATTCCAGCGACCGCTTCCAGCAACCCTACGCGGTCATTCACCGCCACGACATCCACGGCGTTTTCCTGCGCGCCTGCGAGAGCAGCAACCTGATCTCGCTGGAAACCAATCGGACCGTCGCCGACTTCGAGCAGGATGACGACGGCGTAACGGTACGGCTGGAGTCGGGCGAGCGGTCCGCGGCCGGGCGCTGATCGGCTGCGACGGCATGTGGTCGAAGGTGCGCGAGAAGATCGTCGGCGACGGCAAGCCGCGGGTGTCCGGCCACATCGCCTACCGCGCGGTGCTCAAGAGGTCCGAGGTGCCGGACGACCTGTGGACTCCGGACGTGATCCTGTGGGCCGGCCCGCGCACGCACCTCGTGCACTATCCGCTGCGGCGCGGCGAGATCTACAATCTGGTCGCGGTCTTCCATTCCAAGCGCTACGTCGAGGGCTGGAACGCCGAGGCCGATGCCGACGACCTGTGGGAGCATTTCAAGGGCCAGCGTCCCGAGGTCATGCGCATGCTCGAACGGATCGAGACCTGGCGCATGTGGGTGCTGTGCGACCGCGAGCCGGTGAAGGACTGGACGAGCGGCCGCGTGACGCTGCTTGGCGACGCCGCCCATCCGATGCTGCAGTACCTCGCGCAGGGCGCCTGCATGGCGACGGAGGACGCAGTCGTGCTCGCCGACCACGTGGCGCGAAAGCCCCGACGACCTGGCGGCGGCGTTCCGCAGCCTATGTCCAGCAGCGCTATCTGCGCACCGCGCGCGTGCAGATCATGGCGCGCGTCTATGGCGACTTCTATCACGCACGCGGACCCGCGGCCGAGCTGCGCAACCTGATGCTCGAGCTCGCGCACGCCGGAAGAGTCCTACGACGGCATCGCCTGGCTTTACGGCGGGACGTGAGTCAGCGAGCACGAACGGCGCGGAACGCGCCGTGCCGCCACGCGCATATCCTACGGCATCCCGGCCACGGCGCGCGCCTCGCCGGTCAGCTCGAGAATGTGCAGGCCGGTATTGGCGCGATCGACCACGTAGACGTAGCCGCGGTCGTCGGTCTCCACGTTGTTGCTCTGGATCGCGGTCTTGCAGCGGTCCTGGCCGTCGACCTTGATGCAGCGCTTGCTGGTCGCCTCGGTGATCGGCGGGATGAAGTAGCCGACCTCCTTCGGGCTGATACGGATCGCGGATGTCGATCGCGCGCACGCCGGCATTGAACCAGGTGACGAACACGAGCTTCTTGTGGAAGACCGGCGCGCGTGCTCTCGTTGGCGGAATGCGCGCCGAAGCGGCCGCCGCGCGTGCAGAAATTGCCGCGCCGCCTCGCGGCACGTTGAAGTTCGACACCACCATCGGCCGTGACTTCGATCGTGGCGTCGACGAACCACACCATCTGGCGCAGTCTCGCCGCTTGGCATTCGTTGACCAGCGACTCGTCGACGATCATCACGATGTCGCGCGTCGCTGCCGGCGAGGTCCTTGGCGAATTCGGCGATCTTCATCTTGCCGAGCGGGATGGCGCGTGTGCGCGCCGTTGAGCGGCGCATGTCGAGCCGCCCGATCTCCGGATAGCGCAGGTTCTCCGGCGTCGGCTCCTTCGGACCGTTCAGCAGCTTCTCGCGGTCGACGATCTGCAGCACGCCGCCCTTGTTGGTGCCGTAGCCGAAATAGATGCGGTTGCCCTTCGGCCCGGTCGAGATCGTGCCGTGCAGCTCGGTCGGCACCGTGCCGGTCGCGCCCGGCTCCTGGCCGGCGAGCCCGAAGTCGCGGATCTTCACCGGCTTGGCCGGATCGCTGAGATCGTAGATCTCGGTCATGCGGCGGGTGCGCCAGCCCTCCAGCGCCGGAGACCAGATAGGCGATGCCGGTGTCGCATTCCCACCAGCTCTTGTGCGTGTCCTTGCCGCTCGGCGATGCGGGTGATGAGCTTGCGGATTGGCCGGATCGGTGACGTTCCAGATCTCGTGCGCCTGGTTGCCGAAGGTGCGCAGCAGGTAGACCGCGTTCGGGTCGCCCTTCGGCAGGCTTTGCCGTCGCAGACGCGCACCATCTGTGCCGCCGCCCTGCTCGCCGAGTCCTTCCATGCCCGGAATGTGCGTGAGGTATTTCGGCTGCTTGCGGATCGGTGACGTCGAGGACCGACGTGCCGTTGAACTCGGCCTGGCCGGTCATCGGGTTGACCGGCTTGGGCACCGCCTGGGTGCCGCCGTGATGGCCGATGATAGGCGATGTAGCGGTCGCCCTGGCGGTGGATGATCGGCTGATAGGCGCTGCGCGCCTGCAGGTCGTTGCTGCCGACGAGCCGCATGTTCTTGGCCTCCGGCGGATCGCCGACCTTCGGCGCCTGCGCGGCCGCGGGGCTCGCGGCCATGGCGCCCGCCGCCAGCAGGACGCAAGCCGGCAGACGCAGTCCTCCCGCTACTGTTGTCATGGCGTTTCCTCCTGATCGACGTTTTTGATTGGCCGCAAGGTTAGTCCCGGCCGCACCTCGCCGCCAAGCCCGGCATGGCCGGTCTGCGCAGCCCTGCATTGCGGTTTGACGCGGCGGCCATCAGATGCTGATGCACGAATTCCACAGCGAAATTGAAGGTCCGATCCATGTGCGGCCCCCGCCCCCGCCCCCGGCTCCGCACCGCCGACCACCATGAACGCCCTGATCCGCGGCGCGCTAGGGCGATGCCCGCGGTGCGGTCGCGGACCGCTGCTGCACCGCTATCTGAAAATCGTGGGAGAATGCTCTTCGTGCGGCGAGCGCTATGGGCACTTCCGCGCCGACGACGCGCCGCCATGGCTGACGATCCTGGTCGTCGGGCACCTCACCGCGCCGTTCTTCTTCCTGATCGAGGAGAATTTCGAACTCACCGTCGCGACCGAACTGGCGATCCTGATTCCGCTGGTCGTCGGGTTGACGCTCGCGCTGCTGCCGCGCTGCAAGGGTGCCATTCTGGCGGCGATGTGGGTGACCAAGGCTGAGGGGACCGAGCCGGTCTGAGGCAGGCGCCGGTGCTGACCGGCCGTTCCTCCGGCGCTTTGTAGCGAACACCACGAGAGAAAACGCCGCCGCGGATGACCGCGGCGGCGCCCGTGGCATCGGCAGCTTATCCGAGCGCCTTCTTGACCCGCTCCGGCGTGAACGGCGTGTGGCGCAGCCGCACGCCGGTGAGCTCCGCGACCGCGTCTGCGATCGCCGGCGCGACCAGCGGCGTCGCCATCTGGCCGGCGCCGGTCGGATGGTTGTCGGTCTGGATCACCTCGATGTGCATGGCCGGCACCTCGTTCATGCGCGGCACGTGATAGTCGTAGAAGTTGTTCTGCTCGACCGCGCCGTCCTTGATGGTGATGCAGCTCGGTCAAGGTCACGCCGAGACCGTAGACGATGCTGCTCTCGGTCTGCGCGATCACGTTGTCGGGCTGCACCGCCACGCCGCAGTCGATGGTGCACCAGAAGTTATGCACCTTGATCTGCGCCGCTCGCCCGGTCGAGCGACACCTCGGCGATGCCGGCCACCTGCGAGCCGGAATAGTCGAGATAGGCGAAGCCGAGCGCGCGGCCGTCGCGTTTCTTGCCCCATTCCGCCATCTGCGCCACCCGCTCGACCGCCTTGATGGCGCGCGGCGTGTCCTTCAGCAGCTCGAGATGATAGGCGACCGGATCGATGCCGCGCTTGCGCGCGATCTCGTCGATGAACGACTCGGTGGCGAACCGGTTGGCCAGGAAGCTGATGCCGCGCAGCGGATTGGTGCGCACGCCGGTGTCGCGGTAGAGCTGCTCGACCAGTTGATGCGGGACGTCGTAGCCCTTGAGATCGGCGCCCAGCATCGCGATGAAGTCCTTGCCGCCGGCCGCCTGGTAGCGCACCGGGTCCATGTAGGCTCCGACGCGGTCGACGGCGATGCGGTGATGCCAGGCGGTGAGCTTGCCGGACGGATCGAACCCGGCCTTCAGGTAGTGCGCCGAGATCGGCCGGAAGCGGCCGTTGTGGACGTCGTCCTCGCGCGTCCACATCACCTTGACCGGTCGGCCGGCCTCCTTCGACATCAGCACCGCGTCGATGATGAAATCGACGTCGCGATTGCCGCGCCGGCCGAAGCCGCCGCCCATCAGCATGTCGTTGAGCTTCACCTTGTCGCGCGCGATGCCGAGGAGCTTGGCAGGCGCTTCGGTCGCGGTGGTCTGGCTCTGCGTTCCGGCCCAGATCTCCACCGAATCCCCGCCGGCGACACCGACGCGATGGCGTTCAGCGGCTCCATCTGCGCGTGATAGGCGTAGTCGCAGCGGTACTCGGCCTCCATGGTGGTGGCGGCCTTCGGCATCTCGGCGCGCGGATCGCCGATCTTGCTCCACTCGGTCGCGCCGCGCGTCGAGATTCCTGGCGTCGGCGGCGAACCGCTCGATGCCCTTGTCGCTGTCGAAGCCCCAGGCGGTGCCGGTCCGGCTCCAGGTCACCGAGCCGGTGAGCGCCTGGCGCGCCTCGAACGCCGCCCACGGCGTCTCGGCGAGCACGCCGACGCCGTAGGGCAGCCGCACCACGCGCACGACGCCGGCGATCGCCTTGGCCTTGCTGTCGTCGATCTTGTCCGGGCACCGAGCCTTCGACCGGCGCCCGCAGCACGGCGCCGTAGAGCATGTTCGGCACCTGCACGTCGATGCGTAGCGTGCCGCTGCCGTTGACCTTGCCCGGCAGCTCGACCCGCATCACGTCCTTGCCGATCAGCCGGAACGTCGCTCGGCTTCTTCAGCTGCTCCGGCTTGATCTCCGGCGCCTTGGCCGGCACCTCGGCGAAGCCGGCGATCTCGCCGTAGCTGAGCTTGCGGCCGGACTTCGCATGCACGACCACGCTCGGCTCGGTGGTCAGCTCCTCGACCGGCACGCCCAGCTTCTTGGCGGCATTGTCGAGCAGCACGCGGCGCACCTGCGCGCCGAACGTGGCGCAGCGGCGCGATAGTAGCTCGTCACCGCGTTGGAGCCGGCGGTGTACATCATGCCCTGGAAGCCCGGATTGCCGTAGATCGCCTCGATCGGCGGCGCCGGCACGATCCGCACCTTCGACCAGTCGGCGTCGAGCTCCTCGGCGATGATCAGCGGCAGCGAGGTCATCGACCCCTGCCCCATCTCGGTCGCCGCCGACATGATGGTGATCGTGCCGTCGGGCGCGATGCTCACCCAGGGGCTCAGCGCCTTGCCGGTGCGCTCGGTCGCGAGCGGCCGCGGCGCAGCGCAGCCGGCTCGTCCCGAGCGCGACCGCGAACGAGAGACCCGCGGCGCCGATCATCACCTGGCGGCGCGACAGCGGGGCGTTCGAAGCTCTCGACTGCGGACGTGCTTCGTCATGGCTCAGCCCTCCCGCGCGGCGCGCTCGATCGCGCGCACGATGCGCTGGATAGGTCCCGCAGCGGCAGATGTTCGTGCTCATGTGCTCGACGATCTCCGTCGCGCGTCGGCTTCGGCTTCTGCTTGAGCAGATCGGCCGCGCTCATGATCTGGCCGGACTGGCAGTAGCCGCATTGCGGCACCTGCTCGGCGAGCCAGGCCTTCTGCAGCGGATGCGACGAATCTCGGCGACAGGCCTTCGATCGTCGTCACCGACTTGCCCGCGACCTCCGAGACCTGCGGTCTGGCAGGAGTAGGCGCGCTTGCCGTCGATATGCACCATGCAGGCGCCGCACAGTGCCGGTGCCGCAGCCGAACTTGGTGCCGGTGAGCTTGAGACTCTTCCCGGATCACCCACAGCAGCGGCGTTGCCGGCGGCGCGTCGGTCGACGCCGGCTTGCCGTTGACAGTGAAGTTGGTGGCCATGGTCTCCTCCCTCGAACCGGCGCGCTCGATAGCGGCCGGAGTTCATGAAGCGAACGGCTGGGTATGTCGCTCCCCGCATTCGGAGAGGTCGTCGTTACGCCAGCACGGCCTTGACCCGCGCCGGATGGAACGGCAGATCGCGGATGCGCTTGCCGGTCGCGTGCGCGAAGGCGTTGGCGATCGCGGCCACCGCCGGGCCCTGCGAGCCTTCGCCGGCGCCGAGCGGCCGCTCGGTCGGCCGGTTGATCAGCTCGATCTCGACCTTCGGCACGTCCGGCATGGTCAGGATCGGATAGCTCGCCCAGTCGCGCGCGAGGATGCCGTTCTTGTCGAAGCGCACCTCCTCCTTCAGCGTCCAGCTCGCCGACTGCACGATGCCGCCTTCGATCTGGTTGATCGAGGCCGTCCGGGTTGATGATCAAGCCCGGCATCGATCGCCGCCCAGGTGCGCGGCACGCGCACCTCGCCGCTCGCGCGGTCGACCTCGACCTCCGCCACCACGGCGACGTAGCAGGCGAGGTTCTTGTACTTGGAGAAGCCGATGCCGCGGCCGCGCGTGCCGTCGCCCTTCTCGCCCGGCTTCCAGTTGGCCTGCTTGGCGACCGCCTCGATCACGGCGCGGGCGCGCGGGTCCTTCATGTGCGCGAGCCGGAAAGCCACCGGATCGGCGCCGGCCGCCGCCGCCAGCTCGTCCATGAACGATTCGACGCGAACACGTTGGCGTAGGCGCCGAGCGTGCGCAGCGCCGAGACGCGGATCGGCATGTCCTGCACGAAGTGATGCACCACCCGCTGGCTCGGGAAGTCGTAGAGCGGAATGGCGTTGCGGTCGCCGCCGCCGGCCGGCTGCGGCGGACTGGTCGGCGGCCCCATCTTCTGCGGCTCGGCGAGATACCAGGCCGCGAGCACGTTGGTGCCGGTGGTCGAGGCCGGCCGCGTCGAGTGGCTGTTGCTCCACAGCTCGTAGTCCCAGTCGGCGATCTTGCCGTCGCGTCGAGCGCGGCCTTGGCGCGCATCACCATGGCGGGCCCGTAGGGCTCCCAGGCGAACTCGTCGTCGCGCATCCATTGCACGCGCACCGGGCGGCCCGGCACCGCGCGCGCGAGCAGCGCCGCATCGACCGCGACGTCGTCGGCGCCGTTGTGGCCGTAGCAGCCCGAGCCTTCGACATGCATGCAGCGCACCGCGGCTCGCGGGCATCTTCAGCGCCTTGACCAGCTCGCCGCGCAGCGGGAAGACGCCCTGCGAGTGCGTCCACACCGTCATGCTGCCGTCCTTGAACTCGGCGAGCGCGCACGACGGTCCGATCGAGGCATGCGCCATGTAGGGCTTGGTGTAGACCGCCTCGAAGTGCGTGGCGTTCGCCGGCACGCGCGCCTGCTTGACGCCGATGGTCGTCGTCCTTGCTCGGCAGCGACTTGATGCACTCGAAGATGCGTGCCGGATCGGGCAGCTCCGGGCCCGAGCGTCCATTTCGCGCTCTTGACGCAGCGCATCGCGCGCCTTGATCGCCTGCTCCTCGCGCTCGGCGACGACGCCGAGGAAGGAGCCGTCGCGCACGACCGCGATCACGCCCGGCATCGCCTTGACCGCCGCTTCGTCGACGCTCTCGAGCGTCGAGCCGTAGCGCGGCGGACGCACCACGCGGCCGTGCAGCATGCCGGGCAGGCGCATGTCCTGCACATAGGCCGCGCCGCCCGTCACCTTGGTCGGGATGTCGAAGCGCGGGATCGACTTGCCGACGATCTTGTGGCTCGCCGAGCGGCTTCGGCGCGGTCTTGGCGGTCGCCTCGCGCTTGAGGTCGACGTTCGCGGCAAGCTCGCCGTAGCTGACCTTGCGGCCGTCCGGCGCGCGCGATCGACGCCGTCGGTCGACCGTCAGCGTGTCGGCGGCGACGCCGAGCCGCTTCGCGGCGAGCTCGACAAGGATCGCGCGCACTTCCGCGCCCGCCATGCGCAGCGCCGTGCCGCTGTTCTCGACCGACTGGCTGCCGGCGGTCTGACCTTCGTTCGGCGTGCTGCCCGGTGTCGCCGGAGATCATCGTGATGCGCGCGAGCGGCAGGTCGAGCTCTTCGGCCGCGATCTGCGCGAGCGCGGTCAGGATGCCCTGGCCGAGCTCGACCTTGCCGGTG
Source organism: uncultured Alphaproteobacteria bacterium (assembly GCA_963843475.1). Lineage (GTDB taxonomy): Bacteria > Pseudomonadota > Alphaproteobacteria > Rhizobiales > Xanthobacteraceae > VAZQ01. Next base: position 64,494 of record CAWJKL010000021.1, on the reverse strand, counting down.
AAGACGGTGGCGGTGCCGTCGGCATTGATGCGGAGCCAGGCGTCGAGCATGCGATTGTTCTGCAGGCTGCCGGGAAGCCGCGGCGGCTCCTGCCCGATGTGCGGCTTCGGATCGAGCGAGAAGGCGACGACGATGGCGCCGAGGCCGGCCGTGAACTGCGCGTCGGTTGAACGGGGAGCGTTCATGATCAGGTCCTCCCGTTCGCCTGTGCGGCACGCAGGACGGCGCGCACGATGCGGTTGTGGGTGCCGCAGCGGCAGAGATTGCCGGCGAGCGCGGCGCGCACGTCCTGCTCGCTCGGCCGCGGATTGCGGTCGAGCAGCTCCTTCGCCGACATGATCATGCCGCTGGTGCAGTAGCCGCACTGCGCCGCCTGCTCCTCGATGAACGCGTGCTGCAGCGGATGCGGCTTCTCGAGCGTGCCGAGCCCTTCGAGCGTCGTGATCTCGGCATTGCCGACCGTGGCGATCGGCGTGACGCAGGAGCGCACGGCCTTGCCGTCGATCAGCACCGTGCAGGCGCCGCACTGCGCGAGCCCGCAGCCGTACTTGGCGCCGTTGAGCTCGAGATCGTTGCGCAGCACGTAGAGCAGCGGCGTGTCCGGCTCGGCCGGCACGGAGCGGCTCACGCCATTGACCTTCAGATTGACGGCCATGGGTCGCGCCTCCCAGGTGACGGCGCTTGCCGCGCCGCCATTATTGTTTGGAACGGTTGTAGTCTGCGCCGGGAAACGGAGTTCGTCGAGGCCCTATTGGGCGAGCGAGCCCGAGGCGGCGGATCAGGTCGCCCTTGAACTTGTAGTCGGCTGCGGTCAGCGCGTGGAACTCCGGTCCCGTCAGGTAGCGCACGATTTGTCCGGTGTTCGTCATGGCGCGCTGCACGATCGGCCCCTTCAGCACCTCGGCGCAGGCGCGTTCCAACGTCGCTTTGATCTCGGGCGGCAACCCCTTGGGCGCGAACAGCCCGTTGTGACCCGGCGGCACGACGGTGGTGACGCCGAGTTCGCGCACCGACGGAACGTCGGGCAGCGCCGGATGCCGGCCTTCGGAGAACACGGCGAGCGGCCGGAACGTTCTGCCCCTTCACGGTGACCACCGCCGCCGATGCAAAGTCGATATCGCCCTTCAGCAGCACCGGCATCACCGCGCTTTCACCGCGAAACGGCACCGGTTGAAACTTGATGTCCAGCGCGTCGCCGAGGTTCGCGACCGAGAGATGCGGGATGGTGCCGTTGCCGGAATGGCCGTAGCTGACCTTGCCGGGATTGGCTTTCGCTTCGTCCAGCAACTGCTTGATCGATTTGAAACGCGAGTCCGGCGCCACCGTCATCGTGAAGTGGTTCTCGAAGACGTGGCAGATGTAATCGAACGAATCGACGTTGTAGCGCACGCCCTTCATGAGGTAGGGCGCGTTGGCGATCGGCGTGGTCGGTCCGGCGCCGAGCGTGTAGCCGTCGGGCGCCGCCGAGGCGAGCGCGTTGAAACCGACCGTGCCGCTCGCGCCGTCGCGGTTCGCGACCACCACCTGCTGGTTCAGCTTCTCGCTCAGCGCGCTTGCGACCGCACGGGCGATGACGTCGACGCTGCCGCCGGCCGGAAACGGCACGATCACCTCGATCGGACGGGCTGGCCAGTTCTGCGCATTGGCGAACGAGACGCCAGACGCCAACAACAACGCCGCCGCTAACGAGCGCTTCCAGACCATGACGTTCCTCCCGTTCAAGTCGGACGGCCGTTGACCCAGCCTGTCCGCTTGCCGGCATCTTGCGCCTCGGCTTGCGCCTCGTCGAGACCTCCGCGCGGCATCGTGGCATTGGCCGCTGCGCGGTTTTACACCGCTGCGAGATCGCCGCCTGCCCAACCCTCACGGACCGACGCAGCGAAGCTATCGAACTGACCGGCCGCGATCGCGGCGCGAATGCCGCCCATCAGTTCCTGATAATAGGCGAGATTGATGGTGCTCAGCAGGATAGCGCCGAGCATCTCGTTGGCTTTCACCAGATGATGCAGGTAGGCGCGCGAATAGTCGCGCGCCGCCGCGCACGAGCTCTCCGCGTCGAGCGGACGCGGATCGTCGGCGTGCCGCGCATTCTTGAGGTTGATCGAGCCGAAGCGCGTGAAGGCGAGGCCATGGCGGCCATTGCGGGTCGGCAGCACGCAGTCGAACATGTCGATGCCACGCGCAACCGCGGCCAGGAGATCGTCCGGCGTGCCGACACCCATGAGATAGCGCGGCCGCTCGGCCGGCAGCGCGGCGCCACCTCCTCGATCATCCGCAGCATCACGGCCTGCGGCTCGCCGACCGCCAGTCCGCCGATGGCGTAGCCGTGAAATCCGATATCGACGAGCGCGCGCGCACTCGCCTGACGCAGCGCCGGATCGTCGCCACCCTGCACGATGCCGAACAGGGCGCGCCCTGCCGCTCGCCGCCGCGCTTTCGAACGCGCGCTTGCTGCGCTCGGCCCAGCGCAGCGACAGCGTCATCGCGCGCTCGATCTCGCCGCGCGTTGCCGGCAGCTTGAGGCATTCGTCGAGCTGCATCGCGATGTCGGAGCCGAGCAGGCCCTGGATCTCGACCGCACGCTCCGGCGACAGCTCGACCAGCGCGCCGTCGAGATGCGAGCGGAAGGTCACGCAGCGCTCGTCGATCTTGCGCAGTTGCGACAGCGACATGACCTGGAAGCCGCCGGAATCGGTGAGGATGGCGTGCGGCCAGTTCATGAACCGGTGCAGCCCGCCGAGCGCCGCGACGCGTTCCGCGCCGGGCCGCAGCATCAGGTGATAGGTGTTGCCGAGCAGGATATCGGCGCCGGTTGCGCGCACCGCCTCGGGCAGCAGCCCCTTGACCGTCGCCTGCGTGCCGACCGGCATGAACGCCGGCGTCGCCACCGTGCCGTGCGGCGTCGCGATCTCGCCGCGGCGCGCGGCGCCGTCCGTGGCCAGAAGGTGGAAGGAGAAGACGTCGGACATCCGCGCGGTGGTATCAGGACTGAGCGCGGAACAGCAAGCAGGCATCGCCGTAAGAATAGAACCGGTAGCCGGCGGCGATGGCGTGCGCGTAGGCGCGCTGCATCGACTCGAGCCCGCAGAACGCCGACACCAGCATGAACAGCGTCGAGCGCGGCAGGTGGAAATTGGTCAGCATCGCGTCGACGCGCGGAACCGGTAGCCCGGCGTGATGAACAGCGCGGTCTCGCCCGAGAACGCGCGGACCTGGCCATCCTTCCCGCTCGCGCTCTCCAGCGTACGCAGCGCCGTCGAGCCGACCGCGACGATCCGCCCGCCGGCGCGCCGCGCGGCGTTGAGCGCCTCGGCAGTCTCCGCGCTCACGCTGCCCCATTCGGCATGCATGCGATGGCCCGACGGTATCCTCGCTCTTCACCGGCAGGAAGGTGCCGGCGCCGACATGCAGCGTGACCTTGTGAACGGCGATGCCGCGTTCGCCAAGTTGCCGCACCAGCGCGTCGGTGAAGTGCAGCCCGGCGGTCGGCGCGGCGACCGAGCCGTCGGCCTGCGGCGAACATGGTCTGATAGTCGGCACGGTCGCGCTCGTCCGGGGCGCGGCGCGCGGCGATATAGGGCGGCAGCGGCATGTCGCCGCGTTCCGTCGATCGCCTGGTCGAGCACGGCGCCGTGGAATGCGAACGCCAGCGTCACCTCGCCGCCCTCGCCCTTCTCCTCGACGGTCGCGTCGAGCTGGCCGAGGAAGCAGACGCTGGCCCTCGTCGCCGAAGCGAATGACGTCGCCCGCCGCCAGCCGCTTCGCCGGCTTGCACGAAGGCGCGCCAGCGCGAGCCGTCGAGCCGCTGGTGCAATGTGGCCTCGATCCTGGGCTCGCTGCCGCGGCCGATCCGGCGGCCGTGCAGCCGCGCCGGAATCACCTTGCTGTCGTTGACAACGAGCGCGTCGCCCGGGCGTAGCAATTGCGGCAGATCGCGCACCGTGCGATCGTCGAGTTCCGGCGTCTGTTCCGGGCGCACCACCAGCATCCGCGCCGCATCGCGCGGCGCAATCGGTCGCAGCGCAATGCGCTCGGGCGGCAGCTCGAAATCAAACAAGTCGCGTTCGCATGCGCTGTCATAGCGGTATGGACGTATCCGGTCACCTCGTCCGCTTCGGCGGTACAAAGTCACCGGCTGCGGGTCGCGTTGCACAAAGGATGAAAAAGTTCCTGCATCTGCGGCATTTCCAGAGTCAATAAATCGTGAATCGGGCGTCAAACTCTCTTCGCACACTCTCGCTAGAACCAGCACGGCAATGCCAGTTCCCAGCGTCAATTCGGGCGAACTGATTCGTACCGCGGGGCGTCGATCGCGCGCTCATCTTGAGGCGCGAGAAAGCAGGAGTCGGTCAATGGGTGCCGTCATGGTGAGATGCCCGCGGACCGGGCGCGATATCGAAACCGGCCTGGTCTCGGATCGCGAGCGGTTCCGCGCCACGCCGGTATTCTTTGCCACGGTCTATTGCCCGATCTGCCGGATCGAGCACGAATGGTTCGCGCAGGAGGCCTGGGTATGCGATGGCGCGCCGCGGCAATACGCTGCGCAACGCGTCAGCGAGCCCCTGATGTCGTAGCCGTTGCAGGCGGCTTGGCACCGCCTGCGCGCGCCGCCGAGCGGAGCCCGGCGGTCACTCCGCCTTGACGTTGGCGGCGCGGATGATCGGCCACCACTTCTCGATCTCGGCCTTCTGGAATGCCGCGAGCCCTTCCGGCGTCTGCTGCTCGCGGGTGGCGACGTCGAGGCCGAGCTGGGCGAGCCGCGCACGCACCGCCGGATCGGCCAGCGCCTCCACCATCGCGCCATTGAGCTTGGCGATCGACATCCTTCGGCGTGCCCCTTGGGGCGAACAATCCGAACCATCCGGACATGTAGAGCCCGGGCACGCCGCCTTCGTCCGAGGTCGGAATGTTCGGCACCGCCGCGGAGCGCTGCGGCGACAGGTTCGCGATCGCCTTGATCGTTCCGGCCTGCACCTGCGGCAGCGCGACGGCGGCCTGCACCACCAGCAGGTCGACCTGGCCGGAGATGAGGTCGGTCATGGCCGGGCCGGCGCCGCGGTACGGAATGAACTGGACCTTCTGGCCGGTCGCCTGCTCGAACAGGATGCCGGTCACCGCGGCGGCCGCGTTCTGGTTGACGAACGTGATCTTGCCGGGGTTGGCCTTCATCCAGGCGACGAGCCCCTTCAGGTCGTCCGCCGGCAAGCGCCTTCTTGGCGACCATCAGCTGCGGATTGATGGTCATCAGCCCGATCGGGTCGAAGTCCTTCTGCAGGTCGTAGTTCAGCGGATAGATGATGCTGCCGACGTGGGTGTCCCACTGGCCGATGTCGATGGTGTAGCCGTCGGGCGCGGCGCGCGCGAGCCGCCCGACCGCGATGCTGCCGCCGGCGCCGCCGACGTTTTCGATGATCACCGGCTGGCCGAGGATCGGCCGCATCCGCTCGGCCATGATGCGCGCGACCACGTCGGTCGAGCCGCCCGGCGGGAACGGCACGATCAGCGTGATCGGACGCGAAGGGTAGGTCTGCGCCTCCACGCCGGCGATGCCGGACATGAGCGCGAGCGCAATCGCGACGACGAAGCTCTTCATGCTCCTCCCCTCAAGTTGATTAGGCTTGTTTGGGAGGATGATATGCGAGGTTGCCGCCCGCGGTAAGGGGTTGTCCGGGGCCCCGAACGGACCTCCGCGAACCAAATTGGCTTCAGCGTATCACTTCAGCCGGTTACTTGGCGTCGACCGCCATCTTGGCTGAGACGATCTTGTCGGGGTTGATCACCGGTTCGCCGCGCTTGATCTTGTCGACGTTGTCCATGCCCTCGGTGACCTTGCCCCAGACCGTGTACTGGCCGTTGAGGAACGACGCATCGTCGAAGCAGATGAAGAACTGGCTGTCGCCGGAATCCGGGTTCTGCGCGCGCGCCATCGACGTCGTGCCGCGCACGTGCGGCTCCTTGTTGAACTCGGCCTTGAGCTTCTTGCCGGAGCCACCCATGCCGGTGCCCTGCGGGCAGCCGGTCTGCGCCATGAAGCCGTCGATGCACGCGATGGAAGACGATGCCGTCGTAGAAGCCTTCGCGCACCAGTTCCTTGATGCGGGCGACGTGCCCGGGCGCGAGGTCGGGGCGCATCTCGATCACCACCTTGCCCTTGGTGGTGTCCAGAATCAGGGTGTTGTCGGTGACCTGGGTCATAGTTGTCCTTGAGCCTTTTTTTGCGGAAAGCGGTGAGCGCTTGATGTGAAAGCGGGCGCTTGAGCCCGCTCCCTCGTCGTCATCTTGATGTCGGCTGCGACCTGCACCTTGATCATGCGATCGGGATCGCGCACCGGCTCGCCGCTCTTGATCTTGTCGACCACGTCCATGCCGCGACAGTACCTCGCCCGACGACGGTGTACTGGTTGTTGAGGAACGAGCCGTCGCGCATACATGATGAAGAACTGGCTGTTCGCCGAGTTGGGATCGCTCGCGCGCGCCATGCCGACGACGCCGCGCTTGAACGGCACGTTGGACTGAACTCGGCCGGCAGGTTGGGATATTTCGAGCCGCCGGTGCCGTCGCCGCGCGCGCCGTCGCCGGTCTGCGCCATGAAGCCCGCGATCACGCGATGGAACGGCACGTTGTTGTAGTAGCCTTCGCGCGCGAGCTGCTTGATGCGCTCGACGTGCTTGGGCGCGAGGTCGGTGCGCAGCTTGATGACGATGCGCCCATGCTTGGTGTCGATCAGCAGCGTGTTCTGCGGATCGGCGCCGGCCGGCAACGGCTGGGCGACGGCGGGCGCCGCGCAGATCAGCGCGGCGAACAAGACGAACAGACGGAACATGGACACTCCTATGGCACCTATGGCACGCTCATGTTTTGCCGGCGAACTTCGCCTTCAGGCGGCCGGCGACCGGCGGCGGCACGAATGCGGAGACGTCGCCGCCCATCGAGGCGATCTGCCGCACCAGTGTGGCGGTGATCGGGCGGACCGGCGGCGAGGCCGGCAGGAACACGGTCTGCACGTCGGGCGCCATCGACGCCGTTCATGCCGGCCATTTCCATCTCGTAATCGAAGTCGGTGCCGCTGCGCAGCCCGCGGATCAGGAGCGTCGCGCCCGCGCGCTGCGCCGCGGTCGACCACCAGGTCGGCGAAGGTGGTGCGCTGAACTCGCAGCCGGCCGCGCGCGCGAGCGGTGCGCAGGTCTCCTGCAGCATGGCCAGCCGTTCCTCGGCGCTGAACAGCGGCGTCTTGCCGGGATGAGTGCCGATCGCGACCACGAGGCGGTCGGCAAGCCGCGCGGCTTGGCGCACCAGGTCGAGATGGCCGTTGGTGACGGGGTCGAAGGACCCAGGGAAAAGCGCGGTCCGCGGCATCGCGGCGGTCTACTCCGCGCTGTAGCGAACCGCAAGACCTGTTAGGATCGCAGCCCCCGAACCAGCAGGTGCGTACGCTCGGTCACGACGGCGAAGAGCGTGCACAGCCGTGAGGCTTTCTCGATGCCGCAGGTTCCGATGCCGCAGGCCATTCGGCGCGTTGCGCTCGCCTTGTGCCTTGCCGTGGGCGGTGCGACGGATGCGGCGGCGCAAAATCCGCCGACCGACCGGGAGTCTGCGCATCTATGCCGGCCTGCACGACGCCGCCGCGCGCGGCGACGTCGCCGAGATCGAGAAGCTGATCGCCGAGGGCGAGAAGCCCGACATCCAGGACGGCAACAGCCGCACCCCGCTGCATGTCGCGGTCTTCCGCGCACCATCATGCCGCCGCCCGTGCGCTGCTTCGCCTGGGCGCCGATCCGAACGCGCTCGACGCCCAGAGCTACGACATCATCACCATCGCGGCGGTGGACAACGACCTCGAAATGCTCAAGATCGCGCTCGACGGCGGCGGCAATCCGCGCGCCATCACCAGCCCCTATCGACGGCACGGCGCTGATCGCCGCCGCGCATCTCGGTCATGTCGAGGTCGTGCGCATGCTGATCGCCGCGAAGGCGCCGCTCAATCACGTCAACACGCTCGGCTGGACCGCGTTGCTCGAGGCCATCGTGCTGGGCAACGGCGGCGCCAATCATACCGCGACCGTCGAGGCGCTGGTGCAGGCCGGCGCCGACGTCAATCTCGCCGGACCGGCACGGCACCACCGCCGCTCGGCCATGCCCGCACCCGCGGCTATTCGCAGATCGCCCGCATCCTCGAACGTGCGGGCGCCCACTGACCGTCATCACGAAAGGGAAACGATGAGCGACGACATTGCTCGCGACGGTTCGCGGCCGCCACTTGTGTCCTTGGCCTGGCGTTGCTCGCCGCTCCGGGCGGCGCCGCGGCGCAGGACAAGTATCCCTCCCGGCCGATCAAGCTGCTCGTGCCGTTCCCGGCCGGCGGCCCGGTCGACGTCATGGGCCGGTTGATCGGGCAACGCCTGTCGACCACGCTCGGGCAGCAGGTCATCGTCGACAACCGTCCCGGGCGCCGGCAGCACGCTCGCCGGCCGCGCCGCCGCGACCGCCGATCCTGACGGCTACACGCTCCTGGTCGGCAGCGCCGCCACGATGGCGATCGGGCCCGCGCTCTATCCCAATGCCGGCTACGACGCGCTCAAGGACTTCGCGCCGATCGGCGTTCATCGCGATCGTGCCCTACGTGATGGTCGCCGGACAGAAGGTGGCCGCGAACAACGTCGCCGGAGCTGATCGCCTACGCCAAGGCCAATCCCGGCAAGCTCAACTTCGGCGTTCCGAACGGCGCGCCGCCGCACATGATCGCGGCCTGGTTCCGCGACGTCACCAAGCACCGACATCGTGATCGTGCCCTATCGCGGCGCCTCGAGCGTGCTCACCGACATGATGGGCAACCAGATCCAGCTCGGGTTCGAGACCACCTCGGTCACGTTCGGTCATGTGCGCGACGGCAAGATGAAGGCGCTCGGCGTCGCGACGCCACAGCGCGCTGCCTGAACTGCCGGCGGTGGCCGACCATGATCGAGAGCGGCGCTGCCCGATTTCGTGGCGGGCTCCTGGACCGGCCTGATGGCGCCCGCCGGCACGCCTAAGGAGATCGTCGCAGCGACTGAATTCCGAGCTCAACGCCGCGCTCGCGTCGGACGAGATCAAGAGCCGCTTTCAGAAGTCTTGCCGCCGAGGCACGGCCCGGCTCGCCGGAGGATTTCCGCGCCTTCATCGTCCGGGAGATCCCGAAGTGGCAAGCGATGGCCAAGCTCGCCGGCGTGAAGGCGGAGTGACCGGCTCAGACAGATCGCGGCGTTAAGCCGGACGGCGCGCCAGCGACAGCCAGACGCCGCCGCCGATCAGCGCCAGTCCCGACAGCCGCGCCAAGCAGCTTGCGCGCGTGCCGGCTTGATGAACCAGGCGCGGCCAAGCCCGGCCGCGACCGCCCAGGCGCAATCGCTCAGCGCCGCGAGCGCGACCGAGACCGTGCACATGACGCGAGCTGCCGGCCGGCCGGCAGCGCCGGGTCGATGAATTGCGGCAGGAACGCCGTGAAGAACGCGATGGTCTTTGGATTGCGACATCGCCACCAAGACGCCGCGTCCGAAATTTACGCCGCTCGGCGGCGGCGCCGCTGCCGCCGTTGCCGGCGCTGCGCCACGCCTGGATGCCGAGCCAGATCAGGTAGGCGGCGCCCGCCCAGCGCAGGACTTCGAACAGCAGGCGGCGTTCGTCGAGCACCCAGCTCAGACCGAGCGCGATGCCAGCGATCAGCAGCGCATTGCCGAGTGTCGTGCCCGCCACGGTCACGAGCGCGGCGCGCACGCCCTGGCTCGCGCCGGTCGCAATCACCAGCGTCACGATCGGCCCCGGCGTTACCACCAGGATCATGGTGATCAAAAGGAAGGCCGCGAACAGTTCCCAGTTCATCGTTGCGCCCTCTCCGCTCATGCCCGCGAAAGCCGGCATCCAGCAATTCTTTGCCCTCCGTAAGAACTGGGTCCCCGCTTTTCGCGGGGACGAGCGGAGACAGGTGCGCCGGTCACGCCGTCCTCTACCCGCCGTTCTCCTCGCCTTCCTCGGAGAGCCGCTCGACCGACACCACGCGCTCGTCCTCGGCGGTATCGAACACGATCACGCCCTGCGTCGAACGCCCCGCAATGCGGATGCCCTCGACCCGCGTGCGGATCAGCTGCCCGCCGTTGGTCACCAGCATGATCTGGTCGGTTTCTTCGACCGGGAACGAGGCGACGAGCTTGCCGGTCTTCGGCGTGATCGACATTGCAACAATGCCTTTGCCGCCGCGGCCCGTGGTCCGGTACTCGATACGACGAGGAACGCTTGCCCATGCCCTTTTCGGAAACGGTCAGCACGAACTGCTGCTGAGCATCGAGCTCCGCATATCGTTCCACCGAAAGAGCGACGACGGAATCCGTTTCCTCGCCCACGTCGGTTGAGTCGGCGACCTCGCCATCTTCTCCGATCTCGGCACGGCGTATCGCGGCCCATTGCTTGAGGAAGGCGGCGCGCTCATCGGCGGTGGCGTCGACGTGGCGCAGGATCGACATCGAGATCACCTTGTCGCCCTCGCCGAGCGCGATGCCGCGCACGCCCATCGAAGAGCGGCCTGCGAACACGCGTACATCGGTGACCGGGAAGCGGATGCATTGGCCGCCGGCGGTGGTGAACAGCACGTCGTCCCGCTCGGTGCAGATCTGCACATCGACGAATGCCCTCGCCCTCGTCGAGCTTCATGGCGATGATGCCGGAGCGCCGCACGTCGACGAAATCGGACAGCTTGTTGCGCCGTACCGTGCCGCGGGTCGAGGCGAACATCACGTCGAGCGCGCCCCACGTCGTCTCGTCGTCGGGCAACGGCATGACGGTGGTGATGGTCTCGCCCTGTTCGAGCGGCAGGATGTTGATCAGCGCCTTGCCGCGCGCCTGCGGCGCGGCCTGCGGCAGCCGCCAGACCTTTTCCTTGTAGACCCGGCCGTGCGAGGAGAAATAGAGCACCGGCGCATGGGTCGAGGCGACGAACAGCCGCGACGACGAAATCCTCGTCGCGCGTCTGCATGCCGGAGCGGCCTTTGCCGCCGCGGCGTTGCGCGCGATAGGTCGACAGCGGCACGCGCTTGACGTAGCCCATGTGCGAGACGGTGACGACCATGTCCTCGCGCTGGATCAGGTCCTCGTCGTCCATCTCGCCCTCCTGGTCGGCGATCACGGTGCGCCGCGGCGTGGCGAATTCGTTCCTGCCCGCGGTGAGCTCGGCCTTGACGATCGACTGGATGCGGGCGCGCGAGCGCAGGATGTCGAGATAGTCGGCGATCTCGGCAGCCAGCTTGTCGAGCTCGGCCTTGATCTCGTCGCGGCCCAGCGCAGTGAGCCGCTGCAGGCGCAGGTCGAGGATGGCCTTGGCCTGCTCGGCGGAGAGCCGCGTGGTGCCAGCCGGCGACACGCGATGGCGCGGATCGTCGATCAGCGTGACCATCGCCTCGACGGTCTTCGCCTCCCAGTCGCGCGACATCAACGCCTCGCGCGCCTCGTTGGCGTCCTTCGAGGCGCGGATCAGCCGGATCACCTCGTCGATATTGGCGACCGCGATCGCGAGCCCGACCAGGATATGGGCGCGATCGCGCGCCTTGTTGAGCAGAAACTTGGTGCGCCGAGAGATGACCTCTTCGCGGAAGTTGACGAAGCACGTCAGCAGGTCCTTCAGGTTCATCACCTGCGGCCGGCCGCCGTCGAGCGCGACGACGTTGGCGCCGAAGCTCGATTGCAGCGGCGTGTAGCGGTAGAGCTGGTTGAGCACCACGTCCGGCATCGCTTCGCGCTTGATCTCGATCACGACGCGGTAGCCGTCGCGATCGGACTCGTCGCGCAACGCCGAGATGCCCTCGATCTTTTTGTCGCGCCACAACTCGCCGATGCGCTCGACCATCGTGGCCTTGTTCACCTGAAAGGGAATCTCGCTGATGACGATCGCCTCGCGATCACCGCGCAGCGTCTCGAACTCGACCTTGCCGCGCATCACGATCGAGCCGCGGCCGGTGTGATAGGCGGCGCGGATGCCGGCGCGGCCGAGGATGATGCCGCCGGTCGGAAAGTCGGGCCCCGGGACGATCTCGATCAGTTCTTCGATGCTGAGCGCGGGATTGTCGATCAGCGCAATCGCGGCGTCGATCACCTCGCCGAGATTGTGCGGCGGGATGTTGGTCGCCATGCCGACCGCGATGCCGCCCGCGCCGTTGACCAGCAGGTTCGGGAAGCGCGCCGGCAGCACGACCGGCTCTCGTTCGTTGCCGTCGTAGTTCGGCCTGGAAGTCGACGGTGTCCTTGTCGATGTCGTCGAGCAGTTCCATCGCCGACTTGGCGAGCCGGCATTCGGTGTACCGCATCGCCGCCGGCGGATCGCCGTCGACCGAGCCGAAATTGCCCTGCCCGTCGATCAGCGGCAGGCGCATCGAGAAATCCTGCGCCATGCGCACCAGCGCGTCGTAGATCGCCTGGTCGCCGTGCGGGTGATATTTGCCCATCACGTCGCCGACCACGCGCGCCGATTTGACGTATTTCTTGTCGGGCGTGTGGCCCTGCTCGTGCATCGAGTAGAGGATGCGCCGGTGCACCGGCTTGAGGCCGTCGCGCGCGTCCGGCAGCGCCCGCGCCACGATCACGCTCATGGCGTAATCGAGGTAGGAGCGCTTCATCTCCTCCGCGATCGAAATCGGGCGAATGTCGGTGGGTCCGGGTGTTCCCGGCTTCTGGTCGTCGTTGTCTGCCAAGAAGAATTCCTGCGGCTTTGTAACCGAATTGCTCTAACCGATTCAGGTCCAGTACGCTACTGCAAAACGCGCCGGCGACGGACTAATTTCGTGTTTCGTCTCAAAGGCTTGCGCGGCGACTTTGCAACTGCGCGAGAACCTCTCCGAGGGGTCCAATACCATCGTCCGGACGCTCCGGTTCAGGAGCCGAATAGTACCGCATGCATGATGCGGCCGGGCCAGAACGTGAAGAGACCGGCGACCACCAGGGCGCCGGCGAAAATCCCCATCATCGCCTTACGGTGCCGGCCGACGTCGTGCCGCCGCGCGTGACGGACGGCGAGCGGCAACGCCACCAATGTGACGATCGACAGCAGGTGGATCGGGCTCCACGGCCCCCAGACGCGCAATTCGTGGATCCAGAACGAGCTGATGCACACGAGGAGCATCAAGCCGACCCAGAGAAATCCGAACGTGCGGTGGGGCAGCGTGCCCTTCGGCGCCGTCAATTGCACGGTGCCGAGCAGAGAACGCCGCAATGGCCGAGAACGCATGAAGCTGGATGGCCGGCGAAGCATTGAGAAGCGGCGCGAGGCTCATGGGCGTCCAGGCCAATCGGGGCGGCGTCGAACGGCTCGACCGCAGCCGATTGCACCACGACTACGGTTTCCAAAGTCTCAACGCGATCTCGTGCCCGGGGCTGACGACCGTCTGGCTGGCGCGCGACAAGCCGCGCCGAGGAGAGATCGATCAAACGATCCGATAAAGCCAATGAGCGCGGCGGATCAGGACCCTGCCGCGCCTACGCGCACAACCCAGAACGGTCAGTTGCCGCACTTTTCCTGGGTCGCCGTCCAGGTGATGTTCTCGACCACCAGACCCTGGTTGCAGAAGCTCATCTTGTCGGTCACCGTGCCGCGCAGCTGAATCCTGACGTCGAGCGGCGGCCTCGGATTGGCGCTGGTGATGTTGTAGACGCTGCCGTCCGCCCCGGTGACTACCAGGCACTTGGCTTCTACGCCGGGCCGCGCACAGGCCAGCACCGACACGGTGTCGCCGGGAGCTGCCGCCGCGGTGGCGGGCAGCAACAACGTCGTGAGCAGAACAGCGGACACGGCTCCTTCGATCCTCATCGCTCGTTTCTCTTTCTGCGGTTGCGGAATTCCGCTGCGCTCCGCGCTACCTCATCGATCGAGCGCCCGTCAAAACGGGATCTCGTCGTCCATGTCGCCGCGACGGCCAGCCCCGGCCATCGCCGGCTTGCGCTCGCGGGTCGCGGGACCGGACGCGCCGAAGTCGCCGCTGTCGTCGGAACCCAAATCGCCGCCACCGCCGCCGCCGGCGCGATCAAGCATCACCAGTGTCGAGTTGAAGTTCTGCAGCACGACCTCGGTCGAGTATTTCTCGACACCGTCCTTGTCGGTGTCACTTACGGGTCTGCAGGCTGCCTTCGAGATACACCTTCGAGCCCTTCTTGAGATACTGCTCGGCCACCCGGCACAGCCCTTCGCTGAAAATCACCACGCGGTGCCACTCGGTCTTTTCCTTGCGCTCGCCGGTGGCCTTGTCGCGCCAGTTGTCGGAGGTGGCGACGCTGAGATTGGCGATCGGACGGCCGTCCTGGGTGCGCCGGATTTCCGGATCCTTGCCGAGATTGCCGATCAGGATGACCTTGTTCACGCTGCCCGCCATGCTGTTCTCCTGTTCCTGGCCTGCCGGCCGCGAGGCCTGCCGCCTTCGTCTCGGCATTTGCCGATCAATTCCGTCTGCCGCACCCTAAGCCCATTGCCGCCGGCAAGTCGCCCGGTGCGCCGAGCCTTGCCTTGCTTTTCCACAGCGCTCGCCCCGGGGCGCACAGCTTCGTCAATGTTCGCTCTTTGTTCTTAGCATGCCCAGCGCCGCAACGCAAACGATTAGGGCGGCGATCCAGACGCGCCAGGGCGCTGCAGCCATAGAAATAACAATCCGACGATCGGAAGGAAGATATCGCTGTAGAGCATGATCCCGGCGTTCCCGGGCGCGAAATTTCCTTTGGCGATCATCTGGTAGATGTGCCCGGCGGCGGCGCCCCACAGAAAACAGGCCGGCCCGACGATCGCGGCGATCCGAATGTCGCGGCTGCCCTTGAAGGCGAGCAGGCCGATTACCGCAAATCCCAGGCTCGCGAACCCGACCTCGAGCTGGAACGGGCTGTCGGCCCAGCCGATGAATTTGGCGGCAATCTCGCCGAAGAAAACGTGAAACACGAAATTGTAGAAGTACGAGATGCCGATCGAGAACAACAGGAAGTACGAGAACAGCGCCTCGACCACGACCGCGAAGGTCCATTGCGGCTTGGAAGCCAGCGCGATCGCGGACGCGATCAATCCCAGCACGAAGAACGTCAGGGTGAAGTTGCCGAGCACGAAAGCGATGACGCCGGCCATGTCGCGTTCCTCCGCGTGAACGGCCCCTGCGGAATCGCCAGAATCCGTGCTCCATCATCCATCGTTTTCGGCAGCCACGCGAGCGCGACACCGACCCGTCAACGGGCCGCGCGCGGCACCGTACGCGCGGCGTGTGGCAGTACGAACGGCGTGCCATCCCCGGAATGACGCCTGCCGCGCCATCGACGCCGAACACACGCGCGAGCACGTCGTTGCCGATGCTCGTCTGCGCCGGGCCGTCGCAGTCGATGCGGCCAGCATGGAGCACCACGATCCGTCGGCCGAACAGCGCCGCGAGATTGAGATCGTGCAAAATCGCGAGCACCGCGGTGCCAGCCTCGGCGCGCCGCTTCGCGGCCCCTAGCACGACGAGCTGATGCCGCAGGTCGAGGCTCGCGGTCGGCTCGTCGAGCAGCAGCGCGCCCGGCCCGTGCGCCACCTCCCCGCAGGCAAGCTGCACCAGCACCCGCGCCAGATGGACGCGCTGCTGCTCGCCGCCGGACAATGTGGTGATCGTTCGCTCGCGGAACTCGGCAACATCGACTTCGGCAAGCGCGGCCTCGATCATTTGTTCGATCCGCGGGCCGCGTGCGTCGCCCGCCCCCATGCGCACGATCTCCGCGACCGTGAACGGAAAGGTGACGCCGACGCTCTGGGAGAGCACGGCGCGGTGCTGCGCCAGCGCCTGCGGTCCATAAGCGGTGAGTTCGCGGCCTTTCAGCAGCACGCGCCCGGTTCGCACGGCAAGCTCGCCCGCGACCGCCCGCAGCAGTGTCGATTTGCCGGCCCCGTTGGGCCCGACCAATGCAACTACCTCGCCTGGCGCAATTGACAGCGAAATGTCGTCGAGCAGGCGGGCGGCTCCGATGTGGACCGACAGCGAACGGGTTTCGATCACGCTCGTCGTGGACTGAGCTGTCATGGGCCAAGCAGGAAGCGCTGCTTGAGCAGAAGATAGAGAAAGAACGGTGCGCCGATCGCCGCGGTGACGATGCCGATGGGAAGCTCGGCCGGCGCCGCGAGCGTGCGCGCGAACGTGTCGGCGATCAGTAGCAGCGTCGCGCCGAACAGCATCGCCGCCGGCAGCAGTAACCGGTGGCCCGGCCCGATCAGCAGCCGCAACAGGTGCGGCACCACGATGCCGATGAAGCCGATCACGCCCGAGACCGAGACCGCGGCCCCGGTCGCGGCGGCGACCAGCACGATGCAGATGCGCTTGAGCCGCTCGACCGGGATGCCGCTGTAGAACGCCTCGGTCTCGCCCAGCACCAGCACATCGAGGCCGCGCCCGATGAACGGTACCGCCAGCAGCGCGCCCAAGAGGAATGGCGCGATCGCTCCGGCCTTGGCCCAGGTGGCGCCGCTCAGCGAGCCCAACATCCAGAAATTGATGTCGCGCAACTGCCGGTCGTCGGCGAGGAATATCAGGAGGCCGAGTCCGGCATTGGCGAGCGCCGCGATCGCCAGCCCGGCCAGCAGGAACATCGCAATCGAGGTGCGGCCTTCGCGCGTGGCGATGCGATAGAGCAGCATCGTGGCCGCGAGTGCGCCGACGAAGGCCGCCGCCGGCATCAATTCGACCGTCAGGTTGATGCCCAGCGATGTCAGGTAGCGGTCGCCGAGCACGATGATCGCGGCAGTCGACAGCGCCGCTCCGCTGGAGACGCCGACCAGCGCCGGGTCGGCCAGCGGATTGCGGAACAGGCCCTGCATGATCGCGCCGGCGACGGCCAGCAGCGCCCCGATGATGATGGCGAAGGCGATCCGCGGCAGCCGGATCGACCAGAGCACCAGCCAGTCGCGCTGGATCAGCGCGGCGTCGCCTTCGACCAGGCCGAACGCCGCCGCGACCCGGCGCAGCGGGATGCCGGCCGCTCCGATGGTCACGGCAACGAGTGCGGCAACCGCCAGCGCCGCCACCAGAGCAAACAGCACGAGCACTTTGCGCGGAGTCGATCGAAGCGAGAATGACCGGCGGACGCGCCCCGCGATCGCAGGTGCCCTCGCCTCGCTCATTGCCGGCAGGCGTCCGCCAGTGGGGCTTGCTCCGACGGCATCGGCTGACCGGTCAGCGCCGGATAGAGCGCCACGGCGAGGTCGCGCGCCGCCCGCGCCGAGCGCGGTCCGAAACCGAGCAGATAGAGCCCCTCCATCGAGACGAAAGACTTGTGGGCGGCGGCGGGCGTCGTGGCGAAGGCCGCGTGCGCGAAGACCGCATTGGCGTCGAGCCGGAAGGCGGCGCGCTCCATGGCCAGAACGGCGTCCGGCTGCGCGGCGATCACCGAACTCGTCGTTGATCAGCTTGTAGCCGTCGTACTGGTCGACGGCATTACGGCCGCCGGCGAGCCGGATGATGCCGTCGGCCGCGGTCGCGCGTCCGGCAACCATCGGCCTTCCGTTCAGGAACGACATGAGGAACATCACCTTGCGCGGCTGCTCGATGCGCCGGCGCAGGCTGGCCATCGCGTCGAGGTCGTCCTGCACGCGTTTCACGAGGCATTCGCCGCGCTCGACCGTGCCGGTCGCCTTGGCGATCAGCCGGATCTTGTCGACGATGCCGTCGCCGGTGAACACGTCTGGCACGCGCACGAATGGCACACGCGCCGCTTCGAGCACGGCGATCGTCTCCTTCGGGCCCGATCCGTCGCTGGCGAGCAGCAGCGAAGGCCCGAGGCCGAGCACGCCTTCGGTGGACAGTTGCCGCATGTAGCCGACGCTCGGCTTCTCGGCGAGCGCGCTGGGCGGGTAGAGGCTGGTGCTGTCGACCGCAATCACGCGCTGCTCGAGGCCAAGCGCATAGAGGATCTCCGTCACCGCGCCGCCGACCGAGACGATACGTCTCGTGTCGGTGACGGTAACGTCGCGGCCGGAGGCATCGCGCACGGTCACGGAATCCGCTATCGCCGGTGCAGCAGCGAATACGAGCAACGCGGCCATTGTGACGCTGCGCGGGACGAACGATGGGCGACGCGCCGGCATTACGGGCTTCTCACTTCGTCAGGATGAGCTTGTTCTGCGCCGTCAGGCGAAGCCGGTAGGTCTCCTCGCCATGCGCGATGATGATCTCGCGGGTGCCGGTGAAGAGTTCGCGGCTGTCGATGTGATTTTCGGCAACCACAATCCGGCGCGGTCCGGGCGGCAGAGCCGGCGAACCGGCGGTCGATTGTTGATTATTGTCGTTGCCGCGCGAAATCATCTTGGGGATTTCTTACCGAACCCGCGACGGTTTGCAAGTTTTACTTACTTTTGAACGATTATAAGGAGTTATAGCTTCCTAGAGTTGTTATAAACTCCATCAAGACACCGAATTGACTTGGAAGATATTACTGATTACCTGGAGTAATACTCGAATGCAGATACGAGATGACCGGCTGATCGCCAGCTACTCGGCGCGCCTGTGAGCGTGGGCTGGCAGTACGATCCTGCCATTCCAAAGTCCGGAGCCGAGAGTTAGCTTCGCTGCCGGTGCGCGGCGGTGGCGGAGCAACGCGAGCACGATCAGGCCCAGAGCATCGAACGACTAGTGGAGAAACCGACAATGTACATCGCCATGAACCGCTTCCGCGTGAAGAAGGGATCCGAGGACGCCTTCGAGCACGTCTGGGCGAGCCGCGACACCCAACTTCACAAGGTTCCGGGTTTCGTCGAGTTCCATCTGCTCAAAGGGCCGGAGCACGACGACTACACGCTGTTCTCGTCGCACACGGTCTGGCAGAGCAAGGCGGCGTTCGAGGCCTGGACCAAGTCGGAGCACTTCCGCATGGCGCATCGCGACGCCGGCCAGAACAAGCCGCTCTACCTCGATCACCCGCAGTTCGAGGGTTTCGAGGTCAGGCAGACCATCCGGCAGGGCGACGCCGCCGTCGCGTGACGACGGCGCACTTTCCTCAACCGAACCCCTATAGTCCCGCTTCCAGGAACATCAGCACCTGCGGTCCCGCCTGCGCGCCATAGCTGCCGGGCTCGACCGGCCAGGCGGTGAAGAAGTGCCCGGCGCCCGGGATGACGGTCTGACGTGCGAAGAACCCGGCTTGCTTGAGATTGTTCAGAAAGACCTTCGACTGGGTCGCAGGATCGACGATGTCGTCTTCGGTCCCGTAGATCAACTGGAAGCGTGTGCCGAGCTTCTCGCGCTTGTCGACGGTGGCGTAGCTCGTCGGCGAACTGTCGAAATAGACCCGGCGGCTCTGCATCGGCGACTGGCCGAGGAACTTTTCGGTGATCTGATCGCGCGGCCGCGCAAGCTGATCGTGATGCCACTGCGCGTGCATGTCGTAGACGCCGTAGAAGCCGACCACCGCCTTGACGTTGGCGGGCGTCGCGGCGTGCGGATCGTTGCGATACTCGGACGAGAACTGCGGCTCGTCGGCGGCTAGCGCAACCAAGGCCGCAAGGTGCGCGCCGGCTGAAATCGCCCATCAGGCCGATGCGGGCCGGATCGACATTGAGTTCGGCGGCATTGGCGCGGACGTACTGGATGGCGGCCTTCACGTCGTAGACCGCCTGCGGGTAGCTCTTGGCGCCCGGCTTCGACAGCCGGTAGCCGATCGCGAACACCGCGTAGCCGTTCTTGGCCAGATACGGGCCCCAATGCTGGTAGGTTGCCGGCGAGCCCGCCTGCCAGCCGCCGCCGTGGATGGCGACGATCACCGGTGCCTTGTCGCGGCCCTTCGGCGCGTAGAGGTCGCCGGTCAGCTTGACGCCGTCATGCTCGACATACTGCACCTTCATGCGACTCGCGACCGCATATTCGGCGGCGGATGCCGACACGATCAGGACCGGCAGCAAGGCTACGATCCCGGCTGCAAGCGCGCCGCGAAACATCGACTGGAACATGGCATTTCTCCCAACTCCGATCGCTCTCCCGGCGATCTGCGGCCCCAGCTTAACCGACGGCGCGGGTTGTCCACAGGTGCCCAGGTGCGGGACATCGGCCCTGCGGCTTCCTACACTAGCGAAGCCGCTCCGTTCTCACTACGTTCCAGTCTGCACGTCTAGACTTGCCGCCCCTTGCCGCCCTGCCGCCATCCCAGTCGGAAGAATACCGGTCCAATGAACGACCTGTTCGACAAGAGCCGCCCGCGCCGTCCGCAACGCGACGGCGGCGCGTGATCGCGATCCGCGGCGCGCGCGAGCACAATCTCAAGAACATCGACGTCGAGATTCCGCGCGACCAGCTGGTGGTGTTCACCGGCCTGTCGGGCTCCGGCAAGTCGTCGCTCGCCTTCGACACCATCTATGCCGAGGGCCAGCGCCGCTACGTCGAGTCGCTCTCCGCCTATGCGCGTCAGTTCCTGGAGATGATGCAGAAGCCGGACGTCGACCAGATCGACGGCCTCTCGCCCGCGATCTCGATCGAGCAGAAGACCACCTCGAGCAACCCGCGCTCGACCGTCGGCACCGTCACCGAAATCTACGACTACATGCGGCTCCTGTGGGCGCGCGTCGGCGTGCCCTATTCGCCCGCGACCGGGCTGCCGATCGAAAGCCAGACCGTCTCGCAGATGGTCGACCGGGTGATGGCGCTGCCCGAGGGCACGCGGCTCTATCTGCTGGCGCCCGTGGTGCGCGGGCGCAAGGGCGAGTACCGCAAGGAGCTCGCCGACTACATGAAGAAGGGCTTTCAGCGGGTGAAGATCGACGGCACGTTCTACGAGATCGCCGAGGCGCCCGCGCTCGACAAGAAGTTCAACCACGACATCGACGTGGTGGTCGACCGCATCGTGGTGCGGCCCGACATCGCGACGCGGCTGGCGGAACTCGCTCGAGACCGCGCTGAAGCTCGCCGACGGCCTGGCGGTCGTCGAATTCGCCGACGCGCCCGGCGCCGCTCCGCAGGGGGAGGCGCCCGGAAAGAAGCGGCCAAGATCCACGACCAGAGCGGGCCGAGCGCCTCGATCTTCTCCGAGAAATTCGCCTGCCCGGTGTCCGGCTTCACCATTCCGGAGATCGAGCCGCGGCTGTTCTCGTTCAACAACCCGTTCGGCGCCTGCCCGGCCTGCGGCGGGCTCGGCGTCGAGCAGCACATCGACGCCGATCTCGTCATCCCCGACAAGGACAAGCACCTTGCGCGGCGGCGCGATCGCGCCGTGGGCGAAATCGTCGTCGCCCTACTACATCCAGACGCTGCAGGCGCTCGGCAAGCACTACAAGTTCACGCTCGACACCAAGTGGAAGGACCTGCCGAAGAAGACGCAGGACGCGATCCTCTACGGCTCCGGCGAGGACGCCATCAAGTTCACCTACGACGACGGCATGCGCTCCTATCAGACCACCAAGCCGTTCGAAGGCGTCGTCACCAACCTGGAGCGGCGCTGGAAGGAGACCGAGAGCGACTGGGCGCGCGAGGAGATGGCGAAATACTTCACCGACATCCCGTGCGCCGCCTGCAACGGCTACCGGCTCAAGCCCGAGGCGCTGTGCGTGAAGATCGGCGGGCGGCACATCGGCGAGGTCGCCGAGATGTCGGTCAAAGCGCGCCGGCGAGTGGTTCACCGAGCTGCCGGAGCGGCTCACCCCGAAGCAGAACGAGATCGCCGGTGCGGGTGCTCAAGGAGATCCGCGAGCGGCTGAAATTCCTGGTCGACGTCGGGCTCGAATATCTCACGCTCGCGCGCGCGTCCGGCACGCTGTCGGGCGGCGAGAGCCAGCGCATCCGGCTGGCCTCGCAGATCGGCTCCGGCCTCACCGGCGTGCTCTACGTGCTCGACGAGCCGTCGATCGGGCTGCACCAGCGCGACAACGCGCGGCTGCTCGAAACGCTGAAGCGGCTGCGCGACCTCGGCAACACCGTGATCGTGGTCGAGCACGACGAGGACGCCATCCGCACCGCCGACCACGTGCTCGACATCGGGCCCGGCGCCGGCATCCACGGCGGCCACATCGTCGCGCAGGGCACGCTCGACGACATCATCGCCAGGCGCCGCATCGCTGACCGGCAAATATCTCTCCGGCGAGACTGATGGTGCCGATGCCGGAGCGCCGGCCGCCGAACCCCGCCGCGCGCTCAAGGTCATCAACGCCCGCGGCAACAACCTCAAGAACGTCACCGCCGAGATCCCGCTCGGCCTGTTCACCTGCGTCACCGGCGTCTCGGGCGGCGGCAAGTCGACCCTGCTGGTCGACACGCTCTACAAGGCGATCGCGCGCAAGCTCAACGGCGCGAGCGAGGCCCCTGCCCCGCACGACCGCATCGAAGGGCTCGAGCACCTCGACAAGGTGATCGACATCGACCAGTCGCCGATCGGCCGCACGCCGCGCAGCAACCCCGCGACCTATACCGGCGCGTTCACGCCGATCCGCGAATGGTTCGCCGGCCTGCCCGAGGCCAAGGCGCGCGGCTACGAGCCCGGCCGCTTCTCGCTTCAACGTCAAGGGCGGGCGCTGCGAGGCCTGCCAGGGCGACGGCGTCATCAAGATCGAGATGCACTTTCTGCCGGACGTCTACGTCACCTGCGACGTCTGCAAGGGCAAGCGCTACAACCGCGAGACGCTCGACGTCACGTTCAAGAGCAAGACCATCGCCGACGTGCTCGACATGACGGTCGAGGAGGCGCTCGACTTCTTCAAGGCGGTGCCGCGCGTGCGCAACGTGCTGGAGCTGCTGCACCGCGTCGGCCTCGACTACATCCATGTCGGCCAGCAGGCCACCACGCTGTCGGGCGGCGAGGCGCAGCGCGTCAAGCTCGCCAAGGAGCTGTCGAAGCGCGCCACCGGCCGCACGTTCTACATTCTCGACGAGCCCACCACCGGCCTGCACTTCCACGACGTGGCGAAGCTGCTCGAGGTGCTGCACGAGCTGGTCGAGCACCGGCAACACCGTGGTCGTGATCGAGCACAATCTCGAAGTGATCAAGACCGCCGACTGGATCATCGACCTCGGCCCCGAAGGCGGCGACGGCGGCGGCGAGATCGTCGCCGCGGGCACGCCCGAGGACGTCGTCAAGGCGAAGCGCAGCTACACCGGCGCAGTTCCTCAAGCCGGTGCTGGCGCGGCGCGCGGACGGGCGGAAGCGGCGGACGGAAGCGGCGGAATAGGCAGAAGCCCATCGTGTCTCCAAATACCAATGAATTAAAATATGGGCTGATGGCGATCAGGCCAGGGCAGCCAATATACATTTCGGCTAATGAGGACGCGCCGCCCTCGTCGTCTGACCACGATACTGAATATCGGACACGTGTAGGGCAGACGCTGAAGGCATATTTAATTGCTGTGAAGAGTTTGTTGGACGGAAAATTGAAGCATCTTCGCGATATTGCGCCGATACATATGACTTCAGCTTGCCGTCCTATTGCTTTCATATTTCCCGAGGGCATCATTGTTAGATACGACCGTCAAGAGAACCAGGATTGGACCGTTCTTCCGGAATCCCAGTGGAAATTTCGAGGGAAGACGGCACGCCGATCGAGCTATCTTTACCAGCCGCAACTCCCCTTATTTCCGAGAATTTTCTTCACTGCGTTGCAGACCCAACGCACTACGATCCGGGTCCTGATACTCCAACTTTGACACTTTCCGTTGGATCACCTGAAACGGGGGAGCAAAAACCTTTTGCCAAACAGCGCATTTTTGCGGTGACGCAACTTCCTGCGAAACAATCCGATTCCGTTCCAAATATTCTTCGACCACTACCAACAAGTTCAATCCGAAATGAATTCGACATTTTTATCGACTTTGAAACTGATAACGAGCCAACCAAACCTCGTCGGCGATTTTTGATGAAATCGGTTTCGAATACCGGCTGGTTGGGAGGCTTTGGAAGTCTATCCACGGTACCCGATAGCGAGTTGGAACCCCGAAACCGCCGCCCTTTGGGCGGAGAATGACTTGTTGGCTGCCGTTCTCCAACGCAACTTGCGTGACAGCCAATTTAAGGCGCTGGATCCGATGTCCGAGGCGCGCAAGAAAATGGGGCAAGTCATTTCTGGATGCGAAGTCCTCTTGAATGGAAACGAAGAACCACTGCATCAGTATATCAGGTCGCATCCTCAACTCTTGTGCCCGACACACTACCCGAGTCTGGTCTAAGCTCCCTTTGGGCAAGCGCGACACTGATTTTGTTTTTCGAGAGCCTTCGGGCGAATACCTTCTTGTGGAGCTCGAGAGTCCATTGCGCTCCCTCTTCCGTGCTGATGGACAGCAGCGCGAAGAGCTTACCCACGCGCTCGATCAAATCGTCGATTGGCGCCGATACATTGAAGATAATCTAAAGACCGTCCAATATGAGCTCGGGTTGGAGGGGATATCTTCAAATCCTTCTTGTTTGATTGTTATTGGAAGAAGTTCTTTACTCAACGATGATGCCCGTCGCAAGCTCGTAGCACTTCAGAACTCAATGCCGAAGATCAAGATCATGACTTACGACGACCTGATCGCAAATGCCCGATCGTCGGCTGAAAACATCTTGGGTCCTTTATGGGATGCCGGCCCAAATGCTGAAGTCTACGTCCTAAGTTAGCTCGTAGCTCGTAGGGCGCAATAAGCGTAGCGCATTGCGCCGCTAGGCGCGATCGATATCGTGAGAGTCAGCGAGCGTAGCCCGGATTGAGCGCGGCGAAAATCCGGGGCCACACTTCCTGGAGGGTCACTCCCGCTTCGAGAGTGTCCAATGAAAACCTGCACAAAATGCGGCCAAACGCTGCCGCTGGACGAATTTACAATGACATCGCGTGGGCGTAAGCCCTCGTGCAAAGCTTGCGAACGTGCAAGAGTTCGACGGTGGTCCGCTGAAAATCCGGACAAGGAAAGGGAAAAGTCAGAACGCCGCCGCATGCGAGGGGGAAGCATCACATTCAGCTCTTCGATTCGGCGAGCACTCTTCGAGAGTCAGAAGGGGCGCTGCTTCTACACAAATGCGATTTTGGATATCACAACAGCGCACGTCGATCACAAGGTGCCGATTTCCCGGGGAGGTACCAATGACTATGCGAACCTGGTTCTTTGCACTCCGGAAGCAAATCTATTGAAACATAATAAGACGGCCGAAGAATTCTTTGCGTGAGATTCAAGAAACCGGCCTTTTCGAAATCTGAGCGCACGGGACATTCGCTTGTTGCACTCTTGGCTTCTCCTGCTACGCCTACGCGCCGATCTACTCCTCAGGCTTGCCAATCACTTCGACATCCCAAGCGTGGTTCGTGTGAACGAACTCTCCTCTGCCTTCTCTGTCGGTGAGTTTCGCGTAGACCAGAAAATGCGTGCCTATCGGATGCGCACGGCGTAGTGATCTTGGAAAGCGAACGCGGAGAATTCGGCGATACCCGCTGACCCGCAATTGGACGCACGTGGATATCTCCGTGGAGTCCTGAACCGCTCTCAATGTAAGTCTCTACGACAATTCGAATGTAAGGCTCTTCTGGCTTTCCCATAGTCGCCTCCCAATAAGCAATTGATGGAGCATACTCCGCCAAGTCCGCCGAGCAACAACGGCGGCATGCGCTGCGCTTATTGCGCCTACCGCTCACGCCCTTCCCCCCGCCGCTGCGCACCTCTATCCTCCAACGCAACAACACTGGAGGACGCCATGAACAAACCCACCACCACTGCGCTCGCCACACTCATCGGCCTTGCCGCCACCTGCCTCGGCGCAACCGCCGCCGCCGCGCAAACCTCCTCCCTCGTCACCATCGACCGGCTGATCGATCACACCTCGACGGTGCCGGCCATCGCCGGACAGAAGATCGATCTGTTCGTGCGCGAGAAGATCGCGGCCGACCTGCTCGAGCAGGGCTCGGGCAAGCCGTTCGAGCGCAAGGTGGTGCTCATGGTCCACGGCGGCTTCTCGCCCGCCACGCTCGCCTTCGACGTGCCCTATCGCGACTATTCGTGGATGGAGCGCCTCGCCCGCGAAGGCTTCGACGTCTTCGCGATGGACATGACCGGCTACGGGCGGTCGGGCCGGCCGATGATGGACGACCCCTGCAACCTGATCGCGGCCCACCAGAAGCCGCTGGTGGGGACGACGCTGCGCCGCGCCCTGCGCGCCGAAATACCCGCACGAGCTCGTCAACAGCGACAGCGAGACCGCCGACATCAACGCGGTCGTCGACTTCATCCGCCGGCTGCGCGGCGTCGACAAGGTGTCGCTGGTCGGCTGGTCCGGCGGCGGCATCCGCACCGGCACCTTCGCGACGCGCTATCCCGAGAAGGTCGACCGCTACGTGATCTGGGCGTCGTCGAACTACAGCCGCAAGAATCCGGATGCGGCGCCGGCGCTGCCGAAGGCGGGCGCGCCCATGCTGTTCCAGACCCGCGCCGTCGGCGTCGACAAGCGCTGGCTGGGGACGGTGAAATGCGAAGGCATGGTCGAGCCGGGAATGCCGGAGATGATCTGGTCGCTCAACAAGCTCGCCGATCCGGTGGGCGCGACCTGGGGCCCGGGCGGCCTGCGCGCGCCGACGCGCACCTACTGGGGCTGGAACGCCAACGGCGCGAAGAAGATCACGTTCCCGACGCTGATCATGGCCGGCGAGCAGGACGATCTCACGCAGTCCAATCTCGAGCTGCTCGACGATCTCGGCTCGCAGCAGAAGGTGTTCCTGGGCGATCGCGTGCGGGACCCACTTCATCAACTGGGAGAAGCAGCGCCGCGTGCTGCACGCGGCATCGCTCGACTGGCTGAAGAACGGCTCGCTCGGCGGCGCGACGTCGGGCATGTTCCGCGCCGACGAGAACGCGAAGATCGCCAGTCGGCCGTAGCGCGATGGGCCGCTGTTGCTACGCCCTCTCCCACGCATCCGGGGCTTGCCCGGATGCGCTCGTTGATGCGCAAGTCGGGCAGGCCCGACTTGCGTCGGGAGAGGGCTGCACCGAAATCTTCAACATGCTCGGTTGGGTGAGGGGCGCGAAACCAGCCCCCTCATCCAATCTTTTGTGTTGAACCGCTGCGGCCGCCCTCTCCCCCGAGGGGCGAGGGCACGATCACGATGATCGCAACTCGTAGCCCGGATCAGCGAAGCGAAATCCGGGCTCGTTCTCCCAAACGGAGCGGGCCCCGCATTCCGCTTCGCTTCATGCGAGTTACAAGCCCTCTGCCGCCGCACTTTGACGCCTTGCCTCCGCCCCCGCTTTGCAGGACCATTCGTCGGCCGGTCAGCAAAAGGGGAGCTC
This sequence comes from uncultured Alphaproteobacteria bacterium, assembly GCA_963843475.1. Lineage (GTDB taxonomy): Bacteria > Pseudomonadota > Alphaproteobacteria > Rhizobiales > Xanthobacteraceae > VAZQ01. The sequence continues at coordinate 37,270 of CAWJKL010000021.1, read as the reverse complement.
GTCCATGCGGTTTGCCATCAGCCTCCTGTCCGGAATGCTCGCGGTTGGCTCATTGCTCGCCGTGCCCGCCGCGCCCGCGCAGGCCCTACGCCCAGACCTGGCCCAGCCGCAACATCCGCGTCGTCGTCCCCTTCCCGCCCGGCGGCATTGCCGATATCGGCGCGCGCCTCGTCAGCCAGAAGCTCTCCGAGGCGCTCGGCCAGCCGGTGGTGATCGAGAACCGCGCCGGCGCCAGCGGCACGCTCGGCGTGGACGCCGTGACCAAGTCGGCGCCGGACGGCTACACGATCCTGATGACCACCGGCGACTTCATCACCGTGCCCTCGCTGATGCCGGCGACCACCTACGACCCGTACAAGGACCTGATCCCGGTCACCCGCTTCGCCAACTCGCCGCTGCTGCTGCTCACGCATCCGGGCAGCGGGCTCAACTCGGTGAAGGACCTGATCGCCAAGGCCAAGGCCGAACCCGGCAAGCTCGCCTTCGGTTCGCCGGGCGTCGGCACCATCAACCAGCTCGCGGTCGAATGGCTCGGCGCTGGAGGCCGGCATCAAGCTGCTGCACGTGCCCTATCGCGGCGGCGCCGCGATGGCGAACGGTCTCGCCGCCGGCGACACCGCGCTCGGCGTGACGACGCAAAGCTCGGTGCAGGGGATGATCGACGCGGGCAAGATCAAGGTCGCTGGCGCGTGCTCGGCCGCGAGCGGCCCTCGTTCCTGAAGGAATGCGCCCACCATGGCCGACAGCGGCCTCAACGTCGACGCCGGCCTGACGATCGGGCTCTACGTTCCGGCCGGCACGCCGGCCGACATCATCGCGCGGCTCGACGCCGAGGTGCTGAAAATCCTGAAGGACGAGGCGCTGCGCAAGCGCTTCAACGAACTCGGCATGGAGGTCGCGCCGGTCAGCCAGGCGGCGCTGGTCGAGCGCATCCGCAGCGAAGCGGCGCGCTACAAGACGATCATCGAGCAGACCGGCGTGAAGCTGAACTGACGGCGAACTCCACAGCGACCACACGCTCCGGCTCTCCTTACCCTCCCCCTCCAGGGGAGGGTGGGCACCGAGTTCGTGGCTCGCTTCGCTGAATCTCGCCTTGCCTCAATCCACCGTACCTGCGGCGCCGGCGAGCTTCACCAGCTTGCCCCAGTCCTCGACCTCGCGCTCGACGAAGCGCGCGAGTTCGGCCGGCGACGTCGGCGCGCCGGGGATGAGGCCCATCTCGTCACCAGCTTCTTCTGGCCCTCGGCGCTCGCGATGTAGCGCACGATCTCGCGGTGCAGCCGGTCGACGATCGGGCGCGGCGTGCCGGCCGGCGCCATCAGCATCTGCCAGGGCGCGCGTGTCGAAGCCCTTCACGGTGTCGTCGATCGGCGGAAGGTCCGGCGCGACCGCGGATGCGCTTGGCCGTGGTGACGCCGATCGCGCGCACCTTGCCGGCCGCGATCTGCGGCAGCGCCGGCGGCGGATCGCAGAACAGCACCTGGAATGTGGCCGGCGATCAGGTCGTTGAGCGCCGGCACCGTGCCGCGGTAGGGCACGTGCGTCATCTGCACGCCGGTCAGGCTCTTGAACATCTCGCCGTAGAGATGGTGCGAGGCGCCGACGCCGCCCGAGCCGAAGCTGAGCTTGCCGGGATTGTCCTTGGCGTACTTGACGAGGTCGGCGACCGAATTGACCGGCAGGTCGAGATTGACCAGCAGGATGAACGGCAGGTGCGCCATCATCGCGATCGGCTGGAAGTCCTTCACCGGATCGTAGGCGATCTTCTTGTAGAGCGTCGGATTGACCGCCATGGCGGAGCTCGTCGCCATCAGCAGCGTGTGGCCGTCCGGCGCGGCCTTGGCGACCGCGTTGACGCCGATCTGCTGGCCCGCGCCGGGCCGGTTCTCGACCACGAAGGACTTGCCGAGCCGCTGCTCCCAGGCCTGCGCCGCGATGCGCGCGAGCAGGTCGGTGGAGCCGGCGGGCGTGAACGGCACGATGATGGTGACAGGCTTGCTGGGATAGTCCTGCGCTGCCGTGGGCACAACGCTGGACGCGAACAGAAATAATGCGAGCAAGGGAACGGACAGCCAACGAGGGGGCATGGCACACCTCCGAATGAGCAACGTCCGGTGACCAGCATGATCCCGGGCCTGGCCCGCTGGCAAGACGGCCCGGCGACGCGGCACGCCCCGGCGCCATCATGCCGCAGGCGCCGTGCGGGCCGCCCGTTGATCCCTCCGCATTCCGCTGGCGCTCCTTGCGGGTTACAAGCTGCACCCAATGCCCCCTGCCCTCGTCATCTTCGATCTCGACGGCACGCTTGCCGACAGCTACCTGTGGTTCCTGCGCCACGTGAACGGCGTCGCCGATACGTTCGGCTTCCGCCGGATCGCGGCCGACGACGTCGAGGCGCTGCGCCACTCGTCCTCACGCGACATCCTGCGGCGGCTCGACGTGCCGCTCTGGAAGCTGCCGGCGATCGCGCGCCACATGCGCCGGCTCAAGGCCGCGCATCTCGCTGACATCCCGCTCTTCCCCGGCGTCGAGGTCATGCTGCGCGCGCTGGCGGAAGGTGGCGTACGCCTTGTGCTCGTGAGTTCAGACCACGAAGCCAATGCGCGGGCGCAGCTCGGCGAAGCGAACGCGGCGCTATTCCACGACTTCGCCTGCGGCGCCGCGCTGTTCGGCAAGCCGGCGAAATTCCGCCGCGTGCTGAACCGCGCTGGCGTCGAGCCTGCCCGCGCCGTCGCAATCGGCGACGAAGTACGCGACATCGAGGCCGCGCGCTCGGCCGGCATCGCCTGCGCGGCCGTGACCTGGGGCTATGCGGCGGCGGACGCGCTGCGCGCACAGCGGCCGGATCTCGTCTTCGAGCGCATGGACGAGATCGCGCCGGCGCTGCTCTCGCGGCGGTGAGCACCGCTGCTCTATACTGCCGCGATGATTGACCTCACCCGCATCACGCCAGGCCTCACCGGCTCCGCCGAGACTGTCGTCACCCCGGACCAGACCGCGCCATTCGTCGGCTCGGGCCGCATCGCGGTGCTGGCGACGCCGGTAATGATCAACCTGATCGAGGCTGCGGCGCTCGCCGCGGTCGAGCATCTTCTGCCGCCAGGCCACCAGAGTCTCGGCACCCATCTCGACGTCAGCCACGTCGCGGCGACGCCGGTCGGCCTGCGCGTCACCGCCACCGCCGAGGTGGTCGGGGTCGAGGGCCGCACCATCTCGTTCCGCGTCGAGGCCCGCGACGAACGCGAGCGGATCGGCGGCGGTACCCACCAGCGTGTCGTCGTCAGCGTCGCCCGCTTCGACGAACGCGTGCAGCGCAAGCTGCGCGGCGCCTGAGATCCCGACCGGCCTTTCCAGCCAACAAGTTTCCGGGCCGAACACCGGCGTTGGATTGACTTGTCGCAATCCGGTTTACGGTTGCGCCACTCCCATCGGCGAAGATCGAGGTTCAGCCCCGATGTGGCGCGCGGAGAATTCGCGACGTCCCGCGGGCAGGAAGTGTGTCGGAAAGGGATAGGCATGTCCGGTCTCATTGTTCAAAGTCTCAGCGAGGCCGACACGCTAAATCGAGCCCGCGTGCCAGGCCTGTTCGACACCAACCTCGCCTTCCCGCTGAAGGATCGCCGCTGGGCGGACTTCTTCAGGTCCAATCGCTGCGACATCGCGAGCACGGCCGATCTCGACATGCTGACCGACGCGCTCCGCCGGCATGGCGCCAGCTTCAGTTACCTGCCGTCCGCCAATTACTTCTTCCTGCGCGGCGATCCCGCGTGGCGCGGCCTTGCGAGCGCGCTTTCGCCCCGGACCAGGACGCCGTCCCAGAACAGCGTGCTCGTGGTCAAGACATCGAACCCGGCGACGCGCTGGCAGGAGTTGCGCGGCGCGCGGCTCGGCTACATCAACACCTACTGCACCACCAGCTATTTTGCGCCCTCGATCCTGATCGCGAGTGAGGGCCTGGCGCTCAATGCGTTCTTCAAGGCCGGGCCAGTCGCGGCCTGGCAAGGGCAGATCGACGCCGTGGTCGACGGTTCGATCGACGCCACGATGGTCTACGAGGACGTCTGGCTCGCGCGTACGGACAACGCTGCGCGGACGAAAATCATCGCCAGGATCGACGGTCTGCCGACGCCCGCCTTCATCGTGCGATCGGACGTCGGACCATTCGCGTCGAAACTCAAGGACGCCCTCCTCACCTTCCCGCCGCCCACCGGGCCTGCCCTGCTCTATGCCGGTTTCGCCGACTATCAGGGCACGCGGATGCAGCAATTCTTCGCCGAACTGGAAACCATCCCACGCTCACACCAGCAAGCAGCCAGGATGGCATTGTGAAATCCGTGCGGGTCTCACGGATCGAAAAATCAGCCTAGGCCATCGCGACCTTGCGGACAATGTGCACCGCGTCTCGGCGGATAGAGCGTCACGCCCTATGCAGGCGCTGCTATACGAACGGCTGCCACCAGTCACGATTGTCGAGGTACCATCCAATGGTGCGATCGAGCCCTTCCTCGAATGAGAGGAGCGGCCGCCATCCGAGTTCGCGCGTGATGCGGCTACTGTCTATTGCATATCGCAAATCGTGACCGGGACGGTCAGGGACGTAGCGGATCAACGAACGGCGGGGCTTGTTGCCGAACGGGCCTACTCGATCATCGATGTTGTCGCAGATGGCTTGGACCACATCGATGTTGCGCCGTTCTATCCCCGCAGCGACACAATAGGTCTGGCCCGGCTGGCCAGCTTCCGCAACGCGGACAAGCGAACGTGCATGGTCTTCCACATAAAGCCAATCTCGCACGTTCAGACCGGCGCCGTAGACCGGCAGCTCTTCGCCTCGATAGGCTCGCAAGATCATCAGCGGAATGAGCTTTTCGGGAAATTGGAAAGGTCCGTAGATGTTCGAGCAATTCGTCACGATGACCGGGAGTCCGAAGGTTCGCTGCCAGGCGCGGGCGAGATGATCGGCGCCTGCCTTGCTTGCCGAATAGGGTGACGACGGATCGTAGGGGCTGCTCTCGTTGAATGTCCCGGTTTCAGAGAGCGAGCCGAAGACTTCGTCGGTGGAGACGTGCAGCAAGCGAAATTCGTCGCGGTCCGTACCCAGACCACGATAGTATTCAAGCGCGGCATCCAGCACCGTTCCGGTACCGACGACGTTTGTTCGCACAAACAACAGCGGGTCCTCGATCGAGCGATCGACGTGCGATTCGGCCGCGAGGTGGAAGACCCAGCGCGGCCGAAATTCATCGAATATCCGCCGCAGCAATGGCCGGTCGCAGACGTTGCCGTGGAAAAACCGGTAGTCCGCACGGTCGGCAACGATCGCCACCGACCTTGTCGTTCCTGCATAGGTCAACGCATCAAGATTGGCCACCGCCGCATTGCGATCGAGCATCAGATGACGCACCAGGGCCGAACCAATGAACCCGCACCCGCCGGTGACCAGCGCGCGTATCGTCATTTGCGTCGCGATGAGATGAAGGTGCGAAGCCAGGCGGGCTTGCTCGACATCGACCGGACCGTTCGGGCGGCGGCCACGGCTTCGGAGCATCCGATTATTTGACGCCAGATCATCTACGGTCCCGGTGCCGGCACGTTCGGATCCAGGCCCGCCGGGGGATCCAATACCGTCATCAGATAGTCACCGTAGCCGGATTTGCCGTAACGCGCTGCGAGTGACCGAAGTTGATGCGAAGAGACCCAGCCCTGGTTGTAGGCGATCTCCTCAATGCAGCCGATCTTCTGCGCCTGACGGCGCTCGATTGTTTCCACGAAATTGCTCGCTTCCAACAAGGCGTCATGCGTACCCGCATCGAACCACGCAAAGCCGCGGCCAAGTATTTCGACTTCGAGGCGCTGCAAGGCGATGTAGCGAGCGATGATCGAGGTGATTTCCATTTCGCCCCGCGGAGACGGCGTGACCTCGCGCGCGATTGACGGCGCTTGAGCGTCGAAGAAGTAAACGCCCGGGACGGCGATGTTGCTCCGCGGTTGGCGCGGCTTCTCCTCGACGGACGTCGGTCGGCCTGCGGCGTCGAGCGTGAGGACCCCGTAGTCTTGCGGGTTTCGAACGTAGACTCCGAAGACAGTTGGCATTTCGCGCGCAGCGGCAGTGCGCAAGATCGCCGTGAGCTGGTGTCCATAAAGAAAATTGTCGCCAAGTACGAGGCAGGATGAGGATCCTGCGAGGAAATCGGCCGCAACAATGAAGGCGTCGGCAAGGCCGCGCGGAGCGGTTTGCACCTCGTAGCCGATCTGCATGCCAATTCTGCTGCCATCGCCAAGCAGACGCTTGAGCAGCGGCAGGCCCTCCATTTCGCCGATAATCAGCACCTCGCGTATGCCTGCGAGCATCAGGAGCGACAACGGATAGTAGAGCATCGGCTTGTCGTAAATCGGTAGTAACTGCTTGCTGATGATGTCGGTGAGGGGCGCGAGCCGCGTGCCCGAGCCGCCGGCCAGGATGATGCCCTTTCTAGGTTGCTCCTGCATTGGCCCCAATCCCGCGGTCGGCGAGTAAGCCAACTTAGGGAAGGGCATCGGTCTTGCCAATCACAAGCAACTGCGCGAATTGAACGCAGCAAGGATCGATGCCCGCCGCATGGGCGGTGCCGACGGCCATCGCTTTGGAGCGTCATTTTTCAGTTCGTCAGCGCGCGCCCGGCAGGCTGACCTCGGGCGCGACCCATGCCTCCTCGACGCTCGGCCAGGCGCGAACGATCTCGACATAGTCGGCCGCCGACACGCCGTCCGGCAAGATCACCTGCATGTAGCGCCGCAGGTCGCGCTCGGACGGCGACAGCTTGCGCCGGATCGGCATCCGCGAGCGCCGGCACCTTGTACACGATGCGGGTGTTCTTCGGCAGAGCGCCGTCCGGCCTGAATCGCTCGCCGGATCTCCGACTCGAACATGCGCTTGCCGGCGTCGTAGCGGTATTGCGGCTTGAGCTTGACCTCGACCGGAAACTTGATTCCGGCGCTCCGCGGAACAGGTACTGCCGGCATCATGGAACCGCTCTCACACTTTCTTCATCGCCTCGACCAGGTTGGGCTGGGGGCCGATGTGCTGGGTCAGCGGTACGCCGGGGCCTGCTTGCTGCGGCGTGCCGGTCGCCATCAATATATCCCTCACCTTTGCCGGGGTCAAAGGCGCGCCGTTCTTCGCCTTGGCGCGTCCCTGCAGACAGGCGACCGCGCCGGTCACGATCGGCGAGGCGCTCGACGTGCCGGAAAAGCGCAGCGTGTACCAGGTGTTCTCCGAAGCGCCGCCCTGCGCGTCGCCGTAGCCGAGCGTGGTGACGTGCCAGCCCCAGCCCTGCACGTTGACGATCTTGCCGTAGTTGGAAAAGAAGATGCGCGAGCGCGGAACGCCGAGCGACGCGTAGGAGGGAAGCCCGGCGCCGAAGCCGTCGAAGTCGACGTGATTGGTCGGCGGCACGCCCGCGCCGACGACGATCGCGCCGCTGTCCTTCTGCAGGCCGGTGCCGTTGAAGACCGCGAGATCGAAAGTTCTCGTCGCCATTGCCGGCCGCCTCGACGACCGTGATGCCTTTCGTCGACCGCCGCCTTGATGGCCGAGAAGATGTCGGGCCAGAACTGCATGGCGACGTATTTGCCGTTCGGCCCGGTGGCCTGCAGCTCGATCAGGATGACGTCGCCGGCCTGTCAAGCTGGCTGGCCGCGTTGGTGATCGCTCCGGCGGTGTTGAAGACGCCGTTGATGACGGCCGACTGGACGGCGGCCTTGGCCTGATGGCTGATGCCGACGCAGCCCCTGCGCGTCGGGGATCGAGACCATCTCGCCGAGCACCGCGGTGCCGTGGTTGCGCCATCCGAGATCGGCGATCACGCGTGCCGCCGAGGAGCGGGATGCCCGTCGGCAGATCTTCGTGCGTGCGATTCCAGTTGCCTTCGATGTCGCAGATCGTGATGCCTTTGCCTTTGGCGCCGGCGAGACCCCATACCTCCATGGCGCCGATGCCGTTCGGCGCGTCATGGAGATAGCCCTGCGCCGGCTCGAAGTTGCGGCTGCCGGCCGCCGACCCGGCAGGCATCGCCGGCACCGGACGCGGCGCGACATACGCTTTCCAGACGGACTTCTGTCTGTTGAGCGCGCGTCGCGATCTTCTTCGCGTCGCGCGCTCGACTTCGGCACGACCTGCACGAAGCCGCTCTGGATGAACTCCGTATCCATGCCCTTCTTGGCGAATCTCTTGGGATCCGGCTCCGGCGGCAGCGTGGCCGCGACCTCGACGCGCGACCTGATCGCCGACGCGGGCAGCCCGAACTGCGAGCGCATCGCCGCGATATCGAACCTGGCAAGCATGCTGTTGAGCGAATCCGCCTGCGGCGCGGCGGCGGCCGGGCGCGGCGAACCGCGAGGCGGTGAACGCGACCGGCGCCTCGTAGCGCAACTCGACCACCACGTAGTCCGGAACGTCCGGCGCCGGTATTTCAGCGGCGACGTAGGCCCGCTCTGGTCTTGCGCGCAGGCTGACTGGCTTGTCCTGCCCTGGTCGATCTGGCGCGGGAAGATTTTGCTCTGGAGGACTTCGCTCGTGAGGACTTCGCTCTCTTGGCCATCAGGAATCTCCTTCGACAGGTGAATTCCGATCACATGGGATTGCCAATCTGTCTTCGTGGGAGCGTACGACATTCGCCTTCGATTGATAGTGAGCTACTTCACTTGACACAATTACGAGTCAGCGCCGACGCGTGTATCGCGTCGGAAGGCGTCTTTCCGCCAACATGAACTTGGCGCCGCGCGTCGCGCTAGCCGTTGCGGTTCGGTGTGCCGAGGATGTGGGTCTTGGGCGGCAGCATCTCGTTGTCGAACTCCTGCGTGAACATCGCCGCCGCGAAGAACGCGACCGCCCGCAATGGCTCGCTGCCGGTGTTCTTGAGGTTGTGCCGCACCGGCGTCGGGATCGCAAACACGGTGCCGGGGGCGACCGGAAACACGCCGTCTTCGGTCTGGAATTCGCCCTTGCCGGCGACGATGTACTGGGTCTCTTCGGTCGCATCGGTGTGCCAGCCGAGTTCGCCGCCGGGCTCGATCTCGTACACGATGGTCGACGACTGCGTCGTGCCATGTCCGCCGAAGACCACGAACGAAGCGTTCCAGCGCACGGCGGGATTGTCGGATGAGCGCACCTTGACGCGCTCAAGCGTATCGGTCGCGATCACCGGCGTCTGGCTTGCAGGCGACTTGGCCCCCGCTGGCTTTGACTTCGTCATGACTGCCGCGCTCATGGGTCGCTCCTGCGTTCCAATCTCGGACAAGCCTAGACCTCGCCGCTCATCCTAGGTCAACGCTGTCACGCAAACGCGGTTAGACATCCGTGCCAATGTATCCGCGCTTTAGAGTCGAAATGGCGGCGATTCCGATGAACGCCGCGTGACAACCACCGCATCAGCCTTTCGAAAGATCAATCGGCCCGAACGCCGGCGGCGGAACGCGGCGCCGCGAGGCCGCCTCGTAGGCCGACGCGATCTTCAGCAGCACGTCCTCCTTGCCGGGCTCGGCGCGGAACACGAGCGAGAACGGCAGGCCCGGCGCCGGGATCGTGGTCGGCGTGTCGGACGCCGTCGACACGTAGCGCGTCCTGTCCGCGCTGAGCGCGAACACCGGATCGTAGACCGTCGTGACGTAGCCGGCCGGGATCAGCACCTCGGTCAGGCCGGCGTTCGGGCCGTTCAGCGACTCCGGCGCGAGGTTGCTCGGCGATGTCGTACTGGTGCGGCGCCGCCGATCTGGCCGGGCGGCCACGGCGTGTGCAGGCGCACGAGCGCATCGAGCGGTTCTCCAGGATCACCATCATGTCGACGCGGCGCAGCAGCTCGCGCAGCATGATGCGCTCGTTGACGCCCTGCCGGCCGCCGAGCGGATTGCGCGGGTCGGTGACCTCCTCCCAGTTCTTGAACGCGGCGCGCTGGTCGTCGCCCCAGAACTTCGAGCGCGCGTTGAGCGCGGCCCAGTCGGCCAGCGTCTCGGTGAAGCCCTTGTCGCTTCCAGTCCGCGGCGCGCCGCGTCAGGTACTGCGAGATGTGGAAGCGGAACGTCGTCGCGAGCTCCTGCTGCTGGATGGTGGCGAGATCGAGATTGGTCGGCGGCGCGATGCGGCCCTCCGCCAGCGCGACGCAATAGTCGATCGGCTGCATCGTGCCGGTGCCGAACACCTTGCCGGGCATGAACTCGGTCGGCACGATCGCGGCGGCGAACTCCTTGAACACCGGCTGCCCGTCGCGTCCGAGCCGGAACAGCAGGTCGGGCATGAACACCGGCACGAGCCGCGCGAGCGCGCGCGAAATCCGTCTGTCATCTGCTCGATGTCGGGATCGCGCTGCCACAGCGGATCGGACGATTCCACCAGCGTCGCGCCGAGCCGCTCGCCGAGCACCGTCTTGATCTCCTGCGCGGCGGCCGTGACGATCGGCTCCTCGGTCTTCGAGCCCGGCGGATAGACCATCGACTCGCGGATGACGCCGATGCGCATGCCCTGCAGCGCGCCCGGCGCTGCCGGGCGTCGCGCGTGGCTCGCATAGGGCGTGCTCAGCACCGACGAGCGCGGCACCGTCGTGAACGGATCGCGCGGATCGTAGTAGCCCTCGATCCGGGTCCTTCAGCGCGTCGAGCACCTTGGCGCAGTCGGCGATGCGTGCGGCAGTGGATGCCGCTGCGGTCGCAGTAGATGTCGGCGCCGATCGCGCCGCCGTCGAAGCCGAGCATCGCCTTGTGCGGCAGGATCAGCGCGACGGCGTTGTGGTTGGACGGGCCGCGGCAGGACGCGCGCGTCTCCTCGCCGAGGCTCGCCATCACGAGGTTGGCGCTGACCGACAGCGCCGAGCCCGAGCTCGAGCCGAGCGAGGCCGCGCGCGTCGTGTCGTAGGGGTTCGACGGATTGCCGCCCCAGGTGCTGCGCTGATAGCCGAGCGTCGACGGCAGCACCTTGTCGGGCTTGTGCCGGCCGCCGGGATCGCCGGCGCGGCCGTTGTATTCGGTGTTCACCGCCTTGGCGAAGATGATCGCGCCCTTGTTGCGCAGCTGCTCGACGAGCACGTGATCGCGCGCCGGGAAGTCGATGTCGTAGCGCGCGTCGCCGCCGCCGGTCGAGCGCATGTCCTTGGTGTCGAACGGGTCCTTGAACGAGAACACGACGCCGTACATCGGCATCGCGTCGAGGTCGGGATTGCGCCCGTAGGTCGCGTCGAGCTCGGCCGCGCGCTCGAGCGCGTCGGGCAGCTGGCGGAAGTATTCGCAGACCGGCGGCGCGCCGGGCGGCAGCGGGCCGAGCGACGGATGGCGGTCGAAGTCGCCGCGGCAGGTGACCGAGCGCTCGCCGCGGATGTTGAGCGTGCCGAGCGCGTTCACCTGCCCGGCGTTCGGGATGCCGACGATCATCCCGTACTGCTGCTGCACCGACGGATCGGAGGCGGTCGCTTCCATGCGGCCGAATTCGAGCGGCGGGCCCTTGTACTTGTCGAGATCGGGCAGGATGGTCGAAGCCTTCACGGTCTCGCGTCGGGAATCGCAGCGGCGCGCCGGCGCGCACGGTGCCCGTCGCCTCGCGCGACCGGCGCGCCGTCCTCGGTGACGAGCACGCTCGCGACGCCGTTGTAGGCGCGCACGCGCGCCGATGTAGTGCTGCACGACCGCGACGCAGGTGGTCTCGCCGGCCCGGATCGCCGCGTGCAGCTCGTCGATCGTCGCCTCTTCGAGCCGGAACGATGTTCCACCCTGCGCAGCCTGACCGGCCGGCGACACGTCCTGTTGCATCGGCGCTCCGAGGCGTTGGCGGCGGCCAATCCGATCGCTTTGATCTCAGCCGCCAATCGGGAACCTGCACGACGATACAAAACCGGGTGGCAACCCGGCTGCGCCGATGGTTCTGCACACTCGAGATCGGGTGAGGGGGTGATTGAGGCGAGGCCCCCCGACCCATTCCTCGTTGTTGCACCGCTGCGGCTGCCCTCCCCCCAAGGGGCGAGGGCATAGTCACGCCGGCCTTCAATTCCCTAACGCGAAAAGCGAAACCGCTCCGGCTACCGGGAAATGCGGCTGATCTTCGAGCCTTCGAGCGTCAGGTTATACATCAGGCCCTTCTGGTCGAAGATGAAACCGACGACCGGGCTGCGGATGCTGTTGGTGTCGATCTGCCCGCCGGCGCCGATCGTGATGATGGCGATCGAGCCGTCGACGCCGACCTTCCAACCGTCGCTGCGCTGGAAACCGGCGAGCGCCGCGTCGGTCATGAACATGACGATCACCGAACGCGCCTGCGCTCCGAACTGAAACCCGACCGAAGCCGAAATGATGTTGAAATAGCCGGCGGTCCGGCCGCGGACATGCAGCACGCCCTCGCCGTACTCGCCGCCGATCCCGATGCCGGCCTTGACCACGGTCGGGAAGATCAGGACAGCGGTTGCCTTGTTGGCCAGTTCCCGCCCCGACGGGATCTGATTGAAGAAATCCTCCAGCGTCCCGCGCGCGCTGGCGTCGATTTCCGGGCCGGAAGCGGCCTCTGCGCGCGGCGCCAGGCACAAGATTGCGAACAGCGCTAGAAACGCGATCGCCGATCGACGGATTTCCCGCATGATGTCCCCCCAATTCCGGGCGCCGCGAGGCCGAAATCCGGCCCAGGTCGCGCCGAGTAGCTGGTCTGATTCGCACCAGCCTCGGGCCAGATTATGACCAAGCTTGCGGCGGAGATTGGACCGACCTGTGGCCAGCCTGGCGCCAAGCGGGCCGGACGGCGCGCCCGCTAGTGTCCCGGCTGGAACTCGCCGCGACCGCTTATAGGAACGTCAAATCCGCCACACTAGGCCGCCAACGCCTTGTCCTTAGCCTCGGCGCGCTGCAGCGCCGGCCGCGCGGACAGCCGCTCGGCGTAAGGCTTGAACGCGGCGCGCTCCGGGATGAGCTTGAACATCGTGCCCCAGCGCACCGCCGAGCCGATCACCACGTCGGCTGCGGTGAACTGCTCGCCCATGATGTAGGGCCCCTTCGCCACCGCCTGCGCCACGATGTCCGCGAGCGCGTCGATGTCGCGGTAGCCGACCGCGCCGGCGCGCGGCGGCTCCTTGCGCGGGAACGCGCGGTCGATGATCGCGGGCTCGATGCAACTCGGCCCGAAGAACAGCCATTGCAGATAGACGCCGCGGCGCGGATCGCCGACCGGAACGTTGAGCCCGGCCTTGCGGAAATTCGTCGGCGAGATAGGCGCAGATCGCCGCCACCTCGGTGATCACCACGCCCTTGTGCTTGAGCGCCGGCACCTTGCCCTGCGGATTGACCGCGAGATACTCGGGCTTCTGCTGCTCGCCTTCGGCGAGCTTGAGCAGGTGGACGTCGTAGGGCTCGCCGACCTCTTCGAGCATCCAGCGCACGGTGGCCGAGCGGGACGGGGCGGCGTGATAGAGCAGCAAATCGGCCATGGCGGGTTCCCTCTTCGAGACGTTGCGTGGCCTGCTCTATGGGCCGATTGTGCTGCGACCGTGACAATCGCACCGCCCAAATTCGCGACACTGGTTCCACGCTCAGATCGGCGCGATGGTCGCGCCGCGGCCGAGCCAGCGCTCGACCAGCCGCTCGAGCGTGCCGTCGTCGCGCAGCGCCTGCTGCGCGTTGTCGATCGCATCGCGCAGTTCGGCATTGCCGCGCCGGACGCACACCCCGAGCAGTTCGCGCGTGATTCCGGTCTCAACCACCTTGAGCTTGGGCCGGTCGCGCGTCAGCCAATGCATCACCGGCGCAAGTTTCATGACCGCGTCGCAGCCGCCGTTCGACAGGTCGTCGAGCGCGGTGTTGATCGCGTCGTAAGGATAGACCCGCACCCGCGCGGCGCGGCCTTCCGCAACCAGGCGATTGGCGACCGGCTCACTGGTATTGCCTCGTTGCACGCCGATGGTCAGCCCGCGCAAATCGTCGATCGAATGCACATCCGGATGGCGCGTGACGTCGACCGTCAGCGACTGCCCGGACAGCACGTAGGGCGCGCAGAAGTCGGCGGCCTCCTGCCGTTGCGGCGTGATCGTGGTGCCCGACGCGACGCAGTCGTAGGCGCCGCTGTTGAGCCCTGCGAAGATGCCGTTGAAGTCGCTGCCGGTGTAGGGCACGAGCTGCCACGTGCGGCCCATCGCCCGTGCAATCAGCCGCATCAGCTCGATGTCGAAGCCTTCCGGCCCGTTTGCGGTCATCAACTCAAAGGGCGGATCGGGCAATGCCGCGCCGACCCGCAGCAACTTGGGTTCGGCCTCCGGACCGGGCATCGCGGCATTACTTTACTGGGATCTTGGCATGCACCCACGCTGCCATCCGCTCGAACATGTCGCCGACCTGCGTGAGGTCCGGCGAGTGTCCGGCGTGCCGTTCCATCTCGATATATTCCAGCGCGATGTCGCCGCCGGCCTTGCGGTAGTTGTGCACGAAGCGCTGCGGCTCGTTGCCGGCGAAGCTCGAGTCCGCATCCTTGTAGTCGTGCAGCAGGTCGCCGCGGCCCTGGAACCAGATCGCCGGCGGCGTCCGCACCTTTTCGCCGCGCTCCAGCGCCAGCATCGGGTTGCCTTCCGCCATATTGGTTTCGCTCTGCCAGTACGAATCCTGCCGGCCGATGATGCCCTTCGGCCATTCCGGCGGATTGGCGGAGGCCGCCGCGCGCTTGGCGTGGCGGTAGCGGCTGAGCGGATTGATCACCGGCCACGACATCGCGACGCAGCGGACGTTCGCATCCTGCGGCGGCGTGCCGGCGGGCAGCGGGATCGCCGCGTAGCGCGGATCGTTCGGCCGCATCGCAACCAGCATCGCCAGGTGTCCGCCGCTCGACTGGCCGGAAAGGCCGATCAGGTCCGGCCGCGTCTTGAGCATGCGCGCGTTCGCCTTCGCCCAGCGCACCGCGTAATTGATGTCCTGCAACGAGGCCGGATACGGCGCCTCGAGGCCGGAGCGGAAATCGAGCGCGATCGACACGATGCCGGCGCGCGCCATCGCCTCGTGGCGCAGCTTCTCGGTCTGACGGTCGCTCAGGCACCAGGCGCCGCCGTGACACTCGACCAGCGCCGGGAACGGCCCCTCGCCTTTCGGCCGGTACACGCGCGCCAAGAGCGGCTTGCCGCCGTGGCGGAGATATTCGACATCCTCGACGTCGAATTGGTGCGTCTTGGTCTCCAGGACTGCGGCGGTTGTCATGCGGGCCTCCGTTTGGCGCGTCGCGCCGATCTTTGCGCAGCGCAGCAACGAGAGCAAGGCGCCGCTCACATCTCGTTGATGTCGGCCCCATTACGCCCGCAGCCAGGTCTATACTCCACGTCACGCGGGGCGCGCGGCTTGACGTGACCCGTCAAACCCTGCGCGGAAGCCCACGCTGACGTCGTGCCCTGCTTGAACAACCACGTTCAGGAGGACCGCCATGACGTATCAGGAAACCATCGGCAGCGCCGATGCGGCGCATGAGCTTCCGCGTGTCCGCTCGATCTCGCCGCGCGACCTGTGGGATGCGCTCGCCAAGGGCTTCGACGACTTCTGGGCGATGCCGACCCACGTCATCTTCCTCACCATCATCTATCCGATCGCCGGCCTGGTGATCGGCTACGCGGCGTTCGGCGCCAACCTCTTGCCGCTGTTCTATCCAATGGCGGCGGGCTTCGCGCTGCTCGGCCCGTTCGTGGCGATCGGCCTCTACGAGCTGAGCCGCCGGCGCGAAGCCGGCCTCGACACGCAATGGAGCCACGCCTTCGATCTGCTGCAGGCGGATTCATTCCGCTCCATCCTGGCGCTCGGCCTTGTGCTGCTCGCGTTGTTCGGGTTGTGGATCGCGATGGCGCAGATGATCTACACCGCCGAATTCGGCTACGCGCCGCCGCCGGACTCGGTCGACGCGTTCGTCCGCCAGATCTTCGAGACGCCGGCCGGCCATCGCGTCATCCTGATCGGCAACGGCGTCGGGCTTCCTGTTCGCACTCGTCGCCTTCACGATCAGCGTGGTGGCGTTCCCGCTGTTGATCGACCGCAACATCGGCGCGACCGCGGCCGCGCTCACCTCGGTGCGCGCGGTGCTACGCAACCCGTTCACGATGATGCTGTGGGGCCTGATCGTCGCGGTGCTGCTCGCGCTCGGCTCGCTGCCGTTCTTCCTCGGCCTTGCGATCGTCATCCCGGTGCTCGGCCACGCCACCTGGCACCTCTATCGCAAAGTCGTGGTGGTGCCCGACCTGCCGGCGCGCGAGGTGCACCCGTCGCCGCCCCGCGGCAAGCGCTACGCCGCCGATTTCCCGGCCGTGCTGTTTCCGGTGCACGACAAGGAGCACTGACCGCGCGACGTGCGACGTGACGTGGGGCGCAGGCGGCCATGCCTGGCCCCATTTACGCCAACTCAGCTCCGTCGCGCAGCAACACGGATCGTAATTTAATAATCTCGCGTAACTTGCCACTCTTGTTCTTGACCCAATCACAAAACAACAAGCGCTCCAGCAACTGGCAAAAGTGCGAGAGCGTCTAAGACGAAGGCCCGAAGCGAGAGCGAGACGCAGACGTCGCAATCAGAGCAATTTATAAAAAAACCGCTTGCGCGGTTGGTGCTGACGAGAGCGCGAAAGAGTTTCTTGCAGCACTAAAGACTATCGCGCCGCCTCGCTCTGGACGTCGAAAGTAGTTAGAAAGTCTACGATTGCTTTGAATGAATTATGCTTAAACGGAATAAGCTGCGAATATCTACTATGCTCGAACACATGGCCTAGCGCCACAAACGGGTCATTGTCGCACCGCGCAGCAAGATTCGTCCGCAACCAAGCCTTACCCTCTCGCGACTCATTGTCCCATTTGTCCGACTTGAGTGACGCCATGAACGAGTCAACATGGCTTGCTATCGACCTGTCTGCGTCATGCGCGCTTTCTACGCAAAGTCGCTCTAAGTGGCCCTTCTCCCTATCCCACGGAATCATCAATACGGACACCGCCGGCTTAATAGTGGTCGTTCGCTCTCGTGGCGCCTTTGGCGCACTGTTTGCGCCGAAGAAACTCTCAAGTTGTTGGCATACTTCCGCAAAGCTTCGATCGGGGTCTTGATCATTATCTGCCACTAAGACTATGTCGCGCAATGAATGAAACGTCTTCGGACGCTCGGCTTGAAAAGCGCGGATTGCGGATTCAAACTTTGTCTTTCCGCCTCGCTTTCCAGGGCCGCCTGACGGCCAAATGTGGAAACGAGCGATTCCCCACGCCTCAATAAGACCCGAGAAAAAAGAAAAGTCCTCAGGCCCTTCGCAAATTAGCAATCTAGGAAATCTAGCTTTGTCACTCCCGTCCGCCACGGACTTCCGCCCCTTGATCGACGCCAGCTTTTAGCGTCAAGCCTTCAAATTCATAGAGCACGGTTTTTCCTTTTTCGTCTCGTTCGATACGCCAGAACGCAATGTCCTTCATAGATTTTTCGTCCGCGACAGAAACAAGGGCTTGAAGCCATTCTTCGCTGTGGGTACTCACGAATAGCTGATCATCGTAATTTTGACTAAACGATAGCAGCCACCGCCAAAAAGATCGCTGGTGCTTATGGTACAAACCATTTTCTATCTCATCCACGCATATGACCGACTTCGGGTGGGACGCCATCGCTAGCAGGATACTAAGCAGTCGATTTATCCCACTAGAAATTGCGTTTAGCGGAATCTTTTCGCGCATGTCATGTAGCGTTGCGTGTATGACAGGCTGTCCAGCCGTAACTTCAATCGACAAATCTTCAATCCACGGATACTCTTTCGTGAAAAGCTCGACGAACTTCTTTTGATTTCGTCCTTTGCTTAGTTCAGAGAACCTGCCCGCATTCTCTGTGGCGCCTCCGACGTTGATTGCGCTAAAATAGAAATAATCCGGCAAGTGCTCTCGCTCGGGCGGGAACGATAGGGCGCTTCCGGTAAAAAAGGGGCTACCATCGTTCTCATGGCCCGCCGCGTTTTTCCAGACAAACTTGAACTGTGATGCGTTCGCGCTGACACGAGTGTCCTCAAGCGGAACCAAGGTAGATTGACTGCCACGAGATATGAAGAGAGAGCGGTTTTCGTTGTCGCTGCCATTCAGGGCAATGGAGATGGGGTTTTTCGAATTGAAGTTGTAAAATAGATCACCCCAAATGGCGTCTTCAATTATCTTCGGCGCGCCGGAAAATGAACCATCAAACCCTCGCGCAATTCTGTTGCGAAGAATGATCTGGGCGTTACCGGCTAGGGTCAAGAAAATCGCTTCAAGAAGGGCCGTCTTTCCAGCCCCGTTGTCACCAACGATGACATTGATGCGCTTGCAACGCTCTATCTTCAAGTGCTGGAAGCATTTGTAGTTTCGGATTTCGATACCGTGAATCATCTTGTAACCGGACGAAGAGTACGGGGTCAGGGTTCATAGCTTACCCCCTGCTCCGGCAAGAGCATAGCGCACCCGTCTGGGTCCGGAAAGTATGTTAATAGGAAAATCGTCCTTGACATGTAATATAGGAAGAAATACATAGTGTCCCGTCCCGTTCGCTGAGGGGCGCCCGTCCGGAGGCGTTCGGCGGATGGAGCGGGATGCGGCGCCTGCGGGCGTGGTTCGCAGCCACGCACCCGGGCGGCTCCGGGGCTCCGCCCGCCTGGCCAGCATATGAGCCGGCCGCGAGGACATCGCTGACAGGGAGGCGCAAATGCCTCCTGCGAAGCGCGGCCCGGAGCCGGTGATCATCTCAAGGGAGATGAGAGCCATCGCCGCGGTGGAGCGCCGGGAGGCGTGCGCGCCCGACCACGGCGCGCGCCGCGCCTCATGAGCGCGGAGTTGGTTGCGCCTTCCGGCGCTCCACCTCCCCTCGCAAATCTCGGGCGCACCGCGCCGCGAGCACAAAGCCATTTGACCGACATCGAGGAAGAAGAATGAGCGACCTAATCACCCATGCGTTGATCACCGTCACCGCCACGCGCTCGGTGCCCACCCTCCCCTGGAGGGGGAGGGTCGGCGAAGCATCGCGCTCGCGATGCGAGCCGGGGTGGGGTGACCTCTTTTCCAATGAAAGCCTTTCACCCCACCCCACCCCGCCTCGCTTCGCTCGGCGACCCTCCCCCTCCAGGGGAGGGTGAAGGACGGAGCGCGTTGAGAGACGTTGAGAGACGTTGAGAGAAGGAGAATCCCATGAACGACACCGATCAATCCATCCCGGAAACCCGCGTGCTGCGCGCTCTGAGCAACCTGCTGTGCATTCACGGCCTGTGCGGACGCCGCGCCTGCCGACGCGCGCGGGCGTGCCGCGGCGAACCGCGCGATTGCCTGCCGCGCTACGCGCCGCTGGTGCCGGACGAAGCGCGCGACGGCGCCAAGGCGATGGCCTGGGCGGGCCGGCGGGGTCTGAGCTTCGACGACCTGCTCGATGACGCGCGCGACGACGTGCTCGCGCTCGCCGACTGGGCTAACGGCATCACCGCCAGTTATCGCCGCCGCCGCTCCGCCCTGCCCGGCAATCACGGGTCATGATAAGAAACGCGCGGTCTGAGCGTCCTGTTGAATCGCGTGCCGCCACCCAGCCCGACAGGATCCGCCGCCATGCCTCTCCTCACCGTCATCGCCGCCAACTGGCAGAAGGCGCTGCCGATCCTCGCCGGCCTCGGCATCGTCGCCTGGCTCGCGGTGTTCCGCACCGACCCGACGAGCGAGCGCGCCCTGTTCGCCGCGCTGCTCGTCATCTACATGCTGCACCAGATCGAGGAGCACCTGTGGCCGGGCGGCTTCCGGCAGTTCGCCAACGCGCGGGTGTTCAAGAGTGGCAACGACGACTGGCCGGTCGACGTCGACGGCGTCGCGCTGGTCAATATCGGCTATGTCTGGCTGCCGATCGGCGCCGCGGTGGTGTTTCCCGACGCGCTGCGCTGGGTCGGATTGGGGTGGGTCGGCCTGACACTGATCAACGGCCTGTCGCACATCGCAACGTCGATCCGCTTCCGGTGCTACAATCCGGGCCTGATCACGTCGATCGTGCTGTTCCTGCCGTTCACGCTGTGGATGCTGGTGCACGGCGCGCGGAACGGCGCCTACTCGGCCGGGGAGGTCGCAATGATCGTGCTGGCGGGCGTGCTGCTGCACATCCCGGTTGGCGCGATGTTCGTGATGCCGTTTGTCCGGCGGCGGGCGCCGGCGGCCGGAGCGGTCGCGAAAGGGGGATTACCGGATCAGCGCGGCTGACGGCGGTTGTTTCGCCGGTTATCGCTGCCCTGCGGCGCGATCTGCTCATTGATGAGGCTGACTTCGGCGGCCTTCGGCTTCGCCGGCGGTGCCGCAACCGCCAGGGTCGCGGTGGTATGGGCGCGGCGGCTGTCGGCCGCGGCCTTTTCCGATTCCATGTGGCTGCTGAGGAACATCAGTCCGACCGCCAGAACCGTTCCGACCGAGAGGAAGTACTTCAGGATCAACATGCGAGTTTCGTGTTTTGCTTGCGAGAGCGGAGACCGGCGGCGCGCCATCGGCGGGCGCCGCCTTGGCGGATATCAGTCTTCGGCGGTCGCTGCGATCATCCCGGCAATCGCCAGCGTGATCGTGCAGGCAATCCAGATCGCCACCACCGGAATAATCGTGAACATGTGAGCCCCCTGTTTTGGTGGCCGGCTCATCCGGCAACCGCATATTGGTCGCGACAGCTTGAGGATTGGTTCACGCGCCGATGTGCGACACCGCCGACTGTGGCAAAGACGCAACAAATTTCGAGCGGGCGGTATGAACCCGCACGCTCTGGGCCGGTTCAGACCGGATTTCCCGCGCCGGGCATCCGCGCTACGATGGCTTCGGGTTGAACCACAGCAGGAATTCCTCCATGTCCGGCAAGACCATCCAGATCGGCGCACGCTCCGGCGGCACCTTCGACTGCTACCTCGCGGTACCGGAGGGCGACGGCAAGGCTCCGGCGGTCGTGCTCGCCTCGGCGGTGCATGGGGTCGACGCCGACATCCGGGCGCTCTGCGACGAGTTCGCCTTGCATGGCTACATCGCCGCGGCGCCGGACCTGTTCTCCCGCACGGTCCCGGGACCGCTGCCCGCCTCCGATCCGCGCGCGGCCCAGCGCTCCCAGCCCCGGCTCGAGCGCATCAAGACCGGCGAGGCCGACATGGCCGACACCCTCGCCGAAATCCGCAAGCTGCCGCGCTTTAATGGCCGCGCCGCCGCCATGGGCTTCTGCTTCGGCGGCCCCTACGCCATCCTCGGGCCGAAGCGGCTCGGCTACGACGCCGGCATTTCGTGCCATGGCACCCAGATGCTCGATTTCATCCAGGAACTCGACGGCGTCACGGCTCCGATCTGCATCGTCTGGGGCGACCAGGACCACGCCGCCCCTGCCCCGGTGCTCGAGGCCTACCGCGCCGTCCCCGCCCGCCAGGCGAATGTCGAAGTCCATATCTTTCCCGGCGTCCTGCACGGCTTCATGATGCCGTGGAACACCAAGGCGTTCTCGGCGTCGACGCGGGAATTCGTGATGGGGCGGGCGCTCGCCATCCTCGGCGGATTGCGCCAACCGGCGGCGCTGCGCCGCGCGTCCTGATCGGCCGCACAAGCGCCGCGGCTAGATCCTGGGTGGCGGCCGTCCGCCCGCCGCCGAGGACGGCACCTTCACCCAGGCCTCGCCGTCGAGCACGATCTCGTCGCCGACCTTGCAGGTGCAAGCGAGCCTGGCCCGCAGCCGCTCCGGGATCAGTTCGGCAACCTCGACGATGACGTCGACGGTGTCGCCGATCTTGACCGGCGCGCGGAAATTCAGGGTCTGGGAGATATAGACCGCACCGGGTCCGGGGAGGCGCGTGCCGAGCACCGCCGAGATCAGGCTCGCCGTATAGAGCCCGTGCGCGATGCGCTTCTTGAACTGGGTCTTGGCGGCGAAATGCTCCGACAGGTGGATCGGGTTGCGGTCGCCGGTCACCTGCGCGAAGCCGACCACATCGGACGACGCCACCGTCTTCGACAGCCGCTCGGTCATGCCGACCGCAAGGTCTTCGAAATGGAGGATCTGCAGCGCCAGCGTCATCGCCGAACCTCGTCGTCGTACCTACCCAGAGTTCGATTGCGCTGATCGCCTCTATTGCGTCAATCTGAATTTCTTAATCACAGGGAGTTCGCCATGTCGAAGCTCGTCACGCTGCTCACCTCCGCCGCCGCGCTGTTCGTCATGCATCTCGCGCCGGTCCCGGCGCAAGAGGCGATGGAGAAGAAGTCATACAACTATTCCAAGTGGACGCCCGGCATCTTCTCCGAGGCGGTCACCATCACCAACATGGGCAAGGGCAAACTTATCTTCCTCGCCGGCGTCGGATCGGAGGACGAGGAAGGGCCGCGCGGCAAGATCCGCCACGCGGGCGACTTCACCGCGCAGTGCAACTACGCCTACGACAAGATCAAGCGTGCGCTGGCGGCGAACGGCTCCAGCCTCAAGGATGCGGTCAAGATGACGGTCTATGTCACCGACATGCGCTACCGGCTCGACTGGGCGAAATGCTCCGGCGCGAATTTCGAAGGCGCGACCGTCCCGGCGCAGACGCTGCTCGGCATCAGCTCGCTCGCCTTTCCGGAAATGATGGTGGAGATCGATGTCACCGCGGTGTCGCACCAATAGAGGCGGCAAGCGGGAGGCGTGCCGCGCGCCGAAAATGACGCGCTTGCAGCGCCGCCGGTCGGTGTATCCTGTCGCCGACGTCGATTGCAGGAGTGCCGGCGATGGCAATTCGGACTGCGCTGCTGATGCTCGCCCTGGGGATGGCCGTTTCGGTGTCCCCGGGCCGGGCGCAAACCTATCCCGATCGTCCGGTGAAGATCATCGTGCCGATCGGGCCCTCCGGCAGCTACGACATCGTCGGCCGCCTCCTGGCAGATCAGTTGACCCGCCGGCTGGGGCAGACCTTCGTGGTCGAGAACAAGCCGGGCGCCGGAACCATTGTGGGCACGCAGGCCGTGGTGACCGCGCCGCCCGACGGCTATACGCTGCTGGTCGGCGGGTTGAGCAACATCGTGTTCAACGCCGGCCTCTACCAGAAGCTCGCCTACGATCCGCTGCAGGACCTCGTTCCGGTCGCACTGGTGTTCAATATCTCCTACACGCTGGTTGGATCGAAACAGCTGCCGTATTCGACCCCCAAGGAGATCGTCGAGGCCGCGCGCAAGAATCCCGGCTCGTTGAAGCTCGCCAATGCGGGCGTTGGCACAGGGCAACATATCGTCGGCGCCGCCTTCATGAGCCTCACCGGCACCAAGTTCCTGGAAGTCCCGTACCGCGGTTCGGCGTTGGCATTTCCGGATCTGCTGTCCGGGCGCGTCGATCTGTTCTTCGACTCGACGCCCGGTGCCCTGCCCTACGTCAAATCCGGCCAAGCCAAGGGGATCGGCATCCTGACCGCCAAGCGTAATCCGCAGATGCCGGATGTCCCAACCATGACGGAATCTGGCGTGCCCAATCTGGAGATCGACTCCTGGATCGGATTGTTCGCACCGGCGAAGACGCCCCCGGCCGCGATCGCGCGCCTGCAACAGGCCATCGGCCAATCGCTTCCCGAGCTCAAACCGAAATTCGAGACCAACGGCGGCGAACTGATGGATATGCCGCCGGAACGTCTCGTGCCGTTCGTGAAGACCGAATACGACAAATGGCTCAAGATCATCCGCGAAGCGGGCATCCGCCTCGATTGATCGAGGAGCCGAGCTTCAGTGGTAGCGCCGCCACCGGTAGGCCGGCACGTGGCGGTAGGCGCGGTAGGTGCGCGGCACCACCCAGTTGTTCCAGCCATGGCCGCCGCCCCAGCCCAGGCCGGCCCGCGTACCGTAGCCGCACCAGTACCAGCCGGGGCCGGCCCAGCCGTAGGGGTACCAGCAGTACGGACGTCCGAGATGAAAGAACTGCGCCGCTTCGACCACGGCGAGGTCGGCGATCGCGGCGCGCATGGCGCTTGCTCCAGTTGGCGCGGCTTCGACACTAGCCGATGTCAACGACCACGCATTCAGCATGACGAACATCGCCAACAGATGAAGCCTGATGCGTCGCATTTGCGTCCCCTCGCCGCGACGAGTTAGTCCGTCAGTTGGGACGAAATCATGTCGAACCCGATGGGCCGGCCGGACCACGATTCAGGCATCCGCCGGCGCGATCTCGCGCAGTTGCGTCACCTGTCGCGGAAACTCACGTCCCGTCTCCATCTCATAGCCCGCAACCCGCAGGGTCCCGTTCGCGGGACACATCTCCACCGCGATCCGGGTGAACGGATTGAGCACCGGCGGCGCGACCCAGGCAAATCCGGCGCGACTCAGCGTTGGCGTCCACGCTGCCAGCGTTTCGCGCCGCAGCCGGCTGTTGGCGGCAGCCTCGTCGTAGGTGCGGGTCAGCAACACCGCGGAGCTCACGCGCGCCTCCCATGGCCAGGTGCTTTGCCACCAGTCGTTGGCCGCGGAGGTGTTGTCGGTCCGCGTTGCGAAACCGTCCTCGGTGCGCTCGATGACGCAGCGTTCGCCCGGTTCGCAGCCCGCCAGCGTGAAGATCACCGGACGCGCAATCGGTGTCCGTTCCAGGCGCAGTTTGGCGTCCGCAAAACTCCGGCAGGTCTCGAACACCTCGCGCAACAGATGATCTGGAGGCGTCGAACGGATGCGCCAGGTGCGCACCGCGTTCAACGCCATGTCCGCCGGGCGTAACCACGGGGCGCGCGTTCGGCGGAACAGCGGCGCCTGATTCATTGCCGCGGCAAAGCGTCCCGGCGCCATCGCGGTCAGTGCGCCGACATAGCCCGGCCATGTGACGCTGTAGAACTCGCCGGCCTCGCCCTGCATGTGTGCAATCTCGACATGACGGCCGAGGCCGGGAAACGGCCAGTCGAGGGTCCGCGCAATCCATGGCGCGCCGCCTTCCTCGCGTGCGAGCGCGGTGCAACCCCATTCATAACTGCCATTGAGAAACCAGATTCCCGGCAACCCAAGCGCATGTGCGATCGTCTCAATCTCCGCGATGTAGGGCGACGACGAACGCCGAAGCCATTGGCGCGATGCGCGGTCCATCGCCGGCATCATCAATCGGACGGCCCGGGGCAGCCATGTCAGGCAATCGTCATGCAGTGCGCGCGCCCGCGACCGGCCATCGAGGGCGTACCGGACTTGGCCGCCGGCCCGTGCATCCACCAATGGAACGGCGACCAGGTCTGCGGCCGATCGTCTTACCTGCGTATCCATTATCACCCGCGGTGTGGGCAGTGCCCTTGTGGCACCGTCCCGTCCAATTTGGCCGTTGCCACAAGTAGGAGAATTATTACACTTTCACGCAAGGCGATATTGTGATGCGGTGCGGTGCAAGGAACGACGTGATGAAGTCGCTGGGTGCAATGGTTGGAATTGCTGTCTTGCTGGCGGCCGCCGCGTCGCTGCGGGCCGAGGACGATTTCCCCATCACCGGCACCTATACGGAAAATCAGGTTTGCAGGGGCGATGGCTCGGACGCCAACGCTTCACGGGTGAAAATCGGCGTGAAGGAAATCGAATCCTCGGTGTTCGGTCTCTGCACCATTCGCAACCGCAAGCGCGATGGCAACAAGTTTGCCGTCAGCGTCGAATGCAAAGGGCCCGGCGGTGCGGTGATGGTGGGCGAGGTGGTCTTCACCGTGCGCGACAGCAACACGCTCGATTTTGCGGATCAGGACAACACCTACAAGGCCGTACTCCATAAGTGCCAAGGGTGATTGTTGTCCTCCAGGGAGGAGAACTACAATGCGATTGCTCGCGGGCTGCACTGCAGCCAGCTTCATTGCGTGTGCCGCAATTGCCGTCGGCTTGCCTGCGACGGCCTATCCAAAAAAACCCATCGAGTTGGTCGTGCCCTTCACGGCTGGCGGCACCACCGACAACATCGCCCGGCTGATATCGCAGCGATTGACCGAAAGCTGGGCCTCGACCGTAGTGGTCAACAATCGGCCCGGCAGCGGCGGCACGATCGCCACCGGGATGGTCGCCAAGGCCCCGCCCGACGGTCACACCCTGCTGGTGACCACGATCGGCTTCGCCATCACCCCTGCCCTGAGCAAGCTGTCATACGATCCAATCAATGACTTCGCGCCAATTACCGAGCTTGCGTCCCTGCCGCTGATGCTGGTCGTGCATGCCTCGCTGCCGGTGTCCAACCTCAAGGAGTTCATCGCGTTCGCCCGTGCAACGCCTGGCGCACTTGATTATGCGTCCGCCGGCGTCGGCACTTCGCCCCATCTCGCCGGCGAGATGTTCAAAACCATGGCGGGCATCGACCTGGTGCACGTGCCGTACAAGGGCAACGCGGAAGTCGCGAACGCCATCATCGGTGGGCATGTGAAGGTCTATTTCAGTCTGGTGCCGGCCTCCATCCAGCACGTCAGGAACGGGACGCTGCGCGTGCTCGCGGTCACCACGGCGCAGCGGTTGCCCTATCTGCCGGACGTGCCGACGATCGCCGAACTGGGCTTCCCCGATTACGAGATCAATTCGTGGCAAGGGATGTTCGCGCCCGCCGGCACGCCCAAGGAGATCATCGGCAAGATCAACGGCGAAGTGGTACAGATGCTCAACACGCCCGACGTTCGCGCGCGCATGGCACGGGAGGGCGCGGACCCGGTCGGCAGTACGCCGGAACAATTTGCGGTGCGGGTCAAGGGCGAACTCGAAAAGTGGGCGAAGGTAGCGAAGGCCTCTGGCATGCCGACAGCCAAGTGACTTCGAGGCTTGAGTGACTTCAAGGCTTACGTCTCGGCACGGCGAAACGCGGCCCACAGTCCGGCCACCAGCAGGACGTTGAGCAAGGCCAACCAGGTCAGGACCTGCAACGTGATCGCCGGGCCGGAATGCTCGATCAGCAGCGCGCCGGCCGAGGGCGCCAGTGCCTGCGAGATCAGGCTGGGAAACGCCAGCCGTCCCATCAGCGTCGCGTACCGATCCGGCCCGAACAGCGCGAGCGGGACGGTGCCGCGCGCGATCCACATGATGCCGTAACCGCCGGCATAGATGACGATCGCAAGGACGAGCACCGGCAGCGTCAGCAGCAGCAGTCCGAGCCCCACGGCCATCAGCGCGCACGAGGCCACCATGGTCCAGAGCGGATGGTAACGCGTCCCGAACAGGCGCTCGACAAACCGGGCGCCGACCTGCGCCGGTCCGAACAACGTGCCGAGCATAACCGCGGTGGCGAAATCGACGCCCTTCGCCTGCATGAATGTCAGCAGAGACACCACCATCATCGAGCCGATGCCGGACGGAAATGGTGAGAACGAGCGCCAATAGCATAAAGACGGCAAGGTCCGGCCGTGCAGACGTTGCCACCGGCAGACCCACCGCACCGGCGGCATCGGCCCGCTGCGCCGGCTCGTTCGATTGCGACGGCATCACCGCCATCTGCAGCGGCAGCGACACTACCAGATGGAGCGCCGGCGTAGACGAAGCAGGTGCCGCGCCAGCCGACCGTCTCCGGCGAGAAACGCGCTGAGCGGCCAGCACACCGTGCTGGCAAAACCGCCGAACAAGGTCAGGTTGGTGATCGGTGCGCGCGCGTCCTGGCCGTAAAGTTTGCCGAGCGCAGCGAACACCGCGTCGTAGAGCCCGGTGCCCATGCCGGCGCCGAGCACGACCCAGGCCGCGCAGATAGACCGGCAACGACGGTGCGAGGCCGATGCCCGGCGAGCCCGGCCGCATACAGCAGCGAGCTTGCGGCCAGTACCGGCCGGCCGCCGCGCGGTCGATGATCGCGCCGACTCGCGGCGAAATCAGCCCGGCGACGAGCAGGCCGAGCGACACGCCGCCGACGACCCAGCCGAGCGACCAGCCGGTGTCGGTGACGATCGGAGCGGCCAGCACGGCGGGAAAATAGAACGAACTGCCCCAGCCGAGGATCTGCGCGATGCCAAGCGCCGTGATGACGACCGGCCGTGACCTGAGCGTCATGCCCCGAGCTTGGCGGCCAGTTCGTCGAGGCTGCCGCCGGCGACGTCGACCGGCACCTTCGGCGCCGGTTCGCCCTTCCCCGGCCCATGCTCGTTCGGCCGCGCGATGTGCGCGGTGCGCAGCCCGCACTTGCGCCGCATGCGACAGGTCGTTGCTGTGCGCGGCGACCATCATGCAATCGCCCGGAGGCAGGTCGAACGCCTCGCAGGCGGCGAGGTAGACCCGCGGCTTCGGCTTGAAGTCGCGCGCCACCTCCGAGCCCAGGATGGCGTCCCAGGGCAAGTCGTTGCGGCGCGCGAGATCGACCATCAGCGAGATGTTGCCGTTCGAGACCGGCGCGAGCCAGAAGCGTCTGCTTGCAGCCGCGCCAGCCCAGGCGGTACGTCCGGCCAGGCATCGAGCCGATGCCAGGCCAGATTGAGGTTGCGCATCGCCGGTCCTCGGGCAGACCCGAAATGCCGAAGCGCGGCAGGATCCGCTCGAGATTGCGCCGGTGCAGCACGTCGAGCTTGCTGAACGGGATGCGGCCCGAACGCACCTCGTCCATCGCCGGCTGATACTCGCCGCGCCAGGCATCGGCGAAGGCGAGCCAGTCGAGCGAATGGCCGAGCGGCGTGAGGATCGTGCTCGGCCTCGCGCGCGACGCTGGTGCGCCAGTCCACCAGCGTGCCGAACACGTCGAAGAACAGCGCCTTCACCGCAACGGGCTCGCCGGCTTACGATTGCGCCGGCTCCATGCCCTTGGACTTGAGCACGTCGGCCGCGGCCGGCCCGGTCAGCGCCTTGATCAGCGCCTTGGCGGCTTCCGCCTCCTTGGCGTTGGCGCTGAGACCGGCGGCATAGACCGTGTAATTCTGGATCTCGGCCGGCAGCGGACCGACCAGCACGATGCCCTTCACCGGCAGGATCTCGCTGATCTGGTGGATGCCGACCTCGGCCTCGCCGCGCGCGATGTGCTCGGCGACCGCACCGCCGTGGATCAGCTTGGCCTTCGGCTTGACCTCGTCGGCGATACCAAGCTTGTCGAGCAGGCCGTGGACATAGATGCCGCTCGAGCCGCCCGCCGCCGGATCGATATAGGCCACCGACTTGGCAGCGATCAGCGCCTTCTTGAAGGCATCGACCGAGCTGATGTCGGGCTTTGGCGTGCCGTCCTTGACGACCACCCCGACCCCGACGCGTGCGAGCTTCGTGCCGGCTGCCGCCGACGAACTTGCCCTTGCCGGTGAGATCGTCCACGGCTCGCGGCGTCAGGACCGCGACATCGAACGCCTCGCCGCCATCGATCCGCTTAGTCAGCTGCGCCAACGGTGTCGTTCTCGACGATCACCTTGTGGCCGGTCTGCTTCTCGAACTCGGGCACGCAGCGCGAGCAGCACCTGCTTGAACGCGCCAGCCGTCAGCACCTTGATCTCGGCCGCAGCTGCCTCTCGCGTGCTCCCCATAGCGGCGATGGACAGGACCGCAAGACCGAACAATGTCATTCGCATGGTCGCCCTCCTGATTGCGTCCTTTCGATCAATGCTCCGCCCGCAGGCGGCCGTGGACGCTTTTGATGACGAAGACTGAGCACTTTTTCCATGTCAGGACAACGACCCGCGCGCAGGCCGTATTGCTGCAATGCAATAATTATTGTTTTGCATCGCACAACGATTGGTTTATCCTGACATATCATACGGTTGATTCGGATTTGGTTCCGTGGACGTTCCCGCAAGGAACAGTATTCGGAACGGTCCAAATCGACCCAACAGAGCCAAGGAGTGCCGCTTGACCGACTGATCGATCGCCTTGCCGGGACCAACGAAAGGGACTCTTGCCCATGTTCGGATGCCTAGCCAGGCCTTTGCTCGTACTTGCTGCACTCACGATCGTTTCGCCAAGTTTGCTCGCTCACGATTCCTGGATTTCCCGCGGCGGCCACCGCAACGCCGCCGGCGAGTGGTGCTGCGGGGTGGGTGATTGCGCCCTGTTGGACCCAAAATCGGTCACGCTGACATCGCACGGCTACACGGTCAGCGGATGGGGGACGATCGAGGGCGATGGGCGCCGCGAGTTCTATCACGAAGGCGTCCCCGAACAGGAAGCCCAGCCTTCTCTTGACGGTGCGTTCTGGCGTTGCAAGCGACCAGATGGATCGCGCCGCTGCTTCTTCGCTCCGCCGCCGAATACCTGAGCCTTCGGCAGGCGTACGTCCCGTTGAGGGTGCTCGCCGTCCACGCACGCACATGCTAGGCGTCGGCGATGGCGGCACCCATCCTTCCATTGGTCGAGGCGGCCGAGCATTTGCCCGGCCGCGGCGCGTTGATCGGTCTCGATCTCGGCACCAAGACCATCGGTGTCGCTGCCAGCGATCCTGACCGCAAGCTCGCAACCGGCGTCGAGACCATCACGCGGACGAAGTTCTCCGCCGACGCAGCACGCCTGCTGGAGCTCGCCGCGGAACGCCACGCCGTAGCCTTCGTACTCGGCTTGCCGATCAACATGGATGGCAGCGAAGGCCCGCGTGCCCAATCGACCCGCGCGTTCGCCCGCAATCTGGCGAGGCTGAGCGATCGGCCGATCGCGCTGTGGGATGAGCGGCTTTCGACCGTGGCGGTCGAGCGTGAATTGATCGCTGCCGACATGTCGCGGTCGCGCCGCGCCGAAGTGATCGACCAGCACGCCGCCGCCTTCATTCTGCAAGGTGCGCTCGACCGGCTGCGCCGCCTCGACGCTGCGGGCGGCAACGGGTAAGACACGTGCCCTCCCGCCGGGGGTCCCGATGCTCGCCGCCTTCTCCGCCCTTATTCCGGTCATCCTGCTGATCATTGCCGGATTCGGCTTCGCCGGACGATCCTGCCGGAGGAGATGCAATGGAACGGCATCGAGCGGCTGACCTACTATGTCCTGTTTCCGGCGTTGATCATCGACACGCTCTCGCGCGCCGACCTTTCGCGCGTGCCGGTGGTGGGCGTTGGCGGGGCGCTGTTCCTCGCTATCGTGGTGATGGCCGCGCTGGTTCTCGCCATGCGGCCCTGGCTCGCGGCGCGCTTTGCCGTCGACGGCCCGGCCTTCACGTCGGTGCTGCAAGGCGCGACGCGATGGAACACGTTCGTCGCCCTGGTCCTGGCTGCAAGCCTGTTCGAGACGCTGGGCGTCGCGCTGGCGTCGGTCGCGATCGTCGCGATGATTCCGGTGCTCAACGTGATCAACGTCTGGGCGCTAACCCGCTATGCCTCGAAGCATCCCCGCACCGGCCCCGCGATCGCCGGCGCCCTCATGGCTAATCCGCTGATCTGGTCATGCGTCGTCGGACTGGCGCTCAACCTTCTGGGCCTGCCGCTTACCGGTCCGCTCCATGCCTTCGCCGATGCGCTCGGGCGCGCATCGCTAGCCTGCGGCCTGCTCAGCGTCGGCGCCGGACTGCAGATCGCCGGACTGATCCGCCCCTCGCCGCCGATTCTCATCGCAACCGCCCTCAAGCTCGTGCTCATGCCGGTACTCGCCATCTCGCTCGGACTCTTGTTCGGCGTCACCGGTGCGAAGTCTCGCGGTGATCGCGTGCTGCTCGTCGGTGCCGGCGCCGCCCGGCTCGTACGTCATGGCGCGGCAGCTCGGCGGCGACGCAGTGTTGCTGGCGCAGATCCTGACGCTCCAGACCATGCTGGCGATCTTCACCATGCCGGTCGCGATTGCCATCGCCAGCCTGTACTAAACGCAGTTCTGCCACCGTCGGCGTGGTCGCAGGCGCAATCGTCCACTCGACGGCCCGGCGACGACGGCGCAGAATGGCGGCGAGGAAACGCAAAAAAGAACGAGGGCGAAAAATGAAGCGCGTGCTCGCATGTCTTGGCGCCTGTCTGCTGCTGCTTGCTTTCGCCGTTACGGGCCATGCCCAGACATCCACGAGCGGTTATCCGGCCCGTTCGGTCCGCATCATCGTACCCTATCCGGCGGGCGGCCCGACCGACGTCATCGCCCGGCTCGCCGCACAGAAGCTGAGCGAAGCACTCGGCCAGCAGTTCTACGTCGAGAACGTCAGCGGTGCGAGCGGCGCCCGCGGCGCCGCGATGGCGGCAGCCGCCCCGGCCGACGGCTATACGCTCATGTGCGTCACCAACGATCTGGCAATCACGCCGGTGATCTCCAAGAACGTACAGTACGATGCAGTCAAGAGCTTCGCCCCGGTCGGCATCGTATCGGCGTCGCCGTCGGTCGTTCTGGTGCATCCATCGGTGCCGGCGAAGACGCTGCAAGAATTCATCGCGCTCGCCCGCGCCGAGCCGGCGAAATACGGCTTCGCCGGGATGAGTCTTGGACAGAACCTGCTTACAAGCGAGCGGCTGTTCCGCCTCGGCTTGAAGCTCGACATCACGCGGGTGCCGTTTCCCGGCGCAGCTCCGATCCTCGACCTCGACGATCGCCGGCCACACGCTGGTGGCCTATATCGGCCTGCCGGCGGCGACACCCTTCATCAAGGAAGGCAAGCTCCGGGCGCTGGCGGTCACCAGTCCGAAGCGCTCGCCGATCGTGCCGGACGTTCCGACGATGGCGGAAAGCGGCGTCAAGGACCAGGAAACCGAGTTGACCATCGGCATCGTGGCGCCGGCTGCCACGCCGCGGGCGATCGTCGACCTGCTGTCCAAGGAATTGGCCCGCATCGTCGCGCTGCCCGACGTCAAGGAGAAGCTCGCGGCATTCGGCTTTTTACCGGTCGGCAGCACGCCGGAGGAGTTCGCCACCTTTATCAAAGAGGACATCGAAAGGTGGGAGAAGACGGTTCGCGAAGCCGGCATCAAGATCGAGTAAATCGGCCGGTTCCCGTTTCCGCCGAAGCTTGGGCAAGTTGTGGAGCGTTGCGGGGCGGCCTTGCCCAGGCGGGCGGCGCGAGCCTATAGAACCGGCTTTAATGACCATCGCCCATAAGTCCTCCTTCGTCCTCGGCCAGCGGCACCTGCTGGGGATCGAGGGACTGTCGCGCGACGAGATTCTGGGCCTGCTCGACCTGGCCGAGGAATACGTCGAGCTCAACCGCCAGATCGACAAGAAGCGCGCTTCGCTGCGCGGGCGCACGCTGATCAACCTGTTCTTCGAGGTCTCGACCCGCACCCAGGCCTCGTTCGAACTGGCCGGCAAGCGGCTCGGCGCCGACGTCATGAACATGTCGGTCGGTTCCTCGTCCATGCGCAAGGGCGAGACCCTGATCGACACCGCGGTCACGCTCAACGCGATGCGACCCGACCTGATCGTCGTGCGCCATCATGCCTCCGGCGCAGTCGAGCTCCTGGCCCGGAAGGTCGACTGCTCGGTGATCAACGCCGGCGACGGCTCGCACGAGCACCCGACCCAGGCGCTGCTCGACGCCTCGACCATCCGCCGCGCCAAGGGCCGCATCGAGCGGCTGATCGTCGCCATCTGCGGCGACATCCTGCATTCGCGGGTGGCGCGCTCGAACATCATTCTGCTGAACGCACTCGGCGCGCGGGTGCGCGTCGTCGCGCCTTCGACGCTGCTGCCTCCCGGGATCGAGCGCTTCGGCGTCGAGGTCTCGCGTGACATGCGCGAAGGTTTGCGGGACGCAGATATCGTGATGATGCTGCGCCTGCAGCGCGAGCGGATGAACGGCTCGTTCGTGCCATCGACGCAGGAATACTTCCACTATTTCGGGCTCGACCAGAAGAAGCTCGCCTACGCCAAGCCCGACGCGCTGGTCATGCATCCCGGCCCGATGAACCGCGGCGTCGAGATCGACACCGCGGTCGCCGACGGCGCGCAGTCGCTGATCCGCGAGCAGGTCGAGATGGGCGTCGCCGTGCGCATGGCGGTGCTCGAAGCGCTGTCGCGGAACCTGCCGAATGCGTGAGCCGCGCCGCGCCGTCGCCATGCTGTCACCGAGCGGCCGATCCTGCTGGCCAACGCGCGCATCCTTGACCCGTCGCGCGACCTCGAGATCGACGGCGACCTCCTGATCGCGGACGGCGTGATCCGCGAGGCCAAGCGCGGCATCGGCGCCGCCGGCGTGCCCGAGGGCACCGAAATCATCGACTGCAAAGGCGCGCTGGTGACGCCGGGCCTGATCGACATGCGGGCGTTCGTCGGCGAGCCGGGCGCGGAATATCGCGAGACCATCGCGTCGGCGAGCCAGGCGGCGGCCGCCGGCGGCGTCACCACGATCGTCTGCCAGCCCGACACCACGCCCGCCATCGACGATCCGGCCATCGTCGATTTCATCCTGCGCCGGGCGCGCGACACCGCGATCGTCCATGTCCAGCCGATGGCGGCGCTGACCAAGGGTCTCGAAGGCAAGGAGATGACCGAGATCGGCCTGCTCAAGGCCGCCGGCGCCATCGCGTTCACCGACGGCGCCAGGAGCGTCACCAACGCGCAGGTGATGCGCCGGGCGCTGACCTACGCACGCGATTTCGACGCGTTGATCGTACATCACACCGAAGATCCGGACCTGGTCGGCGAAGGCGTGATGAACGAGGGCGAATTCGCCGCCCGGCTCGGGCTCGCCGGAGTGCCGAGTACGGCCGAGACGATCATGTTCGAGCGTGACATGCGGCTCGTGGCGTTGACCGGCAGCCGCTACCACGCCGCCTCGCTCACGTGCGCCGAGGCGCTGGACGTGCTGCGGCGCGCCAAGGATGCCGGCCTGCGTGTCACCGCCTCGGCGTCGATCAACCATCTCACGTTGAACGAAATCGATATCGGGCCCTACCGCACGTTCCTCAAGCTCAGCCCGCCGTTGCGCGCCGAAGAAGACCGAACCGCGCTGGTCGCGGCGCTGGCGTCCGGTCTGATCGACGTGGTGATGTCGGATCACAATCCGCAGGATGTCGAAGGCAAGCGTCTGCCGTTCGCCGAGGCGAGCCACGGCGCCGTCGGGCTTGAGACCATGCTGACCGCAGGGCTGCGCCTCGTGCACACGGGTGACTTGACGATCATGACGCTGATCAAGGCGATGTCGAGCACGCCCGCCGAATTGCTCGGCCTGCCCGGCGGGACGCTGCGGCCGGGCAGCCCGGCCGACGTCATCGTGCTCGATCTCGACGTGCCGTGGATCCTCGATCCGACCGAGCTCAAGTCGAAGTGCAAGAACACGCCTTTCGACGAAGCGAAGCTGCAGGGCCGGGTCATCCGCACCATCGTTGCCGGCCGCACCGTCTACGAATACGTTTGAACGTTTTCGGCTAGACCTCAGGCATCCGATGCTGCAAGCGCTCGACTGGTCGCACTCCTGGGCCTACGCGACGGCATTGGCGTTCGGCTACCTGTTGGGCTCGATCCCGTTCGGACTGATCCTGACGCGGCTTGCCGGCACGCAGGACATCCGTTCGATCGGCTCCGGCAATATCGGCGCCACCAACGTGCTGCGCACCGGCCGTAAGGGACTCGCCGCCGCGACTCTCCTCTGCGACATGCTCAAAGGCACGCTGGCGGTCCTCATCGTCCGGTATTTCCTTGGCCGCGAGCCTGCACTGTTCGCTGCGGCGGGCGCGTTTTTCGGACACCTGTTTCCGGTGTGGCTGAAGTTCAACGGCGGCAAAGGCGTTGCGACCTACATCGGCGTCCTGTTCGGGCTCGCCTGGCCCGCCGGCATCGCGATGTGCCTGATCTGGCTCGCGACCGCTGCCGTCACCCGCTATTCCTCGCTCGCCGCCTTGGTGGCGAGTTTCTTGACACCGAGCATATTGCTCGCGTTAGGCCAACGGCCGGAGACGGTGCTCTTCGCCGTCCTCACCGCGATGCTCTGGATCATGCACCGCGCCAACATTGCGCGCCTGATTGCCGGGACCGAAGGCCGCATCGGGGACCGTTCCGCCGCCGGCGGATAAATCCTCTGCCCGACCGTCGTCGCTCTATTTCCGGTTGTAGCCACCCGCTCCGTGCGCGATGCTCACAGCCGCTTTGCCGATCCGAGGGGCGACATGAGCGGCCAAGAGGGCGACGGGGTCCGCCTGACCGCGGAACAGCGGCTTGACTGGCTGCGCCTAATCCGCAGCGACAATGTCGGCCCGCGGACCTTTCGCGCGTTGCTACGGCGGTGCCCGCGCCGCGCTCGCCGCCGTCCCCGACCTCGCACGCCGCGGCGGCGCGTCGGGGCCGGCGCGTATCTGTTCCGTCGCTGATGCGGAACGCGAACTGGCGGCGGCGTACCGCCTCGGCGTCACCTTGGTGGCGCTGGGCGAGCCCGATTATCCGCGCCGCCTGCAAATGATCGACGACGCTCCACCGTTGCTTGCGGTTCGCGGCAATGCTGCCGCGCTCGCCTTGCCGATGGTCGCCATGGTCGGCGCGCGCAATGCCTCGGCCGCAGGGATCCGGGTCGCTGAGCGTCTTGCCAGGGAACTCGGCGAGGCCGGATTCGTGATCGTCTCTGGTCTGGCGCGCGGCATCGATGCCGCGGCGCATCGCATGAGCATGGAGAGCGGCACGGTCGCGGTGCTGGCCGGCGGCCACGATTGCATCTATCCGGCCGAGCATGCCGACCTGCTGGAGCACTTGCTCGCAACCGGCGCCGCGGTCTCCGAAATGCCGATGGGCTGGGAGCCGCGCGCGCGAGACTTCCCGCGCCGCAACCGGCTGATTTCGGGGCTCGCCGTCGGTGTCGTAGTGGTTGAAGCCGCGCGCCGCTCCGGGTCGCTGATCACGGCACGCATGGCCCTTGAACAGGGCCGCGAGGTGTTCGCGGTGCCGGGATCGCCGCTCGATCCGCGCGCGGAAGGCACCAACGGTCTGCTCAAGCAGGGCGCGACGCTGGTTACCGAAGCAAACGACGTCATCACGGTGTTGCGGCCGATCCTCGGTCAATCGTTCGATCTGCCCGCCGAGGAACCGGAGGCGGAATTGCCGACCACCGGCGAGCCGGGTGCCGACGAGCGCGCGCGGATTTCCGGGTTGCTCGGTCCCACTCCGGTCTCGTCGCTCTTATCTCTTATAATGAGAGGAGTTCGTGGGAGTGCTCAGTCGGCGCGCGTGCCTCCGGAGCCGTTCAGTCGGTGAGCGGCGCTTTCGGCCTCTAGCCGCGCCATTTCCAGGAGAAAACCCAGCGCCTCGAACCCATGCCGATGCGCAAGCATGGACAGTTCGGCGCTCATCGCCGCTACGTAGCTTGCGACCGCCGCTGGCTCGCTCGGTTCCGCGTTCGTTCCGTCTGCCATTGATTTCCTTGGGACCCAGTCACGCCTATCGTAAAAAGAGATAAAAATCAATAATACTCGTATTAGTTGTAGTGATTTGAGCCCCAGCCCCGGCGCTCCGATTTGACAGGGAGGGGGTGCTACCCCCATATCGCCCGGCACGGGCGGCCGAGTCAGGCCGTCACAGTCCTCGGGACTTAGCCCGTAACTTATTGGTATTGCATGAAGATCGTCGT
>CAWJKL010000020.1:0-62104 GCA_963843475.1 uncultured Alphaproteobacteria bacterium | reverse complement strand
TTCGAAGAAGTTTCCGATCGCCGGAAGAGTCAGGAGCGCGGTGCAGGCTAGCCAGATCCACATCGAGGCCTCAGTCGAATCGTCTTTGGCACCGGCGAACCGCTCGTAGATCGCGGCCGGAATGCCACCAAGAATGATGGTGGCAGTCGACACCATCAGCGACGCGAACATGAGGGTCAGCGGGACGCTGCCGAACAGCAGCGCTGGCGCCAGGATCTGCATGTGGATCAGCGAAAACAGCAGCCATGTCTGATTGAACAAGCCATTGATCATGCCGAAGAAGGCGATGGCGATATAATAGAAATTGCGGTCCATGATGCGGTTCAGCTCGAACGAGGAACGGCGCCGAGGAGCAGGAAGAGGTAAAGCAGGCCGACGCGGAGCCAGAACAGCCAGACCACGCCGAACAGCCAGATCACGACCGGAGCAGTGGCCTTCGGAGTTACCGGCGAAATCAGGGCGATGAACGGATCGGTGATCCGGCAGAAGAACCGCCAGATATAGTTCGAGGAATCGGGCTGGACGATCAGTCCAAGCACCGCCCGCCCGAGCAGCGTGTACATCAGCGCCGCCAGAACGAAGTTCGGCAGGTGAAAGTACCAGTGCGTAAAAAGGGTGTTCGAACCGCCCACGTCCGTTGCTCTCCAATCCTCTTCAAAATGACCGCCGCGGCGCTTATCGGCAAGCAAGTTTGCGGAAGATGCC
Source organism: uncultured Alphaproteobacteria bacterium (assembly GCA_963843475.1). Lineage (GTDB taxonomy): Bacteria > Pseudomonadota > Alphaproteobacteria > Rhizobiales > Xanthobacteraceae > VAZQ01. The sequence continues at coordinate 61,399 of CAWJKL010000020.1, read as the reverse complement.
GGAAAAAGAACGGGGCCCGTAAGGGCCCCGCCGACGTTTGATGATCGCGGGCGATCAGGTCTTTTCTTGCAGCACCGTTGCGCCACGCGGCTTGCGGATCTCGTCGATGAATGCCTGCATTTCCTGCGACGGCGCCTTGGTCATCAGACTGACAACATAGATCACCAGGAACCCGAGCGGCATCCCGAGCAATCCGCAGTTGATGTTGTTGAGGTTGAACCATCCAACTTTGTTGGCCAGCGGATGAGCAAGCGTCGGCCAGCTCTCCATGGCATTCGGTAGCGCCATCGCTGCCGCAAGGTCCGGAATCACAGGCTTGCCGGTGACCGGATTGAGCAACGAGGTCATGCCGAAGTACTTCACGCCGATGCCGGGGTAGTATCGGCTGACCACGAGGTAAAACAGGCACAGGCCGAACCCGGCAATCATGCCGGCGATAGCTGCCGGTGTGGTCGCGCGTTTCCACCAAATACCCATGACGATCACCGGGAAGTTGCCAGCCATAGCGAGTGAGAATGCCCAACCCACCATGGCAAGGATATCTCCCGGCTTGGTCGCGGCGAGAGCTGCCGAGGCCACGGCCACGAAGAACAGGAGCACCCGCGCCACCGTGAGCCGGCGAATCGTCGGCGCGTTCGGATCGAGCATCTTGTAGTAGATGTCGTGGCTGAGCGCGTTGGCGATGGCGAGCAGGAGCCCATCGGCGGTCGAGAGCGCCGCCGCCAAGCCGCCGGCCGCGACGAGGCCGGAGATCACGTAAGGAAGGCCCGCGATCTCAGGCGTCGAGAGCACGATCACGTCGGTGTTGATGACGAAGTCCTGCAACCGCACGATGCCGGTGTTGCCGGCGAGCGCCTTGCAGGCGTCGATCGCGGCCTGGAGGCTGGCAGCATTTTTGCCGCAGATCTGGATCAACCCGAGTTCGCCCCACTGGAAAATCCAGGGTTTGAGCGTATCGACATTGCTGCCGATAATGTTGGTGTAGACCTCGAGCTTGGAGAACGCCGCATAAGCCGGCGCCGAGAAGTAGAGCAGGAAGATGAAGAGCAACGACCACGCCACCGATTGGCGCGCTTCACGCACGGACGGAGTGGTGAAGTAGCGCATCAGGATGTGCGGCAGCGATGCCGTGCCCACCATCATGCAGAAGATGATGCCGAAGAAGTTCAGCGGGCTGTAGTTGATGAAGGGCTCGATGTGTGGCTTGAGCGAGCCCGGAGGACAGGACTGAGCCGTGCAGAGTACTGCGAGACCATCCTTGAGCATTTGGCCTTCGCGCGCTGTGATCTCCGCGATGGCTTGGCCATAGGTCAATTCCGGAACGGGGATTCCGAATTTCTTTGTCGACAGGATCACAATGGGCGTGAGGTAGGCGACGATCAGCACGATATACTGGGCGATCTGAGTCCAGGTTACCGCCCGCATGCCGCCCAACATCGCGCACAGCAGAATGCCGACCAGGCCGGCGAACACCGCAAGCTCGAATGGCATGCCAAGGAAGCGTGAGGCAATCAGCCCGGTGCCGTAGATTTGCGCCGTCACGTAAGTGAAGGAGCAGCACACCAGCACGATCACCGCGAGGAAGCGCGCGAAGTTGCCGCCGAAGCGGAAGGCCATAAAGTCGGGCACCGTATAGGCCCCGAACTTGCGCAGATATGGTCCCACGAGAATGGACACCAGCACGAAGCCGCCGGTCCAGCCAAGCACCCAGGCGAGGCCGTCATAGCCGAGCAGGAAAAGAGTGCCGGCCATGCCGACGAACGATGCCGCCGACATCCAGTCGGCGCCGGTCGCCATGCCGTTATAGAGCGCAGGGACACGCCGGCCGGCGACGTAGTACTCGGAGATCTGCGCCGTCCGCGTCGCCACACCGATGATGGCGTAGACAGCGAGCGTGAAGAACACGAACAGATAGCCGAGGACTTTGTTCGGTACGCCGACCTGCTCGAGGATGGCCAGCAGGATGATGAACGCGATGAAGCCGCCGGTATAGGTGCCGTACATCCGACCGAGTTGTTTATAGAAGGCCTCGGTCTCGGCAGTGGTCTGCGTTGTTGCCATGATGTAGTTCTCCCTCAGTCGTCTTCTGCCACGCCGAATTCGCGGTCGATCTTATCCTGCTGCTTGGCGAACAAGAACAACTGGACCACGAAGACGATCAGGGAGCCCTGCGCGGCCATATAGAAACCGAGCGGGAAGTTGAGGATCGGGATGACGATCTTGTTGAGCGGAACGACGAACATGTGAATGATGTAGCCAAAGAAAAACCAGATCCCGAGATGTATGAACATCAGGTTGGTGGTTTTTTTCCAATGCGCTTCGTCGTTGGCTCGAGTATTGGGTTCCGCCATAGGGTGTGTCCCCTCCATTGTCGTTTTCGGACCCGGAGGCGGGTCCTGAATTGATCGTACGAGGGTGCCACTTTGCGCACCCCCAAACCCCTCCTGCGGCCCCGTGCAAAGGCACCGGCCGCGATACGCGGGAAAAAAGTATCATTGCGGCGGGGGCCGCCCTAATAAGACTTTCGGACTAGGGCCTGGGATAGGCTGTTGAATATGCTGCACTGCCAACGGCCGCCGGGTGCGGTGCGCGTGGGCCTGGAGGTTGCATTGGGACTGCTCGACTATTTCCGCCGCCCTCCACCGATCCGCGATGCCGCTGCGCTCGGCGACTTCATCGACCGGCAGTCGGCGTTCCTGGCGCAGAAGGGCATCTATGAATATGCCCGCGCGCGGGCTGGCCATTACGCCAAGGTGCTGTTCGGCGAGAAGGGCTTTCAGACCGCGGTTGAAGAGGCGCGTTGGCGCGCCTTCCCGCTCGCGCTGGCCATGGTCACGGAACTGGCGGAGGGCGTGCTGAACCCCAAAGTGTCCGACCGGCGGAAATTGCTCGAGGCCTTGCAGGCGCTGACGCTGTCGATCTTCGACCGCTACCCGATGCCGCAGGTGCTCGGCGAGCGGGCATGGAGCGAGCAGCGGCGGGAACTGGTGCGCCGACTGGAGTTGATCGGCATGCACCCGCCCAAGCGGGCGATCGACATCGCCATCCCCTGGGCGGAGACCTACTTCGACATGATGCCAATTCATGAGAAACTTCGCGGCAGCGACTATCCCGCCATCCGCAGCTATCTGCGGGTGACGCTCTGCAATATCCATGACGAATTGATCAAGCGCATGGACGCGCCGGCCCTGTTGCAGACGCTCAAGGGCGAGAACGCCTAATCCGTCCTCGGTCGGGCGCCGCGGAGCCCCTGACATGCCCACGACTCCTCTGATCGCGCTCGATGCCGCGGTCATCGACACCGAGACCACCGGGCTTGATCCTACCAAGGCGCGGATCGTGGAGATCGCCGCGGTGCGTCTGGTGGCCGGACGGCTGGCGCCCGAGAAGACCTTTCGCAGGCTGGTACATCCGGACGTGCCGATTCCGCCGTCGGCCAGCGCGGTGCATGGCATCGACGATGCCACGGTCGGGGACGCGCCGACGTTCGCCGTGGTCTGGCCGGAACTTTCCACTTTCCTGGGCGGCGCGGTCCTGATCGGCCATTCGATTGGCTTCGATCTTGCCGCCTTCAAGCAGGAGTGTGCGCGCGCGGGGCTCACCTTCCGTGCGCCGCGCTCGCTCGACACCCAGTTGCTCGCCCAAGTGGCTGCGCCCAACCTGGCGGGCTACACCATCGAACAACTCGCCAACTGGCTTGGGGTCAGCGTCGCCGGCCGCCATTCGGCGCTGGGCGACGCCGTGACCACAGCGCAAATCTTCGTTGCGCTGGTGCCCAAGCTGCGCGAGTGCGGCATCCGCACGCTCGCCGAGGCGATGCAGGCGTGCCGCGCGCTGACCGATGTGCTCGACCGCCAGCACCGGGCGGGTTGGGTCGAGGCCGCCGAAGTCGAGGCGCCGGCGGAGCGCACGTTCCGCGTCGACAGCTATCCCTACCGCCACCGGGTTCGCGACGTGATGCGCTCGCCACCACGCACCATCGCGCCCGGCGCAACGGTTGCCGAAGCGCTGGCACGATTGATGGACGAGCGCATCTCCTCGCTTTACGTGCCCGTCGCGGCCGCCGGCGAGGCCGCACCGGTCGCCGCCAGCACCGGCATCATCACCGAGCGCGATCTCCTGCGCGCGGTTGCGCGGCAAGGCAGCGCGGCGCTGGCGCTGCCGGTCGCGAACTTCATGAGCCGGCCGCTCGCGGTGGTGCCGGTCGACGCGTTCGTTTACCGCGCCATCGGCCGCATGACCCGGCTGCATGTGCGCCACCTTGGCGTCGTCGACGAGCGCGGGCGCGTGATCGGGGCACTGTCGGCTCGCGACCTGCTGCGGCTGAGGGTCGGCGAGGCAGTTTCGCTCGGCGACGAGATCGACGCCGCGGCCGACATCCACACACTTGCCGCCGCCTGGGCCAAGCTGCCGCGGGTCGCGGCCTCGCTGATCGCCGAAGACCTGCCGGCGCGCGACGGCGCCGCGGTGATCTCGCGCGAGCTCGGCGAGCTCACCCGCCAGGCCGCGGTAATCGCCGAGGCGCGCATGCGCGAGCAGGGATGCGGTGATCCGCCATGTCCGTACGCACTCGCGGTGCTGGGTTCGGCCGGCCGCGGCGAGAGCCTGCTCGCCATGGACCAGGACAACGCACTGGTGTTCGCCGATGGCGCACCGGGCGGCGCGGAAGACAACTGGTTCGGGGAACTCGGCAGCCACGTCGCCGACATCCTGCACGAGGTCGGCGTGCCGTACTGCAAGGGCGGCGTGATGGCCAAGAACCTGTTGTGGCGAGGCTCGCTCGCCACCTGGCGCGACCGCATCGCCGACTGGGTCAACCGTTCGCGGCCCGAGGATCTGATGTCGGTCGACATCTTCTTCGACATGCGACCGGTACACGGCGACGGCGGGCTCTGCATCGAGCTGTGGCATGAGGGTTTCGATGCGGCGCGAGGCAACGCCACGTTCGCCAAGCTGCTGGCCGAAGCGGCCGGCAGCGTCACGCCGGGGCTCGGGTGGTTCGGCCGGTTCAAGACCGAGAGCGGTCGGCTCGATCTCAAGCGGGCAGGGCTGTTCGGCATCGTCACCACCGCGCGCGTGTTGGCGGTGTGCCATCATGTGGTGGAGCGCGCGACGCTGGCGCGGCTCGCCGGCGTCAGGGCGCTCGGCATCGGCGGCGAACGCGATCTCGATGCGCTGATCGAAGCGCAGGCGGTGTTCCTCGATCTCATCCTCGCCCAGCAGGTGGCCGACCTCGAACGCGGTACGCCGCCGTCGAACGCGGTTGCCGTCAAGGCGCTGTCGCGCAAGGACCGTGAGCGGCTGCGCACCGCGCTCGAAGCCGTGCGTCACCTCGATCACCTGACGCGCGACCTGTTGTTCAAGGGATGATGCGCCGGTCTCTCTTCACCCTCCCCTGGAGGGGGAGGGTCGCCGAGCGGAGCGAGGCGGGGTGGGTGAAACCTCTTCGGTCGAAAGATCACCCCACCCCGGCTCGCATCGCGAGCGCGATGCTTCGCCGACCCTCGCCCTCCTAGGGGAGGGTGGGCAGCAAGTCTGCCGCGCATACTGATGAGCGTCATTTGTGCTCATGCATTCTTCATGTGCGCAAATTGCTTCGTGCTCGCGGCGCGCTGCGCCCGAGGCTTGCGCATGGTCCTCGCGTGAAGACACGCGAGGGGAGGCGGAGCGCCGGAAGGTGCAACCAACTCCGCGCTCATGAGGCGCGGCGCGCGCCATGGTCGGGCGCGCACGCCTCCCGGCGCTCCACGCAGACAAGTTTACGCAGTCTGCGCAGGCTTGACTGCTTCCGGCGATGGCTCACATCTCCCTTGAGATGATCACCGGCTCCGGGCCGCGCTTCGCGGGAGGCATTGGCGCCTCGCCGTCAGCGAGCTCCTCGCGGGCGGCTCGTAGTGGCCAGGCGGCATAGCAGTTTGCCAATGCGCAAACTGCGTAAACTTGTTTGCGCTGCCCCGGAGCCGCCCGAGTGCGTGCTTGCGTCAGCACGCCCGCAGGCGCCGCATCCTGTTCCGCTGTCACGACGCCTCGCGAAGCGCCCCTCGGTGGAAAGGACGCGCTATGTGTATTTATTCCTGTCTGGAAGTCAAGGATTATGTTCCTGCCAGATTGGCGTGAATATCTCAACGGGGTGACGGGACAGAGTGTCGAGGTCGACGGCCACCGGTATTACGGCGTCGCAGATGTGCCGCTATGGTAGATGGGAATCAACGGAGGCTGGAATGAGTGAACGCGCGATCGAATTCGTCGAAGTCTGGGTTTCGGAGCGCGTCCACGCCGGCCAAACGGCCGGCGACGCCAAGGCGCTGGCCGACCAATGTCTCGAAGCCGCGAAGGTCGCGGGCATCCCGTTATCCGAAATCAAGGACGCGTTCGAAGACCTTACGGCGTTCATCGCCGGCGAGATCCAGGAAGTGAACACGGCGCGCGGGGCCAATTGAGCGACTGCCGCATGCCCTCACTCGTCCTGTCAGCAATCCCATGAAGACAGCCATCGTCAATCTCGGCGCGATCCTGACCGGCGACTGGCGCGAGCCGGTCACGGCAGGCAATTCCATCATCATGAGCGAGGGCAAGATTGCCCATGTCGGGACGGCCGCCGCCTCGCAAGTCGTAGCGTGCGACGTGGTGATCGATGCCGACAGGGCGATCGCGATCCCCGGCCTGATCGATTCCCATGTGCACATCACCTTCGGCGACTACACGCCGCGCCAGCGCACCGTGGGCTTCCTCGAAAGCTACGTGCACGGCGGAACGACGACGTCCATTTCCGCGTCCGAAGTGCACGTGCCGGGACGGCCGAAGGACCCCGAAGGCGTGAAGGCGCTGGCGGTCGCCGCCATGAAGTGCTTCGAGCATTACCGCCCCGGCGGCATGCGGGTCTGCGCCGGATCGATGATCCTGGAGCCGGGCCTGGTCGAGCGCGACTTCGAGGAACTGGCGCGCCAGGGCGTGTGGCTCGCCAAGGCGGGGTTCGGGGCGTTCGATACGCCGTTCGAATATGCGCCGATGATCGCCTGGGCCAAGCAGCACGGCATGATCACTACGGTTCACACCGGCGGCTCGTCGATCCCCGGCTCCACCGGCATCTGGGCGGATCATCTGATCGCCATGCAGCCGCACGTCTCGTTCCACGTCAACGGCGGCCCGATCGCGATGCCCGATCGCGATTTCCCGCGGCTCGTGAACGAGACCAACATCGCGCTGCAGCTCTGCACCGCCGGCAATCTGCGCACCGCGCTGCTGGACCGCCGAGCTGCTCGAGGATGCCGGTCAATTCGAGCGGCTGCTGATCGCGACCGACACGCCGACCGGAAGCGGCATCATGCCGCTCGGCATGCTCTACACCATCTCGCATCTGGCGAGCCTCGCCGAAGATCCCGGTCGAATGGGCGATCGCGGCGGCGACCGGCAACAATGCCGACGTCTATCGCCTCAACAGCGGTTATCTGCGGCCGGGCCGCGATGCCGACGTGGCGATCATCGACGCCTGCGCCGGCGGCTCGCAGGACAATGCGCTCGACGCGCTGCGCAACGGCGACATCGCCGCGGTGGCGGCGGTCGTGACCGACGGCGATACCGCGATTCGTCGGGCGCAGCCGCAACACACCGGGCTCGATCAAGAACGTGCGGGTGGCGGACTGCAAGCTGCCGCGGGATTTTTCCGGTGCGGGGCATTGAGTTGTTGCGTCGGATGGCATTGGACTCGTAGCCCGCACGTCGGCGCCGACGCTGAGCACGGCGATACGCTGCACTAGAGGCAAAAAACGGAGGACGCACACAGCCAAACATAAAATGCTGCGAACATCAGCAGTGGAACGACAACGATCGCGAGCAGGATAGCGCTCGTTGTATCAAAGCCCGCAAAGCGCCTGAGCAGCGCGGCACCGGCCCAGATCGCGCCGCCGATCAGCGCAAACCCGAGAGCCGCTTCCACATATGGCATCAGGACCCTCTTCCAGATCGCGATAGGCTAGAGCCGTAGCCCGCATTGAGCGGAGCGAAATGCGGGAAGGATGAACGGGCCGCCAGCGCTGTCCCGGATTTCGCTTTGCGCTCAATCCGGGCTACTTGCTATGTGGCCCAAGCAGTTGGAATCGCCTGCCCAGCGTGCCACAGGGCTTCTGGTTCCATATTACGCCAAAGCAACTACTGGATCGCAAGCCGCACTCGGCGGGTGCCGAGAAAAACGAAAGATAGGTTCGAGGAAAACTAGTGTATGTGTGTAACGCCATCTGATCGCGCTCGGCAGCCTATCCGTACAGTTCCCGATGGCGTACCGCCGAAATGATTCGGCGAAAAGGATCACCAATGACCAAGCCGACATTCATCTTTTAGCTTCTGTCCTTGCCGCAGGGATGATCTTGCTTGCTGCCGATAATAGTGCTGCTGCTCCAGCGGGTCGGGATAGTGTAGGCTCAAGACCCACTCAGGCGACCAAGTCTACCGCGCCCGTGGTGCGCGACCACAGAACTCCTGGTGGCTATGGTTCCTATACCAGCAAGAACCGCGTGCCCGCACCTCAAGGTAACGTCACGGTGACACGCACGGATGGCGGAACAAGAGGGAAGCTAACGCCTACGAAGGTGGTGGTGCCTCCCGCAACCCGCGGAGGCACCATCCGCGATCATCGCTCCGGCGGAAAGGGCCAATAAGCCGAGAGGCTAGCTACTGGCGGGATCAACTTCACCGGCTAATCCGCCCGCACGGATGCCGGCTAGCGCTCAAGAGCGATCGTGGCGTCGGAGAACGTCGGCACTCTCGGCCGCAGCGAGAGCGCCAGCGACGTGCTGCCACGTCGGCTGTTCTCGAACTGCGATGGGATGATTTCCAGCAAGATGCCGAGCGTCCTTCAAGCGTCGTCAGCGTGCCATACTCGCTCACATGCACGGGCCGGGAGAGGTTGCGGTTCCAGTTCTGCCTTAGTCCAATAACACACCCCGGCAACGCGTAGACACACGTTTTATTCTCGTTGTCGATTTGGAACTAAGTATTGGTCGGAGCGGCGAGATTCGAACTCGCGACCCCCAGTCCCCCAGACTGGTGCGCTAACCGGGCTGCGCTACGCTCCGCCAAGCGCGAACGTCTACGCCGCCTTGCTGGCCGGTGCAAGCAGTTGGGTGCAGGCCGGCGAGGCAGGTGGAAGGTTGCGCCTGCGGCGTCCCAAAACGCGGGCGCGGCCGGATCAGGCGGTGCCCTCGGGCCGGACGCGGCCGAGCCGCTTCGCCCGCGCCAGCATGGGCCCGACGGCGCCGGCTGCCAGTGTGCCGGCATGGTCGGCCGCGCGGTTCAGCGCCTGCTTGAGCCGCTTCTGGGCCGGCCGCTCGAAATATCGCCAGATCAGGAACGACGCCGCGGTGACAACGGCGGCGGTGGCAGCGACCAGCACCGGCGCGGACGCGAGCGCGGCAAACTTGTTGAACAGCATGTAGCCGATGTGCTGGTGCAGCAGGTAAAGCGGATAGGTGAGGCCGCCGATGGCGAGCACGAGCCCGGCCGGCAGCGGCAGGCGGCGCACGTTCATGGCGAGCCAGACCAGGCCAACCGACGCGATGCAGGCGGCGACAATCACCCAGTTGTTGAACTCAGTGTGATAGTGCTCGCGCATCCAGTCCGCGCCGGTGAACGCCTGGGTGATGGCGACGGCGGTCGCGAGCGCCAGCAGCAGCATGATGGTGCGGTCGCGACGACCTCGGAAGATCTGGTAGAGCACGAGCCCGATGCAGAAGAACGCGCTCTGGTCGGTCAGGAACAGCCGCAGCAGCGCGCCGGAATGCAGAATCGTTTCGTTGACGATCGATATCGCGAGCCAGACGACGACGATCAGCACGGTCTCGCGCTGGAACAGGCCCACTAGCAGCAGAAGAAACACCCAGCCGTAGAACGTGATCTCATAGACGATCGACCAGTAGGCGCCGTCCAGGAAGGGCTGCTTGAGGACGGGCGATACGACCAGCAGGTTGGCGAACCATTGCGTGATGCTCGCTTCGAACCGCGGCGCGCCGATCATGAGCGTCAGCAGGAAGGTGACGGTCATGCACAGCACAAAGGTTGGATAGATGCGCGATACCCGCGCGATGGCGAACGCCGAGGCGGTGCGGCCCTCGGCCGAATAGGCGATGACGAAGCCGCTGATGATGAAGAACAACTGGACGCCGAAGTAGCCGTACTTGGCGATCGGGATCAGGCCGGGCAGCGAGACATCGGTGAAGCCGTCGGCGATCGCGCCACGAAACCCATAATGAAACAGCAGCACGGCGAAGACCGCGAACAGGCGAAGCAGATCGAGCACCTCGACGCGTCCGTGGGACGGATTTGCCGGAACTTCCGGCGTGGACGGCGCTGACAATTCGGCCTCCTGTGCCGGATCGGGACGGACGTGCCGGGCGGCGGTGTGGTGACGAGTTACGTGCAAGGGATGCGCCAATCCTTGCTAGCCGCCGCGTGCGAACGAACGCGACGCCGCCATCAACCCCCACATCACGCCGATCAACAGGTAGTAGTGACGCCAGTGGTCGCTGTCGATAATTGCGCTCTCGACGGCGGTGCCGAGGAACGTGACGTAGACCGCGTGATAGGTCGCCTGCCACGGCGAGGGCACGAAGATGAAACGCAACCCCATCACGGCAGTCACCAGGATCAGCGTCGGGTAGGCGACGCCGGTCAGCCAGCCGCCGGACATGAAGGCGTTGAGATAGGAGTTGTGCGGATCCTCGGGGAAATACTTGGCGAATTGCAGTGGCCCGATGCCGAACGGGCGCTGCAGAGCGAGATCGATGCCGAGAAGGTAGCGGCCGAAGCGGCCAAAGTGACCGGCGTCGTAGCTCTGCTCCAGCAAGGCCCGCTCCTGGAACATTTCGGCGACCCGGTCGATCGACAACAGCGCGGCGATGAGGCCGGTGATGATCATGGCGCCGGCGACGGCGACCAGCACGATGCGGATGCGCTCTCCGAGCGAGCGGGTGGTGAGGAAGCTCAGGACCATCATCAGCACCGTCGCAAACGCGAACTGGCCCCAGGCGCCGCGCGAGAACGTCAGCAGGAGCGCCGCCAGCATGATCATCAGCATGAGGCTGCTGCGGATGACGCGATCGCCGGCCAGGATGCGGTGGAAGATCAGCATCCCCGGCAGCACCAGGAAGGCGCCGAGCACGTTCGGATCGTTGAAGGTGCCGCGGGCTCGCGAATAAAGCAGCAGCGTCTCTGATGCAGAGCCGAACAGCCGGAAGTAGCCGGCGATGGCGACCAGCGAGGCGATCAGCGCGCCGGCCACGTAGCCGCGCATCAGTGCGTCGATCCGGGCCTTCGTGTTGGCGCCGAGCATCGCCGCATAGAACACCGACGTGCCGGCGAGGAAGATCGAGATCAGCACCCACAGCACCGGCCTCTGCTGGTCGCTGACCGGAAGCACCGCGGTCGCGTAGCCGATGTTCATGAAGATCAGCAGCATCGCCAGCGGGATCAGCGACGCCCGCAGCGTCAACCCGGTCAGCGTGAACAGGAAGATCGCGATGATGCCGACGATTTCGTAGGGGCTCGGCTCGATGAAGACGAACGCCCCGGCGATGCCCATCAGCCAGAGCAGCGCGAGCCGCAGCGACTCGATGGCGATCCGCGGTCCGGCGACCGCAGTCGCAGGCGCTGCGGCTGCGATCGACATCAGTAGGCGTTCTCGGTCTTGGCGAGGGCGAGCGGCGTCTTGGCCAGGATGTAGAGATCGAACAGCACCGACCAGTTCTCGATGTAGTACAGGTCGTGCTCGACGCGCCGCTGGATCTTCTCGTTGGTGTCGGTCTCGCCGCGCCAGCCGTTGATCTGCGCCCAGCCGGTGATGCCGGGCTTGACCCGGTGACGGGCGAAGTAGCCGTCGACCGCCTCGTCATAGAGCCGGTCCGCCGCCTTGGCGTGGACCGCGTGCGGGCGCGGTCCGACCAGCGAGAGGTTGCCCTTGAACACCACGTTGAACAGTTGCGGCAGTTCGTCGATCGAGGTCTTGCGGATGAAGGCGCCGACGCGGGTCACGCGCGGATCGTCTTTCTGCACCAGCTTGGAGGCGGTGGCGTCGCACTGGTCGACGTACATCGAACGGAACTTGTAGACTTCGATCAGCTCGTTGTTGAAGCCGTAGCGCTTCTGCTTGAACAGCACCGGCCCGCGGCTGTCGAGCTTGATGGCGATGGCGGTGAGCAGCATGATCGGCGACAGCACGATCAGCATCAGTCCGCCGACGATCCGGTCGAACAGCCACTTCATCACCACGTCCCAGTCGGTGATTGGCTTGTCGACGATGTCGAGCACCGGCACGTCGCCGATATAGGAATAGGCGCGCGGCCGGAACCGCAGCTTGTTCGAGTGTGCGGCGAGCCGGATGTCGACCGGCAGCACCCACAGCTTCTTCAGCATCTGCAGGATGCGGCCTTCCGCCGAGATCGGCAGCGAGAACGAGCACCAGGTCGATGCGGGTGCGGCGGGCGAACTCCACCAGGTCGTCCACCGTGCCGAGTTTCGGGCGGCCGGCGATGGTGGTCGAGGCCCGCTCGTCGCCGCGGTCGTCGAACACGCCGACGACGCGGATGTCGGAGTCCTTTTGCGCAGCGATCGACTGGATCAGCGCATTGCCGCGCTCGTCTGCGCCAACCACGACGGTGCGCCGGTCGAGCCGGCCTTCGCCGGTCCAGCGGCGCACGAGCAAGAACAGCGCGCGGCGGAAGCCGACCAGCACGACCAGACCGACGACGTAGAACGTGCCGAGCCATACGCGGGAGAATTCCGCACCGGCCTTGGCGAAGAAGGTCGCGCCGATCACCAGCAGGAACACGACCGACCAGGCCGAGGCGAGGCGGAAATATTGCTTCTCGTAGCCGCGAAAGGCCTGCACCTGGTAAACGTCGGCGGCCTGGAACGCCAGCAGCGCCAGGGTGGCGATGCCCAGGATCGCGGCGACGTAATGCCATTCGAACCCGTCGACCGGAACCACGTAGGCGAGATAGATCGCAAATCCCACCACCACCGTGATGGTGAATTCGAGCATCCGGACGACGCCCGCGACCACGATCGGCGACCAGGCTGCCGCGATCGGCTGCGCGGCGACCTTGAGGGCGGCGGGCGAGAGAGGTCTGGTTTTCTTGCCGCCGACGATTGGGTCTACGATCGCGCTTGACGCTGTGGCTGCGCCCACGAGCTTACGCGTGTCCAACTCGAGCATGATCCTGTCCAAATCAATTCGGACCGGGCGCCTACCGGCCGTTGATTCTGATTTTTCAAGATCGGGACGTAACGCAAAAGATTCAAGGAATGCTTAGGCTGATAGTAAAGATCAGGGCATTAACCGCGCATTGACGTTAACGTTTCCCGATAGGCGGCAAGCACCGCATCGGTCATTGCGTCGGTCGAAAATCCCTCGCGCACCCGGTCGCGCAGCCGCCGCGCTGCTTCGCATTGTTCGGCAGGATGCCGGAGCGAAAACTGGATGGCGTGAGCGAGCGCTGCGGCGTTGGCCGGCGGAATAAGATCGCCGGTATCGGCGCCGAAGATCTCCGGAATGCCGCCGACGCGCGTCGCGACCATCGGCAACCCGGCGGCGGCGGCTTCCAATACGATATAGGGCAGCGATTCCGCGCGCGACGGAACGACCAGGAGGTGACCGAGTGTGAAGGCGGCGCGCGCCGGCATGGCGCCGACGAATGTCACGGCGTCGGCGAGGCCCGCCGTTCGGTTACCGCCGCCTCGAACGCAGCGCGATCTGGGCCCTTCGCCGACGATGGTCGCGGTAACCGGATGGCCGATCCTGCGTCAGCGCCGCGATCGCCTCGATCAAGACATCCACGCCCTTGAGCAGGCGCAGTTCGCCGATGAACAGCAGATCGGAGGCCTGCTCGTCGGTCGCTACCGGTTCGAACTCCGCGGGATCACACCATTGTGAACCACGCGGCTCGGTTGCCGGTCGGCCGATCTTGGCGATGAAGGCCGTCCGGCCATATGCGCTCTCGAACAGGAACAGATCCGTGCGCTGCATCAGCAGCCGCTCCAGCGTGAGATAGAGCAAGACCGCTGGGTGAGTCCCAGCGGTAGTGCAGGCTGCCGCCGTGCGGCGTGTAGACCCGGATCAGGCCGTTGCGCGCCGCGAGCCGAACATAGGCGCCGCCCTTGGCGCCGTGGCCGTGAGACACATCGACCTCCACTTCGGATATGCACGTTCGCCACAGCGCGGTGGCCGGCGCGTCGCCAAGGCCGATCTTGCGGCTCATCGCGACCCGGCTGAGACCGAGTGCAAGTTCCGCCTGCAGTGCCGCCAGCATTGCCTCGCCTGGGCGCCGCCGGTGATCGCGTCGGCAATCAGTCCCGACGCGATGTCCGCGCGCAGCCTGCGCCGCGCGCGAGATCGACGACGTGGCGGAACAGGCCGCCGACCGGTGCGCGCAGCACATGAAGGATATTGAGCGACGGCCGGGGTCGGCCGGTCATGCGAGCGTTCACCCTTCTTTAAGCGTGCGCGTCGGCGGCCTCGAGCATCGGCGGCCCGGTGCGTCAACTGGCATACGGGGCACACCTCACGACGGGTCACGCTTGGAATCGTGACGCCGGGTGCAAGGGAATGTTAGCGCCGCACATGGTTAACAAACACATACGGGCCACTGCGCGGCATCGTCGCACATCGCCGCCTCTTAACGGCCCATCAACCATAATCGTTTGGAATTGAGTTACGAGTCGCGAAGTTGCGCGAGTTGGTGCGAGTGGTTCATGCAAACGGGTGTACAGTCGGATAGCGGTTCTGGCGTCGCGCAGGCCGACGGCGAGACTCGATCTGGGTGCGCTCGGCCGCGCCCTCTGGTCGCAGGAAGGGCCGGATCATCGGACTGACGCTCCTCGCGGCGGCTGCTGGCGTTCGTCACGGTCAACCTGGTCACGCCGAGGTACCGCTCCGAAGCGCGGGTGCTGATCGAGACCCGCGAAAACATCTTCCTGCGGCCGGACGCCGAAAAGAATGCACTGGAGCGCGGCGCCACCGTCGATCAGGAGGCGGTGACCAGCCAGGTGCAGCTCATTCTGTCGCGCGATGTCGCCCGCGTGGTCATCAAGAAGCTCAAGCTCGCGGAACGGCCGGAATTCGATCCGGTGCTGCGCGGCGCCTCGATCCTGCGCACCGTCCTCGGCATGCCTTCGGCATCGTCAAGGATCCGATGGAGCATGACGCCCGGAGGAGCGCGTGCTCAAGAGCTACTATGAGCGGCTGTCGGCCTTCCAGGTCGAGAAGTCGCGCGTGATCGCGATCGAATTCGAATCGGAGGATGCCGACCTTGCCGCGCCGGTCGCGAATGCGATCGCCGAGACTACCTCGTGGCTGCAGCAGGCCGCCAAGCAGGACCAGACGCGCAACGCCGGTGTGTGGCTCTTGGGCGAGATCGAACGCTGCGCGCCAGCGTGGCCGACGCGGAGGCCAAGGTCGAGAAGTACCGCTCCAGCACCAATCTGTTCATCGGAACCAACAACACGTCGCTGTCGAACCAGCAGCTCGGCGAATCCAACGCGCAGCTCGGCACCGCGAGGGCACAGAAGTCGGACGCCGAAGCCAAGGCGCGACTGATCCGCGAAGCGTTGAAATCGGCGTACTCCATCGAATATCTCCGACATCATCAACTCCGAACTGATGCGGCGGCTGTCCGGAGCAGCGGGTCACGCTGCGCGCCCAGCTCGCCGAGCAGTCCTCGACGCTGCTCGACCAGCATCCGCGCATCAAAGAGTTGCGCGCGCAAATCGGCGACCTCGAAGCGGCAGATGCGCAGCGAAGCCGACCGGCTGGCGCGCTCGCTCGAGAACGACGCCAAGCTTGCAAGCGACAAGGTCGACGGGATCAGCGCAGCCCTCGACCAGCTCAAGGTGCAAGCCGCGTCGACCAACGAGCAAGACGTGCAGCTGCGCGCGCTTGAACGCGAGGCCAAGTCGCAGCGCGACCTGCTCGAGTCCTACCTCGCGAAGTACCGCGAGGCGACCGCGCGCGACAGCGTCGGCGCGGTCTCGCCGGATGCCCGCATCATCTCGACCGCGGTGGTCTCGAACACGCCGTCCTGGCCGAGAAGCTGCCGACCGTGCTGGTCGCGGCGCTGGCGATGTTTGCGCTCTCCTCCGGGTTTCGTGCTGACGCAGCGAACTGCTCGGCGCGTTGCCGGCCCGTAGGTTTCGCGACGGCGCGATGCCGGTGCGACCGATCACGCCGCCCGGGACCATCGTGGCGGAACGTCCCAAGCCCGCCGAGCTGCCGAGCCAGCCCCGCGAGCTCGTGGCCGTCCGCCGCCATTCCGCTCAGGTGGCGGCGCCGTGCCAGCGTCGAGCGCGATCGAGGCCGAAGCGCCGCGCGCCGCGCGCGGTGGCCCCGAGGCGGTCGAGGCTGCTGGCAACGAGCTCGGCGCCGCCGGTGAATCGCGGCCGGCGGATCACCGTGATCGGGGCGCTGCGCAACGTCGGCACCACCATGGCGGCGATTACGCTGGCGCGCAGCCTGAGCAAGCAGGCGCGCGTGGTGCTGGTCGACCTGGCGTTGGGCGCGCCCAACCTGTCGATCATCGCCAGCGATCCGGCGGCGCCCGGCATTGCTGAGCTGGTGCGCGGTGTCCGCCTCGTTCGGGCAGATCATCACGCGCGACCGGCATTCCGGCGTCCACCTGATCATGGCGGGCCAGGCCGCTGCCGTCGACTCCCTCGCTGATATTGCTCGCAACGGCTCGTCGATCACGCTCGAAGCGCTTGCGCGCACCTACGATCACGTCGTGATCGACGCCGGCGTGGTCGCGGATGCCGTCCTCGACCGGTTCGCCAATCTGGTCGCCGCGCGTCGTTGCTGGTGGCGGCCGACGCCGACGATCCCGTCACGGTGTCGGCGCAGAGCACCTGCGGGATGCGGGCTTTGCCGAATGTGACCGTGCTGGTGCTCGCCGTCGGTCCCGGCATCGGCGCAACCGGTGCCAGGAGAGCGCGGGCGATCAGGTCGCGAGCCTGGAGAAGTCGATCGTTCTGACGGCGGGCGCGCAGGCGACGCAGGGTCTGCACCGCCGCCCACAGCGACGGCTTCTCCTTGATCAGCCGCTTGGCGGCGGTGGCGGTCGCTCAACGCGGGGGCCGCAAGGCTTGCCTACGCGCAGTGAGGCCGATAGAACGATATCGAACAGTGGTTCGAGTCTCGTTGCAGAAGATGGACTTGTAGTCGCGCCTTGCCGACGCCCAGATCGAAGGTGCGCAATCCCCGGTCGGCGCTGTCGATCACCATGTGACGAGCAGGATCAGGCCCGGGCTGTGCCGCGAATTTTCGCCGAGCGTGTAGGTGTTGAACATGGACGAGCAGCGATAGCTCGTCGACCGTGGCACTCGAACATCGCCAGCATCTCGCCGTCGGCTTCGAGCGCGTGAAGTATCGATCAGCATGCCGGCCGTCGGGAAGCCGTTCGTGGCATGCGCTCGCGCATGAACTCGGCCACGCCCGCGCTGGCGAACACGTTCGTCAGGCCTTGTTGCCGCCATATGAATCGACTTGACCGCCAGGAAGGCGTCGAGCAGCCGGTCGATTTCGGCGGGCGTATCGGCACGGAAGTATCGGTAGCCGGGCAGCGCCTGCAGCTTGCGCTGCTTGCCGCGAAGCCGGCTGCGCGTCGCCGCACTCAAGATCGTCCTGATCGTCTCTTCGCCCGGCCCCTCGATGGTGAGGCGCATGCTGTGATCGACAGAACTCTGGTGCGGCAGCAGGGCAGAACGGGTTGCGAAGTCCATTCCAGCCAAACGGCTGACTGTACAGCGCCAGCAGGTCGGCGCGCGCCTCGCTACCGGCCACGCGGTCGAGAATGTCGCGAAGTTCCCGCGCGGTGATCGCTTCCGCAAGGTCGCGCCGCCAGAGCCCGATGTTGAAGTTGGCGTGCTTCGAGCCGAGGAACTGCGCGACCTGCAGCGGTCCGACGCGGGTGCGGCCGAACGGCCAGAGGAAGGCCGGCTCGCCGCCGGGGTCGAAACCGACGACAATGAACGGAGTGACGCCGGATTGCGTCCCGACATGCCGCTGCCACCCTGCCAGGAAATCGAAGCGCTGGTAAGCCGAGGCCAGCGGATGGCCGGCTTCAAGCTGGCGCCAGAACGGTTCCGCCGCCTCGAGGTGCTCGAATATCCTGACCGAGACGACCTCGCTGGCGCGCGGCAACGTCGCAGCGTTGTCCTCGCTTGGCGCGGACTGGTGGCGGACAGCGACGTTCATGGCGAATGCGCGGGCCTCACCCTGTCGCCTCTCCTTGATCGGGTGGCGGACCTTGGCAAACAATTATCAACAAACAGTTGGGATATTCCCCAGGTTTCACGGCGGGATTAGCGCGTTGACCAATCTCAAGAAAACCGTCATTCGCGGAGGCTTGGAGACGCTGTATTTCAGCGGCGCCCACGTATTCATGCGGCCATTCGTCGCCGGAGTGGGGGTGATCCTCACGTTGCACCACGTCCGGCCGCCGCGCCCGGACCGGTTCCAGCCCAACCGTCTGCTGGAGGTGACCCCGGCGTTTCTGGAGGACGTCGTGCGCTACCTGCGCCGCGCCGGGCTCGACATCGTCAGTCTCGATGAAATGTGCCGACGGCTCATCGAGCAGGATTTTCGCCGCCGGTTCGTCTGCATGACGATCGACGACGGCTATCGCGATACCCTGCAGTGGGCCTATCCGCTGTTGAAGAAGTACGACGTGCCGTTCTGCATCTATATCCCGACGAGTTTTCCGGACCGCCTCGGCGAACTCTGGTGGCTTGCGCTCGAAGCGGTGGTGGCGCGGAACAAGCGTGTCGACCTGCTGATCGACGGCCGGCAGCAGGGGTTCGACTGCGCCACCGTTGCCGAGAAAAGGCACCTGTTCGAACAGCTCTACGGCTGGCTGCGCAGCCTGAAGACCGAGGACGAACTGCGCCACGTGGTGCGCGATCTCAGCGCGCGCTACCGGGTCGACATCGCGGCGTTCTGCGACGAGCTGTGCATGAACTGGCAAGAGCTTGCCCGGCTCGCCGCCGACCCCCTGGTTACCATCGGCGCGCACACCGTCAATCACGTCATGCTGGCGAAGGTCCCGGAAGCGATGGCCCGCTCCGAGATGCAGATGAGCCGCGCGGTGATCGAGGCGGCGCTCGGGGAAAGGCCCGATCATCTGTCGTATCCGGTCGGCGATCCGACCTCGGCGGGGCCGCGCGAATTCCGGATCGCGGCGGAACTCGGCTTCAAGACTGGAACCACGACACGGCCGGGCGTGCTGTTTCCCGAACACTGCGATCACCTGCTGGCGCTGCCGCGCATCTCGCTCAACGGCGAGCATCAGCAGATGCGCTACGTGCAGGTGCTGCTTTCCGGAGCGGCCACCGCGCTCTGGAACGGATTCCGGCGCGTCAACGCGGCCTGACGCATGTTCCGCTGAAGTTGGCGCGAGCCGCGAACGCGATGCCCACCCTCCCCTGGAGGGGGAGGGTCGCGAGCGAAGCGAGCGGGGTGGGGTGAACCACTGCGTGACAAAGTCCACCCCACCCCGCCGCCTCGCTATCGCTCGGCGTCGACCCTCCCCCTCCAGGGGAGGGTAAGAAAGACAAATCACAGTCGTTGCAATTCATCCCTACGAAATTTTTAGCTTGGATCGGGTCGCGTCATCCAGCGGATCAGAGGCATCGCCGGCAGCACCCAGCCCAGGCCCGCGACCACGTAATAAATCGTCTCGATGACGCGATGCGACTTGATCGCCGGCGACTGCGCCAGCGTCATGGCGACGAGCGCCCACGTCACCACCAGGGCGATGAGCGCGAAGGCGCCGATCAGCTTGCGTATGCGGACGGGCATGGATACGTCGGCTGCGATTGCGAGAGCTGTCGGGATCACTATATGGTCGGCGCGGCACCATCAAGCGAATGATCTCAATGGCCCGCACACTGCCGCCGCCGGACATCCGTCACCACGCCATCGGGCTGTGGTTGTGGACAGTGGCGGCGCTGATGGTCGTGACACTGATCGTCGGCGGCGCGACCCGGCTCACCGAGTCGGGCCTGTCGATCGTCGAATGGAAGCCGCTGACCGGCGTGGTGCCGCCGCTCAGCGACACCGCGTGGCAGGCCGAGTTCGACAAGTACAAGACCATCCCGCAATTCCGCGAGCGCAACTCCGCGATGACGCTCGCCGAATTCAAGCGGATCTATTGGTGGGAATGGTCACACCGCGCGCTGGCGCGCCTCGTGGGCGCTGCATTTCTGTTGCCGTTTCTCTGGTTTCTCTGGCGCGGCTGGGTCGAGCCGGACTTGCGGGCGCGGCTGTGGATCATCTTCGGTCTGGGCGCGGCGCTGGGCGCGGTCGGATGGTGGATGGTGGCGTCCGGGCTGACCGAGCGGATCAGCGTCTCGCAATACCGGCTGGCGTTTCATTTGACATTGGCCAGCGGCATCTTCGCCGCCATCGTCTGGACCGCGGCGCGCCTCGGACCGGGCGCTGCGGCGGTGGCGCCGGCGCGAGTCCGCCTCGGCGCGCGCGGACTGGTGGTGCTGATCCTGCTGCAGATTTATCTCGGCGCACTGGTCGCTGGGTTGCGCGCCGGACTGATCTACAACACCTGGCCGCAGATCGACGGCAGCCTGCTGCCGGATATGGCGCGGCTGTTCTTTCAGGAGCCGCTGTGGCGGAATTTCTTTGAGAACGCGCTGACCGTGCAGTTTGATCATCGCATGATGGCTTACATCCTGCTGATCGTCGCGGTCTGGCATGCAGTCGACGTGATGCGGTCGGTGGACGAAATTTCGGTATGGGGCGGCGCGCTTGCGCTCGTGGCGCTGCTGTTGATCCAGATCGCGCTCGGCGTCGCGACCCTGCTCTACAGTGTGCCGATCGTGCTCGCACTGATGCACCAGGGCGTTGCGATAGCGGCGCTGGCGGTCGCAGTACTGCATGCGGCCAACCTCACGCCGCGCAGGGCTGCCGTCCGGGCGCGTGTGGTGCTGGAGCAACCGACATGATCGAACTCACGCATCACGCCGACATCGCGATCCTGCGGATGGCGCACGGCAAGGCCAACGCCATGAGCACCGAGTTCTGCCGCGGGCTTACCGCCCGGCTGGACGAACTTCGCACCACGCCGGCGCGGGCGGTGATCCTCACCGGCACCGGCCGGATATTTTCCGCCGGCGTCGACCTGCCGCGGCTGATCGAGGGCGGCGTGCCGTACATCCGCGAATTTCTCCCCGCGCTGAACGAAATGCTGGCCGCGGTCTTCTCCTATCCGAAGCCCGTGGTGGCGGCGATCAACGGCCACGCCATCGCCGGCGGCTGCGTGCTGGCGTGCGCGGCCGACCGCCGGTTGATGGCGAAGGAAGCCGGCCGCATCGGCGTCACAGAATTGCTGGTCGGCGTGCCGTTTCCGGCCGCCGCGATGGAGATCATGCGGAACGCCACGGCGCCGCAATACTTTGAACTGGGGATCTTCAGTGGCGCGACCTTCACGCCGGAGGAGGCGGCGGTGCGCGGCTTGATCGACGAGATTGTCGAGCCGGAAGAACTGCAACCGCGCGCGCTCAGCGCGGCGATGGCGCTTGCCGCGCTGTCGCCGGAAGCATTCGCGCTATCGAAACGGCAGACGCGCCAGCCGTCGCTCGAACGGCTGGAGCGGGACGGCCGCCGCATCGACGACGAAGTCACGCAAATCTGGTGCGCGCACGATACGCTCGACCGGATCAGGGAATATGTCGCTCGCACCTTGAAGAAGCCCTGAGCCGCCCCATCGCTGGAGCTGGCTTCATCTCAGTGATATCGAAACTCTCTCCGCTCGTCCCCGCGGAAGCGGGGACCCAGTACCGCACGAATAACGAATGTATCATCCTGGGTTCCCGCTTCCGCGGAACGAGCGGGATAGAGTTCGGATCGAACTCGACGGAACAGGCTTCGACTAACCCGCCGCCAATCCCTGCTCCAGGTCGGCGATGATGTCGGCCTTGTCCTCGAGCCCGATGGAAAGCCGCACGACGTCCGGCCCGGCGCCGGCCTGCACCTTCTGGTCGTCGGAGAGCTGGCGGTGCGTGGTCGAGGCCGGATGGATGATCAGCGAGCGGGTGTCGCCGATGTTGGCGAGATGCGAGAACAGCTTGACGCTGGAGACGAGCTTGACGCCGGCGTCATAGCCGCCCTTGAGGCCGAAAGTGAACACCGCACCCGCGCCCTTCGGCACGTATTTCTTGGCGAGGCTGTGATAGCGGTCGCCGGTCAGCCCGGGATAGCTCACCCACGCGACCTTCGGATGCTTGGCGAGCCACTCCGATACCGCAAGCGCATTCTCGCAGTGCCGCTGCATGCGCAGCGGCAGCGTCTCGATGCCGGTGATGAACAGGAAGGCGTTGAATGGCGACAACGCCGGGCCCATGTCGCGCAGGCTCAGCACCCGGCAGGCGATGGCAAAGGCGAAATTGCCGAACGTCTCGTGCAGCACGATGCCGTGATATTCCGGCCGCGGCTCGCTCAACATGGGATAGCGCTTGTCGCGTGACCAATTGAACGTGCCGCCGTCGACGATCAGGCCGCCGATGGAGTTGCCGTGGCCGCCGAGAAACTTGGTGAGCGAATGCACCACGATGTCGGCGCCGTGCTCGATCGGCTTGCAGAGGTAGGGCGTGGCGAGCGTGTTGTCGACGATGTACGGGACGCCCGCCTTCTTGGCGATGGCCGCGACCGCCTGCATGTCGGTGATGACGCCGCCAGGGTTCGCGATCGAACTCGGTGAAGACCGCCTTGGTCTTCGGTGTCACCGCGCGCTCGAAGGTGCTGATGTCGTCGGGGTCCGCCCACACCACGTTCCAGCCGAAGCTCTTGAATGCGTGGTTGAACTGGTTGATCGAGCCGCCATAGAGCTTCTTCGAGGCGACGAACTCGTCGCCGGGCTTCATCAGGCAGTGCATCACCAGCACCTGCGCGGCATGGCCGGAAGCGACCGCGAGCCCGGCGGTGCCGCCTTCGAGCGCGGCAACGCGCTCTTCCAGCACCGCGCAGGTTGGATTGCCGATGCGGGTATAGATGTTGCCGAAGGTCTGCAGGCCGAACAGCGAGGCGGCGTGATCGACGTCCTCGAACACGAAAGATGTGGTCTGATAGATCGGCGTGGCGCGTGCACCGGTCGTCGGATCGGGCTGTGAACCAGCATGGATGGCGAGGGTGGCGAAGCCAGGGGTACGGTCCGTCATCATCTTCTCCTTGCAGGACAAATAGGTCGATCAGTCGCCTCGCTCAGGTGCACCGCTGTGCCGCGAGAGCATCGCTATTATCGGCAACCGTCGGGAGTGATCGTGTGAAGTGTGCGGTTCTCCGGCAGCCCGTTATCAAGTTGACGCATATTTAGACAGCAGTGCCAAGAGCCTCTCACGTGGATTGCAACACGCACGTCTTGATATGCCATCGAACGGGCTTGCGCCAAAATTTTCTGCCAATGCACCGTTCTGGCGTGGTCGTTGCTTCCGTGTGCTGCACGCGCCGCAGGCCGTGATCAAGGAGAGCCGGTTCGCCGGCGCCGCGCGGGGCCCGCGAAGCAGGGATGCAGCGTAAAATAGGTGTGACAGAAAAGAACTTGGTTCCGCTTATGCGGCACGCGCGGAGCGAGGCGCTACTTTGCCGGATCAAACTTCACAAGCTGGCAATCACGTGCCGGGAGCGTCAACCCGCGCCGATGCGGGTCAGCGGTTGGCTGACGTAGGACTGGCCGGCGGGCGCTTGGCGCGTTTGGTTTTCTTGGGCGAGATGAATTCCGCCAGCACGGTACGGCAGGCGCCCGTCAGGCCGTCCTTGTTGTGAACAAGGCAGGCCAGCGTGCGCTCGCGATCGGGAATGGTCGCCGAGCAATGGCGGAGCGCATCGTCCTGACACGCCGCCTGCGCCGCCCGCTCGTCGATTTGCTGGGCGAAGACGGCCCCGGTTGCGCCGAGCGTGATGGCGATAACAAGCGCAAATTGCCGTTGCATGATGCCCTGCTGTCAGCGTCTTTGATTTTGGACGCTGTATGACATGGCGCCGACGCCACAGTCCAAGGATCCTGCGGTGCCCGCGGAGATCGGACGCTAGGGTGTGTCGTCCCGGTCGCTCTGCGCGCGGGTTGAGGCGTCGGTCGTGCCGCCCGCCAGTATGGTGCGGTCCAGCGCCATGCGCTGCACGCCGCCGCCGAGCTTGGCCTTCTTGGCGCTGAGCGTGCGCGTGTTCACGCCCATCCAGGCGATTTCCGAGGACAGGCGGCCATATTCGATCTTCGGGCAGCGGTTCATCACCACCTTCATGCCCGTTGGCTTCCGCCAGCCGCGCCGCCTCGTCGTCGCGCACGCCGAGCTGCATCCAGATCACCTGCGGCCGCGGGTTCATCGCGAGCGCCTCGCGGACGATCGGCAGGGCGTATTGCGAGGCGCGGAAGATGTCGACCATGTCGACCGGTTCGGGGATGTCGGCGAGCTGCGCATAGATCTTGCGGCCGAGCAGTTCCTTGCCGGCCTGGCCCGGGTTGACCGGGATCATGTTGTAGCCGCGCTCCAGCAGATACTTGAATGCGAAGTAGCTCGGCCGGTTGCTCCTTGTTCGACGCGCCGACCATCGCGATCGTCTTCACCGTGTTGAGGATGCCGCGGATGTAGCTGTCGTCGTACTGATCGTGATTCATGCGTTCGGCCGATCTTTCCCGATACATAGGCGGATGCGGAGCAATGGGAAAGGGCCGGGGTTCTGACGGGAGCATCACTCCGAAGCAAGTCGTTCAGGTGTCGCCCGCGTGGACGCGGCCCGCAGCCGCGCGTTCTCGGCTTCGAGATGCAGCGATACGGCTGCGCAGCACGGTCGTCGCGTCCGCGATCTCGGCCTCGCTGTAGCGCGCGGTGATGTGCTGCGAACAGTTCACGTCCCACGCCTCGACTGTGAACAGGATCGCCCGCTCCGGCCGTGCGCGGTAGCCGGGGTCGGCCAGCCGTTCGAGCAGAGCCGGATCGTCCTCGACCACGCGCGCGCGGCCCCAGACCTTGATCCGCTGCCGGCCTGCGAAATCGAGCAGGAACAGATAGGCGCGGTCGTTGTCCGCAAGATTGCCGAGCGTGATGTACTGCCGGTTACCGGCATAATCGGCAAATCCCAGCGTCTGCTCGTCGAGCACCTTGATGAAGCCCTTGGGCCCGCCGCGATGCTGGATATAGGGCGCGCCGGCTGCGGATGCCGTTGCCAGAAAGGCGGTGTCGAGTTCGGCGATGAATGCCGCGAGTTCGGCCGTGATCCGATCCGGAAATCCTGCCGCGATCTTACGCTCGTAGCTGCGCGCGGAGCCGCGCTTTGCCTGTTCGCGGCGGGCCGACGAGGTGAATACAAGTTCGCTGTTGTTCGTCGTTTGGAGTGTCATTGGAGAGCCCTCGAAGTCTCTGTCCCCAGAACCTCGTCGTTTCCATTGGAAAAGCAATATTGATTTTCAGCAACTGATTATTGCGATAAATGGAATAAATGGACCGTATCGACAGCGTGGCATTGTTCATCGAGGTGGCCGAGCGGGGCAGCTTCGCCGGGGCGGCGCGTCATCTCGGCCGTTCGCCGGCGTCCGTCACCCGTGCCGTCGCCGACCTGGAGGCTCGCCTCGGCGTTCGGCTGCTCAACCGCACCACCCGGGCGGTCAGCCTGACCGATGCCGGCACGCGCTTTCTCACGGGCGCCCGCCGGGTGCTGGCCGAATTCGACGAGATCGAACGCGCGGCTGCCGGGGAGGGAACCGCGCCGCGCGGCGAATTGCGCATCACCGCGCCGATCATGTTCGGCCGGCTGCATGTGGTCCCGATCGTCATCGAGTTTCTCCAGCGTTTCCCGGACGTGTCCATTGCGCTCACGCTGCTCGACCGGCCGGTCGATCTGGTGGAGGAAGGATTCGACGCTGCGCTGCGCATCGGCGTTCTGGCGGAAAGCTCCGCGATCGCCACGCGCGTGGGCGCGGTCCGGCAAATCGTCGTGGCCGCGCCCGGCTATGTGCGGGAGCGAGGGGTGCCGGCCGCGCCCGCGGACCTCGAGGCGCATACCATCATCGCCTTCCCGAACATTTCATCGAGCGAACGTTGGACGTTCCGCGGTCGCGATGGCGGAGCGTTGCGGATCGCGATCAAGCCGCGGCTGATCGTGAATACCTCGGAGGCCGCAATCGTTGCCGCTTTGCGCGGGTTCGGCGTGACGCAGGTCCTGAGCTACCAGGCGGCCGACGAACTTGCGGCCGGTGCGCTGGTCCGTCTCCTGCAGGAGCACGAAGGCGAGGCGTGGCCGGTGCATTTGCTCTATCCGGGCGGCCGGCATCCGCCGCCGAAGCTGCGGGCCTACCTGGATTTTGCCGCTCCGCGGCTGCGGCGCCGACTCGAAACCTTGTCGGGTTTGGGAGCCGATGACTAGCGGTCGTCGTCCCAGGCCGGTGGCCGCTTCTCGATGAAGGCGGCGATGCCTTCCTCGGCGTCCTTGATGCCAGCATGTTCTCGACCATCACGTCAGCGGTCAGAGCGATAGGCGTCCGCCAGTCCGAGTTCGAGCTGACGATAGAACGCCTGCTTGCCGAGCTTCACCACCTGCGAGGACTTGCCGGCGACCTTGCGCGCGAGCGCGAGCGCGGCCTCGAGCTCCTGCCCGGCCGGCACGACCTGATTGACGAGGCCGATGCGCTGCGCGTCCTCGCGCCGAAATCAGGTCGCCGGTGAGCAGCATCTCCATCGCATGCTTGCGCGCGACGTTGCGCGACAGCGCGACCATCGGCGTCGAGCAGAACAGGCCGGCATTGATGCCCGACACGCCGAATTTCGCCGTCGGCCGATGCGACCGCGAGATCGCAGCTTGCCACCAGTTGGCAGCCGGCGGCGGTCGCGGTGCCTTGCACGGCCGCGATCACCGGCTGCGGCAGATCGACGATCTGCATCATCATGGCGCTGCAGGTCTGCATGATGTGCCGGAAATAGCCGCGGCCGCGGTCGGGGTCGGAGCGCCGCGCCGTCAGCTCCTTGAGATCGTGACCGCCCGAGAAGGCCGGTCCTTTCGCGGTCAGCACCACCGCGCGGACCGCGCGATCCTTGGCGATCGCGGTGAACTCGTCGCCGAGCGCGGCCGAGCATCGCCTCGGACAAGCGTGTTGCGGGTCTTCGGCCGGTTGAGCGTGAGAACTAGCGATGTGCCGGCGTCTTCGCGCAACAGCACCGGCTCGGCTGCTCGCGGACCGGGTGTCGGCACGGCGCGGCAGGGTTGAGGCTGTCCATCGAACGGTTCGCCGCAGTCTGCGACTCCCTACTTAACGCGGCGGATCGGCCGGTTCAAGCCTCTCGACGCAGGAACGGCGGGCAAGGCGGCACGTTATCGCTTCGAACGGTGCGGTCTGACCAGTCGAGCGTGGTATCGATCCGCTCGCAGCGCGAGCGGGAGGGCGGCGAATGGCGGTCGGTGATGACGGTCAACGAGCTCGAGCGTTTTCTCGCCGCCGAGTTTCCGCAGGTCATTCCATCCCGCGAGCGGCCTGGCGATCGAAGCGGTCTGGGACGGCGGCTGCCGGGTCCGGCAGGCCTACCGCGAAACCTCGATCCGTCCCGGCGGCACGCATTTCGGGCCCCACCATGATGGCGCTCGCCGACTTCGCCATGTACGTCGCGGTGCTGGCGGCGATCGGTCCGGTGCCGCTCGCGGTGACCACCAATCTCAACATCAATTTCCTGCGCAAGCCCGGGCGCTGCGATCTGCTCGGCGGAGGCGCGGCTCCTGAAGCTCGGAAAGCGGCTCGCGGTCGGCGAGGTCACCATCCGCTCGGACGGCGACGGACGAGCCGGTCGCGCACGTGACGTCGACCTATTCGATCCCGCCGCCGACGGACGTTAGTGCAGGTAATATAAAACCATTTTACTAAGTAATCTGATATATCATGAGCTAATTATTTCAGCGCCGGCGTTGACCGTGAGGCTGGCCCCTGGTGTACTGAGCCGCTGCGAAGGGCGAGCGCAGTGCGCCCGCCGCCAGTCTCGCGGAAAGCGCTTGCCATGAAAACCTTTTCGGCCAAAGCCGCCGAGGTCGAGAAGAAGTGGGTCATGATCGACGCCACCGGCCTCGTGGTCGGCCGGCTCGCGACCATCGTGGCGATGCGGCTGCGCGGCAAGCACAAGCCGACCTACACGCCGCACGTCGATGACGGCGACAACGTCATCATCATCAACGCGGAAAAGATCGTGCTGACCGGCCGAAGCGCGAGAAGAAGGTGTACTACCACCACACCGGCTATATCGGCGGCATCAAGGAGCGCACCGCGAAGTCGATCCTCGACGGCAAGTTTCCGCAGCGGATCGTGGAGAAGGCGATCGAGCGCATGCTGCCGCGCGGCCCGCTCGCCCGCGTGCAGCTCGGCAATCTGCGCGTCTATGCCGGGCCCGATCATCCGCACGCGGCGCAGAGCCCGGAAAAGCTCGACGTCGCCGGCATGAACCGCAAGAACACAAGGAGCGCGTGACCGTGGCCGAAACCATGCAATCGCTCGATCAACTGTCCGCGCTCAAGCCGGCCGCGGCGCCCGAGACGCCGAAATACGTCCAGAAGCTCGACAAGCAGGGCCGTGCCTATGCGACCGGCAAGCGCAAGGATGCGGTGGCGCGGGTATGGGTCAAGCCGGGCGCCGGCAAG
Source organism: uncultured Alphaproteobacteria bacterium (assembly GCA_963843475.1). Lineage (GTDB taxonomy): Bacteria > Pseudomonadota > Alphaproteobacteria > Rhizobiales > Xanthobacteraceae > VAZQ01. The sequence continues at coordinate 32,745 of CAWJKL010000020.1, read as the reverse complement.
ATCGTCATCAATACGCGCGAGATCGAAATCTACTTCGCCCGGCCGGTGCTGCGCATGCTGATCCAGCAGCCGCTGGTCGCCACCAACCGCAACGGCCAATACGACGTCACCTGCACGGTTTCCGGCGGTGGTCTGTCGGGCCAGGCAGGCGCGGTGCGCCACGGCCTGTCCAAGGCGCTGATGAACTTCGAGCCCGATCTGCGCGGCGCGCTCAAGCGCGGCGGCTTTCTCACCCGCGACTCGCGCGTGGTCGAGCGCAAGAAGTACGGCAAGGCCAAGGCCCGGCGCTCGTTCCAGTTCTCCAAGCGCTGAGCGACTTTTCCGATTCGAGGATGCACAAGCGGGCCGCTGCGGCCCGCTTGTGCTATCGAGCGCAGTCGATGCCGCTCCTTGTCTGAGCCGCGCCGACGCCGAGCGCGCAATTGCTCGCACGTGCTTCAATTCGTGACCTGCGCAACCATTCGATTCGAATTGCACGCGACTCGCTTTACCGCCCGGCAAGCCTAATCGACGCGTCGGTTACCGCGGTAACTCGCTGCGAAGACTTGGCGCGCTAGAGTTGCCGCGAACTTCGGCGCGGCGGTCGACTTGCATGCATCTCGATGTCGGGACCCTTTCGGTCGTAACGGTTTTCGTGACCGCGCTGCTCGGTGCGCTGCTGGTGTTTGCCGGGCTGCAGAACCGCAGCATTCGTGCGCCGATGTGGTGGGGCGCGGCCCAGATCGTCGGCGCCGTCGGCCTCGGCGCTGGTGTCGTCGCGCGGCTCCGTTCCGGACTTCGTATCGATCGATATCGCCAATGCGCTGGTGCTGCTCGGCTACGGCCTGACCTGGGCGGGCGCGCGCATCTTCGACGGCCGCAAGGTGCAGCCGCTGGTCGTCGTGTTCGCGCCGATCCTGTGGCTGCTGGCCTGCCGCATCCCGGCCTTCGCGGACGACGTCAACCTGCGCGTCGTGGTGCGTGTCGGCGATGATGGCGATGCTGGCGGCGGCCACCGCCGAGGAGTTCTGGCGCGGCCGCGACGAGCCGCTGATGTCGCGCTGGCCGACCGTGATCGTGCTGCTGGCCTATGCGGCGGCGCTGCTCGCGCGCATTCCGGCGACCTACTTCTCGCCGCATGCTCGACAACCAGTCGCTGATGAGCGGGGTCTCGTTCGCGGTGCTCGCCTTCGGCACGCTGCTGTTCACCGTGGTGCATGGCGTTCCTGCTGCTCAACATGACCAAGGAGCGCACCGAGCTGCAGCACAAGATCAACTCGCTGGTCGATCCGCTGAGCGGCGTCGCCAACCGCCGCGCCTTTCTCAATGGCGCGAGCCGTTGTTCGCGCAGCAGGCGATCGACCGCGAGCCGCTGGCGGTGCTGCTGTTCGACCTCGACCGCTTCAAGGCCATCAACGACCGGATGGGTCACGCGGTCGGCGACCAGGTGCTGCAGACCTTTGCGCGCAGTCGGCGACCTCGACGCTCGGAGCCGACGTCGCTGTTCGGCCGCATCGGCGGCGAGGAATTCGCTGTCGCTGCTGCCGGTCGGCGATCTGGGCGAGGCCTTTGCCATCGCCGATCGGGTGCGCCGGAATTTCGCGCGACGGCCGCGCTGCGATTTCGCGGACGGCGACCTTGCGCCCGACCGTGAGCGTCGGCGTTACGCTCGCCCTCGATGCCAAGTCGGATGTCGACGCGCTGCTGGCGATCGCCGACCGGGCGCTCTACCGCGCCAAGGCCAACGGCCGCAATCGTGTCGAGGCGACCGCACCGCTCGACGAGCGCGCGACGTCGTCGCTGCCGCGCCGTCGATCGTACCGATGGTTGGAACCGAGCGCGCCGGCTTCGCTGAAGCGACCGCATTCGCCGGCGTATCGCGACGCTGAGTTCCGCCAGGTTCTCAAGGTCCCGCGCAGAGAATTTGCCCGCATTGGTGGCGGAATGCGTACGGACGATTTTCAAATTCTTTCCCGGTAATTCGATGCTTACGATTGTTTGTCGCGACTTTTCCATTCAAAGCGGATGACGCTGAAAGCAGACGCACACGCTGGAACCAGACTCTCGTTATCGGCAGTGGAGATAGCTGTTATCAGGGAGGTGACCATCGTCTCGTGAAGGGAAGACTGTCAGCATGGCTGCTCCGATTGATCTCGACCTCACGACGCTGATCGTCGTTGCGACCTGCATTACGTGCGCTGCTCGGGCTGCTTGCTGTTGTCGACCTGGATCGCAGGAGCGCGTCCGAGCGCTGGCCTGGTGGGGGACGGCCTACCTGATCGGCGGCTTCTCGGTCGCCATCTGGAGCATCGAAGGATCGATTTCGCCGCCGTTGCCGATCGGCGCTGCAAACGCGCTGCTGTTCGTCGCCTGCGGCATGATCTGGAGCGCCGCGCGGTTGTTCCACGGCCGCAGCGTGCTCTGGGGCGCGATGCTGGCGGGCGCGACGGTCTGGTTGGTCGCCTGCATCTTGCCGGAATTCGTCGCAATCGCCGATCGGCGCGCATCGTGCTGAGTTCGCTGATCGTCTCCGCCTATACCTTCCTGACCGCTGCCGAGCTCTGGCGCGAGCGGCGCAAGGCCGCGCTGCGACGCTGGCCGGCGATCTTCGTGCCGATCCTGCATGGCGCGGTGTTCCTGCTGCCGATTCCGCTGGCGAGCCTGCTTGCCGGCCGAGGACGGCGATGGTCAGCCTGGCGAGCGGATGGATCGCGGTGTTCGTGCTCGAAATCATGCTCTATGTCGTCGGCACCGCCTTCATCGTGCTGGTGCTGGCCAAGGAGCGCAGCGTGCGCATCCAGCGCGACGCGGCGTCCACCGACGAGCTGACCGGGTCTGCTCAACCGGCGCGGCTTCTTCGGCGCCGCCCATGTCCTGATCGACGCGGCAGGCCAAACGGCAAGAGCCGGTGAGCGTGCTGATGTTCGATCTCGACCGCTTCAAGTCGATCAACGACCGCTTCGGTCATGCGATTCGGCGACGAGGCGCTGCGCCTGTTCGCCGCGGTCGCTCGGCACCGACGCTGCGCGCCACGCGACGTGGTCGGGCGCTTCGGCGGCGAGGAATTCGTGGCGATGCTGCCGGGCACTCTCGCCGATGCCAGCACCGCAGCCGAGCGGGTACGTCAAGCGTTTCAAGCGGCCGGCAGCGTGGTCGCCGGACAAGCGGTGGCTGCGACCGTCAGCATCGGCGTGGCCTCCGGCGGCATCGACATCGCGGGCCTGATCGCTTCCGCCGACGTTGCGCTCTATCGCGCCAAAACCAACGGCCGTAACCGTGTCGAAGGCGTCGAGCACACCTTGCCCGGACTTCCGCCGTCGCTTGCGCCGGCGGGCGCCGGGGCGTCCCACTGGGAAGGCGGGCGCAAATTGTCGCCGGGCGAAGGCGTCCCGGTGACGGGAGGATGATTGCCTGACAGGCGACGCCGCAATGAACAGGGCAAAGCAAAACGGGCGCTCCGCGGAGCGCCCGTGCCGATTTCTGTCACGCGACAACGAAGCGTCGTTACGCCGAATAGTACATTTCGAATTCGACCGGATGCGGCGTGTGCTCGAAACGGATCACCTCCGTCATCTTCAGTTCGATGTAGCTGTCGATGAAGTCGTCGTCGAACACGCCGCCGACCTTGAGGAAGGCGCGATCCTTGTCCAGATTCTCGAGCGCCTCGCGCAGCGAGCCGCACACGGTCGGGATGGTCTTGAGCTCGGCCTTAGGCAAGTCGTAGAGGTCCTTGTCCATCGCCGAGCCAGGATCGAGCTTGTTCTTGATCCCGTCGAGGCCGGCCATCAGCATCGCGGCGAACCCGAGATACGGATTGCAGAGCGGATCGGGGAAACGGACTTCGACGCGTTTGGCCTTCGGATTGGTCGTGTACGGGATGCGGCAGGAAGCCGAGCGGTTGCGCGCCGAATAGGCGAGCAGCACCGGCGCCTCGTAGCCCGGGACGAGCCGCTTGTAGGAATTCGTCGTCGGGTTGGTGAAGGCATTGATCGCCTTGGCATGCTTGATGATGCCGGCGATGTAGCTCAGGCAGGTCTCCGACAGGTCGGCGTACTTGTTGCCGGCGAAAACCGGCTTGCCGTCCTTCCAGATCGACTGGTGGCAGTGCATGCCAGAGCCGTTGTCGCCGTAGATCGGCTTGGGCATGAAGGTTGCCGTCTTGCCGTAGATCTGCGCCACCTGGTGGATGCAGTACTTATAGATCTGCATCCGGTCGGCCATGATCGTGAGCGGCGAGAACTTCAGGCCGAGCTCGTGCTGCGCGGAGGCCACCTCGTGGTGATGCTTCTCGACCACGCAGCCCATGCGCGCCATGGCGCCGAGCATCTCGGAACGGATGTCCTGGGCGGTGTCCTGCGGCGGCACCGGGAAGTAGCCCTTCTTGAAACCGACGTGATGGCCGAGATTGCCGCCTTCGTATTCGGTGTCGGAATTGGTCGGGAATTCGATCGAGTCGAGCTTGAAGCCGGTGTTGTACGGCTGCGCCGAGTACTTCACGTCGTCGAAAATGAAGAACTCCGCTTCCGGACCAAACAGGATCGCGTCGCCGACGCCCATGGCCTTGACCATGCCTTCGGCCTTCTTGGCGATGCCGCGCGGGTCGCGGTTGTAGGGCTCGCCGGTCGTCGGCTCGAGCACGTCGCAGACGATCGACAGCGTGGTTTCGGCGAAGAACGGGTCGATGGTCGCGGTCACTGGATCGGGCATCAGGCACATGTCGGATTCGTTGATCGCCTTCCAGCCGGCAATCGACGAACCGTCGAACATCTGGCCTTCGGCGAATGTCTCATCCTCGATCAACGTGACGTCGAACGTGACGTGCTGCCACTTGCCGCGCGGGTCGGTGAACCGGAAATCGACGTATTTGACGTCGTTGTCCTTGATCATTTTCATGACGTCTTTGGCCGTTGTCATGGGAATGCGTACCTTTCGTATGGCTGGGTCTTGGTATGGCTGGCCGTGAAGCCGGGCGCGTAGGCGTTGAGGCGTCTTAGGCGTTGAGGCGTCTGGAGCGGCGGCTCAGATCGCGTCCAAACCGGATTCCCCCGTCCTGATCCGGATGGCTTCTTCGATGTTGGAGACAAAAATCTTGCCGTCGCCGATCCGTCCGGTCTGGGCGGCGCGCCGGATCGCCTCGACGGCTTTTTCGACCATGTCGTCGCCGAGCACAATCTCGATCTTCACCTTGGGGAGAAAATCCACGACGTATTCGGCACCCCGATAAAGCTCCGTATGCCCCTTCTGGCGGCCGAATCCCTTGGCCTCGGTCACGGTGATGCCCTGCAGGCCCACCTCCTGCAGCGCCTCCTTCACCTCGTCGAGTTTGAAGGGCTTGATAATGGCCTCGATCTTTTTCATTGCGTTTCCTTCTCGCGGCCGTCCGGTCATCGCCCCGTCGAGCCGGACTGACGGTTAGCAGGGTCCGTGCCAAGCCCGGCTGAACCGGAAAAGTGACCGCCGATCAGATGGTTGGGAGGCGCACGGCGGTGTCTCCCGGCCATCGGGAGCAGGCTCACGATTAGAAATTAAGCAATACGCTCATTGCAAGAGCAATCCTAGCGGCCAACGCCGCCGCCTACTGCTGAAATTGATCGATCAGGCGGCAATTTGGGTCGCGAAAGCGCATGCCGTGCGCCGTCAGTCGCGCCCGGTTCGGTGACCCGCTACTCTGGAGCGCGATGATCGAACTCCTGACCACCGCCGAAATGGCCGAGGCCGACCGCCAGACGATCGCCGGACGGCGTTCCCGGCATCGAGCTGATGGAGAACGCTGGCCACGCGGTCGCCGAATGCGTCGCCGCCCGACACCCGCCAGGGAGCCGGGTCGTGGTCGTCGCCGGTCCCGGCAACAATGGCGGCGACGGCTTCGTGGCCGCGCGCCTGCTGGCGGCGCGCGGCTATCGGGTCCGGGTCCTGCTGCACGGCGGCCGCGAGCGCCTGAAGGGCGATGCGGCAACCGCCGCGGAGCGGTGGACCGGATCCGTTGAACGCCCCGACCCGGGCACCGTGGCGCCTGCCGACGCCGTGATCGACGCGCTGTTCGGCGCCGGGCTCGACCGGCCGGTCGAAGGTTTGCCGCGCGCCATGATCGAGTCGATGAACACGGCGCCTGCGGTCTACGCAGTCGATCTGCCGAGCGGAATCAACGGCACCACCGGTGCGGTGATGGGGCTCGCGGTTTCGGCGACCGACACCGTGACGTTCTTCCGTCGCAAGCCCGGCCATGTGCTGCTGCCGGGCCGGCTCCACTGCGGGCGGATTCATGTCGCCGACATCGGCATTCCGGACGCCGTGCTGGAGCGGATCGGGTCGCAGGCGTTTGTCAATTCGACGACGCTATGGGGCGGCGCGTTTCCGGTGCCGCGCGCGGGTGGGCACAAATACGCCCGCGGCCACGCCGTCGTAGTGTCGGGCGATGTGTCGTCGACCGGCGCGGCGCGGCTTGCCGCGCGCGGAGCACTGCGGGCGGGCGCCGGTCTTGTCACGTTGGCAAGTCCAAACAATGCACTCGCGGTCAACGCGGTCGCGAGCACCGCCGTGATGGTGCGTGCGGTCGATGGCGCCGGCGAGTTGCGAGAGTTCCTGCGCGATGCGCGCCGCAACGCAGTGGTGCTGGGGCCGGGCGGCGGCGTCGGCAAGGACATACGCGACATGGTCCACGCCGCGCTCGCGGGCGAACGAGGCGTGGTGATGGATGCCGACGCGCTGACCAGTTTCTCGGATGAGCCGCAGACGCTGTTCGCCGCAATCCGGGGCCATCCCGCAGCTACAATCCTGACGCCGCACGAAGGTGAATTCGCCCGCTTGTTCAATCCGATGCCGGACATTGTGAACGCGCCCTCGAAGCTCGAGCGGGCGCGCCGGGCTGCGGCCGTGAGCGGCGCGGTCTGCCTGCTCAAGGGCTCCGACACCGTCGTCGCGGCGCCCGACGGGCGGGCGGCAATTTCGGAGAATGCGCCACCCTGGCTGGCGACCGCCGGCTCGGGCGACGTACTGGCCGGATTTGCCGCCGGGCTGCTTGCACAGGGCATGCCGGGGTTCGAGGCCGCGGCGGCGGCCGCGTGGCTGCACGGCGAGGCGGGAGCGGAAGCCGGTCCCGGCTTGATCGCCGAGGACCTGCCCGAGACCATGCCTCGCATCTACCGGCGGCTGTTCGCGCAGTTGGGCGTCGATTGATCCAAGAAGTGGACGCGATCACCTTTTCTCTGGCTAATCGTAGTAGCTGCGTTTGCCGGTCTGGATCAGCTCGTAGAGCGACCTGATCTCATTCTGCAGCCGCGGGTAATTGCGCCAGTCCTTGTATTGCGGAAACGTCAGGGTCTTGAGCGCGTCGTCCAGGCTCACACCCTTGGCGATCGCTTCTTTCACCGTGACGTACTCGTCGTTGATCATCGCGGCGAGCTCTTGGACATCTTTCTTGGTCGCGACGTCGTTGTGCGCCGGCAGGATCTGATCGACGTCCATGGCGGCGAGCCGGTCGAGCAGCTTGAGCCAACCTTCGACCGATGGCGTGAACGCCATGTTGGGCATGCTGCGCGCGCCGAACATGCCGGTCGTAAACACCATGCGGGCATGCAGGAAGAAGACGAACGTGTCGCCAGCCTGCTGGCCGGGGCCATAGTATGCGAGACGCACCTCGCGCCCGCCGAGCCGGATCGTCATCTCGCTGTCGAAGGTCACGTCGGGCAGCACGAGCTTCACCTCGGCCGGGTCATAGCCCCGGCTCTTGAAGAAACTGCCGCGGCGCGCGAGTTCCTTGGGCTGCAGTTTCTCCATCAATTGCGCGGTGTCCTTCTGCGCGACGATCGTGGCGCCGGCCTCCTTGAACACCGAGTTGCCGAAGTGATGGTCGCCGTGGAAGTGGCTGGTGACCACCCACTTGATCGGCTTGTCGGTGATCGTGCGGATGCGCGATAGCAAGTCTTCGCCGTCGCGCGGGTGCTGGCGGGTGTCGATGACCAGCACGCCGTCTTGGGTGGTCAGCACCACCGAGTTCGACGACGTGACGTCGACCAGGAAGTACAGGTCCGGTGCGACCTGCTTGAACGTCGGTGCGGGCCGGGCGGATTGCTGGGCGAGCGCTGGACCACAGGTGAGCAGGGCAGCGGTGAGCGGCAAGAGACGAGCGATCTGCATATTGTTTTTCCTCCCACGCGAATGATCAAGCCGGTGAGGCAAAGTCAGTTCACCACGAAATATGTTTCGCCCGTGCGATCGGGACGGTCGAGCGGGCGGCTTTCGATCAACCATTTGCCGGGATTGTCGGCCACGAACGCGACCCTTTCGGTGTCGCCCCCGATCACGAACGTATCGAGCCAGTACGGTTTCCAGCCATCGTCGAGCCGGTCGAGATGGCGGAAGGAATGGCCGTGCAGATGCATGACCTGCGGCGTCCCGCTGGTATTGCGGAGCGCCAGCGCGACAGCGCGCCCCCGCCGTGCGGTGAACAGCGGCGGGCCCGCGGGATTGAGCGGCTTGAGATTGCCAAGGTCGAGATCGAGCCGCAGCGCGGTCCGCAAATCGATGCGAGCCGGCAATTGACTGGGCGGCAGTGGCGGCGGTTCCGGACGCGCCGCACCGGCGGCCGGCCCTTTGCCTGCCCGATAGACCAATCGGGCGACCGGCACGCCGTCGCCATCGCCCGCAAGGATCGGGGTGACGCTTCCGCCGGCGCGCGCGGCATCCACGACGAGGTCGACCCGGCTGCCGGGGCCGATCGCGACGCGGCCCTCGCGGGACAGAAACGGTTCCGAGGGCTGGCCGTCGATTGCGACCAACCAGGCGGCATGGCCGTCGAACCGGAGTATCACGCCGCGCGCAGCGGTGGCGTTGATGAGACGGACGCGCAACCGCTCGCCCGGATTCACGGTGAAATCGGGACGTGCCACGCCGTTGACGAGAACCGGGCCGGAGTTGGCAGTGGACGGCATGCCGAGCACAAGCAAGAGCTCGCGATCGACGGCCACCTGGCGCGCATCTTCGACGATCAACGCGCCATATAGGCCGCGATCGAGGTGCCCGCCGGCAGACGCGTGATACCAGAACGTCCCGGCGTCCGGCGCCCGGAAGCGGTAGTCGAAACTTTCGCCGGGGGCGACCGCGGCCTGCGTCAGGCCCGGCACTCCGTCCATGGCGTTCGGAACCCGCACGCCGTGCCAGTGGATGCAGGTCGGCTCCGCGAGTTCGTTGATCAGGCGAAGGCGCAGCTCCTCGCCGTGCCTGACGCGCAGCGTCGGACCTGGAACCGTTCCGTCGTAGCCCCAAAGCTCGGACCGTGGGCTGCCCGGCACGCCTGTGGGGCGTACGGCGCGGGCTCGCAGAATCTGCATCCCGTCCGGCGTCGTCTGGGCGTGGGATCGAGCGGGGAGCAGCGAAGCCGCGGCGCCGCCGCCGATGAACAGCCGGCGCGACATCGCACCCGTCGCGCTTGGATGGCCGCTCAAACGCGCCGCCGCGATCTATCGATGGCCTCAGCCATGGATCGGTTCCAATGTGAACAGCCGGGAGCTGTCGAAAAATCCTTCAGCTTGTCAAGAACGCGCGCCCAGCGGGTGGTGCCGCGGCTCGGCCGCCATGCCACCGCGATCCCGATGCCGCTGCTCTTGCGCTCCTGGAAAGAAACCACAGATTGGCATTCAACAGCGCTGCGTTCCGTTCGAGCAAAGGCGCCGCGCTCCCTGAATCCGTCCCCGAGTTTGCTGCACGAATCCTTGTCCAATCCAGCGCAAATTCTTCCTGATCGAACTCACGTTTGTCCGGACGGGGGTGGTACGATGACGCCGATTTTGCGGCACGAGCCCAATTTCCCCAGCAATTTGAGGGATTAAGACACTCTGGACCTCGCCAGTGCGGTCTTCTTATGATGACTGAGGCTCCCGATGCCGCGTCCTCCGGCGGCCAACGATCCGTGAACCTGCCATGCGCCGACGACGAGAAGCTGCGAGATTTGAAACCGGCGCCATGTCGGCTCCGCGCCTTGCCGGCGACGACAACAAGCGCCGCAACGACCCCGGGACGCCGGGAACTGCGGTCATCACCAAGACCAAGCCGCAGACCAAGCGGCCGTCGCTCTATCGCGTCCTGCTGCTCAACGACGACTACACGCCGATGGAATTCGTGGTCCACGTGCTGGAACGGTTCTTCAACAAGGACCAGGAGGCCGCGCACCGCATCATGATGCACGTTCACCAGCACGGAATCGGCGAATGCGGAGTCTATACATACGAGGTGGCGGAAACCAAGGTCACCCAGGTGATGGACTTTTCCCGCAAACATCAGCATCCTCTCCAATGTGTGATGGAAAAGAAGTAGCGCCGGGCCCATATAGGGATCGAACAGCGGAACGAGATCCGACATGCCCACATTCTCGCGCAACCTTGAGCAGTCGCTGCATCGCGCGCTGGCGCTCGCCAACGAGCGGCATCACGAATACGCCACGCTCGAGCATCTGCTCCTCGCGCTGATCGACGATCAGGATGCCGCGGCCGTCATGCGGGCCTGCAACGTCGATATCGACAAGCTGCGGCGCAGCCTGACCGCCTACCTGGAGAGCGAGCTCGAGAACCTGGTGAACGAAGGGCACGAGGATTCCAAGCCGACCGCCGGGTTCCAGCGTGTGATCCAGCGGGCCGTCATCCACGTGCAGTCGTCGGGCCGCGAGGAAGTCACCGGCGCCAACGTGCTGGTCGCGATCTTCGCCGAACGCGAGAGCCACGCTGCCTATTTCCTGCAAGAGCAGGACATGACTCGTTACGACGCGGTCAACTACATCAGCCACGGGATCGCCAAGCGGCCGGGCATGTCGGAAGCTCGTCCGGTGCGCGGCGCCGAGGAGGAGAACGAGGCGAAGGGCGGTGGCGGCGAAGAGACCAAAAAGAAGGGCGACGCCCTCGAAGCGTATTGCGTCAACCTCAACAAGAAAGCGCGCGAGGGCAAGATCGACCCGCTGATCGGCCGCGACGCGGAGATCAACCGCACCATCCAGGTGCTGTGCCGCCGCCAGAAGAACAACCCGCTGTTCGTCGGCGACGCCGGGGTCGGCAAGACCGCGATCGCCGAAGGCCTGGCGCGCCGCATCGTGCACGGCGAAGTGCCCGACGTGCTCAAGAACGCCACCGTGTTCGCGCTCGACATGGGTACGCTGCTCGCCGGCACGCGCTATCGCGGCGACTTCGAGGAGCGGCTCAAGCAGGTGATCAAGGAGATCGAGGCCTATCCGGGCGCGATCATGTTCATCGACGAGATCCACACCGTGATCGGCGCTGGCGCCACCTCGGGCGGCGCAATGGACGCCTCGAACCTGCTCAAGCCGGCGCTGGCGTCGGGCTCGGTGCGCTGCGTCGGGTCGACCACCTATAAGGAGTACCGGCAGTACTTCGAGAAGGACCGTGCGCTGGTCCGCCGCTTCCAGAAGATCGACGTCAACGAGCCGACGGTCGAGGACGCGATCGATATCATCAGGGGGCTCAAGCCCTATTTCGAGGACTACCACAAGCTCAAGTATACCAACGACGCGATCAAAGCGGCGGTCGAACTGTCGGCGCGCTACATCCACGACCGCAAGCTGCCCGACAAGGCGATCGACGTGATCGACGAAGTCCGGTGCGGCGCAGATGCTGCTGCCCGAGAACAAGCGCAAGAAGACCATCGGCATCAAGGAGATCGAGACCACGATCGCGACCATGGCGCGGATTCCGCCAAAGACCGTGTCGAAGGACGATGCGGCGGTGCTGCAGCACCTGGAGCAGACGCTCAAGACCACGGTCTACGGGCAGGACCAGGCAATCACGGCGCTGTCGGCGTCGATCAAGCTGGCGCGGGCCGGCTTGCGCGAGCCCGAGAAACCGATCGGCTGCTACCTGTTCTCCGGTCCGACCGGCGTCGGCAAGACCGAGGTGGCCAAGCAGCTCGCGGTTGCGCTCGGCGTCGAGCTCATCCGCTTCGACATGTCGGAGTACATGGAGCGCCACACCGTCTCGCGGCTGGTCGGCGCGCCTCCAGGCTACGTCGGCTTCGACCAGGGCGGTCTGCTGACCGACAGCGTCGATCAGCATCCGCATTCCGTGCTGCTGCTCGACGAAATCGAGAAGGCGCATCCGGACCTGTTCAACGTGCTGCTGCAGATCATGGATCACGGCAAGCTGACCGACCACAACGGCAAGCAGGTCGACTTCCGTAACGTCATCCTGATCATGACCACCAACGCGGGCGCCGCCGACTTGGCGCGTTCGGCTTTCGGCTTCACCCGCACCAAGCGCGAGGGCGACGATGTCGAGGCGATCAACCGGATGTTCGCGCCGGAATTCCGCAACCGGCTCGATTCGGTCGATCACATTCGCCCACCTGACGCCGGAGATCATCGCGCAGGTGGTCGACAAGTTCGTGCTGCAGCTCGAGGCGCAGTTGAGTGACCGCGACATCACCATCGAGCTGTCGGACGAAGCCACCAAGTGGCTGATCGAGAACGGCTACGACCAGCAGATGGGCGCGCGCCCAATGGCCCGGTTGATCCAGGAGACGATCAAGAAGCCGCTTGCCGACGAGGTGCTGTTCGGCCGGCTGAAGGCCGGCGGCCACGTGCGCGTCGTGCGCGCCAAGGACAGTCCCGACGGACTGGCGTTCGAGTATCTCGACGGGCCGGTGACGCCCAAGCCCGAAAAGATTCCACGGCCGCTGAGCGCCAAGCCCAAACGGCGTCCCGGCTCGCCGCGACGCAAGCCGCCCGGACCGAAGGGTGGGGGAGACGAACCCCCGCGCCGCGGATCGGTGCCGAAGGTTCCGCTGGTCAAGGCCTAAGCCGACGATGGGGCCGGCTCTAGGAAGCCGCTTTCGTCGCGCGGCCTCCGGCGCTTGCTCGTTGTTGCGCTTTCGCGGATGATCGCGGCGACCCGTGGAGGTGCTCCGCACTAACCGCCTTATGCCGGCATTCATCTGCACTACCTGCGGCACTCAGTTCACGCCATCCGAGCGGCCGCCGGCCGAATGTCCCATCTGTACGGACGAGCGCCAGTACGTGCCGGCGACCGGCCAGAATTGGACCACGCTCGACTCGCTGGTTCAGCGTTACTTCAACTGCTACCGGCAGTTTGAGCCCGGACTGATCGGCATCGGAACGGCGCCGCAGTTTGCCATCGGGCAGCGCGCGCTGCTGGTCCGCACGCCGAGGGGCAATCTGCTGTGGGACTGCATCTCGCTGGTTGACACGGCGACCGTCGAGATCGTCAAAGGTCTCGGCGGCTTGACCGGCATCGCGATCTCGCACCCGCACTACTACAGCACGATGGTGGAATGGAGCCGTGCGTTCGGCGGCGTTCCGGTTCATCTGCACGCCGCGGACCGGCAGTGGATCATGCGTCCCGATCCGGCCATCCGGCTTTGGGACGGCGACCAGTTCGCATTGGCGGACGGCCTCACGCTGATCCGCTGCGGCGGTCATTTCGCCGGCGGCACGGTGCTGCATTGGGCGGACGGCGGCGGCGGCAAGGGCGCGCTGCTGACCGGCGATATCGTTCAGCTGATCCCCGACCGCGGCTACGTCAGCTTCATGCGCAGTTACCCTAATATGGTTCCGTTATCCGCGCCGGCAGTCGCCCGGATCGGCGCCATGATAGAACCATTCTCTTTTGATGCACTCTACGGCGCGTTTTTCGGCCGCGAGACACCGAGTGGCGGCAAGGACGTGATAAGGAAATCAATTGATCGCTACATTGCGGCGATTTCAGGGCGACGGCACTGCCGAATTGCGGTGAGCGCGGAGGTGCGTGCGGACGCGCACTCACCTTGCCGTGGAAGTCGAAACCGGGAGCGTGCGAACGGTTAGATGAGTAGCGCCGCCCGCGGTGTCCCGGGCGCCGGTCGCGCCGGTGCCGAAATCCTGTTCGTGATCGGAACCCTCGAGGTGGGGGGCACCGAGCGGCATCTTGCAACTTTGGCGCCCGCGCTGGTCAAGCTGGGGTGGTCGGTCGCCGTGTACAGTCTGGCAGGCAGCGGCGCCTTGCGGGAGGAAATGCAAGGGCAGGGCGTCGAAGTTCTCGTCCCTCCCTTCAGGGGTCCGGCGGTGCGCGCTTCGATGGTCGGGCGTGTGGCGCAATCGGTGGGGATCGGCGCCCATCTGTTCAAGGTGATGCGTGCGCGCAGGCCGGCGATCGTGCACTTCTTTCTGCCGGCCGCCTATCTGGTCGGGGCGCCAGCGGCGATCGCGGCGGGCGTGCCGGTGCGGATCATGAGCCGGCGCAGCCTCAACGTCTATCAGCGCAGTTATCCGCTGGTATCGAACCTCGAGCGCCAGCTCCATCGCAGGATGACGGCGATTTTCGGAAATTCTCGCAGCGTCGTGCGCGAGCTCAGCGAGTTGGAAGGCGTGCCGGCGCGTCGGCTCGGGCTGATCTACAACGGCATCGATATCGCGCGCTTCACCGATGCCGGATCGCGGGCGGCAACGCGCGCGACACTGGGCCTCGGTCCGCAGACGCTCGCGCTGGTGATCGTGGGAAATCTCATCCCCTACAAGGGCCACAGCGATCTGCTCGCGGCCCTCGGCCGGGCCGATTCGCACCTGCCGCCGGACTGGCGGCTCCTGATCGTCGGCCGCGACGAAGGCATCGCATCGTCGCTGCAGGCGCAGACGGCCGAATTGGGCATCGAGCGCAAGGTCTCGTTCCTGGATACCCGCAACGATGTGCCGGAAATCCTGAACGCCTGCGATATCGGGGTGCTTTGCTCGCACCAGGAAGGCTTCTCCAACGCCGTGCTCGAAGGCATGGCGTCGGGCCTGCCGATGATCGTGACCGACGTCGGCGGGAACGCCGAAGCGGTGGTCGGCGGCGAATGCGGCATCGTCGTGCCGGCGCGCGATCCCGCTCCCCTTGCGGATGCGATTGTGCGCCTCGCGAACGAGCCGTCCTTGCGGGCAAGCTTCGGACCTGCCGGACGCCGCCGCATCGCCGAACATTTCGCGCTCGACCGTTCGATCGGGGCGTATGACGCGTTCTATCGCGCATTGCAGTCGGGGGTGGCGCCGGAGGATATTCGCGAGGTCCGGGTGACCGACTGGCTGCGTAGTCCCCCACAACCGTCGAGCTGATGCCGCGCGCTCTGCTTACGGCGCGGACGACCGTTGTGAAACGCCTGATTGAACCGGCGCACGCCATGTGGGAGATGCAGGGGACTGGCCGGTTCCATGACATCTCCGCCGATCCCCGCTCCGATGCGTTCCTCCGCTGCCGTCTTCTTCGACGGCATGCGAGCATCCGCGGCATCGATCTTCAGCTACGTGTTGATCGGCACCTATGTCGGGGTCGGCGCACTGGCCCATGATTTCGGCTTCAGCCTGGTCTGGGTCATGCTTTCGACCCTGCTGGTGTGGGTGGGGCCGGGACAGGTCATCCTGATTTCGACGCTTGGGGGCGGTGCGCCGCTGGTCGAGGTGGCGCTCGCGGTCGGTTTGAGCAGCGTGCGACTGTTTCCCATGGTGGTGACGCTGTTGCCGCTCATCAGGACGCCGGCGACACGCTATCGCGACCTGCTGTTGCCAGCCCATATGACCGCGGTGAGCATGTGGGTGGAGGCGCTGCGCCTTCTGCCGGCGCAGCCGCGCGAAGGCCGCATCGCATTCTGCAACGGGCTTGCCTGCGGATTCATGCTCGCCGCCCATATCGGATCGGTGATCGGATTTCAGCTCGCCGGCTCGTTGCCGAAGATGCTGACGGCGGAACTCCTGTTCCTGACGCCGATGTCGTTCCTGTGCTCCACGACTCGCAACGCACGCATGTTGGTGGACCGGCTGGCGCTGGTGTTTGGCCTTGTGCTTGGTCCGCTCCTGGTGTGGTGGCAGGTCGGTCTCGACTTGTTGTGGACCGGGGTGATCGGAGGTACCGCGGCCTACGCGATCTATCGCATCAGGGAGGCGTTGCGGTGAGCGCGTTCGGCGAACTGGGCCCCTATCTGGTGCTGATTCTGGTCGGGTTTCTGCCGACCGAAGTTTGGCGCATGCTCGGCCTGGTGGTGGGGGGCGGGGTCGACGAGGAATCCGAACTGGTCGTGTGGGTGCGCGCGATCGCGGTCGCGGTGCTGGCTGGTGTGATCGCGAAACTCACCCTGTTCCCGCCGGGCGCGCTGGCGGACGTGGCGGTCGCGGTCCGGGTGGGAGCGGTTGCGATCGGCCTCGCGGCCTTTTTGATCGCACGCCGCTCGGTTTTCGCCGGCGTCGCAGCGGGCGAGGTCGCGCTGTTTGCCGGCATGCTGTTCTGGCCGGCATGACGGGCGCAAGCTCAGGCCGGCGCGGGCCCGCCCTCGGCCGGTTTCTGCACCCAGAACTGATAGATGGCGCCGAATATCGCTGGATTCTCGTTCTCGACCACTTCCCAGTTGCCGAGGTCGGTCATGGCCTTGTCGTCGGGAAACTTCTTTGTGTACTCGCCGTAAGGTGTGTCGTTGAAGCCGACGAAGCTCAGTTCGGCGGATGCGAGGGCGGCCTTGATGTCGGCAATAGCGCCGGCGCGATCGTGGGCGGGAAACAGCAGCTCGCGCAGTTCACCGATGGTGAAGAAGTCCGCGTACCGGGCGATCACTCGCGCGGGGGCGCCGGCGTCGAGGGCCAGGATATCTTGCCGTGCCAGGCGGACGTCGTCCTCCTGCGAGCCGCGGCCACGCTCGGCAACGAACGCGCGCGCGGCCTGGATGCTCTGTTGAGCCACAGCCCGCGGCAGCGCGAGATGCATGAAGCCGCCGGGTCGCAGCAGCGAGGCGAGGATGCGCCAGCCGGCCGCGGGATCGGCAAAGAGCGGCGCCGCGCCGACCGCTTCGATGACATCGAATGTTCGTCCGAGCGAACCGAGCGCGATGAGATCGGCTTGACCATATTCGATGTTTGCCGTCTGGAACTCGTCGGATTTCCTGCGCGCGTAACTCAGGTCCGCGACGTTCGGGTCGACGGCCAGAATGCGCGCGCCGACGCACCAGCGCGCCATCTCGACGGCGTTGCGGCCGCTGCCGCAGCCGGCGACGAGGATGTCGGCCTCGCCCTTGCCCAGCGGCTGCGCCGAAGTCTGCGGGAACTGCATCCGGATATATTCGTCGAACAGCATCGGCCGGCTCAGCATCGCCGGTCGGATCCAGCGCGGCGACGGCCCTGCTTCGGACGGCTGCGGTTCGGTCGCCGGCGCGAGGACCGGGATCGACGGCCGCAATTGCTGTTCTAGAGCTGGCTCGCGCACCTGCTGGGTGACGACGTGCGACAGCGGATCGGGCCACGATTGTTCCGCGAGCGCCGGCGCACCGCTCAGCGAATGAAGCGGAACGTAACAGGCGAGTGTCGCGAGCGCGATCGGAGCCACGGGAGCGTTTGTAGCTACCGCCGCCACGATTTCATCGTGTAGCGCCCGGACGCGATCCATTTCCGTGCGGGCGTCGAATGCGTAGTCATTGATGAAGCACTGTTCGGCCAGCGCGCAGCAGGCCTTCAGAACGTCCTCGGAGACGGCGGTCTTATTGGAGGATGTCGCCATATCGAGCGCGGCGTGGCGGGCATTGGTCAAGAGGCGCTCCAGCTCGGGATCGCACACCGGCGTCGACATCAACAGCGTCTGCAGCAGTTGATCGCCGGCGAGCGCCGCAAGCCCGCGGGCGCCGGACAATTCCTGCGCAGACGCCGCGGTCTGGCCGTCGCCCGGCTGCGCCAGGGCATTGCGGACGATGTCGCTTTGCTTGACCAGCACGGACGCGAAGTTGGCGAGGTCGCTCGGCCGGGCCCAGCCTTCGACAATGGCGCGCTCGACCAGGGCGCGTAGCCTGTCCACCTTTGGGACCGATCTCTGCTCCTGCAGGCAAAGCGCAAAGACCGCCTTGAGATCGTCGTTCTCCGCTGCCGCGATGCCGCGCGCGAGTATGCCGAGCGCCTCGTCCGGTTTGCCTTGCGCCTGCAGGGCGCCGGCGAGGTTGCTGTAGGCGAGCGGCGATAGCGACGATTGCGACAGCGTGCGGCGGAAATGCACCTCCGCCTCGCTCCACTTGCCCTGGGACGCGAGCGCGCTCGCCAAGTTGGTATGGGCGTCGGTGTAGTCCGGCTTCAGCGCGATGGCGCGTCGGTTATGCGAAACCGCGTCGTCCATGCGGCCGGAGGCCGCGAGCACCAGCGCGATATTGTAGTGAAATTGTGGATTACGGTCCTGCAGCGCGATCGCGCGTCCGATCAGCTCGAGAGCCGCATCGTTTTGGCCGCATTGATGGGCAAGGATACCGAGGCAATTGAGCGAGTCAGTATGATTGGGGTCGAGCGCGAGGCTGTCGCGATAGAGGCTCTCGGCCTCCGCGAGCCGGCCCGAGCGATGATGCCCGACCGCAAGATCGAACAGATGATCAGCCGTGCCCGCGCTCGGTCCGCCGCCCATCGCTGGTGCGCTGCCGCCGGTTCGCCGGTCTTTTCGACTCATGGTTCCATCCCAGATTAAACGTCAGTGCGCGTAGACACGATACGCGTCATTCAAGCGGTACGCTGCTCACGCTGCTTGCAAGGCGGCAGCAAGTTTTTTCGCCTGGTCCGCCAGCACGTCCGGCGCCTCCTTGACGGCGGCCGGCGGCTTCATCGCAATGCCGTCCGTGCGCGGGATCACATGAACGTGGAGGTGAAACACCACCTGGCCGCCGGCAGCCTCGTTGAATTGCTGAATGGTGACGCCGTTGGCCGCGAAGACCTGGACCGAGACTTTGGCGATTTTCTGGGCCGTCTTGATCACCGCGGCCAGATCCTCCGGGGCGACATCGAGCACGTTGCGCGCGGGCGCCTTCGGCAGCACCAACGTGTGGCCGGGCGCACGCGGCATGATATCGAGAAACGCGAAGGTCCGATCGTCCTCGTACACCTTGTAACACGGCAATTCGCCGCGCAGGATCTTCGCGAAAATGTTGTTTTGATCGTAAGCGGGCATCCTCCGGCCTCCCTGACGGCCCCCCTTCGATTGCAGGTGAAAGCGGGCCGGTCAAGCCGCAATCGAGAGCCTGCCCGAGCCGCGTCAGCCCTTGCGGAAAGGTGCTGCTTCTTCCAGTTCGACCGCGGCCGCCGCCACATAGGCGCGTTCATGCTTGAGAAAGTCTTCGATCGCGCGGCGCAGGGACGGATTGACGATGTAATGGGCCGAATAGGTCGTGGTCGGCAGATATCCGCGCGACAGTTTGTGTTCGCCCTGCGCGCCGGCCTCGACCCGGTCGAGCCGGTGCTCGATCGCGTACTGGATGGCCTGGTAGTAGCAGAGCTCGAAATGCAGGAACGGATGATGCTCGACGCAGCCCCAGTGACGTCCGAACAATGTGTGTGAGCCGATGAAGTTGATGGCGCCAGCGATCCAGCGGCCGTTGCGCTTCGCCATCACCAGCAGGATGCGGTCGCCCATGCGCTCGCCGACCAGCGAATAGAATTCGCGCGTGAGGTAGGGCCGGCCCCATTTGCGCGAGCCGGTCTCCATGTAGAAGTTGAAGAACGCATCCCAGACGCTCTCGGTGAGGTCGGCGCCGGTCAGCCAATGCACGGTGATGCCGTTCGCCAGCGCGTCCTCACGCTCGCGGCGGATGACCTTGCGCTTGCGCGAGGAGAGGGCGGCCAGGAAGTCGTCGAAGCTGCCGTAGCCGGCGTTCTGCCAGTGGAACTGCTGATGAGTACGCTTGAGGAAGCCGCGATTGCCGAGCAGTTGCCACTCGGGTTCGGTCAGGAAGGTGACGTGCGCGGAGGAGGCTTCGGACTGCCGGCAGACATCGATCAGGGCATCGGCGAGCGCGGAGCGTACGCTGTCGGCCGCCGGCCCCTCGCGGACCAAGAGCCGACGGCCGGTGGCCGGCGTGAACGGCACCGACACCTGAAGCTTGGGGTAATATTGTCCGCCGGCGCGCTCGAACGCCTCGGCCCAACCATGGTCGAAAACATATTCGCCGCGCGAGTGCGACTTGGCATAGCACGGCACGGCGCCGATCAGGCGGCCGCCCGGCTCCTGCGCCAGCAGATGCAGCGGCTCCCAGCCGGTCCGCGGCTGGACCGACTTTGACAACTCCAGGCACGCCAGAAAATCGTGCGAGATGAAAGGATTGTATTCGGCGGTTGAAGCGGGGAGCAGTCGCGCCAGGCGCGGCAAGGCCAGTGGGTTCCAATGGCGAGCATGATCCCGGATTGGCACAGGCGTCCCATTCCCCGGCTGGAACGTCACTGATGGCGCGAGCGATTTTCAGCGTCAGTTCAAGCGATGTCATGGAATGTCAGGTTGCAAGCCCCATGCCGATGATAGCGCGATCTATGCGCGAAAATCCCTCAAGAAAATCTGAGCGCCGGGCCGGTATGACGCCCATGCGCTGGCAATTGTGAGGACACACCATAGTACTGGATGGGTTTGGCGACCGCTGCGCCCAAGCCCGCCGTCAGCTGACTTCGAAAATGCCTTCGACTTCGACCGCCGCCTCGTTCGGCAGAGCCGCAACGCCGACCGTGGTGCGTGCGTGGCGGCCCTTGTCGCCAAACACCGCGACCATCACGTCGGACGCGCCATTGAGCACTTTCGGGCCGTCAGTATAGCCGGGGACGGAGTTGACGAAGCCGCTGAGACGCACGACCCGCACGACTTTGTCGAGGTCGCCGATCGCCGTCTTGACGTGGGCGAGGAGATTGGCGGCGCAGGCGCGTGCCGCTTTTTGGCCGTCCTCGAGTGATACTCCTGCGCCGAGCTGGCCTTTGGCCACGAGCTTGCCGCTCGCGTCGTTGCAGATCTGGCCGGATACGAACAGGAGCGATCCGACTCGGACAAAGGGAATGTAGTTGGCGACCGGTGTCGCCGGAGTGGGTAGCGTCAGCCCGATGTCTGCAAGTCTTTTTTCAACCGTTCCAGCCATGATCCGCTCCCATGCCAGCGTACCGAAGATCAATTCCGCCGTGTCGTCCGTCGGCGGCGACCTCTCTTCGCCGATCAGACGCGGGTATGCAAGCCACCGCGCGGCACGCGGCTTGCACGGTTGCGGCTCGATTCAATCCTTCTTATGTTCATGGTTGGTTCAGCCGCCGAGTCGCGGCAGGAGGTAGAGGCAAATGACGGTGACCGGAAAATGCGCGACGAGCGCGTCCGCGGTCGTTCTCCTCACCGCGGCTTTGGCCGGCGGTTCCGGACAGTTTTCGGCCAGTGCCCTGACACCGGCTGGCGAGCTTGCCTCCCATCGCGCCGTCTACGAACTCAAGCTCCTGCAGGCGCGGGGCAATGGCACCGTCGATGCCCGTGGACGCATCCTCTACGATTTTTCCGGCAATGCCTGCGAGGGCTATGCGTTGCAGTTTCGCCAGGTTTCGTTGCTCGACAACGGTGAGGGCCGTACCGCGCTGAGCGATATGCGCTCGACCACCTGGGAAGATGGCGATGCGGGTAGCTACGTGTTCAAATCGCAGAACCGTCTCAACGAGCAAGTGGTCGACACGGTCGACGGACGCGCAGAACGCAAGTCCGATAAGATCGCGGTGACGCTGACAAAGCCGACCGACAAGTCGGTCGATCTGACCTCTCGCCATCGCCTTTCCCACCGATCACGTCCGCCGCATTATCGTGGCCGCCCGCGAAGGCAAGACCGTGCTGGAAGTGCCGGTCTACGACGGCGCGGAGACGGGAGAGAAAGTCTACAACACGCTGACGGTGATCGGCCGCGGCATCGCGCCGTACGAGCGTCGTTCCGACCGACGCCGCCGCGGGTCACGCCGAACTTGCCGGCATGAAGCGCTGGCCGGTCACGGTGAGCTACTTCGACAGCGCCGAAGACCGGCGGCGAACAGGCGCCGATCTATTCGATCAAGTTCGAGCTCTACGAGAACGGCATCTCGCGCGCGCTGGTGCTCGACTACAACGACTTCGTGATCAGCGGCGAGCTCACCTCGCTCGAAATCCGCGACACCAGCCCTGCAAGTAGCCGCTGCAGCGCCGCTCCCGGGCGGCGTGGATCAATCGTCGTCCTCGGTGACGGTCGAGCGCGAGGCCGCTGCATCACCGCTTCGTCGCCGAATTTCTCGCGCAGGCGGTCGATGGCCTGCTCTGCTTCCGCGGTGCGTCGGTCGAGCAGATCGGCGATGGTCGGCGCCGTCGCGCCGCCGAGCCCCGAAACGCCGATGCCGATCAGGCGGAACTGGTGCCGTCGGTCTCTCGCGTCAGCAGGTCCTGCCCGCCGCGAAAATCGTGGCGGCGAGTTGGGTCGGATGGCCGAGCGAATGCGCCCGCGTGCGGATCTGAAAATCGGCGGTCTTGAGCTTGAGCGTGACGGTCGTGCCGGCAAGAGCGTTGGCCTTGAGGCGTCCCGAGACGTGCTCAGCGAGCCGCCACAACCGCAATTCGAGCGGCCGGAAGTCCGCGATATCGTGGTCGAACGTGGTTTCCGCCGAAATGCTCTTGGCCTCGCGCTCGGAGCGGACCGGCCGGTCGTCGATGCCGTGGGCGAGGCGTGCGAGCCTCGCGCCCTCGGCGCCGTAGCGGCGCGTCAATTCGGCTCTCGCCCGGGCGCTGCAGGTCGCCGATGGTGCGCAGCGCCGTCACGCGCCAGCCGCTGTTGCGCCACCTTGCCGACGCCGAAGATCAGCTCACCGGCTTCGGCGCCAGGAAATGCCGCCGCCTCGTTGCCGCCGAGCACCGCGAAGCCGCGCGGCTTGTCGAGGTCGGAGGCGATCTTGGCGAGGAACTTGTTGCAGGAGAGCCCGATCGAGACCGTGATGCCGAGCGCCGCTCGACCTCGGCGGCGAAACCGACAGCGCCTTGGCGGGCGATCATGCCGTGCAGCCGGGCGGTGCCGGACAGATCCATGAACGCCTCGTCGATCGACACCGGCTCCACCAGCGGCGTGAGCTTGAGCATGCAGGTCGCGCACCTCGCGGCCGACGCGCGCATATTTCGTCCATGTCCGGCGGCACCACGCTGGCGTGCGGGCACAGCCGCCGCGCCTCGAACATCGGCATCGCCGACCGCACGCCGAAGGTGCGCGCGACGTAGCAGGCCGTGAGCACCACGCCGCGCTGGCGGCCGCCGACGATCACCGGCTTGTCGGCGAGCGAGGGATCGTCGCGCTTCTCGATGGTGGCGTAGAAGGCGTCGCAGTCGACATGCGCGATCGCGAGTGCGTCGAGTTCGGGATGGCGCAAGAGCCGCGGCGAGCGCGCAGCGCGGGACAGCGGCCGGCTCCGTCGGGCACGTCGTGGCGGCAGTCGCGGCAGAAGCCTTGGCAGCGTCTCCGATCGCCTCGGCTCGGGAGTTCCGTACCGTGACGCGGACGATAGCACGATCGGTCACGGCTCCTCGGGCGTTGTCGCGGCCAGGAGTGCGCGGGCGGCTGTCCGACCTGCCTCGGGATCGATCTCGGCGTGCTCGGCGCAAAGGCGAGCAGCAAGCGTCTCGTCGCCCGCCGACGTGGTCGAGCACGCCGAGCAGAAAATTCGGCTCGCGCGCCGCGTCGCGGATGCGATTCGGGGCCTATCCCGGTCAGCGCGAGGAAGCGGCCGAGCCGCTCCGGCTCGCCGGCGATGAAGCCCAGCGCCGCGATCGCGAGCTGCTCGGCGGCTTGCTGCTGCGCCTGCGTGTCCCGTCTGCGACGCTGGCGGCGGTCGCCGCTCTTTCATCGGTCATTCTCGCATGGTCAGCTCAGCCGGCGCCACTCGCCACAGAGTTCATGTTCGCTCGATATCGACCGGACGGGGCGGCCGTAGCCGATGGTAGGATGGAATTAAGCTCTCGACGCCCGCCCGAATGTCGGCTAGGTGAAGGGGGACTTTCAGAGGGAGACGACAATGCGCAAGTCCCATTTATCCATTGCGGATTGAGCGTCCTTTTGGCGTTGGGGCTCGCGGCGTGGGAGGTGTATTTCTTCTGGTATGCCGGCTCGCTTCAAGGGGACGGAGGGACGCTCGGCCTGTTCACCCCGGACCGGCTCGGCTTCAACCTGGCGTGGCTCGCCGCCATTTATCTGACCTTTCAACTGCTCTCGATTCCGTTCGTCTGCCAGCGGCAGGCACCCGTTTCATCGGCGTGGTCGACGGAATGGCCTCGCTCGTGCCGCTCGCGGTCGTGCTGATCGTCGTGTTCGGCAAGCCGCAGCTGATCGCACCCCGGCGAACGCTGGGAGGCCGCATGTCTGCTCATCTTCATAACGATGGTCGACCTGTTCGGCGGCTACACTGTTCAATATCGCGCTGAGTCGCCGGACGATGGATGTCGGGCCGCGGCAGTGTGACGCGTGAGCCAAGACGCGCCGGGTCGATCACGGTCGTTCGCCCGCAAACGAATTGAGCGTTCGCAGCGCCGTCTGTCGACATCGTGTCGGACGAGCATCCGCTGTAAGGCGCTGAAATATTCATGATTTTCGGCCTCATTTCCGGAGCATGCCGCGAGTGGTCGGCTCTGCGATCGCGTTTGCGTTTCCGTAACAAATCGGCACTACTTTCCGTTGTATGCCCGCCGTGCGTCAGGGCATGTAGCCAACGGTCCCGCGGGGTATTGGCTCGGGGCAGACGGGCTGTCGGAAGGTCGGGGGATGGCCAAGACCGTCATGATCGTGGAGGACAACGAGCTCAACATGAAGCTCTTCCACGACCTGTTGGAGGCACACGGCTATCAGACCGTCGGCACGCGCAACGGCATCGAGGCGCTCGATCTCGCGCGCAGCATCATCCCGACCTGATCCTGATGGACATTCAGCTTCCCGAAGTCTCCGGTCTCGAAGTGACCAAGTGGCTCAAGGAAGATCCGGAGCTCAGTCCATCCCGGTCGTCGCCGTCACCGCCTTTGCGATGAAGGGCGACGAGGAGCGCATCCGCGAAGGTGGTTGCGAAGCCTATCTGTCGAAGCCGATCTCGGTGGGCAAGTTCATCGAGACGATCCGCCATTTTCTCGGCAACGCCTGAGGAGCCAAGTCGATGACCGCCCGCGTTCTCGTCGTCGATGATGTGCCGGCCAACGTCAAGCTGCTGGAGGCGCGCCTCTCGGCCGAATATTTCGACGTCGTCACCGCGATGAGCGGCGAAGAAGCGCTCGCGATCTGCGAGCGCGCCGACTGCGACATCGTGCTGCTCGACGTGATGATGCCCGACATGGACGGCTTCGAAGTCTGCCGCCGCCTCAAGACCACCCTGACGACCCACCACCTTCCGGTGGTGATGGTGACCGCGCTCGATCAGCCGTCCGACCGGGTGCAGCGGCCTCGAGGCCGGGGCCGACGATTTCCTGACCAAGCCGGTATCCGACGTGGCGCTGATCGCGCGCGTGCGCTCGCTCGTCGCGCCTCAAGATGATGACCGACGAGCTGCGCATGCGCGCGGTGACCTCGCGCGACATCGGCATCGAAAGCCCCGAGCGCGAGGCCGTCGCGGAGACCGGCCGAAACGGCCGCATCCTCATGGTCGACGATCGGGCGATCGTCCTACGAACACATCGCCGCCATGCTGGCTGTCGAGCATTCGGCGGAGATCGAAGCCGATCCGAATGCGGCCTTGTTCCACGCCGCCGAGGGCAACTACGATCTGCTGATCGTCTCGCTCGGGCTCGAGAATTTCGACGGCCTGCGGCTCTGCAGCCAGGTTCGTTCGCTCGACCGCACCCGCAATGTGCCGATCCTGGCGGTCGCCGACGCCGACGACAACGCGCGCCTGATCCGCGGGCTCGAGATCGGCGTCAACGACTATCTCTCGCGGCCGATCGACAGGAACGAGATGCTGGCGCGCGTGCGCACCCAGATCCGCAAGAAGCGCTACACCGAGCGCCTGCGCGACAATGTGCAGATGTCGATCGAGATGGCGATCACCGACGCGCTCACCGGGCTCTACAACCGCCGCTACATGGAGAGCCATCTCGGCACGCTGGTCGAGCAGGCCGCCTCGCGCGGCAAGCCGCTCACCGTGCTGGTGCTCGACATCGACTATTTCAAGTCGATCAACGACACGCACGGCCACGACGCCGGCGACGACGTGCTGCGCGAATTCGCGATCCGCATCCGGAAGTCGATCCGCGGCATCGATCTCGCCTGCCGCTACGGCGGCGAGGAGTTCGTCGTGGTGATGCCGGAGACCGATCTCGCGGTCGCCACCATGGTGGCCGAGCGGCTGCGCCGGCGCATCGCCAGCGAGCCGTTCCCGATCCAGCAGGGCGCACGCAGCATCGAGGTGACCATCTCGATCGGGATCGCCGCGCTCGGCCGCGACGACAATGCGGCGACCGTGCTCAAGCGCGCCGACCAGGCGCTCTATCGCGCCAAGCGCGACGGCCGCAACCGGGTGGTGCCGGACGCCGCCTGAGCTCGCGCATTCGGCGCGCTGCGGCCACAACGTCACGGTCAACCCTAATGTTTTAGGTTGACCGAATTCGTCTCCGCTATCCACAACGTAAATTGTTGATTTTGGAAGCCATTGCGCTAGTTTGCGGCATGGCGGCGGCAAGTGTCGCCGGACCTCTGACGGCGAGGTTCGTCCGAAGGCTTCACGTCATCGAATATCGCTATTGATAACCCTACGGAATGCTCAGGTCCGCCGCATCTCCTGGGTCCGTGGGGTTCGGCCGGTTCGGGGGCGGTACGAGTGGCCTCCTCATGACACCGCTCCCGACCGGCCACCTATTTCGGCGTACCTGCGCCCTTATTCACAGGCTGAACTGAGCGACACCGGAAATGCAAAGGGCGCCCCGATCGGGGCGCCCGCTTTTCTTGCGGTCGAGATCCGCTTACTTGATCTTCGATTCGCGGAACTCGACGTGCTTCTTGGCGACCGGATCGTATTTCTTCTTCACCAGCTTGTCGGTCATGGTGCGGGAGTTCTTCCGGGTCACATAATAGAAGCCGGTGTCGGCGCTCGAAACGAGCTTGACCTTGATGGTGGTGGCCTTGGCCATGGGCAAACCTCGATGAGCTAATTCGGGCGGAACCTAGCCTCTGCGACGGGTAATGTCAAGGAAGGGGCGCAGGAATCAGCCCGATTTCACAGCAGTTCCCGCACGAACCGGCCGCGCGGCATGCTGATAGAACGGGACCGGCAGATCGTGGCCGAAGCCGTCGGCGATGCGCACGTCGAGCTCCTCGAGCATCACGCCGGTCACCGCCGGCATGTCGAGCTGCTTGGCCTCGTCGAGCGTCATCCAGACCAGTTCGACCAGTTCGGCATCGGGCCCGGTCACGCCATCGATCCGGTGCGCGATGGCGCTCGCGTCGACGGTGAAGAAGCGCGCATCGAAGCGTCGCGTTGCGTCCGGGCGGCGTAATGGCGCGCCCGATGAACCGCAGGGTGCTGAGGTCGGGTAGCAGCTCTGCCGCCACAAACGCGGCCCACGGACCTTCCGGCACCTTGGCAGCGGGCTTCTGGCGGACACCGAGCATCAGACCGGTCTCCTCGAAGGTCTCGCGGATCGCCGCCAGCGCAAACGCGCGCGCTTTCGCGGCGCTCGGCCGCTGCAGCTTCTTCATCAGCTGCGCTCCATCTGCTCATGCAGCGGCTTCGCAACCGGCATGAGCCGGTCGACCGGATCGACGCGACCGCCGGGAAAGACGTACCGGCCCGGCATGAACTTGTGCTTCGTGTGGCGCTTGCCCAGCAGAACCTTCGGCAACGGCCCTGAGCGATCGACCAGGATCAGGGTGGCGGCGTCCTTCGGGCGGACATACGGATGGGTGAGATCGCGTTCGACCTCATTCATCCGCGCGATGGTTCGTTTCATCCGCTCGATCTGCTCGGCCCGCCTGTCGCTCATCGTCGTCGCTTTCTGCCCGTTTCGCGCACTGCACGCCGGTTCTGCCCGCCCGCGGAGCGCTTGCGAGCGCCGCGCGCCGGAGACCGGCCACCCTCGTTATAGCGACCCTCCGTCATGAGTTCGAATCGGAGCGCCCCTGCAACCGGCGCAGCCTCGACCAGGCGTACCGTCACCCGATCGCCCAGGCGATGACTTGCGCCGCTGCGATCGCCGACCATGGCATGCAGGTCCTCGTGATAACGGAAATACTCGTCGCCGATCGTGCGCGCCGGCACGAAGCCGTCCGCGCCGGTATCGTCGAGCTTGACGAACAACCCGGCGCGGGTCACGCCGGAAATGCGCCCGTCGAAGGTGGCGCCGATCCGGTCGGCTAGAAAATGCGCGAGCAGCCGGTCGAAGGTCTCGCGTTCCGCTTTCATGGCGCGGCGTTCGGAGGCTGAAATCGTCGCCGAAATTTCGCCGAGCGACGTCGCATCCATCTGTTCGGGCAAACCATCCTTGCCGAAGCCGTGCGCGCGGATCAGCGCACGGTGCACAATCAGGTCGGCGTAGCGCCGGATCGGCGAGGTGAAGTGCGCGTAGCGCCGCAGATTGAGACCGAAATGCCCGTAATTCTCGGCGGCATATTCGGCCTGCGCTTGCGTTCGCAGCACCACTTCGTTGACCAGCTTTTCGACTTCGCGGCCCTTCACCCGCTCCAGGATGCCGTTGAATTGCGCCGCGCGTAGCGCGCCGCTCTTCGGCAGCGACAGGTCGAGGCTCTGAAGGAACTCGCGCAGCGCGTTCACCCGTTCGGGATCCGGTTCGTCGTGGACGCGGTAGATCAACGGCATGCGCGCCTTCTCCAGCGCTTCAGCCGCCGCCACGTTGGCGAGGATCATGAATTCCTCGATCAGCCGGTGGGCGTCGAGCCGCTCGGGCGTGAACACGCGGTCGACGGTGTTGTGAGCGGTTAGGACGAGCTTGCGCTCCGGCAGATCGAGGTCGAGCGGCGCGCGATCCTCGCGCGCGCGCTTGAGGGCGCGATACGCGGCATAGAGCGGCTCCAGGATCGAGCCGAGCAGGGGGCCGCTGGTATCGTCGGGCCAGCCGTCCATCGCGGCCTGCACCTGCGCATAATGCAGCCTCGCGGCGGAACGCATCAGCACGCGGTGAAAGCTATGAGCGCGCTTGCGTCCGTCGGCGCCGATGACCATTCGCACGGCGAGCGCGGCGCGGTCTTCGCTCGGCCGGAGCGAGCACAGATCGTTGGAAATCCGCTCGGGCAGCATCGGCACGACGCGGTCGGGGAAGTAGACCGAGTTGCCACGGATGAGCGCCTCGCGGTCCATTGCGCTGCCCGGCCGCACATAATGTGCGACGTCTGCAATCGCGACGGTCAGCACGAAGCCACCGCGGTTTTGCGGATCGCTGTCGGGCTCGGCATGCACCGCGTCGTCGTGATCCTTGGCGTCGGCCGGATCGATGGTGACGAGCGGCAGCGATCGCCAGTCTTCGCGTCCCGCCAGCGTCGCGGGGATGGCGGCTTCCGCGTCGCGCAAGGTGGCAGGCGGAAACACGTGGGGGATGCCGTGGGCGTGGATCGCGATCAGGCTCGCGGTCCGTTCGGTCTTGAGCGATCCGAGCTTCTCCTTGACGCGCGCCGTGGGCAGTCCGTAGCCGCTGCGCACCGCGACTTCGGCCGCGACGAGATCGCCGTCGGCGGCCTCCAGGCTGGCGCCGGGCGGAATGGCAAGTTCGCGACCAAGTTGCTTCTTGTCGACCGGGATCAGGCGCCCCCCGCCATCGGGCAAGGCGCGGAAGACGCCGAGAACCCGCTGCTTTGCGCGGTCGAGCAGCTTGATGATGCGGCCCGTGTGCCGGATGCGGTCTCCGTCATCGCCTGCGGCTTCGATGCGCAGCAATGCCCGATCGCCGATGCCGCCGGCCTCGTCGGGCCGAGCGCGCCGCGGGGAATGAATGCGGATTTTTGGCGGATCGCCGTGCGCCTCCTCGTCCCACTCGACCGGAACCGCGATCAGCTCGCCGTCGCGGTCACGCTCCGTGATGTCGGCAAGAACGACCTGAGGCAACGCCCCGGGCTGACGCAGTTTCTTGCGGCGGCGTTCGAGACGGCCTTCGTCGGCAAGTTCGCGCAGCATCTGCTTGAGCTGCGCGCGATCGGCATTCTTGAGATTGAAGGCGCGGGCAATCTCGCGCGTCCCGACCTTCCCGGGCTGCTTCCCGATGAAGCTCAGCAGATCGTCTTTGGAGGGGAGCGATGGGGCCGCGCGTTTCACACCGGTAAACTAGCTACGGCAAAGCCACTTCGCCAGGATCAGCCTGACTTGCCGGCTTTGACCTTGCGGACGAGCTTGCTTTCGGCGGACGGCGCCGGCACGGGTTTGGCCGCCGGCTTGGATTTCGGAGCCTTGCGTGCGGTACTGCGGGGCGTGGCGGCACGGGTCTTGCCGGCTCCGTTCAGGGCCACTTCAGGCTTGGCGACGGCCGCCTTCCTGCCAGCCGGGGCTTTCTTGCCGGCCGACTTCTTGCCCCCAGCGCGTGCTGCACGAGCATCCAGCAAGGGGATCGCCTGCTCGAGGGTGATGGCTTCAGGCGCAATATCGGCGGGGAGGGTCGCGTTCACCCCGGCATGGCTGACGTAGGGTCCATACCGTCCCTTTTTCACGACCACCGGTCCGCCTTTGTCGGGATGATCGCCCAGCGACCGCCCGGGATCGGCGCCAAACCTGCGGCCTTTGCCCGGGTTGGCTTTCTTCTCTTCGATCAGCGTCACTGCGCGGTTGAGGCCGACGGTGAGCACGTCCTCGTCCGCGGTGAGATTGGCGTATGTCTTGCCGTGCTGGATGTAGGGACCGAAACGCCCGATGCCGGCGAGGATCGCTTCGCCATCGTCGGGATGTTTGCCGATCTCGCGCGGCAACGACAACAGACCGAGCGCGCGGTCGAGTTCGATATCGTCAGGCGACACGCCCTTCGGCAGACCGGCGCGCTTGGGCTTCTCCGCCTTGCCGTCCGCGTCCTGGGTGGGCTCGCCAAGCTGTACGTAGGGGCCGAACCGGCCGGTGCGGACGGTGACCTCGAGCCCGGTCGCCGGATCGAGTCCGAGCTTCTTCATACCGTCGCCATTGCCGTTGCCGGCCGCCAGTTGGCGGGTATAGCGGCACTCGGGATAGTTCGTGCAGCCGATGAAGCCGCCGAAGCGTCCAAGCTTGAGCGACAGCTTGCCGGTCTCGCAGTTCGGGCATTTGCGTGGATCGGTGCCGTCGGGACGCGGCGGGAACAGGTGCGGCGCAAGCATCTCGTCGAGCGCATCGATGACCTGCGCGATACGCAGTTCTTTGATGTCGCCGACCGCGGCGGTGAAGTCGCGCCAGAAGTCGCGCAGGAGTTCGCGCCAGGCGATCTCGTTGTTGGAAATGCGGTCGAGCTGCTCTTCGAGGCCGGCGGTGAAGTCGTATTCGACGTAGCGCGCGAAGAAGCTCTCCAGGAACGCGGTCAGCACGCGGCCCTTGTCTTCCGGGATCAGGCGCTTCTTCTCGATGCGGACATAGCCGCGATCCTTCAGCACCTGGAGGATCGACGCGTAGGTCGACGGCCGGCCGATGCCAAGCTCTTCCATGCGCTTCACCAGCGACGCTTCCGAATAGCGCGGCGGCGGCTCGGTGAAGTGCTGGTTGGCGTCGATCCGGCGCTTTTCGAGCGGCTCGCCGGCACTCATCTCGGGCAGGCGCTTGGATTCATCGTCGTCGGCAGACGGATCGTCCATGTCCTCGTGGTAGAGCGTAAGGAAGCCGTCGAACTTGATCACCGTGCCGGTGGCCCGCAGGTCGATCATACGGCTTCCGACCTTGGCGGCGATGTCTGCGGTCGTGCGCTCGAGCTCGGCTGATTCCATCTGGCTTGCGACCGTGCGCAACCAGATCAGCTCGTAGAGCTTGGCCTGGTCGGGATCGAGCCTCGAACGGACCTGCCGCGGGCGGCGAGCCGGATCGGTCGGCCGGACCGCCTCGTGCGCTTCCTGCGCGTTCTTCGCCTTGGTCTGATATTCGCGCGGCGCAGAGGGCACGTAGCGGTTGCCATAGTCGGCCCCGATCAGCTTGCGGGTCGCGCTGATCGCCTCGGGCGCGATCTGCACGCCGTCGGTTCGCATATAGGTGATCAGACCGACGGTCTCGCCGTCGATTTCGACGCCTTCATAGAGGCGCTGCGCGACCCGCATTGTATGGGCCGGCGCAAAGCCGAGCTTGCGGCTCGCCTCCTGCTGCAGGGTCGAGGTCGTGAACGGCGGCGGCGGATTGCGCCGGGCCGGCTTGGCCTCGATGTTGGCTACCGAGAATGCGGCCGTTTCCAGCGCCCGCTTGAACGCCTCAGCTTCGGCGCCAGAGCCGATATCGAGGCGCTGGATCTTCTGGCCGTCGGCGCCAACGAGACGCGCTTCGAACGTGTCGCCGCGCGGGGTCGCGAGCGTCGCCACCAGCGACCAGTACTCGCGTGCGACGAATTTCTCGATTTCGAGTTCGCGGTCGCTGACCAGCCGCAGCGCGACCGACTGCACCCGGCCGGCCGAGCGGGCGCCTGGGAGCTTGCGCCAGAGCACCGGCGACAGGTTGAAGCCGACCAGGTAGTCGAGTGCCCGGCGGGCGAGATAAGCATCGACCAGCGCCTGGTCGATGTGGCGCGGGTGCTTCATCGCATCGAGCACCGCCTGCTTGGTGATGGCGTTGAACACCACCCGCTCGACCGTCTGCTTCTTGAGTGCGTGCTTCTCTTTCAGCACCTCGAGCACGTGCCAGGAGATCGCCTCGCCCTCGCGATCCGGGTCGGTGGCCAGGATCAGCTTGTCGGCGCCCTTCATCGCCCGGGCGATGTCGTTGAGCCGCTTCTGGGACTTGTCGTCGACCTCCCAGAGCATGCGGAAATCATGCTCGGGATCGACCGATCCGTCCTTCGCCGGCAGGTCGCGGACATGGCCGAAAGACGCCAGCACCTCGTAGCCGGCCAAGATACTTGTTGATCGTCTTGGCCTTGGCGGGCGATTCGACGA
>CAWJKL010000019.1:0-85556 GCA_963843475.1 uncultured Alphaproteobacteria bacterium | reverse complement strand
GCGTCACCGGTCACGTGCGCGAATTGTTCGAAATGGGCGGCCTGCTGCAAACCTTCACGATCTTCCCGACGCGTGAAGAAGCCCTGAGCAAGCTGCAATAAAGCCCGACCATGGCGAGCAGAAAAGGGCCTTCTCTATAGCGCCGACGACTCGCCGCCGCTGCCGGTCATCGCTGTCTCCGCCTTCCAGCACATTGGCTTGCGACGACTTCGCTGGCCTACCAGGTCGCGCTTGGCCCGCGAGGCCAATCTCGGCTTCTCGCAGACGCTTGAATTCATCTCCATTGGACTGCTGGCGCTGGGCGTCGGGACCGTTCTCATATCGATGAAGAGCAAGTTCATCGGCTCGGGCTATCTCTGCCCGGCCGGCTTCATGCCAGTCTATTTCGCGCCGGCGGTGTTTGCGCTGCAACGCGGCGGCATGGCGCTGTTGTTCGGCATGACGATCGTGGCCGGCTTGGTCCAGATGGCGATCGCACCGCTCCTGCACCGCCTGCGGGCGCTGCTGCCCGCCGAGATCGCCGGGCTGGTGATCGCCGCCATCGGGCTTGCGGTGGCGTCGCTCGGGCTGCGCTACGGCCTCGGCATTTCCAAAGATCACATCATTCAGCCGACCTACGTGATCGTTTCGGGGATCACGCTGGGCACCATGGTGGCGCTGAACATCTGGACGACCGGCTTCCTGAAGGCCTCCTGTGTGCTGATCGGATCGATGGTCGGCTACGTTGCTGGCTACGCCATCGGGTTGCCCAGTCCGACCGCCGGTCTGGCAAACGAACATATCGACTTCGTCCGGTTCCCGTTTCACTCCCATCCGGGCTGGCAGTTCGACATCGCGCTCTTGGCGCCGTTCGTCGTCGCGGCGATTGCGGGCACGCTGCATCTTCTCGGCGCCATCAGCACCGCGCAGAAGATCAATGACGCCGACTGGGTGCGCCCCGATATCCAGTCCTTGCGCGGCGGCCTGTCGGGCAACGGCTCGGCGACCTGCTTCGCCGGTTTCATCGGCAGCGTCGGCGTCGACGTCTATTCGCCCTGCATCGGACTCGCAGCCGCGACCGGCGTCACCGCCCGCAAGGTCGCGTATGCGATCGGCATCCTTCTTGCGCTCGGCGCATTCTTTCCGATCGCGGCGCTGAAATTCGTCACGGTGCCCGACCCGATCGTCGGCGCCATCCTGTTCTTCACCGCCGTGTTCATCTTCATCAACGGGCTGCAGATGATCACCGCCCGGATGCTGGACACCCGCAAGACCATCGTCATCGGCTTCTCGTTCGCGATGCTGGTGCTGGCCGACGCCTACAAGGAGGTGTTCGCCACGCTGCCGATCCTGCTGCAGCCGATCTTCGGCAGTTCGCTGATGCTGGGCACGACCTGCGCCGTGGTGCTGAACGCGATCATGCGCATCGGCGTGCGCAAGCGCGAGCGCATCCGCATCGAGATGAAGCCGGACTATCGCGACACGGTGGAGCAGTTCCTGATCGCCCAGGGCGGCCACTGGGGCGCGCGGCGCGAGATCATCAATCGGGCCATCTTCGCCACCGTGCAGTCGCTGGAGATCATCGGCGAGGTGCCCGATGGCGTCGAGATCGAGGCGAGTTTCGACGAGTACAACCTCGACGTCCGCATCTTCTATAGCGGCCAGAAGATCCTCATCCCCGACCGACGACCGGATCTGCGCGACATCGAGGACTCCGAGGAAGGCGAGCGTCTGTTCGCCGGTTACCTCCTCTCGCAGCAGGCCGACCGCATCACCTGCCGCGTCGACGGCGACCGGGTCGAGTTGCACCTGCACTACGATCATTGACCGTTAGCGACACCGCCTCCTTTCACCCTCCCCCTTGCGGGGAGGGTCGCCTGCCGCGCGAAGCGTGGCAGGCGGGGTGGGGTCTTCTTTTTGCGTGTTGAAGACAGAGCCCCCACCCCCGACCCCTCCCCGCAAAGGGGGAGGGGAGCGCACCGCGCTCGTCGCCCGCTCGTGCCTCAATGATCCGGTTCTTGTCTGGCAGCGGAGCGTAGCGCGCCCGTCACGCTTCCGGCTGCAGCTTCTTGGTGATCTTCACCACGTTGTGGTTGCCGACCCGCGCATAGTCGACCTGATCCATCAGCGAGCGCACGAAGTGAATGCCGAGCCCGCCGATACTGCCGTCGAGCTTGGGCGCCGCCGCCTGCCGCGGATCGAACGGTGCACCGTCATCGCGCACTTCGGCGACCAGTAGCGCGCCGTCGACCAGCGACAGTTCGACGGTGATTTCGTGCGCATTGTCGTCGCCATAGCCGTAGGAGATCGTATTGTTGAGCAGTTCGTCGAGACAGACATTCATGTTGTCGACGGCGCGCTGCGGGATCGCATGCTCGGCGCCGAAGCGATCAACCAGATCGGCGACCTTCGCCATGTCCTCAATTGAATTGGCGATGGCGATGTGCGTTTTCTTGACGGCGTCCGGCGAATTCATCTGACCCGGCGATGGTGCTGCAGATTCGTCTTGCATCATAAGGGCGATGCGCAGGCTTGCCAAATCTCCACTGATTCGCCTGGCGACCTCGGGCCCTGCACCGCGCAGCGAACAACATGCTTCATGACGGGCTTTTCAAGGCCGATGGCCCGTCCGCAGCCTGAGAATTCACTGGCATTTGCCGGCCGATATGATGAAATATCCGCGTCGGCGCACGCGCGACTCCCCGCATCCCGCAATCGTCCCAGAGATGTTGTAGCCGATGGCTTTTCCATCCCAGTTTTCCTTCGGCGCGACCGATCCGGTTGCGCCGTTGCGCGCGGCGGCCTGCGCCCGGACGGCGCCGGGGAGCGCGGCGGCGGCATGACTCCGTCGAGCGCAAGAATCCTGGTGGTCGACGACGTCGGGGACAACCGCGACCTGCTCATCCGGCGCCTCAACCGGCTGGACATCAAGCAGATCGATCAAGCGGAGAATGGCATCGAGGCGCTTCAGGCCATTGCCGCCAACGACTACGATCTCGTCCTGCTCGACATCATGATGCCCGAGATGGACGGGTTCGGCGTGCTCTCCGCGTTGCGCGAGAACGGTCGCAGCAACGACCTGCCGATCATCGTGATCTCGGCGATGAGCGAGATCGAGGCGGTGGTGCGGTGCGTCGAGCTCGGCGCCGAGGACTTCCTGTTCAAGCCCTTCAATCCGACCCTGCTGCGGGCGCGCGTGCTGGCGACGCTCGAAAAAAAGGCGCTGCGCGACACCACCCGCGAGGAACTCAGGCGCAAGCAGGCGGAACTGAACGAAGCTCGCACGCTCCAACTCGCGCTCGCGCCGCCGGCGTTCGACGGCACCTTGGCCGGCCAGAAACTCTCCATCGAAGTGGTGCTCGAACCGGCAAAGGAAGTCGGCGGCGACCTGGTCGACCACTTCACGGTCGGCGAGGACCTCCTGGTGCTGCTGCTCGGCGACGTCTCCGACAAGGGCGCGGGCGCGGCGCTGATGATGGCGCGGACCCACTCGATGTTCCGCAGCCTCGCCGGGCGCCCCGATGCGGCCGAGCTGTTCTCCGAACCCGCCAAGGCGATCTCGCTGGTCAACGACGCGCTCTCGGTCGGCAACGAAAGCTGCATGTTCGTCACCTTCCTGCTGGCCAGCCTCAATGTGCGGACGCGGCAATTGACTTACGTGCGGGCCGGGCATGTCCCGCCGTTCCGGCGTGACGGAGCTGATGTCGTTGCGCGGCTGACGACCGCGGGCGGTCCGCCGCTCGGTGTCGCGCCGGGCTTCGCCTACCGCCAGGATTCCGTCACCCTCGCGCCGGACGATCGCCTGCTGATCGTCACCGACGGCTTCACCGAGGCGAACGACCCCGCGGGCGAGCTCTTCGGCGAAGCGCGCATCGAGGCCTTTATGGCGCAAGCCGGCCGCGACCAACCGGCAACGCTACAGCATCTGGTCAAGCAGGTGCGGGAGTTCGAGGCCGGACGGCCGGCATTCGACGATATGGCGGCGATCCTGCTCTCCATGAGCGGACCGACGACATGAGGGCGCAGGTATCGCCCCTTGCGGTGCCGACCCGAGTTCCGGCAATTATCCGAGACGGCCTTACGCCCCAACCGCTTCTATCGGCCCGCTCATGACAGACTTCTCAGCGACATCCAGTCCAAAAACCGGCGATGCCGCCGACCCAGCCGTCAAACGGAACTGGTATCGCAGTGTGGCCGGCCGGCTGCTGATTGCTTTCATGCTGATCGCCACGTTGACCATCGTCGGCACGGCGATTTCGATCTTTCGCTTCGGCAATCTCGGTGACGTGCTTCACCGCCTGATCGACGTCAGTCTGCCGGCGGTGAAGAGCTCGCTCGGCATCGAGTTCAACGCCACGCAGGTCGCCATCACCGCCGGCCAGTTGGGCAACGTCGAGGACAGCGTGGAGCTGTTCGAACAGAATGAAAAGCTCACCGGACAGATCGCCCAGCTCTGGTCGGGGCTCAATACCTTGCGGTCGGTGGTCGGCGATGCGGCGTCGACCATGCGCCTGCAGGAAGAGGTCGCCGTCATCGACCAGAAGGTCGGCGAACTCAACCGCGCGGCCTCCGAGAAGATCGTCCTTTCCCACCGCAGCCGGCAGCTCGCCAGCGGGCTGATGACCACCGCCGAAGGCCTGTCCACGAGCGTCGACAACCTGCGTCAGGCTTCGGCCGCGCCGCCGACGGTCAACGAACTGACTGCACAGATCGCCCGGGAGATCATCCTGCTCGGGACGCTGGTGACGCAAGCCGAGTTCGCCGGCAAGCCGGAACAGTTCGTTGCGTTGCGCCGGCGCTTCGCGGCGGCCAAAGAGCGCCTCGGCAAGGAGATCTCGACGCTCGCCGCATTAGACCCCGCCGCCGACGCGCGGCTCTCCGTGCTTTCGAAGTCGCTTGAGGCCACGTTCGAGCAAATCGTCGGCGATCGCGGCCTGATCAGCACGCGCGAAGCGGAGTTGCGGACGGTCCGAGAGATCAATTCGCTCCAGGACACGTTGCAGAAGACGGGCGCCGGACTTCGCGATCAGGTCCAGGCCCTGGTACAGCAGGCCGAAAGGGAATCGGGACAGAACGCCGACCGGTCGATGCACGAGATCGCCCAGAGCAAATGGTGGCTCATCTTGATCGCGCTCGCCAGCCTGATCCTGGCCGGCCTGGTCGTCTGGCTGTTCGTGCTGCGCTACGTCGTGCGCGCGGCTGACCGAGCTCTCCCGCAGCATGCTGGCGATCGCGCGCGGCGAGCTGGCGACGCCCGATTCCGGCCGCCGGCCGGACGAGCTCGGCGACATGAGCCGCACGCTCGCGGTGTTCCGCGACAATGCGCGCGAGATCCGCGCCGCGAGGGAAGAGGCCGAGCGGCCCGGGCCGAGGCCGAGGCGGCGTCGCGCACCAAGTCGGCGTTCCTCGCCAACATGAGCCACGAGCTGCGCACGCCGCTGAACGCCATCATCGGCTACAGCGAAATCCTGGTCGAAGACGCGACCGACCGCGGCGACGACACCAGCATCGGCGACCTGCAGAAGATCCAGGGCGCCGGCAAGCATCTGCTCGGGCTGATCAACGACATCCTCGATCTGTCGAAGATCGAAGCCGGCCGGATGGACGTCTATCTCGAGCAGATCTACCTCAGCCGGCTGGTCGACGAGGTGCGCACCATCGTCGAGCCGCTGGTCGAGAAGAACGGCAACAAGCTGGTCATCGATCTGCCCGCCCGACATCGGCTCGATGCGCACCGACCTGACCAAGCTCAAGCAGAGCCTGATCAACCTGCTTGAGCAACGCCGCCAAGTTCACCAAGAACGGCGACGTCACGCTGACGGTCTCGCGCGAGAACCGGCGCAGGACGGCCAGGCGCGCGTCATGCTTCGAGGTGTCGGACACCGGCATCGGCATGACCGAGGAGCAGCTCGGCCGCCTGTTCCAGGCGTTCACGCAGGCCGACTCCTCGACCACGCGCAACTACGGCGGCACCGGCCTCGGCCTGACCATCACCGGCACTTCTGCCACCATGCTGGGCGGCACGATCGACGTCACCAGCAAGCCGGGCGAAGGCTCGACCTTCACGCATGGTCCTGCCGGATCAGCCGGTCGCAGGCGGGCCGAGCCGACGCGGACGAGATCACGCTGCCAGTCGTCGGACGCGCCGGCGACGGTGCGGCCTGACGGTGCTGGTGGTCGACGACGATCCGGCGGTGCACGACCTGCTGTCGGCGACGCTGGGCAAGGAGGGCTACCGCGTCATGCACGCGCGCGACGGCGCCGAGGCGCTCGAGATCCTGCGCAAGACGCCGCCCGACATCGTCACGCTCGACGTCATGATGCCGAAGGTCGACGGCTGGTCGGTGCTCGGGCATCATGAAGTCCGATCCGGCGCTCGACCACATCCCGGTCATCATGATCACGATCGTCGACGACCGGAACCTCGGCTACTCGCTCGGCGCCTCCGAGTTCATGACCAAGCCGATCGACCGCGCGCGGCTGCTCGCGCTGGTGCGTCGCTTCGCCGGCCAGAGCGGCGCAAGCCCGTCGTGCTGATCGTCGACGACGATCCCGACGTGCGCGACGTCGTGCGCAGCGACGCTCGAAGGTGCCGGCCTGAAGACCGCGCGAGGCCGTCAACGGCCGCGCCGCGCTCGACTGGCTCGAGCAGCAATCCGCTGCCGGCGCTGATCCTGCTCGACCTGATGATGCCGGAGATGGACGGCTTCGAGTTCCTCGAGCGCGATCCGCGAGCGACGACGAGCTCGTCGACATTGCCGGTCGTCGTGCTGACCGCCAAGGAGCTGACCGACGAGGAGCGGGCGTTCCTCGCCGAACGCACGCTGCTCGTGCTGAGCAAGAGCGCGCAGCCGATCAGCCACGCTCGGCTCGGCGCTGTCGGTCATCGCCGAGCAGCGCGGCCGCGCCGCGCCGAACTGACCGCGCAGCGTCGCACGTGAGTGAGTGCCGATGCCGAAAATCCTGCTGGTCGAAGACAACGAGATGAACCGCGACATGCTGTCGCGGCGCCTCGATCGCGCAACGGCTTCGAGGTCGTGATCGCGGTCGACGGCCAGCAGGGCGTCGACATGGCGGCGAGCGAGCAGCCGGACCTGATCCTGATGGACATGAGCCTGCCGGTGATGGACGGCTGGGAGGCGACGCGCCGCGTCAAGGCCGATCCGGCGACGCGCGCGATCCCGGTCATCGCGCTGACCGCCCATGCGATGGTCGAGGACCGCGAGAAGGCGCTGGCGGCCGGCTGCGACGACTTCGACACCAAGCCGGTCGAATTGCCGCGCCTGCTGGAAAAGATCAACGGGCTGCTGAACCAGAAATGACGGGCGCATCCGCTGCCCGATGCGGGCAGCCGCGCGTCGCCGCCGAGGAGTTCAACCATGTCTTCATCGACCGACACGGCGCAGCGGTTTCAACCTGAAGGAATCGATTTCGGCAACTTCAAGCCGCGGCATTTCCTCTGGCAACTCGACGGCAAGGTCGCAACCATCACGCTCAACCGGCCCGAGCGCAAGAACCCGCTGACGTTCGAATCCTACGCCGAGCTGCGCGACACTTTCCGCGATCTCACCTACGCCGATGACGTCAAGGCGGTGGTGATCACCGGCGCCGGCGGCAATTTCTGCTCGGGCGGCGACGTGCACGAGATCATCGGCCCGCTCGTCGAGATGCAGCGCAAGGGCGACATGGCCGGCCTGCTCGCGTTCACGCGCATGACCGGCGACCTGGTGAAGGCGATGCGGGCCTGCCCGCAGCCGATCGTCGCGGCGGTCGACGGCGTCTGCGCGGGCGCCGGCGCCATCCTGGCGATGGCATCGGACCTGCGCTTCGGCACCGCGCGCAGCAAGGTCGCGTTCCTGTTCGTGCGGGTCGGCCTTGCCGGCGCCGACATGGGCGCCTGCAACATCCTGCCGCGCATCATCGGCGCCGGCCGCGCCGCCGAACTTCTGTACACCGGGCGCACCATGGACGGCGCCGAGGCCGAGCGCTGGGGCTTCTACAACAGGCTGTGCGAGCCGGATGACGTGCTGGCCGACGCACAGGCGATGGCGAAGACCATCGCCGACGGGCCGACCTTCGCGCACGCCATGACCAAGCGCTGCATCCATCAGGAATGGAGCATGGGCATCGACGACGCGATCGAGGCCGAGGCGCAGGCGCAGGCGATCTGCATGCAGACCAAGGACTACGAGCGCGCCTACGAGGCGTTCGTCAAGAAAGAGCGGCCGGTGTTCGAGGGCAACTGAGCCACAACATACGAGACGTTCATGCAGGAGTTCCGCGGCGTATTTCCCTATCTGGTGTCTCCGGTCGATCATTCCGGGCGCGTGCTCACCGATGTGCTCGGGCGCCTGGCGAGCGACTTGATCGCGGCCGGCGTGCATGGCCTGACGCCGCTCGGCTCGACCGGGGAGTTCGCCTATCTCGATCGCGAGCAGCGCACCGCCGTGGTGCGCGCCACCATCGAAGCGGCCGCCGGCCGCGTGCCGGTGGTCGCCGGCGTCGCCTCAACCTCGACGCAGGACGCCGTCGAGCAGGCGCGCAGCTATCAGCGGCTCGGCGCCGACGGCATCCTGGCGATCCTGGAGGCGTACTTTCCGCTCAAGGACAAGCAGGTCGAAGCGTACTTCCGCGCCATCGCCGACGCAGTCGACATTCCGGTCGTGCTCTACACCAACCCGCAATTCCAGCGCAGCGATCTGTCGCTCGACACGATCGCGAGCCTCAGCGCCCATCCGCGCATCCGCTACATCAAGGACGCGTCGACCAACACCGGCCGGCTGCTGTCGATCATGAGCCGCTGCGACCGCATCCGAGTATTCTCCGCGTCCGCGCACATTCCGGCCTGTGTCATGCTGATCGGCGGCGTCGGCTGGATGGCCGGCCCCGCCTGCGTCATTCCGCGTCAGAGCGTGCGCCTCTACGATCTCTGTCGTGCCGGGCGGTGGCGCGAAGCGATGGAGCTGCAGCAGCGGCTCTGGCGGGTGAACGAAGCGTTCGCGCGCTTCAATCTGGCGGCCTGCATCAAGGCCGGCCTGCAGGCACAGGGCTACGCGGTCGGCGATCCCATTCCGCCGCAGGCTGCGCTCACCAGCGACGAGCGCCGCGCAGTCGAAGCAACCCTCGCCGACGTCGCCCTGCTCGCGGCCGCCTGAACTCATCAATCCTTGCTGCCGAACCACTTCTCCGTCCAGGCGAAGGCGAACAGCAGGAACAACGCCAGCGCGGTCGCAACGAACAGCAGCTTCCAGGCGGCCAGCGCACACGCGATGCCGAACGCGGCCGCCACCCACACGGTCGCGGCCGTCGTCAGGCCTTCGACCTGGCGCTTAGCCGTGTCTCTGAGAATGACCCCGGCGCCAATGAAGCTGATGCCGCCCATGATGCCCTGGATGATGCCCTGCACCACGCGGCTGAGTGCGTCCGGGGTCTCGGTGGCATTGTGAAACTGGATCGCCGCCAGCGCGACGACTGCCGACCCCAGCGAGACCAGACCGAGCGTACGCATCCCGATCGGCTTGTCGGCCAGATCGCGATTGATGCCGATCACGATGCCGGCAAGCGTTGCCGCACCCAACCGCAGGGCGATGTCGAAGAAATCAAGGTCCATTGTCTGCCGAAAGATTGCTGGCTTCGCCTTGCGGGCATCGACGTCGAAGCCGCGCATCGGGGGCGTCAACTCGCATCGGCGAAAAAAGTTGCCGCCGCACCCGCGACAGACCGGCGCGTCGATCGGCCGCAAAACGTCGCAGGGATGTGCGTTCGCGCGGTGACGCAGCAATCCGGACGTGAGGCGCCGCCGGCCGCGCTATTTCGGCATCGTGATCTTGGCGGCGCGGATGATGTCGCCGTAGAGCGCGGTCTCGGCTTCGAGCCGCCGGGCGAATTCCTGCGGCCCGGCGAACTCGATCTGCACGAAGGTCGCCTTCAGGCGCTCGCGCAGCGCCTCGTCCTTGGTGGCGGCTTCAAGCTCCTCGCTGAGCCGCGCGAGAATTGGCGGCGGCGTACCCGCCGGCGCCATCAAGCCCCACCACGGCACCATGGTGGCGCCCGGATGCCCGAGTTCGGCGAACGTCGGCACGTCGGGGAAGTCCGTCATCCGCGTTGGCGAACTGACCGCCAGCACCCGCAGTGTCCCCTGCCGCACCGCGCCGGCGATCGATGCCGTGCTGAGCGCCGCAAAGTCGATCTGCGACCCGAGCAGCGCGGTGATGACCTCACCGCCGCCGCGAAACGGCACGTGCACCATCTGGATGTCGGCCGAGCGCGCCACCGCCTCGGCGGCAAGATGCAGCTCGGTGCCCACGCCGGACGTGCCGTAGTTGAGCTTGCCGGGCTGTTCCTTCGCCTGCTTGACGATGTCCGCCAGCGACTTGAACGGCGAGCTGGCATTCACCACCACCCAGACCGGCTGCACCGCGACCACCGCGACCG
This sequence comes from uncultured Alphaproteobacteria bacterium, assembly GCA_963843475.1. GTDB lineage: Bacteria > Pseudomonadota > Alphaproteobacteria > Rhizobiales > Xanthobacteraceae > VAZQ01. The sequence continues at coordinate 75,143 of CAWJKL010000019.1, read as the reverse complement.
GGACGAAATCCTTGCGCGGATCGTACGCCACCTTGTCGTTCATCAGCAGCGCGACCGTGATGGGCGCAGCGGTGGTGAAGAGCAACGTGTAGCCGTCGGCCGGCGCGCGCGCGAACGCAGCCGCCGCGATCTGGCCCGCCGCGCCCGCCCGGTTCTCGACCGTGAACGGCTGGCCCATGCGCTGCTGCAGCCGGTCGGCGAACACCCGGGCGACTACGTCGGTCGCGCCACCGGCGCCGAACGGCACCAGGACCCGCACCGGAGCCGATGGATACGATTGCGCCCACGCGGCGCCCGCGGCGAGCAACGCAGCGCACACGACGCCGGCGCAGGCGATGAGATGTCGGCGGCGTGCGCGCGCAATTCCCAGCATGGAGTTTCTCCCTGATATTCTTGCAGATTTGCTGCAGATTATCGGGGAGCCGGCAAGTTGCGGCAAGCGCCGTTCCTGCCGCTTACCGTCACACGCGCTGTAGATGCCGCCGCCGCTCAAGACAGCGGATGCGCTCGCACCTCGTGGCGTTCAAGTCTTTTCCACTTCGCCGCCGGCGTCGAGCCAGCCTTTGAATCCGCCGAGGTTGCGGACGTTGGCGTAGCCCATGTCCTTCAGCGTCTTGCCGACCAGCGCCGAGCGTCCACCCGAAGCGCAATAAGCGATCACCGTCTTGGTCCGGTCGAACGCTTTGTCATGCAACGCCGACTCCGGATCGGCGCGGAACTCGACCAGGCCGCGCGGAATCGCCAGCGCTCCCGGCACCTTGCCGGAGGCCGCAACTTCGGGCGGCTCGCGGACGTCCAGGAACAGTACATCGGGCCGACCGACCAGGCCCTTGGCCTCTTCCGGACTGACCCGTGGCACCGCGGCTTCGGCCTCGGCCAGCATCGTCTTCACGGTCTTCATGCATATTCTCCCGATGAGTCAGGCGACACTATCGCCTTCGCATCCCGATGGAAATGGTGTGGAGGTGCGAGGAGGCCTGCGCCGCACCGTCACTGCGGCACGATCCCAGCCCCCGCAACCACCTTCCCCCATTTGTCGTAGTCGTCGCGGAGAAACTTGGCATAGGCCGCCGGGGTCGAGCCGACCACGTCGACGCCGATCGCCTGCATGCGCTGGTGGAAGCCGGGCGTGGCGATGATCTTGCCGATCTCCCGGTTGAGCGTCTCGATCACCTCCGGTGGCGTGGCGGCCGGCGCCACCAGCCCGACCGCGGACCCGACCTCGAAGTCGGGAAAGGCCAATTCCGCGATGGTCGGCACGTCCGGCAACGACGGCACGCGGGTCTTCCCCGCCATCGCGATGGCGCGGAGCTTGCCCTCCTTGATCAGCGGCAGGAGCGAGTTGATCGCCCCGATGAACACGTCGATCCGCCCGGCGAGTAGGTCCGGGATCGCCGCGGTGGCGCCGCGGAACGGCACGTGGATCATGTCGACGCCGGCGCTGATCTTGAACATCTCGCCGCCGAGATGCTGCGGCGTGCCGAGTCCGACCGACCCGAACGTCAGCTTGTTCGGGGAGGTCTTGGCAAGATCGATCAGTTCCTTCAGCGAGTGCACCGGCAGGCTCGACGGCACCACCAGCACGAACGGCACGTCGGCCACGAGGATGACCGGCGCGAATTCCGTGATCGGATTGTAGACCGGGTTGCGCGAAAGATGCGGTCCCATGGTGAACGATGCCGGTGCGATCATCATGGTGTGCCCGTCCGGCGGCGACTTCGCCACGAACTGATACGCGATGGTGCCGCCGCCGCCGGCCTTGTTCTCGACCACCGCCGTCTGGTTCAGCCGTTCCTGCAAGCCGGTTGCGATTTCGCGCGCCACCACGTCGTTGGAACCGCCCGGCGTGAACGGCACGATGATGCGGATGAGCTTGTTGGGAAAGCCTTGCGAATGAACCGTCGAAATTCCGGCCGCCGCCGATACGATCAGGCTCAAGCCTAACACCAGCGCCTTCATGTGCTCTCCGCTCGTTTCCTACCTTGGTGGACAGCGTCTCTTGTTGCCGTCACATTATCCCGGCTGAGCCGTCTGATCCAAGGGCGCCCGCCCGGTCAGATGGTCGCGACGCAGGAGGCATTCGAGATGGCCGGACCGCACCTGAAGCTCGGACTGTTCGTCAGGCCGTGCGGTCATCATATCGCGTCGTGGCGTCACCCGCAGTGCCAGGCGGATGCGGGCGTCAATTTTCCGCATTTCGTCGAGATGGCCAGGACGGCCGAACGCGGCCTGTTCGACCTGCTGTTTTCCGCGGATTCGGCAACGGTCTGGACCGCCGCCGAATCCGCCATCGATCGCGTGCATTACGTCGCCTGGATGGAGCCCTTCACGCTGCTGTCGGCGTTGTCAGGCTATACCCAGAAGATCGGCCTCGTGTGCACCGCCAGCACGAGCTTCGAGCAGCCGTATTCGCTCGCCCGCAAGTTCGCGACGCTCGACATCATCAGCGGCGGCCGCTGCGGCTGGAACGTCGTCACGTCGGGCAACGAGACCGAAGCGTTGAATTTCAGCAAGCAGCCGCATCTGCCCAAGGTCGAGCGTTACAAGCGCGGGCGGGAGTTCGTCGAGGTCGTGCGCGCGCTGTGGGACTCCTGGGACGAGGACGCCTTCCTGCGCGACAAGGAGAGCGGCATCTTTTTCGACCGCTCCAAGATGCATGTCCTCGACCACCACGGGCAGTTCTACGACGTGCGCGGCCCGCTGAACGTCGCCCGCTCGCCGCAGGGTCAGCCCGTGATCGTGCAGGCTGGCGCATCCGACGACGGCCGTCAGTTGGCGGCGGAGACCGCGGAGGTGATTTTCTGTGCCCACGATTCGGTCGAAAGTGCGCGGGCGTTCTACCGCGACGTCAAAGGGCGCATGACCAAATGCGGCCGCCGGCCAGACGATCTGAAAATCCTGCCGGGGCTTTCCGTCATCGTTGCGCCGACCCGCGCGGAAGCGGAGGCCAAGTTTCAGAGCTCTGCAAGAACTGCTACATCCGGAGCTCGGCGTGGCCCTGCTGTCGCGGCGCATCGGCTTCGACCTTACCGGCTATCCGCTCGACCAGCCGTTGCCGCCGTTGCCGGAGAATGTCGTGGTCAGCAGCCGCTCCGACATGATCACCGCCTGGTCAAAGGAGGGCGCGCCGACGCTACGCGAGATTTATCAGCGCTTCGCCAGTTCCCGTGGCCACTACGCGATTGTCGGCACGCCCGCGGAAGCGGCCGAAGAAATGGCGCACTGGTTCACGACCGGCGCCTGCGACGGCTTCAACTTCCTGCCGTCGTACTATCCCGGCGGGCTCGACGATTTCGTCGACATGGTCGTGCCGGAACTCCAGCGGCTCGGGGTCTATCGCACCGCCTACGAGGGCAGCACGCTGCGGGAGAATCTCGGCCTGCCGATCCCGGCGAGCCGGTATGTGGCCCACCGCAAGGAACGCGCCTCATAGCTGCGAGATGTGCCGTATTGGGGCGGATTTATTTCTTAATCACCGGCTTTAGCGCGGCTTAACTCCACATTTCGCTCACATTTTCTGTTTTCAAATAGTCCGCAGGCGGGAAATCAAAGACGTCAAGGGGCCAAGGGGGACGACCTACATGCGCGTTCTTGCGTTCCTGGTGGGCGCCGTTCTCACGGCGCTCGCCGTGTCGCCAGCGTCTGCGCTGGTGCGGATCAAAGCGGATACCGGCGGCCAGATCGGCCCGTATCTCGAAAACTTCATGGCCATGCGGAATGCCGGCGAACGCGTCGCCATCGACGGCCCGTGTCTCTCGGCCTGTACCATGGTGCTCGGCGTCATTCCGCGCGAGCGCATCTGTGTCACCTCGCGGGCGCGTCTCGGCTTCCACGCCGCGTGGAATCCGGGGCAGAACGGCCAGCCGGTGACAAGCCAATCGGCCACCAAGTTCCTGATGGACATTTATCCCGAGCATGTGCGGACGTGGATCAAGGGTCGCGGCGGCTTGTCGCGGCGCATGATCGTCCTGAGCGGCCCCGAGCTCGCCGCGATGTATCCGAGCTGCCAGCAGCAGATCGGCTTGCGCTGATCGCCATCGTTGGCGTGTCACTCCCGGAGCGGGTCGCCGCATGACGGATTCTTCCGATCGGCCGGCGCCCGCAATCTATCGCGGGATGGATCGCGCCACTCTCAGCGCCGCCTACAATAACCGCATTGCAGTCGCCGACAGCGCGGACTGGAACGCGCGATGGAAGAAGGCGAGCGCGGCGGTCCGGGCTTCGGGCACTGCCAAGCTCGACATCCGCTATGGCGACAGGGAACGGGAGCGGCTCGATCTGTTTCCGTCGGGGGCGAAGCAGGCGCCGCTGTTCGTGTTCATTCACGGCGGCTACTGGCAGCGCAACGAGAAGGAGACGTTCGCGTTCGTTGCCGAGGGGCCGCTCGCCCGCGGCATCGATGTCGCCGTGCCGGGCTACACGCTGGCGCCGCAGGCGAGCCTGACCGAGATTGTCGCGGAAATCGAGCAGGTGCTCACCTTCCTGTCGCGGCAGGCGGACGAGCTCGGCATCGAGCGGAATGCAATCTTCGTCGGCGGCTGGTCGGCGGGCGGGCACCTGACGGCAGCCGCCGCCGGGCATCCGGCGGTCCGCGGCGGCATGCCGATCAGCGGCGTGTTCGATCTTGAGCCGATCGCGCTCTGCGACATCAACGATCTCCTGTCGCTCACCGCGGCCGAGGTCGCGGCCCTAAGTCCGTTGCAGACGCTGTCGGATACGAGCCCGCCACTGCGGTTAGCGGTCGGCGGCAACGAGCTGCCCGAATTGAAGCGGCAGGCTGCGACGTTTGCCACCGCCGCGCAGGCCCGAGGGTTGCCGGTCAGTCTGGCCGAACTGCCGGGTCACCACCACTTTTCGATCCTGGACGAACTTGCGCGCCCTGATGGTGCGCTGACCCGGATGCTTGTGGACCTGGTTGCAACGACCGCCAGGCCTTGAGGGTCTTCGCCAATCTCCCTGTGCTCGATTTCGCACACGGGCTCTTGGGGGCGTGGACAAATGCGCCGGGGCGGAAGATCTACAAGAGAGTCGGCTTTGCTCCGATGTTGTACTTGGCCCACCGATCTGCTCTAGGATTCTGAGACACCTTGGGGCAATCATCTCTGGTGTTCGGCAAAAGGGAACTACGATGACCAACATGTCGTACTGCTGCATCCAGCTCGGCGATCTGCGCGACTGCACCGGATACCTCGGCGACAAGCCGGAAGGAGACGAGGCCCAGGCCCGTGAGCCAGTCGCGGAAGAGTGCATGGACATCGTCGGCGCATGGAGATGGCAGGTCAGCATCGGCGCCGCGGGGACCCTCGCCGGCTTCGTCGAAATGGAGAGCGGCAAACACGACGAAGATCAGGGAGGTGAAAAAAAAGACGACAAGGACGATGACGACAAGGACGGCGACGACGAGGACGACGACGAAGAGGACGATGAGGAAGAGGACGACGACGAAGAAGAGGACGACGAGGAAGAGGGCGAGGAAGACGACGACGAAGAAGACGACGAGGACGGAGAGGAGGACGACGACGAGGAGGATGAGGACGAAGAAGACGAAGAAGAAGAAAAATAAGGCGCTAGCTGGCCGCGCCGAAAACGTGACCGCGCCCAGTCACTGGAGACGTGCGATGGCGGTTTTGTAACGAGCCTCAATCGCCGGCCGCCTCTTGTGGCGGCCCGCAGCCACCACGGCTTCGCCGCCGGCAAGCACTGTCGCGACCGCGGCACGCCCGACCACAAAAATCCATGCGTCGAGCCAGGCGTCGCCCTTGCGCATCGCGAGGTCGGGATGCTCGCGATCGAGCATCACGATATCCGCACGCTGTCCTTCGGCGAGGCCGTCAATCGGCCGTTGCAAGGCCTGTGCGCCAGCGGCAGAGAACGGAATTGAACAGCCGGCGCCCGGTCGATTCTGGCTCCCACGGTCATGACATTGCGGGCGCGGCGCGCGAGGCGCTGGCCATATTCCAGTTGCCGCAACTCGGCCGCCGCATCGATCTGGATGTTCGAATCGGTGCCGATGCCGAACGTGCCGCCGGCTGCGAGATAGCCGGCCGCATCGAAGATGCCGTCGCCCAGCGACGCCTCGGTCAGCGGACAGAGGCCCGCGACCGCGCCGGACGCGGCGAGCGCGCGTACTTCGGTTCGGTGTCGTGTGGGTCGCGTGGACCAGGCACCAGCGCGGATCGACCTCCGCATGATCGAGCAGCCATTCGACCGGCCGTCGCCCGAGCGACGCGATGCATTCGCTTCGACCTCCCCGGTCTGCTCGGCGGCATGAATATGGATCGGACCGTCCGGCGACGCGTCGCAGATCGCGCGCAGCGTCGTCGGGCGTCACCGCACGCAGCGAGTGCGGCGCGATGCCGACCTGCGTGCCCGGCAGGGTCGGCGGCAATGGCGCGCGTGCGCTCGACCAGACGCAGAAACCGGTCGGGATCGTTGAGGAAGCGGCGCTGGCCCGGCTGCCGGCGGCGCGCCGCCGAAGCCGCCGTAGGCGTAGAACGACGGCAAGCAGCGTCAGGCCGATGCCGGTCTCCGCGCTGGCGGCGGCGATGCGCGACCGCCATCTCGCCGAGGTCGTCGTAGGGCCGGCCGTCGGGATCGTGGTGGAGATAGTGGAACTCGCCGACCGTGGTGAAGCCGGCTTCCAGCATCTCCATGTAGGCGAACGCCGCGATCGCCTCGACGTCGTCGGGCGTGAGCCGCTCGAGGAAGCGGTACATCACCTCGCGCCAGGTCCAGAAGCTGTCGGCCGACGGACCGCGGCGTTCGCGCAAGCCCGGCCATGCCGCGCTGGAACGCGTGGCAATGCAGATTCGGGAGACCCGGCACCGCAATGCCGGCGATGCGCTCGGCGCCGATCCTGTGCACGCGCCGGGCGCAACCGAGGCGATGATACCGTCGGCGACCGCGATGCGGACATCGCGCGCCCAGCCGGAGGGAAGCAGGGCATGATCGAAGAACAGATCGCGCGCAACGGGTCGTCTCTCGCAGCATCCGGCCGCGGCCGGATTCGCTACGGCACAATAGGCATCGCGGTCGAAAGGTGTATAGAGCGATGATCGGCCTTCGCCCGTCCGAGGACGAACGATGCGGTTCGATACGATCTGGCTTGATGCGCGCCTTGCGACGCTGGCGCCCGGCCGACGGGGCTCGGCATCGTCGAGCGCGGCGCGGTCGCCGCCAACGACGGCCGGATCGTCTTCGCGGGTCCGATGTCGGAACTGCCGACCGGCTGGGACGCGGCCGACAGGATCGCGCTCGATGGCCGCTGGATCACGCCCGGCCTGATCGATTGCCACACCCACCTGGTCTACGCCGGCGACCGCGCGCACGAGTTCGAGCTGCGGCTTGCCGGCGCGTCCTACGAGGAGATCGCGCGGGCCGGCGGCGGCATCGTGTCGACCGTGCAGGCGACGCGCGCGGCGAGCGAGGACGATCTCGTCGCCGCCACCCTGCCGCGCCTCGACCGCGCTGCATCGCCGAAGGCGTGACGACGGTCGAGATCAAGTCGGGCTACGGCCTCGACGCGCGACGAGCGAAGTGCGGATGCTGCGCGCGGCGCGCCGGCTGCGGCGAGCAGCGTGAGGTCGCAGTCGTGACGACCTTCCTCGGCGCGCACGCCCTGCCGCCGGAAGCGGATGGCGACAAGGACCGCTATCATCGACGAGGTCTGCGACATGATCCCGGCCGCTCGCCCGCGAGCGGCTCGCCGACGCGGTCGATGCGTTCTGCGAAGGCATCGCGTTCTCGCCCGAGCAGACCGCGCGGGTGTTCGCGGCCGCGCAAGGCGCACGGCCTGCCGGTCAAGCTGCATGCCGATCAGCTCTCGAATCTGCACGGCGCGGGGCTCGCGGCCGAGTACGGCGCGCTGTCGGCCGACCATCTGGAATACACCGACGAGGACGGCGTCGCCGCGATGGCGCAGGCCGGCACGGTCGCGGTGCTGCTGCCCGGCGCGTTCTATGTCGCTGCGGGAGAAGCAACTGCCGCCGGTCGAGGCGTTCCGCAAGCATGGCGTGCCGATCGCGATCGCGACCGACAGCAACCCCGGCACATCGCCGATCACGTCGTTGCTGACTGGTCATGAACATGGCGGCGACGCTGTTCCGGCTGACCGTCGACGAGATGCATTGCCGGCGTGACGCGCGAAGCCGCGCGCGCGCTCGGCCGGCTCGAGTGACGATCGGGCACGCTCGAGACCGGGCAAGTGGTGCGACCTCGCGATCTGGGACGTCGAGCGCCCGGCCGAGCTCGTCTATCGCATCGGCTTCAACCCGCTGCATGCGCGCGTCTGGAGAGGCGGATGACCTCGCCATCACGCTCATCCCGGGGCGCACGACGCTTGCGCGACTGGCGCGCCATTGCGAGCGGCGCCGGCGTCCGTGCTCGATCCCGGCGGTGCGGCCGGCGATCGTGCGCAGCGCGCGGGCGGTCGAGGCGATCGTGGCGCGCGGCGAGCCGGTCTACGGCATCAACACCGGCTTCGGGAAGCTCGCGAGCGTGCGCATCGCGCCCGACGATCTCGCGACGCTGCAGCGCAACATCGTGCTCTCGCACGCCGCCGGCGTCGGCGAGCCGATGCCGGCCGCCCATGTGCGGCTGATGATGGCGCTCAAGCTTGCGAGCCTCGGCCACGGCGCTCTCGGGCGTGACGCCGCAGACGGTCGCGATGCTCGAAGCGATGCTGGCGCGCGGCGTCATCTCCAGTGATCCCGAGCCAGGGCTCGGTCGGCGCTTCCGGCGACCTCGCGCCGCTGGCGCAGCTTGCCGCCGCCATGCTGGGCGTCGGCGATGCCGAACTCGCCGGCGAGCGCATGCCGGCGGCCGCGGCACTCGCGCGCGCCGGTCTCGCGCCGCATTCGCTCGGACCCAAGGAAGGGCTCGCGCTCCTCAACGGCACGCAGTTCTCGACCGCCGAAGCGCTCGCGGGGCTGTTCGCGGTCGAGCAGGTATTTCGCGCGGCATTGATCACCGGCGCGCTCTCGACCGACGCCGCGCGCGGCTCCGACACGCCGTTCGATGCCCGCATCCAGCGCGCGCGGCCACCGCGGCCAGATCGAGGTGGCCGCGGCGCTGCGCGCGTTGATGGCAGGCAGCGCGATCCGCGCCTCGCATCTCGTCAACGACGAGCGCGTGCAGGACCCCTATTGCCTGCGCTGCCAGCCGCAGGTGATGGGCGCGGTGCTCGACCTCATGCGGCAGGCCGCCGCGACGCTGCTCGACCGAAGCCAACGGCGTCTCCGACAACCCGCTGATCTTCGCCGACACCGACGAGGCGCTCTCCGGCGGCAACTTTCACGCCGAGCCGGTGGCGTTCGCGGCCGACATGCTGGCGATCGCGATCTGCGAGATCGGCTCGCTGGCCGAGCGGCGCATCGCCATGCTGATCGATCCGGCGCTGTCGGGCCTGCCGGCGTTTCTCACGCCGCGGCCGGGCCTCAATTCGGGCTTCATGCTCGCCCAGGTGACGGCCGCCGCGCTGGTCGCCGAGAACAAGCAGCGCGCCATGCCGGCCAGCGTCGACTCGATCCCGACCTCGGCCAACCAGGAAGATCACGTGTCGATGGCGGCGCACGGCGCGCGCCGGCTTGCCGCCATGGCGGCGAACGCACTCAATATCGTGGCCATCGAATATCTTGCGGCCGCGCAGGGATGCGACTTTCATGCGCCGATGACATCGAGTGCGCCGCTGGAACGGGCGCGTGCGCTGCTGCGCGAGCGCGTGCCGCGGCTCGAGCAAGACCGCCACCTCGCGCCCGACATTGCTGCGGCGGCCGAGCTGGTGCGTTCCGGCGCACTGGTTGCGGCGGCCGGTTCCGAACTGCCCTGGACCGAAGGAGCGACATGAGTACCGAGTCTTGGCTGACCGTGAGCGGGGCGAGGCGCCGCTGCTGGTGTCGTTCCCGCACACCGGCTTGATGATTCCGGCCGACTGCGAGGCCGGGCTTGTATCGCTCGCGCTCGCCCGCCGCGACGCCGACTGGCACATCGACCAGCTCTACGCCTTCGCGCGCGAGCTTGGCGCGACCACCGTGCACACCGCGCTGTCGCGCACCGTGATCGACGTGAACCGCGATCCCTCCGGCGTCTCGCTCTATCCCGGACAGGCGACGACCGGCCTGGTGCCGACCGAAACCTTCGACGGCCGCCCGCTCTATCGCGACGGCACCGCGCCGACGCCGCAGGAGATCGAACGGCGCAAGACGCATCTATTTTGCGCCCTATCACGCTGCGCTCGGCGGCCGAGCTCAAGCGTCTGCGCGCCATGCATCACGACGCGTGGTGCTCTACGACTGCCATTCGATCCGCTCGGTGATCCCGCGGCTGTTTCCCGGCGAGCTGCCGGTGTTCAACATCGGCACCAATGACGGCAAGTCGCTGCGATCCCGGCGCTGGCAGCGGACGTGGCGGCGATCTGCGCCGCGAGCCGGTGGCCGCACGTCGTGAACGGCCGCTTCAAGGGCGGCTGGATCACCCGCACCTATGGCGACCCGGCCGACGGCGTCCACGCGGTGCAGATGGAGCTTGCGCTGCGCGGCTACCTTCCCAACGAGGACGATCCGCCGCGCTGGGACCCGGAATTCGCCAGACCCATTCAGAAACCCTGCAGGCGCGTGCTCGAAGCCTGCCTCGCGTTTGCGCGAGCCTGAGGCATGCACGATGGCCACCCGTCTCGACAACGCCCGCACCATCCGCGCGCCGCGCGGCACCGACGCTCAGCGCCAAGAGCTGGCTGACCGAAGCGCCGCTGCGCATGCTGATGAACAACCTCGATCCCGAGGTCGCCGAGAAGCCGCACGAGCTCGTGGTCTATGGCGGCATCGGCCGCGCCGCGCGCGACTGGGAGAGCTTCGACCGCATCGTCGCGTCGCTGCGGACGCTCGAAGGCGACGAGACGCTGTGCGTGCAATCCGGCAAGCCGGTCGGCGTTTTCCGCACCCATGCGGATGCGCCGCGCGTGCTGATCGCGAACTCGAACCTGGTGCCGCACTGGGCGACGCTCGATCATTTCAACGAGCTCGATCGCAAGGGCCTGATGATGTACGGCCAGATGACCGCGGGCTCGTGGATCTATATCGGCTCGCAGGGCATCGTGCAGGGCACCTACGAGACCTTCGTCGAGCTGGGCCGGCGGCACTATGGCGGCAGCCTCGCGGGCAAATGGATTCTCACCGCCGGGCTCGGCGGCATGGGCGGCGCGCAGCCGCTCGCGGCCACCATGGCGGGCGCCTCGCTGCTGGCGATCGAATGCCAGCCGTCGCGCATCGAGATGCGGCTCAAGACCGGCTATCTCGACGCGCAGGCGAAGGACATCGACGAGGCGCTGACGATGATCGAGCGCGCCTGTGCCGCGAAGCGAGGCGGTCTCGGTCGGCGTGCTCGGCAACGCCGCCGAGATGCTGCCGGAGCTGGTCGCCGCGCGGTATCAAGCCCGACGCGGTGACCGATCAGACCTCGGCGCACGATCCGGTCAACGGCTATCTGCCGGCCGGCTGGACGCTGGCCGAATGGGAAGCGCGGCGCGCCAGCGATCCCAAGGGCGTCGAGCGTGCCGCCAAGCAGTCGATGGCGGTGCACGTGCGCGCCATGCTCGAGTTCTGGCGCGCGGCGTGCCGACGCTCGACTACGGCAACAACATCCGCCAGATGGCGAAGGAGACGGCGTCGCCGACGCGTTCGACTTCCCGGGCTTCGTGCCGGCCTATATCCGGCCGCTGTTCTGCCGCGGCATCGGGCCGTTCCGCTGGGCGGCGCTGTCGGGCGATCCCGAGGACATCTATCCGCACCGACGCCAAGGTGAAGGAGCTGATGCCGGACGACGCGCATCTGCACAACTGGCTCGACATGGCGCGCGCGCGCATCAAGTTCCAGGGCCTGCCGGCGCGCATCTGCTGGGTCGGGCTGGGCGACCGCCATCGGCTGGGCCTCGCGTTCAACGAGATGGTGGCGAGCGGCGAGCTGAAGGCGCCGATCGTGATCGGCCGCGATCATCTCGATTCCGGCTCGGTCGCGAGCCCGAATCGCGAGACCGAAGCGATGAAGGACGGCTCCGACGCGGTGTCCGACTGGCCGCTGCTCAACGCGCTGCTCAACTGCGCGTCCGGCGCGACCTGGGTGTCGTTCCATCACGGCGGCGGCGTCGGCATCGGCTTCTCGCAGCACGCCGGCATGGTGGTCGTCTGCGACGGCACGCCGGAGGCGGCGCGGCGGATCGAGCGCGTGCTGTGGAACGATCCGGCGACCGGCGTCATGCGCCACGCCGATGCCGGCTACGAGGACGCCATCGCCTGCGCGCGCCAGCATGGGCTCAAGCTGCCGAGCCTGTAGGCCACTAGACCTCGGCCCGTGGGAGGCCCGACCGCGTTGTCATCTCCGCCGGAGCGGCGTACCATTTTGAAACACAGCCTGCCAAACTAGGTGGTATCAAAAGTTACCGTCCGTTGTAGAATTAACGATATAGGTCACTGATTCATATGGTGGACGGTCATGCCGAACCGAATTAGTGCGCTCGTTTCAGTCGCATCGTTGTCGTTGGCATTTGCAGCGACAGTTGCGCAGGCACCCGCACAAACGACCCGCAATACCGGCGCTCCGTATCTGGTCAACGACCTCGGCCTCGGAGCGCAGCTTTCAACCGACAGCGCGCAGTATCGTGAATATCGCTGCGGCCCCAGCGAGCAATTTGACGGGTTCACCTGGTGCCAAAAGACCCGCCAGGAAAAAGAGCGGCGGACGACGTCTTCGCTCCTGCATTCGCGCGATGGCAAGATCGCCTACATCAATCGCCAGCAGGATCCGGTGTCCTGGGACGGCAGCAGCGAGGTCGACGACGAGATTCGCGCGCACGCGCGCAAGCTCGGATCGCAACCGCGGATCAACAAGATGCCGCGCCGGTCGGGCAGTCCCGAAGGCGTCATGGCATTGTGGGGGCAGGTCGCCATCGAGCCGCTCGACGGCGAGAGCGTCAAGATTCTGGCCGATGGACGCAGTCCGAGAAAAGGATTTCTGGTCGACTACCTCGGCAACCTGGTGAAGTCGGCACAAGACGGTCTGCCGGTCTATCGCATCACCGGCGGACCGGGGTTGATCTTCGTTGCGAGCTACGATCAGCGTGGACGGGGGACCTTCCGCGTCACCGCAGTGGACGCTTCGGTGCTGGCGCCTCCGGTGGCGGCGACACAAGCGCCAACGGCGCTCGCAGAGGCTGGCGCATCGACACCGGCGGTCGAGCCGCCGCCGCAGGGCGCCGATCTCCAGACCGGTTTGACCGAAGCGAAAGACGGCCGGCCTCTTGCCGAAAGCGGCGAGGATGGGCGCATCGACGGCGCTACGCAGGCCCAGGCAGTTGCAGATGCGACGCCACTCACCGCTGACTCCGTCAGAAGCGAAATCGCACGCAGCGCGAACGAGCGCGCCGCGGCTGAAGCCGAAATTGCCCGGCTGCGATTTGCGGTGGCCGCCGCATATGGCCTGATCGGCGGGCTTCTGCTGCTTCTGATCGGCGTCTTTGTGAAGCTGCTGGTCCTGAAGAGCAGGAACAAGGCCGCGCTCAAGGCGCTGGCCGCGACCACGCCAAGCAGGCTTGCGGCATCGACACGTCTTGGAGACGAAAGCCGCTGAGACCGAATTGCCCGCGATTGTCCCTACGGCGCCGGAGAGTGCATACGCACCCGCCTTCGCGAAAGCGGCCGACAAGCCGGCTGAGCAGTTCCAGGGCGACGCTCTTCCGAGTACGCCATTCGCTCCGGTGCCCGAACCGATAGAGCAAACCAATACGTTGTCCATTGTGCCGGACGATGTGCCGCCGCAGGCGTCAGCGCCTGCGATCGATCCTCCGAGCGATGACGAATCGATCGATCGGCTGGCGGAGCTTTCCAAGCTGCGCGCAAGCGGGATGCTGACCGAGAGCGAGTTCAACCAGCTCAAGTCGGCGATCATTGCTTCGGTCTCGCGCAACACGGTTCAGTCGCCGTAACGCCTGAGTTCGGTCGCTTCAAACTTGGTACGCACTCTTTCCCGGCTCATTCCCGCGCAAGCGGGAATCCATTTCTTCTTGCGGTCATGTCGTTTTGCGCTGGGTCCCCGCTTCCGCGGGGACGAGCGGAGAGATTTTACCCCGCCGTTCGCCACGAACTTGCAGTTTGGCCTCAATGCGCCTCGGCCGCGAGCACCGCCTCGGCGCGGATCTCCTCGGTCAGCCGCGCCTTGAGCGCGGAGAATTCCGGGCGGTCTTGATGCGTGTAGTGGCGCGGGTGCGGGAGGTCGATCGCGACGTCGGCCTTGATGCGTCCGGGCCGCGCCGTCATCACCAGCACGCGCGAAGCCGAGGAAGATCGCCTCCTCGATGTCGTGGGTCACGAACAGCACGGTCTTGCGCTCGCGCTCCCAGATGCCGAGCAGCAGCTCCTGCATCAGCGCGCGGGTCTGGTTGTCGAGCGCGCCGAACGGCTCGTCGAGCAGGAGGATCGCCGGATCGTTGGCGAGCGCCCGCGCGATCGCGGTGCGCTGCTGCATGCCGCCCGAGAGCTGCTTGGGATAGTGATGCTCGAAGCCGGTGAGCCCGATCGCGGCCGAGCCAGTCGCGGACGACCTCGTTGCGGCGCTGCGCCGGCACGCCCTTCTCGCGCAAACCGAAGGCGATGTTGTCGGCGATAGTGAGCCAGGGGAACAGCGTGTAGGACTGGAACACCATGCCGCGGTCGGGACCGGGGCCGGTGACCGGCTTGCCGTCGAGCGTGATCCGGCCGGTTGACGGCTGGTCGAGGCCCGCAATGAGCCGCAGCAGCGTGGATTTTCCGCAGCCCGACGGCCCGAGAATGGTGACGAGATCGTTGTCGGCGATCGTCAGGTCGGTCGGCTCGAGCGCGCGCGTGGGCGCTCCGCCGCGCACCCCCGGGAATACCCGCGACACGTTGTCGATCACGAGTCTGCTCATGGCGCGCCCTCCCACCCTCGCCTGGAGGGGGAGGGTCGCACGCCGCAGCGAAGCGTAGGCGAGCGGGGTGGGGTGAACGTGTCGCTGTGTACTTCACCCCCACCCGGCCTGCTGCGCAGGCCGACCTCCCCCCTCCAGGGGGAGGTGAAAAAAGAAGCGAGCTCGCTCTCGCGACAACTGCTCACGCCAGGCTCCACGGAAACAGCCGCCGGTTGCCCCACTTGAACAGGAAATCGGAGATGAGGCCGATCACGCCGATGATGATGATGCCGAAGATGATCTGGCCGGTCGCCAGCAGCGCCTGGCTGTCGATGATCATGTGGCCGATGCCGGACGAGGAGCCGATCAGTTCGGCGACGATCACATAGGTCCAGGCCCAGCCGAGCACGAGGCGGAGAATCTCGGCAATGTCCGGCGCGGCGGCGGGAACCAGCACCCGCGCCAGGATACCGCGGTCGCGCGCGCCGAGCGTGAGCGCGGCCTCGACCAGATCGCGGCGCACGCCGGCAACCGCAACTGCGACCATCAACACGATCTGAAACACGCAGCCGATGAAGATGACCAGGAGCTTCTGCATCTCGCCGAGGCCCGCCCACAGGATCAGCAGCGGGATGAAGGCCGACGCCGGCAGGTAGCGCGCGAACGAGACGAACGGCTCGAGGAACGCCTCGATCGGTTTGTAGGCGCCCATCAAGATGCCGAGCGGCACGGCGACCAGCGCCGCCAGCACGAAGCCGCCAACCACGCGCCAGATGGTGACGGCGATATCTTTGAGGAAGCCGTGCTCGGTCAGCAGAATCCAGCCGTCCTGGACCATGGTGACCGGATCGGCCAGGAAGGTCTTCGACACGTAGCCGCCGAGCGTCGCGTAGGCCCAGGCGGCGAAGAAGATGATGAAGAACAGAATGCCGAGCGCGACGCGGGCGGTGTTGGAGATGGGCGCGAGCGGCTTCATGTTGGTGCGTGCTGAGGCTCGTGCCGCGAACCCGGTGCGCTCCCTCTCCCCTCCGGGGAGAGGGTTGGGGTGAGGGGGTTACCCAACTCTCAATAGACCTTAACCCCTCTCCCTATAGGAGAGGGAGCCCGCCGGAATCCGCGGCGTCGCCCAGCGACTCCATACGATCACTGGATGAACTGGGTGTCGGCGAGCTTGGAGAGATCGGGAATCTGCTTGATCACGCCGATCTCCAGGAGAAGCGCGGCCGCCTCCTTGTTGAAGGTGCCGAAGTCGCCGGCGAAGAAGGTCTTGTTGGCGGCCTGGTCCTGCCAGCGCAGATACTTCGCCGAATTGCCGAACTGCTCGCCCGACTGCTTCACGTCGGCGCCCATGATGCCGTAGGACTTCGCCTCGTCGGTCTTGATCATCTCGACCGCCTCGAAATAGCTCTTCGCCAGCGCCTTCACGGCCGCGGGATTGTCGGCGATGAACTTCGGCGTGCAGCCGAACGTGTCCATGATCATCGGATAGTCGAGCGTGGTGGCGATGATCTTGCCGGCTTCCGGCTTAGCTCGGACGGCGGAGAGAAAAGGTTCGTAGGTCATGGCGACGTCGTTCTGGCCGGCGATGAACGCCTGCGCGGCCGGTCCCGGCTCCATGTTGACGACGGTGACGTCCTTCACGCCGAGGCCGTTCTTCTTCAGGAACCAGGCAAGCGTGAAATAGGGCGCGGTGCCGGGCGCGGAGGCCGCGACGGTCTTGCCCTTCACGTCCTTGATCGAGGAGATATTGTTGCGCACCGCCATGCCGTCGGCGCCGTAGGACTTGTCGAGTTGGAAGAGCTGCGTGGTCGCGACGCCGTTGGCGTTCCAGACGATCCAGGTCTCGACCGTGGTGGCGGCGCACTGGATGTCGCCTGACGCGATCGCCAGATGGCGGCTCGCCTGCGGGATCTTCTTGATCGTGACGTCGAGGCCGTTCTTGGCGAAGATGCCGGCCTCCTTGGCCAGCGTCAGCGGCGCAAATCCGGTCCAGCCCGAAATTCCAATGCCAACCTTGGTGCCTTGCGCGGCGGCCGGGCTGACGGCAAGCGCCATGACAACCGCGGCGGCGGCAGTGCGGATCGAGATCATCTTCGGCTCCATCTCCGAGAAGAGTGCATGATTTATGCCAGCACGGCGGTGCGGCGAAGTCAAACCAAGCAGTCCTCGCATGATGTCGTCATGAGGCCGCAGTGCCGGGCAACCACGTCCGTCTTTCTTGGGGTCGCGGCTGACACGACGTGGATGGCTGGGTCCCAGGCCCTGGTCCCAGCCGAACGCAACCCCTTGCTGCCCTACCCGTCGCGCGCCTCCAGCACGGCCTTGATGGAGATGCGCGACCAGGCCGCGGTGCGTTCCCGGAACGCGATGTAGGAGTCGTGGATCTTGCGCGCAGTCTCGTTCCTGGCGCCGAGGTCGCCAACCACATCGTGGGCCGTCTTGCGCGCCGCCGCGACCAGCGGCTGCGGGAACATCTTGAGCTTGACGTTGTGCTGACCGGTCAGCGCCGCCAGCGCCTCGGCGTTGAGCCGCTCCATCTCGGAAAGAGCATAGGCCGCCTCGTTGGCGCAGGCATGCTGCACGATCGCCTTCATCTCGGAATCGAGACCTTCCCACGCCTTGATTGAGACGATGCATTCGCCGGTGCCGTTCGGCTTGTTGAAGCCGGGCGCGTAATAGAAGTTCGCGACCCGATAGAGCCCGAGCGCGATGTCGGTGCCGGGCCCGACGAATTCCGCACCGTCGATCAGGCCGGACTGCAGGCTGGTCAGCATCTCGCCCGGCGATGTGGTCTGCGGCGTCGCGCCAAGCCGGCGATAGACTTCGCCGCCGAGTCCGAGCGATCGGATCTTCAATCCCTTGATGTCGTCGGCGGTGTTGAGCTCGCGGCGGAACCAGCCGCCCATGCAGACGCCGGTGTTGCCGCCCATGAACGGCTTGACGCCGAACGGCGCGTACAGCGTATCCCACAGCGCCTGTCCGCCGCCAGCATCGACCCAGGCGACGTGCTCGGCCGGCGTCAGTCCGAACGGCACGGTGGTGAAGAAGTTGGTGGCCGGCTGCTTGCCCTGCCAATAGAACGCCGCGGTGTGACCCATCTCGGCGACGCCGCCGCCGACCGCGTCGAGCACCTCGAACGCCGGCACGACTTCGCCTGCCGCATGCACGGTGATCTGTAGCCGTCCGCCCGACATCGTCGCGATGCGCTCCGCCACCCGCTCGGCCGACATGCCGGGTCCGGGCAGCCGCTTCGGCCACGAGGTCACCATCCGCCAGCGCCGGGTCTGCGCGCGCGCGACCGTGGGCGCCGCGATGGCTCCGGCGAGGCCGAGCGCGCCGGCGCGCGTCAGGTTGCGTCGCGTGATGTGGGTCATTGTCGTCTCCTTGTGTGTACGTATGTCATGGGTTCGCTTGCGGCTGGATCACCACCAGGCGTGAAAATGGTGTACCGGTCCGTGGCCGGAGCCGATCTTGAGGCGCTCGCCGGCGACGAGCGCGTCGGTGACGTAGGCCTTGGCGGCACGTGCCGCTTCGGCAAGCGTCAGGCCCTTGGCGAGGCCCGCGGCAATCGCGGACGACAGCGTGCAGCCGGTGCCGTGGGTGTTGCGTGTGGGGATGCGGTCGGCGGCGAGCCGCGTCACGGCGTCGGGCTGCACCAGGACGTCGACGCTCTCGGCGCCGGTGTCGTGCCCACCCTTGATCAGCACCGCCTTCGCACCGAGCTTAAGCAGCCGCTCGGCCTGTTCGCGCATCTCGCTCTCGCCGCGGGCGAGCGGCGCTTCGAGCAGCGCCGCCGCTTCCGGCAGGTTGGGCGTGATCACCGTCGCCATCGGGAGCAGCTTATGCTTGAGGCTGTCGATGGCGTCGGGCGAAAGGAGCCGGTCGCCCGACGTCGCGATCATCACCGGGTCGAACACGATCCTGTGCTGCTTCCAGCGCGCCAGGCCGTCGGCAATCGCCGCGATCGCCGGCACTCGCGATACCATGCCGATCTTCACCGCGCCGACGTCGAGGTCGGAGAACACCGCGTCGATCTGCGCCGTGATGAAGTCCGCCGGCACGTCGTGGATGCCGGTCACGCCGCGGGTGTTCTGCGCGGTCAACGCCGCGATCACGCTCGCACCGTAGACGCCCAGCGCCGAAAACGTCTTGAGGTCGGCCTGGATCCCGGCGCCACCACCCGAATCCGAACCCGCGATGGTGACGGCGATCGGGGTCGCGTTTGTCGTCATGACGCTGGCCTTGCTTGGACACGGACGGCGCCGCAGCTACCCTCCCCCCGCGAAGCGGCGGGGAGGGTCGACGCCGAAGGCGTCGGGGTGGGGGGTGCTGAGAGAGCGCGAGATCGCCCCCCACCCCCGACCCCTCCCCACCATTCGCTTCGCTCATGGGGGGAGGGGAGATCGCAAGATCGCAGTCGTCTCGCTTAACTCATGCGCTCACCCGCTCGGCGAGCGCGGCGTCGACCACCGCGCGCAGTTCGCGCGCGGCAGCCGCGGGGTCGGGCGCCAGCGAGAGCGCCGAGATCACCGCGACGCCATGCGCACCGGCCCGGACGGCCGCGGCCGCATTGCCGGCATCGATCCCGGCGATGGCGCAGAGCGGGAAGTCCGGCGCGCGCCGGCGGAACACATGGGCGATGCGCGCAAGACCCTCGACGCCGATCGGCGGATTGGGATTGTCCTTCGAGGTGGTGGCATAAACCCCGCCGACACCGACATAGTCCAATAGCTCAATGGGCGCGGCTTCGGCCAGCGCCACGCTCTTGATCGACAGTCCGATGATGGCGTCGCGTCCGAGCATCCGTCGCGCGATTTCGACCGGCATGTCGGTCTGCCCGACATGCACGCCGTCGGCGCCCATCGCCAGCGCGACGTCGATCCGGTCGTTGATCACGAGCGGCACGCCGAGCGGCTTGAGCGCCGCCTTGATGACGCGCGCGCGCTCCAGCATGACGCCGGTATCGCTCTGTTTGTCACGCAGCTGGATGAGGGTCGCGCCGCCTTCGGCCAGCATCCGCGCCAGGTCGGCGAGATCGTGTCCGCCGGCGCGCTCCGGATCGACGATCGCATTGAGCCGCACATCCACTGCCGTCACGTCACCCTCCCCCTTTTTCGCAAGGTGTCCTCGTCAAGACCGTAGAGCGCATCGACGATCTCGACCGCCAAGCTGCCCGGCCCGCGTGCGCGCGCCGCCGCGACTTCGCCCGCGACCGCAAACAGCAACAGCGCGGCGGAAACCGCGGCGAGTGCGTCGCTCTCGACCGCGAGCGCGGCTGCGACCACCGCGGCGCCGGCACAGCCCATCGCGGTGACCCGGCCCATCAGCGGATCGCCGTTGGCGATTTGCACGAAACGCGTACCGTCCGTCACCTCGTCGGTCGCGCCGGTGAGCGCCACGATGCAGGCGTGATCGCGGGCATAGCGCCGCAGCGCCTCGCCCTCCGGCGGCGCTTCGGCGAGCGCGGTGAATTCCGCAGCATTGAGGCGCACCGTCTTCGGATGTCTCGCCACCAGCGACTGGGCGAACGCGGTGCGTGCCGGCGAGCGGTCGACGAACACCGGATCGAGCACCCAGGACCGCCCTGCCCGCGCGGCTTCCGCGATGGCGATCTCGGTCGCCTCGCGGCGCTCGCGGTCGAAGGTGCCGAGATTGACGAGCAGTGCATCAGCCCGCGCCACGAACGCGCCGACCTCGTCAGGCGCGACCGTCATCGACGGGATGGCGCCGGCTGCCAGCAGCACGTTGGCGGTGAAATTCTGCGCCACCGCGTTGGTGATGCAATGGACACGCGGCTGCCGGGCGCGGATGCGCGCCAGCACGTCACCGGCAATTCCGGGCAGTTCGGACGTGAACAAAGGCGACGACGGCGCGTGCATCTCAAGCTCCCTCCGCCGGCATGATCCGGATCAGGTTCGATGGGTTGGCCTAGATGGCCTCTCAGCCCGGCGGCCTAGTCCGCCGGACACCCCATTGAGATTGCGGCCTAAACCTACGGGGCCGGCGCGGCCGGCGCAAGGGGGCGCGACCGCGGCCACGCCGCCCTTGGGGGGCGCAAAGCCTTGTCAATGCGGTGCAATTTTGCTGGATTGCGGTGGCCGGCCGACGCCGGCCCGGAGGCTAGTGGTCCAATTCCAACATTCGCATCCCGCTTCGGCAGGCACCTTTGCGAATGTTGGAATTAAGGACCACTAGCAAATGTATAATTCTAGTGGAGTTTGGATTTGACATTCGCTTTAGGAGCTTGCGGCCCGCTGGGTAGCGAATGTCAAATCCACTCCACTAGTGTGGCGGTTCAGAAGTCCGCATCATTCTTGCGGCTAAGTTCAACATGCGGACTTCTGAACCAAAGCCACACTAGATCAATTAAGGTGCTAGTGTCCTTCGATTCCGAAGTTCGCAAACGGAGGCGCGGCAAAATGATGCGAACTTCGGAATCGGGACACTAGCGCATGATCCCCTTTTTCGTGCAGATCAAATGCCAGCTCGGCCAGTCCTACGCGGTGGCCAACCACCTCGCGGACGCCGAGATCGCCTCCGAGATCTATTCGACCGCCGGCGACTTCGACCTGCTGGTAAAGTTCTACATCGAGCCGGGCACCGACATCGGCCACTTCGTCAACGAGCAGGTGCAGACCATCCCGGGCATCCAGGACACCCGCACCATCATCACCTTCAAGGCGTTCTGACGGAATCGTAGATTGGCCAAAAGCGCGGAACGCGCCGCGCTCAAAGTTTCGGGGCCGCGGCGTGCCGCGAATCGCTGGCGCCCGAGGTCCGTCCGGCCGAGGCGTCGAGCACGAGGCAGCGCGAAGACAGCAGGATGCCGTAGATCAGGTTGTCCCCGAAGAACTCTGCGGCGTTGCGGATACTGATCGCGCCGCCGCTGGTTTCCTCGATGGTCTCCTTGATGACATCCGCCATCGCGGCCTTGGCTTCCGCCGTGACGTCCGTGGTCCGATCGAACCGTACCTTGTAGGAGATCGATGCGGACAGCGACGAGTATCCGGAGCAGACCCTCTTGTTCGCGGTCAGCACGGCAGTCACCGCGTCGTCGCAGTCCTTCTCGCTCATCAACACGCGTTCGATCTTGCCCAGGGTCGCTTCGGGGATCTCCCGGATGACCACGTCCTTCATCGAGTATTCCACGGTCGTAACCCGGGCGCCGGACAGTTTCCCGTTCAATCTCTTGACGAAGCTTCCGCTCAGCGAGAACTGGCCGCTCAACTCGTCGTTGTGGGTGCGGTTCACCGTGATCGATTCGTCGATCGACCCGCCCAGCACTTCGGGGCTGGCTTCGCAGATCTTCCGCACCAGGCGGCCATCGACGGCATAGATCGCGCCCGGTCCGCGCAGCCGGCTGGGGGGCGTCAGAGGGTCGAAGCCATAGAAGGTCTTGATGACCGTCTCGATGTCGTGGACCGGCGCCGCCCACGGATAGTAGACGTAAGCAGCCACCGGAACGATGGCGGCGATGGGCAACGCCAGTATGGCAATCCAGATGCTTCGGCTTCCACTACGGAACGAGCCGAAAGCCGGCGGGTTCGTCCGCCTGACGTTACGGCCGTTCATCGCGCCGGACAGCACGACTTCGTGCCGCAGGGCACGTAGCCGCTCGGGCAGGCGAAGCCGGGCGCGGTATGGGCGACGAGAACGGCGAGAGCAACCAGTGCAACGATGGTACGACGCATGACGGCCTCCATCTCCGGTTGGTGTGCAACGAACGGTAGGGCGAAATGACCGGCGCGCTATGTGAACCGCTTCACAATCGCGCGGAAATTCGCTGCATGCGGCCGCTGCAATCTCCGGCCTTCCCGGCATCGGGACGAAGCTCCACGGCGACCGCCGGGAGCGCCTGCGCTGCGAGCCAGAATAAATCAAATCTGCAGCGTAATCGTATCGGACAGCTTGCAACTTCCGATCCGGACGCTACGTTCCTGCAATGTCGATCGAACCCATAGCGGCTGCGCCGCCTCACCAAGCCGACCCACGAACGCCGCAACGCGTGCGGCACCAGCCGCGCCGGCGGAACCTGGACGTCAAGCAAGTCGAGAAGATCTCGGCCCACATGGTCCGGGTGACGCTCGGTGGGGATCTCGAGGGCTTCACCAGCCTTGGCTTTGACGATCACGTGAAGCTGTTCTTCCCGACCGGAACGCTGGGCGAGGACGGTCAGCCGGAATTCATGGCGCGCGACTACACGCCCCGCCGCTATGATCCGCAGGCCAACACGCTCGCGATCGAGTTCGTCATTCACGACGCCGGACCGGCGACGCAATGGGCGGAGCAGACGAAGCCCGGACAGATGCTGCAGATCGGCGGGCCGCGCGGCTCGTTCGTGATCCCGACCGGTTTCGACTGGCATCTTTTGATCGGGGACGACACCGGATTGCCCGCGATTGCGCGCCGGCTGGAAGAACTGCCGGCCGGTGTGCGCGCCGTTGCCGTTGTCGAGGTTGATGGGCCAGCCGATCAAGTTGACATCGAGAGTGCGGCGGACGTGACCGTCAACTGGGTGCACCGGAACGGCGCCGAAACCGGTGCTCCCGATCTGCTCTCGCAAGCGCTGCGGCGGCTGAAATGGCCGCGAGGCGACTACTATGCGTGGGCGGCCTGCGAGTCGCTCACCGCCAAGGCGCTGCGTACGCAACTCATTGCCGACCATGGGGCCAACCCGAAATGGATGCGCGCGGCCGGCTACTGGCGCCGCGGCGCCATTGCCGTCCACGACGTCATCAACGACTGACCTGCGTGACCGAGGGATCGGGTGGCCGGATCGAGCGGTATGCTCTGCCGTGAGCAGCGCTTGCGCGGCACGGTGCATTCCGCGCCTTTACCTGCCCTGCGCTTGCTGAAAATATTTGTATGAGACGATAACTCGCGACCGGCTGATAACGACCGGATCTGATCTTCTGCCTAAAGCGAGAACCTCGACGAAGGAGGCCCCATGAAGTCCTGACCGCGGTCTTCCGGCCGTGCAATCGCTACGCGGTCCTCGCCGTGCTGGCGGTACTGGCCGGATACAATTCGGAGACCTTGCGGGCGCAGACCTATCCGAACGCGCCGATAAAAATCGTGGTGCCATATCCCGCCGCCGGAGGCCCCCTCGATACCGCGGCGCGGATCGTTGCGGACGAGTTTCGCAACACCTTCGGCCTGGCGGGAGTTGTCGAGAATCGCCCAGGCGCGGGCGGTCGTATCGGCACCGAATCCGTATTTCGCGCGCTGCCCGACGGCTACACCATCTTGTGCGGGCCTCAAACCTTGTTTGCCGTCGGCCACCTGCTGTTCGGGCAGTCGACATTTGACGCCCGTCAGTTCGAGCCGGTCAGCATGCTCGCGGAGTACGCCGGCGTGCTGGTCGCGCGCCCATCGCTTTCCGTTGCAAACCCGGCAGAGCTGATTGCCTACGCCAAGGCCAATCCCGGCAAGCTCAGCTACGCTTCACAGGGCATCGGTACGCTGGGACATCTCGCATTCGAACAGATCAAGACAGCCGCGCAAATCAACGTGCTGCATGTTCCCTTCCGGGGCAGCCAGCCGGCCGTGACCGAATTGGTCGGGGGTCACGTCGATCTTTTGGTCGATACCTTGCTCAATACGAAATCGCACATCGAGTCCGGACGACTCAAGCTGCTTGGTGTTGGCGCGATCCAGCGTCTCAAGGCCTATCCGGACGCTCCGGCCATCAATGAGACCTTGCCTGGGTTTGATGCGACGACCGCTGTGGGATTCGTGGCGCCGCCGGGCACACCAGCGCACGTCACCCAGGCAATTGCGAACGTCATCAAGGCCGCGGTGACGCGCCTTGAGGTGAGCAAGCGTCTCCAGGCGCTTGATATGGAGCCACTCGGAACGACGCCGGGCGAGATGCGAGCCTATTTGGCCAGAACGGAAGCCCGCTGGGCGCCGATCATCGAAGCCGCCCACATCAAGGTCAATTGATTTGCGTCGGACATCGAGCCCGTAGCCCGTCGGGCTTGACTCCCTCCCCCCCGCGAAGCGGCGGGGAGCAAGCACTGGACGATGATCGTCGCCGAACTCAATCAAGCTTAGGGATTTTCGCCTTCTCGATGATGTCGGCGAACCGCGCGACGTCGGCCTTGAACTGGGCCGCGAATTGCGCGGGCGTGTTGGAGCTCGGCTCGGCGCCGAACGAGCGGAAGCGTTCCGCTACCATCGGGTCGGCCAACACCTGGGCCATCGCCTGCTGGAAGGCGAGCACGATTTCGGGCGGGGTTGTGGCCGGCATCCACATACCGGTCCAACTGCCGCCTTCGAGTCCCTTGATGCCGAGCTCCAGCAACGTCGGCGTGTCCGGCAGCTGCGGCATCCGCGTTCGCCCGGTGACCGCAAGCGCCCGCACGTGGCCGCCCTGGATTGCGGCTTGGCCGGTGGCCTGAGGCAGAAAGGCCATCTGGACGTCGCCAGCGATCATCGCGGTGATCATCGGCGCGTCCCCGCGATAGGGAATATGCAAGATGTCGACCCCGGCCGAGTTCTTGAAGATTTCGGCAAACAGATGCAGCGACGAGCCGAGCCCGCTCGAGGCATAGTTGAGCGTGCCGGGCTTGGCTTTGGCCTCGGCGATCAGCTCGGGCAGCGTCGTCGCCGTCGATTTGAGCGATCCCGACACGATCATCTGCGTGTGGACCACGTTGGTGACCGGCGCGAAGTCTTTGATCGGATCGAACGGTAGCGACTTGTATAGCGGACCGGCGCTGGCAAGCGCGCTGGTGTGCAGCAGCACCGTGTAGCCGTCGGGCGGCGATTTCGCGACGACGTCGGAGCCGACGTTGCCGCCGGCGCCCGGTCGATTCTCGACCACCACCGATTGCTTGACGATTTCCGAGAGCTTTCCGCTGATGAGGTTCGCGTACACGCTCACTCCGCCGCCCGGCGCGTAGGGTACCACGATTCGGATGGTGCGGTTGGGATAGGTTTGGGCAAGCGCGGAGGTCGTCGCGATAGCGCTGAATGCGACAATAAGCGCGAAGCAAAAGCGTTTCATCGGATATTCTCCAGATGAACTCCGAACCGACGTGAATGTTTGCGCTTTTCTGGCCTCACCGCAAGACTGGCGCGCGGTGCCGACTGCTGCCACCATTCCACGCACCCGGACGGCGGTCGGCAGCCTGATCGGCCGTTTCCGTGGCATTCGGGCACACTCCTCCGGTCGGTGGCTCTTGAACACATAACCATCGAACATCTCACGCAGGCGTAGCGGCTGCGGCTGCAGTTCTGCGATGGAGCCATAAAATCTCCTGGCACATTTGTCGTGGGATGGCGACTTCGGCCAATTGGAATGCGACTTAGCGGCCGTGGCTCACGACCGTTCGCGCCGATCTTGATGAGCTTGTCCTTCAGGCTCGTCAGCGACCAATCCTCGATCGGCGTTTATTGGAACGACGTTGGCCATTGGAGAACAACGCCTTGTCTTGCCTCCCGGTGCAGCAGATAATTACGGCAATTTGCAACGTCTTTGCTTGGGGAGGAGCATGGTGAACGCCCACGTTTCGCGCCTTGCGGTTTTCGCCGCAGGAGGTTTCGCGCTGGCCGCCGCCCCGTCCGCCGCTCCAGCGCAATCGCTTGACGAACTCTATGCCAAGGCCAAAGCCGAGGGCGCATTCACGCTCTACGCCGGCGGCCCGACCGCTCCCTGGGAGGCGCGCGCCAAGATCTTCGAACAGCGTTACCCTGGCATCAGAGTCTCGGTCACAGGTGGCTTTAGCAACGTGCTCAACAACCGGATCGAGAAGCAAATCGCCGCGGGCAAGCTTGAGGTCGACGCCGGCGTGTTCCAAACGCTGAACGATTTCGTGAGCTGGAAGACGCGTGGCCACCTCCTGCTCGAAAAGCCCGTGGGGTTCGATGCGCTCGACGGAAGCTTCAAGGACCGCGACGGCGCGTTCTATGCGATCTACGTCAACGCAATGCCCTACATGTATAACAGCAAGGCAGTGCCGACGACCGACGTGCCGAACTCTGCGCTGGATTTCCTAAAGCCCCAGTTCCACGGAAAGTCAGTGACGCCCTATCCGGCCGACGACGACGCCACGCTGTGGCTGTTCCACAAGATCGTGCTGAAATACGGCTGGGACTACATGGACAAGTACATGGCTACCAAGCCGAACTTCATCCAAGGACATCTGCCGCAACAGCGCAGCATCGCTACTGGCCAGAACTGGATCACCTTCGACTCGATCTTCAGCATCACCGGCCGCCTCAAGCAGGACGGTACGCCGGTGGAGTCGCATTTCTCAACTGTGGATCCGACGCCGATCTGGCCACTGATGGGCGCTGTGTTCAAGAACGCGCCGCATCCGAACGCAGCGCGGCTGTTCATGAGCTGGATGCTTGAGCCGGCGCAGCAGGCGCGCACCGGCAGCTGGTCGGCGCGGTCGGACGTGGCTCCACCGGCCGGCTTCAAGCCAATCCTGTCGTATTCGGTGGTCAACGACTATCTCGTGTTCCTGACCGACCAGGAACAAGTCGCAGCCTTGCGCAAGCGCTTTGAAGGCTACACCGGCCCGGTCGTTAACGTCGGAGGAGTGCGCTGACCGATCGCCAGCGCGACTTGATCGTGACGCTGAACAGGACCGGGACGGGGGGGTGAGTGATCTCGTGTACCTCCCCATGTCCGCAGTTGCCCCAATACCGGACATAGATCGAGCGGCTTGCAATCGGTCGCTAAGGGCCACAACCAGACCTGAGCAGATGCAGCAATGGCCTACTCGATCACCTCGTCTGCAGTCGCCTGGAGGACCAACGGAACCTTGATCCCCAACGCATTGGCTGTTTGCAGATTGATTACAAGCTCAAACTTGACGGATTGAGTAACTGGCAAATCGGCAGCCTTCTCGCCTTTAATTATTCTTCCCGCATAAACACCGGCTTCTCGATAAGCATCGGAAAGACTGGTTCCGTAGCTTATCAACCCTCCTGCGGTGACGAACTCTCGAAATGCATAGAGCGCCGGCAGTCGATCTCGCGTGGCCAGCACAATTATTTGCTGCCGCTTTGCCAAGAATATGGGATCAGCTTCAACGAGGACTGCTTTGGCTTGTTCGCGCGAAAGAGTTGCAAATGCGTTGTTGAGATCCTGATCTGTGTTGGCTGGGACAACGACGAGTTTCTTTCCCAGGCGCTCCGCCGCTTCCTTTGCTTCCCGTACGCTATTCTCAAAATTGGGATTACTGGGATTTACCAATAGCCCAACGACAGCAGCGTCTGGCACCAGCTGACTTAACATTTCGAGGCGCTTTGCAAGTGTGAGTACGGTGAGAAAGCTCACTCCCGTGAGGTTGCCCCCCGGACGATTCATACTCGCAACGAACCCCGTTTGGACCGGATCGAAGCCCGTGACAAAGATGACGGGAATAGCTGTTGTGGCTCTTTTGGCAGCGATTATTGGTGCGTCGCCGCCAATCGTGACTATCACATTGACGTTGTGGCTTACCAAGTCAGCTGCCAGGGCAGGTAGTCTATCGAGACTACTGTCAGCCGATCGGTATTCGATCGCCACGTTCTTACCTTCTATAAACCCCGCCTCTGCCAAACCATGCCGAAATGAGCCTAGCTGATCGCGACGCGTGTTGAATGCCACTCCGCTGAGAAGCCCGATCACCGGTATTGCGAGCTGCTGCCCCCGCACCGCCACCGGCCACGCTGCTGCCGCGCCGCCGAGCAGGGAGATGAATTGGCGGCGGGAGGTCATTCAATCACCTCGTCGGCGGTAGCGAGCAGGGTCGGCGGCACGGTCAACCCAAGCAATCTGGCGGTCTGCGCGTTGATAACCAACTCGATCTTGGTCGACTGCATGATCGGCAAGTCCGCGGGCTTGGCACCCTTGAGGATGCGCCCGACATAAACGGCCATCTGGCGGTAGGTATCGGAGATGTCAGTACCGTAGGCGATCAGGCCGCCGGCCTCGGCATATTCACGCCCCGAATAGATTGCGGGAAGCGCATGTTTCATCGCTACCAGTGAGAGCTGCTGGCGCCGGCTGCCAAAGAAAGGATCGCCGGCGACGAACACGGCGTCGGCACGTTCGCGCTTGAACGTCTCGAACGCCGCGTCGATGTCCCGACTGGTACTGGCGCGGGCCACCTGAACCTTCAGGCCCAAGGACTGGGCCGCCGAGTCCACTGGTCGCAATGTCAACTCGGTCACCATTGGGTTGGCGGGGTTGACGAGAGCCGCGTGGCACCGGGCACCAGCTCCCGCAGCAGCTGCAGTTGCTTGTCGGCGAGATCACGATTGAGAAAACTGATGCCGGTAAGATTGCCGCCGGGCCGGGCGAAATTGGCAACAAGTCCGAGCCTGACCGGATCCTGGGCGGAGCCGAAGACGATGGGAATGTTCGTGGTGGCGTCCTTGGCCGCAAACGACACCGCGGGGCCTCCGCTCACAACGATCGCCGAAACCTGTCGGTGAACGAGGTCGGCCGCGAGAGCGGGGAGCCGATCGGGGAGATTTCAGCCCACCGACAGAGGATAGCGATGTCTCTCCTCGACGAAGCCAGCTCCGAGGCCCTGCCGGATCACGCAACGGTCGCCGCAGCGCGTCCGGCACGCGGCTGTCGAGGAAGCCAATCACCGGGAGCGCGGCCTCTGCGTGGCGCTGCAAGCGGCGACGCTGCCGCCGTGCCAAGAAACCCCAGCAATAGATCGCGCCGTTGATCGCCTCCCCAAGGCGCAGGACCACGCCGAAAACGACATCAAATCAGGAAACCACCGTAGCCGAAGTAGGGGTCAGGGGCAGCGTGACCGCAACACTTCGAAGCTGCCGATGTCCGGGTCGGGGTCATTTCGACCGGGACGAGGCGACAGCGAGTCCGATGTCGGCGGTGCCCCAAAGCAGAAGGTAGATCGGCTATCGGCTCCTGCCGCGACAGCCTTTGTCAGCCCATGACATCGCCTGCGTCGCCGAGTGTGCCGACCCCTTATGCCCCGCTCACGTCCCGCGCGGCGGGCCTCGGCGCACGCGGAGCCGGCGCTCGTGCAGGATCACGTACAGCCCGGCGCCCGCGATGATCGCCGCGCCGACGAAGACGAAGAAGGTCGGCACCTCGCCGAACACGAGGTAGCCGAGCAAGAACGCCCACACCATCGCCGTGTAGTCGAACGGCGCGATCAGCGACGCCGGCGCCCAGCGGTAGCTTTCGGTCAGCAGGATGTGCGCGATTCCGCCGCAAAGCCCGTCGCCATCAATGCGGCGAGATGCGTCCAGTCGGGAACGAGCCAGCCGATCCCCCACGACGGCACAAGCCAGCCGAGCGGCCAAGTGGCGAGCCCGGCGAGCGCGCAGATCAGCGAGAAGTAGAACACGATCGACGACGTGGTCTCGCTCTCGGTCAGGCGGCGGGTCTGGATCACCGAGCCGGCGTTGCAGAACGCGCCGGTGAGCGCAAACACGATACCGAACGTGGTCGCGCTGGCGGCCGCGGTGGCGTAGTGCTCGGATCGAAGTGCGGTGCGAGCATCACCAGATGCCGATGAAGCCGACGATCACCGCCCACCAGCGGTACTGCGCACGCGCTCCTTGAGGAACATCGCCGACATCGCCACCGTCATCAGCGGCGCCGAAACGGATGGCGGTGACATCGACGATCGGCAGCCGCGCCAGCGCCGAGAAGTTGAAGAACATGCCGCCGATGCTGACCATGCCGCGTCCGAGATGGCCGCGCAGCCGCGGGTGCGCACCGCCGCCATCAGTTCGTTGCGCAAGGCGTAGATGATAAGCACCGGCAGGATCGCAAACGCCGAGCGGAAGAACACGATCTGCCCGACCGGATAGCGCTCGCCCAGCCAGCGCACCAGGACCGACATCACCGCGAACACGAAGGCCGAGCCGACCTTGAGCAGAATGGCCTTGAGGAGGTTCATCGCCGGCGGGAGTGTGTCACGGGGGAGAAAGAACGGCTGCGCGTATGCGGGCGCGCAGAAGAAACGGGAAGAGCCGGGAAGTGGTGCCGAAGATACCGGAACGTCGCCGGAAGAGCTCCGAAACTCGACGAAGAACGATGCCGGCTCAGTGCTTGGGGCCTTCGACCGGCGGCAGCGACTTGATGTAGGCCGCCATCGCGTCGCGGTCCGCCGCCGGCAGCTGCGCGATGTTGCCGACCACCTTACCCATTGAGCCGCCGACCGAATCGCCGCTCGGCAGGTCGCCGGTGGTGAGCACGGTGGCGATCTCCTTCTCGGAGTATTTGCCGATCCCGGCCTGGGTGATGTTGGGCACCGAGCCGTCCCCGCCTTCGGGGTCCGGGCCACCGGCAAACCGTTGATCCTGAACGATTCCTCCGAGCACATCGCGCGGGCTGTGGCACTCGGCGCAATGCCCCGGCGCGTTCACCAGATAGGCGCCGCGGTTCCAGATCGCCGGCTGGTTCGGGTCCGGGGTGAATTTCTCGCCGTCGAGGTAGAGATATTTCCAGGCGCCCAGCGTCCGCCGGATGGTGAAATGGGCCGGCAGATCGTGGTCCCGCACCTTGCCGGCCACCGCCGGCAGCGTCTTCATGTAGGCGAACAGGTCGCGCACGTCCGGAAGCAGCATCTTCTGGTAGGACGTGTACGGGAAGGCCGGATAATAGTGCTTCCCGTCCGGTGAAGTGCCTTTCCACATCGCGGTCACGAAATTGGCCTCGCTCCAGTTGCCGATGCCGTCCTTGGGATCGCTGGAGACATTGGGTGCGTAGAAGGTGCCAAACGGCGATTTCAGCGGCCGGCCGCCGCCAAGCCGGGTTTTGTCGTCCTGATCGGGGCTCATGTGACAGGATGCGCAGCCGCCGGCGTAGAACATGAGCCGACCGTTCTCGATATTGGGCTGGTAGGTCGGGAGCGCGCTCGCCGGAACCGTCGCCGGAATGGTGATGAACCAGAACACCCCGAGGCCGACCGCCACGAGGATTGCCACCACGAGCGCGAGTTTCCGCAACATTCGACGTTCCTCTTAACCGCACTCGGCGTCTTCCGGGACGTTCGCTCGGGTTCCCGAAGCTTCCCGGCAGCCCCGGAACGGACATGCACCATCCTAAGGCGCACGCGCAGGCCACGGAAGCGCCGGCGCCAAAATAGAAGGGCGGCCGCCTCTCGGTGACCGCCCGGAAGTCCGAACCGGGAACGCCTCGGCGCGGTCCCGACGTCGAGCGTTACGACGCCTTCTTGCGGTAGGGCGTATGACAGCCGCCGCAGTTCTTGCGAACTTCGGCGATCTGCGCCTTGAAGGTGTCGAGATTGGTGGTGGCCGCAGCCGCCGCTTTGGACTCGTCGGCGAACTTGGCGAGCTTGGCCTCGAAGTCCGCCTTTTTCTCCCAGATCTCCGGCAGGGCTGCAGTATCGCCGCCGGTCTTCGAGTTGTCCGGATACAGCGGCTTGGACTTTTCGCCGCCCTCCGCGAAAGTCGTGAAAATCCTCTTCGCCGCATCGAGATCGAACGGCCGCTTGCCATCGATCATCTCGGTCCCGATGCGGTTCTGGTCGCCGTTGGCCTTCATCAGTGCCTTGCGGGCCGCAATCGGGTCGCCCTGCGCGACGACCGCGGAAACGCCAAACGCGAACACGGTCACGGCAAGCACGGTACGGATCATCTCGTCTGCTCCCTCTCTGGATTATTGCTCCGCGCCGGGCGGCACGGACGGGTGGGCAAAGAATTCAACCCCGGACCCTAGATTGATATTCCTCCAAACAAGAGTGGCTGGACGAATACGCCGGGTTCACGATTTCGTGAACACGTCCCGAGATCACTCCGCCGGGAGGCTTTCCGGCCGGGGTGCCGCGCGCCGGCGGCTCAACTTGTCGGCGATCCAGCGCGCGACCACGTAGAACGCGGGCGTGAAGATCAGCCCGAAAAACGTCACGCCGATCATGCCGGCGAACACCGCCGTTCCGAGCGCCTGCCGCAGCTCGGCGCCCGCGCCTTGCGCCCATACCAGCGGCACCACGCCGAAGATGAAGGCGAACGACGTCATCAGGATCGGCCGCAGCCGCAGCCGGGCAGCCTCGACCGCGGCGGCGAATTTGTCGCGACCCTG
Organism: uncultured Alphaproteobacteria bacterium; assembly: GCA_963843475.1. Classification (GTDB taxonomy): domain Bacteria; phylum Pseudomonadota; class Alphaproteobacteria; order Rhizobiales; family Xanthobacteraceae; genus VAZQ01. The sequence goes on along the minus strand of CAWJKL010000019.1, from coordinate 42,199 downwards.
GTCCTCGAGCTGCTTGGCGAATTCGACGATCAGGATAGCGTTCTTCGCCGCGAGTCCGATGAGCACGACGAAGCCGACCTGGGTCAGGATGTTGTTGTCCAACCCGCGCAGCACGACGCCGGTGATCGATGCAACCAGGCACATCGGCACGATCAGGACGACCGCGAGCGGCAGCGTCAGGCTCTCGAACTGCGCCGCCAGCACCAGGAACACGAACACCACCGCCAGGCCGAACGCGAACATCGCGGTATTGCCGGCGCGCAATTGCTGGTACGCGAGCGTCGTCCACTCGTAGCTGAAGCCGTCCGGCAGCACCTCGCTGGCGATCCGCTCCATCGCGGCGATGGCCTGGGCCTGCGAGTAGCCGGGCGCAGCCACGCCGTCGATCTCGGCCGCCGGATAGAGGTTATAGCGCGGCACGCGATACGGCCCGGCAATGTCGCTGACCGTGGTGAACGATCCGAGCGGCACGGTTCCGCCGGTGGCGTTGCGCACGCGCAGCTTCAGCACGTCCTCGGGCGTGTGGCGAAAGCGGTCCGCCGCCTGCGCGGTGACCCGGAAGGTGCGGCCGAACAGGTTGAAGTCGTTGACGTAGAGCGAGCCGATATAAATCTGCAGCGCAGCGAACACATCGGCCACGTTCACGCCGAGCAGCTGCGCCTTGGTGCGATCGATGTCGAGATAGAGCTGCGGGGTCGAGACCTCGAACAGCGAGAAGACGTTCGCGAGCTCCGGCGCCTGTCGTGCCCGGGCCAGCACGGTGTTCACGGCGTCAAGCAGCGGCTGCGAACCGCGGCCGGCGCGATCCTCGACCATCATGCGAAAGCCGCCGGCATTGCCGATGCCCTGCACCGGCGGCGGCGGAACCACCAGGATCAGCGCCTCCTGGATCGACGACAGCTTGCCGTACAGCTGACGGATGATGGCATTGGCGGACTTGTTCGGGTCGCCGGCGCGTTCCTCGAACGGATCGAGCACCACGAAGACCGCGCCGGCATTGGGCGCCACCGTGAAGGTCGCGCCGGAGAAGCCGACCACGTTCACCGCACCCGCGACGCCCGGCACCTGCTTCGCGAGCTCGACCGTCCGGCGATTGACCGCATCGGTGCGGGAGAGCGAGGCGCCGGGCGGCAACTGCGTCACGACGATCAGGTAGCCGCGGTCGAGCTGCGGAATGAAGCCGACCGGCGTCTTGCGGAATTCGTTGAGGCCGAAGGCCAGAATGCCGGCGTAGACCACCAGCGTCAGCACGGCGAACCGCACCACGCGCGCCGACAGCCAGCCGTAGCCGGCGGCGACCCGGTCGAAGCCCCAGTTGAACCACCGGAAGAACGCATGCAGCGGCCGCGCCCAGAACGGCGGCTGGCGCGAGTCATGCGGCTTGAGCAGCAGCGCGCACATGGCGGGCGACAGCGTCAGCGAAACGATCAGCGAGATGACGGTCGCGCCGGCGATGGTGAGCGCGAACTGCCGGTAGAACTGGCCGGAAATGCCGGTGATGAAGACGGACGGCACGAACACCGCGCACAGCACCAGCGCGATCGCGATCAGCGCCGCGCCGACCTCGTCCATGCTCTTGACCGCGGCATCGCGCGGCGAGAGCCCGGCCGCGATGTTGCGCTCGACGTTCTCCACCACCACGATCGCGTCGTCGACCACGATGCCGACCGCGAGCACCAGCCCGAACAGCGACAGATTGTTGAGCGTGAAGCCGAACAGCGCCATCAGGAAGAACGTGCCGATCAGCGACACCGGGATGGCGACCAGCGGGATGACCGCCGCGCGCCAGGTCTGCAGGAACAGGATGACGACCAGCACCACCAGCAGGATCGCCTCGAAGATCGTCGTCTTGACCTCGTCGACCGACTGCTGAATGAACTGGGTCGGATCGTAGATGATCTTGTATTCGATGCCGGGCGGGAACCGCTTCGACAGCTGCGCCATCGTGTCGCGAATGCGCTGCGCGGTCTCGAGCGCGTTCGAGCCGGGACGCTGGAACACCGCCAGCGCCACCGCCGGCTCGACGTCGAGATAGGAATTCGACGAATAGTCGAGCGCCGCGAGCTCGACCTTGGCCACGTCCTTGAGCCGCACCACGGCGATCGGCGTCTGCTTGACGACGATGTTGGCGAACTCGTCCGGGATCGGCGAGCCGCCCGAGGGTCTTCACCGCGACCTGGAACGCGCCCGGATTGCTCCACCGGCGGCTGGTTGAGCACGCCGCCCGCCACCTGGACGTTCTGGCGCTGCAGCGCGAGCGTCACGTCGGCCGCGGTCAGGCCGAGCGACTGCAGGCGGTCCGGATCGAGCCAGATGCGCATCGAATAGTCGCGGCTGCCGAACACCGTGATCGAGCCGACGCCGTCGACCCGCGTCAGCGCGTCCTTGATCTCGAGCGTGGCGTAGTTGGAGATGAACAGCGTGTCGCGCGACTTGTCGGGCGAGATCGAGGTGCACGACCATCATCAGGTCGGGCGAGCTCTTGGTGACGGTGACGCCGATCGTTGCGCACGTCGGCCGGCAGCCGCGGCTGCGCGATCGCGACGCGGTTCTGCACCTGCACCTGCGCGATATCGAGGTTGGTGCCGAGATCGAAGGTGACCGAGATGGTGAAGCGCCCGTCCGCGGTCGAGTTCGACGACACGTAGAGCATGTTCTCGACGCCGTTGATCTGCTCCTCGATCGGCGCGACCGCGGTCGAGGCGACCACGTCGGCGCTGGCGCCCGGATACTGGCCGGTCACGTTGATGATCGGCGGCGCGATCTCGGGATACTGCGCGACCGGCAGCCGGAAATAGGCCACCGCGCCGAGGATCACGAACACGATCGAGACCACGGAGGCGAAGATCGGCCGGTCGATGAAGAAATGCGAGAGTGCGCATCGACGCCGGTCGCTACTTCGAACTGGCCTGCGGGGCGTCGCCTGCGTGGGCGCGCCCTGCTCCTTCGGCGTCACCTTGCTGCCTGCCCGCGCCTGCATCAGGCCGATCACGATGACCCGGTCGTCCGGCGTCGAGCCCGGTCTTGATCACGCGCAGCCCGTCGACGACGTCGCCGAGCGTGACGAATTTCTGCCGCGCGACGTCGTCGGAGCCGACCACCAGCACGAACTTGCGCGCCTGCTCGGTGCCGATCGCGGCGTCCGGCACCAGCAGCGCCTCATAAGGCGCGGAGCCGGCACCTGAACGCGCGCGAACATGCCGGGCGTGAACAGGCCGTCGGCATTGGCGAACTGGGCGCGGCCGCGGATCGTGCCGGTGGCGCGATCGATCACGTTGTCGACGAAATCCATCTGGCCGTTGTGGGAAAAGTCCGGCTCGTCGATCAGCTTCAGCCGGACCGAGCTTGCGCGCTGCGTCCGGTCACGTCCTTGCCGTCGCGTGCCAGCCGCTCGTAGCGCAACAGCGAAGCCTCGTCGAAGGTGAACTCGAAGCGGATCGGATCGATCGACACGATGATGGCGAGCAGCGTGGTGTTGCCGCCGGTGCCGCCGGTCACCAGGTTGCCGGGCGTGACGCGCCGGTCGCCGATGCGGCCGGTGATCGGCGCGCGCAGCTCGGTGAATTCCAGATCGAGCTCGGCCTGGCGCACCAGGGCTTCGTTCGCCGACACCGAGGCCTGCGGCGTTGCGGTTCGCCTGCGCGCGCTGCTCGATAGACCTGCTCGGTGATGGTCCGGTCGCGCACGCAGCTGCTGCGCCGCGCGCCAGATCGGCTGCGGTGAAGGCCGACGTTGGACTGCGCGACCTGCAGATTGGCGCGCGCCTGATCGAGCGTGTTCTGGAACGGCCGCTTGTCGATGGTGAACAGCAGATCGCCCTCCTTGACGATCTGGCCGTCCTGGAAATGCACCTTGTCGAGATAGCCGGAGACGCGCGCGCGCACCTCGACCGCTGTCGACGGCGACGAAGCGGCCGACATATTCGTCCTGGTCGACGATGGTGCGCTTGACCGGCGTGGCGACCGTGACGGTCGGCGGCGGCGGCGCGGCGGCGCCTTCGGGCGCCTCGCTGCAGCCCGCGAGCGACGAGCGCCCAGCAGCGACCGACAAGCGACGGCCGCGAGCGATGCGAGGCGGTACATGTCGCAGTGAACTGGCGGGGATGAATCATGGCGTGCGCCAGATACACGATATATAACCGGCCAGATGTGGCGGTAAGTGGATCGCATGCCGCGCGATCGGGTCGCGCGAGTTGTGAACGCCGGCGGCTCTGCCCTTCCCGCGGTCGCCGGGCACCCCATATCTGGCGATCGATCCCTTACAACGCCCGGCCGTCGACCGGACGATGACCGGCTTTGCCGGCATCGCAGGACGGCCCGTACCCGAGTATCGCACATGCTCGACAGACACCGTTCCAGACGTTACCGAACCGTCACCCGAGATCCCGCCGAAGATCAGGCCCTGCTCGATGCCTATTCGCGCGCCGTGATCGACGTGGTCGACCGCGTCGGCCCGGCCGTGGTGCGGCTCGACGTGCTCAAGGGCCACGACGACCGCCGCCAAGGCGGCACCGGCTCCGGCGTCGTCGTCGCGCCCGACGGGCTGGTGCTGACCAACAGCCACGTGGTCGGCGGCGCCGTCGCGCGTCAAGGTCACCACCGTCGAGGGCCGCAGCCTGACTGCGCGGGTGGTCGGCGACGATCCCGACACCGATCTCGCGCTGGTGCGCATCGACGCGCCGGTCGACGCTGCCGGCGGCGACGCTCGGCAATTCCAAGCTGCTCAAGCGCGGCCAGTTGGTGATCGCCATCGGCAATCCGCTCGGCTTCGAATCGACCGTGACCACCGGCGTGGTCTCCGCGCTCGGCCGCTCGCTGCGCGCGCAGTCGGGCCGCCTGATCGACGACGTGATCCAGACCGACGCCGCGCTCAATCCCGGCAATTCCGGCGGCCCGCTGGTGTCGTCGCGCGGCGAGGTCGTCGGCATCAACACCGCGGTGATCATGGGCGCGCAGGGCATCTGCTTTGCGGTCGCCGTCCAACACCGCGAATTTCGTGCTGGGCGAACTGGTGCGGCACGGCCGCGTGCGGCGCGCCTATATCGGGATCGCGGCGCAGCAGTTCGCGGTCTCGCGGCGGCTGCGGCACGCGGCGGGCCTCGCGCAGGAGAGCGCCGTGATGGTGGCGACGGTCGAGCCGGCGAAGCCCGGCCGACCGCGCCGGGCTTGCGTCGCGGCGACATCATCCTGGCGCTCGACGGCGTGCCGGTCACCGGCGCCGACGATCTCATCCGCATGCTGGCCGGCGACAAGATCGGCCGCGCGGTCGAGGTCGAGATCCTGCGCAACGGCGAGCGGCGGCGCGTCTCGCTGGTGCCCGGCGAGCGGCGCCGCGAGCGGCTGATCAGGCGTTCGAGTGCGCCGATCAGTGCGGCGATCTGCACGGTCCGGCTGGACCGCTCTCTTGGCCCGGCGTCTGGCAGCGGCCGCAAGCCACTGCCGGCCGAACAGCGCGAGCACGATGCCGACATAGACGACGCGCGCCGATGATCGGCGAGCGCAGCAAGCGTCGCCTCGTCGCGCAGCGCCGGCCAATCCGGCAAACAGGCCGGCGATGACAGCGCGCTCGCCGAAGAACAGCGCGACCGCGAGCGCGAGGCCGGCGATCGCCAGCTTGCCAGCGGAGCGCTTGAGCCGGTCGTCGATCGTGATCAGGTCGCTGGCGCGCCGCGAACCAGAGCAGCAGGCGCGAAATTGATCCAGGCGCCGATCGAGGTCGCGAACGCGAGCCCGACCTGCGCGTAGCGGCCCATCAGCAGGATCTTGAGCGCGACATTGACGGCGACCGCCGACAGACCAGCGCCTTGACCGGCGTCGAGGTGTCGCCGCGCGCGAGGAACGTGACGGTGACGCTGCGGATCAGCACGAACGGGAGCAGCCCGATCGCGTAGGCGGCGAGCGTCGCGGCCGCGGCGCTGCGCGTCGGCCGCGGTAAACGCGCCGCGCCCGAACAGCGCGCGCATGATCAGATCGGGAACCAGCAGGAACGCGACGAAGCACGGGAATCGACAGCAGCAGCGTCAGCTCGATCGCGCGGTTCTGCGCGTGGCGCGCGCCGCGCTCGTCGCCGCCGGCGATCCGGTTCGCCATCTCCGGCAGCAGCACGGTGCCGACGGCGATGCCGATCACGCCGATCGGCAGCTGGTTGAGGCGGTCGGCATAGTAGAGCGCGGACAGCGCGCCGGCCGCCAGGAAGCTCGCGATGATGGTGTCGGCGAACAGCGCGATCTGCGTGTCGGCGGAGCCGAGGTCGCCGGGCCGAAGCGCTTGAAGAACGTCTTCACCTCCTCGTCGAACCTCGGCCAGCGGAATGCCGGCAGGAGCGCCGTTGCGCCAGGCGTCGCCGCCGACCAGCAGCGCTTCGAGCACGCCGGCGATGCAGCACGCCCCAGGCCGCGGCATGGCCGGCGGTCGGGAAGAACGCCGCGACCGCGAGCGTCGCGATCATCGAGAGGTTGAGCAGGATCGGCGCCGCCGCCGGCGGCCGCGAAGCGCGCCGAGCGCGTTGAGGATGCCGCCGTAGAGCGTCACCAGCGAGACCAGCGAGCAGATACGGGAACGTGATGCGGGTGAGTTCGACCGCCAGCGTGAAGCGGCCGGGATCCTTGGCGAAGCCGGGCGCCAGCAGCGTCGATCACGCCCGGCGTGAAGAGGAGCGCGACCGCCAGCAGCACGACCTGGCTCGCGAACAGCAGCGTGAAGATGCGGTCGGCGAACAGCTTGGCCGGATCGGCGCCGCCCTGCTGGCGGATGCGCGCATAGGCCGGCACGAAGGCGGCGTTGAACGCGCCCTCGGCGAAGATCGCGCGGAAATGATTGGGCAGCCGCAGCGCGACGAAGAACGCATCCGCCACCGGCCCGGCGCCGAGCACGGCCGCGAGCACGATGTCGCGCACGAAGCCGGTGAGCCGCGAAACCAGCGTCAAGCCGCCGACGGTGAAGATGCGTCCAAGCATGGCCCGCGGTCGGTTGCTCCGTCATGCCCGGCCTTGTGCCGGGCATCCACGTCTTGGGGAATCATGCGCAGAGTAAAGGCGTGGATGGCCGGAACAAGCCCGCCATGACGCGGAATGGGATCGCCTGTCCAGTCGCGGCTATTTTTGCAGCGCGCGCCGCACCGCCGCGATGATGCGGTCCTGCGTCGGCTCGTCGAGATAGGCGTGCATCGGCAGGCTGATGACCTCGTCGGCAAGGCGCTCGCTCACCGGCGCGCCGCCCTCCACCACCGGAAACTGCCGGTAGGCGTCCTGGTGGTGGACCGGCTTGGCGTAATACACCGCGGTCGGGATGCCCTGCGACTTGAGCGTCGGCGGCCAGCGGCTCGCGGCGGCCGGCAGGCAGGCGGATGGTGTATTGCGCCCACACCGAGGTCGAGCCCTGCGGCGAGCCGCGGCACGGTCGCGACGTCGGCGAGCGCCGCCGAATAGCGCCGCGCCGCGCGCTCGCGGGCGGCGATCTCGTCCGGAAAGATCTTCAGCTTCTCGATCAGCACCGCCGCCTGGATGGTGTCGAAGCGGCCGTTCATGCCGATGCGCACGCAGTCGTTCCGGCATGAGCCAGCTTTTGTCACGCCGCGGTGGCCCGCTGTGCCGAGCCCTATGAGCCCCCTCCCCGTCGAGGTCGGCGAGCTTCGGCGCTGGTTGGTCGACGTCGCGCTGCCGCTGTGGTGGGAGGTCGGTGCCGATCGTGCAGGCGGCGGCTTTCACGACGCGATCGATCTCGACGGCCGCCCAGATCTGCCGCCGCATCGAGCGCGAACCATCGCGCGGCAGGTGTTCGTCTATGGCGAGGCCGGCCGGCTCGCACGGAGCGGCCCGTGGCGTGAGGCCGCGCCCACGCGCTCGATGATCTCCGCAGCAGGTTCATCCGACCCGACGGCACGATCGTGTCGGTGGTCGATCTCGACGGCAGTACCGAGGACGCACCGTTCGATCTCTACAACCAGGCCTTCGCGCTGCTCGCGCTGCCGACCGGACACCGCGGGTTCGGCGAAGGCCGGCGGCGGCACCCCGCGAGCGAGCTGCGCACCGCGCTGCAGGCGCTAGCGCATCCCGACGGCGGATACCGCGAGGATCGCGACCGCCGCCTGCCGCAACGAGCCAACCCGCACATGCACCTGCTCGAGAGCGCGCTCGCGTGGGTCGCGATCGCCGACGACCCCGTGTGGCGGCGGATGGCGCACGCCATCGCGCGACTGTGCCTCGACCGATTCATCGATCCGACGACCGGAGCGCTGCGAGAGTTCTTCGCCGCCGACTGGTCGCCCGCGCCCGGCATCGAAGGCCGCGTTGCCGAGCCGGGACACCACTATGAGTGGGCATATCTGCTCGCGCGCTGGGCCGCACTGGCCGGCCGGCCGCGGCCTGACGCGATCGGCCGGCTGATCGCGTTTGCCGACCGGCACGGTCTCGACGAACGGCGTGGCGTCGCCGATCAACGCCGTGCGGATCGACGGGCGCCCGCACGATCCCGTGGCGCGGCTGTGGGCGCAGGCCGAGCGCGTCCGCGTCTACGCGATGGACCGGACGGCCAACGACGACGCGCGGATCGCCGCCGCCATCCGCGGCCTGCAGCGATTTCTCACGGCCCCGACGCCCGGCACCTGGTACGACCAACTGGATGCGAACGACCGCTTCGTCGATGAGCCCGCGCGCGCGACCAGCCTGTATCACATCGTCGGTGCGGTCATCGAACTCGCCGCGATGGAGGATCGGGCAGCGGCCGCGCAACGACCGCGGAGCCACGATCCCGCATCGTTTATCTCGTGACCGAAGACTGGTACTTCGTCTCGCATCGCCTGCCGATGGCACGGGCCGCGCGCGAGGCCGGATTCGACGTGCATGTCGCGACCCGCGTCGACCGGCACGGCAAAGCGATCGCGGCCGAAGGCTTTCATCTGCATCCGCTATCGTGGCGCCGCGGCAGCTTCAACCCGCGCGATCTCATTCGTATCGTACGCGAGGTGCGCGCGCTTTATCGCCAGCTCAAGCCCGACCTCGCCCATCATGTCGCCGTGCAGGCGGCGGTGGTCGGCTCGCTCGCCGCCACCAGACTGCCGATCGTCTGCCTCAACGCCATCACCGGGCTCGGCACGACATTCCTCGGCCGAAGTCTCAAAGCCCGCACGGCGCGGCCGCCCCTCCTGCTGCTCCTGCGCGCCTTGCTCAACCGTTCGCAATCGGCCGTCCTGGTGCAGAACCCCGACGACCGGGCGGAGGTCGAGCGGCTCGGCGTCGCGCCCGAGCGTATCGCGCTGATCCCCGGATCGGGCGTCGATACCGTCCGCATGACGCCGTCGCCGGAGCCCGCGGCCCGATCACGGTGGCGTTCGCCGGCCGGCTGGTCGAGGACAAAGGCATCCGCACGCTGATGGACGCGCACGCGATGCTGACGCGAATGGGTGTCGACATCCGCCTACTCATCGCCGGTACGCCCGACCCGGCCAATCCGACGTCGATCCCGCCGGGCGAGATCGAGGCGTGGTCGCGTCAACCCAACGTGACGTATTGCGGCTTTGTGAAGGACATCGCGGCGTTCTGGGCTTCGGCGCACATCGCGGTGCTGCCGTCGCGGCGCGAGGGCCTGCCGATGACGCTGCTCGAGGCCGCGGCCTGCGGGCGGCCGCTGGTCGCGACCGACGTCCCAGGCTGTCGCGAGATCGCCCGTCCGAACCTCAATGCGCTGCTGGTGCCGCCCGACGACCCGCAAGCGCTGGCCGCATGCGATCGAGCGCCTCGCGGGCGACCGCGAACTGCGGAGGCGGTTTGGTGCGGCCGGCCGCACGCTGGTCGAGCGGGAATTTTCCAGTGCCCGCATCGGGCGGGACGTGGTCGATCTCTACCGCCGCCTGCTGCAATCGCAGCCCGCTCGGCAGCTAGTCGCAAAATGACACATCTGCAGGCGTCGCGGCGTGTTTACGAGGCCACGCCAATTCGATTGCGAGCGCAGCCCCCGCTGAGTAAGACAATCCGCCCGCAATTTGGGCGCCGGCGTTAAGGAGTTCGCGTGTCGCACGGTCGAAAGCTCGCGGTCATCGGCCTCGGATATGTCGGGCTGCCGGTCGCGGTCGCGTTCGCGCGGCACGGCGCCGACGTCACCGGCTTCGACATCGACGCGACCCGCATTGCCGAACTCAAGGCCGGTTGCGACCGCACCCGCGAGGTCGAAGCCGGCGATCTGCGTTATCCCTCGCTGCATCTCACCTGCGATCCGGCGGCGCTCGCCGCGGCTGACTTCTACATCGTCACGGTGCCGACCCCGATCGACAATGCCCGCCGCCCCGACCTCACCGCGCTGCTCACCGCCTCGCGCACCGTCGGCAAGGCGCTCAAGCCGGGCGACATCGTCGTCTACGAATTCGACGGTCTATCCGGGCGCGACCGAAGAGGACTGCGTGCCGGTGCTGGAGCAGGCGTCCGGGCTCACCGCCGGGCGCGACTTCACCGTCGGCTATTCGCCGGAGCGGATCAATCCGGGCGACAAGGCGCATCGCTTCGAGACCATCCAGAAGGTGGTCGCCGGCCAGGACGCGCGCACGCTCGACATCATCGCGGCGGTATACGGCTCGGTCGTCACCGCCGGCCTGCACAAGGCGCCGTCGATCAAGGTGGCGGAAGCCGCCAAGGTGATCGAGAACTCGCAGCGCGATCTCAACATCGCGTTCATGAACGAGCTGTCGGCGATTTTTCACCTGCTCGGCATCGACACCAAGGACGTGCTGGCGGCGGCCGCCACCAAGTGGAACTTCCTCAACTTCACGCCCGGGCTCGTGGGCGGGCACTGCATCGGCGTCGACCCCTATTACCTCACGTACCGGGCGCAGAAAGCCGGCTATCATCCCGACGTGATCCTGGCCGGGCGGCGCATCAACGACGCGGTCAGCGTGCGGGTGGCGCGCGAGTGCATGAAGCGGCTGCTATCGCGCCGGATCGCGCACCGGCCGCGTGACCGTGCTGGGACTGACGTTCAAGGAGAACGTGGTCGACATCCGCAATTCGCAGGTCGTGGAGATGATCAGGAGCTCGGCGAGTTCGGTATCGACGTCCAGGTCCACGATCCGGTCGCCGACCAGGCGGCCGCGGTCGCACGAATACGGCATCACGCTGAAAACCGAGGACGAACTGGCTGCCCGCCGACGCGGTGGTGGTGGCGGTGGCGCACGATGCCTACCGTACGGCCGGGTGGCCGCTGATCGCGCGGCTGCTGCAGGACGGGCGCGGGCTGGTCATGGACGTCAAGGGCGTGCTCGATCCGGCGGCGCCGGCCTGCCGGCATCGAGGTCTGGCGGCTATGATGCGGCCCAACCGCGCGGAGCCTCGTCTGATGGCGTCGTCACGCATCGTCCCGGTGATCATGTGCGGCGGCGCCGGCACGCGGCTGTGGCCGGTGTCGCGCGAAAGCATGCCGAAGCAGTTCGTGCCGCTGGTCGGACCGGATTCGACCTTCCAGCAGGTGCTCGCGCGCATTGCCGACCCCGAACTGTTCGACACGGCCGATCGTCATCACCAACACCGACTTCCGCTTCGTGGTCGCCGAGCAGTTGCGCGAGCGCGGCATCGAGGCCGACATCGTGCTCGAACCGATGCGGCGCGACTCCGGGCCGGCGGTCGCGGTCGCGGCGATGCTCGCGGCGCGAGCGCGATCCGGACGCCATCGTGCTGGTGCTCGCGGCCGATCATGTCATCCGCAAGCCCGACGAGTTTCGCGCCGCCTGCCGGCAGGCGGCCGCGCGCCGCGGCCGAGGGACAGATCGTCACGTTCGGCATCGCAGCCGACCCATCCGGCGACCAACTACGGCTACATCCGTCCGGGCGCGCCGCTCAACGGCACCGCGGTGCTCGCGGTCGAGGCCTTCGTCGAAAAGCCCGACGCGGCGACCGCCGCCGGCTACGTGGCGGACCGCTATCTCTGGAACAGCGGCAATTTCCTGTTTCACGCCGCGACCATGCTGGCCGAGATCGAGCGTTTCGAGCCGGAGATGGCGGAGGCTGCCAAGGCAGGCGGTCGCGGGACTCACGCGCGATCTCGATTTCCTGCGGCTCGCCGCCGAGCCGTTCGCGCGCGCGCCGAAGAAGTCGATCGACTATGCGGTGATGGAGCGCACCCGGCTGCGCCGCCGTGGTTCCGGCCGATTTCGGCTGGTCGGACGTCGGCAGCTGGAGCGCGGTCTGGGAGGTGCTCGACCGCGACCGCGACGGCAACGCGATCGAAGGCCCAGTCGGTCGTGATGGACAGCCGCAACAGCCTGGTGCGCTCCGACGAGTCGGTGCTGACCACCGTGGTCGGGCTCGACGACGTCGTCGTGGTCGCGACCGCCGACGCCGTGCTGGTCGCGTCGCGCGAGAAGTCCGAGCAGCGTGAAGGCGCTGGTCGAGCAGCTCAAGGCGCAGAACCGGCCGGCCGCGATCGAGCACCGCCGCATCTACCGGCCTTGGGGCTACTATCAGGACGTCGATCTCGCCGAGCGCTACCGCGTCAAGCGCATCGTCGTGAAGCCCGGCAGCAAGCTCTCGCTGCAGAAGCACTTCCACCGCTCGGAGCACTGGGTCGTGGTCAAAGGCACGCCGAGGTCACGCTCGGCAACGACGTCCGCAGCGTGCACGAGAACGAATCGATCTACATTCCGATCGGAAGCGTCCACCGCCTCGCCAATCCCGGCCGCATTCCGCTCGAGCTGATCGAAGTGCAGGTCGGCAGCTATCTGGGCGAGGACGACATCGTGCGGCTCGACGACGTCTACGGGCGGCAGTGAGACGCGGGACGCGCCACCGTATCCGGTCGCGTCAGCCGCGCCCGACGCCGCAATAGCGGAAGCCCCGCTCGGCCATGTCGGCCGGCCGGTAGATGTTGCGCAGATCGACCACCACCGGGCTCTTGCAACGCACGACTTCACGCGATCGAGATCGAGCGCGCGAAACTGATCCCATTCGGTCAGGATCACCATCGCGTCGGCGCCGTCCATGCAGGCGTAGGGATCGGTCGCGGTCTCGAGCGTCCGGCATCAGCTTGCGCGCTTCCGCCATGCCGTGCGGATCGTACGCCCGCACCCGCGGCGCCCGTGCGCCAGCAAGCGCCGGCACGATCACCAGGCTCGGCGCCTCGCGCATGTCGTCGGTGTTCGGCTTGAAGGTCAGGCCCAGCACCGCGATGCGTCTTGCCCTGCAGCGAGCCGCCGCAGGCGGCGACGATCTTGTCGGCCATCGCGCGCTTGCGCGCGTCGTTCACCGCGATCACGGTCTCGACGATCCGCATCGGCGCGCCGTGGCGCTGCGCCGGTGCGCGATCAGCGCCGCGGTGTCCTTCGGAAAGCACGAGCCGCCGAAGCCCGGACCGGCGTGCAGGAACTTCCGGGCCGATGCGGCGGTCGAGCCCCATGCCGCGCGCGACCTCCTGCACGTCGGCGCCGACCTTCTCGCACAGGTCCGCCATCTCGTTGATGAACGTGATCTTGGTCGCGAGGAACGCGTTGGAGGCGTACTTGATCAGCTCGGCGGCGCGCCGGCCGGTGAACAGGATCGGCGTCTCGTTGATGAACAGCGGCCGGTAGATCTCGCCGCATCACCCGGCGCGCGCGCTCGTCCTCGGTGCCGACCACCACCCGGTCCGGACGCTTGAAGTCCTCGATCGCCGCGCCCTTCGCGCAGGAATTCCGGATTCGAGACGACCGCGAAATCGGCGTCGGGCCGCACGCTTGCGGATGATCGCCTCGATCTCGTCGTTGGTGCCGACCGGCACGGTCGACTTGGTGACGACGACGGTGAAGTCCGTCGATCTCGGGCGCGATCTCCGCGCGCGGCGGCGTAGACGAAGGAGAGATCGGCGAAGCCGTCGCCGCGCCGCGACGGCGTGCCGACCGCCAGGAACACCGCGTCGGCCGAGCGCACCGCCGGCGCCGAGCTCGGTCGTGAAACGACAGCCGGCCGGCCTCGACGTTGCGCGCCACCAGCACTGTCGAGGCCGGGCTCGAAGATCGGGATCGCGCCGCCCTGCAGCTGCTGCGATCTTCGCCGCGTCCTTGTCGACGCAGGTCACGTTGTGGCCGAAGTCGGAAAAGCAGGCGCCGGAGACGAGCCCGACATAGCCGGTGCCGATCATCGCTATCCGCATGACGAGAGCCTGCCGTTATCGGCGCCCGCGACGGGCGCGCCATTGTCGCAAGGGAACATTACTTCACCGCCGCCGGCGGGACAGAATACAGCAGCCAGACCAGCGCGCCCGGCAGCGCGCCGGCGACCAGGACCAGGCCGAAGCACACCGAGAACAGCAGCGCCCGCTCCGGCGCCAGTCCGTAGTCGCCCATCACGGCGACCACGGCGAACTCCCGCAGGCCCCAGCCGCCAACCGAAATCGGAACCAGTGCGATCCCGACCATGACGACGAACAGCACTGCCGCGTCGAATACCGGGAGTGCGAGACCTTGCGCCTGGCCCAGGAGCCAGAGGATCAGGACCGTAAGGGCGTGCACGCAGCAGCCGATGGCGATGATCTGAATACCGCGCGGTCCGAGAATGGCGCGGCGGACGTCGAGCGCTGCGGCGGCGAGCCAGCCGCCATATCGCCAACGCTGCAGGACCGCAGCGATCGACGGCGCGAACATCAAGCCGAGAATCGCGGCCAGCAGCACGGCGCCGTAGATCGCAAGCACGGCGCCGCGATAGCCGGCGAGCGCGGTCAGCGGCGACGGCGTCAACAGAATGGCAACAGCGAATGCCACCATCAGGCCGATCCCGACGCCGCGGTCGATCAGCACGCTGATCACACCGTTGCGCCAATCGCAGCCGAGCCGCGCGAGGTACCAGATGCGCATCCCCTCGCCCGCCACGTTGGGCAGCACCTGCGTGAAGAACGCCCCGATGGAGGTCACGCCGAGTACCGCGGTGCGCGTCATGCGGCGATTGCGCAGCGCCAGTGCATCGAGGATCTCGCACCAGCGCAGCCCCAGCAGCGGGATTTGCAGCAGCGCGACTGCGACCGCGACCGCGATCCAGCGGACGTCGAGCGTCGGCAGCATACGGACGGCCGCCGCGAGATCGACCCGGCGCGACACGTACCAGAAGCACAGCGCGGTGATGGCGAACTTGGCCGCGAAAATCGCAAGCTTCGTGACTCCACGGCGCGCCGGACGATGCGGCGGATTGGCGTCATCCGCCCCCGTCCCCTGGTGTGCGCGATCGCTCATGGCAGGGGCGTAGAGGACGCGAGGCTGCGATGTCAAATTCGCGACAGGGACGCGGCCTCCCGTCCCGTTTGGGCGAGTCGTATGACCGGGCGGTGACACTCAATCGCGCTGCCGGCCGGTCTAACCACCCTCGGACGAACGCACGGCCCGCACGTTGTGCGCAAAGACCGGGCGCTGAAAGCCCTTCAGCGTCAGTTCGCCAACCGACTCTGCGTCCACCCGCGACTCGATCTTGGAAAATACCCGCGGGGCAATGAGAATCTGGCCGTTGCCGGCTTCGCCACAAAGGCGAGCGGCAAGGTTGGTCACCGTGCCGATCGCACCATAGTCGAGCCGCCCCTCGAAGCCGATCGTTCCGATAGTGGCGTAGCCGCCAGCGACGCCGACGCCAAACCCCAAGGAAAATCCGCGCTTCTTCCAGCTCTCGGTCAATGCGCCGACCGACTCGCGCATGCGAAGCGTCATGCGAATCGCCTGCATTTCATGATCCTCGACCGGCACGGGATCGTTGAACAGGATCATGACGCCATCGCCGGAGAAATGCTCGATGGTTCCCTCGTACTGCATGATCGCCCGCCCGAGTTCGGCGTGGTACTCGCGCAGCACGCCCATCACTTCCTCCGGCTCGGCGGTCTCGGTGAAGGCGGTGAAGCCGCGCAAGTCAACGAACACCACCGTGATCTCCCGCCGGCGCGTCTTGAGCGGATCGTCGGCATCGCCGGACATGATCAGGTCGCTGACCTTGGGCGAGAGAAACCGAGTGAGCTTCCCCATCCGGGTGAGTTGCGTCACCTGCTCGGCAACACGTGATTCGAGCTTTTCATTCCATTCAACGATCTGCGCCGCCTGCTCTTCGAGCTGCCGGTTCTTGTCCTGGATCTCGCTGTAGAGCGTTTCGAGCACCCGGTTCTTTTCCGTGACCAGCCTGTGCGCTTCTTCCGTTCGCCGCTTTGCGTCAAGCAGGTCGCGCTCGGCCTGTTTAAGCTCGGTGATGTCGGTCATCACCGTCACGGTGCCGCCCGTAGCCGCGCGACGGCGCAAGATGCGATACCACCGGCCATCCGGCGTGTGATCCTCGAATCCCTGCCCGGTCGGATTGCGCAGGCTTTGGACGCGCCTCGCGACAAGCTCTTCGACGTTGCCCTCGCCGTAGTAGCCGTTTACCGCGAGATAGCGCAAAAGATCGGAATAGGGGCGCCCCGGCTGCAGCAATTCCGGCGGCACTCGATACATTTCCTTAAAGCGATCGTTGCAGAAGACGAAGTTCAGGTCCGCATCGGTGTAAGCGAGCGCGCCCGGCATATTGTCGAGCGCGAGGTGGAATTGCGCTTCCTTTTGCGCCAGCTCCTGTTCGGCCCGCTTCTGTTCGGTGATGTCCGTCATCACCGTGACAGTGCCGCCTTGCGGTGCGCGGCGCCGCAAGATGCGATACCACCGCCCATCGGGCGTATGATCTTCGAAGCTCTTGCCCGACGGGTTGCGCAAGCTCTCCACGCGCCGTGCGACGAGAGCATCGACGTCACCCTCGCCGTAGTAGCCATTCTCCGCGAGATAACGAAGAAGATCGGCGTAGGGGCGGCCGGGCTGCAACAGCTCAGCGGGAACCCGGTACATTTCTCTGAAGCGATCGTTACAGAAGACGAAGTTGAGATTTTCGTCCGTATAGGCAAGCGCGCCCGGCATGCTGTCGAGTGCGATTTGGAGCTTTCGCCTCGCCTCGGCCGGGTGGTGATCGACTGTCTCGAATTCGCGCAGCAACGCCATGAATGCCACCGCCTACGGGAAGTTCAGTGGAATTCCGCTTCGAACGTACAAGAACCGCGGTGTTTCCGCTAGGCATCGACCTTCCGATTTACGGAGGTGCCTTTGTCGCGAAATACAAAGGGCCGCGGCCCCTTGGAGCCGCGGCCCGCGTGTCACGTCGCCGCAGGACTGAGCGGTCCAGTGCCCTAGCGCTGCGCCTGCGCCTTCAGCGCCGCGAGCTCGGCTTCGCTGCGCACCGTCATGACGCCCATCTGGTTGGTGCGGTAGACCGGCACGATCACCTTGCGTCGCGGCCGCTGCGCTCGTCGAGCGCGATGTGGCGGATCTCGGTGCCGCGCACCGGCAGCTCGAACATCGTCCACTTGCCGCTGGCCGGGTCGTATTTGATGATCTGGTCGTTGGTCCAGAGGTTGCCCCACACATTGTGGTTCTTGTCGATCGCGAGGTGATAGGGCTGCATCGAGCTCGGGTCGGGGAACGGCACGATGCGTGGTTTCGAGCGTCCTGGTGTCGATGCGCGTCGAGGCTGCGCGCCCCAGGAATTGCCGACCCAGAGCACGTCGGCATTCTTGTCGGTGCCCATGCGGCGCGGACCCTGCTGCCACGGCAGCGGCGTTGCCGATCGACGAGGTC
This sequence comes from uncultured Alphaproteobacteria bacterium, assembly GCA_963843475.1. Lineage (GTDB taxonomy): Bacteria > Pseudomonadota > Alphaproteobacteria > Rhizobiales > Xanthobacteraceae > VAZQ01. Next base: position 24,625 of record CAWJKL010000019.1, on the reverse strand, counting down.
GTCGACACTTCTCGTAGAACGCGCGCTGGCTTCCGGCGTCAGCGCGGTCGAGCTCCGCCTTGACCCCGGCAGCTTGACCTCGATCGTCTGGCCGGTCGTCGATGTCGGCCTTGCCGACGATGTCGAACGCCATCTGCGTCCACCAGCCGTTGCCGTCGCGGTCGCCGGCGGCGCCATAGGTGATGGCCGGTGCCGCGCGCGGTCTTGAAGGTCTTGGACTTGAAGTCGGTGAACCGCTCGGTCTCCGGATCGAAGCGCAGGACGCCGTCCGGCGCCGAGGCCCACACCTTGCCCTTGCCGTCGACGTCGAGCGTCACGGCGCCGCCGAGCGGCGACATGTTCTGCGGCGTCTGGTAGACGGTGATCTTCTCGGTCTTCGGATCGAGCTTGCCGAGGCTGCGGCGGCCCGGATTGACGTCGAACCAGAAGTTGCCCTGCTGATCGCGCGCCAGACCGTGCGCGTTGGCGGCGCAGGCCGTCGTTGCGGTTCACCTTCAGGAACTTGACCTCGCCGGTCTTGGCGTCGACCCGGCCGACCGTGACGTGACGGTTGGGCGCGTTCGACGGTGAACCAGAGATTGCCGTCGAAATCCATGCCGCCGTCATGGGTGATGAGGCCGAGCTTGGACGTCGTGCCGAGCGCCCAGTCGGTGCCGTCGTTGGTCTGATAGCTGGTGCCGATGCCGACGTCCGGATTGATCGGCAGGTCATAGAGCTTCCACACCACGCGCGCGGCTTCGCCGGTACGGCCGCGGCGCGACTTGACCTTCAGCGAGCTTTCGCCCGGTCCGCGCGCGCGCGCGAGATAGGCCGCAAGCTCCTTCTGATTGAGATCGATGATCGCGTTGGGCTTGCGGATTGGCAGGATAGACCCCGTTGTTCGGGACGACCTTCATCAGGTCGATGATCTTGTTCCAGCCGTCCTCGTCGAACCGGAACTGCAGCACGTAGCTCGGCGTGTGGCAGCCGGTGCAGTTGTTGCGTGAAGATCCGCTTGATGTCGCGCGTCCTCGGCGGTCGTCCTCCGGCAGCGCCGCCATCAGCATCTCGCCCGGCAGCTGGCGGAGCGCCGCTCGGGATCGGTCGATCGGCTTGAGCGCGAGATCGGCGCGCCGCGCGGCGCGAGAGATCGACCTCGCCCTTGGTCGTCTCGAAGCCGAGCGCCTGCGCCCAGACGTTGTACTTGCCGGCCGGCATCGGCGGGAAATAGTAGTTGCCCTGCTCGTCGGTGTAGACGCTGGTGGTGATGGTCGATGCCGTCGCAGCCTGGCCGGAGACCGTCACGCCGCCGAGCTTCTCGCCCGACGCCGACGCGATCGTGCCGCTCAGGATCACGTCGGCGGCGGCTGCCGGCGAGAGCGCGGCGCCGCACAGGACGAAAGACGACGCGAGGATGGCGCTATGCCTCGCCGATCGACGGGGTCGTGCACTCATGACGTTGTCTCCTCGGGATTGATCGCTCAACGCGTCGCCGGAGCGGGAGGTGCCGGTTCGGGTACGGTTTTGATGTACGCAATGATCGCGTCGATCTGCGGCGCGTTCCAGGTAGTACTTGAAGCCCGGCATGCGCGGCGTGCCTTCGCTAATGACCCCACGGATAACCTCGTCGTTGCCGCGACGCGCGTCCTTGCGACAGCACCGGCCCGAAGGTCCGCGCGTTGATCGCCGGCGGCAGGTGACAGACGCCGCACGACTGCGCGAAGATTTGCCGTCCGGTTCGCTGGGTGTCCGTCAGGTTGTCCCCGGCGGGCTGTGCGGCCGCGGCATGCAGCGAGACGACGGCGACGGTTGCAATGAAGGAACAGGCCGACGTGCGGCGCATGGATGGTTTCCTCCGTATCGCAGGCTTCTTTTTTGTAATTCTTACAACCTGAGAGACACCGGAGGTAGAGGACGGTTGCCGAGGCAGTCATGCCGGCGGCGCACTGCCCGGGCATTGTGCGATAGACCTGTTTACGCTGCGGTTACACGCGTCTGCGGCCGCGGGGCACCGCGTCGCTCCGCAGGTATCTGCACAAAAAGCAACCGCCTCCCGTCATCAGGCGGAAGGCGGATCACACGTCGAACGATGGAGCCCAGACGGGCCCGGCCGCTAGCGGACCGGAGCCGCCGCCTTGGCCTTGGGCTTGGCCGATGCCGCCGGGGCATGCGCCGGCAGATACTTGGCGACCACCGACCGGTCGAGCTGGGCGATCGCGCTGTCGGGCAGCCGCTCCCAGATTTCGTCCATGCCGAGCAGCGGAATTCCGAGGTAGCCGCGCAGCGTCAGCTTCTGCCCATCCCGGCTCACCGACATGAGGGCGTTGTAGATCTTGCCGTCGCGCGGATCGACGATGTTGCCGCCTTCGTAGCGCAGGCCGGTGCGCTTCATGTCGCGGACGAGCGGCATGCCGAGGATCGGCATGTTTCTGCGATCGTCCTGGCACTTGGTGCAGCGCGGGCTCGCCTCCTCGCCCGGCCGCGGGAAGATCTTGGCGATCGCCCCTTCGTACACGCCGTCGCGTTCGGCGAAGACGAACCAACCCACCGACTTCCCCTCTTCGACCTTCTGCCACAACCCTGCGGCCGTAGGCTCCGCGGCGCCAGCCGGAAGACCTGAGATGGCGAGGGCCGCAAAGCCAAATAGAGCGATTGCTATCCGGTTCATCTGATCCCGAAATCCCCGTTGAAAAGCCGTTGACAAGGAATTGACCCCGTCATCACTCCACAATATGGCCATTTCTGGGAGGATTGGCCGCCTGCGCGTTGCCACCGAAACGCCGGCGCCCCTCCCGCGCGTAACGCGTTGATGCGTCATCCCATCGCAGGTTCCGATCCTGTTCGGTGTTTTCGAGCCGATTCGGGAGTATCAAGATATTTCGCCGGCCAGCATATTCCCCTCTGGCGGTCGCGCCGTCCCCAAGTGGGCCGGCCCCCGGCTGTCATGCATCTTTGATACGCCTTAGAACGTCGATCCGAGATGACTGACCACAGCGGGTAGCTTGAGGATGTCAAAGTCGAGCCTGGCACTCAGTAATCTGCGGGCGGTGGTGATCCTCATCGTATTGGCGTTTCATTCCGTCCTGGCCTATCTCGATTTTCTGCCCGCGAAGCCCTTCGCTTTCAGCGTTCCGCCGTTCGAATGGCAGGCATTTCCGATCATCGACAGCCGGCGCTGGATGGGTTTCGACCTGTTCTGCGCCTGGCAAGACGTCTACCTGATGTCGTTCATGTTCTTCCTGTCGGGCCTGTTCGTCTGGCCGAGCCTGATCCGGAAGGGCAGCGGCAAGTTCCTGGCCGACCGATTGCTGCGGATCGGGCTGCCGCTGATGGTGGTGGTGCTGCTGGTGATGCCGGTCGCCTATTACCCGACGTACCGTGTGTCGGCGACCGATCCGGGCGTGGCGGCCTATTGGCAGGCATGGTGGGCGCTGCCGTTCTGGCCGAGCGGGCCGCTGTGGTTTCTGTGGCAGCTGCTGCTGTTTGATCTGCTGGCCGCCGGCATTATTCAAACTCGCCCCCCAAACCGGCCTCCTCCTCGCCGGGCTGTCGGCGTCGGCCAGGACCTATCCGCTGCGATATTTTTTTGGACTGGTGGCGGTGTCGGCCGTCGCTTACATCCCGCTGGCGCTGATCTTTTCGCCGTGGAAATGGACCCATTTCGGCGCCTTCGATTTCCAAATGAGCCGGCCGCTGCATTACCTGGTCTATTTCCTGGCCGGCGTCGGCATCGGCGCTTACGGCCTCGACCGCGGCCTGCTCTCGACCGAGGGCGGCCTGGGTGAGCGCTGGGGAATCTGGCTCGCGGCGGCGCTGGCCTCTTTGCTGGTCTGGATGGGCTTCACGTCGCTGACGTTCGATGACGGCGACAAGGCGCCCATCGTGCTGCAGCTCGCCGCCAACGTGAGCTTCGTCGTGGCCTGCGCGAGCGGCTGCTTCTTCTTCGTGGCGGTGTTTCTGCGTTTCGGCCAGCACCGGTCGGCGGTCTACGACGGCCTTTCCGAGAGCGCCTATGGCATGTATTTGGTGCACTATGTATTTGTCGTCTGGATGCAGTATGCCCTGCTGGACCTTCCGTTGTTCGCCATTGTCAAGGCCATGATCGTGTTCAGCGTCACCCTGCTGCTAAGCTGGGGGACGACCGTCGCGGTTCGGAGCGCCCCCTTCGGCGTACGATTGATAGGTTCAGGAGACCGGCATCAATCCATTCGGCGGAATTAGATCCGGATTGTCCCATAGCCCATGTCATTGATCTTCCAACTCGCTTCGCGGAACCTGTTTCATGACCGCCTCCGATTGATCGCCACGATCATCGGCATCGTGTTCTCGATCGTGCTCGTGACCGTACAGATGGGTCTTTATCTCGGTTTCGGTCACATGGTCACGACGATGATCGAGCATGCCTCGGCGGATCTCTGGGTCATGCCGCAGGGTACGAAGTGCTTCGAGGATCCCTCCCTGCTCGACGAGCGCCAGCGTTTCCGCGCGTTGACCGTGAACGGCGTCGCCGACGCGACCCCGGTCGTCATCGGCTTTGCCGAATGGCGCATCCCGGCCGGCGGATCGACTCCGGTGTTCCTGGTGGGCTCGGACCTGCGCGGCAACGGCTTGCCGCCGTGGAACCTGATCGCGGGCAGCGTCGAATCGCTAAACGTCCCACATTCAGTTGCCGTCGACGAAACCTATTTCGACCGCCTCGGAATTACCGGGCTCGGCGCCACTGCGGAAATCCGCAGCCAGAAGGTCGAGGTCGCTGCGGTGACGAAGGGCATCCGCTCCTTCACCACCACACCCTATGTGTTCACGACCATCGACCGGGCGCGGACCTATGTCGGAGTCGCCCCGAACAAGGCTACGTATTTCCTGATCCGGGTCGCGCCGGGAGCGAACGTCACCGCAGTCCGCACGCGGCCTGAGGGCCGAACTCACCGATGTCGAGATTTTGACGCCGGCCGAGTTTCGCGACCGCAGCCGTTCGTTCTGGCTGTTCGACACCGGAGCCGGCGCGGCGTTGTTCGCGGGCGCCCTTCTCGGCGTCATCGTCGGCACGGTGATTGTCGCCCAGACGTTATATTCCAGCACCAAAGATCACCTGAGCGAGTTTGCCACACTGCGCGCAATCGGTTCGTCGGGTAGCTACATCTACAAGGTGATCATCTGGCAGGCGGTTCTGAGCGCGGTGATTGGATTCTCCCTCGCTGCCGGCATCGGCGCGCTAATCGTCAGGCTGACGGCGGAATCGGCCCTGCCCATCATGATGACGCCTGGCCTCACGCTCGGACTCTTCGTGCTCACGGTGGTCATGTGCATCGCGTCAGCGATCGCCGCAATCGTGCAAGTCATGCGAATTGACCCCGCCGTGGTGTTCGCCCGATGAGCGAGGCGCTGCTCGAGGCCGTCGATGTCGTCAAACAACTCGGCAGCGGTGCGGGGGCGGTGCAGGCCCTCAAGGGCGTCAACCTGCTGCTGACGGGCGGCCAGATGACCTTGCTCATGGGGCCCTCCGGCAGCGGCAAGACCACTCTGCTCTGCATTCTCGGATGCATGCTCACGCCGACCAGCGGCACTGTCCGGGTCCGAGGTCATTCCACCGCCGGCGCCGGACCGGAGGATCTGGCCAAGCTACGGCGCAATCATGTGGGTTTCGTATTTCAGTCCTATCATCTGTTTCCCACGCTGACTGCGACCGACAATGTCCGGCTCGCGCTGGACGTTCGCGGTGAGCACTCGTCGAAGGCTGCCGAGAAAGCCAGGAATGCACTGGCCCGCGTCGGTCTTTCCCACAAGCTCAAGTCCTATCCCCGCGAACTCAGCGGCGGCGAGCAGCAGCGCGTCGCGATCGCGCGCGCGATTGTCGGAAACCCTTCGGTCATCCTGGCCGACGAACCGACCGCCGCCCTCGACAGCGAAAACGGGCGGGCGATCATGACGGTGTTATCGGACATCGCCAAGGACTTCGACGCACGGGGTGTTGGTCGTGACACACGACCCGCGTATATTGCCATTCGCCAGTCGCGTCATTCACATCGAAGACGGACGCATTGTCGGCGAAGAGCCCGGACTCGCAAAGATCAGTGCAAAGAGCGATGGGAGCTGTTCCAGGCCATGGTCACGCCAAACCGTAAGTCCGCATTGCTGGCCGCGCTGTCGCTGGCCGCTACCGTCAACCTTCTGCCGCCGGTCTCCGCCGCGCTTGCGCAAGAGGTGTCGCGCCCGGCAAAGGCCGAGCAGGCCGCGGACGATAAGCGCTGGCAGGCCGTGGCGCCCGGCCGGATCGAGCCGAGTTCGGGCGAGATCAAGATCTCCACGCAGGTGATCGGGATTGTGAGCGAAGTGCTGGTCAAGGCCAATGACAAGGTATTCGCCGGCGAACCGCTGATTCGCCTGGTGGAGACCGAGGCTCAGTTCCGGATGGCGACAACAGAGACGCAGATCGCGCTAAGGCGACGCGTACGCGCTGACGAAAACCCGTCGCGGGCTGCCGCGACGCGGCGGCGGGCCGAGGATGCGGTGTTCGACGGCGAGAAAGCGGTCATCGACGCTCGCGCTGCGATCGATCGCCTTGCCATCGAGCGGCGTGCGGGCCGCGGCTCCGACGCCGATGTTAACTCCGCCCGCGCCGCGCTGACGCGCGCGCAGGACCGGCTCAAGACACTCAAGGCCGAACTGCGGCGCGTCGAGAACGACAACGCCACGCCGTTCCCGACCCAGGCGGAGGGCCAGTTGAATATCGCGCGCAACGAGCTGCTGGCCGCCGAGGCAGCGCTTGAGAAGATGACGATCCGCGCGCCGATCGACGGCACCATTCTGCAGATGAACGCCAAACCCGGCGAACTGGCTTCGCCGTCGGGATCGCAGCCGCTGATCGTGCTCGGCGATATTTCGGGTTTGCGCGTGCGCGCCGAACTGGACGAACGAGATTTCGGAGAAATCAAGATTGGACAACAGGTGATGGTGCGGCCTGCGGCGTTCCGCGGGCGCGAATTCGCCGGGACGGTTTCGTTCATTGCGCCGCTGGTCGAACAGGGCCGCAATTCGCGCGGCCAGCGCAATGTCACGGACGTCGATGTCGTCGAAGTCCTTGTTTCGCTGACGGAACCGGGGCCGCTGGCCGTCGGCATGAAGGTCGACGTCTATTTCCGCCAGGATAATCCGCAGCGCTCCGAGGTTCCGCTGCGTCAGTAGCGCCGACGCCTTCTTCGGCATTCTTCGGTCCTCTTCCCAAACTTCTGCGGCGCACTTCGGTACGCAGAAGCTTTGCTCCCGGCACTTCCCGGCGCTTCGTGGAACCGTGGAACCGCGCGCCGCCCGGGTGCGCTTGACTTGATCGGCACGCCTCGCGTAATAAACCGACAGGTTAATTAACCACTGGTTGAATATGTCCACCGACCGCCTCAGCACGACCTTTGCCGCGCTCGCCGATCCGACGCGCCGCGCCATCCTGGCGCGGCTCGCCCTCGGCGAGGCGTCGGTCTCCGAGCTGGCCGAGCCGTTCGAGATGAGCCTCCCGGCGATCTCGAAGCACCTCAAGGTGCTGGAGCGCGCCGGCCTGATCACGCGCGGCCGCGAGGCGCAGTGGCGGCCGTGCCGGATCGAGGTCAACGCGCTCAAGGGCGTCGACGACTGGCTCGAGGATTATCGCCGGCTCTGGGAGGAGCGGCTTCGACCGCCTCGACGACTACCTGCAGGAGCTGCAAGCGAAGGAGCAGCAAGCGTGGCCGCAAGCACGGAAGTAGCTAGCTCGACCTCGAGCAGGACCCGATCGCGCGATGGTCGTCGACGCGCGTCGTTCGATGCGCCGCGCGAGCTGGTCTGGACCGCCTGGACCGACCCGACGCACCTGGCGCAATGGTGGGGGCCGAACGGCTTCACCACTACGACCAGCGCGTATCGACTGCGGCCCGGCGGCGTCTGGCGCTTCGTCATGCACGGGCCCGACGGCCGCGACTACCACAACCGCATCACCTTCGACGAGATCGTGCAGGCCCGAACGGATCGTCTACCATCACGGCGGCGACGACGATGTCGAGCCGGTGCAATTCCACACCACGGTGACGTTCGAGGACCTCGGCGGCAAGACCCGGCTCACCATGCGGGCGCTGTTCCCGTCGGCCGCCGCCCGCGACCGCGTGATCAGGGAGTACGGCGCCGACGAGGGCGCGGTGCAGACGATGTCGCGGCTCGCCGATTATCTGGCCAAATCCCTGGTCGAGCGAACCGACTGATCCGCCGCTTCCCTTTGTAGGAGACCAACATGCCGATCACTTCGTCGAAGATCATGCCTTGCCTGTGGTTCGACACCGAAGCCGAGGCGGCGGCCAACCACTACGTGTCGATCTTCAAGAATTCCAAGCTCGGCAAGATCAGCCGTTACGGCAACGAGGGGACGGAGATCCACGGCAAGCAGCCGGGCAGCGTGATGACCGTCGATTTCGAACTGGAAGGATTGCGGTTCGTCGCCCTCAACGGCGGCCCGCAATTCAAATTCGACGAGGCGATCTCGTTCCAGATTCACTGCGAGACGCAGGACGAGGTCGACCATTTCTGGAGCCGGCTCTCGGAGGGCGGCTCGGAAGGACCATGCGGCTGGCTGAAGGACAAGTTCGGCCTGTCCTGGCAGGTAGTTCCAAACGCTCTGATCGCAATGCTGATGGACAGCGACAAGCAAAAGGCCGGGCGTGTCATGAAAGCGATGCTGCAGATGCGCAAAATCGACATCCCGGCCTTGCAGCAGGCATACGCCGGCTGAAAATACCGGCCATTCACTTCCACGTCACCGATCCTCAAACTTGAAAGGACCATGCCATGGCTGTGACACCGTATCTGTTTCTCGACGGCCGCTGCGAAGAGGCGATCGAATTTTACAAGAAGCACCTTGGCGCCGAAGTCGGCATGATGATGCGCTTCAAGGATGCGCCGCCCCAGGAAGGCTACAAACCGCCCCCGGGTACCGAGAACCGGGTCATGCACGCCTGCGTCAGGATCAACGACGCGCCGGTGATGATGTCGGACGGCTGCGAGGGCGACAAAGCGGAGTTCAAGGGCTTCGCTCTCTCGCTCGACGCCAAGAACGCGGCCGAAGGCGAGCGGATGTTCAAGGCGCTGTCCGACGGCGGCAAGGTTCAGCAGCCGCTGATCGAGACGTTCTTTGCCGAGCGATTCGGCATGCTGGCCGACAAGTTTGGCATCGGCTGGATGGTGGTCGCGGGGCCGAAGAACCCATGACGGCCGCAAGCCCCGCCAAGCAAGCCGCCGCACGCCCCGACTTCGTGATCTCGCGGGTGTTCGACGCACCGCGCGACCTGGTGTGGAAGGCATTCACCGAGGCCGAGCGCATGAAGGAGTGGTGGGGCCCGAAGGGCTTCACCGTCATCGCCTCCAAGATGGACCTGCGGGTCGGCGGCATCTACCACTACGGCATGAAGGCGCCGGACGGCTCGGCCGTGTGGGGCAAGTTCGTGTTTCGCGAGATCGTCCCAACGGAACGCATGGTGTTTATCAACTCGTTCTCGGACGAAGCCGGCGGCACAACCCGCCACCCCATGCACGTGGCGTGGCCGCTCGAGATGCTCTCCATCTTCACGTTCGAAGACCAGCCGGGGCGCAAGACCAAGGTCACGATCCGGTGGTCGCCGTACAACGCCACGGACGAAGAGCGCAATACGTTCGACGCTGGCCACGACAGCATGCGTCAGGGCTGGGGCGGAACGCTCGATCAGTTCACCGATTATCTGGCCAAGGCGCAACGCGGCTGACATGATGCGGCCGGGCCGCGCCCGGCCGCACCGCACCATCCCTACAACGGAGGTTCACATGGCGTATGTCGATGGATTTATCGTGCCGGTGCCGAAGAAGCGGCTGAACGACTATCGCATTTTGGCAAAGAAAGCCGGCAAGATCTGGCGCGAGTATGGCGCACTGGAGTTCCGCGAAACCGTCGCAGACGATGTCAAGGTCGGAAAGTCAACGTCGTTTCCGCGCAGCGTGAAACTCAAGCCGAACGAAACCGTGCTGTTCTCGTACATCGTCTACAAGTCGCGCGCCCATCGCGACCGCGTGATGAGCAAGGTTATGAAGGACGAGCGCCTGGCGAAGATGATGAAAGGACAGGAGATGCCGTTCGATGCCCGGCGCATGATCTATGGTGGCTTCAAGACCCTGGTCGCGGTCTAGGCACGGTAGTCGCATGGACCTTTCGATGCTCGAGGTCCTCGGCATCGTCGTCGTCGTTCTGCTGGTCGTGGTCGCCGGAGTCCTGGCCTATGCGGCCACCAAACCGGATTCGTTCCGCGTCCAGCGCACGCGCGACATCAAGGCGTCGCCCGAGCGCCTCTTCGCGCTGATCAACGATCTGCACGGATGGGGCGCCTGGTCGCCCTACGAGAAGCGCGACCCGGACATGCAGCGCACCTTCAGCGGCGCCGCCAGCGGCAAGGGCGCGGTCTATGAGTGGGACGGCAACAAGAACGTCGGCAAGGGACGGATGGAAATCGTCGATACCTCGCCGCCGTCCAGGATCGTCATCAAGCTGGATTTCATCAAGCCGTTCGAGGGCCACAACACCGCTGAGTTCACGATGGTGCCGCACGGCGACATGACCCGCGTGACCTGGGGCATGTTCGGGCCGGCGCCGTTCATGTCAAAAATCATGCAGGTCTTCATGAGCTTCGACAAGATGATCGGCAAGGATTTCGAGGACGGCCTGAACAATCTGAAAGCAGTGGCCGAACGCTGATGTGTTCGACGCGAAGCTTTATCCCCGCTCGTTCCCGCGCAAACGGGAACCCAGGGCCGAGCGTCCGGTGCTTGTGATTCTGGGTCCCCGCTTCCGCGGGGACGAGCGGAGAGAGTATCTCGACGAAAACCGGACTTGCTCCTTGGCAAGCCGGTTCGCCCGCAGAGGAGACGCGGCATGGCGGTAGAGACACGTTCGAAGACCGGGCCGGCGCAGCGCGAACTCGTCATCACCCGCGAGTTCGATGCCCCGCGCGAACTGGTTTACGAGGCCTGGACCGATCCCCGCCACGCGGCGCAATGGTGGGGACCGCGTCATCACCCGGCACGGCTGATCAAGATGGACGTACGGGTCGGCGGCGCTTGGCGGCACTGCCTGCACTCCACCGAAACCGGCGACCTCTGGCACGGCGGCGTCTTCCGCGAGGTGACCCCGCCGGAGCGGCTGGTCTTCACCTTCACCTGGGAGGAGGAAGGCGAGCGCGGCCTGGAGACGCTGGTGACGGTGACATTCGCCGACATCGGCGGACGAACCCGCATGACGCTCACCCAGACGCCGTTCCAGTCCGACGGCGAGCGCGACGGGCACGACGAAGGCTGGAACAGCACCTTCGACCGGCTGGCAGAGCACTTGGCGCAGAGCGATAGCGCGACGTTGGCTCGTCGGCCGGTGGAATTCCGGCCGACAACCCGCTGACTGGCTTTCGCCAATCCGATATCCTTGCTTCCCTATCGAGGCTCGCGAGGTATCGGATGGCGGCTCCGCAACTCAAGCGTCGCGAGATCATCACGCTATTCGGCGGCATGGCGGCTGCTTGGCCGGTGATGGCGCGCGCACAGCCCAGCGAACGCGTGCGCCGGATCGGGATCATGCCGCCCGGCGCCGAGGGCGATACGGAGACGCAAGCTCGCCTCGGAGCGTTTCGGCACGGTCTCGAGCAGCTCGGTTGGCGGGAAGGCCGCAACGTCCGGTTTGAGTATCGCTGGCCCCAAGGCAAGCCGGAACTCGTCGAGCGTTATTCCGCCGAGCTTGTCGCATCCGCGCCAGACCTGATCCTCACCGGCCTCACGCCCGGCGTGCAGGCGCTCAAGCGCATCACCACGACGATTCCGGTTGTATTCGCGAACGTCGCCGATCCGGTGGCCAGCGGATTGGTTCCAAGCCTCGCGAAACCTGGCGGCAATGTCACCGGGTTCACGGCCGTCGAATATGCGATCGTCGGGAAATGGCTTGAATTGCTCAAGGAACTGGCACCAAACACCTCGCGCGTCGCGCTGATCGGCAATCCGGACATCGTCTTTACTAGAAGCTTCTTCCGCCAACTCGAAAGCGTCGCGCCTTCTTTCTCGGTGACGCCTATCGCCGCCGAGGTCCGCAACGCCGAGGAGATCGAGCGCGCCATCGCATCGCTGGCCCGTGAACCGAATGGAGGCATTCTCGCGGTGCCGGAACTTATCGCCACAATTCACCGCGCTTTGATATTCAGGTTGGCGATCAGCAACCGCTTGCCGACTGTCTTCCCGTTCCGCTTCCAAGCGATTGACGGCGCGCTGGCTTCCTACGGTCCGGATCAAGTCGACCAATACCGGGGCGCAGCCCGTTATGCGGATCGTATTCTCCGTGGCACAAAGCCAGCCGATCTGCCGGTACAGGCTCCGACCAAGTTCGATCTCATCATCAATCTAAAGACCGCCAAGGCGCTCGGGCTGACAGTACCGCCAACGCTGCTCGCCCGCGCCGACGAGGTGATCGAATAGCGAGTTTCGCCGACAATTGCGGCGTCCTTCGCGAGCGGCGTTACTGCGACATTGAGCGCTCGCCTCAACACACCCTAATTCAATTGCAACCCTTTCCGCCCACGGGGCTTTGTCGGTAGAATGTTCACTTGAGCATATGGGCGAGACATGAAGCGGCGCGAAATTTTTTCTCTGCTGGGCGGCGCGGCAGCGTGGCCGCTCATTGCGCGCGCGCAGCAGCCCGCGATGCCGGTCGTCGGATTTCTGACCAGCCTGGGGCAAGACGAACGGCCTAATCTGAGAGGGGCATTCCGCCGCGGCTTGAGCGAAGCCGGTTACACCGAAGGCCGCAACGTCGCGATCGAATATCGTTTCGCAGAAAACCAGCACGACCGCTTGCCGGCGCTTGCGGCCGATCTGGTCAACCGCAAGGTCGCGGTGATCGCCGCGAGCGGAGGCGGCAGCTGCGGTCTTGGCCGCCAAGGCAGCGACCACCACGATTCCAATCGTGTTCGCGTTCGGTGGCGACCCGGTCCGCGAGGGCATCGTCGCCAGCTTAAATCGTCCTGGCGGCAACATTACCGGGGCGAGCTTTTTCGCTGTCGAGATCAGCGGCAAGGCGCTCGGGTTGCTTCATGAGCTCGTACCAGGTGCTGCAGTCATCGCCCTGCTGGTGAACCCGAGAAATCCGGAATCCGCGCAATGGATCAGCAGTGCACAGCAGGCGGCGCGCACGCTCGGTCGGCAACTGCTTGTTCTCAACGTCAGTACCCCGGCCGAGATCGAGACCGCATTTGCCACTCTGCGGCAACGGCGCGCCGGAGCGCTGCTTGCTGGCGGCGATCCATTCTTTACCGCTCGGCGTCAGCAAATCGTCGCGCTGGCGGCGCGTGACGCCATCCCCGCCATCTACTCCAACCGCGAATACGTCGCAGAAGGAGGACTGATGAGCTATGGCAACGATATTCTGGATGTGTATCGCCGGACAGGTGTCTACGCGGGACGTGTCCTCAAGGGCGAAAAGCCAGCAGACCTGCCGGTCGATCTGGCGACAAGGTTCGAGTTTGTGATCAACCTGAAGACCGCCAAGACGCTCGGACTTGAAGTCCCACCCGGACTATCGGCGCGGGCCGACGAGATCATCGAGTGAATTGGCCGAGCGGATACGAATGGCCCATCCCGCCGTTTCGCTCGTGAAGTAATTTCGCCGGCTGATGGCCTGGAGACGCTGGTAACGGTGGCCTTCGCCGACGTCGGCGGACGAACCCGCATGACGCTCACTCAGACGCCGTTCCAGTCCGACGGCGAGCGCGACGGGCACGACGAAGGCTGGAACAGCACCTTCGACCGGCTGGCGGAGCACTTGGCCGGGCAGGGCGCGAGCGCGCGGTGACGTCCGGCAAATCTGTAACAAATGCCCATTGCGTCAATTGACCCGGCTAAATAAGCCACGCGCGCCTTTTCAGACTGCTATAGTGTTTCCCGTTTGCGATGCGTTCTTCAGGTCCTGGGATTGGATGTATGAAGCGCCGCGACTTCATCACGCTTCTCGGCGGCACGACCGTCTTAGCGCCGCTCGGCGTGCGAGCGCAGCAGCCACGCAATCGGGTGCGTCGTATCGGCATCGTTGCTGGGTTCACGGATGCAGAAATGAAGCCGCTGTCGCGGGCGTTTCTGGAGAAGCTCGGCACATTGGGTTGGGTCGAAGAGCACGACATCGACCTCGACGTTCGTATTAGCGGCGGCGACTATCAGCGGATGACCGAGGATGCGGGTCGGCTCATTGGCCTGGGTCCGGAGGTGGTCGTAGCGCTCGGTTCTCCAGGCGTGGCAGCCGTGCGTCATCACAGCAAGACGGTGCCGGTCGTCTTTGTCTTTGTGGCTGATCCGGTGCGCACGGGAGTGATCGAAAGCCTTGCGCGACCGGGAGGATACACCACCGGATTTACCAATTTCGAATTCACGATCGGAGGAAAATGGCTGGAATTGCTCAAGGAAATGGACCCGCGCGTAACGCGCGCCGTTCTCATCTCCCACCCTGGCAATCCGACCGCCGGACGGTTCGCCGAATTTATCGAAGGGGTCGGCCGGACCGCGGCCGTTAACGTCAAGACGGCATCTGTGTTCAATCCTGCCGAGATAGAGGCCGCTATCATAGCGGCGGCGGCACAACATCCGGGCTGCGGACTGATCGTGTTTCCGGATAGCCTGACCACGGTCCATCGCGCATTGATCATCGATCTCGCCGCGCGCCACCGGCTGCCCGCGGTATATCCGTTCCGAATTTTCCCAGCCGACGGCGGCCTCATCTCGTACGGCCTCGACTTCGCCGACGGTTTCAGACAGGCGGCCACCTATGTTGATCGAATCCTCCGGGGTGAGAAGCCAGCCGATCTGCCGGTCCAGGCGCCCAACAAATTCGAGTTGGTGATCAACCTCAAGACCGCCAAGGCGCTTGGGTTGAACGTGCCGCTCACTTTGCAGGCGCAGGCCGACGAGGTGATCGAATAGGGACAGTTGCTCCCGGTTGTTTGGATACCGCCGCGTGGGCGGCAAGGAAAACGCCTCATGACCCCAAGGCTGACTCGCCGCCTCGTGCTGCCCGCGCTCATCCTGGGTTCGTTGTGCGCTGCCAACGCCCAGACCTGGCCCGATCGCCCGATCAAGTTCATCAGCTCGCAAGCTGCCGGCGGCGGCACCGACCTGATCGGCCGCACCGTGGCCGACCAGCTCTCCGCCCGCGTCGGGCAGCCGATCGTGTTCGAGAACCGCCCCGGCGGCGGCAATGTCGTCGGCACGCAAGCGGCGGCGCGCGCGACGCCCGACGGCTACACCTTCTTCTTCGCGAGCGCAGCGGCGCTGGTCACCGATCCCTACACCTTCAAGTCGCTGCCTTACGATCCGATGAAGGACTTCACCATGATCTCCCGGATCGCGGAGGTCGCCTTCATGGTGCTGGCGCATCCGAGCGTGCCGGCGACGAACCTGCCGGAGCTGTTCGCCTACGCGAAAGCCAATCCCGACAAGCTGCAGATCGCCACCGACGGTTCGCGGCGCTTCTCCGGCATGATCGCGGCCTGGCTCAACAAACTTGCCGGCACGAACATCTCCTACGTCCCCTACACACACATGACGCAGGGCATCCAGGACGCCATCGCGGGCCGCGTGCAGTTGCTGATCATCGCGGTGCCGACCGCCAGGGGCCACATCGCGAGCGGCGCGCTGCGCCCGCTGGCCGTGACCTCGGCCCGCCGGCAGGCCGCCCATCCGGACGTGCCGGCGGTCGCCGAGACATTTCCGGGATTCGATTTCGCCGGGTGGTGGATTTTGACGGCCCCGACCGGCATGCCGGCGGCCATCGTCGAGCGCGTCAACCGGGAGATGAATACGATCCTGGCAGATGCGAAGGTGATCGAGCGACTGCAGAACGCGGGCTTCGTCACCCGCGGCGCCGGTACGCCACAGGAGGTGCGCGACTACGTCGACGCGCAGCACGCCGCCTGGGGCAAGCTCGTTCACGAGATCGGGCTGAACCCGGAATAGGCTCAGGCCGCCGGCGGGGCCAGCACCGCGGCGCACGCCGAACTGCGGGCGTGGCTCGGCGACGACCACGCCGGCCGCCGGGGAAGCGCTAGGCTTGCGGCATCGCCGCCGTGCGCCGCAGCCGGTACCAGGTCGCGGTGGCGCCGCGCGGAATCCGGTAAGGCATTTCGCTGTCGGTCGCGCTCCAGGTGATGCTCCAGTACGGCGCGAGGCAACGCTCGATGTCGGCACGCTCGGCGCCGCGCGGTCCGATCAGCAGCTTGTTGGGGCCGAAGGCGAACAGGGTCAGTTCCGCATCGGGTGCCGCAACGCGCGCGATGCTCTCGCCATAGCGGCGGCGCTCGCCGTCCAACAGGATATGGAAGCAGCCGAGATCGAGGAACAGATCAAACGGGCCGCGGATGCCGGCGCGCTCGAGCTGAGTAATATCGCCGTGCACGAATTCAGGCGTGGCGCCAGCCCGTTCGGCGCGCGCTCGCGCCACCTTCAGCGCGCGCTCGACCGCATCGATGCCGGTGACCTGCCAGCCGAGCTGTGCGAGGTAGATCGAGCCGCGCCCCATGCCGCAACCGAGGTCGAGCGCGCGGCCGGGCCGCGGCGCCTGCGGCCCTTCCAGCAGTTCCTTCAACCGGCCAAGCGGCTTGCCCTGCCACCGGTCCCAGGGCGCGTAACGGAACAAATAGGCAAGCTCGAACCTGAGCGACATCGGTCGGCGGTCTCGGCGGCGTTCGCGCGCGCTCTGGCATCATGACGCCGCGGCGGGACACCTCCGGTCTGCGCAGCGAATGTGGTGAAAGTACGCGGGATCGCGGACGAGGCCAAGAGCGGCCACGGCACAACGAAGGACGCAGTGCCGTTTGCAGGGTTGCGAGGCGCAAGGCGTTCCTCGTAAAGCAAGCGTAGGCCGCAAATGCCGCAACCGGCGGCGGATGGCGTTGACCTATGGCAACAACCTGATGGCCGACTTCGACGTCATCGTCTGCGGGCTCGGAGCGACTGGATGCGCCGCACTCTATCGCCTCGCCGCCGCCGGGGCGCGGGTGCTGGGGATCGACCGCTACGGGCCGGGGCATGACCGCGGCTCCTCACATGGCCTCACCCGCGTCATCCGCCTCGGCTATTTCGAGCACCCGTCGTATGTGCCGCTGGTGCGCCGGGCCTACGAGCTCTGGCGCGAACTGGAAGCCGCCGCCGGGCGGCCGCTGCTGCACGTCACCGGCATCGCGGAGATCGGACCGCCCGACGGCGTTCTGGTGCGCGGCACGCTTGCTTCCGCGCAACGTCACGGCCTGCGCCACGAAGTGCTCGACGCCGGCGCACTGATGGCGCGGTTTCCGGCCTTCCGGCTGCCGCGCGACGTCGTCGGCGTGGTGCAGCCGGACGGCGGATTTGTCGAGGTCGAGCCTGCGATCGCCGCCTTCGCCTCGCAGGCTATCGCCGCCGGCGCCGAGATCCGCGCCGGCGAGACGGTGCGGTCGGTCGAGCCCGACGGCAGCGGCGTGCGGGTCACGACCGATCGCGTCGTCGTGACGGCGCAACAGGCCATCATCGCGGCGGGGCCGTGGACGTCGACGCTGGTCGCCGGATTGCCGCTGCGGGTGACGCGCGAGGTGACGGCATGGTTCACACCGACGGACGGAGCGCTGTTTGCACCCGGCCGCTTCCCGGTGTTCCTCACCGAAAGCCGCCACGGCATGCATTACGGCATCCCGCCGCACGGCGGCCTTGGCGTGAAGGTCGCCAAGCATCATCACCGCGACGAAACCGTCGATCCCGAGCGCTATGACCGTACCGTCTCGGCCGATGACGAAGCGCTGATCCGCGCGCTAGTCGCCGACTATCTGCCGGGCGCGAACGGCGCCATGACGGACGCGCGCACCTGCCTCTACACCATGACGCCGGACGGCGATTTCATCGTCGATCGCCTGCCGGGCGCGGCCAATATCATCGTCGCGTCACCGTGCTCGGGGCACGGCTTCAAGTTCGCGCCGGCGATCGGCGAGATCCTGTGCGGCCTCGCGCTTGACGGAACGACGCCGCATGACATCGCCCGTTTCCGATTGAGCCGATTTGGATAAATCCTCCAATTCGGGCTGCATCTCGGGAACCGTTCGACCGTAGCTTGGTCGGGCCGCGGGTCCGGTCTGGTTGTTGAACGCAGCCGGACGCAACGATAGTCTTCAACAAAAAGCGAACGAAACCACCTTTCATCGAGGAAATCCCCATGCTCGGACTGATGCAGGACTGGCCGCTGCTGTGCCATCGCATCATCGACCACGCCGCGCGTCAATCACGGCGAGCGCGCGGTCATCTCGCGCTCGGTCGAAGGGCCGATCCACACCACCGAACTACGCCGCGATCCGCGCCCGCGCGCTCAAGGTCGCGCAGCGGCTCGAGCGGGACGGCATCCGGCTCGGCGACCGCGTCGCGACGCTCGCCTGGAACACCTGGCGTCACCTCGAAGCCTGGTACGGCATCATGGGGATCGGCGCGATCTACCACACCGTCAATCCGCGGCTGTTCCCCGAGCAGATCGTCTGGATCGTCAATCACGCCGAGGACCGCGTGCTGATGGTCGACCTCACCTTCCTGCCGCTCCTGGAGAAGCTCGCCGACAGGCTGCCGACGATCGAGCGCTACGTCGTGCTGACCGACGCCGCGCACATGCCGGCGACCTCGCTGCAAGAACGCGGTGCCCTACGAGGAATGGATCGGCGAGGTCGACGGCGATTTCGCCTGGAAGACGTTCGACGAGAACACCGCCGCCGGCATGTGCTACACCTCCGGCACCACCGGCAATCCGAAGGGCGTCGTCTATTCGCACCGCTCGAACGTGCTGCACTCGATGATGGCGATGCGCGCCCGACGCCATGGGCGTCGCGTGCCGCGACGTGGTGCTGCCGGTCGTGCCGATGTTCCACGCCAACTGCTGGGCGCTCGCGTTCACCGCGCCGATGACCGGGCGCGACGCTGGTGATGCCGGGCGCCAAGCTCGACGGCGCCTCGATCTACGAACTGCTCGACGACTATCGCGTCACCTTCACCGCCGCGGTGCCGACGGTGTGGCTGATGCTGCTGCAGCATCTCGAGGCGAACCGGCGCCAAGCTGCCGCATCTGCGAGAAGGTGGTGATCGGCGGCTCGGCCTGTCCGCGCGCGATGACCGAGACGTTCCAGGACGATCTACGGCGTCGAGGTCTGCCATGCCTGGGGCATGACCGAGATGAGCCCGCTCGGCACGCTCGGCTCGCTCAAGCCGGAATACGCCGAGCTCGACGCGGCGAGGAGCGGCTCGACGTCCAGGAGAAGCAGGGCCATCCGCCGTTCGGCGTCGAGATGAAGATCACCGACGATGACGGCAACGAGCTGCCGCGCGACGGCAAGACCTTCGGCCGGCTCAAGGTGCGCGGCGCCGCCGTCGCGCGCGCCTACTTCAAGGAGGACGGCGCGATCCTCGACGAGGACGGCTTCTTCGACACCGGCGACGTCGTCGACCATCGACCGCTACGGCTACATGCAGATCACCGACCGCGCCAAGGACGTGATCAAGTCGGGCGGCGAATGGATCTCCTCGATCGACCTCGAGAACCTCGCGGTCGGCCATCCCAAGGTGGCGGAAGCGGCGGTGATCGGCGTGCAGCCATCCGAAATGGGACGAGCGGCCGCTGCTGGTCGTCGTGCTCAAGAAGGACCAGACGGCGACCCGGCGAGGAGATCCTCGCGATTCATGCGCGGCAAGATCGCCAAGTGGTGGATGCCCGACGACGTCGTCTTCGTCGACGAGATTCCGCACACCGCGACCGGCAAGATCCAGAAGACGGCGCTGCGCGAGCGCTTCAAGGACTACGTGCTGCCGAGGCGTGGCGGCGTGGCGGTAGCGCCTGCATCCGCGCGACGCCTCATCTCCGCTCGCATGCAGCCGCCTGCGGCAGCGTCCCCTCCCCGCTGCGGGGGAGGGTAGGGAGGGGCACACACGCAGTCTTGCGCAGCTCACCCTCTCGCCACCCCTCACCCGCACGCGGGGGAGGCAGCTGCCTGCGATCGAGGCGAGCATGCGCATCGACGCCTCGCACCCTTGCGCCCGCATCTGCGTGCGCGTATACGGTGCCGCCCGCTCGATGCCCAAGGCCACCATGACCACGCTCGAAGCGACCGTTCCGCCGGCGCCAGCCGATTGCCGCGCCCGCGGACGGACCCGTCCGTTTCCTCGGCGACAGCCGCAGCTATTGGCGGCTGCTGATCCGCGGCGCCGTGCTGCTGATGTTCACGCTCGGCATCTACCGGTTCTGGCTCGCCACCGACATCCGCCGCTTCCTGTGGTCGAACACCGAGCTCGCGGGCGAGAGCTTCGAATATACCGGCACCGCGCGCGAGCTGCTGCTCGGCTTCCTGATCGCGATCGCGATCCTGGTGCCGCTCTATGTCGGTGTTCTTCATCGTCGCGCTCGGCTGCGGGCTGATCGGCGACGTGTCCGGCGTGCTCAGCTTCGTGCTGCTGGCGCTGCTCGGCCAATACGCGGTCTATCGCGCGCGGCGCTACCGCCTCACCCGCACGATCTATCGCGGCGTGCGCTTCCACCAGACCGGCTCGGCCTGGCGCTACGCGGTCTGCGCGCTGTTCTGGTGGACGCCTGATCATCCTGACGCTCGGCCTTGCCTACCCGTTCGCGCAGGCGCAGCTCGAACGCTTCAAGATGCGCAACACCTTCTTCGGCGACCTGCCGGGCCGCTTCGAAGGCTCCGGCGCGCGTCTGTTCCTGCGCGGCATCCTGATGTGGCTGCTTCGCGGTCGGTGCCGCTCGATCGTCGGGCTGGTGGCGACCGTCGGCAGCATCGACTGGAGCGCGTTCGGCGACCTCGGCGGCCGGCGACGAGACCTTCTGAGCTGGCTCGAGAGCCAGCGGGCTTCGCCAGCGCGACCGTCTATCGGTCCTGACCTGCATCTGGCTGCTGCTGTCGCTGGCGATTCTCTATCCGATCTTCCAGGCCATGGTGCTGCGCTGGTGGGCCTCCGGGCTGCGCTTCGGCGACGTCGCCGTGACGTCGCAGCTGCGCACGGCGCAGGTGTTCGGCGTCTATGCTCCGCTTCCTCTGGTATGCCTTCCTGTTCACGCTGGTCGGCGGGCGCGGTTGTCGGCGCGATCGTGGTTCGGCGCGATCGTCGAGCATCACCGGCGGGCTCGACCATTCAGCGGCGAGATCGTCGCCACCGTCGCCGCTCGTCGGCCTCTACGTCGCGATCGCGCTCGGCTATTCGACCATCTATCAGGCGACCGTCAGGCTCGGGCTCTGGCGGTGCGTGGTCGAAATCGCTCGACCTCGCCAACCTCGCCGTGCTCGACCAGGTGACGGCCGCCGGCGAGCCGAGCTCGCCGGTCGGCGAGGGTCTCGCCGATGCGCTCGAACGTGGGCGGGATTTGAACGACCAATGATCGCGATGTCCGGCACCGGCATCTTCTTCGACGGCGTGACCAGCGCGCGCCACGACGTGACGGTCGAGCTCGGCGCCGACGGCGCTGCGCATCCGCGCCGCCGACGGACCAGCTTCTGGCCGAATGGCCCTACGACGAGCTCGAGAGCCGCTGTCGGCGCCCGACGGCGTGCTGCGCGCTCGGCAAGACCGGCAACCCGGTGCTGGCGCGGCTCGAGGTCCGCGACCCGCAGCTCGCCGCCGCGATCGACGAGCTGTCGCTGCCGGTCGACCGCAGCGGCCGCAGCGGAGCGGCGCGACCGCGCCAAGGTGATCGGTCTGGAGCATCGCGGCGACCGTCTCGCTCCTGCTGGTCGCGGTCTTCGGCGTGCCGGAGATCGCCAACCGGCTCGCGCCGCTGATGCCCTATTCGGTCGAGCGCAAGCTCGGCGCGGCGATCGACGCCCAGGTCCGCGCGCACGCTCGATACCCGCCACGCCGGCGCCGCATTCGAATGCGGAAATAGCGGCGGCGAGAAGCCGGGACGCGCGGCGTTCGACAAGCTCATGGGCCAGACTCGAGGCGGCTGCCGCCTTGCCGATTCCGCTCAAGTCCGCCGTCGTGCGCCGGCCCGAAGCCAACGCCATCGCGCTGCCCGGCGGCCACATCTATGTCTTCCAGGGTCTGATCGACAAGGCCGAGACGCCCGACGAGCTCGCCGGCGTCATCGCGCACGAGATCGGCCATGTCGCCCACCGCGACGGCACGCGGTCGGTGCTGCAGGCCGCCGGCCTGTCGTTCCTGTTCGGCATGCTGCTCGGCGATTTCGTCGGCGGCGGCGCCGTGATCTTCGCCGGCCAAGACCATCCTGCAGACGAGCTACTCGCGCGAGGTCGAGACCGCGGCCGACGCCTATGGCGTGGCGCTGATGAGCAAGATCGGCGGCGATCCGCGCGCGCTCGGCACGCATCCTGACGCGGATCGCCGGCACCACGCATCCCGGGCCGAAGATCCTGCTCGATCATCCCGACACCCGAGACCGCGTCGCCGCCATCGACGCCATGGCCGCCGGCTCGGACCCCGACGCGCGCCGCTGCTCGACCCGGCGCGAGTGGGCGGCGCTCAAGCGCATCTGCCGGCTGCGTGAGGCAGCGACGATGGCGCGCCGCTACGTCCACGAAGAGCCGACCTCGCGGCTCGCCATCTGGGCGCGGCGCATCGCGCGTTCTTCGCGCTCGTGGCCGCGTTCCTCGCGATCATCATCGTGCGCTCGGGACTGCTCGAGATCAAGCCGGCGCTCGCGACCTTCGGCGGCGCGCTCGGCATCGCCGGTGTCGCGCTGCTGCTGTCGCTTTGCCGCCTTCGTGGTGATCTGGATGGAGGGCCTGCGCCGGCATGGGCGCGGCGCTGGCCGGCGATGGTGATCTCGGTCGCGCTCGCTCGCCTATCCGGCCTATCTCGGCGTCGAGGCCTACCAGCTGCCGCTGGATCTACGACATCACCACCGATCCGATCGATCCGCCGCGCTACGAGGCGCTGGCGCGCGTGCGCCCGCGCGACGCCAATCCGGTCGCCTATGCGGGCCTCTACGCCGCCGAGCAGCAGCGCGAGGCCTATCCGGACATCGGCCCGCTCGGGACCGTCAACGCCACGCCGCAGGCCGCCTACGACGCCGCCTTCGCGGTGATCAACAAGCGCAAGTGGCGCGTCGTCGACGCCCGCGCGCCGCAGGCGGCGCGCCGCGAGGGCCGCATCGAGGCGGTCGCCCGCACGCCGATCATGGGCTTCCGCGACGACGTCGTCGTCCGCATCCGCGCCGAGGCCGACGGCGCGCGCATCGACGTGCGCTCCTCCTCGCGCTACGGCAGCGTTCGATTTCGGCACCAATGCCGCGCGCATCCGCGGCCTGATGAACGAGATCGACGACGCGATCGCGCACAGAAACCGCGCGCCCCACCGAGCCGGAGCCGGCGCCCAAGAAAGGCGCGCCGACCGCCAAGAAGCCAGAAGGATCAGCGCAAGCGGTAGCTGCCGTCGATCGACGGCGCGCCATCGGTCAGGACCTCGCCGCGCGCCATCAGATCCTCGAGATGCGCGAGCACCGACATTCCGGCCGCCTTGGTGAGCCGCGGATCGAGCCCGATATAGATCGCCCGCACGATCGTCGGGAATGTCGGCCTCGCCCTTGCCGCCAGCCGGTGCAGGATCGACGTCTCGCGCGCCTTGCGGTGGCGAATGTAGTGCTGGCACGAAGCGCGGCGCGTCGCGCACCGCGCCGCCGTGGCCCGGCAGGTAGATCGGTCTCGGCAGCGCCGCGCGAGCTTGTCGAGCGAGGCCATGTAGTCGCTCATCGCGCCGTCCGGCGGCGCCACCACCGGCGTCGACCACGCCATGACGTGATCGCCGGAGAACAGCAGATTCCGTCTCCTTGCAGCGCGAACGCCATGTGATTGGCGGTGTGGCCGGGCGTCGTGACCGCCTCGATGCGTCCAGCCGTCGCCGGAGACGACCTCGCCGTCGGCGAGCGCGTGGTCGGGCCGGAAGTCGGTGTCGCCGCTGGCGTCGAGCCGTGGCCCCTCGCCGACATTGAGCGGACGCGCGCCGCGGTGCGGTCCTTCGGCAAGACCGGCGCGCCGGTCGCGGCCTTGATGCGCGCCGCCGCCGGCGAATGATCGCGATGGGTATGGGTGACGAAGATATGCGTCACGGTCTCGCCGCGCACCGCATCGAGCAGCGCCGCGACGTGCGCGTCGTCGAGCGGGCCGGGATCGATGATCGCGACGCGGCCGCGGCCCGACGATGTAGGACACCGTGCCCTTGAAGGTGAACGGGCTCGGATTGTTGCACAGCATCCGCCGCACGCCGGGCACGACCTCCTCGACCTGCCCGGGCGGCAGATCGAAGCGTCTTGTCGAATGGGATGTCGTCGCTCATGCGTTACTCGGCGAATAGCGTCACTTAAGCGAATATAGATGCGGCCCCGCCGCAGCGTCCCCTCCCCCGCATAGCCCGTCGAAGACGGGCGTGAACGCCCTTTCGCGGGGAGGGATAGGGAGAGGGCAGGCGGAGGGACTCTCGCCAGCTCACCCCCTCCCCACCCCTCCCCCGCAAGCGGGAGAGGGAGCAGACCGCATAGGCGGCACGGGTGAACTCTCAACGCGAGAGCGTTTCAGCCCAGCTTGCGGCCGATGACGTCCTCGCAGCGTACGCCCTCCGGCGGCTC
>CAWJKL010000018.1:0-20950 GCA_963843475.1 uncultured Alphaproteobacteria bacterium | reverse complement strand
CGCAGGCCGGTGATGATGAACGGAGAGGCGCCCGGAATGATCACTTTCCAGAATAGTGCGTTCTCGTCGGCCCCCATGGAGCCGGCCGCGCGCAGCCAGAGCGGGTTCACGGCGCGCACGCCGCTCCAGGTGTTCAGCAACATCGGGAACAAGGCCGCATAGAACACGATCAGGATCGCGACCGTGTTGCCGAGGCCGAACCAGAGGATGAACACCGGAACCCAGGCGAGCGAGGGGATCGGCATCAGGGCGCTCGCAAGCGGCAGCACGAAATTCTCCACCGCGCTGGAACCGGCCCATCAGGATGCCGATCGGCAGGCCGACGACGATCGCCAGCGAAAGTCCGAACAGCACACGATAGAGCGTGCTGATGGTGTGGCGCAGCATCGTGCCGTCGGCGAGCGAGGCGGCGAGCGCGCTTCCGACCTTCGGCAGGGTCGGCATCAGCGCGGGCGCGAACCAGCCGGAGCGCGCCAGCGCCTCGTAGAGTGCTGCGGCGACAGGCGATCGTGACGGCGGCGCGCAGGTATGAGCGGGCGCTCTCGCTCATGTCATCATCCCCCAGCGCACCACCGTGAACTGTTCCAGCCGCTGGAACACGAGCTTTTCGAGCGCGAGGCCGATGATGGCGATCACCGCGACGCCCGCCAGCATCACGTCCATGTTGAGGAATTCGCGCGCGCCGAAGATCATCCAGCCGAGCCCCCACGGCACGGCGGCAAGCATCTCGACGCCCACGAGAATGCGCCAGGCCTGCGCGAGCCCGAGCCGCAGGCCGGTGAGGATGTAGGGGAGCGCGCCCGGCAGGATGACGTGGCGGAACAGCCGCGTGTCGTCGGCGCCCATCGCCTGCGCCGAACGCACCCAGATCTCCTTCACGGCTTTCACGCCGGTCCAGGTGTTGAAGATGATCGGGAAGGCCGACACGAAGGCGACCAGCAGCACGGCCGAGGTGTTGCCGAGCCCGAACCAGAGCAGAAACAGCGGCGCATAGGCGATGCCGGGGATCGGCGCGCCGATGCTGACCAGCGGCAGGAAGATGTCCTCGGCGAGGCGCGAGCGGCCCATCAGGATGCCGATCGTCGACGCCCACGACCGCCGCCAGCGCGAAGCCGGCGCCGAGCCGGATCACGGTGTCGAGCGCGTGGTGCGGCAGGATGCCGTTGAGCGTGAGCCGCCAGAACGCCGCCGCGATGGTTTCGAGCGAGGGAAACAGGCGCGGCGGAAACACGCCCGCCCGCGCGACGATCTCCCAGATCGCCCCGACGACGAGGAACGGAAAGGCATTGCGCCAGATCAGCCGCCAGCGCGGCTCGGCTTGCCTGGGTCGCTTCGAGGGCGAGGGAGTCCGCCATGCGGCGATCATGCAGAGGGTGGCCGGAAGCGGCAAGCGAGGCCGGCATTTCCGGTCATGAAACCTGCGACTTCGGTCGTGTTGCCGGATCAGGGCCGCGCCGATAGCATCGCGCCCAAAAGCCGGGGGCGGCACAAGAACATCGGAGGAAACAGATGGACCGGCGCAGCTTCCTTGGCGCTGCCGCAGCCGCACTGGCAACGCCGCCACTCGCAACCTCATCCTGGGCGCAGGATTACCCGTCGCGCCCGGTCACCATCGTCAATCCATTCCCGCCCGGCGGCGCCGTCGATGTCGTCGGCCGGCCGTTTGCCGCCGCGCTCGAGCCGCTGCTCAAGCAGCCGGTCGTGGTCGAGACCAAGGCGGGCGCGGCCGGTGCGGTCGGCGCGCAGTTCGCCGCCGCCGCCAAGCCCGACGGCTACACGCTGATCGCGCACCTGCCGTCGCTCGCGGGTTTCGCGGAGGTCGACAAGCTGTTCGGCCGCGCGCCGAAGTTCACCCGCGCGGATTTCATCCCGATCGCGCGCCTGACCGAAGGCCCGATGGTGCTGGTCGTCAACGATCAGGTGCCGTACAAGACGCTGAAAGAGTTCATCGACGACGCGAAGGCGAATCCGAACAAGCTGATCTTCTCGTCCTCCGGCCTTTACGGCGCGCTGCATCTGCCGGCCGCGCTGATGATGAAGGCGGCCGGCATCCAGATGCGCCATCTGCCGACCGCCGGCGGCGGCCCCGCGCTCACCGCGGTGCTCGGCAACAACGCGCAGGCGCTGGTTTCCTCGGTCGCTGCCGCGAACGCGCAGATGAAGGCCGGCAAGCTGCGCGCGCTCTGCTGCTTCTCGCCCAAGCGCGCCGCCGCCGCGCCGGACGTGCCGACGCTCAAGGAACTCGGCTACGACGTCGAGTTCTCGATCTGGGTCGGTCTGTTCGCGCCCAAGGGCACGCCCGATGCGGCGATCACGCGGGTGCGCGAAGAGACCAAGAAGGTGGTCGCGACCGATCAGTTCAAGACCGCGATCGCGAACATCGGCGATGTCGTCGCCCACCTCGACCAGCCGGAGTTCAGGACATTCTGGGACGCCGACGCGCAACGCGTCGAAGCGGCCGTGCAATCGATCGGCAAGGTGGAGGGATAACCGATGGATCGCCGCCAGTTCGTCGTCGGCACCGCCGCTGCGGCTGCCGCCACCCTGTCGCGTGACGCGATCGCGCAGGAGACCTTCCCGTCGCGCCCCGTCACCATCGTCAACGCGTTCCCGCCCGGCGGCGCGAACGATCTGGTGACGCGCCCGATCGCGAGCGCGCTCGAAGCGGATTCTCAAGCAGCCGGTCGTGGTCGAGACCAAGGCGGGCGCCGCGGGTGCGGTCGGCGCGCAGGTCGCGGCCAGCGCCAAGCCCGACGGCTACACGTTGCTCTCGCACAACAACGGCCTTGCGAGCTACGCCGCGGTGGACGCGATCTTTGGACGGCAGCCGAAGACGACGCGCGCCGATTTCATCCCGCTGGCGCGGCTCTCCGCCGATCCGGTGCTGCTGATCGTGAACGAGCAGCAGCCCTGGAAGACGCTGGAGGAATTCATCGCGGACGCCAAGAAGCAGCCCGAGCAGATCATCTACTCGTCCGGCGGCCTTTACGGCGCGAGCCACCTTCCCGTCGCGTTGCTGGAGAAGGCAACCGGCCTCACAAAGATGCGCCACCTGCCGACCACCGGCGGCGGGCCGGCGATCACCGCAGTGCTCGGCAACAATGCGCAGTTCAGCACGCAAACCGGGCAGGCGACGCTCCAGCACATCAAGTCCGGCAAGCTGCGCGCGCTCGTCTCGTTCGGCGAGCAGCGTTCGAAGGCCCTGCCCGACGTTCCGACTCTGAAGGAGAAGGGCATCGACGTCGTCTACTATCTGTGGGTCGGGCTGTTCGCCCCGAAGGGCACGCCGGACGCTGTTCTCAAGACGCTCTCCGGCGCGGTGGACCAGGCGGGCGCGAGCGCGCCGTTCAATGCCGCGATCGCCAATCTCGGGCTCGAGCCGACGTTCCTCAACGCCGCGGAGTTTACGAAATTCTGGGACCTCGACGCGAAGCGCTCGGACGATGCCGTGCAGCAGATCGGCAAGGTGCAGGGGTGAAGGCCCGCAAAGCTCAGAGCGAGCGATCGCGCTCCGGCTCCCCTCCCCACACGAGCGAAGCGAGCGGCGGGGAGGGGTCGGGGGTGGGGGGCGCTTGAGCGAAACTCAGAGTCAGCGAAAACGTGACGGCCGCGTCCCACGCGCACGCGCAATGCGTCATGAGCCGACGAACGCTGAGCGCGTGCTGTGGCAGCACCTGCGGCATCTGTCCGTTGACGGTTCGCACTTCCGTCGCCAGGCAACGATCGGTCCGTACTTCGCGGACTTCGCGTGTCACGCCGCGCGCCTGGTGATCGAACTCGACGGCGGGCAGCACAACGAAGCGGCCGGCCTCGTCGCGCGATGCGAGGCGAACCGCCGAACTGGAGCAGCGCGGCTACCGCGTGATCCGTTTCTGGAACAACGATGTTCTCGGAAACGTCGAGGGTGTGATGGAGATGATCGCCGCCGCCGTGCGCGCCGCCGCCCCCCCACCCCCGACCCCTCCCCGCCATGCTTCGCATGGGGGGAGGGGAGAAGCACGCTTGCGGCGCCGGCCTCCATCAACCACGTCGAGCGAGCCGCGATGATCCTCCGCGCCGACCATGTCGCCGCGGGCGCGTTCGTCGTTTTCGGCATTGCGGTGTTCGCGGTCAGCGGGGACCTGCCGTTCGGCTCGCTCTCGATGCCGGGCGCCGGGATGATGCCGAAGCTGATGGCCGGCCTGCTGGTCGTGTTCGGCATTCTTACCGTCGCGGGCGGCCGCGAAAGCCAGCCATTTGCCGAGATCGAGTGGAGCAACCTCACCCACGCGCTGCTGCTGGTCGCGATCACCGCGGTGGCCGCCGCGCTCTACACGCGGCTCGGCTTTCTCTTGACGATGTCGCTGCTCGTGTTCGCTCTGCTCACCGTGGTCGAGCGCCGCAACCCGCTCCATGCCGCTGCCTACGCGATCGGTCTCACGTTGTTCGCCTACTGGCTGTTCGGAAAGGCACTCAAGGCGCCGCTCGAGCGCGGCATCCTCGGCTTCTAGCCAATGGGAGTCACCCTCGACTCGCTCTGGCTCGGCTTCTCGGTAGCGCTGCAGCCGGCCGTGCTGTGGTACGCGTTCATCGGCTGCATCGTCGGCACGCTGGTGGGTGTTCTGCCCGGCATCGGCCCCCTCGCGGGCATTTCCATTCTGCTGCCGCTCACCTTCGGCCTGAACGCCACGAACGCGATCGTGATGCTCGCCGGCATCTACTACGGCTCGCAGTACGGCGGCTCGACCACCTCGATCCTGCTGCGCATTCCGGGCGAAGCCGCCTCGGTGATGACCTGCATCGACGGCAACGCGATGGCGCGCAAGGGCCGCGCAGGCGCCGCGCTCTGCATCGCGGCGGTCGGCTCGTTCATCGCCGGGACATTCGGCGTGATCGTGCTGACGGTGATCGCGCCGCCGCTCGCGGGCTTCGCGCTGCGCTTCGGCCCGCCGGAATACACCGCGCTGCTCGTGCTCGGCCTCGTCTTCCTCGCCTACATGTCGACCACGTCGCTCGCGCGCACATTGCTGATGGCGGCCTTCGGCCTGCTGCTCGGTACCATCGGCATCGACGTGATGACCGGGCACTTCCGTTTCTCGTTCGATATCCCCGAACTCGGCGACGGCATCGGCATCGTGCCGGTCGCGGTCGGATTGTTCGGCCTCGGCGAAATCCTCTCGACGACGAGCCGGCAGGTAACCAGCGAGGTCATCCGCCCGAAACTGCGCGAACTCTGGCCGAACCGCGAAGAGTGGCGCCAGTCCGCGATGCCGATCGCGCGCGGCAGCGTGCTCGGATTTTTCATCGGGATCATTCCGGGCTCGGCGCACATCATTTCGAGCTTCCTCTCCTATGCGGTGGAGAAGAAAATCTCGAAACACCCGGAGGAGTTCGGCAAGGGCGCGGTCGCGGGAGTCGCGGGACCTGAATCGGCAAACAACGCCGCCTCGACCGGCGCATTCGTGCCGATGCTCGCGCTCGGCATTCCGACGGGCCCGGTCACCGCGGTGCTGATGGCCGCGCTGCTCATTCACGGCGTACCGCCCGGCCCGTCGCTGGTGAACGATCACCCACAAGTGTTCTGGGGATTCGTCGCCTCGATGTATGTCGGCAACCTGATGCTGCTGCTGCTGAACCTGCCGCTGGTCGGGCTGTTCGTGAACCTGCTGCGTATCCCCTACGCCTACCTCTACCCGCTCATCATCATGTTCTGCGTCATCGGCGTCTACGAGGTGAACCACTCGATCGTCGATGTGTGGATCATGCTGATCATGGGCGCGCTCGGCTACGGTCTGAAGAAATTCGGCTTCGATCCGGCGCCGCTGGTGCTTGGCCTGGTCATCGCGCCGCTGTTCGAGATGAGCCTGCGCCAGTCGCTCATCATGTCGAACGGCAACTGGCTGATTTTCCTGCAGCGCCCGATCGCGCTGACGCTGGTCGTCGTGTGCGCCGTGCTACTCGCGATGTCGGCGCTCTCGATGCTGCGCGCGCAACGCGACTGGCGCGCGAAGATGGCCGAGGAGACGAAGGAGTAACGTTACGCGCTCTTCGGCAACTCAATCCCGAAGACGCGTTGCGCGAACTGCGGATAGACCTCCGCCAGCTGCGGCGCGATCGTCTCGCGCATCAGCCGCAGCGTCTCGGCGCTCGGCGCCGGCGTGACCGGAACATCATCCGGCCGGTCGAAATCGAATCCGGTATTCTCGATGACCTCGTCCACCGTATGGCCCGGATGCACGCTCGCAAGCGTGAAGCGTTTGCGCGCACGATCGAACGAGAACAGACACCGGTTGGTAATGAGCCCGACCGGTCCGCCGGTGCGATGGACGTTCGCATCGCTGCCGCCGGGCGCGGAAACGAATGACACCTTCGGCACCAGCGTGCGGCGCGAGTGCTCGAGGCGGAAAAGGATCACCTTCGGCACGACGTAATAGAGATAACCGGAGCCGAACGAGCCGGGGAAGCGCACGTTCGGCTGCTCGTAATCGCCGATGCTGACCAGATTGATGTTGCCTTCGCCGTCGATCTCGCCGCCCGACAGGAAGAACACATCGACACGGCCTTGGCCCGCGCAGTCGAACAGCTCGCGCCCGCCGTCGGTGAAGAACATGTGGCGGCGGCTGCCGAGCAGCGACACATAGGGCTTCCCGCCGCCGCGCTCGCGCAGCGTCAGCGCCGCAAGCGCCGGGATCGGCGAGGCGTTGCCGACGGCCACATGCCGCACCTCGCCGATCAGCCGCATGATTGCGTCGGCGAGCAGTTCTTCGGGGCGGAAAGTCGGCGCTATGCATCTGATAATTCTAGTTCATTGACAAAGAAGCTTCCAGAAGCTACTTTGCCCTCATGAAGACGGTCGGTCTCAAGGTACTCAAGAACAAGCTCAGCGAATACGTCGGGCGGGCGGAGCGCGGCGAGACTGTTCTCGTCACCAACCACGACCGCGTTGTGGCCAAGCTCGCGCCCCCCGCACCCGAAGACCTATCCCCGCAAAGGGAGTCGGTGATCGAGCGCGGCATCCGTGAAGGTTGGGTCACGCCCGCGAAGTTCAAAGGTCCGCTACCTCCTCCCCCTCCCGCAATAATGACGCTTGAGGAAATGCTGGAGGATCTGGCGTGGAGCCGCGAGGATCGTGATCTACCTTGATAGCTCCGTCGTGCTTGCGCGTCTCTTTGCGGAGACTCGTCAATTGCCGGATCGCGTGTGGCATCTGGAATTGGCATCCAGCCGGCTACTACAGTACGAAGTCTGGAATCGACTGCATGCCCGCCATATCCCTGACGCGGTTGCGCAACATGCGCACCACCTGCTCGGCCGCGTTCAAATGATCGATTTGATTCCGGACATCCTCGAACGCGCGCTTCATCCATTTCCCGTCGTTGTCCGCACCCTTGATGGGCTCCATCTGGCGACCATCGAGTACTTGAGAAAGCGGGATGCAACCGTCGAACTGGCGACCTTTGATGCACGAATGATCACTGCGTCGCGCGCGATGGATATCGCTCTCTACGCTCCGTAACCGTCACGCCGCCTTCTTCACATACACATGCTGCTCGCAATACCGCGCGAACCCGTCCGCGGTCGCTGCCAGCTTGGCGTACTCGGCCAAATGCGCGCCGTCCGCCGGATAATGGTCGGGAAGCCGCAACGGCCAGGCGCCGCGCGGCGCGACCGCAACCGTCTCGACATAGAAGCCCGGCACGGTGGCCGACGACAGCGCTGGATCGTCCATCAGGTTGCCGTCGTAAAGCTTCTCGACGGTTGCGATGGTGCGCGCGGAGGCATGCGCCATCATCAGCGCTTCGCGGTCGCGGCCGAAGAACACATTGCCGGCGCGATCCGCCATCGGCGTATGGATCAGCGCGAAGTCCGGCTTGATGGCGGGCAGCAGCACGATCGGGTCGTCATTGCCGAACGGATTGTCGATCACGCGCCAGTCGGGCCGGTGCGCCAGGATGTCCGAGCCGATCAGTCCGCGCAGCGGCATGAACGGCACGCCCTTCTCGGCGGCCTGGATGGCGGCATAGATCGCCGGACACGTGGCGTCGAGCATGCGGATGGTCTTGCCGAGGATCGCGGCGGTGAAGCGCGGCGCCGGGCCGAACTCGCCGAGGCTGACGGCCGATGTCTCCAGCGTCTCGATGCACCCCGCGCCGATCAGCATGTCGGCCTGCAGGGTCGAGGTCGGCAGCGCCACGAGGTGCAGCCGCTTCACGCCGCGCCGGATCAGCGCGCGGGTCGCCTCCATCGGCACACCCGAGGCTTCGCGCGGCACGATCACCATCGCGCCGTCCGGAATGGCGGCGACGGCTTCGTCGACACTGGTTGCGATCAAAGGCATGGCCGTCCTCTATCAGCCGTGGTGCCGCTAGCCTACCATCGCGGCGCCGCAAAGTCGCAAGCGCCAGGAGGGAAGATGACCGTCATCGACGTGCACACGCACATGCTGACCCTCGACTGGATCGAGCTGCTGAAGCAGCACGGCGGCGTCTATGACGTGAAGCCGACGAGGGCAGGGCAGAACTCGATCTGGAAGGACGGCGCGCCGTTCATGACGCTGTTCCCCGGCATGTGGGACTATGACCTGCGCATCAAGGCGATGGACGACGCGAAGGTCGACCTCGCGATTATCTCGCTCACTTGTCCGAATTGCTTCTTCGGCGACCGCGCCACGAGCCTCAAAGCCGCGCGGATCGTCAACGACTCGATGGCCGAGCAGGCGAGAGCGCGCCCGGACCGCATCCAGTGGATGGCGTCGATCCCGTGGCAGTATCCGGATGACGCGAAGGCGGAGCTGGCGCGTTGCGTGAAGGCCGGCGCGGTCGGTGTGATGCAGCTTGCCAATGTGGTGGGCGCGGAACTGACGGACGAGAGGTTTGCGCCGGTGTGGGCCGAGGTCGACCGGCTCGGTTTGCCGGTGCTGATTCACCCCGGAACGCCGCCCGGCATGAAGGACATGAACCTCGGTGAGTTCGGGCTGGTGCCGCCGATCGGCTTCATGATCGACACGACGCTCGCCTTCTCGCGCATGATCTTCTCGGGCTTCCTCGACAAGTACCCGAACGTGAAGCTGATCGCCGCGCATGGCGGCGCGACCTTGCCGTATCTCGCAGGGAGGCTCGACCGCTGCCACGAGATGATCCCGGCGTGCTCTGCGGTGATCAAGGAGAAGCCGAGCGAGTACCTGAAGCGCATCTGGTACGACACCGTGGTGTACGACCAGGGCGCGCTCGAAATGTGCATCGCGGTCGCGGGCTCGGCGGACCGCGTGCTCTACGGCTCGGACTACCCGCACAATATCGGCGACATGGCGGGGTGCCTGGCGCGGGTCGATGCGCTTCCCGGACCGCAAGCGAAGCGGGTGCGGGGCGCGGCGGCGCGGGAGTTGTTCAGGCTGTAGCCGCAAACTCTTCTTTCCCCTCTCCCGCTTGCGGGAGAGGGTGGACGCGAACGAAGTGAGCGGCCGGGAGAGGGCGCTTCTCCTTCAATGCCCTCTCCCGCCTCACTCGCTACGCTCGCTCGGCACCCTCTCCCGCAAGCGGGAGAGGGGAAAAGAAAGCTAGCTCTTCTCCATCTCGGCGATCACTTCCTTCGCGGTCCGCACCGAGTTCGAGCATCACCGGCGCGCCCGCATAAAGCCCGATGTGCAGGAAGATCTCGCGGATCTCGTCCTTCGTCACGCCGTTGGTAATCGCGCCGCGCACATGCCCGCGCAGCTCATGCTGCCGGTTCAGGATCGACAGCATTGCCAAATTGAGAATGCTGCGTGTCTTGCGGTCGAGGCCTTCGCGCCCCCACACCGCGCCCCAACCGTGCTCGGTGATGAAATCCTGGATCGGCTTGCCGATCTCGTCCTGGTTCGCCGCGAGTGCGCGGTCCACGTAGGCCGTGCCCATCACGGCGCGGCGCAGCTCCATCCCCTTGTCGTACATTTTCTGATCCACGGCGTTCTCCCTTTTCATAACGATAGATGCGCACGGCGTTGTCGTGGAACAGCATGCGCCGCTCCTCGATCGGCCGGTTCGACACGGCGGCGCGGAAGCCGCCATAGATCACCTGGAATGAGCCGGCCAGCCCGTCGACCGGGAAGTTGCTGGCGAACATGCAGCGCTCCGGCCCGAAGATGTTGATGGTGTCGCGGATGATCGGACCGTTCGCGGTCAGCGTCCACGGCAGGCCGGGGCGGCCGAGGCCGGAGATCTTGATCGCGACGTTCGGCTGCGCGGCGGCGATTTCCAGCGCAGCGCGCCAGCCCGCCAGCGCCTCTTCGCTGCGGTCATGCGGCAACGCCGTGTGCACGATGACGATCTGCGTGTTGGGGAAATCGCTTGCGAGCGCATCGAGGAAAACTTCAGGCGCACGCCGAACTCTTTGAAGACGATCGTCACCGACTGGTTCCGGCGCCGCCCTGAACGACGGGATACGGATACTCGCCGCCGGCGAGGAAGCTGGCCTCCTTCCCGTCCTGCGTGATCAGGTTCGGCTCGGCGAGGCTCTCGAACAGACCCCGTGCCCTTGAGCGCGCGAACGGCCACGCCGAGCTGCTCTTCGGTGTTGAACGCGAACAGGTTGAGAAAGTCGCTGAAGACGAGACCCTTTGTCGTTGTCGAACGTCGGCGCGGGAAACTGCTGCGTCGTGCCGCGGCCGATCCAGTCGCCTTTGCCGTTCGGGCCGGTAAAGAACGATGCGCCCAGTTCCTGCATCGCCGAGCGGCTCACTTCGGCGAACCGCACCTTCAGCATCACCTGGTCGGTGGCGGAGCTCTCCTGCTGGCGGAGCAGGTTCACGATGTTCTCGGGCTTGTCGACGTAGCCGACGGCCAGCGACGAGGCGCGGTCGATCACGTACTTGGCCGACACGATGCCCGACAGCACGACGTCCTTGCCGTTGACGGCGACCGCGATGGGCTCGTTGGGAAACTGCTCTGCGGATCTGCCCCTCGAGCGGCGTGAGATCCCGGCGCACCGTCGACTTCGTAGTTGGTGATGCGGCCGTTGTCGCTCCACACGAGCAGCGAAATGGTCCCCGGCGCCTTGCCGTGCACGATCAACTCGCGCGGCGACGTGACCATCGCGTCGGCGATGTCCGACGTCGAGAGCGACACTCTGGTGATGGCGCGGTCCGTCCGGACCACCGTCGAGCGGCCGACGAGCAGGTGAATCTGCTCGGTGCCGGCGATCGGAGGCGCATCGTTTGCCGCCAGCCGCCCGGAGGTGAAGACCGGGGGCAGCACCATGATTACGAGAATCGCGAGCGTTCGAAGGGTTTTCATCATCAGGCTCCTATCCAACGGTGACGTGCACGCGCTTGTCGCCACGGATGATTTCTACGGTTGGCGCGGCGCTGCGAGCGCCGGCGCGGGATTCGGTGAAGGGCGACGCGCTGCGGCGCGGTCCCGCCGCGACCGGGTCTCTGCTGAGCGGTGCCGAGCAGCATCGCCGGGCTTCACCCCGGCCGTTTCGGGCGATTCGAGATCGAGCGGATTGCGCAGCGCGAGCTGAATCTTTCCTTCGGTGCTCGCGAGCGTCAGCCGCTCGGCTTCGTCCGGCGTCACGAGAAGCGTGACGACCGTCACCTGCATCGGCTTGCTGTCCTTCGAGTCCTGCTCGAGGCGCGTGCCCGCGGCGAGCACTTCGACGTTCGACAGCACGACCTTGGATGTCATGTCTTCGGTCCGGTTGCTGGCGCTCGCGGTCGCGACGACGTCGACGTGCGTGCCCGGCAGCACGTAACCCGCGACGCCGATGACTTCGTTGACCCGGACCGACATCGCGCGCTTGCCGGCCGGAATGATCGGCGGCAGGCCGCTGCCGGCTTCCTTCGACGCGAGCTTGCCCGGCAGAATCGGCTCGTGGCGCACGACCGAAGTCGATCAGCCCTCGGCCCACGATGGCCGCCGGATCCTCGAACGCGCCTTCGGGCACGGCGCTCGACGGCCACTCGACCGTCGTCAGGTCGTCGCGGCCGAATCTCGCTGCCGAGCGCGAGGTCGGCGTTGGCGACGACGACGCGCTTGGTCGGAACCGTGACGGTCTTGACCGGCACGTTCTGCAGGTAGTCATAGGTTCCGTACGCCAGGCCGCCGCCGGCGACCAGCGCGATGACAAAGACAGGAAAGATCCGTACGCGATTCATATGGTCCTCATTTTCTACTGCGCTTCGTTCCGCATCAGCGCGGTAGCGCGCATCGTGATGTCCTCGCCCGTGTTGGTGCCCGGCACGACGAGCCGGGCGACCGGCTGCAGAATGATGAACTCGAACGGGTAGTCGGCATCCTTCGCACGCTGCCCCGGCAGCCCCACCTTCAGCTCGTAGTCGGCGTCGAAATCGAAGCGGTGAGTCGCCTCGACGTTGCTCGGGTCGATGCGGCGGAGGTTCTTGAAGCGCAGGCTGTACTCGACTTCAATCGGCTTCGGCAACGTTCCGGTCGCGATCGCCCGGCTCGGCGATGCGCCCGGCCGCCGACAGGTATTTCTCCATCAGCATCGGCGACACCGTCAGCACGTCGCCGATGTTGTCGAAGCCCTCGCCCGAGTCGTCTGTCGGGAAGTTCCGGTCGGCGCGAAAATAGACCGCAAGCAGATCCCGGATCGTGTTGGTGTCCTCCGCCCGGTTCAACCGCCGGGCCGTGACCCGTCCCGGATCAGGCTTCATCGCCGCATCAGCGCGGGTGAACTCCTTCTCGAGCAGATCGACCAGCGTCTTGATCTGCTCGTCCGACGCCGGCACCGACGCATCGTCCGGGGGCATCTCGCGGTTCTTGAGCTTCGAAAGAATGACCTCCCACCGGTCCCGATCGGCGGCGAGCGAGTCGACCGACCGATAGACGCTGACATCGAGACCACCGGCGGGGTCGCCGGAGTGGTGGCACTCGCTGCAGGTGTCGTCGAACAGCGACTTGGTCGCGGCCGTGAAGGCTTCGTGGCTTGGCGGCCGGGAACCGGCGCTCGAGGCCGCGGGGCGCGACGGCGACAATCGGGGAGCGGGTGCAGCCGGGACAGGTTCACGGTCGCGGGCGCCGGCGCCGCTTGCTGCTCTCCGACGACCTGATGTTCACCGCCAGAATCAAGGCGATCGAGGCGACCCCACCGCCCATGCGTAACGTCTCATGCGGCTCCACCTCTTCGGCCCGGCCGTGGAGCCGGCGGGGCCGACACCATCGCGGTGTACATGGCAATGACCCGTTCTTTCTGCGCCGGGTCGACGATCAAATATCGATGCTTCCCCTCGGCCGCGGGCGTAAACCTCGTCCGCCCATCGTCCAGGACCGTGATCGTGCCCGGGTCGGACAGCTTGAAGTACCGTCATCGGGGTGCACGGCGTGGAGCACGGCGGCGGGCGCGGACGCGGATGCGTCGTAGGGCATCGGCTTGAATGCCCGGTAAGCGTCGACGACCGGGTGCACGGGCGCCCGCGCAAAATCCTTGTCGATGCTCGCCGCGGGTACGGAAGCGCGTCGCCGACGATCCACGGCGACGATCGACGTCGGCCACTCGGCGAACAACCTCCTGGCCGCGGCCACATCGCTCTTGATCGTCGAGTCGGGCGGCCCGGCCGGGAACGAGCCGGCAGCCACGACCAGCTGCTTGCACTTCGCCCCAATCTGCGGACCGGACCGATGATCGAGCATCCGGACCACTCCCGTCCGGCGGGCCGGCCAGGACGATGGCGGCGTTGCCGTCGTGCTGCGCCAGCAAGAGATTCCGGATCAGCACGGCGCTTTCGGCGGTGCCGACCAGGCCGGTGATCGCGCTGGTGCACCCCGGCGCGCCGTCGGGGACTTTCTTCGAGAGCGTCGCCGCGAGCGGCGGCGTGTCCTGGTCGGGCGCCGGTCCGTCAGGCATCCCGATCATGCCTTCCGAGATCGCGCCGACGCCGCCGCCAGGGCCGCCAACGGGACGGCCTCGATAGAAGCTGGCCACGACATCCGCAAGCTGGGCGGATGGCACGCTCGGGCGCGACACACTCAGCGAGATGCGACGCGCTTCGGTCTTGGCGGTGAAGCCGTTCAACATCGCCACGGCCAGGATGGCGTCGATTCTGGTGCCGAGATCGCCGTCGAGGGCGATCCCGATCGGTGGGCGAACGGCCCCCCTCCCCTGTCCTTGCATGCGAGTGGTGTCTTTCGAACGCCTTACGTCAGGCTCGCCAGGTCCAGGTGACCCGACGCGTCGCCGAAGTTTTCCATCGGCACGCCCATGCGCTCCATCAGCGTCAGATGGAAATTCGACATCGGCGTTTCCTTGCGGTAGATCACCCGGCGGCCAGGCTTGAAGGTATTCCCGCCGCGACCGATGAGCAGCGTCGGGAGGTCTTCGTGCAGATGGCGGTTGCCGTCGGACAACCCGGCGCCGTAGACGATCATGCAGTTGTCCAGCAGGCTGCCGTCGCCTTCCTTGATCGACTTCAGGTTGCCGAGCCACCTGGCAGCTGTGCGGTGTGGTACTCGTTGATCTGGATGACCTTGTCGATCAGCTCCGGTTTGCCCTGATGGTGCGTGCAGGGATGATGGCCGTCGGCGATGCCAATCTCGCGATACGAGCGGCTGGTCCCCTCGCGCGTCATCAGGAAGGTCGAGACGCGGGTCAGGTCCGCCTGGAACGCGATGGTGAGCATGTCGCTCATTAGCTGAAGTGCTCGCCGAAGTCGGGGGGACGCCGTAGGGTTTGTCCATTCGGGATCAACCTGCGACGCTCTCCTTCTCCGCCTTCTCCAGCTGCCGCTCGACTTCGCGGGATCGAAACAGTACTGCGTCGGCTTCCGGCGGTCGTGGGCCCGAGCGAGGACTGCAGCTTCTCGGTATCGCCGCTGACGAAATCGAGGATGCTGCGGCGGTAGCGCGCGCGCCGGTCCATGTCCTCCGGGCTCGAGGATCACGCCGGCGCCGAACAGGCGCTCGAACAGCGCGCGGGGATCGAGCACCGGCGGCAGCGGCTGGGTCTCGCTGCGCCACGCGAGGTTGTTGGTGTAGGCGCAGGAATACCCCGAAGTCACAGTCGCGGCCTGGCGCGCATCGTCCATGCCAGCTCGAGCGAGGCAAAGCGGTTTCGTGCCCGATCTTGTTGGCGATGATCTGATCGCAGGAGACGCTGGCCTTGATGTCGATGGTGGTCTTTGACCTGGACGCCGTCAGATACGAACCAGCGCAGCGCCGTGGTCGCCCGCGCCGTCCAGCAGCGCGCGGCCGCTGTTGTTGGTCAGGTTGCCGACCTGGATGATGTCGCCGCGGAAGGCTTCGAGGGGCTTGAGGATACGCGGCAGTTCGTCGGGCAGCGCGCCCTCCTGCGCCACGTTCCAGTTCTTCATGTCGATGCCATTCGGCACGTACATGAACGCCAGGCGCACGGCGCCTTTGGGCGCGGCCTTGAGCGCCGGCACCATCGAGTCGAGGAACGGCAGAGCCACCGTCGCGCCGACGCCCTCGGAAAAGTTCGCCGCGGAATCGACTTGCCGGTCACGATCATGAGCTACCTCGTTGAGGCCGTATTCGTATAGCGGAACCGCTCCGCCGCCACTGCCCCGGTCTACGAGCGTCGGCCGGCCCCAAACGCCCCTTGCTTCGGCAACCGGAGCTCTGCAGAAGCGGATGGACAAGGCGACGGTCAATCAACTTTACAGGGGCCGGGATCGGGGAGGAAAAACCAATCGGTCTTTACCTGGCCCCTCGTCCCTCCTGTTGAAGCACGCCGGTAGCCGCCCATGGCCCCCTTTTCATGCGGTAAACGTCCAGAATCAGAACATGAACCGCGCCACGAAGTTGAAGATCGCATGGCTCCGGCTGACGCCACCGCTGTCGTGACCTTCCCGAAGTTGCTCTTCGGTCGGTCGGTGACCGGCACGTTGCTACGCCGCGTAATTCAGCAGGTTCTGGACGTCCATCCGCGCCTGGAGTACTCGCCGGCCGCCGAGCGAGAAGTTCCGGACGACGTTCATGTTGACGTAGGTCAGGCCGGGGCCGCGAAGGCCGTCGACCTGGAACGGGAACGCCCGGGTCTGGAAGCTGGTCGGCGTCCTGGCCGGGTCTCGCTCGAAGCCTTCGACATTGAACCAGTACTTGTCGGGATTGATCGTGCCATTCGGTTCAGGCGATCTCGGGCTTGTCCTTCGTGATGTCGTCGAGATTGCCGTGATAGAACAGGTTGTTGTTGAAGTTGATCACCTGGACCAGGCTGATACTCGAACGTGCCGCCAGCCTGCCAGCCGCCGCGGCGCCGCCCCATCTCCCGCCACTGTTCAACTTCGGCGGCCCGGCCCGAACGGCAGCTCGTACACCGCGCCGCCCGACACCCTGAACGGCCGGCTGTTGTTGTTCGTTCCACCACAGCGTCGGCTCGCGGTCGAACTCGTCGACCGGTGCGGCTGGCCCGGCTGCTGTTGAACGACATCGCGGCGTTCGCAGTGAACCCGTCGGCGAAGCGCCGGTTGAGATTGAACTGCAGCGAGTGCACCTTCGACCTCGCCGAGCGGCAGGTTGCCGAGCGTCAGGTTGGTGATCTGCGAGAACGGCCGCAGCAGCCGGTGGCGCTGCAGGGTGGTCGCCGTGAAGAAGCCGTTCGCGGACATGCGCTGATACAGGACCGGGTCGGTGGTCCGTAGCGGCGCGAAGTTCGCCAGCGTGTAGGGTTGGTCACGTTGCGCCGCAGCAGGGTCTGCGCGGCGTTGTCGCGGGCGTTCAGGCTGCCTGGAATCCAGGACCTGCTGCGGCAGGTAGTCCCCCGGATGCCGATCTCCACGCGGTCCGAGTACGAGCCGTCGTAGGCGACTTCCAGCGAGAGGTTCCGCGCCAGCTCGCGCTGCACCCCGATCGCCATCGCTGCTGTCGCGCGTGCTCGTGGCCCTGGTTGTCGGCGGTGTAGTCCAAGCCGAGCGATCGTATTGACGCCGAGCGTCGCGCCGGTCGGTTCGTCGAACCGCGTGCCGTCGGCCCGCAGCGGGAACGGATCGGAGATGCCCAGCTGTCCCGCGTCGGGATCGCCGAGCAGGAACGTCTGACCGAAGTCCGTGCTGTTGGTATTGGTCGTCGTCGCGGCGTACCCCTGGTTGTTGTGGCCGTAGTCGGCGGCGTTCAGGGTGTCGTAGTAGAGGCCGTAGCCCCTTTCACCACCGTCTTTTCGCCGAGCTTGTAGACCGCCGACACCCGCGGCATCAGCATCGTCTGGGCGCGCCAGCCGTGCCGTCCTGGCCGGGATCGCTCGCGTAGACCGAGCCGCCGCGCACGTGAAATCCGCCGGCGCGAGCTGCGGGATCGGCGCCCTGGCGTAGGCCGCCTCGCGCCAGGTCCGAGATCGCCAGCTTCGCGCCCTGGTCGAAGTCCGACGATCAGCTCCCCGTCGTCCTCGCGAGATGCCGTTCTCCCATTCGACGCGCAGGCCCAGGTTGACGGTCAGGTTCCGCAGACGCCAGGTGTCCTGCGCGTAGGCCGCGAAGAAGTTGTTGCGAAGTTCGGTCGTCGGCTGGATCGTGGCTCGTCGAGGTCGAGGGGATGCCGAGCATGAACGCCGCCAGGCTGAGGCCGAGGTTGCTCGGCGTGAGCTGCGCGGTGTCGCTGGCCTGCCGCGTGAACTCGTTGGTGAACGAGAGCTGCCCGAACGGATGCCGCCGGCCGCGCTGGCGCTGCGCGAGCCGTGCCGTCCACCCGCCGCGCAGCGTGTGCGCGCCGCGCGACCTGCGTGACGTTGACCGTGCCCTGCAGGTTCGTCGTCGTGTCGCCGAGACCGCGCCCTGCGACATGCCCTGATAGCCGCCGATGTTGACTGCCGGCAGCATGCAGTCGTTCTGCGCCGCGCAGAACGAGTCGAGGTAGGACGGCATGCCCATGTCGGTCGGCTTGTACTCGTGCAGCCGGCGCAGCTTGATCGTCCTGGAAGAAGCGGTTGCTGGCGAACTGGCTGTCGAACACGGTCTTGCCGGCCACGTGCGGTCCAGTTGCCGATCACGCCCAGTTGTAGCGCGCCCAATCGATCGAAGTGCAGCCCCTCGAGACCCGGCACTTCGTAGCGTCCAATCGCTGACCGGCTCGATGAACGTGTTGCCGCACCCGCACGAAGAAGCGATCCCGCGCCGACATGTTGTAGTCGATGCGCCCGGCGTAGAGGCTGCTGACCGGCTTGTCCGGCTCGCCGCCGCGATAGTAGTTCGCGGTCGGGGTCGCGCCGTTCTCGATCAGGTTCTGATTCGGCGGCGGCACCATCTGCGCGATACAGGTTGTAGAGCGGGTTCACGATCCGGTTCGCCGGGATGATGTTGTTCGGGAACGGATCGCGGATGAACCGGTTCGGGTTGGCCGGGTCGCGCCGCACGGTGAGCGGATCGTAAATCTGATACTGCGCCGGATTGGGCAGCCTGGAGGAGATCCGAGAAGTCGCCGCGCAGCTGGGCCTCGCTGGCCGGCACCGTGCTCGACGCCTGGTTCTTGCCGGGAATGAAGTCGTCGACGTGCGAGTAGTTGGCGAAGAAGAACAGCTTGTTGCGCCCGTTGACCAGCCGCGGAATCACCACCGGGCCGCCAGCGGTCAGCGCGAGGTTGTGCGAGCGTCCGCTCTCGTAGAGCGCCTTGCCGGCGGGCGTGAACGTCAGCCGCTGGCTGCGGTTCAGCTCGTTGATCTTGTTGGTCCAGTATTGATAGTTGCCGGTGCCGCGGTACTGGTTCGCGCCGGAGCGGGTCATCATCGAGATCTGCAGCCCGGTGCCGTGGCCCACCGACGCGTCGAAGTTCGACGACTCGACGCGCATCTCCTGGATCATGTCGGAGTTGGGCGACGCCGCGATGCGCCGGCCGCTGCCGCTGTTGGTGGCGCCGTCGATCGAATAGGTGTTGCTGCCGACCCCGCCGACCGCCGCGCCCGCCGCCTGCGTCGTGCCGTCGGCGAAGCCCTGCGACACCAGGCTCTGGTTGGTCGACGGATTCACCCCGGCCGCGAACCGCGTCAGCATGATCGGCATGTTCGAGAACATCGGCAGCCCTTCGACCATGCGGCTGTCGAAGTTCTGCCCCGACGACACCGCCGACGTGTCGAGCAGCGGCGAGGCGGCGGTGACGGTGATCTCCTCGGTGACCTGGCCGACCTCCAGCGTCAGCACCACGCTCACCTGCTGGCCCACCGCGACCAGGATGCCGGGGCGCAGCAGGTCTTGTAGCCGGTCATGCTCACGCCGATCGATAGTTGCCGGGTTGCAGCAGCGGCGCTTCGAAATAGCCGCTGCTGTTGGTGACGAGCGGCTGGGACGCCCCCGTGTCGGTGCTGGTGATCGTGACTGTGGCGCCGGGAATCACTCCCTGCGCATCCCTGACGGTTCCCGAGATGTTCCGCGAGTTTCCTGCGCGCGCGCTGGAACGACGAGCACCGACGACAACAGGAGAATCCAGCACCATCTACGCATGTCCTGCTCCTTGTACGCCGACTGAGGGGAGAGCCGCGGGAATTCTGAGCGTGCTGACGGGCAATGTGCAATGTGCATAAGAGCCGCGGGTTCGCGGTTCGCGGGTTCGCGGGTTCGAAGCGCTTGCTCCGCTCGCGCAGGTCGTTAGAGGCTGACCGGCAGCTCGGATCAGCATCGAGCGTTCGGATCCATCCGAACGCCAGCCGCGAACCCGCGAAGGCCGGTCCCGCGGTCCCGGACTTCGGACCGCGGGTGACAATCACCACAATGCGGTCAGCGACACCACGGCGCGTACCGGCGAAATCGGCGGCCAGCAGGAACAGCGTGCCCATCACCGCGTTCTCCGACCAGCGATTGCGATGCTGCGGTCCGATCAGCCGCGAGCTGGCGGTGATCCACCACAACCCGCCCGCCAGCATCGGCAGCAGGATGACCTGGCCGCTGTTGGCGGCGAGCGTCAGCGCCACGAAGCCCGGCATGCCCGGCAGGGTCCAGATCAGCGGCGGGATCACCGTCGAAATCGCGATCCAGCGATAGCAGGGATGGCGGCTGAAATCGCGCCCGATCGGCGCCGCGCCGCCGCGCCACCGCAGCCACGATCGGTGCCGAGCGATCCGAGGCGCGGCCGCATGTCCGATGATCGAGAGTGCAGATCGCCGCGAAGATGCCGGCGTAGAAGAGCAGAC
Source organism: uncultured Alphaproteobacteria bacterium (assembly GCA_963843475.1). Lineage (GTDB taxonomy): Bacteria > Pseudomonadota > Alphaproteobacteria > Rhizobiales > Xanthobacteraceae > VAZQ01. The sequence goes on along the minus strand of CAWJKL010000018.1, from coordinate 907 downwards.
GGCCCGCTCGCCGAGCACCGTGTCAACAGATTCGGCAGGTCCTCCAGGTGATCGATCTTCTTGTCCGGAAACAGCAGCTCGGCGCCGAGCACCCAGACCGCCAGGTTCAGGACCAGCATCGCCACCACGCCGAGCAGGAAATCGTACATCTGCACGCGGCGGTATTGCGGTCCGCGCCAGCCCTTCGCATCGAGGAAGTAGGATAGACCAGGTTCATCAGCGACCCGCCGACCGCGCCGATCATCGCGAGGGTCACCTGCCACGGATCGTCGACGCCGTGCGCGCCGGGCATCTCGACCCGGAACAGGCCGCGGGCGACCTCGCGCGGCTCGAAGCCGACCCAGAATGAGCGCAGCCGAGAAACGAGACCGACAGCACGGCCAGGAACACAGGAAGCACACGCTCGAGCGCTCGATAGCTCGATCCGAACAGCGGATACAGCGCGAACAGGTTCCAGACCGTCGCCCACTGCCAGATCGCGCCGAAGCCGAAGGCGTTCCGGACACCTCGCCGATGCCGCCGGCCATGTAGGAGCCGATAGAGCGTGGCTCATCACCACCACCGCGAAGAAGTACCGGCCGCGTACAGGGGATGCAGCCGCACCAACCGTCGAGCACGCCCTTCGCCGTGCTGGTTGCAGAGGTGATACCGGGCGATCAACGACACGAACAGAAACCGGAATAAAATCGCGACCACGAAGACCCACAGCAGCGAGTAGCCGTAGTTGGCGCCGGCGGTTCGCATGTCGACGACATCGCCGGCCCCCAGCCACGTCAGCACGATGACGATGCCGGGCCCGAACGAGCGCAGACATCGACGAACGAATGCGGAACGGGCGGGGCGGAGGGGTGGCTGTGGACTGCGTCATAAAGTGAGGAACGATGAGCAGCGCGAATTCTATCCTTCT
>CAWJKL010000017.1:0-178013 GCA_963843475.1 uncultured Alphaproteobacteria bacterium | reverse complement strand
TCAGGGAGTACCGGAAACCGAATGGGTAGCGCAACGAGACACTACGCAGCGATCCGCTATGACCGGGAGAAGCTGACCCTGCGCCGACATGATCCGCAACACCTATTTCGACGGCCTCGTCGTACCGGGGACGTCGAACTGATGGAGTTCGAACACACGACGCCACGTGCTGCTGACAAGCGGCGGCGTCGCGCGATGGCGATCTCTCACCACCGGGTACGCGTCTGTGCGCTCGATGAGATTGCCGACGACTACGATGTCGTCGTTATCGATCACCGCAACTGGGCTATCTGGCCCTTGAGCCGGACTTCACCCTCGTCGATGGTCGTGGTCGATCCACCCGCAGATGCTCGATGTGGCGTGGAGCTAAGCCCGCTTCTGATGACGCATGATCTCCTGGCTGTCGTCCGCGAGGCGGGCGAAGAACCTGGAGCTGTTCATCCGATCTGCTCACCGCTATGAACCACAGGATGCGCGGCGAAACCCGCGCGCCCTCCTCCGGAACCTGTTGATCACGTCATGACCGACGCCGATGGTGAAGTCGGCCGCGGTCTCCGACGCCGGTTTGACGAAGCGGACGCTTCTACGAGATCGGCCGGAAAGTGAGCGCGTTCGACCTATGACCGAGCGATGGAAGCACTCGACGCCCCGTGAACGGCGAATCGAATCCTCATCCGACAAGCGTGGGGGCGCACGCCGAAATCGGCCACGCTCCTCCACTTCCGCCAGTTGTTTGGGAACTCCCAACACGGCGGCTGGAGGGGCTCGCTGTCATTGAATCCCAGGCGGAGCCGTTGGCTAGCGCAGTGCTTGCGGACGGCCCAGATGCCCGCCAGCGCGCGCGCCACAACTGTTGGAGTTCCCAACGCTTGCCGTTTTCGCAGTGCGGCGGCTCCGAAAATTCTAAATTCAGGTGATCTGCCATAATGACTGAAAAGATACCGTCAACACGCTGTTCATGCGAAAGCCGGGGGGCTCCGCGCCAGTTGCCACGTGGAGCAGGAACATCTGCCGCACAGGGTGCCATTTCGGCGATGGGCGCTTCGCTTCAGGAAATGACCGAAGGCGCGCGCAGCGCCGCAGAAGATTCCAAGAGCAGCTGGCCTCCGGATCTACGGTAATTGATCTGGATCCATCGCAGATCGACAGCTCCTCCGTGAGTGACCGTATCTCGATTGCGGTGGATCCCGGGCTTTAAGGAGCACTGGTCGCGAGAGCATCCGTGAAAACGGCCAGCAGGTTCCTATCCTCGTTCGGCAAGCTGCTGGGCGCCGACGCCATGGTTACATGGCCGCAGGCGCCTGCGCGCAGCGGCCGTCTACGGCAAGACGGTGGCGAGAGCTATCGTCCAGACGCTGACGGACAACGAGCTGGTCATCGCGCAGGGCAAGGAAAATCTCGACCGGCAGGATCTGTCCTACATCGAGAAAGCCCAATTCGCGCGTCGCCTGGGACGACAGCAGGCTCCAATTCAACGACTCCGATCATGGCGGCGCTGTAGACGGACAAGGCGGCGTCTTCCAGCCGGTACATATCCATCGCGCGCAGTATCCCCGAATATTTGGTTCAGGCGATCGGGCCGCCGACAAGCACGGCGTCGCCGTTGTCGACCGGCTTCGCCGATCGAATGGAACGGAAGCAGAGCACACTCGATACCCTGATGGCGGCGCCGAGTTCCTGATGACAGGCTGCGACAGCGGCACCACGTTTGGCAGAGTGTTCGAAATGCTTGGCGCGGAACCGCCGAAGAGAAAGCCGAAAGCGCAGGAACGGCCAGGAGGCCGGGCGCCAGGCCGCCATGCTCCGCCAGGGCCTGCTGATCGAGCGCCAGGTGCCGGAGTTCGGCAGCTACCTCGCCGATCGGCTGGACGATCTGTATGCGGATTTCAAGGCCAGCCGAAGCAGCAACTGCTGAGCGCGCCAGACTCCAAGCCGGGCGCCAGTTTTGGTTGCCTAAAGATCAACCGCTATAGAAGGATAGGCACGAGAGAAAAATCGGCAAAGAAAAAGGCCCCGAAATGCATTCCGGAAGCCCTTCTCGACTGTTTGGCGACTGGAGAATCACACTTCCTGAAAATGGTTCGTCAAGTCTCTTCATTGAGATCGGCGTCATTTTGACGAGCTGGATGGCTTTGCCCATACGAAAGGCAGAGGCGATGAGAAAGTCGGAAGTGTGGCGACGCCCTTTGGGCGGCGGGCGATGACGCTTCGCATGTTCCAATCAGGTGCCGTGACGAGAAATCGAAGATGGCCAACCGCATCAACGGCAGTTGCTGAATCGCACTGTGTGGACGACCAGCCGCTGATGGGCACGCAACTCGCCGCTGCCTGCCGTGGCACACCTTCGTCTATGCAATTAGTTAAAAGTTAAACGGGCTCGTCGTATTCCCATCCAACGCTCAGCTGTCGCTCCTCCACGGCATGACCAAACCAGATCAGATCATCTGCAGTGTTGGTAACAGTCACCGGTTGATCATCACGGACAGCCCCAACGGCAAACGTTATGTGCGCAGGAACGGCGCCGGTGCAATCGACGAGGCGTTCGTTTCTCCCTGGCACCGCTTCTGGCGCGCGCCGATCTTCGATCGTCTTCGGTCAGGGCATTCCGGAACGGCTGCATCTACAGCGCCTTCGGCGACATCATCTCTGCCGGCGCGATGTTGCCAACGTCATCGAAACTGCCGTGAAAGAGGCCGCAAATGGTGATTGGGAGATGGTCGGGCTGCATTTTCGCGCATTGGTGACGGCAATTCCGCGAGCGCCGGAGCGGGAAGTACACCATCTCGCTGTACAGCGGAACGTCGAGCCAGATGCCGTCGAGGCCGGTGGCGGCGATCCGCTTGATGCGCTCGAGGAAGACATCGGCGTAGCCGGAATGCACCGACATCCAGGCGCTCTCGGAGCCGGGCCCGACCCAATGGACCGACCCTAGAGTGCCCGGAGGCTGGCCGAGATAGACATTGGGCTTGCCGTCGAGCCCGCGCTGCAGCCAGTCCGGGTGGAGCTTGGAGACGGTCTTCTCCCCCTGCGCGCTCAGAACTTCGAGGGTGGAAACGTACCAGACCACCTTGAGCCCGAGCCGATGTGCGGTCTGCACATACTGGCGCATGAAGCGGAGTTCGGCTTCGAACTCCGGCTCGGTCAGGAAATCCGACAGATTGGAGTCGGCCTCGACCACCGAAACGTTCTGTGCCGCCAGTTCGGCGAGATCCCGCTCGATCACGCTTGCGGTCATATCGGCGGATAACCTGGCGCCGACCACTCGCGCATTGCGAAGCCAGGGCGCGGTCAGCGCCGGCGCTTCCTGCGCGGCCAGTTCGCGGTTTCCCATGACTATCGATAAGACCGCCAGCAGCGTGGCCAGGCCCACCGTCAGAGCGAGCCGGACGCGACAGGTCGCGCGCCGACCTGGCGGCGAAGCAGCGCGGCTCGCCGCTTCACGGTTAATGTCCGGAGATGAATCCGACGGCTTCACGTCACCTACCCACCCACGCCAACCACCCAAAATCCATGAGGTTGCAGTGAGACGCAAGACGACCTTCTGTCCTGGCGGCACTTTCCGGCCGATCCAGACGCGAAGGTCGCGGATCCAGGCCGAATGCAACGACCGGGTGGACGTTAACCTTTCCTCAACTTGTACACTCACCCGCCCCAATTCGCGTGCTAGGTAGGCTCATCGGGTCGGTCGGCAAGGGGACATGGCCGCCAATTGGGATGGGTATCTTAATGCAAGTCATGCAGGCTCAGAAGGCCGCTTCCGGAACAGGAGCAGAAGAAGGCTGCGCTCGGCTATCTGAGCGAGGCCTGGAACGAGGCCCGCATCGAGGGAATCGATGGCGATTGCCTGGCACAGGCCTGTCTGTTTGCAGCTTTCGCAGAGTTCGTCTCGACCTACGGCGAGGAAGCGGCCGCGCATTTTGCCGAAGGTCTCGCAAATCGCATCCGCAAAGGCGAGTTTTCGTTGAGCTTCACGCGTCAGTAGCCGCTCACGGCCGAGCGGCTCGCGCGCGGCTATTTCGCCGACAGCGTCTCGAGAAATTGCACCGCCTCGCCGCGCGCGGCGTCGATCAGTTCGCCCTCCCACATCACCCGGCGCGCCGCGCACGAAAGTGCCGACCGGCCAGCCGGTCACCGCCATGCCGTCGTAAGGCGTCCAGCCGGCGCGCGATTTGATCCATGAATTGGTGATGGTCGTCGCGCCGCTTGAGATCGACCACCGTCAGGTCGGCGTCGTAGCCGACCGCGATCCGGCCCTTGCCGGCGATGCCGAACAGCCGCGCCGGCCCGGCGCTGGTGAGATCGACCAGCCGCAACGAGCGACAGGCGTCCGGCATTGACATGATCGAGCATGAGCGGAACCAGCGTCTGCACGCCCGGTCATGCCGGAGGGCGTGGCCGGATAGGTCCCGGCCTTTTCCTCGAGCGTATGCGGCGCGTGGTCGGAGCCGAGCACGTCGACGACGCCTTGCTGCAACGCCGTGCCAGATCGCGGCGCGATGCTCGCCGCCGCGCACCGGCGGATTCATCTGCGCGCGGCGTGCCGAGCCGCTCGTAGCAGTCCGGCGCCTCCAGCGTGAGATGATGCGGCGTCACTTCGACCGAGGCGACGTCCTTGTGATCCCGGAGGAAGGCCATTTCCTGCGCCGTGGTGATGTGCAGCACGTGCACGCGCTTGCCGGTCTCGCGCGCCAGCGCGACGAGACGCTGCGTGCAACGCAGCGCGGCGGTCTCGTCGCGCCAGACCGGATGCGAGCGCGGATCGCCCTCGACGCCGCTGGTCCTTGCGCTCGTTGAGCCGGTATTCGTCCTCGGAATGAAACGAGGCGCGCCGCCGGATCGCCTTGAGGATGTTGCGCACGCCGTCGTCGTCCTCGACCAGCAGCGAGCCGGTGGACGAGCCCATGAACACCTTGACGCCGGCGCAACCGGGCAGCCGTTCGAGTTCGGGCAGGTCGCGGGTGTTGTCGCGCGTGCCGCCCATGAAGAACGCGAAGTCGCAGTGCATGCGATGATGGCCGCGCGCCGATCTTGTCGGCCAGCGCCTGCGCACTGGTCGTGGTCGGATTGGTATTCGGCATTTCGAACACTGCCGTCACGCCGCCCATGACGGCACCGAGCGAGCCGGTTTCCAGATCCTCCTTGTGGGTCGCACCGGGCTCGCGGAAATGAACCTGGGTATCGATCACGCCCGGCAGCACGTGCAGCCCGCGGCAGTCGATGGTCTCGCCGGCGGACGCCTGCGACAGATCGCCGATCGCCGCGATCCGGCCGGCCGTTACCGCCAGGTCGCGCGCGACCTCGCCGTCATGATTGACGACGATACCGCCGCGAAGGATCAAATCGAAGGTTTGCGCCATTCCAATCTGCCGCTCTTGTGACCGCACCCCCAGCGCCTTACGTTTGCAGATGACATCTGGCAAGTACCTATAATGAAGGCAGCGCTTCTTCCGGACCGCGGCGTGCTCAAGGTTGCCGGTGAGGACGCCGGCAAGTTCCTCAACGGGCTCGTCACGGTCGACACCGCGACGGTGACACCCGGATGTGCGCGCTTTGCCGCGCTGCTGACCCCGCAGGGCAAAATCATCGCCGACTTCATCGTGGCGGCGGCTCCGCTCGAGGATGGCGGCGGCTTCTTTCTCGATGTCCCGCGCGCGCTGGCGCCGGCTCTTGTCCAGCGGCTCAATCTCTACCGAGCTGCGTGCCAAAGTCGATCGTCGAGGACCTGTCGGATGCGCTCGGCGTGCTGGCAGCCTGGGGTGGCGCTGCGCAGACATCGGTTGGCCTGTCGCTATGCAGATCCGAGGCTGCCGGAGCTTGGCCTTCGCTGCATGCTGCCGCCGCATCTGGTCGACCAGGCCATCGCCGAGCTCGACGCGCAACGGGTGGACGCCGCCGCGTACGAAGCTCACCGGATCGCACTCGGCGTGCCGCGCGGCGAGCCCGACTTCGGCTACAGCGATGCCTTCCCGCACGAGGCCGACATGGATCAGCTCCGCGGCGTGGACTTCGACAAGGGCTGCTTCGTCGGCCAGGAGGTCGTCTCGCGCATGGCGCACCGCGGCAGCGCCCGGACACGCGTGGTGCCGGTCAGGTTCGACGGCGAACGCGCCCGTCGCCGGCACGCCGATCACGGCCGGCGACAAGAGCATCGGCACCCTCGGTTCGACGGCGAACGGCCAGGGCCTTGCCGTGATTCGCCTTGACCGCGCCGCGGAGGCCCTCGCCGCCGGCGTGCCGCTGGTCGCGGATGGCATCGAGCTGCGCCTTGTCAAGCCGCCGTGGGCGCGCTTCGCGTTTCCGGGCGATGTAAAGGCCGCTGAATAAGCAACGACTTGAGAAACGAATGAGCCCTCCCCTGCTCCATCCCGACGGCCTCAAGCGCTGCCCGTGGCCGAAGACCGATCCGCTCTACGTCGCCTATCACGACGACGAATGGGGCGTGCCGGAATACGACGACCGCGCGCTCTACGAGAAGCTGGTGCTCGACGGCTTCCAGGCCGGCCTGTCGTGGATCACCATCCTGCGCAAGCGTGACAACTTCCGCCGCGCCTTCGACGGCTTCGATCCAGCGAAGATCGCGCGCTATCGACCGGCCAAAGTCGAGAAGCTGATGCAGGACGCTGGCATCGTGCGCAACCGGCTGAAGATCGAAGGCGCCGTATTGTCGGCGCACGCCTATCTCGAGGTGATGGAGAAAGGGCCGGGGTTCTCGGCGTTCTTGTGGAATTTCCTCGATGGCGCGCCGAAGGTGAACCATTTCCGGAGCACCAAGCAGGTCCCGGCCGAAACCGCCGCTGTCGCGTCAGATCTCGAAGGAGCTTGCCGGGCGCGGCTTCAAATTCGTCGGACCGACCATCGTGTACGCCTTCATGCAGGCGGTCGGCATGGTGAACGACCATCTCGTGGACTGCCATTGTCATCAGACGCTATCGACCACACGCCGGCCGGCATGACGACGGCCAAACGCTCGGTCGGACGCCCCACCTTGAACACCCCCGTTCCCGGACGCTTCGCCATTGTGGCACAGTCGCCGCGATGGCCATCCACAAGCGTCCACCCACCGCCACATCGGCTGCTCCACGCGCCTGGCAGCGCATGCTGTCTGGCCGCCGCCTCGACCTGCTCGATCCCTCGGCGCTCGACATCGAGATCGAGGACATCGCCCACGGCCTCGCCCGCGTGGCGCGCTGGAACGGCCAGACCGTCGGGGCGCATATTTTCTCGGTCGCCCAACACTCCCTGCTAGTCGAAACCATCGCGCATGCCGCGTTCGCGACTCGACCGCCGGCATCGCCTCGCCGTGATGCTGCACGACGCGCCGGAATACGTCATCGGCGACATGATCTCGCCCTTCAAGTCGATCATCGGCGACAGCTACAAGGCGGTCGAAGCGCGGCTGCTGGCCGCGATCCACCTGCGATTCGGCCTGCCGGCCGCGCTGCCGGCCGCGCTCACCGCGCTGATCAAGGCTGCCGACCGTGGCGCTGCATACTTCGAGGCGACACGGCTAGCAGGATTTTCCGCCGACGAGGCGAAGAAATTCTTCGGCAAGCCACCGAAATTCTCCGCCGTGATCGAACGCGACTATCTCACGCCCTGGCCGGCCGAAACTGCTGAGCGGCGCTACCTCGAGCGATTCGCCAAGCTCGCGCACGAATGACGCTTTCGTGCCCCGGTTCCATCCCCTATATCTTGCGCGAACATTGAACCGATTCCGATGATCCACGTCTGCTCCCTTGCGCGTCTGTACGAGACGGTCGAAGGCACCGGCGCCCGCCATGTCGTCACGCTGCTGAAGGACACCGACCGGGTGCAGTGGCCGAATGGCCTTGCGCCGCCGAACCATCTCATTCTCGGCATGGACGACATTGTGCGAGCCGATGGACGGCTACATTCACCCGGCCGACGAGCACGTCATCCGACTGATCGAATTCGTGCGGGGCTGGGACCGCGCCAATCCGCTGGTGGTGCATTGCTATGCCGGCATCAGCCGCTCGACCGCCGGCGCCTATGTGGCGGCCTGCGCGCTCAATCCCGGCCGCAGCGAGCTTGCGATCGCACGAGCGATCCGCGCCGCGTCACCGACCGCAACGCCGAACGCGCGCTTTGTCGCGCTTGCCGACCGGGCGCTCGGGCGCGGCGGGCGCATGACCGCGGCGATTGAGCAGATCGGGCCCGGCGTCATCGCCTATGTGGCCGACCCGTTCCGCCTCGATCTGGACTGAAGCGGTTCGTCCCGAACTGAGCTTCAGACTTCGGTAACCCTGTCGGAACCCGAATTGCCGTGTTCTCGCGTCTCACGGCGGAGCGAGACGCTCTGCGCCACTTTGCCCCTATGTGAGTTGGCTCACGCTCCCCCCAGCAGGGTTGGTGGCAGGCTCCGCTCGCATTCGGGAGTGCCACCCATGCAAGAGCTACCGACAAAGGGGAAGAAGCCGGAGACCTTCCTGCGTCGCCTCGAAATGCCGTTCATCCTGGTCATCGACGGCCTGCACCTTGGCGTTGCGATCAGCATGCTTGATGCAGCCGTATGGCGCGTGGCGACCGTGATCCCATTCGCCGGCGCCGGTCTTGCGCTGTTGGCAGCGATCTATGTGGCCGTCCGGTACGTAGACGACTGGGCATAGGTCTTCGAGCAATGACTTGATAGCCCGCTGTGCCGGCGCAGGTGTTCAGGTCTTTCGCCAAGAGCGAATGAGCAAATCGCGCGGGCGTAGCCCGCGCGGTCCAGCGAGCGGATACGCTTCAACGGGTAGTGCCCGCCTCATCGACGCCTGCGAGCGTACATCTGGGCTGGTCAGGCGGCCGGGATGCGACAGTCACAGACGTCCCTCGCAAGACCACGAGGTAGTCCTGGCAGGCGAGCGTGATCCAACCGGCATCGCAATTGCGGCGAGCGCGGCGCAAGCGGAAGATCGCATCGCCGGCTTGCCGAAGGTCGGCATCGTGTTTGCCGTTCTGCACGAGCCGGGCAACCGATTCTCGAGCCAGATCGTCCCAGCGCTCACAGACGGATGCGATGGCAGTTTCCCTTGGTCCCTCGCCCGCACCCCGCCAGAACGGCCAAAGCATGGTGCCCAGGAGCAGGCCCGCAATCCCGATACCGGTGTATAGCGGCCAGGCCGACGGCAGCGCCGGCTCGGATTTCGACTCAAAAAGCGGCACCTTCGATCTCATGGCTTGACCTGCACTCGGCATCCCGGCGGCGGCAGTAGCGTCCTTCCGCGGTCGCCGTGCCAACGGCACGGCCATCGCGACCTAGCTTTCGACCGGCGCGTGCCGGTTCGCATCCGGGGTTCGGGGCACGAACTTTTCGCGCAGATTTCCGATCAGTGCGGCAGCCAGAAGCACATAGCCTGAAATAACGAGAGCGACGCATGGCGCCGCCAGCGCGACGATGACGAAATCGGCGAACATCGCAGGCCCTCTTTTGCCGGCGCCACCGATGACCGGCAGCCGCTGCAAGCATGAGGCTGCCACGGGCATCGAAATCCGCTTGTGAAGGAGTTCACACACTGCAGCATACCCGCCGTGCCCAAGCTCATGCGTTGCCGCTGGCCAAAATTGATGCGCAAACGGCCGCGATCGGCTATGGGTGAGGCGGGCTTGGTGCGGTCACATCAGTGGCTTGCGAGGGATTGCGGCATGCCGGCTTCAGCTGACAGTAAGGCTGCGAGACGACCTCCGGACAAGCTCAGCCTGCTGCGCAATCACGTGCTGTTTCGCGATTTGCCGCCGCCGATCATCGATCGCATCGGCTCGTACATGAAGATCCGCAAGATCTCGCGCGGCGCGACGATCTTCACCAAGGGCGACCCAGGAACGGGCCTGATCGGCGTCCTACAGGGCAGCGTCAAGATCAGCATAGCCTCCGCCGACGGCCGCGATATTGTCCTCAACATCATCCAAGCTGGAGAGATTTTCGGCGAAATCGCGCTGCTCGATGGCCACCCCCGCACCGCGGATGCGACCGCGATGTCGGAATGCGAACTCATGGTGATCGAGCGGCGGGATTTCATGCAATTTTTGCGCACTCAGCCGGACATGACGCTCAAATTCATCGAGATCCTGTGCGCGCGGCTGCGGCGCACCAGTGAACAGGTGCAGGACCTGACCTTCCTGAATTTGCCCACCCGGCTGGCGAAGGCGCTGCTCGAACTGGCCTCACAAGCCGGGGCATCGACGCCGAGGGGCAAAGTGGCGATTACGCAACGCGAACTGAGCCAGATCATCGGCCGGTCGCGCGAAAGCACCAACAAACAGTTGCGCGCCTGGGCGAAGCGCGGCTGGATCACGCTGGACCGGGGCGGCGTAACCGTGGTCGCCCCCGATCAGCTCATCGACATCGCAGAGGCCGGCCTCGAACTCGACGGATCGTAGCAAAGGCATGTCCCCCCGCGAGTGGCCTGGAGGTCAGCCCCCTTGACGCAGGGGCTTGATATTTTCCGCCCATTAACATATTCTATTCCAAGAAGCCGGGATCTGCTTCAGGCGGCGACATCGTTGTGGGCGAGCGGACGTCAGCCGATTTTCGTGGCGAGCCTGAGCTGTCGGTCAACGCGCGGCCGCCTTTGTGGCGGCCTGCGCCGGAGGCGAGGTAACCGCATGAGATCCCTCGGATTCATCGCGATCATTGTCGCGGCGATCATCTCCTGGCTCGCACCGGCCGGCGCACAGCAGCCGGGGATGTCGGTTGTAGGTATCCTCAATAGCGGTCCGATAGGGGCGATCAACAAGCAATGGATGGCGGCAATCCATCGCGGACTTGGCGAGTCCGGATTTGTCGAGGGCAAGAACCTGACAACCGAACATCGCGCAGCGGACAATGCTTACGACCGGCTGCCGGCCCTGGCCGCGGAATTGGCTCAGCTGCGAGTTGGAGTGATCATCGCGGCCGGCGGCCCCGTCTCTGCTCTGGCGGCAAAGAACGCGACCCAGAAGGTCCCGATCGTCTTCACGACCATCGCCGACCCGGTCAAGAGCGGCCTCGTGGCCAGCCTCAACCGACCCGGCGGATATCTCACCGGGACCGCCGGACTGACCACCGAGCTCGATGCCAAGCGGCTAGAGCTGCTGCATATGGCCAAGCCGAGCAAAGGCAAGATTGGCGTGCTTGCCAACCTGAAGCGGCCCGACGTGGAGGCCCAATCGCGCGCCCTCGAAACCGCGGCACAGGCCATTGGCCGCGAGATCATCGTGCATAAGGTCGAAAGCGAGAAGGAATTTGACGCAGCGTTCGAAGCGTTCTCCCAACAGCGTGTCGATGGGCTGGTTGTGACCGCCGACCCGCTGTTTAACTTCCACCGCAAGCAGGTGGTGGCGCTTGCGGCCCGTCATGCAATCCCGGCGATCTACCAATGGCGCGATTTCGTGATGGATGGCGGGCTCATGAGCTACGGCCCCAGCATCGAGGATGCCTATCATCAGGCGGGCGTTTACGCTGGCCGAATTCTGCGGGGCGCATCGCCCGCCGACTTACCGGTCGTGCAGCCGACCCGGTTCTATCTGGTCATCAATGCCAAGACCGCGAAGGCGCTGGGTATCGACCTTCCGCCGAACGTACAGGCAATCGCCAACGAGACGATCGAGAACTGAATCGCGAGGAAGATCGAGCGTTGCCCATTGCCGGCTCACGGATAAGGCTTGCCGGCTTTGTTTAGTCAGGGTCGACGGATCGTCGACCCTCGTTGCAGTGCACAAGACTTGGCAGCGACCGCGAACAGCACGCAAACGAGAGCTGCCCACTGGTGCACGCACTCGCCAGCCGTCGCCCGAGTGTGAACTAGCTCACACTCCGCCCAATTCGCTCGCGCTATAGGAGGCTTGGACGAGGACCGCTGGTTAGGCCCAGCGCTTTACGCAAAACAACAATGCAACTATTTTCCAATGATTGCAGAAGCCATCGAATGCAACGATGGCGCGCAACCAATGCAACGTCAGCGGCGCACGTCTGCCGCGCGGCACTACGCGATTGGTCATCGCCTGAGCCAGAGCGGGACAAGATTCGACGCCAGTCCTTCGACCTGAAGGACTTCGCGCCTCAGCTAGAGACAAGAGGCCGGATTTGCCTAGCTTCCTGCCCATTCATGTGCGCCATGAGGTGACTGAATGAGGCGGCACGCTTTACTTCGCTGATCAAGAGCGTGGCGGCGCCGGACCTCCCATGCCAGGACCTCGTGTGAAATTCCTTCAGCTTCCATTGCGCCCATCTGGCGCCAATCGATCCATCAATGCGCGAACGCGCTCGGCCTTTCGGCGGCGCCGCTGGAGCCACACCCATCGTGTGGCCCGGCGACGTATGTTCCCCGCTTTGAGCGCAGCTATTGCGCGATTGCCGGTCGCGAGGCGATAGCGCATGCCGACCGCGCGGACCACATCTCACGAAGTTCGCAGTCGCCTGTTCGTGAAGTATGTCGTGCTGTTCGTCGGCGTGGTGACGCTCGCGCTCCTTGCCAATGGCGCGTCCCAGATCGGTTTTTCTCTCAGGAGCACAGGGCTTCGCTGATTCGCATTCAGCACGAGCAGGCCGAGGCGGCGGCAGCGAAGATCGATCAATTCCTGAGCGAGATTGAGACCCAGCTCGGCTGGACCGTACACCTGCCCTGGACTGCGAGCATGTTTCCGCAGCGTCAGACCGACGCCTGGCGCCTCTTTCGCCAAGTCCCCGCCATCATGGAATTGACTCAGCTCGATCCATCGGGCCGCGAGCAGCTCCGCGTCTCACGGCTGAAGTCCCCGGATGTCTTCGGGAGCGGCACCGACTTTTCCAACGATCCCAAATTCCGCGAGGCCATTGCGCACAAGAAGTACTACGGCCCCGTCTACTTTCGGAACAATTCCGAACCGTATTTGACTCTTGCGCTTGCCGGCGACCGCGGCAACGGCGTGAGCATCGCCGAGGTAAACCTCAAGCTCATCTGGGACATTGTCTCTCAAATCAAACTCGGTGAGACCGGCCAAGCCTATGTCGTCGATGCACGTGGCCGCCTGATCGCCCATCCCGACATCAGTCTGGTCCTCAGCAACATGGACCTCTCGCACCTCGCCCAGGTGCGCGCGGCGCTGGCGAACGCATCGGGCGGGTCGGAACCCAGCCTCCAGACGGCCAAGGACATTCACGGCCGGCAGGTACTGACCGTCCACGCGCGAGTTCCTTCGCTCGACTGGCTGGTCTTCGTTGAATTACCGACGGATGAGGCGTACGCCCCACTTTATCACACTGTCGCTCGGACCGGATGGCTGTTCCTGGGGGCTCTCGGCGTGGCGTTTCTCGCCGGCACGCTCCTCGCGCGCAAGATGGTGGTGCCGATCCAGGCGTTGCGCGCCGGCGCCGCGCGGATTGGCAGCGGCGACCTCAGCCAGCGCATTTCGATCAAGACCGGCGACGAGATCGAACAGCTCGCCGAACAGTTCAACGACATGGCGACCAGGCTGCAGGACTCCTATTCCGACCTGGAACGAAAGGTGGAAAGCCGCACGCGCGAGTTGACGCAATCGGTCAACGAGCTCCGCGCCCTGGGCCAGGTCAGCCAGGCAGTCAATTCGACACTCGACCTCGAAAGCGTGCTGACGACGATCGTCACGAATGCGGTGCAACTCTCGAACACCGACGCGGGCGCGATTTACGTCTTCGAAGATTCGAAAACGAATTCTTCCTGCGTACCACCTATGGCATGGATCCGGCGACGATTGCGGCGCTGAAGAAACTGCGCATCCGAATCGACAGTCCAGGCCCGGCGGCTGCAATAGCCAAGCGCGAGCCCATTCAAATTCCGGACCTGCGCAACGAGCCTCCCGACCCCGTCAACCAGACGATTCTGTGCGCGGGTTACCGGGCCCTGCTGGTCACTCCCCTGCTGCGGGCGGACAGTATCGTCGGCATGCTGGTTGTCCGACGCAAGGAGCCGGGTCTCTTTCCGGCCGCTACGGTCGATCTGCTCAAGACCTTCGCCGACCAGTCGGTGCTGGCGATCCAGAATGCGCGCTTGTTCAGCGAGATCGCGCAAAAAGGCCGGCAACTCGAGATCGAGAGCAAACACAAGTCGCAGTTTCTGGCCAATATGAGCCACGAGCTGCGCACGCCGCTCAACGCCATCCTCGGCTACAACCAACTGATGCTCAACAACATCTACGGTGAGACGGCCGGCAGGATGCACACCGTTCTGAGCCGCATCCAAAGCAACGGCAAGCACCTTCTGGGATTGATCAATGACGTGCTGGATCTGTCCAAGATCGAAGCCGGTCAACTTGCGCTCACGGTGTCCGACTATTCGATCAAGCAAGTCGTCTACAGTGTCAGTGCGGCGGTCGAGCCCTTGCTCGCGGAAAAGAAGCTGACATTCCGGGTCGAGGTACCGCCGGATCTGCCGATGGCAAGGGGCGACGGGCGGCGGATCACCCAGGTCCTGCTGAACCTGGTGAGCAATGCGGTCAAGTTCACCGACGCCGGGGAGGTGACGATCAGTGTCACGGCGACCGACGATGCGTTCACTCTGGCGGTTCGCGACACCGGGCCGGGCATCGATCCGGCCGACCAAGTCCGGATATTCGAGGAGTTTCAGCAGGCCGACAGTTCGGCCACGAAGCGCAAGGGCGGATCGGGGCTCGGATTGTCGATCGCCCGGCGCATCGTCGACATGCACGACGGATTACTTTGGGTCGAATCCAAGGTTGGCTGCGGCTCGACCTTTTTCTTCACGGTGCCGATCAGGATCGATCAACGGGTGACACAAACATGACAAAACGTATTCTCGTGGTCGAAGATCATGAAGACAATCTCCAGATCCTCCGCGATCTGCTCGAAGGCACGGAATATGATATGGTCGAAGCCAGAGACGGCGAGCAGGCGTTGATCGTGGCGGCCCGCCAGCCACCGGACCTGATCCTGATGGACATCCAGCTCCCGATTCTGGACGGATACGAGGTAACCCGCCGCCTCAAGGCTAATGCTGCCCTCAAGGCGATACCGATCATCGTCGTCACGTCGTACGCCTTGAGCGGCGACGAAGAGAAGGCGCTCGCAGCGGGCTGCAATGCCTATGTTTCAAAACCGTACGATCCGATCGCGCTACTGGAGACGATTCGCGCATACCTGGCATAGCGGTCCGTGAAGGCGTTACATGCACAATCCTCCGCGCATCCTCATCGTCGACGACCACGAGCACAATCGTGACATCCTGGCGACTCAGCTTGCGACCCAGGACTATGAATTGTTCGAGGCGGTGGACGGTGAGGAGGCCCTCGCTGCCGCCAGAGCACAGCTCCCGGACCTCATCCTGCTCGATGTCATGATGCCCAAACTCGACGGCGTCGAGGTTTGCCGCCAGTTGAAGAGCGATCCCAGTCTGCCCTTCATGCCCATCATTCTGGTGACAGCGAAGTCGGATACGAGCGACGTGATCGTCGGTCTCGAGGCCGGCGCAATCGAATACTTGATCAAGCCCATCGACCCAATGGCGCTGGTCGCTCGCGTCAAATCGGTTCTGAAGATCAAGGAGCTGCACGACCAGGTGCAGGCGCAGGCCGCCGAGCTTGCCGCCTGGGGCCGCACGCTCGAACAACGGGTCGCTAGCCAGCTATCCGAGATCGAACGTATCGGTCGCTTGAAGCAATTCCTCCCCCCACAGGTCGCCAACCTCGTCATTTCGTCGGGCGACGAACGCCTCCTGGAAAGCCACCGCGCCGCCATCACGGTGGTCTCGTGTGACCTGCGGAGCTTTACCTCGTTCGCCGAAATTGCCGAGCCCGAAGAACTGGTGAACTTGTTGCAGGAGTATCACTCCACGCTCGGCACCGTGATCGATGAATACGAGGGCACCGTCGAGCGCTTTGCCGGCGACGGCCTGCTCGTGATCTTCAACGATCCGATGCCGTGCCCCGAGCCGTCGGTCCGGGCCGTGCAGATGGCGGTGCAAATGCGTGACGAGATCGCCAAGCTGGACCGGAAGTGGCGCTCACACGGTCATGAGCTCGGCTTCGGCATCGGCATCGCCCATGGCTTCGCCACACTCGGGTGCATCGGCTACAAAGGCCGCTTCCAGTACTCGGCGACGGGCACAGTGGCAAATCTCGCCTGCCGTCTGTGCGACGCAGCGCGGAATACCCAGATTCTGGTGGATGCGAAGGTTCACACCGCGGTTGAGGCGATGGCGGAAATGGAGCCGGCCGTCGAACTCTCCCTCAAAGGCTTCCATCAGCCGGTGAAGGCCTTCAACGTGCGCCAGTTGAAGTTGCCGTCATCCGAATGACAGCGGTCGCACCGATGATGCGAACAATAGCCGTTCAACGCATATCCTCGATCTCGTCATAAGGCAGCCCGGCGTATTGCTCGGCAATGGTCGTCTGCGCAGCCCGAGATCCCGCAATGTATTCGAGTTCGGCGAGTTGCAATTCGCGCTCGAGCGGCGTGTGCGACGGGATCCTGTGCAGGAGCCCAGTGAGCATCGCCGAGAACCGAACCGTCTTCCAGACTCTGCGCAGGCAGCGCTCGGAATACTCATTGAGCCCGTCGCGACGCCCATCGCGATAGAATTGGGAGAGACCGCGGGCCAGAATGCGTGCGTCGGCGCACGCCAGGTTCATGCCCTTGGCGCCGGTGGCGGGAACGATGTGGGCGGCATCGCCCGCGAGGAACAGGCGGCCATATTGCATGGGGGAAGCCACGAAAGCACGGACGCGCGTGATGTCCTTTTGAATGATTTCTCCTTCAACGATTTCCCGGCGCTCCTGATCGAACATGCGGACGTGCAATTCCTCCCAGAATCGCGCGTCGGACCACTCATCCAGCGCCTCATCGGGACGCACCTGCAGGAACAGGCGTGAGACTTCCATCGACCGGCGGCTGCAAAGGGCAAATCCCCGGTCACTGTTCGCATAGGCCATGTCCGGGAGCGGCCGCGCGCGCGCCATCACGCCAAGCCACGCGAAATCATAGGTGCGATCGTAGGTGTGAATTGCCCCGGCCGGCACGGCGGGCCGGCACACGCTGTGAAATCCGTCGCACCCGGCGATGAAGTCGCACGTGATGGTTCTTTCCGCCGCATGTTCGGCGTCACGATACCGGATGATCGGATGATCTCCATCCAAACCCTCAAGAGCTGTGGCCTGGCACTCGAACAGGATCGGCCCGCCTACCGCGATCCGCGCAGCAACGAGGTCCTTCACCACTTCCTGCTGCCCGTAGATCGTGACGGTTCTTCCGGTCAGGCCGGGCAAATCCAGATGAATGGTCCGGCCGCGGAATTGAATATCGAGGCCGGTATCGATCATGCACTCGCGCTGCAGGCGCCCATCGAGGCCCAGCGACTTCAGTGTCTCGATCGTGCCCCACGCAAGAACGCCGGCGCGGGCGCGCGCTTCCAAATGGGCGCGGCTGCGCCGTTCCAGAACGATGGAATCAATGCCGGCTGCATGAAGAAGGTGCGAAAGAAAGAGCCCGGCAGGTCCGGCTCCGATGATCCCCACCTGTGTCCGCATGTCGGCCCTTCTTCATGCAAACAGGTCAGGCTTCGGCTTATTACCAGATCACCTCGACAGCAGTTCCGTTGAGCGTTTGAGGCAGAGTGATGCCGAGCTGTTTGGCGGCGTTGCCGTTCACGAACGTCTTGGCATCCGACGGCTTCGAGCACGGCATCTTGGCGGGCTTTTCGCCATCGAGGATCCGCGTCACGAATTTTCCGGCCATCTCGTACGCCTCAAGCAAGCTCGGTCCGAAACTAATCAGGCCTCCCTCGTCCACGAACTCCTTCCATTGGTAGATCGTTGGCAGCCGATTTTCCGAGGCAAATTCGGCCACTTCCTTGCGATGGTTGTTGAAAAAGGAATCCGCAGTGACAACCACCCCGCTCAGCCCCTTGTCCCTACCGAAATCAGCAAAGGCATTTCGGATATCCGCTACGGTCGCCGCTTCCCTCGGCCGCAGACTGAGGTCCAGGTCCTTCGCCATCTTTTCCAGGCGCTTATAGTGCTCCAGCTTCTTGACCCGATTGTCCGCGATGAGCACTCCAATCTTGTCGTTCTTCTTGATGCCGAGCTCGGGCCATGACGCCAGAAGTTCTCCAGCCGTTTCGGGTCGAGTTCGGTGGTTTGGCCGGCCATTCCCGTCAGGTTATTGCCGGGTTTCTTGAGACTGGCGACAAGCTTGATTTCTTCCGGATTGACGACCGTCGTAAAGACAACCGGAATTGTCTTGGTCAGTTTCTGGAGCACGAGAGCGGGCCCGGGGCCGCCTGCGGCAACGATCACCTGCAATCGCCCTTCATTGCCGTCCTTGACCAGGCCAGCCGCTAGAGCCTCGAGTCTTTTCCCGTCGTCTTCAGCGTACTTGCAAGCAAGTTCGACATCCGGCGGCAGCGCTCTTTTCAAGGCAGCAATTGCATTCACAAACATGTGCTCTGAGCCGCTGTGAACAAGGCCGACGCATTTCATGATGATCCCTCTCGCGAGTGCGTACGCGTTTTTCGCAGCAAACGACGCACGGTATCCGGAATCGGAGCATGCCGCCATAGTGACCAACCCTTGCTGTGAGGATTGGACCTGAACTCGATAAAATTTTCGCAATATGACCGGGCCACCCAACGCACTGGCTCCTTCGGGGCCGATGCATTCCCACGCCGACCGACCACGCAAACGGGCGAGCTGACGTCCTGCTATCCCGCCAGCGCCGCCAGGATACGCGCCCACGAGCGCGTGCCCTTGTGGAAGCTGGTGAGATCGAACTTCTCGTTCGGCGAATGCACGCGGTCGTCGTCGAGCGCGAAGCCGACCATGATCGTGTCCATGCCGAGCACGCGCTTGAAGTCGCCGACGATCGGGATCGAGCCGCCCTCCCCGATCGTGATCGCCTTCTTGGCCCCACTCGGTCGGAGAGCGCGGCGCGGGTCTTGGCGAGTGCCATGCTGTCGAACGGCAGCTCGATCGCCGGCGCGCCGGCGAAGCTGCCGAACTCGACCTTGCAGTCGGCCGGCAGCCGCGCCTTGACGAAGGCGCGGAACGCCTTGCGGATTTTCTCGGGGTTCTGCTTGCCGACCAGGCGGAACGAGACCTTGGCCATCGCCTGGGCCGGGATGACGGTCTTCGCGCCCTCGCCGGTATAGCCGCCGATGATGCCGTTGATCTCGGCGGTCGGGCGCGTGGCGATCTGCTCGAACAGCATGCGGTTCTTCTCGCCGGCCGGCACCTTGAGGCCGACCGGCCCGAGGAACTCCTTGGGCGTGAGCTTGAGCTTGGCGAGGTCGGCCTTGATGTCCTTGCGGCAGGTCCTTCACGCCGTCGTAGAAGCCCGGGAATGGTGACGCGGCCGTTCTTGTCGTGCATGTCGGCCAGGATGCTCGCCAGCACCCGGATCGGATTCTGCGCCGCACCGCCGAACAGGCCGGAATGCAGATCGCGGTCGGCGCAGGTGAGATTGACCTGCTCGTAGACGAGCCCGCGCAACGAGGTCGTCACCATCGGCGTCTTCGGGATCCCACATGCTGGTGTCGCAGACGAGCGCCAGGTCCTGCTTGAGCTCTTCGGCATTGTCCTTGACGAAACCGAACAGGTGCTTCGAGCCGCACTCCTCCTCGCCCTCGATCATCATGGTGATCGGCAGCGGCAGCGTTCCGGTGACCGCCTTGAAGGCGCGGCACGCCTCGACGAAGGTCATCACCTGACCCTTGTCGTCGCAGGCGCCGCGCGCCACGATCGTCTTGCGGCCATCCGGCAGCGTCGCAATGCGCGGCGAGAACGGCGGCGTCTCCCACAGTTCGAGCGGATCGACCGGCTGCACGTCGTAGTGGCCGTAGAACAAGCACGCGCGGCGTCTTGCCGTCGCCGGCACCGTCCGCCCTTGCCGACCACGATCGGATGACCCCCGGTCGGCCGCACGCTGGTCTCGAAGCCGATGCTGCTCAAATCTCTGGCGACAAACTCGGCCGCAGCCTTGCACTGATCCTTGTAGGCCGGGTCGGTCGAGATCGACTGGATGCGCAGGAAGTCGAACAGCCGATCAGGCTCTGGTCGAGATCGGCGTCGATCTTTTCGAGCACGGCAGGCAGGGCTTCGGAGGGCGTCATGGTCGGGCTCTGTTGTGCTGGCCAACTCGCCAGGGCGATGAGTGGCGGAGATTCGGTATCTAGGCGCGGAGATATCACAGCCAGGCGGTCAAAAGAAGAATGCCGCGAGCCAGCGCGCTCGCGCTCACCGCCTGTCCGGATCGAGTCCTGGCTCCAGCTAGCGCCGCAGGATGCCGCCCAGCGTACCGCGCACGATCGCGCGGCCGATCGAGCTGCCGGTCTTGCCGCCGATCGCCTTGCCGATGTCGGCTGCGACCTGACCCGCCACCTGGTTGCTCACCGAGCGCGTGACCTCGCGTGCGATCACCTGGCCGGTCGAGAGCCGCCGGCCGCGCGGACGAGCTGGTGCCGAAAATGCTGCCGAGGATAGCCCCGATCTGCGCCAGAATGCCGCCGCCCGCAACGGACGCCTCCGCGACCTCGCCCGGCTGCTGTCCGGGCACCGGCGGCGAAGTCGAGCCGGTTTCTTTCACGCGCCTCTGCAACACCTCGTAGGCGGATTCCGTGATCGATCGCTTGGTCGTACTTGCCCTTGACCGGGCTCTTGGCCATGACCGCCTTGCGCTCTTCCGGCGTGATCGGACCCATCCGCGCCGACGGCGGACGGATCATGCAGCGCTCGACCATCGACGGCGTGCCGTTGCCTTCGAGGAACGACACCAGCGCCTCGCCCTTGCCGAGTTCCATGATCACCTTGGCGGTGTCGAGCTTGGGATTGGCGCGGAACGTCTCGGCGGCGGCCCGCACCGCCTTCTGGTCGCGCGGCGTGAAGGCGCGCAGCGCGTGCTGCACGCGGTTGCCGAGCTGCGCGAGCACCTTGTCGGGCACGTCGAGCGGATTCTGCGTGACGAAATAGACGCCGACGCCCTTCGAGCGGATCAGACGCACCACCTGCTCGATCTTGTCGAGCAGCGCCTTCGGCGCCTCGTTGAACAGCAGATGCGCCTCGTCGAAGAAGAAGCACAGCTTGGGCTTGGGCGGGTCGCCGACCTCGGGCAGTTCCTCGAACAGCTCCGACAGCAGCCACAGCAGGAAGGTCGCGTAGAGCCGCGGGTTCTCCATCAGCTTGTCGGCGGCCAGGATATTGATGTAGCCGCGGCCATCGCGGTCGGTGCGGATGAAGTCCTTCAGCGCCAGCGCCGGCTCGCCGAAGAACTTGCTGCCGCCCTGGTTCTCCAGCACCAGCAGCTGGCGCTGAATGGTGCCGATGGTCTGCTTCGACACGTTGCCGTACTGCACCGTCAGTTCGGCGGCATGCTCGGCGAGATAGCCGAGCATCGCGCGCAGATCCTTGAGATCGAGCAGCAGCAGCCCCTGCTCGTCGGCGACCCGGAAGCAGATGTTGAGCACGCCCTCCTGCACCTCGTTGAGGTCCATCAGCCGCGACAGCAGCAGCGGTCCCATCTCCGAGATGGTGGCGCGGATCGGATGGCCCTGCTCGCCGAACAGATCCCAGAACACGACCGGAAACTGGTCGGGCTCGTAGTCGAACCCGAGCGCTCTTGGCGCGGGTGACGAAGGCCTCCTTGGCCTCGCCGCGCTCGGAAATGCCGGAGAGATCGCCCTTGATGTCGGCGGCAAACACCGAGACCCCCGCGCGCGACAGGCCTTCTGCCAGCACCTGCAACGTCACGGTCTTGCCGGTGCCGGTTGCGCCGGTCACGAGTCCGTGCCGATTGGCCAGCGCCAGCGTCAGATATTCGGGCTTGGTGCTCTTGCCGACGAAGATCTTTGCCGTCCTGATCCAGGTCCGCCATCTGCGCGCGTCCCTTCCAGCCAACCCCGAACCGGAGTGCCGCGGATATTCTCGCGTTCCCGTGCCAGGGTCAACCGCCAGGAAGCCTTGTCGAGGAACACCAGCGGGGGACGCCGGTACCGTGGAATCGTCGCGAGGCGCCGAGCGGTCAACTACCCTGCATCCGAAAACCGCACGACCGTTCGCGTGCAGCCGCAACAGCTCTAATGAAAAGAGCCGCGATCACGATCCGTGTCGCTTTGTTTCCAGGTGTGACGTGCATGTCACCCGTCGCGTTGCCGGAATGCACACGCCAAGCGAATTCGGATCGGCGCGCTGATGCATGATGCAACGCAGTGCGCTCGCCACCATTGTGCCGGTGCACATTGCTTGTTTTCTCCGGCGTTGCCATTCATGATACGGTTAACCTGCCGCGAGTGCGGGGCTGGTGAGGGGCAGATGGACGATCGTATTGGACGTCTCGCCGCCAGTTTTGGCGTCGACCGGACGGCCACGGAAAGGGCCGTCGGCATCGTTGAGCGTCGACCGATTGGCTGCGCGCCGTCCAGAGCGCGCACGGAGCCTGGTCATACGGCTGACCGCTCCGCACGATCCGCGGAACATTCGGACTGTTTCAAGCTCGGTAGCATCTGCGTCAGCTTCATCAAAGGAACGACCGTCGGCAGCCGCCGATCGACGGCGACTGCGCGCCACCTGTGCGCGGTCGCTGCGGTCACGCGACGGGGCGGTGGTCATGCACGCGAGCGAACAGGGAGAGCGCAGCCGGCGAAATCGCCGGCGCGATCCCCGGCCGCTCCCAACGATCTGACGTTCGGCAGCGATCCTGCCGGGCGCAAGGAGAATTTGATGTCATACCCGATCACCGTCGACCGGTACCGATGCGGACGAGGCCAAGAAGCTCAGAGCACTCCGGATCAGGACAACCGAGCGGTTGCTTGAGGCTGCCAAGAACCCGAAGGGGCGGAAGCAACTGTCGGCGAAGACCGGCATCGACGAGAAGCGGCTGCTGAGTCTCGCCAACACCGCCGACCGTATGCGCATCAAGGGCTGGGCAAGGAATACGCCGCGATCCTGCCGGAGGTCGGCGTCGATACCGTGAAGGAGCTGCAAGTATCGCAATCCCGAGAAGCTCGCCAAAGCCATCGGCGAGCTCAACAAGAAGCGAAAGCTGGTCCGCTTTCTGCCGACCGTGAATCTGGTGACGCGCTGGATCGAGCACGCCAAGAAGCTGCCGACGAAGATCACCTATCGCTGACCGCTGATTGCAGGTCGGCCGGCCTCTCACCGCGCCGGCTTGACACCCCTGCGCGCGACCGGCGCAAAGCCACTCTCATGACGCTTGCCCGCCCTGTCACGGCCGGTACCGAGAGCCACGCGGCGGCGAAGCCGCTGGCGCGCCTGCTGGCGCTCGGCCGCCCGGTCGTCATGGGCGTGCTCAACGTGACGCCGGAACTCCTTTTCCGACGGCGGCCGTTTTATCGATCCCGCGACGGCGATCGAGCAGGCCCGCCGGATGGTCGCCGAGGGTGCCGACATCCTCGACATCGGCGCGGAATCGACCCGGCCCTATGGCGGCGCCGAAGCGGTGCCGGTCGACGAGGAGATGCGCCGGCTGGAGCCGGTCCTGCCCGCCGTCCTTGCGCTCGGCGTGCCGGTGTCGATCGACACGATGAAGGCGAAGGTGGCGGCCAGCGGCGCTCGCAGGCCGGCGCGGCCATCGTCAACGACGTGTGGGGCCTGCAGCGCGATCCGGAGATGGCCCGCGTCGTCGCGGAACACGCCGTGCCGGTGCTCATCATGCACAATCGCGAGCGTCGCCGATCCCGCGATCGACATCATGGCGGACATCGATGCGTTCTTCGCCGCTCGCTGACGATCGCCGACGCGGCCGGCATTGCGCGCGAGGATATCGTGCTCGATCCCGGCATCGGCTTCGGCAAGACGCCGGAGCAGAGTCTGCATGGTGATCGCGCGGCTCGGCCGAGCTCAGTCGTTCGGACTGCCGCTGCTGATCGGCGCCTCGCGCAAGCGCTTCATCGACAAGGTCTCGCCCGCGCCGCCCGACCGGCGGCTCGGCGGATCGATCGCCGCGCATCTCGCTGCGGTCGAGCGCGGCGCCGTGATCGTCCGCACCCACGACGTCGCCGAAACCGTGCAGGCGCTGCGCGTCGCCGCCGCCATCCGGAGCGCCCGATGAGCGATAGCGTATTCGTGACCGGACTTGCGCTGCATGCCTATCACGGCGTGATGCAGCACGAGGGCAGAAGTCGGCCAGACCTTCACGCTCGACCTGGTGCTCGACCTCGACCTGACCGAGGCCTCGCGCTGCGACCAGCTGGCGCACACCGTCGGCTACGATCAGGTCGTCGAGGTCGCGAGCGCGGCCTTCTGCGCGCGGCGCTACCGGCTGGTCGAAGCCGCCGCCGGCGCGGTGGCGCAGGCGGTGCTGCAGCGCTTTGCGCAGGTGCGCGGCGTGCGGGTCACCGTGCACAAGCCGCACGCGCCGATCGCCGCTACCTTCGACGATGTCGGCGTCTCGATTCTGCGCACCCGTCAAGATCGGGCCATGGCTGAAGCGCTGCTGGCGCTCGGCGGCAATGTCGGCGACGTCCGCGCGACGCTCGGCGCGCGCCGTCGACGCGCTGTGCGACGGCACGGACACTCGGCTGCGTCGCGCGCTCCTCCGACTACCTGACGCCGCCCTGGGGCATCGCCGACCAGCCGCCGTTCGTCAACCTCTGCATTGTCGTCGAGACCGTGCTCGCGCCGCAGGCGCTGCTCGCGCGCGCCCAGGCGGTCGAGCGCGCATGCGGACGCGATCGATCGCAAGAACAGCGCTGGGGACCGCGCCCGCTCGATATCGACATTCTCGCCTACGACGACCTGGTGCTCGATACGCCGGAGTTGACGCTGCCGCATCCACGGCTGCTGCGAGCGCGCCTTCGTGCTGGTCCCGCTCGCCGAGATCGTGCCTGAGCGGATCATCGCCGGCACCTCCGTCAGCGAGGCGCTGGCGCGCATCGACAAGAGCGGCATCGAGCGGCTGCCGCCGCGCCGGAACTGATGCGACGGTTGGCCCGCCGTTTGCAACGGAAACGGCGGGGAGGCATCTTGTGACCATGACCGATGCCCTCGATGAACTGCCGCTGGCCGCCGAATTTCCACCGGCCACGCAGGAGCAATGGCGCAAGCTGGTGGATGGCGTGCTCAAAGGCGCGCCATTCGAGAAGCGGCTGGTCTCCCGGACCTATGACGGCCTGGCCATCGACCCACTTTACCCCCGCGCTGCCGGCGCAGTACCGGTCGCGGGCCGCCCCCCGGGGCAGCCTTGGGCGATCATGCAACGCGTCGATCATCCCGATCCCGCGGCGGCCAATGCGCTGGCGCTGCACGATCTCGAAAACGGCACGACCGGGCTGACGCTCATCTGCGCCGGATCGCTCGACGCCTACGGCTATGGCATCGGCGGCTCGGCCGAAACGCTCGCCCGCGTGTTCGACGGCGTCTATCTCGATGCCGGCATCACCATCGATTTCAACGTCAGCCCGCAGACCCGCAACATCGTCCGCCACTTCGCCGCGCTGGTGAAAAGCCGCGGCATCGCGCCGGCGTCGGTCGATATGCGCGTCAGCCTCAATCCGATCGGCGGCTTTGCGGTGGCCGGCGGCAACCCGCAGCCGTGGAGCAGTCTTGCCCGGACATTTGCGGGCTTCATCGCCGAACTCTCGGGCGCAGGATTTCGCGGGCCATTCGCCGTCGCCGACGGCCGCATCGTTCACAATGCCGGCGGCTCGGAGGCGCAGGAACTGGCCTTCGCGATCGCAAGCGCCGTTACCTATCTGCGCGCGCTCGAAGCGCACGGCATTGCGCTCGATCGGCGCGCGCGATATGATCTACTTCCGGCTCGCCGCCGACGCCGACCAGTTCCTGACCATCGCCAAATTCCGCGCGGTGCGGAAACTGTGGGCGCGCGTCGAGGCGGCCTGCGGCCTCGCGCCCAAACCGGCTCAAGTCTTCGCCGAGACCGCGTGGCGCATGATGACGCAGCGCGATCCGTGGATGAATATGCTGCGCACGACCGTGGCGACGTTGGCGGCCGGGCTCGGCGGCGCCGATGCAATCACCGTCTTGCCGTATACTGCCGCGCTCGGCTTGCCTGACCGCTTCGCGCGTCGCATCGCACGCAACACGCAGCTCATTCTTCTGGAGGAATCGAACCTCGCCAAGGTCGCGGACCCGAGCGCTGGCTCCGGCAGCATCGAGGACTTGACGCAGAAGCTCTGCACCGCGGCGTGGGCGTTGTTTCAGGAGATCGAAAATGCTGGCGGCGCGTGGGCGGCGCTTGAGCAGAATCTGATCCAACAGAAGATCGCGGCCGTCCGCTCTGAACGCGAAAAGGCGGTCGCACGGCGCAGGGATGCGCTGACCGGCACGAGCGAGTTCCCGCATATCGGCGAGGCGCCGGTTGCGGTGCTCGACGTGCCGCCGGTCAAGGCAGAAAGCGCAGGCGCGGCCGTCGTGACCTGCGAGGCGCTGCCGCGGATCCGCCTGGCCGAGCCGTTCGAAGCCTTGCGCGACGCGAGCGACCGCCTTCTGATCACGACCGGTGTTCGGCCGAAGGTCTTTCTCGCCAATCTCGGCAGCATTGCCGACTTCAACGCGCGCGCGACTTTCGCCAAGAATTTCTTCGAGGCTGGCGGCATCGAAGCAGTCCCCAATGACGGATTTGCCGGCCGCGACGATCTGGTCGCAGCATTCAAGGCATCCGGCACCGCCCTCGCCTGCCTTTGCTCGTCGGACGACGTCTATGCCCGGCAGGCCGTGGCCGCCGCCGAGGCAATCGGGGCGGCAGGCGCCCGCCACATCTATCTCGCCGGACGCCCCGGCGAGCGGAAGGCAGAGTTCAGAGGCTGCTGGCGTGCAAACCTTCATTTACGCCGGGTGCGATGTGCTGGCGACGCTGCAGGCGGCGCATGATATTCTGGGGACTGGAACCAGCGCGGAAGGCCGACCATGAGCCGCGTCCCGAATTTCTCGACGATCGCCTTCGATGACGCCGCTCAAGCTGCGGCGACATCCAGCGCGGCAGCGCCTTGGCTCACGCCCGAAGGCATCCCGGTGAAGCCGGTCTATGGCGCGGCCGACGTCGCGGGCCTCGACTTCCTCGACACCTATCCGGGCATCGCGCCCTACCTGCGCGGCCCCTACCCCACGATGTACGTCACCCAGCCGTGGACCATCCGGCAATATGCCGGGTTCTCGACCGCGGAAGATTCCAACGCCTTCTACCGCCGCAACCTCGCCGCCGGGCAGAAGGGCCTCTCGATCGCATTCGATCTCGCCACCCATCGCGGCTACGACTCCGACCATCCGCGCGTATCGGGCGACGTCGGCATGGCGGGCGTCGCGATCGATTCGATCTACGACATGCGCACGCTGTTCTCCGGCATTCCGCTCGACCAGATGTCAGTGTCGATGACGATGAACGGCGCGGTGCTGCCGGTGCTCGCGCTCTACATCGTCGCCGCCGAGGAACAGGGCGTGCCGCCCGAAAAGCTCTCGGGCACGATCCAGAACGACATCCTCAAAGAGTTCATGGTGCGCAACACCTACATCTACCCGCCGGGGCCGTCGCTGCGCATCATCTCCGACATCTTCGCCTTCACCTCGGCGCACATGCCGAAGTTCAACTCGATCTCGATCTCCGGCTACCACATGCAGGAGGCCGGCGCGACGCAGGACCTCGAGCTCGCCTACACGCTCGCCGACGGCATCGAATATGTCCGCGCCGGCATCAAGGCCGGGCATCCCGATCGACAAGTTCGCGCCCGCGGCTGTCGTTCTTCTGGGCGATCGGCATGAACTTCTTCATGGAAGTCGCCAAGATGCGCGCCGCGCGCCTGCTGTGGGCGAAGCTGATGAAGCCGTTCGATCCGAAGGACGCGCGCTCGCTGTCGCTGCGCACCCATTGCCAGACCTCCGGCTGGTCGCTCGACCGCGCAGGACGTGTTCAACAACGTGATGCGCACCGACGATCGAGGCGATGGCGGCGACGCAGGGCGCACACCCAATCGCTGCACACCAATGCGCTCGACGAGGCGCTGGCGCTGCCGACCGACTTCTCGGCCCGCATCGCCCGCAACACCCAGATCGTGCTGCAGCAGGAAGTCGGGCACCACCCGCATGGTCGATCCCTGGGGCGGTTCGTTCTATGTCGAGCGGCTGACCGCCGACCTCGCCCGCAAGGCCTGGGGCCACATCCAGGAAGTCGAGGCCATGGGCGGCATGGCTAAGGCGATCGAAGCGAGTCTGCCCAAGCTCCGCATCGAGGAAGCGGCCGCGCGCACCCAGGCGCGCATCGACGCCGGCCAGCAGTCGGTGATCGGCGTCAACAAATACCGCCCCGACGACGAGGCCGCGGTCAAGCTGCTCAAGGTCGACAATGCGACGGTGCGGCAGTTGCAGATCGACAAGCTCGTGCGGCTCAAGCGCGAGCGCGATCCGAAGGCGGTGGCGGACGCGCTCGCCGCGCTCACGCGCAACGCTGCGGGCGGCAACGGCAACCTGCTCGCGCTCGCGATCGACGCCGCACGCGCCAAGGCGACGGTCGGCGAAATCTCCTCCGCGCTGGAGGAGGCCTGGGGCCGGCACCGGGCCGAGATCAAGGCGATCACCGGCGTCTACAAGCGGGAGGTCGGCGCCATGAACGAGGCGGTCGCGCGGGTGCAGAAGCTGGTCACCGAATTCGAGGCGAACGAAGGCCGCCGACCCCGCATCCTTGTCGCCAAGATCGGCCAGGATGGTCATGACCGCGGCCAGAAGGTGATCGCGTCGGCCTTCGCCGACCTCGGCTTCGACGTCGATATCGGTCCGCTCTGTTCGCGACTCCTGCCGAGGCCGCGCGGCAGGCGGTCGAGAACGACGTCCACATCCTCGGCATCTCATCGCTCGCAGCGGCGCATCTCACGCTGGTGCCGGAGCTCAAGGCCGAACTGACCAAGCAGGGCCGCGACGACATCATGATCGTCGTCGGCGGCGTGGTGCCGCCGCAAGACTACGACGAGTTGCGCCGTGCCGGCGCCGAGGCGATCTTTCCACCCGGCACCGTGATCGCCGAGGCTGCCGAGGCGCTGGTCACGACGCTCAACGCCCGGCTCGGCCACGGCCGCGAGGCGGCGGAGTAGCATCCGCGATCGGCCCCCGTCGCGCAGGTATTCAGGCCCGATTCCGCCGCCAACTTTCGGCTTGAATGTCTTGCAAGAATCGAAATGCGAAACAGTCATTGGGGGCATTTCACTGTTATGGCCGAAGTCCTGACCAAGGGAATCTCCTTCCTTTTTGTCGCCGTCTTCCCGCTGCTGCTGTCCGGCTGCTTCATCTCGGAGCAGCCGAAGCTCCCGCTCACCACGGCCGCGGCGCCGTTCGGCGACGGTGGCCGCTATGGCGTGTTCGAGCGCGGCGAAGGCGACCGCTACAAGCGCCAGGAGACGTTCCTCATCAAACGCCGGCCGGACGGCGCCTACGACTTCACCAACGAGAAGGGCGAGACGATCGAGATCTCGTTCCATGCAATGGGCAACGATCGCTTTCTCAGCCAGGCCAAAGCGGAGAAGGACCAGCCGGGCTACGGCTACGCCGTGTTCCGCGTCGCCGGCAAGGAGGCATTCCTCCACGCCCCGCAGTGCAACGATCAGGACCGGGCCAAGGTCGAGGCGCTCGGCGTCGAGGTGAACGGACAATTCGAGTGCGTCATCGATCGCGTCAAGGACGTCGTCGGCCTGTTCGGCTTCGTCGATCTCGGCCAGCCGGTGTCAAAGCTGGTGCGCGAGTAGCCGCTCGACCTACTGCGCCCGGCCTTCGACCACGCCGCGCGCATCCTCACGCTTGCCGATGACGGTCCGCACATGGCGGACGACATAGTCGGCCACAATCGCGTGTGCCTCGGCGGTCGGATGGATCGCGCCGCTATAGAGCCCCGCCCAAGCCGGCTGCAGGGTGTCGAACAGCGATATGCCTGCGCGATGGGTATTGGCGGCGAGGAACGCGTCGTTCGGGGTCCGGAACAGCCGCCACTGGTGGGCATAGATCAGCGTGCGCTGCCGGTGAGAACGGCTTGAACTCGTCGCCATTATTGGGCCGTCGCGGCACACGCATATTGACCCCGTCGGCCAGCAGGCGCTTGGGATCGCGCGCGCACACGCCGCGCTTGGTGAACTCCGGGATGTGCTCCGTCACCAGTGCGAAACCGGTGCCGGCGCCGGTCGCGAGATTCGCCGGACACCCGGCGCGGCTCTTGCCGTTGGCGATGCATTCGAGGCGACCAAGGAAATCCCGCAGGAAGTCCGCGGTCTCCGCCATGCGCTGCCGGTTCAGGCTCAGTCCGGCGTGAACGTCAACACCGAGGGAAGGCTGCGAGCCGCACAGCGCCCCGGTCTCGTCATACTGGATCGGCTCGTAGGAGGACTGCACCACCCGCGAAGGCGGAACGCCGAAGCCGTCATGCAATGCGTCCTTCAAGGCTTTCATGCGCTCGTCGAGCACGTCGAGATATTGCCGCGAAATCTGCGGGCCAAATCGGACACTGCGTCCGACCAAGCCGGCGATCGGTGCAAGGTCACCGGCAGACTTCGGTTAGCGCATAGGCGGCGAGCGGCCCAAACCCGACATCGTTGCCGCCGATCGACATCAGCACGACATCGATCGGCCGCTTGCGCTGCTGCGGCGGACACCAGGACTTCGTGAACCGCTGCCCCGAGATTTGCGTGCTGCCCTGTGAGAACACCGGCAGCGTGTAGCTGGCGCTCAGCGTGCGCGGACCGCGGCACAGAAGCTCGCTCAATTGATCGAGCTGCGCGCGCACCTTCTCACTTGCCTTCACGCGGATCGAGTTCGCCGAACAGACCTTCGACCACCTCGGCGCCCGAGCAGGTGAAGCTGGCCAGGGTCACCGAGCGGTGGCGATTCTCCAGCGCAAGCTGGATCGCGACGCGGAACGGATAGCCGTACTGCGAGCGGTGGCAATCGCGGCTGAGCCAGCGCGCCGACGCCTTCTCGAACGCCGCCGCAAACTCCCCGCGAAGTGCAGCGTGTGGAAGCGGCCGGCCGCTTCATCGTCCATGAAACGCCGTGGCAGCACCTTGGGATTGTAGTGATCCTCGGCCGCCGCCAGACCGTAACTGGTGCGGCGGCGCTACCGTACGGGCGCGGGCAACGATCCTCGCCGCACCAGCGTCGGGTCGTAGACCATCTCGCGGACGGCGCTGAACGTGCACCGGCCGGTCGGGATTGCTTTCGCCGGACGCGAACAAATCGCCGAGCGCGACGATGAAGATGTCCTCGACCACGACCTCGCGCTCGACCAGCTCGCGGCCGTCCGGCAGCTTCACCGAGACGCTGACCCCGGAAACCGCTGCGGTCGAGCGCGTGCGGAACGCGCGCGATCGTCAGCTTGTCCTTGCAGGTGAGCTTCTTGCTTTCGGCCTTGCCGTCGGCCCTGCGCGGCTGCCAGTTCCAGATGCAGTCGCCGGTGACGTCCGCGAGCATGCTCGGGCGCAATGCGTATCGTGACCGTGTGCGCCTCGGGGAGCACGTAATCTTCCTTGGCGCTGCCCCAGGAATACTTGCGCTCGCACACCGCCGAATAGCGTCGCGGATGTCCGTTGCTGTCGTAGCAGGTTTCGCCGACGGTCTGCGCCGCCCAGCCGAGCCGGCTCTGCTGATAGCGCTTGCCGGCCGTCGCGGCGCACTTGTCCGGATGCGATGGATCCTTGCAGTCGGGATCGTTGAGGCGGCGCTCGGTGCGCCAGATGATGTCCGGCGGAGCGGCGTCGCCGGATCGCCGCGCACCGCCGTTGTAGGCGGCTTCGTGCAGCGCGAACGATTTGGTCGGCTTGAAGAACCGGAACGGGTTCTCGACCTCCCAGATCAGATCGGCGGCGTCACTGGAACCGGCGGCGAGAGCTGGCGAACAGAGATACGGCCCAAGCGGTCGCAAGCGCTTGTCGACGCATAGATCCCTCCCCGACCCATCCGCGGCTATAATAGCTGTCCGCTCCGCCCCCGCAGGAGAAACTTTACCATTCGGGAAGCAGGCGCGCCGGAGCCCGTCAGACAGGATTAAATCATTGAAACTATGGACCATTTTTTCTGATTTCCCCGCTTCCAAAAGGCCGGCCGACAGCCGCCGCGCGGGCCGTCTAGGGCGAATTTATGTCTTTGCGCACGTCGGCACGAACGGCTGATCCCGACCGCCCTCGCGCAGGGAATTCGGCCGGAGAGCGCGCGGTCGTCGCGCGCGCCATCACGCTGATCGAGAGCCGGCGCAGCCGACCACCAGACGGCCGCGCGCCGACTGGTGCAGGAGCTGCTGCCGCGAACCGGCCAGGCGGTCCGTGTCGGCATCACCGGCGTGCCCGGAGTCGGCAAGTCGACCACCATCGACGCGCTCGGCTCGCTTCTGACCGAGCGCGGCCACAAGGTCGCGGTGCTCGCGGTCGATCCATCCTCGGCGCGCACCGGCGGCTCGATCCTCGCCGACAAGACCCGCATGGCGCGGCTGGCTAACGATCCGAACGCATTCGTGCGCCCTTCCCCGCCGGCGGAACGCTCGGCGGCGTCGCCGCCAAGACCCGCGAGTCGATGCTGATTTGCGAAGCCGCCGGATTCGACGTCGTGCTGGTCGAAACCGATCGGCACCGGACAGTCGGAAACCGCGGTCGCCGACATGACGGATTTCTTCCTGGTGCTCATGCTGCCAGGTGCCGGCGACGAACTGCAGGGCCTGAAGAAGGGTGTGATCGAGCTGGCCGACATGATCGCGATCAACAAGGCCGACGGTGACAACATCCCGCGCGCATCAGCCGCGGCCGCTGAATATCGCGCCGCGCTTCACATTCTCAGTCCGCGCTCCACCAACTGGGCGCCTCCAGTCGTCACCTATTCGGCGCTGACCGGCGACGGGCATTGCCGAATTGTGGGAGACTGTGCTCGAGCACCGCGAGCTCGGCACAGCCACTGGCGAATTCGCAGCGCGACGCCGCGAGCAGCAGGTCAAGTGGATGTGGGCGATGCTTGAGGATCGCCTGCACTCCCGTCTCAGATCGGACGCGCGACTTCGGGCAAAACTGCCGTCGCTGGAAGCCGCCGTGGCAGACGGCCGGATGTCGCCGGCCGTTGCGGTCGACGAGATTGCCTCACTCGCGGGGCTATGAGTTCGCTGCCGCGAGTCCATCTTACGGGCCCACGAGGTGAAATACAGCTTCGAGTTCCTCGGTCTCCCGACGTCCTCCGATCGCTTCGTAAAGCAACCATGATGACCACGGTTCTGTTGACTGGTTTTGGTCCATTCCCCGGCGCGCCGATCAATCCGACCGAGCCGCTGGTCATGGAACTGGCGCGGCGGCGGCATCCGGGCGGCGCCAAGGTGCACCGCCTCGCGCACGTGTTCCATGTCAGCTACCAGACCGTGGATCGTGAGCTTCCGGAACTGATCGAGCGCGAGCGCCCCGACGCGCTCGTCATGTTCGGGCTGGCTGCGCGCAGCCGGCTGCTGCGGATTGAAACACTGGCGCGCAATTCCCTCTCCTGCAGCATCCCGGATGCGGCGGGCCACTTTCCGGGTGCCGCGACCATTGCGGCCGAAGCTCCGGTGACGCTGGCCATGCCCGCGCCGGTCGACCGGCTTCTCGCGGCGGCGCGATCGACCGGCGTTCCGATCCGGCGTTCGCGCGATGCCGGCGGCTATTTGTGCAACTACCTGTGCTGGCGGGCCGCCGAAGCGGCGCACACCGGACGGCCGCTGCTTGCAACGTTCGTCCACGTACCGCCGGTGCGCACCGCCACGGGATCGGCCCGAACAGCGCTCACGTTCGACGATCTCCTGCGGGCCGGTGAGGCAATCGTCAGGGCCGCCACCGAAGCAGTGCGTTAACGCTAACCACACGAACGCCGCGGCGTTGCAAGCGCCCAGAGCTCTTCGGAATTAGATTTGCGTGGTCGCCCAGGTCTCGGGACCGCTGTGCACGCGAGCGTGCCGGACCGCAGGAGCCGCCCATGCAACCCGATCGCCGACGCCTCCTCGCTTTGACCGCTACCGTAACCGGTGCTGCCGTGGCCGCTCCCAATACCGCGATGGCGGCGCCGGCCGGGCCCGTCAGCGCGCTCGGGATTGACGCGGCACAATTCGGTCTGCGGCCGGGGAGCAGCGAAGACCAGAGCCGGGCGCTGCAACGCGCCATCGACGAGACCGCACGCACGCGCAGCCCGCTGGCGATCGCACCGGGGAATTATCGTGTGAACGGCATCAAGCTCACAGCGGGCGCACAGATCGTCGGCGTGCGAGGCGCGACCCGACTCGTGTTGACGGACGCGCGTCCGCTGCTGACGGCGTCACGCGCCGACCATATCGGCCTGTCCGGCCTCGTTCTCGACGGCGGCAAGCGTCCCCTGCCCGAGCGCAACGGCCTCATTCAATTCGATACCTGCACAGAGGTCAGAATCCTCGATTGCGAAATCGTTTCATCCGGCCGCCACGGCATCATGTGCATCGGCCTCGGAGGCGAGATCACCGGCAACCGGATCGCCGATGTGGCCGACACTGCTCTGCACTCGCTCGACGGACGCGGGCTTCTGATCTCACGCAACACGGTCTTCAATGCCGGCAATAACGGCATCCAGGTCTGGCGCTCGCAAGCCGGCGATGACGGCACGATCGTGAGCGAGAATCGGATCGAGGCAATCGACAACCGGGCCGGTGGCTCGGGTCAATACGGCAATGCGATTAACATCTTCCGCGCCGGCAATGTGATGGTGCGAGGGAACCGGATTAAGGATTGCGCCTATACGGCGGTCCGCGGCAATGCCGCCTCCAACATCCAGATCGAAGGCAACAGCATCGTCGGCGTGCGGGAAGTCGCGCTCTATGCGGAATTCGGCTTTGAAGGCGCGGTGATCGCGAACAATACAGTTGACGGCGCAGCCATCGGCGTCTCGGTCACCAATTTCAATCAAGGCGGTCGGCTTGCAGTCGTGCAGGGCAACCTGATCCGCAACCTGCTTCCGAAGCTGCCGGCCGGCAACGATCCGGGCGAGGTCGGCGGCACCGGCATCTCGGTCGAGGCCGACACCGTGGTAAGCGGCAATGTCATCGAGGGTGCACCTACCGCGGGCATCATGCTCGGCTTCGGCGAGTATCTGCGCGACGTGGCGGTGACCGGGAACATTGTGCGCAAGGCCGACATCGGCATCGCCGTCTCGGTCGCGCCCGGGGCCGGCAATGCGCTGATCGCCAACAACGTCATCGCCGATATCCTGCGTGGCGCCATCATCGGCACCGACCGGCGCCGGATCGTCACCGGCGACCTGACCAAGGGGGGCGCCGAGCGCTACGCCAACCTGTCGTTGGCCGGCAACCGGGTAAGGTGAGCCGCCGGCCGGGCCGTCGCCGAGCACTATCGGATGTTCATGCGCGCGGTTGACGCAGCAGGTTGCGAAAGCCGGGGTCGAAGCGCCATATTTCCGTCTGTAACCTGTCCTCACGTCACGCCATGCGGCTTTCCTTCAGAAAAATGCTCACCGGCCTTCTCGCGCTATTCCTGCTGCCGCTTGCAGCCCACGCGGCTCTCTATGCCAGCAAGGACCGCCCGGCGAGCTTCCGGCAGGCCGACTGGTCGAGCGTCGGCATGCTGCCCCCGGCAAACGCCGACCGCGACGCGCGCCTGCTGGTCATGACCGGCCGGACCGGGCGCTGGAAGGGCATTTTCGCGGTCCATAGCTGGGTCGTTCTCAAGCCGGAGAACGCCACGTCGTGGACGCGTTACGACGTGGTCGGCTGGGGTCAGCCGGTGCGCACCAATGGCTGGGCGCCCGACGCCCGTTGGTTCGGCGACACGCCGCACGTGCTGCTCGATGTGCGCGGCCCGCAGGCAGCGGCGCTCATTCCGCGCGTGCAGGCTACCGTCGCCGAATATGCCTATCAGGAATATGGTGACTATCGAGTCTGGCCCGGCCCCAACAGCAACACCTTCACCGCCGCCGTGCTACGCGCGTTACCGGAGTTGCGGGTCACGCTGCCATCGAACGCGGTCGGCAAGGATTTCCGCGAGTGGCCCTATGCGGGCCTCACCGACAGCGGCACCGGCGTCGAGCTTTCGCTCTGGGGCCTGCTGGGCATCAAGGCCGGCTGGGTCGAGGGCATCGAGCTCAATTTCCTCGGGCCTGGTCGCCGGTCTCGACCTGCGACATCCAGCGGTAAAGCTTCCTGGGTTTGGACGCCTCGGTCTTGATGATGGGACCGCCGTTGCCGCCCCCATCCCGTCGAAATGACGGCAGGGCCAGCATCCACTCACACGAAATTGTGCCAGCGTCACACTGGTGCGGCGTGACGCGGCCGGTGGTGTGTGCGAGCTTGCCCGCCCGCACCAAGGGATCTGGTCGATGCGCGATACTTGGCCATTGCTCGAACGGATCGAATTTCCGGCGCTCCGTCGCGGCCGGCTCGAGACGTTGCAGATCAACGTGGGCTACCGCTGCAACCAGTCGTGCACGCATTGCCACGTGAATGCCGGACCAAACCGGACTGAGGAAATGTCGACGGAGGTGGCGGACACTGTCCTGGCATTTCTGGCGCGCCGGCATATCACCACGCTCGACATCACCGGCGGCGCGCCGGAGCTCAACGCGAACTTCCGACGCCTCGTGACCGGCGCGCGCGATCTTGGCGTCCGCGTCATGGATCGCTGTAATCTCACCATCCTCGAACAAATCGGGCAGGAGGATCTGGCCGAGTTCCTTCGCGATCACCAGGTCGAGATCGTCGCCTCGATGCCCTGTTACCTCGAGGACAATGTCGATCGTCAACGCGGCAAAGGCGTATTCGCGGGCTCGATCCGCGGCCTGCGCCGGCTCAACGCGCTGGGGTACGGTCGCGACGACACCGGCCTCGTCGTCAATCTCGTCTACAATCCACAGGGTGCGTCGCTCCCGCCCGCCCAGGATGGCCTGGAAGCCGACTACAAGCGCATGCTCGGCGAGCGATACGGCATCGTGTTCAACCACCTCTACACGCTTGCCAATATGCCGATCCAACGGTTCGGCGCGATCCTGATCGCAAAGGGCGAATTCGACTGCTATCTGGGCCTGCTGCAATCAGCTCACGCCGACGCCAATCTCGACCAGGTCATGTGCCGCAACCTGATCTCCGTCGACTGGCAGGGTTACGTCTACGACTGCGATTTCAACCAGATGCTCGACCTGCCGCTCAGGGTCGATGATCGCGCGCGCGTGCATCTGGCCGACCTGCTCGACGCCGATCTGACGGATGTGCCGATCCAGGTCGCCGGCCACTGCTACGGCTGCACCGCGGGCCAGGGCTCGAGCTGCGGCGGCGCGCTCAAGGAAGCCGCCGAGTGACCCCGGCCGGTCTCCCTCTCGCATCGCTTCAAGGTCTGGATCAGCCGGATAACCGCGCCGGGCGCATGTGCCCGACCGATTATCGTTATTCAGCCTCGGTGTTTGACCGGCCGGCCGAACTGACCGCCGACGTGCTGTACGTCGCAGGCGGTCTCTACGGCAACCTCGCGGCGCTCGACGAACTCGAACGGCTCGCGGCACGCGAAGACGCACGCGTAGTATTCAACGGCGACTTTCACTGGTTCGATGCGGAACCCGACTGGTTCGGCGAGGTCGCCCGCCGGGTGGCGCATCACCATTTGATCCGAGGCAACGTCGAGACCGAACTCGCCCGCGCCTCCGATATCGGCGCCGGCTGCGGCTGTGCCTACCCTGCTTCGATCGACGAAGATATCGTTCGTCGTTCCAACGAAATCCTGGTCGACTTGCGCGCGACCGCCTCAAGGCTGCCGGGTGCAGTGGGCGGGCTCAGCGCACTGCCGATGCAGCTGGTCGCCGACGTCGGCGGCCTTCGTATCGGGATCGTGCACGGCGACGCCACCGCGCTCGCCGGCTGGTCGTTCGCGCACGATGCGCTCGATCGTGCCGATATGCCGGCGAGGCTCGAAACGATCCGGCGCGCTTCGCATATCGACGTGTTCGCCTCCACGCATACCTGTCTCGCCG
This sequence comes from uncultured Alphaproteobacteria bacterium, assembly GCA_963843475.1. Taxonomy (GTDB): domain Bacteria; phylum Pseudomonadota; class Alphaproteobacteria; order Rhizobiales; family Xanthobacteraceae; genus VAZQ01. The sequence goes on along the minus strand of CAWJKL010000017.1, from coordinate 140,129 downwards.
CGCTGCGCGACTTTCGGCTTGCCGCCGGCGGCGTCACGGTGATCAACAATGGCGCGGCCGGCATGCCGAACTTTGCCGGAAAGCGCGACGGCCTTGTTACCCGCATCGGCCGGACGCCCTCGCCCCACGAGACGCTGTACGGGATCGAGCGCGACGGCGTGCACATCGACGCCATTCCGCTGGCATATGACCACGACCAGTTTCTGCAGCGCTTTCTCGCGCGCTGGCCGGCCGGCAGCGCGGCGCATGTCTCCTATTTCGGGCGGATCGTGGCGGGGCCCAACTATGAGATCGCGCAGGCACGGCCAGCCTCTTCGGCATAGTGAACGCCATCCGGAAGCTTGCCGCACTGGCTCATTTCGCTGGTAGACTACGCCGGCCCTCAGTTTGCAGGCCGTCATGCCGAGCTTGTCCATCATCATCCCCGTGCTCAACGAAGGCGAGCGCATCGCGGCAGCCTTGGACGCGCTCGCACCCCTGCGGGCGCTGGGCGTCGAGATCGTGGTCATCGATGGCGGCAGCCGCGATGCCACCGTCCAGCGGGCACGACTGCGCGCGAACCGGGTGATCTCCGCGCCGCGCGGGCGTGCCACACAGATGAATGCCGGCGCCGAAAAGGCCACCGGCGACATCTTGCTGTTCCTGCACGGCGATACGCGGCTGCCGTCCGATGCGGACCATGTGCTGCTGAACGGCTTGGAACGGACCGGATGCGCATGGGGGCGTTTCGATGTCCGGATCGACAGCAAGGATCCGCTGCTGCGCATCGTCGCCCGCATGATGAACGCTCGCTCGCGGCTCACCGGCATCGCCACGGGCGATCAGGCAATCTTCGTCAAGCGTGACGCGTTCCAGAAGGTCGGCGGTTTCCCGCCGATCGAGCTGATGGAGGACATCGCACTTTCCAAGCTGCTCAAGCGCGTTGGCCCGCCATTATGCCTGCGCGAATGCGTCGTCACCTCTCCCCGGCGCTGGGAGAAGCGCGGCACCGTCAGCACGATCCTGCTGATGTGGCGTTTGCGGCTCGCCTATTTCTTCGGCGCAGACCCGAAAAATCTGGCGCAGCTTTACGGCCATGCCGGCGACTGAGCCGGTCGCGATTGCAATCCTCGCCAAGGCGCCGATCCCCGGCTTTGCCAAGACGCGGCTGATCCCGGCGCTCGGCGCCGAAGGTGCCGCCGCATTCCAGCAGTCGCTGATTGTACGCGCCGTCGAGACTGCCTGCGCGGCTGCGACCGGCCCGGTGACGCTGTGGTGTGCGCCCGACGCGACCCATCCGGCATTCACCGCCTTGCGGCCTCGCGACATCGCGCTCATGCGGCAGGTCGATGGCGATCTCGGCGCGCGCATGCTGGCCGCACTCGCGGGCAGCCGGCAGCCCAGCGCTGGTGATCGGGACCGATTGCCCAGCGCTCAGTGCCGACGATCTGCGGATGGGCGCTGCAATCCTACGTGGCGGCACCGACGCCGTGGTGTTTCCAGCGGACGATGGCGGCTATGTACTCATCGGCGCGCGCCGCGCCGAGCCCACATTGTTCACCGGCATGACCTGGAGCACGCCGCAGGTGATGGATGAGACCCGTCGCCGGCTTCGGCAGGCGCGGCTCACCTGGCAGGAGCCGGTAACGCTTTGGGACGTGGACCAGCCGGAAGATCTCAATCGCCTGCGAGCGTGTAGTCTCGGCGGTTTGCTTCCCTGATCCGCCCTCAGGCGAGCCGCATCAGCACCAGTCCGGACACGATCAGCAGAGCTGCGATCACGCGGTTTGCCCGCAACGGCTCCTTGAGCACCACGACGGCGATCGCGGCGCCGAACAGCACGCTGGTCTCGCGCAGCGCCGCGACGATCGCAATCGGTGCAAGCGTCATCGCCCAGATCGCAATCGCGTAAGAGCCGAACTGCAGCGCACCGCCCGCAAGCCCGGTGTGCCAATGACCCCGCAGTGCGCCGAACAGCGCCGGTCCGCGACGCGCCAGTGCGTAAATCGCCATCAACGGACCGATGCCGACGAACAGGGCGACCGAGTACGCATTGGGATTGCCGGCAACTGCGCGCACCGAGCCGTCGACCACCGAATAGGCGCAGATCGTCACCGCCGTGAACAACGCGAATCCGACCGCGCGACGGTCGAGCCGCGCGAGGTCCCGGCCGCCGCGCAGCGAGATCAGCAGCACGCCGGCCGCCAGCAGGACGATGCCGCCCCAGCCGAACGCGCCAAGGCGCTCGCCGACCAGCGCTGTGGTCGCAACCGCGGTCATCAGCGGCGCCGAGCCGCGGGCAATCGGATAGACCTGGCTCATGTCGCCGACGCGGTAGCTTTCGATCAGCGCGGCGAAATAGACGAGGTGGATCAGCACCGAGGCGATCGCCCACGGCCATGCCGCGGGCGCCGGCAAGTCCAACGAACGGCAGCGCGGCGAGCCCCACCACAGTGGCGCCGACCGAGATCAGCGCCGTGGTGGTGAGCGGATCGAGACCGCGCTTGATGACGGCATTCCAGCCCGCATGGCAGGCGGCGGCGAACAGGACGGCAGTGAAGACGAACGCGTCCATCGGGCAACTCAGGCGTCACCGGGAGGCCGCGAAGCGGCCGACGCGCACCATATTAGCAGGAGGAGATTCGCGCTGCGGGGCTTCGGCCGGCGGGAGCGGCGGCAGGTCAGAACGGATATTTCTGCGGCCCGTTCGCAATCGTGATGGTTCGCAGTTCGGTGAATTCATCGATCGCCGCGCTGGCCGCCGAAACGACCATAGCCGGACGACTTGGTGCCGCCGAACGGAATCTGCGGCTCGTCATGCACGGTCGACGGCGTTGACGTGACAGACACCGCACTCGATACGCCTCGCGACCGCGAGCGCGCGCGTCGACGTCGCGGCCGAACACCGCCGCGGCGAGCCCGTATTCGGTGTCGTTGGCGATGCGCACCGCGTCGTCATCGTCCTTCGCGCGCAGCACGATACCGACCAGGGGCCCGAACGATTCCTCGCCGTAGACGCGCATCGCCGGCGTCACGCGATCGAGCACGGTCGCCGCCATGACGGTGCCGCTGACCTCGCCGCCGGCGACCAGCCGCGCGCCCTTCCCCAGCGCATCGTCGATCAGCGCGCGCACATGCGCGACCGCTTCCTGCGTTGACCAGCGAGCCGAGCGCCACGTCGCCGTCGCGCGGATCGCCCGCCGACAGCGAACGCGCCTTGGCGGCGAATTTCTCGACGAATGCGTCGGCCACCTTCTCGTCGACCACGATGCGCTCGGTCGACATGCAGACCTGACCCTGATTGACGAAGGCGCCGAAGGTGGCCGCCTTCACCGCCGCATCGAGATCGGCGTCGTCGAGCACGACCAGCGACGCCTTGCCGCCGAGCTCGAGCAGGATCGGCTTGAGGTAGCGCGCCGCAGTTTCCGCCACCAGCCGGCCGATGCGCGTCGAGCCGGTGAAGCTGATCGCGCCGCACGGCCGGGTGCGAGATCAGCGCCTCGACCACCTTGCCGGCATCCTCCGGCGCGTTGCGTCACCACATTGACCACGCCGTGCGGCAGGCCGGCATCGCGCAGCGCCGTGCCGATCAGGCGATGGGTTGCCGGGCACAGTTCGGAGGCCTTGAGGATGACGGTGTTGCCGCAGGCGAGCGGCATCGCGATCGCGCGCACGCCGAGGATGACCGGCGCGTTCCATGGCGCGATGCCGAGCACCACGCCGGCCGGCTGGCGCACCGCCATCGAGACGCGGCCCGGCTCGTCGGACGGGATCACCTCGCCGGTGATCTGCGTGGTCAGGGCTGCGGCCTCGCGCAGCATGCTGGCCGCCAGCTTGACGTTGAACTCGCACCAGGCCGGCGTCGCGCCGATCTCGGCGATCATCGCCTCGGCGAAGTCCTCGGCGCGCGTCCGGCGATCAGATCGGCGGCGGCATTCAGCATGGCGCGGCGCTCGACCGGGGCCAGTCGCCGACCAGGCCGGAAACGCGCGCGCCGCCGCGTCGGCCGCTGCGATCGCATCCGTAATGGTGGCGGCCGCGGCCTCGGTCGCGACCTCGCCGGTCAGCGGATCGACGCGCTCGAACGTGCGCCCGTCGGCGGCCGACAGCTCCCGATCGCCGATCATCAGATTGACGCGCAACATACCGGCCTCACTCGCACCTTAGCCGGGCGTATCCTGCAACAAAGCGGGTATGCTGTCGCGCGGGGATCGCGGGTCGAAGCGCAATGCCGTCAATCAAGGTTAGCGCGCGCGAGGCGCCGAAGCCTGTTCGAGCCCATTAAGGTTACGCTCAGTCCCGGTAGCTGGCTCCGGGCCACACCTTGGGGGCGGCGCGCTGGTACTGCGGCGGCCGCGGAACGTCGGCGCCGAGCGATTGCGCGGCGTGCCAGCGCCCAATGCGGATTGTCGAGGAAGCCGCGCGCCAGCGCCACCATGTCGGCCTTGCCGTCCGCGACGATGGCTTCGGCCTGTTTCGGCGTGGAGATCAGCCCGACCATGCGCGTCGAGATGCCGGCCTCCCGCTTGACCTTTTCGGCAAACGGGACGTTGAGAGCTGGCGACCTGGGCCGGGCGCGAATCGGTGCTGACGCCGCCGGACGAGATACAGACGAAATCGAGCCCGTCCGCCTTGAGCGCCTTCGCGAACGTCACCGCATCGTTGGGTGTGAGCCCGCCCTCGATCCAGTCGTCGCCGGTGATGCGCGCACCCAGCGGCAGCGCCTGCCGGCACGGCCGCGCGCACCGCCTTGCGCGACCTCGAGCGGAAAGCGCATGCGTCCGGCCAGCGTGCCGCCGTACGCGTCGGTGCGCTTGTTCGAGATCGGCGAGACGAAGCTGTGCAGGAGATAGCCGTGCGCGGCATGCAGTTCGATCGCGTCGAACCCTGCACGGACGGCGCGGCGCGCGGCCGCGACGAAGGCCTCGCGCACCCGCTCCATGTCCGCGGCGGTCATCTCGCGCGGCACATGCCAATTCGGGCCGAACGGGATCGCCGATGGCGCGATGGTCTCCCAGGGGTCGTCGCCCGGCTGCGAGCGAGCGACTGCCTTCCCAGGGCCGCGATGCCGAAGCCTTGCGCCCGGCATGTCCGATCTGGATGCCGAGCTTGGCGGTGCCGTAGCGGCGGCAGTGCGCGACCACCCGCGCGAGCGCGGCCTCGCAATCGTCCGAATAGATGCCCAGGCAGCCGTGCGTGATGCGGCCGCGGCGTTCGACGCCGGTGGCTTCGACCACGACCAGCGCGGCACCGGAATTTGCCAGCATACCGAGATGATTGAGGTGCCAGTCGGACGCAACGCCGTCATCGGCGCTGTATTGGCACATCGGCGAGACCACGATACGGTTCGCGAGTTCGAGACCGGCAAGCCGGGTCGGGGAGAACAAGGCGCTGGGCATGTTACATTTTGCTGGGTTGGAGACGGCGGGAAGCCCAGCATATAAAGACAGCCGCCGCGCTACGGCAAGCAGTCCAGCCGGAGGTCAGGCCGCATCGCGCCGTGTGCCAGAAGGTCCGGAGGCGTCGGCTGCCGCCGCATCTGACGTGGCGCCATCCGAGAAAGCTTGTTCAGCGGACGGCGGCGCGATCATCGTCCAGCGCTCGGTCAGCCGAACTGCCTCGCGCATATACTGCAGGAACTGCTCTTCCGTGTAGTAGTGCTTCCAGCGACCGTTGTGAAACAACTCCAAGAGATGCGCCTGCCGCCGCTCGGCAAGACGACGCCACTTGTGTGACACTTCATCGAGTGCCCCGGTCAACGATTTCGCCATCGTGCTGCCAACGCCGAGTTTGCGAATCAATCGTGCTATGGTCACGCGCGAAGGTCACCCACACAACTGGCGAGTGAACGCAGACGGCAGTTGTGAACTCAATCCCGCGAATGACTCGAGCGCGGTCTTGCCGCTTGGACGTTGCAGATGCGTGACAGCGATGCGGGACATCGCTCGCGGCAGCTACCAACGAAGCGCGAAAAAAGTGACCCGCCCGGACGGGGAAATCCGGGCGGGTCGGATCGGCGCAGGGGATCGGGGGGCGTGTAGCGCCGATCGGGGGCTCGTCAACTCTTCGGCCGCAGAGCCAATTCTATCTTTGGTCGTCCGCGGCGACGGAAAGGTTCAACTATGGAACTGACCCGCCCGGACGGGGAAATCCGGGCGGGTCGCAGATCGGCGCAGGGGATCGGGGGGGCGTGAGCGCCGATCGGGGCTGTTTCGGCCAAACTTGGCCGGTTCCGGTATTAGTCGCGGACCATTGCCCAAAGGTTCAAATCTACCGGAAGAAATATCCCAGGTGTCATCAAAATACAACATCGACCACTGGTAATATTATATAACCAATTGAAATATCGGAATTTAAATGTCAATTCCCGCGATCGGCTGGCCCCGGGGCACGCCAGGCGACGGATTCGCGTTTTCGCGTCATTCCGCCGCGGCGATAAAGCTCACGACCTTGGTCTGTTCCTGCATTCGCCGAATGACCCTGCTCAACTCATCCTTCGACACGTTCGAACCAGCAAACTTGATGCGGTAAAGGCCGCCCGCCTTTGGACCATCGACCAGCGTGGCCATGTGCGCGCCAAGGAAGTTGGTGATGTCGGAGGAACTTGCCTGCGGCGCGAACCGAACGACCGCGAATGTACCGTCCGAGGTGGGCTGAGCCGAAGCGGTTTCGTATTTCCCGGGCGCGCCGTGCTCCTTCATCACCACGCCGGTGATGACCGCCGCTTGCACAACAATAGCAAGCAGCAGCAGCAGCAGCCGACCAGGCCAGCGTGCGCGGGCTGAAGCCCGACAGAAAATCGGAAATCCGCCCGGCCAGATCGAAGGACGTGCGGCGCGTCGGCGTGCGCACGCCCTCGGCGTCGATCGCGGCGAACAGCTTCTCCATGGCGCGCGCAGACGGCGCACCCAGCGTCTCGTTGAGATGAATCGTCTCGGACAACTCCTCGCGAACGATGTCGAAGCGGCGGCGGAGTTCGCGGTCGCCGGCGAGCGCCTGCTCGACGCGGTCGGCGTCGCGGCGGCTCAACGTTCCGGCGGCATGCCACGGCAGCAAGAGCCTCGATCTCATGGCGCTCTGGCTCTTTGTTCATCATGTTCATGGCCAACCTCTTTCAATTCCTTCCGCCTTGAGCAGCTCTGCCAGCTTCTTGCGCGCGTAGAACATGCGCGTCTTCACGGTATTCTCCGGAATTCCGACAATTTCAGCGACCTCCTCCACGGACTTCTCGTGGTAGTAAACGAGATCGACGATCTTCGCGATGTTCCGCCGAAAGGCCCGACGAGGCACTTCCGGATCAGTGCGCTCTTATCCTTCTTCTCCAGGGCGATTTCCGGATCGTCTGACGGATCCTCGATCGCGCCGGCGGTATCTTCGTCCAGCTCCTCGTCCGACCGGCGCCGTAGCGCCGACAGTGCCTTGAACCGCGCGATCGACAACAACCACGTCGACACCGCGGACCGCCCCTCGAACCGACCAGCCTGGCGCCACACGTCCAGAAACACGTCGCTGATCAGGTCTTCGGCGGTACTCTCATTCTCGACCAGACGCACCACGAACCGGAACACCCGGACATGATGACGGGCAAACAATACCTGCATTGCGAGCCGATCGCCGCCCGCGATCCGTCCGATCAACACCTCGTCTGATGTGGCTTGCATCGGATTTGGACGGTCGACTCGTGGGTTAGTCGCGGGGGGGAGCGGTCCGGTTCACGGTTCCGCCACACAGATGACAAACGGGGACTGTGTCATTTTCCGACCGGTCTGGCCACGCACGCCCCGCGGTTTGGGAGCCGTCCCGGCCGTCGGCCGGAGCCGCCGACGTCAGCAATTACTGCTTTAAGATCAATAGAATAAGAAAAATTTGAGCCATCCAGGCAAGCCCCCGGTAGCGGATTGCCCCCGCCGCAGACGAGCTTCAACGAGGTCCCAGAGCCCTGGCAGAAAAGGAATACCTTGTTAACCTAAGTTCCAACCCGCAGGGGCGCGTGCGAGCTTCCGCAGGGCCGCCAGCACCGACAGGGCCGTGATCCGGCCGGTCTTCGGGTTCTCCGACGGGATATTCTCGATCGTAAAGCGTGAACCGGGCGGAATCGCTGTCGACCTCGATGGCATGGCAGTTTCGCTCGATCGTCGGATCGGCCCAGATCTCCATCATGGTCCGGTCGGGACCGATCCCGGCCAGCGACAGCGCCGCCGCCACGTTGACGTTGGCAGGAAAGCCCGCCGCGCCGTCGCGGGCGGTGCCGGCGAAGACGCGTTTCGGCGTCGTTGAGCCCCTCGACCGAGATGCCGTTTCGCTTCGAGATAGGGCGCGCCGGCAAGGCCGCCGGGCGGCTTGCGCGTCACCATCCGCACCGAATGGATCACGCCTTCGGCCGCGGCGGTGACCGCGTCGAGGCCGAGCAGCGCGCCGGTCGGCACGATGATCTGACCGCCATGAGCCTTCGCCAGTTCGACCAGCTCGGGCCGCGGCAGCAGCGCGCCGGCGGAGAGCACCATGACGCTGCTTGCCGGCTTCCAGCATCGGCCGGCAGATGCGCTTCGAGCACCGACGCCCGGCGCGCATTCGACCGCGAGGTCGGCGTGAGCCGGAAAAGCCTCGCAGTTCGACCAGCGGACAGGCGATGCCGCTCGGCGTCGAGCCAGGCCTGCGCCTTGGCGTGATCGCGCACCGCCGCGCAGGCGAGCGTGAGGCCCGGCATGCCGTCGGCGAGCTTGCGCGCCAGCACGCGGCCGATCGCACCGAGGCCGGCGATGGCGACGCGGATCGTGGGCATGCGGCAGAACCTCTGCATGACCCTCGACAGTTGGCCGCGTCATACGCGGGCGCGGCTTGCGCGTCACAAGCGACGGACGAACCCCGCGTCATAGCAGTGACTTGACCAGCGTCCGCGGTACGGCGCAAGGGTGCCGCAAAATCAGGGAGGTAACGAAATGCTCAAGAAAGTTTCCGGCGTTGCCCTCGGCCTGTTGCTGGCTGCACCGGCACGGCGCTGGCGCAGACTTATCCGACCCGGCCGGTCACGATGATCATCCCGTTCGCGGCCGGCGGTCCGACCGACGTGCTCGGCCGCGTCATGGCCGCAGCGCATGAGCGAGATCCTCGGCCAGCAGGTGGTGGTCGAGAACATCGGCGGCGCCGGCGGCATGACCGGCTCGAAGCGCGTCGCCGACGCCGCGCCCGACGGCTACACCTTCGTGCGTCGGCACGGTCGGCACCCACGCGCAGAGCCAGACCATGTACAAGAAGCCGCTCTACAACTCGGCGACCGATTTCACGCCGGTCGTCGCTGATCGCCGAGGTGCCGATCGTCCTGACCGTGCGCAAGGACCTGCCGGTGAACGAACTTCAAGGAATTCGTCGCCTACGCCAAGGCGAACCAGAGCCAAGATGCAATTCGGCTCGGCCGGCGCCGGCTCGGCGACCCATCTCGGCTGCGTGCTGCTCAACTACATCATCGGGACCAACATCACGCACGTGCCCTATCGCGGCACCGGCCCGGCGATGCAGGACCTGCAGGGCGGCCGCATCGATTTCCTGTGCGAGATCATCACCACCGCCAAGCCGCAGGTCGACGGCGGCACCGTCAAGGCGCTGGCGATCTTCACACAAGGAGCGCTCGCCGGCGCTGCCGAACCTGCCGACCGGCGCTCGAGCAGGGCACCGAGAAGCTCGAGGCCTATACCTGGAACGCGCTGTTCCTGCCGAAGGGCGCGCCCGCCGATGTCGTCAAGAAGCTCAACGATGCCGCCGTCGCAGGCGATGAAGACGCCGGCGGTGCGAGAGCGCCTGCGGCGGGCTCGGCGCCGTGATCGTGTCGGACGATCGCGCCACGCCGGAATATCTCGGCCAGTTCGTCAAGAGCGAGATCGAGAAATGGGCGGCTCCGATCAAGGCCAGCGGCGTGAGCTCCGACTGATCGCGAAGGACCACAGTTTCGGTCGTTGTAATGGTGCCCTCTCCCCTTGTGGGAGAGGGCACCACCGACATCTCAACATGTTCGGATGGCGGAGGAGTAATCGCGCGACACCCCTCTCCCATTCTTTGTGGTTGAACCGTTGCAGCTGCCCTCTCCCACAAGGGGAGAGGGCACAATCACCGTGACCGTAACCGCGGCCACCATCATGTCGCGATGTTTCTGACGCAGCAATGCTTCGGCGCGTCCCGGAATGCCGAGAGGACGGCGGTACGTCAGCCCAGTTCGATCTCGCCCTTCACCTCGTGCGAGAAGTTGAGGCCGCCAAGCGTGACCGTCGCCTGGGCGGGAAACGTTTCGTTGCCCTTGAGCTTGCCGTCGGCCACGGCCTGACGCACCGCCTTCTCGATCTCGCGCTGGGCGCTGACGCCGAGCGTCTTGAGAAATTTCCGGATGCTGCTGTTGAAGACGTCTTCGTTCATGATCGGCCTCCTTTACGCCGGCATCTATAGGCATCCGCGGCGACCTTGAAGGAGCGGGGCCGCGACGCCAAGATGCGGTAAATCGCGACCTTCGGAATCAATGAGCGTCTACGTCCTGCAGAAGCTGATCCGCGACGTGAACCGCAAGCCCGAATTGCCGCGAGGCCTATTTCCAGTCGCCGGCGAAATTTGCCGACGGGCACGACCTGACCTCACGGAACGCGACGCGTTGTTGCAGTTCGATGTCCGCAGCTCTACGCGATGGGCGTGCATGGGCTGCTGCTGCGGCCGTTCACCATCATGCACAAGATGCCCGACGCCGACTACGTCAAGGCGATCCGAGGAGAATAACGATGCCGATCACGTTTGCCTGCGCCGCCAGCCACGTGCCCGGCATGACCGCCTGGGCGGAAGCGGCGCCGGTCGAGCAGAAGGACCGCGTCTATGGCGGCTTCGACAAACTGCGCGACGAACTCGACGCGCAGCGGCACCGAGACGCTGATCATGCTCACCTCCGAGCACTGGGCGAACTTCTTCCTCGACCACATCGGCGCGTTCTGCATCGGCAAGGCCGAGAGCTACAGCGGGCCGGTCGAACCCTGGCTCAAGATCGAGCGGCAGCAGATCAAGGGCGACCCGGAGCTCGCCGGCCGAGCTGGTCGAGGCGGCCTACGACAACGGCTTCGAACCGAGCTTCGCGCACGAACTCGAGTTCGACCACGGCACCATGGTGCCGCTCCACTTCATCGCGCCGCGCATGGACCGGCCGGTGGTGCCGGTCATCTTCAACACGCTGGCAGCGCCGCAGCCCGCAGCGCGGCGCTGCCTGGAGCTCGGGCGCGTGATCGGCGACGTCGCGGCGAAGTCGAAGAAGCGCATCGGCCTGATTGCGACCGGCGGGCTGTCGCACGATCCGGGCGAGAAAAACCACGGCATCATCGACACCGAGTTCGACCGCCACTTCCTCGCCGCCATGGTCGACGGCGATGGCGAGAAGCTCAGCCGCTATACGCGCGCCGAATTCGCCAAGGCCGGCGCCGGCGCTTTCGAGCTACTGAGCTGGGTCGCGCTCGTCGGTGCGCTCGGCGGCCGCAAGGGCGAACTCGTCGCCTACGAGGCGGTGAAGCCCTGGGCCACCGGGGTCGGGCTGATGACATTCACTCCCGCGCTCGCGGCGTAGGTTTGTTCAGTCGTTGACTGCGTTCGGCGTTGCCGCCGGTTCGCGCCGGTGGCCGTCGTTTGCTTGACTTTTGTTCCCTTTATGTTCTAATCATACGCAAGGCGACCGCCGCAAATGCCCGTTTTCACACCGCATCAGGATAACGCCCTTAAAGCCGTCGCCGGATGGCTGGCGGCGAAGCCGGGCAAGCGCAACACCTCATCCATCTTTCGCCTGTTCGGCTACGCCGGCACCGGCAAGACCACCCTCGCCAAGCACATCGCCGACGGCGTCGACGGCAAGGTGCTGTTCGCCGCCTTCACCGGCAAGGCCGCGCTGGTGATGCGCCGCAAGGGCTGCGTGTCGCGCTTCCACCATCCACAGCCTGATCTACAAGGCGCGCGAGAGCGGCGAGGAAGTGCCGAGCTTCGACCTGTGGGACGACGCGCCGGCCTCCAAGGCCAAGCTGATCGTGATCGACGAATGCTCGATGGTCGATCCCGAACTCGGCCGCGACCTGATGTCGTTCGGCGTGCCGGTGCTGGTGCTCGGCGACCCGGCGCAACTGCCGCCGATCCAGGGCGGCGGCTATCTTCACCGACGCCGAGCCCGACGTGATGCTCACCGACGTGCACCGGCAGGCGCAGGACGATCCGATCGTGCGGCTGTCGATGGACGTGCGCGCCGGCAACCGCCTCGACGGAAGGACAGTACGGCGACACCCAGGTCGGTGCGGCGCGAAGATCTCGACCCGCAAGCGCGTGCATCGACGCCGACCAGGTGCTGGTCGGCCGCAACGTCACGCGCCGCAAGTACAACGCGCGCATGCGCGAGCATCGCGGCTTCGCCGACGCCGCTGCCGATGGCGGGCGACAAGCTGGTCTGCCTGCGCAACAACCGGCGCAAGGGCCTGTTCAACGGCGGGCTCTGGCTGGTGAAGGAGCGGCCGAGGACGCGCCGTCCATCCTCAAGATGCAACTCAAGCCGGACGAGGACCTGGGCAGCCGCGGCGTCAAGGTATCGGTGCGGCCGGAATGCTTCACCGGCGGCATCGAGCAATTCGAATGGCCGCAGCGCAAACCCTACGACGAGTTCGACTACGGCTACGTGCTGACCGTCCACAAGGCGCAGGGCTCGCAGTGGGACGACGTCGTGCTGTTCGACGAGTCGTTCGCCTTTCCCGACAGCCGCGAGCGCTGGCTCTACACCGGCATCACGCGCGCCGCCAAGCAGCTGACTGTGGTGGTTTGACCGGGCACGTGCCGGATCAGCGAACGATTTCCCGACACGCAGCACGTATCGGCTTTAGGTTCGGGCATCCGGTTCTTCAGCCAACACCGCGGGGCAGGACCCTGGATACCCTCGCGCACGAAGGTCCAGGCCACGCACGTCCTGTCGGCGAAGCATGCTGCTTGGCAAAATAGAAAATCGGAATTCCGCATATCGAAGTCACGATAATCGTCACCGCCCCGGTTCGTATTCTCTTCGATCGTCGCTTCCTGGCCGAAAATGGGTGTCGATGTCATCGGAACGCACAAGGCGGAAAAGACGACGATGATCCTGCTTAATCGCATCGCCAGCTCCCTTGAAAGCGGCGCCGTGTCCGCCAGCGCATCTGGAGCAAGCACCATAGTTCAATACAAACGAACCGTCAGGAGGTCTTCTCCCCCTCCACCTCGCGCACCGGCGTCTCCGGCGTGAGGCCGCCGCGGCGGCGCGCGAACGTCTCGGCGCCGCTCTCCTCCCATTTGCCGGCGACCGCGCGCGCCGCGTAGACGTCCCAGCGCTCCGACCAGTCGCCGAGCGAATAGCCGTGCCACGGCGGCTGCGGCGTGAGCGACGGCAGGCCGAGCTCCTCCCAGATCGCGCGCGCGCGCTCCATGTACTCGCGCGCCGGCAGCGCGAGCGGCGGCGCCGTGTGCTTCAGCGTGGCGTCGATCAGCATCGTCGATTCCTCGCTGCGCGGGCCGGATTTCGGCCCGTGCCCGGCGCGAGCGGTGCGGCGCAATGTGCACGTCCTCGACCGGATTGGAGCGGTAGGCGAGCGACCAGAACACCGCGTCGGTGTTGGTCGGATCGATGTCCTCGCTCACCGCGATGCAGATCTTGCCGCAGTCGGCGAGCAGCGTCGAGGCGCCGTGCAGGCCGCGCCAGACCTCGGTGCGCGGCGTGCCTTGCGCGTACTGCACGAAGATCACCTTGCGCAGGTTGGTCAGCGGCTCGTGCAGCACCACGCGCCGCACGCCCTTGATGCCGAGAGGTGGTCGCGCAGATGCGTGAGGAACAGCGGCTCGATCGCCACCTTCTTGATCACGCTCGACTCGCTCGGCGTCACCTGGCTGATGATCGACGCGAACACCGGCGCGCTGCCTGTGCGTGATCGCCGTCACCTGCATCGACATGTTGAAGTCCTCGAGCGCGACGTGGCCGTGGCTTTCGCCGAACGGGCCTTCGGGCTCGAGCAGCTCGGGATCGATCAGCCCTTCGATCACGATCTCGGCGTCGGCCGGCACGTTGAGATCGACGGTGACGGCCTTGCGCGATCCGGATCGGCGCGCCGGCGAGCCCGCCGGCGACCGCCATCTCGTCGAGATCGATCGGCAGCTTCTGCCGCCGGTGAACATCGCGACCGGCGCGCAGCCGATCACGATCGCGCACGGCATCGGCGTCGCCGCGCTTGCTGGTGCTTCTGCCAATGCAGGTAGCCGCCGGCGCCGCCGATGCGCGAGGCCATGCGCACGCCGAGCCGGTCGGTCGCCTTCGAGCGCGCCGCGATAGGTGCCCATGTTCTGGATGCCGGTGTCGGGATCGCGCGTGACGCAGAGCGTCGCGGTGAGATAGGGCGCGGCGTCGAAGCCCGGCGTCGAGACCGGCACCGGCAGCGCGCCAGTCCCTTGCCCGGCCCGCGCAGCTCGTCGCCCGGTGATCACGACCTCCTGGCACGGCGGCGACGACGACCGCGACCGGCGGGATCGGATGGGCGATCGCGTGCACCCACGCCGCCTCGATCTCCTCGACCGGCCGGCCCATGCCGACCGCGTAGATGCGCGGCGACGCCGCGAGCGCGCCGACCGCGACCGGCATGTCGTAGCGGCGGCCGGCCGCGTCGACCACGTTGGTGAACAGGAACGCGCGGCGCTGATCCTCGCGCGAGCCCGCCCTGGAACTGCCAGCGCACCAGCGGGTGCAGCTCGGTGTCCTTGTTGATCGGGCGGTCGACGCGCACCAGCAGCCCCTGCGCCTCGAGCGCGGCGAGGTGCGCCTGGAAATCGAGCGGCGGGCCGCCAGCTGGTCGTGCGGACTGGCGCGCGTCGGCGCTGACGTCGAGCATCGACAACCTCGCACCGTCATTCCGCGCGGGCGTGACCCGCGAAGCCATCGATCTCCATAGCGATAGGATACTCGATTGCCGGGTCACGCTCCGGCGCATCGACGCCGGCTCGAACGACCGGATATGCGCAGACTCGGCGAACCGTACGATTCTGGTCGCGATTGCAATGCAACGCATTCGGTGTGTATCGTCGCTCGCCGCGTTGCGCCTGTCCGGGGACACTCGACCATGGGCGCGAAACATTTCGGCGCCCGCGTCGCGCGCCTCGAAGATCCGGCGCTGCTCACCGGGCGCGGCTCGCTTCGTCGACGACATCAAGCTCCCCGGCACGCTGCACGCCTGCTTCGTGCGCAGCCCGCACGCGCATGCCCGGATCCGCGCGATCGACACGTCGCGCGGCGCGCGCCATGCCCGGCGTGCACGCGGTGCTCACCGCCGACGACCTGCCGCCGCGCATGGCGACCGGCCAAATTCCGATGCTGGTGCCCAATCCGTCGATCAAGACGCCGCGCACGCAGCTCGCGCTCGCGCGCCACGAGGTCTGCTATGTCGGCCAGACCATCGCGGTCGTGATCGCGGACAACCGCTATCTCGCCGAGGACGCCGCCGCGGCGGTCGCGGTCGACTTCGAGGTCGTTGCCGGCGGTGAGCGACTGCCGCGACGCCGCGCAAGCCCGGCGCGCCGCGCGTGCACAGCGACCTCGCCAGCAACGTCGCCGCCGTCGTTCCGATGAGCTACGGCGACGTCGACGCGGCGTTCGCGAGCGCGGCGCACGTGTTCGAGGAGGAGCTGTTCCTGCATCGCGGCGGCGCCATGACGCTCGAAGGCCGCGCCGTGCTGGCGAGCTACGACGCGGGCGCCGACCTGCTCGACGGTCTGGTCGGCGACGCAGACGCCGCATCTCTGCCGCGGCACGCTGGCCGATCTGCTCGAGCGCGATCTCGAATCGATCCGCGTGATCGCGCCGCTCGGTCGGCGGCGGCTTCGGCACCAAGGCGCCGTTCTACGCCGAGGAGGCGGTGATCCCGGCCGCCGCGATGAAGCTCGGCCGCCCGGTGAAATGGCAGGAGGACCGGCGCGAGCATTTCCTCTCGCGCGACGCAGGAGCGCGACCAGTACTGGAAGGTCGCGATCGCGGTCGACGGCGACGGCAAGATCCTCGGCCTGCGCGGCACCATGCTGCACGACACCGGCGCGTTCCTGCCGTGGGGCATCATCGTGCCCTACATCGCGGCCACCACGTTCCCGGGGCCCTACGTGGTGCCGGCCTACAAGATCGAGACCACGGTCGTGCTCACCAACCGCGTGCCGACCACGGTGGTGCGCGGCGCCGGCCGGCCGCAGGCGGTGTTCGCGATGGAGCGGCTGATGGACCGCGTCGCGCGCGAGCTCAAGCTCGACCGCGCCGAGGTGCGCGCCCGCAACATGATCCGGCCCGAGCAGATGCCCTATTCGGTCGGGCTCGTCTTCCGCGACGGCAAGCCGCTGGTCTATGCGAGCGGCGATTTTCCCAAGAGCCAGACGCGCGCGCTCGCGCTCGTCGCGACTACGAGGGCTTCCGCGCGCGCCAGACGAAGGCGCGCGCCGAAGGCCGCTATCTCGGCATCGGCATCGGCAACTACGTCGAAGGCACCGGGCTCGGTCCGTTCGAGGGCGTCACCGTTCGCGTCCTGCCGAACGGCAAGGTCGCGGTCGCGACCGGCGCGACCACGCAGGGACAGGGCACGCGCACCACGCTGTCGCAGATCGTGGCCGACCAGGTCGGCTGCCGGCATCGAGGACATCGTGATGACCGCGGGCGACACCGCGGCGATCTCGCAGGGCATCGGCGCGTTCGCCAGCCGCCAGGCGATCAATGCCGGCTCATCGGCGCTGATCGCCGGCGACAACGTGCAGCAAGCAGATCGTCGCGCTCGCCGCGCGCGTGCTCGGCGTGCCGGAAAGCGAGATCGACGTCGAGGACGGCCGCGCCACCGCGCGCAGCGGCAACAAGCCGTCGATGACGCTCGGCGAGCTCGCGCGCATGGCGCAGGGCATGCCGGGCTTCTCGTTCGCGCCCGGGCCAGACGCCGGGCCTCGAGCACACCGCCTATTTCACGCCGCCGCAGGCGTCCTATTGCAACGGCACGCATGTCGTCGAGGTCGAGGTCGATCCGATGACCGGCGGCGTCACGCTCCTCAACTACACCGTGGCGCACGACAGCGGCAACGTCATCAACCCGATGATCGTCGACGGCCAGGTGCAGGGCGGCGTCGCGCACGGCATCGGCAACGCGCTGTTCGAATGGATGAAGTACGACGCCGGCGCGCAGCCGCTGACCACGACGTTCCAGGACTATCTGCTGCCGGCGGCGCCCGACGTGCCGGGCTGCCTGATCGAGCACGTCGAGACGCCGAACCCGCTCAATCCGCTCGGCGTCAAGGGCGCGGGCGAAGGCGGCACCATTCCCGCGCCGGCCGCGATCATCTCCGCGATCGAGGACGCGCTCTCGCCGTTCGGCGTGCGCTTTGCCCGACATGCCGCTGACGCCCGACCGCGATCGTCGAGGCGCTGCGCAAAGCGGGCACGCCGGCCGCGGCCTAGTGCGTATCAGTAATGGTGATGGACCGTGCGTGCCCGGGCGCGCTGCAGCATGAAATGCTGCCGCCCTGACCCGGACCGCCAAGAAGCGGAGTTCGTTACGGTCCCGGGTCCGCAGCGCACCACTTGTGCTGCGCTGCTCCCGGGACACAAGCACTGAAACTCGGAGGCCTTCATGCCAACCAATGAGACCACGCCGGACGGCCGAAGCTGCGCTCGCGACTGTGGTTCGACAATCCCGGACAATCCCGGCATGACGGCGCTCTACCTCGAGCGCTACCTCAACTTTGGGCTGACGCTCGGCGAACTGACCGCCGGCAAGCCGATCATCGGCATCGCGCAGACCGGTTCGGACCTGTCGCCCTGCAACCGCCACCATATCGAACTGGCCAAACGGGTGCGCGAAGGGATCCGCACCGCCGGCGGCATCGCGTTCGAGTTTCCGATGCATCCGATCCAGGAAACCGGCAAGCGGCCGACCGCCGCGCTCGACCGCAACCTCGCGTATCTCGGGCTGGTCGAGGTACTGTTCGGCTATCCGCTCGACGGCGTGGTGCTGACGACCGGCTGCGACAAGACCACGCCTGCGGCGATGATGGCGGCCGCGACCGTCGAACATTCCGGCGATCGTGCTGTCGGGCGGCCCGATGCTCAACGGCTGGTGGAAGGGCGAGCGCTCCGGCTCCGGCACCGCGATGTGGCGGGCGCGCCAGGACTACGCCGCCGGCAAGATCGACTACCGCGAGTTCATCGAGATGGTCGCCTCGTCGGCGCCGTCGGCCGGCCACTGCAACACCATGGGCACCGCCTCGACCATGAACGCGCTCGCCGAGGCGCTGGGCATGAGCCTGCCCGGCTGCGCCGCGATCCCGGCGCCCTACCGCGAGCGCGGCCAGATCGCCTACGAGACCGGCAGTGCGCGCGGTCGAGATCGTGCGCGAGGACCTCAAGCCGTCGGATATCCTCACGCGCCAGGCCTTCGAGAACGCCATCGTCGTCAACTCGGCGATCGGCGGCTCGACCAATGCGCCGATCCACATCAACGCCATCGCGCGCCACGTCGGGCGTCGAGCTGACGATCCAGGACTGGGAAACCTACGGCTACGACGTGCCGCTGCTTGGTCGACATGCAGCCGGCCGGGAAATATCTCGGCGAAGACTATTACCGCGCCGGCGGATTGCCGGCCGTGCTGCACGAACTGATCGGCGCCGGCCGCATCCACGCCGATGCGCTGACGATCAACGGCAGGACGATCGGCGACAACGCTGCAAGCGCGAAGACGCACGACGCCGATGTGATCCGTCCGTATGCTCAGCCGCTCAAGCGCCAGGCCGGTTTCAAGGTGCTCAGCGGCAATCTGTTCGACTCCGCCGTCATGAAGATGAGCGTGATCTCGCAGGATTTCCGCGACCGCTATCTGTCGAACCCGAAGGACCCGAACGCGTTCGAAGGCCGCGCCGTGGTGTTCGACGGCCCGGAAGACTACCACCGCCGTATCGACGATCCGGCGCTCGCGATCGACGAGCACACTCTGCTGTTCATCCGCGGTGCCGGGCCGATCGGCTATCCAGGCTCGGCCGAGGTGGTCAACATGCAGCCGCCCGCGGCGCTGATCAAACGGGGCATCACCTCCCTGCCCTGCATCGGCGACGGCCGGCAATCGGGCACGTCGGGCTCGCCGTCGATCCTCAATGCCTCGCCGGAAGCTGCGGCGGGCGGCGGCCTTGCCCTGCTGCAGACCGGCGACCGCGTGCGCATCGATCTCAACGCCGGCACCGCCGACGTTCTCCTCGCCGAAGCTGAACTCGCGCGCGCGGCGAGCGAAACTGACAGCAAGCGGCGGCTATCGTTACTCCGCCGAGCCAGACGCCGTGGCAGGAAATCCAGCGCGGCATGGTCGAGCAGCTTGCCGACGGCATGGTGCTTACGCCCGCGGTCAAGTTTCGGCGCGTGGCGCAGACCAGCACGCCGCGCGACAACCATTGATGCGCGCAAATTGGTTGCGCCTGCGGTTGGAGAGCGCGATCCATCCACAACGTCATGGCCCGGCATAGACGTCCGAAGGACGGCGTCGCTTCGCTCCGCCTATGTCCCGGCCATCCACGCTTTTAAGTCAGCTCTTGAAAACAAGACGTGGATGCCCGGCACAAGGCCGGGCATGACGCGTCATTCCATACGGCGCTTGGTATTACGCCTGGGGCGAACTCGCGATGTCGAAGACCTTCCGTACCTCGGGCTGCTGGTGCGCGGCGCCGGCCGCCTTGCGGGCCAGCTTCGTTTCCGACAGCACCGGCTCGAGATTGAACAGCCGCTGCGCGTTGCCGCCGAGGATGTTGCGCTTGGCGCTTCTCGCTCAGGAACGGCAGATCGTAGATCGTGCTCGGCAGATCCATGTCCCAGTGCGGATAGTCGGACGAGTAGAGCAGCTGCGTCTCGGCCTTGATCATCTCGAAGGTCAGCTCGAGCGCCTTGCGGTTGTCGACCATCTCCATCGGCTGGCTAGGTGAAATACATCTCGCGCATGTAGTCGCTCGGCTTCTTCTTGAGCAG
Organism: uncultured Alphaproteobacteria bacterium; assembly: GCA_963843475.1. Taxonomy (GTDB): domain Bacteria; phylum Pseudomonadota; class Alphaproteobacteria; order Rhizobiales; family Xanthobacteraceae; genus VAZQ01. The sequence goes on along the minus strand of CAWJKL010000017.1, from coordinate 120,123 downwards.
CGGCGCAGTCCGAGGTGCGCATCATGTATTCGTTGTCGAGCCGCTGCATCAGGAACGGCATCCAGGCGAGCCCGCTCTCGATCCAGATCGTCTTGAGCCGCGGGAAGCGCTCCGGCATGCCGTTCACGATCCAGTTGGTCAGGTGCAGCATGTTGTGCCAGGCAGAAGCCGAGCGCGTGCACGGCGATGAAGCGGTTGGTCATCGAGCAGGCCGGTATCGGCCCAGTTGAACGCCGCGTGGAAGGCGAGCGGCAGGTCCCGCTCCTGCAGCGCCGCATAGGTCTTCGCGTAGGCGTTGTCGTAGACGCCGCGGTAGTGCGTCGCCGTCACCATGAAGCCGATGACGCCCTTGCTTGTCGCCGAATTCCTGCACGGTCTTGTAGCAGGCGTCGGGATCGTTGAACGGCAGGTAGAGCATCGACTTGAAGCGCGGCTCCTCGCCCAGAATCTTCTCGCAGAGCCAGCGGTTGTAGGCCCGCGCCAGCGCGACCTCGACCTCGACGCGCGGACAGGCGCGAGATTGAGCATCGGCGTCGGGAACATGCAGGCGATGTCGACGCCGATCGCGTCCATCCAGCGGCGCATCAGCGTGATGTCGCGATGCGGCGCCGGCGGCACCTTCTCGATGCGGCGGCCGCGGATAGCGGGTGATGCGTCCGGCGAGTCTCCTGGTAGGAGCCGTCGGCCGACGCCGATGCCGGGCACGCGCCATGCCCTGGTACTTGGCCTCGTGGCGCAGCACCGGATCGTCGATGTACTGCGACGATCTCGTGGAACGCCTCGGTTTCGTAGTGGTGGCGAGTCGACGTCGACGATGCAGGAAATCCTCGTAGCGGCGCGCGATCGCCTGTTCGGCCGCATGCGCCAGCAAGGTGGTGGTGTCGAACTCGGCGGCAGCGAGATCGCGGAAGTTGTTGCTGTGGACGTTCATGGGGCAATCCTTTCCGAATTCGTCAACTGCGCGGCGTTCGGCTGGCGGCCGACGCGCGACATCGCCTGCCAGGCGCCGAGCTCGAAGACCGCAAGGCCGGCGGCGTCGAGCATGGCGCTGCAGCCGATCACCACGTCGGTCGAGGTGACGCCGCTGTTGCGGCCGAACGGCCGCGGCGCCGGGCCGGCCTGCGCCTTGGCGGCGAACAGCGCGGACCACGCTGGCGAAGACCTGCCCGAGCGAGTCGTCCGGGATGTCGTCGAGCCGGTCGTGCTCGATCGCGTCGGCGCACAGCGCGGCGAGCTCGCTCGCCAGCGTTTCGAAGCGACGGCCGTCGGCTCAGACTGCGACATAGACGTCTCCATCGCGCTCGACGACCTCGAATTTCTGCAGCCGCATGCGCTTGTCGGCGACGTGCACGCCGTCCGAGAGATGGAATTCGTAGCCGTGCCACGGGCAGACGATGTGCATGTCGGTCTCGTCGAAGGTCTTGCCGTGATAGACGCCGTCCTCGTCGATCAGTTCCTTGCACCTGCGGCATCCGCAGGCCCTCGCAGGCCGGGCCACCCTGGTGCGGGCAGATGGTTGCGGTAGGCGTAGTAGCGGCCGCCGTGGCGGATCACGCCGATTTCCAGCTGGCCGTCGCGCACGATGCGCACGCCGCCCTCGGCGATATCGCCATGCTTGCACACCAACAGTTCGGCCATCGTCGTCCCTTGTCCTGCGTCTTTGCCCTTCGGTTCCAGCCTGCGCCCAGCTCCGCGCTCTTCCGGCGTGGCGCACCGACCATGATGGCGCGCCGGCGCGCGCCCGGCAATCGCGGACGCGCAGCCTCGACGTATAGGTGATCCGACGGTGAAAGGAACGATCTTTCGACCGCAGGCCGCGCAATGGCTCCCATGCAGATGCGGCACCCGCCGACGAGCTACCCCACGGGCAACCCGCGATGCTAGATAACGTGGATGAGGAGGCGAGTGCGATGACCGACGTAGCGCAGCGGGACATGCTCGAACCGGCCCCAAGCGGCTTCCGCTCGGTGGGAAAGCCGCTGACCCGCAACGAAGACGAGCGGCTCGTCACCGGCCACGGCCGCTTCAGCGACGATTTCAGCGTTGCCGGGCCAGGCCTATGCGGTGATGGTGCGCTCGCCCCATCCGCATGCCCGCATCCTCGCGGTCGATGCCGCGCGCGCGAAGGCGATGCCGGGCGTGCTCGGCGTGTTCACCGGCGCCGACTGCCTTGCCGACGGTCTCCGCCGATCCCGCACGATCCGCTGCCCAAGACCAAGTTCGACATGAAGCTGCACCGGGCCGGGCGGCGGCGACGTCTTCATCGGCCCGCACATGCTGCTGCCGGCCGACAAGGCGCGCCATGTCGGCGAGGCGGTCGCCATGGTGGTGGCCGAGACGCTTCGCGCAGGCGCTCGATGCCGCCGAAGCGGTCGAGGTCGCCTACGAGGTGCTGCCCGGCGTCTACCATTCCGAAGACGCGATGCAGCCCGGCGCGCCGGCGGCTCTGGGACGAGGTGCCCGACAACGTCCCGGTCGACACCGCTGTTCGGCGACGCGCGAGGCGACCGACCGCGGCCTTCGCCGCCGCCGATCACGTCGTCGCGATGGACTTCCACATCGACCGCGTCACCGGCGTGACCGATGGAGCCGCGCGCGGCGCTCGGCGCAATACGACGCCAGCGACCGGCCGCTACACGCTGCATGCCGGCAGCGGCGGCGCGGTGCGGCAGAAGCGCGAGCTCGCCACCGTGCTCGGCATCCCGCCGGAGAACCTGCGGGTGCTGTCCTACGACGTCGGCGGCAATTTCGGCACGCGCAACCGGGTGTTCGTCGAGTTCGGCCTGGTGCTGTGGGCGGCGCGCAAGCTCGGCCGGCCGGTCAAATTCACCGCGACGCGGTCGGAGGCCTTCCTCAGCGACTATCAGGGCCGCGACCTCGTCACCAAGGTCGAGCTGGCGCTGCGCAAGGACGGCCGCTTCCTCGCCATGCGCGCGACCAACATCAGCAATGTCGGCGCGCGCTGCGTGTCGCTCTCGCCGCTCTCCAAGGGCGCGGGCCTGATTCCCGGCTCCTACGACATCCCGGCGGTGACGCTGCGGGCGCGTCGGCGGTGTTCACCAACACCATGCCGACCCAGGCCTACCGCAGCTCCGGCCGGCCCGAGGTGACCTTCGCGATCGAGCGGCTGATCGACACCGCCGCCGCGCAGCTCGGCTTCGACCGCATCGAGCTGCGGCGCAAGAACCTGGTCCAGTCCGGAAGCCATGCCGTACCGCAACGCCGTCGGCATGATCTACGACAGCGGCCGCTACGAGGAGAACATGGACTGGGCGATGGACATCGCCGACTGGAAGGGCTTCGAGGAGCGCCGGCGCGAGGCCGCAACGGCGCGGCAAGCTGCTCGGCCGCGGCCTTGCCAACTACGTCGAGTCCTCGATCGGCGCGCCGAACGAGCAGGCGCGCATCACCGTGCGGCCGGAGGGACGCGTCGATGTCGTGATCGGCACGCAGCCGAGCGGCCAGGGCCACGAGACCAGCTTCGCGCAGGTCGTGGCCGACCTGCTCTCGGTGCCGCTCGAGACCGTGAAGATCATCCTCGGCGACACCGACGTGGTGAAGGTCGGCGGCGGCTCGCATTCCGGCCGCTCGATGCGCCATGCCGCGACCGTGTTCTCCAAGGCCGCTGGCCGATCTCATCGCGAGGGCAAGCGGGTCGCCGCCGCGATCCTCGGCAAGACGCCGGACCAGATCGAGTTCGACGACGGCCGCTTCTCGTGCGCGCGACACCAACCGCATCGTTCGATTTCCTCGAGCTCGCCCAGGAGGCGGCCCAGCACACGCTGCCCGACGGACCTCAAGGACGGCATCGCGGTCGTCACCGACAACGAGATGCACGAGCCGGTGTTTCCGAACGGCTGCGCAGTCTGCGAGGTCGAGATCGATCCCGACACCGGCGCGCTCGAGCTCACCCGCTACGCCTCGGTCGACGACGTCGGCCGCTGCATCAATCCGCTGATCGTGCATGGCCAGACCCACGGCGCGATCGTGCAGGGCATCGGCCAGGCGCTGTGGGAGCAGTGCTACGTCGAGTCCGACTCCGGGCAGCCGCTGATCGGCTCGCTGATGGACTACGGGCTGCCGCGCGCCGACGCCCTGCCGTCGTTCCGCGACCGAGATCGCCGAGGTGCTGTCGCCGACCAATCCGCTCGGCATCAAGGCCGGCGGCGAAGGCGGCACCACGGGGGCGCCGGCCGTGATCGTCAGCGCGATCGTCGATGCGCTGCGCGAGTTCGGCGTGCGCGACATCAAGATGCCGGCGACGCCGTACGCTATCTGGCGGGCCATCCACGACGCCAAGACGGCGGCGAACAACGTATAGGCCACTTCGCCGACCCGAGAACTCCGCAGAACAACCGGGAGGACAACCGATGAACCGCCCCCTGCCGACACCGATCCTCGACAAGCGCGGCGAGCCGCATGTGCGCCGCTTCGAGGAGCAGCGCTGGCTGCTCGACAACATCATCCGCGCCAACGGCATCGACTGGGACCAGCCGCGCTCGCTCTATCTCAACGGCCCATGCGGCATCGAGGCCAATGCCGACTTCGCCGGCATCCGCGAGCGGGTGAAGAAGATGGCCGACATCGGCCCGGCGTTCGAGGCGGTGGCGCGCCGGCGCGAGGCCAAGGCGAAGGCCGCCGAGGAGGCCGACCACAAGGTGACCGCGCGCGACAACTATTTCATGGCGGCGGTGCACTGGGGCGCGGCGCAATGGCCCTACGACCAGAACGACGAGACCAACATCGCCTACAACAACAAGAAGCGCGAGTGCTACACCAAATACGCCGCGCTCGCCGATCACCACGTCGAGGCGGTCTGGGTGCCGTTCAAGGACAAGGCGATCCCGGCCTGGTTCCATCTGCCGCCGGGCTACACGGGCGGCCGCATTCCGGTGGTGATCGCGATCCCCGGCATGGACAGCTTCAAGGAAATCTAGGTCGCGCTCTACGGCGACCGCTTCCTCAACCGCGGCATCGCGGTGCTGGCGATCGACGGGCCGGGCCAGTACGAGGCGCCGATGATCGGCCTCTATTTCTCGGTCGAGAACTGGATGGCGGCCGGCAAGGCGCTGGTCGACTGGCTCGCCGCGCGGCCCGAGATCGATCCGGAGCGCATCGGCGCCTCCGGCACGAGCTTCGGCACCTTCTTCGGCACCGTGCTCACCGCGCACGAGCCGCGCATCAAGGCGTTCGCGGCCATGTCGGTGTGTCACGAGCCCGGCTGCCACACGATCTTCCAGGAGGCCTCGCCGACCTTCAAGAAGCGCTTCATGTACATGTCGGGCATCACCGACGAGGCCGAGTTCGACCGCTTCCGCCAGATCGATCACCTGGGAGGGCCACGTCGAGAAGATCCGCGCGCCCTATCTGTGCGTCGCCGGCGAGTGCGAGGAGCTGAGCCCGCTCGAACATTCCGAGCGGCTGGTCAAGACGCTCAAGGGTCCGAAGCAGATGGTGGTCTACCAGGAATCGCGACATTCGGTCGGCAACGTGCCGTCGGCCAATCTCGGGCCCTTCCCGCCGATCCTGGTCGCCGACTGGCTGGCCGACCGGCTCGCCGGCAAGCCGTTCACCGAGCGAGCACTGGTTCGTGCGCTCGAACGGCCAGATCGACAAGGTGCCGTACTGAACCGACGCTGAAAAAGCGAACGGCCCCGATGTCGCCTTTCGGGGCCGTTCTTCTTCGAGGTTCTCACCCCGGAGTTGGCGGAGAGCGAGTTGTAGCTCGCTTCCGCCGTTCGTTTGCGCGGAGATCAGTTCAAGACCACCACCTTGGTACCGACACTCACGCGCTTATAGAGATCGAGGACGTCGCGATTGTGCATCCGGATACAGCCGAAGGATGCGAAGGTGCCAATCGACGACGGAACGTTGGTGCCATGAATGGCATATTGATCGACGCTGAGCGTCATCGCGGCGGCGCCCATCGGATTCGACGGAACGCCACCCGGAATGTAGTTCGGCAGGTGCGGTTTCTCGCGCTTGACGGCTTTCGGCGGCGACCACGCTGGCGCGATGAATTTCCCGCGGATATAGGCCGTGCCTGACCAGGCCTTGCCGGACTTGCCGACGCCGACCGGGTAGGTGACGACCTCGCCGCGGCCGATCACCAGATGGAGCTTGCGCTCGGACGTGTGCACCACGATGGTGCCGGGCGCGTAGGGTGAAAGGTCGAGCGGCTTGACCGGCGCGCTCACCGCAGCCGGCGTCACCGGTGCTTCAACAGCGGGCGTGGGTGGCGTCGGAACGGCGGCCAGCGTGGTTGGCGCGTCGGCGGCGGGCGCTGCTGGCGCATCGGCGGCGGGCGTCGCTGGTGCATCGGCGGCCGGCGTCGATGATGCATCGGCGACCGGTGTCGGTGGAGGCGGAGCAACCGCGCGCGGTTCGGGCGCCTCGATCGCCGCCACCGCCGAACCGTGCGCGGTCGCCTCAATAGACACCGCAATTTCGTCGGTCGCCACTTCGTGTGCCATCGCAGCCGCGGACGCCATCGTCGCGAGCGCCAAGCTTCGCAGCACGATCCAGAAATGTCGCAACGGCCCTGCAGCCGCGGCCCTGCTGGCCACCGCGCCGACGCCCTGTGTGTTCTGAGTCCAGCTTTTCACGTCTGCGATGCCCCGAGAGACCAGCATTCCGGCTCGAACGCCGACGCACATTGCGGCCCGCCCCCCATGGCTGGCAGCATTAACCAAAATCCGCGAATATCGCCGTCCACACAAGGCTTTTGCGCCGGTCGGGCTTTGATTAGCCGCGCAGTGTGGCGCAGGCGCAACTACCAGCGATCAGTGGTCGGACGAAGGGAGATTTGACGAGGCGAAAATGCGCTCCGTCGCAGATTTGCCCTGTCCTTGCGAGGCCTGTCTCCCGACTTCGGCCGCAAAGGATCGCCGGGACTTCTCTCTCAGGCGCTGCCGGGCCCCCGCCGTCCAACACCTCCCACGCACGCGCTCGTCCACTTTCGGCGCACACCGAACACGCGAGCGATCCGGCTTGCTCTCCTACCGGTCAACGCGTCAAGCGCGAACTCACCCGCGCTGGTCCGCACTCACCTTCGTGCCGATCCTTAATCGTCAGTACACGGACGATACAATCATCAGTATGCGGATGATCGTGCACGCGTGCGCGCAGCGCGAACTTTGGAATTGATCCAGCTGCGAAACAAACGAGATACATTGTTCATTTGTGAACGACGCAGACTTCATGATTGCACGAAGCGCAACACTCATTCGCTGAATTCAATCGCTCGAACATCAAGAACGCGTGAGCGACAGTTACAAATGTAACATTGAGACAACACTCCCTTCGCAACATTTCAATTGATGAAATGTTAATTTGTGAACCGAGTGCGCGCCGCGATATGGCTGCGCGCCACGCACAGTGCGTGACTATGGGGAGTTAAGACAATGCGTCGTTCGATTTCCATGCTTCTGGCAAGCGCCAGCATCGCAGTCCTTTCGCTTGGCGCTGCCAACGCCGCCGCTGAAGTACGTGCCGCCGGCAGCGGGGTTTAACTGGTCCGGCTTCTATATCGGTGCGCACGTGGGCGGCACCTGGGGGACGACCGAGTCAGAGATCAACAGCATTTCCGTTCCGGGCCTTTTCGCGCTCGCAGGCTTCACGCTTCCGGTGTCGTCGCACGCGTTCAACGGCTTCATCGGTGGCGGTCAAATCGGCTGGAACTGGCAGTCGGGCATCGTCGTGTTCGGTGTCGAGGGCGAGCTGAGCGCGACCAACGCGAAGGGTACTGCCCCTTGCCTCGTGGTGCTGTCCTGCAAGACCGAACAGAACTGGATGGCAACCGCCGCCGGCCGCCTCGGCCTCGCCGATGGGCGCACACTCTATTACGCCAAGGGCGGTGCTGCATGGTCCCACAACACCTACAGCGCCAACCTGAACCTGCTCGTTGGCCTGAACACCGAAGTCAGCGACAATCGTTGGGGATGGCTGGTTGGCGCCGGCATCGAGCATGCATTCGCCGGCACCGGACTGTCGATGAAGCTCGAGTATGACTTCGTCGATTACGGCAAGCGGGACTATCACTTCCCGCTCGCAATTGGCGTTCCGATCGACGTCGGGACGAGCATTCGCGAGTACCAGCACGTCGTGAAGGTCGGCGTGAACTATCGCTTCGGCTCCCGCTGAGCTCCAAGCGACAAGTTCACCGCGAAAGCCCGGCTCGCTCACTGGCCCATTGCTGCGCCCCGGCATTCGTTCGCCGGGGCAACCCTCCGCCAAGCCGGATGAGCCTGCCAAGGATTTCGCCGCGATAGGACTGGCAATGGCACCGGGCAATATCCGATGCCATCGGCAATCTCTTCGAGATGACGGAGCTTGCCTTCACGACTCCGCGCGGCAAGGCTTTATCGGCAACGATGAAGTCTTGTCGCGCGCCGTGCCTCGTTGCTCACTTGCATGGATCGCCCGCGCGAACAGCGTCGAGCTGCGCGCCGCGCTAGGCGATGACGTTTGCGCGGGTGAGAAAGCCCCAAACGTCGACCACCGGCTTGCCGTGAAAGGTCGAGGTCGCGATAGCGCGCATGCGGCGCGCAGAGAATCATCAGGTCGCTCTGCGCGATCACGTCGTCGAGCGGCAGCAGGTCGGGATCGCTCGTGACGATAGGGGTCGGTCGTCATCACCGCGCGCGGCGTGATTCGACAACGCCTTCTTGAATTTGTAGCTGAGCGACGCGCGGGTATCGTCGATCTCGGCCTTGAACGCCATGCCGAGCAGCCCGACCGTCATGCCGGCTCAGGTCATAGCGGCGGCGCAAGTCGTCGACGACGTGCAGCACCAGGCCCTCGTTCACCAGCATCGCCGCGTTGCCCAGGCTGAACTGGTTCTGCGCGAAGGCGGCAAGCTGCATCGTGTCCTTGAACAGGCAGGGACCGGCCGCGAGCCCGGGCGAGGGAATTCCGCGGGCGCGCGGATAGTTGCGCTTCATCGCCTCGTAGACCCGGCGGTAGTCGACGCCGGCCGATTTGGCGATCAGGTAGAACTGGTTGGCCGTCGGCGAATTCGATGTAGCGGTAGGCATTGTTGAACAGCTTGGCGAATTCGGCCTCACGCGGCGTCACGACGACAAGCTCGGGTGCGATGGCGGAGAACAGCTTGGCGGCCTCCTCCTGCGCCGCAGGCGTCGTGCCGCTGACGATCTGCGGCATTTCGCTGAAGCTCGCGGATGCCGTGTCCCTGCACCACCCGCTCCGGACAGAAGGCGATCTTGAGGTCGCGGCCCTTGCGCTTGAGATAGCCGGCGAGCCAGTCGGTCGTGCCCGGAAAGACGGTCGAGCGCAGCACCAGCAGCTGACCGTCGACGAGATACGGCAGGAGATCGTCGATGCACTCCTGCACGACCTCGCGCGTCGGATTGTGGAATTCGTCGATCGGCGTCCCGATGGTGATGATGACCGGGCCGGACGTGGAAATACCGGCCGGACGTGTCGCTGAAAACCAGGCGGTCGCGCTTCAGTGCCTCCGCCAGCAGAGCCTCGCCGCCATTCTCGATGAACGGCAGGCGTCCGGCTTTCAGCGTCTCCAGCACCTCGCGGTTGATGTCATTGACGTTGACGCGGAAGCCCGCCTCGGCGAATGCCAGCACCAGCGGGATGCCGACGTGGCCACCGCCGCCGACGACCGTCAGGTCCGCCGTCTGCGGTACAGCCCTCGCCACAGCGGTTCGCTCAGGGCCGGCAAAATTCACGCGTTACGCTCCACGACTGGCTCACTTCCGAGCCTGTGATATCCCAATCTGCGGCATCGTGCCAATGCCGGGTCTCCACGGCACGGGCGGCGATTACAGTTCGCGCGGAACCGGCAGCGGCGTAACCAGCTTGCCGCGGTAACCCTTGGCCCGCAGCTTCGGCGCAAGCTCGTCGGCGATGTGCCAGGAGAAGATGATCGCGACCTCGGGCTGGTCGTCGAACAGCCGGCTTTCCTCGACCACCGGGATCGCGGTTCCCGGCATGCACTTGCCGATCTTGAGCGAGCCCGCGATCTCGCAGACATAATCGATGATGGCGTCGTCGAGCCCGACATAGTTGAACAGCGTCGAGGCCCGCGACGGCGCGCTGATGCCGCAGATGCGCATGCCCTGCTCCTTGTAGCTCCCGGATCAGCGATATCAGGCGAAGCTTCGAGAGCAGCACGTCATTGCGGAACGCCTCGAGCCGTGCGCGCATCGCGTCGCCGCGCGGCTCGGCCGCCAGCATCTGCGCTACGCTGGCGTTCACCGGCATGACGCCGCGCCGCGCCGCGTAGACGCGGATCGAGCCGCCGTGCGACGGGATCGGCCGGGCGTGGAACACTTCGAGCCCGTGCATGTTCAGAAGATGCGAGAGACTTGCGAGCGAGTAGTATCGCAGGTGCTCGTGATAGACGGTGTCGTACTGGAACGTGTCGAGCAGCCCGATGAGATAGTGCGATTCCGAGACGAACACCCCATCGGGTGCGAGCAGGTTGATGATGCCCTCGACGATGGCGTGCACATCTTCCATGTGCGCGAAGCAGTTCGCCGCGGTGACGACCCGCGCGGCTCCGTGCTCGCGTTTCACCTCCACGGCGGTCGCCGGCGAGAAGTAGCGCATGACGGTCGGTATGCCGCGCCCGGCCGCGATCTTGCTCACCTCCGTCGGCTCGATCCCGAGTACGCGGTAGCCGGCCTTCTGAAAATTCGACAGCAGCGTGCCGTCGTTCGAGCCGATGTCGACGACGAGGTCGGCGGGCGTAAGCTTGAGCATCGCGCCCGCCTCGGCGCAGAGATCGGCGAAGTTGTCGCGCAGCAGCTTGGTGGTGCCGCTGGTGTACGGATACTCCGGCGGAAAGATGATGACCGGATCGACCGCGAGCCCGAGTTGCACCAGTTCGCACTTGCCGCAATACAGGAGATCGGTCGGAAACCACGGTTGCTGCCGCGGCACCTGCCCGATCGGCACCATCTGGTTGACCGGCGGCATGTAGCCGAGCGACAGCACGGTCTCGAGCGGCGCGTGACCGCAGACCTGGCAGCATTCGACCGGAACGCTCGCGCCGGTGCCGGCGGCACGTGCGACTTTCTCAGGAAACAACGACATCCCTCTCCTTCCGATGCGGTCAAGTCGGCGGCGCCTCGCGCTCGTGCTCCCAGTACCAGGTGAGCGTCGGCGGCAGCCCGGCATCGAGCGGTACGCGCGGTCTATAGCCGAGTGCCGTCAGCTTCGAAATATCCGGGCAGCGGCGGGCCGTGCTGCCGGCGAGCACCGCCGAGGTTTCGAGCGCGATCTCGCGACGCGCGATCGCCGCCATCCGCCGCGCCAGATCGGCGATGCCGATCTCCTCGGTCGTGCCGATGTGATAGATGCCGAGATGCTCGCCCTTCTCGCGCATCACCATGACGCCGGCGACGAGGTCGTCGACGTGGCAGAAGCTGCGCGTCTCCTCGCCGCTGCCCTGGATCGGAAACGGCACAGCGCCTGACGGACGCGCCGCGCAGGCGCGCTTGAGCCGCACCGCGAACTGCGGGATGACGTGATCGAAGCCCATGTCCGGGCCATAGACGTTGTGCGGCCGGAAGATCAGCACCCGCTCGAAATACTTGCGGCCGAAATTGATCGCCATCACCTCGCTGATGATCTTGCCCGCGCCGTAGGAGAGCCGCGGATTGTGCGGGTCGGGGACGACCAATGGCACGTCCTCGGCGGTCGGCACCTGCGGCGGCGTCTGATAGACCTCCGAACTCGACGCCAGCACGAGCGCGCCCGACGTTCTGCCGGCGGCAGGCATCGATCACGTTGACCATGCCCTTGACGCCGACGTCGAGCACGAGCTCCGGCGCGCTGTAGAAGGTCGCGGTGCCGTTGACGTAGGCGAGGTGATGCACCTCATCGATGCCGCGCATCGCGGCGTCGACCGCAGCAGCGTCGCGGATATCGCCCTGCACGAACTCGATGTCGCGCTCGATGCCGGCAAGCCGTCGCAACGCACCTCGTGAATTATCGTCGAGCACCCGCACCGTCTCGCCGGCCTTGCACCAGCGCGCGCACCAGTGCCGAGCCGATGAAGCCGGAGCCGCCGGTGACCAGGATGCGCCGCGCGCTCATGGCCGCTCCTGTGACGGGGCGATGTCGATCCAGCGGCCGCTCGCGTGCGCACGCCGCGCGGCGTCGATCAACTGTTGCACGCGATAGCCTTCGGCGAGGCCGGGCGCGCTGGCCGCGCCGCCGGAGCAGGCATCGAGAAACCGGCGAACCAGCCGCGACACCGGCACGATGCGAGAATCCGAAGATGCATCATCTTCGGCGTCCGCAACCTCCACCGGCTGCAGCACGCGATCCGACCGGTGCGCCTGTTTGAGCTCGAAGCCGCGGAAGTAGTCGGCGGTCGGGTTGGCAAGCACAAGCGTGCCGTCGTCGCCGTAGAACTCGAGACGATGCCCGGAGCCGAGAAACGACGCGCAGCTCATCTGCAGGCTGCCGCCGGCGCCGGATGCAAACGCCAGCGCCAGCGCGATGCTGCTGTCCTGCGTCACTATCGGGCAGCGAAAATATCGCGCCCGGTCGAGTCCGCGGATCGGGCCGCAAAACCATTCGAGATAGTAGAAGCAATGGCTGACGAAATTGCCGAGCAGGCCGCCGCCATTGTCGCCGCGGGTCTTCCAGCTCTTGAGGCGCAGCCGCGTCGCCTGGTTCTCGACGTTCCAGGTCACGACGACGTGCCGCAGCCGCCCGATCCCGCCGCCGGCGAGAATCTCCTTGGCGCGCCGCCAGGACGGCAGCTCGGGAAAGTTGAAGTCGATCATGCCGGGCTGCCAGCGGCCCGCGCGCGCTCGAGCATCGCCTGGCGCCCGCGAGATCGGCGGCGAGCGGCTTTTCGACGAACACCGGCTTGCCGAGATCGAGCGCGCGCAGCGCGACCTCGGGCTGCAGATCGGGCGGAACGGCGATCGCCACCGCGTCGACGGCGCGATCGTCGACCAGCGCCCGCCAATCGCCGAGCCCACGCGCCACATTCGCCGCGCGCGCCAGCTCGGCCGTACGCGCGGCATCGGTGCCGGCGAGCGCCACGACCTCGCAGCGCGGATCGGTGCGGAACGCGGGCAGGAGCACGGTTCGGCCATAGTTGCAGCCGACGATGCCGACTCGGATCACTGACGAGCCTCCGCGCCATCGCGGCCGCCGACCGAGCGCTTTCGTGTGACGTTTCGGGACATGCCGGCCGATCCTCCTCGCCGCCCGCAGATACCACATCGGGCGCGCGGATACCAGACCGACAGCATCGGACGGGAAACTCCGCGAGGCCCCATACAAATCGGCCGAAATGCGCTAGTGTCGCGCGCAGACCGCACGCCGATGAATGCGGTCCACAACGATCAGGGAGGTTTCCATCATGGCTGCGATGTTGTATCGGCTGGCCGGCATCGGCCTGGCCTGCGTCCTGGTGGCGTCCGCGAGCGCGCAACTGCTCGCCCGCAAGGACCTTACGGCCGCCATGGCGATGGCGATCGCGGAAACCACGATCGCGACCTGCAAGGCGAACGGCTATCAGGTGTCCGTGACCGTCGTCGGCCGCAACGGCGAGATTATCCTGCAAGTCCGCGGTGACGACACCGGGCCGCACACCATGGAGAACAGCTTCCAGAAGGCCTACACCTCGCGGACCTTCCGCATCCCGTCAGGCGAGATGGACGAGCGGATCAAGAAGGATCCCCACGCTGAGCGCTGCAGTATCTCGCCGGCTTCACCAGCGGGCGCGGCGCGCTGCCGATCAAGGTCGGCGAAGACGTGATCGGCGGCGGTCGGCGCCTCGGGCGCGCCGGGCGGCGAGAAGGACGAGGCCTGCGTCAAGGCCGCGCTCGACAAGGTCGCCGACCAGCTCAAGTAACCGCGCGCGCTGCGGCGTCGAACGATCAACCAAGTCACGGAAACCACAATGACGAAACTTCTCGCGCCTTTCGTTCGCGTCTTGCAGCGCCGATCCTGCTTTGCCATCACGTTCTGGGCGTTCAATCGCGAACGCCCAGAGCTATCCGGACCGTCCGATCCGCGTCATCGTGCCGATCGCAGCCGGGCAGCGTGACCGACGTCATCATGCGGGCCACCGCCGCGGAGCTCGCGCCGCCGCATCGGACAGCCGTTCGTGATCGAGAACAAGGGCGGGGCGAGCGGCATTCCGGCCGCGCAGTCCTGCGCACAGGCCGCGCCCGACGGCTACACGCTCTGTCTCGTCTACCACAACACGCTGTCGATCAATCCGCTGATGTTCAACAAGCTGCCGTACGACGCGGAGAAAGACTTCACCCTCATCACCAACCTCTACCTGCTGGTCGAGGCGCTGTTCGTGTCGAGCTCGCTCAACGTCGGCACCGCCGACGAGCTCAAGGCCTACGTACAGGCCAATCCGCGTACGCTCAACTACGGCACGCTCGGTCCCGGTTCGAACCCCGAGATGTTTCTCAAGTGGATGAACCAGCAGTGGAACGCCAACATCGTCGGCATCCCGTACCGCGGCGGCGGGCCGATCGCGCAGGCGCTGGTGGCCGGCGAATTGCAGATCGCCAAGATGGGGCTCGGCAACTTCCTCGGCCTGCTCGAGACCGGCAAGATCAAGCCGCTGGCGGTAGCCGCCGAGCGGCGCTCGCAAGCTCGTGCCGGACGTGCCGACGCTCGCCGAAGCGGGATTGACTTTCCCCCGTTCGGCTGGTGGGGCCTTGCTGGACCCAAGGGGCTTCCGCAGTCGATCGTCGACAAGCTCAACGCCGAGTTCGTGAAGCTCTATCGCGAGCCGAAATTCGTCGAATATCTGGAGAAGCAGGCTGTGCTGCCGGTTCCCGGCACGCCGGCGGACTTCGCCGAGTTCCTCAAGAAGGACCGCAAAGACGCCGAGTTCCTGATCCGGATCGCCAACAAGCCACCGGAAGACTACAAACCCGGTCCATAGCGCAGAAGCGCAAAATTGCGCTCAAGCCGGAACTGCCCGCGGTCCCGGCCTGATCATGAGCCACAGCACGATCGCCAGGTTGAGCGCGTTCCAGATGAGCCCGTTGACGAACGCCGCCGCGTAGGAGCCGGTGTAGTCGAAGATCACGCCGCTCATCCAGCCGCCGAACGCCATGCCGAACAGCGTCGCCATCAGCACGATGCCGATGCGCACGCCAACCTCCTGCGGGGGGAAATACTGCCGCACAATGATGGCATACATCGGCACGATCCCGCCCTGGAACAGACCGAACAGCGCGGAAATCGCATAGAGCGACGCCAATCCGTCGAAGAACACGTAGAGCAGCAAGGCAAGGCCCTGCAGCGCCGACCCGATCGCGAGCGTTGCCACGCCGCCGATGCGATCGGCCACGAAGCCCGACGCAATGCGGCTGACGATGCCGAACCCGAGCATCATCGCCAACATCTCCGCGCCGCGCGCGACGCCATAACCGAGATCGCTGCAATAGGCCACGATGTGCACTTGCGGCATCGCCATTGCCACACAGCACGCAAACCCAGCGACACTCAGCAAGACCATCATCGCATTGGGCGAAAGGCCGAGTGCCAGTTCGCGTCCGGCAACGACGGCTGGCGTCTCGACTTCGTGCGCAGGCGCGCTCCGCCGCATCATCAACAGCAGCGGCAAGATGGTGAGGACGCAAAATACGCCGATCGCGATAAGGGTCATGCGCCAGCCCCACGCCGCGATGGCGTGCTGCAGCACGGGCGGCCAGATCGTGCCAGCCAGGTAGTTCCCGCTGGAGACGATCGCCACTGCGATACCGCGCCGGCGCTGGAACCACCGCGACATGTCGGCCATCAGCGGTCCAAATCCGGCCGAGGCGCCAAGTCCGATGAGAATGTGCGCGAGCGCAAACAGCAGCAGGTTGGGAGCCAGCCCGGCAATGATGTAGCCCGCGCCGAGCGCGAGCGCCCCGCACAGGATCGGCATCGCGATGCCGAAGCGGTCGGCCAACCGGCCTGTGGCCACGCCGCCGAACGCGAAGGCGAGCATCGTCAGGGTGTACGGCAGCGAGGCGTCCGCGCGCGCGACCCCGAACTCCGCCTGCATCGCCGGCAGCACGACCGGCATCGACCACATGCCGACGCCGATGATGGTACCGAGAACGACCGCAACCGCGAGGCGCCGCCAGGCGACCGGCGAATCGACCTCGGCAGCCGCCTGATACGGCGCGCCGGCGACCGGCCAATTCGGGGGGAGGACATTCATGGCGGGCGGACCTTTATCGCTGGCGGGACGCCGGTCAAGACAAGGTCGTTCATGCCAGTCATGTGGCCGGGCGGCGAAAGGACCCGAGGAGATGTCCTCCCCGCACGCGGTCGGCAAAAATCTTAATGTTTGCTTAAATCCAAAACGTTACCCTTTTCCCCTCGACCTCGTAGAGCAGGACGGCGAATTAGGCATGGTCGACCGCCGACAAGCGCCCCGTCAAAAGAGCTTCCTGCGGGGCTGCATCTATTTCAACAACCGCAGCAGCGCCATCGATTGCCTGATCCGTGACATTTCGGACCACGGCGCGCGGCTGAGATTTTCCGGTTCGATTTCCATCCCGGATACCTTTGATCTTCACATCCCGCAGAAAAGCCAGACTCTGCGCGTGATCGCGCGGTGGCGCCATGGCATGGACGTCGGGGTGGCGTTTGCCGACGGGGCACGCATCAACACAACGTCAGCGCCACCGTCAGCGCAAGCCACGTCGGCCACGCCCGATCTCGCGACGCTGGCCGATAGGGTGCAAAAGCTCGAGGCGGAAGTTGCCGATTTGCGCCGCCTGCTCCGGCGGCTCCGGGCCGACGTTGCAGGCGCCGATACCGACGCCGCATAGACGGCCGGTTGCGGCCGTTTCCCTGCGAGTGGGTTCGGCCGGAGTTTTGGCTTTCGCAAAGTGCGGCAGCGCGGTAATCCTGGGCGGAACTCTCCTCCTCGAAGAACCGCCATGAACACCCATCGCCTCGAGCCCTCGCCCGATACCGTGCACTGGGGCTTTTTCGACGCCGGACTATCGCCGCGCCTCACCATCGACAGCGGCGAGCGCGTGATCATCTCCTCAGTCTCGGGCACGCGCGAGTTGATGCCGGCGCCACCGCTCGTTATTCCGTCCGCGCTGCCAGCCATTCACGCCAAGGTGGCGCCCAGGCTCGGACCGCACCTGCTGACCGGTCCGGTCGAGGTGCGCGGCGCCAAGCCCGGCCAAGTGCTGCAGGTCGATATCGAGGCCATCGAGCCCTACTACGACTGGGGCTACCACGCGGTGCGGCCGCTTGCCGGTGCACTGCCCTACGATTTCGCCGAGCAGCAAATCATTCACATCGTGCTCGACCGCACCCGCAAGGTCTGGAAGCTGCCATGGGGCCAGGAGGTGCCGTGGGCCGCGTTCTTCGGCGTCATGGGTACCGCCCCGCCCGCCGCCTGGGGCGCGCTTTCGACCGCACCGCCCCGCAAGAACGGCGGCAATCTGGACAACAAGGAACTGGTCGCGGGAACGACGCTCTACCTGCCGATCTTCGTCGAAGGCGCGCTGTTCTCCGCCGGCGATGGCCATGGCGCGCAGGGCGACGGCGAAGTGTCGATCAATGCGGTCGAGACCGGCCTGACCGGGACTTTCCGCCTCATCGTGCGTGACGACATGCGGCTGGAGTGGCCGATGGCCGAGACGCCGACGCACATGATCACGATGGCGTTCGACCCGGACCTCGACGACTGCGTGGTGATCGCGCTGCGGTCGATGATCGACCTGCTGGGCGCGCGCGCGGGACTTGACCGCTATCAGGCCTATACGCTGTGCAGCCTCGCTGCCGATCTGCGCATCACGCAGGTGGTCAACGGCAACAAGGGCGTCCACGTCATGCTGGACAAGCGATACTTCGCGCCCGTGCGCTAGGCACGCGAAGGCGCGAAGCCGCAACATTAAGTCAGGACAGCAACCCCTGCGAAAGCAGGACCGTGAGGCCCACCGCCACCGCGATGATAGATCCCATCACCGCCAGCAACTCCTGATACGGCTCGGTATCGGGAACGTCCCGTTCGATACGATTACGCATGAAACTCCCCCACCCATCGGGCACCGACCCCTCGCTGCCCCACCGTCAACTCATACCCGGCGATTTCGTAGCCAATATGAATAGCAAGTCTGTCCGGCAAAAATTCTGCACCTGTCACCTCTGCGCCACAGCCACGACGGCCCCGAAGGTCAACTTGTTCGACGCCATCCCGCGGGGCTAATCTCGCGACCGAGGAGAACGTCCATGCATGTCTTCAATCTGATCGACGAGCAGGAGTGGAGCCCAAAGAAGCATGTCGAGAAGGTTCTCGGCACAGTCGCCGAGGGCGACGTTACGGTGGCCTGCTGGGAGCCCGGGCAGATCAGCCCTAATCATTGTCACCCGGATGCGACCGAGATCTATTTCTGCTTCTCGGGCGGCGGCCAGATGCGGACGCCGACACAGACAATCGACGTCGTGCCCGGAGCGTTCGTGGTGCATCCACCCGGTGAGGTGCATGAATATCGCAATGGACCGGACCGGACGCTGCTATTTCGCGTCCGCTACGGCTCCGACATGTCGAGCCGGCATTTCGGCTGGCCAAGCAATCCGGATTTCAAGCAGAACCCACGCGACGCCGATTACTTTCGCCAGCATCCACCGACCTGACCGGGCGAGATCGCTCGCGCGGCGCGGTCTTAGTGCGGCTGCGGATTCTTGGACAAATGAGCTAAGCTGCACCATGTCCCGCCACGGGGCGTGCACAACAACGTAAGGGAGATCACGATGGCTAAAGCGTATTGGGTTTCGTCCTATCGGTCGGTGTCGAATCCGGATGCATTGGCGGCCTATGCCAAGCTCGCCGGCCCGGCAATCGCCGCCGGGGGTGGCCGCTTCCTGGCACGCGCCGATGCCGCCAAGGCCTACGAGGCCGGCGTCGCACAACGGGTCGTCATCATCGAGTTCGACAGCGTGGCGAAGGCGATTGCCACCCATGACGGCGAAGGCTACCAAGCCGCGCTCAAGCTCTTCAACAAGGCCGCCGAACGCGACCTGCGGATCGTCGAAGGCCTGGAATAGACGGTCGAAAACCGTACGCGGGCGCCGGCGGGGTGCATTGCTGAGGCGCCCGGGAGCCATTGCCATCGGGACCCCCCGTAGCTATATGGCGGTCGACATCGGGTTGACGAAACCCGGCGCAAGCGCGCCGGGTTTTTGTTTCAACCATGCGGAGGGCGACATCCGCTGCCGACAGGACTTACGACCATGGCCAAGAAACCGGGAACACGCGCCGAATTCGTATTCTTCGACGTGCTTTATGAGGATGGATCGCGGCGCTCCAATCGCCGGGTTCCGAGCAATGTGCTGGGCGGCCTCGATGCCGATGCCCCCGCGCGTACGGTCATCGAGCAGCAGGATCGGGAAATTGCCGAGCGGTCGGGGATGCCACCGGTGCCAATTAAGAGCGTCGAGCGCTCGCGCGGGAAATAACGCCCGCCGAAATCAAAATCCGACAGCAATTCGTTCGTCGATCGCATTCGGCAGTTCGACGTCGATTTCCAGAGTCGAGACCGTCGAACCGCGGTCCATGCGCACGACCACGCTGTCCTGATCCACCGGCACATGCTTGGCGATGGCGGCGAGGATTTCTTCACGCAGGAGGGCAAGCAAGTCGGGCTGACCGCGCCGCGCCCGCTCGTGCGCAAGCAGATATCTGCAGCCGCTCGCGCGCGACCGGCGCCGAGCCCTGCCGCCGAAACAGATTAAACAGGCTCATGCCGCTCTCCGTCCGAACAGTTTCTCGAACAGCCGAACTCGCTCTGTCGGTATGGTCATGGGCAGCGTCTCGCCGATGAGCCGGCGCGCGGCGTCGTGATAGGCGCGGCCGGGCGCGCTCATCGCACTTGCAACGGTGACCGGCTGGCCGATGTTGGAGGCGCGCAGCACCTCCTGGCTTTCCGGGATGATGCCGAGCAGCGGTGTCGAGAGGATATCGAGCACGTCGTCGATGCTGAGCATCTCGCCGCGCGTCGCGCGGGCCGTGTCGTAGCGGGTGATCAGGATGTGCTTGTCGACGCGCCCGCCCTTCTCGGCCTTCTCGGTCTTGGAATCGAGCAGCCCGATGATGCGATCGGAGTCGCGTACCGACGACACCTCCGGATTGGTGACGATCACCGCGGCATCCGCGTAGCGCATGGCGAGCGTCGCGCCGCGCTCGATGCCGGCGGGGCTGTCGCAGATCACCCAGTCGAACTTGCCGCGCAGCTCGCGGATGACGCTGCCGACGCCCTGCTCGGTCAGCGCATCCTTGTCGCGGGTCTGCGACGCGGGCAGTAGGTAGAGCGTCTCGATGCGCTTGTCCTTGATCAGCGCCTGCGAGAGCTTCGCGGTGCCCTGCACCACGTTGATCAGGTCGAACACCACCCGGCGCTCGGCTCCCATCACCAGGTCGAGGTTGCGCAGCCCGACGTCGAAGTCGACCACGACGACCTTTTGCCCGCTTTGCGCCAGCGCGGCCCCGAGCGCGGCGGTCGTGGTCGTCTTGCCGACGCCGCCCTTGCCGGACGTGACGACGAGTACTTTCGCCATGTTCAATCTCCCGAACCCTTCAATCCAATCCCGCGATCTGCAGCACCCGGTCGTTGAGCCAGCATTGGACCGGCCGGCCGCGCAGTTCGGGCGCCATGTCCTCCGCGGTAAGGTAGTAGCCGTCGATCGCGATCAGCTCGGCCTCGTTGCGGCTGCTGAATACCCGCGCCTTGCGCATTGTTGCCCATGGCCCCGGCCATGGCGCGTCCCCGCAGCGCCCCGTAGACGTGGATCGAGCCGCCGGCCACCACCTCGGCGCCGGACGACACCGCGCCGAGCACGGTGATGTCGCCGTAAGGAAACACGACGGACTGGCCGGAGCGGATCGGCGTCTCGACCAGCAACGAACTTGGTTCCTTGCTGCGCTGGCCCGCTTCGGTATCCGCCGCACTCTGGCCAGGGGCGTCTGTGGCAGCGCCCCCGCCGGCAGGGCGACCGCCCTTGATCACCGGCGGCAGCGCGGGCCCGAAGTCGGCGCCCTCGTTGCCCTCGAGGCCGAGGATCCGGATGCCGCGCTCACCCAACATTGCGATCAGGCCGGCGATTTCCTTTTCGTCGCGGGGCAGCGAAGTGATGTCGAGGATGGTCGGCCGGTTGGCGAAGAAATTCGGCGAGGTCCGGCTCCAGCGGTCGAGTTCGTGCAGCCAGCCGTCGACCGGCGGGATGGGCGCGAGCACGAAGGCCACGAACGAGCGGCCCCGGAAGCGGATCGATTGTCGCGACTGAACGGCATTCGCGCTGGTCAAGGCAGACCTCAAAAGGCGTCGATTCTTACCGGCGATTAACCTCGATTAGGCGCCCGCGCGGTTAACGCGCGGTTAACGCCCGGCCCAAAGCTCCCACGAAACCGCCCCCAGCGTGGCGTTTTCCGCCCCCATTGACCGGAGCGTGCTCTGCTGGCATCCGGAACCGGGCCGCCCTTCCCGCCGAACGCCCCGGACACCCCATCGCCATGAAAGACAACGTCAAGCGCGTGTTCTATGTGCGCCAGCTCGCGCACTCCTGCTACCTCGACATCATCGCGACACGGCCGGAAATCCGGCTCGACAAGCTCGAGAACGACAGCCCGGACGCCTGTCGCCGCACCGATCATCTCGGCCGCGCACGCCTACCAGATCGGCTCGGCCCGCGACGAGCTCAACCGCAAGCTTCCACGCGACCCGCGACCTGATCGCCCGCATGCCGAACCTGCTCATCGTCTCGACCAACGGCGCCGGCTTCGACACCGTCAACGTCAAGGACTGCACCGACGCCGGCGTGCTGGTGGTCAACCAGACCGGCGGCAACGCCGAGGCGGTGGCGACCCACGTCATCGCCATGGTGCTCGCGCTGTCGAAGCAGATCGTCCAGACCAATCACGCGATGCGCGGCGGCCGCTGCACGACCGCATCGCCTTCATGGGCAACGACGTCGCCGGGCGCACCATCGGCATCGTCGGGCTGGGCAATGTCGGCCGCCGCATCGCCGCGCTCGCCGGCGGCCTGCTCAACATGCAGGTGATCGCCTGCGACCCCTATCTCGACGACGCCACCATGAAGGAGCGCGGCGCCGTCAAGGTGACGCTCGACGAACTGCTGCGCCGCGCCGACTTCGTCTCGATCAACTGCCCGCTCGACGACACCACCCGCGGCATGATCGGCGCGCGCGAATTCGCGCCTGATGCAGCCCCACGCCTACTTCATCACCACGGCGCGCGGCTTCATCCACGACGAGCGCGCGCTGACCGAGGCGCTGCAAGCGAAGAAGATCGCCGGCGCCGGCGTCGACGTCTGGGACAAGGAGCCGCCGACGTCCGAACACCCGCTGCTGGCCTTCGACAACGTGATCGCGAGCCCGCACACCGCCGGTGTCACGCGTGAAGCCCGCGCCAACATGGGCAAGATCGCCGCCGAGCAGCTGATCATGACGCTCGACGGCAAGCGCCCGCCGCGCATCGTCAATCCGCAGGTGTGGCCGGCCTATTCGAAGCGGTTCGAGGCGACGTTCGGCATCAAGCCGGAAGCATGAGTCCCGGCGTCAGGCCGCAGTGAAAATTACTCGGCCGGCTGCGCATCCGGCACGCTATCGGCCGGCGGCAGCATCCGCGCGGCGCGGGCATGGCCCGAGGACGCCAGCAATTCGGTGATGCTGCGCCACGGCGCAATCGTTTCGATGATGATGTTGATGCCGGCCAGTGCGCTCTCGATCTCGCGCTCGACGCGCTCGACCTCGACCTTCAGAAATTGCTGCAGTTCCTCGAGCTGGGACGTGAGCCCGTTGAGTTCGCTGATCGAGTTCGAGGTCAGGCGGCCGACCGAGGCGCGGATCCGCTCGGCATCGTTCTCGACCCGGATTGCCGGCGCAGGTTCAGGCGCAGGCTCGGGCGCCAGCTTCGGGCTCTCCTGCTTGGCGAGCTGAGTCACCAGATTGCTGATCTCCGCCTCGACGATCGACTCCACCGAAGGCGATGTCTCCTCGGCCGCCGCAGTGATTGGAGCGTTCATCAGCTTCTCCCAACGTGGTTTCAGGGAGAACACTTGGTTAAATATCCTAAAATCCGCTTAAAAACGCGCGTGGCGGGCGCGGAAAGGCGCGGGTTCCCCTGCAATTCGACCGCCCGAACGGGCTGCTGCGCGCCGGCGATCCCGACCCATCGCCCATTATGGACTCTCTCCCCGCTCGTCCCCGCGCAAGCGGGAACCCAGGGCAAAGCATTCGGTATTTTGAAGTGCTGGGTCCCCGCTTCCGCGGGGACGAGCGGAGAGAGTGTCGAATTCAGCCGCATCGCAACTTGCACCAAGCGCGACGCCGTTCAGTCGAACACCCGGTCGCCGATCTGGTCGATGATCTGGCGCGCCTTCGACACCGTGAAACTGACGGCGTCGTCGTAGACCGGATGGCTGTCGGCGCGGATGAAGCGGTGCTCCTTGCGCACGCCGTCGATCTCCTTCTCGATCGTGCCGGCGGTCTGGTAGTTCGCGCCTTCCTTGAACGGCGCGGCGCGGATGACATAACCCTTGTACTCGACCGGATCGCTCGCCTTCGGCGCGCTCGCGGCCTGGCCGCCGCCGAACAAGTTTTTCCAGAACGACATGTGTCACCACCCGGTTGCGCAACGACGGCCGTAGTCTACTCCGGAAATCGCGCCGCATCATCCTCGCCGATCTGTCGTTCGTCCTCGTGAGTTTTCATGCACCGCTGTCGGTCTCCCCTCCCCTTGCGGGGAGGGTTTGGGAGTGGGGGTCGCGAGTTCAACCGAACTGACGTCGTCTCTCATCACCACCCCCCCACCCCTCCCCCGCAAGGGGGGAGCGAGCAGACCACCTCCGCGGCTCGATCCCCTGCAATCTGCTGAAAACATGCAGCGCGAAGCCAACGCTCCGCCGCCCGTATTGTTGGCGGCGCCGGGTACGCCGTCGTCCTGATTTCCCTCGCCACGAGCGAGGGAAGCGGAGCGCCGGAAGGCGCATCCAGATGCCGCTTGCGCGGCCGCGCGTCTTTCGACGCGCTCGCCTCTCGGCGCTCCACTGGTGGCGATTGCCTTCGCCTCCCGTGAGACGAAAACCGGCATCGGGCCGCGCTTCGCGGCGAGGGCTTGAAACCTCGAACCGTCAGCGAGCTCCTCGCGGGCGGGCCGTAGTACCCATCCGGGCGGTGCCCCGACGCCGCCCGGGTGCCGTGCGTGCGAGGCACGGCGCGCAGGCGCCACAACCAGACCCGTGGCTCGCGCCGCAGGCCATCGACGGGGGGTTGGCGGGCTGAATTTGAGGCCCCGAGGCCGCATCTCCGGCCCCAACCCGCGCGGACACCGGGCTAACCCGGTCTCCGCTCTCCGGCGCGTCACCGCGCCGGCCTTCCGTCGATCCGCTCCGCCTCAAGACGCCTCATGAAGCGTCCCTCGTTGAGCGGGGTGGATGAGAAGTTAGAGGAAAATAGGAATACAGTCAACAGGAGCCGTCCGAAATTTCGGGGACTGGCTCAATCGGCCCCTCTACTGCCTCAGCTAACACGTTTGTTTCGAACATTGGTACATCAGGAAACACCACGACCGCGCCGGATGTAGAAAAAATTGCCATACGACAGAGCTTTGCATAGTCCAAGTCAGTGGGATGCTCCTTAAGATACCGGGCAGGCGCAAACAAATCAGGTGTTCTAACAAGCGCTGCGCCGATCCGCGCCGCCGCAGAAACACACTTGGCGGTGAAAAACTCACCTCGATCATTTATTGGTTTCAACCTGAAAGCATTTCCAAACATCAAGCCTTTCGCGTGCTCGGCCACCTCATCGCGAGCGAAGTCCTCGTTCAAATTGCGTTCAAGTTGGCTGAATTCTCAATTCCAATCGATTTGTTGTCCTTTCCCTCCGCTTCACCAAGGCAGCGGCCCTCTGTACTAATGAACACGCCGTCGAACTCGGACTTACCGTCTGCGAAAGGTCGCGCGTCGAAATCCAAGCAATCTCATCGCCTCCAAAATTGCACCTTCCAGTGGTTTGCCTTGTTCGTATAGCAGCTTGCGCAAGCTACCGGCTTCCTCCAACTGTTGCTCAGATTTGAGGTTCTTCGCTTCCAGCTCCGCGATTTCAGTTGTGCGTTTCGCGATTGTGGTCTCCAAATCCGAATTCCAAAGCGAGGCGATAATCCGAAGCAAAGCTCCAATTTGGAGGAGGAGTTATCCGTGAGGATTGCTTGAGCGTATCAGTCAAGCTAACGAGAGCGGCCACCAGCCGCTTTCCAAACTTGAGAGCTTCGTCGGTCCACTCTTCACTTGCCTCCTCACTTACGTCGTTCGCTGGTCCTTGAACAAACAGATCATAGTCATAGTGAAGCGGAGGCAAGAACAGCAAAACTCCATTTTTGCCGTGAAACGCGGCCCCGACGACACGGTTGCCTGTCCGCGAGACCAGGAGTGTCTTGTTGAACTCGCCTTCAATTTCAACTTCGTAGGGCGAATTATGTGAAAATTCACTCCAATAGGGAGCGAGATAAGAACCGTCCTTCTCAAGGCGGATTTCGCTCCCCCGATTTCGCTGTCACCCTTGTTAGCTTCGGTACGATTTCGTATGAAGAAATTTCCGTGACGATATTGGTAGTAGTTCGGCTACGACCCGTACCCGAATGCTGTTTTTGGCCGGTATAACGGTATCGTTCAATTGGTTTAACCAAATAGACGATTACCAATTTTCCCGCATTTACGGCGGTCACAATCTCGTTTCGCCAATGGTCGAGGCGAGCTTTGGCAGCGAATGAAGAATGCTCATTCAGAAGCGTTCGTCCGTTATAGGATTCGGTACCGTAATAGTCACCGAGCGTAGGCTCGAACAGCACAATGTCAGCGTCGAGCAGAGTTTGGTCCGATTCGAAAGGAATGAACTCGAATTCGTCCCCCGGCAAAGTAAATCCGATCGTAAAGATACGTCGCTTAGCCATCCTTCGCCTTAGCCCCTAGGATGGGTTGAGCAAAGCGAAACCCATCTCCTGACATTCTCGGAAGCGCATCGGTGGATTTCGACACGCGAAACCCCACTTACTCTACGGCGACTCATATACAACAATCATAACAACCAGCAACGAGGTGGGCAAAGGCGCGAAGCGCGTCGTGACCACGCGGAGATGAGCCCTTTATAAGTAGCCCGGAAGGACCGCAGCAACACGCGGGGGCGGTGCAATCCGAAACAGCGGCCCCGCATGTCGCTTCGCTCATGCGGGCTACGGGAGCGCCACGGGCGATGCGCCCGCGCTTCAGGCCACGCGCTCCCAGACCAGCTCCTGATGCTGCATGAGGCCGGCGTAGAGCCGCCGCGGCGGGCGCAGCACCAACCGGCCGTCGACGAACGAAACCGCGCGCACCTGGTCGCCGCCGACGCGGCTCGCGTCGGACGAGGCATCGACGCGCGTGGTCAGCGTCGTGCCGTCGAAGCTATAGTTGCCGGCATAGGACATGAATTGCCGCGGTTCGCCCGCCGGCAGTTCGGCGCGGCCGTCGCACAAGACGCACATCATGCGGCCGTCGGCCTGGAAGGTGACGAGGCCCTCGGGCTTCGGCCCGTATGGCGGCGGCAACGCCTTGCCGGCGTCGTCCTCGCCCCTGGTGGTGCGGAGCGACCAGAACTCCGAGGATGCGGCTATCGATGTTCGTCATGCGTGTCCCGGATGATGCAAGGCGATGCGCATCATAGCGCAGGAACGGCGTCCGTCATGATCGGCCCTTCGGCCAACCCGACAAAAGTCACCCCACCCCGCCGCCTCGCGCAGCCAAGTCTACGCAGGCTGCGTAAACTTGCCTGCAGCGCTCGCCGTCGACCCTCCCCCTCCAGGGGAGGGTGAACAGAGTGCGTGGCAGCACAAGCACAAACCATCGGCATATGCCGTGCTCGATGCGATGGCGTCGAGCGTGCCGCAACCACCCTCGCCTGGAGGGGGAGGGTCGGCGAGCCGCGCGCGAAAGCGAGCGGCGAGACGGGGTGGGGTGACGCTTCGATAAGTGTGCAGCGCCGGGATGAATCCCGACAGGCAATGCGCGGACGCGGCTACTCGTCGATGTCGAGCGGCGGGAGCGAGACGGCCGCGGGCTTCGCCGGCGCGGGAGCGGCGTCTTCGGACTTGGCATCCTCGGACTTGGCGTCCTCGTGTCTGGCGGTTTCGGAAGGCGCGGCCGCGGCCGCCGTACCGCCGATGCTGCCGGTCGACGTCACGTCCGCGACATCGATGTCGGCGCGCGGGCTGCGGCGCGGCTTCGGCATCCGCCCCGGTTCGTTGCGGACCGCTTCGAGATAGGCGGCGAGCAGGTCGGCCTGCTGCGGGCCGGTGGTGTAATGTTGAACCAGAAAGTCGCGGCGGACCTGGGCCAGTTCGTGCGGCGTGCTGTGACAGGCGCCGCAGCCCTGCGCGAACAGTTTCTCCGGCGACTTGCCGGCATCGAGATTGGACTGTGCCCAAACAGGTGCAAGAGCCGGCGCTTGGGCCGCAGCCGCGAGCGCCACCGCCAGCATGGCGGCGCCGATGGGTCGATGCGCGTTCATGATCCCCGCCCCTCCGGGACTGAGCGGCCCGGACCGCGTGGCGGTTCAGAAGTCCGCATCATTCTTGCGGCGAATCCGACATGCGGACTTCTGAACCAAAGCCACGCTTGATCTATACGTTGCCAGTGTCCTTCGATTCCGAAGTTCGCAGACGAGCGTGCCGGAAAAAGACGCGAACTTCGGAATCGGGACACTGGAGCAGGATCATACCCGCGAGTTATGAAATCATCGTTGCCGGGTCGGCGGCGCGGCGGCTTGCGGCGAGCGCCGGACAGCGGAAGACTGGCCGCCGACAATCCAATACAGGGAAGCCATCATGCCCACGGCCTACTGGGTCACGACCTACCGCTCGATCTCCGATCCCGGCAAGCTAGCGGCCTACGCGGCGCTGGCGCCGGACGCGATCGCGCCATTCGGCGGCCGCTACCTGGCGCGCACCACCGCCGCCAAGGCCTACGAGGCAGGCCAGGTGGAGCGCATCGTGATCTCGCAGTTTCCGAGCGCGGCAAATGCGATCGCGGCCTACGAAAGCCCGGCCTACCAGCACGCGCTCAAGGCGCTGGGCGACGGCGCGGTGCGCGACATCCGCATCGTCGAGGGATTGGAATAGGCGAACTGACTTCGGCGAACTTGAATCTCCACTCGTCCCCGCGCACGCGGGGACCCAGACTTGAGTGCCTCGTCTGTGCCCTGGGTCCGCGCGTGCGCGGGGACGAGCGGAGAGAGAATCGAATCAGCGTCCGCCGCAGCAGGCCGCGACCAGCGTCGGGCAGTCGGTGATCATGGCGGTGAACATCCGCGTCGTGCCGGCGGCGGCTTCCAGCGCCTCGTCGGACACGCCGGGCGCGAGGATGTCCTCGTCGGCCTGATCGAGAATGGCGTCGGTGGTGCTGGTGTCGCTCATGGGACTTGCTCCAATCGCCTTGCGCGGCCAGTCAGCAGCAAGGATGAAGGATGCACGCGGAACTTGCCTGGCAGCCGGAGCGGACTGCATCACGCGATACTTGTCATGTAAAGTCGCATTCGCGTTATCGGCCGCCCGTTGCCGGGACCCGACCGGAGGCATCGCGTGGATGCGTTTTTTGAGCGCCTGATCGTTCGGGCCGCCACCATCGACGAGCTCCTGTCCGACGATTTCGAACCGCTCCCGGGGCAGAAGGGCGACGCCGATCTCGGCTGCCCGGCGGCTCGCCGCGTGGTGCCAGTCGTGCGCCAGCGGCGACTGGCTGTTGTTCGCCCGGCGGCTCGAGCGCGACCGGTTGTCGATGGGCGAGGTGCTGGCGAGGTTCGCCAACGTCCGCCGAAGGGATTCCGCGCCGGCGCCGGCGTGGATCCATGACGCGATCTGGATCGAGGCGGCGCTGCAAAGCCCGCGCAGCGACGGCGCGACGGCAGCGCCCGAGGACGCCGAGCCATGTGCGTTCGAACATCTGTTCGTGCCGGTGGTCGAGCGCGCCGAGGCGATGCTTTGGGCGGAGATCGGCGACCGCGCCGCCAGCAATCTCAACGAGAGCGCGCGTGCGCGATCTGCGCCACACGCTGCTCAAGAATGTGTGCAGCCTTGCCGCTCCGGCGATCTACGAGCGCTTTGCCGCGGCGCGGAAGGCGACGCGGGTCGACGCGAGCGAGATGCACCGAGAGGGCGGAACGTCGCAATATGATCGGTTCGTCGCCGACATGAAGAGCGGCGGCTTTCGTCGCCTGTTCGAAGACAAGCCGGTGCTGCTGCGGTTGATCGCCTCGATCACGCGGCAGTGGATCGACACGTCGCGCGAATTCGTCATGCGGCTCGATGCCGATCTGGCAGCGATCCGCCACGATCTTCTTTCACGGCGCTGGTGCGCCGGGTTGCCAAGATCGAGGGCGATCTCTCCGACCCGCACAATGGCGGCCGCTCGGTCCTGATCGTCACCTTCGAGGACGGTGCGCGCGTCGTCTACAAGCCGAAGGACCTGCGCGCTCGATGCCGCCTGGCATGCGCTGGTCGAGCGCCTGAACCGCGTCGGCGCCCCGGTCGAGCTGAAGGCGGTGCGCGCGATCGCGCGCGACGGCTACGGCTGGACCGAGTTCATCGATCATGCCGGCTGCGCCGACGACGACGGCTGCCAGCGATTTTTCCGGCGGGCGGGCGCCTGGCTCGCGCTGTTCCACTGCTTCGCCGGCACCGACATGCACCAGGAAAACATGATCGCGGCCGGCGAGCATCCGGTGCCGATCGATCTCGAAATGATCCTGCAGGCGAGCGCACCGGATCAGGCCGAAGAGATCGAGGCGCAGGCGTTCAGGCCGCCGCGGAGATCGTCGACAACTCGGTCCTGCAGGTCGGACTGGTGCCCGCCTACGGCCGCTCGCCCGACAACGAGATCTTCGCGATGGGCGGAATGAACTCGGATTCGGCGTCCGGAACGCGGCTCACGTGGAGCAACATCAATTCCGACGCGATGCGGCCCGCGAAGACAAGCAGCAACCGCCGCAACGATCCCGAACCTGCCGCATGTCGACGGCCGCTACGCGAAGTTCGGCGACCATATCGACGATTTCGTCGCGGGCTTCGAGGACTATGCCCGGTTCCTGCTGTCGCGGAGCCGGGACGCAAACCAGGGCGGACTGTTCGACGGCTTCGCCGGACTTGCGGTCCGCAAGGTCATTCGCCCCACCCGCTTCTACTACATGCTGCTGCAACGGCTGCGACAATCACCGCAGCATGGACGACGGCGTCACCTGGTCGGCGCAGGCCGACTTCCTGGCCAGGCTGACGGATTGGGAGCGCGCGTCCGATCCGCTCTGGCCGTTGCAGCGCGCCGAACGCGCGGCGCTGCTGGCGCTGAATGTCCCGCATTTCGTGTCGGCGAGCGACGGCAACGAGATCCGCGATGCAAACGGCATCGCGGTTCCGACCGAGGCAACGCCAGGGCTTGCTCGCGCGCGCGCCCGTGTCGGCAACTTCGATGCGGGAGAGTATCGCCTGGCAGGTCGAGGTCATCCGGCAGAACACGGCCACGGTTTCGCGCTCCAGCGACGGCCAGCCGCGCCAAAGCCGAAGCGGGTATTGCGCGTCGATGCGGCGAGCGCGCCACGGAAGGAGAGCTTCCTGGCGGAAGCCGACAAGATCGCCGCAGAGCTCGCGCATTACGCCATCCGCAAGGGCCCGGCCGCGGCCTGGATCGGCCTCGACTGGCTGGGAGATTCCGAAGTCGTGCAGCTCGTGCCGCTCGGCGCCGATCTCTACAACGGCAACAGCGGCATCGCGCTGTTTCTCGCCGCCCATGCCGCGACGACCGGAAGCGCGTCGTCCAGGGAGCTGGCGCTGGCGGCGGTCGCGCTATCCGCGCAAGGCCTTAAAGGGCCGCAATGCGGCGCGCATGGCGCGATCGCTCGGCATCGGCGGCGCCACCGGGCTGGGCTCGATCGTCTATGCGTTCGCCGTGATGGCCAGGTGCCTGCGGGACGACGACCTGCTCGCGGACGCGCATGTCGCGGCGAAGCTGTTCAGCGACGACCTGATCAAGGCGGACAAGCAGCTCGACGTGATCGGCGGGTGCGCCGGCGGCATCCTTGGTCTGCTGCGGCTTCATCGCGACAGTCCATCCGGCGACGTGCTCGCCAGCGCGGCCAAGTGCGGCGACCACCTGCTCGCGCAGCCGCGTCGTGGCGACAACGGCGGAAGCTGGCTCGGGCAAGGCCGCGGCGAGCGGGCGCTCAACGGCATGTCGCATGGCGCTGCGGGCTTTGCCTATGCGCTGGCGTCGCTGGCGGCGGCGACCGGGCGCGACGATTTCGCGAGCTGCGGCGGCGCAATGCATCGCCTTCGAAAATGCGAGCTATGACGCGCAGCGCAACAACTGGCCGGACTTCCGCGGCGGCGAGGACGTTCCCTGGCCGTGCCAGTGGTGTCACGGCGCCCCCGGCATCGGGATCGCGCGCGCCGCCGTGGTGAAGCGCAGCCGCCTGGATGCGGCGCTGCTTGCAACGGACATGCGCAACGCGCTCGCCGGCGTGGAGCGCGGCTGGCCCGGACACATCGACACGCTGTGCTGCGGCACGCTCGGCAGCATCGAATTCTTCTGCGAGGCCGGCGACGCGCTTGGCCGGACCGACTTGCGCGAGCATGCCTCGCGGTGCCTAGCGGCTGTCATGGAAGATGCGGCGGCGAGCGGCGACTATCGCTGGAATGTCGGCAAGCGGCAGTTCAATCTCGGACTGTTCCGCGGCCTCGCGGGCGTCGGCTATACGCTGCTGCGGCAGGTCGACCGCTCGCTTCCGAACGTCCTGATCTGGGAATAGCGGACGCGTCAGGTTCTGATATGGTCCGGCGCATCCAGCAAGAGGGAGCAAGTATGCTTGCGTATGGATTGGCCGCGGTCCTGGCGATTGCCGGCGCAACGATCGCCGCCGCGGTCGCGGCAGCCAACGAGTTGCGCGATCCCGCGACCGGCCTCGCCGTCAACCCCCCGCCCGGATTCACCGCGCGATTAGGTCAAGCCACGATGGGTGATTCGGTCGAGATCGAGGTCGAGCGAAAGTCGCCGCCGGCCTCCTGCTCGGTGTCGTTCCAGGACAGTCCGCCCAACCGCAACCTGACGCAACAGCAGATCAACGACATTACGAACAAGCAGGAGTGGCTCGACCTGATCCGCACCATGATGAGCGCGGGCCACGAAATTCTTTCGCTCGACCGCGTGACGCAAGACGGTTCGGTCGGCGCCGTCATCACCGTGCAATCGAAGATGGCGATGCTCGCCCAGTTCCGCATCTACCAGGCGCTGTTCGAGACGCCGAAGGGCCGCACCGTGGTCCAGTGCACGGCCAACCAGGACGCTTTCGACGGCTTGCGCAAGGACTACGACAGCATCACCGCGGGCGTTATCCTGCCGAAGTGACGAGCGGGCCGCCAGCCCGGAGTGTCCCGGCGCTACTTCACGTCCGGATAGAGGCCTGAGGCCTTGATCGCCGCCAGGCCCTCGGCGCGGTCGTTCTCGAGCTCCTTGGCGAACTGTTCCGGCGAGTTCAGCACCGGCGCCAGGCCGCGAGGGACCATGTGCTTCTTTTGGAATTCGGGATTCGACGCGATCTTGACGATTGCTTTGTTCAATTTGTCGATGATCGGCGCGCGCGTTCCGGTCGGGGCATAGATGCCGAAGAACGTCGGCATGAGATAATCCTTGTAGCCGATCTCCCTGAAGGTCGGAATATCGGGGGCAAGCGGCGACCGCGTTTCGCTATCGACCGCGAGCCCGATGATTCTTCCATCGCGGATGAACTGGATGAGGTTGCCGATGCCAAACGCCGCGATCGGGGTCGTGCCGGTGAGCATGCTGTTGACCGCGTCGCCGCCGCCCTTGAACGGCACGCGCACGAAGTCGGTGCCGTTCTGCCTGTTCAGCTCCTCCATGAAGGCGACCTTCGGCAGCGAGGGCGCCATGTAGTTCAGCGTCTTCGGCTTGGCCTTGGCCAGCGCGATGAGCTCGGGGAACGACTTGACGTTCAGCGACGCGTTCACCGCGAACACTTGCGTCAAGTAGAATGCCTTCGTGATCGGCGCCAGACTCTTCTTCGGATCGAAGCCACTGGTGGGATGAATGATCGGATTGATGACCATCGCCTCGGTCGGCAGGATGCAGATGGTGTAGCCGTCGGGCGCAGATTCACCGCAGGCGCGCGCGCCGATCGTTCCCGCCCCGCCCACGCGATCTTCGACGACGACGCTCGCGCCAAGCGCCGGCCCCAACTCTTCGGCGAGCGCGCGCATCCAGATGTCGCTCAATCCCCCCGGCCCTTGCGAGGCGATCGCCCGGATCGTCCGCGTCGGATAGTCCTGCGCCATGGCCGGCCAAACCGGCGCGGTCAGCACGAGCAATGCAACCAATCGAAGGCAGCCGCGCATCATGTCCTCCCGGGCGTTTGTTTCTTATGCAGCGAGAATGCCGCACCATCCGCTGGGCGGCAATATGACATCCGCGTCGGCAGTGTCGCGGCCGGCATCCCATTGCAGACGGGCGCGCGCGGCCTGTTATCCCGGCTTGTCCCCCGGCCGTCTCACGTCTCTACTATCCTGACGAAGCAACCGTGGATGCACCGCTCCAGCATCCCATCCGGCGAATGCGTGCCGGGCGCCGGGCATGACGGAGGAAACAGCGTGCCGAGCTACCAGATGAAAATCGAACAGGGCGTCACCGTCACCATGCGCGACGGGGTGCGCATCTCGCTGTGCGTCTACCGGCCGGACGCCGCGGGGCGCTTCCCGGCGCTGTTTGCCGCCTCGCCCTACCAGTACGAGATGGACGACGTGCCGGCCTATCCGCTGTTTCTCTGGCGCGAGACCGGTCCGATCGAATGGTATATCGAGCAGGGCTACGTCTACGTCCACGCCGACGTGCGCGGCTCGGGCCGCTCCGAGGGCGATTTCGAGTTCATGGGACCGAACGAGCAGCAGGACTATGTCGAACTGATCGCCTGGATCATCAAGCAGGACTGGAGCAACGGCCGCGTCGGCGGCATCGGCCAGTCCTACTATGCGATGGCGCAGTGGCTGATGGCGGCCATGAACCCGCCGGGTCTCGCTTGCATCGTGCCCTACGACGGCCTGGTCGACCAGTATCGCTGCTCGAACTACCACGGCGGCATCTACTGCAGCTACCGCTCGGTCTGGTACACCTCGCTGCGCGCCGACAATCAGCACCGCCTCGCCGGCCGGCACGGCCGCGCGCCGATGAAATTCGATCTCGTCGGAGCCATCATCGAGCATTCGCTCGACGACGAGTTCTGGCGCGAGCGCTCGCCCTATTGGCGGCTCGACCAGGTCAAGTGCCCGGTGCTGTCGGTCGGACACTGGGGCAAGATGGGCCTGCACCTGCGCGGCAACATCCTCGGCTACGAACAGATCAGCGCGCCGAAGAAGCTCGTGGTCACCGGCGCCCGCAATACGTTCGAGGCGCACCGGATGTTCGACCAGGTCGAGTTTCACGAGAAAGAACTGCTGCCGTTCTACGACCTCCACCTCAAGGGCAAGAACAACGGCTTCATGGAGAGCGAGCCGGTGAAACTCTTCGTGCGCGGCGCTAATGTCTGGCGCACGCAGGAGGAGTGGCCGCCGAAGAATGCGGTGAGCACGCCGTACTATCTGCGCAAGGGACCGTCGGACAGCGTCGCTTCACTTAACGACGGCGGCCTCTCGGCCGACAAACCCGCGGCGGACGAAACGCCGACGAGCTACACCTATCCGGACTGGGAATGGGTCAACGGCGTCGCGGTCATCGGGCCGGACGGCCGCGTCGACCCGCCGCGGCGCGCGCTGACCTTCACCAGCGCGCCGCTTAAGGCCGATCTCGAAGTGACCGGCTCGATCGTGCTCAAGCTGTTTGCCGCGTCGAGCGCGATCGACACCCAGTTCATCGTCAAGCTCACCGACCAGCACCCGCAGGACGGCGCGGCACGCGGCAAGGGCGAGCAGCCCGGCTTTACGCCGGTGTCGAAGGGCTGGCTGAAGGCCTCGCATCGCGAGAAGGACCCGCAACGCTCGACGCCGGCGCGCCCGTTCTATACGCACACCAACCCGCAGCCGCTCACGCCCGGCGAGATCTATGAATTCGACATCGAGGTGCTGCCGATCTCCTACGTGTTCAAGCAGGGACACCGCATCCGGCTCGAACTCGCCAACGGCGACTCGCCCGCAACCGACGGGGTGTTCTCGCACCCCTATCATCCGTCGCTGATGGGCACCGACACGATCTATCACGACGGCGCGCACGCCTCGTGCATCATGCTGCCGGTCATTCCTGGCGGTTGATGGCGCAAGCCCGGCGCCCGCCTCATCCGCGGCGCCGGCGGCGATTGACCCCGTAAGCCAACTCTGTACGCTCTCGCTCGGAGATATCGGTAAGCCAATCTGAAGATACGACCGGATCGCGAAGCTACGTTTCGGTCTGTCAACCCTCTCCCGTGAGGCGGCGATGCCGGCGGCTCTTTGTTTCTTCCGCACCGCAATCATCGCTGCGGCGCTGCTGGCGGACGGCGTTGTGTTTGCGGCGGACTATCAATTGGTCTCGGCCGTGGTCGTCAGCCGGCACGGCGTCCGTTCTCCGATTTCCGGCCACATGCCGCTCAGCAGGATCGCCGCGGACCCATGGCCGGCATGGCCGGTGCCATCCGGCCATTTGACGCCGCGCGGGGCCACGCTCGCCACGCTGCTCGGCGCCTATTACCGGGATTATTACGGCGCGCTCGGAATGTTCATGGCGGACCATTGCCCGCGCGCGGACCGTCTTCTGGCATGGGCCGATCTGGACCAGCGCACACTGGCGACGGCGAATGCGCTGCTGGACGGCATGTTCCCGGGATGCCGTGTTGCGGTCGGTTCGGTGACCGACGCCAAGGTCGATCCTTTGTTTCATCCGACCCGCGCCGGCGTCTGCAAGATCGACGCGACCCGTGCCCGGCAAAATGTTCTGGCGCGTGCAGGAGGCAATCTGGCATCGCTCAACCAAACTCTTGGACCTGAGCTTGATGTCCTTCAGAGCATCTTGAGGTGCTGCCGGCCCGGCGTGTGCGGGAGCGCCGCGCAAAGCTGCAGCCTGCGTGACGTGCCGAACGAACTCGTTGCGGACGACAAGGGACATCTTCACTTGTCCGGTCCGGTATCGATCGGCTCCGTCGCTGCGGAAGTCTTCCTGCTGGAATACGCGGAAGGTTTTCCCGAAAACGAGGTCGCATGGGGACGTGCCGCCACCCCGCGGGCGATTCGCCGCGTGATGCCGCTTCATGTGGCGCAGTTCGATTTGATGGACCGCACACCGTATCTGGCATCGCGGCAGGGGTCGGCGTTGGTGGAGCGCGTATTGGCCATCCTGCGAGAAGCAGCCGGCACCGACGGGCCGCGCGCGCCTGCGTTGGCGCTGTTCGTCGGGCACGACACCAACCTGGCGAATATCGGCGGCATGCTGGGGCTGAGCTGGCAGCTGCCCTCCTATCTGAAGAATGAGACGCCGCCCGCGGGCGCGCTGCATTTCGAACTGTGGAGCAACCGCGAGACCAAGACCTATGCGGTACGGGTGCAGTTCGTCGCGCAGACGCTCGACCAGATGCGGAACTCGGTCGCGGTCAGCCGCTCGAATCCGCCCGATGTGGCTTTGGTGAAATTCGCGGACTGCACGCTGGACGAGATAGGTGCGTGCCCATGGAGCCAGTTTGCGGCAATCGCAAATGCGTCGATCGACCGGGCGTGCGTCCCGCCGCAGCGGTGAGACGTCGCGTTTCGGCGCAGCGCGGTCAGCCGGCACCTCCATCCGCCATCGCTGATCTGATCCGCACGACGTGCGTGCTCTCGTCCGACAATTCCTTGAATGCACGCTTCAGCATCGTCGCGAGATGCGGCTTGAGCGACCGGCATGCCTCGCCCGGCTCCAGGCCTTTTGCGCGCAAGAACAACGCGAGCGCGAATACGATGTCGGCCTCAGGCAGATAGCCGGCACGCTGCCATCGCCAACCCTGCATCGACCCCTCGAATTCAAACCGCGTGTTGGCCAGGAAGACACCAAAGCCGAGGTAGACGGCCGCGAGGTCGGTGAGGAACTCCAGTTCCTCGTTTTCGGAGGGCGGCGGATCGGCGCCAGTGGCGAGGAGGTAGTGCGCCAGTTCGTGCGCGAAGGTCGCAATGAGGCGATCGGGCCGCCGGAGCTGCGCGATGGTGTAGGTGATCTCGATCCTGTTGCCGTTGACGCCAAACGTCCCCGCCGCGTGCTTCTGCGGCGCAACCATCCCCTCCGCCAGTTCGCCCGGTTCCGCCAAGGGATTGTCGTCGGGAACGAGATCGACCTCCCAATCCGCCATGTCGCAGTACGCTTTCACCTGCTCAAACAGGCGCAGCGCCAGCGTGTGGCCCTCCTCGCCGTCGGACCGGAAGAAGCCCGGCTTCGGCAGCACCAGGGGGGACTTCATCAGGGCGTCGCGGCCACCGAACTGCCGGATGAGCCAAATGAAATTGTCGGTATGCCAGGTCGCGGTGTCGGGATCGATGACGGACTTGCGGCGGAACGGCCAGATGGACATGACACGCCGCGTCAGTTACGGCCGAACTTCGCGAACTTGCCGTTCCGATAGACGAACAGTGCCTCGCTCAATCGGTACGGGCCTTTCGCGAGCTCGGCCGTCATCGCCCTTACCGCCTGCAAGCCCTTACGGCTGCGCGAACCGGTGACCAGAAGCGCATTCTTGGCAGGAATTGCGACCACGATGTCCCCGGCAAACTTGAGCTGGCCGCCGGTCCAGATGTCGTCGATCAGCAGCAGGCTCGCCTCATAGTCGCCGCCCGCAGAGATCGTAGCAAAGGCGTCGTCGACGAGACTCATCTCGATCTTGGGCAGCAGGCGCCGGAGATTCTCGGTCGCGAGCGCCCGCAGCTCGCCACGCGCAACGCCGAGCTCCTGCGTCGAGTTGAGATAGCGCGTGCTGCTCGCGGCATCCTCCGCATAGACCACGACCAGCTCCTTGTTGAAGTCGTCGAATACGGGCTGCTGCGCGCCGCCTTGCTTCTTGAACAGCCCTTCGAGCTCGGCAAGCCATGGCCGGTCCTTGATGACCGGCACGATGCGCGAGGGGTCGAGCTTGGCGGGCTGCACAGCCGGAGATCCGGCGAGCGCCTTCGCGAAAGCCCGGACCAGAGGCTCGAGCCGCTTGGGGTCGCCCGAATAGTCCCGGTACGCGCTGTCGAGGCTCAGCGAGGCGGTGGTGCGGTCGGCGCGCCGGATGGCGAGCTGCAAATCGTGCGTGACCGTGACGGATGCGGTCGGCATCGCGGCCTGCAACGCACGCGCGAACTCGGCCGTGAAGGCGGCGGCCGTCAGCGTCTCGCCCTGCGCCGCGCCGGAAAGGCCGGCCATCAAGAGAACTACGACGAACAACCGCCGCATGCCCGATCGCCCACAAAACACAACCATGGCGAGCATAGCCGGGTTGAAGGTATCGCGCAACCGCCCCCCTCCTGAACGTCGATGCCCGGCACGAGGCCGGGCATGACGTCGAGAGGATTGCGGGCTTGGCGGGCCCGGTCTACGGGGCAGCGTTTCACGCTGCGCCGCGCCCGGGACACAAAAGCGTCAATTATCCAGGAAGCTCCGCAGCTTCCGCTGACCGGCTCGGATGCTTGAGCTTGCGCAGCGCCTTGGCCTCGATCTGGCGGATGCGCTCGCGCGTCACCGAGAACTGCTGGCCGACCTCTTCCAGCGTGTGGTCGGTGTTCATGCCGATGCCGAAGCGCATGCGCAGCACGCGCTCCTCGCGCGGCGTCAGTGACGCCAGCACGCGCGTCGTGGTCTCGCGCAGGTTCGACTGGATCGCGGCGTCGATCGGCAGGATCGCGTTCTTGTCCTCGATGAAGTCGCCGAGGTGGGAGTCCTCCTCGTCGCCGATCGGCGTTTCGAGCGAGAGCGGCTCCTTGGCGATCTTGAGGACCTTGCGCACCTTCTCGAGCGGCATGCCGAGCTTCTCGGCAAGCTCCTCCGGCGTCGGCTCGCGGCCGATCTCGTTGAGCATCTGCCGCGCGGTGCGCACGATCTTGTTGATCGTCTCGATCATGTGCACGGGGATGCGGATGGTGCGCGCCTGGTCGGCGATCGAGCGGGTGATCGCCTGCCGGATCCACCAGGTGGCGTAGGTCGAGAACTTGTAGCCGCGGCGGTACTCGAACTTGTCGACCGCCTTCATCAGGCCGATGTTGCCTTCCTGGATCAGGTCGAGGAACTGCAGGCCGCGGTTGGTGTATTTCTTGGCGATCGAGATCACGAGGCGCAGGTTCGCCTCCACCATCTCCTTCTTGGCCTGGCGGGCCTCGCGCTCGCCCTTCTGCACCATCTGCACGATCTTGCGGAACTCGCCGATCTCGAGCCCGGTCTCGCCGGCGAGCGCCTGGATCTCGTGGCGGATGCTCCTTGATCTTGTCCTTGTCCTTGGCGACGAAGTTCTTCCAGCCCTTGGCGGAGAGCTTCGACACGCGGTTGAGCCAGCGCGGGTCGAGCTCGGAGCCCTGGTAGTTGCTGCAGGAAGTCCTCGCGCGCGACGCCGTGGCTCTCGGCGAGCCGCATCAGGCGGCCCTCGTAGCCGACGAGGCGCTTGTTGATGTCGTAGAGCTGCTCGACCAGCGCATCGATGCGCGCCTGGTTGAGCCGCAGCGACTTCACCTCGGCGATGATCTCGTCCTTGAGCTTCTTGTAGCGGCGCTCCTGCGCGGGCGAGAGCGAGTCGTTCTTGCAGCTTGATCTCGATGTCCTGGTCCTGCAGGCGGCGCAGCCGCTTGTAGGCGTCGGCGATGTTGTCGAAGGTCTCGAGCACCTTGGGCTTGAGCTCGGCCTCGATCGCGGCGAGCGAGAGCGAGTTCTCCATGTCGTCGTCGTCGAAATCGCCTTCGCTCGGCGGCGCCTCGGCCGCCCTCGGCTTCCTCGCCGTTGGCGCGCTCGGACGCCGGCTTGAACGGGGTGGCGCGCGGCGGGCGCGGCCGGCGGCGCCGGGGTCTGCGCCAGGCCGCCGGGCGGCCGCTGCCGCGCCGACCGGCTGCGGCGATCGGCTGGCCGTCGGGGCCGATCGCGGCGGCCGGCATGGCCTTGGCGTCGGGGCCGGCATAGGTCGCTTCGAGATCGATGATGTCGCGCAGGAAGACCTTGCCCTCGTTGAGCTCGTCGCGCCAGATGATGATGGCCTGGAAGGTGAGCGGGCTCTCGCACAGGCCCGCGATCATCGCCTCGCGGCCGGCCTCGATGCGCTTGGCGATGGCGATCTCGCCCTCGCGCGAGAGCAGCTCCACCGAGCCCATCTCGCGCAGATACATGCGCACGGGGTCGTCGGTGCGCTCGGTCGGCTCCTTGGCCTCGGCCTTGGCCGGGACCTTCTGCTGGACCTCGACCAGCTCGCCGCCCTCGCTCTCGGGCTCCTCCTCGGCCTCCTCGCGCTGCTCCTCGCCTTCCTCGCTCGCTTCCTCGGTCTCGACGACGTTGATGCCCATCTCGCTGAACATCGCGAGAACGTCCTCGATCTGCTCGGAATTGACCTCCTCGGAGGGCAGGACCGAGTTGATCTGGTCATGGGTGACGTAGCCGCGCTTCTTGGCGGTGCGGATCAGCTTCTTGACGGCGGCGTCGGAGAGGTCGAGCAGCGGCAGCGGCGTGTCGGGCGCCTCGGCGGCCTCTTTCTCGGGCGCCTCTTCCTTTTCTTTCTCTTTCTGTGCCGCCTTGGTCTTGCTCGCCATACATCTCTCCTGGAACGCCCGAGCACTCGGACCGCGGGGCGCCGACTCTGGACCACATCGTCCCCTACCCTATGCGGGGAGAATCGTAACGGCCGAATAGGGCAGCGCCGAGGGGTCGCGGCCTCGGCACCGCCCTGATTCGCACGCCGCCGGAGTGTCATCGGAGCCGGCTTAAGCCCCGATTAACCCTCCATACAGCGGCAAGCCAAGCGCTTTTCCGGTTCCGGTTCCCGGGTGCCCGCCGGCTTTCCGATCGTCCCGCATCGTTCACAGAGACCGAGCCGGCCGGCCCGACGAGGCTCCAAAGCCCTCGATCAGCGCCTCGGTTCCGTCGATCACCGACGAGCCGGGCCTTCACGTCCTGCAACCAGGAATAGTTGGCCTCGGTCGGTATCCTGTCCCAAGGCCTGCTCGGCGTCCTTGAGCTCCTTAACTAGGGAATGCCATTGCCGATGCAAGGCGACAAGCTGTTTCCAGGTCATCAGAACGTCGTCGGGGGCGGCCTCCGGCCCGGCGCCCCAGACCGTTCGGCGTGGTGATGGCCTTTTCGACGCGGGCGAGCGAGCTCCGCGAAGCCGCGGCGGCCGAGCTCGGCGCGCAGCGCCTCGGGTCGGTGTCGCCGTCATGCGCCAAGCAGATCGAGCAGCGCGCCCTTCAGCTTCTGGCGTGTCGGTATGGCGGAACTCGATGCTCGGCGAGTTCCTCCAGGTGGTCGTGCAGCGAGCCAGGGATGATTGACGACCGCCTGCAGGATCAGCGCCTCGCGCTGCGGAATGGCGGCGCGGTGGCCGCGATGGACCGGGCTCGACGGCCAGTTGCGGGCTCGCCACCACGTAGGGCTCGCCGCTGACCGAAGCTGGGCGCCGATGCCGGATCGCGACCCGGCGAATGATTGCGGCGGTCCACCCGCTCCGGGCCGCGGTCGGACGCCGGAGCCGCGCGTCGGCGAACAGCCGCGCCGCGGTTCGCTGCCGAAACGGTCGGCCGCCGTCGGCCTCGAACAGCTGCCGCAGCCGGTCGCCGAACTCCCGGCGGTAATATTTGCGCACGGTTTCGTCGCCGATCAGCGCCGTCACCTCGGCGAGGCGGGCCTCGAACGCGGCGCGCCGCTCCGGCGTATCGAAGCCGCCGGCCTCGGTCTCGCGCATCCACAGCACGTGCGACGAGCGGGCGCGCGGCGCCGAACACCTCGGCGACGGCCTCGCGCCCGCCGGAGCGCACCAGATCGTCGGGATCCTGGCCGTCCGGCAGGCTCGCGAACTTCAGGCTCTTGCCGGGCTTGAGCAGCGGCAACGCCAGATCGACGGCGCGATAGGCGGCGCGCCGTCCGGCGCCGTCGCCGTCGAAGCAGAGGATCGGCTCGTCCGCCATCTTCCACAGCAGCGCGAGCTGGTCGGCGGTGAGCGCGGTGCCGAGCGGCGCCACCGTCGCCTCGTAGCCGACGCTGACCATCGCGATCACGTCGACATAGCCCTCGACCGCGATCACCGGCGCGCCCTTGTGGGCGGCGGCGCGCGCGGCGGCGATGTTGTAGAGCGTGCCGCCCTTGTGGAAGAGCGGCGTCTCCGGCGAATTGAGATATTTCGCCTGGGCGTCCTTCTCGAGCGCGCGGCCGCCGAAGGCGATCACGCGGCCGCGCAGATCGGTGATCGGAAACATCACGCGGTCGCGGAAGCGGTCGTACGGCACCGGAATGTCGTCGCCGGCGACCAGCAGCCCGGCCTCGATCATGTCCTCGATCGAGACACCCTGCGCTTGCCGAGATGCTCCTTGAGCGCGAAGCGCTCGGCCGGCGCGTAGCCGAGGCGGAACTTGAGCTGCGTCGCCGGATCGAGCCCGCGGTCGGCGAGATAGCCGCGTGCCCGCGCCCCGACGCGCGACGCCAGCGTCGCCTCGAAGAACTTCGCCGCCAGTTCGACGACGTCGTTGAGCGTGCGCCGGTGCTGCTCGCGCGCCTCGTCCTCCTGCGAGACCTTTGGCAGCGGCATGCCGGCCTGTTGCGCCAGCCGCTCGACCGCCTCGGGGAACGACACTCCCTCGGTCATCATCACGAAATCGAAGATGCTGCCGTTCTTGCCGGAGGAGAAGTCGAACCACGCCATCTTCTGGTCGTTGACGAAGAACGAGGGCGTCTTCTCCTGGTTGAAGGGCGAGAGACCTTTCCACTCGCGCCCGGCCTTGCTGCAGCTTCACGCGCCGGCCGACGACCTCCGAGACCGGAAGTCGGGCGCGCAGCTCGTCGAGAAATTGGGGCGGAAAGCGCATGGCGCGACAAGTGCAGTATTCGTGGCCTGTCAGTACAGGGCGAGATGCGCGCCAGCGATGATAGCGATCTAGATCTGCCCGGTTATCGAGGCCCCTGCCTTGCGTTGCGACATTCGGCCAATCGCCGCGCACGTTTTCCGCACTTATCCACAGGACCTTATTCGACGGCGCGAACTTGCTGCACGGTTGGGCGAGCCGCCCCGAAGTCATTGCGCCGCAAGGAAATTGCCCGACGGACGCCGCGACAAGCGTGGCGCGCGGCCGTCTAGGATGCCGGCAACCAGAAACCACACGGGAGGACTTCAATGACAGCGAACAATCGCATCACCCGCCGCGGCGTGCTCGGCACCGTCGCCGCCGGCGCCGGGCTCATGGCCGCGGCCGCCTCGGGCGAACTCACGACCCGCGCACGCGCAATCGCAGCAGAAGACCTTCGTGCTGGTGCACGGCGCCTGGCACGGCGGCTGGTGCTGGCGGCGCGTCTCCGACCTCCTGGAGAAGAAGGGCCACAAGGTGTTTTCGCCGACGCTCACCGGCGTCGGCGACCGCTCGCATCTGCTGAGCAAGGACATCAATCTCGACACCCACATCACCGACATCGTCAACCTGTTCAAATGGGAGGACCTCAAGGACGTCTGCCTGGTGGTGCATTCCTACGGCGGCTGGCCGGGCTCGGGCGCGCTCGAACAGATCGGCGATCGCGTCTCGTCGATCGTCTGGCTCGACGCCTTCAAGCCGGAGAACGGCCAGAAGCGGCATCGACTATGCCTCCGAGTTCAGCCGCAAGGCGTTCCAGGAAGCGGTCGCCAAGGGCGAACCCGGCCGCGCGGCGCCGAAGGCCGAGGCGTTCAAGGTCAATCCGAAAGGACCGCGCCTGGGTCGACTCCAAGACCACGCCGCAGCCCAACGGCGTCGCGGTGCAGCCGATCAAGCTGACCGGCGCGCGCGAGAAGGTGGCGAAGAAGACCTACATCCGGGCGTCGGCCTATCCGCAGCCCGCGTTCGACAAGGCGCTCGCCGAGTGCAAGGCCGACAAGACCTGGAAGACGTTCGAAGCACCCAGCGATTGCGGTCACGACGTAATGGTCGACTCGCCGCAATGGCTGGTCGAACGCGTGATCGAAGTTTCGTGAGCGGGGAATTCGATGAGCAACGAAACCGGACAATCGCGCCGCAGCGTGTTGCGCGGCGTGGCGGCGGGCGCGGGGCTGATGAGCATGACGGCGGTCGACGGCACGACCGCCCAGGCGCAAACCAGCGCCAAGACCTTCGTGCTGGTCCACGGTGCCTGGCACGGCGGCTGGTGCTGGCGGCGCGTCTCGGACCAGTTGGAGAAGCAGGGTCACAAGGTGTTCAGCCCGACCTTGACGGGGCTCGGCGAGCGCTCGCATCTCCTCAACACCAAGATCGGTCTCGACACGCACGTGACCGACATCGTCAATGTGATCAAGTGGGAGGACCTCAAGGACGTCGTGCTCGTCGGCCATTCCTATGCCGGCTGTGTGATTGCCCCGGCCGCCGAGCAACTGGAGGGGCGCATCGCATCCATCGTTTTTCTCGACGCGTTCTTTCCTGAAAATGGCGAGAGCCTGGTGGATACCGCCGCTCCTCCGGTGCGCGACGCCATTCTTGGCGCGAAGCAGAAAGGCGCGATCACTATTCCGCCGCGGAGCGCGGCGGGTTCCAACGTGAACGAGAAGGATCGCGCCTGGGTGGACGCGATGTGCACACCTCATCCGATCGACACGCTCATCGACAAAGTGAAGCTGACCGGCGCACGTGATCGCATCGCCAAGCGCTCTTACATCCGGGCCAGAGGCTATCCCCAGCCGGTGTTCGACA
Organism: uncultured Alphaproteobacteria bacterium; assembly: GCA_963843475.1. Taxonomy (GTDB): domain Bacteria; phylum Pseudomonadota; class Alphaproteobacteria; order Rhizobiales; family Xanthobacteraceae; genus VAZQ01. The sequence goes on along the minus strand of CAWJKL010000017.1, from coordinate 75,242 downwards.
AGGCGTACGACAAGCTCAAGTCGTCCGCCGGCTGGCGCGTCTACGACGTGTCGTGCGGGCACGACGTCATGGTCGACGAGCCACAATGGCTGGTCGATACTCTTTTGAAGGAATCCTGAGTTATGGAGGACACGATGAACGACGCAACAGGACAATCGCGCCGCGCGGTTCTGGGCGGCATGGCGGCGGGCGCGGGGCTGGTGGCGATGGCGGGTGAAACCAACGCGCAGACATCGCCGACACCAACTCCGTCGCTCTCGAAGACGTTCGTGCTGGTGCACGGCGCCTGGCACGGCGGCTGGTGCTGGCGGCGCGTCGCCGACCGGCTCGAGGGCAAGGGCCACAAGGTGTTCACGCCGACCATGACGGGACTGTGCGAGCGGTCGCATCTGCTCAACAAGGACATCAATCTCGCCACCCACATCACCGACATCGTCAACGTCCTCAAGTGGGAGGATTTGAAAGACATCGTGCTGGTGGGACACTCCTATGGCGGGATCATCGTCTCGGGTGTCGCCGATCAGGCGAACGACAAGATCGCCTCGATCGTGTTCCTTGACGCGTTCGTGCCGGAGGATGGCGACAGCCTGTTCGAGAACGCGTCACAGGCGGCGCGCGACGGCATGAGCGAAGCAATCAAGAAGGGCGAGATCGCCATGAAGCCAATCCCGGCCGCGGTGTTCCGGGTGAACGAAAAGGATCGCGCCTGGGTCGATGCCAAATGCACGCCGCAACCGATCGCCACGCTCACCGACAAGGCCAAGGTCGCCGGCGGACGCGAGAAGATCGCCAAGCGCGCCTATATCCGCGCCAAGGGCTATCCGAGCGTGCCGTTCGACGCCGCCTACGACAAGCTCAAGGACAAGGCGGGCTGGCGCATGTACGACATGACGGCGGGCCATGACGCCATGGTCGACCAGCCCGATCGCCTCACCGAGATCCTGATCGAGGTGGCGTGAGTTAGGGCCAGCGTCATTGCGAGGAGCCCCGACGGGCGACGAAGCAATCCAGACGACATGATGGGAAGCTGGATTGCTTCGCTTCGCTCGCAATGACGGACCAAACGGACAGATTCAATTCAATCCGCCGAGAAGCCGATGGCGCGCACGATCTTGGCCCAGCTCTCGGTCTCGCCACGATGCTCGCCCGGAACGCGGCGCCCGAGAGCCCGTTGATCTGGAAGCCCTGCGCGGCGCGCTTCGCCTGAAAAAACTCGGACGGCGTCGACGTCCCGCTATTCCGCCTTGATCCCGGCGGCCGCAACGACGCCTTTCCACAATGCGAGTTGGCTTCGAATCATATTGCCGAACTCCTGAGAGGCGCCAATGCTGATGTCGGCGCCGAGAGCATCAAGGCGCGCGCGGGTCTGAGGATCGTTCAGACTATCGCGAAATGCTGCGTTGAGCTTTTCAATGATCTCCGGCTGGGTGCCGGCCGGCGCAACCACGCCAAGCCAGAATGGCGAATTCAGCTTGGAATAGCCCACTTCGGCGGTAGTCGGGACGTTCGGAAGCTTCGCACTGCGCTGACTTGAGGTCACCGCAATCGCGCGCACGCTGCCGGCCTGGATGTGCGGGAGAACGGTGGTGCTGGGATCGATGACCATCTGAACTTCTCCGCTTATGAATCCGGCGAGCATCGGCCCCGTCCCACGGTAGGGCACATGCACGATGTTGATGCCGGCCTCAAGCTTTAACAATTCGGTCAAAAGATGATTGCCGGTGCCGAAGCCCTGCGTGCCATACGAAACCTTCCCCGGGTTAGCCTTGGCGTACGCAACGAACTCTGGAAGTGTTTTGACGGGCAAGATCGGGTGCACGCATATGAACTGATGCGTTGTGATGAGCTGAGCGATGGGCGCGAAAGCTGTTAGCGGGTCATAGCCGATATTGGCATGCACGGCCGGCCCTGACGTCAATGATCCACCAGGTGTCATTAGGATCGTGTAGCCGTCAGGGGAGGCAGTCGCGACCGACTTGGCACCGATACTGCCGCCTGCGCCACCGCCACGGTTTTCTACCACTATGGTCCAACCGAGGTGCTTGGCGAGGCGGTCGGCGACCAAGCGCGCCATCCCATCCGTCGGACCGCCGGGTGGGAACGGGACGACCACTCGTATTGGCTTGTTCGGATAATCCTGAGCTGAAGAGAGACCGCAGAACGGCAGTACCCATAGCGTGGTCAGTAACACCGTCCGCACGACAGGAATGAGCATCACTTACTCCCCAACTTGGTCATGTGAGGAAATCACTTCGATGGAGGCTGGAGGTCACGAGGCGGATCGGGCTCTGGCTTTGCGCCAGCGCCCCGCCGCAGATCGAGCCGAACAGCACGGCCAGCGCGGCTACGTTGAGCCGCAGAGAGAACGGCAGGTGCGTCAACATGGGCCACTCCCGGTCTGTGGCTCGCTCCGCGCTGCTATTGCGGGACGAGCCCGGCATCGGTGACGACGCGGCCGGAGAGGACGCGGTCCTCGACCAGAAAGCGGGCGAACTCCTCGGGCGTGTCGAAGATCGGCTCGATTGCGCGATCGATCATCTGCTTCTGGCGGAAGGCCGGGTCGTTGCCGATGCGCGCCACGTCGTCGCGGATCTTGTTGACGATATCCTTCGGCGTGCCGGCCGGCGCGACGAGCGCGAAATAGACGCGCGTGAGATTGCCGCGATAGCCCAGTTCGGCCAGCGTCGGAATATCGGGAAACAGCGGCGAACGTTGCGCGCCGTCGACCGCCAGGCCGGTCATGGTGCCGGCCCGCAGATGCGAGATGAAATTCTGCATGCCGAGGAACGCGATCGGAGTCGCGCCCGAGAGGATCGCGTTGGTGGTCTCGCCGCCGCCGCGGAACGGGATGCTGACCCAGTCGGCGCCGTGCTCGCGCTTGAGCTTCTCGAGATAGAGCATCAGCGGCAGTGACGGCGCGGTGTAGCTCAGCGTGCCGGCCTTCGCCTTCGACAGCGCGACCAGTTCGTCCACGGTCTTGCACGTTGAGCTTGGCGTTGACCACCAGCGCCTGGAAATTGAAGAACAGGTTGGTGATCGGCTCGAAATCCTTGACCGGGTCGAACGGCAGCTTCTTGAACAGGAACTGGTTATAGGCCAGCGGCTCGCCCGGCAGGATGCAGAGCGTGTAGCCGTCGGGCGCCGCCTCCGCGCAGGCGCGCGCACCGATATTCGACTGCGCCGCCCGGCCGGTTCTCGACCACGAGCGGCTGGCCCCAGCGCCGGTGCAGCTCCTCGCCGAGCACGCGGGTGAACACGTCGCCGGTGCCGCCGGCGCCGACCGCGACGATCGCGCGGACCGGGCGGCGCGGGTAGTCCTGGGCAATGGCCGGCGAAGTGGCGAGCGCAGCGAGGGCCGCAAGGATGACTGTCAACGTTGACGCATGCCCTATCCACCATTCGTCCCCGCGAAAGCGGGGACCCAGGCGCGCACGGCCGTCGGTTGTGACTTCTGGGTCCCCGCTTTCGCGGGGACGAACGGAGAATTAGGCAAGCGCTCGCCAAAGGATTCTTCTCCGGCAGCTCCATGACTTGCCTCCCAGCTCGCTCCCGCATCACTGCGGCTCGAAGCCCGCGTCCTGCACGACCTTCTTGCGCCACCGCGCGATCCCGCTTGATCTCCTCGGCGAACTGCTCGGGCGAGTTGGCCGCCGACACCAGGCTGCGGGCGGTCAGGTGACGCTCGCGGAAGCCCGGATCGCGACATGATGGCAACGATCTCCGTGGCGAATCTGTCGACGATCGGCCTTTGGCGTGCCGGCCGGCGCGAAAATTCCGTACCAGCTGCGCGACGGCTGACCGTTGTATCCGACCTCGGTCAACAGCGGCACCTCGGGGAAGTTGGGCGAGCGGATGTTGTTCATCATCACCAGCGGCGTCATCTTGCCGGCGCGGATCTGGCCGATGACGTTGCCCTCGCCGAACAGACGCGATCGGCGTCGTGCCGCTCAGGATCGCGTTGACGGCTTCGCCGCCGCCGCGGAACGGCACGCGCACCCAGTCGGCGCCCTGCTCCTTCTTGAGCGTCTCCATGTAGAGCACCATCGGCGCACCGGGCGCCGTGATAGTTCATGCGTGCCGGGCTTGGCCTTCGACAGCGCCACCAATTCGTTGATGTTCTTCACCTTGAGATCGGAATTGACCACCAGCATGTGAATCAGGTGGAACGCGTTGGTGATCGGCTGGAGCTGCGTCTCCGGGTCGAACGGCAGCTTCTTGAACAGGAACTGGTTGTAGACCATCGCATCCGCGTTGGTGATGCAGATGGTGTAGCCGTCGGGCGCGGCCTCGGTGCAGGCGCGGGTGCCGACGTTCATGGCGCCGCCCGGCCGGTTCTCCACGATCAACGGCTGGCCCAGACGCTTGTGCAATTCGTCGCCGAGCGCGCGCATGAACAGGTCGCTCAGGCCGCCCGCACTGGTGGTGGTGATCGCCTTGATCGGCCGGTTCGGATAGTCCTGCGCCGCCGCAAACGTCGGCAGGGCGCAAACAGCCGCAAGCAGGGCGGGAACGAGCATCGGGTAACGCACAGGCAGTTCCTCCGTTTCAAGGCTTATTGGCTAGAAGACTAAATCATGTGTGCTCGCGGCTAAAGCACCCTATTGCCGCGGTCCACCCTCCCCAGAGCGCAGGGCAATCGTATAGCCGAAGGCCGCGCCGCAGCATCCCCTCTCCCGCCCGTTGGCCTGGAGCACTTCAGACCCTGCGATACTTAGTCCTGCTTCCTCGACGCAGTCTCATTCGATCACCTCGGCCGCGAGGCCGAGCAGCATCGGCGGGACATCGATCCCAATCGCTTTGGCGGTCTTGAGGTTGATGATCAGCTCGAACTTGGTGGGAAACGCGACCGGCAGGTCGGCGGGCTTCGCCCCCTTGAGGATCTTGTCGACATACGCCACGCTCTGGCGAGCGAGCTCGAAATAATCCGAACCATACGACATCAGTGCGCCGCGCGGCGGCCCAAGCCGGTTGGAGGTCAACGCCGGCAGGCGATGCTTGATCGCCAAGTCGAGGAACTCTTTATCCGTGCTTCCCTGAATGATGACGCCTGCCACGCGCTTGCCGGCCAGAGTCTCGAAGACACCTTCCAGTTGTTGCCCCGGTCGGGTTGTGATGGTGTCTATCTCCATCCCGGCGCTGCGCGCAGCCTCGCCGATTTGCGCCGCATAAGGCTTGGCAAACGGATCGAGCTCATTGACAATCAAACCGATCCGGCGCGCGGAGGGGACGAGTTCTCGGATCAGTTCGACGCTCTTGCCAGCCACTTCTGCGCCACCGCTCGACAGTCCGGTGACGTTGCCACCCGGCCGGGCAAGGCTGGCGACGAGCCCGGTTGCAACCGGATCGCCTGCGCCTGCCATCACGATTGGGATGTCGCGCGTCGCTTGTTTTGCCCCCAATGCCGTCGGCGTGAAGAACGTGACGATAAGGTCGACCTTGAGACGAGCCAGCTCAGCGGCTCTCTCCACCTGGAGATCGAGTCTGGCGTCTGCTATCCGAACCTCCAGGCGAAGATTGCGACCCTCGACGTAACCCGCTTCCTGCAGGCCGTCCCGCAAAGCCTTCAGAAGCGGCTCCGGATTTGGACTCGTCAAGGCAAGGACGCCGATCGTGTAGACCTTCGCCTGTTGTGCCTGCGCCGCGACCGGCCAAGTGATAGCTGCGGCGCCGGCCAATGCGATGAAGTCACGTCGCGTCATGTCTGGTTCCCTTGCGGTCTGAAGGGACGCTGGTTCAGCCGAGACGATAGCCGTCCGGCGTGAAGCCGAACAGCCGCTGGACGCGATAATAGCGCGCCGAGCGCGGCTGCGTGACGCCCCACTTGTCGGAGCGGCCAGGCGGGAATTTCCAGTAGTCCGAGCCGCGCGGCACGTAGCTGTCGTCGATCTGCAGCACCTCGGCGGCGTATTCCACCGGCAGTTCGTCGGGTCCGCAGAAATACGCAAACACGTTGTCGCCCGGTCCGTGCCGTCCCGGCCCCCACTCGATCGGGTAGCCGTTGTCCTTCATCCGCCCGATGCCCCGCATGACCGAATCGAAATCGAGCATCTCGAACGCGACATGATTGAGGGTCGGCATGTTGGTCTTGGCGAGCACGATCGAGGAGTGCTCGGCGCCGTGGCAGTGCAGGAACCACAGCGGCGCGTTCTCGTCGATAACGCGAAAGCCGAGCGTCTGCGGTGAAGAACGCCATGCTGGCGTCGAACGTCGCAGTGCGTTGAGATTGACGTGCGCGATCTGGCGCGGCCGGTCGGGCTGGTCTTTGCGCATCGGCGTGATCGGCGCAGCCGGACGACGAACGCGAGATTGCGGCCGTCCGGATCCTTGCAGCCGAAGCCGTAGCCGCCGCCGCTCGTTGCCGCGAGATCCGCCGGCGCGCTCACCGGAACGCCGCTCGCCACGACGGCGCGATGGAGAGCGTCGATGTCGTTGCGGTCTTTCGACGTCGAACACGAATGCGCACCATGCGCGGGCTGCGGACCCGCGATGCAGGCCGACGATGTGGTGATAGGCCGACGGTGCCGCGGAAGAGGCGCGTGCCCTCGCGCGACGGCACCGGCTGCAGCCCCCAGACGGTTTCGTAGAACCGGGCGGCTTCGTCGAAATTGCTGGCGACGAGCTCGACGCTGCGCACGCCGCGGATCAGACATTGCGTCATCGCCGTCAGCCCGCCAGCAGCGACTTCACCAGGCCCGAGGCCTTGCCGAAATCCATCTTGCCGGCATAGCCCTGCTTGAGCGCGGCCATGACCTTGCCCATGTCCTTGACGCCCTGCGCGCCGGTCGCCTTGATCACCTCGGCGATCGCCGCCTTGGCCTCGGCCTCCGACATCTGCTGCGGCATGAAGCCCCTGATGACCTCGATCTCGCCGCGCTCCTGGTCGGCGAGTTCCTTGCGGCCGGCCTTGTCGTAGATCTCGACCAATTCCTGGCGCTGCTTGATCATCTTCTGCAGGAGGCCGAGCAGGTCGTCGTCGGCCAGGCGTCTTGCCCGCCCGTTCCGCCTCGATCTCGGCGTTCTGGATCGCGGCATTGACGAGGCGCAGCGTCGACGATCGCGGCGCTTGTCCCGCGCTTTCATCGCGCCTTTCAGGGCCTTGTTGATCTCGTCGCGCAGCACGGCTATGGCCTCTCGACATGACAGCATGCGCCTATGTCGGTTCAGCAGTCCGCACGTTCTTGCGGCAAGTCCGAATGCGGACTTCTGAACCGAAGCCACGCTGATCAATAGTTGCTAGTGCCCGTCGATTCCGAAGCTCGCAGATGAGGTGCCGAGCAATGATGCGAACTTCGAATCGGGACACAGCGCGCCGGCTTCTTAGGCTTTCGATGACCGCCACGACAATCCGCCTGGACGGAGCCTGATGCCGACCGCGCTGCTCGTGCTCGCCGACGGCACCGTGCTGGAAGGCATCGGGCCTCGGCGCGACCGGGCAGCGCGGTGGGCGAGGTCTGCTTCAACACCGCGATGACCGGCTACGAGGAGATCCTCACCGATCCCTCCTATGCCGGGCAGATCATCACCTTCACCTTCCCGCATATCGGCAATGTCGGCACCAACGAGGAGGACATCGAGACCGTCAACATGGCGGCGACGCCCGGGCGCGCGCGGCGTCATCCTGCACACCGCGATCACCGCAGCCGTCGAACTACCGCGCGACGCGCCACCTCGACCAGTGGCTCAAGACGCGCGGCATGATCGGCCTCTGCGGCATCGACACCCGCGCGCTCACCAGCCTCATCCGCGTCAAGGGCATGCCGAACGCCGTGATCGCGCACGAGCCGACGGGCAAGTTCGACCTCGACGCGCTCAAGAAGGAAGCGCGCGAGTGGCCGGGCCTGGTCGGCATGGACCTGGTGCCGATGGTGACGTCGGGCCAGCGCTTCACCTGGGACGAGACGCCGTGGGAATGGGGCAAGGGCTACGGCCGGCAGCGACGAACGGCGAGTTCCACGTGGTCGCGATCGACTACGGCATCAAGCGCAACATCCTGCGCCTGCTCGCCGGCCGGGCTGCAAGGTGACGGTGGTGCCGGCCAGACCTCGGCCGAGGACATCGTCGCGCTCAAGCCCGACGGCGTCTTCCTGTCGAACGGCCCGGGCGATCCGGCGGCGACCGGCGAATATGCCGTGCCGGTGATCCGCAGCATCATCGAACGGGACATCCCGACCTTCGGCATCTGCCTCGGCCACCAGATGCTCGGCATCGCGGTCGGCGGCAAGACCATGAAGATGCACCAGGGCCATCACGGCGCGAACCATCCGGTGAAGGACCTCACCACCGGCAAGGTCGAGATCACCTCGATGAACCACGGCTTCGCGGTCGACCGCGCGACGCCTGCCGGCGAACGTTGACCGAGACGCACGTCTCGCTGTTCGACGGCTCGAACTGCGGCATCGCGCTCAAGGACAAGCCGGTGTTCTCGGTGCAGTACCACCCGGAGGCCTCGCCCGGCCCGCGCGACAGCCACTATCTGTTCACGCGCTTCGTCGAGCTGATGCGGGAGAAGAAGCGGACCTAACGCTGGCCGCCGCTGATGGCCCGCGCCGCACACGCGGTGCTCGTGACTGCGCCCTCGCCGGTACTCGCGGCACAACCTCCCACGATGGTGTACGGGGCCGCATCGCTTGCCCTATAGTGCGCCAATGGGGGCCGCGGGATAACGACATCATGGGCGACTGGATCGCCTTCTGGGATTCCAAGCATTCGATCTACGTCAATGCGCGGCACCGCGATGTGCACTACCGCACGATCGCGGAGCACATCCGCGCCTACCTGCCGCCCGGCGCAACCGTGCTCGACTACGGCTGCGGCGAAGCGCTGTCAGCCGAGATCATTGTCGGCGCGGCGCGCCGGCTGATCCTGTGCGACGCGGCGCCAACGGTGCGTGCGGGGCTCGCGGCGCGTTTCGCCGATCGGCCCGCCATCGAGGTGCGCTCGCCCGCGGAGGTGCGACAGCTGCCGCCCGGCTCGCTCGACGTCGTCGTGATGCATTCGGTCGCGCAATACCTCACGCCCGACGAACTCGGCGCGCGGCTCGCCCTGTTCCGGCGGCTCCTGCGCAACGACGGCCTGCTCATCCTCGGCGACATCATCCCGCCGGATGTGTCGGCGGCGACCGACGCGATGGCGCTGCTGCGGTTTGCGGCGCGCGAATGGCTTTTTCACCGCCGCCGTGTTCGGTCTCATCCGCACCGTGGCGCTCACCGACTACATGCGGCTGCGCACGAACCTCGGCCTCACCCGCTACGGCGAGGCCGACATTGTCGCAAGGCTCGCGGCCGCGGGCTTCTCGACGCAGCGCGCGCCCGCAAATATCGGCCACAACCCGGCCCGCATGACCTTCCTGGCGCGGCCGAAGAGTTGACCAAAACCAGTGCGGCATTGCGCGCTGGCTCGGCGCCTATCTGGTGCGAGTTGACGCAAACCCTATCCCCGTTCGTTCCCGCGCAAGCGGGAACCCAGGGGTCAAGCATTCGGTGTTTGTAGCTCTGGGTCCCCGCTTCCGCGGGGACGAGCGGAGAGAGAACCGCTTCCGCGGTCCTGCCTAACCCGCGTGTGCGATCTCGAGGACGGAGTCGCGGCTGTTGACGGTTTCCACGTCGAGGCCCGCGGCCTTTTTGAAGTTGACCGCCGTGCTTTCAAGCTCGTCCTGAGTGAGCACGTCGGTGATCCTGGCGAAGCCGTTCGGCGCGCGCTCCTCGGCGAGTTGCAGCACCGCTTCAAGTCCGAGACTGCGATTGCGGATGATAATGTCATTCATCGCCGCGATCCGCTGATCCTGATAGTGCGCGAGCGCGGCGGCCGGATCGGCGACCGCGAGCAGCGAAGCCGCGAGCACGCGTGCATCGACCACCGCCTGGGAGCCGGCCTGCGCGCCGACCGGCTGCATCGGGTGCGCGGCGTCGCCGATCAGCGTGACCCGGCCGAAGCTCCAGCGCGGGATCGGATCGCGATCGACGTTCGGCAGCTGCAGCACACGCTGCCGTGCGCGCGAACAGCCCGTGGACATCGAGCCACGGATAGCTCCAGCCTTCGAACGCCTCGGCAGCCGCGCCCGGCTCGGCGAGCGAGTCCCAAGCCTCGAGTGGCGGCGAGCCGGGGGGAATCCGCGTATAGGCGAGCCAGTTGATCAGCACCTTGCCGCCCGGCCGCGCCGGCGATCGGATAGAGGATGGCGCGCTGCGTGCGATGGCCGACGACCGCCATCGTGCGGCCGGTAAGGTAGGGCTCGCCTTCGACGATGCCGCGATAGTGCAGGTAACCGTCGAACACCGCCTTTTCGCCCGGATAGAACGTCGCGCGCACCGCGGAATGGATGCCGTCGGCGCCGATCAGGATGTCGCTTTCGACCTCGGCGGCCGGCACGCCTGCGGGATCGGCAAACCGTGCGACGACCTTGCCGCCGCGCTCGTCGAATCCGACCAGCCGGTGTCCGGTAACCACGGCATGCGGCCCCAGGCGTTCGCCGATCGCGGCGAGCAAAATCTCGTGCAGCGTGCCGCGCGAGATCGAAATCTGCGGCCAGCGATAGCCGGCATCGCGTCCGCGTGGCTCAGTCCAGACGCGCTGGCCGTGCCGGTTGTAGAACGCGAGCTCCGCCGTCAGGATGCCGACCCGCGCCAGCTGCTCGCCAAGCCCCAACGCAGTCAGTTCGCGCACCGCATTCGGCTGCAGGTTGATGCCGTGACCGATCGGCTCGAGCCGCGGCACCGCATCGTAGACCCGGCAGGACACGCCGATCTGGTGGAGGCTCAGCGCCGCGGTCAGACCGGCGATGCCGCCGCCGACGATCGTGACCTGCATGTCATCATCTCAATTCGGCTGGATGCCGGCGGCGCGGATGATCTCGCCGTAGCGCTTGTGGTCGGCGGCCATCTGCTCGCGGAACGTCGTCGCTGTCCGGCATAACCGGAATCGAAGCCGACCTTCGCCATCCGCTCCTGCACCTCCGGCATGTCGGTGACGGCCTTGATCTCCTGGTCGAGCCGCTCGACGAGCGCCGGCGGCGTCTTGGCCGGCGCCGCGACCCCGAAGAAAATCTGCAGCCGGAAGTCCGGCAGCCCGCTCTCCTCCATGGTCGGCACCTGCGGCAGCGCGGCTTCGCGCTGCGCCGAGGCGGTGCCGAGCACCTTCACCTTGCCGGTCGCACATGCGGCATGACCGCGATCGGCGTCGCCCAGATCATCGGAATCTGGCCGCCGAGGAGGTCGTTGAGCGACGGCCCGGTGCCGCGATAGGGCACGTGAGTGATGTCGACCTTGGCGGCCGAGTTCATCATCAGCATCGCGAGATGATGCGGCGTGCCGACGCCGGGCGTGCCGACCGACACCTTGCCGGGATTGGCCTTGGCGTGCGCGATGAGCTCGCGGACATCGTTGGGCGGGAACGACGGGTGCGCGAACAGCAGCAACGACGTGGAGGCGACCCGCGACACCGGCGCGAAGTCGGCGATCACGTCGAACGGCACGTTCTTGTGCAGCCACTTGTGCAGGATGGAGGAGGTCTCGATCAGCAACAGCGTGCGGCCGTCGGGCGCCGCCTTGGCGACGCTGTCGGCGCCGACCGCGCCGCCCGCGCCGACGCGGTTCTCGACCACGACCGGCTGCTTGAGGCGCTCCTGCAGCTTCTCGGCGACCAGCCGTCCGATCGCGTCGACGCCGCCGCCGGCCGCGATCGGCACGACCAGCGTGATGCGGGTATCGCCGGCCGGGCGTCTGCGCCTGGACCGAAACCGTCATGAGGACGGCCGCGACCGCGGCCAGCCACGCGCGCTGTAGAATGGGCATCGTTCCTCCTGCGAGCGGCCAGATTCAGCGCGCTCATTGTATTGTTCTTGGGCTTATGCCGCCCGCCAGGAACGCTAATGCACGCTACCCGCGATGGCAATTCGCAGCCGGTCCGCAACAAGCGCAAGCCGCTCAGGTCCGCGCTGCGCCGACCGTATCGGCCATGACGGCGCCGCGCGCGCCGAGCGGCGCTTCGGGGCCAACGGTGGAGTCGCGCGCGGTCTGGTGCTCGACCTCGGCGTTGAGCTGCGCTCCCATCAGGACCACCACGGTGCAAAACCACATCCACATCATCACGCCGACCACGGCGCCGAGCGCGCCATAGGTCGCGTTGTAGTTGGCGAAATTCGCGAGGTAAAACGAGAACAGCGAGGAGACCGCGAGCCAAGCAAGCGCCGCGAACACGCTGCCGACGCTGATCCAGCGCCACTTCGGCCGACGGCGGCTCGGCCCATAGCGGTAGAGCACCGAGACGCCGAACATCACCAGCACGAACATCGCCGGCCAGCGCAGATGCCGATCAGCGGCTCGTCGATGCTGGAAAGCCCAAAGGCCGCGAGAAACAGCGGAAACACGACCACAGCGCCCAGCGCCAGCAGCAGGCCGGCAATGGCGCAGACCGTGAAGAACAGCGAACTCGACGTTGAGCCAGATCAGGCCGCGCTTCTCCTCCTCGTCATAGATGATATTGAGCGCGTCGAAGATCGCCTTCATGCCGGCATTCGCGCTCCACAGCGCGATAGCGAGGCCGATGAGAAAGCCGAAGGTCAGGCGGCCGTCGCTCTTGCTGGCGATGCGGCTGATCTCGCCCTGCAGGAGTTCGAGCGCGCCCTGCGGGATGATGTCGGACGCGATCGCCAGATGCTTGCCGATCGTCCGGGCGTCGGCAAACAGCGCGTAGGACGACACGCCGGCGGCGATCGCCGGAAACAGCGCCACCATGGCGAATAGAACACCACGCTCGCGGCGAGCAGAAACAGCCGGTCGTTCATGCTCTCCTGGTAGGTGCGCACGAAGATGTCCTTCCAGCCGCGCCAGGGAATGTGGACCGGCGCGCTGGCGTCCCGGCCGCGGCCGGGCTCGCGGGCGCGACGGTCCTGCAACGGCAACGGCTCCTGAGCGGGCGTCGGGTTCGGGAGTTGCCGCTCCGGCGGCCGGCGGCGAGCGTTCTCATAGGCATTGAGCGCGTAGATCACGCCGCCGGTCACCAGCAGCGCCGCGCCGAACCACGAGACCAGATTTTCGGCCCTGGACAGCCTGGGAGGCGGAGATCGTTTCATGAGGGGATAGCCGTGACGTCAACGACTTCACAACGAACCACGGGGAATTCGGTTCAATCGGCCGGCGTGGCGCGAAAAGCGTCCCGAAACGGCTGTGATTCGGGCCGCAGCGTCCCTTCCCTGCCCGGCGATTCTGGTCTAAAGAGCGCGTGGCGCGCGGGGGACACGCTCCGCCGGCGCGAGTTCAAGGACGCGCGGTCGCGCGCTTTTTTTGTGCCCCGTGCACCCCAGATCAACGAGCGAAATGCCCAAGCGGACCGACATCTCATCGATCCTGATCATCGGCGCAGGCCCGATCGTCATCGGCCAAGCCTGCGAGTTCGATTATTCGGGGACGCAAGCCTGCAAGGCCCTCAAGGAGGAGGGCTACCGGATCGTGCTGGTCAACTCCAATCCGGCGACCATCATGACCGACCCGGATCTGGCCGACGCGACCTATATCGAGCCGATCACCCCGGAGATCGTCGCCAAGATCATCGAGAAGGAGCGGCCGGACGCGCTGCTCCCGACCATGGGCGGGCAGACCGCGCTCAACTGCGCGCTGTCGCTCAAGAAAATGGGCGTGCTCGACAAGTTCAACGTCAAGATGATCGGCGCGACCGCGGAGGCGATCGACAAGGCCGAAGACCGCGAGCTGTTCCGCGACGCGATGAGGAAGATCGGGCTCGAGACGCCGCGCTCGCACCAGATCAAGACGCTGGTGCAGGCGCTCGAAGCGCTCGACGATATCGGCCTGCCGGCGATCATCCGCCCCTCGTTCACGCTCGGCGGCACCGGCGGCGGCATCGCCTACAACAAGGCCGAGTTCATCGAGATCGTCGAGCGCGGCATCGACGCCTCGCCGACCAGCGAGGTGCTGATCGAGGAGTCGGTGCTGGGCTGGAAAGAATTCGAGATGGAGGTGGTGCGCGACAAGCGCGACAACTGCATCATCATCTGCTCGATCGAGAACGTCGACCCGATGGGCGTGCACACCGGCGACTCGATCACCATCGCGCCGGCGCTGACGCTGACCGATAAAGAATACCAGATCATGCGCGACGCCTCGATCGCGGTGCTGCGCGAGATCGGGGTCGAGACCGGCGGCTCGAACGTGCAGTTCGCCGTCAATCCGGCCGACGGCCGGCTCGTCATCATCGAGATGAACCCGCGCGTCTCACGCTCCTCGGCGCTCGCCTCGAAGGCGACCGGCTTCCCGATCGCCAAGGTCGCCGCCAAGCTCGCGGTCGGCTACACGCTGGACGAAATCGCCAACGACATCACTGGCGGCGCAACGCCGGCGTCGTTCGAGCCGACGATCGATTACGTGGTGACGAAGATCCCGCGCTTTGCGTTCGAGAAATTCCCGGGCGCCGAGCACACGCTGACCACCTCGATGAAGTCAGTCGGCGAGGCGATGGCGATCGGGCGCACGTTCCAGGAATCGCTGCAGAAAGCGCTGCGCTCGCTGGAGACCGGCCTCACCGGCCTCGACGAGGTGCTGATCGACGGGCTCGGCCAGGGCGACGACCGCAACGCCATCCGCGCGGCGCTCGGCACGCCCTCTCCGGACCGGCTGCTTCAGGTCGCGCAAGCGATGCGGCTCGGGCTTTCCGACGAGCAGATCCACGCCGCCTGCAAGATCGATCCGTGGTTCCTGGCGGAAATCCGCGGCATCGTCGAGACCGAGGGCGAGATCAGAACAAAGGGCCTGCCGCAGACGGCCGGCACTTTCCGCCGCCTCAAGGCAATGGGCTTCTCGGACGCGCGGCTTGCGGTGCTCACCGGCAAGACCGAGGCGCAAGTCACATCAGCCCGCCGGGCCCTCGGGGTCCGGCCCGTCTATCAAGCGCATCGACACCTGCGCGGCCGAATTCGCCTCGCCCACCGCCTACATGTATTCGACCTACGCGGCGCCGTTCGCGGGCGAGCCGGCCAACGAGGCCGAGCCGTCCGACCGGCAGAAGGTCGTCATCCTGGGCGGCGGCCCGAATCGCATCGGCCAAGGCATCGAGTTCGACTACTGCTGCTGCCACGCCAGCTTCGCGCTCAAGGAGGCCGGCTACGAGACCATCATGGTCAACTGCAACCCGGAGACCGTGTCGACCGACTACGACACCTCCAACCGTCTCTATTTCGAGCCGCTCACCGTCGAGGACGTGATCGAGATCATCGACACCGAGCGCTCGAACGGGACGCTGCACGGCGTGATCGTGCAATTCGGCGGACAGACGCCGC
Source organism: uncultured Alphaproteobacteria bacterium (assembly GCA_963843475.1). Lineage (GTDB taxonomy): Bacteria > Pseudomonadota > Alphaproteobacteria > Rhizobiales > Xanthobacteraceae > VAZQ01. The sequence goes on along the minus strand of CAWJKL010000017.1, from coordinate 59,956 downwards.
TCAAGCTCGCCGAGCCGCTCGAGAAGGCGCACATCCCGATCCTCGGCACCTCGCCGGACGCGATCGACCTCGCCGAGGATCGGAACCGCTTCAAGCATCTGCTCGACAAGCTCGGCCTCAAGCAGCCGAGCAACGGCATCGCGTACTCGGTCGAGCAGGCACGGCTGGTGGCGGCCGACCTTGGATTTCCGATGGTGGTGCGCCCGTCCTACGTGCTGGGCGGACGCGCCATGCAGATCATCCGCGAGGAGGAGCAGCTTGCCGACTACCTGCTCGGCACCCTGCCCGAACTCGTGCCGCACGACGTCAAGGCGCGTTATCCGAACGACAAGACCGGGCAGATCAACACCGTCCTCGGCAAGAACCCCCTGCTGTTCGACCGCTACCTGCGCGATGCCGTCGAAGTCGATGTCGACTGCCTCGCCGACGGACGCGACACCTTCATCGCCGGCGTGATGGAGCACATCGAGGAGGCCGGCATTCACTCCGGCGATTCGGCCTGCTCGCTGCCGCCGCACAACCTCAAGCCGGAAACGATCGCCGAGCTTGGCCGGCAGACCCGCGAACTGGCGCTGGCGCTGCAGGTCGGCGGGCTGATGAACGTGCAGTACGCCATCAAGGACGGCGAGATCTACGTGCTGGAGGTCAACCCGCGTGCCTCCCGCACCGTGCCGTTCGTCGCCAAGGTCGTCGGCCTGCCGATCGCCAAGATCGCGGCGCGCATCATGGCGGGCGAAGCGCTGGCGAGCTTCGACCTGCAGAAGGCGCGGTTCGACCACGTCGGGGTCAAGGAGGCGGTGTTCCCGTTTGCGCGTTTTGGGCCACAGGTGGACACCGTGCTGGGCCCGGAGATGAAATCGACCGGCGAGGTCATGGGCATCGACCACTCGTTCGAGATCGCGTTCGTCAAGAGCCAACTCGGCGGCGGCGCCCGCCTGCCGCGGCAGGGCACGGTGTTCGTGTCGGTGCGCGACGACGACAAGCCGCGGGTGCTGGAGGCGGCCAAGACCCTGGTCGGCGCTGGGCTTCAAGATCATCGCCACGTCCGGGACCCAGCGGTATCCTGGGTGAGCACGGGATTACCGCCGACCGGGTGCTGAAAGCCTCGGAAGGCCGCCCGAACATCGTCGATGCCATCAAAAACGGCCGGGTTCAGCTGGTTTTCAACACCACCGAGGGGGCGCAGGCGCTGGCGGACAGCAAATCCCTGCGCCGCGCTGCCCTCTTGCATAAAGTGCCGTACTACACCACTCTTTCTGGGGCCGTCGCCGCGGCGCAAGGAATCAAAGCCTATCTCGGGGGCGACCTCGAGGTGCGCGCGCTGCAGAGCTATTTCGGCGGCAATGGCTGAGTCCCGGGCAACCGGGCCGGCCACCTGACGGTATGGGACAGAGTTGAGGTCGCATGGCCTGACGCAGGTTCGGCCGGCGATCAGACTTATTGTCTCAAGAATCGTTACGTTGACGCGCGGTCCGAGCACCGGGGATTTCTCCGCCGGACGCGCTGAAGTCGGAGGCTGAAGGACCGATGGACAAGATTCCGATGACCGAAGCGGGCTACGTCACGCTCACCAACGAGCTGAAGCACCGCCAGCAGGTCGAACGGCCAAGGATCATCCAGCAGATTACCGATGCGCGTACGCACGGCGATCTGTCCGAGAACGCGGAGTATCACGCCGCCAAGGAGCAGCAATCGCTCAACGAAGGCCAGATCGCCGAGCTCGAGGACAAGCTTGCGCGCGCCGAGATCATCGACGTGTCGAAGCTCTCGGGCGACACCATCAAGTTCGGCGCCACCGTCACGCTGATCGACGAGGACACCGAGGAAAAGAGGGTCTGGCAGATCGTCGGCGAACCGGAAGCGGACGCCAAGAAAGGCAAGATCTCGATCACGTCCCCGCTCGCGCGCGCGCTCATCGGCAAGGCCAAGGGCGCCAACGTCGAGGTCGTCACGCCCGGCGGCGCCAAGGCCTACGAGGTGAAGAAGGTCGAGTGGCGATAGCGCCGCGAGCCGGGGTTCTCTCCGTCGTCATCGCCGGGCTTGTCCCGGCGATCTCGATTCATGAGCCTACGATCTCATCATAGAGATCACGCCACGAGGGTTTCGTCTGTGCAATGAGTCTGGTCTTCCAGACCCTTGGCCAGTGCTTGATATTCTTCTCGCGCTGGATCGCGGCAGCGGGCGTATCGAATACTTCGAAATAAACCAAATGCTTGATCGAATAACGTTTCGTGTGCCCGGCCACCAATCCCATCCTGTGCTCGTACATGCGGCGCACCAGGTTGCTAGTCACGCCGACGTAGAGAGCGCCGCCCGGACGGCTCGCAAGGACATAGACATAGTATTGTCGCATGAGCTCAGCGCCCCTTATCGGGATTGCCGGGACAAGCCCGGCAATGACACAGTGAGGGTGATTGCCGTCTTGTGCCAAGGATAGTGCCATGAAATTCGGCGTGTTCGATCACATGGACGATGCCGGCGTGCCGCTCGGCCAGTTGTTTGCCGACCGGCTCAAGCTGATCGAGGCCTACGACCGCGCCGGGCTCTACGGCTATCATCTCGCCGAGCATCATTCGACGCCGCTCGGCTGCGCCGCGTCACCCGGCCTGTTTCTCGCCGCGGTGGCGCAACGCACCAGCCGACTGCGCTTCGGACCACTGGTCTATCTGCTGCCGTTCTATCATCCGCTGCGCCTGATCGAGGAAATCTGCATGCTCGATCAGATGAGCGGCGGTCGCTTCGCTGCTCGGCGTCGGCCGCGGCGTCTCGCCGTTCGAGACCCGGCTCTACGGCCTCGACTTCGCCAAGACCGGCGAGATGTATCACGAGGCCTTCCAGCTGCTGCTGCAGGGGCTTGGCCAGCGACGAACTCACCTTCGACGGCGAGCTATTATCAATTCGACAAGGTGCCGATGATGCTGAAGCCGGTGCAGCGCCCGCATCCGCCGCTGTGGTACGGCACGACCATCCCGGAGAACGCCGACTGGCCGGCCGCGAACGACGTCAACATCGTCACCATTGCGCTGCGCCCGAACGTGCGCACCATCACCGACCGCTACCGGGCGTCCGGGAGAAACTCGGCAAGCCTGCGGCCGGCACGCCGCTGCTCGGCGTCGCGCGTCACGTCGTGGTGGCCGAGACCGACGAGCAGGCGCTGGCGATCGCGCGCCGCGCCTATCCGCGCTGGCGCGCGAGCTTCCGCTGGCTGTTCGAACGTCATCGGCGCCGCGCCGCGGATCAGCGACCTCTATCCGGAGACCTTCGACGGACTGATGGCGATCGAGAACGGGATCGCCGGCTCGCCCGCAGACCGTGCGCGAATTCGTCGCTGCCGAGATCGCGGCAAGCGGCAGCAACTACCTGCTGTCCTGGTTCGCCTTCGGCGACATGACGCTCGCCGAGCAATCGCTACGTCGTTCGACCTGTTCGCGCGCGAAGTGATGCCGGCTTTCGCCGAGCCGCAGGCCGCGGTGGCCTGAAGCCTGCCTGTATCCCTGCCGCGGCCGCCTACCGGCGCTTCGCCAGGTTCTCATGCATCCGGCGCAACGAGCGCCGGACGACGGCGAGGTCCTTCGCCGGCACGCCGGCAATCGCGACATGCTCGAGCTCCTGGGCGATCGGGATCAGCCGATCGACAAGGTCCCTGCCCTTCGAGGTGAGTTCAACGACGACTTCGCGGCTGCTGGTCTCCGACCGCCGCCGCGTCACGAGTTGCAGTTCGACGAGGCGTGTGACCAGCCGCGACAGCGTCGAGGCGTCGATGCTCGTCAGTTCCGCCAGATCGATCTGGCGCTGCTCGCCGTTGCTCGACAGCACCGCGAGTACGCGCCACATCGCGATGCTCAGGTCGACCGACGCCAGCGCGTCGCTGGTAAAGTTGTGCACGAGCGCGAAGCCGACGCGATTGATGAGGTACGGCAGGAAGTTGCCGAAATCGAGCTGCGCTCGTTCGGTCGTAAGACGGGGCTTGCTGGCGGCCTGCCGACGGGGCATTTCATTCACCTGCCGATTTATTGCATTTACATCAATTGTAATTGCATCTAATATGCCGATCGAGCCGCCGTCCAGAGCGGCCCCAACGGCGGGAGGACGCCATGGAATTCGGCTATTTCACGCTGAGCGATAATCATTACGACAACAACCAGCGCACCGCCAACCAGTTCGTCGCCGATATCACGGCCGAGGCGCTGTATGCCGAGGACCTCGGCATGCATTCGGCCTGGATCGGCGAGCATCATTTCAATTCGCTCGGCGTGCTCTCCTGCCCGGACCTCGTGCTCGCCTATATCGCGGCGCGCACCAAGCGCATCCGTCTCGCTCCCGCCGTCACCGTGCTGCCGCTGCATCATCCGATCCGCGTGGCCGAGCAGTGGGCGACGCTCGATCTCCTGAGCAACGGCCGGGTCGATTTCGCCGTCGGCCGTGGCTACGACCGGCGGGAATATGCGCCGTTCCACGTCTCGTTCGACGACAACCAGGGCATCTTCGAAGAGGGCCTCGAACTGGTGCAAAAGCTATGGTCGGCGGAAGGCCGTATCTCGCACCACGGCCAGCACTATTCGTTCGACGACGTCCGGATCACGCCAAAGCCGGTGCAGAATCCGGTCCCGATCTATATCGGCTCGTTCTCGAAGCCGTCGATCGAACTTGCCGCGCGTCTCGGCTGCAACCTGATCGTCGCGCCGTTCGCCGCCGCCATCAGCTACGGCGGACTGCGACAGGTCGCCGACCTCTATCACGAGACCTGCGCCAAGCACGGCCGCAAGCCAGGCCGGCTGATGTGCAGCTACTTCACGCATTTCGCCGACAACAAGCAGCAAGAGGACGCGCAACGCGCCCGGCAGATCCGCTACTACAAGGAGTGCGTGATCGGCGCGCTCCCCGGCGATCCGAAGACGGTGCCGCCGAGCTACCGCTACTTCGTCGACATGGTCGACCGGCTGCACAAGGTGCGCCCCGAGGATTTGACCGAGAACTCCGTGCTCCTGGGCTCGTCCGCGCAGATCACCGACACGTTGAAGAAGGTCGAGGCGGCGGGATTTTCCGAGGTCATCCTCTACGTCAATGTCGGTCTCAAGCCGCACGGGCAGGTCAAGGACGAAATGGCCCGGTTCATGACCGAAGTCGCACCCGCCTTTGCATCGCCGCAGCGCGAGCGCATCGCGGTCTGATGCTTCGCCGCACAACGGCACCCCGCGGCCTGCGCGGACGGCTCAATTTCGCCGTAGTTGCGTCGCCGAAGCGCCTTTAGATCGTCCGCGGATTCCTCATTTTTTCCGTATTGATCAATTCACTGATGCTTAATCAGTCGCGGATCATTGTTTGTTCGGCCGGGCGTTTTCGCTAGCACTGTGGCCTTGGGGCTAGAGCCCCGGCCTCGTTCGGACGCCAAAGGGGACGACCGCCCGCGGGCGGCTCTCGGGCGGCTGTAAGGGGAAGTCAGCATGATCGCACTTCGAGCGATGGCGGTACGCGTTACGCGGCCAGCCGCGCCGCGCATGCAACGGCCGGCACGGCCGCTCCACCGGCCGGCGATGCCGCGCGATGTCCGGCCAACTCATACCCAGCCAGAGGTTGCGCATCAGCGCACGGCTTGGCTGCCCGCGGGCATCTTCTCATTCAAGCTCATCGCCAGCGCGCTTGCCGGCGCGGCGATCACGCTGACGCTCTGGTCGGCCGAACGCAATCCGGTCGCGCCGCAAATCATCGAGACCGTGGCGACGGCGGACGGCCAGGAAGGCTGGGCCCAGCTTCGCTCTGCGGTGCACCCGCAAGAGTCATTTGAGGCCGCGGGCGCTCAGACCGATCGGCCGCTGCCACTGAACTATCCGCGGCGCGTGCAGACGGAGCGAATCACCGTGCCGATCGATCGCGTCGCTTACACCCCGACTGCCCTGGTCCCGCCGTCCGGCGATCCGGGCGCCGGCAAGCCCACGGACTTCGGCGCGCTCGCCGGCAAGCCGTTGCGCTATCTGATCGGCGGCAGCGCCGGCCAGGGCGGCGACGACGAAGTGACGATGGTGAGCTACGGCACCCATTCGCCGGTCAAGCACGGCATCAGCATCGCGTACTGCAACCTGTTCGACGAGAACAATTCCGGCAACTATGGCCCCTACCTGAAAAGCTCGGACACCGCGAAGCAGTACAAGGAAGGCCAGATCGATCCGCAGGGCGCCGGCTGGGAGAAGAACCTGCGCGAACAGTTCGAGCGCCGCAGTAAGGCCGGCTTCGCATACATCGAGCTCGACAATGCAGACGCCTACAAGATCAAGGACGTCATCGGCGCTATCGAGCTCGCGGCAACCTACAATCTCAAGGTGATCGCCAAGAACCCCGGCATCACCGACGACGCGGTCAGCTACGTCTCGCATCCCAACGTCCATGGCATCATCGTCGAGAAGGGCGCAGGCGGCGCGACCCAGATGGAGCGATTGCGTCATCGAGCCGGCAAGCCCGACCTGCCGGTGTGGTTCGTCGCGTTCGGTACCGGCCGCAGCTGGGCCCATGGCGTTGCCAATAACGCCAAGAGCTACCGCAATATGGGCGTCACCTATTCGAGCACCGGCGAATATCGCAACGCCATCGACATCGTGCAGCCCGGCAACGGCTCGTAGGCGGGACCGCTCGCACCGCTGGCTGCCTTGAGGTTGCCGCGGTTGAACTCGACATTCCGGCGCCGACCACTGGTTGTGCCGAGATGCCGATGGATGGACGAATTGTCGTCTGCGCGCAGTGCCAGCAACGCAACCGGATTTCCGCCGACCCCGCGCGACGAGGTCATTTCTCTTGCGCCAAATGCGGGACCGTCTTGCCGGCGGCTGCGGATGAGCGAACCGCACCAACGCCGAGCACGAGACCGCAACGCTACCGCGCCTTCCTGAGCTATTCGCACAGCGACCGGAAAGTCGCCGCCTGGCTCCACCACAAACTGGAAAACTATCGCGTCCCGAGAGCTTTGGTCGGATCGCAAACTCCGTCCGGTCCGGCGCCGGCGAAGCTCGGGCGCATTTTCCGCGACGATGCGGAGTTTGCCGCCAGCGAAAATCTCGGCGCCGCGATTGAGGAGGCGCTCGCCGAGTCTGGCGCACTGATCGTGCTCTGCAGCCCGGAAGCGGCGGGTTCGCATTGGGTCAACGCCGAGATCAAGCGGTTCACGGAGATTCGTCCGGGCGGCAAGGTGCTGGCGTTGGCGGTGGCCGGCAACATGGGCAGCGAGATCATGTCGCCCGCCCTCCTGCAGCAGCAACGGCGGGACCAGGCGCTCGGGAGCGAGCCGTTCGTTCCCGATCTGCGGCAGGGCCGCAGCACGGCGCTGACACGGCTCGCCGCGTCGCTTCTTGGCCTGCGGTTCGACGATCTCTATCGCCGCGAACGCAGGCAGCGCCTCACGCGGCGGTTCAGTATCGCGGCCGCGGCGGCAGCATCGCTGGCAATCGTCGGCTATGCGACGGTCTGGAGCATTCACGCGTCGCGCTCGCGCGCATTTGCGGCCGCGGCAGCTTACGAGATCAACCAGCGCCAGTACGACCGCGCCGCCACGCTCGCACTGTCCGGGCTGCCGAAATCCGGCTCACTGCTCGACGTGTTTTGGCCCAAGGACGCGGAAACGGAATTGCGGCGAACCGGGCTTCATCAAATCCGGACAGAGACGGTCATTCCAAAGAGCAAAGACGCCAGATTCTCAGTCCACAAGGATCGGTTCGCAATGACTACCGCGACGGACGCGCGGGAGGAACTGATCTTCACCGATATTCTGACCGGCGAGGCCACCCGCCGCAGCATCAGCAAGGCTTGCGCGGGCGCCCGCGCGCGCGGCGGCGGCGGAGACGGCTGCGCCATCGTGAGCCTCGATTCCGACGAAGCCGGTCGACGGCTCCTTCTCGGATTGATGGACGGCTCGGTCTGGCGCGTCGAAGCCGACGGGTCCGCCGCCATGCTGACCGCGCCGCAATGTTACAGCGCCTGGAAGGAGGTCGTTCCGGGGACCAAGGTGTCCGACTATGGTCCCTGCAAGCATGCTTACGTGAGGCTCTCGGACAGCGGACGTACGGGAGTCGTCCAGCGGGGGGAAACGATCACCGGTTATGATTTCAGCACCGGCACAAACCGGATAATCGACGACACGCGCGCGTGCGACATCGTGACCGACAAGGCGATGTGCCAGCTCGAGGCCCTGCGGGTCATCGCGTTCCGCGGGGACGACGTGCTGCTGCGCCGTCGCGGCAACCGCACCACCATGTGGTTCCTGTCCGAGGGCGGCGTCGCGCGCGACGTCCCGCTCCCCATGGACCACGCCGTGAGGGGCCCCCACAGCTCCTTCACCGGATATTCCTCCCAGGGTTATTCCGTCATCGAAATCATTCCGGCGATCCGTCAGACCCTGGAGCAGGGCATGACCTTCAATCTCGGAAGATGCGACAGCATCCTTCCCACGCATTTGAGCGCGCTGGCGCAGTCGCTCGGCTGCCGCGTGACCGCCATCGCGATATCACCCACGGATTCCGATATGGCGGTCGCGTCAACCGCCGGGGAAATTCACATCAAGCGCCTCGTGGGCGATACCGGATTCAATATCCCCGACCTGCGGACGATCACCATCGACTGCCAGCCGCGCCGGGAAAGTCCCTTTGCCTCCCTCAACCTCGACAAACCGCGCGCCTGCACCGCGACCGCGATGCGGTTCAACGCGAACGGCACCGCGCTCGCGGTGCTCAGCAATGACGACAGGCTGCGCGTCCTACGGATCAATAACGGACCGATCCGGCGCGGCGATGGTGCGGTGCTCGCAACAATCGCGCTGTCGTCTCCCCCGCGATTCTTCGGCTTCGACGCCGACGAGAACATGCTGATCGTGCTGCTCGACTCGGGGGTCGTCCGCAAGTTCGATCTGATCGCGCCGGCAGGCGAGATGCTGCTGACGTCGGCGGCGTTCACCCGGTCCAAGTCTGCGCCTTCCGGATTAGGGGCTTTGCGCGGCGCGATCTGCGATCGACTGCGCGACCGCGCAAGCCCGCTCATCGAACTCAGCGATAGCGATCTCAAGGACGTTCAGACCCGTTTTCCAGGACTACAGCTCGCCGAAGCCGACCAGCGACCCTGTGCCCAGCCCTGACAAGCGCGTGGCACTCCTGCAATTGCCAGAGTCTCGGCCTGATGGAGGAGCACTGTCGCGACGATTAAGTTCGCAACTCCATCGGCACCATCGCGGCGTCCTTGGAATTGCGCAGCGTCAGCGAGGTCTTGACGTTACGAACGTGCGGAGCCGCGGTCAGCTCCGCGACGAACGCCTGGAAGGTCTTCAGGTCCGGCGCCACGCATTTGAGGATGAAATCGATCTCGCCGGAGAGCATCCAGCATTCCCGCACCAGCGGCTGATCGCGGACGAAATCCTCGAACGCCTTGAGGTCGGCCTCGGCCTGGCTCGACAGGTGGACCATGGCAAATACCGTGACCTCGAAGCCGAGCAGCTTTTCGTCGAGCAGCGCCCGGTAGCCCTTGATGTAGCCTGCCTCCTCCAGCGCCCGCACGCGCCTCAGGCATGGCGGCGCCGAGATCCCGACCCGGTGAGCCAGTTCGACGTTGGTCATGCGGCCATCCGCCTGGAGTTCGCTGAGAATCTGGCGGTCAATGGCGTCGAGACGGGCGGGCACGCGCGGATCTCCGGGCTTTCAGGCGAAATTACTAACCTGAAACCAGGCGCTGCGAAACATTATTGCGCGACCGAGGTCGGCCGGCGAGAGCAAGGGCATCCCGCCGGTGGCTCATTACCTACCGGCAGGGGTGCATAAGCCTGTGGCATCCTGATCTGCATATCTTGCATAGCTGGCCAAATGCCTTAAATTGAGCCGGAAGCGTCCTAGGGCGGCGCTTCCCAGCCACACAGGTCGGTCCACACATGGGTAAGACCACCCACGCCAAGGTCGTCATCATCGGTTCCGGACCGGCCGGCTACACGGCCGCCATCTATGCGGCCCGCGCCATGCTGGAACCGATCCTCATCCAGGGCATCCAGCCGGGCGGCCAGCTCACGATCACGACCGACGTCGAGAATTATCCGGGCTTCGCGGACGTGATCCAGGGCCCGTGGCTGATGGAGCAGATGCAAAAGCAGGCCGAGCATGTCGGGACGCGAATCGTCTCCGACCACGTGAGCAAGGCCGATCTGTCGCGTCGGCCGTTTCTGCTCGAATGCGACTCCGGCGCGCGCTACCTGACCGAGACATTGATCCTCGCCACCGGCGCACAGGCGCGCTGGCTCGATCTGCCGTCCGAACAGAAGTTCAAGGGCTATGGCGTGTCCGCCTGCGCGACCTGCGACGGCTTCTTCTACCGCGGCAAAGAAGTGATCGTGATCGGCGGCGGCAACACCGCGGTCGAAGAGGCGCTGTTCCTTACCAACTTCGCCTCCAAGGTCACCGTCGTGCACCGCCGCGATCAATTCCGCGCGGAGAGGATCCTGCAGGACCGGCTGTTCAAGAATCCGAAGGTCTCGGTGATCTGGGACAGCGTTCTGGAGGACGTGCTCGGCAGCGACAACCCGCTCAAGGTGCGCTCGGTCCGGCTGCGCAATCTCAAGACCAACGCGATCAGCGAGCACGCCGTCGACGGCGTGTTCATCGCCATCGGCCACAACCCGGCATCCGAACTGGTCGCGGGGCAAGTGGAAATGAAAGGCGGGGGCTACATCAAGACCGCACCGCATTCGACCGCGACGTCGGTGGCCGGCGTGTTCGCCGCCGGCGACGTCACCGACGACGTCTACCGCCAAGCCGTGACGGCCGCCGGCCAGGGCTGCATGGCGGCGCTGGAAGCCGGCCATTTCCTCGCGGCCCACGCGGAAAACCGCGTCGCCGCGGAGTGATGCGTACAAGCAACGCTGGTTGCGAGGGCGGCGATCGACCGCAGTTTTGAACGCGTTTTGCTCGTATTGTCAGGACCGATATGGACTGGGATAAGCTTAAGGTTTTCCATGCTGCCGCCCAAGCCGGCAGCTTCACTCATGCCGGCGAACAGCTCGGACTCTCGCAATCCGCAGTCTCGCGGCAGGTCTCGGCGCTCGAGCAGGAGCTCGGCGTCTCGCTGTTCCACCGTCACGCCCGCGGCCTCATCCTCACCGAGCAGGGCGAGCTTCTGCACCACACGGCGCATGACGTCTTCATGAAGCTCGAAGCCGCGCGCGCCAAGCTGACCGACAGCAAGGAGCGGCCGAACGGCGAACTCAAGGTGCAGACCACGCCCGGCATCGGCGTGCACTGGCTGACCCCGCGGCTCGGCGAGTTCATCGACCTCTACCCCGACATCCACATCACGCTGATCACCACCGACGAGGAGCTCGACCTCGCCATGCGCGAGGCCGACGTGGCGATCAGGCTGCGCCAGCCGACGCAACCCGACCTGATCCAGCGCAAGCTGTTCTCGGTGCGCTTCCATGCCTACGCCTCGCCGGACTATCTCAAACGGTTCGGCACGCCGAAGACGCTCGACGAGCTCGACAATCATCGGCTGCTGATGCTGGGCGGCATCGATAGTCCCCAATCATTTCGAGAACCGGCGCTGGCTGATCGAGGTCGACCGCAACGGCAAGGGACCGCGCGCATCCGACGCTCACCATCAACACCGTGCTGGGCGTGCTGCGGGCGTGCCAGCGCGGCATCGGCGTCGCCATGCTGCCGGACTATCTGGTGGAGGAGAACGGCGGCGCTGGTGCAGCTGTTCGGCGAATCCGACTCGATCGCGCTGGATGCATTCTTCGTCTATCCGGAGGAACTGAAGTCGGTCGCGCGCGTGCAGGTCTTCCGCGATTTCCTGGTGGCGAAGGCGCAGCGCTGGCACTTCTGACAGAGTGCCCGTGCGCACGAACTTGCGCGTCGCGACTCCCATGCCGCTGCGACCCCCGCATGGCTGACATGCGACCCTCCGCGTTGTCTCGAGCGAAGCTGGCGGCATACTGCACACACTGTCGGCAGCCGGTTGCCCATCCTCCCAGATTGCAATCGTCAAGCTGACAGCTGTTCCCCTCTGGAAGGTGATTGTCGGCCCCGCGCCGATAAACTGCAGCCGGACCCGCAAGGGTCCGGTTTCTTTTTGCACGGCCGATGCGGCGCCGCACGGCGTCCCCAGGGCCTCGGACGTCCGGCGTCTCCCTTGCAGACCCGGTCCGGACTGAATTACTCTGCCAGCCATCAATACGAAATCTAGGGAAACGACCATGGCCTGGACCACTCCGACCCTCGTCGAAATCTGCCTCGGTCTCGAGATCAACGGCTACCTGCCGGCCGAGTTCTGATTCCAGCGCGCATCTGCGCTGTCCTGAATGGGACGCCTGACCGCCATCGTGCTCGGCTCGGCGGCGGGCGGTGGTTTTCCTCAGTGGAATTGCCGTTGCGCCGTGTGTCGCCTGGCATGGGCCGGCGACGCGCGCGTGCGTTCGCGCACCCAGGCGAGCCTCGCGGTCTCCGCCGATGGCGAAAACTGGGTCCTGATCAACGCCTCTCCTGACCTGCGCCAGCAACTGGAGCGTTCGCCCGGCGCTGCATCCGCGCGCCGGGACGCGCGGCAGCCCGATCAAGGCGGTGGTTCTGACCGGCGCTGAAATCGACCAGGTGACGGGCCTGCTCAGCATGCGCGAGCGCGAGCCGTTCACGATCTGCGCGACCGCGACCACGCTGGCGGCGCTCGCCGGCAATACCCTGTTCGACGCGCTCGCGTCCGACGTGGTGACGCGGCGGGCACTGGTGCCGGGCGAATCGGTCGCCCTGCCGGGCGGTCTGCAGGCCGAGCTGTTCATTGTTCCCGGCAAGGCGCCGCTCTACCTCGAGGGCGAGAATCCCGATACCGCGAGCGAGACGGCCGCCAATGTCGGCGTCGAGCTTTCCGCCGCCGGCGCCCGCATCGTCTTCATTCCGGGCGCCGCCGCCGTGACCGCCGCGATGCGCGTGCGCATGACGCGCGCCGACGTGGTGTTCTTCGACGGCACGCTTTATCGCGACGACGAGATGATCGCGAGCGGGACCGGCGTGAAGACCGGCCGCCGCATGGGGCACATGCCGATCGACGGCGACGATGGCACGCTTGCGGCGCTGGCGGAGCTCTCGGCCCGGCGCATCTTCCTGCACATCAACAACACCAATCCGATTCTGGTCGACGGTTCGCCCGAGCGCGCCGCCGTCGAGCGCGCAGGCTGGCAGGTCGCCGAGGACGGGATGGAAATCGTGCTTTGATCCCGATCGGATTCGATGCCGCGAGAGTTGCTCCGAGACAGCGTCGCGAGGCGCAAGGAGGCACACCATGAAACTCATGACGCCGCAGGAGCTCGAAGCCGGCCTCAAGGATATCGGCGCGCGGCGCTATCACCGGCTGCATCCGTTCCACGCGCTGCTGCACGGCGGCAAATGCACGAAGGGCCAGGTCCAGGCCTGGGCGCTCAACCGCTATTACTACCAGGCGATGATCCCGGTGAAGGACGCGAGCCTGATCGCGCGCTGCGACGATTCCGACCTGCGCCGGGAATGGCGCAGCCGCCTCGTCGACCACGACGGCGAGGCCGCCGGCGACGGCGGCATCGCGCGCTGGCTCAAGCTGACCGACGGGCTCGGCCTCGATCGCGACTATGTCACCTCGCTCGCCGGGCATCCTGCCCGGCACGCGCTTCGCGGTCGAAGCCTACGTGCATTTCGTGCGCGAGAAGACCTTGCTCGAGGCGGTCGCATCCTCCCTGACCGAACTGTTCTCGCCGCAGATCATCGGCGAACGCGTCGAGGGAATGCTCAAGAACTACGATTTCGTCAGTTCCGAAACGCTCGCCTATTTCTCCAAGCGTCCGCCGCAGGCGCAGCGCGACTCGGATTTCGCCCTCGACTACGTCAAGCGCAACGCCAAGACTCCCGAGCAGCAGCAGGCGGTGCTGAAGGCGCTGGAATTCAAGTGCGACGTGCTGTGGTCGATGCTCGATGCGCTGCATCATGCCTACGTCGCGCCCAAGCACGTTTCGCCCGGCGCCTTCGTGCCGAAGGAGTAGGGTCGAAATCCGCAAGCCCCGATAGTGTGCTAATCTGAAGGTGAGAGGCCGGGCCTCGGCGCTCACGGCAGCAACAGCAGATCGATCGAACGAACCGGAGTGTCCATGTCACGGCCCGATCTCCCGCCGCCCTCGATTTCGCTTGCCGAAGCGCGCGCGCTCATCGACGGCGCCATCGCCTACGCGCGCGACGCAAAGCTGAGCATGGCGGTGGCGGTGGTGGATGCTGCCGGCAATGTCGTGTCGGCCGACCGCATGGACGGCGCGGCCCTGCAGAACATCCGCTTCGCCAAAGGCAAGGCGTTCGCCGCGGCGCTCTACCGGCAGACCACCGACGAGCTTGCCGCGCTCCACAAGACGCGGCCCGACCGCTTCTTTGGGATCATGAACATGTATCCGGGCATCTACCTTGTCGGCGGCGGGCTGCCGCTCGCAATCGGCGGTCAACTGGTCGGCGGCGTCGGCGTCGCCGGCCTGCCGGAAGGCATCGACGAAAAATCCGCCCATGCCGGGATCGCGGCTTGGATGAAACTGCGCGCGACGATGAACAAATAGTTCTGCGCCGGTGGGCACGGAGGACGAATTTCTGTGACGGACGACGGACAGATCTCCCCGGACTCCAAGCCGCGGCTGCCGCGCGGCGTGCGGCTCACGCACAGCGAGGCGCAGGGCGGCTGGGTACTGCTGGCGCCCGAACGGGTGTTCAAGGCCGGACGCCATTGCCGTCGAGATCGTCAAGCGTTGCACCGGCGAGGCGACGTTCGGCGAAATCATCGACGACCTGGCAAAGACCTTCAACGCGCCGCGCGAGCGCATTCAGGCCGATGTAACGGCGCTGCTGCGCGGCCTCGCCGACAAGCGGCTGTTGGAACTGTGAGCTTTCATCGTCATCCCCGGCCTTGTGCCGGGCCTCCGCGTCTTTACATTGCGAGACATCAAGACGTGGATGGCCGGGACACCAGGGCGTTTGCGCCTATCTTCGACGGGCGATGCCCGGCCATGATGCAAGCGAAAGACGTCAGACGTGGCCGGGAATGAAGCTTTACCGCTCTACAAGCCGCTTGGCCTGCTGGCCGAGCTGACGCACCGTTGTCCGCTCGGCTGCCCGTATTGCTCCAATCCGCTCGCGCTCGATCCGCGCACCGGCGAGCTCGACACCGCGACCTGGGCGCGCGTGTTCCACGAGGCGGCGGCGCTCGGCGTGCTGCAGGTCCACCTGTCGGGCGGCGAGCCCGGCGCGCGCCGCGACCTCGTCGAGATCACCAGGGCGGCTCATGACGCCGGCCTCTACACCAACCTGATCACGTCGGCGGTCGGCATCACCGACAAGACGCTGGGCCTGCTGTACGACGCCGGCCTCGACCACGTGCAGGTCTCGATCCAGGACAGCGTCGAGACATCCGCCGACCACATCGCCGGCTACGACGGCGCGTTCGCCCGCAAGCGCGCGTTCGCCGCCGAGGTGGTGCGGCGCAACCTGCCGCTCACCGTCAACGCCGTCATGCACCGCGCCAACATCGAGCGCATCGCCGACATGGTCGACCTGGCGCTGGCGCTCGGCGCGAGCCGGGTCGAAATCGCCCACGTGCAGTATTACGGCTGGGCGCTGAAGAACCGCGCGATGCTGATGCCGACGCGCGAGCAGGTGATGCGCGCCGCCGCCGCGGTCGAGGAGTTGCGCACGCGGCACCACGGGCGGATCGTCATCGACGCGGTGGTGCCGGACTATTACGCACGGCTGCCGAAGCCCTGCCTCGGCGGCTGGGGCCGCCGCTCGCTCGAACATCACGCCGTCCGGCAAGGTGCTGCCCTGCCATGCCGCCGAATCGATTCCCGGACTCGAATTCTGGAACGTCCGCGAGCATTCGCTCGCCGACATCTGGGCGAATTCTCCCGCCTTCAACGCCTTCCGCGGCACCGCCTGGATGAAGGAGCCGTGCGCAAGCTGTCCGAAGCGCGAGCAGGACTTCGGCGGCTGCCGCTGCCAGGCCTTCGCGCTGACCGGCGACGCTGCGGCGACCGACCCGGTCTGCCATCTCGCCCCCGACCCATGCACGGGTGGCGGAGATCGCGGCGGTCCAGACCGAAGCGCCCGTATGCCTACCGCCGCATGTAGCCGCACTGCCGGAGGCCTTCAGAAGCAGCGATTCCCGGTTGCACTCGCGTGGCGCGTATTGGAAACTGTGCCCCAAGGAAGCTGATCCAACCAGCCGCGGGAGTGAACGCACGTCCCGTTTCACGACTAGCTTCCAGAACAGGGAGGAATGAATGACCATCGTCTCTCGTCGTATCGCACGGCGCTGCTTGCCGGCGTCCTCGGTCTCTTGATCGCGCGCCGGCCCGGCCATCGCACAGGCGCCGACCCGGCTTCAGTCCGCTCGACAAGACCAAACCGGCCGCAAGCAAGCAGGACACCAATCTCAGGCCGCATCCGACGCCGCCGACCGCGACCGCGCTCGGACAAACTGCCCGCTCGACAAGATCAAGCTGCCGGCCGGCTTCAAGGCCGAGGTCTGGTCGAGCGGACATCCCGGCGCGCGCACCATGGTGATGGGCGACAAGGGCACGATGTTCATGGGCACGCGCCTGATCGGCCGCGTCTATGCCATCACCGACAAGGACGGCAAGCGCGAGGTCAAGACACTGCTGTCCGGCCTGACGCAGCCCAACGGGCTCGCCTTCAAGGACGGCTCGCTCTACGTGTTCGCCATCAACAAGGTGCTGCGCTACGACAACATCGAGGACAAGCTCGACAATCCCGGCGAGCCGGTCGACCTGACCGACGCAGTACAATCTGCCCGACACGATCCATCACAACTGGAAATACGTCGCGTTCGGGCCCGACGGCAAGATCTACGTGCAGGTCGGCGCCAACTGCAACATCTGCGAGATCAATCCCGGCATCCACGGCCAGATCCGCCGCTACAACGCTCGACGGCACCGGCATGGAGATCGTGGCGCGCGGCGTGCGCAACACGGTCGGCTTCGACTGGCATCCGGTGACGAAAGAGCTGTGGTTCACCGACAACGGCCGCGACTGGGCCGGCAACGACGGCCCGGAGGACGAGCTCAACCGCATTGCCAAGGGCCAGGAAGGCGCCAACTACGGCTTCCCGTACTGCCACGCCAACGGCGTCGCCGACCCGGACATCAAGATGCCCAATCCGTGCGCCGGCGTGGTGATGCCGGCGGCCACTCCTCGGACCGCACGCCGGTGCGCTCGGCATCAAGTTCTACACCGGCAAGATGTTCCCGCGCGGCCTACAAGGACGTTGCCTTCGTCGCGCGCCGCGGCTCGTGGAACCGGGAGAAGAAGTTCGGCTACGACGTGTCGGTCGCCAGAACCAGCCGGACGGGACGGCCAAGATCGAGCCGTTCCTGACCGGGCTCCTCGACGAGGCGAAGAACGAGTTCTACGGCCGGCCGACCTACGTCCTGCAGATGGCGGACGGCTCGCTGCTGGTATCCGACGAACAGAACGGAGCGACCTACCGCATCTCGTACAGCGCTCCGCAAGCCGGGAAGAAGAAGTAGCTTGACCGGCCGAGTCCCTCGCATGGTTGCGGCCGCTGGCCTTCGGGCTGGCGGCCGCTGTGCTGTGCGCCGGCGGCGCGCTCGCGCAGGGAATGTCAATCGCCGAGCGCATTCAGCTCTGCGGCGCCTGCCACGGCGAGGACGGCAATTCGAAATTGGAAAACACGCCTTCGCTCGCCGGACAGCCGGCGTTCTTCATTCTCAATCAGCTGTTCCTGATGCGCGAGGGCGTGCGCAAGATCGAGGCTGATGGCGCCGCTCGTCAAGGACCTCAAGGACGAGGACCTCGACGCGCTGTCAAAGCACTATGCCGCGCTCGCGCCCAAGCCGAGCGACGAAGCGATCGACCCGGCCCTGGTCGTGCGCGGCGCCGAGCTTGCCGAGCAGAAGCGCTGCGTGTCCTGCCACGGGGCGAATCTTGCGGGTCAGGATCAGATCCCGCGCATCGCGAAACAGCGCATCGACTACCTGACCAAATCGCTGAAGGAGTTTCGTGACGGCACCCGCCCGAGTGCGGACACGATCATGAGCGGCTCCGTCGCCGGCCTTTCGGACGCCGACCTCGTCGCCCTTGCGCATTTCTCGGCGTCGAAATAACGCGATGCCATGACTGCGCCCGGCGTACCCGCCAACGAAACCGCTGCCAACCACCCGACCGACTTGCGCAGCCCGCAGATCGTCACCAGTGGCGGCACTGCGCTCGTGCACCTCACGCTCGCGATCTCCGACTACGAGCACGTGCGCGAGATCGCGCAGGGCATCGTGCGGGCCGACGGCATCGCGCTGACCACGCTGGTGTTCCCGTCGATCGAGGAGATTACGTTCCGCTTCACGCGGTCGCTGGAATGGGACGTCTCCGAACTGTCGTTCGGCAAGTACATCTCGCTCACATCGCAGGGCGCAGCCGGCATGGTGGCGATCCCGGTGTTCCCCTCGCGCGTGCACCGCCATTCGGCGATCTATGTGCGCGCCGACCGCGGCATCCGGACCGCGAAGGACTTGGAAGGCCGCACCGTCGGGATACCCGAATGGGCGCAGACTGCCGGCATCTACGTGCGCGGCTTCCTGGCCGAGGAGTACGGCGTCGATCTCACCAAAATCCGCTGGCTGCAGGCCGGCGTCAACGAACCCGGCCGGATGGAAAAGGTGACGCTCAACCTGCCGCCTGGGATGCACTACGAGTCCCGGCCGGAGTCGAGCCTTAACGCCATGCTGGCGAGCGGCGAGGTCGACGCGGTGATCTCCGCCCGCGCGCCGAATGCATTCGCACCGGACGGAAGCGTCGTGCGGCTGTTTCCGGACTATCGCGCCGAGGAAGAGCGCTACTTCAAGAAGACCGGCATCTTCCCGATCATGCACCTGATGACCATGCGGCGCGCCGCGTTCGAGCAGCAGCCGTGGATCGCGATGAATCTCACCAAGATGTTCGACGAAGCCAAGAACCGCTGCGCCGCGCGGCTGCACGACTTCACCTGCGCCCGCATTCCACTGCCATGGGCGGCCGCGATGGCCGACGAGATCGCCCAGGCTTACGGCCCCGACCCTTATCCCTACGGCGTCGAGCCGAACCGGACGACGATCGAGGCGTTCTGCCGGTTCAGCCACGACCAGGGCGTCACGCACCGGCGCATGACGGTCGACGACCTGTTCCCGCGCGAGGTTCGCGCGATGGCCCGGGTGTAGCGCACAATCAACGAAACGCATTCCGCTGTCATTGCCGGGCATAGTCCGTCGAAGACGGGCGTAGACGCCCTGATGACCCGGCAATCCATCTTTCTTTCGTAAGGAGATGGACCCCGGATCGAGCCCGGGGTGACAAGCGGAGAAATTGCGCGCGCTACCGACCTACTACCCGCCGCGCTTCTTCAGATTTACGTGGATGTTCTTTTCCCGCGTGAAGCTCAACAGTTCCTCGATGCTCTCCTCGCGGCCGATGCCGGACTGCTTGTAGCCGCCGAACGGCGCGCCGAGGAAGTGCTTGGAGACATCGTTGATCCAGACGAAGCCGGCTTCGACCTCGGCCGCCACCCGGTGAGCGGTGACGAGATCGTTGGTCCAGATCGCGCAGGTCAGGCCGTACTCGACCGCGTTGACCTGCTCCAGCATGGCGCTTTCGTGCTTCCATCGGAAGATCGACAGAACGGGTCCGAAGATTTCCTCCCGGGCGATCCGCATATCCATGCCGACATCGGCGAACACCGTCGGCTCGACATAGAAACCATTGGCAAGCTGCGGATCGGCCGGACGCTTGCCGCCGGCAATGAGGCGGGCGCCGTCCTGGATGCCGGCCTCGATGTAGCCCAGCACGCGCTCGTACTGCGCCTTGCTCACGATCGCCCCCATGGTGGTCTTCGGGTCGGTCGGGAGGCCGGGCTTGTAGCGTTTGATCGACTGGCGCACCCGTGCCAGCACCTGGTCGTAGATGCGCTCGTGCACGAAGGCGCGGCTGGTCGAGCCGCAGGACTGCCCGCACCAGGTGAAGTTCATGCCGTCGACGATCGCAGCCGAAACGGCTTCGAGATCGGCGTCCGGATAGGCGATGAGGGCGTTCTTGCCGCCGAGTTCCAGGAGGACGGGCTTGAGCGTGTCGGCGGCGGCCTTCATGACCGCGCGGCCGGTCGGCACGCTGCCGATCAGCGCGACTTTCGCGACATCGGGATGCGACGCCAGGACCTGCCCGACCTCCTTGCCGCCGGGCACCAGGTTCCACACGCCCGGCGGCAGGATGCCGTCGATCAGTTCGGCGAGCCGCAGCGACGATAGCGGCGCCTGCTCGGGCGGCTTCACCACGACGGTGTTGCCGGCCGCGAGCGGCGCCGCCGATTTTCCGGCAGCGAACATGAACGGATGGTTGAACGGGATGATGCGGCCGACAACGCCGAACGGTTCGCGCACCGAGAAGTTCACCGCGTCCGGCCCCATCGGGATCGAGGCGCCCTTCATCTCGGTGACGAGCCCGGCATAGAAATCGAGCTGCGCCGCGCCCGCCTGCGCGTCGCGCACCATCTCGGCGTAGGGATTGCCGCAGTCGGCGGCGTCGATCATCGCGAGTTCGTCGCCGTTCTGCCGCAGCACGTCGGCGATCTTGCGCAGCATCTTGGCGCGTTCGAGCGGCGGCACGCGCCGCCACTCCCGGAACGCGGCCTTGGCGGCGGCGATGGCGGCTTCGGCGTCGGCCGCCGAGCCGTCGACCACCTGGCCGAGCGACTCACCGGTTCCCGGGCTGATGGTGTCGACGTAGCGCGCGGATTTCGGTTCTTGCCAGGCGCCGCCGTAGTACGGATCGCGATGCACCGGCAAACGGAGCTGCTGCGGCTCGACGGAAGCCGCAGATGCGACTGCAGACATGGGACACCTTCCCGGCGCGCGCGGCGCCGGCTTGTCAGGACCGCCGGATGTTGGCGAGCCCGCCGACCCGTCCGATCATCTCGTTGGCCCCGATCGCGATCACGAACAGGATGATCAGAGCGCGTACATCTGCGGCATATTGAAGATGCTGTAGGCCTGGATCACCAGGAAACCGATGCCGCGGTTGGAGAGCTTGGTTTCGGCCAGCAGCGTGCCGATCAGCGCCACGCCGAGCCCGAGGCGCACGCCGTTGATCACCGGGTGCCGCATCGCCGGCAGATAAATCTTGGTCACCATCTGCCAGGTGTTGAGCGCGGAAGCTCTTGCCGACTCGGATCAGCACCTTGTCGATCTCGCGCATGCCGCCGGCGACGTTGAGCGCGACCGGAAAGAAGCAGGAGATCGCGCCCATCGCCACCTTGGAGCCGGGCCCGACGCCGAACCACATGATCATGATCGGGAAGAAGATGATCTTCGGGCACGGGCCGAGATAGTAGAGATAGGCCTCGTAGGCGCGCGACATGAACTTCGAGCCGCCGAGCACGATGCCGACCGCCAGCCCGGCGAGGCCGCCGATCACCATCGCGATGCCGATCTCGTAGAACGTCGTGTAGAGGTGGAAGTAGAAGGTCGGATCGGCCAGCGTGATGTAGAGCGCCTTGCCGATGTTGACCAGCGACGGCACGACGTCGCGGTAGAGCAGCCCGACACCGAGACGAGTTCCCAGATCACCACGCACCGCCACGATGATCGCGATGCGCAGCCGCGTCACCTGCTCGATCTGGCTCCAGCAACGGCTTCGATGCGCGGCAAGCGTCAGTCGACCGGTCTCAGCCATCGCTCCAGCCTTTCCATCAGGACGAACACGCATACGCTGATCAGGATCACGAAGCAAATCGCCGCGTAGGTCCCCGGCAGATCGTAGCGCTCGGCGAGCTCGTTGATAAGCTGCCCGAGCCCACCGAAATTGATCAGGAACTCGACCCCGACGATGTTGATCAGCGAGAAGATCAGCCCGAGCCGCAGGCCGACGAAGATCGTCGGCAGCGCCGCCGGGAACATGATCTTCCAGAATTGCTGGGAGGGCGTCAGGTTGAAGCTCTTGCCCACATTGATCAGCACCCGCCGCGTGCCGGACAGCCCTTCCAGCGTCTTGAGAATGATCGGCGCCAGTCCCGCCGTGAACCCCATCATCACGATGGTGAGCGCGCTGCGCCCGAAGATCACCAGATAGAGCGGATACATCAGCACCAGCGGCGCGGCCGCGACCGCCGCCACCCAGGTTTCGGTCGCCTGCCGCAGCATGTGATAGCGGTAGAGCAGCACGCCGCCCGCAACGCCGAAGAACGTGACCAGGATGCAGGCCGAGAATGCCTCGCCGGCGGTCAGCAGGAAGCGGCTGAGCACATCCTCCTCGACGATCACGCGCGGAAAGGCGGCGATGATGTCGGAGGGCATCGGCACGATGAAACGATTGATGACGTCGACGCGGATGAGCAGCTCGACGAGCAGCAGCGCGACCACCGAGCGAGAGCGACGCCGAGCGCGGCCGGCACATAGCGATTCTTCGTCAGCGCGGCGACCGCGGTGCTCATCGCTTCTCGCCCTCGCGCAGCTTCTGCCGTCTCCTCGTCGCGCAGCCCCTTGGTCGCTTCCTCGCGCAGATCGGACCAGATTTGCGCGACGTAGCGGCCGAACGCCTCGCTCGACACGATCTCGGAGGTGCGCGGCCGCGGCAGCTTGATCTCGACCATCCGCTTGGTCCGGCCGGGCCGGTAGGTCATCACCAGGATGCGGTCGGAGAGTTGCACCGCCTCGGTGATGTTGTGGGTGATCAGCAGGGTCGTCTGCTGGAGCTGCTGCTGGATCTGCAGGACCTTGTCGCCCAGCAGCAGCCGGGTCTGCTCGTCGAGCGAAGCGAACGGCTCGTCCATCAGCAGGATCTTCGGCTCGCGCGGCGAGCGTGCGCGCCATCGACACCCGCTGCCGCATGCCGCCGGACAGCTCCGCCGGATAGCGCCGCTCGAAGCCGTCGAGTCCGACCAGTCCGACGAAATGCCGGGCGCGATCGTAACGCTCCGACTTCGGCATGCCGGCGACTTCCAGCGGGAACGCGACGTTGTCGATCACGGTGCGCCAGGGGAAGGTCGACTCCTCCTGGAAGATCATGCCGATCGATGCGTGCGGCCCGTGCACCCGCTCGCCCGCGACCTTGACGCGTGCCCTCGTAGCCGTCGAGCAGGCCGCCGATGACGTTGAACAGGGTCGATTTGCCGCAGCCGGAGGGACCGATCACCCCCAGGAACTCGCCCGGCATGACGTCGAGCGAGACGTGGTCGATCGCGGTGAGCACGCCGTCGGGCGTCTCGAACCGCTTGACGATATCCTCGACCACCAGGATGGGAGCCGCCTTGGCGGCCTTCGCCGCAGCTCGCGTCGACGCGTTCCGACGGTACCGTCACTGCAGCCATAATGCTGTTCCGCCCCCTCATTCCGGCCCACCTGCCTGCGCGGCACCACTTGCCGCACGGCCGGTCCACTTGGATGGATCGCCTATAGCATACCTCGCCCGGTGGCGGCACAACCGCCGGGGCGGCGAAATTGTCGCTGGCAGGCCGCTAGCGCTGGCAGGCGGTTAGGCCTGCTCCGGCTGCATCTCGCGCCCAGCACGGCGGCACCAGTTCTCCCACGCCCGGTTGATGCCGTACGGCCCGGTGCGCTGCGCAACCTTGTCGACCTCCCCGGGAGTGAGAAACTTGACGCTCACCCATCGCCATGGCCTCCTTCTGCAGCCGCGCGTTCACCTCGAGATAGACCGAGACATAGACCGCATGGCGGACGTTGCGGCCCACCACCGTGGCACCGTGGCCGCGCATCAGCGCGGTTGGGCTGGTCGCCATGGACTTTGCGAGGTCGCGGCCCATCGCCATGTTCGTCACCAGCAGCGACGTGTCGCCGAAATGGTCGTGCGAATCCCAGACCGGGACCTCGTGGCCGATCGAGGCGCCCATGTGGAAGATCGGCTTGATCTTCATTGCCGGTCGCGCCGAACGGGATCACGCTTTCGCTGTGGTGGTGTACGACCGACATCACCTCGGGCCGCGCCTCGTAGAGCGCGCCGTGGATGAAGCGCTCGAGATAGGGCACGCGACCCTGCGCGTCGACCGGCGTGCCGTCGAGCGTGAACTCCATGATGTCGGCCGCTTCGATGCAATCGGGCGCGCGCGCGCGCGACAGCAGGTAGTGCTGCGGATTGTCGGGATGGCGGGAGCTGATATGGCCGAAGGAATTGACGATGTTCTCGCGCGCGAGGATGCGGTTGGCGGTGACGAGTTCTTCAATGATCCAGTCGACCTTGGGCATCTGGCATTTCCCTTGTTTGCCGGGGTTGGAACGGAACGATCGCAGATCGCGTGCGCGCGGGGCGCTACCCTGCCGGCGCCTGCGCCGCAAGGGGCGAAAGACCTGCGGCTGTGCGCGGCTGCGCCCCCAAAGCCTCGGCCGCCGCGCGCGCCAGCGCCACCGGATCGGTGAAGGCGGAAACGCCGGCCTCGGCGAGTTTCGCGACCGCCGCCTCGGCGCTCATCTTGCGGGCGGCCGCATGGCCGGCCGCGATGCCGACGAACAGCGGCTTCGGCAGCGGCTCCGCCGCCAGCCAGGCGAGCAGGGCCTCGACCCGCTCCGCCAGCGAGCGCGACGACAGCACGGTCTGGAACACGATCCCCTTCACTTGCGGCCGCCGCGCGATGGCGCGCGCGATATGCAGCCGCTCCGTCATGGTCTCGTCCGGGCGCCCCGCGCAGGTTGTCCATGAAGCAGGCGGCGGTCAGACCGTGATCGGCCAGAAGGTCGATCATCATCATGCCGAGGCCAGCCCCCGAGGTGACGAGCGCCACGTCGCCATCCATCTCGACCAGTTGGAAACCGAGATCGTGCGCCTCGCGTTCGAGCTCCGTCATGGCGCGCGCTTCGAGCGCACGGCTCAGCGGAAACTCGGCCCTGTCGTGGCGGTCGTCCGCGCTGTCGTCGCGGATGACCTTGGCGTCGCAGGCGATAAACCGGCCGTCGGCGGTCAGCGCCAGCGGATTGATCTCCAGCAGATCCAGGTCCTCGCGCCGCGCGATCTCCGGCAGCCGCGCCGCATAACGGGCAAGCCGGGAGGCGACGTCGGGCGGAAACACCGTCCGCAGCGCCGGATAGAGCGCGCCGGCGTGATCGGCGTCAGAGGGTCGAGCGGAATCCGGGTCAGGGCCCCTGCCCGCTCGACATCCTCGCCGCCCTGCGGCGCAACCAGGAGTTCAAGACATTGCTGCGTGCCGTCCACGCGGACCGCGAGATAGATTTCCTGCGCGATCGCCACCGCCTCTTCGAGCAGGATCGGCGCATCGCCGACGACTAGGTCGTTGACGATGCGCTGCCGCGTCTCCTCCAGCGCCGAAAACGCGGCGAGCCGCTGCACCAGCCCGCGCTTGCCGCGGCCACCTTCCAGCACCTGAGCCTTGAGCACGTGTCCCGCCCAGTGCGCGACCTCGACCGGCGCCGGATCGCCTTCGCGCAGCAACATGCCGCGCGGCACCGCAAGACCATGCCGCCGCAACAGGGCTTTTCCGTCGATCTCGGCTAGACGCATAATGCCCGTTCCCCTGCCGCCGTCCGGCGCGCACCCTTCTCGAGGAGACACTAGCATGCCGGGGCCCGAGCGCCTGCCGTTTCTCGACGCCGAGCCCTGGCGCGTCGCGGTGATCAACCCGACCGGCCGCTATGCCCGCAACCAGGTCGCCGGCCTGATCAGCGCCGGCACGCCGGTCGTCGCCGGAGTTGCGCTCGGACGCGGCGGCGAGACCATGGACGGCATTGCCGCTCTACGACCGAGTCGCCGACCTGCCCGAACTGCCCAACGTGGCGATGCTCTACACCCCGGCGGAAGGCGTGCGCGACGCCATCGCCGAATGCGCCGCCGCGCGCATTCGCACCATCGTGGCGGTGGCCGAATACGTGCCGGTGCACGACGCGATCGAGGGGGCCGCCCGGGCGCGCGCCGCCGGATCGTGGCTGGTCGGCCCGAACACGCTCGGCATCTACGTGCCGGGCCGCGGCCTGATCGGATCGATCGCGCCGAGCTTCTGCCGGCCCGGCCGTGTCGCCATGATCGTGCGCAGCGGCACGCTGGCGCTCGCGATGGTGCGGCAACTCACGCTCGCCGGGATCGGACAGACGCTGGTCGCCCATATCGGCGGCGATGCGGTGATCGGACGCAATCCGCACGAATACCTCGCCGCGCTGGCGCACCATCCCGAGACCGAAGCCGTGCTTGTATCTGCGGCGAGATCGGCGGCGACAAGGAATACGCCTTCGCGGACGCCGCCCGCTCATTCCCGAAGCCCGTGGTCGCCATGGTGGTCGGCCGCCATGCGCCGGCGGAGAAGAAGATGGGCCATGCCGGCGCGCTCGTCGGCAATGCACGCGAGGGCGCGGCCGCCAAGCTCGCCGCGCTCGCCGCCGCCGGCTGCCGGATCGCCGCCGGTCCCGCCGAGGCGGTCGCGATCCTGACGGAACTTGGTCTGGCGGAGCGTTCTGCCGCTAGTTCAACTTGAGGCCGATCGACGAAATCAACTGCTTCCAGCGCGGCACCTCTACCTCGATCCGCGCGCGCAAAACCTCGGGCGGTCGTCAGCAGCATTGGCATCCCGAGGACCGCGCTCCTTTCCTTGACGGTCGGATCGTCGCGCACCTTCGGCAGTTCTGTTCCGAGGCGGGCGACGATAGCCGGCGGCAACCCGCGCGGCCCGAACAATCCATACCAGTTGGTTGCGGTGTAGCCCGGGACAACGTCCGCGATCGGCGGTGAATCCGGCAGTTCCGGCACGCGCTGCGGCGTGCCAACCCCCAGCACACGGATGCGACCGTCGCGCGCGTGCGGCACAGCTTCGATCGTGCTGACGAACAGCAAATCGATGTCGCCGGCGTAAAGCGACGTCAGAGCCGGCGCAGTGCCGCGGAACGGCACATGCAGCATGTCGATGCCGGCCATCTTTTTCAGCAATTCGCCCGCCATATGATTGCCGGTGCCGACGCCGCCCGACGCGAACGTCAACTTGCCGGGATTGGCCTTGGCGTGCGCGATCAGGCCGGCGAAGATCGCGGATCGGACTGTTGCCCCGCACGGCCACGGTGATCGCTATCTCAGTGACCAGTGAAATCAGCGTGAGATCGCGAAGCGGATCGAATCCGAGCTTCGGATAAATCTCCGGCACGATCGTCACCGACGAGGTGGTGAACAGGAACGTGCTGCCGTCGGGTGGCGACTGCACCACGGATTGCAGACCGATCGAACCGCCGGCGCCAGCCCGGTTCTCCAGGATGAATGTGCCTTTGGTCTGTGCCGTCAGACGGTCGATCACCAGGCGTGCCGGCACATCGACTGGGCCGCCGGCCGCATACGGCACGATGACCCGCACGGTGCCGGACGGCCATTCCTGCGCGGCAGCCGGAAATGCGCCGAGTGCGGTGGCAAGCACAGCGAGACGTAGAAGTGTCATAGCGACGGAACTCCAAATCGACGGGAACCGCGCAGCCGGGCTGCGCCCGCCGTTCTTACCCCATTTCAAGCGACAATGCGCGAAGCCTAGTGGGAGAACAGGCAGCGGAGCGGGCTTGTGGCCAGCCACCTCGACTCATCAAGCCGGCTCGCCCGCAACGACGCACGGGTCTAGAGCCGGATCACTCGCTACGAGAACAGCCGCTTCTCGATTTCGTAGACCGGCATCTTCACCAGGTCCTTGTCGACCTCATTGCGCACGGCGCCGCGCACCGAGGCGGTGTAGGCCTGGCGCAGCACGCCGAGTGCGCGCGGCGGCGCAACCACAATCAGC
Source organism: uncultured Alphaproteobacteria bacterium (assembly GCA_963843475.1). Classification (GTDB taxonomy): domain Bacteria; phylum Pseudomonadota; class Alphaproteobacteria; order Rhizobiales; family Xanthobacteraceae; genus VAZQ01. The sequence continues at coordinate 32,185 of CAWJKL010000017.1, read as the reverse complement.
GCCTTGGTTTCGCCGATTCCTGATCGCGGCATCCAGGCGTCCGGCCAATCCGTGCAGGAATTCGCGCTCCGCCTGGTCATGCCAATCGGTCTGCTCGACGCTGCTGCGGGCGCTACCGACCGAGGCAAATACGCGACCCGGGCTGTCGGTTCCCTGCGCATGCGTCGACTCGTCGGGATGCTCGCGAGTCTCGGCGGTTCGCAGGTTCGGCGAAATGTGATCCCCGATGTTCTCGAGGATCAGAGCCTTGCGGCCGTCGCACACCACCACCCATTCGCCCTGATCGATCTTCAGCTTGGACATTTGGCTACCTTCCTGAAGTTATTTCTGCACTTGCCGCCGTCGCAACCGCGTCGCCGCGCATCTGAGCGGAAGACATATATGCACTCCGCCTCCGCAGCGCCCGGCCAGCGGCCGCGGCTGGTCCGCCGGCCTCGACCTAAATCCCCGATTCGATCGGCCTGACGATCAGGTTGTCGCTGACGGCGCGCACCCCGGGCGTGACCTCGGCGGCGACGCGAACGGCCTTCTTCTCGACTTGCGTTTCCACGATACCCCAAAGCTCGACGTTGCCGTCCTGTACGATCACGTTGATCAGCGCGGGCCGGCTCCAAGGTTCGCTGTTCGATCCGTGCCATCACGCTCTCGCGAATTGCCGCATCGCCGGGCGTTCGGCCTTCGATCGGCGCGCGGTAACTGGCCAGCGCCTGCAACAGATTGGCTCGGCTGACGATGCCGACGACCTTGCCATCCTGCACCACTGGCACGCGCTTGATGCCGTTGCGCTCCAGCACCGTCGCGATGTCGCCCAGCGGCGTGTCCGGCTTTACCGCAATGACGTCGCGGGTCATCACGTCAGAGACCTTGCGGGCATGTTCCTTGACATATTCCGCCGCCAGCGCGTCACGACCCATCAGTAACGTGAGCCACCAGGAGCGGTGTCGTTCGGTGCCGCTCTCGACGTGGCGCATCAGATCGCCCTCGCTGACGATGCCAATGAGCTTGCCATCGGCATCGAGGACCGGCATGCCGCTGATCCGGTTGGACAGCAATGTCCGCGCAACATCCTCGAGCTGGGCGTCGGGACCGACGGTAATCACCTTCGAAGTCATGACATCTGCGGCTTTCATGATCCGACTCCCTGATTGATTGCGACGCTGGGGTGAGCACAGCGACCCTGTTTTGACATGAATCAAGGGTGCGGCGCGAGCGCCGCGTCAGGATGGCGCATCCGGTGCGAGCCAGAGATGAGCGCCGCAAGCGGAACGACAGACGAGGATTCGCAGATCACGCCGCACCCTGAAGTTCCGTCTTGCGCAGCGCGACGGCCGCTACATCCCGAACGTCACGGTGCGGGCGTTGCCGCTCTTCAGGTTGCGGTAGCGCGCCAGCGCCCACAGCGGGAAGAACTTTCGAGTAGCCGTGGTAGCGCAGGTAGAACACGCGCGGGAAACCGGTCGCGGTGTAGCGCGGCTCGTTCCAGAAGCCGTCGGCGCCCTGCGTTCGCGCGAGATAGTCGATGCCGCGCGCCACGGCCGGATGATCGACCTCGCCCGCCGCCATCAGGCCGAGCAACGCCCAGGCGGTCTGCGACGCCGTGCTCGGCGCGGGCTCGTAGCCGTCGTAGTCGAGCTTGTAGCTCGCGCCGTCCTCGCCCCAGCCGCCGTCCGGGTTTTGGATGCCGGTACAGCCAGGCCGCCGCCTTGCGCATTTCGGGCGCCGCATGGGAGACGCCCGCGGCATTGAGCGCGCACAGCACCGACCAGGTGCCGTAGATGTAGTTCATGCCCCAGCGGCCGTACCAGCTGCCGTCCGCCAGCTGCGTGCGGCGCAGATAGTCGATCGCGCGCTGACCGCGGGAGTGCTTCTCCGCGCTGTCGCCGAACTGCGCCAGCATCGACACGCAGCGCGCGGTGACGTCCTCGGTCGGCGGATCGAGCAGCGCGCCGTGATCGGCGAACGGGATGTTGTTGAGATAGTAGTATTCGTTGTCGGCATCGAACGCGCCCCAGGCGCCGTTCTTGCTCTGCAGCCCGAAGATCCATTCCTTGGCGCGCGCGATCGACGCGGCGATAATCGCTGCCGGGACCTGAGCCCTTGCGCGCGATCCATCGCCATCGCCACCACCGCGGTGTCGTCGACGTCGGGATAGTGCGGATTGGCGTATTGGAACGCCCAGCCGCCGGGCCGCACGTCCGGCCGCCGCGCCACCCAGTCGCCCTTCACGTCGAGCACCTGCTTCGGCACGAGCCATTCGAGCGCCTTGCGCACCTGCGCCTGCGCGCGCTCGTCGCCGGTCTCGAGCAGCGCATGACAGGCGAGCCCGGTGTCCCAGATCGGCGACACGCAAGGCTGGCAATAGGCCTCGTCCGTCATGCACCACCAGCAGCTTCTCGACCGAGCGGCGCGCCATCGCCCGCTGCGGATGATCCTCCGGGTAGCCGAGCGCGTCGAACATCATCACGCTGTTGGCCATCGCCGGATAGATCGCGCCGAGCCCGTCCTCGCCGTTGAGCCGCTCGCCGACCCAGGCCACGGCGCGCTCGATGGCGCGCTGGCGCGGACGCCTTCGGAAAGTAGCGGCTCGGCGACGCGCAGCAGCGTGTCGGTCGCGGCGAAGAACGAGAACCAGCCGCGCTTCTGCTGCGGCGCCTTGGGCGGGCCGAGCGTCGCCGGCGGCTCCACGAACAGTTCGTCGATCCGGACGCCCTTCGGGTTCTTGGCCTTCGGCTTGAGCGCCATCAGCACCAGCAGCGGCACGATGACGGTGCGGCTCCAGTACGAAATCTTGTCGAGGTGGAACGGAAACCACCTCGGCAGCAGCATGATCTCGACCGGCATCACCGGCACCGCGCGCCAGGGAATGAAGCCGAACAGCGCCAGCAGCGCTTGGTGAACACGTTGGAGCGCGCGGCGCCGCCGGGAGCGCGGATCGCCTCGCGCGCCCGCCCCATGTGCGGCCTCGGGATCGTCGCCGATCATCTTGAGCGCGAAATAGGCCTTCACGCTCGCGCTCATGTCGAAGGCGCCGTCGTGGAACAGCGGCCAGCCGCCGTGCTGTCGGCCTGGATGCGGCGCAGATAGACGGCGATCTTGGCCTCGAGCTCGGTGTCGACCGGCTCGGCGAGATAGTGCCGCAGCAGCACGTATTCGGCCGGGATGGTGGCGTCGGCCTCGAGCTCGAACACCCAGTGGCCGTCCGGCTGCTGGCGGTCGAGCAGCGCCGCGGTCGCCGACGCGATGCTGCGGTCGAGCGCCGCCCTGTCCGGAGCCGGCGTCTGCAGGTGCTGCGGGCACGCTGTTCATGCGTCACGATCCATTCAGCCGCGTTGCGCCGACACCAAGTTCGGCGGCGCGGTTGCCGGAGCGGATCGCGCCTTCGATCGTCGCCGGCAGTCCGGTCTGCGTCCAGTCGCCGGCCAGCAACAGGTTGCGCCATGCGGTCGCGGCGCCGGGCCGCTGGGCATTCTCGCCGGGCGTCGCCGCGAAGGTGGCGCGCCGCTCGCGCACGATCTGCCACGGCGGCAGCGCGTTGGGAAGTCCCGTGACTTGCGCGACCTCCTGCCAGATCGTCTCGGCAAGTTCCTCGCGCGGCACGTCGAGCAGTCGGTCGGCGCGCTGATCGTCACCGACAGCCGGCCGGGAAACGCGAACAGCCATTCGATCGTCGCGTTGACGACGCCGATGATCGGCGCAAGCCCGGCGGCGGATCGATCCGGAAATGCGCATTGACGATGGCGCGGAATTCGGTCGGCGCCGTCGAGATCCGGGACGAGCGCCGCCGCCACCAGCGGCGGCACCGCGAGGATGACGGCATCGCCCTCCGCCGACCGCCGTGATCTGCTCGCCGAAATCGAGCGCCGCGACGCGCGATGCCGGCCGAAATCGAGATCGCGCAACCGGCTGCCGAAATCGCACCTGCACGTCGTGCGTCGCCAGAGTGCGCAGCGCCGGCTCGATGAAGGCGGGGCCCAACCCGTCGCGCGCGATCAGCGGCCGGCAGGCCTTGCCGCCGGCCAGCAAGCGTCTCGCGGACGATTGCGCCGGCGAGCGCGGCGCTGGCCTCCTGCGGCTCGGTGTTGAGCGCCGCAACGAACAGTGGCCGCGCCAGCCGCTCGTAGAGCGGCCCGGCACACGTCACCGTCTGGCAGATGGTCTGCTCGCCGGAGCCCCACAGCAGCCGCGCGAACGCCAGATAGTCGCGCGGCGCGGTGCCCGGCACGCGGCGGTTCGCGTCGAAAATCCACCACGGCAGGCGGCCCGCATTGATCCGCAGCGTCCAGCGCTCGCCGCTCGTGAGATCGACGAAGGCAAAATCGGCCGCCGGGCGGCCCGACGAGGCTGTCGGCCGCGCCGATCGCCGCGAGAAAGGCCAGCGCGGCGTGATTGGCCGACAGCAGCAGATGGTTGCCGTTGTCGATCATCATGTCGAGCGCGGGATCGTGATAGGAGCGGCAGCGTCCGCCGGCCTGGCCGGCGGCCTCGTGCACGACGACCGTCGCTCGCCGCGCCCGGCGAGCCGCACCGCGGCGGCAAGCCCGGCGAGCCCGGCGCCGATGACGTGGACGGTGCGCGTCATCAGATGAATGCGTAGCGCAGCGATGATCCACAACAGCCGCGGGCGCGGGATGCGGATCCGGTCGCGCGGCGGCGACCAGCCGCGCGCGGTCAGCCGGTCGAGGATCAGCGTGTAGGCCTCGCCCATGATGCGCGGCGCGCGGACCGCGCGGCGCGGACTGCGCGCCATGATCGCGTCGGCCTCGGCGAAATGGCGGCGCGCGCGTTCGACGACGCCGCGTACAGACCTGCGCGAGCGCCGGGCTCGCGAGAGCACCGCCGCAGGATCGTTCGCGGCGATGCCGGCGGCGCGCAACGCTTCCGCCGGCAGATAGAGCCGCCCGATCGCCGCGTCCTCGTCGAGGTCGCGCAGGATGTTGGTGAGCTGCAGCGCCCGGCCGAGATGATGCGCGAGCGCGATGCCGTCCGCTTCCTCCATGCCGAAGATGCGCACCGACAACCGGCCGACCGCGCTCGCGACCCGGTCGCAGTAGAGATCGAGCGTCGCGTCGTCGGGCGCGCGGATGTCCGCGACCACGTCCATTTCCATGCCGTCGATGACGGCATGGAAATCCTCGCGCCGCAGCCCGAATTGCCGCACCGGCGCGCCAGAGCCCTGCGAGCGCGCGGCAGCGCTTGCCGGCATAGATCGCGTCGATGTCGGCGCGCCAGCGGTCGAGCGCGCGCGCGGCGCTCCTCGCGCGGGCCGCGTCGAATCCGCGATATCGTCGACCTGCCGGCAGAACGAATAGATCTCGAACATCGCCTCGCGCTGCGCGCGCGGCAGGATGCGCATCGCGGTGTAGAACGAGCTGCCCGACGCGCGCTGCGCGGCCGCCGTGTCTGGCGATCATCTGACCGACGCCACCGCTCAGGCATCCTGCGGCTTGTGGCGCGGCCGCGAAGCACGCGGCCGACCGGCGAGGTTGCGCCCCGTGATCAGGCCGACGAGGCCGAGGCCCGCGACTCCCGGCCTTGCCGAGATGGACGCGCTCGCTCAGCGGATCGCGCGCGCGCAGCATCGCGGCGAGACGCTCCGCAAGGTCTGGATGACGGCGACCTCCAGGGCGAGCCGCGTGTCCGCGATCGCGGCGGAGAACGGCGCGGCTGTCGCGCAGCAGCGTCTCGCCGGTGCGGCGGCAAGCTTGTGGATGCAGGCCAGCAGCGCCGGCGAGGCGCGCTCGGCGCCGAGCGCGTCGACGGTTGCGCCGGCTTCGGCAAAGCGCATCGAGCGGAATGTAGACGCGATCGAGCTCGCGATAATCCTTGCCGCAATCCTGCAGGTGATTGATGATCTGCAGCGCCGCGCACAGCGCGTCGTTGGCCGGCCAGGTCGCGCGGCTCTCGCCATGGACGTCGAGCACGAAGCGTCCGACCGGCATGGCCGAATAGCGTGCAATAGCCGATCAGATCGTCCCAGTCGCGGTAGCGCAGCTTGGTCACGTCCATGCGGAACGCGGTCAGCAGGTCCTGCGCATGGCGCGGCGAGAGCGGCGCTCGGCGAGCTGCGCGCGCAGCGCGACACCCGCCGGTTCGTCGTCGTTGCGGCCGAGCAGCGTCGCCTCGAGACGATCGAGAAGCGCGAGCTTCTCGGCGGCGGCAGCGTCGGATGATCGGCGATGTCGTCGGCGGTGCGCACGAAATCGTAGAACGCCAGGATCGGCGCGCGATGGCGCGGACTGATGAGCCGCGAGGCGACCGGGAAAGTTCTCATCCCGGTGCCCCTTGCCCGATCGCACTTCGGCAGCAGTCGATCATCCCGGATCCCGACACGTTGGCCTGCACCCGCCCCTTCCAGCTCCCGCCCCGTCCTCGCACATATTGGTAGGCGGAATCGAGGGTGAAGAGCATGTACAGCAAGGCAATAGCAGGCAGCGCGATGCCCCACAACGGCGAGAGCGCGGTAGAACCGCAACGTCGGCTGGAACGCGATCGCCATCAGCGAGCCAGGTGGCGATGCCGATCGCCCGCGCGGCGCCGCTGCCGAACATCGCCAGCAGCGGCGGCGCCAGATAGGTCAGCACCATGCCCGCCACGGTCCCGGCAGCAGCAGCGGCGAATAGCGCAGCTGCGCATAGGCCGAGCGCGCCACCATGCGGCGGATGTCGGCGAACTCCGGATAAGGCCGGATGCTGTGCACGCGATCGGTCAATCCGAGCCAGATCGGCCCGTGCGCCTTGAGCGCCTTCGCCAAGGCGCAGTCGTCGATCAGGGCGCTCGCGGATGACCTCGATGCCGCCGGCCTTGCGAAGCGCGTCGGCGCGCACCAGCATGCAGCCGCCGGCGGCGGCCGCGACCGTGCTGCCGCGGCCGGTTCACCCACGAGAACGGATAGAGCATCTGGAAGAAGAAGATGAAGGCCGGAATGCTGGCGCGCTCGGCCAAGCTCTCGCAGCGCAGCTTCACCATCAGCGAGGTCAGGACCAGCCCGCTCGCGCTCGCGCGCGCGCGACCAGCCGGCGCACCGAATCCGGCGCGTGCACGATGTCGGCGTCGGTGAGCAGCAGATAGTCGGGCGGCTGCGGCATCGCCATCGCGGCGTCGATGCCCTGCTTCACCGCCCACAGCTTGCCGGTCCAGCCCGGCGGCAAGCGTGCGGCTCGTCACCACGGTCGAGGCGGCTCGGTCGTCCGCGCCTGCGCGCCGCGGCGGGCGATGTCGGCGGTGCCGTCGTTGCTGTCGTCGTCCACCAGCACGATCGTCCACGCGCCCGGATAATCCTGCCGCAGCAGCGAGCCGATGCTCTCGCCGATGCGGCTCGGCCTCGTTGCGCGCCGGCACGACCGCCACCACGCGCGGCCAGGACGGCGGCGCGGGCGGCGCCGGTTCGTCGCGCTCGGTGTTGAGCCAGAAGGCTCCGCGGGCGAAGAGCAGATAGAGCCAGATCGCAAGCGCGATCGACGCAACCGACATGGTTATCACGCGGGATACGATCTCCGATTTCCAAGCGTCGGCTCGCGCACAGCGGCGGTCGTAACCGTTCCCGCAAAAACACGTCAACATATGCAATGAACTGGGGCTAGGAAAAGTTGGACGGGACGGTTGACCTCTTGGTAGAATGCAGGCACCTCCAGGCGGATGAACATGGCCCGTAGTGAACGCTGTGAAGAAAAGCGTCGACGTCGAGGCGGTGTTCCAGGACCGGCTCACGCAAGTCGCCGAGGATACCGAGGCGCTGCTCGACCGATTGCTGGGCCCCGGCGCCGATCGAAGGCGAACGCGCGCGCCCGCGCGCGGCTGCTCGATGCCATGCGCTATGTCGAGCCTCGGCGGCGGCAAGCGCTTCCGGCCGTTCCTGGTGGTGGAATGCGCCTCGCTGTTCGACGTGGCGCGCGAGCACGCGCTGATGGCGGCGGCGCGCGCTCGAATGCGTGCACTGCTACTCGCTGGCGCACGACGACCTGCCGGCGATGGACGACGACGACCTGCGGCGCGGCCGCCCGACCGCGCACAAGGCGTTCGACGAGGCCACCGCCATCCTGGCGGGCGACGGGCTGCTCACGCTTGGCGTTCGACATTCTCTCCCGCCCGGAGACCCACCCCGACGCCGAGGTGCGGCTCAAGCTCGTGTCGGCGCTCGCGCGCGCGTCGGGGCTTGGCGGCATGGTCGGCGGCCAGATGCTCGATCTCGCCGCCGAAGGCCGGTTCGAGCCCGTCGCCGCCGAAGCTCGGCGAGCGGGACGTCAAGACGCTGCAGGCGATGAAGACCGGTGCGCTGCTGCGCTTCGGCTGCGTCGCCGGCGCCATCCTCGGGCAGGCCGGACACCGCCAAGTGGCACGCGCTCGACCGCTACGGCTCAGCGCTCGGTGAAGCGTTCCAGATCGCCGACGACCTGCTCGATCTCGAAGGCGATCCGGCCAAGGTCGGCAAGGCCACCGGCAAGGACGCGGCCGCGCAACAAGGCGACGCTGGTCGGCGTGCTGGGGCCGGCAACGGCGAAGCGCCGGCTCGAAGCGCTGGTGGCCGAGGCAGAGTCGGCGCTCGCCCCGTTCGGCAGCTCACGCCGATGTGCTCAAGGCCGCGGCCCGCTTTGTCGCAACCCGCAGCGCCTGACGGTCCGAGCGTCGGGAATGCCGCTCGGTCGGAGCGGTCGGGGCGAATGGTACAGCTGGGTGGCTTCGAACCACCGACCTCCGGTTCCACAGACCGGCGCTCTAACCATCTGAGCTACAGCTGCACAGATGTCGAGGGCCGTCCGTAACCGGAAGCGCCCGCAGGATCGGCCGGAAACTATGAGCAACAGCCGCATTTAGCAAGCGCGCCGCGCGCCGCCGTCGCGTTGATCGCGGTCGCCGGCGCGCGATGCGTTCAGCGCATGAAAAAGGCCCGGGCGGACGGTCCGGGCCTGGCAATTCTGCAGTCTGCAAGCCAGATAGCGCCGTCTCAGGCGACCTTCTTGAAGGCCTTGCTGACGCTTTCCTTGACCGGCTCGGCGGTCTCGGTCGCGACCTTCTGGGCGAGCGCGGCGAGGTCCTTGGTCTGCGCGGTGAGCGTCTCGAACTGCTTGCGCGCATGCGCGGTCGACAGCTCGACGACCTCCGACAGCGACTTCACGGTCATCATGCCGCTGAAGAAATCGAACGCCGCGTTGGTGTTGGCGCGCGCCACCTCGATGCACTTGAGGCCGTAGTCGGAGGCACCCTTGGTGGCGGTCGCATAGGTGTCCTCGATCATGTCGGTCGCCTCCTCGGTGGCGGACTTCATCTTCTCGTAGGTTTCCTTCGCCTGCGAGACGCTCTTTTCGGCCATCTCGCGGAAGGCCGCCGGGACTTCCATCTTCGGGACGTCGAATTTCGGCATTTCGAACTTCGGCATCTCGAAAGCGGCGGCAGCGGCTTGGACTTGGACTTGGTGGCGACGTTCAATGGCCTCAGACATAGCGCAATCCTCATTCTGCGGGCGAGATGCGATTCCGGTAGCGGCGCCGGCCCACCGTGCGGCCGAGCCTAACGACGCGGTGGTCCTCAGCTACGGGCCACGCTCATTAAGAAACATATAACGATGACCTTGGTGCGACGCAATAAATATATTGCACTGCACAATAATATTTTAACTCACTGAGAGGCAGCCACTTACGTTCGCGGCGTGGTCGCATCCTTGGCGGCCTTGGCGGTGCTCTCGCCCAGTTCCTTGGCCTGCTCGGTCAGGACCTGCATCTGGGTCTTGACGTAGTCCGTCTGCAGCTTGAGGACTTCCTGGAAATCCTTGGCCTGCACCAGCTTCTGGACGAACTCGAACGAACTGGCGATGTTCTTCTGCGCGAAGGTCATCGCCTTCTCGGTGACGTCCTTGGCGCTCTGGCGGGCGGTCTCGGTCTGCCCTTCGAACGTGCTGACGGCCCGGTTGGCCGCGGTGATGAAGCCGTCGAACGCCTGCCTGGCCTGTTCGACGCTCTTTTCGGCAAATGCCTTCATATCGGGGGGAAGCTCAAAACGATCGGCCATCGTCGTCTCCTTTGCTCCCGGCCTCGCTCACCGACAGTATAGCGTGAGGTTGCCGCAATCATTGTGACGATGCGCCCCGGCGATGCAATAGCCTGGGGCGCATCGGCTGCCAGAGCGGAGCGTCGACGCGACCATCCGCCTGCTCCCGCCGACGCAACGGAAAGAACAGCTCAGGATGCGTATTGTCGACATTCGCGAATGCGCGGTCCCGCTCAACTCGAACATTCGCAATTCGAGCTTCGACTTCTCCGAGATGACCACGTCGGTGGTCGCGGTGATGACCGACGTGGTGCGCGACGGCGAGCCGGTCGACGGGCTTCGCGTTCAACTCCACCGGCCGCTATGCCTGCGGCGCGCAGATGCGCGCGCGCTTCATCCCGCGCATCCTGGCCGCCGATCCCGCAACGCTGCTCGACGACGACCGGCGACAATTTCGCGCCGGAGAAAATCCTCGCCGTCATGATGCAGCGGGAAAAATCCGGCGGCCACAGCGAGCGCTCGATCGGCATCGGCACCATCGAAGTCGCGGTCTGGGACGCGGTCGCAAAGATCGCCGGCAAGCCGCTGCACCGCGTGCTGGCCGAGCGCTACAACAACGGCACGACCGCCACCAAAGTGTTCTGCTATGTCGGCGGCGGCTGGTACTTCCCGGGGCAGACCGTGCAGGACCTGCAGGACGAGATGCGCCGCCATCTCGACGCCGGCTACACCATGGTGAAGATGAAGGTCGGCGGCGCGCCGCTCGACGAGGACGTGCGGCGCGTCGAGGCGGTGAAGAGCATCCTGCCCGCAGGCGCCGAACTCGCGGTCGATGCCAATTCGAAGTTTCAGCGCGACGAGGCGCTCGCCTATGCGAAGGCGCTGGCGCCGTTCGGCCTGCGCTGGTTCGAGGAGCCGTGCGATCCGCTCGACTATGCGCTGCTCGCCGAAATCGCGCGCGCCTACGCGCCGCCGCTGTCCACCGGCGAGAACCTGTTCTCGACGCAGGACGTCGAGAACCTCGTGCGCTTCGGCGGCCTCAAGCCGGAGCGCCGCGACGTGATCCAGGTCGATCCGCCGCAGGCCTACGGCATCGTGCAATATGCGCGCACGGTCGACGATGCTCGAACGCCACGGCTGGCCGCGCTCGGCGCTGTTCCCGCACGGCGGCAACCAGATGTCGCTCGCGATCGCCGCCGGATTCGGGCTCGGCGGCGCGGAGTCGTATCCTGGTGTGTTCGGCGCCTTCGGCGGCTTCGCCGACGACGCCAACGTGGAAAACGGCTGTCTGTCGCTTTCCGACCGTCCCGGCATCGGATTCGAGGGGCAATCGGCGCTCTATGGCATCATGCGGGAATTGGCGGCGTAAACATCCGCTCGAGAACCTTGCACGCTGCATGAAATGAGGCCGCCGTCGGTTAACGTTAGCGCGGCATGGCCGGGTCCCACCCGCCGCGTTCAATGGACGCTGCGCTGCCCAGCCGATATGAAAACTACACAAATTGCGCGTGTTCCGGCCATCTGCGCCGGCAGGTGAACAGGCTGATGAGTTGGTTGGGTAACGGCTTGGCGCTGTTGCGCGACGAGCGGATCGCTCCGCTCGCGGTCAGCACATTGCCGGCCTGGCTCTGGAGCGCAGACGCGACGCGCATCCTTTGGGCCAATCCGACCGGCGCGGCGATTTTCGGCGCCGCCACCTCGTCGAGCGTTAGCGCGCGCAAGTTCGATGCCGGACAACCGGCTGCCGCCCAGATCGCTCAGCTTGCCAGCACGCTGCCGGCGCATGGTGCGCCGCAGCCGGTGCGGCTGCGCGGCTTCGGCGCCGGGATCGGGCGGGCGCTGACGTGCCGGTGTTCGCGCGTTGCGCTGCCGGATGGCAGCGAAGCGATTTTGGTCGTCGCGACCGAACGCGCGGGACCCGAACTGTCGCTTGGTGAACGCGCGACTCGATTGCTGGCGGGCTGCGATCAGCCGGTCGCGGTTTTTTCGACCGGCGGTGCGCTCCTGCATGCGACGCCGGCCGCAACGGCACTGCTTCGCGGCGCTCCGTCGCTCGCGGCGCTGGGGATCGAGGCGCTGGCACGCGATGCCTTGCGTGCAGGCGAGGCGGCCGGCCGAACGACGCGCCACGCTGTCCGCATCGACCGCATTGGCGGCGACCAGGATGCAGTGCTGCTTGCGGCTTTCGCCGAACTCGACGAATCGGAGATGCCGGCCGTCGAGGCGCCCGTGATCGCCGCGCCGCCGCCCGTTGCAGTTGAACCCGCGATGTCCGAGCCATCGGCACCGGCCGCGTTGCAGAGTAAGCCTCCGGTCGCGATGGATTCAGACGCCACTCAGCCGGTGGAATCGCCCGCGCCGGCGATTGCAGACACGGTGGTGATCACAACACCTGACCCTCACGACGCGGCGCCAGCGGATATCGCGGCCGAAACCGTGGCGCCTGCCGAACCGGAGCCCGTCGTCACCCCTGAGCCGCTCGCGGCGGCGATCGCCGAAACCGCCGCTCCCGAGCCAGCCGTCGCTGCGCCTGCGCAGCCGGCGCCGAAAGCGGTGGCCGAACCGCCCCTGCCCGTCGTCGAGCGGCGGCATCCGCTGCGCTTCGTCTGGCAGATCGACGCCGACGGGCGTTTCACGCTGGGCTCCGACGACTTCATCGCGCTCGTCGGTCCTGCCACCGCAGCCGGGCTCGGGCGGACGTGGCCGGAAATCGCCGCCGAACTCGGCCTCGATCCCGAAGGCCGCGTTGCTCAGGCGCTCGCCACCCGCGACACCTGGAGCGGCCTGACCGTCGCCTGGCCGATCGATGGCGATGCCGATCGTCTCACGGTCGAGTTGTCCGGACTGCCGTCGTTCGACCGCGAGCGGCAGTTTCGCGGCTATCGCGGATTTGGAGTCTGCCGCGATGTCGCGCGGCTCAACATTCTGGCGCGGATGCGCAGTACAGCCGCGGAGGCCACGGCGGAAGCTGCGGTCGACAGCGCGCCAAAAGAAATGCCGCCGGCCGCGACGGAGAGCCCGCCGGCCGAACCCGCAGTGCCGACGCTCAGCACGTCGAGCATCACGCATTCTACGAACTGTCGCGACGGCTGACGCATCTTAATCACGACGATGAGGCGCTCGACCGGGCGATCCTCGAATCGGACTCGCTGCTCAGCCCCTCGGGCGACATGCGCCAGCTGTTCGACCGCCTGCCGGTCGGCGTCCTGATCTACCGGCTCGAGCAACTGATCTACGCCAACCGCAGCTTTCTGCAGGCGATCGGCTACCCGAGCCTCGACGAACTCGTCGAGGCGGGCGGGCTCGACGGCCTTCTGATCGCGTCCGACAGCACCTCGTTCGAAGTTGCGCCCGACAAACCATCCACGCTGACGATTGTCGATCGCGACGGGCACAATCGCATCGACATCGAGCTCATTCCGGTATTGTGGGAAAGCGAAGCCGCGCATGCCCTGCTGATCGTGCCGCCAACCAAGACGGAGGGAACCAAAGCCGCCGAGCTTCCTCCCACGCAGGACGAGATCGCCGCCGCCACGCTGGCCATCACTCAGGCGCAAGCCGAAGCGGCGCAAGCCGATGCGGCCCAGGCCCACGTCCTCGCAGCTCAGGCCGAGACGACCGCGGTGCGGGCGCAGGCCGACGCCGCCCGGGCGCGCGCCGAGACGGCCGAGCTTCACGCCGTGCTCGACACCGCCACGGACGGCGTGATCGTGCTCGATCGCACCGGGTCGATCCTCTCGGCCAACCGCAGCGCCGAAGCGCTGTTCGGCTATGACGCCCGCGAGCTCATCGGCCGGCGGTTCTTCGAGCTGTTCGCACCCGAGAGCGTCGACGTCGCGACGGAGTATCTCGACAACGTTTGCCAGAACGGCATCGTCAGCATGCTGAACAGCGGACGGGACGTGACCGGACGCGTGCGCCAGGGTGGAAACGTCCCGCTGTTCATGAGTATGGGGCGCATTGGCGAGGAGACCGGCAAGCTTTGCGCGGTGTTTCGCGACGTGACGCCGTGGAAGAAGGTCGAGGCCGACCTGCTGGCGGCCAAGCGCGAGGCCGAGAAGGCGTCGTCCGCCAAGTCCGATCTGCTGGCCAAGATCAGCCACGAAATCCGGACGCCGTTGAATGCGATCATCGGCTTCTCCGAAGTCATGATGGAGGAGCGGTTCGGTCCGGTGGCGAACGACCGTTATCGCAACTATGTAAAAGACATTCACGCGTCCGGCGGCTACCTGCTTTCGCTGATCAACGACCTGCTCGATCTCTCCAAGATCGAGGCCGGCAAGCTCGAGCTCACCTTCGAAAAGGTGTCGCTGAACGATCTCGCGCAGCAATGCGTTTCGCTCATGCAGCCGCAGGCCAATCGCGAACGCATCATCATCCGCACCTCGCTGCCTCCGGCTTTGCCGCACGTGATCGCCGATGCCCGTTCGGTGCGTCAGATCGTGCTCAATCTCGTGTCCAACTCGATCAAATTCACCGAAGCCGGCGGACAGGTGATCGTCTCTACCGCGCTCAACGACAAGGGCGACGTGGCGCTGCGCGTGCGCGACAGCGGCATCGGCATGAGCGAGGCCGACATCGCGACGGCGCTCGAACCGTTCCGCCAGATCGAAACCACAATCATCGGACGCGCCGGCGGTACCGGCCTTGGCCTGCCGCTGACCAAGGCGCTGGCCGAAGCGAACCGCGCCGGCTTCCAGATCAGAAGCACGCCGAAAGAAGGCACGCTGGTCGAAGTCGTATTCCCCGCGTCGCGAGTGCTGGCGGGCTGATACGCGTCATGCACTCCCCCATAACGGGAGCCCTAACGAGGCTTGCGGCCCTGTTCGGAGTCGATTGCAAGATGATCGATCGCCAAATGGCCGCCGTCCGCGGCGGCGGCATCCGATATCGCAGTTGCCGCACGCGTTTACCCCATAGCAACCCTGTTGGAATCGGCTAGACTTGGAAGCCGGTGACGTTGCAGCGGCCATGCCGCCGGCGACGGTTTGATGAGGTGACTGCCCATGATCCGCCTCATGCGCGTGATGTTCGCGTTCGCGGCGTTTGTTCTTCTCCCGGCAACCGCGACGCGAGCGGCCGAGCAGGTCGACCTGCTGCTGGTGCTCTCGTCGGACGTGTCGCGCAGCGTCGACCACCCCAAATTTCTGCTCCAGCGCGAAGGCTACGCGTCGGCGATCTCGGATCCGCAGGTGCTCGATGCCATCAGGTCGGGACCGCACCAGAAGATCGCGGTTTGTTTCGTCGAATGGTCGGGGTTCGGCGCCCAGAAGCTCGTCATTGGCTGGACCAGGATCGACGGCGCAGCAGCCGCGCGGAAGTTCGGCGACCAGTTGCTGGAACTGCCGCGTTCGTTCGCCGACCGGACATCGATCAGCGGCGGCATCGAGTTCTCCTTTGCGCAGTTCGCGAACGCTCCGTTCGAAGCGCCCCGCCGCACCATCGACGTCTCCGGCGACGGCACCAACAATGCCGGTCGCGACGTCAAGATCGCGCGCGACGAAGTCGTGGCGCAGGGCGTCGTCATCAACGGGCTGGTGATCCTGAGCGACCGGCCGGTGCCGTGGAATGCCGAGCACACCAACCCGCCGGGTGGGCTCGAGAAGTACTACCAGGACAACGTCATCGGCGGTCCCGGCGCGTTCGTTCTGGTGGCGGAGAATTTCCAGTCCTTCGGCCGCGCGATCATCAAGAAAATGATCGCCGAAATCGCGTCGCTCGGACCGGCGCGTCCGGCTCGGCACGTCCTGGCGCGCTGATCGCACCGCGATGCGTCCTGAGACCGCGCCTGGGGAACAGTCTCCAGGAAGCCGGCCGCGCGGCGCCATTCCGCCCTGCGCCGGCCTGCGACCAAGTGGCAGCAGCGGGTGCCGGACTCCTCCGGGGCAGAGGAGATCGCTGCGCGCGATCAATGCAATGTCCCGCTATTTCGAATAATTCCATTTCGGTGTCGCACCCTAGAATCATTCCAAGCTATTGAATTCGTAAGAGCTAATCTGATTGACGCCATCCTCGCCCCGCCCTACCAGATCGCCAAACTGTGCCGATGCCCTGTGTCGCGCAGCAACATGAGCCTCCGCAGGAGACCGCAATGAACACTATTTTCGCTCGCAGCACCGTCCTGGCGAGCGCACTCGTCGCGAGCGTCGGGCTGGCGAACGCGCAGTCCGGCGAAGTCAACGTCTACAGCTATCGCGAGTCGAAGCTGATCCAGCCGCTGTTCGATGCCTTCACCAAGGACACCGGCATCAAGGTCAACGTGATTTCGGCAAGCTCCGGCCTCGAGCAGCGCATCAAGACGGAAGGCGCCAACAGCCCCGCCGACGTGCTGCTGACGGTCGACATCGGCCGCATCGAGGATGCGGTGCGCGCCGGCATCAGCCAGCCGATCAAGTCCGAGACGCTCGACAAGGTCATCCCGGGCCAATACCGCGACCCGGAAGGGCACTGGTACGGCATCTCGAAGCGCGCGCGTGTGATCTATGCCTCGAAGCAGCGCGTGCCGCAGAACGCGATCACCTACGAGGAACTGGCCGATCCCGAAGTGGAAGGGCAAGATCTGCATCCGCTCCGGCCAGCACATCTACAACAACGCGCTGTTCGCGGCCTACATCGCGCACCACGGCGAAGCCAAGGCCGAGGAATGGCTCAAAGGCCTCAAGGCCAACCTGGCGCAGAAACCGTCCGGCGGCGACCGCGAGACGGCGCGCGATATCGCTGCCGGCAAGTGCGACATCGGCATCGCCAACACCTATTACTGGGCGCTGATGAACAACAACGAACCGGACAAGAAGGCCTGGGCCGACGCCACCAAGGTGATCCTGCCGACCTTCCAGGGCGACGGCACGCACGTCAACCTGTCGGGCGTCTTGCTCACCAGAAACGCACCCAACCGTGCGAACGCGATCAAGCTCATCGAATGGCTCGTCGGCGAGAAGGCGCAGCACATGTACGCCGACATGAACTATGAGTATCCGGTGCGCGCCGGCATCGACCTCAACCCGACCATCGCGGGCTATGGCCAGATCAAGCCCGACTCGCTGCCGCTCGCGAAGATCGCCGACAATAAGAAGGCGGCCGCCAATCTGGTGGACAAGGTCGGTTTCGACCAGTGACCGCCGCACCCGGTCAATGACGCCTCTGCCTGGCCGACACGAAGGCCGCAGGCCAGCCCGGCCCGCGGCCTTCGCTTATTTCGGAGTGCGGTCGGCCGCGATTTTCCTTGCTGTCCGCCCGCCGGCATTGCGACCATGTCCCAGGTGAGCGTTGAGTACCCATTCGGCGATCCGAAAATCGAGCAGCGCGCGACGGACGTGATGCCGTTTCGGGGCGGCGGCCTGCCGGCGGCGGCATCGTGGATCGCCATTGCGGCCGCGCTGCTTGCGCTGATGCCGCTCGTCAGCCTGGTCGTGATCGCGCTCGGCGGCGAGACCGGCGACATCTGGGCCCACCTCATTCGCTACGTCATTCCGATCGCGCTCTGGCAGACCGCGTCTGCTGCTGGCCGGCGTCGCCGCCGTGACGGTGATCGTCGGCGTCGGCACCGCCTGGGCGGTCACCACCTTCTCGTTTCCGGGTCGCGACGCGCTGATCTGGCTGCTGCCGTTGCCGCTCGCCATTCCGACCTACATCGTGGCCTACGTCTACGTCGACATCCTCGACGCGCTCGGACCGGTGCAGTCGGTGCTGCGCGCGATGTTCGGCTGGCAGTCCGCCGCCGACTACTGGTTTCCGAATGTCCGCTCGCTCGGCGGCGCGGTCTTCGTCATCGGCTTCGTGCTCTACCCGTACGTCTATCTCGCCGCGCGCGCGATGTTCCAGACCCAGGCGGCGCCGCTCGCCGAGGCCGCGCGGATGCTCGGCGCGCGGCCATGGCGGCTGGCGCTCGCGCATCACGCTGCCGCTGGCGCGGCCGGCCATCGCGGTCGGCCTTGCGCTCGCGCTGCTCGAAACGCTCAACGACATCGGCGCCAGCGAATATCTCGGCGTGCAGACCCTGACGCTCTCGATCTTCACCACCTGGCTCAACCGCGACAGCCTGCCCGGAGCCGCGCAGATCGCCTGCTTCATGCTGGTGATCGTGGCCGGGCTGATCGCGCTCGAACGCTACGGGCGGCGGCGGCGCGCGTTCGCGATGCCCGCGCAGGACGTCCGCCTCGCCTCGCGCATCGTCGCTCAGGGGCCCATCGCGATGGCTGATCGCGTGTGCCTGCTTCACACCGGTCGTGCTGGGGTTCCTGCTGCCGGCCGGCTATCTGGCGCGCGAGGTGGTGGCACGCGGCCTGCTGGTCGGCTTCGACCGCAGCCTGCTCGGACATGCGCTCACCACCGTCGGCCTCGCCGCGACCGCGACGCTCGCGGTGCTGCTGATCGGGTTTTCGGCGGTCGCGGCGCTGCGCTTCGTCAAGCGTCCGATCGTCGCGGCCAGCGTCAACATCGCCGGCATCGGCTACGCCATTCCCGGCGCCGTGCTGGCGCTCGGCCTCCTCTCGCCGCTGGTCCTGATCGACGAAGGGATCAACGCGGTCTCCGGCGCGCTCGGCGGCGGCAGCGTCGGCCTCGTGGTGGCGGGCTCGAGCGCCGCCCTGGTGATCGCCTATGTCATCCGCTTCCTGGCGATCGCGACCGGCCTGGCGCAGGCCGGCTTTGCCCGGATCCCGGCGGAATTCGACGACGTCGCCCGCATGCTCGGAGCCGGGCCGACGCGGCTGGCCAGCACCATCCTGCTGCCGCTGTCCCGGCCGGCGATCCTGGGCGCGGCGCTGCTGGTGTTCGTCGATTGCCTGAAGGAGCTGCCGGCGACGCTGCTGCTGCGGCCGCTCAATGTCGAGACGCTGTCGACCTACATCTACCAGTTCGCCACCCGCGGCAATTTCGAGGAGGGCGCGCTGGCCGCGCTGATCATCGTCGCGGTCGGCATCCTGCCGGTGATCCGCATCACCCGCTACGCCGACGAGGCGCCCCTGGCCAACCGCGCCCGGCGCGCAAGCCCGGGATCTTGACGGCCGCGCCTCCTCATCATTGGGCGATTGCGGCCTTTACTGCAGCGCGGTAGAAAATTCCGCCGGCTGGCAGGCAGGAGCGGCCTCGCATTGTCTTAGTCGTGTCTTGGCCGTCGATGTCGCAAGGACGAGGAATTCATGAAAAAGGTCTATCCGGACGCACGGCGGCGCTCGCCGGCCTGTTGAAGGACGGCATGCTGATCATGGCCGGGGGCTTCGGGCTGTGCGGCATCCCCGAAACGCTGATCCTGGCGATCCGCGATTCCGGCGTGAAGAACCTGACCGTCGTGTCCAACAATGCGGGCATCGACGGCGTCGGCCTCGGCCTGCTGCTCGACACCCGGCAGATCAAGAAGATGATCTCGTCCTATGTCGGCGAGAACAAGACGTTCGCGGAGCAGTATCTCGCGAACGAGCTGGAGATCGAATTCAACCCGCAGGGCACGCTGGCCGAGCGCATCCGCGCCGGCGGCGCCGGCATCCCGGCCTTCTTCACCAAGACCGGCGCCGGCACCCTGATCGCGCAGGGCAAGGAAGAGCGCGAGTTCGACGGCGAGCGCTACGTCATGGAGCGCGGCATCGTCGCCGACCTGTCGATCGTGCACGCCTGGAAGGGCGATACCGAAGGCAACCTCGTCTATCGCAAGACCGCGCGCAACTTCAATCCGATGATGGCGACCGCCGGCAAGGTCACGGTCGCCGAGGTCGAGAACCTGGTGCAGCCGGGCGAGATCGATCCCGACCACATCGTCACGCCGGGCGTCTACGTGAAGCGCATCGTGCACGTGCCGAATGCCGTGAAGCACATCGAGCAGCGCACCGTGCGCAAGCGCGTGATGGCGTGCAGCAACGGAGACACGAAGTCGATGGCCTGGACCCGCGAGCAGATGGCCGAACGCGCCGCGCAAGAGCTGCGCGACGGCTTCTACGTCAACCTCGGCATCGGCATCCCGACGCTGGTGTCGAACTACATCCCGGACCGGCATGAGCGTGCAGCTGCAGAGCGAGAACGGCATGCTGGGGTTCGGCCCCTTCCCGTACGAGGGCGAGGAGGACCCCGACCTCATCAATGCCGGCAAGCAGACCGTCACCGAGATTCCGACCACCAGCTATTTCTCGTCCGCCGACTCGTTCGCGATGATCCGCGGCGGCCACATCGATCTCTCGATCCTCGGCGCCATGCAGGTCGCCGAGAACGGCGACCTCGCCAACTGGATGATCCCCGGCAAGATGGTCAAGGGCATGGGCGGCGCCATGGACCTGGTCGCCGGCGTCAAGAAGGTCGTGGTGGTGATGGAGCACTCGGCCAAGAACGAAGCGAAGCTCCTGAAGCGCTGCACGCTGCCGCTGACCGGCGCCGGCGTGGTCGACATGGTCATCACCGATCTGGGCGTGTTCAACATCGACAAGAAGAGTGGCGGGATGACCCTGGTCGAGCTCGGCGCCCGGCGTCTCGCTCGACGAGATCAAGAGCAAGACCGAGGCGGACTACCGGGTTGCCGTCCGATGAAGGCGGCGCGTCATCGGCGGCGCTAGTGTCCCGGTTCCGACGCTTGTATCCCAATTGCAGCGCGTTCGTTTACAAGCGTCGGAACCAAAGGTGCACTAGCAACTCTATGATTTTAGTGTGGCTTTGGATTTGACGTTCCTACGCTGGACTCGCCGCGATGGTGATAGGAACGTCAAATCCGCCACACTAGCGCCAGCCCGAAAAGCTCAGCATTTTCGGCTGCGTAACGCCCATATGCCAGCCACGAAAGCGACACAGAAGGGTTTCAGGTTGCGGCCTCATTCCCCCTCGGTTATAGTCGCTCGGCTCATGCTGCCGACGCGCATATGGAAACAACATCGTGACCGCTGCCATCGGCATCAAACGCGCTGGGATCGCCCTTGGGGCGGTCTTCGCTGCGGGTGCCGGTAGCCTGTTGCTGCTGTCCGTTTCTGATGCCAGCCGACACGGTCCGCGAGGCCGTCAAAGCGGAGATCCGCGCGGTGACCGGACTTGATCCGGTGCTGCGCGGCGACGCTTCGGTCTCGCTGTTCCCGACCGGCAGGGTCAGCTTCGAAGACGTCAGCCTGAGCGACAACCGGACCGGCAAGCCGGCGCTGACCGCCGAGCACGTGGTGGCGCGGCTGCGCTTCTTCCCGCTTCTGGTCGGCCGCATCGAGATCGCCGATGTTCTGCTGCGGCGCCCGACGATCACCATCGTGTTCAACGCCGATCGCAGCTCGAACTGGTCGGGCCACGTCGAAACGCTGGCGCGCAACCTGCAAGCCGAGCGACGCCAGACGACGTCGTTCTCGGAGATCCGGATCGAGAATGGCACCATCATCCTGCGCGACGAGTTCTACAAGATCGTCGAGACCCTCTCGAACGTCGAGCTGTCGCTCGGCGTGGCCGTCGATCTCCAAGAGCTTCGCGGCCACCGGCCGCTTCACCTGGCACAACGAGACGGTCGACGCGACCATCAGCTTCACCGACTTCGCTGGCGGCGCTGCGCGGCGACCGCTCGGGACTCAAGGTCCGCCTCGCCGGCGCACCGTTGAAGTTCGGTTTCGACGGCTACCTCAGTCACCGCCCGACCCTGAAGATCGAAGGCGCGCTCGCCGCCGACACCTCGTCGCTGCGCGAGACGCTCCGCTGGACCGGAGCCGCAGCCGCCGCCGGGCGGCGGCTTCGGCCGATTCGCGCTCAAGGCGCAGACCAACGTCGTCGGCGGCACCATCGGGCTTTCCGGCGTGCATATCGAGCTCGACGGCAATTACCGGCGAAGGCGTCCTGACGCTCACGACCGACGGCCGGCAGACGCTGCAAGGCACGCTCGCGACCGAATTGCTCGACCTCAGTCCCTACGTCTCCACCGTACGGCTGATGGCCAGCCGGCGAGCGCGGCTGGGACCGCAAGCCGCTCGCGGTCGAAGGAGTTCAGCGGCATCGATGTCGACCTGCGGCTGTCGGCGGCGCGCGTCACGTCAGCAGCGTCAAGCTCGGCCGCACCGCGGTCGCAGCCAACCTGCGCGGCAATCAGCTCAGCGTCGCGGTCGGCGAGTCGGAAGCGTTCGGCGGCGTGGTCAAGGGCACCTTCGGGCTCGCCCGCTCGTCGTCGGGAGCCGACTTCAAGGCCCAGATGCAGTTCGCCAACATCGATCTCGATCAAAGTCTCGGCGAGATGTTCGGCTTCCGCCGCCTGGAAGGCAAAGGCAATCTCAGCTTTGCGATCGACAGTTCGGGCGGCAGCGTCTACGAGCTGACGCGCGGACTTGAACGGTACTGCGAGCCTCGTCAGCCGCAAGGGCGCGATCTCCGGCATCAACGTCGAGCAGTTGCTCAAGCGCATGGAGCGCAGCCCGCTCTCGCGCGGCAACGAATTTCGCACCGGCAAGACGCCCTACGATACGCTGAGCGTGAACCTGAAGATCACCCAGGGCACCGCCACCGTCGAAGACATTCGCGTCGAAGGGCCGACCGTGCGGCTCGGAATTGGCCGGCTCGGCATCGATTCCGGACCGCGACCTCGACCTGCGCGGCACCGCGAGCCTGGTCTCGACAGCGCCGACCCGGCGTTCGAACTGCCGTTCATGGTGCAGGGCGCGTGGGACGATCCCGGTCATGCTGCCGGACGCCCAGAGCTTGATCGAACGCTCGGGCGCCGCGCAGCCGCTGCTGGACGCGCTGCGCAAGAGCACCGACGCGCGATGCGATCCGCTCGGCGATCGAGAAGCTCGGCATCGGCCTGCCCGCAGGGCCGCCGGCAACGTCGCCGCCCGCGGAGACCGCCGCCAAGCCTGCGACCGCGGAATACGCGCCCGCGGCGACCGAAAGCTTGCCGGCGACCGAGCCCAAGCCTGGCGAAGCCCCGGAACCCGCCCGTCAGGGCAATTGACGGGAGTCTCCATCCCGCTCGTGCCCGCGCCAGCGGGCACCCAGATCCTCCTTCCGCAACAATTCAACCTCAAGCCGCATAGGCGGTCGGAACGAACGGCGCTTTGTCCCATTCGCCAATGGGATCGTAACCCCAGACCCATTCGGAATTGCCGTGAACGCTGCCTTTGCCGGCGGCGATCGACTCCTTCTGCGCTGCGGCGTCACGCATGTGTTTGAAGCGAGCGTTGGAGACTGAGAGCCGCTGCACCCCGTGCACGCGCGGAATGCGGATACGCCGGAAATTGGCAAACGCCTCGACCGGATCGCGGCAAGCCTCAAGCCAGCGCGCGAGGATGTAGGCGTCCTCGAAAGCCTGGCAGGCGCCCTGCCCGGCGTTGGGGAGCATGGCGTGCGCGGCGTCGCCGATGAGCTGGATGCGACCGTGGCCCCAATTCTGCGTCAGCGGCCGCGTGAACAGGCCCCATTTCGAGCACTCGGTCACGAGGCTGAGAAGCATCTCGAGGCGCGGCTCTGGGTTGGGGAAGCTCGCCCGCATCTCGTCGGGATCGCCGCGGGTCGACCAGCCCTCCTCGACCCATTTGTCGGTGTCCTCCTGAGTGACGATGTTCACGAGTTTCTTGCCGCGGATGTAATACGCAAGGAGATGGCAACCCGGCCCGACCCACTGGATGCGGCCCGTCGGCTCCAGCACCTCCTCAGGGACATCGCCGCCGTTCAGGAGCGAACGCCAGACCATCTGACCGGTATAGGTCGGGTTGTCGTCGCCATAGAGCGCATGACGAACGACCGAGCGCACGCCATCCGCACCGATCACGTACTCGGCCTCGACCTGCGCACCATTGGCGAACGCGAGCGCAATGCGGTCGCTGCGTTGTTCAATTCCTGTCAGTCGGTGTCCCAGATGGATGGCGCTATGATCGAGCCCGCTTGCGAGCGCGTCCAGCAGGTCGGCACGGTGAAATGTGTAGTAGGGCGCGCCGTAGTGCGCCGCAGACTGAAGCCGATCGTTGAATTCGAGGAATTCGCCGGTCTGCATGTTGCGCGTGTAAATTCCGGCCGACGTGGTCCCGACGGCGGCGATCCGGTCGCCAACACCGATCGCTTGCAGCGCTTTGACGGCCTGCGGGCTTGTGTTGACGGCGGCGCCGATCTCACCCAGCGCCGGAGCGGTCTCGAAAATCGCCGCCCTCATTCCGAAGGTTTTCAGCGCATTCGCAGCCGCGAGCCCGGCGAGCCCGCCTCCGACAATCGCTATCTTGCAGCTAGATGACATTCGGCCCTCCAGAGCCACGCCGGGACCAATCCCAGGTGCCATCGTTTGAGCATCGGCCCTGCTCCGTTGACATTTTTGGCACCGCGTGCTGGCACTAATTAACTCGACAGTTAACTGTCGTCCCGGCTGCTGTCAACGACGAGGCGTCATTGCCTTCACGAGTTCTTGCGGGCATGGTTGCGCGATGAAATCCCGCAAACGGACGACGACTCCGCAAAAGCGTGATGCCGACGCAACTCGAGCAAAGATTCTGCATGCCGCGCTGAGCGAGTTCGCCGAGCGCGGATTGCCCGCCGCCAGCACCGATGACATCGCCGACCGCTGCGGCGTCAACAAGCGAATGATTTATTACTACTTTGGCAGCAAAGAGGGGCTCTACCTGTCAGCCCTGGAATCGGTATTCGAGAAATTCGTCGCTCTCGAAAAGAAGATCGACGTCGAGCATCTCGAACCCGCGGCCGCGATCGAAGCGATGATCAATCTCAAGATCGACTACTACGTCGAAAACCCTCAATTTGTTTCCTTTCTCGCAATGGAGAATTTCTACAAGGCACGGCATCTGCGCAAATCGAAGAAACTCGACATGTTCAAAACGCCCCTGACAGATGTCATTGCGCGCATCCTGAAGCGCGGCCAAAGCAGCGGGCAATTCCGGCAAGACGTAGATCCGGTCGATTTCTACGTTTCGATGTGCGCGCTTTGCATCATGTATTTCTCCAACCAGCACAGCCTGGGCGTCATCTTCAAGCGAGATATGACATCCGCCGTCAATATCAAAAAGCGCAGGCGGACGGTGGTCGACTTCGTGCTCAGCTATCTTCGTGTGCACGACGGCTCAAGGGCTCGGCGGCCCCGGCGCAAACTTGGAACGCACGCAACACTCATCTCATGAAGCAGCCGTTGACAGCGCATCTGATCCCCAGTTAACTGTCGAGTTAATTAGAACACAGCGCGGGCTGACCGGGTGGAGGAGACGCCGGGATTGCCACTCGCGTTCGACGCCTCGCAATCCCAAGAGCAAGTTGCTTGCCGACGGCCGATTAAAATCGTCAGCAAGGCGCGAGTCGTTACATCCTTCCGGAGATACACGATGAAGCAGAAAATGCTCACCGCCTTCGCTGTGCTTGTCGCGCATCTGCTGGCACTTCAAGGCGCGCAAGCGTTTCCGGATCGGCCGATTAAGCTGGTTGTGCCATCGCCCGCAGGCGGGCCTCCGGACGTCATGGCGCGGCTCCTGTTGGACAAGATGACGGCTCACCTCGGACAGCCCGTCATCGTGGAGAACCGTCCCGGTGCGGGCGGCACGATCGGCGCCAGATCGGTGCTCGCCGGAGCACCGGACGGCTACACGCTGTTGATGGGAAGCACGAGCACGCTTCTGATCGCGCCGTCGATTTACAAGAACGCAGGCTATCATGCGGGATCGTTTGCGCCGGTCGCTCGTATTGCGGACAGCACTGAGGTGCTCGCCGTGCATCCATCGGTACCCGCCAAGTCGGTGGCCGAATTGGTCGCCCTGGCGAAATCCAAGCCGGGCACGCTCAACTTTGGTTCGGCCGGGAACGGTACGCTTCCCCACATCGAAGGCGAGCTTCTGAAGGCGCGCGCACAGATCGACATCAACCACGTTCCCTATCGTGGCGGCGGTCTCGCCCTCACTGGCCTGCTCGGCGGCCAGGTCGAGATTCTATTCTCCACCCTGACCCAAATGCTCCCGAATATCCGGGAAGGCCGCGTGCGGGGATTGGCGGTTACGAGCGCAACCCGCAGTCAACTGGCGCCAGAGCTTCCGACCATGGTCGAAAGCGGGTTCGATCAGTTCATCGTAACGTCCATAACCGCGATCGTCGCCCATCCTGGCACTCCGATCGACATCAGGCGGCGGTTGAATGAAGCTGTGGCAAGTGCGCTCGCCTCAGAGGAGGTCGAACGGGCATTGTCGAGAACGGGTGGCGAAGCGCGACCGGCATCGCTGGAGCAACTCGCTTCCTACCTGGCAGCGGAACAACAACGCTGGGCTCGCATCATAGAGACCACGCAGATTTCCGTTGATTGACTCGCACGAGCGGCAGACCGCCAAGCATCACTCGCAGCCTGCGGAAGACCGACATCGAAAAGCTGCTGCCTGTCTTCGAGGCTGTCGTAGCTGTAGTGACGGAGCCTAAGAGGCCAGCTTCAATTTCCTACGCTTGTGCAAGCTGCGGTCGCGCCGTCTGCGCATCTCCGCTGCCATAGAGCTTGCTGGACAGTGATGCGGCGACGAGACCGATGGCGACGACCGCGATCAGGATGGTGCAGATCGCATTGATCTCCGGTTTCACGCCCAGACGGATCTCCGAATAAATGCGGATCGGCAGCGTGGTCGCGCCGGGCCCGGTCGTAAAGCTCGCGATCACCAGGTCGTCGAGCGAGAGCGTGAACGCGAGCATCCAGCCCGACGCGATCGCCGGCGCGATGATCGGTAGCGTGACGACCAGGAAGCTCTTCCAGGGCGGGCATCCGAGATCGACCGCGGCTTCTTCTAGGCTGGTGTCGAAGCTCAGAAGCCGCGAATGCACCACCACGGTGACGAAGCACATGGTCAGCGTGGTATGCGCGAGCCCGATGGTCCAGAACCCGCGGTCGACGTTGAGCGCGACGAACAGCATCAGCAAAGCAAGCCCGGTGATCACTTCCGGCATGACCAGCGGCGCATAGACCATGCCGGACAGCAGCATGCGTCCGCGGAAGCGGCCGTAACGCACCAGCGCGACCGCCGTGAGTGTGCCCAGCACGGTGGCGAAGGTCGCGGACATGACCGCGATTCGCAAGGTCACCCAGGCGGCATCGAGCATCGCCCGATCATTCAACAGTTCGACGTACCAGCGCGTCGACCAGCCGCCCCAGACGGTGACCAGCCGCGAGGCGTTGAATGAAAATATGACCAGTATCATGATCGGCACGTAGAGAAACGCGAGCCCCAGCGCGACGGAGACGACGTTGAACCAGGATGCCTTCAGCAACATCAGCGGCTCTCCGCGCGGACTTGCATCTGCTGGTAGATCACGATCGGCAGCAGCAGCAGCAACAGCAGCACCGCCGCGACCGCGGACGCCACCGGCCAGTCCTTGTTCTGGAAGAACTCGGTCCACAGCGTCTGGCCGATCATGACGTTCTGCGAGCCGCCGAGCAGGTCGGGAATGACGAATTCGCCGACGATCGGGATGAAGCAAAGCAGCGCGCCGGCGGCCACGCCGGGCAGCGCGAGCGGCAGCGTCACCAGCCAGAACGCCTTCCAGCGCGGGCAGCCGAGGTCGGCGGCGGCCTCCAGCAGCGTCGCGTCCAGCTTTTCGAGGCTGGCGTAGACCGGCAGCACCATGAACGGCAGGTACGAATAGACGATGCCGATGTAGACCGCGGTGTCGGTAGCGAGCCACACCGGCGGCGTATCGACCAGGCCGAGCCCCAGAAGCACCTGATTCAACAGGCCTTCCCGCTGCAGGATGTTGGTCCAGGCGTAAATGCGGATCAAAAACGAGGTCCAGAACGGCAGCACCACCAGCATGAACAGGATCGGCTGCCAGCGGCGCGGGGCCCGCGCGATGCCATAGGCCAGCGGAATGCCGATCACGAGCAGGATCAGGGTCGAAACCGCAGCAACTTCAAGGCTCTTGAGATAGGAGACGAGATAGAGCCAGTCGGTGCCGATAAAGCGGTAGTTGTCCAACGATAGGCCTGAGAGAAACCGCCCAAGCCCCTCAAACCCTTCGGCCAAATCGAACACCGGCGTGTAGGGCGGCTGCGCGATCGCGGTCTGCGACAGGCTGATCTTGAGCACGATCAGGAACGGCACGAGGAAGAACAGCACGAGCCAGAGGAACGGGATGCCGATCACCAGCCGCCGTCCCCAGCCCCCCCGGCCGCCCTGCCCGCTCCCGCCTGTACTCATGTTCGTCTCTCTTCCCGCCTTCTTCGCCTGCGACATCGCTCGCTTCGCGGCTCTTCCCGCCTCTTCCCGAACCTTCTTCGGCGCTTCTTCGAACCCGCGCGATCACCGCGTCAGCACCACCCCGGCGTCGTGCGCCCACGTCAGCCAGACCCGGCTCAGCGGCCGGATCGGCTGGTCGACCTGACGGCGGACGTTGGCGAGCGAAGCCTTGATGGTCGCACCGCTGTCGAGCCGCACCCGGTAGACCGACAGGTCGCCGAGATAGCCAACGCCAACAACCTGCCCGGCGGCCCAGCTCTCGCGGGCATCGGCAGGCGGCGCGAGCGCGACGTGCACCTTCTCGGGCCGCAGCGCGATCCACACGGTTGTCCCGACATTCGCCTCCGCGCACGGCGCCGCGCGCACCTTGCCGGCGACAGGCGTCTCGATCACGGTGGCAGCCGGTCCGGTCTCGACGACGCGGCCTTCCAGCAGGTTGACCTCGCCGATGAAGTCGGCGACCCAGCGCGAGTTCGGCTGCTCGTACATCTCATGCGGCGGCGCGACCTGCACCAGGCTGCCGCGGTTCATCACGCCGATGCGGCTCGCCACCGTCATCGCCTCCTGCTGGTCGTGGGTGACGATGATGAACGTCATGCCAAGCTCGCGCTGCAGCCGCATCAGCTCGAACTGGGTCTCGCCGCGCAGCTTCTTGTCGAGCGCCGCCATCGGCTCGTCGAGCAGGAGCACGCGCGGACGCTTGGCGAGCGAGCGCGCGAGCGCGACGCGCTGGCGCTGGCCGCCGGAGAGCTGGTGCGGCTTGCGCCCGCCGAGGCCATCGAGCTTGACGAGCGCCAGCATCTCCTCGACGCGCTTGGCGATCTCGGCGCGCGGCATGCCCTCCTGCTTGAGGCCAAAGGCGATGTTGCCCGCGACCGTGAGGTGCGGGAACAGCGCGTAGCTCTGGAACATCATGTTGACCGGGCGGCGGTGCGGCGGCACGCGCGCGATGTCCTCGCCGTCGAGCAGGATGCGGCCCTCGTCGGGCGTCTCGAAGCCGGCGAGAAGCCGCAGCAGCGTGGTCTTGCCGCAGCCCGACGGCCCGAGCAGCGCGAAGAACTCGCGCTCGAAAATGTCGAGCGTCACGCCATCGACGGCGGCGACCTCGCCGAAGCGCTTGCGCACGTCCTCGAACCGCACGAGCGGCCGCGCGCCGGGCCGCGCCCACGGCGGCGCGGCGCCACTCAGCGTGTTCGGCTCATCCTGCGCAACCGCCATTCACGGCCCCCGTCTCCCGGCGTCCGATTTGTAGCGCATTATCGGGCGGGTGTGACGGGGGCTGAGGGCTGGGACCGGCAGCCTACGCAACGAGTCGGTTTCAGGTGCAATCGGCGAATTGTGTCGCGGTTTCGATGCGAAGCGGACGCCCAGGCAAGATTGGCTCAAGCCCTTCGGTCGAGATTGACCCGTGTGCGACCCCGGCTATCAAAGGTCAGAGGCAGTACCTGAACATCCACTGGGCGCCGCCGCTTAACGTCATTGCGCATGTGTGCCGACACGTTGGCGATCAATTTCGGGTGAGCATCATTTCCTTTGGATGCGGTCGCCTTAAGCTCCGATACGGGCCGTGCGCGAAGAAACTCAACGAAGCCGAAGCACCGACGACGGCCTGCAGTCGGCGTATGCAGGTGCGCGGCATTCGACACTGCAAATGGCCAAGACTGGGAAACTAGAGGACTTAGAATCGGGAGGAGGACTTAAATGACCATCCGACACAGCAGATGGCTCGGTCTGTTAGCAGGCCTTGCCGCTACGACGGCATTGAGCATGCCGGCGGCCGCGCAACAGCCGCAGCAACAGCAGAAACCCAACATTCTGTTCATCATGGGTGACGACATCGGCTGGATGCAGCCGAGCATCTACCACCGTGGACTGATGGTGGGCGAAACGCCGAACATCGACCGCATCGGCTACGAAGGCGCGATGTTCATGCACTACTATGCCGAGCAGAGCTGCACGGCCGGGCGGAACTCGTTCTTCACTGGCATGCATCCCCTGCGCACCGGCATGATCCCGCCGCAACTGCCCGGCAGCCCGTCCTACTTGCGGCCCGGTACCCCGGCGCTCGCCAAGTTCCTAATCGATCTCGGCTACAACACCGGCGAGTTTGGCAAGAACCATCTCGGCGATCACACCGACGCGCTGCCGACCGCGCACGGCTTCCAGGAATTCTGGGGCTACCTTTATCACCTCGACGCGATGCAGGGGGTGAGCTTCCCCGACATCAACAAGACCCCGACCCAGCAGACCGTCGCGCCGCCCTGCCGGAACACGCCAATCCCCGGCCTGTCGGAAGTGCCCGGGGCAGTCGATCCCAAGACGACGATCTGCCTGACGCCACCACGGCCGGTGATCTGGTGCAGGTCCTCGGACGGCACCGCGAGGAACCAGACGTGTCAGGATCAGGGACCGTTGACGCTGGAGCGGTCGAAAGGCGTCGACGAGGAAATCTCGGCCAAGGTCATCGACTTCCTTGACCGCAACGATCCGGCAAAGACCCAGAAGCCGTTCTTCGTCTGGTACAACCCTGCGCGCATGCACATCACGACCGTACTGAATGACAAGTACATGGCGATGGTCGGCGAGCCCGGCGGCAAGGACTGGGGCGTCAACGAAGCCGGCATGAAGCAGATGGATGACAACATCGGCTACGTGCTGAAGAAGCTCGAAGACATGGGCCAGCTCAACAACACGATCGTCGTGTTCACCACCGACAACGGCGCCGAGACGATCACCTACCCGGACGGCGGCACCACCCCGTTCAAGGGCGGCAAGCTGAGCACCTGGGAAGGCGGCATGCGCGCTCCGGCGGTCATTCGCTGGCCGGGCGTCATCAAACCGGGAACCGTCAAAAACGACATCTTCGCCTCGCTCGACTGGCTGCCCACGCTTGTCAACATCGCGGGCGGCGCAAAGGGAGACGAACTGAAGAAGCGCATTGAGGCCGGTCAATATCCCGGCATCGTGAAGACGACGCTCGATGGCGTCGATCAGATCGAATACCTGACCGGCCGTTCGGAAAAGTCGGCCCGCGATACCTTTTTCTACTATTCGGGCAAGGACCCGTCGGCAGTCCGATACAAGAACTGGAAAATCTACTTCACGATGGTGTCCGACGCGCCGGCAGGCTTTCTTGCGGGAGCGCTGCCCTATCACTGGGCCCAGGTGGTCAATATCAAGCGAGACCCATTCGAGACTTCGATTGGCTCACAATACAAGACGCTCACCGGCATGGGCGGCGCGCTCGCCGCGCCTGTGACTGCCTACCTCTATGACTGGAATATGCTGCCCATCGGCCAGGCGCTCTGGTTGAAGGAACTCGAGACCTATTTGACGTACCCGCCGCTCCAGGACCCGGCGAGCTACAACCTCGATCAGGTCATGCAGCAGATCAAGCAGGCCAGAACTGCCGGTCGCAGTGACTAAACGGAACGTCGCTTTGCGATTTGAGAATGCGGGCGCCCCGTCGCGGGCGCTCGCTGACCTGCAACCGAACAACGCGATCTCCTGCGGAGACCCGCATCGACAATTCGATCCACATCTGCTTCCGGCCGATCGCGACCGATACCCGCCCGGGCGGTGTCAGGATCATCAGCAAGTAGCCCGCATGAGCGCAGCGACATGCGGGGCTTCCGTTCATGCATGGACCCGCATGTCGCTACGCTCATGCGGGCTACGCGCCGAGTCGTACAGATTGGAACGCCGTTCATTCAATTATTTTATCAGTCTGGACAACCACGATTTCGGGAATTTGATGCCTAAAGCGGTGGCCGTTTTTGCATTGACGACTAAATAGAACTTAGTCGGCTCCTCAGCCGGTAGATCCTTCGGCGATGCGCCGTACATCGTTCATTCTTGAAATAGCCGCATAACCGGCGTCAGAATCCTTTCCGATGGCCTGCACCGGTTGCGGTTTCGAGCTCATACCCGACTTCGCGTTCTGTCCCCGTTGCGGGCGGCAGCAGCCGGAGGCCTGCCTTGCTTGCGGGATGCTGTGCGAAGCCGATTTCCAGTTCTGTCCACGTTGTGGGGCGGCTCGGATTGCCAACTTACCTTCCGTGCGAGGCGCGGACGGG
>CAWJKL010000016.1:0-350791 GCA_963843475.1 uncultured Alphaproteobacteria bacterium | reverse complement strand
TCCGGGTCATGCCGGCGAAGGGACAGGACACGCCATGCAGACCTCCATCTTCCTGGCCAGGCTGATCGGGCCGATGTTGCTGCGTCGATCGGCATCGGCATGCTGATCAACCGCGCACGGCTTACCGCGCGATGGCGAGCGAGTTCCTGCGCAGCGCGCCGCTGATCTACCTCGTCCGGCATCATCGCGCTGCTGGCCGGCCTCGCCATCGTGCTCACCCACAACGTCTGGGCCGCCGACTGGCGCATCATCATCACGCTGATCGGCTGGCTCGCGCATCGTCGGCGTGGCGCGGTCCGCATCCTGCGCCGCAGTCAGGTGCCGATCGTCGGCCGCGCATCCTCGCGCACGACAACGTCCTCGTCGGCGTCGCGGCGCCGTGCTCGTGCTCGGCGCCATTCTCTGCTTCTACGGCTATGTCCGCTAACCGCTCGCACGGGAGACAACACCATGAACAAGCCATCGCCGCCGCCGATCTCGTCACGCCGAAGGTCACCACCGGCCCGCTGCCCGCCTCGCGCAAGATCTACGTCGGCGCCGGACGCCGCGCCCGACCTGCGCGTGC
Organism: uncultured Alphaproteobacteria bacterium; assembly: GCA_963843475.1. GTDB lineage: Bacteria > Pseudomonadota > Alphaproteobacteria > Rhizobiales > Xanthobacteraceae > VAZQ01. The sequence goes on along the minus strand of CAWJKL010000016.1, from coordinate 350,226 downwards.
CGCTGCGCGAGATCGTGCTGTCGGAGGCGTCGGGCGAGCCGCCGCTGCCGGTCTACGACACCACCGGTCCCTACACCGACCACGACGTCGACGATCGACGTCGGAGCAGGGCCTGCCGCGCACGCGCATCGCATGGGTGAAGAGCGCGGCGGCGTCGAGGAATATGAGGGCCGCCCGATCAAGCCGGTCGACAACGGCAACGTCACCGGCAAGCACCTGGCGCGCGACTTTCCCGAACACGCCGAAGCCGTTGCGCGGCGCTCGACGGCACGCCCGTCACGCAGCTCGAATTCGCGCGCGCCGGCATCATCACCAAGGAGATGATCTACATCGCCGAGCGCGAGAACCTCGGCCGCAAGAAGATGCTCGAGCGCGCGCGAGGCCGCGCTCGCCGACGGCGAGAGCTTCGGCGCCGTCGGTGCCGGCCTTCATCACGCCGGAATTCGTGCGCGACGAGATCGCGCGCGGCCGCGCCATCATCCCGTCCAACATCAACCACGCCGAGCTCGAGCCGATGATCATCGGCCGCAACTTCCTCACCAAGATCAACGCCAATATCGGCAACTCGGCCGTCACCTCCTCGGTCGAGGAGGAGGTCGAGAAGATGGTGTGGGCGATCCGCTGGGGCGCCGACACGGTGATGGACCTCTCCACCGGCCGCAACATCCACAACACCCGCGAATGGATCATCCGCAACGCGCCGGTGCCGATCGGCACCGTGCCGATCTACCAGGCGCTGGAGAAGGTCGAACGGCGATCCGGTCAAGCTCGACTGGGAGTTCTACAAGGACACGCTGATCGAGCAGTGCGAGCAGGGCGTCGACTATTTCACCATCCACGCCGGCGTGCGGCTCGGCTACATCCAGCTCACCGCCAACCGCGTCACCGGCATCGTCTCGCGCGGCGGCTCGATCATGGCGAAGTGGTGCCTGTCGCGTCACAAGGAGAGCTTCCTCTACGAGCGCTTCGACGAGATCTGCGACATCATGCGCAAGTACGACGTGTCGTTCTCGCTCGGCGACGGCCTGCGCCCCGGCTCGATCGCCGACGCCAACGACCGCGCGCAGTTCGCCGAGCTCGAGACGCTGGGCGAGCTCACCAAGATCGCCTGGGACAAGGGCTGCCAGGTGATGATCGAAGGCCCCGGCCACGTGCCGATGCACAAGATCAAGATCAACATGGACAAGCAGCTCAAGGAATGCGGCGAGGCGCCGTTCTACACGCTCGGGCCGCTCACCACCGACATCGCGCCGGGCTACGACCACATCACCTCGGGCATCGGCGCCGCGATGATCGGCTGGTTCGGCAGCGCCATGCTCTGCTACGTGACGCCGAAGGAGCATCTCGGCCTGCCCGACCGCGACGACGTCAAGGCAGGGCGTGATCACCTACAAGATCGCGGCGCACGCCGCCGACCTCGCCAAGGGCCATCCGGCGGCGCAGCTGCGCGACGACGCGCTGTCGCGCGCGCGCTTCGACTTCCGCTGGGAGGACCAGTTCAACCTCTCGCTCGATCCCGACACCGCGCGCGAATACCACGACGAGACGCTGCCGAAGGAGGCGCACAAGGTCGCGCATTTCTGCTCGATGTGCGGCCCGAAATTCTGCTCGATGAAGATCACGCAGGACGTGCGCGACTACGCGGCGAGCCTCGGCGACAACGAGAAGCGCGCGTCGCCTGGGGCTGGACAAGGCTCCGCCCTCGCCGAGAGCCGGCATGGCGCAGATGACGAGAAGTTCCAGGCAGATGGGCGGCGAGGTTTATCGTGGATGCGGAGAAGGTGAAGGAGAGCAACGGGCGTTGTAGGCCGCACGTTCGTGCCGACCCTCATCTTCATTGCCGGCCCGAACGGGGCCGGCAAGACGACCTTCGCGATCGAGTACTCTTTTCCGCAGAAAAGCGCTTCGAATTCGTCAACGCGGACGAAATGCGCGCGGATCTGGAACGCGGCGGGACGTTGGAAAACAGTCTGACACGCGCGCAGGCCGAATGATGCTGGAGCGAGTTGAGGATCTCATCAGCAGGCGCAGACTTCGTCCTGGAGACCACGCTCGCGAGCCTGACCTACGCTCGAAAAATTCCCGCTCTGGCGCCAGCTAGGCTATCTCGTGTCGCTGGTCTACCTGCGCCTACCATCGGTCGAAGATTCGATGGCGCGGGTGCGCAGAAGGATGGCCGCCGGCGGCCACGGCATCCCGGAAGACGTGATCCGGCGTCGATTCGGCAAGAGCCTTTCTTACTTCGAGACGATCTACAAACCGATCGTCGATGAGTGGTACGTTTGGGACAGTCGGGAGGCGGATTTGCCCTCATCGAAACGTCAGGACGAGACTGAGCATGAGCAAAGGACTTGATCTGGCGAAGGCCGAGGCCGCCCTGAAGCGGGCCGCGCACAAGGCGCTTCATGGCACGCGCGAGGAGCGGTCCGGACGGTCCTCGCAGCGGACAAGCAAACACCACGCCCTCGCCCTGAACCGCGTCACCCAACTGTCGAGAAGCAACGAAAGGCTTGAAATTCACCCAGCGCGTGCGGAACAAGCCGAAGGCGCTACTAGAGCGTTCTAATCTGCCCTTTATTTTCCCAAATCGTCTGGCGGCGCCTTAACACCGCAAGCTTGAAGTGCACGTATCTCAGAATCAAATAACACGCTCCAACCGCGCAACCTGGCGTGCAATTCTTCTTGATCCAAATGCCTCATCTGCGCGACGGGCGTAAGAAGCAAAATTCCGAGCGCCGACCGGACTGAACCTTCGTCGCAATTTGCTGACGTAAATTTTGTCTGCCTTACCTCTTGCGATCGCCTCCAGCCCGGTTCGCCGCACCGCGTTGATCGCACGCTTGGCTTTCCGCCATTGTCTTGCAAGTGAGCTAGGTCGTATGACAGCGCCATCCAGCGAAACATTGAACCCCAAATATTGGAAAACACCCGGCGACTGAGAATCAAACACCTGCTGATCGGTCTTGTCCGCGGCTATTTGCAGTTTGTGCTCCTTCAAACATTCCTGAATCAAAGCAGCAACCTCATCTCGCTTTTCCAACGGACAGACAACAAGGATGTCGTCCGAATATCTTTGATATAGAGCGCCGCTAGCGGAGCACGCAGAATGAACTTTCAAATCGAAATCCAGCAAATACAAATTCGAGAACACGCTGCTTATTGGCGTGCCCTGGGGGATGCCAAATTTGTTTGCATTGCAGGAAATCTTAATCCCCGCCTTCTTAATTTCCGAGATTGTCCCTATGAGCCTTTGCGAATCGTCCCGAAACCTTGGGCCGAACATAGGGTGATTCATCAGATCGGAGCGCTCTATCGTCCGATATTGCGTAACGTGACGGAAAACTCCGTACCAGTCCCGAGATAACTCTTTAACCTGCAGAATGCGCTTCAATCGCCTCTTCAGAATACTGTGATCCAAATGATCGAAGAAGCCGGTAATGTCGAAACAAAACCACACAAGGCATTGTTTTTTTGGCGAACCGGAATGCATCGGACGAAAAATGATAATTTGCCTTGCCTAGTTTGCGATAGGCGATAACGGCGCCATTCAAATTGTTGGCAAGGTAGTACTGATCTAACAATTGACTGAGTCCTCCAGCATAACGCTTGAGGATGCAAGCATCTCGATGCGATGCGTACATAATCTGCCGATCTTTAAAGACGGTCTTGCCCTGCTTTGGCTTATACCTCTTGACGCGCTTCACATACGCCATGAGAGGCAACCAAGAATGCTCGGAAACAAAATCAGCTTCCGCCGTGTTGTTAGCAAACGCCTCCCCTATTGGCACGTCGAAGTGCTTGTAGCCGCTAGATCGAAACCACGGACGATTACGCGCCATCTCCCCAACCCTTGCAGGGTCTGGAAGGCTGGTTCAGACCCCGAACCTCGGCCGCAGCCGAGCGCCTTCCAGACGCACGCTTGAATCCGTTGGTTTCATTCTCCGGAGGAAATCCCCCAACGCGGGTCTCAAAAACGCAATGAGCTACCTTGTGGCCACGGAGTTCAGAGCCATGCTCTTCGTCCGATCATTCCGACCCGACTGGCGCTATGTGACACATGTCACGATGTGCCGCGTCGTCGCGAAACGACTTGACGGTCTCAACAGCCGTGTCGTCCGGCCAATTCCGGTGACATAGCCGAATTGGAGGCAGACCATTCCAAGTGCAAGAGCGAGGTAAGAGGCAAAGATACAAAAAAACCTGGGCGCAAATATCAACAATTGCTTGACGTTTGACCCGCCCCCTTAGCTCAAAGTGATTCGCGCGTCCCTTCTGTGGGAAAATCAGCGGGATAACGCTGATAAAGCGATTGACCGATAAGACGTTGGATACGCACCCTGTTTTCCGAGCCAACCGTTACTCATAAAGCTCAAGTCTAGGACCTTCCCTTGTGTTGCCCACAGCTTATTCACCGCCATCATGCGCTGGCGAGAGACGTTTCCTCCGGCACCTTCATTCCATACGCACTCCAGTATTCAGCCATAACGACTCGCGAACAAAGCTGCTTGTTGCCTTAGCTTGACAGGCTCAAATTCCTATGTATTATTTCCTAATCCCACTCACGGAGGGGCGTCGACCGGTGACGTTCGGACGGTGGAGCGGGATGCGGCGCCTGCGGGTCCGGTTCGTCAGCCGGGCACTCGGGCGGCTCCGGGGCTCCGCCCGCCTGGCCACTACGAGCCGGCCGCGAGGAGCTCGCTGACGGTGAGGCGCCAATGCCCCCGCGAAGCGCGGCCCGGAGCCGGTGATCGTCTCAAGGGAGACGAGAGCCATCGCCGCGGTGGAGCGCCGGGAGGCGTGCGCGCCCGACCACGGCGCGCGCCGCGCCTCATGAGCGCGGAGTTGGTTGCGCCTTCCGGCGCTCCGCCTCCCCTCCCGCATGTCGGGCCTGCCCGATATGCGGAAAGGAACACGCAATCTCGGGCGCAGCGCGCCGCGAGCACAAAATCATTTGACCGAAATCGAAAAGGACATGCGCGATGCAATCATTCGTGCTGACCGTCGCCTTCGCCAAGCGCACGGTGCCACCCTCCCCTGGAGGGGGAGGGTCGGCGAAGCACGAGCGGAGCGAGATGCGAGCCGGGGTGGGGTGATCTTTCAACTGCGGGAGATTCACCCCACCCCGACCGCCTTCGGCGGTCGACCCTCCCCCTCCAGAGCCTGCGCCCGGGCGCGCGCAAGCGCGACCCGGGTGGGAGGGTGAAGAGCAGCGCGCGATGCTATGCATAGCTCGCAACGTCGTGCGCCGATATGATCCTCGTCGGGCCGCCGGTCCGGCCGTCCGCCGTGCAACACGATGTCCTTTCACCGATCGAGGAGACCTCCCGTGACCCTTCTCCGCCCCCTCGCCCTCCTATTCGCCCTTGCCATGCTCGCCGCTCCAGCCCACGCGCAGGACGGCAAGATCAAGATCGAGAAGTTCAATCACAGCGAATGGACGAAGGGCATCTTCTCCGAGGCGGTGACGGTGACGAACGTCGGCAACGCCAAGTTCGTCTATCTCGCGGGCGTCGGCGCCGAAGACGAAAACGGCAAGCGCGGCGACGTCCGGCACCACGGCAATTTCCTGGAGCAGTGCAAATACTCCTACGACAAGATCAAGCGCGTGCTGGCGCATCACGGCGCGACGCTCGGCGACGTCGTGAAGGTCACGACCTACATCACCGACCTGCGCCACCGCCTCACGATGGGCAAGTGCATCGGCGAGTCGTGGGGCGGCGTCACGTTTCCCGTGCACACCCTGATCGGCGTCAGCGCGCTGGCATTCCCGGAAATGATCGTCGAGGTCGACGTCACCGCGATCGTCACGGCGAAATGACCGGCGGCCGCTGGAGCACGTAGCCGGATGGAGCGAAGCGCAATCCGGGGTCTTGCTTGACGCATGCGCAGTTCCCGGATTTCGCTCCGCTCCATCCGGGCTACGCCGCTGCGCTCATGCGGACTACGGACACATGATCGTCATGACGAAACATCGAATCTATTCGATCAGCTTCGCTAGCGTCTATCCGCACTATGTTGCCAAGGCGGAGAAGAAAGGACGCACGAAAGCGGAGGTCGATGAAATCATCCGCTGGTTGACGGGATATGGCCAGAAAGCGTTGGACGCCGAACTGAAGAAGAAGACCGACTTTGAGACGTTCTTTGCGCAAGCGCCTCAGATGAATTCTTCACGGGCGTTGATCAAGGGCGTGATTTGCGGCGTACGGGTAGAGGACATCAAAGAGCCGCTCATGCAGGAGATTCGCTACCTGGACAAATTGATCGACGAACTGGCCAAGGGAAAAACTATGGACAAGATTCTGCGGAAATAGCAATTCTTCAGCATCGCCGCTTCAATGCGCTGCCGCCCGCATGCGCCGGCGATACACGGCGACGCCGATACCCACTGCCGTGAACACCGTTCCGAGAAACCACAGCACGATCGGCGCAAACCAGATCGAGAACAGGTTGGCAATCTCGGCCGAGACGGGTTTCGCCGGGTCGTACAATACCGTCACGTTCTGCCCGGGGCTGTAGGACGGCGGATTGGTGCGCAGGCTCGACTGGAATTCAATGGTGCGGCCGTCGGCGGTCTGAAAGCGCACGAGCGGCGCGAACATGAGATTGCCGGTCTGCCGGTCCTGCATGCGCACATTCTCGACCACGACACCGGCCGCCTGCAGGCTGCGCCCGAGCCAGGCGTGCGTGCTCCAGGTCAGGTAGACCGCAATGGCGAGGACCACGAGGCCGATGCCGAGGAAGATCGATTGGAAGATGAGGCCGAAATGCTTCGCCACTGTCGCCATCGCCCTGTTCGCTACGGGAGCATGCCAGTGTAGCCCGGATGGAGCGAAGCGTAATCCGGGACCGGCATCGCCGCATGCACCCCGCATTCCGCTGCGCTCCATGCGGGCTACCGGTTACGGGCCATTCGCCGCAACGCCTTCTCAACCCGCCGCGCAATGATTAGGTTCGCGTCAAGAAGCCTGCCCACGGAGGAAAGATGATCGCCCGCCGCACCCTGCTGACCGCCGTTGCCATCGCTTGCGTAGCGCTGTCCTGCCTCGCGGCGGGCGCCGCGCAGGCCCAGACCTATCCGAACAAGCCGATCCGGCTGATCCTGCCCTACACGGCGGGCTCGCCGAACGACGCGGTGGCGCGGCTGTTCGCTCCCTTCCTCTCCGCCCAGCTCGGTCAGCCCGTGGTGGTCGACAACCGGCCCGGCGGCGGCACCACGGTCGGCGTCAACGCGGTGATGCAGGCGGCGCCCGACGGCTACACGCTGCTGTTCTCGAACAGCCCCTCGCACCAGATCGCGCCGCTGATCAACGACACGTTCGTGCACGACCCGATCAAAGATTTCGTGCCGATCGCGACGGTCGGCGCAAGCTCGAACGTGATCGTCATCGCCAGCAGCCTGCCGGCCAAGACGGTGCAGGAGTTCGTCGCCTACGCCAAGGCCAATCCCGGCAAGCTCAACTTCGGCTTCGGCCAAGGCACGCAGCCGCAGCTCGTCGGCGAAATGTTCAAGATGGCGGCGAACATCGACATCGTGAACGTGCCCTACAAGGGCGGAATGCAGGCGACGACCGACATGATGGGCGGCCACATCCATATGAACATCGGCGCCGCCGGAACGCTCGTGCCGCTGCACGAGTCCGGCAAGATCCGGATCGTCGGCTACACCGGCACCAAGCGGAACCCGCAGATGCCCGACATCCCGACCATGATCGAGAGCGGCTACCCGTCGGTGGTCTCGACGACGTACTATGGCATTCTCGGCCGTGCCGGCCTCCCCGCCGACATCGTCAACCGGCTCAACGCCGCAACCGCCGAGGCGCTGAAGAGCCCCGACCTGCAGGCCGGCCTCGCCAACATCCTGTTCGCGCCGGTAACGATGTCGCCGGGCGAGCTTGCCGAGCTGTTCCGCAAGGAGTCCGAGCGCTGGGGCCCGGTGGTGAAGGCCACCGGTTTCGGGAAGTAGCAGCAAGTAGCCTGGATGGAGCGCAGCGAAATCCGGGGCCGCTCTCACCGCGACGCCCCGCGATCGCACTACAAGCCGATGTGGACGAATGGTACCTTTGGAACAGCCCGACGAACGAATTTCGGATCGCCACGTCGTGGAGAGATTGATGGGCAAGGTCATCGATTTCCGGAAGGCACGATCCGCCCTTGATAGAGCGGCGAGCAGCAAGGATCGAAGCGGCCGGGTCGGACTGAAGGCCAACATACCGCGCATCCGCTCATCAATGATGACGCGGATAGATTACGACGGCGATAGCAGCGAGCTCGACATTACGTTCGTCGGCGGCAAGACCTATCGCTATTTCGACGTTCCGTCAGAGATCTACGACAACCTGCTTGATGCCGACTCGAAAGGCCAATTCTTCAACGAGCATATCAAGGACAAATTTGAATTTCGCGAAGTGGCAAGCCGCCCACGCTGACGAAACGCAAAGGGGGATTAACGACGCATCATCCGCCTTTCTCGTCCGAGCGCCGTGCGCGGCCGCAAGGTGGAGAACTGAGGCCCCTGCCATCCGCACTTCAGCGCCCCTCACCACCTCCCCATCCACCCCGCAAACGCCAGCGCGATGAACACGTAGCGCGCCGCCTTGCCGAGCGTCACCAGAGCAAGGAACCGCCAGAAGCCGACGCGCAGCACGCCGGCCGCGACCGTGAGCGGATCGCCGATCACCGGCAGCCAGGCGAGCAGCAGCGACCAGACGCCGAACCGGGCGTACCAGGCGGTCGCGCGATCGAACGCGGCCGGGCTCACCGGAAACCACGGCCGGTCGGAGAAATGCGCGAAGAACCGCCCGAGCGCCCAGTTGACCACCGAGCCAAGCACATTGCCGGCGGTCGCGACCGCGACCAGCAGCACCGGGTCGCTCTTGCCGAGCGCGAGCAGCGCGACAAGCGCCGCCTCCGACGAGCCCGGCAGCAGCGTCGCCGAAAGAAACGCGCTGACGAACAGTCCGATCGGGCCGGCGGCGTCGGGCATGGCGCGCAATCAAGCGCGCGGACGGCGCGAGAGCAAGCGTTGGCGGGTTACGCCACGGCGAACCGGCACTACGACGCCGCGGGCTTAAGACATGGGGTGCAGGTTTTCATCCCAAAAGGAATTCGCATGCATGGCGGGGCCGACCAGATCGGTCCAGACGTAGCGGTCGTGTCGGACGGGCCCGTCCTGGCGGAACCGGCGCTCGGCATAACCAAGATCGGCCAACGACGTAGCCCCGACCTGGAACAAAAGGAGTTCGCACCTTCGGCAGCGCCGCGACACCAAAGTAGGCAGTCAGCAGGCGATCCATCGTGATCGAAGGAACGATCGGCTCTGCATCCAGACTCCGCCTGATGTCGGCCGCTGAGAAAAACTTGAAGAAGTAAGGCCGCTCGTTCGCGCTTCCGACCGTTCGCGCCGTCATGTCCTTGCGTTCTGGATCATACGCACCGTGGGCGACGCCAAGACGCCAAAGGACATCGCAGCCCTGCTCAAAGGCCGATGTCGCGAGGTCGACGACATAGCCCTCCAGGCGCCAGCCGTAGTGCGTCGCGGGCAAAACGGCGCTCAGACACCGCGCGATTCCGACCGCCAGCTCTGCAATCAAGTGCCGCTCGGGCGGCGACCATTGCGAGGTCATTCGATTGACTCAATCACCGAACACCCACCGCACGATCCGCGCATCGCGTTGATAGCCGCCGTTCCTGGCGAACGGCTCGTTGTTCCAGAACGCGTCCGCCGCCGCCCGGTCGGGCAGTTCCAGCAGCAGCGCGGTGCCGACGTTGTCGGCGCCGTCAGGCGAGCGAAGCGGCCCGCGGAAGATGAAGCTCGCGCCATATGACGCGAAGTAAGATTTCGTGCGCGTGCAGATGCTCGCGGAAGAACTCGGGCGTGCCGGTCTTGGGTCCCGTGCACAGGAACTGCTGCAGGCCCTTGCGGGCGAAGTCGGAGGCTCGCTTGCCGAAGCTGTTTGACCAGCGGTGAACCTCGACGCTCCCGTAGACGCCGGCCTTGTTCATCGGCTCCTCGGCCAGGAACCTGTCCGCCGCCGCGCGGTCGGGAAGCTGCATGAAGAACGATGTGCCCAGCGTCTCGTGGCCGTCGTCCGAAACGAAGTGCCCGTAGCCGATGACGTTTTCGCCGAAACTCTTCACGTAGCTCTTCTGCTCCGCCAGCAAGGCGCGCCGCGTCTCCTGCGCGCCCGGCATAGCCGTCCGAAGGACGGCGTCGCTTCGCGCGCCTATGTCCCAGCAATAGATCGCCCACTGCGCCGCCTTCTCACGGTAGTACTGCTTCAGCGACTCCCCGCTCAATCCATAGCGCGGATCCCCTGGCAAATATCCGGCAGCCGGTTGGTTGGACATTGTCGTTACCCTCGTGCGGTGAACAGAAAATAGCCTACGGTGCCGAACAAGCCGCTGGAACGATGCAGGCTCGCGATCTCCGCCTGCCAGGCGTCGCGCTCGCCCTGCGAAATAGCGCCATCCTTCGCGGCATTCGCGGCCACGCTGGCAAAATACTCCGCGCCCAGGTCCTGCAGAAAAATCAGCACGCGCGTGTTCACCGCGACGTCGCGTAGTCCAAATCCGGGGAGCATGCCGAGCAGTGGGCCCGGCAGCCAGCTTTGCTTCACAGCGGTGTCCGCTTCATGCGCCATCACACGGCGCACCAGCGCACGGTCCGACACGTTGACAGTGGTCGTGCCGAAATCGGGTTCGATCAGGGCGAGCGCGCCGCTAGGCCGCAGCACGCGCTTCATCTCGGCGAGCGCGCGCCGCACGTCGGTCAGGTAGATCAGCAGACGCTCGGCGCGCACATGATCGAAGGATGCATCGGCGTAGGGCAACGTCTCGGCAAGGCCGGCCCGGTAGTCGATGTGAAGTCCCGCGGCGGCGGCACGGCGTTTCGCCTCGTCAATGAAGTGCGCGCTCCCGTCGATACCGGCCACCGGCTGCCCCGGCACGACCAGGCGGGCCAACCGCTCGGTTTCCAAACCGAACCCGCAGCCGACATCGAGCACGCTCGACGTTGGCCGAACCAGCGCCCGCTCGATGCGTTTGAGCTCCTGAAGCTGTTCGATCCCGTCGAATGCCACCAGCGCGTCGATGTAGGTCTGCAGCGCCTTGACCTCGTCGAGCGACCTGAATTCGTTCAGCGACAGATCTCCGGTCATCACCGCGTCCTTCGCCGCAGCCGGCCGGCCAATGCAGGGGTTCGCGTCACCCCGGCCGTCCCGCGCCGCCACCCTCATCTTCGATCGGCCGCCGAGCGCATCTGCGACAACAGCACAAATACGTAGAACAGCCAGCTGCCGAGCGCGGAAACGGCGGCGGCCACATAGGTCCAGGCCGCGGCGCTCAGGACATGGCGCACGCCGTCGATCTGCTCGTCGCCCTGGATGATGCGCCGGCTGACCAGCAGGTTCAGCGCGCGCGCACTGGCGTTGAATTCGACCGGCAAGGTAAGCAGGGCAAAGAACGTCGACGCTCCGAACAGGATGACGCCGACCCACGCCACGGTCGAATGCTGAAGCATCATTCCAGCGACAAATACCCAAGGTGCGATTTGCGAGGCGAGTTGCACGATCGGTACGATGTAGGTGCGCGCCTCCAGGGGGAAATAATCTTCCGCATCCTGCACGGCATGCCCCGCCTCGTGCGCCGCTATTCCGGCGGCGGCGACGGTCGGGGCGAAGTACACCTGCTGGCTCAACCGCAGGATCTTGTGATGCGGATCGTAGTGATCGCTCAGCATGCCCGGCGTCGACTCGATCGCCACGCTTTGCAGGCCCTGCGAATCCAGGAGTTCGCGCGCGACCTGGGCGCCGGTGATACCGCCGCGGGTCGCAACCTGAGAGTATCGTGCCACGTTGGCCTTGATCCGGCCCTGCGCATACAGGCCAAGCAACAAGCCTGGAAGCACGAAAATCCAGAACAATGGATCGCCCAGCATGGCGCAATCTCTCCGGTCGCCCGCAAGCGTAGCGCGGATCGAGCGGCCGCGCGATGCCATCAGCGGCGCGGCGCCGTCTCTTGGGAACTCCCAGCTTTCGCTGTGTTGCGGCGGGTCGCGCGCTCTCAATTCACCCGCCGGTGCTGCTGTCCTTGCCGCCCCCCCTCACGCCGGCGGCCATTTCGCCCGGTCGCGAACCGCGGTGGCGGCCTCGCGCGCCTCGCGCACGGTCTTGCCGTAATCGAGCGCGGTGAAGCGGCCCTCGCGGCGCAGGATTCGGCCGTCCACGATCACCGTATCCACGTTGGCAGGTTCGGCGAGCGAAATGAGCGTCTCGTAGGGATCGCCGCCGAGCGCCATGTTGGTGTCGGTGGTGCGGATGAGGATGAGGTCGGCGCGCTTGCCCGGCGTCAGCGAGCCAGCCTTGTCGGCGATCCCGAGATCGACCGCGCCGTCGAGCGTGGCGAGTTGAACGAGGCGCTTGAGCGTAACCGCGGGCTTGTTGTGCAGCCGGTGCTGATGCAGCGCGTAGAGCACCCGCAGCGCGCCGAACGGATCGCACTTGTAGTTCGAGGTATGGTCGGTCGAGAGGCTGACCTTGACGCCGACCTCCAGCAGTTCGCCGAGTTGCACGACGCCGAGATTGGAGAAACGGCGCGACTCCGGCACCGGCGCGATCGAATAGCTGACGCCGCGGCGCTTGAGGATCGCGCGCTCCTCCGCCGTGGTCAGCAACGGATGCACGAGTTGCACGTCCGGGCCGAGCAGCCCCGCCTCCTCCAGCGCCGTGATCGGGCTCGGGCCGGAGGTATGAAGCGTGATCGGCAGCCCGAGCGCACGGGCGCCGCCCCAGTCTTTCTTCACCATGTCGATCGAGAGGAACCCGCGCGCCCCGCCGCCGATGCTGCCGCCGCCGACATTGCGCGAACAGATGCCGAGCGTGAGCGTGCCGTCGCCCGGCATCCAGGCTTGCTTGATGCGGGCGAGGCCATCGAGGTCCATGGTCTGGTCGTCCGGCATGCCTTGCGCCGGCCCGTAGGCGAAGCGGCCGCGGATGCCGGTGTCGCGCATGGCGGAAAGCTCGGCGTCGGCGTGCTCCGGCGTCCGGGTGTTGTGGCACCAGTTGTGCACCGTGGTGACACCCGCGCTCAGCGCCTCGGCGATGCCGAGCCGCGCGCTGATGTTATGGTCCTGCGGCGTCATGTGCTGGCCGAGCCGGCTGGAGACCGGGAACACGCTCAGCGCGCCGACGTCGGAGCGCACGAACGGCCGCAGCATGCTGATCCAGAGGTGCCAGTGGGTATCGACGAAGCCCGGCATGCAGATCATGCCGCGGCCGTCGATCACCTCCGCGCCGGGGGCGTTGACGTCCGCGCCGACCGCGACGATCGCGCCGTCGCGGATATGAACATTACCGCTGGCAAAATCGCCGAGCGCCGCGTCCATCGTAAGCACATTCGCGCCGCGGATCAGTATTTCGCCGCGCACCGGCAGCGATGCGGCGGGAGAGGTCTGCGCGGATAGCCTCCTCGGCACGCTCGAAATGACGCCCAGCGCTGTTGCACCCTTGAGAACGGTGCGTCGACTCAAGGCGATGGTCATGCGCTTCTACTCCCTGGATTATTTGTTGTTGCCTACGACTGTTCGCGATCGTCGTCAGAATTGAAGCGCGTCCGTCGTCAGAATTGAAGCGCGTCATCGCGTGGGGCGCAATGAGCGTAACGCATTGCACCTGCGACCGATTGTGTTCGCATCGCGCGCAGGGTGGGCAGGACGCGGAGCTCGTCGTGCCCGCACGCTTCTTTCCGGACTTCGCGTGGGCTACACTGGCCTCATTCGCCCACCGCAGGGCTGCGCTCCCTATCCACGTCCGATGAATGAGCGCATCTGGTTCGGCAGGATCGTCGCTTCGTAGAGATTGACCTCGGGCGGCAGCGCCGCCATCAGCACCGCGACTTTCGCTACATCCTCAGCTGCCATCACGTAGTCCTCGGGCGTTGCGCCGGCGCCGGGCTTCGTGCGCCCGCGGCGGGTCGTGAACGAGCTCAGCGTTGCGCCCGGATGCAGGATCGACGACACCACGCCGTACTTGCGGCCGTCCATCGTGAGCTGATGCGTCATGCCCTGGATCGCGAACTTGGTCGCGGTGTAGGGCAACGAATCCGGACGCGGCGTCTTGGCCGAGACGCTGCCGACATTGATGATGCGTCCGCCCTGCGGCGTCTGCGCCTTCATGATGCGGATCGCCTCGCGGCTGCAGAGAAACGGCGCGGTGAGATTGATGTCGATCACCTCCTGCCAGTATTGCAGCGAGATATCCTCGGTGTTGATGTGGGTCGGCACGCCGGCGTTGTTGACCAGCACGTCGAGGCGGCCGTAGGTCTCCTTGACCTTGGCGAACAGCGCGACGATCTCCACCTCCCGCGTCAGATCGGCGGGCACCGGCAAGGCCTCGCCGCCGCACGAGCGAATGCCGGCCGCGACCTCGTCGAGAAGTTGAGTTCGTCGCGCAACGAGTACGGTCTTGGCTCCTTCGGCGGCGTACATCTCGGCAATGCCGCGGCCGATGCCGTTGCTCGCGCCGGTCACGATCGCCACCTTATCCTGCAACTGCTTGCTCATCGATCCCTCCGACAATGCGGCGAACGTAGCCCGGATGACCGCGAAGGGACATCCGTGGCCTGACATGGCACAAATGCCGGGTTATCTCGGTCCCAATTCACTGGTGCTCAGGCTTTCGTGCGCGCTTGCTGCGCCAAGACTGGAAATGTGATACATATTAAGAAAGGCAACTAAACCCACCATCTTCACCATTTCCGCCGCGTGGGACGATGAAGCCGCGGTGTGGAGCGGACATTGCGACGATATCCCGGCTGCGGCCGACGCGCCGACACTCGACGAGTTGCTGGCGAAAATATCGGCTATGGCACTCGACCTGCTACCCGACAATCACCCCGAGGTCGATCCGGCTTCCCTCTATCTCCAGATCACTGCACTGCGTGAAGCCGAACCGACGGCTGCGTGAATGGCTCCGCAGTTCGATCGCGCTCTCCCTTGCACTCTTGTCCGGCAAGGCAAGGGCAGTCACGAAATCTGGCACAGCCCGACCACCAAGCGAAACTTTCCAGTGCCGATCGGAATACCAAGCCGTCACACCGCGAACGCCATTCTGCGGCAGGCAGGTCTACCGAAAGCCTTCTGACCGGCTACTCCGGCTTCAGCCCTGCGGCCTTCGCGGCTTCGGCGGTGCGCTCGTATTCGCCTTTGATGTAATCGGCAAAGCCCTTCGGCGTCTGCAGTGGCTCCGACACGAGCTCCGCGCCGGTCGCCAGGAAGCGGTCCTGCACCGATTTGGCCGCGAGCGTCTTGACCAGCGCCTTGTGCAGCGCGTCGATCGCCTCGGGCGGCGTCTTGGCAGGCGCCAGCAGGCCGACATAGCTCGCCGCCAGAAAATCCTTCAGCCCCGCCTCGTTCATGGTCGGCACCTCGGGCGCAAGCACCGGCCGCGTCGCGGAGGCGACCGCGAGAATGCGAAGCTTGCCGGCCTTATGATGCGGCAAGGCCGTCGACATCTCCGTCATGAGACCGTTGACGACGCCGCCCAGCGTATCGGGCACCGGCGTGCTGCCGCCCTTGTAGGGCACGTGCGTGAGCGTGGCGCCGGTCGCGGTCATGAAGCGGACCAGCGTCATGTGGCCTGCGCTGCCGGTGCCGGAGGTCGCAATGGTCACCGGCTGCTTCTTCGAGAGCTCGACCAGTTCGGCGACGGTTCTGGCCGGCACCGCGGGGTTCACCGCGATCGCGTGCGGCGCGAGATTGGCGAGCCCGACCGCCGCGAAGTCCTTGAGCGGATCGTAGCTGAGCTTCGCCTGCATGAATGGATTGACGGTGAGCGGGCCGTTCGAGCCGATCAGCAGCGTGTATCCGTCGGGCACGGCCGATGCCACGGCCGCGGCGCCGACGCTGCCGCCCGCGCCTGCGCGGTTCTCGACCACCAGGCTCTGCCCGAGCAGCGGTGACATCCCTTCCGAGAGCAGCCGACCCACCAGGTCGGCGTTGCCGCCGGCGGCGAACGGCACAACCAGACGGACCGGCCGGTCGGGGTAGGCCGCGAACGCGGACCGGGCCGCAAACGGAAGAAGCGGCGCGGCGGCGAGCGTGGCGATGAGGGTTCGGCGGGACAGTGCCATTGCGATCACCCGGGAGGGAATTGGAAGCTTCCGCCAGTGTTCCGCGCCATCCCGCACCACGCAAGCGCGACGCTGACGCGCCCCAGAGTGTCCGACCTCTCCCACGCCGCCCGCACCAATGCAACTTTTCCTTGCAATTGTCGATAACAGGTTGCAGGCTGTTGGCATGGTGAGGCGTCGTGGGGACGCGTTATGCGTAAGCTCTGGCCAGTCATCTTGGCATTATCGCTATGCGGTTGCGGGGCCGGCGGCTCGACCGGCCCGTCGGCAGGAAACTGGGCGATCAGCCAGCAGATCGACCGCATCTCCGGCGCCAACACAACGCGGGCCAAATTGTCGGCCTTCACCGTGAGTGGCAACCGGCAACAGCTGGGTCTCGCCCACATCCATTTGCTGTGTTTCGACAATCGGCCGACCGTGCGCCTGAGCTACCCGTTCCGCGTTGGCGCCAATTCCAGCGCCATCGTCGAATATCGCTTCGACAAGAACCCGGGCCGCAAGGCTACCGTGCGCTTCATGCCGGATTTCCGCACCATCGTGATCGACGATCGAGCCGAGGTCACGCAGATCGCGGACGGTCTGGCCAGCGCCGCCATTTTTTACGTGCGGGTCAGCTCGCTTCACATCGGCCGCGCCGAGGCCGAATTCCGCGTACCGGGCGGCGGAGTCGCGACCGACGCCGCTTACGCCGAATGCCCGCTCCGGCGCACCACGTAGAGTGCATAGCGTCGCATCGCTTCCCCGGAGTTGACGTTTAATCCGGGGTCAGGCTCGAGGCATACTTGGTGACGCGGTGCCCTACTTCGCGCGCTTGTAGAGATTGTAGGCCGAACCGCGCCCGGCGCCGACCTGCGGGTTGGTGTTGATGAACTCGTCGTCGGTCAGCTTGTCGATCGAGCGCGTCTGCGAAACGCCTTCCCAGTTCGGGAACGTGCTGGCGGTGAACTTCATCGTGAACGTCTTCTTGTCCTCGTCCACCGTGTAGGTGCCGAACTGCGCAATCGTGCCGCGCATGATCGCGGCATATTCCTCGGGCGTCGCGTTGAGCCGGTTGCCGTTCGCGATCTTCGGAACCTCGCTGGCGATATGGATCTGCATGAAATCGCCCTGCGGGGTGAAGATCACCATGCCGCGCGGCGTCGGTCCGAACGGATACGATTTCTTGCCATCGGGCGCGGTCACTTCGGCAATGACGAAGTGCCAGGTGCCGACCAGACGGTCCTTGAGGCTCTTCTGCTCTGCCGCCGCTTCGCCGCCGAAGGCTGCGAGCGTCAGATACGCCGCGGCCGTGGTGATGAGCTTCATGGCGATCTCCCGAGAACGTTTATGTAAGTTATAGGTCACGATCATGCGGCGCGCACCCTCCCCGGGCAAGCCCGCGGCGCGCTATATTGGTTTCATGCAAGTCAAAAAGTCACCTCCCACTTCGCGGCCATGGGCGCAATGGACCGTCAAAGCGATGGTCGCGGCCATCGTCGTGGGCGGCGCCGGCCTCCTCCTGCTTGGCCTGCCCGGCGCGGTCATCCTCGAAATCCTCCAGGCACTTGGCCTTGCCCGAAAGCTTGCGTCCGACGCCGTCTGGCCGCTCGCCATCATGGCGACCGTCGCAGGCGCGAGCCTGATTGTTCCAGCGAGCCTCATCCTGCGTTACCAGTGGCCGCAGATTTCCGGCTGGCCGCATGTCTGGCGCACAGCGCTGCTCGCGCTCGCCGCAACATTTGTCTTCACCGCACTGGCGGCCCGCTAGCCGCTCACGCACGCCTGCGCAACCTGAATAGTTCGAGGCACCGAACCAACCGCCGGGTAAGCACGTTCTCCGATCCCGAACCGCTGCATCCTGTCATCGGCGCGTGTCCCGCGATAAGTAGACGGCAACAACAGCCTGGAACATTGGAGAATCGATCGATGAGAACACTGCTGGTCACGACAACGGTTTTCCTGGCGACGACAGCTGCCGCACTGGCGCAGTCGGCGCCGGACCTCAAGGGGACTTGGTCGGGCAGTTGGAAGACCGTGATCTTCGGTCACAATCCGCATCATCCGGGATCGGAGACGACCACGAACCCGCCGCGCATCCGCGAGATCGCGTTCACCATGGAGATCGAGGGCCAGGACGGACGGCTGATCTGGGGCAGGTCCTGGTCCAATCCGGCGCAGAAGGAATTATTCGCCGCGACCATCGCTGCCGACGGCAAGACCATCCTCGGTTCCGACACCGACGGATCGCTTACCATGAGCATCACCGCCCCCGACAAACTGGAAGCCTGCTACACCCATACCGGACAGGGACCGACCAAGTCGATCGTCGCAAGCTGCGGTTCGCTGCAGCGCGCCGGCCGTTAGCGCCGAAACACCACGCCGCGCAGCGAACCGGGGCAGCCGGTTGCCCGACGATGAGCGGCGGCCGTAAGGTCGCCGCCGGGGCCAGCGGCCATCACCGGGAGGCGCGGCGTGTCGGACACCAACGTTCTGCGGCTGGCCGGGCAAGCGGGCTGCCAGCGCGCACGGCCAGCGGCTAACATCGCATGGCGTTGGCGCGCATGACGCAGCTTCTGCTGGGCGCGCTCCTCGTGCTGGTGGCGCTCGCGCCCGGCAGCGCCAACGGTGAGATGCTGCTCAAACTCACCACGCCGCGCGGCGTCAGCCAGTCGTTCCTGCTGATCAAGCCGGACACGCCGCCAGCCGCCGCCGTGATCCTGTTCGCCGGCGGCCACGGCGCGCTCGGCCTCTCGGGCTCGGGCCAGATGCGCTGGGGCGCCGGCAATTTCCTGGTGCGCTCGCGCGACAGGTTCGCCCGCCACGACCTCATGGTGGCGGTGATGGACGCCCCCGCCGACCGCCAGAGCGGCATGAACGCCATCTTCCGTATGGGCGCCGCCCATGCCGGCGACATCGGCGCCGTCGCAGCGCGGTTGCGGGCGGAAGCGAACGTGCCGGTCTGGCTCGTCGGCACCAGCATGGGCACGTTCTCAGCCGCCGGCGGCGCGCTGGGCGCCAAGGGCATCGATGGTCTGGTGCTCACCTCGACCATCACCCGCGCCCAACCCTACTGGCTGATCGCCGACAGCCATCCGCACGGCGTCGCCAGTATGAACCTGCCGCGCATCACCGTTCCCACGCTCATCATGTCGCATCGCCACGACGGCTGCTCGATCACGCCGGCCGCGGATGCGCCTAAGCTCAAGGCCCGGCTGAGCTCGGCGAAGCCCGCCGAGATCGTGGTGCTTGACGGCGGCGCGCCGCCGATTTCGGCGCCGTGCGAAGCCAAGTCGCAACACGGCTTCCTCGGCATCGAGGACGAGGCGGTCGCGGCCATCGCGCGCTTCATCAAAACGCACCCGCGGGCCTGACGGCCGGACCCGACCGGGTGGGTGCGGCGGGCGACCACTTCACCGATTCATTCGGACTCGGCGCACAACATTTCCAGTGTGATGGCGATCACACTTTCGTCCGTTCCCGTGAACTCCGTGGCGGCGCGGTTCGACCAACCTCGGTACGCTAGGAAACAAGGAGAACAACAATGCTGGCGGAAATCTATCTGTTGCGATTGCAGGCGATCCTGCGAAGCAGCCCCTCCCCTCCGAACGCGACGGCAAGCAATCCCCGCTTCGTGCCCATCTCGTTGCCCCGCTCTTGACGCAGGGGCGATCGGGCAGCAAGTGGCCCGGTTGACGTCGCGGACGGGAAACGTCGTCCCCTCGGCCGCTGCGCGCTTCCGGGCCGCTTGCTGATGGCTATGAGACAAGAGAAGCGTGCGTGACGCTATGTCATGCGCGCGCACCGGCTTGTGTTCGTGCGCGCATCCCGGCACTGATGGCGGATGCTCTCACAGGAAACCCGCCGATGATCTTTCGATGTCTTGCGATCGTACTCACCCTGCTCGCGGCCGGTGCGCCGCCGCAGGCAACCGCGCAGGATGCCGGCTATCCGGCGACGGCCCTGCTCTCGACCGGCCGCAGCATCGTCGGAGAAACCATACGCTATCCGGACACCGGTCCCGCGCACGTCACCGCGTCCATCGTGGTGCTGGCGCCGGGCGCCAAGACCATCGTGCACCGGCACGGCGTGCCGCTGTTCGCCTACATTCTGGAGGGCGAACTCACGGTCGATTACGGCGCGCACGGGGTACGCGTTTACCGCGCGGGGCAGGCGTTCATGGAGGCGATGGAGATCGCTCATTTCGGCATCAACCACGGCACGCAACCCGTTCGCCTGCTCGCGGTCTATATGGGCGCCAAGGGCGCCGAGGACGTCATCCCGGTCCAGTGACCTGCGGCGATCTTCCGCGGAAATCCGTGTCCACTTGAGGCGCGCCAATCGGAACGATTTCGGATAGACTTCGATTGTGAAGCCATGACCGAATGCGCAGGTGCATCCATGTCTCGCGTCACATACGAGATCGTCCAGCATGACGGCGGCTGGGCCTACAAGGCCAACGGCGTGTTCTCCGAGCCGTTCCCGACCCATGACGAAGCCCTGGCGGCGGCGAAGATCGCCGCTGAGGAGCAGCGCGTGCCGGGGCACACCGAGGTGATCGAATACGAGGACGAGAAGGGCAAGTGGCACACCGAGACCGCGCCCGGCAGCGATCGTCCGGAAACCGAAGTCAAGGACAGCGACGCCTGATCGGGGCGTCGCGGGGGGCCGCATGCTGACACTTTATTCCTACCCCGAATTGTTCGGGGTCGCGGACAACAACGCGTACGGCCTGAAGGTGTTCGCCTTCCTCAAGCTCACGGGCGTGCCGTTCCGCCACGAGCACATCTTCGACGCCTCAAAGGCCCCGCGCGGCCAACTGCCCTATATCGACGACGACGGCGAGATCGTCGGCGACAGCGACACCATCATCGGCCATCTGATCGCGAAGTACCGGCTGACGATCGACGCCGCATTGACCGATCCGCAGCGCGATACAGATCATCTGATCACCCGGATGCTAGACGATCTCTACTGGGTGATGTCGTATTCGCGCTGGAAGGACGACCGCTATTGGCCGCTGTTTCAGCGGGCGCTGCTGACCCAGCACCCGAGCCTCACCGAGGACGGTCTGCGCAAGGCGAAGGAGTACAACGCCCAGCGCTATTACTATCAGGGAATCGGCCGCTACGAACCCGATGCCGCCATGGCGCGTGGACTGCGCGACCTGGACACGCTTGCCAATCTGGTGCCGTCGAGCGGCTATCTGCACGGGCCTCAGCCGACCAGCATCGACGCCGGCATCTACGGCTTCATCGCCAACATCTATTTCTACGACATCCCGACGCCGCTGAAGCAGTTCGTCAGCGCTCAACCCAATCTGGTGCAGCACTGCGAGGCGATCCATAAAGCCGTAATGGCGCCGGTCGGATAACGAAAGGACCGCAAGCGATGGTCAAGAACTTCGACCACGTCACGATCGTGGTGCGCGACGTCGAGGCGGCCAAGCGTTTCTTTGCGCTCCTCGGCTTCAAGGAGACCACGTCGGTGGTGATCTCCGGGAAGACCATGGAGGACTACATGGGCGTGGCTGGGATCGAGGCCGACCATGTGACGCTGGCGCTCGAAAACGCCACGCCCCGCACTGAGGTGCAACTGCTGCACTACCGGCATCCTAATGCCCTGCAGGATCCCAATATCGATAAGCTCTACAAGCTCGGCTTCAACCACATCTGTTTCGCGGTCGACGATCTCGACGCCGAGGTCGCCAAGCTTGAAGCCGCCGGCGTGAAGCTGCGCAACGAGGTCATGCGCTTTCACAGCCGCAAGCTCGTGTTCGTCCGGGGCCCGGAAGACATCACCGTCGAACTGGCGGAGTGGCACTGAGAGCCGCCCGGCGCGGTCGCAATCCGCCGCCGGTCAGTTGGTCTTGATGCCGAGTTCCTTGACCAGCCGGGCGTACTTCGCCGAATCAGCGCGCGCCAGTTTGCCGAGTTCTTCCGGGCTGCCGCCGACCGCCTCGACCGCGCCCTTGGTGAAGGTATCGAGCAGCTTCGGATCCTTGAGCGCCTTCGCCATCTCGGCATTGATCTGCGCGACGATCCCGGGCGGCGTGCCCGGCGGCACGAAGGCCGCATACCAGGCTTCCAGCACCAGGCCCTTGTAGCCCGCCTCCTCCAGCGTCGGGACTTCCGGCAGCGTCGGCGCACGCGCCGCAGAAGATTGCGCGAGCAGCCGCAGATTGCCGGCGCGGTAATGCGGCACGAGCGCGGTCGGTCCGAGGAAGGCGGTCTTCACATGAGCGGCGATCAGATCGTTGATCGCCTGGCCGGCGCCGCGATAGGGCACGTGATCGAGCCTGATTCCGGCCTCCCGCTTGAACCATTCGCACAGCACGTGCTGGTTCGAGCCGACGCCCGACGTCGCGAGGCCGACCCCTGGGTTGGCCTTGGCGTGATTCACCAGCTCCGCCACCGAGTTGACGCCGAGCGAGGGGTGCGCCGCGAGGATCTGCGGCTGGCGCCCGAGATAGAATCACCGGCAGCAGTTCCTTGGTGTAGTCGTAGCTGAGATTCATGATGTGCGGCGCGCTCGCCGCATTGTCGTTGGTGATGAGCACCGTGTAGCCGTCGGGCGCGCTCTTGAGCGCGAGGTCCATGCCGAGCGTGCCGCCGGCGCCGGTGCGATTCTCGACGACCACCTGCTGGCCGATCGAGCGCGACATGCACATCACCGACCGCGCGGGCGATGAAGTCGATCGCGCCGCCCGGCGCGAGCGGCACCACGAAGCGCACCGGCCGGTTCGGCCAGGACGATTCGGCCGCGCCCTGAGCGCGTGCCGTTCGCACGGCCGGCAGCGCCAGCCCGGCAGCCGCCGCGGACACGATGAATTCACGACGGGCAATCCTCTTCATTGCGTTCCTCCGATCTTTTGTCTCGCACTTTCGAAGGAGCCTACAATGCCCGAACGCGATCGCGAAGCGCGTTCACGCCGCACCGGCGCGCATCGAGCGCCGGTGAAAGTCCGACAACTTTGGGATAGATGGAGAAATCAAGCGGGGCGCTGGCCCAGCTGGAGTTCAGGTCCCGTCCGCCAGTCGCCCGTCGACTGCGGTCTTGATGACCTGGCGGATTTGCGCGTTCGACAGAAACAGGTCGTGGTTGACGATGCCCCAGCCTTCCTGCGAGGCATCGATGACGCGCACGCCGAACTTCTTGAGCGCGGCCGCCTCGGCGGCGCCGACCCGCGACGCGCCCGCGATCCAGCCCGACACCGCAAGCGCGCGGTCGTTGGTAGCGGTAATGACGGTGATGCGCGAGGCGAGCGCGCCGACCCGTTCGACCGACGAGGAGAACACATCCATGTCGATGTCCGGCGCCGCGAACACCACCGCACCGGTACGTTCGATCGCCTGCAGGCCGAGCCGGAGATAGATCTGGCGCAGCGCCTCCATCGTCAGCGACGTGCCGACACTGTGCGCGACGATGCTCACGCGCCCGGTGCTGCGCGAGCGGATGAAGCCGGTCAGCACCTGCTCCAGCGCGTCGCGTGACCACATCGCGCTCTCGCGATCGTAGCCGTAATCCAGCAGCTTGGCCTTGGACGGCCAGGAGAACACCACCATGTCGCCGCGGAAATTGACCCCATGCGCGAGCCGGGCCGCATCGATCGTCGCGGTCTCGAACGTCTGGTTGAACCCGTGCACGTAGATCAGGACGTCGCGTGCGCCTTCGCCGAACAGCGCGCTCGGTTTCGGCAGCAATTCGACCTTGTCGACCTTCCAGTCATCGAGGCCAAACGAGGACAGTGAGAACCGGCCCTCCGCGGGCGCAACGAGCTTGGCGCGCGCCACGCTGAGCTTGGCGCGTTCGACGCCGAACCACGGCTTGTCGGCGGCATTGACCGTCGGCTTGCGGGTGGTCGCAACCAGAACCGAGGAAGAAGATGTGCCGAGGTCGGGACCGTCGAGACGCAGACCCGGCGAGGACAGCGCCGCACAGCCGCAGAGCGCAAGCGACGACGTGGCGGTTGCAAGGCTGCGCAGAACCGCGCGGCGCGACGCTCCCCCCGAACGCTGACTGTTGTTCGCACCCACCATGAGACAACCCCTGAACAATTCCTTGACGTTCAATCGCGGCGATAGCGGGGCGTCTAGCGGCCGTAAACCTGCCTTGTTCCGGGCGGCCGCACGCCAGTGGATGGCGGATATAGCGCCGATTATTGCCGCCAACTCAGAGGGATACGACATCGGCGGGCGCGCCTGGGGGACGGAACCCACGACGGCAGGTTTCCCCCGGTTTGGCGCGTGCCTATATTGCACGTCAGCGATCCGGCCGAACGCACTGGGGAGAATCTTCGATGCCCGCACCACGCCAATTGCGCCTCACCGCGTTCATGCGGCCGGTAAGCCTTCACACCGGCGCATGGCGCTATCCCGGCGCCTTTCCGGACGCCAATTTCAACTTCGCGCACCTCAAGCGCTTCACGCAGACGCTGGAGCGGGCGAAGTTCGACGCCTTCTTCATGGCCGATCACATGGCGGTGCTCAACATGTCGGTGGAGGCGCTCAAGCGCAGCCATACGGTGACATCGTTCGAGCCGTTCACCTTGCTGTCGGCGCTCTCGCAGGTCACCGAGCACATCGGGCTTATGGCCACCGGCTCGACCACGTTCGACGCGCCCTACCACATAGCGCGCCGCTTCGCTTCGCTCGATCATCTCAGCAATGGCCGTGCCGGCTGGAACATCGTCACCACTTCCAACCCGGATGCGGCGCTGAACTTCGGACTTGACGAGCACATGGAGCATGGCGAGCGCTACGATCGCGCGCGCGAATTCTACGATGTGGTTACCGGTCTGTGGGATAGCTGGGCCGACGACGCCTTCATCCAGGACCAGGACAGCGGCATCTATCTCGACCCCGAGAAGATGCATGTGCTCAATCACAAGGGCAAGTATCTCTCGGTGCGCGGCCCGCTCAACATCGCGCGCCCGGTGCAGGGCTGGCCGGTGATCGTGCAGGCGGGTGCTTCCGAGCCCGGCCGCCAGCTCGCCGCCGAAACCGCCGAAGCCGTGTTCACCGCGCAGCCGAACATCGAGATCGGCCGGCAATTCTATGCCGACGTCAAAGGGCGGATGGCGAAAGCTCGGACGCGATCCCGATCACATGAAGATTCTGCCGGGCTGCATGGTCGTGGTCGCCGATTCGGTCGAGGAAGCGCGCGCCAAACGCGCCAAGCTCGACAGCCTGGTGCACTATGCGAATGCCATCGGCTCGCTGTCGATCGCGCTTGGCCACGATGCCTCGAAGTTCGACCCGGACGGCCCCCTGCCCGACGACATCCCCGAGAGCAACGCCTCGAAGAGCGGCCGCGAACGCGCCATCGCGCTGGCCAAGCGCGAGAACCTCACGGTCCGTCAGCTTGCGCAGCGGCTCGGCGGCCATTCCGGCCTCGCCATGATCGGCACGGCCAAGTCCATCGCCGACGAGATGGAGGAATGGCTGACGACCAGGGCATCCGACGGCTTCACCGTCCAGTTTCCTTATCTGCCCGAGGGCCTCGACGACTTCTGCAACAAGGTGGTGCCCGAGTTGCAGCGGCGTGGCCTGTTTCGGCGTGAGTACGAAGGCAAGACGCTGCGCGAAAATCTCGGCCTGCCGCGGCCGGCCAACCGTTTCTTCGACCGGACGGCGCGCACGGCCGCCGAATGACCGAGCGGAATCTTCAGATGAGTGCGATCAGCGAATATCACGCCCACGTCTACTACGATGCGGCGACGCGCCCGCAGGCGGATGAGCTCTGCCAAGCGGCCGGCCGCACGTTCGGCGTCAAGGTCGGACGCATGCACGACAATCCGGTCGGGCCGCATCCGCGCGGCAGTTGCCAGCTCACGGTCAAGATCGAACAGTTCGCCGAGGTGATCCCCTGGCTCATTCTGCATCGCAAGGGCCTCACGGTATTCGCGCATCCGCAGACCGGCAACGCGCTGCGGGACCACACCGAGCACGTACTTTGGCTCGGGCCGTCGGAGCCGCTCAAGCTTTCCGCGCTGAAATAAACCCCAGGCTCTTCCGGCCATCCCTCACAATGCGCTAGCGTGCGGCCGCGAACATAACCGCCAGCCGTGAAAGCTCACCCATGAACCGCATTCTTGAAATCCCGCCGGAAAAGCTCACGCCCGAGCAGACCACGGTATTCAACCAGTTGGTCGCCGGCCGCGGCCGCATCCTGGGCCCGTACAAGATCTGGATTCACAGCCCGACCGTCGCGAGCGGCATGGAGCATATCGGCACGTTTCTCAACAAGCGCTCGTCGCTGTCGAAACGCGAGGTCGAGATCGGCATCCTGGTCATCGCTCATCATTGGGACGCCGACTACGTCAGGCAAGCCCATATTCGCGAAGGCAAGGCCGCCGGGCTCACACAGGAGACGATCGACGCCGTGCTCGCTGGCGGCGATCCGAAGCTCGCCGATGCACACGAACGCGCGGTGTACGAATTTGCCCGCGCGATGGCGTCTCGGTCGAAGCTGACCGACGCCGAATTCGCCAAGTTCGAAGCGGTCCTCGGGCGGCCGGGCATCGCCGAAGTGCTCACCTTGCTCGGCTACTACACCTCGGTCGCGCTCGCCATGAAAGTGCACGACGTTCCGATCCCGGCGCAGGCACCGGCGTAACGAAGAACGGCGACGGCCCGGGCGCCTACCCTAGCTCTTGCGCCCGCTGCGCTCCTGCTGATCGAGCCACTGCGACAGCGTCGAGTCGGAGCGTTTCTCGGACTTTGCCGCCGACTTTTTCTTTGGCGCAGCTTTGGGGGGCGGCGGCGGCGAGGCGGCGTCGCGCGCCATGCGCAGCGCGCGCAAGCGCTCGGTCTTGGCGCGGACCGCGGCCATCTCGGCTTCGTAGTCGCGCGCCGCCTGTTTGGCATCCTCCGCCTTGGCGGCACCGTGCGCAGAGTTCTTCTTCGACTGGTCCGCCATATCGTCTCCTGTTTGGATTGCGTCTCGAGGATCGCGCTCTCGGCCCGCTGGGCTGCTCGTGGCAGCTACAAGCCGGCGGCCTTGCGCAGCGCGGCGTTAATGCGCTCCTGCCAGCCGGGCCCGCCCTCCTGGAAATGATCGAGCACGTCCCGATCAATGCGCAGCGACACCTGCTCCCTGACGCCGGGCGCCGCCGGCTGCTTGGGAAGCGGCGCGGGCGGCGGCTTGGTGGTAGCCTGCTTGAAGGCCGCTTCCGCCCGTTCGCGCGGGTCGCTGATCCGTCGTGTCATCTCGCTGTCCCTGTTTGGCACGTCCGCAACCGCGGGTGCTTTAGCAGCAAGACCGTGTCAGGGCAAAGGTGCAAGGCGCCGGGCGGCCGGAGCCGATGCGGCTATGTTCGGGCGACGAGCAGGGTCGCCGGTGCGCCACGCGGCGGCAATTTGGCGGACGGATGGCCGCTCCGTTCATTCGGCGTTCACCATGACGGTGAGACACTAGGCTCAGCGTAACGAACCGTTACGAATCGAGTGAGGTGAACGTCATGCGTAGAACCGTGACCGCTCTGGCGGCGGCTGCCACCATTGCTACGGCGACGGTCGCGACGTCGGGCGCCGCGAATGCGGGGGGACGTGACTGGTTGGGTCCCGCCATCATCGGCGGCATTGCGGCCGGTATCGTCGTCGGAACCCAGATCGCGCGGCCCTATTACCCGGGGCCGGTCCAATTCGAGTATTCGCAGCCTGGACCGACCTACTACGAGGTCTACCCGCCGCAGTATTTCGCGCCGCCGCCAATCGATAACTGCTGGCGCTGGCGCCACGGGCATCGTCATCGCGTGTGTTGAGTCGGGCGAGTTCCCTGCCCCCGCGTAGTGCCGGCATCCAGATTGGATGCCGGCATTTTTGTGTCACCGCCGGCCGGGGAGCGGTACCAATGTCTCCAAACTTCCGACAAATTAACTCGCATTAATGTTCCCGGCTCATACGGGGGCCGTGACTCAAACGGGGACTATCGAAAAAATCGTTGCCCCTCCCGCGTTGGCGCTTGCCGACAATTCAAGGAGAATCGCCTTATGAAAAGGACGCTTGCTTCAGTGCTCGCCGCGGCCACGATTGCCGTGGTTGTGGCTGGTACCGCCACCGACGCTTCCGCACAGTATCGACGTGGCGGCGGCGCCGTGGCGGCCGGAATTGCCGCCGGCGTGGTCGGCGGGTTGATCGTCGGCAGCGCGATTGCGAATTCGCGGCCGGCGTATGTGGTCGCGCCGGGGCGCGGTTACATCGCTTATCCGGCCTACGCGGCAGCTCTGCCGGGCCCGAACTGCTACTGGACGCGCATGCCGATCTATGACCGCTTCGGCAACGTGGTCGGCTGGCGCGGCCGTCCGGTCGCGGTCTGTCAGTAACTCAAGCTTCACGAGATTGGGGCTCCGGCTTAATGCCGGAGCGAGCGACCCGGCGGGCATCCCCGCCGGGTTTTTCGTTGTCGCGTTGGTGCGCCTCGCGATCGAGCGAGTGTGGCCTGCTCAGCGGCCGGCGCTGCGGCCCTGCATGTGATCGAGCACGTCGCCGGTCGGCCAACAGTCGACCTTGAGCCGATTGGCTTTCTGATAGGCGCCGAGCGCCGAACGCGTCTGCATGCCGGCCTTGCCGTCGACCTTGTCCTTGTAGAGCCCGAGCTTGGTCAGGGTATGCTGCATGCTCTCGACGTCGGCCGTGCGCAGCTGCGAGCCCTTGCTCCAGGGTGTTTCGAACGGCCGCGCATCGGCGATGCGTTCGCTCAGATGGCCGACAAACAGAACGTAGAGGTCGGAGAAATTGTACTGCTTGATGACGAAGTAGTTCTTCGTCGTCAGGAACGACGGGCCATAGACGCCTTCCGGCTGCAGCAGTGACGCCGGCTCGGCCAGTTCGGCCGCCGTCGGCTTGCGGCCGTAGGCCGGCACAAATCCCTGCTTGAGCCACTCGCCGAGCGGCCGCGTCACTTCCGGTACGCCCATGGTGCAGTCGACCGACTGCGGCGCGCGAACCTCGTAGGCCCAGCGCAGGCCGCGCTGCCAGCCTTTGTTGACGAGCTGCTGCGCGGCCGACGCCAGCGCATCTGGCACCGAATTCCAGATGTCCTTCTTGCCGTCGCCGTCGAAGTCGAGGGCGTGCTTGTAGAACTCCGACGGCAGGAACTGGGTGAGCCCCATCGCGCCACCCCATGAGGCGCGCATGTCGGCGATCTTGATGTGGCCATCGTCCAGCATCTTGAGGGCGTAGATCAATTCCTGGGTGAACATCTCCTTGCGGCGGCCGTAGTAACCCTGCGTCGCCAGCACCGTGACCGCATTCTTCGGAAGCTTGTAGGTGCCGAACGCGGTCTCGCGGCCCCAGATCGCGAGCAGCACGTTGCCGGGCACGCCAAGCTTCTGCTCGATCGCCGCCAGCGTGCGCTCGTGCTCGACGCCGAGCTTCTTGGCCTGCGCGGCAAGCCGCCCGATGTTCGCATCCTTGATGTAATCGGCCGGCGGTTGCACGAACTCGGCCTGACCGGGCGGCGGCCGGCCAGGCTTGCCCGGAATATCAAGGTCCGGCAGCGTCAGATCGGGCTCAATGCCGCGAGTTGCAGAATCGAACGTCTTACGTGAAATGCCCATGGCCTGGGCCTGCGGCCACAGCGATTCGAGCCAGCGCTCAAACGCCGGTTCCGCGGCCGAGGCCGGACCGCCTGACGCCAAAGCGACACAAATCCCGGCCGTGGCGAGCGCCAGGACGAAGCGGCGAAACCTCGATGTTGTGCGTGTCATACCGGCTCTTTCGTATGCCTGAACGGTGCTGGATGCCATGCGATTCGAATCCGCGCCATACCAATGATCGATCTCTGCGCCGCCACGATGGCGTCACAATGGCGCCTTGCGGGCTGGTAATCCTTGCATCTGCGGCGAGCGTCTATGGGGATTCGCCGAGGGGATCGCAATCGGCGAGACGTGTCACGCATCCGCACGCGGGGGGGTGTCACTATGCCTTTGAGCAGCAGCTTTACCGATGAAGGCGGCGGCTTTGCGTCGTTCCTTCATCAGGTGCAGAAATCCTACGTACCCGAACGCGACATCGACGGGAGAAAATTCGACAAGGCGATGAGCCGCTTGCGGGCGCGTCTCGAGGAGACGACGGCCGCAAGGTCCGACCTTGCCGGCCATCTCGACCTGCAGCACCGTGACGCCGAGGATCGCCTCTCGACGGTGCTGACCGGCATCACGGCGATCCGCTTTCTGTCGCTCCGCGCATTGCAGGCGGTCGAGTACCGCCGCCAGTCGCTGTGGAACTTCTCGCAGATCGTCGCGACGCTCTACGAACTCGACGCTTGGTCGCGCCGCATGTTCGAAACGGTCGACACCCGGATCGCGGACACCGCCTCCGGCAACGGCGTCACCGCCAACTACTTCCATTCGTTCGGCGACGGCACGCGAACCTTCCCGCTCGCCATCGATGGCCACCGCCGTTACGTGATGGCGCGCCAGCTCAGCCGCATCAGCAATGAGATCGACCTGCGTGAGATCCGGCGCTTTGGCGAATATTTTCAGCGCGTGGCGCCTTCGTTGGTGTCGACCGCGGCCGACGCCGGCATGCGCGCCGCCATGCAGAAATACGTCACCGCGTTCCAGCTCTCCCGCTCGCCGGTCGGCATGAACTTCCTTGAACTCGGCGTGGCAGCCGAGGAGATGAAGCTCTGGCTCGAACGGCATCGCGACCAATTCTCGCTGGAGGGCATGGCGCGCGTCGAACAGTTCCTGTCGCGGCATGACGCCATGCTGCAGGGTTCGCGAACCTGGCAGCGGGTGCAGGCGCTCGCCAACCGGCCGGAAGCGGGCTTCGAGCAGACCGCGCAGTTGATCGTGCTCTGCAAGCCGATCTTCGCCGAGATCAGGAACCTGAGCTCGATCCAGTTCAGCGCCAACATCGATATGTATCTCGGGTTCCGGCTGCGCGCTGCCGAACGGCTGGTGCAGGCGTTCCCGCACGGCCCTGCGAACATGCCGGCGCTGGTCACGGTGCTGAACGATTTCGCGTTCGCCATCCGCGACATCCTGCTCTTCATGGGCAAGACCGTGGTGCAGAGCGCGCAACCGGCGGACCATCCCGCCACGCCGCCGGCCGAAGGCGCGCCATCGAAGGGAGCGGTGGCGGCAACGGTGACTTTCTTCCGGCTGATCGAAGAGTCCGCCCGTGAGCTCGCCGCACGCGCGCCCGACCATTTCGGCTGGCTCGATTCGTTCTATGCCGAGCTGGACGATCTGCCCGCGGATGTCGCCGGCGAACTGCTGGCATTCACGCCTCGCGCGCGATAGCCGCACGCGCGTGTCCCGGACGCGGTGCAGCGCGCGCAGCGGTGCACTGCCGATCCGGGACCTTCCAAAAGCGGTGTCCGTTACGATCCCGGGTCTGCAGCGCACCAGCGC
Source organism: uncultured Alphaproteobacteria bacterium (assembly GCA_963843475.1). Classification (GTDB taxonomy): domain Bacteria; phylum Pseudomonadota; class Alphaproteobacteria; order Rhizobiales; family Xanthobacteraceae; genus VAZQ01. The sequence goes on along the minus strand of CAWJKL010000016.1, from coordinate 318,761 downwards.
AGCAAGAGGTTGCGCCGCTGCGCTGCGCCGGGAAACAGGCTTGAATTAGCGCATACGCCTACGCGGGCACGCGAGGAGAGAACCCCGGTTCGGCTGAAGAGACCGCCTAGTGCTCGCGGGCGATTTCGTGCCCGGGCGGGTGGGTGCCGAGTTGGTCGACCCACGCGATGCCAATCGCCGAGACGATGAAGGTCAGGTGGATCAGCGTCTGCCACATGATGCCGGTGTCGGTGAAGGTTGCGCGCGGAGTGCCGAGATTCCCGGCCTCGATGAACGTGCGCAGCAGATGAATCGACGAAATGCCGATGATCGCCATTGCGAGCTTGATCTTGAGCACGCTGGCATTGACGTGGCTCAGCCATTCCGGCTGATCGGGATGGCCTTCGAGGTTGAGCCTTGAAACGAACGTCTCGTAGCCGCCGACGATCACCATTACCAGCAGGTTGGAGATCATCACCACGTCGATCAGGCCGAGCACCACCAGCATGATCTGCTGCTCGCTGAACGAGGTCGCGTGCAGGACCAGGTGCCAGAGCTCCTTCACAAACAGCACTACATAGACGCACTGCGCGACGATCAGCCCGACATAGAGCGGCAGTTGCAGCCAGCGCGAGCCGAAGATCAGGCTCGGCAGCGGCCGCAGCTTGCGAGCCTGCGCCAGCGGCGGAAGCGGCGTCTCTGGCGCCATGGACATGCGGGTCATCCCTCAGAAGCCATCTCCGCCATCCGGCGGCGGTCGCCGACGCTTATAGGCGATTCGCGATGGTCGAACGACGGCGCGCTTACCGCACCGCCAGAATGAACAGGCGCGGAAACTTCAGCAGCACCTTGCCGTCGTAGCGCGCCGGATAGGCCTCAGCGATTCTTGCGCTGTAGATGGCGAGATAAGCCTCGCGCATGGCGGGATCGAGCGCCGACGTGAAAGATCTGAGCGAGGAGCCCTTGAACCACTCGACGATGGCCTGCGGCCCCGCCATCACGTGGTTGTAGTGGATGTGCCAGACGTCGAGATGGCGGCAGACCGGCTTGAGCAGGTCGTAATAGCCGCCCGGCGTCGGCAGGTCGTCGCGGGCGGCCGCGTCGAGCGCCTTGTTGCCGGCCCATGGTCCGCTCGACGCCACCTCGCTCATCAGCCTGAGCGCAGGCTCTCGCGTATTGTCCGGCATCTGCACCGCCAGCACGCCGCCCTCGGGCAGCGCGGAGACCAGCCGCCGCAGCACGGCCGCATGATTCGGCACCCACTGAAACACGGCGTTGGCGAACAACAGGTCGGTCTCGCCGTCCGGGTTCCAGGACGCGATGTCCGCCTGAAGGAAGCTGCGCCCCGGCAGCCGCTCGCGCGCCTGGCGCAGCATGTCGGGCGAGGAATCGATCCCGACCACCTCCGCGCCGGGAAACCGCTCGATCAGGAGCTCGGTCGAGTTGCCCGGTCCACATCCGAGATCAACCACGCGGCGCGGACGCGCGAGCGGCACCTGCGCGAGCAGGTCGCGCGGCGGGCGCGTGCGCTCGTCCTCGAACTTCAGATATTGGCGGGCGGACCAGTCTTCGGACATCGGCGGGCGAACTTCTTGGACACGACCCACGCGCGCGGTCATCGCGTCAGGCTACCGGAGAGCGCTAATTGAGCACTTGTGACACAAGCGCGGCAAGCTACCTGCGAAAACCCTGCCGGGCGGCCGAGTTTCAGGCGCGCGGCAGGACGTAGAAACGATTCCAGCCGCTGCCCGGAAGGCATGGAGAGTGCGCCGACGCTGCCGGCGCCGCCCTCGACCAGCGGTTACTCCGCCTTGAGGTTGGCGGCGCGGATTGCCTTACCCCACTTCTCGATCTCGAGCGCGATCAACTTTGTGGCTTCGGCGGGCGATCCAGGAAGCGGCCACGCGCCCATTTCGGCAAGCCGCGCCTTGAAGGTCGGGTCGGCAAGGCCGGCATTGATCTCCTTGTTGAGCCGCTCGACGATCTCGGTCGGCAACCCTTTCGGCGCGCAGACCCCGTTCCACGTGCTCGCCTCATAGTCCGGCACGGTATCCGCAATCGTCGGCACGTCAGGCAGGCTTTCCGCGCGCGTCGCCGTGGTCACCGCGAGCGCCCGCAGCTTGCCGGCCTTGATGTGCGGCAGCGACGGCTGGAGGTTGTCGAACGCCACGTGAACTTGCCCGGCCAGAAGATCGGTGAGCATGGGCGCCGAGCCGCGATACGGCACGTGCTGCATCTTCACGCCGGTGAGCAGCTTGAACAGCTCACCGGACACATGGATCGAGGTGCCGACGCCCGACGAGGCCATGTTGATGTTGGCGCCGGATTTGCCGTACGCGATGAATTCCGCAACGGTCTTCGCCGGCACCGAAGGATGCACCACCATCACGTTGGGCGCACGGCTGAGTGCGGCGACCGGCGTGTTATCGCGCACGAAGTCGTAGTTGAGCTTGGCGTAGAGCGTCGCGCTGATCGCGTTGGCCACGCTGCACAGGAGCAGAGTGTAGCCGTCGCCCGGCGCCTGGAAGGCCTGTTCGCTGCCGATGTTGCCGCCGGCGCCGGGCTTGTTCTCGATCACCACCTGCTGGCCAAGCCGTTCGCTGAGCCATTGTCCGACCAGGCGCGCGACAAGATCGATCGAACCTCCCGGAGGGAACGGTGCAATCAGCCGTATCGGGCGGTTCGGATAGGATTGCGCCAAAGCGCTGGACGACGCGGTACAAACCACAACGGCTGCGGCGGCCAGAGCGGCGACAACACTGCAACGCAAACGGTGCATGGCGTTTCCTCCCGGGAGCGGACGCTGCCGGATGCAGCGACCTGCGCCTGCTGTCTTTGCGGCATAGCGCGACAGGCAATGTTACCGGAATTGGCCATGGGCCGGAAAGCGGCCTTGAGCCGCATTGCGCCGTCGCCGGAAGCATTCGCTTCGGGTGCATCGCCAGACGCCGGCCCCGGGTTGGAACGCCGATGGCAAGCCGCCCCGATCGCCGCCGCTTCGACCGCCAGTCTTGCCGAAATCAGCTCAGCCGAAGTCAGTTCAGCGCGAGAACTTCTTGTACTTGATCCGGTGCGGGATCGTGGAATCGGTGCCGAGCCGGCGCATCTTGTCGGCCTCGTAGTCCTGGAAGTTGCCCTCGAACCATTCGACGTGGCTCTCGCCCTCGAAGGCCAGGATGTGGGTCGCGATGCGGTCGAGGAACCAGCGATCATGGCTGATGATCACGGCGCAGCCGGCGAAATCCTCCAGCGCCTCTTCGAGCGCGCGCAAGGTGTCGACGTCGAGATCGTTGGTCGGCTCGTCGAGCAGCAGCAGGTTGGCGCCGGACTTCAGCATCTTGGCGAGATGCACGCGGTTGCGCTCGCCGCCCGAGAGCGCGCCGACCTTCTTCTGCTGGTCGCGCGCCCTTGAAGTTGAAGCGCCGACAATAGGCGCGGGAGTTCACCTCGCGCTTGCCGAGCATGAGCTGGTCGAGCCCGCCGGAGATTTCCTCCCAGACGTTCTTCTTGCCGTCCAGCGCATCGCGGGACTGATCGACATAGCCGAGGTGCACCGACTCGCCGACCTTGATGGTGCCGCCGTCGGGCTTCTCCTGCCCGGTGATCATGCGGAACAGCGTCGTCTTGCCGGCGCCGTTCGGGCCGATCACGCCGACGATGCCGCCCGGCGGCAGCTTGAAGGTGAGGTCGTCGATCAGCAGCTTGTCGCCGTAGCCCTTCGTGAGGCCCTCGAAGTCGACGACGTTCTGGCCGAGCCGCTCCGCCACCGGGATGACGATCTGGGCGGTCTGGGTCTGCTTGTCGTTCGCCTTGGCCAGCAATTCCTCGTAGCGCTGGTAGCGCGCCTTGGACTTCGCCTGGCGGGCGCGCGGCGAGGCCGCGATCCATTCCTGCTCGCGGGCGAGCGTGCGCTGGCGCGCCTCCTCCTCGCGGCCTTCCTGCAGCAGCCGCTTCTGCTTCTGCACCAGCCAGGACGAGTAGTTGCCCTCGTAGGGAATGCCGCGGCCGCGATCGAGCTCGAGGATCCAGCCGGTGACGTTGTCGAGGAAGTAGCGGTCGTGGGTGACGATCAGGATCGCGCCCGGATAGTTGCGCAGATGGCCTTCGAGCCAGTTCACCGATTCGGCGTCGAGATGGTTGGTGGGCTCGTCGAGCAGCAGCAGGTCGGGCTGCTCCAGCAGCAGCTTGCACAGCGCCACCCGGCGGCGCTCGCCGCCCGAGAGCGACGTCACGTCGGCCTCGTCCGGCGGGCAGCGCAGCGCGTCCATCGCCAGCGTCGACCTGCGAATCGAGGTCCCAGAGATTCTTGCTGTCGATCTCGTCCTGCAGCTTCGCCATCTCGTCGGCGGTCTCGTCCGAGTAGTTGACGGCGATCTCGTTGTAGCGGTCGAGCAGCGCCTTCTTGGCCGCCACGCCTTCCATCACGTTGTCGCGCACGTTCTTGTCGGGATCGAGCTGCGGCTCCTGCGGCAGGTAGCCGACGCGCGCGCCTTCGGCGACCAAGCCCTCGCCGACGTAATCCTTGTCGATGCCGGCCATGATGCGCAGCAGCGTCGACTTGCCGGAGCCGTTGACGCCGAGCACGCCGATCTTGGCGTCCGGGTAGAACGACAGGTGGATGTTCTCCAGGACCTTGCGGTTGCCCGGATAGGTCTTCGTCAGACCCTGCATGTGATAGATGAACTGACGGGCCATGAGGCGCCCTGCCCTCGGGTTGTTGGGGCGGCGCCCAGAGTCAACGCAGGCTGCGTAAGCTCGATGCCGGCACCGGATGGGGGGAATTCGCGGCTGATGTAACGACTGGCGGCTGCAAGAGCAAGCAACCGTTGGCACCGCCGCACCCGCGCGCCCTGGGTCAGAAAGCGCGGCCTCTGGCTCGCGACGTCGCCCGCCGACGCATGCAATCCTGCCGTGGGCGACCGCAACACGGCCTGGGTTCGGACCCCAGTACCGGAAATCGGGCCGGAGCGGACCAAACTGTGTCCTGATCGCCCCTGCCGTTAACCCTCACAGCAGCTATTTTGCAACAGCGGGCGTAAAAGCCTCGAAATGGGGACATTTCTTACCTCATTTCAACAAAGTGTGCCGCAAATAGACTATTCGACGCGGGGGTTACGTGAGATCAGTAGATGTCGGCGGGGAAACCGGCATCTGGGTTGCTGATCCGGAGGGGTGTGATGGGGACCAGAGGGGCCGTTCGGGGCGGTGCAAATCAGCGTCAGGGGCAAGGCCTCGCCGCCGATTTCCGTGACTTCGTCCGCGACTTCGCCAAGGCGGTGCTCGATCCGTACCGTCCGGAGCTGCATTACATGCGCGGTCCGGGGCCGAAGTGGCATGCCAAGCATCGCCCGGCCGCCGTTTCCTACGACGCGGTAGAGGCCAGCGGTCTGGTGCGGGTCAAGGCCCGCTAACGGGATACCGAGCAATACTGGCGGCCAATCTGGCGCCGCCAGTGCGATCCAATCCCATTGCTGACATTTGCGCTTCGGACGCGTGCCGCCCGAACTGCGCACGCACGCCTCCAATTCACATCCCGGACGGCGCTCGCTCCCGCGGCAGCATGACGCCGGCGTCTGTGCTATAGGGCTCCGCCTCCCATCCTCTCCTGCCGCCCTACGGCCAACTCACGGACCTGCCCGATGCCGACGCTCCGTTGCGCAATCCTCGACGACTATCAGAACGTGGCTCTCACCGTGGCCGACTGGTCGGCGGTCAAGGGCGATCTCGACATCAAGGTGTTCAACCAACACCTCGGCTCGGCCGATAACGTCGTCAAGGCGCTGCAGGGCTTCCAGATCGTCTGCGCCATGCGCGAGCGCACCGGCTTCCCGCGCGCCGTGATCGAGAAGCTGCCCGACCTCAAGCTCCTGATCACCACCGGCGCACGCAACGCCTCGATCGATGTCGCCGCCTGCAAGGAGAAGGGCATCACGGTCTGCGGCACCGGCTCGGTCGGAAGTCCCACGTCCGGCATCGCCATCGGGCTGATGCTCGAACTGACCCGCCGCATTGGCTACGAGAACGCCCACATGCACGCCGGCGAAGCCTGGCAGACCACCATCGGCCCCGACCTTGAGGGCCTGACGCTCGGCACGCTCGGCCTCGGCAAGCTCGGCACCCGGACCGCGCAGATTGCCAAGGCGTTCGGCATGAAGGCGATCGCCTGGAGCCAGAACCTCACGCCGGAGAAGGCCGCCGAAGTCGGCGTCGGCTATGTCTCGAAGGAGGACCTGTTCAAACAGTCCGACTTTGTCACCATCCATGTCGTTCTTTCGCAGCGCTCGCGCGGGCTCGTCGGGGCGGCCGAATTCGCGCTGATGAAGCCCACCGCCTACATCATCAATACCTCGCGCGGCCCGATCATCGACGAGACCGCAATGCTGGAGGCGCTGCGCGGCCGGAAGATTGCCGGCGCCGGCCTCGACGTATTCGACGTCGAGCCGCTGCCGAAGGACCATCCGCTACGCAAGATGGACAACGTCGTGCTGACGCCGCATCTCGGCTATGTCGCGACCCAGAACTACCGGGCCTATTTCAAGGGCGTGGTGGAGGACATCCGCGGGTTCTTCGACGGTAAGCCGGTGCGGGTCATGGAATAGCGATGCTCCGCGCCCGCCACGAACCCGTCCGGAACTTTCGCAAAAAAATTTCGCGGCCCTGTCGATCCCGCCGGCGCTCGTTCGTCGTGTGAGCAGGGAGGCCGGGGTGGCCCCCGTGGATCAGAGGAGACGAGACAATGCGCGTCATGGTGATGGTGAAGGCGACGAAGAACTCGGAAGCGGGATTGATGCCGTCGACCGAGATGCTCGAAGCGATGGGCAAGTTCAACGAGCAGTTGGTGAACGCCGGCGTTATGTTGGGCGGCGACGGCCTGAAACCCTCGTCGCAGGGCAAGCGCGTCGCCTTCGACGGGGCGAGCCGCACCGTCATCGACGGGCCGTTTGCCGAGACCCGCGAACTGGTCGCGGGTTACTGGCTCTGGGAAGTCAAGGACATGGCCGAGGCAGTCGAGTGGGTAAAGCGCTGCCCCAACCCGATGCCCGGCCCGAGCGAGATCGAGATTCGCCCGTTCTATGAATTGGCCGACTTCGGCGAGGCGGTCACGCCGGAAGTCGCCGAACTGCACAACCGCAGCCGCGAGAAGGCAGCCGGGCGGTAAGGTTTGAGGTGTCCGGATAGGCAAATTCGCGGACGTCGACGTGCCTTAGACGAAGGGCTATTCGGGAGCCATGTCGGCTCCCGAAACGCATCATACGTTCGAGACCGTCTTCCGCATCGAACAGGCTAGGCTCATCGCTGGCCTCGCCCGCATGGTGCGCGACGTCGGCCTTGCCGAAGAGCTGGCGCAGGACGCGCTGGTGACCGCGCTCGCCGAATGGCCGAAGGCCGGGATTCCCCAGAACCCTGGCGCCTGGTTGATGGCCGCGGCGAAACGCCGGGCCATCGACGAATTCCGCCGCCGCAAGATGCAGGAGCGCAAGCACGCCGAGATCGGCCGCGATCTCGATGGCGAAGGAGACACCAGCGTCGAGGAGCTCGAAGCGGCGCTCGACGATGACGTTGGCGACGAGCTGCTGGGTCTCATTTTCGCCGCCTGCCACCCGCTGCTGTCGCCCGAAGCGCGCGCGGCGCTGACCCTGCGCTTGATCGGCGGGTTGACGACCGACGAGATCGCGCGCGCCTTCCTCTCGACCGAAGCCACGGTCGCGCAGCGCATCGTCCGGGCGAAGAACACGCTGCGCGACGCCGGTCTGCGTTTCGAAGTCCCGCGCGGCAGCGAGCGGACGGAACGCCTCGCCTCGGTGCTGGCAGTCATCTACCTGATCTTCAACGAAGGATATGCGGCGACCGCAGGTGAGGACCTGATCCGCCCTGCCCTGTGCGCCGAGGCGCAGCGGCTCGGCCGTATCCTCGCAGGCCTGATGCCCGACGAGCCGGAGGTGTTCGGGCTGCTCGCGCTGATGGAAATCCAGGCCTCGCGTCTCGGCGCGCGCACGGCGCTTGACGGTTCGCTCGTTCCGTTGACCGAGCAGAACCGTGCCCGCTGGGACCGGCTTCTGATCCGGCGCGGCCTCGCCGCGCTCGAGCGCGCCGAGGCGCTCGGCGGCGCGAACGGTCCCTATGCGCTGCAGGCCGCGCTCGCCGCCTGCCATGCGAGAGCGCGCAACGCCGGCGAGACCGACTGGGCAAGGATCGCGGCGCTCTATGACACCCTGCGTGCCGTCATGCCGTCGCCGGTGGTCGATCTCAATCGCGCGGTGGCTCACAGCATGGCGTTCGGCCCGGAGGCCGGCCTGGCGCTGATCGACGCGATCGACTCCGCGGCCTTGCGCAACTATGCGCCGCTGCCGGCGGCGAAGGGCGATTTTCTGTTACGCGCGGGCCGGCTCGCCGAAGCGAGAGTCCAATTCGAGCGCGCCGCCGCGCTCAGCCGCAACGAACGCGAGCAGGCCTTTCTTCTGACGCGGGCCGCGCAATGCGGCAAGTAATCTACCGGTCTGCCCGCCGGCGTCACGCCACGCCGGCGGCCGGTCCTGAGTTCACTCGATGCTCTAGCGCACTGCGATCGGCGCGACGGTCGAGCCGGTGCCGCCCTTGATCTTGAGCGGCGTCATGATGAACGCGAACTCGTTCACATTCTTGGAAGCGAGTTCGTCGAGCTTGAGATTTTCGAGCAGGTGGACGCCGTTCACCACCAGCGCGAGCTGGTGGACCGGCAGCGAAATCTGCGGATCGGGATTGGGCGCGACCTCGACCGGCCAGTTGTCGGAACCGAGCAGCACCGGATTCTGCGTCATCAGCCATTCCGCCGCCTTCACCCCGATGCCGGGACATGACTTCACGTAGCGCGCGTTGTCCTTGCCGTAGAGCTTGCCCCAGCCGGTATGAATGACGACCGCGTCGCCCGCCCTGAGCGCCAGATTCTGTTTCTTCAGCGCGCCCTGCAGATCCTCCGACGGTGATCTCGTAGCTGTCGCCGAGCATCTCGACTCCCTTGAAGCCGGCGACGTCGATCAGCACGCCGCGGGTGATGAAGGCCGGGGCGTTCTCGATGCCGAGCTTGGTGAAGCCACCGCGCGACGTGATCTCCTCGGTCTTGAAGCAGTTGTAGTGACTGTTGCGGTGAGTCTGGTGCCCGAACCCGTCGAACTGCGTGCCGACCTGACCGATCTCGGACAGCACCATCTCCTCATTGCTGCCGCGCTCGTTCGACTGCGGGTTCATGAACGACCGCTTGAGATGCATGTCGAACCGACGCGTGCCGAAGAACGGCATCGCCGGCCCGAGTTCGTGGGACAGACCGATTACCTCGCCGGACTTGATCTGCTTGACGGCGTCGAGCACGGCCTGCGGCGTCATCAGGTTGCCGGCGCCGCGCTGATCGCCGGCGCCCCATTTCGACGGGCAGCGCGTGCTTTCGGCCGGCACGGTCCAACTCGGCGCCTGCGCCAGCGCGACGGTATTCGCCACCAACGCCGCGCCCAGTGTTACCGCGAATGCGATGCACTTCATGATATCCTCCCAGGATCGTTGTTGTTTGGATGCCGGCCTTCTTGTCCGGCTTGTCCGGTCGTTCCGTCGAGACCGACGAGCCTAGCGCACTGCGCCGATTTGTCGACATCAACAAGCCGGAGTGCTTCACCATGAAGCGAACAACTCTTTCGATCCTCGCACTCGCGCTCACCGCACAAGCCGCGTCGGCCGACACGACGGCGGGCCAGCGCGCGCTGGCGCTGGCCGCGCTGGTCGCCTCGCATTCGCCGCTGCTGAGCGGTCAGGACAGATCCGCCATGGCGCGCCTGTTCGAAGGCAGTCTCAACTTCCCCTTCCCGGCCGGCCGCAAGATCGCCGTTCAGGCCGAAGCCATCGTGTGCCGCGCCAGCAATGTCGACATCACGTCGCGCTCATGCACGCTGACCGTCGGCGCGCGCACCGGCACCGTAAAGGGGCGCAGGGCGCACGAGCTGTTCGCCACCATCGCCGAAGTCGGCGTGCCGCGAAGACGGCGCCGCCGGCAGCGTGTTCGAGGGCCTGTCAAAGCTCGACTGCACCATCGATCCGGCCGAGATCAAGCAGAAGGCCGGCGGCGGCGCCAACTGCACGTTCAACCCCGGCGCCGCGCGGTGATGGGATCTGGATCAAATGCGGGGGTTCGCCGAATGTCTGCTTTCTGGGTAGACTGGGAGGCCCAGGTGGGCGAACGCCGGTGTACTCGCTCGAAAATGACCCAAACCGGTCCAAAGCCGGGGCTCGACTTGGCCAGGGGGCAACGAATGCAATTTGGTCAACTTAAACGGCGCGAGTTCGTCACGCTGATAGGCGGTGCGGTTGCATGGCCGATCGCGGCGTGGGCGCAGCGGAATGAGCCCATACGACGCATCGGCGTCATGATGTCCATCGCCGACGATCACGAAGGACAGCGGCGCCTGCGCGCACTGCAGGAGGGCCTTGGAAGGTTGGGTTGGTCGGAAGGCAAGACCATTCGGATCGAGGTGCGCTGGTCCGTTAGCAATGCCGAGCGAGCAAGGGCGGTGGCAAAAGAATTGATCGGCGGTACGCCGGACTTGATCCTGACGAGTGGGACCGCTGCGACGGTAGCCGTGCATCTGGCCACCACCACAGTCCCCATCGTGTTCACGGTTGTGAGCGAGCCGGTCGAACAGGGTTTGGTCCAGAGCTTGGCGCGGCCTGCAGGCAATATCACGGGATTTTCAAATTTGGAGCCTAGCCTTGGCGGGAAGTGGGTCGAACTGCTCAAGGCCATTGCACCGAACCTGACCCGCGTCGCGCTGATATTCAATCCACAGACAGCTCCAGCTCCATTGGTGATGTCCCGTTCGGCCGATGCTGCGGCCGAAAAGCTCGCGATCGAGCTGGTGAGGACCCCGGTCCGCGCGCGGGCCGACGTTGAAGCCACGATTGGAACGCTGCGAGGTCCGACCCAGGGATTCATAATGTTTCCGGATACGTTCTTGAACGATCATCGCCAACTGATCGTTGGTCTGGCCGCGCGCCATCAGATTCCCGCCATGTATCCGTTTAGATATCTAGTGGCCGAGGGCGGCCTGATTTCATACGGCATCGATTTGGCCAATTCATTTCGACAAGCCGCCTCGTATGTCGATCGGATACTTCGTGGCGAGAAACCCGCCGATCTGCCGGTCCAGCAACCGACTAAATTTGAACTGGCCATCAACCTCAAGACCGCCAACACGCTCGGCCTCGGAATCCCGCCGACGCTGCTTGCCATCGCCGACGAGGTGATCGAATAAACGTAATTTTGCTGCGCACATTGCTGCACATGCTCAGGTCTCAAAGTGGCCCTTCGCGTCATTTCGCGGAAACGAACCACACCAGTCGCTCTCAAAGCTGACATCGCTTCCGCGCAAGTCAAAGAACCGGATTCATGAGGGCACTGATGTCCGGATTTTGATCTCTCTGCGCGCGCTCCTGCGCCGGCGATCCGCACCAGTGCTTCGGGCATTGGTGGCCGCTGTTGCCCGAAACGATGAAGAACGAACCCACGTGCTGATCCTGACGGCCGCCGGGCGTATGCCGCCGCCCGCCGCGGCCGGCCCCGAGACAGGGGGACGCTGAAATAATTCATCGCCGCTCGCCCAAGGCCCGCTCCGCGACAATCCCTCAACCCACCGCGGGTGTCGCGGCCACCGCCGGCCGCGTCTCCTGCCCGATCGACTGCGTCGTCTCGAGCACGCGCGCGAGCCGCTCGGCGAACACCGCGGCCGGCACCGGCAGATTGCGCGCGCGCAACTGGCCGAGCACCAGGTTGGCGCGCGGCACGTCGCGGTCGTCGATCTCGCGCGCGACGAGACCGAGCTTGTTGCCGTCCGGCATCGTGCCGATGCGGATCTGGAACGAGATCAGGTTGGCGTGCAGCACGAGGCCGCGCAGCATCTCGAACGAGTTCGATTCGGCCGCGATGTTGAAGCGCAGCCCGCTGCGCGCCGACGACCTCGTCGAGCAACTGGCGGCCGCCGATGCTGCGCTCCGGCAAGCGCCACCGGATAGGCGCGCGCAGTCGCGCAGCCTGATCGATTTGCGGCCGGCGAGCGGATGGCTCGGCGCCATGACGGCGACCAGGCGCTGCTCGAGCCGTCATCAGCGGCTGGAAGTTCGGCGAGGAACGGCGGCCGGAACACCAGCACGAGATCGACCTCGTAGGCGGCGAGCGCCGCCATCGCCTGCTCGTGGTCGAGCACCTTGACGTCGAACGCGACGAACGGATGCCGCTTGCGGAACTCGCCGATCTCGCGCGGCAGGAAATCGAGCGCGAGCGCCTGGCTGCAGGCGATGCGCACGGTGCCGCGGCGCAGTCCCCTGAGGTCCTCGATCTGCGACTTCATGCGGTCGACGTCGCCGTCTCTGCTCGCGCAGGTAATGCACGAACACCTCGCCGGCGGAGGTGAGCCGCACGCCGCGCGGCCGGCGCTCGAACAGCCGCGCGCCGAGTTCCTCCTCCAGATCCATGATGCGGCGGTTCACCGCCGAGGACGTGACGTTGAGCTGATCGGCCGCCTTGCGGATCGAGCCCGCGCGCGCGACCTCGTCGACGTAGCGCAGAATCCGCAAGTGCTTCATCGGTCAGCCCTGAACTCGACTGAGCGCGTGCCTTTTCGAGCACCACTCTAGCAAGAAATCAGCGGCAGATGTGAGCACTCAACTGAGTTAGCGTCGTCTCAAGGCATGCGGATTGCAGGATGACGCTGCACCGACGAGCCCGGACGACGCAGGTGCCCATTTGATGCTCAGATTCGCCCGACTTGCCTAACATCGCTGATCACGAAGGCACGCGCTTCGGCCCGCCGGACGCTGCGACCACAGCCATTCCCGACTCACAGGAGCGCGCCATGAGCCGACCGTGCGTTCATCCCTTCTCGCGCTGGCCGCTGCGATCGGCTCGCGCTGCCGCTCGGGCACGCGACACCGGCCGACGCGCAGACCAAGCTCAAGCTGGTGCTGAACTGGAAGTACCAGGGCCCGCAGGGGATGTTCTTCCTCGCCGACGACCGCGGCTACTTCAAGGCCGAGGGCCTCGACGTCACGATCGACCAGGGCAACGGCTCGGGCGCCGCCGTGCCGCTGGTCGCCAACGGCACCTACGACGTCGGCTTCGGCGACATCAACGCGCTGATCGAGCTCGCCGCCAAGAAGCCCGACGACGCGCCGATCGCGGTCTACGTCATGTTCAACCAGCCGCCCTTCACCGTGGCGGTGAAGGCCGACAGCCCGATCAAGTCGCCGAAGGACTTCGAAGGCAAGACGCTCGGCGGCGCCGCCAATGACGGCGCGCTCAAGCTGTTCCCGGCGCTCTGCAAGCTCACCAAGATCGACTGCAGCAAGGTCAAGATCACCAACATGCAGCCGAACCTGCGCGAGCAGATGCTGATGCAGGGCCAGGTCGACGGCGTGTTCGGCTACGTCAACACCATCCGCTTCTCGCGCCAAGCTGATGGGCGTCGAGGACAAGCAGCTGCGCTTCATCAACTACGGCGACTACGGCATGGACCTCTATTCCAACGCCATCATCGTCTCGAAGAAGCTGGTGAAGGAGAAGCCCGAGGCGGTGCGCGGGCCTCGTGCGCGCGATCAACAAGGGCCTGCTCGACTCGCTGAAGGACACCGACGCGGCGGTCGCCGCGGTCGCCAAGCGCGAGGCCGCTGATCAAGATTCCGGTCGAGCGCGAGCGCTTCGACGCCACGCTCAAGGACGAGATGAACCATCCGGAGATCGCCAAGATCGGACTCGGCAACGTCGACATGGCGCGGCTGAAGAAGTCGATCGACATCCTGGTCGAGGCCAACGACCTGCCGCGCACGCCGTCGGTCGACGAGATCTTCACGCCGGCGTTCCTGCCGCCGGTGGCCGACCTGCCGAAGAAGCTGTTCTGAACGCGCGCGGAGCCGCGCCTGCGAGATCGGAGCGGCCGCACGCGAGACGCTGACGGCCGGTCAGCAAGACCGGGAAACGACAATGGACTTGAAGCTCGAAGGCCGGGTCGCGGTGATCACCGGGCCCGCCAAGGGCATGGGCGCGGCCATCACCATGGCCTTCGCCGCGGAAGGCTGCACGCTCGCGCTGGTCGGCCGCGACACCGCGGCGATCGAGCCGGTGGCGCAGGAGGCCGCGCGCGGCGGGCGCGCGAGGCGATCGTCGTGCCCTGCGACCTGACCGACGCCGAAGCAGTGCGAGCGCGCCGCGCCGACGACGCCATGGAGGCCTTCGGCCGCATCGACATCCTGGTCAACGTCGCCGGCGGCTCGGGCCCGATCGGCAAGACCGGCGTCGAGACCACGCCGGAGGAGTTCGACGACATCGTCACGCTCAACATGAACGGCTGCTTCCACACCATGCGCGGCGTGCTGCCGGCCATGATGGCGCAGCGCTACGGCAAGATCGTCAATGTCGGCGGCACCTTCGGCATGCGCGGCCGCGCCGGCCGCATGGCCTATTCGGCGTCGAAGTGGGGCCTGCGCGGCATCACCAAGAGCTTCGCGCTCGAGGTCGGCGCCCTACAACATCAACGTCAACTGCGTCGCGCCCGGCATGGTCGACGGCCCGCGCTTCCGCGACAAGGTCTGCGCCGACATGGCGAAGCGGCTCGGCATCACGGTCGAGGAGGCCGTGGAGCGCCACGCCGCCGACTACGCGCTCAAGCGCGTCATCGACCGACGACGACGTCGCCAATGCCTGCCTGTTCCTGGCGAGCGACGTCTCGCGCCAGATCACCGGCGTCGACCTGCCGGTCGACGGCGGCTGGGCGATGCTGTGAGGGCAGCGATGACCATGATCACCGCCGATCTCGTCATCCGCGGCGGCAAGGTGGTGTCGCCCGACTGCCGTCATCGAGGCCAGCGTCGCGATCAAGGACGGCGTCATCGTCGCGGTCGGCGACGAGGCGGCGATGCCGGCGGCGCGCGAGACGCTCGACGCCGCCGGGCTGCACGTGCTGCCCGGCGCGATCGACGTGCACGTGCATTTCCGCGATCCCGGCTATCCGCACAAGGAAGACTTGGCAGACCGGCACGGCGGCGGCGGCGTTCGGCGGCGTCACCACCGTGTTCGACATGCCGAACACCATCCCGCCGACCGGCACCGCCGAGGTGCTGGCCGCCAAGCACGCGCATCGCCGCCGCCAAGGCGCATGTCGACTTCGGCCTCTACGGCCTGCTCGGCGAGGACACCATCGAGCACGTGCCGGCGCTGATCGAGGGCGGCGTGATCGGCTTCAAGCTCTACATGGGCAACACCTTCGGCAACATGCCCTCGCCCTCGACCGGCGCGATGCTGGAAGCGCTTCGAGATCGTGGCGCCGACCGGCAAGCGCATCTCGCTGCATGCCGAGACCAACTCGATCATGGAGCGGCGCGAGACGCGGCTGCGCGCGGCCGGCCGCATCGACCCGCTCGCGCATCTCGCGGCGCGGCCGGCGGTCGTCGCGATCGAGGCGGTGAGCCGCGCCGCGCATCCTCGCCGAATGGACCGGCGCGCGCATCCACATCCTGCACATCTCGTCGGCCGAGGAGCTGCGCCCGCTGCGCGAGGCCAAGGCGCGCGGCGTCGACATCACCGGCGAGACCTGCCCGCAATACCTGCTGCTGTCGACCGACGACTATGCGCGGCTCGGCGGCATCATCCGCGTCAACCCGCCGGTGCGCGAGGCGCGCAACCAGGAGCCGCTGTGGGCGGCGCTCGCCGACGGCACCATCGACATCGATCGCCACCGACCACGCGCCGCACGCGCCGAGGAGAAGACGCGCAACGACATCTGGACCGTCGACTGCGGCTTTCCCGGCGTCGAGACGCAGATGCCGCTGATGCTGACCGAGGTGAACGCCGGCCGCATCACGCATCTGCGACTACGTGCGCTGGAGCGCCGCCAATCCGGCCAAGATCTGGGGCCTCTATCCGCGCAAGGGCGTGATCCAGCCGGGCGCCGATGCCGACATCGCGGTCGTCGACCTCGGCCGCGAGCTGGACGATCGACGACGCCAAGCTGCAGTCGCGCTCGCAAGATCACGCCGTGGCACGGCCGGCCGGTGAAGGGCCTGCCGCTGCACACGCTGGTGCGCGGCCGCTTCGTCATGAAGGACCGCGTGCTGGTCGCCGACACCCGCGGCTGGGGCCGCTCGGTCCACGCCATCCAGCAGATGCCGCCGCCGCAGGTCGCGCAACGCCGACAACACGATGCAGGCCATCGTGCAGAGCCCGCGGCCGGTGCCGCATGCGGAGCGCCGTCATGATGCTGATGCCGTCGCACGCCCCGATCACAAGCCGGACGCAGGTCTCCCGATCGAGCCTTCGTCGAACTCGAGAAGGTCACGCTCACCTATGGGCGCGGCGACGAGTCAGGTGCAGCGCGCTCGACGAGACCGACCTCGCATCGACAAGGGCGACTTCGTCGCGCTGGTCGGGCCGTCCGGCTGCGGCAAGTCCACCATCCTCAAGCTCGTGACCGGGCTGCTGCAGCGCCTCGAGCGGCTACGTGTTCGTCGGCGGGCCGCGAGGTCGGCGCCGAGCCGGTGCGCGTCGGCATGGCGTTCCAGAACCCGACGCTGCTGCCGTGGCTCACGCTGCGCGACAACGTGATGCTGCCGCTCAAGATCGTGCCGCCGTTCCGGCAGGAGTACCGGGCCAAGCGCAAGACCGAGTTCCGCGACCGGATCGAGGCGCTGCTGGCGCAGGTCGGGCCTCGACGGGCTTCGGCGACAAATATCCCTGGCAGCTCTCCGGCGGCATGCTGCAGCGCGCCTCGCTGTGCCGCGCGCTGATCCACGAGCCGCAGCTCCTGATGCTCGACGAGCCGTTCGGCGCGCTCGATCAGTTCACCCGCGAGGAGCTGTGGGCGATCATGCAGGACCTGTGGATGACGCACCGGCCCGACCGTGCTGCTCGTCACCCACGACCTCAAGGAAGCGGCCTATCTCGCCAACCGCATCTGCGTGATGCAGGCGCGGCCCGGCCGCATCATCGACGACAGCGTGGTGACCGTTCCCGCGGCCGCGCACCATCGCGATGTCCTACGAGCCCGGATTTCGTCGCCGCTCACGCAGCGCCTGCGCGAGCTGATCGTCGACGCGCGCAGCCCGCAAGGAGGCGGTGCCATTGAACGACGCAACTGCGCCGGCGTATCGCCTCGGCCGCCCTCATCATCGGCTTCTTCGTCGCGTGGGAGGTGCTCTGCCTCGCCTTCGGCGTCAAGGACATCGTCCTGCCGCGGCCGACCCAGATCATCGCGACGCTGGTGGACCGCTTGCCCGCGATCTGGCCGCACGCGATGCAGACGCTCTACACGACGCTGGTCGGCTTCGGCGCTCGGCATCGTGCTCGGCGTCGCGCTCGGCGCGCTGATCGGCTCGTCGCGGCTCGCCTACGACGTGGCCTATCCGCTGCTGATCGGCTTTTCGAGCATTCCCAAGGTCGCGGTGGTGCCGATCTTCGTGCTGTGGTTCGGCGCCGGCACCGTTCCGGCGGTCCTGACCGCGATGATCATGTGCGTCTTCCCGATCGTCGTGAACGTCGCGACCGGGCTTGCCACCACCGAGCCCGAGCTCGAGGACGTGATGCGGCGCTCAAGGCGAGCAAGCTCGACATCCTGTTCAATGTCGGGCTGCCGCGCACCATGCCGTATTTCTTCGCCTCGCTGAAGGTGGCGGTGACGCTGGCCTTCGTCGGCACGGTGATCGCCGAGACCGTGGCGTCGAACCGCGGCATCGGCAACCTGATGATGATCGCGAGCTCGAGCTTCGACGTGCCGCTGGTGTTCGCCGGCCTCCTCGATCCTCGCCGTGCTGGGCGTCGGCCTCTACGTGATCTTCTCGTTCATCGAAGTGCGGGTGACCGGCTGGGCGCTGCCGCAAGAACGAATTCGCGATGGGCTGAGCCGATCGCGTCGTACGCAACTTTGCCAGGAAGACCGGGTGTCGCAACAACTCAACAGGAGCGTTCCATGTCTCTGAAACGCGGCCTCGCGGCGTTGCCGCCGGTCTGTTCATATTCGCGTCCGGCGCTTCGGCGCAGGACACGACCAAGATCCGCTTCACGCTCGACTGGAAGCTGCAGGGCATCCACGCCTGGTACTATCTGGGCGCAGGAGAAGGGCTACTTCGCGGCCGAGAAGCTCGACGTCACCATCGACCAGGGCGAAGGCTCGGCCGCGACCGTGACGCGCATCATGTCGGGGGCCTACGACGCCGGCTTCGGCGACATGAACGCGATCATCCAGAACGCGGCGACGCGAGCCGGCCGATGCGCCGGTGATGGTCTACATGATCTACAACCGCGCGCCGTTCGCGCTGCTCACCAAGGCGGCGAGCCCGATCCAGACGTTCAAGGATCTGGCCGGCAAGAAGCTCGGCACGCCGCCGGGCGGCGCGTCGTTCAAGCTGCTGCCGCTGCTCGCCAAGAAGAACGGCGTCGACTACGCCAAGCATCGATATCCTCAACGTCGCGCCGAACCTGCAGGAGCAGATGCTGCTGCAGGGCCAGGTCGACGTCATCGCGATCTTCACCGCGACCAGCTACATGAACCTGGTCGCGCTCAAGCTCGATCCGGACAAGGACTTCCGCTGGATCTACTATGCCGATTCCGGCCTCGATCTCTATTCCAACGGCGTCATGGTCTCGCAGAAGCTCGCGAAGGAAAAGCCGGAGGCGGTCAAAGGCCTGGTGCGCGCGATCAACAAGGCGATGCGCGACGTGCTGGCCAATCCCGACGCCGCGATCGACCTGATCGTCAAGAAGGAAGCGCTGATCAACAAGGACGATCGAGAAGCAGCGGCTGCTCTACGTCACCCAGACGCTGATCGTGACGCCGGAGGCGTCCGAGCTGGGCGTCGGCGACATCAAGGATGCCCGCATGGCGGAAGCGATCGACGATCATCGCCGACGTCGTTCGAGCTGCCGCGCAAGCCCGCGGTCGCCGACGTGTTCAGCCGTGCGTTCCTGCCGCCGAAGGACGAGCGCATGCTGGCCAAGCCGACGAATTGATGATCGTTCCGCACACACCGCGTGTGCCTCCTGTGCCCTCTCCCACCCGGGCCGCGCTTGCGCGCGCCCGGGCGCAAGCTCTTGCGGGAGAGGGCTCAAAGGTCTTGCAACGAGTTCAGGTGGGAGAGGGGTTGCCGCTCTCCCAACACGCAGTAACCGCTACCCCCCTCCTTTCCCCTCCGAGGCGATCGCATATGGCATCCAGCGACGCCGCGACTTCCCCTCTCCCCGCGCGGGAGAGGGTGGCGAGCGCGAAGCGCGAGCCGGGAGAGGGCGGAAACGCCGGAAGGCAGCCCCTCTCCCGCCCTCGCTCCGCTCGGGCACCCTCTCCCCGCTTCGCGGGGCGAGGGGAACTGCGGCGGCACGGGTGTGCCAAATGCGTGAGCTGACCTGCGCGCACCTGCTCGCGGCCGCGGACGTCACGGTTGCGCCGGCGCAGACCATCCGGATCGACGGCGAGCACATTGCCGCGGTCGATCCGGCCGCAACCGGAGCCCGTATCGAGCCGGTGCTGGCGCTACCGGTTCTGTCGAACGCGCACGACCACGCGCGCGCCGTGCGCTCAAGCTCGATCGGCGGCGTCCGGCAAGCCGCTGGAGATCTGGCTGCACTATATGGCGCTCGTGCCCGTCGGTCGATCCGTATCTCGCGGCCGCGGTGTCGCTCGCGCGCAGCGCGCTCGGCGGTGCCGGCGTGGTGATGGTGCACTACACCCGCGTGCAGGGCCTGACCGATCTGCCGACCGAAGCGGCCGAGGTGGCGCGCGCGGCGCGCGACGTCGGCGTGCGGGTCGGCTTTGCGGTCGCGATGCGCGACCGCAATCCGCTGGTGTACGGCCCGTCCGAGCCGATCCTCGCCGCGCTGTCGCCGCGGCACGCGCGCGAAGAAATCGGCAAGCCGCTTCTGCGGCCGCCGCTGCCGGTCGCCGCAGCAGATCGCGCTGGTCGACGCGGTGGCCGAGGCGGCCGGCAACGAGACGTTCGACGTCCAGTACGGCCCGCAGGCGCGTGCAATGGTGCACGCACCGACCTGCTGGAAGCGATTGCGGAGGCATCGGCGCGCACCGGCCGGCGCGTCCACATGCATCTGCTCGAAACCCGCTACCAGCGCGCCTGGGCGGACGCGAACTATCCGGAGGGCATCGTCCGCTATCTCGACGAGCATCGGCCTGCTCAGCCCGCGGCTCACGCTCGCGCATTGCACCTGGGCGCGGCCGGACGAGCTCGAGCTGATCGCCGCGCGCGGCGCGACGATCTCGGTCAACACCAGCTCGAACCTCAGTCTGCGGTCCGGCATCGCGCCGCTCGACGAGATGGTGCGGCGCGGCTGCCGCGTCGCGCTCGGTCTCGACGGCTCGACGTTCGACGAGGACGACGACGCGCTGCGCGAGATGCGGCTCGCGCATCTGCTGCATCGGCGGCACGGGCTTCCGCATCGACGTCGAGCCGCGCCGCGATGCTGCGCATGGTGTTGCGCAACGGCCGCGCTTCGGTCACCAACCGCGACGACGGCGGCGCGCTGGCGGCGGGCGAGCCGGCCGACCTCCTGCTGCTCGACTGGGACGCGGTCGACGACGATCGTCTGCGGCGCGGACCTCGATCCGCACGACCTTCTGTTCGCGCGCGGCACCGCGCGCCACATCCGCGAGCTGATCGTCGCCGGGCCGCCGATCGTGCGCGACGGCCAGGTGACCGGCATCGACTATCCGGCCATGCGCGACGAACTGCTGGCGCGGCTGCGCGCCGGCATGGCGCGCAATGCCGCGCTTCGTGGCCGCGCTCGGCGCGCTCGAGCGCGTCGTTCGCGCCGCACTTCGAAACCGAAGCGCCGTGTTGCTGACCACGACGGCCTGATCCGGACGACACCATGCCGATCGCCAAGGTCCATCGCATCTCCGCCGGCGCGCCCGACGACGTCAGCCGGCATCGAGGCCGCGATCGCGGACGGCCAGATCGATCCGACAGGCGTGATCGCGGTGCTCGGCAAGACCGAGGGCAACGGCCTGGTCAACGACTTCAGCGCGCGGCTTCGCGACGCTGGCGCTGCAATCTGCTGTTCCAGCGGTACCTGCCGCAAGCCTGAGGTCGCGACGATCTGCCTCGTGATGTCGGGCGGCACCGAGGGCGGCATGGCGCCGCACTGGATCGTGTTCGAACGCGCGGATGGCGACGCGGGCGAGCGTCCGGCGCTGGCGATTGGCCGCGCGCACACGCCGGCGCTGCCGGCCGAGCATCTCGGCCGCCTGCCGCAGGTCGATCAGGTCGCCGACGGCGTGCGCGCCGCGATGCGCGATGCCGGCATTTCCGATCCGGCCGACGTTCATTTCGTCCAGGTCAAGTGTCCGCTGCTGACGGCGCAGCGGATCGGCGAAGCCGTGCGCCGCGGCGCCGGTACCGCAACGACCGACACGCTCAAGTCGATGGGGCTCTCGCGCGCCGCCAGCGCCCTCGGCGCGGCGGTCGCGCTCGGCGAGATCGAGCGGAGTGCGCTGACGCGATGCCGATATCGGCGTGCACTGGGACTTGTGGTCGGGCCGCACCAGCAGTTCGGCCGGCATCGAG
This sequence comes from uncultured Alphaproteobacteria bacterium, assembly GCA_963843475.1. Taxonomy (GTDB): domain Bacteria; phylum Pseudomonadota; class Alphaproteobacteria; order Rhizobiales; family Xanthobacteraceae; genus VAZQ01. Next base: position 297,212 of record CAWJKL010000016.1, on the reverse strand, counting down.
CTGCTCGGCCATGAAGTCGTCGTGCTCGGCATGTCGCCCGCCTGGTCCGGGCCGCTCGCCATCGATCATGCGGTCATGATGGATGCGATCGACATCGAGCCGGTGCGCGCCGCGCTTGGCCGGCTCGGCCTTTCGATCACGGGACAACTGCCTCCCGCCGACCGCTCGCGCCTGGTCGCGATGCTCGCCAAGGCGGAGGCGAGCCACGACGGGCATGCTGCGCGGCTACCGCCACACCATGCTGGACGATTTCGACATCGCCGGCACGCGCCATGCGCGCGCCTTCGTCTGCGGCGCGCTGGCGGGGCTCGTCGGACATGCGGAGATTTACGTGTCCGGCGGCGCCGAGCATCAGGGCCCGGACGGCGGCGGGCCGGTGGCAGCGATCGTCGATCGCAGCGCGCGTTGACGACTGATAAGCACTAATGCCCCGCCATGTGGCGGCCGATCTGCACCAGGTCGGCGTCGCTCGCGGCCGCCTCGTAGACCAGCCGGCCGTCGAACATCACGACGATGCGGTCGGCAAGCTCGAGCAGCTCGTCGAGGTCCTCGCTCACCAGCAGCACCGCGGCGCCGCGGTTGCGCGCCGCGACGATCTCGCGCGTGAATCTCGCGCCACGGCCGCGAAGTCGAGGCCGAAGCACGGATTGGCGACGATCAGCACGGTCGACCTCGCCGCCCAGCTCGCGCGCCAGCACCGCGCGCTGCACGTTGCCGCCGGAGAGGTCGCCGATCGGCGACTCCGGCGATCGGCGTCTTGATCTCGATATGCGCCGATCAGCGCTCGCGCTTGCCGGCGAATCGTGCCGCGCTGCAGCCACCAGCCGCCGGCCGCGAACGGCGGCACGGTCGAAGTCGCGGAACGCCAGGTTCTCCGCGACGCTCATGCGCGCGACGCAGGCGTTCTTCAGCGGCTCCTCGGGCAGGCAGGACGAGCTTGAGCCGGCGCATCTCGCGCGCGCGTGGCGTGGTAGACGCTCGCCGGCGATCCGCACTGTCGCCGCCGCTGGCGTCGCGCTGGCCGGCCAGCACCTCGACCAGCTCGCGCTGGCCGTTGCCGGAGACGCCGGCGATGCCGACGATCTCGCCCGCGCGCACCGTCGAGCGAGACGTCGTGCACCGCCGGCTGGCCGGCGTCGTCGAGCGCGCTCAGGCCGTCGAGCTCGAGCCGCGCGCGCGCCGACGTTGCGCGCTGCGCGCGCGGCGCGCTTGCGTCAGCTCGCTGCGCGCCGATCATCATCTCGGCCATCGCGTCCGGTGTCGAGGTCGGCGACCGGCCGCTGCCGACGAGCCTGCCGCGGCGCAGGATCGTGACCTCGTCGGCGAACGCCATCACCTCGCGGAACTTGTGCGTGATCATCAGCATCGGTCAGCTCGTCCCGGCGCGACCATCGCGCGCAGCAGGCCGAGCACCTCGTCGGCCTCGCCGGGCGTCAGCACCGAGGTCGGCTCGTCGAGGATCAGGAAGCGGCGCTGCAGATAGAGCTGCTTGCAGGATCTCGAGCTTCTGCTTCTCGCCGGCGGCGAGATCGCCGACACCGGCGCGTCGAGCGGCACGCGGAACGGCATGCGGTCGAGGAAGGCTTCGAGCGCCGCCTGCTCCTTGCGCCAGTCGATCACCGCCGGCACGTGCCGGCGCGCGCCAGCACGAGGTTCTCCGCCACGGTCATGCTCGGCACCAGCGTGAAGTGCTGGTAGACCATGCCGAGGCCGAGCGCGTGCGCGTCGCGCGGATGCTCGATCGCGTACTCGCGGCCGTCGACCAGGACGCTCGCCCTCGTCGGCGCGGTAGTAGCCCATGACGCACTTGACCAGCGTGCTCTTGCCGGCGCCGTTCTCGCCGAGCAGCGCGTGGAACGTGCCGGCCGGCACCTTCAGCGAGACGTCGTCGAGCGCGGCGAACGCGCCGAAGCGCTTGGTCATGCGCAACGCTTCGAGCCCGAGCGCGCGATCGGCGATCGGGCGCCGGCGGCGCGCCGATCAGGCGCGTGGTGTCGAGGCTCATGCGATCGCCTCGATGAACGGCGTCGAGTCGGCGACCGCGCCGAACACGCCGCCCTGCATCTTGACCATCTTGAGCGCGGCGTCGTGGTTGCCGTGGTCGGTCGCGCCGCAGCAGTCCTCCAGCAGCAGGCACTCGAAGCCGCGGTCGTTGGCCTCGCGCATCGTGGTGTGCACGCAGACGTCGGTGGTGATGCCGGTCAGCACGATGTTGCGGATGCCGCGCAGGCGCAGCATCAGCTCGAGGTCGGTGGCGCAGAACGAGCCCTTGCCGGGCTTGTCGATGATCGGCTCGCCGGCGAGCGGCGCGAGCTCCGGGATGATCTCCCAGCCCGGCTCGCCGCGCACCAGGATGCGCCCGCACGGGCCCGGGTCGCCGATGCCGGCGCCGATCTGCCGCGAGCGCCAGCGCTTGTTGGCCGGCAGGTCGGCGAGGTCGGGCCGATGGCCCTCGCGCGTGTGGATGACGTGGAAGCCCTTGCGCGCGCATCGCGGCGAGCAGCCGCTTGATCGGCTCGATCGGCGCGCGCGTCAGCGACAGGTCGTAGCCCATCGTGTCGACATAGCCGCCGTTGCCGCAGAAGTCGGTCTGCATGTCGATGACGATCAGCGCGGTGTTCGTCCGGCCGCAGGTCGCCGTCGTAGGGCCAGGGATAGGGATCGGAGTTGACGTAGCGTCGGTCATGGCGTCCTCCTCGGTGTCACGGTGATGCTCAGCTCGCCCGGCGCGCCGGCCAGGCGTGCGCTCGGGCGAGCAGGTGACGATCATGATCAGCAGGGTCAGCACGTAGGGCGCGGCGTTGAACAGGTAGTAGCCCTGGCTGACGCCGACCGACTGCAGCGCCGGCCCGAGCGCGCCGGCGCCGCCGAACAGCAGCGACGCCCACAGGCAGCGCATCGGGTTCCAGCGCGCGAAGATCACCAGCGCCACCGCCATCAGGCCCTGGCCGCTCGACAGGCCCTCGTTCCAGCTGCCCGGGTAGTAGAGCGACAGGAACGAGCCGCCGATGCCGGCGAGGAAGCCGCCGGCCATGGTCGCGACGCAGGCGGACGGCGTTGACCGAGTAGCCGATGGCGCGCGCGGCGTCGGCGCTCTCGCCCGCCATGCGCAGGATCAGGCCCCAGCGCGTGTGCGTGAGCGCCCAGACCAGCGAACGGCGCGAGCGCGATGCCGATGAGGAACAGCACGTTGACCTGCAGCGCGGCGCGCACCTGCGGGACGTCGCTCCACCAGCCGAGCTCGATCGCGGCAGGATCGGCGCCTGCGGCTGGATCAGCGGCTTGCCGAGAAAGAACGCGAGGCCGGTGCCGAACAGCATCAGCGCGATGCCGACCGCGATGTCGTTGACGCGCGGCAAGCTGCAGATCGCGGCGTGCAGCACGCCGAGCAGCGCGCCGGACACGCCGGCGGCCAGCACGCCGAGCCAGGGCGAGCCGGTCAGATAGGAGATGCCGTAGGCGCTCATCGCGCCCATCACCAGGGTGCCTTCGAGGCCGAGATTGATGCGGCCGCTCTCTCGGTGAGCACTCGCCGAGGCTGACGAACAGGAACGGCGTGCTGACACGCGGATCGCGCCGCCGAGCACGGCGAGCGGCACGCCCCACCAGCCGAGCGTCGGTCATCGCTCAGGCCCCCCGCCGGAAGATGCGGAACCGGCCGTAGAGCGTCTCGCTCGCCAGGATCGACAGGAAGATCATGCCCTGCAGCACCAGCACCGACGCGTCGGGCAAGTCGAGGCGGCGCTGCAGCAGACCGCCGCTGGCGTCGATGCCGCCCAGCAGGATCGCGACCGGAATGATCGCGAGCGGATTATGCCGCGCGAGGAACGCGACCAGGATGCCGGTGAAGCCGTAGCCGACCGCCAGCGATGGCGTTGGCGCGGCCGTGCACGGCGGCGACCTCGATCATGCCGGCGAGCCCGGCCGCGGCGCCGCCGAGAAAGCAGGCGATCAGCACCAGCCGGCCGACGCCGAGGCCGACCAGCTTGGCGGCCCGCACGTTGCCGCCGGCGATCCGCGCCGACGAAGCCGAACGTGGTGTGGTGGATCAGGACGTAGGACAGAAGGCGGCCAGGATGCCGAACGCCAGGCCCCAGTGCACGTCGATGCCGGGAATGGTGCCGATCATGTTGGCGGCGCCGATCTCGCGCGTCGACGGCTTGTTCAGGCTCGCGGGATCGCGCAGCGGCCCTTCGACCATGGTTGAGGAAGGCGAGCGCGATGTAGACCAGCAGCAGGCTGGAGATCGTCTCGTTGACGCCGCGGTAGTGCCGCAGGCCGCCCGCCAGCGCGATCCACAGCGCCGCCGGCCGCCATGCCCGGCGATCACCATCGCGAGCTGCACGACAATCGGCGGCGCGATCCGGCAGCGCGAGCGCGGCCGAGGTGGCGGCCAGCGCCGCCGAGGAGCAGCGCGCCCTCGCCGCCGATGATCACGAGGCCGAGCTGCGCCGGCAGCGCCGTGCAGAGCGCCGTCAGCATCAGCGGCGCCGCGCGGCTCAGCGTGTTCTGCCACGAGAACCAGGTGCCGAACGCGCCCTGGTACATGAGCCGTAGAGGTCGAGCGGATTCTTGCCGAACAGCGCGACGAAAAGCCCGAACGCCACGAGCGCGACCAGCAGCGCCAGCAGCGGGATGACGATGTATTCGGCCGCGCCGCGCCCATCTCGGCGAGCGAGAACGCCGGGCGCCAGTCCGGACTTGCCGTCGGCAGGCGCCGGAGCGCCGGCCTCCGCCGTCACGAAGTCGCTCCGATCACGCCCTCGACCAGGTAGTTCATCTTCTCGAGCTCGGGATCGGTCTGCCCGCGGTCGACGCCGGCGGCGATCACGGTCTTGCCCTTGTTGTCCTTGAGCGGCCCCTTGAAGATCGCGTGGCCGCCGGCCATGAGCTTCGCCTTCACGTCGTCGGCCTGCTTGCGCGCGGTCTCGGAGACCGTCGGTGCCATAGGCGCGACCTTGACGAGACTCTCCTTCAGGCCGCCGCGGTAGAAGTTCGGGATCGTCTCGTTCTTGGCGAACATGGTGGCGAAGCGCGGATAGAGCGCCTCCCAGTTCCACTCGGCGCCGGTGAGATGCGCCTTCGGCGCGAGCGCCGCCGCGTTGACGTGGTAGCCGCGAGATCATCGCGCCGCGCCGCGCCGCGTTCTCCATGACGATCTTCGGGCTGTCGACGTGGCAGGTGATGACGTCGACGCCGGCATCGACCAGGCTGTTGGTGGCTTCCGCTTCCTTGACCGGCATCGACCAGTCGCCGGTGAAGATCACCTGCAGCGTGGCATTCGGGTTGGCGAGGCGCGCGCCGAGCGTGAAGGCGTTGATGTTGCGCAGCACCTGCGGGATCGGCTTGGCGGCGACGAAGCCGAGCTTGCCGGTCTTGGACGTGGCGCCTGCGACGATGCCGGCGAGGTACTGCGCCTCGTCGATGTAGCCGAAGTAGCTGCCGACGTTCTTCGGGTGCTTGCTCGGTCCACAGGCCGCCGCAGTGCTCGAACCGCACCTTCGGATACTTGGCCGCCATCTTCAGGATGTGCGGGTCGAAGTAGCCGAACGAGGTCGGGAACATGAAGTTGGCGCCGTCGAGATTGATCATCGACTCCATGGTCTTCTCGACTGCGTCGGTCTCCGGCACCTTCTCCTCCTCGACCACCTTGACGCCGGGCATCTTCTTCAGCGCGGCGGCGCCGGCGGCGTGCGCCTGGTTGTAGCCGTAGTCGTCGCGCGAGCCGACATAGATGAAGCCGACCACAGGCGCGGCGGCGAACGCCAGGCGGCCGGGCAGCGCGGTCGCGAGCGCCGTGGCGGCGGCTCCCCTCAGCAAAGACCGACGTGACCCGTTGTGCAAAATCATGGATCGCTCCCTTGCTCGTTATCGGCGAGTCCGGCGGCCGTTCGATGGGTGCCGGGGTCGCTGACGGTTAGGGCAATCTCCATGCCATCATTTGACGGCCGGCTATGGCGTTGATTCATCCCGGATTCGTTCCGGCTGGATGCGTACGGGAAAATTCTGAGTCTCGGCCGCTGACTAAAATTTAGGCAAAACAGTCGGATTGCATGCAACTTGCGATGGATGTCCGAACTAGACGGCATGCCCCGCCCCCCGGCGACGATGTTTTTGAACTCGACGAGATGGCATGCCGCTTGCTGAAGTCGAACGAGAAGCGGTCGAACGAGAATCCGGACTCGCCGCCATGACGATCATTGTCGATGCAGAACCCCATCCAGTCGGGATCGAGCTCGGCCGCACCGCCCTCGTCATCATCGACATGCAGCGAGATTTCCTCGAGCCCGGGGGCTTCGGGGCCGCGCTGGGCAACGACGTTTCGCGCCTGTCGGCCGCCGTCCCGCCCTGCCGGGAGGTTCTCGCCGCGGCGCGCGTCGCCGGCCTGTTCGTCATCCACACCCGCGAAGGCCACCGCTCCGACCTCTCCGACGCGCCCCGCCTGAAGGTCGAACGCGGCGACCCCTCGCAACGGATCGGCGCGCACGGTCCGATGGGACGCATCCTGATCCGGGGCGAGCCCGGCCACGACATCATCGAGGATCTCTACCCGATGGCGGGCGAGCCGGTGATCGACAAACCCGGAAAGGGCGCCTTCTATCAGACCGATCTCGACCTTATGCTGCGCAACCGCGGTATCGAGACGCTGCTGGTCTGTGGCGTGACCACCGAGGTCTGCGTGAATACGACGGTGCGGGAAGCCAACGACCGAGGTTATCGATGTATCGTGCTCGCCGACTGCTGCGCATCGTACTTTCCTGAGTTTCATGATTTCGGATTGCGTATGATCAAGGCCCAGGGCGGAATATTCGGATGGGTCTCAGGCTCACAGCAGGCGCTCAGCGCGCTCCGCAAGTCGTGAACGCGACACCGAAGATCAGGCCTGGCCACTGTTGCCGGGGAGCGACCATTTGGGGCTCACGGTGAACCTCACGGCGGCGTCCATCGTGGCGGCGCATCGGTCGGGCGCGACCACAGCGCAAGACACCGTCGCGGAGTGCTACGCCCGCATTCGCGCGCACAACGATCCGGCAATCTTCATTTCGCTCCGCGACGAAGCTGAAGCATTGGCCGAGGCGAAAGCGTTGCCGGCGGCGAACGACTGCCTGCCACTCCATGGCGTGCCGATCGCCGTCAAGGACAACATCGACGTCAAGGGTCTTCCGACCACCGCGGCGTGCGAAGCCTTCGCCTATCGGCCGTCGAACGACGCGACTTGCGTCGCGCGGCTCAGGCGCGCCGGCGCAATCGTGATCGGCAAGACCAATCTCGACCAGTTCGCGACCGGACTTGTCGGAGTGCGCTCGCCTTACGGGGTACCGCGCAACCTGTTCGATCCGGCGCTCATCCCAGGCGGATCGAGCAGCGGGTCGGCAATCGCGGTCGGCGCGGGTCTGGTTCCGCTCGCGCTCGGCACTGACACCGCGGGGTCCGGCCGCGTCCCGGCCGCGCTGGGCAACATCGTCGGCCTGAAGCCCAGCCTTGGCCTGGTTTCGACCGCGGGAGTCGTTCCGGCCTGCCGGACGCTCGATTGCGTCTCGGTCTTCGCGCTGACGGTCGACGACGCATTCGACGCCCTTGCGGCGATGGCGGGTCCCGATCCGGCCGATGCCTACTCACGTTCACAACCGATCGGCGGATTGCAGCCCTTTCCGGCGGTGCTGAGGCTCGGCGTCCCGATGCCGGGTCAGCGGCTGTTCTTCGGCGATGCGGTGTCGGCCGCGAACTACGAGGCCGCGCTTGCCCGTTTCGCCAGGCTCGGCGCCACCATCGTCACCGTCGATATCGAGCCGTTCTACGAGACCGCCCGGCTGCTCTACGAAGGGCCGTGGGTGGCGGAACGCTATATCGTCGCGCGATCGCTGATCGCGTCGGCGCCGGGAGCGATGCATCCGGTCACTCGACAGATCATTCTCGGCGGCGCACGGCCGACGGCCGTCGACACGTTCGCCGCGCTCTACAAGCTCGAGGACCTGCGCCGCGTCCGCGACCACATCTTTCGGGACATCGACGCGCTGGCGCTGCCGACCATGCCGACCGCCTATACGGTTGAGCAGGTGCTCGCCGACCCGGTCCAGCTCAACAGCCGCCTCGGCACTTACACGAATTTCGTCAACCTGCTGGAACTGTGCGGGCTTGCCCTCCCCGCCGCGATGCGGCCGGACGGTACGCCGTTCGGCGTGACGCTCCTGGCGCGCGGCGGCGGGGATGCCTTGCTGGCATCCATCGGCCGCGTGTTCCATGCCGACACCAAGCTTGCGCTCGGCGCGACCGGATCGCCCCAGCCCGCGCTGGAGCCCGTGAGCCTCCGCGCGGCCGAAAGCGAAGTCGCGCTCGGCGTCGTCGGCGCGCATCTCTCCGGCATGCCGCTCAATGGCGAACTGATCGCAGCCGGCGCGCGCCGCTTGGAGACGACGACGACCGCAAAGGACTACCGGCTGCTGGCGCTCGGCGGCACGAACCCCGCAAAACCCGGGCTCCTGCGGGTCGCGGCCGGCAGCGGATCGGCAATCGAGCTGGAGATCTGGGCGATGCCGGTCGAGGCGTTCGGGCGCTTCGTCGCTGCGATCCCGCCGCCCTTATCGATCGGCACCATCGTGCTCGCCGACGGCCGGACGGTGAAGGGCTTCCTGGTCGAAGCGCAGGCCGCCGTCGGCGCGCGCGACATCTCGGCTCTCGGCGGCTGGCGCGCCTTCGTGGCACAGTCGAAGATCGCGGCAAAGTAACTGTTATTGGGCGGACGTGGCCTCGGCGTAGGCTGCGTATTCCTGCCACACGGTCATGATGTGGCTGCGCATCGCCTCGGCGGCGGCCGCACGGTCGCCCTGCAGGATCGAGACGACGACGCGATCATGCTCCGCGTACGATTTCGCCAGTCGCCCGAGATTGCGGAACTGGGCGCGGCGGAACGGCTGCACCCGTCCACGAGTTCGAGAGCGTAATCTCTGCCAGGTAGTCGTTGTGCGCGCCGGCATAGATCGCAAAGTGAAACGCCTCGTTGACCGCGTGATAGCGATCCGCGTCGCCGCCCTGGATCAGCACCTGCAGGTCGGCATGCGCGGTTTCGAGCAGCCGCCGTTCGTCCGCGTTCATGCGCTCGGCCGCAAGCCCCGCGCACAGCGCCTCGAGCCCGGCCATGGTCTCGAACATGCCGTTGAGGCGCTCGCTCGTCGGCCGCGCGACCACGGCGCCGCGATGGGCACGCAGCTCGACCAGTCCGCTGGCAGCCAGGAGCCGGATCGCCTCCCGCACCGGCGTGCGCGATACCTCGAACCGCCGCGCCAGTCCGGCTTCGTCGAGCGCGGTGCCTGGCGCCAGCGTGCCTCGCACGATCTCGTCGGCGAGCTGCAGCCGCAGTTCGTCCGCTCGCGTCCTGCGCTCCGGTTCGAGCGCGGCCGACCAGGCGCCGCGCCGCGCTTGCGCAATTCCGCGCGCAACCGGGCGCGGCGAACGCCAGAGTGGGCCGGACGCGGTGGTCATGCCGGCGCCCCCGGATCGTCGATCATGCTCACGTGCGCCGCGACAACGCGCCAGCCGAATTCGAACCGCACCCAGGTCTGCATCTGCCGGCCGATCTTGCCGGGTATCGATTCGCGATAGAACAAGGTCGACGCGACCGCGAAGTCGCGTCCGTACGTGGTGATGACGGTGCGCGACGTCGTGCGCATCAGGCCGGCCGGCGAGCGGGCGGAACGGAACGCCGCGATCTCGCGATAGCCGTAGAGATTCTCACCGCCCCCGTAACGGATGGTGCGGGCATCGTCATGGAAAATCGCATCGAGGGTCGCCACGTCGTTGGTCACCAGCGCCTGCTCGTAGCGGTCGAACTCGGCCCGCACCTCAGCCAGCACGTCAGGCAAATCGATCTGCATTCTAGCCTCCTGCCGGCCGCGGCGCCGAGACGACACCCGCCGCCTCGAGCGCGTGAGCGATACGCAACGCCACGTCCTCCCGCCATGGCGCCGCGATGATCTGAACGCCGATCGGCAGCGGCTTGAGCGGGACCGGCACGGCGACGACCGGCAGGCCGATGAACGAGATCGGCTGGGTATAGATGCCGAGATTGGCCCGCACCGGCAGTTCGACGCCGTCGAGCACGAACGTCTTCTGACCGATGGCCGGCGCGGTGCAAGGCGTCGCCGGCGCCAGGATGGCGTCGACATTGGCAAACAGTGCAATCACCTGTTCGCGGTACCAGCGCCGGAACTTCTGCGCCTGATCGACGAGGCTCGCCGGAACAAGCGCGCCGGCAATCAGCCGGTCGCGCACCGCCGGGTCGAACTCGCGCGCCTGCTTGCGCAAACGCTCAAGGTGCAGCGCCGAGCCCTCGGTCGCGGTGATGACGTAAGCGGCGCCGCGGGCGCGCCGGGCCTCCGGCAGTTCGATCTCGTGCGTGACTTCGAGCGCGCCGGTAACACGTTCGAGTGCGGTGCGTGCCTCGGGAAAGGCGCCGTCGCGGAAATAGCCGCCGGCAATCGCGACCCGCAGGCCGTTGAGGCCGCGATCGAGCGCCCCGGAAGTCGGCTCGACCGGGCGGTCGGCGCAGACCGGATCGCGCGGATCGTAGCCCTGCATGGCGTCGTAGGCGCGCGCGAGATCCTTGACGGTGCGCGCGAGCGGACCGACGTGGTCGAGGCTCGCGACGAACGGAAACGTGCCAGCCCGCGACAGCCGTCCGTAGGTCGGCTTCAGGCCGAAGATGCCGCACAGCGAGGCTGGCACGCGGATCGAGCCATTGGTGTCGGAGCCGAGCGAGAGCGGCACCAGCCCGCCCGCGACTGCGCCGCCCGATCCGCCGGACGAACCGCCCGTCATGCGTTTGGTGTCGTGCGGATTGCGCGACGCGCCGTCGTGAATGTTCTCGCCGGTAAAGTCATAGGCGTACTCGCCCATGTTGAGCGCGCCGAGCAGCACCGCGCCGGCGGCTTCAAGACGCGTGACCATCGTGGCGTCATGCGCGGCCGGCGGATGCGCACGGTTGATCTTCGAGCCGGCAACCGTCGCAAGCCCTGCGACGTCGAACAGGTTCTTGACCGCGAACGGCACGCCGGCGAGCGGCCCCAGCGCCTGGCCACTCTTGCGGGCGGCGTCGGTCGCCTCGGCACGCGCGAGCGCGCGCTCGCCCGTCACCGCTGTGAAAGCATTGAGGACACGATCGCGCTCAACGCGGCCGAGCGCCGCCATCACTACCTCGCGCGCGCTCGCCGTGCCATCGGCAACGGCCGCTGCGATCTCGCTCGCGGAAGCCCACCCGGTATCCATGCGCGGCCTCAGGCTCGGAAGACCGGCGCCGGCTCGGCGTCGTCAGGCAGCGGAAACCCAGCGACCAGCAGCCCCTGATCGAGCGTCACCCGCAGGTTGGCGCGGACCCCGGCCATCCAGGATTTTTCCACCCGCAAGCCGAGCGCGGAGACGCCTGCGACGATGAAGCTGTCCAGAGGGTCGATCTGGGAGGCCGATGCCCTGGCGGACTTCGCCGCCGGCTGCGCCTTGGCGACGCTGCGCCGCGCCGATGTCCTGGCCTTCGCCTTTGACTTTGCCGTTGGCTTGGCCGTCGCGGTCGACTTGCGCTTGCCGCGCGCTTTCGCCTTTACACGGGATTTCATCGGGCCTCCCTTCGGGATTTTCTTGGCGATCGCACCATCCGCTCCGCACACGCTCGGACCGGAATCAGTAATCGCCTTTTATCACGCCACCTGGTCGAATGTCGGGTGCGGAATCGCCTCCAGCAGGTCGCGGGTGTATTGCGCTTCCGGCGCCGACAGCACGCGCTCGCTCGGCCCCTGCTCGACGATCTTGCCTGACCGCATGACGATGACCCGGTCGCAGAGGAGCCGCACCACGTTGAGATCGTGCGACACGAACAGGTAGCTCATGCCGAGCGCCTCCTTGAGCTCCTGCAGCAGGTTGAGCACGACCGCCTGGACCGAGACGTCGAGCGCCGCGGTCGGCTCGTCGAGGATGACCAGTTCGGGGTTGAGCGCGATGGCGCGTGCAATGCCGACGCGCGCCTTCTGCCCGCCGGAGAGCTGATGCGGAAAGCGGTCCAGCAGTTCGACCGGAAGGCCGACCTGCCGCGCAAGGTCCTCGCAGCGCGCGCGGACAGCATCGCGGCCGCGCACGTCGCTGAGCCGCAGGATCGGATCGGCGATGGCGCGAGCCGCCGTGAAGCGCGGATTGAGGCTGTCGGTCGGGTCCTGGAACACCATCTGGATGCGCTTGCGCATCGGCAGCTTGGCGAACTTCTTGGCCGGGATGGCGCCGATGTCCTCGCCGTCGAACAGGATGATGCCGTCGGTCTTGTCGATCAGCCGCATCACGATGGTCGAAGTGGTGGACTTGCCGCAGCCCGATTCGCCGACCAGCCCGACGCTCTCGCCACGGTTGACGACAAAGCTGATGCCGTCCACCGCCTTGAACATTTCCGGCTCGGGCGCGGGCTTGCGCTTGAACATGCTAGTGAACCCGGTCGCTCCCTTGCGCGGATACTCCTTGACGAGCTTCTCGACCACGAGGAGCGGCTGAGCGGAGTTGCCATTCGCTGCGTGACCGTTGGACTTGGCCGACTGCCGGGCCGCCGAGAATTCCGCATCCAAGGCTGCCCTTTCATTCTCGGGCAGCAGGTCGCGCAGCGTCACGCCGGGGCGCGGCGTCGCCAGCATCAGCTTGCGGGTGTAGGCATGCGACGGCTCGGTGAAAATCTTGCGCGCGGTCGCGGTCTCAACCACGTGGCCCTTCTCCATCACCACGACCCGGTCGCAGTAGGTCGCGGCAAGGCCAAGATCGTGAGTGATCAGGATGGTCGACATGCCGCGTTCGCGCGTCAGCGCCATGACGAGGTCCATCACGGTCTTCTGGGTGGTGACGTCGAGCCCGGTGGTCGGCTCGTCGGCAATCAGCAATTGCGGGCGGCAGGCCAGCGCCAGCGCAATCACCACGCGCTGGCACATGCCGCCCGACAGTTCGAACGGATAAGCATGGTAGCGTTCACGCGGCCGCGCGATCTTGACCTGGTCGAGAATTTCGATCGCCCGTTCCGCCAGCATGCCGGACGCTTCGACCTGTGCGTGCTGCCGGAGCACGTCCTCGATCTGATGCCCGACCTTGCGGATCGGGTTGAGCGCCGCACGGGGATTCTGGAAGATCATCGACATTTCGCGCCCGCGCAGATTGCGCATTTCGTCTTCGCTGGCGTCGCGGATATCGAGGCCGGTGAAGTACACCGAGCCCTCGGCGATGCGCCCTGCGCGGTCGAGGATGCGCATGACCGCGTACGATGTCACCGATTTGCCGGAACCGGATTCGCCCACGATCGCCAATGTCTCACCCTTGGCGACGGTGACGTCGACGTGCTGAACGGCCTGCACGAGGCCGCGCCGGGTCTGGAATTCGACCGTAAGGTCGCGGACGTCGAGGAGCGGCAGCGCTTCGGTCATAACATTACTCCGTACCGTGTCCCGGACGCGATGCAGCGCGCAGCGCGGTATCGCCGATCCGGGATCCCGGTTGCTTCAGGACGCTAAGAAAACCGGGGTCCCGGGTCTGCGTCGCATCACTTCGTCCTGCGGCGCGCCCGGGACACGAGCATTGTGTTTGCCGCGGGTTCATCACGTCCGCCGCTGCGGATCGACGATGTCGCGCAGACCGTCGCCGAGCAGGTTGAAGCAGAACACCGCGATCATCAGCGCGGCGCCCGGGAAGAACGCCACCCACCACTCGCCGGACACCATGAAGGCCGCGCCCTCCGCCACCATGATCCCCCATTCGGCGGTTGGAGGCCGTACCCCCAGCCCGATGAAGGACAGCCCCGCGGCGTTGAGGATCGCGTAGCCCATGGTCAACGACATCTGCACCATCATGATCGGCATGATGTTCGGCAGCACCTGGCCGAGCAGGATGCGCACTTCGCCATTGCCGGACAGCCGTGCCGCCTGCACGAAGCCGGCCTCCCGGCGGACGTTGGCCTCGGCGCGGGCGACGCGGGCGTAGAGCGGAAAGTTCACGATCGCGGTCGCGATCACGATGTTCTGCACCGTATTGCCGAGCGCAGCGACGATGCCCATCGCCAGCACGAACAGCGGGAACGCCATGATGGTGTCGGCGATCCGGCCGACGATCCGGTCGGTCCAGCCGCCGAAGAAACCTGCCGCCACCCCGGCGAGCCCTCCCATCAGAAAGACCAGCGCCACCGAGGTGACGGCGATGATGAAATCGAGCCGGGTCGCAACGACGACTCGGCTGAAGACGTCGCGCCCGAGCTGGTCGGTGCCGAACCAGTGCGCGGCGGACGGCGGCTTGAGCGAGGCCGCGGTATTGCTGGCGAGCGGATCGTACGGCACGATGTAGGGGCCGAACACCGCGGCGATGCACGATCAGCAGAAACAGCCCGAACGCAAAGCCGGTGACGGCGTTCTCGCCGAGGATGTAGCGGGCATGGCGCAGTGCGGCGCCGAGCCCGGTGTTGTGGCGCGGAGCGGGCGTCGCCGCCGGAGCGGCGGCGTCGCTCGGCAGGGCGACGTTGCTCATGCCTCGATCCTCACGCGCGGGTCGATGATGCCGTAGAGAATGTCGATGATCAGATTGAGCGCCACGTACATCACCGCCATGGTGAGCACGAAGCCCTGCAGCGGCGCGAAGTCGGACGCGATCAGCGCCTCGACCGCGAACGAGCCGATGCCCGGCCAGGCGAACACCTTCTCGACCAGCACGTTGGCGCCGAGCAGGAACGAGAACACCATGCCGAGCGTCGTGATGACCGGCAGCATGGCGTTGCGGAACGCGTAGGTGACGACAACGGTGAACGGCGTGAGCCCGCTCGCGCGCGCGGTGCGCACGAAATCGGACGACAGCACCGCCAGCATCGACGCCCGCGTCATGCGCGCGATCGGCGCCAGCGAGAAGATGCCGAGCGTCAGCGCCGGCAGAATGAGCTGCTTGAGCGCCGCCACGAAGGTCTCGCCCTGGCCGGCGATCAGGCTGTCGATCAGGTAGAAGCCGGTGACGTGCGGCGGCGGGCTGAAGAACACGTCGAGCCGGCCGAGCGGCGCCGGCGCCCAGCCAAGCAGGTAGTAGAACACGTAGACCAGGATCAGGCCCGGTGAAGAACACCGGCAGCGACACGCCCGCCGTCGATACGACCCGGCAGGTATGGTCGATGATCGAATTGGGGCGCGTCGCCGCCAGGATGCCGAGCGGCACCGCGATCAGCATCGAGACGATCAGGCCGAGCAGCGTGAGTTCGGCCGAGGCCGGCAGCCGGTTCTTGATCTCCTTGCCGACCGGCTGGCCGGTGGTGAGCGAATTGCCGAGGTCGCCGCGCGCGAGGTCGCTCGACGTAGTGCACGAACTGCACGTAGAGCGGCTTGTCGAGTCCGAGCTTCACCCTGATCTGCTCGATCGCCTCCTTGGTGGCGGCGGGACCGGCGAAATAGGCCGCCGGATCGCCGGGCAGCGCGCGCGTCAGCAGGAAGGTGACGATCACGACGCCGATCAGGCTCGGCACCGCGATCAGCATGCGCTTGAGGATCATCAGCAGCATGGCGAGCCTTCCATCGTGGCTTCCGATCGTTCTGGGTCGTCATGGCCGGGCCGCGGCGTAGCCGGGTGGTGGCCGCGGCCCGGCCATCCACGTCTTGCTTGCGATGCGTGAAGAAAGACGTGGATGCCCAGCGCGTACGGCCGGGCATGACGAGCTCGGTGAAGCCTATCACCCCTTCGCCAGCGCGCGATAGTCGAGCCGGCGGTGGAACCAGTACTGATAGCCGGACACGTTCTTCTGCATCGCGACGTTGACGTAGGGCTGGAACAGCGGAATGCGCGGAATGTCGGTGAAGGCGAGATCGACGAAGCGACTTCACGTCCTTGTCGTAGCCGGCCTTGTTGCCTTCGGCCGCGGCGGTGACGGCGCCGTCGATGTAGCCGTCGAGCTCCTTCGACTGGTAGCTCATGGTGTTGAAGATCGAATTCTTGCCGTGATAGCACCAGATGAAGAAGTACTCCGGATAGTCGAGCCAGCCGGAGAACACGTTGGTGTAGAGCGGCAGCACCTTCTTGTTGAGCTCGGTGCGCCAGGTCGCGCCCGGGATCTTGTTGATCGTGCACTTGATGCCGATCTGGGCGAGGCTCTCCTGCGTCAGCACGCAGAGCGGCTCGTTGACGCCGGCGAAGCCGAGGTCGAACGACAGCGTGGTCTCGAAGCCGTTGGGATAGCCGGCCTCGGCCATGAGCTGCTTCGCCTTGGCGATGTCGGTGTTGTACTTGTGCGGCTGCGGCCAGGCGACCTCGGTCGGCGCGCCGGCGGGCGCGCCGAACATCGGCTTCGACAGGCCGAACAGCACCGCGTCCATGATCTTCTGATAGGGGATCGCGTAGGCCACCGCCTGCCGAACCTTGAGATTGTCGAACGGCGGCTTGGTGACGTTCATGCCGATGTACTGGATGCCGTTCGAGTACGGCGTCGAGATGATATTGAGCTTGCCGAGACCCTTGAGCTCGACGAAGTCCTTGTTCGGCAGGTCGTAGGAAATGTCGGCATCGCCGCGCTCGAGCAGCGCGCGCCGGTTGCCGGCGGACGGCACCATGCGCCAGATCGACCCGCCGCACCTTCGGCAGCGGGCCGCCGACCCACTTGTCGTTGCGCTCGAACACGACCTCGGTGCCGGCGGTCCAGCTCACGACGCGATAGGCGCCGCTGCCGGCGGTATTCTGCTTGGTGTACTCCAGTCCCCACGGATCCTTGTCGGTGGCGTGCTTCTTCACCAGTTCGGAGTTGTAGATCGCCGGCACGATGACGGCGAGATCGGGGATGGTCAGCCGGTCCTTGCGCAGGAAGTCGACGCGCACCGTGTTGTCGTCGACCACGACGAACTGCTCGGGCTTGGTGAGCGAGCCGGCGCCCATCTGGAAGGTCGGAAAGCCGCCGACCGTCACCGCGCGGTCGAGCGACCACTTGACGTCCTTGGCCTTGACCGGCGTGCCGTCGTGGAAGACCGCGTTCTTCTTGAGCTTGAAGGTCACCGACATGTCGCCGACGTTCATGTCGTCGGCGAGCTCCATCTTGAACTTGTCGCGGTCGTAATACTGCGTGCCGTTGACGCGTCTTCATCTCGTGGCTGATGAGCCGGTCGTAGCAATTCCACGACACCTCGTAGCCGGGGACGTTGGTGCCGACGCCGTGGATGTCGATATTGTTGGGCCCGCTCTCCGAGACGATCAGCAACGTCTCCTGGCGCGACTGCGCCTTCGCAGAAGACCAGATCGCGGGTGCGGTGACCGCGCCACCGGCGGCCACGGCCGTCACCGACTTCAGGAAGTCACGACGTTTCATCTTTGGATCTCCCGAGCAGGCGGATGCTGCCGGGAAGACCGCAAAGGTCGTGCCAGACGCCGAGTGTCTCGTTGTCGCGCTCTACGACGTTGAATCGACGGCCAAATCCTCGAACCGCCGCGCACGGGGCCACGCCCCACGAGAATCCGCGTCGGTGGATTGCATACAATTCGCCGGGATGCGCCTATTCTTTGGGCGACGACTCAGACGGCGCTTTTGATGTCGTCTGCAAGGAGGGCCAATCCGCCCATCCGCCTCGCCCGATCAGAAGCCGGCTCCGATTCCGAAGCCACCGCCCCCGATTCCGATGAAGAGTCCGCCTGAGGGCCGGCTTGGCGAGCCTGCTTCCCGCCGTCCCGAAGGTTGGGCACGAGCCGCCGGCCGTGTCCTGGTCTCTTCCGACTTGGCCTTTGCCTGTCGCGCCGCCGGGACAGGCTTGCGAGCCGCAGCACACTGATTCCCTTGAACGACCTGTCCGGCAGCGCAGACGAGCGGGCAGGCTCTTCCCGTCCGGGCCTTAAGGTCCGAAATCAACTGCTCGGTGATCTCGTTCGCGGCATTCGCTTCGCCGGACTGCACCTGATACCGGCTGATTGCCGCTTGCGTGGCGTCATTGAAATTTGCCGTCAACAGGCCCGGAAAAGCAGCCGATGCGGAGCAGCTCTTTCTGAGTCAGCCGCACCATGGCCTCATCACGGTGGGCGCGCTGGACCCCAAGCTCCTTTTCCGCTCGTTCCAGAGCCGCGACGCGAAGCCGCGCGCTGTCAACGAGCGCAGAAGACGGATATCGCGCAATGAAATCCGTCAAAGCCGCGGCGTTGCCGGAGTGCTGAACCCATTCCCAAGCCGCTTGGTCGTCGCTCTCGGCACTTAATGGCGCGTTCTGAACCACG
This sequence comes from uncultured Alphaproteobacteria bacterium, assembly GCA_963843475.1. Lineage (GTDB taxonomy): Bacteria > Pseudomonadota > Alphaproteobacteria > Rhizobiales > Xanthobacteraceae > VAZQ01. The sequence goes on along the minus strand of CAWJKL010000016.1, from coordinate 278,993 downwards.
CTCGGGATGGCAGCCGGCGCCTGCCCCACGCTCTCGGCAAGAGCGATATCGCACCAAGGGAGCAACGATAGTGCCCCCAGCAAGCCCGAAATAATGAGATGGCAGGGTCTTTTCATCGCTACCACGAGCGCAAGATTCGAGACCGCGCACCAATCGTACCGCGCTACCTGGGAATGCGCAATCTGAGGTCAGCAGCTGGTTGCGGCGCCTATCAGCCCGCGACGCCGGCCTTTTGGCGGCCGGGGGCACGCGCCAGTCTAAGGATGCTTCCTGAGTGAGCCCTTTGCGGCGCGTCTCGACCGGTCTTGTCCCGGCCATCCACGCCTTTGATTCAACTCGAAGGCAAGACGAAAATGCCCGCGGCTGGCGCGGGCATGGCTCGATTGATTGCTACCTCATGCGAGGATACGCGAACGTCCGAGCCGTTCGCGCGTCTTCGTCAACCCTCTCGCCGATCAGCGTACCTGCGCCGACGGAGTTGGACGCGAAGCATTGGCCGGCGGAACCGCGGAGGCAGTCGTCGGCGGCTTGGCGCCCGGCAGCACCACCACGCGGGTGCCGACCTTGACGCGCGTGTAGAGGTCTTCGACGTCGTCGTTGGTCAGGCGGATACAGCCCGACGAAACGAAGGAGCCGATGGTCGACGGCTGGTTGGTGCCGTGAATGCGGTAGACCGTGTTGCCGAGATAGAGCGCGCGCGCTCCCATCGGATTGGTTTCGCCGCCCGCCATGAAGCGTGGCAGGTAGGGCTGGCGCTCGATCATCTCGGACGGCGGATGCCAATCCGGCCATTCCGCCATGCGGGTGACCTTCTGGACGCCCGACCAGGTGAAGCCATCGCGCCCGACGCCAACGCCGTAGCGCATCGCCTTGCCGTTACCCATCACAAAATAGAGGTACGTGCTCGACGTATCGATCACGATCGTGCCCGCCGGCTCCTTGGTCTGGTAGTTGACCAAGGCGCGACGGAACTGGGGCGGCAATTCCTTGCGCGGCCCGGTCTCCGGCTGGTAGTCGGCCGGCAACGCAGCCACCATCCCGCGCGGATCCGGACGCACCGCACCGGTCGCCTCACGGCCCTGCGGAAGCTGTCCAGGTGAGAGCGGCATCGGCGGACGCACCGCACTCTGCAATTCGTAGCTCGTGCCGGGCGCAGGCTCGAGTTGATTCGGCGCAGCCGCAACCGGCGGCTCGCCCGGAACGACGTAAGGTCCTCCGACGCCCGGGCGCGCATAGCCGGGACTCGGATCGATCGGCGCCTGAGTACCGGGAGGTGCGATGTAGCCCTGCCGCGGCGGCACGTAACCCTGCTGCGGCTGCTGCATGTAACCCTGCTGCGGCTGCTGCTGAATGTAACCCTGCTGCGGCTGCTGCACGTAACCTTGCTGCGGCGGGATAGGTGCCGGCGGCGAAATGTATCCGGGCGGCGGCGGCGGCACGTAGCTGTCCATTTCCGGCTGAACCGGAGCGGCACGGCCATAGCGCGTGCTGGGCGGCGGCCCATGTTCGACTTCGGCAGGCGGCAGCGGCCGCGCATGTCGCGGAGGCGCGGGCAACGGCGCTTCGTACACGCCGGGTGCGGCGTACACGCCAGGCGGCGCCGCGTAGACTCCCGGCGGTGCATTCCTGCGACCGGGCGCCGGCTCGTATCCCGGGATGTCGTCGTCCTCCGCGACCACCGGAGGCGTCGCGCGATACGGCGGCTGATATCCTCCCGGACTGGGCGGCGGGTAATATTGCGCTAGTGCCGATCCGACTGAACCGGCAAGCCCAATGACGAAAACCGTGAAAGCGGTTGCTGCGCGCAAGCCCCAAATCCCCCTACGTCCCCATCCTGGCAACAGCCAGTCCCCAATCGGGACAAGGCATCGAACATGAACAAGGCACATTCAAGACCAAGGCGAGGAATCTGACCAGAAAAGATGACTAACACATTGATAATGCGGAAATTTGATGCCGCGTTTATGCACCGTTTCAGGGCTCCACGCCGAAGCGCCCGGCCGATAGTGCCCAAGTCTTGTACCCATAAATCTAATCTTCAACAGGTCCGCTTGCCCCAAGAGCGACCTGAACGATGCGGCGCCGCGATTGTCGTGATGGGCCACAAGCGGCGGTGAGCAATCGCAGCAAGGACCCGCGCTTCATTCGATCACCTCGTCGGCACGTGCGAGCAGGGTCACGGGAATCGTGAGCCCCAGCACCTTGGCGGTGGCGAGGTTTATGGTCAGATCGAACTTAGTGGGCAACTCGACCGGCAGATCGGCCGGTTTCTCGCCCTTGAGAATCCGACTCACATAGATACCGGCACGACGATAGGCATCCGTAATGCTCGCGCCGTAGCTCATCAGGCCGCCGGCCTCGACGAACGGACTTGTCGGATAGATCGTGGGAACCGCATGGCGGGCCGCCAGAGCGACGATCCTTCGACGTTGTGTGTTAAAAAACGGACCGGCACCAACAAGCAATCCTCCAGCACCCGACTGGACGATTGCCGCGAAGGCGGCATCGAAATCAGCTTCGGACCCGACTTTCGCGATCGTCATTCGTCGTCCGATCAGGTGCGCGGCGGCATCTAGCTCCCGTGACTCCGCCTCTGCGTCAGCGAAGTTAGCATCCAGGAGCAGGGCGACCGTGGCAGCCTGGGGGAGGAGTTCGTTCAGCAGTCCCAGACGTTTTCCCGCCAACGGAGCGTCAAAGAAGCTCACCCCGGTGAGGTTGCCACCGGGGCGATTGAGAGCGGCGACAAGACCGCCGGCCACCGGATCAACGCCAGTCACGAAGACGACCGGAATTGTTGTAGTCGCGGCCTTGGCGGCATGGGCCGCCTCGTTGTTCGTGACGATCACCGCAACCTTGCGATCAACCAGCTCGGTCGCCAGCGCCGCCAGCCGAACCGGCTGATTGTCCGCCCAGCGGTATTCGACTTTTACGTCCCGGGTTTCAACCAGCCCTGCATCATTCAGGCCTCTACTGAATGCCGCCACGAGATAGGCGAACGACGCCGAGGGTGAGCTGCGGAGAAAACCGACAACCGGTACCCGTGGCTGCTGCGCGCGCGCCGCAATCGGCCAAGCAGCCGCGCCGCCGAGCACGGTGATGAACTCCCGCCGCTTCATGGCTCCCCTCTCAGGCCGGGAGCCGCACTCTACCACAAATTGCGTGAGGACGCTGCCGTGCAGTGCGGCATATTTGTTCGGCGAATGACCGGATCGGGTCAATCGCGTCGTAGTTGCCGCAGGCAATCTTCCGCTACATTTCCGCTGCTCGTCCAAAAGCGGGCGTCAAGAGCAGTCGAGTTTATGAGTACACGCCCCAGGGCACGTCCGCCCACGCGGGGGACCTTCGCGCAGGCTCCGCCAAAAGGAACGAGATCGGACCGCCGCCGGTCCCCCTCCCTGGTCTTCAGCCCTTCTTCTGCTCGCTGACGATCGGCTTGGCCATGCGGAAGCAATCCACGCCGACCGGGATGCCGCAATAGATCGCGATCTGGGTCAGCACCGCGCTGATTTCCTTGGGAGTGAGCCCGTTGGTCAGCGCACCGCGGACGTGGGTCTGAAATTCTTCCATCTTGCCGAGCGCGGCGATCATGCCGAGGTTGAGAATCGAGCGCTCGCGCGGCGAGAGTGTCGTATCGCCCCAGGTTTCGCCCCAGCAGTATTGCGTGACGATGCGCTGGAAGTCGCGGTTGAAGTCGTCGACGTTCTTCAGCGCACGGTCGACATATTCCTCGCCCAGCACCTTGCGGCGCATCGCCAGACCTTTGTTGTAGACGTCCTGATCCATGGTCATTCCTCCGGTTTATGATCGAATTGCGCGAAGGCGGTCAGCAGGGTTTCGACCGCGGGCTCTGCAAACGGCTTGGCGCAGCTTGCCTCGTAAGCCGCAACACTGTCGCGCGCGGCGTCTTGCGGCGACGGCGCCGGGCGTCCGAGCGGGAGCGTGCGCGACATCTGGTACATCGCTTCCTGCTGCAGACGTTCAGCTTCGAGCTCGACGGCCTTGATCTTGTTGCGAAACGCTTCCGCTGCCGCACCTTCGACCAGCGCCGGCGGCGATCTCAGCGCGCGGCGGACATCGCGCAACGGAACGACCGTCATGTTGCGCCACGCGCCGATCCGGCGCTCGAGTTCGTCGACCTCCGCAGCCGTGAACGCGCGGCCCTGGCTCGCCTGCCACAGCAGGAAGAGCAGCAGATTGACATCGATGCCCGCGCCATCCTGCAGCGCGATGCAGGCGTCACCGACGCCGGGCTGGCGATAATAGCGGAGCGAGAAGCGCCAGAACGGCGATCCCGAAGGCGAAGGACTTTGCTCCGCCGCGCTCATGTCCGGGCGCTGAGCGGCGCGACGCCGAGCGACGTCGCCACCTCGTCGACCTGCTTGAGCAGCACGGTCGAGAGCGGAACGCCATTGCGCTCCCGCTCGTTTCGACGCTCCAGCCGCCCCTGCCCCGGCACCCGCACCTGATCCACGCCGGGCAGCGGCTTCGACGCCGCGATATCCCGGATATGCCGGTCGATTTCCGCCTTGAAGACGTCGAGCGGCAAGAAGCGGTTCACATCCAGCGCCACCACGAACTGACCGACGTTGAGTTCGCTCGCCGGCGGTGCGGCGAAATCGCTGATGTCGCGGCCGAAGTTCGCGCGATTAAGCGGCCCTGCCAGCAGGCCGATGATCAGCGAGAGGCCGCTGCCCTTGTAGCTGCCGACCGGCACATAGGTGCCTTCGGTAATACGATTCGGATCGGTGATCGGCGAGCCGTCGGTGCGGTTCTGCACCCAGCCTTCCGGCATCGGCCGCTGTTCCAGTTGATGGGTGCGAATCGCACCGTTCGACGCCACCGAGGTGGCAATGTCGAACACGACCGGCGCTTCCTTGCCGGCCGGAATCGCGACGGCGATCGGATTGGTGCCGAGCAACGGCTCCGATCCGCCCCACGGCGCCATGTGTTGAACGCTCGACGATGCGCCGTAGATTCCCACCATGCCGTGCTCGACCGGAATCACCGCGTAGATCGCGCCGGCGCCGGCGTGATTCGATCGCCGCGCGCCGACCCAGCCCATGCCCGACTCGCGCGCCATTTCAATCGCAAGATGGGCCGCGTAGGTCATGACCACGTGGCCGAGCCCCTGATCGCCATCGATCAGCGCGGTCGCCGGCGACCGCTCGAGCACGGTAATCTTCGGCTTCGGATTGATCACGCCGCGCTTGAGCTGGCGAACATAACCGGCCAGCCGGAACACGCCGTGCGCGTCGGAGCCGGTCAGATCGGCCTCGAGCATCGCACCCGCGACGGTTTCGGCCTCGGATGGCGCCATGCCGCAGGCGATGAAGCAGTCGGAAAGGAAGGTTTTGATCGCGGCGCCGGAAATGCGCCGCGTCGATTGAGTCTCAGTCAGCACGGGGAGAACCTGTTCAACATTGCTCATGCTCATCGCAGGCTGCGAGAAGCCGCTTCAGAGCATGGAATCAAAGGCGATGGAAGGCCAGCGACTTTCGCCGGACCGGAAGGCCTTCGCCTCGTCGGTCAGCGGGCCGGCCGATCAGCGGGCCGCCGCGTTAGCAACCTTGGCCTTCTTCGCCTGGGCTTCGGCGATCTGCATCCGGCTCGATTTCAGCGCCTGCGCGAGCTTGCGCCAATCGCCGCGCGACTGCACGTGCGCCGGATCGTTGCCCGGCATCGGCCGATGCAGACCGTACTTGGCGCCGTTGGCGTCGAGCCACTTCCAGACCGGCGTTGGATCGTTGTCCTCGCCGGTGACGTCGACCGCCCGGCCGTGACCGTAGCCGCCGGTGCGCGCGCTGCCGCCGTGCAGCGAATTACGCGCGCTGGCCTTGAAACCGGACGCCAGGCTCTGGCGGTAGTCGTCGCGGAACGCGCTGAGGATGGCCCAGCGGACACCGGCGGCATCCATCGCCTTGCCGGCGTGGTAAAGCTGTTCGCGGAAATCCGCGTCCATGCCGCTGATCACATAGACCGGCATCGAGATGCCGAACCGCTTCGCGGCGACCGGATCCTTCCAGGTGAAGTCGCCCGAGCCGTCCTTCTTGACCGGCGCGCGCTGATAGACTTCCCACAGGTACTGTTCGACTTCGTCAAGCTTTCCGGGCGTGCGCGCCTCCGAAGTAGCCGCAGGGGCGCGAAGGCTGCCGGTCGATTGGCGGATGCTCCCCGTCGTCTCCCGGCCGACCGGCTCCGAAGACAGCGACGCGAGCGCGAAGGTGGCCGCGCCCGCGGTCTCGCGGCCGACCGGTTCCGAGGATGCCGACGCCAGCGTGAAGCTCGCCGGACCGGTCGGCGGCGCAAACGCCAATGCGCCGATATTGGATTCCGTGCCGGCGATCACGCGCGGGAGCGAGTTCTTCGCCCGCACCGTCTGGACCGGCTTCGCGGCCGGCGCGGTCCGCACCGGCGCTTCGCTGAGGTCTGCGGCCTGCAGTTCTTCGCTTTCGGCTTCGGAGAAGAATACCCGGGCCTGTTCCCAGCGGTCCTTGAAGCTCTGGCGCTGTTCGGCCCCGCGATGCACCACGGTCTGCGCGATGCTTGCGACCGGTAGGAGCGAAGCCTGCTGCTGCAGTTGTGCGCGCGGCTTCTCTCGTGGACCAAAATTGACTGTGCCGAACACGATCATGACTGCCGTCACCGCGCTGGCGCCGAGCCAGAACGGCTTGCTGTAGCTGAGTGCCGTGCGCAGAGCGGCGATGTAGAAGCGGGTTCGTGGCGGCAGATAGATTGCAGTCTGCAAGCCGGTTTGGAGCCGCGGTGCGCGGGCCCGAATCGCGTCCTGTCCAGTCAAGTGAAGCCTTCCCCCAAAACCGCTTCCAACAACGCTGGTCCTGAGCTTCGCGCCAACGCGCCAAAAGCGGCACGCCGAGTGCTCGGCACGATTCAAGCCAGACGATGTCGGTGCGTGATTTCCCCCAACCCCTAAGCCAATCCCCCGATCGGCTGCTGTTTCAGTCTAGGACCGAATACGGAAAAAAGTTGACCGTGATAAAATGGCAGCATTGGGCCCGCTGGATGGCGCAAAGCGGAAATCCACCACAGTCGTTACGGGAGCCTTAAGTGCGGCGAAGCGCCCGAGTTGCGGCCCACCCCGCAAATTCCTAGCATAAACGGCAAATTCCAGCCCGGAGGAACAAGTGGCCCAACGCCCCGCTCAAAATGCAGTCCTGACGCGACGCACCCTCATCAAGACGGCGGCGGCACTTGCCGGCGGTATTGCGTCACCCGCGCTCTGGCGCGTCGGCGAGGCGTTCGCCGCCTACCCGGACCGCCCGATCCGAATCGTCGTGGCCAATACGCCCGGCGGGCCATCCGACATCATTGCGCGCATCATGGCAGCGGCGATGACCGAGACCATCGGCGGCTCGGTGATCGTGGAGAACAAGGGCGGCGCCGGCGGCAATATCGGCATGGGCCTGGTAGCCCGCGCCGAACCCGACGGGTACACGATCCTGCTCTCGACCAGCGCCTACTCCGTTAACCCCGGGCTCTACCAGAACCTGCCGTACGACCCGTTCAAGGATTTCGTCGCGGTCTGCGAACTCGCAGTCTCGCCGCACGTCTTTGCCGTCAAGCCCGACCTTGGCGTCAGCAACATGAAGGAATTCGTCGCGCTGGCGAAGAAGAACCCGGACAAGTTCAACGTCTCGACACCGCCGCTCGGCACCACGCCGCAATTGCAAGCCGAAGTGCTCAAGCTGCGCGAGGCGCTGCCGGGCATGGCGACCGTGGTGTTCCCGGGCGGCGGCGATGCACTCAAGGCCCTGCTCACCGGCACCGTGCAACTGTCCTCGGGAGTGCTCGCGCCCGCGCACCCGCAGATCAAGGCGGGCACCATCAAGGGGCTCGCCGTGACCGGCCCGACGCGCTGGCACGATCTGCCGGACATTCCGACGATGCTGGAATCGGGCTACCCGGACTTCGTGTTCGACACCTATACGGCGCTGATGGCGCCGGCGAAGACGCCGCCCGAGATCGTCGCACGGCTGGAGAAGACCGCGCTCGACATCCTCAACAAGCCGGAGATGAAGGAGCGGCTCACAAAGGCCGGCTTCGAGGTCACCGCCCGCGACGGCAAGGGCCACATGGCTCGCGTCGAGAAGGAGGTGCCGATGTTCCGCCAGATCATCGAGCAAGCGGGCATCAAGAAGCTGTAGGCGAACCCTGCTCAGCGCGTCGTTCACCTCGCGACGCGCCGGCTACAACTCCGACCTCATGCTGAGGAGGCGGCGAAGCCGCCGTCTCGAAGCATGGCCGCGCACTCTCAGCGTACCGCCATCCTTCGAGACGCGCTCCCCAGCATGAAGACCGGACGTGCGGCCTGGTCGTTGCCGCCTCGGCTCAGCACGGCGCGACGGCGATCTCCAGCGGGAATTTGTCCACGCACTCGTGGCCGTCCTTGGTCACGATGAAGGTGTGCCCGAGGAAAATCCCGAACAGGCCGTCGGCCGTGATCGGATTGGGCTCCGCCATGATGATCATGCCGGGCTTGAGCACCTTGTCGATCTCGTCGGCTTCGGTGCGCTCGGCGAAGACGTGCGGCTTGTCGGTGACGATGTCGATGCCGTGCACCTGCATCGGGCGCGACTGCACGCCCTTGTCGCGGAAGAACTTCGCTCGCGAGCCGCATGTTGTCGGTGGCGTTGCCCGGCTTGATCTCGGCGACGATCTTGCTGGTAGCCGGGCAACGTGATCTCCTCCCAGAACCTGCGCACCATGTCGGTCGGCTCGCCGAGCGTGATCGGCGAGCCGATCTGCGCCGACATGCCGTTGTAGCCGGCGGCGAGCTCCATGTTGATGATGTCGCCCTTCTGCAGCTTGCGATGCGACGGCCGCGGATTGCCGAACACCATCGCGGGGTTGGCCATCGGCGTCGAGCCGATGATCAGGAAATCGATGTCGCCGCCGCCGTCGAGGATCGCGGCGCCGGCCGCGGCGCGCAACTCGTATTCCGGGACGCCGGGCTTCGCGCGCGCGATCATCGCCTCCATGGCGCGCTGGCACAGCACGCCGGCCTTGCGCACGCAGTCGCAGCTCCTCCTCGCTGTGGATCACCACCAGCTCGTGCATGAAGCCCTTGGTGAACACGAGCTCGGCATCCGGCAGCGACTGGCGCAGCACGTTGTACTGGTTGACCGGCAGATAGTCGTTGTGACGCGGGTCGACCTCGATGAGCCCGATGCGTCCGCGCTCGAGCTTGAGCTCCTTGAGGCGCTCGACCATGACCTCGGCATATTTGCCGCTGCGGCTGTGGCGCACGTCGGTCAGCGCATTGGCGCATTCGCGGCGCGCCGCCTCGGCAATGCGTGCCGCCCATCGAGAAGACCAGCGTCGGCTCGCCGTCGAGCGGCACCACCACGTAGGACGGCGATCGCGTGCCATTCCCAGTGGCCGGTGAGCCATTGCATGCCGCCGCCGAAGCTCCAGTGGCTCGGCCCGCCCGGCACGATCACGGCGTCGAGCTTGTGCTCGCGCATCTTGTCGCGAAGCGACGCGATAGCGGCGCGCATACTCCGGCCTTGGAGTAATGGTCGTAGACCGCGTCGCGGTAATATGGCGTGTCGTACATGTTGGAGAACGGCGCGTTCTGGTCGAGGCTTGCGCGCGCACCTGGTCCCAGGTGCTGATGGCTCTTCGGCAGCGGCGTCTGGATGTTCATGTGTCGGTCTTAACCGTCGATCCTTGCGCCATCCGTCTGCTCGGAAAGCAGGCTGCCCGCCGCGGCTCGGGTTCGCGGGCGGACGTGTTCAACGCATCGTGCTCAGTCCTTGCAATTGCCGATGGTGACGGGGCCGCCGGCCGCCTCGACTGCCTCCTTGGCGAGCGCGAAATTGGCGACCTGCTCGACCGTCGGCTTCTTGTCCTTCTCGATGTCGCCGTTCTCGGCGCTGTTGTCGATCGTCCATTGCGGTGCGCTCCGGGATCGAAGCCGCCGTTCACCGACCAGACGCAGTTCTTGGTCAGCACGTCGATGGCGTACTCGACCGCCTCCTTCGGCTTCTCGGTCGCCTTCGACGATGATCGGCACGACCTTGGCCTTGTCGCGGTAGATCGTGCGGTTGGCCTCGATCATCGCGGCCACGGTGTCGCGCAGCAGCGGCGCGGTCGCGCGCGATCCAGTCGGTCGAGGCGCCGTAGGCGTTGAACATGTAGTTCGGCATCAGCTCGGCGAGCTGCACCAGGACATTCAGCGTCGGCTTCTGCTTCTTGGCGAGAAAGACGTCCTCCGGATGCAGCGCGACGCCGTCGATCTGGCCGGCGATCAGGCCCGGCAGGCGGCCCGCAGTCGGCGAGGGAATGAACTGCGCATCGTCGACCGTGAGGCCGGCGGTCTTGCAGCACCTCGCGGCCCATGCGCCAGTTGAAGCCGCCGACGCCGCCGCCGGTCGCGCTGAGCCGCTTGCCCTTGAGCTCGGCCGCGGTCTTGATGCCGGGCGCACCATGTAGGCCTGCGGCATGCGCGGCGCGAAGCCCCAGATCTGCTGCACCTTCATGCCGCGGCCGATGGCGACGTCGCTGACGCTCACGATCGCCGAGCCCTGCGCGGCGGCCGACGTTCGAGGTCGCGGACTGCCCGCCCTCGAACTGGATGATGTTGGCGTCGATGCAGCGCTTGGCGAAGAAGCCGAGCTCCTTCGCCACGTAGGGCGAGGTGTGCACGACGTTCGGCGGCGCGACCGACACGCCGACATTGATCTTGCGCATCGTCGGGCAGCTCTGCGCCGCGGCGCCATGCGGCGCCGGCGTCGATCAGCCGCGAGCAGACGCCGGCGACGAGTGGCAGAATCCCATCGATATCTCATTCGACATGGCGCGTTTCCTCATTTCCGTTTGTCCGTATTCGAGGTCTAATCCTCGTTGCGACGCCGCCGTCCACGGCGCCACGCGTTTCTCGGCAACCCGCAAGCAGCGCCGTCAGCGTGACGCCGAGCAGGCCGAGCGTCACGATCGGCACGAACATCTTGTCGACCTGGTAGGTCGCACGCGGTGCGCACGATCAGGTAGCCGATGCCGGAGATCGCCGTGTAGAGATCGGCGAGCACCATGCCGATCAGGCCGCGGCCGAGCGCGAGCCGCAATGCCGGTGACGATGAACGGCAGCGACGCCGGCAGCACGATGTTGCGCCCACAGCTGGCCCTCCGAGCAGCGGAACGCGCGCCCGACCTCGAGCAGCTTCGGATCGACGCTCTTCACGCCCTGATAGGTGTTGATCACCATCGGGAAGAACGCGAACATGAACAGGATGATCACCTTGGCGGTGGTCTCGTAAGCCGGCCCACAGCACGATCAGCGGCACCAGCGCGACCGAGGGAATCGAATAGAGGAACGTGATGTAGACGTTGAGCGCGACGTCGAGCACCCAGAAGCGCGCCAGCAGCAGTCCGATCGCGATCCCGAACACCACCGCGAGCGCAGAAGCCGATCGATCAGCACGACCAGGCTCGGCCACAGATAGGTCCACAGCTCGCCGCTGAGCACCATCCTGTACGCGGCGACCGCGACCTTGCTCGGCGTGGTGAACAGCACCGGGTCGATGTTCCGCGCCGGCGATCTCCCAGAGCGTCAGCGCAAGCGCGAGCGAGACGACGCGGATGGCGAGATTGATCGAGCTGCCGGCGATCGCCGGCGCTCGGCCGCGACCCGTTCGGCGCGCGCCTGATCGTCGGTCAGGTCCGCGCCGCAACGGGCGGCCAGGTTGCCGCGCTGTTCGACGGTGCTCACGCGACCTCCCTCGGGGCCGTGGTCCGGCGCGGCTTGGCGGTGTGCAGCTGATGCCAGATGTGCAGGCGGAATTCGGTGAAGCGCGGATCGGAGCGCACCGCGTCGGCGTCGCGCGGCCATCCGAACGGCATGTCGAGCACCTCCTTGATGCGGCCGGGACGCGCGCTCATGACCGCGATGCGGTCGCCGAGCAGGATCGCCTCGTCGATCGAATGGGTGATGAACACCATGGTCTTGCGCTCGTCCGGCCGCTCCATGAGCGCGAGCAGCTCCTCCTGCAGGATCTCGCGGGTCTGCGCGTCGAGCGCCGCGAACGGCTCGTCCATCAGCAGGACCGACGGGTTCATCGCGAGCGCGCGCACCAGCCCGACGCGCTGCTGCATGCCGCCGGAGAGCTGGTAGGGATAGTGCCCCTCGAAGCCGGTGAGCCCGACCAGTTCGAGATAATGCGTGACCCGCGCGCTTGATCTCGGCGCGCGGCGATGCCCGCCATCGCCAGCCCGAAGGCGGCATTGTCGTAGACGGTCTTCCACGGCAGCAGGCCGAAATGCTGGAACACCATCGCGACGCCGTCGGGCGGCCGGCCGGCGACCGGCTTGCCGTGGACCAGGAGCTTGCCGCTGCTCAGATCGGTCAGGCCGGCGATGCAGCGCAGCAGCGTGGTCTTGCCGCAGCCCGACGGACCGACCACGCACATGATCTCGTTGCGCTCGCACCTCGAGCGACAGCTGGTGGAAGGCGACGACGGTGCCGTCGAGGAAGAGCTTGCTGGCGCCTTCCGCGACGATCGCCGGTTGATTGGATTCGGCTGACGCCATGTTTCCTTCCCGCTTGACGCCGCATTGTCCGCAGCGTTCGCTCGCCCGAGCTTCGCGGGCCGTTCGTTGTTATGTCCTGTCGCCGCCAGTTTCCGGGAAAAGCTTGCGGAACGCAATGCGGCATGCCGATACTGGCTTACTGCTGTCAAGCATGGGACTTGACCCGGCATTCCCGCCACTGATTGAAAGATTGAAGCATTCGATGTGCGTCCGGTCAGGCCCGGGCACAAACGCACCAGGGTTCCATCGCATGAGCGCAATGTCTGCTCCCCCATTTCGCGCCGAGCATATCGGCAGCCTGATGCGGCCGCCGGAACTGCTCGCCGCGCGCGAACAGCATGCGGCCGGGCGGCTCGATCGCGGCGGACTGCGCGCAGATCGAGGACGACGCCATCGCGCGCGTGGTGAAGCTGCAGGAGGACCTCGGCCTTGAGGTCGTCACCGACGGCGAGTTCCGGCGCGGCACCTATTCCGACAGCTTCACCAGCTCGGGCATTTCCGGCGTCAGCATCGAACGGACCGAGGACGAGGGCTGGACCGCGTCGCCAAGCCACGGTCATCGCATGGCGCGGCGCATTCCCAAGGTGGTCGGCCGCATCGACTGGAAGGGGCCGCAGAACGCCGACGATTTCCGCTACCTGAAATCGCTGACCGCGCGCACGCCGCAAGATCACCCTGCCCGGCCCCTGCTACATCCACTATCGCGCCGGCCGCGCCAACATCAGCCGCGACGTCTATCCCGACCTCGACACGTTCTGGTCCGACCTGGTCGCAGGCCTATCACCAGGAGATGCGCTCGCTTGCCGAGGCCGGCTGCGGCTACCTGCAGATCGACGAGACCTCGCTGGTGAAGCTCGGCGATCCGCGCGTGCGCGCAGTTGCTGGCAGAGCGCGGCGACGACTGGCGCGATCTGCTGCGCAGCTACGTCGCGCGTCATCAACGCCGTGATCGCCGGCGCGCCGGACGGCATGACCATCGGCATGCACGTCTGCCGCAGCCAGGACCCGAGCTGGCAGGCCGACGCCGGCTACGATCCGATCGCCGAGCCGCTGTTCAACGACATGAATGTCGGCATCTATTTCCTCGAATACGACAACGCGCGCGCGGGCGACTTCTCGCCGCTGCGCGCGGTGCCGTCCGGCAAATTCGTCGTGCTCGGCCTCGTCGCAACCAGAGGTCACGGAGGTCGAGACCGCCGACTGCCTCAAGCGGCGGATCGAGGAGGCCAGCCGCTACATCAAGCTCGAGCAACTCGGATTGAGCCCGCAATGCGGCTTCTCGACCAGCGCCGCCGAGCATGTTGCGGTGACCGAGGACGATCGAGAAGGCGAAGCTCGCCCGCGTCGTCGAAGTCGCCCGCGACGTATGGGGGCCATAGCAACATGGCCGGAGTGGCGCACTAAGATCGCGAACGAAAGGGATCAGGGGGAGGAACGATGACGAGCGAAACCGAGACGGCGTTCAGGCTCGCGCAGACGAGCCATCGCCCGCCGGTCGAATACGACCGGCCGCCGTCCTACGACAAGATGATCGCCGAGAAGGACGTGTACGTGGCGATGCGCGACGGCGTGAAGATCTGCGCCGACATCTACCGCCCCGACACCACCGAAAAGCTCCCTGCCCTGCTCGCCATCTCGATCCACAACAAGGATTTGCAAGGCCCCGAGATGGCCGAGACCGGTCTCCTCCAGCCCGCCTGGTCGATGCTGTGGACCGGGCCGGCGGAAGCGGGCGACACACGCTTTCTGGTTTCGCGCGGCTACATCCACGTCATCGCCAATCCGCGTGGCATTGCCAAGTCTGAAAGCGGCGGCTCGCGCGCCTTCGACAGCTACGACCTGATCGAATGGATCGCCGCGCAGCCCTGGTGCGACGGCAATGTTGGCATGATCGGCATTTCCGGCTTCGGCGCCGAGCAGCTCATGGCCGCCAAGCTCAGCCGCCGCACCTCAAGGCGATCTTCCCGTTCGACCCCCGCGGCGCCTACGGTGAAGCCGGCGGCTTCCGGGATGAATATCCGGGTGGCGTGATCCATCTCTTCCGCTTCCTGCTGCAGGTCTACGCCTCGGCGCATCAACAGAAGGGCCAGCCCAAGCCGCTGCCGCCCGAGCGCGAAAAGCTGTGGCAGGAGGCGATGGCCAATCCAGACTTCAAGATGTACCCGCACGTCTACAACGTGCTGATGCTCAAGGGGCAGCATTTCCCCGCCTATTTCGAGGTGCTGATTAACCCCTACGACAACGAAGATGCGGTCAAGAAGAGTGAGGCGGAGTTCTCCAAGATCGACATCCCGACCTATACCGGCTCCGGATGGTACGGCTACACGTACAAGACGCATCTCCTCGGCGCGCAGAACTGGTACCGCAGTATCGACCCGCCAGCGAAGAAGCTCCTGCTGCTCGGCCCCGCGCATCTCGACCGGCCGTTCAAGGCTTTCCACCAGGAACTCCTGCGCTGGTACGACCACTGGCTCAAAGGCATCGACACCGGGATCCTGAAAGAGCCGCCGGTGCGGTTCTGGGTCATGGGCGCGAACGAGTGGCGTACCGGCAACGACTGGCCGCTGCCCGAGACGCAATGGGTCAAGTTCTATCTCGAACGGCTGGGAGCGCCTCACGACCGAGCCGTTTGTGCCGGCGAGCGCCGACGACTACCAGGCGCCCGATGCCTTCGCGCAGATGCCGCCGAGCCAGACCAACCGGGTGCAGAAGCTGCGCTACCTCAGCGAGCCGCTCGCACGACGACGTGACCATCGCGGGCCCGAGCGTGCTCAACCTGTTCGCCTCGATCGACCAGGACGACACCAATTGGATCGTGATCCTGAAAGACGTCGGCCCCGATGTCGGCGTGCAGACCGCGCGCGAAGGCGAGCGCGACGTCACACCCGGCCTACCCGAGCGCGAACTGACGCGCGGCTGGCTTAAGGCCAGTCATCGTGCCGTCGATCCAATCCGCTCACTGCCGGGACGGCCCTGGCACCCGCTGACGCGTGCGGCGCAGAAGCCGGTCGTGCCCGGCGAGATCAACGAATACGCCATCGAGATCATGGCGACCGCCAACCAGTTCAAGGCCGGTCACCGCATCTGCGTCGAGATCACCAGTCTCGACGTCGCGACCGGCGTCGGCGGCGCGACCAACGTCGAGTACATTCCGTACCATATCTGCAGCAGCAAGACCGTGCTGCACCAGATCTATCACGACCCGCAGCATCCCTCGCACCTGCTGCTGCCTGTTATCCCGAACGAATGAGCCAAACGACTATGTCGCAGCCTGCATATCGCGCTTTCGATGTCGTCTATCACGCGCACGGCACGCAGCCCCTTTTGGCGCGGCTTTATCTGCCGGCCTCGCCGCCGCCCTACCCTGCGGTGGTCGAGGTGCATGGCGGCGGCTGGACCTCGAACGACCGCTTGAGCAACAAGGCGATCCACGAGGCGCTGGCGCAGGCCGGCATCGCGGTGATGTCGATCGACTTCCGCATGCCGCCGGACGCGAAATATCCGGCGTCAATCGCCGACGTGAACGTCGCCATCCGCTGGCTCAAGTCGAATGCGCCGGCCTTCGGCATCGAACCCGACGAGGTCGGCGCGCTCGGCACGTCGAGCGGCGGCCAGCAGTTGTTGCTCGCGGTGATGAAGCCGTTCGATGCACGATATGCGGCGCTCGAACTCGCCGAACACGGCACCGCGCATGCCAACGCCGATGCAACGGTGCCGTACGTCATCGCCTGTTGGCCGGTCGCCGATCCGCTCGCCCGCTATCACATGGTCAAGGAGCGCAAGAACCAGCGGCTGATCGATGCGCATCACGCCTATTGGCCGGACGAGGCCGCGATGGCGGAAGGCAGCCCCCAGCTTGCGCTCGACCGCGGCGAGGCGGTGCAACTGCCGCCGGCGCTTCTCCTGCAAGGCACCAACGATGACAACTTGCCGCCTGATTCCGCCGACCGCTTCGCCGCCGCCTACACCAAGCGCGGCGGCGAGATCCACGTCGAGAAATTTCAAGGCGAGCCGCACACCTTCGTCAGCCGCGAACCGACCTCGGCTGCGTCGCGCAAGGCGCTGGCGATGATCGTCGACTTCGTCAAGCAGCACACCGGCCGCGCTTAATTCACGCGGTCGTCATCGCCGGGCTTGACCCGGCGATCCATCTTCTTGCGCAAAGGATGGATCACCGGGTCTCGGCGCCTTCTTGCGCGGCCCCGTGATGACAGCAGGGGTGGTGCCCATCAGGCTTCGGGCTCGCCGCCGACCTTCACTCTGTTGAGCATTTCCCAATACTGGATCGCGGCGGAGTGATCGGCTGTGGCGCCGAGCCGATCCTTGGCGCGCGCCAGCAGGTCGCGGCTCAATTGTGTGAGTGGCGCGTGCGCTTGCAGATCCTCGGCTAGGTCGGCGGCGATCTTGACGTCCTTGGCGAGGAGGCCGAGCTGAAAGCCGGAGGCGAATTTTCGACTGAGCACATGCTGCGGAAGGACATGCTCGGTCGAAAAACTGCGGCCGGTGGACTGATTGATGATCTCCACCATCAGCGCCGGATCGAGCCCGAAGCGCTTCCCGACCACCAGCGCCTCGGCGGCGGCGAGGAAGTTCGTCCCGGCGATGAAATTGTTCAGCGCCTTCATCGCGTGGCCGGTGCCGGAGCCGCCGGTCTCGAACAGCCGCTGTCCCATGGCCTCAAGCACCGGCCGCACCCGTTCCACGGCCGCCTTGTCATCGCTGCCGATCATGATGGTAAGGCTCGCCGCCTCCGCGCCGCGCGTGCCGCCAGACACCGGGGCATCGACCAGGATCACGCCGTGCTTTGCGAGTATGCCGGCAAGCTCGCGCGTGCCCGCCGGGTCCGACGAGCTCATATCGACGACGATCGCGCCCGGCTTGAGCGCCTCCACGAGCGCGCCATTCTCAGCGGCCAGTAGCGTCTCACGTACGTCGCGCCCGGTCGGCAGCATGGTGACGATCACCGCGGCATCCTTGCCGAGATCGCCGAGCGAAGACGCCGACGGCTCTGATGCGACTTGCACGAAGCGGGCCTGCCGCTCCCGGTCGACATCGTAGACCGTCACCGGAAATTGCCGGCGCACAAGATTGGCTGCCATGGGCCATCCCATCGCGCCGATTCCGACAAAGCCGACCGCCGCCTGTTCCGGCATGGTGCCCCCAACTTGTTCCGCTTCCGCCGTCACGATAGCGTATCGCTGCAGCCGCGGGAAAAGAACAGGATGGGCATGCGCGAAATCAGGGTGGGCGACGTCACGATCAACAGCATCGTGGAGCGAGAGGGACCGTGGCGGAAGCCGGAAGTCATGTTTCCGGCATTCGATCCGGTCATCGGCCACCGCCATCTCGCGGAACTCGATCCGATTGTATTCGACGCGGCGCGCGGACTGGTGATGAGCACGTACCAGACCTTTGTGGTGCGTACGCCGCGGCACACCATCCTGATCGACACCTGCACCGGGGAGGACAAGGGCTATCCGCCGCCGATGGACTTTCCGAAGAAGCCCTGGCTCGACGGCTTTCACGCGCTCGGCCTGACGTTCGACGCGATCGACTACGTGTTCTGCACCCACCTGCACGTCGACCACACCGGCTGGAACACCCGGATGGAGAACGGCCGCTGGGTGCCGACCTTTCCGCGTGCCAAGTACATCTTTCACCGCCGCGAATACGAGTTCTGGGAACAGAACGCACGAGCACCGGCACAGCCCGCGCATTCGCCGGCAATCTGGCTGCAGAACTGCCGGCCGATCGTCGAAGCCGGTCGCGCCGAGCTGGTCGACGAGAATTTCTCATTGGACGATACCGTGTTCCTGGCGGCAGCGCCCGGCCACTCGCCGCATCACTGCTGCGTCCACATCCGCTCGCGCGGCCAAGAGGCGATCGTCTCCGGCGACCTGATGCACCACGCCCTGCACTGCCGCGAGCCCGACTGGTCGACGATCTTCTGCTGGGATCCGGCGATGGCGGCGCAGACGCGGCGGCGCTTTTTGCGAAATTACGCCGGGACCCGCACACTGGTGATGCCGATCCACTTCCCGGCGCCGACCGCCGGCCGCATCGAGCCTGACGGCGAGCGCTTCCACTACAAATTCGCGTACTGATAATGTCGCCTTGGCCAAACTCATCACTTTCGGTCGTCATGGCCGGGCTTGTCCCGGCCATCCACGTCTTGCTTTGTTGCAATGAAGGAATACGTAGATGCCCGCGACAAACGCGGGCATGACGATAGCTTGAACGGACCGCACCTCATGACCCAGCCCGACACCGAAAAATTCCGCCTGCGCCGCTTCGTCGAGAAGCTCGTGCAGCAGGGCGAATGCATCGTCCACGACGCGCCGATCGATCTGATCGACGTCGCCGCGGTGCTCGACGGCAACCCGAAGGCGGTCTGGTTCCGCACCGTCGGCCCGGAGAAGGCCGAGCTGGTCGGCAACGTCATGGGCGCGCGCAGCCGGCTTGCCGCCGCGCTCGACACCGACGAGAAGGACTTTCCCGCAGTGTTGCGCGAACGGCTCAGCCGTCCGTATCACCGATCGAGGTGTCGTCGGAAGCACGCTCCGGTGCACGAGGTGGTGCAGACCGGCGACGAGGCCGATCTCACCACGCTCCCGTGTCCATCTGCAGCATGGGCTTGACGGCGCGCCCTACATCTCGCGCCGAGCATCGACTATGCGCGTCGATCCGGCAAGACCGGCTTCGACCAACCTCGGCTGCCGCCGGATGATGCTGCGTGGGCCGCGCGCCGCCGGCATCGACCTCATCGCGCCGAGCGACCTGAAGCGCGATCTACCTCGCGGCGGTCGCGCAAGGGCGAGCGGCTGCCGGTCGCCTTCACGGTCGGCAGCCTATCCGACCGACTTCCTCGCCGCCGTCGCCTCGACGCCGCCGATGGACGAGCTCGACGTGATCGGCGCCGTGCGCGGCGCGCCGGTGCCGGTGGTGAAATGCAAGACCGTCGACGTGCGGGTGCCGGCCGACGCCGAGATCGTGCTCGAGGGCTATCTCGACGCGCGCGGCCTGGTCGAGCCGGAGGGCCCCTACGGCGAGTACATCGGCTACTACGGGGTCGCTCAAGAAGCAACCCGGTGTTCCACCTCACCGCGATCACCGCGGCGCAAGGACGCGCTGTTCCAGACCGTGACCATCGGCGGCCAGAAGCTCGGCTCCACCGACACCGCGCAGCTCGGCGCCGCCAAGACCGAGGCGGCGATCTGGAGCGTGCTGCAGCAGGCGATCCGCGAGCCGGTCGCGGTGTGCTGCACGGCGTCGTCCGGCGGCATGTACAACGTGCGCGTCTCGCTGCGGCAGCGCAATCCGGGCGAGGCGCGCAACGCGATCGCCGCGGTGTTCTGCTCGTCGGGCGACGTCAAGCACGTGTTCGTGGTCGACGACGACATCGACGTGTTCTCCGACGAGCAGATCGACTGGGCGCTCGCGACACGCTTCCAGGCCGACCGCGACTTCGTGGTCGCGTCTGGCTTCCGCGCGGTGCCGCTCGACCCGTCGCTCGCAAGGCAGCCGCACCGGCGCCAAGGGCGGCTTCGACTGCACCAAGCCGTTCGGCAAGGGCGACAGCTTCGAGTTCACCGTGCCCAGGCCCCCGCAACTGCCGCAGCGCGAACGCCGCTCGGTCGAGGCCGCGCTGGCGAGGCCCTGCGACCTATCTCGACCTCATGGCCGCGCTCGGCACCCGCGACGGCCGCGAGATCCTGCGCACGTTCGACAAGCTCTACGCGGAAGGCCGCCTCGGACGCGCTCAAGGACGGGCGCTACACGCTCAACGGCAAGCACGGGTGAGGCACGACGTGTGACGGGCACTAACCAATCACCACGGGCCGGCGGGATTACTTCGGCGGACACGGTCCCGCATAAGGCGCGACGGCCGCGTTACCCCGGCAGATCATCACCCGCTCGGTCTTGTCCTCGGGACTGAGCGAGTACGAGCGCAGACTGTAATTGCCGGCGGCGTTGATATAGTTGCACAGTCGGCAGCACCGTCGTGGTGCGATCGACGAACCAGTCGCCGCCAGCCTGGTAGGGCGGCGCCGTCCACGACGTTGACGACCTCGTGCGACGGAACCGTCGACCAGCCCGCCTCGCCGAGCGCATCGCAGGTATGATCCGCGCGCGCGGACAGCGAGAGCATCGTCGCCCCGGCCGCCGCAAGTATTCCGCAGATCGCCGATGCCTTGCCACACCTCACCCCCCTCACGCCCGTCGCCGGCAACGCCTTGATTTGCAATTCCGGAAGGCGGACACTATCGTCATCGTCATCAAGCAAGATAGCCAAAATCGGCACTCGGGAGGTCAAGGATGAGCAAGCCAACACGCACGCCCGGCAAGGCTGAAGTCAGCCGTCGCAACTTCCTCGCGCGCGGCGCAGCCACCGGCGTCGGTGTGGTCGCGATCGCCGGAACGGGCGCGCACGAGGCCGCCGCGCAGAGCGGCAACGGCAACATCAAATGGGACTACGTAGCCGACGTCGTCGTCATCGGCGCGGGCGCCGCGGGCCTGCCGCCGCCGTTTCGGCGCGCGACCACGGCGCCGCGGTGATCGTCGTCGAGGAGAATTTCGACATCGGCGGGCATGCGATGCTGAGCGGCGGCCGCGTCCAGCTCGGCGGCGGCAACGCCTTGCAGAAGAAGTTCGGCATCAAGGACAGCCCCGAGCAGGTCTTCGCCGACTGGATCGCGCCACGAGCGCGGCGACAGCCGCTACAACGACCGCGACCTGGTGCGCGCATTCGCCGACGAATGCGTGCCGACCTTCCAGTTCCTGCTCGACAACGGCGTCACCTTCATCGAGAAGCCGATCGTCACGCCGGACGCCTCGACCGTGCCGCGGGTCTTCGTCACCCACGAATGGCACATCCCGAGCGAGGTCATCGCGCCGCGACGCAACCGCAACGGCTCGGGCCTGGTGCGCCGCCTCGCCGAAAGCGCGCGCAAGAAGGGCGTGCAGATCCTGCTCAAGCACGAGATGACGGAGATCGTGCGCGACGAAGCACAAGGGCCGCGTGCTCGGCATCGTCGCGCAGGCGGACAGCAAGCCCGGTCGCACATCGAGGCGCAGAAGGGCGTCGTCATCGCGACCGGCGGCCACACCGGCAACGTCAACTTCCGCCGCATGTTCGATCCGCGGCTGACCGAGGAATACCAGCAGGCCGGGCTGCCCTACTCGTTCCAGGGCGCCGACGGCGAGCTCGCCGCGATGGACATCGGCGCGTCGCTGTGGGCGACCGGCACCCAGACCACCGAGGTCGGCCCCGCCATCACCAAGACGCGCCACGTCGGCATGCCGCTGGGGCTATCTCAGCCTCTACTACGAGACCGACAGCCCGATCTTCCATCTCTGCAAGGCCACCGGGCTGACGGTGACGGACTGGCACGAGGCCATCCTCGTCAACCAGTTCGGCAAGCGGTTCTGGAACGAGCTCGACAGCTCGCTACGACTTCATCAACGCGGCGCTGGCATACAACGGCGACAAGGACCAAGCTCAACGGCGGCGGCCCGATCTGGGCGATCTTCGACGCGGACGCGGTGGCGCGGCAGAAATGGAAGCCCGAGCCGCCGCATGTCGACCCGGACGGCTATTTCTTCAGCGCCGACACGATCCACGAACTCGCCGGCCAGGATCAGGAATCCGTACCAGAAGCAGCCGATCTCGGGCGCGGTGCTGCAGGAGACGGTGAACCGCTACAACTCGTTCGTCGCGTCCGGCGCATCGACGCCGACTTCGACAAGCCGACGCCGCTGCACCCGATCGAGAAGCCGCCGTTCTATGCGGCGTGGGCGACGCCGATCCTGCACGACTCGCTGACCGGCCTGCGCACCGACACCCACTCCGCAGGTGATCGACATCCGCGGCGAGGTGATCCCGGGCCTCTATTGCGCGGGCGAATCGCAGGGCGGCTTCGCCCAGCACGGGCTGACGCGCTGCCTGGTGTTCGGCCGCATCGCCGGCCGCCACGCGGCGCGCCGCCAGATCGCCGAGACGTCGGGCGCGCGCTGATGACGGAGGAGTCCGGCGGCGCGCTCGTTCACTTGACGGTGAGCGAGCCGCTGCCGCTCGAAGTTCCGGCTGGCGATGCCCTGGCGATCACGGCGCGCGCATCGTGCCCGGACGGGCGCGACCGCACCGGCATGGCGATCGCCGTCACCGCGCCCGATGGCCGGACAGAACTGCACGCGTTTGCCCTGCACGCCGACGGCGTGAGCGAAACGGCTACGATCACGCTTGTGGCACCGCCCCACCTCGGCGTGCATGTGTTCCGCTTCACATTATCCCCCGCACGAGATCGCGGGCACGCACTATGCGCAAGCCGTGCTCGACGTACCCGTGCGCGTGAACGCCGCAGGCAACCAGCCTGGCGGTTTGGGATGTACCCTCCCCTGTCGTCGCCGACACGGGCTTTGTCATCAAGGCCGGCGCGAAATCGACGGCAAGCGTGGCGACTCGCGGGCCGCGCGATCGAGGTTTGCACTGAAACCGGTGACATCGCCGGGGCGCGGCGTGGTTGAGCGACGCGCCATTCCTGGACACCGGAGCCCTCTACTGGACCGATATCCAACTGGAAGGCTCCACGGACGGAAGGCATGGTGACGTGGTCGGCGCGATTTGAGGCGTCCGAGCTGAACCTGCCGCATGACGGCGCCACGACCTCGTTCAGCGTCGCGGTCGTTCGCCCACCCGAGCATGTGCTCAGCGTGAGGGTGATCGAGCAGGCAACCGCCGAGCCGATTCCGGACGTGGAGCTGCGGCTCGGCGCCTACCGCGGCACGACCGGCGCGTCCGGACTTGCGGGAGATCGCGCTGCCGAAGGGCCGCTACGAACTGCGCCTGTGGAAGGTCGGCTTCGAGGCGCCGCCGCGACCGGTCGAGATCGGCGCAGACGCGTTCGTCGAGATCGAAGCGCTGGTCCGTTCCCGAGGAAGACCCCGACGCGCGCTGGCGCATGTAGTATCACGCTTAGCGGCTCAGCACGGCGGGCAGCCAAGTGGCGACCATGGAAAGAAGAAGATCAGCACCAGGATCACCATGCTCATCGCGATGTAGGGCATGGCCGCCATGTAGATCTGGTTCATGGTGATCGAGGGCGGCGCCACGCCTTTCATCGTGAACAGCAGCAGGCCGAACGGCGGGGTCAGCAGGCCGAGCTGCATGCAGATCAGGAACAGCACGCCGAACCAGATCGGGTCGACGTCCTAGCGCTGCACCAGCGGCATGAAGAACGGCAGCGTGATCAGCATCATGCTGACCTCGTCGACGAAGCAGCCGAGGAACAGCAGGATCAGCAGCATCGCGATCACCAGCGTCGTCACCGAAAGCCCCATGCCCGGTCACCAGCCCGATGATGCCGTTGACGACGCCCGAGAAGCTCAGCACCTGCGAGAACGTCGTGGCGCCGACGATGATGAACAGGATGGTGCCGGAGACCGCGACCGTGCCGAGCAGCGCCTTCATCAGGTTCGCGAAGGTGAGGCTGCGATAGAGCGCGGCGGCCACGATGGTGCCGGCGGCGCCGATGGCGGCCGCCTCGGTCGGCGTCGCCCAGCCGCGGGTCATGGCGCCGATCACCAGCGCTGAAAATCAGACGAGCGGCAGCGACGTGGATCACGAACGGCACCCAGCGCGCGCGCCCGGCGGCCCCTCCTCCAGCGGCTGTCTCCGGCGCCAGCGCCGGATTGCATCGTCGCGCGCGCGATGATGTAGCCGACGAACACCGCGCTCAGGATCAGGCCCGGCACGATGCCGCCGATCAGCAGGCCGGCAATCGAGATGCCGGAGAGGCTGCCGAGCAGCACCGTGAGCGCCGACGGCGGGATCAGCATGTCGACGCCGCCGATCGCCATGATCGGTCCCATGGCCATGCGCGGCTCGTAGCCGCGCGCGAGCATGGTCGGCAGCATCAGGCTGCCGAGCATCGCCGTGGTGGCGATGGTCGAGCCCGAGATGGCCGAGAAGATCGTGCCGGCGACGATGGTGATGACCGCGAGCCGCCCCGGCACGCGACGGATGAGCAGCGCGAAGGCGTCGATCGCCTTGAGCGCGACGCCGGTGTGGAACAGCACCTCGCCCATCAGCACGAAGAACGGGATCGGCGTGAGCGAAAAGCTGGTCACCGACTGCACCGCATTGCGTGCGAGTTGCGACAGGCCGGGCTCGCCGCCGAGGAACAGCAGGCGCCGACGATGTTGAGGAGCAGGAACGCGAAGGCGACCGGCAGGCCGAGCGCCCATCGCCGCGACGAGGCCGCCGAACAGCAGCAGGCTCGCCGTCGACCCAGTTCATGCATTCAGCTCACCGACGTCGCCTCGATGCGGCGCGTCGCGCTCGCCGCTCGAGCAGGCGATCGAAGCGGAACACGAACTCGATCGCGAGCAGCACGAACGTCGACCGGCAGCGGCGCCAGCAGCCACCATTCCGGAAACACCAGGTTCTTGATGGTGATGGAGCCGAGCCGCCAGCTCTCGTAGGTCATGGCGAAGCCGTAGCGGACGAACACCAGGCAGACGGCGAAGCCGAGCAGGTCGGCGACCGCCTCCATCAGCCAGGCGACGCGCGCCGGCACCAGCGTCAGGACGAGGTCGAGCCGCACGTGCTGGCCGCGGCGCAGCAGCCACGGCGCGGTCAGCAAGCGTCATGAGATAGAGCGTGTATTCGGAGACCTCGTTGGCCCAGGAGAAGCCGGCGCGCGTGAGGTTGCGCAGCACGATGTCGGCGGTGACGAGCGACGACCATGGCCAGCAGGATCAGCGCCGCGACCACCGCGAGCGCGTCGAGCAGCCGGCCGAAGGCGGCGGAGAGGCGGGTCATGACGCGTGCCCGCAGCGCCGTGCACCCTGAGGACGCGGCCATCATGCCCGGGTTTGCCCGGGCATCGCACGTCATGCGATGTCGGTAAGCTCGACATGCGTGGACGCATCTCGAGGATGGCCGCGACACGAACGTGCGGCCATGGCGTCGCGTCGCTCGACGCGCCTCAGCATGAGGTCCGGCGTGCCGATCATGGCCGCTCAATTCCCCGCCAACTGCCGCAGCTTCGGGCCGATCTCCGGCGCGCGCTTGATCACCGACTGCCAGGCCACGTCGTTGGCGCGGTCGAGGAACGCCTTCGACTCCGCCGGACCGAAGTCGATCGGCTGGATGCCGGCCTTGGCCTGGCGCTCGCGCTCGCGCCTTGATCACGGCGACGTTCTCGCTGTCGAGCGCCTTCGAGCCACAGCGCCGCGTCGTTGAGCACCTTGCGCTGCGCGTCGTTGAGGCCCTTCCAGGCGTCGAGATTGACCAGCACGTTGACCTCGACGCTGTAGAACGGCGGCTCCATGCGGAACTTGGTCACCTTCTCCCAGCCGAGATCGAAGATGCCGGTGACCGGCCAGCCGTAGCCGTCGACCACGCCGCGCTCGAGCGCGGTGTAGACCTCGCCCGGCGCCGTGGTGATCGGCGTGCCGCCGAGCGCCTCGACCACGTCGCGATAGACCGGCGTCACCCGGATCTTGAGGCCGGTGAAATCGAGCTTGTCGATCTTCTTGTTGAGATAGATGTGGAACGGCACGTTGTGGAACTGGCGCGCGAGATACTGCGAATTGAGCTTCTGGTTGTGCAGCTGGTTGATGTAGTCCCAGGTGCCGTTCTTGCGCTGCTCGCTCATCGGCTTGCCGATCAGCTTGAAGCCGTCCGCTTCGGGCATCAGGTTGGTGTAGAAGGCGCCGGTCACGTTGGCGATGTCGACGACGCGCGTGCGCACCGCATTGCCGACCTCGAACGGCGGCATCGCGCGCGGGCCGCCGATATAGTTGATCTTGATGACGCCCTTGCCGTCGTTGTTCACCTTCTCGATGAAACGCTCGAAATTCTTCGAGAATTCGCGTGCCTTCGGCGAAGGACGAGACCGCGCGCAGCGTGACCTCCTGGGCCGTGCGGCCGGTGCGACGTCGCCGCCAGCACGGCGGCGAGGCCGGCGATCGATCGTCGAACGCATGATTTCGCTCCCTCCGGGCTGGACTAGGAAGCCTGTCGGACGATATATATCTTTTGAATATAATCGGCGGCCGTAGCGGCCCTGAGTCAATTGCGGCGCACGAGCGGTCGGATGCCGGAGAGAGGACGCCGATGGCGGAACGATCGTTCAAGCAGGAAGTCGAGAAGCTCCGGCTCGGCGCCGGCGAGGAATTCCGCGGCGAGGGCATCCTCGCGGTCACCAAGGCGCTGCTGCAGTCCGGCGTGTCCTACGTCTCCGGCTACCAGGGCGCGCCGATCTCGCACCTCATGGACGTGCTGGCCGACGCCAACGACATCCTGGACGAGCTCGGCATCCGCTTCGAGGCGAGCGCCAACGAGGCCGCGGCCGCCGCGACGCTCGCCGCCTCGGTCAACTATCCGCTGCGCGGCGCCGCCACCTTCAAGTCCACGGTCGGCACCAATGTCGCCTCCGACGCGCTCGCCAACCTCGCCTCCAGCGGCGTGACCGGCGGCGCGCTCATCATCGTCGGCGAGGACTACGGCGAGGGCTCCTCGATCATGCAGGAGCGCAGCCACGCCTTTGCGATGAAATCGCAGATCTGGCTGCTCGATCCGCGCCCCAACCTGCCGTCGATCGTGCGCGCGGTGGAGAAGGGCTTCGAGCTGTCGGAGGCCTCCAACACGCCGGTGATGCTGGAGCTGCGCATCCGCGCCTGCCACGTCTACGGCAGCTTCACCGCCGCGCGACAATGTGCGGCCGGCCTTCACGCTCAAGGACGCGCTCGAGAATCCGCTGCGCGACGTCAGCCGCATCGTGCTGCCGCCCGCGAGCTATCTGCACGAGACAGGAGAAGATCGAGAAGCGCTGGCCGGCCGCCGTGCGCTTCATCGAGCAGCACGAGCTCAACGAGTTCTTCGACGGCGACGCCGGCGACATCGGCATCGTCATGCAGGGCGGCATGTACAACACCGCGCTGCGCGCGCTCGAGCTGCTGGGGCTCGCCGACGTGTTCGGCGAGAGCCGCATCCCGCTCTACGTGCTCAACGTCACCTATCCGCTGATCGACGCCGAGTTCGTGCGCTTCTGCGCCGGCAAGAAGGCGATCCTGATCGTCGAGGAAGGCCAGCCCGAATTCATCGAGCAGGCCGTCAACACGATCCTGCGCCGCGCCGACGTCCAGACCCGGATCGAAGGCAAGGGCATGCTGCCGATGGCCGGCGAATACACCGGCGGCGTGATGAAGGAGGGCGTGCGCAAGTTCATCGCGGCCTATCGGCCCGACCTGCTCGCCGACGCGGCCGCGCCGGCGGCGCTGCCGGCCACGCGACAGCTCGCCAGGCGCAAGCAGGCGTTCGCCGGCAAGGTGCACGGCCGGCCGCCGTCGTTCTGCACCGGCTGTCCGGAGCGGCCGATCTTCGCCGCCATGAAGCTGGTCGAGCGCGAGCTCGGCGCCGCATCACGTGAGCTGCGACATCGGCTGCCACCTGTTCTCGATCCTGCCGCCGTTCAATATCGGCAACACCACGATGGGCTACGGGCTGGGCGGCGCCGGCGCCGCGGCCTTCAACGTGCGCGAGCGGGCAAGCGCGCCATCGCGCTCATGGGCGACGGCGGCTTCTGGCACAACGGGCTTGCCTCGCAGCGTCGGCAACGCGGTCTTCAACAAGAGCGACAACGTGCTGATCGTGGTCGACAACGGCTATTCGGCCGCGACCGGCGGCCAGGACATGCTGTCCTCCGCGGCCGACAACGCCATGCGCTCGACCAAGAATCCGATCGAGAAGGCGGTGCGCGGCGTCGGCGTCAACTGGGTGCGCACGCTCACGCGCACCTACGACGTCGCCAAGATGCGCGACACGCTGAAGGAGGCGCTCACCACCGCGGAGAAGGGTCCGAAGGTCATCATCGCGCAGTCCGAATGCATGCTGAACAAGCAGCGGCGCGAGCGGCCGCTGCATGCGCAAGCGCATGCGAAGGCGGCGAGCGCGTGGTGCGCGAGCGCTTCGGCGTCGATCCCGACACCTGCACCGGCGATCATTCCTGCATCCGGCTGTCGGGCTGCCCGTCGCTCACGATCGCGCCCAATCCCGATCCGCTGCGGCGCGAGCCGGTCACCAAGGTGATCAATTCCTGCGTCGGCTGCGGACTGTGCGGCGAGGTCGCGCATGCCGCGGTGCTGTGCCCGTCGTTCTACCGCGCCTCGATCATCGCCAATCCGACGCGCTGGGACCGCTTCAAGGCACAGCGTGCGCGACGCGGTGATCGGCTGGTTGCAGCGGCGCATGGACCGCCAGCGCTCGCCGCGGCGCCTGCATGACGACAAGATGGACGCCCGTTCGCCAAGGTCCGCCCGATCACCATCGCCGTGCTCGCGCTCGGCGGCGAAGGCGGCGGCGTGCTGGCCGACTGGATCGTCGATCTCGCGCAGCACGGCGGCTATCTCGCGCAGGCGACGTCGGTGCCGGGCGTCGCGCAGCGCACCGGCGCGACCGTCTACTATCTCGAGCTGTTCCCCAAGGCCGCCGCGCAGGCGGCCGGGCGCGACCCGGTGCTGGCGCTGATGCCGATGCCGGGCGACGTCGACGTCGTGCTCGCCTCCGAGCTGATGGAAGCGGCGCGCGCGGTCGAGCGCGGCTTCGTCACGCCGGACAAGACGCTGCTGATCGCCTCGACGCATCGCGTGTTCGCGATGACCGAGAAGATCGCGCTCGCCGACGGCCGCGTCGGACGCAGCGGCGCTGCTCGCCGCCTGCCGCGCCGCCGCGCAGCCAGCTGAGTCGCCTTCGACATGGAGGCGCTCGCCGACGCGACCGGCAGCGTGATCAGCGCGGTGCTGTTCGGCGCGCTCGCCGGCTCGGGCGCGCTGCCGTTCCCGCGCACGGCCTTCGAGGCGGCGATCCGGCGCGGCCAGGTCGGCGTCGAACAGCAGCCTCGCGGCGTTCGGCGCCGGCTTCGAGGCGGCGCGGGGTGGCGGACAGCACGGTCCCGCGCTGCGATCGCGGCCGAGCGCGATGCGCCGCGCCGCATCGCGCGAGTTGCTGCGAGAGGCGGAGCGCGATTTTCCGGCGATGCGCGGGCGGTCGCGGCCGGGCATCGAACGGCTGCTCGACTATCAGGACGCCGACTACGCGCGCGCCTATCTGGCGCGGCTCGAGCGCTTGCAGGAGATCGAGCGGCAGCACGGCGACGGCTCCGGCCGCCTGCTGGACGAAACCGCGCGGCAGCTCGCGCTCGGCATGTCCTACGAGGACACCGTCCGGGTGGCCGACCTCAAAATCCGCGCGAGCCGCTTCGCAGCGCGTGCGCGACGAAGCGCAGGTCGCGGACGGGCAGATCCTCGAGATCGCCGAGTTCTTTCATCCGCGCACGCAGGAGATCGCCGACACGCTGCCGGCCGGGCTCGGACGCTGGCTGCATGCGCACCGGCTGGGCACGCGGGCTGGTCGATCGGCGACCCGCAAGGGACGGTCGTCAAGACCACGTCGGTCAGCGGCTTCGTCCTGCTCTACCTGCTCTCGCGGCTCAAGCCGCTGCGCCGCCGCTCGCTGCGCTTCGCGGCCGAGCAGGCTGCGCTCGACGGCGCTGGCTCGACCTGGTGGCGGAGACCGCGCGCGGACCGACTACGCGCTCGCGTTGCAGGTCGCGCGCATGCGCAACCTGGTCAAAGGCTACGGCGACACCCATGAGCGCGGGCGGGCCAAGTTCGACCGGCTGGTGGCGCTCCTGCCCCGCCTGCGGGAACATGCGAGTCTGGCGCGCCTCGCTAGCGAACCTCATCAAGGCAGCGCTGGCTGATGAAGAGGGTATCGGGCTGGACCGAAGCGATCGCAGCGCTCCCGAGCGGCCGGGCCAGGGCGCCGGCCAAGTAGCCAAGGTGCAAGCGGCGCACCTAGCCTGTGAAGGGCCATGGTGGGTTGCGCCGCATCTGGCCGGATCAGGCGAGGCTCGTATATTCCGTTGGACACGGCGCGCCGTGCCCGCAGAGGGCCAATGCAGTCGGTCGATCCACTCAGCCGGGCAACTCCGCCCTCAACAGGGCTTCGCTGTGGTGCTGGCGATCGGCATCGTGCCGATAGTGAAGCGTGCGCACGTATGCCTCCACTGAAAACGCTGGATCGAGCGCGATTACGCTCCGAGCGTGCGTGGCCGCGGCCTCCTCTACATCCATCATGGCAAAGGAGGCCGCAAGGAAAGCGTGATGGAATTGGTCGGGATGACTGATGTGCCTGAATGATTTGACCGCCTCGCCATAGCGGCGCGCGACGAAGTACGCCCGTCCCAGATGATTCCAGTAGCGCTCTGGATGATGAGGATTGAGCCGCATCGCTTTCCTGATCCACTCAGCACCTTTTTCCGGTTCTCCCAGCCAAGTGTACAGTTCCCCCTGCTGGACAACGATCAAATCGTTGTTGGGGTTGAGCGCAACCGCACGCTGCTGATGGTACTCCGAGGCTTCGAAGTCACCGCTCATGAGTTTCACGCCAGCAAGAATGCGGTGCACGTCGCTGTCATTGCGATCAAGAGCGAGCGCGATCTTGAGTTCGTCGTTGACGGTCTGCCACGCGACATCACGGTCAGGCTCCCAATTGTTCATGAGCGACTGACCGACAATGCACGCGCGCCAAGCATGAGCGTGTGCATAATTGGCATCGAGCGCCAGCGCGCTTCCGACGGCCTTCTGTGCTTGCTGATTGTCCTC
Source organism: uncultured Alphaproteobacteria bacterium (assembly GCA_963843475.1). Lineage (GTDB taxonomy): Bacteria > Pseudomonadota > Alphaproteobacteria > Rhizobiales > Xanthobacteraceae > VAZQ01. The sequence continues at coordinate 247,778 of CAWJKL010000016.1, read as the reverse complement.
CAGTCGCGAACGATGGTGAAGGATCTTGGCGGTGAGAACGAGCTCATAAGCGGCCATGTTCTCAGTCGGTTTCCGGGCCATGGATTGAATTGCCGCGGCTTCGACCTGCCCGGGCAACGTCGCGACGATTGACGACGTCACCTCGTCCTGGATCGCGAAGATATCCTCGAGGTCCCGGTCGTAGCGCTCGGCCCAAACGTGCCGGTCCCTGCGGGCATCGATGAGCTGGACGGTAATACGAACCCGGTTGCCGACCTTGCGTACGCTCCCTTCCACGACATATTGCGCGTTGAGAGCATTCGAAACTTCTTGAATGTTGACCGCCTTGCCTTTGTAAACAAATGTCGAATTGCGAGAGATGACAAGAAACTCTCGAAAGCGGGACAACGCGGTCAGGATGTCCTCGGTCAGACCGTCGGCGAAAAACTCCTGTTCGGGATCGCCGCTCATATTCGCGAATGGCAACACCGCAATCGACGGTCCGTCGGACGCCGGCAATGGTACCTTATCCGGTGACAACGCGGCTTGCCGCGTGACGCCGGCGAGGGTGCGACCGGCGATCCGGTAGACCCTGACGGGCCGCGCGATGTTCTTGAGTCGTTGCGGCCCCATGTCTTCGCAAGCGAAATCAACCTTGCCCTCGACCTCCTCGTAAACTTTGCCGGAGGGGAAGATTCCGCCTGCCTCGGCGATGCCCTCGAGCCGCGCCGTGATGTTGATCCCGTCACCGTAGATGCGCGCGTCATCGTAGATCAGGTCGCCCTGGTTGACCCCAATGCGATATTGCATCCGCCGCTCTGGATCGACGGACGTATTGCGTTCCGCGATGCGTTTCTGAATCGCCACCGCACAGTTGACGGCGTTGAGCACGCTCGCGAACTCGGCGAGGATTTCATCGCCCGCCGTATCGATCACCCTGCCGCCGAAGTTTGCGATCATCGGCAGAACGACACTCTGGTGCTGCTTGAGGTCACGTACGGTCGCCTCCTCGTCCGCCCCCATCAAACCGCTGTAACCCGCGATATCGGCAGCGAGGACGGCAGCCAGCTTGCGTTCAACTCGACGCGGTGAATTGGTCATTCCGAAAGCTCTAACGTCTTGAGTTTGTCAGTGGGTAACATAATGACGCCAAACAAGACTGGCGACAGACCGTATGTAGGGGCCCGGCGCGTGTCCCTTCCCCGCAACCCGCAATCTTGTGACGGCCGGCACATCCGGGACGAGGCGCGACCCGTAGTATCCGGTTCATGAACGGGCGGTGGTCGCCCCAAAACAAAATCGGAACGGACGGACACGTGTCATGCGCCAAGGTGAAAATTTCGCTGCAAATGGTTCGGCGGCCTCGCTTTTCCTGCTCGGCCGGAACAGCCGCGGCCAGTGGGTCGCGCAGGACCAGGGCGGGCGGCGCGGTGGTCTGTTCGTCAGCCAGGCGGCGGCCCTGAAATATGCCCTGTTCGAGAACGGAACGGCCGGAACTGGTCGTCAACCTCCCCGGCGTGTTCGAACTCGACCTCTCCGGGGCGGTCTTCGCCTGATCCTCCCGGAGTTTCCCGGCCTCTTCCGTCCGAATTCGCCCCACTTCGCGCTACTTCGCCCGCCTTCCGCACCGGTTCCGACCGGCGGAAGGCGCAACCGTCGTCACCAGCCCATCAAGCCCTTCAAATTCGGGGAAATCGTTTGTCTCACCAACCTGTCGACCGCACCGTCCGGCTGCAACACCGGGCCGGCACTTCGCACCGCATCGATTATCCGCCATCCTGGCCGCCCACCGACGGAGGCTGGCATCGGCGGCGACGACGCACGATATGTCACGGGCTGGCCAAGACACGTCCCATGCCCGTCGCACCCGTGCCTGATGTCGCCACCCGTCGCGCCGCCATGGCGATGTCACCTTGCGTGTCCGGCGCTGCGCCGAACGACTGAACAGAGCCATGCCCGCCATGTTTCGCCCCCGCCTGTTCCAGCCGTTCTCGCACCGCGTGATGCGCCACGCCGCGACCGTGCTCGCGCTGGTGCTGCTTGCCGGAGCGATCGGCGCCGCCGCGCCCCGCCTCGCCGGTGACCTCACACCCGGCAAACTGCCGAAGTCCGTCGTCCCGACACACTACGCCATCGATCTCGAACTCAATCCCGACACGCTCAAGGTCGACGGCTTCGAGGTCATCGACATCGAGGTGCGCGAGCCGACCACGCGGCTGGTGCTCAATACCGACGAGGTCAAGGTCACCCGCGCCACCATCGACCGAAAGCCGCGCGGCGCCACGATCACCTACGACGACGATGCCGAAACCGTCACCCTCACCTTCCCGCGCCCGCTCGAGGTCGGCAGCCACAAGCTGCGGATCGCGTTCACGGCGCAAATTCACCGGTCGGGTCCCGGCCTCTATTACGTCGACTACCGCACCGACAGCGGCAACAAGCGGCTGATCTCCAGCCATCTGGCGCCCGCCGACGCGCGCCGGGTCTTTCCGGTATGGGACGAGCCGGGGCTGAAGGCCACGCTCGGCGCTCACCGTCACGGTGCCGCGCGCCTACACGGCCGTCAGCAACATGCCGGTGGCGCGCGAGGACCCGGCCGGGCCGAACGCCAAGAAGATCTCCTTTTCGACCAGCCCAAAAATGTCGAGCTATCTCCTCGAACTGACGGCGGGTGAGCTGGAAAGATCAGCGGCGAAGTCGACGGCGTCGCGGTCAATGTCTTCACCATCGCCGGCAAGCGCGAACAGGGACGGTTTGCGTTGCAGAGCGCGATCGACCTGCTGCGCTACTTCAATGACTATTTCGGCCTGAAGTATCCGCTGCCCAAGCTCGACCTGATCGCGATCCCGAACGGCCATGTCAGCGCCATGGAACATTGGGGCGCCATCACGTTCAGCGAAAGCTACCTGCTGTTCGACCCGCGGACGCATGCCGGCAGCGCCCGGCGCGGCATCTTTGCGCTGATCGCGCACGAAATCGCCCACCAATGGTTCGGCAACCTCGTCACCATGACGTGGTGGGACGATCTCTGGCTCAACGAAGGCTCGCCACCTGGATGGAATCCAAGGCGACCGAGCATTTCCATCCGCGCTGGCGGACCTGGCTCAACAATTACGACGAGAAGCAGGGCGCGATGCGGCAGGATGCCAACGGTACCGCGCATCCGATCCGCCAGGCGGTGAACGACAAATCCGAAGCCTCGGAGATGTTCGACGACATCACCTACAACAAGGCCGGCGCCATCGTGCGCATGCTGGAAGGACTATCTGGGCCCCGAGGTATTCCGCGCCGGGGTGCGGAAATACTTGACCGACCACGCCTACGGCAACACCACCCCGGCCGACCTCTGGCGCGCGCTCGAAGCTGTCTCGGGTAAGCCCCGTGACCGCCGTTGCGACCGCCTTCATCGAACAGAGCGGTGTCCCGCTGGTCGTCGCCGAAACCAAGTGCATCGACGGTGCGCAGCGCATCACGCTGCGCCAGGAGCGCTTCATGCTGCCGGGAGCCGAGCGAACGACCGGCTTCTGGCATATCCCGATCGCGGTCAAGCTGGTGAATGGACAGCGGCTGCTCGAACCAGTCCTGCTGACGCAGGCTCCGATCGAGATCGCCGCCGGCCGCTGTGGCGAAGCGGTCAAGCTCAACGTCGGCGACACCGGCTATTATCGCGTGCAGTACGATGACGCGATGCGAGCGGCGCTGACCAAATCGTTCGCACTCCTGCCGCCGGCCGACCGCGTGAACCTTCTGTCCGATACCTGGGCCTTGGTGGAAGCAGGGCGCGGCTCGCCCGACGCCTATCTCGACCTAGTCGAGCAGATCGGCGACGACAGCCGCCCGGTCTGGGACCAGGTGATGGGCGTGCTCAAGCAGATCGACCGTCTCCAACTCAATCGTCCCGAGCGCGCGGCCTTCCAGGCGCATGCGCGCGCCAAGCTCCGCCCGGTGCTCGACCGCATCACCTGGGATGCGCCGCGCCCCGAGGGCGACGGCACCGGCGCACTGCGGGCGGAACTGGTTCGCACGCTCGGACGGCTGGGGGATGAGGAAGTTCTCACTGAAGCCAGTCACCGGTTCGCCGTGTTCCAGCAGCGGCCGGAATCGTTGCGGCCGAACCTGCGGGACGCGGTCGTGCGATTGGCCGGCATCGCGGCCGACCGAAGCACCTACGACACGCTGCTCGCACTGGCTCGCAAATCTACCGGCCGCGAACGCGAGCGCTATCATCCGGCAGCGGCGAGCGCGCGCGATCCGGCGCTGGCGCGCGAGACGCTTGGCCTGATGCTCGGGGGTGAGATGCCCTCAAGCGTGATCGGCAGCATGCTCAATGCGATGGCGTCGGATGGCGGTCACACCGAATTGACCTGGGCGTTCGTGCGGAGAAATTTCAAGACGCTGGCCGACAGGCAAGGCTCTTCGTTCCGCAACTATTTCGTTCCCAATTTGATGAAGAACTTCAGCGATCGGGCGCAAGCCAACGAACTGGCCAATTTTGCGCCGATGCAGGCGAGCGACAGCGCGCGCGAGGCCGCCAAAGAGGCGGAGGACGACATCAGGTTCGATGCAGACTTGAAGGCGCGGGCGCTACCCGCCATCGACGAGTGGGTCAGACGGCGTACCACGCGCGGCTGACCGCCAAGCGCCGCTTCTTTTCCGCGATCACCCGCTGCAGCTTCTTCTGATAGTCTGCGACGCACTTGGTGCGGCAGAACTGGTGACGGTTGTAGTAGTGCCGGATGAGACCGAACGGCCCGTGACAGCAATGACACCTTTTCATGACACAGTTCGGACGCTCGTCCGCCGATCTTCGACGCCCTCGGCGCAGAACTCGTTGCAGGTGTATTGGTTCCCGACGACGCGCCATTGCTGGAATTCGGCCTTCGACGACCGGGAATGGATTTCCGCAGCAGGCGCAGCGGCCGAATTTCGCAGTGTTGGACATGGCTCTCTCCTCTGGCGTTGCCAACCGATGGGAGCAGCATGCCGGCGCCAGCGTCCGCCGCACTGTGCTGACCATCACGAAGTTGCGGGTTTTCTCCCGAGGGGCCACCGCGGCCGGTGGACTCACGCCGGAACGGCGATTTGACCGCTGTCCTGCCGCGGCTCTTGCGCTAATCTGCCGCACGATTCCGAGAATCACTCTCACCGAAGGGGCGACCCCCGATGGCGAAACCGGCGCTCCCGCCCGACAATCTGTTTTCGGCCCTTCCCGGCGAACTCTCACGCCGGCTGTTCGCGGAGGCGCGCGTCCAGACCGTGACGGCCGACCAGGTCGTGTTCCTCGCCGGCGACGCCGGCGACGGCTGCTACCGCGTGGAGGAAGGCCTGCTCAAGGTCAACGTGATCACGCCCGGCGGAGCCGAACGCATCCTCGCGATCCTCGGGCCGGGATCGATCGTCGGCGAACTGTCGATGATCGACGGCTCGGCCCGCTCGGCCTCGGTCTCGGCGCTGCGCGAATCGAAGCTGAGCTTCATCAGCCGCTCGGTATTCGAGGCTTTCGGCCGGGCCAATCCGGAGATCCATCAGCAATTGATGGTGCTGCTGGCGCGCCGCTTGCGGGACACCAACAACGCGCTGGCGGCAACGAGCTTTCTGTCGGTGAAGGGACGCGTCGCACGCGCCCTGCTCAGCCTCGCGGAAGCATTCGGCCATGACGTCGGCGGCGGCCGCATTCTGATCCGGCAGAAGATGACGCAGTCGGACCTCGGCGCCATGGCGGGGATCGCGCGGGAAAACGTCAGCCGCATCCTCAAGGAATGGACCGACAAGTCGCTGATAAGCCGCCTCGCCGGCTATTACTGCCTGGAAAAGAAGGCGGTCATCGAGCGCGAAGCCGAGATGTAAGACGCAGCCGCCCGACGTGGCGCCGCGCCCCGCTCTCCCCCCGTGCCAATCGAGCGCATCCGACCCGTCACGGGGGAAGATTGAAAGGGGGCGAACGGGGAGACTGGTGCGGGTTCACCCTCGTCGACCTCCCCACAGCGGGGGAGGGAGAACAAGCCAGTCGTAACGACGTGTCGATCATTCGCGGTCCGTTACTTCGGCGACGGCATGGCGGCAACGCAGCTGCGTTCGTTGCATGCGTGCCACCACCAGACGCAGCAGATAGAAGCCGAACTGCGGGTTCTGGAAATAGAGGACCTTGAACCGGTCATAGGTGATGGTCGCGACGCGGACGTCGGTCTTGCAGCGGACCGTCATGATGCGGCGGCCGTCGTCGGTAAACAGCCCGATCTCGCCCTGAGCGGACCGCTTCCGACCGTCTTGCCGATCTCGACGATCTCGACTTCGCCCGAGAGAATGTAGAACGCCTCGTCGGCGATGTCGCCGCGCCGGATGAAAACCTCGCCGGCCTTCAACTGCGTTGGGCGCATATACGCGAGCAGCCAGTCGACATTCATGTCGGTCTTGGCGGCGGCGTCGACGTCGCGGATGAGCTTGACCATGTCCCGCAGCCGCACGGCGTTGATCGGCAGCAAGACGGCGTTGAGAATCACCGTCGGATAGGTGCCGTGGTTGAATGAGCAGATCATCGCCAGCATGTTCGCGACGATCGCGGCGAACCGCAGCGGGATGATGGTCCTCGAATTGGCGGCGTAAAGGCTCGCCGCGGCGGCGGCGTAGCCGATCAGTCCCACTGCCAGATGTTGCATCGCGTGGCCCGATTCTTATGCGAACGTCGCCCGGTGTTGCGCAATACTGTTGCGTTGGGCTGAACAATCCAATGCCCGGCCGCGAGAATTTCGTGCGGACGGATTCCCCGCACGTCCCCTCGCCAGCGGGGACCCAGCGCGCAGAGAGGCCCAATCTTGCTTAGCAGAGCACAAAGGGGCTGGTGCCCGCGTTCGCCGGCTTGATCGGAGAGAGCCCTGCCATGGCCCCGCTTGTCCCCACGCAAGCAGGGCTGCCCACGAACCACACCGCACGACGCGGGATGACGCTCGCGCCGAATAAACGGGGATCAGCAACGAGGCAGCGACTGGACGCAATCGACCGAAGTGTGATCGCCAGCACCTCCGCGCCGGCGCGCCCGCACTAGGGTCCGAGCATCAACAACGCGCCGGACGTTCCGGCCAACCCTCGGAGCCAGTGCCATGACCAGCTTCTCCAACATCCAGTCCGCTTCCCCCGCTACCGCCGCCACCGAAGCTCAGAGCGCGCACGAGGAGATCGACTCGGGAAGAGCGCCGCTGGCAGATGGAATGGGACCGCCGCAACATCGAGGATTAGACCGGAACCCAATTCTTCCCGATGCAACCAAAAGGCCGCCCGAGGGCGGCCTTGTGCGTTCCACCGCAACTTCGGTATTTGCGGCGGCATGATTTGTCGAGTCTGCTACTTTTCGGGATCTGCTCTATTCGGGAGCGTCGGTCGCCACCACCGGCCGCACGCGGTCGCCTTCGCGCAGGAAAGCGCCGGCGCGCGCCACCACCATGTCGCCCTCGGACAAGCCTTCGCGGATTTCGGCCTGGCCGGCCGCCATCAGGCCGACGGTCACGCGCCGCGACTCGACCCTGCCGTCGCGCACCACCTGCACCACCGGGCCGCCCGAACCGTACAGCACCGCCGAGAGCGGCACCGCCGTGCCGCAGCGCTGCGCGACGTCGATCCGGGCGCGGCCGAAGGCGCCGGCGCGCAGCCGCGCATCGCTGCCGATGAACACACGCACCTGGCCGAGCTGGGTGGCCTGGTTGATCGTGCCCGAGATCAGCCGCACCCGGCCGGGCAACGAACCGACCCCGACGATCTCGACCGCGGCCGCCTGATTGGGCGCGAGGCTCGCAGAGCGTCCCGACCGGCGTTTCGGCCAGCAGTTCCATCTCGCCCTGCACGGCGATGCGGAACAGCGGCTGCCCGCGCCCGGACGCCATCGCGCCCACCACGGCGGCGGACGACATGACGGTTCCGGCGGCCGGCGCGCGCACCGGAATTCCCGCCCGGTTCCCTGCCCGTCGGGCGGCGCGAGCCGCGCCAGGATCTGGCCGGCGACGACGGTGTCGCCGGGCTCGACCTGCACCTGCGTGATCTGCAGCCCTTCGCGATCGGGCCGGACCAGCACCTCGCTGCGCGGCCCCAGCACGCCCGTGACCTGCAGGGTGTCGGAGAAGCAGATCTTGCGGGTGCGCGTCACCGTGACGGCACGGTCGGGGCGCGCGCTCCGCCTCGCGCTTGGCGGGTGCGGCAAGCAGCTCCTCCGGCTGCGCAAGTGCGAGCGCCACCGCGACGGCCGCGAGCGACAACTTGGCAGCTGACATGGAACGGACGCGGGCGCTCATGGCATCGGCCTGGATTTCGCTGGCGCCCATAAATGCCGGCGGCGCGGGCGGAATGTGGACCAACCGCTCCGGCGCGGCAAGGATACCGGCGGCCGTCGCAGCGGGAGTGTCACGGCGCTTCGCGGCGGCGGCAGGCGCCGCGGCTCGCCGCGCCAGCTCACGACCTCGTAGGCGGCGATCGGCGCGGTGAAGCCCTTCAGGGTCAGGTCGCCGATCGGCGCGGCCTCGACGCATGCTCGACCGCGCTGAAGGCGCGCTGGCCGATCACGATCTGGCCGGGCTGCGCCTCGTCGCACAGCCGCGAGGCCAGATTGGTGACGCTGCCGATCGCCGTGTACTCGCGGCGCTGCTCGAAGCCGATCTGGCCGAGCGTCGCGTAGCCCGACGCGATGCCGACGCCGAAGCCGAGCTCGTGGCCCTTGCGCCGCCATTGCGCCGACAGTCCGCCGACCTGCTCGCGCATGTCGAGCGCCAGCGGACCGCGCGCTCGGCGTGGTCGGCGCACGGGATCGGATCGTTGAACACGATCATGATGCCGTCGCCGGCGAAGCGCTCGAGCGTGCCCTCGTAGCGGAAGATCAGCTCGCCCAGGTTCTCGTGATACTCGCGCAGCACCGCCATCACCTCTTCGGGCTCGCGCGTCTCGGTGAAGGCGGTGAAGCCGCGCAGATCGCAGAACACCACCGTGACCTCGCGGCGATGGCTCGCGAGCAGCGCCTCGGCGGCATCCGACGACGCGATCACCTCGCGCGACCTGCGGCGCCAGGAACCGCTGCAGCCGGCCGATCCGCTCGATCTCCGTGACCTGGGTGGCGACCCGCTGCTCGAGCGTGCGGTTCCAGGTCGACGAGCTCGCTCGGTCTGCTCCTTGAGCTTCTCGGCCTGCTGCTGGACCGTGTCGTGCAGTTCCTTGATGCGCAGCAGCGAGCGCACGCGCGCCACCAGCGCGGCCTGCTCGAACGGCTTGGTCAGATAGTCGTCGCCGCCCGGCTTCGAGACCGGCCACGACGTCGCGCGGTGTCGGCCTTGGCGGTCACCAGGATGACCGGGATGAAGCGCAGCGTGGCATCCTGCTTGAGCTCGCTTGAGCACCGAGATGCCGTCGAGCTTCGGCATCATGATGTCGAGCAGGACGAGGTCGGGATCGAGCGTCGCGCGCCTGCACCAGCGCCGTCCTCGCCGTCCACCGCGGTGACGACCTCGTAGCCCTGCGCGTCGAGCCGCACGCGCAGGATCTCGAGGTTGGTCGGGATTGTCGTCGACGACCAGAATGCGCGGCGGAGTTCGCAAGATCTACCTCCGGCGTCAGCGTCAGGAACTCGCGCACTTTGGCGAGGATCACGCGCGGGCTGAACGGCTTGGCGACATAGCCGTCGCAGCCGGCCGCGAGCGCCTTCGCCTCGTCGCCGGACAGCGCATAGGACGTCACCGCGATGATCGGAATGTGCGCGCAGGTCGGGATTGGCCTTGATGCGGCGCGTCGCCTCGTAGCCGTCGACCACCGGCAGCTGGATGTCCATCAGGATGAGGTCGGGCCGGTGCTCCGCCGCCATCGCGACGCCCTTTTCGCCGTCGACCGCCTCGATCACCTCGAAGCCGGCGTTGGTGAGCAGATCGTCGCAGGATGCGCCGATTGTTCTCCGGTATCCTCGACCACGAGAATGCGCTTGCTCATGCCGACTGCCTCTGCTCGGTCACGCGCACCGGCAAGACGATGTTGAAGGTCGAGCCGACGCCGAGCGTCGATTCCAATCCGATCTGTCCGCCGTGCACCTCGACCAAGCGACGCGAGATCGACAGCCCAAGGCCGGTGCCACCCTTCTGCCGCGTGCTGCTGTTGTCAACCTGCTGGAACTCCTCGAAAATGCGGGCCTGATCCTCCGGCGCGATGCCCGGGCCCGGTGTCTTGCACCGCGATGTTGAAGTGACCGTTCGACCGCCTTGGCGCGGATCTCGACCGACCCGGTATCGGTGAACTTGATCGCATTGCCGACGATATTGAGCAGCACCTGCGTCAGGCGCCGCTCGTCGCCATGGCCGACCGGCAGATCTGGGCGGAATGTCGGTCTTGACCTCGAGGCCTTTGGCGCGCGCGAGCGAACCGGTCGACGCGACCACCGTATCGACGATCGCCTGCAGCGAATAGTCGTCGAGCGCAAGCTTGAGCTGACCGGCCTCGATCTTGGAAATATCGAGCACGTCGTTGATCAGGCCGAGCAGATGCTTGCCGTCCTGTCTGGATCCGATCCAGCACCTCCATCGCCTTGTCGGGCAGGTCGCCGTAAAGGCCGTCGACGAGCAGTTCGGCAAAGCCCGAGCACGCCGTTGAGCGGCGTGCGCAGCTCGTGGCTCATATTGGCGAAGAACTGAGACTTGTGCGGCTTGGCGACCGCGAGCTCGCGGCCCTTCTGCTCGACCTCGCGGAACAGCCGGGCATTGTTCATGGCGAGCACCGACTGGTGCGCGAACGTCTGCATCAGGCCGACGGTGCTCGCCGGGAAATCGCCGGTCGCACGGCGCTGCACCACCAGCGAGCCCAGGCACTCGTCCTGGCCGAACAGCGGCACGACCAGGACGGAGTGGAAGCCGGCCGCGAGCGTGAGCTCCTTGAGCGGATAGTTCGGCGCCGACTGCGAGGTCGGCGATGCAGATCGGCTCGCGCTTCTGCGCCGACGACCCCATGACGCTTGAGTCCCGCTTGATCGCGATGGCGCGAGTTCGCGTCGCGAAACGCCTGGTCGACGCCATGCGCTTCGGCGAGCTCGAACACCTCGCGGACCGGATCGTAGCTGTAGATGGCGCCGGCGTCGGCCTCGGCTGAGCTCGACCGCGCGCGTCACGATCGTCGCCAGCACCGACTTGAGATCGAGCGAGGACGCGACCGCGCGACCGATCTCCTCGAGCGCCTTGAGCTCGCGGACCGACTGTTCGAGATCGCGCGTGCGCTCCTCGACCTTCTGCTCCAGGCGGCTGTAGGATTCCTGCAGTTGGTCCGCCATGCGATTGAAATGGTCGGCGAGCTCCTCGATCTCGTCCGCTGCCTTGACCTCGATGCGATGGCCGAAATCGCTGGCCTCGAGCTGCCGCGCGCCGGCCTGCAGCGCCTTGATCGGCACCACCATCTGCCGCGCCAGCAGCATGCCGGAGAGCACCGCGAGCAGGACGCCCAGCGCCAGCAGCCAGCCGATCCGGTAGAGCAGGTTGTAGACCGGCTGCAACGCCGTGCTGGTCAGCTGCTCGAAGAAGACGTGCCAGTTCAGCTTTTCGAGCCCGGCGGCCGCGGTCAGCACCGAGCGACCTTCGGGATCGCGTCCGAAGAACACGCCGCTCGCTCCCTCCCCGAACTCCAGCGCGACCTGCGGAAGGTCGGACATGTTCGTCCCGAGCCGGTAATTCGGGTTGGTATGAGCCAGCAGCCGGCCGGTCGGACCGACGATGATAGGCTTCGCGTGTCCTTGCCGAACTGCTGCGGGTCGAAAAACGTCGTCAGGAATTTGAGATTGATCTCGGCGACCGTCGAGCCGGCATTGCGGCCGGAATGCTTGATCGCGATGGTCATGAACGGCTCGGGGCCGTCGAAATAGACCGGCGAGAACCAGACTGACGTTGTCAGCGTTTCCTTGAAGCGCGGATCGCCCGAATAATCGATGCCGACTTCGCTCGACAAAGCCCTCGCGCGTGAGGCGCAATTGTTCCTTCCCTGAGCCGTCGAGTTGAATGACGCGGTCGACCGGCGGCACCTGCTGCAGCAGCAGGGCATAGTCGGAACGCCGCTGTTCGAGCGTGGTGGCGCTCGCCCGGGTCGCCCAGCTGATCTGCCGTTCGATCTCGGCGACGTACTGCTCGATCCGCCGGGCCATCGCTTCGGCCTTCTCGGACTGGGAATCGGACAAGAGCTGGGTCATCTCCCTATAGGTGAACCAGGTTTCGAACGCGCCGTTCACGGCGAGCACCAGCACCAGCAGCGTGACGAAGGAGACGACGTATTTGCCGAACAGGCTTCGCCGGCGGAACCAGCGCTTGTGAACGGCCTCGGCCATCGGAATTCTCGTATCGACTCAAACATTTATGTACCTGCAGTGCGACCTCCGCAAGCCTGTTGGCCAATCCGGCACGCCCGCGAGGGCGGTGTTCGGACGGCCTGCCACCTGCCGCTACCTTCGGCCGCAGGCGCCGGCCGGCCGTCACGAAGCGCCCGGACAAGGATTAGTCGAACCGCGCGACAAGTGCGTTCAATCCCTCGCAGATGACCGGCGAACGGCAACCTGAATAGTGGGATCACGCGTGAAGCACACGCCCACGCGCGCCGGCCTGCGGGTACGCGCGAGGCCCAAATCGGCCGATTTCATCAGATTCGCGGGCTGTGCCGTCACCATGTCGAACCAGGCGGAAGCTCCGTCGTTCGCCCGACCCGCTAAGTTGCCGGTCCAGGATTAGCGCATGCGGCAGCGATTTATCGCCGCTGCGCCGCACCCTTCGGGCGCATAAAATCCGCGTAACGACCCCGAACCAGGGCGCACTTCGCCACCATTACGCCGAAGGTCGGGATTTGGTACACCATCGCCCGGGGAGCTAGGTTGTGCCGCACATCCACTGGAGAGAAGTATGACGTTCAATAAGTTTTTTACACGCCTGATTCCGGCGTTGGCACTGGCACTCATCGCGGCCCTGAGCCTGGCTCAGGCACAGCGCGAGCCGGATTACCAGCCCAGCGTCGGGCAGGAAGGCAAAGATGTCGTCTGGGTTCCGACGAGCCAAGCGCTGATCGACAAGATGCTCGATACCGCCAAGCTCACGCCGAGCGATTTTCACATGGACCTCGGCTCGGGCGATGGCCGCACCGTGATCACCGCGGCGAAGCGCGGCTCCCGGTCGGTCGGCATCGAATATAACCCCGACATGGTCGAACTGTCGAAGCGCAATGCGGCCAAGGAGGGCGTCGCCGACAAGGCGACCTTCATGAAGGCCGACCTGTTCGAGACCGACTTCTCCAAGGCGGACGTACTGACGCTCTTCCTGCTGCCGAACATCAATGTGCGGCTGCGCCCCAAGATTTTGGAAATGAAGCCCGGCACCCGGGTCGTCTCGAATTCGTTCGATATGGGCGACTGGACGCCGGACGAACGGGTCACCGTCGCTGAAGGCTGTTCGAACTATTGCAACGCTCTGTTCTGGATTGTCCCCGCGAACGTGCAGGGCAATTGGAAACTGCCGAACGGTGAGCTTGCACTGGAGCAGAAGTATCAGAACCTGTCGGGCACGGCGAAGATCGGCAACAACTCCGGTGCGGTCAGCAGGCGCCAAGATGACAGGTGATCAGATTGCGTTCTCCGTCGGCGACACCACCTACACGGGCCGCGTGAACGGCAAGACCATCGAGGGGACCAGCAAGTCTCCGTCCGGCGAAGCGAAATGGAGCGCCGCGCGCGCCGACTAGAGCGACACGAAGTCAGACGAGGTCGGTTGTACATCATTGCGAGGAGCGCAAGCGACGAAGCAATCCAGCCTTCGCGAGAGCTGGATTGCTTCGCTTCGCTCGCAATGATGGAGGGGCGCGTCCCAAACCGGATACTTGCAACCGGCAGGTACGATCCGGCACGGTTTGAACGAGCGGCGAGCCGTACGCGATTGCGTCGCGGCTGACCATCACGCCACGCATTGCTGAATTCCGATAACGGCGGTTACAAAGGACGCGCTCGCGCGCAATCCGCTGGTCTGCCGGGTTCCGGTCGATTCGCAAGGCGAGAACCGCGCTCACCCACCTTGCGAGTGTCACCATGAAAATCCCCGATCGCCGTTCTGCATCGCCGACCCGGCGCCGAGTGCTGCAGACGGGCGCCGCCTTCACAGCCGCCGCACCGTTTCTCTCGACCGCAGCCTATGCGGCATGGCCCGACCGGCCGATCCGGCTGGTGGTGCCGTTCGGCTCGGGCGGGCCGGTCGACGTCGTCACGCGCCTGCTGCAACCCGCGCTGACCGATGAATTGAAAGCCTCGATGTTCATCGAGAACAAGCCGGGCGCAGCCGGCAATATCGGCGTCGGCATCGCGGCGCGCTCGGACCCCGACGGCTACACCGTGCTGATCACGTCCAACACGATCGTCATCAATCCGCTGCTCTATAAGAGCGTGCCGTACGAGCTCGAACGGGACTTCCTGCCGCTGGTCGACATCGCCGGCTCGCCGACGGCATTCACCGTCAATCCCAAATCCGGCATCAACTCGATCGCTGAGCTGATCGCCTTCGCCAAGCAGAAGCCGGGCGGCATCAACTATTCGAGCGCAGGGTTCGCGACCCCGGCGCATCTCGCCGCCGAATTCTTCCGCAGCCGCTCCGGCATCCAGATGACACACGTTCCGTTCAACGGTGCCGGGCCTGCCAACCAGGCCTTGATCGCCGGGACGGTCGACATGGCCTCCGGGGCGCTGCCCGCTTCGCATCCGCACATCGTCGCAGGGACGCTGAAAGGCATCGCGGTCACCGGCGAGAAGCGATGGTTCGACCTGCCGAATGTGCCGACTGTGGTGGAGGCGGGCTATCCGGGCTTCGTGCTCGACACCTACGTGATGATGCTCGCCCCGGCGAAGACCCCGCCGGAGGTCGTCGAGCGACTGAGCGCGGCGACGCTGGCGGTGCTGAAGAAGCCTGACCTTCTCGCCAAGGTGCGCACCGCCGGCCTCGAAGTGACCGCGAGCGGCCCGACGGAATTGAAGGCGCGCATGGCGCGCGAATTTCCGCTCTGGCAGGAGGTCGTGAAGGTTGCCGGCATCACGCCGCAGTAGTCCACGGTCTGCAGCGCACTGCGCCGCTGCGCTAGGCCCGGGATACAAGCGCGACCGCGATCAATTGCGTTCGATCCCGACCTGCTGCACGGTGCGCCGCCAGATCTCGAGCTGTTCCTTGTTGAACGCGTCCATCTCCTCCGGAGTCGAGTTCTGAAGTTCGAAGGCGATCTTGTCGAGCTGCGCCCGCACGTCCTGTCGCGAGGAGACGACCTTCATCGCCGCGGCGAGACGGTCGACGACGTCCTTGGGCAGCTTTGCCGGACCGAACAGGCCGGCCCACGGCGTGATCGTCAAACCGGTCAAGCCGATTTCGGCGGTCGTCGGCGAATCCGGCGCCAGCGGGCTGCGGCGCGACAGCAAGGTCGCCAGCACGCGCAGTCTGCCTTCCTGCACTTGCGGCATGGCGCTGCCGGGCGTGCCGATCATCACCTGCACACGCCCGGCGATCAGGTCCGCGGTTGCCGGCGCATCTCCCTTGTAGGGGATGTGCTGCATGTCGAGCTTTTCAGCGAGCGCGAGCTGCGCCGTGGTGAGGACGCTGGTGCCGTTGCCGGTGGCGTAGTTCACCTTCCCGGGGTTGGCGCGCACGTAGCTCAGGAATTCCGCCGCTGTCTTGGCCGGCAGGCTCTCGTGCACGAACAGGAAGAAGCCGAATTTGCCGACCATGGAGATCGGCGTGAACGCGGTAGTTGGATCGTATGGCGGCTGCTTGCGCAGGATCGGAGCGGCATTCATACCTGTGGTGGTGGCAAACAGCAGCGTGTAGCCGTCCGGCATCGCGGACTTCACCGCCTCGCCGGCGATGGCTCCATCGGCGCCGCCGCGGTTGTCGATGATGAGCGGCTGTCCGAGCGCCTCTGACAGCGCCTGGTTCACGATGCGGGCCGCGAGATCGGCGGCGCCGCCGGCGGGGAACGGCACGATCAGGCGGATCGGCTTGTTCGGGTAGGGTTGCTGCGCCTTGACCGGTACCACCGCGGCCAACAGCGCGACAGCCGCGCCGAGCACGCACGAGAGCTTCATGGGCTTCCTCCTTGAGACTGGCAGGTCCAGGCCTGCTCTTCGTCTTCATTCCCGTGGCGGCTGCGGCTGGCCGTGCGAGTCGCCGGTCCGCCGCGTCGGGCATCGTCAAAAAGCTAACACAATTGCAGGAGGCCGCGCAGGCCGAAAGCGCCGGGCTCACCCGACGACACCTTGCAAAGCGCGTGCGACAGCGGCGAAAGCGCTCGCTCGACAAGCGACAATTTGGCTCAAACCGGAACCGCGCAACCTCGCCAGTGTTGCAGATTTGCCATGATTTAGACAAAGGTCTCCGCAATATTCAAGCAATTGGGCATGGGATAGCCAGGGGGCTCAATTGATTCCAGCACACCGGTTTGTTGCCGCGGCTGCGAAAGCACTGTCGCTGATCGCGGGCGCATCTGCCGTCTTTCTGCTTTCGATCGCGGACTCGCATGCGCAGGGATTGCGCGGCAACTGCGAAGACGCGCCGGACCTTGCGGTCCTGCCCTCGCCAGTCGCGCCATGGAAGGGCGCGCCGCTGCGCGTGCTGTTCGCCACGGACAAGCCGCTCAATGGCGAGCTTTCGCTGACCGGACCGGACGGAACGGTGGCAGCCAAATCGACCCAGCGCTATGGCGGCCCGCCTTATTTCTGGATTGCCGAGGTCACCTCGCCGGCTGCCGGCACCTGGCACGCCAAGCTCACGCGCGAGGGCTGCAGCGCCATCACCCGCGAGATCGCGGTGCGGGCCGACAAGCCGCCGGCGCCGCAGTCGGCATCGAACAGCGTTTGGCCGCTGCGCAACACCTGGAATCGCACCACCGAGAACCTGTACTCGGCCTGGATCGAGAAGCTGTTCGACGCGCCGCTCGACGCGTCCCTGTCGTGGCCCGCGCTGCATGTCGGGCTGCGCGACAACTCGCGCAACTTCCTGTTCAACCATCTGGGTCTCGGCGAAGACTCGATGAAGCTTTTCATCCGCCCGGACTGCGCCGACCTGCCCTATTTCCTGCGCGCGTACTTCGCGTTCAAGATGGGGCTGCCGTTCGGCTACTCGAAGTGCACACGCGGCAGCGCCAGTGAGCCGCCGAAGTGCTACGCGTGGTGGAACATCCAGCACGAGGAGCCGGTCACAATCCCGGCCGAACAGCGAACCGCGAGCGCGGTGGTCGGCGCACTGACCCAGCAGCCCACAACGACGACGGTCTCGGCCGCATCGCGGCGGCCGGCGGGACTGGCGGCGGGCTTCGGTCATTACGTGCGTTCGACCATCGCCGACGGTGTCCATTCCGGATCCGGACGCACGCGCGCCACCGACGACAACACCGATTACTACCCGGTGCCGCTGAACCAGGACGCGCTGCGTCCGGGAACGGTGTACGCCGATCCGTACGGGCACATTCTGGTGCTCGCGAAGCGCGTGCCACAGACCGACGGCTCGGCCGGCGTCTTCCTCGCCGTCGACGCGCAGCCCGACGGGACGGTTGCCCGCAAGCGCTTCTGGCGCGGCAACTTCCTGTTCGCGGACGATCCCGTGCTCGGCAGCCCCGGCTTCAAGCACTTCCGGCCGATTGTCGCCAACAATGGCGGCCTGCGCCGGCTGACCAACGACGAAATCGCGAAGAACCCGCAGTACGGCAATTTCTCGCTCGACCAGTCGAAGCTCTCGACCGAAGCCTTTTACGACCAGATGGACGACGTGATGTCACCGGCGCCGCTCGATCCGCTCCGCGCCATGAAGGAGGCGATCACGTCGCTCGAAGAGCAGGTGAACGCACGCGTGACCTCGGTCGAAAATGGCCGCAAGTTCCAGAACAGCGGCAAGGGCGAAGCGTCGATGCCCGATGGCCCGGCGATCTTCGAGACCACCGGCGCGTGGGAAGATTTCGCGACACCGTCACGCGATCTGCGGCTGCTGATCGCGATGGACGTGGTGCGCAACTTCCCGGACCGCGTCCAGCGGCGGCCCGATCGTTACGCGATGCCGAGCGGCAAGAGCGTCGCGGACGTGAAGGCCGAACTCGACGGCGTGCTCGCGGCCGAGCTTTCGGGGCGCAAGTTCGCCTACACGCGTACCGACGGCTCGCAATGGACGCTCACGCTCAAGGACGTGATCGAACGCATCGCTTTGCTCGAAATGGCGTACAACGTGAACGACTGTGTCGAGTTGCGGTGGGGCGCGCCCGAGAAGAGCGAAGAAGCGTCGACGTGCAAGCGGCGTGCGCCATCGGCGCAGCGCGCGAAAATGTCGGACTACCGCGCCTGGTTCCACGAGCGGCGCCGTCCGCCGCGGGGCTGATGCACGATGTAGGGTCTGGCATTCGCGAGGGGACCGCCCGTCGGCGGACGCGAACGCCAGACTGAGAACAGGGGGACGGTGCTTCAAAGGCGTGCAGCACCGGTGTTCGGGGACACCATGCACTTCGATCGATTGAAGCGGCGCGACGTCGTCGCGCTCCTTGGCGGCGCGCTGGTCTGGCCGTTCGCGGCGCAAGCGCGCGAGCCGAGCGGCCCTGAGACCGCACGGCGGATCGGGCTCGACCCACGCCTCACGCCGGCACGTCCGGACCTCGCCGCGAAGCATCTCGCCGGTACCGTTGAGGCGAAAAGCTTCGTCGAGGGGCAGACGCTTGAAGTGGCCGCCGCCCAGGCGCCGCTGCGCGAAGCGCCTTCGCACGACGCACCGCTTCTGACCGAGGCACTCAAGGGCGAGCGGGCGGCGATCTACGAGATGCGCGACGACGGCTGGGCCTGGGGCCAGCTCGCGGGCGACGGCTATGTCGGCTACATGCCGGGCGCGACGCTGCGGGCTGCGGGCCCGGCGCCGACCCACAAGGTCGCGGCGCTGCGCACGTTCGTTTACCCCGGCCCCTCGATCAAACGTCCACCGGCCGAGATCTTGTCGTTCGGCAGCCGGCTTGCCGTCTCGCGCGTGGAGGGCACATTCGCGGTGACCACCGACGGCCGCTTCGTGCCGATGCTGCATCTCGTCCCGGTCACTACGCTGGAGACCGATTTCGTCACGGTGGCGGAACGATTCCTCGGCACGCCGTATCTCTGGGGCGGCAAGACCAGCATCGGCATCGACTGCTCGGCCCTGGTCCAGCTTGCGCTCGACGCCTGCGGTGTTTCTTGCCCGCGCGACACCGACATGCAGGAGCAGGCGCTCGGCACCGCGCTCACGGCGTCCCACGACATCGCCCGACTGCGGCGCGGCGATCTGATGTTCTGGAAGGGCCACGTCGCCATCGTCTGCGACGGCACGACGCTGGTGCATACCAACGCCTCGCGCCACATGGCGGTCGCCTTTGAAGTCGATCGCGGATACGATCGCGCGCATTCGCGGGACGGGCTACGAAGTGACCTCGGTGCGCCGGCTGCCGCTGCCATCTTGAAAGACTGCGACGAATGCCGTCCATGAAGCACATTACGCCGAGTGGAATCCGGCCGCCCTTTGCGCGCTATAGCTACGGCGTCGAGATTCCGGCCGGTCATCGCATCCTGGTTTGCTCCGGACAGCTTGGCGTGTCGCCTGACGATCAGGTACCGGCATCGGTCGAGGAGCAGACGCATCTCTGCTTCCGCAACATCGCGGCCGTGCTCGCCGAGGCCGGGCTCTCGTTCCACGACGTAGTGCGGATCAACGCCTTTGTCAGCGGACGCGAGCACCTCAAGGGCTACATGGCAGTGCGCGACAGCTACATCGCGGACCCGCCACCCGCCTCCACGCTGATGGTCGTGTCCGGATTCTCGCGGCCGGAATTCCTGGTCGAGGTCGAGATCATCGCCGCCGCCCCGTGAGATTGCCGGCGCGAAATGCGGCTCACACCGCAAGTGTCCCGGGCGCAGCGCTGCACCGCGTCCGGGACACGCAAGCGGCGGTGTCGGTCGGTTACGTTTTCTCCATCGCGCTCTGGCGCAGGTCGGCCTTGGCGATCTTGCCGGTCGGCGTCATCGGAAACGCGTCGAGGCTGCGGATCGCAAGCGGCGCGAGGTCGTAGGCAGCCAGCGGCGCGATCGCCGTCTTCAGAGCTCGCGAGGTCGGCGCTGCCCGACAGCGTCACGAAGGCGACCGGGCGCTGGCCGAGCGCGCGCGTCCGGCAACGCCGACGACCGCGGCTTCCTTGCACGCCGGCCTGCGCGCACAGCGCCTCCTCGACGTCGCGCGGAAACCAGGTGCGGCCGCCGACCTTGATCAGTTCGGCGAAGCGGCCGCGCATGGTGATGTAGCCGTCGCGCGTCCATCACGCCGACGTCGCCGGTGTGCAGCCAGCCGCCGCGCATCGCCTCGGCGGTCTTCTCCGGCTTGCCCCAGTAGCCCTTCATGAAGCCGCCGCGCAGGCACACCTCGCCGACCTCGCCGATCGGCGCATTCGACGCCGTCGGCATCGAGGATGCGCACCTCCTTGTCGGGCAGCGGGCGGCCGGCGGCGCCGAACTTCTCGTCCGGACACGAGCACCGGATCGCCCAGCGCCATGAAGCCGCCGAGCTCGCTCTGGCCGTAGCTCTCGACCAGCGGCAGCCGCAACTCGTCGCGCCACGCGCGCTTGAGCGTCGGCGGCACCGGCGCCGCCGCCCGACACGCGTGAGGCGCAGCCGTCGGCGGCATGCGGCCGCGCGCCGCGCGCTTCGATCAGCACCTCGTTGAGCAGCGTCGGATTGCCGACCAGCATCGTGGCCTGTGTCTGCTCCAGCGCGTCGAAGCCGGTCTCCTGGGTCCAGCGGCCCATGACGTTGACGGTGGCGCCGCGGTGCAGCGGCGGCAGCAGGTTGCCGACGAGCTGGTACGAGCTCGACAGCGCGGTCGGCCCGAACGACACGTCGTCGCCGCTGATCCGCAGCCGCTCGGCGATGCAGTTCGCGGCCCGCATGGTCGGCTCGTGCGCCAGGCACGCGCCCTTCGGCTTGCCGGTGGTGCCCGAGGTGTAGGAGAGATGCGCGATCGCGTCCTCGTCCGCCGGATCGGGCGGCGCAGCGAAGCCGGCGTCGAGCAGAGCGGGCAGGCTTTCGGCGCCCGGCTGCGGACCGTCCATGCAGACCAGCGCCCGGACGACGGCGCACTTGCGCGGCGGCGCGCGCGCACCGGCTCGAGCATGTCGTGGGTGTAGATCACGACGCTCGGCTCGTGGTCGGCGAAATAGTAGTCGAGCTCGTCGGCGAAGCGGACGTTGACCAGCGCGGCGATGGCGCCGATGCGCCAGCAGGCGAACAGGCCGAGCAGATAGTCCATGCCGTTGTGGGCGAAGATCGTGACGCGGTCGCCCTTGCGCACGCCGAGATGATGCAGCGCGCCGGCGATAGCGCTCCATCGCGGCGACCGCCTCGGCGAAGGTCAGCGTCTTGCTCGCGATCGACCCAGCGGAACGCGAGCTTGTCGGGATGGCGGTTGGCGCCGTCGATGAGAAGCTGGTGCATCAGCATGCGCGGCGCTCCTCGGATTCGCCGGCGCGGCGACATCGTCCCACAGCTCGGAATAATCCGGCGCGCGGGCGCTGCGAACGCCGTCCGCCGTCGATCACGATGCGGTCCGCCTGCGGGCGGGAGACCATCTCGTTGAGGCGTGCGCGCGTTGAACACGACGAGCCGCGCCGGCGCGCCCTCGTGCAGCCGGCCGTGGTCGGCGAGCCGGGCGATCTCGGCCGGCGCCGGGCCGACCAGCGCCGGCGCCTCGGCCAGCGGATGATCGAGGTGCAGAATGCGCACCGCCTGGCGGAACGTGTCGACCATGTCGTGGTCGCCATAGGCGTAGAAGCAGTCGCGGCAGTTGTCGCCGGCGGCCGCCACCGCGATGCCGCGGCGGCGCATCTCGTGCACCAGCGTGACGCCGCGCCAGCGCGGCGTGCGGCCGCTGCCGCGGTCCTGGAGATAGAGGTTGACGGTCGGCAGCGTGACGATCGCGACCTTCGCCTCGGCGACGAGATCGAGCGTGCGGTCGGCCTCCGCTTCGGGCTGGACCGCGAGGCTGCAGCAATGGCCGCAGGTGACGCGGCCCTGGTAGCCGTGGCGGATCGCGGCGCGCGCCACATAGGGCAAGGCGGCGGCGCTGCGGATCGCCGCTCTCGTCGACATGCAGATCGATGTCGAGGTCGTGGCGCGCGGCGAAGCGCGAACAAACGGTCGAGCAGCGCATCGAGGTCGTCGAGCGGCGCGCCGTGCGCACGCCGCGGCCGCCGCGCGCGTGACGGCGCCGAGGATGCCGCCGGACTGCGCCACCAGCGCGGCGAGCTTCTCGCCGCACTCGCCGCGGAAGAAGTCGATCGGCACCAGCGACACGCGCCTGCAGCGCGACGCGGCCCTGCCACTCCGCGCGCATGTCGCGCGAACGCGCGCCAGCTCCGCTCGGCCTGTTCCGGCACGGAATCGAGGTGCGTGCGGATCGCCGAGACGCCGTGCGCGTAGGCGCAGCGCAGGCCGAAGCTCATGCGCGCGAGCAGGTCCTCGTGCGTCCAGCGCAGCCGGTCGGCCTGCGTGGCGGCGAGCGCATCCGTGAACGTGCCGTTGACGTTGGGCGAGCGCACCACCGTGTGGCCGCGGTCGAGATGGGTGTGCACGTCGACCAGCATCGGCCAGACCTGCCGGCCGTGCAGATCGACCGCATCTGGTCGCGGCCGGCGCGCGGCCCGCCGGCGACGATGCGCGCGATCGTGCCGTTCTCGATCAGCATGTCGAGCAACGCCGAACCGTCGTCGCGGTCGTCGGCCGCAAACCGGTGCGGGGCCGCGAGCAAAGCGACAGCGGCACACGCGCGTTGCGCGATCCAATACGACGTGGCGTCGGGCCACGACGATGTCGGTGAAACGGCGGCAGCATCGGCGGCATGGGCTCACGCTCCCTCCGCGGATTGCAGCCGCGACAGATCGAATGTCGTCATATCGCGCAACAGCGCAATGAAGCCGTCGGCCTGATGCTCGGCGGTCGCCTGCCCTTCTCGGCGGTCGCGATCGATGCGTTGCCGACCGCGCCGTCCGGATTGAGGTCCTGGCGCGATCCAGCCGAACGAATGCGTGCCGGTCGGCGGTGAGATGCTTGAACTCCTTCTCCATCGCGATCGCCGACGACACGAAGTTCTTCGCCTTGTCCATGCGCACCAGATCGGGGCGGAAATCGAGCATCAGCGAGGTCTCGATGTCGCCGGCATGGATGCCGTGCTTCGCTTCGACCGCGTCGTACATGCCGTCCGGCAGGCCGAACCAGCGCCAGTGCGTGGCGACCGCGAGCATGCGCGAGCGCACGCGCAGCTCGCGCGCCGCGGTCGCGATCACCGAGGCGTTGCCGCCGTGCGAATTGGCCAGCACCAGCTTGCGCAGGCCGGCGCGATGCACGCTCTCGCCGATCTCGACCAGCACGCGCAGCAGCGTATCGGCCGACAGCGTCAGCGTGCCGGGCGACAGCAGGTGCTCGTTCGACTTGCCGATCGGCTGGATCGGCAGCACCAGCACGCTGCAGCGTCGTCGGGCAATCGCTGGCGCAGCAGGCCAGCATGCCGTCGGCGATGGCGGTGTCGGTCATCACCGGCAGATGCGGGCCGTGCTGCTCGGTCGCCGCGACCGGCAGAATGGCGATGGTGTTGTCGGGGTCGAGCCCTTCGAAATCCTTCGTGGTCAGCTCGGCCCAGAAAATGCGTGTCCCGGCACGGCTTCTCTCCGTTGCCGCATTTTGCAGGCAAACGCCATGCCACCACGTCAAGCCCGCGGCGGACGGTTCCGAGCCTGCGGCATCGCCTTGCGCAGCTCCTCGACCACGAGGCTCGGGAAGGTGTCGAGGCCGCCGCGGGCGCGCACCATCAGCTTGAGCGAGATCGGATGGCTTTCGAGCTCGTGCAGCGGCAGATGCCGGATCTCGCCGGCCTGCACCTCCTCGCGCGACGTCGACCGGATTGAGGAAGGTGATGGCCTGGCCGCTGCGCGCGATCTTCTTCATGAACTCGATCGAGTTGGTCTCGATGGTCGGATGCAGCGGAATGTTGGCGTGGGTGAAGGCGAGATCGATCGCCGGCCGGATGGTCATCGAATGGTCGGAGATCGCCAGCGGGAACTCGGCGCAGTCGGCGAGCCGCAGCGGTCGCCGCTTGGCGAGCGGATGTTTCGCCGACACCACCGCGCCGAGAGCAGATCGTGGCTCGCGACGATGCGGATGCCGGCGCTCGGCAGCGGGTTATAGGTCAGCGCGAGATCGGCCTCGCCGGTCAGCACCGCGTTGGTCATCTGGTCGAGCGGCAGCACCCGCAGGCGGATATGCACGCGCGGATGGGTGTCGAGAATGCTGCTGAGAAACGCGCGGCAGCGGACCGGCCGCGAGCCCGTTCATGGTGGCGATCGTCACCTCGCCGCGGGTGAGACCCTTCGAGCGCCTCGATATGCGCCTCGACCCGCTGATGGCCTTTCAGGGTCTCGCGGACATGCGCGATCAGCACTTCGCCGGTCGCCGTGAGCCGCAGCCGCCGCGGCATCCGCTCGAAGATCGGCGTGCCGAGCTCGTTTTCCAGCGCCAGAATCTGCCGGTTGATCGCCGAAGAGGCAACATTGAGCCGGACCGATGCCTTGCGGATCGACCCCAGCCGGGCGACCTCGTCGAGGTATTTCAGCAGGCGCGAGTGCAACATGGACGGGTTCCCCTGATTCCGGGCGCGCCGGCGAAATCGCCTGCCCGCGCATTAATCGGCCTGCACAAAGCTTCGGCAACGATGCCTAAAAGGCAGCGGTTAAAGCGAAAATTGATGCTTTTTACAAACATTCAAATCGCCGCATCCTGCTGTCAAGAGGACACGGACGTGTCTCCGCCGGCTGCAGCGTCCGGCGCGTCACAGCAACACTTTCCAGGGATCATCCCATGTCGCGCCACCGCTTCGTTTGCCTCGCTACCGCCGCGGCGCTTTCGCTCGTCACCGACTGCCGCGACCGCCGCCGACAAGGTCACCTTCCTCACCAGCTGGTACGCGCAGGCCGAGCACGGCGGCTTCTACCAGGCGAAGGCCACCGGCCTCTACGAGAAGGCCGGGCTCGACGTCACCATCAAGATGGGCGGCCCGCAGGTCAACGGCCTGCAGCTCCTGCTCGCCGGCGAAGCCGACGTCATGATGGGCTACGACTTCCAGGTGCTGAATTCGATCTCGAAGGGCATTCCGGTCATCACCGTCGCGCACGTCGTTCCAGAAGGACCTGCAGGGCATGATGGCCCACGACCACGTGAAGGGCCTCGACGACCTCAAGGACAAGACCATCCTGGTCGCGACGCCGGGCCGCACCGACCTGGTGGCCGTGGCTCAAGCGCAAGTACGGCTACACCGACGCGCAGACCCAGGCCTACACCTTCAACCTGCAGCCGTTCTTCGCCGACAAGAACATCGTCCAGCAGTCCTATCCGTCGTCGGAGCCGTTCCAGGCGATGCAGAAGGGCGTGCCGGTCAAGTTCTTCCTGTTCGCCGACGACGGCTATCCGCCCTACGGCACCACCATGGTGACGACCACCAAGTTCGTCGCCGAGCAGCCGGACGTGGCGCGCCGCTTCGTGCGCGCCTCGCTCGAGGGCTGGAAGAGCTACCTCAAGGGCGATCCGGCGCCGGCCAACGCGCTGATCAAGGCGGACAATCCGAAGATGAGCGACGAGCAGATCGCCTTCGGCATCAAGCGGCTCAACGAGCTCGAGGTGCTCGACGGCGGCGACGCCGGGACCATGGGCATCGGCATCATCACCGAGGCGCGCTGGAAGGCGACCTACGACTGCATGGTGCAGGAAGGCCTGCTGCCGACAGGACGACCGACTGGACGCAAGGGCTTCACGACGCAGTTCGTGAAGGACCTCAAGATCACCGCCCGCTGAGCTCGGCCGCGCGCGACGTCGCCTCGACGACGGCAACGCTCGCACGAACCAAGCCGGACGCCATGTCCGCGGCCGTCCGGACGAAGACTCGCCGACTGTCGCTGCCGCCGCTCGCGGTCGGCGTCCTGGTGATCGCCGGCCTGGGAGGCGTTCTGCCGCGGTATTCGCGCATCCCCTCCTACCTGTTCCCGGCGCCGAGCCAGATCGCCACGACGTTCGTGGCGGACGCCCCGGTGCTGATGCGTGCGCTGTGGGTGACGCTGAAGCGTCACGCTGATCGCGCTCGGCGCTGGCGGTCGTGATCGGCGTCGGCGATCGCGTTCCTGTTCGTGCAGAGCCCGATCATCGAGCGCAGCTTCTTCCCCTACGCGATCATCCTGCAGGTGACGCCGATCGTCGCGATCGCGCCGCTGATCATCATCCTGGTCAAGAACACGCAGGCTCGCGCTGGTCATCTGCGCCACCATCATCGCGATCTTCCCGATCATCTCCAACACCACGCTGGGCCTGCGCAGCGTCGACCAGGGCCACCAGAACCTGTTCGCGCATCAACCGCGCCGTCGCGGCTGCAGACGCTGATGCACCTGCGCATCCCGAGCGCGCTGCCGTACTTCTTCGGCGGGCTGCGCATCTCCAGCGGCCTGGCGCTGATCGGCGCGGTGGTGGCCGAGTTCGTCGCCGGCACCGGCGGCCGCAGCGCCGGCCTCGCCTACGAGATCCTGCAGGCCGGCTTCCAGCTCGAAATCCCGCGCATGTTCGCCGCGCTGTTCCTGATCACGCGTCGCCGGCATCGTGCTGTTCCTCGCCGATGGTCGGCCTGTCGAAGCTCGCGCTCGGCTCGTGGCACGACAGCGCCGTCGAAAACGAAGCCTGACAACGTTGCAAGCCGGAGAGACTCCCGATGCTCACCACCAAGCAGAACGTGCTGCGCCGCTTCTGGTACGCGGTGATCGCGCTCGAGGACCTCAAGGACGGGCCCGAAGCCGTTCCGGCTGCTCGGCGAGGACATCGTCGCTGTTCCTCGACGAGGACGGCAAGCCCGCCGGCGCTGCAAGGACCGCTGCTGCCACCGCACCGCCAAGCTGTCGAAGGGCTGGATGAAGGACGGCCACATCGTCTGCGGCTACCACGGCTGGACCTACGACCGCACCGGCAAGCTCGTGCACGTCCCGCAGTTCCCGGTGCAGCAGGAGGTGCCGAACCTCTCGACGCCGGCCTATCACTGCGCAGGCGCGCTACGGCTACGCCTGGGTCGCGCTCGACGAGCCGCTGGCGCCGATCCTCGACTGCCGAGGAGGAGCACGATCCGGCCTACCGCCGCATCCCGCAGTTCTACGAGGTGTGGAACACCTCGGCGCTGCGGCTGATGGAGAACTCGTTCGACAACGCGCACTTCGCCTTCGTGCACAAGGGCACCTTCGGCCAGCTCAACCAGCCGCTGCCGGAGAAATACGAGATCAAGGAGACCGACTACGGCTTCGAGGCCGAGACGCTGATCACCGTCGCCAACCCGCCGGTGCAGTACCGCATCTCCGGCACCACCGAGCCGACCACCAAGCGCCACATGCGCAACAAGTGGTACATGCCGTTCTGCCGCAAGCTCGACATCGAGTACCCGTCCGGGCTGCGCCACATCATCTTCAACTCGGCGACGCCGATCGACGACGACCAGCATCATGGTGGTGCAGTGGCTCTACCGCAACGACACCGAGGCCGACTGCCCGGCGCAGGAGCTGATCGACTGGGACTTCAAGATCACCCGCGAGGACAAGGACATCATCGAGTCGACCGACCCCGACGCGCCGATCGACATGAGCCGCCGGGTCGAGGCGCACATGGTGTCCGACCGGCCCGGCATGATCATGCGCAAGCGGCTGATGAAGCTGCTCGAGGAGCACGGCGAGAGCCGAGGTGTTTGCGCCGCGCAACGCCGGCGACGCCGCCGTCTCCGCGATCGCCGCCGAATCAGGGGCCTGCATGGCGCAAGCCGCCGTCGCTACGCCGCGCCGACGCCGACCGGGGACTATCCGATCGGCCGGTTCCTCGGCGACATTTCCGGCGATCGACTTCACCACCGACCTGACCGACCTGCAGGCGCCGGTCGCGCGACTACTTCTGGTACAGCCCGATCCTCAACGAGCAGCTCAAGGACAAGCTCGCCGACATCGTGGTGACGCCGAAGCGACGAGGCGACGTCATCCGCGTCGCCGCGGCCTGCGCCCGGCACCGCATTCCGCTGACGGTGCGCGGCGGCGCCACCGGCAACTACGGCCAGTGCGTGCCGCTCGAGGGCGGCGTCGTGCTCGACATGGCGGCGATGAACCGGCATCGAGTGGCAGAAGCCCGGCTGGTGCGCGTCGCAGGCCGGCGCCAAGCTCTGGCGACATCGACGCCGCGACCCGGCCGAACGGCTGGGAGCTGCGCATGCATCCCTCGACCAAGCGCTCGGCGCAGATCGGCGGCTTCGTCGCGGGCGGCTCGCGGCGGCGTCGGCAGCGTCACCTACGGCGGCATGCGCGAGCCCGGCAACATCCTCGCCGCGCGCATCGTCACGCTGGAGGAGACGCCGCGCGTGATCGAGCTGCGCGGCGACGCGGCGCAGAAGATCAGCCGCGCCTACGGCACCACCGGCATCATCACCGCGCTCGAAATGCCGCTGGCGCCGGCGCTGCCGTGGATCGACGTGATCGTCGCGTTCGACGACTTCGTGCAGGCGGTGCGGTTCGGCCACGCCATCGCGCTCGCCGACGGCATCGTCAAGAAGCTGCGTCTCGCCGATCGAGTGGCCGCTGCCGCAGCACTTCGCGGCCTACCGGCACGTATTGCCCCGACGGCAAGAGCCTGCTGCTCGGCATGATCGGCGAGATGTCGCTCGAGAGCTTCGAGACGCTGCTGGAGCCGTTCGGCGGCACCATCACCTACGAGCAGCCGACCGACGACGTGCTCAGCAAGGTGCCGCTCTACGAGCACACCTGGAACCACACCACGCTGCAGATGCTCAAGACCGACCGCGGCGTCACCTACCTGCAATGCCTCTATCCGCACGACCGGCTCGTCGACGCGGTCGCCAAGGTCGGCGCGATGTTCGGGGGCGAGGTGATGCAGCACCTCGAGTTCATCCGCATCAACGGCCTGATGACCGCGAGCGGCATCCCGGTGGTGCGCTACACGCACGCCGGAGCGGCATCTACGAGATCATCGCCGGCTACGAGGCCTGCGGCGTCATGATCGCCAATCCGCACGTCGTGACGCTGGAGGACGGCAGCCGCTACAAGCGCGTCGATGCCGACCAGCTCGGCTTCAAGCAGCGAGGTCGATCCGATGGGCCTGCTCAATCCCGGCAAGATGCGAAGCTTCGTGCCGCGAGGCTGGGATGACGGTGATGTCGGCGCCGATCCCGCTCAAGACGCGTGTCGAAGCCGGCGCCGCAAGCCGTCAAGGCGCCGCTCCGGCGCGGCCGCTGCTGCGGCTCGACGGCATCTCCAAGGTCTTCTCCAACGGCGTCACCGCGCTGACCGGCGTCGATCTCGACCATCCGGCCCGGCGAGTTCGTCAGCCTGCTCGGGCCGTCGGGCTGCGGCAAGTCGACGCTGCTGAAGCTGATCGCGGCGCTCGCGGCGCCGACCGCCGGCACCATCGACTGGCCGCAGTCCGACCTATGACGCCGAGCGGCGCGCCGGAGCCGTCGCTCGGCTTCGTGTTCCAGGAGCCGACGCTGCTGCCGTGGCGCACGGTCGCCGACAACGTCCACCTGCCGCTGATGCTCGCGGGCATCGCGCAAGCGCGACGCCAAGCGAGCGCGTCGCCGAGGCGCTGGCGCTGGTCGGGCTGTCGGCGTTCGCCGACGCCTATCCGCGCCAGCTCTCCGGCGGCATGAAGATGCGGGTCTCGATCGCGCGCGCGCTGGTGACGCGGCCGCAGATCCTGCTGATGGACGAGCCGTTCGCCGCGCTCGACGAGATCACCCGCATCAAGCTCAACGACGACCTGCTCGAGCTGTTCTGCCCGCCAGGGGCTGACCGTCATCTTCGTCACCCACAGCGTCTACGAGTCGGTCTATCTTGTCGAGCCGCATCGTGGTGATGAGCGCGCGGCCCGGCCGCATCAGCGCCGACATCCCGATCGACGTGCACCTATCCGCGCGACGAGGAATACCGCATGTCGTCGCTCTACAACGAGCGCTGCCGGTTCGTCTCGGCGGCGCTGCGGCACGCCATGGCGGCGGGCGAGACAGACGCGGCGTAATTCAATCCTCGTGCCCGGCGAAAGGCCGGGCATCCACGTCCTCCTTTTTCAAGGGCATCAGAGACGTGGATGGCCAGGACATACGCCGAGCGACGCGACCCGTCCTTCGGACGCTATACCCCGCCATGACGATATCGACCGGGACGAAACGTCGGCTCGTCAGATCTTCACCGTCTCGGTATGGGTCGTGCCGGCGCCGGTATCGATGACGACGCGTCCCTGATTGTTCTTCTGAAACGCCGACACCTTGCAGTAGACCTCCACGCCATGCTCGTAGCTTGGCTCCGAGCCTCGCAGCTTCGAGCGCGGCACGATCACGCCGGTGTGGAACGGCCGGGGGCTGCCGTCGTTGACGCCCACCGCGAACGACTTATCGGTGAGGACGAGATCGTCCGAGAAGGTGTCGTCGTCCATCACCTTGACCCGGACCTTGAAGAGCTGGCCGGGCACCAGCTTTCCCACATCCGCGGCGTTCAGCGAAATGACTCCGCCGATCGTGAGGTTCAAATCCTCTTGCGGGGACCGGTTCGGGTTATTGATGTGCATCCAGGCGCCTAGCATCTTGGCCATTGCATACTCCTGCATTAGGACTCTGCTACGCCAAGATTCTACCGGCTCCCGTTCAGATGCGTTGTGAGCTGCTTCACATTTCGCGAGCGCCGGCGCTGCTGGCCCCATCAGGGGCGCTGCGATCGCGTCGTCTCGACCAGCACCGGCTTGACCTTGTCGCCGTCGCGCAACGAGCTGCCGGCATTTGCCACCACCAGGCTGCCCTCGCGCAGCCCGTCGCGGATTTCCATGTCGTAGTCGGAGTGGAAGCCGAGTTGCACGCGCCGCGTCTCGATGACGTTTTCGCGCACCATCTGCACGCTCGCGCCTTCGGTGCGGTACTGGACGGCGGAGCGCGGGACCGAAAGGCCGCAACTGCGGCTGGCGTCGATGGTGGCGCGCGCGAACATGCCGAATCGCAATGCCGGATGCTTGTCGAGCGACAGCCGGGCGCGGCCGAGTTGCGTGCGCTGGTCGATCGCGGCGGGCACCAGGCGGATCGAGCCGGAAAGCTCCTGTCCGGACTCGAGTTCGACGCGCGCGGTCTGGCCGGATGCGAGCTCAGGCACATGAACGGCCGGAACCTCGATCTCGAGCTCGATCTCGCCGTCGATCGCGATGCGAAAGAGCGGCTCGGTCTGCATCGGCGATGCCATCGACCCGACGGCCGCGGTGCTGCGCATCACCACGCCGGCGGCCGGCGATTTCAGCGTGATGGTCTGCGGACCCGGGGCGGGCTGCGGGCCGTCGGGCACCCGGGTCGAGCCGAACGAGTTCCTGCCCGGCCTTGACGGTATCGCCCTCCCCGACCAGGACCTCGGTGACCTTGAGGTTCGGCGCGTCGAGCGTCACCACCGCCTCCGCACGCGCCACCACAAAGCCGGTGACCCGCAGCGTCGCCGCGAAGCAGGCCTGCCTGGCGCGCACCACCACGACTTCGGCCATGTAGGGCGGCGCGGCCTCTGCGGCTTGCGACGCCGCGATGCCGCATATCGACGACGAGCAACGCCGCGCCCGTCGCCGCCCCAATCGCTACCGGTCGTTTCATGGGTCAATCCAAGGTCGTGCCGCGCTACCGCGTTACTGCAACTCGCGCAGCACCCGGAAGCCGTTGGCCGAGAACCGGACGTCGGTATCGTAGCGGAAACGCGACTGCGACCGCAGATATCGCGCCTGGCTGTCGAACGCTCCGCCGCGCAACACGCGCAACCGGCATTGCCCGGTCTCCCACGCCTTACCGTTGGTGGGCGCGCCACGGTAATTGTCGTTCCAGCAGTCCTCGACCCACTCGGCCGCGTTGCCGGCGGTGTCGTGCAGCCCGAACGGATTGGCCTTGAACGTGCCGACCGGCAGCGTCTGCTGGGCGTTGTCGACCTTGCAGTCGCGGCAGTTCGCTTGCTTGGTGCCGATATCGCGTCCCCACCAGTACGGCGTATTGACGCCGCCGCGGGCGGCATATTCCCACTCGGCCTCGGACGGCAGCCGGTAGGTCTGGCCGGTCTTCTGCGACATCCACGTGCGCGAATTCCTTGGCGTCGGTCCAGCTCACATTGACGACCGGACGGTTGCCGCGGCCCCAATCGCGGTCGTCGGGCTTGTGCTTGCAGCCGCCCTCCTCGACGCACCGATCCCACTCCTCGAACGTCACCTCGTGCTTGGCGATCGCAAACGGCTTCTCGATCTTCACCGTATGGACCGGATTCTCGAATTCGGCCGGCGAGCCCATCGGGAACGAGCCGGCCGGGATGACGACCATTTCGACGCAGTCGTCGCAATCGCGGAAGGCGTCGCCCGGCTTGGTCGCAATCGGCTTCGGCGCTTCCGGCTTCGGCGGTGGCGGCGGTGCGGGCGCCGGGGCCGGCGGATCGGTCACCGGCGTCGGCTTGGGTGGTGCCGGCGGGGTCGGGGTCGGCGCGGGCGTCGGTGTAGGCGCGGGCACCGGAGTGGCGATCGGGGTCGGCCGGGCACCGAAATAGAACTCATCCACCAGCGACGACGCGACCCACGGCACCTGTTCGTTATTGGACGCACGCGAGACGCCGATGCGGGCGCGGTTGAATACCTCTTCGGCGGTGAGGTTCGGAACCCGCATCTCCTTGATCAGCTCGCTGACGAACAGGCTGGGCGCCTGGGTGCCGTCGTTGATCACCTTGCCGGGCGCCGCCGAGAACATGGCGAGTGTGCCTTCCGGCGCATCGACCGCGGCAAGACCTGCCGCCGTGCTGCGGAAGCGCCGCTCGAACGGATTGCGCCGCGCGGCGTCGAGAATGACGATCTTGACCTTGGCGCCCTTGCGATGCATTTCGGCCAGCACCGCGTCGATGCTGATGCCGTCGCGCCGCACGTCGTTCTCGGTCCAGATCTGGGCATTGACTGGGATCAGATAGGACTGGCGGGCGACCTGGATGCCGAAGCCGTTGAAGTAGAACAGCGCGGTCATGCCGTTGCGGATCTTGCCGGTGAAGGCGTCGATCGCGGCGCGCATCTCATCCTTGCCGGCGTTTTCCTTGAGGTCCACGTCGAATTCGGTGCGGCGGAACTCCTCCGCCAGCGCGCGCGCGTCGCGCACCGTGCTCGACAACGGCGTGCTGGCGTCCGGATAACTGGCATTGCCGATGATCAGCGCAACGCGGGCGGGCCGTTGCTGCGAGGATGCCGAAAGTGTCAGCATCCCGGACATGATCGTCACAGACAGCAGAAACAAGAGCCGCATGTTCATCGCACGCCTTCTGCGCCCCGCTGAGACCAAGCACACCGAAACGCCGGTTTGCGCCCGCGATCACCCCGGCTGCCGCCCGAATCCGGTGATGTGGCTTCTCGTGAACGCCGACAGGATTGTAGACACATCAGCATGGCCGGACAACGGTCAATGCCGCGACGAAGGGCTGCGCGGCGATGCGCGCTTCCCAGGCGGGGGGCAGTTCACTTACATTGCCCGTGAGCGCAGGACAGGTGGGCGATCCCGGCGCGAACGGCGGAACTATGAGAGGACATGACCATGCGCATGTTCAGCAGCTTTGAGGGCCGGCAGGATCGCAGGCTGGCGCGCGCCGGCGCGCTCCTGCTGTCAATCGCCGCAGTGGCAGGCGGCATCGTGCTGGCCCACGGCCAGCAAACCGGCGGCCCGACGCCGTCAGGGCGCGGCGCGGAAGTCTATTTCGTCGATCTCAAGGACGGCGCCACCATCCCGTCCAAGACCACGATCTATTTCGGCCTGCGCAACATGGGCGTGGCGCCCGCCGGTTCGGACCGGGAAAATTCCGGCCATCACCATCTGTTGATCGACACCGACCTGCCGCCGCTCAACCGGCCGATCCCAGCGGATTTTAACCATCTGCATTTCGGCGCCGGCCAGACCGAGGCCGAGATCACGCTCAAGCCGGGCGAGCACACCTTGCAGCTCCTGATGGGCGACAAGGACCACGTCCCGCACTCGCCGCCGGTGATGTCGCCGCGCATCAGGGTGCGGGTGGCAGGCACGCCGGCGCCGCCGGTTGTCACCGGCGGCCCGACCCCGTCGGGGCCGGGCGCGGAGGTCTACTTCTTCGACCTCAAGGACGGCGCCGTCATCCCGCCCAAGACCACGATCTATTTCGGCCTGCGAAATATGGGCGTGGCGCCCGCCGGTTCCGACCGCGAGAACGCCGGCCATCACCACCTCCTGATCGACACCGATCTGCCGCCGCTCGACCAGCCGATCCCGAGCGACTTCAACCATCTGCATTTCGGCGCCGGCCAGACCGAGGCCGAGATCACGCTCAAGCACGGCGAGCACACGCTCCAGCTCGCTGATGGGCGACAAGGACCACATTCCGCACACGCCGCCGGTGATGTCGCCGCGCATCAAGGTGCGGGTCGTCGACCCGTCGCTGCGCAAGCCCGCGCCGGCCGACGCGCGGGTCTATTTCGTCGGCCTGCAGGACTGGTCGGTGCTGCCGCAGAAGGCGACCATCCGTTTCGGGCTCACCAATATGGGCGTGGCGCCGGCCGGCATCGAGAAGGCCAATACCGGCCATCATCATCTCTTGATCGACACCAAAGTGCCGCCGCTCGACGAGCCGATCCCGAGTGACTTCAACCACCTGCATTTCGGCGCCGGACAGACCGAGGCGCACCGTGACGCTGCCGCTCGGCACCCACACGCTGCAGCTCTTGCTCGGCGACGAAAATCACGTGCCGCATAATCCGCCGGTGATGTCGAAGCCGATCAAGGTCATTGTCACGAAGACCGGCAAGCGGCCCGGGAAATGACGGGACGAGGCGACTGCGCATGAAGCGACAACTCGCTGGCCTGTGCCTGCTTGGTGCCGGGGTGCTCGCGGCCGCCCTGCCCGCGCAGGCGCGTTCGCTGCGCGTCGAGGGGACGTCCGGCTATCTGTCGGAATGGGAACTCAAGGCCGAGGTCACCTCGACGGTGTCGCGCGGCCGCGAGGAATTCTCCGGCCCGGTCACCTTGCGGCATGTCGGCGTGTGCAGCCCGAACGGTGCGGTCGAAAAGTCCGGCACCATCAAATTTCACATCTCGAAGTCGGTATGGTCGTCCCAGATCCACGCCACGCTATTGATCGACGGCACGCAATGCACGTATAACGCGAAGCTGTCGGGTGGCTCCAGCGGTTTCATGGATTGCCCCGGCGGCACCGCGATCCCCCTGAAGCTGTCGGTGCAATAGCCGCCCAATAATCTCGTCCTTCGCCACAGGGGCTGAATCGCCGGGACCGGAGCCGCGCCTGCCGCATCGCACCGCCGCAACGCCGTTCAACGCGTGCCGGTGCGAATATATTGTCTGTTGCACTGCGGCGGTCGGGCGGGCAGTTTCCGCCCACCGGTTGCCTGAGCGAGAGGATGACGATGGCGATCAACATCTCAGCATGGTCGATCCGTCATCCGCTTCCGCCCGACGGTGATGGCGCCGTGATCGTCGCGCTCGGCTATCTGAGCTTCAACCGGCTGCCGATCACGCGCTGCCGAATGTCGACGTCCCGGTCATTTCGGTCACGATCACGCAATTCGGCGCCGCGCCGGCCGAACTGGAATCGCAGGTCACCAAGACCATCGAGGACGCCGTCTCCGGCGTCGCCGGCGTCCACCACATCACCTCGCCGATCACGCGACGGAATCTCGAACACGACCATCCCGTTCCGGCTGGAAACCAACACCGATCGCGCCCTCAACGACGTCAAGGACGCGGTCACGCGCGTCCGCGCCTATCTGCCGCGCGGCATCGACGAGCCGCTGGTTCAGCGCGTCGACATCGCCGGCCTGCCGATCCTCACCTACGCGGCGATCGCGCCCGGAAAAACGCCCGAGCAACTGTCCTGGTTCGTCGAGGACGTGGTGGTGCGCGCGCTGCAGGGCGTGCGCGGCGTCGGCCGGGTCGACCGCATCGGCGCGGTCGAGCGCGAGATCCGTGTCGGGCTCGATCCGATCCGGCTGCAGGCCGTCGGTCTGACGGCCGCTCGATGTCAGCCGGCAGCTTGCGCGGCAGCAATGTCGATCTCGCCGGCGGCCGCGCCGAGATCGGCGGCCGCGACCAGGCGATCCGCACGCTCGCCGGCGCCAAGACCCTGGCCGATCTCGCGGCGACGAGGATCGCCTTGCCGACCGGCGGCGAGGTGCGGCTCGACGATCTCGGCTTCGTCACCGACACGATCGCCGAACCGCGCACCTTCGCGCGGTTCGACGGCGCGCCGGTGGTCGGCTTCAGCATCCTGCGCGCCAAGGGCGCAAGCGACGTCGCCGTCGCGGAAGCGGTGGCGCCAAGATCGCCAGACCATCAAGACGGCCAATCCGGATGTCGATCTCAAGCTGATCGACACGCTCGGTCCCGCTACACGCTCGGAAACTACCACTCGGCGCTGCACACGCTGTACGAGGGCGCGGCGCTCGCCGTGCATCGTGGTGTTTCTGTTCCTGCGCGACCTCCGCGCGACCATCATCGCGGCGATCACGCTTGCCGCTGTCGATCCTTCCGGCCTTCTGGGTCATGGAGGTGCTCGGCTTCTCGCTCAACATGGTGAGCCTGCTGGCGATCACGCTCTCGACCGGCATTCTGGTCGACGACGCGATCGTCGAGATCGAAAACATCGTGCGCCATATCCGGCATGGGCAAATCGCCCTACCAGGCGGCGCTCGAGGCGGCCGACGAAATCGGGCTTGCCGTCATCGCGATCAGCCTGACGATCGTGGCGGTGTTCGTGCCGGCGAGCTTCATGCCGTCGATTCCCGGGCAATTCTTCAAGCAATTCGGCATCACGGTTTCGGTGCAGGTGCTGTTCTCGCTGCTGTGCGCGCGGATGATAACGCCGATGCTCGCGGCCTATTTCCTGCGAGCCGCATCAGCACGAGGAAAAGGCCGACGGCTGCGTGCATGCGGCTCTACACCCGCACTGGTCACCTGGTCGGTGCGGTATCGCTTCACACCATCGTGATCGGGCTGGTCTTCTTCGTCGGCTCGATCTGCG
Source organism: uncultured Alphaproteobacteria bacterium (assembly GCA_963843475.1). Lineage (GTDB taxonomy): Bacteria > Pseudomonadota > Alphaproteobacteria > Rhizobiales > Xanthobacteraceae > VAZQ01. The sequence continues at coordinate 210,655 of CAWJKL010000016.1, read as the reverse complement.
AGCATCGCGCCTGCTGCCGTCGGGCTTTCTGCCGGATCACCGACACGTCGCGCTCGCTCCTGGCGATCGAGCTGCCGCCGGGCTCGCAGCTTGCCGACACCGAGGCCGTGACCGACGACATCGTCCGCGCGCCTGCGCGCCCGGCCGGAAGTCGTCGAGCGTCTTCGTCGACGGCGGGCGCATTCCGCCCGGCGTCGCCGAGGTCCGCAAGTGCCGCGCTGACGATCAATTAGGTGCCGAAAGTCGAAGCGCACGATCTCGCAGCAGCAGCTCGAACTGGAGATCGGCCGCGATCTCGCCGACATCCCGGACATCCGCTTACTGGTTCCTCGACGAGAACGGCAAGCGCAACGTCACCCTGATCGTCACCGGACAGGACGACGCCACGGTGGCCAACGTCGCGGCCGAGCTCGCGGCGCAGATGCGGCGGCTCCCGATGGTCACCAACATCGTGTCGACGCGCGGCGCTCGAACCGGCCGGAACTGCGCATCTATCCGCGCCGCGATCTGGCCGTGCGCCTCGGCGTATCGACCGAAAGCCTGTCGGAAACGATCCGCGTCGCGACCATCGGCGACGTCGGCCCGGCGCTGGCCAAGTTCGATGCCGGCGACCGCATCATCCCGATCCGCGTGCTGCTCGACGAGAAAGCGCCCGCGCCGACCGGCAGGTGCTCGAGCAGCTGCGCGTGCCGTCGCCGCGCGGCGGCGGCGTGCCGCTGGTCGCGCTCGCCGACATCAGCTTCGGCGCAGGGCCCGATCAGCATCACCCGCTACGACCGCGCAGCGGCAGGCCACGCGTCGAAGCCGACCTGGTCGGCAGGCGCGGCGCTCAGCGAGGCCGCAATGGCGGCGATCAAGGCGCTGCCGGTGATGAAGAGCCTGCCGCCCGGCATCACGGTCACTGAGGCCGGCGACGCCGAGCTGCAGGCCGAGCTGTTCGAGGGCTTCGGCTCGGCGATGCGCAACGGCCTGATGATGGTCTATGTGGTGCTCGCCATGCTGTTCGCGCAGCCTGCTGCAGCCGATCACCATCCTGTTTTCGCTGCCGCTGTCGATCGCGGGCGCGATCATCGGCGCTGCTCATCACGTCAACGCCGATCAGCGCGCCGGTGGTGATCGGCCTCCTGATGCTGATGGGCATCGTCACCAAGAACGCCATCATGCTGGTCGACTTCGCGATCGAGGCGATGCGCCGGGGCGTCGACCGCACCACCGCCATCATCGAGGCGGGTCAGAAGCGCGCACGCCCGATCATCATGACGACGATCGCGATGGTGGCCGGCATGGCGCCGAGCGCGCTGGCGATCGGCGCCGGCGGCGAGTTCCGCTCGCCGATGGCGATCGCGGTCATCGGCGGCCTGATCGTCTCGACGCTGCTGTCGCTGCTGTTCGTGCCGGCATTCTTCACCGTGATGGACGACGTCGGCCGCTTATTCGCGCGCGTGTTCGGCAGGCTCGCCGGGCCCGCCGGCGATACCGGCCTCGCGTTCGCCGGCGCAATGCCGGGCGCTGGCGTGCAACCCGTGCCGACCGCAACAGCCGTCGTGCAGGCTGCCCGCGCGCGGCCCGCCGAAATCGCCGCAAACGCCGCAAGGCACGCCGCCGCGCATTTCGGCCGAGCCCGACCCGAACGACGACCGCATCCTGATCTGCGCCAACACCGACAACGCGGTCCGCTGGAACGAAGGCGAGCGGCTCGACCACCTGTTCGAGCAGCGTTGCGACCAGTTCACCGGCGACGGCAAGGACCAGGCGGTCGTCACCGACGACGTCACCTTCTCGTTCCGCGAGCTCGACAACCGCGCCAACCAGGTCGCCCGCTACCTGCTCGACCAGGGGCATCGGCTCCGGCGACCGGGTCGGCCTCCTGTTCGACAAGACCATCGACAGCTACGTGGCGCTGCTGGCGGTGCTGAAGGTCAATGCCGCCTACGTGCCGCTCGACGCCGGCTTCCCGACCGAGCGCATCGCGCTTCATCTGCGAGGACGCCGGCGTCAAGTCGATCCTGTCGCTGTCGGCCTTCCGGCGAAGCTCGACGCCGTCCGGTCCGCCGAAGATCCTGCTCGACACCGCCGAGCGCGAGATCGCCGCCAAGCCCAAGACGCCGCCTGAGCGACGCCGAGAAGGCGCCGCCGGTCGATCAGCTCGCCTACCTCATCTACACCTCGGGCACGACCGGCAAGCCCGAAGGGCGTGGCGATCGAGCACGCCAGCATCTGCAACTTCGTGCGGGTCGCGGCCGAGGTCTACGGCATCAGGCCCGGCGACCGCGTCTACCAGGGCATGACCATCGCCTTCGACTTCTCGGTCGAGGAACTGTGGGTGCCGCTGATCGCCGGCGCCACGCTGGTGCCCGGCAAGCCCGGCGCCAGCCTCGTCGGCGACGACCTCGCCGACTTCCTCGCCGAAGCGCAGATCACGGCGCTGTGCTGCGTGCCGACGCTGCTCGGCGACCATCGAGAACGACCTGCCCGACCTGCGCATCCTGCTGGTCTCGGGCGAGGCCTGCCCGCAGAACCTGGTCGCGCGCTGGCAGCGGCCGGGCCGCATCATCCTCAACGCCTACGGCCCGACCGAGGCGACCGTCACCGCGACGCTGACCGAGCTCGTACCCGGACAAGCCGGTCACCATCGGCGGCCCGCTGCCGACCTACTCGATCGTCATCCTCGACCCGAACAAGGACGAGGCGCTCGCCCGCGGCGAGATGGGCGAGATCGGCATCGCCGGCATCGGGCTCGCCGCCGGCTACCTCAACCGCGACGACCTGACGCAGAAGAAGTTCATCCCCGACTTCCTCGGACATCCCGCAACAACCCGTCCGGCCGCATCTACCGCACCGGCGACCTCGGCCGCATCAACGACAACGACGAGATCGAGTTCCTCGGCCGCATCGACACCCAGGTGAAGATCCGCGGCTACCGCATCGAGCTGACCGAGATCGAGTCGGTGCTGCTGAGAGATGCCGCAGATCGCGCAGGCGCGTCGTCAACGCTACGAGCGCGAGCCCGGCGCGGTCGAACTCGTCGCCTACTACACGCTCAAGCAGGGCGTGCACGGACCTCGCCGCACGCCGAGGTCGCCGAGACGCTGCGCAGCAGGCTGCCGGCCTACATGGTGCCGGCCTATCTCGAGCAGCTGACGTCATCCCGATGACGGTCAGCCACAAGGCCGACCGCAAGAAGCTGCCGCCGCCGAAGGGGCCGCGCTTCTCGGTCGGCAGCGGCAAGTTCGTCGCGCCGCGAGGCGAGACCGAGGAGGCCCTGGCGCGCGCGCTCGGCGAGGTGCTCAAGATCGAGCGGGTCTCGGTCGAGGACAACTTCTTCAAGGACCTGGGCGCGCATTCGCTGCTGATGGCGCGCTTCTGCGCCGAGATCCGCCAGCGGCTCGACGTCTGCGGACGTCTCGATGCGCGACATCTACCTCAATCCGACCATCGCGCAAGCTCGCCGCGCATCTGGCGACGCGGCCGACAGGAAGACGCCGCACAGCCGCCGCGCCGGAGCCGTCCGCATCCCGTCGCAATCTCGAATACTACGGCTGCGGCGCTCTGCAGCTGCTCTATCTATGTCGGCTGCACGGCGTTCGGCCTCTGGCTGCTGGTCGTCGCGCTCGACTGGATCTACGCGGCGCACCGGCAATCTCGAGGAGCTCTATCTGCGCGGCCGTGCCGTCGCGGCTCGGCGTGCTTCGTCGCCGCTGACCGCGTTCCCGATCGCCGCCAAGTGGCTGCTGATCGGCCGCTGGAAGGACGAGACATTCCCGATCTGGAGCCTGCGCTACTTCCGCTTCTGGGTGGTCAAGACGCTGATCCAGAGCGCGCCGATGGTCGCTGTTCGCCGGCACCCCGATCTACAACGTCTATCTGCGGCTGCTCGGCGCGAAGATCGGCCGCGACACCGTCATCTCGGCCGAGCATCGTCCCGGTCTGCACCGACCTCCTCTCGATCGGCGACAACACGATCATCCGGAAGGACTGCGTCCTGCTCGGCTACAAGGCGCAGTCGAACTACATCCACACCGGCCCGATCACGATCGGCGACAACGCCTTCGTCGGCGAGGCGACCGTGCTCGACATCGACACCGCGATGGGCGACGACACCCAGCTCGGGCACGCGTCGTCGCTGCAGAGCGGCCAGCGCGTCCCCGCACGGCAAGCACTATCACGGCTCGCCCGCGCAGGAGACGCACGGCCGACTACTGCCTCGGTCGAGGCCGGCGCTGCACGTCGCTGCGGCGTGTCGCTCTACTCGGCTATCCCTGCTGATCGCCATCGCTGGTGCTCGTCGCCCATCGGCTCGCTGGTCGGACGCTTATGCTACTGGTATACCTCATCCGCACTCACCAGCGTCGGCGAGCTCGACCTCGACGCGCCGTGCCGGCGTTGCACGGCTGGTCACCGGCGAATGCTGCTGGTGTCGCTGGCCCTCTTCGTCGGCGCGCTGCTGCTCGGGCTGCGTGTCGGTCTATCTGGTCCCGCGGCTGCTTCAACCGCTCCTGCAGGACGGACAAGACCTACGTCGCTCTACGGCGTTCCACTACTTCATCTCGCATGTCGATCGCGGGCGCTCAGCAATTCGGCCAGCTCTACAACCTCCTGTTCGGCGACAGCTCCTTCATCGTCCACTACCTGCAAGCTGGATCGGCTAGAACCTGAACAAGGTCGAGCAGACCGGCTCGAACTTCGGCACCGACCAGAAGCACGACAACCCGTTCCTGTGCGACATCGGCAGCGGCACGATGGTCTCGGACGGGCTGTCGATGATCAACGCGCCGACTGTCGAGCTCGTCGTTCAAGCTCAGCAAGGTGAAGATCGGCGACCACAACTATCTCGGCAACAACATCATCTATCCGGCCGACGGCAAGACCGGCGCGAACTGCCTGCTCGGCACCAAGGTCGATGATCCCGATCGACGGTCCGATGCGCGAGAACGTCGGCCTGCTCGGCTCGCCGTGCTTCGAGATCCCGCGCGCCGTCGAGCGCGACAAGTATTTCAACTCGCCTGGACGACGAGGTCCGGCAGCAGCGGATCGCGCAAAGAACGGCCACAACATGTCGGACCATGCTGCGGTACCTGTTGCGAAACTGGGTCTTCGCCTTCGTCGTCGCTGCTCGCGGTCTTTCTGGTCGCTGCTGTATCTTTCCGGTCTATCACGGCCTCCCGGTGCGCTTGTGGCGCGGCCGTGGTCTCGATCCTCGAGTCTCCTGTAGTTCGCGTTCATCGAGCGGGCCAGCATCGGCTTCGGCCGCCTGAAGCCGAGGGTCGTGTCGATCTACGACACGTACTTCTGGTTCCACGAGCGGCACTGGAAGTTCTGCCGGCTCGCCGCTGATGCTGCTGTTCAAGGGCACGCCCTTCAAGAACGTGATCTCCCGCCTGCTGGGGGTGAAGGTGGGCAAGAAGGTGTTCGACGACGGCGCGACGTTTCCCGAGAAGACGCTGATCGAGATCGGCGACTACACGAACCTGAACGAAGGCTGCGTCATGCAGGGCCACTCGCTCGAGGAAGGCGTGTTCAAGTCCGACTACATCAAGATCGGCAACGGCTGCACGCTCGGCAGCGCCGCCTTCGTGCACTACGGCGTCACCATGGGCGACAACGTGGTGCTCGATCCGGACTCCTTCCTGATGAAGGGCGAGATCCTCGATCCCGAACACCACCTGGCGCGGCAATCCGGCCAAGGCCGGCCGCGAGGAGACGACGAGCGAACGAGCCGCGGCGGCGTAACTGGTCGTTCATGCGGATCGAGCCGTACGTTCCGGAAGCGCACGAGCGACAGTCACGAAGCTTCTCTTTCTCGGAGCGTGACCCATAACCTCCAATGTCCACGTCTGGCAGTGCGCATAGACAGGAGGCCGCCCGGTGACCAACCGACCGCCGATGATCCGCGACAAGGACACGATCGAATTCCGTCTCACGGAGCAGTCCGAGTCGCGGCTGCCGTTCGTCTTCGTCGAGACGCTCGACGAGGCGACGCTGGCGGAGCGATCGCCAAGCATCTTCGAGGCCGCGGCGCGCGACCGGCGGCTGATCCATGTGGTCAACCGCTCGACCGAGAGCATTCTCGGCACCGCCATGGTCCAGCCATCGTCGGACGGAAAACGGCCGCTCAAGGCCGAGGTCGGTGGCCTGGCTGTCCATCCCGGCGCGCGCGGTTTCGGCATCGCCACGCATCTTCTCAAAGTGATGATGGTCTACACCGTCAAGGAGAGCGGCCGGACCAGCCGGACGAGCAGTACATCGGCCATGTTGTCGAGGGCAACGTCGCCTCGAGTTATGCTCTGCTCGGCGCCGGGTTTCGGTCGACCGGCATCGTCGAACTGCACCGGAACGACATCGACGCCGACATCGATCACCTGATCCCCCAGGGCGGCTCGTCGGTCCGGATGGAAAGCTTCGCCTTCAACCGCGCTGCGATCGACGCGCTCATTCTCGAACTGTGGACGTTCGCCCGCGATCAGCACGGCGTGATCGCGCGGAGCGATCCGGCAGGCGATGTGCGCGTTACACTTGATTTCTCCCACATCATCAGTCCGGACTACCTTGAGGCCGAAGCTGCACGGATCGGATCGCGCGGAAGGCCAGAACCCTCGTACTTGACGTGGCTGCCCGGCCCCCCCCCCGCTTGCGGAGGAGGTTAGGGAGGGGCACGCGGAAAGACTTGTGCGAGTTCACCCCCTCCCCAACCCTCCCCCGTAAACGAGGGAGGGAGCACACCGCCGTTGTGGATAGTGTTCTGCCCAAAATCGTCCCGCCCCCGCGAGGCCGGGACGGCCTGTGCGAGGGCGGGTGGTTGGGGCCTCGGCCGGTGGTGGAGTCAGACCGCCGTCGAGGCCGCCGGGCTGTGGGTTACTCCGTTTCGTTACGCTGCCTGTGTTACGCGGCCTTGGCGGTGGCGGGGGCGTACTCCTCGGCGATGGCGCGCTCCAGGATGTCCATGCCTTCGGCCAGTTCCGCATAGCTCGTGGTCAGCGGCATCATGCACTTGATGACCTCGTCCTCCGGGCCGGCCCGCTCGATGATCAGGCCGTACGCGTAGGCCTTCTTGGTGACCGCACGCGGCGCGGGCCGGGTCGGCGCAGCGCACGCCGATCATCATGCCGCGGCCCTTGACCTCAACGAGGTCGCCCGCGAACTGCTCGACCATCGCGCCGAGGCGCTTCTCGAGATAGCGGCCCTTGGCCTGGATTTCGTTCTGGAACTCGTCGGTCGACCAGTAGTGCTCGATCGAAGCGGTCGCGGTCACGAAGGCGTGGTTGTTGCCGCGGAACGTGCCGTTGTGCTCGCCCGGCTTCCAGACGTCGAACTCACGCTTCAGGACGACCAGCGCCATCGGCAGGCCGTAGCCCGAGAGCGACTTCGACAGCGTGATCACGTCGGGCTTGATGCCGGCCGGCTCGAAGCTGAAGAACGTGCCGGTGCGGCCGACGCCGGCCTGGATGTCGTCGACGATCAGCACGATGCCGCGCTTGTTGCAGAGAGCCTCCAGCCGCTTGAGCCAGTCGATGCGCGCCACGTTCAGCCCGCCCTCGCCCTGCACGGTCTCGAGGATCACGGCCGCCGGGGTGTCCATGCCGCCAGACGGGTCCGAGAGGACCTTTTCGAGATGCGCGATGGTGTCGACGCCCTCGCCGAAATAGCCGTCGAACGGCATCGCGGTGGTGTTGGTCAGCGCCACGCCGGCGGCGGCGCGCAGGTAGGAGTTGCCGGTCACCGCCAGCGCGCCCATCGACACGCCGTGGAAGCCGTTGGTGAAGTAGATGACGTTCTGGCGGCCGGTGACCTTGCGGGCGATCTTCAGCGCGGCTTCGACCGCGTTGGTGCCGGTCGGGCCGACGAACTGCATGACGTAGTTGTCGAGGCCGCGCGGCTTGAGGATGACGTTCTGCATCGCCTCCAGGAAGCGCTCCTTGGCGACCGTGTGCAGGTCGAGCGAGTGGGTGATGCCGTCGTCCATGATGTAGTCGACCAGCGCGCCCTTGAAGACCGGATTGTTGTGGCCGTAGTTCAAGGAACCGGCGCCGGCCAGGAAGTCGAGGTAGCGGTTGCCGTGGACGTCGGTCAGCACGGTGCCGTTGGCGCGGCTGAACACGGCCGAGAAGCTGCGGGCATAGGAGCGCACGTTGGATTCGAGCCGCTCGAACACGGCGGTTTCGGTCTTCGGGGCGGCGATCTGGGTGGTGCGGTCCAACATGGCGTCCTCTTTGTCCCGGTTCGGGGGGCGTCCAGTCGCCCCGTCCATGACCCGGACACTACGGACACCCCTCCCAGCACGATGTGCTCGCCATCACCTTTTGGCGGTTTGGCATCCGGGTCGCTTCGGCCGCCTTGGGCTGCCGGCACCCATGCACGTCAGTCGCCGCGGCCGGCGGTTTCGCAGATATCCACGGTTCCGTAGCGGGTCTGGACCCAGCAACTGCCCACCGTCCGCGTCGCGATGTTACGTTTGCGGGCATGCGGGTCTTGGTAACTGGACAGCTGTTTATCGCCACTACCGTTGACGGCGCGGGGCGGCCTTTCGGGGCTCGATACCTGAGCGACCACCGGAATGGTTGGACCGCGCAGAAACGGCGTGGCGGCCATCGCGCCGACGGTGAGCACAAGCGCCGCGAAGACAGCCGCCGTCATGAATTTTTCAATCACCTGCGTCTCCAGGGTCTGCGGGCGACCTTTACCGCCCATGCCCCGACGCTAGGGATGCGTCCAGCGTCCCGCCGTGATGGCCATCACTGGAATGCGATTTGTCCGCGCGTAGAGGAACGCCCCACGCACCTGCGCGGGGCGCACAGGCCGGTCCGATTGCCGGATCAGGGGCGGTCTGCAAAGATGCCCACGGATTTCCAGAACGCGGCGTGACGCATGGCAGAGGAACCGGGCGCCCTGAATGCGGCGGAGCTGCTTCGCTCGACGGCGATCTTCCGGGAACTGTCGAACGATCAACTGGACGCGATCTGGTCGCGCGCCAAGGTGCACAACCTCACCCGCGGCGCGGTGCTGGTCCGGCAGGGCACGCCGTCGGACTCGGTCTACATCGTCGTCTCCGGCCGCTTCGAGGTCTGGGTCGAAGGTCAAAACGAGCCCGATCAACGAGGTCGGCGTCGGCGAGCCGATCGGCGAGACCGGCTTCTTCTCCGGCGCGACACGGAACGCGACCATCGTCGCGGCGCGCGATTCGGTGGTGCTGGAACTCGATCGCGCCTCGTTCGACAACGTCGCCCGGCAGGTGCCGGCCATCCACCAGACGCTGCTGCGGGCGCTCGCCCGCCGCCTCGCCGACGGCAGCCTGCCGCGGCGCGACCGAGCGGCGCGGTATTGCGGCCCGCACCGTCGACGGTGATCGCGGGCGGCCGCGAGCCGATCCCGCCGGGCTTCTTCGAGCGCCTCGACCAGGTCGTCGGCCGCCGCGGCAAGGGCCGCCTGCTCGACCGCACACTATCTCGGCCATCACTTCCCCGGCCGCGCGCCCGACGACCCGATGGTGTCCAACTGGCTCAACGCGATCGAACACGAATACGAGCTGATCGCCTATCTGGCCGACGACACGCTGACCGACTGGACCCGCAAGGCGATCCGGCAATCCGACCAGGTGCTGATCGTGGTGTCGGGCGCCGCCACCGGCGAACTCAATCCGGTCGAGGCCTTCGCGTTCGAGATGCATCCGCCGGCGCGCCGCCGGCTGATCTGCCTGCACGAGCACGCGCACCGGCTGGGTTCGAAGGCACCGCCGACTGGCTCGAGCATCGCGAGGTCGCGATGCACCACCACGTGTCGCATGGAGGACGATCCGACTTCAAGAGCCTGCATCGCTTCCTGACCGGGCGCGCGGTGGGCTACGTCGCCGCCGGCGGCGGCGGATTCGGCCCGGCCCATATCGGCGTGTTCAAGGCGTTCGCCGAACGCGGCGTCCACTTCGACCTGCTCGGCGGCGCCAGCGTCGGCGCGGCGGTGCTCGGCGGCTTCGCGATGCTGCTCAGCCCCGAGGAGGTCGACATCGGCACTCACGACGTGTTCGTGACCAGCCGCGGCTTCAAGCGCTTCACCCTGCCGCGCTATGCGCTGCTCGATCACCTGCCGTTCGACGATGCGCTGCGGCGGCAGTATCGCGGCATCGCGCATCGAAGACGCCTGGCGGCCCGTATTTCGCGGTCGCAACCGTGCTCGACGGCTCGGCGCAGGGCCCCTTCCTGATCCGCCGCGGCCCGATCTGGAAAGCGGTGCGGGCCTCCGGCTCGTTGCCCGCCGTTCTGCCGCCGGTCTTCACCGACGACGGTCGCATGCTGGTCGACGGCGGGGTGGTCGACAACATCCCGCTGCGCTCGATGAAGTCGCTCAAGACCGGCCCGAACCTGGTCGTGCACTTCGGGGTGCGCGACGTGCAGCAGCGCTTCGAGGTGGACTACACGGCCATACCGGGACGCTGGCAGTTGCTCCGCCACATGCTCACGCCCGTCAGGCCGGCGGAAACTGCCGCGCGATCCCCAATCCGATCAGCGTGCTGCAGCGCTGCCTGGTGATGCACCAGAACCCGGAACTGCTGCCGGTCGGACCGCTCGACCTGGTGCTGGCGGTGCCGCCGTTCCCGGGCGCGAACTTCATGGATTTCGATCACCATTTCGAGGTGTTCGAGGCGGCCTATCAATGGTGTCGCAGCCAGATCGACGAACATCGACGCAGAAGAGCGACGCCGCGCTTGCCGCGATCCTGGCTACCAAGGATTGAAGTCCGGAACGGCCGACGATCGACCAGCAACGGCGCGATCCATTGTCCGACCAAAGAGAAACCCCGCCGGAGCGGGGCCAAGTAAAGGGAGGAAACGCCCATGATTAGGCATTTATAGAGTATCAAATCTACGCCCGACAGAAAATTACAAATTCGCAATGTTGCGTATAACTAGTGCACAAAGCACCATTTGTCGCATGAAACGAACGGTAATAGGTATTATCACACCGTCTTATCGGTCCGTTCGCGACCGATGCGGGCACGAGATTCCTGGACTATCGGGATTGTTGCAGCCTGCGACAGTAGGCTAATTCGTGTCGCCGGGGGTCCGCGCACCTAACTCCCAATTTATTGCTGCGCCGGGGCTGGTGTCACCTCGAACAGGCCGTCGGCCGCCATGACCGCCTGATAGCGGCCCATAGGGTCGAGCGTCTTGCATCCACTCCAGGATCTTCGGCTGCCATTCGTCCTTGACGGTGTACCGCACGCCCGCGCTGCCCTTACGTTCCCGCATGACGATCGCAGCGAACACTCCGGCTGGCGCCTTCTCAGCCATGACCTGCAGGGTTCCCTGGCCGGGACTTGCCTGCGTCGCGATCATCACGCCGTCCGCGATGCAGGGGCACGGCGCCTTCTCGCCGCTGTAGAAGGTCACCGCCACGGTGCGCGGTTCGGCCTTGAGACGCGTCAGCGAATCGAGGCCGATGCGGATGCCGATCGGGATAAGTGGGCCGAAGCCGCCATGAATGCGGGTGCCGAGCTTGATCCACTCCTCGGGCGTCTCGGCGCGGGCACGGTGCGGTGAGGCGAGCAGCAATCACCAACCAGAATTCCAGCGAACGCCGACCTGACGTCACCGCCCCCTCCCCCGTTGTGCGAGCGGAAAAGGCAACCATCCGGGTATGATGATGTCAACAGAACATCATACCAGCGCTCGCCAGCTGACAGCGCGGTCGGCGTCCGTCATTCCGGGACTTCCGCCCGGCGTCCGTCACGCAGGCTCAGGCCGGAACGAGCCGCATCTGTTCGAGCACCGCGCGGCCGAACAGGCTGTAGGGATTGCCAAGCTGCTCCATCACCTCGAAGTGGTTGTAGCCCTCCATGATCGACAGCGACGACCGGCTTGCCGGTCGCCTTTACGGCGGTCGCGAAGTCGCGCGACTGACGCTGGAACTCCGGCGTCTCCATGGTGCCGTAAACCAGCGCGACCGGCGCGACGAGCTTGTCGAGATGACGCTGCGCGCTGAGCTGGTGCTCGGCTTCGTCGGTGAAGCTTCACGTAGCTCGAACGCGCCGAGAGCCGCACCGGCTTCAGATCGAACATGCCGCTCGCCGCGACACCGCCCTTGATGAACGTTGGGCGGCAGGCCGAAGTCCTTCTGCCAGTCGGTGGTGAGCAGCACGCCGCCCAGTGGCCGCCGGAAGAATGACCGCTGATGTAGAAGCGGTCGGGATCGCCGCCGAAGCTCCTGGCGTTCTTGTAGGCCCAGGCCACCGAGCGCCGCACCTGGTCGGCCATGCCGAGCAGATCGCCGCCGTTCTCGGTGACGTTGACGAAGTCCGGCACCACGAAATTCGCGCCGGCATTGACGAACATCTCGGCCGGATAGTGGTAGTCCTTGGCGAAGCCGGCACGCCAGGCGCCGCCATGGATGAAGACGTGAACGGGCGCGTTCGGCGTCTTGGTGGTGAAGACATCGAGCGCCTCGATCGGCGTCGGGCCGTAGGCAAATCGCTTGGGAGCGCCGAGCCGTTCGCGCACCAGTTCGCTGTTGCGGGTCGGTGCGTTGCAATACCGTGCGGGTATTCGGCGCATACTCCGACTGGTCGTAGGCGTCGTCGAGTTCCTTCTGGTCGAGATCGAGCCAGACCGGCGGTCCCTTGACCCGCGGCGGCGCGGGCGGTTGCGGAGCCGGCTGCTGCGCCAGCGCCGCACCACCAGGCCCGCGACCGACGAGGCTGCCACGCCGGCGACGACCGCACGGCGGCTTAATGTCGAACCCGGTGATCGTCGTTCGCATGGCGTCCTCCCTTCGATGATCAGATTCCGTCTTGAATCCCATCTGCGCGAACGCCGCGCGGCCGAGCAGGCCGTACGGGTTCGCCAGCGTCTCCAGCATCTCGAAGTGGTTGTAGCCTTCGCCGACCAGCAGCTCCGCCGGCTTGCCGGCCGCCTTCACGGCGGCGACGAAATCGCGCGACTGGCGCTGGAATTCCGGCGTCTCGTAGGTGCCGTAGGCGAGCACGACCGGGCGCGTTGAGCTTGTCGATGTGGCGCTGCGCGCTCAGCGCCTGCTCCATCTCGTCGGTGAAGTTGACGTATTTCGAGCGCTTCGAGAGCCGCACCGGCTTGAGGTCGTACATGCCGCTGCCGAGCACCGCGCCCTTGACGATGTCGACCGGCAGACCCTCCTTGCGCCAGTCGTGCGTCAGCACGCAGCCGCAGAGGTGCGAGCCGGACGAATGCGACGACAGATAGATCCGCTCGGGATCGCCGCCGAACGTCTTGGCGTTGCGATAGACCCAGCCCACCGCGCGCCGCACCTGTTCGACCATCGGAAACAGGCTGCCGCCCGCTTCGTCGACGTTGATGAAGTCGAGGACGACGTAATGCGCGCCCGCATTGACGAACGGCTCCGCCAGGAACGCGTAGTCGGCGGCGCGGTTGGCGCGCCAGGCGCCGCCATGGATGAAGACGTTGACCGGCGCGTTGGCGCGCGCGCGTGCGGTAGATGTCGGCCTTCTCGATCTCGGTCGGTCCGTAGGCGACGCGTTCCGGCGCGCCGATGATGGCGCGCACCTTGTCGCTGTTGGCGATGCGGCGCTTGCCGACCTGGTCGCGATTGGGTGCGTAGACCTGCTGATCGTAGGCGTCGTCGAGCGCCTGCTGGTCCATGTCGAGCCAGACCAGCGGTCCCTTGGCGCGCCCGCCCGAGGGTTGGGCGAGGGCCGCGCTGCCTGCGGCGGCAGCTATCACGGGACTTCGGCTCATCGTATTGTCGTTCTGCATACTCTCTGCCTTGCTGTGTGCTGGCGTCGTTACGCCGCTTTGGTGATCGATCCGCCGGCCAGATTGTCGACGACCACCGGACTGTCGAACCAGGTGATCGAGGGTTTGGCGCCGTAAAGCTTTTCCACCCGCTCGCGCCATTCGCCGCTGTAGACACGCTCCGCGGCCGCCCGCGTTTCCCAGAGATAGATGCCACCGGCGACACGGCCGTCTTCCGAACGGATGTAGTACTTGCGGATAAGGCCCTGAAGATTTTGGTACTTCGGCGCGCTCGATTCGAAGCGCCGTGTAGCCTCGGCGAGCGATATCGGCGACGGAAGCTCAAACTGCACGAGCGTCGTGATCATGGCGGTACCTCCCGAGTCGCTCACTATCACGCCGGCGCAAGCCCGCCGCAAGCGCCCCGCCGCAGGTCCGGCCCGCGCGCGGCGACGGACCTTTGGAGCGCCAATCCGGCTATCATCGGTTTCGGATGCGGCACCGCAGCCGCCCGTAACCGCTGGAGAGCCCCATGTCCCGTCTGCTTTCGGCCGTCCTGATCGGCACCGCGCTGTCGTCCACAAGCCTGCTTCTGACCGCCGATGCGCAGACCACGCCCGCGCTGCGTTTCCTCAGCCCGTCCACCATCGCGGCCCCGCGCGGCTACAGCCATGTGGTGGAGGTGACCGGTCCGGGCCGCGTCATCTACATCGCCGGCCAGCTCGGCCACGATGCATCCGGCAAGCAGGGCGCCGACTTCAACGCGCAGGCGACGCTGGTCTACGAGAACATCAAGGCCGCGCTCGAAGCGGTCGGCGGCAAGCTCGAGAATATCGTCAAGACCAACACCTATCTCACCGACATCCGCACGCAGCTTCCGCTGCTGCGTCCGATCCGCGACAAGTATCTGAACATGGCGGCGCCGCCGGTCAGCACCACGGTCGAGATGTCGCGGCTCGCGCGCGAAGGCGCCCTGATCGAGATCGAGGCGGTCGCGGTGCTGCCCGCCCGATAATCTGCGAGCAATCGACGCTCTGGGGGCTTGCGCAGGTTGGGCACCCTCTCCCATTGGGAGAGGGTGCCCACCAAGGTCGCTGGCACAATCGTCAACGGGGGCCACTGCGATCCTTTCACTCTCCGCATTCGACGATCGCGTTCTGCTGCATCGTGATGGTGCTGTGCTACGCGCTACGGGGCTCGACCGGCTTCGGCGCAGCAGCCGCCATGCCGCTACTTGGACTTGTCATCCCGCTGAAAGTCCTGATCCCGGCCTGGACGCTGGTGGGACTCGCCGCCAGCGTTACGCTGTTCGGCCAGGACCGTAGTCACGTCGCCTGGATGCACATCCTGCGCTTGGCGCCGGCGTGCCTCGTTGGCGTTGTGATCGGGCTCTATTTGTTCAATGCGCTCGAATTCGACCACCGCTCGCGACGGGTCTCGGCGTCCTCGTCCTGATCTACGGTGGCTATTCGCTGTGGGCGACCTACCGGCCGCCGGTGCAATGGAGCATGCCGGCCCGCGCGGGTCCCGCCGTCGGCCTGACCGGCGGCATTGTCGGCACCACCTTCGGAACGATGGCGAGTCTGTTCTTCGCGGCCTATCTCGACGCGCTGCGGCTCGGCAAGGAACAGTTCCGCGCCACCATGAGTGCGATCCTTCTGGCGCTGGTGATGGTCCGTGGCGCCGGTTATTGGGTGGTCGGCGAATACACCCGGGAGGTGCTCGCCATCGCGGCCGCGGGATTGCCGCTGATGCTCCTGGGCATCTTGATCGGCACCCGCGTTCACACCGGGCTGAGCGACCTGGCGTTCAGGCGCGCGGTCAGCGGAGCGCTGATCGTGAGCGGCCTCGCCCTGCTGGCGAAGGCCGCCTGACGACTTCGATCGCTCGAATACCTACGGGCTGGCGGTGTTGATGAACTTCTCCGACGGCGGCTCGCCCCATTGCGAAACGAGCGCTTCCTCGACCGACACCAGGTTCGAGCCGTTCTTGATATTGAGCCGGTCGCTGTCGGCCCAGTGCTCGTGCACACGGCCCCACGGATCGGACCAGTAGTCGTATACCTGGCTGCCGAGCACGTGGCGGCCAATCCCCCAGACATGCTCGTACTTGCCGAACTGGTTGAGATGGTGGTGGCCCATCGCGACGTCGTCGATGTCCTGCACTTCGAACGAGACATGGTTGATGCCAGTCTTCTCGTGCCGCAGGCAGAAGAAGACATGATGGTCGACATAGGTGTCGCCACGGTCGCAGCGGTTGAACGAGCCGATCAGGTTGTTCTGTTCACCCGCATAGACGTCGTCCGAACAGATGAAGCCCAGCGTCTCGCGGAACCAGCGGATGGTTTCCTCGAACTTCGGCGTCATCATCACGCCGTGCGCGACCCGCTTCACCTGCGACGGCCCTTTCGGCAGCCGCATCAGTTCGCCCGAACGCGCCAGCGGTTCGGGGCCTGAGTTCAGCGGCTGGCGCTTGACCGGAACGGCCGGCACGGTGGCGATCCCGTGCACGATCTCGATCTGGTAACCGTTAGGCTCGGTCAGCCGCACGCGCATGCCGCCGCCCGGCTCGTCGAGATGCTCGATGCCGGAGGCGCCCGGCGCCTTGGCGATGCGCTTGAGGTCGTCCTCGCTTTGCGCGTAATAGGCAAAGCCGACGTATTTCGGCTCGCCCTTCTCGGTGACATGGAGATGGTGCGCCGGATCGGTGCCGCGCATGTAGAGCGCGGTCGGCGTGCGCTCGGATCGCGTCATGCCGAAGCGCGTGAGAAATTCCTCCATCACGTCGAGGTCGGGCGCCTTCAGGCGCGAATAGGCCATGTCGGTGACTTTGATGTTCGGCATGGAAGCCTCCTTGTTCTTGCTTGATATCAGTTCGCGAAGAAGTCGCGCAGCAGCTTGTTGACGGTATCGGGCGTCTCGACCTCCGGCAGGTGACCGAAGCCTTCGAGGATTTCGAGCTTGCCCTGCTTGAGCACCTTGATGAGGACCGCGGCGTGCCGGTCGATCGGATTGACCCGGTCCTCGCGGCCGGAGATCAGCAGCACCGGGAAGTCGAGCTTGGGGGCCACTTCGTCGGGGGTGTAGCCGTTGGCGAGACCGAGCTTGACACCGTGCATGAAGCCGCGCGGATTGGTGGCGCGCAGCACATCCTGCACCAACGGCGCGGTCTCGGGCGGCGCCTTGGAGCCGAGCAGCGCGGCGACGCGGGCGCCGAAATTGTAGCCGCCCTTGGCGATCTGCGCCTCGCGGGTCGCGATGATCTTGGCCTTGTCGGCCTCCGGCATATCGCGCGTGCCGGTGCCGACGCCGGTCAGCGCCATCTTGATGACGCGGCCCGGATGGTGCACGGCAAAGCACTGCGCCACCCGGCTGCCGAACGAATTGCCCACGACGTAAACGCGATCGAGCTTGAGCGCGGCGAGGAAGTCGGCGAGCGAGTCGCCGAAATCCTTGCAGTCCGGCATCTCGGTCTTGAAGGCGTCGGTCAGAACGTAGCCAGGCGCGTTCCAGGCGATGACGCGGAAGCGGTCCGACAGTCCGGCGAGCTGGAAGCGCCAGTGCATCGAGTTGGCGCCGACACCGTGCAGCAGCACCACCGGCGGCGCGTCGGGGCGGCCGGCTTCCATGTAGCTCCAGCGGTCGCCCAGATACTTGTCGCGCGCGGGGCCGGCGATCTCGGTGAATTTCAGCTCCGGCAGCGCGGGAAGCTCGGACCTGGTCTGAGCGCCGGCGGAGCACATCGGCAGCATGATCCCGGCAACAAGCGCGGCAGCTTTCAAAAGGATCATCGGACGCTCCCTGCAACCGTCATGGCCGGGCTCGTCCGCCCGTCCAAGTCTTTCGTCCAATTGAACAGGAAGATGCGGATGGCCGCAACACGAGCGGCCGTGACGGCCAACCCTCCTCACCGGTTCCGAGCAGGCTCAGCCCAAATTCAGTTCCTTGAAGAAGTGGTTGCCCTTGTCGTCGATCACGATGAAGGCCGGGAAATCCTCGACCTCGATCCGTCAGATCGCCTCCATGCCGAGCTCGGGGTATTCCACCGTCTCGACTTTCTTGATGCAGTGTTCGGCAGGTTGGCGGCCGCGCCGGCGAGCGGTTTGCCTTTGGCGAACATCACCATCGAACCGCATTCGCGTCGAAATCGTGCACGAACGAATCCATTCGCCCCGATCTTGGGGCGAACGCGCCGCGCCAATAAACTCCCTTCGGATGTCACTCAAGCACAGGTTGTAGCATGCTTTGAGAACAATCGTCTGCGCCCCCATTTTGCGGTACATAAACGTGCACGGTCACCTTTGCGAAACGGCGACCGCAGCCCCTGATGGGAGACATGCCATGCCGCACTCGTTGATCGCGCCGATGTCGCTTCCCGTCCGCCGAATGGCATTCCTGCTCGGTTGCGTGCTCGTGGGCCTCTCTGCGAAAGCGGCGGTCGCGGAGCCCCCGGTCGTGGTCCCGGTGATGCGCTGGCAGGTTGATTCGAACTTCAAGAGCAAAGACGCGCGCACGAACCTGAGCGGAGCAGCCTGCGCGAACACAACACCACCGTTGCAATCCTGCCTTATCGTCAACGACGAGAAGAAATACATGCAGTTCTTCTCGGTCGACGACGGGAACACCATTGTCCCAGGCAAACCGATCCGCCTGTTCGACGGAGACGGCGAACCCGACGCCGAAGGTGTCGCCTTCGATGCCGCAGACAGTTCCTTCTACGTGACCGGCTCGCATGGCCGCAGCCGGCACGGCGACAGGGCGAACGACGCAAGCTACGCGGTGTTCCGCTTCAAGGTGGACCCAAAAACCGGCAAGCCCAGTTTCGAGCCGTCCGAAGACGAAGTCGTTGGCGTCGAGCGCTCCGGCAAGCTTCGCACCATCATCGCGAAAGCCCCGGAGGTCGGAGCCTTCTACAACAAGCCGCTCGACGACGGCGGCGTGAATATCGAAGGCCTCGCGGTTTACCGGCAGCGGCTGTTCTTCGGCCTGCGCGGCCCGTCGATCGACGGCAAGGGATTCATGCTGAGTGCTGCAATCGACGGCATATTCGGTGATGCCGATCCGCAGCCGCGCGTACATGCTCTCGCGCTTGGCCGAAATGCGGGCGTTCGCGATCTCGCGACGGTGACGAACGGGCTCCTCGTGTTGTCCGGTCCGGTCAACGAACAACCGGTCGCGCCCGCGGTGTTCCACTGGGAGGAGACATCGCAGACCCTGACCAAGCTCGCGACGCTTGGCAAGCTGCCGGCCGACGCCAAGGCCGAGACCTTGCTGGTGCTGGAGGAGAAGCCGGACAGCTACCGCGTGCTGGTGATGTTCGACGGACCTGAGAATGGCCGGCCGACCGAGTACCGCATTCCGCGGTGACCGAGGCGCGCACTCTTTCGTCAATCAGCCCAGGTTCAGTTCCTTGAAGAAGTCGTTGCCCTTGTCGTCGATCACGATGAAGGCCGGGAAGTTCTCGACCTCGATGCGCCAGATCGCCTCCATGCCGAGCTCGGGATATTCCACCGTCTCGACCTTCTTGATGCAGTGCTCGGCGAGGTTCGCGGCCGCGCCGCCGATCGAGGCGAGATAGAAGCCGCCGTGCTTGGCGCAGGCATCGCGCACCGCCGGCGAACGGTTGCCCTTGGCGAGCATCACCATCGAGCCGCCTTCGGCCTGGAAGTCGTGCACGAACGAATCCATGCGCCCTGCCGTGGTCGGTCCGAACGCACCCGACGCGTAGCCCTCCGGCGTCTTCGCCGGGCCGGCGTAATACACCGGATGGTCCTTGAAATAGGCGGGCAACCCCTGCCCTTTCTCCAGCCGCTCGCGCAGCTTGGCGTGCGCAATGTCGCGCGCCACGATCATCGGGCCGGACAGCGAGAGCCGCGTCTTGATCGGATACTTGGTGAGCTGCGCCTTGATCTCCGCCATCGGCCGGTTGAGGTCGATCTTCACCACCTCGCCGCCGAGCTTCGACTCGTCGATCTCTGGCAGATACTTCGCCGGGTTGTGCTCGAGCTCCTCCAGGAACACGCCGTCCTTCGTGATCTTGCCCACCGCCTGCCGGTCGGCCGAGCACGACACGCCCAAGCCGATCGGCAGCGAAGCGCCATGGCGCGGCAGCCGAATGACGCGCACGTCGTGGCAGAAATACTTGCCGCCGAACTGCGCGCCGACGCCCAGCGACTGCGTGAGCTTGAGCACCTCCTGCTCCATCGCGAGATCGCGGAAGGCGTGGCCGTCCTCGCTGCCCTGCGTCGGCAGGTTGTCGAGATACTTGGTCGAGGCGAGCTTGACGGTCTTCATCGTCAGCTCGGCCGAGGTGCCGCCGATCACGATCGCGAGGTGATAGGGCGGGCACGCGGCGGTGCCGAGCGTCAAAATCTTCTCCTTCAGGAATGCGACCATGCGGTCGTGGGTGAGGATCGACGGCGTCGCCTGGAACAGGAACGCCTTGTTGGCCGAGCCGCCGCCCTTGGCAATGAACAGGAGCTTGTAGGCGTCCTCACCCTCGGCGTAGATCTCGACCTGCGCCGGCATGTTGTTGCGGGTGTTCTTCTCCTCGAACATCGAGATCGGCGCGAGTTGCGAATAACGCAGGTTGCGTTTCAGATAGGCGTCGCGCGCGCCCTCGGCGAGCGCCGCCTCGTCGCTGTACGCATCCTCGCCGTCGGTGAAAACCAGCCGGCCCTTCTTGCCCATGATGATGGCGGTGCCGGTATCCTGGCACATCGGCAGAATTCCGCCCGCCGCGATGTTGGCGTTCTTGAGAAAATCGTAGGCGACGAACTTGTCGTTGTCGGAGGCCTCCGGATCCTCGACGATTTTCTTCAGCGACGCCAGATGCGCGGGGCGCAGCAGATGATTGATGTCAGTGAACGCCGCCTCGGCGAGCGCGCGCAGCGCCTCGCGCTCGACCACCAGCACGTCGCGGCCCATGATCTTTTCGACCCGAACGCCGCCGTTGGCTGCGCCCGGTACGGCGATCTTGCGGTAAGGCGCGGTGTCCTTGCCGAGCGGGAACAGCGGCGTGTGCCGGTACGGCGGGACGGGATGGGACGTGAGGGGGGCGTTCATGGGAGACCCTGTGGCAGCGGCGTAAGAATTCCGATAGCTTGAACAACTGGCACGGACGTCATGCATCTATCAGGAGAACTTCAGAATTTCTACGGCTTCGAGCCAGTGGCGCTTACCTTCATTGAAGGGGCGCACAACAACGTGTTCTCTTTGAAAAACAACAAGACCTTGGGCCAGACGCTTGAACATCCGAGATACTCAAAATTTGGCGCAGATATTCTAAGTCACTATTCTGATTCTCGGGACAGGCCATTGGGTCAGTTCTTGCTTGATCTCAAATTGTCCGGCAATCAATCCTACAAGCGGTTCCTCAATCCATACGGCGACGACACATATTCGACCCTCCGTCTGGCAAATCACACGTTTGGAGGAATGAAAGGTATATATGCGTACGTCGTCAACAACGCGATTGTGTACATCGGACGCTGCAGGGATGCTCTATCTAAGCGCATTGATCAAGGATACGGAAAAATTCATCCTAAGAACTGCTATCTGGACGGCCAAGCTACGAATTGTCATTTGAATGCTCGCATAACAAGAATTGGCAACTCGGTAGAGCTTTGGTTTTGCTCGATGAACTCAGACGACGAAATTTGCCTAGCTGAGCGCGACCTTGTCCGCACCAATCGTCCTTCTTGGAACATTCATCGCTTTCTTTGAAAGTAGCCCGGATGGAACGAAGCGAAATCCGGGACCATTCGCCACTTCACCAGACATCCCGCACTCGCTGCGCTCCATGCGGGCTACGACGACCTCGCTTTGCCCGCCTGCCTCGGCTTCACCGGCTCGAAGCTGATCTTGAGCCGGTGGCCGGTCGCCTTAGAGCCCGTAGCAACCATTAAGTCGTAGCGGGTTTATCAACCCATGGGGTACCGCGCGCGACGATGGTGTTGGCGTAGATCAAGAGCTTCCTGGCGCAAGCGACAAGAGCTGCGTTGTGCGCCTTTCCTCTTGCGGTGAGTCGAGCATAGAGGTCGATCAGCATCTTGTTCCAGCGGAACGCGGCCGGCAGCGCTGCGGCGTAGAGGGAGCGGCGCAGGCGTCCCCGTCCACCGGCGATATGCCGCTGGCCTTTGTACTTTCCGCTGTCATCGTCGAAGGGAGCGAGCCCTGCCAGCGCTGCCGCCTGCTCGCGGCTGATGCGGCCGAGTTCGGGCATTCGGATAACAATGGCGAGCGCGGTGCGTTCGCCGATGCCGGGCACGCTGAGCACGAGATCGAGCCGGCGGGCAAGATCGCCATGATCGCGCAGCCTTCCGACGATCCTGAGCAGTTCCGCGCTCCGGCGCGCTTTCAGGTGGGCGATGTCGGCGATGACGATCTTCCGGATGCGGCCGTCGTCGACATGCTCGAGCCGGGTCTTGAGACGCGCGATATCCTCTTCGATCTGCTCCACGAAGGTCAGATGGTCGGCCAGCGCGGCCAGCCGCACATCGGGCTCGATCCGCGGCCCCTCGATCGCGGCGGTGCAGGCTGCGATGAGGACCGCATCGAGTGCGTCGTTCTTGGCGCGGCGCAGGTGCAGGCGCGCATAAGCGCGAACCTGGATCGGCTGCAGCACCAGAACGACGAAGCCATGACCCTGCAGGTGCTTGACCACGCCTCGCTCATAGCCGCCGCTCGCCTCGATCCCCACACGCGACACGCCGGCCTTGCTCAACTCTGACCGCAAGCGTCGCCAGCCAGGCAACGCATTCTCCACCTGCCAGCGCTCGGTCCGACCATGAACCGCAACGTCGAGCTTGCCCTTGGCCGTATCGATACCGGCCACCGCCGTGCTAATCTTTGTCATCTTCGTCGACCCTGCCTTGTGAAGCGAACCAGGTTGTTCCGGCAACCATCCGGGTCCGATGAAGGTGCTGACGACGATCACGCTACGGGGCAGCCACAAACTGCTCAGGGTGGATTCGATCCGATCGCCAGCCGCTCTGCCGCGGACAGCCATCCGCGGCAGAGCATTCCTTTCGGAACGCACAGACGATAGTCGGTTTCGCTATTACAAGGGCGGATTAGCGACGCGTAATCCGCCATGTCTATGGCGATACAAGACCGGCGCAATACGCTCCGCTATTGCGCCTACGGCGCTTCACCGCGCCACCACCGACATCTCGCCTTGCGCCTTGCGCGTAGGCTTCACCGTGATCTGCACATCCTGCCCGAGCGCGGTCAGAAACTCGATCAGCCGCCCGACCGAAAAATTACCGGCGCGGTTGCGCATCAGCGCCGAGACATGCGGCTGCTTGATGCCGAGCACCTCGCCGGCCTGCGACTGTGTCAGTCCGCGCGCCTTGACGATCCGGTAGATTTGCAGGGTCAGCCGTGCCTTGAGCAGCTCCTGCTCCGGGTTCGGCAGGCCGAGATCGGCAAAGACATTGCCGCTGCCCTTCTGCGTACCGATTTTTGTCTTCCTGGCCATATCAGTTTCGCCTCTCTCGCTGCCGCCGTTCCGCCTCGGCAAGCCGCTGCTTGATCAGGTCCATATCCGGCTTCGGCGTTGCGATTCCACGCGTCGATTTCTTCTGGAAAACGTGCAGGACATAGATCGCGTCGGCGAAGTGCGCCGTATAGACCGCCCGATACGCGTCGCCGCGATAGCGTTCGACGATTTCCATCACGCGTGCGCCGCCAAATCCTCTCAAAGGCTTCGCTGCCGGATCGGTCTCGCCTTGCTGCGCCGTATAGAGCGCCTGCCCGATGTCCCTGCGGACCTGCTGCGGCATAGCGCGCAAATCCGCCCGGCTCGATCCCACCCAGACGAGCGGCTTCATCGGACATCCTTATATACAACTATACGTATAGTATCAAGCATCCGCGGTCGAAAGACGCGGAATCCGGAACAGCCGCGCAGCACTTATCTGTTTATCATACTCAAGGTTGATGTTACAATCCCAAGCACGGATACCGTGCATGCCCCGAACTCATTGTCCAAGTCATGAAAGTCGTCGCCGCGACCACCTCTCGCGGCGCGCATGTCTGTCGGCATTCACCGCCGCCGCAGTGACCGGAGCACTGCCCGCGATGGCTCAAATCGATTGGCACAAGGTCGACATTTGGAAGCCTTACCGGCGCGAGGACCTCGGCTTCGAAGTGGAACTGCCGGGCGAACCCGAGATCGAGGAAGAGCAGGACGCGGACGCAAGGTCCGTCTTTTTCGAGTTCTTGTTTGTCGGCATGATGTTCGGCGTGGATCATGTCACCTTCCGGCGCGATGTCACGCTCGCTGAAATTGCCAGCCAGCAACGTAAGGCCGCGAAGAACCTCAAGAGCAGGATCGCGCGCGAAAGCTTGTTCACGATGGACGGCTTTCCCGCAATCGAGATCGTGCACGAGATGGAAGATGCCTTCGTCTCCATCATGCGGGTGGTCGTCATCGGAAACCGTGCCATCGCGTTCAATGTCACCGGCGGCCCGGACATCGCCTCCGATCCATCGGCGCAGCGCTTCCTGAATTCCTTCAAGCTGCTGCCGGTCGCACGCTGACCTATCCGCTTCGTCATGGCCGGACTTGCGGACTGTGGCCTGCGTGGTTCGACACGCGCGGCAACGCCGCGCTTCTCACCATGAGGGCAATTAGTTCGCCAACCTCTTGACATTTCCAATTTCCTAGGACTAAATTCCACTCACCTGTCCGGCGAGGGGCGCTTCATGAGGCGTCGTGCAAGTGGGACAGCCGGAAGAGCGGACGCCGGAGATGCGGCGTCTCGACTTCCGGGGCCGAGGGCCGGGGAAATCCCGCCATCGGCTGTGCGGCGCCCGCGCGCGCGGCCACGCAGCCGCGCTCCCGGGCGGCGTCGGGGCTCCGCCCGCCTGGCCACTACGAGCCGGCCGCGAGGAGCTCGCTGACAGGGAGGCGCGAATGCCTCCTGCGAAGCGCGGCCCGACGCCGAGTCGTCTCCTCACGGGAGGAGCCGGCGATCGCCGCAAGTGAGCCCGGAGGGCGAAAGCCATCCGGGTGGCGCGCCGAGCGGCGCCACGGGTTCGCAGGCAACTGCGGACGCGTGCACAGACGAAACTGGTTGCGCCGCGCGGCGCGCCATCCCCCTCGCCTGTCGCAGGCGAGGGCAACGCGGAGGAAAGCTCGGGGCGATGGCTCGCGAGACGACGATGTGTGCCCGCCGCCCTGTAGTGCGCCAAGATGGCAAAGACGATGGCGCAATACGCGACGCTACTGCGCCCTACAGCCTCGCGGCCGCTCGAAGACTCTACCGCAATCGAAACTGCTGATTGGGCTGGCCGGAGCAGGCGAACTGGATAAGCCTCGCCGCGTCGGTCGTGACGCCGCCTTCGATGTCCAGGCACTTCAGCGACTGGTCGTTGATGATCGTTGCTCGCCCGTCCGTTTCGACGATGCGGAAGCCCTGGTTCGCCTGCCCGTTGCAGGGAAATTGAATGATCGCCTCCGAGTCCTCCATCGACGCGCCGGTGACGTCCATGCACATGCCGCTATGTACGGCGATGATGTCGTGCACGCCGTTGCCCCGGTTCCTGATGGTCCATTTCTGATTGTCGTCGCCCGAGCAGGCATATTGGATGACCGGCGCCGCCGATTCCTTCGAAGCCCCCAACACGTCCAGGCACTTGCCGCTATGGACCGATTCGAGCCGGCCGACGCGGTCGTTCGCGAAGGCGGGCTGCACCATTGCGATCAGCGCAGCCATGCAAGCCAACAAGAACTTGAGCATGCGAACCTCTCTCAAGCCTGCAATCCGCCGCCCATTGCGCACCCGCTACTGCGGCTCGATACCCACGTGCTTCACGATCTGCTCCCACCTCGCGTATTCCGACTTCACGAAGGCCGCGAACTCGAGCTGGCTCATCGTCATCACGTCGAGGCCGGCGTCCGCCATGCGCTTCTTCGCGGTTTCGTCCTTGAGCATGCCCTGCACCAGCGTATGAACGCGCTCGACCACCGGGGCGGGCGTGCCGGCGGGCGCCACCACGCCGATCCACACGCTCATGAGATAGCCCGGCAGGCCCGCCTCGGCCGAGGTCGGAAGCTCCGGCAGATACGGCAGGCGCTCCTTCGTGGCCGTAAGCAGGAGGCGGATTTTCCCAGCATCGAGCGCAGGCCGGAACGTTCCGATCGAACTCGAAATGAGCTGGATGCGGCCGGTGATCAGGTCGGTCATCGCCGGCGCGTTGCCGCGATAGGGCACGTGCGTCATCTCGATCCCGGCCGCGCGGGCGAACTCGGCCGCCGACAGGTGCGGCAGCGAGCCGGGCCCGGCCGAGCCGTACGCAAAGCTGCCGGGCTTGGCTTTGGCGAGCGCCTGGAATTCGCGGAAGGTCTTGGCCGACACCTCGGCGTTGATCGCGATCATCTGCGGCGCCTCGCCGATCGCGGCGACCGGGATCAGATCCTTCTGCGCGTCAAACGGCATCTGCTTTTGGATGAACGGATTGATCACCAGGTTGCCGTTAAGCGCGAGGCCGAGCGTCGTGCCGTCGGGCGCGGCCTTGGCGACGGCGTCCATGCCGATCGTGCCGGCGGCGCCGGTGCGGTTTTCGACGATGGCCTGCTGTCCGGTGGTGCGGGTGATGTGATCGGCCAGCAGCCGCGCGCCGAGGTCGCCGATGCCGCCCGCCGCGAAGCCGGTGACGATGCGCACGGGTTTTGCCGGCCAATCCTGCGCCCGCGCCGCGACCGCGGCGAGCGCGACGACGAGCAAAGCCAGCACTGTACGAACCATCATCGATACCTCCCGCGGGCGGTTGTTATTTTGATCCCTGCGCAACAGACCTCCGCCCGGTCCGTGGGTTGCGCGGCGATATCCATCGCCCGCTCCGGCCCATCTTGCAATGCGACCTGACGGCATTGCAATTGATTGCGCCATGCGCGAATGATCGCGCCCCCTTGCCGCACGGAGCCCTGCCATGTCGCTGAAAGTTCGCCGCGTCGTCACCGGCCACGATGCCTCCGGCCTCGCTATCGTCAGCTTTCGACGAGGTCACCACCAACGTCGTGTCCGGACGGCCTGGCGCCCAGATGTCCGTGATCTGGACGACGCAGGGCTTCCCGGTAAACAACGAAGGCAGCGACGACGCCTCGCGCCGCCAGACCGGCACCACCCTCGACAACGGCTCGGTGTTCCGCGTGGTCAGCTTCGGCCCGGGCGTGACCCCGCGCAACCACCGCACCGATTCGATCGACTACGCGGTGGTGATGTCGGGCGAGATCGACATGGAGCTCGACGACGGCGTCAATGTCCAACTCAAGGCCGGCGACGTGCTGGTGCAGCGCGGCACCATCCACAACTGGATCAACAACGGCACCGAGCCGTGCGTGATCGCCTTCATCCTGATTTCCGCCAAGCCGGTCACCGCCGGCGGCAAGGTGCTCAGCGCGCACGGCTGACGACGCGGGCACGCTCAACCGTCGAGTTGCTTGAAATAGCGGTAGATGCCCCACTGGCTGAACGGGATGCGGCGTTCGGACGCGAGATAGGCCGCGATCCGCGGCCGCTTCGCCACCCGGTCGTGCAGCGCGATGAGGCGCGGGACTTTCTTCTCGAAGCGCTTCATGCGTTTGGGGAAGCCGTAGCGCAGGCCTTCGACGATCTGAAACAGGCTCAGGTCGACGTAGCAGAGCCTGCGGCCGAGCAGATAAGGGCCGCCGCTCGACGCGAGAATGCGCTCGAAGTAACCGAGGAATTTCGGCACGCGGTATTTCCAAAAGTCGGCGGTGCGGCGTTTGGCGGCCGGAATCTGCTCCTCGAAGTAGAGCCAGCCCGACACCGGGTGGTGAGTATCGTGGATCTGCACCACCAGGTCGGTGATGGTGAGCTGGAGCTGGTGCACCCACATCCGGTTGATGTCGTCCTTGGGCGCAAGGCCGTGCCGCGCGCCAAGATAGAGCAGGATGTTGGCGGTCTGCGCGATCAGCCGGCCCCCGGCCTTCAGCACCGGTGGAGCAAACGGCGGATGCTTCTCACGCTTGCGGGCGATCAGGGCCTCGACCGCTGCACGGCCGCGCTTGCGTCCGACGTCGACATAGTCGGCGCCCGCTTCCTCGAGCGCGAGCCGGATGAATTCGCCGCGGCCCTGGATGGTCGGCCAATAGTAGAGTTCATAACGCATCTCTGCCTCCGCGTCGGTCGCTGCTCCACCGTTTCGGGCATTGTTGCACGACCCACGGGCGGCGCGTTAGCTTGGCGGCGGATCGGACATTCAAGAAACCTGGGACGGAAACATGCGAATCAAGATGACGCGGCGGCAGTTCGCCGGCGGCGCGACGGCTGCGATTGGCGCGCTCCTCGCCGGCCCGCGCAACGGCCGCGCAGACAACTATCCGCAGAAGCCGGTAACCGTCGTCAATCCGTTCGCGCCGGGCAGCATCTCGGACGCGGCAGCGCGCATCGTGGCCCAGTACCTGCAGCAGGAATTCGGCCAGCCGTTCGTGGTCGAGAACAAGGTCGGCGCCGGCGGGCTCCTGGCCGGCAGCACGGTCCAGCGCGCGCAGCCCGACGGCTACACGCTGATGCTGACCGCAAGCTCGAGCTTTTCGGGCGCGGCGCTCTACAAGTCGATGCCGTTCGATCCGGTCACGGACTTCACCCACATTGCCCGCATCGGCAGCTTCCCGTCCTTTATCGCGGTCCATCCCGGGATGCCGGCGAAAACGATGGCCGAACTGATTGCGCACGCGAAGGCCAATCCCGGCAAGCTGTCGTATGGGCACGGCAACAATGTCGGGCAGCTCACCGGCGAGACGCTGAAGAAACGCACCGGCGTCGACATCGTGCGGGTCGCCTACCGTAGCAATCCGGCCGCGGTCACCGACCTGATCGCCGGGCATATTCAGATCATGGTGCCCGATCTCAACACCGGCCTGGCGTCGGTCAATAGCGGCAAGATTCGCCCCCTCGCGATGCTCAACCACGGCCGCGTCCCGCAGATGCCGGACGTGCCGAGCCTGCACGAGACCGTGATGCCCGGTTTCGATATCCTGCCTTGGTGCGGCCTCTCTGCGCCCGCCAACCTGCCGCACCCGATCGTCGAGGTACTGGGCAAGGCGGTGCAGAAGGCGCTGGCCGATCCGGCGATCCAAAAGCGCATCACCGATGCGGGCGTCGGCCTGTTCCCCGGCGGTCCACAGGAATTCCAGGACTACGTGAAGGCGCAGCTTGCGAACTGGACCGCAGTGATCAAAGAAGCGGGAATCCAGCCGGAATAATCCCCCACGCCCCCATGCCTCGCAAGAAATCTTTCCGTATCGGCCGTGCGCTGACCGGCCTCGGGCTGTTTGCCACCGAGCCGATCAAGAAGAAGGCCCTCATCGTCGAATACAAGGGCCCGCGCCTCGACAACCCCACGTCCGAGAAGCTCGAGGCGCGCGGCAGCCGCTATCTCTATGAGGTCAACAGCCGCTGGACCATCGACGGTTCGGGCCGCAAGAACCTCGGCCGCTACGCCAATCATTCGTGCCGGCCGAACTCCGAGGCGCACCAGACCAAGGGCAAGGTGTTCATCCGCTCGCTCAGGGCGATCAAGCCCGGCGAGGAGATCACCTGGAACTACGGCCGCGATTATTTCGTCAACGTCATCACGCCGAGCGGCTGCAAGTGCGTCAAGTGCCGCAAGAAGCGGAACGAGCGCCGGCGGGAGCTGGCTGCGGCCCGCAAGCGTCGGGCAGCACGAGTGGCCCGGGCGGCGAAACGGGCGTGATACAGGTGCCGCTAACTCAGTGCGCCTTTCGCGCGCAGGGCCTATGCCAATTCGTCCCCCGCGCTTGTCGCGGGCATCCACGTCTTACTTTCGAACCGAAACAAAAACGTGGGTGGTCGGGACAAGCCCGGCCATGACGGAGCAAGAGCGCCGATCCTATTTCGGTTCTTAGTTCACGTCTTGATCGCCGACAGCCGGTAGGCCTTGCCGAAGCGGCCGAAATTGCTGCTGGTGACGCCGTTGCATTCCGAGCCGTGATACTGCGTCAGCGGCTGCACCACCGTCACCTTGATGAACCCGGCCTCGCCGGGCTTGACCAGCCCGGCATGCACCGCGGCGGTCGCCAGCGCCGAGTCGCCGGCATAGATGTCGGTTCCCCAGATCGGCCCTTCGGTGTTGCCGGAAACCCGGAAGTAGAAGGTCGCGCCGATATCGTCGCACAGATCGACCATGTTAGCGGGGGCGTCCGCGGCGAGATATCCGCCATCGAGCAGCTTCCTGATCTGCCGCTCCGACAGCTTGCCGCGCCGGTCGAAATAGCTGACGAGTTCCTGCACGGCCTTCATTGCTACCCTCCATCCATGCTGACAACCACGCCGTACGGCGGGGCAAAGCTGCCGCGCACGGGCAGCACCCAGAGCACGTTGTAGGGCATCTCCTCGCGCGGATACTCGATGTCGCCGTCCGTGATGATGACCGCCGCGGTGACGCGATCGTCGTCGGCGAGCGCCAGCATGGCGGGCGACAGGTCGCTGCCGCCGAAGCCACTCACCTGAAATGTCGCAAGCTCGTCGGGGGTCACGATCGCATCCGCGGTGATCGCCACATCGCACTGGACGACGCGAATCGTGTCCACTGCCATCGCCTCGCAAAATTCCGCGATCGCGCCGAGCGCACGCGGGATTTCGCCGGTCATCGAGCCGCTCGTGTCGAGCAGCACGTTCAGCATCCAGCTTTCGCGCTTGCGTCCAGGCAAGACCACGTCGCTACGGTCCTGGGCACGTCGCGAAGGGCGTACGAAAGTACGCTCGCCCGGCGCCACCGACTCCAGCCACTTCTGCAACGCCATCTGCCAGGGCGTGCGATAGAGCCCACGCAAGGCCGACACGACCTGTTGCGAGCCGCCGGAATGGCTGCCCCGCCCTTTCAGCGCGGCCAGCGCCTTGGCGAGGGCGAGCCCCTTGGCCGCCAGTTCTTCGATGCGCCGGGCGTTCTCGGCCTGACGTTCGACGTCGTCGGCGAACCACTCGCGTTCGAGCTTGTCGCCGAGGACGTCGCCAGCCATCTCGCTGTCGGCGTTGGCCTGGGCTTCGGGAGAGCCGCTCCTCGGACCCGACCGGCCGCCGCGGAACACCTTGTTCGCCGCAACCGCCCGGCCTTCCCATACGCGCGTTTGCGATTGCATCTGTTTGCCGCCCTTGCGGAACGACAGCACAATCTCCTCGGCCGATTTCTCGCGCGCGCCTTCCATGTCGAGCCCGCCCGCAGGTATCGAGCTGAAACCGAGTTCGACCCGCAGGATGTCGTTGATGATGTAGTCGTGCGCATAGTTGAATTCGAGCGTGCTGCTGCCCTTCGCCCGGTCGTGGGTGCGCAGCGCCAGATGCAGCAGTTCGTGCGCCAGCACGAAGACGAGTTCGTTGTCCTTTAGTCGCGAGACGAACTCCCGGTTGGCGATCATCCGGCCGGAAGCGAACACGCCCATGGTCGGGACGCGATCGTCGATGTCCACTCGAACGGCGCCAGCAAGGCCGGCGAGGTGCGGGAGCGGCACCGAGACCATGCGCAATCCCTTGTGAATACGCGCCAGTGTCTCGTCGCTCGATGGGACGGCACGTACCGCAGACGTCATAGCGCCGTCACCTTCTTGAGGACATCGAGCATCGCACGATCGGCGCCGAGCGCACCCCACTGCTCGACCAGGTTGGTCAGCAACGTCAGCTGATTTTCAGTCGGAAGACTCCGCAGGAACCGATTGATCGTGCGCGGTTTCAGATCGCGGAACTTGCCGTTGCGCACGTTCTGCCTGACGCAGTCGAGAATGAACCAGCGCGAAGCCGCGGCGCTCGGCAGCAGGGTCGGATCCTCGATGTAACACTCGATCGGCCGCATGGGCCCGATCGATTCCTCGGCGAGCGCGCAGAACACCGCGGCGTCCTCGGCCGAGAGGCGCCCGAACGTCAGGGCGCGGCGGGTCTCGCGATTCAAGATGCCGGAAGCCTCCGCCAGGTCGAGCGCACGCGAGAGCAGCGCCCACGCGCGCGGCGTGGAGAACGGCACCGGCTCGCTCGGCACCGGACGCATCAGCGCCTCGGGCATGAAGGAGATGAAGTTGCGGATGTCGGCGCGGATCGCGTGGCGCGCCGCCCATTCCAGCCACTCGTCGGTATCGACCCGCAAATGCATGATCGTGACCCGGTTGACCAGGGCCGAACTCATCGATCGCACCAGGGCTCGGTCCTGCTGGCGGTTGCCTGCGGCGACCACCCAGGTTCCGGCGGGCAGCGTGTGTTCGCCCAGCCGCCGCTCCAGCAGCAGAGAGTAGAAGGCCTTCTGCACATCGGGAGCGCAGGCGGGCAGTTCATCGAGGAACAGGCAGAACGGTTCTGGATTTTCCGGCAACAGCAGACGCGGCGGACAGAACACCGAGCGCTCGCCAATGATGCGCGGAATGCCGCTGACGTCCTCGGGCGCGATCTGCGTGCCCAGCAGCGAGCGGCACGGGATGCCGACCTCCCTCGCCGCCTGGTACACCATCTCGGACTTGCCGACGCCGGGCGGCGAGAGCAGCAGGAAGCTCTGCTCGTCCGCCATGCACTGAACAAGCTTTTTCGCCTGTTTCAGCGTGATGGTCTCTTCCATCGCGTTGCGAGCTGCATTCATGATTGTCCCGCCGTCCGCAGCCAACTGGTCTGAGTTGACTCGGATGAATTTAGGCGAGCCTGAGTTCGCCGCCAGTACGTGGCATTTTGCGCCGCTCGGCAGCGCGTTGAACCTTCGCTCAACCTCTTGGGCGCAGCTGCGTCGCGCGAAGTCCGTCTAACAAGTGCCGATTTTTCCGGGATAACTGCTCCTTCGCCGGGCTGCCAGCCCCGATCGAATCAAGTCGCCACAAGCACGGAGATTGCATCGGAGGCGTCCGAAAACCGGCAACTATCGTCTTCGTGTCTGAACGCACCAAGAAAAATGCTTCTACGGGTCTGAATGAAAATAATAAGATCGATCTACCGTTCTGCCGGTGGAAACATGATGATTCAGCCTTCCATGACCGCGCGATGCCGCAGGACGGCGCGATTCACCGTGGCCATCGTCGCGGCATTCATCGCGATGCCGATGCTGGCGTCGCCGCGACCGGCGGCGGCGTTGACACAGCAGGAGGTGATGAAGCTCTGCGCCGAGGAATGGAACAGCCTGAAGACTGCCAAGCAGACCGAAGGCAAGGTCTATCAGGACTTCGTCCGGGAGTGCCTGGAGCGCCACAAGGCGACGGCCGAAAAGGAACCCGCGAAGCCGACCGCCAAGGTCAACCTGAACACCGCCTCGATCAAGGAACTCGACCGCCTGCCCCACGTCGGCGCCGACCGCGCGCAGGCGATCATCGTGGCGCGGACCAAGGCCAGGTTCAAAGACTGGGACGATTTCGTATCGCGAAAGGTGATCCCGGTGAGCGCGGTGGCTGCGATCAAGGACCTGGTCGATTTCTGACGCGCGGCTGCGCGCGGCGGAGACGAAAACAGAAAGGCCCAGGACCGTCACCGGGTCCCGGGCCGCTCTTGGAATCGTCGCGCCGCGCTAAGTTATGCGCCCTTCAGCCGCGGGATGATCCGCAGCGCGTTGTCGCGATCGACCGCCTTGAGGTCGTCGCCCTTGAAGAAGGCGGTGACGCCCTTGCTGTGGTCGGCAGCCGTGCGATACGGGAAATCAGTGCCGTACACGATCTGCGATGCACCGACGAGTTCATGGAGCGCACGCAGCGTGACCGCGCCCGAGATCGCGGCCGTGTCGTAGTAAAAGCGCTTCAACTCCCCGTTCATCGTATCGAGGCTGATCTTGCCGCGGTAGGGCGGCGTGTTCACGAGTTGCCACTGGAAGCGTTCGGCGAACGCCGTAAGCGCCCCGCCGCCATGCGACCAGATGAAGTTGATGTCTTTGAACTTCTGCGAGGTGCCGCTGAGGATCAAGCTCGCAATGGTGCGTGTTGTGTCGGTACCGAACTCGACAACGTAGTCGGGCACGCCCTGCACGAGATTGGCGCAACAGTTGGCCGAGGTCGGATGGGTGTAAACCGTCGCCTTGCGGCGATTGAGCTCCTCCCAGACCGGCGCGAAGTGCGGATGCCCCAGCCACCTGTCCTGATAGCTCGTCATCATTCCGATGCCGTCAACCTGCAGCGTGTCGAAGGCGTAGGCGATCTCCTTGAGGCTCTCGTCGACGTGCGGCAGCGGCAGCATCGCCCACACGCCGAACCGACCCGGGTGATCGGCCATCAGTTTCTTGGCGTATTCATTCGACTCGCGCGCGACGCGCACCGCAACTTCCTTGCCGAGCGGGGTCACCTGCGGCGTGGTCGGCGAGGTCATCGCGGTTGCGACGCCACCCTTGTCCATGTCCTCGATGGTCTTCTGCACCGACCAATTCTTCAGGGGGAAATCGGAGCGCCCGATCACCTCCATGGTGGCGAACCAAGCCGGCGGCACGATGTGATGGTGCACGTCGATGCGATGCGGCTTGGCCTGCGCCAGAGCACCCGAAAGGCCGAGCACGGCGGGAGCCGCCAAGGCACCCAGTCCGGCGACGCCGCCGGCCAGGAAGCTGCGCCGGTCGAGAGAGGGTCCGGTGGGGCAGCACACGCAGTCGCGCGCGAAGGTTCGCCCTCTGAAGTGGAGCATGGTGGTTCCTCCCGTGATCGTTATCGGCCGGCGACTGCCGTCCGTTTGTATGGGGAAGGTTCGCCCGCTCGTCGCGGCCGGTCAAGCGCCAGGATGTCCCGCGCCGACAGTCCCGCGCCACAGGCTGAATATTGTTACACCGCCTCGCGCAGACGCGGGGCGTTCTCGACCGCCACGACGCGCTCGCCGATCACGCAATTGCGGCCGGCGGCCTTGGCCTGAAAGAGGCGCCGGTCGGCGGTCGCGAACAGCCCGTCGTAGTCGGCCGCATCCTGCGCGCAGGTGGCGATCCCGGCGCTGACGCTGACGCGAGAAGCGCCGTCGCCGCTGTTCGCAATCGCGCGCCGGATGCGCTCGCCGAGTGCCAGCGCGGGCTCGACCGGCATGTTGTCGCGGATCACCACGAACTCCTCGCCGCCGAACCGGAAGACGAGGTCGTTCGCGCGCACAGTGGTCATGATGATCGCGGCGATGCGTTTGAGCACGCGATCGCCGGTGACGTGACCGAACCGGTCGTTGAAGCTCTTGAAATGATCGATATCGAACAACAGGAGGCTCGCCTGCCGGCCGGCGCGTGCCCATCGCTTTCTGTAACGCCAAATCCGTTCAAAAATCAGCCAGTGGAACGACAGCACCGTCGTGTGAATATCTGAAATCTTCGACAAGACTTGTGGCAGTCGCTTCAATCGGGCACTCAAGCCGCAAGGAAAACACCGGATCGCCAGGACGGCATACCGGACGGGAGGGCAATGCCTTGAAGACCAGCACGGACCGAATTCTCACCACCCATACCGGCAGCCTGCCGCGCCCTCCGGCCGTGGTCGAATTGATGCTTGCGGAGTGGAAATCGCCGGGACCTAAGAAGGCGGCGCTCGCCGAGGCGGTGGCGGGCGCGGTCACCGAAGCGGTCGGAAAGCAGGTCGCAGCCGGCCTCGACATCATCAACGACGGCGAACAGGGCCGGCCCGACTATACGGTGCATGTCAAGGATCGGCTGACCGGCTTCGAGGGGCCGAGTGCCACGCCGCTCGGAACCGGCGAGTCCGAATTTCCCGAGCTGGCGCAGATTTTGCTGCAGTTCGCCTCGCCGTTTCAGTACCGGCCGGCCTGTTCGGGACCGGTCGGCTGGCGCGATTTCCCTGCCGCCGAAGCCGACATCGCGCAGGCGAAGCGCGCCACCGCCGGAGTTGAGGCCGAGGAGATCTTCTTCACCTCGCCGTCACCCGGGCAGATCGCCCGCTATCTGAGGAACCGATACTACAAGACCGAAGAGGAATATCTGTTCACGCTCGCCGACGTGATGACGCGCGAGTACCACGCCATCGTCGACGCCGGATTCGTGCTGCAGCTCGACTGCCCCGACCTCGCGATCTCGCACCACATGGTCTATCCGCATCTCAGCCTGTCCGAGTATCCGCAAGATCATCACCGCCAACGTCGAGGCGCTGAACCACGCGGTGAAGGACCTGCCGGCCGACCGCATGCGCATGCACATCTGCTGGGGCTCGACGCTCGGCCCGCATCACACCGACGTGCCGCTCAAGGACATCGTCGACATCGTGCTCAAGGGCAAGCCGCAGGCGCTGTCATTCCCAGCCGCCAACCCCCGCCACGGCCACGAGTGGAAAGTCTGGAAGGACGTGAAGCTCGACGGCAAGATCATCATTCCGGGCGTGATCGATTTCGACCTCGAATTTCATCGAACATCCCGAACTGGTGGCGGACCGCATCGTGCAATATGCCGAGCGTGGTCGGACGCGAGAACGTCATTGCCGGCGTCGACTGCGGGTTCGGCACCTTCGCCGGGCGGCTGCAGGTCGATTCCAAGATCGTCTGGATGAAGCTCGCCTCGCTCACCGAAGGCGCGCAGCTGGCGTCGGAACAACTGTGGTGAGCGGTCAGGCGGAGGTCCAGATGGTCAAGGTCTGCGATTGCTTTCCGGAACTGAAGGCAATCGACCGACGCGCGCGAAGCGCGTTACCGCACGCATCCCGGAGAAGCCGGCGCCTGAAGGGCCGCAGAGCATCGTCGAGGTGAAGGTCACCTCGATCGGCCAGCTCAACGAACTGGTCGAAACGAAGAGAAGCGGCCACAAGTTCATCATCAGCGAACCGGTGCATGTGGGCGGACAGAACTGCGCGCCGACGCCGCTCGAATTCCTGCTGTCCGGGGCGGTCGGCTGCTACGCTGCGGTGTTCGCTTTCTACGCGGCGAAGATGGGAGTCACCTACGACAGCTTCGAGGCGGTGGCCCGCACCAACTTCGACGTGCGCGGCCACATGATGCCGGACGCGCCGCCGTCGGGCTTCCAGAAGGTGACGATCGCGATCACCGTGCACAGCGATGCACCCGTCGAGAAGCTCAAGGAGGTCGAGCGGCTGGCGCTCGCAGGTTGCCCAGGCATCGCGACCCTGCGCGACCCGGTACCGGTCGAATCGAGCCTGACGGTCACGCCCGTTGCCGCTGGCAAGGCGGCATAGCCCAGACCAGGCTCAGTTCATCGCGATGAAGAAGCGAACGCGATCGGCCCGGGCTTCGGGCAGACCATTTCGCGTCGGCCGGGCGCGGACTGGCCTCGGGCTGTTCGCCACGCAGCCGATCCCAAGAAACGCATTCATCCTCGCCTACCGCGGCGTCCGGATCAGCCATGCGGAAGCGGAGCGGCGCGAAACGCGCGGGGCCCGTTACATTTTCGAGATCAACAGCCGCTGGTCGATCGACGGCTCGAACCGCCGCAACCTCGCCCGCTACGCCAACCATTCATGCCGGCCGAACGCCGAGAGCGCGCTCAGCAAAGGCAGACTGATCCTGCGCGCGATCCGGCGGATCGCGGCGGGCGATGAAATCACCTACGACTACGGCAAGGACTATTTCGAGCTCTTCATCCGGCCGGCCGGTTGTCAGTGCGTGAAATGCCGAAATCGGCAGCCGCCATCGCGCAAGACCAAGGGATAAGTGCAACGCCGCGGCCGTCCAAACCTTGCACGGCGCAATGCCGCTTGGCACGATCCTCGTCCCGCTAGATGGAGGGCCAACGCCATGTCGCCAGCCGTGACTTTCGTGCTCCTGCTCGGCATCGGCATCGTCGCCGGAATCCTGTTCGACCGCGTTGCCGGCCCCGGATGGTTCAAGCGGCAGGTGTCGGGCGCGACGCCGATTCTGGTGACAACGGCGCTCGTCGGCATCGCAGGATCGTTTGTCGGATACCATCTCGCGGGCCTGCTGACGATGACCGGTTACGCGGCGCTCATCGGCGCGATCATCGGCGCGGCAGTCGTGCTCTACGGTTGGCGTATAGTGAAGTGAGCCTTATCCTAAGGCAGACTTCGATCTGCTCCCTCTCCCATAGGGAGAGGGGTGGGGTGAGGGGCTAAGGTCTATCGAGAGTGCGGTAACCCCCTCACCCCAACCCTCTCCCCAAACGGGGAGAGGGAGCGCACCGAGTTCGTGGCACCGTTGATCGATCAATCATTGGCGAGTTAGGATTTGTGAAGGCTGGTTTAGCGCGTCGACGTATCGATCGGCACACAGTTGCGGCGGCCTTGCGCCACGCAATCGTCGAGCCGCCGTTGTTCGAGCATCGCATTGACCAGCCAGATTCCGGTGCCGACGATAACGACAAAGAACACCAGCAGGAAGATGTTGGTGGCGCGGCGATCGCGCTCGTCCTCCTCATCCGGCGAACGCTTCGGCTGCGGGGGCTTGATCATGCTTCATTTTGAACCGGCGAACCGGCCGCCACAACGGCGGCGCAAGCGCGCAGTCTGGAAGACTTCATCGCCACGATCAGCGCGCGCCGCTCAAGTCCCAGATTGACAGGAGAGGACGGTCAGCCGCGCTTTAAGCCATCGTGTCTTTGACCGCCGCGATGAGCTGCTTGAGCGTGAACGGTTTCGCCAGGAAGGCCGGCCGGTCTTCTTCCGGCAGGCTCTTGCCGAAGGCGTCCTCGGCGTAACCGGACACGAAAATGATGCGGACCTTCGGATTGCGCTGGCGCAGTTCCTTCAACAGCGTCGGTCCATCCATCTCGGGCATGACGACATCGGACACCACGAGATCGACGTGGCCGCCGTTTCGTTCGAGCTCCTCCAGTGCCTCTACGCCGTTGCCGGCCTCGAGGACGGTGTAGCCGCGCGATCGGAGCCCGCGGGCGTTGAGCATGCGCAGCCCTTCTTCGTCCTCGACCAGCAGGATCGTTCCCTGTCCGGTGAGATCGGCGGTCGCAACCGGTGCGGCCGTGCGCACCACATCGGCCGCAGCCGACATCGCGCCGGCCATCGCAGGCTCGGTGGCCTCGGAGAGCTTCGGCGTCTCGATGTCGTCGGCTGCCGGAATGTAGCGGGGCAGGAAAATCCGGAAGATCGTGCCCTTCTTCAGTTCCGAGCTGACATAGATGAAGCCGCCGGTCTGCTTGATGATACCGTAGACGGTCGAAAGCCCGAGGCCCGTGCCTTTGCCGACCTCCTTGGTGGTGTAGAAGGGATCGAAAATCTTGTCGATGACATCGGGCGCAATGCCGGAGCCGGTGTCCTCGACTTCGACCAGCACGTATTCGCCGAGCGGCAACCCCTTGTATTGGTAGCTGGCGCTTTCTTCCGCAGTGACGTTAGCGGTGCGCAGCGTCAGCTTGCCGCCACCCGGCATGGCATCGCGGGCGTTGACCGCCAGATTGATGATGACCTGCTCGAACTGGCCAATGTCGGCCTTGACCGGCCAGAGGTCGCGGCGGTGTACCACATCGAGCGTGACGTTCTCGCCGATCAGCCGGCGTAGCAGGACAGTCAGGTCCGACACCGCCTCGCCGAGGTCGAGCACCTGCGGCCGCATGGTCTGCTTGCGCGAGAATGCCAGCAGTTGCCGCACCAGGCTCGCGGCGCGGTTGGCATTCTGCTTGATCTGCATGATGTCTTGGAACGACGGATCGGTCGGCTTGTGCGCATTCAGCAGGAAGTCGGTCGCCATCATCATGGCGCCCAGCAGATTGTTGAAGTCGTGCGCGATCGAGCCGGCAAGTCGCCCGATGGTCTCCATCTTCTGCTGCTGGTTGATCTGGTTCTCCAGCGTGCGCTGCTGCGTGGTGTCCAGCGCATAGACGATGGCCGCTTCCTGTTCGTGTTCGTCGTGTTCCTCGATCGCCGTGACATAGAACGTGGCGAAGCGCTCGCCGGCGCCGTCGAGTGCGGCTTCGACCGGCTGAATTTCGCTTTGCCCCGACGCCGCCCGGCGGATCGCCGCCTCGAGCGCGGCGCGGTCGCGCTCGGCCACGACCGCCAGGATCGAGCGGTCGGCGAACCCGGCGCCGTCGGCCTTGCGCACCGGGTGGAACAGCCGGGCAAAGCGCGGGTTCGACAACGCGATCCGGCCCTCACGGTCGACCGTGGCGATCGCCATCGGCGTGTTTTGGAAGAACCGCATAAAGCGCACTTCGGCGGCGCGCTGCGGGTCGGTGCCGTCGTCGCGCGAACGGTTGATGACCAGCGTGCGCGAAGGCCCTGGCTCACCGTCCGCGCCGAACGCCACCTTGTGGAACAGCCGCGCCGGAACGGTGCGCCCCGCCCGGGTCTTCAGGTCGATGTCGAACACGTCGGTCCGCACCTCGCCCGGCGCCGCGACCAGCGTCGTGAGGAGTGCTGCGCCCTCGCCCGCGACAATGTCGTCGAGCTTGAGCCCGCCCGCGGAGAATTGCGCGAGATCGTGGTCGAGCCAGTTGGCGAGCGTGGCGTTGAGATAGACGATGCCGCCGTTGCCTTCCGCCGAGAAGAACCCGGCCGGCGCATGATCGAGGTAGTCGATGGCGTGCTGCAGTTCCTGAAAGACGTTCTCGTGGCGCTCGAGTTCGCGCGTCACGTCGGCCAGCGACCAGACCGTCATGCGCGATTCACGCTTGGCGGGACCGAGCGGCCGCACGCGCATGCGCAGCCAGCGGCCGGTCTCGCCGCGGTGCGCGCCGATCCGAACCTCTTCCTGCAGGCGGCGGCCTTCGCGCGCCGCAGTGAGCAGCCGATAGACCGCTTCCGAGACGCCCGGATCGCCGATGAAGGCTCGTTCGACCGGCCGCACGTCCTTGGCGTCAGCGGCGCCGACGAGTTCCAGGTAGGCGGCATTGGCGTAGATCACGCGGCCGCGGGCGTCCGTCACCAGGGTGCCTTCGGGCGCGGCATCGACCACCGCCTTGACCAGCGGACTTCCGCTGTCACGCCCGGCGGGCCGCAGGATACCGGCGGCGAGCGCAAACAGGAGAAACACGCCGACGGTCGCCAGCACCGCGAGCAGTCCCAGGATGTAGGGCTGAGCGTTGGCGCGGCCGATGAACATCAACGCGACGGCCGCCCCGACCAGCACGACCGCGATGAGCAGGACAAGACCGATGCTGCCGCCGCTCCGGATCGTCCCGGTCCGATCGACCGCCACGCGGGCGCCTGCCTCGGTCGAATGGATGTCCGCCATGATGGTCGTCGCGACCCTGCCCACCTCACCGCGCTGCCGCGGCGAATCATTCCCGACTGACGCACCCACCGTTAGCGCGCAAGAAGTGGAGGTACCAGTGCGCGCCAAAGCCGACGCCAATTCGTCACGCCGCGAACTTCGGGAAAAATCGAGTATCGCAACGTACCGGCTGGTCGCCGTCGTCGCGGCGGCCCACCGACTTCCGCCTGATCGCCTCGCGAACCTGCGGGGATTATGGTTAACGGAGCGTAAATTTCATGGAACTTCGGGGCCCTGCCATTAAACGGCCGTTTACCAAGAGAAGTATTGGGGTCTTGGACCGGGACATTCAGGGGCCTATCCTTTTTAATTCTTTGTTAGTATTCGTGGCAGCAAATGCCGCCGTCGGCGTTAACTATTCGGGCGATTCCGATTAGCCGCCGAGCCCCTGAACCCAGGGAGGGTCGATGTTCGAGACACTGTTTGGCGAAGGGCAATATGGGCTCAAGTTTGTCTTCGCCTTTATTGTTGTCCTCGCCTTGATCGCTCTCACCGCCTGGCTGGTGCGGCGGTTCGGCGCCGAGCGCCTGGGCACGGGCACTGCGCGTGGCCGGCAACCGCGGCTCGCCGTCATCGACGCGGCATCGGTCGACGGGCGCCGGCGCCTGGTCCTGATCCGACGCGACAATGTCGAGCACCTGATGATGATCGGCGGCCCCACCGACGTGGTCGTCGAAGCCAATATCGTACGTGCGGCAGCCCCGGCACGCGACACTCAGGCTCCGCGCGCTCCGGCAGCGACCGACACCCTGCCGCGCGCCGTTCCGCTCGGCGAAGGCAGCATGTGGCCACTGCAGCCGGAACCCGCCCCAGCGCCCGCACCGCCGCCGCGCATCGAGCCGCCGGCGCTGCCCCGCGCGGTGCAGCGGCAAGCACCGCCGGCGCCACCTCCCGCCATGACCGCCGAAGAGGAACCGGAGTGGACGGGCGAACCGGAACCCGCACCGGCGCCACCACCTCCGCCGCAAGCGGCGCCGGCGCTTCAACGCCGCGTCCGTGCTTCGCAGGATCCGCTCGCGGGCATCGCGGACGAGATCGCCCGCGCCCAGCCGCCGCAGCCGGAGCCGGCGGAAAGTGCCGAGCAACGCCCGGTGCGCCGCAAGTCACGCATTCCGCGTGCGCAGACCGCCACGCCTGCTGCGCCACCTCCACCGCCCGCGCCGGCGCCACCGCAAGCCGCCGAACCGCCGTTCAATTCGCCTGCCGACCAGAACCTTGCCGAGATGGCTCACCGGCTCGAAGCCGCATTGCGCCGCCCAGGCAAGCCGGAGGGCTTTGGCGAGCCGCCGCCGCGCACGGCGCAGACCTACCAGGCGCCGGCCGGCGAAGCCGAGGACTACGACGTGCCGCCGCCTCCACCGCAGCAGCAACGCGCCCCCGTGGTCGAGCCGCGTCCCCGTGGCGAGGCCCGTCCGGCACGCGCCGACCGGACGACGGGAGCCGCGCCGAAGTCGTCACTTTACGACAGCCTGGAACAGGAGATGGCAAGTCTGCTGGGCAAGCCCAACAACAAGCCCTGACGACACCTGCCATCGCGCACCGCGCGATGACGACACCCGCGGCCTCCGCAAGCCTATTCGGAGGCCGTTTCCTTTTCTGCAATTCGACTCAATTGCCAGTGCGGGTATCACCGGTCGCTTGACCGTGCGAGCGGCGAACGTGAGCGATCCGGCCCGCAATTAAGCCGCCGGTTACCCGACGACGCCAATTGTGCGCGCGTGTTCAACGCGAGGCCCTCCCATGGATCATCTGTATGCTCCCAATGTCGCTCTCTTTGTCATCGCCGGCTGCCTTGCCATGATGGGCGTCCTGGCGTCGCTTCCAATCGGGTTGCCAATTCCTGGGCTGATTGCCGACAATTCTGCGTTGTACATTTTCCTCGGCTGGTTTCTGCTGGCCGCCGGCACTGTCCTGCCGGCGCATGCCAAAGAGGCATCCGTCAAGCGCTAGCATGCGTTGGGCCGCATGACGCTATCCTGCCGGTCCGCGGCCATTCCAATTCACGCTGCCAGATCGATCACTCGATGACGTCGTCGGCGAGCGCGAGCAGCCGCGGCGGCACCTCGAGCTGAAGCGCCTTGGCGCCCTTGAGATTGATCACCAGCTCGAACTTCGTCGGCGCTTCGATCGGAATGTTGCCGGGACTGCCGCCGCGCAGGATGCGGTCGACGAACGAGGCCGCGCGCCGGTAGATGTCCGCGATATCGGAGCCGTACGAGACGAGGCCGCCGCTCGTGGCGAACAGGCGATAGGGGTAGATCGCCGGCAGGCGATGGCGTCCTGCCAGCGCGATGATCTCCTGGCGATGATTGACCGTACTGACATCCGGCAGCACCAGCAGGGCGCCGTTCGAGCTTTGCGCGAACGCCGCGATCATCCGTTCGAGCCCGACGGAATCGCGCGCGGCCACCACTGTCGGCGCTACCGCGAACGTCGCCGCGGTGGCCGTAATCGGCCGGGTGAACTGCTCGGCGAACGGCGCGGTATCGGGATTGAACACGATCGCCACCCGTTCGAGCCGCGGCACGATATCCTTGAGGATCTCGAGCCATTTGCTGCCGATCGAGAATTCGAAGTTGGTAAGGCCGGTCAGGTTGCCGCCGGGCCGTGCCAGATTGGCGGCAAAGCCCTGGCCGACCGGATCGGTGACCTGCACGAACACGACCGGCACGGTGCGCGTCTGCTCCTGCAACGCAGTCGCCACCGGCGTGCTGTTCGCCAGGATCAATTCCGGTTTCAGGTTGATGAGTTGCGCCACGTTGTCGCGCAACGAGGCGCCGTCGCCGACCCAACGGTAATCGACCTGGAGGTTACGGCCCTTGATCCAGCCAAGGTCGCGCAGCCCGCGCTCGAACGAAACCATCCGCAACTGCAATTCCGGATCGTTCTCGGCAAGGCCCGATAGCACCGCGATCCTGCGCACGCGGTCCTGCTGCGCGAGGAGCCG
This sequence comes from uncultured Alphaproteobacteria bacterium, assembly GCA_963843475.1. Lineage (GTDB taxonomy): Bacteria > Pseudomonadota > Alphaproteobacteria > Rhizobiales > Xanthobacteraceae > VAZQ01. Next base: position 166,894 of record CAWJKL010000016.1, on the reverse strand, counting down.
CCGAGGCGCGGCCGCCGATAGCGCAGCGCCGCCAAGAAGCCCGATGAACGCGCGTCGCTTCATGTGATCCTGCCGCAACAGCGTGAACTCGGACACGCGAACCTCAGAAAGGCCGCGACAACTCGCGCACCGTTCGCGCGCCTACGACGATGCCGGCACCAGCGGCACGTTGAACGCCTTGATCGGCCGGTGGAACCCTTTGAGCGTCAGATCGTCGGCGGGTTCCGCGCCAATCGCTTCCTCGATCGCGGAATGCACCTTGCCGTCGATCAGGATCTGACCGTCCTTGGCGTCCGAGCACAGCCGCGCCGCAAGATTGACCACGGTACCGATCGCCGCATAGTCGTAGCGGCCCTCATAGCCTACACGCCCGAGCGTGGCGTAGCCGCGCGCGATCCCGATCCCGAAGCCCAGGTCGTGCCCGGACTTGCGCCAATTGGCGGCGAGCACCGCGACCTTCTCGCGCATGCTGACCGCCATCTGCACCGCCCGCAGGCTCGGATCGGGAATCGGCAGCGGCGCGTTGAACAGCACGAGAATGCCGTCGCCGGCGAATCGCTCGACCGTGCCCTCGTATTCATTTACCTGCTCGCCGAGCAGCCGGTGATAGTCGCGCAGCACCGACATCACCTCTTCGGGCTCAGCCGTTTCGGTGAACGCCGTAAAGCCCCGCAGGTCGCAGAACATTGCCGTGACCTCGCCGCGGCGGCTCTCCAGCATCTTCTCGCTGCCCGACGACAGGATGAGCTCCGCCACCTTGGGCGAGAGGAAACGCTTGAGACGGCTCATCCGCTCGATTTCCGAAAGCTGGTCGTTGACCCGCTCTTCGAGCGTGCGGTTCCAGGTGGCCAGTTGATTGGCCTGCGCCTGCACCTTGTCGTGAAGCTCTTTCAGCCGCAGCACCGATTTCACCCGGGCGACCAACGCAAGCTGATCGAGCGGCTTGGTAAGATATTCGTCGGCGCCGGCTTCGAGCCCGGCTACCACGTCCTTGGAGTCGGCCTTTGCGGTCACCAGGATGATCGGCATGAACGGCAGCGCCGCGTCGCCCTTCAGTTGGCGGCAGACCTCGATGCCGTCGATCTTGGGCATCATCACGTCGAGCAGAATGAGGTCCGGCAGGTTTTCCCGCGCAGATGCCAGCGCCTCCTCGCCATCGGCGGCCTGCAGCAACTCGTAGCCGTGCATGCCGAGCCGCGTCACGAGGATGTCACGGTTGGTCTCGTGATCGTCGACGATCAGGATGCGCGGTGGATTGTGCATGCAACGCCTCTCAACGACGCTACGGCAGATATTCGCGGATCTTGGCCAGCAACTGACGGGGACTGTAAGGCTTGGTCACATAGGCATCGCAGCCCGCGGCGCGCGCCTTGCCCTCGTCGCCGCTCAGCGCATAGGAGGTGACGACGATGATCGGAATGGCATTGAGCTCTGGATTGGCTTTGATGCGACGGGTCGCCTCGTAGCCGTCGAGCAACGGAAGCTGGATATCCATCAGGATCAGATCGGGCCGCTGCTCGGTGACCTTCACCAGCGCCTGCTCGCCGTCCGCCGCCTCGATCATCTCGAAGCCGGCGCTGTCCAAGAGGTCGCGCAAGATCTGGCGGTTGTCCTCCTGATCCTCGACCACCAGAATGCGTTTTGCCATGGTTGCCCTGTCTATGACGTCGGATTCGCGGAATTGCGACGCAAGCACGCGTGGCGAAGGAATTGGCCTACCCGAAGCTACGAAACACCCGTCGCGGCTCCTGACGCCTCCGGGAAATCCGCGGCGGGACCGCAGGCTATGTACCACCTTGTCCGCCGCCATCCTACCGCCATCGCTGCCTCTCCCGGACCAGTTGGAATGGGACATTAGCCGCAGCGCCGCACCATCAGGAACGCAACGAACACGAAGGCGTAGAACGCACCGGTCGCCCATAGCGCATATTTCAGCCGGCGGCCCTTGCGGGCGCGGATAAACGACAGCTTGAGGACTTCGGCGGTAAGCTCGGGCTCGACCGACAGTTCCTGCAACTTTGAGACAAATGTGCTGCTGGCCGTCTGGGGGTCGTGAAGATAGAACAAGCCCTTGCTGCGAATATTCTTGACCAGGTCCTCCAGCGGCTTGATCGGCCAGAGCACGTAGCAATAGACCATGATCGTCGCGATGAACGCACACAGCAGAACCGCAACGATCGGCCGCGATGCCACGTCGGCGCAGGTCGAACTCAGGATCGACCACAACGAATTCATCGACACGACGAACGCCGCCATCGCGATCTGCGACTTGGTGTCGTAGGCGCGGATCGTCGAATTCGGTGAACGCGATCGAATGCTTCAGGAATTCGAGGCGCTCCTCGGGCGTCGCGAACGGCGGCTCGTCGTCGAGGCCGAGCGGTGCAGCGTCCGGTACGACCGGACTATCCGGCAATCGACGCGGCGCATCGCTGACCAATTCGTCGGCCGTCCCTTCGATGCTTGGTCGAGGGCTCGCCATCAGTGCCCAACCTGCTGATCGACAGTCACCGGCACGGTGAATGAGAAGGTCGACCCCTCCCCGATATTGGAATCGACCCAGATGCGTCCGCCGTGCATCTCAACGATCCGTTTGGAGATCGAGAGGCCGAGACCGGTGCCGCCCTTTTTCTTGGTGGCGGAGCTGTCGGCCTGCTGGAACTCCTCGAAGATCTTGCCGCGATCGGACTCGGATATGCCGGGACCGGTGTCGTGCACCGAGAGTGTATAGGAACCATTGCTGGCAGAGGCCTTGATGGCGACTTCGCCGGAATCGGTGAACTTGATCGCGTTGCCGACCAGATTGAGCAGCACCTGCGCCAGCCGGCGCTCGTCGCCGCGGGCGGCCGGCAGGTTCGGCGGCACCTCGATCTTCAACGCAAGCTGCTTGGCGGTGGCGAGCGATTCGACCACCGAGAACACGCTGTGCACGACGTCCTTGATCGAATAGTCGGTGAGCGAGAGCGTCAACTGGCCGGCCTCGATCTTCGACAGGTCGAGCACGTCGTTGATCAGGCCCAGCAGATGCTTGCCGTTCGACTGCACGCGATCGAGCACGCCGCGCACCTTGTCCGGCATCTCGCCGTAGATGCCATCGAGAATGAGCTCGGTGTAGCCGAGGATGGCGTTGAGCGGCGTGCGCAGCTCGTGGCTCATGTTGGCCAGGAATTGCGACTTGTGCTGGCTCGCGACTTCGAGCTGCCGGCTCTTCTCGCCGATCTCGCCGAACAGGCGTGCGTTCTGGATCGCCAGCACGGACTGGGCCGCGAAGGTCTGCAGCAGGTCGACGTGTTCTTCGAGAACTCGCCCGGCGCCTGGCGGCGCACGACCAGCGCGCCGATGACCTTGTCGGCGCCCAGCAACGGCACGATCAGCAGCGCGCGGAAGCCGGCGCGCACCACGACGTCGAGCACGTCGCGAGGCGGCTTCGCTGCGCACGTCGGCGATCTGGACGGGCACGCCGCTGCGCGGCCGCCTGCCCGACCCCGGCGTCGCCCAGGCGAATATGCCGCTCCTTGATCGCGGCGATCAGGTTCTCGTCCATGCCGTAGGTCGAGCGCAGGCCGAACTCCCGTTGCGCCTCGTCGAAGTCGTAGATCGCGCCGGCATCGGTGCCGGAAAGCTGCACCGCCTTGGTGACGATCGCGCTCAAGACCGTCTTCGAAATCGAGCGTCGAGTTGACCGCCTGGCTGACCTCGCCGAGCGCCCGCAGTTCCTCGACCGACTGCGCCAGCTCGGTCGGTGCGGGCGCGCAACTCGCTGAGCAGGCGCACGTTCTCGATCGCGATGACGGCCTGGCTGGCGAAGCTCCTGACGAGCTCGATCTGCTTGTCGGTGAACGGCCGAACTTCCTGGCGATAGATGATGATGGCGCCGATCAGTTCGTCCTCCTTGAGCATCGGCACGGCGAGCAATGTCCGTGCGCCCGCAGCTTCGACCAGAGCAACAGCGCGAGGATCGCGTTCGACATAGGCCGGCTCCGCCCTGAGGTCGACGATGTGGACGACCTGCTTTGGTGGCGGCGAGGCGAGCGATCGGCAAGTTCTGCTGCCGGGGCGATGACTGGTTCTCGCTCCCAATTCTCGGCGTAGGCCGCGGGCGCGTTATGCAGCGCGACCACGCGGAAGCCGTCGCCCTCTAGCAGAAACAGATTGCCGAACTTCGCCTCGCAGATGCGAATCGCGTTTTCCAGCATGGTCTGGAATACCGGCTGCAAGCTCGCCGGGCGAACTGCTGATGACCTGCAGCACCTCCGCGGTCGCGGTCTGCTGCTCCAGCGACTCGGACAGCTCGCGGGTACGGTCCTCGACCTTTTTCTCGAGGTCCGCGTAGGACTTCCTGAGCTTGCCGGCCATGTCGTTGAACTGGTCGGCAAGCCCCTCGAGCTCGTCGCCGGTCTTGATCGAGATGCGCTGGCCGAGGTCGCCGCCGCCGATGCGCGCGGCGCCCGCACGCAGGGCCTGGATCGGCACCACCATGCGGCGCGCCAGGAACATGCCGGCCAGCACCGCCAGCGCCAGGTCCGAGCAGCAGCAGCAGTGCCGAACGCTGGATCGAATTCGAACAGCGGCGCGTAGGCCTCGCCGCTCGGCAGCTCGACGAACACCAGTCCAGCCGAGCGCCGTGACCGGGGCGTAGGCGGTGAGCACCTTGCGGCCCTGGATATCCTCGGCCTCCTGCACCGGCTCCTGCGCCTCGCCGGTGGCGGCCGCGCGCGCCGCCTTGCACCTGCGCGAGCCGCGTCATGTCGGTGTTGCGCAGCACCAGGCTGATGTCGGGGTGCGCGATCAGGCGGCCCTGCGCGTCGACCACATAGGCCTGGCCGCTGCTGGCCGACCTTGATCTGCGAGACGACGTCCCAGATCAGCTTGAGGTTGACCTCGGCGACGCTCACGCCGGCGTCGCGGCGCGTGCCGGCCAGCGCCAGCGTCATGTAGGGCTCGGATTCGCGGCGGAAATAGACCGGGCCGTAGTAGACCTTCTTGGCCACCGCCTCGGTGAACTTCGGGTCCTTGGAGTAGTCGGTCTGGCTGCCGACCACGTCCATCGCGAGCCGCGACACGCGCAGCTGCTCCTTGCCCTGGCGCATCGAGCTGGGCCAGCTCGGTGATCGCCGGCACCTGCCGCAACAGGCGCAGGCCGTCGAACCGGCGCTGCTCGATGGTGCCGGCCGACCACGGCAGCTGGGTCGTCCAGCCGACCTGGCTCTCGATCTCCTCGATGAACTGGTCGATCCTTGGCGGCGGCCTGCGGCCTGCTCGCGCTGAATGCGGATGAGCGAGGCCTTGTGCTCCTGATAGGAGAACCAGACCTCGAACGCTGCCGTTGGTGATCAGCGCCACGCACACGACGGCGACGAACAGCGCGACATACTTGCGGAACAACGGGCCGCTGATCGTTCGCCAATTGACGCGGTCCGCGAAGCGTTGGAGGCGACTGCCGGACGGCGCCCTCATCCGGTCACCTCGGGGACGCGACCCGGCGGCCGCAGGCCCAGTCCGTCGCGAGCCAATAGCCGCGCCAGATCGGCCGTAGCGTCACGGGAGGTGGCGGTCATCACAACACCCATCGGGCGGCGTCCTCGCCATCGCGCTCCCGGCGCGGTCACATGCTCCACCGTCCGGGCAGGCTCCCAACACCGGCGGTAATCTATCCGATCTTGCGCCGCGGCACCAATGGCTGGCGGCCGGCGCGGCCGCACGATGCACCGGTTCGACGGGCCGCGCCGGAACGCTACTTGAGCGTCACGCCGGCGATCTTCACTGCCTCGCCCCAAACCGCGATCTCCTTGGCGACGAAGTCGGCAAATGCGGCCGGGCTGGTGTCGGCCGCGGGGTCGGCGCCGCCCTTGCGCACGTGCTCGACGAAGGCCGGATCCTTGAACGCGCGGCCAAGCTCCGCCGCGATGCGATCGACGATCTCCTTGGGCGTATTGGCCGGCGCCATCATCCCGGTCCAGGACACCATGTGGAAGCCGGGAAAGCCCTGCTCGGCCAGGTCGGCACCTCCGGCGCTTCGCTGCGCGCGCTCGCCGCTCGACACCGCCAGCATGCGGACCGAACCGGCGCGGGCCTGCGGCAGCGCCTCGGAGATCGGCACGAACATCGTCGGGATGTGCCCGGCGATGAGATCGGTCATGCGCCGGCGCGGTGCCGCGATAGCTCACGTTCGTCATTTCGAGGCCGGCGCGCTTGAGAAATATCGACATGATCAGATTGCTGGCGCTGCCCGGACCGCCGCCGCCGGCATAGGCGAGCTTGGTCCTTCTGCGATTTCACATAGGCGACGAATTCCGCCACGGTCTTGCGCGGGAAATTTCGGATTGACCACCAGCACCTGCGGCGCAACGCTGAACAGGCTGATCGGTGCGAAATCCTTCACCGGGTCGTATCCGACCTTGGAGATCGCCGGGAAGATGGCGATGACCGAGGTCCTCGCCCACAGGCAGCGTGTAGCCGTCCGGCGCCGCGCGGGCGACTGCCTCGGTCGCGATGATGCCGTTGCCGCCGACCCGGTTCTCGACGATGAACTGCTGGCCGAACGCCTCGCTCAGCCGGCGCGCGGCGAGCCGCCCCATGACGTCGATATTGCCGCCGGCCGCGAACGGCACCAGGACCTTCACCGGCCGCTGCGGCCAGGCCTGCGCCGTGGCCGGCGTCACGGGCCAGCACGCCATGGCGGCAGACGGCGAACAGCGGGCGGCGTTGCGAAGTGGCGGTGTCAATACGGCGAACTTGCCAGTCGAAGGCGTCCGGAGCAACCGGACGCTTGCGCGCGGCGTGACGCGCTGTCAACTCGCTCAATCGCCGCATATCGTGGCGCGTCGCCGCGTCGGTCCGCGGGGACGCGGCCTACTCGTCGCGATAGATGCGCTCGCGCCGCTCGTGGCGCTCCTGCGCCTCGACCGAGAGGGTGGCGATCGGCCGCGCTTCCAGCCGCTTGAGCGAGATCGGCTCGCCGGTCTCCTCGCAATAGCCGTAGGTGCCGTCATCGAGCCGGGCGAGCGCCGCCTCGATCTTGGCGATCAGCTTGCGCTGGCGGTCGCGGGCGCGCAGCTCGATCGCGCGGTCGGTTTCGGAGGAGGCGCGGTCGGCCAGGTCGGGATGATTCTCGTTTTCCGCCTGGAGGTGCGCCAGCGTCTCCTTCGCCTCCTTCAGGATATCCTCGCGCCAGGCTGAGGAGCTTCTCGCGGAAATACTCCCGCTGGCGCTCGCTCATGAACGGCTCTTTGTCGGTGGGGCGATAGTTCTTTGTCGGGTCGCTTGGCGACCCGGGGGCCGCGATGGCCATTCTTCTTGTCGGGACGCATCTTTCGGAACGCATCGTTTTCCCGTGCCAGGAACGAACCCCCTGCTCGCGGGGCGGCTTATATAGCGACGCATCGCTTTGGACAATAACGGAATTGCGACAAAACATCCGCGCGGCAGCGCAGCAATGGCAGCGGTTACCGGGCGGATCGCCTGTAGAATAGCGCCGGTTACCGGCGCGCCGCGATTTCGCCGTTTTCCACGTCGGCGCTCGGTGCGGGCTATCGCCGGGGGGTCACCGGAACCGGTATTCGCCATGCAAAGGGCCGGCGGCCGCAGACGCGGCGAGTCGAACCCAACCGCGCCCGGCCGGCACTTCCCCGTTCCCGCGAGTCTTGCCCGCATGGTTACCAAGGTCAGGCCGGCGCGTCCGGCCTGAAGGTCATCGCGACGCCGTTCATGCAGTAGCGCTGGCCGGTCGGCGGCGGACCGTCGGAGAACACGTGGCCGAGATGCCCGCCGCACCGCCGGCAATGTACCTCGGTGCGCGGAATGAACAGCGCGTAGTCGGTGCGCGTGCCGATGGCGTTCGGCAGCGGCTGGTAGAAGCTCGGCCAGCCGGTCCCACTCTCGTACTTGGTCTCGGAAGAAAACAGCGGCAGGTCGCAGGCCGCGCAACTGTACGTGCCCTTGCGCTTCTCGCGATTGAGCGGGCTCGAGCCTGGCACCTCCGTCCGGTGCAGCCGCAGCACCTCGTATTGCGCCTTGCTCAGGAGACTGCGCCACTCGCTGTCGGTCTTCTGAATCTCGAACGTGCCGGCAGCTTCGACGTTCGACGAATCGAACCAGCGAATCGCACCGAAGCCGACGAGGGCGGCGCCACCGAGCAGCAGGAGCCGTCGATCGATCATGATCACTCCATCTTGCCCCACAGTTGCTGCAGCCGGGCGTCGCGCCCGCAGTTGAAGCGGTAGAACTTGTACCGCAGCGGATTCTTCGTGTGGTAATCCTGGTGATATTCCTCGGCCTTGTAGAAGGTGCCGGCCGCGGCAATTTCCGTCTGGACCGGCTCCTTGAAGCGCGCCTGAATGGCAACCTTCGATTTTTTCGCCAGTTCGCGCTGCGCATCGCCCAGATAGAAGATCGCCGAGCGGTACTGGTCGCCGTGGTCGCAGAACTGGTAGTTCTTCGCCAACGGATCGATGTTGTGCCAGAACACATCGAGCAGCTTCTCGTAGCTGACCTTGGCGGGGTCGAATACGATCTCGACCGCTTCGGCATGGCCGGTGCCGCCGCGCGAAACCTGCTCATAGGTCGGATTGGGGGTACGGCCGTTGAGGTAGCCCGAGGTCGTGCTGATGACGCCCGGGACCTTGTCGAAGTCGGCCTCCACGCACCAGAAGCAGCCGCCCGCGAAGATCGCCGTGGCGGGCTTCGCCGAGTTGGCCGCCGGCTGCGCGGCAGCAGCGGCAAGGGTGGCAAGCCAGATCGTCAGTGCGATCGCGATGCGCTGCATGAAAGCTCCTCAGCCCGTCTGTTGGCTCTTATACCGCGGCTGCGTGCCGGGACGGCTTCAACTCGCCTCACGTTTCTGCGACCTCAATTGATACCAGCGGCATCAGCCGTCGACCCGTCATCCCGAGGCGCGACTCGGCTTTAGCCAGCAGCCGATCTGCTCTCATCGGCTGCGGCGAAATGCGCCAATTGATCAGCGCGAGCCTTCTTGAACGAGGGGCGGTCGGTCACGCGGGTCACATAGGTCTCGGTCGCGGGTCGATCGCCGGAAGCGCGGACTTTCGAGACGCGGAGGACATCTGCCATCAGCAGATCCGCGACGGTGAAGCGATCGGCTGCCAGCCACTCTCGCTCGTTCAGAACTTTCTCGAGCTGGTCGAGGCGGTTTCCCATCCAGTCAGCAAGACCGTTGTCCTTCATCGCCGGATACTTCGAGGAACCACCAGGGAACGGTGACCATCTCGATCGAGTTGAGCGCGGCGATCATCCATTGAACCGTTTCCGCTTCTCCAACCGGATCGCGCGGCATCAGCTTTTCGCTCTTCCGAGCCAAATGCAGCAGCCCGGCACCGCTCTCGAATATTTCCAGTTCGCCATCGCTCAGGAATGGAACCTGGCCGAAGGGCTGGCGCGACAGGTGATTGGTCTCCCGTCCGTCGAAAGGGACTGTTCGCACTGAATAAGAAAGTCCAGCTTCCTCGCACGCCCACCTGAGCCTGAGATCGCGTACAAAACCACGGGGACCTTCGGGCACCCAATCGTAGGTCCAAATGATCAGTTCGCTCATATTATCTGGCCCATTCTCCAAACCTCGACCCGATGCGGATCAGGCTGTGCGGCAAGTTACTGCATCGCGATGTCAATTTCCGCAAATTGGGTCGAAGCCGGACGGCCGCTTCCCGGGGAGCGGACCCAGCGGCTCGGCTGATTTCACCACCAACCCAAATGTGCCATATCTGCCCCGCCGGCAGTCCACTTGCGAGGAATTCATGCGTTTTGAAGGCACCAGCGCCTACGTTGCCACCGACGATCTCAAGGTGGCGGTCAATGCGTCGATCACGCTCGAGCGGCCGCTCCTCGTCAAGGGTGAGCCCGGCACCGGCAAGACCGTACTGGCGCTCGAAATCGCCAAGAGCCTCGGCGCCCCGCTGATCGAGTGGCACGTCAAGTCGACCACCAAGGCCATGCAGGGCCTCTACGAGTACGACGCGGTATCGACGCTGCGCGACAGCCAGCTCGGCGACGAGCGGGTCAAGGACATCCGCAATTACATCAAGCGCGGCAAGCTGTGGGACGCCTTCGTCGCCGACGAACGGCCGGTGCTGCTGATCGACGAGGTCGACAAGGCCGACATCGAGTTTCCCAACGACCTGCTGCTCGAACTCGACCGCATGGAGTTCTTCGTCTACGAGACCGCGGAGACCGTGAAAGCGCGGCGACGCCCGATCGTCATCATCACCTCGAACAACGAGAAGGAGCTGCCGGATGCGTTCCTTCGCCGCTGCTTCTTCCACTACATCCGCTTTCCCGACCCCGACACCATGCGGGCGATCATCGAGGTGCACTTTCCGGGCATCAAGCAGCGCCTTGTTTCGGAGGCGCTGAAGCTGTTCTACGAAATCCGCGAAGTACCCGGGATGAAGAAGCGGCCGTCGACCTCGGAGTTGCTCGACTGGCTCAAGCTCCTGATGGTCGAGGATGTCGGACCGGAAATCCTGCGCGAGCGCGATCCCAAGAAGCTCATTCCGCCGCTGCATGGCGCGCTGATCAAGAACGAACAGGACGTGCATCTGTTCGAGCGGCTCGCTTTCATGACGCGCCGCGAGGGGCGCTGAGCGCGCGTCCGGCGCGTCCTGCGAGTTCACAGCTAGAGCACGCTCCACTGAGGCATCGGCGGGAGCCCGCGAACTCGGTGCCGTCCCCCCGGGCCGCGGTCATGATTTCGCTTCCGCTTTCGAGGGCACAGCCGACGTGGCTGGACTTGCTGCCGGCCTCGTCCCGGTCGAAAATGACCCAAGTGAGACATCGGCCATTATCTCATGTTGCGGTCGCGAAGCCGTTTCAACCTCTGTCCAGTCGAGCCCGTTAGTACTTATCGCTGCGTAAATTGTGGTAGCCTTTGCGCAGAGCACGGGGCAGGTTCCTCGTAGGCGCGGAATTTCGACAATTACGAACAGCTATCGGCGGCGTGCGAATGGCACGCTGCCCGTTGCGCGCATTGCGCCGACCCCGACGCGACGACCTGTGGAGGTGACCAAGTGAAACGGCGCGAGTTCATCGGCTTGCTCGGTGGCGCGGCGGTGACATGGCCGCTGCCGGCGCGCGCGCAGCAGCAACGGATGCCGACGGTCGGCTTCCTCGGGGGGCTTTCGGCGGCCGACCGCCCCGACCTTACGGAAGCGCTTCGGCAAGGTCTGAACGACGCCGGTTACAACGAGGGGCGTAACGTCAAGATCGAATACCGCTACGCCGACAATCGAACGGACCAACTACCAGCGCTGGCAACCGACCTAATCAACCGCAAAGTCGCCGTCATCGCTGCGGTTGGCGGAAACAATACCGCTCTGGTCGCCAAATCGCTCACGTCGACGATCCCAATCGTCTTCACTAGCGGCCTCGACCCGGTCGAGGCCGGAACTCGTCACGAGCCTCAACCGGCCGGAAGCGAATGTGACCGGGGTGAGCTGGTTCTCCGCCGAGCTTGGGCAGAAGCACGTCGAGCTATTGCGCGAGCTCGTGCCTCAGGCAGACATGATCGGCTTGTTGTTGAATCCAAACTATCCCGAGGGCGCTTTCCACCAAAAATCGGCGCAGGACGGGGCCCGCGCGCTTGGGCGGCAGCTGCTCGTCGTCAAGGCAGGTACCCCGAACGAGATTGATGGCGCGTTCGCGACACTCGTGCAACAGCGGGCGAACGCTGTGCTAGTCGGAGCGGGCCCGTTTTATCCCACGCGCGCTCGGCAGATAGCCGTACTGGCGGCACGGCATGGTCTTCCTTTGGTCTCAGCGTCTCGGGACCTGCCGGCGGCCGGCGGCCTGATCAGCTACGGCAACAGCATTACCGACGCATACCGGCGGGCCGGACTCTGCATCGGCCGTATCCTCAACGGCGCGAGAACGGCCGACATACCGATCGACCGCGCGACCAGATTTGAACTTGTTATCAACCTGGGGACCGCCAAGGCGCTTGGCCTCGAAGTGCCGCCGATGCTTCTCGCCCGCGCCGACGAAGTGATCGAATAGAGCTGTTATTTTGCTGCGGCGAATGTCTGAAAGTGGCCCATCTCGTCATTTGCGGAAACGCAGTAATCTAGTCGCTTTCGGGGCGAAGCGGACATTCGGCGACCTGCGCTTGCCGAGCCGATTTATGAGTACGCGCCCCTAGCCGTCCGCCGGCGGTCGCCGGGCCGGCCAAGCCGCGTCGAAATCTTCGATTGCCGGAGCGCGACGCCGGGACTCGACCGATTCTCGCGGCCGAGGCGCAACCGCCTCCCGCGGCCGAGGCTCCACGGTTTCTCGCGGTGGCGGCTCGTCGCCGGGGGCGCCCGCCATCACGGGCAACTCCGCCAGCGCAGGATCGGCGGGCATCGAAGCCGGCGCCGGCTCCGCCGGCAGGTCAGCCGCCGACACCACATCGGGCTCGATCCTCGCCGACGGCCGGCCGGCAAACTGCTCGTCGCGGCCGCTTGACCGTTCGACTTCCTCCTCGCGCTCGCGCGCCTGACGCGCCTCGTAGCGTTCGCGCGCGTGATCCACCCAGTAAAAGACCTGCCTGATGGCTCGGCCGAGCTTGCCGCCGGCCCAGACGAATTCGTAAGGCGAGAACAGCCGCCAGGTATCGTCGCCATCGACGATCGCGCGCGACAGGATGTTGCCGGCCATCGCGGTGGTGTTCAGGCCATGCCCGCCAAATCCGGACGCCATCCAGAATCCGGGCGTCAGTTCGCCGAGCTGCGGCATCCGGTGCAGCGCACTGCCGAGCACGCCGGACCAGACATGCTCCACTTCGACGTTGCCGACCTGCGGATAAAGCTCGGCAAGAGCGGCCTTGAGCTTGTCGACGTAGCGGCGGGGATCGGCCTCCCATGTGGTCGAGCGGCCCGAGAACAGCAAACGGTCGCCATCGACGAGGCGGTAGTGGTTGTCGGCACGGTCGGTGTCGCTGACCGCGCCGCGATACCGGATCGCTTCGAGCAGGCGCGGACCGAGCGGGGCGGTGACGAGCATGTAGCTCCAGATCGGCAGCAGCGTCCCGGCGGCCCGCGGCATCAGCGCGCCCAGGTGGACGTTGCAGGCGAGCACGATGTGACTGGCGCGAATGCGCCCGCGCGGGGTGGCGATGCGCTTGCGCACGCCGTCCGGATCGATCGAGAGCGCGGGCGTGCCCTCGAAGATGCGGGCGCCCGCCTGCTCCGCCGCCGCCGCGAGCCCGAGCGCATAATTGAGCGGGTGCATGTGGAAGGCGCGCGGGAAATGCATCGCATGGAAATAGTGCCGGGTCCGCAGCACGTCGCGCACGCGCTCGGTCGCCCAACCTTCGACCTGCGCGCCCAGGACCTGGCCATAGAGCTTCAAGTCGGCGACCGCGTCCTCGGTCTTGTCGACCTTGGAGACCTTGAGCCAGCCATTGCCCGGAGCGACGCCCGGCATGCCGGTCTCGCGGATCGTCTCACGCACATAGTCGAGCCCCATCTCGGACAGCGACCACAGCGCCTTGGCATGATCGAGCCCGACGCGATCGACGACCTGGTCCATCGCGACCGCAAACCCCGGCAGCACGAAGCCGCAATTGCGTCCCGAGGCGTTCCAGGCGATGCGGCGGGTTTCCAAGACGGCGACCGACCAGCCGCGGCGTGCGATCTCGCGCGCCGCCGTGAGCCCGGCAAGGCCACCGCCGATGACGCAGACTTCGACGTCGAAATCGTACGTCAGCGGCACCCGCTCCGCTGTGGGAACCATGGTCGCGGAGTACCAGCTCGGTCCATAGACCGAAGGGTCCGGCACGTTCGCGATGTCGTCCTGCTGGGTCACGGCGCTCCGTCTCGGCCGGCAAACATCGGTCCAGATATCCGCAAATCATGCGGCACAACAAGGGCCTGTTGGCGGTTTCCGGTTCCCGAACTGGGGAAATCGCTTTACACTGGTGTGGCGGTTCAGAGGTCCGCATCATTCTTGCGGCAAATCCAATATACGGCCTGTCCATGCGCCTGATGTTGCTCCGACATGCCAAGGCCGAAAAGGCCGAGCCGGGCGAGCGCGACCACGAGCGCGCGCTCAACACGCGCGGCCACAAGGATGCGCTACGCATGGGCGGCTATCTCGCCAAGCATGCGCTCGTTCCCGACGCCGTGCTGGTGTCGACGGCCCGCCGCACGCGCGAGACCTGGGAGGGCGTGGCAGAAGGGCTGCGAGGCAAGCCAGCCGTGCGCTTCGAGGAGCGGATTTATAACGGCACCAGCGAGGACATCCTCGCGGTGCTGCGCGAGACCAAGCCCGCGCAATCGACCTTGCTGGTGATCGGCCACAATCCCGGCATGCACGATCTCGCGACCCTGCTGATCGCGTCCGGCGATGTCGACGCGCGCGAGCGCCTCAACGAGGGCCTGCCGACCGCGGGGCTGGCGATCATCGATTTTGCGTCGGGCAGCTGGGCGAAGCTGCATCCGCAGGGCGGCCGGCTGGAACGCTTCGTCACGCCGCGATCGCTGGCCGAGGCCGATTCCGCGTAACGCTGCCGCGTAAGCGGCCAGGGAGAGGCCGATGTACAAGCAGATCCTGGTCCCGATCGACCTTGGCTCGCCCGAGTTCAACAAGCCTGCGATCGACACCGCCGCGATGCTGGCGAAGCCCTCGGACGCGGCGATCCGGCTGATCAACGTGCTGCCGATGACGCCGGTGATGCTGGCCGAATATGTCCCGCCGGACTTCGAACTTCAGCAGCGCAAGGCGGCCGAGGACGCGCTCGCCGCGATGGTCAAGGAGGCCGGGATCGAACCGTCGCGCATTTCGGCAACGGTGCGCCAGGGCGGCATCTATCAGGAGATTCTCGAAGAAGCGAACCGCGTCAGCGCCGATCTGATCGTCATGACTTCGCACCGTCCGCAGCGCCACGCGGTGCGGACCTATTTTCTCGGCTCCAACGCCGGACACGTGGTGCGCTACGCGGGCTGCTCGGTGTTCGTGGTCCGTAACTGAAGCGGTTTGGCCGCTTCATTTCGGCGGCACGAGCTTTTCGGGCAAGGCATCGGGACGGTACGCGCCCGGCCGGTTGCGATCGAAGAAGCCGCCGCTCTGCCACACGAACATGGCGAAGAAGGCGCCGATCAGCGCCGCCGCCGCCCATTCGCCGGCCAGCAGCGCGCGTACCGCAAGACTCAGCGTCGCAACCGAAATCGCCAGAAACGCCGCGAGCCCCGGCCAGTACAACAGCCCCGGCACGCCGGCGCGGAACTTCGCCGCGCCAGCCGACTTCGCAATACGGGCGTGCAGCTCGCGCACGAACGCACTGTAGGGCTCGAGCTGGCTACCCTGCTCGACCATGCTGCGCCACGAGCTCGACGAGATCAACAGGCGCGGTCCGCCCTCGGAGCGGATCTCAGCAACAAAGCGGCGCGTCTGCATCGTGATCGGACGATACGACAGCCGCACGCTGGTGATGTCGCGGTAGCGCGTCTCGCCTGAGTACCGTCCAACACGCCATGCCAGGCCGTTCGGCCGCAGCCAGAACTCCCACGGCGCGCCGACCAGCGATTTCTTGTAGCTGTAGTACGGCTCGTTCTCCTGCAGCGCGGACGGACCGGTGTCGTCGGCAGTCATGGCGCGGGACGCTCGCGTTCGGCCGACAGCTTCTCGACAGTGCGCAACTGCGGGAACGCCCACATCCAGATCGCCATCACGGCGATGGTGCCGAGCCCGCCGATCAACGCCGACGTGACCGCGCCGAACGAGGCCGCCACCGCGCCGGCACGAAACTCGCCGAGCGTGCCCGACGAGCCGGTGAACAGCGCGTTGACCGCCGAGACCCGGCCGAGCATGTCGTAGGGCGTGCGCATCTGGATGAGCGACTGCCGGATCACAACGCTGATCGCATCCGACGCACCGTAGACGGTGAGTGCCAGGAATGACAGCACCATCGAGGTCGAGAGCGCAAACACCACGGTCGCGAGCCCGAACAGGCCGACCGCGGCAAACATGATGACGCCGGCACGCCGCTCGATGGTGTAGCGCGCGAGCACCGCCGACAGGATCAGCGCCCCGACCGCGGGCGCCGACCGCAGCAGTCCAAGCCCCCACGGCCCGGCGTCGAGGATGTCGCGGGCATAGATCGGCAGCAGCGCGGTCACGCCGCCAAGCAGCACGGCGAACAGGTCGAGCGAGATCGCGCCGAGCAGGATCGGATGGGTCCGCACGTAGTGAAAGCCGGCAAACAGCGTTTCGAGACTGACGGGTTTGCGCTCGCTGGCGCGGCGGGTGACGGTCACGAGCACCATCAGCACGCTCGCGCAGATGAAAACCGCAGTGCAGACCGCGTAGACGCCGGCCGGTCCCACGCCTGCGTACAGCAATCCGCCGGCCGCCGGCCCGCAGATGGTGGCGGTCTGCTGCGCCGTCGCGGACGCCGCAATGGCGCGCGACAAGAGTGGCGCCGGCACGATGCCGGGCAGGATCGAGTGCATGGTCGGAATTTCGAACGCGCGCGCCGTTCCCGACAGGAACAGGATCGCGAACATCGCCTCGCGGTTGAGCCAGCCCTGCGCGGTGCCGACCGTCAGGAGCAGCGCCCCAATGGCCTTGCCGATCTGGCAGGCGCCGGCGACGAAACGGCGGTCGAACATGTCGAGCAGTTGTCCGGCGATCAGCGACATCACCACGATCGGAAAGAACTGCACCAGCCCGACGAGACCGAGATCGAACGGGTCGTTGGTCATTGCGTAAAGCTGCCAGCCGACCGCGACGCCCTGCATCATGAAGGCGCCGTTGCTGAAGGTGCGCGCGCACCAGAACAGCATGAACGAGCGATGGCGCGTCAGCGAGGCGGCAGCGTCGGACATTCCTGGATGTGGCCCCGGCTCTACTTCCGATCCGCTACACTACCACCCGGAATCAGAAGGCTGTTGCGCCTTTCGTGTCCCGCACGCGGTGCAGCGCGAAGCGGTGCACCGCAGATGCGGGACCCCGGTTTTTTCAAGACAACAACCGGGGTCCCGGGTCTGCAGCGCACCACTACGTGGCGCGCCGCGCCCGGGACACGGGAGAAAGTGAATGACTTGTCCTTGAGAAACTGCCCCTAGCTAAAGCGGAATTGCGAGCAGGGTATCGATCAGGCGGCTGTCGAGGACAACGATTTTTTCCAGAAATTTCGGCGCGCCGTCGTCGGCGTCGAGCACGATGCGGTCCTGGTAGCAGCCGGTCGCGAACAGCACGGTCTCGCCGGTGTGCATGATGCGGGCCACCATGAAGCTCGTCCTCGCCTGAACGACACCGTCGGTGGCGGCCACGATCAGCGGCGGGCTGAGCACGTGACGGTAGCGCTGCGCCTCGTAGACATTGGCATCGCGCAGCGAGCGCACGCGGTCGCGCAGCATCGCGCGCGAGGTTGCGTGCACGAGACCGAGCGGCAGCCCCTGCGCGACGTTCTCGGCGGTGGTGATGCGGTAGCGGCCATGCTCGGTAAAGAATTCCGCCCAGGCTTCGAGATCGTCGTCATCGATCGCGAGCGCGTAGCGCCCGTTGAGGTCTTCCACCTGCAATCTGATCGCGGAATCCATCGCTACGGAATTTTCCGATGAGTTCGCATCGGCACCCGCCACGAACGCGGTGCCCACCCTCCCCTGGAGGGGCAGGGTCGCGACCCCGGCTTTGAGCCGGGGGAGCGGGGTGGGGTGATCTCTCTCGTCAACAAGTTCACCCCACCCCGCCGCCTCGCTATCGCTCGGCGTCGACCCTCCCCCTCCAGGGGAGGGTGAACAGAGACCGAACATGTCGTGACCGTCAAATCCATCTCATCGAAATCCAAATGAGCCGTCGTCTCGCACGTCAAAGTCCCATGTGCGCGCGGTAGGCCTTCCAGAAGCCGCGCACCGCCGCTTCGGTGACACGGCTCTCGTCGGAGGCAACGCTTGCGCCGCCCATTTCGACCACCGACAATTCGTCCTGCGCCGACTGCACCGCACGCTGGACGAAGCCGGGGGCCGCGCCGTCTTCCATCGAGATGTAGCCGGCGGGTCCGATCAGGTTGGCCTGCAGCAAGCGCCGCTCGGTCATGGCTTCATCGTCGTCCGTAAACCCGAAGCACGTCCAGGCGAGTTCGGTCGCCTCGGGGCCGAGCGGGATGAGACGGCGAACGGCGAGGCTGTTGCGGGTCTGCTGCAGGGTGAAGGTCGGGAACACCGTGAGGATGTGCAGGCCGACGCCGTCGCCGTATTCGTCGACCCAGTCGAGCACCTCGGGCGCTTCGAGCTTGAAGTTCTCCTGCGCGGCGCGCATTCCGGCATAGTCCTTCTTGCCGGTTTCGCCCGCGGTGACCGAATAGCTGACGTGGTTACCGCCGTCCTCGCTGACGATGAGGCCGCCCTTCTGCGACAGCCGGTTCATCTGGAAGGTGGTGAAGAACGTGTGCAGCAGGCTCGCGTGGTAGCTGTCCTTCACGTTCTCCATGTAGAGCTTCCAGTTGTTCGCCAGCGTCTGGCTGTAGCCGCCAAGCAGCTTGACCGGCGCGCGCATGACGCGGCGGATGCGGGCCGTGATTTCCGGGCCGAGATATCGTTCGAGCGGCGGCGTCTCCGCCGACAGCGTGCCGAAGATGAGGCCCGCCAGCGTCGCGATTCTGAGCTTGCGCGGCGGATAGGCGTCGGGCTTGGCATCGGGCGGCATGCCGCCCTTGCCGCCGATCCCCCTGCGGAACGCCACGCCGGTGAGCGTGCCGCAGAGATCGTAGCTCCAGTTGTGATAGACGCAGATGATGTCCTTGGCCTCGCCGCTCTCCTTGAGCACGAGCAGGGAGCCGCGATGGGCGCAGCGATTTTCGAAGGCGTGCAGTTCGCCGTCCTTGTCGCGCGTGACGACCACCGGCATGGCGCCGAGGTTCGAGCGCCGGTAGGTGTTGGGACGCGGCAACTCGGCTTCGAGACAGAGGAAATTCCAGGTCGGCACCCGGAAGATGCGCTCCTGCTCCGTCGCGATAGATGTCGGGTCGGAATAGATCCAGTACGGCACGCGGGTCAGACCTTCCGCGGGCCACTGCCGGGTGGCGGCTGTGCCTGTCATCCCCTCGCCTTCGTTAGTCGAGCTTGACGTTGGCGGCCTTGATGACGTTGTGCCAGCGCTCGACCTCCTCGCGCATATAGGCGGCGGTGGCCTGCGGCGTCCCGCCGATCGGCTCGGCCGAAAGTTGCGTCAGGCGATCGAGCGACCGTCGGATCGACGCAGCGCTTCGTTCATGTCGGCATTGACCTTGTCGACGATCGCCGCGCGGCGTCTTGGGCGGCGCCACGACCGCGAACCAGGCCGCCGACTCGAAGCCCGGCAGCGTCTCGGCGATCGTCGGCACATCCGGCAGCGACGGCCATGCGCTTGGGCGTCGCGACCGCGAGCAGCTTGAGCTTGCCGCCCTTCACCAGTGCCAGCGACACGCCGAGATTGTCGAACATGATGTCGACATTGCCGGCGACCAGGTCGTTGCAGCGCCGGCGCCGAGCCGCGATAGGGCACGTGCTGCAACTTCACCTTCGCCATCAACTGGAACAGCTCCGACGGTCAGATGCGAGGTCGTGCCGTTGCCCTGGGTGGCGCGACGTGAGCTTGCCGGGATTGGCGCGCGCGTAGTCGATCAACTCGGCGACGTTCTTGGCCGTAACCTTCGGGTTGACCACCAGCGCGTTCGGCACCCGGCCCATGATGATGATCGGCACGAACTCGGTCGGGTCGAAGCCGAGCTTCGGATAGAGATTGTGGTTGATCACCAGCGGCGGCGGCGGCGCCGAGAGCAGCGTGTAGCCGTCGGGCTCGGACTTGGCGACCGCCTCGGCGCCGATGTTGCCGGCCGCACCGGTGCGGTTCTCGACCACGACCGGCTGGCCCCACTTGCGCGACAGCCAGTCGGCGAAGACGCGCGGCATCACGTCGGCGGTGCCGCCGGCCGGGAACGGCACGATGATCTTCACCGAACGCGACGGATAGTCCTGCGCCTGCGCGCCCGGCAGCACGGCCAGCACCGCGCACAACAGTGCAGCGACGCTGGCAGCGGATCGCAGCGGACGCCAGGAGCCTTCCCCGCCTCGTTGTTGGTGTCCCGTAACCATCGCGTCGTTCTCCGCCTCTTGGGTAGGGCTGCCGTGCCCTCGTCAGTCAATGCTGATCTTGGCCGCGTCCACCACCGGCCCCCAGGTCGCGAGACTTTGCTTGATCATGTCGCGCATCTGCTCGGGCGAGCTGCCGAGCGGCTCGGCTTCGAGCGCCAGGATGCGCGCCCGCATGTCGGGCGACTGGAATCCCTGGCCGATCGCGTCGGAGATCTTCTTGGTGATCTCCTTGGGCGTGCCGGGCGGCGCCGACGATCGCCATCCAGGTGTCGGCATAGACGCCCGGGCAGCGTCTCGGCGATGGTCGCGACGTTCGGGTAGCCCTTGGTGCGCTCGCGCGCCGCCGGTCGCCAGGAATTTGAGCTTGCCGGCGTCGATGTTCGCCTTGTTGGCGAGCAGATAGTCGGGCACCAGCTCGATATTGCCAGCGAGCAGATCGTTGATCGCCGGCGCACTGCCGCGATACGGCACCTCGGTCATGCGGAAGTTGCCCTTGAGCATCAGCAGTTCGCCCAGGAGGTGGCCGGTATTGCCCTTGCCCTGGTGGCCATAGTTGACCTTGTTCGGGATTGGCGCGCGCATAAGCGAGCATCTCGGGCAGATTGTTGGCCGGCAGCTTGGCGCTGCCGATCAGGATCAGCGGATAGGTCGCGAGCACGCTGATCGGCTCCAGCGCGCGGGTGTCGAACGCTGCCTTGGTGAAGACCAGGTGGGTGATGCTGTAGATGAGCTGCGGCGCGCACAGGAGCGTGTAGCCGTCGGGCTGGGCGCGCAGCACCTGCTCGGTCGCCGACGCGGCCGCCGGCGCCGCCCGGGCGGTTCTCGACGATGACCTGCTGGCCGAGGATCGCCGCTCGCCTTGTCGGCGGCGAAACGGCACAGCAGGTCGGCGGTGCCGCCGGCGGGCAGCGGGACCACCAGGGTGATCGCGCGGGTCGGAAACGCCTGCGCCTGCGCCGGCGCGGTGGCGGCGGCCAAGGTGGCCGCAATGGTGCCGGCGGCAATCGTGCAGCCCGTGATGGTGCGGTTCATTCAGTTTCCTCGTTGGTCCGACAGCTCACTCGTAGAACTCGGGCGCCATCTTCTGCGAATCGCGCTGCGCCTTGTCGTGGTTGATCCAGAGCTGGGCCTTTTCCTTCGCCATCAGGTCGGCCATGCGCTGCATGGAGGCGCGCGCTCTTGTCCTGGTCGTTATTGTTTGCCGGCACCCGCCGGTTGTCCCAGTTGTCCTTGAAGTGGACGGCGTCGCCCGACAGCAGGATCGCGCCGGTCTTCGGCAGCCTTACCAGCAGACTTTGATGCCCGGGCGTGTGTCCAGGCGTCGCGATGATCGTGACGCTGCCGTCGCCGAACACGTCGTGATCGCCCTCGAGCTTGGTCACCGGCTGCTCCGGCTTGAAGCGCGGGCCGACCGGCGCCGGCCAGTCGTATTCGGCCTTCTGCACCAGCAGCGTCGACTGCGGGAACATGCGTCACATTGCCGATATGATCCGGATGGGAGTGTGAGACCGCGACGAACTTGATGTCGGACGGCTTGACGCCGAGTTGCTCGAGTTGCGATGCGAGCGTCTTCGGCCGCTTCCAGTGCGTCGCGCGCGGGTCGGCGGGCCGCTGCCCTTCCGGCATGGCGGCGATGCGCGTCGGCGACGCCGGTGTCCCACAGGAGCCAGCCCTGGCCATGCTTGATCAGGTAGCAGTTGTCGACGAACTCCATCGACTTGCCGACATTGACGCCGGGCGACCAGCGGGAGATGTCGCCGGCGACGCCTTCGCCGCAGTTCAAGGATGTAGAGCCGCTCGATTCCGGGCTTGGTCTGGCCGTAGCTCGGCGCGCCTTCAAGAGCAAGGCCGAGCAGTGCCGCGATGATGAGAACGGAAGGAACGCGCGTCATGGGTTTCCTCCAGCGGATGTTGATTCGTTTCTAGGCTCGGCCCGGCCCGCCGGCACTTTGTCGCGTGCGACCATCGGCGACCGTGGCAAGCTAATTCTTTGGCATTTTCCGCGTGCTACGGGCGAACACGCCCCCTTCTATCGTATCGCTCCTTCTGCTAACCATGGCGCGTCGGTTTGTGCTGCGTGCGACGGTCGCTCGGCCCCATGATGGAGAAAAGGCCGGGGGTTCACAACAGGGCGTCGCCCGTTCGGGGACGCGCCACGAGGCCAACACGAGGTCCCAATGATCAATCCTTCTGTCCGCGGTATTTCCCTGGCGGCGGCATTTGCTGTTGTTGTTGTTGCATTCGGCGCTTCTGACGCGAATGCGCAAAAGGGAAATCCATTCGACGGCGCCTGGAGCGTGAACATCGCGGTGACACGCGGCGACTGCAGCAGCAACGTCCTCTACGGCGTGGTGATCACCAACGGCTCGGTTCGGTATGCGGGCGGCGCCAATGTCGCCGTGGGCGGCACCGTGACGCCGAAGGGCGCGGTGAGCGTCCGGGTGTCGAGCGGTGGGCAGTCGGCATCCGGTACCGGCAAGCTGTCGCTCAGCGGTTCCGGCGGCGGCAGTTGGTCCGGCGTCGGCGAGAAAGGCCGTTGTTCGGGACGCTGGAGCGCCCAGCGCTCGGGCTGACCGACCGCAGAAGGTCCTTCTGCGCAGAATAATTGGCTTCCCGGGCGCCGAATATGACGCTTTTTTGCGCGACCGGGGCTGATTGGCGCTACCCCCGGCCCCAGAATTGCTGGAATTCCATCCGAATTCAGCACCTCGACATGACCGGAGAGCCCCTGTGCAGACGCTGCGCCTGTTGTCCCGTTTCGCCGTCGCCCTGACCGCATGCGCGCTGGTGGTGGGGGCGGTTGATCCGATTTCTGCGTACGCGCAGCAACAGCAGAAGCAGCAGAAGAAGAAGGTCGAGAAGAAGCCGCAGCCCGTCCCGCCCAAGGAACATCCGGCGGTGCGCGCGCCGTTCACCGTGGAGGAGAACGGCGCCGCGGTCGTCCTTGGCATTCCGGACGCGCGCGCCTGGGGCGATTCCGAAGCCGAATTCGCGCGCCTGGTGCCGCAGGCGAATGGACCGTGGCTGGCGATCTCCGGCGGCGGCGCCGACGGCGCGTTCGGAGCGGGGCTGCTGACCGGCTGGAGCCAGTCCGGCAGCCGCCCGGAGTTTGCGGTGGTGACGGGTGTCAGCATCGGTTCGCTGATTGCTCCGTTTGCTTTTCTTGGCCCGAAGTACGACGAGGAACTGCAGAAGAGCTTTACGACCATCTCGGCCGCCGAGATTTTCGAGGATCGCCTCACGCGCGACAGCCTGTTCGACTATTGGCCGCTCAAGCGCGCGATCGCTGAGCGCGTGACGCCGAAGCTCCTCACCGAAATTGCCGCCGAGCACAAACGCGGACGCCGTCTCCTGGTCGCGACCACCAGCCTCGATACCGGCCGGCGGGCGGTCTGGAATATGGGCGCCATTGCCGAGCGCGGCGACGAGAAGGCGCTCAAGCTGTTCCGCGACATCCTGCTGGCATCATGCAGCATCCCGGGCTTCTTCTCGCCGGTCGCGATCGAGGTCGAGGCCAACGGCAAGAAACTGCAGGAAATGCATGGCGACGGCACGCTGACCGCACCGTTCTTCGTGATGCCGGAGACGATGATCGCGCCCGACAGCAAGAGCCGGCCGCCGTTCGACCAGCTCTACATTCTGGTGAACTCGAAACTGGTGCCTGAATTCAAGCTGCCCGACCGCAGCATTCCGGCGGTGCTCGGGCGCTCGATCGAGGTCGCCCTGACCTCGGCGTTACGCGCGGAAATCATGCTGATGAATGCAGGCGCGGGGCGACATGGGATCGGCCTGCGCGTCGCGCACCTCGACGGCGCTTTCAATTTCCCCTCGCGCGGCCCGTTCGACGGCAGATACATGCGCGCCCTGTTCGACTTCGGAGTCGAGCAGGGCAAGAAGAGCTCCGCCTTCGAGGAGGCGCAGGTCAGCCGCGCGATGCGGGGCGCCGCCAATCCGGCACTCGGCGGATCGAACGCCCCGCAATAGAACCCCTGCTGTTCCTCTGGATGCGCGCGCGATGCAGCGCGCCGCTTGCGGCGCGCGCCAGCCCGTCGCTAGTCGCTACTTGCTGCTCGTCTTAGGTGTGGGCGACCGTGTCTTTCGGCGCCGTCACTCGCACCGCGAACTGCCAAGCCAACCAGAACATGAAGAAGTACAGGACGATGAAGACCATCAATCCGCCATAGGACGAATAATAGCGGTCGACGAGCAGACCAGCGCCAATCGAAATGGACTGCACCACGATCAGAGTCAGGAGATACGTTACGATCAGCCTCATTGTCGCTCCCCTTTGAAAAGGCTCTGCCGATCAGGTCCGCCGCGCTTCATGCGGACGGATAAGGCCCTGGAAGCCTAGCGACCGATTAATTGCTTCGGAACCACGAACGGAGTTCCCCCGCCTCGGGCGTAGTGTCGCAGCGGTTGACCCGTCAGTTTTGACGGTTTGCGCCGCACAAAGCTCCCCAACCGGCAGATGCCGAAGCCCAACTCGCTGTTCCCTCGGGCGCGCCGGCAACCTCCCGTCAACCGTATTTGAACCATTTCGTGCGACGTTGCGACCAATGGTGATGGCGCACACAAAATAACCGAAATCACCGCGGTTGGACCCGGGATCGGTCCGCGCCAAGTGACAACAGAGGGGCAAATTATCATGAATACCAAGGCTTTCACCCGCAAGCACGTGACCATCGCCGCCCTCGCGGTTTCGGCAGCGGTTGCGCTGCCGCTGCTGAGCCCGGCCGAAGCCGCGCAGCCCGACTACGATGGACTGTGGAGCGTGGTCATCCAGACCCAGCAGGGTCTGTGTGAGCCGTCCTATCGCGCGCCGATCCGCATCACCAAAGGCACGATGGTCAACGCCGGCAGCGGGAGTTTCATCATCAGCGGCCGGGTCGGAAAGAACGGCGCCGTCGTCGTCCAGGTGACCCAGGGCGCCAACAGCGCGACCGGCACCGGCAAGTTGAACAGCAACCGCGGCGGCGGCTCCTGGAGCGGTGGCCCCTGCGCCGGCACATGGCACGCGGAAAAGCGGGCCTGATCGACCTCGGTGAGGCCCAGTTGCTAGCATGATCCAGATGCCCGGGTTCGACGCCCGGGCATCGTCGTTTCAGGGGAAGCAGCGAACTTCGCCTGCGTGGACGCCGTGCAGCACTCGAAACGCGAATTGCCTGGAATCCTGATCTACTCCGCGGCCGTCACGGTGGGCGTGCTTGCCGCCCTTGCGGTGCAGATCTGGTTCACCCACGTCGGATACGACCCCGTGGGAATGTGGCAGCACCTGTTTTCATCCAGAACCCTGCAGTTGCGGGCAGCCGGCCCCTGGTGGGTCATGGCCGGCGCCGCGTTTGTCGCCAGCGGCGCGACCGCGGCGGCGCTCATCCGGCTCCCCCTGCCCTGGCGCCGGCAGCGCATCGTTCGCTGGGTTTTGGGCTGCTTGCTGATATTCGCCCTGGCGCATGTGGGCCATTCGTCCCCCTCGGCCAGTGCGGAAGTCCGGATCGGATCTCAGGTGGCCGTCAGCCTCGGCGCACTGTGCGTGGCAGCGGTTATGGCGCTCCTCGGCGCGTTCCTGACAGCCCGGCGATAGCCTATCTGTACCAATCTGCAACACACTCGGCCGATGGCTTCTCGGCCTGGGCGTTTTTGCCACAAATCTTGCAAAAAATTTTCGGGATTTGTTTGAACCTTGACCCGGCTGGCGCGACTAAGTGTCAGGCCGTGATGCGACCGTTTGCGGCCTCGCTCTGATTCCTGGAGTGCGTGGGGACATTGGGAGACGCTTGGAATGGCAGTTGCCGATTACGCCCAGAGCCGGACTGGTGAGACGGGCGGCCCCTCCCCGCGGGTCGCGGCTTTACTCACGCTCCTGACCCCGGGCCTCGGCCACATCTATCTCGGCCTCGTGTGGCGCGGCATCGCCCTGTTTGCCCTGGTCATCGTTGCCGACACCCTGCTGATGTTTTCCCTGATGGGTGTCCTGGCCCGTTTTTGGATGTTTGCGATCAGCCTCGTCCTGTTGTTCGGCCTCTGGCTTTACATCGTGATCGACGCCACCATCCGCGCGTCGCGGATGCGCGAGCGACCCGTCCGATTTTCTTCGCGTTGGCCCGTCTACGCCGCCATCGCGGCGGGTGCCTGGCTCATTACCGCGATTCCCTTCCTGTATGCGGCCCACGCCAAGGCGTCGGGCCAGCTCGGCTATTTTCATGCGACCGCGGCCAGCATGGAGCCGACGCTGAGGGAGGGTGAGTACGTCCTCGCCGATGCCACCTACTACCGCAACCACAAACCAAGCCGCGGCGACGTTGTGGTCTACGTCCATCCCAAACAGGCGGGCGTGCACTTCATCCGCCGGGTCGTCGCCGTCGAGGGCGACCGCGTCGCGGTACGAGGCGGCCGCGCGGTGGTCAACGGGATGATGGTCGAGGAACCCTACGTCAACGTCGGCGATCCGCAGGCACCGTTCAACAACATGCCCGAAGTCCGGGTCCCGGCCGGCATGGTGTTCGTCCTTGGCGACAGCCGTGCCCAGGGCGCCGATAGCCGCGAAATGACCGCGCACGGCGCGGTGCCCGTCAACAGTCTCATCGGCCGGGTCACCGACGTGGCGTTCTCTCGCATCCTGACCCGCATGGGCCGTTGGATCGGAACGCCGAGCCGGCTGTAATTCCGGCTTCTTCCTTCACTCGTTCTCAGGGATTCCTCGTCCCGCTCACACTGGGCTCCTCTGAAGGGAACACCACCCCCATTGAGCTGAAGGCGTACTGGTCGCTTCCAGCGTAAAGCGGACGCGCAATAGCACAGCCGCTTGGCTGACTCGGGCCTGATTGACCCACTCCGGACATGGGCTGAGTACCCTATGGGGCTAGCCGAGAAATCGCCCTGGCTCTGCCGATCTAGCCCAATCGCTTTTGGCAATCCGAACTTCAATACTTTGGCACTTAGGACAATCGAAAGAATGCAACTCGTAGCCTGGGCTCTCATCCTCTATGCCAAATAGCAATATTGCCGTTCCGCATTTGGAGCAGCCCGGTCGATCGATCGACTTGAAATACAGTGTAGCGGGCACGTACGGGATCATAGGTCACCCCGTTCATATTGAAGCATGGACACCCGTCAGACCATCTCTATTGTCGGCAATTCGATCGTTGAGGGCCGCGAGACCTGAGTTGCACAGCTTTTGAGGATCGCGTTCGCCCGTTTTCGCCAGCCAAATTATGCGTGTGGCGATCACCTCTCTCACATTCTGTGGAGGCAGGGTTGGAAAGGTTTTGAGGGCCAGCTCGTAAGCATCCCCCATCGCCGAAAGGCCCTCGGGCCCGAAAGCTGCGGGGCGCTGAATGTAGTTGGTGATATCGGGCATGATGTTTCTCCAATATGGATCTCGGAGAAACGTGCGACAATTATTTAGTACTAGCCAGCTTCTCGTAGTCTAAGAGCAAAAATCATCATCAGTGATCTTCGCTGCTGTTACTCATTGAATGCATTATCGGGTGTTGGCGCTTTTGCTGCCTTTGCCATTGGCTTCCAACACACCAAAATCAGATGACTTCTTCCCGGCGGTCGTGACCCCACGTCCGATGTTGGCGAGACCGATCCTAAACAGCTCGCGCACTGCGGCGGCTCGGCTCGGCATTCGCTGTCTAAAACGAAAATCGTCGACCGCCGCGAGTTCTTCCGGCGACAGCATGATTTGCAAACGTTCGCCGCGGCTGAGGTTTTCATTCTCGCTGACCATGGGGCACCCCATTAGACAAGGTCTTAATATGATAACAAACCCAACAGTATCAACAAGACGTCCAATATGTCAATTACTCATTTATCTAAATTTGCGACCCCGAGCCGGCGAGCCGGTTCGACACGTTGGATAAGCTACAAATGGGGGAACAGCGGTGCTAAAGCGCCTCATCGTCGGCCTACACTTGGCACGCGCCCGGCGACTGAGAGTCAGCTACTCCCGCCAGTAATAAAAGGCAGGGAGGTAGTATGATGACTAGCTACCAGCCGGCCACGCCGCATTCCAATTCGATCAAGCGACCAGCCTGCTCCAAATGCGGAACCGCAATGCTTCTGTTTGGCATAGAGGATGAGAGTCCAGGCTACGAGTTGCACTCTTTCGAATGTCCTAAGTGCCAAAATATTGAGGTTCGGACTGGCAAAAGCGAGTAGTCAACGCGGTTGCCGCCTTTATGCATTTTGTCCGCTTGGCCCGTTTCGGCCAATCGCGGCAGCGCTGCGATATGGCTGGAGTTGGGGGTAGACCGGACTCGGCGCGGACACCGCGAAAACGGCGCTAATGACCCTTCTTCCTCTCGAGGAGGCGAAGCTCCACGATCATTCTTCTTACCGTTGCGCATTCATGCGCTCGATCAGCCGCTTCTTGGCATCGATCTCCCGTGCCAGCCGCTGACCGAACGTGGCCCGATCCGCGTAGTATGACGGTGGCTGTGCCGCGCGCTTGGCGGCGGTGACGTACGCCTCGTCGCGGGCAGCGCCGGCGCATGCGGTCTCAAGCTTGCTCAGCACATCGGCCGGTGTACCGGCCGTCGCCAGCAGGCCACCAAAGCTGACGGGAGCCACGTCGAAGCCCTGCTCCTTCACGGTCGGCGCGTCCGGGAAGGTCGGATGACGCTCTTCGGCGAACACCCCGAGGATGCGCACGTTCTGCCCGGGCACGGAACCGAGCACGAGCGCGCCGACGTCGATCTGTCCGCCCAGCACGTCGGTCAGCACCGCCGGGTCACCCCGGTACGGCACCTGGTTGATGCGCAGATTGGCGGTCTGCAGGAATTCCTCGGTGGCCAGGTTCGGGATCGAGCCGGGCCCCTGGTGCCCATAGGTGATCTTGCCGGGCTCGGCGCGCGCGGCGGCGACGAGGTCGGCAAGCGACTTGAACCGCGAACTCCGGCCGCACCACCAGAACCATCGCGTTCGATACGGTCTGGCAGACCGGCACGAGCGAGTTGGACCGGTAGCCGACTTCCGCGGGCCGCAGCACCGGCAGTACCGACAAGACATAGACCGCACCGAACAGCAGCGTATAGCCGTCCTGCGGGGCGCGGGCGACGGTCGCGGTGCCGATCGCGCCGGCGCCGCCAGCCTGGTTCGACACCACGAACTGCTGCCCGAGCCGATTTGACAGACCGACCGACAACGCCCGCGCCAGACCGTCGGTGGTCGACCCCGCCAGCGTCGGGTTGACGATGGTGACGTTGCGAACCGGATAGGTCGATTGCTGCGCATGGCCGGCCGCAACCGATCCGGCGACGAGCGCCAGAGCCAAGACTGCGGCGTGATGACTTTTCATGTTGTTCCCCCCTGAGTGAAACGAAGCGCGATTGACATCCGCGCGCGCATCGCCGGGATGATAGTGCAACGATCAGGGAATAGAAATCTTGCGATGCCGTGGGATGTGGCCCAAGAAGACGGCGCTTACGCGACCCGCGCGTTCTGCTCGCCCGGCGCGCAATCGAACCGCAGTTCCGAGATCGGCGCCGGCACGCCGAACAGATAGCCCTGCACCTGTCCGCAGCCCGCAATCCGCAGCAGTTCGTACTGCTCGGTCGTCTCCACGCCCTCCGCCGTCGTGACCATGTCGAGACATCGTGCGAGACCGACGATCGCAGTGACGATGGCCGCGCAATCGGAGCGGGTCGCGATCTCTGCGACGAACGAGCGGTCGATCTTGATCTTGTCGAACGGGAACATGCGCAGGTAGCTCAACGACGAATAGCCGGTGCCGAAGTCGTCGAGAACGATCGACACCCCGAGCGCCTTGAGCTGGTGCAGCTTCGAGACGTTCGGCTCGTCGGCCCGCAACAGCACCGACTCGGTGATTTCGAGTTCCAGCCGCTCGGACGCAAGACCGGTCGCGGACAGCACGCGGGCGACGGTCTCGACGATATTGCCCTTGCCGAACTGAATGGGCGACAGGTTCACCGCAATCTTGATATCCGCCGGCCAGGCCGCCGCATCGGCGCAGGCCTGCCGCAGGATCCACTCACCGAGCGGAACGATCAACCCGGTGCTCTCGGCAATCGGAATGAATTCGCGCGGCGTCACCATTCCGTGCGTGGGATGATTCCAGCGGATCAATGCCTCGAGGCAGCCGGTCTCCTGGGTCGCGGTGTCGATGAGCGGCTGATAGTACAGCTCGAATTCATGCCGTTCGATTGCATTGCGCAGATCGAGTTCGAGTTCGTAGCGAGCGCTCGCCTGTTCCGCCATCACGTCTTCGAACAACCGCCAGGCGTTGCGGCCCTCGGCTTTGGCCTGATAGAGCGCGAGATCGGCGCTCTTGATGAGCTGTTCCGCCTCCTCGCCGTGCTCGGGCGCGAGCACGATTCCGATACTGGTTTCGACGATGGCCCGGTGGCCCTCGAGGTCGTAGGGCTCGCCGATGATGCCGAGCAGCCGGTCCGCCAACGCAATCGCACATGCGCGCGGATCGCCGTGCACCGGCTGCAGCACGGCGAATTCGTCGCCGCCCAGCCGCGCGACCACGTCGTCCCTGTGAACGCAGGACTTGAGGCGCGCCGCGACCTGCCGCAGCAGGCGGTCGCCGGCGAGATGCCCGAGCGAGTCGTTGACGGCTTTGAACCGATCGAGATCAAGCAGGAGAATATTGAAGCGCTCGCCGTGCTGCCGCAGCCGCACGACCGCGCGGTTGACGTGCGACTGGAACAGCCCCCGGCTGGTCAATTCGGTCAACGCGTCGTGGTGAGCCAAGTGCAGCACCTCGCGCTCGGCCCGGGTCTGCTCGGTGACGTCCTGATGTGTCGTCACCCAGCCGCCGGACTTCACCGGCCGCAACGAGACCGCATAGAACCGGCCATCGCTGCGCTCGACCAGCTTGTCGACCGCGCGGCCGGCATTGATTTCCCGCAACGTCGCGGCGAGATACTCGTCGATCTGCGTCGGCGTCGTGCTGTCGGCGCGCATCGCGAACACCTTGCGAACGCTATCTCCCGGAAGCACCTGGTCCGCACGCAACCCGTACATCTCCCGGTAGCGGTTGTTCACCAGCAACAGCCGCTCCGACCGATCGAACATCGTGAGGCCCTGCGACATGTGGTCGAGCGCGGTGTCGAACCAGAGATTGACACGTTCGAGATCGGCCTTGGCCGCCATCAGCCGCTTCTCGCGCAACGCGCCGAGCGCGATGGCCGACAGGATGGCGAGCGTCAGAATGCCGGCGATGCCCAGATAGATGTGCGAGACCTGCTTCCATTGCTGGAAGACCGTGGCTTCGGAGACTCCCACCACCGCGATCAGCGGAAAGCCGTCGATCACACGGTAGAAGACCAAACGCTTCACGCCGTCCAGCACGCTCGGCTGATTCCAATAGAAGCCGGTCGTCGCGTGCGCGAGCTGCTTGAGGACACCCGCTTGCGGAAACCTCTGGCCGACGAGACTTTGCTGGGAGGAATCCCGGACGGTGCGCGAATAGATCACGCCGTCGAACCCCATCATCCCAACTACGCCATCCTCGCCAAGTTCGACCTTCTGAAACAGTCCTTGCAACTGGGGCAGATCGAACGACGTGGTGATGATACCGGCGAACGAGCCGTCCGGCGCGGTCAGACGACGCGTCAGAACGAGACCCCATTCGCCGATGGAGCGGAGCTTGACCGGCTGGCTGACAAACAGCCGGTCTTCGGTCGCCGCCGCCTGGACCTTGAAGTGCTCCAGGTGCGAAATATCGAACCCGATGGCGGCCGGGCCATAGCTCGATGCGCGGACGATGCCGTCCGGCCCGACCAGCGAATATTGAAACTTGATGTCGTGCTGATGCTCGACCCGAACCGGCCACTGGATGAAGCCGGTCTGGTCCGGGTTGTCGTTGTAGATCTTGCGCAGAAGCAGCAGCGTATTGTCGGCCGTCGTCAGCAGGCGAGAAATCGACTGCGCGAAGATGCGCACGATGTTCGCGCCGCTGCGCTTGGCCTCGTCCTCTTCGACCGTGCGGGATTGAACGAGCAGGTAGATCAGGCCCGCGAAGATGGACGCCAACATCGCGACGCCGAGATAGGTCGTGGGCTGTGCGAGCGCACGCAACCAGCGGCGCACCTCGTTTCCGTCCATCCGAACGCTCAGTCCTGGCTATCTCGACCCCACAAGCTGTCAGAGCGGCGTTATGAATATCTTGCGCGGATGCGTCGAAAGCCGCCGTTTTTGCGGTAGATCAAGCACTTGGACCAGGTCGGCGCGGCTTGATGGAGATCGCAGTAAATGCACCGATAACGCTGCACAACCCATGATATAGGTACGCAGCGCACCTCGCGTTTTCATATCGGCTTGAACCGACGGCGGCGACCGGCGGCCACCGCGGCTCAGTTGAACTTCAGGTTCGCGGCCTTGGTCAGAGCGATGATGGCGTCGATCTCGCGCTTGATCTGCGCATCGAAGTCGGCCGGCGTAGTCGGCATCGGGTCTATCCCTTGCTGCGCGAGCTTCTCTCGGACTCCCGGCGCCGCCAGCGCCTTCTGCGTCTCCTGTGCGAGCCTTTCGACGATCCCGCCCGGCGTTCTGGCCGGGGCGAAGAACCCGTTCCAGAAGGTGTAGTCGGAATTCTTGTAGCCGGCCTCAAGCGTCGTCGGCACATCGGGCAGCGCGGTGGAGCGCTTCGGCGTGCTCACCGCAAGCGCCACGAGCTTGCCTTCGCGGACGAACGGCAGCGCGGTCGCAATGGTCGAACAGGTGAAATCCACGCGGCCGGCGAGGATCTCGGTGAGGATCTCGGGCATGCCGCGGAACGGCACCGCCAATGCGTCAAAGCCCGCGCTGAAGCGCAGGATTTCGGCGGAGATGTGGGTCGACGAGCCCACACCGGCCATGCCAAAGCTGATCGAACCGGGCTTCGCTTTCGCGGCGTTGACGAGCTCCTGCAGTGTCTTGAAGCCCCTGGCGGGCGACACAACGGTGACCATGGGCGAACTGCCCAGAGCCGCGATAGCGGCGAAATCCTTCGCAGTGTCGTAGGGCGCGTTGGGATAGATCGCCGGCGTCGTCGAGTGTGCCGACGAATGGGCCATCAGCGTGTAGCCGTCGGGCTCCGCACGCGCGACCGTGGCCGCGCCGACCGTGCCGCCGCCGCCGGGACGGTTCTCAACGATCAGCGTCTGACCGAGCTGCTGGGAGAGCGGGTCAAACACAATGCGGGCAACGATGTCGATCGTGCTGCCCGGCGTGAACGGGACGACCACCCGGATCGGCTTCACGGGCCAACTTTGCGCCCGGGCGACGCGGGGCAAAACGGGCGCGATGGCGGCAGCGGCGATGAGTTGCAGATGACGGCGGCGAGTGTGCTTCAAGGTCGTTCCTCCCTCTGTCGGGCACGTTTTCGTGCTCCGGTCCCAGCTTCAGCCAGCTTCTTGTTGTCGTATACCGGACTGAAAGTCGCATCACTGCTCCCCGCCCGGCGTCTTGTGATGCTGCAGATGCCCTTTCGTGTGCGGCGGGTTGCAAAGAGTACTCTGTAATACGGAAACGTCTCCGGCCTTCCAAAAACAAATCGTGTGCCTGGTTGCGCGAATGTGCCATTTTTGACACATTCCTTCTGATGATTGATCGCTCGAAGAAGATCACCGGCCGGTTTTATACGACGGCGAGCGGACACAGGCCCGTGCGCGAATGGCTGCTCGATCTATCAAAGGACGACCGGCGCATCATCGGACGCGACATCCAGAAGGTCGAGTTCGGCTGGCCGATCGGGATGCCTTACTGCCGTCCACTCGGACACGGGTTGTGGGAAGTGCGTAGCCATCTCGCGGGCGGCCGCGTCGCCCGGGTCATCTTCTGCATCGCGGACGGCGAGATGGTCATGCTGCACGGCTTCGAGAAGAAAACCCAGAAGACGCCAACGCACGACATCGAACTTGCGCGCAGGCGCAAACAGGAGATCCGAGCATGAAAAAGAAAAAGGGTTACGTCGACCGCAGCGAAACGTTCGACGAATTTCTCGCCAAGGATGGAATCCTGGCCGAGACCGAGGACGCCGCGCTCAAGCAGATCATCGCCGACCAGATCAAGGTGGCGATGACCGAGGAGAAGATCAGCAAGACCGCGATGGCGGCACGCATGAACACCAGCCGCCGCCAGCTCGACCGGCTGCTCGACCCGAAGAACCCGTCGGTGACGCTCGCGACCCTTCGCCGTGCTGCGACGGCGGTGGGACGAACGCTGCGGGTGGAGTTGGAGTAACGAAATAAATCGTCTCTAGCTCGCCCGCAAACCGATAGGGTTCGTACAATCGACGAATTCAACGCCGTGCCCGGCCCATTGCTTACAAAAGGCAATTGCCCGCTCCCGAGTGGTGATATCTGCGTTCACGATGAAAAACGTCCTGCAACTATACGCTCTCGCCCTTATTGCGCAGGCTCCATCACCAAGCTTCTGAAGCCAATATTGAATTTCCGCTTCATGCCCGCCGCGAAAGCGGGAGTTATGATGATAGATGATCGCAGTTTTGCCTGCTGACAACTGCGCAATCTCACTCAACGGCATGCGCTTACCGAACTTCTTTTGCCGCCGGAGCTCTGGCCTGTCATCTGCCAGACCGTTGTCGGGATCGGCGAATACCAGATTGCATTCCCCCAACGCGCAAAGAACCCTCCCGAACCAGTTCCTCCGGTAAACCTCGCGCTCATTGGCCTTCATCTTATCGGACACAAGCAATTCGC
Organism: uncultured Alphaproteobacteria bacterium; assembly: GCA_963843475.1. GTDB lineage: Bacteria > Pseudomonadota > Alphaproteobacteria > Rhizobiales > Xanthobacteraceae > VAZQ01. The sequence continues at coordinate 132,156 of CAWJKL010000016.1, read as the reverse complement.
GAGAGAAAACCGCATCAAGCATGCCTGTCATCTCCAGCGCTTCGACCGACCGGCGCCGAGCTACGACCTAACTCAGCGCAGCGAATACATCGGGATCAAGATGCTGCCAGCGCGTCTGGTTCAGATAGCTGTTATGACCTCCATCGCGCGGCTCATCGGGATACAGGTACCACGCCACACCGAGCCTCTTGCCAACTCCAAGTTTACGCAGCAATGCAAACTTCACGTAGTCGCCGATATCACCAGCATAATGATCCTGCATCGCAACTGAAGTCTCACCTCACCAGCTCCCGCATCGCCGCATCGAGGCCCTCGAGCGTCAGCGGGTACATCCGGTCGCCGAGCAGCTGGCGCATCATGCGGATCGACTGGGTGTAGTCCCACTCGCCTTCCGCCACCGGATTGAGCCAGACGCAGGCCGGGATAGGTGCGCACGACGCGCTCCATCCACGTGGCTGCCCGGTCTCCTCGTTGTAGTGCTCGACCGAGCCGCCCGGCGCCATGATCTCGTAGGGCGACATCGAGGCGTCGCCGACGAAGATCACCTTGTAGTCGTGCGGGATACTTGTGCAGCACGTCCCAGGTCGGCGTGGTGTCGCTCGAAGCGCCGGCGGTTCTCCTTCCACACCTTCTCGTACAGGCAATTGTGGAAGTAGAAGTGCTCCATGTGCTTGAACTCGGTGCGCGCGGCCGAGAACAGCTCCTCGGTCGCCTTGATGTGCCAGTCCATCGAGCCGCCGACGTCGAAGAACAGCAAGCACCTTCACCGCATTGTGCCGCTCCGGCCGCATCAGGATGTCGAGATAGCCCTTGTGCGCGGTGCCCTTGATGGTGCCGTCGAGGTCGAGCTCATCGGGCGCGCCGGTGCGCGCGAACTTGCGCAAGCCGCCGCAGCGCGACCTTGATGTTGCGCGTGCCGAGTTCGACGTCGTCGTCGAGATCCTTGAACTCGCGCTTGTCCCAGACCTTGACGGCGCGGAAGTTGCGGTTGTCGTCCTGGCCGATGCGGATGCCTTCCGGATTGTAGCCGTAAGCGCCAAACGGCGAGGTGCCGCCGGTGCCGATCCACTTGTTGCCGCCCTGGTGGCGGCCCTTCTGCTCCTTCATGCGCTCGCGCAGTGTTTCGAGCAGCTTGTCGAGGCCCCCGAGGGCCTCGATCTGCTTCTTCTCCTCGTCGGTCAGATACTTTCTCCGTGAGCTTCTTGAGCCACTCGGTCGGGATTTCGGCGATGCAGCGCGTCGCTGCAAGAGTTCGAGCCCCTTGAACACGTGGCCGAACACGCGGTCGAACTTGTCGAGATTGCGCTCGTCCTTCATCAGCGTGGCGCGCGACAGATAGTAGAAATCCTCGACCCGGCGCGACGCGAGGTCCTTGTCCATCGCCTCCATCAGCGTGAGATACTCGCGCAGCGTCACCGGCACGCCGGCCGCCTTCAGGTCATGGAAGAAGGTGACGAACATGACTGGCAGAATTCGCTTGAAATGATCGCCGGTCAAGCGGCCCTTCACCCTCCCCTGGAGGGGGAGGGTCGGTACGCATCGAAGCGAAAGCGGAGATGCGAACCGGGGTGAGGTGACCTTTCAACTGAGAGCTTTCACCCCACCCCGCCTCGCTCCGCTCGTCGACCCTCCCCTCCAGGGGAGGGTGAAGAAGGGGTGCCGTTGGCCTTGACGCATTGATGTCGCACGCGGCTGGAACGCCAAAGCGAAACATGCTTCGCTGCGGGAAATTCGTTGCAAAACAGAAGAGTTGGAGGACGTCCATGAAGGTAACTGCGCGCGCTGCGTTCGCGGCGACATTTGCCATCGCCATGGTGGCGTGATCTGCGCTCGCGCCCGCGCAGGATTATCCGAACCGCCCGATTCGGATCGTCGTCGGCTTTCCGGCCGGCACCGGCGCCGACATCACCGCGCGCGTCGTGGGCGCGCGCATGGGCCAGATCCTCGGCCAGCAGATCGTGGTCGAGAACAAGCCGGGCGCCGGCTCCAAGCTCGCCGCCGAGCTAGTCGCGCGCGCGCCGAAGGACGGCTACACGCTGCTGATGGCGAACGATCGCCAATACGATCACCACCTCGGCCAGCGCCGACCCTCAACTTCGATTTCCAGCAAGGACCTCGACGCCGATCGTGCAGCTGACCACCGTGCCCAACGTGCTGGTCGTGCATCCGTCGATCGGCGTCAAGACCGTCCAGGAGCTGATCGCGCTCGCCAAAGCCAAGCCCGACGAGCTGTCGTTCGGCTCCTCCGGCGTCGCGACCGGCACGCACCTGGCCGGCGAACTGTTCAAGATGCTGACCGGCATCAAGATGGTGCACGTGCCCTACCCCGGCAGCCCGCAGTCGGTCGACCGACCTGCTTGCCGGCCGCATCCAGGTGCTGTTCGCGCCGGCCTCGACCGTGCTGCCGCACGTTCGCGACGGCAAGCTCGTCGCGCCTCGCCTCGACCGAGGCGAAGCGCACCGCGCATCGCGCCCGACCTCCCGACCATGACCGAAGCGGGCCTGCTCGAGCTACGACGACCGGCTTGTGGTTCGGCCTGATGGCGCCCGCGGGCACGTCCAACGAGGTGATCGACAAGATCGATCGCGCCGGCAACGAAGCCCTCAAGGCCGACGGAGGTGAGCAAGGCGATCGAGCCCGCTGGGTATCGACCTGGTCGGCGGCACGCCCGGAGGATTTCGCGCGCTTCATCGACCGCGAGATCAAGCGATGGGACGACGGTCGTGCGAGGCCGCCGGCTTGCGCAAGTAACCAGAAATTCCGGAGGAACACGTCATGCGCCGATCGATGGACATTGCACGCCGCGCTCGCAGCGCTCGCGCTTCGCCGCGCCGTTCGCATCGGCGCCGAGGAGTATCCGGCCCGGCCGGTCCGGATCATCGTCGGCTTCACGCCCGGGTCGTCGGCCGACATCACGGCGCGCGTGCTCGGCCAGCGCATGAGCCAGACCTCGGCCAGCAGTTCGTGGTCGAGAACAAGCCGGGCGCGGGCTCGAGCCTGGCGGCCGAGTTCGTCGCACGCGCGCCGAAGGACGGCTACACGCTGTTCCTCGCCTCGTCGGCCAACATCACCAACCGGCGATCAATCCCAACGCCTCCTTCGACATGGCCAAGGATTTTGCGCCGATCGCGCTCGTCACCACGGTGCCGATCATCCTGGTGGTGCACCCTTCGACCGGCGTGAACAGCGTGCAGGAGCTGATCGCGCTCGCCAAGTCGAAGCCGGGCGAGGTGCTCTACGCCTCGACCGGCGTCGGCACCGCGCCGCACCTGTCGGGCGAACTGTTCGCGCAGCGCGCCGGCGTCAAGCTCGTGCACGTGCCCTACCAGGGCAGCCCGCAGGCGGCGACCGATCTGCTCGCCGGCCGCGTCTCGATGATGTTCTCGCCGGTCTCGGCGGTGCGGCCGCATGTCGAAGCCGGCAAGCTCAAGGTGCTGGCGTCGGCGACCGCCAAGCGCCCGTCGATCGCCGCCCAACCTGCCGACCATGGCCGAAGCCGGCATGCCGGATTTCGACACCTCGCATCTGGTTCGGCCTGATGGCGCCGGCCGGGACGCCGCGCGAGGTCATCGACAAGCTGTCCCGCGCGCGTCGCCGAGGCGCAGAAGTCCGAGGACGTGCTCGAGATCCTGCGCACCCAGGGATTCGAAGCGGTCACCGGCGGCCCGGACGAGTTCGCCAAGAGCATGCAGAACGAGATCAAGCGGTGGAACGGCGTCGCGCAGGCGGCGGGCCTGAAGAAGTAGGTTTCCCCTCCGCAACGCGCGCGGTATCGAGTAGATGGCTGGGCTGGTCCCGGCCATCTGCATCTAGACCGGTCGGCGACGCTGGCAGGGAGCCGGCACGACGAATGAGTATGGCGATTCGCACGCAGCGCCTCGTGGCGGCACTCCTGTCGGTCCTGCTGCTGCTGGCGCCGGCGCTGTGGAACGGCTTTCCGCTGCTCGAACATGATACCGGCGGCTACCTCGCGCGCTGGTACGAGGGCACGCTCGAAGTCAGCCGCTCGACGGCCTATGGCCTCTTTCTGACCGCGCTGGCGCGGCCGGACTTCTGGCCCGCCGTGATCGTGCAGTCGGCCCTGACGGTCTGGGTGATTGCGCTGGTGCTGCGTGTGCAGAGGCTCGGCGGCCACCCGATCATCCTGCTCGTCACCGTCGGAGTGCTGGCGCTGACCACCACGCTGTCATGGATTGCCAGCGTCCTGCTGACCGACATCTTCGCCGGGCTCGCGGTGCTCGCGCTCTACCTGATCGTACTGCGTGCCGATTCGCTCGGCGGCTGGGAGCGAATCGGCATGGTCGTGCTGGTGGCATTTGCGGCTGCGAGTCACAGCGCCACGCTGGTGCTGCTGCTCGGCCTGCTCGCGGCGGCCCTTGCGGTCTTCGTGGTGTGGCGCCGGCTGGTGCCGCTCCCGGGACTGGCGCGCGGCGCCGCCGCGCTCGCGCTCGGCGCCGCCATGTTGCTGGCCGCCAACTATGCGGTGGCCGGCCGGCTCACGTGGACGCCGGGCGGTATCGCGCTATCGTTCGGCCGCATGCTGCAGGACGGCATCGTGGCGCGCTATCTGAAGGAGCATTGCCCAGATCCGCGCTTCCGCCTGTGCGAACATCAGGCCGAGCTGCCGCGCGATGCCGACGAGTTCTTCTGGGGCGAAAGCATCTTCGACCGGCTCGGGCGATTCAATGGCCTGGGCGGGGAGATGCGCACCATCGTCATCGAGAGCCTCAAGGCCTACCCGGTCTGGCAGATCGAAGCCGCACTGATCGCGAGCGGCCGGCAATTGCTGAAGGTGGCGAGCGGCGAAGGCGTGCTCAATTCGATCTGGCACACCCACGGCATGATCGAGCATTTCGTACCTTCGGCCCTGCCGGCGATGCGGGCCGCGCGCCAGCAGAAGGGCGAACTCGACTTTACGCTGCTCAACAAGGTGCATGTGCCGGTCGCGCTGGCCTCGATGGCGCTGCTTGCCGGCATCATCGGATTTGGCCTCCTGCGGCAGCACCGCGAACGCGGCGCGCCCGCACCGGCCGACGACCCATGGCGCAACGGCTACCTGCCGTTTGCCATCACCATCGGCCTTGCGATTCTCGGCAATGCGGTGGTCTGCGGCGTGTTCGCCAATCCGCATGACCGCTACGGGGCGCGCATCGTCTGGCTCGCGACGCTGGCGATCGCGATCGCGCCTTGGCTGTGGCTCGCGCGCAACCCGCCACGCTCGAAGCAATAAGAAGGGCCCCGGGGGAGGGTTCAATCCCCGGGGCCCAAATGCCGTCGTTGAACAGGTTTGTTAGGTCTTGTTCGACGGGATCAGTAGATCAGTACTTGGCGACGACCGGACCCTTGCCCTTGCCGAACGAGGCCCAGTCGAAGCGGTAGTTCATGCCAACCCGCCAGATGTACTCGTGACAGCTTGACGTCGCGTGCTGTAGCACTGGACGCAGCCGTTCGCGGCGGGGCTGTCGGTATAGTGGAACGTGCCGAAGTTGGTGTAGAGGAACTCGCTCTTCACCGACCAGCCGCCGAGCAGCGCGTACTCGGTGCCGACGCCGACGATCCAGCCGTTGCGGTTGACGCGGGTCGGAACGCGATTGGCGTTGGCCGCGACCGCGATGCGCGTCGTTGTTGACGTCGACGCCGGTCCAGGACGGCGCCGCCGGTCACGTACCACATCCAGCGGTCGGCAGCCCAGCCGAGCCGGCCGCGAGCGGTGGCGAGCCAGCGCTCGTTGGTGGTGAACACGAGCTCCGGGTTGGCGCCCGCGTCGATGGCGCCCTGCGTCGGGTTGGCCTGGCCGCTCGCCGACGACCATGCGCCGTCGACCTCGACGCCCCACACCCAGGTGCCGGTCTGGTAGTTACAGCCGCCCTGGCCGCCGCCGACCGGACCGTTGACGTTGTAGTCGCCGGTCACGTCGAAGCCGACCGGCAGGAACGCATCGGGCACGCCGGCCCGAGTCCCACCGTAGGTCTGCTTGCTGGTGCCCCACTTGTAGCCGATGTGGACACCCACATAGCAGCCGGTCCAGGTGAAGACCGGCGCCGGCGCAACATACTTCACCGGCATGTCCGCCGCTTTCGCGGGGGCAGTCATGCCGACCGCAACGAGCGCAACGCTCGCGAGCAAAAGCTGTTTCATAACGACCCCCCGTTTGCCGACCCCGGTCGGCAGGAATTTGTTAACCCTAACATCCATACCGCAGGGCAGATGACTTGGCTGTAACCGCGCCGCCACGGTTGCCGGAAAACACTGAACTGCGGTCAATGGGCAACGCTCGTGTCTCGCGCTCGAGATCTAAGCCGCAATTGACTCGCGGAAAAAATAAAGATACTATCTTTAATATGTTTCTGCGGGCCCCCTTGGAATGGCTCGAAAAAGTTAGTCAGATCAAGGGCATCATGCCGCGTATCCACCCGGCCATCAGCAGCGAACGGAAGGTGATCCCGTTCCGCAACGCGACGATGTCCACGCAGATCGTCGCGCAGGTGCGCGAGGCGCTGTTCGCCAAAGAACTGCGGCCCGGGCGATTTCCTCGGCACCGAGAAGGACCTCGCCGCCCGCTTCGGCGTCAGCCGCATCGTGGCGCGCGATGCGCTGCGCACGCTCGAGGCGCAGGGCATCGTCGACATCAAGGTCGGCTCGGGCGGCGGCGCGCGGATTTCGCAGGGCAATGCCCGCCTGTTCGCCGAGGCGCTCGCCGTGCAGCTCGATCTCACCGGCGTCATCGGTCGGCGAGATCATGGACGCGCAGCGCGCCATCGAATGCCTCGCCGCCGAGCTCGCCGCGATCAATTCCACCGCCGACGATCACGCGCGGCTGCGCGAGCTCATCGCCGAGGCCGAGCGCCAGATCGACGACGTCGCGGCCTATACGCGCTCTTGGCGCGAATTCCATCTCGCGGTGGCCGAGGCCTCGCACAACCGCGTGCTGGTGGTGCAGCTGATCTCGCTGCAGCACGTGTCGTGGCCGGCGCAGAACCCGACGCTGACGCCCGAAGTGGCGCGCCGCATCCTCGACGTGCACCAGGAGCTGGCCGTCGCTGATCGAGATGCGCGACGCCGCCGGCGCACGGCGGCTGATGGACGACCACGTCAAGATGATCGGCGCGCGCCGCGTCGCCGAGCAGCGCGACATGCGCGGCGACGGAGCATGCTGCTGCTGAAGCGAAGCCGAAACGAACAAGCGAAACAACCACTGACGAAGAAGGAGACGAACATGGCCAAGGAAAAATTCATCATCGAGCCGCACTTCCGGCTGCAGGAATGGGTCGCGGAGGAGAAGGGCTACTTCAAGGACGAAGGCCTCGACTACATCTTCCGCGAGCTGATCAAGTCGACCGACGGCGAGCACCACTACAAGGGCGACAAGGTCGGCGCCATGCAGTCGTTCGAGACAGGGCCGCACCTCCGACGTGAGCTGCGCCTGCCACTGGACGGTCGGTGTCGCCGCCTCGAAGGGCAAGGGCCAGCTCTATGCCGACGTCTATTCGGTCGCGCCGTCCGGCGTGTTCGTGCCGCCGGAATTCGCCGGTCAAGACGCCCGAGGATCTCGCCGGCGTGCCGATCGCGGTCGGCTACCAGTCGGGCAGCCACTACTCGACCATCCAGGCGCTCGAGCAGTACATGCCGGCCGACAAGATCAACCTGACGTTCGCCGACGGCATGCTGTTCCACCGGCTGGACCAGCTGCTCGACGGCAAGACGCAGGCCTCCGCGCTGTTCTGCGGGCCGTACTACTTCGCCGAGCAGCTCGGCTTCCGCAAGATCATCGACACCACCTTCATGATCGCCACCATGGTGATCGGCGATCCCGATCCGGAGGACCTGCGCAAGTTCTTCCGCGCGCTGCGGCGCGCGCAGCGCGACATCGACCTGCGGCCGGAGCTGCTACACGCACTACTACAAGAACGAATTCCCGGTGCGCTACCACGCCCGGATGGACACGCGCCGCTGGGGCCCGGGCGAGCGGCTGGTGTTCGAGCCCTACACCAAGGAGGTCTACGAGGAGACCTTCAAGTGGATCGCCGATCACGGCATCTTCGCCGACACCGGCATGGGCTCGGGCAAGTACGACGAGGCGGTGATCACGCTGGCGCAATGATAGTTCAGCGGCGTCGTTGCTGACGCCGCTCATCGAGCATCCGTCATGCCGCGGCGCTTGGCGCCGGGCATCGACGTGTTTCAGTCCACCGCGACGCGCAGTCCGATCAGCCGGTCGAGCGTCGCCTGATCCTTGAGCAGGTCGGCCGAGCGCGCGCGATGCACGATTGCGCCGCGCTCGATCACGATGGCGTCGCGGGTCAGCGACAGCGCCACCTCGGCGTGCTGCTCGACCAGGATGAAGGCGGTGCCCTCGTCGGCGATCATGCGGCGGATCGCGGCGGTCAAGCTCCTCGACGATGATCGGCGCCAGCCCTTCGAGCGGCTCGTCGAGCAGCAGCAGCGCCGGATTGGTCATCAGCGTGCGGGCGATCGCCAGCATCTGCTGCTCGCCGCCGGAGAGCTGATTGCCCATGTTGGCGCGCCGCTCGTTGAGCCGCGGAAACAGGTCGTAGACCGCGCTCGAGGTCCCAGCGCCCGGGCCGCGACGCGACGGTCAGATTCTCCTCGACGCGTCAGCGAGGGAAAGATCTCGCGCTCCTGCGCCACCCAGCCGAGGCCCGTCGCGCGCGCGGCGGTGCGGCGGCAGCGCGCGTGATGTCGCGCGCCGCGCCAGGCGATCGTGCCGCGGCTGACACTGGGTGAAGCCCATGATGGTGAGCAGCAGCGTCGACTTGCCGACGCCGTTGCGGCCGAGCACCGCGAGGCTGCCGTGCTCGGGCACCTCGAACGAGATGCCGTCGAGCACGACGGCATCGCCGTAGCCGGCGCGCACGTCGTCGAGCGCGAGCAGCGGCTCAGCCATGGTCGCGCCTCCGCCGAGATAGACCTCGCGCACGCGCGCGTCGGCCGCGATCTCCTTCGGCGTGCCCTCGACCAGGATGCGCCCGCCGACCATGACGATGATGCGGCTGGCGAAGCGGAACACGATGTTCATGTCGTGCTCGATGAACAGCACCGTGATGTCCTGCGACAGGCCGGCGATGGCGGCGAACAGCTCGGCGCTCTCGTCCTGCGGCACGCCGGCGGCCGGCTCGTCGAGCAGCAGCACCTTCGGCCTGGTGGCGAGCGCCAGCGCGATCTCGAGCAGCCGCTGCTGGCCGTAGGCGAGCTCGCGGGTCGGGCGGTGGCAGCTCGCGCCGAGCCGCAGCGAGTGCAGGATGGCGTAGGCCTCGTCGATCGCGTCGCGGTAGGCCGGCAGCTTGCTGCCACCAGGTGCCGGCATCGCCGCGCCGCTCGCAGACCGCGAGCGTCACCGCCTCGAGCGCGGTGAGGTGGGGAAACAGCGTGTTGATCTGGAAGGTGCGCACCAGCCCGCGCTTGACGCGCTCGCTCGCGGCTTGAGCGCGGTGATGTCGTCGCCGCCGAGGAGGATGCTGGCCGCGGTCGGGCCGCAGCATGCCGGTGATCAGGTTGATCAGCGTGGTCTTGCCGGCGCCGTTCGGGCCGATCAGCGCGTAGCGCGCGCCGTGCGGCAGGTCGATGCGGATGTCGCTTGGCGACGACGAGCGAGCCGAAGCTCTTGTCGAGGCCGCGCGTGCGACAGCGCCGGCGTGCGGTCATGCTCGCGCGCCGCCACCGTCGCACGGCAGGCGAGCTGCGCGAGCCCGCCGAGGATGCCGTTCGGCAGGAACATCACGACGGCGACGAGCAGCAGGCCGATCCAGAAATACCAGTACTGCGGATTGATGCCGGAGAACTGGTCGCGCGCGACCATGAAGATGATCGCGCCGACGATGCCGCCGTAGAGCCGGCCGGCGCCGCCGAGGATCAGCATGACCAGCACGTCGGCGGAGCGCTGGAAGCTCAAGCGTCTCGAGCGAGACGGTCTCGGTGGTCTGCGCGAGCAGCGCGCCGGCGATGCCGGCGATGACGGCGGAGATGGTGTAGATCTTGCGGATATGCGCGGGGCTCGGCGCGCCGATCGCCGGCATGCGCACCGCGTTCTCGCGGATGCCGCGCAGCGCCAGGCCGAACGGCGAGTTGACGAGCCGCCGCGCCACCAGGAAGACCAGGAACAGCACGACCAGCGAATAGGCGTAGGCGGTGTAGCCGCAGAGATCGAACTCGAAGATGCCGAACAGCGGCCAGATGCGCACGCCCTGCAGGCCGTCGGTGCCGCCGGTCAGCCAGCTCGCGCTGTTGGCGGCCTCGTGCAGCAGGAAGCCGAGGCCGAGCGTGATCATGATCAGCGCGAGATGCTGGAAGCGGGCGATGATGAAGCTCGTGGCGATAGCCGAGCAGGCCGGCGGCGGCGGCGCCGCGATCAGCAGCCCGGTCAGCGGCTCGCCCCAGCCCCACTTGGCGATCAGGCCGGCGGTGTAGGCGCCGAGGCCGAAGAAGGCGGCATGGCCGAGCGAGACGATGCCGGCATAGCCGAGGATCAGGTCGAGCGAGAGCGCGAACAGCGCGGTGATGGCGATCTGGCTCGCCAGCGGCAGATAGTTCGGGAACAGGACGAAGGGCAGCAGCGTCGCGAGCCAGAACGCGATCTCGAACGGCCGCCAGCGGGTCTGCGCCTCGAGATAGCGCTGCGGATCGGCGCTGCGCGGACGACGTCGCCGTCATCGTCAGCGCCTCCCGAACAGGCCGGCCGGCCGCCACATCAGGAGCGCGACCATCACCAGATAGATCAGGAAGGCGCCGAGCTCCGGGAAAGTAGTATTTGCCGGCCATGTCGCTGATGCCGAGCAGGCTCGCGGCGGCGAACGAGCCGCCGATCGAGCCGAGCCCGCCGACCGACGACCACGATCAGCACGTAGACGAGATAGGTGAAGCGCGAAGGAGGGATCGAGGCCGACGATCTCGATCGCGAGCGCGCCGCCGAGACCGGCGAGCCCGCTGCCGAGCGCGAAGGTGATCGCGAAGACGCGCTCGACGTTGATGCCGAGGCCGCGCGCCATGCGCTGGTTGTCGACGGCGGCGCGCACCTGGGCGCCGAAGCGCGTGTATTCGAGCGTCAGCACCAGCAGCGAGCGGTGATCAGCAGCGACACGGCGATCAGGAACAGCCGGTAGACGCCGAAGCTGACTGGCCCATGATCGAGACGGAGCCGCGCAGGTAGGACGGCAGCGTTCACCGGCTGCTGGACGGTGCCGAAGAGGTAGGCCGCGGCCGCGACCGAGATGAAGACGAGGCCGATGGTCAGCAGCACCTGGTCGAGCTCGGCGGCGCGGTAGAGCCGGCGGTAGAGCGTGCGCTCGAACGCGACGCTCACCACCGCCGCGCGAGGAAGGCGACCGGCAGCGTGGCCAGGAACGGCCAGCCGAGCGCGTTGGTCAGCGTCACGGTGACGTAGCCGCCGAGCATGGCGAAGGCGCAGTGCGCCAGGTTGACGAAGTTCATCATCCCGAGCGTCACCGACAGCCCGACCGACAGGAGGAACAGCAGCATCCCGTAGGCGAACCCGTCGAACAGGACGCCGAAGGCGGAGCCGATCATCGCGGCTGCCGCCTACGCGACAGCGGATACGCGATCCGTCTACTTCTTCGCCCGGGCCGTGCACCGGATCCTTGACGTTCTCGATCTTGTCGAACTCGACGTTGCGCAGCTGGTCGCCGACCTTCTCGCACCTGCCGGATGTAGACGGTCTGCACGACGTCGCGGGTCTCCGGATCGATCGACATCGGGCCGCGCGGGCTCTCCCACGTCATGCCCTTGGCGGCCGCGATCAGGCGTCGCCGTCGGTCTTGCCGCCGGTCTTCTTCAGCGCCTCGTAGATGAGGTGCATGCCGTCATAGCCGCCGACCGAGAAGAAGTCCGGATTGCGCTTGTAGCGCCGCGTTGTAGGCCGCGACGAACTCCTTGTTGCGCGCGGAGTCGTGGTTGTAGTCGTAGTGCGCAGGTCGTGATGATGCCGAGCGCGGTGTCGCCCATGCTCTTCAGCGCCTGCTCGTCGGTCAGCTCGCCCTGCGCCATGATCTTGGTCTTGCGCGGGTCGATGCCGCGCTCGGCGAACGCCTTGCCGAGCGCCGCCGGCTGCGCGCCGCCGGGCACGAAGATGAAGATCGCCTCCGGGTTCGGGTCCTTGGCGCGCTGCACGAAGGCCGAGAAGTCGGGATTGGCGACCGGCATGCGCACCGAGCCGACGATCTCGCCGCCGGCCTCCTTGAAGCCTCGTGGAATGCGGCTTCGGCGTCGTGGCCGGCGGCGAAGTCCGCCACCATCGTGTAGACCTTCCGCACGCCGTTCTTGTAGGCCCAGTTGCCGAGCGGCTCGTTGAACTGCGGCAGCGTGAACGAGGTGCGCACCATGTAGGGCGACTTGGTGGTGATGATCGAGGTGGCCGCGTTCATCACCACCATGAACTTCTTGGCCTCCGCCGAGACGTCGGCCGCCGCCAGCGCATTGGGCGTCAGCGAGAAGCCGGCGAGGATGTCGACGTTGTCGCGCACGACCAGTTCCTGCGCGAGCCGCTTGGCCACGTCGGGCGCGATGCCGCCGGTGTCCTTGCGGATGATCTCGATCTTCTTGCCGGCGACCGTGTCGCCGTGCTGCTGCATGTAGAGCTTGATGCCGTTGTCGAGCTGGGCGCCGGGATCGGCGAACTGGCCCGAAAAGGGCAGGATGACGCCGATCTTGACGGTCTCCTGCGCGCTGGCCGGCGAGGCCGCGAGCAGGCCGCCGCCAAGCCGGCCAAATGCCAACGAGCGCCTTTCGCATTGCTATCCTCCCGATGGCGTCCAGCGTCGGAACGCCTACCACATGACCGCGATGGAGGGCGAGCACAGCCTGCGCCGCGCCACTCCCGCGCTACTGCTCGCCGATGACAGCCTTCAGCCGCCGCGCGCTTGCGTCGGGTCCTTGACGTTCTCGATCTTGTCGAACGGCACGTTGACGAGCTCGCCGCCGACCTTCTGCACGCGCCGGATATAGATCGTCTGCACGACGTCGCGGGTCTCGGGATCGATCGACATCGGGCCGCGCGGGCTATCCCACGTCATTCCCTTGGCGGCCGCGATCAGGGTGTCGCCGTCGGTCTTGCCGCCGGTCTTCTTGAGCGCCTCGTAGATGGCGTGCATGCCGTCATAGCCGCCGATCGAGAAGAAGTCCGGATTGCGCCCGTGCATCTCGTTGAAGAGCCTTCACGAACTCGACGTTGCGCGGCGTCGTCGCTCTTGTAGTCGTAGTGCCAGGCCGTGATGATGCCGAGGCCGGCGTCGCCCATGCTCTTCGAGCGCCTGCTCCGGCGGTGGCTCTCGCCCGATGCCAGAATCTTGGTCTTGGTGGGATCGATGCCGCGCTCGGCGAACGCCTTGCCGAGCGCGGCCGGCTGCGCGCCGCCCGGGATGAAGATGTAGATGCATTCCGGGTTCAGGTCCTTGGCGCGCTGGACGAACGCCGAGAAATCGGGATTGGCGACCGGGAAGCGCACCGAGCCGACGATCTCGCCGCCCGCCTCCTTGAACGCGCGCTGGAACGCCGCCTCGGAGTCGTGGCCGGGACCGTAGTCGGTCACCATCGTGTAGCACTTCTTGATGCCCGCTCTTGGCCGCCCAGGTGCCGAACGTCTCCATCACCTGCGGCAGCGTCACCGAGCGTGCGGATCATGTACGGCGACTTGGTGGTGACGATCGAGGTCGCGGCGTTCATCACCACCATGAACTTCTTCGCCTGCGCCGAGACGTCGGCGGCGGCCAGCGCATTCGGCGTCAGCAGAAAGCCGGCGAGGATGTCGACGTCGTCGCGCACGATCAGCTCCTGCGCGAGCCGCTTGGCGACGTCGGGCGCCGGGCCGCCGACGTCGCGGCGGATGATCTCGATCTTCTTGCCGGCGACGGTGTCGCCGTGCTGCTTCATGTAGGTCTTGATGCCGTTGTCGAGCTGGATGCCGGCATCGGCGAACTGGCCGGACAGAACGTTGATCAGCCCGATCTTGACCGTGCCTTGCGCACTCGCGCCGAGGCACCCAGCGATCAGCGCAGCGCACGCGAGCCCTATTGTCTTCAGATGCATTGCATCCTCCCAGATGGTGTTTCCAAGGGTGTTTCTTGGTTTCCTCGCAGAGTCTAATGACGAATACGTGCGCCGTCGAATCTGACTGAAAGCGTGCATCGTCCACGCTGGTCGGGCGCCGCCACCAGAGGATGCCGCCAGTGCGACGTTGCCAGCCGTGCGCGCTGCCCGGCCATGCTTCTGCTGACATATTCGACGCATCGAGGAGAGCATGCCGGACGTATTGGGTTGGCCGACTTCGCTTGCCGAGATCGCGCGCATTCAGAGCGAGCGCAAGCGGCGCGCCGTCGAACTCGCCCGCCGGGCGCCGTTCTTTCGCGACCGGCTCGCGGGCATCGATCTCGACCGGCTCGACGACCCGGCGGTCTGGGCCAAGATTCCGCTGCTCACCAAGGATCAGCTGCGGCAAATTCCCGCCGAACAGGTTTCACGAGGAATTCTGCGTCGCGCCGCGGCGCGACGTGGTCGAATATTGGCGCTCGGGCGGCGTCACCGGCGAGCCGCTGTTCTATCCGCGCTCGGCGCGTCGACATGGAGTATTGCATCCGCTGCTTCCGCCGCGCGTTCGCGGTCGATCGGCGCGACCCCGGACGATCTGGTTCACGTCTCCTTCCCGCTCGGCATCCATCCGGTCGCGCACCTCTATGCGCGCGCCGCCGAAGACCTCGGCATCGGCGACGATCTGGTGCGGGTCGGGCAGCAATACGCCATCGCTGAATGCAGCTCGAGCTCATCCGCGAGCTCAAGCCGACGATCTGGGCCGGCATGGCGAGCTACGGAATTCACCTGGCGAATCTCGCCGAGGCGCACGGCATCGATCTTGCAGCGATCCTCGGTGCGCAAGATCATCGTCGCGGCCGAGCCGCTGTCGCCCGCCAAGCGCCAGAAGCTCGAACGCTCCTGGGGCGCGGAGGTGTCCGATCAGTTCGGCATGACCGAAGGCGCGCTCGTCTCGGTGCAGGCGCCGCACGAGGACGGCCTGCGGATGTGGTCCGACCTGTTCTGTTGCGAGGTCGTCGACGAGGCGACCGGCGAACCGGTGCCGGAGGGCAAGGTCGGCGCCCTGGTCATCACGCCGCTGTTCAACAACAACGTCACGCCGTTCCTGCGCTGGTATCTCCGGCGATCTCGATCAGCATCTGCGAGTGCCGAGCGGCGGCGACCGGCCGTGGTCGATCTTCCCGGTGATGCGGCACGCGCGGCGCACCGTCGGCTTCTTCAAGGTGCGCGGCGTCAACATCAATCACTCCGAGCTGGAAGACCTGATGTTCTTCAATCAGGGCGTCACCGACTTCAAGGCCGAGGTCTACAACGCCGACGAGCGGCCTCGATATCCTGCGCCTGCTCGATCGAGCCCCGGCGCGGCGTCGACGCCGAGGCACTGAAACAGGGCAGTTCTGCGGCGACGTTCGCCAGATCGTTCGAGGTCACGCCAGAGATCGCCTTCCTCGAGCCCGGCACCATCGGCAAGGAATTCGAAGCGAGCATCAAGGCCGCGCGCTTCGTGGACCGCAGGGGTTGATGCGACATGGCCGAGCCGACGACGCAGACACGTCCGCCGTTCCGCGCCGAGCATGTCGGCAGCCTGCTGCGGCCGCAGGAGCTCAAGGACGCCTTTCCGCGGACTTCCACACCGGCCGCATCGACGAAGCGGCCTTTCGCGACGATCCAGGACCGCTGCATCCGCGAGGCGGTCGCGCTGCAGGAGGACGTCGGGCTGCAATCGATCACCGACGGCGAGTTTCGGCGCGGGTCCTGGTTTCTCGGATTTGTCGACGCGGTCGAGGGGCTGACCACCAAGGACGCAGCCGTTCGATTTCCACGACGCGACGGCGGCACCGCCACGTTCGAGACCGCCTATGTCGAGGCAAGCTGCAGGCGGCGTGCGCGGGATCACGACCGATGAATTCGCCTTCGTCCGCAGCATCACCGCGCGCACGCCGAAGGTCACGATGCCGACGCCGAGCCTCGTGCACTTTCTGCGCGGCGACCAGACCGTCAGCCGCGCCGCCTATCCCGATCTCGACGAGTTCTGGGCGGACCTGATCGCCATCTACCAGCGAGGAGCTGCGCGACCTCGGCCGCGCTCGGCTGCCGCTACGTGCAGCTCGACGAAGTGCCCTGCGCGATGCTGTGCGATCCGACGCTGCGCGCCTCGGTCGCAGAGCCGCGGCGTCGACCCCGGCGCGCTGCTCGATACCTACATCTGGGCGGTCAACCAGGTGACCGGGAGCCGCGCCCGGCCGGGATGACGATCGCGCATGCATCTGTGCCGCGGCAACTACAAAGGCCGCTGGATGGCCGAAGGCGGCTACGAGCCGATCGCCGAGAAGCTGTTCAACGACGTCGAGGTCGACGCGTTCTTCCTCGAATACGACACCGAGCGCGCCGGCGGTTTCGAGCCGCTGCGGCTCATGCCGCCAGGCAAGACGGTCGTGCTCGGGCTCGTCAGCTCCAAGACCCCGGCGCTGGAGCCGGTCGACGTGCTCACGCCGCCGCATCGAGGAGGCCAGCCGGTACGTTCCGCTCGACCAGCTCTGCATCAGCCCGCAATGCGGCTTTGCCAGCAGCGTCGGCGGCAATCCGCTGACCATCGACGACGAGCGCGCCAAATTGCGCCGCGTGGTCGAAGTCGCCGATGCGGTCTGGGGTTAGCCGCTCGCTTTCGGGCGCGCGGAACCTCACATTTCTGCCCCATCCCGCGTGCTATTCCCTCTAGACCCTGCAGCGCGGTTTCGCGGCTCTGACAACGATGCGTCATCTCTCCATCGTCGGCCTGATCACCCTCATCGCGTGGGCGTGCTGCGTCGCGCCGGCGCACGCGCAGCCAAGTGCCGCTCCGCACATCGAGTGGGAGGTGAAGAACCGGTTTCGCCTGTTCCGCAGCGAGGCCGATTTCCAGCCGTCACGTCGTGGCGCACGCAGCGACGAGCGTGCTCGCGACCGAACAGCGCCTGGCGCGCGAGAGCGACGGCCGCGGCTGGGCGCGCGACACGGTCGAGCGGCTGTGCGTCGACCGCGGCGGCCGGCTGCTCGAGTTCTGCGAGCGCGACGGCGAACGGGAATCCTATCTCAACCCGCGCGACCACCGCATCGGCGTCACGCTCGAGGGCATCCTGCCGGCGATTCGAGTCCTGCGTCTGGAGCTTCGACGACGGCGACGGGCGCCCCGCAGCGTGAAGACCGACTGCATCGAGGAAGTGAAGCTCAGGGTGCGCTACGGCCGGCCGACGCAGGCGAGCGTCGACATCATCCTGCGCGACGGCACCGCCCAGCGCGTGACGACGGAAATCCAGGTGCGCGACGTGCTGATCGCCGGCATGGGCGACTCGATTGCCGCCGGTGACGGCAATCCCGATCGCGCGGTTCGGCTGTCGGACGACGGCTTCTGCTTCCGCCGCCTGTCCGGCGGCGAATATTTCCGGCCGGGACGCGCCGGCTTCACCGGCAACAGGTCGTGCAGCGCGGCTGCCGGCGATGATCCCGGCACCGCCGAGTGGACGCGGCAGAGCGCGCGCTGGATGAGCGGCGCCGTGCCACCGCTCGCTCTACGGCTATCAGATGCGCACGGCGCTCGCGCTCGCGGTCGAATACCCGCACATCGCGGTCACGTTCCTGCCGCTCGCGTGCTCGGGCGCCACCGTCAACTACGGTTTCCTCGATCAGCCAGCGGGCGCGCGAGTGCCCGAGTCCCGGCACCGGCGCCGCCTGTCCCGGTTACGCGCGCGCGCAGATCGCCGAGCTCAACGACCTGATGACGTTGGCGCGCCGCCAGCGGCCGGACCGCGAGCTCGACCTGGTGCTGCTCACGATCGGCGCGAACGACATCCATTTCTCCGGCCTGGTCGCCAACATCATCGTCGAGGCGGCGACCGAACGCATCGCTGCTGCGGCGCGGCGGCGCCATCGCGACGGTCGAGGAAGCGCAACAGGTGCTCGAACGCGAACTGCCGGGCAACTTCGCGCGGCTGCGCGCCGCGCTCAAGCCGCATCGTCGGCGGAAACCTGGCGCGCGTCGTGTTCGTGAGTTACGGCAACCCGGCGCTCGCGGCCCCGACACGCCCTGCCCCGGCGGCCGCGACGGCTTCGACGTGCATCCGGCCTTCGCGGCCGACGGCGAGCGGCTGCGCCAGACCGTGGACTTCGTGGCGCAAGCGGTTTCTGCCCGGCATCAAGTCGCTGGCGCGCTGCGAGGCCGGGCAAATCCTGCCGCGATCCGGCGAGCGACCGCATGACGTTCGTCGATGCGCACCAGCCGGCGTTCGCCGAGCACGGCGTCTGTGCGCGTTCGACCGAGGATCCGCCGTTCGACCGGGACTGCTTCTCGGCCAAGGGCGAGACGTTTTCGAGCAGTCTGTCGAAGGGCGCGACCGATCCGCTGCTCTGCGGCTATGTCGGCGAGCGAATTTCGCCCCTACGCACCGCGTGCGCGCTGGGTGCGCACCGCCAACGACAGCTACCTCACCGCGATGACCTATCCGGAAGGCTTGCCGGCCTTGCTGCAGCCGATCGACCTGCACGATGCGATCTGGGGCATCTTCGCCGCGGTCTATGGCGGCGCCGTTCACCCGACCGCCGAGGGCCACGCCGCGATGGCGGATGCCGCGCTGCCGGCGGTGCGCGATGTGCTGGCGCTGCCGCCTGCCAGCAAGGTGCCGGTGTTCGCCGAGCCGCTCGACCCCGCGCAACCGTCGAAGGATGCACCCGCCCCGGAGCCGCCCGAAGCGCCCACGCCGCCGCCGTGAGATTTCAGGACAGCAGGCGTGCTTCGCTCACGCCACGCCGAGCTTCTTCTGCAGGCTGGCGGACGAGGTCGTGTACTGGAACACCAGCCGCTTGTCCGGATAGACGTAGCGGTGCGCCTTCTGCGCCATCAGCGCGGCCTCGTGGAAGCCGGACAGGATCAGCTTGAGCTTGCCCGGATACCAGTTGATGTCGCCGATCGCGAAAATGCCGGGCACGCTGGTTTCGAACGTCGCAGTGTCGACCGGGATCAGTTCGCCGTCCTTCATCTCGATGCCCCAGTTGGCGACCGGGCCGAGCTTCATGGTCAGCCCGAAGAACGGCAGCATCGCATCGCAGGCGATCTCGAAGTTCGAGCCGTCGTTGCGCTTGACGATCGCCTTGGCGATGCGTCCGCCCTCGCCTTCCAGCGATGACACCTGACCGAGCACGAAATCGATCTTGCCCTCGCCGACCAGCGCCATCATCTTGTTGACGCTGTCGGGCGCGGCGCGGAAGTCGCTGCGCCGGTGCAAGCAGCGTGAGGTGGCTGGCAAGCGGCGCGAGGTTGAGCGTCCAGTCGAGCGCGGAGTTGCCGCCGCCGACGATCGAGCAGGCGCTTGTCGCGGAACGTCTCCATCTGCCGCACCGAGTAGAACACCGAGTTGCCCTCGTAGGCCTCGATGCCCGGGATCGGCGGACGCTTGGGCTGGAACGAGCCGCCGCCCGCCGCGATCACCACGACCTTGACCTCGAACACCTTGCCGCGGTCGGTGGTGACGCGGAACAGCGGATCGCCGATCTTCTCGATCGTCTCGACCATCTCCTGCAGGTGGAACGTCGGACCGAACGGCTTGATCTGCGCCATCAGCGCGTCGACGAGGCCCTGCGCGGTGACGTAGGGCATGCCCGGAATGTCGTAGATCGGTTTCTCCGGATAGAGCTCCGCGCACTGGCCGCCGATCTTGTCGAGAATGTCGACGAGGTGCGCCTTCATGTCGAGCAGGCCGAGCTCGAACACTGCGAACAGTCCGCAGGGTCCCGCGCCGATGATCAGCACGTCGGTCTTGATGATTTCAGTCATGTGGTCTTCGGCTCCGCTCGGTGGCGGCGCCTGTGTAGCCGCGCCCCCCGGCTACGAAAAGCCCCGAAACCGAAAAACGACGTTGTCTTTCCGGCATGGGACGATGTCATGGGCCGATGCCTTGCGGACGGCGTCGCGGTTCGGTTAGAGCGAAATCGCTTAGGTTGTCGGATTTCACTCTCTAAGCATTTGTCCGGGCGCATGATCTCTTCCGAAAAGTCTGCACTTTTCAGGATCATGCGCTAAGGGAGCCGCCGGAGATCGCCTTGCCGCCCGCAAAACCCGTTCCTCGTCTGGAAGCGTTTCCGATCCGCGTTGGCGACATCGTCCGCCTCGGCGATCTCGACCACCAGGGCCACGTCAACAACGCGGTGTTCGCGACCTACTTCGAATCCGGGCGCGTCGGCCTGATCTATGACAAGGAGAACGGCCTGCAGGTGCCCGGAGCCACCTCGGTGGTGGCGCGGCTCGAAATCGATTTTCTCGGCGAACTCAATTGGCCCGGCACCGTCGAAATCGGTACCGCAGTAGAGGAGATCGGACGAAGCTCGTATCGCTTCGTGCACACCCTGTTCAACAAGGGCGCCTGCGTGGCGACCGGGCGGACCACCATGGTGCTGATCGACCGCGAGACCAGGCGGTCGCGGCCGCTGCCGCCCGAACTGGTCGAGCGGCTGCGCGGCCTGATGCTTGGCGGTTGAAAGCGAAACTCGATCTCACTTCGGGCAGAGCAGGAACGTCAACGGCGGGCCGAACACATCCTCGCTGGTGACGACGAGCGCGCCGCCGGTACCGGCGACGACCTGGATGGTTTCCTGCGAGACGTTACCCAGTTCCTCGCACGCTGCCTTGACCGCCCAGCCCGGCTTGTCGCCCGTTACCTTGGCCGATGAACGAAACTTGCAGTGCGTTTCGCGCGGGCTGGTGATGCCTTCCCGCGTCAGCACCTCGCCATCGAGATTCTTGACCAGCGCCTTGGAGAACGGCCGGCCCTTCACCAGGTGCTTGCAGTCCCCTTTCTCAACTGCGTACTTGCCGGCGACGAAACTCCAGTCGTCGGCCGAGTTGGCGGTCGTGATGGCGCCGGCGGCCAGGAGAACCAGGGTCAGCATCTGAAAATACTTGCTCATCGAAACATCCCTCGCTGGGAGCGACCACAGCAGAATAACGGGAGCGGCGTCAATTTACATCGCCCCGAAGTCATTTCCCGGATTTCGCCAACCAACCGATTGAAGCTTCCGCCCAGCCGAGACCGCTTCGGACGAATAAGGGTGGCGGCTTGGGCAAGCATGTCCTTGACGGCGTTCGCTACGCCTGGCGCTCCGGCGTTCGCACGATCAGTCCCTCGAGCTCCGCCGTCACTTTGATCTGGCATGACAGCCGCGAACTAGGCCGCACGTCGTAGCCGAAATCGAGCATGTCCTCTTCCATCGGCGAGGGCTCGCCGACCGTGGCGCGCCAGGCCTCGTCGACATGGACGTGGCAGGTCGCGCAGGCGCAGGCGCCGCCGCACTCCGCCTCGATGCCGGGCACTGCGTTCTTGATCGCCGTCTCCATGACGGTCGAGCCGATTTCGCCCTCGACCGTGCGGGAGGTGCCTTCGAAGTCGATAAACGTGATTTTGGGCATGGAAAGGAAGGTTGGGGGGTGCCGAGAGGCCCGATATAACGGCTTGCGCGCCCCCACGCCAGAGCGCACCGGCAACCGCAAAGCGTCCGAACCGGTGGCCGGGCGAGCCGTTACGGCAGCAGATGGCCGGCAATCGCCGACCGCGCCTCTCCGATCGTGCCGGCGAGCCGCGCCAGGGCGTCGGCGAGGCTCTCCGGACCCGTGCCGTCGGTCGCGCCCTCAACGGCCTCGGCCGCGGCCGCCACCGCCCAGGCGCCGATACCGCGGGCGGAACCCTTGAGAGTATGGGCGAAAGCCATGATCGCCTCGGGCGGAGCATCGTTCATGCGGGCGAGCAGGAGGCCCGCCTGGCGGTCGAACAATTGCAGCACCTCGATCTCCAGGCTGCGCTCGCCCAACGTCATCCGGTGGAGATGCGCGGTGTCGAGCGCCGGTCTGGCCGCCGGAACCCGCAAGGTTGATGTCGGTGTCGTACGGTGCATCGGCGCTGCTGCGGATACGGCAAACATGGAAACCCTCCCCCGGCGGAATTTCTCCCCACCTCCGGAGCGTGATCTCAAACCTCACAAAAGCGGTTAAAATTGAGCATTCACGCTCGGCCGCCCAGCATTTGCTGCCGGCATGGTTAAGGGGGTCACGGCGGCCGGCCGGTCATCCAGGATTGGTGCCCCGAACGGCGGGTGCGCCCCAGATGGAGACAGGTCGGCCCTGCGGACCGGGAGGCCGTAGGCCGGCTGTAATGTCGCTCGACAAATGCTCGCCCGGTGAGCGAAACTGTCATCAGACTGGGCTGGACTATGTCCTGGCGGACAAAACTCATTAACGATGATTAAAGAGACCTTAACAACCGGTTTTCATCGGTCCGCCAAGCCGATAGGATGACCAGGCGGCAGTAGCGATGTCAGCGCGGCGCGTAACGAGGCCGACTGCCCAGGGGGATCCAGAGGGGTTCTCGCGGCTCACGTGCTCGTGGCGCGGTCAGGGTGACGTCCTGGCCGCGTGGGGGTATTGCGTAAGACGAGGCGACGACCGACATGGCGAACACTCCGAAGAAAATGAAGGACCCGACGGAAGCGGCGCTGTCGGCGATCCAGGACGCGCTCAGTGTTCGGGATTCCGAGCCCGCCAAGGACACGGCTGCCGCGCCGGCGGCTCAGCCGTCGCCCGAGCAGGTTCAACCGGAGACGGCTGCCGAGCCGGCCTGGCGCACCATCCCCCGTGAGGAAACCTTCGACGACGACGTTGCCCGTCTCGAGGACGCCGCCACGATGCGGCGTCCGGCCAACGACGACCGCGAGTCGATCGGCCAGATCCTGCGCTCGCTGCAGCGCCGCCCGGCCCGCACGTCCTATCTGGTGGCGACCGTCTTCGCCGTGGTCTGGGTGCTGGCCGGCATCGTGCTCGGCTGGATGTACCTGCCCGAACTGAAGGCCTCGCTCGGTCCGAGCGGGCTCAGCGCGCCCATTCTGGGCGTGCTGGCGCTGATCTTCTTCGCGCCGATCATCTTCTTCTACGTGCTCGCCCATATGGCGTGGCGCTCGCAGGAACTGCGCCTCATCACCCAGTCGATGGCCGAGGTCGCGATGCGGCTGGCCGAGCCGGAGACGGTGGCGCGCGAATTCGATCGTCACCGTCGGCCAGGCGATCCGCCGCGAGGTCGCCGCCATGGGCGACGGCATCGAGCGCGCGCTGGCGCGCGCCGCCGAACTCGAGACCCTGGTCGCGAACGAAGTGTCGGCGCTCGAACACGCCTACAACGACAACGAAGTGCGCATCCGCGGCGCTGCTGCAGGACCTCGGCAACCAGCGCGACACCCTGGTCGGCCAGGCCGACCAGATCCGCGACGCCATCAACAGCATCCACCTCGATCTCGGCCACGACATCTCGCAGATCAGCGAGCTCGTGGCCGAGCAGGTCAACGAGGCCTCGCGCCGGATCACCCATACGCTGGCCGAGAAGGGCGAGCACATCACCCGCGCGCTCGGCAACGCCGGCGACACCATGATCGAGGCGCTCGGCGAGCGCGGCGGCGACCTGCTCGACCGCCTGGAGGCGACCAGCGCCGAGACCAGCCAGGCGATCGGCGCCGCCAGCGACCGGCTGACCTCGACGCTCAATTTCAAGACCGACCACATCGGCGACGAATTCACCGAGATCGCCGCCAACCTGCAGCACATGATGTCGGTGCGGCTCGACCGCGTCACCGAGGGCTTCGCGCAGAAGTCGGCCGCGATCCTCGACATGATGACCGACCGGTCGCAGGAACTCACCGACATGGTGGTCGACACCGGCAACCGGCTCACCGAGACCATCGCGAGCCGCGTCGACGAGGTGAACTCGACCCTCAAGACCACCGGCGACTCGCTGGTGCTCGACCTCAGCCTGCGCGGCGGCGACGTGGTCTCCAAGCTCGAGCAGACCGGCGCGCGCATCACCGAGACCATCGTCCAGCGCGGCAACCGGGTCGCCGACACCTTCCGCGAGAGCGCCGAGAGCACTCGCCGACGTGCTCGGCAACCGCGGCGACGCGGTGCGCGAGATGCTGGCCGCCCGGCTGCACGTCGTTCGAGGACATGTTCAATCACGGCGGCGCCGAGCTGGCCGAGCGCATCGCCCGCGACTCCACCACGCTCGGCAACCTGATCACCCGCCATCTCGGCGAGTTCGACCGCACCGTGAAGACCTATGGCGGCGAGATGGTCGAGCGGCTGGGCGAGCGCACGCCAGGACATCGCCAGCGCGATGCGCGACTACCTCGACAATTTCGACACCCGCGTCACCACCAAGTCGGCCGAGGTCACCGCCAGCCTCGACCAGCAGTTCGTCCGCTTCCAGGACGCGCTCGACGGCCGCACCCAGACGCTCAACGAGGCGCTCGGCTCGCGCGTCATGGACATCGCCAAGACGCTGGCCGAGGGCGGCAACGAGGTGGTCGCCGCGCTCGACAAGCGCATCGCCGACGTCACCAGCGTGATCAACGTGCGCGGCGCCAAGCTCGCCGAGAACATCGGCGCCAAGATCGACGACATCGACAAGCGCGCTCGGCGTCGCGCGCCATGGAAGTCGCCGACAATCTCGACACCCGCATCGGGCGCTTCGAGGAACTGCTGCTCGGCCGCGCCGAGGCGGTGACCAAGGAAATCGAGACCCGCAGCCAGAGCGCCGCCGAACTGCTGACCGTCGCGCATGGAGCAGCTGTCGCACATCATCCGGACCAACACCAGCGAGGCCGACGCATTCGATCGAGCAGTTGACCGCGACCACGGTCGAGACGATCAACGCCGCGTCGAGCAGATGGCGACCACCGATCAAGACCAATACCGGCGAGGCCGAGCGCACCATCGGCAACCTGACGACCACGACCGCGACGCTGCTGACCACGCGGCTCGAGCAGCTCAACCAGGCGATCAAGACCAACGCCGGCGAGGCCGAGCGCTCGCTCGCGCAGCTTGCCACCAGCACCACCGCCGCGATCCGCGCCAGCGCGCACGACGCCGAGCGCAGCCTGACCGGCATCTCGACCGGCGTGAGCAACGTGCTCAAGCAGAACGCCAGCGAAGTCGAGCGCACGCTGCTCGGCGTCAGCGCCGAGGTGGCGCGCAACTTCGTCGGCAAGGCCGACGAGATCGCCACCGCCGTCAGCCAGCGCGCCGCCGAGATGACCCGCATCCTCGACGAGAAGTCGAGCGTGCTGCTCACCGCGCTCACCGCCAAGAGCCAGGAATTCGTCGAGCGAGGTCGGCCGCGTCACCGACCACGCGGTCAAGGCGATCGAAGCCAAGGGCTTCACCTTCACGCAGACCATGATGGACAACAGCGAGCACATCGCGCGGCTCATCAACGAGGCGAGCGAAACCGGCACCGGTGCGATCGCGCGCTCGCTCAAGGAGCTGCAGAGCACCCAGAGCGCGGCGATCACAGCCTCGAGCGACGCCGTCCACCGCGCGATCAAGGATCTGCGCGACAGCGCCGAACTGGCGACGCAGGGCGCCGCGAAGTCGATCGCCCGCACGCTGCGCGAACTGCAGGAGACCACGCAGGCCGCCGTCGAGCAGTCCAAGCAGACCGCATCCGCCGCGGTCTCCGAGATGCTCGAGACGCACGGCATGCTGCGCTCCGACACCACCGCGCTGTTCGAGCGGCTGCGCGAGGCCAACATCCTGCTGCAGGAAGTGCTGAGCGGCGCGCACGAGAACATGAGCGAGATCGAGAGACGCTGGTCACGCGCGTGTCCGATTTCGTCGCCGCCATGAACGAGGTCGCGTCGAAGACCGGCGTGGCGAACAACCAGGTCGAGCAGCACATTACGAGCTTCCAGACCGTGACCGGCCAGACGCTCACCGATCTGCAGCAGCTCGCCGGCCAGTTCGACGCGCACGGCCGCTCGCTGGCGGAGGCGGTCGCGCTGATCGACCGCAGCAACCGGCGCACCGAGGGCGCGCTGATGCGAGCGGCGCACCGAGCTCGACGCGCTGGTCGACCACGCTCGACAGCAAGGGCAACGATCTCGAACAGCGGCTCACGCGGTTCTCGACGCTGCTCGACCAGTCGCTCGAAGGCGCGGCCGACCGCGCGCGCGACATCGCCCGCCTGGTCGCCGAGTCGACCACCGGCGGCGCACGCGCCATCGCGGAGAATTTCGAGGCGATCCGCAACGACGCCGAGGAGGAGCGCAAGCGCACCGCCGAGACGATGCGCAGCATCTACGAGCAGGCCACCGGCGAAGCCCACACGATGCTGGCGGAAGCGGCCGAGCGCTTCGCCGAGGTCATCGACGGGCTGAAGCAGATGACCGCCGAGATGCAGCAGGAACTCGAGGCCACCCGCACCGAACTGCGCAAGGGCATCCTCGAACTGCCGCAGGAAACCGCCGAGAGCGCCGCCCAGATGCGCCGCGTGATCGTCGACCAGATCGAGGCGCTGGCCGAACTCAACCGCATCGTCGCCCGGCACGGCCGCAGCCTCGACGCGGTCGAGCCGCGCGGCGCCGCCGCGCCGGATCGAGGCGGTCGACGTCGCGCCGCAGCCGCGCCGCGTCGTGCGCGAAGAGCCGGTGATCACCAACGGCGGCGGCCGGCGCCCGGAGCCGCCGCCGGCGCCGCCCCGTCCGCGCGCCGACATCACCGGCATGGGACGCCCCGCCGTGCCGGCGCGCCGGCGCCGAGCGCGGCGAGGCGCCGCCGGCGCAGCCGCAGGCCGGCGGCGGCCGCACCGGCTGGCTGTCCGACCTGCTCACGCGCGCCTCGCAGGAGACCGAGCCAGCCGGCCCAGCCGCAGCGAGCCGCGCGCGAGCCGCCGCGCGGTCCGGCGCCGGATGCCGCAGCGCGTCCGAGCGCCACCCGATCGAGTCGCTCGACTCGCTCGCGGTCGACATCGCCCGCATGATCGACCACGAGGCGGCCGCCGACCTGTGGGACCGCTACAAGCGCGGCGAGCGCAACGTGTTCACGCGCAAGCTCTACACCATGCAGGGCCAGAAGGCGTTCGAGGAAATCCGCAGGAAGTATCGCGGCGACCGCGACTTCATGCGCACGGTCGATCGCTACATCGCGCGAGTTCGAGCGGCTGCTCGAAGAAGTCTCGCGCGACGACCGCGGCCAGGTGGTGGCGCGCACCTATCTCACCTCGGAGACGGGCAAGGTCTACACCATGCTCGCCCACGCGGCCGGACGTTTCGACTGATCCGACTGACGGACGGGAAACGCGGACGGGCGCGCGATGAGCGCGCCCGTTTCGTTTTGGCAGTCGCCTCTCGCACAGCTACCGCAGGAACAGCTCGTTCCAGAGCTTCTCCCACTTCGGCGCCTCGTCGGTCCATTTGATCGGATCGACCATCACGTGCTTGTGCTGGTCGAGCAGCGTCTTCTGCGTGCGGCTCGACGGCACGCGGCCCATGTCGGCGAGCAGCTTCTGGCCCTCCGGCGACAGCACGAAATCGACGAACAGCAGCGCCGCGTGCGGATGCGGCGCGTTCTTCGCCACCGCCAGCGCCTGCGGACGGCCGACCAGCGGCTCGACCGCGACCCAGTCGATCGGACCGCCCTTGCTTTTGATCGAGTCGGCGTTGCCGCTGTAGACCGTCAGGCAGACCGTCAGTTCGCCGGCGGCGACCAGCTGCGCCACCAGCACATGGCCCTTGCGCATCTCGGGCTTGCAGCGCCGCGAGCTTCCGGAACAGATCGATGCCCGCGCCTCGCCGACGAAGCTGATGACGCCGTACATCCAGTCCGCTGTCGGTCGCCTCGATCGCGATGCGGCCCTTCCATTTCGGCTCGGCGAAGCCCTCATAGGTCGCCGGCAGTTCCTCGCGCTTGACCTTGCCGGTGTTGTAGCCGGTCACCCAGAGGTTGGCGCGGTCGCTCGCCCAGCGCCGGTGCGGCGGCTTCGCCCAGGCCGGCAGGTCGGCAAGGTACGGGCTGAAGAACTCCGCCACCACCTGCTCGCGCGCCAGCGCCTCGACCTCGGGCGCATTGGTCTCGACCACGTCCATGGCGCGGCGGCCGCCGCGCGCCTCGGTGAGCGCGCGCTGCAGCACGTTCTCGCTCAGCGCGCGCCAGAGCTGGACCTTGATGCCGTATTTCTTCTCGAAGGCCTGCGCGAGCGGCGCCGGACTTCGGTCGTCGCCATCGACGTGTAGAGCGTGAGCGTGCCTTCCGCGCGCGCCTTCTCGACCAGCCGCTGATCGCGATCGGCGCCCTGATAGAGATAGATCGCCGACTTGTCGGCGCCCGCGCGTTTGCGCGGCGGCCGTGCCGGCACAATGCGCGACCAGACAGAACGCGGACATCAGCGTGGCGGTCGTCCGAGCTGCCAAAGCGCGACATCGTTCTTCTCCGTCGCTCGACGCTTCCGGAGCCGCACTCTGTAGCGCTACCCGCGCGATTTTCGGGGCAACGCGATGCGTGTGTGTTAGGATTCGCGCATGAACCAACCTTGCGCTCATTCCCTCACCGTCGCAGTCGAGCGCTGGCCGATCGCCGGCTCGTTCACGATCAGCCGCGGCGCCAAGACCGAGGCGGTGGTGGTGGTGGCCGAACTCTCCGACGGCCGCTGTCGCGGCCGCGGCGAATGCGTGCCGTATGCGCGCTACGGCGAGACCGTCGAAGGCGTGGTCGGCGTCGATGCGCGGCATGGCCGATCCGATCGCGAACGGCCTCGACCGCGAGGGGCTGCAGACCGCGATGCTGCCGGGCGCGGCGCGCAACGCGCTCGACTGCGCGCTGTGGGACCTGGCGGCCAAGCAGGCCGGCCGGCCGGTCCATGAGCTTGCCGGTGCTTCGCGCGCTGCACGCCGTCACCACCGCATACACCATCTCGCTCGCGGCGCCTGACGCGATGGCGGCGGCCGCCGCGAAGGCCGCCGGCCGCGCGCTGCTGAAGATCAAGCTCGGCGGCGCGGGCGATCCCGCGCGCATCGCGGCCGTGCGTCGGGCGGCGCCCGATGCCGAACTGATCGTCGACGCCAACGAAGGCTGGACCGCCGACAACCTCGCGCGAAATCTCGCGGCCTGCGCGCAGGCCGGCGTGACGCTGGTCGAACAGCCGCTCCCCGCCGGCGACGACGCGGCGCTCGCATATGTGGCTCGGCCGTTGCCGGTGTGCGCCGACGAGAGCGTCCACGGCACCGGCTCGCTCGCGGCGCTGGTCGGCAAATACGATGCGGTCAACATCAAGCTCGACAAGACCGGCGGGCTGACCGAGGCGCTGGCGATGGCGCAGGAAGCCGAGCGGCTGGGCTTCAGCGTGATGGTCGGCTGCATGGTCGCGACCTCGCTCGCCATGGCGCCGGCGATGCTGGTGGCGCAGCGCGCGCGCGTACGTCGATCTCGACGGACCGCTCCTGCTCGCGCCGCGACCGGCCGGACGGCCTGCGTCTACGAGGGCAGCCGCGTGCATCCGCCGACCGCCGGCGCTCTGGGGCTGAGGGCCGCAGCGTCCGGCCAAAACGGCGCTACGCCGCGGCCGGACGCCGGGCTAGTCTCTACACAGCGGCCGCAAGAGCCGCGATCATAGGGAGGCGCATTCATGTTGGGCCGGCGGGTCATCCTGTCCGCGATCGCCATCGTTGGCGTCACGGCACTGAACATCGGCGCCGGGATGGCGCAGACCTATCCCAATCGCCCGGTCAAGATCGTCATTCCGTTCGCGCCGGGCGGGCCGACCGAGTTCATCCTGCGCCTGATCGCGGACCGGCTGCAGGCCCGGCTCGGGCAGCCGTTCGTCGTCGAGAACCGGCCCGGCGGCGCCGGCGGCACGGTCGGCGCGAAGTCGGTGGCGATCGCGGAGCCCGACGGCTACACGCTGCTGTTCAGCTCGCCCGGACCGCTGGTGACCGCCGCCGCGATCTACAAGAATCTCGACTACGATCCGATCAAGAGCTTCGCGCCGATCGCGATGGTCATCTACAGCCCGCAGATGCTGGTGGTGCATCCCGCGCTGCCGGTGAATTCCTGGCCGGAGCTCGTCGCCTATGCCAAGGCCAATCCCAAGAAGGTCACCTTCGCATCGTCGGGCTATGGCACGCAGCCGCACATGCTCGGCGAGATGCTCAAGCTGCTGACCGGCATCGACATCGTCCACGTCCCCTATCGCGGCGCCGGGCAGTCGGTCGGCGACCTGGTCGCGGGCCAGGTGCAGATGATCTTCGAGACCTTCGCCGATCCTGCTGCCGCACATCGAGGCCGGCAAGCTGCGGCCGCTCGCCGTCGCGGCCGAGGTGCGCTCGCCGTCATCTGCCCGAGGTGCCGACCACCGTCGAGAGCGGCTATCCCGACGCTCCTCGCCTCGTTCTGGTCGGGGCTGCTGGCGCCGGCCGGCACGCCGCCCGCCATCGTCGACAACGCTCAATGCGCGCGATCAACGACATCCTGCGATCGCCGGAGGCGCAGACCGGGCTGGCGCGGCTGAATGCCGAAGCGAGGATCGGCTCGCCGCAGGATTTCGCCGCCTTCATCGCCGCCGAAGCGAAGAAATGGGCCGACGTTGCAAAGGCCGCCAACATCAAGGTCGATTGAGTTCGCCGGAGGCAGCTTGGCGTGAAATGGCTCGCCGTTCTGTGCACTGCCGCTGCGCCTGGAGGCCGCTTGCGGCGGAGAGCGGACACGCATTGAAACAGCACTTTAAGGCCTCGGTCGCGAATGACCTCACCTGCGACATCGACCGGCTCCCAATGTGTTAGCCTAAGCCGATGCGATCCTTGCCGTAGGCTCGGAGGCGAACATGAAGCGGCGCGACTTTATCTCCCTATGCGGTGGCGCGGCGATTGGGTGGCCGCTCGCCGCACGCGCGCAGCCTGCAATGCCTGTAATCGGATATCTCAGCGCCTTTTCAGAAGGCCCGGCTTCCCCGCAGTTGGGTGGGTTCCGCCAGGGTCTAAAGGAAACAGGGTTCGCGGAGGGCCAGAATGTCACGATCGAATTCCGCTGGGCAGACGGTCAATACGATCGTCTTCCGGAGATGGCGGCCGATCTGGTGCGCCGGCAGGTAACCCTCATTGTCGCCCAAAGTCCTCCGGCCGCCCTGGCGGCCAAGACAGTTACTACGACCATTCCGATTGTGTTTGTGGTGGGGTTCGATCCAGTCGGCGCCGGTCTGGTCGCGAGTATGGGACGACCGGGCGGTAACGTCACTGGCCTGTCCCTCCAATTGACTGTTGCTGGAAGCAAGCGCCTCGGGCTTCTGCGGGATCTAGCTCCCAGGTCGTCTGTCATCGCCATGCTTGTGAATCCAATCAGTCCGAACGCTGCGCCCGAAATTGCAGAGGTGCTCGCTGCCGCGAAAAAGATTGGCCTGCAGGTGAAAATATTCAACGCCCGCACGCCCAATGAACTCAACGCTGCTTTCGTAGCCATTGAGGCACAACGTCCCGACGCGCTGCTTGTCAGTCCCGACCCTTTTCTTGTGAATCGGCGCGAGCAAATAGTCATACTTGCGGCGCGTCTTGGAGTCCCTGCGATGTACCCGCAGCGGGACTACGTCACGGATGGTGGCTTGATCAGCTACGGGACGAATATAGCGAAGGCCTACCAACAGGCCGGCATCTACGCCGGCCGCATTCTCAAGGGCGCGAAGCCTGCGGACCTTCCGGTCATGCAGCCGACCACATTCGAGCTGGTCATCAATCTCAAGACCGCCGCGACTCTCGGGCTCACGGTTTCCAATGCGATGCAACTGCTGGCCGATGAGGTGATCGAGTAACAAATCTTGCCGCACCGTATATGTCGCGTTCTGCGGAAAGCGGACAACGACCGGCCGTTGCCGGTGATCGCGATGATGGGTGTACGCCCCGAGTGAGCGGCACAGCATCGCCAACGAAAAGCCCCGGGCGATCGCCCGGGGCTTTGTTCATGCGCCGCTGGTGCCGGCGCAAGTCGGATATGTCGCTCGGCTTCGCCGCCACTCACATCTTGAACTTCACGACCTTCTGCCGCTGCTCGCCGAGCCCGTCGATGCCGAGCGTGACGACGTCGCCGGCCTTGAGGAACTGCGGCTCGGCTTCATGCCGAGCCCGACGCCCGGCGGCGTGCCGGTGACGATCACGTCGCCCGGCTCCAGCACGAAGTACTGCGAGCAGCACCAGACGATGTAGCGGCAGTCGAAGATCATGGTCTTGGTGTTGCCGCGCTGGCGCTTCTCGCCGTTGACGTCGAGCCACATGTCGAGGCCCTGCGGATCCTTGATCTCGTCCTTGGTGACGAGCCAGGGCCCGAGCGGCCCGAACGTCTCGCGAGCTCTTGCCCTTGGTCCATTGCCCGGCGCGCTCGATCTGGAACACGCGCTCGGACACGTCGTTGGCCAGGCAATAGCCGGCGACCACGTCGAGCGCCTTGTCCTTGGTGAGATAGCGTGCGCGCTGGCCGATCACGATGCCGAGTTCGATCTCCCAATCGAGCTTGGTGGAGCCCTTGGGAATCATGGTGTCGTCGTTCGGCCCGCAGATGCAGGACGGCGCCTTGTTGAAGATGATCGGCTCCTTCGGGATCGCCATGCCGGCTTCCGCCGCGTGGTCGGAATAGTTGAGCCCGATCGCGATGAAGTTGCCGGTGCCGCCGACGCAGGCGCCGAGCCGCGGCTTGCCCTTCACCAGCGGCAGCTTGTCGATCGGCGCCTTGCGAATCTTGGCGAGCCCCTTGGGCGAGAGCGCGTCGCCCGCGATGTCCGGCACGACCTTCGACAGGTCGCGGATGCGGCCCTTGGCGTCGACGATGCCGGGCTTTCTCGCGGCCGCGCGGGCCATAGCGGACGAGCTTCATGGGCAATGTGCTCTCTTTGCTCAGGTGGGAAACGGGTCGGAGAACGACAGAAATCGGATCATGCGTCGGCGCCCGCACCAGGGCAAGGCAGGCCAAGCAACTACCCCTAAGCCTTGATTTTTATTGCTTCCGGTGCTTCAACCGCAGTGTTGTGTGGCATGCGAACACGGTGCAAGACCATGTTGCATATCCGCCACGTAAAGCGAACTATCCACGGTATCTCCGTCCGTTAAACGATTCCCCAATTGCATTGTTCGGCGCTACCGGACAGGATGGCCTCAATCCCGTGCGTTCTGCTGCAAGCGACACGGGTACAGAGACTCACGATGGGCCCGCTGTTCCGCGCAGTTCCATTGTGACCAGATCAAATCCGCGGGGGCGCGACAAGGCCGGCTTAGCCGGCCTTGTTCGTTTTTCGGCGCCACTTCTGCACATCGCGCCCGGAAATGCGCCGCCGTCGATCAGCAAGTTCTGGCCCGTGATGTAGCCCGCCTGTGCCGAGCGCAGGAACGCGCAGGCTGCGCCGGTGCCAGTGCCGAAGCCTTGACTCGTTCTTAAGATTAACTTTAGTATAACGAAAGACGATAGTTAATGAATTCTTCGAACGATACAATATAAATCCTGATCTATCAATAACTTAGCACTATTACTCATACTAACAGTATAAATTGAATCAAACCTTCCATCTGTGGCGAAAACGTCACCTCCGCCCCTCCGAAGCCGGTTACGAACGCAGCATCGAACGCCTTTGGAGGGGGTCCACATACGAACAAGTTGATGTTTGGAGTTATCGCGGTGGCCGCGCTCGCGACAGCGCCCGCCGTCGCAGCGGATCTGCGTGCGCGCCCGGCGCCCGTTTACAAGTCGGCGCCGCTGCCGCCGATGTTCTCGTGGACCGGCTGCTACCTCGGCGGCAACGTCGGCGGCGCCTGGGCTTATAAGGCCGTCAGCGATCCGTTCGGCACCTATTTCCCGTTCATTCCCGGTCAGGATCTCGGCGATCACTCCGCCAGCGGCTTCGTCGGCGGTGGTCAGGTCGGCTGCGACTACCAGGTCGGTTCGTGGGTCGTCGGCGCCCAGGGCATGTTCAACTGGGCGGACCTGACTCGGGCGACAACCTGCAGCCCAATGCGCGGTCTTCAACCAAACTCACATTCCGTGGGTCACGACCGCCACCGGCCGCCTCGGCTACACCGGCACGCCGAACCTGCTGATCTACCTGAAGGGCGGCGGCGCGTGGGTGCGCGACAACTACTCCAGCGCCTCGAGCGCCGGCCTGCTGCGACCGCGGACGTCGAATGGGACCCGCAGCGGATGGACCGCCGGCGGCGGCTTCGAGCAGGCCTTCCCGGGCGGCTGGTCGTGGTTCGCCGAGTACAACTATCTGAACTTCGGCACCAAGACCGCGACGTTCGCGACCAATACGGTTCCGTCGGCCACGTTCCCGATCGACGTGCAACAGGACATGCACATGATCGTGGTCGGCTTGAACTACCGGTTCTCGACCGGACGATACTGAGCGCGATCATCACGAGATCACCACGCTCGCCAGACATAAGAAGCCCCGGGGTCGATCCGGGGCTTTTTCTTTTCGTTCGCGCGAATTTTGCAGCGAAGCCGTGTCATCGAGCGGGCGGTCCGCCGGCGAGAGTACGGGCAAATTTCGGGCCACGGACGTGACGGTAAGAGAGGAAGGATTTACGTCTTCGACTGGATTCAAATCGACTGTGGCGGGAATGCCACGGACTCTCCAAAGGGGATGGGCTAGTAAGAGGCCTGGGCGTAACTACAAAGGGGAAAGTCAAATGAAGAAGTTTTTGCTCGCCGGTGTTGCTCTGTCCGCGCTCGTCGCAGGACCTGCAATGGCTGCCGATCTGCCGGCGCGTGCGCCCATGTACAGGGCCCCGCCGCCAGTCGTGACCTATTTCAGCTGGACCGGTTGCTACATCGGTGGCCACGTCGGCGGCGTGTGGGTCCAGAAGGACTGGAGCGTGGGCGCCGGCGATCCGTTCTTCGCGCCGGGTCAGAACTTCGGCAGCCACGACGCCAACGGCTGGCTCGGTGGTGCGCAGGCCGGGTGTAACTACCAGGTCGGCGGCTGGGTGTTCGGCCTCCAGGGCGACTACGCCTGGACCGATGCCAGCGGCTCGGGCGCCGATCTGCTGAATGGCGCGGGCAGCACGATCGCGTCGAACGTCAAGGGCCTCGCGTCGGTCACCGGCCGCGTCGGCTATGCCTGGGATCGGTTCCTCGGCTACGTCAAGGGCGGCGGCGCTTGGGAGAAGGACGAGTACACGGCGACGAGCGCCGGCTTCATCGGCACCGCGAGCCAGACCCGCAGCGGCTGGACGGTCGGTATCGGCGGTGAATACGCCTTCACCAACAACTTCACCGGATTCGTCGAGTACAACTACTACGGCTTCGGGAACAAGTCGGTCACGCTCATTGATCAGTTCGGCGGCATCTACGACGTCGCCGACATCAAGGAGAACAAGAGCGTCGTGAAGGTCGGCCTGAACTGGAAGTTCGGCGCGAGTCCGGTGGTCGGCAAATACTGATCGCACGCAATACCGCACGACTAAGCGAAGCCCCGGGGGGATTTCCCCGGGGCTTTTGCTTTCTGGCGCATGTGTCTCTTGCAACGACCGAAACGCAATCTGAATACGAAATCCCACCAAAATTCGATTCATCCGGGGTGTTGCGCAGGGGTGACGGACTTACGGAACTTCGCCGGGTAATAATCCATCACAAATGAGTACACACGGGGGTCGTCATGAACAAGATTCTGTTGGCAGGAATTGCCCTTGTCGCTGTCGCATCGGGTCCCGCTTTTGCGGCCGATCTTCCGGTCCGTCGGGCCCCGCCCGTCTACACGCCGCCGCCGATCGTGACCTATTTCAGCTGGACCGGCTGCTACATCGGTGGACACGCTGGCGGCGTGTGGGTCCAGAAGGATTGGACCGACAACGACCCACTTAGCGCGACCTTTGGCCAGTCTCTCGGAAGCCATGATGCTAACGGCTGGCTGGCCGGCGGCCAGGTAGGGTGCAACTACCAGGTCGGCGGTTGGGTGTTCGGCATCCAGGGCGACTATGCCTGGACCGATGCCAGCGGCTCGAGCGCCCTTATCGGTGTGGCCGGTGGCACCATCAGTTCGAACGTCAAAGGCCTCGCGTCCGCGACCGGCCGAGTTGGCTATGCCTGGGATCGGTTCCTCGGCTACGTCAAGGGCGGCGGCGCCTGGGAGAAGGACGAGTACAGCCGCGTCCGCGCCCGGTTTCATCGCGACGGGTAGCCAGACGCGCAGCGGCTGGACGGTGGGTGTCGGTGGTGAATATGCCTTCACCAATAACTTCACTGGCTTCGTCGAGTACAACTACTACGGCTTCGGCAACAAGTCGGTCACGCTCATCGACCAGTTCGGCGGCTCTGGCACCGTCGACATCAAGGAGAACAAGAGTGTGGCCAAGGTCGGCCTGAACTGGAAGTTCGGCCGGCTCCGGTGGCGGTTCCCGCCTACGGCAAATAACCAACGCTGACGTGCATCGGCAGCCCCGGGAAGCATGCTTCCCGGGGCTGCCGTCTTTCGATTTTGATGTATCACGGCGCGCGACCTGGGCCAACGCCCTTGCCGGACGGGTCATAGCGGCGCTACCGTCGCGCCGATGGCCATATCGCCCGACACCACGCTACCGACCGCCGCCGATGTCGATGCCGCGGCGCGCAGGCTCGCGGACGTGGCGCTCCACACGCCGCTCGTGACCTCGCCGGTGCTCGACGCGCTCACCGGCGCGCGCGTATTTCTCAAGGCCGAGACCCTGCAGCGCACCGGCTCGTTCAAGTTTCGCGGCGCCTACAACAAGCTGTCCT
This sequence comes from uncultured Alphaproteobacteria bacterium, assembly GCA_963843475.1. Lineage (GTDB taxonomy): Bacteria > Pseudomonadota > Alphaproteobacteria > Rhizobiales > Xanthobacteraceae > VAZQ01. Next base: position 95,542 of record CAWJKL010000016.1, on the reverse strand, counting down.
CGATCCCGCAGAGCGAGCGCGGCGGCGGCGTGGTGGCGTTCTCCTCCGGCAATCACGCCCAGGGCGTCGCGGCTGCGGCGCGCATCCTCGGCATGCCGGCCGTCATCGTCATGCCGTCCGATGCGCCGCGCCCGAAGCGCGAGCGCACCGCGGCGCTCGGCGCCGAGGTCGTGCTGTACGACCGCGTGCGGGAGGACCGCCAGGCTATCGCCAGCGACATCGCGGAGCGCCGCAATGCGTCCCTGGTGCCGCCCTACGACGATCCGCTGGTGATCGCCGGCCAGGGTACGGTCGGCCGCGAAATCATCGACGACCTGGCGGCGCTCGGCCTCACGCCCGACGTGGTGGCGGTGACCGCGTCCGGCGGCGGCCTGACGGCCGGCATCGCGCTCGCCGTCAAGGCGCGCGCTCCGCAGGCCAGCGTCTATACGGCCGAGCCCGAGGGTTTCGACGATCACGCCCGCTCCTTCCGCAGCGGCCAGCGCGAGAAGAACGCGGCGCTCACCGGCACGATCTGCGACGCCCTGATGGCGCAGACGCCGGGCGCTGCTCACCTTCGAGATCAACCGCACGCTGGTCGGCCAAGGCGCCGCCGTCAGCGACCAGGAGGTGGCGGCGGCGGTGGCGTTCGCGTTCCGGGAACTCAAGCTCGTCGTCGAACCCGGCGGCGCCGCAGCCTTGGCGGCGCTGCTGTCCGGCAAGATCGACCTCAAGGGCAAGGTCGCGGTCGCCGTACTATCCGGCGGTAATGTCGATCCGGAACTGTTCTACCGGCTGGTGGCGTAGCCGTCGGAATACGGCATCCGCCCCTTACGTGAACAGCGCGATCCGTTCCTCATCCGTCAGCTCCATCAGCGCGGCAAGCGGGCCGTCGATCGGGACGGACGTTGGCTTCGCGGTCACGTTCGACGCTTTCAGTGTGGTTGCTTCCGGCGACGCCGCGTTCTCATCGCGCATCGGGATGGGCGCCATCGCCTCCGCCACTGCGACATCGACGTGCGGAGGCGTGGCTCCGCTTGCAGTGGATTCGGTGGCGGCAGCCGGCGGTTCCGCTGCCAACTCTCCACGGGCCACGTCTGGATTGCTGAGCGCTTTCGGTTCTTCGAACAGACTCGCGGACGAGCGCGGCATCGGCAGGTCGCTCTGCACCGCCAGGATCGTGCGCACCACGTGGGCGTGCCCTGTCGTTGGCTCGTCGGTCACCGCCGGCGCCCGAACAGCGTCCACCGCCGATGCAGACGCCTCCCCGGCCGGTGCCGGCTGCGCCCGAACCGCGGTCGCATTGGCGAGCATCACCTCGATGCGACGCTCTAGATGACCCAGCGCATCCGTCAGTTGCCGCGCCCGGCGGTCATTGAGGTCCCGCAGCGCCGGCATGGAGAGAATTGCTTCTGCCACGGCTTCGATCTGCCCGCAGATGGGCGGAACGGAAGTTTGCACGCGCAGGCGCTGCGCGAGGCCCCGGATACGCTCGGCGACCGCTATCGCATCGCTCGGCAATTGCGCCCCTTCCCCGGCGGGCGTCGCGCTTCTGCCCGCGTCCGGCGATCGCGGCTCGACCTCTTCCGGCTTTGCGTCCGCGACGGCTTTCGCCATTTCCTGAAGTTCGCCGCGGAAGCTCTGGTAAGGTTCGCCGCTGCGCTCGCGAATCAAGCCTTCGATGCGGGCGGTCGCAGTCAGTGCCTGCCGGATGTCGGCGTGCCGATTTCGCTGGAGATATTCCTGCAGAAAGCGGCGGCCGCGTTCGCTTGCCAGGACGGTGTCGCAAAATGTGGCGAAATCGTCCGCGTCGTCCGCGGACGGTAGCGGCATCCTGGCAAGCGCGGAAGGTTTGTCCGTCATGGCGCGAGGTGGGTAAGCGGAGCCCGCCGTCGGCAGGCTCGGAAAGGTTAGCACGCGCGGTCGGCCGGCATGTTGCGCAATCCCCCGATTCCCACAAGCAAGACCTTTGCCTGGCGGCTCGCGGTCTTCTACGCCGCGCTTTTCACAGCGCTCGGCGTGCAGTTGCCATTCCTGCCGGTCTGGCTGCAAGCGCGCGGGCTCGATGCCGGCGAGATCGGGCTTGTCCTCGCGGTTCCGATGATCGTGCGCATCGTGGCGATTCCGCTGGCCACGAGGATCGCCGACCGGCACGACGCCGTGCGCGGCACGCTTGCCCTCGCAGCTGCCGCGGCGGTCGCCGGCTATGCCATCGCCGGACTGGTGACGGGCGTTGCAGCCATCCTCGCCGCACTCACGCTGGCTGCGTTCTTCTACACGCCGTTGATGCCGCTCGCCGACGCCTACGCGCTGCGCGGCCTGGCGCAGCGCGGCATGCAGTTACGGTCCGGTGCGGCTGTGGGGGTCGGCCGCCTTCATCGGAGGCAGCTTCGGCGCGGGCCTGCTGCTGGAATGGATCGCGCCCGGCAACCTGATCTGGCTCCTGGTCGCCACCATGCTGCCGGCGGCGTTCGCGGCTGGCGCGCTCGGGCCGGTGTCGGCGGGCGCACCCTTAAAACCCGCGCGCGCGGCATCCGCCGGGCGCCTCCTGCGCAGCCCGGCCTTCCTGCTGGTCGCACTGGCGGCGAGCCTGATCCAGGCGAGCCACGCGGTCTATTACGGCTTCTCGTCGCTCGACTGGCAGGCCGACGGTCTCGACAGCGCGGCGATCGGCGCGCTCTGGGCGCTCGGCGTGATCGCGGAAATCGTTTTGTTCGCGGTTTCGGGCCGGCTACGGCTCGGTCCGATCGCGTTGCTGGTGCTGGGCGGCGCGGGGGCACTCGTGCGCTGGGGCGCGATGGCATTCGATCCTGCGCCGGTCTGGCTGCCGCTGCTGCAGTGCCTGCACGGCCTGTCGTTCGGCGCGACGCATCTCGGCGCCATCGCCTTCATGGTGCGCGCCGCGCCCGCCGAAATCGGCGCGACCGCGCAGGGCTATCTCGCGGTCGCGCAGGGCCTGGTGATGGCCGCCGCAATGGGGCTCGCAGGGCTGCTCTACGCGCGCGACGGCAATCTCGCCTATGCGGCGATGGCGCTGATGGCTGCGGCCGGCGCCGCGAGCGCACTCGCTGCGCTACGGCTGGCAAAGCCCGTGGGCGAAGCCTGACGGAGAACAGATCGTTGTCAGGTGTGATTTACCGATCAGCTAGTTCGGACACACGGCACCCGTCTTGACCCAGGCCTCGGTCAGCGCGCCAGCTTCTTTCTGCGTGCCTGGCGCCGGCTGGCGGCCAAACCCGGGGGCCCAGGCCCAGCCGACCAGGCCGTCGGTCCCGATGTGATGGACGAGCTCTTGCAGCGTCCGGTTGCCGTTGCGCGCCGGGTCCTTGATCTGGGCGCAGATCTCGGCGAGCGATTTGCCTGCCCATGCCATCTCGCGCGGCGCGAGGTGCCATTCCGGGTGGCCCGGCACGCGGGCGGGATCGAAGTTGGCCTTCTGGTGGCAAATCGGACAGCGCATGGCCGGAAGGCCATGGCCGTCCGCACCGCGGGCGACCGGCGGCTGATGCAGCCGGCCCTGCTCGCCCTGGCGCGGATAATCGTCCGGCCGGATGGCAGTTCAGGCAGCGCGGACTGGTCAACACCTTGCCAAGCTCGGTGAACAAAGCCGCCGAGCGCGCATCGACATCCAATATCTTTTCGAAACTCTCCGGTGCGGCGAGCTTGTCCGGCGGAGTGTCGGACACCGCATACGCGGCCAGCATGCTCGTCAGCAGCGCCACGGCAGCGACGAGAACCTTTGCCCGCACCTCGGATCGCATCTCGCTCGTCTCCTCGCTCAACCACGCTCGCGCCGTGAGCGCACGGACTTCCGGCGATCTCAGTCGGCCTTCGCGACGAGATAGCGGCCCGGATCGGCCAGGATCACCGCCCGTACCGCCTCGTGATATTTGATGTAGCCGGTGCAGCGGCACAGGTGTCCGTCGAGCGCCTCGGTGATGGTCTTGTCGAGGTCCGGCCGCGCCACCGGCTTCTTGGCCAGCCGCTCCAGCAGAACCTGGCCCTCATTCAGGAAGCCGGGCGTGCAATATCCGCACTGAAACGAAAAGTGCTCGATGAACGCCTTCTGCAGGGGAGAAAGTTCGCCGTTCTTGGCGTGGCCTTCGACGGTGCGGATCGACTTGCCGTTGAAGCTCGCCGCCGGACACGACGCAGGTCGGGCTGGTATAGCTCGTGCCGTCCGGGCTCATCGACGATGACCGCGCAACTCAGACATTGCGCGGCGCCGCAGCCGAACTTGGTGCCGGTCATGCCGAGGAATTCGCGCAAGAAATCGTTCATCGTCAGATCGTCGCGCACATCCATCGGGCCGTGCGCGCGGCCATTGATCGTGATGCCCAATGCCGTCACGTGAGCACTCCCTTGAGCAGTTGCTGGGTCACCGGCAAGGACCGGAAGCGATGACCGGTGGCATCGAAGATGGCGTTGAGCAGCGCGGCAACGACCGGGATCATCACGACCTCCGCCATGCCCTTCGGCGGCTCCTTCGCATCGACCGGCGGCAGCATCTCGATCTCAAGGTCGCGCAGCGGCAGATCCGAGCCGCGCGCGATGATGTATTGCCCGAGGTTCCACTGCCCGTTGCCGGGCCCGCCTTCGTAAGGCGGCAACGACTCGAGCAGCGCATAGCCGACGCCCATCGCGAAGCCGCCCTGCGCCTGCCCGAGGACGACCTCCGGCACCAGCGCCGACCGCATTCGAAGACGCTGTAGGCCTTGGCGATGCGCAGCGCACCGGTGGCGCGCTCGATCTCGATGCGGACCAGCGTGCCGCACAGCGACGTGTAGGTGGTGCCGATCCGGTTGAAGTCGGTCGGCGGAAACTTGACGTTGGTGCGGTCGATGCGGACGAATCTGCCGTTGCCCCTGCGCACGGCCAGCGCGTCGATCTCGGCCGTCCACGGCTGTCCGCCGACCGCGAAGGTCGCCTGCGACCAGGCCCAGCGGGAGAAGCCGTGCGCCATCGCGCCGGTCACGAAGTTGCGCGCATGCGCCTTGGCGGCGAGCGCCGGCAAAGCGAGCGGCGGCAGTCCCGGCATGATGAGCTGCCCGTCTTTCCAGCGCGCCGCCTCCCATTGCTTCGGCCCTCGGATCGGTCGGCGCGATGCCCCACAGCTCGAGCGCCGCCGGCCACAGTCCGAAGCGGAACATGACGCGCGCGGCCTCGGCCGCCGCATGCGTCCCGACGTGGGCGCCGATCGAGGCGGTCGTGGCCGTACTGATCGCCGGCACCCAGCGCGGATTGCGCTGCGCGGCGTCCTGCGTCGCCTGGTCCATGGTGTAGGGGTCGCCGGAGGTGACGAGCGCGAGCGGACCGAATGTGTCGACTGCGCGCGAGCGAGACTTCGTCGGCGATGCCGCCCAGGTGGGTCGCCACCCGGTTGGCGAGCGCCGTCCCGATGCCGTTGCCCATCTCGGCGTGATCGCAATAGATGGTGATCCGGCCCTCCGGGTCGATTTCGACCCGTCCCAGCGAACCGTCCGCGCCGGTGCCGTAGTCCTTGGTGACGCAAGCAACGCCGGTGCCGACGAGCATTCCCGCTCTGCTGTCCGCGCGCCTTCTCTTCGGCACGCTGCCGCCAGATCGGATGCTTCTCCAGCTTGTCCAGAATCTCCGGCGTGCGGACCGAGACGCTGTAGGGATTTCCCGTCATGGTCCGGCCGCCGGTCTTGAGCGCATTGCGCCGCCGGAACTCGATCGGATCGAGCGGCAACGCCGCGGCCGCCTCGTCGACCAGCACCTCGAGCGCGGTCATGGTCTGCAGCGTGCCGTAGCCGCGCATCGAGCCGGCGGTCACGCCGCGCGAATGCAACGCGACCGTCGTGACATCGACCTTCGGAACGTCGTAGATGCCGAGCGCGGCGGTGGCGCCGACCGTCGCCACCTGGGCCGAAAAGTTGGCGAGGCCGCCGCCGTCCAGCACGTGGTCGGCGGCGAATGCCTGAATCTTGCCGGTCGCCCGATCGACGCCGATCCGCGTGCGCATCTTGAAGGCGTGCCGCTTGATGCCCGCCTGGAACTGCTGATAGCGATCGTGGGCGAGCCGGACCGGGCGACCGGGAAAGAACATCGCCGCCAGCGCGACGTAGAGCGGGAACGGCGTGTGGTCGCGGCCGCCGAATCCGCCGCCGCATATAGGCGAAGTGAGCGTTGATGCGCGCCGGCTTGAAGGGCGCGCGCGCCTCGCCGAGCAGGAACGCGACCGCCTCCGCGGCCTCGTAGGGCGACTGCACGCCGAGCACGAGCTCGAGGTTCTTGCGGCCGGCGTCGTACCAGGCGAGACCGCCTTCCGGCTCGAGAAACATCGGATCGACCGACTGCGTCTCGAACTCGCGGTCCAGCACCAGGAGGCCGGATTGTTTCGCGGCAAGCTCGGCGCGGATCTGCTCGCCATAGGTCGCGGCCTTGGCGTAGGCGCGTCCGCGTCGGCGTCGGCGAGCGGCGCCCAGACCGGCGCGCCGGTCTGCGGCGAGACGCGGAGGGCTGACCCAGCCTTCCTGGACCGGCGAATAGACATCGGGCGCGTCGGGTGTCGGGCCGGCCACGCGCGTGAAGCGATACGCGCCGTAGTTCGGCATCGTGACGGGGCCGGTTTCCTCGCCGAACTTCACGAACGACCCGTCGCGCAGCGCGAGCCGCGCCTGATCGAAGGCGTCGAACGTCTCGAAGATCAGCAGCGCCACCGGCTGGCCGAGATAGAGCGGCGTCTTGCCGACCGGGCAGAACAGATCGCCGGCATAGAACTCGGGAACGCGGGTGCCGACTTGCGCGAGATCGGCCGCCGTCACCACCACCGACGGCTTGAGCGCGCCGCTCAGCCGCGAGAGGTCGATGCCGGTGTAGACATGCGTCGCGTCCGGCGCCCGGATCAGCATGGCGTGCGAGGTCTTCGCCGGCCAGCCCGGAAGATCGGCGGCGCGAAAATCGGACGCGTAGAGCTTGGCGCCGGTGACCTTGGCGACGCCGTCGATGCGGCCGGCGCCGGTGGCGGCCGGATTCCAGCGTTGCCGTCCGGGCAGCGTCTCGCGCGCCGCGAAGGCGGGTTCCTCGGCCGATGCCAAGCGCGACAGGCTGAGCGCAATGCCGCTCGCCGTGACCGACTTCACGAACTCGCGTCGCGAAGGCCGCATGCTCTCACCTCTCGGTCAGCGCTGCGTATGTTGTGTCGGAGCCAGTTGCGCCGCGCGCACTCGCCCACGTTCCTCAATCGCACGCGATCAATTCGTCGATGCGTTCGAAGCTTATCCACTCCGCGTGCCAATTCCTAGAATCTTGCGGCCCGATTTCCATCCGCAGGGTTTAAGATCAATCAAGTTCGCCAATTCGGCGCATCGATGCCCCATCGGTTGCCTTTGACGGATCGGGTCAAGTGACCGGCAACCAATCGCCGGAACTGGCGTGAGCGAGAATCCATGCGAACCGCCGCTCGCGCATGGATTCTTAACGCGCCGCTCCAGATGATGTCGTAACGCACCCGTGAGGATGGCCATGCAAGTTCCTTCGCTCCTGAAACGCTGCGCTGCAACCGTTGCCGCATCCGCGATGCTGATCGTGCCCTCGACAATGGGACACGCGCAGGGCCTTCCGGCCTACATGCAGCCGATCGAGGGACGTCACGACGACCAGCCCGGCCGACGTCGCCAACCAAGAACATGCTGGCGCTCAACTCGACGATGTTCGAGCTCTACGACGACGCCGCGCGGATCTTTCAGCGCAACATTCTCAGCAAGCATCCCGTCATCCTCGGCCTGTTCTCGGGTGCGGGCGGGCGGTTCATCCTCTATCGACCCGGCCAGCCGCCGCTCGAGGCGCCGCAGGTCCCGATCGTCTACCAACTGCTGAAATCGGTCGGGCACAGCACGATGGCGGTGAGCCAGGTGGTGGGTCCCTACTCGACAATCCCGCCAATCAGGCCTGGCGCGCGCCGCTGCTCGCCTATCGCAGCCGGATGCAGTCGGCGCTCGACGGCCTCGATGCGACGCCGATGCCGCCCGAGTGGCGCGAAACCAATCGCACCATCCTGCGAAACAACATCGCATTCATGGACGACTGCGCGGCGAAAGGCGTCATCCAGTTCGCCGCGCTGGAGGAGTTCGCCAAGAAGCAGGCGCCGCACCTCAAGAAGCATCATCGGCTGGGCGGCGCAGACGCAGGTCGGTCACTGGATGAACGTCATCGGCGACTGGAAGAAGATGCTCGGCGCCGACTGGGACAAGACCTACGCGGCCAGCAACACGATCTACGTCGCGCGCCAGAACAACATCCTGTTCAGCGTGCTCGCGCAGTACTTCGGGCCGGAAGCGATCAACGACCGGCTGATGCTGATCGAGACGATCTCGTTCACCACCACGCCGGCGGACATGCTGACGTCACTGACCCGCATCATTGCCGACCGGTCGGTCGGGCGCGCTGTTCTTCGGCAACTATCACCTGATGGACTACGAACTGATGGGCGGCGACGCCCGCGCCGCCATCATCGCCGAAACCGCCAAACGCGGAATGAAGCCGTTCCTGCCTCCGGCGGTGCCGTTCGGATCGACGCAATGGCCGACCTTGATCACGCCGGGTGCGGGCCCGACCTCGCTCTCCGACCTGAGCAAGTGAGGAAAGCGTCCTCCCATCCACATTCCTGCGAGCTTCAGCTCGTACTCGAACCGGCGCGCAGCGAACTCGTGCGCGCGTTTGTCAGAGAAGCCGCGCTCGCAGAGGACGTCCCCCTGCCGCTGGCGAGCCTGCTCGCCGACGACGCCGCCCAGACCTGGCTCTCGCTCTGCGCTCTCGGGTCCGGCCGCGAACGCTGCCGGATCGTCCTACTATGTGCGCGCCGCGACGTCAGAGCCCGCATCCTGCTGCCCGGCTACTCCCGCTTCTCGAACGTTGCCACATCGCTCGCCGGTTGCATCCGGCGCGACGCGGGCATCTCCTGCCATGAGCGCGGCATCGATGGCTGGGAGGTCAGCCTTCATCGCAGCCTAACGGGGAATACGGAGCCTGCCCCATCCGCAGCCGAAACGCCGATGCCCACGCCGGCCCTTGCAATGGCCGCTAACGATTATCTCGTCGAACTGCCGCAGAAAACCGATGCACCAGGAATCGCCCGCTGCTTTCTTGAAGTCTACGGCCATCACTACGTTCATTCCGAAGTGTTCTCGAGCCGCCGCTACTGGGGCAAGGTCGAGAGCGGTGAGCTTATCCCAGCGGTGGCGCGCGACGGCCAAGGCGGCGTCATCGGCCATGTCGCACTCGAACGCGAGCCTGGAGCGCACGTCGCCGAACGCGGCGAAGCCGTGGTGCTGCCGGCCTATCGTGGCCATCATCTGCTCGAACGCATGACCGAGCGCCTGTCGGAGGAAGCGCTCAAGCATGGGCTGCAGGGAATCTACGCCGAGCCGCTCACCATCCACACCTTTTCGCAACGCAACGACGAGCGCGCCGGGATGCCGGTCTGCGCCGTGCTGCTGGGCGCCAATCCAGAGCACTTCCGGCCCAAGGATGTCCCCTGCCCCACCGCCGGACAGCGCCAGAGTTATCTGCGCACCTTCCGCTTCGTGCAGTCGCCTGCCGCACGGACAGTGCACGCGCCCGAGCCCTATCGCGAGATGCTACTCAATATCTATGCGAGCCTCGGCGTGAGCGTGTCGGTGGCCACCCCGTCGACGGTGGCTGCCGCAAATCCCACACCGGCATCAAGGTCAACGATCGCGGCTATGGGGTGATCCATTTCGAGCGGATCGGCCCAAACTCCGCCATCGAGCTGGCACAGGCGCTGCGCGACGTCCGCACCCTGGGCGCCAGCTCCGTCCAGCTCTCCGCGTCGATCGGCGATCCCGGACTTCCGCAATTGACGGATGCCGCCCGCGGTCTCGGCTTCTTCTTCTGCGGCCTCGGACCGGCGTTCGCGGACGGCGCCGACACCTTCATGATGCAGTTGCTGAGCGAACCGCTGGATACCGGCAAGCTTCAGCTGTTCACCGACCAGACAAAAGAACTGGTGGCCTTCATCGACCGGGATCGGGCCGCGACAGCGCGCACAACTTGATCGTTGTCGCTGGCGCCAGGAGAACCTCGCCCGAATTCAACTCCGGTTCGGCTTGCCGACGAAGCCGCGGCCGTGGCCGGCCGCCTGCGCGGCCCAGCCGCCGGCGACGCGCCCGCTGAAGATCGACGGACCCAGCATGGTGCCTTCGAGGCCGGCGCGCCCGTTGATGTGACCGCCGGCCATGCCGGCGACCTCGCCGGCGGCATAGAGCCCGGCGATCGGCTCGAAGTGCTTGTCGAGCACGCGGCACTGCAGGTCGGTCTTGACGCCGCCGAAGTTCTTGCGCGCCAGCGGGAAGATCTGCACCGCGTAGTAGGGCGGCGTGTCGAACGCCTTCGACGACTTGAGCGGCTTGCCGAACTCCGGCTCGCGTCTCGAGCCTCTGCTCGCAAGCCTTGTTGTAGCGCTCGACGGTGGCGAGGAATGTCGGCACGTCGACGTCCATCTGTCTCGGCCAGCTCGGCGAGCGTGTCGGCCTTGCGGATGAAGGGCGAGTTGTCGAGCAGCTCCACCACCTTGGCCCGCACCACCTTGTCGCCGTCGCGGTAGTAGGGATCGGCGACCTCCATGGTCGCGGTCATCGGCGTATCCATGATCGCCCAGGCATGGCGCGGGTTCTGCGCCATCAGCGCGGGGCTCGCGGAGTTGCCGCCCGACATCGCCTCGTTGTGGAAGCGGCGGCCCTGCTGATTGACCCAGATGTAGCCGGGCACCAGACGGAACACGAGGCCGCGGCGCTGCGCGGGGTCGCGGTAGTCGGGCGTGGCGTACACGTAGAACCAGATGTGGTCCATGTGCGTGAGATAGCCGCCCGCCTGGCGAACGAGCTTGTGTCCGCGTTCCGGTCGAGCCGCGCCCCGATCCTTCCAGCACCTTGTCGTTCCTCAGAGCCGGGATTGAACTCGAGCACCATGTCGAGGTTCGAGTTGAAGCCGCCGGTCGCCACCACGACGGCCTTGCTTCTGACCGCCACCGGCTCGCCGGTCTTGGCGTTGCGGCCTTCGAGGCCGGTGACGCGGCCGTCCTCGACCGTGAGCCCGGTGATCTCCGTCTCGGGAACGATCTCGCCGCCCTTCTTGCGGAAGCGCTTCGATCAGCTGGGTCATCAGGCCGAGACCGTTGCGCTCGGCGCCGCGTCCAGCGCAGCACGGAGTTGCCTTCCTGGACTTTCAGGTCGACCCACTTCACGCCGAGGCCTTCGGCCCAGTGATAGAGATCGTGCAGGGTGTGCTCGATGTAGTAGCGGGCCCAGACCGCGTCGGCCGACGGACCGCCCCACGCGATCCAGTCCTTGAAGGCCAGGTCGGGCGTGTCGTGGATGCCGTTCTCCTTCTGCAACGGCGATCCGACGATCAGGCAGCCGCCGCCGGAGATGATGGCCGCGCCGCCGGGCTCCGCGCTCTTGCTCGAAGGCGATGGCGCGCGCTCCGGCATCGCGGGCCTCGATGCCGGCCGCCACGCCGGCCGCCGCCGGCGCCGACGATCGCGACGTCGGTCTCGTACTGCTTGACACCTGCCATTGACGCTCCCCTTACCCCTGTGCGGCCAGCCGACGATCAATGTTTTATTCCTAGAACGAAATCGCGCGAAATTGAATCGCGATCTCACTAAGCGCTTGTTCGGCCGAATGATCTGGCGCCGCAGTCTGCAACGTTTCGGGCTCGTGCTCCAGCACGTGCATGCACGGTACCCATCCGGCTTTCGCATAACCTGTAGATCGCATTCAAACTTGGCCCTCCCTAGGAAAACAGCGAATACAAGCGTGGCAGGCGTCCAACATGCACGGAGCTACGGCACAATGATCAGTTTGCCGAACACCTTCCGCTCCTCCAATCGCCGCAGTCCGTCCGACGCCTCGGCAAGCGGAAGGATGGCATCGACGTGCGGTCTGAGCTGACCGCTTGCAACGAGTTCCAATCCCTTTTCGATATCCTCGCGTCGATAGCTGTTCGAGCCGCGGATCTGCAGCTCGAAGCTCCAGATGTACCGGAGGTCTTCCATCGGATTGAAACCCGCAGTCGCGCCGCAAGTCAGAAGACGGCCGCCGACCCTGCAGACAGCGCAATGACTTTACCCAGGTATCGCCGCCGGTGTAGTTCACGACCATATCGACGCCGTTCGTCGCGCCCGCACCTCGGCGCGTCGGCTTGCCGTACAGCGCGAATATCTCTTTGACGAAATCATCCTTCACGTAGTCGATCGTCTGGTCCGCGCCGACCGCGGCGAGCTTTTCGGCTTTTTCTACGCTGCTCACGCAACCGATCACGACCGCACCGGCAAGCTTCGCGAGTTGCACGCAAGAGACCCCGACGCCGCCGCTCGCCCCGATGATCAACACTTTCTCGCTCTTCTCGACGCGGCCGATGGTGTGCATCATGCGGATGGCCGTGCCGTAGACGACCGGAATCGCCGCCGCATCTGTGAAGCTGACGTGGTCCGGCAGCCTGATGAGTTGATGCGCGCGGACACGGCAGAACTCCGCCAGGCCGCCATGGGCCGTCTCGCCCATCAGTCCGCCTTCGACACGGTTGGCTGGATCGACCAGCACCCGATCGCCGATGTTCCAACCGGTGACGCCCGGGCCGACATCGACGATCTCGCCGGCGATGTCGAGGCCCATGATCATCGGCATCGCAATCTTGATGCCCGGCATTCCGCGGCGCGTGAATACGTCGTGATAGTTCAGCGACGAGGCCCGCACCCGCAGCAGCACATCTCCGCCGCCGGCACGGGGATCCGGAAAGTCGGTTTCGTACACCGCCTTCTCGGGTCCGCCGTGCTCACGCAGCACAAGTGCTTTCATCGCGTTTTCCCCAGGATGCCTCCGACAGCCCCTCGCCTCCCATCGGCGACGCGTTCGTCATGCGGACTACAGCGCATACGGGGCATCGTCCGCCGAGACGGTTGCGATGACCTTGGGCTCCCAGGCGCGATTGACGAAGAACTGCAGACGGATTTTCGACGAATCCCGAATCGTGATGGCGCGACGGGCCGGATGGTCGATGTGACGCTCCACCGCGATGCCGCGCGTGGCAAGTTTCGTCAGGGCCTGGTCGAGATCGGCTTCGTCAACGACTTCCAATCCGACGTGATGCAGCTCGGGCTCAAGGCCGGCACGCTGACGCAGCAACGTGACGGCGCCCGCGCCCACCGTGCCTCGCAAAACCGCATGCATTGCACGGCGATCCCCAATCAGCGGCCGCAGCCCGATGACGTCGGTGTAGTAATCGAACATACGCTCGAAATCCTTCGTCACCAGTGCGACGTGAGTGACGCGCCGGGAATGGAAGATCGCCTCCGGCACCACCTTGATTTCCGGGTCGACCGGATAGTTGCGTTCGCCGGTCGGCATCGAAGAAATGCCCGGAATGTAGTCAGGCTTCTTCTTGATGATCGTCCCATGTCGATTGGTCCACCATTCGCGGATGACATCGGCGTAAATCTCGACCATGTTGCCGTCGGGATCGCGCATGTAGAGCGAGTGCGCGACGTCGTGATCGCGGGTATGGCTGAAGCTCACGCCGGCGGCACGGGCCCGGTCGTAGCCACCGACCAGATCGACTTCGTTCTCCAGCTCAAACGCCAGATGGAACAGTCCGGGTTTCTGCCCTTTGGGTGCATACGGACCATGAATGTCCGTCAGCCCGAAGTCGTGATAGGTGTTTCCATTGGTGATGAAGCTCGCCATGTTGTCGGGCTGCCGATAAGCCTCGTGAATGCCGGCGACGGAATAATAGAACTTCTGCGCCTCGTCATAATCCGACACGAAGAGATTGGCGTGGCCGAGACGGCGCGGGCGGAAGAAATCGGTGGTCTGGCCCTTCACCAAGGTGGTCGCGTCAGTCATGGCTGCTGCCTCGCATCCCGAATGGAAACTGGACCAACATACGCAAGACCGCGAAGCACCGCAAATACCGGTCTGCCACGCAGCGGCGCGACACGCTTACATGCAGCGAAGGTCAAGCGCCAAGACGCCTGACAATCAGGAAGGCGAACACCTTCGCGGCAGCGAACGCGCGATCGACCGATGCCATGTCGAGATCGGTATGGGCGAACTGATGCTCGCCCGGCCCGTAGTTGCAGCATTCGATGCCGACGTGGTTGAGATAGCCCTGATCGAATGCGCTCGGATTGTAGATCGTCTCCGGCGCGGCACCGGTCATGACCAGCGACGCCTCGGTGATCGCCTTGACGACCGCCGACTGCGTCGTCACCAGCGACGGGTACATGAACGGCCCAAGCTTGACCGACACCGACCAGGACTTTCCGCTGGCCGGGTCCTTCATGCCATCGACCCGCATCGCGACCGCTTCGATCTGCTTGAACGCGTCCTGGGGGTCGTCCTCGGGCAACAGCCGCCGGTCGACCACGAGTTCGCAGCGGTCCTGAATCGTGTGCGTCGATTCGGGAAAGCTGCGGATGTGGTTGATCGTCAGCGTCTGCCGGCCCAGCTGCGGATGCACGCCGGTCAGCTTGATCTCGTCAAGCAGGCGGCGATGGACTTCGAACGCGCCGGTAATCGCATTGCAGCCATCGTGCGGCCGGGAACTGTGCGACGGCGCCCCGCGCACGGTGATGAACACGTCGATCCGGCCGCGGTTTCCGAGGCTGATCCGGTTGCCGTTTCCGCCCAGGATGCACATGTCGGCCCGCACGCCTTCGGTCTCGACCACGTTACGGATGGCGTCGTGGCGTCCGGTTTCGCCGGAGACGCAACACAGAAACACCAGGCGGCCGTCGATCGGCACGCCGCTGCGGATGACGGCGTCCATGGCATGCAGCATCGCCGCCATGGTGGCCTTCTGTTCGCTGAGCCCCTTCCCCATCACGGCTTCGCCGGGCAGCCCGTGCGGCCGGCCGTCGATGACGTCGCCCGAATAGGCGTTCTTCATCGTGGCCTGCGGCTGGTTCATCGCGTTGCTGCACAGCATCAACGATGCGCCTGATCTGTTCGCGCCGTAGGTCGCGATCAGGTTTCCCATGTCATCGAAGCGAATATCCTTGAAACCCATCGCTTTGACCCGCGGCGCCACCGCCGTCTCGATAAATCTGCGCAGCAGCGGCTCGGCCTCGAACAATTCGGTCTGCGGGCTCGGCACCTTGGCGAGTTCGACCATCAGCGAGCGGACCGCGCCCTGCGACAGGTGAGGCCCGAGCATTGGAGCGATCTGATCGGGATTCATGAGCGTCCCAGACCCCGGCTCTGGAGCGTGCCGAAACGCTCCTCCATCGTCCGCCGGATCAGCGGCCGGTCGACCTTGCCGGCGCCATTGAGCGGAATCGTGTCGACGAACATGATGGCGCGCGGGATTGCGAACGCCGGTCCGTTCGCGGCGAAGAAATTCTGCAGCTCCTGCTCCTCGATGCGCCGCCCTGCCTTCGAGCACCACCATGGCGGCCGGCGCGAAACCTTTGGTGTCATGCGTGAGCGGCGCCACCGCGACGTTGGCAACATCGGGATGCTTGAGCGCGAGGTTCTCGACTTCCTTGGGATAGATGTTCTCGCCGCCGCAGACGAACATGTCGTCGATGCGCGTGACATAATAGAAGAAGCCGTCGGCATCGCGCCGCAGGATGTCACCGGTGCGCAGCCAGCCGTCCCTGATCCGCTCACGAGATAGCTCCGGAAGGTTGACGTATTCGCGCAGCACATAGGGGCTGCGGATCCAGCATTCGCCTTCGTCCGCCTCCTCGCCGTTCGGCGCGACAAGCTTGACCTCCAATTCCGGGCGCGACGAGACCGACGCTGCCGCGCGGCGGCACGCGTCCGTCGATCGGTTGCCGGATCGCACCGCCCCCTTCGGTCAGACCGAAGCTCTCGCGCACGGTGACCTTGAATGCCTCCATCAAGCCGGTCGATCAGCTCCGGCGGCACGATCGCGGAGCCCATCGAGATCCGCTTGAGCGCCGAGAAGTCGAGCGATTCGACCAGATCGGAATGGCGCAACATCTCGGCGAACATGGTCGGCACGCCGCTGCAACTGGTGACCTTGTAGTCGGACAGCGCCTGCAGATAGCGGCGCGGGTCGAAGCTGCGCATGATCACGAGCGAGGCGCCGGCGCGCAGCGACGGCTTGACCGAGCCTCGCATCGCGTTCTTGTGAAACATTGGCGCGGCGACGATCACGCGATCGGACGACGAAAGCGGCCAGTAGGTCTGGCTGTGCTCGATACCCCAGATCATTCCGCCGTGGGTGAGCGCGATGCCCTTGGGCGTGCCGGTAGAACCGGAGGTGTAGGGCTGGAAGGCGATATCGTCGAACGCCATCGGGATCGACGATGCGGGTGTCCGGCTGCTTGGCCGCCAAGGCGCGATAGTCGCACCCATCCCGGCCGGGCTTCGTCGGTCGACAGACGAACCGCAATGTCGAGCGCGTCTGCGATATCGCAGCAGATCGCCGTGTCTTTCGGACTGCCGACGAAGGCGCGGCAACGGGCGTCGCGCACGATACTCCGCAGCGTGTCCGACGCCGAGTCGGAAATTGATCGGCACCGGCACGGCGCCGAGGCGGAGCGCGCCGAGAAATACCGACAGAAAGGTCACACCGTTCGGAATGGAAACGATGCAGCGATCGCCTTTTCGCAGCCCGAGCAGCCGCCAACGCCTGCGCCGCACGACATACCTCGGCTTCCAGCTCCGCATAAGTGTAGGAGCGCGGCACCGCTTCCGTCAGATCGACGATCGCGGTTCCGTCCGGATGCCGTTTCAGGGGCTCGTCGAAGAAGATACCAAGATTGATGACCTTGAAGTCTCGCTTGATCCGCTCGACGACCGTCGCTGCCTCAGTACTTGTCATTCGCCCTGTCCGAAGTTCTTCAGTCCCAGCAATGCGCGCCCCTCAGGGAAATCATATCCGTGCGTGGCGGTGATGCAATCTAAGGAGCTGTGACGCGTTTTCAGGCCAGACCCGGAGTTTTCGGGGGGTGACCTCACCGCTCAGGCTAAGACTACTCGGAAGGCTCGTCATAGAATTGCGCGAGCGTCGGCAGGGCGACCGGCAAATCGAATTCCGCCCATCGTTGCGACACGCGGTCATAGGTGCTGCGCCGCAAGAACGTCCTGCGCGGCGGCTGGTTGAGGTAACGATAGGGCCGGCAGGCATCGACCAGAACCTTCGATCCAAATGGTTTGACTTCGGGCGCGAGACTTGGATCGGCGCGAAACGACATGGTCTTGCGCAAGACGTCGAGATCGTCGCTCGGATTGCATCGCGTGCTCAACGCCCAGACGACTTCATCGAAATTTGTCGGATCAACGTCCTCGTCCACCGCGATGATCCATTTCGTGTAGTAGGATGCAGTCGGGCATTGCGCGGTCAATGCGAGCGCCTGCGACACATGACCGGGGTACATCTGCCGCAGCGAAACCACGGCCATGCAGTTGCCGGACGCCGCTGCGGGATGACAGTAGACGCCTCTTATTCCCGGGATGCCGGTACGATCGAGATCGTCAAGGATACGGGCCGCGCGCATGATCGACTGATATTCTCCGATTTCGCATGACGGATAGACGGCCATCAGCGCCGCGGTGATGATGGGCGATCGCCGCATGTGCAGCGCCTTCACCTCGATGACCGGTTTCGGAGATGGAGCGCCGCTGTAATAGCCGTGGAACTCCCCGAGCGGTCCTTCGACTTCGAGGTCGCCGGCATGCGCCAAGCCTTCGATCACGATCTCGGCGCGCGCCGGGATCGGCAGACTCGACATACTCGGCTTCGGTCAATTCCACCGGTCGCCCCATGATGCCGCCGGCGGCATCGAGTTCGGACTCGTTCGGGCCGAAACGCATTCCGCCGACCATGAACAAGGCCGGATCGATGCCGAACGCGGCGACAATCTCGCAGGGCTTGCCCTGTGCCCAGGCCGCCTCGCAGTCGACTTGCCCGTGGCGCCCGGGCACAAAGTTCAATCCGATGCGCGTCGGCGAATGGAGCTGCTGGCGATAGCACCCGACGTTGAGCCGTCCGCTCGTCGGGTTGGCGGTGATCGTCATCCCCCCGGTGCCGATAAAAGGGCCACCATCCGCCGGCCAGAATGTAGGCGCGGGCAAACAGGTCAGATCAATCTCAGCGCCACGCAAGACAACTTCGTTGACCGGCGCGTCCTCACCCCGGACCCAGACCGGCGCAATCCGCTTCTTGGTGATCTCTCTGGTCGCCTGAACAAGTGCGGCGATCGAGAGCTTCGGGTCGAGCCCCATGGCGAGCGCGTACCGTTCTTTGCTGGCGCCAAGCATGTTCGACAGCACCCGCGCGCCATGCGGATTGTGTTTGAAGGTTTCGAACAGAAGCGCGGGCGAACTGCGATCGCGCGAGGCCATGAACGTGATTGCCGAAAGCTCCTCACTTGGATCGACTTCGGCGACAATGCGGTGCAACAAACCTTGCTCATCCAGACATGTGAGCCACTCGCGCAGATCCGCCCAACGGGTCGCAACGGGCACGGGGGATGATCGCTGCGAAGGTTCAGCCGAGGTCATCTCGTCCATAGTTGACTCTGTTCCCGCAGCTCTATTGCACTTGGAAGCCTGGAGCCGTCACGATCGGTTTCCATCGTGCGATCTCCGCGTGAATGAGCTTATCGAAGCTTTCGAATCCTGGCTCGCCCGCGCTCGTACCCTGCTTGACCAGGCTCTCCCGGTAGGCGGGGTCGTTCTGTGTTGCGGACATCGCCGAGCGCAGGTGCCCCACAACCCGCTCCGGTGTACGGGAATTGACGACCAGGCCGAACCAGTTTTCGGCTTCGATACCCGGCAGGCCGGCTTCGGACATGGTGACCAAATTCGGCAACAGTGGCGAGCGCTGCGGAGCCGCAATGGCGAGAGCCGCGATGGTCCCGGCTTGTACATAAGTCGCCAACACCGAGACGTCGCCGAATGCCGCATCGATGTGCCCCCCAATGAGGGCAGGCAACGTGCCTCCGGTGCTGCGATAGGGGACGTGCGTCACGTCGATATTTGCCTCGCGCTTCAGCAGTTCGATCGAAAGGTGTGTGAGCGCGCCAATGCCCGCGGAGCCGACCAGGACCTTTCCCGGATTCGCGCGCGCGCGGGCGAGGAAGTCCGCCATCGTGCGGAGGCCGAGCTTCGGATTAACCGCAAACAATTGGGGGGACCGCCAGATCGTGCCGAGCGGAAGGATATCCTGCTCGACCGAATAGGAGACCTTCTTGGTTGGCGGAATGATCGCGAACGGACCGGCGCCAGCCAGCAGCAGCGTATAGCCGTCTGCCGGCATGGCGAAAAATGCCTCGGTTCCGGTGAGACCACCGGCGCCGCCCCGGTTTTCGACCACGACCGATTGCCCGAGATGACGACCGAGAGGATCCGCGACCAGCCGGGCGGCGGTGTCGCTTGTTCCGCCGGCTGAGTAGGGCACCAGGATACGCAGGGGCCGTGACGGAAAGTCTTGTTCCTGCGCCCAGGCGGGCGCCGCAGCCATCGCAGCCGCACCGAGTAGTGCGCGGCGCGTGATCTGTGTCATATCCCCTACTCCCGGAACTTCAAGGCGATGCCGCAGCGTACCATGCAGCGGACACAAACCGGTAGGGCCCCGCGTTCCGGATCAATGCTTGTGCCGCGAGCGCTCCCCCGGCTTCGGCTCGGTGACCTCAGCGCCTTCGAAGCGCAGAAGCTTGATCACGCGGTCCCGCACCGGTCCCGACAGGTTGAGTTGCAGCGCCCATTCGCCATGCATATCGAGCACGAGACGAGCGCGATAGGTCCCCTTCTCCGTATCCTCCACCGCCTGCGCCGGACGCAGATGATGCACGCCCGGCATCGACGGCATGTCGGCCCCGATCGAGAGCGTGACCCCGGACAGCGGCGCCTTGCTTTTCGCATCGATCAGCTTGACGACGCAGTCGTAATTCAAAGGCCCATCGGCCTGCTTGCACGCGACATCCGCGCCCGCGCGCACCTGCCGCATCGGCTTGGAGAGCATGGCAGCGCTGCGGCCGCCGCCAGCAGCGTCGATGCGACAATCATTTTCAAACGGCACATCATGCGATCACCCTTTCGATTTGCGCGCATCCGCAAGTCTGCGCCACGCAACGCCAATGCGATGGACGAGATTTTCGTCGAGCAGCCCGCGCGGCCGCACGATCAGGAGAAGCGCCACGAGCCCGCCGAAGATGATCATGCGGTAGCTCGACAAACCTCGGATCGATTCCAGAAGTCCGATGTCGATCAGCACGCCGATGATCGGCCCGAGCGCGGTGCCGAGCCCGCCGATCAGGCCATAGGCCAGGCTGTGCACGCCGAGCATCACGTCGAAGATGCGCGGCTCGATATAGGTGGTCAGATGCGCATAGAGCCCGCCGCCGATCCCGGCGAGCGCGCCGGCCATCGCGGCTGCGAGGATGCGGTGGCGCGCGACCGCGATCCCCTGCATCGCCGCCAGGGTCTCATCGGCGCCGATCATGCGGAAGGTCACTCCGAGCCGCGAGCGTTCCAGCAGCATGAAACCGATCAGCAGTCACCGCCAGCAGCGCGTAGATGATCAGCATGAACTCGACGCCGCTGATATCGTTCTCGAAAATATAGCGGATGTTGCGAAAGCCGTCGGCGCCGTCCGGCCCGATCATGTCGCCGTCGACCTCCTTCCGGTAACGGAACATCTCGAACAGGATGCGCACCATCTCCGCAAACGCGAGGGTCGCGACGGCGAAATAGAGACCATGCAGCCGAAGTGTCGGCAGGCCGACAAGTGTCGCCGCAAGCGCGCTCCTGCTACCGCCCCGAAGCCGAGCGCCAGGATGAGCGTCCAGCCCCACATCGCGGTCGCGATGCCGGCAGCATAGGCGCCGATCGCGAAGAATGCCTGCTGGCCGAAGGAAATCTCGCCGGTGAGCAGCAGAAGATAAGCCGAGAGCGCGACGAAGGAGATCACGCCGATATTGGAGAGGACGCCGACGAGATAATCGTCCATGTCACGTCTCCTGCGGCGCGGCGGTTTCCACCGGCGGCGCCTCGCCAAGGAGGCCGCCCGGCCGCACGATGAGGAAGGCGAACAGCACGAGATAGGCGACGAGATCGCGGATCTGCGGGCCGAAATACCATTGGCTGTGCGCCTCGATCACGCCGAGCAGCAGTCCGCCGAGCACCGCGCCCGGGATCGATCCAAGCCCGCCGATCATCATCGCGATCAGGCCCTTCAGCGTCGCCCACATGCCGAACATCGGCGTGACCTGCTGATCGACCGCGAGCACGAGGAAGCCGGCCGCACCGCCGATCGCCGATGCGAGAACGAAGGCGAGCAGCAGCGCGCGCTTGACGTCGATGCCGACGAGATGCGCGGCGGTCGGATTGCCGATGATGGCGCGCAGGCCAAGTCCGAAGCGGGTGCGGTAGAGCGTGAGATGGACCGCCGCGGCGAGCGCGAGCGCACAGACGAGCAGGATCAGGTGATCCACGCGCAGCATGATCGGTCCGATCGACAGCGGCATCGCGGTCGAGAGCGGCGGAAACGGATAGGTATGACGCGGCAGCACCAGCACGGCCGCCTGTTCGAGCTGCATCCAGATCGCAAAGCTCGACACCATCGACGCAATCCCCGCGCCCGCCTTCATCGGCGCGAAGCACAGCCGCTCGACATAAACGCCGGCGAGGATCGCGCCCACGATCACCGCGCCCGCCACCGCGAGCGGCCCGGCGCCCTGCTGGACATGCAGGAGCGTGCCGAGATAGGCGCCGATCATGATCGATGGGCCGTAGGAGAGGTTGAGCCTTCGCATCACGCCGAAGATGAGCGTGAAGCCGAGCGCCAGCAGCCCGTAGGACGAGCCGATCATCAGTCCATCGACGGTGTTCTGCAGAAGGTCGATCATCGCCCCTGCTCCGGCTCTTCAGCCAGCCGCGCGGCGCGCGCCGAGATAGGCGCGCTGGATCACTTCGTCCTCGGCGATCTGGCCCGGCGTACCCCTGAAGGTGATACGGCCCTGCTCCATCAGGAAAAACTGGTGCGCGACCTGCAGCGCCATATGCGCATTCTGCTCGACCAGGAAGATCGTGGTGCCGTCGCGGTTCAGCTCGGCGATGATCCTGTAGATTTCCGCAACGATCATCGGCGCAAGGCCGAGCGACGGCTCGTCCATCAGGAGAACGCGCGGCCGCGACATCAGCGCGCGCGCGACCGCGAGCATCTGCTGTTCGCCGCCGGACAGCGTCCCCGCAAGCTGCTCGCGCCGCTCCTGCAGGCGCGGGAAGCGCGCATACATGCGCTCGACATCGGCCTCGATCGCGGCCTTGTCGTTGCGCTGATAGGCGCCGGCATGAAGATTCTCCCGCACGCTCATCTGCGGGAAGACCAGACGGTTCTCCGGCACCAGCGCGACACCCTTCGCCACGATCTTCGCGGGCGACAGCCCGACCAGTTCGTCGCCTTCGAGCCTGATCGAGCCGCGGCGAGGTTTCAGGATCGCCGCGATCGACATCATCAGCGTGGTCTTGCCGGCGCCGTTCGGACCGAGCAGACAGGTGATGCGGCCCTTCTCGACGGACAGCGAGACGCCCTTCAGCGCTTCGATCTTGCCGTAAGCGGTGACGAGGTCGGCGATTTCGAGCATCGTTGCGCTCCTCACGCCGCCGCCGACGTGCCGAGATAGGCCTCGCGCACCAGCGGATTGTCCTGCACCTCGGCCGGCGCGCCTTCGGCAATCTTCTGGCCGAAATTGAGCACGGCGATCCGGTTCGCGATCGCCATGACCAGCTCGACATGATGCTCGATCAGGAGAATCGCCATGCCGGTGTCGCGCAGCTTGCGGATGCGCGCATCGAGCTGATCGATCTCCTCGGCATTCATGCCGGCCGCAGGCTCGTCGAGCAGCAGCAGCGCGGGCTTCGCCGCGAAGGCGCGGGCGAATTCCAGCCGCCGCTGCTCGCCGAAGGCGAGATTGCCGGCGAGTTCGTCGCGCTTGTGCGCGAGGTCGAAGAACTCCAGCACCCGGCTGGCTTCCTCGCGCGCGCTGTCGGCCGCCGCCGAACCAACGCTTCAGCGGATTCTCCTGCCGCTGCTCGGCGGAATTCTGCGCCACCCAGAGATTCTGCCAGACGGTCAGTTGCCCGAACAGGCGGATATTCTGGAAGGTGCGCGCGATCCCAAGCGAGACGCGCTCATGCGGAGGCAGGTTCGAAATGTCCTGGCCCCTGAAGATGACGCGACCCGCGGTCAGCGGAAACAAGCCGCAGATCAGGTTCACCATCGTGCTCTTGCCGGAGCCGTTCGGCCCGATCAGGCCGAGCACCTCGCCGGCATTGACCTTCAGGCTGACGCCGTCGACCGCGCGCACGCCGCCGAAATGCTTGGTGAGGTTATCGAGTTCAAGCACCGGCCGGCTCCTTCCGCGACGAGAACAGTCGCTTCAACGCGCGCACCGTCCCGGCATCGAGCAAGTCCGCGCGGCCGCACATTCATCGCAAGCACGATCAGCCCGCCGAACAGAAGATTGCGCCAGTCGCCCATGAAGCGCAGCCCCTCGATCAGGAAGCCCTGGATGAAGATGACCGCGAGCAGCGTGCCGAACACGGTCGAGAGCCCGCCGACGATCGGATAGGCGATCGCGAAGGTCGCGAGCACCACGCCGAACTGCACATGTTCGATATGCGTGGTGTAGTGCGCGAAGATGCCGCCGCCGATGCCGGCGATCACGCCGCCGATGGTCATGGCGGAGACCTTCACCGCGGTGATGTTGATGCCGACGCTCTGCGCCGCCATCTCGTCCTCGCCGACCGCGCGCAGCACTGCACCGGCGCGCGAGCGGTCGAGCCACCAGAGCGCGGCCATCACGAGCGCCACCACGACCCAGATGAAGATGACGACGTCGAGCGTCGTCCAGCCATTCTCCGGAAAATAGCGGATCTGCCGGAAGCCCTCGCCGCCATGCGGCCCGAGCTTCAGGTTGCCGGCCTGGATCTGATAGGTGAAGTTGAAGAAGAACAGCCGCACCGCCTCGCCGAAGGCAACGGTCGCGACCACCAGCATCAGCCCTTTCACGCGCAGTGCCGGAAAGCCGACGGCGCAGGCGATGGCGCCGGCGACGATTCCCGCAACAAGGAGCGAGGGCACCAACGCCCAGCCCGCGAGTACCGTCAGCATGGCCGCGACATAGGCGCCGATCGCGAAGAAGCCCGCCTGCGCGAGGCTGACCTGCCCGGTCAGCAGCACGCAATAGGCCGACAGCCCGAGCAGCGTATGCACTCCGATGATCTGCGCGAGCCCGAGATAGAAATCCATGCCGCGCCCTCCGTCAGTCGCGCCCGGTCGGCGACGGGAACAGGCCGCCCGGCTTGAACACGAGGAAGGCGAACAGCAGCAGCATGATGTAGAGGTCGCGCTCCGACACGCCGCGGAAGAACTGGAAGAAATTCTCCAGCCCGCCGACGATCGAGCCCCGCGATGATCGCGCCGGGGATGCTGCCGAGCCCGCCGATCACGGTGACGATCAGGCCCTTCACCGTCAGCGGCAGCGACAGCAGCGGCGACAGCATGCCGATGGCGGCGCCGAGCATCGCGCCGGCAATGCCGCCGACCACGCCGGTGATGACGAAGGTCATTAGGTTCACCTGCGTGATGCTGATGCCGCACAATTCCGATGCCACCGGCTGCTGCGAGACCGCGCGCGTCGCGAGGCCGAGCCTCGTGCGATAAAGCAGAAACAACAACACCGCCATGCAGAGGCAGCCGAGCAGGAACACGAAGACGAGATCGCCGCGGATGTTGAACGGACCTGCGCGGATGATCACGTCGGAGAACAGCGCCGGATAGTTCAGCGGCACGCCGGCGGTCGCGTGCACGATGATCTCGTCGATCAGAAGCAGGAGCCCGACCGTCGACATCAGCGTCGCCAGCGGATTGGCGAGCGGGATGAACTTGAACCCGACGAGATAGACCATCGCGCCGATGCGCGCCGCCCGCGACCGCAGCGAGCACGAACACCACGATGGCGGGCGCCTTGAAGGCGGCAAGCACGAGCAGGCTCGCATAGGCCGCGCCGATCGAGGCCGCCGCATAGGACAGGTTGATCTTGTGCATCACGCCGAAGATCAGCGTGAACCCGATGCCGAGCAGCGCATAGGTCGCGCCGAACAGCACGCCGTCAACGACCGACTGAACGGCGTCGATCAGATCAAGATAATCCACGGCGTTGATCCGGACCCGGTCGGGATGGAGAGCGGGAAACACGGCGGCGGGCCGTAACGGTCCGCCGCCGATCGGCTCAGGCCGCAGACGCTCAGGACGACGGCTTGTGCAGGACCAGCCAGGTGCCGCCCTTGGCATGCACATACAGGAACGGCTTGATCGCCTCGCGGTCCGGCGTGCGCCCAACCTTGCCGAGAAGACCCATGGTCTCCTTCAGCGCCGCGAGGCCTTCGCGCATCTTGACGCGATCGGCCTGCTACCGTGTCGGGCTTCGCCATGATCTTCTGCTTCTCGATCACGTCCTTCAGGATGAACATGATCTCGTAGGCCGCGGCGCTATGCAGATCGGCGCTGCCGCCGAACTTTGCGACATTCTCGGCCGCCTTGGTCGCTTCCGGGTTCACCGGCGCGAAGCTCGTCGGAATGATCAGGCCTTCCGCCTGCTTGGCGCAGCCCTGCAGCGTCTCGATGCTGGACGACGAGGTGAGCCCGATCAGCAGCTTCGGCTTCACGCCCTGCCGCTCCATTTCCTTCAGCACGCCGCAGGTCGTGAACGGATGCGCCGAGATCGCGACGATATCGGCATTGGCGCGCCGCATGTCGCGCACCTGGGTCGAGAAGGTGGTGTCGTTCAGCAGCCATTCGGAGGTGCCGAGCACCTGAAAGCCGTTGGCTTCGGCCTGCGCCTTCATCACGCCATAGGTCGCGTTCGAATGCGCGAAGTCCTTCTCGACGCCGCCATAGACGGTCTTGAGCTCGGGATGCGTCGCCTTCACCCAGGCCATCAGCGACTTGTACATCTCGAACTCGCTCGGGACGTTGCGGAACGCCCATTCCGAGATCTTCGCGAGGCCGCCCTTGGCCGCGACATCCGCGATGATCGGGAATTGCAGGCCGCTGTCGGAGGCAGTCGCCGACTTTCTTCTGCAGGATGCCGAACAGGGATTCGGCGACGTTCGAGCAGGTCGGGCCGACCGCGACGAAGGCGTCGGTCGAGGCAATGCGGCGCACGACCGAGATGCCTTCTTCGGCATTGCAGCGGTCATCCAGGAAGTCGACCGTCAGCTTGGCCTTGGTGCCGTCGCCGAGCGTCACGCCGCCGGCCTTGTTGATCTCTTCGGCGGCGGCTTTCATCGCCGCTTCGCTGTTGATGCCGAAGACGCGCACAACACCCGACTTTGCGCCAAAGCCGGTGATCTTCACGGTGCGCTCCTGCGCTGCGACACCCGAGACGGAAAGCGCTGTGCCGGCAAGCAGCGCGGCCATAGCAACAGTCAGGCTTCTCATGGTTTCCTCCCTAAAAGACCAAGCGATTTTCGCGTTCTTGTTGACCGTAAGCCTAGCACGTTCGACCGCATTGGCCATTAAGCTTGGTGGCGACCTCGGGTCGCGGAAAATGCCGCACTGCAGCATTCGATTGGCCATGATACACACGACGACCGTTTCGGAATGTCGTCCGACCAACAATCTGCGCAATTTGCATGCGATCCTTTGAAGACCTGCTCGGGGTGAGTTCGTGGACCCAGGGCTTGACGCCCGAGCACCTGCAGAGGGTCAGGACCACCACGATCGTGCGCAATTTTGCGGCGGAGGCACATGTCTGCCATGCTGGTGACTCGGCCAACGTCTGGGTTGGCGTGATTGACGGCCTGGTTCGCATGGTCAGCCAGTCATCGTCCGGCAAGTCGATGACCTTTGCCGCCCTGCCGACTGGATCCTGGTTCGGGGAAGGCTCCGTCCTCAAGCGCGAAATTCGCAAGCACTCCGTTATCGCGGTTCGGCCGTCGCGCGTCGCGCTGATGCCGGATACAACCTTTTTCTGGCTGCTCGACAGCAGCATCCCCTTCAACCGGTTCCTGCTTGTCCAACTCAATGAGCGCCTGGGTCATTTCATGTCCATTGTCGAGCATGACCGGCTGCTCGATCCTGACGCCCGGGTCGCGCGGTCGCTCGCAGCCATGTTCAACCCACAGCTCTACCCCGGCACCAAACGCCAGATCGAATTGTCCCAGGAAGAACTGGGCGACATTGTCGGCTCCTCCCGTCAACGCATCAGTCAGGCGCTGCAGGCTCTTGAAAAGGTCGGTCTCATCAAGGTCGACTACCGCATGATTACGGTTCTGGACCTCGAGGGATTGCGGCGTTTCGGGGAATGAGCGTCCCGCGGCGGAATTGTTGCGAGCCGAACATTTTCCGCCGGCCCTCTCTGCTACTATGTTCGGCAGCAAAAGTGCGCGAACCAATGCGCCATGCTGCCGCGTCGCTGCAAAGGGAGGACAGGAGATGGCCAGGCGAAAAGCCGCTCGATCCGGCAAAGTTGTTGGCAAGACGAAGAAGGCTGACGTCCGACGCTCCGCGGTTAGAAAATCCAT
The DNA here is from genome assembly GCA_963843475.1 of uncultured Alphaproteobacteria bacterium. Taxonomy (GTDB): domain Bacteria; phylum Pseudomonadota; class Alphaproteobacteria; order Rhizobiales; family Xanthobacteraceae; genus VAZQ01. Next base: position 68,015 of record CAWJKL010000016.1, on the reverse strand, counting down.
CGCCAAGAGCAAAGTCCCGGCAAAGAAACGGCCGGCAACGCAGCCCGGCCTCTTTGCCGAGCTTGCGGCCGAACGCCGCCAATTTCGCACCACTGACACCGCTGTCCTTCCTGCAGCGCGCAGCCGACATTCATCCCGGCCGGACTGCCGTCATCCACGGCGAGCCGCCGCCTCACGCTACCGCGAATTCTACGAGCGCGCGAGGCGGCTCGCCTCCGCGCTGAAACAGGCCGGCGTGAAGCCGGGCGACACGGTGTCGGTGATGCTGCCGAACGTGCCGGCGATGCTGGAAGCGCATTACGGCGTGCCGATGCTCGGCGCCGTGCTCAACACCATCAACACGCGGCTCGAGGCAGCGACCGTCGCCTATATCCTGCAGCACGGCGAAGCCAAGGTGCTGATCACCGACCGCGAACTTGCCGGACAGGTCGGTCCGGCGCTCGCGCAACTGAAGAAGAAGCCGCTCGTCATCGACGTGGTCGATGCGCTCTATACCGGGCCGGGCGAGCGCCTCGGCACGATCGAATACGAGGACTTCATCGCCAAGGGCGATCCCGATTTCAAATGGTCGCCGCCCGCGAACGAGAGCAGCGCGATCGCGCTGAACTACACCTCGGGCACGACCGGCAATCCGAAGGGCGTGGTCTATCACCATCGCGGCACGTTCCTCGAAGCCGCCGGCAACATCATGTCCTGGCCGCTGCCGGCGAAGCCCGTCTATCTGTGGACGCTGCCGATGTTCCACTGCAACGGCTGGTGCTTCCCCTGGTCGGTGACGGCGATGGGCGGCACGCATGTCTGCCTGCGCAAGGTCGATCCGGCGCTGATCTTCCCGATGATCGTCGAGCATGGCGTCACCCATATGTGCGGCGCGCCGACCGTGCTCGGCATGCTGACCTCGGCGCCGGCCGAACAGCGGCGCCGGTTCAACCATATCGTCGACATCCAGACCGGCGGCTCGCCGCCGCCCGCCAAGATCATCAAGGCGATGGAAGAGCTCGGCTTCCGCGTCACGCACATCTACGGCATGACCGAATTGCAGGGACCGTCGACGCTGTGCGTGCCGCAGGACGACTGGGCGGCGCTGCCGCTCGAGGAGCGCGCCGCGCTCACCGCGCGCCAGGGCGTGCGCTACGCCGTGGTCGAAGGCCAGATGGTCGCCGACCCGCGCAGCATGAAGCCCGTGCCGCGCGACGGCAAGACCATGGGCGAGATCATGATCCGCGGCAACACGGTGATGCTCGGCTATCTGAAGGAGCCGAAGGCGACCGCGGACGCGTTCCGCGGCGGCTGGATGCATACCGGCGACCTCGCGGTCGAGCATCCCGACGGCTATATCGAGATCAAGGATCGCGCCAAGGACATCATCATTTCCGGCGGCGAGAATATCTCGAGCGTCGAGGTCGAGATCGCGCTCTACAAGCATCCGTCGGTGCAGCTCGCCGCGGTGGTGGCAAGGCCGGACGAGAAATGGGGCGAGACGCCCTGCGCCTTCGTGCAGCTCAAGCCCGGCGAGAACGCGACCGCCGACGAGATCATCGCGTTCTGCCGCGATCAGCTCGCGCATTTCAAGGCGCCGAAGACCGTGGTGTTCGGTCCGCTGCCGACGACCGCGACCGGCAAGATCCAGAAATTCACGCTACGAGAGCGGGCGCGCGCATTGTAGTTGCGATAAGTTTACGCTGGAGAGTGAGCCGGATCTGCCACTACTTGCCCCGGAGCTCACATCCGCTGGCCCTGACCGAGTGACCGATGCGTTGCGGGACACCGTGCCACTCACTCCGTTTGTCAATATTTGGGCAGTTTGCCCTACGAAAGCCACCGATTACAGGGATTTCAGACAGGACGGTTCCACGGTGGGGGTCCAGCCATGATCGGTGCCACGGTGTTCCGTGCGCTTGTGCTGACGGCGGCTTTTGCCGCCGCGTTGACACCCGTCACGTGCTTTGCCCAAACAAGCACCGAAAAAAGCACCGAGAAAAAAATCCCCAAGTTGCCCGCCAAGGCCACGAAGGAGTTGCCTCCCGAGCTGCTGTCGCTGCTCCGCGAAAAGAAGATGTCAAAGAACTCACCGATCCTGGTGCGCATCTTCAAAGAAGAGTCGGAGCTCGAAGTCTGGAAACAGGACGCAAATGGCCGGTTTCAGCTCCTCAAGACCTATCCGATCTGCCGGTGGTCGGGCGATCTTGGGCCGAAGTTCCAGGAGGGCGACCGTCAGGCCCCGGAGGGGTTCTATACGGTGACGCCTCAGCTGATGAACCCCCACTCCAGCTTCTATTTGTCGATCAACACCGGCTATCCCAACAGCTTCGATAAGGCGAACAACCGCGACGGCACCCTGCTGATGATCCATGGCGACTGCTGGTCGAGCGGTTGCTTTGCCATGACCGACGAACAGATCAGCGAGATCTATGGGCTGGCGCGCGATTCGTTCGTCGACCGGCCGTCATTCCAGGTTCAGGCCTATCCGTTCCGCTTGACGCCGGCGAACCTGGCGCGACATCGCAACAATCCGAACCTCGCCTTCTGGAAGATGCTCAAGATCGGCAACGATCACTTCGAGACGACGCAGCTCGAGCCCAAGGTGGATGTGTGCGATCGCCGCTATGTGTTCGACGCGCAGGCGCCGGCGAATTCGGGGAAGCCGCTGGTGTTCAAGCCCACCGATCCATGCCCCGACTTTGTCGTGAACCCGAAGATCGCGCCGCGGGCACTGGAGAAACAACGCGCCGACGAACGCGAATACGCGCGACTGCTCGGCGACAACGTGCCGGCCGCCCCGATCTACAGCGCGCTCGACGGCGGCATGAACACGGTTTTCCTCGAAAGGTTTCCCGGCCGCGTGATGCTTTCGCGAATGACGCCTCTCTCTGACATGCCGAACCTGCCGCCGATCCCTTGGGCCGACGCAAATGTTCTGTTCACGAGCAAATTGATGCGCACCTCGTTCTGATCGACGGGGGTTGCGGTACGCACAAGCGTGCCGTCGTCACGTGAATCAACGTCGCAAAGTTGGACAATGATCAGGCACGGTATTGGGCATGACTGGTGCGCGCGCACGACGTGCCAAGCCCGCAAACCTGCTTGACATCAGGCGCAATCACGACGGACACTTTCAATCCAAACAGAAACGGAAGCCAACCGTTAGTTCCGCGTCGGAGGAAACGTCGATGGTGCGCGCGAGCGATCTGAAAGTCGCCGGAATGCTTGTGGCCGCGTGGTTCGTGGTCCTTGTCGGCTCACCAACCAGTGCGCGCTCCGAGACCATCGAATTCGCGGTTTGGTTTTCGGACCGCGATTTCTACGCCGATCACGTGCGCAAATGGGCCTCGGAAATCGACAAGCGGACCGAGGGCCGCGTCAAGATCAAGTTGCACTTCTCGGGCGCCCTGGTAGCCGCGAAAGAAACCGTCAACGCGGTGCGCACCGGCGCCGCCGGCGGCGGCACGACCAGCGCCAGCTTTGTCGCGGGGCTCGTCCGGCCGGTGTCCTACTTCGAGGCGCTGTTCTGGATTCCCGGCGATCCCAAGATTGGGCTCGATACGGTGCGGGCGGTGCTGGAGCCGTCGCGCGCGCTCATGGAGCCGCGCGGCCTGAAGCTCTTGTTCAGCTTCCCGTCGACCGGGCTGGTGTCGAACTGCAGCAACGGGCACATCAAGGCGCCCGCTGACTGGAAGGGCAAGAAGGTGCGGGCGGCCGGACGCTGGCAAGGCATCCAGCTTCGCGCCGTCGGCGCGTCCGCCGTCACGCTCGATCCGGGCGAAGTCTACGTCGCGCTGCAGAACAAGACGGTCGACTGCATCCTGTTCCTCGCAAACCTGACGCTGTCGTCGAAGGTCCACGAGGTCGCGCCTCACGTCACCTACTGGCGCGATGGCGCGAACGCCTCGATGTACTATCTGAACCTCGCGCTGTGGAACAAGATTTCGCCCGCCGACCAGAAGGTCATATTGCAGGTGTCCGACGAGATCGTTGTCGAAGGCACCTACAAGCTCAAGGACCAGCAGGAAGAGGCGCTCAGGGAGCTGGAAAAGGGCGGCGCAAAGGTCTACCGGGCAACCGACGCGGAAATTTCCGAAATGAGGAAGGCCATGTCGCCGGTCTGGGCGGAACTCGAAAAGTTCACCGGCGCCGAGGGCAAGCCGTTCGCCGACGTCATCATGCCGCTGCAGAAATAGATCGCGACCACCGCTCATGGACGGCATGCGTGAGCCGCGCGAGCGCCGGGACTGGTTCGACCGGCTCGAGGCGTTCACGCGCCTGATCAATCGCGTCTTTGCGGTGATGGCCTGCCTGCTCGTCCTCGTCATCATGGCGGCGATCGTGGTGCAGATCGTCTACCGCTTCGTCCTGGACGACCCGATCGCCTGGGTGTTGGACATCACGATCTTCCTGCTCGTCTTCGTGTTCTTCCTGGCGCTGGCGCCCACCCTGCAAAGCGGCGGCCACATCGAGGTCGACATGTTCGACTCTCTCATTCCCGACTCGCTCCGCAAGCCGGTGCGGTTCATCGGGAAACTGCTGACCGTGACCTTTGCCGCGATTTTCCTCTGGTATGTCGCCGCCTTCTACCACGACATCGTGGAAGTCGACGAAATCTCCTTCACGATGCTCATCGTGCAGTTGAAATACATCTACTGGATCGGGCCGGTCGGCGCCTTCCAGTTCCTGCTCACCGCCATCGTCCTGCTGGTCCGATTCTGGCGAGAACCGCTGGCGGCGGACGATGAAGTAGCGGCCGATGCGCCCTGAAGTGCCCAGCGCAATCGAAGTTGCGCTATCCGGCGGCAATCGGGCCGATCGCGCGCCGGCAGGAGCCGCGTGATGGCCGCGTTTGCGAGCTTCGGGATTTTCCTTGTAGCTCTCCTGGTCCTGATGGCGACGCGCACGCCGGTCGCTGTCGCGCTTTCGATGGTGACCGTGGCCGGCACTGCGATTTTCGTATCGCCCGCGGCGCTGAGCCAGCTTGCGTCGTCGGCCTACGCGCTTTCGAGCAACTTCATCCTCGTCGTCGTGCCGATGTTCATCCTGATGGGCGAGGTGCTGTCGGCGACCGGCATCGGCGCCGCCTTGTTCCGCGCGGCCGAGCTGTGGTTCCGCCGCCTGCCGGGAGCGCTGGCGATCGCCACGGTGTGGGCCTGCGCCGGCGTTCGGGTCCGTCTGCGGCTCGAGTCCGGTGACCGCAAGCACCATCGGCGCCATGGCGGTCCCGCAAATGATGCGCCGCGGTTACCGCAGTTCGCTGGCGCTCGGCGCGACGGCCGCCGGCGGCACGCTGGGCATCCTGATCCCGCCCAGCATCTCCATGATCGTGTACGGCGTGATCACCGACACCTCGATCGGCCATCTGTTCATGGCCGGCATCGTTCCGGGCATCATGCTCGCCACCCTGATGTCGATTACCATCGTGGTCATCGTGCTGCGCCGTCCGACGTGGGCCCCGCCGATCACCGAGCAGCCCACCCGCGCGGAAAAATGGATCGCGCTCGGCGCCGTCATGCCGGTGCTGGTCCTCACCGTCATCGTGATCGGATCGATCTACTCGGGCGCCGCGACGCCGACGGAAGCAGGCGCGGTCGGCGCGGCCGGCGCCCTGGTCATTGCACTTTGTCATGCGCCGCCTCAGCATGGCAGGTTCTGTGGATCAGCCTGCAGAAGACCATCCGCACGACGGCGATGTTCCTGCTGCTGCTGACCGGCGGGATATTCAGCTCCTACCTGCTCGCCCGGCTTGGCATTCCGCAGGCGGTCTCCGACGTCATGACCAACCTGCCGTTGCCCCCTTGGGCGATCATGGTGATCATCAACCTTACGCTCCTGGTCCTCGGCACCTTCATGGACGCGGGCAGCATGGTCGTGATCGTCATCCCGATCTTCCTCAAGACCATCATCAGCCTCGGCTACGATCCGGTGTGGTTCGGCATCGTCGTGGTGATCCAGTCGGAGATCGCCGCGATCTCGCCGCCCGTCGGATTCAATTTGTTCGTGCTCAAGTCGGTCGTGCCGGGCGTAAATCTCAACGAGGTGTCGAACGGCGCGATGATCTTCGTCATCCCGATGCTGGGGGCGATCGCGATACTCACCATATTCCCGGAGATCGCGTTGTTCTTGCCGCGGCTGCTGCTTTCCAACCAATAGGTCGCCGCGATGCATCGCCAACGACGATCTCAAAATGAAAGACCAGGAATAGCGTATGGACGCGAATAAGAAAGAGATCGATGTCAAAGGGCGCAAGGTCGCGCTGATTGAAGCAGGCTCGGGCCCTCCCCTGGTCTATTTGCACGGGTTTGCGGATGTCCATGGCGTCGCCGGCGACCTGCTGCCTTTCCATCAAGGATTGGCGCAAGGACGCAGGCTGATCGCGCCCGCGCATCCCGCCTGCAACGGCTCGGCCGAGTTCCGTCAGGGCAACCGGATCGAAGACTTCCTGTTTCACTACTGCGAGGTGTTCGACGCGTTGGGGCTCGACCGCTTCGCTCTCGCCGGCCATTGCGCCGGTGGATGGATCGCGGCCGAGTACGCCGTGCGGCATCCCGAGCGGGTCACCCATCTCGTGCTGATCGGCGCTTCCGGCCTGTACGTGCCCGGAGAGCACATCGGCGACATTTTCATGAACTCCCAGGCGAACGATGGGACCAGCTTCGCGAGCCTGCGGCACATGCTGTTCGCCTCGGACAATGCCCCGCTGGCGCTGCGCTATTACCCCGACGGCCGCGGCGATCTCGACGAGGAGCTGCGCCGCTATGGCATGCTGCGCTTCGGATCGGCCATCGGCTTCAAGCCGCCCTATTTTTATCATTGGCCCCTGGTGGACCGGCTCTATCGGGCGGCGATGCCGTCAGTCGTCATCTGGGGCGCCGACGATCACATGGTGCCGGTCGCCCACGGCAGAACGTACGCCGAGCGTCTCGGCAATGCCTCCCCATTGAAGCTCATCGCCGGCGCCGGCCATGCCGTTCATCTGGAAAAGCCGGATGAGGTGCTCGCACACGTGAACCCGTTGCTGAAAGCCTGAAAACTCCAGCTCCGGCCCCAAACATCGGAAATCAGACAGGACTCAAGGCCATGTCGAAACCCGTCCAACTCTTCTGCTGGCACTTCATGTCCTATCCATATCTGCCGGCCGACTTCGACGAGAAATATGACTCCGGCTGGATCACCGTTCCCAACACGCTTTGGGATCGGGAGAAGTCGCGAGGACTGCTCAACGAGTATATCGATCAGCTCGCCTATGCCGACACGCTCGGGTTCGATGGCATGGTGCTGAACGAGCACCACCAGAACGTCTATGGGCTGATGCCGTCGCCCAACATCATCGCGTCGGCGCTCTCCCAGAAAACCAGCAAAGGCAAGATCGTCGTTCTCGCCAATCTCCTGCCGCTGCACGGCAATCCGCTGCGGGTCGCGGAGGAATACGCCATGGTCGACAACATGTCGGACGGGCGCGTCATCGCCGGCTTTGCGCCGGGTGGCGGGCAGGAAACCTTCAACTACAATACGCCCGCGGCGATCCAACGCGAGCAGTTCTGGGAAGCGGTCGACCTGATCCACCAGGCGTGGACGCGCCCGGGGCCGTTCACCTTCGAGGGCAAGCATTACCCCCTGCGCTATGTGAATCCATGGCCGCAACCGATTCAGCAGCCCCATCCACAGGTGTGGATCCCGGGCTCCCAATCTCGCGAAACCATGCGGCAGATCGCACAGCGCGGATATTGTTACTTCCTGTCGTCCCGCGTGCACGGCGGCGCCATCGCGCGGGCGCGACAGGAATTCGCGAAGATCCTGGAAGATGCCGGCAGCAAGTATGACCCCTTTCGCATGGGCATCCTGATGTCGGCCTACGTGTCCGAGACCGACGAGCAGGCGCGCGAGGAATCGCACGAAGGCGTCTGGTATTTCCTCAAGAACTGCCTGAAGGGCCATTTGCGCAATTTGAATGGCCGGTCGCTCACCGCGGGTCCTGGCATTCCGAACATGGAGATTTCCGATTACCCGCGGACTGCTGGAAAACACCAAGCCCGGCCGGGCCATGCTGGGCGACGCCGACGACTGGGACGCGCTTCAGAAGGCGCAATCGATCATTGTGGGCAGCCCGGACACCGTCTACCGGCAAATCATCGATCTCGTCCGCGAAACCCAGGTGGGCAATCTGCTGATCCAGTTCCACATGGGCAACATGCGCGACGACCTCGCCCGCAAAAGCATGCGGCTGTTCGCCACGCAGGTCGCACCGCGCCTGCGGGAGGATTCGCGCGTCGCCTTTGCGAACTCCTTTGCGGAACTTGCAGACACCCCCTGACCCGTCATCGTCTCCAGTAGACCCGTTGATGCGCGTAGCGCGTCCTCAAACGTTCTATCGGCTGATCAACGCGAACGAGTGTTGACGATGACGCGCGGCGTTCTTTCACCGCTCATTCGTCAGGCAGCGATCACTTGCTGGACACCATTTTTAGGTTCGCTCCAGATCAAATCTCCCTTCCCCAACATGAAATTCACGTGCGCCAAGACTTCGCTAAACGCGAAACTCATCTGATGGGGATCGAGTGGCAGATGGAAAATGACCGGAACGATTTCCGCGGCCGATTTTGGCGAATTGCGGCAGGCGTCAGCAATTGCCGAGCAGCGCCGCTTGTGGTGTTCGATGAGTTCGCCGATTCGCGTATGCAGTCCGTAGAATGGCAGTTGATGGCCCGGCAATACTAATGCGTCTTCAACGATGGAGGCGTGCAGAGCCGTCAGCGATCGCAGATAGAGTCCGAGCGGATCACCTTCCGGATCGACTGCCCACACACTGACATTCGGTGATATTTTCGCGAGCACCTGATCGGCGGCGAGAAACAACCGTTCCTCTTTGCAATATAGCATAACCTGTTCGGGCGCGTGGCCATCGCCGGTGTGCACCGAGAAGACCTGCTCTCCAAGTTTGAGCGTGTCCGCCGCAACGAGCCGCCTGAAAGTGGGGGGTAGACCAGTGACCATCTTCAGATACTCATGGCCACGCGTGCTTACGATGCCCGTTGTTTCCGCATCGAGCCCGTGACGCAAGTAGAATTCGCGATATGGCCGAGCATCAAGCGCGCCGGGGCTGAGCGAAATATTCAGGCATCCGAGATAGGACGTTTGACTTGTCAGCAGAGGCAGATCGAATTGCTGCGAGAGCCAGCCGGCGAGACCGATATGATCGGGATGGAAATGCGTCACAATCAGACGTGTCAGTCGCTTGCCCCTCAGGGGCTCCGCAAGAAGGGCCTCCCAGGCGGCACGCGTCGTTTCGTCGCCAATCCCGGTATCCACGACGGCCCAACCGTCACCGTCATCAATGAGATAGACGTTCACATGATTGAGCCGAAAAGGAAGCGGCATCCGTGCCCAAAGGATGCCTGGGGCGACTTCGGTGACTTTGCCCGGCTGCGGCGGCATCGGAAACGGAAAAACAAGACCATTTTGCATTCTATTCACTGCTCAGGGTCGACCGGGGTTGGAGAAAGGATAGACCAAAATTCAGTTCGCCGAGTACGGCGCGAGGTCCCACGCTGCCAAGGTCGAACTCGGCCTCCGTCATCAGAAGTGCGATATTGAATCTTTGTGACCAGACACTAGGCCACGAAATTCAGCGATCGCGAGGGAAGCTCCGGGAATCGGTGTCGCAGAGACAAACTGCTACCGCATTAACCGGCGGGAATGACGATGTAATTTCCTCCGACCCCCATTTCCTCGCATGCCGACAACACAGCCTGGCGTCCCAAACCTCCTTCAACTCGTCAATCGATCTCGCATCCAGTCTGCCTCCAACGGAAGTGAGAGACGCGACGGACCGCCGTGGCCCTTGCCGGGAAACGTAACGATCTCGACCGGACCTTTGACGCGCTCCTTCAGAATGGCGGACTCAGTCGTCGGCATGGTTTCGTCGTCCGCCGAGCAGACCGTCAGAATCGGAAAATCGATCTGGTCGGCAACACGCTCCAGTGTCAGCTCCTCACGGCAAAGCCGTTCGCCCTCCTCCAGCGTCCTACCGCCGACGAAGTTGCACATTTCGAGCCGGTGCGAAACAAGCGTGTGAGCGAATGCCTGGTCGAAGTAGTTCGCGACAGCGAATGCACCGGGATGCGCGACGACAGCCTTGAAACGCTTGTCCTTCGCCGCCGCATGCATTGCGAGCAGCGAACCGGTGGCGCGACCGTAAATCCCGATGCGCTGGCCGTCGATCCGGGTGTCGCTTTCAGCCCAGTCAGCAACAGCACCGAGCGCGCGATCGTAAGCATCGATCCGGCAGGGACGTCCAGTGCGCGCCACAAATTCGCCCTGCCCGGGCCCATCGAGGCCGACAGTCGCCATGCCGCGTGCGAGGTAGTATTCCGAGACCGCGTGCATGTTGATCATGTTCGAGTTGGCGCCGCCGATCAGGATGACGCATGGCGGGCGTTGCACTCCAGCCGGCAGACGGAGAAACGGGCGCAGCGTGGTGCCGTCGTAACGAATTTCGAGCAGCGTGGACGGCGGCGAGAACAGCGGCGCCGCCTCCCAATAGATCTCGACGGCGCGCAACATCGAGTGCTTGTTCCTCGGGCAGAAGGCGCCCGATATCGTGATGCATATAGCCGGCGATGTGATAGCAGGCAGCCGCCGTGAAGATCATCTGCGCCGCGGTCTCGCGATAGTTGCTCGCCAGCGCCTTGCGGCCGCGCTCCAGGTACTGGTCGCCGGCCTTGAACCATTGCGTCGGCCAGTCGCGATAGCCGCCGCGATAGAAGCTGTCGCAGCTCGCGATGATGCGGTCGATCTCCGAGAGTTCGAAGTCCGAGCGGAATGGCGCGCCCGTGCGGCAGGTGGTGGACATAGCGCAGCGTCGCCATGGCTCCCTGCGTCTTCCACATGGCGTTGACGCGCGCGTAGCCGTCCTCGATCAGGCGTGCGGTCGGCCAAGGTTTCGGCGGAGGGCTGCTCCGCCTTGTCCATCATGTTCATCTCGATCCTATTGCGGCTTGATGCCGGCGGCTGGATCGCCTCGGACCATCGGCGGATGTCCTTCTGCAGATAGTCCTCGAACTCCTTCGGCCCCATGACGATCGGGTCGCCGCCGTTGCTCTTGATCTTCGACTGCAGGTCCTGCGAGGCAACCGCCTTGGTGGCCGCCGCCGCCAGCCGGTCTGACGACTTCCGGCGGCGTGCCTGCCGGCGCAAACAGTCCGTTCCACATCGTCACCTCGTAGCCGGAGAGACCCGCTTCGGACATGGTCGGCACATCCGGTGCAAGCGACGTGCGGCTGCCGCCAGTAACCGCAATCGCCTTGAGCTTTCCGGCCTGCACCTGCGGTATCACGCTCGATGCCGGAGCGAACATCGCGTGGGTACGACCGCCGATCACGTCGGTGATACCTTCCATCGATCCCTTGTAGAAAATCGTCGCAACCTTGACGTCGGCCTGCTTGGACAGCATCTCGACGGCGAGATGATTGGCGGTGCCCGAACCGGTCGAAGCGAAGTTCAGCACGCCCGGATTGGCTCTTGGCATAGTCGATCAGCTCCTTAAGATTGTTCACCGGCAGTGACGGTGTCACAGCCAGGATGAAAGCGCTTGACGCGATCATCGCGACCGGCGTGAAGTCCTTCACGATGTCGAACGACAACTCCTTGAACAGGCTGACGTTCATAGCGTTCGAATTGGTCGACAAGAGCAGCGTGTAGCCGTCCTTCGGCGAGCGCGGGCCACGGTCTGGGTCGCGATGTTGGTCGCCGCGCCCGGCCGGTTCTCGACCACGAACGACTCCTTCAGCTCAGCCCGCAGGCTATCGCCGATCAGCCGCGCCGACAGATCGGTGAAGCTGCCGGCTGGCATGCCGACGACGATTTTCACCGGCTTGTTCGGATAGGCGTCCTGCGCGGGCGCGCCAACGGAAATGATCGTTGCGCTCAGAACACCCAAAGCAATGGTCGCACCGCGCCGGCTAATGGATCTGTTGGTCATCGGAACCTCCTCCCTGTCGCTTTCTTGAAGTCTAGCAAATGGTCAGCGCGCAAGCTGCGGCATGAGGCCGACCGCATTGTCCCGCTCGATCGCCCGCATGTCGTTGTCGCTGAAACCGTAGGCCCTCAACCCCTCGATGTTCTCGACGCAGCCACGGAACGGGAAGTCGGTTCCATACATGACTTGCGAAACCGACACGAGCTGCAACAGCGACGACAAAGCGTAGGGATTGGCGGAGAAGCCGGTATCGTAGAAGAAGCGCTTCAGCTCGTGGATCGGGCCGTGCGGCATCTGTGCGACCAGGTCCTTCTTCACATCAAACCACCATGTCATCCGTTCGGTGATGAACGGCATGGTCCCGCCGGCATGCGCAAAAATAAACCGGATGTCGGGACATCGGTGAGCGGTTCCGGTCAGCAGCAGGCTGGCGATAGTTCGTGTCGTGTCGGTGGCGAACTCGATCAGGTGGTCCGGCACCTCCGGCATCAGGTTGCGGCAGCAGTGCGGACAGGTCGGATGCACGTAGACCACCGCCTTGCGGCGATGGAGCTCGTCCATCACCGGTGCGAACGCGCGGTCACCGAGCCATTGCTGGTTCACGCTGGTCATCAGGCCGACACCATCGGCCTTCAGGACGTCGAACGCGTACTCGATCTCGGTCAGGCTGCCGTCGACATCGGGCAACGGCAGCGCCGCGAACACGCCGAACCGGCCGGAATAATCCCGCGGCGATCTTCGCCGCGTATTCATTGCTCTCACGCGCCAGGGCACGTGCCGCGGTATTGTCACCGAACCAGACGCCCGGTGGCGCGACCGAGGTCATCGCGGTTCGGACGTCGGCGCGGTCCATCTCCTCGAACGATTTCGACGGCGACCATTCCATCAGCGCGTGCTGGCCGGTCTGGCGCGTCGTGATCTCGGCGACGAATGCCGGCGACGCGTGATGATGATGAACGTCGATCCGGAAAGGTCGAAATGGGCGGCGTCAACGCTGATCCCCGCGGCTTGAATGGAGTTGGCCGACGCAAGAAACGCGGTCGGGACACCAAGCGCAAGCACTAACGCGACAATGACCATTGATAGCGTCAATCCAATGGATGAAGATTCGCCATTGTTGCCGCTATAGTCGCAATCGTAACGTGACGCGAAGAACGCACGGCGGCCCACTCGCCGCACGCATCATAGGGGTAGGAACGCCATGATCTTCAATCGCCGATGGTTTCAATTCAGCATCATCGCCGCGACGCTGCTGGCAGGCGTCATACCGGCCGCCGCACAATCATATCCGTCGCGTCCGATCCGCCTGATCGTCGGCTTTGCCGCCGGCGGACCGACCGACGTGCTGGCGCGCATCATCGGCGGCAAGATGAGCGAAATCCTCGGCCAGCAGGTCGTGATCGAGAACCGCACCGGCGCTTCGGGCAACATCGCGACGCAGTATCGTCGTGCGCGCGCCCAACGACGGCTATACGATCCTGATGGGCGCCAACAGCAACGCGGTCAACGAGAGCCTGTTCAAGAACCTCGGCTTCAACTTCGCCAAAGATCTGATCCCGGTCGCGCCGCTCGCGGAAGCGCCGACCGTGCTGGTCGTGCATCCCTCGCTAGAGGTGAAGTCGGTGAAGGACCTGATCAACCTTGCCAAGGCGAAGCCCGGCGAGATCATGTACGCGACCGCCGGCAAGGGCACGACCACACACCTCGCGGGCGAGCTCTTCAACCTGATGGCCGACGTCAAGCTCACCGCCGTGCCCTACAAGGGCAGCGGCGAGACCACCAAGGATCTGCTGTCGGGCCAGATCAAGGTGATGTTCTCGCCCGTCCCGCCGGTGAAGGCTCTGATCGAGGACGGCAAGCTGCGCGGCATCGCCTCGACCGGTCCGCGCCGCTCGGCCGTGGTACCGAACCTGCCGACGGTCGCCGAAGCGGGACTGAAGGACTTCGACATGCGGATGTGGTTCGGCCTGATGGCGCCGGTCGGCACGTCGGACGACATCGTCGACAAGTTGTCGCAAGGCCGCTGCGGAAGCCGTGCAGTCCGACAGCGTCAAGGACGCGCTCGCCAAGCAGGGCTACGATCCGCTCGGCCGGCACGCGCCAGGAATTCGGCACGTTCATCAACGATGAGATCGAGAAGTGGGGCAAGGTCGTCGCGACCTTCGGTCCGATCGAACAGTAGAACACGGGAGGCAAGGCCATGGACCAGATCACCGAACGGCCGAAGAGGTACGTCGAACGCCGCGGCACCACGGAAACCCGCGACGGCATGGTGATCGACTGGGACGTACCGATCCCGATGGACGACGGGCTGGTGCTGCGCGCCGACGTCTACCGTCCGGTGGTCGAAGGCACGCTATCCCGTCATCCTGTCCTACGGGCCCTACGCCAAGTGGCTGCTGTTCAAGGACGGCTACTCGACCGCATGGGACATCATGGTGAGCGAGCACCCGGACGTTCCGGCCGGCTCCACCAACGCCTACCAGAGCTGGGAGGTGGTCGATCCGGAGAAATGGGTGCCGGACGGCTACGTGATCGTGCGCGTCGATTCCCGCGGCGCCGGACGCTCGCCCGGCTACATCGATCCGTTCTCGCCGCGTGAGACGCTCGACATCTACCACTGCATCGAATGGGCCGCCGTACAGCCCTGGAGCACCGGCAAGATCGGCATGGCGGGCATCTCCTACTACGCCATCAATCAGTGGCAGGTGGCCGGGCTGCAGCCGCCGCATCTGGCGGCGATCTGCATCTGGGAAGGCGCCGGCGACTGGTATCGCGACAAGAACCATCACGGCGGCATCCTCTGCTCGTTCCAGACCAACTGGTACGACATGCAGGTCAAGACCGTGCAGCACGGGCTCGGCACCAACGGTCCGGTGAGCAACATCAACGGCGACCTGGTGTGCGGCCCGGATACGCTGCTCGCAGCACGAGCTCGAGAAATTCCGCTGCGATTTCGGCGGCGAGATCGCCGCGCATGCGCTCGATCGACGATTATCACCGCGACCATTCGGCGGATTGGGACAAGATCACGGTGCCGCTGCTCTCATGCGGCAACTGGGGCGGCAACTCGCTGCACCTGCGCGGCAACGTCGAAGGCTTCGTGCGCGCCGCGTCGCAAGCAGAAGTGGCTCGAGGTGCACGGCGACCGGCACTGGACGCTGTTCTACACGGACTACGGCAACGCGCTGCAGAAGCGCTTCTTCGGCCATTTCCTGAAGGGCGAGAACACCGGCTGGGACAGGCAGCCGCCGATCCAGCTTCAGGTCCGCCATCCGGGCGAAAAATTCGTCGAGCGGCACGAGAACGAATGGCCGCTTGCCCGCACGCAGTGGACCAAATTCTATCTCGATCCGGCGAGCAAGGCCGCTCGCCGCGCGATCCGGTGCGCGGGGAAACCGACCGCAAGCTACGACGCGCTCGGCGACGGCCTGATGTTCCTGACGCCGCCGCTGGAGCAGGAGACCGAGATCACCGGCCCGTCCGCCGCCAAGCTGTTCGTGTCGTCATCGACCACCGACGCCGACATCTTCCTGGTGATCCAGGTGTTCGACCCGGACGGCAAGGAGGTCGTGTTCCACGGCGCGCTCGATCCGCACACGCCGATCGCGCAGGGCTGGCTGCGCGCCTCGCACCGCAAGCTCGATCCAGACGCTCAGCAGGCCCTACCGGCCCTACCACACGCACGACGAGAAACAGCCGCTCAGGCCCGGCGCAGATCGTCGAGCTCGACATCGAGATCTGGCCGACCTGCCTGGTCATCCCGGCCGGCTATCGCATCGGCCTTGTCGGTGCGCGGCAAGGACTACGTCTACAAGGGCGCGAGCGGCGGCCGTCTATCCAACATGAAGAACGAGTTCACCGGCTGCGGCCCGTTCCTGCATGACGATCCGCAGGACCGCCCGCCGGCGATCTTCGGCGGCAAGACCACGATTCACTTCGCTCCCGGCCGCGACAACTACGTGCTGCTGCCGATCGTGCCGCCGAAACGCTGAGCCGTCGACGTTGCGGCGCCCGCGCGCCGCCATCGGCGTGCCCATCACGGCGTTGCGCAGGATCACGGCGAACGATTTCGCCGCCGCAGTCGGCTGACTGGTTGCGATTCCACAGAATGCCCGGGCGTGCGCATCGGTGTCGGATTCTCGATCGGGATGATACAGAGGTCCTTCACCTCGATCAGCGCCTGACGGGAAATGATCGCGCCGATCTCCATGCGGCGCACCAGCGCGAGCGCCGGAGCGATCGGATTCATCTCCACGACGATGACCGGCTCGGCGCCGACCGAGCGGAACCAGCCCTCCAGCAGCTCGCGCGT
This sequence comes from uncultured Alphaproteobacteria bacterium, assembly GCA_963843475.1. Classification (GTDB taxonomy): domain Bacteria; phylum Pseudomonadota; class Alphaproteobacteria; order Rhizobiales; family Xanthobacteraceae; genus VAZQ01. The sequence continues at coordinate 51,738 of CAWJKL010000016.1, read as the reverse complement.
GGTGGTGTCGTTGGTCGACAGCACCAGGTTCTGCCGGTGCAGTTCCACCATCCGGATCCGCTTGCGGCTCGCCAGCGGATGCGTCGGACGAGACCACCAGCGCCATCTCGTCGTTGCACAGCGGCTCGAACGAAATTGCAGCGGCGCTGTTCGGCCGGTAGGCGATGCCGATGTCGAAACTCGCCGGCCTCGACGCCGCGCCCGACGGACTCGGCGTTGAGCTCCTGCACCGTGACGCGGACCGGACGGATGCTTGCCGAAGAAGGTGTCGATGCAGGTCGGCAGCAGGCTGACGTTGAACGTGTGGGTCACGCCGATGCGCAGGCTGCCGCTCAATTGCTGGGCCGAGCCGCGCAGGCCGCGCAGGCCGTCGTCGATCTCCGAGAGCGCCACCTTGACCTTGCCGAGCAGTTGCTCGCCGGCTTCGGTGATCACGATGCGCTTGCCGATCCGGTCGAACAGCCGGTGGCCGATCTCGGTTTCGAGCTGCTTGATCTGGTGCGACAGCGTCGATTGGGTGACGTGAACCGGTCTCGGCCGCACGCGTGAAATTGAGCTGCTCGGCGAGCGCCGCGAAATAACGCAGATGACGCAGTTCCATGGGTACGCACCGCCATTGCCGTCAGTCGCAGCATTCATTGATGCCATCGATTGGTTGGATGGAAAAGTATCATTTTTCATGGACAAGGCCCGAGCCATAAGGTCGCGGTGGGGGCGCCAGGCGGAGTGCCGGGCAGCTACGGCGCGTTCCGGCGCATCGATCGCGTTTCCGAGCCACCTCCACCGTCCGCGGGTTTCCGGCGGGCCCGATCGCCATTTGAAAGAAGAAGGACCGCTGTGAAGGAACGTTTCGTTGAAATCCCCACTGCCGACGGGCGCATGGAGACCTTCGTCACCCACCCGGAGCAGGATGGTCCGTTTCCCCCGGTCATTCTCTACATGGACGTCTGGGGCGTCCGCGAAGAGCTCTACGACCTGGCGCGACGCATCGCGACGGTCGGCTATTACGTTGCAGGTGCCGGACTTCTATTACCGGCAAGGCAAGGTCCGCAGCACCTTCGTCAACGACAAGGGCGAGCGCATCTCGCTCGCCAAGCTCAGCAAGGAAGATCAAGCCAAGGTTCTCGAGCCGGCCAGCAAGCTGGCCGACAGCATGGTGGTCGCTGACACCGGCGCGATCCTGGAGTTCTTCCACGACGGCGATGATCCGGTAAAGCCAGGCGCGCGTCGGCTCGATCGGCTACTGCATGGGCGGCCGTCACGTCATGCAGGTCGCGGTGGCCTATCCGGACGCGTTCAAGGCGTCAGCGAGCCTGCACGGCACGACGCTGATCTCGGACCGGCCGGACTCCCCTCACCTCGGCGTCGCCAAGCTGCGCGGCGAATTGTATTGCGGATTCGCGGAATTCGATCACTACGCACCGCTGCCGATGGTGGAGGAGCTCGGCGCGCTGCTCAAGCCGTGCCAGGTGAAATACACGCACGCGATTCACAAGGGCGCCGAGCACGGCTACGCGCTGCCCGACCGGGACATCTTCGACAAGAAGGCCGCCGAGCGCGACTGGGAGCTGATCTTCGCGATGTTCCATCGCCAGATCCCGCCTTACGCGCGCTAGCGACAGCGATCAAACGATAAACGACACGCCACAGGGAGGAACGGAAATGAGAACAAACCCACTCAGCTTCGCGCTCGCGATCGGCGCGGCCGCCATCTTCGCCAACGACCAGCCCGCCTTTGCGCCAAGGCGAACCGATCAAGTTCGGCGCGGTGCTCTCGGTAACCGGCGTCGGCGCCGGTCTCGGCGTCAACGAGCGCAACGGGCTGCTGCTCGCCGAGAAGACCATCAATGCCAAGGGCGGCTTCAAGGGCCGACCGATCCGCATCATCATCGAAGACGACACGTCCAATCCCGACACCGCCGTCACGAAGGTCAACGACCTGATCTTCAATCAGAAGGTCATCACCGTATTCGGCGCTTCGCTGCTCGGGCCGGCGGTCGCGATCGGCGGCATCACGGACAGCGCCAAAATCCCGCAGCTGACCTTTACCGGGCCTCGGTCCGGCGGTCGAGCTCAAGCGCAAGTGCGTGTTCCACATGCTGCCGCCGCACGAGCTCAATGCGCGCGCGCCTTTACGAATACGCCCGTTCGATCGGCGCCAAGAAGGTCGGCGTGCTGCACGACACCGGCTACGGCAACGTGGTGATGCGCGAGATCAACAACGTCGCCGGGCGACTACAAGGACATCCAGGTCCTCGGCCCGGAGAAATACGAGATGGCCGCGACCGACGCCACCGCGCAGGCCGCCAAGCTTCGGGCCATGCAATCCCGACGCCATCTTCGTGATCGGGACCACCGCGACGCCGTTCCGCGCCATCCGCCAGTTGCAGATGAAGCAGCCGATCATCGCGGTCAACGGCGCCTCCAGCTACGAGGTCGCTCAACGCGATGGGCGCCGACGGTCGCCAACGACATCGTGTTCCCGGAATTCATCGTCAACGAAGATCCGCTGCCGAACCAGAAGGAGTTCGTCGAGCTCTTCCGCAAGGAGATGAACGGGCGCGCGAAGAACTTCGAGGCGGCGGCCTGGGATGCCGTGCATGTCGCGATGCGCGCGCTCGACAAGGTCGGCCCCGAGGCCGGCGGCGAGAAGCTGTGCGAGGCCATGCGCGAGCCCTACTCCGGCGTCATGGCGAACTACAACTTCACCGCCGACGACATGACCGGCATTCGGGCTCTCGAGCTTCGTGTTCTCGAAGCTGGTGAACGGGCAATTCACGCGCACGCCGTTCCGCATCAACAAGTGAGGAATGCGCGTCGGCGTGAAGCCACGCCGGCCTGAGCCAGCTCCGATCGAGCCGCCGCGCCCCGGTTCCGCGCGGTGGCGGTTCTTGTCGCGAGATGGTGCGTGAATGTCGCTGAGCTTGATCCTTCAGGCCCTGCAAGCCGGCATCACCAACGGCTTCATCTACGCCCTGGTCGGGCATGGGCCTGGCGGTCATCTTCCGCGGCAGCCGCGTCATCAACGTGATGCACGGCGAATTCAGCGTGGTCGGCGCGATGACCACCGTGCTGGTGCTGACTGCGGCAAAGTATCCCTACTGGTTCGCCATCATCGCCGGCATCCTGACCGGGCCGGCGATCGGCGCACTCGATCGAGCTCACGCTCGTGCGTCCCATGATCCGCCAGCAGGCCACCGAAGACCAGTTCGTGCTGCTGACGATCGGCCTCGAACGGGCCATCGCCGCCGCGGTGCTGTTCTTGATCGGCCGCGACGGCTATCTGCTGCCGGCGTTCGGCGGCGACCACGTATTCATCGTGTTCGACGTCGTGATCCGCGAGCACGCGCTGTGGCTGATCGCGATCGCGGGCCTGGTGGTGGTCGCGCTGCGCGAGTTCTTCCGCCGCACCACGCTCGGGCTTGCCATCACCGCGGCCTCGATCGACGCCGACGGCGCGGCGACGACCGGCATCAACGTGGCGCGCATGCGGACGCTGACGTTCGTGCTCGGCGGACTGCTCGGCGCGATCGCCGGCATCCTGATCACGCCGCTGATCGCGGTCGACTACACCACCGGCCTGCCGATCACCTTGAAGGGAATCGCCGCCGCGATCCTCGGCGGCTTCACCAATCCGCTCGGTGCCGTGGTCGGCGGCCTGACGCTCGGCGTGGTCGAGTCGCTGGTCATCGTCGGCGTGTCGTCGGGCTACAAGGACGTGCTGACCTTCTCGATCCTGATCGCGATCATGATCTTCATGCCGCACGGCATCCTCGGCCGCGGCGGCCGCGGAGGCGGCTGATGCGGCGCGGCCTGCTCCTCGCCTTGCTCGGCTTCGCGGTATGGGCGGCGCTGCCGCACCTGCTGTCGCGCCACCTCACCGATCTTCTGGTATTCACCGCGATCTACACGATCGCCGGCATCGGCGTCGGCCTGCTGCTCGGCCAGTGCGGCATCGTCAATCTCGGCCAGGCCGCGTTCTACGGCATCGGCGCCTATTCCTGCGCCTATCTGACGGTCGAGCTGGGCTACCCGAACATCGCCGGCTTCGTGGTCGGCGCCGCGATCTCGATGGCGATCGCGCTCGTGGTCGGCTGGCCGGTGCTGCGGCTCACCGGCTATTTCCTGGCGCTGGCGACGCTGGCGCTGAGCATCATCGCCAGTCGTCGATCTTCTACGAATGGGACTGGCTGACCGGCGGCGAGCTCGGCATCGGCGGCATCCCGAAGCTCGATCTCTTCGGCTTCAAGCTCGATACGCCGGGCCGCTTCTACTATCTCGCCTGGGCGCGTGGCGTTCCTCGCCATGCTGCTGGTCAGCAACCTCGTGCACAGCCGCACCGGGCTGATGCTGCGCGGCATGCGGGACTCCAGCGAGGCCACGGCCAGCCTCGGCGTCGACCTGCAATGGCTGCGCACCCGCGTGTTCATGCTGAGCGCGCTGCTCGGCAGCATCGCCGGCAGCCTGTTCGCGCACTACGTGTCGTTCACCAGCGTGCAGAGCTTCACCGTCGACAAGTCGATCGGCTTCCTGCTGATCCCGGTGCTGGGCGGCGTGCGCTCGCTGTGGGGCGTCGTGCTCGGCGCGATGTTCGTCACCATCCTGCCGGAGTTGCTGAGCCAGATCGGCGACATCCACCAGATCCTGTTCGGCCTGGCGCTGGTGGCCGTCGTCGTGCTGCTGCCGGATGGCCTGGTCGGGCTGCTGCGGCAGGCCGCGGGCAAGCTGGGCTGGTCGCGGGTCGGCGCATGAGCCGGCGGCCGACATCCTCGCGCTCGACGGCGTCGGGCACAGTTTCGGCGGCTTCACCGTGCTGCGCAGCGTCACGCTGTCGGTTCCCGAAGGTGGCCTGATCGGCCTGATCGGACCCGAACGGCTCGGGCAAGACCACGCTGTTCAACATCATCAGCGGCTACCTCCCGCTGCAGACCGGCGACGATCGCGTTTCGCGGCGAGCCGCTGACGACGCAATCGGTGCAGGACCGCAACCGCGCCGGAATGGTGCGCACCTTCCAGACGCCGAAGATCTTCGAGCGCATGACGCGTGCTCGAAAACATCATGGTCGGCGCCTGCAAGCTCACCCGCACCGGCATGGTCCAGGACATGCTCCGACTGCCGCATGCCCGCGGCGAAATGCGCCAGATCCGCAGCGCTGGCGGAGCGCGTGCGCTGGCGAGTTCGGCCTCGACGGCGCCCTGCCGGCCCGCACGCTTCCCGCCGGCCAGCGGCGCATCCTCGAGATCGCGCGCGCCCTGGTCGGCGAGCCGAGGCTCCTGATGCTCGACGAGCCGTCCGCCGGGCTGAACCGCGAGGAGATGCAGCAGCTGATCGCCGCGATCCGGCGCATCAACGAGGCCGGCCTCGCCGATCCTGCTGGTCTCGCACGACATGGAGCTGATGGCGGTCGCCGAGACCGTCCACGTGCTCAACTTCGGCGAGATCATCGCCAAGGGCAACATGGCGGCGATCCAGCAGAATGCCAGCGTGCGCGAAGTGTATCTCGGGGTCTGACGATGCTCGAGGTCCACGCGCTGACGTCCGGCTATGGCGCGCTCACCGTGCTGCACGACATCTCGCTTTCGATCGGCGACCGCGAGGCGGTCGCGATCGTCGGCGCCAACGGCGCCGGCAAGACCACGCTGGTGCGCACCATCTGCGGCCTGCTGCGCGCCCGCTCCGGCCGCATCGTGAAGAACGGCGTCGACATCAGCCAGGTGCCGCCGCACGAACTGGTGCGACCACCGCATCGCCGTCGTGCTGGAGAACCGCCGCCTGTTCGGCGAGCTGACGGTGCGCGAGAACCTGCTGCTCGCGGAACGGCGCAGCCGGGCAACGGCGACCGCAAGGTCGTTCGACTGGGCCGACATCTACGCGCTCTTCCCGATGATCGAGGAGCGGCTGGAGACGCCGGTCAACCTGCTCAGCGGCGGCCAGCAGCAGATGGTCGCGATCGCGCGCGCGCTGCTGCTGCAGCCGGACCTGCTGATCATGGACGAGCCCTCGACCGGCCTCGCGCCCAAGGTGGTGAAGGACATCCTCCACGTCATCAAGCGAGCTGCGCGGACGCGGCATGGCGCTGCTGCTGGTCGAGCAGAACGTCGGCATCGCCGCCGACATCACCGACCGCGCCTACGTGCTCGCGCTCGGCCGGATCGAGCATGAAATCCAGACCGGCGCAGTGGGATGCGTTTCTGAAGGATGAGCGGCTGGTGAAGGCCTATCTCGGTTCGTGAAGGACAGCGCACATGACGACCCAGCAGACCATCGCCGGCGCCGCGAGGCAGCAGCTACCTCCTGCGCGGCGGCTTGCTCATCACGATGGATGACCGCGCTCGGCGACTTCGTCGGCGACGTTCTGGTGGCCGAGGGCAAGATCAGCGAGGTCGCGCCGCACGATCGACGCGGCGACGTCGAGATCGTCGATGCCGCCGACTACCTGATCCTGCCCGGCCTGGTCGATTCGCACCGTCACACCTGGCAGAGCCCGATCCGCCACACCGGCCTGGACTGGGACCTGCCGCGCATGTTCGTCGAACTGTTCAAGCGCTTCGGACCGAACTTCCGGCCGCAGGACGTCTATGCGGCGACCCTGTTCGGCCGGCTCGCCGCGCTCGACGCCGGCGTGACCACGCTGCTCGACTGGGCGCACATCCAGAATTCGCCGGCTCACGCCGACGAGGCGGTGCGCGCGCTGCGCGAGGCCGGCGGCCGCACGATCTACGCCCACGGCCAGCCCGGCATCGAGCCGGAGCGCTGGATGAAGGAAAGCACGCTGCCGCATCCGGCAGACATCCGCCGCCTGCGCGAGCAGGTGCTGGCGAGCGACGATGCGCTGGTGACGCTCGCCATGGCGGCGCGAGGCCCCGAGTTCACCACCATCGAGACCATCGAGCACGACCTGCGGCTCGCGCGCGAACTCGGCCTGCGGGTCACCATCCACATCGGTCTCGGTGCCAACGGACCGAAGTATCGCGGCGTCGAGCGCATGCACCAGCGCGGTCTGCTCGGTCCCGATGTCACCTTCGTGCATTGCTGCAATTGCAGCGACCACGAGTTCCACCTGATGGCGGAGACCGGGCACCACGGCGAGCGTGTCGGCCCAGATCGCCTCGACCTGCGGCGGCTTCGGGCTGCCGGCCACCGGCAAGCTGCTGGCGCACGGCGTGCGCCCGGGCCTGAGCGTCGACAGCGAGATGTCGGCGAGCGGCGACCTGTTCTCGGAGATGCGCGCCGCGCTCAACATGGAGCGCACGCTCACGCTGAACGATCTGCAGGCCGGCCGCGCCCGGTCTCGATCACCGCGCGTGACGTGCTGGGCTTCGCCACCATCGACGGCGCACGCACCGTCGGCCTGGACGACAAGGTCGGCAGCATCACGCCGGGCAAATCCGCCGACCTCATCCTGATCCCGCGCCACGCGCTCAACCTGGCGCCGATGGGCGATCCGATCGCCGCGCTGGTGCTCGGCGGCCACGCCGGCAACGTCGAGGCCGTCATCGTCGAGGGCCGCCCGGTGAAATGGAACGGCCGCATGGTCGGCTGCGATCCGCGCCGCGCGCATCGAGCTGCTCGAAGCAGTCCCGTGAATACCTCTATGCCAAGGCGCGTCGCACACGACCGCGCCGCCGCCGCCGATAGCTCGTCACGCCAATGCACTTACCGTCCGTCGGAGAGTAAGAATGGAACAAGCCAAAGCCGTCGAAGCCGCCCGCCTTCTGGTCGAAGCGCGCCGTACCGGAGTGCCGATCAAGGAGCTGCCGCAGGAGATCAGGCCGCTGGTGGCGGCGGACTCCAACCAGATCGTCAACGAGATCACCAAGATGCTCGGCCACGACATCGCGGGCTGGAAGATCACGTTCCTCTACAAGCCGCGCGAAATCCCGTTCCAGGCGCCGCTCTACTCGCCACCTGTGTTCTCCAGCCCCGCGAAGATTCCGGTGTCGCTGACGCCATCGCTGTTCATCGAGCCGGAGATCACGTTCCGGCTCGCTCGCCGACCTGCCGCCGCGCGCGCAAGCTCTATCGGCCCGAAGAGGTGGCGGGCGTGGTCGAGGCCTGTCCGTCGATGGAAATCGTCGACACGCGGTTCGACATGAAGCACCGCACCATTCGCCAGCGGCTCAACGAGCGCGCGACCCTGGTCGAGGCCTACGCGGACCACCAAACCAACGGCGCCTTCATCATCGGCCAGGGCGTCAAGGACTGGCGCGACATCGACTTCGGCGCAATGCGGGTGCGCATGAGCGCCGACGACAAGACCATCGTCGAGACGATCGGCGGCCACGCCTTCGTCGATCCGTTCCTGCCGGTCGTGGTGCTGGCGAATCAGTTGCGCAACGGTCCCGGCCTGAAGGCCGGACAGGTCGTCGCCACCGGCTCGTTCAGCGGCTTCTTCCCGGTGGAGGTCGGCCAGCAGATCGTCGCCGACTTCGAAGGCGTCGGCCAGGCCACGCGCGATGTTCGTGAAGTAGCTCAGCCGAGCGCGACCGGTCCGCCGCGCTTGGCGGACGTCGCGATCGCCTCGAACACCTCGACCCCATGCAGCACTTGATCCGGCGAAATCGGATATGGCCGCTTGTCCCTGATGCAGGCAGCGAACTCCTCAAGCTCGGCCCGCAAGGTGTCGAAGCCCGGCGTCACGATCACCTCCGGCTTCGGCTGCGCCAGATGCCCCGCCTTCGGGTCGGTCAACGGCGCAAAGCGGAATTCGTCCTGCGTGGGCTTGACCACCTCCGCCATGCCGTTGGACCCGTACACAGCGATGCGATAGTTCGGCACCGTGACGAAGGAAGCATAGAACACGCCGGACAAGCCGCTCTTGAACTTCACCAGCACGGCCGAGGTATCGTGAACCAGCGGAGCCACACGCTTTGTCGCGATGCAGTGAACCTCGCCAATCGGCCCAAACAGATCGATCATCGCATCGACGATATGGATGCCGATCCCCGTCATCGCGCCGGCAGGCGTTTCCTCCTCGTTGGCACGCCATTCGTCGGGACGCATGCTGGCGCCGCCGGGCGCCGTTTGTTCGATCAGAAAGCCTGTGATCGCGCCGAGCCGGCCATCGCGGATGCGGCCACGCAGTTCGTTCATCGAAGGGTGAAAGCGGCGGTTGAAGCCAACCGCCAGCACCACGTTCGCCTTCTGCGCAGCCTGCAAAGCTGGCCGCGCCGTCTCCGCGGTCAACGTGAATGGCTTCTCGACGAACACAGGCTTGCCCACCTCGACAGCCCTTATGACCTGCTCGGAATGCGCGCTCGGCGGCGTCGCCAGGACGACCGCGTCGATGCTCTTGTCCGCGAGCAGCGCCGCGTAATCATCAGTCAGCGCGATCGAATGCTCGGCGCAAAACTCCACAGCCTTGTTTCGACTGCGCGTGCAGCACGCCGTGAAGCGTATGACGTCAGATTTTCCCTGGACCGCAGTGACGAGATTCTTGCCCCACCATCCCAGGCCTACAATCGCCGCACGCAACATACCAGTCGTCTCCGCCCATGCGTCCATCGTCCGCTGGAACTAGGTAGCGTTTGCCTCTCTTCAAAGTCAAACAAGGCGACTAGCATTGAAGCCGTCGATGACGATGATCGACGCCATCGTGATCGCCACGACCAGCAATGCCTCATCGAGGAATAGCGCCATGAACTATGTCGACGGCCGCCGCAACCGGACCCGCGAGTGGATCGAAGTCCCGGCGGCGGACCATGGCGAGGCCATCGTCGCTGCCATGGCGGGCGCCGGCGTGGAGTTCGTGTTCTTCACCTCCGGTTCCGAGATCGGCTTCTACCAGGAGGCGATCGCCAAAGCCGAAGCGCAGGGCCGCAAGGCGCCGAAGCTGATCTCCGTCACGCACGAGCACGCCAACCTGAACGCTGCGCTCGGCTGCGCCGCGGTCAGCGGCAAGCCCGTCGCGACCGCAGCGCACGTCGACTGCGGAACCCAGCACTACGGAGGTGCCGTCCACACCGCCTGGCATGCCGGCCTGCCGGTGCTGATCACCGCCGGGATTCCGCCCACGGCCTATCCAGGCAGCATGATCGGGGCGCGCGAGCCGGAGGGTCATCTCTGGCTGCAACAGACGTTCGACCAGAACGGCATCGTGCGGCAATACACCAAGTGGGATCATCTCCTGAAATTCCAGGACAACTCCGGCCTTACCGTGTCGCGCGCGCTGCAGGTCGCGTGCACCGAGCCGCGCGGGCCGGTCTATCTCAGCATTCCGCGCGAGGTGTCGCTGACCAAGGCGGACAACCGCGCGATTTCCGACCATGGACCAGCTCGGCGTGGGACGTCCGGCGGCGCCGGAGCCGGACGGCATTCGCGAGCTCGCCGCGCGGCTCGTCAAGGCACACAATCCAGTTCGTCGTGGTCTCTCGCTCCGGGCCGCAATCCGGCGACGGTGCCAGCGCTTGTGCGCCTCTGCGAATTCCTCGGCCTGCCCGTCGCTCAGTCGGCCAAACGTTCTTACCAGTGCTTCCCGATCACCCATCCGCTCTATCAGAGCAGCCTGAGCCTGAAGGACGCCGACCTCGTACTGGCGCTCGACGTCGACATTCCGTGGATGATCGGGCGCCAATGACCCGCCCGACGACGCGTTCGTCGCGATCGTCGATGTCGAGCCGTCCAAAGCGCCGCATTCCCGATCATGGAATTCACCGCCGACCTGCGGCTCACCGCCGACACGCTTTCTGACGATCGAGGCGCTCGAATCAGGAGGTTCGTTCGCCATCGCATCGGCGGCCGACCGCGAACGCTTTGCGGCGCGCGCCAGCGCGGTGGGGCGAGACCTCGGAGAAGCGCCGCCGGACCCTCGCAGACAACGCGAAGGCAGCGGCGGGCAACACGCCGATCGACGTTCGCTGGCTCTCGCACCAGATCGGCCAAGGCGCTCGGCGACGACTGGATCGTGTTCGACGACACGATCGTCGTCAGCCAGGTCCACGATTACCTGCAGTGCGCGCAGCCGAACTCCTATTTCTACAATCCGGGCAGCAGCGGCGGATGGGCGCCGGGCGCGGCATTTGGCGCCAAGCTCGCAGCGCCCGACCGCAATGTCGTCGCGATCACCGGCGACGGCTTCTACATGTTCGGCACGGCCGATCCATTCGCTGTGGGCGGCCGCGCAATACAAGGCGCCGTACCTCACCATCGTCTACCAGAACCGCAGCTATTCGACCGGCACGCTACGCGTGTCGCGCAGCTATCCCGACGGCTTTGCCGCCAAGGCCGGCTATCCCGGTGGCTATTTCGACCCACCAATCGACTTCGCCGCCGAAGCGCGATCGGCCGGCGCCTATGGCGAAAACGTCACCGAGCCCGGAGAAATCGCGCCCGCCCTGCAGCGCGGCATGAGGAGCGTGCGCGAAGGGACGTCGGCGGTAGTCGCCGTTTGGCTACCAAGACTGCTTCAGACTGACTAAACCCAGCGGACGGATTTTCGGAAACCACAAGGGTTTGGCCAGAGCCCTGTGATCCAGGACATGCTCGACAGCGCCCCTCAGTCGAAGCCCCTGCGAAGCCTTCCGCAAATACTGAGCTGATGGTGCAAGTACAGGTTCTCGATCCCCTCAAGGAGATGATACGCTTACGGTAACCTACGAAACGAACCCTGCGGACCTGTGAGCGACCCAATCCTCGTCCCCGCTATGGCACTGCGCTGACGAATTGTTTTCCTGGACAAGGGACGCGGCCATTATGAGCAAGTGCGATCCGGAAGAGAATTTCGAGCAATTCTGGACGATGTTCCACAACAGGTATCCCTTCTTCAAGCTGCGGAAGGTCGATTGGAAAGGGCAGCACGACATCTATCGGCCCAAAGTGACAAGCAAGACCAGCGATGCGGAGTTGTTCGATATCCTCTGCAGGATGATCGATCCACTGAATGACGGACACGTCGAGATTCGGGCGAAGATTAACGGCAAGAAGCGGTCGTTCACGGCTGAGAAGCCAACCAGATTTGGGCAGGAGTTCCCAAAGCCGGAGCAGCTTTTCAAGACAACAGAACGGACCCTCGTTGCCAACGGCTTTACCAAGCCGAAGGAAACCGAGGCTTGGATGCTGCGCTATGGCAGGTCTCCGACCTACGGCTACATTCGCATCATCGAGCTCGAAGATGTCAAGAAGCACAAGTTGACGGCTGCCTTGGACAGAATTGCCGGCGACTTCAATGATTTGAGCGGCTACATCGTCGACATTCGCGATTGCCCCGGCGGCGAGGACAGTATCGCGCTCGCGATCATCAATCGCTTCTGCGACCGGCGGCGCGTGGCCTTCCACCGGAGAACGAAGATTGGCCCTGACGACAATGACTATTCGGATCTGAAGACGTGGCACCTCGAGCCGGAAGGCGACGTGCAGTTTACCGGACCAATCGTACTCCTGACCTCCGACTCGGTCTTCAGCGGTGGGGAAGCCTTTGCCCTGGCGATGAAGGAATTGCCGCACGTCACCATAATCGGCGATCACACCAATGGCATCTTCTCGTACACGCTCGACAAGACACTTCCGAACGGCTGGAAGTATTGCCTGTCATATCAGACATATCTCTCAGCCGATAACGTATGTTACGAAGGCAAAGGCGTTCCGGTGGATATCGAACTTTTCAACCGCCGGAGCGACATCGAAAACGGTGTCGACCCGCTAGTCGTTCGCGCTCTTGATGTACTGAAGAACTCCGGCCCTCAGTGATCCAGCCTTGGGTCGCATGGGGCACTGTACGGACAATATCCTACGGTCACGCCGGCGGCGCTTCCGCGTCACGAGAAGCGCCAAGGGAAGTTTCTGAAGTACTGCTAGGCTGTGCGGGTTGGCTGGGGCGCCAAGCCTCGAACCTGGAAATGGCGGCACCAAAATCCGACCAGTTCCTCTCGTGATTTCAAAGCGAATTCTGAATAAATCGCGAAATTCGCGGGTTTGCCTGTCAAAATTAGGCCCCCCAATTCAGAATGAGGGCGAGAGCGAACGTACCCTGGCATCCTGGCATTCACCCGGTTGGGGCCGCGAGTGCGCACTAGGCATTACCCCCGTCAATCAGGTACCTTCACCGCAGAGGCGTGACAGCGAGGTCAAATCATATGGTCAGGTTTCTTCAGATCCTAGTTGCTTCAATGCTCGTTGTTTTCGGAGCGTCATTCGGCTGGCTTCAGCCCCAGGACGGCCCGATCGGGACCGCGGCTGCGCAGGGCGGCACAGCGCCGGGATCGGATGCCAAGCCGATCGAGAAGCCAAACATGCAGGAGCCAAAGGCGACCCCTAAGAAGCCGCCCGCGAAGAAGGCGGAGAAAAAGCCGCCCGCGAAGAAGAAGGCTGCGCCGAAGGGCCCTGATCCGAGTTGACGCCCGGGTCGCCACAAAAAAAGCCCGCCGGTGAGACGGGCTAGCGCGCCGAGGAAGGGTACGTGAAATGCGCTTTGCCTAGCGCAGTCACCTTCACGCGGCATCTTCCGCCGGTGGGCCCCGTCGCATTGCCAGTCCCGAGCGCTAGGCCTACCAAGGCTACGCGAAGCGCACGATGAAGCGCGCGCTGTCGGCGCCGCGCAAACGGCACGCCCATCGCCTTTCGAACGCCACGGCAACAAACATTCAGAATGACGGGCGGAATCGTACTCAGAATGAGAACGTGTTCGGCAGGACGACTACCGCCAAGTGACTCAATGCATTCGTTGGAGCTTGGATGCGATTTGGGAGTAGTCGGCGACCGAGGCGTCGCCACGAGGCGGCAGCGTGGCAGATGGTCGGCCCCGGACTGCCACGAGCGATCGCGAATACCGCGTCCACTACTCCCTTTGGGCCTTTGCCTCGGTCAGTGAATTTGGCTGCGCAACGCCAGTCTCGACCGAGGGCCGCCCAATCCTTGCCATCTCGCCACTCTTCACAACCGGAGCGACTGCTGTCCTCGCTTCGGAACTTCCCGCCAGCGGCATTTCCTTGTGATCGCCCACCATTGGCGTCGCAGCGGCCTTAAGCTTCTCCTGCGCGTGGGCTGACGTGACCAAGCCGCCAACTGCCGCAGCAACGACCAACGTTAAAATCGCACTTTTCATCATTGTCTCCTGGGACCTCAAGCCCTCCGTAGGAGGATAGCTAGTGCTCCATTACGGCGCAATATTGTTCACTGAAAATCGTCGACACCGAACGTCAAAACCCGGCATCGCTTCCCCATGATCGCTTCCTGTGATAGGGACACCAAGTAACATAGTCTTATCCTTTAATCGGACATCGATGACATGGGCGACATTTTGCGCAAGCTGACCACGCCAATTCTATTTGCTCTTCTCCTCCTCACCACCGCTGGAAGCCAGCAAAGTCACGCAGCCGTAACCCTCTGCTTCACCAACAATGCTTCGAATATCATCTATATGCGCGCGTTTTCAGCCAATAGAAACGCCGTGTGGCCGGCCGGAGCAAGCTGGGTACTCGACGACCGTGTTGAGCGCTGCGCGACGTTGGCCTGTGTTCCCGGCGAGAAGATTTGTTATGGCGGAACCGATAATGCCCGCGCGTATTGGGGCGTCGGCCATAACGGTAATGTCGGCTGCTCGAGCTGTTGCGGATTTTGCAACGATGCCACCTATCGGTGGAACCTACTCGACTAGATAACACCAGACGTAGTTGGCTCAATCTCTCGGCTGGCAACTCGCAGAAACGTGCCCTGGAGGAAATGCTGGTACCCTTGTTGCCGGATGAAAACGAACGGTCACGCTAAGTAGGAGTTGAGAGTAAAAGCGTGTCGTAACCGCTCGAAAGAAGATTGGTTTCGGCTACGTCGCCGAGGACTGTGCGTCCGATGCCAAACCGCGCGTGCGCTCCCAGCACCAGCAGATCGGTCTTCTGCCGAGCCAGTTCCTTCCTGACCAAAGTCAGCGCATCACCGCTCTGGCGCGATACAATCGCCCTGCGCCCTCCCAGCTCCAAGGTCGATACGAACGAGGCGAGAGACCGCCCATCCATTGAAGCGACACAATCCGAAACACACCCAGTCTCGGCGTGAAGAAGATGAAAGCCCGCCCCGGGGAGCAATGCCGCCACAAACGTTACGCGCGCGGCCGACGCCTCCGTGCAATCGATCGGGACGAGGACGCGCCGGTAGGGGGATTGATTCGGATTGCCGACGGCCAGAAGCGGCCGCTTGATCCGCTTCAGCAGCCGCCCGACGGTGGAAGTACCGAACATGGCCGCAATCGCATGCCGCTGATGGCGGCCGGTCACCACGAGGTGAAAATTCCGCGCCTGCACGCGAGCGGCGATGGCATCGGCGGGATCCCCGACGCCGATTTCAATGCGAGGCGGCACGGCACGCCGCCCCAGCCATCGGCGGACTTGTACCTCGATCTGGTGCCTCGCCTGCTTCCTTCGAGCCTCGATAACCGACGCCGGAAATGCACTGTCGACGACATGAACGATCGTGAGGTGTCCGTCACGTTCGAACACAAGCCGGGCCGCTCGCACGAGAGCGATTTCCGATTGTCCGGTAAGGTCATGTGCCAGCAGGACCCGAAATGCCGTCCGGTCAACGGCGCGCTCCGCGAAGTCCAGGCACGTCGCCGTGCCGGCAGGAAACGGAATGACGCGCCCGGCGCGTGGATGGATAGACGGAACGGAAGCTGGCGCACCGACCGGATTGCCTTGGGCCATGCGACGCTCCATCGTCCGCGCCGGCGGCCACGGCTCGCTGCTACCGGCCAGCATTCGGGTTATGGCGCAGCGCCGGAGGTGCGGACTGCACACGCGCCGCGTCGAAGCTCGAAAGAGGTTAGGTGGCCAACGCCAAGCTTGGCAGGCGAAACGCTCAGGGCGTATTTCTACGGAGACATGCGGTTGAGTCGAATGGCCTGACGGACGAGCACGGCAACGCTTTCCGCCTGCATCTTGGTCATGATCTGCACGCGGTAGCCTTCGACCGTGCGAGTGCCGATTCCCAGCCGTGCCGCGATGGTTTCGCTGGTGTAGCCCTGAACCACCAGATCGAAGACCTCGACCTCGCGAGGCGTCAACCGTTCGAAGCGAGCGGAGACCTCCTCTACCTTCTCCTGACGACGCCGTTGCTCATCCGCGCCGGCGAGGCCCCGGTTGATCGCCGCAACGAGCTGCACGTCGTCGATCGGCTTTTCGATGAAATCCTCGGCGCCGGCCTTGATCGCCGCCACAGCCATGGGTACGTCGGCATGTCCGGAGATGACCACGACCGGAAACGCAACCCGGCGGCGAGCGATCTCGCGAACGAGCTCGATACCGTCCATGCCCGGCATGCGAACATCGGCAACGACGCAGCCGTGCCGCAGACGTGTCGAGCGAGCGCAGGAAGGTCTCCGCGAATTCATAGGCCTCGACATCGTAGCCGAACGCACTGAGCATCTCGGAAAGCGCGTGCCGCACCGACGCCTGGTCATCGATGACGAAGACAGTCCTCATGGTCAGATCTCTGTCGGGCGCTTCAAGCGGAAGCGAAAGGCGAAATTCAGTCGTACCCGGTTCGTGAGAATGGAGCCAGATGCGGCCGCCATGCGCTTCGACAATCGCCAGCGAAATGGAGAGACCAAGACCCAACCCGTTCTTCTTCGAAGTCGTAAGCGGCAGTGAACAGGTGCTCGACCCGATCCGGCGGAATTCCGGCTCCGTTGTCGCGAACGCCGAATCTCCAGGTGGGCGACGCTGTCACCGGCCTGCGCCGCCAGCCGGAGCCGACCGTCGGTGCGCCCCGACTTCCACGATGGAGTCGATCGCATTGCGAATAAGATTGAGGATCGACCTGCTGAAGCTGAATTCGATCTCCGTGCACCGATGGAGGATCGACCGGACAGTCGAGATCGATCTCGATGTGCTTCGATGCCGCCTCGGGGCCGATGAGCGCAAGAGTGTCCGTCGAGCATGAGAGCGACGTCGATCGTGCTGATCTGCGGCTTGCCGCGACGAAGGAAATCGCGCATGCGACGCAAGATGCCGCCCGCAAGATCGATCTCGGCAACAGCCGTCGTCAAGTTTTGATCGGCGCGCACAAGGTCGATCTGCGGATAGCGCAACAGCTCCTGGACCGATCGCCCGAGCGCACGCGCGGCGGCCATCGGCTGATTGATTTCATGCGCCAGGGCAGTCGCCATCCCGCTGACGAGGCTGAAACGCGCGGCGTGGGCCACTTCGGCTTCCTTCTCCTTGAACCTCGCTTCGGATTCCCGCGCCATGCGCTCGCTCGCCTGGCGCTCGCTGACGACCACGCCGACGACCAGGCCGGTCGCCGTCAAAACAAACATCAGCACCTGGAACTCCGTAAAAACCCGCCAGTCGTAGCCATGATGATGGAGCAATCCAACAAGGCCGAACTGCGTTGCCGCAAGTGCAAGGCACGCACCATCCAGCCCATGCCGCACCGCACCGACCACGACGGGAAAAAACAGCAGGTAGAACAATGTGAACCCGTCGGCGGTTTCAGTTTTCGCGATCAGCCAAAGCGCGACAACGATGATCACGGCGAGCACGGCAAATTCGGGAATCCGCATTCGACCAGTTGATTCAGCGTCCGTTCACGCCAGCGCCGGGCGAAGCGCAGTATGAGCGGAGTCGTAACCGCAATGCCGAGTACATCGCCGACGATCAAGGTAGGTGCAGCCGAAATCACATCACCGAGGCTGAGCTTGCCGGCGGTCAATAGCACTCCCGCCAGGAGCAGCGTGACCAGCGTGGAGCCGACGAAGGCCGCCACGAGCAAAATGAACACGTCCCGCAAATGGCTCAGTCCGACGTCGAGCCGGAATTGCCCGCGTATCACGGTGGCGACGAACGTATAACCCGCAGCGACGATCGCACCGATTGCGACGATGACCGGCCATTCGAGATTGCTCTGCAAGACCACGATTTCGGCGATGATGACCCCGACGAACAACGCAATTCCGTAGTGCGGGCCGACGATCAGGCAGGCAAATGCGAGGCCGAGACCGGGATTCCACGGCGTCAGCGGCAGCCCCTTGAACTCGTGCATGAAGCTGATCCACTCCAGCACGACGTAGGAGGCTACGAGCTCCGATGCTCATGATCCATTGCCACATCGCGGGGCGTGAAACGCTCGCGCGCTGTTGCGGGGGGACCGAGCTCAAGGGCTCTGCTTTACCGTGAATGACCAGAACGGTTGCTCCTCGACGAACGGCTCAACACACCGGCGGCCGGATTACGTACGCCATGATTGGGCCGACCCGACCCGTAGAAATACGCCCAGGCCGTTGCGGATGTTGCTACCAGCGCCATCATTTTAAGTTGCTGGGTTGTTGGGCTCAAGTCGTCCTGACTACGCGTTCGGCATTGTTGGCCGAGTTGCGCGGAATCGCTGTGTCGGGCCGTCAACGACGTTCCAACCGATGAGAACTTGAAGTCCAGGCCGGGCCCCTCTGGCGGCGAAACGCTGCGATGTCGGACTGGACAACTTCTGGAGGGGCCTGAACGTGCCGTTCATATCGCGCACTCGTAGCGCTGTTGTGTCGATCCTGTTCCTCGATCGCAATGAACCTTGGCCGGGTTCCACACTTCTGCGGCCGGATTTCCAACTTCCATTCGATCGTCACCGCGCAGGCGCCCGCGAGGCAATCGCGTTTGCGCGCCAATGCGAGTGCAACCTCTGGAGGATTGCACCATGAACGTGCATCAAACGCTTGCACGTCAGGATTCGCCTGAGGAAAAACCCGCGATTGGCGATGGCTTAGCCCGCGTCCCGGCCGCGCCATATTGCGAAACTGCGGAAGCGGTGGTCTCCGAACTGGCTTCGGATGCGGCACGCGGCCTGAGCGCGGCCGAAGCAGGTTATCGCCTGGAAGCATATGGCGCGAACCAGTTGAAGAGCGCGCCGGAATCGCCGTGGTGGATGCGTCTCCTGGAGCAGTTCCACAACGTCCTTGTCATCATCCTGCTGGTTGCCGTCGTGATCTCCATGGCGGAATGGCTGCTGCAGGATCCGCGCGAAATCTGCCCTGCCCTATGAAGCGATCGTCATCCTGGTGATCGTCATCCTGAATGCGACGCTCGGCTTCGTCCAAGAGGCGCGTGCGGAGAAGTCCGTGCGCGCATTGATGGCACTTGCCGCGCCCGAAGCGACCGTCGTGCGCGATGGAGAGCGCGAGCGCATTGCAACTCACGACCTTGTGCCCGGCGACATCATCCTGATTGAAGCCGGCGACAAAATTCCGGCCGACGCCCGGCTCATCGAAGTCGCAAACCTGCAAACCAACGAAGCCGCCTTGACCGGCGAGAGCGTACCGCTGTCGAAGGAGATAGCACCGATCCAGGCGGACGCCAGCCTCGGCGACCGCCGCAACATGCTCTATTCCGGCACGGTCGCCACCTACGGGCGCGGACGTGCGATCGTCGCCGCCACCGGCATGGCAACCGAAGTCGGCCGCATCGCCGGACTTCTGGAGGCCGCGGAACGGGAGCCGACGCCCCTGCAACAGGAACTGGACCGCACCGGCAAGCGGCTCAGCGTGATCATGCTCGCAATCTGCGCCCTGGTGTTCGCCGCCGGCTTCCTCAACACGACGGTCATCACACTCAACGTCGTGCTCGGCTTGTTCCTGTTCGCAGTAGCGCTCGCGGTCGCGGCGATCCCGGAAGCGCTGCCGGCGATCGTCACAGTCGGGCTCAGCCTGGGCGTCCGCCGTATGGCAGCGGCCCATGCGATCGTGCGCAAGCTCCCCGCGGTCGAAACGCTCGGCGCGGCCACGATCATCTGCTCCGACAAGACCGGAACGCTGACGCGCAACGAGATGACCGTGCGCGCCATTGTCACGTCAAGCGCCCTGATCGACGTTGCTGGCAGCGGCTACATCCCAGAGGGCGAATTCTCGGTCGAGAGCAAGGCGGTCGATACCGGCTCCGCGCACCATGACGCGCTCGAGCGCGTTTTGTACGCCGCGGCGCTCGCCAACGATGCGACGCTCGGTCAGCAGGACGGGCGATGGCTCGTCCACGGCGACCCTACCGAGGGCGCCCTGGTTGTCGCCGCCCGCAAATTCGGCATTGGCACGGCCGAACTGCAGCGCTATCCGCGCATCGCCGAAATTCCGTTTACCTCGGAACGCAAACGCCACACCACCGTCCATCTCGACCGCGCGAAGCAGGGAGAGCTGCACGTATTCGTCAAAGGTGCGCCAGAACTTCTACTGGAGCGCTGCCGGTTCGTCCGGGAGGGCGATCAGCTCGTCCCGTTGACCGACGCAGGACGCGCGGCGCTCGTGCAGCGCAACGAGGACCTTGCCCGACAGGCATTGCGGACGCTGGCAATCGCCACCCGAACGATTCCGGCCCAAGCACTCGGCGTGGACGCCCAGACCGGCAACGCCCCCGCCGGGATGGAATTATCCGAGAGCGTCGAAGACGACCTCGTGTTTCTGGGCCTCTTCGGCATGATCGATCCGCCCCGGCCGGAGGCGAAGGCGGCAGTGATCACGGCGCGGCGCGCGCACGTGCGAACCGTGATGATCACAGGCGACCATCCGGCCACGGCCGAAGCCATCGCCCGCGAACTCATGATCTTCGAGCCGGGGACACGGCTGGTGACCGGCTCCGAGTTGCGCACGATGAGCGAATCCGCCCTCGATGCCATCGTCGAGCAAGTCCGAGTCTTCGCGCGAGTCGATCCGGAACACAAGCTGCAGATCATTCGTGCGCTGCAGCGCCAAGGTGACATCGTCGCGATGACCGGCGACGGCATCAACGACGCACCCGCGCTCAAAGCCGCCAATATCGGCGTCGCCATGGGCATCACCGGAACCGATGTCTCCAAGGAGGCGGCGCATATCGTCCTGACCGACGACAACTTTGCGAGCATCGTGAAGGCGATCGAGGAAGGGCGCGGAATCTACGACAACATCCAGAAATATCTGCTCTACCTGCTGTCGACTAACTCCGGAGAGCTGATGACGATGTTCGCGGGCGTGATGTTCGCGGGCATGCTCGGCCTCACCTCAGCCGAGCACGGGCTGTTCCTGCCGCTGCTCGCGGCACAGCTCCTCTGGATCAACCTGATCACCGATGGGCCGCCGGCCCTGGCGCTCGGCGTCGACCCAAAGGACCCCGATGCCATGAAGCGCTGGCCGCGGCGAAGCGGGTCCGGCATTCTGTTGACCGAAGATTGGATCCGCCTCGGCTGTGTCGGTCTGCTGATGATGGTCGGGACGCTCGCCGTGCTTGACGCGTACTATCCGGGCGGTCTGTTCACGCTGTTTGCCCAGGGCAGCGGACCGAACCCGGCCGACGAGGCGCATGCGCGCACCATGGCTTTCACGACGCTGATGATGTTCCAGCTGTTCGACGCATACAATTGCCGATCGCGGCGGCGCAGCGCCTTCAGCGGGTTCTTCGAAAATAAGTGGCTCCTCGTCGCGGTCGCATTCTCGCTCGCCGCGCACGTGCTCGTCATCTATGTCCCATTCCTCCAGCTGGCGTTCCATACGGTGCCGCTGTCGGTGACCGACTGGCTGGTTGCCGCAGGCGTATCATCGACACTGCTCCTGGGTATGGAGCTTGCCAAGGTCGTGCTGCGCTCCGTGCGTCCAGACCCGTTCATGCGACCTGCCGGCGCGCCTGCGGAGGACGCCCTAGCGGCACACAGCCCTGACATGTACGCAAAGGCTTCGAAGCCCGCGCATTAGATCCTGCGGTCGGCGCGGCGGACCAGCTCGGCGGCGGTGCGACGCAGGCCGTTGTCCTTCCCGCAAATTCCGTCGGGGTGGAGCTCCATGCTGCCCCAGCCAGCATTCCCAAGATGAGACTGACGAGATGGACAATTCTCTAACATCGTTAGTCCCGCAGCGTTCTGGGACACCCCCAAACGTAAACGCCATGCCAAGTTCCCGATGATCTCTCGGTGGCGACCAGCGGGGTGCGTCCGCCTGCGTTGTAGGAGGCAAAATCTCGGCGCGGCATACAAGGAGGAACCGATACTTCCACTGCGCATTGTTGGGACAATGCGGCCACTCGTGATCGATGGAGGTATTCGTGGATTGGAACCGCGTCGAAGGGAATTGGAAACAGGTCAAGGGCAAGATCAAAGAGCAGTGGGGCAAACTCACTGACGATGATCTGGACGTGATCGCCGGCAAACGCGATCAGCTCGAAGGGAAAATCCAAGAGCGATACGGTTACGCCAAGGATCAGACCAAGCGAGAAATCGACACTTGGTACAGTAATCAGCATTGGAACTAACTTTCCCGAATTCGTGCCGTTTTGCCCCGCGGTCGCGGGGCATTTTTTTGACCGATTGAGTTTCGGGCTAATCGGTCAACTCACGCGTAGCGCCGGAACTCTATTCGACCGCGGCACCTTAAACAGATGGCGACCAGCGCTTTCGCACATTGGAGGAGTACACGATGTTTCAGGCCAAGCCACTGACGGCAGCCGCCATAGTCCTAGCGGCTTCGTATATGGCTTACCGATACTGGTGTACGTATCCCAGCTTGATTCCGACCCGAAGGGCAGTTCGAGAGATCGACCGCATAGCTCGCCGTGAGAGAATTTCGACTCAGGCGGCGCACATGAAATGGGCCAACGGCAGGCTCAAGCTTACAAAGTATCGCACATTGCTGCGTTGATCTTTCTTACGGCAGTCGCCCCTATTTCGGACGCGGCTCCTTGAGGCGCGCTCCTGCCTCTTCGAATTTTCCGTCGAGCTTTGCCCGAACCGCTTCAGCAAGTACGAGCGCCGCTTGGCGGACTTCTTCTTGAAAGGCGTGATCGCGATCGAGCGCATCATGGCTCGTCGCGTAAGGCTCGAAGTAGCCAATGTAAGCATCCATCTCGGCCTTAGAACCAGCCGACGTAAGGTGCATGTCGGCCGCCCAGTCCACCATTATGCGCCGGAGCGTCTCGGCTCCACGTGTATCGCCATGAACAATCACCGAGAACAACCGACCGGCCAAATGCCGGGGATACGGCCAACCCGCGAGTTCCAACGCCTTTGCTTCATCTGCTTTCTTACCGTGCGTTGAAGTCGGATCGGGATTTCCCCCATCGGCACACACGAGCCGGTCCATCATCGCCTTCAGAGGACTCGGTGCCTGATACCAATTGACCGGGGTGATCACCATGATGCCATGGGCCGCTACCCACAACGGGTAGATTTCGTTCATCCAGTCGTGTGCCTGTCCAAGAGAATAATTCGGATAGCAGCTGCACGGCCAATGACACAGCGCCATAGAGGTCGAGGCGCAAGATTTGCAGGGATGTATGGTCTTGCCGAACTCTGACGCCGTTCGACTAAGGTCGAGCACGTTGACTTCGGCTCCCGGAAGCTCATGCGCTATTGCATTTCTTGCAATCTCAACCAGGCGCCACGTCTTTGACATCTCGCCCGGACATGTGTGCTCAGTCCGAGAGGAGCCGTTCACCAGAAGGATCCGCGGGCGACCACGGTTGTACTCTAATTCCGCCCGCATGATAGCGTCGCGCGCGGCAAGCCAATCCACGGCCAGCTCATAGTCGGGGTCAGCAAAGCCGGGACCCGCCTTCCTGGTAAACGGCGCTTTGCGGCCCTGAGAGTATGCATCCCATGCCGCATCGACGACTGTCTTCAAGTTCTGCCGCAGTGCGTCAAAGCAAGGGTCGATGAAAGCTGACAAGAAGCGCTTCTCAAAGCATTCGCGATCGAGCGTGCGTGGCGGCATCCCCTTGCGAATATCGATCGACAGTCGTTCGTGCGATGGCTTGGTCAAGTTCGCTCCCCTTCGCTCGAATCGAGAGCGGATCAGTCATCGAGGGCCGTCAGCGCGTCCCGCAGGATTGGAAGAAACCTAGTAACGGAGGAAACGGTTCCGATTTGTTGGAGCGAGAAGCATCGGTGCAGCCTCCCCCGAGGATAAAACCGAGCGGCAAGATCCTCCGCATCTTTGGAACCATTCTCCTCGCAGGTCATTTCTTAATCAAAATCATCAATCAGACAAAAACGTTCCATGCGAAAACTTGGAGCAGTATGTTGCCTCGCCGTTGGTCTCGCAATCGGCCCCGCTCCAGCCCAGAACGCCCCTCCCGGTAATCCCGCCGAAACCGGGTTCGTGGCCCAGCAACCAAATGATCGGCTGGCCTCTCGCTTGATCGGTCTCAACATCCAAAATCCTGCCAATGAAACGATTGGGGAGATCTATGATGTTGTGCTCACGGACGCCGGTGCAGTCAAAGCCTACATCGTCAGTGTTGGCGGCTTCCTGGGTATCGGGCGGCGATACGTTGCGATTGCGCCAAAGGCCGTGGCCCTAACTCGCCAAGACGAGAAGAATTGGAAGGCGACGATCAACGCGAACAAGGATCAGCTTCGAGCAGCCCCAGAGTACAAGTGGGAGTCAGAGTGGCGGAATCCGAAGTAAGCGATGAAGTAAGTGATGTCGGCTCGCGTGCTCGAGACGGTGGCCGATGGAAGAAGCCCCGGCGACAGTTCGCCGCGGCTTTTTTAATGCCCTAGGTGGCGCTGGGCCACGCCAAACAAGAGAAGTCCTGTCGAGCAGGGATCAGCACGGCTCCCAGTTTCCCAACCTATACTTGGCGGCGGCACCCCGATAACGGGGTCGAAGCAAGGCTTCGGAGGCCGCCATGCAGCTAGCGACTGACGCGGGGAGTCGTTCCCTCCGCCGAGCGGGGAGACTCGGCAGGGCTCTTGGTCCCAACTACCTGGGGCGGCCCTGTCCTGTCGTCATATCGGTCATGGTCGCCGGCCGATCGGTGCTTGCCTGTTGCATGTTGTCTGGCACTGCAAGAGCGAACACCAATATTCCGGCGATGATTGCACCGGCGATGGCTATCGGCATCCAGTCCCACTTTCCAAGTTGATAGTCGTCAGTAAGTGGTTGATATGGTTCGACGTCTGGTCGCTGCCGGGGAGGTTCAAATCGTGGGTCAGACATCTCGCGCCTCCATTTGGCTGACGGAAACCAACCAACACAGGTACGGGAAGTTCCGGTTCCGCAGCTCCTAGCAGGCGAGATCCGGACAGCCGAACATCGGATCAGCCACAAGAGCCAAGGCCCTTCAGCCGCGATTTCTATTTCGTCCTCTGAGGCCGGCGAGTGTGAGAGCAAGTTCAAGTGCGATCGCGGCGTCGAGGGTATCCCCGCCGTCGGCCGCGGCTAGCACGAGGCCCGCTAAGTGCTGCCAGGTGTTCCGTTGACGGCGCTCCTCCGGGATGACTTCTAGTACGAGATGCCGGGCATCATCGTGAGTGTCGAGCGTGCCGTACTCCCGTACGGGCACCGGCCGGGCGAGTTTGCGGTTCCAGTTCTGCTTCGGCAAGCAGTTGTCCCCGTGAGCGTGACGTGGGCATATTGCCGCCCATGAGCAAATCCCCCAAGGTCATCTTCAAGCCTCAGCGGATCGCCGAAGGCGACTGGCAGATCGAGGCACACTATCCCGGTGCCGAAGTCCGCTACATCAAAGGGTTGACCAGCAAAGCCGACATTGACGACTGGCTACAGGGCAGCCGCAAAATCGATTGGCTAAGATCGCAAGGCTACGCGAAATGAAACCCTTAGCATGTGGGCGCGCGCGCCCGTGGTCAGACTGCTATTGGCGAGTGTGGCCCCATTTCTGAAGAACCATCATTGTGGGTTCCTCATCGAGGATGCCGGTCGCCAGTTACGTTTGCAAGTAGCCCGGACCGCCGAGTGCGCTGGTCGGCAGCCTGGAACGGACCAGCCAGAAGCCACGGGAACCACCGACGGTCGGGCAACGGACCGCGGGCTCAGCCAGCACGTCAGACCGGCGCCAAGCGAACCGCGCCTCGGCCTTGCCCACGAGCTCCCTAATGAAAGCATCGCCCTGACCAACAGCCGATCGCGCGACGCAGGGTCGAGTTCGTCCCGGCACGGGTCGCGACGCTCGGACAGTTGCCGAGCGATCGAGCGATCGCTTCCACCTGCTGGCCGGCGGCCGCTAAACTTCAAGCCGCTGCGCCGCGCGGCCATAACCGCTGCGATGCGATGCGCGCCCCTTCCACGAGCGCTTCCAACTTCGCCCACGCCACTTCGGCGTGCACCTCGTCCCCAGCGGCCGACGTCGCAAAACCGCAGTCGTTGCTGGCGAAAACGCGGTCGCGACCGACAATGCCCGCGTATCGCTCGAGCCGTTGCGCAACGAGCTCAGGGTGTTCGACGAGATGAACGCAGTGCGATACGACACCTGGAATCAGGATGATGTCGTCTGGCAACTTCGCGTCCTTCCACACCGCCCATTCGTGCTCATGGCGCGGGTTGGCGGCCTCGAACGAGAAGGCTTGGGCATTAATCCGCAAAATCAGATCCAAAAAGTGCCGCAGCTCCATGTCATGGACCCGCGGAGCGACGTTCACGCTGTAGCAGGTATGGAACCGCACGCGATCACGCGGTATTCCCTTCAGGGCCAGATTCACCGCCTCGACGTGCTGCGCGATAAACTTGCGACACTCCTCGATCGAGGCGTCGGGCGTGCGATTGTAGTGAGTCGCGATGCGTGGATCGTCGATCTGCAGAACGAACCCTGCGTCCACGATAGCGCGATACTCGACGTTCATGGCATTCGACAATGCTTCGAGATGCTGCTCATCGGTCGGATAGTAACCGTTGCGATGATAGAATTCGAGATTATTCGGGGAGATCGCCGTCATGAACACGTCTGCTGGACGCTTTCCGTTCGCCGCCTCCGTCTTCAACGCGCTGTTCAGATTGCCGATGTCCCGGGCGACCTCCGCTTGTCCGACATAGGTGACCGGCGCCTTACTGATTGTGCTGGCTGTTGGCATCTTTCTTCGCTCGGCGACATCGGGGCTACGAGCGGCATTCATAGCGGCCATTTCGGAATACGTAGCCGGAAACGCTAACGAGTCTCGCGACCGCCCCATCATTTCCACCGGACTGGGATTGGGCTCCAGGCCATCCAGGCGCATGCGGCCATAGCTGATGAAATTGAACTTGGAATGTTCGCCGTCGTTGATGACATCGATGCCGATCTCAAGTTGCTTATGGACGATATCCGACACTGAGTCTGCGATCTCGCGTTCGAGCGTAGTCTGATCCTGCGTTTGACCGGTTTCCTTCGCGTACAGCTTGGCCGCCATACCGGTCGGACGCGGCAAGCTGCCAACATGAGTGGTGAGAATTCGGCTGTCACTCCGCTTCACTGTCGCATTCCTTCTTTTCGAATGTTTGTGATTTCCGTCACGAAAAGCGGGTAACTTTCGCTGAAGCCACGCACGCTCCGCGCCCGACCGAACCGACTACCTCGGTTCTATCCCCGCAATTCGTGCATGCTCGGTCCAGACTCGAACGTCATCTCGCACGAACGCAGCAAACGGCCCGCTTGCCAAATAGTAGGGCTCGGGGCCGAGCTTCTCCAGGCTTTTCACGAACCGGTCGTTCGATAAGATCTTGCCAATGGCGTCCGACAATTGCTCGACTATGGGATGCGGCAAGGCGGGAGGACCGAACACGCCCATCCACGGCAAGACCTCGAACTCCGGAATCACCGTCTCGTGCATCGTCGGAGTTTCGGGCAGTCCGGCATATCGGACTTTCGTGGCGACCGCTAACGCGACAATCCGCTTTGCTTCGACCAGCGGCACGCCGTTGAGGAAATCGATCGGCATGAGTTGGATGGTGTTTGAGAGCAGATCTGTCAGTGCGGTCGGATTGCTGGAATAGGGGACGCGCAGAATGTTGACGTCGAGTTTGTTCTTGATCGTCTCACCGATGATCTGCGCGCTCGCGTTCCCGTGACCGTAGGACAACTTGCCGGGATTGGCCTTCGCAAACGCCACCAGCTCTTGAACGGTCTTAAACGATTGCTGGGTGTTCGTACTAAGGAACTGGCCCAGTTTGCCGATCCGGGCAATCGGCGTGAAATCGGCTACCGGATCATAGGGAGGACTCTTGAACAGCGACGGGGTCGATGAATGGGTCGTATTGCCTCCCATCAGCAACGTGTATCCGTCCGGCGCTGCACGTGCGACATGACGCGCGCCAAGCGTCGCGCCGGCGCCGGGTCGGTTCTCGACGACGAACGGTTGTCCGAAGATGTCTCTCAGATGGTCCGCCACCAACCGCCCCGCAACGTCGGTAATAGTGCCAGGGCCGACCGGAACAATGAGCGTAACTGGCCTCGACGGCCATCGTTCCTGGGCAGCAGCCACCGCACCGCCAAACAGTGCGGGAGCGCTCACTATCGCAACAAGTGCCAGGCGCAACGCCGTCCAAATCCCGGTCATGAATTTCCTCCTGACACCGTCTGGGTGACCTATTGCAACTATTCTTGTTCTTGTCGGACGAGAGTTTCCGAAGCGTCGAAAATTCCGTACAGGTGTTCCGTGTCGAGCGCGAGCTTATTAAAATGCTAGCGGATGGCCGCTGCGGTCACAACCCTTCGACGTAGCTCCGCACATTCGCGATATCAAAAATTATAGTGAGAGGGTGCTGAGGGCGTGGATAAAGCATTCGTATTGTAGGCGACTCGATCGTCCGCACTCTCGATGCGACTGCACGCACATTGAAGCAGATGAATCGAGCCTGCTCTGCTCGCACCTTCCGCGGAAACGTGTTGGCCAATGGAACGTTCTAAAGCATGCGCTCCCGACTGAAAAAAGTGATGGTCGGATCGTCATCGCGTATGACGTCGATTGGAAAATTGGAAGCTTTCGGTCGCCGACAATGGAACGGGCAGGCCCGACGGCATATTTGCTCAATCAAAAATCGGGCTCGGCACCGGCATTGTGACGGCGCTCGCGCAACAGCTCGGCGCCAAGGTTGAGACTTTGGCAGATACGGCGGGTACGACAGTCTCGATCACTCACGCCACGTTCTGGACTGAGGAAAATCGAGCGGCATAGACAATGACGGACGTGCCTGCTTGCGGCCCATCGTGACAATTTCAGGCAACGCAGCACGGCCTGCGCCCGGTTCTAATTGTCATCCAACGTGTGGATGGCCCCCTCCCGCTGACTGATGCGCCATTGCGGAACAATTCAGCCGAATGCGCGTTTACTGGTCTCCTGAGCCAATTAGCGGCCCGAGCCGGCCCTTCCGTTGAACGACGAGAAGAGGTTCACCTACACAACGCCAAAAATGGAGATTCCGATGTCAATAGAAATGATCCTTCTCATCGTCGTTTTATTAGTGGTTTTCGGCGGCGGAGGCTATTGGGGCCGCGGTCGCGGCTACTGGTGAATCTGTTGTTAGTGAGATGCGGTTTGACGCTCGAGCGTTCTATCGAGAACGATTTTATGCACGACAGGAGTGAGGCCAAGGTTTGTTAAGAAGCTCGACGTCCGTACATCAGGCAAGTGACTGATAGGCGGCTTTAACTCTACAGAACATGCCGGTACCCCCGCCTTGACCCGGGGTTCTCTCGTCAGGCCGTCGGCAGAGTTTGTAGAGCGTGCGTAACACGTCGTCTGCAGCGCACTATCGAACCGGTCTCATCGAACGAACCGAAGTCTCTGGCACCAAACACGGATATTGAAAAATTGTGGACCAGAGACCGGTGCTGAAAATGCGCCGGCTGGCACCGGGAATTTGGTGAGATCTGCCGAAGAGACTTCGGTAACGCCGAGCCAACTTTCGGGAAAGTCGGAGTAATTTTTCAAAGCCGGAAATCGGCATCAGAGACCGCACTGGCTGGCTGACGACGCAGTCGGATTCGAACCCGTCTCCGACACAAAACTCCCTGCAAGCAGGGAAAAATACAGGGAATTTTGCAAATTTGGCTCAAAAATGACGACGACAACATCGACAAGTGCCGAAATCTACGGGGACTTCTTGCAAAATTCCCTGTGAAAATTAACAGGGAAACGATCTTAAAAGAACAGGGATTTGATCTACAAGAACAGGCAACTTGCAGGAATTCACGATACAAGTCACCGACACGGATGCAGCACCCTGCGCAACATCGACCGCGGGGGACCGGCCAAGTCCCGATGAAGAGCGCGACGCATATCGGCAATACACACGCAGCTCGCGCAATTCAGATCGGCCGAGCTGACGAGCGTGAGGCCTAGTCTGATCTCAAACTCATGATCGGAAGTCACCCACCGTTGTGCATTGCTGAAAAGCCACCTTTTCTCCGTAGCTCTATCTATCTAAGATTTGTCACCTGACAAATCCGGAAGGGCGCACGCATGGTGATTGAGCGGTTCCAAGAAAACGATAAGATGAGCAAGTACGTGACCCACAACGGCACGGTCTATATGTCCGGCCAGGTAGCGGACGATCCTTCGCAGGATTTCGAGGGGCAGCTCATCCAGATCCTTGCCAAGCTCGACGCCCAGTTCGCCGAAATTGGAATCGATCGCACCCACATGCTGAGCGTGATGGTGTGGATCGACGACTACCGCAAATGGGAGCGTCTCAACGTCATCTGGCGCAAGTGGGTGCCACAGGGCCAGAAGCCGGTTCGCAGCTGTGTCGAAGCGAAGCTCGCATTCCCGGAATATCAGGTCGAGATCGCCGTAATCGCGGCGCTCGACAAATGACCGTCATGAGATCGAGGTGATCGTCGTGTGGCATATTAGGAATGTCGTCGCGTGCGTCATGCTGACGCTAGCTTGCGCGCCGCTGAGCATTGCGCCTGGCGCTGCACAAGACGGGCCGATCAAGATTCTCGTCGGCTTGCCGCCCGGCGGGGCTGTCGACATTAGTGCGCGCCTCGTAGCCGATAAGCTGCGGGTCACTCTGGGCCAGCCGGTGCTAGTCGAGAACAAGCCCGGCGCATCCACCCGCCTCGCGGTGCAGGCGGTGCGCAGCGCCGAACCGAACGGCCAGACGCTTTTGGTGACGCCGGATGCAATCGTCACGCTGTATCCGCATGTATTCAAAGATGTCGGCTACGATCCGTTCAAAGATCTGACGCCGATCTCGCAGATCCTGAACTGGAGTTACGGCTTCGCGGTGCCGGCGGCTTCGCCGGCGAAGACATTCGCGGAATTCGTCACTTTGGCCAAGGCCGACCCGAAGTTTACGTTTTACGCGTCGCCCTCGACCGGCAGCGGCCAGCATATTCTGGGCCTGCAACTCGGCGACCTCATCGGCAAGAAGCTCGACCATGTCCCGTTCAAAGGTGCGGCCGACGCCATCAACGCACTCCTCAGCAACAGCGTTCCGTCGGCCATCCTGACGCTCGGCGAACTCACCAACTTGCACCAGAGCGGGAAGGTTCGGATCCTGGCGACGCTGACCGCCGCGCGCACCGCCGATCTGCCTGAGGTGCCGACGTTCACGGAGATCGGCTATCCGCAGATGCAGGCAACCGGCGCTGTGGCGATGTTCGGACCGGCGCACATGTCGCCCGCACTGGTCGAGCGCATCAGCAAGGCCGTGCAGGACGCACTCGCCGACGCGAACGTCAAGGCTCGAATTCAGAAGATGGGCATGGAGGCCAAGAGCAGCACGTCGCAAGAACTCGATGCCTTCGACCGTGCGGAACTTGAACGCTGGCGTCGGGTCGTCAAGGCATCGGGCTACGTGCCCGAGTGATTACTGCCTGGTGAGCGAAGGTCGACGACGCAAACTCAATTCGCCTCTCATCGGCGGCGGCCAGGAGGACGCCTGCGACGTGCGATCCTGTGATGTCATTTGCGGCGCTACCTATGCGAGGTCCAGGTACACGGTCTAATGGGATGCCGCGGTCCCTGGCTTTGGTATGAAAGTCATGTCGCCGGCATCGAGGGTGTTGAGCGTCCCGTCTCTAGCACGTGCACCGGCCGGGCGAGCTTGCGGCGCGCCGCGGTTCTGTTCGCCTTGGAGTGACCGCGACGAGCGCACGCGGCCGACTACGGCGTGTGAGATTACGATGACAGCGCTGCATCCGCGATCACATAGCCACCCGGCAATATGATCATGTCCCCAATCTCCACGGGCAGGTTCGTTGCCTGTTCGGAAATGCGGCCGCGCCGTCAGGGCAGGCAACGAGCGGGCAAAAACCGGAAATCCAGCTCGACAGCCGGGCCGGTACGGCGCATCGGTGTGCTCATGGCACAGGGCGATGCGGATAGGGCTGTTGCGGGCGCTGGTCCCACGAGCTGACACCATCGCCGCTGGTGCGTGCTCGTTGGAGAACGCGCGGCTCGCGCAAAGACCGGCTGCCTGCTGAAGGGCATGTTTCCTCGCTGTCCAAGGTAGAAACGCGGTCCTGATTTCGAATGAAAATGTTGCCGGACTAAATTCATCGTGATCGCTGGCCTCCAGCTCAGCTCGCCTTTTTTGGCGAGAGGCAACCAGAATTTCTGCTCTGCTTGGATGATTTTCGTCAATTCGGCGTGGGGCCGTTGACTTGAGAAATCGGTGTGTAGAGCACCCTTCTGCAGGGAACTCGATAGGTCCTGGGGACGTTCCCACCATTCCTCTATCCACGGGATAAAGGCACCTACCCGATTGACGGCCGCCGGGGAGAATAGATGCCACGATATGAGCCTTATGCGACGACTGTTATCGGCGCCCACGGTGTACCGCGATGGTTTGAATCTCTGGACCGGCTAGTGACCGCAGGACAGTCTTACCCCAGGGGATATGGCGGATGCCCAGTTACGGACCTCGCAGGCCGCCATTCTTGAACAGGAAATCGCAGGCATCGATGTTGTAACCGGTGGGGAGCTAGATCGTCGGACCCATAACCGCCACGCCCCGCCCAATGCGATGCTGAATCATTTCTGGAAGAAGATTCCCTCCTTTCAGGGTGAGACCAAGCCCAAGCCCATTACGCCTCACGATCCCAACGTATTTCACCCCGCGGCCATCTGCCGGGGGCCCGTGGTCGATTCCATTGACTTGGGCCTGGCCGATGAATTCAAAATGGTGTCATCCTTCGCGCGCCGGCCGGTCAAGGTTACCATGACCGGGCCGCATCTGCTCGCCGTCGTCGCGCACGACGAATTTTATCACGACACGATCAAGATGATGGGCGATTTCGGAAAGCTGCTGCGGCAGAATTTCCGACGGCTGGTCGAGGCGGGCTGCAAGCATATTCAGATCGACGAACCCTATTTCACGCCGTCGTCCGAGGGCGAAGTGGCAGCGGCGGTCGAAGTTATCAACATAGCGATCGAGGACATCCCGGACGACGTCCACGTCCACGTCCATATCTGCCAGGGCAATTACGCCGTCGGCCCGGACTACGACGGGCAGATCGGCCACCGTTATTTCGATACGGGACGATACAAGGCTGATCTGGTCTGCGCGATCGACTGCGATGCCTATCTCATCGAGCACGACATGACGCCCCATTACAAAGCAGTGCTAGGCGACCGCCAGCTCGGCGTCGGTGCGGTCGACGTGCAGTCGCCCAACATTGAGACCGGCGAACAGGTCGCTGAACGTATCCGGGCGCATACATGGCTTCCGCCCGAGCAGACAATCATCACCAGCTCATGCGGTTTCAACCACCTGCCCAGGCATATCGCGTTTGGCAAGCTGCGCGCCTTGAAGGAGGCGCAGATCATCCTACGCGCAGGTCAGACCGAATGAGTGAAAATGACCTGCGCAGCGTGAGTGAAGACCTGAGACTGGAAGACCGGCTGAGGCTGGGCGAAGCGGCCACCGGCATCGGCACGTTTAGCCTCGATTTGGATAACCGCATCTGGGACTGGAGCGCGCAGGCCGCGTTTTTGCTGGGATGCGGCGCGGGCGGGTCGTCGAATGGATGGGAGAATTCGGTCTTCGGCGATGACCTGCTTAAAATCCATGCCGCCGTGGACAATGCTCCACACCAAGGGAATTTCAACGTCGAGTTCCGCGTACGCCATGCGGACGGATCGCTGCACTGGCTGGCGGCAAAAGGGCGCGCGACGCCCGGCGCTGACGGATCGCCAGGCACTTGGCGCGGCGCGCTGCATGAGATCACCGACCGCAAGGCGCTGGAAGCGCGGCTGCTCTCCGTCAATGAAACGCTGGAGGCGCGAGTCGCTGAAGTGCGTGAAGAGGCGCGTACGCTAGAACTGCTAAACCAGACGGGCGTCGCAGTCGCCGCGGAGCATGATCTGGAGCGGCTGGTGCAATTAGTTACGGACGTCGGTGTCGAACTCAGCCACGCTGCATTCGGCGCCTTCTTTTATAATGTTCTCAACGAGAGCGGCGAATCCTACACGCTCTACACGATTTCCGGGGTTCCTCGTGAAGCCTTCTCCAAATTTCCCATGCCGCGGAACACCGCGATATTTGAGCCGACATTCCGGGGCGCCGGACCGGTCCGCTCCAACGACATTCTGCTGAACCCCAGATACGGCAAGAGCGCGCCCCACCATGGCATGCCAGAAGGGCACCTGCCGGTGCGCAGCTATCTCGCTTTGCCGGTAGTCTCGCGCGCGGGGGAAGTGCTCGGCGGCTTATTTTTCGGACATCCCCAGCCCGGCGTCTTCACAGAACGTGCAGAACGCATCGTGACCGCGCTGGCGGCCCAGGCAGCGGTTGCGATCGACAACGCGCGACTGCACCAGGCAAACCAGCGGGAAATAGCCGCGCGCACCGCTGCTGAGGAGGAACTGAAGGTTCTGAACCAGTCCCTGGAAAGGCGCGCCGAGGAACGCGCGCAGGAACTGGCTAGAAGTCTCCTGCGGCTCGAAGACACAGAACGGCGCTTCCTCCACTTCGTCGAAGGCGTCACCGACTACGCCATCTACATGCTCGACCCGGAAGGCAGGGTCGTGAACTGGAATGCGGGTGCAGAGCGGGCAAAGGGCTACGGCCGCCATGAAATCGTTGGCCGCCATTTTTCGACGTTCTACACACTCGAAGACAGGGAAATTGGCCTTCCGCAAAAAGCGCTTGCGACTGCTGCCGGTACGGGGAAGTACGAAGTCCGAAGGCTGGCGGGTGAGGAAAGACCAAACCAGGTTCTGGGCGAGTGTCGTTATCAATGCGATCAAGGACGATGTCGGTGCGCTGGTGGGATTTGCCAAGATCACCCGCGATCTGACCGAGCGACGCGCAGCGGATGAGCGGGCGCGCCAGGCGCAGAAGATGGAAGGAATTGGCCAGCTTACAGGCGGGGTCGCGCATGATTTCAACAACCTGCTGACCATCATCATCGGCAACCTCGCGACGCTGCAAAACAACCTCGCGAAGCCCTCGGATCGACTCGACCGGCTGCGCCGTTCCGCAGAGAATGCAATGCGCGGCGCACGGCGCGCGGAATTGTTGACCCAACGCCTGCTAGCCTTTTCGCGCCAGCAGCCGCTCGATCCCAAGCCGATTGAACTTAGTCGTCTGATCACGGGCATCTCGGATCTGCTCAGACGAACACTGGGCGAGCAGATCGTCGTCGAGACGGTCCTGACCGGCGGCGTCTGGCGGGCACTGGCGGATCCGAACCAGCTGGAACTTGCGATCCTCAACCTTGCCATCAATGCTCGCGATGCAATGCCTAGTGGTGGCCGCCTCACGATAGAGACAGCAAACGTGCATCTCGACGAAAAATATGCCGCCACGCAGGCGGAAGTCCTCCCGGGTCAGTACGTGCTGCTCGCGGTGACGGACAGCGGCTGCGGCATGACGCCTGAGGTCAAGGCTCAAGCTTTCGACCCGTTTTTTACCACCAAGGACGTGGGCCACGGAACCGGCCTCGGATTGTCTCAGGTCTACGGCTTCGTCAAGCAGTCGCGCGGCCACGTGAAAATCTACAGCGAGGTTGGAGAGGGCACGACAATAAAAATCTATCTGCCACGAGCAATGGCGGCCGCAGATGAAGCGGAAGAGAACATTCCGGACATCACGGCGCGTGGATCTGGGAAGGAAACGATCCTCGTCGTAGAGGACGACGCCGACGTACGCAGCTTCAGCTGCGATACGCTCGCCGAGCTGGGCTACACAGTTCTCGAAGCCGAAACCGCTCGCGAGGTTTGCGCCTGCTGGAAGCAAATCCGAATGTCGCGCTCCTGTTTACGGATGTGGGACTCCCGGGCGGCATGAACGGTCGGCAGCTCGCCGATCAAGCCCGCAAACTCAAGCCCGGCCTGAAAGTGCTTTTCACCACCGGCTATGCGCGCAACGCTATCGTCCATGATGGTCGGCTCGACGCCGGCGTCGATCTCATCACAAAGCCGTTTACGCAGGCCGCGCTCGGCGCCAAACTGCGCGATATTTTCGATGCGGCGCGCACTCCCGGCCGCATCTTGCTGGTCGAGGATGAAGTCTTAGTGCAGTTGCTCGCCGTGGAATATCTCGAATCCGCTGGTTATCACGTGGACACTGCGGCCTCCGCCACCGAGGCCATGAACAAACTGGGCCTAACGCCCGGCGGCGTGGATGCGGTCATCATCGATATTGGACTTCCTGACCGCACAGGCGACGCGCTGCTCCGCGAGGTAAGGGCGCTCTATCCCTCTCTCCCCGCCGTCCTGGCCACCGGGCAAAGCGCGACCGAAGTCCGCGCCATTATTGGGAAACTGCCAGGGGTGGTCGTGGTGAACAAACCCTACCTGGAGAAGGATATCATTGAAGCGCTGCAGCAATTGGGGCTGCGCACCAATCCGGTTGATTCCGAACCGTCGGCCCATGGGAAAGGTTTTCCGGGCGAGTAGCCCTGCTTCACAACTAGCGCATGACGACGCAGCCGAGAACATCCTTCACTACGTGGAAATCAGAGCGAAATGACGTGGAACTCGGCCCTGCAACACTCGTTGACCCGGGTTCAGCCCCTGGAGTTCCCGATGGCCCCGCGTGCGTACTGGAAAGGCTATCTGAAGCTCTCGCTTGTCTCCTGTCCGGTTTCCCTGTTCCCGGCCACATCCGAGCGGGAAAAAATCAACTTTCATCAACTGAACAAGAACACCGGTCACCGCATCAAATATCGCAAGGTGGACGCCGACAGCGGCGATGAAGTTGACCCCGCCGACATCATCAAGGGCTACGAGGTCGACAAAGGCGAATACATCGAACTCGGTCCGGAGGAGTTGGATGCAGTCGCGCTGGAGAGCAAGCGTGTGATTGAAATCGAACGGTTCGTGCCGAGAAACGAAATCGACGAACTGTATCTGAACAGCCCATATTTTTTGGTCCCTGACGGCGAGATTGGTCAACAGGCATTTGCCGTTATTCGTGAAGCCATCCGTCAGGAGGGCATGGTCGCTTTAGGCAAGGTCGTCTTCACCTCGCGCGAACACATCATCGCACTTGAGGCCCGTGGAAAGGGATTGATGGGAGTCACGCTTCGCTACCCCTACGAGGTGCGTAACGAGGCAGAGTATTTTGCGGACATCGAGGACGAGAAGGTTCCGAAAGATATGCTGGAGCTTGCTACCCACATCATTTCCAGCAAACAGGGGCACTTCAAGCCGGACGAATTTGAGGATCGATACGAGGAATCTTTGAAGGAGTTGTTGCGGAAGAAGCAGAAGGGCGAGCGGATCGAGCGGCCGGCGGAATGCGCTCCATCAAATGTGGTCAACCTGATGGAGGCGTTGCGAAAGAGTGTTCAAGTGGAAAGCCGCGCACCAAAAGCTGCACCCGCATGGAGCCGCGCGCACCGTCCGTAAGAAGTCCAGCAAGGGCACAGCACGTCAAAAGAAGGCCGGTTGATGCCGGAACGATGGTTTACCGTTGGCGCTCGAGCTAGGGTGCTCGCGCTTCGGCCACCTGGGTGCAACGCTGCGCCATGGTCAGGCGACGCGGCGCCGGTGTGGCGCCCTTTCCCGTTGAGCGGCTGTGACAACGCGAAGATGTTTAATAGTAGATTTCAGAGATTGAACACGCCGCGGGCGTAGGATCAATTCGTGACCCTGACGCTTATTATTATCTTGATCTGCCTAATGGCCGGCGCAGTCATCGTTTGGCGGCGAACCTAATCCACGGACACGCCGATCGCGCCTGAACCTAGCCCATGCCGCCGGATCTGGACGGGTGCGCTGCGAGATCACTTGTTTCAGTTGATACTAACTTCCATGAGAATTATTGCACCCTTTGCGCGCAGGCTTACGCACCCAGTCGCTTGCCGGGCACCGTGAGCCAGACGGCGATAACCCACGTCAGCCAGAACATCGTGAAATACCAACCGATAAAAGCGAGGAGCCCGGTGGCAGGCGTCAAGAGCTTTCGACCGCGAGGGCCGTCGCAATCTAGCCGACTGAGTTGATGAGAAGCGCGATTGGACAACAGTCACCTCGCCCTGGCCCTCATGGTCCGTCTTGCTGCGCAGCATCGTAACGCGGAAGCCGCCCCATCCGTCTCCTCGAGACCCTCCACATTGAGGTCGACAAGCTCGGAGCGCCGGAAGGCACCACCGAGGCCGCGTTCGCAAGGAGACCATTGCAGGGCCGGCAGTGGAGCGACACTTGGCTGCGTCAACCCGAGTACATGACTTCCGAGAATTCACTTGATATTCGCCGCGCGCCTGCCTTCCGCGGTTCCTAGGTATGCTCGAAAACCGGTTGGCGCGGGCCGGTCCGGCGGACAATATCTGGCGTCACCACTAAGGCAAGCAGGAGATTCGATCAGAATGGCTAGGGGCATCGTGAAGTGGTTCAACGCAACCAAGGGCTACGGCTTCATCCAACCTCAGGACGGCGGCAAGGATGTTTTTGTGCACATCTCTGCCGTTGAACGTGCTGGTTTGGCTTCCCTGAACGAAGGCCAGTCAATCGAATACGAAGAGGTTTCGAATAAAGGCAAGACGTCCGCTGAGAACCTAAAGGTCCAGCGCTGATCGGTCGAATACCGCCCGGCCGCGTGCTGGCCGGGCGGGAGGATACGGTAGAGGTCAAGCGAAGACCTGAGCTTTCGTTCGGCCGCGGCGATCTTATTCATCACTTCAGGTGCCGGTCGTTTGCCGTGCGGGCTTGGCCGGACAACTGCTCCAGCAGCACCCACAACATGTTATCGAACTCGCCCTGGTTCAAACCAAGGTCGTTAGCGGCGACCCGTTCGCGGAGCAGCCTCTCGACCGCGCGAGCCAGTTGGGCGACCTCGCGCAAGTCCTGCTCGTTTTCTGAGATCAGGGTCCCCGCCGCCCTCGCCTTCCCCTCTTCGCAACCGGCCTCGCCGGATTGGGCTTGGTAGCTTGGCGCAGGAAGCGGAAGGGTGCGGCATAGCCGCAATCGGCCAGAGAAGTCCGCTAGTGAGGCTGGCGGATCGGTGGCCGCGATATAGCCGCCGCCTTCAGCCTGCGCGCCGCATCACTGACGTGAATTGCTGAGCAGCCCACGGTAGCGAGTGTACCGAAGGCGCCGTTCGGCCCATGTGCGGTACGCGGCCGACGTCGAAATGCCTTGGCGCCGCGCTGTTCGATCGATCTCCCGAACTGCTGCAGGACCTGGAATCAGGCTCGGGTAGGTCGACCAATATCGATAGGCCAGGTACGAAGCGGCGGCGACCAAACTCGCCATCGTGATGGGCTTTCCGAACATGGCTGACAAGTCTGGCAGGGGGCCTCTTTCTTCGAACCCACAACAACCGATCGTTGCCTTTCGTTCCCAGACGCCACCCGGTTGGCCGGCCACGGCGCCCAGCCGACTACAACACCTAGCGGCTGGTCACCGCCTGATCGAACCTCGAAGTCAGGAGTCTTGGGAGGTGCGTCGGTGATCCGGGTGGAGCGGATTGTGAGGGCCATGTGGTCAGTGCCAAATGCCTGCAGCCCAAAGAGCAAAGGCGACCATCAGAACCAACGCCATACAGGCCAGGGCGCGGCGGCCGCGACGTTCGATGTTCATGCAAGCTACCCGTGGCTACGATGCCGGCGACATCAAGCAGAGGTTTCGCGCCGACGCGATACGGCCGGTGATAACCGTTGTTCTCAGAACCAAACAGCGGCGTGAGCGAGGGTAGTCGCGCTTCCGGCGGCGATAAAAGGAGGGTGCTCGCCCAGCGGCCTCCGCGGACGCTAAAGAACATAGACAAGCCCGTCCCGCTGGGCCGAGGTGAAATCCGGGTGCCACGCCCATCTCCGGCACCTCTTCGGCTCTCCGACAACCTCTTCGGCCGCTCAGTGCTTTTTATCCGGCACCGCAATATAGACGGCTACCATCCCTATTGCCCGAAATATGCACCTTGCCCTCTGCCACCAACTGGTCGATAGCGGCCTGGATTTCCGCGCGGGTGAGACGCTGATCGGGGAACTCGTCATCATTATTGTCATCAACATTGAATTCCTCCTTTATATGCCTGTGAACTTGAGCTTTCTTGAGCTTTGAGCGATGGCTGGAGGGTAAGCGTTGGCCGGTGGATAGCACGAAGACGCTCTTCCCGGTCCTCAGTGCTGACGCAGTCTCTCAGTCAGAGCCTTCACCTCGCGAATTTGCTCCCTCAACCACCGACGCGAGGCGATCATCTCGGCCGTGTAGCGGCCATGTCGATAGTTGCCGTTGCGGGCGCCCTTGGGCCCGCCTGAGCCCTTTGCACCCCCATGCATTCGGCAGCGGCGTCTGCCAACCACGGCAGCGGACCGACAGGGTTCTCCCCCGTGGTCAGACGGGTGAACAGGGTTGCCAACCGAAGCAAAATTTGCCGAGACAGTGGCTGATTGATCGAGGTGCCAAGGAATCGGCTGCCGAGTGCGAAGTCCGCCCCATGAGCATGCAGTGCGGCGATCAACCGCTCCACGTCCGCGATCCGGTGCTGGCCGTCGGCGTCGAAGGTCACGATGGTATCGGCGTGCTGCCGCATCGCCCATTCGATTCCGGTCTGCAGCGCTGCCCCCTGCCCGAGATTGATCGGATGGCGGATGATAGTCGCACCGGCGCTGGCCGCCGCCTCGCCGGTCCCGTCGCGTGACCCGTCATCGACCACCACCGCAAGGTAGCCCGCGCGAATAACGCCGGCAACGACGTGCGCGATGACCTGCGCCTCCTGATAGGCAGCGATCACCACATGGGTGCGCGGTCCCGCCATAAAACTTTATTCGTTCACCGGGCAACGAAAGCCAGCCCTGCCAAAATCAATCCAACGCCGATAACGAGCCGGAACGGAATAGGTTCCGAAAAATACGACGGCTCCAAGCATAGGCGTCACAGCGAAGGCCAAGGCCACAAACGGATAGGCGCGAGACAGAGGCGTGAAGCTCAGAATCTAAACCCACAGCACCGTCAACGCGGCGTAGAGGGCGACAGCGAGGAGGAAGTACCGCTTGAGTTCAGAGCGGCGAGTCGCTCCACCAACGGTCCTTCGCCGGTACCGCGACGCTGCCAGTTTGAAGAGAAGCTGCCCGCCCGTCATAGCCGAGGCATAAAAAACCAGGCTCGTTATCTGGACAGCTGAAAGTCCGTCGCTCATGGCGTGAGCTTCCGTAGTTTCACCCGCTGTGATGGCCCCTCGTCGCGCGCCGAGCAGACATCGAGAACATCTCCCATTCCAATTCCGGGGTTGCCCTCATTTCCCTCCATTTTTCCAACCAGCCCCGAGAGACGGCTCGATCCGGTGACCCGACGGGCACAGTATAAGACGTAATCAAACTGTAAAATTATTTGATTCTCCTCCACATAGACCGTCAGGAACTGATCCAGCTCATTCGACTTGTAGCCCGCATCCAGCACCTTCCGTGCACTGGGTTATGATCGAAGGAACTCCGATGAAGACGCTCATTGCTACCGCCGCGGTTCTCACCGCCTTCGCAACCCCCGCGCTCGCAGATTTCTTTATCGTGCGCGAGGGGCTCACCGGCCCCTGCCGAATTGTCGAGACCAGGCCGACCGACACCAAGATCGTGGTCATCGGCAACAAGGCGTACAAGGTCCGCGACGAAGCCGAACGCGAACTGAAGATCGTCTGCAAGTAGTCGGAAATGAAGAGGCCGCTCCAAGAGGGCGGCCTCTTTGTAGGTGCAAAATTTATTGGCTCAACCGAATATGGAACTCTCTTCCGAGCACCAGTCGACAGAAGAGCGATCAGCAAAAAACTCACCTTACGTCATCGCCGTCGGCGCAATTTCTATATTGACGCTGTCGTGGGTTGCGCTGTTCAATTCCTCCCCATTGGTCTTCTCCAATTCCATCGCCTACACGACCGCGGCTTTGAAGGGCGAGCTACCAGGCCTCTTCAGCGTTTTCTATAGCTACCTGATCGTGCCGCTCCATGGCGGAAAATCACTTTGGCCGGTGGTCTTCGCTCAGGCCGCTATGATGGCGCACTTAATTCATCTCGTCATACGATGCAGCGCAGATGCGGTGTCGTCGAGGAGCGCGACGCTTATTGCGATCACGCTGCTATGTCTTTTCTCAAGTCTGCCGTGGGTCGTCGGACAAGTGATGCCAGACGTGTTCACGTCGGTTCTGGTACTTGGAATCTACCTGCTCGCCTTTTGCTCATATGCACTGTCTCGTACCGAGGTCATCTACGTTGCGATTTTGACTGCTGTCGCCGTCACCACCCATCTCAGCCACGTGCCGATCGCCATCGGCCTGGCTATAATTTGCTCGGTCTTACAATGGGCCGCCCAAAGACCTTCGATAAGCGCCAAGCGATTTGCGATCCTGATTGCTGTGCCTGTCGCAATTGCAATCGCCGCTATGTTCGCGGTCAATATCGTTTCGGCCGGTCAATGGAAGCTAGCGCGGAATAGCAACGTGTTCATGTTAGCCAAATGGATAGACGAGGGACCGGCGCTCTCACATCTGGAAAGGAAGTGCCCCGATGCCCAGTACGCGCTTTGTGATTATGTTGAAGAACTAAAGGGCCTGACTCACGACGATCTCAAATGGGGAGGCCATAGCCCGTTCCATAAGATTGGAGGTTTTGATTTCTCGAGCCCGAAGCTGAGCTCATTGTCAGAAACACATTACTCGAATCTCCGTTGGAGATTATTGCAATTGCGACTTTTGATTTTCTGCAGCAAATGACTCGCTTCGGAGCCGGTGACGGTCTTACCCCGACCTACGCCAAGTTGGTCGCCCCGCATCTCAAGGGCCTCTACGATTCAGCCGTTGAGAGCGATCTTTTAAATTCAAGACAAGCTCACGGCACTCTTCCTATCGAGGAATTCCGTGCGCTGCATCTTGCAGCGCTAGCTGTCAGCCTAATCTTCTGCATCATCTGTTTTATATTCTGGCGGGGAACGCTGCCGACAAGGCTGAAGGCCTTATATCTATTCTTGCCGCTGGCAATCATTTGGAATGCAGCCGTAACCGGCGGCCTGTCTGGTGCGTACGACAGATATCTGGCCCGCGTCATATGGATTATTCCGCTTGCCGCCATTATCACGGCACGCTTGGTGATACGGAAATTCATAATTGAGCGATCACATTCAAGATTGACTGCGGAGGAATTACTATCATCACACTCGGTTGGCAGCTCGAGCGGCTGATGCATGGTGACCTGCGGGGGCACCACAGCACATCGTCGCCCGCCTCAAATCCTGGTTTGATGAAATCGGCAAAATGGAATCCACTCAAAACTTTCTTGCGAACAAGTATGCTGCTTCATTCCAAGGCGGCGCAAAGGACCTAGCTGAATTTATTCCGAAAGAGATGAAGAAATGGGAGGAACTGGCCAAGCTCG
This sequence comes from uncultured Alphaproteobacteria bacterium, assembly GCA_963843475.1. Classification (GTDB taxonomy): domain Bacteria; phylum Pseudomonadota; class Alphaproteobacteria; order Rhizobiales; family Xanthobacteraceae; genus VAZQ01. The sequence continues at coordinate 8,344 of CAWJKL010000016.1, read as the reverse complement.
CAGGAATACAACCGCAATGACATCCATCAAAGTGATTTACTTACGCGGCAGTGCTGGATTTGTTGCCCGGATTTCACCGATGCCGGGTGCGAAGGCAATTCTCGAATAACATAGTAGTCGGCCGTTAATTTGAGCAAGGACAACGAGCACGCGATGGCCCATGTACTTCCCGACAATTTCGTCCGGGTGGGCTTGGCAATGTGAGATGAAATCGGCGCGTCCCCTACTGCGATGCTGATCCTGCTTCAGTCGCAGCCGGCTTGAGATCGAGAACCTGAATTTGCGTCATCAGGTCAATATGGTTCCGCGGGCGGCGCCGACTGTGCGGTGCGGATCGAACATTCATGATTCGGCCTACTTAAGCACGCTCGGCAGCCACAGCGCGAGCGACGGCACGAAGATCAGCAGCCCGACCAGCACGAAATCCGCCACCAGGAACGGCAGCGTGCCGAGGTAGATCCGCATCACCGGAATCTCCGGATGCTGCGCCTGGATCACGAACACGGTCATGCCGGTCGGCGGGCTGATCAGGCCGATCGTGCACATGACGGTGACGAAAATGCCGAACCAGATGCCGTCGTAGCCGATGCTGTTGATCAGCGGCAGCGTCACCGGCACGGTGATCAGAATGGTGCTCACCTCGTCGAGGAAGGTGCCGAGCACGATGTAGAGAGCCATCACCATCATGATGATCCAGAACGGCGACAGCCCGGCGGCTTGCGTCCATTGGGTCAGCGCGTTCGGAAACTGGGTCAGCACGATGAAGCGCGAGAACACGAAGGCGCCGACCACGATGAAGAAGATCGCCGCGGTGGTGTAGACCGTCTCGAGCAGGCATTCGACCAGGTCGCGCCAGCCCATCGCGCCGGTCGCAAATGCGATCACGATCGCGGCGAACGCCGCCATCGCGGCGGCTTCGGTCGGCGAGAACCAGCCGAGATAGATGCCGAACACCGCAAAGAAGAACAGCACGCCGAGCTTCCACATGCCGAGCGAGGCGCGCAGTCGCACGCGCAGCGGCATCGGCTCGACCCGCGGGATCCACTGCGGCCTGATGGCGGCGACGATCCACACCGCCACGACATAGAGGCCAGCGAGCACGAAGCCCGGGATGAACGCCGCCGCATAGAGCTTGATCAGCGACTGCTCGGCGACGATCGCATAGATCGCGATCAGCACCGAGGGCGGAATCAGCACGTCGAGCGTGCCGGCCGACGCCACGGCGCCCGCCGCAAAGGCCGGGTTGTAGCCGTGCCGCTGCATCTCCGGGATCGCGACCCGCGAGAACGTCGCCGCGGTCGCGATCGAGGAGCCGCAGATCGCGCCGAACAGCGCACAGGCGCCGATCGTGGCGTTCGCCAGCGCGCCGCGGACGCCGGAGAACACCGCGTTGCAGGCCTGGAACAGCTCGGTCGCCATGTTGCCGCGCGCGGCGACCGTGCCCATCAGGATGAACAGCGGAATGACCGACAGCGAATAGGCGCTGGCGAGCGTATAGGGCACCGAGCCGAACATGGTCAGCGCCCGCGGCCAGCCGTCGATCGCGGCGTAACCGATCAGGCCGGAGGTTGCGAGCGCAACCGCGATCGGCACGCGCAGGAAGATCAGCACCAGCAGGAGCGCGATGCCGAGCCCGCCGATCGCCGTGATGCTCATCGCGCGTCCCCGCGCGAGAAGCGCCATGGCGAGCGCCGCGGCGGCCGGGATCACGCCGATCAGCAGCGCCAGCCAGTGCCAGAACTTCGGCAGCGCCAGGTCCGCCGTGACGTCGTTGAATTCGAGGCTGTCGCGCGCCGCGATCAGCCCTTGCCAGGCCATCACCGCGAGGATGACGACCGCCAGCAGCGCCGCAGCCCGCTTGAGCGCGGGCACGAGCCGCGGCGCAACGTCGTCGATGGCATTGACGACGATATTCTCGTCGCGCAGGAACACGCACGGCAGCGCGAGAAAGAACGTCGCGACGAGAAAAAGCTCGACCAGCTCGTAGACGCCGCGGATCGGCAGGTTCAGCACGGCGCGCAGCGTGACATCGGCCACCGTGATCAGCATCATCGCCGCGAGAAACACCGCGGCCATCACGCCGCAGACGAGCGAGCACCGTTCGCGCCAGCGCTTCACGGGAGCATCTCGGGTGATGCCTTCGCCACGGTCACGGTTGCCTGCAAGCCGGGCGCCCGCGTCCCCTCTCGTGTCTGACAGACGTGGACGGCTGGCACACAGACCGGAGAAGCGACGTAGCGGACCGCTCGGTGACGTCCGGCATCTCAAAAATCTCAGCGAAGCGATGTCTAATTCCAGAAATTCTTCGACGTCTTCGCGTGCTTCTCCGCCAGCGCCTTCATGCTGGCGTAGATCGCGCGCGCCGGAACTGCCCTTGGCCTCGAGGTCCTTGAGGTGCTTCTCCGACACCTCGCCGCCGATCTTGCGGAACTTGGCGTTCTCCTCAGGCGACAGCTTGATCGCCTCGGCGCCGCCGTCGACCAGGAGCTTCTTGCCGACCGTGTCGAGCCCGTCCCACGCCTCGCCGACCTCCTTCTCCACGCCGGTCATCGACTTGGTCACCAGCGCCTGCAGGTCGGGCGGCAGCTTGTTCCAGAAGTCCTGGTTCATCACCACGGCGAAGCTCGAAATGTAGGAATACATCTCGGTCGAATACTTCAAGAGGCCGCCCATCTTGAACGCGATGCCGGCGCCGCCGTAGTCGATGAACGTGCCGTCGATCGAGCCCTTCTGCAGTTGCTCGACCTGCTCGGTCGCCACCACGCCGACCGGCGTGCCGCCGAGCGCAGCGACGAATTCGCGGATGGTCGGCGAGGCAAACCGCAGCCGCGTGCCCTTCATGTCGTCGGTGGTGCGGATCGGCTTCTTGGTGGTGTGCACATTGCCGGGCTGGTGCGTCAGCAGCAGCAGCACCTTCACGCCGCGGTGCTCCGCATCGAGGTATTTTGCGCGCAGCTCCGGATCGTTGAGCACCTTGGTGCCGATCTCGGCGCTGCCGACCAGATACGGCAGGTGCGAAATCTCCGTGAGCGGGAAACGCCCCGGCGTTGCGCCGTGCAGGAACCAGGACACGTCGGCCTGGCCGGTGCGCGCGAGGTCGTAGTGCTGCTGCATCGGACCCATCTGCGAGCCCGGGAAGCGCTTGACCACGATGCGCCCGCCGGAATCCTTTTCCAGGCTTGTCCGCCCATTTGATCAGCCATTGCGACATGGCATGCTGATCGCCGACGAAATAGGCGAGCTTCAGCTCGATCGGCTGCGCCGATGCGAAATGCCGGATGGGCGCGACAGCAGCGCCACGAGGGTCAGCCACGAGCTACGCCCGCCCTTGTCCTCATCTCATGGCTTCCTCCCTTGTCCCGGCGTGCTTCTTGACGCGCGATCTTGCCCGCAAAGCTTGCCAAAAAAGGCTTTACCGGCAATGGCCGGACCGTTGCGCTGGCCCATCCCAGTGGGCGGATAATCCGGCCAAACTTACGGAGGCGGCGTCATGAACGAGCGTGTCAATCCCAGCGTTGCACGGCCGGTCTCTGTCGGAGCGTGCCGGCATCACCATCCGTCGGACCGGCGTCAATCTCGGCGCCGAGATCTCGCGGCGTGGACCTGCGTCAGCCGCTGTCCGAAATGCAGTTTGCCGCGATCGAAATCGGCGCTGGTCGAGAACGAACTGATCATCTTCCGCGACCAGGACATCACCTCGGACCAGTTGATGGCGTTCGGCCGCAGGTTCGGCGAGCTGACCGTGCATCCGTTCGCGCCGAACGAAGGCAAGAACGCGCCGGAGCTGATCAAGTTCCGGAACGACGAGACCACTCCGCCGTTCGGCACCGACGTGTGGCATTCCGACGAGACGTTTCGCGCCGAGCCGCCGATGGCGACCATGCTGCGCGCCACCGACGAGGTGCCTGCCGTCGGCGGCGACACCATGTTCGCTAGCATGTCGGCAGCCTACGACGGCCTGAGCGACCGCGTGCAGCAGTACATTTCGGGGTTGTATGCCATACACGACATGAAGCCGTTTCGCCCCCTGTTCGGCAAGGGCATCGACGAGCGTAGGAAACTGCAAGCACTTCGAACTCCAGTACCCGCCGCAGCTTCATCCAGTCGTGCGCGTTCATCCGGTGTCGGGCCGCAAGGTGCTGTTCGTCAATCCGCAGTTCACAATATGCAATCGACGGAATGGAGGAGCGCGAAAGCCGCGCATTGCTCGACACGCTGTTCCATCAGGCATTGATCCCCGAATATCAGTTTCGGCACCACTGGCAACCACACACCATCGCGATATGGGACAATCGCTCGGTGCAGCATTACGCTATTCACGACTATTATCCGCAGCGCCGCTACATGGAGCGCGTCACCATCAAGGGCGGCGCCGTGGCTGGCGTCGAGCGCGCCGATCCCACAAGCATCCGCAGAGCGAAATACGTGGCGCCCAAAGGCGTGGATGTTCATGGCGGACACAAGGCTTCTTGATCAAGCAAGTTCAGACCGGCCGTTGCGCGATAAACACTTCATCCATATCAATTCAAATGACCGATGTTTCAATTTTGCGCTTGAATATCCCGAACTCAGCAGATTTTCAAAGCCGGCCCGATGAGTGACATCTGGCTACGTCGAGTGTCAGGTAACGTCCATTATGAGATATTTCGGTCGTGCGCGCCAAGACTAATCTCAAGGGCTGCCTCGCTGGATACCAAACGGACCCTAGTTATGGCGGGGCAGTATATTTTGCGCTGGAAGCCCTGTCGGGAATCGCGCGCGACGTGGCGGTCCGCGCCAAAGCCGGCACGCTCGATTCGAATCAATTGGATGCAGACTGGATAATCTCCCCCAACGCTACCCTACCCGTGCCCTGGATTTGGATTCGGGCCCCTACGGGCCCGACCTGCTGGTCCAGTATCGGCAGGCTGCCGGCTATGTCGATCGCATATTGCGGGGCGAGAAGCCGGCCGATCTGCCGGTGCAGGCGCCTACCCGGTACGAGTTGTCGATCAATCTGAAGACGGCAAAAGGACTAAGTCTGTCAGTGCCCCCGATGCTGCTCGCCCGCGCCGACGAGGTGATCGAGTGAGACCCTAACATCCCGTTCGTGTCAGGCGGCCCCTTGCCCACAATCCCTAGCGGCTGGTCCCCGGCAGGCGAATCGTCCTGCAATCGGCGGATGCCCCGTAGTCTTTACATCGGTCCCGTTCCGACGCTCGCACAGTTGCGCAGCAGCTCGTGCTGGGTGTGGGTGTGCTGCGCCTAGTTCGGCTGCACGCATTCGGCACCGTGGCCGTTCGCGCCGCTGATCATCCGCTGGGGTGAGCACGCATCGTCCGACGTGCTGCGCCATCGCGCTCGCTGCACTCGCTGTGGTCACCTCGGCGCTACGCTGCGTCATCCGAGCTGGTCGGGCGACGTCCACGCCGGAGATAGCCCGTTCCCTGTAGAGCGGCTTCGGAACGGACAATAGCAAAAGCCCCACCGCGGCGGCGCATGCCGGGTCGGGATGCCGCTTGACGGCCTCGATCTGACATCCGAGCGCGAAACACCGCTCGGTCAGATTGGTTCCGCCAACCGCCTTCCAGCCTACGCGCCAAAGCAGCCGCGCTACTGTTCTGAATTGCGGAGCATACCACGGTAGCGAGTGTACCCAAGTCGCCGTTCGGCCCATGTGCGGTACGCGGCGTGCGTCGAGATGCCTTGGCGCCGAGCTGTTCGATCGATCTCCCGAACCGCTGCAGGACCTGGAATCAGGCTCGGATAGGTCGTCCAATATCGATAGGCCAAATACGAAGCGGCGGCGGCTAGCGTCGCCATCGTGATGGGCTTTCTGTACATGGGTGACAAGTCTCGCAAGTGGCCTCTTCCTTGGAACCCCAACAGCCGATCGTTGCATTTCGTTCCCAGACGCCGCCCGGTTCGCCGGTCACGTCACCGGCCGGGGTCCAGCCCGCGGCGTTTTCGAGCCTCGATTTCCGGCGCTATCGCCTCTATCCTCTCGCCTCACCGTCGGAGGCACCAATGCGGCGCCGGCAGTTTCTCGGTCTCGTTGGAGGAGTCGCGGCGGCTTGGCCGCTCGCGGCCCGCGCGCAGCAGCCGTCGATGCCGGTGATCGGCTTTCTCAGCAGCCAGACGCATGAGGCGATTGCGGATTTTTACCGCGGGTTTCGCCAAGGGCTAAAAGACAACGGCTTTGTCGAGGGCGAGAACGTTGCGGTCGAATACCGATGGGCCGAGCATCAAATTGACCGATTGCCCACATTGGCAGCGGAACTCGTTCGCCGGCGGGTAAACGTGATTGCCACAAGCGGCGGTCCCTCGTCGGAAGCCATGGGCAAGGTGGCGACGTCCATTCCTGTCGTCTTCATGGTCGCCGAAGACCCAGTCCGGCTGGGTCTGGTCACGAGCCTCGCCCGGCCAGGCGGCAACATGACCGGTGTCAATTTCTTCGCCGCGGAGTTGGCGGCAAAGCGGTTGGAACTCCTGCGCGAACTGGTGCCCGGAGCCACTCGTGTGGCGGTTTTCCTCAACCCGGCCGAAGTAGCGATTGCGGCCGCCAATTTGCGAGACGTCGAAACTGCTGCCCGCACCATGCGCCTGCAAATCCAGGTCTATAACGCGAGTACCAGTCGCGAAATTGACGCCGCCTTTTTAAAAATCTCGGGCGAGCGGCCCGATGCGCTCTTCATCAGCAGCGGCCCATTTTTTACCAGCAGGCGCGTCCAATTGGCCCATCTCGCGACTCGTCATGCACTCCCCACGATACATGGGTCACGGTTATTTCCTGAAGTCGGCGGTTTGATCAGTTACGGAGCAAGCCTGGCGGACGCGCATCGTCAGGCTGGTGTGTACGTGGGCCGCATTCTCAAGGGTGCGAAGCCGGCCGACCTGCCGGTCGTGCAATCGACCAAGTTCGAGCTGGTCATCAACCTCAAGACGCGCGCAGCGCTCGGCCTCACCGTTCCGCCGACGCTGCTCGCCCGCGCCGACGAGGTGATCGAGTGATGGGGTGGATGGCCCCCTTGCGGCATCTAGGTGCCAAACTGCTGGTCTGATGGAGAATCAACAGCAAACAGGGAGCCATCCATGGGCAGATTACAACGATCGGACTTAGATTTGGCGAAGCATGTTTTTCAGGTGCACGGGGTCGATGCGGAGGGCGCGACCGTTCTGCGCAAGCAGCTTCGGCGGGCACAGCTGCTGGCGTTCTTCAGTCGACTACCGCGCTGCCTGGTGGGGATGGAGGCATGTGCGACGTCGCACTACTGGGCGCGGGAGTTGCGTGCGCTGGGCCATGAGGTGCGGCTGATGCCGGCGCAATACGTGAAGGCCTACGTCAAGCGGAACAAGAACGACGCTGCGGATGCGGAAGCGATCTGCGAGGCGGTTGTGCGGCCGACGATGCGCTTCGTTCCGGTCAAGACGGCTGAACAGCAAGCCGCTCTGCTGCTGCACCGTGGTCGAGAGCGGCTGGTGCGCCAGCGCACGATGCTGGTGAATGCTCTGCGCGCGCATCTTGCTGAGTTCGGAGTGATCGCCCCGCAGGGCTTACGCAATGTTGGCGAGCTGATCGCCATCGTCCGCGATGAGGAGCGACGCGCGTCTGCCGGATCTGGCGCGCCAGGTGCTGCAAGTGCTGGCCGCTCAGATTGAGCAGCTCGAGGCGGCAGTTGCGGCGCTGGAGAAGCAGCTGATGGCCTGGCACAAGAGCAACCCTGTCAGCCAGCGCTTGGCGACGATCCCCGGCATCGGGCCGATTATCGCCACCGCCATCGCCGCGACGGTCGTGGAGCCGAGCGGCGTTCCGCAGTGGGCGTGAATTCGCGGCGTGGCTGGGTCTTGTGCCGCGGCAGAATTCGACCGGCGGCAAAACCCGGCTGGGCGGGATATCCAAGCGCGGCAACCAATATTTGCGACGGCTGCTGATCAACGGCGCCAGCGCCAATCTGCTACGCTCGAAGGCGACCAATGCCGATCCGTGGGTGATCGGGCTGCGCCGGCGACGGCCGAGCCTGGTCGTGGCGGTGGCGCTGGCGAACAAGACGGCGCGCATCGCCTGGGCGGTGATGCACCGGCAGGAGAATTACCAGCGCATGGCCGCGGCGGCCTAGGCTGCCGCAGCCAGCTCTGGAGCTTGCGAGAGAGCAATGACGCGTGATGGCACAGTCGGTCGATCCGACGCAACCGAGAGAAGCCTGACGCTTCACTGGGACATCGATCCCGTTCGAATGATGAGGCCTCGGTTCGCGGACTCCATCAGGGCCAGCAGTCCATCCGGGCTGCATCAACAGGCCGGACACATGACTGCAAGCGACCTCTGTGCGGCGCGCCAAATGATCTCTTGCCAGGCGGGGGCCAT
>CAWJKL010000015.1:0-65243 GCA_963843475.1 uncultured Alphaproteobacteria bacterium | reverse complement strand
CTGATTTCGCGCAAGTGGCACGAGGCCCGCGGGCCTTGCCCTGCACCGAGCGGAGTTCGACGAATGGAATCTCCAACGACGGGGCGCTCCATCTTGCTTCACCCTCCCCTGGAGGGGGAGGGTCGACGTCGAGCGCCGCAGGCAAGTTTACGCAGCCTGCGTAAACTTGCCTGCGTGAGGCGGCGGGGTGGGGTGAACTTGTTTGCGCAAAGGTTCGCCCCACCCCGCTCCCCGGCTCAAGGCCGGGGTCGCGACCCTCCGCTCCAGGGGAGCGTGGGCTCTGAGTTCATGGCTCGCTCCGATGCAATCTAATACCGGAGGCGCGGGGTGACGGTGACACTCTCCGACATCGAGGCCGCACGCCGCGTCATTGCCGGCCACGTGCTGCGGACCCCCATGCTGCCGGCGCCCAAACTCTCGGCGCTGACTGGCGCGGAGGTGTTCGTCAAATACGAGAACCTCCAGGTCACCAATTCGTTCAAGGAGCGGGGTGCGCTCAACAAGCTGGCCTCGCTCTCGCCATCGGAGCGGGCCCGCGGCGTGATCGCGATGTCGGCGGGCAACCACGCACAGGCTGTCGCCTACCATGCCCAGCGCCTCGGAATCCCCGCCACCATCGTGATGCCGGTGACCACCCCGTTCGTGAAGGTCGAGGCGACGAGGACCTATGGCGCCGAAGTGGTGCTCGATGGCGAGACCATCTCGGAAGCGCAGGTGCGGGCCGAAGCGATTGCCCGAGAGCGCGGCCTCACCTTCGTGCATCCCTACGACGACGTGCGGGTGATTGCCGGTCAGGGCACCATCGCGCTCGAAATGCTCGAGGAGGTGCCCGACCTCGATACGCTCGTCATCCCGATCGGGGGTGGTGGACTGATTGCGGGCAACGCGATCGCGGCGCGCGCCATACGGCCTGCCATCGAAGTTGTCGGCGCCGAGGCGACGCTCTATCCCTCGTTCTGGAACGCGCTGCATGGCGCGCATCTGCCGCTCGGCGGTCCGACGCTGGCGGAAGGCATCGCGGTCAAGAATGTCGGCAAGCTCACGCTGCCGGTGGTGCGCGATCTGGTTGCCGAGATCGTGCTGGTCGACGAGGCGCACCTGGAGCGTGCCGTATACGCGTTCCTGACGCTCCAGAAGGCAATGGCGGAAGGGGCAGGAGCCGCCGGGCTCGCGGCCATGCTGGTCAAGCCCAGCCTGTTCGTCGGCCGCAAGGTCGGCCTGATCCTGTGCGGCGGCAACATCGATCCGCGCATTCTCGCCTCCGTCATGGTGCGCGAACTGGAGCGCGAGGACCGCATCGTCTCGTTTCGCCTGGCGATCCCGGACCGGCCCGGCGTGCTCGGGCAGATCGCCACCCGCCTCGGGCAGCTCGGCGTCAACATCCTGGAAGTCGACCACCGGCGGCTCTTCCTCGACGTCCCGGCGAAAGGCGCCAAGCTCGACGTCACGGTGGAGACCCGCGACCGGGCGCACGCCGAGGAGATCATGCTGGCGCTGGCCGCGGACGGCTATGCGCCGGTGCGGATTGAGACCCAGGCCGCGATCGAGTAATCGCCGACGGCGACTGTGGCCACGCTCCGTTCGGGGAGATCGTCACGAAGCGAGCCGCGCATTCGAAACCCTCTCCCCTTGCGGGAGAGGGTGCCGAGGGAGCGTAGCGAACGAGGCGGGTGAGGGGCTCACTTGACGGCGACGATACCCCTTGTATCTGTCCGAATCGCCGTCGGGCGTATTGTTTTGATGGCGGGTGCGGGCGGGAGACCGATACCCCTTTGGTCCTCGAGACCGTGGGTGAGCGAGGCTCCCCGTCCGCAGTTCCAACGAACCCGAACAGTCGCTTGGTCCGCCGTGCGAGACCGCATTTGCAAGGACGGGTCATGGAACAGACATTCATCGGCATCGACGTTTCGAAGGATCGGCTGGACGTTCACGTGCGGCCTTCGGACGAAGCCTTCGCGGTTGCGCGCGACGGCGTCGGCTTGGCCGCGCTGGTCGAGCGTCTCGGCGCGCTCGATCCGCGTTTGGTGGTGCTGGAAGCCACCGGCGGGTTCGAGTTGACGGTGGCGGCGGCTCTGGCGGCCGCCGGGATGCCGCTGGCGGTCGTCAACCCCCGGCAAATCCGCGACTTCGCGCGCGCCACCGGCCAGCTTGCCAAGACCGATGCGCTCGATGCCAAAGTCATCGCCCGCTTCGCCGAGCAGGTGCGGCCCGAGCCACGGCCGGTGCCCGACGCGCAGGCTCGCGCGCTCGGCGAACTGGTCGCACGCCGGCGGCAAATCATCGAGATGATGACGGCCGAGCGCAATCGCAGGGGGCAGTTGACCAGCCGGCGCCTGGTCAAGGGCGTCGAACGCGTCCTGGCGGCACTGCAGAAGGAGCTCAGCGAGATCGAACGCGAGATCGGCGACGGCATCCGCGGCACGCCCGCCTGGCGCGAGCGCGACGAACTGCTGCGCTCGGTCCCGGGCATCGGCAACGTCGTCGCCCGCACCCTGATCGCCGACCTGCCCGAACTCGGACACCTCGACCGCAAGCAGATCGCCGCCCTCGTCGGAGTGGCTCCGCTCAATCGCGACAGCGGCGCCATGCGCGGCAAACGCACCACCTGGGGAGGACGCGCCAAGGTGCGAAGCGCCCTCTATATGGCCGCCCTGGTCGCCAGTCGGCACAATTCGGTGCTCGCAGCCTTCTACCAACGTCTCGTCTCCGCAGGAAAAGCCAAGAAGCTCGCCATCACCGCCGTCATGCGAAAGCTCCTCACAATCCTCAACGCCATGATCCGGGACAGCACACCTTGGCAAAACGCTTGACTAACAAGACAGTCGCTCACCCGGCTCACATCTTCGCTGCGCTCGATGTTCGCCACCCTCTCCCGCAAGGAGAGAGGGTGACGGAGCGCGCGGCCAGAGCCCACTTCCGCTTTCCGCGTTCCCTCTCCATGATCGCGGAAACGGCGTGAATCACCCGAAAGGGGCAGGGTCGTGCGCGAGAAGGAACTGCGGATTGCGCTGGTCTGCTTCGGCGGCGTTTCGCTCGCCGTCTATATGCACGGCGTCACCAAGGAAATCCTCAAGCTGCTGCGCGCCTCGAGCGCGCTGCACGCCATCCCGGACCGCGCCGTACGCGCCCGCGCCGCGTTCTTTGAAACGACAGATCGCGCGGGGCCCGGCCAAGGCACTGGCGACGATACCGAGGAGGTCTATTTCGAGCTGCTGCGCGAAATCGGTCATCGCGTCGAACTGCGGGTCGATCGTCGACATCGTCGCCGGCGCGTCGGCCGGCGGCATCAACGGCGCGATGCTGGCGCGCGCGCTGGCACATGACCTGTCGATGGAGGTGTTGCGCGACCTGTGGCTCGACAATGCCGACGTCGCCGTCCTGCTGGCGCCCGACGCGCGCGCAGGCAATTTGAGCAAGTGGTTCCTGCGTCCGTTCATCTGGGGCGCCGCCAAGTCCGGCAAGTTCAGTCTGTTCCAGGACCTGGAGGTGCGGCGTAAGCTTTCTTTGTTCGTGCGCTCGCGCTGGTTCAAGCCGCCGCTCGACGGCCGGGTGATGGCGGCGCTGATGTATGACGCGGTCACCATGATGGAGCCGCGCGAACCGAACCAGTCCTCGCTCTTGCCGTCGGGCCATGCGCTCGACCTCTTCGTCACCGTGACCGACTATCACGGCTACTACCAGCTCGTGGAGATCCACGACCCGCCGCTGATCCACGAGCTCGATCATCACCACATCCTGCGGTTCGCCTATCGCCGGCATCCGAGCGGCGAAGTCGAAACCGACTTCGGGCTCGACAATGCGCCCGGCCTGGCGTTCGCGGCCCGGGCCACCTCCTCGTTTCCCGGCGCATTCCCGCCGGCGCGCGTGGTCGAAATGGACGAGGTAGTGGCGCAGCGGCTGGGCACCTGGCCGCGCCGGGCGCAATTCCTCGCCAAGGAGTTTCCCAAGCACCTGCAGGCCGGCATCGATCCGGCCGCGGTATCGTTCATCGACGGCTCGGTGCTCAACAATCGCCCGTTCCAGCAGGCGATCTCCGCGATCCACGGCCGCCCGGCGTATCGTGAGGTGGACCGTCGCTTGGTCTATATCGATCCCCATCCGGCGCCGCCGGTCGCGTCCCGCCGGCTCAAGGTCCCGGGCTTCTTCGCCACCTTGCGCGGCGCGCTCTCCGATATTCCGAGCACACAGCCGGTCACCGACGAGCTTGGCTGGGTGCTGGAATTCAACGATCGGGTCCGGCGGCTACGCGCGATCATCGACAGCGCCCGTCCGCATGTCAGCGAGCTGGTCGAAAAGGTCATCACCAGCGACTTCGACCGGACGATGACGACCGCCGAGCTGCGCACCTGGCGCGAACAGGTGAACGACCACGTCGCGCATGACGCGGGGTTCGCCTACCAGTCCTACGTACGACTCAAGCTCGCGTCGGTCCGCGCCTTCGGCGCGCAACTGATCGTCGGTCTGCGAGGTGCTGCCACCCATTCGCCGCTGGCGCGTGTGGTCGCCGAGATCATCGACGCCTGGGCGGTGCACAAGGGCATCGTCTACCAGCGCGCCGACAGCGCCGCGCTCGAGTTCGAGCCGCAGGATACGGCGCACCTGCCCGAGTGGGTGCGCTACCTGCTCGCCTTCGACGTCAAGTATCGCGAGCGCCGCCTGCACTTTCTGATCGAGGGCCAGAACCGGCTCTACGAACTGCTCGGTCAGGACGAATTCGGCGCGCTTGACCCGCGCGTCGTCGACCGGCTCAAGGGCGACTTCTACCGTCATCTCGAAAAGCTTCGGCGGCGCGAGGCACCTGATTTCTACAGTGCGAACGTAAAGGCGCTGGTGGCGGAAATCTTCCCGGCCGAGCCGTCGGCCGGCGAGATCAAGAACCTGCACGCTTATGCCGAGCACTTCGTAGAGTGCAACGCCGCGCAGCTTGACCGGCTAATCGAGATGCTGGCGTCCGAGATCGACCTCGATGCCAGCACCGACGATCTCGACGAACTGCTCGCCAGCCTCGATCCGGCGATCTGGCATGCGCAGGCGCGCCGGGAAGTCATGATCAACTATCTGGGATTTCCGTTCTGGGACGTGCTGACGTTTCCGGTCACCACCGGCCGCGAAATGGGCGAGCTCAATGAAATCCTGGTCGACCGCATCAGTCCGCAGGACGTCCACGCGCTCCGCGGCTTCGACGGCATCGGCAGCCTGAAAGGCATCGGGCTCGGGCACTTCGCGGCGTTCTTCTCGCGCGCCTATCGGGAGAACGACTACCTGCTAGGCCGCCTGCATGCGCTCGACCGGCTGATCGACATCGTCTGCGATTGCGCGGGCGCCGAGGTACTGCGGGACCGCGTCGACATCGTGGCGTTGAAGAAACGGGGCTTCAGCAAGATCCTCGACAGCGAGGAGGCTCACCTCGTTCACAGCAAGGACCTGATCGCAGCATTGCGCCGCGTCGTCGCCGAGATGGGTGCCGAGCCGGCCGGCTGAGCGCTATTGGTCAGCGGCAGCCGCAGCCGCTTCGGTCGCCTGACTTTGTGCAGCCGGCCAGCGCAGGCATTCGGCGAGCCCGCGGCCCATGATCCAGGCGAGATCGTCCTCGGAAAGAAAGTCGAGCGTCTCGGTGAAATGGGTGACGGTCTGCCGATAGCTGCAGTTCTTCGGCACGCGCGTAATGTCACTGCCCCAGAACGAGCGGCGCGGCCCAAACGCCTCGATCACCCGCCGCAACGGCTCGGTGAGATTGCGAAACGGATAGGGCTCGCTCGAAAAGCAGGGCAGCGCGGAGACCTTTACAAAGACGTTGGGATAACGCGCCAGCGCCGCCATGCGCTCGGCGGCTGGCCGCGCCATGTGGTCCATGGTGGCGCGCGCGAAGCCCAAATGGTCGACGATGAGCGTCAGCCCCGGATGACGCGCGGCGATCTCGCCGATCGCGGGCAGGCATTCCGGCGCATGTACCATCACCGGCACGCCGTGGCGCTCGGCCTCGGGCCAGAACCAGTCGGCGGTGCCGTCCGTCAACCATGTCCGATCATGATCGCGATGGAAGGTCAGCCGTATCCCGAGCATGCCGGGCTGCTCGCGCCAGCCTTCGAACAGGTTGCGGCCATTACCGGTCAGAAGCGGAAAGCGGCCCATGACGGCGAAGCGGTCGGGATAGCGCTGCGCCGCATTGAGCGCATAGTCGTTGCGGTCGCCTTCGATCGACGGCGGCACCAGCACGGCGCGCGTGACACCGGCGCGCGCCATGTCGGAAAGCAGTTGCTCGCAGGTGTAGGGCGCGTTCTCGCGGCCCTGGCCGTCGCGCAGGAACATGCGGTCCGGCCGCTCGGCTGGCCAGACGTGAACCTGACAATCGACGATGTCCATTAGCGCGCCAGCGCCGGCGTCAGGCGCCGGCCTGCAGCTTCGCCGCGACGCGTGGAGCGAAATAGCTGAGTACGCCGGCGGCGCCCGCGCGCTTGAAGGCGATCAGGCTCTCCATCATCGCCTTGTCGCCGTCGAGCCAGCCGTTCTGCGCCGCCGCCATGATCATCGCGTATTCGCCCGACACCTGATAGGCGAAGGTCGGCATGCCGAACGTGTCGCTGACCCGGCGCAGGATGTCGAGATAGGGCATGCCCGGCTTCACCATGATCATGTCGGCGCCCTCCGCGAGGTCGAGCTCGACCTCACGCAGTGCCTCATCCGAGTTGCCCGGGTCCATCTGGTAGGTGCGCTTGTCGCCGGTGAGCGTTGCGGCTGAGCCGACGGCGTCGCGGAACGGGCCATAGAATGCCGAGGCATACTTCGCCGCATAGGCCATGATCGACACGTCGGTCCGCCCGGCGGCGTCGAGCCCGGTGCGGATCGCGCCGACCCGGCCGTCCATCATGTCGGACGGCGCGATAATGTCGCACCCCGCCTCGGCCTCGACCAGCGCCTGGCGCACCAGCACTTCAACGGTTTCGTCGTTCAGAATCTCGCCATCGCGGATCAGGCCGTCATGGCCGTGGCTGGTGTAGGGATCGAGCGCCACGTCGCAGAGGATGCCGAGTTGCGGAACCTCGCGCTTGATCGCCCGGATCGTCCGGCACACCAGATTTCTCGGGATTGAGCGCCTCCGTGCCCGCGTCGTCCCTTAATTCCGGATCGGTATACGGAAAAAGCGCGATGCAAGGGATGCTCAAGCGTGCAGCCCGCTCGGCTTCCCGCACCGCCTCATCGATCGAAAGCCGCTCCACGCCGGGCATCGACGGAACCGGCACGCGGACCTTGGCGCCATCGACCAGGAACAGCGGCCAGATCAAGTCGTCGGTGGTCAGAACGTTCTCCCGGACCAGGCGACGGGCCCATTCGGCCTTGCGGTTCCGGCGCGGGCGGGTGGCGAGATCCAGCCGGGTCGCGGCCGGGGCCGGCTGCGCCGGAGGGTCGAGACGGACTTCGATCGGGCGGCCGTACTTGATCGCCATAATGCTACTCCAATGTCGGCCTCTTTTTAGCTGGTCTCGTTCAGAGCCGCTACCGGCGGAATAGGTTGCCTTTCCTCAAAAAATGGCTTTGGTGCAGATTGTCGCCGCCCCCCTGGAGCAGGCAATGAGCGTTCGAGCCCTCGTCGTCTCGGTGTTTCTGACGTCTTGTCTGGCGGCGCAGCCTGCGGCCGCCCAGGACTTGGCGTTGTTGGGCGAGGACGAGATCCGGTCGCTGCAGCAACGACTGAGCGACGCCGGCTGCTACAAGGCGGCAGTCGACGGCAAGGTGACGCCCGCGTTGGCCGAGGCGGTCAGGTACTGCCCGAGTCCAAACCCGGTGCTGGGTATCGATACCAGCATGCATACGGCGGTCATTTACCGCCTCGGGATCGACCGTGAATGCAAGACGCTCGTGACCGGCAGCGAAGACAAGACCGTGCGCACGTGGTCGCTGCCAGAAGGTAAGCTCATCCGAACCTACCGGACGCCGGTCGGCCCCGGCGACCGCGGCAAAATCTACGCGGTAGCGATCTCGCCGGATGGCAAGCGGATCGCTGCGGGGCGGGTTCGACTCCTATTTCAATGATAGCGAGAGAGGCGTTTATCTGTTCGACAGCGCAACCGACGGTGCGCTGCGTCGATTTCCCCTGTCCGACGAGGTCATCCATTATCTGGCATTCACCTCCGACGGGACCAAGGTTGCCGCGTCGCTCGACGGCAAGAACGGCGTCCGCATCATCGATTACCGAACCGGCAAAGTGCTGCTGGCGGACCGCGACTATGCCGAGCGCAGCCGCGGCCTGACGTTCGGTCCGGACGACACGCTCTACGCGGTGGCGTATGACGGGTACATTCGGCACTACAGCCGCAATTACAAGCGCACCCACAAGGTGAAGACCCCAGGCGGTCAGCGGCCGCACTCGATCTCCGTCGATCCAACCGGAAAGCGGGTTGCAGTCGGCTACGAAGATACGGCCACCGTCGAAATCTTCGACGCAAGAACGCTTCAGCGGATCGCGGTCGCGGACAATTCCGGTATCGAGATCGGCAGTCTGCTTGCGGTGTCCTGGTCGCCGGACGGCAAGTATCTTTTGGGCGGTGGGAGCTATCGACGGCTGGTCGATGGCGAATGGCAGTACCCGATAAGGATCTGGGATCCGGATGGCCGCCAGGTGACCGAAATCGCGGTCGCGGACAACACTCTGCTCCACATGATACCCTGTGGCGACTCGGTCTATTACGCGGCGGCAGGGCCGGCGTATGGCCGGATCAATCCGGCGGACGGTACGATGACGACGATCGGTCTGCCGCCGATCCCCGACATGCGCCAGAAGTTGGAGGAGAACTTCACGTTCTCGGCGGATGGTTCGCGGCTGCGGTTCGGGCTTGAGGTGTCAGCGTCCGAACCGCTGCTGTTTGATCTGACGGCGGGCACGCTGCAGGACGCCCCCGAGCCGTTGGCGGACATGGCGACCGCGAAGGTGACGGGGCTGCAAATCACCGACTGGCTACATAACACCGAGCCGAAGCTGAACGACAAGCCGGTGCCGCTTGCCACATTTGAAGCCGCACACAGCCTGGCAATCCGGCCCGATGACAGTGGCTTCCTGCTTGGGGCCGATTGGTCGCTGCGTTCGTTTACCGCCGACGGTACTCAACGTTGGCGCCTGGATGTTCCGGGCACCGCTTGGGGCGTCAACCTCGCGCGCGACGGCGAACTGGCGGCTGTCGCCTACGGCGACGGCACCATCCGCTGGCATCGCTGGTCCGATGGCCAGGAGCTGCTGACGCTGTTCGTCCACAAGGAGGACAAGCGCTGGGTCGCCTGGACGCCGACCGGCTACTACATGGCCTCGCCGGGCGCCGAGGAGCCTGATCGGCTGGCACGTCAACCGCGGCTGGGAGCAGACCGCCGACTTCTTCCCGGCCTCGCGCTTCCGCGAACGCTTCAACCGGCCCGATATCGTCCAGCTGGTGCTGCAGACGCTCGACGAGGACGAGGCGGTCAAGCGCGCCAACGAGGCCGGCAGGCGCAAGCAGGACACCAAGCCGCTGCTCAGCGCGCTGCCGCCGGTGCTGCGCATCACCAGCCCGGTCGAGGGTACGCAGTTCTCGCGCAGCGAGGTCACGATCGGCTACGAGCTGCGCTCGCCGTCAGGGCTCGAAGGTCGACCGGGTCGAGGTGCTCATCGACGGCCGCCTGCAGCAGGAGCGCGGCGCCGATCGCCGCCGCCCGGCCGATGAAGTCGAAGGTCACGCTGCCGCCGCAGGATGTCGAAGTGTCGCTGATCGCCTGGTCCGGCGGTCTCGCGAGCGAGCCGTCGCGCATCAAGCTGAAGTGGGCCGGCGCGGCGAAGCGGCGATGAACTGCTCAAGCCGAAGCTCTATGCGCTGGTGGTCGGCGTCAGCAAGCACAACGACCGCGGCCTGGAGCTCGCGCTACGCCGCCAAGGATGCGACGGACTTCGCGCGCGCGCTCGAGGCGCAGCGCGGCCTGCTGTACGGCGACGTCGATGATCCGGCTGTTGCGCGATCAGCGAGGTCACGCGCGATTCGCATCGCCGAAGGCCTGGAATGGCTCGAGAAGGAGGTCACCAGCCGCGACGTCGGCGTCGTGTTCCTCGCCGGCCACGGCTGGACCGACGAGCAGAACGGCTACTGGTTCCTGCCGGCGAATGCCACGCCCGATCGCGTGCGGTTGCGCGGCGTACCGCAGGACGACATCCGGCGCACGCTGCGCAATCTGGCCGGCAAGGCGGTGCTGTTCCTCGACACCTGCCACGCCGGAGCGGCGATGGCCGACAGCGCGCTGCGGCGAGGCAATGTCGATATCGACGGCGTCATCAACGATTTCGTCGCCGCGGAGAACGGCGTCGTGGTGTTCGCATCGTCGAAGGGCAAGCAGGTCTCGCTCGAGCGCGACGACTGGCAGAACGGCGCCTTCACCAAGGCGGTGGTCGAGGGCCTGTACGAGGGCAAGGCCAACCTGCTCAACACCGGCAAGATCACCGCCTCGATGCTCGACGTGTTCGTGGCGGAGCGAGTCAAGCAGTTGACCGGCGGCCGCCAGCACCCGGTGATGACCAAGCCCGACACCGTGCCGGACTTCCCGCTCGCTGTCGTGCGGAGATGACGCGTGACCGCACCTGATGGATTTCGACCTCACCGAAATGCAGCGCGCGATCCAGGACACCGCGCGTGCGTTTGCCCGGACCGAGATGATGCCGCAGGCGCGCGAGTGGGACGAGAACGAGCATCTTCCCGGTCGAGACGCTGCGCCAGGCGGCTGCGCTCGGCTTCGCCGGCATCTACGTCGACGCCGATGTCGGCGGTTCGGCGCTCTCGCGGCTCGACGCCGCCATCATCTTCGAGGAACTGGCGCAGGGCTGTCCCTCGACCGCCGCCTACATCTCCATCCACAACATGGTGGCATGGATGATCGACAGCTATGGCAGCGACGAGCAGCGCCGCCGCTAGCTGCCGGCGCTCTGCACCATGCGAGCAGCTTCGGCGAGCTACTGCCTGACCGAGCCCGACTGCGGCTCCGACGCCGCGAGCCTCAAGACCCGCGCGCGTACGTGAGGGCGACCACTACGTGCTCGACGGCACCAAGGCGTTCATCTCCGGCGGCGGCGTCTCCGACGTCTACTCGTGATGGCGCGCACCGGGGAGGGCGGGCCGCGCGGCATCTCGTGCTTCGTGGTCGAGAACGGCACGCCCGGGCTGTCGTTCGGCGCGCCCGAGAAGAAGCTCGGCTGGAAGTCGCAGCCGACCGCCATGGTGATCTTCGAAGGCTGCCGCGTGCCGGCCGCGAACCGCTCGGCGCCGAAGGGCAGGGCTTCAAGATCGCGATGGCGTGCGCTCGACGGCGGCCGGCTCAACATCGCGGCCTGCTCGCTCGGCGGCGCGCAGTTCTGCCTCGACCGGACCATCGCCTACATGCACGAGCGCCGGCAGTTCGGCACGCGGCTCGCCGACTTCCAGGCGCTCGGCTTCCGCATCGCCGACTACGCCACCGCAGCTCGAGGCGGCGCGGCTGCTGCTGTGGCGCGCGGCGGTCGCGCTCGACCGCGGCGAGACCGCTCGCGACGCGCCTATGCGCGCAGGCCAAGCGGCTCGCCACCGACACCGGCTTCGATGTCGTCAACGGCTGCCTGCAACTCCACGGCGGCTACGGCTACCTGCGCGACCATCCGATCGAGCGGGTGCTGCGCGACCTGCGGGTGCACCAGATCCTCGAAGGCACCAACGAGATCATGCGGCACATCGTCAGCCGCGATCTTCTGACCAACTGAGGCGATGACCGCGGAGCCTGACATCCTGTTCGAGCGGCGCGGCGCGGCCGGAGTCATGACGCTCAACCGGCCGCAGGCGCTCAACGCGGTAAGCCACGGCATGGTGCGTGCGCTCGCCGCCAAGCTTGCCGAATGGGCAGGATGACGGCGCCGTGACCCGCGTCGTCCTCACCGCGCGTGGCGGGCGTGCGTTCTCGGCCGGCGGCGACCTGCGGAGCCTCTACGATCTGGGGCGCGCCGGACACTACGATGAAGCGCTGAGCTTCTTCCGCGAGGAATACGCCCTCAATGCGCGGATCAAGCATTACCGCAAGCCCTACGTCTCGCTGATCGACGGCATCGTGATGGGCGGCGGCGTCGGCGTCTCGGTGCACGGCTCGCACCGCGTGGCGGGCGACAAGTTCGTGCTTTGCCATGCCGGAGGTCGGCATCGGCTTTTTTCCCGACATCGGAGCGACCTGGTTTCTCGCCGCGCCTGCCCGGCGAACTTGGCACCTATTGCGCGCTCACCGGCGAGCGCCTCGAATGCCGCGGACGGCCTGACGGCGGGAATTGCAACCCATCGGGTCGCGACAGCGCGGTTTGCAGGAACTGGTCGAGGCGCTGTGCGGCGCTGTGCCGGTCGATGCCATTCTCGGTGCGTTCGCCGAGCCGCGCCGGGGAGGCGCCGGTCGCGGCCGTAGCGCCCGGCGATCGACCGACTGTTCGCCGGCGACCGGGTCGAGGACATTCTGGTGGCGCTCGAGCCGGACCGCAGCGGCGGCGGGCCGCATGCGGACTTTGCCGGCAAGACTGCCGCGACGATCCGCGCCAAGTCGCCTCTCAGCCTGAAGATCGACGCTCCGGCAGATGCGGCTTGGCAAATCGTGCGATTTCGATCAGTGCATACGGACCGAATTCCGCATCGTGTCGCGCGTGATGCGCGGACACGACCTCTACGAGGGCATCAGGGCCGTGATCGTCGACAAGGACCAGGCGCCACGCTGGCAGCCGGCGACGCTGGAGGCGGTCGATCCGCGCGAGGTCGAGCAGCACTTCGAGCCGGTCGAGAACGAGCTTGCAGCTGCCATGAGGGAAATCGACGACCGAGTTCGTACGCTCGAGCCGGTCCAGGCCGGAGAACGCGAGGCGCAGGGGCCGCGCTGGGCGCACTGGCTGTTGGTGTTCCTGCGGGTCATGGCCGGGTTGTCGCTGCTGAAGGGGCTCTATCACTGGGCGAGTGGTCTGCGGCATCGGCGCGCCGCCGCATGGCGGGCTTCGACGTCGTATCCGGCGCCCTACCAGGTGGCGACCGCGTTCTTCGGCGTGATCGACCTGGTGGCGGCAGTCGGCCTGTGGCTCGCTGCGCCGTGGGGCGCGGTGATCTGGCTCACCTCGGTCATCTCGATGGTGGCCGTCGAACTGCTGTTTCCCCAGGTCTTTGGCGGCAACATGGTCGTCGTGGGCGTCGAAGTCGTTCTGCTCGCCACCTACATCGTGCTGGCCATCCTGGCGGCGCGCGAGCAGCCGAACTGATTGCCGCCCGTTTCACCAAACGCAAACCGCCGGCGGATTTCGGCTTTTGGCCGGATTTCACCGCCGGGAAATTCACTTTACGATAGCGGCAAATGCAGGAGGGACGCTCCATGGCCACGATTGCATTCATCGGGCTCGGCAACATGGGACTGCCGATGGCGCAGAACCTGGTCAAGGCCGGGCACACGGTGCGCGGCTTCGACGTCGCCGCGGCGGCGGTCGAAAGCCTGGCCGCGAGCGGCGGCGCCGCAGCACATTCGGCCGCGGAAGCCTGTACCGGGGCGGAAGTGGTCATCACCATGCTGCCGGCGGGCGAGCACGTGCGCGACGTGTATCTCGGGGCGGACGGCGTGCTGGCGGCGGTCGCGACCGGCACGTTGCTGATCGACTGCTCGACCATCGACGTCGGACAGCGCGCGCGGTCGCGGCGGCTGCGGCCGAACGCGGGCTCGACGTGGTCGACGCGCCGGTCTCGGGCGGCGTGACGGGGCGCGCAGGCCGCCACGCTCACCTTCATGGTCGGCGGCACGGAAGCGGCCTTCGCGCGAGCGCAGCCGATCCTCGAAGCGATGGGCAAGACCATCGTGCACGCTGGCGGCGCCGGGCAACGGGCAGGCGGCGAAGATCTGCAACAACATGGTGCTCGGCGCTTCGATGATCGTGGTGTCGCGAAGCCTTCCTGCTGGCCGAGAAGCTTGGTCTTGACGCGCAGAAGCTGTTCGACATTTCCTCGAAATCGTCCGGCCAATGCTGGTCGATGACGAGCTACTGCCCGGTGCCCGGGCCGGTGCCGACCTCGCCCGCCAACCGCGACTACCAAGCGGGCTTCACCGCTGCGATGATGCTGAAGGACTTGAAGCTCGCGCAGGCCGCCGCCAAGGCGAGCCATGCCCGCACGCCGCTCGGCGCCGGCGCCGCCGCGGTCTACGAGCAATTCGTCGAGAATTCCGAACCCGGCGTGGACTTCTCCGGCATCATCCGTTTCCTGAAGGGATAGCGCTGCCCAACGCTGACCCGGGTATGGTACGATCAATTGTGAAGCTGACCAAATTCACTCACAAACCGCGACGCGATGGCCAACATGCAATTGGCGTCGACCTGCCGCCGATCTTTGCGGTCCGCGCCGACGAGGTGATCGAGTGAGACGAAGGAATTTCATCACGCTGCTCGGCGGGGCTGCGGCGTCAGTGACGTTGCCGCTCGCTGCACACGCACAGCAGGTGCCCGTGATTGGCTATCTCGGCGCATCGTCCCGCGACAACGACGCACGTACGCTCGTGTCAATGCGTGTAGGCTTGAAGGAAAGCGGCTTTGTCGAAGGGAAAAACGTGGCGATCGACTACCGCTGGGCGGAGGGACGCTATGACCGGCTGCCAGCGCTCGCCGCCGATCTGGCGCGGCGTCAGGTCGCGGTGATCTTCACGCCTGCCAGCACGCCAGCTGCGCTGGCCGCCAAAGCGGCGACGACGACAATACCCATCGTATTCACGCTCGGAAGCGACCCGGTCGCAGCGGGGCTTATCGCAAGCCTTGCCCGTCCGGGGGGCAATGCCACGGGCGTCTCCATCCTGATCAACCTGCTCTCGGCCAAGCGGCTCGAAATGCTGCGCACGCTCCTTCCCAAGGCTACGACCGTCGCTGTGCTCATGAATCCGAAGACTCCGAATGCCTGGCCGGATTTAAGAGAAACCCAGGCTGCGGCGCAAAAGCTTGGCCTGCAGCTTGTCATTCTGGACGCGAGCACGGAAAGCGAGATCGACGCCGCATTCGCAAGCCTCGCGCGGCAACCGGCGAGCGCGCTCTTCGTTATCGCGGATGGTTTCTTCCGCAGCCGGTCCGAGCAATTGATCGCGCTGGCCGCGCGCCACGCGGTGCCTGCAAGCTATCCGTGGCCTGAGTTCGCCACGGCTGGAGGCCTGACGGGCTACGGCGCCAACAGCGCAGACGCGTGGCGCCAGGGCGGCATCTACGTCGGCCGCATCCTTAACGGCGAGAAGCCCGCCGAACTGCCGGTGATGCAGGCTACCAAGATCGAGTTCGTGCTCAACCTCAAGACCGCCAAAACGCTCGGCCTCGACATTCCGCCGACGCTGCTCGCGCTCGCCGACGAGGTGATCGAATAGCGATGCCTGTTTGCTGTCGTCCATGAGTGCGGAAGTGGCACTTCTCGAACCTTCCCGCCCCGCTCGGCGCCGATCCGGAGCTCTCGACGCACCGCGCCTACGGCTTGCCGAAACCAGCCACGACTCCCGAACTTCTGCAGGAGTTTGCGACGGTCCGGATCAATCCAACCGGCGAATTGCGCGAGCCGCTGTCTCCTGAGCAAGCCGGCGCAGTGATCGGAAAATTTGACGGCTACACGATGAACGAGGCCGATGCGGCCGATGGGGCACGGCAGTGGCCCCAGCTCAGAGGCCAGTTCTTGGTCGATCGCGACGGCGTCGTGCGATGGGCAAATATCGAGTGTGCCGAAGGCTTGGCCGGGATCGGGAAGTTTCCCTCCGCGGACGAAATTCTCGCGGCGGTGCGCACCCTGCGTGGCGCCTGAGAAACGTCCGATCTATCGACGTTCACTTGGGTGGCGCTGCGCGTCGCAACACAATCTTCAGTGTGAACGAAGCGTTGCGAGAACGCCTCGTATTATCGCATCAATCGCTCATTCACCGTGGCAAATAAACCCTATTTTTATCGTGTTGTTTAAACCGATTTTAGACCCATGCGGCTTATGGTTGGCAATGAGCGGGGGAACAGGGCCTCGCCGTGACAAAACTAAGATCAAAGGGATCAGGCGTCATGATGAAAGCCGTTGTCAAAACGGCGGAGCCCGCCGAGCGCGAAGTGCGCTTCGAACAGGTCCGCCCGCTCTATCTCGAAGCTCTCGACCTTGGTCGAACGGCTGCATCGCCGGCTGCTCGACGTCATCAAGGACGAGTTCGACCGCCGCAGCCGCGCCGACATCAACTCGGTCCAGGCGCTGCTGCTCTACAATATCGGCGAGAAGGAACTGACCGCCGGTGAGCTGCGCACGCGCGGCTACTACCTCGGCTCGAACGTCTCGTACAATCTGAAGAAGCTCGTCGAGATGGGCTTCCTCGATCACCAGCGTTCGCGCGTAGACCGCCGTTCGGTGCGCATCAAGCTCACCGACAAGGGCCGCGAGGTTCGCAACATCGTCGACGCGCTCTACCAGAAGCACGTCCGCACGGTCGAGCAGGTCGGCGGCATCAACGCCGAAGAGTTCGCCTCGCTCAACAAGTCGCTGCACCGGCTCGAGCGGTTCTGGACCGACCAGATTCTCTACCGGCTGTAATCGCGCGCACGATTGCGCCATGCGAGGCGCGGCCCGGCTTTGCCGGATCGCGCCTTTCGCATGTCTGGCGGCCGTTTGGTCGCGGCGGCGGGGGTTGGTCACCCTCCGTGGCCATGTTAGATATCGGCTCGCTCGGTGGCGTAACGAGTGGGGACGATGGCTGACCGCGGCCGATCCAGGATGACCCGGCGCGATTTGCTCGGCTGCGTGGCGGGCGGAGCCGTCGGCAGCATGCTCGCCGACCGGGCGTTGGCCAATGAGGATCCGCTGCTCCAGGCGCTGATCCGGCAGGGCCAGCAGAACGATTTCGGCCAGGGCTTCGATTCCACCTCCCGCACCATTCTGTTGCCGAAGGCGTCGCTGCCGACATTGTCGCCGGCGACCGCGCAAGCGACCGAACAGGCGGTCGTCCGCTACGAAGCGATTGTGGCGCGTGGTGGCTGGCCGCAGGTGCCGGTCATCGACCGGCTGCGGCTCGGCCACCGTCACGCCAGCGTCATGCCGCTGCGTCAGCGCCTGCTGGCCTCGGGCGACCTCGACGCCTCCTCCGGCACCAGTGATATTTTCGATTCCTATGTCGAGGCGGCGGTGCGCCGCTTCCAGGCGCGGCACGGCATCACCATCGACGGCATGGTGCGCGAACCGACCTTCAAGGCGCTGAACGTCCCGGCCGAGCAGCGCCTCGCCCAGCTTCGCGTGAACCTCCCGCGCCTGCGTGCGATGAGCGGCAGCCTCGCGCCCCGTTTCGTCATCGTCAACATCCCCGCCGCACAGGTCGAGGCGATCGAGAACGGCGTCTGCGTCTCGCGCCATATCGGCGTCGTCGGCAAGCCCGACCGCCCGTCACCCGAGCTCAACAGCCGGATCATGGAGATCAATTTCAATCCGTACTGGACGGTGCCGGTGTCGATCGTGCGGCGCGATCTCATTCCGAAGATGCAGTCGGAGCCAGACTATCTCACCAAGAACCGCATCCGCATCTTCGATCGCAAGAACCGCGAGCTGCAGCCGACCGACGTCAACTGGGAGACCGAACGAGGCGGTGCACTACATGTTCAAGCAGGATCCCGGCGAGCTAAATTCGCTCGGCGCGATCAAAATCAATTTTCCCAATCAGCATCAGGTCTACATGCACGACACGCCGCTCAAGAATCTGTTCGGCGAGGAATTCCGTTTTCATTCGTCGGGCTGCGTGCGCATCCAGAACGTGCGCGAGTTGGTGTATTGGCTGCTGTCGGACACGGTCGGCTGGCCGCGGGTCGAGGTCGACCGGGTGATCAAGACCGCGGAACGCAAGGACGTGAAGCTCACCAAGCCGGTGCCGCTGCATTGGATCTACGTCACTGCCTGGGCGACGTCCGACGGCGTGCTGCAATTCCGCGACGACATCTACGGCCGCGACGGCCTCGGCGGGCCGGTAGCGGCGACGCCGGGATAGGTCGGGGCGCAACTTCCCCCCGCATATCGTTGCCCTATACTCCCGGTCAAACAGAAATAGGCCGAGGGAGAGGCGCATGATGTACGTCAGGCGGTTGCTGTTCGCCCTGCTGCTGGCGGCGGGGACATCCGCCGCCGTTGCGCAGACCCCCGGCGACTTCCCATCCCGGCCGGTCAAGCTGGTGGTGCCGTTCGCGCCCGGCGGACCGACCGACGTGGTGGCGCGGATCCTGGCCGATCTCCTGTCCACGCGCTGGAACGGCCAGTCGGTGGTGATCGAGAACCGGCCCGGCGCCGGCACCATCGTGGCGACCGCGGCCGTCGCCAAGTCGCCGCCCGACGGCCACACCATGCTGGTCGCGACCAACTCGCTGCTGATCAATCCGGCGATCGGCCAGAAGCTGCCGTACGACACCGAGAAGGAGTTCGCCCCGGTCAGCATGGTGGCGACCCAGCCGGTGGCGCTGGTCGCCAACAAGGCGTTCCCGGCGAACACCATTCCGGAGGTGGTCGCGCTCGCCAAGAAAAGCGCCGAGCCGCTCAACTTCACCTCGCCCGGTCCGCGCGGTGTCGGTCATCTCGCCGGTGAGATGCTCAAGCAGCGCGCCGGCATCGACATGACCCACATCAACTACAACGGCAGCGCACCGGCGCTGACCGACGTGATCGCCGGCCGCGTGCCGCTGATGTTCGACATCTGGCATTCCGCCAAACGCCACGTGGATTCCGGCGGGCTCAAGCTGATCGCCGGCGCCGGCAAGGAGCGGCTTGTCCGATGCGCCGCAGGTGCCGACCATCGCCGAGACCTATCCGGGCTTCGACGTGATCGCGTTCAACGCCATGGTGGCGCCGGCAGGCATGCCGCCGGCCTTGCTCGACAAGCTCTCGGCCGATATCCGCGCCGTGGTCAACTCGCCGGAATTTGCCGAGAAGACCCGCAACCTCGGCATCTTCCCGCTCGGCAACACGCCGAAGGAACTCGATGCCTGGATGCGCGAACAGATCGCCCGCTGGAAGGAGATCGCGGCGGCGGCCAACATCAAGGCGGATTAGGAATGGGAATGAGGCGACGCAAATTTATCACGCTCTTCGCAAGTGCGGCCGCGGCGTCGGCAGTTTGCGGGCCTTCATCAGTGCTCGCGCAACCGAGCGAGCGGATGCGACGCATCGGCGTGCTGGTGGCCTCCGCCGAGGACGAATCCGATATCCAGGCGCGCCTCTCGGGCTTCCGGGAAGGGCTTGAAAAGCTTGGATGGTTGCAGGGCCGCAATGTCCACGTCGACACGCGCTTCGCCGCAGGGAGGGCGGATCAGTATCAAACGCTGGCGAAAGAGCTTATTGCGCTGCAGCCCGACGTGATCCTCGCGCATTCGCCGCCGATCGCCGCGGCATTGCAGCGTGAAACCCGCAGCATTCCGATTGTTTTTGTGTCCGTCTCCGATCCGATTGGCGCTGGCTTTGTCGCGAACTTGGCGCGGCCGGGCGGCAATCTTACGGGACTGATGCAATACGAGGCCGGCATCACCGGCAAGTGGCTGGCAATGCTCAAAGAGATTTCGCCAAGCCTGTCGCGCGCCGCCCTCCTGGGTAACCCCAGGACAACTGCTTTTGATTTTTTCCTGCGGGCGGCCGAGGCGGCGGCGCCGTCGCTTTCAATCGAGCTTGTACCCAGCAGGGTCGGAACGTCCGCTGATATCGAGCGCGCGATCGTGGATTTCGCGCGGGTGCCAAACGGAGGCCTGCTACTCCCGCCCGATTCCACCAGCATCCTGAATCGCGACCTCATCATCTCACTTGCCGCCCGCCACCGCTTGCCGTCGGTTTATCCGCTGCGGGTCTTTGTCCAGGCCGGTGGGCTTATGTCCTATGCAACCGATCAGGTCGAAATACTTCGGCAGGCGGCAACCTACATCGATCGCATTCTGCGTGGCGCCAAGCCCACCGATCTTCCGGTGCAGGCGCCCACCAAGTATGAAACGATCATCAATTTGAAAACCGCCAAGGCGCTCGGGCTGACGCTGCCGCCCGCCCTGCTCGTCGCCGCCGACGAAGTGATCGAGTGATGCGACGCCGGGCTCAAGCCGCCGTCGCGGCGGTTCGATAAGGCTGCACCAGGAGATCGGCGGGAATCTTCCAGCGCGCGGTAATCTTCTGAATCATCTCCAGCGTCAGCAACCGGCGGCGTCCGAGAATTTCGGATGCGCGGGAGCGCGAGCCGAGGATCTCGGCAAGCTCGGCCTGGCTGTGCCGAGTTCGTCGATCGCATAGCGCAGCACGCCCACCGGGTCGAACCGGCGCTGGCTCTTGAGCGGCCAGCGCCGCTCCTCGTAAGTTTCTACAGCGCATCGACGGCATCGTATTCGGCATGCGTTCCAAGAAATTTGATGAAGACGATCTGCCGGCGGGTAGCAATGTTCCCATGGTGGGAGCAAGGAAATCTTGCCGGTCGCGGATCGGCGAGCCGCATCGCAGGCAGGTTCGCGCCGTCCGCGATGCGGCTGTCCGGCAAGATCATCTCGGGCCGCGCACATCGGCCCGCATGTTGCTTGGAACGAGCGACTCGCGTGCCTTCCGGTAGAAGGCATAGTCCGCCGCGTAGGGCACGCTCAGGAACGCGCCGGCGGCCGGGCAGGGGCCATCGGCGACTCCACCCTTGGTGTTGAGCCGCTGGATCGTGGCGATTTCCGTCAGCCGGCCGGTCCCGCGCCGCGACGTCACTTCGAGCTTGAGCAACGGGATGTCCTTGTCCGTGGCGCCGGGAGCGCGCCCGGCCACCTTGGCGACGATGGCGCTGCCATCGGCAAGCTCCCAGTTCGGACCGGCATAGTGCCGGCCGACGGTCTTGCCGTCTTCCAACAACGTGGCGATCGGTTCGCGGAACTGCCAGGCGAGCTTGCCGGACGCATCGGCCTTGCACTCGTACACCTGGGCGCCTTGCGCGTGGATGGTCGCAACCAGGGTTTCGCCGCGCGCGGCGATCGCGTCGGGCACCTGGGCGCCAGCGGCGGAGACTTGCAGGATGACGGCCGCGAGGATGCAGCGGGACTTTGCGAGCGAGTTCATGGGAGTATTCCTTTCTGATTTTTGGTGGGGTCGCTGGTGTGGCGCCGCAATGGCGCGATCGGATGCACCGCATCATCAGCCGCCTGAGGTATCGGCGGCCG
Organism: uncultured Alphaproteobacteria bacterium; assembly: GCA_963843475.1. Taxonomy (GTDB): domain Bacteria; phylum Pseudomonadota; class Alphaproteobacteria; order Rhizobiales; family Xanthobacteraceae; genus VAZQ01. Next base: position 44,077 of record CAWJKL010000015.1, on the reverse strand, counting down.
ACGATGGGCGTTTGGGCTAGCGCCGTCCGTCGGCGGCTCCGAGACTTCGGTGCGCTGGCGCCGCTGTCGGGACGGCCGGCGTTTGCGGACTTGGCCCAGGGGATGAGCATCGCCACGCGCTGCTTGTAGCGGCGGTATTCGTCGCCGAAGATCGCGACGAGGTCGCGCTCCTCGAGCCAGATTCCGACGAAGATGTAGGCCGTGGTCACCGCGGCGAACATCAGATGCCCCACGGTCATCGTCGGCGCCGCCCAGAACGCGATGATGAAGCCGAGATAGATCGGATGACGCACGACCTTGTAGAGCACGGGCGTCTTGAACCGTGGCGGCTGCATGTCGCGGCCGACGAGGTTATTGGCGACCTGATGCAGCCCGAACAGCTCGAAATGGTTGATCAGGAAGGTCGAGGTCAACACCAGAAGCCAGCCGACAAACGACAGGCCCATAATGGCGTATGCCGCCGCCGGATTGGCGACGTGCCAGACCACTGCCGGGATCGGCCGCCATTGCCAGAACAACAGGATGAGTGCGAGGCACGTGAACAGCACGTAGGTGCTGCGCTCGACCGGCTTCGGAACGTACTGCGTCCACCACTGCTTGAACCCTGGCCGCGCCATCGCGCTGTGCTGCACGGCAAACAGCGACATCAACAGGAGATTGACGATGAGCGCTTCCGCCAAAGGCACGGCCGCACCGGTGTCGATGGCCTTCGGCACGATCAAACCTTCGACGAAGCCGATGGCATAGAGAAACGTGAGAAAGAACACGACATAGGCTGCGAGCCCGTAGAGAAGTGCAGCGATCTTGGTCATGACACCCTCAGAGTTTGCGTTGGTCAAACGGACGGGTGGGTGAGCCGACGATGCGTTGGGAAATGTCGTCCATCCAGGAACTCAGCACGCCGGCATGTGGCGGCGGTTGCTGCCGGTCGCGCATCGGCATGGCGAGCACCGCCGCGGCAATGATCGCAATAGCGACGAGTGCCGGGACGTAGCGCCCAGGCCGTCTCAGCGCCTCACGCAACTTGGCGCGGCGAAGCTTGCTCGCTTGCCGCCGGTAGTAGCCGTAGTCGATGGAGCCATCGGGATTGCGGCCTGCAATGCCATCGGCCGATGCATCGCCGCGTCGAAAAACTCCGCTTTCTGGTTCCAACACGGCAGCCTCCTTGCGCCAGCCGATCACGGTCTTCGTGTCGAACTGCGCGGAAGATGCCTGCCAAGCGCCCGAAAGGCTTTGCGGGATGCTTGATTTGTTCTGGAGAAGATCTTGATTATTTCTTGAGAGCCGGCCGCGTGGCCCGGGTGAACCGCTCGATGCAATTTCGCTTTCCCGATCCGCTACTTGGTATCGGCTGGCGCGATCGGGACCGGTGCGAGCGAAGCCGCGGCGCGGAGCTCGTCGGACCTTCCGGGCGGCATCTCCAATGCCGTTTCGATCCCGTGCCGGCGTTTGCGCGACGAAACGAGAGAGTTTCTTAGAATTTTGATGCTCAACCTTCGGTATATTCGTAGGGAGATGAAACGATGAAATACCTGATCCTCGCGACCTTGCTTCTAGGCGCCTCGGCCACCGCCGCGCAGGCGCAGGATGCCATCCCCGACCTCAAGGGCACGTGGACCGGCAAGGGCAAAGTGGTGGTGTTCGGCAATCACGCCCACCATCCGGGCGCGCAGAGCCCGAACGATCCGGCGCGGATTCGCGAGATCGAGGCGACGCACGTTGTCGAGGGACAGGATGGCCGGGTCGCCTGGGGCCGCTCGTCGTCCGCGGTCGCCGACACCAAGGAGCCATTCGCCTGGGCGATCACCGGCGACAACCGGACGGTCGTCGGCGCCGACGTGGACGGCAACTTCCGCATCACCTTGCTCGGACCGGACCGGATGGAGAAGTGCTACGTCCACAACGGCATTGGACCGAGCAAATCGATCGTCGCGACCTGCTACGAGATGAACCGGGTCAAGCGGTAGCGTTACGGCCCGTCACTCGACAACTTCGTCGGCACGAATGAGCAGTGTCGGCGGCACGGTGAGACCGAGCGTCTTGGCGGTCTTGAGGTTGATCGCCATTTCGTACTTGGTCGGCGCCTGCACCGGCAAGTCGGCCGGTGACTCGCCCTTGAGAATGCGATCGACATAAACGGTCGCCCGCCGGTACTGGTCGAGCTGGTCGGGCCCATACGCGAGTAGTCCGCCCTCGGGGGCCATATAGCGGAAGGGGTAGATCGCCGGCAGGCGGTGCTTGGCCGCCAGCGCGACGATCAGCTCGCGATGAATGCCCTGCGAAGGGCTCCCGGTCACGACCAGCCCGCCGTTCGGCGCCCGCGCGAATTCGGCGAGGCCGCGCTCGATCTCGGCGGCTTCGCGCACGTCGATTGGAGTCAGATCCACGCTCAACGACGGCGCCACGGCCTGGATGGCGCCCAATTGGCCAATACCAGCGGCGATGGCGGGATCGCGAAGAACGGCCACCCGGATGATGCCGGGCGCGATCTCCTTGAGCAGTTCGAGCCATTTGCCGGCAACGCCGTACTCGAACAAAGTAAATCCTGTGGTGTTGCCTCCCGGCCGCGCCAGGCTGGCGATGAAGCCGGCGCCGACCGGATCGATGACGATCACGAATACGACCGGAATGGTTTTTGTCGCCCGCTGCAATGCAGCCACGGCAGGGCTGGCGCTCGCGAGGATGACGTCCGGCGCGAGCGCGACCAGTTCCTCCGCGTATTGGCGGAAGCGCCCGGCATCGCCCGCGGCCCAGCGATAGTCGATCTGCACGTTGCGGCCGTCGGTCCAGCCCAGTTGCTGCAATCCTTGCAGAAACGCGGCACTGCGGGTCTGCGATTGCGGATCGTTCGCGGCCAGGTTCATGAGCACGCCGACGCGGCGCATCCGGCCCGGCTGCTGCGCGCGCGCCGCGAGCGGCCATGCCGCCGCGCCGCCGAGAACGGAGATGAACGTGCGCCGGGTTGATTGAGGCAAATGCATCCGATCACCCACGGGTGCTGGGGTTGCGCGGCAAGATACCCGGATTGCGCGCGCGTTTACAACTCGCCGGCGCTTCATGACGGCATTGTCCGAAGCGGTATCGTTCACGACTGATTGATGACAACAGGGATCGCCATTCGGTCGAATGGTATGTATCCACCCCGACCGATTGGCGAAATCCGTTCGTCGTACGCGATCAGGTGACCTTGAGCAGCCGCAGTGCGTTGCCGCTCGCTACCATCTGCTGTTCGGCCGCGCTCAGGCCCGCATGCGCGAATGCCTTCTGCAGCCGCTCGGGCACCGACTTCTCCTCGACGATCGGCCAGTCGGTACCCATCAGAACGTGGTCGGCACCGAGCAGATCGACCGCGGCGCGGATCACCGCCGGGTTGAGTTCCATCGTGTCGATGTAGACGTGGCGGCGGGTCAGCGCGGGGGCGTCGCTGCGGATGCGCTGGCCGTCGCCGAAGCCGCCCGCGAGCAGGACGCCACCGAACGCGAGCGTCGTGACCACGACATGAAGCTGCGGGATTTCGTCGAACGTGCCGGTCTCCAGCATTGAGATCAGCGCCGCGCTGTTGATGGTGGCGCGCGCGAGGCGCACGCCGATCCGGCCGGTGCGCGAGAACCGCTTGTGCAGTTGCTGATCGGTCTGCGGGTGCACGAACACCGGCACGCCGAGCGAAGCCGCCGCGGCGAGCACCGGCCGTGTCTCCTTGGCGCCGAGCAGGAGATCGCCCTTGGCGCTCTCGACAAACACGCCGCGCAGACCAAGCTCGCGCACCGCCCGCGTCAATTCGCGCGCCCCGGCATCGCCCGAAAACGCATCGACTGTGGCGAGGCCGTAGAGCTTGCCGGGATTCTTGCCGACGAACTCGGCCATCTGATCGTTGATGCGCCGGTGCGCGTCGGCCGGCACGTTGCCGTCGGCATCTTCGATGAAGGCGGTCGGCGTATTGATCACGCGTGCCGCGATGCCGGCGCTCTCGACCGAACCGAGCAGCGCGCTCGGGCTTTGCAGGTTGCCGTTGATCTTCTCCCAGGCGGGACGAGCGGCCGGCGGCATGCTGGCCATGTTGGTCAGCGTCCAGGATGGACCCATGTAGTGGTTGTGGAAGTCGACGATCTTGGGCGGCGACGCGGTCTGCGCGGTCGCGTCCGCCGCAGCGGTGAGCGTGCCGGCGGCGGCGACACCCGCGCCGAGCGTGCCAAGAAATTCGCGCCGCGAGGATTGGTTGTCCTGCATCATGGCTGACCTCCCGTTGCGGCCGGTCATTGACGATTGCCGGCCGCTCGGTTCAGCCAATCACAGGCCGCATCCGTTTGCCAGTGGCGGAAACTGCTGCGGCAGGCGTAGCCCGGATTGAATGAAATGAAATCCGGGACCGGGCGAATTGCCCCGGATGTCGCTGCGCTCCATCCGGGCTACAAGCCCTGTTCAGCCCAGGCAGAGCCGGTTGCAAGCGGCGAGCGCGCGTCAGCGATAGTGGCCGTGATAGCGACGATGGCCGCCGTGATGTTCATAGCCGCGGCGCGCGGCATATCCGTAGCGGTAGCCATATCGATACGGCCGGTAATAGTGCGGTGGCACGACCGCGATTGGCGGCGGACCGTAGCCGTAGCGATAGACCGGCGGCGGATACGGGTAGACCGGCACCGGCGGCCGCACAACGTATCCCGGCTGGAACGGTGGCTCCTCGTAATATTCCTGTTCGCTGTAGTACTGCTGCGGCGGCGACGGTTGCACACCGAAGTCGGCGGCCGTTGCGGTACCGAATCCCAAGCCGCACCATGCGAACGCGGCAACGGCGGCAGTGACCGCCGGTCTCGCAACGTTACACATCCCTCTAATCCCTCTATTGCACGAGCCCACACAAGGTGTGTGCACATTTGAACGCGATCGCGGCGGCGGAATTAGAGCGCGCGAGCGGCATCTTTTTGCAAATTTGCTGAACGGGCGTTCAGGATCGCGAAAGTCACTCGCTCGTTAAGATTTTAATCAATCGTGAAAGTGGTCCGTCACGGGTTCCACTTAGAACGCCGCGGAGGGGAGCGGCAAGCATTCGCGGTTTGCCGCGCTGTATCGAGGGGGGCACCAGCCTCATGTTCGATTTCCACACGCTGTTCGTCGTGACGATGTTCATCCTGGCGGTGGCCGGGCTGCTGCTGCTGTTCGCATGGCGGCAGAATCCCACCGTGGTGGCGCTCGGTCTGTGGAGCTCGGCCTATCTCATGGGCAGCGCAGCGATGCTGTTCCTGCTGATGGGCGGCGTCGTAAGCGATGTTTCTTCGCTGACGCTGGCCAATGCGCTGTGGATCACCGCGCACGGCATCATGTGGACGGCGGCGCGCAGCTTCGAGGGCCGCCGCACACCGCTCGTCTGGACGTTGGCGGGCGCGCTGATCTTCATCGTGGCATGCCAGTTCGACAGCTTCTACAACTCGCTGGCGGCGCGCATGATCTTCACCAGCACGGTCGTTGGCACCTACCTCGTGCTGTGCGCCTTCGAGATCTGGCGCGCGCACAAGCACGAGCACCTGATGTCGCGCTGGCCGGCAATCGTCCTGCTCACGGTGCACGGCTCGATGTTCCTGCTGCGCGCGCCGCTGGTCTACGTCCTGCCGTTTCCCGCCGGCGTACAGCCGCCCGACCCGGGCTGGTTCCCGGCCGGCGCGTTCGAACTGTTGTTCTTCACGTTCGGCATGTCGGTGCTGCTGGTGAACATGGCGAAGGAGCGCGCCGAGCTGCAGCAGCGTCAACGCTCGCTACTCGACCCGCTGACTGGCATCGCCAACCGCCGAGCGTTCTTCGAGCGCGGCGCCAAGCTGCTGCGGCGTGCCAACGCAGAGGGCCATGTATCGGCGCTCCTGTTGTTCGATCTCGATCGCTTCAAGAACATCAACGACACCTATGGCCACCAGGCCGGCGACCGCGTACTGGGCGAGTTCTGCGAGATGGTGCAGCCGATGCTGCGGCCCAACGACCTGTTCGGGCGCTTCGGCGGCGAGGAGTTCGGCTGTCTGATCGCGCAGGTGTCGATCGGCGAGGCGCTGGCGGTGGCGGAGCGCATCCGCACCGAGGTCGCCGCGACGCCGCTCGATCTCGGCGCCGAGCAGCGGCCGGTGACGGTGAGCGTGGGCGTCGCAATGTCGAACGAGGCGGGGCCGTCCCTGCAGTCGCTGTTCGCCGCCGCCGACCGCGCGCTCTACCGCGCCAAGGCCAAGGGCCGCAACCGCGTCGAGATCGAGCGCAAGCCGCTGCAGGTGATCGTGCCCGCCCTCGCCGGGTAACGCCGGTCGCGGCGACATCCTGTAGCCCGGATGAAGCAAAGCGAAATCCGGGAAAACAAATGCACTGATAGCCCAGGATTTCGCTGCGCTTCATCCGGGCTACTACTCAATCCAGCCAAACGAGTCCCACCTTGCGTCGCGCGCCCAAGATGGGCAGGCGAAGCCTTCCCGCCGTCAGGCGCTGCCCAATCGCGACAGCCTGCATTGCAACTGCTACCGTCGCGCCGCGGGACCGCGACGATACCGCGCCGCAGTTCGAAGATGACGCAATGTAGCGCAAGACATTCGGCGCCGGACGGTGCGCAGACGCCGCCGGCGCGATAAACAAAATGGGAGGCGTTCATGATTCGAAGGATCGTCATGGCAGTCTTGGGAATTGCGGCTGGCGTTTCGGCGGGAGACTCGGTTGCGCAGGAGCCGCGCGCCGGCGCCGCGATCGACACGAGCCTGCGCGCCGCGGTCGAACGCAAGGATGTGCCGGGCGTGGTCGCGCTGGTTACCGACCGCAATCGCGTGCTCTATCAGGGCGCCTTCGGTGTGGCGGATGTCGCGAGCGGCCGCGCGCTCGCCGCCGACGCGCTGTTCCGCATCGCCTCCATGACCAAGGCGGTCACCTCGCTGGCCGCCATGCAACTCGTCGAGCAGGGCCGCATGAGCCTCGACGATCCGGGCGAGAAATATCTGCCCGAGCTGGTCGGACTGAAGGTGTTCGAATCGTTCGATCCGGCGACCGGCGACTACAAGCTGCGGCCGGCGGCGACGAAGCCGACGGTGCGGCAGTTCCTGACCCACACCTCCGGGCTCGCATATCCGTTCACCAGCGCGATCTGGCGCGATTTCAAGCCGCGCGCCGGCGAGAGCTATCCGTTCGGCGGGCCGCTGCTGTTCGATCCGGGCCAGCGCTGGCACTACAGCACCAGCACCGACGTGGTCGGCAAGCTGGTCGAGGTCGTTTCCGGGCAGAAGCTCGAGGACTACTTCCGCCAGCACATCTTCAATCCGCTGAAGATGCCCGACACCTCCTACAACGTGCCGCAGGACAAGGCTTCGCGGCTGGTCGCCGCGCAGCAGCGCTCCGGCCCGCGGATGGACGGCGAAGTCGTGCTGCAGTCGCCGCAGCCCGGGCTCACCATCGCGTCGCCGGGCGGCGGCGGCGGGCTTGCCTCGACCGTGAGCGACTACGGCCGTTTCGTGCGAATGATACTCAACGGCGGCGAACTCGACGGCGCCCGCGTCCTCAAGGCCGAGACGGTCGCGTTGATGAACCAGAACCACATCGGCGCGGTCGGCGTGCCGGCGCTCAAATCCGCGCTTCCGCGCAGCGCCGACTTCACCTTCATCGCCGACGGCCGCGACAAGTTCGGGCTGGGCTCCCTGATCACTACCGACCAGGTGCCGGGCAAGCGCTCGCCCGGCAGCGTGAGCTGGGGCGGCATCAACAACACCTATTTCTGGATCGACCCGGCGCGCGGCCTTGCCGGCGTGATCATGATGCAGTTCCTGCCGTTCGCCGACGCCAAGGCGCTCGCGGTCTACGACGCCTTCGAGCGCGGCGCCTATCAGCTTGCGACGGCGATGCGGTAGACTGTCATTCGGCAGGCTCTACCGCTCTAGCCGCTCTATCCGCTCATGCCCGCGCAAGCGGGCATCCAGTCCTTAATAAGTGCTGGGTCCCCGCTTTCGCGGGGACGAGCGGAGAGAATAGCTGATTCAATCAGCGTGGACTTGCCCTACGCGTTGCGTGGGTCCCGGCTCTCGCGTTCCCGCCTTTGGACCTCCCGCCACGTGCGGTACCGGCGCTCGGCCTCGCGGGCCTGATCGAGCACCGTCGCGTCCTTGTGCAGGGTCCACATGCCCCACACAAAGATCATCGAGATCGCGGCCAGGACCAGCACGTCCGAATAGAGCAGAGCGAGGACCGTGGTCGTGCCGAACAGCACGACCAGAAATTCGGCCCACTGCTTGATCCGCTTCGCTTCGCGGTCGAGGTCTGACAGATCATCCGGCATGGCGTGTCGCCCATCGTCGTGCCGATCAATGCTCGCCGATGGATATTACGGCATCGCGACGGGCAATGCGATGTCCCGGATGCAGGCCTCCTAGACCCGGAACAGCCGCTGCGCATTGCCGTGGGCGATGCGCTCCCGGTCGGCCTCGCTCAACGGCAACTGCTCCAAGAAGGCGCGCGCCTCCGCCATCGAGCCATACGGATAGTCGACCGAGAACATGATCCGCTCCGCGCCGACCTCGGCCAGCAGGTTCTGGAACGTCGGCAGGAAATTGAAGCCGCCGAAGGTGTAGTGCACGTTCTCCCGCAGGTAGGCGCCGAGCGGGCGTTCGAGCTTCGTCATCTCGGTCGGCAGGTTGCGGTTGAGCCGCGGCATCATGAACGGGATGCCTTCGCCCAGGTGGCCGATGACGATCTGCAGTTTCGGATAGCGGTCGAATGCGCCGCCGAGCACCATGCGGATGAGATGGATCGCCGTTTCGATGTGCCAGCCCCAGGCGGGGCCGGCGAACATCGCGTTCACGGCCGGCGAGTAGCCGCCGTAGAGCGCGTCCATCACCGGCTTGGGCGGCATCGTCGGGTGAAGATAGATCGGGACATCGAGCGCTTCGGCGCGCTCCAGGATCGGCCAGAAGAACTTGTCGTCGAGATAACGCCCGCGGCTGTGGCCGTTGACGATCGCGCCCTTGAAGCCGTCTCGCCGCACCCGCTGCTCCAGTTCGTCCGCGGCCTTGTCGGGTGCCTGGACCGGCAGCACGGCAATGCCGGCGAATCGCTGGGGATGGGCCTTCACCGTCTGCGCCAGGAAATCGTTGGCCTCGCGCGCGCTCGCCACTGCTTCGGCCGCGTCCTGCTGCTCCACCCCCGGCGAATTGAGCGACAGCACCTGCACGTCGATCTTCGCGGCGTCCATTTCGGCGATGCGCTTGGCGCCGACCTCGCCGAGTTTCTCGACCACGGTCGCGCCGCGCGCGCCGGATCGCAGCAACTGCTCCTTGAACGCGCGCCCGGGTCCGTCGAAAAACGCCGGGCTGGCGAAATGCTCTTCAAGGGTGATGGTTCGCATCATCGCTTCTCTTTTATTTGTGGGGGAAGGGGGACCTGAAACCGGAATTCTAGGCTGCGGCGGGATCAGTCAGTGTGCGCTCGAAGCCCGCGCCGAAGCAAGTGCAGCAAGCGTAGCCCGGATGGAGCGTAGCGTAATCCGGGATTCGGCCCGCGGCGGGAAACCCCGGATTTCGCGGCGCTCCATCCGGGTTACTTGTCATTGCACGCGACGCGTTCACGCTTCCTAAGGGGCCTTGCCGGCCGGTTCGAGCACATCGGAGATCCAGTAGCACGCGATCGCCGCCGCCAATGCGGCGCCGGCGAGCGCCAGCAGGAAATACCCTTCCATCGCGCCCGGAATGAGCACGACAAACGGCACGACCGTGGCCATCATCATGGTGACCACGCACAAGGGCAGGCGTTCGTGACCCTTGTGTTTCATGCCCCTGGTATCGACGCAGGCGACGAGCAGGCTCGGCAGGAAGAACAGGACATAGGCGCCGAGCAGGTTCCAGCCGGCCAGTTCGAGCGTCAGCTTCTGCCAGTGATACATCGAGAACGCCGCGGCAAACGCGAGCGGCGCAACCAGCGGGTACACGATGTAGCGCATCGCCTGCTTTTCGTCCGGTGCGGGGCGTAGGGACAGTCTGAACGTCCGTGCCCGCCGGTCTTCAACCGGGCACATCGCCGAAACACGAGTTAATGCCGCATGTCGTCCCTCGCCGCGAGCGACGGCAGGCGTGTCCACGTCTCGCCGGTCGGGCGCAATCAGCCGCATTGCGTTTGCCCTGATTGCGCATTGACCGCCATCGTCTGGACATGCTTTGCAAATTCTTTTTTATAAGCCATTGTCATGGCGTAAATGGTCGGCCTCGGACAAGAGCGTTGGCTCCAAGAAGGATCAACCCTTGATGCGCATTCTCCGTCTGCTGGCACTGGTCGCGTCTCTCAGCTTGATCGCATCGGCAACAGGATCGGCTCAGGACGCTCAGCCCGAGGAGGGCGGAGGCCGCGCCGAGCAGCCGGCCAACAAGGACAAGGCGGTCGCAAGCTTCGCGACGGCGCCCGGCGAAGCCGCGCCGACGGGCGACCGGGCGGGCGAGGGGGCAACTTCGCGTGGCAGCGTCTGGACCCAGAGCGGCTGGGAGAAGGTGACCGCGAATTGGCGGTCGCAGGACGGCGCGAAGTTCTCGGCCTGCCAGAAGGAGGCCGACGACCGGCGGCTAGAAGGCAATGCGGCGCGTTCGCACATTGCGTCCTGCATGAACCGAAGCTGAGTGGGCAGATGCGGGCGCTTCGCAGGTTCGGCATCGCGGCGCTGGTGGTCGCATGCGCCATCGGTCCCTTCGCGCAGGGCTGGGCGGCGCAGTATTTCGGCGCGATCGCGGTCTCGCTCACCGACGACAATCTGTCCTGGGGCTGGTCGACGAACTACCCGACCCAGGCGCGGGCCGACCGCAGCGCGATCGCGCAATGCGGCCACCAGAGCTGCGCGGTGGCGATGCGGTTCTGGAATGGCGCCTGCGCTGCGCTCGCCACGGTGAACAACTCGGACGGCACGGGGTGGGGCTCGGCATGGCGCTATTCGCGGCGCGGCGCCGAAGCCGCCGCGCTGAGCGCCTGCGCCTCGAACGGTGTCGGCGGTTGCCGGATCTCCGTGTCGGTCTGCACCGCAAGGCCGTAGCCCGCGCTGCGCTTATTGCGCCCTACGCACGGCTGCCGATGACAGGACGCCGTTAGTACCTCGCAACGACCGGCCCGCCGAACAGGTAGTTCAGGCGGAAACGGACATCGCTGGTGTAGACCTGCTCCACGCTCGCGGTGTGCGTGACGAAGAACGGACCAGCCGGGACCGTATAGCTGAATGCCGGCCCGTAGTTGGTGTAACGGTACTCGACGCCAGCGGTCCAGTTGCTCGCGAAGGCGTACTCGAATCCCAAGCCAACGTTCCAGCCGGTCTTGGTCCTGCTGTTTTCAATGGCCGCCGTGCCTCCGGCGGCACCAACGATGAAGTGGCTCGCCGTCAACTCGGCCCAAGTTGCGCCGCCGGCGAAGTACAGCAGCGCCCGATCCCACGTTACCCCGGCGCGCAACCGCACACTGCCCTGTAGGCCGATCTTGCCTGCGGCATGGATATGGTCGATTTGCGCGGGCGGCGCGAAGCGGAAAACCTCGCCGGAAAACGTGTTCTTTGAAGGCGCAGCAATATCGCCTTCGATGCCGATCACCGACGAAGAGCCGGCAAACTGATAGTTGCAGCCTAGCTGGCCGCCGCCGACGAATGCGGCCTGGCCGTTGAGGTCGCGCTGCGGTCTTGCGATGTTCGGATCGATCCCGACGTCATGGTAGACGCCGGCCGTCCAGTTGCCCCATTGGCCGCCGATCTGGCCGCCGACGTAGCAGCCCGTCCAGTTGAACACGACCGGTGGCGGCGCCGGCTTGTAGGGCGTTTGCGCAGGCAGGTCGGCTGCGGCCGCCGAGCCGATCGTGACAGCCGAAAGTGCGACGCCAGCAAAAAAACTCTTGTTCATCTGACTTGTCCCCGTCCGCCGCAGACTAACATCGTTCGCTGCTCATGCTGTCACCCGCCCGCAACACGGCAGACAAAGCAGGCCCGTCTCACTTTACGATTGCTCTAATCTGTTTTGGTTCGGAGCTGCGCTTGCCGTGTAACCCCGCATGCCGCTGCGCTCATGTGCGCCACATGCTCCCGCATGTCGCCGCGCTCATGCACTGCTTGCCGATACTCATGTTCGATGCTGCGCGCGAGCGAGACGGTCGCGCTTGCGCGCTTCGATTCAATTTTACTGATGGTGGTGGTAGTGCCGTAGGGCGCGCTCACCGAAAGCGTTATCGGCTGTCATTGCGCGGTCGTGAATGGAGGAATATACTTTTCGCGCATATCACACTTGTCGAGGAGAGCGGCTATGAAATCGCATCTCTTGACGGCTGCGGTGGTGGTAAGTCTCTCGATAACTTATCCCTTAAATGAATCGAATGCGGAGGGCTTTACCCCCTCCGACTTCCGCAAGATGTTTTCGCTCAGCAGAGACGCGTCAAAAAATCACGCGGCGATGCTGAGAAAGCTGTTTCCCCGGATCATCGGCGGCGTCAATGCCAATCCGGGCGAGTTTCCCCATCAGGTCAGTCTGATGTATTCGTCGAAATTCGATCCCTCGCCGGGGCTTGACCGGCATTTCTGCGGGGGCTCGATCATCGCCGACGAATGGGTGATGACCGCGGCGCATTGCGTCCAGGGCATCATTGGATCGCAGAAATACTACTCTGTCGGTTCCGGCAACATCGATCTCAACAAGCTGCAGGAGTACGAGCTCGACGGCGTCTGGATTCATCCGAGCTACGACGGCGAAAATCTCGACTACGATTTCGCCCTGATCAAAGTGCGCTCGCCGTTCTTCGATCGCGAGGTTGCGCTCGTCACGCGCGACGACAATCAACTGATCGATGTCGGCGCTGTCGCCACGCTCACCGGCTGGGGTGTGGACGGCACCGGCAATATCCAGCAGATCCTGAAGAAGGTCGACGTGAAAGTCGTCAGCCGCGTCGATTGCAACGATGCCAACTCCTACAACGGCGCCGTCACGTCGAGAATGATCTGTCTCGGCCTGGCGGCTGGCGGCAAGGATACCTGCCAGGGCGACAGCGGCGGTCCTGCGCTGACGCGCATCCACGGCACGCCTGTCCTGTTCGGCAGCACCAGCTGGGGGCAGGGCTGCGCGTTACCGCAGAAGTATGGCGTTTACGGACGGCTGATCGCGGCGCGCAGCTGGATCGACTCCGTCACCGGCGGAGCGGTTCTGCGCCAGCGGCCCCCGGCGCCCTCGAACTGATTTGTCGTTCAAGCTCGCGGCGGACCGCGAGGCCTGTGATTGTGCCCTCTCCCCTCGGGGGAGAGGGCAGCCGCAGCGTTTCACAACAAAGAAAAGGTGAGGGGGTCTCGATGACCGTCACAACAGATGCCCCCTCACCCTTCTGAATGCGCGGAGGGATTGGCGCTGCCCTCTCCCCCGTGGGGAGAGGGCACAATCGCGCGCCTCCACCACTCCTGACGCAGTAGCGCTAACTAGCCTGCGGGCTGCGCTCACGCCGCCTTCTTTCGATACACCAGCAAGGTCTTGTACTCGCCGACGCGCTCGACCGGGCGCTCCTTCTCCCATTGCGCGATCACCGGCTTGGCTTTCTCGAACGCGAACGAGCCCGTGTAGAACAGGATATGCCCGCCGGGGCGTGTCTTGTCGGTGAGGAGGTTCGTCACGGCGAGGTCCGTCAGTCCGCCATAGGCGTCGGTCTGCGGGCCCCGGAACTCGCAGAGGTGGAACAGCGTCACCAGGTCGAACGTGGGCAACAGCTTCGCGTTCAGGAGATAGATATCGCCGAACACCACGTTGTAATAGCGCAGCAGCTCCGGCCGCCCGGTCACGAGCTGCACGTAATTCTCATATTCCTGCGGCGACGCCGTGATCCCGAACACCGAATTGCGCCGCTCCGGCTTGGCGCATTCGATCCCGACATGGTGATGCCCGCCGGTGCCGAAGTGGTAGATCGCGGCATCCGTGATGCGCTGCTGGTCGAGCCACTCGATGAGCTGAGTGTCGCAGGGCTCGATGCGCATCCAGTTGTCGTGGTAGACGTTCATCTTGGGGCCTGGCGCCGTTTTGGCTTTCTTGCCGTCCGCCTCGGCGTTGAGCCCGCCTGTGAGGCCGAGATACGAAGCGCCGGCAACGCCGCCGCCGGCGAGCGCGCGAGACAGGAGATGGCGTCGGGTCAGCCCGTGCAACATGATGTCCTCCGTTCGGTCCAGGCGATACGCCAGAATAGCGGTGCAGCGCGCAAGCTGGAATAGCCCGGGCGGGTCAGCCCGTAGGGCGCAATAAGCGCAGCGCATTGCGCCGCGCGGATGTGGGAACACGACACCGTGCTCATATCAAAGCCAGGCATCAACCTTGGCGGGCCTTCGCTTTCCTCATGGCGCAATGCGCTGCGCTTATTGCGCCCTACGCGCTACCGAGAACCGGATGGCGCATCCATGGGATGAGCGAACCGAACGCAATAGCCAGTCTTTCCGGTTATCACCGTCCAACTTGGACGAAAGTCGATCCTCGTGACGGAATCAAAAAGATTTTCCGGCACCGGGTTTTGCATTTGGAACTCAATCTCAGGTGCAAGCAAGTCTTGGGCAAATTCCCAAGTCGCTTCGCGAACAAGGAGCTTTCGACTAAAGCCGCCTTGAATATTTGGGCCGAAATGAACGACCAGTGACGCAACGGGGCGACCGTTCAATAGGAAGTTTCTTACCCTTTTTATTTTGAAGCCACAAGGATTTCCAAACCAGCTTGCGTATGACAGGCCCAGTGAAAGGTCTTGGCGAGAACAACTTAGTGCTGTTTCAAATTGGTTCGTGTTTATTGTGCTGGGAAGGTTCGTAGTCACGATAGTATTCGCCATACCACCCCAATCATTGAAGAAAAGCTGCTCCGCTGGGGTCGTAGCAGCAAGCCGCAAACACCGCACGTCTCCAGGAGTGTTGCATTTTTCGATACAGGACAGTTGCGGCTCGTCAGGCTTGGGTGTTGGCTTTGGATTTGGAAGTTGACAGTCGTCGGCCCAGCAAACTGCTGTCACGCTGACGATATTTTCGCGCAAGTAGTCCTTGTTAATAGACGACGGCGAAAACTCGCAGTCCGCGATTTCCCGGTCGCGTGCATTGATGGCTCGAGGGGTATATTTGTCCGTTGGGGCGCTGCTCCCATCGTGATAGATCGTTGTTGTTTTGTATGTCATAAATAGAGCGCGCGATGGATGTGCATTTCGAAATGTATAGCGCTTATTCGTTCGGATGCAGGAAAGGTCTGTAATTAAGGAGGTTTGTAGGCAGGCTTGCGGTAAATCGCAGGGCGGCGGTGGAGGATTGTATGCTTCAAAGTCGTTGCATCCTGCCGCAACCACCAAAACGAAGCCAAAGACCAACAACCTGGAAAAGTGATTCAACTGCGTCATTGCACACTCCCTGACGTTAAGGGCCGCTTCCTGCGGATGGGTTGGCGGATTGCGCTTCGGTAGTCCGCCCTACGGGCTGCTAGTGGCATTGTATACGCGCGGACGGCCATCATCAATGAAGTGCGAGAGCATTGCCGCGGCGTCCCCCTCAATACCTCGCATTGCCCGGCGTCCGCGGAAACGGAATCGCATCGCGCACGTTTGCCAGGCCCGTGACATAGGCGAGCGTGCGTTCGAACCCCAACCCAAACCCCGCGTGCGGCACGGTGCCGTAACGGCGGAGATCCCGGTACCAGGCGTAGTGCTCCTTGTCGATCTTGTGCTCGTCCATGCGCGCGTCGAGCACGGCAAGCCGCTCCTCGCGCTGGCTGCCGCCGATGATCTCGCCGATGCCGGGCGCCAGCACGTCCATCGCCGCGACGGTCCGGCCGTCGTCGTTGACGCGCATGTAGAACGCCTTGATGTCCTTCGGGTAATTCATCACGATCACGGGCTTCCTGGCGTGCGTCTCGGTGAGATAGCGCTCGTGTTCGGATTGCAGGTCGATGCCCCACTTCACCGGGAACTCGAACTTCGCCGTGGCCTTCTCCAGCACCGCGATCGCTTCGCCGTAGTCCATGCGCACGAACTCGGACCCGACAATCCCCTCAAGCCTTGCAACAAGTCCCTTCTCGACCCGCTCGTCGAAAAACGCGAGGTCCTCGGCGCGTTCCTTGAGCAGCGTCGCGAACACGGACTTGAGCAGGCCCTCGGCCAAGGTGGCGTCGTCGGCGAGATCGGCGAAGGCGATCTCCGGCTCGATCATCCAGAACTCGGCGAGGTGCCGGCTGGTATTGGAATTCTCGGCCCGGAACGTCGGGCCGAACGTGTAGACCTTGGAGAGCGCGAGGCAGTAGGCCTCGACGTTGAGCTGCCCCGACACCGTGAGGAACGACTCGCGGCCGAAGAAGTCCTGCGCGAAGTCGACCTTGCCGTCGCGCGTGCGCGGCAGGTTGGCGAAGTCGAGCGCCGAGACGCGAAAGAGCGCGCCCGCGCCCTCGGCGTCCGACGAGGTGATGATCGGGGTGTTGACCCAGAGAAAGCCGTTGTCGTCGAAGTAGCGGTGGATCGCCTTGGCAAGAGTGTGGCGCACGCGCGTCGCCGCGCCGATCACGTTGGTGCGTGGCCGCAGGTGCGCGACCTCGCGCAGATATTCCATGGTGTGGTGCTTGGGCGAGATCGGATAGGTGTCGGGGTCATCGACCCAGCCAATCACCGTGATGCTCGTGGCCTGCATTTCGAATGGCTGGCCCTTGGCGGGCGAGGGCACGATGGTGCCGGTCGCCGCGATGGCGCAGCCCGCCGTCAGGTGGAGCACCTCGTCGGCGTAGTTGGCGAGCGTCGACGGCGCCACCACCTGCACGGGGTGGAAGCACGAGCCGTCGGAGAGAGCCACAAATGAGAAACCCCCTTTGGAGTCGCGCCGTGTCCGCACCCAGCCCTTGACGGTGACGGGGGTGCCGGCCGGCGCCTCGCCGGCGAGGATGGCGCGGACGTCGAATTGCGTTTTGCTCATGAATCGAGACTGGCAGAGCGGCCGCGACCCTGTCCAGCGGCGGCGGGTGGGGGCGTTCTTCTGTGCGGCGCAGAAGCGTTCGGGAAGCGGCCCGAAGATGCAGAAGAGGCCCGAAGATCGACCGCATAACGCCGGAAGATCGCCGAACAAGCGGGAAAAGCGGGCGATTCGGTCATGTCCGCCCGGCCCACGCCTTGGCGCTCCCGGCCGGGTATGCTATCGCCCGGCCGAATTCCCGTGACCTTCGACCCCGTGTGATTGCATGACCCAGACGTCATCCGCCGCCGCGCCCGCGGCCAGTCTGTTCGCTGCTTCGCTCGCCGAAACCGACCCCGAAGTCGCCGACGCGGTCGGCAAGGAGCTCGGGCGTCAACGCGATGAAATTGAACTGATCGCGTCGGAAAACATCGTCAGCAAGGCGGTGCTGGAGGCGCAGGGCTCGTGCCTGACCAACAAGTATGCCGAGGGCCTGCCGGGGCGGCGCTACTACGGCGGCTGCCAGTGGGTCGATGTGGCAGAAAACCTGGCGATTGAACGGGTTACGAGGCTTTTCGGATGTAAATTCGCAAATGTCCAGCCGCACTCCGGGGCGTCCGCCAACGTCGCCGCCTTCATGGCGCTGATGGTGCCCGGCGATACCTTCATGGGGCTCAATCTCGCCGCCGGCGGTCACCTGACCCACGGCTCGCCGGTCAACATGTCGGGCCGCTGGTTCAAGCCGGTGCCGTACGGCGTCAACCGCGACGACCACCGCATCGACATGGACGAGGTGGCGAAACTGGCCCGCGAGCACCGGCCGAAGGTGATCATCGCCGGCGGCTCGGCTTATCCGCGCATCCTGGATTTTCGGCGCTTCCGGGAGATTGCCGACGAGGTCGGCGCCTTCCTGATGGTCGACATGGCGCATTTCGCCGGCCTCGTGGCCGGCGGCGCGCACCCCTCGCCGTTCCCGCACGCGCATGTGGTCACCTCGACGGCGCATAAGACGCTGCGCGGCCCGCGCTCGGGCTTTATCCTGACGAATGACGAGGAATTGGCGAAGAAGATCAATTCGGCGGTGTTCCCGGGCCTGCAAGGCGGCCCGCTGATGCACGTGATCGCTGCCAAGGCGGTGGCGTTCGGCGAGGCGCTGCGGCCGTCGTTCAAGCTCTACGCCAAGAACGTCGTCGCCAACGCCAAGGCGCTGGCCGAGACGCTGAAATCCAAGGGCCTCGACATCGTGTCCGACGGCACCGACACCCACCTGATGCTGGTCGACCTGCGGCCGAAGAACCTCACCGGCAAGGTCGCCGAACTGGCGCTCGGCCGCGCCCACATCACCTGCAACAAGAACGGCATCCCGTTCGACCCGCAGAAGCCCGCGGTCACGTCCGGGGTTCGGCTTGGGCACCCCCGCCGGCACCACGCGCGGCTTCGGCATCGCCGAATTCCAGGAAGTCGGCGAACTGATCGCGCGAGGTGCTGGACGTGCTGTCGCAGAAGGAACGTCGAGGAGGATTCGCTTATCGAAGCCGCAGTGCGCGCCAAGGTGAAAGCGCTGGTCGGGCCGGTTTCCGATCTATCAGGGGTGATACCCCATGCGCTGTCCGAATTGTGCCAGCCTCGATACCCAGGTGAAGGATTCCCGGCCGACGGAGGATTCCTCCGTTATTCGCCGTCGCCGCGTGTGCCTCGCGTGCAACTTCCGCTTCACGACCTTCGAGCGCGTGCAATTACGCGAGCTCACCGTCATCAAGCGCAACGGCCGGCGTGTGCCGTTCGACCGCGACAAGCTCCTGCGCTCGGTGCAGATCGCGCTGCGCAAGCGTCCGGTCGAGCCGGAGCGTATCGAGCAGGCGGTCTCCAAGATCGTGCGCGAGCTCGAAAGCCAGGGCGAGAGTGATATTTCGTCGGAAGCGATCGGCGAGATGGTGATGGAGGCGCTGCGATCGCTGGATGACGTTGCCTACGTGCGCTTCGCTTCGGTCTACCGCAACTTCCGCGAGGCCAAGGACTTCGAGACCGCTGCTCGACGAACTGTCGGGCGACGAAGAGACGGGCAAGTCGGCGGCCAACAAGTAAAGGGCGGCCCCCGTTTGGCGTGCTGCCGTCAATCAGCTTTATTGTGCCGCAGCGCAGCGATGCAGAATCCGCTGAGGCCGAGGTGCATGGCGGTCGCCGGCCACAGGGCCGTACCGTTCACGCTCAGCCCCATGCCGGCGTAGGCCAGTACGGCGACCACGCCCAGATTGTAAATCAGAAGACCGACGATCACGCCTTGTGCTGCGCGGCCCTCGTTGCGCATCAGCCAGCACATGAGCCCGATCGCCAGGAGGGCCGCTCCTGCGATCCGAGTGATGATCAATGCTGCGATGGACTCGATCGGTGAGCCGGCTAGGCTCACGCCAGCGAGCGCGGGGGATGCCAGCAGTGCCAGCCCGGTCACCGCCTCGAACACCGCGGTAATGATCAGCAGACTCTTGGTCACGGGCAGGGTCTTTTGGCTTGCTTCTTGGAGCGCGGACTTTGGCGTCCGCGGCTTTGACGACCTGAACTATGACACGATCAGGAATGCGAGGCCAGGAACGGGAAGTGCGCGACCAGCTTCCGTCCGGCTTTGATGTCGCGAAGTTTCTCTTCCATCAGGTTCGCAGGATTGAAGCTCGGCGGGGACGAACGCGGCGGGAATTCAGTGAACGTCGCGACGAACTTGAACACCTCGTCCATCATCCCATATGCCGATCCGATATGATTGAGGTTCCAGTCCCAGAATGTGTTGGACGTGATGTCGGCGCGTTCGAACGGATCCTGGAACAGGTTGAATATCTTCTGCAAGCGCAGCGTTGTGAAAGGTTCGGCCCAAACGCCCAGCGTACCTTGCATTCTTTGCTCGGAGAACACGTACTTGTAGTCGCCCAGGCGCATTGCCACGAGCAGGCCGTCGTCGTCGGTGTAGAAGAATCGTCGCGCGTGCTCTTAGCGCCGTTGTTGGTGGTCGCAGAGCCGCGGACGCTTCGCAGGAACTTTGACTGGTCGTAACCGTCGAGGTGTACCTTGTAGCTGATGCCGTTTGCCGTGTAGCCGGCCTTGAGTTTTGCGACGATGTCAGGCTCGCCAGCGATCGCGCAAAGCGTCGGCATCCAGTCGTTATGGCTCATCAACTCGTTAGTGACGGTCCCGGCCGCGATCACGTTAGGCCAACGCACCAGGCACGGCACGCGGAAGGCGCCCTCCCAGTTGGTGTTCTTCTCGGATCGGAACCAGGTCATCGCGCCGTCCGGCCATGTATTCATGTGCGGGCCGTTGTCGGTGGTGTAAATTACGATTGTGTTGTCTGCGATGGCGAGATCGTCCAGGGCCTTCAGGAGAGTTCCGATCGTATCGTCGTGCTCGATCATCCCGTCGATGTATTCGCTGTCGCCGTGACCGTAGCGGCCGCGGTGCCCGGCACGGACGTGGGTTCGCAGGTGCATGCGGGTTGAGTTGAACCACACGAAGAACGGCCTCTCGGCGCGAGCCTGGCGCTGCATATAGTCGATGGCTGCCGCGGAGGTTTCGTCGTCGATCGTCTCCATGCGCTTCTTGGTCAGCGCACCGGTATCCTCGATCGTCTGTTTGCCGATCTTGCCGAAGCGCGGGTCGACTGTCGGATCATCGTGATCGGTGGCGCGGCATCGCAGCACGCCGCGCGGCCCGAACTTGGCGAGGTACGCCGGGTCCTTCGGATAGTCCGGCAATTCCGGCTCTTCCTCGGCATTAAGATGGTAGAGATTGCCGAAGAACTCGTCGAACCCGTTCACGGTTGGCAGAGAACTCGTTGCGGTCACCGACGTGATTCTTGCCGAATTGCCCGGTGGCATATCCGAGATTCTTGAGGAGCCCACCGATCGATGGGTCCAGCTGGCTCATTCCCATCGGAGCGCCGGGAAAGCCAACCTTCGTCAAACCTGTGCGGATCCCATGTTGCCCGGTCAGAAAAGCCGCGCGGCCCGCCGTGCACGACTGTTCGCCGTAGTAATGCAGGAACTTGAGACCTTCGCGCGCGATGCGGTCGATATTCGGCGTCTCGTAGCCCATCAGTCCCTGGGAATACGTGCTGAGATTAGTGATGCCGATGTCGTCTCCGAAGATGACCAGGATGTTCGGCATACCTTTCTTTGGCGCAGCGCTCATGAATGCCTCCATTCCAGACTAGGTTACGGTTTCGAGCAACGCGCATTAAGGTTCGGCCGCGACGATTCCGGAGGCGGCAGGACGCCGAGAGTCCCACCATATGTTCGGGCAAGGCCCAAGCCTGTTACGATAGTGGCATCTCCGTTACACCGTTGCAAAATTTGGATGAGACGGCATCGCAGCCATGCCCTCGGCCAATTGCTGTTGACTGCTGCGAAGCAGTGCGCGCCGTGTGCGGGGTAGAGGCGCATGAAAAAGTTGCATGAGAACAAGGGCAGGGTGATCCTGAGCGGGATCATCTGTTTCTGCACCTTGCTCGCCGCGCCCAAGATCGCCAGAGCGGATGCTGGCGGACTGAGCTTCTGGCTCCCCGGTCTGATGGGAAGTCTTTCTGCCGTGCCGGGCCAGCCGGGCTGGTCCTGGACGAGCCTGTACATTCACCTCAATGTCAGCGGCGGCGGTGGCAAGGAGTTCATCCGCGGTGGGTCGGTTGTCGCCGGACTCGATGCGCGTGCGGACGCGATTGCGACCGGACCGACCTACACGTTCGCAACTCCCGTGCTCGGCGGCCAAGCCGCGTTGACCGCGCTGGGTGTTCCCGGCCAGGTTGGAGCCGGCATCGAGGCGACGCTATCCGGTCCCCGGGGGAACGCCATCACGGGACGCAAGAGCGACGGCCGAACGACGTTTGCCGACGTATTCTACCAAGGGACGCTGAAGTGGAATCACGGCGTCCACAATACGATGGTGTATGTGACCGGCAACGTCCCAAGCGGTACGTACGATCATACCCGCCTCGCCAATTTGAGCCTTGGCTTCGTCGCCGTCGATGGCGGCGTTGGCTACACCTATCTCAATCCGCAGACCGGCAATGAATTCACAGTCGTCGGCGGCGTGACCTATAGCTTCATCAATCCGTACACCCAGTATCAGAACGGTATCGACGGCCACATCGACTGGGCCGCATCACATTTTCTCACCAAGAGCGTACTGGTCGGGTTCGGGGGCTATTTTTTCCAGCAACTGACGGGCGACAGCGGCGTGGGCGCCAAGCTCGGGGACTTCAAGGGCCGTGCGATAGGGATCGGCCCGCAGATCGGCTTCCTGTTCCCCGTGGGGGATGCCTATCAAGCCTATCTCAATGTCAAGGGCTATCGGGATTTGAGCGTCGAGAACCGCCCTGAAGGCTATACGCTATGGGTCGCGCTGGCGATCACGCCCGCCGCACCCTCAGAGCCGACGTCAGTGAAGCGTCGTCCGAGATAGACGGCTTCGTCCTGCCCGCGAGCGTCGAGCGATCCTCATCATTGGACCAGATGAACGGGAGTGGTCGGGCGGGCGGCGGACCGCGCCCGCCACCCGCCATCACGATCAGCCGCCGGCGGCGGCTTCCTGCATCTTCGCCATCGCATCGTCGATGGTGAAGCGTGTTCGGCTTCTGGATCGGCGGGAAGTCCTTGAACGTCTCGGCGAACTTGTCGGCGATCGTCTGACGCGCCGTAGATGATGTAGGCGTGGTGGATGAACCAGTCGTAGTAGGTGTTCGACGTGATGTCGGCGAACTCGTAGGGATCGGTGCGCAGGTTGAAGAGCTTCGGCAGCCGCAGCCGCGTGAACGGCTCGGCCCAGACCTGCATCGTGCCCTGGCAGCGCTGCTCCATGAACACGACCTTCCAGTTGTCGTAGCGCAGCGCCGAGCACGTCGCCGTCGTCGCTGAAGTAGACGAAGAGCTTGCGCGGGCTCTCCTTCTCCTTGCCGGTCAGGTAGGGCAGCAGGTTGTAGCCGTCGATGTGGTTCTTGTAGGTGCGGCCGATCGCCTTGTAGCCCTTCTTGCAGCTTCTCGACGACGTCGGGCTCGCCCGCCATCGCGAGGAAGGTCGGCAGCCAGTCGTGGTGCTGCACGATCTCGTTCGAGACCGAGCCCGGCCTTGATCTTGCCGGGCCAGCGCACCAGCAGCGGAACGCGGAAGGCGCCTTCCCAGTTGGTGTTCTTCTCGCTGCGGAACGGCGTCATGCCGCCGTCCGGCCAGGAGTTCCGGTGCGGGCCGTTGTCGGTCGAGTACATCACGAAGGTGTTCGTCGGCGATGCCGAGCTCGTCGAGGAGGTCGAGCATCTGGCCGACGTTCTTGTCGTGGTCGATCATCGTGTCGTGATAGGGCGACTGCCAGCGGCCGGCCTGGCCGAGGCTCTCCTTCTTCGTGTGCGTGAACGAGGTGCATGTGCGTGGTGTTGAGCCACACGAAGAACGGCTTGCCGGCCTCGTTCTGCGCGCTTGATGAAGTCCTTGGCGGCGGCGACGAACTCGTCGTCGCAGGTCTCCATGCGCTTCTTGGTTGAGCGGGCCGGTGTCCTCGATCTTCTGCTTGCCGACCTTGCCCCAGCGCGGCTCTTCGGTCGGGTCGTCCTTGTCGGTCGCCCAGGAGTGGATGACGCCGCGCGGGCCGAACTTCTTGCGGAAGTTCGGGAAGTCCTTCTCCGGCGGATAGTCGTACATCTCCGGCTCTTCCTCGGCGTTGAGGTGATAGAGGTTGCCGAAGAACTCGTCGAAGCCGTGGTTGGTCGGCAGCATGCTGGTTGAGGTCGCCGAGATGGTTCTTGCCGAACTGCCCGGTCGCGTAGCCCTGGTTCTTGAGCAGCTGCGGCGATCGTGACGATCTTCTCGGTCATGCCGATCGGCGCGCCGGGAATGCCGACCTTGGAGAGGCCGGTGCGATAGCACGCTCTGCCCGGTGATGAAGGACGAGCGGCCGGCCGTGCAGGACTGCTCGCCGTAGGAGTCGGTGAACATCATGCCTTCCTTGGCGAGGCGGTCGATGTTGGGCGTCTGGTAGCCCATCAGGCCGTGCGTGTAGCAGCTCAGATTCGAGATGCCGATGTCGTCGCCCCAGATGACGAGGATGTTCGGCTTGTCGGCTCTTCGGCTGCTTTCGCCATGACGTTCTTGCTCCTCTGCAGCTGACTCCAATCTCGTCGTCGCGGTCATAGTGCCGGCTTCGACGATCCTCGCGTTCGCTGTCATCCGAACGGCCCGACCTGGAAGATCATGCTCGACGATCGCGGCGACGCCGATCAGCAGCAGGAGCACCGCGGTGATCAGCGTGAGCGAGACCGGGAAAGTGGCTCTCGCCGTGGATGAGGCCGTCGGCCGTCATCGGCCTGCGCTCCTCGCGCAGGCCGAGCATGAACTGCACGTGATAGACGATGCCGATGACCAGCATCGCGATGCCGAGCGCGACCAGCGTGACGCCGAAATTGCGCGCCGCGCGCGGCGTCGGCGATCAGCGTCTGCTCTCGTGCAGCTTCTCGAAGACCTGGAAGATCGTGAAGCCGAAGCTGATCAGCGACAGCGAGGTGCGGATCACCGACATCAGCGTGCGGTCGGCGCTCATGCGCGTGCGCTGGAACGACATGCCGGTGCGCCGCGACGACAGCTCGACGGAGATCTCGGTCGCGGCTCGATTTCGATGGTGACGCGATTCCATGCCGATCGACTCCGTCAGTCATGCGTGCTGCGACGTGCTGCGCGCGAGCCACCAGCGCGCGATGCGCGCGACGGTCCGCGCAGGACGAAATAGGGAATGACCGCGAGCAGGATCGCGATGATCACGCGCCTCGCCCGGATAGAAGGTGTCGAGCACGCTCGAACTGGTAGATCGCGTCCATGCCGAGCCCGAGCAGGATGATGCGCGCGGTCGACGACCAGGCCCTCGCGCAGGCGACGCGCGCGCTGCTGCCGGGTCGCGCAGGATCGTCCAGAAGTAAGGCGATGCGGCCGAGCCGCGCGTCCTTGATGCCGTCGTGCAGGGCCGCGATCGCCGCCATCGCCGGCTGCAGGATGAAGCGGAACGTCATCGGCCCGCCGGGCCGATCGATCAGATGTCGCCCAGAAGCGCTGATGGACCTCGACCGAGAAGCCGTACCAGAGCCAGATGCCGACGCACGAGCAGAGCGACCGCAATCAGCGACGAGCCGCGCAGGCCATGTCATCGGCAGATGCTGGCACTGCGACGTGACTCGGAGCGCTGGTCTCGCGTCATGCCGGCCTGCGCTCCCGCGCGACGCACGCAGCGGAAGCCGACATGGCTCGTCGAGGTGTCGACCGGCTGCGGCATGGCGCGCGGCCGGGCGGTAGCGGCGGCAGTAGTTCGGCGCGCAGAGATGCGAGCCGCCCTTGAGCACCTTGCGCGGAATCCTGATCTGCGGCTGGCAGGGATCGTAGCTTGCGTCCTCGCGGCCGCCGCGCGGGTTCTCCGGAATGCAGCAGGCCTTCGGCGCGTCGGCCGTCATGCTTCGGCGACGTACCAGTCGGTGGTCCACTCCCAGACATTGCCGATCATGTCGTAGAGGCCGTAGCCGTTCGGCGGAAAGGCGCGTGACCGGCGAGGTGCGCTCGTAGCCGTCGTGCTGCAGGTTCTGGTGCGGGAAATGCGCCCTGCCAGGTGTTCGCCATCTGCTGGCCGCCGGGCGTGAATTCGTCGCCCCAGGCGAACTCGGCGCCGTCGAGCCCGCCGCGCGCGGCGAACTCCCACTCGGCTTCGGTCGGCAGCTCCTTGCCGGCCCAGCTGCGCGTAGGCCTCGGCGTCCGCGATAGGCGACGTGCACGACCGGATGATCGTCGAGGCCGCTGATCGAGCTGCGCGGGCCGTAGGGCTGGCGCCAGTTGGCGCCGAACTTGAACGTCCACCACTGGCTCCAGTCGCGCAGGTCGACCGGATGTTCGGGCGGCGTGAAGACCAGCGAGCCGGCCTTGAGCATGTGCGGCAGCGCGCCGGGATAGTCCTTCGGGTCGGGCGCGATCTCGGCGAAGGTGACGTGGCCGGTCGCGTTCACGAACTTGCGGAACTCGCGGTTGGTGACCGGCGTGCGGTCGATCCAGAAGCCGTCGACCGTGACGCGATGCGCCGGCGCCTCCTCCGGATAGTGCCGGTCCGAGCCCATGCGGAACGTGCCGCCGGGAATCCAAACCATGCCGGCGGGCGGTGCGCTCGCTGGAGCGTCGGTGCTGGTCCCGCTCGGAGCCGAAATAATGGTCAAACGCCTACTCTCGGAGATTCGGAACATCGCCGCATTTGTCATGATGCCCCGTATGGGAAGGCTCATCAACCAAAACCCGGTGACGCAGGCACGACATCGGTCAGGCTGCTGATCATTTCTTCGGGAGCATCGTGCGATGTTACCGGCCAGTTCGTTTCGATGTTGATCGGCAGGGCATCATGGTAAGTATCGGCAGTGCGGGCTTGAGACAACGACGCTCGGCCAAGGTGCAAGCAAGCCGCGGAGGAGAATGATGATCGCTCGTGCAACGCTGGCCATCGGTGTGCTGGCGGCCCTGACGCAGCCCCTGGCGGCGCAGCAGTTTCCGTCCAAGCCGGTCACCTTTGTCGTGCCTTATGCTGCAGGCGGCAATGTCGATGTCAGCGCGCGCGTGCTGCAGTCCGCGATCGGCGATGCGCTTGGGCAACCGATCGTGATCGAGAACCGTCCGGGCGGCGGCGGATTGATTGCGGGCGACTACGTGGCGCGCTCGGAACCGGATGGGCACACGCTGTTCGTCGGCTCGAATGGCCCGGTCATGCTCGGCCCATTGACCATGGCCAAGCCGGCCTATCAGTGGCCCGATGTGTTCACGCCGGTGAGCACGCTTGCCTTTGCCACCAACCTGCTGCTGGTGCGTCCGAGCTTGTCAGTGGCAACGGTCCAGGACTTGGTCGAGTACGCCAGAAAAAACCCCAACAAGCTCACCCTTGCCACCAGCAGCATCGCGAGCATCAATCACTTTCTCGGCGAGCTGTTCCGCCTGCAGGCCGGCATCACCTGGACCGAGGTGCATTACCGCGGCAATGCGCCGGCGGTCACCGACCTGATCGCAGGCCACGTCGATGTCGGCTTCCAGCAATTGGTGGACGCCAAGCAGCACCTGCAGAGCGGCAAGCTGCGCGCGCTCGCGGTACCCGGCAAGGCGCGCGTCGCCGCAATTCCAGACGTGCCGACGATGGCGGAGGCTGGCTATCCGGAAGTCGAGGGGATCACGTTCAACGGCATCTTCGCACCCAAGCGCGTGCCTCGGGAAACCGTCGATCGTCTCAGTGCCGTCATCCGCGCGGCGCTTGCCAAGAAGACGGCGGTCGATCAGCTCGCGGCGCTTGGCTCGGAGGCGCGGGGCAGCACGCCCGAGGAATTCACGCGGTTCCTCGAGACCGAAACCGTGAAATGGCGCGACGTCGTCAAACGCGCCAACATCAAGTCATCGGGACAATAGCCACGGGCACGAACGGTCAGGTCATGATCCCGCCCGGCGCCGATCGGGACGATGCCCGCTATATGGCGCTCGCGCTTGCGCTTGGCCGGCGTGGGCTCGGGCGTACCTGGCCCAATCCCGCGGTCGGTGCGGTGATCGTGCCAAGGCGACGGTCGTCATCATCGGGCGCGGCTGGACGCAGCCGGGTGGGCGCCCCCACGCCGAGACCGAGGCGCTCGCGCCGTGCCGGCGACGCGGCCCGCGGCGCCACGCTGTACGTGACGCTCGAACCCTGCTCGCATCACGGCAAGACGCCCCCGTGCGCCGACGCGATCATCGCGGCCGGCGTCGCGCGCGTGGTCTCGGCGCTGGTCGACCCCAATCCCGAGGTCGCGGGTGCCGGCCATTGGCGCATGGCGGAAGCCGGCGTCGTGGTCGAAGTCGGCATCGGCGCCGACGAGGCGAGGCGGGCGCATGCCGGCCACATCCGGCGCGTCCAGGATGGCCGCCCCCACGTCACGCTCAAGCTTGCCGTCTCGGCCGACGGGAAGGTCGGTCTGGCGGGCCGCCGGCCTGCAACGATAACCGGCGAAGCTGCCGCGCGCGCACGTGCATCTCATGCGGGCGATGAACGACGCCGTGCTCACCGGCATCGGCACGGTCCTGTCGGACGATCCGCTGCTCACCTGTCGCTTGCCGGGCATGGCGAGAGCGTTCGCCAGTGCGCGTCGTGCTCGACAGCATGCTGCGGCTGCCGCCTGGAGGCAGACTGGTCGCCAGCGCGCGGCAGACGCCGCTCTGGGTCGTGGCCGGCGAGGGGGCTCCGCGCGAGCGCGAACAGGCGCTGCATGGCCGCGGGCGTTGTGGTCCTGCGTGTGCCGGGGCAGGCGGCAGGCTCGACCTTGCCGCCGTGCTGAGGCTGTTGGCGCGGACGCGGCATCACCCGGCTGATGGTCGAGGCCGGACCGATTCTTGCAGCGGCCTTCCTGCGCGCCGATCTGGTCGACGAGGCGACGCTCTTTCGTTCGCCTTCGGCCGATCGGAGCCGATGGGATCGATGCCCTCGACGGACTGCCGCTTTCCGCATTAACTCAGTCGCCGCGGTTCAAATCCCTTGGTAGCGAAGCGATCGGGGCGGACATGATCGAGACGTTCGAGCGGATGTGAGATGTTCACTGGTATCGTCACCGATATCGGCGAGATGGTTGCCGTCGAGCCGCGCGCCGAGGGTCTGGCCCGGCTCAAGATCGCTTGCAGCTACGATCCGGACACGATCGCCATCGGCGCCTCGATCGCCTGCAGCGGCGTCTGCCTGACGGTGGTGGCGCGCGGAAGGGACGGCAACCGCGCCTGGTTCGCCGTCGATGCCGCCGCCGAGACCCTGCGCGTGACCACGGTTGGGGCCTGGCAGCAAGGCGCGCGCCTCAACCTCGAGCGCGCGCTCAAGGTGGGTGACGAACTCGGCGGGCATATCGTCGCCGGCCATGCCGACGGACTTGCCACTGTGGTGGCGCGCGAGGATCTGACCGACATGGCGCGGTTCTCCTTCTACGCGCCTGCCGAGCTTGCCCGTTTCATCGCGCCCAAGGGCTCGGTCGCGCTCGACGGAGTGTCGCTCACGGTCAATGAGGTGAGCTGATCGACACCTTCTCGGTGCTGATCATACCGCACACGCTCACGGTCACGACACTCGGCGCGCTGGCCGTCGGCGATCACGTCAATCTCGAGGTCGATCTGATGGCGCGCTACGCGGCACGGTTGATGGAGCAGACCGAGGCGATCACGCTCATTGAGCTATCCAAGTGAAGGCGTCATGGCGCGGCTTCCTCGACGCGGCGCGTCGCTCCTGCCGGGCGGCGGTGTAGACCTCATGCGCTGCGTCGGCGTTGATGGCCGCGATGGCGAGGCCGACCACGAGGTCGGGCCAGCCCGAAAGCGTCGCCGCGGTGACGAAGCCCGCCGCAATGATCGCGACATTGGCGAATGTGTCGTTGCGCGCCGACAGAAATGCCGCGCGGGTCAGACTGCCGGCGTGGCCGCGATAACGCGCCAGGATGACCGCGCAGGTGAGGTTCACCGCCAGCGCACCGGTGCCGGCGAGCGTGAGCGGGACGGGATCCGGCGGCAGTGGCAGCCAGAACTTGTCCCAGGCCGTCCAGAGCGTGGCGAAGCCCGGAACGAGCAGAATGCCAGCCAGCACCATGCCGAGGAGGGCGCGATCGCGGCGCGCTCCACGTCAGCCCGACGAGAATGAGCAGATTGATCGACGCGTCTTCGAGGAAGTCGACGCTGTCGGCGAACAGCGACACCGAGCCGATCGCAGGTCGCGACCGCGAATTCGACGCCGAAATAGGCGAGATTGAGCAATGCAACCACGAAGACGGCGCGGCGCAGCGTCTCGACGATCTTCGGCGGAGGGCATGCCCGGAATTGTGTCCATAGCGCCGTGGAGTTCTTCACGATGGCACCGCTCGAGTGCGACCAGACGCTCCCTTGCTTCCGCCCCACTTCGCTTGGTACGACCACTCGACAGGAGACATGGTTCATGGCTGAGCCGCGCCGATCCAGCGCCGAGATGCAAGAGCCGCGCTACGATGATCTCGAGGGCGCGCGCATTCTCATCGTCGAGGCGCGCTTCTACGAGGATATCGCCGACGCGCTGCTCGCGGGTGCGACGCGCGCGCTGGAAGAAGCGTGGCGTCGACCTCGGAGCGCGATCAGCGTGCCGGGCTCGCTCGAGATCGCGCCCGCGATCGCGATGGCGGTCGATGCCGCCGAGCGCTCCGGCAAGCCCTATGAAGGCGCGGTCGCGCTCGGCTGCGTGATCCGCGGCGAGACCCTGCATTTCGAGATCGTCTCGCAGGAATTGGCGCGCGCGCTGCTGGACCTTGTCGGTCGCGCGCCGCATCCCGATCGGCAACGGCATCCTCACCGTCGACACCGACGCCCAGGCCTGGGCGCGCGCCCGCCCGGACGAGGCCGACAAGGGCGGCGACGCTGCGCGCGCGGCGCTTTCGCTCGTTCGGCTCAAGCGCCGCCTCGCCGCGGGCTGACCATGGCCGTCGCCGGCGCCCGAAGGACGAGCGCAAGGCCAATCGCCGCGGCGCCGCTCGGCTGGCGGCCGTGCAGGCGCTCTACCAGATGGACATCGCCGGCACCGGCCTCAACGACATCCTCGCCGAGTTCGAGAGCCATTGGATCGGCCGCGAGGTCGAGGGCGCGCAGTACCTGCCGGCGGAGGCGGCCTTCTTCCGCGACGTGGTATCGGGCGTGGTGCGCGAGCAGCGCAGCGCTCGATCCGCTGATCGACGAGGCGCTGGCGCGAAGGCTGGCCGCTCAAGCGCATCGAGGCGATCCTGCGCGCGGTGCTGCGCGCTGGCGCCTACGAGCTCGGTCATCGCAACGACGTGCCGGCGCGCGTCGTGGTGTCCGAATATGTCGACGTCGCCAACGCCTTCGTCGACAGGGACGAGACCGGCATGGTCAATGCCGTGCTCGATCAGATTGCGCGGCAATTGCGGGCGGCGAGTTCGAGCGTTCGCGCGTAATGCATGGACCGGCCCTCGGACTCAGCCGATCGCGAAACGGCAGCGCGACCGGGCTGCGAAAATTCGACGACGAATTCCAGGCGAGCTGGTCGACGGTGAGATGGTAGTCCGGCACGCGCGCGAGGAAGCGCTTCATCGCCGTCTCGGTGACCAGCCGCGCCATCTGGCTGCCGAGGCAGAAGTGCTTGCCGGCGCCGAAGCCGAGATGGCCCTGCGGCCGGCGATCGATGTCGTAGACGTCGGGGTCGGGAAACTTCCGCCAGTCGCGGTTGCCGGAGCCGAAGGCGAGCGCGACCTTGTCGCCGACGCGCAGCGTCTGGCCGTGCAGCTCGGCCTCGCGCATGACCGACGCGCTTGAAGCGCTGCGCCGAGGTGTTGAAGCGCAGCGATTCCTCGATCGCCGGCGCGATCAGCGCCGCGATCCGCGACGACGCGGCGGCGTGCATCGGGATGGTCGTGCAGGTTGAGCGCGAACATGCTCATGAAGCTCGACAGCGATTCCACGCCGGCCATCACGAACGTCGCGGTCGTGAGCACGATCTCGCGCTCGCTGAGCCGGTCGCCGTCGATCTCGGCTTCGGCGAGATGCGTGATCAGGTCGTCGGTCGGGTTCGCGCGCCGCACCGCCACCTCGGCGGTGAGGAAGTCGCTGAGTTCCTTGAACGCGGCGACGTGCTCCGCGGTTGCGGCCCTTGACGGACTTGTCGGTCGAGACCGCGAGGATGACCTTGCGCCGGATGTCGGCATGATCGCGCTCGGGCAGCCCCATCGTGCTGGAACAGCAGCGCCGACCGTGATCTGGCTGGAAAAGTCGTCGACGAACTCGAAGCGTCTCGCTCGCGCAGATGCGGTCGAGCGCGCGGTCGGCGATCTCGATCGTCGGGTGCGATGAGGTGCTCGATGTTCTTGCGGGCGAAGGCGGCCTGGCTCAACGCCCGCAGCCGGTCGTGGCGCGGCGGATCGGTGGTGCCGAGCGTCGCGCCGGCGCGGCCCGGCAGCTCGTCGATCATGTTGCCCTGCGAGGAGGAAAAGGTCTCCCAGTCGCGCGCCGCCTGCACGATGTCGTCGTAGCGCGAGAGGATCCAGAGCTTGCCGCTCTCGCTCCAGTAGCAGGGATATTGCTCGCGCAGGATTGCGTAGTACGGAAACGGATCGGCATCGATGGCCGGCGAATAGAGATCGAATGCTTCCATCGCTTGGCCGGCGTTTGCTGCAATGCTAGTCTGCTTGGTATCATGCTGGTTCGCGCCGAGTGCTATCGGATCGGCGAGGTCCATGGACACTAGGTCACGATTGCAGCGGGCGCCGATTGTCGGATGACCAAGAAGCAGCAGCGAGATCCGGCGAGGACCGGCTGATCGCGCGCTACTTCAAGCCGCTCGCGACGCATCCCGGCGCCTTCGGTCTGCTCGACGATGCCGCGGCAATCGCGCCGCCCCCGGGCTGCGACCTCGTGCTCACGACCGACGGCGTCGTCGCCGGCGTGCATTTCTTTCCCGACGATCCGCCCGATACGGTCGCCCGGAAGGCGCTGCGCGTGAACCTGTCCGACCTCGCGGCCAAGGGCGCGAGGCCGCTCGGATTCCTGCTCACGCTCGCGCTGCCGAAGGAGATCGGCGACGCATGGCTGCGGCCGTTCGCGCGCGGGCTCGGCGCGGATGCGGAGCACTTCGGGTGCCCGCTGCTCGGCGGCGA
Source organism: uncultured Alphaproteobacteria bacterium (assembly GCA_963843475.1). Taxonomy (GTDB): domain Bacteria; phylum Pseudomonadota; class Alphaproteobacteria; order Rhizobiales; family Xanthobacteraceae; genus VAZQ01. Next base: position 11,542 of record CAWJKL010000015.1, on the reverse strand, counting down.
CACCGTGCGCACGCCCGGGCCGATCACGATCTCGATCGCGGCCTTCGGCGCGGTGCCGCACGGCAAGATGGTGCGGCGCGCCGGCGCGCGCCGCCGGCGACCGCGTGCTGGTGACCGGCACGATCGGCGATGCCGCGCTCGGACTGCTGCTGCGCACGGACGCCGGCAGCCGCCGAGCGTTGGGGCCTCGACGCCGCGCGACGCAGCGAGCACCTCGGCGCGCCGCTATCTGGTGCCGCAGCCGCGCAACGCCATCGCGGAAGCGTTGCGCGCCCATGCCTCGGCCGCCATGGATGTCTCCGACGGCCTTGCCGGCGATCTCGCCAAGCTCTGCCGCGCATCGGGCGTTGCGGCCGAGATCGAGGTGGCGCGCGTGCCGCTCTCGCGACGCCGCGCGCGCGGCGCTCGCGACGGAGCCCGCACTGATCGAAACGATCCTGACCGGCGGCGACGACTACGAGGTGCTGGCTGACCGTGCCGGCGGACAAGCTCGGCAGCGTTCCGCAGCGGCGGCGACGGCGGCCGGCGTCGCGGTCACCGAGATCGGCACCGTCGTGGCCGGGGAAGGCGCGGCTCGCTTCCTCGGCCGGGACGGCAAGCCGCTGGTGTTCGCGCGCCCTTCGTTCAGCCACTTCTGAGCGCTGGTCGGCGAACACGGTCGCACGCTATAGTGCTCGCCGGAAACGGGAAGGGCATACCATGCACGACACGACGGCTCTGGCCGACGCAAGCCGGAGGGACGACCAACGACGCGCAATCCGCGGTTCGTCGCGCTGCATCGCCGTTTTCCGACCATCGCCTATCTGCGGCGAACAGCGCGCGCCGCACGTCCCGCGCTTCGCCTTCGAATATTGCGACGGCGGTGCCGGGCGCCGACGGCGGCATCGCGCGCAACTGGAACGCGCTCGACGCGGTCGAACTCGTGCCGCGCTACGGCGTCACCACGGCGCTGCCGCCGATCGACATCGAGCTGTTCGGCCAGCGCTACGCGGCGCCGATCGGCGTCGCGCCGATGGGCGGACCCGTCGCTGGTGTGGCCCGGCGCCGACCTGTATCTCGCCGCCGCCGCGCAGCGCGCGCACGTGCCCTATACGCTCGGGCTCGTCGGCGGCATGACCGTCGAGCGGGCGGCCGAGGTCGCGCCCGACGTGCTCTGGTTCCAGCTCTATCGCTGCGCCCGCAACGAGCACGCGATCGGCTTCGATCTGGTCAAGCGCGCCGACGCCGCCGGCGTCCATGTGCTGATGCTCACCCTCGACGTGCCGGTGCGCACCACGCGCCCGCGCGAGGTGGCGGCCGGCATCACCACGCCGTTCCGGCCCGACCTGCGCATGATGGCCGGCATCCTGACGTCGCCCGGCTATCTCAGGTCGCTGTGGCAGCACGGCCAGCCGCGCTTCGGCAATCTCAAGCCCTACGCCAAGAACGACGCCGACGTGAACGAGGTCGCGGCGTTCGTGCGCCGCGAGATGGGCGGCGCCTTCACCTGGGACGAGGTCGCGCGCTATCGCGAGCGCTGGAAGCGTCCGCTGGTGGTGAAGGGCATCCTGCATCCGGCCGACGCCGAGAAGGCGCTGGCGCTCGGGGTCGACGGCATCGTGGTGTCGAACCACGGCGGCCGGCAGGTCGAGGCGCTGCCGGCGGCCGATCGACGTGCTGCCGGCGATCGCCGCGCGGTGCGGCGGCCGCGCCGCCGTGATGATGGATTCAGCGGCATCCGCTCAGGGCTCGACGTGGTGCGCGCGGTCGCGCTCGGCGCCGACGCGGCGTTTGCCGGCAAGGCCTTCCTGTGGGGCCTCGGTGCGCTCGGGTGCCGATGGGCCGGGCCACGTCATCGACCTCATGATCGACGAGATGAAGTCGGCCTTCGGCCAGATCGGCGCGCGCAAGCCGGCGGAAGCGCGCTCGGTCGTGATCCGCCATCCCGGCGTCTACGACTTCTCGCGCAACTCCCTCTGAAAACCGCCCGCATGGCGATCGTGGGGCGCAGCCCTGCGCTGCATCTCTGATCTGCGCGGGCACCGTAGCGATGCCCGATTGGGACCGCTAGAAGGGCCAGCTCGTTCTCGCGCGAATCCCTTTGGAGAATGCGGATGTCGGCGGTGGCCGAACCGGCACTGGACGCCACCGTCGGACGACCGCCTGGCCCGGCGCAACGCGCTGGTGCTGGCGGTCGCGCAGGCGCTCGCCGGCGGCAACAACACCGTCCTGGTCGCGACCGCCGGCATCGTCGGCACCATGCTCGCTCCCGACAAGGGGCTCGCGACGCTGCCGATCAGCATTTTCGTGCTCGGCATGTGGATGGGCACGCTGCCGATGGGCTGGCTGGCGCGCCGATCTCGGCCGGCGCACCGCGCTGCAGATCGGCACCGTGTCGCGGCATCCTGACCGGGCTGATCTGCTGCGTCGCCGGTGCTGCAGGGCTCGTTCCTGCTGTTCAACATCGGCGCGATCTTCAGCGGCTTCTATGCGGCGGCGCATCAGTCCTACCGCTTCGCCGCCACCGACACCGCGAGCGACGCGTTCAAGCCGAAGGCGATCTCCTGGGTGCTGGTCGGCGGCGTCTTCGGCGCGCGTCATCGGTCCGCAGCTCGTCATCGTCACCCAGGACCTGTGGCCGCCCTATCTGTTCGCCGCGACCTATATCGGCGCAGGCCGCGCTCGCGCTGGTCGCCGGCGGCGTGCTGATGCTGCTGAACATTCCGCAGCCGCCGCCGCGCTCGGCGACGAGCGAGGGCCGCCCGCTGGCCGAGATCGCCGGCAGCCGCGCTTCATCGTCGCGGTCGCCTGCGGGGTCGTCAGCTATTCGATGATGAACATGGTGATGACCTCGGCGCCGCTCGCCATGGTCATGTGCAACCATTCGGTCACCGACGCGACGCTCGGCATCCAATGGCACGTGCTCGGCATGTTCGCGCCGAGCTTCATCACCGGCGCGCTGATCGTCCGCTTCGGCGTCGAGCGCGTCACCGGCCTCGGCCTGCTGCGCTGATCGTCGTCAGCGCCGGGATCGGGATCGCCGGCATCTCGCTCTGGCATTTCTGGATCGGGCTCGCGCTGCTCGGCGTCGGCTGGAATTTCGCCTTCATCGGCGCGACCACCATGGTGACCCAGTGCCACCGGCCGAACGAGCGCAACAAGGTGCAGGCGTTCAACGATTTCCTGGTCTTCGGCTCGATGGCGATCGGCTCGTTCTCGTCCGGCAAGCTGCTGGCGAATTTCGGCTGGGACGCGGTCAACGAGGTCAGTTCCCGGTCGTGCTGGCGGCCGGCGCGCTGCTGGTCTGTTGGGCTTGGCGTGCAGCGGCGCGCGCAGCCGGTGTAAGCGGCCGTCGGGGCGTTAACCCGGTACCGACGCATTGATCAGGCACAGATGTGCAGACATGGCGGTTGACGTGCCGCGCCCTGCGGTGACGGCAGAGTGGTCTGGGGCTGGCAGTCGCGAGCGCGACTGATATTGAGACGGCGATCGCAGCTTGGGATGGGCAGCTCCGCGGCTGAGTGGGCCGCTCGGTACGGCAGGAGGTTGACGATGAGAATGCTACTCGGCGTTGTAGCTGCGATCACGGCATTCGCGAGCTGACCGATGCCTCGGCGCAGGGCGCGAACCTGACCGGCCGGTGGCGATGCGTCGAGCTGTGCCTCGGTCCGGCCCGGGTGAGCAGTTGCGGCATTCGCGGCGGCTCGGTTCCAAATCGCCGCCATGTCGTGACGGCCGTTCGACTCGCGCAGGCCGCCCGGTTGCGGCGGACCGCTGCGAGCAAGCGGCCATTGGCCACGGCCTTGGCGGTGCTGTTCAGTTCGCCGGCCCTGTCGTTCATTCGCGTGGGCGCCAACCTACCGGCGATTCGATGTTGGTTTGATGACGCCTGCGGCGGCTTGGCCGGCGCGCGAGACCTCGGTGCCCGGCAGCCCGATTTCCGGTCGCCGGCGGCGCCGCCGCCCCTCTCGAATGCCGGATTTCCGGGCATTTCCGGCGTTGCGTCGCCCGGCCCTTTTTGGCAATATCCGCGCCACTTTCGGCCGGGACGTTCGCTGGCTCGGCGCAGCGGCGGCGGGGGCGTTTTGCCCGGCGCGCTTCACAACCGGGGTTTCATCCAATGACAGCTCTGTGGCTGATCGTCCTTTGCGGCGTGCTCGCCATCGTCTACGCCGTGCTGGGCGACCCAGTCCGTGCTCGCGGCGGATGCCGGGCAACGCGCGGATGCAGGAGATCGCGGCGGCGGTGCGCGAAGGCGCGCAGGCCTATCTCAAGCGCCAGTACACCACGATCGGCATCGTCGGCGTCGTCATCTTCTTCATCGTCTGGTACTTCCTCGGCTGGCTGGTCGCGGTCGGCTTCCTGATCGGCGCGGTGCTCTCGGGCGCCGCCGGCTTCATCGGCATGAACGTCTCGGTGCGCGCCAACGTGCGCACCGCGCAGGCGGCGATCGGCTCGCTCGCCGGCGGGCCTCGAACTCGCCTTCAAGGCCGGCGCCATCACCGGCATGCTGGTCGCCGGCCTGGCGCTGCTCGGCGTCACGCTCTATTTCGGCTTCCTGATCGGCCCGCTGGCATCTCGCCGCCGGACGATCGCACCGTGATCGACGCGCTGGTGGCGCTCGGCTTCGGCGCCTCGCTGATCTCGATCTTCGCCCGTCTCGGCGGCGGCATCTTCACCAAGGGCGCCGACGTCGGCGGCGACCTCGTCGGCAAGGTCGAGGCCGGCATCCCGGAGGACGATCCGCGCAATCCCGCGACCATCGCCGACAACGTCGGCGACAACGTCGGCGACTGCGCCGGCATGGCGGCCGACCTGTTCGAGACCTATGCGGTCACCACCGTCGCCACCATGGTGCTGGCGGCGATCTTCTTCCGCACGCACGCCGCCGACCTGCTGCTCAAGATGATGACCTATCCGCTCGCCATCGGCGGCATCTGCATCATCACCTCGATCATCGGCACGTTCTTCGTCAAGCTCGGCGCCAGCCAGTCGATCATGGGCGCGCTCTACAAGGGCCTGATCGTGACCGGCGTGCTGTCGCTCGTCGGCGTCGCGCTGGTGACGCATTGGCTGATCGGCTTCGGCACCGATGCCGGGCCAGATCGTACAGCGGCACGACGCTGTTCATCTGCGGCGTCGTCGGCCTGGTCGTGACCGGGCTGATCGTCTGGATCACCGAATACTACACCGGCACCAATTTCCGCCCGGTGCAGTCGATCGCCAAGGCCTCGGTCACCGGCCACGGCACCAACATCATCCAGGGCCTGGCGGTCTCGCTGGAATCGACCGCGCTGCCGACGATCGTGATCATCGCCGGCATCCTCGTCACCTACAAGCTTGCCGGCCTGTTCGGCATCGCGATCGCGGTCACCACCATGCTGGCGCTCGCCGGCATGATCGTGGCGCTCGACGCCTTCGGCCCGGTCACCGACAATGCCGGCGGCATCGCCGAGATGGCGGGCCTGCCCAAGGAGGTGCGCAAATCGACCGACGCGCTCGACGCGGTCGGCAACACCACCAAGGCGGTGACCAAGGGCTATGCCATCGGCTCGGCCGGCCTCGGCGCGCTCGTGCTGTTCGCGGCCTACAACGAGGACCTGCAAGTTCTTCATCGCCAACGCGGCGCAAGTATCCCGTACTTCCAGGGCGTCAAGCTCGATTTCTCGCTGAACAATCCGTACGTCGTGGTCGGCCTCCTGTTCGGCGGCCTGCTGCCCTACCTGTTCGGCGCCATGGGCATGACCGCGGTCGGCCGCGCCGGCGTCGGCGATCGTCGAGGAGGTGCGCCGCCAGTTCCGCGAGAAGCCGGGCATCATGGAGGGCACCGACAAGCCCGACTACGGCCGCGCCGTCGATCTGCTGACCCGCGCCGCGATCAAGGAGATGATCATCCCGTCGCTGCTGCCGGTGCTGTCGCCGATCGTGGTCTATTTCGTGATCTACTGGATCGCGGGCGGCGGCGCGGTCGGCAAGTCGGCGGCCTTCTCGGCGGTCGGCGCCATGCTGCTCGGCGTCATCGTCACCGGCCTGTTCGTCGCGATCTCGATGACCTCGGGCGGCGGCGCCTGGGACAACGCCAAGAAGTACATCGAGGACGGCCACTACGGCGGCAAGGGCTCGGAGCCGCACAAGGCGGCGGTGACCGGCGACACCGTCGGCGATCCCTACAAGGACACGGCCGGTCCGGCGGTGAACCCGATGATCAAGATCACCAACATCGTGGCGCTGCTGCTGCTGGCGGTGCTGGCGCACTGATCGACGCGCTGACCGCACCTCACGACAAGAGCCCGCGGCCTCGGCCGCGGGCTCTTTCATTCACCCATCTGCAACGCGCGCATCCAGTCCCGATACGCCGGTTGAGTTTCGAACTAGAAGATCTTGAACATCGCGTTGATGTAGTTCACTTCCTTGCCGGTGGTCGGTGTCGTGCGGCTGATGAAGTCGAACACCTTGCCGTCCTTTAGTCCGTAATTCGCCAAACCGCTCGACCCGGCGGTTCCGGTCGAAGTAGACCGCGACCACCCGCTGATCGACCAGCTTGGCGTCATGAAGGCGACCGACCGCTCGGCGCGTTGTGAAATGTAGTAGAATGCCTCGCCGCTGACGGTCGCCACCGTCGACGGCGTTCCGAGCACAATCAGGACCTGTTCCTGGCTCGATCCGATGGGAATCTGCTCCAGCGCCCCATCCGGGACGATGTAGCCACGCTGGAAGGTTTCGCCGAAGCACCCGCCGAGCAATACGCTCAGGGCGACCAGGGCCGCGGCTGTCTTCACTGTCGCGGCCACCCGCCGGCGGGTAGACCGGGCGGAAGCTTCAGGGCGACTGGACCCGATATTCGGTTGCATTCGATCCCACGTTGACGTACTGGGCGGCGCCACTCTAGGCGGTTCTCCGCGGCGCTCAAACCGCGGCTTCCGATTACTGAGCTATCTCAATGATATTGCGTCTGTTTCGCCGCACCCCACGAAGTCACAGCATTGCCGGTCTCTATGGCATGATCGTGGCGCAGGCGCGAAGCCCAGAGTTCTATCGGGCGTACGGCGTGCCGGACACCGTTGATGGCCGTTTCGAGATGATCGCCCTGCATACGGTGCTTTTATTGCACCGCCTTGCAGAGAAGCCGGAGCTTCGCCGGATCGGGCAAGAGATTTTCGACCGGTTTTGCGACGACATGGACGCCAGCATGCGCGAAATGGGAGTGGGGGACCTCGCGGTGCCGCGCAAGATGCGCCGGGTCGGCGCCGCGTTCTACACCCGCCAAGCGGAATACCGGAAGGCGCTAGCCGACGGCAGATTCTGACCTTCTGGAGGCCGCGCTCGCACGGAATGTCTTCGGCGGGATGCCCGCGCCCCGAGACGGGGTGGAGCGCCTTGCCCGCTATGTCCGGGGGGCCGCGGAGGCGCTGGCGGCGCAGGACAACGAATCGCTAACTCGATCGGAGGTTCGATTTCCCGACCCGGCGCAGATCTTGCCGGCGCTGGAGGCCTAGATCGAAGCCTATGGCTTAAATCGAAGCGCCATTCCCAAATAGGGCAAGAAAGGGGGCGCGCAGCCCGCGAAGAGCATGTCCAAGATCATATCGGAATTCCCCTGGAGCGTCTCGCTTGCCGTCAGCGACGTATCCGAAACCGGACGTCAGATCGTGCTGGTGGCCGATGATCCGGTTCGCTCCGCCACCGCCAAACTCGCGGGGCTCCGCGACCTCCCGCGCCTTGAAGCATCTTTCGACGTCGCACTGCGTGGCAAAGGTGGTCTGCGCGTTACCGGTCATGTCCGGGCAACGGTCGGGCAGGCCTGCGTTGTGACGCTGGACCCGGTCGAAAATCAGATCGATGAACCGATCGATCTCGTGTTCGCCCCCGTCGAACATCTAACGGCAGGCATCGCCGGCGACGATGGCGACGATGTTGCCGAGGACGGGCCGGAACCCCTGATCGACGGAACCATCGATCTCGGCGCGATCGCGACGAAGTCTCTGCTGCTGGCGATCGATCCCTATCCCCGAAAGCCTGGGGCGGAGTTCCAGCCCCCGTCGTCGGGCGATGCTGCGGCGAATCCCTTCGCGGCGCTTGCCGCGCTCAAGAAGGGTCGGAGCGGGGAGGCAGGCTGATGGCTATGCCCCCTGTTGCCGGTGCCGCCGAGACGGTATTGTAAATTCATGTCCCGAAAGGTCCGTATTGCGCTCGACACCATGGGGGGGGATCGTGGCGCGGCCGTGGTAGTGCCAGGCGCCGAGCTGTCGCTGTCCCGTCACCCCGACATCGAGTTTCTCCTGTTCGGCGACCAGGCCGTGGTCGCTCCGCTGCTCGCTGCCCGTCCCCGGCTGCAGGCGGCGTCCCGGTTCGTCCACAGCGACGTGGTGGTCCAGATGCACGACAAGCCCAGCCAGGCCCTGCGCAAGGGCCGCTGGAAGTCGTCCATGTGGCTCGCCATCGACGCGGTCAAAAAGGGCGACGCCGACGTCGCGGTATCGGCCGGCAATACCGGCGCGCTGATGGCAATGGCGAAATTCAACCTGCGGACCATTGCGGGGATTGATCGCCCGGCAATCGCCGCGGTATGGCCGACGCTGCGGGGGTCGTCGATCGTGCTCGATCTAGGCGCTTCGATCGGCGCGGACGCCCCGCACCTCGTCGATCTCGCCGCCATGGGCTCGGCGATGGCGCGGGTCTTGTTCGGGCTCGATCGGCCGACCGTGGGGCTCCTCAATATCGGGGTCGAGGAGGCCAAGGGGCTGGAAGAGGTACGAGAGGCCAGCCGCATCCTGCGCGAGGAAAGCTGGCCGCAGTTCGAATATAAGGGCTTCGTCGAGGGCGACGACATCGGCAAGGGAACAGTAGACGTGGTGGTGACGGAGGGTTTTGCCGGAAATATCGCGCTCAAGGCAGCGGAGGGAACGGCGCGTCAGATGGCGAGCTTCCTCAAGACCGAACTCAATCGCACGGTTTGGACGCGGCTCGGCTATCTGTTCGCGCGCCGCGCGTTCAAGGCGCTGGCCGACAAGCTCGACCCGCGCAAGTCGAACGGCGGTGTCTTCCTCGGCCTCAATGGCATCGTCATCAAGAGCCATGGCGGCACCGACGCCGAAGGCTTCGCCTATGCCATCGACGTGGGCTACGACCTCGTGCGGCATGACATGCTCAGCAAGATCGAGCAGACGCTCGCCGGGCATCGCCGCGACGCGATCCTGAGCGATCCTCCTCGGCTCGTCGGGGGAGCGGCATCGTGACTATGCTGCGATCGGTAGTCCTCGGCTGCGGCAGCTATCTGCCGAGCCGGGTCCTCGGCAATGCCGAACTGTCGGCGATGGTGGATACCAGCGACGACTGGATTACCCAGCGCACCGGCATCCGCGAGCGGCACATCGCCGCGGCCGGCGAAATGACGTCCGACATGGCGATTGCGGCGGCGAAGTCTGCGCTCGCCGCCGCCGGGATCGATGCCCAGTCAATCGATTTGATCGTGCTGGCGACCTCGACGCCGGATAACACCTTCCCGGCGAGCGCCGTGACGGTGCAGACCGGGCTCGGCATTACCCACGGTGCTGCGTTCGATCTGCAGGCGGTGTGTTCGGGCTTCGTGTTCGCGCTCGCGACCGCCGACGGTCTGCTCAAAACCAGCGGCTTCAAACGCGCGCTGGTGATCGGCTCGGAGACGTTTTCCCGCATCCTGGATTGGCAGGATCGCAGCACGTGTGTGCTGTTTGGCGACGGGGCCGGCGCACTGGTGCTCGATGCCCAGATGCAGCCGGGCACGCGCGAGGACCGGGGAATTCTGACGACCCACCTGCGCTCGGATGGCCGCTACAAATCGAAGCTTTACGTGGACGGCGGTCCGTCCTCGACGCAGACCGTCGGGCACCTGCGAATGGAGGGACGGGCGGTTTTCAAGCATGCCGTCGCCATGGTCAGTGACGTGATCGAGGATGCCTTCAAGGCGACCGGCTACGACGCCACCGATATCGACTGGTTCGTGCCGCATCAGGCCAACAAGCGCATCATCGACGATACCGCCAAGAAGCTCGGACTCGCTCCCGAGAAGGTGGTCCTGACGGTCGACCGCCACGGCAACACTTCCGCCGCCTCGATCCCGCTGGCGCTTTCGGCGGCGGTGGCCGATGGCCGCATCAAGCAGGGCGACCTCGTCATGCTGGAGGCGATGGGTGGCGGATTTACCTGGGGATCGGCCCTGCTGCGCTGGTGAGCCACCGCCCGGATAGGGCAATTTCCCGCTTCACAGCCCGTTGACCGCCCCCTTTCAAGCTAATATCGTGTAATTTCAGAGGGATAAATGGACTCGCCGAGAACGGGGCTGGCGATGGCGGGAAAAACGATCACACGCGCGGACCTCTGCGAGGCAGTCTACCAGAAGGTAGGATTGTCTCGCACCGAAGTCGGCGGCACTGGTTGAACTGGTGCTGAAGGAGATCACCGACTGCCTCGAGCGGGGCGAGACGGTGAAACTGTCGTCGTTCGGTTCCTTCGTGGTGCGTAAGAAGGGGCAGCGCGTCGGCCGTAATCCCAAGACCGGCAAGGAAGTGCCGATCTCGCCGCGTCGCGTGATGGTGTTCAAACCATCGGCGATTCTGAAGCATCGCATCAACACCGAAAGCGTCGACAAGACCTAGTCGCGCGCGTTGCAGAGGAGTTTGAGCGACGGTGGACAAGGCGCCGGACGCGTTCCGTACCATCAGCGAAGTGGCGGAGGAACTGAGCGTGCCGCAGCACGTGCTCCGCTTCTGGGAGAGTCGCTTCCGCGAAATCAAGCCGCTCAAGCGCGGCGGCGGCCGGCGCTATTACCGGCCGGACGATATCGGCCTGCTGCGCGGCATCCATCATCTGCTCTACGGCGAGGGCTACACCATCCGCGGGGTGCAGCGCATCCTGCGCGACCAGGGCGTGCGGTTCGTCCAGACGGTCTGGCAACCGGGCGCGCCGCGGCCGGCCCATCCCGTGGAAGCCGACGGCGACGACGATACCGCCATCGAGGCGGTCGCCGAAGGTGCGATTGAAGGGCCGATCGGCCCGCGGCTTGCGCCGTCGATCATCGACCGCGACGAGGGCGCTCCGCTGGCGCCGCACACGACCACGCCACCTGCGGTGTCGATAAGTCCGGCAACACCCGAGCGCGGCCTTGCACCCGAAGCGGTGCAGAAGCTGACGGGGGCGCTGCGCGAGCTTGGCGAGTGCCGCAAACTGCTCGATGCGGCGATGGGCGAGCGGTAAACCCGCCTACATGCCCAGCAGCGAGAACACGAGCGCTGCGACCCACATCGCAATGGAAATGACGGAGGTCCACCGGGCGAAGGTCAGATAGGTCTCGCGCAGTACGGTGGCGCTCGCCCACTGTGCATAAGTTGCCGGCGGCCGCAGCTCCTTCGGCAGGTAGAGCCACATCTCGGTCTTGCGGTAGTGCTTGGTGCGCGCCTCGTAAGCCTTGAACATGAGGATCAGGGCCATCAGCAAGGTCAGGAACCCGCCGGCCTGAAACGCGAGGCGCGGCTCGAACGACATTCCGATCATGATGCAGAAAATGGCGAGCGAGCCGAAGCCGCAG
>CAWJKL010000014.1:0-178943 GCA_963843475.1 uncultured Alphaproteobacteria bacterium | reverse complement strand
GCCGGCGATTGTGTCAGGGCGGCTCGGTGGGCGCGCCGGTTGGTCCGCCTGCCGGAGCGAGCTCGTCGGAAACGCCGACTGCGCGCAGAGTGGTCGGCGCGAGGACGGCTGCCGCGAGGAGGATCGCCGCCACCGATACGGAGGCCGTGGCGAAGCCGAACTCGCCGTACACCGCCCCGAGGACGGGAGCGGCGACCAGGATGCCCAGCAGCGTCCCGGCCTCGTAGAGACCAAGTCCGCGACCGAGGCTGCCGCGTGACGCGGTCGCCACGGTCGACTGCTCCACGGGTATCGCCATCGCGAGGCACGCCGCGCAGAAGGTCCAGACCAATGCGACGGTGAGCGGGCTGTCCACCACGGCCAGCGCGATCGCGAACACGGCGCCGGTGACCAGCGAGACCATCAGCGACCGCGCGCGCCCGAGCCGCACGGCGAGCTCGAAGGCCCGCTCCGGCAGGACGACTAGCAGCACCGCGCCCGGGACGAACAGGAAAGCGATCGCCTGTGGCTCGAGGTCGAAACGCGGACAGGCACGCGAGTCCGTAGGTCGCCGCAGCCCGGCGGAAGCGACTTAACGATGGCTGCTGCTCAGACACGCGGTCCCGGCGGACACTGCTCAGGTCGCCGGGTCCAGCGCGGCCCGGAGAGCGGCGAGGTCCGGCGCCCCGAAGACCACGCGATTCCGCGTGGCGACATAGACGAGGTCGAGGTTGACGCCGGCCCGCGCGATCTTGCGAGTCAGGTCCGCCAGCACGCCGGGGCGGTCCTCCACGTCGACCACGACCACCTCGCGCTCGCGGGTGACCGCGACGTGGGAGATCGCCAGCGCGTGCTTCGCGGCCTCGGCGTGCGGGACGAGGATGTGCAGCTCGGCCCGCTCGCCCGGCCCGACGCAGGTGGCGGCGGCGATGTTCACGCCGGCGTCGCTGATCGCGGCCGCCACCTGCGCCAGCGCCCCAGGGGTGTTCTCGATGTCGATGACCAGGTCGACCGCCATGTGCATAGCCAATCAGGCGGGCGCCCCGTGAGCCAGCGCTCTCGTCAGGCGTCGAGGGGACGCCGGGCGGCGCCGTCGGCTGCGCCCTCGGCGGTGGCGCGCGCCGCGCGGGCGGCCCGCACGGCGCCGCGGCGGCCCTCTGACTGCAGACGCGAGTGCAGCGTGCGCACGCGTTCGAAGACGATCTCCGACGCCGCCTGGCCCTGCTCCTTGCTCGGCTCCAGACCTGCTCGAAGCTCAGCGGCTCGCCGAAGTGCACCGTGACCTTGGGGAACTGGAGCCGCTTCCAGTTGCGCGCCCGCTCGGTCCCCGAGATCGCGGTGGGCACGACCGGCGCCCCGGACTCGAGCGCGAGGCGGCCGAGCCCGTGGCGGGGCTTGCCGAGCTCGCCGGTGCGGGAGCGGCCGGCCTCCGCGTACATCGCCACGATAGCGCCGCGAGCGAGCACCGCGTGGGCGGTCTTGAAGGCCTCCTCGTCGTGGTGGCCGCGCCGCACGGGGAAGACGCCGCCGTGCGTGTAGATGAACTGCATCGGCCGCGCGAACAGCTGCGACTTGGCCATGAAGTGCACCTTGCGCCGCAGGTAGACGGCCGTGAAGAAGTGGTCGAGGAAGGAGAAGTGGTTCGGAGCGATGATCGCCGGCCCGTCCGCCGGGATGTTGTGCGAGTCGATGCAGCGCGCCCGGTAGATCAGCAGCAGGTAAGGGGTCGGCGCCAGCCGCACCAGCTCGTAGACCCAGTCGGGGCGCCTGCCGCGAGTGCGGTCGTGGAAGCCCGTGAAGTGCTCGGCCGGGCGTGGATCCTTGTACACCTGCGCCTTCGTCTCGCCCTTCTACCCGCTTCGATCGCCTTCGTTACCTCGCACCTGGGTGTGAATCCCAGCACCTTGGGCCGCATCCTGCCACCCAGGGCGCCTCGGGCAGGCCGCCGTCCGGCGCGGACATCTGACTGCCCTACCAGCAGCGCTACCAGAGGAGGTGGCAGATGCAGGGCATGAAGAGCTTGAAGACGGGACGGGTGCGGGCCTGGCTCGGGGTCCGGGCGATGGCGATCGGACCGATCGCCGCGCTCCTGATCGTCTCGCCGGCGAGCCCGCTCCTGGGCTCACAAGAGGTCGACCGCCACATTCAGAAGCTCCTCGCACAGGTCGCCGGCGTCGCCACGCAGGTACACCGCGCCAGCGGCGAGCCCTCGCAAGCTCTCAACAGCCGCATTCAATCGATGGCCGACGTCCATTCGTTGCTGAGCCGGAACCGATGGCAGGGCGTCAACCTTGCGGAGCTGCTTCGTCAATCGCTGTCCAAGCACGCATCGGACGCCAACGCCTCGATCGGTGGTCCGGTCGTCAAGCTCTCCGCGCACGCGGCACAGACGCTGGCCATGGTCTTCCACGAACTGGTGACGAACGCCGCGAAGTACGGCGCGCTATCGAGCCCGCACGGGCGGGTCGAGGTGAGCTGGCGCGACGGGACGGGGGAGGGCGACCCGACCCTGTCGATCGTCTGGCGCGAGATTCGTGGGCCCAAGATCGCCGCTGCGCCGGCCGACGGTTACGGCGTCGGCCTCATTCGCGATCTCATCCCTCGCGAACTCGGTGGCCGGGTCGACCTCGACTTTGCCGTAGATGGCCTTTGCTGCAAGTTCGATATTCCGCTTGCGGCCCTACGTGAGGGCCACGCGGGCGAACACGGCAAGCCCGGCATGCAATCCGCGAGCTGAACGGATTTCCCGAGCTCACTTGTCCGGCAGCGCCAGAAAGATCAGCACCACCGCGATCACCATCACGAAGCGATAGGCGCTCGGCACTCCGTTCCATTGCTGCGATTGCCACATGCCGAACCATTCGCCGCCGATCGTCATGAAGCCGACCTGCCACAGCAGGAAGCCGAGCGTGAGTCCGATCACCGCCATCGCCTTCGCGCCGTTGAACGTGGCGGCGTCGGCGCGAATGTGACGTGCGAGCTGGAATGCACCGATCCAGCACAGCACCGCGATCAGCCCCTCGGTCGCGATGATCAGCGCATAAGCGGCGCGATGCATCGTAGGATCGGTGATCGCGCGGTAGCGGATGTCGGAGAACGGCAGGATCGTGTCCATCGACAGCACGTGCTGCACGAACAGGTAGTTGGTGTGGTAGTCGGTCAGGTTGCCGAACGTGACGAGGCTGGCGAACAGCGCGATGGCGGCGACCATGACGATCTTTGACGCACGGATCGACATGGCGAGTTCTCCTGTCCGGCTCGATGGTGAAGGACCGGGCGCATCCTAGCCCAAGTCTCTCCAGATCGAGTCCGTCAGGCGCAACGCGCGCTAGCGCATTGCGCGTTTCGCATTCCTCCCGGCCGGCCACAACCGGGACCGTACCCGCAACGATGTGATAAGAATGCCGGCAGCGGAGGGTGCAGAGAATGGTCACGACGCGTCGGGTTGTCCTGCTGTCGCTTGCAGTCTCGTGGTCCGTTGTCGGCATCGCCGGGGCAGGCGCAGGACGCCGAGAAGGCCTTCTACGCCGGCAAGACCGTGCGGATGATCGTGGGCTCCGGCACCGGCGGCGGCTACGACATCTTCTCGCGCATGATCGCGCCTTATCTCTCCAGGGTGCTGGGGACGACCGTCATCGTCGAGAACCAGCCGGGCGCCGGCGGGCTCGATCGCGCTCAATCGCCTGTACGTGGCGCCGCCCGACGGTCTGCAAATCTCGCTCTCCAACGGCACCAGCGCTGCCTTCGCCCAGCTCACCGATCAATCGGGGGTGCGCTATCGACCTGACCAAGTTCAGCTACCTGGCGACGGTCGGCGCGCCGCCCGGCCTCTGGCTGGTGGGTCCGGATTCTCCCGATCAGGGAAGTCCAGCAGGCGATCGACGCCAGGATGAAATGGCGATGGGCGTCCTCGGGCGGAATGTCCGGGCTCGGCATCGGCGCCGCCTTCACCTGCGAGGCGCTCAAGCTCGATTGCCATGTCGTGCAGGGCTACAAGAGCAGCGCCGACGCCGGGCTTGCGGTCACGCGCGGCGAGATGGACGCGCTCTACGTGCCGGAATCGTCCGCCAACAATTTCGTGAAGGCCAAGCAGAACTGGGCGCTGGCGACGATCTCGCGCACCAGCTCGCGCTTCTTCCAGGACCGGCCGACGATCTTCGAGGCCGCCAGGATGGATGCGGACGCGGATTTGGGTGATGGATTTCCTCGCCAATGTCGAAAAGCTCGGCCGCATCCTGATCGCGCCGCCGGGAATTCCGCCGGCGCGGCTCGCCTTCCTGCAGGAGGCGGTCAAGCAGACCCTGCACAACCCGCAGCTCATCGCCGACGGCGAGAAGGCCGAGCGGATCATCGAATATCTCGATCCCGTCAGCACCCAGCAGAACGCCGTCGCGGTCGTCGGCAGCGTCACGCCCGACCAGAAGGCGCGTGTGCTGAAAATTCTGGCCGGCGCGAAATAGCGCCCCGGCGCGGCCGAATCGGCGTTTGGCCTTCAACCGCCTTCGAGTCCCGGTCGATTGGTTCGGCGATCCGCAGAGTGATATCGCGGACACAGGTCGAACGCTTTCGGTCGGTCATGCGCGCAATTGCATCGCAAAGTGTGGGACTGTGTTGTCCGGCATCTTGTCATTCGGCGAAAATCTGCGCAGCCGTTCGGCGAAATAACTGTAACTCATTGGCAACATGACATTCCATTCTTCGCGGACTTGCCTTGATTGCTTAAAAAGTCGGCAATTGCGCGTGTTTTCATATTGTTCAACCGCGCTTACCTGCCGTTAACTCTCGCTTACAAGACGGCGCGGGGGATGCGCCGTTGGGGCAAAGCAAGTGGGGATCGAACATCGCCGGAGCCGGGCGGCGTTCGAGATAAAGGGGCAGAAGATGAAAAAGTTTTTCCTATTGGCCGTCGCCGTCGCTGCGCTTGCAACGCCGGCACTGGCAGCCGACCTCAAGATGGTCAAGAAGGCTCCGGAAAAGGCGCCCGGAGTATCCGCAGTGGGACGTCGCCTTCGGCGCGGTGCTGACCTCGCGACTATAACTTCCGCGGCATCACCCAGTCGAACCACAAGCCGGCGGTCATCGCCTACTTCGAGCCGCGCTACAATCCGTGGAAGGACCTGCAGTTCTATGCCGGTATGGGCGCTGCGAGCATCTAGCTTCCCGAACCGGGCGGCCGCCGAGGTCGACTTCTACGCCGGTATGCGTCCGACGTTCGGCGCTCTCGCGCTCGATTTCGGCGCTTGGTACTACTGGTATCCGGGCGGGCAGTGCTTCAACGCCGCGCAGGGCGGCGACTGTCTGACCAATGCGGACCCGGTCACGCTCGGACTGCCGGTCAACGGCAACGTCATCAAGTCGAACCTGAGCTTCTGGGAAGTCTACGCCAAGGCGGCGTTGACGGTGAACGAGCAGATCACGATCGGCGGCGCGGCCTACTACTCGCCGTCGGTTCTGAACTCGGGCGCCGACGGCACCTTCGTGGTGGCCAACGTCAAGTACACCGCGCCGTCCAACGCGCTGCCGGCCGGCCTCGGGTTCTACGCTTCGGCCGAAATCGGCCACTGGTACCTCGGAACGTCGGACACCTTCTACTGCACCGGCGCCGGCGGACCGTGCATCAATCCGTTCCCGAACGGCATTCCGTACAAGAGCTACACCACGTGGAACCTCGGCATCGGTTTCACCAAGAGCGTGTTCACTCTTGACCTGCGCTACTACGACACCAACCTGAACGACGGCGACTGCAACGCCTTCACCAGCGACCAGACCGCGCGTTTCAGCGCGAGCTTCACCCCGATCAACATCGGCGGCTTCGGCTCCAACTGGTGCAGCTCGTCCTTCATCGTGTCGGGCAAGTTCGACCTGACGGCACTCGCCAACCTGAAGTAACCGGCGGTTGGCATCGACATCGGGCGGCGGCTCCGCAAGAGCCGCCGCCTGTTTGATTCCGGTGGTCGAAACCGTAAGCCCGATCCTGGTGCGGTGCGGCGCCTGGCCCGCCCGCTGGCGCTGAACGGCGTCACTTGAGGGGGCTATCCGGCGGCGGGCGCCGTCGCGATCTCACGCAACTGCGCCGGCTCGCTGCCGTGACGCACCAGCGCAAGTCCACGCCGGTGGAAGGTCGCGAGCGTCGAACGGTGGCCGATCGAAATCACCGTGGCGGTTGGCAGCCGCTGCCCGATCAGCAGGTAGAGCGCGGCCTCCGCGGCCTCGTCGAGCGAGGCGGTGGCCTCGTCGAGCAACAGGATAGTCCGGCGCCTGCAGCAGCGCGCGCGCGACGCCGAGCCGCTGCTGCTCGCCGAGCGACAGCATCCGGTTCCAGTGCGCCTTCCTCGTCAGCCGGGCGGCGAGCGCGGGCAGCCCGACGGCCGCGACGGTCTCGGCCAGCGCGTTCGGTGCCGAAGGCGCCGGGCTCGGCCGGATAGGTGACTGCGGCCGCGAGCGTGCCGAGCGGGAAATACGGCCGCTGCGGCAGCATCATCAGCTTGGCGCCCTTCGGAACTGTCGACGGTCCCGCGCCCGAACGGCCAGCGCCCGGCGATCGCCCGGAACAGCGTCGACTTGCCGGAGCCCGACGGCCCGGTCACCAGCACGCGCTCGCCCGGCGCGATCGTGACGTCGTCGGCGGCGACGAGCGGCATGCCCTGCGGCAGGCGCACCAGCAAGTCGTCGATCGTGACGGCGTCCTGCCGCGCCGGCCGACGACCGTCGACGACCGGCGTGCGCCGTCGGTCGCGGCCTGCGCGTGCGCGACCGCGACGTTGAAGCCGTCGAGCCGCGCGATCACGGCGCGCCACTCCGCGAGCTGCGATAGGCATTGACGAAGAACGACAGCGCGGTCTGCACGCTGCCGAAGGCGGACGCGGTCTGCATCAGCCCGCCGAGCTGCATCGCGCCGGCGAAATAGGCCGGGCTGATGACGACGAAGGGAAAGATGGTCGAGACCTGGGTATAGCTCGCCGTGAGGAAGGTCAGCTTCTTGGTGCGGTTCATGATCTGCGATGCCAGTTGCTCGACCATCCGGCCGAACCGGTCGAGCAGTCGCTCGCGCTCCGCCGTCTCGCCGCCGAGCAGCGCGATCTGCTCGGCGTTCTCGCGCACCCGCACGAGGTTGAAGCGGAAGTCGGCCTCGTACCGCTGCTGGCGGAAGTTGAGCGCGATCAGCGGCCAGCCGACCAGATGCGTCAGCGCGGTCCCGACGATCGCATAGAGCAGCGCCGCCCAGACCAGATAGCCGGGAATCGGCATAGGTCACGCCGAACAGTTGCGAGCGGCGCCGCGGCCGACAGCGTCCACAGGATCACGACGAACGAGAGCAGCGTGACGACGGCGCTGAGCAGGCCGACGCCGATCGACAGCGTCGCGCTCGATGAACAGGTTGATGTCCTCGGCGATGCGCTGGTCCGGGTTGTCGGCTGCGTCGCCGAGAAGCTGCATGCGGTAGTGGTTGGCGTCCGTCAAGCCAGTGGTCGAGATACTGCCGCGTCATCCAGCGCCGCCAGCGGATCTGCAGCCACTGGTTCAGGTAGAGCTGATAGACCGCGAGCACGATGAACGCGGCCGCGAGCGCGCAGAACAACAGCAGCTCGCTGACGAACGTGTCCCAGTTGCGATCCTGCAGCGCGTTGTAGAAGCGCGCGTTCCACTGGTTGAGCATGCACGGTGATGGCGACGGTCGACAGTTCGATCAGCGATGACGGCGCCGAGCAGGACGCGGCCGGCCCAGCGGTCCTCGGAGACAGAAGTAGGGACTGGCCAGCCGCCAGATCGATGGCGAGCGTCGAGACAAGGCGTGACACGGGATTCTCCTGGCTACCGAACGGGACGGAAAGGCGGGGCGCGGCCAGCAGCGGGCCGCAAGCGGACGAGACTAGGCGCGAATCGGGCAGCATGCGACGGCCGTCACGGACCGGGCAGCTTCGCGCGGCCGGCCTGGATCGGCTCGCCAGTATTCGACTTTAGCATGATGGGCGGGCCGCGCGAAGCAGGATCGGCGGCATACGCTTGCCGATGCCGTTGTCGCATGCGGCGACGCGGGCCATTTCGAGCCTTGTCTGACCGGGCCGCAGCCCCTAGAACCTTATCCGGATCGATATCGGCGCCCGTTCGGAATAGGGCGCCCAACCTGATCGTTCACCATTCAAGCGGCCCCCAGAAGCCGACGAGAACTCAGCTCCAAGGAGGGCATGCCCATGACGACTGAAACATCCCGTACGTCCAAATCGACCACCCGCCGCAAGTTTCTCGCCGGCGCCGCGCTGACCGGCGCCGCCGCGGTCGCGATGCCGCAGGTCGTCGCGCGCGCAGGGCCCGATCAGCATGCGCTGGCAGAGCACCTGGCCGTCGAAGGACATCTTCCACGAATTCGCGCTCGACTTCGCCAAGAAGGTCAACGACATGACCGGCGGCGACCTCAAGATCGAGGTGCTGCCGGCCGGCGCCGTCGTGCCGGCGTTCCAGCTGCTCGACGCGGTCTCGAAGGGCACGCTCGACGGCGGCCACGGCGTGCTCGTCTATCACTACGGCAAGCAGACCGCGCTCGCGCTGTGGGGCTCCGGCCCGGGCTACGCGATGGACGCCAACATGCTGCTGGCCTGGCACAAGTACGGCGGCGGCAAGGAGCTGCTCGACAAGCTCTACGCGTCGATCGGCGCGAACGTCGTCTCGTTCCCCTACGGCCCGATGCCGACGCAGCCGCTCGGCTGGTTCAAGAAGCCGATCACCAAGGTCGAGGACCTCAAGGGCCTCAAGTTCCGCACCGTCGGCATCTCGATTGACGTGTTCACCGGCCTGGGCGCCGCGGTGAACGCGCTGCCGGGCGGCGAGATCGTCGCGGCGATGGACCGCGGCCTGCTCGACGCGGCCGAGTTCAACAACGCCTCGTCGGACCGCCTGCTCGGCTTCGCCGACGTCTCGAAGGTCTGCATGCTGCAGAGCTATCACCAGAACGCCGAGCAGTTCGAGATCATGTTCAACAAGGACAAGTACAACGCGCTGCCGGAGAAGATGAAGGCGATCATCGCCAACGCGGTCGAGGCCGCCTCGCAGGACATGCAGTGGAAGGCGATCGACCGCTACTCGAAGGACTACGTCGAGCTGCAGACCAAGGACAACGTCAAGTTCTACAAGACGCCGGACGCGATCCTGAAGCGGCAGCTCGAGATCTACGACGAGGTCGTGAAGCAAGAAGGCGGCGGAAAATCCGCTGTTCAAGGAGATCGTCGAATCGCAGCTCGCGTTCGCCAAGCGCGCGACGCAGTGGGAGCAGGACACGGTCGTGAACCGCCGCATGGCGTTCGATCACTACTTCGGGCCGAACGCGAAGAAGCCGATCTGACGACCTGATCGACTAGAGCTGGCGAAGCACCATTCGGACGAAACCCCGAATGGTGCTTTGTTTTATCGGACAGGTCGCCCCCGCAACGGGCGGAACGCATGAGCGTCCAGCGGCTTTCTGCACACGATCGACGGCATCAGCACCTGGGTCGGCAAGGCCGCGGCCTGGCTGATCATCGGGCTGATGCTCCTGGTCTGCGTCGAGGTGTTCAAGCGCTACATCCTGAACATGCCGACGGCGTGGATCTTCGACGCCAACAACATGCTCTACGGCACGCTGTTCATGCTGGCCGGCGCCTACACGCTGGCGCAGAACGCGCATGTGCGCGGCGACTTCCTCTACAGCTCGATGCGGCCGCGCACGCAGGCGACGCTCGATCTCATCCTCTATATCGTCTTCTTCATTCCCGGCATCGCCGCGCTGATCTACGCCGGCTACGGATTATGCCGCTGATTCCTGGCGCATCGAGGAGCATTCGAACGTGACCGCGGACGGCCCGCCGGTCTATCACTTCAAGACGCGTCATCCCGATCGCCGGCGCGCTGGTGATGCTGCAGGGCATCGCCGAGATCGTGCGCTGCGTCGTCTGCCTCAAGACCGGCGTGTGGCCGAGCCGTCTGAAGGACGTCGCCGAGATCGACGTCGTCGAGGAGCAGCTCGCGCACAGCGAATATCGTCGACGAGGAGTCGCGCAAGACTCGCGATCGAGCGCGCGCAGAAGATCGACGAAACCGCGCGCCAGCGCGGCATGGGCGGGGACCTGCAGACATGAGCGATCCCGCGCTCGGGCTCCTGATGCTCGCGCTCATCGTGGTCGTGATCATGATGGGGTTCGCGACGGCCTTCACGCTGATGGGCCTCGGCATGTTCTTCGGCTTCATCGCGTTCTACAACCCGGCGGAGCACTGGTGGCAGAACCGCGTGTTCGACCTGATGGTCCAGCGCACCTATGGCGCGATGACCAACGACGTCCTGATCTCGATCCCGCTGTTCGTGCTGATGGGCTACGTGATGGAGCGCGGCGCGCTGGTCGACAAGATGTTCTATTCGATCCAGCTCGCGTTCCGGCGCGTGCCGGCGTCGCTCGCGGTTGCGACGCTGATCGTCTGCACCTTCTGGGGCATCGCGTCGGGTCTTGTCGGCGCGGTCGTCGTGCTGATGGGCGTCATCGCGTTCAACCCGATGCTGCGCGCCGGCTATGACGTGAAGCTCGCCTCCGGCGTCATCACGGCCGGCGGCACGCTCGGCATCCTCATCCCGCCCTCCGTGATGATCATCGTCTACGCGGCGGTCGCCGGTCAGTCGGTGGTGAAGCTCTATGCGGCCGCGATGTTTCCCGGTTTCTTCCTGGCGTTCCTTTACCTCGTCTACATCGTCGGCTGGGCGATGATTAATCCGAAGATCGCGCCGAAGCTGCCGGAGGAACAGACCCGCGTGCCGGTGCCGGCCTGGATGAGACGATTCCAGGAGCTCTATTCGTCGCAACATGTTCGTGGCGCTGCATCAGTGCCCTGTTTCGCCGTCGAAGGCGATGGGCATCGACGCCGAGGGCAAGCCGCTCAACTACTGGACCCTGATCAAGAACTTCGCGATCTCGCTGGTGCCGTTCATGCTGACGGCGCTCGCACTGTGGGGCGTGTGGTGGTACGTCGTCATTCATCAGCAGGCCGCCATCGAGCCTGTGATCGAGGGCTTGCAGCAGCTCGGCGCCGCTCGCCCCGCCGGCCGCGGCCGCCAGCAAAGGGCCGCCGACGCAATTCTTCGTATGGTACGGCATCATCGCCGTGGCGATGACGGCGCTCATCGCTGCGCTACTACTGGCGGATGACCAGCGAACGCTTCGAGGTCCTCAAGCTGCTTGCCTCGTCGGTCATGCCGCTCGGCATCCTCACCGTCATCGTGCTCGGCGTCATCCTGTTCGGCATCACGACCGCGACCGAATCGGCCGCGGTCGGCGCGGCCGGCGCCTTCCTGCTCGCGTTCTTCGCCCGCACGCTCGACTGGAAGCGCACCAAGGAGGCGGTCTTCCTCACCGCCAAGACGACCGCGATGGTGTGCTGGCTGTTCGTCGGCTCGGCGCTGTTCTCCGCGGTCTTCGCGATCCTGGGCGGTCAGGCGCTGATCGAGAAATGGGTGCTGTCGCTCAACCTGTCGCCCGTGCAGTTCATGATCCTGTCGCAGGCGATCATCTTTCTGCTCGGCTGGCCGCTGGAATGGACCGAGATCATCATCATCTTCGTGCCGATCTTCCTGCCGCTGCTGAAGCACTTCAGCATCGATCCCATCCTGTGGGGCGTGCTGGTGTTCGTGAACCTGCAGGCGGCCTTCCTGTCGCCGCCGGTTGCGATGTCGGCGTTCTATCTCAAAGGCGTCGCGCCATCGCACGTCACGATCAACCAGATATTCGGCGGCATGATGCCCTACATGTTGGTCGTGATCCTCTGCATGGTCATCATGTATCTCTGGCCCGGTATGACGCTTTGGCTGCCGAACTACCTGTACGGCAATTGAGCGGGTTCACATCCCGGATCGATGCCGACGGAGAGGGCCTTGGTGACTGAAAATAAGCTCACGGCATTGACGGCGACTCAGGCCGCTGCGGAAATCGCCCGCGGCGCGTTGTCGGCGGCCGAGTATGTCGGGGCCTGCCTCGACCGGATCGCGGCGGTCGACGGTGAGATCAAGGCCTTCGTGCATCTCGATCGCGACTACGCGCTCGCCCAGGCGCGCGCGCTGGACGAGCGCCGCCTGCGAAGGCCGGCCGCTCGGACCGCTGCACGGCATTCCGGTCGCCATCAAAGACGTCATCGACACCGACGACTATCCGACCGAACTCGGCTCGCCGCTCGCCAGCGGGCGGCGGCCGGAACGGGACGCAACCGTGGTCGCGAAGCTGCGCGCGGCCGGTGCGGTCATCATCGGCAAGAGCGTGACGACGGAGTTTGCCTTCTATCATCCCGGGCCGACGCGCAACCCGCACGACCCGTCGCGCACGCCGGGCGGCTCATCCTCGGGCTCGGCCGCCGCGGTCGCCGCCAACATGGTGCCGCTTGCGATCGGAACGCAAACCAACGGTTCGGTGATCCGGCCAGCCTCCTTTTGCGGCGTGTTCGCGATCAAGGTGAGCCACGGCCTCATCTCGCGCGCCGGCATATTGCCGCTCTCGCGCCGTCTCGATCATGTCGGGGTCTTTGCCCGTTCGCTGCCCGATCTGGCGCTCGTGCTCGATGCGATTGCGGGCTACGACCCTGCCGACCCCGACACGCACCCCTATCCAGTCCCGGACTTTCGCAAGGTGCAGTCGGAGGCGCCGCCGGCTCCGCTGTTGTGCGCTTTCATGCGCACCCCGATCTGGGACAAGGCCGACGCCGGCACCCGCGCGGCATTTGAAGAACTCGGAGAGGCGCTCGGCCCGGCGCTGGCGCCTGTCGATCTGCCCGATACGTTCGGCGAGGCCTGGCAGGTGCAGGGCACGATCATGGCGGCCGATATGGCCTTCAACCTGACGCCCGTCCTGGCGCATGGCGAGCCCGAGCGAGGTGATGGGCAAGTTGCTCGCGAAGGGCCGCGACGTCACCGCGGTCGCCTATCTCGACGCGATGGCGCAGGGCGCCCGGATGGCGGCGAGCCTGGCGGACTACCTGAACTACTACGAGGCCATCGTTACGCCGGCGGCCGTCGGGGTCGCGCCCAAGGGCATCGAGGCGACCGGCGACCCGGCGTTCTGCACATTGTGGACGCTGAGCGGCCTGCCGGCGCTGTCGCTGCCGCTCCTGGTCGGCGACGATGGAATGCCGCTCGGTGTGCAGCTCGTCGGCGGGCCGGGTCGCGATGCACGCTTGCTGCGCACCGCGACCACGCTGATCGAAACTCTGACGCCGCCCAAGCGGAGCCGCCGCGCGCGCACTAAATCCTGACGCGCGCGCTTTGCGAGAGCATCGCTGGCGCTAGGCTGCCTTCGGCGGCGCGCCGAGATGCTGCGCGAAGAACGCCAGCGTATTGCTCCATGCCAGATCGGCCGCCGCCTTGTTGTAGCGCGCGGCGCCGGTATCGTTGTTGAAGGCGTGTTGCGTACCCGGATAGATGTGCAGCGTGTAGGTCTTGTTGTTGGCCTTCAGCGCCGCCTCGTAGGCCGCGATGCCCTTGTTGATGTTCTCGTCGGTCTCGGCGTATTGCAGCAGCAGCGGGGCGCGGATCGCCGGAACGAGATCGAGCGGCGCCTGGATGCCGTAGTACGGCACGGCCGCGCGCGAGGTCCGGGTTGCCGGCGGCCAGCCGGTTGACCACGCCGCCGCCATAGCAGAAGCCGACCGCACCGACCTTGCCGGTCGATTCCGCATGCTTCTGCATGAACGGGACCGCGGCGAGCGCCGCCGCCAGCATGTCGTCCTTGTTGGTCTTGGTGTGCAGTTCGCGCGCCGCGTCCTCGGTCGGCGGCGTGCCTCCGGCGACCGAAAGCAGATCAGGCGCGAACGCCAGATAGCCTTCGACCGCGAGCCGCCGCGCCACGTCCTCGATGTGCGGATTGAGCCCGCGGTTCTCGTGGATCACGATCACGGCCGGCCGCTTGCCGCCGGCAGTGCCGCGCACCAGATAGCCGTTGATCTTGCCCGTCGGCGAATCGTAGCTCACGCGCTCGGCCTTCAAGCGAGGATCGTTGTCGGCCACGATCGCGGCCTGCGCGTAGTCGTTCTGCAGCAGCGGCAGCAGCGCGGCTGCGGCTGCGGTCGAGCCCGCAAGCTGCGCCAGGCGGTCGAGAAACTCGCGGCGCGCCATCGCGCCGTGAGTGAAGCGGTCGTAGAGATTGATGATTTTTTGGTCCATGGGTTCCTCCAGAGGCGACTGACCAACTATAGCACGGCTGCGGAATAATTCCGTGACTGTGTCCTTCCGGTCATTGCCGCCGCCCGGGGTTCTGGCGGACAGTCCGCTTTCCGTCCGGCTCTGCCTCGGCCTACCCGAGGCTCGATCGGGGATTGCCATGTCGTCCGCGTACCTGAACGGGACTTCGCGCCGCTGCATGCGGTGGACGCTGGCCGCCGCTTTCGCGGCCGCGGTCCTTGCGGTTGCCGGGTTTGCGGATGCGGTCGCCGCGGAGGGGTTTCCGTTCGAACGCGAACTGCTGCTCGACGCCAAGCCGATGAAGGGTTCGAAGCGCATCCCGATCCTGGCGATCGGACGCCGGGGCGAGACCACCATCGACCTCTGGTGTAACAGCGTCGAGGGTCAGATCGTCGTGGTCGACGGCGTCATCTCGATCATGACCGGGGCCAAGACGAATCGGCCGTGCGATGCCGCGCGCCTGCGCGGCGACGACGAGATTCTGAAGGCGCTGCTCGACACCACGACGTGGCGTCGCGAGGGCAATACCGTGATCTTCTCCGGCGCCCGCACCTTGCGCTTCCGGATTCCCACCAACTGATTTCGACGATCACCGCCTGACAATGCCGCCGGTGTCACGAACACGGCGCGCGTTGACGCGTCTGTGCACGCAAAGTGTTGTCGGAATGCCGCACTGGCGCCGATTGTGTCGGGATAGCGGCAATCGTCGTTGCCCGAATCAGTTGTCATGGCTAATCACGAATCTTGGTCGAAGACACGTTGCGTTGCCGCTGATCCACAGGATTTAGCTCTCCGACGTTCGTCTTGCAGATATCGTTGTTGCGTCAGATGCGTTCCGGCTGGGGGAGATGCGTCCGATGCAGCACCACGATCCGGGGTCAACGCTACGCCGCGGCCTCGTTTACGCCGACATGCGCCTCAAGCGCGACGTTGAGCAAATGGCGACGCTCGACAACGGCATCAATCTCTATCGCTACCGTGATCGCTGGTGTCCGACGGTGTTTGTCGGCGTGCTGGCGCAGGAGGTTGTGGCGGTCATGCCGGACGCCGTCAGCAAGGACGCCGATGGCTATCTGCTGGTGGACTACCGCCGGCTCGGCCTGCAACTGCGCACGTATCGCGACTGGGTCGAGAAGGGCCATATCGCGGCTATCGCGCCGACTGCGTAGCAGCGCCCTCTCGGTATCCTCGGAGCGATTGCATTGCGCGGCCAGGCGGCGCGGCGCTTGCGCAACCCGAATCGATATGGATTGATCGTGCCGGCGGCAACGCGCCGCAAGGACACGAACAGCCCTCGATATCGCTGCGGGCCTGACGAGACGTGATGCACGACATTACCCGGCGCGATTTTCTCAACGGCGTGGCGCTGACGATCGCGGCTGGGCTGACGCCTGCCGCGCAGCTTGCGGCGCAGCCGTTCCGCTATCCACCGGCGCTGACCGGCATGCGCGGGCATCATGCCGGCTCGTTCGAGGTCGGCCACGACCTGCGCGACGGCAAGACCTTCCGCATCGACGCCCTGCCGGTCGAGGAAAGTTACGACCTGGTGGTGGTCGGCGGCGGCATCAGCGGGCTCGCGGCCGCATGGTTCTACCGGCAGTCGCACCGCGACGCCCGCATCCTCATTCTCGACAACCATGACGACTTCGGCGGCCACGCCAAGCGCAATGAGTTCACCATCGATGGCCGGCTAGTCATCGGCTATGGCGGCAGCGAATCCTTGCAGTCGCCGCAGGCCATGTATAGCCCGGTCGCCAAGGGCCTGCTGAAGGCGCTCGGCGTCGACGTCGACTCGCTTCAACACCGCGTTCGAGCGTGCGCTCTATCCTTCGCTCGGGCTGTCGCGCGGCGTATTCTTTTCCCGCGAGGCGTTCGGCCAAGACAAACTCGTCACCGGCGACCCGACCCGGATGGTCGATGACGATCTCAGCCGGAAGCTCAGCAATGCGCGGCCGCTGCGCGAGTTCATCGCGGAGTTTCCGGTGTCGGCACAGAGCAAGGCGCAGCTCGTCGCGCTGTTCGAGGGCACCGCCGACCCGCTTGCCGGCAAGACCGGGGCAGAGAAGACCGAGATCCTCGAACGCACAAGCTACCGGGACTACCTGACCAAGGTGCTGGGTTGCAGCGAGGAGGTGGCGAACTGCTTCCAGGGCCGCACGCTCGATTTCTTCGCGGTCGGATGCGACGCGGTGGCGGCGTCCGACGCGCGCTATGTCGGCTATCCGGGCTTCCGCGGCCTCGGTCTTCCTGCGGCCGACAGCCCGGAGCGGAACGAGCCCTACATCTATCATTTCCCGGATGGCAACGCGTCGCTCGCGCGCCTGCTCGTGCGCGCGATGATCCCGGGCGTCTCGCCGGGCCGAACGATGGACGACATCGTGCTGGCGCCGTTCGACTACGCGAAGCTCGACCGGGACGGCACCGCTGTGCGGCTGCGGCTCGACAGCACCTGCGTCCATGTCCGCAACGTCGCCGACGGCGTCGAGCTCGGCTACGTCCGGCACGGCATCGCACACCGCGTGGCGGCGCGGCACGCAGTGCTCGCCTGCTTCAACATGCTCATCCCCTACATCATGCCCGAGGTGCCGGCGGCACAGCGGGCGGCGCTGGCGAAGAACATCAAGGCACCGCTGGTTTATACCAAGGTGCTGGTGCGCAACTGGCACCCGTGGGTGAAGCTCGGGGTCCACGAGATCACCGCGCCGATGTCGATCTACAGCCGGGTCAAGCTCGACTATCCGGTGAGCCTCGGCGGCTACCGGCACCCGCGCGACCCAGCCGAGCCGATGTGCCTGCACATGGTCTACGTGCCGGTTGAGCCCGGTCACGATGCCCGCACGCAGTTCATCTTCGGCCGTTCGAAGTTGCTCGCGATGGAGTTCGCTGATTTCGAGCGGGAGATCCGTGACCAGCTCGACCGGATGCTCGGGGCTGGTGGATTTTCCGGCGCGCGCGACATCGCAGCGATCACGGTCAATCGCTGGTCGCATGGCTATGCCTATACGCCGAGCCCGCTCTACGACCGCGATTTCGGTCCCACGATGGAAGCGTCGCGCCAACGAATCGGCCGCGTCGCCATCGCCAACTCCGACGCCGGCTGGGACGCCTACGCCCACGTCGCAATCGACCAGGCCGACCGCGCGGTGCGCGAACTGCTGGGATAACGCTGCGCTAGTGCGGCGGGCGGTCGTCGGTGCGCCGGATCTCTTCGGCGATGGCTTCGATCGACGCCCCGGCCTCGATCCGGCGACGGATGTCCTTGAGACGCATGAGCTGCTGCACGATTTGCGGCATCAAGTCGAGCTTCTCCATCACGCGCCAGACATAGACAAAGATCGCAAAGATTGTGCCGACATTGGCATCCGGCATGTAGGTGACACGCAGCAGTACCAGCAGAAAGACCAGGATCGACAGGCCTTCGATCATCGTCCAGTTGAAGGCATCGGCGTCGGAGAGCTTGACCCGCCAGGAGCGCACTTCGGCGAAATGGCGGACGACAGCGTTTTCCTGCGCCGTCTCGACAATCTGGACTTCATGTTCGAGCTGATTGTTCAATCCCTCGTTCAGCGCCAGCGAGCGCTTCATGTACTTGCGGTTGATGATCGCGACCGGGATGAACAGGAGCACGGCAAGCGCGCCCATCACCAGATCGTAGTAGAACAGGATGGCGGCGGAGCCGACGAGGCTCACCACCGTGTTCAGAACCACCGGCATGTCCTTCTCGAAGAAGGTCACGAACTCGCGCGACATCGCCGAGCGTGCCGCCACTTTGGTTGATTCGATGCCGGACTGGCGCTGGCGCAGCACGGTGTCGACCACGATGGCGTTGTAAACCCGCGTGTAGAGGCGCGTGTCGTACATCTGCCGGCCGCAGCCGATCGCCGTGTGCAGCAGCCAGGCGATCATCACCGGCGCGATCATCCGGTAGTCCTGGGCCAGCAGACCGTTGATCGCGAGGCCGGTCGCCCACGGATAGGACAGTTCCAGCAGATCCTCGATCACGGTCAGCGTGTAGGTGAACGCGATGCGCCAGCGGAATGGCCGGATCGTGTCGAGTACCGATTTCCCTCGCGGCTGGTCAGTCATGGTCGATCCGGTCACAGGATAGCTGATTGCAGTGTCAGGCTAGGATTACCGCCGTCAAATGAAAAGGGCGCGGCTTGCACCGCGCCCTTGGTCGCAATTGAGAGCAGGTGGGGGGACTTAGAAATCCATGCCGCCCATTCCGCCACCGCCGCCACCCGGCATCGGGGGCGCGGGCTTCTTCGGCAACTCGGCGACCATCGCCTCGGTGGTGACCAGGAGGCCCGCGACCGACGCCGCATCCTGCAACGCCGCGCGCACCACCTTGGCGGGGTCGATGATGCCCTTGTCGACCATGTCGACGTACTCTTCGCTCTGCGCGTCGAAGCCGAAGGTCTCGGACTTGTTCTCCATGATCTTGCCGACCACGATCGAGCCCTCGACGCCGGAGTTCTCGGCGATCTGGCGCAACGGCGCTTCGAGCGCCTTGAGCACGATGTTGATGCCGGCCTGCACGTCGGCATTGTCGTTGGTGATCCTGCCGACCGCCTTCTTGGCGCGCAGCAGCGCGACGCCGCCGCCCGGCACGATGCCTTCTTCGACCGCCGCGCGTGTTGCGTTGAGGGCGTCCTCGACGCGGTCCTTCTTCTCCTTGACCTCGATCTCGGTCGCGCCGCCGACGCGGATCACCGCGACGCCGCCCGCGAGCTTGGCGAGCCGCTCCTGCAGCTTCTCCTTGTCGTAGTCGGAGGTGGTCTCCTCGATCTGCGCCTTGATCTGGCCGACGCGCGCCTCGATGTCCTTCCTCTTGCCGGCGCCGTCGACGATCGTGGTCTTCTCCTTCTCGATGATGACCTTCTTGGCGCGGCCGAGCATGTTGAGCGTCACGTTCTCGAGCTTCATGCCGAGGTCATCGGAGATGAGCTGGCCGTTGGTGAGGATCGCGATGTCCTCCAGCATGGCCTTGCGGCGGTCGCCGAAGCCCGGCGCCTTGACGGCCGCGACCTTGAGGCCGCCGCGCAGCTTGTTGACCACGAGGGTGGCGAGCGCCTCGCCCTCGATGTCCTCGGCGACGATGACGAGCGGCTTGCCCGACTGCACCACCGACTCCAGCACCGGCAGCATGGCCTGCAGCTGCGAGAGCTTCTTCTCGTGCAGCAGGATGTAGGCGTCCTCGAGCTCCGCCACCATCTTCTCGGCGTTGGTGATGAAGTAGGGCGAGAGGTAGCCACGGTCGAACTGCATGCCTTCGACGATCTCGACTTCGGTGTCGAGCGCCTTGGCCTCTTCGACCGTGATGACGCCTTCGTTGCCGACCTTCTGCATCGCCTCGGCGATCATCTTGCCGATCTTGCTGTCGCCGTTCGACGAGATGGTGCCGACCTGCGCGACCTCGGCCGAAGATCCGACCTTCTTGGCGCGCTTCTCGATGTCGGCGACCACGGCGGTCACCGCGATGTCGATGCCGCGCTTGAGGTCCATCGGGTTCATGCCGGCGGCGACCGACTTGGCGCCTTCCCGGACGATCGCTTGCGCCAGCACGGTCGCGGTGGTGGTGCCGTCGCCGGCCTGGTCGTTGGTCTTCTGGGCGACCTCGCGCACCATCTGCGCGCCCATGTTCTCGAACTTGTCCTCGAGCTCGATCTCCTTGGCGACGGTGACGCCGTCCTTGGTGATGCGCGGCGCGCCGAACGACTTGTCGAGCACGACGTTGCGGCCCTTGGGGCCGAGCGTCACCTTCACCGCGTTGGCGAGAATGTCGACGCCGCGCAGCATTCTGTCGCGGGCATCGCCGGCGAATTTTACGTCCTTGGCAGCCATTTCAGTTTGCTCCTTGAGTTTTCATGTCGTCATGCCCGCGCTTGGCGCGGGCATCCACGTCTTCCTTTCACGGCGGAGGGTAAGACGTGGATGGCCGGGACGTTAGGGCGTTCACGCCCGTCTCCGACGGGCTATGCCCGGCCATGACGCGGATGGATTCAGGCGATCACGCCCATGATGTCGGACTCCTTCATGATCAGGAGTTCCTCGCCGTCGAGCTTGACCTCGGTGCCCGACCACTTGCCGAACAGCACGCGGTCGCCCGGCTTGACGTCGATCGGAATGAGCTTGCCGGCCTCGTCGCGGCCGCCCGGGCCGACGGCGACGACCTCGCCTTCCTGCGGCTTCTCCTTGGCGGTGTCGGGGATGATGATGCCGCCCTTGGTCTTCGCTTCGGCATCGATACGCTTCACGACCACGCGGTCGTGCAGGGGACGGAACTTCGTCTTGGCCATGTTTGGTCCTCGTGGGCGCGATGTCCGCACGGCGCGAGCCCGGCAGCCGGTCGGCCGGCGGGCGCTGCTAGCACTCCAGGTTAATGAGTGCCAAGCCGCTTGCGCGGGAAATAAAACCTCAAACCCGGAGAGTCAAGGCGAATGCAATGGGTTGGCCGGGACTTCCACGCCTGGGTTACTGAAGTTGCTTCATCGCCCGCTCGTAGTAGCCGAGATCGACATAGCGCTCGGCGGCGGCCTGATCGCTCGGCCGGCGCTCGATCTCGGCGCGCAGCGCCAGCATGTTCTTGAAGCCCTTCGCGGTCGAACCTGGCGTCGGGCGTGAAGCCGAAGCCGGGATCGAGCAGGAGGTCGTAGGTGCGCTCGGCCTCCTGCGGCGAAAGCTTCAGCTTCTCGACCAGCAGCGCGACGCTCTCGGCGCGGTTCGCCGGATCGCGCACAAGCGCAGCGCCTCGACATAGGCGGCGAGATAGCGCTCGAGCAGTCGGTCCGTTGCTCGCGCGCCCAGGCGCCGCATCACGAAGGCGCCGCCGCGCCTGATAGGGACCGAGCAGGTCGATGGTGCGTCCGAGGCTCTTCATGCCGAGCTGCTCGGCCTGCACGGTGAACGGCAGATTGAGGATGCGCGGCGGCGTTGTCCTTGCTCTCCGCCATCGCCTTGAAGCGGTAGACGCCGGCGCCGACCGGCTTGACCGTGTAGTCGGCGCCGTCCTTGAGGCCATGCTGCAGCAGGATCTTCTTGGCCTGCAGCGCATAGGCGGTGTCCGGTGCGTCGACCACCAGGGTGCGGCCGCGCAGGTCGGCGAACGACTTGATCTCGGCCTGCACGAAGAACTCGTTCATGCCGCTGTCGCCGCCGGTGACGATCACGACGTCCTGCTTGGCGACCTCGATCATCGCCAGCGCGTTGTCGACCGCGGAATGCACGACGTCGAACTTGCCGGCGGCCAGGCCCTCGCGCTGGCTGCGCGAGTTCTCGCGTCAGGTGCAGCTCGATCTTGCAAGCCGCGCTGCTCGAAGATGCCCTTGGCGATGCCGGCATGCAGCGGCGAGCGCCTTGGCGTTGGGGAAGGTGTTGACGCGCAGGAGCGCGGCGTCCTGCGCGTGTCCGTGTACGCCCGTCATGGTCACCGCCAGGGCCGCAAGCCAGCCAGCAAGGCGCGACCACGCGATGGGGTCGGCCAGCAGGGGCGCGAAGCATCGGGTTCTCCCTCGGTTGGGGTCGGAGCGGTGCCCGCCGGCGGTGCGGATGTTGGACGGCTCCGGGGATCGCAGTATGACGGTCATTCGAAACTCTGGAGAGGACGGAATGCGGGCGATCACGTTGGCCGAGGCGAACCAGATCATCGACGGCACGTTCGCGTCCGCCAAGCGGCGCAAGGCCGTATGCGCTGGCGGCGATCGTGCTCGACGCCGGCGGCCGGGTGAAGGCCTTCCAGAAGCAGGACGGCGCCTCGCTGATGCGCTTCGAGATCGCCTACGGCAAGGCGTTCGGCGCGCTGGCGCTCAACCGCTCGTCCCGGCAGGTGCTGCAGAAGGCCAAGGAGAAGCCGGCGTTCATGGCCTCGCTGGGCGAGCTTTCGGACGGGCCGCTGTTCCTGGAGGCCGGCGGGCAGCTCATCCGCGACGTTTCGGGCGAGATCGTCGGAGCCATTGGCGTGACTGGCGACGTCAACGAGGTCGACGACCTCTGCGCCATTGACGGTATCCACGCCGGCGGCTTCCGGGCCGACGCCGATTTCGACGCCCGTGCGGCGAAGCGTCTCAACATCAAGGTCGACCCGCCGCTGCGGGATCCCCGTAAAGGATAACCGGGTTCGGGGCTACGGGCGGATGAACTGCCCCACATCTGCCTTTTCTCGGCCATATCATGGGGTTGCATGGTGGGTACGGGCAGCCAATATTGGCGCGGGGCCGAAATTCCGGCCCGGAAGCCGTAGGGTTTTGTAATGCGTACGGGTCCGCGCGGCCTTGGTATCAATTTCCCCGACTGCGCGCGGGAGTTCAGGGGAGGGATTGCCATGAAGCGATTTCACTGCCGTCGGCCTGCCAGCGCGATCGCCGTGGCGTCGGCGGCCATGCTGATGGCGGCCTGCTCGATGTTCGGCGAGAAGCCGGCGCCGGAAGCCGCCACGCCGCTGCCGCAGCCCGAACTGCCGTCGAAGATCAAGTCCTCCGAGGTCGTCGGCCGCTGGGGCTACGCGGCGTTTCACAAGCCGACGGATCGCGCCCGCACCGAGGCCAACGCCCGAGGTCAATGCAAGCAGCCCTACGTGATCGGCCAGGGCGCGAACGGCGGCGTGATGATGTATCTCGCCGACTCGTCACAATTGCAGGAGCTTCGGCTCAAGGGCAGCCAGAGCGGCAAGGACTATATCGGCCCGGCCGGCGATACGCCCGGCATGCAGGACCGCGAGATCGTGTCGTTCGACGGCCGCGTGCTGCTGCTCAAGTTCGTCGATCCGGAAGTCGACGGCCGCTACGGTACCGGCATCTACGTGCGGTGCGCACCGCGCGCCTGATCGTCTCCTTCGTCTGATCGCGACTGCGGCTCCGGCACGTTCGCCGGCCGTCGGTATGCCGGCGCGGACCGGTTGCGACCGGCCATCCGGCGCGTGATAGGCTTCATGCCCACGCGCATCCGGGTCCATGTCCAAACTTCGCGATTTCGTCGCCGGCCCCTGGCGAGCCGTTCTGGTGCTCGGTGTCACGCAAATCCTGGCGTGGGGCACGATCTTCTATACGCCGGTGCTGACCGTGCCGTTGATCGCTGCCGATCGCGGCTGGTCGTTCACGCTGGCGATGGCCGGTTTTTCGCTGGCGCTGCTGACCGCCGGGCTCGCATCGCCGCGCACCGGCTTGCTGATCGATCGCTTCGGCGGCCATCGGGTGATGCCGATCGGATCGCTGCTCGGCGCACTCGGGCTGGTGGGCCTGGTCTATGCGGATCATCCGGCCACCTATCTGGCGGTCTGGATGCTGCTCGGCGTCGCGATCTCAGGCTCGCTCTACGATCCCGCGTTCGCGACGCTCGGCCGCATCTTCGGCGCGGCCGCGCGCCAGCCGATCACCGCGCTGACGCTCGCGGGCGGCTTTGCCTCGACGGTGAGCTGGCCGGTCACGCACCTGCTGATCCAGTCGGTCGGCTGGCGCGGCACCTATCTGGTCTACGCCGCGGTGCTGGCGCTGGTGGCGGCGCCGCTTCATGCCTTTGTCTTGCCGCGCACGCGTGCGGAAGCAACCAGCCGTCCTGCGGTTGCGCAGGCGGATCGCACGAGCTCGGTGCTGCCGGCGCGGGGGTGGCCGTTCGTGCTGGTGGCGGCGGCGTTTGCGACCTATGCGTTCGTGCCGTCCGGACTGTCCGCGCACCTGCTGGCGATCTTCGGCCGCGCCGGCATCGATGCCGCGACCGTCGTCGCGATCGGGACGCTGTTCGGACCGGCGCAGGTGCTGGCGCGCATCGGCGAGTTTGCGTTCGCGCGGCGCGTTCATCCGCTTCGTGTTGCGCAATTCGCGGTCGGATCGCTGCTGCTGGCGTTTGCGTTGCTCGCGGTGTTCGGCATGTCGGTGGCGGCAGCCGCGGTATTCGCGCTGATGTTCGGGATGTGCAACGGGCTGATGACCATCGCTCGCGGCGCCGTTCCGCTCTCGCTGTTCGGAGCGGCCGGCTACGGTCACCTGATCGGGCGGATTGCACTGCCGTACATGATGATGCAGGCGATCGCGCCGCTGGTGCTTGCATTCGTCGCTGAGCGCGCCTCCGACGCGATGGCGCTGGCGGCGGTCGCGGCGTTCGCCCTGATCGCGTTCGTGGGCTTCGTGGCGATCCGCCGTCCCGGCGGCATCAACGTTTGACGCATCAGTCGAACAGCTTGTCGATATCCTGCTGGGTGGCATGGCCCGGCGCGCCGTCGAGCTTGGGGCCGTTGACCGGCGGCGTCCGCTCATCGCCGACGGCGAGACGCGCGGCGGGCGGCTCGACGAATGCCGCGCTGCCGCCCCACGCGTCCATCATCCGGGTGATGCGGTCGTCGACGCTCTGTAGCGTGCCCAGCACCTTACCGATGCGCTGGCCCGCCAAGTCGTGGAAACTGCAGGCCTCGAAGATGCGCGCGACCTGATCGCGGATGGCGCGGGCGAGCGCCTGATCCTGCTCGCGCGCCAGCAGCGCCAGCAAGGCGTTCGCCGCTTCGTCGATGTCTTCCGCGGCCGTCAGGATGCGCTGGACCGATTGGTCGGCGCCGCCGACCACGGCGTTGAGCTCCTGCCGAACTTCGCTGTCCGGCGCGGTCAACCCGCTGGCGCGCAGCGCCGCAATCTCATGCCTGGTCCGATCGACCGCGCGCGTACGCGCGTTGTCGCTGCCGTAATCCTCATCCGCGATGGGTTCGGCGCGGCCGTTCTGGGAGGCGAGATACATCTCTTCGATACGAAAAACCTTGCGCCGATGCGGCATGACACGCGTCCCGAAAGCTGATTGCCATTTTGTCTACCGGCGCGGGCATTAATTCCCGGTTACGTCGCGTCAAAGCCGATCAACCCGATGTTAACCATGAGGCCCCGGCGTTTACTGCGCATAAACTATATTATCATGAACAAGAGATTTCTACTTTTGCTTTACGAATACCTACCGGATTTCGCGTTAACTCTGTTGCCATGACGGGTCTGATTCCCGCTCGGTCCGTCTGCAGTGTTGTGATGTGCAGTAAGAGTACCCCATGCAGCGTCTCGTTCTCTCCGCGTTCTTGACCAGTACTCTCCTGATCGGCCCGGCTCTGGCGGGGCCTCTGTCCCTCAGCCCCGATACGCCCCGCAGCAACCGGCCGGTCGTGCGCGTCCAGCAAGTGCCCGTCGAGCAGCGGCCGGGATCGGCTTATGCGGCCCAGCTTTCCCCCGAAGCCCAGGCCGTTCAGCCGCGCCCGGCCGCCGCGCGAAACTATGGCGGTGGTTTCTTCGAAGCCCTGTTCGGTGGCGGTTGGCGCTCCGAGCAACGCCCGGCGGCCTACGGCAATCAGGATCTCGGCCCTGGCGTCGTCGAATTGCCGTATGCGCCCGGCCGACCCGTGCACGACCCGCGCTTCATGCGCCAGGAGGTTGCCTACGACAGCCGGGAGGCTCCCGGCACCGTCATCGTCAACACCAACCAGCGCATGCTCTATCTCGTGCAAGCCAATGGCCGCGCGATCCGCTATGGCATCGGCGTCGGCCGGCCGGGCTTCACATGGTCGGGCACGCACCACGTCACCAACAAGCGCGAATGGCCGGATTGGACCCCGCCGCCGGAGATGCTCCAGCGCCGGCCCGACCTGCCGCGCCACATGGTCGGCGGTCCCGACAACCCGCTCGGCGCGCGCGCGCTTTATCTCGGCTCCACGCTCTATCGCATCCACGGCTCGAACGAGCCCTGGACCATCGGCACGAACGTGTCGTCGGGCTGCATCCGGATGCGCAACGAGGACGTCGTCGATCTCTATAGCCGGGTCAAGATCGGCACCAAGGTGATCGTGATCTGATCTCGGCAGACTGCGCCGTGCACACGAAAAGGCCGCCCGTGAGGGCGGCCTTCTTCTTTCTGGCGCTCAACGAGCGGCTTATTCCCCGTCGCCGCTATCTCCGCCGACGTCACCGCCGTAATCACCACCGTCATCGGTGAAGGCCGCTGCGTCGCTGTCGTAATCGCCGGCGTTGCCATCCGCGACCGGATCGCGGCTTGCGCTGTCGAACAGGCCCGCGCGCGTGCTGTCGCTGCCGCCGCCCCGGCTGCCGGGCGCGCGGCCCATGTCCTCGAGCCCGGCCTGGCGCGAAAGGTCGCCGCCGCTCTCGCTGCCACCCGACCACGGCGAGGCGCCTCCACCGCGCGGGGCGTCGGCCGAGGGGTCAAGCGCGCCGTGCGCGCGGCCCCCGCCGCCGCCCATCATGGAACGCATGCCGCCCATGAGCAGCGAGCCGCCGACGACGCCCGCGGCCGCAGCCGCAGCCGTGCCGAGGAACGAGCCGCCCATGCCACCCGATGCCATCGGCGGCGAATTCACCGGCGCCGATGTCATTGGAGCCGACATCGGACCGGACGCCGGCATCGGCTCGCCCTGTACCGGCGTGCCGGTGTTGCGCCAAGCCGACGACATGCCCGGTTTCACCGAGGGCACCGAGCCCGCGCGCCGCGGTTCGCCGAAGCCGAGGGTCTCGCGCATGCTGCCAAGAAAGGAGGTGTCGCGCGGCGCATCGGGCGCAGCGGCGGCTTCAAGTTCGTGGATGCGGGCTTCGGCGCGCTTGAGCACCTCGTCCTGCACCAGCACGGTCTGGACCAGCGCATAAGCGGCATTGGGGGCGCGCTGAAAGCCGTCGTAGATCGCCTGTTCGGCCGCCGGATCGCGCTGGGCGTTCTCCAGCGTGGCGATTCGGTCGAACAGTTCGTTGATGAGATTGCGTTCCTCTGGGGTCATCGGGTCGCGTCCTTCTGCCGTGACGACAGCCAAGATGTAGGCAAGGGAGGTGACGGCGGAATGGCCGTTAAGGCATTTATTTTGGGCCAAGGGCGGCCGACCGGCCGCCATCGGCCTTGGGATCGCCGCCTGTGCAATGCAGCGGCCCCATCCTACGACAGTTCACGGGCGGATTGGAATCCGCGGTTCCCGTATCAGGGCGGTCGGTTCGTCGCAGCCGGCGCCGCGGATTGGGCGTTTCCACAACCGGCAATATTCGATACCACAGCAGGGAGAGGCTAGTTTCCGACGCCTGCCGCGACCTGCGGGCCACAAAGACTTAAACGATTGGAGGACAGCGATGACCCGCACCCGGAGGCTCTTCATCTGCACATCGGCGTTGGCGCTCGCCGCGACGTTTGCCGTTGCCGCCGCGCCGTCGGCCGACGCGCAGCAGCGCAAGTCGATCCGGTGGGCGGTCGCCAGCATCGACACGTACGGTTACAAGGTCGCGGCTTCGGTGACCAAGATCATCGAAGATGCACTCGGCGGCGAATACACCGTCACGGTCAATCCCTATCCGTCGACCACCGCCGCGATGAAGGCGACCATGGATGGCGACGGCGAGATCGGCTACACGGCCGACGTCGGCATGGCCGAACTTTATGCGGGCGAGGGCGGGTTTCGCAACTACACACCGTCGAAGCCCAAGATGGTGCACACCTGGTACGCCTATCCGATGGAATCGTTCATGGCCGTGTCCGCCAAGAACGCCGACAAGTACAAATGCTGGAAGGACTTCAGCGGCAAGCCGGTGTTCTTCACGCCGGCCGGCTTCATGAACTGGATGAACTTCCGCCGCGTTTACAAGACGCTCGGGTACGACTTCAAGCACGTGCAGATCGATCCCAAGACGCAGTCCGATGCGCTGCAGGCCGGCACGATCACCGGCGCGGTCGCCTACACCACCGCGGGCCGCTCGCTGGTGCCGTACTGGAAGGAAACCGAAATCCGCATGGACATCTCGGTGATCAACCCGTGCCCTGACGAGGTGGCGAAGCTCAAGGCCGGCGGACTGGCGATCGAGAACGTCGATCCGAAGAACGCCTTCACCAAGAATGTCGGCGTCCAGCAGATTCAAGGCGTGCCGATTCTGTTCGCCTATAACGCGCGGCCGGATCTGCCGGAGGACGTGGTCTACAAAATTCTGGTCGCGTTCGAGAAGAACAAGGACAAGCTCGCCGTGAGCGACGCCGGCTTCGGCCCGATGGCGAAGGACTTCGTCGGGATGCAGGTGAACGGGATCAACGCCAATCCGGATATCGCGGTGCATTCCGGCCTGGCCAAGTTCCTGAAGGAAAAGAACGCCTGGAGCGACAAGTGGAAGATCGCGAGCCCCGCCGGCTGATCGCCTGACCGAAAGGTAGCAATCTGGAGCGGGCGGCCGCTGACGCGGTCGCCGCTCCGAGCCGAACGGGGGCAGCGGGCGCTGGCGGATCATGCTCGACGCGGTAAAAAAGCAGATCAGTCTCGCGAACCTGATCTTCATTTTCGCGCTGATCCAGACCGGCTGGCTGATCTGGTACTACTACACGGGATACGGCGGCCCGCAGGAACTGGTCGCGCGCGTGATGTCGATCGCGCTGATCCTGCAAATCCTGTTCATGTACCAGCAGGGCGACCTGTACAAATGGCTGCCGCCTGCGGCCAATCGCATCCTCGTCATCGTTTACATCGCGATCTCCTGCTACGCGTTCTACCACTTCTGGTTCGAGTTCGAAGAGATCGCCATCTACCGGCAGGGGTCCTACACGCGGCAGGACTTCATCGTCGGCCTCCTGGTGTTTCTCCTGGTCATGGAATTGTCGCGGCTGGCGCATCCCGCGCTGTTCTGGACCAACATCATCCTGATTGCCTACACGCTCTACGGCTACCTCAGCCCGGTCGATTTCTTCTGGCACCCCGGCACAACATTCTACCGGGTCATTACCTCCAGCACGGTCGAGTTGTCGACCGGTATTTACGGCATCTATGGCCAACTCGCGTTGACGCTGATCGCCGCCTTCCTGCTGCTCGCCGGCGTCGCCAACGGATTCGAAGCTCAGCGCGCAATGATCAACGTTATGCGCGCGATCGCCGGGCGTTCGCGGCAGATGGTGCCGCAGACCGCGGTGCTCGGCTCGAGCGCGATCGGCATGATCAGCGGCAGCGGTTCGGCCAATGCCGCCGTCGTTGGGACAATCACGATCCCGCTGATGATCCGCTACGGCGTGCCGCCGACATTCGCGGCCGCGGTCGAGACCGCCGCCTCGATGGGCGGATTGATCATGCCGCCGATGATGGGCGTCGGCGCGTTTCTGATGTCGGAATTTCTCGGCGTACCTTATTGGGACGTCGTGCTGCGCGGCTTCGGGCTCGCATTCGTGTACTACACATCGATCGGCATCGCGGTCTATCTGATTTGCGTGCGGCTGCTGCCCGCCGAGCCCGTCGAAGCGCCGGCAGTGCCGCTCTACGACAAGATCAAGACCGGCATCTTTTTCTCGTCGGTGCTCTGTCTGCTTTACCTGATGGGCTGGGTCGGCACCGGCGAGCTGCTGGCCGCGCTGCAGACTTCGGCGTTCATGCTTTCCATGCTGGTCCTGGTATTCCTGATCTTCAAATACGTGCGAAAGGATCCGGCGCTTTCCGGCGAGACGCTGTGGGGCAACCTGAGGCGCGCGGTCGAGACCCACGCCGAAATGACGTCCTACCTGACGCTGCTGCTCGCCACGCTCGGCATCATGATCGGGCTGTTCACCGTCACCGGCTTCATCAACCGGATGGGCGGGATGCTGCTGCAACTCGGCGCCTGGAACATCATCGCGATGATCGCCATGGCCTGGGTGTTCGGCTGGCTCGCGGGCGCCGGACTGCCGCCGACCGCGACCTACATCATCGGCGCGGTGGTAATCGTGCGGCCGATGCAGGAGCTTGGTGTCAATCCGTGGGTCGCGCACTTCTTCGTCTTCCTGATGTCGGTCTGGGGGGAGCTGTCGCCGCCGACCTCGCTCACGGCCGCGGTCTCGGCGCGCATCGCCAATGCATCGTTCCTTAAAACGATGTACGAAGCGCTGAAGATCTGCGCGCCGATCACGCTGATGACATTCGCAATCTTCACCCGGTCCAACATGGTGGTGACGACTGGATGGCTGCAGATCGCCGACGTCCTGCTGGTGCTGGTCAGTACCTGCGGCATCACTTTCGCGATGTTCGGGCGGTGGTTCGAGAACGGCGCGATCGATGTTTTGACGCGATGCCTGCTCGCGGCCGTGTCTTTCCTGTGCATGTTCTACCCGGACATGCGGGTCTCGGCCGCGGTGGCAGTGGTGGTGTTGGCGGCGACGGTGTTCGGCATCTGGCGACATCGCCAGATCGCGCCGCCGAAGATTCCGGTCGCCGCTGTTCCCATCGCGGGTGAAACCGCGGGCGATCTTGCACCGGTACTGGCGGAAGCGAAGCGCGACATCGGCTAGCGATTGCTGCGCGTCGGACCGACATACGCGGGCGCTGCTTGCCAGCACCGGCGTATGGTGAAATCATTTGTTTGTATCTCCTGCAGTGTCGGGTTTGTCGTGGTGCTTCGTCCGGTACGCGTTGCCATCTGCAGTGTCGTGATCGCCGTGGCGACGGTTGCCGCGCTGGCCGTGTTTACGCAAGTCGGCGCGAGCAGGATCGAGCGCGCGAATCCGCCGACCGGCCGCTTCGTTGCGGTCGATGGCGGCCGCATCCATCTGGTCGAACTGGGTGCCGCGAATGCGCCGCCGGTCGTGCTGCTCCATGGCGCGGGGACCAATCTCAACGACATGCGGCTCGCGCTCGGCGAGCGACTGGCCGCGACTCACCGGGTCATCCTGATCGACCGTCCCGGTCATGGCTGGAGCGATCGCCCGGGCGGTGCGGCGGACGCCTCGCCTGTGCGCCAGGCGATGTTCGTACATCAGGCGCTCGATCAGATCGGCGTCACGCACCCGATCCTCGTGGCGCATTCCTGGTCCGGCGCGCTGGCGACCGCCTACGCGCTCGCCTGTCCGGATGGCATCGCCGGACTGGTACTGCTGGCGCCGTTGACGCGTCCGTGGGTCAACAACGTCGCCTGGCACGACAGCTTCGTGAAGGCGGTGATCGCGGAAGGCACCCGGGCGGCGGCGCTGCCCCTGTTCGGGTCGTTGGTTGCGAGCACGCTGTCGCTGCCGCTCGGCAAGGTGTTGATGTGGCCGAGCGTGCAGAGTGCGTTCGCGCCGCAGGCGCCGCCGCCCGATTATCTCGCCAGAACGGAGGCCGAGTTATTGTTGCGACCGTCGGCGTTCACCGCCAATGCCCAGGACATCGAACGGCTCGATGCCAACATTGCGGCGCAGGCCCAAGACTACCGGCTCATCGAGGCGCCGACCGTGATCGTGACCGGCGACCGCGATGCAACGCTGTCCCCGCAGACGCATGCTGAAGCGATCGCGGCGGCGATGCCCCTGGCCAAGCTCGTCACGCTGCCCGGTGTCGGGCATATGGTGCACTTCGCGGCGCCCGAGCGCATCGTTGAGGCGATTGCCGACATGGGCAATGGCAGCGAGCCCAACGTAGCCCGTGCGCGTCCGCAGTGTTCGTTTGCTGCGCCGTCCTCCCGCACATAGCGCTCCTCAGTCCTTGTCGGTGTGACGCCGTCGGATCATTCCCCCGGCGACCCCGACGCCGAAGACGTAGCTCCAGCCCAAGGTGAAATCGAACAGGTTGGACTCCGCGAACGAGCCGACAACGGTCTGGGTCACGACCATGAGCCCGATCCACGCCGGCAACGTACTGCCGCGAAACAAAGCGAAATGCGCGATCCACATCGCCCAAAGCAACACCATGCCGGTGAGCCCAAGCTGAATGCCGACCGCGAGCGTCTGCTGGTGCGGATTGATGGTCTCTGTTGCCTGGCCGGGGCCGGCAGCCGATCGAGCGAAGAGACTCTGTATCGAGCCGGTGCCATGCCCCAGCAAGGGACGATCGCTGACGAACGTCAGCGACTTCTGCCAGAAGCCGGGACGGGAGCCGAGCCAGCGTCCGGGTTCGGCCT
The DNA here is from genome assembly GCA_963843475.1 of uncultured Alphaproteobacteria bacterium. Lineage (GTDB taxonomy): Bacteria > Pseudomonadota > Alphaproteobacteria > Rhizobiales > Xanthobacteraceae > VAZQ01. The sequence continues at coordinate 146,966 of CAWJKL010000014.1, read as the reverse complement.
GCACACCGTTCCAGGCCGCCACCGTCCAGTTCCGGGTCTCCGGTGACGTGACCCAGGCCGCCACGCACAGCATCGCAGCGGCGCCAATCGAGATGAGTGCGTGCCGGCCGCTGAGCGTCTTCAACGCGAGCAGCACGAACAGCAGCGCGCAGGTCACCATGGCAATGAACGGCAGGACGAATAGGATTTGCGTCGCGGCGATCTTGACGTTGACCAGAAAGGCGAGGGCGAGCGCCGTCAAGGCGCATGCGGCCAAGATCCGTCCCCGGCGGAAGCTTTCGATGGCAAGAAACAGCAACGCAAATGCGCAGAGAATGAATTCGACAGATTGTGTCGGCGCGTTCTTGAACGGCACGCCGAGGTATTCGCCGGGTGCGATGAATTGCGGCCAGAGCAGGGAAGCGAAGGACACTGCCAGCAGCGCGCTGCAGGAAGTGAGATAACCGCTGAATACCCAGAGCCCGCGATCGGAACGGCGGAATTGCACGGACACAAGCGGAATGATCAAGAGCTTGAGAAACGAATCCAAACCCCCGAGCCGCTCCGGCCAGCTCACGTCGGCCCAGAACGTGCCGATGACGGCCAGCATGACCAGCGCGACCGGCAGCCCGCCGGCCGCGGTCGCGACGTCGCGCCAGACCTCGCGGCCCTTGAGCGTCGGCAGGAGCACCAACAGCCAGAGCGCTGCCAGGATGCTGACCACGGAGCTCGACCACGGCAACGCCACCGCGACCGCGACCGCCAGGCCATCCGCAAGCTTTGCCATCGGGCGATCGGCTGCGGGCGCGGTCATGGGCTTCAAGCGAGTGTCACGCCGCGGCTTGCCAGCACCGCCGGGAATACGTCGCCGCTGAGGAAGGCATATTCACGCTCGCGCAGGGTCGTCAGCGGATCGAGCCGCTTGAGCTCGTCGTCGACGAAGCCCGGATGGCACATGACCACGCTGCCGTCCGGCAGCCCATCGAGGAAGGCTGGAAACATCCTGGCGAAATCGGCATCGTCGCGGAACGTGTAGGCGCCCGCGAACGCTGGATTGGTGCGCACGCCGAGCGCTGCGGCGCGCTGCCGGAAGCGGCGGCTCAGAGCGTCGAGCAGCAACGCTTTGGGATTCGTCCACCTTGCGATGCCGCCCGTCACACGTCCGCATTGTCGCAGCCATGCGCCTGGCGCTTGTTCCTTCGTCACCTTCAGTACGGCTTCGGCGACCCGCGGGAAGATGTGAACGTGCTGATGGCCGTCGATGAAGTCGGGTGCGCGGCCGAACGCCGAGCGGAAGGCTGCGATCTGGCCGCGCACTTCCGCGGCGAGCGCATCCACGCTGAAGCGCCCAAGCACGCTTGCCATCAACGTGGCACCAAGCGGCAGGAACGCGCCGTCGCGCAACGGCGCAAACCCCTGGATCAAAGGACGGAACGGCGCAGTCAACGTAAAGTGCAGGCCAATCGCGGGGCGTCGCGTCGAAGCGTTGAGCGTGTCGAGCGCCGTGGCCTCAAACCGGTTGAAGCTCGGCGCCGTCACCATCACCGAGGTGGCGTTGAGGCGCTCGCGCACGATCAGGTCACGGATCGCGACATTGATCGCGGGCGAGATACCGTAGTCGTCCGCGCAAAGGACGATGCGGCGCCGTGCGACGCTCGCGCCTCCCGCGCTCGGTTCATTGGGCACAGGCGAACTCACTGGGCCTTGATGCCGGCCTTCTTGATGATCGGCCACCACTTGTCGGCTTCGGCCTTGTGAAAGGCGGCGAATCCCTCGGGCGACTGCTGTTCGCGCGGGGCAACTTCGTGGCCCTGATCGGTCATCCGCTTCTGCACCGCGGGATCGGCTAGGGCTGCGACGACGGCGGCGTTGAGCTTGGCGACCACGTCCTTCGGCGTGCCCTTGGAAGCCCACAGGCCATGCCAAAGCGAGATCGACACTTCCGGCACGCCCATCTCCTCGGCAGTCGGCACGTCGGGCGCGGCGAACCAGCGCTTCCTCGCCATCACCGCCATCGGCTTGATGTTGCCGGCGCGCGCCTGCGGCAACGAGTTCGCCGCCATGTCGCACATGAAGTCGATCTGGCCGGCGACCAGGTCTTGCATCGCCGGCGCGCCGCCCTTGTAGGGGACGAACTGATAACTCGTGCCGGTGGCGTTCTGGAACGTCAGCCCACAGATGTGGCCGCCGCTACCGTGGCCGACGATACCGGCCGACGCCTTGTCCTGGTTCGCTTTGATCCAGGTGATCAGCTCCTTGAGGTCCTTTACCGGCAGCGCCGACTTGGTAACGATCCAGAGCGGCGTGTCGGCGAACTTCGCCACTGGCTCGATGTCCTTGAGAATGTCGTACTGCACTGGATAGGTCGCGGCGGACGCCACGTGGGTCGCCCAATTGCCGAACGAGAGCGTGTAGCCGTCGCCTGGCGCGCGGGCGACGCGCGCGATCGACAAGGTGCCACCGGCCCCCGCCACATTCTCGACGATCACCGGCTGACCGAGTGTGCCCTTCATGTGATCGGCGACCGTGCGCGCCAGGAGGTCGCTCGCGCCGCCGGGCGGCAACGGCACCACGATGGTGATGACGCGGGAGGGAAACGGTTGCGCCGCAGCGGTCGCCGCGGCAGCAATCAGGACGACGAGTGCAATGAACAGCCGGTGCATGATGATGCCTGCCGAAAGCCGTGATGTGTGACGATCGTTGATAGCACACTCGGCGCGGAGCGGGGGATAGCCGGCCACGATCATTCTTTGCGACCGGCACGGGGATAGGCCTGCGAGCGGCGCCGCACATTGGCACCGGCACAATTCCTCTGACGGAATCAACCCCTGTCAAAGGACTCAGTTGAGTCTACGATGTCGATCGCTATCAAGTATGCTGGGAACAGGAATTGCGGAGGGCCGTGTTGAAAGTCATATCGTATCGTTACCAGGGGAAGCCCGGGGTCGGCGTGGTGACCGGCGCCGACGGCGTCGTTGCCTTGTCAAAGGCTGCTCCGGACCTGCCTGGCGACCTGCGGAAAATCTTGGAGATCGACCCGAGGCTCGAGAGAGTTCGCGCGGCGACAAAAGGAAAGTCCGCGGATCTTTCGCTCGACGATATCGAATTCGAACCGGTGATCCGCGAACCTCACGCGACCTGGGCGCTCGCACTGAACTACAAACTTCATATCGAAGAGACCGGACTGACGACCTCCGAGGTTTATCCGCAGATTTTCCTGCGCATGCCAATTTGCCAGGTCGGGCACCAGATGCCGCTCTGGGCGCCTGCCAAGAAAATCGCCGAGGCTTACGATTACGAAGGTGAACTCGCCGTCATCATCGGCAAACCCGGGCGCTTCATCAAACGCGAGCAGGCGCTCGACCATGTTGCCGGCTACTCGTGTTACAATGAAGGTTCGGTGCGTGAATATCAGGGCCACAACCGCCAATTCGGCCTGGGAAAGAACTTCGAGCGTTCCGGCAGCTTCGGGCCCTGGCTGATGACGCCAGACGAGTTCGGCGACCCGGCCGATCATACCCTCGTCACGCGACTTAACGGCATCGAGCGACAACGTGCCAAGATTTCCGGCATGCTTTTCGACGTACCGCGGATTATCGAATACTTGTCAGAAGGCTACACACTGCAGCCGGGCGATGTGATCGTCACCGGCTCACCCGGCGCGTTGCCGTTGCAGCCGGGTGAGAAACCCGAGAAGCCGGTCGGGAAAGTCATTGTTGAGGGCCAACTCCACATGCGCCCCGGCGATGTCTGCGAGGTCGAGGTCGACGGGCTTGGGGTGCTGTCGAATCCGGTCATCGAGGATCCGACCCCGGTGTGACGGCGACTGCGCCTACTGCATCTTGAGGCCGGCGATGCGGACCACCTTGGTCCACTTCTCGATTTCGCCGGTAATGAACCTGCTGAAGTCGGCGGGCGACCCGGCGACGATCAGGCAGCCGAGGTCGGTGAGGCGCTGCTTTGTCTTGGAATCGGTTAGACCGGCATTGACCTCTTTGTTGAGCCTTTCGACGATTTCGGAAGGTGTATCTTTGGGAGCCGCGATCCCATACCAGCCGCTCGCCTCGAAGCCCGGCAGGAATTCGTCGATCGCCGGCAGGTCCGGCAGGACTTCCTGGCGCTTTGTGGTGGTGACGCCCAGCGCGCGCAACTGGCCGGACCTGATGTAAGGCAGCGTCGAGGGCAGAACCCCGAACATCGCCTGGACCTGTCCGGCGATCAGGTCGGCGACGGCGGTCGGCTCGCCACGGTAGGCGACGTGAACCAGGTTGACGCCGGCCATCATCTTGAACAGTTCCGCCGCGACGTGAAGCGGCGTGCCGTTTCCGGTCGACGCAACATTGATCTTGCCCGGATTGGCCTTGGCATAGGCGATGAACTCGGGGATCGTTTTTGCCGGCAGCGACGGATTGACCTCCAACGCCAAGGGAATCCTGCCAATGCTTGCCACCGGGGCCGCATCGCTCAAGAAATTGAAGCGAAGATTCTCGTAGAGCGATGCGTTGATGGCGTTTGCCGACATGGCAAGAAGCAGCGTGTAGCCATCTGCCGACGCGCGAATGACCGCTTCGGTGGCGACATTGCCGCTGGCGCCAGGCCGATTGTCGATAACGAATTGCTGTCCCAACTGCTCCGACAGCCAATCGCCCATCACGCGGGCGATGATGTCCGGCGCGCCGCCGGCGGGGACCTGAACGATCAGACGCACCGGCCGCGCCGGATACGATTGTGCCCACCCGATCCGTGAAACGGCGGGCAGCGCGGCCGCGCCCGCGGTCAGGTGCAGAAAAGTTCTACGGGGAAGCTTCATGAAGTCCTCCCTGCGTCGTCGCGCAACGCGCGTGGACGCTCAAAATGTAAACGATGAAGCTGGGCGCCCGCCGATGGCACCAATGCTGCCTATTGCAATAATCGGGATTCCGGCACGTCCCACTGGCAGCTCGGATGAAATGCTACATCAGCTTCAGGACCGGGCGAAGGCTCGTCGGCGTCTTTGTCGCAGCCCGTGACTTTCTTGCTGACCCGACGAGGGTCGTCCAGAGGGCCACTCTGCAGTCACCAAGTGCGCGGTAGGCGAGCTTGCCGGTCAAAGCGCGGCGAAGTCGATCGGCTGGTGTCGGTCGAGCGTGCGGTGGACCGGCGGCAGCGGATATTTGAGGCCGGTCGCGCAGTTGAACAGCACGGCGCGCTCGTCGCGGCGGATGCGGCCGTCGGCGAGGCCCTGCTTGAGCGCCGCATAGGTCGCGGCGCCTTCGGGGCACAGCAGCAGGCCTTCCTCGCGCGCCACCTCGTCGAGCGCCGCGGTGATCGCGTCGTCGTCGACCGCGATGGCGAAGCCATTGCTCTCGCGCACCGCGCGCAGGATGAGAAAATCGCCGACCGCCTGCGGCACCCGGATGCCGGACGCGATCGTGTGCGCGTCCTCCCAGCGCGTGCGCGTGCTCGACGCCCTGCTCGTAGGCGCGCACCATCGGCGCGCAGCCCGCCGCCTGCACCGCCACCATGCGCGGGCGCTTTGCTGCCGATGAAGCCGATGGCCTCGAGCTCGGCGAACGCCTTCCACATGCCGATCAGCCCGGTGCCGCCGCCGGTCGGATAGAGGATGACGTCCGGCACCTGCCAGCCGAGCTGCTCGGCGAGCTCGAGCCCCATCGTCTTCTTGCCCTCGATCCGATACGGCTCCTTCAGCGTCGAGGTGTCGAACCAGCCGACCTTTTCCTTGCCCTGCGCGACCAGCTTGCCGCAATCGTCGATCAGCCCGTTGACGCGATAGACGCTCGCGCCCTGCAGCGCGATCTCGCTGACGTTCACCTCCGGCGTATCCTCCGGGCAGAAGATCGTGGTGCGGATGCCGCAGCGGCTCGCATAGGCGGCGAGCGCGGCGCCGGCATTGCCGTTGGTCGGCATCGCCATGTGGGTGACGCCGAGCGCCTTCGCCATCGACACCGCCATGACGAGGCCGCGCGCCTTGAACGAGCCGGTCGGCAGCCGGCCTTCGTCCTTGACGATGATCTCGCCGCGCGCCGAGCGCCTTGCCGAGTTTCGGCAGCGTGAGCAGCGGCGTGACGGCCTCGCCAAGGCTGACGATGTCGGCAAGGCGGCGCACCGGCAGGAGCTCGCGATAGCGCCACAGATCGTGCGGTCGCTCGCGCCAGCGCATCCTTGCGTCAGCGCCTTGCGCACGCCGTCGAGGTCGTAGCGGACCAGGAGCGGCTTGCCGGCGCGCGACAGGTTGTGCAGCGCGTCCGCCGGGTAGCGCTCGCCGGTCGCCGAGCATTCGAGATGGGTGACGAAGGTCGGCCGCTCGGTGGTCAGGTTGTCGTCGTAGCGCAAAGCGCCTCTCCCAAACTGCGATTATTCGGCCCGTGTTCCCGGCTGCGCGCGCGTGCGAAAGACCACGAAGTGCGACAGCGAGAAATTGACCACGAAGCTTGCGAGGATGGCGAGGAGCTTCGCGGCCAGCACCGGGATCCAGAACGAAGCCACCACCAGCACCGCCGTATTGGCGATCACGCCGGCGATGCCGGAGGCGACGAACGTGCCGTACGACCGCCAGCGCAGCTTGCCTTCGGACTCGGCCGCGAAGGTGATGAACGAATTCATCACATAGGAGCCGGATACCGCGATGATCCACGCGAGCACGTTGGCGGGAACCAGCGCAAGCCCGAGCCAGTTGTAGGCGATGAGGAAAATGCCAAGATCGATCAGCGTGTTGACGACGCCGACCAGGGCGAAGCTGATGGCCTTGAGCGAGACGGCGCGGTCCTGCCAGGCTTGCGCCAGGCGTGCATAGAGCCGGTCGAGGAGGGGAGGGAGCCGCATCAGGCGGCCCGCTTAGCATGTCCCGGGCGCGCTGCCGAGCCTGCTTCATCATGACAGCGCAGCCCCGCGCGACAGGGCCGCCCGGTTGCGCTATGAATCTGGCCAAGTAGGGGGAAATCCGCTCGAAGGGCCAAGAACATGGCGCCCAATGTGGCGAGCCTAGCAAGTTCCACCGGAGTGTCGTCGCGCCCGCGCGCGCGCTCCGATGCCGGCCTGTCCATCGTCGTCCCGATGTTTAACGAGGCAAACAACCTGTCGGCGCTGCACGCCCGGCTGATCGAGGTCGCTCGGCCGGTTGCGCGCCACCCGCGGCCTTGCTGTCGAGGTGGTCTATGTCGACGACGGCAGCCGCGATGCGACGCTCGGCGTGGCGCACGGCCTGCCGGCCGAGGCACTCGACGTCCAGGTGGTGTCGCTGTCGCGCAATTTCGGCAAGGAAGCCGCGCTGCATGGCCGGGCTCGACCACGCCCGCTTCGGCGCCGTGCTGTTCATGGACGGCGACGGCCAGCATCCGCCCGACCTGGTGGAGCGGCTGGTGTCGCATTGGCTCGATGACGGCTACGACGTGGTCTACACCGCCAAGGCGCACCGCGAGAACGAGCCCTGGTTGCGGCGTCAGGGCGTGCAAGACTTTCTACCGCCTGATCAACTGGCACGCGCGCCAGAAGATCCCCGAGGATGCCGGCGACTTTCGCCTGCTCTCGCCGCGCGCTGCGGCGGCGCTGCGGCAGCTTCCGGAGCGCAACCGGTTCTTCAAGGGACTCGCGAGCTGGATCGGCTTCCGGCAGGTGCGGGTCGACTACGAGCCGGCGGAGCGCACCCATGGCCGCACCAACTGGAATCTCTATTCGCTGATCGGGCTGTCGATCGAGGGCCTGACCTCGTTCTCGGTGGCGCCGCTGCGGCTCGCGAGCCTGCTCGGCGCTGCTGCTCGCGCTCGGCGCCTTCATTTTCGGCGTGCAGATTCTGTTCGAGACCGTTGCCTATGGCAAATCGGTGCCGGGCTATCCGTCGGTGGTGGTCGGCCTGATGGTGCTCGGCGGCGTGCAATTGATCATGATCGGGATCATGGGCGAGTATATCGGCAAGATCCTGTCGGAGATAAAGGCGCGGCCGGTCTACTTCGTGGCCGAGCACACGCTCAAGACCGCCGCCGAGAACGATGCGACGGAGAAACCGGGAACGCGCTCGGCTGCTGAATAATGAGTGCGCAAGAACTGCCAAGACCCGGTCGATAACGGGCTGTTGTAAATGGGAGGAGTGAATGCGCGAGTGGCTTTCGGCGATCGCAGTGGTCGCCGCTCTGGGTGTAACGGGCGCGCAGGCGCAGACCTTTCCAGCTCGGCCCGTGACCCTGGTGGTGCCGTACGCGCCCGGCGGGCCGGTCGACGTCCTGGCGCGGATCATGGCCGAGCGCATGAAGACGTCGCTCGGTCAGCCGGTGATCGTCGAGAATGTCGCCGGCGCCGCTGGCAGCATCGGCGTGGGGCGCGTGGCGCGGGCCGCGCCAGACGGCTATACGCTCAGCATCGGTCCGGGCTACAGCACGCATGTCGTCAACCCGGTGATCTACCCGCTGCAATACGACGTCGTGAAGGATTTCGATCCGATCTCGCTGATCGGCGTCATGCCGGAGATCATCGTTGCGCGCAAAAACATGCCCGCGGACAACCTCAAGGGCCTGATCGACTGGCTGAAGGCCAATCCCGACAAGGCGACGCAGGGCACGTCCGGCGTCGGCAGCGCCGGGCACGTTGCCGGCGTGTTATTCCAGAAGCTCACCGGCACCCGCTATGCCTTCGTGCCGTATCGCGGGCTCGCGCCGGCGATGCAGGATCTGCTCGCCGGACAGGTCGACCTCATCATCGATGTCCCGACCAGTGCGGTGCCGCAGATTCGCAACGGCAACATCAAGGCCTACGCGGTGACCGCCAAGACCCGGCTCGCCGGCGCGCCGGAGGTCCCGACCTCGGACGAGGCCGGGCTGGCCGGCTTCCATGCCACGGTCTGGTATGCGCTGTGGGCGCCGGCCGGCACGCCGAAGGACGTCATCGGCAAGCTCAACGCCGCGGTGGTCGATGCGCTCGCCGACGAGGCCGTGCGTGCGCGGCTTGCGGAGATCGGGCAGGAGGTCGTGCCGCGCGACCAGCAAAATCCGCAGGCGCTGGCGGCCCTGCAGAAATCCGAAATCGAAAAGTGGTGGCCAATCATCAAGGCCGCCAACATCAAGGGCGAGTGAACGCGGGTCGGTCGCGCCCGCTTGTGCCGTAACTGCCGAGGGCAATATGACGAGATCGATGCGTGCGGCTGCGATCGCGATGTCCATCGTGTTCGCAGCATGTGCCGCCGGCGTCGCCGCTGCGCAGACCTTTCCGGCGCGGCCCATCACCATGGTGGTGCCGTTTGCGGCGGGCGGGCCGGTCGATACCGTGGCGCGCATTCTGTCCGAGCATATGCGCACCACGCTCGGCCAGAGCTTCATCATCGAGAACGTCACCGGTGCGGCCGGCTCGATCGGCGTTGGCCGCGTCGCTCGCGCGCAGCCGGACGGCTACACGCTCAGCATCGGCCATTGGAGCACGCACGTCGTCAACGGCGCGATCTATCCGCTGCAGTACGACCTGCTTCGGGATTTCGATCCGGTCGTGCTGCTGCCGTCGAACCCGATGATCGTGGTGAGCAAGAATGCGGTGCCGGCGAAGGCCTTCCAGGAACTGGTCGCCTGGATCAAGGCCAACGAGAGCAAGGTTTCGGCCGGGACTGCCGGTGCCGGGTCGGCGACCCACGTGGCGGGGGTCTACTTCCAGAACGTGACCGGCACGACCTTTCCGTTCGTGCCATATCGCGGCACCGGCCCGGCTCTGCAGGACTTGGTCGCCGGCCAGATCGACCTGATCGTCGACCAGGCGTCGAATTCCGTCCAGCATGTGCGCGAAGGCAGGATCAGGGGCTACGCGGTGACCGCGAAGGCGCGGCTGCCGTCTGCTCCCGACATTCCGACCGCGCTCGAATCCGGCGTGAAGGGGCTCGACATCAGCGTCTGGTACGGCCTGTGGGCACCGAAGGGTACGCCCAAGGACGTGATCGCGAAGCTCAACGCCGCCGCCATGGCGGCCCAGGCCGATCCGGCGGTACGCAAGCGCTTCGCCGATCTCGGCCTCGAAGTGCCGGCGCGCGAACTGCAGACCCCGGACGCGCTCGGCGCATTCCAGAAGGCCGAGATCGAGAAATGGTGGCCGGTGATCCGCGCCGCCGGCATCAAGGGCGATTGAACCGCGACTGAGCAAGAGCCGGACACGTCAACAAGGGCGCCAACATCAAAGCGGAGTGAAACGCGACGGGTAAGTCACCAAGCAAGGCAGGAGCCACGAAGCAGGGCTCGGCCGCCACCGGGAGGAACAATCATGACGAAGTACTCGACGAAGTACTTTTGCGCCGCCGCGCTCGTCATCTTGGCGAGCATCGGGAGCACCGCCGCGCAGACCTATCCGGTTCGTCCGATTACGATGATCGTGCCCTATCCGCCGGGCGGTCCCACCGACACGCTGGGGCGGATCATTGCGGATCGCATGCGCACTGCGCTCGGCCAGCCGGTGATCGTCGAGAATGTCGGCGGCGCAGGCGGCACGCTCGGTGCGACCCGCGCAGTCCGTGCGGCGCCCGATGGCTACACCATCAACTTCAGCAACGTCGCGTCGCATGTGTTCAGCAACGTCGTCTACAAGCTGCCGTTCGACATCTATGCCGAACTCGAGCCGATCGCGATGCTCACCATCTCGCCGGTCTGGATCATCGCCCGCAACACCCTGCCGTCGAAGGACGTCAAGGAACTGGTGGAGTGGCTCAAAGCAAATCCCGACAAGGCAACATGGGGAATTGTCGGACCCGGCAGCCCGTCGCACCTATGCGGCGTCTACTTTCAGAAGAACACCGGAACGCGTTTCCAGTTCGTGCCATATCGCGGCGCCGGTCCCGTGATTCAGGATTTGACGGCCGGGCAGATCGACTTGACGTGCATCGAGGCCTCGGCGTCGCGCCCGAGCGTCCAGGGCGGCAAGGTCAAAGCTTATGCGGTGCTCGCCCAGACCCGCTGGGCGGCGGCGCCGGATACGCCCACCATCGACGAAGCCGGTGTGCCGGGGCTTTATCTGCCGTTCTGGCACGGCATGTGGGTGCCCAAGGGCACGCCCGCAGACGTGACCGGCAGGCTTCATGGCGTCCTGGTTGAGACGCTGGCCGATCCGGCCATCAGCAAGCGGCTCGCCGAACTCGGCGTCGCGATCCCACCGCGCCAGCAGCAAACTCCGGAAGGGCTGCGCGCCCATCACAAGGCGGAACTCGACAAATGGCGGCCGATCATCGAGGCCGCCAACATCAAGCCGGAATAGGACCGATGCCGGTGATCCAATGGATGCAGCAATCGAGGGACGAGGGACTGACATGAGAAGATTGTGGTGCGCCGTCATGCTGGCGATCCTGGCCGGCACGGCGAGCGCAGGCGCGCAGAACTTTCCGTCGCGCCCGATCACCATCATCGTGCCCACGCCGGCCGGCGGGGCGACCGACGCGGTCGCGCGGGTGTTGGCCGAGCGCATGCGGACGTCGCTTGGCCAGCCGGTGCTGGTCGAGAACGTCGCCGGGGCTTCGGGCACGCTCGGGACCGGCCGGACCGTCCGATCGGCGCCAGACGGGTATACGATCTGTATCGGCGGCTGGGCGTTCAACGTCCTGAACGGCGCGATCTTCACGCTGCCATACGATGTGGCGAAGGATTTCGAGCCGGTGGCGGAGGTCGAACGGCATTCGTTCATGATTGCCGGAAAGAAGGAACTGCCGGCGAAGGACCTGAAGGAACTGATTGGCTGGCTGAAGGCCAACCCGGAACAGGCGACGTTCGGCACCACGGGCGCCGGCGGCATTTCGACGGTCGGAGCCGTGTTCTTCCAGAAGCAGTCGGGCACGAAACTTCGGCTGGTGCCGTATCGCGGGCTGAGCGTGGCGATGCAGGACCTGGTCGCTGGGCAGATCGACCTGATGCTCGACTTTCCCGCAACGGTGCTGCCGCTGGTGCGCGCCGGGAGCATCAAAGCCTATGCGGTGACGGCCAATAGTCGGCTGCCGTCGGCGCCTGAATTCCAACCGCCGAAGAGGCGGGTTTGCCGGGCTTCCAGATGACGTCCTGGCTTGCGTTCTTTGCCCCAAAGGGAACGCCGAAGCCCGTCATCGATACGTTGAATGCCGCGACCGTCGAAGCATTGGCCGATCCTGTCGTTCGCCGCCGGTTTGCCGATCTCGGGGCGGACATCCCGCCACGCGAGGCACAGACGCCGCAGGCGCTCGCTGCGCTGCAGGCCGCCGAGATCGAACGATGGTGGCCGATCATCAAGGCGGCGGGCATCAAGGCGAACTGAGCGCGCTGCCGATCACCTCAGAGGAAACGCACCATGAAACTTCAGCGCCGTCGATTTCTGCAACTCGTAGCGGGCGCCGCCGCGCTCCCGGCCGTTTCATCGTCCGCACAGGCGCAGGCGTATCCGTCGCGGCCGTTGCGCATGATCATCGGCTATCCGCCGGGCGGGTCGGCCGACATCACCGCGCGCCTGACCGGGCAATGGCTCATCGGAGCGGCTCGGTCAGCCGGTGGTGATCGAGAGCCGGCCGGGCGCCGCTACCAACCTCGCCACCGAAGCGGTCGTGCGCGCGGCGCCGGACGGCTACACGCTGCTGCTGGTCGCGCCGGCCAACGCGATCAACGCCACGCTCTACGACAAGCTCAGCTTCAATTTCCTGCAGGACATCGTGCCGGTCGCCGGCATCATCCGCTTTGCCAACGTGGTGGTGGTGAACCCGTCGCTGCCGATCAAGACGATTCCGGAACTGATCGCCTACGCCAAGGCCAATCCCGGCAAGCTCAACATGGCGTCCTCCGGCAACGGCTCGACCATTCACATGTCGGGCGAGCTGTTCAAGATGCTGACCGGCATCAACATGGTGCACGTGCCGTATCGCGGCGGCGCGCCGGCGCTGACCGACCTGATGGGCGGGCAGGTGCAGGTGATGTTCGACAACATTCCGACCTCTGCCGGCCACATCAAGGCCGGCAAGCTGCGCGGGCTCGCGGTGACCAGCGCGGAGCCCTCGGAGGTGCTGCCCGACCTGCCCACGGTCGCCGAATTCCTGCCCGGTTACGAGGCGAGCGCGTGGTACGGCCTGGGCGTGCCGAAGGGCACGCCCCCCGAGGTCATCGCGACGCTCAACAAGGCGATGAATGCGATTCTCGCCGATCCCGAAGGCTCAGGCGCGGTTCAAGGAGCTCGGCGCCTCGCTGCTGCCCGGCTCGCCCGCCGATTTCGGCAAGCTCCTCGTCGACGAAACCGAGAAGTGGGGCAAGGTCGTCAAGTTTGCCGGCATCAAGGGGGAGTAGACTTGCGCCGGCATTTCGGAGGAACACACAATGAAACTTCCGCGCCGACGATTTCTGCAACTGGCAACTGGCGCCGCCGCGCTGCCGGCCGCCTCGCGTATCGCTTCGGCGCAAGGCTATCCCGCGCGGCCCGTGACCTTGGTCGTCTTCGTTCCCGCCGGCGGCTCGCCCGACATCATCGCGCGGCTCGTCGGCCAATCGTTGTCGCAACGGCTTGGTCAGGCCATCGTCATCGATAACCGGCCGGGCGCGGGCGGCAATCTGGCCCTGCAGGCGGTCGCACGCGCGCCGGCGGACGGCTATACGCTCATGCTCGTCGCCGTGCCCCACGCGATCAACGCGACGCTCTACGAAAAAAGCAATGTTCACGTTGCGCGCGACATCGTTCCGGTTGCGGGCATCTACACCGGTGCGTTCGTTATGTTGGTGAATCCGTCGTTCCCGGTCGGCACCGTCCCCGAGTTCATCGCCCATGCGAAGGCCAATCCCGGCAAGCTCAACATGACGTCGAGCGGCGCCGGAAATCTGAGCCATCTGTCGGGCGAGTTGTTCAAGATGATGACCGGTATCGACATGGTCCACGTGCCCTACAAGGGTACGGTGCCGGCGCTCGCGGGACTGATCGCCGGCGACGTGCATGTCATGTTCGACTCCCTGACCTCCGCGCTGCCGCACCTCCAGTCGGGTCGGCTGCGCGCGCTGGCGGTCACGACCACAGCGCGCTTACTGTCGCTGCCGGACGTCCCCACGATCGCGGAGTCTGTTTCGGGCTACACGGTGAACGGATGGCTGGGTCTTGGCGCGCCCAAGGGCACCCCGGTCGAAATCGTCGACCGGCTTAACAAGGAGGTCAATGCGGTCCTCGCCGATCCTGCGATCAAGGCGCGCTTTGCCGACGTGGGTGGCACGGTGTTCGTCGGCGCGCCCGCCGACTTCGGCGCGCACATTGCCGAAGCAACCGATAGGTGGGGCAAAGTCATCAAGTTCGCGAACATCAAGTCAGACTGACCTGCAACGTATAGGCTGATCTCCAGAAATTTCATTGCGCGAGCCCTGAAGTCGGAGGTCGATCTACCGAACTGGGCACCGACAAAAAAACGGCCGGTCATCAACGGCCACTGGCATCAAGGGTGGAGTGAGACGAACCAACACGGAGACGAAGGATGAAGGCGCTGACGTTCCTGGTCGCACTGCTCGCGACTTTTTCCGGCATCGGTACTGCCCCGGCGCAGGTCTATCCGGCCCGGCCGATCACGCTGATCGTGCCCTATTCGGCGGGCGGCCCGACCGACACGCTCGGGCGCATTCTGATCGAACATATGCGGACATCGCTCGGCCAATCGATCGTCATCGAGAACGTGACTGGCGCGGGCGGCTCGATCGGCATCGGCCGGGTCGCGCGCGCCGCACCCGACGGTTACACGCTCGGTATCGGCCAGGTAAGCACGAACGGCTTCAACGGCGCGACCTATGCTTTGCCGTACGATCTGCTGAAAGATTTGGCGCCGGTGGCGCTGCTTTCGATTGCGCCGATGTGGATCATCGGCAAGCAGGACCTGCCGGCGAACAACATGAAGGAACTGGTAGCCTGGCTCAAAGCCAATCCGAACAAGGCGACGATGGCGGCGGTCGGCTGGGGCGGCGCATCGCATCTGTGCGGCGTCTATTTCCAGAAGGAAACCGGCACCCAGTTCACGTTCGTACCCTATCGCGGCGCTGCGCCGGCGAACCAGGACCTGGTCGCCGGCCAGATCGATCTGTTCTGCCCGGAGGCATCGAACTCGCGTGCCCTGGTGCAGGGCGGCAAGGTGAAAGCCTTCGCGGTGCTGTCGAAGACCCGCTGGCCCGGCGCGCCCGACGTGCCGACCATCGACGAGGCCGGGTTGCCGGGAATCTACATTCCGTTCTGGCACGGGTTTTTCGTACCCGCCGGCACACCCAGGGATATCGTCGGCAAGCTCAATGCCGCTGCCGTGGCAGCTTTGGCGGACCCCGCGTTACGCAAGCGGCTGACCGAACTCGGCCAGGAAATTCCGGAACGCGCCATGCAGACGCCGGAAGCGCTCGCCGCCTTCCAGAAGGCGGAAATCGACAAGTGGTGGCCGATCATCCGGGCGGCGAACATCAAGGCCGAGTGAGCGACCGCATCGGACGAATTCCCACGAGAGGCAGGAGTCCCCATGAAACGTATTGTCCTCGCGGCCGCCGCCATGATGGCTGGCATCGCCGGCGCGGCGGCGCAGAGCTACCCGTCGCGCCCGGTGACGATGATCGTGCCGTTCCCGGCCGGCGGGCCGACCGACAGTCTGGCGCGCATCGTGTCGGAGCGGATGAAGGCGTCGCTCGGCCAGCCCGTCATTGTCGAGAACGTCGGCGGCGCCGGTGGCTCGATCGGCGTCAGCCGGGTCGCGCGCGCGGCGCCCGACGGCTACACCATCGGCATCGGGCAACTGACCTCCTACGTGTTCAGCAGCGCCGTCTACAATACGAGCTACAACCTGCTGAAGGACTTCGAGCCGGTGGGGCTGTTGACCATCGCGCCGCAGTGGCTGATCGGACGCGGCAACCTGCCGGCCAACAATCTCTCCGAGCTGATCGCCTGGCTGAAGACCAATGGCGACAAGGCATCGTTCGGTACGATCGGGATCGGCAGCCCGTCGCACGTGTTCGCGACTCTGTTCCAGAAAACCACCGGCACGCAGTTCCAGCTCGTGCCTTACCGAGGCGGCGGCCCGGCGATGCAGGACCTGGTCGGCGGACAGATCGATCTCTCGTGCCTCGAAGCGTCTAACACGCTCGCCAACGTGCGCGCCGGCAAGATCAAGGCGTTCGCGCTGCTCAGCAAGACGCGCTGGGCGCAGGCGCCTGAGGTGCCGACCGCCGAAGAGTCCGGCGTGCCGCTCGCCATGCCGTTCTGGCACGGGCTGTGGGTGCCGCACGGCACACCCAAGGACATCGTCGCCAAGCTCAATGCCGCTGTGGTCGAAGCCCTGACCGATCCCGCCATCAGCGGGCGGCTTGCCGACATGGGCCAGGAGATTCCGCCTCGCGACCAGCTCACGCCCGAGGCGCTCAGCGCTTTCCACAAGGCCGAGATCGAGAAGTGGTGGCCGGTGATCAAGGCGGCAAACATCAAGGCGGAGTGAAAAAACACAAGAGCGGACGGGAGGAACGGCGATGAACGCAATCCACGGCGCTGCGATGGCATACCTGCTTGTGATGACGGCTGGTGCAGCCGACGCACAGAGCAGTTATCCGGACCAGCCGGTCAAGATCGTCGTGGGCTTTTCGCCGGGGGTGGCGCCGGATGTCACCGCGCGGCTCTTGGGCGACAAGTTCACCGAAGCCTGGGGCAAGCCGGTGGTGGTCGAGAACGTGACCGGAGCCGGCGGCAACATCGCGGTCGAGCGTGTCGCCAAGGCGCCGGCCGACGGTCACACGCTGCTGATGGGCGGCAATGCCTCGCTCGTGATCAATCCCAACCTGTTCGCCAAGCTGCCATACGATCCGGCGAAGGACTTCGCCTACATTACGCAGATCTTCATCGTGGCGAACATCCTGGTGGTCCGCCCCGACGTGCCGGCAAACAGCATTGCGGAACTGATCGCGCTCGCCAAGGCGCGGCCGGACTATCTGATCGCCGGGCATGCCGGCGTCGGCACGTCGCAGCATCTCGCCGGCGAACTGTTCAAGATGATGGCCGGCGTCAGCATGCAGCAGGTGCCGTACCGCGGCACGACCGCGATCCTGCCCGATCTGCTCGCCGGACGTCTCAACATCTTCTTCGGCAACATCACCAATCTCGTGCCGCTGATCCGCGAAGGCAAATTGCGCGCGTTCGGCATCACCTCGCTGAAGCGATCGCCGCTGCTGCCCGACCTGCCCACGATGGAAGAACTGGGTTTTCCCGGCTTCAATGCGACCGCATGGTTCGGGCTGATGGCGCCAGCCGGCACGCCGCAACCGATCGTCGACAAGCTCTACAAGGAAACGCTGCGCGTACTGGCGCTGCCCGAGGTGAAAGGCAAGCTCGAGGGGCTCGGCGTGCAACTCGTTGGCAACACGCCGGTCGAGTTCGCCGACCTGATCAAGACCGAGACCCCAGCCTGGGGCAAGGTCATCAAGCAGGCCGGCATCAAGCTGAGCGAGTAGCAGCCGTGAGCGCCGTTTGACCACGCGACCGCGTCAACCTCCCAGCGCGGCTTCGAGCTTGGCGAAGAGCGGGTTGCTGCGCGAGAACACGTAGTCGAGGCCCGCGACTGAGACGTTCTCGGCTCCCTGGTCGCGCAGGAACGCGGCGAGCGCATGCACCCGCGCGGGCGGACAATGCAGTGTCAGCATGCCCGAGGAGGTCGGGCCGCCGAACGGCGCTGCCACGCCGAAGCGCTCGCGCGCCTCGGCGAGGAGCGCGTCGTTGCAGCCCGCAAAGCGCGTACGCACCTCGCGGAACGCGCGGGCGCGCGCTTGCGCGGCGATACGGTCGAGCAGGACGCCGGCGGTGGCGCGCTCCGTCGCGCCCCAGTGCGCGGCGCGGGCGGCGAGCAGGTTGGCCTGCGAGCGCAGGATCACGCCGTCCTCGATCACCTTGAGGCCGTTGGCGGCGAGCGTCGCGCCGGTCGTGGTGATGTCGACGATGAACTCGGCCGTGCCGGCAGCGGGCGCGGCTTCGGTCGCGCCCGAGCTTTCCACGATCCGGTAGTCGGTGACGCCGTGCGTGGAGAAGAACTCGCGCGTCAGGTTCACGTATTTGGTGGCGAGCCGCATTTTGCGATGGTGCTTGAGGCGGAACGCGGTCGCGACATCGTCGAGGTCGGCCATGCCCTGCACGTCGATCCACGCCTGCGGCACGGCCACCGCCACGTTGGCATGACCGAAGCCGAGCGTGTCGATGAACACCACGCTGCGGTCAGCATCCGGAATCATCTCGCGCACCAGGTCCTCGCCGGTGACGCCGACATGCACCGCACCCTGCGCCAGCAGCTCGGCGATCTCGGCGGACGAGAGGTAGGCCACCTCGCTGCCCGGCAGCTCGGCGATGGTCCCGCGATAGTCGCGCTCGCCGCGCGGCTTGGTCAGTTCGAGGCCGGCACGCGCGAAGAATGCGACGGCGTTTTCGTGCAGGCGGCCCTTCGACGGCACCGCGATGATGAACGGTCCACTCATGGCGTGCTCCCGCGTGCCGCGAGCCGTTCGATCCAGACCGCGAAGCCGACCGCCGGAATGCGCGATGCGCTGCCGAGCCGCGTGAGCAGGCCGTCGTAGCGCCCGCCGGCCACCAGCGGCCCGCCAGCTGGCGCCTGGGGATCGTGCAGTTCGAACACGAAACCGGTGTAATAGTCGAAGCCGCGGCCGAACGCGGTCGAGAAGCGGATGCGGGTGACGTCGATGCCGCGCGCCGCCAGAAATCCGGTGCGGCTCTCGAACAGGTCGAGTGCCGCATCGAGCGGCAGCTTGGTATCGGCGGCGAGCGAGCGCAGGTCGGCCGCCGCCGCATCAGGGTCACCGCCGATGGCGAGGAAGCGCTGGATCAGCGCGCCGATCTCGTGCGGCAGGCCGGAGCCGGCGCCGATCGCGGCCTGCTCCAGGAATCGGTCGGCGATCTCGCCGACGGAACGGCCGCCGACCGTGCGGATGCCCGCGATCGAGAGCAGGTCGGCCACCAGCGCACGCGCTGCTTTGGGATCGGACCCCGCCAAAGCCGAAAGCACGCCCTGATATTCCGGGCGCTCTTTCGCGGCGCTCAGCGCCAGCCGCTCCAAGATCATGCGCAAGGTGGCTCTTGCGGTTGAAATCCTTCATCAGCCGCCGTTTCCAGATCGGCGCGAGATCGAGCGCGGCGACCAGCGCCGAATAAAGCCCAACGTCGCCGGTCTGCGTCTCCGGCGCGGCCACGCCGTAGTGGCTCGTCGCCTCAAGACCGAGCGCGAGCATCTCGGCGTCGGCTGCCGCGATGTCCGGGCGGCCGAACGACTCGATGCCGGCCTGCAGGAATTCGCCGGGCCGCGCCGTGGCAGCCGTCCTGCCGTTGTCTTCGGCGCGGAACACCGGACCGAGATAGCAGTATCCTGCCGCCTTGCCCGCCGCGTGGCGAGGCCAGATACTCGCACGACACCGGAATGGTCAGATCGGGCCGCAGGCACAATTCGCGGCCTTGCGGGTCGGTGGTCAGATACATCCGCTTACGGATGTCCTCACCCGACAGATCGAGGAACGGCTCGGCCGGCTGCAAGATCGGTGGATCGACGCGCGCATAACCGGCCCGCTCGAACGAGGCGAGCAGCGCGTCCGCCGACGTATCGCGCGTGACGCCGTTCGTAATGGTCGTCGTGCTGGTCATTCCGGCTCGAATGTTCGTGGGCCGAGTGGGCCGCCGGCGCGCGATCTAGCATGCTTCCGGGGCCGGTTCGACGCCAAACCGCTGATGCGATTAACGCAAATCGTAAGGCGGCAATCGGCCGATCAATGCGGCCGCCAGTCTCCGAGCACTGCGCCGACCAGCGCGAGGGCCGCGACCGCGGCGGTGTCGGCGCGCAGGATGCGCGGCCCGAGCGCGAGCCGCACCACGTGCGGCACGGCGAGCAGGGCGGCGCGTTCGTCGCTCGGCGAAGCCGCCCTCCGGTCCGACCAGAACGTCGACCGGGCGTCGGACCGGCGCCAGTCCGGTGCGCCGTCAGCGCGGCGACGGGGTCCTTGATCTCGGCGTCCTCGTCGCAGAACACCAGCAAGCGGCCGCTGTCGCGGCTCGCCAGCATGCGGTCGAAATCGACCGGATGCGGCGATTTCGGGCAGCGTCAGGATGCCACACTGCTCGGCCGCCTCGATCGCGTTGGCGTGCATCCGTTCGAGATTGACCCGGCTGCCTGAGCGTGCGCGGTCAGGACCGGCTGCAGGCGCGCGGCTCCCATCTCGACCGCTTTCTGCACCATGTAGTCGAGCCGGGCGTGCTTGAGCGGGGCGAACAGATAGTGAATATGCCCTGGTCGGGTCTGCTCCCGAACCGGTTCCCCGGGAACCAAAAAAAGCCTGCGTTTACCGGCACTTTCCAACGTTGCGCGCCATTCGCCATCGCGCCCGTTGAAGACCAGGACGGCGGCGCCGCTGCCCAGTCGCAGCACGTTACCGAGATAGTTCGCCTGCGGGCCGTCGAGCGGCACGCGCGCCCCCGCCGACAACGGCGCCGGGACGTAGAGACGGGGGGTACGGAAGTCGTAGCGAGCCATGCGTGGGGACCCAGACGGGGGCTTCCCTGATTATCCGGCCGGTGCCAAACGGCCAGTGGGACCGGGGATTTCGTGCTGTCCTGCCGTGTTATCGCCGGATTTACGGGGCTGATATGGTGGGGAACCAGGGGTATGCCCCGGCTTGAGTCGGGGATTTTGGGGTTAGGGGACACGCCATGACGTTAGGTCGGGCTCTTCCGCTCGTGCTCGCATTTGTCTCGCTGTCATTCGCACCGGCGTACGCGCAGTTCGGAGGCATGGGCATGGGCGTGCCAGGCTCGCCTGGGATGGGCGGCGGGATGCAGAGCGCGCCGATGACGCCGTTCGGTGCCCAGCCGCAGCAGCCGCCGGCAGCTTGTCAGAACCTGATGGCGCTGCGTGACGAAACGCAGAAGGCTGGACAGGCGCTGAAGGCCGCAAGCGAGAAGAAGGCGCCGCCCGAGGAGGCCTGCAAGCTGTTCAAGGTCTTCGTCGCGGCCGAAGGCAAGATGATCAAGGGGCTGGAAGAGAACGCCCAAGTTTGCGGCGTGCCCGCCGACGCCATCAAGCAGGTGAAGACGCAACATGTCGGCGTCAGCAAGATGGCGCAAGCAGGTCTGCGACGCCGCTGCGCAAGGTCCGCGTCCGAGCGGCCCGAGCTTCAGCGAGGTGCTCGGCTCAAGCCCGACGGTCCCGGACGCCAACACCAAGCGCGGCTTCGGCACCTTCGACACGCTGTCGGGCAACCAATTGCTGCGATGAGCGACGCGGGTCGCGTCGCCGATTCGACCGGTAACTGGGTCGACGGCTTCGCACCCTCCTGGTCCCGTCCCTATCTGCGGCTTGCCCGTCTCGACCGACCGATCGGCTCCTGGCTACTGCTCATTCCCTGCTGGTGGTCGGCGGGACTTGCCGCGGTCGCCGCCCGCGAGCACGTCAATTTCCGGCATGTCATGCTGTTCCTGATCGGCGCGTTCGCCATGCGCGGCGCCGGCTGCACCTGGAACGACATCGTCGATCGCGACCTCGACGGGCGGGTCGAGCGCACGCGCTCGCGCCCGATCCCGTCCGGTCAGGTCACGGTCACGGCCGCCGCCGCCTTCCTGGTCGCGCAGGCGCTGATCGGGCTGGCGGTGCTGTTGCAGTTCAATTCCTTCACCATCATCGTGCGGCATCGCTTCGCTCGCCATCGTCGCGATCTATCCGTTCATGAAGCGGTTCACCTACTGGCCGCAGATCGGGCTTGGGCTGGCATTCTCGTGGGGCGCGCTGATGGGCTGGGCGGCGGTGTTCGGGCGGCTCGATCTGCCGGCCTATCTGCTCTATGCCGGCTCGATCGCCTGGGTGATCGGCTACGACACCATCTACGCCCATCAGGACCGCGAGGACGACGCGCTGATCGGCATCCATTCGACCGCG
Source organism: uncultured Alphaproteobacteria bacterium (assembly GCA_963843475.1). Classification (GTDB taxonomy): domain Bacteria; phylum Pseudomonadota; class Alphaproteobacteria; order Rhizobiales; family Xanthobacteraceae; genus VAZQ01. Next base: position 125,122 of record CAWJKL010000014.1, on the reverse strand, counting down.
CTGTTGTTCCGCGAGCGCACCAAGCCGATGCTGGCGGTGTGTCTACGTGCTGGCGGTGATGCTGATGGCGCTGGCCGGCTGGCAGGCCGGCGCGGGCGTCGTGTTCTGGCTTGGGCTCGCGGCCTTTGCGGCGCCATCTGGCGTGGCAGATCGCTCGCCTCGACATCGACGACCCGGTGAACTGCCTTGCAGTGTTCAAGTCGAACCGCGACGCCGGCTTCATCCTGTTCGCCGCCCTGGTGCTCGACGCAGCGCTCAAGACGTCTGCTTAAGACGCCGCGCGCCGCCGCGGCCCTTCGCGCCGGCACCGCGTCAATATCTGTCCGCAACGATCGTGCGGCCCTTGAGCGATGCCCGGTCGTCGTATTTTCCCTTGTTGCTTCGTTTCGGCAGTTTGACTTTGGCGTGCGGCGCCCGCTCGTACGGGATTGTCGATAGGATATGCGAAATCGTGTTCAGCCGCGCGCGCCGCTTGTCGTCAGAAAAGACGATCGACCAGGGCGCATGCTTGCTGTCGGTGGCCTCGAACATGGCATCGCGGGCGCGTGAATAGTCGTACCACTTGTCATAGGAATTGACGTCCATCGGGCTGAGCTTCCATTGCCGCAGCGGATCGTCGATGCGCGCGGCGAAGCGTTTTTCCTGCTCGTCCTTGCCGACTTCCAGCCAGATCTTGATCAACTGAATGCCGCCGTCGACGATGTATTTCTCGATCTGCGGCAACGTCTTGAGAAATTGCTGGTGCTGCTCCTCGGTGCAGAAGCCCATCACGTATTCGACCCCGGCGCGGTTGTACCAACTGCGGTCGAAGATCACGATTTCGCCCGCGGCCGGAAAACGCTCGATGTAGCGCTGGGCGAACATCTGGGTCTTTTCGCGGTCTGACGGCGCCGGCAACGCGACCACCCGGAACACCCGCGGACTGACTCGCTCGGTGAGCGCCTTGATGGTTCCGCCCTTGCCGGCGGCATCGCGGCCCTCGAAGATGATGATGACACGCAAGCCCTTGTATTTGACCCAGGCCTGCAAGTGGCACAGCTCGACCTGCAGCTTGCGCAATTCCTTTTCGTAGATCTTGCGCTTGAGCTGGCCTTCACTATTGAGCGACGCCTTGGTGATCACCATGTCGATCGCCCTTGGGGTTGCAGATGGGCCGGCTCAATGCCAGCTCAGCGTGATGCCGACGTCCCCCGGCATGCCGTTCGGGAAGTCGACGATCTGGTACCGAAGCTTGTAGCCGCGGGGCCTCAGGTAAGCCTGCCAGAAGACGAACAGTTCCTTCGGCAGCCCGGTAAGCGTATTTTCCCAGCCGGGTTCCTGCTGGTTGATGGCACGCCCGCGATCGGTAAAGAGCTGGTTCGGGAAACGTCCGACCAGGACTTCGGTCAAACCATTGTCCACAGCGCGCTTGATGATCGCTGCCGCGCGCTTCATGCGCTCTTCGTCCGAGACGCCGGACGGATTCGTCAGCCGCTCCATCAGCGCGCGCTTCTCGGCCTCTGCGGCTTGTTGTTTGCGCATATAGTCGGAGGCCTTCTCGGCCTCGACTTCAGCGATCTTCTTCATGCAGTCTTCGGCTTTCGGCAGCAAATCATCCAAGGATGTCATCGCGCGCCCTCTTGAATTCCCGGAGTGCTCGTTGGCGATCAGCTAGGATGTGAATCCGCAACGCGGCTTTGATTTGCCTAACATCGATCTGCAATCAGTATACCACATCCTCTTCTTTTTGTTGCCGTTGCGGTAGAGTTTCAGGAATTCGGACGCACCGCGCGCCGTGTTCACATCGCGTGACCGCGCGCCGTGCTCGCGCCCGCGGCCAGTGTCGGCCAACCGATCGGCGCCCGTAAGCGTGCCGCGGCGTCGCCCGGCGGCAGCCGGGTGTCCCAATCGCGCGCGATGAAACGGCAGCCGGTAACGCCGTCGGACGCGGGCGAGGCGAGCCAGGCGATCGGCGGTCCCATAATCTCCGGATCGAGCAGCACCGGCGGGCGAGGGCGTCCGGCCGGGAAGAAGCCTTCGGTCTCGGTCGGCCCGCCCGGCACCAGGATGTTGACCGAGACGCCGGTGCCGGCGAGGTCCTTGGCCCAGATTGCCGAGGATGCTTCCAGCGCCGCCTTGGAGGCGCCGTAGGCCGAGAGACCGCCCGCCATCATGGTGTCGAAGCTGGTCGTGACGTTGACGATGCGCCCCCACTTGCGAGCGATCATCGGCGGCGCCGCAAAGCGCGCCATCAGGAACGCGCCGACGGTGTTGATCGCCAGAATGCGCTGCCATCCGTCCGGCTTGGACTCGTAGAACTTGACGCGGGAATTGGTCGGCGAGCCGGCGGCGAACATGCTGATGCCGGCGCAGTTGATCAGGATGTCGGGCCCGCCGCCCGAATCGACGACGGCCTGTACGGCGTCGCGGCAGGCCGCCGCCTGCGATACGTCGGTGACGAGCTTGATGAGCCGGCCGCCGAACACCGGTTCGGCAGCGAGTTGATCGAGCGCCGAAACCGCGACGTCGACGGCTGCGATCCTGGCGCCCGCCGCGGCAAGCGCGCGGGCCATCACCCGCCCCATGCCGTTCGCGGCGCCGGTGATCATTGCGGTGCGGCCCGCGAGCGGAGCTTGATCGGCCATGAGACGTTCCTCCCGCACGCACGATGACAAATCGCGTGGCCGCGCGCAATTGCGCGCAACGGTGTCGCGGCCACCTTGCGCTCAGCCGTGTGCGGGCCGATTGTCTGCGCTGAAGTCCGCGTCATCACCGACGATGGTGCGGAAACCACAACCGGGCACATCGCGGAATTCGGAGATGAAGCTGGCGCAGGTGCAGGAGGGAGCAATGAAACGAGACAAGCCCAGTTTGCGTTCAGGTTTGCCGGCGGCTGCCCTTGCGGTCGCGGCCTGTCTCGTGGGCGCGAACGAAGCCGTCGCGCAGGACCGGCTAAAGATCGCGGTCGGTGGGCGCGGCATCGGCGAGACCTTCGTCACTGAGGTCGGATACAACGCCGGCCTGTTCAAGAAGCACAACCTCGCGCTCGATATCTTTTACACCGACGGCGGCGGTGAGACGCAGCAGGCGGTGATCTCGAACAGCGCGCAGATCGGCGTGGCGTCCGGCTTCCTCGGCGCGATCGGGGTGTTTGCCAAGGGCGCGCCGGTGCGGATCATCGGCGGCTCCTATACCGGCGGCAGCCAGGTGTTCTTCTACGTGCCTGCCGGCTCGCCGCTCAACACGCCGCAGGACCTTGCCGGCAAGACCGTGGCCTATTCCAACAACGGCTCGTCGACCCACGCCGGCGTGCTGGCGCTGCAGAAGCATTTCAAGGTCTCGTTCAAGCCGACCCCGACCGGCAATGCCGCCGCCACCATGACGGCCACCATGAGCGGGCAGGTCGATGTCGGCTGGGCGGGCGCACCGTTCGGTGTGGCGGAACTCGAGGCCGGCAAGACCCGGGTGATCATGAAGTCCTCCGATGCGCCGGACTTCGACAAGCAGACCGCGCGCGTCATCATCGCCAATGCCAACGAACTCAAGGCGCGCGGCGACGTCGTGACGCGATTCATGCGTGGATATCGGGACTCGCTGGCCTGGATTTATTCGACGCCCGAGGGAAGCGCGGCCTATGCGGCGTTCGCCAAGTTGTCGGAGGCAACTGCCCAGCGTGCGTTGCGCGAGTTCCTGCCGCTGGCCGCGGTCGATCCCGACCGGATTTCCGGCATCGACGAGGTGATGGCGGACGCCATCAGCTTCAAATTTGTCCCGGCGCGGCTGAGCGACGCGGAACTCACCGAACTGATTCAGATTCCCGAACGCCGCCGTTGAGATGTTGGGGCAGGAAGTCAATCGCGGGCGATGATCTCGCGCTCGCCGCGGTGCACGGCCGGAGTGTGGGGCATGAAGCCCGGCCGCCGGCGCATGAGAATTGATGGCCGCCGGCCTCGCAGCGCCGAGTGGCGACGCCGCCGCGCGATCGTTGCTGCAATCTCGACGGTGCCGAGCCGTTCGAATGGTTCCCGCAACTGGCCGTCGGCTTCCGCCACCAGCAGCGGCACGCCGAGTACGCGGCCCCACAACTGCCATTCGGCGACGATGTCCGAGCCGTCCGCCGCACGATAGAGTTCGAGCGAGAGGGCAGGGTCCTGGTGTTCGAGAACGATGGTGATGGCGCCCGAAGTCGCATCGGGTGCAGGCGGCTCCATTCGGATCGCGACGCCGCGATAGGTGGCCATCGGCAGATGGACCGCCATCTTGATGCCGCGGACCGCGCGATGCAGCACGACGCGTTCGCGGGTCAACTCGACCGAGCGGACGCGTTCGTCGGCAGCCTTGTCGCTCGCCTGAAATCGCAAGGGAAGGGAGAACGGGTCGAGCCGCTCGGTGCGGCTCGACCCTGCAGGTGTGGCCCTGCCATTGGTTGCTTGACGCCTCAAGATTTGCACTCCCCGCCGGATATTCCCGGTCATTTTCGCCCCGTCGGAGTTCGCCCCCCGATCGTTGCCCCAAACATGCCGTAAACAGGTCGGAATCAGCTTAAGGTTTCTGGTTAACCCGTAGTAGCAGGGCGGTTAGCGTGGCGCATGCTTGACGGTGCGTTGCCGCGCATCCTGAATTTTTTCTATTCATAGCTGGATGCCCGGGCGCAAGACGTGTAATCCCCTTCCAATGTCCTCCCTTCTCGATCAATCCGCCCTTACGCAACTTGCCGAACGACTGGTGGCGGCGGCCCGCACGGCAGGCGCCGATGCGGCCGACGCGGTCGCGGTGCGCTCAATCTCATTGTCCGTCCAAGTGCGCGAAGGCGCGGTGGAAGAATCCGAACGCGCGGAAGGCGACGACATCGGCCTGCGCGTGTTCGTCGGCGCGCGGCAGGCGGTGGTCTCCACCAACGACATCAAGGCCGATGCTGCCGAACTCGCCAGCCGCGCCGTGGCGATGGCGCGCGTCGCACCGGACGATCCCTATGCCGGCCTCGCGGATCCGAATGCGCTGGCGCAGACGTTTCCGGATCTCGATCTGCTCGATCCGGAACTGCCCACGGTCGCCGAACTGGAGCAGTGCGCCAAGGTCGCCGAAGACGCGGGCCGCGCCGTCAACGGCGTCAGCAAGTCCGGCGGCGCATCGGCCTCGGCCGGCATCGGCGGACTGGTGCTGGTGACGAGCCAGGGCTTCAGCGGCGCTTATCTCAATTCCGGCCACAGCCTGTCGATGGAAGCGATCGCGGGCGAAGGCATCACCATGGAGCGCGACTACGACTATTCTACCGCGCTCCACGCAAGCGATCTCGATGCGCCCGAGAAGATCGGCCGCACCGCCGGCGAGCGTGCCGTCAAGCGGCTCAATCCGCGCAAGGTCGAGACCAGGCGTGTTCCCGTGGTGTTTGACCGCCGGATAGCGGGCTCGATCGTCGAGTCATCTCGCCAGCGCGATCAACGGCAGCGCGGTCGCGCGCAAGACCAGCTTTCTGCGGGACAAGATGGGTGAGCGGCTGTTCAAGCCGGGCATCCGCGTGATCGACGACCCGCTGCGCAAGCGCGGATTGCGGTCGCGCCCGTTCGACGCCGAAGGCGTGGCGGTGCGGCCGCTGGTGGTGATCGACGACGGCGTGCTCACCTCCTGGTTTCTCGACACGGCGACCGCGCGCGAACTCAACCTGCGGACCACCGGCCATGCCCAACGCGGGGTGTCGTCGGCACCCTCGCCGGGCCCGACCAATCTGCATCTCGCTGCCGGCCGCGAGAGCCGCGACGCCCTGATCGGCGACATCGCGGACGGCTTCTACGTCACCGACCTGATCGGCATGGGCGTCAACCAGGTGACCGGCGACTACAGCCGCGGCGCGTCCGGATTCTGGATCGAGAACGGCATGCTCAGCTATCCGGTGAGCGAGGTCACGATCGCCGGCAACCTGATCGACATGTTCGCCGGCCTGACGCCGGCCGATGATCTCGAGTTTCGCTACGGGACCAATGCGCCGACGGTGCGTGCTCGAGGGGCTGACCGTTGCGGGACGCTGAGCGCAACCCGCATCGGACCGACATCACGGACCTCTTGGCGAGCGCCGTGCGCGAGGCGGGCGCGCTTGCGCTGCGCCGCTTTCGGAACGTCGTTCAAGAGCTGGACCAAAGGCGAAAGCTCGCCGGTCAGCGAGGTCGATATCGAGGTCGATGCGCTGCTGCGCGAGCGCCTCATGGCGGGCGCTCCTGAATACGGCTGGCTGTCGGAGGAGACCGACGACGATCCGGCCCGACTGAACGCCCGCCGGGTCTGGATCGTCGACCCGATCGACGGCACGCGCGGCTTCATCGCCGGGCTGCCGGAATGGACCGTGGTCGCCGCGCTGGTCGAGGATGGCCGGCCGATCGTCGCGGCGCTCTACGCGCCGGTCGACGAACAGTTGTTTCTCGGCCGCGGGTGGCAAGGGCGTCGACGCTCAACGGCGTGCCGATCGAGTCGAGCACGGGCGACCGCGCTCGAAGGCGCGCGCGTCAACGGCGCCAAACGCCGCCTCGAAGCGCTCGCGGCGATCGGTGCCGAACGTTGAACCATCCCGCGAATTCCATCGCTCGCGCTGCGGCTCGCGCGCGTCGCCGACGGCGCGCTCGACGTCGTCTTCAGCGCCGGGCAGAGCCACGATTGGGACCTTGCGGCTGCCGACCTTTTGGTGCACGAAGCCGGCGGCGCGCTGACCGACGTTCGACGGGGCAATCCTTGGTCTACAATCGGCCCGATCCGGTGCACGGCGCGCTGATTGCGGCCGGCCGCGCGCGTCATGCGGCCCTGCTTACTTGGTGCGGCGCAATCGGCTAAGTTCGGCCGATCTTATACGCGTGAATGGTCGCGCAGCCGGCGGCGCGCCTCGACATGAAGGATGGCTCATGTCGGACATGCCCATACCGGACAATTGCTGCACCTCGTCTTCGGCGGCGAGCTTGACGCATCTCGGCTCGGTCGAATTCAGGGACCTCGACAAGCTCGACATCGTCGGCGTCTATCCCAACTACGCCACCGCGTACGCAGCCTGGAAGGCGAAGGCCCAGCAGACCGTCGACAACGCCCAGATGCGCTACTTCATCGTGCACCTGCACCGGCTGCTCGATCCGGACACCGATCGGCGGGCCGGAGCGCTGACGAGCGTTGGCGATGTCGTTGCTAAAGCGTCTCGTACGTTCGCGCCCGTTCCAGCAAACGGCAGGAGTCATGGCGGCCGAGTACCTGCGTCTGGTATTCAAGACGACGCGCTTCGTCTACGAGCCGGAGGCCATGTACGCGCAGGCCGAAGCGCTTGCACCGGTGATCGTCGGCATGTGGCACGGCCAGCACTTCCTGATGCCGTTTCTCCGCCGCGGTAAACGTGCGAAGGTGCTGGTATCGCGGCATCGCGACGGCGAGATCAATGCGATCGCCGCTCAGCACCTCGGCGTCGGAACGATCCGCGGTTCCGGCGGCGCACGGGCGGGAGTTTCAGCGCAAGGGCGGCGTAGGCGCATTCCGCGAGATGCTCGACGCGCTGGAGCAGGGCTACAACGATGGCATTGACCGCGGACGTGCCCAAGGTGTCCCGCATCGCCGGTGTCGGCATCGTCAAGCTCGCGAGCCTGTCCGGCCGGCCGATCTATCTGGTCGCGATCGCGACCAGAAACCGCATCGCGCTGAACAACTGGGACCGCTCGGTGATCAACCTGCCGTTCGGTCGTGGCGCCATCGTCGGCGACGGACCGATTTACGTGCCCGGCCGACGCCGACGACGCGGCGCTCGAAGCCGCGCGGCACGAGATCGAGACCAGGCTCAACGCCGTCACGGCGAGCGCGCCTACGAAATCGTCGACCGGCCGCGCCGGGGAGCGGCCCGAGGAACCGTCGTGGCTGAGCGGCTGCCGCTGGCGCTGCACGCCTACCGGCTGCTGACCGCGGCGGCGACGCCGATGGCGCCTGCGATCGTCGTCGCATCGGCTCAAGCGCGGCAAGGAGCATCCCGAACGCTTTCAGCGAACGCTACGGCGAGAGCAAGATCGCGCGGCCGGCCGGGCCGCTGGTCTGGGTGCACGGCGCCAGCGTCGGCGAACTGCTTGCCGGTGATCCCGCTCATCGAGCGCATCCGCGACAGGGACTTCGACGTATTGTGCACGTCCGGCACCGTCACGTCGGCCAATCTGGCCGAGCAACGGCTGCCGCCGGACGTGATCCATCAGTTCGTGACGCTCGACGTGCCGCGTTTCGTCAAACGGTTCCTCGATCATTGGCAGCCCGATCTCGCATTGTTCGTCGAATCGGAACTGTGGCCCAACCTGATCATGACGACCGCCGCGCGCGGCATCCCGCTGATCCTGGTCAATGGCCGGATATCGGAGCGCTCGTTCAACCGGTGGCGCCGCGCGCCGGGTAGCATCGCGGCGCTGCTGCGCTGCTTCGATCTCTGCCTGGCGCAGTCGGCGACCTATGCCGGGCGCGTTCCGCGATCTCGGCGCGCCCCGCATCGTCACCACCGGCAACCTCAAGCTCGACGTGCCGGAGCCGCCGGCCAATCCCGAGAGCCTGACGGCGCTGCAGGCCGCGATCGGCAAGCGCACCGTCATCGCCGCGGCCTCGACCCATGCCGGGCGAGGAGATCGGCGCTGATCGAGGCGCACCGGCGGCTGCGCGGTTCGTTTCCCGCGATTGCTCACGATCATCGCGCCGCGCCATCCCGAGCGCGGGCCCGGCATTCTCGAGATCGCGAACGCTCGCCGACCTCAAGGCGCGCCTGCGCTCGCGCGGCGAACTGCCGGGCCAGCACACCGACATCTACATCGCCGACACCATGGGCGAGCTTGGCCTGATCTACCGGCTTGCGCCGATCGTGTTCATCGGCGGCTCGCTCGCGAGCCATGGCGGCCAGAATCCGATCGAGCCCGCGAAGCTCGGCGCCGCCATCCTGCATGGACCGAATGTCTGGAACTTCGCCGAAATCTATTCCGCGCTGGACGCCGTGCACGGCGCCGAGCAGGTGACCGACGTGGGCAAGCTCGTCGGTGCGCATGGGCGCGTTGCTCAAGGACGCCGACGCGCGCGCGGCGCTCGTGGCGGCGGGACGGGAGACCGTCAACGCTCGGCGGCGCGCTCGATCGCACGGTCGCGGCGCTCGAGCCCTACCTGATGCAAATCCGCCTTGAGCGGCGTGAACACGATGCGTGAGCCGGACTTCTGGTGGCGCGAAGCCGGGAGTCGCTGCGTACGCTGCTTTCGCCGGTCGCCGCTGCCTACGGCTGTTACACGGCGCATCGACTCGGGCAAACCGGAACGCTGGCTTCGGTGCCGGTGATCTGCATCGGCGACCCGACCGTGGGCGGCGCCGGCAAGACGCCGACCGCGCTCGCGGTCGCGCGGACTGCTCGCAGCAGGCGGGAGAGCGGCCGATGTTTCTGACCCGCGGCTATGGCGGCCGCGAGGCCGGGCCGGTGCGGGTCGATCCAGCGCGAGCATTGCGCGCTCGATGTCGGCGATGAGCCGCTGCTGCTGGCGCGGGTGGCGCCGACCATCGTGGCGCGGTCACGGGCGGACGGCGCGTCCGCAGCGGCCATGGCGGGGCGAGCGTCATCGTGATGGATGACGGCTTTCAAAACCCGGCGCTCGCCAAGGACTTCGCCGTACTGGTGGTCGATTCCGGACGTGGCGTTGGCAACGGCATGGTCACGCCGGCCGGACCGCTGCGGGCGCCGATCGCGGTGCAACTCGAGCGGGCTCATGCGCTGTTGGTGATTGGACCGTCGGTTGGCGCCGCCGCAGTCGCCGCAGACGCGCGCAAGCGGGGCGTCGCGGTCTTTCATGGCAGGCTCAAGCCGGATGCGGATTTCGTTGCGATGCTCGGGTACGGCCACGTGCTGGCGTTCGCCGGCATCGGCAGCCCGGAGAAATTCTTTGCGACGCTTCAGGCCGCCGGCCTTGCGGTGGCGTCAGCGCGCGCCTTCGCGGATCACCACCGCTACACGCGAGCCGAGGCGGACAGCCTGTGCGAGCAGGCCGAGCGGCAAGGCCTGGTGCTGGTGACGACGGAAAAAGACCTTGCTCGCATGCAGGGCGACAGCGAGGCGGCGGCCTTGGCGGCGCGGGCTCGCGCGCTGCCGGTATCGCTTGCGCTGGACGATGAGCCGGGATTTCGGTCGCTGCTGTTGGAGCGGCTGGCGGCGGCGCGCGGGGCGCGGGCAGGACCGTAGGGTCAGCCTTTCGCTCGGGCGGGATAATAACGCTGCAGGACTAAGTCGGGAGAGGCGTAGGCCTCCTGCAGGTCGACGCTCCAATATTTGAGTTCTTCGAGCGGGATCGGCACGCCGGACACCGCGCAGCGGACGAACGAGCCGGGTCGCACCACGCGAAAATCGCCGTCGAGGTATCTGATTTCCGCTTCGCCGGCCATGGGGGGCGAGCGGTCGTATCGGTTCAGCACATTCGGTCTCCGGATGTCCGGCAGGGCGCGTTGGTGCAGCCTAATATCGCCTCGCTATCGGAGGCAAGGCAGAGATTGCTGGCGCCCTAAATAGGGTGTCGAACAGGCTTTTGGAACCCGCGGTGCGCGCCCCGGCGCTATCCCCGCGCCAAAGTTTTGAACAGTTCAACGCGGGCAATGCTCACGCGCGCGTCAATCGACTTTCCACGGACTGCAAGCACCGGCGACTTACGAATCGAACAGGCTGCCCTGACCGGTATCGCCGTCATCTCGTCGGCGGCGTCTCCGGCGCAAGATGCCTTGCGAGGGCGCCGGGGCATCGCGCGACGACACCTCCGCAAGCGCGCGCACGCGGCCGTCGGAAAACTCGATGTCGATGCGCTTCGCCGGCGGCTACGGCCGCGGCCTGCCGCAACGGTCGGCCGGCAAGATCACGCACCAGCGCAAAGCCGCGCGCCAGCACACCGCGGTAGGACACCGCGGCCAGCAGCCGTTCGGCGCGTTCCACGCGCGCGGCGCGGTCGTCGAGCAGCCGCTCGAAGCGCGCGTTGCGCGCGGGTTGCAAACACGTCGATGCGCTCGCGCAGCCGCGCGATCTCGGTCTTGCGCGCCTGGACGTAGGCGGTGCGGGCGACGTCGAGACGCAGCGCGAACGACGTCGTAGCGTTCCCGCCGGCGTTCGACATGGACGCGCAGGCAGTGCGCCGAGCGCTGCGACAGCATGGCGATGCGTTCGCGCTCGCGGCGGATGTGGTTGCGCAGCGTCTGCGGCGTGAGCCGTGCCGCCGAGCCGCGAATAGGCGGCGTGGTGGATCTGCGCATTGGCGATGAGCGCGCGCGGCAGCCGCGCACTCGCCTGATCGAGGCGCTGGCGCGGCAACGCCAGCAGTTCCTCGGCGGTCGGCAACGCGCGCGCGGCGGCGCGCAGCTCGGTGCGGCGCGCTCTCCTGGCTGCGCTGCCAGCAGGCGAGCGCCCGCCGTGCGCAGGCTGTCGACCCGCACCAGCAGCTCGGCGCGCACCGGCACCGCCATCTCGGCGGCCGCGGTCGGTGTCGGCGCGCGCACGTCGGCGGCGAAATCGATCAGCGTCACGTCGGTCTCGTGGCCGACCGCCGAGATCAGCGGGATCATGCTGTCGGCCGCCGCGCGCACCACGATTCTCCTCGTTGAACGACCAGAGGTCCTCCAGCGAGCCGCCGCCGCGCGCCACGATGATGAGATCGGGCTGGCGGGATCGGGCCGGACTTCGGCAGCGCGTTGAAGCCGCGGATCGCGGCGGCGACCTCGGCTCGGCCGAGCCGTCGCCCTGCACCCGCACCGGCCACACCAGCGACGTGGCGCGGGAAGCGGTCGGCGAGCCGATGCAGAATGTCGCGGATCACGGCGCCGGTCGGCGAGGTGACGACGCCGATGACGTCGCGGCAGGAACGGCAGCAGCTGCTTGCGCGCGGCGTCGAACAGGCCTTCGGCGGCGAGCTTCTTCTTGCGCTCCTCGACCAGCGCCATCAGCGCGCCGAGGCCGGCCGGCTCGAGCGTCTCGATCACGATCTGGTATTTCGACTGGCCCGGATAGGTGGTGAGCCGGCCGGTGACGATGACCTCGAGCCCTTCCTGCGGGCTTGATGCGCATGCGGCCGAACGCGGTCCGCCAGATCACCGCCTCGATCTTGGCGCTCTCGTCCTTGAGGCGAAATAGCAGTGGCCGGAGGAATGCGGGCCGCGATAGCCGGAGATTTCGCCGCGCACGCGCACATAGCCGTAGGTGTCCTCGACGGTCTTGCTTGCAGCGCCGCCGAGAGCTCGGAGACGGTCCATTCCGGGATGTTGAGGCGCGGCTGCTCGTTCATGGATCTCAGGGCCGTACTCAGGTCGCGGCCATCGTCCGCTGCATTCGCGGCATGCGGCTCGATGCGCATGAAGGCAAGCTCATCGCCGGCGAATGCTAGGCTTCACCGGCCGTTGTATTGCTCGTCCGTAGACGTGCTCCATCCAGGTCACGTGGCTTGCCGTCGAGCGCCTCCTGCAGCGCGATGTGCACCATCGTGGTGTCGGGACCGGCGCCGTGCCAGTGCTTCTCGCCCGGCGCGATCCACACCGTGTCGCCGGCGCGGATCTCGCGCGATCGGCTCGCCCCAGAGCTGGACCCGGCCGATCCCGACACGACGTGCAAGGTCTGCCCGAGCGGATGGGTGTGCCAGGCGGTGCGCGCCTTCGGCTCGAAGCGCACCCAGGCGCCCGCGGATGCGCGCTGGCGCCGGCGCCTCGACGATCGGGTCCTGCCAGACCGTGCCGGTGAACGATTCGGCGGGCATGCGGCGCGACGGCACCGTGCCGGACCGTTTGATGTCCATGAAGCGTCCTCCGCCGGGACAGTTTGTCCCGGTTCTCGCCGGTCCTAACACAGGAACGGCGCGGCCGAGAAGGCGGTCCGCCCGCCGCCCGTGCACAGGCGGCGGGGCTCCCTTGCGGCGCGTCGGGGCCGTGCTACACCACGCGCCAGCATCATCCCATCAGAGCGCGATGCGAGGCCGATGAACATCCTCCTGCTCGGTTCCGGCGGCCGCGAGCACGCGCTGGCCTGGAAGATCGCCGCCAGCCCGCTGGTCGAGAAGCTCTACTGCGCGCCGGGCAACGCCGGCATCGCGCAGGAATGCGAAGTCGTGGCGCTCGATCTGGCCGACCATGCAGCGGTGATCGCGTTCTGCCGCGCGCGGAACATCGACTTCGTCGTGGTCGGGCCGGAGGCGCCGCTCTGCGCCGGGATCGTCGACGATCTCGCCGCTGCCGGCATCAAGGCGTTCGGGCCGAGCAAGGCGGCGGCGCGGCTCGAAGGCTCCAAGGGCTTCACCAAGGACCTGTGCAAGGCGAACAACATTCCGACCGCCGCCTACGAGCGCTTCACCGCCGCCGCGCCCGCCAAGGCCTATGTGCGCGCGCAGGGCGCGCCGATCGTCGTCAAGGCCGACGGGCTCGCGGCCGGCAAGGGCGTGGTGGTGGCGCAGTCGCTCGACGAAGCCGAAGCCGCGATCGACATGATGTTCGGCGGCGGCCTCGGCGACGGCGGGCGCCGAGGTCGTGGTGGAGGAGTTTCTCGCCGGCGAGGAAGCGTCGTTCTTCGCGCTGTGCGACGGTGAGACTGCGATCCCGCTCGCGCTCGGCGCAGGACCACAAGCGCGTGTTCGACGGCGATCAGGGCCCCAACACCGGCGGCATGGGCGCCTATTCGCCGGCGCCGGTGATGACGCCGGAGATGACCCGCCGCACCATGGACGAGATCGTGCTTCCGACCGTGCGCGCGATGAAGGCGATGGGCACGCCCTACAAGGGCGTGCTGTTTGCCGGGCTGATGATCGGCGACAGGGGCCGAAGCTGATCGAATACAACGTCCGCTTCGGCGACCCGGAAACCCAGGTGCTGATGCTGCGGCTGATGTCGGATCTGGTGCCGGCGCTGCTGGCGTCGTGCGACGGCATGCTGAAGAATTTCGACCTGCGCTGGCGGACGATGCGGCGCTGACCGTCGTGATGGCGGCCGAAGGGCTATCCGGGCGAGTATGCCCGAGGCACGCCGATCGAAGGGCTCGACGATGCGGCCCAAGTCGACGGCGTCGAGATTTTCCACGCCGGCACCAAGGCCGACGGCGGACGCATCCTCGCCAACGGCGGCCGCGTGCTCAACGTCTCGGCGCTCGGCAAGACGGTGGCGCAAGCGCAGGCGCGCGCCTATACGGCGGTCGACCGCATCCGCTGGTCCGACGGCTTCTGCCGCCGCGACATCGGCTGGCGCGCGATCGAGCGGGAGACGGCCTCGTAATCCGGCACGCGAGCTGAAACATGTCCGACGATCTCGCCGACCTCTATCCGGGCTTCGCGTCGCAGTGGATCGACACCTCGGCCGGACGCATCTTCGCGCGCACCGGCGGGGAGGGGCCGCCGCTCCTGCTGCTGCACGGCTATCCGCAGACCAACGTGATGTGGCACCGCGTGGCGCCGGCGCTGGCGCAACGGTTCAGCCTCGTGATCCCGGACCTGCCCGGCTACGGCTGGTCGGACGCGCCGCGATCCGATGCCGAGCATGCGCCCTACACCAAGCGCGCGATGGCGAAAGCCATGGTCGAGGTGATGGAGGCGCTCGGCCACGCGCGCTTCCGCCTCGCCGGCCACGACCGCGGCGGCCGCGTCGCCTACCGGCTGGCGCTCGATCATCCGGGACGGCTCGAACAGACTCGCGATGCTCGACATCGTGCCGACCTGGGCGATGTGGCACCGCATGGATGCGCGACTCGCCAACCGGGCCTGGCACTGGATGTTCCTGGCGCTGCCGGCGCCATTTCCGGAGACGCTGATCGGCAAGGACCCGATCTACTTCTTCGACACGCGGGCGGCGGCCGGCACCAAGATCAAGAGCCTCTCGGCGTTCGACCCGCGCGCGCTCGCGCACTACCATGCGTTCTTCAACGATCCGCTGCGCATCCACGCGACCTGCGAGGACTATCGCGCCGGCCGCACCACCGATCTCATCCACGACGAAGGGGACCGTGCCGCCGGCAACAGAAATTCCTGCCCGCTGCTGGCGATCTGGGGCGCCCGCGGCGGCATCCCGGCGGAGACCGAAGGGCCGCTCGAGACCTGGCGCGAATGGGCGACCGATGTGCGCGGCTTTCCGATCGACAGCGGGCACTACCTGGCCGAAGAGGCGCCCGACGCGACCGCGACGGCGCTGATGGAGTTCTTCGCTGAGAAATGAGAGCTAAGAAAAAGCCGTCATGTCCGGGCATAGCCGTCCGAAGGACGGCGTCGCTTCGCTCCGCCTTTGTCCCGGCCATCCACGTCTTGCCTAGATGATTCATCAAGACGTGGATGCCCGGCACAAAGCGGGCATGACGAACTGAGAATGCCAGCGTGATGCAACCGATCGACCGTCAGGCGACATTCTCCGGCGTGAAGCCGGTGGCGGCCGGGCTCGCCATCGATGACACGCGGCTCGAAGTCTATCTCGCCGCCGAACTGCCGGGCTACGCTGGCCCGCTGAGCCTGCGGCAGTTCAAGGGCGGTCAGTCGAACCCGACCTATCTGGTCGAGACGCCGGGGCGACGCTACGTGCTGCGCCGCAAGCCGCCCGGCAAGCTGCTGCCGTCGGCGCACGCGGTCGACCGCGAGTTTCGCGTCATCAGTGCGCTGCATGCGCGAGGGCTTTCCGGTGGCTGCGCCGCTGCGTCTATTGCGCCGACGAAAGCGTCGTCGGCACGCCGTTCTATCTCATGAGCTATGTGGGCGGCCGGGTGTTCTGGGAGCCGCACATGCCGGACTCGTCACCGGCGGAACGCGCTGCCGTCTACGACGCGATGAACGCGACATTGGCGCGGCTGCATACGTTCGAGCCTGTCGGCGATCGGGCTTGGTGATTTCGGCCGCGGCGAGAACTACGTCGTCCGCCAGGTCGAGCGCTGGTCGAAGCAGTACCGCGCGTCAGAAACCGAACCGATCGCCGAGATGGAGCGACTGATCGAGTGGCTGCCGGCGCATCTGCCGCCGGCCGGGCCGGTGCGGATCGTGCACGGCGACTATCGCCTCGACAACGTCATCCTGGCGTCGTCCGGTCCCACGATTCTTGCCGTGCTCGACTGGGAGCTGTCGACGCTCGGCGATCCGCTCGCCGATCTGGCCTATCACCTCATGCAATGGGACATGCCGCCGTCCGAAACGAATGCCGGCGTCGGTACGCTGGTCGGGCACGATCTGGCGGCGCTGGGCATTCCGTCGCGCTCCGACTATGTCGATGCCTATGTGACGCGCACCGGGCTTGATCCGCGGCCGCAGCTGCCGGTGTATCTCGCCTACAACTTCTTCCGCCTGGCGGCGATCCTGCAAGGCATCGTCGGCCGCGTGCGCGACGGCACCGCAACCAGTGAGAATGCCGCCGCGATGGCTTCGATGGTACGGCCGCTCGCCGTCCGTGCCTGGGAGTTCGCCCGGGAGGCAGGCGCACGATGAAGACGTTTGCGCTTGCTTTCGGCGGCGGCGGCGCCCGCGGGCTCGCCCATATCGTGGTGCTGGAAGCGCTCGACGAGATCGGCGCGCGGCCGGTCGCGATCGCCGGGACGTCGATCGGTGCGCTGATCGGCGCTGCCTATGCGTCGGGAATGTCGGGCCGAGATATCCGCCGCCACGTGATCGCGCTCGCGCATAACCGCGGCCGAGGTTTTCCGCCGCCTGATTCAGGCGCGGGCCGGCACCTTCGCCAATCTCTTGAGCATCGGCTTCGGCAGCGCGACTCTGGTCGACGCGGAGAAATTCTGCAGCCAGTTCCTGCCGGACAAGGTGCCGGACGAGTTCGAGAAGCTCGGCATTCCGCTCACCGTGATCGCCTCCGATCTCTAGCACGGCGTCAGACGGTATTCTCGACTGGAACGCTCAAGCCGGCGCTGGCGGCCTCGATCGCACTGCCCACCGTGATGCGGCCGGTCGTGGTCGAAGGCCGCGTGCTGATCGACGGCGGCGGCGACCAATCCGCTGCCGTTCGACGTACTGCGCGGCCAGGCCGATGCGATCGTAGCGATCGACATCTCGGGCGCGCCCATGGATGAGCGCCGCGACATTCCCAATCCGTGGGAATGCCTCGCGACGACTGTGCTGGTGATGGGCAGCGCCATCACCGACGAGAAGCTCAAGCACGGTGCGCCGGACCTGATCGTGCGGCCGAACGTCGGCGCATTCCGCACGCTCGACTTTCCTGCAGGCGAGCGCAATCCTGCGCGTGTCGGAACCGGTCAGGTCCGAGGTGAAGTCGCGGGTGAGGGCGCTGCTCGAAGCGTAAGCAGATTATCGCACGTCGCAGCGCTTGCCGTCGTCGAGGGCTGTGTTGCTGAGGCCGATCCAACTGGCCGCGGCGAAATAGCAGACCGCCACCGACTTTTCCCTCTGCAGCGTCACGATGAAGACTTCGCGGTTCTCGGTCGCGTCGCCCTTGGCGAAGGTGACGCCCTTGATCTCGTAGCCCTTGCCCAGGATGTTCCTGAACGACTGCTGGTCTTGCGCGAGCGCAGCAGGCGCGCCCGCAAGCCAGAGCAAGGCCATAAGTCCGGCGGATAGCTTATGCACGAGTTCCTCCTCGAACTGTCCCTATGTGGATGCGCAATCATAGGAGATGACGCACCGCGCCGTCACGCGCGGGGTGCTATCGCCGCGCGCGGAAGAAATCCTTGAGCAGGAGGGCGGCCTCAGTCTCGCCGATGCCGCCATAGAGTTCCGGACGGTGATGGCAGGTCGCTTGTTCGAAAAACCGCACGCCGCTCTCGACCGCCCCGCCCTTGGGATCGCCGGCGCCGTAGTAGAGCCGCCGGATGCGGGCGAACGAAATCGCCGCCGTGCACATGGTGCAGGGCTCGAGCGTGACGTAAAGGTCGCAATCGACGAGCCGTTCGGTGCCGAGAGCTTCGGCGGACCGCCGGATCGCCAGCATCTCGGCGTGCGCGGTCGGATCGCGGTCGGTGAGCGTGCGATTGCCGGCCCGCGCGATCGGCTTGCCGTCGTGCACGATGACGCAGCCGACCGGCACCTCGCCGGCAGTGCTGCGGCCGTGCGCGCCTCTTCCAGCGCCAGCTCCATGAATGTGTGCGTCGGCATGGCTCGTCGAAGCTCCGTAACTTTGCTATCACGCAGCGAACGGGACGGCGAGCCCTGCTTCGTAATGCAACCAAATGGAATTCACGCATCCATGAACGCACAACGCGAAGCTTCGGCGCCCGGCGAGCGGATAGCCAAGGTCATGGCGCGCGCGGGGCGTGAGTTCACGACGAGAGGCCGAGGCGTGGATCGCGCAGGGGCGGGTCGCGGTCAACGGCAAGGTGATCACCTCGCCGGCGCTCAACGTCACCGCCGCCGACCGCATTGCGCTCGACGGCCAGCCGCTGCCCACCCGCGAGCGCACGCGGCTGTTCCTCTATCACAAGCCGGCCGGTCTGGTGACGACGCATGCCGACCCGGCCGGCCGCCCGACGCTGTTTGCGGCGCTGCCGGCCGGCCTGCCTCGGCTTTTGAGCGTCGGCAGGCTCGATCTCAACACCGAGGGGCTACTGTTGCTCACCAACGACGGCGGGCTGGCGCGGGTGCTCGAACTGCCGGCAACCGGATGGCTGCGGCGCTATCGGGTGCGCGCCCACGGCCGCGTGCAGCAGGATGCGCTCGACCGGCTGCGCCGCGGCATCACGATCGACGGCGTGCGGTACGGATCGATCGAAGCGACGCTCGACCGCGAGCAAGGCAGTAATGTCTGGCTGACCTTTGCGATGCGCGAGGGCAAGAACCGCGAGGTCAAGAACGTGCTGGGCCATCTCGGCCTCGCGGTGAACCGCCTGATCCGGGTATCGTACGGGCCGTTCCAGCTCACCGGCTTGGCGGAAGGCGCGATCGAGGAGGTCAAGACGCGCGTGCTGCGCGAACAGTTGGGCGATCGGATCGTGGCGCAGTCAGGTGCCGATTTCTCGGCGCCGGTGCGGGCGGAGTCCGTTGCCCAGGCGTCTTCCTCGCACCGTCAAACCGAAGCGCGCGCGCTGCACGATGCGAAGAGCGACGGCCAGAAGGTCGGTGGCCGACCATCCCGGGAGGCGCACCCGCGCGCTCGTTCGGAAGACGCGCAAAAAATTGCGCGGCCGGACAAGCCGGTCCGGAGACGCCGGGGACGAAGCGAATCGGAACGTTTCGGTGAACCCGAGTTGGCGCGGCGCGAGAAGCGCGGCCGCAAGCGTTTCGTTGGCGCGAAATCCGGCGGCGCAAAGTCTCCGCGTGGCAAGAGGCGCTGATGCGGATCGTCGGCGGTCGGCTGCGCTCGCGCGCGCTTGTCGCGCCGAAGTCCCAGGCGATCCGTCCGACCACCGACCGCCTGCGCGAGACGCTGTTCAATATTCTGCTGCATGCCTACGACGATCCAATAACCGGTGCGCGCGTGCTCGATCTCTTTGCCGGCACCGGAGCGCTGGGGATCGAGGCGCTGTCGCGCGGCGCGGACTTTGCGCTGTTCGTCGACGACGGTGCCGAAGCGCGCGCCATCCTGCGGGAGAACATCGCGACGCTGGGTCTCGGCGGCGTGACCCGCGTCTTCCGGCGCGACGCGGCGAAGCTCGGCGCGGCGCAGCCGGTCGAGCCGTTCTCGCTCGCGTTCCTCGATCCGCCCTACGGCAAGGGCCTCGCCGAGCGGGCGCTTACTTCGGCGCTCGCGGGCAGCTGGCTCGTGCCTGGCGCGCTGATCGTGGTGGAGGAGGCGGCGCAATCGCGCTTCGATGCGCCGCCGGGGTTTGCCGAGATCGAGCGCCGGCCGTTCGACACGACCGAACTGATCTTCCTTAAACCGGCGCCGGCGCCCTTGCCGGCCAAGTAACGGCCGCGCCTCAGTCGATGTTGATGCCGGCGTCCTGCACGACCTTCTTCCAGCGCGCGATTTCCTCGGGCAGTTGCTGCGAGAGATATTCGGGCGAGCGGCGCTCGCGCGGTACGATCTCGAGCCCGAGCTCGTCGAGCCGCTTGTGAATCGCCGGATTGTCGACCGTGTCGCTCATCGCCTTGTTGAGCTTGCGGACGATGGCATCGGGCGTTCCCTTGGGCACGAAGAATGCGTTCCAGACGCTTGATTCCACGCCGGGCAGACCCTGCTCGCCGGTGGTGGGCAGGTCGGGCGCGATCGAGGAGCGCTTCTCCGCCATGATGGCGATGCCCTTCACATTGCCTTGCCGCGCCTGCGCGGCGCCGCTCTGGATGGTCGCGCACATAAAGTCCATCCGTCCGGCGATCACGTCCTGCATCGCTGGACCCTCGCCCCGGTAGGGTACGTGCGTGACGTTGGTCTTGGCGGCTAACGTCAGCAGGACGCACGGCAGGTGCGTGCCCGAGCCGACACCGGCCGAGCCGAACTGGGTCTTGCCTTCGTTGGCTTTCAGGTAGGCGATCAGGCCTTGCAGGTTGTCGGCGGGCAGATCCTTGCGCGCCACCAAAATGCGCGGTGATTCGGTCATCAGTCCGATCGGCTGGAAATCGGCGATGGCGTTGTAGACCGGCTTCTTGGTCAGCGCCTGGCTGTACGCATGCGTGCCGGAGTTGCCGATCAGCAGCGTATAACCATCGGGGGCGGCTTTCGCGACACGCAACGCGCCGGTCGTTCCAGCGGCGGCGCCGACGTTCTCGACCACGATCGTCTGGCCGAGCAGTTCGCTCATGTGCTGCGCCTGAATGCGCGCCGAGGTGTCGATGCCGCCGCCGGCCGCAAACGGAACCACCAGGGTGATGGTGCGTGCCGGCCACTCCTGCGCCAGAGCAGCATTCGACCATGCGAGCAGCCCGGT
Organism: uncultured Alphaproteobacteria bacterium; assembly: GCA_963843475.1. Lineage (GTDB taxonomy): Bacteria > Pseudomonadota > Alphaproteobacteria > Rhizobiales > Xanthobacteraceae > VAZQ01. The sequence continues at coordinate 104,378 of CAWJKL010000014.1, read as the reverse complement.
CAGCGCGGTCGCGATCGTCATTTTGTTCATCTTGGTCTCCTTCTTGTACTCGTCGTCTCTAATCAACTTGTGCGCCGCTGGCCTTGATTGGGCCGGCCCATCGCGCGATCTCGCTTGGGAGCAGCTTGGCGAGGAATTCCGGCGTCCTCTGGCCGGGCGGCGGGATGCGCAATCCCAGCCCTTCCAGCCGTTCGCGCACCGCCGGCGTGTCTTGCGCTTCGCTTGCGGCCCTGCTCATGCGACGTACGATCGCTTCGGGCGTGCCTTTTGGAAAGAACAAGGCATTCCAGCCGTTGCCGTCGAATTCGGCAAAGCCCTGCTCGCCAGCGGTGGGAACGTTCGGCAGCACCGCGGCGCGGCTCTCGCCGAGCGTGGCGATCGCCCTGACGGTACCGGCTTCGATCTGCGGAACCGCGGTCGAGATCACGTCGCACAGGAAGTCGATGCGGCCGGCGACCAGATCCTGCATCGCGGGACCGGAGCCGCGATAGGGCACGTGGTTGGTCTGCGTGCCGAGCGCCGTGTTGAGGAGGACGCAGGTGATGTGCGTGCCCGAGCCGATGCCGGCGGAGCCATACTGCATCCGGTTCTGGTTGGCGCGCGCATAGGCGGCGAACTCCGCAAGCGTGGCCACCGGCAGGTCCTTGCGCACCACCAGCACCCAAGCGCCGCCGGCGACCAGGCCCACCGGCGCGAAGTCGGCAACGGCATCGTAGGGCAGCCGCTTGTAGAGCGTCTGGCTGTAGGCGTGCGTGGCGATGTTGCCGAGCAGGGCCTGATGGCCGTCGGCCGCAGCGCGGGCGATGCGGCTGGCGCCGGTCGTCCCGCCGGCGCCGGCGACGTTCTCGATCACGATCTGCTGCGACAGCATTTCGCTCATGCGCTGTGCCAGCACGCGGCCGAGCACATCGGTCGGCCCACCCGCGGCGAACGGGATCACCAGCGTCAGCGGCCGCGCCGGCCATTCCTGCGCATGCATCGGCGCGGTCGCAAAGAGCAGGCCGGCGACGATGCCGGCCAGCGCCGCGCGCACGCTGATGTTGTCGTGCGTCCGCCGCATCAGTCCGCCGAAACTCCACTGGCCTTGATGGGAGCGGCCCAGCGCTCGATCTCGCTCTTGACGTACTGCGTCAGATATTCCGGCGTCCGGCGCTCTGGGGCTGGAATCGTCACGCCGATGCTCTTGAACCGCTCCTGCACCGAGGGTGTTTCCACCGCGTCGTTCGACGCTTTGGCGAGGCGGCGGATGATGGCATCGGGCGTTCCCTTGGGAAACGAGAACGCGCCCCAGGAGCCGCAATCGAGGCCCTTCAGGCCCAGTTCCTCCGCGGTCTTCAGCTCTTCGAGGCCCGGCGCCCGGTCGAGCCCCAAGGTCGCGATTGCTTTGACGGTCTTGCCTTGAACCTGTGGCAACGCCGTCGAAATCTGTTCAGCGATGAAATCGATCCGGCCCGCGATCAGGTCCTGCATCGCCGGGCCCGCACCGCGATAGGGCACGTGCGTAATCTTGGTGCCCATCGCGACGTCGAGCAGGACGGCGCAGACATGCGTGCCGGAGCCTCCACCGGCCGAGCCGTATTGCATCTTGCCTTGATTGGCCTTCGCATAATCGATGAACTCGGCCAGCGTGTTGCCGGGGAAGTTCGGCCGCACGATCAGCACGCGTGCCGAGTCCGAAAACAAAGCTACCTGCTCGAAGTCGGTGATCGCATTGTAGAGCGGCCGCTTGTAGAGCGTCTGGTTGATGGCGAGCACTGCGCTCCCAGACAGCAGGAGGTTGTAGCCGTCCGGTGTGGCCTTCGCTACTCGCGCCGCTCCTGTCATGCCGCCGGCGCCGCCGATGTTCTCGACGATGATCTGCTGGCCGAGCAGTTCGGACATCCGCGCCGCCATGATCCGGCCGATGGTGTCGACCGGACCACCCGCCGCGTAGGGCACTACCATGTTGATCGGCCTTGCCGGCCAGTCCTGCGCGTCCGCGGTCGCGGACCATCCCAATAGGGCGCCCAGCGCGGCGGCAAACTGACGTCTCAGCATTCTCGACCTCCCCATCGGCGATGAACACGCGGCCCGGCGTTCGCCTCGACCGTTGCAAACCGTTCGCTCCCCTCAAGCTTAGCGAAATTTTCCGCCGACCGGCATGCGAAAGGGATGGTCATGCCAGTTTGGAGACCAGTTCGAGCGCAGCACGACGACCGGCAAGCCTGCGGGTATCGGGTTTGCCGCGCGCTTGTAGCATAGCGCAGCGCCCGCGCAGGTTCGGCGGGCGCGACACTGGGAAGCAGTGGAGAAGTCGCGCTCGATTTCAGCGACGGCCGGACCACCGCAGGGAGTTGGCGCCGGGGCCGGCTCACCTTGGAGCGTAAATTGGGGGTTGATTGCTGACGCGTTGGTCCAGGTTGGCCGACTCCAAGGCGACGGGCCAGTCTCGCAGCGTCTCTGGCGCCCGTGAACTCTGCGGCGGTTTCTGCTGCTGGTTTCAAAGTTCGTTAAGCCTCGCGGCTGCAATGATTTGGCGGCTGCTAGGAGCGATCATGCGGCACACGGATATTGCGATCGTCGGCGGTGGGCTTGCCGGCTCAACCGCCGCGGCCATGCTGGGACGGGCCGGTAATGACGCGGTGCTAATCGATCCGCACCCGGAGTATCCACCGGATTTCCGTTGCGAGAAGCTCGACGGATCGCAGGTTCGCCTGTTCCGGAAGACCGGTCTGGCCGATGCCGTTCTGCGCGCCGCCACCCCGGACGATGAAATCTGGATCGCCCGTTTCGGCCGTCTGGTCGAGAAGCGTCCGAACGATCAATACGGCATTCTGTATCAAGACCTCGTGAACGGCGTGCGGGCCCAAATCCCGGAGCGCGGTTCCTTGATTGCCGCCAAGGCCACGGCAATCGCCACGAGTGCGGACCGCCAGCGCGTGACGCTATCGACCGGCGAGGAGATTTCCGCTCGTCTGATTGTGCTGGCGAACGGTCTCAATGTCGGACTGCGCCATACACTCGGCATGGCGCGCGAGGTGCTGAGCTCGAACCATTCGATCAGCATCGGATTTGATGTGAAGCCGGTGGGCCGGCCGCGGTTCGATTTTCCCGCATTGACCAGCTTTCCCGATCGTGTCGCCGACCGCATGGCCTACCTGACGTTATTTCCGATTGGCACGACGATGCGCGCCAATCTCTTTGTCTATCGCGACATGGCCGACCCGTGGCTTCGGCAGATGCGCGCCGAGCCGGAGGCGGCGTTGCTGACGCTGCAGCCGAGCCTGAGCAAGCTGTTCGGTGATTTCGAAATCCCGCAACCGGTGAAGATCCGGCCGGTCGATCTTTATGCCACCACCGGGCACCGCCAAGCCGGCATCGTTCTGGTCGGCGACGCATTCGCCACGTCGTGCCCGGCGGCCGGGACCGGCTGCAACAAGGTGTTCACCGACGTGGAGCGACTTTGCCACGTCCATGTTCCGCGCTGGCTCGCCGATGTCGGCATGACGGCGGAGAAGATCGCGTCGTTCTACGACGACGAGGTCAAGGTCGAGTGCGATGCGGCCAGCGCTGCCAAGGCCTACTTCCTCCGCTCGCTCTCGACCGAGACCGGAATGGCTTGGCAGGCGCGGCGGTGGAGCCGTTTCATGGTCCGGCTGGGCGCGGGGTCGATCCGGCAGGCGCGAGGCCGGCTACAGGCAATCCCGGCAATTCGAGCGACGGCCGGCTTATCCAATTGATAACCGTGAAATGCATAAATAATTGATATTTTTGAGAAAATTGCCCAAATTTCGGTCCTTGATCCCCGGTAGCTCAACGGGAGAGCAGACGGTTGTTTCCCGTCCGGTCGATGGTTCGAATCCATTCCCGGGGAGCCAAGCTCAAATTGGATTCCAACATAACCGATCGGGCCGCTTCCCCTCGTTGCTGACCGTCGAGCGGATCGGGCGCATGCTTGGGGACGACTTCCCGCCAGTTCGAAGAAGCCTCCATTCCAGCCGGAATCGCCGACATTTTCGCCGCAATATTCGGCAATCCTTGAGTCTGCCCGGAACCGCCGGTGCGCCCTTTCCAGGGTGGCGCCGCGAAGGGGCCTCGGCGCGGGGGCGCGAGGGAGATCATATGTCCGCAATTGAGCTGGGTCTGCATCGCCTAAGGAAACTTGTGGCGGCACTCGCACTGGCGGTGCTGCTGTTGCCGGTGGCCGCCGCATCGCAAGCGCGCAGCCAGGAAGCCGCTCCCTTGCCGTCCGTTCCGGCGACGCCTACGGCGCCGCCCGTTCAAGCCGCTCCGCTGCCTTCCGTTCCCGCGACGCCGGCGACGCCGCCCGCTACGCCTGCCACTGTCATCGTCGAGGACAAGCTCAGCGATGCCCAGCTTGAACAACTGGTGGCACCGATTGCGCTGCATCCCGATTCGCTGCTGGCGCAGATTTTGACCGCGGCAACTTATCCCCTTGAAGTCGAGATGGTCGCCCGCTGGGCCAAAACCAATCCCAGCCTCAAGGGCAAGGAACTCGAAGACGCCATGCAGCGGCAGAACTGGGATGCCAGCGTCAAGTCGCTGACCACGGTCCCGCAAGTGCTGCAGATGATGAGCGAGAAGCTCGACTGGACCAAGCAGGTCGGCGACGCCTATCTGGCGCAGCCGGATGATCTGACGGGGGCGATCCAGCGGTTGCGGGTCAAGGCGGCCGACAACGGTCACCTGAAGACGACGAAAGAAATGAAGATCACCCGTGTGGACGGACCACCGCCGGCGGTGCGCGGCGTCGCGCCGCCGCCCGAATACATCATGATCGAACCGGTCCAACCGGATGTGATCTTCGTGCCGGTCTACGACCCGCTGGTCGTTTACGGACCATGGCCCTGGCCGGTATATTCGCCGTTCTTCTGGTATCCGCCCGGCTACGTCAGGGTTGGTGTGTTCGGCTTCGGGGCGCCTTGCTTCGTCGGCCCGGCACTGTGGGCGCGCTACGACTGGCGGGCCCGGCGGATCGGCGTGCACGTCCCGCACTACAATGCGTTCAATCGCACCCGGCTCGCCAATGTCGGAATCAATCAGAACTGGCGGCACAATCCGGTCCACCGGGGCAATATCGCCTACAACAACGCAGCCCTTCAGCAGCGCTTCGGGCGGCCGGGGATCAACGGCAATCCGGTCGACGGTGTCGCCCGCCAGAACGCGTTCCGCAACAACCTGCAGCAGACTAATCCGGCCATGCAGCGCCAGGGCCTGACCGGCAACATCGACCGGCACAACGGCGTGCCGCGCGCGAACCTGAACGGCACAAATCCGGCGCTGCGGCAAAATCCGGCCGGCATCCGGAACGCAGCGATCAATCCTGCTCCAGGCCTCGGCCGAGGACCCGGCACCCCCAACGGTGTCGGCACGCCGGGCGGGACGGTGAACCGTGCCGTCTCTCCGAATATGAACGTTCACCGCAACATGCATACGCCGCGCACGATGGGCGCTCCCTCGGGGATGCCGCGCACCATGGGCGGTCCGTCGGGCATGCCGCGCACCATGGGCGCTCCCTCGGGCATGCCGCGCACCATGGGTGGCCCCGCAGGGATGCCGCGCACCATGGGCGGCGGTATGCCGGCTGCGCGCCCGATGATGGCAAGTCCCGGTGTGGCACGCGCCGTGGCTCCGGCAGGGCGGCCGGGCGGCGGCGGCGGCGCCGGCATCAGGCGGTAAGCAAGCGCCGCTGGGGTATTGGCGTCACCCGGCGCATATTCTCGTCCCAATTTTGGACAGCAGAAGGGAATGGACGGGCCGCTTGTCGGCCCGGTTTCCTGCTTTAGGTCATCGTGGCCGCGCAGCAACTATGTCTGAAGCTTTATTGGGCGACCGCTGGACAGCGCTCGCCGGTCGCGCAATGCTCCCCCCGCTTCACCAGGGGCTGGTGCAAGAAACAGCAATAGTTGCGTAGTGTGTGTGGGGCGTCAGGGAATGTTCGAGAAATCGGTCAGCGAGACCGTATCGTTCGGTGAGAGACTTGCGGGTTCTCAGGTCTTTTCCGATTTATTTCGCGACGGCATGTCACTCGTCGAAGAGACTGCGGCCTATCTCGACGGGCCCGGCCGGCAGGATTCTAAGAAGCTCGAACGCGCCGCTGCGCTCGCTTATGCGACCGAGAGCATGCGGCTGACCACACGGCTCATGCAGCTTGCCTCCTGGCTCCTGCTGCACCGGGCCGTGAAGGAAGGCGAGATGTCGCTCGCGCAGGCCCACAAGGAAAAAGCCAAGGTCAAGCTGTCGGCGGGCGAGCAGACCGACGACCACAACATCAAGCTGCTGCCTGAGCGGCTGCGCGTCCTGATCCTGCGGTCGCGTACGCTGCAGACCGCGGTGCGCCGGCTAGATGCCACGATCCATGCCAGTCAGGCACGTCCGCTCTCGGACGTCGGCAATCCGGTCGAGCGTCAGCTCGGCTTGCTGCGGGCGGCATTCGAACAGGAATAGGCTCGTCCGCGCCGCCGGGCGACAAGACAAAGCCCCCGCTCTCGCGAGGGCTCGCCGCGTCCGTTTTCATGACCGCGGGCTACTTCTTCAGGCCGAGATTGGCGAATTTCTTCTGGAAGCGCGACAACCTCCCGCCGCGGTCGAGCAGTTGCTGCTGGCCGCCGGTCCAGGCCGGATGCGACTTCGGGTCGATGTCGAGCCGCATGGTGTCGCCCTCTTTGCCCCAGGTGGTGCGGGTGGTGAACTCCGTGCCGTCGGTCATGACGATCTTGACGGTATGATAATCGGGGTGGGTATCGGGTTTCATGATCGGCTCGCTGCGCGCTGGCGCCAGAATGGAGTGGCTGAAAGGGTTGCGGCTCTATAGCCCACGCATTTTGGCGAAACAAGCGCGTCACCGGGGGGCCCGGCGCGGGGGATGGCTGCGCTGGCCACCACCCTCGCGATTGCCACCCATGGATGGGCAAGGCATTCTCGCCGCCGCCTTGGAGCGTTTCCAGGCGTATTCGGGTCCGGGAAGACGATGAACGTGGTGGAGCGAGGAATGCCCGGCCCCGGCGAGGCCGCGAGCCTGCCGCCGGGGGAGCCCGCGGCCCCCGCTCCAGCGTCCCAGGACCGCAGCGCCAGGCTGCGTCCACTGGTCGGCCTGCTGCCCTATCTGCTGCGCTATCGCTGGCATGCGGTCGCGGCGCTGTGCGCTCTCGTGGTCGCGGCGGTCACCACGCTGGTGGTGCCGATCGCGGTCCGGCGCATGATCGATTTCGGGTTCTCACGCGACAGCGCCACCCTGATCGACAGCTACTTCGCGGTCCTGATCGCGGTCGTCGCCGTGCTCGCGCTCGCGAGCGCGACGCGGTTCTATCTCGTGACGATGCTCGGCGAGCGCATCGTCGCCGATCTGCGCAGCGACGTATTCGCGCATCTCACCTCGCTGTCGGCGTCCTATTTCGACCAGGCCAAGACCGGCGAGGCGATCTCGCGGCTGACCGCCGACACCACGCAGATCAAGGCGGCGGTCGGCTCGGCGGTGTCGGTCGCGCTGCGCAATCTCGTGCTGTTCGTGGGCGCGGTCGCGATGATGGTGGTGACGAGCCCGCGGCTGTCGGCCTTCGTGCTGGCCGCGATTCCAATCATCGTGCTGCCGCTTTACGGTTTCGGGCGGGCGGTACGTGCGCGCTCGCGCGCCGCGCAGGATACGCTCGCCGCGGCCTCGGCCTATGCGTCGGAACTGATCGGCGCCGTGCGCGTGCTGCAGGCCTTCACCAACGAGACGATGGCGCGCAGGCGCTTTGCGGCCGCGGTCGAGCGCGCATTCGATGCCGCGCTCGCTTCCACGCGCGCGCGGGCCGTGCTGACAGCGATTGCGATCTTCCTGGTATTCGCGAGCGTTGTCGTGGTGCTGTGGGTCGGCGCCCAGGACGTTCTGGCGGGACGCATCACCGCCGGCCGGCTCTCGCAGTTCGTGCTCTACGCGGTGTTCGCCGCCGCCGCGCTCGGGCAGTTGTCGGAGGTCTGGGGCGAGCTGTCGCATGCTGCCGGCGCTGCCGAGCGGCTGTTCGAGATCCTGCACATTCGTCCGGAGATCGTCGCGCCGGCGCGTCCGGCCGCGCTGCCGCAGCCGGCCCGCGGTGAGGTCGTGTTCGACGATGTCCGGTTCGCCTATCCGGCCCGTCCTTCGTCCGTCGTTCTCGACGGGGTCTCGCTACGCGTCCGGCGCGGCGAGAAGGTTGCGCTGGTCGGGCCCTCGGGCGCCGGCAAAAGCACGATCTTCCACCTGATCCTGCGATTCTACGACCCGCTCTCCGGAACCGTGACCTTCGATGGCGTGCCGCTGCCGTCGACCGACCCGGCTGCGCTGCGGCGGGAGATCGCGCTGGTGCCGCAGGACACCGTGATCTTCGCGGCATCGATCGGCGACAACATTCGTTTCGGAAGGCCCGATGCGAGCGACGCCGACGTCGAACGCGCGGCCGAACTGGCGCTAGCTTCCGAGTTCATCGATCGGCTGCCGGACAAGTTTCAAACTCAGGCCGGCGAGCGCGGCGTCACGCTGTCGGGCGGTCAGCGTCAGCGCATCGCGATTGCCCGCGCCATCCTGCGCGACGCGCCGCTGCTCCTGCTCGACGAGGCGACGTCGTCGCTCGATGCCGAAAGCGAGAAGCTGGTGCAGACGGCGCTCGAACGGCTGATGCGCGACCGCACCACGCTGGTGATCGCGCACCGTCTGGCGACGGTGCTGTCCTGCGACCGCATCCTGGTGATGGAAGGCGGCCGCATCGTCGAGGAAGGCACGCACGGTCAATTGACCGGCGGCGGCGGCCTGTATGCGCGGCTCGCCAGGCTGCAGCTCCACGGCTGATCGCACCAACATGAACGATCGGTAATGTGCCGCACGAGTTTTCCGCGGCCCCGCCGGAATTCCGACACCGCTTTCGAGATTCGGACATCGCAGCCGAAATTCAGTCACCGCCCCTCCCAACGCCAGCCATGGAGCCGTGCAACCACTCCTGCAACTTCATTCCTTCAGGAGCGCTTCATGCGATGGTCCTTGCTTGCTCTGGCCGCGATCTCGACGTCGCCGCTGGTCATGTTCTCGCTGGTTGGAATTGGCGGCGCGAAAGCCCCGGACGGGTTTCGCGTCTCCGATCCGATCGTGCACGAGAACCTGGCGATCTATTTCATTCACGGCAAATCGGAAGCGGGCAAAGTTCCGCTCACACTCGAAGAAGCGATGGCCAAGGGGTTCGTGCGGGTGCGCGAAACCAGCAACGTCAATCAGCTTGAAATCGAAAATCTCGGCGCCGAGGAGGTGTTCGTCCAGTCCGGCGACATCGTGAAGGGCGGCAAGCAGGACCGTACCTTGATGGTGAGCCTCGTCCTGCCGCCGAAGTCCGGCAGCGTCCCGATCGCATCGTTCTGCGTCGAGGAGGGCCGCTGGTCGCCGCGCGGGCGGGAGGATGCCGCGCAACTTCTCGACCGCCTCCGCTGCCGTGCCTTCGCGCGAGATGAAGCTTGCGATGAAGGCGCCAATGCCGGCCGCCGCTCCGACGGCCAGTCCGGGCACGCGTGGCGGCGCAAACTCCTATGCGGCCGAAACCGGTTTGCGCCAGCAACAGGTATGGGAAGGCGTTCGGCGGACGCAGGCCAAGCTCACCGATCGGCTCGGTGCGTCCGTGCGTTCGGCGCAATCGGCCTCCAGCCTGCAGCTTGCACTTGAGAGCGAACGGCTGATCGCCGTGCAGCAGGGCTACATCGACGCGCTCAAGGCCGCCGGCGAGAAAGGCGACGACATCGTCGGCTTTGTGTTCGCCATCAATGGGCAACTCAACAGCGCCGATGTCTATCCTTCGAACGGCTTGTTCCGGAAGATGTGGACGAAGCTCCTGACGGCGAGCGCGATCGAGGCGATCGGCCATAAGGACGAGCCCAACGTCGCACCGCCGTCGGCAGATGCAGTCATGGCTTTCATCGCGGCGGCGGAAGCCGGCAAGGGCAGCGAAAAGGCGCTCAATGCCGGCGTCAAGCTCGAAACCCGCGACAGCGACAAGGCCTATTACTTCGAGACCGCCCGCGCCGCCGCGCCGTCGCCGGTGGGCACTGCGCCGTCGCCCGCTTCGGGCTGGGTGCACCGGAACTATCTGGCGAAGTAGAATGCCCTCTCGTGGAGAGGCCGCTCGCTCCGCGTCATGGCCGGGCTTGTCCCGGCCATCCACGTTTTTGATGATTTGAAAAAGATAAGACGTGGATGCCCGCGACAAGCGCTGGCATGACGGCTCCAACATTTGCGCGCATCACGGCCGCCAACTCATCTTGTGGACCGGCGCGCCGGAGCGCCAGTTCAGCGCCGCACCGGAAATCGCAAAGCCGTGCTTCTCATAGAAGCGAATGGCGCGGGTGTTGTCGGTGTTGACGTGCAGATCGAGGCCGCGCGGCGAGATGCGCTTGGCCTCGGCGATCAGCGCCGCCGCGACGCCGCCGCCCCAGGCTTCCGGCGCCACCACGATCTGATCGAGTTCAAGGGTGCGGGGATCGACCGTGACAAACCCGACCAGGCGTCCCGCGGTGACGGTGACCGAAATCGTCGCCGTCACCGCGAGCTCATTGCGCCAGCGTTCGCGCCACCAGGCGACGCGGTCGTTGAAATCGATCTGCGGATAGTGCTGCTGCCAGGTGCGGCGCCATAGCTCGATCGCCGCGTCCTCGTCCGCCGCCGTGTAGGGACGGAGCGTAAAGGAAAGCTCGCTCACCGCTCCGTCAGCTTCAGCTCGATGCGGCGGTTGCGGGCGAAGGCCTCGTCGCTCTTCTCGACGTCGATCGGCTGGAACTCGCCGAAGCCGGCGGCGACGAGGCGCTGCGGCGGCACGCCCCTGCTGATGAGATATTGCACGACCGAGATGGCGCGGGCGGACGACAGCTCCCAGTTGCTCTTGAACTGCGGGCTGTTGATGGCGCGAACGTCGGTATGGCCGTCGACCCGCAGCACCCAGGCGATTTCCGGCCGGGATCTTGTTGATGAGCTCGAGCAGTGCGGTCGCCAGCCTGTCGAGCTCGGCGCGGCCCTCGGGCTTGAGCACCGCCTGTCCGGTATCGAAGAACAGCTCCGACTGGAACACGAAGCGGTCGCCCACGATGCGCACATCGGAGCGGTTGCCGAGAATCGCGCGCAACCGGCCGAAGAAGTCGGAACGATAGGACTGCAGTTCCTGCACCCGCTGTGCCAGCGCGATATTGAGCCGTTCGCCGAGCCGCTGAATCTGCCCTTGCGCGTCCTTTTCCTTCTTGTCGGCAAGATCGAGCGCCGACTCGATCACGGCAAGTTGTCGGCGCAGCGCGGCGATCTGCTGATTGAGCACCTCGACCTGCGCCAGCGCGCGCATGGTGAGCTTCTTTTCGGCGTCGAGCGCGCCGGTCAGTTCGTTGACCTTGCCCTGGGCTTGCGTGGCGCCGAGGCCGACACCGTCGTAGAGACCCTTGAAACGATCGCGCTCGGTTTCGGCGCCTGCGAGGCTCGTGCGCAGTTGCGCAAGCTGTTCTTCAAGGCTGAGCTTGCCGGATTTCTCCATCGACAGCAGTTCGGTGAGCTGCGCGATCTGGGCGGTCAGGCGGCTCAGCGCGGTGTCTTTGCCGGTCACTTCCTGCGTCAGATAGAACTGCACCACCACGAACACGGTGAGCAGGAAGACGATGCCGAGGACCAGCGTCGACAGTGCGTCGACGAACCCCGGCCAGTAATTCATGCCGGGATCGTGGCGGGTGCGGGCAACAGCCATGGGGGACCTACTTGTTGATGTTCTCGCGCACCAGAATTTCGAGCAGGCGGCGGATGTCGCGATGCTGTTCGGCCTGGGAATCGACCCAGTCGCGAATCATCTGCTGCTCGGTGCGCATGTGGTGGACCAGCCCCTGGATCGCCTCGGCCAGATTGGCCATGGCGGAAGTCGTCGCCCGACTCGATCCGCCATCGGTGATGGACTCCCGCAACCGCTCGATCGCCAGCCGCAGGTCGCCCGGCGGGGCGAATGCGGCGGGCGCTGCCGCTCGGCTCGGTCGCGACGCCAAGGTCGCGCACCGTCGTCGACAGCCAGTCTTCGAGGTCGGTGTAGAAGCGGTTCTGCGCCTGGCTGGTCTGCAGGTCGAGAAAGCCGAGCACCAGCGACCCGGCGAGCCCGAACAGCGAGGACGAGAACGAAATGCCCATGCCGCTGAGCGGCGCCGCGAGGCCTTCCTTAAGGGCCTCGAACACCGCGCCGGCGTCGCCGCCCGGCTTGAGCGTGTTGATCACGCTCCCGACCGAACCGACGGTCTCGATCAAGCCCCAGAAGGTGCCGAGCAGGCCGAGGAAGACCAGGAGCCCGGTCATGTAGCGCGACATGTCGCGCGCCTCGTCGAGACGGGCGGCGATCGAGTTGAGAATGCCGCGCATCATGGTCGAGGAGATCGCCATCCGCCCCATGCGGTCGCCAAGCAGCGTGGCCATCGGCGCCAGCAGCACCGGCGGCCGCTCGACCGCGAGGCCCGGGTCGGCGAGGCGGAAACCGTTCACCCAGTCGACTTCCGGAAACAGCCGGATCACCTGCCGGAACGCCAGCAGGACGCCGATGATCAGAACGCCGATGATCAGGGCATTAAGGCCGGGATTGGCGAGGAACGCCGTCCAGATCTGCTTGTAGAGCACGATCATGACGAGCGCGCACAGGATCAGGAACACCATCATCCGGATCAGAAAGATCCGGGGCGACGAAAGCTTGAGCGGGTCGAGTTCCTGCGCCATCGGGCTGAGCACCGCATCTAGGTCGCCTCACAATATGGCACAGGCACGGCGGAAGGGAAGGCGCGGGTCCGGCGGCGCGTGCCTTGGGGCGGATTGTACCGGGCCGTCAGGCCCGGCCGGCCTCCTTCAGCGTGCGCAACAATTCCCGCTGGATGTCCTCGTTTCCCGCCAGAATGTCGCCGGAGGCCAGCATGGTCGTCGCCGCCTTCGAGATCGGTGACGTAGCCGCCGGCCTCGCGCACCAGGATCGACGCCGGCCGCCATGTCCCAGGGCGACAGTCCGCGCTCCCAATAGGCGTCGAAGCGGCCGGCCGCGACCCAGGCGAGATCGAGCGAGGCCGCGCCGAACCGGCGCAGGCCCGCGACCTTGCCTTGTGCGGCGATGTGCTCCTTGCGCGATCAGCTCGGGGTCGCCGCGGCTCGGGTGAGGGAGGGCGCAGGCGACGACCGCGTCGGCGAGCCGGGTGCGGGCCGCGACGCGCAGCCGCTGGTCGTTGAGGTAGGTGCCCTTGCCGCGCTCGGCGGTGAACAGTTCGTCGTTCGCCGGATTGTAGACGAGCCCGGCGACGATCGTGCCTTCGCGCTCCAGCGCGATCGAGATGGCGAAATGCGGAATGCCGTGCAGGAAGTTCATCGTGCCGTCGAGCGGATCGACGATCCAGCGATGGGTCTTGTCGGTGCCCACCCGCATGCCGCCTTCCTCGCCCAGGAAGCCGTAGCCCGGGCGGGCGAGCTGCAAGTTCCTCGTGCAGGATCTGCTCGGCGCGCCGGTCGGCCGCGGTGACGAAATTGGCCGGCCCCTTGAGCGAGACCTGCAGGTGCTCGACCTCGCCGAAGTCGCGCTTGAGCGTGCGGGCCGCCTTGCGCGCGGCCTTGAGCATCACGTTCATCAGGGCGGAGCGGAGCATGGCGGATCTCAGGAGTTGTCACGCGCGGGCATAGCCGTCCGAAGGACGGCGTCGCTTCGCTCGCCTATGACCCGCGCATCCATCATTTGGCGACGTAAGATGGATTGCCAGGTCACCAGGGCGTTTACGCCCGTCTTCGACGGGCTATGCCCGGCAATGACGTCGAAGGTTTGTCGAGGTGGGGGTCTGCCCGCTAGCGTCCGGCGGCGTCAAGAGCGCGAGGCCTTGATCGCCTCGAGCCAGGGCTGCGCCGCCTTCTCGGCTGCGGCGCGCACTTCCGGTTTCTGCTTCTGCGCGAATTCGTCGAGCGGGATGTCGCCGACGCCGCCGGCCTTGGCGACGATGTGCCACTTGATCGCCTCGACCGGATCGGCGCGCAGTGCCGCGCCCGTGCGCCAGGATATTGGCGAGCCGGTTCTGCGCGACCGGATTGCCCTTCCGGGCGGCCTTCTGCAGCAGCGCGGCCGACGCGGCCTCGTCCTTGATGACGCCGTTGCCGTTGAACAGCGCGATCGCGTATTCGACCATCGCGTCGACGTTGTCGCCCGAACTCGCGGCGGCAAGCCAGCGCCCGGTCTCGATCGCATCCTTCGGGACGCCGCGGCCTTCCTTGTAGAGCGTCGCGAGCGCGTATTGCGCTTCCGGGCTGCCGGCCTGCGCGGCGGCGCGGAACAGTTCGGCCGCGCGCGCGAAATCCTGCGGGAACAGCTGGCCCTCCAGGTAGAGCAGGCCGAGATCGTAGCTCGCCGCCACGTGTCCGAGCTTGGCGGCGGCAGTCGAGCAGCTTGGCGGCCTGCTCGCGGTTGACCGCGCCAGCGCGGCCGCCGAGATGAAACATTGCAAGCGCGAACATCGCCTCGCGATCGCCGCGATCGGCGGCGAGGCGGTACCACTCGGTCGCTTTCTTGTCGTCGTGCGCGACGCCGTAGCCGTTGGCGTAAAGCTCCGCCAGCAGCGTCATCGCCTTGGGATCGCCCTTCTCCTCCACGCGCTGGGTCGCGAGCTGGAAAGCGGTGAGATAGTAGCCGCGCTGAAAGGCGCCGAAGGCGGCGTCGGGCTCCTGGCGCGATGTCGCCGGCGCGTTGGCCTGCGGGGACGGAGTCGATTTGCGCCGGCGCGGGCTTGCGGGCCGGCGGCTTCGGTGCGGCCTTCGGTGCAGGCGGCGTCGGCGCGGGATTGGGCGTAACAGGCGCCTGCGCGTGTGCGACGGTGACTACGACCGCAGTCAGGCCGGCAACCAGCATTCCGGCGAACCCCTGGCGTTGCATGCTCTGGCGTTGCACGCTCATGCGACCGTCTCCGCGACCGCGAGCCTTGCCATCGCGTCGCGCACGGCAGCCGCGACGCCGCGGGCATCATCGAAGATGCAATCGCCGACCGCAACAAATTCGGCGCCCGCCGCCGCCAGCAGGCCGACTTCATCGAGGGCGCCGGCAAAGGCGACGCAGGGGCTCTCGAACACTTCCGCCCACCAGGCGACGCGCTCAAGGATGGCGTCGAGCGAAGGCCTATGACCGTCGGCGTCCGGCTCGCCGAACATCAGGTAGTCGGCTCCGCCCTCGGCCGCGAGCATGGCATCGTGCCGGCTGTGAATGCCGCCGCATCCGGCAATGCGGTCCGGCTTCAGCGTTGGGATCGCGGCCTGGAACGCCTCTATTCCCGTCAGGTGCGCTCCGTCGACACCGGCGCGGGCCACCAGCTCGGGCCGCCCGTCGAGCAGCAGGGCAGTGCCGGAATTCTGAACTCCGGGCGCCAACGTCTTGATCTGCGTCAGCAGTGTGCGCTCGTCGGCCTCCGGTAGCCGCAGCAGCACTGCCGCGATGTCGCCGGCCGGCAGCGCGACGGCAAGCGCCTGCGCAAGCTTGTCCAGGTCGCCGGTCAGCGTTGCGACAAGGTACAGCCGGGGCGCCGGATGGCGCGGTTCGGCCGGGTTACGTTGGGACGCCATGGCAGATCGCTTGCCCCCGCAATCGGGCGGTAATTTGGCCCACCATCTGCCACAAGGTAGCGCCGATTGGTTAATTCGGCTTATGCGCCCCGGTGGGGCGGAAGCTTACTTTCGACCCAGTCGAAAAACCGCACCAGGGGCGGTCGCAGCGGCGGCACATCTCTGGCCAGGATCACGAGGCCGACCGGGAGCATCCAGTAGCCCAAGATCGGCAGGAAACCGACCGCTCCGCCGGCAACCAGTGCCGCGCCGAGGGGAACGCGAACGGCTTTGGGCGCCGGCCGCCGGATCCACGACACGGCTTTCGCCAAGCTGTCCGGCAGCCGTCGCTGCAGACGCTCGACCCGTTCGTCCAATGCGGCTTGATCCATATGGGGGTTGGGGAGGTGTGCGCTCATGTTCTGCGACAACACGTGGTGTCGGATTGCGTTCCGACCGAGGGCGATGCCCCGCGCCATGCTGTCGCAGTTGTCCGCGCCGCCGCGCTATTGCGATCCGGCAAGTCCTAATTGTCGCACCAGCGTGCCCCACTTCTCGGTTTCCTCCTTGATGTAGGCCTGGATGCCTTCGACCGACGGCGTTGCGACCGGGATCAGCCCGATGTTCGCGATCCGCTGCTGCATGTCGGGCGTATCGATGATGCGCTTCATCTCGCCGTGCAGCCGGTCGACGATCGCGCGAGGGGTATCGCGACGGATGAACAGCACGTGCCACGACACCGCCTCCAGGCCGGGCAAGGCGACCGCATCGGCGAGCGGCGGAACGTCCGGCATCGACGGAAAGCGCGCCGCCGATGTCACCGCCAGCGCCCGCAGCTTGCCGTCCCTGATCAGCGGCAGCGAGGCGCCGGCCTCGGCGATCGCCGCGTTGACGTGTCCGGCCGCGACGTCGGCGATCGATTGCGGGCTGTTGCGATAGGGCACATGGGCGATGTCGAGCCCGAATTTCTGCTTGAGCAGTTCCATCGTCAGGTGCGGCGCGCCGCCGATGCCGGACGAACTGTAGCTTAGTTGCCCCGGGCGTTGCTTGACGTAGTCGATGAACTCCTTCGCGGTATTGGCTGGCATTGACGGGTTGACGATCAGCACGAACGGCGACTTTACGTAGTTCGAGATCGGGATGAAGTCGGTCAGCGGATCGAACGGCCGCACCTTGAACAGCGTCGGGCGGATGGCCATCACGGCGCTGGTGGCGACCGCGAGCGTATAGCCGTCGGGAGTGCCCCTGGCGATGGTCTCGCCGGCGACCACACCGGCGCCGCCGGGCTTGTTCTCGATGACTACCGGCTGGCCGAGCGCCTGCGAAAGCTTCTCGCCATAGAGCCGCACCAGTGTGTCCATGCCGGTGCCGGCGGCGAGCGACACGATGATGGTGACGGGGCGGTTCGGATATGGCGCCTGAGCGTGCGCAGCGGCGGCCGGCAGCAATAGGGCGAACATCAGCAGCACGCGGGCTGTCAAACCGCGCGTGGGTGCGGTTGAGTAGCGCATATCGTTTCCTCCCGGTCTTTTGGTTGTTGCGGATATCATGAGCGGGTTCGCCTGCGCGCGCAATCGACCGCACGAGCGGGCGTAAAACGCCGGTCCGGGGGCGGGGCAAACTGCATAATTGGAGCGAGCGATGTCCAAGCACACTGCAGTGATCGAATGGGCCAACAACGGCGGCGCCGGCTTCGTCAAGGGACGCTACAGCCGCTCGCACACCTGGACGTTCGACGGCGGCGCGGTGGTGCACGCCTCGTCTTCGCCCCACTCCGTGCCGTTGCCGTTCTCCGATCCGGCCGGCGTCGATCCGGAAGAGGCGCTGGTGGCGGCGGCCTCGTCCTGCCACATGCTGTGGTTTCTGAGCATCGCTGCGGGCGAAGGCTTCGACGTCGCGCACTATCGTGACGCCGCCGAGGGCCACATGGGGCACAACGCGCGCGGCCAGGTCGCGATGGTGCGGATCGTGCTCAATCCGACGATTACGTTTCGGGGACGGCGGCCCGAGTCTGCCGAACTGCACATGCTGCACGAGGCGGCGCACGACAAATGCTTCGTCGCCGCGTCGCTAACGGCCGAGGTTGTGGTCGCTCGGCCGGATGCTGGTTAGCTCCCGCTGCCGGAATCGTCCGTTCGAATTTCTCGTCAGCCGCCAATACTCGACCGTGTCCCGCACGCGGTGCAGCGTGAAACGCTGCGCCGCAGATGCGGGACCGTACCGAAGGCGGTGCTTGTTGCGTCCCGGATCAGCGGTGCATCACTTCGTGCTGCACCGCGTCCGGGGACACACGAGTGCGGTTCGAGCGCCTACGCCGCCTTCTTCTCCAGGTCCTGCTTCCACTGCCCGGTCGCCGCCAGGCTGTTCATCGCGGCGCGGTGCGAGAAGGCGCGCTGCGCCGCCGCGACGTTCTCGGTCTTTCCGGCCCAGGCCTTCTGCGGCGCCGCCTGCAGCGCGCGGCCATAACTGAAGGTCAGCGACCACGGGCAGCCGCCGATGCGGTTCATGGCGTCGAGATGCGCGGTCGCCTCCTCGTCCGACTGGCCGCCGGACAGGAACGCGATGCCAGGCACGGCGGCCGGCACCCGAGCCTTGAGCAGGTGCACGGTTCTTTCCGCCACTTCTTCGACGCCGGCGCGGTTCTTCGCTTTCTTGCCTGAGATCACCATGTTGGGCTTGAGCACGATCCCCTCGAGCGCGACGCGCTGGTCGTAGAGCTGCTCGAACACGGTCTTCAGCGTCCATTCGGACACGGCGTAGCAGCGGTCGATGTCATGATCGCCGTCCATCAGCACTTCGGGCTCGACGATCGGCACGATGCCTTCGTCCTGGCAAAGCGCCGCATAGCGTGCGAGCGCGTGCGCATTGGTCATGATGCAGGCGTAGCTCGGGATGTCGGTGCCGATATCGATCACCGCGCGCCACTTGGCGAACTTGGCGCCGAGCCCACGATATTCGACCAGTCTTTCGCGTAGTCCATCCAAACCTTCGGTGACGACCTCGCCTGGACAGAACGGCAGCGGCTTGATGCCCTTGTCGACCTTGACGCCCGGGAGCGCGCCCGCTTTCTCGATCAGCTTGACCAGCGGCGTGCCGTCCTTGGCGTTCTGGCGGATGGTTTCGTCGTAGAGGATGACGCCGGAGATAAACTTCGACATCGCCTCGCCCGAGCGGAACAGCATCTCGCGATAGTCCCGCCGGGTGTCGGCCGTACACTCGGCGCCAATGGCGTCGAACCGCTTCTTGATGGTACCGGAGGATTCGTCCGCCGCCAGGATGCCGCGGCCGGGAGCGACCATGGCGTTGGCCACCTTGTTGAGTTCAGCGAGATTCATCGGTGCCTCCTAATGGTCTCTGTCCGGACGAGTTCCGTTCCTTCTACCGCCTCGTGCATCGGCGGGGGAGGGGCCTGTTCACTTCACCCTTAATATGTCCACACCCGGCAGCGCCTTGCCTTCCAGCCACTCCAGGAACGCGCCGCCGGCGGTGGACACGTAACTGAAGCGATCCGTGACGCCGGCCGCGTTGAGCGCGGCGACGGTATCGCCGCCGCCAGCCACGGTGACGAGCTTGCCGGCCCGGGTCAGTTCGGCGGCGGCTTCCGCTACCTCAATCGTGCCGGTGTCGAACGGTTCCAGCTCGAATGCCCCAAACGGCCCGTTCCATACTAGCGTCTTCACCCGGGCCAGCACCGATACCGCGTGCTCGATGCTGCGCGGGCCGATATCGAGGATCATCTCGTCGTCGGCAACTCGGTCCACTCCGACGACCCGGGACGGCGCGTTCGCCTCGGCTTTGCGCGCCACCACGGCGTCGACCGGCAACACGATCTCGCACCTGGCGGCCTTTGCCTTCGTCAGGATGTCGCGCGCGGTCGGCATCAAGTCTCGCTCCGCCAACGACTTGCCGATGTTCTTGCCGATCGCCAGCAGGAAGGTGTTGGCCATGCCGCCGCCGATGATCAGGACGTTGACTTTGGCGATCAGGTTGCCGAGCAGTTCGATCTTGGTGGACACCTTGGCGCCGCCGACGATCGCGGCCAGCGGGCGCTCCGGCGCCACCAGCGCCTTCTCGAGCGCGTCGAGCTCGGCCTGCATGCTGCGACCCGCATAGGCCGGCAGGAGGTCTGCGAACTCCTGAGGTCGAGGCGTGGGCGCGGTGCGCGACCGAAAAACCGTCGTTCACGTAGATATCGCCGAGCGCGGCCAGTTCGCGTGCGAACGCCGGGTCGTTTTTCTCCTCGCCGGCATGGAACCGGGTGTTCTCCAGGAGCAGAACCTCACCGGCCTTGAGCCGGTCGACTGCGGCCTTGGCGGGCTCGCCGATGCAGTCGTCCGCGAAGGCAACCTGTCGGCCGATTGCATTGGCGACCTCGCCGGCAAGCGGTGCCAGCGTTTCTTTCGGGTCGCGGCCTTTCGGCCGGCCAAGATGGGAGATGAGGATCACCTTGCCGCCCTTGCGGGCGATCTCGTCGATGGTCGGCGCCATGCGGGCGATGCGCGTCCCGTCGGAGACCTTGCCGTCCTTCATCGGGGCATTGAGGTCGACGCGCAGAAGGACGCGCTTGCCGTTGACGTCGACGTCGTCGAGCGTGCGGAACGTGCTCACGATCTGCTGGGTCCCGGTCCGCTGTCGTTCGTGGCTTTGTCGTGTCGGTCGAGCCCTGCATTGAACTCCGGCCGAGGCAAGGTGCGCCCGATCCGGAAGAAGCCGCCGTCGCCCGGCTTGTAACGTCGAGTGATCGGATCCTGCACGCCCCAAAGGAGGCCGACGGCGACGATCGCGCCGGCAAAAACGAAAACGGCGGCAACGATCCACTCCGCGGCCATCCTGTCGCTCCGTCGCTCGTGACGAGTCGCGTGACTTCAGGTGAGCTTGCCCATCGCGACGGCGGTGTCGGCCATACGATTGGAGAAGCCCCACTCGTTATCGTACCACGACATCACCCGCACCAGCATGCCGTCCATCACCTTGGTCTGGTCCATGGCAAAGACCGACGAATGCGGGTCGTGGTTGAAATCCATCGAAACATTGGGCGCATCGGTGTATCCGAGGATGCCCTTGAGCTGCTGCTCGGCGGCGCGCTTGATCGCGCCGTTGATCTCGTCCTTGCTGGTGGCCTTCTTCGCCACGAACTTGAAGTCGATCACCGAAACGTTCGGCGTCGGCACCCGGATTGCGACTCCGTCGAGCTTGCCGTTGAGCTCGGGCAGGACGAGCCCGACCGCCTTGGCGGCGCCGGTCGAGGTCGGGATCATGTTCAGCGCGGCGGCGCGAGCGCGGTAAAGGTCCTTGTGCAAGGTGTCGAGCACCGGCTGATCGCCAGTGTAAGAGTGGATCGTCGTCATGAAGCCCTTGTCGATGCCGACCGCGTTGTGGAGCACCATGGCGACGGGCGCGAGGCAGTTGGTCGTGCAGGAGGCATTGGAGACGACCTTGTGGTCCTTGGTCAGCTTGTCGTGATTGACGCCGTAGACCACGGTGAGGTCGGCCCCGTCGGCGGGCGCGGACACCAGCACGCTCTTGGCGCCGGCGGTGAGGTGGGCGGAGGCCTTGTCCTTGGCGGTAAAGATGCCGGTGCATTCCAGCGCGACGTCAACGCCGAGGTCCTTCCACGGGAGTTGCGCGGGATCCTTGACGGCCGTGACCTTGATCGCACCGTTGCCGACGCTGATGGTGTCGCCCTTGACGGTCACCTCGCCGGGGAAGCGGCCGTGCACGGAGTCGAAGCGCAGCAGATGGGCATTGGTCTCGACCGGTCCGAGGTCGTTGATGCCGACGACCTCGATGTCTTTGCGCCCGGATTCGGCAATGGCGCGCAGCACGTTGCGGCCGATGCGACCAAATCCGTTGATGGCGACCCGAACTGACATTTTCCGGTTCCTCCGTTGTTTTTGTGCTTCGCCGCCGGACACTGGCATTTAAACAGATAAGCCCTCGCGCCCGGTCTTCAATTCTTGCCGAGCCTCGCCAGCGCCGCCTTCGCCACCGCCTCGGGCGTGATGCCGAAGTGCTGGTAAAGTTCCTTGTAGGGCGCGCTCGCTCCGAACCCGGTCATGCCGACGAAGGCTCCGTCCGAACCGATGATCGCGTCCCAGCCTTGCCGGACCGCCGCCTCGATGCCGACCCGGACTCGCGCCGTGCCGATGATCTCCCAGCGCTCGGTCTCCGGCAGCGCCATGAACAGCTCGAAGCACGGCACCGAGACGACCCGCGCCATCACGCCGCGCTCGCGCAGGAACTTTCGGGCCTCGACGGCAATCGCGACCTCCGATCCCGAGGCGAACAGCGACACCTGGGCGTCCCGCTCGGCCGGTACGATCTCATAGGCGCCGGTGGCGCAGCGGTTCCTCTCGTCGTGCCCGAGCCGCAGTTGCGGCAGATTCTGCCGGGTCAGCGCCAGCACGCTGGGGCGGTCGGCGGCCTCGAGCGCAAGCTGCCAGCACTCGACGGTCTCGACCACGTCGCACGGCCGGAACACCAGGATGTTCGGAATCGCGCGCAGCGCTGCGAGATGCTCGACCGGCTGGTGGGTCGGGCCGTCCTCGCCGAGGCCGATCGAGTCGTGCGTCATGACGTGGATGACGCGCTCGCCCATCAGCGCCGCTAGCCGGATCGCCGGCCGCGCATAGTCGGAGAACACCAGGAAGGTGCCGGAATACGGAATGACCCCGCGATGCAGCGCCATGCCATTCATCGCCGCCGCCATGGCGTGCTCGCGAATGCCGTAGTGGATGAATCGGCCGCCGTAATTGGTGGCGGACAGGGCCGTCATGCCCTTGGCGCGGGTGTTGTTCGAGCCGGTCAGGTCGGCCGAGCCGCCGATCATCTCGGGCACGGCGGCCGTCAGCGCTTCGAGCGCGCTCTCTGAAGCGATACGAGTTGCGATCTCGCGCGGCTCGCTGGCGAGTTTCTCCTTCACCGCGCGCACTGCGCCGGCAAGCTTGTCCTTCGGCAACTCGCCGCGCATGCGGCGCGTGAATTCGATGCGCTGCTCGGGGCCGAGCGCGCCGAGGCGCTGGTTCCAGGCGGCGTGCAGAGCCTGCGAGCGCGCGCCTGCCTTGCGCCAGAGGTCGCTCACGTCGTCGGGAATTTCGAACGGCGCCTCGCTCCAGCCGAGCTTGTCGCGCGCGCCCTTGATCTCGTCGGCGCCGAGCGGCGAGCCGTGGGACGACGACTTGCCGGCCTTGGTGGGTGCGCCGTAGCCGATGGTGGTGCGGCACGCGATCATGGTCGGGCGATCGGAATGCTTCGCCCGCTCGATCGCGGCCGCGATGGCGTCCGGATCGTGACCGTCGACGC
The DNA here is from genome assembly GCA_963843475.1 of uncultured Alphaproteobacteria bacterium. Lineage (GTDB taxonomy): Bacteria > Pseudomonadota > Alphaproteobacteria > Rhizobiales > Xanthobacteraceae > VAZQ01. The sequence goes on along the minus strand of CAWJKL010000014.1, from coordinate 81,523 downwards.
GGGCGGCGGCCCAGCCCGCGGCCTCAAACCGCTTCACCTGGTCGACCGAGTCGGCAAGCGACAGCGGGCCATCAATCGAAATCCCGTTGTCGTCGAACAGCACGATCAGCCGGTTGAGCTTGAGATGTCCGGCGAGCGCGATCGCCTCATGGCTGATGCCTTCCATCAGGTCGCCGTCGGACGCGAGCACGTAGGTGTGGTGATCGACGATGTCGCCGAACTCCGCCGCGAGATGACGTTCCGCGATCGCCATGCCGACCGCGTTGGCGAGCCCCTGGCCGAGCGGCCCGGTGGTGGTCTCGAGCCCGGGCGTGACGAAATTTTCCGGATGGCCGGGCGTGATCGAGCCCATCTGGCGGAACCGCTGCAACTCACCGATCGTCATTCGCTCATAGCCGAGGAGATGCAGCAGCGCGTACATCAGCATCGAGCCATGCCCGGCGGACAGCACGAAGCGGTCGCGGTCGGGCCAGGCGGGATCGGCCGGATCGAACTTCAGAAACCGCGTGAACAGCACCGTCGCAATGTCGGCGGCGCCCATCGGCAGGCCCGGATGCCCCGACTTCGCCTTTTCGACCGCGTCCATCGCCAGCGCCCGGATGGCATTGGCCATGCGGTCATGCTGGGCGCGGGACAAGGCCCCAGCGGATGGCGCGGCGGCTGCCGGCACGGCGGAAGGCGACTTCGGAATGGTCATGGCTGGGCCGCGAACGGTTGTCGGTGCGAGGCTCTAGCATGAGGGCGAGGGGAGTCAAAGACGCCGGGCGGGGCTATGCAGTGTGCTGTACGGGTTCGCGGCCACGCCGAGCGCAAAGTTCGCCCCGAATTCTCCACGGGACCTCAATTTCCCCGCCTAACCGTATGTTTAACAAGGTGTATTTCGCGGCCATAAGGCTGACGAATCCGTTCGCTATGGACTGCCGATGGCAGAAACAAACGCGATCGAAGGGGCGACGCGGCGGTTGGCGCAGGCGCTCGATGCGCTGGAGGAGGCGGTCGACCGCAGGTGCGATGTGGATCGCGGGGCGGAGGGGCTTGCCGCCCAGCTTCATGCGCTGACCACCGACCGGTCGAAACTTGCCGCCGATCTCGATGTCGCAGCGGCGCGGGCGCGGGGATTGGAGACCGCCAACCGCGAGGTGGCGCGCCGGCTCGATGCAGCCATCGGTACGATCCGTGCGGTGCTCACAGCAGAGGAGGCACCGAGCGGCGAGTGATTTGGGGTGGGGAGTGATTTCGGGGGCGGAATGACGCAAGTGAACGTCACGATCAACGGCCGTCAGTTTCGCATGGCCTGCGAGGACGGCGAGGAGGAGCATCTTGCGCGCCTTGCCGAGGATCTCGATGCACGGATCTCCCGGCTGCGCCTGCGCTTCGGCGAGATCGGCGACACCCGGCTCACCGTCATGGCGGCGCTCACACTGGCGGACGAACTGGCGGAAACCAGGGGGAAGCTGAAGCAGATCGAGCCGGAGCTTGCCGCGATGCAGGAAGTGGGGACGCAATCCGCCGAGCGCAGTAAGGCAAGCCAGGCAGCCGTGTCGGCGGCGCTGAACTCGGCAGCCGAGCGAATCGAGCGCATGGCGCGGCGGCTCAACGAGACTGTCCGCAACGGCGGCGTCGCGATGGGCTAAAAATCCGGTATTGGCGACGACGCCACGTGGCGGACCGCCCCGCGAGCCATTACATTGCGCCGGGCGGGGCTGTGAGGTGCGACGGGGTACATACTCCCGGGGCCTTACGATCCTGAAGGGAGCTGTCCCTGACCGGGCTCGTGGGTCCGGACATATGGCGCCCACCTACTTCTGTAGGTTCCCGGGGTCGAAACCCTGGCGGCCATCGCGGCTCCGCACTTCTTGTGATCGTCCAAGTCCAGGTAATGCCCCAGTCCGCAGCGATCGATACCGTCAAGGCGGCCGTACGCAGAGAAGCCATCGCCAAGCGCGATGCCATCCCGGCCGAGGAACGCGAGGCAGCCGCGCAGGCGATCGCGGCGCGGGCGTTTCCGGTGCCTGTGCCGCCGGGCGTCACCGTGTCGGGGTTCATCCCGCTCAGCAACGAGATCGACGTCCGGCCGCTGATGCGCAAGGTGGCGCAGATGGGTGCGAAGCTCGCATTGCCGGTGGTGGTGGCGCGCGGCGAGCCGCTGATCATGCGCGCCTGGGATTTCGGTGCGCCGCTCAAGGCCGGCGGCTGGGGCATCAGCGAGCCGCCGCCCCACGCGCCGGAGGTTCTGCCTGACATCCTGCTGACGCCGATGCTCGCGTTCGACCGAGCCGGTGAACGCATCGGTTACGGCGCCGGATATTTCGACATCACGATCAGGTCGCTGCGCGCGCAGAAGCCAGTCATTGTCATTGGCGTCGCTTTCGCCGCGCAGGAGGTCGCGCAGGTGCCCATCACGCCGCGAGATGCCCGCCTCGATCTGGTAATGACGGAGATCGAGGTGATCGACGTGCGGGCCACGTAGCGCATGCGCATCCTGTTCATCGGTGACATCGTCGGCCGCAGCGGTCGCACGGCGCTGAGCGAGCGTCTGCCCGGTCTCGTGCGCGACTGGAAGCTCGATTTCGTTGCGATCAACGGCGAGAACGCCGCCGGCGGCTTTGGCATCACCGAGGCGATCTACCAGGAATTCCTCGATGCCGGCGCCGACGTGGTGACCGGCGGCAATCATTCCTGGGACCAGAAGGAAGCACTGGTCTTCATCGAGCGCGCGCCGCGGCTGCTGCGCCCAATCAATTTCCCGCCCGGCACACCGGGCCGTGGCGCCACGCTGATCGAAGCGCGCAACGGCGCGCGCGTGCTCGTCGTCAACGCGATGGGCCGCATCTTCATGGATCCGCTCGACGATCCGTTCGCGGCGGTCGAGCGCGAACTGGCGCTCTGTCCGCTCAAGCAGGCGGCCGACGCCATCCTGGTCGACATCCACTGCGAGGCCACCAGCGAGAAGCAGGCGATGGGACACTTCTGCGACGGCCGCGCCAGCCTCGTGGTCGGAACCCACACCCATGCGCCGACCGCCGACCACCAGATTCTCAACGGCGGCACCGCGTTCATCTCCGACGTCGGCATGACCGGCGACTACGACTCGGTCATCGGTATGGGCAAGGACGAGCCGCTCAACCGGTTCACGCGCAAGATTTCAGGCGCCCGCTTTGAGCCCGCGATGGGGGAGGCGACGCTGTGCGGCATCGCGGTCGAGACCGACGATTTGACCGGACTGGCGCGGCGGATTGGGGCGGTGCGGCTCGGCGGCCGGCTCGAAGAGGCGCGGCCGGCGTTCTGGGAGTAAACAGCAGTCTCGCGTTTCTGGATTTCGTGCGCGGCGCATTCTATAAGCGCCGCTATCAATTCATACGCACCGGTTGCGGGTCTCGTCATGTCTACGGGCGGCCGATAGCGTTGAGGAGCAGGCGATGGCTGGACATTCCCAGTTCAAGAACATCATGCACCGCAAGGGGCGGCAGGATAAGGCGCGCTCCAAGCTGTTCGGCAAGCTGGCGCGCGAAATCACCACCGCCGCCAAGCTCGGCCAGCCCGACCCGGCGTTCAACCCGCGGCTGCGCGCGGCGATCCTCGCGGCGCGAGCCGAGAACGTCACCAAGGACGTGATCGAGCGCGCGATCAAGAAAGGGCAGGGCGGCGATACCGAGAACTACGAGGACATGCGCTACGAGGGCTACGGCCCCGGCGGCGTCGCCGTCATCATCGAGGCGCTGACCGACAACCGCAACCGCACCGCCGGCGAGGTGCGCGCCACCTTCACCAAGAGCGGCGGCAATCTCGCCGAGACCGGTGCGGTTTCGTTCATGTTCGACCACGTCGGCGTGGTCGAATACGACGCCGCCGCGGCAAATGCCGATGCGATGCTCGAAGCCGCGATCGACGCCGGCGCCGAGGACGTGCAATCCGGCGAGGGCGGGCATGAGATCTACACCACGGCGGATTCGCTCGGCACGGTCGCCAAGGCGCTGGAGGCGAAGTTCGGCGAGCCGCGCAAGGCGGCGCTGACCTGGAAGCCTCAAAACACCGTGGCGGTCGACGACGAGCAGGGCGAGAAGGTGCTCAAGCTGATCGAATCGCTCAACGAGCACGACGACGTGCAGAACGTCTACGCCAATTTCGAGATCTCCGACGCGCTGATGCAGAAGCTCAGCGCGTAGCGTTGCACGTCGGCCTTTGCGATGTCAGATCGCGTTTGAAGACGCGTCATGCCCAGCCTTGTGCCGGGCATCCACGTCTTTACTGCCTTCAAAGGAAGGCGTGGATGGCCGGGACGAGCCGGCCATGACGTCGCGGATTCCTCATATGCAAAACGGCACGTGCGCGCCGCTGGCCGAAGGGCGCGCGGTACTCTACAAACTCGCGATGTGCTTCGGCCCGGACGTGACGCGCTGCACAATAAGGATTGTGCAGGGTATCCTTGCCGATGCCGTGGTTCCGGGACCACCGATCGACAATGGACGCCTACACCGAGCATCGTGGGGGCAATGCTCTCACCCATCGCGAAGCGCGGCTCATCGTTTTCGGCGTCTTGCTGCCGACGTTCATGGGGTCGCTCGACCAGACCATTCTGGCGACCGCACTGCCGACCATCGGGCGGGACTTCGGCGAAGTTCAAAGTCTGCCCTGGCTGATCACCGCCTACCTGCTGGCCTCCACCGCGGTCATCCCGCTCTACGGGAAGATCGCCGATATCCACGGCCGCCGCTTCACGCTGCGCATCGCGATCCTGACCTACATGGCGGGCTCGCTGGTCTGTGCGCTCGCGCCCAACATGTGGGTGCTGATCTTCGGCCGCGTGCTGCACGGGCTGGGTGGCGGTGGACTTTCCTCCATGGGCATGATTGTGCTGGGCGATCTTGTGTCGCCGAAGGACCGCGGCCGCTACTACAGCTACTTCGCCATCACCTACACGACCGCCGGCGGCAGCGGCCCGCTGCTCGGCGGCTTCATCGCCGAACACCTGCATTGGTCGGTGATCTTCTGGATCAACATCCCGATGGGGCTCGCGGCCCTCGCCATCACCACATTTCTGCTGCGCCGGCTGCCGCGTCACGAGCGCCCGCACCGGCTCGACCTGATTGGCGCAATCCTGATCGTGCTCGCGAGCGTGTCGTTTATGCTCGCGCTCAACATGGGCGGCGTGCGGTATCCATGGACCTCGCCGCCACTGCTGGCGCTGTTCGCGCTTGCGCTGGTGATGGGCGCGTTGTTCGTGCTTCGTCTCGTCACGGCGCCCGAGCCGCTCATTCCGGTTTCCATTCTGACCAATCCGGTCGTGCGTTGCTCGATTGCGGCCAACGCCTTCGGGTGGGGCGCAATTATCGGCATGAACATCATCCTGCCGACCTATCTGCAGGGCGTGATGGGCCTCTCCGCCACGCAGGCTGGTCTCAGCTTGGTGATCTTCATGGTGGCGCTCAATACCAGCGCCGGGTTCGCCGGCCAGGTGCTGGGGCGCGTGCGGCACTACAAGCTCCTGCCGATTTTCGGGCTTCTGCTGGCGATCGGCGGAGTCGCGACTTTGGCGCTGTGGGCGGACCGCATGACGCCGCTGCTGTTTGAGCTGCTGCTGCTGCTGATCGGCATCGGCTTCGGACCGCTGCCGTCCCTGACTGCGGTCACCTCGCAAAACGTCGTGGCGCGGCATCAGCTTGGTATTTCGGTCGGCACCATGAACTTCGTGCGCAACCTCTACGCGACGATCCTGATCGCGGTGTTCGGTGCGATCATTTTGGCCGGCGCGTCCCAGATGTCCGGCGTCACCGCAGGCGCGTTCGTGTACGTCTTCTGGCTGGCCGCCGCGAGCCTAACGGTGGCGCTGATCGCAATATTGCTGATGGAGGAGCGGCCCTTGCGAAACGAAGACGAGATGAACGCGGGCTAGCGTTCGGCGGCGCGTCAAATCTTGTTGCCCGCGCTCCAGCGCCAGAAATCGCGGCCCTCCTCGCGCATGAAGCGGGCCAGCACCATGTTGTGCACTTCCGACGCGCCGTCGACCAGGCGGGCCTGCCGGGCGTAGCGGTAGATCCATTCGAGGATCGTGTCCTTGGAATAGCCGCGTGCGCCGTTGAGCTGGATCGCGACGTCGCATGCCTGATGCAGCGTGTCGGCGACATGCACCTTGGCCATCGACACTTCCTTGCGGGCGCGGTCGCCCTGATCGAGTTTCCAGGCGGCGTGCATGGTGAGCAGCCGCCCGATCTGGATTTGGTGTGCGACCTCGCCGAGCTTGATCTGCACGCTCTCGCGCTCGGCGAGCTTGATGCCGAAGCCTTCGCGCTCTGCCACATAGGCTTGCGCGATTTCCATGCAGCGCTTGGCGAGGCCGAGCCAGCGCATGCAATGCGTGAGCCGCGCCGGCCCGAGCCGGATCTGCGTGGCGCGCAGCCCGTCGCCGACATTCATCAGCACATCGTCGTCCGAGACTTCGAGTCCCTCGAACAGAAGCTCGCAATGGCCGCCGTGTTCTTCAGGTCCCATGATCGGGATGCGCCGCAGGATGCGCCAGCCGGGCTGGTCGCGGTGAAACAGGAACGCCGTGAGCCCGCGCCGCTCGTCGTCGGACGTGCGCGCGATCAGAATGAAATGGTCGGCGACGCCGGCGCCGGTGATGAACCACTTGTGGCCATGGATCACCCACTTGTCGCCCCGGCGTTCCGCGCGTGTGCGCATCATGGAGGGATCGGAGCCGCTGCCTGGCGCAGGTTCCGTCATCACGAATGACGATCGGACGCTGCCGTCGACGATTGGCTTGAGCCACTTGTCCTTCTGCGCCTTGGTGCCGATGAGTGCGAGCAGGTTCATGTTGCCGTCGTCGGGCGCCTGGCAGTTGAACGCCATCGGCCCGAAGATCGAGCGGTTGGCCTCCTCGTACATCGCCGTCCAGCCGACGATGGGCAGCGCCATGCCGCCGTAGTCCTTCGGCGCCTGCGGCGCCCACAGGCCAGCCGCGCGCGCCTTGGCCTGCAAGGCGCGGAGCACATCGAGGCGGATGTTCTCGTGATCGTCGTAGTTCGCCGGATCGGCCTCGAGCGGCATGACATGCTGCTCGACAAACTCGCGCGTGCGCAGGCGGACGTCTTCGATCTCGGGCGGCAGCGTGAAGTCCATCGGCGTTTCCTTCTTTCCTCTTGTTGCCTTCGGCCGCTTGTTGGAGCGGGCCGCACGCGCTGGCGCACGACACCAAAACTTCGCCGCCCGTATTGTCTGGGCGGCACCGGGTGCGTCATCGCCTTCCCGCTGGCGCGGGACCGTCACGTTCCCTCGCCGAAGCGAGGGGAGCGGAGCGCCGGGAGGCGCTGGGGCTTGCGAGGCCCCTTGGGCACGTCGGTGCGACGTGCCGGGACCGCTTGCGAGGCGTTCCCGCGTCCCTTGCGATCGGGACGCTCGCCTCTCGGCGCTCCACTTGCGGTACTCGCCACCGTCACCGGTGCCTCAACTCCGGGCCGGGCTTCCTGGGACGCGGGCGTGAGCCCTGTCCCAGTCCAGCAGGCTCCCTGCAGAGCGGTCGTAGTGCCGCCCGGCCGGGTCCCGGAGCCGCCCGGGCGCGAGGTTACGAGCCTCGCCCGCGGGGACCGCGCCCCGCTCCGCCTTCAAGACGTCTCCGGAAGACGCCCCTCGGTGAACGGGATGCGTTTAGGAATATATTCTGACGACATGCTTGTCAAGCGCCGCGACGAAAAATGATCGGGCAAGAACTACGCGCGAGCATCATTGATTTGTCAGCTTTCATCGTGACAAGCGGCGGCAGCCTTGACCCAACGAACTGCCCGCTACCCCCTGATCGCCACCACCTGCCCGCCGTCGACCACGATGGTGGTGCCGGCCATGAAGCGGCCGGCGTCCGACGCGAGCAGCAGCAGCGCGCCGTCGAGATCGCGCTCCTCGCCGAAGCGGCCGACCGGGATGTCGCGCTTGATCGCGGCGCCGTGCTCGCTCAGCAGGAACTCGCGGTTCAGGTCGGTCACGATCCAGCCCGGCGCGATGGCATTGACGCGGATGCCCCTGAAACGCGAGCTCGAGGCCGAGCGCCTTGGTGAGCTGGATCACGCCGGCCTTGGCGGTGGCGTAGGCGACCGTGCCCTTGGACACGCGAAAGCCGAGCACCGAGGCGATGTTGACGATGGCGCCCGTGCGTCTTGGCCGCCAGCATGCGGCGCGCCGCCTCCTGCGCCCAGTAGAACACGGCGTCGAGATTGGTGGCGACGACGCGCCGCCACTCCTCGTCGCTGAGTTCGACTGCGCGGGTCGGAGTGCGCGACGCCGGCGTTGTTGACCAGGATCGTGACGGTGCCGAACGCTGTCTCGGCTTCGTCGAAGGCACGCACCATCTGCGGCCGGTCGAGCACGTCGGCCTCGATCGCGAGCGCGCGGCCGCCCGCGGCCTCGATCCGCGCCTTCACGTCGGCGAGCCGGTCGGCACGGCGCGCCACCAGCGCGACCGCGGCGCCGTTCGCGGCCAGCACCTCGGCGAAGCGCGACGCCGAGCCCGCTCGACGCGCCGGTGACGAGCGCGACCCGGCCGGTGAGATCGAATAGATCGGTTGTGTGGGGCATTGCTTGTCTCTCACGTCATTCCGGGGCCGAGCGCAGCGAGGAGCCGGAATCCACACTTCAGCTAACGTCAATGGATTCCGGACAGCCGCTTCGCGGCTTCCGGAATGACGGGGAGACCGTCAACTCCCATAAAGCTTATGCGGCAGCCAGGTCGCAAGCCCCGGCACGAACCACAGCACGACCAGCGCCAGAAGCTGGATCAGCACGAACGGGATGACCCCGACATAGATGTGCCGCGTGGTGATCTCCGGCGGCGCGACGCCGCGCAGGAAGAACAGCGTCGGGCCGAGCGGCGGGATGCATGTAGGAGGTCTGCAGGTTCACCGCCATCATGATGCCGAGCCAGACCGGATCGACGCCCGGCATCTTGAGCAGCGGCGGCGCCACGATCGGCACCACCACGAAGATGATCTCGAAGGCGTCCATCACGAAGCCGAGCAGGAACATCGCCGACCATCACCACCAGGATCGCGCCCGCCGGGCCGCCCGGCAGATCGCCGAGCGCGCGATGCACCAGGTCGTCGCCGCCGAGCCCGCGGAACACCAGGCTGAACAGTGTCGCGCCGATCAGGATCACGAAGATCATGCTGGTGATCTGCGCGGTGCTGCACGATGACCGGCACGAGCACGGCGGCGAAGCTCGGCGGAGCGCAGCTTGATCAGCGCGAGCAGGATCGCGCCGACCGCGCCGACCGAGGCCGCTTCGGTCGGCGTGGCGAGGCCGCCGAGGATCGAGCCGAGCACGGCGACGATCAGCAGCATCGGCGCGACCAGCACCTGCGACCAGCCGCGCGACGAGCGCGAATCCGTGCGGTGCCGCCGGGGTCGGGCGGGACGGCCGGCGATGTCTTCGGCCAGAACACCGCCATGCCGATCAGGTAGAGCATGTAGAGCGCGACCAGCGCGAAGCCCGGCACGATCGCGCCGGCGAACAGGTCGCGCGACGGTGACGGAATTCGGCGCGAAGATGCCCTGCGACAGTTGCGCCGACTGGTAGGCGTTGCTCGAGCTGGTCGCCGAGCAGCACCAGCACGGTCGCGGGCGGAAAGATCTGCGCGAGCGTCGCGGTCGCGGCCACCGTGCCGGCGGCGAGCCGCGGGTCGTAGCCGTGGCGCAGCATCGTCGGCAGCACGATCAGGCCCATCGTCACCGTGGTGGCGCCGACGACGCCCTTGGCGGCGGCCAGCAGCGACGCCGACGATCAGCGACCGCAGATGGCGAGGCCGCCGCGTCAGCGAGCCGAACAGCCGGCCCATGGTCTCGAGCAGTTCCTCGGCGATCCGCGAACGTTCCAGCATCACGCCCATGAAGATGAACAGCGGGATCGCGAGCAGCACCTCGTTGGTCATCACGCCGAAGACGCGCTGCGGCAGCGCGCCGAGCAGGCTGATGTTCATCACCCCGGTGAGGTGGCCGATGACCGCGAAGGCGAGCGACACGCCGCCGAGCGTGAGCGCGACCGGATAGCCGGCCAGCAGCGGACGCAGACCGCCACCACCATCAGGACGGCGAGGGTTTCGGCGAGGCGCATCAGCGCCCCGCCGTTCGGGCGCCACGTGCGCGTGCCGGAGCACGCGTGCGGCGCGGATCGCCTGCGAGATGCCCTGCAGGCCAGCAGCACCGCGAACAGCGGGATCACGGTCTTGAGCAGAAAGACGAACGGCAGGCCGCTGGTCTCGCGCGAGCGCTCGAGCATCGCCCAGGAGCGCGCCACATAGGGCAGCGCGAACCAGAGGATGACTGCAACGAACGGCAGCAGCAGAAGCAGCGCGCCGAGCAGGTCGACCATCGCCTTGGTCCGGCGGCGAGGCGTCGGCATAGAAGATGTCGACCCGCACATGCCCGCCGGCCTGCAGCGTCCAGGCCGCCGCCAGCATGAACATGGTGGCGTGGCCGTAGATGATCGATTCCGAGAGCCAGATGCGAGCCGATGCCGAACGCGTAGCGCAGCAGCACCACGGCGAACTGCACCAGCACGATGAGCAGCGCGAGCCAGGCTGACGGCGCGGCCGATCGCCGCGATCAGGCGATCGATCCAGTCGGCGATCAGGTCAGCGAACTCGGTCATCTTCCGGTGAGCTTCTTGTCAGGTCCCCCGCAGGGGAGGATACTGGATCATCCGCTTTCGCGGACCGTCGCACAATGCACTGACGTCTGGCACCGAAGGTTCCCATGGCTGGCCCCGATCACGACCATCCTCACCATCATCATGATCATGACCACGATCACGATCATGATCATGACCACGACCACGGCTCGGAACTCTCCGAGATGCAGCTGCGGGTGCGGGCGCTGGAAACGGTCCTCACCGAGAAGGGCTATATCGATCCTGCGGCGCATCGACCGCATCATCGAGGCCTACGAGACCAAGATCGGTCCGCACAACGGCGCGCTGGTCATCGCCAAGGCCTGGAGCGACCCGGCCTTCAAGCAGGCGCTGCTCGAAGATGCCTCGGCGGCGATCGCCAAATACGGCCACGTCAGCCGCGTCGGCGATCACCTGATCGCGGTCGAGAACACGCCGCAGACTCACAACATGATCGTCTGCACGCTGTGCTCCTGCTATCCGTGGGAAATGCTCGGCCTGCCGCCGGTCTGGTACAAGGCGGCGCCCTATCGCTCGCGGGCGGTCAACGATCCGCGCGGCGTGCTCGCCGATTTCGGCGTCACGCTGCCGGAGGGCACGAAGATCCGGGTCTGGGATTCGACCGCCGAGACGCGCTTCATCGTCCTGCCGATGCGGCCGGCCGGCACCGAAGGCTGGAGCGAGGAGAAGCTCGCCGAACTGGTGACGCGCGACGCGATGATCGGCACCGGCCTCGCCAAGGATCCGGGTTCGGTCGCACGCTGACCCATGAGCGAGCTTGCGACAATCTCCGCATTTCTCACCGGCCAGATCGTGGACGGCGAGACGCAATGGAGCCTAGGTACCTTCGGCGCCATCGCCGAGTTCGCGCGCGATCCGGACGAGCCGGTCGAACTCGCGTGCGACGGTCGCACACTCGCGGCTGCGACGGCGCGCGGCGGCGTGCGCATCGAGCTTCGGCCGGACGTGCGGCTGATCGCGTTCGAGACCACCACCAAGGACAGCTGGAACCATCGAATCGCGCTCTGCCTGCCGGCGGACCGCTGTGCGATGAACCGGCGTGCGGTACTGACCGATATCGGGCCGGATGCAGGGGCGCTGCGCGCGGCCGATCGCGAGGCGGCGCTGTTCGACCTCGGCATCGGCGCGCTGCAGGTCGACGTCTGCGTGCGCGTGTCCGATCCGCAGATTGCGGCGCAGCTTCGCGCGCATTGCGGGGCGCCGGTCCTTGCGCCCGGCAATCCGGCGATGAGCGTCATCCTCGCCAACAGCCCGCACCGGGTTTTCATCAGCCGGCTGGGACGCATCGAGGTTTGTCAGCCGATCCCGCCGCATGACGGACGAAGCCCGCAAGGTCCGCATACGCATGTGCTGCCCGACCTGCTGAAGCATCGGCGCACCCATGCGGCCACCGAGCCGATTCCGGACGGCCTCGTCCCGTGCGCTCACGTTTATCCCCCGCACCCCGCCAAGGATGCGCTCGGCGAGCCGCGCCCGTTCGATCCCGCCCGCCACGATGCGTTCCAGCGCATGCTGCGGATGTTCGGCGATCCGGACCAGATCGCGCTCAAGCAGCGCGTGCTCGCGGCGATCGTCGCCGGCGAGAGCCCGTCGGTCGTATCGGTCACCAACAATCGCTTTGCGCGGACCAACGTTCGGGTCGCGCTCCGCCAGCTTCGTGCGGCCGAACAAGCGGCGCCCGCGCTGGCGGCCTGGATGGCCGCGCACGAACCTTCGAGAGCGGAGATGACCTGATGGATGGCATCCACGACATGGGAGGAATGCAGGGCTTCGGCAAGGTCGAGCCCGAGCCGAACGAGCCGGTGTTTCATGCGCCGTGGGAAGGCCGCGCGCTCGCGCTCAACCGCATGATGGGCTACGCCGGCCTGTGGACGATCGACCAGACGCGCTACGCGATCGAACAGTTTCCGCCCTTGTTCTATCTGACGGCGTCCTACTACAAGAAATGGTTTGTGCGGCTAGAGAACATGCTGATCGAGCACGGCCTCGTCGGCACCGACGAGTTGAAGGAAGGACACGCGCTGCGGCAGGGCCCGCCAGTCAAGCGCAAGATGACGGCCGACAACATCGAGCCGGCGCTCAACCGCAACAAGTACGGCCGGCCGACCAACGTGCCGCCGGGCTTCAAGGTCGGCGACCGCGTGCGCACCAAGAACATCCACCCGTCGGGCACACCCGGCTGCCGCGCTATGCGCGTGGTAAGCACGGCGTGGTCGAGCAGGTGCGCGGCTGCCACGTCTATCCCGACACCGTCGCGGCCGGGGAGGGCGAAAGCCCGCAGTGGCTCTACACTGTGGTGTTCGACGGGCGCGAATTGTGGGGCGAGGATTCGGACCCTTCGCTCACCGTGTCGATCGAAGCCTTCGAACCCTACCTGGAGCCGGCCTGACATGGCGACGATCGATCCCGCGGCCGCGCTCCGTGCGACCGATGCGGTCGCGAGCATTCCGCGCGACGCCGAAGGGCCAGTGTTCCGCGAGCCTTGGGAGGCGCAGGCGTTCGCGATGGCGCTGGCGCTGCATGAGCGCGGACTGTTCACCTGGCCCGAATGGGCGGCGACGCTGGCCGACGAGATCAAGCGCGCTCAGGCTGCGGGCGATCCCGACACCGGCGAGACCTATTATCACCATTGGCTCAGGACGCTGGAACGATTGGTCGCCGAGAAGGGCGTGACCAATGCGCAGATGCTGGCGCGCTACCACGACGCCTGGGACCGCGCCGCCGACCGCACCCCGCACGGCGAGCCGATCGAACTCAAGCCGCAGGATTTCGCCGGCTGACGCCGGGTAAAAGCGGCCCGTGATCTCGACCGCTGACGAACTCGAACTCAGAGCAATCGTTCGCTCGCGATATAGCCGCTGAGCAGAAGCGCGCCGAACGCCACGATGACCAGCGCGGCGCCGACTTCGATGCCGCGCATCGCCAGCATGCCGTATCCCGAGCGGGTATTGGCGAACCGCCCGGCCAGGGCCTTCGCACTCGACCGCAATCGTGGCGATGACCGCGACCGTGATGGCGGTGCCGAGTCCCATGATAAATGTCGATACGACGCCGGCCCAGAACAGGCCCTGCGCGAGCGCGAACACCAGCACCAGGATCGCGCCGGAGCAAGGCCGCAGCCCGACCGCGACGATCGCCGACAATCCCCGCTTCCAGCCGCCCGGTCCGGCAAGTTCCTCCGGCTCCGGCGCATGCGCGTGACCCCAGGCCGAGGCGTCGTCGCCGTGATCGTGGTGATGGTGCGCGTGGTCGTGACCGTGATGATCGTGGGCGTGATCGTTGTGGGCGTGATTGTGGTTGGTGTGGGCGTGGTCGTGCGCATGGCCATGGTGCGCGTGGTCTTGGTGGCCATGATCATGGTGCCCGTGAGCGTCCGCGCCGTGGTGCGCATGCCCGTGGTGATGGTCGTGCGCTGGTGGGCTGGCGTCGCCGCCGCGCCGACGGTCTTGGGACTATGCAGTCGGTGTGCTTCGGCGATCAGGGCGCGTCCCTTCACCCACACGAGCCGCACGCCGATCAGCATGATCAGCGCGTAGCTGACGATCTCGATCCAGTCGACCGCGGTTTTCATCGTCGCCGCCGTGGCGTTGAGCAGCGCCGCCGCGATGCCGACGAACACCACCGCGACCAGCGCCTGCAGCAACGCCGACGCGAACGACAACACGACGCCGCGCCGCCAGGTCTCCTCATTGGCGATCATGTAGGACGAGATCACCGCCTTGCCGTGGCCGGGACCGGCGGCGTGAAAGACGCCATAAAGAAACGACAGCCCGAACAGGCTCCAGGCCGCGCTGCCGTCGGTCTTGGCGGCGCGGATCAGGCCGGAGAACTGCGGTAGAATTCCGCCTGCTTGGCAGGATCCAGCCGATCACGCCGCTCGACTGCGGCGGCGCCGACTGCGCGCGCGGCGTGCCGACGCCGAATGGTCCGGCCTGCGCCAAAGCTGTTTCCAGCGCGCCGGCGATCAGCAGAATGCCTGCCACCGCCGCGACGGCGATCGCGAGATGCAGGAGCAGCCGTCCGCCGGTGGCGGAATTCACGGACATGTCACCGAAAATCTTGTTGGCGAATTCGGAACCGATGGTCAAAGACGGGTCGCGCTGGTTCGGCCCGAGCTGGCTCAGGCGCTGCGACAGCGCGGCGCCCATTTCCTGCGGTTTGCCGATCGAGAGCTTGCACTGCGCTGGCGCGCCGACGAGCTTGACCGGATCCTTTTCGGCGAAGCTGAAGTCGACGAAATATTCGCGGTCGAAGACCTCGATGTTGACGTCCTTGGTCTTCACCGGCGCCTTGAGCGGCAACGTGAAGTGCAGCGTCAGCTCGGTCTCCTTGGGATCGAACACCAGATAGTAGCCTTCGAGCGGCTCGTTGAATTCGACTTTCTGGCCATTCGCCGTCGCGTTGGTGAAGAAATCGTACTCCTTGAGCGACGTGACATTGACCTCGGCGAGCGGCGCGAGTTCCTCGCGCGTGAACTCGCCCTTCTTCTTCGCCTCGAGGCCCTGGGTGGCGAAGGTCGAGAACATGTCGTCGAAGGTCCAGGCGTGGCGCACGCCGGTCAGCGTGCCGTCGGGAGCGTAAACCAGCTCGCTCTTGACGGTCACCCAGACGTGCGGATGAGCGGCGGCGGGACCGCTCGCGATCGCAAGCACGGTCAGACATGCAACGCAGCAGCGCGGAAAGACGGAGGTTCATGGGATCGCCAGGGTGCCAGGAAAATGTTGGCCGGACGATATCACGGAGTGCGGCGGAATGGAGGCACAGACCCGTCAGATGACGCCTTGTTGACGGGGTTTCCGGCGTCAGACGCCAGCGGCGCCACCGTCGGCGCGCGGATCGTGAGCGCCTTCCAGCGTGCCGTCCGGATGCAGCACCACCGCGCCGGCGTGGCCCATCAGGTCGGAATAGGGTTCCGCCAGCACCTCGACGTCGTGGCCGGCGGCGAGCAGTCGGTCGACCAGGTTGCCGTCGAAGCGCGATTCCAGGCGCAGGTTGGTGTGCGTCGAGCCCCAGGTGCGGCCGAGCAGCCAGCGCGGCGCATCGATCGCCCGGTCGAGCGGCTGGCGGAACAGCACGTGGCGCGTGAACAGCGTCGCCTGGGTCTGCGGCTGGCCGTCGCCGCCCATGGTGCCGTAGGCCATCACGCGGCCGTCGTTCAGCACCGCGAGCGCCGGATTGAGGGTGTGGAACGGCAGCCGGCCCGGCGCCAGCGCGTTGAGCGCGCCCGGATCGAGCGAGAAGCTCGCGCCGCGGTTCTGCATCAGCACGCCGGTGCGCCGGCAGCACCACGCCCGAGCCGAACTCCCAGTAGAGCGACTGGATGTAGGACACGACCAGGCCCGAGGCGTCGGCCGCGCCCATCCAGACCGTGTCGCCTTCGCCATAGGGTGCGCGGCCATGGCGCGGCCTTGCGGCGGTCGATCTTCGCGCGCCTCGCGCGTCGAGAAACTCGGCCTTCGAGATAGCGGTCGAGCGGTTGCGGCAGATGCGGCCGGATCGGTGACGACGCGGTCGCGCACGCGGAACGCACGCTTGGTCGCCTCGACGAGGCCGTGAACGTGATCGAAGCTCTCGGCCTCGGTGACGCGCAGCCGCTCGAACAGCGCCGAGGATCATCAGCGAGGCGAGGCCCTGCGTCGGCGGCGGCGTGTTGAACAGCGTGCCGGCGTCGAGCGCGACCGACAGCGGCTCGGCGAGCATCGGCCGGCAGCGCTTCGAGATCGGCGCGCGTCACCGGGCTGCCGATGCGATCGAGATCGGCGGCGATCTCGCGCCCGACGTCGCCGCGATAGAAGTCGTCGAGCCCGGCATGCGCGAGATGGTCGAGCGTACGCGGCGAGCGCCGGTCTGCTTCAGCGTCGCGCCGGCTGTCGGGCGGCTTGCCGTCGACCAGAAACGTCTGCGCGAAGCCCGGGACGTCCTTCGAGCTCGGCAAGCTTCTCGGCCGTGAGCCGCGCCTGGCTGCGGGTGACCGTATAGCCTTCCGTGCGCGTGCGCGGATCGCCGGCGCCGAGCAGATCGCCGAGCGGCAGCCGCCCGCCGTGCGCCCGGGCGGCTTCGAGCGCCAGCGATCCAGCCGGCGATCGCGCCGGGCACCGTCAGCGCCGCGAGCGGCCCGCGCGGCGGAATCGTCTCATGCTCGCGATAAAGCTCGCGTCGCGCATTGGCGCCGGCGCGGCCCGCGGCCATGCAGCGCGCGCACGCGGCCGGACGGCTCGCGCACGAGCCAGAAGCCGTCGCCGCCGATGTGGTTCATGTGCGGATAGACGGCGGCGATCGTCGCCGCCATCGCCACCATGGCCTCGAGCGCGTTGCCGCCCTCGGCCAGCATCGCGCGCCCGGCTTCGACGGCGGCGTGCATGCGGCGCGCAGACGACGCCCTGGCGATGTCCGGCGGTGTGGAGGTCCATGGGCGGCACGCAGGTGAGCGCGAGCGGTGCACAGCCCTCGAAACGACCGTTGATCCAGGTCAGCCCGGCAATGACACCGAAGCCCGCCGCGTGCGCTTCAGCAGCGCGTCGGGCCGTCGGCAGGCGGCCGCGGAAGGCGGTGTAGAGCTCGGCCGGATCGCGCGAGCCGCCGGCGCATAGACGTTGTCGTGCAGCTTCTTGGCGGTCGCCGGATCGAAGATGTCGCCGGTCTCCTCGAACGCCGCGAAGGCGTCGGCGTCCAGCACCTCCGACCACATGTAGCTGTAATAGGCCGAGGCATAGCCGCCGCCGGAGAACACGTGCCCGAAATGCGTCGGGCGGTGGCGCATCACGATCTCGGCCGGCATGCCGATGCGCTCGAGCGAGGCCTGCTCGAAGCGCGTTGATGTCGAAGTCCTTGGCGATCGGCTGCAGATGGACGTCGAGATCGACCAGCGCGGAGGCGACATATTCCACCGTCGCGAAGCCCTGGTTGAAGGTGCGCGCCACCAGGAGCTGTCGCAGCAATTCCTCGGGCATCGGCTCGCCGGTGCGGTAGTGCACGGCGAACTGCCGGAGGATCTCCGGCCGCTCCAGCCAGTGCTCGTAGAGCTGCGACGGCAGCTCCACCCAGTCGGTCAGCACGCTGGTGCCGGAGATCATCGGATAGGTGACGTCGGACAGGAGCCCGTGCAGCGCATGGCCGAATTCGTGGAACAGCGTGCGGGCGTCGTCGAACGACAGCAGCGTCGGCTCGCCTCGGCGCCCTTGTTGAAGTTCATCACGTTGATGACCAGCGGGCGGATATCGGCCCGGAGCTTTTCCTGGTCGCGCATGGTCGTCATCCAGGCGCCGCTGTGCTTCGACGGCCGCGCGAAATAGTCGCCGAAGAACAGCCCGCATGTGGCGGCCATCGGCGGCCGCGCACCTCCCAGACCCGCACGTCCGGCGTGCCAGATCGGGATGCCGGTGAGCGGCTTGAAGGTCAGGCCGAACAGCCGGTTCGCGGTGTAGAAGGCGGCCTCGATGATGCGGTCGAGCTGGAAGTACGGCTTGATCGCCGCCTCGTCGACGTCGAAGCGCGCCTTGCGCAGCTTCTCGGCGTAATAGCGCCAGTCCCATGGCGCGAGCGCGAAGTTGTGGCCCTCGGCCTGGATCATCGCCTGCATGGCGTCGCGGTCGGCGAGCGCGCGGCCGCGCGCCGGCTCCCAGACGCGTTCGAGCAGGGTGCGCACCGCCTGCGGCGTCTTCGCCATGGCGTCGTCGAGGCGGAAATGGGCGAAGGTGTCGTAGCCCAGGAGCCGCGCCCGCTCGGTGCGCAGCGCCACCATCTCGGCGATGATCGCCTTGTTGTCGGTCGCGCCATTGCCGTCGCCGCGCGCGATCCAGGCCTTGAACGCCTTTTCGCGCAGATCGCGGCGCGATGAGAATTGCAGGAACGGCTCGACGCTCGAACGCCCGAGCGTGACGACGTACTTGCCCTTGAGGCCGCGTTCCTCGGCGTCGGCGCGAAGCGCCGCGCGCAGGAAGTCCGGCAGCCCAGCGAGATCTGACTTCACCGTCAAGCTCCAGCGTGAAGCTCTGCTCGTCGGCGAGCACGTTCTGGCTGAATGTCGTGCCGAGCGTCGCGAGCCGTTCGTTGATCGCGGCCAGCTGCGCCTTGGCGTCGGCATCGAGTGCGGCGCCGGCGCGCTTGAAGCTGACGTAGTAGCGCTCCAGCACGCGCCGCTGCTCCGGCGTCAGGCCGATGAGGTCGCGCCGGTCGTGCAGCGCCTCGATCCGGCGGAACAGCGCGCCGTTGAGATAGATGCTGTCCCAGTGCCGCGCCGATAAGCGGCGCGATCTCGCGCTCGATGGCCTGGATCGCGTCGTTCGTATTGGCGCCGGTGAGCAGGTAGAACACACTCGCCACCCGGCTCAGGGTTTCGCCGCTCAACTCCATTGCCGCGATGGTGTTGGCGAAGGTTGGCTCGGCCGGATCGGCTGCGATCGCCGCGACCTCGGCGGAATGCGCGGCGAACGCCTGCTCGAAGGCCGGGCGGAATTGCGCGGGGACGATCTCGCCGAAGGGCGGGACGCCGAACGGACTTGTCCATTCCGGCGCGAGCAGGGGATTTTCCAAGGGGGCGATGGAGGCGGAGGAGGGCTGTTGTGTCATGGCCGACATATAGGCCGAGAATGGCCGGCCCGCAGCCGAAATTCTCCTCCCGCCTCGTCAGGGCATGAAGCGCGGGTCCTTGGGGAAATTGGCGAAGGTCGCCGGCGGTACCTTGAAGTTGGTGGCGAGCAGGAGATGCGGGTTGGCGGCGATCCAGGCGGTCAGCGAAACCGACTCGTAGGTGCCGTTGTTGAGCACGACCAGGAGCTCAAGGTCGTCGGTGCCGGCGTTCTCGATGTAATGGCCGTAGCCCTGCGGCACATAGCCGACATCACCGGCGCTCATCTCTTCGGTGCGGGCTCGGCCATTGGAGCCGAACACGCCGAGACGGGCGCGGCCGGAAATGTAGTACTGCCACTCGTCGGCATTGGGATGCCAATGCAACTCGCGGAGCGCGCCCGGCTTGATGCGCATGTAGGCGCCCGTGATCGTCTCGGAGATTGGAAATTCGCGCTGCGACACCAGCCGGATCGTGCCTTCCGGATAGGTGTCGGGTTTTTGCGCCAGAAGCCGGTAACGGTGCGTCAGCACGCTTTCCTTGATCGATCCGGGCGCGGGATCGGCCGGTAGAGCCGGCGGCACCGGCCCCTGCGCGATATAGACCTCGCTCTTCGGGAAGTCCGCAAAGGTGCGCGCTGGCACGCCGAACGTCTTCGCCAGCACCTCCGGCGGCGTATGGCCGAGCCAGTCGCTGATGCTGAAGGTGCCGAACTCGGAGAAGAAGCCGTTGTCGAAAACGAGGACGAACAGGCAGTCCTCGCGTCCGATGCCCTCGATCGAATGGCCGTGGCCGCGCGGGAAGTACCAGACGTCGCCCGGGCCGAAGTCGACGATCTCGGAGCGGGCCGCCGGATCGATGGTCGTGACCCGGCATTGGCCCTTGAGCACATAGGCCCATTCGGCCGCGTTGGCGTGCCAGTGCAATTCCCGCAGGCCGCCGGGCGTGAGCTGCATCAGCACGCCGGCAAGCTTCTCGGATACCGGGAATTCGGCGACGGTGGCCTCCTTCGCCCAGCCGCCGGTCCAGGTCTTGGCGGTCTTGGCGCCCAGCGGATAGCGGAACGACGGCAGTTCCTTGCCGGCGAGAACCGGTGGCGTCGGCCCCCAGGACGGCTGGCCATCCGCGTTGGCCTCCTGCCCGGCGGCCGCTACCAGGCCGCCCGCTGCCGCAACGCTGAGCACGTTTCGCCGGGTGATGTCGGTCATGATGAGACCTCGCTCCGTTAACGCTGCCGAGGCCGGAATTTTATGGGCCAAGGATGCAAGGATTTCGCGTGGGAACGAGGCTTGCAAATTCCTAATGGCCAACGCGTTTCGTTTCTTTCCGGCGGGCCTTATGGTGCCGGCCCGACACGCGTACGACCCCACGGAGAGACCATGAGCATCGTCACCCTCGCCCACGCCGAGCAGATCATCGACGCCATCTTCAAGCGCGGGGCGGAGCTCAACCTGCGGCCGCTCTCCGTGATCGTGGTCGAGCCCGGCTGCAAGGTGAAGGCGTTCAAGAAGGAGGACGGCTCCTCGATGATCCGGTTCGAGATGGCGTTCGGCAAAGCCTACGCGGCGCTCGCCATGGGCCGCTCGTCGAGCCTCGTGCGGGTCCGCGCCGGCGAGAAGCCGATCTTCATGCGCTATCTCCTGAGCGCGACCGACGACCAGATCTTCCCCGAGGGCGGCGGCATGCAGATTCGCGACAAGGATGGCGCGGTGATCGGCGCGGTCGGCGTCACCGGCGACACCGAGGATCGCGACGAGGAACTGGCGGCTCACGGCATCCGCGCAGCGGGCCTCAAGACCGACGAGGATTGCGCGCATCTGGGCCGCCATGGCGGCATCCGCCTGACCAACAAGTAGAGCGCCGGGCCGCCCGAGATGCTATAAGACGACCGTTCCTTGGAGACCGTTCATGCCCCGTCACGCCACGTTTGTTCCGCAAGGCGTCATCCCGGCCGTGCTGCTGCCGTTCCACGACGATCTCTCGATCGACGAGAAGAGCTTCCGCAGCCATTTGCGCGACGTGGCGGCGATCGAGGGCGTCTCGGCCCTCACCATCAACGCCCACTCGACCGAGGTCGCCTCCTGCACGTTCGATGAGCAGCGCCGCGTGCTCGACGTCACGCAGGACGAGATCGGCGGCAAGCTGCCGATCGTCAACGGCGTCTGGGCCGACGGCAGCCTGGAGGCGGCCCGGATCGCCCGCATGGCGGCCGATGGCGGCGCCTCGGCGCTGCTCGTCTTCCCGCCGGCGCCGTTCACGCTCGGCCAGTCCCCCGAGATGGCGCTGGCGCACTTCAAGCGGATCGCCGACGCCACCGACCTGCCGATCATCGTGTTCCAGTATCCGCTGGCGACCGGGCAGGGCTATCCGCGCGACACGCTGCTCAAGATGGTCGACCAGGTACCGTCGATCCGGGCGATCAAGGACTGGGCCGGCAACGTACCGCAGCACGAGATGCACATCCGGACGCTGCAGCACCTGCCGAGGCCGGTGAACGTGCTGACGACCCACTCGGCCTGGCTATTCTCCTCGCTGGTGGTCGGCTGCAACGGGCTGCTCTCGGGCTCGGGTAGCGTGATCGCCGACCTGCAGGCGCGGCTCTTCCGCGCGGTGCAGGCCAACGACCTCGCCGAAGCCAGGCGCCTCAACGACCGCATCCAGCCGACCGCCCGGGTGTTCTATGCCGACCCCTGGGTCGACATGCACAACCGCATGAAAGAAGCGCTGGTGCTGCTCGGCCGGCTGCCCCGCGCGGTGGTCCGCCCGCCGCTGGTGAAGCTCTCCCGCGCCGAGATAGAGCGCATACGCGCCGCGCTAATCGAGGCCGGGCTGCTCGACGCCAAAGCCAGCCGCGACGCGGCTTAGGCGGTTTCGGAGGCCGCTTCCCGCTCCGCGCTGCTAGGCGAGGGAAGCGCTTGGCCTTGATCCGGCCGCAGGTTTTAGGCTAGGTCGGCGGCCAATGGAGATGTCATGAGCAGTTCGTCCAGCCAGTCCGGCAGCCGCCGCATCCTGTGGCGGAACGTGTCGACGGTGATCAGCGCGGCGATCCTGATCGGCGCCGAAGTGTTCGGCGCGGCTTTCGCCGGCGGCTGGGCGGTTGGCAGCCTGTTCAATCTCGGGCCGTACGGCGTGCATATCGCGCAGGCCGTCTTCTTCATCTGCGGCATCGCCGTCATGGTCGCGTTCATGCGGCACGCGCAGAGCATCGAGCCCTTCACATCGCGCCGCTGAACGCATCGGCTGCGCGCATCGTTAGCAATTCCGTAGTCACCCCGACGAAATGTCGCCATTTGATGGCGACGTTGCTAAAAGTTTTTCTTGCATTGAAGGCGAGTCGCGCATAAGTGCGTCCTTGCCCAAATTCGCACGTGCCTGTGGCCGTGTGTCGGTCGGTGGGCATCCGGACAAGAGGCCGGACAGCTGCCTGAGAAAGATCAGGGGGTCTTTTCTCAGAACCGTGACCGGCAGCCGGAGGCGAAACCGGCGTACCCCGCGCTCAACGGGGGACGCGGCTTAAAGCAACGACGGAGCGGGCTTCTTTGGTCTCGTCGACCCTCCAAAGGTCGACACCGAAGAGGCTTGTCCATCTTTGCCGGCCGTGCGGAACGGGTTCTCCCGCTCCAATCCAAGGCAGCATCGTCGGGTGAAGAGCCCTTCGCGTCGGTCGTGTCTCCATCGCACGGCAACGCGCAGCCTCCTCACCCGCTGACGCCGGGCGGTTATCCGCCTGAACTTCAACCTGGGCGGCTTGCCGCTCATTGAACCTTGGGTGAGGAGAGCGCCGATGACCGAGCGCATCCAGGAATTCCTGCGCAACCGCCGCGAAGACGGGCCCTGCCTCGTCGTCGACCTCGACGTCGTGCGCGACAACTACCAGACCTTTGCCAGGGCGCTGCCCGGACAGCCGGGTGTTCTATGCCGTGAAGGCGAACCCGGCGCCGGAGCTGCTGCGCCTGCTGGTCTCGCTCGGCTCCTGCTTCGACACCGCCTCGGTCGCCGAGATCGAGATGGTGCTCGCGGCCGGCGCGCACGGCCGAACCGCATCTCGTTCGGCAACACGATCAAGAAGGAGCGCGACATCGCGCGCGCCTACGCGCTCGGCGTGCGGCTGTTCGCCGTCGACTGCAAGGCCGAGGTCGAGAAGATCGCGCGCGCGGCGCCGGGCGCCAAGGTGTTCTGCCGCTTCCTGTTCGACTGCGTCGGCGCCGAATGGCCGCTGTCGCGCAAGTTCGGCTGCGACCCGGAGATGGCGGTCGACGTGCTGGAGCACGCGCACCGGCTCGGGCTCGAGGCCTACGGCGTGTCGTTCCACGTCGGCTCGCAGCAGCGCCGCACGCAGGCCTGGGACGAGGCGCTGAAGTCGGCGTCGGCGATCTTCCGCGCCTGCGCAGAGCGCGGCATCAACCTGTCGATGGTCAACCTCGGCGGCGGCTTCCCGACCCGGTACCTCAAGGAGGTGCCGGCGGTGCAGAGCTACGGCCGCTCGATCTTCCGGGCGCTGCGCAAGCACTTCGGCAACCGCATCCCGGAGACCATCATCGAGCCGGGCCGCGGCATGGTCGGCAATGCCGGCGTGATCGAGGCCGAGGTCGTGCTGGTCTCGAAGAAGAGCGAGCAGCGACGAGGTGCGCTGGGTCTACCTCGACATCGGCAAGTTCGGCGGTCTCGCCGAGACGATGGACGAGTCGATCCGCTACCCGATCCGCACGCCGCGCGACGGCGACCCCGTGGCGCCCTGCGTGCTGGCCGGTCCGACCTGCGACTCGGCCGACGTGATGTACGAGAAGAAGCCGTACGACCTGCCGGTGAGCCTTGAGATCGGCGACAAGGTGCTGATCGAAGGGACCGGCGCCTATACGGCGACCTACGCGTCGGTCGCCTTCAACGGCTTCGCGCCGCTTGAAGACCTACCACATCTGAGCGGCTTGCCGCTCGTCGCCGGGAGCCGGCTCAGCCGGCTCCCCTCCCGTCAATCAATTCGACATGACAACGCCTCTCGCGAGGCGGGGAAGCGATGGCCATGATCACGATCCGTCAGGAGACCGCCCGCGACATTGTCGCGCGCGAAGCGCTGCTCGATCAGGCGTTCGGCGAGGGCCGTTCCGCCAAGACTGCCCAGCGCCTGCGCGACGGCCGGTTGCCGGCGGACGGACTGTCGTTCGTCGCGGCCGAAAACCGGCGCGTCGTCGGCACCATCCGGCTGTGGAACATCACGGCCGGACCGAACCGCCCTGCGCTGCTGCTTGGGCCGCTCGCGGTCGCCTGCGACCGCCAGAACCGCGGCATCGGCGCGGCGCTGATGCGACCATGCGCTGCGTGCCGCCGACAAGCTCGGCCACGAGGCCGTCCTGCTGGTCGGCGACGCGCCGTACTACAGCCGCTTCGGCTTCTCGGCTGAGAAGACCGGCGTGCTCTGGCTGCCGGGACGCTACGAGGCTGATCGTTTCCTCGCGCTCGAACTCGAGCCCGGCGCGCTTGCGGACGCGCGCGGTCTCGTCAGCGCGACCGGGCGGCGCCTGCCCCGGCCTGCACTCTCCACCCTGGTCGCCAGCTTCGGCGAGACCGGCACCCTTGCTGCCCGCGCGGCGTAACCCCCTTGCCCTGGAGTAACGGATATGAACGCATTGACCCGCATGACCGGGAGCCACGTGCTGCACGCCCAATTCGCCGGCCCGATCGTCATGATCGGCTTCGGCTCCATCGGCCGCGGCGTGCTGCCGCTGCTGGAACGACACCTCGGGTTTGATCGCTCGAAGTTTGTCGTCATCGACCCGGTCGACACCGACCGGGTCCTGCTCGACGAGCGCGGCCTGCGCTTCGAGAAGGTTGCGATCACCAGGGAGAACTACCGGCAAGTCCTCACGCCGCTGCTCACTGGCGGCCACGGCCGCGGCATGATCATCAACCTGTCGGTCGACACCTCCTCGGCCGCGCTGATGGATTTCTGCAAGGACATCGACGCCCACTACATCGACACGGTCTGCGAGCCGTGGCCCGGCCTCTACACCAATGCCAAGGCCTCGATCTCGGAGCGCTCGAACTATGCGCTGCGCGAGGGCGTGCTCGATGTGCGCCGCCGCCGTCCCGGCGGGGTGACGGCGGTCAGCTGCTGCGGGGCGAATCCCGGCATGGTGTCCTGGATGGTCAAGCAGGCGCTGCTCGACGTCGCCCGCGACACCGGCGTGGCCGTCGAGGAGCCCAAGACCCGCGAGGACTGGGGCCGCCTGATGCAGCGCGTCGGCGTCAAGGGCGTCCACATTGCCGAGCGCGACACCCAGCGCGCCCGCGATCCGAAGGCGCGCGGCGTCTTCGTCAACACCTGGTCGGTCGAAGGGTTCTGCTCGGAAGGCCTGCAGCCCGCTGAGCTGGGTTGGGGCACGCACGAGAAGCACATGCCGGCGATCGGCCATCGCCACGACTTCGGCTGCGACGCTGCGATCTACCTGACCCGGCCGGGCGCCGGCACGCGGGTGCGCTCCTGGACGCCCACCGCGCAGGCCCAGCACGGCTTCCTGGTGACGCACAACGAGTCGATCTCGATCGCCGACTACTTCACGCTGCGCGAGAGCGGCAAGGCCGTCTACCGGCCGACCTGCCATTACGCCTATCACCCGTGCGACGACGCGGTGCTGTCGCTGCACGAAATGGCTGGAGCTGCCTGGCAGCGCCAGCCGAAGTGGAAGATTCTCGACGAGCATGAGATCGTCGACGGCGTCGACGAACTTGGCGTGCTGCTGTACGGCCACGCCAGGAACGCCTACTGGTTCGGCTCGCAGCTCTCGATCGAGGACACGCGCAAGCTCGCGCCCTATCAGAACGCGACCGGGCTGCAGGTGACCTCGGCGGTGCTCGCCGGCATCGTCTGGATGCTGGAGAACCCCGACCGGGGTCTCATCGAGGCCGACGAGATGGACTTCCGCCGCTGCCTTGAAATCCAGCGGCCGTATCTCGGCAACGTGTTCGGCGCCTACACCGACTGGACGCCGCTTGCCGGACGCGGCGGACTGTTTCCGGAGGACGTGGACGCGACCGACCCCTGGCAGTTCAAGAACGTGCTGGTCGCCTGAGCGGCAGTTTGTGTCCCGGCGCTGACCGAGCCTCGGGCACAACGCTCCGCCACATTGTGAACAGAGTTGCACCCGCCGCGGCGAACGCTCGGCGGGTGCAAACTTGTTGACTCGTGGAACAATTGGCGTTTGGTTTGTCGCGCCCAATTTCGCACGTGCCTGTGGCCGCGTGCCGATCGGTGGGGTCCGGACAAGAGGCCGGACAGCCGCCTACCGAAGAGCGGTTCGATCTGACTGCTCTTCCTTGCTAGGCGTTCACGCGAGCGCCGATGCGATCGGCAGCCGGAGGCGAAACCGGCGCACTCCGCCCTCAGCGGGGGACGCGGCTTAAAGCAACGACGGAGCGGGCTTTTTTGGTAACGCCGGCGCCAATGCCGGCCTGGACTGAAAAGGCTTGTCCTTCCTTGCCGGCCGTGCGGACGCGGGCGCTCCCGATCCGGACCAAGGCAGACATCGCGTGGCGCAGCGCATGAACGCATGTCGCGTTCAATGGCGAGCACCACAGCAGGTTCACCTGAAGGGCGGCTCGACGTAGCCGGCGGAGCAGGGAGCAAGGTCGACAATGACCGCACGCATCCGTGAATTTCTGAAGCACCGCAAGGACGAGGGGCCTTGCCTCGTGGTCGACCTCGACGTCGTGCGCGAGAACTATCTGTCGTTTGCCAAGGCGCTGCCCGATACCCGCGTCTATTACGCGGTGAAAGCCAATCCGGCGCCGGAAATCCTCAGGCTGCTCGCCGATCTCGGCGCCTGCTTCGATGTCGCCTCGGTGAGCGAGACCGAGGCTGTGCTCGCCACCGGCGTCACCCCGGACCGCATCTCGTATGGCAACACCATCAAGAAGGAGGCCGAGATCGCGACGGCCTTCGCGCTCGGCGTTACACTCTATGCCATCGACTGCGAGGCCGAAGCCGACAAAATCACCCGCGCCGCGCCCGGCTCGCGGGTGATCTGCCGCATCCACTGCGACGGCACCGGCGCCGAATGGCCGCTGTCGCGCAAGTTCGGCTGCAATCCGGAATTTGCCGTCGATATTCTCGATCACGCCCACCGGCGCGGCCTCGTGCCGTACGGCATTTCGTTCCATGTCGGATCGCAGCAGCACAACGTCGAGGCCTGGGACCACGCGCTCGCCGCGACCGCCGTAATCTTCCGCGGCTGCGCCGAGCGCGGCATGTCGCTTTCCATGGTCAATCTCGGCGGCGGTTTCCCGGCCAGGTACGTGCGCAAGACGCCGAAGCTCGAATCCTACGGCAAGGCGATCTTCCGCGCGTTGCGCAAGCACTTCGGCAATGAGATTCCGAATACCATTGTCGAGCCCGGGCGCGGCCTCGTCGGCAATGCTGGGATCATCGAGGCCGAGGTGGTGCTGGTGGCAAGGCGGTCGCCGCAGGACGCGGTCCGCTGGGTCTATCTCGACATCGGCAAGTTTCACGGTCTCGCCGAGACGATCGAAGAATCGATCCGCTATCCGATCCGTACCCGCAAGGATCGCGACGAGATGGCGCCCTGCATCATCGCCGGACCGACCTGCGATTCGGTGGACGTCCTGTACGAGAAGAATCCATATCCGTTGCCGGTGACGCTTGCGATCGGCGACAAGGTGTTGATCGAAGCGACCGGCGCCTACACGACGACCTACTCGTCCGTCGGCTTCAACGGCTATCCACCGCTGCGCCAGTACGTGATTTGACGCGCGTGCGTGATCGGCGCGGTTCGGTCGGGCGGCTTCCGCCATTGTCGGTTGCACCCTACCTGACTGATATCACCGCGAATTCACCACAGTCTGCGGTCATAGAGCCGCCGCCATGAAGCCCGGAAAGGCCCGGATGCTGCGGGCCGCGCCAATGCGAGGAATGTAATGCGATTGTCATCTTTCAAGCCGATGGTGTTCGCGTCCGTTGTTGCAGTCGCTGTGCCATTGCTGGCCTCTCTGGTATTTGCTGCGCCGGCGGGTGAGCCGTCGGCGGTTGGCCTGTGGGAACAGGTCGACGAGAACACCGGCAAGGCCGAAAGCTGGTTCCGCATCACCGAGAAAAACGGCGTCTACCAGGGCAACATCGTCAAAATCTTCCCCAAGCCGGGCGACGATCCGAACGAGAAGTGGCTGTGCAACAAGTGCGAGGGCGAGGAGCGCAACGCTCCGGTGCTCGGCCTGGCGCTGATCAAGGGGATGCAGCGCAAAGGAATGAACTACGACAACGGCACGATCATGGATCCGCGCGACGGCACCGTGTATCGCGCCCTCATGCGGCTCAGTCCCGACGGCAAGCAGCTCGAGGTCCGCGGCTTCCTCGGCTTTGCGTTGCTGGGCCGGAGCCAGATGTGGAATCGCCTGCCCGACAACGCGCTGGATCAGGCGGGCCGGCCCGCACCAAAGGGTACGCCCAAGAGTGCGCCCAAGGCGGCGCCAAAGAACTGATCCGGCGCGCCGGCGCAAGCCTTAACTCAATGCGAGCACGCCAGCATCCCCGTCTTCGGTGCCGAACGCCAGCGCGCGGCCGGAGGCGCTCCAGGCCAGTGCACTGACGGCCGCACCTGCCGGCCTGCGAGCCAGGACTTCGGCGCCGTCCTCGATGCGCACGATCAGGACAAGACCGTCCATGCAGCCGATCGCGACCACGTCCTGCTTGGGATGACAGGCGACGGCCTCGATCTGCACCTCGGTCGGCGCCACGATGCGAGGCTGCTTGCCCATCGGTCCATCTTTGGCCTGGAACGGCCACAGCACCAGCTGGTTCGAGCCGGAGGTCGCAAGCCATTTCCCGCCCGTCGTCCAGGCCAGCGAGCGGACGCGCGCCGAATAGCCGGACATGCGCATGTCCTTGACGTCGGCGAGCCGCCAGCCGTGCAGCATCGGTTCCTGCATGGTGCTCACCACGAACTTTCCGTCCGGGCTGACCGTCACACCGAGGTGCGAACCCTTCCAGACAAGCCCCTCGGGCTCGGTCTGGGCGTTGGGGAACCATAGCGTCACGCCGTTGTAGTGCGCGATCGCCAGGCGCAGGCCTTTCGGCGTGAACGCGAGGCCGCCGGGGGTCGAGGGCAATTCGAACGTGCGCTCGGCGGCCTTCCCGGTGCGGACGAATGCCTGCTTGCCTGCCGACCAGGCCACCGCGCCGTTCGGACCGATTGCGACGTGGTCGATCCAGCGGCGCTTGGCGTCGGTCGCGAGCGCGGCGTTCTCGCCGCCTGCCGTCGTCGACATCACCTTGCCGTCATCGCCGCCGGTGACGATCCGCTGGCCGTCCGAGGCGGTGGCCAGGATGCCGCCGGCATGCACCGCCACGCGCTGCTCGGCGCCGTCAGACGCAACCAGCAACAGCGTTTCCTCGCCGAGTGCGAAGACTGCCGTTTCGCCCAGGAAATGCACGGCGACGACTGGAGCACCCGCTGTTACGGGCCGCGTGCGCTCGACGACGGAAGGAATGGTGTCGCGGGTGTCGGTCATGATGCTCCTACGCCCTCATCCGAGGAGCAGCCAATCCGGTAGCTACGCAATGCAGCTTTCGAAACCCTGGCGAATCTTGTCCTCCGGCAGGTTGCGGCCGATGAACACGATGCGGCTGGTGCGCTCCTCGCCGTCTTTCCACGGCCGCTGGTGGTCGCCGTCCAGGATCATGTGCACGCCCTGGAACACGAAGCGCTCGTCGTCGTCCTTGAACGACAGGATGCCCTTGCTGCGGAGGATGCTCGGGCCCTCCTTCTGCACGAGGTCCTGCACCCAGGGGAAGAACTTGTCCGGATTGAGCGGCTTGTCGGTCTTGAGCGAGAGCGACTGCATCTCCTCGTCGTGGTAGTGCTTTAAGCCACCGTGCGCGTGACCGTGCCCGTCGCCGTGCTCATGATGATGACCGTGGCCGTGGTCATGGTCGTGATGATGATCGTGGCCGTGGTGGTCGCCGGCGAGGAATTCCGGCTCGATGTCCAGGATCCGGTCGAGATCGAAGGCATTGCGCCCGAGCACCTCGTCAATCGCGATCTGCGCGCGCTCGGTCCGGTGCAGTTTGGCATACGGGTTGATGCCGCGGATGCGCGCCTCGACCTCGCCGAGTTCGTCGGCGCTGACGAGGTCGGTCTTGTTGAGCAGGATCACGTCCGCGAAGGCGATCTGGTTCTTGGCTTCGGGCGCATCCTTGAGACGGTCGCGCAGCCACATGGCGTCCGCCACCGTGACCACCGCGTCGAGCTTGGTCTTGCGGCCGATGTTCTCGTCCATGAAAAAGGTTTGTGCGACCGGCGCCGGGTCGGCGAGCCCGGTCGTTTCCACGATGATGGCGTCGAACTTGCCTTTGCGCCGCATCAGCCCATCGATGATGCGCACGAGGTCGCCCCGCACGGTGCAGCAGATGCAGCCGTTGTTCATCTCGAACACTTCCTCGTCGGCGCCCACCACCAGATCGTTGTCGATGCCGATTTCGCCGAATTCGTTGACGATGACGGCGAACTTGCGGCCGTGCGGCTCCGACAGAATGCGGTTGAGCAGGGTCGTCTTGCCGGCGCCGAGATAGCCGGTGAGGACGGTGACGGGGACTTTATCCGACATCAGGTAACTCCAGTTTCGCGCACCTATATATGCATCCTCGCGCCGATGCCATCCCGCGCGAGCGGCCGGGTGCGCCGCACTCTGCGATGGATGGAAGTGGTTCAGGCAGCGATTTCGCGTCACCTGACGCCGCAAGCCCCGATGTCGAGCAAACGTGGCCGTGTTGCTGCATTCTGGACCGCATGTTAGCGTTTCGTACCTACGCAAGTTGCGTACTTACTCAAGAAGAACGTAGCCGCTATCCAGGGTGGATATCCGATCCAGGGAGAGCGCCATGGTCGTCGTGACCCGCCGTGGGGTGCTGGGCGGCCTTGTTGCCGCGCCCGTGCTTCGTCCCGGAATCGCGCGCGCGGCCTGGCCCGAGCGCAACATCACGCTGATCCACGGGCTCGCGCCGGGCGGCGGAGTCGACGTCAGCGCGCGGCTCGTAGCCGAAGGCCTGACGCGACGGCTTGGCCAGCAGGTGGTGGTGGAGTCGCGGCCGGGAGCGGCCGCCACGCTGGCGGCGGCGCAAATCGCGCGCGCGGCGCCCGATGGCTACACCCTCGGCTTCATTCCGAGCGGGCACGCTGTCTCGGCCGCGATGTACAAGGCGCTGCCTTATCATGCGACCGACAGCTTCACGATTATCAGCCAAGTCATCGAATTCCCGTTCGTGGTGGTGACGCACCCCGAGCATTCCATCCGCACGATTCCCGACTTGATCAAGACTGCGCGCGAACGCTCGACGCCGGTGCTCGGAGGCACGCCAGGGCAGGGGTCGCCGCAGCACCTCCTGATCGAGTACTTTTCGCGGCTTGCCGGAATCAAGCTTCAGGCGGTGCCGTTCCGGGGCGGTAACCAGGCGCTGTCCGAACTGCTCGGCAAGCGGCTGGACTTCCTGATCGATCCTCCGATTGCGCTGGTCGGGCAGATTAAGTCAGGTGCGTTGCGGGCGGTGGGTGTCACGGGCGCGACGCGCTTCTCCAGTCTCCCGGAGGTTGCGACCGTAGCCGAGGCGGGATTTCCGGGGTTCTCCGTCACTTCCTGGATGGGTGTCGTCGGCCCGGCCAATCTCCCCGGCGCCGTTGCCACTCTGCTCAACTCCGAGCTCAACGGTCTCGTCGCCGAGCCGGCGGTGGCGGAGCGAATCCGCGCGCTCGGCAGCGAGCCGAAGGGCGGAAGCTCCGACGATTTCAAGAACCGCATCAATACCGATGTTGCGCGTTGGAACAAAGTAATCGCCGACGCCGGTATTGAGCGGATTTAGTTGATGCGAAGGGGCGGTCGATGCGCGCGACCGTTCGTACGCAGGCCAAGAGCACAATTCGACTGCGCGATCAGTTCGTGAGCGCGCCGGCGAGCTGCTTCAGGTTGTGACGGATCAGGTCGATATAGGTCGGCGCGTCGCCGCTCTCGTCGGTAAGCGCGTCGGAATAGAGCGTCCCGCCGATCTTCGCGCCAGTCTCGTTGGCGATCTGCTTGAGCAGCCGCGGATCGGTGACGTTCTCCATGAAGATGGCCGTGATCTTCCGGCGCTTGATTTGCCGGATGATCGCGGCGACGTCCTTGGCCGAGGCTTCCGCCTCGGTCGAGACGCCCTGCGGCGCGGTAAAGCTGATGCCGTAGGCGCCGCCGAAATATCCAAACGAATCGTGGCTGGTGATGATGGCGCGGCGGTCGGCGGGGATTCTCGCGATCGTCTCCTTGACCTCCTTCTCGAGCGCATCGAGCTTCGCCAGATAGGCCGCGGCATTCGCCTCGTAGGTTGTCTTTCCGGTGGGATCGATCGCGATCAACGCGTCGCGAATGTTCGCCACGTAAATCTTCGCGTTGGCGACGGACTGCCACGCGTGCGGGTCGGTGCGGCCGTGGTCATGGCCGTGACCGTGGCTGTCGCTACGGCCACGCGGAGCGACGCCTTTGGTGACGACGACGATCCTCGCTTTTGTGCCTGAGGCCTTCACCAGCCGGTCGAGCCAGCCTTCGAAGCCCATCGCGTTGACGAACACTGCCTTGGCGTCCGCCACCTTACGGGCGTCGGCCGGGGAGGGTGCGTAGACGTGGGCGTTGCCGTTAGGGCCGACCAGCGCTCCGACCTCGACGCGGTCGCCGCCGACGTTGCGCACCAGGTCCGCAAGGATCGAGAAGCTGGCGATGACCTTGATCTTGTCTTGAATCTTGTCTTGCGCCCGCGCGGCGGGTGAGGCGAGGGCGAACAATGCGGCCAATGCGCATCCGAGAACAGCCTGCCGTCTGGTCAACATAGGGCTCTCCGCACGAACCGGATTCTCAGGCTTCGAGATGGCGCCCGGGAAATGCCTGCCGCAGCAGCCCGCCGACGCGGCCGAACAGCAGGGACGCAACGTAAAACGCCCCCGCCACCAGGATGATCGCCGGTCCCGACGCAACGCCGGTGTAGAACGACAGCAGCATTCCGGCGCAGCCGGCCAGCGCGCCGCTGATCGTCGCGATGACGATCATCCAGGTGATATCGCGCGCCCAGAACCGGGCAGTGGCGGCGGGCAGCATCATGATGCCGACCGCGAGCAGCGTGCCGAGCGCATGGAAGCCGCTCACCAGGTTGATCACCACCAACGCGAGGAAGGCGAGATGGGCGGGCCCGCCCGCGCGGCTGACCGAGCGCATGAAGCCCGGGTCGACGCACTCGATCACCAGCGGGCGGTAGATCAGCGCCAGCGCCACCAGGGTGATCGTGGCGTTGACGGCGATCAAGAGCAGCGTCTGGTCGTCGAGCGCCAGCACGTTGCCGAACAGCACGTGGAGAAGGTCGATATTCGTGCCCTTCAGCGACACGATGGTGACCCCGATCGCGAGAGAGAGCAGGTAGAAAGTCGCGAGCGCGGCGTCCTCCTTGAGTTCGGTCGCGCGCGAAACGAGGCCGGTCAACAGCGCCACCACGAATCCGGCGATCAGCCCGCCCGCCGTCATGGCGAACAGGCTGAGCCCGGACAGCAGGAATCCCACTGCGGCGCCGGGAAGGATCGCATGCGCCATGGCGTCGCCCACGAGGCTCATTCGGCGCAGCATCAGAAAGACGCCGAGCGGGCCTGCGGCGAGCGCGAGCGCGAATGTGCCGGCGAGCGCGCGACGCATGAACTCGAACTCGGTGAACGGCGCGATAAACAGGTCGTACATGTTCACATCAGGCGTGAGCGACGGGCGCGGCGCACAAGCCGGCTCGCTCGTCGAACGCTTCGCACATGCGGCGCGCGGCGAGCAGATTCTCCGCGGTCAGGACGGTTGCCGTGCGTCCCCAGGCCACCGGCTCGCGGGCGAGCAGCAGCGTCTCCGGGAAATTCGCCTTGACGAAGTCGATGTCGTGCATCGCGGTCAGCACGGTGCGCTGCTCGCCGTGCCAGCGCCGCACCAAGTCGAACAGGTCGGCCGACGTCTTGGCGTCGACCGCGTTGAACGGCTCGTCGAGCACGATCACGCGCGCGTCCTGCAGTAGCAGCCGGGCAAACAGCATGCGCTGGGTCTGGCCGCCCGACAGCGTCGAGATCGCACGGTCCTCGAAGCCGGTGAGGCCGACGGCCGCGATCGCCTGTTCGACCGTGTTGCGGGACTGGCGGCCGATGCCGCCGAACACGCCGGTCCGGCGCCATAGTCCCATCGACACCATGTCGTACAGGTTGATCGGGAACGACCGGTCGATCTCGGCAGCCTGCGGCAGGTATGCGATGTCCTGCGCCCGCACGCCGCCGAGTTCGATGTGGCCGGCGAGCGGCTTGATCGCGCCGACGATACCCTTGAACAGGGTCGACTTGCCGGCGCCATTCGGGCCGACCACCGCGACCAGCGCGCCGGCATCGATCGTGCCATTGAGGTGATGCACGGCAGGATGCCGGTCATAGCCCAGCGTCAGATCGCAGAACTTCAGCGCGGCGGTCACGTCATACCCGTGCGTTTACGCCATGGCCCAGAGGACCGCGCCCCACAATGCGGCGATCAGCACCGCGGCGATTGCCAGGCGCTCGAACGCCGACATGCGCAGAATCGACGGCGCGATCGAGGCCGGCGGGTGGCCTTCGCCGGGATGGTGATGATGGGGATGATGGTGGTGGGTCGCCACGGTGCCTGGCCAAAGGTTAGAAGGGGTCGATTTGTTACAATATAACGTCACTCGCTGTCCAGCGCCAGCGCCCGGGCAGAACCGGCGCAAACGAATTGCCAAGCCGGTGACGGACTATCATGGTGCCCTGCGCGTTCCCGGCAGGCAGGGTGATAGAAGGCAACATGAGCGAATCGAATCCCCGGGTGGTCTGTGTCGGCGAGGCGCTGATCGAACTCGTGCGCGGCGGCGACGGCCGGTTCGGCATCGCGTCGGGCGGCGATGCATTCAACGTCGCGGTCTATCTGGCGCGCGCCGGCGCCGGTTCAGCGTTGGCGACCGCAGTCGGGGACGATCCCTACTCGGATGCGCTGGTGGCGCTGGCTGCGGCCGAGGGCATAACCGGCAACCTGATGCTGCGGGTCGGCGGCCGCCTGCCGGGGCTCGCCATGATCGATACCAATGCAGACGGCAAACGGCGGCGGTATTTCTGGCGGGAGGCCTCGCCCGCGCGCGACCTGTTCGAACTGCCGAACTGGGCGCTGGTGGCAGACGCGCTGCTGAAGGCCAAGCTCGTCTATTTCACTGGCATCACACTCTCGCTCTACTCCAACAACGGCATCGGCCGCTTCCTCGCCGTCCTGGAGATGGCGCGCCAGCAGGGCGTCAAGATCGCGTTCGATGGCAATTTCCGGCCGCGCGGTTGGGGCGGAGATCTCACGCGCACCCGCGCGGTGTTCCTCGAGGCGCTCAAGCGCGTCGACATCGCGCTACCGACTTATGACGACGAGGCGGTGCTGTGGGGCGACCCGAGTCCCGAGGCCACGGTCGAACGCATGCAAGCGTTCGGCATCGCAGAGATCGTGGTGAAGAACGGCCCGAACAGCGCGCTGGTCGCAGCCGGCGGACAGCGCGAGTTCATTCCGGTGCCGGAGGTGGTCGTGCCGGTCGACACCACCGCGGCGGGCGATGGCTTCAACGCCGGCTACCTCGCGGCGCGACTTGCGGGCAAGGCGCCCGGCGAAGCGGCGCTCGTGGCGCATCAACTCGCCGGGCAGGTGATCCGCCATCCCGGCGCACTGATGCCGCGCGCCGCCGCGGCGGTGCATTGATCGGTGACACCCCGTGTGATTGCGCCCTCTCCCGCAAGGGGGAGGGGCGCAATCACTGCGGCCGTGCTCGCGGCGCTTCCTTTTGTTTACTCCGCCGGCGCTGCCTATCCCGCAGGGCGGTTTTTCATTGCCCTGAGTCATGAAGGAGCGACCATGGGGTTCCTGATCGTGTTTCTCGGCGGTGGCCTCGGGGCGGCGTTGCGACATGGCGTCAATCTCGTCATGGCGCGCTGGCTCGGCACCGCGTTTCCGTACGCGACGCTGACCGAGAATGTCACCGGTTCGCTGGTGATGGGGCTCCTGGCTGGCTATTTCGCGTTCGGGGGCGAAGTGCCGCAGCATTGGCGGCTGTTTCTGACCACCGGGATCCTCGGCGGCTACACGACGTTCTCGGCGTTTTCGCTCGACACCGCGCTGCTCTACGAGCGCGGGGAACTGGGCCTGGCGGCGCTCTATGTGCTGCTGTCGATTGCGCTGTCGATCGCGGGCCTGTTCGCCGGCCTGGCGATCGTGCGGCAATTTACGTAAGCCCGTTGTTTGCGGCGACGAGCGGCAGCGAGCGCAAGATAGGTCAGCGCATCGGCTGCATGCCGAGCTTGTCGAGCAAGGCGAGGTCGCGGTCGCCCTCCGGGTTCGGCGTGGTGAGCAGCTTCGGTCCGTAGAAGATCGAGTTGGCGCCGGCCAGGAAGCACAGCGCCTGCATCTCCTCGCTCATGTCCTCGCGCCCGGCCGAGAGCCGCACCACCGACGCGCGGCATCGTGATGCGCGCCACCGCGATCGTGCGCACGAACTCGAGCGGATCGAGCGGCCGCCGGCGTGCGCCGCGCGAGCGGCGTGCCCTCGACCTGCACCAGCTCGTTGATCGGCACCGACTCGGGATGCGCCGGCAGCGTCGGCCAGCGTCGCGATCATGCCGACGCGGTCCTCGGCGCGTCTCGCCCATGCCGACGATGCCGCCGCAGCACACGTGGATGCCGGCGTCGCGCACGTGGGCGAGCGTGTCGAGCCGGTCCTGGTAGGTGCGGGTGGTGATGATCGTCGCCGTAGTACTCGGGCGAGGTGTCGAGGTTGTGGTTGTAGTAGTCGAGCCCGGCCGCCTTGAGGCGCTGCGCCTGGCCGTCGTCCAGCATGCCGAGCGTGGCGCAGGTCTCGAGCCCGAGCGCCTTGACGCCCGCGACCATGGCGCAGACCTTGTCGAGGTCGCGGTCCTTGGGCTCGCGCCAGGCCGCGCCCATGCAGAAGCGGGTGGCGCCGGCGGCCTTCGCGCGCGCGCGGCCTCGGCGAGCACGGCGTCGAGCGCCATCAGCTTGCCGGCCTTCGACGCCGGTGTCGAAGTGCGCCGACTGCGGGCAGTAGCCGCAGTCCTCCGGGCAGCCGCCGGTCTTGATCGACAGCAGCGTGGAAATCTGCACCTCGGTCGGGTCGAAATGCACGCGGTGTATGCTCTGCGGCGCGGAACAGCAATTCCGGGAACGGCAGCTCGAACAGCGCGCGCACCTCCTCGCGGGTCCAGTCGTGGCGGATCGCCGCGCAACCGGCCGAACGGCCAATATCTCGTTCGATCAGGAGGGACATTGCGCGCGCTCCGCTTGTTCGGTCATGCCCGGGCTCACGGGAAATCGGCCGTCGCACGACGATTCACCATAAAGCGGCGGGTGGCCGGGACAAGCCCGCCGAACACCCTATGGAAAAGCGCACGCGCCGGGGCCCGAACTGACTGGATATCGCGGTTTTGGATTACGTTCACATATCCGCGGCCCATCTTTCAATTCATCGATTTAGTCGCTAGATAGCGGCCACAGCTCCCTTCCCCAGGGGGCTCCCAGATGTCCCCACCCACCAGGAGCAACTCTCTCAACCATGAGCCATACCGATTCGATTCAGGATCGCTTGAACCGCGCCTCCGAAGCAAAAACCGCCCTGCTGGCGAAGTTCAAGCAGGCAGCAGACCCCAACAATCCTGAAACCGTCGAGAAATTGCGCCAGCGCGAACTGGTCGCGAGGGCTCGCGCCGAACGCGAAGCGCAGCGCAAGGCTGCGCGGGAAGAGCACGAACGCGAGGTTGCCCGGCAGACTGCGATTGCCGCCGCGGCGGCCGCCGAGGCAAAGCGCATTGCCGACGAGGAGGCCGCCCGCACCACGGCACTCGCGGCGGCCGAAGAGGCCGAGCGTTCGGCCGCGCTCGCGGCCGAGCAGAAGGCCGCCCGCGACGCCCGTTACGCGGCGCGCAAGGCCGCAAAGAAGAAGCGGCGTCGGGGATACTGAGGTCCGACGGCGACGCCGTTGCGCTTGATTCGAAGGTCCGCCGGATGGGTTGCGTGACGAGCGCAACCCATTTTCTTTTTCGGAGACCTACGGCAGCGATCCGCGCTTGTCCGGCGGCAGCCCGCGGAACCAGGCGCCGAGCCAGATCGAGGCGGCGTTCACCAGCCCGAACACCGCGAGCGCCAGCCCAAGCGCCACGAACACGCCTGCGATCGAGCCGAAGAAGCGCAATGCCAGGTAGCCGCCGATGCCCGCGATCGCGAGCCTGAGCAAGCCGGCGAGCAGCGGCCATGCGAGGCGGCCGGCGCCTTGCGAGGCAAAGTAGAGCGCCATTCCGGCGCCGAAGAAGCCGTAGAACGGCCCAACGATTTGCAGATATTGCGCGCCGACCGCGAGCATCGTCGGATCGTCGCCGAACAGCATCAGCCAGGCATTGGGGAACAGCGCGGCCGCGATACCGATCGCTCCGGTAACGGCGCCCGCAATGGCGCCGCCGGTCCAGGCGATGCGCATCGCGCGCTCGCGCCTGCCGGCGCCGATGTTGGTGCCGACCATCGCGACGAGCGGCGCGCCCAGTCCGAAGGCCAGCGGAATCAAGAGATACTCAAGCCGCACGCCGGTGCCGTAGCCGGCGACCGCCGCGGGTCCATGGGCACCGACAAGACCGGTGGCGATTGCGATCGTCAGGTTGGTGGTGATGGCGACGAGGGAGGCCACCGCTCCGATGCGCAGGATCTCGTAAGCCGGCGGCCACGTGAGCCGAGGCGGATGCAGCGCCGGGCGCAGCACGCCGCGTCCCGACCAGATGTAGACCGCGAAGATCAGGCTTCCGAGCGCGTAATAGACGATGACAGCGACCGCGCCGCCGACGATGCCGAGCCGGGGCACGATGCCGAAGCCGAAAATGAGCAGCGGCGACACCGGGATCAGGACCGCCGCGCCCACGCAAGCCACCGCCGCGGGCAGCCACATGTTGCCGGTGCCGCGGATCACATTGGCGAGCGAGTTGAACAGCCAAATCAGAACCGCGCCGGCGAAGATCGTGTTCGAATAGGCGAGCGCGGCGGTGAGCGAGCCATCGCTGCCGCCCATGGCGGCATAGAGCGCGCGGCCGCCGAGGAATGCCGCCAGCGTCGTGAGGAGCCCGAGCCCGACCGCGATCGCGACCGCGTGCCAGACCAGGGCGTCGGCGGCCTCACGCCTGCCGGAGCCGAGCGTGCGGGCGATCGCCGACGAGATGCCGCCGCCCATCGCGCCCGCCGACATCATCTGGATCAGCATGACGACCGGGAAGACGAGCGCCATGCCGGCAAGCGCATCGGTGCCGAGCTTGGCGACGAAATAGGTCTCGATCAGCCCGACCGAGGCCTGCACCGTCGTCAGCACGATGTTTGGCCAGGCGAGCCGCAGCAGCGTGACGCCGATCGGGTCTTCGAGCAGCCGCCGCGTACGCGGGTCCATCTACACCTCTGCGGTCGACCTGCTCATAGCACTCTCTCGCCGCTTGATCCGCGCCGGATCTGCGGCTCGCGCGCAGATGAGCCAAGTACGTGGCTCAATTCGAGTCGAAAATCTCTGGGGGGATACGGAATGCTGCCATGCAGCCGGGCGGCCTGACATGACCTTGAAGAAGCGGCGAGCTTTCATATGGGCGATCCCGCCGGCGGCCGCTCTCTGCCGCGGCGTATCATCAGCAGCGCGCCCCAGCATCTGCTGCAATGCGCCAAAATGCGCGGCGCGCAGCCGCCCGACATTTCCTTGCGGCCGGGCCGGTGTTCACGAAATCGCAAGACTGCTCAAACTGTTGGCATTGCCGGGCGGGTTCGGCAGCCTATATCCTTTGAAACGATTCCAGATCGCCCCGGCGATCTCGCGGCCCTGACTGCGGACTGTACGCGCCTGTTTCCTGGAGAGCTTCGCGCCATGGCGCTCAACCACGTCACGCTGGACGACAAATACGACCTGACGAAGAGCCGGATTTTCGTTACCGGCTTCCAGGCGATCGTGCGCCTCTGCCTGATGCAGAAGGAGCGCGACCGGCCGCGCCGGCCTCAACACCGCCGGCTATGTCACCGGCTATCGCGGCTCGCCGCTCGGCACGCTCGACCAGCAGTTCATCCGCGCCCAGCGCTCCCTCGACAAGTACGACATCAAGTTCCAGGCCGGCATCAACGAGGACATCGCCGCCACCGCACTTTGGGGCACGCAGCAGGCGGAACTGCGCGGCGAAGGCAAGTTCGATGGCGTGTTCGGTCTCTGGTACGGCAAGGGCCCGGGCGTCGACCGCACCGGCGACGTGTTCCGCCACGCCAACTTCGCCGGCACCTCGAAGCACGGCGGCGTGCTGGCGCTGATGGGCGACGATCACACGGCGGAATCCTCCACCACCGCGCACCAGTCCGAATACCACTTCATCGACGTGATGATCCCGATCCTGAACCCGGCGGGCGTGCAGGAGATTCTGGACTACGGCCTCTACGGCTGGGCGATGTCGCGCTACTGCGGCACCTGGGTGGCGCTCAAGTCGATGCACGAGACGGTCGAGTCGACCGCGGTGATTGACGGCAGCCTGGAGCGCGTCAACATCGTGATGCCGACCGACTTCGAGATGCCGGAAGGCGGCCTCAACATCCGCCTGCGCGACACCATCCTGGGTCAGGAGGCGCGGCTGCACGACTACAAGCGCGATGCGATGCTCGCCTTCGTGCGCGCCAACAAGCTCAACCGCTACATCACGTCGGGCGGGCGAAACCCCAAGATCGGCATCATCACGGTCGGCAAGAGCTATCTCGACGTGCGCCAGGCGCTCGACGAGCTCGGCATCGACGAGGTCAAGTGCAACGATCTCGGCATCCGGCTCTACAAGATCGGCTGCCCGTGGCCGATCAGCCGGCAGGACCTCAAGCAGTTCGCCGAAGGGCTCGAGCTCATCATCGTGGTCGAGGAGAAGCGCTCGCTGATCGAGGTGCAGGTTCGCGAGGAGCTCTACGGCACCGCCAACCAGCCGGTCTGCATCGGCAAGACAGGACGAGCAGGGCAACTGGCTGTTCCCGGTCAAGGGCGCGCTCGACCCCAACGATGTCGCGATCTGCATCGGCGAGCGCATCCTGCAGCGCATCGGCCCGAGCGAGCAGATCGCGGCCGAGGTCGCGCGCCTGAAGGAGGCGCAGCGCGTCCTCGCCGAGACCAAGGACATCGCCGTCCGCACGCCCTATTTCTGCTCGGGCTGCCCGCACAACACCTCGACCGTCGTGCCGGAAGGCATGCGCGCCTATGCGGGCATCGGCTGCCACTACATGGCGCAGTGGATGGATCGCTCGACGCTGGGCTACACCCAGATGGGCGGGGAGGGCGCCAACTGGATCGGCGAGGCGCCGTTCTCCAAGCGCAAGCACGTGTTCCAGAATCTCGGCGACGGCACCTACAACCATTCCGGCTACATGGCGATCCGCGGCGCGATCGCGTCCGGCGTCAACATCACCTACAAGATCCTGTTCAACGACGCGGTCGCGATGACCGGCGGGCAGGCCAACGACGGCGGCCTCACCGTCCCGCAGATCGCCCGCCAGGTCGCGGCCGAGGGTGCGAAGAAGGTCGTCGTCGTCACCGACGAGCCGTGGAAATATGCCAAGAACGAAGACTGGCCGAAAGGCCTCACCATCTTTCACCGCGACGAGCTCAATGAGGTGCAGAAGAGCCTGGCGGAGATTCCCGGCGTCACGGTGCTGATCTACGACCAGACCTGCGCCGCCGAGAAGCGCCGGCGCCGGAAGCGCGGCAAGTTCCCCGACCCCGACAAGCGCGTCATCATCAACGAACTCGTCTGCGAGGGCTGCGGCGATTGCGGCGTCAAGTCGAACTGCGTCTCGGTGCAGCCGCTCGAGACCGAGTGGGGCCGCAAGCGCACCATCGACCAGTCGAGCTGCAACAAGGACTTCTCCTGCGTGCGAGGGCTTCTGCCCGTCGTTCGTGACGGTGCACGGCGCGCAGTTCAAGAAGGGCACCGGCGTCGCCGCCGATCACGTGCCGGTCGAGCTGCCCGAACCCAAGCTGCCGGCGATCGACGGGACCTACGACATCATCGTGACCGGCGTCGGCGGCACCGGCGTCGTCACCATCGGTGGCATCCTGGGCATGGCGGCGCATCTCGAAGGCAAGGGCGTCGGCGTGCTCGATCATGGCCGGTCTCGCGCAGAAGGGCGGCGCCGTCTACAGCCACATGCGCATCGCCGAGCGCCCGGAGGACATCCACGCCATCCGCGTCGCGGCCGGCCAGCGCCGAACTCGTGCTCGGCGGCGACATCGTGGTCGTCGGCAACAAGAAGGTGCTGGCGGCGGTGAAGCACGGCCAGACCGACATGGTGGTCAATCTCGCCGAGTTCCTGCCCGGCGATTTCACCCGCAACGCCGACTTCTCGCTGCCGACCGAGCGGCTCAAGCGCGCCATCATCGCGGACGCCGGACGCGGAGAAGACCCATTTCATCGACGCGACGCGCGCCGCCAACGTGCTGTTCGGCAGCACCGTCGGCGCCAACATCTTCCTGGTCGGCTATGCCTATCAGCTCGGCGCCATCCCGCTCGCGGCGGCGTCGATCGAGCAGGCGATCGAACTCAACGGCGAAGCAGTGGCGATGAACAAGGCGGCGTTCCACTGGGGCCGCCGCGCCGTGGTCGAGCCGGCCGCGCTCGAGGCGCTGCTCAAGCCCGTCGCCGGACGCGAGCAGCGACGCCCGTCGGCTGTCGCAGTCGTTCGACGAGACGGTCGAGCGCCGCGTCGCCTTCCTCACCGCCTATCAGAACGCCGCGCTATGCGCGCGCGCTATCGCTGCATGGGTCGAGAAGGCGAAGGCCGCCGAGGCGGAGTTCGCGCCGGGCCGCAGCGGGCTGGCCGAGGCGGTGGCGCGCTATCTGTTCAAGCTGATGGCCTACAAGGACGAATACGAGGTGGCGCGGCTCTACAGCGACGGCGCGTTCGCAACGGCAGGTGGCGAGCGAACTCGGCGGCGACAACCTGCGCCTCCACGTGCATCTCGCCCCGCCGCTCCTGGCGCGTACCGACAAGTCGACCGGCGAACCGAAGAAGATGACGTTCGGCCCGTGGATATTTCACGCTGTTCGGCGTGCTGGCGAAGTTCAAGTTCCTGCGCGGCACCGTCCTCGATCCGTTCGGCTATTCGGCCGAGCGCAAGACCGAGCGCAAGCTCGTGCGCGAGTATCGACGCCATGCTCAGCGAGGTGCTGGCGAAGCTCGACGCCCGAGAACCATCACCTGGCGGTCGGGCTCGCGGCGATTCCGGAAAAGATCCGCGGCTTCGGCCACGTCAAGCAGCGTCACCTCACGGCCGCCAAGGCCGACGAAGCCGCGTTGCTCGAGCAGTTCCGCGCCGGCCCGCCGCCGCTGCTCAAGGCCGCCGAGTAGGCGGGGAGGACGCGTCATGCCGTTGCTCTTGAGGGCTGCGTTCGCCGGATGGCTCGCCGTCGCAGGTGCCGGCATGGCAGGCGCTCAGACCGGCACGCCGGACCGGCCGGTGCCGCAGCACCTGACGATCGGGTACGACAACGAGGGCAAGGTCGACGCCCAGCCGCAGGCCTGTCTGGCATTCGTCAAGGAAATTACCGAGTGGGATAAGGCACAGACCGAAAAGGGTGCGAAGGACGTCTGTGCCGCGCGCAAGCGGCTCGTCGAAGCCTATGATGCGCTGCAGGCGACCTACCGGAATTTCGTCAAGGCATTCTCGGTCGACCGGCGGCTCAGCCTTCCAGAGTCGATCGAGAGCTTCAAGACGCTGGTGAAGGCCTGCATCGGTCACAAGCAAGGGCTGACGACCGGCGGCCACAACATCATGATCGACATCATCGAGAACGACATCGTCACGTCGTGCTTGGTGCTGGGCAACAATCTGTTGCGCGATGAGACCGCGAAATACAAAGCGCCTCGGTGAGGCCTGCGATCTTTCGATCTGCCAGCCGCGAAGTCCGGAGGCCGCCGCCGCCGTCTCTCAGCCTCGCGGGAGAGCGCTGACTGCGCCTAGCGCCGTGGCAGCTTGAGGTGCAGGGCCGGCTTCCAGTCCTTGAGCTTCGCCTTCAGGTCCCCGGCAGTTGCGTCGTCCATGTGCGGTCCAAGGAGCGTCGACACCGCGTATTCGACCTGCTCGAACTCGTCGTCGCATCCCTCGGCGCGGTCCTTGGGCAAATGCCCCTGCTTGACGAAATCGGCGAATACATCCGGTTTTGCGCCGTACGCCATGCACAACAGATTGTAAAATCGTTGTTGAGGCAGGCCGTGCTCGTCGGCGAAGGCTTTCACGCGGTTGCGCCTGTCATTTTTCGCCTCTTGCGCAAGATTGTGCGCAACGCCTCCGATCATCCGGCGCGCGACGTCATCCGGGAGCTGCAGCAGAACGAATGCTGCAACCTGATCAGCCGCGTCCTCTTCCCGGCCGAGGATCGGAATGTGAAACACATCGAACAGCGCGTGAGCTGCTTCGTGCAGGAACGTCTCGACCACGGGTCCGATCACCGCATCTTCGGGCGTAATGCCGTCGCGCGTAACCCTTCTTGGAGCGAACTTGCTCACCTCCTCGACGTATTCGT
Source organism: uncultured Alphaproteobacteria bacterium (assembly GCA_963843475.1). Lineage (GTDB taxonomy): Bacteria > Pseudomonadota > Alphaproteobacteria > Rhizobiales > Xanthobacteraceae > VAZQ01. The sequence continues at coordinate 36,645 of CAWJKL010000014.1, read as the reverse complement.
AGCAGACCGTAATGATCCGATCTTCCGGATCGTACCAGGCGTTGGCCTCGCCGTCGCAGCTTGAGAGCTTGAAGCCGAATGGCTTCGCCATCGGAAACATGCTGAACAGCTGCTGGAACTGCTCAAGGACGCGCTCCGATTTCAGCGTTTCGTAGATGGCCTGGTGCGCCCGGTTGGTGGGGGCGACATATTCGATCGGGATTTGCTTGGGGTCGGCCGCATCCCGGGCCTGGCCGGCGCAGGTCGGCAAAGACATCATCAAGGTGGTGAGGCAAAATGAAGCAAGTGCGCGCATGTTTCGAGCCTGGTCGCAAGGTGACGCCGATGTGTTCGGCATTCGCCGCGCCAGTCGAAATCTGCGATTGATTCTGAATCGGCGCAGCCGCACGTATCCATACCATAGCTGAAAGGCTGAAGGGATAGCGGCCCGCTTCTTTTTGCGTTCAATTGATCGTAAGGGCGGCGGCCTCGGTGTTGTGGCAGGGGGCTACCGCGGCAACAGACGTGTCGACGGCCTGCGCCGCCTGGCTCGCCATCCAATCCTATCCGCATTGCGTCGCCAATCCGTCCGGATATGATTTCGGTAAGGACAATGAAGAATTGCGAATTGCATCGCTTTCGGGAGGAGCTCCAATGAACCGGCACCCAGGTCGGCGATTTCGCGCTTGGCGGATGGACGTCCTGGCGGGGCTCGCCCTTACGGCGGTTTGCGGGCTCGGCTTCGCCGCCGCGCAGACTTATCCTGAACGACCGATCAAACTTATCGTGCCATTCGGCGCGGGCGGGCCGCCAGACGTCGCCGCGCGCATCGTCGCGGGCTATCTGTCGACGCACCTCGGCACCATTGTCATCGAGAACCGCCCGGGCGCGGGCGGTTCCATCGCCGCCAAGGCGGTCGTTGCCATGCCTTCCGACGGCTATGCCCTGATGCTGGCGACCTCCGGTGCATTCTCGATCAGTCCACACCTGTTTCCCGATGCCGGGTACGATCCGGTCAAGAGTTTCGCCCCAATCTCGTTGATTTCGACCGCACCGTTGGTTCTGGCTGTCAACGCGCAGATGCCGATCCACAACATCGCGGAACTGGTCGCCTACGCCAAGGCGAACCCGGGCAAGCTCAACTTCGGTGCTTCGATCGGTACGCCGCCGCACATCGCGGGAGAGATGTTCAATGTTCTGACCGGATCCAGAATTGTTTTTGTTCCATACAAGACAGCGGCAGCGGCTGCGAGCGATGCGCTCGCCGGACAGATCCAGCTCACGTACCAGGGCACGACCGGCATCTTGCCGTTCATCAAGACGGGCATGCTCAGGCCGATCGGCGTGGTCAGTGCCGAGCGCATCCCGGAATTCTCCGACGTGCCGACCATGGAAGAGCAGGGGATCAAGGGCATGCCGCCCGATGCGTGGCAGGGCATGGTCGCCCCTGCCGGTACGCCTTCCGACATCATCGCCAAGCTCAACCGCGTGATCAATGAGGGGCTTTCCAGCCCTGAACTGAAGGCCGGAATCACCAAGCTGGGCGGCAACGCGAAGCTCACCACTCCAGCCGAATTCGCCTCGTTCATTGCGACGATGAACGAGAAATGGGGGACGGTGATCAAGGCGACCGGCGTGAAGGTCGTCAACTGAGCTCTCACCCGTCGCCCTTGCAACGGCGAAAATTGCAAGGTCTTCTGATTGTCGTTGTCGTAGCTTCCCGCTCTGAACTAAACCGCTGCGAAGCCGCGCGCTTCCTCATAGAGCATGAGCCCGCCAATCTGTTTCCACGTCTGCGAATCATGCTCTAGTCCTGATCGGGGGTGCGCGTGAGTAAGCGATATCAGGTCATCATTGTCGGCGGCGGTCCCGTGGGTGTGGGGCTCGCCATCGATCTCGCCCAGCGCGGAATATCGTGCGCGCTGATCGAGCGGCGCGTCGGGATGCACAACATCCCAAAGGGCCAGAACCTGACACAGCGCACGCTCGAGCATTTCTATTTCTGGGGCTGCGTGGACGAGGTTCGCGCGCAGCGAATGTTGCCGCCGGAAGTCCCGGCGGCGGGCATTGTCGCTTATCGCAGCTTGATGAGCGACTACTGGCACGACTTCCAGGGCCGCGAAATCCTCGGTGACTATTACTTCCAAAAAAATGATCGTTTGCCGCAGTACCGCTTCGAAAGCGTCTTGCGCAGTCGGATGGCGAGCCTGCCGTTGGTCGATGCGCGATTTGGCTGGGCCGCCCAGGATGTCGCTCAGGACGAATCCGGCGTTCGCGTCCGCGTCGTCGATGAGGCCGGCAATGGTAAGGATGAGGAAATCGAAGCCGATTACGTCGTCGGTTGCGATGGCGCTCATTCGGTCGTGCGTGAGCGGGCGGGCATCCAGCGCGACGGCACGGACTTCGACCAGATCATGGTGCTGGCCGTCTTCCATTCGCGCGAATTCAACGAGGGGATGAAGCGATTTCCGATGCGCTCGACCTATCGGGCGATGGATCCTGCGCTGAACGGCTACTGGCAGTTCTTCGGCCGCATCGATCCCGAGGAGGGTTTCTTCTTCCATGCGCCGGTGCCGGCCGACACCACGCGCGACAACTACGATTTCGCCGCTCTGCTGCACAAGGCCGCGGGCTTCAAGTTTGCGTGCCGCTTCGAACATGTCGGCTTCTGGGACTTACGCGTTGCGGTCGCGCAGAACTATCGCGCCGGGCGAATCTTCATCGCCGGGGATGCCGCGCATTCGCATCCGCCCTATGGCGGCTTCGGGGTCAACAACGGGCTCGAGGATTCGGCGAACCTGGCGTGGAAGCTCGCGGCGCGCCTCGATGGCTGGGCCGGCGACGGGCTCCTTGAGTCCTACGACCTCGAGCGCCGGCCCGTGTTCAAGCAGGTCGGAGAAGAATTTATTGCGGCTCGCATCGCTTGGGAGGGCGAGGTGATCAGTCGCCACGATCCTGTCCGCGATCCGGAGGCCTTCGCTCGCGACTGGGCGGAGTTGAAGACCGGGTCCGGGCCGATCGTCTCCAACTTCGAACCCAACTATGAAGGATCGCCCATCGTGTTCGGTCCGCCGGGCGGCGTCAGCGGCGCGCGCGGCACCTACATGTTCAAGGCGCGGGCCGGTCACCATCTTGCGCCGCGGCAGCTTTCGTCGGGCCGCAACATCTTCGAAGAGCTGGGCCGAGGCTTCGTGCTGCTGGCCCTCGACGCACCAGCGGAAGCGGTGAGTGCGATTGAAGCCGCGGCCGCCACGCTCCGGGTTCCGCTCAACGTTTTGCGTGACACGTTCGCGGAAGGCCGCGAAGATTTTGGCGCTCGCCTCGCGCTGGTCCGGCCGGATCAATATGTGGCCTGGGCCGGCGACACCACGCCGCCCGATGCGGCCGGCGTCATCCGGCGGGTCGCCGGGCTAGGTTAGGTCAAATCCGCTACCGCGGCAGCAGCGTCGAGCCCATCAGAAAGGTGTCGACGGCATGCGCCGCCTGGCGACCCTCGCGGATCGCCCACACCACCAGCGACTGGCCCCGGCGCATGTCGCCGGCGGCGAAGACTTTCGGGTTGGAAGTCTGATACGCGGTCATGTCGGCCTTGACGTTGCCGCGCTGATCGAGCGCGAGCCCCAGCGACTTGAGCATGCCCTCGTGCACCGGATGCACGAAGCCCATCGCCAGCAGGACGAGATCGGCCGGCAGGTCGAATTCGCTGCCCGGGATCGGCTTGAATGCGTTGTCGACGCGCGCGCAGTGCAGCGTCTTGACCTGCCCCTTCTCGCCGGAGAATTTCACCGTCCCGACCGCGAAGTCGCGCTCGACGCCTTCTTCATGGCTCGACGAAGTCCGCAGCTTCAGCGGCCAGAACGGCCACGTCGTCATCTTGTTCTCGTGCTCGGGCGGCTGCGGCATGATCTCGAAATTGGTCACCGACTTGGCGCCTTGGCGAATCGAGGTGCCGATGCAGTCGGAGCCGGTGTCGCCGCCGCCGATCACCACGACGTGCTTGCCGGCCGCCAGGATCGGCTCGCTGCCGTCGCCCGGCTCGCCGCTGACGCGCCGGTTCTGCTGCGGCAGGAAATCCATGGCGAAATGGATGCCCTTGAGCTCGCGGCCGGGGATCGGCAGGTCGCGGGCCTTCTCGGCGCCGCCGGTCAGCACCACCGCGTCGTGGCCTGCGACCAACTGGTCGGCCGGGACGTTGACGCCGACATGGGCGCCGTAGTGGAAGGTCACGCCCTCGGCTTCCATCTGAGCGACGCGCTTGTCGATGTAGTGCTTCTCCATCTTGAAGTCCGGGATGCCATAACGCATCAGGCCGCCGGCCTTGGCGAACTTCTCGTAGAGGTGCACGTCGTGTCCGGCGCGCGCGAGCTGTTGCGCGCAGGCCATGCCGGCCGGACCCGAGCCGACGACCGCGACCTTCTTGCCGGTCTTGGCGACTGCCGGTTCCGGTACGATCCAGCCTTGTTCGTAGGCGCGATCGGCGATCGCGCATTCGATGGTCTTGATGGTCACCGGGTTGTCGTCGATGTTGAGCGTGCAGGACGCCTCGCACGGCGCCGGACAGACGCGCCCGGTGACTTCCGGAAAGTTGTTGGTCGAATGCAGGTTGCGCGCCGCTTCCTGCCAGTGGCCGCGGTAGACGAGATCGTTCCAGTCCGGAATCTGGTTGTTGACGGGGCAGCCGGTCGGCGCACCCGTCATGGCGTTCGAGCCATGGCAGTATGGGATGCCGCAATCCATGCAGCGCGCCGCCTGCTTCTTGGTCTCGTCCTCGGGCAGCGGCAGCACGAATTCGTGCCAGTGCTTGATGCGCGTCTCGACCGGCTCGTAGTCGCGGTCTTCGCGTTCGAACTCGAGGAATCCGGTGATCTTACCCATTATTGACGCAGCGCCTTTGATCTTCCGTTCGTCCCCGCGAAAGCGGGGACCCAGTCTTCCTAGGCCGCTATCTCGTCGTAGAGATCCCGCCAGGTCGGATTAATGCGTTCGATGAACTGCAGCCTCCAGTTTCGATTCCACTTTTTGATTTGACGTTCGCGTTTGAGAGCCGCTTCGCGCGCATCATGCTGCTCATACCACACCAACATCTTGACACCGTATTGCTTGGTGAATCCCGGGAACACATTGTTCTTGTGCTGCCAAATGCGCTGCAAAAGATTATCTGTCATTCCTGTGTAAAGCGTTCCGTTCCGGCGACTGGCAACGATGTACACGTAAAAGCCCATGTTCGATTTCGGGTCCCCGCTTTCGCGGGGACGAACGGGATAGACCTACTCCGCCGCCTGCATGGTGCGCGCCTTCTCCATCTCGGCGAGCGCCCGGCGATATTCGACCGGCATCACCTTGCGGAATTTCGGCCGGTAGCGATCCCAGGCCGCCAGGATCTCGGCTGCGCGGCGCGAGCCGGTCAGCCGCTGGTGGCGGGTGATGAGCAGATGCAGCCGCTCGCAGTCGTGGCGGCTCATGTCTTCGAGCACCTCGACCCGGCCGTGCGACTGCAGGTCCCGGCTGTGATGATAGAGGCTCGCCGCCGCGGCTTCCTCCTCAGGCATCGGCTCGAGTGCGACCATCGCCATGTTGCAACGGGTTTCGAACGTGTCGTCCTCGTCGATCACATAGGCGATGCCGCCCGACATGCCGGCCGCGAAATTGCGTCCGGTGCGGCCGAGGACGACCACCACGCCGCCGGTCATGTACTCGCAGCAATGGTCGCCCGCGCCCTCGACCACCGCGATGGCGCCCGAGTTGCGCACCGCGAATCGCTCGCCGGCGACGCCGCGGAAGTAGCACTCGCCCTCGATCGCGCCATACAGCACCGTGTTGCCGACGATGATCGATTCCTCCGGCACGATGCCGGCGTCGGCGGCCGGCCGCACCGTAATGCGGCCGCCCGACAGACCCTTGCCGACATAATCGTTGGCCTCGCCTTCGAGTTCGAAGCTGACGCCGTGGGCGAGCCAGGCGCCGAAGCTCTGTCCGGCGGTGCCGGTGAACTTCACGTGGATGGTGTCGGTCGGCAGGCCTTCATGGCCGTAGCGCTTGGCGACCTCGCCCGACAGCATCGCGCCGGCGGTACGGTCGGTGTTGCGGATGGTGGTGACGATCCGCACCGGTGCGCCGCGGTCGAGCGCGGCTTGCGCGTCGGCGATCAGCCGGCGGTCGAGAATGTGGTCGATCTTGTGGTCCTGCGCTTCGCAGTTGTGGATGCTGACGCCGGCGGGCGCGGGCGGCTTATGGAACAGCTTGGAGAAATCGAGGCCCTTCGCCTTCCAGTGCTCGATGACCTGCCGCTTGTCGAGCATCTGCATCTGCCCAACCATTTCGGAGAAGCTGCGATAGCCCATCGCCGCCATGATCTCGCGCACCTCTTCGGCGACGAAGAAGAAGAAGTTGATGACGTGCTCGGGCTGCCCGACGAACTTCTTGCGCAGCACCGGGTCCTGGGTCGCCACGCCGACCGGGCAGGTGTTGAGATGGCACTTGCGCATCATGATGCAGCCGGCCGCGATCAAGGGAGCCGTGCTGAAACCGAACTCGTCAGCGCCGAGGAGTGCGCCGACCACCACGTCGCGGCCGGTGCGGATGCCGCCGTCGACCTGCACGGCGATGCGGCCGCGCAGCCGGTTGGCCACGAGAGTCTGGTGGGTTTCGGCCAGCCCGATTTCCCACGGGCTGCCGGCGTGCTTGATCGAGGTGAGCGGGCTCGCGCCGGTGCCGCCCTCGAAGCCTGAAATGGTGACGTGATCGGCGCGCGCCTTGGAGACGCCGGCCGCGACCGTGCCGACGCCGACCTCCGAGACCAGCTTGACCGAGACGAGGCCCGTCGGATTGACGTTCTTGAGGTCGAAGATGAGCTGCGCCAAGTCCTCGATCGAATAGATGTCGTGGTGCGGCGGCGGTGAAATCAGGCCGACGCCAGGCGTCGAGTGCCGCACCTTGGCGATGGTCTGATCGACCTTGTGGCCGGGCAGTTGCCCGCCTTCGCCGGGCTTGGCGCCCTGCGCCATCTTGATCTGCATCACGTCCGAATTGACGAGATATTCGGTGGTGACGCCGAAGCGGCCGGACGCGACCTGCTTGATCGCCGAGCGCATCAGGTCGCCGTTCGGCAACGGCTTGAAGCGGTCGGCCTCTTCGCCGCCTTCTCCGGTGTTCGACTTGCCGCCGATCCGGTTCATGGCGATCGCCAGCGTGGTGTGGGCTTCGCGCGAGATCGAACCGAACGACATCGCGCCGGTCGCGAACCGCTTGACGATGCTCTCGGCCGTCTCGACCTCCTCGATCGGCACCGGCTCGCGTCCGTCCTCCTCGGCCGACTTCAGACGGAACAGGCCGCGGATGGTGAGCAGGCGCTCGGACTGCTCGTTCGAGACCTTGGCGTAGGCGCGGTACTGGTCGGGCAGATTGGCGCGCACCGCGTGCTGCAGCGCCGATACCGTCGCGGCGGTCCACACATGGTCCTCGCCGCGGATGCGGAACTGGTATTCGCCGCCGACGTCGAGTGAATCGCGGTAGATCGGCGTGTCGTTGAAGGCGTCGCGATGCCGGCGCACGCTTTCCTCGGCGATCTGCGTCGAGGCCGACGCCTTCGATGCGGGTCGCGGTGCCGGTGAAATACTCGGCGACGAAATCCGACTTGAGGCCGATGGCGTCGAAAATCTGCGCGCCGCAATAGGACTGATAGGTGGAGATGCCCATCTTGGACATCACCTTGAGCAGGCCCTTGCCGACCGACTTGATGTAGCGCTTGACGATCTCCTTCTCGTCGAGCTTGACCGGCAGGTCGTCCTTCATGGCGATCAGCGTCTCGAAGGCGAGATACGGGTTGATCGCCTCGGCGCCGTAGCCGGCGAGGCAGGCGAAGTGGTGCACCTCGCGCGGCTCGCCCGACTCGACCACGATGCCGACCGAGGTGCGCAGGCCCTGCCGGATCAGGTGATGGTGCACGGCCGCGCAGGCCGAGCAGTGACGGCATCGGGACGCGGTCGGCGCCGGCGCGCCGGTCGGACAGGATGATGATGTTGATGCCTTCGCGCACCGCGGCCTCGGCGCGCGCGCACAGCGCGTCGAGCGCATCCTTGAGGCCGTCGGTGCCGTGCTCGGCCGGCCAGGTGGTGTCGAGGAAGCGCGACTTGAAGTGGCCGTCGCCCACTTCCGAGATCGAGCGGATTTTCTCAAGATCGGCATTGGTGAGGATCGGCTGGCGCGCCTCCAGCCGCTTGCTGCGTGCGAGGCCTTCGAGGTCGAACAGGTTCGGCCGCGGCCCGATGATCGAGACGAGGCTCATCACCAGCTCTTCGCGGATCGGATCGATCGGCGGGTTCGTCACCTGCGCGAAGTTCTGCTTGAAGTAGGTGAACAGGAGCTTCGGCTTGTCGGACAGCGCCGAGATCGGCGTGTCGTTGCCCATGGAGCCGACGGCTTCCTCGCCCTGGATCGCCATCGGCGACATCAGGATGCGCAGGTCCTCCTGGGTGTAGCCGAACGCCTGCTGGCGATCGAGCAGCGCGAGGTTGGACAGCGCGGCTTCGCCGGGCGCGGCCGGCAGGTCTTCGAGCACGATCTGCGTGCGCTCCAGCCACTCCTGGTAGGGATGGCTCTTGGCGAGCGTCGACTTCAGCTCCTCGTCGGGGATGAGGCGGCCCTCTTCGAGATCGACCAGCAGCATCTTGCCGGGCTGCAGCCGCCACTTGGTGACGATGTCCTTCTCGGGGATCGGCAGCACGCCCATCTCGGACGCCATGATGATGCGGTCGTCGCGCGTCACGAAGTAGCGCGCAGGGCGCAGGCCGTTGCGGTCGAGGGTGGCGCCGATCTGCCGGCCGTTGGTGAAGGCGATGGCCGCCGGGCCGTCCCACGGCTCCATCAGCGCCGCGTTGTATTCGTAGAAGGCGCGCCGCTCCTCGTCCATGAGCGGATTGCCCGCCCAGGCTTCGGGAATCATCATCATCACCGCGTGCGCGAGCGAGTAGCCGCCCATGGTGAGGAATTCGAGCGCGTTGTCGAAGCAGGCGGTGTCCGACTGGCCCTCGTAGGAGATCGGCCAGAGCTTCTCGATGTCGTCGCCGAACAGCGGCGAGGACACCGACGCCTGCCGCGCCGCCATCCAGTTGTTGTTGCCGCGCAGCGTGTTGATCTCGCCGTTGTGCGCGATCATCCGGTACGGATGCGCCAGCGACCAGGTCGGGAAGGTGTTGGTCGAGAACCGCTGGTGGACCAGCGCGAGCGCGCTCGCGAAGTCCGGATCGTGCAGGTCGGGATAATAGGTGCCGAGCTGGTCGGCGAGGAACATGCCCTTGTAGACGACGGTGCGGCAGGAGATCGACACCGGGTAGTAGCCGGACAGCCGGCGTTCCCGGCGGGTATAGATCGGCTCGAAATCCACTTGCGCAGGATGTAGAGCCGCCGCTCGAACTCGTCCTCGCTCTTGATCTTCTTGCCGCGGCCGATGAACACCTGCTGGTGCACCGGCTCGGTCGGCTTGACCGACTCGCCGAGCGTCGAATTGTCGGTCGGAACGTCGCGCCAGCCGAGGAGCGTCATGCCCTCGCTGCTTGATGTTCTGCGCGTAGATGTCGCGGATGATCTGCCGCCAGTCCGGGTCGCGCGGCATGAACAGGTTGCCGACGGCGTATTCGCCGGGCGGCGGCAGCTTGAAGCCGAGCTTGTCGGCCTCCTTGGCGAAGAAGGCGTGCGGGATCTGCACCAGGATGCCGGCGCCGTCGCCGGCGCGCGGGTCGGCGCCGACCGCGCCGCGGTGCTCCAGGTTGCACAGGATCGCGAGTGCGTCCTCGACCAGCTTGTGCGACTTGCGGCCTTTGATGTCGGCGATGAAGCCGACGCCGCAGGAATCCTTCTCCATCGCCGGGTCGTACAGGCCGTACGCTTCCGGGGCACCGGTCTCGTCACGCGTGCCGGACGTGCCGGCGGACAGGGCCAGGCGCATGTCGCATTGTGGCTCCGTTCTGGTCCGCGCTCATGCCGGTCCTCGCTCTCGCGGCTGCCCGCGCCGCCGCGCCACCAGCGCGGCATCCGGGAGTCGATCTGCCGCTCCCGCCTCCTCTGGCGGCATTGTGCAGTGCCGTTGCAATCCGTTGCGCCGCCGCGCTTGGCTCGGATGCCTTGCGCCCGGAGATGATCAAGCAAAGTCAGTGCCGGGCGGCCAACTGGGACAGCAATACTGTCCTAATGTACCTTGCCAAATTCTAATCTTGGAGGCAAGGGTTCACCTAATGGGAAATGCCGGTTTCTCGCGGATTATTTCCTGATCGCATTCTCGATCGGCTGAATTCACAGGCATCGGACGCAAAGCCGCGCCAGGGTGGCGGAATATTGACCACAGTTTTCGATTGGTCGATGCTGCGCCGCGCAATCGAGCCGCTTCGTCAGACCGTTGAGCCGATCCGGGGCGATTGCGTTGGCCGCCCACACGTGGAGTGGACGGCGCGACGGGTGGACCCTTCATGACCGATATTGCTGTGCGCTCGAAACCGGTGCCGGCATCGCAGCGGCGCTCGCTGCTCGCCTCGATTGCAGGCGTGCTCGTCCCTTATGCCCTGGTCGGGCTCGGGCTGCGCCTGCTCATGGCGTATGTCGTGTTCCGCGCCGGACAGTCGAAGATCGACGGCATGCTGCTCAACTTCAATGTGCGCGGAACCGAATTTTCCGTCGTGCTGCCGCTCCAGGTGAAGCAGTCGACCCTGCAGCTGTTCCAGACTCACTACGCCAGCCTCGAGGTTCCGACCAAGATCATTGCCTATGTCTTTGCATATGCCGAGTTTCTGCTGCCGATCTGCCTGGTGCTCGGGTTCGTCACCCGCTTCTCCGCCATGGTGCTGCTGATCCTGACAGTGATGACCGTGGTCTACGTCGCGCCTGCGGAGTTGTGGACGACGCTACATCTACTGGATCGCGATTCTGCTGGTGCTGCTGTCGGTCGGTCCGGGCGCGATCTCGTTCGACGCGCTGATCCGGTTCATCTACCAGCGCGACAAGACGCCGGAATTCCGCTGAGCATGACGCCGCCTGCATGAACTTCGCCAGCGACAACGCGGCCGGCGTCGCGCCTGAAATCCTGGCCGCGATCTCGCGCGCCAACAACGGCGCGTGCGCTCGCCTATGGCCGCGACGACTGGACCAAGCGGGTCGAGCGGCGCTTTGCCGAGATTTTCGAGCGCGAGGTCGCGGTGTTCCTGGTGCCGACCGGCACCGCGGCGAACGCGCTGGCGCTCGCGCACGTCTGACGCCGCCCTGGGGCGCGGTGCTCTGCCACGCCGAGGCGCACATCGCGACCGACGAATGCGGAGCGCCGGAATTCTTCGGCGGCGGCATCAAGCTGATCGGACTGCCGGGCGAGGCCGGCAAGATCGCGCCCGACACACTGGAGGCGTGCCTCAAGCAGGCCAGTGGGGCGGGCCGCATCACGTCAGCCCTGCTGCGGTCTCGCTGTCGCAGGCGACCGAGGCCGGCACGATCTATCGCGTCGACGAAATCCGCGCGCTCGCCGACATCGCGCATGCGCACGGGCTGGCAGTGCATGTCGACGGCGCGCGCTTCGCCAACGCGCTCGCGCGCATGAATGCGATCGCCCGCCGACGCGACCTGGAGGGCCGGCGTCGACGTGCTCTCGTTCGGCGCCACCAAGGGCGGCGCGCTGGCCGCCGAAGCGGTCGTCTTCTTCGATCCGCGCCCGCGGCGCCGGCATGTCAGAGCGGCGCAAGCGCGGCGGTCATCTGCTTTCGAAGCACCGTTTCGTCGCCGCGCAGATCGAAGCCTATCTTGGCCGGTGACCTGTGGCTCAAGCTCGCGCGGCACGCCAACGACATGGCCGACCGGCTCGCCGAAGGGCTCGCGGCCGTCGGTCTCGCCCCGGTCTGGCCGGTCGAGGCCAACGAGGTGTTCGTGGTGCTGCCGGCACGCACCGACAAGCGGCTCAAGGCCGCGGGCGCGAGCTACTATCCCTGGACGACGCGACGCACTGCCGAACGGCCGGGTACTGGCGGCGGATCGAGATCCTGGTCCGGCTGGTGACGTCGTTTGCCACGATTCCGGAAGAGGTCGACCGTTTTGTTGCGGCTGGCACGTCCCGGTTGATGCCATCCGGCGGACAAAGCCACGCCGCATTCCCAGGCGATGCGTTCAACCGGCACTGCGATAGGCGCACGCGCCCCAGCGTGGCTGAGTCACGCAACGCAGGTCAAGGGAGTCGTGACTTGAAGCATACGAATCGCGATCTGTGCCGGCCTCGTGGCGCATCGGGCTGGTCGCGCCTACGGCCAGCCGGCGACCGCGCCGTCTACGCCCAGGCGTTTACCCGCCGGCGCCGGAATCTGCCGCCGCAAGAGATCGTCGCCATCGTGCGCTCGACCGGCCTCGAGCCGTTGAGCCGTCCGGTCCGGCAAGGACCGAACTATCGTGCTGCAGCGCGGTCGATCCGGCCGGCCGCGAGGTCCGCGTCGTCGTCGATGCCCGGCTTCGGGCGCATCGTGCGCGTGGTCCGACTGGGTCAGTGCAGCCGCGGCGATGCCGCGCCGTACGTCCTTGCCGCGCGCCTCATGGCCGGCCGCCGGCCGCCGATCGCGCGGTTGCCGGATGGCTACGGCACCCGCTGGCCCGCGCGACCGGTCCGCCGCCGCCGAAGGTCCGATCCGGATGCCGCCTGACAGCCGGCCGTGCGGGCGTCGCCGCGCGTCGCGCATGCCGGCAATGCCGCCGCGCCGCCGGCCGCAGCGCAGGTCGCGACCCGACCAGTCGGTCCGTCACGCCGCTGCCGCGTCCGCGTCCGAATTGGCCGCCGCACGATGCCGGCCGCAGCGGCGCCGGCCCCGGCCGCCAACGCGGTCAAGCCGACGCCAGCGAGTCGCGACCACGGCGGTCACCGCGCCGGCCGCGTCCGTGCCCGATGCCGACGTCGAGGAGCACCGAGTAGGCGCCGCGCTCGCGGCGCTCGCGCTCGAGATGCCACGCAAAATGAAAGCGCCCCGGAATCCGGGGCGCTCCCTCCGATCGATCGGATCGAGTCGAGCCGTCAGGCGGCCTTCGCCTCGACCACCTTGGCCTTGCCATGCCGTTGCCGATCGCGATCTGGCGCGGCTTCTTGGCCTCGGGGATCTCGCGCACGAGGTCGACGTGCAGGAGACCGTTCTCGAGCGACGCGCCCTTCACCTGGACGTAGTCGGCGAGCTGGAACACGCGCTCGAAGGCGCGCGCGGCGATGCCCTGGTAGAGCGTCTCGCCCTTGTGCTCGTCGGTCTTGGTCTGCTTCTCGCCGCGGATCGTCAGCGTGTTTTCCTTGACCTCGATGTTGAGCTCGGGCTCGCGCGAAGCCGGCCACCGCTACGGTGATGCGGTAGTCGTTCTCGCCGGTCCGCTCGATATTGTAGGGCGGATAACCGGGCGAGCCGTTGTCGCCGAGCTGATCGAAGAGGGAAAACAGCCGGTCGAAGCCGACGGTCGAACGATAGAGGGGAGCAAGATCGAAAGTTCGCATGGCATATCCTCCTTGAGCGACATGCAGATGGTCCGCCCAGAGGGTCGGACCGGGTGTTCGCGCAGCCCGGATGGGCCTGCACAGCCTCCATGTAGGAGCGGCTCGCGGACGCCGCAAGAGGGGCTAAGCTTGGATCTGGCACTTTTCGCCGGAGACCGCGACTGTGCATCGGGCGGCGGGTCCGACGCTGATGAGCGCGCCCATTGAGCCAGAGCGGCGCAGCCCTGCTATAAGGCGCGGCCTCCTCGCATCGGCTTCCCCGTCATCCGCATGACCCTCGTCTCCATTCCCGCCAATCCGGTGCCCGAAGGCGCGGTCTCCGGAACGCTCAAGACCCGCGACGGCGTCGAGCTTCGCTTCGCGCGCTGGGAGCCGCCGCCGGGACGCAAGGGCACCGTCTGCCTGTTTCAGGGACGCGCCGAGTTCATCGAGAAATATTTCGAGACCGTGCGCGACCTGCGCGCGCGCGGCTTCGCGGTCGCCACGCTCGACTGGCGCGGGCAGGGCGATGTCGGAGCGCGCGCTGCGCAATCCGCGCAAGGGCTACGTGCGCAGCTTCTCGAATACCAGATCGATCTCGAGACCTTCATCAACGACGTCGTGCTGCCGGACTGTCCGCCGCCGCATTTTGCGCTGGCGCATTCGATGGGCGCGACCGTGCTGCTGCGTGCGCGCCTATCACGGGCTGCGCTGGTTCGATCGCATGGTGCTGCTGGCGCCGATGATCGCGCTGCCCGGGATGCGCCGCTCGCTCGCGACCCGCACGTTCGGTCAGGACGCTGCGGCTGATCGGGGCTCGGCGCGCATGCTATGTGCCGGGCGGCGATGCCTCGCGTGATGCAGCAGCGGCCGTTCATCGGCAATCTGCTCACCTCCGATCCGGTGCGCTATGCCCGCAACGTCGCGGTGCTGGAGGCCGAGCCCGCGCTCGCGATCGGCTGGCCGACGGTGGCGTGGACCGACGCCGCGTTCCGGGTGATGGGCGAGCTTTGCCGAGCCGAGCTATCCGGGAAGCATCCGGCAGCCGATCCTGATCATCGCGGCCGGCCACGACCAGATCGTCTCGACCCCGGCGATCGACGAGTTCGCGGTGCGGCTGCGCGCCGGCTCGCATCTCATCGTGCCGGGCGCGCGCCATGAACTGCTGATGGAGCAGGACCGTTTCCGCGGCCAGGTGTTCGCGGCGTTCGACGCCTTTGTGCCGGGGACGCCGCTGTTCGGGTGAGGCCGCCGACGAAGAGGTCCGCTTGTGCCATGCCCGCGCGTCATAGTGCACGGGCACCGCATGTGAGGTGTCGCAATTGTTGCGAGGCGCGTCCGCCCGAAGTCGGTCCTGCTTTAAATGTCCTGATGAGCGAAATTCTGTTTTTCCTCGCGCCATGATATATTTCAGAAATGCGCAAAGCGGTTCACGATGAGGCTGTTGAGTTTCTCCTAGGCTCGATTTCCCAGAAGAACGACGGAGAGGGTCTCCGTGCCTCATTCATGTTTGGCAAGCCCGGTGCCTCGCCCTGGGACCGGAGGATGGGAACCGACATCTACTATCGGGCACGAGATTTGACGCGGGCGGCGCTTTTCGTCCGGCAAAATGGGCCTCCCTATCTGAAGTACCTTCCAATCAGCGCAATTTGGAGCATGCTCCAGAACTTTGTTTCCGATAACTTTTGGTATCTATGCGATGATGTTTTCTTGAAGCGTTTTGACGGAACATATGCGAAGCGCGTCTCTGCGGGCGCTAAAGCGCAACTTGCAGAGGCTCTTGCAGCATCGGAGATTTTTCAGCCCCGGAATGAACTGACGCTTTTTCCACTCGTACCTGTTCAAGTGGAGTTCGATTTCGATTCGGAACCGTTTTTTCTGGTGACGCCGCGGTCGCTCGCCAATGCTCGACTGCCTTCGAATGTCGACCTGCGCTATATCGCGTCCGATCGCTTTCCTCCGATTTCGGAGTGGAAAGGCCGCACGGAGATGCCTGGAGCTTGGCTGGGCGTGCGTTCGCCAGCGCCGCACGCGTCTAAGAAGATGAAGGCAGCAATTCTCGGAGCACTGGCGCTAACGCCGTTGCCGCGATATCGATATAGCTTTTCTGAGCGTTCTATGTTCGGCGGTTCTTGTACCATCGGGAATGACGGTATCAGTACTTCCCTCAGACAGGAGCCGCACACCCCGTCGATGATGCATGACATCATCGTGAGTGAGGGCGATCATGCTTGGCTAACTCTCTTGGCTGCTAAGTTCACGTCGAATGAGCGGGCCGTCCGGCGACAACTTCATGCACTCGAGTATTTTTATCGTGCATGGGAGACGGAGCCCTCCGAGCGATTCCCCGTTCTTTGTATGGCCTTGGACGGGATATTCGGCGACGCCAATCATGCGACCCAGGCTGTGATCGAAGGCGTACGGGAAGTCTTAGGTCCGAATATTCGCGAGCCGCGTCTACGACAGCTTATGGACCTGCGCGCAGCAGTCATCCATGGCGGCGCGCCCGATGTGTACGATTCCCGAAAGTATGCTCGGTATTTCGACGACTATGAAGCTGACCCCATTCACGACATGGAGCTAGTTGTCGCGAATTGTCTCCGAGCGAAGATTTTTGGTGCGGCCCTTACAGAACATTCTGATCCAAATGCTGCGGTGATCGCCGATGCGCAGGCCAAAGGGTTTCTGCCAAAAAACCTGTCGCGTCGTACAATTCTTGAAGATGATCCGACCGCCACGCCGGCCTGACGTTATCGCTGATCGGATAGAGGCTGCCGGGCGGCGATGCCAGCGTGATGCAGCAGCGGCCGTTCGTGGGCAATCTGCTCACCTCCGATCCGGTACGTTATGCACGCAACGTCGCGGTGCTGGAGGCCGAGCCGGACCTGGCGATCGGCTGGCCGACGGTGGCGTGGACGGACGCCGCGTTCCGGGTGATGGGCGAGCTCTCGCAACCAACCTATCCGGACGCATCCGGCAGCCGATCCTGATCATCGCGGCCGGCCACGAACAGATCGTCTCGACGCCGGCGATCGAGGACTTCGCGGTGCGGCTGCGCGCCGGCTCGCGTCTCATGGTGCCGGGCGCGCGGCATGAACTGCTGATGGAACAGGATCGCTTTCGCGGCCAGGTGTTCGCCGCGTTCGACGCCTTCGTGCCAGGCTCCCCGCTGTTCGGGTGAGGGCGGACTATTTGACCACGCCCGTTTCAGACAACAGCGATTTGAGGCGGTCCGCGACTAAGGCGTGACCTTTCGGCGTCCAATGATCATAGACCTTGAATAAGTCCGCCCCGTCGAACGAGGTGTAACGGATGTTCTGCGCTTGCAGAAATGGCGCCAGCTTCGGGTCGTGATATTGCAGCCCGACCAGAAATTTCGCTCCCCTGGATTCAACGAACTCACGCATCATTGCCACCAGCCGTTCGGTCGGATCGGGAACATTGATCAGGGGGTGGCGTACGTGAATGTAGCTGGCGACCCCGAGGCGCGCCAACCACAGGTTCTTCACCAGGGGATCGTCGGCGAAATAGCTGTGCCGCGATCGCGGCACCGGCTGGCCGGAGAAGCGCACGGTGCCGTCGGCGCCCTGCGTTAGATAGGGCTTGTAGTAACCACCGTAACGCCGGTTCGAATCGTTGTCGTCGCGATCGTTGGCGACGCAGAACATCAACACCACCAAATCGGGCCTGACGCCGCTCCAGATGCGCTTGAGCAGCAGATATTGTTGGTCGGTGCCGTAGCCCTTCACTCCGGCATTGACGATCGCGATATCGCGAAGCTCGGCGCGCAGAAGTTCGGTGAAGCGCTCGTCCGCCTCGACATCGTAACCCCAAACGAAAGAATCGCCGACGAACATGACTGTCGGCCGCTCCGTCCGCTCGTGCTCGATGTCGCGCAATCCCAGGCTGTTGTGCTGGATGCTGATCGTGCGCGTTCCGGCGAACGTCGCAACCGTATTCGGGATCGGAAGCCAGCCGAGCTCCGCGTCGTAGCGATGGACGAGCGACGATCCCTGCCCATATCCGTCGCGCAGATCGCGGAAGTCGACGATCCGCAACATCAATTCGAAGGCGGCCAGCATCGCGACAATGATCGAAAGCTGCAAGACAATGTCGCGGAAAGCCCGGCGAACACGGCCGCGCCGCACCGCCGTCGCAGTCGAGACCGCAACCCCCTGATCTGCCATCGCACGCCCGTCAGGTGCGCTGTACCGCGCTACTGCATTGCCATGAAAGTTGAAAGAAGTGACAAGGCAAAGTCAACCGTCGTGCCGGTTCGCCACGCGGCGCAACGTAGCTGTGCTGGAGGCCGGCTCTCGCAACCGCCCTGATTATCGCGGTCGGCCACGACCAGATCGTGTCGACGCTGGCGACCGAGGACTTCGGTGTGGGTCGGCGCGCCGGTTCGCACCTGATTGTGCCAAGCCGGCTGCTGTTCGGGTGAGGCCCTATTTCCTGCTTTGCCTTCGGGGGAGGGACGCCCAGTCCGAGAGGGCCCGTGCGACTGGGTGGAACTCTTTGCCCTGATTCTGCTACATGCCCGGCCAAATCGGAGCCCGTCCGACGCGTGTCGGCGGGCTCCTGCACATTCACTCAATTCGATCGAGAGGTGCGACGCGTGCAGGTGCTCGTCCGGGATAACAATGTCGATCAGGCCCTTAAGGCGCTGAAGAAGAAGATGCAGCGCGAGGGTATTTTCCGCGAAATGAAGCTTCGCGGACATTACGAGAAGCCGTCCGAAAAGAAGGCGCGTGAGAAGGCAGAGGCGATCCGCCGGGCGCGCAAGCTGGCCCGCAAGCGCATGCAGCGCGAGGGCCTGCTGCCGATGAAGCCGAAGGTTGTCCCCGGCGCCGGCGGTCCGGGCCGTCCCCCACGTCCGCCCCGTCCGCCGATGTGACCAGGCTGGTATTGGCCGGGGCGCGAGCCCCGGTGGAAGAATGTGACGCGGGTCTCCTCGGGGGATCCGCGCTTTGTTTTTGTAGCGCCCGGCGATAGGCTGCCTTTTCTGGTGCATTGTCACGGGTTTGCGTTGATGAACTGTCGGCAGGGCAGGCCGAGCCTTTTGCGCCCCGGCGCGCTTCTCGCGCTGGCGGGGCTGGTGCTCGCAGGTTGCGCGAGTGCCGCGCTGACGCCGCCGGCCGCAACCGACACCGAGGAGGCGTTCTTCGCGACCTCGCCGGCCAATATCGCGTCGCTGACCGACGTGGTGGTGCGCAATCCCAACGATCCGCAGGCATTCAATATTCGCGGCGCGGTCTTCGGGCAGGCCGGCAAGTACGCCGAAGCGCTCGCCGACTTCAACAAGGCAATCGGCCTCGATCCGAACTATGCACAAGCCTACGCCAATCGCGGGCTGGTCTATCGCCACACCAACAAGCTCGAACTCGCGCTCACTGACTACAACAAGGCGATCGCCATCGACGCCGGGTACGCGGCGGCTTATCTGGGACGCGGTCAGGTCCAGCGCCGCAAGGGCCAGTTGATCCCGGCACTGCAGGACTTCAACAAGGCGATCACGCTTCGGCCCGACGCCGCGCAGGCCTACTATCATCGCGGCCAGCTCTATCAGGGGCAGCGGCAGCATCAATTCGCGATCGACGATTTCACCACCGCGCTCGGCCTGACGCCGCAGCAGCCGGAACTGCTGACGGCGCGCGGGCTGAGCTACCTCGCGGTCAACGACCTCAAGGCTGCGGCCGGCGATCTCGACGAGGCCGTGCTGCTCGATCAGCAGAATCTGCACGGCTGGATGAGCCGCGCGCTCGCCTACGAGCGATTGGGTGATCGCAACAAGGCGGCCGGCTCCTACGCGCAGGCGATGAAGCTGCGGAAGGACCACGCGCCGGCGAGCGAAGGCTTCGCGCGCGTCGGTGGCAGGACCGGAACCGCCTACAAAACATTCGACTAGCAATCTTCACGCTGTGGCCTGTGCGCCCGCTCGAGCGCGGAAGCCTGCTCGCCGCGCACTCCGCCGCGGGCAACTCTCGCAAAATCCGCACCGAACATTTGCGCCGAACACCCCTTGTTCCGGAATGCGCCGCTATGCAGTATGTAAAGAAGATATATCTAATTTATGATATGTTTATCCGGGGAGATGTCGCGCATGAACCAGCCGGACGGCATGACCGTCACGTTCCGCTGTCCGCCGGAGCTGGAATCCATCCTGCCGCGTCCGGTGCCCGCGGTCCTCGGTCTACCCGACTGGTTCAAGGCGCTGCCGCAGAAAGCCTTCAATCCCGTCCTGCAGGACGACCAGTTTACGGTGAAGAAATGCCCGCCGTTCATCGATGCGATGACGTCCGGTTTTCTTCTGCCGCTTGCCGCCGACCTCAAGGTCGAGAACGGCGAATTCTCCTGGGACCGCGACGTGCCTTCCGGCGAGCTCAACTGTTATGGCCGCTCGCCGATCGACTTCCACGACGGCCCGCAGGTTGCCGGCACGCCACTGTTCGACGATGACCAGTTCATCATCAAGTTCAACAATTACTGGACCATCGAATTGCCGCCGGGCTACTCGCTCTTCATCACTCATCCGATCAACCGGCACGATCTGCCGTTCATGACGCTCACCGGCCTGGTGGACGCGGACCGCTATGTCGACAATTTCATTCACTTTCCGGCGCGCTGGCGCGATCCCGCCTTCAACGGCACCCTGCCGGCCGGTACGCCAGTGGCGCAGTGCCTGCCGATCAAGCGCGACCGCTGGAGCGCGCATTTCGGCACCATCACCGGCGAAGCCGCGACGCGTCTGCGGGAGACGACCGACGCGATCAAGAGCAGTTACGACGTTTACCGGCGCAAATTCCGCGTCGCCAAGCATTGAACTCTTGAGCGGTTAGCCACTGCCGCGAAGGCCATCCGCGAGCGTGACGCTGGATTGCTTTGCTCCGGGGGCAATGTCGGTCCAATCAGATCGGAATCGCTCTAACGAGGTGTCCGCAATTGTTTCCGGCAATCGTCGGGGCTATCACGATCCTCTGGCCCGAAGCGTTGCACCCATGTCTCAAGATCCCGGAACAGCGCGCATCATCATCGTCGGCGGCGGTCCCGTCGGGATGGTCCTGGCGCTCAATCTCGCCGCGCTTGGTACGCGCAGCATTCTGATCAATCGCGAGCCGCGGCCGCGCTGGCATCCCAAGGGCAGCACGCAGAACGCGCGGACCATGGAGCACTACCGGCGGCTCGGCATCGTCGAGAAAATCCGCGCAGTCGGGCTGCCGCGCAATCTGCGCACCGACGTCATCTATTTCACTACGCTCGCCGGTCTCGAGCTCGCGCGCATCGAGATGCCGACCGAGGACGAGAAGCTTGCAAGCGGAGCCGCGGCCCCCGCTGGCGATCAGGTCGTCGAACCGATTTTCCGCTGCAATCAGATGCACGCCGAGGCCGAGCTGTTCGAGTGTGTGCAGGCTTGCCCGTCGATCGACAGCCGCTACGGTTCCGAGTGCCTTGACTGGCGCGAAGACGCCGACGGCGTCACGGCGGTGATCGAGGACATCGACTCGGGGCGGCGCGAGACCGTCCAAGGCCGGTATCTCGCCGGTTGCGATGGCGGCCATGGCATCGTCCGCGAACAGCTCGGCATCGGCTACCAGGGTGATGCGCCGAAGCTGCAGGCTTATCTCGGCGGGCCGATGGTCTCGTCCTATCTCCGCGCGCCTGCGCTGTCCGCCGTTGCGCGTGCCAATTGCTGGCAATACTGGGTGGTCAACACGCATATCCGCAGCAACATCGTCGCGGTCGACGGCAAGACCGAATTTCTGTTCAACACCCGGCTCGAACGCGCCGATCAGACGCCCGACGAGGCGATGATCGCCAGGGCGTTCCGCGACAGCGTCGGCCACGACATCCCCGTCGAGTTCATCAGCCACGGAACCTGGACCGCGGGGCAGGCATTCGTCGCGGAGCGCTTCGGCGCGGGCCGCGCCTGGATGGCGGGCGACGCGGTGCATCTGTTCACGCCGACCGGCGGGTTCGGCATGAACACCGGCATCGACGATGCCGCCAATCTCGGCTGGAAGCTCGCCGCGATGGCGCAGGGCTGGGGCGGCCCGCAACTGCTGCCGAGCTACGAGGCCGAGCGCCGGCCGATCGCGTTTCGCAACACCGGCGCGTCGAAGGCGCTGGCCCGCAATGTCGGCGCGACGCCGGTACGCCCGGAAATCGGCGAGGCGTCACCCGCGGGCGAGGCGGTACGCCGCGAAGCCGGGCAGTATCTCAGCGGCGGCAGCGCCGAGTTCGCCTCACTCGGCGTGCAACTTGGCGCACGCTACGACGCCTCGCCGGTCGTCATCCACGATGCCGCGCCGCCGTCCGACGATCTGATCGACTACCGGCCGAGCAGCGTGCCTGGTGGCCGTGCGCCGCATGTCTGGATTGGCGAGGGCCGCGGCGCGGCGATTCCCTATTCGACAGATTTGGACCGGGATTTACGGTGCTCCGGCTCGGACCTCGTGCGCCGAAAGCCGACGGTCTCCTTACAGCCTTTGCCGCACGCGGCGTGCCGGTCAAAGCTCTGGACGTTCAAAGTCCGGCGGCGCGCGATCTGTACGAGCGCGATATCGTCGTGGTGCGGCCGGATCAGCATGTCGCATGGCGCGGCAATGCCGATCCGCCGGATGCTGCCGAAGTGGTCGCGCGGGTGACCGGAAACGGCTGATCGCAGTGAGGCGTAACAAGAACAATCGCAACGGGAGGATCATCCGATGAACAAGATCGTCGCACTGGCTGCGGCTATCGGCTTGCACCTGCTTTTCCAACCCGGCCTCGCTTCGGCGCAAACATACCCGTCGCGCCCCATCCGCATCATCGTTCCGTTCGAAGCCTCCGGCGCGATGGACGTGGTGATGCGCATCGTCGCCAAGAAAGTCACCGACAACGGTGCGGCGCAGATCGTAATCGAGAACAAGACCGGCGCAGGCGGCGCGATCGGCGTCATGGCGGTGAAGGAAGCGGCGCCCGACGGTTATCTGCTCGGCGAAGTCAGCAGCAGCACCCACGTCCTCAACCCACACACCACCGCCAACATCCCGTACGATCCGGTGAAGGACTTCGTGCCAGTTGCGCTTCTGGTCCGTGTGCCGACGCTGCTCGCGGTGCCGGCCGGCTCGCCGGCGAAATCGCTCGCCGAACTGATCGCAGCTGGCGCGGACCAAGCCCGGCGGCCTGAGCTACGGTTCGGCCGGTGTCGGCTCCGCACCGCATATCACTGGCGCGCTGCTGGCGAAATCGAGCGGCGTGCCGATGACCCACATTCCGTATCGCGGACTGGCCGGCGCGATGAACGACCTGCTCGGCGGCCGCCTCGACTTTGTCTTCAGCAGCATCCCATCGCTCGGCGGCGGCGTGGCCGACGGCAAGGTCAGGCTCTTGGCCGCGGCCGGCGCCAAGCGCATCGCTCTCCATCCGAACATACCCGTCGATGGCGGAACTCGGCCGGCCGGAGGTCGACGTCGACCTGTGGTTCGGTGTCGTCGCGCCTGTCGGCACCGATCCGGCGATTGTGCGCAAGCTCAACGAGATGTTCGTCAAGGCGGCCAACGATCCGGAACTGATCGAGCGCTTCACGCAGCTCGGCGTCGAGACGCGACGGGCTCGCCCGCGGACTTCAAGAAGACGCTGGAGACCGACAACGCGCGGCTCGGGCCGTTCATCAAGGAGCTGATGGCGACCAAGCAGAACTGATGGGACCCGCGTCGGTCTCCCGAAACGATCTGGACTACGATTGCGACGCGGGCGTTGCCACAACCCGGCAAAATCCGCACACTGGGTGGCCGGCCGTCGATCATCAACGAGTGTGAAATGAACAATCAGATTTGGCGCACGATGCGCTGCCTTGTTTTGGTTCCGGCCGCCATCGTCGCCGCACTGACCGTGCTCCTGCTGTCCCCGGCGCCGGCCAGCGCTGCTTACCCGGAAAAGGTCATCCGCATCATCGTGCCGGTGGCGCCGGGCGGTCTCTCGGACGCGACGGCACGCGTTGCGGCCGCCCGCCTCCAGAAGGCGTTCGGCCAGCAGGTCGTGATCGAGAACCGCGCCGGCGGCAACTTCCAGATCGGCACCGCGGCCGCGATCGCGTCGCCACCCGACGGCTACACGCTGCTTCTGGGACTTGACGGACCGATCGCCATTAATCCGAGCCTCTATCCTAAGCTGCCGTACAACCCGTTCACCGATCTCGTGCCTGTCGCGGGTATCGCCAAGGCCGATCAGGTCGTGATTGCGCATCCTTCGGTGCCCGCAAAGGACTTCGCCGAACTGCTGGCGCTGGCGAAGCAGAAGCCCGGCGAGATCACCTTTGCGGCCTTCGGCATCGGGTCCACCACGCATCTCTACATGGAAATGCTGCAGAGCATGGCCGGCGTAAAGTTCCAGCCCGTTCAGTACAAGGGCGCGACGCCGATGGTGACCGACGTGGTTGCCGGCCACGTCAACGTGACTTCGGTCAGTCTCGGCCAGTCGCTGCCGCTGTACAACGACGGCAAGGTCAAGATTCTCGGCGTCGCCACCAAGGAGCGTCTGCCGTCGCTGCCGAACATTCCGACGATCGCGGAAAGCGTTCCGGGCTTCGAGGCCAAAGCCTGGTTCGGGTTGTTTGCGCCGGCCGGCACGCCGGCCGATATCGTCGAGAAGCTCAGCAAGGAGATTCAGGCGCTGCAGGCCGATCCGGAATTCGAAAAGCTGCTCAGCACCTATCGGATGACACCGATTCCAGCCTCGTCGGCCGAGTTTACCGCCTTCGTCCGCAACGAAGCTGCGATGTGGAAGAAGGTCATCGAGGAGCGCAAACTGCAGCTTGATTAAGGCGCACCCGCCGGATTTGTGCGGTGTCATTCCGTGGCCGTCCGTCAGGACGGAGCCCGGAATCCAATTTTCTTTTCGGGATGAAGACGGATTCCGGATCGCCGCACGCAACCAAGTTCACGCAGGCTGCGTAAACTTGCCTGCGATGCGTCGTCCGGAATGACGGCGAAGAGCGGTCCGCTAAAAGCGGGCGGCGGGACGCAACATGTTCGCGACGGCGCTGGGCTTCAGCCAGAACCGTCCGCGTCCCGACGTCACCAGGATTTTCAGCGCAGCGGGGTAGGCCTGCGGCGACAACTGGATGGCGATGCGGAGCGCCGCTAGGCCTTCGTCCCAGCGCTTCAACTCCAGCAGGCAGGTCCCGAGACTGAGCCGCGTCGGGACATCGGTCGGGTTCTGCGCGGCGGCCTGCTGAAGCCGCTGCGCGGCGCGCGCGAAGTCGCCTTCAAGCATCAGCGCTGCGCCCATGCCGTAAAGCGCGCGCGGATCGGCCGGTGCGTTGACCAGCGTGCGTGCGAAGATGAGCTTGGCGTCGCCGCGGTCGGCCCGCGCCAGATAGATGCCGCCGAGCAGGACGGACATTTCCACCGAATTGGGCGCGATCGAAAGCCCGCGCTTGAGCACGGCCTCCGCTTCGGCAGATCGCTTCTGCGACAGCAGGAGCCCGCCGAGTTCGCTGAAGGCGTGCTCGAACGGCGGCTGCCGGGTGATGGCGCGTTGCAGGCACTTCACCGCGTCGTCAGTTCGTCCACTGTGCTCCAGCGCGATGCCGAGATTGGTTTCGATCACGGCGTCCGCGCCGTAACGCAACGCTGCCTCGAACGGCTCGATCGCATCGCGCGGACGCTGCTGCGCCAGGAGCGCCCGGCCGAGCGCCTGCAGCGCGTTCGGTGATCTCGGGGTCTTCGCCAGCACGTCCCGCAGCACCCGCTCCGCGTCGACCGGCCGGCCGCTCTGGATGGCCGTGGTGGCCCAGTTGACCGCCTCGTCGACCGCGGACGCCTTCGCGCTCTTGGCGTGCTTCTTCATATTTACCCCGTCGTTCTGCGATTTTTACGCGCATTTTATACCATTGGAAGTTGGGCGAGTTTGGGGCTGAGTGGGCCGCCGTTCGCGTGCGGTCTGCCGCCGGAGGGGGCTTTTGCGTCGCGTGGCTTCGCGATTGAATGCAGTCAGCGGCGAGGCGCAGACCTCGCGTGAACTCAGGGGGAGGCCCGCATGAAGCGCAGCACGGATCGTATTCTGACCACCCACGTCGGCAGCCTGATCCGGCCGGAGCCGCTGCGCGCTTTCCTGGCCGCCAAGGAGGCTGGGGAGACGATAGACCAGGCCGCGTACGCGCGATGCCTCAAGGACTGCGTCGCCGACGTGGTTCGCCGGCAGGCCGAGATCGGCACTCGACGTCATCAGCGACGGCGAGTTCGGCAAGGCAATCAGCTGGTCGCAGTACGCGTTGTTCCGGCTCGGCGGCTTCGAGCGGCGGCCGTTCAAGTCCGGCGCCGTCAACCCGTTCACCCGCGGCCAGGACCGCACGCGCTTCGCCGAGTTCTATGCCGAGCTCGATTCCCGCGACAAGGTCGAGACCGTGAAGGATTCGGTCGCGGTCGGTCCGATCACCTATACGGGACAGGCGGAATTGCAAGCCGACATCGACAACTTCAAGGCGGCGCTTGGCCAGGTGAAGGTCGTCGAAGGCTTCCTGCCAGTCGCGGCGCCGGCGAGCGTCATCCCGGACCGCAAGAACGAATACTACAAGTCCGACGACGACCTGCAGCAGGCGATCGGCGACGCCATGCACACCGAATACAAGATGATCATCGACTCCGGTCTCGTCGTGCAGCTCGACGATGCGCGCGCCGCCGTTGCCTACGACCGCATGGTGCCGCCCAGGACGTTCAAGGAGTACCGCACCTGGCTCGCCAAGCAGGTCGAGATCATCAACTACGCCATCAAGGGCCTGCCGCGCGACAATATCCGCTATCACGTCTGCTGGGGAAGCTGGCCCGGCCCGCATGCCTCCGACGTGCCGTTTGGCGACATCGCCGATCTCGTCCTCAAGGTGCGCGCCGGCGCCTATTCGATCGAAGCCGCGAACCCCCGCCATGAGCACGAATGGACGGTGTGGGAGAAGCGCAGACTGCCGGCCGACACCGTGCTCGTTCCGGGCGTCATCAGCCACGCCACCAATATCGTCGAGCATCCCGAACTGGTGTCGCAGCGGATCGTGCGGCTCGCCAACCTGGTGGGCCGCGAAAACGTCATCGCTTCGACCGACTGCGGCTTCGCACAGGTCACGTATTTCGCGCGCGTGCATCCGCAGATCATGTGGGCGAAGCTCGAAGCGCTCGTAGAGGGCGCGGCGCGCGCCAGCAAGCTGCTCTGGCCGCGCACGATGAAGCGGGCGGCGGTCAAACGCAAGGCGGTCAGGCGCGTGCCCGCCGACCGAGCCAAACGTCGCGCCCCACGCTAGCGGTCAGCGCAACGACACCTTGCCGTGGACGAATTCCAGCGCCACCTCGTTGGCGCCGTGAGCGCTGAGATCGAGATGACCGGCGCCCGGGAAGCGCACGAATTTCTTCGGCGCCTGGATCATCGCGAACAGCCGCTCGCCGAGCGCGATCGGTACGACGCGGTCGAGTTCGCCATGCATCACAAGCGTCGGCGCCGTCACCTTGCCGATACGCTGGTCGGAATGAAACTGATCCTTCATCAGGAGGCGCACCGGCACATACCAGTAGCGCGCCGCGGCGATGTCGGCGGTCGAGGTGAACGGCGATTGCAGGATCATGCGGTTGACCGGCTTATCGGCGGCAAGCGCGACGGCGACGCCGGTCCCGAGCGATTTGCCCCACAGGATGATCCGCTCCGCCGGGTAGCGGGCCGTGGCGTAGTCATAGGCCGCATTCGCATCGATGATCAGGCCGTCCTCGGTCGGATGGCCGGACGAACCGCCGTAGCCGCGGTAGCTCAGCGCCACCAGTCCGCTGCCGTCGGCGGTCAGTGCGCGGAAGCGCTCGAGGCGATGGCGCAGCGAACCGCCGTTGCCGTGAAAGTAGAGATGGACCGGTTTCCCCTCCTTCGGCGGCACGTGCCAGACGATGACCCGCTCGCCGTCCGGCGTGGCAAGCGTCACCTCCTCGGCGCGCGGCAAGCCCGCGGCGGTGGGCGAGGTGCGGACGTTCTCCGGAAAGTATTGCAGCGAGCGCTGCGTCAGATAGAGCAACGCGACGACGCTGCCGTAGCCGGCCAAGGTAAAAATCAGAAGCCACTTCCACATGGGCGATGTGCTACCACGCGCGCCGTGATGGAGGATAGGTCTTGCGGATTCGCGCAGCCGATGGCAGCCACCGCGACGCGATCTGGCGGGTGATCGAGCCCACGATCCGCGCCGGCGAAACCTATCCGCTGTCGCGCAATATGACGTGCGACGACGCGCTCGCGTACTGGTGCGCCCCGCAACATCAAGTTTTTGTTGCAGAGGAGGGCGGGGCGGTGGTCGGCAGCTATTATCTGCGCGCGAACAATCGCGGCGGTGGTAGTCATGTGGCGAATTGCGGCTATATCGTCGCACCCGCGGCGATGGGGCAGGGGGTGGCGCGCGCCATGTGCGCGCACTCGCTCGAACGCGCCCTGGAAGGCGGCTTCCGCGCCATGCAGTTCAATTTCGTCATCGCCAGCAACGAGCGGGCTGTGCGGCTGTGGCAGAGCTTCGACTTTGCGATTGTCGGGCAGCTGCCCGGCGCCTTCGAGCATCCGCGGCTCGGCTTTGTCGACGCCCTGGTGATGTACCGGACGCTGCAAGAACGAGCGGGCGATGCCGGATGATATCGCCGGCCGGAGCCGCAGCCCGGTTCACATCGCCTTGACGATGCTCTCCGACATTTTCTTGGCGTCGCCGAGCAGCATCATGGTGTTGTCGCGATAGAACAGCGGGTTGTCGATGCCGGCGTAGCCCGAGGCAAGCGAGCGCTTGATGAACATCACGGTGCCGGCCTTCCACACCTGCAGCACCGGCATGCCGTAAATGGGCGAGGTCTTGTCGTCCTCGGCCGCCGGGTTGGTGACGTCGTTGGCGCCGATCACAAACGCGATGTCGGCTTGGGCGAATTCCGAGTTGATGTCCTCGAGCTCGAACACTTCGTCGTAGGGCACGTTGGCTTCGGCGAGCAGCACGTTCATGTGGCCCGGCATGCGGCCGGCGACCGGATGGATGGCGTACTTCACCTCGACGCCTTCCTTCTTGAGATGGTCGGCCATTTCCCGCAGCGCATGCTGCGCCTGCGCGACCGCCATGCCGTAGCCGGGCACGATGATGACCTTGCTGGCGTTCTTCATGATGTAGGCGGCATCCTCGGCCGAGCCGATCTTCACCGGCCGCTGCTCGGCGCCGGCGGCCGGGCCCGCCACCTCGCCGCCGAAGCCGCCAAGGATCACCGAGAAGAAGTTGCGGTTCATGCCCTTGCACATGATGTAGGACAGGATCGCACCTGACGAGCCGACCAGCGCGCCGGTGATGATCAGCGCGGAATTGCCCAGCGTGAAGCCGATGCCGGCCGCCGCCCAGCCCGAATACGAGTTGAGCATCGAGATCACCACCGGCATGTCGGCTCCGCCGATCGGGATGATGATCAGCACACCCAACGCAAAAGCGATCAGCGCGACCAGCCAGAAATCGAGCTGGCTCTGCGATACCACCAGGCCGTAGATGAAGAAGACCAGCGCCAGCGCCAGCACGATGTTGATGATGTGGCGGCCGGGCAGCAGGATCGGCGCGCCGCTCATGCGGCCGGAGAGCTTGAGGAAGGCGATCACCGAGCCGGTGAAGGTGACGGCGCCGATGGCGACGCCGATTGCCATCTCGACCAGGCTCGCCTTGTGGATGGCGCCGCGGGTGCCGATGGCGAACGCCGCCGGTGCGTAAAACGCGCCCGCGGCCACCAGCACCGCCGCCATGCCGACCAGCGAGTGGAAGGCCGCGACCAGTTCGGGCATCGAGGTCATCGGCACGCGCCGCGCGATCACCGCGCCGATGCCGCCGCCGATTGCGAGGCCCAGGATCACCAGCACCCAGGCGAAGATGCTGGCAGGTGGATGTGCGGCGAGCGTGGTCCCGATCGCGATCGCCATGCCGATCATGCCGAACAGGTTGCCCTGCCGGCTGGTCTCGGGTGACGACAGCCCGCGCAATGCCAGGATGAACAGCACGCCGGCGACGAGATAAAGCAGCGCAGCAATATCGGCGTTCATGGCGTGCGCACCCCCGCCACAAACCCGTCATGGCCGGGCTCGTCCCGGCCATCCACGCCTAACTTACTGCTGCTGCAAAGCAAGACGTGGATGCCCGGCACAAGGCCGGGCATGACGGCGGCAATAGTCACCATGTCGCGCATGCCCGAGCCCTCACTTCTTTTTCTTCTGGTACATGCCGAGCATGCGTTGCGTCACCAGGAAGCCGCCGAAGATATTGATCGACGCAAAGATCAGCGCGACGAAGCCGAGCGCGCGTGCCCAGATCGGCCCGGAATCGTTGCCGACCAGCGCGACCCCGACCGCGAGCAGCGCGCCCACGACGATCACCGACGAGATGGCGTTCGTCACCGACATCAGCGGCGTGTGCAGCGCCGGCGTCACCGACCACACCACGTAGTAACCGACGAAGATCGCCAGCACGAAGATCGAGAAGCGGAACACGAACGGGTCGACCGCGCCGCCGGTCGCCGCCTGCGTGGCGGTCCCGGTCGCGATCGCGATGATGTCAAGCTGCGCCCTTATCACCGGGTCGCTCAGCGCTTGCATGGCGGAGACGTCCTGAAAAGTCGGGATCAACATGGAATTGGCCTTTCGTCCAGCAGGTAGCGGCCCAGGGGCACTCCAGCCACGGTCAGCGGTTTGGGCGTACGGCACGGCCCACAATATTGTCGGCCGGTATGGTGCCAAACTGCGACAGCATGCGGCTGTCGTTTGAGTGATCGCGGTTGTCGCCGAGCATGAAATAATGGCTTGGCGGCACTACATGGACCGCGGTGTTGTCAAGAAAACCGTTATCGATGAAATCAAGCGTCTCGTAGCTTACGCCGTTCGGCAGCGTCTCTTGCCAGCGCTTGACTTGCGTCTTGCGTCCGTCATCCGCGGTGTCGGTGTAGTCGCCGATGCGCTCGCGTTTCACGGGCTGGCCGTTGAGATGCAAGGCACCATCGATCATCTGGATGCGGTCGCCGGGAAGACCGACAAGCCGCTTGAGAAAGATCGATCCATCCTTCGGCAGCTTGAACATAACGAGATCACCCGGTTGCGGTCCGGAACCCGCCGTGTACCTGACGACTGCGACGATTTCGTCCCGCTGCACCGTCGGCTTCATCGATCCCGCACTCATCTTGTAGCTGCCCGTCTCCTGGGCGCGCGGCTGAGATGACCCGCCGAGGCCGGTGACCAGCGCTGCGATGCACAGCGTAAGCGTCAGCTTGTTTTTCATGAGGCCTTCACGCCGCGCTCTTGGGAGCGAAATTCGGGTGGACGATGGCGCCGTCGCGCGTGAGCGCGGTCGCCTTCACGATCTCGTCGTTCCAGTCGACCGCCAACGTCTTCTGCTTCTTGTCGACCAGGATATCGAGGAAGGTAACGAGGTTCTTGGCGTAGAGCGCCGACGCCGAGGCCGCGAGCCGCCCCGGCACGTTGAGATGGCCCACGATCTTCACGCCATCGACGACCGCGACCTCGCCAGGGCGCGCGCCTTCGACGTTGCCGCCGCGCTCGACCGCGAGATCGATGATCACCGAGCCGGGCCGCATCGACGCCACCATGTCTTTCGAAATGAGCCGCGGCGCCGGCCGGCCGGGAATGAGCGCCGTGGTGATGACGATGTCCTGCTTCTTGATGTGCTCGGCGACCAGCGCGGCCTGCTTGGCCTGGTATTCCTTCGACATCTCCTTCGCGTAGCCGCCGGCGGTCTCGGCCTGCTTGAACTCGTCGTCCTCGACCGCGATGAACTTCGCGCCGAGGCTCTGCACCTGCTCCTTGACGGCCGGCCGCACGTCGGTCGCGGTTACCACGCCGCCGAGGCGGCGGGCGGTGGCGATGGCCTGCAGGCCGGCGACGCCGACGCCCATGACGAACACCTTCGCGGCCGGCACCGTGCCGGCCGCCGTCATCATCATCGGCAGCGCGCGGCCGTACTCGGCGCAGGCGTCGATCACCGCGCGGTAGCCCGCGAGGTTTGCCTGGCTCGACAGCACGTCCATCGACTGCGCCCGGGTGATGCGCGGCATCAGTTCCATCGCGAAGGCGGTGATTCCGGCGTCGGCCATCGACTTGAGCGCGGCGTCGTTGCCGTAGGGATCCATCAGGGCGAACACCAGCGCGCCCTTCTTGTAGTGCGCAATCTCGGACGCGACCGGACGGCGGACCCGCAGCACGACATCGGCATCCCTGACGGCGTCCGTCGGACACCGTGGCGCCGGCCGCGACATATTCGGCGTCCGGAATGCCGGATTTGACCCCGGCGCCCGGCTCGATCGCCACCTCGGCGCCAAGCGCCTTCATCTTCTTGACGGTTTCCGGAGTCGCGGCGACCCGGTCCTCCACCAGATCGACTTCACGACCCACGGCGATGCGCATCTACCTGTCTCCTGATCCCGGCCGATTGAGTGTTCTCAGCCGCCGGACGTCAGTGCCAGGGTGAGCAGGGCGATCACCACCATGACCATGCTCGGAGTCCGCGCCCCGCTCATGAAGCCGTGCACCGCTACCAGCGTGGCGATGATCAGAATGCGCGAATGGCGGCGAGCCAGTGGTGAGCGACGGCGCCGATAGCGAGCGCAATGACCACGTTGACCACGTGGCACGATCCGACCAGGGTCATATGGATGAACCGGTCGTACGTCTCGACATGGGCCGGAAGGTCGTTGCCCTCCGCGGTCGCGTATTCGACATGCCCGTGATCGGCCATCTAGTCCCTCCAGTCGGTGGTTCGGTCCGGCGGGCGGGGATTACCGCAATTGGCGCGCTAGGGCAACGGCGGCGGTGCCAATTGGGCAGGCGAGGAGGCCCAGAGCGCGGGCAACGCGCCTATTCTTTCGGCATGCCGCCCGCGCAGATGCCGAGATCGTTGTCGCGGGCGGGCCCGGCCATCACGCGTCGTGCGGCTTGCTGCCCATCCAGGGGTGCTCGGCGATGTCGAACACGGTGCCGTCCGGGCCTTTGAACTTGATCTCGAAGAAGCCTTTGCCGTGGCCCTTGTCCTTGCCCATGAAGCATTCGGCGCCGAGCTGCTCCAGTTCCGCGGTTGCCTTGTCGGCGTCGTCCACCAGGATGCCGAAATGGTGCACGCCAGTGAAATCCATGCCCTTGCCGATCTGGTCGGTCTTGAACTTGAGCACCGCGATGTTGAGCGTGCCGTCGCTCAAAAAATACCCGGTGGCGAGCGGACTGTCCGGGCTGGTCTGACCGACCTGCTCGAAGCCGAATGCATTCTTGTAGAATTCAGCCGTGGCCTTGGGATCGTTGGTTGCAATCGCGATGTGCCGGAGCTTGTGCATGGATGTCGTCCTGTATCGGTCTCGGTTCATATCACGCGCGCTGGTGAGTGGGCTTCGCCACGATGGTCCGTGGCAAGATCTCGCTCGCGATCAGCGCTGTGCTTCCCGAGTTCGCGGAATTCCTCTCACGTTGCGCCGGGTCCGAGGCGTCTCGCCCCCTGCCGGCGCATTCTTGTTGCGGCAGATTATGCCCTAGCGACCGGCCCGGAAACAGGGCGAAGGCGCGCAAGACACCCATGCGGGGTCCGTGCGCCCGGCGGCTGCCCATCAATGCCGATCGGCATGGGCTGAGCGAAGAACCGCGTTCACCGAACCGTGCTGCCGGTTGCAAAGATCGCATCGAGCGCCTGATCCGACCTCAGCATTTTCTTCTCGTTGTGACCGACGCCTCGCACGATGGCGTGTCGCAGTCGTGGCGCCAGGCCGCTTGTCGCCAGCGTCTCTAAATAATGCTGCCCACGCTTGAATCGATTCGGACCCTGGGCCTTTGCCGCACAAGATTGATCCAGGATGCCATCGAATTTGCGATCCTCATCTCCCAGCAACAGCGTGACGTCCCGCGCAGCAAAGTCCTTCAGGATTTTGTCCGGAGCGCCGACATAGGGCGGTGGGTTGCTCAAGCCATATTTCCATTCATTGAATTCCGGGCATGTCGGCGACCGCGGACGTGTCGAGGTGAGATAGAGATACGTTCCCGAATTGGCGATCACGAAGCGGATTGCCGGGCCGGGTTGCGACCGCATCACGACTGCATACCGGGCGAGCATTTGCGCACCGCCGCCGTGGCCGACAAACACGATCCTTTGGAGGTCGGGAAACGCCGACGTGTTCGATAGCTTCGCCACGATGTCGTCCAGGACATCGTAGGAGCTGGCATGAGAAGGACCCAGCGCAGGCATGCCGGCTTCCCAATCTCTGTCCCAGCGCAGGTATCGATCGGGCAGGCGATGCGCCGTCACATCCACCTGGTTCAGGAGTTGCGGCGCGACGACAATGGTCGCTGGCCCCGCCGATCCGGCACGCTTGGCCAGATCAAGCCCGATTGCGAAGTAGTCCGAGGCGTTGCGTAGCCTGCCATGGACGATGACGAGCGCATGTCGGCTGGCCGCGGCTCCCGCCTGGATGTCCGTCGATGCGTATATCGGATAGACGCCGCTGCCGCGGCTGGCATCGAGCGCCGCAACGGTGGCGCCTACTTCTTTGACCGGAGGCGCCAGGGGTGCCGTCGATTGAGCCTCGCCGCTGAGGGTGCCAGCCAACATGAATGCGGCCGCAAGGCTACAAAACGGCAATCCGCGCAACGGGCGGGCGCCTGCAACAAGTCCCATCGCCATGTTCCCATCGACTGGAGCTGCGCGGATTTGACCGCGGACTCGTTGGCGTTTGGTTACAATGCAGGCTTAACCAGGCCGCTTGCCGGCCTGTGCGACAGCCACCCGGTCACATCTCCGGCTGGTCGAGCCCGGCTTTTGCTAATGCCGCCGCTTGCCGTTTCGTGACTTCGTCGATCGAGAAATCGCCGATCGCCTCGTTGAACAGCTGGTGGAAATTGAGCTCGGCGCCGAGATGCAGGAACACCGCGCCGAGCCCGATGGCGGCGCGGTCCATGAACACGAATTCGCGCGGCACCGTCACCGGGCCCCGCTGCTTCAGCGCCTGATGCACGCGGAACGCTTCGCGCCGGCCGTACTCGCCGGGCTTCGACGCCGTCGGCGAGCGTGCGCACGCGGTCGTCGAGCAGCGGCCCATAGATGAAGCGCGCCCAGATGTTGAGGATGTCGATCAGCTCGCGCGAGAGCCGCTTGAAGCCCCAGGTCTCGTAGGCGTGCACGACGCAGGTCGTGGTCGCCGTTGCGCAGCCCGTTGTAGAGATCGACCACGCCGCCGACGAATTTCGGCGGGAAGATGCGGATGCAGCCGTAGTCGAGCAGGTTGATGCCGGCGGGCTTGCGCCGGCTGCCGCTGCCTTCGGCGAACACGCTGTAATTGCCGAGATGCGGGTCGCCGTGGATCACGCCGTAGCGGCTGAACGGCAACCACCAGGCGGTGAACATCGCCGTGCCGATCCGATTGCGGGTGGCGAGATCGTCGTCCTTGTGGTCGAGCAGCCGGCGCCCTTCGAGCCAGTCGAGCGTGAGCAGCCGGCCGGTCGAAAGCTCGGGCCACACCTTCGGCACGCGGATCGCTCGATGCCGTCGAGCATGCTGCGGTAGAGCGCACGTGCTTGGCCTCGCGCCGGTAGTCGAGTTCCTCGCGGATGCGCGCGCCGATCTCCTTGGCGATCTCGGTGGTGTCGATCACCGGGTCCATGCGGCGGTGGATGGCGAAGATCAGCTTGAGCTGCTTGAGGTCGGCCTCGACCGCCGACTGCATGTCGGGATATTGCAGCTTGCAGGCCAGCTCGGCGCCGTCGTGCGCAGCGCGCGCGATGCACCTGCCCGAGCGAGGCGGCCGCCGCCGGATGATGCTCGAAGCTCGCGAACTTCTTCTGCCAGTCGGCGCCGAGCTCGGCCGCCATGCGCCGCTTGACGAAGGCCCAGCCCATCGGCGGCGCCTGGCTCTGCAGCTTCATCAGCTCGGTGGCGTATTCGGCCGGCAGCGCATCCGGGATGGTGGCCATGAGCTGCGCCACCTTCATGATCGGGCCTTTGAGCCCGCCGAGCGCGGCCGCCAGTTCCATCGCGTTCTGGCCGCGGTCGAGATCGAAGCCGAACAGCCGCGAGCCGGCGATGCGCGCCGCGACGCCGCCCACATTGGCGCCGACGCGCGCATAGCGCGCCGCGCGGGCGGAGAATCGGTTGGCTTCGCGGTCGGTGGGGCTCATGGCGTGAAGATAGGCTTGTTCACGCCGTGGGCCAATTGTCCCGAATCCAGCGCGCGAGGCTTTCCTCGCTGACCTCGCCGGCGGCGAGCGACAAGATCATGGCGGCAGCCATTGCCTCCGGGCACGACGAAGTCGACCTTGTTCATGCCGAGAAAAGTATAGATCGCCAGCAAGGATGTGCGCTTGTTGCCGTCGACGAACGGGTGGTTACGCGCGATCCCGAACCGTACGCGGCTGCAAGTTCAGGAAGTTCTGCCGCTTCGTACGCCCATTTGTTGCGCGGACGATCCAGGGCGGATCTCGAGCATGCCAGGATCGCGAATTCCTGGCGCTCCACCATGGATTGCCAGCTGTTCGTCGTGGATAGCAATCACCATCGTGAGCGTCAGCCAACGTGGCTCGCTCATTTAGCAAGCTCGGCCAACGCATTGCGATAAATCTTCATTCCGCGCCGGGCGATATTCATCGCTTCCTCGAAATCCGGATCGTATGGCGTAAGCGGATGCCACCTTCCGGTGTAAGAGTGGCGTAGAATTTGTCGCCTACACTCAAATTGAGTCGCGCCATCACTTCCTTCGGAAGGATCACGCCGGTCAGAATTGCCGATCTTCTTGAGCTCGACGGTCGCGATGGGCTGTCCTTTCGAATCAGCCTCAACTTTTCTCTGCTCATTCATCTCGCATCTCCGTTATACAAATGTATAACACGCAGATGGTTGACGTTCAACAGTTGGTATACGGCGTTAACTGATTGAAAAATAACATCTAATCAACAGCCCCTCCACTCCTCGATCATCCGCTCGATCACGCGAAGGCCACCCTGCCAGAACGAAGGATCGCGAGCGTCGAGCCCGAACGGCTTGAGCCGCTCGGAATAAGGCTTGGTGCCGCCCGCCGAGAGCATCGCGATATAGCGCTCGGCAAACCCTTCGCCGAGTGCTCGTAGACCGCATAGAGCGAGTTCACCAGGCAGTCGCCGAATGCGTACGCGTAGACGTAGAACGGCGAGTGGACGAAGTGCGGGATATAGGTCCAGAACGT
>CAWJKL010000013.1:0-378328 GCA_963843475.1 uncultured Alphaproteobacteria bacterium | reverse complement strand
CCTCGTCGGCCCGAACGGCGCCGGCAAGTCGACCATCTTCCGGATGATCGTCGGCGAGGAGCAGCCCGACGAGGGCCAGGTCTCCGTCGATCGCGGCGTCACCATCGGCTACTTCAGCCAGGACGTCGGCGAGATGAAGGGGCGGAGCGTCGTCGCGGAGACGATGGACGGCGCAGGCCGGTCAGCACGGCGCAGCCGAGCTCCACGAGCTCGAGCCGCCATGGCCGATCCGGGCGCGCGGACGAGATCGACGACCTCATCGAGCGCTTCGGCGACGTGCAGGCGCGCTTCGAGGAGCTCGGCGGCTACGCGCTCGAGGCCGGGCGCGCGAAATCCTCGCGGGCCTCGGCTTCCGCCCGGAGGCGTCGACGGCGACGTCGGCGCGCTCTCCGGCGGCTGGAAGATGCGCGTCGCGCTCGCGCGCATCCTGCTGATGCGGCCCGACGCGCTGCTGCTCGACGAGCCGACGAACCACCTCGACATCGAGTCGATCATCTGGCTCGAGGAGTTCCTCGCGACTTCGAGGGCGCGCTCATCATGACCTCGCACGACCGCGAGTTCATGAACCGCCTCGTCAACAAGATCGTCGAGATCGACGGCGGCGAGCTGACCACCTACTCGGGCAACTACGACTTCTACGAGCAGCAGCGCGCGCTCGCCGAGCAGCAGCAGGAGGCGCAGTACGCGCGCCAGCAGGCGATGCTCGCCAAGGAGAAGGCGTTCATCGCGCGCTTCAAGGCGCGCGCGAGCCACGCCGCGCAGGTGCAGTCGCGCGTGAAGAAGCTCGACAAGATCGAGAGGTCGAGCCGCCGAGGCGGCGCCAGATCGTCGAGTTCGAGTTCCCGCAGCCGCCGCGCTCCGGCGACGACGTCGTCAACTCGAAGCACGTCGACAAGGGCTACGGCAGCCGCCGCATCTACGACGGCCTCGACTTCCTGATCCGCCGCCGCGAGCGCTGGTGCGTGATGGGCGTCAACGGCGCCGGCAAGTCGACGCTGCTCAAGCTCGTGGCCGGCGCGTCGGAGCCCGACGCCGGCACGGTCGCGCTCGGCGCCAGCGTGAAGATCGGCTACTTCGCCCAGCACGCGATGGAGCTGCTCGACGGCGACCGCACCGTGTTCGAGACGCTCGAGGACGCGTTCCCGCAGGCCGCGTCGGCTCGCTGCGGGCGCTCGCCGGCGCTTCGGCTTCTCGGGCGACGACGTCGACAAGCGCTGCCGCGTGCTCTCGGGCGGCGAGAAGGCGCGCCTCGTGCTCGCGCACATGCTCTTCGACCCGCCGAACTTCCTCGTGCTCGACGAGCCGACCAACCACCTCGACATGGCGACCAAGGAGATGCTGATCACGGCGCTGCTCGCGACTTCGAGGGCACGATGCTGTTCGTCTCGCACGACCGGCATTTCCTGGCCGCGCTCTCCAACCGCGTGCTCGAGCTGACGCCCGAGGGTGTCCACCAATACGGCGGCGGCTATACCGAATACGTCGCCCGCACCGGCCACGAGGCTCCGGGACTGCGGAGCTGAGCCGCGTCATCGAAGCCGCCACTTGCGCGCAACACGTTGCACCCCGCGCCAGCGTCGCGGAACACCTTCAGACCAGGCTCCGCAGGGGCTCAAATATCATGCGGGAGACGCTCGTAGACCAGTGGTTTGAAGATCGCGCCGAGATCAAATCATACTTCGCCGCCTCGAGCCGAAACGCTGCCTCGTGAGCGGCGCTTTGCTCGGCTCGAATGCGATCGGTTACATCCTGAAGCTGCTTGATCTTGAGTTCTGAGTTCGAGCTCGTCGACGGCAAGCCGCGACAATCCTCGCAAGGCTCTCGCTTGTTCAACGCTCAGGATTCGGGGTTTCTGGTCGACGACGCATAGTGCGCCTACATTGTAGCCGGCCGGTGTGCGAAGCGGCGCCCCCGCATAGAAACGGATATAGGGCGCTCCGACGACGAGTGGATTGCCGGCGAAACGTGGGTCACATGTCGCGTCGGGAACGACCAGAATGTCGTCACCCAGGATCGCGTGTGAGCAGAAGGCGATCTTCCGGTCGGTCTGTGCGGTCTCCACGCCCTTTTTCGCCTTGAACCATTGTCGGTTGTTGTCGATCAGGCTGACCAAGCATATCGGTGCGTCGAGGATATAAGCCGCGATATCGGTCAGCAGGTCGAACGCCGGCTCGGGCTGAGTATCGAGAATGTCATAGCGCCGAAGTTCGGTCAGCCGATCGACTTCGTTCTGCGGCTCGGCAGCAGCAATGAATGCCTGTTCCATCGCACGCGCCCCAATTTGCCTGTTGCACCCTTGCAGGCGAACCATGCCACCGGCCACGTCGCGAGCGTGTGAAGTAACTCACACAAGCGGCGGCGATTTCTTCCAGGTGTGACGGGGCACCGCCCGCTCGCAGCCATTTGCTGCGTAACGAGAATTCATAGACACTAGCGGCGCGTTCGTTGACCGCGGCGGGTGCGACAAAAAGGTTGCGGCCAGCGCGGGGCAACGCGTGCTGGAATAGTTCGGCTGCCGATGTTGGCGCGATAAGGCGACGCAGGAGCACTCCATGACAGGTTTGAGGTTGGTGGCCGCGGGGCTCATCGCGTTCGCGGCGGCGGCGCCGGACAGCGCATGGGCGCAATTCTACGCCGGCAAGACGATCAACCTCATCGTCAACTATCCGGCCGGCGGCCCGACCGATATCGAGGGCCGCATCATCGCACAGCACCTGCCGGGGCACATTCCCGGAAATCCGACCGTGGTCGTCCGCAACGTCGGCGGCGCCGGCGGACTGATCGGCAGCAATCAACTCGGCGAGGCTTCGCCGAACGGCGACTCCATCGGCTTCTTCACGCTGGCGATCAACGACCAGATTCTCGGCAATCCCGCGATGCGCACGCGCTATTCCGATTTTGTGCTGATCGCCGGCGTCGAGTGCCCGCTGGTGGTCTACATGCGCAAGGACACGCCACCCGGCGTGAATGTGCCGGCCGACCTGATGAAGACGAAGGACTTCAAGGTCCTGTCGCTCAACGTTCAGAACACCAACTCGCTCAATATGGCGCTCGCGCTCGATCTCCTGGGAATCCAGTACCATCACGTGCCCGCCTATCGCGGACTGAAGGACGTGGAGACCGCGATCCTGCAGAACATCGGGCAGATGGCGAATTCCTCGCTTTCGGGGTGGAGCGCTTCGGTCGAGCCGACCATGGGGAATGTGGTGTTGCCGCTCTGGCAACTTTCGCCGCGCGGCAAGAACGGCGGTTATCCGCGCAGCCCTGCGCTGCCGAATTTGCAGACGTTCGAGGAGTTTTACGGTCAGGTGCGTCCCGGCAAGCCGCTGAAGGGACAGATGGCCTATGAGGCGTTGCGCGCGTTCTCCGACCCGCAACTGGCGATGTTCCGCGTTGCCATGATGCCGCCGAAGGCCTCTCCGGAGGCACTCGGTATTTTGCGCACTGCATTCGCCGAACTGTGGAAGAACCCGCAGTTCCTCGCCGACTATTCCCGGGTGATCAAGACCGAGCCGATCTTTGTCTCCGGCAGCGAGGGCCAGGCGGTGCTGGCCGGCCTCGGGTCGGTCCGTCAGGAGATCAAGGATTACCTCGTCAGCTTTATCGATCAGCTGAAGACCAGGTAGTCGCGCCGGCCCGGCGCTCGCGGGCTCCGCACCGTCATGGCCGGCTTGTCTCGGCCATCCACGTCTTGGACTCGATCTGACAACGTAAGACGCGGATGCCCGCGACAAGCGCGGGCATGACGCGGGAGAATTCGACGCTGCTGGTATAGGATACGCGACCTGGCAGAAGCTTGTTGCGAAGTCGTTGTGCAGCGATTTCGTGTGCCGAGCTTCCAGAGCGGTAACGGCCGTATGTCAATGACGAACGATGCTGCCGGGCCGAACCACCACGGACGGCAGCCCAAGGCCAAGGTCTTCATCTCCTACTCCCGTAGGGACATGGCCTTTGCGGACCGGCTCGAGGTCGCCCTCAAGTCGCGCGGTTTCATGCCGCTGATCGACCGCAGCGAAATCCACGCCTTCGAGGACTGGTGGAAGCGCATCGAGGCGCTGATCGTGCAGGCGGACACGGTGGTGTTCGTGCTGAGCCCGGACTCGATTGTGTCCGAGGTGGCGCGCAGGGAAATCGAGTTCGCCGCGTCGCTGAACAAGCGGTTTGCGCCGATCGTATGCCGGCCGGTCGACGACAAGGCGGTGCCCGAGGTCCTCGCCAAGCTCAATTTCATCATCTTCGACGATCAGGCGCGATTCGAGGCGAGCGCAGACCGGCTCACCGACGCGCTCGGCACCGATCTCGGCTGGATCAGGCGGCACACCGAGTTCGGCGAGCAGGCGCGGCGCTGGTCGCTTGCGGGGCAACCGAACGGCCTCCTGCTGCGCTCGCCCGTGCTGGAGGAGGCGGAGCATTGGATCGCGGCGCGGCCGGAAGGCGCGCCGGCGCCGACCGAGGAGACACAGGACTTTGTCCGAAGCAGCCGGCGCGCCGCGACGCGGCGGCGCAACGTGCTCACTGGCAGCCTGGCGGCAGGGCTCGTCGTCGCCCTCGGCCTAGCGGGCCTTGCCTATTGGCAGCGCGGCATTGCCCAGACCAACGAGGCGATCGCCAAGGAGGAGCGCGACCGGGCGGAGCGCAACTTCGGCATCGCGCGGCAGACCGCCGACGGTCTGGTGTCCAACATCGCCCAGGGGCTGCGCAACGTCATCGGGATGCCGTCGGATACGGTGCGCAGGATCCTCGAAACCGCCAAGGGGACGTTCGAGCGGCTCTCATCCTCGGCCCCTGACGACACCAGGCTGCAGCGCAGCCGCGCCATCATGCTTGATGAGTTCGGCGAAACCTACAGGGCGCTCGGGAATCTCGACGCGGCGCTGCAATCCCACCGCGACGGCCTCACGATCCGGGAGCGTTTCGCGGCGGCGGACGGGCAACGCCGATTGGCAGCGCCAGGTGATGGTCTCCTGCAACCGGATCGGCGACGTCCTGGTCGAACAGCGCAAGCCCGACGAGGCGCTGGAGTTCCACCGGCGCGGGCTCGCCATTGTCGAACGCCTCGTTTCCCTCAATCGTGACCAGACGGAATGGCAGCGCGACCTGTCGATTTTCCACGAGAAGGCCGGCGACGTGCTGCTTGCGCAGGGTAAGCTTGGCGAAGCGCTCAAGACCTTCCGCGACAGCCTCGCCATCCGGGAGCGCCTGGCCAAGGCCAATCCCGACAATGTGCAGTGGCAGCGCGACCTCGCGGTGGCCTATCACAAGATCGGCGAGGCGCTGGTGTCCGGCAGTCTGGACGAGGCGCTGAGTGCCTACCGTGACAGTCTCGCCATTACCGAGCGTCTCGCCGCCAACGATCCAAGCAATTCGCAATGGCAACGCGATCTGACGAGCGCGCACGAGAAGCTCGGCGACGTGCTGCTGGCCCAAGGTCACTTCGATGCCGCGCTCCAAGCCTATCGCGACAGCCTTGCGGCGACCGAACGCCTGGTCGCGGTCGATCGCAACAATATGCAATGGCAGCGCGGCGTGGCGGTGTCCTACATCAAAATTGGCGATGTATTGAGAACACAGGACAAGTTCGACGACGCGCTCAAGTCTTACCGTGACAGTTTCGCCGTCATGGAGCGGCTCGTTGCGCTCGATCGCAGCAATGCCAATTGGCAACGCGATCTGGCGATTGCCCATGAGCGGATCGGCACCGTTATGCTGCTGCAGGACAAGCTCGATGAAGCGCTCGTGGCTTACCGCAGCAGCCTCGCGATCATCGAGCCCCTGGCCGTCGCCAATCCCGGCAATCCGGAGTGGCAGCGTGCTCTGTCGGTGTCCTACGACCGGTTGGGCGACGCGCTCAAGGCACAGCAGAAGTTTGGCGAGGCGCTGAAGGCTTATGACGATAGTCTGGCGATCAGGCAGCGCCTTGCTCTAGCCGAACCGGACAACGCCACGTGGCAGCACGATCTCTTTCTTGCCCAAAATGAGATCGCCGACATCCTGGAGACGCAGGGCGAGCTCGACGAGGCGCTCAAAGTCTATCGCGAGGGGCTCGCCATCATCGAGCGGCTGGCTGCGGCCAATCCCAGCAGCGCCGAGTGGCAGAGCGATCTGGCGTGGTCTTACCTGAGCATCGGCGACGTGCTGCGTGCCCAACGGCAGCTTGACGAT
This sequence comes from uncultured Alphaproteobacteria bacterium, assembly GCA_963843475.1. Classification (GTDB taxonomy): domain Bacteria; phylum Pseudomonadota; class Alphaproteobacteria; order Rhizobiales; family Xanthobacteraceae; genus VAZQ01. The sequence goes on along the minus strand of CAWJKL010000013.1, from coordinate 372,166 downwards.
GCGTTGAAATCTTACCGCGACAGCCTGGCGGTCAGGCAGCGGCTCGCTGTCCTCCATCGCAACAATGCGCAGTGGCAGCGCGCACTCGATGTGGGTATCATCAGGATCGCCGACTTGGCATTTCGCTTCGTCAGGGCCGGGAAGTTCGAGACCGGTCTTGCGGCCGCCGACCAGTCGATCGCGCTGAAGCCGGATGATGTTTCCTTTTTTGCCACCCGCGCCTATGCGTTGATGTTCCTCGGCCAAGTCGACGAGGCGCAAGCGATCTATCTGCGCTATCGCGGGGCGCAGAAAGTGCTGGGCAACAAGCGCTGGGAGGCGGTGGTGCTGGAAGATTTCGCCGACCTGCGCAAGGCCGGGCATTCGCATCCGCTGATGGACGAGGTCGAGAAGCGGTTCGCGGCCGGGGGATGAAGCGCCGGTCTAGGCCGGCTCTGCAATCCAGCGGCTGAGGACGACGCCGGCAATGCCGGCGAGCGCGATCATGATTAGCACCGCGGCGAAGCCACCCAGCGCCACGGCGGTGGCGCCGCCGGCCACGCCTGCACTGCCGCCCAGAAAGGTGCAGGCGTTGACGATCCCCGATCCCTGTCCGGTCTGCGCGGGCGACAACGCCGACAGCGCGAGTCGCGGCGCCAGCGCATAGGGCACGGCGAGCCCCGCGCCCATCGCCAGAAAGCCGATCGTCAGGAGGATCAGCCCGCCGTGGCCGGCAACGGACGCGCCGATGATGGCGCAGGCGAGTGCGATCAGTGCCATGCCGCCGGTCATGGCGTTGCGCAGTCCGAAGCGTTCGGCGACGCGGGCGGCCGACAGGGCAAGCGCGAGCAGCGCTGCGCTCAGCGGCAATAGTGCCGCGCCCGCCTCGAGCGCCGTGAGGCCGAGACCTTCGCGGCTCTGCGCATAAAGATTGAAGTAGAGCAGCAGGCTCATGATGCTGAACATCGCCAGCGAGCCGATGGCGACGCCCATCACGAACCTGCGCTGCGTGAAGAAGCCGAGATCGACCAGCGGCGCCTCGTGGCGCGACTCCACGTTCAGCAGCAGGACGAAGGCGATCGCCGCCAGGCCGAACGGGACCGCAACCGACAGCGGCGCCGTTCTTGCGTGCGGCAGGGCATGGAGCCCGAAGACCAGCGATACCATCACGACGGCCAGCAGGACAAAACCGATCCAGTCCGCGCGCCGCGATTGCGCACCGTGAGCGCGGGGATCCGCCAGGCCCGCGCTGGCCATCCCGGCAATCGCAACCAGCATGAGCAGGAGGTTGAGCCAGAAGATCGCGCGCCAACTGGTAAAGTGCGTGAGCACGCCGCCGAGCAGCGGTCCGATACTGAACCCAAACATCAAAAAGCCAGTCCAGGCGCCGATCGCCGCGGCTCTGCGCTCGGGCGCCGCGTTGGCATCGACAGCAGCGAGTGTGCTCGGCACCGCGAACGCCGCCGCGAGGCCCTGCAGCGCCCGTCCGGTCAGCAGCCCCGTCTGCGATCCTGCGAGTGCAATGATGCAGGACGCAGCGCCGAACATCACCAACCCGGCGATCGAGGCGAGCCGTGCGCCGAACCGGTCGGCCGCCTGGCCGCCGAGCACGATGCAGGCCGCCGAGACGACCAGGTAGGCATTGACCGCCCATTCCACGCCGCCCGAGGAGAGCGAAAGCTCGGTCTGCATGTCGGGCAATGCCGCCATGATCGCGGTGCTGTTGGCGCCGACCGCGAATGTCGCGAGGCACGACGACCACAATACCGCCGCGGAGCCGGTTCGCTGGTTCAATGTGCTGCGTCCTCGGTCTTCATCCGGCCGGTCCCGGCGCACGAACTTGCGGCGATGGGGTGATGGACAGGCGGTTGTGCGGTACAAATCGGAGCGGGCTTGATCGGGGAACCCTGACTTCGAGCCTGCAGTGAATGGTCGGACAAAGCTAGAGGGGATGGGCGGCAACACTGTAGGAGGTGACGGACATGGATATGGATATAGCGCGCTTGTGGCAGAGCCTGCGTACCAATCCCTCCGATGCGCCGCAGGCTGGCCTCCACTTACCGGCCCCCGGTGACATCAGCATCACGGTCACGCAGGAATGCCTGATCGCGCTGCCGCCGCGGCGCACCCGGACGCCGCTTGTCAGCGTGACCGTGACATCCAACCGTCTCGGCGTCGCCGGCCAGGCGACCATCGCGGCCAACTTCAACAGCGTGGACGGCAGCTATCAGGGGCCGACGACCACCGTGGGGCAGGGCCAGTTCACCGCCACGAATTCGCAGATCCATGCCCGCTTCGTGCTGCTGCCGTCCGGCTTTCCGGTGCTCGGCGTCGGCGCGTTCGTCGATTACGCGGACGGCATGCACGCCGGTGCGCTGACCTACGAGAAGATTGCGTGCAACCCGTGGGTCTGGTGGCACTGGGCAACGCCGATCGCGGGGATGTTAAGTCGCCCATTCTTGGCCCGAACCGGTTCGCCGCCGTCCGACGGCGGCGGCAGGGGTTGATTCAGGCGAAGGCGGCCCGTTGCGTGCGTGCAAGACCGGCGGCCCAGAGAGTCGCCACCGCGCCGATGATCGCCGGCAGCGTGACGGCGGGAAAATCGCGCAGAATGACCGAGGGCGAGCAGATGCCGACCGCGACTTCCCACAGATGGAAGACGGCATGCGCAGCGAGCCACAACGTCGCGGCGGCCCACAGCCCGACGCGGCGCTCCGGCCGGATCATGCCGAGGCCGAACGCGACGCCGAGGAACAGCTGAATGATCCCGATGTCGCGGATGAAGTGCTGATTGAAGAAGCCGGTATCGGTCACGCCCGGCACGAGCTCATACCAGGCCATCGGAGCGATCGAGCATGAAGAGGCCGTTCGCGGACAGGAATATGCCGTTGAACGCCACCATGACGAAGACCGCGATCGAGACGCGGCACGATTGCCTTCTGATCGCGTTTCATGACTTGGGTCTCCGCCAGCGGAATGATTGACAGTCTCGATGCACGAAGGACCTGCGCGCCAATCGAGGCCTCGCGCACGTCCTGGCTGCTTGCGTTTATCGCCGCGCTGAGCGGCTGAGCCAGTCCTCGAAGCGCGTCGGGCCGATGCGCGGGTTGTCGCCGGGCGTCAGCGACTGATCGTTCAGCTCCGTGCCGAAGTAGCGCGCGTGGACGTCCGCGATCACCTGGCGCGGGTCCTTGGTCGCGCGCAGGAACCGCCGGACGAGCTCGTCGAGAGGGATCCGCTCGGGGCCGGCGATCTCGACCGTGCCGTTCACCGGCGCGCCGAGCGCGACGTCGGCCAGCGCGGCGGCGACGTCGTCCGACGCGATCGGCTGCAGCAGGGCGGGCGACAGGCGAACCGTCTGCCCGTCGGTGCCCGACTTGGCGATGCCGCCGACGAACTCGAAGAACTGCGTCGAGCGGAGGATCGTGTAGGGAATCCCGGAGGCCTTGATCAGGCTTTCCTGGGCCATCTTGGCGCGGAGGTAGCCGCTGTCCGGAAGGCGGTCGGTGCCGACGACCGACAGCGCGACGTGATGCTCCACGCCGGCGGCCGCTTCCGCGGCCAGCAGGTTGCGGCCCGACGTCTCGAAGAACTCCAGGACCGCCTTGTCCTCGAACGACGGCGAGTTCGCCACGTCGACGACGACCTGGGCGCCGGCCAGCGCCTCGGCCAGTCCCTCGCCGGTGATGGTGTTGACGCCCGAGTTGGGCGACGCCGCCACGACCTCGTGGCCCTTCTGGCGAAGCCTGTTCACGAGCTTCGTTCCGATGAGGCCGCTGCCTCCGATGACGACGATCTTCATGGCCTGGTCCTCCGTTTGAGCTCGACCGCGTCCGTCGCGATCGATGAGCGGAGGATGCCTGCAGGCCGGCCGGAAGACCTTGCGGCGACCTTGAATTGCCGTTGAGTTTGCCTTGGATATTCGTCCAAGCGGCGCGCTTCGAGCGCTGTCCTGATCGATGACGGACGGCCCGTGCGCGACGAGGATCGCCGTGCTATCAAGGGCTTGCCCGGGCTGACAGTCGACTGCCCGGTCGCTGCCGCCGACGCGGGAGCATGGAGCGCCGACGTGCAATTCGTGTTCGGAGACTACGTGCTCGACCCCGACCGGCGGGAGCTCACCCGGGGCTCCGAGGCGATTGCGGTCGGGCCGCAGGTCTTCGACCTGCTGCGTCTACCTGGTGCAGAACCGCGAGCGCGTCGTCAGCAAGGACGACCTGCTGGACGCGGTGTGGGGCGGGCGGATCGTCTCCGAATCGACCCTGACCAGCCATATCAATGCGGTGCGCAAGGCGATCGGCGACAGCGGCGAGGAGCAGCGCCTGATCCGGACGGTCGCCCGCAAGGGATTCCGGTTCGTCGGCGACGTCAGGGAAGCGCAGGCGTCGGACGGCGCCGGATCCTGCGAGCGCCGAGCCGCGCAGTCCGAACGAGCCGCCTGCACCGGCGCTGGCCCTTCCCGACAAGCCCTCCATCGCCGTCCTGCCGTTCCTGAACCTGAGCGGCGACCCCGAGCAGGACTACTTCGCCGACGGCGTGGTGGAGGACATCATCACGGCATTGTCGCGCATCCGCTGGCTGTTCGTCATCGCGCGCAACTCGAGCTTCACCTACAAGGGCCGGGCGGTCGACGTGAAGCAGGTGGGCCGCGAGCTGGGCGTGCGCTACGTGCTGGAAGGCAGCGTGCGCAAGGCGGCGAACCGCGTGCGCATCACCGGGCAGCTCATCGATGCGACGACCGGGGCGCATCTCTGGGCCGAGCGCTTCGAAGGCACGCTCGACGACATCTTCGAGCTGCAGGATCAGGTGACCGCGAGCGTCGTCGGCGCGATCGCGCCGCAGCTGGAGCGGGCGGAGATCGAGCGCGCGAAGCGCAAGCCGACCGAAAGCCTCGACGCCTACGACTACTATCTGCGCGGCATGGCGAACTTGCATCAGCGGAACCAGGGAGGCCATCGACGAGGCGCTGCCGCTGTTCCACAAGGCGATCGAGCTCGATCCGGATTTCGCGTCGGCCTACGGGATGGCGGCGTGGTGCCATTTCTGGCGCAAGATCAACGGCTGGATGACCGATCGCGCGCAGGAGATCGCCGAGGGCGCGCGACTGGCCCGCCGGGCCGTGGAGCTGGGCAAGGACGATGCGGTCGCGCTCACGCAGAGGCGGTCATGCGCTCGCGCCATCTCGCCGGCGACCTCGATGGCGGCATCGCGTTGCTCGACAGGGCGCTGGTGCTCAATCCGAACCTGGCGGCGGCCTGGTTCCTCGGCGGCTTCCTGAGGATCTGGCGCGGCGAGCCGGACGACGCCATCGAGCGCTTCGCGCGCGCCATGCGCCTGAGCCCGCTCGATCCGGAGATGTATCGGATGCAGGCCGGAATGGCGATGGCGCATCTGTTCGCAGGGCGCTTCGACGCCGCGTCGTCATGGGCGGAGAAGGCATTCAGGGATTTGCCGAGCTTCCTGATGGTGGTCGGCATCATCGCGGCGAGCCATGCGCTTGCCGGCCGGATGGACGAAGCGCGGCGAGCGATGCGATCATCTGCGCCAGCTCGATCCCGCGCTGCGCATCTCCAATCTCCAGGACTGGCTCCCGTTCCAGCGACCGGAAGATCTCGCCACGTTCGCGGACGGCCTGCGGAAAGCAGGGCTGCCGGAATAGGTACATGCGTGCCGCCGAGCGGTTCGTTCGGCATCGGCCGACGTGACGCCTCGAAAGCGCCGGGGACGCTCTTTTTTGTTGTCCTGTCCCCGGCGTGCGCTCCGACCGGACTGTCGTGATCCGGTGGAGCGCGCTTCACCCCGGTTCAGGCGCGAGCGATTGCAACCGCGACGAACTTTGTCGTCTCGTCCGACTTCAACCGCATCAACACCACGCGCTTGCCATCCTTATGGGCGTTTCTGACGGCATCGCGCACATCGACCGGGGTAACGACCTTCTTGCCGCCAACGTCGAGGATGACGTCGCCGGTCTTGAAGCCGTGCTCGAAGGCAAGCCCGTTGCGATCGATGTCGATCACGACGACCCCTTCAGAGCCGGCGCCCGCGACCTGCTCGGCCGCTGCGAGCATCAAGCCGAGCTTCGGTGCATCGGCGACGGCTGCACCGGTTTCCGGCGCGGCTGCACGGGTTTCGGGCTGCTTCGGCATTTCGCCGAGCGTCAGCGAGAAGGCCTTCTCTTCGCCTTTGCGCCAGATCGCAAGTTTCACCGTGGCGCCCGGCGCCATGTCGCCGATCTGCTTGGCAAGGTCGCGGGCGTCCTTGACCGGTTGATCGTTCACGGCGGTGATGACGTCGCCCGCAAGAATGCCGGCCTTCGCGGCGGGGCCGTCCTTGAACGGGTCGGCAACCAGCGCACCCTTGTCTTCCTTCATGCCGAGGCTTTCGGCAATCTTGTTGGTGACCGGCTGGATGTGCACGCCGATCCAGCCCCGGGCCGCCTGCGTCGCGCTCTCCTTGGCGCTTGCGGTCGGCAGCGCCGGCAGCAGCGATTGGCCGGAACCGCCCGGGCCGACGAGGAGTGCGGCGGCGGCAAAGCTCGCGCCGGTGGCAAGAAGGACAAGACGCCGCGCCGAACGGGCGCGATCCAGTTTGCTGATCATGGTGTCTCCATTGGATTGATGGCGCCGCGGGCGCCGTGCTGGGCGGCTAAATGGCGGCGCGGGCCTTACTGTGAGGTGACGGCCAAATTAACATTTGGAAATCAAGCCGCGCTTCGTCAGGTGGTTCTGCCGGTGTGCGCGTGTGCCGCAGCCATCGGCCGCGGTCCAGACCCGTTTGCGGTATGCAGCGGGCGACGTGTCGGCGACGAAGATCACGGCAGCCAGACCGCACCGGTGAGTTCGCGACGATGTCGTCGCGGTCGGCGCCGCATACGCCTCCGTGGCTGCAAGCGCCCCTTCCGGCTACCCGGTCCAGCCGGTACGATGATGTCGTTCTAGGCAGCGACAGTATTCTGAGCCGGGAGGGCAGGATGCGGCGTCGGGAATTCATGGCTCTGGTGGGCGGTGCAGCGAGTTCGTGGGCAACCGCAGGCTCTTGCCCAGCAGAACGCGCCACTCGTGGGCTTCCTGAACAGCGCCTCGCCCGACACCTATCGCTTCAATGCCGATTCGTTTCGGGAGGGGTTGGCGAAGTCGGGCTTCGTCGAGGGAAGAAACGTCCGCATCGAGGAGCGATGGGCCCGCGGCGACTATGAGCTACTGCCGGCGCTCGCGGCTGAACTTGTCGCCATGGGCGTGGTTGCCATTGCCGCCACCGGGGATGTCGCTTCTGCACGCGCCGCGCAGCGTGCGAGCAGTACGGTGCCTGTCGTTTTCACGATCGGCGGCGACCCGGTCCGCTTTGGACTGGTCAAAGGTCTGAATCGCCCGGGCGGGCAATGTGACTGGCATTCTCTTCAACCAGAATGTACTCAGCCGCAAAGCGTGTCGAGCTCCTCCGGGAAATTGCCCCAAAGGTTTCTCGAGTTGCGCTGCTGATGAATCCCAACAATCCCAATGTCAAAATTGAGCAAACGGACGCGGAGACTGGAGCGAAGAAACTGGGGCTGGACACCGTCACCCTCAATGCCAGAAATGCCGCGAAATCGACGCCGCACTCGAGCAGTTGCTACGCGCTTAAGGCCGACGCATTCATCACCGCAACCGATCCGATTCTGCTGGACCGGCGCGAGCAGATCGTCTCGTTCGCCAACCGGCACAAGCTTCCGGGCATGTACTTCGTGCGCCAGTTCGCAACGGCCGGCGGGCTCTTGAGCTATGGCCCGAGCATCAGCTGGATGTATCGCCAGGCCGGGGAATACATCGGACAAATTCTGAAAGGCGCAAACCCGGCAGAAATGCCGGTCCTGCAGCCGACGCAATTCGAGTTGGTGATCAACCTCAAGACGGCGCATGCGATCGGCCTCTCCGTTCCTGTCACGTTGCACGCGACCGCCGACGAAGTCATCGAATGAAGCGGTTGTTTTCTACTCGTCGTCGACGTCAGTCGTCAGCGCGGATCACCGCCGGCTTGCCGAGCGACGCGAAGTGGCCGCGCTGCTGCAGCCAGGCGAGCAGCACGAGGCTCGGCAGCGCGGTCGCGGCGCTGATGATGAAGAACAGCGGCCAGCCCGTGCGCTGGCGGCGACGAAGCCCGCGCCGGCCGACAGGTAGGTGCGGCCGACCGCGGCGAGTGCCGTGAGCAGCGCGTACTGCGTCGCGGTGTGCAGCGGGCTGTTGCACAGGGCCGACAGGTAGGCGACGAAGATCACGGTGCCGATCGCGCCGGTGAAGTTCTCGACGATGATCGTCACCGTCAGCGCCCACACCTTGACGCCGACCAGCGCCTGCCAGGTGAAGACGAAGTTCGACGCCATCTGCAGCAGGGCGCCGATCCACAGGCAGGTGGACGAGCGGGATAGGTGCAGCGCCAGCGCGCCGCCGACGAAGCCGCCGATCAGCGTGGCGATCAGGCCGACGACCTTGACGATCGCCGCGTAGTCGTTGCGCGTGAAGCCGAGGTCGATCACGAACGGCGCCGTCATGGCGCCGGCGAAGGCGTCGCAGAACTTGTAGAGCACCACGAAGACGAGCACGACGATCGCGGCGTCGCGGGTGAGGAAATCGGTGAAACGCGCCGTAGGCGGCGACGGCGACCGGCGCACCGCGGTTCTCGCCAGCGTGCGCGGCGTGATCGGTCGCCGCGGCGGCGGATTTTGCGGCTCGGTCGCGATCAGCGTGGTGATCGATGCCGACGACGACCAGCGCCGCCATCGTCGAGGTAGCCGGCGGTCCAGGCGCCTTGTCTTGCCGAACCCCAGGCCCTCGAAGCCGGTGACCAGGAAGAGCGCGCCTGCGGTCGAGGCCAGCATGCCGATGCGATAGGCCGCCACGTACGACGCCATGCCGGCGGCCTGCTCGTCCTCGGGCAGGCTTTCGATCCGGAAGGCGTCGATCACGATGTCCTGGGTCGCCGACGCGGTCGCGACGAGGAGCGCGCCGAGCGCGACCAGCCACGGGGTGACGTCGCCGGGTCGCAGAACGCGAGGAAGACGATGGCAGCGATCAGAAGAAGCTGGGAAAAGATCAGCCAGCCTCTTCTGCGGCCGAGCAGACGGCCGAAGCAACGGGACATCGAGGGCGTCGACGACCGGCGCCCAGAGGAACTTGATCGTGTAGGGCGTGCCGACCAGCGCAAACAGTCCGATGGTGCCGAGGTCGACCCCTGCCTCGGTCATCCAGACCAGCAGCGTCGAACCGGACAGAGCAAGCGGAAGACCGGCCGAGAAGCCGAGGAAGAGCACGATCAGCACGCGCGGCTTGAGATAGACCGCGAGCGTTTCGGCGAAGCTCGGACGGGCGGGTACGGTGTCGGGCGTCGCTGTCATGCGGCGGGTCATCCGATTGAATCGACAGGCGCACACAAGGTCTTGCATGCGATTGCGGTGAAATAAGATCGGGCGTAGCCTCGATTGTGTCGCCGAGACCGAGCGCAGAATCCGGCCGATGACGGGAGGAACAGCCATGAAACGCAAGTCTTCGCGCGGCGCTTGCTGGCGTCTGTGCTGCTGGTCGCGATGTTCGCCGCCGGAACCGCGCCGGCGCAGAATTTCCCGACCCGCCCGGTGACGCTGATCGTGCCGTGGCCGGCCGGCGGCACCACCGACGTCGGCATGCGCGCGCTCGCCGCCGCCACCGAGAAGCATCTCGGCCAGTCGATCGTGATCGAGAACCGGCGCGGGCGCTGCCGGCACGCTCGGCCCGTCGCCAGATGGCCGCGTCCGCCAAGCCCGACGGCTACACGGTCGCGCAAATTCCGATCACGGTGTTCCGCTATCCGTTCATGACCAAGATCAGCTTCGATCCGGCCACCGATTTCACCTACATCATCGGCCTCAGCGGCTACACCTTCGGCGTCGTGGTGAAGGCCGACGCGCCGTGGAAGACGTTCGGCGACTTCGTGGCCGACGCCAAGGCCAATCCCGGCAAGATCAACTACGGCACGCCCGGCGCCGGCACGAGCCTGCACATCACCATGGAGCAGATCGCCAAGCAGCAGGGCATCAAGTGGACGCACGTGCCGTTCAAGGGCAATGCCGATGCCACCAACGCGCTGCTCGGCGGCCACATCCACGCGATGGCGGATTCGAGCGGCTGGGCGCAACTGGTGAATGCCGGCCAGCTTCCGTCTGCTGGTGACCTGGGGCGCCGCGCGCACCAAGAACTGGCCGAATGTGCCGACCTTGCGCGACATCGGCATCGACATGGTCTCGAACTCGCCGTTCGGCATCGCCGGCCCCAAGGGCATGGACCCGCAGGTCGTCGAAGGTCCTGCACGACGCGTTCAAGAAGGGGATGGAGGAGCCTTCCTACGCCGCGGTGATCGCCAACCTCGACCAGGAGTCGTTCTATCTGAGCAGCGGCGGACTATCAGAAGTTCGCGACGCAGCAGATCGACGAGGCCAGGCGCTTCATCGCAGGAGCTTGGGCTCTGAAGCAGGAACTGAGCAGCGCCGCGCGACGCTACTCTCCAGCCTGCAGCTTGCGCTGCATCGGCGCGGGGATGACCGACGGATCGTCGGCGTCGCGCCGCATCGCCGTCGAACTCGACCTCCGGATGCGGGTGGCGCGCTTCTCGACCTTTTCGGCCGAGATCAGGATTTGCCGGACGTCCTCGTTGGCCTGGCCGAAATGCCGCTGCAGGCTGAGCGACGCGATCGATGCAGCCGCTGCGATATCGTCCATCAGGTGACCGACCTCGGCGTGGATTTTGTCGGCGGCCTCCCGCATGCGCGCATCGCGCTGGATCTGCTGGATCACGTGGATGGCGAGCATCAGCAGCGACGGTGAGACGATGACCACCTTGCGCGCGATAGGCTTTCTGGAACGAGGTCGTCGAAGCCGTCGTGCAATTCGGCATAGACCGACTCCGACGGCACGAACATCAGCGCCATGTCCTGCGTCTCGCCCGGGATCAGGTATTTGTCGGCGATATCGCCGACATGCCGGCCGACATCCTGGCGCAACCGCGACGCCGGCGTGCTTGCGCTCATCGTCGGTCTTGGCTTCGCGAAACGCCGTGACGGCTTCGAGCGGAAACTTGGCGTCGATCACAAGCGGGCGCCCGTCCGGCAGGAACACGGCGCAGTCCGGCCGGCTCCTGTTCGGACAGCGTGAGCTGGAATTCGTAGCAGCCCTTCGGCAAGTCCGTCCTGGACGATGATCTCCATGCGGCCCTGGCCGAACGCGCCGCGCGCCTGTTTGTTGGTGAGCACGCCTTGCAGCGAGGTCACCTGCGAGGCGAGGTCGGTGATGTTCTTCTGCGCGTTGTCGATGACCACCAGGCGCTCGTTGAGCTTTCTGCAGGCTCTCGACCGTGTGCTGGCGGGTCGTGGTCATCGACTGGCTGAGATGGTGCGTCACCGAGTCGAGCCGTTCGTTGACCGCCCGCGCCAACTCGGCCTGCCCCTCGCTGACGCTGCGCGATGAAGCTCGGCTTGGCGGCCGGCCAGCATGTCGCGCATGCCTTCGATGCGCACCGAGGTCTCCGCTTGCAGCCGCGCCAGCTCGACCATCTGGCGTTCGGCGCCTCCGCGTCGCGCCGGCGCATCGCGCGTACGATGGCCACGACCAGATAGGCCAGCAACGCGAGCCCGGCCAGCACGGTCACGACCGCGGCGGCGAGGACCGCCAGGCTCAATTCATCATCGGTCATCGTCACCCTACATCGATTCGATCATAAGAACAAAAAGTGAACGAATAAATCAATCGGCCCTAGTCTGAGGCCCGGCGCGAGGTCGGGCGCGGCACCGGATTGACCGATTTCTGCGACCGCTTACATCGCCGCCATGGCGCTGCGCGACATTCTCATTCTGCCGGACAAGCGATTGCGGCTGGTTTCCGAACCGGTGAAGAAGATCGACGCCGAGATTCGCAAGCTCATCGAGGACATGTTCGAGACCATGTACGACGCGCCCGGGGATCGGGCTCGCCGCCATCCAGGTCGGCACGCCCCAAGCGCGTCGTCACCGTCGACCTTGCCAAGAAGGAGGAGCCGAAGAATCCGCAGGTCTTCATCAATCCGGAAGTGCTTCTGGGCGTCTCGGACGAAAAGGCGATCTACGAGGAGGGCTGCCTGTCGATCCCGGAATACTACGACGACGTGGAGCGCGCGGCGCAGGTGAAGGTGAAATATCTCGATCTCGAGGGCACAGCCGCAGAGATCGAGGCCGAACGGACTTCTCGCCACCTGCCTGCAGCACGAGATCGACCACCTGAACGGCGTCCTGTTCATCGACCACCTCTCCAAGCTCAAGCGCGACCGCGTGCTCAAGAAGTTCACCAAGGCGGCCAAGCGCGCGGCGGAGTGATGACGCCACGCGCATGTCGTCGGCGCCGACTGGATTCTGAATGTCACGCCAAATCCTGGCCCTGGCGCCGGCCACAATGGCGGCGCGCCCAATGATGCCTTGATATGTCGCTGCGCCTTGTTTTCATGGGTACGCCGGAGTTCGCGGTGCCGACGCTGGTCGAGATCGTCGGCCGCGGGCATGAAGTCGCTGCGGTCTACACCCGCGCACCCAAGCCCGCCGGCCGCGGCATGGACTTGATGCCGAGCGCGGTCGAGCGTGAAGCCCGCCGGCTTGGGCTCAACGTGCTGACGCCCATGACCCTGAGGTCGGACGAGGCCGCCGCGGCCATGCGGGCGCACGGCGCGCAGGCGGCGGTAGTGGTCGCCTACGGGCTCATCCTGCCGCAGCCGATTCTCGATGCGTTCCCGTTTGGGGCCTTTAACCTGCACGCCTCGCTGCTGCCGCGCTGGCGTGGAGCGGCTCCGATCAACCGGACGATCATGTCCGGGGATCATGAAATCCGGCGTCACAGTGATGAAAATGGACCACGGGCTCGACACCGGAGCGATGGGGATGATTGAGCGCGTGGCCATCGGCGCCGACATGACTGCGGGCGAACTGCACGATGAGCTTGCCCGCCTCGGCGCCGACCTGATGACGCGGGCATTGGGTGCGATCGAGCGGTCGACATTGACGTTCACGCCGCAGCCCGAGACCGGCGTGACCTATGCGGCCAAGATCGACAAGGGCGAGACCCGCATCGATTGGTCGAAGCCGTGGAGTGAGGTACACGACCATATCCGCGGGCTGTCGCCGTTTCCCGGTGCGTGGTTCACGATCGCCGGGGAGGCGGGGCCGGTCCGCGTCAAGGCGTTACGAACAACTCGAGGGGAGGGCCACGGACCGCCCGGCACGCTGCTCGATGACCGGTTGACGGTCGCGTGCAGTGAGGGGGCCGTGCGGATCGTGGAATTGCAGCGGGCCGGACGCCAGGCGATGAAGGCCGACGAATTCCTGCGGGGTAGTTCGGTTGCCGTCGGCACCGTGTTCGGTTAGGCCTCTGGGTTCGAAACATTCGTCCGTCGCTCATTCGTTTCTCGTCAGGAAAGATGCCGCGTTACAAGCTCACCATCGAATATGACGGCAGGCCGTTCGTGGGCTGGCAAATCCAGCAGAACGGTCCGACCGTGCAGGGCGCGCTCGAAAAAGCGGTATCGCAGTTCTGCGGCGAGGTCGTGTTCGTGCAAGGCGCCGGCCGGACCGACGCCGGCGTCCATGCACTTGGCCAGGTCGCGCATGTCGATCTCGACAAGGATTGGGAGGTGGACACCGTCCGTGATGCGGTCAACGCCCATTTGCGGCCGGAGCCGATCGCGGTGATCTCGGTCGAGCAGGTGCCTGACACGTTCGATGCGCGTTTCTCTGCCACCAAGCGGCATTATCTCTATCGCATCATCAATCGCCGCGCCGATCTGACGTTCGAGCGCGGCCGCGCGCTGCGGATTGCCAAGCTCTTGAACAGCGGTGCCATGCATGCCGCCGGCCAGCGCCTGATCGGGACGCACGACTTCACCACGTTCCGTCACACCGAATGCCAGGCGAAGTCGCCGGTCAAGACGCTCGATCGCCTCGATGTGCGACGTCTCAAGGACGACATCCACATCATGGCGTCAGCGCGCTCGTTTCTGCACACGCAGGTACGCTCGATGGTCGGAGCGCTGATCGCGGTGGGCGAGGGGCGCTGGAACGCCGACGACGTGACCCGTTCGCTCTATGCCCAATCGCGCTCGGCCTGCGCGCCGGTCGCACCGGCGGAAGGACTTTATCTGGTCAAGGTCGATTACGACGAGGAGGCGGGGCTCGATACGGACTTTGCCGAGGACAATTCATGCTGATAGTGCGAATGATGCAATCTGTCGCCTTGCTGGCCGGATTGCTGCTCGCCGGTTCGCTTGCGAATTCCCAGAGCTTCCCGAGCGGTCCGGTTCGCATCGTCGTGCCGTTCCCCGCAGGCGGCGCGACCGACGTTCTTGGCCGCGTGCTCAGCCATCATCTGCAAAATCTTTGGGGGCCTCCGGTCGTGACCGAATACCGGCCAGGCGCCGCGGGCCTGCTCGGGACGCGGCAGGTCGCAAGCGCGCCGCCCGACGGTTACACGCTGCTGATGGCGTCCACGGGCGCCATTCTGGCTTTTGCGGGCGACCGCAGTGGCGGCCAGAAGGCGTCCGGCAGCGGCTACGATATTTCCCGCGATCTGGCGCCGATCTCGCTGATCGCAGCGCCGCCATATCTCCTGGTGGTCAATCCCTTGGTACCGGCGAAAACCTCAGCCGAGCTCATCGCCTATGCCAAGCAGAATCCTGGCAAGCTGTCGTTTGGATCGTCGGGGGTCGGCTCCGCTTCGCATCTCTCTGGCGCGCTGTTCGGCCGGATGGCGGAAGTCGATTTGCTGCACGTGCCATACCGCGGAACCGGTCCGGCCGTCACCGATCTCCTGGGCGGTCGCATCGACATGTTGTTCTCGCCCGCGGTCGTCGTCACGCAGCATATCGCGGCCGGGACGCTGCGCGTCATCGGCACCACCGGTTCGATACGCTCCGCGTTGTTCCCCGATTTTCCGACGGTCGCCGAGAGCGGACTTGCCGGTTATCAGTCGCTCGGCTGGTTCGGGCTGTTTGCGCCGCCCGGCACGCCGCGTGATGTCCTGAACAAGATCAGCGTCGACACCAAGACCGTCCTGATGCTGCCGGAGGCGCGCCAGCGGTTGGCCGAGCAGGGCGCCGAGCCTGCGCCCTCGACGCCGGACGGCTTTGCGGCGTTCGTGAACTCTGACATCACGATGTGGCTCGACCTTGCCGCCAAGGCCGGAATCAAGCTGACGCCGTAATCGCGCGCCTTGCCCGCAAATTTGTAAAACCGTCTTGGTCCTCATCCTGAGGAGCGCCGCAGGCGCATCTCGAAGGATGGAGACAGGCGCCGAGTGGGGCCATGCTTCGAGATGCGGGTTGCACCCGCTCCTCAGCTTGAGGACTACCGCCAGGCGTCGATCGACACGGTCATGTTCGGCCGGTAGGAGCCGCCGAACATCTTCCAGGCGCCCTGCGTCTCGCCGCCGGCGACGACGATGTTGATGTCGCTCGGCTCGAACGATCGCGCACCAGTTCGTCGGGATTGGCCTTGAGGCGTGACGCAAACGGCTCGACGCCGGCGACCGCGAGCGGATGCATCAGGGTCTGGATCCACTGATTGTCCCAGTATTCGCGCGCCGGCAGCGTCGCGTTCTCGGCGCACCAGTCGATCAGCTTCTCCTTGGTGTCGAAGCCGAGATCGACGAACAGCCGCGCGACGATCGGATCGATCACGAACAGCGGCGGGATAGTTGTGCTCGGCCGCCGCGCAGGCAGTGGCGCATCTTCTCCTGCCAGGTCGCGCGCGGACCGTAGCCGGCATGCGTGTACCAGCCGCCGAAGAAGATGCTGGCGGTGCTGTCGGTCGGCTTGAAGCCCTTCTGCACGTGGAGCGGCTGCCCACGGGACTGCGCTCCTCCGCCTCCGGGAACGTCGCGCTGTAATTGTACCAGTTGCCGAGCGAGCCCATGTAGGTGTCGCCCGGCACCGAGCCGCCCTGCAGATTGATCGACAGCAGATTGTAGGCGCGGCCGATCGTGGCGTTGGCGTGGTTGTAGGGACCGATCGCGCCGATGCCGGAGTTCATGCCGATCTCGTTGCGGATCGGGCCGTTGACCACGCGAGATCGTCGCGAACGAGGTCGTGCTGCGCGAGCGCGCGGTGATGCCGCTGGCGGCGAGCGCCAGGATCACCGGGAGGTACTCCGGCTTGCGCGCCCGCCATGACGGCGTTGACCGCGACCTTCTCGACGGTGAACTCCCAGAACTCGCGGAACGCGGTCGGGCGCAGCCGGCCGACGACCTTGTCGGGCGCGATGGCTCGTGCCCTTGAGCATCGCGGCGACGCGCTCCTCGGTCGGCAGCATGATCGGCAAGCTGATCGGTCCAGCGGTTCTCGACGAACAGCCGCTGGAGATTGTCCTCGGTGTCGGGCTCGACCAGGCGCGGTGTCGTGCGCTCGAACGACAGGCCCTTGAGATCCTCGTCGTCGAGCGGCTTGGTCAGCCCCTCGATGCACCTCCTGCATGAACGGGCGGCGCGGAGATCGGATCGGTGCCCTCGATGTAGCCGCGCAGTTCGCGCGGCGACTGGTCGACGACCGGCTGCGGCACATACGCCTGGCGCGCGCGCGGCATGCCGTTGGCGCGCGCGATCGACTTGGCGAGCCGCGCGAAGACGTGGGTGTGCACGGCGACCGACGGGACGCCGGCCTCTTCCAGCGCCATCGCCAGCCCCACGACCGTGGGGCTACAGGTGCTTCAAAGACCGACGCCGAGAATGGCGGCGTCGCCGTCGGCGGCGATCTTCGTCGCGCATCTCCGGATCGTCGACCCAGCTCTCGCGCGGCTTGATGATGCGCGCGTCGACGGCCGGCAGATGCTCGGCGAACCAGTGCCGCAGCTGCTCCATGAACACTTCCGAATTGTCGAACAGGCAGTCGACCAGATAGAGCGTCTTGCCGTCGAGGCTCTGCGGCCGCGGCGCGAGCCGCTTGCCGATGACCTTCGGCGGATAGCCGCGCGGATCGTGAACCGTCAATCGTCCGCTCATGTCGTCCTCTCCGAGGAAGTCGGCCGGCTAGGTGCGCCACATACCATCCGACAGATAGCGGTCGGCCGCAAGAGCCGCGCCGGCGCCGTCGCCAGCGGAGCCGACGGCACGGCAGGGCGAGCCCGGATCGCACCGTGCCGGCTGCGCACAATCCCGGAGCGTCGGTTCGCATCCAGGCATCGGTGATGATCCGACCGGCGGGATCAAGCGCGGTCAGGCTTCCGAGGAAAGCGGAGTTGGGTTCGAGGCCGATGTAGACGAACACTGCTTCCACCGGGAGGTCGGTCGTCCGGCCGCCGGTCGCGAGGCGCAAGCCTGTCACGGCCGTGTCGCCCAGAATGTCCTCCACGGCGGTATTGTAGCGGACCTCGATGTTGCGTTGGCGCGTGGCGCGCTCGCGCAGGCCAGCCTGCCCCGAGAGCGATTGCCCGCGATTGAGCACGATCACCCAGGCGGCGAACTGCGCCAAGGTCAGTGCTTCCTGCATGGCGGAATCCCCGCCGCCCACGACCGCGACCGCGCGATTTCGCAGCAGTGGGCCGTCGCAGGTGGCGCAATGGCTGACGCCCCTGCCGGCAAGTCGCGCCTCGCCGGGGACGCCGAGTGGCTTCAACGCGGAGCCGGTCGCTACGATGACAGCGCGCGCCGACAATTCGCCGTCGCCGGTGACGAGCCGCCAACCGTCGCCGTCGCGCGCGAGACTTTGCAGGGTGGTCGCGGCGAATTCCGCGCCGGCGGCTCCGGCCTGCTCCTGCGCCATCGGGCAGAGATCGTAGCCCGGAATGCCGTCGGGATGACCGGGGACGCCTTCGACCCTCTCGATGCTCAGAAGCTGCCCGCCGAGCAGATCGCCGGTGAGTACGAGCGTCTTGCGGCCAAGCTGGGCCGCGACCATGCCGGCCGTCAGTCCGGCAATGCCGCCGCCCGCAACGACGATGTCGAATGTGTCGCTCACGATCCGAAATACCGCTCCAGGATGTTGCGATAGACCGCCGTCAAGGTGGTGAGGTCGGCGACTGCGGTGCGCTCGTCGACCTGATGCATGGTCTGGCCGACCAGCCCGAATTCCAGCACCGGACAATAGTGTGTAATGAAACGCGCGTCCGAGGTTCCGCCGGTGGTGGACAATTTAGGTTCGCGCCCGGTCGCCGCCTTGATCGCGCCGATCACTAGTTCGACGAAGTTCCCGGGCTGCGCGACGAATGGATCGGCATTCGATGGCTCCCAGTCGATCCGCCAGCGCACGCTATTGCCGGCCGCTTCGTGCGCCCAGCGCTCCACCAGCGCGCGGAGCGACTCCTGCGTGTGGGTGTCATTGAAGCGGACGTTGAATCGCGCGCGCGCCTCGCCGGGGATGAGGTTGACGGTCGTATTGCCGATGTCGATCGAGGTGAACTCGAGATTGGACGGATCGAAGCTATCGGTGCCGCGATCGAGCGAGCGGTCCATCAGCGCGCCCATCAGCTTGACGAGACCTCGCACCGGATTGTCGGCGAGTTGCGGATAGGCGACGTGGCCCTGCTTGCCGGTGATCTTCAGCACGCCGTTGAGCGAGCCGCGTCGGCCGATCTTGATCGTATCGCCAACTGCCGCCGAATTGCTCGGCTCGCCCAGGATGCAGTGATCGAAGCGTTCGCCGCGCTCGGCCGCCCATTTGAGCAGCTTGACGGTTCCGTTGACCGCGATGCTTTCCTCGTCGCCGGTGATGAGAAACGAGATCGAGCCGTCGAGCTTGCCGCTGTGGGCCGCGAGGTAGTCGAGACTCGCCGCCATCGCGCAGGCGACCGCGCCCTTCATATCGACCGCGCCACGGCCGTAGAGCGTGCCGCCGACGATCTCGCCCGCGAACGGCGGATGAGCCCACTTCGTTTCGTCGCCCGGCGGTACCACGTCGGTGTGTCCCGCAAAAACGAGATGAGGCCGCGTCGTGCCGATACGGGCGTAGAGGTTTTCCACCGGAGCAGTGCCGGGCTCTTCGAAGGTGACGCGGTCGACGGCAAACCCCGCGGCAGCGAGGACGCCTGCGATCAGCGTCAGCGCGCCGCCTTCGGCCGGCGTGACCGACGGGCATCGCAGCAGATCGCGGGCCAGAATGATCGGATCGGCGGACATGGTTGAGCGCTCTAGCCGTGCCCCATGCCAGCGTCAACGCTGTGGGTCATTGCTGGCCGCCCGGTTGCCGAGCGGATCCGGCCCATATTGGTTCTCGCCGTCCGTGCCGCGGCGAAATCCAAGCTCGATCAGGAAGGCAAGGCCGATCACGATAGCGCAAAATCCTAGTATCCAGTCGAGCCAGTTCATATTCTTGGGATCGCCGGTGAGGCCAAACAGACTGGTGAACGCGACGACCAAGGTCAGCCCGACCAGCCAGAGCACGTAGACGCCGGGCTTGTCGCGGTCGTGCAGCCGCTTTACGGCGATCGCGGCGGTCGGATAGAGCATGACGAGTTGAAGCGCGAACTCGATCAGCCGGGCAGCAAAGTTCTTCATCACGGCCGGAAAGAACGGAATCCCCAGAAGCCACATCAGGATGAATTCGGCCGCAACGAGGATGACGAGGCCGATCCAGAACTGCGTGCGCGAGATGCGACCCTCGAAGCCGAGCAGGAGATTGACCATCGGAACGCCTCTGGAAGTTCTAGCTAATCGCGCAGCAGCTCATTGATCGAGGTTTTGGCCCGCGTCCTCTCGTCGACGCGTTTGACGATCACCGCACAATATAAGCTCGGACTTGGCGCGCCCGATTTCGTTGCCTTGCCGGGCAGCGATCCGGGAACGACGACCGAGTAGGGCGGCACCTCGCCCTGGAACGTTTCGCCGGTCTCGCGGTCGACGATACGGGTCGAAGCGCCGATGAACACGCCCATCGACAGCACCGAACCCTCGCGCAGCACCACGCCTTCGGCGACTTCGGAGCGCGCCCCGACAAAGCAGTTGTCCTCGATGATGACGGGACCGGCCTGTAGTGGCTCAAGCACGCCGCCGATGCCCGCGCCGCCCGAGATATGACAGTTCTTGCCGATCTGCGCGCAGGAGCCGACGGTCGCCCAGGTGTCGATCATGGTGCCGCTGTCGACGTAGGCGCCGAGATTGACGAAGCTCGGCATCAGCACGACGCCCGGCGCGATATAGGCGGAGCGCCGCACCACGCAGTTCGGCACGGCGCGAAAGCCCGCTTCCTTGAAGCGCGCGGCATCCCAGCCCTCGAACTTGGACGCGACCTTGTCCCACCAGGCGGCCCGGCCCGGACCGCCCGGGATGACGCTCATGTCGTTCAGCCGGAACGACAGCAGCACGGCCTTCTTGAGCCACTGGTTGACCCGCCAGTCGCCGTTGGCGCCCTTTTCCGCGACGCGCGCAATTCCGCGGTCAAGCAGGTCGAGCGCGGCATCGACCGCCTCGCGGACGGCGCCCTTGGTGGCCGGGCCGACGCCGTCGCGCTTCTCGAAAGCCTCGTCAATGATGGTCGCAAGCTCGGCATGGGACATGACGAATTCCTGGCGATTTCCTGGCACCGATGGCCGGGGGTTGTCGATAATAGGCCATGGGAAGTCAAGCGCGCACTCGGCGCCGTTACCCGGACGAAGCGATTCTGCATCGGCGCTCGGCGATCATCGCCGGCCCCGAACGAATTCATGCAGGCCGCTTCACCGTAGGTGATGATGACGGTTGCCGGCGCAGTTGCTGGCCGGCTGCCTGCAGCAGCGCCGGCAGTCGCCGGTTGAACAGTTCAGCGGCCTCGTACTGAACCCAATGTCCGGCGGCGGGGACGATCTCGACCACGGCCTGCGGCTGGAATTGCCGCAGGCGGTCGGCCACCAGGTCGGACGGCGACGTGACATCGTGCTCACCCCAGATGCCCGCAAGCCGCGCCTTGACGTGAGGCAGGCATTGCGCGAGCGAGCTGGTCTTGACGATGTGCTTGCCGCGCACCCTTGAACGCAGGGCGTTCTGCTCCTGCATGTGAATCGCCAGCTCGTCCACCTTGGCGCTGTCGTAGAGCATCAGGATGCCGAGGTTCTGACGATGGACCTCACGCTTCTCCTGGTCGCTGGAGAGCCAGCGCCAGGATTTCAATGGCTCCATCGGGCGGCGGGAAAGTCCCATGCCGGCGCCGCCGACCAGCGCCAGGACATCAACGCGATCACCGGCAAGCTGCGCGAGATAGCCGGCGATCAGGCCGCCCAGCGAAAACCCCGCGATCGAAAATGACGTGTCCGCGGAAATGAGCGTGGACAAGCCCGCCCGCAGGCTCTCGGCCATGTGCTCGGCGGTGATCGGTTGTGCCAGACCACCGGATTCGCCCGAGCCCGGCAAGTCCGGGACGAGGAGCATGAACTGCTCCGACAGCGCTTCGATGTTCCGAATCCAGTGCAACCAGCTGCCGGTGCCGCCATGCAGCAGCACGAGCGGCGCGCCGGCCCCCCATATGCGCCAGACCACCTCGCCGGCCGTGCTCGTCGTCGCGCGTCGCGTGCTGGCGCGATCGAGCGCGGCGATGATGTCGGCGGGAAGTCAAAGCAGTTGCCGTCATTCGTCCTGCGCCGAGATCGTCTGCAGAAAGCCGACCAGATCGTCGGTGACGTGATCGACGTGCGGCGCGTCGCGTCCCTCGAGCTCCCAGTCTTCGCGGAACACCTCGCGCGTGCCCTCCGGCACCACCAGCACCGTGGTCATGCCGAGCGTGTGCGGTACCGCCAGATTGCGCGCCAGATCCTCGAACATCGCGGCCCTGCCGGCGTCGACGTCATGCGCCTTGAGGAAGCGCTCGTAGGTCAGCGGCGAAGGCTTCGGTTCGAGCTCGGCGGCGATGATGTCGAAGACATGCTCGAAGTGATCGTTCAGGCCGAGCCGCGCCAGCACCGCGTCGGCGTGCCGGCTGCGTGCCGTTGGTCAGGATCAGCTTGCGGCCGGGCAGTTGCTCGATCGCCGCGCCCAGCGCCGGGTTCGGCTCGATCGGCGAATGGTCGATCTGGTGCACGTAGTCGAGGTAGTCGTCCGGCTCCATGCCATGCTCGATCATCAGGCCGCGCATCGAGGTGCCGTAGCGCTTGGTAGTAGTCCTTCTGCAGCCGGAACGCCTGCTCGCCGGTGATCTTGAGGTAATTCGCGATGTAGTCGCGGATGCGGCCGTCGACCTGCTGCCAGAGGTTGACGTGATGGGGATAGAGCGTGTTGTCGAGATCGAACACCCAGGTCTCGACATGATCGAAGGCGCGCGGGGTGCGGCCGGCCGGCGAGTTGATCGTCATGCTACGATTGTTGTTCAGGCGTTTCGCCGCGACTGGCATTCACGGCTTTCGTCCCTAACACTCCGCTACCCTAGTTATCAACGATGCCCTTGAGCGGACGGTTGAAGGCCCAGATGACCAGGCTCGCGGCCGCCGCGATGCCGGCGATCATCAGGAAGAAATGCGGCTTGTCCATGCTGCTCCAGAAGCTGCCGAGCCAGCCGGCCAGGAAGTTGCCGACGAAGCTGGTCGCCAGCCACACCCCCATCATCATCGAGACGATGCGCGCCGGCGACGACCTTCGAAACCAGCGACAGCCCGATCGGCGACAGATAGAGTTCGCCGATGGTGAGGACGACGAAATAGCCGAGCAGCCACAGCCAGCTCGCCGAGTCCGCCCGCCGCCGTGCCAGGCGGCGCCGACCATGATCAGGTTGGCGAGCGCGACGCCGAAGCAGCCGAGCGCCATCTTGGTGACGGTCGAGGGCTCGCGGCCGCGACGTTCCTGCCAGGCCCACAGCGCGATCGACGAACGGCGTGAAGGCGAAGATCATGAACGGGTTGAAGGCCTGGAACCAGGTGACCGGAATCTCGCCCTTCCAGACGACGAGGTCGATATGCCGGTCGGTGTAGTCGTCGGCCCACAGCGCGATGGTGTTGCCCTGACTGCTCGTAGGTCGCCCAGAAGAAGGTGGTCGGCACGAACAGGAGCCAGCAGCGCAAGGATGCCGCGCCATTCGCTGGCGGTCGAGCGGCATCCGCTCGATGCCCTCGGCGCGCGCGCGCTGTGCAGTTCGTCGGGCGGCAGCGTCCGCATTGCGAAGAGATAGACGACGAGCGCGATCGTCATGCCGACGCCGGCGGCGGTGAAGCCGTAGTGCCAGCCGACCTCCTCGCCGAGCGTGCCGCAGACCAGCGGCGCCAGGAAGGCGCCGAGATTGATGCCGACATAGAAGATCGAATAGGCGCGGTCGCGCCGGCGGATCGCCGGGCGCATAGAGCCCGCCGACCTGCGCCGACATATTGGGCTTGAACGCGCCGTTGCCGAGGATGAGCGACGGTCAGGGCGAACAGGAACAGCGGCTCGAACGCCATCATGAAGTGGCCGATCGCCATCAGCGACGCGCCGAGCAGGATGGTGCGATGCTGGCCGAGCCAGCGGTCGGCGATGATGCCGCCGAACACCGGCGTGAGATAGACGAGGCCGGTATAGAGGCCGTAGATGTGCGACGAGAACGGCTGCACGCCGAGCGGACCGAACATCCATTCGAGGACGCTGCGGAGCGTGGCGAGCCCGATCACCGTGTCGGCATTGCCCGGCAGCAGCAGATACTTCACCATGTAGAGGACGAGGAGCGCGCGCATCCCGTAATAGGAGAAGCGCTCCCACATCTCGGTCGCGAACAGGAAGGTCAGCCCGCGCGGATGGCCGAAAAGGTCGTCGGATCGGCGGCGACGACTCTGGGAGTAGCCTCGTCACCGGTCATCGCGTGGTCCATGCGGGTGCGCGATGCCTTCCGAATCGCGGCGCCTGCGACCCTAGAACGTGGCTTGGATTGCGCGTCAATTTCGCGGCAGCGGCGCTGGCGCGAGCGCGAACTGCGGCGCTGTACAGCACTTGACGGCGGCCGGGAATTGCCGAAAACGCTGTGCTGACAAACATGACAGCTGCGACGGAATGCCGGAGGAAAAGCCATGGCGATACGCGCTCTGCTGACGATGCTGCTCGGGGCCTTTGCGCTGGCCTCGCAACCGGCATGGGCGCAGGACCCGGCCGCGAATTATCCCGAACAAGCCGATCCGCGTCATCGTCGGCTTTGCCGCCGGCGGCGGCAACGACCTGTTCGCCCGCCTCGTCGGTCAGAAGCTGTCGGAGATTCTCAAGCAGCCGGTGGTGATCGAGAACAAGCCCGGCGCCGGCGGCCGGCTCTCGGCCGAATTTGTCGCGCGCGAGCCGGCCGACGGCTACACCCTTATGGTGGGCGCGAGCGGCATGATGTCGATCGCAGCGGCGACGCTGCCGAACCTGTCCTATCATCCGACCAAGACGTTCATGCCGCTCACCATGATCGCGAATTTTCCGCTGATCATGGTCGATCCCGACCACCAATCCGGCGAAGTCCGTCAAGGAGGTGGTCGAGTGGGCCAAGGCCAATCCGGACAAGGCCAACTACGCGACGACGTCGCCGGCCTTCACCATCACCACCGAACTGCTCAAGCTCAAGACCGGCATGCCCGGCGTTCGCCATCACCTACAAGAGCAGCAACGAGATGCTGCTGAGCGTGATCGGCGAGCAGACGCTGCTCGCCATCGCCGACGGCCCGCCGACGGTGCCGATGGTGAAGGGCGGCAAGGTGAGGGCGCTCGCGGTCACCGGCTCGGTGCGCTCGTCCGAACTGCCGGACGTGCCGAGCATGGCGGAAGCCGGCTATCCCGACGTCGACGTCTATCTCTATAGCGGCTTCTTCGTTACCGCGGCGACACCGCCCGCGATCGCGGCCAAGCTCGAAGCGGCGCTGCGCGAGGCGATCAAGGATCCGGACGTTTCCGCCAAGCTCAAGGGCATGGCGGTCAATCCGGGCGGCAGCATCGGGCGAGGAATTCCGCAAGATGATCGACGCCGACATCGAGAAATTCGCCGCCGTCGTCAAGGCCGCGAACCTCAAGTTCGGCCAATAGACGACGGCCTTATTGCCTCGCCCTGCCGGCGTGCCCGCCAGCAGGACGACTTTGCGCGACTCAAGTCGTTCGGCTGTGCGGTTGGCCGCGAATATTCGGCCTGGCGGACACCCGCCGCCCCTTACCTTGCCGCCGCCATCGCGGCAAAGCCGCGTTCCAGATCACCGGTGAGGTCGTCGACGTCTTCGAGTCCGATATGCAGGCGTACGGCCGGGCCGCCGGGCGCCCACTTGGTGGCGGTGCGGAACGATGCGCAGTCGAACGGCGTCGCGAGACTTTCGTAGCCGCCCCAGGATGCGCCCATGCCGAACAGCTTCAGCTGATCGAGAAAGGCATCGACGGTCGCTTCCGGCACCGGCTTGAACACGAACGCGAACAGGCTCGAGGCGCCGAGGAAGTCGCGCTGCCAGATCGCATGGCCGGGATCGCTTTCGAGCGCGGGATGGAGCACGCGCAGAACCTCCGGCCGCCGTTCGAGCCAGCGCGCGACCTTCAGTCCCGCCTGGTGCTGATGCGCCAGCCGCACGCCCATGGTGCGCAGACCGCGCTGCGCCAGATAAGCGTCGTCGGGCCCGACGCAGAGGCCGAACTCGTGCTCGAGTATCGCTGCAGCCGCTTCCAGTTGTCGGCGTTGGCCGACACGGTGCCGAACATGATGTCGGAATGGCCGCCGATATACTTCGTGCCGGCCTGGATCGAGAGGTCGACGCCCTTCTCGAAGGCGCGGAAGTAGAGCGGCGTCGCCCAGGTATTGTCCATCAGCACGACCGCGCCGCGCGCGTGCGCGGCGGCTGCGATCGCCGGCACGTCCTGCATCTCGAACGACAGAGAACCCGGCGCCTCGACGAATACCGCGCGGGTGTTCGGCTGAATCAGGGCATCGATGCCGGCGCCGATCAGCGGATCGTAATAGGTGGTGGTAACGCCGTAGCGCTTGAGCAGGCCGTCGCAGAACTTGCGGGTCGGGCAGGTAGATGCTGTCGGTCACCAGCACGTGGTCGCCGGCCTTGAGCACCGACAGCAGCGCGAGTGAAATTGCCGCAAGCCCCGACGGCGCGAGCGCCACGCCGGCGCATTGCGGTCCTTCCAGTTCGCGCAGCGCGGTTTCCAGCGCCTCGGTGGTCGGCGTGCCGTGCCGTCCGTAGCGGTAGCGCGCGCGGCGTGCGACGGAAGTCCTGAGCGGTCGGATAAAGTACCGTGGAGGCGTGATAAACGGGCGGATTGACGAAGCCGTGCTGCGCCGTTGGATCGCGGCCGCCGGTGACGAGCCGGGTCGCCGGCTTGATCGGCGGAGAATCGGCATCGGAGGGCTTGTTCATGGCAGCGGTTTCCAGCGCGGGGCGTCGGAGGTCATGGCGAGGTGCGGCACGAGCGTCAACCCCTTGACCGCGATGCCCGATCGGCCTGAGATAGAGGAGACTTGCAGCGGGGAAGGCGTCGAGTGCCGCGAAGAGCGATGCTCACTCGCACCGGATCGCTTGCCGGACGGGTGTAAAGAGTTCCAACGACCGCCTCCGCTTCACAACATACGGACAACGCTTGACAAAGGCCATCCCATGAAACGCGTGAAGCTCGTTCTCGGCGTCATCATCGCGCTCAGCTTGGTGCCGGCGGCGGCGTCTGCCCAGACGCTGAAAGCGGTGAAGGACCGCGGCTCGTTGATCTGCGGCGTCAGCCAGGGGCTGCCGGGATTCTCCAATCCCGACGACAAAGGCAACTGGACCGGCTTCGACGTCGACTTCTGCCGGGCGATTGCGGCCGCGGTGCTCAACGACGCCAGCAAGGTCAAATACACGCCGCTATCCGCCAAGGACCGGTTCGAACCGCTCAAATCCGGCGCCATCGACCTGCTCTCCCGCAATACGACCTGGACGATCTCGCGAGACGTCGCCTACGGCAACTTCGCCGGCGTGACCTACTACGACGGCCAGGGCTTCATGGTGCGCAAGGCGCTCAAGGTGAACTCGGCGCTCGAACTCAACGGCGCCTCGGTCTGTGCCCAGACCGGAACCACCACCGAGCTCAACCTCGCCGACTTCTTCCGCTCGAACAACATGAAGTACGAGGTGATCGCCTTCGGCACCGCCGACGAGACCATCAAAGCCTACGAGTCCGGCCGGTGCGACGTGTTCACCACCGACGTGTCGCAGCTCTACGCCGAGAAGTTGAAGCTCACCAATGCCAATGACCACGTTATCCTGCCAGAGGTCATTTCCAAGGAGCCGCTGGGGCCGCTGGTTCGCCATGGCGACGATCAATGGTTCGACGTCGTCAAGTGGGTCAACTTTGCGATGCTCAACGCCGAGGAGCTCGGCGTGTCGTCGAAGAACGTCGATGACGCAATGAAGTCGAACCAGCCGGAAATCCGGCGGCTGCTCGGCGTCGAGGGCAATTACGGCGAACAGCTCGGGCTGACGAAGGATTGGGTCGTCCGTATTCTCAAACAGGTCGGCAACTACGGCGAGGTGTTCGACCGCAACGTCGGCACCGGCTCCAGGCTCGGCATCAGCCGCGGCCTCAACCGGCTGTGGACCAAGGGCGGCATCCAGTACGCGCCGCCGATCCGGTGAGCGGTCTTACACGGGCCGATTACTCACCGGCGGCTTCGGTTGCTCCCATCGCGTCGGCGATGGCCCGCATGCTCGGCGCGTCGATGCGCAGGAACCCGAAGCGCAGTCGCGGGCCCCAATCGCGGGCTGACAGTGCGAAATCGGGCCGTTCAAGAAGCGGCCGTATCGGTGCGGGCGATGCCTTGAAGTAGCGCACGCCGCGCCGGAACGGCCGGAAGCCGGCGCCCATGTCCGCCTGGTGGACTTCGCCAGGCAGCACGGCACCGATCGCTGTGAAGCATTGCAGTTTGTCGCTCCCGCCCAGCGTCTCGCTTGGTGAGTAGTAAGCGATGAGATCGCCCGGCGCGATCCGCCGCAGCGGCGCGCTCTTGCCATGCCCGACCTGTATGATCCCAAGCGCAAGCCCTTGCCGGACGTGCTCGGCGCAGGCAACCGCTATCCAATGGTTCCGGCTCACGGCGCGGCTGGAGCGAAGACGCGCAACCGATGGCCGTCGCGGTCGACCGCCACGAAGGTGTGACCGAAATCGAGATCGGTCGGCGCCTGGATAATCGTAAACCCGCGCCGTTTCCAGTTGGCGTGTGTGCTGCGCACCGCCTCGGCATCGGCGGCCTTGAAAGCGAGTTCGCTGCTGCTACCGGCGGCCGTTGCGGTGGGTGTGACCGTGTGACGGGACCAAAGGCCGAGCATCAGCCCGTTATCGAGCGCGAACATCGCGAAGTTCGGCGAGGACGCAATCGGTTGCCGCCCCAGGAGGTCGGCATAGAAGGCGACGCTGGCGGTCGGATTGTCGACATAGAGGATGGTGAGGTTGGGATCTGGCATAGCGGCTCCTTTCGTTCGGCCGCGGTCCTAAACCATCCTCCTGACAGATTCTGTCAGGAGCGTTCAGAGCTGTTCCAGGATGCCCTCCCGCTCCCGCCACTCGGCGAGCAGGGCGCGCCGGCGGCGCGGATAACGCTCACCGGTGGGCGCGGCCTTGACGATCCGATCGGTGCGGAAGTGGCGAAAGTCCTGCCTGGTCTCGCACCACGCGGCAACCACCAGCGCCTGATCGAAGAAGCCGATGGCGATTGGCCAGATCGTGCGCTCCGAGTGCGTGCCCTTGGCATCGACATAACTGATGCGCAGCTTGCGTTCGGCGCGAATGGTGTGGCGCAGATCCGAGATATCGGCCTCCGTCGTTGAGATTGATGTGCGCGCGCCAGCCAGCAGGCCGATGTTGCCCGCCATCTCACGCAACTCGGTCGGCAGGACACTAGCGATCTTGGCGAGGGCATCCGCTGCCGCGTCGCCCAGCATGCCGTCGCCGCGCTGCACAACCCAGCGCAGGCCGAGGACGAGCGCCTCGATTTCGTCGTCGTCGAACATCAACGGCGGCAGGAGAAATCCCGGCCGCAGCACGTAGCCGAGCCCGGCCTCGCCCTCGATTGGCGCGCCTTGCCCAACCAGGGTTGCGATGTCGCGATAGATGGTGCGTTCCGAGACGCCCAATTCCGCCGCCAGGCTGGCGGCAGTCGCCGGTCGCCGATGGCGACGCAGCACCTGGATCAAATCGAGCAGCCGGGCAGAGCGGGACACGTCGAATGTTTGCCTCTGACGGAGCAAGCGGCAATACTATCGCACCGGGCGTGCAATCACGGGGCGGACCGTCCCCCGTCGGAGAGAAGTGGAGGCAATCTTGGCGACCGAAGCCAATCTTGCGCTGCCGCCGCCGATCCCGTTCTACAACAACCCGAAAATCCGCGCCTACGGCTACCAGCTTGTGCTGCTCGCCGTGGTGGTGTGGCTCGGCGCCGAGTTCGTCATCAATGCGCGCGAAAATCTTGCCGCGCAGAACATCACCAGCGGCTTCGGCTTTCTGGAGAACACCGCGGGCTTCGGTGTCAGCCAGTCGCTCATTCCCTATACCGAGTCCGACAGCTACGCCCGGGTCTTTCTGGTCGGGCTGCTCAATACGCTCTTGGTTTCCGGACTGGGCATCGTCTTCGCGACGGCGCTCGGGTTTTTCATCGGCATCGCCAGGCTGTCGCCGAACTGGTTGATCGCGCGTTTGGCCGGCGGCTATGTCGAACTCGTCCGCAACCTGCCGCTGCTGTTTCAGATCCTGTTCTGGTATCTCGCGGTGCTCGGCACGTTGCCGGGGCCGCGCCAAAGCCTGTCGCTGTTCGGCGGGATGTTCGTGAACAACCGCGGCATCTTCGTGCCGGCGCCGGTGTTCGGGGCAGGGGCGGGCTACGTGGCATGGTCGGTCGTGCTGGCGGTCGTTCTTACGGTGGCGCTGCGCATCTGGGCGAGACGGCGGCAGGACCGCACCGGCCAAACTTTCCCGGTGCTGGCGGCTGCGCTCGCGCTGCTGATTGGTCTGCCGCTCATCGCTCTCATGGCGACCGGCTTTCCGGTGACGTTCGAGGCGCCGCAGCTTCGCGGCTTTAATTTCGTCGGCGGGCTCAGGCTGTTGCCGGAATTTGTGGCCTTGCTGTTGGCGCTTTCGACCTACACGGCCGCGTTCATCGCCGAGATCGTGCGCGCCGGCATTTTGGCGGTGCCGCGCGGGCAGACCGAGGCGGCCTTTGCGCTCGGCCTGCGGCGGAGCCAGATGCTGCGGCTGATCGTGGTGCCGCAGGCGATGCGGGTGATCGTGCCGCCGCTGACGAACCAGTATCTCAATCTCACCAAGAACTCTTCGCTTGCGGTGGCGATCGGCTACCCCGACCTGTTCGCAGTGTTCGCCGGCACGGCGCTCAACCAGACCGGCCAGGCCATCGAGATCATCGCGATCACGATGGCGGTCTATCTCACCATTTCGCTGGCGACCAGCGCGCTGATGAACTGGTACAACGCTCGTATCCGGATTGCGGAGCGCTGATGTCGAACGTGGCACCAGTGTCGTACGTCCGCCGTGCGCTCGCCGAGCCCGAGCCGCCGCCGGTCACCGAACGCGGGCTGATTGGTTGGATGCGTCACCGGCTGTTCGACGGGCCGCTCAACGCGACGCTGACGGTACTTGGGCTGATCGTGATCGTCGGGCTCGGCTGGCCGGCGATCAAGTTCCTGCTGCTCGACGCGGTCTGGACCGGTGACGACCGCACCGCCTGCCTGGCGCAGACTGTCGGACGCGAAGTCGGCGCCTGCTGGCCATTCATCACCGCCAAGTTCGGCCAGTTCATGTACGGCTTCTATCCCGACAGCGAACGCTGGCGGGTCGATCTGACATTGGTGCTCTGCGTTCTCTTGCTGACTCCGTTGCTGATCCCGGCCGTGCCGGGAAAGACGCTCAACGCCATATTGTTCTTCGGCGTCTTCCCGATCGTCGCTTTCGTGCTGCTGGTCGGCGGCAGGTTCGGTCTGCCGCACGTCGAGACCCGCCTGTGGGGCGGACTGCTGGTGACGATGGTGATCTCGTTCACCGGCATCATCGGGTCGCTGCCGCTCGGCATTCTGCTCGCGCTCGGCCGCCGCTCGGAACTGCCGATCGTCCGCACGCTCTCGATCGTCTTCATTGAGTTCTGGCGCGGCGTGCCGTTGATCACGGTGCTGTTCTTCGCGACCTACATGCTGCCGCTGTTCCTGCCGGAGAGCTGGACGATCGACGCGCTGCTGCGCGTGCTGATCGGCGTCGTGCTGTTTGCCGCCGCCTACCTGGCGGAAGTGGTGCGCGGCGGTCTGCAGGCGATCCCGCGCGGCCAGTTCGAGGGCGCGATGGCGCTCGGGCTCGGCTACTGGCGCATGACCGGCCTGATCGTCATGCCGCAGGCGCTGAAACTGGTGATCCCCGGACTGGTCAACTCGTTCATCGCGCTGTTCAAGGACACGACGCTGGTGCTGATCGTGGCGATCTTCGACTTGCTCGGGCAGATGCGAGCGGCGTTCGCCGACCCGAACTGGGCGACGCCGGTGACGCTGTTCACCGGCTTTGCATTTGCCGGCATCATCTATTTTCTCGTCAGTTTCGGTATGTCGCGCTACGCCTTGGCGATGGAACGGCGGCTGAGCGACGGAGCATGTGACGGTGAGGCCATGAGCGCCGACGACAAGAAACCGGTCAATCGCACCACGCCGCGCCGCGGCGGCGCGCTGGCGATGCGCACGACCACCCACGAAGTCGCGGTCGAGATCGCGGCGCTGAACAAGTGGTACGGGGCCTTCCACGTGCTGCGCGACATCGACCTCAAGGTCATGCGCGGCGAGCGCATCGTGGTCTGCGGGCCATCGGGCAGCGGCAAGTCGACGCTGCTCCGCTGCATCAACCGGCTCGAAAGCTGGCAGCGCGGCCGGGTCGTCGTCGACGGCATGGAGTTGACCGACGACCTCAAGAAGATCGACGAGGTGCGCCGCGAAGTCGGCATGGTGTTCCAGCAGTTCAATCTGTTTCCGCACCTGACAGTGCTGGACAACTGCACGCTGGCGCCGATCTGGGTGCGCAGGATGCCGCGCCGGGAAGCCGAGGAGATTGGCGCGGCACTATCTCGGCGCGGGTGCGCATCCCGGAGCAGGCGGACAAGTATCCGGCCCAGCTATCCGGCGGCCAGCAGCAGCGGGTGGCGATCGCGCGCGCGCTGTGCATGCAGCCGAAGATCATGCTGTTCGACGAGCCGACCTCCGCGCTCGATCCGGAAATGGTCAAGGAGGTGCTCGACACCATGGTCGAGCTCGCGCTCGACGGCATGACCATGCTGGTGGTGAGCCACGAGATGGGCTTTGCCCGCCAGATCGCCAACCGGGTGGTGTTCATGGATGCCGGGCAGATCATCGAAGTGAACGAGCCTGGACCGTTCTTCGCCAATCCGCAGCACGAACGCACCAAGCTGTTCCTCAGTCAGATTTTGCGGTGACGCCCATGCGGTCGGGTCGAATTGATCAAGCAGGCCAGGTGCGTCCGGCGCCGCCAACCGCTCGTATGTGGAAACGCAACCGCAGGAGCATCCAATGAGCAGCAGCAATCTCGATCTGGTCCAGCAACTCTACGCCGCGTTCGGCAAGGGCGATATCCCGACGTTCATGAACAGCATGTCGGCCGAAATTGACTGGCATTCCGGCGGCCGCGCCTCCGACTTTCCGGGCTTCGGGCCGCGCAAGGGCCACGCGCAGGTGCGGGAGTTCTTCGACATCGTCGCCGAGAACAACGAATTCTCGCATTTTTCGCCGCGGGAATTCTACCGCTTCCGGCGATAAGGTGTTTGTGCTCGGCGACTATGCGCTGACGCTCAGGAAGACCGGCAAGTCGATGGCCAGCGACTGGGTGCACATCTTCACGATCCGCGATGGCAAGGTGACCAGCTTCCGTGAGTTTCTGGACACCGCGCTCGCCGCCGAGTGCTATCGCGGGTGAGGGATCATTCCGGGGCCGGCCGAACGCCGGAGCCCGAATCCATGTCACGGATCAAGACGATCGCATTGCTGCCGCTCGCCATGAGCGGAGTGCACCGCGCAGCATTATCGCGCCAGCGGGCCGCACGGCCTTCTTCCAGGCGTCGATGCCGCCCTGGATGTGACAGGCGGCGGCGATGCCGGCGTCCTGCGCGGCCTGCACCGCCATGGCGGAGCGTTCGCCGAACGCGCAATAGAACACGATCCGCTTGCCGGTGGCGCGGGCAAGCTCGTGCAGCATGCCGCCCGGCTGTACATTGGCCGCAAGGTCAGGGTAGGGCGCGTGCAGCGAGCCGGGGATGACGCCGTGCTTCTCGCGCTCGGTCTTCTCGCGCAGGTCGACCAGCGTCACGTCGGGCTTGACGATCAGCGTCATCGCCTCGGCCGGGCTCGAGCGCCCAGCCGTGCCGCGCAATCGCCTCCTGCGCGCAGCCCGACCCGCATGTTGGCCGGCACCGCCACGTCCATCATCTTCGGATTCGGCAGGTTGAGATTGTTCATGAGCTCGACGTACTGATCGACCGAGCGTGACCTGCAGCCGCGGATTGAACGCCCGCTCCTCCGCCGATCGTGGACACGGTCTCGCCTTTGTAGTCGTGGGCCGGGAACACCATGGTGTCGTCCGGCAGCTTCGAGCAGCTTGTTGAAGATCGAGTTGTACTGCGCGCGCGGATCGCCGTTCTGGAAATCGGTGCGGCCGGTGCCGCGGATCAGCAGCGTGTCGCCGGTGAACACCCGGTCGCGCATCGCGAAGCTGTAGGAATCGTCGGTGTGACCGGGCGTATAGAGCACGTCGAGAGCCAGTCCCTCGATGGTGAGCTTGTCGCCCTCGGCAAGTCGCATCGACACCACGTCCGACCTTGCTCTGCTCGCCCATGACGGTGACGCAGCGCGTGCGGTCGCGCAGCGCCCCGAGCCCGGTGATGTGGTCGGCGTGCAGATGGGTGTCGACCGCCTTGACCAGCTTGAGGTCGAGCTCGTTGACGAGCTGCAGGTAGCGGTCGACCTTCTCGATCACCGGATCGATGATCAGCGCCTCGCCGCCTTGGCGGCTGGCGAGCAGGTAGGTGTAGGTGCCGGAGACGCTGTCGAAGAGCTGGCGGAAGATCATCGATACCTCGCCTGAAAGAGAATCGACTTCCCCTCGACCTCGCCTCCAAACATAATTCTTCTATGTCGCGCAAAAAAGGCCGGGCCCTGCGCCGCGATCCAGCCGGCGACGGCCTGGAGCGTCAGGATTTCGGCTTCGGTTCGACCGGCATCTCGCGGGCCGCGCCCCATTCGGTCCAGGAGCCGTCGTAGAGCGACTTGGGCGCCTTGCCGATGGCGTCGAGCGCGAACCAGAGCGTGGCCGCGGTCACGCCCGAACCGCAACTGGTGATGATTGGCTTGTCGAGATCGACGCCGCCCGCCGGAAGCGCTCGGCGATCTTCTCCGGCGGCACCAGCCGTCCCTTGTCGATCAGTTCGGTCACCGGCACGTTGAGTGCGCCCGGCATATGCCCCGGCCGCACCCCGGGCCGCGGCTCCGTCGCCTCGCCACGAAACCGCTCGGCAGGCCGCGCGTCGACCACCTGCGCGGACTTGTCGGTCAGCGCCCGCGCCACGTCCTGACATGCCGGCGACGGCACCTCGGTCGAGCGCGGCGGCAAACCTGCGCGGCGTGGCGCTGGACCTCGCCGGCTTCGACTGGCCGACCTTCGGCGGTCCACTTCGGCAGCCCGCCGTCCAGGATGAACACGTTGCGTGCGCCAAAGACGCGAAATGTCCACCACACCCGCGGCGCGCCGCCGAGCCCGGCGCCGTCGTAGACCACGATGGTGTCGTCGTTGCCGATGCCGAGCTTGCCGACTTCCTCGGCAAACTGCGTCGAGCTCCGGCAGCATGTGAGGAAGCGATGTCGAATGATCTGCAATGGCGTCGATGTCGAAGAACACCGCGCCCGGAATGTGCCCGGCGAGATACTCGGCCTTGGCGTCGCGCTTGAGCGCGGGCAAATAGAACGAGCCGTCGACGATGGTGACGCCGGGTTGCCCGAGGCGCGCGGAGAGCCATTCGGTGGAAACGAGCCAGGGAGACGGGGAGCGTCATGTTCGTTATCCTTCCGGTCACGTGAACGCGATGCGGACGCGCCGGTTCTGCTTGCCTTTCTTCTCGATCTGGGTGACCCGCGCGCTGCCGATCTCGCGGGTGCGGCGCACATGCGTGCCGCCGCAGGGCTGCAGATCGTAGCCGACAATCTCGACCAGGCGTACTCGACCGGTTCCCATCGGCGGTTTCACCGACATCGTCTTGACCAGACCAGGCTTGGCTGTCGAGCTCGTCGTCGCTGATCCAGTATGAGCGTACCTCGGCGTCGGCGGCGATCATCCGGGCGAGCTTCTCGCTGATCTCGTCCTTGTCCAGGCCGGCTTCGGGAATGTCGAAATCGAGCCGCCCGTCGGTGTCGCCGACCGCTCCGCCGGTGACCGGAAATGGCAGCGCCGCGGACGAGAGATGCAGCGCGGTATGCATGCGCATGCGGGCATACCGCCGGTCCCACTCGATCAGTGCGTGCACCGGATCGCCGATCCGGAGATTGATACCGGCGGTGTCGGCGGGGTGGTGCGCGATCTCGGTCTTGCCGGGATCAGTGAAGCTCGCATTGGCGATCAGGATGGGATCGCCGCCCGCCGTGGTGAGCACACCACCGTCGGCTGGCTGGCCGCCGGACGCGGCATAGAAAATTGTGCGGTCGAGCACGATGCCGCCCGTCTCGGTCAGCCCGACGACGGTGGCGCTGCATTCCTTGAGATAGGAGTCTTCGCGAAACAGGCAGTCGGTCATTTTTACCGTGCTACATCAACGCTTTGCTGGCCGGTTTGTAAGTTCGGACGCAGGGTTTGTAAATCCTTCGTTCTTCCTTTGCCCTCCGAGCTTCGCCATTCCGGTCTTTGCCAGCCGCTGAGCATCGGCCTCCACAGTATAATGCTGCACCATTGCCAAGGTCTTGTGACCGGAGATCGCCATCAACTCGTGCGTCGTCAACTGCGCCTCGGCGAGACGCCGCATACCGCCCTTCTTGAGGCCGTGCAGGCGGCAGACGTTCGGCAGCCCGGCCGCCGTCGCCCACTTGGCGAAGTCGTTGCCGAGGCCTAGCGGAAGGCCGCCCGGTGTGGGACGTTAGTCGGGCAGGGGCCTTTCACACATTGCACACAAGCCCACAACCGCGCGGCGCCTGCCGCCCGCAATCCCGGCCCGAGGAGAACCGACCAATGTCGAAACGCCCGTATCTCATCGCGGCCGCACTGCTTTTGCTCGCGTCGATCCCTGCAGAAGCCAGGCAGTGCGCTCCCGGCCAGAAAAGAATAAAGCTCTCGGACCGCGCCTATGGATGTGTATCGGCTGCCGCTCAGAAGCCCGCGCCGCGCAAGCAGAAATGCGTCGGAAAGCCCGGACCAGGTGGTTCGGTCAAGCTGGTTTGTACTTAAGCGGCCCCTGCGGGCCATGATCCCGGCTGAAGGAGAAAACGGACCAATGTCGAAACGCCTGTATCTCATCGCGGCCGCACTGCTCTTGCTCGCCTCAGTCCCTGCCGAAGCAGCATGTCCTCCCGGCACTGCAAGGGTGACGCTTGGGAAGGGAGCAGCGACTGTTTCTCAATGTGTTAAGATACCCCCCCCCCAAGGCAGCGAAGCCCAAGCAAAGGTGCGTGGGGAAAAAGGGACCGGGTGGCTCGGTCAAGTTGGTCTGCACTTAAGCGTCTAATCACGCTCCGTGCCGTCGAGGTACTAAAACCCCCGCAGCCGTAACCTTCGCTAAGCGCATAGCCCCCCGGTCAGATGCCACGGCCAATATCGCCGGGAATGTCAGGGGATGAAGCCTCGCAATCGCAATTCGGAGTGGTTCAAATCTGTCAGGTCTAGGATGAAATTTTCGTCCCGGTTGCGGTCCTTCTGCGCTTTGCGTGCCGCCAACAGCGCGTCCAACTTATTCACGAATTCACGCTGGGTATCATGTGCAGTCGCCATAGCAAATACGGTACCAGTCATTGAACTTGAAGACGGCGCAATGACCAGATCTGAATTTGTCGTTCATTGCAGTTCAATCCTTCTGTGCACGCTCCGTGCGCTAACGCACGGACCTCACAATTTCAACGATGATCGTGCTGCTGTCATACTGGGCTCGCTTGGCCACGGCCACCGCTGAGGTTCGTTGCACGATCAGCAGAATAACCCGTTTGCCGGTTCGTTTGGGCTCGGCGGGGCCTTCGCGCAAATCTAGTGGAGTCGGGGAGGAGCAGCGCACCCGGTTTGTAATTCGGGAAATGCGCTTTGATATTCAAAGAGCAGACTTAAGTAGGTTTGTACCGATTTAAGCCCTTGCGATCGTTAACTGCTGGCGCACTTCGCGAAACAGGCAGTCGGTCGACATGGAGCTCAGGTGCGTCCCGGCAATCGGATCATACAGTCGTAAATCAGTACAGTTACGTAAGGTACATTGAGCGTAGAGTGCCGCTCGAGCCAGGCCGGAACCGGCAGGTTCTTCGCGCGCAGGAATTCCGGATTGAACAGCTTGCGACTGATAGCGCGTGCCGTAGTCGGCAGAGCATCGTGACGATGGTGTGGCCCGGCCCGATCTCCTTGGCGAGCCGGATCGCGCCGGCGACGTTGATGCCGGTCGAGCCGCCGAGGCACAGGCCTTCGTGCTCGAGCAGGTCGAAGACGATCGGCACCGCTTCCTCGTCGGGGATCTGGTAGGCGTCGTCGATCGGCGCGTCCTCCAGGTTCGCGGTGATGCGGCCCTGGCCGATGCCTTCGGTGATCGAGGTGCCTTCCGCCTTGAGCTCGCCGGTGCGTGTAGTAGTTGTAGAGCGCGGCGCCCATCGGATCGGCGAGCGCGATGCGGACGTTCGGGTTGCGCTCCTTCAGCGCCATCGCCGACGCCGGCGAGCGTGCCGCCGGTGCCGACCGCGCAGATGAAGCCGTCGACCTTGCCGTCGGTCTGCTGCCAGATCTCCGGGCCGGTGGTCTCGATAGTGGCCCTGCCGGTTGGCGACGTTGTCGAACTGGTTGGCCCAGATCGCGCCGTTGCGGCTCGCGTCTTGCGCCAGCTCCTCGGCGAGGCGGCCGGAGACCTTCACGTAGTTGTTGGGATTGGCGTAGGGCACCGCCGGCACCTCGACCAGCTCGGCGCCGCACAGGCGCAGCATGTCCTTCTTTTCCTGGCTCTGCGTGTCCGGGATCACGATCACGGTGCGGTAGCCCAGCGCATTGCCGACCAGCGCGAGGCCGATGCCGGTATTGCCGGCGGTGCCCTCGACGATGACGCCGCCCGGCTGCAGCGCGCCGCGCTGCACCGCGTCCTGGATGATGAACAGCGCCGCGCGGTCCTTCACCGACTGGCCGGGATTCATGAACTCGGCCTTGCCGAGGATGTTGCAGCCGGTCGGCTTCCGAGGCGCGCTTGAGCGCGGATCAGCGGCGTGTTGCCGATGGCGCCGACGATTCCGTCGCTGATTTGCATGGCGGGTCCAATGGGTAGGAGCGCCGAACGTAATGGACCCCACCTGCCGCCGACAAGCACGTGCGGAAACCGGCCGTCCGGCGCCGGCGGCTTCAGCCGCTCTTCAGACAAATGCGCGCAATCGCGAAACGCTGCCGAAACCATAGCGCCGGCTTTGCGGTTCCTGCTAGTCTACGGGTATTCACCTATTTTTTGCCCGCAGTACGGGAAGGTGCCGGGTGATGAGTGATGCTCGGCGGCGTGCAGTCCCACGCACTCAATTCGGTAGCGATCCGATGAATCTCGACGTCAATACGCTTTTCCTCGT
Source organism: uncultured Alphaproteobacteria bacterium (assembly GCA_963843475.1). Classification (GTDB taxonomy): domain Bacteria; phylum Pseudomonadota; class Alphaproteobacteria; order Rhizobiales; family Xanthobacteraceae; genus VAZQ01. Next base: position 333,516 of record CAWJKL010000013.1, on the reverse strand, counting down.
CACGATCTACGTCGAGGCCATTCTCGGCCTGCTGCTGCTGTTCGCCTGGATCCAGAACTCTGCAAATCCGCGCGGTGGCCTGGTGGGGCTCGCGCGCACCTGATGCGGGCGGGGTCGATCGTCCTGTTCGGCATGTACGGCTCGGTGTCCGACGCTGATCTCGATCGATCTCGCCAACGCGCTGCTGTTCCTGAGCTTCGCGCGTCACCTGGACCGGCGCGCGCGTGTTCGACGGGCGTCCGGTCGCTGCCGATGTACCTGCGTGGCCGGGCCGGTGGTCGTGGCTCATCGTCGCCCATCTGCCGAGCCTTTGCGGGCGATCTGGAACTGCGCTTCCTGCTCGCCTCCGGCATCATCACGACCTACACGTGGCTCACCGCCTACGAGTTCTGGCGCGGCCGCAGCGAGCCGCTGGTGTCGCGCTGGCCGGCGATCTTCATGCTGTTCGCGCACGGCTCGCTGTTCCTGCTGCGCACGCCGCTGTTCGCCATGCTGCCGTGGTCGCCGACCGAGCGAGGTGATTCGAGCAGCGTGTGGCTCACGGTGCTGAGCTTCGAGGCGCTGCTGTTCACCATCGCGATCGCCTTCATCCTGCTCGCGATGGCGAAGGAGCGGACCGAGTTCCGCCACCGGACCGCCGCCATGGTCGATCCGCTGACCGGCATCGCCAACCGCCGCTCGTTCCTGCAGGACGGCACCGAACTGGCGAAGCGGCACGCGCCCATCCGGTGCTCGACCGCGCGTGCTGCTGATCGATCTCGATCACTTCAAGTCGATCAACGACCGCTTCGGCCACGCCGATCGGCGACCGCGTGCTGCAGGTGTTCGCCGAAACCGCGCAGAGCGAACTCGCGCTCGACCGATCTCATCGGTCGGCTCGGCGGCGAGGAGTTCGCGGCCGTGCTCTACAACGTCAGCCGGGAGAAGGCGGTGGCGCTGGCCGAGCGCATCCGCTCGGCATTCGCCGAAGCGGCGGGCGAGGTCGACGGGCGGCCGGTCGGCGCGACCGTCAGCATCGGCGTCGTGGTGAGCGGCAGGACGCCACGCTCGACGTGCCGGCGAACTGCTCGTGCAGGCCGATCAGGCGCTCTATTACGCCAAGGAGCGCGGCCGCAACCGCGTCGAGGTCGCCACGCTCGACCTCGTCCTGCGGCAGCGCGAACGCGATGCCGCGCCGGTCGCAGCGCACGACCGCCAAGACCGCCGCCTGACGGCCTATTTGGCCTCCTCGACCCGCGTCAGCGTTGCCGGGCCCGTCGCCGACGATCAGCACCCAGGCTTCTTCGTCCTTGGCGCCATCCCAGTGCACCTGCTTGCCGAAGTGGGTGACGAAGCTGCCCTTCGGCATCGGGCACCATGGCGTTGGTGTCGAACTTGTTGCCGGTTGCCACCCACCACGTCCCCTTGACCACGGTGATGAACCGGTCGTTGGGATGGAAGTGCGGCTTGCTGAAATTGTTGGGCCTGAAGCGGTTGAGCACCACGTACGGTCCCGGCTTGCTCGGGTCGCCATGCAGCACCACCTGATTGACTCCGGCGGCGCCGGTTGGATCGCGCCATGTGTACTGTTCTGGCAGGATATAGGTGACGGCTTTCGGATCGATGCCGGTCAGGCGGCCAGGGGTTGCCTCGGCCCGCGTACTCGTTCCAGGGCCGTCGCCGAAGATTAGCAACGTAGCGTCTTCGTTCTTGGCGCCATCCCAATGCACCTGCTTGGCAAGATGGGTGACGAAGGTGCCGGCCGGCATCGCGGCGCTGTTGTCGGGATCGAACGTCGATCCGCTGCCGATCCACCAGGTGCCGTCAAGCACGCTGATGAAGCGATCGTTGGGATGAGAGTGCGGCCGGCTGAAGTGATTGCCCTTCAGCCAACGGTTCATGACCACGTAGAGTCCGGGCTTCGACGGATCGCCGACCAGCACGGCGTTCTGCGATCCGGCTGGCGAGGGCGCGCTCCACTTGATCTGATCGGGCGACTTGTAAACCAGGGCCGCCGGATTGAGTTCGGCGGTGGCGGCTGGCCTCGTTAGGCCGAGGACGAGTAGCGTTACGGCGAACAGGCCGCACCATTGCTTCTTGAGCATCGCTTCCTCCAATGTTCGATCGTTTCTTGGCAATTTAGGGGGAGCATATTCCTTCCGATTTATCGGGCAAGCACGGAGCGTCACATTATGGTCGGGCGAGCGCGCCATAGAAATGGTCGGGCGAGCGCGCCATAGAAGCTTCGTGCCCGCACGGCGATAAGTGGGCAGCCTCCCGTACCGACTTGGCGCTCGGTTTGGCAAATTCGTGTTGTCTGGGCGCGCCGCAATGAACTACACGACACGTCGCTTCGACATGGCGGAAAGGGTGCGGAGATGATCGGGAGATCGAACGTCAGCCGACGCGGCATGCTGAGAGGCAGTGCGGCGATGGCGATCGGAGGGTTGGTCGGCACGCCAGCATTTGCCGCGCCGTCGCCGGCGCCGCGGCTGCCGCCGCGCAACAACGTCGTCATCCGTAACACCTACGTGATGTCGATGGAGCCCGGCATCCCCGACTTTCCCGGCGGCGACGTGCATATCCGCGACGGTGTGATCGTTGAGATCGGTCAGTTCATCAAGGCGCCGAACACCGCGACGATCAAGGGCGAGGGCACGATCCTGATGCCCGGCCTGATCGAAACCCATTGGCATATGTGGAACACGCTGCTGCGCAGCATGTCGGGCGAGAAACCCGAGTTCGGCTATTTCCGCACCACCTCGGCGCTCGGGCAGAAATTCGAGCCAAGCGACATGTACCGCGGCACGCGGCTCGCGTGCGCGGAGGCGATCAATTCGCGGCATTACCTTCGTGCACAACTGGTGCCACAACATCCGCAGTCCGGATTATCTCGAGGCTGATCTGCGGGCGCTGCGCGAGTCCGGCCTGCGCGGGCGATTTTCGTATGGCGCCGCGCAGGGCATGCCCAATACCCAGGGCATCGACCTTGCCGAACTCGAACGGCTGGCGAAGGACTGGCCGGCCTATTCCAACGACGGCCTGCTCAGCCTCGGGCTGGCGTGGCGCGGCATGGGCGGCAACAACCCGGCGACCGCGATCGCACCGGAACTCTACAAGGCCGAGATCGGTATGGCGCGTAAGCTCGGCCTGCCGGTGTCGGTGCACGCCAGCGGTTCGCGCGCAGCGGCCGGGCAGGTCGCCACCATTGCCAAGGCCGGCCTGCTCGACAAGGACATGCAGATCATCCATGCCATCGTGGTGACGCCGGAGGAGATCAGCGCGATCAAGTCGGCAGGTGCCTCCGTCAGCATCTCGCCGTTCAGTGAGCTGCGCATCGGCTTCGGCTTGCCACAGACCATGGCGTTGCTCGATGCCGGAATCCCGCTCGGGCTTTCGGTCGACACCGTGGAGCTGACGGGTAATGCCGACATGTTCGGCATCATGAAACTAGTGCAGAACCTGGCGAACGGCCAGGCGGAGAGCGAATTCAAGCTCACCGCCCGGCGGGTGTTGGAACTCGGCACCATCGAGGGAGCGCGCGCGATGGGAATCGCCGACAAGGTCGGCAGCATCCGTGTCGGCAAGCGCGCCGATTTGATTATGGTATCGACGCGCGACATCAACATGGGGGTGTTCGGCGATCCGGCGCACATGATCGTCACTGCCGCGCAGCCCTCGAACGTCGATACGGTGATTGTCGATGGCCGCATCCTCAAGCGCAGCGGCAAGCTCGTGCACATGAATTCCGGACAGATCGCGGCCGACGCCGAGGCCGCAAACGCCGCTTTGCGCAAGCGCGCGGGCTGGTGGTGACGGCGTACTGAAATACCTGCCGATGTGCGTTGCCTCAACTGCCGCGATCGGCGGTTGCGCGTAGGCTGCAACGTTGTTAAAGCGCGCGCCCCAGCCAAAATTTGAACGAGACGAGATGCAGCAAAGCACCGAACGGATTCTCACCACGCATGTCGGCAGCCTGATCCGGCCGCAGCCGCTGCAGGACTTCCTGCGCGCCAAGCAGACGGGCAAGCCTTTCAACCACGAGCTCTACGATGCGTGCCTGACGAACTCGGTCGCCGATATCGTGCGTCGGCAGGCCGAGGCCGGCATCGACGTGGTCAGCGACGGCGAGTTCGGCAAGTCGATCAGCTGGTCGCAATACGTGCTGGAACGCCTCAGCGGGTTCGAGCGACGGCCGGTCAAGTACGGCGCCAACCCATTTCAGCGCGGCGCCGACCGGGAGCGCTTTGCCGAGTTCTATGCCGAGCTCGATGCGCGCGAGGAGCCCGCGACCAGGATGGATTCGGTCTGCGTCGGTCCGATCGCCTATACCGGGCAGGCCGAGCTCCAGCGCGACATCGACAATTTCAAGGCAGGCGACTCAAGGACGACCAACGTCACGGAGGCGTTCCTGCCGGTGGCCGCGCCCGCGAGCGTCATTCCGGATCGCAAGAACGAATACTACAAGAACGACGAGGAGCTGCTGCACGCCATCGGCGCCGCGATGCGCGACCGAATATCGCATGATCGTCGAAGCCGGCTTCCTCCTGCAGCTCGACGACGCGCGCGCGGCGGTGAGCTACGACCGGATGGTGCCGCCGGCGAGCTTCGACGAGTACCGCAAGTGGGTCGAGATGCACATGGACGTGCTCAACGCGGCGATCGCGGGCCTGCCGCCGGAGCGCATCCGCTATCACGTCTGCTGGGGAAGCTGGCCGGGGCCGCACACCACCGACGTGCCGCTCAAGGACATCGTCGACCTCATCCTGAAGGTGAACGTCGGCGCCTATGTGATCGAGGGCGCCAATCCGCGCCACGAGCACGAGTGGAAGGTCTGGCAGGACGTCAAGCTGCCGCCGGGCAAGGTGCTGATCCCGGGCGTCATCAGCCACGCCACCAACGTGGTCGAACATCCCGAACTGGTCGCCGAGCGCATCGGTCGCTATGCGGCGCTGGTCGGACGCGAGAACGTGATCGCCGGCACCGACTGCGGGTTCGCGCAGGGGCCGTTCTACCGGCGCGTCCACCCTTCGATCATGTGGGCCAAGCTCGAAGCGCTCGCCGAGGGCGCGCGGCTGGCGAGCCGGCAATTGTGGTCGTGAGGCAGTCGTGCGCCGTTCGTGCCCGCTTTCGCGGGCGCGAACGGAGAGCGTAGGTCTCCGGCGCGTCTACAGCTCGCGCTCGAGGATTTTGTGGTCGACCGACCACGGGCCGCTGCCGCGAATGACGAAGTAGAGGGCGCACGACCCCGAGCAGGATCGGAAACTCCATGCCGCCGGCGGTCCAGAAGAAGCCCTTGGCGGAGGTGAACTTGATCGCCACCAGCATGAAGATCAGCACCGCGGCAGCGGCGAAGCGGGTGAACAGGCCGATCACCAGCATGATGCCGCCGACCAACTCGGTGAGCCCGACCAGCGTGCCCCAGAACATGCCAGGCGAGTAGCCGATCTTGTCGAACAGTGCGGCATTGGCGGTAAGGCCCATGCCGCCGAACGAGCCGAACAGCTTCTGCATCCCGTGCGGGATCAAAATGGCGCCGAGCGCGATCCGCAGGATCGGCTCCGCAAACTCGCTGAGCGCGTTATAGATCCCGCCGAGCGCGGGAAGGTAAAGACGCGGTGTCGCGTTTGACATGACTTCCCCCTGATGCGTTGTCCTCGATGTCCCGCCTTCACCGAGCGCGGTGGGCGGGCTTGCGTCCTCTTGACGTCCGGACGCTGGCGAAGACCTTATCGGTCAGGTGGACCAGTGCATAGAGGCCGCGGCCCAGATACCGTTCCTCCAGATTGGGCGGCGAACCGCCTCATTGTAGGGTGGGATGCCGTTGGGTATAGGTCCCCGCAATGGCCGAAAATCGAGGAGGAACCCCATGAATTTGCCGTTGCGCGCGCTTGCTCTGGCCTTACCCGCTTTGGCGCTCGCCTGGCCGTCGGCCGCGCTGGCGCAGGAGTTTCCTTCGAAGCCGATCAAGATCGTCGTGCCGTTCGGCGCCGGCGGCCCTGCCGACGTCTTTTCGCGGCAGGTCGGCCAGCATTTGTCCGAGGCGCTCAAGCAGCCCGTGGTAATCGAGAACAAGCCAGGCGCCGGCTCGATCATCGGTTCCGATCAAGTCGCGAAGTCGGCGCCGGACGGCTACACGCTGCTGGCGATGTCGAATACGCACACGGTCAACGAGTCGCTGGTGCCGAACAAGCCCTTCCAGTTGATGCGCGATTTCGTGCCGGTTGCCGGCATGAACTATTCCGACCTGCTGATGGTGATCCATCCCTCGGTGCCGGCGAAGGATCTGAAGGAGTTCATCGCGCTCGCAAAATCGAAGCCGGGCGAGCTCAACTATGGGTCGTCGGGCACCGGCACGCCCTATCACATGGCAGGCGAACTGTTCAAAGCGTTGAGCGGCACCAATCTCGTCCACGTGCCGCACAAGGCGTCGGGCGAGATGCGCAACAGCATTATCGGTGGTCACGTGCAGATGGGCTTCGACGCGATCACCACCATGGCGTCGAACGTGAAGGCCGGACAGGTGCGGGCGCTCGGCACCTCGGCCAGCAAACGCTCGACCGTGCTGCCGGAGGTGCCGACGATCGCCGAAGCGGGTGTGCCGGGCTACGAGTTCGACCATCTGGCTCGGCATCATTGCGCCTGCGGGTACGCCCAAGGCGGTCGTCGACAAGCTTAATGCCGAGATCAACAAGGTGATCAACCGCCCCGACGTGAAGGAGGCCTGGGACAAGCAGGGCGCGGTGGCACTGACGATGTCGCCCGCCGAGTTCGATGCCTACCTGCGCAAGGACATCGAGAAATGGGCCAAGGTGGTGAAGGAGTCCGGCATCAAGGCGCAGTGACGCTGCAGCAAAGATCGCCGCCGAGGTAAGTGATGTCCCGCAACCCTGACGCGGTCTTCAACAAACCTGGGCACCTGATTCGGCGGCTGCAGCAGATCGCCGTCGCGATTTTCATGGCGGAGACGAAGAAGTTCGACATCACGCCGGTGCAATATTCCGCGCTCCTGGCGGTCGAGATGAATTCAGGGATCGACCAAACGACCTTGGTCAACATCATCGCCCTCGATCGTTCGACGATCGGCAGTGTGGTCAGCCGCCTGGAAACCAAGAAATGGATCAAGCGCGCGGCCGGTTCGGATGACCGCCGCACCAAGCGGCTCACCATCACCCCACAGGGACGCAAGGTACTGCGTGAAATCGATGCATCGGTGGTGGCGGCGCAGAGGTTGATTCTCGCCCCCCTGCCGCCGGCCGAGCGCCCGGCGTTCATGAATATGCTCAAGCGCCTTGTGCGGCTGAACAATGCCTTGAGCCGAGCGCCTTTGCGGACGCCCGGGCGAACGCCGCGTCAGAAATGACCGATGTCCGAAGGGACATTGACCTGACGGTAAATCCGTCAGTATACTGATGAAAAATGAATGCATGCGAGAAAATCACGCGCATGCGGACAAAGTTTCGAATGGGAGGCGCCGCGTGAACTTTGCCCAGCAGGCGTTGCACTTCGAGGTCGAGCGCCCGCGGCACGAGCGCAAAGGGAGTGCCGTACGACAGTCATCTCGCGCGCCCATTCATGAAGGCGGGGTGTGTTCTGGCGAGGCGCGGCCATGAAACGCAGCACCGATCGGATTCTCACCACTCACGCCGGGAGCCTGTCGCGACCAGCCGACCTGATCGATCTGAACCGGGCTCGTGCACAGGGCGAGAAGGTGGACGACGCCCGATATGCGCAGTGCCTTGCGTCGGCGGTCGGCGACGTGGTTCGCAAGCAGAACGAGCTCGGCATCGATCATTCCTGACGACGGCGAGTTCGGCAAGCCGATGGCCGCAAACTACGACTATGGCGTTTGGTGGAACTACGCATTTGCGCGGATGGAAGGGTTCGTACCGGCAGAGTCGGTTCCGGAATCCAAGCACAAGAAATCCAGCGTTGCCGATCTTGCCTTGACGACGATCAGCAATCGCCGGGACTGGCAGAAATTCAGCGAGTTCTATCGCGATCCAGAATCGAGCGGCACACTGGTCGGCAGCGCGGCCCGGCGGCCCACGCGACGGCCCGTCTGCACCGCGCCGATCAAATATGTCGGCCATGCTGCGATCAAAGCCGACATTGCAAATCTCAAGAAGGCGATGGCTACGGCGGGCGTCGACGAAGGGTTCATGTGCTCGATTGGGCCCGGGAGCTTCGCGCGCGGCGAGGACCTGCACTACAAGACCGAGGAGGAGTTCGTCTTTGCCTCCGCCGAGGCGATGCGGGAGGAATACAAGGCGATCGTTGACGCCGGAATTGTCCTTCAGATCGATGACCCGAGCCTGCCTGACAACTGGGATATGGTTGATCCAGAGCCTCCGCTCGACGAATTCAAGAAGTTCGAGCGCGTCCGCATCGAGGCGCTGAACCACGCGCTACAGGGCCTGCCTGCGGATCGCATCCGCTTCCACATCTGCTGGGGAAGTTGGCACGGGCCGCACACCACGGATATTCCTTTGAAGGACATCGTGGACCTTGTCTTAGCGGTCAATGCCGGCGCCTATTCGGTCGAGGCGGGAAATGTCCGGCACGAGCACGAATGGCGGGTGTGGCAGGATGTCAAATTGCCAGATGGCAAGCTGCTGATTCCGGGCGTTGTCAGCCATGCGACGAATATTGTGGAGCATCCGCAGGTCGTCGCCGACCGGATCGTGCGCTACGCCAAGGTCGTCGGACGAGAGAACGTGATCGCGGGTACCGATTGCGGGTTCGGCGGCCGGATCCACCCGCAGATCGCGTGGGCGAAACTTGCGGCCCTGGCTGACGGCGCCAGGCTCGCGAGCGACGAACTTTGGAAATAGACTGCCGGCGGTAACGTCGCCCAATCGGACTGGCATATTGCGCCGGTGGGCCAAACCGCCGAAAGTATCTGAGAATTGTTATAAGATCGCGGCGCCAAGCCGGTCAGGAGGAGATCATGCTCTCAGCAATGAAGTTCTCCGCCATCCTGTGGGGGCTGGCCCGGCTGCTCAACTACACCGCCTGGAAGCACCCGGAGTTCCGCGAGCGGCTGAAGGAGCGCAACCTCGTCGCCCGGATCATGGCGCGCGACGAGGAAATCGGCCGCTGGTACGAGATCCGCGACGGCAAAGTGCGCTCGGGGATGGGCAGCGCAGAAGAAGGCGGACGTCACGCTGGCGTTCAAGAACGCCACGCTCGGCGCCGACCTGCTGATGCCGCCGATCAACTGGCTCGACCAGATCAACGCCCAGAAGGACTTCAAGCTCACCGTCGACGGCCCCGAGGACCTGACCAACTGGTTCGCACAGACCATCATGGTGAGCCAGTCGGTCGGGCTCGATATCGGCGAGAAGCAGCCCGACGGCAGCATGCGCTACTGCAACATGACCAACGGCGGGCCGGTGTTCGTCTACGTCAAGGACGGCAAGATCGTGCGCATGACGCCGATCGATCTCGCCAAGGACGACGGCGCATCGTGGACGATCCGGGCGCGCGGCATCGATCTCACGCCGCCGCGCAAGACCACGCTTGCGCCGCATGGTCAGAACGCCAAGTCGATCGTCTATTCGCCCGACCGGCTGCTCTATCCGATGAAGCGGGTCGACTTCGATCCCAACGGCGAGCGCAATCCGCAGAACCGCGGCAAGTCCGGCTACGTGCGCATCTCCTGGCAGGAGGCGCTCGACCTCGTCGGCGGCGAGATCAAGCGGCTCAAGCGCCAGTACGGTCCCGGCGTGATGGCGGTGTCGCACGGCTCGCATCACACCTGGGGCAATATCGGCTACTACCTCTCGGCGCTGTTCCGTTTCCGCAACGCGGTCGGCTACACGCAGATCCATCACAATCCGGATCATGGGAAGGCTGGTACTGGGGCGCGGTGCACCACTGGGGCTACACGCTGCGCGTCGGCCAGTCGGAGACCTACGGCACGGTCGAGGACTGCCTGCAGAACTGCGACATGATCGTGTTCTGGGCGGCCGATCCCGAGACCACCAGCGGCTCATACGGCGCGCAGGAAGGCACCGTGCGCCGGCAATGGCTGAAGAACCCCAAGCTCGGCATCAAGGTCGTTCACGTCGACCCCTACTACAACGCCTCGGCGCAATTCCTGCCGGGCAAGTGGTTCGCGCCGAAGCCCACCACCTCGGTCGCGATGGCGATGGCGATCGCCTATGTCTGGATCAAGGAAGGGCTCTACGACAAGGACTACGTCGCGACGCACACCGTCGGCTTCGACAAGTGGAAGGCCTACCTCGTCGGCGAAGAGGACGGCATCGCGAAGACGCCGGAATGGCAGGAGAAGGAGACCGGCGTTCCGGCCAAGGACGTGCGCGCGCTGGCGCGCGAATGGGGGAGAAAGCGCGTCTATCTGGCGCCCGGCGGCTGGGGCAACGGCCACGGCGGCGCCTGCCGCAATCAGACCGGCATCCAGTGGGCGCGCGTGATGGTGTGCCTCACCGCGATGCAGGGGCTCGGCAAGCCCGGCGTCAACATGGGCAATCTGCAATGGGGCACGCCGGTCGACTTCCAGTTCTATTTCCCCGGCTACTCCGAGGGCGGCATGTCGGGCGACCTCGAAGGCACCGCGATGCCGATCTCGCTCTACCAGCGCATGCCGCAGCTGCCCACCATGAACTCGACCTTCCAGCGCATCCCGCGGCTGTCGACGCCGGAGGCGATCGTCGACGGCAAGGCCGAAGGCTATCCGTGGATCGGCAAGTCGATCGAGCACCAGTTCGCCAAGTTCGCCTATCCGGCGCCCGGCCAGGCGCCGGTGCGGATGATGTTCAAGTACGGCGGCTCGATCCTCGCCACCATGAACAACACCAACCGCTGGGTGCGGATGTACCAGTCGGATGCGCTTGAATTCGTCGTCAACCAGTCGATCTGGTTCGAGGGCGAGGCCAAGTTCGCCGACGTGATCCTGCCGGCCTGCACCAATTTCGAGCGTGTCGACATCAGCGAGTGGGCCGGGCTCGGCGGCTACGGCCATCACGGCCAGCAGCAGCTCAACCATCGCGTCATCATCTTCCAGGCGCCGGCGATCGCGCCGCTCGGCGAGTCGAAGTCCGACTTCTGGATCTTCAACGAGATCTGCAAGCGGCTCGGCCTTGCCAACTACTTCTCCGAAGGCGTCAACGAGATCGACTGGGTCAAGCGCCTCTACCTCGCCTCCGACATGCCCAAGGTGATCTCGTGGAAGAAGTTCATCAAGCGCGGCTACTACGTCGTGCCGGCCGAGAAGGAGAAGCTGCGCGCGCCGGTGTCGTTCCGCTGGTTCTGGGAGAACCGCAAGAAGGACGTGCCGGAGGCGCAGCCGCTGCCGTCCGACTACGCGGGCGAATATCTGCAAGGGCCTGCAGACCCAGTCCGGCAAGCTCGAGTTCGAGTGCAACAGCCTCAAGCGTTTCAACGATCCGGAGCGGCCGCCGATCGTCAAATACGAGCCGTCATGGGAGGGACCGCATTCCGGCGAGATGTACGAGCGCTATCCGCTGCAGATGCTGACGCCGCACTCGAAGTACTCGTTCCACACCCAGGGCGACGGCAAGGATTCGTTCCTGCTCAACATCGAGGACCACCGGGTCAAGGTCGACGGCTACTACTACTGGATCATGCGGCTCAACGCCGACGATGCCGACGGCGCGCGGCATCAAGAAGCACGACCTGGTGAAGGTCTACAACGATCGCGGCGCGGTGATCTGCGCGGCGCTGCCGACGCAGCGGCTGCCGCGCGGCGTGTGCCACGGCTACGAGTTGTCGGCGGTCTACGATCCGATGGGCGAGCCCGGCAAGTCGGTCGACCGGGGAGGGTGCCTCAACCTGCTCACGCCCGAGCGCACCCAGACCAAGACCACGCACTCGATCGCCGGCGCCAATTCGCTGGTGCAGGTCGAGCTGTGGGACGGCCGCACCGAGCACATGTCGGAGACCTTCGCGCGCATGGAGAAGGACAAGGAGATCAAGCGCACGCTGAAGGAGGCGCGCTGTGCCGGCGAAGAGTGCATCGCTGCGGTCATGCCGCGCGACAGTGAGGATCCGCGGGTCAGCCGCGCACGATGAGCAAGGCATGCGGTATGACGGAGCCGCCATGCAAAAATGGAACATGATCATCGACGTCGCCGAGTGCACCAACTGCAATCTGTGCACGCTCGCGGCCATGGACGAATATGTCGGCAACGAATGGCCCGGCTACGCCGCGCCGATGCCCAAGCACGGGCACAAGTGGATCAACATCCTGCAGAAGGAGCGCGGGCAGGTGCCGATGATCGACATCGCCTACGTTCCGACCATGTGCAATCACTGCGACGACGCGCCCTGCCTGTCGCAAAGGCGGCGATGCGGTGAAGAAGCGCGACGACGGCATCATGCTCATCGATCCGCAAAAGGCCAAGGGGCGCAAGGACCTGGTCGAGAGCCTGTCCCTACGGGCACATCTGGTGGAACGAGGAGCTGCAGCTTCCGCAGATCTGGCCGTTCGACGCCCATCTCATCGATCAGGGCTGGCAGCAGACCCGCGGTCAGCAGTCGTGCCCGACCGGCGCGATGCGTGCGATCAAGGTCGAGGACGACGAGATGGCGCGGATGGCGCGCGAGGAGGGCCTCGAAGTGATGAAGCCGGAGGCGGGCACCAAGCCGCGCGTCTATTACCGCAACCTCTGGCGCTATTCGAAATGCTTCATCGGCGGCATCGCTAGCGGCGGAGGCGGACGGTGTCGTCGACTGCGTCGAGGGCGCAAGCGTGCGGCTGCTCAAGGGCGGCCACCTGGTCGCCGAGACCGCGAGCGACAACTACGGTGACTTCAAGTTCGACAGGCTGGACGAGAATTCGGGCCGCTACCTGATCGAGATTTCCGCGCCGGGCCGAGGCAGGAAGACGGTCGAGGCCAGGCTCGGCGTCAGCGTCAATCTCGGCGAGATCAGGCTGTAGTACTGCCTTGTCATTCCGAGGTACCGCGTAGCGGCAAACCCGGAATTCATGTTTAGTGCAACACCCACACTGTGGATTCCGGGCGCGGGCTCCGCTCGCGACCCGGAATGACGCGCGACCATTGGAATTGCCTCCATGCTCTATCAGTCCACTCCGCTTGTCTCTCCTGCGCTCGGCGTCATTTACGAAACGCTCGCGCCGTGGGCGGAAGCGATGCTTCGGGCAGTCGTCGGTCTTAGTTTGGTGCCGCATGCGTTACGCAGTGCCTTTGGCATGTTTCCCAACACCGGCACGAGATCGCACAATCTGACCGAGTTCTCCGCGGAACTCGACGGCGGCGGCTACCGGCCAGGCTGGTTCTGGGCGCGGGCCATCGTCCTGACGCAACTGATCGGCGGGCCGTTGCTGGCGCTCGGCCTGTTCACCCGGCTGGCCGCGCTGCCAATTTTTGTTTTTCTCCTCGTCAGCAATTTCGAGCGATGGCGCGTGGGCGGCTATTTCTGGAACCAGATGGGTCTCGAATTCACGCTGATGTGGACGATTGCGGCGTTCTATTTTCTGATTCACGGCGGGGGCGTGATCTCGCTCGACCACCTCTGGCTCAAGCGCGAGTTCTGAACCGTGCGACGTTCGTGACGCTGGTCAGGGATGGGAGCGCCGCGCAATTTGCGCTAGGCTTCCCCAAGGTGCGGCCGGGAGACAGACTATGCGCAAGATTGGTTGTTGGTTGGCGTTCGCGGTTCTGTTGGTTGCGGCGGCGCATGCCCAGGACTACCCGACCCGTCTCATCAAGCTGATGCACGGCTTCCCGCCGGGCGGCAACGTCGAGTTCGTCGCGCGGCTCCTAGCGAACGAAATGGGCAAGACGATGGGGCAGACCATCATCGTCGAGAGCAAGCCCGGTCAGGCCGGCAGTCTCGCGGCCGAAACCCTCGCGTCGTCCGAGCCCGACGGCTACACGCTGCTGCTGGTATCGGGCGCTCATCCGGCGGCCGCCGCCGTCTACCGCAAACTACGCTACGATCCGGTCGACAGCTTCCAATGGATTTCGACCGTGAGCTTCTATCCGTTCATCGTCGGCGTCCGGAAGGACTCCAAGCTCCAGAGTTTCGCTGACCTGTTGGCGGCGGCGCGCGCCAAGCCCGGCGCCGTGACCTCCGGCACCGCCGGCAACGGCTCGATCGCGCACATGACCACCGAGTTGCTCGCCGGCATGGCGAACCTGAAGATTCTCTGCGGTCCCCTATCGCGGCGAGGCGCCCGCCTTGACCGGGCTTCTGTCTGGTGACGTCGATTTCGTGGTGTCGACCACTTCGCTTGCGTTGCCGCACGTCGCGTCGGGCGCGGTGCGGGCGCTCGCGGTGACCGGCAAGACGCGCTGGAAGGACCTGCCGGATGTGCCGACCGTGGCAGAGCACGGTCTGTCCGACTTCGAGGTGGTGTCGTGGTCGGGGATTGCGGCGCCGGCGAAGACCCCGAAGCCGGTCGTCGACCGGCTCCATGCCGAGATGGTGCGCTCGGTCGCGGTCCCGGAGGTGCGCAGCAAGCTCGAAAGCTTCGGCGCCGAGGTGCGCACGCTGACGCCTGCCGAAATGCGCGATCTGGTGGCGCGGCAGGTCGCGATCTGGACCAAGGTCGCGCGGGACGCCAATATTCAACTCGATTAGGTCACGCGCCGGCGGTACATTCCCGGCGGGCACCAGTGTCCCGATTCCGAAGTTCGTATCATTTCGCGGCACCCTAGTTTGCGAACTTCGGAATCGTAGGACACTAGCAATCTATTGATCTAGTGTGGCTTTGGTTCAGAAGTCCGCATGTCGGACCCGCGGCAAGAATAATGCGGACTTCTGAACCGCCACACTAGGCGCGATCAACAGGGAGACTAGCCGTGAACATTCACGCCAAGGCATCAAGTGAAACCAGCGTGTCGGCGGCGGAATGGGATGCCCGCGTCGACCTCGCCGCGGTCTACCGGCTGATCGCGCACTATGGCTGGGACGACGTCATCTACAATCACTGTTCGATGCGCGTGCCCGGCGAGGACCGCAAGTTTCTCATGAAGCGGCACGACCTGTTGTGGACCGAGGTGACCGCCTCCAACCTGGTCAAGGTCGACATGCACGACGACCTCGACGAATCGGCGGGCGTCAACCGTCCCGGCTTCACGCTGCACGGCGGCGTGCTGCGCGGCCGTTCCGACGTCAATTGCGCGGTGCATGTCCACACCCAGACCGGCATGGCGCTCGCCGGGCTGCGCGGCGGCCTGCGCATGGTCTCGCAGCAGGCCATGCGGTTCTATCGCCGCGTCGGCTACCACCCGTACGAAGGCATCACCGAGGATTTCGGCGAGCGCGAGCGGATCATCACTCATCTCGGCAACAACCGCGCCATGATCCTGCACAATCACGGCCTGCTCACTGTCGGCAAGACCGCGCGCGAGGCCTTCATCCTGATGAAGTACCTGATGGAGGCGGCGGAAATCCAACTGCGGATGGAAGCAACCGGCGGCGCGCTGATCGAGATTCCGGCCGAGATCTGCGAGAAAACCGCGGCGCAATACGAAAAGCACGACAGCGGCCGCGGCGCTGCCGACTGGCCGGCCTATCTCCGAATGCTCGACCGCATCGATCCGAGCTACCGCAACTGAGTTTCCGGCGTTCGCCGCTCAACCATACAGGAGCACAAACCATGCTCGACGTCGTCAAGCGACAGGCTACCGGTTCATCCGTTCCGTTCGACGCGGGTCGGCTCGACCGGCTGATGGACGAGGCCGGCCTCGACGTCCTGGTCGCGACCTCGAAGCACAATGTGCAGTACCTGCTCGGCGGCCATCGCGCGTTCTTTTTCGACTACATGGACGCGATGGGCCTGTCCCGCTATCTGCCGGTGTTCGTCTATCCCAAGGGCGCGCCCGACAAGGCGGCCTATTTCGGCCATCGGCTGGAAGGCTTTCAAAAGGAGAACCAGCCGTTCTGGGTGTCGCAGGCGTTGACCAATTCGTCGGGCTCGGTCGACACCATGCAGAAGGCGGTCGACTACCTGCGCACGCTCGGCGGCAAGCGGGTCGGCGCCGAACTGGCGTTCCTGCCGATGGATGCGGGCTCGGTGCTGTGGCGCGGCCTCGGCGAGATCAAGGATGCGATCTTCGTGCTTGAGCGCATGCGCGCGATCAAATCGCCGCAGGAACTGGAGATGCTGCGCGTCGCGTCCGAACGCGTGATCGATGTCGATGCTCGCGGTGATCGCCGAGCCATGGCCCCGGCCACACCAAGGCCGAACTGACCGAGGCGCTGCGGCGCGAAGAGACCATGCGCGGCCTGACCTTCGAGTATTGCCTGATCACTGCGGGCACGAGCCTCAACCGCGCGCCGTCGGACCAGAAGTGGGACAAGGGCGATATCCTCTCGCTCGATTCCGGCGGCAACTATCACGGCTATATCGGCGACCTGTGCCGCATGGCGATTCAGGGCGAGCCGGACGCCGAGCTTGAGGACATGCTGGCCGAGATCGAGGAGATCCAGCGCGCCTCGATGAAGCCGATCAAGGCCGGCGCCATGGCCAGCGTCATCTACGGTGCCGCCGAGCCGCTGGTGCGCAAGTCCAAGCACCACAACCACATGCACTTCCTCGCCCACGGCATGGGCCTGATCAGCCACGAGGCGCCGCGCCTCACCGCGTCCGGACCGGTGCCGTACGATGCTTATGATGCAGAGCGTCCGCTGGAGACCGGGATGGTGATCTCGGTCGAGACCACGCTCGCCCATCCGCAGCGCGGGTTCATCAAGCTCGAAGACACGGTCGTGGTGCAGCCGGAAGGCTTCGACATCTACGGCGAGGGCGGCCGCGGCTGGAACCGCGGTGGCACGGCGGTCGCCTGAACGGCGAGCCCGCATTCGATGCTGAGTCGCAACGCGCGGACTCTGGCCGACGCTTCAATAAACAGTGTCTGCGGTTCGATCCGAACGATCAGATCGTGAATGCAACCAGCGCAACGGCGCCGATACCTGCCAACAACACCAGAAGACTGATCGGATCGTAATCGAACCAACTTCCACTCTGGACTTGCATGACGCGCCTCTACCTAACTTGGGCCGTCTTGTTCTTGCTGTGCGCCGGATGACGCACGCTGCCGGCCCATAGGTTCGTCGCGCGGCTGAACCGCAATGTTCAAAAACCGCACGCCGTGCGCCCATAGAATGATCCGTTCTTGTTCTGGACACAATCGGAATCGCCACATTTATGACTTTTTGGTAAATTTTGCGGGGCGGCCACTCCCAGGCACCGGCGTGTGACGCGGCTGCCGATCTTTCCTTTCGCAAGTGCGAAACCGAGCATCGCCATGCGGCTCGCGGTCTCCCGCGGCAGCGGCGGTCGGCATCGCCCCCTCACGTTCCGAATTCGGGGTGCTCGAGGCAATACTCCGAATTAGCCGTCGCCCGAGAACATCGGAGGCTCATGCGGCCGCAAGCGCCCGGGGACCCGCCAGGGTCGCCGAGACCGTACAATTCCGGCCCTGGCACTTGGCCTGATACAGAGCCGCATCCGCGGCGCGAAACAGGTCATTGCGTTGCAGACCTGTTCGAGGCACGGCCGACGCGACGCCGATACTGATCGTTGTAATGCTTTGCGGCAGGTGCTCCTGATCTGCGCGCAGGGCCGCCAAACTTATTCGCATGCTCTCTGCGATGCTGGTTGCATCCGTGAGCGAGGCTCCCGGCAGCAAGACGAGGAACTCTTCCCCGCCGTAGCGGGCACAGACATCGACCGGGCGAAGTGCGCTCTTGATGCAATGCGCAATGTCGACAAGGACGATATCGCCGGCGTGATGCCCGAACTGATCGTTGTAGGCCTTGAAGTTATCGGCATCGATCATGAGAAGAGCGATAGGAGTTCGAGTACGCGATGCCCGTCGCCACTCGATTTCAAACATCTCGTCGAGGCGCCGCCGGTTGCAAAGGCCGGTCAGGCTGTCGGTCGTCGCCAGGATCGAGAGTTGCTGCTCGGCCTCGGTCCGTCGCTTCAGCGCGCTGGCTAAGAACACGATCAAAGCCACGTTGATCGCACACATCGCCAGCATGAGGCTGCCAATGAGCCAGGCCCTTCGACGCCAATCGGCGTAAATGGCATCAAGCGAAGTTCCGTAACTCAGCACCAGCGGATACTCGCCCACGTGCTGAAAGACATAAAGCCGCTCGACGCCATCGATCTTGGCCGTATCCTCGAAAGAGCCAGATTGATAGGCCGCCATTCGCGCAAAAATCGGCGACGAAGCAAAGCTCTGACCGATCAAGGTCGCTACAAACGGCACTCGCATGATGATCGATCCGTCCGTGCGGATCAGCGTCAAAGCATCCTTGTTGCCCAGCCTTACTTTCCGAAACATGTCGTAGAAATAGCTCAGACGTAACGTGCCAACGACCGCGCCAGAAAATGAACCATCGGGATTCGTCAATCGTCTGCTGATCGCGATGAGAAATTCTCCATTTGGCGCCCGCCACGGACGACTGAGATAGGGCCCGACGATGGAATCTTGGGTCTGAACTTTAAAGTAGTCGGCCTGCGCATGGTTCTCGGTACGCGGAATTGGCGTCCTGGAATCGATGACAACGTTTCCGTTCGTGTCGAGCACGAAGATCGAGCCCATGTCTTTCGCAGTCGTGGCGCGATCGAACAAAACCCGATGACGGATCTCGGGGCTGACGTCTTGCAACTCTGGCAGGCTTATTCCATCAACAGCGGCCTGCAGCGACAGATTGTAGAGTTCGAGAACTCGATCGATTTCCGAACTGATTGTCGCGATGAGGTTCGTAGCGGTTTGCTGGGCCTGGGCCCGTTCTTGGCCGCGGCTCTCCCAGAGCACGTATGCCAGAATCGCGGAGAATCCGATCGTCACGGCCAGGCCGAGCGCAATCAGCCGTTTCGTCTGGCTACGCGCTCGCGTTGAACGGTCTGGTGACAAGGTGCGTCTCGGACAGCATTGCCATTCCGCGACGAACCTAACGGTTCGTTATTGAAATTCCGTCCTGACGGTCTCCTCAAATTGACTTACAACGATTCAAATAGACAGTTGCATGATGTAAATTTATCTCGCGAGAGTAGAAACGGGGGCGGGGCCGTAAGCTGTGCCCCAACAAAGCATTGAGGGGCCTTTCGGCCCCCTGGTATCGGCGTGATGAATTTGGCTCCCCGGGCCGGATTCGAACCAGCGACCAACCGGTTAACAGCCGGTTGCTCTACCACTGAGCTACCGGGGAACACAGCCGTGGACGGCGTCCGGCTATAACAAAAGGCCGGAGTCTTGCAAAGCCTCAATCTCCCTCCGAACCCGGAAGCGCGGGGCCGGCGCCCAGTCGGCAGATCGTCGGCCTGCCGGCGACAATCGCCAAAACGCATCAAACTCTGCTTTGCAGGCGTGCGGCCTGCGTGTGGCCCGTGCCCGAACCAACCTCTCGGCAGAACCCGGCAACGCACAGGGCCGCAACGACTTTCCGCCCGGCTCGGCGCGATATGCTGCTATGGTCGCGGCGCAGGCGGGGAGCACGAGGATGCGGATCGGCACGCGCAAGAGCACCATGGCTCTGGCCCAGACGGACGAGATCGCCCGTCAACTGCGCCGAGCGTTTCCCGCACTCGCGGTCGAGATCGTCCAGTTCGACACCCGCGGCGACGACGATCAGGTCGGCAAGCTCCTGCGGCACGGCGGCAAAGGCGGCGCATTCGTATCGGAAATCCGAGCGGCGGTGCGCCGGGGCGAACTGCAGGCCGCGATGCACTCGCTCAAGGACATGCCCGGCAACGAGGAGACGCCCGGCCTGGTGATCGGCGCCATGCTGGCGCGCGATGCGGCGGGGGACGCGCTCGTGGTGCGCCCGGGCGTTTCGTTCGACGCCATCAAGTTGGCTCGGGGCGAGGGCTTCAAGATCGGCACCAATTCGGTCCGCCGTGCGAGTTATCTGCGGCGGCTGTTCCCTCGGGCCGAGGTGATCCATTTCCGCGGCGCCGCCGACACCCGCATCAGGAAACTCGACACCGGCCAGTTGCAGAAGATGCCGGACGGCAGCGAACGCGGCCCCGCCGATGCGCTGGTGATGGCGCGCGCGGGACTCGAACGCATTGGCCAGGCGGCACGCATCGTTCACGGCTTCTCCACCGTCGAGATGCTGCCGGCGGTGGGGCAGGGCATTGTCGCGGTCGAATGCAGCGAGGCAGACTGGGACACGCGACGTCTCCTTTCCGCGATCAGCGATCCCGCGTCGCGGATTTGCGCCGAAGCCGAGCGGGAAGTGCTGTGGGTCCTCAACGGCCATTGCAACTCGCCGATCGCCGGACATGCTGAAATCGCCGGCGACGAGCTGACGCTGCAGGCCGCGGTGATCGAGGAGGACGGCAGTCGTTTCATCGAAGTCGAATGCAGCGGGCCGTCCGATCGACCGCGCGAGCTCGGTCGGCGAGTGGGGCTCGATCTGTTGGCGAAAGGCGCAGCCGACATCATCGAACAGACCCGGCCGCTCGAATAGGCATTCGCAGGGCCTGTCGATCTGGCGAAGAAACTTGATGCATCATCTTCAGGAATACGTGTCGCAGGGCGAACTGCTCAAATTTGACATCATTGCAAGCCTCAAACTGCAATCCGAGCTTTCCGGCCGACAAGAATTCAGCTCCGAATTGCGACCGAACGTGTGGATGATACTTTGCCATAACCTGTCCAGTCCGTTGGGGCCTCTGTAACGGGTTGCTTCATGACAAATCACCGTGCGTTTCAGGTGTTCGCAGCTTTCAGTTTGGCGTTGGTGGTTCTGAACTGCCCCTCGGAAGCCCGTTCAGAGTCCACCGGACATTTTCTCGGAACGATCGACGATGAGGCCGCGACGCCGCCGCGACAGAGTGAGGGCCGGCGCCAGTTGCCGGACGAGCCCGATCGTAGCGTTCTCAGTGACGAACGTGCACTTCCGCGCCTGCACCAGCCGTCCGCGACCAACCTGATTGACAAATTCAGAACCGAAACGGTCACGCCCGGCGGCCAGCCTGAAGTCATCGAACTCTCGCCGGAGGTACGAAAGCGCCTTCACAATTTCTTCTCGGGTCAGGCGAACCCCGGCAGCCAAACCCCATCTGCCGCTCAGCCTCCGAACTCGGACGACAGGGGAGCGGTCGTGAGGCACCCGAATACGCCAAGCAGAGCGATTTTCGGCAGGGACACGCGTGAGCGGGTGACCAACACCACGGCGTATCCGTTTCGTACGGTTGGATATCTCGAGGGCGGCTGCAGCGGGGTGCTGGTTGGCCCTCGTCACGTCTTAACGGCCGGTCACTGCATCTTCGACAGTCAGAACAATCGGTGGAAGGCGGTCACGAAATTCTGGCCGGGACAAGACGGCGAGTACAGCCCGTATGATCCGGTGCAAGTCGTCCGACTGCTCAGCGTCGTTGGCTGGACGCAATATCACGATCGTGAGTTCGATATTGGAATGGCGATATTGTCCCAGAACGTTGGAAATCGATTAGGCTGGCTCGGTTACGGTTACGAAGACGCGATGCCACGCTACAACATCAATCTGCTCGGCTATCCCGGCGACAAGCCGCGATGGACGATGTGGCATAGCTACTGTCCGCTCGAAAAAATCGGCGAGCAGCAACTTTTCTACAAGTGCGGACAATGGGGCGGAAACAGCGGCGGGCCGGCCTTCGTGTTTCTTCCGTCGGCAAATACCAACACGATATACGGCGTGGCGACATATGGGTTTCTTAAATACCTCCCCGCGGACGCGGACATCTCGCTAGCCAACGAAGCGACTCGAATTGATCGAATCAAGTACGAGGCCATTCGGGGTTGGCGGGAGGGATATTGAGTGCGTCGCTCATACGCCGGCCGGCCGTCAGAGATGGGTGCGCTGGCGAACCCGTCGTAGCATCTGCTCGACATACGCGATCGGCGTATCCGGCAGAATGCCGTGACCGAGATTGAAGATCAGCCGGCCCGCGCCAAAATTTGTCATCACATCATCGACGGCGCGATCGAGCGCAGCGCCGCCTGCCACCAGCGCCAGCGGATCGAGATTGCCCTGGACCGCCACGCGCGGTTGCACACGGTCACGGACGAATGCCGGGTCGGCGGCCCAGTCGATGCTGACGCCGTCGACCGGTACGCTTTCAACATAGCGGCCGAGCGAGCCGCCGGCGCCGCGGGGAAAGCCGATGATCTTCGCGCCGGGGACCTGTTGTCTGATCTGCGTGACGATCTGCCGATTGGGTTCAACGCACCAGCGGTCGAATTCGGCGGGCGGCAGGATGCCGGCCCAGGTGTCGAAGATCTGCACCACATCGGCGCCGGCGTAGAGTTGTTCGACCAGATGGCGCACCGAGGCCGCAACCAGCACGTCGATCAGCCGCGCGAATGCCGCCGGTTCGCGGTAGGCCATGAGTCTTGCGGGCGCCTGATCCGGCGTTCCGCGCCCGGCCACCATGTAAGTCGCGACCGTCCAAGGCGCGCCGCAGAAGCCGATCAGGCTCACCGCGGGATCGAGGTCCCGCCTGACCAGCCGTAGCGCCTCATAGACTGGCGCTAGTGCCGAGAGGTCGAGTTCGGTGCGCAGCCCGCCGATATCTGCTGCAGTCAAGGGATCGAGGCGTGGACCTTCCCCGGCCTCGAACCGCACGGTGCGGCCGAGCGCATGGGGCACGACGAGGATATCAGAGAAGATGATCGCGGCATCGAAGCCGAAACGCCGGATCGGCTGCAGCGTCGCTTCCGCCGCCATCTCCGGCGAGTAGCATAGATCGAGGAAGCTGCCGGCGCGGGCCCGCAGCTCGCGGTATTCCGGCAGATAACGGCCCGCCTGCCGCATCATCCAGACTGGCGGGATGGCGCGCACCTCGCCGGACAGCACGTCGAGCAGCGGCTTGCCGGGAGGCGCTTGCGTCATCGCGGTCACTCGGGGGCGCTTTGCTGCCTTGTCACCGCGCGGCACCGCTCCGGGCTACTCATGGGCGTGCCGGCGATCGAAAGGATGGTAAGAGTTGCGAGTGGAGGCCACGCCCGGAATTGAACCGGGGTACACGGTTTTGCAGACCGTTGCGTAACCACTCCGCCACGTGGCCTTTCCGGCGCTCGGGCAACGGGTTAAGTGCCCGTTGCCGCAGTGCGTCGTTTGAAATCCAGCCTATATAGGAGCGCGCCTAAGCGGGCAACCGCGGCGGCCCGCCCGTTTTTTCACGCCGCAAGCGGGCGTCTGCGGGTTCGATCCCGCCCAAGCTTGCAAAATCGGCGTCCTTGCCGCAAACAGTTGCCGCACCGCACTATACACCTCGTTTGCCTCGTGGAATTCGCCGATGATGGACTTTGCCGCGGCGCGCCGCATGATGGTCGACGGCCAGATCCGCACCAGCGATGTCACCGATCTGCGCCTGATCGCGGCCATGCTGGATGTTGCGCGCGAACGCTTCGTGCCGCATGCCAAGGCCGCGCTGGCGTACCTGGATTTTGACCTGCCGGTGACACCGGAGGTGCGCGAGGGTGATGCCCGGTACCTGCTCAAGCCGGTGGTCTTGGCCAAGATGGTTCAGGCGGCCGACGTGGAGGAGGGGAACGACGTCCTCGATGTCGGTTGTGCGACCGGATATTCCTCGGCGGTCCTGGCGCGGCTCGCAGGCTCGGTCACGGCGCTCGAACAGGACGCGACGCTCGCGCGCCACGCGCGGGAAAATCTTGCGGCCGACAAGAATGTTTCGGTGGAGAGCGGCCCGCTGGTCGACGGCTGGGCGGCGCGGCGCCCATACGACGTCATCTTGTTCGGTGGAGCAACCGAGGTGGAGCCGCACTCGCTGCTCCGCCAGCTCAAGGACGGCGGACGCCTCGTGACGGTCGTGGGCCGGACCCCGAACGGCCGGGCAACCCTCTATCGCCGTGACGGGGCCGACATCAGCGGCCGGGCGATTTTCGATGCGGCGGCGCCGACGCTACCTGGATTTGCAGCTGTCCCGAGCTTCGTTTTCTAGTTCATTTCGGGCGCTTACGCGCGTTTACTGTGGCGCGAATACACCACGAATCCCCGAATTTGCTAAAGGGCTTACCCTCAGGGCTTCCTCCGGTCGGCGGCCCCATTATGGTTAAGGTTCGCTTCTAGGGCTCGGGGGTGAGCCCGCGTAGCGAACGGGCGTTGCGTCGGGGTGCGTTGGGGTAAGTCGAATGTTCGGGGGAGATCGGCGTCCTGGCTCGATCGCAGGCGGCGCGAAGGCGGCGCTGCTCGCGGCTTGCGTCGCGACCGGATGTCCGGCTGCGCCAGTCTTTGCGCAGACGCAGCCCCCCCTGTCGATCACCCCTCCCACGACGATCAATCCGGCAAACCCGCAAGACCGGACCCTCACCAATCCGCAGGACATGACCAACCCCCTGGCGGTCAATCCGCAGAG
Organism: uncultured Alphaproteobacteria bacterium; assembly: GCA_963843475.1. GTDB lineage: Bacteria > Pseudomonadota > Alphaproteobacteria > Rhizobiales > Xanthobacteraceae > VAZQ01. The sequence continues at coordinate 309,203 of CAWJKL010000013.1, read as the reverse complement.
CCGCCGGGGAAGCCCCAACGGAGGGTTCGTCGCCCCGGGCACGAACGTCGGCCCGGGCGTGACCGGATTTGACCCCTACAACAGCAATCTCAACGCCAAGCTTGGCGGTGGGCCGATCGCGCCCGGCTCGACCACGCTGGAGGCGGCCCTGGCGCTGGCCTACTTCAACAATCCGACGCTCAATGCTCAGCGCGCCGCGACCCGCGCGACCGACGAGAACGTCCCAACCGCGCTGTCGGGTTATCGCCCGCGCGTCACCGGCTCTTCGAGTTTGACCGATCAGTACTTGGAAAATCTGGTCAAGAACCAGAACAGCATCGCAGGGCCCCTGGCGTGCCCCCGGGACCTTCAGGGAAGGAGCATGTGTCCAACCTTTCCGAGCTACGACAAGAACCAAGGCTCGACAGCGGTTACCAGTGCAGGTTTGACCGTCACCCAGACGCTGTTCAACGGCTTCCAGACCTCCAATCGCACCCGGCTCGCTGAAGGACAGGTGTTCTCCGCCCGGGAAACCCTCCGGTCGAGCGAACAGACCACATTGCTCAACGCCGCGACCGCCTACATGAATTTGCTGCGCGACACCGCGATCCTCGAACTGCAGCGCAGCAACGTGAACGTGCTCGAGGTCACGCTTCGCCAGACGCGCGACCGGTTCAACGCCGGTGAAGTGACGCGGACTGACGTGGCGCAGGCCGAAGCGCGGCTGTCGACTGGCCGTTCACAGCTGGCGACCGCGGAATCGAACTACATCTCGTCCCGCGCGGTCTATCTGCAGGTCATCGGGGTGCCGGCGCCGGCGCGATTGTCACCAGCCGCTCCGGTCGACCGGTTTTCGCCGCGAACGCTCGACGGCGCAGTTGCGCGCGGCCGTGCCGAGCATCCGACCGTCACCGCGGCGATGTACAACGTCGACGTCGCCACCCAGCAGGTCAAGGTTACCGAAGGGGCGCTCTATCCGACGATCTCTGCCGTCGGGAACGTGCAGAAGTCGTATGGCAACACCTCTTCGCTGACCGTGATTGAGAACCTGAACGCCTCGCTGTCTGCCCAGCTCTCGGTGCCGCTCTATCAGGGCGGCGCCGAATATGCCGCCATCCGGCAGGCGAAAGAAACCCTCGGGCAGCGGCGCATGGACCTCGACACCGCGCGCGACCAGGTGCAATCCACCGTGACTCAGGCCTGGGGTCAGCTCGAAGCCGCCAAGGCACAGGTCATCTCCACGAGTTCATCGGTCACGGCCAATGAGATCGCGGTGAACGGCGTGCGCGAGGAAGCGCGCGTCGGCCAGCGCACCACCCTCGACGTTCTCAATGCGCAACAGGACCTGCTGAACGCGCGGGTCGCGCTGGTGACCGCGCAGCGTGACCGGGTCGTAGCGTCCTATACGGTGTTGGCGGCCACCGGCGCGCTTTCACCGCAAGTCCTCGGGCTCAGGGTGCAGGTCTACGATCCGACAACGCACTATCATCAGGTCCGCGATGCTTGGGGCGGCGTGCGCGTTCCCGACGGTCGTTAGGCGCGTTGACAGAACGTCGCCGTCCACAACAGCTTGTTTGCTGGCGGACATGGGCGTGCCATAATAATCTTCGGATACCAGCAACCGGATTTTCGTAAGTGATTCGCTCGCGGCGTGCACGCGGGCATCGGCGGAGACTTGGAAGTCGGACGGTCCGAGCGGGGATGCGGCAGATGGTGCAACCAGCCAAGGGTCAAGAACCCTCGATGGAGGAAATTCTCGCCTCCATTCGGCGGATTATCGCAGACGATGAGGGCGCGAAGACCCAGCCACCGAAATCAGCCGAAACTGCCGCTCAGCAGCCTGCGCCAAGTCCGACGCCGCTACGGACGATGGGGCCGATGGCGCCGCCTTCGGTTGAACAGGCGGCTCTCCCGCCAGTATCGCCCGCCGCGGCTCGGGAACCCAATGATTTTCCGACACCGGCATCGTTCGCACCCGAACCTGAGCCCGAACCGGACACGGAAGTTTCTCCTCCTCGCCACGCTCTGACCGAGCAGATGACGGCGGAGCCGCTGGTGGATGCGGGCTTCCGTACGATCGACACCGACCTGGACGTCATTTTCGAGGAAACCTCGCCTCCGCCGATGCCGGCGCCGGTGGCAGTCAGGCCGCAGCCTCCGATAGAGCCGCCGGCGGCCGAGCCGGACGCGTGGCGCGTGGCGCCCCGTGCCGAGCATTCGCTCATGTCGGCTTCGACGAGCGCGGCGGTCGATTTCGGCCTTCAACACGCTTGCCCAGACCGTTCTGGTTCAGAACGGCCGGACCCTTGAGGATCTCGTCCGCGAAATGTTGCGGCCGATGCTGAAGTCCTGGCTCGACGACAATCTGCCGAGGCTGGTCGAGCGGCTGGTGCGCGCCGAAATCGAGCGCGTGTCGCGCGGGCGCACCTGATCTACCGAAGCAAATTTGCGCTACGCGCGCCGCGTCAATTTCCGCGCGAACCAGTAAGACAGCGCCAGCAGGATCACCGCGCAGCCGAGGAACAGCGGCATCGCGCCCGAGTGGTCGAAGACGAATCCGCCGACCGCCACGCCCAGCACCTGGCCAAGATAGATCGCCGACGAGAAGATCGCGACCGCGGTGCCCCGCGCTTCCGGCGTCATCTGAGTGGCGTTGGCCTGCATGGTGTTGTGCAGAGCGTAGAAGCCGAGCCCGATCGCGACGGTGGCGAGCGGGGCGAGCCACCAGGCGACGCCCGCCGCCAGGATGACATAGGCGCCAGCGAGCAACACGCCGCCGAGCGTTGCGACTCCCGGCTGCCCGAGCCGGTTCACCAGTTGCTGGACTGAAGCGGCATAGATCAGGCCGCCGATGCCGAACGCGCCAACAATCAGTCCGATCGCGGTGAAGCTCAGCCCGAAGCGCAGCCGCAGGTCTGCGCCCACATAGGCGAACGCACCCCACGCCACACTCGATTCAATGAACACCGCGAAGATCAGGAATCGCGCCCACGGGTTCGATAAAACGGCGGCATAGTCGGCCGCAAAGCGCGGCGGCCCAGCCGTGCGCGGAGCGGTACGGGTTCGCGGGTTATTCAGAAGTTCGTACACTACGCCGGCGGTCGCCACGGCGAAAATGCCAGCCAGCACGAAGAACACGTTGCGCCAGCCGAACCAGTCGCCGAGCACGCCGCCCGCGGCCTGGCCGAACAACTGCCCGATGATCTGGCCGGTGAGGTAGCGCGCCAGCACCGGCTGGATGCGCGAAGCGGGCGTCACGTCACCGACATAGGCCATGGAGATCGGAATGATCCAGCCGGCCGCCGCTCCCGAGGCAAAGCGCGCGATCGCCAGCTCGGGCAGGGTTGTGACCATGCCGCACAGCGCGACCAGCACGGTCGCGGCCGCGCACATCACCGCGACCATGCGGTACTTGCCGAACCGGTCGGCGATCGGCCCGATGATGAGCTGGACCGAGCCGTGCGCCACCGAATAGGCCGCGACCACGATCGCGGCCTGCCCGACCGTGGTGCCGAAATCGGACGCGATCTGCGGCAGCAGCGAATCCGTCACCCGCACCATCGCCTGGCTGGCAAAGCCGGCGCCGGCGAGCAGGATGATCGAACGCAGCGGGAACTCGGCGGTTGCGGGCGGCGGCGAAGCGGTCACATCGGGCCTTTCGGTCTTCTTCGCCGAACAATCCGGGATTTAGCGGCTTTCGGCCACCCGATAAGGCGGGAGGCGCAAACGCCCGCGATTGCGGGCGTTGACAGAGCGGAGCGTGCGGGCTTTCTACCCCGAAACCGCCGCAACGGACCAGCGATGATCGAAAAGACATACCAGCCCTCCGAAGTCGAGGGCCGCATCTATGCGCAGTGGGAAGAGGCCGGCGCCTTCCGGGCCGGCCGCGCCGAGCGCGCCGACGCCGAGCCCTACTGCATCGTCATTCCGCCGCCCAACGTCACGGGCTCGCTGCATATGGGCCATGCGCTCAACAACACGCTGCAGGACGTGCTCTGCCGGTTCGAGCGCATGCGCGGCAAGGACGTGCTCTGGCAGGTCGGCACCGACCATGCCGGCATCGCGACCCAGGTGGTGGTCGATCGGCAGATGATGGAGCGGCAGGAGCCTGACCGGCGTACGATCGGGCGCGAGAAGTTCCTGGAGAAGGTCTGGGCCTGGAAGGCGGAATCCGGCGGCACCATCATCAAGCAGCTCAAGCGGCTCGGGGCGTCATGCGACTGGTCGCGCGAGCGCTTCACCATGGGGGATCGTGGCGCGCCCGACGAACAAATGGTGCGTGCAGTCACCAAGACATTCGTCGCGCTCTACAACGAGGGCCTGATCTACAAGGACAAACGTCTCGTCAACTGGGACCCCAAACTGCTCACCGCGATCTCCGACCTCGAAGTGCAACAGGTCGAGGTCAAGGGCAGCCTCTGGCACATCAAGTATCCGATCGAGGGCTCAGACGAGTTCATCGTCGTCGCCACCACGCGGCTGGAGACCATGCTGGGCGACACCGCGGTCGCGGTGCATCCGGAGAACGAGAAGTTCAAGCACCTGATCGGCAAGCATGCGATCCTGCCGCTGGTCGGCCGGCGCATTCCAATCGTCGGCGACGACTACGCCGATCCCGAGAAGGGCACGGGCGCGGTGAAGATCACGCCGGCGCACGACTTCAACGACTTCGAGGTCGGCCGCCGGCATCATCTGCCACTGGTGAACGTGTTCAACGTGGAGGGCGGCCTCGACCTCAAGGACAACAGCGCGTTCCTCGAAGACGTCGCCTCGTCGCCGGAGCTTGACGCCACCCTCGAACTCGACGGCGTCGAGCGCTTTGCCGCGCGCAAGAAGATCGTCGAACGGCTAGAGGGCATGGGCCTGCTCGACAAGATCGAGCCCTATACCCACACGGTGCCGCACGGCGACCGCTCGGGCGCGGTGATCGAGCCGTTCCTGACCGACCAGTGGTACGTCAACGCCAAGGCGCTCGCGGTGCGCGCGCTCGACGCCGTGCGCGAAGGCAAGACGACGTTCGTGCCGAAGAACTGGGAGAAGACCTACTTCGAGTGGATGGAGAACATCCAGCCGTGGTGCATCTCGCGCCAGCTCTGGTGGGGCCATCAGATTCCGGCCTGGTACGGGCCGGATGGCAAGGTGTGGGTCGCCGAGACCGAGGACGAGGCGATCGCGCGGGCACTGGCCTATTACGTCGAGACCGGCGTACTCCGCCAGCACCAGGCCAAGGAGATGATCGAGCATCCCGAGAAGCGCGCGCCGATCATCATGCGCGACGAGGACGTGCTCGACACCTGGTTCTCGTCGGCGCTGTGGCCGTTCTCGACGCTCGGCTGGCCCGAGGAGACTAAGGAGCTCAAGCGGTTCTACCCGACTTCGGTGCTGGTCACCGGCTTCGACATCATCTTCTTCTGGGTCGCCCGCATGATGATGATGGGGCTGCACTTTATGGACAAGGCGCCGTTCAAGGACGTCTACATCCATGCGCTGGTGCGCGACGAGCGCGGCGCCAAGATGTCGAAGTCGAAGGGCAACGTCATCGATCCGCTGCACCTGATCGACGACTACGGTGCCGACGCGCTGCGCTTCACGCTCGCCGCGATGGCCGCGCAGGGCCGCGACATCAAGCTCTCGACCCAGCGCGTCGAGGGCTACCGCAACTTCATGACCAAGCTCTGGAACGCCTGCCGGTTCGCCGAGATCAACCAATGCGTCACGGTGCCGGGCTTCGATCCGCGCTCGGCGAAGGAGACGCTCAACCGCTGGATCGCGTTCGAGACCTCCAAGGCGTCGTTCGAGGTCACAGAGGCGATCCTGGCTTACCGGTTCAACGACGCCGCCAATGCCCTCTATCGGTTCGTCTGGAACGTGTTCTGTGACTGGTATCTGGAACTCGCCAAGCCGCTCTTGCAGGGTGGTGACGGCCCTGCAAAGACCGAGACCCGCGCCGTGACCGCCTGGGTGCGCGACGAGATCCTCAAGCTGCTGCATCCGTTTGCGCCGTTCGTCAGCGAGGAGCTATGGCAGGTCACGGCCGAGGGAGGTCCCGAGCGCGACGGGCTGCTGGCGCTCGCGCCGTGGCCACGGCACGACGGGCTCGGGGATGTCGACGCCGAGGCGGAGATCGGCTGGGTGATCGACCTCGTCACCGCGATCCGCTCGGTGCGATCGGAAATGAACATCACCAGTGAGATTCCCCTCATGCTGGTCGCGGCGTCGGCCGAAACCAAAGCGCGCGCCGAGCGCTGGTCCGATTTCGTGCGGCGACTGGCGCGCCTTTCGGGCATCTCGCACGTTGCCGCGGCGCCGGCCGGCTCGGTGCAACTCATCGTGCGCGACGAAGTCGCGGCATTGCCGCTCGCCGGCGTAATCGACTTTGCGGCCGAGCGCGTCAGGCTTGATAAGGAGATGGCGAAGGTCGCGGCCGACATCGCGCGCATCGATGCCAAGCTCGGCAATGCCGATTTCGTTGCGCGCGCGCCCGAGGAGGTCGTCGACCAGGAGCGAGAGCGGCGCGAGGAGGCCGAGCAGCGGCGTGCCAAGATCGCGGAGGCGCTCGCCCGCCTCAAGGGCGCGGCGTAAGCCGACACTCTCCGCTGCGCCGGTCGTCGTGATTGTGCCCTCTCCCCTTGCGGGAGAGGGCGACACGGAAAGTTCAGCGCACTCGAATGGGTGAGGGCGCGAACATTCCGCGCGGTCCACCCCCCTTACCCAACTTGCTTGCGGAAATATCGAATTGCCCTCTCCCGCAAGGGGAGAGGGCGTAGCAACAGCCACCGCCTCGCGGCGAGCTACTACTTGCTGAGCATCACGTTGAGGATCGAAGTCTTGCCGCTCTTGGTGGCGTCGAGCGCGGCCTGCAGTGCGGCCTTAAGCTCGGCGGGCTTCTCGACCCGCTGGCCGTGGAAGCCGAAGTGGCTGCCAAGGTCCTCGTAGGCCGGGCCCTCGATCGTGACGCCGTAGTGCACCTTGGATGTCGCAGAGGCGCCGTCCGGATAGTGGTGGACGTGGCCCTTACGCATCGCCTCGTACTTCTTGTTGTTGAACACGACAATGACGATCGGCAGGTTGTGATGCTTGGAGGCGCCGAGTGCCTGCACGATCGGATTGTAGAGGAACGAGCCGTCGCCGACGAGCAGCACCACCGGCCGCTCCTTGGCGGCAAGCTTGATGCCGAGCGCGGTGCCGATGCCCTGTCCGAGCCCGCCGCTGCCGCGGAAGAAGCTCTGCGGCCTGGTTGCCGGCAGGTGCCGCCGCAGCAGCGGCGCGTGGCTGATGGTCTCGTCGACGAAGATCGTGTCGGGCGGCATCACCTCGCCGAGCATGCTCAGGAGTGCGACCGGCTCGATCTCGGCCGCGGCGCGGGCCTTGTCCTGCTCGGCCTTCACGGCCGCGGCGTAAGTCTCGTGCTCCTTGGTCCAGCGCTTGCGCCTCTCTTCAACTTGCGCGCCCGGCTTCGACGCCTTCGCGGCCTTTGCCAGTTGTGCGAGCGAGGAGCCGACGTCGCCTTCAAGATAAAAGTCAGCGTGCAGGTTCTGATAGATCATGTGCCCTTTGTGTGGGTTCTCGTGTACCTGCACGATCGTGCCGGCGGTGGGGCGGCGGTGCGCCGGATACCAGGGCGCGCGGCCGCCGACCAGCAGCACAAGGTCGGCGTCCTTGAGCGCGCCGTAACTGTTGAAGCCGATGTAGAGCGGATGGTCGGTCGGGAAGTTGGCGTAGGAGGTGACGCGGCCGTTGATCACCGGGATGGCGAGTGCCTCGGCGAGTTCCACCAGCGCGGTGAAGGCCTTGGGATCGCGTCCGGCAGTTTCTGCGACGATGACCGGGTTCTTCGCCTTTGGCAACAGGTCGGCGACGTGCTGTACGTCCTCGGCGGGAGCCCGCAGCTTCGGCGCGGCCGGCACGTCGCGCGCGTGCTGCGGCGGCGTCCAGTCATGCAGCATGTGCTCGAGCGGCACGTTGAGATAGACCGGGCCGAGCGGCACGCGCTGCGCCATCTCGCCGGCGCGCACCACGCTTTCATAGAGCGTGTAAGGGCTCGTCACCGCGCGCGCCCATTTGGCCACCGGCTCGACGAACCGTTCGATGCCGCCGACCGTAAGCCCGCCGTACCACTGCTGCTCGATCTCGAGATCGGGATCCTCGCCGAGCGAGTTGGACTCGCCCGACATGACCACCATCGGCACTTCGTTCTGCATGGCGCCGTGGATGCCCATGCTTCCCTGCAGCATGCCGACCGCGGCGTGCAGCAGGACGGCCTGCGGGCGGCCGGTCATCAGGGTGTAGCCGCTCGCCATGTTGACGGCGACGGTCTCGTGCCAGGATTCCACGAAGGTCGGGCCCGGCTTGTTGCCAAGCTTCTGGCGCGCCAGCGCCTCCCAGACCGGGGACCATTCGGAGCCCGGCGACGACATGATGTAGTCGACCTTGAGCTTGCGAAACGCCTCCAGGATGGCTTCCCCGCCGTCGACATAGTTCTTCATTGATTGACCCTTGCTCCAAGCTTGTTCGCCGGGGAGCCAACACTGAAATCGCGCTTTGTGCAATTGGGGTGGGGCCATTCGGGCGGCATGGGTCTCCTTTCGGGCCGCATGCCTGGCCGAGAGTGATCGTGTCCCGGGCGCAGCGCAGCACGCAGCGGAGCGGAGTGATGCGCTGCTGACCCGGGACCCCGGTCCCTTCTTGCGACCCCCAACAAACCGGGATCCCGGATCAACGCGAGCGCTCATGCGCTCGCTGGTCCGGGACAGGAGAGGGGCTTCTCCGGTTGACATTTCGCGAAGGGTGCCTGATTTCCGGGGCACCCGACCAGGATGTTCCCGATGGCCAAAAAACCCCAATCCTTGCGTAGCGTCGGCGATCTGATCGCCGCCGGGCTCGCACCGGCAGGCGACCGCGCCGCGCTCGAACGGGTGGCCGCGCGCTACGCCGTGGTAATCACACCGGGCCTTGCCGGCCACATCGACCCCGCCGATCCCTGCGATCCGGTCGGGCGCCAGTTTGTTCCCGATCCGCGGGAACTCGACGTCTCGGGGGCGGAGACCGCCGATCCGATCGCCGATGACCCGCACAGCCCGGTCGAGGGCATCGTCCACCGCTATCCCGACCGCGTGCTGCTCAAGCTCACTCATCTGTGCGCGGTCTATTGCCGGTTCTGTTTCCGCCGCGAAATGGTCGGCCCCGCCGGTCGCGGCGGGCTGTCGGGGAAGGCGTTCGCCGGCGCGCTGGACTACATCCGGGCGCATCCGGAAATCTGGGAGGTCATCCTGACCGGCGGCGACCCGCTGGTGCTGTCTCCGCGCCGGTTGAAGGCGGTGGCTGCGGAACTCGCGGCCATCGACCACGTCAAGATCATGCGGGTGCACACTCGTCTGCCAGTCGCCGCGCCCGAGCGGGTGACGCCGGTGCTGGTCCGCGCGCTCAAGGCAAGCGGCAAGGCGACCTACGTGGTCCTGCACGTCAATCATGCCCGCGAGTTGTCGCCAGAGGTCCGTGCCGCCTGCGCCCGGCTGATCGATGCCGGCATCCCGATGCTCAGCCAGAGCGTGCTGTTGCGCGGCGTGAACGACGATGCGGCGGCCCTCGGCGACCTGATGCGGATGCTGGTCGAGTGCCGGATCAAGCCATACTACCTGCATCATGGCGATCTCGCGCCCGGCACAGCGCACTGGCGCACCACGATCGAGGAGGGCAGGGCGCTGATGCGGGCGCTGCACGGGCGTTATTCGGGGCTCTGCCAGCCGTCCTACGTGCTCGACATTCCGGACGGCCACGGCAAGTCGCCGATCGGACCGAGCTACCTGACGCAAACCGGCACGAACGGCAGTGCGCGCTACGAGATCGAAGATTATCGCGGCCGCCGCCACGCTTATCCGCCCGTTCCTGCGCCGGTGCGTTGACGCCGGCCTTGGCCGCCATCACTTCGGCTTTTCGGCAAGCTTCTGTTCGAGTTGGGCGATGTGCGCCTTGATCTCGGGCGCAAGCTTTCCCTGTGCCTCCAGCCGCCGCACAATCTCTCGCGCTTTCTCGAGACGGAACGAGGGATCGTCGTCGAGATGGAGCGCCAGGAGATAGAGACCGATTGCGAGGTCAGACTGCAACAGCGGGTTATCTGGAAAGTCGGCGGCGTATTTCGCGACGATTGCGAACGCGCGCAGCAGACTTTGCTGGCCTTCCTGGCGCTCGCCCAGGCGTAGGAGTACGTCCGAGGCGAGCGACAGGGTGAGCACGTAGTCGCGCTGGAGTGCGACATTGGCGGGCTCCGCTGCCATCACACGCTGCCGGAGCTCGAGCGCCGCGCGATAGCTCGCCAGTGCCGCCGGCAGCTCCTTGAGTTGGTCGGATGCAATGGCGATGCGTTCCAGGGCGGCGGCGAGATCGTGCTGCAATGACAGGTCGGCAGGATGGCGCTCGGCGAGTCGCTCGCGCACGTCACGGCTCCGCCCGTAGGCCTGCCTGGCCTCGGGCCATTGGCCGCCGCCGGCAAGTTGGTCGCCAATGTCGAGATGGACCTGGGCGAGTTGACGGGCGGTTGCGGTATCGTCCGGCTGTGCCGCCAATAGCTGGGTCAGTATCTCGGCGCTGCGCCGGTAGGCGGCGATGCCCTCTTCGGTGCGTCCGTCGGCGAGGAGCGCGCGGCCCACCGTGCGCAGGTGCGCGGCGAGGTCGGCCTGCCAGGCGCGGTTATCCGGCGCGATGGCGCTGCGCCGCTCGCGCGCATCAAGCGCTCGCTGGTAGGCGGTCAGGACTTGCGCGGGCTCGTTCTCGGCTAAATAAAGCTGCGCCAGCGCATCGTAGAGCCCGATCAGGTCGCCCTGCCACTGCGCGTTGCCCGGGTCGCCGACGACGAGCCGCTCGACGATCGTTACGGCCCGCCGGAAGCTGTCGACTGCCTCGGCGCGCTGGGCGAGGCCGGCCAGCACCTCGCCGATGCGCGTGAGAGAGACGGAGACGTCGCGCTGGCGGCTCGTGTCGTTCGGGCGCGCAGCGGCGACGCGCTCGCGGATTTCGAACGCCGCACGGTGCTCCTTCAAAGCCTCGCCGTATTGCTTCATGGCATTAAGCGTGATGCCGATCCGGCTGTGGCTGATCGCCAGGTCCGATTGCAGCGCGAGGTCGTCCGGTCGTTCCGCCGCGAGTTCGACCGATCGCTGCGAGACCTTTGCGGTAGTTCGCGAGCGCGGCGTCGTAGGCGCCTGCGATGGTTTCGACCTCGGCGATCTTCAGGCTGGTGATCCAGAGATCCTGCAGCAGCATCGGGTTGCCCGGATCGCCTGCGATGAGCCGCTCGACGATCGCGAGGGCGCGGCCGTGGAGCGCCAGCACCGTGGCCCGCGGTTCAAGCCCGCGCTGGACGTCGCCGAGCTGGTTGAGCGCGACCGCGAGGCTCCGCTCGGCCAGCCGCTGATTGGGGTGTTGCTTCGCGATCGCTTCGAGAATTGCGACGGCGTGCCGGGCCGCTGCGATCGCGGCCGCGGTGTTGCCTTGCCACTGATAGCTGTCCGATAGTTCGGCGAGCGACACGGCTTCGAGCCGCAACAATTCGGGCGTCGACCCCGCGCTGCCGAGTTGCCGCTGCAGCGCCTGTACCCGTCGCAGGATCTCGTTGACCAGTTCCACCGGCATGCCGGGGCGGTTGCGCAACTCGCGGGCAAGGTCGAACACCAGCGAATTCGGCAGTCTTCTGCGCAGCGCCGAGCGCGTCCTCGGCGCGCTGGCGCTGGACGTTTGCCACCTGCCACTGCCAGACGGCGCACCGCCGAGCACGAACAGCGTCCCGGCGGCCGACCAGGCGAGCGTCAGCGCGCGGCGCTGCTGGCGCACCTCCTGCGAGAGCAGGTCCTCCTTCGGCATGCCGTGGATGGCCGCGGCGAAGTCGGCGCCGAGGTCCATGAACCGGGCATCGCGCGGATTGGCGCCGTCGCGGTAGGCGCCGAGATCGACCCATCGCGGCTCAGCGGCGAATTGCGCCTGAAGGACCGCGGGCAGGGGCGTTGTCGCCGCCCAGGCGAAATCGCCCTTGGCGTGATCCCAGGCGAGCGCGCCGCCGGTCAGCGCGATCAGCAGCGTCTCGGGGCTCTTGTGCGCGAGCCAGTACTCGATCTCCTTGCCGACCCACGGCGACGCAGCGGCTTCCGGCGAGGCGAGCAGGATCAGGAAGCGCGACTCGCCCAGCGCCTGCTCGATCGACGGCCACAGATGCGGCGTGGCCGAGAGGCTGGTGTCGTCGCGGAACACCCGCAGCGCGCGACGCCGGTACCAGGGCTTGCCGAGCCGCTGCACCACCGACTGCAACGCCGCCGCGATCGGCTTGTCCTTCGCGTGGCTGTACGAGATGAAGGCGTCGTAGGCGGGCAAGGCGGTCCTCGCGTCGCGCGGGTGGAAGGCGCGTCCCGCATCTTAGCGGGCGCACCGTCATCGCGTCACCGGCAACCGCGTTGGCCCGCCCGCTCAAGCCGCCTGCTTCAGTCTGCGCACGTCCGGCGGCATCGCCTCGTCGGCGAGCGCGGCCAGCGCCTGATCGAGCGGCATCACGGTCTGGCCCTCCTTGCCGAGGCGGCGCACCGAGACCATGCGCTCGGCGGCTTCCTTGCGGCCGACCACCAGGAGCGCCGGGACCTTGGCGAGCGAATGCTCGCGAACCTTGTAGTTGATCTTCTCGTTGCGCAGGTCGCTCTCGACCCGCAGCCCCATCCGCGTCGCCAGCGCAGTGACCTCGCGGGCGTAGTCGTCGGCGTCCGACGTGATGGTGGCGACCACCGCCTGCACCGGCGACAGCCACAGCGGCAGGTGGCCGGCATAGTGCTCAAGCACCACGCCGAGGAACCGCTCCATCGAGCCGCAGATCGCGCGATGGATCATCACCGGCGTCTTCCGCTGGCCGTCGGCCGCGATGTAGAACGCGTCGAACCGCTCCGGCAGGTTGAAGTCGACCTGGGTCGTGCCGCATTGCCAGTCGCGGCCGATCGCATCGCGCAGCACGTATTCGAACTTCGGCCCGTAGAATGCGCCTTCGCCCGGATTGATCGCGGTCTTGATCTTCTGGTTGCCGCTGCGTGCCTCGATCTGCTTGAGCACGTCCAGCATGATGCCTTCGGCATGATCCCACGCCGCGTCGGAGCCGACGCGCTTTTCCGGCCGGGTCGAGAGCTTCACCGTCAGATCGCCGTCGAAGCCGAAGTCCGCATAGGTCGATCAGGATCAGGTCGTTGATCTTGAGGCACTCCTCGGCCATCTGCTCCTCGGTGCAGAACACGTGGGCGTCGTCCTGCGTGAACGCGCGCACGCGCAGCAGGCCGTGCAGCGCGCCGGACGGCTCGTAGCGGTGCACCATGCCGAATTCGGCCATCCGCAGCGGCAGTTCGCGATAGGACCGCAGCCCGTGCTTGAAAATCTGGATGTGGCCCGGGCAGTTCATCGGCTTGATCGCGAACACCCGCTCGTCTTCGGTCGCTTCGCCCGCCGAAGTCGCCATGAACATGTTCTCGCGGAACCAGCCCCAGTGGCCCGAGGTCTCCCACAGCGACTTGTCGAGAAGCTGCGGCGCGTTGACCTCGCGATAGTCGCCCTTGAGGCGCCGGCGCATGTAGGCGACGATCTCCTGGAAGATGGTCCAGCCGTGGGATGCCAGAACACCGTGCCGGGGCCTTCCTCCTGGAAATGGAACAGGTCCATCTCGCGGCCGAGCTTGCGATGGTCGCGCTTCTCGGCTTCCTCCATCTGCTTGAGGTAGAGCGTCGAGCTCCTCCTGCTTGGCGAAGGCGGTGCCGTAGATGCGCGACAGCATCTCGCGGTTTGAATCGCCGCGCCAATAGGCGCCCGCGACCTTCATCAGCTTGAAGGCATTGCCGACCTTGCCGGTCGAGGTCATGTGCGGGCCGCGGCAGAGGTCGAACCAGTCGCCCTGCTTGTAGATCTTGATCTGCTGGTCCGCCGGGATGGCGTCGACCAGCTCGACCTTGAACATCTCGCCCTTGTCGCTTGAACACGCGCTTGGCCTCGTCGCGCGACCACACTTCCTTGGTGAAGGGTTTGTCGCGCGCGATGATCTCGCGCATCTTCTTCTCGATGGCGTCGAAGTCCTCGGGCGTGAACGGCTGGTTGCGGAAGAAGTCGTAGTAGAAGCCGTTCTCGATCACCGGGCCGATGGTGACCTGGGTGCCGGGCCACAGCGTCTGCACCGCCTCGGCCAGCACGTGGGCGCAGTCGTGCCGGATCAGCTCCAGCGCGCGCGGGTCGTCGCGCGTGATGAACTCGATCTTGGCGTCCTGCTCGATCGGGTCGGCGAGGTCGGAGACCGTGCCGTCGAGCGCCATCGCGACCGTGCGCTTGGCGAGTGACGGCGAGATGCCCTTGGCGACGTCGAGGCCAGTGATTTTGGCGGGATACTCCCGGCGCGCGCCGTCGGGAAAGGTCAACGCGACCATTGTCTTGGCTCCTGTTGCTCACTCGCTGCCTACGAACGCAGGTAAGCGGATCGGGGACGGCTTTTAGCGCAAGGCGCTGGCGAGGTGCAACAAGCGTAGCCTGCGGACTGAGCTACACCGCGTTAGGGATCGTGCGCCTGGGCATCGGCGGGACGGGATAACGTCCGAACATCACGTTCCAATAGGCCCAGGATCGTTCGTCGATGACGCCGGCTGGCGCATGCTCCAATGCCTCGCGAAAGTCCTGCGCATCGCAATAACGTCGAACGACTGCTATCTCGTCCAGGGTGCCATAGGTCATCAGGTAGGCCAGGAACCGAACGGGATCAGCCAGCGCCGTTTCGGCCGGCTCAAACCAGATCACTCGAGGTGCGAGAGCGAGGAGGTCGGGAGCGTGAGGAAAAGGCTTCATATCGTCGGCCTCCAAGGCCTCAGTGCATCCATTACTGGCAAGTTCTCGGGATTAGTTTCCCTGACAGCAGCAATCAAATCGTGTCGGATATGCTGTGGAAGCTGCGCCAACGCCAAGTCGTCATGATAGGAAATCGCCTTGAGCGAAATCAACGGATTGAATTGGCTGCCATAGATGGCGGTCGCCGCGGCGAGCATTTTCGATAGAGGTATGTTCGCCTTCGTCAATAAGGCGTGGATATCGAGATAGTCCTTCATTTCGGCGCGTTGCGTTACAACAGCCGCCTTGGTGCCGGCGAGG
Organism: uncultured Alphaproteobacteria bacterium; assembly: GCA_963843475.1. GTDB lineage: Bacteria > Pseudomonadota > Alphaproteobacteria > Rhizobiales > Xanthobacteraceae > VAZQ01. The sequence goes on along the minus strand of CAWJKL010000013.1, from coordinate 294,083 downwards.
TCCAGCAGCGAGGCGACCTTGAGCAGTGGCCCCTCCGCAATCTCCTCCTCCGCGACTTGTCCAAGTCCAAGGTTGCCAAAGAAGGACAATTGCACAGGATCACCGCGGATCACGGACACGGTGAGCGTATTGGCTTTGGATTGGCGGATGACCGCGTCCATTAGATAGGGCACCGACGTTATGAGCGAACCGGACTCGAAAGCCTCCTGAGAAAAAAAGTCGAAGTCCACTGAAGCTCTATGTCCCAATCGAAGCGCGATGGCCGTGCCGCCGTAGAGAGTGAAGTGTCGAGGTGTTTTGGAAAGCTCTGGCCAGAGGCGCTGCTGGGCGACGGGCAGAATATCGAGGAATGGATTGAACATATTCGCCATGTTTCATTTTAGCTTGTAGCTCGCGGGGCGCAACAAGCGCGGAGCAATGGCGCCTCAGACGGCAATGGTCCGCTGCGTGTCTGTTGGCTGCGTCGTCGGCTCGACGTGGCGATGCATGCACTCGGCATGACCGCCGCGTTCCGATCAGGCCACAGTTCTGCCGCGAGATTCGCTTTGCGCGTGCAATCCCAGCTCTAAAGCGACGTAAATCGCGTGCGCAATGGCGAGTTCGCGGCGATGCGAGCGATGTGTCCTCGTCCGCCACGTCAAGAAACTTCAACGTCTTGATCGCCGATGCGCATGTCGCGTCTCAATCGCCGCCACATTGCGCGGAGCCCGTTACCGCGCGCGTTACAAGCGCACACAATGATCAAACTCGGATCACACCCACGACAAATTCCCTGACGAAACTTTAATTGTTCCGAGGAGGCGATGTGAGTTCAACGCGTACGCCGGAATTCGGAAAGCGTCAGCAACCTGTCGGGTCTGTTACGCGCTGTGTGTGTGTTGCGTAGAGTGTGACCCGGCCGCAAGGACGGGGGTAGAGATGGGGGGAGGTCTGCGGCGACTGTGGGGGTCACTTCAGGTAACGTGCGTATTGGCCGCGGCAGGAATGGCCGTAGCCTTTTCCATCTCGCCTATATGGGCGCAAAGCGGGAAGGGCAGCCCGCCGGTTCCCGACAAGCCGAATCTCGGCTCGGTCGGTGAGCGTATCAATGCCAATACCATCGCGATCGTCTCCGGCAATCTCAACGCCACGTATCTGACAATCGCATACGACCTGTCCGCCGTGCTGGATGACGGCGACAATTTCCGCGTCCTGCCGGTGATCGGCAAGGGCGGCGGCCAGAACCTGCGCGACGTCCGCTTTCTCAAGGGCGTCGACCTCGGGATCACGCAGTCGGTCCTGCTCAACAATTTCCGGCGCAGCAACGAGATCGGCAATATCGACGACAAGATCGTCTATCTCGCCAAGCTGTTCAACGAGGAGATGCACCTCGTCGTGCGCGCCGATTCCGGCATCGATTCGATCGAGCAATTGACCGGCAAGAAGGTCAATTTCAGCGACATCGGCAGCGGCACACAGCTATCGACGCGCGACATCTTTCAGCGCCTCAAGATCGCGGCCCAGGAAGTCAACATGGGCCAGGCGGATGCGTTCGAGAAACTCAAGTCGGGCGAGATCGCCGCAACCGTCCTGATCGCCGGCAAGCCGGCCGGCGCCATGGCCAGGCTGAAGGCCGCGGACGGCTTCCGCTTCCTGCCGATTCCGTTCGCCAAGCCGCTGCAGGATGAGTACCTGCCCGCGACGCTGAGCAAGGCCGACTATCCCGGCATGGTGTCGTCGGACGAGGGCGTCGAGACGGTTGCGGTGAGCGCGGTGCTCATCGCCTTCAACTGGCCGAAGTGGAGCGACCGCTACCGGCGCATCGAAAAGTTCGTGCAGAATTTCTTTCCGAAGATCGCCGAGTTCCAGAAGGCGCCGCGCCATCCGAAGTGGCGTGAGACCAATCTCGCGGCCACGCTGCCGGGTTGGACGCGGTTTCCGGCGGCGGAAGAATGGCTGCAGCGCAATCGCACGGCGTCGCCGCAGCCGGTCGCGACCAACCGCGAGAACTTCAAGGATTTCCTTGCGGCGCGTGGCGCTTCCGGCACCAAGCCCGATGAGCGCGAACGGCTGTTCCAGGAATTTCTCAAGTGGAGCCAGGCGCGCGAGCGCCGATAAGGAGGGGGATCAATCGCTGTGACGGCGTCTGATGTATCAGGCGCCTGACGTTTCGACCGGGGGGTCGAGAGAGGGGGGTCGATGAGTACACCAGTCCGTGGCCCGGAGGGTGACGACAGTCACGACAAGTTCCTGCTGTATGCCCCGCGACGGGTTCGCGAAGGCGCAGCCACGCATCCGCCATCGCGGAATATCGCCGATGCGCCGCCGATGGCGCCGGGGATTGGCGGACCGAATATCGCCGCATCGTCTGTGAAGCGCGGCGCAGGCGGCACTGGCATCGTAGCGCCGCCGATGGTGCCCGGGCTCGGTCGATCGAAAACCGATGCGCCGCCCATGCCGCCGCGTTTCGAGGGCGACATCGCGATCGAGGCGGTGCGACGGCGTCTGGCGCTCGAGCCCCAGCCGGTGCCCGAGCCGCCGATCCGGCTGCGGCGAAGCAACCGCATGGCCGCCTGGATCGGCCGCCTGTTCGGCATGTGCGCATTGGCGGGGCTCGGGGCCTTCGGGGTCACCTGGGCGACGTCGACGCAAGCGCCGGTCACGACAAGCGGCGACGTTAATCCGGTCGAACCCGCGAGGCCGGTCGCGGCCAAGTCCGCGCGCGGAGCGCCGCCGCTCGCGCGGCTGGTGGTCGAGAGCCAGCGCGGCGGCATCAACGAGCCGCTGGCGCTCGGCGTCTCGCTCGACGGCAAGGTGAGCGGCGAGACGCTGCTGGTCGCGGGCTTCGCGGACGGCACCCGGCTCAGCGCCGGCGCGCCGCTCGGTCGTAATGGTTGGCACTTGTCGGCGATGGATGCCGGCAAGGCGATGGCCTACGCGCCACCCGACTTCGTCGGCGCCATGGATGCCCGGGTCGACCTGCGCGACCAGGACCGGTTGGTGGACAGCCAGATGGTCCGGCTCGAATGGCTCCCGAAACAACCCGAGGCGCGGGTGGCGGCGGTACCGCAAGCGGGGCGGCCGCCGGCCGACGCCGCGCCCGTGCAGCCGCTTGCGCCTGACGAGATCGCCGGGCTGCTCAAGCGCGGTGAGGAACTGCTGCGCACCGGCGACATCGCCTCGGCGCGGCTGCTGTTGCGGCGCGCGGCCAACGCCGGTAGCGCTCCGGCCGCGCTGGCGATGGGCGGGACCTTCGACGGCGCGGTGCTCACACAGCTTGGCGTCCTGGGATTTGCCCGTGACGCGAACCAGGCGCGCTTCTGGTACCGGAAGGCTGCCGAACAGGGTTCCTCGGAAGCGGAACAGCGCCTGGAAGTGCTGGGAAGAACCGGGAAGTAGTCCGAACAACGGGGCCGTTCAGGACGGTGCGTTGGTGCCGCGCCAGCGGCCGTACCGCCACGGCAGGTACCAGCGGGCGTCCGGCCTCGCGACCGCCGGCACCACATCGAGCCCGGAGGTGCCGAACGGATGGCAGCGGCAGAGCCGCGCCAGGGTCATCCAGCCGCCCGCCCATAGGCCGAATTGACCTATGGCTTCATCGGCATAGGCCGAGCAGGTCGGCAGGTGCCGACAATGGAATCCGACCAGCGCCGACAAGCTGTAGCGGTAGGCCCGAATCAAGGCCCGGGCGGCAAGCTCCGGCATGCGGGCGATGCCGCGAAAGACAGCATGTCGTCGGTGAGGAACCTGCATGAACGTGTCCTCGCCGCCTGATATCGCCGCCGCCAGCCTAGCAGTTCCCGCCAGTTCCGATGCGCAGTTGCAAGGCAGATCGCGCCTGGAACCGCCCGATATTGGGGCTGGACCGCGAGTCGCCGGTGCATCTAAAAGCGGCAGGCAAGCTGTGGGACACACACGCGCCGACCGCCGACGCCAAGAGCGGCAGCGCGCGCCATGATCGAGGGATCAGCATGCTCCGACTTTCACTGGCCGGGCTCGCGTGCGTTTGTTTTTTGCAAGCACTCACGGGGTCTTCGGCACAAGCGGACGATAATGCCGTTGGTCCGATGCGGTTCGAATGGCGGCGCGAAGGCCCGCCGCAGGCGTGCGGATCGACCTGCCGTACCTGGATATCCGCGACTGGCTACGTGACCAGCGATACGCCGCGGGAATTCGAAGCATTCGCCCGCAAGTCCGACCCGAAAGGCGCCGTCCTGGTCCTCGATTCCGACGGCGGCTCGGTGCTCGGCACGCTCACGCTCGGACGGATCGTCCGCAAGTTCAACATGGTCACGACGGTGGGCCGGACCCGCGTCCTGCCGCCGGCCGTCGATGGCGCGCAATATGCTGCGCTCGCTCCGGACTCCCATTGCGAATCGATGTGCGCGTTCCTGCTGCTCGCCGGCACGCGGCGTTATGTGCCGCCGCAGGCGCAGGTGCTGGTGCATCAGATCTGGCTCGGCAAGAAGCGCAAGACGGCGCTGGAATCGAGCTATTCGGCCGAGGAACTCAACGTCGTGCAACGCGACATCGGCCGCCTGGCGCAATACACGGTCGAGATGGGCGGCGACATCGAGCTGCTGGAGCGGGCGTTGCAGGTGCCGCCGTGGGAGCCGCTCTACCTGCTGTCGGCGGCCGAACTCGAACGCATGCGGTTGAGTACGGTGGCGAGCCTGTTCACCGAGACGCCGCAACGTGTGGCGCCGACGGCGTCCGTCGCCACGTTTGCGACCGTGGGACAGCCGACGTCGCAACGCGATTGACCGGCGCTACATCGTCCGTCTGCAGCGGTAGCGGCTGAACAACTGACTCTGGGTCATGCGCGATTTCTCCCATTCGGCGGCCTGCCGGGCGTAATCCGAGTTCGGGCAGGCGGCGACATGCGCCTTCACGCGTGCGGCGAACGCGATCAGCGTCTCGAGCGTGATGCAATATGGCGGCCGGTCGGCTGGGGTCGCGAATTCGAGTTTCGGCAGATCGGATTGGTCTCGTCCTAAGGTGGCCGCCTCGGCCGCACAGTCGGCGGCTTGAGCCATGGCGGCGAACTGGGTCAGAGCGAGCGCCAGACCGCCAACGGCAAGTCCGGGGCGCATCGGGCCGGTTACTCCGCCGCTTGCCGGCGCTTCGCCTCGATCTGGTCGATGGCGGCTGCGACGGCATCGAAGGTCAATAGTGTGGAGGCATGCCGGGCCTTGTAGTCGCGCACCGGCTCGAGCACGGCGATGTCGGCCCATTTGCCGGCCGGCGGCGCGCCTTGCTCCTTCAGCATGCGCCGCACCGTTTCGCGCAGGTCCCTGCAGCTCGTCGGCCTTCGCGCCGATCACGTGGCGCGCCATGATGGAGGAGGAGGCTTGGCCGAGCGCGCAGGCTTTCACATCGTGGGCAAAGTCCGTCACCGTGCCGTCGGTCATCTTGAGATCGACCGTGACGGTCGAACCGCACAGTTTCGAATGGGCCGTCGCCGTGCCGTCCGGCGCATCAAGCCGTCCGATCCGCGGGATATTGCCCGCCAGTTCCAGAATTCGGCTGTTGTAGACGTCGTTCAGCATGGGAGGGCGCCACGGATGTTTTGGCGCTGCAGGTTGATTGCAGCGCCCGTTCCCACGAATATATAGGCATCGGCCGGCTGCTGCGAAGAGCGTAAGGCTTCGACGGTCGGCTTTGCCCTCGGGCAAAGGCATGTAGAATGGGAATGCGGCGTCCGGTTGCCGCGCATGGGCTGGTTGAATGCTCCGTGCGCCAAGACTGATGCGGCCGCCCCGGTGACACCCCCGGCCTCTGGCCGGTCGAACGGAGACCGCAGATGGATGCTGTCGTGAAGCCTTGGCCCAAGCCGGCCGTCCCCGAACCTATGGCGGCCGACCATGCCCGGACCGGCGCGCAGCCATCCGGACCCAAGCCCTCGCGCGAGGACGCGTTGGCCGCGGTACGGACGCTGATCGCCTATGCGGGCGACAACCCGGATCGCGAAGGCCTGCTGGATACGCCGCGCCGCGTCGTCGACGCTTACGACGAGCTGTACCGCGGATATGCCGAGTCGCCCACCGACGTGCTTGACCGCACGTTCAGCGAGATCGGCAGCTACGACGATTTCGTGCTGGTGCGCGACATCGTCTTCAACTCGCATTGCGAGCATCACATGATGCCGTTCGTCGGCAAGGCGCATATTGCCTATAAGCCGGTCGACCGTGTCGTGGGTCTTTCGAAGCTCGCGCGGCTCGTCGATATCTTTGCCTACCGGCTGCAGACGCAGGAACGCATGACGTCGCAGATCGCTACCGCGCTCGAGGATATCCTTGGTCCACGCGGCGTTGCGGTGATGTTGGAAGCCGAGCATATGTGCATGTCGGTGCGCGGGGTCGAAAAGCCCGGTTCTTCGACCATCACCACACAATTCACCGGCAGCTTCCGCGACAATCCGGACGACCAGGTCCGTTTCATCACCATGGTGCGGGCGGCTCAGCGCTAATCCGCGCGGCGAGCGCAACTGCCGGCCGGCCGATGGCAGCCTACGAGGCGCAGCGTGACCGATCGAAGTGACGTCTTCGCGTCGCCCGGCTCGACCGAGCAGATCGAGGAGGGGAGTGCGTTCGCCCCGAAGTTCGCGGACGGCCTCGTCACGTGCGTCGCGACCGACGCGATTTCGGGCGACGTACTGATGATCGCCCACATGAATGCCGAGGCGCTGCGGAAGACGATCGAGACCGGTGAGGCCTGGTACTTCAGCCGGTCACGGCGTGCGCTTTGGAAGAAGGGCGAGAGCTCAGGCCACGTCCAACGTGTCATCGAGATGCGCGTCGATTGCGACCAGGATGCGGTCTGGATCAAGGTCGAGCAGGTGGGCGCCGGCGCCTGCCATACCGGACGGCGCTCGTGCTTCTACCGCGCAGTGCCGGTCGGCACGGGCGGCACCGTCAAGCTGGAATTCCGCGACGGGCCACGGTTGTTCGATCCCGCGACGGTCTACGGCAAGAAGCCTCAGGCTTAGTCGATCCCCGCGGCGCTCGCGCGTTCGATCAACTGGCGGGCGCGCTCGAGGTGCGGGCGGTCGTACATCATGCCATCGATGCCGACCGTGCCCTTGCCGGGATGCGCCGCAAATGCGGCGACCACCGCCCGCGCCTTGGCGACCGCGGACGCGGTGGGCGTGAACACCTCGTTGATCACCGGCACCTGCGCCGGATGGATTGCCATCTTGGCGGAGAAGCCGTCGCGGCGCGCCTCCTCGGTCTCGCGCCGGACCGCGGCGATGTTGCGAAACTCCACCGCGATGGTGTCGATCGCCTGGACCCGCGCAGCGGCAGCCCCGGCAAGGCATAGCGCACGTGCCATCAGATACGGCGAGAGGAAGCGCCCGACCGCGTCGCGGTTCACCTCTGCACCCAGTTCGGCCGAAAGATCCTCCGCGCCCCAGGTCATACCCTCCAGCCGCGCGCTCGAGCCGCCGTAGCTTCCCGCGAGGAACAGCGACGCAGCGGTCTCGGTCGCAATCGCGACGATCTTGATGTGCCCGTCGGCGATCCCTGCGATCGCCTCGCGCGCGGTGAGCTTGGCGTCGGCATGCGCCACGCTCGCGCCGCCCTCGGCCTTCGGCAGCATGATCGCGTCGGGGCGTGCGGGTACGATGGCGTCGAGATCGGCGTCGGTGAGGCCGGTCTGCAGACCGTTGACGCGCACCAGGAGGCGAGGGCGCTTCTCGAGCTGAACGGCGTTCTTGAGAAATTCCGCCGCGCTCTTGCGAGCTTCGGCTTTGCTCTCGGCCGAGATCGAATCCTCAAGGTCGATGATCACGGCGTCCGCGCCGCTCGCCATCGCCTTGTCGAGCTTCCTGCCGCTGTCGGCGGGAACGAAAAGCAGTGAACGCATCAGCGTGGCCGCATGGTGATGAAGACCTGCCGGCGGCATTCCGCCACCAGCTTGTTGTCCTGATTAAAAGCGCGGTGGTGAAATTCGACGATGCCGGCACCCTTGCGCGATTTCGACTCGCGCTTGCCGATCACTTCGGTGGTGCAATGGACGGTGTCGCCCTCGAACAGCGGATGGGGAAACTTCACCTCGGTCATTCCCAGGTTCGCAATCGTGGTTCCGACCGTCGTGTCCGCGACCTGGATGCCGATCATCAGGCCGAGCGTGAACAGCGAGTTCATCAGCGGCTGCCCCCACTCGGTCTCCTGCTCGCAGAAGTGCCGGTCGATGTGCAGCGGTTGCGGATTGAGCGTCATGTTGGAGAACAGCATATTGTCCATCTGCGTCACCGTCCGGGTGAGCGGATGCTCGAACCGTTGGCCGGGCTCGAAATCGTCGAAATAGATGCCGCCGCGCTTGTGGCGGGTCGCGATCTCGGCCATCGGGCTCCTCCTCTTAGTCGTTAACGCCCCTTACCATAATCGCCGAAATTCGTCCCGAGCCAACCCCGAAAAAGGCTGCTATCCCCGAGGCGAATCGACTCTCAATCCCGACGATACGCGCCTTCAGCATGACGTTGCACCGCACTCTCGGCCGATGCCTGCCGGTAACGATCCGGTAACCTTCGCAAAGATTTATGGTAAACGGTTTGTTAAATCTGTCGCGCTAGTCTCTGACTGTCGGCGCGAGGCGTCGATGTCGCGCAATGCGGCGCACTGGAAATCGTGGCGTCGACCTCAGATGATTGTACGACATTTCCTGCATTGGGTGCGCAACGCGCCGGCCGGAGATCGGGCCGAGGCCACCGGCAGCCTGGCGCGCGCTTATCTCTACTCGGATCTCTCCCCGGACGATCGCGCGGCGGCGGAAGGCGCGCTGATCATGCTGCTCGACGATCCGTCGCCGATGGTGCGCAGCGAACTCGCGCGGGCGCTGGCGTTCAGCGAAAACGCCCCACCGGCCGTCATTCTCGGGCTCGCCGCCGACCAGCCCGACGTCGCAAGCTGGGTGCTGGAGCACTCGGTGCTGCTGGTCGACGCCGACCTGGTCGATGCGGTCGCGACCGGTTGCCCTGAGGTCCAGATGGCGATCGCCAACCGTGCCGATCTGCCGAGCTCGGTCTCGGCCGCGGTCGCCGAAGTCGGCGCCGCGGAAGCCTGTCTCGTCCTGGTTGAGAATCTTCAAGCTCGGATCGCGCAGTTCTCCTTCGACCGGATTGTCGCCCGCTTCGGACATCTGCCGGTGATCCGCGAGTCCATGCTGGTGCGCGCCGACCTGCCGGCGGCCACCCGCCAACAGCTTGTAGCCAAGGTGTCCGAGACGCTGGTCGGCCTCGTAACGTCGCGGGCATGGCTGGATGAAGGTCGCGCGCAACGGGTGGCCCACGAGGCGTGCGAGAAGGCGACCGTGACGCTCGCGGGCGCTTCTCCCCATGGTGAAATCCGCCCCTTGATCCGACACCTGCGCGAAAGCGGCCAGCTCACGGCCGGTCTGGTGCTGCGGGCCCTGCTGTCCGGCAATGTAGGGTTCTTCGAGGAGGCGCTCGCCGATCTGTCGGGCATGGCGCTCGTGCGCGTCAGCGCACTTGTGCATGACCGGGGCAGCTCCGGTTTCCGCGCGGTGTTCGACCGGGCCGAGCTTCCCGCGTCCACCTATCCGGCGTTTCGCGAGGCGGTCGAGGCGATGCGCGAAGGCGGCTTCGTGAGTGACATCGGTGGCGCGACGCGCCTGAAGCGGCGGATGGTCGAGCGGGTGCTCACGCGCTGTGCCGATCAAGAGGATGTGGACATTGAACCGCTGATGACGCTGCTGCGGCGCTTCGCGGCGGAAGCTGCGCGCGATGAGGCGCGGCTCCTGTGCGACGGACTGGTCGCAGACGAGGCGGTCGACGCGGACTTCGGCTACAGATACGACGATCGCGTCGCGGCATAACGCGACGATATTTCGCTGACCTGGGTCAACCAACTTGGCGCACCGCCCGCGGGGCGGGTGAACCATTGCAGGGTCAGGTTCGGAATTTCTCCGGGCGCCGCAGACACCAAGCCACCACATCCTGCCAGAGAACCGCTAGAGGGGACGGCTTCGCCGCGCAGCCACGCCTGGGCTATGGTTCGCCACGATTCGCCGCGCCAAGCTGGCGGTGGCGGCGAACCCGATCATTCAGGAGAGCGCGATGCTACGACCGATGGTGGCACTGGCTGGGCTGCTGCTGATGCTCGGCTCATTGCCCCCCGCGCACGCGCAGTCCGGCCATCGCGGCATCATCGAACAGGCCGCGCAGGCGCAGGGCGGGGTCGTCGCCTTGCGCGCCTTGAAGGGGCTGGCGATCAAGGCCGACGCAGCGCACTGGGACACCGGGCAGTCGCTGGTACCGGGCGGCGAGCCACGCTTTCTGGGCAATTCTACAATCTCGATGATGTGGGACCTGACGAATGGTCAGGCCCGAATCGAATGGGATCGCGAGAAGAAATACCCGAGCATCGAGCGCGTGAAATACATCGAGTTCGTTACGCCGGCGCTCGGCTTCGTCGTCAACGACAAGGGCGCGGCCCAACCGATGTCGGGTATCCGCATTGCCACTGCATTGCGCGAGCTGACGCGCATCGATCCCACGCTGTTGATCAAGATGTTGGATGCCAAGTCCGGCGTGCGTCCGCTGGCCAACGAGTTGCTGAGCAAGACTCCGATGCTGGCGATCGCCTATGCGACCGATCGAGGCGACTTTACTGTCTTGTTCGACCCCAAATCAAAATTGCCGGCGGCTGTCCGCACCCGCGACGATGACAACATCGCCGGCGATTCAACCTATGATGTGGTGTTCGGGGACTGGAAAGCGGTCGGTGCGATCAGGATCCCGCACACGCTGTCCTATCAGTGGAACGGCGTCGAGATCGGCAAGGTGACCTACCAGGAGGTCACCGCCAATCCTCCGGTCGCGGCCGACGCGTTTACGATCCCCGACCCGATCCGCGCCGCCGCCAAGGCGCCGGCCTCCGGCACCGTGCCGTACTCATGGGTTATCAAACGACTGCTGCTCGGGCGCTTCGCCGATACCGACTCCATCATCTTTCCCGCCGGTGGCGGCCTCAAGCTGGTCGAACTCGCGCCCAACGTGCAGCATGTCCAGGGCGGCGGCGCCAACAACCTGATCGTCGCCATGAAGGATCATCTGGTGGTGTTCGATGCGCCATATGGCGAACTGCAGTCGCGCTGGGTGATCGATGCTGCGCGGGCCAAGTATCCAGGCAAGCCGGTGCGCTATCTCGTACTCTCGCATCATCACATGGATCATTCCGGTGGAATGCGGACGTTCATTGCCGAAGGCGCCACGGTCATCGTGCCGAGCCCAGGGAGGCCGTATTTCGAGGCGGTCGCACGCGCCCGCCATACGGTCGTGCCCGATGAACTGCAGAAGAAGCCGCGCGCCGCGAAGATCGAGGAGGTCGCCGATCAGCGGGTGCTGAAGGACGAGAGCGGGGAAATCCGCCTCTACAACATCGAAAATTCCCACGCCAAGGGCATGATCCTCGCGCATATGCCGGGGCCGAATATCGTCTACGTCACCGATATCCTTTCGCCACGCCCGCCGATCGATCGCAACGCCGGGACGCTTGCGGTCGGCAATGCGCTCAAGAAATACGGCATTACAGGCGCGACCATCGCCGGCGGACACGGCACAACCGTCAAGCAGTCAGATATCGCGGCCGCGCTCGGCATGGAACTCGGCAGCCGGTAGCGGGACGGCCGTCAGTACCCGAACTGCTCGCGCAGAATGCGCTCGTCGAGGCTGTGGCCGGGATCGAACAGCATCTTCGTCGAAATGCTGTGGTCCATCTCGATGTCGACCGTGCGCACGTCGCGCACCTCGTCGTGATCGGCGACCGCTGCCACCGGGCGCTTTTCCGGTTCCAGCACTTCCACGCGTACATGCGCGGTGTCCGGCAGCAGCGCGCCGCGCCAGCGCCGCGGCCGGAACGGGCTGATCGGTGTGAGCGCCATCAAGGATGCGGTGATCGGAATGATCGGCCCCTGAGCGGACAGATTGTAGGCGGTCGAGCCGGCGGGCGTTGCGAGCAGCACGCCGTCGGCCACGAGTTCGTCGAGACGCTTCTGGCCGTCGATCAGGATTCGAAGCCGCGCTGCCTGATAGGTCTGGCGGAACAGCGACACCTCGTTGAAGGCATGAAACTCGGCGCGGCGGCCATTGGCGACGACCGCCCGCATCAGCAGCGGATGGATCACCGTGACCTGCGCAGCGGCAAGACGTTCATGCAGCTCGTCAAGCTGGTACTCGTTCATCAGGAACCCGACGGTCCCGCGGTGCATGCCGTAGATCGGCTTGTCGGATTTCATGAACGTGTGCAGGGTCTGCAGCATCAGCCCGTCGCCGCCGAGTGCAACGATGACGTCGGCCGAGTCGGGCGCCACGTCGCCATAACGCTCAATCAGTTGTTGCCGCGCGAGTTGAGCTTCCGGAATGGGACTTGCCATGAAGGCAATGCGGCCATACTTGGGGGTCGCGGAGGTCATGTTCCGAGGCTCTGCTGTTCCGGTGCCATAAGCGACAGGCCGATCACGCTGGCGATCAGGGAGGCAAACTTGGAGCGTGCGGTCCTCGTCTACACAACCTATCCCTCCGTTGTCGAGGCGGAGAAAGCCGGGCGCGCACTGGTCGAGCGGCGGCTATGCGCCTGCGTCAACATTCTGCCCGGCATGATCTCGCACTATCGCTGGCAGGGCGAGATCGAGCGCGCCGAAGAGGTGGTGATGATCATCAAGACACGCGCTTCGTTGGTCGAAGGCGTGCGCGCGGCCGTGAAGGACATGCACTCCTATTCGACGCCCGCGTTCCTGGTCATCCCGGTCGAAAGCGTCGACCCGGCCTATCTCGGGTGGCTGATGGCGGAAACCGCGCCGGCGGCGCAAGCATCCGTCTAGCTCGCACTGGCATCGACAGGGTGATTTCGCCGGGCGGCGATCCCTATGCGCCCCGGAATAAAATGCTCGGGGCGAGACATTCGGTGTCCTTGCTTTAGCAAGCGTTAAGCGGTGCCGGTCTATCGTCGTGCGTTGGGGGTTCTCGTTCGCATTTGGAACGAACCACACCAAGGGGACAATTCATGCCGCGCGGGATCGCCGTTGCGCCAATTGCTGCTGCCGCTCCGGCGGGCGCGACGGCGCCGGCAGCGACACGACCATGCGATCCGGCGGTGCCTTCAGGCAGGCCGATCGACAAGTTCTAGGTGACAAAAAGCAACGCCGCGCCGCCAGGCGCTGCCTTGCTGCTTGGGGTCCGTATCCGAGCCGGAGTTTGTACTGACAGTGAATGTATTGCGTAGCTGGCAGTATGCGTAACCGGCTTGGATCGCGGCAGCCGGCTTGCGGTGTCTCTCGCGAGGCCCGCAAGCCGGTCTAATATTGCCAGGCTCGCCGCGATCGTTCTGTAGCGGCGGTGCAACATCGGCCAATATTGCATTGCATCGGGCAGCCGAACGGCGATCCGAACTTGACGCTCGCGCCTTATCAAGGAAATCTTAACCGTGCTGGTTCCTCGGGTAGCACCGGGGAGGCAAGAGGGAACACGGATCGTCTGCGCAAGCAGATGAAATCGTGGCTGCCCCCGCAACTGTAAGCGGCGAGCGTTCGTCCGCATCGGCCACTGGGAAACTGGGAAGGCCGGACGACATGCACTGACCCGCGAGCCAGGAGACCTGCCAGCACAGTCACCCAACCGGTGGGCGGGGACGCCCCACACGGAGCGGCTGTTCGCAGCGGTGACACATGACCGACGCGAGGGCCGTGCGATTCTTTCCACGACTTCAGTGTGGGTGGTGTGCGGCCGTGCTCGGCTGCCGGCATGCGTGTTCGGCAGGTGGGTTCGAAAGTGCAACGTTCACACGTCCTTCGCGTCGGGCCCTGTCACCGGGTGCCCGCGGGTGCGGCACCGCAAACGAAGGACGCGGATCATGCGTACGACACTTGTTGGCTTGCAGCCGTTGCGCACAGCCCTGCTGGGATGCGCCGCCGCACTCATCATCGCACTTCCCGCTCGGGCGCAGGATGCGCCTGCTGCCGACGACGGGAACCTCGGTGACGCTCGAAACCATCGACGTCAACCCGACCTCGACGCGCCTGGGCACCGCGGTACCGAGCAGACCTGCCCGCGAACGTGAGCCGCAGCGCCGCGCGCCGGTATTGCCCGCCGCCGGGCCGACCCAGCCGGCCGTGCCCGGCGCGGTTGTGGTCGAGAAACCCTCCGGCATCGTCACCGACAGCACCGATCACCGGCGCATCGACGACGGTCATCACCGCGGCCGACATCGAACGCTCGCCAAGCGTAACGGTCCAGGACATCCTGGCGCGCGAGCCCGGCGTTCAGGTCACGCAGCCTGTTCGGCGGCGTCAACGGTGCGGCCAGCACTGTCGACATGCGCGGGTTCGGCGCCACCGCGTCGAACAACACGCTGATCCTGATCAACGGCCGGCGCATCAACGATCTCGATCTCGCCGGCGTCGACCTCAGCTCCATTCCGCGCGAGAGCATCGACCACATCGAAATCACCCGCGGCAACAGCGGCGCGGTGCTGTACGGCGACGGCGCGGTCGGCGGCGTGATCAACATCGTGCTCAAGAACGGCGCGAACCTGCCGCCATCGGGCCGGGTCTCGGCGAGCACAGGCTCGTTCAACTACGCCGAAGGCGCCGCGTCGATGAGCACGTCGTCCGGTCCGTGGGCGATGTCGGCCTATGGCAATGTCATCAACTCCGCTGGGATATCGCCAGAACAACGTGCTGCACCAGCAGACCGGCGTCACCGATTTTCGCTACACCGGCGACACCGGCGGCGGTTATCTCACGCTCTCCGGCCGACAATCAGCGGCTCGGCCTTCCGGGCGGCCGGCGGGTGACGCCGTTCTTCAGCGAGGTCGACACGTTCCCGACGGTGGCGACGCACGCCATTCGACTACGGTCGAGAAGAGCGGCATCAATGCCACCGCCGGTATCATGCGCACGCTGGCGCCCGGCAACGAATTGATCGTCGACGGCGGAATTCGGGAGAAGCACCAGATCGGCGCTTTCTTCAACTCGTTCAGCCCGGATTTCGATTCCTACGTCGACACCACACCTGACGACGCTGTCGCTGACGCCACGCTTCAGCAGCAATCACGACCTCGGCGGCATGCAAGGGCAAGCTGCTCACCGGCATCGACGTCTACGACGCGATCTACGGCTCGAACCGCTCGCAACGGCGCGCGGTTCTCGCCCTATCACCGCTACGATCTGAGCCAGATCGTCGGTCGCTGCCTATGCGATGGAGACGATCAGCATTACGCCGAATACCGACATCGGCTTCGGCGGGCGGTACCAGTGGATCTCGATGACCGCGCGCGACCGTTACGATCCGCTGGCGCCCGGCGGCATATTCGCGACGCCGCAAGGCCTGCCGTTCGACGGCGAGCAAACCCAGAAGGCCTGGCACATCGGGTTGGAGCACCGCTTCAACCAGTACGTTCGCGATGTTCGGGCGCACGGCGCAGAGCTTCCGCGTGCCGAACGTCGACGAGCGCGTGGGGCAGGGGCCGTTCGGCGCGCCGACCAACTTCGACCTCAAGACCCAGACCTCGCGCGACTACGAAGACGGGCCTCGCGCTCACCGTCGGCGGCTTCTCGTTCCAGACCAGCGCCTACCTGATGAACCTGCAGAACGAAATCTTCTTCAGCCCGGCGACCTTCACCAACACCAACCTCGATCCGACCCGGCGCTACGGCGTCGAGACCATCGTCGGCTGGCAGGTCACGCGACGCGCTGCGGCTCAAGGGCGGCGCCGCCTACACCCGCGCGCAGTTTCGTGGAAGGCCAGTTCGCTGGCAACGACATCCCGCTGGTGTCGCGCTGGACCGCAAGCGCGGGCCTGTCCTGGAACATCGTACAGAAGGAACTGGTGTTCGACGCGGTCGCGCGCTACTTCGGGCCGCGCCGCATGGACAACGATTCCGCCAACATGCAGTTGCTTATTCCGGGCGAGACGCTCGTCGATCTGCGGCTCGGCGGCGAGAAGAAGAACATCTTCTGGGCGCTGTCGGTGCAGAACGTGTTCGACGTGCGCTACTACGAATACGCCATCAGCGCGATCGACTTCTTCACCGGCCTGCCGTCGTTCGGCACCTACAGCGCCTATCCGCTGCCCGGACGGACCTACATGGCGAAGGCCGGCGTGACGTGGTGAGCGCAGCAATTCCTGCGCGGCCCTGAACCGCGCAGGAATCGCCGGCTGCAATGCGTATGCCTCCGCCGTGCACGCGGCGCTGCCCCGACTGCAGGGCCCGCTCCGGTTGCATGTACATCGCTATCGCGCCCCGCTAGGCTTGGCTCGGTCAGCAGTGCGGGGAGCCGTGCATGAACGACGATTTCGAGGATCATTGCTGGAAGGACATCGTCACGCCGGACGTGCTCGAGATCTATGCCGCGTACCGCCGCAAGACCTTCGTCGGTCCGACGCCGGCACTGCTCGCGGTCGATCTCTATGAACTGGTCTATCGCGGCGGCGCGGAGCCGCCGGCGAAGCTCGCCAAATCGTATCCAAACGCCTGCGGCGAATACGCCTATGCGGCGATCGAGCCGACCAAACGGCTGTTCGCCGCCGCGCGCGCCGCCGGCCTGCCGATCTTCTATTCGACCGGCGACGTCCGCTCCGAAAGCCGGCCAAGCTTCGTCACCGCGACCAAGCGCAACAAGCCGCCGACGGATCCGTCCGACTACGCCATCCGGCCGGAGTTCAAGCCGCAGCCCGGCGACGTCGTCATCACCAAGCAGCGCGCCAGCGTGTTCTTCGGCACGCCGCTGCTCGGCGCACCTGACCCAGCTCGGCATCCGGACGCTGATCATCTGCGGCGAAAGCACGTCGGGCTGCGTGCGGGCGACCGCGGTCGATGCCTATTCGCACGGCTATCACGTCGTGCTGGTCGAGGAATGCTGCTTCGACCGCTCGATCCTGTCGCACAAGGTCAACCTGTTCGACATGCACCACAAGTATTGCGACGTGATGCACCTCGATGAGGTCGTGGGTCATCTCGAGGGCCAGGCGGTCAGGAAGGCGAGCTGATCATGGAGCCGCTCCCTACGGCCCGTTTCCTGACTCGCCGATCATTTTGCGATCGCTGACCTGGCCGGATGACGCGCATCTGGCGGCTGATCGAAGGCGATGTGCGTGCCAGCGTGATCGAGGAGAAGATGTGACCATTGATGCGGGTTGCGCCTTGCCCTCCGCCGTGCTTGATCTGCCGCCCGCACGCCGAAGCTCCTGGCGCTGCGCGGCCCACACTCGGATCGAAAGGACGGCGGACATGAGCACGTACCGCATCACACGACGGCGTTTCACCACGACGGGCCTCGCCGCCGCCGGCGCGCTTGCGATGCCGGGTCTCGTGCGCGCGCAGCAGAACTACCCGACCCGTCCGGTGCGCTTCGTCCTGCCGTTCGCGCCCGCGGGCGTCGCCGACATCACCGCGCGGCTCGCCGCCGACAAGCTCGGCGACAAGCTCGGGCAGCGTTTCGTGGTGGAGAATCTGCCGGGCCCCGGCGGCATCGCGGCCGCGCGCGCGGTGCTGTCGCAGCCGGCCGACGGCTATACGATCGGGCTGGTGACCAACGGCACCTCGATCAGCGTCGCGATCTACAACCAGTTGCCGTTCGACCCGGTGAAGGACTTCGCCTGCATCTCGACCATCGGCTATTTCGAGCTGGTGTTCTGCACGAACGCGGATTCCGAATTCAAGTCGCTGCAGGACTTCATCAAGGCGGCGCGCGCGCAGCCCGGCAAGCTCAATGTCGGCACCATCAATGTCGGCGGCACCCAGAACCTCGCCGCCGAGCTGTTCAAGTCGGCGGCCGGACTCAACTTCCAGATCATTCCCTATCGCGGTACGCCCGAGATCATCGTCGCCGCGCTGCGCAACGACGTGCAGCTCATGGTCGATTTCTACGCGCCGCTGAAGGGCTCGCTGGTCGACAAGAAGCTCAGGCCGCTCGCATCCTCGGGCACGAAGCGCTCGCCGTTCCTGCCCGACGTGCCGACGGTCGCCGAGGCCGGCGGCTTTGCCTACGAGGTGACCTCGTGGAACGGCGTGTTCGCTCCGGTCGGGACCCCGGCGCCGGTGCTCGACCTGCTCAACAAGACGCTGCACGAGATCGTGGCGATGCCCGACGTGAAGCAGCGCTACGCGGAACTGGGCATCGAGGCCAAGGCCAGCACGCCCGAGGAACTGAAGGCGCGTCTCGAAGGCGACATCAAGAAATGGGCCGCGGTCATCAAGGCGGCTGGCATTCCCAAGCAGTAACATCGGCGCGTCGGATCGAGGAATCCCTCCTGCTCCGGTTGACGGGGGGGGGGACGCGTTGGCGCGTCCGCGTGGTGGGTGAAGCAATCGACCCGCGAATGCAGCGCCGGACAGAAATACGCCAAGCGAATACGCTGTCGCGGCCTGCGAATACAGGCAGCGTGTAAGTCAAAAGATGGCCAATACGCGTCTCAATTTGGGAATACGTTACTTTTGCACAGTTTATGCTAAACTGTCCACAGATTAGCCGATTCGGCTGGTCTCGCGCCACGGGGAGGGGGCCATGAATACCGCGGTACTGGGGGGCTTGGTGGAGCAGTGGGTGTGGCGTTGCCAGATGATTGCGACGCAGTACCAGCTGCGTCAGCCGATCAACCTGCAGGCCGAAGTTGAGCGGCTGGTCGAGCAGGCCGAGACGCAGGCGCGGCAACTGGCGTCGGCCGGGCCGGTCTTCCTCGCCAAGGTCGAGAGCAGGCTCGATATCACCGCGCATATCGCCGCGCTGCCGGAGCCGCTCAATCCCGAGAAGCTGACCGACCCCGCGCGCAATTCTCTTGGTCGCGCCAAGGCTTTGCACGCGTTCGCCGACGCTTTCGGGACGGCTGCGGAGCGGCTGCGGCCGCATGTTTCCGGCGCGACCGGCCATTGAACTGGGAGCGCAGCGATACCGCGTTGCGCGACGACGCGCGTGCGATCTCCGGCCTGTCGGGCGTGCCCAAATCCGCATCGAGAATGGTGCCGGGTGAGGGACTTGAACCCCCGACCAACGGTTTACAAAACCGCTGCTCTACCGCTGAGCTAACCCGGCAAATCCGTCGAACTGGGCCGGTGCGCAAAAGCCACGGCGACGCGAAAATCGTCAAGTCACACTAGCAAAACATCCCCCGGGCGTCCGGAAAATTCCGTGTTTGCGGGGTTCCGGCGAGCCCCGCCGCCGCCTAAAGCGCGCAGGAGCCGTCGCCGCCGTTAGCCGAATATTAAGACTACCAAAGAATTTCCGCGAGCCCATTAACCAGTCCACCAGATGACGCAGCCTAGATTGCGAACATGGTTGGTGAATTGTGACGTCGATCGGCGCCGCCTCTGGCGCGTCGGCCGCCGATCGCACCACAGTCAAAGTCAGATGGGAAATACCAAATGCACCACCGGCTTCGTCTCCTTGCCATCGGGGCCATCGCCATGCTCGCCGGCATCACGCAAGCGGCGGCGACCTGCTATCCGACGCTCGGCCCCTGCGGCCCGGCCTTCGCGCCGGTTCCCGAGATGTTGGTGGTGAACCAGGGCCCGGTCTATTCCGGCCCCGGATCTTTCGTCACCCAGCGCAACTACATCGAGGGCGATCAGGTCGCGCCGATCGGATACCCCTATGTGGGCTATGTGCCGGGTGCGACGGTCCCGCGCTACTACGGCGGCTATCGCCGCGTGATAGGACCCGGCTACGGTCGTCCATATCCCCGCGGTCTCGTTCGGCCGCCGCTTCGCGTCTACGGCAGTGCCGTCCACGGGACGCGCGCGACTCGGGTGTCGGCGGTTCACCGCTGACGACGCCCGGCTCTCCGTGCTGTCGCGGCGAGCGGCCTAGGTGGCCGGCGGCTTGAGCAGATCGAGCCGCCGGCTCGCCACATAAAGAGCGAGCGCCGCCGCGTTCGAGACGTTGAGGCTCTTGATCCGCCCCGGGAGGTCAAGCTTGGCGATCGCGTCGCAGGTCGTGCGCGTGAGTTGCCGCAGCCCCTTGCCCTCGGCGCCGAGCACCAGTGCCAGCGGCGCCCGCAGCGGCACATCGGCGAGATCGCTGTCGCCGCTGCTGTCGAGGCCGATCACCAGGTAGCCCCGTTCCTTGAGCGCTTCGAGCGCGCGCGCCAGGTTCTGCACCGTGACGATCGGCACATATTCGAGCGCGCCGGACGCCGACTTCGCCAGGACGCCGGTCGCCTCCGGGCTGTGGCGCGCTGTTGTCACGATCGCCGACACCGCGAAGCCTGCCGCCGTGCGCAGGATAGCGCCGACATTGTGCGGGTCAGTGACCTGGTCGAGCACGAGCACGATACCCGGCGGATCGATCTCCCCGATCTCCGGCGAGGGCAGGGGATCGGCTTCCAGATAAAGGCCCTGATGCACGGCATCGGGCGGCAGCCGTTCGGCGATGACGCCAGGCCGGACAATCTCCGGCGTCATCCGCGACGGCACGTGCTCTTCGGCGAGACGTCGCGCCGCATTCTCGGTCACGAGGAGTTTGCGCATGCGCCGCGCCGGATTTGCCAGCGCCGCGGTGACGGAATGCCAACCGTAGAGCGCGACGGGACCGTCGGGCTGCAGTTCCTCGCGGCGCGCGCGGCTGAAGCGCTCGCGGCGTTCCAGAAACTGCCGCGTCGCGCCGGGCTTGGCGCCCGATGGCAATCGTTTGGGAGGTCGTTGGGGCATCTCTGCGGTCCTTGCCGTCTCCATGATCCCTTGCAGCCGCACGGCCCAATATCAAGGCACTGGACTGCACCAAATTTCAGCCTTCGAATCCGTTGAAGCGATTTCCGTGGAGCACCTTGGATGAATTTACATCCAGCATCAGCGGTTTACGCCCACACTGCGCGCGCTTCGCATTGCCTTCGGCATGCTGGCATCCGGCTTGCTCGGCTTGAGCCAATTCGCATTGGAGAGCAGTCATGCCGTCCTACCGGGATTCCCTCGATCGCCGCGCCTTTCTGCAATCGACGCTGGCCGTGAGTGCGGCCTGGTCGTTCCGAAGCGCGCCCGCATTCGCGCAGAGTCGAGCCGAGACGCTCCTGGTCGTGCAGGAACTCGGCCCCAACAGCCTCGACATGCAGGGCGTCGGCTCGAACCAGACCGTCAATGGGCTCGCCTGGAACTGTTACGACCGCCTGATGACCTATTCGGCGCGGACGCTGCCGGACGGCACCGCCTCCTACGACCGCGGCGTGCTGGCGCCCGAATTGGCCGAGAGCTGGCAGGTCGCCTCCGACGGCATGTCGTGCACCTTCAAGCTGCGCAAGGACGCAACCTTCCACGACGGCGCTCCGGTCACCGCCAGGGACGTGAAATGGTCGTTCGATCGCGCGGTCTCGGTCGGTGGATTTCCGACCTTCCAGATGTCGGCCGGCAGCCTCGAGAAGCGCGAGCAGTTCGTCGCGGTCGACGATCACACCTTCCGGGTGGACTTCATCCGCAAGGACAAGATGCTGATGTTCAATCTCGCGGTCGTCGTGCCGTTCGTGATCAATTCGGAGCTCGCGAAGAAGCATGCGACCGAGGCCGATCCGTGGGTGCTCGCCTGGCTCAAGACCAATGAGGCCGGCGGCGGTGCCTACAGGGTCGAAAGCTGGAAGCCCGGCAGCGAGACGATCCTCGCCCGCTTCGACAACTGGAAGAGCGGTCCGCTGCCGAAGGTGCGGCGCGTGATCGCGCGCGACGTCCCGTCCGCCGGCACGCGGCGCGCGATGCTGGAGCGCGGCGACGCCGATATCTCGACCGGCTTCCCGCCGAAAGACTTCGATCAGATGATCAAGGAGGGCAAGCTCAAGGTCGTTGGCGTGCCGATCCCGAACGCGCTGTGGTACGTCGCGCTCAACACCTCGCGCCCGCCGTTCGACAACGTAAAGCTGCGGCAGGCGATCGCCTGGGCGATGCCCTACGAGCAGATCCAGTCGAGCGCATTCTTCGGCCGGGCCAAGCCGATGTACGGCGGTAGTGCGACGGTGGAGGAGCCGGTCTGGCCGCAGCCGTTCCCGTACCGCACCGATCTCGACAAGGCGAAGGCGCTGATGGCCGAGGCGGGCTTCGCCCAGGGTCTAGCAACCACGTTCTCGCTCGATGTCGGCACCGCGACCGTCGGTGAGCCGACCGCGGTTCTCATCCAGGAGAGCTTGGCCAAGATCGGCGTCAGGGTCACGATCGAGAAGATTCCGGGGGCGAACTGGCGCACCACGCTGAACAAGAAAGAGCTGCCGATGGTGCTGAACCGCTTCAGCGGCTGGCTCGATTATCCGGAGTACTACTTCTTCTGGAATTTCCACGGCAACAATTCGATCTTCAATATCTCCGCCTACAAGAACCCGGCGATGGACAAGCTGATCGATCTTGCGCGCTTTACCGACGACAAGTCCGAGTACGAGAAGGCGGTGAAGGAGTTCGTTACGCTCTGCATCGCTGAGGTGCCGGTCGTGCCGCTCAACCAGCCGATCCACGACGTGGCGATGCAGAAGGCGGTCGGCGGGTATCAGTTCTGGTTCCACCGCGAGCCCGACTTCCGACAGTTCTCCAAGGGCTGACGAGGGGATGCTGCGTACGTCCTTTCTCCACTAGCCGGCAGAGGGACTTGGGCAAGGGAGCTAGCATCACGCCAGCCCCAAGCCATTCGCCGCAGGGAGGTGCCGGTTGACAGCGGGGAACGCCCTCCCCATAAACCCGGCCTGCCGGCCAGGCGCGTCGGAAGCGGCGCTCGTGGCGAGCGGGGGAGTGTCCCGAGTGGCAAAGGGGGCGGACTGTAAATCCGCTGGCTTACGCCTTCGCAGGTTCGAGTCCTGCCTCCCCCACCAGCAGCGTCAGTGCTCGTGAGCGGAAATCAGGGTGCCCGGCGGCCTTGAGGTCTTGTTCCGGATGAGCCGGCTCCTGATGCGGGTGTAGCTCAATGGTAGAGCAACAGCCTTCCAAGCTGATGACGAGGGTTCGATTCCCTTCACCCGCTCCAGCCTTTTTCGCAATCTGGCGTTCGGAAGGATCTACGCTGCGCGTGATCCGCGTTTGCGGGATGCGGTCAAGCGCGTGCCCAATTGCGTTTCCGGCTGTGGCGAGATCGTAGCGATTTTGGAGGTTGAGCCAGAATTGGGAAATTGCGGCCGAGTCGCAGCGCCGTATCCGCGGCAATACCAAGCTCCTCACGCGGAATGCGCTCGATGCGCGTGCGGGGAACATTGCACGCTTTGGCGACCGCGTAGGCCGACAATTTCATCGGCACGAGGAACTCCTCGCGTAAGATCTCCCCCGGATGAAGCGGTGGTAGGGTCGCTGGTGCTCTTTGCTTCTTCTTCATCAGGTGCGCGCAATTTGTAGCAGGCTTGAGCCTTGCGAAAGCCGGGATGGATTTGTCCATGGCGATATCTGCCCGGATTTCGCCGGCGCTCAATCCGGACTACGCCGCAACGGCGCTAGGGGCGGCGATGAGGCGCTTAGTCTAGACCGGGCCACGTCCTCTTGCCGCGCTGGTCGAAAGTCCCTATTTAAGCGCCGCTTCCGCCCGTGTTGCTGCGCCGCTGGCGCTTCGTCGGCGTCGAAGCGGCAACGTCCAGCAAGGAACAGAGATGGCCAAAGAGAAATTCGAGCGTAACAAGCCGCATTGCAATGTGGGGACGATCGGGCATGTCGATCACGGCAAGACGACGTTGACGGCGGCTTTGACCAAGGTTTCGGCCGACAAGGGCTGGTCGAAGACGTTCGTGTCGTATGACCAGGTGGCGAAGGCGTCGGAGAGCCAGGGTCGCCGCGACCCGACCAAGATCCTGACGATTGCGACCAGCCACGTGGAATATTCCACCGCCAATCGTCACTACGCCCACGTCGACTGCCCGGGCCACGCCGACTACGTCAAGAACATGATCACCGGCGCGGCGCAGATGGACGGCGCGATCCTGGTGGTGTCGGCCGCCGACGGCCCGATGCCGCAGACCCGCGAGCACATTCTTTTGGCCCGCCAGGTCGGCGTGCCGTACATCGTGGTGTTCCTCAATAAGGTCGATGTCGTCGACGATCCGGAGCTGCTCGACCTGGTCGAGCTCGAGGTGCGGGAGCTCTTGTCGAAGTACCAGTTCCCGGGCGACACGCTTCCGGTGATCCGCGGTGCGGCGATCAAGGCGCTGAATGGCGAGAAGGGCGAGTTCGCCGACGAGGCGATCCTGAAGCTGTACGAGGCGCTCGACAAAGCGGTGCCGCTGCCGGAGCGTCCGATTGATCAGCCGTTCCTAATGCCGATCGAAGACGTGTTCTCGATCTCGGGCCGCGGCACGGTGGTGACCGGGCGGATCGAGCGCGGCAAGATCAAGGTCGGCGAGGAAGTCGAGATCGTCGGGCTGAAGGACACCAAGAAGTCGGTGGTGACCGGCGTTGAGATGTTCCGCAAGCTGCTCGACGAGGGCGTTGCGGGCGACAATGTCGGCTGTCTGCTTCGCGGCGTCGGCAAGGACGATGTCGAGCGTGGCCAGGTGCTGTGCAAGCCGGGCTCGGTCAAGCCGCACAAGAAGTTCAAGGCCGAGGCGTACATCCTGACCAAGGAAGAGGGCGGGCGTCACACGCCGTTCTTCAACAACTACCGTCCGCAATTCTACTTCCGGACCACCGACGTGACCGGTCAGTGCACCTTGCCGGAAGGCACCGAGATGATCATGCCGGGCGACAATGCCGCGATGGACGTGGAACTGATCACGCCGATCGCCATGGAGGAGAAGCAGCGCTTCGCCATCCGCGAGGGCGGTAAGACCGTCGGCGCCGGCGTCGTGGTGTCGATTACGGACTAACGCTGGAGGGGTGCGAACGGGGCACACCGTGCCCCTTTCGTGCCCGCGGACGGTGGCGGCGGGCTTGCAATACACCCTTCGTTCATGCATCTACAGCCTGCGGCGGACCTCGGGCCGCCGCAGGCGTATCCGGAGGAGTGTAGCTCAATGGCTAGAGCACCGGTCTCCAAAACCGGGGGTTGGGGGTTCGAGTCCCTCCACTCCTGCCAGGCGTAGCCAGGCTCGGCCGTCGAAGTCCTTGATTTTTCAAAGGCTTGGGTCGGTTGAAAACCGGCTGCGAGCTGGTGGTTCATGGCCGAACTCAATTGTGGTGATAGTTTAAGACATGGCGATCAGTCCGTTCAAATTCCTGCAGGAAGTCCGCACCGAGGCCCAGAAGGTCACTTGGCCGACCCGCCGCGAAACCGCGATTACGACCGCCATGGTGTTCGTGATGGTGGCGATCGCGTCGGTTTTCTTTCTGATTGCGGACCAGATCATGCGTTTTGTCGTGACGCTTGTGCTGGGCATCGGCGGTTGACGAATCTGGGCAGAATCAACGCATGACCAAACGCTGGTACATCGTCCAGGCCTATTCGAACTTCGAGCGCAAGGTCGCCGAATTCGATCCGCGAGCAGGCCAAGCAGCGCCACCTCGACCATCTGTTCGAAGAGATCATGGTGCCGACCGAGAAGGTCGTCGAGGTTCGGCGCGGCCAGAAGGTGGACGCCGAGCGCAAGTTCTTCCCGGGCTATGTCCTGGTGAAGATGGAATTGACCGACGAGGCCTATCACCTCATCAAGAACACGCCGAAGGTGACCGGCTTCCTCGGCGCCGACAACAAGCCGATGCCGATCTCCGACGCTGAGGCCGCGCGCATCATTCACCAGGTGCAGGAGGGCATCGAGCATCCGAAATCGTCGATCTCGTTCGAGGTCGGCGAGCAGGTACGGGTGTCGGACGGTCCGTTCGCATCGTTCAACGGCACCGTCGAAGAGATCGATGCGGCTCGGAGCCGGCTGAAGGTCGCGGTGTCGATCTTCGGACGCGCGACCCCGGTCGAACTCGAATTCGCGCAGGTGGAGAAGTTGTAGCGTTTGTCATTGCCGGACATAGCCCGTCAAAGACGGACGTAAGCGCCCTTTTGATCCGGCAATCCATTCTCTTCGCGAGAAGATGGATGCCCGGGTCAAGCCCGGGCATGACGAATGGAGGGTGCTGCGGCACTCTCGAGACGTGGGAGGTGACGGCGGCCGCCAACCGCCAGGATCCGCACCACGAGCCCTGAACCGGCCGCGATGGCCAACGACAGGAGTGAGCAGATGGCAAAGAAGATTACCGGATACATCAAGCTGCAAGTGCCGGCGGGGGCGGCCAATCCGTCGCCGCCGATCGGTCCCGCGCTCGGCCAGCGCGGTCTCAACATTATGGAATTCTGCAAGGCCTTCAACGCGCAGACCGCCAAGGAAGAGAAGGGCACGCCGATCCCGGTCGTGATCACGGTCTACGGCGACCGGACCTTCACCTTCGAGATGCGCACCCCGCCGATGTCCTTCTTCCTCAAGAAAGCAGCGAAGCTCGAGAGCGGGTCGAAGACGCCGGGCCGCGACAGCGCCGGCACCGTGACCAAGGCGCAGGTGCGCGAGATCGCCGAGAGGAAGATGAAGGACTTGAACTGCGACTCCATCGAAGCCGCGATGCGCATGGTGGAAGGCTCCGCCCGCTCGATGGGCATCCAGGTCGGAGGTTGATCGTCATGGCACAGCATGGAAAGCGGACAGAGGCGCTGCGGCAGGGCGTCGATCGCGACAAGACCTATCCAATCGAAGAAGCCGTGAAGATGGTCAAGGAGCGGGCCAAGGCCAAGTTCGACGAGACCATCGAGATCGCGATGAATCTCGGGGTCGATCCCCGCCACGCCGATCAGATGGTGCGCGGCGTGGTGACGCTGCCGAACGGTTCGGGCCGCAGCGTGCGGGTCGGCGTATTCGCGCGCGGCGCCAAGGCCGATGAGGCCAAGGCGGCGGGTGCCGATGTGGTCGGCGCCGAGGACCTCGTTGAGAAGGTGCAGGCCGGCAACATCGACTTCGACCGCTGCATCGCCACGCCCGATCTGATGCCGCTGGTCGGCCGGCTCGGCAAGGTGCTGGGTCCGCGCGGCATGATGCCGAACCCGAAGGTCGGCACGGTGACGATGGACGTCGCCGGCGCCGTCAAGGGCGCCAAGGGCGGCTCGGTCGAATTCCGCGTCGAGAAGGCCGGTATCGTTCAGGCCGGCGTCGGCAAGGCGTCGTTTTCGGCCGACAAGCTGGTCGAGAACATCAAGGCGTTCGCCGACGCGGTGCAGAAGGCGAAGCCCACTGGCGCCAAGGGCACCTTCATCAATCGCGTCGCGGTGTCCTCGACCATGGGGCCGGGCGTGAAAGTCGAGCCGAGCTCGGTGCTCGGCACCGGCGGTTCGCCACATTAGTCGACGACGGCGCTTTGTCGTTGGTCCCGGGCCTGCTCGCAGCGCCCGGGATAATTTTGTCTGACGCCTTACTGCGCCTTGATCCCGGCGTCGCGAATGATCTTGCCGAGCCGCTCGGTGTCGGCTGCGATGTGTCTGGAAAATTCCTCCGGCGTGCTGACGAACACGTCGGTCGCCTGCGGCGCGACGATGCGCTCGATGTCGGGGCTGCGCGTCGCCTTGATGAACTCCTCGTTGAGTCGTTTGACGATCGGCGCCGGCGTGCCCGCGGGTGCGACCATGCCGTGCCACATGTCGAGGTCGAGACCGGGGAATCCCGCTTCCGCGATGGTCGGAATATTCGGCGCGGCGCTAATCCGCTTCAGCCCGGCGATGGCGAGGATGCGCACCTTGCCGCTCGCCGCCTGCTCGCCGGCCGAAATGTAGGACGTGAGCAGGAAGTCGATCCGGCCGCTCATCACCTCGGTCACTGCGGGAGCAGCCCCGCGAAATGGCACGTGCACCATCGGCGCGCCGACCCGACCTTTGAACATTTCGCCGATGATCTGCCCGCCGGACCCGACGCCCTGCGAGCCGAAGCTCAATCCGCCCGGCTTGCTCTTGGCGTAGGCCGCAAGCTCGGCCACGGATTTCGCCGGGCTGTCGGCCGGGACGATCAGGATGTGCGGAAACGAGATGATCGGCGTGATCGGAGCAAAGTCCTTTACCGGATCGAAGCGCAGGTCGGAGAACAGGATTGGGTTCACCGACATCACGCCCATGTTGGTCAAGAACAGCGTATAGCCGTCCGGCTGCGCCTGCTTGGTGACCAGGGCTGCGACATTGCCGCCGGCGCCCGGGCGGTTGTCGATCACGATGGTCTGCTTGAGCGCCTCGCCGACCTTCTGCGCCACCGGCCTGATCACTGTGTCGGCACTGCCGCCGGGCGGGAACGGAACCAGCAGCGTGATGGTGCGGGAGGGATACGAATCCTGCGCGGAAGCCGCCACGATCCAGGCAAGCGGCGCCAGCAGGCAGCAACCCAGCACCGACATCGAGCAGATTTTGCGAGCAAGCATCGTGGCAATCCTTTCGATTGTGCGCCGCCAGCGCTGCGGCCTCGCGCGGCGGTCGATCGCTGCGCCCGGCGTGCCGCCGCCTGCCTGCGCCTATTGCGCCTTGATCCCGGCGTCGCGGATGATCTTGCCCAGGCGTTCGACATCGGACGCGATCAGCTTCGCGAACGCCTCGGGCGTGCTGGTGGTGATTTCAACCGCCTGCGCCGCCACTTTGCTGACGACGTCGGGCGCCTGCGCCGCCTTGATGAATTCCTCGTTGAGCCGTTTCACGAGCGGGGCAGGCATGCTGACCGGGCCGACGATGCCTTGCCAGATTTCAAGCTCGGTGCCCGCGAAGCCGGCCTCCGCCATCGTCGGCACATCCGGCAGCGCGGCCGAGCGCTTGAGCGCGGTCCAGCCGAGCACCCGCAGCTTGCCGGCTTCTACCTGGCCGATCGCCGACACGTACGAACTGAACAGGAAGTCGATGTTGCCGGCGACCAGGTCGTTCACCGCCGGACCGGCACCGCGATAGGGCACATGCTGCATCGGCACGCCGGAGACCTGTCGAAGCATCTCGCCCAGGATGTGACCGCCCGACCCGACGCCTTGCGAGCCGTAGTTGAGGCCGCCCGCCTTCGCTTTGGAGAGCGCCACCATCTCCTTGACACTTTTCGCCGGCGATCCGGCGGGCACGACCAGCACGCTCGGGAACGAGAACAGCGGCGTCACCGGCGCGAAGTCCTTGACCGGGTCGAACTGAATGTTGGCGGTCAGCGCCGGCATGATCGCGAACAGGCCGTTGTTGGCGAGGAACAAGGAGTAGCCGTCGGGTGGCGCTTGCTTGAACGCCACAGCCGCCGGTACGCCGCCGCCGCCGCCGCGATTGTCGATCAGGATATTAGTCTTGAGATTCTCGCCCATCTTTTGCGCGATCAGGCGCGTTACCGTGTCCGAACTGCCGCCCGGCGGGAACGGTACCACGATCGTGATCGGGCGCGAGGGGTAGTCAGATTGCGCAAGCGCGACCGTTGCCGGCGCCATCCAGGCGATCAGCGTGCAGCCAAGCGCGATCAATACTCGCATGTCATCCTCCCGTTGAAGTACGTATCCTCCGGATACGTTTTTCTTCTCTTCGGGCGGTTCTTCAGGCCGCCTTGCTCCATAGCTGCGTGCTGGCGATCCTCGCGCCCTCCGCCAGCGAACGAAGCTTCGCCCACATGATCGAGGGGTGCACACGCTGCGCAAAGGGACTCTGCGCGAAGCCGCAGTCGGTGCCCCCCATCACCCGGTCGCGGCCGACGACGTTGGCGAGGCGGACAAGTCGCTGCGCCACCAGTTCGGGATGCTCGACGATGTTGGTGGCGTGGCTGATGACGCCGGGGATAAGCACCTTGCCGGGTGGTAGCTTGGCGGTCTGCCAGACCGTCCATTCGTGCTCATGACGCGGGTTGGCGGCTTCGAAACTGTATTGTCCGACATTCACCTGCAGCAGCAGATCGACGATGTCCTTCATCGGCACGTCGAAAGCGTGCGGTCCGTTCCAGCTTCCCCAGCAGATGTGATAGCGCGAACGCTCGGGCGGAATGCCTTTGAGCGCGTGGTTGAGCGCGTCAATGCGCATCTGCGCCCAGGCGCGGTACTGCGCCTCGCTCATCGGCGGAACCATCTTCTCGTGCATGTAGGGCAGGAAGGCGTCGTCGACCTGAACATAGAGACCTGCGTCGACGATGGCCTTGTATTCCTGGTGCAGGCAGTCGGCGAGCGCAAACAACAGGCTCTTCTCGTCGGAGTAATGCTCGTTTTTGGCGCCGGGCAGTGCGCTGGCGGGCGCCACCACCGGCAGGAATGCGCCGTTGGCCTTTGCCTTGGCGGCGGCGGACTTGAGATTGGCGATGTCGCGTTTGACCTGGGCGTCCGAATAGGTGAGGGCGGAACTCACCACGAAGCGCTTGCCAAGCCGCGCGCCCAAGCCCGAAAGCCGGTCGTATTCGGCGTAGAATTCCGGAAAGGCCGCACGATCCTGTCCGCCGCCGGCGGAGGCCATCGGGTCTGCAAGTTCTTCGGCGGTCGCCGAGCGGGTCGAAACTCCGCTCAAACGGTCGTGAACGTAAAATGCCCAGTTTCGCCCTTTGCTGAATTCGCCATCGCTGACGATGTCGATGCCGGCTTCGACCTGTTTGCGGACCACTTCCTCGATCGAACTTCTTGCAGGCAGGCTTCGTAGGCGGCCTTGTCGTAAGGCTCCCCGGCCTCGATCTTCTTGAGGAACTCGACGAGCCTCGGCGGCCGCACCAAGCTGCCGACATGGGTAGTCCGAATTCGGTCGACCGCGGTCACATTTTCCTCCCTTTTCGTTCGCATCGTGCACCGAGCGGCACAATACCTCAACTCAGGCCAATCGACGCGGAGCAGATGCGGCAAGCGGCCCCGATCGCGCCGCGGCAACCGTTGGCGGGCGGTTGCGGGTATAAATGCCCATATGCTCTATTGCGGCATAATTCATCTATGTTGATTGTGCTCCGGTTCGATCGATGCATGTCGCCGCACAGCATGCGCCGGATCGGATCGAGGAAACGCGCCCGATCTGAAAAATTCGTGACAAACATCGGCGGTAGACGAAGCGAGTGGGGGAAGACGGTGAGGAGGCTGGCATAATGGCTTGGCCATTGCGGTTTATCATGCTCGCACTGCTATGGACGTGGTCGTCCATGGCGATGGCACAGACGCCGGCGTCGAATCAGCAGCGTCTGTCCGCCGAGCAGCTCGATCAGATGATGGCGCCGGTCGCACTTTATCCGGATCCGCTGCTCGCCCAGCTCTTGATGGCATCGACCTATCCGCTCGAAGTCGTGCAGGCCGACCGCTGGGCCAAATCGCATCGCGGCCTCAAGGGCGACGCACTCACCTCGGCGCTCGCCAAGGAAAGCTGGGACGATAGCGTCAAGTCGCTGGTCTCGGTCCCGAACGTGCTGGCGATGATGTCCGACAAGCTCGATTGGACGCAGAATGTCGGCGACGCCGTGTTGGCGCAGCAGCCGGACGTGATGGATTCGATCCAGCGACTGCGCAGTCGCGCCAATGCCAATGGCAAGCTCGAGTCGACAAGCCAGCAGACCGTCACCGTCCAGAGCCAAGGTTCGAAGGATTACGTCGTCATCGAGCCGGCGTCGCCGACCGAAATCTACGTGCCCTACTATCAGCCGGCGGTGGTCTACGGCAGCTGGCCTTATCCGGCCTATCCGCCGCTCTACTTCGCACCGCCGCCCGGCTACGTCACTGCGAGCGCATTGGCGGCGGGCGTGGCGTTCGGTGCTGGAGTTGCCGCAGGTTACGCAGTCTGGGGCCACTGCAACTGGGCCGGTCACAACATCAACGTGGTGTCGAACCGCTCGGTGAACATCAACAATTTCAACCGCAACACCGCGAATCTCACGAACTGGGAACACAACCCCGACCATCGCCACGGCGTACGGTACAACAACGATGCGGTCCGGCAGAAGTACGCCCGGACCGATGCGCAGGCCGGGCGGCAAGTGCGCCAGGATTTCCGCGGCCGGGACGGCGAGCGCGTGCTCGATCCTGACCGCCGGCCGGACGCGGGAGAACGCCGGCCCGACGCCGGCGACCGGCGGCCCGGAGTCGGCGATCGTCCTGGCGACCGCTCCAATCACGGCGAGCGGGAGCGCCCGCAGGAGCGCAGCGAGCGGCCGGACCGCGGCGAGGCGCCGCGTGCTGGTGCCAATCGCGGCGCGGGTACCCGTCCCCGCGAGGGTGCGTTCGATCAGCACCATTCAGGCCGGGCTACGCAGGCGCATTCCGAGCGCGGACGGCAGAGTTACGCCGGTGGCGGCGCCGCTCGGCACGGCGGCGGGGGCCGCGGCCGCCGCTGAACCGGCAGGACAACTCGCAATCTCGAGGCGATCATGACGTTGACATTTGCAGGTATTGCGGCAGGCCGGTTTGCAATCGTGCGCCGCTCCGGACTTGGACTTTGGCTGCTGGCGGCGGTTTGGCTGTGCGTGATGGCGCCGGCGGCCGGCGCCCAGCAATTGTTCCAGAAGCCGGAAGATGCCGGCAAGGCGCTGGCAGAGGCGGCGAAGTCCGGAGATGTCCGGGCGATCATGCGGGTTCTGGGGACCGAGGGTGCCGACCTCGCATCGTCCGGCGACCCGGTGGCCGATGCCGCCACCCGAAAGCGGTTTCTGCAATCGTACGAGGCCAAGAATCGGATCACGATGGACGGCGCGGACAAAGCCACGCTGATGATCGGGGAAGGGGACTGGCCGTTCCCGATCCCGCTCGTCCGCCGCAACGAAATCTGGCGCTTTGATGCCGCTGCGGGACGTCAGGAGGTGCTCCGGCGCCGGATTGGCCGTAACGAACTGAGCGCGATCCAGGCGTGCCGCGCCTATGTCGATGCGCAAGAGGAGTATGCCGACCAGGATCGCACCGGCACCGGCGTTGGGGTGTACGCCCAACGCATCGTCAGCCGGCCGGGAAAGAAGGATGGCCTGTACTGGCCGGCGCAGGCCGGCGGCGCGAGCCCGCTCGGCGAACTGGTCGCACGCGCCAGCGCGGAGGGCTACCGCATCGGCGCCGGCAGGCAGCCGTTTCATGGCTACTACTACAAGGTCCTGACCCGGCAGGGACCGAACGCGAAGGGCGGCACCCTGGATTACATCGTGCGCGGCCGCATGATCGGCGGCTTTGCTCTGGTGGCGTACCCGGCGGAATACGACATCTCCGGCGTGATGACCTTTATCGTCAACCAGGAGGGGGTGGTCTACGAGAAGGACCTTGGGCCCAATACCTTGGGGATCGCTGGTAATATGACGGCTTTCGACCCGGATCAGACTTGGCGCAAGGTGATCAACGACGGAGTGCCGCAGAGCGCAAACGCCCGGTAGGGCCCCGATCTCAACATTTCTGCACATTGTCCTTGGCAACACGGGAAGAAGTCGCTAAATAGGCGACAGGGCGTGCCGGCCCGGGTATCGGCGCGTCCCAGCGCGCCTTATGAAAATCAGGGTAATTAGGACCGTACTCCTTTTGGGCATCCTGCGGGATTAATCTGAAAGGAGCCGGAACCGTTTACGATTTTCCTTTGACGCCAGCGGCTTCCGGCCAGTTTCGGAAGTGAAGCCTGTCCGAGACTGCGGGCGCCGGGTTCGACCCGGCTTAATCCACCAGCCCGCACAGATGGGGAAAACCGTTTTGGGGCAAAAGCCCCGCGACCGGTTCGAACCTCGAGAACCCGGCACGGCCAAGGCCGCGCACGGGGGGCAGGAGTAAGCGTCGTCCTGCCTTGGTTTGTTCGATTGCAAGTTCGAACGAATTTTAGGCGAGGCGACTGGTCGCAACCGGCGTTCCCGCATTTGATCGCGGGCCGCCAACCGGAAAGAGCTTGCAGTGGATCGAGCGGCTAAGAAGGAGGCTGTCGCGAACCTCAACGGTGTCTTCAAGAGCACCGCTGTGGTCGTGGTTGCCCACTACTCCGGCCTCACGGTGCCCCAGATGCAGAACCTGCGGAAGCAGATGAAGCAGGCGGGCGCCACCGTGAAGGTCGCGAAGAACCGTCTCGCCAAGATCGCTCTCGAAGGCACCGACGCAGCGGTGATCGTTCCCTTGCTCAAGGGACCGACACTGATCGCCTATTCGGGCGATCCGATAGCTGCGCCGAAGGTCGCCACCGACTTCGCCAAGGCGAACGAGAAGTTCGTCATCCTCGGCGGAGCGATGGGGAAAACCGCGCTCGACCCGAACGCCGTCAAGGCGCTCGCGTCGCTGCCGTCGCTCGATGAATTGCGCGCGAAAATCGTCGGCCTGGTTCAGGCGCCGGCGACCAAGATCGCCCAGCTCGTCAATGCGCCAGCCGCGAAGGTCGCTCGCGTGATCCAGGCCTACGCCTCGAAAAGCGAAGCGGCGTGAGACAGCAATCTCAACTGGTTTTTGAAGAAATAGGACGCAAGGACAATGGCTGATCTACAGAAAATCGTGAACGACCTCTCCAGCCTGACGGTGCTGGAGGCCGCCGACCTCGCCAAGATGCTCGAAGAGAAGTGGGGCGTCTCAGCTGCTGCCGCGGTCGCGGTCGCAGCCGGCCCGGCTGCTGCCGCGGCTCCGGTCGAGGAGAAGACCGAGTTCACCGTGATGCTGACCGCGATCGGCGACAAGAAGATCGAGGTGATCAAGGAAGTCCGTGCCCTCACCTCGCTCGGCCTCAAGGAGGCCAAGGACCTGGTCGAGGCCGCTCCCAAGGCGGTCAAGGAAGGCGTCACCAAGGACGAGGCCGAGAAGGCCAAGGCCGCCCTTGAGAAGGTCGGCGCCAAGGTGGAACTCAAGTAAGTGTGATGACAGATTTAGCGGTTCCGGGGGGATTTCCTCCGGAATCGCTCATATTTGTTCCTTGTTCGCAGAAGCAGCAGGGATTCGGCGGTTTGGCATGCGCCAGACCGAACGCATGTTCGGCGCCCCGACGCCTGTCCTGACGGTCGCGATGGATTGCGGCCTTCCGGAGAGTCGTCCCGGCCCGGCGGTTCGACAGAGAGAGGCGAGATGGCAGCGCAGACGTTTACAGGTCGCAAGCGCGTTAGGAAATTTTTCGGAAAAATTCAGGAAGTCGCGGAGATGCCGAACCTCATCGAGGTTCAGAAGGCATCCTATGACCAATTCCTGCTGGTGAAGGAACCGGTCGGCGGCCGGCCCGACGAGGGGCTGCAGGCCGTCTTCAAGTCGGTCTTCCCGATCAGTGATTTCTCGAACAGCTCAATGCTCGAATTCGTCAAGTACGAGTTCGAGCCGCCGAAGTATGACGTCGACGAGTGCCGACAGCGCGGCATGACCTACGCGGCGCCGCTGAAGGTGACGCTGCGCCTCATCGTGTTCGATATCGACGAGGAGACGGGCGCGAAGTCGGTCAAGGACATCAAGGAGCAGGATGTCTACATGGGCGACATCCCGCTCATGACTAATAACGGCACGTTCATCGTCAACGGCACCGAGCGCGTCATCGTCTCGCAGATGCACCGTTCGCCGGGCGTGTTCTTCGACCACGACAAGGGCAAGACCCACTCGTCGGGCAAGCTCCTGTTCGCCGCGCGTATCATCCCGTATCGCGGCTCCTGGCTCGACATCGAGTTCGACGCCAAGGACATCGTGCATGCGCGCATCGATCGGCGCCGAAAGATTCCGGTGACGTCGCTGTTGTTTGCGCTCGGCATGGACGGCGAGGAGATCCTCAACACCTTCTACAAGCAGGTGCCGTACAAGCGGCACAAGGATGGCTGGCGCGTGCCGTTCGACGCCACGCGCTTCCGCGGCTACAAGGCGGTCAACGACCTGGTCGACGCCGACAGCAACAAGGTCGTGCTCGAAGCGGGCAAGAAGCTCACCGTCCGGCAGGCGCGTCAGCTTGCCGAGAAGGGGCTCAAGGCCCTGCGCATGACCGATCAGGAACTGGTCGGTCACTATCTCGCCGAAGACCTGGTCAACCCGAAGACCGGTGAGATCTTTGCCGAAGCCGGCGAGGAGATCACCGAGAAGAACCTCAAGGTGCTGATCGAGGAGGGCTACAAGGAACTGCCGCTGCTCGACATCGATCACGTCAACGTCGGCCCCTACATCCGCAACACGCTCGCCGTCGACAAGAACATGACGCGCGAGGATGCGCTGTTCGACATCTACCGGGTGATGCGGCCCGGCGAGCCGCCAACGCTCGACACCGCGCAGGGAATGTTCAACTCGCTGTTCTTCGATTCGGAGCGTTACGACCTCTCGGCGGTCGGCCGGGTCAAGATGAACATGCGGCTCGACCTCGACGCACCCGACACCATGCGGGTGCTGCGCAAGGACGACATCCTCGCGGTGATCCGCACGCTGCTCGATCTGCGCGACGGCAAAGGCGAGATCGACGATATCGACCATCTCGGCAATCGCCGGGTGCGCTCGGTCGGCGAGCTGATGGAGAACCAGTACCGCATCGGCCTCCTGCGCATGGAGCGTGCGATCAAGGAGCGCATGTCGTCGGTCGATATCGACACCGTCATGCCGCAGGATCTGATCAACGCCAAGCCGGCGGCGGCCGCTGTGCGCGAGTTCTTCGGCTCGTCGCAGCTCTCGCAGTTCATGGACCAGACCAACCCGCTGTCCGAGATCACCCATAAGCGTCGACTGTCGGCGCTCGGGCCGGGCGGTCTTACTCGCGAAAGGGCTGGCTTCGAGGTGCGCGACGTGCACCCGACGCATTACGGCCGCATCTGCCCGATCGAGACGCCGGAAGGTCCGAACATCGGCCTGATCAATTCGCTCGCGACCTACGCGCGGGTGAACAAGTATGGCTTCGTCGAGACGCCGTACCGCAAGGTCAAGGACGGCCGGGTGACCGACGAGGTGATCTATCTCTCCGCCATGGAGGAGGGGCGCTACACCGTCGCGCAGGCGAACGTGCCGATCGACAATCGCGGCCGCTTCACCGAGGACATGATCATCTGCCGGCATGCCGGCGACGTGCTCCCGGTGGCGCGGGACAAAGTCGACTTCATGGACGTTTCGCCCAAGCAACTCGTGTCGGTGGCGGCCGCGCTCATCCCGTTCCTGGAGAACGACGACGCCAACCGCGCGCTGATGGGCTCGAACATGCAGCGCCAGGCGGTGCCGCTGGTTCGCGCCGAGGCGCCGTTCGTCGGCACCGGCATGGAAGGCGTGGTGGCCCGCGACTCGGGCGCCTCGATCGCGGCGCGCCGCACCGGCATCATCGACCAGGTCGACGCGACCCGTATCGTCGTGCGGGCGACCGAAGAGGCCGACCCGACCAAGCCGGGCGTCGATATCTACCGGTTGATGAAGTTCCAGCGCTCGAACCAGAACACCTGCATCAACCAGCGGCCGCTGGTGAAGGTAGGCGATCAGGTCAAGAAGGGCGACATCATCGCCGACGGTCCGTCGACCGAACTCGGCGAGCTCGCGCTCGGGCGGAACGTGCTCGTCGCGTTCATGCCGTGGAACGGCTACAACTTCGAAGATTCGATCCTGCTCTCCGAGCGGATCGTCAAGGACGACGTCTTCACCTCGATCCACATCGAGGAATTCGAGGTGATGGCGCGCGACACTAAGCTCGGCCCCGAGGAGATCACGCGCGACATTCCGAACGTATCGGAAGAAGCGCTGAAGAACCTCGACGAAGCCGGCATCGTCTACATCGGCGCCGAGGTGCGCGCAGGCGACATCCTGTGCGGCAAGATCACGCCGAAGGGCGAAAGCCCGATGACGCCTGAAGAGAAGCTTCTGCGCGCGATCTTCGGCGAGAAGGCCTCCGACGTGCGCGACACGTCGCTGCGCGTCCCGCCGGGCGTGCAGGGCACCGTCGTCGAGGTGCGGGTGTTCAATCGCCACGGCGTCGAGAAGGACGAGCGCGCGCTCGCGATCGAGCGCGAGGAAATCGAGCGGCTCGCCAAGGACCGCGACGACGAGCAGGCGATCCTCGATCGCAACGTCTACGGCCGTCTGGCGGAACTTCTGGAAGGCCGGCAGGGCATCGCGGGCCCGAAGGGCTTCAAGAAGGACTTCAAGATCACCCGCACGGTGCTCGAAGAGTATCCGCGCTCGCAATGGTGGCTGTTCGCCTCGCCGAACGACAAGCTGATGGCCGAGATCGAAGCCATCCGTAAGCAGTACGACGAGTCGAAGAAGGGTCTGGAGCAGCGCTTCCTCGACAAGGTCGAAAAGCTGCAGCGCGGCGACGAACTGCCGCCGGGCGTCATGAAGATGGTCAAGGTCTTCGTGGCGGTGAAGCGCAAGATCCAGCCCGGCGACAAGATGGCCGGCCGCCACGGCAACAAGGGCGTGGTGTCGAAGATCGTGCCGATCGAGGACATGCCGTTCCTCGAGGACGGCGTTCACGCCGACATCGTGCTGAATCCTCTGGGTGTGCCCTCGCGCATGAACGTCGGGCAGATTCTCGAGACCCATCTCGGCTGGGCATGCGCCGGACTGGGCTTGAAGATCGGGCAGGCGGTCGACCTCTACAATGCCAAGCACGACACCAAGCCGCTCAAGGAGATCCTCAAGAAGGTCTATGGCGACGACGACACCATCAAGTCGCTCGGCGAAAAGGATCTCGTCGAACTGGGCAGCAATCTTCGGCACGGCGTGCCGATCGCGACCCCGGTGTTCGATGGCGCGAAGGAAGCCGACATCGAGCACATGCTCGATCTCGCCGGCCTCGACCATTCGGGCCAGGTGACGCTGTTCGACGGCCGTACCGGCGAAGCGTTCGATCGCAAGGTGACGGTGGGCTACATCTACATGCTCAAGCTCCACCATCTCGTGGACGACAAGATCCACGCCCGGTCGATCGGCCCGTACTCGCTCGTCACCCAGCAGCCGCTGGGCGGCAAGGCGCAGTTCGGCGGCCAGCGCTTCGGCGAAATGGAGGTGTGGGCGCTCGAAGCTTACGGCGCCGCCTACACGCTGCAGGAGATGCTGACCGTGAAGTCGGACGACGTCGCCGGCCGCACCAAGGTGTACGAAGCGATCGTGCGCGGCGACGACACGTTCGAGGCCGGTATTCCGGAATCGTTCAACGTGCTGGTCAAGGAGATGCGTTCGCTCGGCCTCAACGTCGACCTGCACAACTCCAAGCAGTCGCGGCCGGGCGGCGACGCCGCCGAGGCGGCAGAGTAACACCGTGCGTATTCCGGGCGCAGCGCACCGCGAAAGGGTGCGCTGCTGACCCGGACCTGAAGATTTTTCGGCGGACCATGGGTCCTGAACCAGCGGAACGCCGCGTTCGGGACTCGAGGCCCCGGTCAAGGAGAAGACGATGAATTAAGAAATCATGAATTTTTTCAGCCCGCAGGTGCCGGCTCAGGTCTTCGACCAGATCCGGATTTCGATCGCGAGCCCGGAAAAGATTTGTCGTGGTCGTACGGCGAGATCAAGAAGCCGGAGACGATCAACTACCGCACCTTCAAGCCCGAGCGCGACGGCCTGTTCTGCGCGCGCATCTTCGGGCCGATCAAGGACTACGAGTGCTTGTGCGGCAAGTACAAGCGGATGAAGTACAAGGGCATCATCT
Organism: uncultured Alphaproteobacteria bacterium; assembly: GCA_963843475.1. Taxonomy (GTDB): domain Bacteria; phylum Pseudomonadota; class Alphaproteobacteria; order Rhizobiales; family Xanthobacteraceae; genus VAZQ01. Next base: position 254,779 of record CAWJKL010000013.1, on the reverse strand, counting down.
GCGAGAAGTGCTCGGTCGAGGTCACGCTTTCGCGCGTGCGGCGCGAGCGCATGGGCCACATCGAGCTGGCCGCGCCGGTCGCGCACATCTGGTTCCTGAAGTCGCTGCCGTCGCGCATCGGGCTCCTGCTCGACATGACGCTCAAGGACCTCGAGCGCATTCTCTACTTCGAGTACTACGTGGTGATCGAGCCGGGCCTGACCGCGCTCGAAGACCGCCAGCTTCTGTCCGAGGACGAGTACCTCAAGGCGCAGGAGCTCTACGGCGCGGACAGCTTCACCGCACTGATCGGCGCCGAAGCGATCCGCGAGATGCTCAAGGCGCTCGATCTCGACAAGATGCAGGCCGACCTGCGCGCCGAGATCGCCGGCTCGGATTCCGACGCCAAGAAGAAGAAGCTCGCCAAGCGGCTCAAGATCGTCGAGGCGTTCCAGCAGTCCGGCAACCGTCCGGAATGGATGATCCTGACCCAGGTGCCGGTCATCCCGCCGGACTTGCGGCCGCTTGTTCCGCTCGATGGTGGTCGCTTTGCCACCTCCGACCTCAACGACCTGTACCGTCGCGTCATCAACCGTAACAACCGCCTGAAGCGGCTGATCGAGCTGCGCGCGCCTGACATCATCATCCGCAACGAGAAGCGCATGCTGCAGGAGGCGGTCGACGCGCTGTTCGACAACGGCCGCCGCGGCCGCGTCATCACCGGCGCCAACAAGCGGCCGTTGAAGTCGCTGGCCGACATGCTCAAGGGCAAGCAGGGCCGCTTCCGCCAGAACCTGCTCGGCAAGCGTGTCGACTATTCCGGCCGTTCGGTGATCGTGGTCGGTCCCGAGCTCAAGCTGCACCAGTGCGGCCTGCCGAAGAAGATGGCGCTCGAACTGTTCAAGCCGTTCATCTACTCGCGGCTCGACGCCAAGGGCCTGTCGACCACGGTGAAGCAGGCGAAGAAGCTGGTCGAGAAGGAGAAGCCCGAGGTCTGGGACATCCTCGACGAGGTGATCCGCGAGCATCCGGTGCTGCTCAACCGCGCGCCGACCCTGCATCGCCTCGGCATCCAGGCGTTCGAGCCGGTACTGATCGAGGGCAAGGCGATCCAGCTTCACCCGCTGGTGTGCGCCGCGTTCAACGCCGACTTCGACGGCGACCAGATGGCCGTGCACGTCCCGCTGTCGCTCGAAGCGCAGCTCGAGGCACGCGTGCTGATGATGTCGACCAACAACATCCTGCACCCCGCCAACGGCTCGCCGATCATCGTGCCGTCGCAGGACATCGTGCTCGGCCTCTACTACCTCTCGATCATGCGCGAGGACGGCCAGAGCGAGAAGCAGCCGAAGGTGTTCGGCGACATGGCCGAGATCGAGCACGCGCTCCACGCCAAGGTGATCGATCTGCACACCAAGATCAAGTACCGCTGGATCGGCACTGGACGAGAAGGGCAAGTCACTACACGCAGTGGTTCGACACCACGCCGGGCCGCGTGATGCTCGGCCACGTGCTGCCGAAGAGCTCGAAGATTCCCTTCGACGTCGTGAACAAGCTCATGACCAAGCGGGAAATCTCCAGCATGATCGATCAGGTCTACCGCCACTGCGGGCAGAAGGAGACGGTGATCTTCTGCGACCGGATCATGGCGCTCGGCTTCCACCACGCGTTCAAGGCCGGCATCTCGTTCGGCAAGGACGACATGGTGGTGCCGAGCTCGAAGTGGAAGATCATCGAGAAGACCCGCAACGACGCCAAGGAATTCGAGCAGCAATACAACGACGGCCTGATCACCCAGGGCGAGAAGTACAACAAGGTGGTCGACGCCTGGTCGAAGGCCACCGACCAGATCGCCGACGAGATGATGAAGCGAAATCTCCTCGGTGGAAGAAGGTCGAGGGCCGGCGCGAGGCGCAGGTCAACTCGATCTACATGATGGCGCATTCCGGCGCGCGCGGCTCGCCCGCGCAGATGCGTCAGCTCGCCGGCATGCGCGGCCTGATGGCCAAGCCGTCGGGCGAGATCATCGAGACGCCCGATCATCTCGAACTTCAAGGAAGGGCTGTCCGTGCTCGAGTACTTCAACTCGACCCACGGCGCCCGCAAGGGCCTGGCCGACACCGCGCTCAAGACCGCCAACTCGGGCTACCTCACGCGGCGTCTGGTCGACGTGGCGCAGGACTGCATCATCACGACGGTGGACTGCGGCACCGACGGCCGGCATCAAGGTGCGGGCCATCATCGATGCCGGCACCGTGGTGGCGTCGCTCGCCAGCCGCATCCTGGGCCGCACCACGGCCGAGGACGTGCGCGATCCGTCCTCGCACAAGGTCGTGGTCAAGAACGGCACGCTGCTCGAGGAGCCGCACGTCGAGGCGATCATGGCGGCCGGCGTGCAGGAGCTGCGCATCCGCTCGGTGCTCACCTGCGAGACCGACCAACGGCTGCTGCGCCACCTGCTACGGGCGCGATCTCGCCCGCGGCACGCCCGGTCAACATGGGCGAGGCGGTGGGCGTCATCGCCGCGCAGTCGATCGGCGAGCCCGGCACCCAGCTCACCATGCGCACGTTCCACATCGGCGGCGCGGCGCAGATCTCCGAGCAGTCGTTCATCGAGTCGAACTTCGACGGCACGATCAAGATCAAGAACAAGAACATCGTGAAGAACTCGGACGGCCAGAACGGTCGCCATGGTCCGCAACATGGTGGTCGCGGTGCTCGATCCGGACGGCACCGAGCGCGCCGTGCACCGTATCCAGTACGGCGCCCGGATGCTGATCGACGAGGGCGACAAGATCAAGCGCGGCCAGCGCATCGCCGAGTGGGATCCGTACACGCGGCCGATCCTCACCGAGGTCGAGGGCACGATCGCCTTCGAGGACCTGGTCGAGGGTCAGTCGATGTCGGAGACGCTCGACGAATCGACCGGCATCGCCAAGCGCGTGGTCATCGACTGGCGCACCGGTCCGCCCGCGGCCAGCAGGACCTGCGGCCGTCGATCGTGATCAAGGACAAGGCCGGCAAGATGCTCAAGCTCGCCCGCGGCGGCGAGGCGCGCTACCTGCTCGCCGTCGACGCCATCATCTCGGTCGATCCGGGCGCGCAGGTGAAGGCCGGCGACGTCATCGCCCGTATCCCGACCGAGAGCGCCAAGACCCGCGACATCACCGGCGGTCTGCCGCGGGTGGCGGAGCTGTTCGAGGCGCGGCGGCCGAAGGAGGCGGCGATCATCGCCGAGACCTCCGGCACCATCCGCTTCGGCAAGCGACTACAAGAACAAGCGTCGCATCATCATCGAGCCGAACGACAAGGACGAGGAGCCGAAGGAGTACCTGATCCCGAAGGGCAAGCACATCCACCTGCAGGACGGCGACGTCGATCGAGAAGGGCGACTTCATCGTCGAGGGCAATCCCGCCCCGCACGACATCCTGGCGATCAAGGGCGTCGAGGAGCTCGCCGCCTACCTGGTCAACGAGATCCAGGACGTCTATCGGCTGCAGGGCGTGGCGATCAACGACAAGCACATCGAGGTGATCGTCCGCCAGATGCTGCAGAAGGTCGAGATCGACGATGCCGGCGAGACCGACCTGATCCAGGGCGAGCAGATCGACAGGATCGAGATGGACGAGATCAACGTCGCGGGCGGAGGACGAAGGCAAGAAGCCCGCGACCGGCCACCCGGTGCTGCTCGGCATCACCAAGGCCTCGCTGCAGACCACGCTCGTTCATCTCGGCGGCGTCGTTCCAGGAGACCACGCGCGTGCTCACCGAGGCTGCGGTCAACGGCAAGGTCGACACGCTCGACGGCCTCAAGGAGAACGTCATCGTCGGCCGCCTGATCCCGGCGGGAACCGGCGCCATGATGAACGGGCTGCGCGAGGTCGCCGGCAAGCGCGACGCGCTCATCCTCGAGGAGCGCGAGAAGGATGCCGCCGCCAAGGCGGCGGCCGCGGAGGCCGCCGACGCGGCCGAGAAGGCCAAGGCCGAGGAGCCGGCGCAACTGCCGGCGGCGGAATGAGCGGCCGCGCGCACCAATCCGCCACGATCAAGGCCGCCCGCTGGGGCGGCCTTTTCGTTGGCGGCCCCTGCAGGCGCGGCTGCGACCGCCATTCCTGGCGGCAATTTCAAAGGGATATTTCCGCTCGGTAAAGGACTTTGGAGGATCGTAGGCGGGCGATTCGCCGCCTGTTGCCGCGACGACGCAGCGCCGCCGAAAAATGCTGCGAAGGGATCGGGCACCGCAAAAAGCCATTTTGTTACGGTCGACTTACGGGCAAAGCGCTGGTCCTCGCACCTCGATCGAGCCGCTCGCAGCCGATGGAAACGCTCCTCGTCAAGATCTTCGCGACGGCGCTGGCGCTCAGTCAGGTCACGACCGCGCCGGACGCGGTGAAGACGCAGTTCGACCGCACGCGCGACCAGCCGGAGGTGCGCCGAGCTGCTGCAGCGCCGGCTGCACGCACATGCGCAAGGCCTTCGACATCGAGGACATCAACCTCGACGAGCTCATCGCCACGGCGATGGACGATCCGCAGGCGATGACCGGCGAGATCAAGGCGTTCCGCGGCATCAACTTTGCCGATCTGCACACGTCGCCTACCGGCAGTTCTGCAAGAACGAGAAGGTCGCCGAAGCCGGCGGTCGATCTCGGCGACGTCATCGACTTCTACAACAAGGCGGCCGCCGACCTGCCGGATCACAACAAGCTCAAGGGCCTCAAGCTGCCGGGCGCCAGCGTCGTGCTCGACGGCAAGGGCGAGCGCTTCGCCGAGGTGTTCGAGGAGAACCAGCGCCGCGTCTGGGTGCCGCTCGCCGACATTCCGCGAGCATGTGCAGAAGGCGTTCATCGCCGCCGAGGACAAGCGCTTCTACCAGCACAAGGGCATCGACGAGCGCGGCCTGATCCGCGCCTTCATCGGCAACCTCGCCAGTTCCGGCCGGCCGCAGGGCGGCTCCACCATCACCCAGCAGGTGGTGAAGAACCTGCTGGTCGGCGACGACCTGACCTATGAGCGCAAGATCCGCGAGATGATCGTGGCGATCGCGGCTCGAGCAGCGCGCTGAGCAAGGCGGAGATCCTCGAGCTCTATCTCAACTTCGTCTATCTCGGCCGCGGCTCCTGGGGCATCGAGATGGCGGCCCGCAGCTATTTCGGCAAGTCCGCCAAGGAGCTGACGCTGGACGAAGGCGCGCTGCTCGCCGGCCTGACCAAGGGGCCGAACTATCTACAATCCCGACCGCCATCCCGGACGCGCCCAGGAGCGGCTCGCCTATGTGCTGAGCCGCATGCAGGAGGACGGCGCCATCACGCAGGAGCAGAGCCGGCAGGGCGCTGCCGTGCCGCTGCCGGCGCTGATCGCCTACGAGCGGCCGCGGCGCGACTTCGGCTTCCATTTCGTCGATCAGGTCGCGCGCGAAGCCAAGACGCTGGCCGGGCTCGAAGGCATCACCGCCAACTCCTACACGGTGCGCTCGACCATCAACGTCCGCAATTGCAGCGCGTCGTGGAGCAGACGCTGCAGGAGGGCCTGTCGCGCTACGAGCGCAGCGCCGGCCGCGCTGCCGATTCGTGGCGCCCGAGGCCAATCTCGCCAAGGCGATCCGGCGCATCGAGGCCGACCGCAAGAAGGCGGCCGACAAGCGGCCGGCCTGGCAGCAGGCGCTCGCGACCGCCCGGCTGCCGCTCTACGACGTGCACTGGACGCCGGCGATCGTGGTCGAGAAGCCGACCGGCAAGAAGAGCGAGGCCTGGCGCGTCGGCCTGGCCGATGGTCGCATCCTGCCGCTCTCGGTCGACGGCGCGACCGCGCAAGCGCAAGCTCGCGCTCACGACGTGGTGCTCGTGCGCGTGACCGAAGGCAAGGGCAAAGCCGCCGCGCGCGCCGAACTGCGGGTGCGGCCGGTGGTGCAGGGCACGGTGGTGGTCCTGGAGAACAAGACCGGCCGCATCCTGGCGATGACCGGCGGCTTCTCCTATCCGCTGAGCCAGCTCAACCGCGCCACCCAGGCGCAGCGCCAGCCCGGGCTCGGCGATCAAGCCGCTGAGCTATCTGGCGGCGCTGCGGCGGGCCTGCAGCCGAACACGCTGGTCAGCGACGAGCCGATCACGCTGCCGCCGATCGGCGCGGGCGCGGCCGCGATCCGCGAGCAGGACTACTGGACGCCGAAGAACTACGACGGCGGCGGGGGCGGCGTCCTGACGCTGCGCCGCGCGCTGGAGAACTCGCGCAATCTCGCGACCGTTCACCTGCTCGACGGCGGCATCGAGAGAAACGCCGGAAGCGAGCCTCGAACGCTTCTGCGCGCTCGCGCTGGAGGCGCAGATCTACCGGAATGCGTGCGCTATTACCCGTTCGTGCTCGGCGCGCAGCCGGTGCGGCCGATCGACCTCGCGGCCTTCTACGCGGCGATCGCCAACGAAGGCGTGCGGCCGGCGCCGCACGTGGTCGATTCGATCGAGCGCAACGGCCTGATCGTCTATCGCCACGATGCCGAAGTCACGGCCACCGTATCGGCTCGGTCGACCGCGCCGCGTTCTATCAGCTCAAGACCATGATGCAGGGCGTGCTGGCGCGCGGCACGGCGCGCTCGATCGCGCGGTCTCGCGCCGTTTGTCGCCGGCAAGACCGGCACCTCCGACGACGAGAACGACGCCTGGTTCGTCGGGCTTCACCAACGACGTCACCGTCGCGGTCTGGGTCGGCTACGACAACGCCGAGCGGCAAGCGGCGCACGCTCGGCGGCGGCGCCACCGGCGGCAGCATCGCGGTGCCGATCTTCGAGCCGATCATGCAGGCGGTGTGGGCCCATCTTGCGCCGAAGACCGCGCTGGCGCCGCCGTCGCCCGAGGCGAAGCGCCAGCTGACCTGCACCACCGTCGCGCTCGACAACGAGTATGGCGACCCCTACCAGAACCAGAATCAGGCCCGGCGCGGCATTACCGAGTGCTTCCGCATCGACCGCACCGGCCAGGTCGTCGATACCCAGTATCTGCTGGTGTCGCGTGAGAGCTACGGCGAGCTACTACTCGATGGCGCCCAATCCGTTCGGCTGCGTTCCAGTCACATCTTCGCTATCCGACCAGCGCCGGTGACGTACTACAACGACGGCTACGGCCGTCCTGTGCCGCGTGAGCGATGTGCGGCCGTACGAATCCAGGCTACGGCCAGTACCGTCGCGACCCGCGGGCGCAACGGGCGCAGACGCGCAACCGCAACGCAGCGATCCGAACTTTTTCTGGGGCTTCCGCCGATTTCTGAGAGGCAACACTGATGCCGTGCAACAAGCCTGCCGCCTTGCTCCTTGCGCTGGCGGCGCTCGCCTTCGCTCCGCGACAGCGCCGGTCTCGGCGCAGGAGTTCAAGATCGCGGACGTCACCGCGCTCACCGGGCTGGCGGTCGACCAGCTCAAGCCGAAGACCATCGTCTTTCTCGACCGGCCAGCCGACGAAACTGATCGATCCCGATGCTGGCCTGATCCGGTTCGAGGACTGGGCGCAGGCCAAGCCGGTGCAGAAGCAGTTCCTGTCGCCGTATCCGAGCTACGTCGAGCCGATGGTCGAGATCACCGTCGACGGCGTGCGCAAGCGCTTCAAGGAAAAGCTGCACATGTACGTGGCGGCGGCGCGCTTTGCGCTCGCCCGCGCGCCTGACACGATCGACCTTGCGAGCCTCGTCACGCTGCCGTTCATCGAGCGCATCGATCCGGCGATCAAGCATCGGCTGATCACGTCGGCCGAGGCGGTGTCGCCGAAGGACCCGCGCGCCGTCCACAACCAGCATCCGCTGCGGCGCTGGTGCGAGGCGCGGCCGCTCGCGATCTGCATCCACTCGCGCTACCAGTTCGAGGGCAAGCTGCCGCTCGGCATCCAGATCGCCAACAAGATCCGCGAGAGGCTCGAAGCAGCAATCGCCGACTACCTCGAATTCGAGAGCGAGCTCACGCTGCGGTCGCCGGCCGAGGTCGACCGAGATGGGGCTTGCGTCCCTGACCGGGCTCGACACTCCGCCGGTCGGCGCGCTCGAGCAGACCATCTTCTACGTCAACCAGGTGATGCAGTTCGGCAAGCTTCTGGCGGTCTTCCAGCAGCCATCCCGAGCGACGCCAACCAGACGGTCGTGACGGTGTTCATGGCGCTCGGCGTGGAATCGAGCCTGCTCGGCAAGAAGAAGGAATACAGCAAGGTGCCGGTGCTGCGAAACCTGGTGCCGGCGCAGGTGCTGGCCGGCAAGAGCTCGTTCAACACCGGCAATTCGATCAGCGCCGGACTGCCGGTCTACGCCCGCAACCAGGTCAAGGCGATCGCCGCGATCCTGGAGAAGAAGTAGCCGCCGGAGTTGCGCTAAACAGGTGCCGCGGCGAGGCCGCGATCGGCCCGCGGCGAGGCGGGATGCCCAAAAACCCTCGATGTTTCGGCCCTTTGCGCCTTGACTTCGCCGTCCCCCGCCGATACATACCGCCCACTTTTCGGCAGGCGGTGAGCTTCGCTTGCTCGGAACGGCGTGCCCGTATCCGCTAAACCATTGAGATCATTCAAATCTCTTTGGCTGCGGAGGGGCTCACAGGCCTCGAGGGATGAAGCTCAAACGCTGCCTCTGACGACTGTCAGATGAGAAGTGCATGACCGCTTCGTGCTTGCGCGCGGGGCGGTCCTCTGTGAACGGGAGAGCGCCTACCGCGCCGGGAGCGGAATGGCGCTCCTCCGTTTTGCGTGCTGGAAAGAAGTTTGCGCATCGGAGCCGGTTTCCGTGCGCGTCGCAGGAAGGAACGCGATGCCGACCGATCAATCAGCTGATCCGCAAGCCGCGGGTCGTGCAGCACGCGAAGAAGAAGGTGCCGGCGCTGCAGCAGTCGCCGCAGAAGCGCGGCGTCTGCACACGCGTCTACACGACGACGCCGAAGAAGCCGAACTCGGCGCTGCGCAAGGTCGCCAAGGTGCGTCTCACCAACGGCTTCGAGGTCATCGGCTACATCCCGGGCGAGGGCCATAACCTGCAGGAGCACTCGGTGGTGATGATCCGCGGCGGCCGCGTCAAGGATCTGCCCGGCGTGCGCTACCACATCCTGCGCGGCGTGCTCGACACCCAGGGCGTCAAGAACCGCAAGCAGCGCCGGTCGAAGTACGGAGCAAAACGGCCCAAGTGATCGGGCCGTTTGGTATATTTAGATCGAGATCGAGAGAGACTTAGACGCGATGTCCCGTCGTCATAGCGCCGAGAAACGTGAGATCAACCCGGACCCGAAATTCGGGAACATCGTGATCTCGAAGTTCATGAACTCGATCATGCACGCCGGCAAGAAGTCGGTGGCGGAGAACATCGTCTACGGTGCGCTCGACATCATCGAGGGCAAGACCAAGCAGAATCCGGTCGGCGTATTCCAGCAGGCGCTCGACAACGTCATGCCGACGATCGAGGTGCGCTCGCGGCGCGTCGGCGGCGCCACCTACCAGGTGCCGGTCGAGGTGCGCACGCACCCGGCGGCAGGCGCTCGGCATCCGCTGGATCATCTCGGCCGCGCGCGACCGCAACGAAAAGACGATGACGGAGCGGCTCTCGGCCGAGCTGCTCGACGCATCCAACAACCGGGGAAACGCCGTCAAGAAGCGCGAAGACACGCACCGCATGGCGGAAGCCAACCGGGCGTTCTCGCACTATCGCTGGTGAGGGCGGACCTGAGAGAACAAGGACGAATCTGCATGCCCCGCACGCACCCGATCGAGGACTACCGCAACTTCGGCATCATGGCCCACATCGATGCCGGCAAGACGACGACGACCGAGCGGATCCTCTATTACACCGGCAAGAGCCACAAGATCGGCGAGGTGCACGACGGCGCCGCGACCATGGACTTCATGGAGCAGGAGCAGGAGCGCGGCATCACCATCACGTCGGCCGCGACCACCGCGTTCTGGAACGGCAAGCGCCTCAACATCATCGACACCCCCGGTCACGTCGACTTCACCATCGAGGTGGAGCGCTCGCTGCGCGTGCTCGACGGCGCGGTGTGCGTGCTCGATAGCAACCAGGGCGTGGAGCCGCAGACCGAGACGGTCTGGCGCCAGGGCGACAAGTACAAGGTCCCGCGCATCGTCTTCGCCAACAAGATGGACAAGATCGGCGCCGACTTCTTCCAGTGCCTCAAGGACATCGTCGATCGCCTCGGCGCCAAGCCGGTCGCGATTCAGCTGCCGATCGGCGCCGAGCAGAACTTCAAGGGCATCGTCGACCTCGTCCGCATGAAGGGCGTGATCTGGGACGACGAGTCCCTGGGCGCCAAGTATCACGACGTCGACATTCCCGCCGACATGGTCGAGCAGGCCAAGGAATACCGCGAGAAGCTGGTCGAGGCCGCGGTCGAGCTCGACGACGACGCCATGAGCGCCTATCTCGACGGCAAGGAGCCCGACGAGGCGACGCTCAAGAAGCTGATCCGCAAGGCCGTCATCACCGGCGCGTTCTTTCCGGTGCTCGCCGGCTCCGCCTTCAAGAACAAGGGCGTGCAGCCGCTGCTCGACGCAGTCGTCGACTACCTGCCGTCGCCGCTCGACGTGCCGCCGATCAAGGGCATCGACCGCAAGGGCAACGAGGTCGAGCGCAAGCCGTCCGACACCGAGCCGCTGGCGATGCTCGCCTTCAAGATCATGGACGACCCGTTCGTCGGCACCATCACCTTCAGCCGCATCTATTCCGGCACGCTCGAAAGCGGCACCGGCGTCATCAACTCCACCAAGGAACGCAAGGAGCGCATCGGCCGCATGCTGCTGATGCACGCCAACAATCGCGAGGACATCAAGGAAGCCTACGCGGGCGACATCGTCGCGCTCGTCGGCCTCAAGGAAGTGCGCACCGGCGACACGCTGTGCGATTCGCAGAAGACGGTGATCCTGGAGAAGATGGAGTTCCCCGATCCGGTCATCGAGATCGCGATCGAGCCGAAGTCGAAGGCCGACCAGGAGAAGCTCGGCGTCGCGCTCGCCAAGCTGGTGGCCGAGGATCCCTCGTTCCGCGTCTCGACCGACCAGGAGTCGGGCCAGACCATCCTCAAGGGCATGGGCGAGCTTCACCTCGACATCAAGGTCGACATCCTCAAGCGCACCTACAAGGTCGAAGCCAATATCGGCGCGCCGCAGGTCGCCTATCGCGAGAAGATCACCAGGCAGGTCACCGTCGACTACCAGCACAAGAAGCAGACCGGCGGTACCGGTCAGTTCGCCGCAGGTCAAGATCGTCGCCGAGCCGCTGCCGCCGGGCACCGGGTTCGAGTTCGAGAACGAGGTGGTGGGCGGCTCCGTGCCGAAGGAATACATCCCGGGCGTCGAGAAGGGCCTGGAATCGGTGCTCGGCTCCGGTGTGCTCGCCGGCTTCCCGGTAGTCGATCTCAAGGTCCGCGCTGATCGACGGCAACTACCACGAAGTCGACTCTTCGGCGCTCGCGTTCGAGATCGCGTCGCGCATGGCGCTGCGCGATGCCCTGCAGAAGGGCGGCCCGGTGCTGCTCGAGCCGATCATGAAGGTCGAGGTGGTGACGCCCGAGGACTACACCGGCTCGGTCATCGGCGACTTGAACTCGCGGCGCGGCCAGATTCAAGGGCAGGACACGCCGGGGCAACGCCAATGTCGTGGTGGCGATGGTACCGCTCGCCAACATGTTCGGTTACGTCAGCAACCTGCGCTCCATGTCTCAGGGGCGCGCCAACTTCACGATGCAGTTCGATCACTACGAGCAGGTCCCCTCGGCGGTCGCCGAAGAGATCAAGGCGAAGTTCGCCTGAGCCTGAACGTCACGCACTACGGAAATACGGAGAGAGTCCCATGGCCAAAGAGAAATTCGAGCGTAACAAGCCGCATTGCAATGTGGGGACGATCGGGCATGTCGATCACGGCAAGACGACGTTGACGGCGGCGCTGACCAAGGTTTCGGCCGACAAGGGCTGGTCGAAGACGTTCGTGTCGTATGACCAGGTGGCGAAGGCGTCGGAGAGTCAGGGTCGCCGCGACCCGACCAAGATCCTGACGATTGCGACCAGCCACGTGGAATATTCCACTGCCAATCGTCACTACGCCCACGTCGACTGCCCGGGCCACGCCGACTACGTCAAGAACATGATCACCGGCGCGGCGCAGATGGACGGCGCGATCCTGGTGGTGTCGGCTGCCGACGGCCCGATGCCGCAGACCCGCGAGCACATTCTCTCGGCCCGCCAGGTCGGCGTGCCGTACATCGTGGTGTTCCTCAATAAGGTCGACGTGGTCGACGATCCGGAGCTGCTCGACCTGGTCGAGCTCGAGGTGCGGGAGCTTTTGTCGAAGTACCAGTTCCCGGGCGACACGCTTCCGGTGATCCGCGGTGCGGCGATCAAGGCGTTGAACGGCGAGAAGGGCGAGTTCGCCGACGAGGCGATCCTGAAGCTGTACGAGGCGCTCGACAAGGCGGTGCCGCTGCCGGAGCGTCCGATTGACCAGCCGTTCCTGATGCCGATCGAAGACGTGTTCTCGATCTCGGGCCGCGGCACGGTGGTGACCGGGCGGATCGAGCGCGGCAAGATCAAGGTCGGCGAGGAAGTCGAGATCGTCGGGCTGAAGGACACCAAGAAGTCGGTGGTGACGGGCGTCGAGATGTTCCGCAAGCTGCTCGACGAGGGCGTTGCGGGCGACAATGTCGGCTGTCTGCTTCGCGGCGTCGGCAAGGACGATGTCGAGCGCGGCCAGGTGCTGTGCAAGCCGGGCTCGGTCAAGCCGCATAAGAAGTTCAAGGCCGAGGCCTATATCCTCACCAAGGAAGAGGGCGGCCGTCACACGCCGTTCTTCAACAACTACCGTCCGCAATTCTACTTCCGGACCACCGACGTGACCGGTCAGTGCACGTTGCCGGAAGGCACCGAGATGATCATGCCGGGCGACAACGCCGCGATGGACGTCGAACTGATCACGCCGATCGCCATGGAGGAGAAGCAGCGCTTCGCCATCCGTGAGGGCGGCAAGACCGTCGGCGCCGGCGTGGTGGTCAGCATCACGGAATAAGATAGAGGGCGTCATGGCCGGGCTTTGTCCCGGCCATCCACGTCTTGGATCCAAACGCGCGAATGAAAACGTGGATGCCCGCGACGAGCGCGGGGTGACGTGAGAGAAACGAACATGAACGGCCAGAACATCAGGATCCGCCTCAAGGCGTTCGACCACCGCATCCTCGACACCTCGACGCGCGAGATCGTGGCGACCGCCAAGCGCACCGGTGCGCAGGTGCGGGGGCCCATTCCGCTGCCGACCAGGATCGAGAAATTCACTGTCAACCGCTCGCCGCATATCGACAAGAAGAGCCGCGAGCAGTTCGAGATGCGCACGCACAAGCGGCTGCTCGACATCGTCGATCCGACGCCGCAGACCGTAGACGCGCTGATGAAGCTCGATCTCGCGGCCGGCGTCGACGTCGAGATCAAGCTCTGAGCCGTACGGGAACAGGAAGACGAGGACCACGCCAATGCGTTCCGGGGTGATCGCCCAAAAAGTCGGAATGACCCGTGTCTTTACGGACGGCGGCGAACATGTGCCGGTGACGGTGCTGCGGCTGGCGAATTGCCAAGTCGTCGCGCACCGCACCAAGGACAAGAACGGGTACGTCGCGGTTCAACTCGGCTCCGGCACCCGCCGTCCGAAGAACGTGACCAAGGCCGAGCGCGGCCATTTCGCCGTGGCCAAGATCGAGCCCAAGCGGAAGCTTGCGGAATTCCGTGTCGACGAGACCGGCCTCATTCCGGTCGGCGCTGAGATCACGGCGGATCACTTCGTCGTTGGCCAGTTCGTCGATGTGACCGGCACGTCGATCGGCAAGGGCTTCGCAGGCGGCATGAAGCGATGGAATTTCGGCGGTCTGCGCGCCTCGCACGGCGTGTCGGTCTCGCACCGCTCGATCGGGTCGACCGGTGGCCGTCAGGATCCGGGCAAGACCTTCAAGAACAAGAAGATGCCCGGTCACATGGGCGTCGACCGCATCACCACGCTCAATCTCAAGGTGGTGCAGACCGATGTCGAGCGCGGCCTCATCCTGGTCGAGGGCGCGGTCCCGGGCGGCAAGGGCGGCTGGATCACGGTGCGCGACGCCGTGAAGAAGGCGTTGCCCAAGGACGCGCCGAAGCCCGGCAAGTTCCGCCTGCGGGATGCCGCGGCCGAGACGCCGGCCGCCGACGCCCAGGCGCCTGCGCAGGAGGGTGCGTGACATGGAAATGAAGATCATGTCGCTCGACGGCAGCGCCGGCGAGTCGGTCACACTCTCCGACGAAATTTTCGGGCTCGAGCCGCGCACCGACCTCATTCACCGCTACGTGGTCTGGCAGCTGGCCAAGCGCCGGGCCGGCACCCACGCGGTTAAGAACCGCGCCGACATCAACCGGACCGGCAAGAAGATGTACCGGCAGAAGGGCACCGGCAGCGCCCGCCACGGCCCAGCCAAGGTCAATCTGTTCCGCGGCGGCGGCCGTTCGTTCGGTCCGGTGGTGCGCAGCCACGAAATCGGCCTGCCGAAGAAGGTGCGTGCGCTCGCGCTCAAGCATGCGCTCTCGGCGAAGGCCAAGGACGGCGGCATCATCGTGCTCGACAACGCGAGCGTGAAGGATGCCAAGACCGGCGCGCTGCAGAAGAACCTCGTCAAGCTCGGGCTTGAAGTCGGCGCTGATCGTCGATGGCGCGCAGGTGGACGCGAACTTCGCACTCGCGGCGCGCAACATCCCGAACATCGACGTGCTGCCGGTGCAGGGCATCAACGTGTACGACATCCTGCGGCGGCAGAAACTGGTTCTGACCAAGGCGGCCGTCGAAGCGCTGGAGGCGCGGTTCAAATGACCACCACCGATCCGCGCCACTACGACGTCATTCTCTCGCCGGTCATCACCGAAAAGGCCACGACCGCGTCCGAGCACGGTCAGGTCGTGTTCAAGGTGGCGCGCGGCGCGACCAAGCCGCAGATCAAGGATGCGGTCGAGAAGCTCTTCGACGTCAAGGTCAAGAGCGTCAACACCAACATCCGCAAAGGTAAGATCAAGGCAGTGAAGGGCCGGATCGGCGAGCAGTCCGAGGTGAAGCGCGCCATCGTGACGCTCGAAGAAGGCCACCACATCGACGTGACCACGGGCCTCTAGGGAAACCGCACGATGGCACTCAAGAGCTATAACCCCGTAACGCCGAGCCAGCGCCAGCTCGTGCTCGTTGACCGCACCGGGTTGCATCGCGGCGCGCCGGTCAAGACGCTGACCGAGGGCAAATCCTCGAGCGGCGGGCGTAACAACAACGGTCGCATCACGGTGCGCTTCCGCGGCGGCGGCCACAAGAAGGCCTACCGCGTCATCGACTTCAAGCGCCGCAAGTTCGACGTTCCCGCCAAGGTCGAACGCATCGAATATGATCCCAACCGGACCGCGTTCATCGCGCTGATCAAATACGACGACGGCGAACTGGCCTACATCCTGGCGCCGCAGCGGCTGGCGCAGGGCGACCTGGTGATCGCCGGCGAGCATGCCGACGTGAAGCCCGGCAACGCCATGCCGGTCGGCAACATCCCGATCGGCGCCATCGTCCACAACATCGAGATCAAGATCGGCAAGGGCGGGCAGATCGCGCGTTCCGCCGGCACCTATGCGCAGATCGTCGGCCGCGACGGCGAATACGTCATTCTGCGCCTCAACTCGGCCGAGCAGCGGCTGGTGCACGGCCGCTGCATGGCGACCATCGGCGCGGTGTCTAACCCGGACAACATGAACGTCTCGATCGGCAAGGCCGGGCGCAAGCGCTGGATGGGCCGGATGCCGCACAACCGCGGCGTCACCATGAACCCGATCGACCATCCGCACGGCGGCGGCGAAGGCCGCACGTCGGGCGGCCGTCACCCGGTCACGCCGTGGGGCTTCCCGACCAAGGGCAAGAAGACCCGCAAGAACAAGTCCACCACCAAGTTCATTCTGGCGAGCCGCCATCAGCGGAAGAAGTAAGCGAGGAACGGCACCATGGCGCGTTCGGTTTGGAAGGGTCCTTTCGTCGACGGTTATCTGCTGAAGAAGGCGGAGACCGCTCGCTCGTCGGGCCGGCACGACATGATCAAGATCTGGAGCCGGCGATCGACCATCCTGCCGCAGTTCGTCGGCCTGACGTTCGGCGTCTACAACGGACAGAAGCACATTCCGGTGCTGGTGACCGAGGAGATGGTCGGCCACAAGTTCGGCGAGTTCGCGCCGACGCGCACGTTCTACGGCCATTCGTCGGACCGCAAGGCCAAGCGCGCGAGCGGGCCCGCGGCGCCCGCGGCCTCGTCGTGAGCCGGGAGAGGCAGTCATGAGCAAGAAGAAGCGCGATCGCGTGCTGTCCGAGAACGAGGCGCAGGCCGTGGCGCGGATGCTGCGGGTGAGCCCGCAGAAGCTCAACCTGGTCGCGCAGCTCATTCGCGGCAAGAAGGTGGCTTCGGCGCTCGCCGATCTCGAATTCTCGCGCAAGCGCATCGCCGGCGACGTGCGCAAGTGCCTGCAGTCGGCGATCGCCAACGCCGAGAACAATCACCAGCTCGACGTCGACGATCTGGTCGTCGCCGAGGCGCATGTCGGCAAGGCGCTGGTGATCAAGCGTTTCACGCCGCGCGGCCGCGGCAAGGTCGGCAAGATCATGAAGCCGTTCTCGCACCTGACGATCGTCGTTCGTCAGGTCGAGGCAGCGGCGTCGTAAGGAGCGGATGATGGGTCAGAAGGTTAATCCAGTCGGTCTGCGGCTCGGCATCAACCGCACCTGGGATTCGCGCTGGTTCGCCGGCAAGAACGAGTACGGCAAGCTGCTGCATGAGGACATGGCGATCCGCAAAGAGCTGATGAAGCAGCTCAAGCAGGCCGCCGTCTCCAAGATCGTCATCGAGCGGCCGCACAAGAAGTGCCGCGTCACCATCCAGTCGGCGCGGCCGGGCGTGGTGATCGGCAAGAAGGGCGCCGACATCGAGAAGCTGCGCAAGAAGGTCGCGGAGCTGACCGACAGCGACGTGGTGATCAACATCGTCGAGATCAGGAAGCCCGAACTCGACGCGCAACTGGTCGCCGAATCGATCGCGCAGCAGCTCGAGCGGCGCGTCGCCTTCCGTCGCGCCATGAAGCGCGCGGTGCAGTCGGCGATGCGGCTCGGCGCTGGCGGCATTCGCATCAACTGCTCGGGGCGGCTGGGCGGCGCCGAAATCGCGCGCATGGAGTGGTACCGCGAGGGCCGCGTGCCGCTGCACACGTTGCGTGCCGACGTCGACTACGGCGTCGCCACCGCGTTCACGACCTACGGCACCTGCGGCGTCAAGGTCTGGATCTTCAAGGGCGAGATCATGGAGCACGACCCGATGGCGCAGGACAAGAAGATGGCGGAAGGCGATGCCGGCCGGCCGCCGCGCCACGCCGCGTGAGATCGCGCACCGGGCCGTTAACGAGGGTTTGACGTCATGCTGCAACCGATGCGCACCAAGTTCCGCAAGGCGCACAAGGGCCGGATCAAGGGCATTGCCACGTCCGGCGTCGATCTCGCCTTCGGCCAGTTTGCGCTCAAGGCGCTGGAGCCGGAACGCGTCACGGCGCGCCAGATCGAGGCGGCGCGGCGCGCGCTGACGCGCCACATGAAGCGTTCGGGCCAGGTCTGGATCCGTATCTTCCCGGACGTGCCGGTGTCGAAGAAGCCGCTGGAAGTGCGCATGGGCTCGGGCAAGGGCGCGCCGGAACTGTGGGTTGCGCGCGTCAAGCCGGGCCGCATCATCTTCGAGATCGACGGCGTGTCGGAGGCGTTGGCGCGCGAGGCGCTCGAACTTGCCGCCGCCAAGCTGCCGATCAAGACGCGCTTCGTGGCGCGCATCGCCGAGTAGCGGGTCGAGGAGCCGATCATGAATCCTGAAGATATCAGACGCATGACCGTCGATCAGCTCGACGACGAGGTTCTGAAGCTCAAGAAGGAGCAGTTCAACCTGCGCTTCCAGCGGGCGACCGGGCAGCTCGCCAACACCGCGCGAGTGCGCGAAGTGCGCCGCGACATCGCGCGCATCAAGACCGTCGCCGCGCAGAAGCGCGCCGCGCAGCAATAGGACGAGGAACGAGATGCCGAAGCGCACCCTCCAGGGCGTCGTGGTGAGCGACAAGCAGAACAAGACCGTGGTCGTGCGGGTCGAGCGCCGCTTCACCCACCCGGTGATGAAGAAGACCGTGCGCAGTACCAAGAAGTACTACGCCCACGACGAGGCCAATACCTACGAGGTCGGCGACCTCGTCTGGATCGAGGAACGCCGCCCGCTGTCCCGGCTCAAGCGCTGGGAAGTGGTGCAGGGCGAAGAAAAAGAAAGTCGTGTGAGCGCCATGAACGTTAAGGCCAGAACGAGGAGAGCATCATGATCCAGATGCAGACCAACCTCGACGTCGCGGACAATTCCGGCGCGCGCCGGGTCATGTGCATCAAGGTGCTCGGCGGCTCGAAGAAGCGCTACGCCACCATCGGCGACATCATCGTCGTGTCGGTGAAGGAGGCGATCCCGCGCGGTCGCGTCAAGAAGGGCGAGGTGATGAAGGCCGTCGTGGTGCGCATCCGCAAGGACATCAAGCGTGCCGACGGCTCGATCATCCGGTTCGACCGCAACGCCGCCGTGCTGATCAACGCCCAGTCCGAGCCGGTCGGCACCCGCATCTTCGGGCCGGTGCCGCGCGAGCTTCGAGCCAAGAACCACATGAAGATCATCTCGCTCGCGCCGGAGGTGCTGTGATGGCGGCGAAGATCCGCAAGGGCGACAACGTGATCGTCATTACCGGCCGTGACCGCGGCCGCACCGGTGAGGTGATCGAGGTGCGTCCCGACGAGGGCCGCGCCCTGGTGCGCGGCGTCAACATGGTCAAACGCCACCAGAAGCAGACTGGCGCCCAGGAGGGCGGCATCATTTCGAAGGAGGCGCCGGTTCACCTGTCGAACCTGGCGCTGGCGGATCCGAAGGACAAGCAAGCCGACCCGCATCGGCTTCAAGTTCGTGGGCGAGGGCGACAACCGGCGCAAGGTGCGCGTCGCCAAGCGTTCGGGAGTTGAGATCGATGGCTGATACCGAAGCCAAGGGCAAGAAGCCCGAAAAGACCGACAAGGCGCCGCGCACCCCTAAGGGCGACAAGCCGCAGCAGGCGCAGAAGCCCGCCAAGGGCGATAAGGCCGCCACCGCGGGCGAGGCCAAGGCGCCGGCGCCGAAAAAGCCTGAGGAGCGGGTGACGCCGCGCCTGCGGACGCATTTCGACGACGTGGTGCGCAAGAAGCTGACCGAGGAATTCAGCTACCAGAACCGCATGCAGGTGCCGGTGATCGAGAAGGTCGTGATCAACATGGGCATCGGCGAGGGCGTCAACGACCGCAAGAAGGTCGAAACGGCCGCCAACGACCTGGCGCTGATCGCCGGCCAGAAGGCGGTGATCACCAAGTCCCGCAAGTCGATCGCGACCTTCAAGCTGCGCGACGGCCAGGCGATCGGCTGCAAGGTCACGCTCCGCAAGGCGCGCATGTACGAGTTCCTCGACCGGCTGGTGAATATCGCGCTGCCGCGGGTCCGCGACTTCCGCGGTCTGTCGCCGAAGAGCTTCGACGGCGGCGGCAACTACACCATCGGCATCAAGGAGCACATCATTTTCCCCGAGATCGACTACGACAAGGCGGTCGATATCTGGGGCATGGACATCACGGTCTGCACCAGCGCGAAGACCGACGCCGAGGCGCGCTCGTTGCTGACCGCATTCAACTTCCCGTTCCGGCAGTGAGGGAGGGGCATGATCCCGAAAAGTGAATACCGGTTTTCGGAGAAGATCATGCCCGGAAGAGAACCCTCAGACGCGGAAAGCCAGGAGACCTAGATGGCGAAGAAGAGTTCGATTGAGAAGAATGCGAGGCGGCGGCGGCTGGCCAAGAAGTATTCCGGCCGGCGCGCACGTCTCAACGAGATTGCGCACGACAAAGACAGGCCGATGGAGGAGCGGTTCGCCGCCACGCTGAAGCTTGCCGAACTGCCGCGCAATTCGTCCGCCACCCGCATTCGCAACCGTTGCGAGATGACCGGCCGGCCGCGCGCCTACTATCGCAAGCTCAAGCTGTCGCGGATCGCGCTGCGGGACCTCGGCTCCAAGGGGCTGATCCCGGGCCTGGTCAAGTCGAGCTGGTAGGGAGGATCGATCGATGGCTTTGAACGATCCGCTCGGCGACATGATCGCGCGTATTCACAACGCGCAGATGCGCAAGAAGTCGAAGGTGTCGACGCCGGCCTCCAAGCTGCGCGCCAGTGTGCTCGACGTGCTCAAGAGCGAGGGCTTCATCCGCGGCTATGCGGCGATCGACCACGCCAACGGGCGCAAGGAGATCGAGATCGAGCTGAAATACTACGACGGTGGGCCGGTCATCCGCGAGATCGCGCGGGTGTCGAAGCCGGGTCGCCGGGTTTACGCCTCGGTGAAGGCGCTGCCGCGCGTCAACAACGGACTCGGCGTCGCGATCCTGTCGACTCCCAAAGGCGTCATGGCAGATCACGATGCCCGCGACGCCAATGTGGGCGGCGAGATTCTCTGCACGGTGTTCTAACGGACACGAATGGAATAGAGCCATGTCTCGTGTTGGAAAAAAACCGGTCGTCATTCCCTCTGGCGTCAACGCCAGTGTGGAAGGGCAGCTCGTGAAGGTGAAGGGGCCGAAGGGCGCCATGCAGCTTACGCTGCACGACGATGTCTCGGCCAAAGTCGAAGACGGCAGCGTCAAGGTCGACCCCAAGTCGGACACCAAGCGCGCGCGTGCCATGTGGGGCACCTACCGTGCGCTGGTCGCCAACCTGATCGAAGGCGTGACCAAGGGCTACGAGCGCAAGCTCGAGATCAGTGGCGTCGGCTACCGCGCGGCGATGCAGGGCAAGAACCTGCAGATCCAGCTCGGCTATAGCCACGACATCGTTTTCCCGGTCCCCGAGGGCATCACGATCACGCTGCCCAAGGCGACCGAAGTCGTCATCACCGGGATCGACCGCCAGAAGGTCGGCCAGGCGGCGGCTGAAATCCGTTCGTTCCGCCGGCCCGAGCCCTACAAGGGCAAAGGCGTCAAGTATTCGGACGAGTTCATCTTCCGCAAGGAAGGCAAGAAGAAGTAACAGGAGCTGGCGATGGCTACGGTCGCTGATCGATCGTTACGACGGAAGGCAAAGGTGCGCCGGCATGTCCAGCGCGCCGCAGGCGGCCGTGCGCGCCTTTCGGTGTACCGCTCGTCGAAGCATATCTACGCGCAGATCATTGATGACCTCAAGGGCGAGACGGTCGCGGCCGCATCGTCCCTCGAAAAGGACATGCGTGGCTCG
Source organism: uncultured Alphaproteobacteria bacterium (assembly GCA_963843475.1). GTDB lineage: Bacteria > Pseudomonadota > Alphaproteobacteria > Rhizobiales > Xanthobacteraceae > VAZQ01. The sequence continues at coordinate 233,454 of CAWJKL010000013.1, read as the reverse complement.
CTCAAGACCGGCGCCGATATCGCCGCCGCCAAGGCGGTAGGCAAGCTGGTCGCCGAGCGAGCGTCCGCCAAGGGCGTCAAGGAGGTGATCTTTGACCGTGGCGGCTATCTCTATCACGGCCGAGTCAAGGCACTGGCCGACGCCGCACGCGAAGGCGGGCTCAACTTCTAACTTCAGGTGGCAGGCATGGCCGAGCGGGAACGTAAGCATTCAAATCGCGATCGCGAGCGCGAAGACAGCGAATTCACCGACAAGCTGGTCCACATCAATCGTGTGGCCAAGGTGGTGAAGGGCGGCCGGCGCTTCGGCTTCGCCGCGCTGGTGGTCGTGGGCGACGAGAAGGGCCGGGTCGGCTTCGGCCACGGCAAGGCGCGCGAGGTCCCGGAGGCGATCCGCAAAGCCACCGATGCGGCCAAGCGCAGCCTGATCCGTGTCCCGCTGCGGGAAGGCCGGACGCTGCATCACGACGTTGCGGGGCGCCATGGCGCCGGCAAGGTCTTTCTGCGCGCGGCGCCTCCCGGTACCGGCATCATCGCCGGCGGTCCGATGCGCGCGGTGTTCGAGACGCTGGGCATGCAGGACGTGGTGGCGAAATCGCTGGGTTCCTCCAACCCCTACAACATGGTGCGTGCGACCTTCGATGCCCTCAAGCATCAGGACAGCCCGCGCTCGGTGGCCGCACGTCGCAGCATCAAGGTGTCGTCGCTGCAGGCGCGCCGCCGCGACGCCGGCGAGAGCGAAGTGGCCTCGGATTGAGCGTACACGTCCGGAGCGCTTCAGATTGAGGCCGGGAGACCGATATGAGCAAAAGCAGCAAGAGCATCAAGGTTGAACAGATCGGCAGCGCGATCCGCCGCCAGCATTCGCAGCGCGAGACCCTGATCGGTCTCGGCCTGAACAAGATCGGCCGCGTGGCCGAACTGCCGGATACGCCCTCGACCCGCGGCATGATCACCAAGGTCAAGCATCTCGTGCGGGTACTGGAAGGCGAGGGGAAATAGGCTTTGTCATTGCCGGGCATAGCCCGTCGAAGACGGGTGTGAATGCCCTGGTGACCCGGCAATCCATCCTTCTTCGCAAGAAGTTGGATGCCCGGGTCAAGCTCGGGCATGACAATGGAGAGAGATGAGGAATGCCATGAAGCTGCATGAACTCGCCGACCGACCCGGCGCCCGCAAGAAGCGCCATCGCATCGGCCGCGGTATCGGGTCGGGCTCGGGCAAGACCGGCGGCCGCGGCGGCAAGGGCCAGACCGCGCGCTCCGGCGTCCGGATCAAGGGCTTCGAGGGCGGCCAGATGCCGCTGCATCGCCGGCTGCCCAAGCGCGGGTTCAAGAACACGTCGTTTGCGCTCAAGCTGAACGAGGTCAACCTCGACCGGGTGCAGGCCGCGATCGACGCCGGCAAGCTCGATGCGGGCGCGACGGTCGATGCTGAGGCGCTGATCAAGGCCGGGGTTCTGCGGCGGGCCAAGGACGGGGTCCGGCTGCTCGGTGGCGGCGAGATCAAGTCCAAGGTGTCGTTCTCGGTGTGGGGCGCGTCCAGGTCGGCGGTCGCGGCGGTCGAGAAGGCGGGTGGCTCGGTCACGGTCCTGGCCCCGGCGCGCGAGACTGGCGAGCAGGCGGCCTGAACCCATAGGAAACGAGGTTCCGATCCCCATATAGCCAAGGCGGGATTGACGTGGTGGGTGCGACGTTCAGGAGTGACCGGGGCCTTCGCGGGAGCGTTCAAGCCACAACTAGTGTCCCGATTCCGAAGTTCGCATCATTCTGCGGCACCCCCATTTGGCGAACTTCGGAATCGAAGGACACTAGCAACTAATTGATCTAGTGTGGCTTTGGTTCAGAAGTCCGCATGTTGGACTCGCGGCAAGAATGATGCGGACTTCTGAACCGCCACACTAGTGAAAAGTTCGAGTGAGCTTGCGGCTGGCGCTTGTAAACCCGTGGGCTGCAACGAGATACAAGCGTCGGGTCCGGGACTAAAGGGGCGGAACGGGAGCTTCAGAGTATGGTTTCGGCAGCAGAGCAACTAGCTTCAAATCTCAACTTTTCGGCGCTCGCCAAGGCCGAGGAACTCAAGAAGCGCATCTGGTTCACTCTCGGCGCGCTGCTGGTCTATCGCTTCGGCACCTACATCCCGCTGCCCGGCATCGATCCCTCCGCCTGGGATCAGATCTTCCGCTCCCAGGCCGGCGGCATTCTCGGCATGTTCAACATGTTCTCCGGCGGTGGCATTCACCGCATGGCGATCTTTGCCTTGAACATCATGCCGTACATCTCGGCCTCGATCATCATTCAGCTGATGACGACGGTCTCGCCCACGCTCGAACAGCTCAAGAAGGAGGGCGAGCAGGGCCGCAAGGTGATGAATCAGTACACGCGGTATCTCACCGTGGTGCTGGCGGCATTTCAGTCCTACGGCATCGCGGTCGGCCTCGAGGGGGCCGGCAACGTCGTGACCGACCCCAGCTTCTTTTTCCGCCTCTCGACCATGATTACGCTGACCGGCGGGACCATGTTCCTGATGTGGCTCGGTGAACAGATCACCTCGCGCGGCATCGGCAACGGCATCTCGCTGATTATCCTCGCCGGCATCGTCGCCGAGCTGCCGTCGGCGATCGCCGGCACCCTCGAACTCGGCCGGCAGGGCGCATTGTCGACCGGGCTCATCCTGCTGATCCTGGTGATGTGCGTCGTCGTGATCGCGTTCATCGTGTTCATGGAGCGCGCCCAGCGCCGGCTGCTGATCCAGTATCCCAAGCGCCAGGTTGGCAACCGGATGTTCGAGGGCCAGTCGTCGCATCTGCCGCTCAAGCTCAACACCTCGGGCGTGATCCCGCCGATCTTTGCCTCCTCGCTGTTGCTGCTGCCGACGACGGTCGCCAATTTCAACGCCGGCGGCGGTCCGGAGTGGTTCCAGACGCTGACGACGCAACTCGGGCACGGGCGGCCGCTGTTCCTCATCCTCTACATCGCGCTGATCGTGTTCTTCGCGTTCTTCTACACGGCCGTGGTGTTCAACCCGACGGAGACCGCCGACAATCTGAAGAAGCATGGCGGCTTCATACCCGGAATCCGTCCTGGCGAACGCACGGCCGAATACATTGACTACGTGCTGTCGCGCATCACCGTGATCGGCGCGGCCTATCTGGCGATCGTCTGCCTCATTCCCGAAATCCTGATCTCGTATGCGGCCGTGCCGTTCTATTTCGGCGGCACGTCGCTGCTGATCGTGGTCAGCGTCACGATGGATACCGTGGCGCAGGTTCAGGGCTACTTGTTCGCGCACCAATATGAAGGCTTGATCAAACGCTCGAAGCTACGGGGCAAGCGTAGATGAGATTGATATTGCTGGGCCCGCCGGGGGCCGGCAAAGGCACTCAGGCTCAGAGGCTCGTTGCCAAGCACGGAATTTTGCAGCTTTCCACCGGAGACATGCTGCGGGCGGCAGTGAACGCGGGGACGCCGGTCGGCCTGCGCGCAAAGGACATCATGGCGCGCGGCGAACTGGTTCCGGACGACGTGGTGGTGGCGATCGTCGCCGACCGCATCCAGCAGCCGGACGCCAGCAAGGGCTTCATTCTCGATGGCTTCCCGCGCACGGTGCCGCAGGCGCACGCGCTCGATCGCATGCTGGCCGAGAAGAACATGAAGCTCGATGCGGTGATCGAGCTCAAGGTCGACGAGGGCATCCTGCTCGAGCGCATGAAGACTCGCAAAGCGCAGATGGAGGCGCGCGGGGAGGCGGCGCGCGCGGACGACGATCCAGAGGTCCTGCACAGGCGGATCATCGCCTATCGCAGTCAGACCGCGCCGCTCTCCGGTTATTTTCAGTTGCAGAGCGTCCTGCGCTCGGTCGATGGCATGGCCACGGTCGAGGAGGTCGCGAGATCAATCGACGGCGTGCTCGCTCGGTCCGCCACCAAGGCCAAGTCGCCCGTGCGCAAGAAGGCGAAAGGGCAGGCGAAGGCGGCCGGCGGCCGGAAGGCTGCAGGCAAGGAAGTCGGCAAACGAAGTTCCGGGAAGGTTAAGCGCGTCGCTTCTTCGGCCCGAGGAAGCGATGGGAAGACCGCCCGAAAAGGTGCGAAAAAGGCGGCAAAGAAGGCGAAAACGGCGGGAAAATCGGCGAAGAAGGCCGCTCCCCGCAAGAAGGCGCCGCCCAAGCAGTCTCGTCGGCAGAGGTTGACGAAACACCGATGAATCCATTAATAACCGGCATCCAAGTCGAGAAGTCCAACGATGCCGGGCCCTGGGGACCAGGGAGGGTGTCGCGTTATCGTTTGCGGCGTCCGCTGACTTGACAAGCCGCCGGCCAAAAGGGCCGGAAACAGGAGAGAATGGCCGTGGCCCGCATCGCTGGCGTCAATATCCCGACCAACAAGCGCGTCATTATTGCATTGCAGTACATCCATGGCATCGGGCAGAAAAATGCCCGTGAAATCATGGACAAAGTCGAGATTCCGGACGATCGGCGGGTATCCCAGCTGACCGATCAGGAAGTCCTTCATATCCGTGAAGTGATCGACCGCGACTACGTCGTGGAAGGCGACCTGCGCCGGGAAACCGGCATGAATATCAAGCGATTGATGGACCTTGGTTGCTACCGTGGGCTGCGGCACCGCCGCGGCCTGCCGGTGCGCGGCCAGCGCACCCATACCAACGCCCGCACCCGCAAGGGGCCGGCCAAGGCGATTGCCGGGAAGAAGAAATAGCTCCGACCGGAAGCCGCGCCTTTCATTGCGGGAAGGTCGGCTCAACGGCGATCAACACAATTATTGGCTTGGGTCCGCAGAACTCCGAGCCGCGAAAGGATCGAGAATGGGCAAAGAAGCTACCCGCGTCCGCCGGCGCGAGCGCAAGAACATCGCGTCCGGCGTGGCGCACGTCAATGCGACCTTCAACAACACCATGATCACCATCACCGACGCCCAGGGCAACACGATTGCGTGGTCCTCGGCGGGGACGATGGGCTTCAAGGGATCGCGCAAGTCGACCCCCTATGCCGCGCAGGTTGCCGGCGAAGATGTCGCCAAGAAGGCGGCGGAGCACGGCATGCGTACGCTCGAAGTCGAAGTCGCCGGTCCCGGCTCGGGCCGCGAATCGGCCCTGCGCGCTTTGCAGTCGGCCGGTTTCACCATCACGTCGATCCGTGACGTGACGACCATCCCGCACAACGGCTGTCGGCCCCGCAAGAGGCGCCGCGTATGACCGACGAGGTGCTTTTCCGGCGGACCGAAGGGTCTGCCGCCGCCGAACCTTCCCACGGGGCGGAGTGGAATGCGCGGCCGGCCGCCGCGCCGCTCAACACGATGGGTGCCAACGTGACCATTCAGAAGAACTGGCAGGAACTGATCCGACCGAACAAGCTCCAGGTGACCCCCGGGGTCGACCCGAAGCGCGAAGCCACGCTGGTGGCGGAGCCGCTGGAGCGGGGCTTCGGCGTAACGCTCGGCAATGCGCTCCGGCGCGTGCTGCTGTCGTCGCTGCAGGGCGCCGCGGTGCAATCCGTGCACATCGACGGCGTGCTGCACGAGTTCTCGTCGATCGCGGGCGTGCGCGAGGACGTGACCGACATCGTGCTCAACATCAAGGACATCGCCATCAAGATGCAGGGCGACGGGCCCAAGCGCATGGTGGTGAAGAAGCAGGGGCCGGGTACGGTCACCGCCGGCGACATCCAGACGGTCGGCGACATCGTCGTGCTCAACCCCGACCTGGTGCTCTGCACGCTCGACGAGGGCGCCGAGATCCGGATGGAGTTCACCGTCAATACCGGCAAGGGCTACGTGCCGACCGACCGTAACCGGCCGGAGGACGCGCCGATCGGGCTCATTCCGGTCGACAGCCTGTTCTCGCCGGTACGCAAGGTCTCGTACAAGGTCGAGAATACCCGCGAGGGCCAGATCCTCGACTACGACAAGCTGACGATGACGATCGAGACCAACGGCGCGGTCACGCCGGACGATGCGCTCGCCTATGCGGCGCGCATCCTGCAGGACCAGCTCAACGTCTTCGTCAACTTCGAGGAGCCGCGCAAGGAAGTCATCACCGAGGCGATTCCCGATCTGGCGTTCAATCCGGCCTTCCTCAAGAAGGTCGACGAGCTCGAGCTGTCGGTACGCTCCGCCAACTGTCTCAAGAACGACAACATCGTCTACATCGGCGATCTCGTGCAGAAGACCGAGGCCGAGATGCTGCGCACGCCGAACTTCGGACGCAAGTCGCTCAACGAGATCAAGGAAGTGCTGGCGCAGATGGGCCTGCATCTCGGCATGGAAGTGCCGGGCTGGCCGCCGGACAACATCGACGAGCTCGCCAAGCGGTTCGAGGATCATTACTGAGTTCTGCGTGTCCCGGGCGAAGCGCAGCACGTAGTGGTGCCTGCAGACCCGGGACCCAGCTTTTTAACCGGGGTTCCGGATCAGCGATGCACCGCTTCGCGCCGCATCGCGTCCGGGACACGAGGCACAGGAGTACGCGATGCGTCACGGCAAAGCCCACCGGAAGCTCAACCGCAAGCACGAGCATCGCGGCGCCATGTTCAGCAATATGGCAGCAGCCCTGATCAAGCACGAGCAGATCGTGACCACGCTGCCGAAGGCCAAGGACCTGCGGCCGATCGTCGAGAAGCTGGTCACGCTCGGCAAGCGCGGCGATCTGCATGCGCGGCGCAAGGCGATCGCGGAAATCCGCGACGTCGCGATGGTCAAGAAGCTGTTCGAGGTGCTCGGACCGCGCTACAAGGACCGCAACGGTGGCTATACCCGCGTGCTCAAGGCCGGCTTCCGCTACGGCAATTCCGCGCCAGTCGGCGTCATCGAGTTCGTCGATCGCGACGTCGAAGCCAAGGGCAAGGATTCGGGACCGGTGCAGCAGAGTGCCGACACGCAGGCCGCGCCGGCCTGAGCGGATTGCGGAACTGGGACCTAAACGGATCATATGGGCGGCGCCATGCGTCGCCCATTTTCGTTGGAGGCGATGGACTTTGCTTGCGGCCTGGCAGTCGTTCGGGAGATGGGGCCACGCACTGGCCGTCGGCGCGATGGCCGCATTAAGTCTTGCGTCCGTGCCGATCGCCGCCGCGCAGGAGTTTATCGTCAACGCCGCCGAACGCGGTGAAATCGTCGTGGTGCGCCGGCTCCTGGCCGAGGGAGCGCTGATCAATGCGCGCGACGGCCGCGGGCGCACCGCCTTGCTCGCCGCCACGCAGCGCAATCATGTCGAGATCGCGCGCCTTCTCATCAACGAAGGCGCGGACGTCAACGTCAAGGACTTCAACCAGGATTCACCGTTCCTCTACGCCGGTGCCGAGGGCAGGGTCGAAATCCTCAGGCTTATGTTGCGGGCGGGCGCCGACCTCGCGAGCATCAATCGCTACGGTGGAACCGCGCTGATCCCGGCGTGCCATCGCGGTCACGTCGAGGCGGTGAAGCTGTTGCTGGCGACCGACATCGACAAGGATCATGTCAACAGTCTGGGATGGACCGCGCTCCTTGAGGCGATCGTTCTCGGCGACGGCGGGCCGCGCCACACCGAGATCGTGCGAATGCTTGTGGCGGGCGGCGCCAACGTCAATCTTGCCGATCGCGAGGGCGTGACGCCGCTTGCCCATGCGCGTCAGCGCGGCTACGCCGAGATGGTCCGAATCCTGGAAGCTGCGGGTGCTCGATAGCCGCTGTTGCGGCGGCAAGGGCGGCGTTTTGTTCGAGTGGAAGCGGGGCGACTGTCGGCCGGCCGCAGGCTGGCTGCGCGGGAAGGAGGGGAACGATGATTGGTCTTTTCGGCCTTGCAATCTTGTTTGCGAGCGGCCTGGCGGCGCAGGCGCAGGCGCAGTCGCCGGTCGAGCGCGGCAAGTATCTCGTCGATACGGTCATGACCTGCCACAACTGTCACACGCCGATGGGGCCGAACGGCCCGCAGTTCGACAAGGCGCTGTCCGGCGGGCTTCGCTTTGACGTGCCGCCTTTCGACGTGACCGCCTCCAACCTTACGCCCGACCCGGAGACCGGCCTCGGCAAATGGAGCGACGCCGACATCAAGAAGGCCCTGCAGGATGGCGTGAAGCCGAATGGCACGCAAACCGCGGCCGTGATGCCGTCGGGCTTCTACAAAATCCTGACGCCAGGCGATCTCGACGAGATCGTCGCCTATTTGCGCTCGCTTCCCCCGGTCGCCAACAAGGTGCGCGACCCGGTCTACCGGATGCCCGTGCCGCATGAGGTCCTTCCGGGCGCCGAGCGCGCGATGTCCGACGGCGACATGGCCGACAAGGTCAAGCGCGGATTCTATCTCGTCACCATCGCACACTGCATGGAATGTCATACGCCGTTCGGTGCTCCCGGCTCGGGCATGGACTACGGCAATTCGCTCGGCAAGGGCGGACGCGAATTCCGCGGTCCTTGGGGCGTGTCGGTCTCCCGCAACATCACGCCCAGCAAGACCAGCGGCATCGGCGACTGGAGCGACGCCGAGATCAAGCAAGCCATCACTCACGGCGTGCGCAAGGACGGCACAAGGCTCAAGCCGCCGATGGGATACCCGTATTACGCCCGGATGACGGATGGCGACGTCGACGCCATGGTGGCCTATCTGCGGACCTTGCCGGCGAAGGACTAAATCCTATCCCGGTTGATGACACGAACTCTATCTCCGTTCGTTCCCGCGGAAGCGGGAACCCAGGGGCAAAGCATTCGGCAGCGGTGGGTACTGGGTCCCCGCTTTCGCGGGGACGAACGGAGAGAGATTTGCTTTTCCTGAAGGAGCGCTGGAGCGGGGCTTACCTCTTCCTGCGCGTCCGGTCGCCCATCACGTCGTAGATGTCGGCGGGAGCGAAATCGTCGGTGATGAGTTCGGCGCCGGCCGTCGACGGCAGCTTGTTCAGGCGCCGCTTCATCATCTCCGGCAGGCGAAAGCGGAAGCCGTGACGCTCCTGCAGCCGCTCGGCCCTGGCCGCCAGCGTCTCCTTGTCGGGCGCAGCGGTTGCGGTGGCGACGGCGATCACCTCGCCGAGGCCGGTCGGGTAGAGATCGAGCCCTGGAAAGACCTCGCTCAACGTGCGCACGGTCGAGGCATAGAGCTTCGAGCCGTCATGCACGTTGAACGCGACCGCCCCGCCCGGCGCGAGACGCTGCTTGAGCAGCGTATAGAACTCCCGTGTCAGGAGATGAATCGGCACGTAGCCGCCGCGGTAGGCATCGACCAGGATCAGGTCGTAGCGGTCGGCGTTGCGGTTGAGGAACACGCGCGCATCGCCGTCGCGGTAGCGCATGCGCGGCGTCTCGCGAATGCCGAAATAGGACTTGGCGGCGGTGATGACGCCCGGGTCGATCTCGACCGTGGTGATCGTGGTGTCGGGCATGAACCGTCCGAGATAGGCCGGGATCGAACCGCCGCCGAGGCCGAGCATGAGAATGGTCTTCGGCGTTTCCGGATAGGCGAGGCGCCACCGTCATCACTTGCGTGTAGCGCAACGGCAGGTCGTCGGGGTCCGCGAGATTGACGACGAACTCGGTGTAGTCCCAGCCCTTGAGCTGGAACGACATGGTCAGTTGCGCGCCCCGCTTGGTGATGAAGATGTCGTTGTACTCGGTCTCGATGTGAGCAATCCGCCCGTCGGCGCGCTTGAGCATCGTCGTGCGGGCGGCCTCATTGATCACGCTGTCGGCCCGGCCCGCAGACGCCGTAAGCGCGATTGCCGCCAACAGGCAGACACTTGCGACCGCCGCCCGCCGCGTGAACCGGGCATGCAACAGCAAGGCAAGGCCGCTGGCGATGCCGGCCGCGCCGAGCGTCAGTGTGATCGCCCGCGATCCGATCGCCGGGATGAGAAAGAAGGTCGTGCCGAGTGTTCCGACGATCGATCCGGCGGTAGAAACCGCGTAGACGGTGCCCGAGACGCGGCCGGAACTGAGCGGCGAGCGCAGCAGAAGCCGGATCGCGAACGGCGAGAACATGCCGAGCAAGGTCACCGGGAAGAACATGATGGCGAAGGCGGCGATCAGGCTGCCGGTTCGGATGTCGTCGATACGCGCCAGGACGAATTCCAGGATGGCGCCGGCGAACGCCGGCAGCGCCAGCAGGTAGGCGGAGGCGATCAGCACGGTCGTCGCCAGGACCGGGATCGACGGCGCGCGGTCGGCGATGGCGCCGCCGAGGAAATAGCCGACCGTGAGCGCCGTCAGCACGGTCGAGATCAGCGCGGCCCAGGTGTAGATGCCGCTGCCGAAGAATGGGTTGAGATAGCGCGATCCCAGCATCTCGAAGCTCATCACGATTGCTCCGGTGACGAAGGCGACGGTGTAGAGCACGGCAGCGTCGGCCCCCGAGGCCGGGGGCGACGAGGGGACGACGCTGATGGCAAGGGCAGGGGAAACGGGGGGATTGTGATCCACGATCGCTCGCTTCGCGGCCACCCGGCGGGTCCGGGGCAAGGAACTGATCTTCCTTGTGTATAGCCTTCCAGCGGCGGGGGAAATGGCCGGCTAGTGTCCTGATTCCGAAGTTCGCATCATTCTGCCGCGGTTCCGTTTGCGAACTTCGGAATCGAAGGACACTAGCAACTCATTGCTCCAGTGTGGCTTTGGTTCAGAAGTCCGCATCTCGAACTCGCGGCAAGAATGATGCGGACTTCAGAACCGCCACACTGGCCGCCCTTCATTTGCCGCAGCCTTGCGCCTATATCTGCCCTGTTTCGACCAGGGATTTGCCCATGCTTGTGCGCTTGAATCTGTTGGCGGCGCTCGCCGCCCTCGGCCTTGCCGCATCTGCCAATGACGCGTCCGCGCAGGACCGGCGCGTGCCGAATTCGCTGGCCGAGGTGCGGCTCTCTTACGCGCCGGTGGTGCAGCGGGCGGCGCCGGCGGTCGTCAACGTCTATGCCGCCAAGACGGTCGACCACCCGCAACCCGCTGCTCGAGGACCCGATCTTCCGCCGCTTCTTCGGCATGCCGGGCATGCCGGCGGACCGGGCGAGCAGGTGCAGCGCTCGCTCGGCTCGGGCGTCCTCGTCGATGCCGTCCGGCCTCGTGGTCACCAACAATCACGTCATCGAAGGCGCCGATCAGGTGAAGGTCTCGCTCGCCGACAAGCGCGAGTTCGAGGCCGAGATCGTGCTCAAGGATTCGCGCTCGGATCTCGCGGTGCTGCGCCTCAAGGCCCAGGGCGAGCAATTCGCCGCGCTCGAATTCGCCGATTCGGACGCGCTGCTGGTCGGCGACCTGGTGCTCGCCATCGGCAATCCCGTTCGGCGTCGGCCAGACCGTGACCCACGGCATCGTCTCGGCGGTGGCGCGCACGCAGGTCGGCATCACCGACTATCAGTTCTTCATCCAGACCGACGCCGCCATCAATCCGGGCAACTCGGGCGGCGCGCTGGTCGATCTCGGCGGCAAGCTCGTCGGCATCAACACCGCGATCTTCTCGCGCTCGGGCGGCTCGCAGGGCATCGGCTTTGCGATTCCCGCCAACATGGTGCGCGTGGTGGTCGCCTCGGCGCAGCGGCGGCGGCAGCGTGGTGAAGCGGCCGTGGCTCGGCGCGCGGCTGCAGGCGGTGACGCCGGAGATCGCCGAAAGCCTGGGACTGAAGCGCCCGGCCGGCGCGCTGATCGCGTGGTGACGCCGCAGAGCCCGGCGGCGCGCGCAGGCCTCAAGACCGGCGACCTGATCGTCGTCGATCGACGGGCAGACGGTCGACGATCGCAACGCGTTCGACTACCGCTTCGCCACCAAGTCGCTCGGCGGTACCGCCAAGCTCGGGCTCGTTGCGGGCGGGCAAGGAAACGACCGTCGACCGTGGCGCTCGAAGCGGCGCCGGAGACGCCCGCATGACGAGCTCGTCATCGACACGCCGTCGCCGTTCCAGGGTGCCAAGGTCTCCAACCTGTCGCCGGCGCTCGCCGACGACCTGCGGCTCGATCCCGCGGCGCAGGGCGTCGTGATCGTCGACGTCGCCAACGGCTCGCCGGCGCAGCAGCCTCGGCTTCCAGAAGGGCGATCTGGTGATCTCGGTCAACAATGCCAAGATCGCCAAAACCCGCGACCTCGATCGCGTCGCCGGCCAGCAGCAACCGGGGGTGGCGCATCACCATCGTGCGCGGCGGCCAGCAGATGTCGGTCGAGTTGCGCGGATGAAATCGCGCGGCCAGGCGCGGCGGACCGAGCCTGTTCGCGGCCGCTGGCCTCGACCGCGACGCCCCGCGTCCGCTCGCCGACAAGCTGCGGCCGGCGAAGCTCGCCGACGTCGTCGGGCAGGATCACCTGCTCGGGCCGGACGGCGCGCTCACGCGCATGCTGGAGACCCGCACGCTCGGCTCGCTGATCTTCTGGGGCCCGCCCGGCACCGGCAAGACCACGGTGGCGCGGCTCCTGGCCGAGGCGACCGAACTGCATTTCGAGCAGATTTCGGCGATCTTCTCCGGCGTCGCCGACCTCAAGAAGGTGTTCGACGAGGCGCGCGCGCGGCGCGAGACCGGGCAGGGGACGCTGCTCTTCGTCGACGAGATCCATCGCTTCAACCGCGCCCAGCAGGACAGCTTCCTGCCGGTGATGGAGGACGGCACCATCGTGCTGGTCGGCGCCACCACCGAGAATCCGTCGTTCGAGCTGATCGCGCCGATGCTGTCGCGCGCGCGCGTGCTGGTGTTCAAGTCGCTCGACGCCGCCGCGATCGAGCAAGCTGCTGGCCCGCGCCGAGGAGATCGAAGGCAAGCCGCTGCCGCTCGACGAGGAGGCGCGCGCGGTCGCTCGTCCGCATGGCCGACGGCGACGGCCGCGCCGCGCTCACGCTGGCCGAGGAAGTGTGGCGCGCGGCGCGCGCGGGCGAGGTCTTCGACGCCGCGAAGCTGCAGGAAGTGGTGCAGCGCCGCGCGCCGATCTACGACAAGAAGCAGGACGGCCACTACAACCTGATCTCGCGCCCTGCACAAATCGGTGCGCGGCTCCGATCCCGACGCCGCGCTCTACTATCTCTGCCGCATGCTCGATGCCGGCGAGGACCCGCTCTACCTCGCGCGCCGCGTCGTGCGCATGGCGGTCGAGGATATCGGCCTGGCCGACCCGCAGGCGCTGGTGATCTGCAATGCCGCCAAGGACGCCTACGACTTCCTGGGCTCGCCCGAGGGCGAACTGGCGATCGCGCAGGCGGTGATCTACATCGCGACCGCGCCGAAGTCGAACGCCGCCTATAAGGCCTACGGCGCGGCCATGCGCACCGCCAAGGAGGCGGGCTCGCTGCTGCCGCCCAAGCACATCCTCAATGCGCCGACCAAGCTGATGCAGGCGGAAGGCTACGGCGAAGGCTACGACTACGACCACGACGCGGCCGACGCTTTTTCCGGCCAGGACTACTTCCCCGAACAGCTCGGCCGGCAGACGTTCTACGATCCGCCCGACCGCGGCTTCGAGCGCGAGATCAGGAAGCGGCTGGATTATTGGGCGAAGCTGCGCAAGGACCGGGCAGGCGGACTGAGCGACACTTGAAGAGCGTTCGCTTACCGCGATCGTGTTGCTCGCGGGATTGCTCGCCGTTCCCGCGCTCGCCGCCGCGCCGTTCGATGGCCGTTGGGCAGCGAGCCTCGATCACCTGTTCGGACGAGAGCGCGCCGACGGCGCCCGTTACGGTCACGTCGCACTCGCTGTCGTGGACCGGCGCCACCTGCGTCGTCGGAACGAGCTACCTGGTGCGGGACGCCTGGCACGTCGGGTGCGCGCTGCTGGGGAGAAGGTGTGGTCAGCAACGTCCCGATCAAGCTGCAGATGCGCGGGCGACCGGCTCGTGCTCGGCTGGGTCGAGCGCGCGGCCCGAAGAACTGCGACGGTGTCCATGAGCCAATCCCTCAAGACCAAACGAAGGCCGGCGCCCAAACGGTGCAGAGCCGGCGCGACCGCGTCGCCCTCCGCCACCGGCGTGCAGACCGTCAAGGTGAGCGCCGACGAAGCCGGCATGCGGGTCGACCGGTTCCTCGAGGCGCGGTTTCCCGGGCTGTCGTTCTCCCATATCCAGCGCATCATCCGCAAGGGCGAGCTGCGCGTGAACGGCAAGCGGGCGCAGCCCAAGGACCGGCTGCAGGCCGGCCAGGCGGTGCGCATTCCGCCGCTGAAGCTCGACGCGCCCAAGCCCGGCGCCGAACGCCAACGAGGCGCAGAAGACCCGCGACTTCCTCAAGTCGATCACGCTCTACGAGGACGACGACGTGCTGGTGCTCAACAAGCCCATGGGGCTCGCCGTGCAGGGCGGCTCCGGCACCACGCGCCATCTCGACGGCATGCTCGAGGTGCTGCGCGACGCGCAGGGCCAGCGCCCGCGGCTGGTGCACCGGCTCGACAAGGACACCGCCGGCTGCCTGCTGGTGGCCAAGACGCGGTTTGCGGCCACGGCGCTCGCCAAGACCTTCCGCACCCGCTCGGCGCGCAAGATCTACTGGGCGCTGGTCGCGGGCGTGCCCAAGCCGCGGCAGGGCCGCATCTCCACCTTCCTGGCCAAGGAGGAGCGCGAGGACAATTCGTTCATGCGCATCGCGCGCCACGGCGAGGAGGGCGCCAGCCACGCCGTGACCTACTACGCCGTGGTCGAAACCGCCGCGCGCACGCTCGCCTGGCTGTCGCTCAAGCCGGTGACCGGCCGCACCCATCAATTGCGCGCGCACATGGCGCATATCGGCCATCCGATCGTGGGCGATCCGAAATATTTCTCGATCGAGAACTGGGAACTGCCCGGCGGCATTCAGAACCGCCTGCATCTGCTGGCGCGCCGGATCGTCGTGCCGCATCCGCGCGGCGGGACGATCGACGTGACCGCGCCGCTGCCGCCGCACATGCAGCAGTCGTGGAACCTGCTCGGCCTCGACGCCGACCGCTACGATCCGATCGAAGAGGCGCCCGAGGAGTAAGGGAACCCGCGCGCGCAGCTCGTTCTCAGTGCGAGACGGAGCCGCCGCATGTCATTCACCCAGCTCGATCCCTCGCTGCCGCTCGAAACGTCGAAAGGGCCCGGCTGGGCGCACTTCGTGATCGACTACGGCCAGGAATCCGCCCTCCTGTGGGTGGTGTTCATGGGCGCGAATGGAGCGTGCTGGACGGTCCCCAACCACGAGGTCCGGATGGTCTTCAACTGGACCGTCGGGCGTCGCAAGCCGGAGGATGGGGAGGAGCGCCGGTTGTCCGCTGTTCCGGCGGCCAGGGCTCGATCCGCCGACGCGCCTGCGCCCGGCCGTGGTGAAGCTGCCCTGAGAATACCGCGATCTTGCGTTTGCACGAGCCATGGACCGCCGGGGGCTGGCGCGCCGTCTTGGCGTGCTTACCTGTCGTTGCAGGCGACGAACAGGCGCGAGGCCACCATGCGCGTTCTCGGAATGTTGGCGGGCGCAGCGATGCTCGCCTTCGGGCTCTCAACGGCGTTCGCCCAGGTGCCCGGTCTGTTGCCGCCGCCCGACCTGCAGAACCGCATTCCGGAGCCGTTGCCGCCGCCGCCCAAGCCCCTGGCGGTGCCGCTCGGGGAGAAGCCGCCGGCGCCCAGCGTCTACCAGCCGCCGCGGCTGAGGACGCAGAGCGACCGTACGCTCGACTGCATCCAGCAAGGCAGCGAAGCGGGCCTGCGCGGGGGAAAGCTCGACACCTACACCCGTCGCTGCTCCAATTGAGAGAGCCGTGCATGCGTAAGCTCAACCGCCGCCGCGACCGGCCACGGCCCCTGGCCGTCCCGGCAATGGCCGTGGGGGCGCTGGCGCTGGGCGCGTTGGCCATCGGCGCCGTCGCCATTGCGCGTCTGGCGATCGGCCAGATGGTGGTGAAGAAGGCGCGGTTCCGCTCGGTCGAAATCGACGAGCTGACCGTCGGGCGGTTGCGCGTACGAGAAGATGGGCGTGACGACGCCCCGCTGCCGCCGGGCCTAACGCAAACTCGCGTTGATCTTCTCCAGCATCGCCGAGCCCGGGCACAGCTCCTTCTCGGACAGCGAGTTGAGCGGCGCGTCGACCGTGTTGAAATGCTGGTGCAGGTCTTCCGGTTCGCGGTCGACATAGAGAAGCCCGGTCACCACCTGGCCCATCGCCGAGTGGCGCTGCAGGAAGTTCATCGCGCCGAGGCGGTCGTGCGGATCGTAGTCGGCGGCAACCTTCTTGAGCACCAGCCGCGAACCGTCGTGCTGCTCGACCACCTCGACGTCGCCCGGGCTCGTACTCGACCGTGATCGGCGCGCGTCCGGTGATGAAATCGAGCCGGTTCACCGCCTCGTTGTGCTCGCGCACATAGTCGAAGCTCTTGGTCGAGCCCTCGTGGTTGTTGAACGCGACACACGGCGAGACGACGTCGATCAGGGCGGCGCCCTGGTGCTCGATCGCGGCCTTGATCAGCGGCACGAGCTGGGTCTTGTCGCCCGAGAACGAGCGCGCCACGTAGGTCGCGCCGAGCTGCAGCGCCATCGCCACCAGGTCGATCGAGCTGTCGGCGTTGACGACGCCACGCTTGCTTTTCGAGCCGCGGTCGGCGGTCGCCGAGAACTGGCCCTTGGTGAGGCCGTAAACGCCGTTGTTTTCGACGATGTAGACCATGTTGACGCCGCGCCGCATGGCATGGGCGAACTGGCCGAGCCCGATCGACGCGGTGTCGCCGTCGCCGGAGACGCCGAGATAGATCAGGTCGCGGTTGGCGAGATTGGCGCCGGTGAGCACCGAGGGCATGCGGCCATGCACCGAATTGAAGCCGTGCGAGGCGTTGAGGAAGTAGTCCGTCGTCTTCGACGAGCAGCCGATGCCCGAAATCTTGGCGACGCGGTGCGGCTCGATCGACAGCTCGAAGCAGGCCTCGATGACCGCGGCAGTGATCGAGTCGTGGCCGCAGCCGGCGCACAGCGTCGAGATCTTGCCCTCGTAGTCGCGGTGAGTGTAGCCGAGCTCGTTCTTCGGCAGGGCAGGGTGATGAAATTTCGGCTTCGTGATGTAGGTCATGTCTAGCGCGCTTTTCGCAAAGCGTCCCTGAAACTGCTATGGCTGGCCTTGACGTCGCTGACGCGCCAACCGTCCTTGGCTTTCACCATCTCGTAAGTGAGCTTGACCGGCTTCTTCATGTTGGTGAACGCCGCGGTCACGTTCGCCTTGTCGCCGTTGACTGCCGCCGGACCGATCTTGAGCTCGGCAAGCTCCCAGTCCTGGCCCTGAATGAAGAAGTCGGCGTCGATATGTTTGGCCGCCAGCCAGAGCTTGGCGAGCGCCGGATCGAAGAAACGTCTCGCAGTGCCTGCGTCGCGCGGAAAGCCCTTGGAATCGGCGGGCTCGTAGAGCGCATAGACCGCGCGGACGCCCTCCTCGGGCGTGGGAAACTGCGCCTGTACCGGCGTTGCCAGCGCGGCGGCAGCGAATACCAACGGCAGCGCAAGAAATCCGTGCCTCACGAGACCACCTTGCGCAGCGGCGTGACCTTCAGTGCGTCCAGGTGCTCCGAAATGGCCCGCGCGATAAAGCGGGCGGTGATCGGCGTGCCGTCGTAGTGCAGGATCGGCACGACGCGCATCGGATCGATGCCGCATTCGTTGACGATCAGGGAACGCAACTGGCCGTCGCGGTTCTGCTCGACCACGAAGACGAAGTCGTGGTCGGCGATGAAGTCGGGCACGTCCTGGTGGAACGGGAATGCGCGGACCCGCAGCATATCAAGTGGTTTGCCTTTGGCTTCGATCATGCCGATCGCCTCGTCCATCGGCGGGCTCGACGAGCCGTAGTAGATCACGCCGTATTTCGAGTCGGCTTGCTCGGCGTTGCGCCGGATCGGGCGCGGCAGCAGGTTCTTGGCGGTCTCGAACTTGCGCAGGAGCCGCTGCATGTTGTCGGCGTAGGGCGCGCCTTCCTCGGTGTAGCGCGCGTAGCGGTCGCGCGAGGTGCCGCGGGTGAAGAACGATCCCTTGCTCGGATGCGTGCCCGGATAGGTGCGGTACGGGATGCCGTCGCCGTCGACGTCGAGATAGCGGCCGAAATCCTTGCCGGATTCGAGATCGGCTGCGGTCATCACCTTGCCGCGGTCGTATTTGCTGGCTGTCGTCCCACTTGAGCGGTCGGCACAGCCGATAGTTCATGCCGATCTCGAGATCGAGCATGACGAACACCGGCGTCTGCAGGCGGTCGGCCAGATCGAATGCCTGGGCGCCGAACTCGAACGCCTCGGCCGGGTCCTCCGGGCAGCAGCAGGACGTGCTTGGTGTCGCCGTGCGAGGCATAGGCGCAATTGAGCATGTCGGACTGCTGCGTGCGCGTCGGCATGCCGGTCGAGGGACCGGAACGTTGCACGTCGAACACCACCGCCGGAATTTCGGCGAAATAGGCCAGGCCGAGGAACTCCTGCATCAGCGAGATGCCGGGGCCCGAGGTAGCGGTGAAGGCGCGTGCGCCGTTCCAGGCGGCGCCAATGACGATGCCGATCGACGCCAGTTCGTCCTCGCCCTGCACGATCGCGACCCGGTTCTTCTTGGTCTCCGGATCGACGCGCAGCCGTTTGGCGTATGACGTGAAGGCATCGGCCACGGATGAGGACGGCGTGATCGGATACCAGGCGCACACGGTCGCCCCGCCATAGACTGCGCCGAGCGCAGCCGCGGCGTTGCCTTCGACGAAAATCCGGTCGCCGACCGCGTCGGCCCGCCTGAGCGTGAGGCTGATCGGGCACTGCAGGTTCATCAGCGCCCAGTCGCGGCCGAGATGCAGCGCGTGTTTGTTGGCGTCGAGCAGCTTTTCCTTTGTGCGATATTGCTCGCCGATCAGCTTCTCGATCTCCGCCACGTCCATGTCGAGCAATGCCGACAGAGCGCCGAGATAAATGATGTTCTTGAACAGCTGACGCTGGCGCGGATCGGTGTATTCACGGTTGCAGATCGCGGTCAGCGGCACGCCGATGACGGTGATGTCGTCGCGGAACTTCGAGGCCGGCATCGGCTTGGTGTTGTCGTAGAACAGGTAGCCGCCGGGCTCGATCGAGGCGACGTCCTTGTCCCAGGTCTGCGGGTTCATCGCCACCATCAGGTCGGTGCCGCCGCGCGCGCCCAGGTGCCCGGCCTCTGAGATGCGGACCTCGTACCAGGTCGGCAAGCCCTGGATGTTGGATGGGAAGATGTTGCGCGGCGTGCAGGGAATTCCCATGCGCAGCACGGCGCGCGCGAACATTTCGTTCGCGCTGGCGGACCCCGATCCGTTGACGTTGGCGAACCGGACGACGAAGTCGTTTACGCTGCTGATTGGGCTGCTACTCGGCATTTGTCATCCGCATGAGTCATGTCGATGAGATATTTCTTCATGTCCCAGGCGCCGGTCGGACAGCGCTCGGCACACAGCCCGCAGTGCAGGCAGACATCCTCGTCCTTCACCATGACGCGGCCAGTCTTGAGGCCGTTGGCGACATAGAGATCCTGGGTTGGATTCTTGGCGGGCGCCTTGAGCCGGGTCCGCAGATCGGCCTCATCGCCGTTCGCCGTGAACGTGATGCAGTCCATTGGGCAGATGTCGACACAGGCGTCGCATTCGATGCACAGCTTGGACTCGAATACTGTCTGAACGTCGCAGTTGAGGCAGCGATGGGCTTCCTTCAGCGCGGTATCGAGATCGAAGCCGAGCTCGACCTCGGCCTTGATGTCCCGCAGGGCTACCACTTTGTCGCGCAGCGGCACGCGGTAGCGCTTGTCGGGCGCGATGTCGTTGTCGTAGCTCCACTCGTGGATGCCCATCTTCTGGCTGATGACGTCGACCATCGGCAGCGGCCGGTCGTTGACGTCTTCGCCGCTGCAGAACTTGTCGATCGACAGCGCGGCCTCGTGGCCGTGCGCCACCGCCCAAATGATGTTCTTCGGGCCGAATGCCGCGTCGCCGCCGAAGAACACCCGCGGAATGGCGGACTGCATGGTTTGCGGATCGACCTTGGGCATGTCCCACTTGTCGAACTCCATGCCGATGTCGCGCTCGATCCACGGAAAGGAGTTCTCCTGGCCGACCGCAACCAGCACGTCGTCGCACGGGAAGTGCTCGTCCGGCTCGCCGGTCGGCACCAGGTTGCGGCGGCCCTTGGCGTCATACTCGGCCTTGACCTTCTCGAACGTCATGCCGGTGAGGCGGCCGTTGTCGTGGATGAAGGCCCTGGGCACGAGGAAGTTATGGATCGGGATGTCCTCGTGCATCGCGTCTTCCTTCTCCCAGGGAGACGCCTTCATTTCCTCGAAGCCCGATCGCACGATCACGCGGACGTCCTCGCCGCCGAGACGGCGCGACGACCGGCAGCAGTCCATCGCGGTATTGCCGCCGCCCAGCACGATGACGCGCTTGCCGATCTTGTTGATGTGCCCGAACGAGACGGACGACAGCCAGTCGATGCCGATGTGAATGTTGGCCTTTGCTTCTTCGCGACCGGGGACGTCGAGATCGCGCCCCCGCGGCGCGCCTGAGCCGACAAAGATCGCGTCCCAGTCTTCCGCCAGCAGGGCCTTGAGACTGTCGATGCGCTGACCGCCACGGAATTCAATGCCGAGATTGAGGATGTAGTCGCATTCTTCGTCGATAATCGATTCCGGTAGCCGGAAGCGCGGAATTTGCGTGCGGATCATGCCGCCCGCCTTAGGGTCCTGATCGAACACCACGCAGTGATAACCGAGTGGCGCAAGATCGCGTGCGACCGCCAGCGACGCCGGTCCCCCGCCGACCAGCGCGATGCGCTTGCCGTTCTTGTGCTGGGGCGGCCTTGGAAGCCGGTGGCGGATGTCGTCCTTGTAATCGGCCGCGACGCGCTTCAAACGGCAGATCGCCACCGGCTCTTTTTCCACGCGCACGCGGCGGCACGCCGGCTCGCACGGCCGGTCGCAGGTTCTCCCGAGGATTCCCGGAAAGACGTTCGAGCGCCAGTTGATCATGTAGGCGTCGCTGTAGCGGCCTGCTGCGATCAAGCGGATGTATTCGGGCACAGGCGTGTGTGCCGGACAGGCCCATTGGCAATCCACCACCTTGTGGAAATAGTCCGGCGCCGCGATGTCGGTATCTTTCATGAATTCCTCAGCACGTACGCCTGCCGCACAACCCAAGAGCCCCGTGCGGGCAAGCGTCGGCGATCTTCCTCACTGCTCGGCGTGTCTCCGCCGATTCCGGCGCGGATACTAGTTTAGGCGTTCTCGAAATTCTACCAATACATTTGTGATAACAAGATATTGGCAGTTGCAGGTTGCAGGGCACCACAGCATGTCCGGGAGTGTCGGCGTTCACAGAAAGTTTCCCTCTGCAACAAACCGGCCGGACCGATACTGGACTGAAACTTATGTGAAATTAGCTGGCGTGAAGCCGAGGCGGTGCTGGCCGGCGCCAGGGATCGCCTCGACGAAACTCGCGCTGCATTGCACAATGGCGACGTTCCGAGGTGTCCATGCAGGGCGGCCATGAAATTCCTTGAAGCAATGTTGGACGCATGCGCGACCTTTTCGACGACCTGAAACCGAACGAGCCCGAGAGCCCGATGGCGCTGGCACAGCGCGCCATGCGCCCGCCATTGCGCCAGCGCTTTTATGAGCAGGTGACGGTGGTCGAATGCGGGGGCCGCTTCGACGTCCTGCTCGACGACCGGCCGGTGCGCACGCCGGCGCGCAATCCGCTCGGCACCCCAACGCGGGCGCTGTCCGAAGCGGTGGCGGCGGAGTGGCGGGCGCAGACCGACGTCGTCGACCCGGCGGCCATGCCACTGACCCGGCTTGTCAACACCATCATCGACGGCATGGCGACCGCCGCTCCCGCGGTCGCCGAGGAGGTCGCCAAATTCCTGGCGTCCGATCTCGTGGTCTATCGCGCCGAAGGACCGCAGGGCCTGGTCGAGAAGCAGGCTGCCGCCTGGGATCCGGTGATCGCCTGGGCGCGCGACGCGCTGGGCGCCCGCTTCGTGCTGGCCGCGGGCATGATCTATGCAACCCAGCCTGAAACGGCACTTGCCGCTGCAAGAAGAGCACTCCCCCACGACATCTGGCGGCTCGGCGCGGTGCACGCCATCACCACGCTCACCGGCTCGGCGCTGATCGCGCTCGCGGTGCTTCACGGCCGGCTCGATGCGGAGGCGGCCTGGACGGCGGCCCACGTCGACGAGGACTGGAACATGGATTTCTGGGGCCGCGACGAGCTTGCGCTCAACCGCCGGGCGCTGCGCTACGCCGAACTGCAGGCCGCCTGCCAAGTGCTGGCGCTCATTGGCGAGCAGGAAACTGCCTGAACAGAGCTTGGTGCTCGCCCAATCTAATTTGCTTGGGTCTTGCTTGATATTGTAGGACATTGAGCAGGGAGGAACAGGATGCTCCGCCGAGCTTTCATCCTGTGGGCTAGCCTTATTGGCGTACTTGCGGCGACAACCCACGTTGCCTTCGCCGAGCAGCGGCGCGCGCTGATCATTGGGGCTAACGACTACAGTTACATTCGCAAGCTGCAGAAAGCTGTCGGTGATGCAGAAGGTATGCAGGCGGCTCTGCGGCCCCTGGGATTCGAGACCGACCTCCTGCTGAATCCGGACCGTCGTGTTTTCAACGCCGGGGTCGCTCAATTCAAGGAAAAGTTGCGCACAGGCGACGTGGCAGTGATCCACTTTTCCGGTCACGGTGTCGCAATCGACGGTGAGAATTATCTCCTGCCCATCGATGTTCCCGCATCCGGAAGCGTCGACAAGGAGATGATGAAAGGCGAGGGCATGGCGCTCAGCCGCCTGCTCAACTGGGTGCGTTCGTCGGGTGCGCGAACCCTCATTCTTATTATCGATGCGTGCCGCGACAACCCATACTCCGGCCCGTATTCACGGTCGTTCGGTGAAACTCGCGGCCTCGTACAGATTTATCCGTCGGGTGGACCCGGTGGAATTTTTATCATGTACTCGGCCGGCTATAATCAGTCGGCCGCTGACCGGCTGTCCAACAGCGATCCCGAACCGACATCGGTCTACACCCGCACCCTGCTGCGAAAGATCGCGGTGGAAGGCAAATCGCTTACTGACCTTGCCCGCGAAGTGCGTGAGGATACGGAAGCGCTGGCAGCGACCGTCGGGCATAGACAGCGGCCCGCGTATTATGATGAACATTCCGGCTCTTTCTACTTTGTCCCGCCCAGGTCTGGGCCTCCGGCCGGCGTAAGTTTGGGTCAATTCGAACTGGCATTCTGGACGTCGATTCAGGACTTCGCGAAATATCCTGCTATTTCAGGACTATATTGGGAAGTTCGGCGACAATGGCATGTTTGCGGCCATTGCGCGCGATCGGATCAAGCAGCTTGAGCAATCCGCGGGTCCTCCACCGACGCCGACGGCAGTGACGCGCCCAAGCATGTTAGCACCGGTTCCGGCTAAGGCGCCGCCGCCGAGCCAGCCCCCCGTCGCCGTAACCTTTCAGCCGTCGTTTGACTGCAAGGTCGATCGCGGTGTCGTGGAGCAAATCATCTGTGCCGATGCGGGTCTTGCGTCCCGTGACCGCATCCTGTCCGACCTTTACTACAAGTTGGTTGACACGCTTCCAAGCGATGCGCGAGCCCCCCTGCGGGCCGAGCAGCGTGCCTGGCTGGGGCGCCGCGCGGCGTGCGGACGGGTGGGCGTTGAACGCCGGTCCGGTTGCATCATGGAGCTCTACGATGCGCGAATCGCCGAGTTGGACAAACGGCTGAAACCCCGTTCGGGTCCGCGGGTCGCAGTCCTGGAGAGGGGAATCGCCGTCAAGCCGAGTTTCGACTGTCCGACCGACAGGGGCGCGGTGGAACAAGCGATCTGCTCGAACCCCTCGTTGTCTGCCAAGGACGCCAGAATGGACTCGCTTTATAGGCAGGCGCAGCAAGAGTTGTCAGGAAGCGTGCGCGCACAGTTGGAGACGGCGCAGCGCGCGTGGGTCAAACGGCGTAACGCGTGCCGCGGCTCCGATCTCGGCAGTTGTATCGAACGCACCTACGATACTCGTCTGCGCGAGCTCGAAGCAGCCCTACCGGGACGCTGAGCGTCGCTGACGTCACTTCTTCGACAGCGTGCCGTAGGCCACGATGGTGTTTTCCTTGATGCTGCCGAACCAGCCCGACGGCGAGCTTGTCGCGCCGAGCGCGCGACCGTGAGTGTCCCGTCCGGGCAGCGGCCGCCCTTGTCGAAATGTCCTTGGGTGATGAGTTCGACGAAGAACGCATAGGATTTCGACGAGCCGACGCGGGTGAGCTTCCCGACGCAGTTGAGGTCGGGATATTTCGTCTCCATGCCCTTGGCCGTAATGGCGATCTCGAACTTGTACGGGGCCGATGTGCCGACCTGGTTGAGTTCGCCGACCCAGGTGCCGTTGATGTCCGGTCCGCCGGCGCGGGCCGGCGGCGGACTGGCCTTCTTGCCCTTTTCGCGCCGGATTGGTGGTGTCCGCCGGATCGGGCGCGAACTGGGCTCCCGCCGGTCCTGCGGCGATCGCGGCGGCGCAGCAGCGACGGCAAACAAGCGCGATGACCTGATCATCGTAACTGTTCCCTCGATGGTGCTGGTACGCCGGGGCAATGGCGTTTCCAGTGCTATTTTACCCCAATGTGCTCAATCGTAACCAGGACAATGGCTTGGTTAAGGCTCCAGAATGCCGCGGTGACGCACCTCAATGCACGGCATTTGCATGGGATCGGCCTGCCGGCCGCGGCGAAAATGTGGCAGAAGTGATCTTGCCGTCGGAGCAACGGTGGCCGGGGAGGCTGCCCCGACGCTAGAATTGTTTTGTCCGACAGGGGGATATCGACGCACATGAAAGACATTCTTGAAAAGCTCGAAGAGCGCCGCGAGCGCGCGCGCGAAGGCGGCGGCAAGGCCCGGATCGAGGCGCAGCACAAGCGCGGCAAACTGACCGCCCGCGAGCGTCTCGAACTCCTGATGGACAAGGGCTCGTTCGAGGAATTCGACATGTTCGTCGAGCACCGCTCCGCCGAGTTCGGCATGGAGCGCTCGAAGATTCCCGGGCGACGGCGTGGTCACCGGCTGGGGCACGGTCAACGGCCGCACGGTGTTTGCCTTCGCCAAGGACTTCACCGTGTTCGGCGGCTCGCTCTCCGAGACGCACGCCCAGAAGATCATCAAGATCCAGGACATGGCGCTGAAAGCGCGCGCGCCGATCATCGGCCTGTTCGATGCCGGCGGCGCCCGCATCCAGGAGGGCGTCGCCTCGCTCGGCGGCTACGGCGAGGTGTTCAAGCGCAACGTCCTGTCGTCCGGCGTCATCCCGCAGATCAGCGTCATCATGGGACCGTGCGCCGGTGGCGACGTCTATTCGCCGGCCATGACCGATTTCATCTTCATGGTGCGCGACACCAGCTACATGTTCGTCACCGGGCCGGACGTGGTGAAGACCGTCACCAACGAGGTGGTGACCGCCGAGGAACTCGGCGGCGCTTCGGTGCACACCGCGCGCTCGGGGATCGCGGATGCTCGCGTTCGACAACGACGTCGAGTGCCTGCTGCAGATCCGCCGCCTGATCGATTTCCTGCCGGCGAACAGCGAGGCGGGCGTGCCGGAATGGCCGTCCTTCGACGACATCGAACGTCAGGACGCCTCGCTCGATACCCTGGTGCCGGACAATCCCAACAAGCCCTACGACATGAGGGAATTGATCCTGAAGGTCGTGGACGAAGGCGACTTCTTCGAGCTGCACGAAGCGTTCGCGCGCAACATCATCACCGGCTTCGGCCGCATCGCCGGCCGCACCACGGGCTTCGTCGCCAACCAGCCGATGATGCTGGCGGGCGTGCTCGACATCGACGCTTCACGCAAGGCCGCGCGCTTTGTGCGCTTCTGCGATGCCTTCAACATCCCGATCGTGACGTTCGTGGACGTGCCGGGCTTCCTGCCGGGCACCAACCAGGAATATGGCGCGCTGATCAAGCACGGCGCCAAGCTCCTGTTCGCCTACAGCCAGTGCACCGTGCCGCTGGTCACCGTGATCACCAGGAAGGCGTTCGGCGGTGCCTATGACGTGATGGCGTCAAAGCATGTCGGCGGCGACGTCAACTACGCCTGGCCGACCGCGCAGATCGCCGTGATGGGAGCCAAGGGCGCGGTCGAGATCATCTTCCGCGCCGACATCGGCGACGCCGAGAAGATCGCCGCGCGCACCAAGGAATACGAGGGTCGCTTCCTGTCGCCTTTCGCCGCCGCCGAGCGCGGCTACATCGACGACGTGATCATGCCGCACGCCACCCGCACCGCGTATCGCCCGGGCGCTCGCGATGCTGCGCGGCAAGCGGGTCGAGATGCCAGCGCAGGAAGCACGATAATCTGCCGGTGTGATAACGCTCCGCAATGGCCTTCTTTGACCTTTCCAGACGCTCCGATAGCAGTGCGGAACTACGATGGCCGCATATTCTGAAAGAGCACAACCCTATCTCGACGCGATTGCTGAGAGCGTTTTTACATCTCTTGACGTCAGGGAGTGGCTGATCAAGGGCACGCCCGCCGAAGCGAATTACGGACGGCCCGATGTTCTGATCGACGAACAACGGGCAGCGCGGTGGCGAATTAGGCCGACCAAGCAGCCATTCTGGGCAAATTACTGGTGCGGCCGCGACAGCCGTTGCACTTGCCGGATCGATGGCAGTAAAGGGCTTGAGTTTGACGCGATCTTCTTCTTTCGGAATAACTTGAGTCGCATCCTTGCCGTACATGTAGAGTTCAAGCGTCCAAACGAAGCATTCGGATTTGGGCAGCCCGAGGCTTACCCGTTGCGTGCCGCCTGCTTCGTCAAGACGTACCAAAAGCGGCCTACAATCAACGCGCGTCATGATTGGACAACTGTCATCTTCTGTGGAGCAGAAACGCTGTCGGACCAGAGGCTTTCGAATTTTCATCGTGTTATCACGCACAGAGAAGCCGCGGCGATGATCGCGACATATCCGAAGTAATGTATCGATGGTAGTCGGCCATTAGGTTGGGTTGAACGAGCGAAAACAAATTGCTTCTTTTCGTCGGTGGGGTCCGCTGCGCTTGGCCCACCTTACAGCGAGCGTAGCTCGGATTGAGCGGAGCGAATCCGGGACTGACCGGCAAGTGGAATGAGCACTTTGGAAATTGATGTCGGCGACCTGCGTGCGCGGTTGGTCGAATTCACAGCGGCCGACCTCGTCGTGACGCTGGCTGACGGCCGCAAGATCGCGACTCCGATCGAGTGGTATCCTCGTCTCAAGCGAGCGTCCGCTGGCGAGCGTGCGAACTACGAAATCATGGCGATGGGCATCCATTGGCCCGACATCGACGAAGACCTTGGCATTGTCGGTATGCTGAAGGGCCAGCGCGGGCGCATGTAGCCCGCATGAGCGTAGCGAAATGCGGGGTCGTTCTCGATTGCGGATGGGTCCAGCCCGGATTTCGCTGCGCTCAATCCGGGCTACACTTGCTAAGAACGGCCAGCGCGCAGGTAGCTCGCAGCTCGTAGGATGGGTTGAGCGCAGCGAAACCCATCAATTTGCTGCATTTCGTTGGTGGGTATCGCTTCGCTCAACCCACCCTACGGCTTCCGGGAGAACACATGACACGGAATTTCACGCGCAGAGATTTGCTTGCCGCGCTCGCGACACTCAGCAGCGCCGCGGCTCTCGGCGTATCAACCACAGCCTTCGCCCAACCCACAGGAAAACCCATGACCACCGCATCAGGATTGCAGATCGTCGATACCAAGCCGGGCACCGGCGCGTCGCCGCGCGCGGGTCAAACCTGCGTCATGCACTACACCGGCTGGCTCTACGAGAACGGCGCGAAGGGCAAGAAGTTCGACAGCTCGCGTCGATCGCGGCCAGCCGTTCGAATTCCCCATCGGCGTGGGGCGCGTCATCAAGGGATGGGACGAGGGCGTCGCCACCATGAAGGTCGGCGGCAAGCGCACGCTCATCATCCCCGCCGATCTCGGTTATGGCGCGCGCGGGGCAGGGGGCGTGATTCCGCCGAACGCCACGCTGCTGTTCGAGGTCGAACTGCTCGGCGTGAAATAGGGCGATGCCCAAGACTTATCTCATGGTTCGCTCGGTCGTGTCGGACACCGCGGTGCGGGACAAATTCGACCGCTGGTACTCGACCGAGCACCTTGCCTGGGCGATCGACGTGCTGAAAGCCGAGAAGGGCTGGCGCTTCTGGAGCAAGGTCGACGCCGGCGTGCACGTTGCGGTCTACCAGTTCCCGGAAGGGACCGACGTCGAAGCCGCGCTGAAATCGGACGGCTTCAAGGAACTGGCGGCCGACTACGACCGCACCTGGCCGGCCGGCGTCACCCGCACGCGCGATATTCTGACCATGGTCGAGGAGCGTGCCGGCGCGGAATAATACCAAGCGTTGGATGATTGGCGCTCTCTCCCCGTCATGGCCGGGCTTGTCCCGGCCATCCACGGCTTTTGAATCGATTACCGCGTGATGGATTTCCGGCTCTCGCTTCGCTCGGCCGGAATGACAACCGGGGCCGATTGGAGGCGCCTCGCAAACGCGCAATAATGAAAACAACAACGGCGGAGAACTGCCGGTCAATGGAGGCGACTATGAAGCAGCTATTTCGCATGCTCACATCGGCGTCCGCCCTCGTCGCCGCGACGCTCGCCGCGAATGCGCAGAGCCGTCCGCCCTGGCCCGCCGGCGACGAGATCGGCATGGCGAACACGCTCGGACCCGCGACCTGGCAGCGCTGCGCGCCGCATCTCGCCAATCCGCAACGCGAAGTCCTACGAGCTGTCGTACGTGCGCTCGAACACCATGCCGCAATCGCCGTTCGCGGTGCCGCTGCGCGAGAACGCCAAGCCGACGGTCGGCATCCAGGGCACGCGCCATGCCTTCAACACCGACGAGGTGGCGAGCGGCGATCCCGGCCAGCAGGGCACGCAGATGGATGCGCTCGGACATTTCGCCGTGCTGCCGCGAGCCGTGGGACGGCAAGGGCGAGTTTCCCGTCCGGCCGCGCGACGTATTACGGCGGCTATACGCAGCAGCAGGTGAAGCCGACGCCGGACTCGCCGCTGCAGAAGCTCGGCATCGACAAGGTGCCGCCGATCGTCACCACCGCGGTGCTGCTCGACGCCAAGACCCATCTCGGCAAGCGGCAAGCCGATGGAGCCGGGCGCGCTCGTCACCGCCGCCGACATCGAGGCGATGCTGAAGGCGCAGGGGCTGGAGAGCCGCGGGCTGCTGCCGGGCGACGTGCTCTACATCTACACCGGCTGGGGCGACAACTGGAAAGACCCCGACACCGAGAAGTTCTACTACACCAAGGGGCCGGGCCTCGCCTACGACGCGCGCCAAGTACATCGAGCAGAAGGCAGTCGTGCTGGTCGCGCTCGACAATCCGTTCACCGATCCGGTCGCCGACGGCATCCTGCAGGGCAAGGCGCCGCCCGCGCCCGGCACGCCGCCCGGCGCTGCCGTTCGCGATCCATCACCACAATCTGGTGGAGGCCGGCATCCACAACATCCAGAATGCCAATCTCGGCGCGCTGGCGCGGGACAAGGTGTGGCTCTCCTGCACCATCATCCTGCCGCTGCGCACGCAGGGCGCGTCCGGCTCGCCGGTGCGGCCGGTGGCGATCGGCGCGCCGGCGCAATAAGTGAGGCCTTACATGACCGGCGTATCGACTCCAGTTCACGTCCACCTTGTCGGCAGCATCGGGCTCGATACCGTCGAGGATGTGTTCCGCACCGCCGGCGAAATCGTCGGACCGTATCTGCGGCGCATCCCCGACGGCGAGGTCGGCGGCCGCAAGCTCTGGATCAGCTGGCAGTATCCGCTGCTGCGCGCGAGCACTTACCTGCGGCCCGATCCGTCCGGGGCGGTGCGGCCGACCAACAAGTTTCCGCTGCTGACGCTGGCCGAGGGCGTGGCGCCTGCGGATGTGCGTTTCGGCGAACTCGGCTACGCGCGCGAGGCGCGCGCCTCCTATCAGGACTTTGTCACAGCGCGCGCTCGCGGCGAGGTGCCCAAAGGTGTCCGGTTCCAGGTCTGCCTGCCGACGCCATTCGCGGTGGTCAGTTCGGTGGTGGTGAAGGACGCGCTCGCCGCGGTCGAAGCCGCCTACGAGCGCGCGATGATCGCCGAGGTCGCCGCGCTCTGCCGGCACATCCCTCACGAGGACCTCTGCATTCAGTGGGATGTCTGCAACGAGATGGTGATCTGGGACGGCCAGACTACCGGCGCGGTGCCGCACGCCGACGAGCCGCGCGCGGCGCTGCTCGATCGCTTGCAGCGAATTTCGGCCGCGGTGCCGGACGACGTCGAGCTTGGCCTGCATCTTTGCTATGGCGACTTCGCCGGCCATCACTTCGTCGAGCCGGTCGACGCGGCGAAGATGGTCGAGTTCGCCAACGCGCTTGCCGGCGCCATCGCGCACAAGCTCGCCTATATCCATATGCCGGTGCCGCTGGAACGCACGGACGATGCCTTCCACCGGCCGTTCGCCGACCTTGCGTTGCCGAAGGGCACCGAGCTTTACCTCGGGGTCGTCCACGCCAAGGATGGGCCCGACGGCGCCCGGGCCCGGATCGCTGCGGCGCGGCGCCACGTGCCGGACTTCGGCATCGCCACCGAATGCGGCATGGCGCGCGCCCGGTCGCAGGACACGGTGTTGTCGCTGCTCAGGACGCATGCGGCGGTGTGCGCCGAGGCGGAGGGTTGAGGACAATGGCCACGCCCGCAACATTCGCCGTAAGAGTGGCGGTGATCTTATTCGCACTCTCAGGCTGCTCGTCGTCGACCGTCGAGACGCCGGCGGGGAATCTGGCGCCTGCGATTCCGGCCGGCAAGGCGCAACTGACCATCAACCGGACCACCGGCATCACGGCTGCGATGACCAGGGCGAATGTTGATGTCAACGGCCAGCGGCTCGGCGAATTCGGCAAGGAGGATGGCTACACCACCTTCGTGTCGCCCGGCCGCACCACCGTGGCGGTGTCGGCGGCGACGCCGCCGGGCCGCTATGCCATCGGCTTCAACACGACGGCCGGCAAGGTCTACCGCCTGCAGATCACGGCGCGGCCGGAGGGCTACGCGCCGGAGAAGACGGCCGGGCCGTTCGCCTACGAGCTGGTCGAGAACGACGGCGCCTTCAAGATTGCGCCGGTGGATTAGCCGACAGCGGCTGGCGTCCGCTCAATTCACCTTGATCCCTGCCTCTTTCACCACGCGCGTATAGTCGTCGGTGAGATTTTTCATGAACGTGGCGAATTCCGCGCCGCATTTGACCGCAGGGAACAATCCCTGCTGCGCGAGCTTGGGTTTGACCTCGTCGGCCTTCATCGCGGACTGGAACCAGCCGGCGAGCTGTGCGATTGCCTCGGGCGGCGTCTTTGCGGGCGCCATGACGCCATAGAAGATGTCCGCCTCGTGTTTGGCGAGACCCGTCGAGTTCAGCGTCGGCACGCCCGGGAGTTCCGGGATGGGAGCCTGCGAGGTGATCGCGAGCGGGCGCAGCGCACCGGCCTTGATCTGGCCGACCACCGTCGGGTAGTCGGCCCAGACCGCCTGCACATGGCCGCCGAGCAGCGCGTTGATCGCCGGGGCGGTGCCGCCGTAGGGCACGTAGCTGGAGTTCGAGCTTCTGCGCCAATTTCAGCACTTCGATTGCGACGTGCAATGAGGAGGCAGGCCCGCCGCTGGCGAACACGACCTTGCCGGCCTTGGCTTCGTCGACGAGGTCCTTGAGCGTCTTCATGGACGAGGAACTCTGCACCACGAGCACCATGGGCGTCGCTGCAAGCTGGCAGACCGGCTCGAAGCTGCCCTGCACCGTATAGTTGCCTCGGCCGACCGCGGGGTTGATCACGAACGAATTGGCCACCATCACGATGGTCGTCCCGTCGGGCGCGGCGCGCGCGACGGCTTCGGTGCCGAGCACGGTTCCGGCGCCTGGCCGGTTCTCGATCACGACATTGACCCCGTGCATCTTGTTGATCTGGTCGGCCATCAGGCGCGACGTAATGTCGGGGCCGCTGCCGGGCGTATAAGGCACCACGATTTTGAAGGTCTTGGATTGGGCGAATGCGGCTTGACCGCCAGTTGCGAGAAAAAGAATTGCAAGGCCGGCTAAGGCCGCCAAATGGCGCTTCATGGGAGTCCTCCGATTTTCTTGCGTTCAGCGTGTAAGGTTTCGGCCCTTGCCGCAAGATATGAAATCCGCAAGCGGCAGCATGCCGCGGACTTCTGGTCTTCGCGTCGCTCACGCCTGGATGCGCCGAGACAAACGTTCGCGATCGTGCGGCCTTGAATAGTCGACGGCCGGACCGATGGGAATAATCCCGTTCGAGCCTATCGGACCGGCCTTGCTGAAGACGCCCCGCTTCATGCCGGCGATGTCGCAGACGTTGGCAATGCCGGGCTTCTGGTAAAGCTCTCGAAGATAGTTCGAGAGATTGGGGTATTCATCCAGGCGACGAAGGTTGCACTTGTAGCCGACGTAATAACAGGGATCGAAGCGCACGAGGCTTGGAAAGAGTCGCCAGTCTGCCTCGGTTTCGGCGTCGCCGCAAAGATAGCGTTGTTGCGAGAGCCGTTGTTCCAAGTCGTTCAGCGTCTCGAACAGGAGCTTGACGGAACCATCGTACGCTTCCTGTGTAATTGAATAGCCGCAACCATTGACGGCATTGTTGACGCCCTTGAGGACCAGCGCGTTCGTTGCGTCGATCGCAGGGCGTAGAGCCGCGGGGTAGTAATCCGGCGTGGCTTTGACGATGCCGGAAAATGCCGTGTTGAATATTCGGATGATTTCGGAGGAACTCGTCGTTGACGATACGGCGCGTCTTGGCGTCCCAGAGCGTCGGGACGGTCACACGGGTCGTGCAAGCGGGATCGGCGACGGTATAGAGCTCATGCAGCCATCGGACGCGCCGATCGGTCCCGGGCACGGTGTGGCCGGCTTCCCCGAACGACCATCCTTGGCCGTTAGGCTCCTGAAAGGTGTCGGTCAGCGTGACGAACGGCTCAAGCCGCTTCAATGTTCGCATCAGCGTGGCGCGATGAGCCCACGGACATGCGACCGCGCAGTAGAGGTGATATCTCCCAGGCTCGGGGGCAAACTCGGTTTCGTTGCTGATGCGATTGCGGAAGACGGACTCGCGCTTGAAATAGAGCCCCCTGTCGTCGTGCTGGACCGGGATATTCTCCGTGCGCCATTTGCCGTCAACGAGTTGCCCCATTCATCTTCTCCTGCAGAGTTCATTCTTCCGACTTGCTCGTCCACAAGCAACACGCCGCCGAACCGCGCCAAGAATTTGCGGCGGCGTGTTGCCGATAGGGCAGGGCTGTCCCCCGTTTGCGAGCGCGTGAAATCCGGGCTGTTCAGTCGACCACCGCAAACATCTGGATTTCGATCAGCTGCTCCGGCTCGCCGAGTTCCAGCACCGCGATGTTGGTCGAGGTCGGCTTGTGGTTGAACGGCGCGAAGTAGCCGTTGATCACCCGCGATGCGCGGCCGATGTCGCCCATCTGCGGGCGGGCGCGGAACACGAACATGTGCACCACGTCCTTGAAGCTGGCGCCGGCAGCGTCGAGCGTCTGCTTGATGCCGTCCATCGTGCGCTTGGTCTGCTCTTCGAGATTGCCGGTCATGTACTGCTGGATCTGCTCACGCTTGTGCGGATGGTCGTGATAGACCGGCAGCGCCGTGGTGCCGGCGAGCCAGAGAATCTTCCCGCTCTTGATCTTGATGCGCCGGCACGAACGGCATGAACACCGTCTTGTCGTAGTTCGGATGATGGATCATCTCCATGTGCGGGCTCGGAGCTGGGGTTTGAGCGCCGGCGGGCGCAAACGTCAGCGCCGGCAAGCGGCAGGCCGAGCAACAGTCCAAGTACAAAGCGAAGCGATGGATTCATTTCCCTTCCTCCAGATCACATTGATGAGGCGGTTGCCATCCTAGCGGTCCGGGCGAACGGTGTCCTTGGCGTAAGCCGGAACTCAGCGCGGCGCGGGCACGCCTAAGCAGCTTGGGCGGGCGTGCCGTAGGCTGGTGCCGCCAATTTCATTCAAAGGCTGCACAAAACCGAGCAGACGGTTTAGGAGGCGTGCAAGGGTCGCTTTCTATGCTCCTGGACGGGAGGACATCGGCACGAACTGGAAGGTTGGGTCACACCTCATGCACGAAAGACGCAAATCGCCGCGGCGGGCCATCAGCCGCCTGGCCAAGATTGAGATCGGTTCGTCGGTTTTCGGCTGCCTTGTGACCGATCTTTCAGAGGGCGGCGTGCGGCTCTACATCGAGGGCGTAGAAGTCCCCGAGACCTTCGTTCTGTTGATGACGGACGATGACGGCATCATCCGGCCGCGGGACTGCCAGGTTATCTGGCGCCTGCGTTATGAAATCGGTGCGAACTTCACCGACGTCCCGCGCGCCAAAGAAAAGCCGAAACGGGGCAGGGCGAAACAGTCGGCCGCCGCCTGATCCACTGGCTCCGGCGTTTTTGCGGCCGCGTCGCGGCGCCGCGTTGCCGCGCGTGCTTGCATGACACTTTGACCTGCCTTGCGATCTGCGGGAGGATGCCCGGACGACAAGAAACATCGTCCCGGGAGGACCCCATGTTCAAGCCTGCGGCATTGGCGGCCGCCGTCGCGGCGCTGTCGTGCGTGGCCGGCCAGACCCTTGCGGCCGATTATCCGACCCGGCCGGTGACCCTGATCATCGGATTTGCGCCCGGCGGGCCCAGCGACGTGATGGCCCGCCTGCTCACGCGCAAGATGGAGGAAATCCTCAAGCAGCCCTTGATCATTGAAAATCGCGTGGGCGGCGGTGGCGGGATCGCCGCGACCGCGGTGGCCCGTGCAGCCCCCGATGGCCATACCCTGCTACTCGCGACCGGCTCGTCGCTGGCGATCAACGTGAGCCTCTACAAGAATCTCGGCTACGACCCGGAAAAGGACTTCGAGCCGATCAGTCTCGTCGGCGTCCAGACCAACGTGCTCTATGCCCATCCGTCCCTGCCGGCCAAGACGCTCGCCGAGTTCGTCGCCTACGCCAAGGCCAATCCCGGCAAGCTGTCGTTCGGCTCGGGCGGCGTCGGAACGCCGGCGCACCTGGCCGGCGAACTGCTGAAGATAAAGGCAGGCATCGAATACACCCATGTGCCGTTCCGCGGCACCGGGCCGGCGTTGCAGAGTGTGATCGGCAATCATGTGCCGACCGCGTACAACCCGCCGTCACCGCTGCTGCCGCACCTGCAGAGCGGGTCCATCAAGGCGATCGCCATCACCACCCTGCAGCGGACGCCGGCCTTGCCCGACGTCCCGACGATCGCCGAAAGTGGCTATCCGGGCTTTGACGCGGCCACCTGGCACGCCATCGTGGCGCCGGCCGGCCTGCCGGCCGACGTCAGGGCCAAGTTACATCAGGCGATCGACGCGACCTTGAGCGAGCCGGCCACGCGCAAGGCGTTCGCCGATCTCGGAGTCGACATCGTCAACAGCACGCCCGCGGAATTGCGCGCCTACATCAAGTCCGAAATCCCCAAGTGGGCCGAGGTGGTGAAGGCGTCCGGCACCAAAGGCGATTGAGCGTTTTTCTCCGGAAAGGAAACGCAATGCTCACGCGCCGCCGAGTCATGGCTGTTTCCGCCGTTGCCGCCCTCGCGACAGGCTTGGCGCCGCGCGCGCGGGGCCAGACCATCGGCAAGCCGGCGCGGATGGTCGTTGGATTTCCGCCAGGCGGATCCTCGGACGTGGTCGCGCGCCTGCTGGTCGAGCAGATGAGGGGCTATGCGCCATCGATCATCGTCGACAATCGTCCAGGCGCTGGCGGCCGTATTGCGATGGACGTGGTCAAAGCCGGCTCATCCGACGGTTCCATCATCGTGCTGACACCGGCCTCGATGATGGTGCTGTATCCACACCTCTACAAGACGCTGAGCTACGACCCGTTGCGGGACTTCGTCGCCGTCACCACCGCCTGCTCGTTTCCTTTCGTCATCAGCGTCGGCCCGATGGTGCCGCGCGACGTCAAGACGCTGGCCGATTTCATTGGCTGGTGCGGGGCAAATCCGAGACAGGCATCCTATGGGACATCGGGCGCCGGCTCGATGCTGCATTTCGCGGGCATGATGCTGGCGCGCGCGGCGAAGTTCGAGTTCACCCATGTTCCCTACAAGGGCGCGACCCCAGCTCTCCAGGATCTGCTCGGCGGTCAGATCCCGGCCACCGTCGGCGTGCTTGGAATTGCGCTCCCCCACATCCAGGCTGGCAACCTGCGCGCGCTTGCGACCAGCGGCGCCGCTCGTTCCTTGTTCCTGCCGGATGTGCCGACCCTCAAGGAGAGTGGCTACCCCGACCTTGTCATCACCGAATGGCAGGGTATCTTTGTCCCGGCGAAGACACCTTCCCCGGTGGTCGAAGAACTCAACCGTTCGGTCCGCGCCGCTCTCGCCGTCGACGAGGTGAAAGCGGGACTGAACAAGCAAGCGTTCGAAATCGGCGGCTTGAGCTCTTCGCAATTCACCGATCTCCTCCGGGCGGACATCGCGCGGTGGGAGCCCATCGTGAAGGAGTTCGCGCTTTACCCCGGAGAACTGAGTGACGCGACGCAAGACGACAAGACTTCACCTCTGGCAAAATCAGACATTCAGGATCTCTCCGGCGCCGCGCAAGCTGCAGCGTGACGTCCTACGCGCGCTAGGTGCGTCGGACGGTGATGCCAGATGAGATCCAGGGACATCGTCATCGTCCACAGCTCCGATCTGCACGTGGACCACGACTACACGGCGCGGATGCATGGCGGCGACGGCAACGCCGGGCTGGCGTCGGTGCTGGCCGCGGCGCGCGCCGCTCACGCTAACGCCGTCGTTCTGGCGGGTGATACTTTCGATTGTCACCGGCTGCCCGACGCACTGCTCGACCGCACCGCCGAGGTGATCGCGGCCGCGGGCCTGCCGGTCGTGGTGCTGCCCGGCAATCACGATCCGGCGGTGGCCGATGCGGTCTTTCATTACGGACCGCTGGCCGGCGTGGAAAATCTGCACGTGCTCGGGGTGCGCCATGCCCAGGCGGTGGTGTTCTCCGATCTCGACCTGGAGATTTGGGGGCGGCCGCATCTCGACTATGGCGACATGATCCCGTTCGAGATCGCGCGGCCTCGCACTACGCGTTGGCAGGTCGCGCTGGGGCACGGGCACTACGTGCCGGAGCCTGATCGCAGCACCCATCTGCGGCCGTCGTGGCTGATCGGCGACGGCGAGCTTGCCGGCACCGGCGCCGATTATGTGGCGCTCGGGCACTGGAACCGCCCCATGAAGGTCGGCAACGGCGGCGTTGCGGCCTACTACTCCGGCTCGCCCGAATATTCCGGCACGGTCAACATGGTGAGGTTGACGCCGGGCGGGGAGGTGGTCGTCACCCGCGCGCCGCTCGACATCACACGCGATCCGTTCGCGCCTTGAGCGTCGATCGTCGGGGTCGGCGCTTGCCGCCTCGGCTCACGCTTTCTGCTCGAACACCAACTGCGTCTGCGTGACGATCGCGGCGAGCTTGCCGTCGCCGCGGGTGATGCGGGTCTCGAGCACGATGGTGGTGCGGCCGCGGTGCAGCGGCATGCAGACCGCGCGCACGGTGTCACCCTTGGGAATCGCCGCGAAGAAATTGGTCTTGCTCTCGATCGTGGCGGTGCGGCCGCCATCGGGCAGGCTGATGCTCGCGGTCATTCCGCCGAGCGTATCGGCCAGCGCCATGACGGCGCCGCCGTGCATCACGCCGCGCCGGTTCAGGAGCTCCTCGCGCACGAACAGCTCGGCCTCGGTGCGCTCGGGCGAGTGCAGCAGGACCTTGACGCCCAGAAGCTTGTTGAACGGTGCGGGAACCCATTCGGTCATTTCGATTCCTTAGACTTACGCGCGTCGGTCATTGCAGCCGTACATTTCGGCGAGTTCAACACCACAAGTTGAACACCAAGAGTAAGCCGGGTGCCAAGGCGTTGGCGGGCGCGATGGGCCTGCGTAGATGTGCATTTCCAAACTTCCGGCCTGCCTGTATCCTCCGCGCGCGGCTCGCGCGAACGAGAGCACGAACATTGCGCCGACACGGGCGCTGTGCCGCCGGATAGCGGAGGATCGGATGCGCTGGCGATCGATGGCGATGATGGCGCTCGTGGCAACGGCGATGGTCGTGCTGGTCCCGGCCGCCAATGCGCAGACCTGC
Organism: uncultured Alphaproteobacteria bacterium; assembly: GCA_963843475.1. GTDB lineage: Bacteria > Pseudomonadota > Alphaproteobacteria > Rhizobiales > Xanthobacteraceae > VAZQ01. The sequence continues at coordinate 195,348 of CAWJKL010000013.1, read as the reverse complement.
CAGCAATTGTGGGTGGAACGCAACCAGTACTACAAGAACCATGGCTACTGCTTCAAGACGCAGCAGGCGATTGAGTATTTTGGCAATGGCGGCTGTTACATCAACGATCAGAATGCGGTGCCGCTGAGCCAGGCCGAACGCGCCCGCATCAACCAGATCGTGCAGCAGGAGCGGGCGATGGGCTGCACCGACGGCGGCGGCGGTTCCGCCGGCATGACGTGCCAGCAGCTCTGGGTGGCGCGCAACTCGATCTACAAGGCGCGCGGCTACTGCTTCAAGTCGCAGCGTGCGATTTCATATTTCGGCAACTCCGGCTGCATCTACCAGAACGAGGCCGACGTTCCGTTCTCGGGGCCCGAGCAGGCGCAGATCGCGCAGATTCAGGCGCAGGAACGGGCGATGGGGTGCCAATGACGGCGGTCTGCCGGCAACCGGGCGGCATCCGGATTTCTTCCTGCCGTGATCGGCGGCCAAGTTGGTAAAGCGCGATCTTTCGACTACATAGAAGCAAGTCGCCCTCCTTAGCGCTCGTAGCTCAGCTGGATAGAGCACCAGACTTCGAATTTGGGGGTCAGGGGTTCGAATCCCTTCGAGCGCGCCACCGTCAATTGCTTCCGATTGTCCGCTCGTTACGGCGCCGCCGTTTGATCCGGATCAAGACCTTCCACGCGTCCGTGAAACCCGCGAACGACCTGTTCGCGGGCCCTTTCTCAGTGCCGCGGCGGCATGTAGAGTTGACAAAACCGCCAGCGGGACATGCCGAAATCCCGACGACAAGCGGTGAGGGTGCCATCGGCTGGCGCAGATTCAATCATAAGCATCATTGCGCGCGTCCGAGCGCTCACCGCCGACGCCGCGCAGGGAGGTCGCGATGAAACTTCCCCGCCGAAGGTTTCTGCATCTGGCCGCAGGCGCCGTGGCGTTGCCCGCGGTGTCGAGCATCGCAAGGGCGCAAGCCTATCCCTCCCGGCCCGTCCGCATTGTCGTCGGCTTTCCTCCCGGCGGCCCGGCCGACATCCTCGCGCGCCTGATCAGTCCGTCGCTGTCCGAACGTCTCGGGCAGACATTCATCATTGAGAACCGGCCCGGTGCTGCCGGCAACATCGGCACCGAGGCGGTGGTCCGCTCGCCCGCGGACGGCTACACGCTTCTGCTGGTCGTTCCGGGAAACGCGGTCTCCGACCTGCTGTACAACAAGCTCAACTTCAATTTCATGCGAGACACTGCGCCGGTCGCAGGCGTCTTCAACGGACCTCTCATCATGGAGGTCAATCCGGCAATTCCGGTCCGGACCGTCCCTGAATTTATCGCTTACGCCAAGGCCAGGCCGGGCAAGGTCAACTTTGCGTCGCCCGGTGTCGGGACGACGATCCATCTTTGCGGCGAACTGTTCGAAATCATGACCGGCGTCGACATGGTCCACGTGCCTTATCGAGGCAACGCTCCTGCGGTGACCGACCTGATCGCCGGCCAGGTGCAACTGATGTTCGCCGATACGCCGACCTCGATCGAGCATGTCAGAGCCGGCAAGCTGCGGGCGTTGGCTGTGACCAGCGCCGCGCGATCGGAAGTCTTGCCGGAATTGCCGACCGTCAACGACTTCCTGCCCGGCTTCGTGGCCAGCAACTGGTTCGGGATCGCCGCCCCCAGGAATACGCCCACGGAAGTCATCGGCAGGTTGAATGCGGAAATCAACGCCGTGCTTGCCGAACCCAAGGTGAAAGCGCGGCTCGCCGATCTGGGAGCGACGGCGTTGACGGGCTCATCCGACGATTTCGGAAGGTTCATGACCGCCGAGGCCGAGAAGTGGGGCCACGTCATACGGACATCCGGCATCAAGGCCGAATGATCATCGGCCCCGGCATTCCGTAACGCAAAATCTGCCCAAAGTGATGGGACGCGGCGCCGGGCGGCGTTGCGGCGCGATTTTTCCGGCAAGCGGACGGTGGTAGAATACGTGCAGCCCCTGTGGATGGGGGTGGCGCCGGGATTTTGGCTGTGGTTCGCTAACAGGTGCCAGTTACGGAGTACGGGATGTCATCATCGAGCGATTGGGAACTGCCGGCTTCGGTCCGGCCGAAGCCCGAGGACTATTCGTTCGACCTCGAGCGGGCGATGAGTGCGGTCGTCGGCATTCGTGCGATGATTCCCGGCGACGCGTTCACGGCGGAGACGCTGGGCACCGAGCGGACCGGCAACGGGGTGCTGATCCGCGACGGGGTGGTGCTGACCATCGGCTATCTCATCACCGAGGCAGAGACGATCTGGCTGCATCTCGTCGACGGTCGCGCCGTGCCCGCCACCGTGCTCGCCTACGATCAGGAAACCGGGTTCGGACTGGTGCAGGCACTGGCGAAGGTCGACATTCCGGGGCTGCAGCTTGGGCATTCAAGAGCCGCCAAGGTCGGCGACCAAGTCGTGGTGGCTGGCGCGGGCGGCCGACGGCATTCGGTGGCGGCACGGATTGCCGCCAAGCAGGAATTCGCCGGCAACTGGGAGTATGTGCTCGACGAGGCGTTTTTCACTGCGCCCGCCCATCCGTTCTGGGGCGGGACCGCGATGATCGGCGGTGCGGGCGAACTTCTCGGCATCGGATCGCTGCAGGTCCAGCAGGTGCGCGAGATCGGCACGCCCGAGCCGCTCAACATGATCGTGCCCATCGACCTTCTGAAGCCGATCCTCAACGACCTGATGACGCTGGGGCGTCCGAATCATCCCCCACGGCCCTGGCTCGGCCTCAACGCCACCGAGATCGACGACAAGGTGGTCGTGGCCCGCGTCGCCACCGGCGGCCCGTCCCGGCGCGCCAATCTGAAGACCGGCGACATCGTCCTGGCCGTCGCCGACGACCGGGTCGGCGATCTCGCCGGCTTCTTCCGCAGGGTCTGGTCGCTAGGGCAGGCGGGCGTCGAGGTGCCGCTGACGATTTTCCGCGACGGCCGTACCTTCGAGGTGCGCGTGACCTCGGGCGACCGCAATCGCTTCCTCAAGGGGCCGAGCCTGCACTGACCTGCGCGGGCGTCGCGCTGCGGGGCGGATGGGCCCGCCGGCGTCTCAAGGAGTCAGAATTCGCCGGGGCAGGGGTCCACGATGGCCCACAGCTCGGGCCCGTTCTTGACCTTCTTCATATCGTTGCTCAGTCCGCCCTGGCGGGCGATCCAGCTTTTCACGGTCTCCGGGTAGTACGACATCAGGTCGGCCGTGCCGGCGTAGCTCGTCACCTTGACGCCGAACGTCAGGCTCTTGTCGTAATAGGCTTGGTGGAAGCCGAGGCTCGCGCGCGGCGTCACGCAGATGCGGTTGAGCGGCACGATGCCGAGCACCAGCGTGCAGGCCGAATTGCAGATGCCGTCGATGACGACGCGTTCGCCCCGATCGCGGATGGCCGAGTACTTGACCTTGTACTCGTCGACCAGCCCGCCGTGATCGCGGGTGATCCGGTAGTCGGCGTGAGCCAACGTGCTCGTCAGTACCGAGAGTACCGAGACCAATAACGCCAGACGATGCAACAAAGCCCCGAACCCCCGAATCCAGCAAATTCCCCGATGCTGCGAATCCCACAGGCGTCAGGCAAAAATTTGGCCTCGCTTCCTTTGTATTTCGTTAAGCATGCTCAAATGCCGCCATCCTGCCGCATTTAGGCGCCCCGGACGGGGAAATCCGGGGCACACAATCAATAGACCACCACGCTGCGGATCGACTTGCCCTCGTGCATCAGGTCAAACGCCTTGTTGATGTCAGCAAGCGGCATCGTGTGCGTGATCATGGGGTCGATCTCGATCTTCCCCTGCATGTACCAGTCGACGATCTTGGGCACGTCCGTGCGGCCGCGGGCGCCGCCGAAGGCGGTGCCTTTCCACACCCGTCCGGTCACCAGTTGGAACGGGCGGGTCGAAATCTCCTGGCCGGAGCCGGCGACACCGATGATGATGCTCTCGCCCCAGCCGCGGTGGCAGCTCTCGAGCGCCGCGCGCATGAGATTGACGTTGCCAACGCATTCGAAGGTGTAGTCGGCGCCGCCGATCTGGTCCGCGCCGCTTTTGGTCATGTTGACCAGATAGGGAACGAGGTCGGTTCCGATCTCCTTGGGATTGACGAAGTGCGTCATCCCGAAGCGTTCGCCCCACGCCTTGCGCTCGTTGTTGATGTCGACGCCGATGATCATTTCCGCGCCGACCAGGCGGAGTCCCTGGATGACGTTGAGCCCGATGCCGCCGAGGCCGAACACGATGCATTTCGAGCCGGGTTCGACCTTCGCCGTGTTGATGACGGCGCCGATGCCGGTGGTCACGCCACAGCCGATGTAGCAGACCTTGTCGAACGGTGCGTCCTCGCGGATGCGGGCGACGGCGATCTCCGGCAGCACGGTGAAATTCGCGAAGGTCGAGCAGCCCATATAGTGATGAAGTTTCTTGCCTTCGATCGAGAAGCGCGACGTGCCGTCGGGCATGACGCCCTGGCCCTGCGTGGCGCGGATCGCGGTGCACAGGTTGGTCTTGCGAGAGAGGCACGACGGGCACTGCCGGCACTCCGGCGTGTAGAGCGGGATGACGTGGTCACCCTTCTTCACCGAGGTGACGCCCGGCCCGATGTCGACCACGACGCCGGCGCCTTCATGCCCGAGGATCGCCGGAAACAGGCCTTCGGGATCGGCGCCCGACAGCGTGAACTCGTCGGTATGGCAGATGCCGGTCGCCTTGATCTCCACCATCACCTCGCCGGCCTTCGGGCCTTCGAGCTGCACCGTCATCACTTCCAGCGGCTTGCCCGCGGCGAAGGCCACCGCGGCGCGCACGTCCATCTGCTCCTCCTTGGCGATAGGTGTTGTGGACGAGCACGCTGCCGTGCCGGCGCAGACTTTGCAACCGGCCACGTCCCGGGCACCTGTTATCGTGCATCGTGGGTCGCTGCGATTGCGCCTCTCCCCTTGCGGGAGAGGCAGCCGCAGCGGATCAGCAATAAGAAATGGGTGAGGGGGCCTCGCGACGATCGGAATGTGCTGATGTTTCGGAGGAGCCCTCTCCCGCAAGGAGAAGGGCACAACAACAACGACCGCCTGGCGACCACTGTTGTGTCGAATGCCTCAGGCCTTCGGCTGCGGTACGATGCGGATGTAGGGCTTGGGGGCCTTCCAGCCCTGCGGATATTGCTTCTTTGCATCATCGTCGGTGACCGAGCCGGCAATGATGACGTCCTCGCCGTGCTTCCAGTTCACCGGGGTTGCGACCTTGTGCTTCGCGGTGAGCTGCAAAGAATCGATCACCCGCAGCACTTCATCGAAGTTGCGGCCGGTAGTCATCGGATAGACCAGGATGAGCTTGATCTTCTTGTCGGGACCGACGACGAAGACGTTCCGGACCGTCTGGTTATCGGCCGCCGTACGCTTGGACGGATCGCCTGAGACCGCGGCGGGGAGCATGCCGTAAAGTTTCGAAACGTTGAAATCAATGTCGCCGATCATCGGATAGTTCGGCGCGAATCCCTGCGTCTCCTTGATGTCGGCGGCCCAGCCGGAATGCTTTTCGACCGGGTCGACGGACAGCCCGATGATCTTGACGTTGCGCTTGTCGAACTCGGGCTTGATCTTCGCCATGTAGCCGAGTTCGGTGGTGCAGACAGGCGTGAAATCCTTCGGATGCGAAAACAGAACGGCCCACTTGTCGCCGATCCAGTCGTGAAATCGGATCTTGCCATCGGTGGTTTCTGCCTCGAAATCCGGGGCGGTGTCGTTGATCGCGAGAGTCATTTACTCACCTCCGTCGCTGCGTGACTGCAATTCGATTGTCGGGCGGGTAATATATGAGTTGGATGCGGACGCAACCAGAGCCGGTATCAGCGCAGTTCTTTTCTTATGCGTGCTCCGTGCAGAAGAAATGACACGGCATGCATGGCTCCCGGTGAAAAAAGCAACGCACCGGCTTTGTTGCCGCCGATTTGCTACGCCGCGTGATCTCGAACGGACTTCCGACGATTTATCTCGAAGTCAGGCTGATCTCATGCAGAGATACTTGCCAATGCCGCTGTTGTGGCCTTCCTGTGCGGCGCTCAATCTTGGGTTGCTGAATTAGGCGGGAACATCGAGGAATAAGGCCACAGCCAATAACGATCATATCTTCAGGCGATTCACCTAATCTTTCTCTGCCATCCCGCGACAAAAAGGCCTCACGGCCGAGACAGTCGAACCGAAGGGGCTTCTCCGGAGACTAACCTCTGTTGGGGAACTGCGACGTCCCAACGCGCGTTCGCCTGAGGTATCTCGCCGAGATCGATGACAAGGCCGCCAAGTCAAGGAGGCCGGGAGAGCGTCATGACCAACCGGTTTCAGCCAATGGTCTGGGCTAGTCTGCAGACCTTGATTGCGGAGGTTCGACGCTCGCCGATTTTTATTCGGTCGCTTAATTGCCATTCCAGGCTTTTCCGCCAGGAGTGGGCAGCCGTGCGGAAATCGGGCAAAGCGGACGCGTTCGTGCTGGCTTGGCTGGCGAGCCAGCGCAATGATGCGCGCCGCCTGATGTCTTGAAATAGGGCAGGGCGCCCAACTTCTCACATCGAATTTCTGGTCTTCGCCGGAGCGCGCAGCGCCTTTCGGCGAATCCGACTTTTGCGCTGGTCCCGAGCGGTCCGAACTGGCGCAGCATGTGCATCCTGCTAATTGACATTTTTCCGCCAACGCCGCAAAGGCGAAGGCCCCGCCTTTCTCCGAGGACCAACTCGGCATGTTCAAGCGCATCCTGATCGCAAATCGCGGCGAGATCGCTTGCCGAATCATCAAGACCGCCCGCCGAATGGGCATCGAGACCGTCGCGGTCTATTCCGACGCCGACCGCGACGCCTTGCATGTCGAGATGGCCGATATGGCTCTGCCGATCGGTCCTCCTCCGGCGGCCGAGAGCTACCTGGTCATCGATAAGGTCGTTCGCGCCTGCAAGGAGAGCGGCGCGGAGGCGGTGCATCCGGGCTACGGGTTCTTGTCGGAGCGCGAAGCGTTTGCGCGCGCGCTTGCCGACGCGGGCATCGTGTTCATCGGTCCCAATCCCAGGGCGATCGCCGCCATGGGCGACAAGATCGAGAGCAAGAAGGCCGCCGCGGCCGCTAACGTCTCGACCGTGCCGGGACATCTCGGGGTGATTTCCGACGAGGTCCACGCAGTCCAGATCGCGGGCGAGATCGGCTACCCGGTGATGATCAAGGCGTCGGCCGGCGGCGGCGGCAAGGGAATGCGCATCGCCCACTCGCAGGCCGAGGTCGCGGAAGGATTTGCGCGCGCGCGTTCGGAAGCGCAGTCCTCGTTCGGCGACGACCGGGTGTTCATCGAGAAGTTCATCGTCGATCCGCGCCACGTCGAAATCCAGGTGCTGGGCGACAAGCACGGCAACGTCATCTATCTCGGCGAACGCGAATGCTCGATCCAGCGGCGCAACCAGAAGGTCGTCGAGGAGGCGCCGAGCCCGCTGCTCGATCCGGCGACGCGCCAGAAGATGGGCGAGCAAGCCGTCGCCCTGGCGAAGGCCGTGGGCTACGACTCCGCCGGCACGGTTGAATTCGTCGCCGGCCAGGACAAGAGCTTCTACTTCCTGGAGATGAACACCCGGCTGCAGGTCGAGCATCCGGTCACCGAGCTGGTGACCGGCATCGATCTCGTCGAGCAGATGATCCGGGTCGCGGCCGGCGAGAAGCTTGCGCTCACTCAGAGCGATATCAAGCTCTCCGGCTGGTCGGTGGAGACGCGCATTTATGCGGAGGATCCGTACCGGAATTTCCTGCCGTCGATCGGCCGTCTGGTGCGCTACCGTCCGCCCGCCGAGGCGACGAGTGGCGGGATCACGGTGCGGACCGACACCGGCGTGAACGAGGGCGGTGAGATTTCGCTCTACTACGATCCGATGATCGCCAAGCTGGTGACCCACGGCCCGACCCGTGCGGCGGCGATCGCCGCACAGTCGGCTGCGCTCGACGCGTTCACCATCGATGGCATTCGCCACAACATTCCGTTCCTCGCGGCCCTGATGGCGCATCCGCGCTGGCAGGCGGGCGAGCTCTCCACCGGTTTCATCGCGGAGGAATTCCCGAACGGCTTCCATCGCACCGCGCCGTCGGCCGAAGCCGCGCGGGTGATTGCTGCTGTTGCTGCTGCTGTTGATCATGTGCTGGGCGAGCGCAAGCGACGCATCTCCGGTCAGGCGTCGGGCCGTCTGGTGCAGCGGGAACGTCGGCGGGTGGTTCGGCTGGGCGATGCCGAGGTAACGCTCGACGTCGGCCGTACCGAGCGATCGCCGGTTGCGAACGCCGCCACGCCCGGCCTCGTTCCCGAAACTGAAGACGTCGCGTTCGCCGTCAGTTTCCCGGGCAACGGCGCGAGCCATGTTCTGGCGTCCGATTGGAAGCCCGGCGACCCGGTCTGGACCGGTACCGTCGATGGCCGGCGCGTCATCGTCCAGGTGCGGCCGATCCTCAATGGATTCGACCTCTCCCACCAGGGGATCGAAGCTCGCGCCTTTGTCTTTACCGAGCGCGAGGCCAACGCGGCGCGGCTGATGCCGGCCAAGAAGGCCGCTGACAGCGGCAAGGCGCTGCGCTGCCCGATGCCCGGTCTTGTGGTGTCGATCGCCGTGGTTGAGGGCCAGGAGGTCAAGGCCGGCGAGACGCTTGCCGTGATCGAAGCGATGAAGATGGAAAACGTGCTGCGGGCCGAGCAGGACGGCGTGGTGAAGGCGCTCAAGGCCAAGCCCGGCGACAGCCTCTCGGTTGACCAGGTCATCCTGGAATTCGTCTAGCTGCTGCCCCCGGAGTCCTCAGCGGAAGGAACCACCCGCGCCCCAGCGGCATTTCCGGTCGAACGACCGGGAGTATGCACCATGGGACAGAAGCCGAGAGAAGCGCCGCGCGACGTTCCGGACTCATTGCCCCAGCGCGACGAAGGGACCGACGTGATGCCGGACAAGGTGCGCCGCAACGAGCGGCCGCCTCCGGATTCCCCGCCTGGCAAGAACGGCGAAACTTCGGATCCAGCCCGCCCAGACGCCGCCTAAACCGCGCCGGGCTGCTTGTGCCTTTGCGGGGTGAATTCGCGAAGGCGGCGTGGCACCATCGCGCCCATGGAATCGCCAGCTTTATTCCTTTCACTGCGTGGCCGGGTCGGACCGCGCGCGTTTGGTTTTGCGATAATCGCCGTCTATCTCTTGAGCTTCCTGTCGCAGGTGCTGATCTCGCCGCCCGTCGCTGGGCGTTTCGGGATCCTGCCGTTCGTCGTGCTGCAGGCGATGCTGGTCTGGGCGTGGCTCGCGCTGCACGTCAAACGCCTGCGCGATGCTGGCTACCCGCCGGGTCCGGCGATCGGTATCGCGATTCTTTACGTGCTCGCCATCGTCCAGCTCGTTCTGCTGATCGATCCCATGATCGGCTATGACGCCAACGCGGCCGGCGCCGACGTTGGCCGTTTCACATTCGCCGATGTTTGGACGTTCGTCCTGCTGATATCCGCCTTTGCCGGGCAGGTGGACTTTGGCTTTTTCGAAATGTTCGCTCTGGTCGTTTTGCTTCTGATCCTGACACCGGTGGTCGTTGCAATAGGCTTCTCGATCTGGACCGGAACGCGTCGGTCCGTGGCAGAGGCGGCGGTGTCCTGATGCTGCATTTCGCCTATGGCTCGAACATGAGCCGGCTGCTGATGCAGCGGCGATGTCCGGGCGCGCTCGCAATCGGAACGGCCGCGTTGCGTGGATGGCGGTTTATCATCACCGTGGACGGTTATGGTTCGATCGTTCCGCAGCCGGGTGAGACGGTGCACGGCGTGTTGTGGCAGGTCACTCCCCGCGATCTGGCCGCGATCAACGCGTATGAAAGCCTGGATTCCGGTCTTTACGTTCGACGCATGTTGCCGGTCCGGTACGACCGTCGGCAGGTGCCGGCTCTGGTTTATGTCTCACGTCGGGGCGAAGGGCGGCCGCGGCCGGGCTACATGGCGGTGGTCGAGCAGGCGGCACGCGAATGGCAATTGCCCTTACGCTATGTCCAAGCGCTGAGCCAATGGGCTCCCTCTGCGCTGGGCGGGGCGCTCCGCAAGGAAACAGGCGAACTCGGATGAGCGATGAGGGGCGCGCAACGGACGACACGGTGATCCGGCATGTGCTGATCCGCGGACGCGTGCAGGGCGTTGGCTATCGCGCCTGGACCGAGTTGGTCGCGCACGAACGGGGACTTGGCGGTTGGGTGCGCAACCGGCGCGATGGTGCCGTGGAGGCGGTGTTCGTGGGAAATGCGATGGTGATCGAGGCCGTGCTGTCGGCCTGCCGGCGCGGGCCTCCGGCGGCTCGCGTCGACGATCTGCAGGTGCAAGCTGCGGAGGCAGGCCTGCTTGATCTCTGCCGGCCAGGCGAGCGCTTCTCAGTGCTTCCGACGTCATGAGTGGAACCGCGCGATGATCAAGACGCTTCTCGGTGGGCTCGTCGTCGCCGCGATCGCGGCGGAGCAGCCTGCGCCCCTGGTTCAACCGGCGGAAGTGCCGCCGTCGTTTCGTCGCTATGGCGAGGTCGACATAAGCTGCCAGCGATGGTTCGACGGCTGCCGCTCCTGCGACCGCAGCAGCGATAGCGCACCGGTCTGCTCGAACATCGGAATCGCGTGTCAGCCGCAGGCTGTGGAGTGCACGGCGCGCAAAGTGGAGCCTGCCAAATAGTGCAGCGATCTATGCCTGGGCCGGAGCCGGTCCGCGTGTGCTGTTCTCGGCCGCACCGCCACTGCGAGGCGCGATCGCGCCGAACAGCGGCTCGAATTCCCGTCGCAGGGCGATATCGACCTCAGGCAGGGAAACCGGAATTCCGAGGTCGACGAGACTAGTCACGCCGTAGCGCAACTCGTTGACGCCACACGGGAGGATCCCGGCGTAGTGCGTCAGATCGCAGTCGACGTTGAGCGAGATGCCGTGGAGCGTGACCCAGTGTTTTACGCGGATGCCGATCGCGGCGATCTTGTCTTCGTAACCCGGGCCCTTTTCTGGGCGCCGCACCCATACGCCGACGCGGTCTTCGCGGCGTTCGCCAGCGACGTTGAACGCCTCCAGCGCCCGGATGATCCAGGCTTCCAGCGTCGCGACGAACCGGCGCACGTCCGGCCCGCGCCGCTTGAGGTCGAGCATGACATAGGCGATACGTTGGCCCGGCCCGTGATAGGTGAACTGGCCGCCCCGGCCGGTCGGATGGACTGGAAAGCGGGCGTCGATCAACTGCTCGGGGCGGGCACTGGTGCCGGCGGTATAGAGCGGCGGGTGCTCGAGCAGCCAGACCAGTTCCGGGGCCGCGCCGCTGGCGATGGCGGCGGCACGCGCGTCCATGACGGCGAGCGCTCGCTCGTAGCCCACAAGCCCTTCGGCCACCTGCCATTCGACCGGGGAAAGCCCCAGCGGCGGCCAGAGGCCGACACTCAGATCGTTCCGATTGTTACCCACCGTGAAACCTTACCGCGTGACTTCGCCTCAAATCCATCGCCTGCTGAGGACACGCGCTGAACTGCACGCGATCCCTCGGGTGCAGAAACAGATAGGCGGCGGACGGCCGCGAGGATAGGGTTCAGATCGGCTCGAAAGACCCGCGCGGCTCTTGTTCGACCTAGATTGTTTTGTTACATCCGGCGCCGCCGAAGCGGGCAATGCAAGCCCGCCTTCAACTCCCCATGCGGTCGTGGCGGAATTGGTAGACGCACTAGCTTGAGGTGCTAGCGGGGCAACCCGTGGAGGTTCGAAGTCCTCTCGACCGCACCACTACCTGCGATTTTCGCGGTCAGAGATCTGGCGGGATCATCGATCAGGTCATGCAAACGCCGGGCATCGCCCGGCGTTGTGCTATCAATTCGTAGGCATCCGCCGGCGCTTAGCGCATGAAGGCGGGAAGGCTGAGCGAGAGCGGGGGACGAACCACCGTCACCTGATGGCTCGACGGCCGTGGCGTGGCGACAGCGTGGACCGAACCAGTCGTTGCCGGCTCTTTCGGTTTTGCTGTTGTCGTAGCGGCCGGCTTCCTCTTCTCGGTGCCCGGCATCTGGAAGACGCGGGCGTAGCGCATGGTCTGCGCGGCCGGTACCGGCAGAAGCCGGTTGTCGGCGGGCGCCGCGTATCTCCAGCGCGGCCACATCAGCACCGGCGGCAGCGGAACGTCACCCTCCCGAACGGTCTGACGCTCGAGGTTCGGCACCATTGCGGTCGAGGTCACCGGCGCGAGCGGCGTCGAAAGCCCAAGGCTTGCCGCGCTCGGCACCGCGAGCTTCGGCTCGGCCTGCGATATCGCGATCGCCTGGGTGGAGGCGACGCGCGGCCACATCTTTTGCTCGGGCGGCGCCCCACGCGCAGCCCACTGTTCCGGCGTCGTGACCGTCTTCGGCCGATCAGGCGTTGCCGGGACGACGTGCACGATCTTGTAGCCGCGTGCCTTGAGCTCTTGGAGAATCTCCGGAAAGGCGAGGGCGGTGGCCGGCTGGATGTCGTGCAGGAGCAAGATGCCCTTGCGGTGCGCTTCCATCCGGCTGATGGCGCGGGCGGCGACCTCCGAGGCGCTGATGCGCGTCCAGTCGTCCGCCAGGAAATCGACGCTCCAGGTCATGTAGTTCCGCGACGACAGATACTGTTCGACCGAGGGCTGCCGCAGCAATCCGGGGATGCGGAAGAACGGCGAGACTGCTTTTTCGCCAAGCACGCTGCGCAGCAATTCGAAGCCTTCCTCGATCTCCGCCGAGGCCTGCTCGACCGTCATCTTGTGGAATGTGAAGGGATGGTTCTGACTGTGATTGGCGACCGTATGACCATCATTGTAGATGCGACGCACGATCGACGGATAGCCCCGCACCATGCGCCCGACCATGAAGAACGTCGCCTTGACGCATTCGGATGCGAGCGTGTCGAGAATCCGGTTGGTGTAAGGCGGCAGCGGTCCATCGTCGAACGTCAGAACCACTTCCTTGTCACGGAGCGGCAGCAACTCGCGGTACTGCTGGCTGCCGAGCAGTTGATGCTCGGCCGGGTCGATCACAATGGTGCGGCTGACGCCCATCGCACCCGGTCCGCACTCGGCCGCGAGCGTAGCGCCCGAGCAAAATAGGGACGCCAGCACAAATGATGCTGCGACAGTACTGCGCATGTCCGTGTTTGGCCCCAGTTGGACAAACCCGGAGGTACGCCCGGGGATGGTTGATGACATTTCGACTCTAAAGAAACAGTAGGGGGAGGCAAATTAATGGCCGCTTAACCGCAACCAATTTGCTTGAATAATCGCCAATGTGACGATCAAGACACGCTGCCCCCAATGCGCCATCATCGCGCCGCCGCGGCGCCCGGTTGTGGGTGTGCCGAGACCACATGTACGACGCGGTATCCACCGCTCTTCAGGGCGCGCAGAAACGCTGGCAGCATCGCGGCCGTCTGCTTCTTGGTGTCGTGGAAGAGCACGATCCCGCCGCGGGTTGCTTCAATTCGTTCGAGCACCTGTTTGAGTTGTTCCTCCGGGGCCATCGGATTCCAGTCGCTCGCCCAGAGGTCAGCGCCAAACACCACGATGCCGCGGCGTTCGAGTCGTTCGAGCAACTGCGGCGAGGACGCAAAGCCCGGGAAGCGGAAGAATGGCGTCGCCGGCGCGCGGCGGGCCTCGCCGTACAGGGCGGCATCGACCGCCGCGAACCCCCGGTCGATCTCAATTTCGGCGGCGGCGACCGGCATGCGGTTGAGCAGCGGATGAATATGGGTGTGATGGGCGACGGTATGTCCTTCCGCCAGCGTACGACGCGCGAGGTCGCGATTGGCGAGGGCGTTACGCCCCAGCAGGAAAAATGAAGCGCGGACGCACTCCCGCTTGAGCGCGTCCAGGACGCGCGCGGTGGTGCCGGGTAAGGGCCCGTCGTCGAAGGTCAACACGACCTCCTTTGGAGCGAGCGGAAGGGTCTGCGGAAAGTGCTTTCGGCCGACCCGAGGCGTCGTCGCTGCGTCGACCTTCAGGACGCGTTCGGTCCCGAGTGCGGCCTCGTTGTTCGGGCAACGCACCTGAGCGTGCGCAGTGCTCGCCGAAAAGAAGGCCGAAAAGAACAAGGCCAGGACCACAACGCCGCTTCGCAGCGCTGTTTCAACCCCTCGGTCGGTCGTGCAATGAGCAAGCATCGATGCGGGCTATGGGACGGGCGGGCGCGGCGTTGTGCTGGGCGACCGCGGAGCCGTTAGAAATGAGGGCCAGGGTCGCGGCGGTGTTCGAACGCTGCCCGTCGTGGCTTCCGGCGGGACAAAAGGATCGAGCCAACTGCTCATCGCCGGCGGCCGAGGTTGGCGCGGCTGATCGGTATCGCCCGGCCTCAAATCGTAACAGGTCTCCGACATCACCGGTTCGCCCGCCGCGAGCAGCTCGGTCACGGTCACAAATTCATAGCCCTTGGCCACGAGTGCGGACACGATCCCTGGAAGTGCCGCTTCGGTGCTCCAACCCCGGCCGTTGGCGTGAAACAGGACGATCGAACCTGGCCGGACACTTGCCAGCACGTTCTGCGCCATCGTGGCGGGAGGGAGTCCGACGGCCGGGTCGCCGGACGATACGTCCCATTGAATCGGCAGCAGCCCTTGGTCGGAGACCTCCGCCAGTGCCTCCGGGCTGCACGCTCCGAACGGGAAACGGAACAGGCCAAGCCGCCGGGGCGCCTGCTGCACGGCGGGCGTACGGCCGTCCAGCCCGACGCATTGCTTTGCGGCAAGTTCGTCCCGAACCTGCTCGTAAACAAGCTGCACATTGCGGACCTCGTCGGTCAGCGCGCGCCCGGTCAGATTGCGCAGATTGCGATGCTCCCAGGCATGATTGGCGACCTCGAACATCCCATCCGCCATCAGCTGTTGAGCCCGTTCGCGATGCGAGAGCATCCATTTGCCGCCGATGAAGAACGTGGCCTTGATGCGATTGGCCCGCAGATAATCGACGATGCCACCCTGATAGCCGGCGATCTCGGACGGCTGCTCGCAAAGGTCGAATGTCAGGGCGACCAATTTCTTGCCGGGCGGAAGCTTGACGCGGCGAACGATGCCACGCTGTGGCAATGGTTTGTAGGAGGCCAACGTGCGTTGCGGCGGCGCGATGGAGGCGCTCTTGATCCGCTTCTGGATCTTTTCCTCGCCGGAGTGATGCGAGAGGGCGGCCGGCGTCCAGCAGACCGATTGCGCTCGAGCGCTCCCGGCCAAGCCAAGCGTGGCCGCAAGCGCCACGATTGCGATGCGCCCCAGCATCAGCGGTTCGCGCAGCGAAACGAGCGGCGTTGTTGCGAGAAATGACGTCATCGGCCCGACCCGCGCGTCCTTAGCAGGACTGACGGGGCGATAGTGTGGCGCATTTCGGGCGCCACCGATTCACATGGCGAATTGTGCCGGGGGAATTCAGTCGGCCGTTCCGGCGAGTGCCTTTCCGACGCGGATCAGATCCGGGTGGACCGGTCCGGCATCCCGCCAATCGCCCGGCGCGTAGCCGTTCGCAAGATAGAACCGCAAAGACGTCGGGTGCGAATTGATCACGACTTCGCTGCGTCCGAAGCCGCGTGCGACCTGCTCGGCGAGACGCAACAGCGCCGCACCGTGACCTTGCCGCTGCTGGTCGTTGCGGATGCCGATGAGGCGCAGTCCTGCTTGTACGTCGTCGATCAGGTCGATCCGCACTGTGCCGACGATCTCGCCGGCATGAATGAGGACATGCGGCAAATTCCCGGGCTTGAATTCGTCGGCATCGCGCTCGTCGTAGACTTGGCCAGGCAGGAGCGGTGCGAAGATCGAGTCGCGCCGGATGGCGTGATACGCACGCCAGTCGTCTGACGACTGCGCCGGCCGCAATTCATGATCGGCGCGAGACTTCGCGGTCGCTCGATTCGAATTGTTCATATCAATTCCCGGGTCAGGTCGGCCTTGCGCCCATACGGCCGTTAGAAACCGGTGTCCGCGTCGCCGGTTCGCGATTGCCTGTCTGGCACCCCCAGCGTACAAGCCGAGAACTTCCGCTCAACTGTCCGTCGGCAGGACTCGGCATGATCGAGGAAAAGGACATGACCGTGGCGGCGCCCCCAATCGAATTGCGTGGGCCCGACGGCGAACTGCGTTCCGAATTCATCGAGCGGGTCGGCCAGGCGATCGAGGACGGCGATTCGACCGATCTACGCGAACTCCTGGGTGACCTGCATGAGGCCGACGTCGGTGCCGTGATCGAAGCGCTCGATTCGGACATGCGACCGCGCCTCGTCGAATTGATGGGGCCGGACTTCGATTTTACCGCGCTGATGGAAGTCGACGACACGGTCCGCGAGGAAATCCTCGAGGAGCTTCCGACCGAGACCGTCGCGGAAGGCGTGCGCGAGATCAATTCCGACGATGCGGTCGCGATCCTGGAGGACTTGCCGAAGGACGAGCAGACCGAGATTCTGGACCAACTGCCGGCCTCCGAGCGCGTCACGCTCGCTCGCAGTCTCGATTATCCGGAACATTCCGCCGGCCGGCGGATGCAGACCGAGTTCATCGCCGTTGGGCCGGAGTGGACAGTCGGGCGGACGATCGACTACATGCGCGAGACGCCGGACCTGCCGGATCGTTTCTGGGAGCTCTACGTTGTCGATGCCAATAACGTCCTGAAGGGCGGCGTCGCGCTGGACCGTCTCTTGCGCACCAAACGTCCGGTGCCGGTCGTCGAGATATTGGACGAAGAACTTCATCCGGTGCTCGTGACCGACGATCTCGCCGACGTGGCGCGGCTGTTCGAGCGCTATGACCTGGTGTCGGTGCCGGTCGTCGATGCCGATGACCGGCTCGTGGGCGCGATCACGTTCGACGACATCGTCGATGTGATCGAGGAGGAGGCCGAAGAGGACATCCGAGCGCTCGGCGGGGTGGGGCGCGAGGAGGAACTGTCGGACTCCGTTTTCACCATCACCAAGGGCCGGTTACCCTGGCTGTTCGCCAATCTGTTGACGGCGCTGCTCGCCTCCTGGGTGATCCGTCAGTTCGAGGGATCGATCGAAAAAATGGTGGCGCTGGCGGTGCTGATGCCGATTGTCGCCAGCATGGGAGGCAATGCCGGCACCCAGACCATGACGGTGGCGGTGCGGGCGCTGGCGACCCGCGAGCTGTCGCGTTCGAACGTCTGGCGGGTGATCCGCCGAGAAGTGTGGGTGGGCGTGCTGAACGGCATCTGCTTTGCAGTGATCATGGGGGCGATTGCCATCGGCTGGTTCCAGGTCACGGACCTGGGATTGGTGATGGGCTTGGCCATGCTCACGGTGCTGGTCGCCGCGGCGGTCGGTGGCATTTTGATTCCATTGGGCCTAGCGCGGCTTGGCGTCGACCCGGCGGTGTCGTCCGGCCCCTTCGTCACGACCGTCACGGACGTCGTCGGCTTCTTCGCCTTCCTCGGCATTGCTACCGTCTGGTTCGGCCTCCGTTAGGCCGATGGCGAGCAAGATCAAATAGATAGCACGAGCCGCCATCATGACGGGGTATTAACCCTAACAAGGTAGGTTCCTGATTCAGCAAAGTGGCGCCACGGGCAGGCGTGCAGATCGCCGGCTTGGTCGGATTCAGGGAATCGCATAGGTCTTGGAGATCATGATGCGGGTCAGGCTCAAGGCGGACGGACGTATCGTCGAAATCTGCGCCGACGGCAGCGAGCGCCCCATCGCGCAGGAGGCTGCTCCGCCGGCTGAACGCTTTCAAGTGGAAGCGGCCCGGCCGTTGGTCGCCGGCCTGTCGACGACGTCGGTTCCCATCGCGCCGGTGGTGGATGCCGCGTATGCGCGCGGCGTGCGGGCGCAGACAAGATTGACGCAGGCTGAATTCGCCGCCCGGATCGGCGTGCCGATCGAAACGGTCCGCAACTGGGAACAAGGCAAACGTTCGCCGCGCGGTCCGGCGCGTGCGCTTCTTAAGGTCATTGAGCGCGCGCCAGATGTCGCTTTCGCAGTGCTGAGCCGCACCCAGCCCGAACGCTAGGCTCCTAGCCCGCCTCGATCGGCGCCAGCCGGGCCGCCCCTGCAAGTGGAAAGCTTCGACGGCATGCACTAAGGTGCGGGCCAAGAGCGCATTGCGCAACGAAGCCGCTCTATTCGCAACCTCGCCTTGTTTCCCCACCGAGGAGGCCGTCGATGAACGTCATAGAAGCCAATGGCGCCCGGATTCCCGGCATCGGCCTTGGCACCATGACGTTGAAAGACAGCGTTTGTGTCGAGGCCGTCAAGAAGGCGTTGCAGCTCGGCTATCGGCATATCGATACGGCTCAGAACTATGGGAACGAGCGCGAAGTGGGTGAGGGCATTCGTGGTTCCGGCGTGAAGCGCGAGGACGTGTTTCTGACCACCAAGATCTATTGGAACCGGCTCAACGACTTCGAGAGCGCTGTTGATGAGAGCCTGAAGACGTTGGGCTTCCCCACCGTCGACCTGCTGCTCATCCATTGGGCGAGCCCGCAAATTCCGGTTTCGGAAAGCGTCAAGACGCTGTGCTCATTCAAGCGCAACGGCGTGGCCCGCCATATCGGTGTGGCGAACTTCACCACCCGTATGCTGGACGAAGCCGTGCAGGCGGCGAGCGAGCCGCTGGTCACCAACCAGATCGAAGTGCATCCATTCCTCGATCAGACCAAAGTTGTGGCCGCCTGTCGCAAGCACGGCCTGTCCGTGACGGCCTATTGCCCGCTGGCGCGCGGAAAGATCCCGAACGACGATACCCTCGATCGCATCGGCGCAGCGCACGGCAAGACGTCCTCGCAAGTGGCGCTGCGCTACCTGGTGCAGCAGGGCATCATGCCCATTCCGCGCACCGCCAATCCCGATCACCTCGCTGCCAATCTCGCGGTGTTCGACTTCACGCTCAGCGAAGAGGAGATGGCTGCCATCGACCGGCTCAAGCGCGGCGACGGCCGCGTGGTCAATCCTCCGCACGCGCCAGCCTGGGATGCTTGATTCATGCAGGTTGCCGACCCTCACGGAGCGGGAATTCCGCTGATCGGCCTTGGGACCTGGGATCTGCGGGGGCGCACCTGCGTCCGCATGGTCGAACAAGCCCTGCAGCTTGGCTATCGCCACGTCGACACCGCCGAAATGTATGGCAACGAAAGCGAGGTCGGGGAGGGGCTGCGTGCTTCCGGCGTCAAGCGTGGCGAGGTGTTCGTTACCACCAAGGTGTGGCCGTCGAACTTCGCGCCGCGCGACCTCGAGAAGTCGACCAAGCAGAGCTTGGCCAAGCTGCGGCTGTCGGAGGTTGATCTGCTGCTGCTGCACTGGCCCAATCCCAATATTTCGCTCGCCGATACGCTCGGTGCGCTCTGCAAGGCGAAGCAGGCGGGTCTTGCTCGCCATATCGGCGTGTCGAACTTCACCGTTGCGTTGGTCAACGAGGCGGTGCGGCTCTCCAGCGAACCGCTGGTGTGCAATCAGATCGAGGTACACCCGTTTCTCGATCAGTCGAAAATCATCGCGGCCTGTCGCGCTCACGGGATGGCGGTGGTGGCGTATAGTCCGATCGCTCGCGGTGGTGCCAAGAACGACAAAGTGCTCGCCCGGATCGGAAAGCTGCATGGTAAGACCGCTGCGCAGGTTTGCCTGCGCTATCTGGCGCAGCAGGAGATCGTTGTCATTCCGCGCACCAGCAAAGCAGAGCGGCTGATGGAGAACTTCGCGATCTTTGACTTCGAGTTGTCGCCCGCCGAGATGATGGAGATCGCCGGCCTGGCGCGGCGCGATGGCCGCGTGGTCGATTATTCCTATTCCGGCTCGCCAAACTGGGACTGACGTGAGCGCACGCGCCAATTGCCTTTCACGGATCGCGGCGGCGGTGCTGGCGGTGTCGCTTGTGGCGATGGTTAGTGTTGAAGTGCCGGCCGAACCTGCCCCCAAGGCGACGAAGTCCGAGCGCAAAGTTCGACCTGACGCTGCAGCTCCGAAACCTGCATCAAATCCGCTGACCGAGGTGGCGCAGTTCGTCGCTGGCATCCAGTCGGGCCGGGTCGATGTGCCCAAGGTCGAGATCGCTGCGCGCCTGAAGGCGGCCGGATTTCAGGACTCGGACGAATTTCGGCCAATGCGCGAACAGGCCGCGCGCGAAGTCGCCGGCCGCCCAGACGGGGCCGGCAGCGTCAGCCCGGAGGAATTGAACCGCGCCGACGCCGCGATTGCCCACCAGGTTGCGGCGTTGCAGTCTGGTTCGCCGCCGCTGTCGCTCGATCAGGTTGCCAAGCTCTCCGGCCGCCCGCAAATTCCCGGCCTCAACATTGTCTATCTTCATCCCCTCGGCCGGCCGGCGGATGCCAACAAATGGCGCTATATCATCGCGCACCAGACCGAGGGCCCGGCCGGCGCCGCTCGCTCCTCCGCGATGGCGCAGTTCGCCAATCCCACTAAGCGCGGGGTCATGCTCTGGGTCGAGACCGACGGCACGGTTTATTGGGCGACCGCCGAAAATGCGATCCCGACCCACGGCGATGGCGCCAATCGGAAAGACAACAAGTACATCGACAACTCCAAGACCTACCGCACCGTGGTCAAGACCAATTCCGTCGGAGTGGAGTTCGTCGGCAATTTTCCGGATGTGGCCAAGCCGGTGACTGTCGAGCAGGCGAGGGTCTGGCTGGTGCTGGTCCGTTTCCTGCAGGAGCGCTACCGAATTCCGTCCGAACACGTCTACGCGCACAACTGGATCGACTATAAGGATCACCGCTATTGCGAGGGATGCGAACTCGGGACGCTGGCGCGCAAGCAGGCCTACGAGCCGGGACAAACCGCGGCCGCGAACTGATCGGGCCGCTGACTTCGCCTGAACCGCATCGTGAATCCCGTCAGTTCCGAAGCTGCACTCGTCCTATTTCCGGCGGCCAGGATTCGACCGTCTGTCTTGCCGGGGCGCTCGAACGATTCGCCCGCGTCGAAACCATCGACTTCGACTACGGCCAGCGCCACCGGGTCGAACTGGAGGCGCGTCAACGCGTGCGCAAGCGAATCCTGGCGGTTCGCAGCGAGTGGGGCGAACGGCTGGGCGAGGATCATGTCGCCAAGGTCGATGCCATCGCGGTATTGTCTCGGAACGCGCTCATGCAGGACATGGCGATCGAAGTTTCCGAGAGCGGACTGCCAACGACCTTCGTGCCCGGCCGCAACCTCGTTTTCCTTACCCTCGCGGGCGCGCTGGCGTACCGACGTGGCACCAAGCATCTGGTCGCGGGCATGTGCGAGACTGACTATTCCGGCTATCCGGACTGCCGCGACGACACCATCAAGGCCGTGCAGGTCGCGCTCTCGCTCGGCATGGATCGCCGCTTTGTCGTCCATACGCCGCTGATGTGGATCGACAAGGCTGCGACCTTCGCGCTCGCGTTCGAGATCGGCGGACAGGCGTTCGTCGATCTGCTGGTCGAGGATACCCACACCTGCTATCTCGGCGACCGTTCACGACGGCACGATTGGGGCTACGGTTGCGGCGATTGCCCGGCCTGCCGGTTGCGCGCCGGTGGCTTTGCGAAATGGAAGGCTGACCGATGACACAAGCGCTCTACGCCACGCTGCGCGAGATCACCACCGCGACAATCACCACCATCCTGCTGAAGAAGGGCATCCGGAAATGCTGGATGTCCGGGCCGAAGCCGTTGGTCCAGGGTGGTCCGCGCCTTGTCGGCCCGGCCTTCACGATGAGGTTCGTTCCAGCGCGTGAAGACCTTGCGACGCCGGAAAGCTGGGCCAAGCCAATTTCGACGCGCGGTGCGATCGAGGCCATGCCGGAGGGCTGCATTGCGGTCGCCGACGCCATGGGCATCACTTCGGCGGGTATTTTCGGCGACATCCTCACCATGCGGATGATGAAGCGTAACGTGACCGCGCTCGTCACCGACGGCGCGGTGCGCGACAAGGCCGGAGTGCTGGCCTCCAAACTGCCGACCTGGTGCGATGGCGCGGCTTCGCCCGCATCCGTCAACGGCCTGACGTTCGTGGGCTGGGAAGAGCCGATCGGCTGTGGCGGCTGCGCGGTGTTTCCCGGCGATGTCATCGTCTGCGACGACGACGGTGCGGTGGTGATCCCGCAAAACCTCGTCGGCTTCGTCGCCGAAGAGGGGGCCGAGCATGAGCGGATGGAGACCTGGATTGTTGGTGAAGTCGAGCGTGGTGCCAAGCTGCCCGGCCTTTATCCGATGAACGAAGAAACCAAGGCGCGCTACGAGGCGTGGAAAAAGGGGCGATAAGCGAGCGCAACCGGTCGCCCATGTTCTTCACGGCATCAAAGATCCTCGGCTTCTTCGCCATTCCGTCCAACCTGGTGATGGCGATAGGTCTTACCGGCGTTCTGCTGTTACCGACGCGCCTCTTCCGAGCTGGCCGCCGACTGATCGTTGCGAGCCTCATTCTGCTGGCCGTGCTCGGATATTCGCCAATCGGCAACCTGCTGATCATCCCGCTCGAACAGCGCTTCCCACCCTGGGATGCGACGCGAGGCGCGAACGGAATCGTGGTGCTCGGCGGAGCGATCTCGCCTGACGTCTCGACGGCGCGTCCCGACGTTGCCCTCAACGAGGCGGCCGAACGGATGACTGCCCTGGTCGAGTTGGCGCGGCGCTATCCGGACGCGCGCATCGTTTTCAGCGGCGGCAGCCCGGCGCTGTTCTTCAGTGAGGCCCCGGAGGCGGAGTTTGCGGTGCGACTGCTGCAATCGCTCGGCGTTCCGCGTGAGCGCGTTCTCGTTGAGGAGCGGTCGCGCAACACCGTCGAAAACGCGGTGTTCTCGAAGCTCATCGCGCAGCCAAAGCCGGGCGAGCGCTGGCTGTTGGTGACATCGGCATATCATATGCCGCGGTCGGTCGGCGTCTTCCGCGCGGCCGGCTTCCCGGTCGAGCCTTATCCGGTCGATTGGCGAACGCGCGGCGTTGCGGATGCGATGCGGCCATTCCCGACGTTGGCAGAGGGACTGCGGCGGACGGACACGGCGGTGCGCGAATGGGTTGGTTTGGTGGCCTATCGGCTGACGGGGCGTTCGTCCGAACTGTTCCCGCGGCCGGACTGATCGTCTTGCGCGTGCCACGCCCGCTCTGCCACCATCATCACTCATTGGTAGGAAGGATCGAATGCCGCAGAACATCACCGTGCACGTCCATGCACTCGTCGAGGCAGCCGAACGCGACGTCGAAACCTTGTCAGTCGACGCGGCGCGCGCTTTGCACGGCCGACCCGATGTCATTTTTGTCGATATCCGCGACATTCGCGAACTCAACCGCGACGGGAGGGTGCCCGGCGCCTTCCATTGCCCGCGCGGCATGTTGGAGTTCTGGCTCGACCCGGAGAGCAAGTATCACAAGCCGGTGTTCGCCGAGGACAAGCGCTTCGTGTTCTTCTGCGCCGCCGGGCAGCGGTCGGCATTGGCGGCGCACACCGCACAGCGGATGGGGCTCAAACCGGTTGCGCATATCAGTGGCGGATTCGGTGCCTGGAAGGCTACGGGCGGCCCGATCGAGATGCCCGCCGAGAAGCCGAAGGCATAGGTGGCGCATGGCGCTCAGGCTTACGATCGGAAACAAGAATTATTCGTCCTGGTCGTTCCGGCCGTGGATTGCCATGAAGGTTGCCGGCATCCCCTTCGAGGAAGAGGTGATCTCGCTCAACGCCGACGACTTCAAGGCCCGGGTCGGTAGGGTTTCGGGCACCGGCAAGGTCCCGGCGCTTGCCGACGGCGACGTTCATGTGTGGGAGTCGCTGGCGATCCTGGAATATGTCGCGGACAAGTTTCCCGCCGCTGGGCTCTGGCCCGCCGATGCAGGGGCACGTGCCCTGGCCCGCGCCGTCGCCTCCGAAATGCATGGGGGGTTCGTGCCGCTGCGGCGCCATCTGCCCATGAACATGTGGCGTCCGGTCATGACGCGGGAACTGACGCCGGAGGCCGAGGCCAACGTCCGGCGGGTCGAGGCCATCTGGACAGATTGTCGCAACCGCTACGGTGCCGGCGGGCCGTTTTTGTTCGGCGCGTTCGGGGCGGCCGACGCCATGTATGCGCCCGTGGTGTCCCGCTTCCACACCTATGCGGTCCAAGTAAATGGGCCCGCCCGCCGCTACGTGGACGCGGTCATGGCGCTGCCGGCCTGGGCGGAATGGCGGGCCGCGGCCCTGCAGGAGCCCTGGGTCCTGCCCGAGGATGAGGTAGACTGGCCTACCGTTATGCGCGTATGACAAACGGAACGTGACTGCCAGCGACAACCTTGCCAAAAAATAATCATGGCAGCTATTGATTCCGGCGCGAATACGAAAAAAATGCGCCGCTCATAAGAAGAACCCCCTGCTCGTTCCGATGCCGGCGGGAGGGGAGGTAAACGAACGGGATCATCCGCCTTACGGTTTGGAGTTGTCATCATGCGATATCGGGTTATCGCTCTCTTTTCGGCTGTGCTCTTTGCGTTTGCCCTTGCCGGCCCGCAAGCGCGAACCCAAGAGGCGAAGAACGACGTTAAGGGGCTATTTCTGTTGACCGATTACCCGGCCGTCACGCTGCGCCCTGGTACCACTTCTTCGGTGAGCCTCAAGCTGCAAAACTACGGCCTCCCGCCGGAACGGCTGGCGCTCTCGGTGGCCGGCGTGCCGCAGGGCTGGACGGTCACCCTCGTCGGCGGCGGCCAGCCCGTCGCAGCGGCCCTGCCGGCCACCAACGCCAGCGTGCCGCTCGAGCTTCGCCTCGACGTACCGAAGGACGCGGCGGTCGGCACGACCAACCTCACGGTCAACGCCGCAGGGCGCCACGGCCAATGCGAGCCTGCCGATCGCTGTCACGCTGGCGACCAATCTACCTGCCAAGCTGACGATCAACCCACAGCTTCCCGAACTGCGC
The DNA here is from genome assembly GCA_963843475.1 of uncultured Alphaproteobacteria bacterium. Lineage (GTDB taxonomy): Bacteria > Pseudomonadota > Alphaproteobacteria > Rhizobiales > Xanthobacteraceae > VAZQ01. The sequence continues at coordinate 170,516 of CAWJKL010000013.1, read as the reverse complement.
GGCAACTCGAAGTCGAACTTCGAATTCACCATCGGCGTAAAGAACGACAGCGGCAAGAAGCTCACGGTCGCCCTCTCGGCCACCGCGCCGCAGAATTTCGACGCTACGTTTACCGAGCAGTACGGCAGCCAGGAACTCAACGCGCTGCCGCTCGACCCGGGCCAGTCGAAGGACATCAAGCTCAAGGTCAAGCCGCCGAACACGGTCGCTGCCGGCAAGTACAATGTCGTCGCCAAGGTCTCGGCCGAGGATGCGTCCGCCACCAGCGATCTGGTCGTGGACATCACTGGCCAGCCCAAGATCGACATCAGCGGCCGCGAGGGACTGCTCAGCGCACGCGCTTCGGCGGGCGTCGAGACCTCGATCCCGGTCATCCTGATCAATTCGGGGACGGCTCCGGCCGAGCAGGTCGAACTGTCCGGTTCCGCCCCGTCGGGCTGGAAGATCGAGTTCTCGCCGAAGACCGTCGAACGCATTGCACCGAACGAGAACAAGGAAGTGCAAGCGCTGATCACGCCGACCGCCAAGGCGATCGCAGGCGATTACGTGGCGACCGTCCGCGCAGCGGCGCGCGGCGAATCGTCGTCGCAGACGTTCCGGGTGGCGGTCACGACCTCGACGTTGTGGGGCGTTATCGGCGCCGGCTTGATCGGCATCGCGCTGCTGGTGATGGTCGGAGCGGTTGCAAGGTTCGGACGGCGATGAGCGAAAATGTCATCGAGGCCATCGATCTCACCAAGCGCTACGGCAGTACGACTGTCGTCAAGGGAATTTCCTTTGCCGTAGCGCAGGGCGAGATTTTCGGACTGCTCGGTCCGAACGGTGCGGGCAAGACCACGACGATCCTGATGTTGCTCGGCTTGAGCGACATCACGTCCGGCACGGCCCGCGTACTCGGCTACGATCCGGCGCGCGAACCCTTGGCGGTCAAGCGGCGCGTCGGCTATCTGCCCGACCAGGTCGGCTTCTACGACAATCTCAGCGCGGCCGACAATCTTCGCTATACGGCCCGTCTGATTGGTCTCGAACCGGACGAGCGCGAGGAGAAGATCAAGGCCTCGCTGGCGCATGTCGGATTGACCGATGTCACGGATAAACGCGTCGAGACATTCTCGCGCGGCATGCGTCAGCGCCTCGGCCTGGCCGAGATCCTGATGAAGGACGCGCAGATCGCGATTCTGGACGAGCCGACCTCCGGACTCGACCCGCAGGCCACGACCGAGCTGCTCAGCATTATCCGCGAACTCAAGCAGCGTGGCGTGACCGTCTTGATCTCGTCGCATCTGCTCGATCGCGTGCAAAGCGTGTGCGACCGCGTGGCGCTGTTCAACGAAGGGCAGATCGCGCTCCTCGGCACGGTCGGGGATCTCGGCCGGCAGGTGCTGGGCGGCGGTTTCAATGTGGAGATCGAGGCCGAAGGGCAGGGCTTCGCCGACCGGCTCAAGGCCATTCCGGGCGTGCAGAAGGTCGAGCCGGCGGGACCCAATCGCGTGCGGCTGTTCGCCGACCGCGACGTGCGGCCCGAGGCGGCCGCACTGGTGACCGCGGCCGGCGGCAAGCTCTATCGTCTCTCGGTCGAGGAGCCGAGCCTCGAGTTGATCTATGCGCGCTATTTCGAGAGCGTGCAGCATCAGGGAGAGCGCAATGCGGCGTGAAGGTTCAGCGCTTCACGGGCTCGGCGTCGTGATCATGAAAGAGCTCTCCGACCATCTCACCAGTGCGCGCATGCGCGTGCTGGAGTGGCTGGTCGTGCTGGTGGCGCTGGCGGCGCTCTATGGCGCGATCCAGCAGATCAGGGACGTGACCGCCGAGGACCCGTTCCTGTTCCTGCGGCTGTTCACGACATCGCGCGAACCATTGCCGTCGTTCGTGTCGTTCCTGAGCTTCCTGGTCCCGCTGATCGCGATCGGCCTCGGCTTCGACGCCATCAACGGGGAACACAGCCGCCGCACCTTGTCCCGCATCCTGGCGCAGCCGATCTACCGTGATGCGCTGCTGTTCGGGAAGTTCATCGCCGGGCTAATCACGCTGTCGATCAGCCTGATCGCGCTCTGGCTTCTGGTGATCGGGCTCGGGCTGTTCCTGCTCGGTGTACCGCCGAACGGCGAGGAGATGGCACGGGCTTTGATCTTCCTGCTGGTGACGATCGCGTATTCCGGCGTCTGGCTGGCGCTGGCGATGCTGTTTTCGATCGTGTTCCGGTCGGCGGCCACCGCCGCGCTGGTAACGCTCGGGCTTTGGCTGTTCCTCAGCCTGATCTGGCCCGCGCTCGCGCCCGCCGTCGTGGCGGCGTTTGCGCCGACCAATAACGAGGAAACTCTGATCCTCGCGTCGCAGTATCTGTCCCGGTTGTCGCCCAGCACCATGTACGGCGAGGTCGTGCTCGCGATTCTCAATCCCTCGACCCGCTCACTTGGCCCGATCTATCTCAGCCAGTTGCAAGGCGCTGTGATGGGCGCGCCGCTGCCGCTCGGCGAGAGCCTGATTATTGCCTGGCCGCAGATTGTCGGTCTGGTCGCCGCTTCGATCCTGCTGTTCGTGGCTGGCTATATCGTCTTCCAGCGGCAGGAAGTGCGCGCATAGGTTTTCGTAGGGCGACGAAAACGGGGCGGCTCGCAGCCGCCCCGTTGCTTTTGGGCAGTCAGCCGCGAGCCGGGGAATGGTTCGTCTCGACTCCAGAACCCTTGTGGAGTGGGTAAATCCTGCGCTTCGCAGCGGGAGATGGATGGATGTTCGTTCTGCCGGAGGCAGAGAGCGGTCAGGCTCAACCTGTGAGTTTCTTCCAACCGTCGCGCACCGCGTTTTTGACGTCATCGACGTTCTTGGACACCACGTCCCAGTTCACCATCCGCGCGGCGCCGGTCCCTGCCATCGAATCCGCCACGTACGCGCCGCCGACTGTCAGGGCGATGCCGAGAATGATCCCGAAGAATAGTCGCATGTGGCTCTCTCCTTCGCGCGGCGGGATGCCGACCGTTAGGTCAGCAGGGCGGCGTGATTGTGTTTGGCATCGATCCGAAACGCACGAGGCGAGCCATATACTCCAAACGCTGGCGGAGGCCAAAGGCATCTCAAACCGGCGCAAGGCGACACGGCACCTCAACAGGCTGCCGCAATGCTTTGAAATAACGACAAGATTAGGAAGGAGCGCCAGCAGTTCCGCAGCATTCGGTGCTCGCGTAGAGGTGCTATGCGACAAACGAACGAAAATTTCTCTCCCATGAATGCCGGGGCTGGGATATGAGTACCGCCGACGACGGCGCAATCGGGGAAACGTCCGTTCGAGACGAGGGGTCGCGGGGAAAAAAGTTGGTCTAGAAAGGAGTTACCCGTGTCTTTGGCGTTCGAAACGACTGAACTCAGGCAGCACAGGTTCGAGATCGGCCAGACGGTCTCATTTACGTCGAGGCCCCTCGGCCACATGGCCGCCAACGGGACCTACCGGATCGTGAAGTTGCTTCCCTCCGACGGGGACGATTACCAGTATCGTATCAAGAGTCCCACCGAAGCGTTCGAGCGCGTGGCGAAGGAAAGTCAGCTCGACCGGTCGCGCTGAAGCCGCGGTCCCGCAAGGTCGTTGTTCGATACCTGCGCAAGATTCTGCTGTCCGACGCCTCCGCGGTCTGAAGAACGCGGAGGCGTCCGCATTTTGCAGTTGGCCAATATTGCAATCCGGCACCACTGGCCGGCATTCGTCACCAGCTAGGTGCTATTTTACCGAAAATCCCGAGGAAACGATGGCCGCTGCGGCGGTGGCGCCGCATATTGGGACAGGTTTGTCGGTTGAGTGAGTTTCATGTCTGACCGCATGGCCATGGTGGTTGTCAGCGTGCTCGCGTTCAGAGGGACGGGCGTGCTGAAGCTGTTCGCGGGCGTGATCGCCGTTGCCCTCCTGGCCGGCGTCTCCATCGAGCGCTGGATGGCCTGGGAGCTGTCTGGCGAGCAACGGGCGTTGGAGGCAAGGGCGTTCGACCTCGTGACCCGGTCGATGGCGCCGGGCTCTGCGTTGGCGTGTCTCGATGCGGCGGCAAGCAGCGCCTTCGAGGAAGGGTGCGAAAAGGCGCTATTCGCCTCTCCCGAGAGCACCGCCGCCGCCGTCTCCTATGTCGGCGGCGCAACTGTCGATCCTGGCGGCTGCCAAGACACGCACAGCGCGCGGGCGTAGATGTTGGCGCCTCGCTCGCCCAATTGCGCCGGAACGCCGAATGGGACGCATTCGGCATCGTTGCGCACGTGCTCGCGGTGCGTGACGGATGCACGGCGAACCAATGCCAGGCGCTGGCCGACGCTGAACAGTCCGCAACGGGTGCGCACCAATTTGGCGCGGCGGCCGTTCGATGCGAATGTCAGCTCGTTACGCCGCGGTCGTGGGCGGCAGGGCGCGAGCGGTCCGAGATTGCGCGACTTCCTGAGCCCGCCGACGCTTCCGAGTCGGTGGCCGCTACGCCAGCCCGGCCTGCTCCGGCTACCCCGCCCCGGACGCCCAACAACTACTTTTTCCCGTCCGGCGGACTCGATTCCAGCGGTCAGCATCATGAGCGCGGAACCGGGGGATTCGCCGCCCAGGCGCGAAGGACAACGCGGTCCAGTCCGCCGATGCCGCCCGCAAGCCGCCGGCGCGCGCGACCGCCAGCGTGAAGGCCGGCGCCGGCTCCGAGTTCCACCGCGCGGGTCACGGCGGCGCCAATGCCACTGGCGCCGGCTGGACGATAGCCGTCCTGAGGAAAAGCCGCTCCGACGTTGTGGCAGGACGGGCCGCTCGCCCGCTATAGTTTTTCGACTCCCTGAGCACAACGAGCGCCCTGTGACTCTGCACCTCATCAAGCTTTGCGTCGGCTGTGACCGGTCAAGGACCTGGAGGACTGGATCCGGGAAAAGCAGCGGGAGCGCCGCAAGAACGGGCAGGCGCGCGAGCACGTGCACCGGACCCGCATGGTGCCCAAGCGTGCCGACGAACTGACTCGACGGCGGCTCGCTCTACTGGGTGATCCGCGGCCAGGTCATGTGCCGGCAGAAGCTGATCGGGTGTCGCGCCCCTATGTCGACAAGGCGGGGATCGGCCGCTGCCAACTCGTGCTGGAGCCCAAGGTCGTCGCTGGTCGAGCCGCGGCCCTGGCGGGCCTTTCAGGGCTGGCGCTATCTCGACGCCAAGGACGCGCCGCGCGATCTCGACCGCGCCGCGCCGGGCGCCAAGAACATGCCCGAGACGCTTGCGCCGCGAGCTGCGCGAGCTGGGCCTGCTCTGACGGGCCGGGCGCCGAGCCTCGCTGCTCAGACCCCGACATTGTCGATCAGCCGGGTCTTGCCGATCCGGGCCGCGACCAGCAGCCGGATCGGTGCATCGTTCGCCGCTCTCGATCGGCTCGAGCGTGTCGGCGTGTGCGGGCCTCGAGATAATCGAGCGTGAACCCGGCGGCTCGATCGCCATGCCGCCTTCGTCGAGCACGCGCGCGAGTGTGGCCGCCTGCGCGATCCTGCGGCGCACTCCTTGAGCACCCGGTGCAGCACGGGGCCGCTGCGCCGGTCGCTCGCCGACAAGTAGGCATTGCGCGAGGACAGCGCGAGGCCGTCCGGCTCGCGCACCGTCGGCACGCCGACGATCTTGACCGGCAGATCCAGATCCTTCGCCATCCGCGTGACGACCTTGAGCTGCTGATAGTCCTTCTCGCCGAACATGGCGAAGTCGGGCTGGCACTGGATCAGCAGCTTGCTCGACGACGGTGGTGACGCCGGCGAAGAAATGCGGCCGGAAGCGATCCTCGAGGCCGACGGTCGCCGGGCCCGCCGGCACGATGCGGGTGGCGAAATCCGGGCGGATACATGACGTCGACCGGCGGCGCCCAGACCAGATCGGCGCCGGCACTCGGCAAGCGCCGCGAGATCGGCGTCGAAGGTCCGCGGATAGGTCGCGAGGTCCTCGTGCGGCGCGAATTGCGCCGGATTGACGAAGATCGAGACGACGACGTGGCGCGCGCGGCGCTTGCCTGCCGCACCAGCGCGAGGTGGCCGGCATGGAGCGCGCCCATGGTCGGCACCAGCGCGATCTTGCCGCCGGCGCGGCGCAGCCGCGCAACGCGCTCGCAGCGCAGCGAGCGACACGGATACGCACAATCTTTGGTCGAGATGGCCATGAGCGTCTTCGGTTAGCCGAGGCGAGCACGATTTAAGCATAACCATCACGGCAAGGCAGTGCCTAATTAATGGTTAAACCATCCGCGCAATCGTGTACTCTTGGACTCTGAGCGCCATGCCCGAATAGGTATGGCCCGCGTGAGGTACGCGTCATGTTGGTCGAACCGAACACGCGACGGCTGGCGTCCGCGCACGTCGTCGTTCTCGGCAACGAGAAGGGCGGGTCCGGCAAGTCCACCACCGCCATGCACGTCGTGGTCGCGCTGCTGAATGTGGGGCAGCGGGTTGCGACCATCGACCTCGACTCCCGGCAGAAGAGCTTCACTCACTACATGGAGAACCGGCGCGCACTGGGCGAGGCGCGCCGGCATCGATCTCAAAGTGCCGGTGCACTTCTGCGTCGCGCGCGGCTCGACGCTCAAGCTCGACGAGAACGAGCAGATCGAGTTCTCCGGCTTTGCCGAAGCGGTGACGGCGGTCGAGCGATCGCACGACTTCGTCGTGGTCGATACGCCCGGCGACCGACAGCTATCTGACGCGGCTCGCCCACTCGATGGCCGACACGCTGATCACGCCGCTCAATGACAGCTTCGTAGACTTCGACGTGCTCGGCACCGTCGATGGCACCAACTACGAGGTCACTGGGGAAAGCCACTACGCCGAAATGGTCCGCGACGCGCGCCGCCAGCGGCGGCTGATCGATGGTACCCGGATGGACTGGATCGTGGTGCGCAACCGCCTGTCGCACGCTCGGATCGCGCAACAAGCGGCTGGTCGGAGAAGGGTTGCACGTGCTCGGAACCCGGCTCGGCTTTCGTGCCATCGACGGGCTCGCCGAACGGGTGATCTACCGCGAATTCTTTCCGCGCGGGCTGACCGCGCTCGACGCACTCGACGAGGCAACGCTGGGAACGCGCCCGAGCATTTCGCACGTGACGGCGCGCACCGAGGTGATGGGACTGATCGACGCGCTGCGGCTGCCGCTCGATGCCCGCGGCCAGCGGCGGGCGGCGGCGCGGGCCGAATGGTTCGCGGCGGCGGAAAAGCCGCTCGATCTGCACGATTTCCTGGTGGAGGAATAGGCGCGAGGAGCTTCGCTATTGCGCCTTGCGGCCGTCATGGCCACTTTAGGGGCAACGAGGCATCGCCCCGATTCCGCACCATGGCCGACGACCGCCGCGATCAGCCCCCGACGTCCACCGGCCGCCCGGCAACGCCGGCTGCGCAATCCAATCGCAGTGACGTCGATGCATTCCTGGCGCAGGTCAAAGGGCTCGGCCCGACCGTCGCCTCAGGTAGCCGCGGCCGGCTGATCTTTGCCCTCGACGCCACCATGAGCCGCCAGCCGCTGTGGGATACGGCCTGCCGGTTGCAGGCCGATATGTTTCGCGAGGCTGCCGCCATTGGCGGGCTCGACGTGCAACTCCTGTATTATCGCGGTTTGAACGAATGCCGCGCCTCGCGCTGGGTGTCGCAGGCGGATCGGCTCGCCGAGGTGATGTCGGGCATCGACTGCCGCGGCGGTCACAGCCAGATCAGCAAGGTGCTGGCGCATGCCAAGCGCGAAACCCAGATCAAGAGGGTGCAAGCGCTGGTGTTCGTCGGTGACGCCATGGAGGAAGGTCTCGACGACCTCTGCCATTCTGCCGGCGAACTGGGGCTGCTTGGCGTGCCGGCGTTCATGTTCCAGGAAGGCGCCGACCCGATCGCCGAACAGGCGTTCCGCGAGATCGCCAGGCTCACACGCGGGGCTTATTGCCGGTTCGATCCGGGCGCGGCCCATCAGCTTGGCGAGTTGCTGCGCGCCGTTGCGGCCTTTGCGGCCGGCGGCATGCGCGCGCTCAACGACCTGTCGGCACGCCGCCAGGCTGGCGCCATCAGGCTGCTGGAGCAGATGAGATAGCGATGTCCATGATTTTTGGCATCATGGTGCTGGCGCTGGCACTGTGGGCGCTGCACAGCTTCTCGCGTGCCAACCCCCAGACGCTGGCGATTGTCCTCAAGACCGGCGGCGGGTTGGGAGCGCTCGCGCTGGCAGGCTTTCTCGGTGTGCGGGGCCGCCTCGATATCGCGGTGCCGCTTGGCCTCACCGGGCTTGGCCTGCTGGGCTGGCTGCCCTGGAGCATGGCGAGCTTCGGCTCGCGCACGCAAAAGAGCACGGGCCAGGTTTCGCGGGTGCGGTCGGCGTTCGTGGAAATGGAGCTCGATCACGACACCGGGACGATGCGCGGCCGTATCCTCGCCGGACCTCACGAGGGCGCGACACTCGATTCGCTGGATGTCGCAACGCTGACTGCCTGCCTCGCCGATATCGACGAGGAGAGCAGGGCACTACTTATGGCGTATCTCGACCGCCGGGAGCCCGGCTGGCGTGAACACGCGCAGACCGGTGCGGCAACGGGGCCTGGGCGCGCGTGGTCGACCGGCAAAATGACGGAAGAGGAGGCTTATCAGATCCTTGGCGTGCAGCCGGGGGCGAGGGCCGAAGAGATTGGGCGCGCTCACCGCGCGTTGATGAAGAAACTTCATCCCGACCAGGGGGCTCGACGTACCTTGCGGCCCGCGTCAATGAAGCCAAGGACATTCTTCTGCGCCGCCATCGCTGATGTACTCCCGTACGCAACACATCACGCGCGGCTCCTATCCTTGACTTGCCGACCTGTTGTCGGTTGAGGGGTCACGCTCCTTTCGGAACACGATCCGCTCACCGCTTTTTTGGGCATGTCTACGCGGAGTGGGAGGCTCCGCGCGAATGCCGGTTGGCATCAGTTCCTGATCGTCACGCACTCGACGCCGTCGCGCTTGAGCACTTTGCAGGCGGCCTCAGCCTTGTCCTTGTCGAACCCTGCAAACCGCGCGCGATAAAATGTACTGCCACCTTTCTCGACCGATTCGGTAAACGGATCGGTACCATCCACGACCTTCGACTTGCTCTGGATGGCCGAGAGACGCTGCTTGGCCTCCTGCTCGGCGGTGAACGCACCGACCTGAATCATCCAGCCGCTACGCACGACGGATTTGGCCGCCGGCGGAATAGCGGCCGCGGTGCGCGTCGCAGCCGGGGAGGGCGCAGGCGCTGGGGCCGCTCGGTTAGACGGTCGCGATCGGCGCCGGACGCGGCGGCTCGACGGAAACTAGGGTTTCAGCTCTTGCGATTTCCACCTTCGGGGCTTCGGCCACCTTCGCAACCTCAACCGGCTTCGTCCTGGCTTTGGGCGTTTCCGGTTCGGCTGGCGCGGGGATAGCCGCCGGAATCGGTGTCGCGACCGGAATTGGAGTGGCAACCGGAATTGGCGCGGCTACCGGGACCGGCGCAAACCCCTGGGCCGGAGTTGCAGCGACCGGCTGCAGCGTACCGGGCTTGACGGACACCGTCTTCACCAGGACCGGCCGGATCGGCTCGCTCGATCCGGCCGCCATGCGGGCGGGCGGGGGGCCGGCCAGCCGTACGGGGGCCGACGTTGAACTGGCGACAGCGAAACGCTGCTGGTCCTTGCCGTCGGCCTTGGCTTCGGTCGAGGCGGCGCCTTTCGGCTCCGGCTTGGCCTCTGCCCTCGCTTCGGCCTTCGACTTCGATCTTGGCAACCTTGGCGTCGGCTTTGGCCTCGATCTTGGCGGCCACCTTTGGCTCGGACTTGTCGCTGAGCTCGGCGACCATCGGTGCGGTGCGCTTGGTCGATGCGGCCGTGACGGTCTGGCTGATCAGTTCACGCATGCGCGCGTCGCGGCTTCCGGCGCTGGTGCCGCCCATGACCACCGCGACCATGTACCGGTTGCCTCTGCGCAGCGACGTGACGAGGTTGAAGCCGGAGGCGCGGATGTAGCCCGTCTTGATGCCGTCGACCCCTTCGACCCGGCCGAGCAGATTGTTGTGCGTAGCTGATCGATTGGCCGCGGAAGCTGAACGAACGGGTCTGGAAATATTTGTAGTATTTGGGGAAGCGCTCTTGGACGGCGCGGCCGAGAATCGACTGGTCGCGCGCCGTCGTCACCTGCTGCTCGTTCGGCAGTCCCGATGCGTTCTTGTAGATCGTGCGGGACATGCCGAGAGCACGCGCCTTTTTGGTCATCAGCGCCGCGAACGCCTCTTCGCTGCCGGCGATGGCTTCCGCCACCACGACCGATGCGTCGTTGGCCGAGCGGGTAATGATTTCCTTGATCGCGTCCTCGACCTGAATCGTGCTGCCAGCTTTCAGCCCGAGCTTGGTAGGCGACTGTTCAGAGGCGGTCTGCGAGACCTTCAACTGGCTGTCGAGCTTGATCTTGCCGGCTTCCAACTGTTCGAACAGCAGGTAAAGCGTCATGATCTTGGTCAGCGAGGCCGGGTGGCGCGTCGCATCCGGATTGGTCTGGTGAAGGATCGCGCCCGAATTGGCGTCGACGACAATGTCGGAGTAGGGCGCAGCAGCCCCGGGAACGGCAGATTGAGCAAGAAAGGCAGCTACAGAGATAACGCTGAATACACCCCAACGAAGCCCGCGCCGGGCCTCTGTCCGGATCGACAGCATGGCAGTTCCCCCGTCCTCGTTCCCTTAGGCGCTTCAAGGCGAAGCGCCGACACCCCTGTGTGCCGAGGCCGGGAGATTGGACGTGGCAAAAAAGGCACTTCTTAGAAATCTTTTGGCCTTTTTGACGCTCGTCCGCCTTCTCCGGGCGTTCAATTCCGTCTTCGCGGATATCGCAAACCGGACCGCGGCAGCACGGTCAAAGAGGATAGGCGAGCCGCTCTTGCAAATATGTTAAGGGCGGGACACGCCCCGGGCGATATTGCATTGCAAAATGACGACTTGACTTTTTTGTGCAGCGCAATATATCTCTGTGGCGCTGGTGTTTCGCCGGCGTGGTGGGAATTTTGAACAGCAATCGGCGCAGCCGGGAGATGCAAAGCATGGTTAAGAACATGGACGAACTGCAGCAATTCGGTAAGGACAACATGGACGCGACCATGAAGTCGCTCGGTACGGTTTCGAAGAGCTGGCAGGCGATCGCGGCCGAGATGGCGGACTATTCCAAGAAGGTGTTCGAGCAGGGCACCGCGGCATCCGAGAAGCTGCTCGGCGCCAAGTCGTTCGAGAAGGCCGTCGAGGTTCAGACCGAGTATGCCAAGTCGGCCTACGAGGGCTTCGTGGCGGAAGCGACCAAACTCGGCGAGCTCTATTCCGATCTCGCGCGCGACCTGTACCGGCCCTACGAAAGCCAGTTCGGCAAGACCGGTTTCGTGAAGTAATTCGTCTGGCCCGATGAATAAGCCCGGCGGGCCATCGCCGGGCCTCGTATTGAAGCGCGCCCCCGCGGCGCGCTTTTGTTATTTGGCGACCCGGAGGTTGGAGAGCGCGGTGCCGATCTGCGTGAACGTGGTGATCATCTGGTTCGCCGATGTCAGCAGATAGAATTTGTCGGAGGTGCTTGCGCAATTCTTCAGGAGGGTCGAGGTGGGATCGCCGTCCGTGTTGACCTGCACCGTATAGAGCGTGATCTTGGCCGCCTTGACGTTGTTGCACGTCATCTGCTGGCGAGCATCGACCTGGGTCGACGTGTCCGAACCGTTGCCATACCACCGGTCCTGCGGTGTTCAAGCCGTCGGTCAGGAGAATGATCACTTCCTGGTACTCATAGTTCGTGTCCTTGGCGGGCGGTATCGGGAACGGTCCCCCGCCGACCAGGGACTGCCAGCCGAGTACCAGACCGATGGCCGAGTTGGTGCTGCCGTTCGCCACCATGTCGTTGACCAGTGTCTTCATGCCCGCCCAATTGTAGTTGAGCGGCATCATCGGCTTGATGCAGGTGCTGTATTGCTCGGCCGGAAACAGCGTTTCCGGGTTGCCGACCGACGGCGTCGTAATATTGGTGTCGTAATTTCCCGTGCTCGGCCCGTCCCACTTGCCGCGATCGGTGATGCAGCCATTCCAGGTGCTGGTCGCGGGCGTCGCGTACGGGACACCCGAATTCAAGACGAGCGCGGGCGTGTAGGTCGCGTTGGTATTGGTCGGGCGCCAAGTGTGTTCGAATTTCCCGGAGGCGGTTGTGCAGGTCTTCGAGCTCCCGCTGTTTTTGCAGGAACATATACTGGTATCGGTGCTCGGTGCATTGGCAGGCGCTTCCGACACACTGGGTCCAGCTATTGTAGCAACCGTTGTACATCACGCCGTTCTTGGCCGGCTTTTTCTGCCCGTTGTCGGTGTTGGGGCAGATGAGGCCCCTATTGTTGCCGCTCGACGCAATGGTGTTCGTGTTCGAGGTGCTCGTGGCGCCCTGCGCGCAGCCGAACCCCTGGGATGAATTGGACAAGGGGCAGGCCGAGCCAGGACCAGTGTTGTACCAGCTGCTGGGCTTTGATCCGCCTTTGGCGGGAGTGGTGTCGAGCACCAGTGGCTCGGCCAGCCATTCCGTCCAGTCGATCCAGTTCGCGCTGTAGTTGATCTTTGGATCGACGGCCACGTCCTTCACGAATGGAATGATCGACACATAGACGTCGCCGTCCTTCGCGGCCGCGGCCTGGAGTTGGTTCAGCAAACCGGTGGTGGCGGTCTTAAGGGCGGTGAGCTTGCCGGCGTTCGACATCGAGCCGGTATTGTCGAGCACGAGCGCGACGCGCAAACGCGTATTGCCCCATTTGACGGTCGAAGAAACGTCCAGGTCAAGGGAGGCCATCCCAACGACCTTCATGAAGGTGGTGGGGATGTTGCCGGTCGCCTTGATCATCACCTGCGAGCCGCCGCTCGTCGAATAGGTCGGCGTGAGCGTTATGCCGCTTACTTCCTTGTTGGTGAGCAGCGCGTTGAAATAGCCCGACGCTTTGGAATTGAAATCGGTGGTCGTCAGACTGGCGGCGTCTTTCGACAACATCAGCGCGGTTGCATCGATCGCCGACTGCATCGCCGCCTTGGCAGCGTTCGCGCGGCTATAGTCGATCGCAGAGCCGACAAGGCCCATGATGGGGACGAGCGCAAGCGCGAACGTCAGCATGACGTTGCCGCCTTCGGCGGAACGGAAGGCTTGCAAGCGATCTTTGATCGATTCCTGATACAGACGGGCTGCCATGACGCTCACCATTGCTGGTCGTTCTGTTACAGCCGTAAACCGGATGCATGAAGCGAGCGTAAGACCCGATGCTAAAAGTAGGTTAGAACTCGATAACCTTTCGCCATCCGCCGATGCTGCGCTCGCTCGCACCTGACGATGATGCCGGTTGCTGGCCGCGCGAGCGGCGGATTCTCAGTCTAATCGCCGCCGGCTGCGGCCTGGGGCGCCGAATTCCGAGTTCGGGAAAAGAATACACGGCAAGTCAGCAAGATCAGGGCCGCCGCAATTGTTTCGTTAACGATCGATGTGTCGATTCCGGATCGCCACGACGGCCATGTCCTTCGATTTGGTTAATCGTCGCGAGACGGCCTGGACGTTTCGCTTGAACTATTCGGGTTGAATGCCCGCGTCCGTTGCCAATTTCGTCCAGCGCACGATGTCGGCCGCAAGATGCGCCGGCATTTCGGCGGGGCCAACCCATGCGGGTTGCGTGCCACCGGCGTTGAGCTGGCGATTCATCTCGGGGTCGGTGGCAAACTTGTGCAGCGCGGCTCCCAGCGTTGCGACGACTTCCGCCGGGACGTCGGCGGGAGCGAATACCCCGGCCCAGCCGGTGGGGTCGACACCGGGCGCGAACGTCTCGCCGAACGTCGGAACGTCCGGCAACAGCGCGCTGCGCTTCTTTGTGCTGACGGCAATCGCTCGGACTTTTCCGGCCTTGATCTGCGGCACGCCGAGCGTGCTGTCGACGATCATCATTCTGATGTGCCCCGAGATCAGGTCGGTCAGGCCCTGCGGATTGCTGCGATAGGCCACGCGCGCGATTTCGACGCCGGCGGCCCGCCTAAGCAGTTCGCCGCTGATCAGGCCGCCGGAATTGCCGTAGCCGTATTCGAGTTTGCCCGGGTTGGCCTTGAGATACGCGACCAGCTCCTGAGCGTTGTGCGCGGGCAAGTCCGGGTGGACCACGAGCACATTGCAGAAATCGAACAGCCGCGCGATCGGCGTGAAGCTCTTGACCGGGTCATACGGCACTTTCTTGTAGGTGGTCTGCACCACCGAGTGCGTGGTGTTGCCGCCGATCAGGAGCGTGTAGCCGTCCGGCCGTGCATTGGCGACGCTCGCGGCGCCGATCATGCCGGTGGCGCCGGGCTTGTTCTCGACCACGAACGGCTGGCCCAACTGGTTCTGGAGATACTGCGCCAGTTGCCGCGAATTGACATCCGTCACCGTCCCGGCGGCGAACGGTACCACGATGGTGACCTGCCGCGACGGATAGGTCTGCGCTTCGGCTTGGCCGGCGAGTGCTGCGATCGTTGCCGTGAGGGCCAAGAGCGAAATGGTCCGGCGCGATGGTCTGCGTGGCGATGTCATGGTGCGCTTTTCGTGTGGTTGCGAAGGGGGACCTGCGGGCACGCAGGACGTTGAATTGCCGCATGCGTCACCCGGCGGCGGCGACGCGGCCTTTGGCCTCTCCGCCCATGCCGCGCTTGAAGGCGTCGGCCAGGCCGTAGGTTTCCACCGGCATCGTGAAGATGGATTCGACCGAGGTGTAGTCGAGGTATCCGAGGCGCGCGAGCGGCCGGATCCGCGCGATGTCGACCTTGCCGTCCTTGGTGATGAATTCGTCCTTGATGTGAATGGCAATGACCTTGCCGATGACGACGTGAAACAGCGTCTCGGGGCTATTGCCGGGCAGCACGATGGTCGACTGGTGCACGCACTCGAAGTGCACGGGTGAGGCTGCGACGCGCGGCGGCTTCACGTAGAGCGAGGGAGCCTTCTCCAGGTTCGCAAGCTCGAACTCGTCGACATCCGATTCGACGTAGAGCCCCGTCTTGTTCACGGCATGGCGCAAATCATAGGTCGCCATGTTGAAAACGAACTCGCCGGTCTCCTGCACATTTCGGACACTGTGCTTGCGTTCCGCGCCGACCGGGTGCGCCGAGGCCGCGAACATGATGTAGGGCGGATCCCAGCCCACGATGTTGAATTGGCTGAACGGCGCGAGATTCGCCGAGCCGTTGCGACCCAGCGTTGAGATCCACGCGATCGGCCGCGGGACGACACAGCTCTTGAACGGATTAAACGGCAATCCGTGATTGTTCTTGTCGGTCTCGTAGTGCATCCCGCCGTCCTTTCCCACCTAACCGTACCGGATGGTACTATAAAGCGCCCGCATCGGTCGTCCATTGGAATTGCATCAGGCCGCGCATACCAGATTGCCGCGCGCCATGGTCGCAAGAACTTCGTGAGGGCTGCCGGCGCAGTGGCCGGCGCAGCAGGTCGAGGATCTTCAGTTCACCTTGATGCCGGCCGCCTTCACCAGCGCGGTGTTGGTCTCGATCTCCTGCTTCACCAGCGCGTCGAACTGCGCCGAGTTGAGCGGCATCGGATCCGCGCCCAGCGTCTGGAGCCGTTCGCGCACGGTCGGCGTCGCCAGCGCCTTGGCCATTTCGGCATAAAGCCGTTCTCGGATCGCGGCAGGCGTCTTTGCCGGCGCGAACATGCCGGCCCAGAAATTGTACTCCGAGTTCGGAAAGCCGGCTTGCACGGTGGTGGGGACATCGGGGAGGGCGGAGGCGCGGGAGGAACCCGACACTGCCAGCGCGACAACCTTGCCATCCTTGAGGAGCGGCAGCGCATTGACCAGCGGCGCGAAGTAGAAATCGGCGCGGCCGGCGACCACCTCAGTGATGGCCTCGGGCGCGCCCTTGAACGGCAGGTGCACGGCGTCGAAACCGGCAGCCAGGCGGAATCGCTCGCCGTTGAGGTGAGAGGAATTGCCGGCGCCGGCCGAGGCGTAGTTGACCTTGCCGGGATTGGCCTTGGCGTAGGCGACGAAGTCGGCAAGGGTCTTGTAGCCCTTAGACGGGTTGAACAGCATCACCACCGGCATATTGCCGAGCGGCACGATACCCGCGAGATCGCTCATCTCGAAGCCGAGGTTCGAACGCGTCGCCGGCGTCACCGTGTGAGTCGAGGAGTTGACCAGGAGGGTGTGGCCGTCGGGCTCGGCCTTGGCGACCGCGCTCATGCCGATCGTGTTGCCGGCGCCGGGCCGGTTTTCCACGATCACGGGCTGGCCGAGTTGCTGGGAGAGCTGGTCGACCACGATTCGTCCCATGACGTCGCTCGCGCTGCCGGCAGTGAGCGGCACCACCACGCGGATCGGCTTGCTGGGCCACGCTTGCGCGAGGACAGGCGAACTGGCGCCGGCCAGCATCAAGAGCCCAAAACCGACGGCGAGCAAGGAACGGCGCATGAGGTCTCCTCCTGAGCGGACTATGGTCGACCGGCCTGGCCGCCACCTGTTGGGGCGCAGATATATCATGCCGGCGGCAAGCGGCCATGCCGGGCCGCCGGCGTTGAGGCCGCAGCCTGGGTGGGCCTGCAAAGGCGGCATTTTTTGCGTGCGCCCATGGGATTTGCCGTATATAAGCGCGCCGCCCGGCCTCCTAGGGCAAGCCGGTCCCGTGACGGCTTGCACATCCTCCGCCATGTGGATATCGGCTACAATCATCGCGGTCTGACGCGGAGGTGCCCTTGCGGGCGTGGCGGAATTGGTAGACGCGCGGGATTTAGGTTCCCGTGGCGAAAGTCGTGGGGGTTCGAGTCCCTCCGCCCGCACCACGCCGGGAGTATCGACGGCTCAGCAGGCCGAGTTCAGGACCACTGTCGCGGGCTGCGGCGGGAACATGTAGATTGTCATCATGGAAGTCACAGAAACCCTTTCAGACGGCCTCAAGCGCGAATTTCAGGTCAAGATCGCGGCGCCCGATCTCGAGGCCCGGGTGAGCCAGCGGCTCGACGAGATCAAGGGACAAGTGCAGTTGCGCGGCTTCCGGCCGGGCAAGGTGCCGGTGTCGCATCTCAAGAAGCTCTACGGCCGCTCCGTCATGGCCGAGACGATCGAGGCGGTGATCCGCGAAATCAACTCCCAGATCGTGGAAGAGCGTGGCCTCAAGCTCGCCATGGAACCCAAGGTCACGCTGCCCGAGGCGGAGGCCGAGGTCGAGAAGGTGATCGGCGGCCAGTCCGATCTCGCCTATACGCGTGGCGCTCGAGGTCCTGCCCAAGATCGAGCTGGCGGATTTCAAGAGCATTGCCCTTGAGCGGATGGTGGCCGACGTCGCCGAAGCCGAGGTCGAGGAGGCGCTGGGCAAGATCGCCGACCAGAACCGGCCGTTCGCGCCCAAGGGCGAGGGCGCCAAGGTCGAGAGCGGCGACCGCGTGGTCATCGACTTCACCGGGACGCTCGAAGGACGCCCGTTCGAGGGCGGCACCGGCGGCGATATCGGGGTCAATGTCGGCTCCAACACCTTCATCCCTGGCTTCGAGGACCAGCTCATCGGCATGGCCGCCGGCGAAAAGCGTCTGGTCAAGGTGACCTTTCCGGTCAACTACATGAACGCCGAACTGGCCGGTAAGGCCGCCGAATTCGACGTCACTGGCCAAGTCGGTCGAGGCGCCGGGGTCGGTCACGGTCGACGACGCGTTCGCGAAGTCGCTCGGTATGGAGTCGCTCGACAAGCTCAAGGAGGCGGTCCGGGGGCGCCTGCAGCAGGAGCACGTCGCCCGCAGCCGCCAGAAGCTCAAGCGCAAGCTGCTCGACCAGCTCGACACCATGCATCAGTTCGCGCTGCCGCCGACGCTCGCCGAAGAGGAGTTCAAGAACGTCTGGAGCGCGGTCGAAAGCGACCTCAAATCGCAGAATCGGACCTTCGAGGACGAAGGCACGACCGAAGAGAAGGCGCGCGAGGAATACCGCGGCATCGCCGAGCGGCGGGTGCGGCTCGGCCTGGTGCTTGCGGAAATCGGTGAGCGCAACAATATCACGGTGACCGACGACGAACTCTCGCGCGCCATCGTCGACCAGGCCCGCCAGTTCCCCGGCCGCGAGCAGGAAATCTGGGATCATTACCGCAAGAACCCGCAGGCGGTCGCGAGCGTGCGCGCGCCGCTGTTCGAAGAGAAGGTCGTGAATTTTCTGGTCGAGCTCGCCAAGGTGACCGACAAGACGGTCGCGCGCGAGGAGCTCTACCGGGATGAGGAGGATGCGGAGGCGGCGGCCTGACGGCGCGATTGCGCGCTGCCCAGCCGGCGAATCGTGGAATATGAGAATGGGACGGCTAGTGTCCCGGTTCCGACGCTTGTATCCATTTGCGGCGCACGCGTTTACAAGCGTCAGAACCGAAGGACACTAGCGACTTTGTGATTCTAGTGCGGCTTTGGGTTTGACGTTCCTACGAAGGACTCGCGGCAGTGTTTGGTAGGAACGTCAAATCCGCCGCACTGACCGAGTTGATCCGGAAAGGCTTCCCGCTGCGCTGCTCGTTCTGTCGGCGAAACGCTGCGTCGGTCGATCGTCTTGTCGCGGGCGCTTCCGCCTATATCTGTGACGCGTGCGTAGCCAAGTGCGTAGCGGTCCTGGACCGGCACGAGAACGTGGCCGCGACCGTCGTTACCCCCACCGAGGTAGAATGAACCATGCGGGATCCACTTCAGGTCTATAACAGCTTCTTCATCCCAAGCGTCGAGGAGGTCACGGCGCGCGGTTCGATCCGCTACGACATCTTCTCGCGGCTCCTGAAAGAGCGCATCGTGTTCATCCCGGGCGCGATCGACGACACCATGTCGACGCTGATCGTCGCGCAACTCCTGTTCTTGGAGGCGGAGAACCCCAAGAAAGAGATCTCGATGTACATCAACTCGCCGGGCGGGGTGGTGACGTCGGGGCTCGCGATCTACGACACCATGCAGTTCATCCGCTCGCCGATCTCGACGCTGTGCGTCGGACAGGCGGCGTCCATGGGGTCACTGCTGCTGGCGGCCGGCAAGAAGGACATGCGCTTTGCGCTGCCCAACGCGCGGATCATGCTGCATCAGCCGTCCGGCGGGTTTCAGGGCCAAGCGACAGACATCATGTTGCACGCGCAAGAGATCCTGAACATCAAGAAGCGGCTCAACGATATCTACGTCAAGCATACCGGCCAGCCGCTCAAGAAGATCGAGGAAGCGCTCGAGCGCGATTACTTCCTGACCGCAGAGATGGGCGTGGAGTGGGGTGTGGTCGACAAGGTGCTGGAACGCCGTCCGGAGGAGCCTGCCAAGCCGTGATATCCCCACACCCGGCGGGGGCGCCAACTACGGCTATCCTGTGTCTTTGGCGGTCAAAAAGTCGCCATCAGCTTGAATTTTCATCGTTAATGAAATCTTGATGAAGGCTAAGCTACCCTCGATTGCTTTAGCTGCTGCCGCCGGGGAAGGTCTAGAGCAACCGCGAAGATATGTGGCAATGATGCTACGGACTCTTAGGACGGTGACTGCTATCTTCGGCCCTTATGCGGCCGGTTTGCCCGCGCGGCAGCGGGCCGACGGAGAACTGGAATGAGCAAGGTCGGCGGTAGCGACTCGAAGAACACTCTTTACTGCTCGTTCTGCGGCAAAAGCCAGCACGAAGTCCGCAAGCTCATCGCCGGCCCGACCGTGTTCATCTGCGATGAATGCGTCGAACTTTGCATGGACATCATCCGCGAGGAGAACAAGTCCTCGCTGGTGAAGTCGCGCGACGGTATCCCGACGCCGAAGGAAATCCGGAAAGTTCTCGACGACTATGTGATCGGCCAGGACCATGCCAAGAAGGTGCTCTCGGTCGCGGTCCACAATCACTACAAGCGGCTCAACCACCAGACCAAGCACAACGATGTCGAGCTGGCGAAATCCAACATTCTGCTGATCGGGCCGACTGGTTCGGGCAAGACGCTGCTGGCGCAGACGCTCGCGCGCATCCTCGACGTGCCGTTCACGATGGCTGACGCCACCACGCTGACCGAAGCCGGCTACGTCGGCGAGGATGTCGAGAACATCATCCTCAAGCTCTTGCAGTCGGCCGACTACAACGTCGAGCGCGCGCAGCGCGGCATCGTCTACATCGACGAGATCGACAAGATTTCGCGTAAGTCCGACAACCCCTCGATCACCCGCGACGTGTCGGGCGAGGGCGTGCAACAGGCGTTGCTCAAGATCATGGAAGGCACCATCGCGTCGGTGCCGCCGCAGGGCGGACGCAAGCATCCTCAGCAGGAGTTCCTGCAGGTCGACACCACCAACATCCTGTTCGTCTGCGGCGGCGCATTCGCCGGCCTCGAGAAGATCATCTCGGCGCGCGGGCGGTCCACCTCGATCGGCTTCGGCGCGAAGGTGATGGCGCCCGAGGACCGCAAGTCTGGCGAGATCTTCCGCGAGGTCGAGCCCGAGGATCTGCTCAAGTACGGGCTGATTCCGGAGTTCGTCGGCCGCCTTCCGGTCGTTGCCACGCTCGACGATCTCGACGAGGAGTCGCTCAAGCTCATCCTGACCCAGCCGAAGAACGCACTGGTCAAGCAGTACCAGCGGCTGTTCGAGATGGAATCGATCGACCTGACGCTGGCCGAGGAGGCGCTGGGCGCCATCGCCCGCAAGGCCATCGAGCGCAAGACCGGCGCGCGTGGTCTGCGCTCGATCATGGAGGGCATCCTGCTCGACACCATGTTCGACCTGCCGAGCCTCGAAGGGGTCGAGGAGGTCGTGATCTCGCGTGAGGTCGTCGAGGGGACGGCACGGCCGCTCTACATCTACGCCGACCGGGCCGACCGGACTGGCGAAGCGAGTGCCTGAGCACTCACGCGGGCAGCCGCCCGGGCCGGCTTCGCGATTCGCCGGAACTCCCCGGCTTGGGGTCGCCCGGAGCCGTTATTTGCTTGAATTTCCGGCGTTACTTGACACCTCCGCGGGCCGTCGCCACCTATCTAGGGCGAACGAAAAAGCGTACGAAGGATCGCGTCGAAATTCTCTCGGGGAGGGTTTCGTATCCACCTTAGCCGGCGCACGGAGCCTCGAAAGTGGTCCCCGTGTTTTCCTTCCCCGTCCACCGATTGCACTCGATCGGGATGCCGCAGGAGCGGGTCGCGAGCGAGGGGCACAACAATAAGGAATTCGGGCCATGACCAGCGCCAAGCCAAAGCCGCCGCTCGTTCCCGGCGAGACCAGGGCCTATCCGGTCCTGCCGCTGCGCGACATCGTCGTCTTCCCGCACATGATCGTGCCGCTCTTCGTCGGCCGTGAAAAGTCGATCAAGGCGCTCGAAGAGGTGATGCGCTCCGACACGTTCATTCTGCTTGCGACTCAGAAGAACGCCTCCGACGACGATCCGGCGCCGGCCGCGATCTTCGAGACCGGGACGCTCGCCAGCGTGCTGCAACTGCTCAAGCTGCCCGACGGCACCGTCAAGGTGCTGGTCGAAGGCGCTGCGCGCGCGCAGGTCCAGCACTACACCGATCGCGTCGACTATTACGAGGCCGATGCCGTCGTGCTGGCCGACAGTTCGGGCGAGCAGGTCGAGGCCGAGGCGCTCGCGCGCTCGGTCGTCAATGAGTTCGAGAGCTACGTGAAGCTCAACAAGAAGGTCTCGCCAGAGGTGGTCGGCGTCGTTCAGCAGATCGACGACTACGCCAAGCTCGCCGACACCGTGGCATCGCATCTCGCCGTCAAGATCGCCGACAAGCAGATCATCCTGGAGACGCCGTCGGTCACCGAGCGCCTGGAAAAGGTGCTCGGCCTGATGGAGAGCGAAATCTCGGTCCTGCAGGTCGAGAAGCGCATCCGCACGCGCGTCAAGCGGCAGATGGAGAAGACCCAGCGCGAGTACTACCTCAACGAGCAGATGAAGGCGATCCAGAAGGAACTCGGCGACGAGGAAGGCAAGGACGAACTCGCCGAGATCGAGGACAAGATCAAGAAGACCAAGCTGTCGAAGGAGGCGCGCGAGAAGGCGCAGCACGAGCTCAAGAAGCTGCGCCAGATGTCGCCGATGTCGGCGGAAGCCACCGTCGTGCGCAACTATCTCGACTGGCTGCTCTCGATCCCGTGGAACAAGAAGTCCAAGGTCAAGAAGGACCTGAAGGCCGCTCAGGAGACCCTCGATTCCGATCACTACGGGCTCGAGAAGGTCAAGGAGCGCATCGTCGAGTACCTCGCCGTCCAGCAGCGCGCCAACAAGCTGACCGGCCCGATCCTGTGCCTGGTCGGTCCTCCCGGCGTCGGCAAGACCTCGCTCGGCAAGTCGATCGCGAAGGCGACCGGCCGCGACTTCGTGCGCGTGTCGCTCGGCGGCGTGCGCGACGAGGCCGAGATTCGCGGCCACCGGCGCACCTATATCGGCTCGATGCCCGGCAAGATCATCCAGTCGATGCGCAAGGCGAAGTCGTCGAACCCGCTGTTCCTGCTCGACGAGGTCGACAAGATGGGCGCGGACTTCCGCGGCGACCCGTCGTCGGCGCTGCTCGAGGTGCTCGACCCCGAGCAGAACCACACCTTCAACGACCACTACCTTGAGGTCGACTACGACCTGTCCAACGTGATGTTCATCACCACGGCGAACACGCTCAACATTCCGCCGCCCTTGATGGACCGCATGGAGATCATCCGCATCGCCGGCTACACCGAGGACGAGAAGGTCGAGATCGCGCGCAAGCATCTGATCCCGGCACGCGATCGCCAAGCACGGCCTCGATCCGAAGGAATGGTCGATCGACGACGAAGCGTTGCTGCTGCTGATCCGCCGTTACACGCGGGAAGCGGGCGTGCGCAACCTTGAGCGCGAGCTCTCGACCCTGATCCGCAAGGCGGTGAAGGAACTGACGCTCACGAAGAAGAAGTCGATCCTGGTCGATACCAAGAGCATCGCCGATTATCTCGGCGTGCCGAAGTATCCGCTACGGCGAGGTCGAGGACGAGGATCAGATCGGCGTCGTCACCGGGCTTGCCTGGACCGACGTCGGCGGCGAGCTGCTCACCATCGAAGCCGCCATGATGCCCGGCAAGGGCAAGATGACGGTCACCGGCAATCTGCGCGACGTGATGAAGGAATCGATCTCGGCGGCGGCGTCCTACGTCCGCATGCGGGCGATCGCCTTCGGCATCGAGCCGCCGTCTTTCGACAAGAAGGACATCCACGTCCACGTGCCGGAGGGGGCGACCCCGAAGGACGGCCCGTCGGCCGGCGTCGCCATGGTGACGGCGATCGTCTCGGTGATGACCGGCATTCCGGTGCGCCGCGACGTCGCCATGACCGGCGAGATCACGCTGCGCGGACGGGTGCTGCCGATCGGCGGCCTGAAGGAGAAGCTGCTGGCGGCCGCGCGCGGCGGCATCAAGACCGTGCTGATCCCGGAGGAGAACGCCAAGGATCTCGTCGAGATCAGCGACAACATCAAGAAGGGACTGGAGATCATTCCGGTCTCGCGCATGGACGAGGTTCTGGCGCGCGCGCTGGTGCGCAAGCCCGAACCGATCGAGTGGGACGAGGAGAAGGCCAAGGTGGCCGAGACCTGCGGTCGCGGCCGAACCCGCGGTCGAGGAGGACGGCTCGGGCCTGACCGCTCACTGAGCCGCTCGTCCAACCCTGCAATCAATCAGGCGGCGCCGCGAGGCGCCGCTTTTTCTTTGCCCGGCCGAACCTTCGCCGCGCGCTTCCTGTCACGCCTTGACAACCCTAGGATGAAACCCGCACGTTTCCAACCCTGGGCCTGGAACGTCTGTTTCGCCGTCTGGGGCGGCAAGGCGGGTCAAGCGCAGTCGGGGAGGCGGGGGACATCATCTGATCCGGTAAGCTTCTTTTCGGAGACATGATCCATGCAGATGAATTTCGGTGCTGTAGCGTTGTGTGCCGCCGTCGTGGTGGGTTTGGCGTGGTCGACGACGTCCGCTGAAGCCAAGACCCGCAAGGAATGCAATGCCGAATGGAGGGCCAACAAGGCGACCACGACAGCGGCCGGCAAGACCCGTCGCGTCTTCGTCGCGGAATGCCTCGGCCTGCCGCCGCCGTCAGCAGTTCCCGCCACGCTCGATAAGGGGCAGTTCAAGACCGAGGCCGAGGCGAAAACGTCCTGCCCCACCGACAACGTCGTGTGGGTGAACCGACGGTCCAAGGTCTACCATGCCAGCGCCAGCAAGAGTTACGGCAAGACCAAAAACGGCGCCTACATGTGCGAGAAGGAAAGCACCGCCGCGGGCTTCCGAGCGCCCAAAGGCGTCAAGAAACCGGCGTGATCCGGGAACTCACAGACCTGCTTGCAGAGCGGCCGCCGTGGCGATACATGCGCGGCGAGGGCGGTTAGCTCAGTTGGTAGAGCGCCTGCTTTACACGCAGGATGTCGGCGGTTCGAGTCCGTCACCGCCCACCAGCCTTCGCGCCCAGCCTTCGTGCCGATCGACGCTTCGGCTGGCTCGCCCGCGTATTGCTCTCTGCTTCACTGGACCGTTCCTTCCTCGGTCATAGCCGCGGCAAGGTCTGCCGCGGTTTTTTGCAGATCCGACAGATGAAGACCGACAATCCGTCTCTCGAGATCGAATTTCTTCGGCCAGACAAGATTGATACAGCCCAACACTCGGGCCTTGCTTAGGATGGGCACGGCAATAGCCGCCAGGTGATCCTCGGCGAGCCGCTCGTTCTGAGTGCGTCTTCCGAACAGCGGATCGCGCACCGCATAACCACGCGTTCGTACCGCTGACAGTAATTTTTCCAATGCAACTTCCGGCCGCTGCGTGGAGGGCATCGCTTCCGGCAACGAAGCGACACGCTACCGCACAGCGCCCGCCGCCGCCGCAATATCATCACCCGGGGACGCCTGTCCCCCCGGGGGCGGCCCAGCCGCCTCGTCACGAGGCTGCGCAAATGTATTGTCGTGGAACAAGAACTTGACGCATCCGCCGACGGCCCCATGGGCCGCCGACGGGATGCGAAAAAGGTCCCCGCGTTGGCAGGGGCAGGGCGGGCGATCAGACCGCTTCCTTGAGTTCCTTGGCCGCGCGGAAGGCGACCTTCTTGCTGGCCTTGATCTGGATCGGTTCGCCGGTCGCCGGGTTGCGTCCCATGCGGGCGGCACGCTTGCGCACCTGCAGGATGCCGAGTCCGCCGATGCGGATGCGGTCACCTTTCTTCAGGTGCTTGGTCACGAGGCCAACCAAGTCGCCCAATACCGCCTCGGTTTGTTTTTTCGACATCTCGTGGGATTCCGCAAGATTTGCGGCAATGTGTTTCAGGGTCACGGTCGCAGGTGTACCCGCCTTTTTCGCTGCCATAACTGGCCCTCCTCGTTGTCGACGGTGGCGACACAGCCACCTGTCACGAAAGCGCATTAGACGATTCGGATGGGGTCTGACCATGACTTAATATCGAAAAATGTGGGTTTTTTCGATGCCGTCCCGCGAAAACCCGCTAACCACGGGCCTCGGAACGCTCTCCCCACTGCGCGTGGCCGTGGTTTTGCCCGCCGGAGCGCCATTTCATGCACCGTGCTTGACTTGCGCAGGGGCGACATTTAACTGCGCTCAATCCCTTGCGGGGGCGTAGCTCAGTTGGTTAGAGCGCCGGCCTGTCACGCCGGAGGCCGCGGGTTCGAGTCCCGTCGCTCCCGCCATTTTCAAGCGGTCCATCATCGCTGCATCCTCACGTCCGGACGTTCCAATTCGGACCGGCGTGCGCTCCACTTTGCGCCAAATCTCATTCGGCATCTCCTGGCTCGTGCGTAAACCGCCAAGCGTGTGAGAACAGCGCGGCGCTGGAAAACTCGACGATATTTTGAGCAACATTTTTGCAACAGGGGCCCGGAAAGCAGAATGAATATGTCACAAGGCGCTTCATTTCCTGTCTGCGTTCGCGTACGGTGTTTACGTCTTATTAAGGTTGATTCCGAGTTGCCGTAAACGGGAGGGGGGCCTCCGGTGGCGACTGGCGAAATGGGGGGTTGAAATGAAGATGGTAAAAAGTCTTCTGCTCGGTACCGCCGCGGGTTTGCTCGCGGTTGCTGGGGCGCAGGCCGCTGATATGCCGGTCAAGGCTAAGCCGGTCGAATACGTCAAGATCTGCACCCTCTACGGGGCAGGCTTCTACTACATCCCGGGCACCGACACCTGCCTGAAGGTCGGCGGCTACGTCCGCGTCCAGACCGACCTGCACGCTGGCGGCGGCGGTATCGTCGACGGCAGCTTCCAGCAGGCCGGCCAGGGCCGGTTCACCCGCGACCTGGACAACGACATCAACTACCGGGTCCGCGGCGTCGTCACGCTCGACGCGCGCACGCAGACCGAATACGGCACGCTGCGGTCCTACATCCGCGCCGGCTGGGAGAACACCACTCCGGCGGCGACGGGCGGCGGCACCACGGCCATTCCGTTCTGGGATCGCGCGTTCATCCAGTTCGCCGGCTTCACGGTCGGTCGTGCGCAGTCGTTCTTCGACATGTTCACGTACGGCGGCGCCTACACCTACCTGAACGTCCGCACCGCGGGCGACACCGGTGCCTCCGGTCAGAACCTCTGGGCCTACACGGTCCAGTTCGGCAACGGCGTGTCCTACTCGCTGTCGCTCGAAGACCCGGTGACCCGCAAGGCGGCGGTGCTCGACACCACCTGCGCCAACTTCATCGGTGACGGTGGCCCGCTGTCCGATCCCGCCCACGTCGGTGGTGGCACCACCACCTGCGGCGTCGCGGCCGGCCACTTCGGCTTCCGGGTTCCGGACATCATCACCAACCTGCGCGTCGACCAGGCCTGGGGCTATGCCGGCATCTCGACCGCGATCCACGAGGCGAGCGGCGCCTACTACGGCAGCCGGCAACAACGTCAACAACGGACATCCGGCCGACAAGTACGGCTGGGCGTTCTCGGCCAGCGGCCTGTTGAACCTGCAGGGCGGCGACATCATCGGCGTCAACTTCGTCTGGACCAAGGGCGCGGTCGGCTATGCGACCAACTCGGCCTGGTGGCAGATGTACGACAACTCCAACAGCCGGGCGATGGCGTGGATTTCGGATGGCATCTTCAGCACCGGAACCGACGTCGAGCTGACCGAAGCCTGGAGCGTCAATGCCGCCTACCAGCACGTCTGGGGCGCGGCCGGCACCTTCGGCGGCAAGTGGCGGACCTCGGTCTACGGCGGCTATGTCAAGATCAACTACAATGACAACGCCACCCGTCTGATCAACCAGCGGTTCGCGGCCGGCAGCTTCTGTAACCCGGGTGGCGCGGCTCGACGCTCGCCAACTTCACCCCGCTTGCCGGCAACAGCTGCAGCCCGGACTTCAGCTTCTACCAGGTCGGTTCGCGGACCCAGTTCAACCCGGCGCCGCTGATGGATATCGGTCTGGACGTGTTCTACACCAAGGTCAACACGGCCTATGCCGGACCGGTGAACTGGGCGGCCAACGGCTCGCGTCCGGCCTGCGTCCAGAGCGCGATCCTGGGCTGCGACTTCGCCGACAAGGGCACGATCTCGGCGATCATGCGCTGGCAGCGTAACTTCTTCCCATGATCACCTGACCGGGTGAAACCGGTTCAGCCTCCAAAGCCTCCCGCCGCTGCTCGGCGGGAGGCTTCTATCATTGTAACTCTCCATCGACGCAGCGATCGGCGCAGGCCTCGTCCGGACGCCGCGCTCCCGCCAGTTCGAAGTCTAGCTTGCTGCCGAGCCGGCGATGCCGGCTCACGGATGGTCAAACGCGCGGGAATCGGGCGGTTCAGATGTTGACGCCGGTCTTCGCTCGCAGCCCGAGAATCGTCGCGTGCGTCGTTGGGGGTTGCCACCTGGTCGCCGAGAACCTCGATGATCTTGCCGGCCTTCTCGACCAGCGCCGCGTTGCTCGGCGCGAGCTTGCCCTTCTCGAGATAGATGTTGTCCTCCATCCCGACGCGCGGGTGACCGCCGAGCAGGATCGCTTGCGCGACCATCGGGAACTGATGGAGGGAGATGCCGAAGGCGAACCAGGGCGAGCCCTGCGGCAGCAGGCCGCGCATGTAGCTCATCGCCTCCGGCGTGGCTGGCTGGCCCCAGGCGATGCCGAGGCAGATCTGGAACATGCCCGGCCCTTTGACATAGCCGTTCTCGATGAACTTCTTGGCGAGCAGCAGATGCCCGGTCTCGAACACTTCGAGTTCCGGCGTCACGCCGGCGTCCTTGATGGCGAGCGCCATGGTCTTCAGGTGCGATGGGGTATTGACGAACACCCGTTCGCCCATGTTGAGGCTGCCCATGTCGAGGCTGCAAATGTCGGGCTTGAGCTCGACGACGTGGCGCACGCGTTCCTCCGGCGATCGCAACGTGCTGCCGGGACCGGGCTTTGAGGGATCGTCTGCGTCGTGCTCGAAGCGTGCGCCCGGGCCAGTGGTGAGATTGATCAGCACGTCGGTACCGCTGTCCCGGATGCGCTCCACCACCTCGCGGTAGAGCGCGCCGTCCATGCTGGGCTTGGTGGTCTTGGGATTGCGCACGTGGATGTGCACGATTGCGGCGCCGGCCTTGGCGGCATCGATCGACGACTTGGCGATCTGCTCCGGCGTCACCGGCACCGCCGGGATTGCGGCCCGGTGTATCCGCCGAGCCGGTGACCGCGCAAGAAATCATCACCTTGCGTTGCATATGTTACCTCCCCGTGCAAACGGTGCGTTGTTTGATCGCCAGCCTACAGCGAGGGGCGGGGCAAAGCCCAGTGGCTTGCGCGCAGCGTGGCGCGGCTGACGTGCAAATGTGGCCTGTGGGGGCTGACTTGCGCCTCATTGTGCACTGCGCTAAAGCCAAAGCGTTCATGCCCCTTGGAACGAATCCGAATTGTGACAAGGGCGTTTTCTTATGGCCTCACGGCATCTTGCGGGACGGTGCAGGGTGGGGCTCCCGCGCAGGCCGTCCGAGGTGTCGCCGATGAACGAACTCCTGATGGATTATCTGCCGCTCGTGATCTTCATCGGGGTGGCACTCGTCATCTGCGTGGCGTTGCTGCTCGCGCCATTCCTGGTCGCGTACAAGCGACCCGACGCCGAAAAGCTCTCGGCCTATGAGTGCGGCTTCAACCCGTTCGACGACGCGCGCATGAAGTTCGACGTCCGCTTCTATCTGGTCGCGATCCTGTTCATCATCTTCGATCTTGAAGTCACGTTCCTGTTCCCGTGGGCGGTCGCATTCGCGGATCTCGGTGCCTACGGCTACTGGTCGATGATGCTGTTCCTTGGCGTTCTGACCGTCGGCTTCATATATGAGTGGCGGAAAGGAGCGCTCGAATGGGATTAGAGCGCGGCGGCCTGGTCGCTCCCGCGGCGACCGGAATTCTCGACCCGCGGACCGGAAAGCCCGTCGGCGCGGACGACAGCTTCTTCACCGGATTGAACGCCGAACTGGCGGACAAGGGCTTTTTGGTCACGGCGGCTGATGACCTGATCGTTTGGGCCCGCACTGGCTCGCTGATGTGGATGACGTTCGGGCTCGCCTGCTGCGCGGTCGAGATGATGCAGATGTCGATGCCGCGCTACGACGCGGAGCGGTTCGGCTTCGCGCCGCGCGCGTCGCCACGCCAGTCCGACGTAATGATCGTCGCCGGCACGCTGACCAACAAGATGGCCCCCGCGCTGCGCAAGGTCTACGACCAGATGCCGGAGCCGCGCTACGTGATCTCGATGGGCTCGTGCGCCAATGGCGGCGGCTACTATCATTACTCCTATTCGGTGGTGCGCGGCTGCGACCGCATCGTGCCCGTCGACATCTACGTGCCAGGCTGTCCGCCAACCGCCGAGGCGCTACTCTATGGCGTGCTGATGCTGCAGAAGAAGATCCGCCGCACCGGCACGATTGAACGCTGAGGCGCGCGAGAGTCATGGACGAAAGCCTCACCAGACTTGGCGAAGCCATCGCGGGCGCGCTGGTGGGCACGGTTACCGGTCGTGAGGTGGCGCACGGCGAACTCAACCTGACCACGACGGCGCAGGACATCGTCAAGGTCATGACCTTCCTGCGGGATGACGAGCGCTGCCAGTTCTGGATGATCGTGGATGTCACGGCGGTCGACTGGCCCGGAAGCGACCGGCGCTTTGACGTCGTCTACCACCTGCTGTCGCCCAAGCAGAACGCCCGTGTCCGGGTGAAGATCGCGGTAGCCGAAGGCGAGACGGTGCCGTCGATCATCGACGTATTTCCCGGCGCGAACTGGTTCGAGCGCGAGGCCTACGATCTCTACGGCGTGCCCTTCACCGGCCATCCCGACATGCGGCGGCTGCTGACCGACTATAATTTCGAAGGCCATCCGCTGCGCAAGGACTTTCCGCTCACCGGCTTCGTCGAGGTGCGTTACGACGACGAGCAGAAGCGCGTGGTCTACGAGCCGGTGCGGCTCAACCAGGAATTCCGCAACTTCGATTTCCTGTCGCCGTGGGAGGGACCGGGCGCCTACGGGCTGCCGGGCGACGAGAAGGCGAAGGGTTCGTGATCATGGCAGGCTCCGGCGCAGTCATGTCAGGCGGTTGTCTCTGCGGCGCGGTGCGCTTCACTGCCGAGCCCGAGAACCGCAACGTCGGCGCTTGTCACTGCGGCATGTGCCGGCGCTGGTCCGCCGGCCCGTTCCTGGTGCTGGACTGCGGCGGCACCCTGAAGGTCGAGGACCCGTCGAAGCTTGGTGTCTACCGATCTTCGGAATGGGCCGAGCGCTGCTTCTGCGCGACCTGCGGCACACCCCTGTTCTACCGGTTGGTCGGCAAGGACATGTATTTCGTCTCCGCCGAGGCGTTCGACGACCGCGCGGGGTATGTCTTTGCCAGCCAGATATTCGTCGACGAGAAACCGGCCTATTACGATTTCGCCAACAAGACCCACAACATGACGGGCGCGGAGGTGTTCGCCGCCTTCATGCCGCCGGACGCCGCTCAGGCGAAGGAATGACGATGAGCGACGACCTGCGCAACTTCACGATCAACTTCGGGCCGCAGCATCCGGCCGCGCACGGCGTGCTTCGGCTGGTGCTCGAGCTCAACGGCGAAGTGGTCGAGCGCGTTGACCCGCATATCGGCCTTCTGCACCGCGGCACCGAAAAGCTGATCGAAGCCAAGACCTACCTGCAGGCGATCCCGTATTTCGACCGGCTCGACTATGTCGCGCCGATGAACCAGGAGCACGCCTTCTGCCTCGCTGCCGAGAAGCTGCTCGGGCTCACGGTGCCCAAGCGTGCCCAGTTGATCCGCGTGCTCTATTGCGAAATCGGCCGGCTACTCTCGCATCTCCTCAACGTCACCACCCAGGCGATGGACGTCGGCGCGCTGACCCCGCCGCTATGGGGGTTCGAGGAGCGCGAGAAGCTGATGGTGTTCTACGAACGCGCCTCCGGCTCGCGCATGCACGCGGCGTACTTTCGCGTCGGCGGCGTGCACCAGGACCTGCCACCGAAGCTGATCGACGACATCTGGGCGTTCTGCGATCCGTTTCTCAAGGTCTGCGACGATCTCGAAACTCTGCTGACCGGCAACCGAATTTTCAAACAGCGCAACGTCGACATTGGCTTGGTCGATCTCAAGGACGCGTGGGCCTGGGGATTCTCGGGCGTAATGGTGCGCGGCTCGGGCGCCGCCTGGGACCTGCGCAAGGCGCAGCCCTACGAGTGCTATTCCGAGCTCGATTTCGACATCCCGATCGGCAAGAACGGCGACAACTACGACCGCTACTGCATCCGCATGGAAGAGATGCGGCAGTCGATCCGGATCATGAAGCAGTGCCTGGAGAAGCTGCAGTCGCCGGAAGGGCAGGGGCGAGTTTCGGTGGACGACAATAAGATCGTGCCGCCGAAGCGCGAAGAGATGAAGCGCTCGATGGAAGCGCTCATCCACCACTTCAAGCTCTATACCGAGGGCTTCCACGTGCCGGCCGGCGAAGTCTATGCGGCCGTCGAGGCCCCAAAGGGCGAGTTCGGCGTGTACCTGATCGCTGACGGCACCAACAAACCGTACAAGTGCAAGATCAGGGCGCCAGGCTTCGCGCACCTCTCGGCGATGGATTTTCTCTGCAAGGGCCTGATGCTGGCCGACGTCTCGGCCGTGCTCGGCTCGCTCGATATCGTGTTCGGGGAGGTCGATCGGTGAGCGCCGTGCTGTCACTCAATTGTGTGCGTGCGGCACGCGCTGAGCGCGGGGAAATCTGACCATGTCCGTTCGCCGCCTTGCTCCGCCTGAGTTGCAGCCGAAGGAGTTCGTCTTCTCGGCCGAGAACTTAGCGTGGGCGAAGCAGCAGATCGCCAAATATCCGGACGGCCGGCAACAGTCCGCCGTCATCCCGTTGCTGTGGCGCGCGCAGGAGCAGCATCACGGCTGGCTGCCGGAAGCGGCAATCCGGTACGTCGCCGACATGCTTGGCATGGCGCACATCCGTGGGCTCGAGGTCGCAACCTTTTACACGATGTTTCTGCTGCAGCCGGTCGGCAAGAAAGCGCACATCCAGGTCTGCGGCACGACGCCGTGCCGGTTGCGCGGCGCAGAGAAGATCCTCGACGTCTGCCAGCGCCGTATCAACCATGAGCCGTTCCACGTTTCGGCCGACGGCGATTTTTCCTGGGAAGAGGTCGAGTGCCTCGGCGCCTGCGTCAATGCCCCGATGGTGCTCATCTGGCGCGACACCTACGAAGACCTCACGCCCGAAAGCTTCGAGAAGGTGCTGGATGGCTTTGCGAGCGGCAAGCCGGTGAAGCCCGGTCCACAGATCGACCGCACGTTCTCTGCGCCGGTCGGCGCTCCGACGACGCTCACCGACGCGGTGCTCTATGCGCAGCGGCACAGCGGGGGAGACGCGTCGCAGCCGAGCCTGACCGACGTTGCGCCGAAGAAGGTCTCGCCCGAGGCCAACAAGCGCGAAGCGCCGGCACCGCTCGAAACCGTGGCCGCCGAAGGCGCCAAGGACGGTGTCTCGCCGAGGGCGACCATGAAAGAGGCTCTGTCGGAGAAGGCGCAACCGGCGCCCGAGCGCAAGCCGCAGGACTGAATCGATGCTGCAGGATAAGGACCGCATCTTCACCAACCTTTACGGCCTGCACGACTGGGGCCTTGTGGGCGCACGCCGGCGCGGCGCGTGGGATGGCACCAAGGCAATCCTGGAGAAGGGCCGCGACTGGGTGGTAAATGAGGTCAAGGCCTCGGGCCAACGCGGTCGCGGCGGCGCGGGCTTCCCGACCGGCTTGAAATGGTCGTTCATGCCCAAGCAGTCGGACGGCCGTCCGCACTATCTGGTCATCAACGCGGACGAATCCGAGCCCGGTACCTGCAAAGACCGCGAGATCATGCGGCACGATCCGCATCTCCTGGTCGAGGGCTGCCTTTACGCCGCTTTCGCGATGGGGGCGCATGCCGGCTACATCTACGTGCGCGGCGAGTTCATCCGCGAACGCGAACATTTGCAGGCGGCGATCGATCAGGCCTACCAGGCCAAGCTGATCGGTAAGGACAATATCAACGGCTGGGATTTCGACCTCTACGTCCATCACGGCGCCGGCGCCTATATCTGCGGCGAAGAAACCGCGCTGCTCGAAAGCCTCGAGGGCAAGAAGGGTCAGCCGCGGCTCAAGCCGCCGTTCCCGGCCAACATGGGCCTTTACGGCTGCCCGACCACCGTCAACAACGTCGAGACCGTCGCGCAGGTGCCGGACATCTTGCGGCGCGGCGGTGCGTGGTTCGCGAGCATAGGCCGCCCCAACAACACCGGCACCAAGTTGTTCTGCATCTCCGGTCACGTCGAACGACCGTGCAACGTCGAAGAGGCCATGGGAATTCCGCTGCGTGAACTTATCGACGTCCATGCGGGCGGCGTGCGCGGCGGCTGGGATAACCTGCTCGCCGTGATTCCCGGCGGCTCGTCGATGCCGCTCGTGCCGGCCGGTCCCGATCAGGCCGACACGCTGATCATGGATTTCGACGGCTGCCGCGACAAGAAGTCGGCGCTCGGCACCGCCGCCGTGATCGTGATGGACAAGTCGACCGACATCATCCGCGCGATGGCGCGCATCTCGTATTTCTACAAGCACGAAAGCTGCGGCCAGTGCACGCCCTGCCGCGAGGGCATGGGCTGGATGTGGCGCGTGCTCACCCGCATGGCGGAAGGCCGCGCCCACAAGCGCGAGATCGACATGCTGATGGCGGTGACGCAGCAGATCGAGGGCCACACCATCTGCGCGTTCGGCGACGGCGCCGCCTGGCCGGTGCAGGGCCTGCTGCGCCACTTCCGTCACGAGATCGAGAAGCGCATCGACGACTACGCGGCGAACCCGCATCCCGAACCCGTCGCGGTCGGCGGCGGAGTGACGACGATGGCTCGTCTCGCCAGAGCTTGTCCGCTGTTTCCCGCCGCCGACGTGCAGCATTCAGCGACGTGGTATCGCGACAAGCTCGGATTCCGGATCGTCAATGTGTATCCCGACCACGGCTACGCGATCGTGCAACGTGACGACATCGAGATTCATTTCTGGCGGTGCGACAATCCGAAGATCGCCGAGATGACGTCGGCCTACATCCGGCCGGACGACATCGATGCGGTTCACGCGGGTATGCAGGCGGCCGGGGAGGGCGGCCGCATCTCGGCCGTCACCGAGCGCGAATGGGGCATGCGCGAGTTCTACGTCTGGGACCCGGACGGCAACCTGCTGAAGTTCGGCGTTCCGGTGGCCGCGATGGCGGCGGAGTAGGGACCATGGATCAGCAGCCCACGCGGCATCTCGCCCAGCTCAATATCGGCCGCCTGCGCTACGAGGCGGTCGATCCGCGCATGGCGGATTTCATCGACAACCTCGCTATGGTGAACGGCATCGCCGAGCGCAGTGAGGGCTTCGTCTGGCGCTACCAGGACGACAGCGGTAGCGCCATCGACACCCGGCCGTTCGACGGCGATCCGCGTATGGCGGTCAACCTGTCGGTGTGGGAAAGCGTCGAGATGCTAGAGCGCTTTGTCTGGCAGACCATCCACAAGCGTTTCTACGGCCGCCGGCACGAATGGTTCGAGACCATGGCCGAGCGGTATTTCGTCATGTGGTGGGTGCCGGCCGGACATAGGCCCACGGTCCAGGAGGCGATCGAGCGGCTCGAGCACTTCAAGCGGCATGGGGCGAGTGAACACGCGTTCGGTTGGGAGAGCCTGCCGGCGGCGCAGTTGTGGAAGACGGCGCGGTGCGCATGAGCACGATCACACACAACCGCTTCTGGCGCGTACTGACGCTGCTCGTGCGGCTCGATATGGCTGCGTTGCTCGCCATCGCGGCCGCATTGCTATTATGGACGACATGGCATTGAGATGACCAACCTCATCGTCGACGGACGCGAGATCGAGGTGCCGCCGGAGTACACGCTGCTCCAGGCGTGCGAAGCCGCGGGCGCCGAGATCCCGCGCTTCTGCTTCCATGAGCGGCTGTCGATCGCCGGCAATTGCCGGATGTGTCTGATCGAAGTGGTCGGCATGCCAAAGCCGCAGGCGTCTTGCGCGATGGGGGTGAAAGACCTGCCGCCGAACCGCGACGGCACGCCCAAGGTGCTCAACACCAAAAGCCCGATGGTACGCAAGGCGCGCGAAGGGGTGATGGAGTTCCTGCTGATCAATCACCCGCTCGACTGTCCGATCTGCGATCAGGGAGGCGAATGCGATCTACAGGACCAGGCGATGGCCTACGGCGTCGACAACAGCCGCTATCGCGAGAACAAGCGTGCGGTCGAGGACAAGTATATCGGCGCGCTCGTCAAAACGGTGATGAACCGCTGCATCCATTGCACCCGCTGCGTCCGCTTCACCACGGAAGTCGCGGGCGTCGCGGAACTCGGCGCGATCGGCCGCGGCGAGGACATGGAGATCACCACCTACCTCGAGACCGCGATGACGTCGGAGCTGCAAGGCAACGTCGTCGATCTCTGTCCGGTCGGGGCGCTCACCTCGAAGCCCTATGCCTTCGCGGCGCGGCCGTGGGAGCTGAACAAGACCGAGTCAGTCGACGTCATGGACGCGGTCGGCTCCGCCATCCGGATCGATACCCGCGGCCGCGAGGTGATGCGCATCCTGCCGCGGATCAACGACGACGTGAACGAGGAGTGGATTTCCGACAAGACGCGGCACATCGTCGACGGCCTGCGTAGCCAGCGCCTCGACCAGCCCTACATCCGCGAGAACGGCCGGTTACGCCCCGCTTCCTGGCCGGAGGCGTTCGGCGCTGTCGCGGCCAGGGTGAAGGCGGCGCCGCCGGCACGCCGCGGCGCGATTGCCGGCGACCTCGCCGCGGTCGAGGAAATATTTGCTTTCAAGGATCTGATGGGCCGTCTCGGCGTCGGCAATCTCGACTGCCGACAGGACGACGCCGCGCTCGACCCGAAGTGGGGCAGGGCGACCTACCTGTTCAATGCTACAATTGCCGGCATCGAAAAGGCTGACGCGCTTCTCATTGTCGGCGCTAATCCCCGCCACGAAGCGGCTGTGCTGAATGCGCGCATCCGCAAACGCTGGCGCGCCGGCAATTTCCCGATCGGACTGATCGGGGAGCGGCCCGACCTGACCTATCCGTATGAGTACCTCGGTACCGGCCCGGAGACGCTTTCGGAGATCGCAGCCGGTCGCGGCGCGTTTGCGGAGAAATTGAAGAAGGCCGAGCGTCCGCTGGTCATTCTCGGCATGGCGGCGTTGAGCCGGCGCGACGGCGTGGCCGTCGCATCGCTCGCCGCTCGGATCGCGGCGGGCGGCGCGGCCGCCGAAGGGTGGAACGGCTTCTCGGTGTTGCACACTGCGGCCGCACGCGTCGGCGCGCTCGATCTTGGATTTGTCCCTGCGGCAGGCGGGCTCAAGGCCGCGCAGATGGCGGAGCCGGGTGCGATCGACCTTGCGTTCCTGCTGGGCGCCGACGAAATCGACATCGCTCCCGGTGCCTTCGTCGTCTATATCGGCTCGCATGGCGACCAGGGCGCGCACCGCGCGGACGTCATTCTGCCCGGCGCGGCCTATCCGGAGAAGTCCGGCATCTACGTGAACACGGAGGGCCGCGTACAGATGGCGGCGCGCGCGGCATTTCCGCCCGGCGAGGCGCGCGAGGACTGGGCAATCCTGCGCGCGCTGTCGGACGTGCTTGGCCACCGGCTGCCTTACGACTCGCTGGCGGCGCTGCGGCAGGCGCTGTTTGCCGCGCATCCGCACATGAAGCGGTTCGGGCAGATCGCGCCCGGTGACCGCACGCTCATCCGGTCGCTGGCCACGCTCGGCGGCACGCCCGATAAGGCGCCGTTCGGCGCGGCATTCCCCGATTTCTATTTCACCAACCCGATCGCGCGCGCGTCGCTCGTGATGTCGGAATGCTCGGCGATCGCCGAGGGTGAGCACGGCCTGAGCGCGGCGGAGTAGACCATGACGCTGGCCGAGTTCTGGAACAACTATATCTGGCCGCTGATCGTCATCGTGGCGCAGAGCGTGTTGCTGCTGGTCGTGCTGCTGGTTGCGACCGCCTACATCCTTTACGCGGACCGAAAGATCTGGGCGGCGGTGCAGATGCGGCGCGGGCCGAACGTGGTCGGCCCGTGGGGCCTGCTGCAGTCGTTCGCCGATCTCTTCAAGTTCGTGTTCAAGGAACCGATCATCCCGGCCGGCGCCAACAAGGGTGTCTTCCTGCTCGCGCCGCTGGTCACGGCCGGTCTGGCGCTCGCCGCCTGGGCCGTCATCCCGGTCAATGCGGGCTGGATGATCGCCGACATCAACGTCGGCGTCCTCTACATCTTCGCGATCTCGTCGCTCATGGTGTACGGCGTGATCATGGCGGGCTGGGCGTCGAACTCGAAGTATCCGTTCCTCGCCGCTTTGCGCTCGGCGGCGCAGATGGTGTCCTACGAAGTTTCGATCGGTTTCGTCATCATTACGGTGTTGCTGTGCGCCGGCTCGCTCAACCTCTCCGCGATCGTCGAAGCGCAGGACGGCAAGTGGGGCCTGCTCAACTGGTACTGGCTGCCGCTCTTGCCGATGTTCGTGATCTTCTTCATCTCGGCGCTTGCGGAGACCAACCGGCCGCCGTTCGACCTGGTCGAAGCGGAATCCGAACTGGTCGCCGGCTTCGCGGTCGAATACTCGTCCACCCAGTTCCTGCTGTTCTTCCTGGGCGAATACATCGCCATCCTCACGATGTGTGCGATGGCGACCATTCTGTTTCTCGGCGGCTGGCTGCCGCCGTTTCCGGTCGCACCGTTCACCTGGCTGCCAGGGGTGGTCTGGTTCGTCCTCAAAGTGGTGTTCATGTTCTTCCTGTTCGCCATGGTGAAGGCGATCGTCCCGCGCTACCGCTACGACCAACTCATGCGGCTCGGTTGGAAGGTGTTCCTGCCGGTTTCGCTCGCCATGGTCGCGATCGTCGCCGGCGTTCTGCAATACGGTGGGCTCGTAACGAAATGACGGGGAACCGGCATGATCGACCTTTCGACCTGGGGGCTCGTCGGCGCCATCGCGGGGACGATGGTCGCGGCGGTCAACTATTTCGCCGTCATTGGCTTTGTGGAAAGGAGCCTGCGCGCGCACGATCAGTCGCAGACGGCCGAGGAGCGCGCGGAGTTCGAGCGCAAGATCGGCATCATGCGGCGCATGGTGCTGACGCTCGATATTCTGTTTTTCGGGGGCCTGGGCTACTGGATCGGCGACACGCTCGGCGGCTGACGGGGCCGAGCTCGATGATGTCGGTGCGGGCTAACGGGAGAGCGCCATGAGGCTCGATCAGGCGGCACGCGCGATCTTTCTCACCGAGTTCATCTCGGCGTTCTGGCTCGCGATGCGCTATTTCTTCAAGCCGAAGTCGACCCTCAACTATCCCTTCGAGAAGGGGCCGATCTCGCCGCGCTTTCGCGGCGAGCACGCATTGCGGCGCTATCCCAACGGCGAGGAGCGGTGCATCGCCTGCAAGCTGTGCGAGGCGATCTGTCCGGCTCAGGCCATCACCATCGAGGCGGGGCCGCGCCGCAACGACGGCACGCGCCGCACCACCCGTTACGATATCGACATGGTGAAGTGCATCTACTGCGGGCTCTGCCAGGAGGCCTGTCCGGTCGACGCGATCGTCGAGGGCCCGAACTTCGAATTCGCGGCTGAGACGCGGGAAGAACTCTATTTCGACAAGGAGCGCCTCCTGGCGAACGGCGACCGTTGGGAACGTGAGATCGCCCAGAACATCGCGCTCGACGCGCCCTATCGGTGAGACGATGAGATTAAACTTTCCAAGTGCGACGGTCTCAGCGTCACCCTTCCACCCGGCACGCGCGGAGGGGCCGCGATGATCGCAGCCGCGTTCTTCTATCTGTTCGCCGCGATCTGCGTCGCTTCCGCCTTCATGGTGATTGCGGCCAAGAATCCCGTGCATTCGGTGCTGTTCCTCATCCTGGCCTTCGTCAATGCGGCCGGGCTGTTCGTGCTGCTGGGGGCCGAGTTCCTGGCGATGATCCTGATCGTGGTCTATGTCGGCGCGGTAGCGGTGCTGTTCCTGTTCGTCGTCATGATGCTGGACGTGGACTTCGCCGAACTGCGGCAAGGCTTCTTGCAATATCTGCCGATCGGCGCCGTGGTCGGCATCGTCATGTTGATCGAGCTCATTCTGGTGGTCGGCGCCTGGGTGATCGCGCCGGAGGTGCAGCAAGCGATCGCCGCGCCGATCCCACCGATTGCGCGGATGCTCAACACCGAGGCGATCGGCCACGTGCTCTATACGCGCTACGTCTACTTCTTCCAGGCGGCCGGGCTGATCCTGCTGGTGGCGATGATCGGCGCGATCGTGCTGACGTTGCGGCACAAGCCGAACGTGCGGCGCCAGAACATCGCCGATCAGGTCGCCCGCCTGAAGGAGGACGCCATCGAGGTCGTCAAGGTGCGGCCGGGCCAGGGACTCTGAGGCGCGATATGGTCATCGGACTCGGTCACTACCTGACGGTCGGCGCGATCCTCTTTACGCTCGGTATTTTCGGAATTTTCCTGAACCGGAAGAACGTCATCGTCATCCTGATGTCGATCGAACTGATTCTGCTCGCTGTGAACATCAATTTCGTGGCGTTCTCGTCCTTCCTCGGCGATCTGGTCGGCCAGATCTTCGCGCTCCTGGTGCTCACCGTGGCGGCTGCGGAAGCCGCCATCGGCCTCGCCATCCTGGTGGCCTTCTACCGCAACCGCGGTTCGATCGCGGTTGAGGACATCAATCTCATGAAGGGCTGACTTCGGTGTACCAGGCGATCGTTTTTCTGCCGTTGCTCGGCTTCGTCATTGCGGGATTGATCTCGCTTATCGGCGCGCATGCCCGCTTCCCGGGCGGGCCGCCCGACCCGGCCGACGCCCACGGGCACGGCGGCCATGAGCATCACGAGCACGCCGGACACGAAGCGCACGGCCACGCCGATGCGCATGCGGCCGGCCATCATCCGGCCGAGCCAGCGGCCGTCGGCTCACGGTTCGCCGAGTTGGCGACCACGGTGCTGCTCTTCGCTTCCATGGTGCTGTCGTGGGTGGCGTTTGTGGACGTGGGCTTCGGCCATCACGACGCCCGCATCCCGCTGATGTCCTGGATCGTATCGGGCGATCTCAAGATCGACTGGGCGCTGCGCATCGACACGCTCACCGCCGTGATGCTGGTTGTGGTTACCACCATCTCGTCGCTGGTGCACCTCTATTCGATCGGCTACATGGCCGACGACACGTTCCGGCCGCGGTTCTTCGCCTATCTGTCGCTGTTCACCTTCGCCATGCTGATGCTGGTGACGGCGGACAATCTGGTGCAGTTGTTCTTCGGCTGGGAGGGTGTGGGCCTGATGAGCTATCTGCTCATCGGCTTCTGGTACCAGAAGCCGGAGGCCAACGCTGCCGCGATCAAGGCCTTCATCGTCAACCGAGTCGGCGATTTCGGCTTCGCGCTGGGCATCTTCGCGGTGTTCGTGATGACGGGCGCGGTCGATTTCGACACCGTGTTC
Source organism: uncultured Alphaproteobacteria bacterium (assembly GCA_963843475.1). Taxonomy (GTDB): domain Bacteria; phylum Pseudomonadota; class Alphaproteobacteria; order Rhizobiales; family Xanthobacteraceae; genus VAZQ01. The sequence continues at coordinate 129,584 of CAWJKL010000013.1, read as the reverse complement.
GCGCAGGCACCCGCGCTGACCGGCAAGACCATGCAGTTCCTGAGCTGGAACGTGGATGCGTTGACGCTCATCTGTCTGCTGCTGTTCATGGGCGCGATGGGCAAGTCGGCGCAGTTCCTGCTGCACACCTGGCTGCCGGACGCCATGGAGGGGCCGACCCCGGTCTCGGCGCTGATTCACGCCGCCACCATGGTGACGGCCGGCGTGTTCATGGTGGCGCGGCTCTCGCCGTTGTTCGAGCTCGCTCCCACGGCGCAGACCTTCGTGACCTTTATCGGCGCGACGACCGCGTTCTTCGCCGCCACCATTGGGCTCGTCCAGAACGACATCAAGCGCATCATCGCCTATTCGACCTGCTCGCAGCTCGGCTACATGTTCGTCGCGATGGGTTGCGGCGCCTATTCGGTCGGCATGTTCCATCTCTTCACCCACGCGTTCTTCAAGGCGCTGCTCTTCCTCGGTTCGGGCTCGGTGATCCTGGCGATGCACCACGAGCAGGACATCCGCCATATGGGCGGGCTCAAGGACAAGATCCCGTTCACCTACTGGACCATGGTGATCGGCACGCTTGCGCTCACCGGGTTCCCGCTGACCGCCGGCTATTTCTCGAAGGACGCCATCATCGAGGCCGCCTATGTGGGCCACAACCCGATGGCGCTCTACGCCTTCGCTATGACGGTGATCGCCGCCGCGCTGACCTCCTTCTATTCCTGGCGGCTCATTCTGAAGACCTTCCACGGCACTCCGCATGATCGGCATCACTACGAGCAGGCTCATGAGAGCCCGCTGGTGATGCTGGTGCCGCTCGGTGTGCTCGCCGCCGGCTCGATCCTGTCGGGTTATCCGTTCAAGGAGGTGTTCGCCGGCCACGGCGTCGCCGAGTTCTTCGGCAGTTCGCTGAAGTTTGCCGAGAGCAACCACGTGCTCGAGGAGATGCACCACGTGCCGTACGGCATCGCCACGCTGCCGACGGTGATGATGGTGCTGGGCTTCGCCGTCGCCTGGCGGTTCTATATCCAGCGCCCCGATCTCCCGGTCGAGCTCGCACGGCAGCAGGCGCCGCTTTATCACTTCCTGCTCAACAAGTGGTACTTCGACGAGCTCTACGAGGTCATCTTCGTCAAGCCGACGAAATGGCTCGGCCGCTTCCTGTGGAAGTACGGCGATGGCTGGTTGATCGACGGCTTCGGTCCGGACGGTGTGTCGAAGTGGGTGCTGAACGTGACGCGCGACGTCATGCGGCTGCAGACCGGCTACCTTTATCACTACGCTTTCGCGATGATGGTCGGCGTCGCTGCCTTCATCACCTGGTTCATGTTCCGCGGCGGGGGGGCAGGCTGATGATGAGCTGGCCGATCCTTTCCGTCACAACGTTCCTGCCGCTCGCCGGCGCGCTGTTCATCATGATGATCCGCTCGGACGGCGTTGCCGAGCACCGCAATGCGCGCTGGATCGCGCTTTGGACCACGCTGATCACTTTCGCCATCTCGCTCATCATGCTCTGGCGGTTCGACCCGTCCTCGCCGGAGTTCCAGTTCGTTGAGAAGCGGCCGTGGCTCGGCGGCTCCATCAACTATCACATGGGTGTCGACGGCATTTCGTTGCCGTTCGTCATTCTGACTACCGCGCTGATGCCGGTCTGCATTGTCGCGAGCTGGCTGCCGATCCAGAAACGCGTCAAGGAATATATGATCGCGTTCCTGGCGCTCGAAACGCTGATGATCGGCACGTTTTCGGCGCTCGACCTCGTCGTGTTCTACCTATTCTTCGAGGGCGGCCTCATCCCGATGTTCCTGATCATCGGAGTCTGGGGCGGGCCGCGGCGGGTGTACGCCAGTTTCAAATTCTTCCTCTACACGCTGCTCGGCTCGGTGCTGATGCTGCTCGCCATCATGGCGATGTACTGGGACGCTGGCACCACCGACATCCCGACGCTGCTGAAGCACGGCTTCCCGCGCGGCCTGCAGACCTGGGCGTGGCTCGCCTTCTTCGCGTCGTTTGCCGTGAAGATGCCGATGTGGCCGGTGCATACCTGGCTGCCGGACGCCCACGTCGAGGCGCCGACGGCGGGCTCGGTCATCCTCGCCGCGATCCTCCTCAAGATGGGCGGCTACGGCTTCCTGCGGTTCTCGCTGCCGATGTTCCCGGAGGCCTCGCATGCGCTGGCGCCGCTGGTATTCGGGCTTTCGGTGGTCGCCATCATCTACACCTCGCTGGTTGCGTTGATGCAGGAGGACATGAAGAAGCTCATCGCCTATTCCTCCGTGTCGCATATGGGCTTCGTGACGATGGGCATCTTCGCCGCTACCACCCAAGGCGTGGCCGGCGGCATTTTCCAGATGATCTCCCACGGCATCGTTTCGGCAGCGTTGTTTCTCTGCGTTGGCGTGGTCTACGACCGCATGCACACGCGCGAGATCGCCGCCTATGGCGGCTTGGTCAATCGCATGCCGCTCTACGCGGTGGCGTTCCTGGTGTTCACGCTGGCAAATGTCGGGCTCCCGGGTACGTCCGGTTTCGTCGGCGAATTCCTGACCCTCATCGGCACCTTCCGGGTCAATACCTGGGTGGCGACGCTCGCCACCCTCGGCGTGATTTTCTCCGCCGCCTATGCGCTGTGGCTCTATCGCAAGGTCGTGCTGGGAGCGCTGCAGAAGCCGAGCCTCGCGAACATCAAGGATCTCGACTACCGCGAGATCATCACGCTCGGACCGCTGGTCGTGCTGACTGTGGTGTTCGGTATCTTCCCGAAGCCGATCCTCGACATGTCGGCGGCCTCGGTCGCGCAACTGCTCGACAACTACAACAAGGCGCTTGGCGCCGCGAAGGCCGCCGCCATGCTGGTGCAGTGAGATCATGACCGAAGCCGCCGAAATCCCTGCGCTGCTGCCGGCTCTCCCGGAGATCATCCTCGCCGTGGGCGCGATGGCGCTGCTGATGCTGGGCGCGTTCCGTGGCGAGGCAGCGACCAAGGCGATCGGCGTCTGGGCGATCCTGCTGCTGGTGGCGGCCGGCGTGGTGGTCGTCATGCTGCCCGAGGGCCGGTTGGTTACGTTCGGCGGCAGCTTCGTGCTGGACGACTTCGCGCGCTTCCTGAAGCTCCTGGCGCTGACCGGCTCGGCGGTCGCGATCCTGATGTCGTTCGACTATTTCGGCCGTGAGAAGGAGCAGCGGTTCGAATATGCCGTCCTGATCCTGCTGTCGACGACCGGCATGCTGATGCTGATTTCGGCGACCGATCTGATCGCGCTCTATCTCGGCCTCGAACTGATGAGCCTCTCGCTCTACGTGGTGGCGGCAATCAGCCGCGACAACGTGTTTTCGACCGAGGCCGGGCTGAAATACTTCGTCCTTGGCGCGCTCTCCTCCGGGATGCTGCTGTACGGCGCCACGCTGGTTTACGGCTTCAGCGGCACGGTTTCGTTCGCCGGCATTGCCCATGCGGCGCAGAAGGGCGGAATCGGCCTGACCTTCGGCCTGGTGTTCCTGTTCGCCGGCTTCTGCTTCAAGGTCTCGGCGGTGCCGTTCCACATGTGGACGCCCGACGTCTACGAAGGCGCCCCCACGCCCGTCACCGCGTTCTTCGCCGCCGCGCCCAAAGTCGCCGGCATCGCGATGTTCGTGCGCACCACGATCATGGCGTTCCCCGATATCCTGTCGCAATGGCAGCAGATCGTGGTGTTCGTCTCGATCGCGTCGATGGCGCTCGGCGCCTTTGCCGCCATCGGTCAGCGCAACATCAAGCGACTGATGGCCTATTCGTCGATCGGCCACATGGGATTTGCGCTGGTCGGGCTCGCCGCCGGCACCGAGCAGGGCGTGCAGGGCGTTCTGGTCTATATGTCGATCTACCTCGTCATGACGCTCGGGACCTTCGCCTGCATCCTGTCGATGCGGCGGGATGGCACGATGGTGGAGAATATCTACGACCTCGCCGGGCTCGCGCGCACGCATCCGACCATGGCGTTCTTCTTTGCGATTCTGCTGTTCTCGCTCGCCGGCATTCCGCCGCTCGCGGGTTTCTTCGCCAAGTTCTTTGTTTTCATGGCGGCGATCAAGGCCGGCCTGTTCACGCTCGCGGTGATCGGTGTCATCGCCAGCGTGGTTGGTGCGTACTACTACCTGTTGATCATCAAGATCATGTATTTCGACGAGCCCGCGAAAGGTTTCGAGCCGATGCCGCACGAGCTGCGCGCCGTGCTCGCCGTCAGCGGCCTGTTCAATCTCCTGTTCTTTATCTATCCGGGGCCCTTGGTCGACGCCGCCAACGCCGCGGCCAAAGCTCTGTTCTGACTCCAGATGATGCGCCTCGATCCCAGGGCGTCCCGCGCTGGCGTGCGACTAGCGGCATGCGACTCGCTCGACTCCACCAACGCGGAAGCTCTGCTGCGGGCACGGCGTGGCGAACGCGGCCCGCTCTGGATCACGGCCGAGCGGCAGAGCGCCGGCCGTGGCCGTCGCGGCCGCCCATGGATGTCGGAGCCCGGAAATCTCTACGCCAGCCTGCTGCTGACGCAGCAGGCGCAGGCCGAGCATTGGGCCCAACTTTCGTTCGTCGCCGCGCTCGCGGTCCACGACGCGGTGGTGGAGGTGGCGCCCAGCGTCAAGCCGAGGCTGGCGATCAAATGGCCGAACGACCTTCTGCTGTCGGAGGCGAAGTTCGCCGGCATCCTTATCGAAGGCGAGAGCGGTGAGGATGTCGTCGTTGTCGGTATCGGCGTGAACTGCGTCAGCCATCCGGACGGCACCGAGTACCCGGCGACCGACCTGGCCGCGGCCGGCGCGCAAGTGACAGCCGAGGGTCTGTTCAGCGCACTCTCCAATGCGATGCTGGGCCGGTTCGCGCAATGGAACGGCGGGGAGGGGTTCTCCACCATCCGCGCCGACTGGCTCGTGCGTGCTGCCGGTCTCGGGCGCGAAATCCGGGTCAGGCTCGCCGACCGGGAAATCGTGGGTTATTTCGAGGCGCTGGATGCACGAGGCGGTCTCGTGCTACGCCGCTCCGACGGCAGCGCAACCACCGTCACCGCCGGTGACGTGTTCACCGCCATCGGACCATCTTCGTCGAACTGATTGGATTGCCGCATGGCGCGCTCGAGCGACGAACTCGTCTTTGCGCCGCTCGGCGGGGTGGGCGAGATCGGCATGAATCTCGCGCTCTACGGCTTTGGTGACGAACGCCGGCGGCAATGGATCATCGTCGACTTCGGCGTGGCGTTCGCCGGCGAGGACCTTCCCGGCATCGATCTGATCCTGCCGGATATTCGCTACTTGGTGGAAGAGCGCAAGAACATCCTCGGCATCGTGCTCACTCATGCGCACGAGGATCATTTTGGCGCGTTGCTCGACCTCTGGCCGCGATTGAAACTGCCGGTTTACGCGACCCCGTTCACCGCAGCCCTGCTGCAGGCCAAACGCGAGAGCGAATCCGGCGCGCCGCAAATTCCCGTCACCATCGTGCCGCTCGACGGACGTTTTACGCTCGGACCGTTCGACATCGAACTCGTCTCCATGGCGCACTCCATTCCGGAATCGAACGGCCTCATCATCCGCACGCCGCTCGGCGCCGTGCTGCATACCGGCGACTGGAAGATCGACTCGACGCCGCTCATCGGGGTGCCGACCGACGAAAGGAAGCTGCGCGCGCTGGGCGACGTTGGCTGTCTCGCGCTGATCGGTGATTCGACCAATGCCGTGCGCGAGGGCCGGTCGCCGTCGGAGCGCGATGTCGCGGCAACGTTGGCCGAACTGATCCGAACCGCCCCGGCGCGAGTCGCGGTCACGACCTTTGCCTCGAACGTCGCGCGGATGCGCGCGGTCGCCGAGGCAGCGGCGGCCTGCGACCGTGAGGTCGTGCTGGTCGGCCGTTCGATGGAGCGGATCGCCCAGGTCGCGCGCGAGACCGGCTATCTCGATGGCATCAAGGAGTTCCGGTCGGTCGACGTCTACGGGCACCTGCCGCCCGACAAGGTGGTGGCGCTTTGCACCGGCAGCCAGGGCGAGCCGCGCGCCGCATTGTCGCGCATTGCCGCCGACGACCATCCGGATGTGGCGTTCAGTCGTGGCGACCGCGTGATCTTCTCGTCGCGCGCCATTCCCGGCAACGAGAAACTGATCGTGCAAGGTGATCAACGGCCTCGTTACCCAGGGCATCGAGGTGATCACCGATCGAACGCATCTGGTTCATGTCTCGGGCCATCCTCGGCGGGCCGAACTCGCCGACATGCTCGATTGGGTGCGTCCGCAGATCGTCGTGCCGGTGCATGGCGAGGCGCTGCACATGGCCGAGCATGCCGCGCTCGCGCGCAGCCAGGGCGTACGCGCAGGTCCTGACCTGCCGCGATGGCGATCTCGTCCGGCTCGCGCCCGGCGGCGCCGAAATCATCGACGAGGTGCCGGCGGGCCGGCTCTACAAGGACGGCATCTTGCTGGTGGATGCCGCGCAGCGCACCGTCGCCGACCGCCGCCGGCTGGGCTTTTCCGGCGTGATCTCGGTCGCGCTAGCGCTGAGCGAGAAGGGCGACCTGCTTGCAGATCCGGATTTGCACCTGATGGGAATTCCCGAGAAGGCCGCCGATGGCAGCGACATGGCGCAGATCGCCTACGAGGCGGTAATCGAGACGTTCGAAGGATTGCCGCGGGCGCGGCGGCGCGATCCTGAATCGGTCGCGGAGGCGGTGCGGCGGGCCGTGCGATCGAAGATTGCACAACGCTGGAACAAGAAGCCGATTTGTCACGTCCATCTACTGGAGATTTAGCGCCGACCACGGGTTAGACTTTGGTTGTCCTGTGGGAGGTAAACGATGCTCAAGAATATCTGGGTCGCGGCCGCGCTGACCATGTTTTCGGCGGCCGCGAATTCGCAAGACTATCCTTCACGCCACATCACGCTCGTGGCGCCGTTCCCGCCAGGCGGCCCGTCGGACACCACGTCCCGGCTGATCGCGGCGCAGATGTCGAAGGCGCTCGGGCAGCAGGTGGTAGTGGAGAACGTGACCGGTGCGGGTGGCACCATCGGCTCCAACCGCGTCGCCAAGGCCACGCCCGACGGCTATCAGCTCATTCTCTCGGGTTCAGGCACCCACGCAGCGATCGAATATCTGCACAAGGAGCCGCCTTACCGGCCGTCCGACTGGGAACATATCGGCCTCGTCAATGTCTCGCCGGTCGTGCTGGTCGCACGCAAGGCGGTTCCCGCCAATACTCTGCAGGAGTTCATCGCCTATCTGCGCGCCAACGAGAAGAAGGTCACCGAAGCCGACGCTGGCGTCGGCTCCATCTCCAATCTCGCCTGTTCGGTCTTCCACTCGCTGGCGAACGTCAATCCGACCGTGGTCTCATACCGCGGCACGCCGCAAGCCACCCAGGACGTGGTTGCCGGCAATGTCGACTTCGGCTGCAACCAGATCGTCAATATCGCGCAGCATGTGCAGAGCGGCGCGCTCAAGGCCTACGCGATCACCGGCGACAAACGCTCGCCGATGTTGCCCGATGTCCCGACCACGGCGGAAGCCGGCCTACCGGCCTTCAAGCTGACCGTGTGGTTCGGCCTGTCGGCGCCCAAGGGCACGCCACGTCCGATCATCGAGAAGCTCAACAAGGCACTCGGCGTCGCGCTTGAAGATCAGGCAACCGTCAAGCGGTTTGGCGATCTGGGTTACGACGTGGTTCCGCCATCGCAGCGCTCGCCCGAATATTTCGACCAAGTTCTTCCACGATGAGGTCGGTCTCTGGAGCAAGGTGCTCGGCGGACTCGCCGTCCCGGCCAAGCAATGAACTGGAAGCCGCAGCGCGCGCTGTCGATCATCGCGGGCACGCCGCCGGGCGGCGGCCTCGACCGCTCGGCGCGCGCCCTTGCCCGCGCCATCGAGGCCAACCGGCTGGTCGATGTCCCGGTCGCGGTCGTCAACGTTCCAGGCGATGGCGGCCGCAACGCCTGGGTCCACATGGAGCGGTTTGCCGGCGACGGTCACGTGATCTCGATCAGTTCGCCCAACATGGCCGCCGACTACCTGATGGGCGTGACCAAGTCCGATCCGGACCGGTATCCACCGCTTGCGATCCTGTACTCCGAATACATCGCCTTTGTCGTCCGCACCGAGTTCGACCATCCGCGACGGCGGCGATCTGATCGGGCGCTTTGCGGAAGATGCCGCGTCCGTGACGGTCGCGCTCTCGACCTCGCGCGGCAACTCGAATCACGTCGCGGTGGCCAACGTCGTCCGTCATGCCGGTGCCGACCCCCGCGCGGCCGCAATTGCGGGTGTTCGACACCGCGCTCGATGCGGTCGCCGACGTGGTGGCCGGCCAGGCCGACGTCGGCGCCATCACGGCGGCGAGCCCGGTCCCGGAGCTTCGAGTCCGGCAGCCTGCGTGCGATCGCGATTTCCTCGACCACGCGGCTGTCCGGTCCCTATGCAGGCGACGCCGACCTGGACGGAGCAGGGGGTCGATTGCGTGATCGGTTCGTGGCGCGGCGCGAGCGGGCGCGCCGGTTCTCGATGCGGCGCCAATCGCGTTCTGGCGAAGCGACGCTTGCGGCCGCCACCCGGACGCGGTGAATGGCGCTCCGATCTCGCCCGCCATTTCTGGACCGAGATGTATCTCGACGGTCCCGCGCTGTCCGCGTTCTCGCCCGCGAGCGCGCGGAGATGAAGGACGGTGCTGGGCGGCCTTGGGCTTGCTGTCCGGCTAGGAGATCGAGTTCGGGCCGCCTATATTGCGGTCCCGGCCTGCCGGGGCGCAGGAGACGACGATGATCGGACGACTGAACCATGTCGCCATTGCGGTGCGCGACATCGCCAAGGCATCTGCCGTGTACCGCGACACCCTGGGCGCGCAGGTGTCCGACGTGGTGCCGCAGCCGGACCATGGCGTCAGCACGGTGTTCATCACGCTGCCGAATACGAAGATCGAACTGCTCGAGCCGTTCGGCGAGGGCTCGCCGATCGCGAAGTTCCTGGAGCGCAATCCCGACGGCGGCGTCCACCACGTCTGCTACGAGGTCGACGACATCCTGCGCGGCGCGCGACCGGCTCAAGGCGCAGGGCGCGCGCGTGATCGGCGACGGCGAGCCGAAGATCGGCGCCCACGGCAAGCCGGTGCTGTTCCTGCATCCAAAGGATTTCTGCGGCACGCTGGTCGAGATCGAGCAGGCGTGAGGGGTTCGTGGCCGCCAAATGAAAACGGCCCACCGGAGGCGGGCCGCGTTCACGCTCTCAGCATCGGCCAAAGAGCTATTTCATGTACACGCGGCGCGGCCCACGTGGCCCGACATAGACCCGCGGCCGGTAAAACCGGTTGACATAGGCGTAGGGCGCGAATTCCGCCGCATAGCCGTAGGCGGCGTATGGATAGTAGCCGTAAACGCCGCCGCAGCTGCAGCAGCCGCAGCCCGAATAGGCGTAAGGCTGCACCACGGGCACCGGAACCGCGACCACCGGAACGCCGCAGCCATAGCCGCAACCGCCGGCGGCAGCCGGCGCTACGCCGAGCGCCAATCCGCCAAAAGCCAGACCGAAGAACAACACCGCTGCAACGCGGCCGAATTTGAGCATGCGCTGGATCATTGATATATCCTCTGCCAGAAGCAGAGCAGGCCTTAGCATCGTGAATCCTTTCATCCTGCTAACGGCGGGAGTGAAGTTTTTGTTTACCTTAACCAACTCCTTCCGCGCCCACCGGGTGACGCATTCGTGGCGCTGACGACGGCATTCGCGATCTATTTTATCGTGTGGTGGCTCGTGTTGTTCGCTGTGCTGCCCTGGGGTGTGCGCAGCCAGCACGAGAGCGGCACGGTCGTGCCGGGCAGCGATCCGGGTGCGCCTTATCTTCCGCGGCTTCTGCTCAAGCTGCTATGGACCACGCTGATCTCGATCGTAGTGTTTGCGCTTGGCACGATCGTCTACAAATCGCGCCTGATTGCGTTCGACGACTTTGCCACCTGGATCGGCGTCAAGGGCTGACGCTCCGCTTACGGCAGGGAGCCGGCGCGGGAGTGGTCGGTGCTTTTGGGCGGGGACAAGGTCTGTGCTCAAAAAAACGAGCAGAGGTGACGCTCTGCTCTGAATTCTTACGCTACAAAAAACGCCTCGAACTATCGTCGGATCGAGACGGTCGCGGCTTGCGCGCCGGCTTGTCCTCCCAGAGCATGTCCTCCCAAGACTTGGACCGCGCCGGCCGGTCGAGACGGGTTGATCCCGCATCTCCAGCCTTCGCGGCCAGACGCATATCTCATCTCGGGTGGGCTTGTCACCGGCGGTACTAACGTGGGGAAACTTTGCACGACTTTGCGCGTGGGCGATGGGCACCATGAGCCGGGCTGCCCGCACGCACACGTGGCGCCGCGCGGAAAGCCTTGATAGCCCTTGTGTTTCCTCGGATGATCCGGTTTCACTCCGGGGCTGCTTCGAGCGAACCGATTCCCGAGCATCGACCATGCGACTGTCCCGCTACTTCCTGCCGATCCTGCGCGAGACTCCGAAGGAGGCCGAGATCGTCTCGCATCGGCTGATGCTGCGCGCCGGCATGCTGCGGCAGGAGGCGGCCGGCATCTACGCCTGGCTGCCGCTCGGCTTTCGCGTGCTCAAGAAGATCGAGCAGATCGTGCGCGAGGAGCAGGATCGCGCCGGCGCGGTCGAACTGCTGATGCCGACGTTGCAGCTTGCCGACCTCTGGCGCGAGAGCGGCCGCTACGACGCCTATGGTCCCGGAGATGCTGCGCATCAAGGACCGGCACGAGCGCGAACTGCTGTATGGGCCGACCAACGAGGACATGATCACGGAGATCTTCCGCGCCTATGTGCGCTCGTACCGCGATCTGCCGCTGATTCTCTATCACATCCAATGGAAATTCCGCGACGAGCAGCGCCCGCGCTTCGGCGTGATGCGCGGCCGCGAGTTCCTGATGAAGGACGCCTATTCGTTCGACATCGACGAGGCCGCGGCACGGCTGTCGTACAACAAGATGTTCGTCGCCTATCTGCGCACCTTCGCGCGCATGGGCCTCAAGGCGATCCCGATGCGTGCCGAGACCGGGCCGATCGGCGGCGACCTCTCGCACGAGTTCATCATCCTCGCCGAGACCGGCGAGTCCGGCGTCTTCTGCAACAAGGATGTCCTCGACCTGCCGGTGCCGGGCGTCGATGTCGACTACGACGGCGACCTGTCGCCGATCATCGCGGCCAGTGGACGAGCCTCTATGCGGCGACCGCAGGACGTGCACGACGCCGCACGCTTCGAGCGCGAAGTGCCGGCCGGACAAGCGGCTGCATACGCGCGGCATCGAGGTCGGGCAGATCTTCTACTTCGGCACCAAGTATTCCGAGCCGATGAAGGCGGTCGTGACCGGGACCGACGGCGTCGAGCGGCCGGTTCACGGCGGCTCCTACGGCGTCGGCGTCTCGCGGCTGGTCGGCGCCATCATCGAGGCCTTCCACGACGACGCCGGCATCAAGTGGCCGGAGCCGGTGGCGCCGTTCAAGGTCGCGATCCTCAATCTCAAGCAGGGCGACGCCGACACCGATGCGGCCTGCGAGGCGCTCTATCGCGGCCTCGACTGGCAAGGGCGTCGATGTGCTCTATGACGACCTCGACGAGCGGCCGGGCGCGAAGTTCGCGACCGCCGACCTGATCGGCATTCCCTGGCAGGTGCTGGTCGGGCCGAAAGGGCTCGCCGAGGGCAAGGTCGAGCTCAAGCGGCGCTCCGACGGCAGCCGCGAATTGATGAGCCCGAGCGATGCGCTCGAGCGGTTGGCGTCATGACGCTGTGCGCTTTCGCCGGCCTCGGGCTGCACGGGACATGGCGTGAAACCGCCAGAATCGTGTGAAATCCGGTGGCCGGGATAGCAGTCTGATGAGCGAACCGACCGGCACCCGCCCATTCGCACCGTTCGAATGGATGCTGTCGCTGCGCTACCTGCGGGCGCGGCGCAAGGAAGGATTCATCTCGGTCATCGCCGGCTTCTCCTTCCTCGGCATCATGCTCGGCGTCGCGACGCTGATCATCGTGATGGCGGTGATGAACGGCTTCCGCAAGGAACTGCTCGACAAGATTCTGGGCCTCAACGGCCACCTGCTGATCCAGCCGCTGGAATCGCCGCTGACCGACTGGCAGGAGGTCGCCGAGCGGATCTCGCAAGGTCGGAGGGCATCCGGCTCGCCGCGCCGATCGTCGAAGGCCAGGCGCTGGCGTCCTCGCCGTTCAATGCGTCCGGCGTGCTGGTGCGCGGCATGCGCGCCGCCGATCTCGGCAAGCTGCCGCTCGATCGCCAACAACATCCAGCAAGGCACGCTCGAAGGCTTCGACGAAGCGCAGGGCGTGGTGATCGGCCGCGGCTCGCCGACCAGTTCTCGCTGCGCGCCGGCGACAGCGTCACGCTGGTGGCGCCGCGCGGCGCGGTGACGCCGATGGGCACGACGCCGCGCATCAAGTCCTACAAGATCGCGGCGGTGTTCGAGATCGGCATGTCGGAATACGACTCCGCCTTCGTGTTCATGCCGCTGCCCGAAGCGCAGGCCTATTTCAACCGCTCCGGCGACGTCACCGCGATCGAGGTCTATGTCGACAAGCCCGACCGGGTCGACCGCTACCGCAAGCTCGTCACCGAAGCGGCCGGCCGGCCGATCTTCATGATCGACTGGCGCCAGCGCAACGCGACCTTCTTCAACGCGCTGCAGGTCGAGCGCAACGTGATGTTCCTGATCCTGACGCTGATCGTGCTGGTGGCGGCGCTCAACATCGTCTCCGGCCTGATCATGCTGGTGAAGGACAAGGGCCGCGACATCGCGATCCTGCGCACCATGGGCGCGACCCAGGGCGCGATCATGCGGGTGTTCCTGATCACCGGCGCGTCGATCGGCGTGGTCGGCACGATCATCGGCTTCCTCGCTCGGCACGCTGGTGTGCCTGAACGTCGAATCGATCCGCCACTTCCTGTCCTGGCTGACCAACACCGAGCTGTTCTCGCCGGAGCTCTACTTCCTCTCGAAGCTGCCGGCCGACATGGATGTCGGCGAAACCACGGCCGTGGTGGTGATGGCGCTCGCGCTGTCGCTGCTGGCGACGCTCTATCCGTCGTGGCGCGCGGCGCGCCTCGATCCGGTCGAGGCGCTGCGCTATGAGTGACGATGACGCAGCCGACAGCCAGGTCGCGGCGAAGACGACAGCCGACGCAGCGCCGCGTCCTGTTCCTGCACGGCGTCGAGCGGCACTATCGGCAGGGCGACGGACGCTCGACATCCTCAAGGGCGCCGAGCTTGCGCTCTGGCCGGGCCAGTCGGTGGCGCTGGTGGCGCCGTCGGGCGCCGGCAAGTCGACGCTGCTGCACGTCGCGGGTCTGCTGGAGCATCCGGACGCCGGCGAGGTCTATATCGACGAGATCGCGACCTCGACGCTGTCGGACGCCGAGCGCACGCGCATCCGCCGCACCGAGATCGGCTTCGTCTACCAGTTCCATCACCTGCTGCCGGAATTCTCCGCGATCGAGAACGTGATGCTGCCGCAGATGATCCGCGGCCTGTCGACGCGCGAGGCGGCCACGCGCGCGACCGAGCTGCTGAGCTATCTCGGGCCTCAAGGAGCGCCTGACGCACCGGCCGGCGGAACTCTCGGGCGGCGAGCAGCAGCGGGTCGCGATCGCGCGCGCGGTCGCCAACGCGCCGCGCATCCTGCTGGCCGACGAGCCGACCGGAAATCTCGACCCGCACACCGCCGACCACGTGTTCGGCGCGCTGACGCAGCTGGTGCGCGCCTCCGGGCTCGCGGCGATCGTCGCCACCCACAACATGGAGATCGCCGGCCGCATGGACCGCCGCGTCACCATGCGCGAAGGGCTGGTGGTCGAACTGGACTAGACGGACGCGACTGGCTGATGCGTGTCGCCGCGCGCACGCATCGTCTCAGACGGCAGATTCAACTTAACCATGTTGGACTGCAAAGGCATTCCGGGACTCGCGCCATCAATTGACGTGAGAACATAACATGAACTATGTTCTCGTCTCGTTCTTGAGGAGAACACAGTCATGTTTCGCGCTGTCGTCGAAGAAGCCGCTACGCTTGGCGTCGCTATCGCCTGTTCCTGGGCATGATCGCGATCTGGGCGCAAGTCATCGCGACGCTCTGATTTGTTCGCCTGACGTCAGAAGACTGGTGGTACGAGCCGCGGGATAAGCCGCCACTGGCGCACGACCGCTGGTCCTTGCATGGACAGGGCTCGCCGCCGTGACTCGCCACGCATCGCACTGCGTCATGCCGAATCGCGAGGGTCTGGATGGCCGGATCCCGGCTTCGTGCATCTGCACGTGCATTCGTCCTATTCGCTGCTCGAAGGCGCGCTGACGATCGCGCGGCTCGCCGAACTCGCCAAGGCCGACCGGCAGCCGGCGCTGGCGCTCACCGACACCGACAACATGTTCGGGGCGCTCGAATTCTCCGAGAAGATGGCGGGCGTCCGGCATTCAGCCGATCATCGGCTGCTGCGCTGGCGGTCGATTTCGGCGACCAGGAGGCCCGAGCGGCGGCGTGCAGCCGCCGGCGCTGCCCGCGCATCGTGCTGCTGGCGGCGCGCGAGGACGGCTACCGCAGCCTGATGCGGCTCAACTCGCGCGCCTTCCTCGAAACGCGCGCCGAACGAGCAGCCGCACCTCAAGCTCGCCTGGCTCGACGGCGAGACCGACGGCCTGATCGCGCTGACCGGCGGGCCGGGCGGTCCGCTCGATGCGGCGATCGCGCCGGGCAGAGCGCAGCTCGCGGCGGACGCGCTGCGAGGCGCTGCGCGCGGCTGTTCGGCGACCGGCTCTACGTCGAGCTGCAGCGCCACGGCATCGCTGCCGAGCGCGCCACCGAGCCGGCGCTGGTCGATCTCGCCTATGCGCGCGGCGTTGCCGCTGGTCGCCACCAACGAGCCGTTCTTCGCGCACCGCGCGAGGACTATGAGGCGCATGACGCGCTGATCTGCATCGCCGAAGGCCGGCTGATCTGGCCGAGAGCGACCGCCGCCAGCTCACGCCGGAGCATCGCTTCAAGACCCGCGCCGAGATGGCGACGCTGTTCGCCGACCTGCCGGAGGCGCTCGCCTCGACGGTCGAGATCGCGCAGCGCTGCGCCTTCCGGCCGCGCACCGCAGCGCCGATCCTGCCGCGCTTTTCGGTCGGCGAGCAGGGCGCCGCGGTCGACGAGGCGGCCGAGCTGCGCAGGCGCGCGGAGGCCGGGCTCGAGCGCCGGCTCGCAGACGCACGGGCTCGCGCCGGGCCGCACCGAGGAGGAATACCGCGAGCGGCTCGCCTTCGAGCTCAACGTCATCGAGGGCATGAAGTATCCCGGCTACTTCCTGATCGTCTCCGACTTCATCCAGTGGGCGAAGGCAGCAGGGCATTCCGGTCGGGCCGGGCCGCGGCTCGGGCGCCGGCTCGCTCGTCGCCTATGCGCTGACCATCACCGACCTCGATCCGATGCGCTTCGGCCTGCTGTTCGAGCGCTTCCTCAATCCCGAGCGCGTGTCGATGCCGGACTTCGACATCGACTTCTGCCAGGACCGGCGCGACGAGGTGATCCGCTACGTGCAGGAGCGCTACGGCCGCGACCAGGTCGCGCAGATCATCACCTTCGGCACGCTGCAGGCGCGCGGCGTGCTGCGCGACGTCGGCCGCGTGCTGCAGATGCCGTACGGCCAGGTCGACAAGCTCTGCAAGCTGGTGCCGCAGAACCCGGCCAACCCGGTCACGCTCGGCCAGGCCATCGACGACGAGCCGCGGCTGCAGGCCGACGCGCGACAGCGATCCGGTGGTCAGGCGCGCCTTCGACATCGCCCAGAAGCTCGAAGGCCTGCACCGCCACGCCTCGACCCACGCCGCCGGCATCGTGATCGGCGACCGGCCGCTCGACGAGCTGGTGCCGCTCTACCGCGATCCGAAATCGCGACATGCCGGTCACCCAGTTCAACATGAAATGGGTCGAGCAGGCCGGCCTGGTGAAGTTCGACTTCCTCGGCCTCAAGACGCTCACGGTGCTGCGAGACCGCGGTCGCGCTGCTGCAAGACGCGCGGCATCGAGATCGATCTCGTCGCGATCCCGCTCGACGACGCCAAGACCTACGCGCTGCTGGCGCGCGCCGAAGCGGTCGGCATCTTCCAGCTGGAAAGTCAGGGCATGCGGCGCGCGCTGCTCGACATGCGGCCCGACCGCTTCGAGGACATCATCGCGCTGGTCGCGCTCTATCGGCCCGGCCCGATGGCGAACATCCCGACCTATTGCGCGCGCAAGCACGGCCTGGAGAAGCCTGAATACATCCATCCCAAGCTCGAGCCGATCCTGCGCGAGACCTTCGGCGTCATCGTCTACCAGGAACAGGTGATGCAGGCGGCGCAGATGCTGTCGGGCTACTCGCTCGGCGAAGCCGACCTGCTGCGCCGCGCCATGGGCAAGAAGATCCGCAGCGGAGATGCAGAAGCAGCGCAGCCGCTTCGTCTCCGGCTGCGTCGAGCGCGGCATCGAGCGCGGCCAGGCCGAGGCGATCTTCGAACTGCTCGAGCGGTTCGCCGACTACGGCTTCAACAAGAGCCACGCCGCCGCCTATGCGCTCGTCGCCTATCAGACCGCCTACATGAAGGCGAACTATCCGGTCGAGTTCCTCGCGGCGTCGATGACGCTCGACATGGGCAATACCGACAAGCTGTCCGAATTCCGCGCCGAGGCCGAGCGGCTCGGCATCAAGGTCGAGCCGCCGTCGATCAACCGCTCCGGCGTCGACTTCGATGTCGAGGGCAACACGATCCATCTATGCGCTCGCCGCGCTCAAGGGCGTCGGCCGCCAGGCGGTCGAAGCGATCGTCGCGGCGCGCGGCGACCAGCCGTTCGCCGACCTTGTCGGACTTCGCCGGCCGCATCAATCCGCGCGCCGTCAACAAGCGCGTGCTGGAAAGCCTCGCGGCGCCGGCGCGTTCGACGCGCTCGAGAAGCAACCGCGCGCGCGTCTTCGCGGCGGTCGATAGCGTGCTGGCGGCGCGCGCAGCGCGACCATGAGGCGCGGCGAGCGGCAGAGCGCAGTTCTCGTTCGGCGGCCCGGCGGCGCGCGAGCCGATCCGGCTGCCGCAGCGTCGAGCCGTGGCTGCCGGCCGAGCGGCTGCAGAAGGAATTCGACGCGATCGGCTTCTTCCTCACCGGCCATCCGCTCGACGACTACGCGGCCGCGCTCAAGCGCATGCGGGTGCAGTCCTGGGCCGAGTTCGCCCGCGCGTGACGGCACGGGCGCGAGCGCCGGCCGCGTCGCCGGCACCGTGGTGTCGCGCACCGAGCGGCGCACCAGGACCGGCAACAAGATGGGCATCATCGGGCTGTCCGATCCGTCCGGGCATTACGAGGCGGTCGTGTTCTCCGAAGGGCTGCAGCAGTTCCGCGACCTGCTGGAGCCGGGCAGCGCGGTGCTGCCTGACGCTGTCGGCGGAGCTGCAGGGCGACGACGTGCGCGCGCGCATCCAGACCGTCGAGCCGCTCGATCAGGCGGCCGCCAAGCTGTCGAAGGGGCTGCGCGTGTTCCTGCGCGACGGCCACGCCGCTCGAGAGCGTCGCCAAGCGGCTGGAGAGCCCGCCACGGGCCGCGCCGGCCCGAGAAGGCCGACGGCGAGGTCGCATTGGTGCTGATGCTCGCCGAGGGCACCGAAGTCGAGGTGAAGCTGCCCGGCCGCTTCAAGGTCTCGCCGCAGATCGCCGGCGCCATCAAGGCGGTGCCGGGCGTGGTGGCGGTCGAGGCCGTGTGATCGCGAGAAGCGGTAGGCACGACTTCGAGCGGTCGTTCGGCGGCCAATGCGGCTTCATTCCGGGCGGCCCAGGGCCGGGCCCGGATCATAGCTGCGGTCCGTCAGGACGGGTTTCCGGGCTCGCCGCTCGCGGCGCCCCGGATATGCCGACGACGTCGCGAAGGCGACTGGGCCGCCTTTGACGCTTTGGCCCTTCGGCGGCGGACTTGCTTGCGTCTGGTGCAGCGCACCGCTATATGCGCGCCATCTCACACGCGGACCTTGGCCTTGAAAAGCCGTCCGGTGGCTCCGATCCAACCCTCGGGAAGGGCGAGCTCACGGGTCCGCGGCGGCTCAACCGGAGAACGACATATGTCGCTTCCTGACTTTTCTATGCGTCAGCTGTTGGAAGCTGGCGTCCACTTCGGCCATCAGGCCCACCGCTGGAATCCGAAGATGGCGCGAGTACATCTTCGGCGCCCGCAACAACATCCACATCATCGATCTCGCCCAGATCGGTGCCGATGCTGCACCGCGCGCTGCAGGCGGTCAGCGACACCGTCGCCAAGGGCGGCCGCATCCTGTTCGTCGGCACCAAGCGCCAGGCGCAGGACGCCGTCGCCGAGGCGGCCAAGAAGTCGGCGCAGTATTACGTCAATTCGCGCTGGCTCGGCGGCACGCTGACCAACTGGAAGACCATCTCGGGGTCGATCTCGCGGCTGCGCAAGCTCGACGAGATGCTCGTCGTCGAACGAGGCGCAAGGCTACACCAAGAAGGAGCGCCTCGACGCTGCAGCGCGAGCGCGACAAGCTCGATCGCTCGCTCGGCGGCATCAAGGACATGGGCGGCCTGCCCGACCTGCTGTTCGTGATCGACACCAACAAGGAAGACATCGCGATCAAGGAAGCGCGGCGTCTCGGCGTTCCGGTCGCGGCGATCGTCGACACCAATTGCGATCCCGACGGCATCACCTATGTGGTGCCCGGCAACGACGACGCCAGCCGCGCCATCACGCTCTATTGCGATCTGATCGCGCGAGGCCGCGATCGACGGCATTTCGCGTGCGCAGGGCGAGATGGGCGTCGACACCGGCGCTGCCGCCGAGCCGGTCGCCGAAGAGGTGCCGGCTGAGCCGGCTGCGGCCCGGCCTACGAAGTGCTGTCGGGTCCGCGCGGCGTCGCCGACGATCTCAAGAAGCTCGGCCACGTCTCGCCCGCGATCGAGAAGAAGCTCAACGATCTCGGCATCTTCCACTACTGGCAGATCGCCGGGCTCGGCCCCGAAGCCGCGCACAGCGATCGGCGAAGAAGTCGGACTTGCCCGGCCGCGTGGAAGGCTGGATCGCGCAGGCGAAAGAGCTGACGGCCGAATGACGCAAATCTGAGTCGGTTCCGCCTGGTGCGCCCGCCGCGCACCGCTGCCGCTTATCGTATCGAGAACGTGGTGGTCTGAGCACAGGGCTGCTGCGAGCAAGGGATCACAGTACATGGCCAATATCACCGCACAGATGGTCAAGGAGCTGCGCGAGCGGACCGGCGCCGGCATGATGGATTGCAAGGCGGCGCTGGGCGAGACCGACGGCGACATGGAGCAGGCGGTCGATCTGCTGCGCAAGAAGGGGCTCGCGAAGGCCGCCAAGAAGGCCGGCCGCGTCGCCGCCGAAGGTCTGATCGGGCTCGCCGTCGAGGGCAACAAGGGCGTCCTGGTCGAGGTCAATTCCGAAACCGACTTCGTCGCGCGCAACGATCTGTTCCAGGGCCTCGTCAAGATGATCGCGAATGTCGCGCTGCGCGTCGGGACCGACGTGGAGAAGATCAAGGCGGCCAAGGTCGGCAGCATCACCGTCGTCGGAGGCGATCGCCGACACCATCGCCAAGATCGGCGAGAACATGACGCTGCGGCGCGCGGCGGTCGCTTGTCGGTCAGCAACGGCGTGATCGGCAGTTACGTGCACAATTCCGTGGTCGAAGGCCTCGGCAAGATCGGCGTTCTGGTCGCGCTCGAGTTCGACCGGCAAGGCCGATGAGCTCAAGCGCTTCGGCCGCATGGTCGCGATGCACGTCGCCGCCTCGAATCCGCAGGCGATCGATCCGTCGGGTCTCGATCCGGAGGTCGTCCGGCGCGAGAAGGACGTGCTCGCCGACAAGTTCAAGGCGCAGGGCAAGCCCGCGAATGTGATCGACAAGATCGTCGAATCGGGGCTCAAGACCTTCTACAAGGAAGTCTGCCTGCTCGATCAGGCCTACATCCATGATCCGGACAAGAACGTCGCGCAGGCCGTCAAGGAAGCCGAAGGGCAAGGTCGGCGGTCCGATCAAGGTCACGGGATTCGTGCGCTACGCGCTCGGCGAGGGCATCGACCGGCCCGAAACCGACTTCGCTGCGGAAGTCGCTGCAACCGTCGGCCAGAGCTGACCGACAACGCATCGCCGGGGCGTGCCGCAGCACCGGCAGCAGATCGCGGACGGAGCACCTATGGCCAAGCCGATCTACCGACGCGTGCGTCGTCAAGGTCTCCGGCGAGGCCCTCATGGGACCCGACGATTTCGGCATCCACCAGCCGCACGCTCGAACGCATCGCGGCCGATCTCGTCGCGACGCAGGCGCTGGGAGTGGCAGCTTGGCGATCGTGGTCGGCGGCGGCAACATCTTTCGCGGCGTGAAGGTGTCGCGAGCAGGGCATTCCGCGCGTCACCGGCGACATGATGGGCATCCTGGCGACCGTCATGAACGCGCTTGGCGCTCGAAAGCGCGCTCGAGCGGGCGGGGCGTCGGCGCGCACCATGTCGGCGATCGCCATGCCGGAAGTCTGCGAGACCTACGAGCGGCGGCGAGCGCTGCGGCACCTCGAGCGAGGGCCGGCATCGTGCTGTTCGCGGGCGGCACCGGCAATCCGTTCTTCACCACCGACACGACGGCGGTGCTGCGGGCGGCCGAGATCGGCGCCGAGGCCGTGCTCAAGGCGACCGATGTCGACGGCGTCTACAGCGCCGATCCCAAGAAGGACAGAAGCGCCAAGCGCTACGAGCGGCTGACCCACCAGGAAGCGATCGAGCGCCACCTGAAAGTGATGGACGCCACCGCCTTCGCGCTTGCCCGGGAAAACCGTATGCCTATCATCGTGTTCTCGATCCGGAGCCGGGAGCGATCGAGGCCGTGCTGCGCGGCGAGGGGCGTGCCACTGTCGTCGACTTGCTGATGTTGCCTGCGTTCGCCAAACGCGGCGGAGCAGGACGATGCGACACGGTCGCGGGATCGACCAAAGGAGGGTCGCCATGGCAACCGCAACACATGATCTGAACGAGCTCAAGCGCCGCATGCAGGGCGCGATCGCGCTGCTGAAGCAGGAGCTGGGCGGGCTGCGGACCGGCCGCGCGTCGGCGAGCCTGCTCGAGCCGGTGCAGGTCGATGCCTACGGCACGCACATGCCGCTCAACCAGGTCGCCACCGTCAGCGTGCCGGAGCCGCGGCTCCTTTCCGTGCAGGTCTGGGACAAGTCGATGGTCCACGCGGTCGAGAAGGCCATCATGGCGGCCAATCTCGGCCTGACTCCGTCGACCGAGGGGCAGGTGCTGCGGCTGCGGATTCCGGAGCTCAACGAGGAGCGGCGCAAGGAGCTGGTCAAGGTCGCGCACAAATACGCCGAAGCCGCGCAAGGTCGCGATCCGGCACGTGCGGCGCGACGGTCTCGACGTGCTCAAGAAGCTCGAGAAGGATCACAAGATCAGCGAGGACGACGGCAAGCGTTCGTCCGAGCAGGTGCAGAAGGCGACCGACGAGGTCATCGCCGAGGTCGACAAGATGCTGGCGGTCAAGGAAAAGGAAATCCTCACGGTGTGAGGCTCTAACGCGAATGTCGAAAACCGAGCCGCTGCGCACTGCGCCGATCGGCGATTTCGCCGTGCCGCGGCACGTCGCCATCATCATGGATGGCAACGGGCGCTGGGCGGCGGCGCGCGGCCTGCCGCGCGGCGAGGGGCATCGCCGCGGCGTCGAGGCGCTGCGCCGCACCGTGCGCGCGGCCGGCGACCTCGGCATCGGCATCCTGACGATCTTCTCGTTCAGCTCCGAGAACTGGTCGCGGCCACCGGCCGAGATCCGCGAACTGATGGGGCTGCTGCGCCGCTTCATCCGCAACGATCTCGCCGACCTGCACCGCGAGCGGCGTACGCGTGCGCGTGATCGGCGAGCGCGAGAATCTCGATCCCGAGATCCGCCGCCTGCTCGACGAGGCCGAGGAGCTGACCCGCGGCAACGACAAGCTCATCCTGGTGGTCGCGTTCAACTACGGCGCCCGCGCCGAGATCGCGCGCGCCGCGCAGCGCATGGCGGCGGCGGTCGCGGCCGGCGACCTGGCGGTCAGCGCGATCACCGCCGACAAGCTCGCGAGCTATCTCGACGCGCCCGATCTGCCCGACCCCGACCTCATCATCCGCACCAGCGGCGAGCAGCGGCTGTCGAATTTCCTGCTTGTGGCAGGCGGCCTACAGTGAGCTCGTGTTCGTCCCGACCTATTGGCCGGACTTCGACCGCGTCGACGCTCGAGGGCGCGATCGCCGAGTATCGCCGCCGCGAACGGCGGTTCGGCGGCCTGATCGCGCGCACCGGATCGTGATTGTGGCAGACGCGGAGCCCACGAAGTGGATCGGTGCGCCGCTGGCCACGCGCGAACTCGTGCTTCGGGTGCTGTCTGCTCTGGTGCTGGCGCCGCTCGCGATCGCGATTGCCTATGTCGGCGGCTGGCCGTTCGCGGTGTTCTGGGGGCTGGCGGCCGCGGTCGTGCTCTGGGAATGGACTTCGCTGGTCGCGCTCGCCGACCGTCGTGTGGTGCTGATGGCGGGGCTCGCACCGCTTGCGCTCGCAGTCGCGCTTGCCGGTGCCGACCGACCTCCTGGCTGGCGTCGATCGTCGCCGTCATGGGCGCGCTCGGCGCGGCGGCACTCGCGCCGGCGGCGCGGCGGATGTGGGTCGCGGCCGGGGTGCCCTATGCCGGCGCGCATCGCGCTGGCACCGGTCAGCCTTGCGCGCCGACACCGAATACGGTTTCCTCGCCGTGATCTTCCTGTTCGCGGTCGTCTGGAGCACCGACATCGCGGCCTATTTCGTCGGACGTGCGGTCGGCGGGCCAAAGCTCATGCCGGCGGTCAGCCCGAAGAAGACCTGGTCGGGCGCGATCGGCGGCACGCTGCGGCGATCGTCGTGGCGGTCGTGACCGTGCAATCCGCCGGCCTTACCGGATGGCCGTCATGTCGTGCTGGTCGCGGTCGTGCTGTCGGCCGTTGCCGCAAGCCGGCGACCTGTTCGAATCCTCGCTCAAACGCCGCTTTGGCGCGAAGGATTCGGGCCACCTGATTCCCGGGCACGGCGGACTGATGGATCGCCTCGACGGCTTCGTGGCGGCCGCGGTCCTTGGCGCGCTGATCGGATTGATGCGCGGCGGGGTCGAAGCGCCCGGCCGCGGTCTGCTGGTGTGGTGAGTGATGAAAGTGCAAGCGTCTCGCATGTCCTCGCAGCGGCCAGCGCCCGCCACCGTACAGCGTAGCGTGACGCTGCTCGGCGCGACCGGCTCGATCGGCGCCAGCACCGTCGATCTGCTCAAGCGCGAGCGCGAGCGCTATCGGGTCGAGGCGGTGAGCGCGAACAAGAATGCAGCCGCGCTGGCGCAGCTTGCGCGTGCGACCGGCGCCCGCTTCGCCGTGGTCGGCGATCCTGCGGCCTATGCGGAACTCAAAGACGCGCTGTCGGGCTCGGGCATTGCCGTCGGCGCTGGCGAGAGCGCGCTGGTCGAGGCCGCGCAGCGTCCGGCGGATTGGGTGATCGGCGCGATCACCGGCGCCGCCGGCCTGCGACCGACGCTCGCGGCCGCCGAGCGCGGGGCGATCGTGGCGCTCGCCAACAAGGAAACGCTGGTCTGCGCAGGCGGCCTGTTCATGCGGCGCGCGGCCGCAGCCGGCGCGACCGTGCTGCCGGTCGATTCGGAGCACAACGCCCTGTTCCAGGCGATGAGCGGAAGCCGCCGCGAGGATGTCCGCCGCGTCATTCTGACCGCATCCGGTGGTCCGTTCCGCACCGCCAGCGCGGAGGCAATCCGGACCGCTACCGTGGAGCAAGCGCTCAAGCATCCGAACTGGAGCGATGGGCGCCAAGGTGACGATCAATTCGGCAACCCTGATGAACAAGGGCCTGGAGATCATCGAGGCGCACCATCTGTTCGCCTTGCCCTCCGAGCAGATCGACGTGCTGGTTCATCCTCAGTCGATCGTCCACAGCCTCGTCGAATTTTGCGATGGCTCGCTGATCGCGCAACTCGGTAGTCCGGACATGCGCATTCCGATCGCCTACTGTCTGGCCTGGCCGGAGCGCATCCAGGGACCCGCGCCGCGCCTCGATCTTGCGCGCCACGCCACGCTGACGTTCGAGGAGCCTGACGTGGTCCGGTTCCCGGCCCTGCAACTCGCCCGCCGAGCGCTCGAGGCGGGGGGTGGGGCGCCCACCGTGCTCAATGCCGCGAACGAGATTGCAGTCGCCGAGTTCCTCGCGCGCCGACTCGCTTTCGGCGGAATTGTGGCGCTGGTGGAGGCGACCTTGGAGGCCGCTGTGTCCCGAAATTGGACAGTCGAGCCGGAAAACCTCGAAGACGCACTGTCTATTGACCATAATACAAGATTGTTAGCCCGTGATCTCTTGCCAGAAATTGCCGCAAAGGCACTCTAGAGAATTCAGTCGCGGGCGGGGGTTCGCGACTGCGGGGATTCGACCACATGGGTTCCAGTTTCATGTCGAGCATCAGCACCCTGGGTTGGGGTGTGATCGGCTACCTCATCCCCTTTCTGTTCGTGCTCACGGTGGTCGTGTTCTTTCATGAACTCGGTCACTTCCTGGTCGCCCGCTGGAATGGTGTCCGGGTCCTGGTGTTCTCGATCGGCTTCGGACCGGAGTTGTTCGGCTTCAACGACCGGCATGGAACCCGCTGGAAACTGTCCGCCATTCCACTTGGCGGATACGTGAAGTTTTTCGGCGACGAGAACGCTGCGAGCGTGCCCGATCACGAGGCCGCCGCGGCGATGAATTCGGCCGAGCGCAAGCAGAGCTTCGTGCATCAACCGGTCGGGCCGCGCGCAGCTATCGTGGTTGCTGGACCGTTGGCAAACTTCATTCTGGCGATCGCGATCTTTGCCGGCCTGTTCATGCTCTACGGCAAGCAGAGCACGGCCGCGCGAGTCGAATCGGTCCAGCCGGAAAGTGCGGCAGCCGCGGCCGGCTTCCAGCCCGGCGACCTGGTGCTTTCGATCAACGGCCGGCCGATCGAGAGCTTCGCCGAGATGCAGCGAATCGTCAGCACGAGCGCCGGCGAGACGCTGACGATCGAAGTCGATCGCGGCGGCACCAGAGTCACGCTCAAGGCGGTTCCGGCACTCAAGGAGGTCAAGGACAGTTTCGGCAACGTCCACCGCATGGGCGTACTGGGAATCAGCCGCTCGATCGCGCCGAGCGAGGTGAAGATGGAGCCGGTCGGGCCCGGAACCGCCGTATGGCTCGGCGTCAAGGAGACCTGGACCATCGTCGAGACGACGATGTTGTATGTCGGGAGGATCGTGGTCGGCCGGGACAATGCCGATCAGCTTGGCGGTCCGATCATGATCGCGCAGGTGTCGGGGCAGGTGGCGACCCTTGGAGTGGCGGCCATCATGCACTTCGTGGCCGTGCTGTCGGTGTCGATCGGCTTGCTGAACCTGTTTCCGGTGCCGCTGCTCGATGGTGGGCACCTGTTGTTCTATGCGGTGGAGTTCATCCGCGGGAAACCGATGTCGGAGCGTGCGCAGGAGATCGGCTTCCGGATCGGATTCGCGCTCGTTGCCGCATTAATGGTGTTCGCCACTAAAAACGACATCTTTCGGTTATGGAACTGGGCCGCGTCATAGTCGTCAGGCGGCCACGTCCGCGGTTTAAGAAACGCTGGAGGAAGAGAGAAGGGGACTTTGATCACGATCGAAACGGGGGTTTTGGAGTGATCATGCTGAAATTGGGGGTAAGGGGCCCATCACGGCCACCGTGATGGGCGCTAAGGGGTGAAAAGGGCGTATCGGGGATGAAATTCCGAGTATTGCTTATTCGGGGACTGGGCATTCTTGGCCTGGTCCTCGGAAGTTTGTCGTTGAGCGCAGGTGTCCTGTCGCTTAGCGCCGGAGTCTCGCGCGCCCAGGGCATCACGGTCGGTTCGATTGTGGTGCAAGGCAACCAGCGCGTGGAGGCCGATACCATCCGCTCTTATTTCCGGCCCGGTCCAGGAGGCCGGCTCGATGCGTTCCAGATCGACGAAGGCGTCAAGGCGCTCTACGCCACCGGGCTATTCCAGGACGTGCGCCCTTCCGTGCAAGGAGGGCGGCTGATCATCTTCGTCGTCGAGAACCCAGTGATTAACCGGATCGCCTTCGAGGGCAACCGGAAGGTCAAGGACGAACAGCTCAAGGCCGAAATCCAGTCGAAGGAACGCGGGACGCTGTCGCGGCCAGTGGTCCAAGCCGATGTCGCGCGTCTGGTCGAAGTCTATCGCCGGGGTGGCCGCTTCGACGTGCGCGTTGAACCTAAGATCATCGAGTTGGCGAACAATCGCGTCGACCTCGTCTTCGAAATTACCGAGGGCGGGAAGACCGGCGTCAAGCGAATCGAGTTTATCGGCAATCGCTATTATTCAGACTTCCGTCTGGCGGATGTCATCAAGACCTCGCAGACCGGTCTGCTGGCGTTCCTTCAGACCAGCGACATCTATGACCCCGACCGGGTCGAGGCGGATCGCGAACTGCTGCGCCGTTTCTACCTGAAGCACGGCTTCATCGATGTCCGCATCGTGTCCGCGGTGGGTGAATACGATCCGGCGCAGGCGCGGGTTCCTCATCACCTTTACGATCGAGGAAGGCCAGCAATACAAGGTCGCCTCGGTCGACGTGCAGTCGAGTGTGCGGTCGATCAATCCGGCGCTGTTGCGGCCGAAGCTGCGGGCCTACGCCGGCGACGTGTATAACGCGGAGCTCGTCGAAAAGTCGGTCGAGGATATGACGATCGAAGCGGCGCGGCGTGGGTTCGCGTTCGCGACGGTGCGCCCGCGGGCGACTCGCAATCCCGAGAACCGCACCGTAAGCCTCGTCTTTGTCATCGAAGAGGGCCAGCGGGTCTATATCGAGCGCATCAATATCCGCGGCAATACCCGCACGCGCGACTACGTGATTCGCCGCGAGTTCGATCTCTCGGAGGGTGACGCTTACAATCGCGCGCTGGTCAATCGCGCCGAGCGGCGATTGAAGAACCTGTCCTACTTCAAGAACGTCCGAATCATTCCCGAGCCCGGATCGGCGCCCGATCGCGTCATTCTCAACGTCGAGCTCGAGGAAATGTCGACCGGCGAATTCTCTGTTTCCGGTGGCTTCTCGACGTCCGACGGCTTCATGGCGGAAGTCAGCGTCGCGGAGCGCAATCTGCTGGGCCGCGGTCTCTACGCCAAGGCGTCGGTGCAGTACGGGCAATATGCCAAGGGGTTCACGGTGTCGTTCGTCGAGCCGTACTTCCTTGGGTATCGCCTGGCGCTCGGTCTCGACATCTTCGCCAAGCAGTCAAGTTCGACCAGCTATGTGTCGTATCAATCTACCACTGCCGGTTTCTCGACGCGGCTCGGCTTCGCGCTGCGCGAGGACCTCGGGTTCCAGGTCCGCTATTCGCTTTACCGGCAGTCGATCTCGCTGCCCGAGATTCTCAACAATTGTATTCTGTCGCCGGCGGCTTGGATCAACGGCGGTACAGGCGTTCTGCCGAACGATCCTTGTTTTCTCGACGGCGAGGCGTCGCTGGCGGTCCGCAAGGAACTGGCTCAGGGCGCCGTGTTTACGTCCGCGATCGGCTACTCGCTCACCTACAACACGCTCGACAACAACAAGAACCCGACCATGGGCACATTGGCGACCCTCAACCAGGATTTCGCCGGCCTTGGCGGCGATGTGAACTACATCAAGACGACGACCGACCTGCGCAGCTACAAAGAGGTCTACCCCGACGTCATCGGAATTCTGCATCTGCAAGGTGGATATGTGTCCGGCTGGGGCGGCAAGGACCTGCGGATGCTCGACCATTTCCAGATGGGGCCGAGCCTGGTTCGCGGTTTTGCGCCGTCTGGCATCGGCCCGCGCGACTTGTCGCAATTGGCCTACACGGGCTATCAAGGTGACCCGCTTGGCGGCTCGATGTACTGGGGCGCCAGCGTCGAATTCCAGACGCCGCTCTATTTCCTGCCCAAGGATTCGGGTGTGCGCGTCGCCGCGTTCGCAGATGCCGGCTCGCTCTGGAACTATGTCGGACCGACATCCTGGTCGGTGACCGGCGAGCGCATCAATGGCGCGCTGGATTGTCCGACCTGGAATCCAGCGGTGCTGAATCCGACCCCGTGCCCAATCGACAACGGCATGTACCTCCGCACGTCCGTAGGCGTCGGCCTGATCTGGGACTCGCCGTTCGGACCGCTGCGGTTCGACTATTCGTTCCCGCTCACCAAGTCGCCTTACGACCGAACGCAGGCATTCCGGTTCGGTGGCGGAACTTCGTTCTAATATCGGCGGCGCAGCCACGGTATAAGGTGGCATGACCACGCCGACCTTCTTCGACCGCGCCCGCAGTCTCACCGTGCGCGAGATCGCCACGCTCACCGGCGCCGAGCCGGTGAGCGGCGCCGCACTTGATCGCCGCATTACCGGCGTCGCGGCACTCGATCGCGCGTTGCCGACCGACCTGACGTTTCTCGACAAGCCCAAATATGCCGAGCAGCTTCGTGCCAGCCAGGCCGGCGTCTGCCTCACGACGGAACGCCTTGCCGCCGAGGCGCCATCGCACGTCAGTGTGCTGTGTGCCCGCACGCCATACCAGGCCTTCGTCGCGGTCGCGCGAACGTTGTTCGGCGATGCGTTGCGGCCTTCATCGCTGTTCTCTGGGAACGGTATCGCAACCGGCGCGTTCGTTCATCCGGACGCGCGGCTCGAGAGCGGCGTGACGGTCGACCCTGCAGCTGTGATTGGCCCACAGGCGGAAATTGGTTCGGGCACGGTGGTTCACGCGGGCGCCGTCATCGGACCTGGGGTCCGTATCGGCCGCGACTGTGCCATCGGCGCGCATGTCTCTCTCATGCACACGCTGATGGGCGACCGCGTCATCGTGCACCCGGGCAGCCGGATCGGGCAGGATGGATTCGGCTACGTGATGGGTGCGGGGGGGCACACCAAGGTGCCGCAGATCGGCCGGGTGATCATCCAGGACGACGTTGAGATCGGCGCCAACACCACCATCGACCGCGGAGCGATCCGGGACACGGTGATCGGCGAAGGCACCAAGATCGACAATCTGGTGCAGGTCGGCCACAATACCCAGATCGGCCGCCATTGCATCGTGGTGGCGCGCACCGGCATCTCGGGCAGCGTGACGCTCGGCGATTTCGTCGTGCTGGCGGCGGGCGCCGGCGTCAAGGATCACGTAACGATCGGCGAGGGCGCGCAGATCGCGGCGGTCAGCAACGTCTACAACGACGTGCCGGCAGGCGCGCGCTGGGGAGGCATCCGCGCCAAGCCGGTGGGGGAATGGATGCGGGAAGTCGCGAGTCTCGAACGCCTTGCGCGGGCGCGCAAGGATGCCGGGCGCGATGGTGATGAGTGAGGAAGGGTCGATGGACGAGGCGCGCACGATGCTCGAAACGGCGGACATCGCCACCATTCTCAAAGCGCTTCCGCACCGCTATCCCTTCCTTATGATCGACCGCATCATCAACATGCGCGGCGACGAGTCCGCGGTTGGAATCAAGAATGTGACGATCAACGAACCGTACTTCCTCGGCCATTTTCCGGGCAACCCGGTGTTCCCTGGGGTGCTCCTGATCGAGGGGATGGCGCAGACGGCGGGCGCGCTTTGTGTGCTCTCCCGCATGGGCGGCGAGCGGCCCGAGCACGTCTATTTCCTGACCATCGACAAGGCGAAATTCCGCAAGCCGGTGGTCCCGGGCGACACGATCGAGTACCACGTGACCAAGATGGCGCGCAAAAAGAACATGTGGTGGTTCCGCGGCGAGGCGATGGTGGCCGGCCAGATGGTCGCGGAAGCCCAGGTCGGCGCGATGGTGCCCTGAGGCCGGTGATGGCGGCAATCGACCCAACCTCCCGGATCGCGTCGGGCGCGATCATCGGCCAGGACGCCTCGATTGGGCCGTTCTGCCTGGTCGGTCCGGATGTGGTGATCGGCGACGGCTGTCGCCTGCTTGCCAATATCCATCTGACGGGTCATACGACCATCGGCGCGCGGACGGTGATTTATCCGTTCGTGTCGCTCGGCACACCGCCGCAATCGGTATCCTATCGTGGCGAACCCACCCGTCTCGTGGTTGGCGCTGATTGTGACATTCGTGAAAACGTGACCATGAATATCGGGACGGCGCAGGGCGGCGGCATCACGACGGTCGGAGACCGTTGCTTCTTCATGGTGGGCTCGCACGTCGCGCATGATTGCCACGTCGGCAACCGCGTGACGTTCGCCAACAACGCGGTTCTCGGCGGTCATGTCATGATTGGCGATGACGTGTTCCTGGGTGGCCAAGTGGCGGTGCATCAGTTCGTACGGATCGGCGAGGGAGCGATGCTCGGCGGCGTCAGCGGAATTACGCGCGACGTCATTCCGTTCGGCTTTGCGTTCGGGCTCGCGGCCAAGCTGATTGGCTTGAACCTGATTGGTCTGAAACGCCGCGGCCATTCGCGCGACGCGATTCACCGGGTTCGTCAAGCGTACCGCACCTTGTTTTTTGCCAAAGGCGAGTTTCGCGAGCGCGTCGCATCGCTGTCGTCCGAATTTGCCAATGATCCATTGGTAGGCAAGATCATCTCCTTCATCCAGGAAAGTGGCAAACGACCGTTGATGATGGCGGACGCAGCCGGCGAAGCGTCGGAGGAAGGCGCGTCGCCATGAACGAGACGCTTCCGATCACGGCCGGCCGTCCGATCGCCATTGTCTCCGGTGGCGGCACGTTGCCGTTCGCCACCGCCGACGCCGCCATGCAGCGCGGCCGGCGCGCGGTGCTGCTGGCGCTGCGTGGCTCGGCTGATCCGGCGCGGGTGGCAGACTATCCGCATCACTGGATCGCGCTCGGCCAGATCGGCCGCATGTGCCGTCTCGCCCGGCAGGAAGGCTGCCGCGACATGGTGTTCATCGGCGGCCTGGTCCGCCCGACCTTGAGCCAGTTGCGTTTCGACTTCGAGACGGTGCGCCTGCTGCCGCGTCTCGCCCGCATCTTCCGTGGCGGCGACGGTCACTTCTTTCGCGGCATCGTCAATATCTTCGAGGAGCGCGGCTTCAACGTCGTCGGCGCGCATGAGGTTGCCCCCAGCATCTTGATGCCGGAGGGGCCATTGGGCCGCAACCGGCCGAGCCCCGCTGATCTCGCCGACATCCAGCGCGGGCTCGAATTCCTGCGGGCGACCGGCCCGTTCGACGTCGGTCAGGCCGTGGTCATCGCCCAGAACCGCATCCTGGGCGTGGAAGCCGCCGAGGGTACCGATCATATGCTCGCGCGTTTCGCCGACGTGCGCCGCAGCGGCCGAGTTCGGATTCCCGCGGGCACTGGCGTGCTCGTGAAGGCACCCAAGCAGGACCAGGACCGCCGCATCGATCTTCCTTCGATCGGTCCCAAGACGATCGACAGCGCCATCAATGCCGGCTTGAACGGCATCGCGGTGGTGGCGGGGAGTGCGATCATGGCCGAGCCGGATCGCATCGCCGAGATGGCCGACCGTGCCAATCTGTTCGTGGTCGGCGTGCGCGACGAGACGGCGCCGCAATGAAGCCTGTCGCGCCGGTTGCGGGCGCGTCGCGCGTGCTGAACGCCTTTCTGGTCGCTGGCGAGGAATCTGGGGATCGCCTTGGCACTGCGTTGATGCGAGCACTGAAAGAACAAACCGGCGGGCAGGTCCGTTTCGCCGGGGTCGGCGGCCACGGCATGGCGACCGAAGGGCTGACGAGCCGGTTTCCGATCGAAGAGCTTTCGATCATCGGCTTCAGTGCGATCGTGCGGCGTCTGCCCGCGATTTTGCGGCGCATCCGCGAGACCGTGGACGCAGTCGTTGCGGCGAGGCCGGACGTGCTGGTGATTATCGACAGTCCGGAATTCACGCAGCGGGTTGCACGCCGGGTGAGGGCAGTGGCGCCGGACATTCCGATTGTCGACTACGTATCACCTTCGGTCTGGGCATGGCGGCCAGGGCGAGCCCGCAAGATGCGCATCTACGTCGACCATATTCTCGCATTGCTGCCATTCGAACCGGACGTGCATCGTCGCCTTGGCGGGCCGCCGTGCAGCTATGTCGGGCATCCCTTGACGCAGGAGGTCGCGGAGCTTCGGCCGAATGCCGATGAGGCGCAGCGACGGCTCGCCTCTCCGCCGGTGTTGCTGGTTTTGCCGGGAAGCCGCAGCGGTGAAATCCAACGCCTCATGACGACCTTCGAGGAAACGGTCGCCCGTGTCGCCGCTAAGGTCGGCGCGATTGAGATCGTGCTGCCGACCACGCCCCGTTTGGCGGAGCGCGTGGCTGAGAAAACGGCTTCGTGGGCAGTCAAGCCGCGCATCGTCGTCGACGTTGCGGAGAAACGCGCGGCCTTTCGGGTCGCCCGCGTGGCCCTGGCGAAATCCGGTACCGTGACGCTCGAACTCGCACTTTCCGGCGTGCCGATGGTGACGGCCTACAGGGTCTCGGCTCTCGAAACCCTGATTGGCCGGCCGATCAAGAACCGGCTGCCGTCGGTTATCCTTGCCAATCTGGTACTGGGCGAGAACGCCGTGCCGGAATTCCTCCAGGAAGACTGCACCGCCGACAATCTCGCGAACGCGCTCATTCCGCTGTTGACCGACACACCCGAACGGCGGCGCCAAGTCGAGGCCTTCTCCCGCCTCGACGACATCATGCAGATCGGCAAGTCGGCGCCCGCCACGCGCGCCGCCGAGATCGTGATGGAAGTCGCGGCGCGGGAAGCCGCAAA
Source organism: uncultured Alphaproteobacteria bacterium (assembly GCA_963843475.1). Taxonomy (GTDB): domain Bacteria; phylum Pseudomonadota; class Alphaproteobacteria; order Rhizobiales; family Xanthobacteraceae; genus VAZQ01. Next base: position 96,802 of record CAWJKL010000013.1, on the reverse strand, counting down.
GCGCACAGTCGTTCCAGGGCGCGCGTAAGCGCGAGCCCGGAATCCATCTAGGACATCGGCCTGGACTCCGGGCTCGGGCCTTGCGGCCGGACCCGGAATGACCGTGGAGAGGGTTGGCCTATCGATCGAGTGGGCGATTATTTCCGCCGCGAGATCGGCACGTAGTCGCGCGGCGGCGCGCCGGTGTAGAGCTGCCGCGGGCGGCCGATCTTCTGGTGCGGATCCTCGATCATTTCCTTCCACTGCGAGATCCATCCGACCGTGCGGGCGACGGCGAACAGCACGGTGAACATCGTCGTCGGGAAGCCCATCGCCTTCAGCGTGATGCCCGAATAGAAGTCGATGTTCGGATAGAGCTTCTTCTCGATGAAATACTCGTCGTGCAGCGCGATCCGCTCGAGTTCGAGCGCGACGTCGAGCAACGGATCGTCCTTCACGCCGATCTCGCTCAAGACCTCGTGGCAGGTCTTCTGCATGATCTTGGCGCGCGGGTCGTAGTTCTTGTAGACCCGGTGGCCGAAGCCCATTAGGCGGAAGCTGTCGTTCTTGTCCTTGGCGCGCCGGATGTATTCTGGAATGCGCTCCACCTTGCCGATCTCGGCCAGCATGTTGAGTGCGGCCTCGTTCGCGCCGCCGTGCGCCGGACCCCACAGCGAAGCGCAGCCCGCCGCGATGCAGGCGAACGGATTGGCGCCGGAGGAACCGGCAAGCCGCACGGTCGAGGTCGACGCGTTCTGTTCGTGGTCGGCGTGCAGGATGAAGATGCGGTCCATGGCGCGGGCCAGCACTTCGTTCGGCTTATACTCCTCGCATGGTACCGCGTAGCACATGCGCAGGAAGTTGGTGGCGTAGTCGAGATCGTTCTTCGGATAAACGAACGGCTGGCCGATCGAATACTTGTACGCCATCGCTGCGAGCGTCGGCATCTTGGCGATCATCCGGATCGACGCGACCATGCGCTGATACGGGTCGGAGATGTCGGTCGAGTCATGATAGAAGGCCGAGAGTGCGCCGACGCAGCCGGTCATCACCGCCATCGGATGCGCGTCGCGCCGGAAGCCGCCGTAGAAGCGGTTCATCTGCTCGTGCACCATTGTGTGGCGGGTGACACGATTGTCGAAATCGGCCTTCTGGGCGGCGGTCGGCAGCTCGCCGTAGAGCAGGAGGTAGCAGGTCTCGAGGAAATCGCCGTGTTCGGCGAGTTGTTCAATCGGATAGCCGCGATAGAGCAGAATGCCCTCGTCGCCGTCGATGTAGGTGATCTTGGACTCGCAGCTTCCAGTCGAGGTGTAGCCGGGATCGTAGGTGAACATCCCGGTCTCGGCGTAGAACTTGCCGATGTCGATCACCGAGGGGCCGATCGACCCCTCGTAAACCGGGAACGTATGGTCCTTGCCCCCGATGCTGAACTTGCCCGTCTTGATATTGGCGCCGGTCTTCGCATCCATGATCGTGTCCTCGTAGCGTCGCCCGGCGGACCGCATGCCCGCTGCGGCGGTCCAACACGGCTGGTGGTATCATCAAGCCCGCGGGGAGGCTGAGTTTGGGTAGCCCATCCTAGTGTGCACTGCAAGATGGAGCGCCATAGGCCCTGCGTTGCGGAGCGCGAACGGGCTTGGTTTGGTTCGGGCGCTCGTCAGCCTGGGGGCAGCAATTAAGATACAAGCGTCGGGCCGGAATTAGCGCGGTGCGATCGGCGAGACGACGTCGTCAATCCGGGCGAGGCTCTCGCCCTTTCCCAGAACCTCCAGGACATCGAAGATCGGCGGGGACGTTGTCTTGCCGGTCAAGGCCGCACGCAACGGCTGCGCGACCCCACCGAGCTTGACGCCCTTGCGATCGGAGAACCCCCTGACTACTTGCTCGGTCGCAGCGGCGTTCCACGGCTCCACGGCGCGCAGCGACTCCGACAGTTCGCTTAGCAGGCTGCGGGCTTCTCCTGTCATCACCGCTGTGGCCTTGTCGTCGAGCGGCAGCGGACGGTCGGCAAACATGAAGGCTGCGCCTTCCACCAGATCCACCAGGTTCTTGGCGCGCTCCTTGAGACCGGGCATCGCCGACAGAAGCTTGGCACGCAGCTCCGGCGTAAGTTTCGCGGCGAGCTCCCCCCCACGGGCGATATGCGGCAGCACGCGCTCGATCTCGGCCAGCAACTCGGCGTCGGGGGTTTGCCGGATGTAATGGCCGTTGAGGCTTTCGAGCTTGGCAAAGTCGAAGCGGGCGGGCGACCGGCCGATGGCCGGCAGGTCGAAGTCGGCGATCATCTCCTCGGTTGAGAAGATCTCCTGATCGCCATGCGCCCATCCCAGCCGGACGAGATAGTTCCTCATCGCGGGCGGCAGGTAGCCCATGGCGCGGTAGGCATCGATCCCCAGCGCACCGTGGCGCTTGGAAAGCTTCGAGCCGTCCGGCCCGTGGATCAGCGGAATGTGCCCCATGACCGGCACCTTCCAGCCGAGCGCCTGGTAGATCTGGGTCTGCCGGGCGGCATTGGTCAGGTGGTCGTCGCCGCGGATGACATGAGTAACACCCATGTCATGGTCGTCGACCACCACAGCCAGCATATAAGTTGGGTTGCCGTCCGAGCGCAGCAGCACGAGGTCGTCGAGATTCTCATTCTGCCAGGTGACGCGGCCCTGCACCTGATCCTCGACGACGGTCTCGCCGGTGAGCGGCGCCTTGAGGCGGATCGCCGGCTTTGCGCCGGGCGGCGCATCGCCCGGATCGCGATCGCGCCAACGGCCGTCGTAGAGCTTGGACCGGCCCTCTTTGCGCGCCCGCTCGCGCATCTCCGTAAGCTCTTCGGGCGTCGCGTAGCACCGGTACGCCATGCCGTTGGCCAGCAGTTCCTCGGCAACCTCGCGATGACGGCCGGCGCGCGTGAACTGGTAGACGACGTCGCCATCCCAGCCGAGCTCGAGCCAGGACAATCCATCCAGGATGGCGTCGATAGCGGCCTTGGTCGAACGCTCGCGGTCGGTATCCTCGATCCGCAGCAGCATCTTGCCGCCGTAGTGGCGTGCATAAAGCCAGTTGAACAAGGCCGTTCGCGCTCCCCCGATGTGGAGAAAGCCGGTGGGCGAGGGGGCGAAACGGGTAACGACGGGGTCGGACATAGGCTCCAAGGGACAGCAAACGAGGTTGTCCGACCTCTAACACAAGCCCGAGAACCGGTGCGAGCGGCAATTCACACTTGGCCGATGGGCACATATTTGGCAGATAGCGGCGGACCCGCCAGCAAGCATGGCCACGGAAAGCGCAGAATGACAATCAATGAAGCGGCGGTCGCCGAAAGTCGCGATTTCATTCGCGACATCGTTGCGGCCGATCTGGCGTCGGGACGGCACAAGACGGTCGTCACACGCTTCCCGCCGGAGCCGAACGGCTACCTGCATATCGGCCACGCCAAGTCGATCTGCCTCAATTTCGGCGATCGCCGAGGAGTTCGGCGGGCGCTGCCACCTGCGCTTCGACGACACCAATCCGACCAAGGAGGAGCAGGAATATATCGACGCCATCGAGCGCGACGTGCGCTGGCTCGGCTTCGACTGGGGCAAGCACCTCTATCACGCGTCCGACTATTTCGAGCAGCTCTACGCTTGGGCCGAGCATCTGATCCGGACCGGCAAGGCCTATGTCGACGACCAGTCGCAGGAGGAAATGCGCGCCAACCGCGGCACCCTGACCGAGCCGGGCCGCAACAGCCCGTTCCGCGACCGCACCGTCGAGGAGAATCTCGATCTGTTCCGCCGCATGCGGGCCGGCGAATTTCCGAACGGCGCGCGCGTGCTGCGCGCCAAGATCGACATGGCGTCCGGCAACATCAACCTGCGCGACCCGGTGCTCTACCGCATCCTGCATGCGACCCACCCGCGCACCGGCACGGCCTGGTCGATCTATCCGAGCTACGATTTCGCGCACGGCCAGTCGGACGCGATCGAGGGCATCACCCATTCGATCTGCACGCTCGAATTCGAGGACCATCGGCCGCTCTACGACTGGTTCCTCGACAACCTGCCGGTCCCGTCGCGGCCGCGGCAGTACGAGTTCGCGCGGCTCAACCTCACCTACACGGTGCTGTCGAAGCGCGTGCTGACCGAGCTGGTGCGCGACGGCCATGTCGACGGCTGGGACGATCCGCGCATGCCGACGCTTGCCGGGCTGCGCCGCCGCGGCGTGCCGCCGGCGGCGATCCGCGATTTCGTCAAGCGCATCGGCGTCGCCAAGGCCAACAGCGTCGTCGATGTCGCGATGTTCGACTTCTCGATCCGCGAGATCCTGAACAAGACCGCGCTGCGGCGCATGGCCGTGCTGCGGCCGCTGAAGGTCGTGATCGAGAACTATCCGGAGGGCCAGAGCGAAGAGCTCGAAGCGGTCAATCATCCCGGACGATCCCGCGCGCCGGCACGCGCCGCGTCCCGTTCTCGCGCGAGCTCTACGTCGAGCGCGACGATTTCATGGAGAACCCGCCGAAGAAGTTCTTCCGCCTCTCGCCGGGCAGCGAGGTGCGGCTGCGCTACGCCTATTTCATCACCTGCCGCGAGGTGGTGAAGGACGCGGCGGGCGAGGTCGTCGAGCTGCGCTGCACCTATGATCCGGCGACGCGCGGCGGCAACGCGCCGGACGGGCGCAAGGTGAAGGCGACGCTGCACTGGGTCTCGGCCGCGCACGCGGTGCCGGCGGAGGTCCGGCTCTACGATCCGCTGTTCACCCGGCCCGATCCGAACGCCGCCGACTTCGTCGCCGACCTCAATCCGAACTCGCTCGAAGTGCTCGCCGGATGCGAGGGTCGAGCCGGCGCTGGCGGGCGCCAACGCGGACGATGCGGTCCAGTTCGAGCGGCAGGGCTATTTCTGCCGCGACGCCGAGCGCACGCCCGGGCAGCTGGTGTTCAACCGCACCGTCGGTCTGCGCGACACCTGGGCCAAAGTCTCGGGCAAGGGCTGACTGCAAGCGCGGCCGTCCGCGTCAAACGCGTACAATTGATTATCGGGTCGATTGCGCGGCTTCGATGCAGCGGAACGAGCTGATGGTGTCGTTCCACGTGCTATCGAGCATGTAGCCGCCCGGACCCACCTTCATCACTGCGCCCTGGTAGTGGCTGTGCTCGAAGAACTCCCAAATGCCGGCGACAACGTGGATTGAGGAAATCTGATCGTTCCAGGTCCCGAACTGCGCCACGTTTACTTGGTCCCGCTTCGTCCCCCAAAGATCGCCGCCATAGTCGGTATCCCAATAGACGATGACCTCGCACCCCTGGCGCGGCGCCTGCGCGCCTGCGGCAGACACCCACGACGGCCCCAGCAAAGCAGCGATGAGGAAAAGGAAAGATGCGCGCGGCGTCATGGGAAACACTCCGTTCGTTCGAGCCGATACCCGGCGCGGGCTGACCGCAATCCCCAACTGTCATCTGGTGGCTTTCCGTCGGGCCGTGCCAGTGTACCATGCGCGCGCCAGTTGCAGGCGTAAGGGGCTGCCGCGCATGGTCGAGCCGATCAAGCCGCGTGAGCGGGAGCGCCGTATGGCGGCCTTGGGACGGCCGCCGGCCGGCGACTTTCGCCGCCGTGGTTTGATCGCTGGGCCGGGCTTCTGGCGAGTGCTGCGCGGCAATGCGGGCCTGGGCGCTCGTCGAGACCGGACCGGGCCTCCTGGCGCCATGGCTCGCCGTGGGGTTCGGCGTCGGCATCATCGTGTACTTCGCGGCCGACCGGGAGCCGGCGCTTTGGGCGGGACCGAGCCTGCTCGCCGCCGCCATCGTCTTCGCCGGACTGACGCGCAACCGCCCAGTGGCTTTCCCCATCATGGTTGGCGTTGCCGCGATGGCGGCTGGCTTCAGCGCCGCCACCGCCAAGCGCGCCATCGTCGCCCATCCGGTGCTTTCTGCGCCGGTTTGGGGCGCCGACGTCGCCGGCTTCGTGGAGGTGCGCGAAGAGCGCGAGCGCTCCGACCGCATCGTCGTGCGGGTCACGCGTATCGCGGGCCCGCGCCTCGACGAGGCGCTCGAGCGGGTGCGCGTATCGGTCCGCAAGGGTACGGCGCCGGCGGTCGGCAGCTTCGTCGAGTTCAAGGCGCGGCTCTCCCCACCGCTCTCGCCATTGCGACCCGGCGGCTACGACTTCGCCCGCGACCTGTATTTTCAGGGCATCGGCGCGTCGGGCTTCGTGCTTGGCCGCATCCGGCTGGCGGAGGCCGACAAGGCGCCGACCTTCTATCTGCGCTATGCCGCCGCAATCGATGGTATGCGCGAGGCGATTGACAAGCGCATCCGCGCCGTCGTGCCGGGCGACGCCGGAGCGATCGCGTCGGCGCTGATCACCGGCAAGCGCGATGCACTGTCGGCGCCGGTGTTCGACGCCATGTACGCGTCGGGGATCGGCCACATCTTGTCGATTTCCGGCTATCACATGGCGCTCGTCGCCGGCATCATCTTCTTCGTCCTGCGAGCGTCGTTCGCGCTGCTGCGTGCGTTCACCGGTCGGCATCCGATCAAGAAATGGGCGGCGTTCGCGGCGCTGTGCGCGGCGGCGTTCTATCTGGTGCTGTCGGGCGCCGAAGTCGCCACTCAGCGGTCGTTCATCATGATCGCGATCGTGCTCGTCGGCGTGATGGTGGATCGTCAAACCCTCACGGTTCGCACGTTGATGGTGGCGGCGCTCGGCGTGCTGTTGCTCGCACCCGAGGCGATCGTTCATCCCAGCTTCCAGATGTCGTTTGCTGCCACCCTTGCGCTGGTCGCAGGCTATCAACAGGGATTGCCCTGGATGAGCCGCAGCGCCGACACGCCGATCGGCGCGCGCATCGCGCTCTGGGGCGGTCGCGAGATCGCCGGGACTGATCATCGTGTCGCTGCTCGCAGGAACGGCCACGATCCCCTATGTGGCCTATCACTTCCATCGCATTTCCTCCTACGGCGTGCTCGCGAACCTGCTGGCGATGCCAGTCGTCTCGGCTTGGGTGATGCCGACGGGAATCCTCGGCGTGATCGCGCTGCCGTTCGGGCTCGATAGCTACTGCTGGAAGCTGATGGGCATGGGCATCGAGTGGATGGTCGCGATCGCGCTTGTGGGTCACCAGTCTTCCGGGCGCGGTCGGCCGGATGGCCGCCTTCGGGATCGGCCCGCTGCTCATCGGGACGGCGGGCCTGGTACTGCTTTGCCTGCTGAAAACGCCGCTGCGTCTGACCGGCCTGGCGCTTATCGGCTGGGCCACCGTCCTGGCGGTGCAGACGCCGCAGCCAGACGTACTGGTGGCGCCGGAGGGAACGCGCCTTCGCGATCCGCACCGCCGGGCGGGCGGCTTGCCATGATCAAATCGGGCAGCGACACGTTCGCCTTCCGCGACTGGCTCGATGGCCGATGCCGACCGCGCGCGATCCCAAGGACAAGTCGCTGAGTGACGGCATCCGGTGCGACGCGCGCCGGTTGCGTCGCGAGGCTTGCCGACAATTCGACTGATCGCCATCGCCAACACGGTCGAAGCGTTCGCGGAGGACTGCCGGCGCGCCGCCGTGGTGCTGAGTGTGCGCGACGCGCCGCCGGGATGCAGCGCGCTGGTGATCGACCGACAGGCATGGCGCCGAACCGGCGCCGTGACGCTCCGACGCGTCGGGGAGGGGTTCGAGATGACTGTTTGCGCGGCCGCCCGGCTATGACCGGCCATGGGCGCCCGCGCGCCCGGAGGATGGACGAGCCGAGCCGCCCGAGCGCCGCGCGCACGCAGCCGCGCGACGCGACGCCGAACGTCGACGATCTGGAGCCCGGCGACTGATCCGCTATGACATGCGCGCCGGCGCCCGAATGATCAGGCGGCGGGGAGGGAGCGCGGTCGCGTCAGTAGCGCCGGAACAGCCCGACCAGCTTGCCCTGAATGCGCACGCGGTTGGGCGGGAGAATACGGACCTCGTAGGAGGTGTTCGCCGGCTCGAGCGCGATCGATGCGCCGCGCCGCCGGAAGCGCTTCAGCGTCGCTTCCTCCTCGTCGATCAGCGCGACCACGATGTCGCCGGTGTCGGCGGCCTCGGTCTTCTTGATCAGCGCGGTATCGCCATCGAGGATGCCCGCATCGATCATTGAATCGCCGCGGACTTCGAGCGCGAAATGCTCGCCCGACGTGAGAAGCTCGGGCGGTACGTTGACCACGTGGGTTCTGGACTGGATCGCCTCGATCGGCGTGCCGGCGGCGATGCGCCCCATGACCGGCACCGCAACCGGCCGTCCGCTTTCGTCCTCGGAGGCGGTGCGAACCCGGCCGAGGTTGCCCTCGATCACGCTGGGGGTGAAACCGCGCGTGCGGCTTGCTCCCGACGCCCTGGGCGACCGAATTCGGGAAGCTTGATGACCTCGATGGCGCGGGCCCGGTTGGGCAGCCGGCGGATAAAGCCGCGCTCCTCCAGAGCCGTGATCAGCCGATGAATGCCAGACTTGGATCGCAGGTCGAGTGCGTCCTTCATCTCGTCGAACGATGGCGGAACGCCGGCCTCCTTCAGCCGTTCGTTGATGAAGCGCAGAAGCTCGAACTGCTTGCGGGTCAGCATTCGGTTCTTTCCCCGGCTGCCGGGCGGCCCATCAGACTCGCCCGAAACAAATCATGAACAGACACTATCTGTTCGATATGTGTTCCGCAACCATTTAATTTCACGTGAACAATGCGAAAGAGCGCTAAAGGCCGAGCTTAACGATTGCGCAGCGGCTCCCGGCCTTGGCGGCAGGAGCGTGCGGTTCGCGCACCACGAGGCAATCGGCCAATGCGAGCGGAACCAGCATGGAGCTATCCTGAATGGGCGCGGGCGTCGCGATGGCCTCACCGTCAGGGCCGGTGGTCAGGGTCGCCCGCAGGTAGTCGGCGCGTTCGTCGTTGGCGGGAAGATCGCAGCCGAGCACCGCGGCCTCCTCCCGTACGCCGGCGTCCTGCCGTCCCACCAGCCGCCGGATGAGCGGCACCATGAACAGGATCGAGCAGACGTAGGCTGAGACCGGATTACCCGGGAGCCCGAGCACGTGCATGTCGCCCAGCCTGCCGTGCATTACCGGCCGCCCGGGACGCATCGCCACGCGCCAGAACGAAAGCTCAAGACCCTCGGAAGCGAGCGCCTGCTGCACGAGATCGTGCTCCCCGACCGAGGCGCCGCCGGAGGTGACCAGGATGTCGACGTTCGCTGCGCGGGCACGTCGCACGGCGGCGACGGTGTCATCGACGCGATCGGGTGCAATGCCAAGATCGAGGATATCGCCGCCTTCCCGGCGGGCGAGCGCCATGGTGGCAAAGCCGTTGGAATAAACAATCTCACCCGGCCCCGGGACGGTCCCGGGCATCACCAGTTCGTCGCCGGTCGCGAGCACCGCGATCTTCGGGCGGCGGTGAACCGGTACGGTCGGGTGGTTCATGGCGGCGGCAAGCGCAACGTCGCGCTCGCTGAGCCGGCGGCCCGCCCGCAGCGGGACATCCCCGCGCGCGAAATCGAGGCCGGCGATGCGCACGTGCTTGCCTTTGCCGGCACCGGCATTCACCAGCACGGCATCGCCCTCGCGCACCGTGTTTTCCTGGATGACGATCGTATCGGCGCCCGGCGGCAGCACTCCGCCGGTGAAGATGCGGGCCGTCTCGCCGGCACCGACCGCGCCTGGAAACGGGTGCCCGGCCGCGACTTCGCCGATGATCTTGAGCCGCACCGGAACGGTGGCGACATCGGACGATCGTACGGCATAGCCGTCCATTGCGGAGAGTGCCTCAGGCGGCTGCGTCCGCGAGGCGGCGAGATCGGCCGTCAAGACGCGGCCGCAGGCGTCCATGAGCGGCACGGTTTCAGACGGCAGCGGCACTGCTCCCGCGAGCACGCGGGCGGAGGCCTCCGCAACCGACATCAGCGCCACGCTCTCACTCCTTTGCGCGATAGTGGCCGGACTTGCCGCCGCGCTTCTCCACCAGGCGGATGCCCTCGATCCGCATACCGCGCTCGACCGCCTTGACCATGTCGTAGATCGTCAGACAAGCGACCGACACTGCGGTGAGTGCCTCCATCTCGACGCCGGTCTGGCCGGTCACGCCAGCAGACGCCCGCACGGTGAATCCCGGCAGTTTACGGTCAGGGACAATATCGACTGTGACCTGGGTCAAGGCGAGCGGATGGCACAGCGGGATCAGTTCGTGGGTGCGCTTCGCCGCCATGATGCCGGCAAGCCGGGCCGCGCCCAGGACGTCGCCCTTCTTGGCATTGCCAGCGAGCACGAGGTCGAAGGTCGGCTGACTCATCACCACGCGGCCCTCGGCAACGGCGACGCGCGCGCTCGCAGCCTTGGCCGAGACGTCGACCATATGGGCTTCGCCGTGCTTGCCGAGATGCGTGAGCTTGCGGACGCGCGCCACCGCTTCACTCCGCGGCGCCGAGCCGGCGATGCGGTCGCGAGATCAGGGCGCGCGTGGCGGCCGCGACGTCGCGCTCGCGCATCAGGCTTTCGCCGACCAGGAACGTGTGGATGCCGACACCGGCGAGATATTCGAGATCGGCCGGCGTGAAGATGCCGCTTTCCCCGACCGCGATGCGGTCGCTCGGGATTCCCGCCGCGAGGCGTCCGCTGGTGCCGAGCGCGGTCTCGAACGTCTTGAGGTTGCGGTTGTTGACGCCGATCAACCGCGAACGAAGGCGCAGCGCACGCTCGAGTTCCTGCTCATCGTGCACTTCAAGCAGCACGTCCATCCCGAAGGCAAACGCCGCGTCTTCGAGATCCTTGCGCAACACGATCGTCGACCGCCGCCATGATGATCAGGATGCAGTCGGCGCCCCAGGCGCGTGCCTCGGCGACCTGGTAGGTGTCGTACATGAAGTCCTTGCGTAGCACCGGCAGCGCTGTCGCGGCGCGCGCCGCGGCGAGATATTCGGGCTTGCCCTGGAACGACGGCGTGTCGGTCAGCACCGAAAGGCAGGCGGCGCCGCCCTGTTCGTAGGCGCGCGCCAACGCCGGCGGATCGAAGTCGGCACGGATCAGGCCCTTCGAGGGGCTGGCCTTCTTGATCTCGGCAATCAACGCGTAGTCACCGGCCGCGAGTTTGCGTTCGATCGCGCTTACAAAGCCACGCGGGGGAGGGGCGGCGTTGGCCGCGGCCTGGATGCTGGCGAGAGGCTGCGCACGCTTCGCCGCCGCGATCTCTTCCCGCTTGTAAGCCTCGATCTTGCTGAGGATATCGGCCATTCCACGCCCGTTAGTGAGTTGAGACCGCGATCAAGCGGTCGAGGCGGCTTTCCGCTTCGCCGGAGTCGACGGACTTGGCCGCGAGGGCGACCGCTTGCTTGAGGTGCTGCGCGCGCCCCGCGACCACCAGCCCGGCGGCCGCGTTGAGGATGGCGACGTCGCGGAATGCGCCCTTCTTGCCCTTGAGCACATCGAGCAAGGCCCGGGCGTTGTGATCGGCGTCGCCGCCCCGCAGGGCCTCGGGCTTGGCGCGTGACAGGCCGACGTCCTCGGGTGCGATCTCGAAACTGCGGACGGCGCCGTTTTCAAGCGCCGCCACATAGGTGGGACCGGAGGTGGTGATCTCGTCGAGCCCGTCCGAGCCGTGCACGACCCAGACGCTCTCGGACCCTAAATTCTTCAGCACCTGGGCGAGCGGTTCCACCCATTGCCGGGAGAAGACGCCGACCATCTGCCGCTTGACGCCGGCCGGATTGGACAACGGGCCAAGCAGGTTGAAGATCGTGCGCGTGCCGAGTTCGACCCGGGTCGGGCCGACATTCTTCATCGCCGGATGGTGCGCCGGCGCGAACATGAAACCGATGCCGGCGTCGCGGATACAGCGTCCGACGTCCTCCGGCGACAGTTCGATCTTGACCCCCAGCGCCGCCAGCACATCGGCGGCGCCGGAACGCGACGAGAGCGCGCGGTTGCCGTGCTTGGCGACCGGAACGCCGGCGCCAGCCACGATGAAGGCTGCGCAAGTCGAGATGTTGAACGAGCCGGAGGCGTCGCCGCCGGTGCCGACCACGTCGACGGCGTCGGGCGGCGCCGCGACGCGGAGCATCTTCTCCCGCATGGTGGTGACCGCGCCGGTGATCTCCTCCACCGTCTCGCCGCGCACGCGCAGGGCCATCAAGAGACCGCCCATCTGCGACGGCGTCGCTTCGCCCGACATCATGCGATCGAAGCCGCGCGCGGCTTCTTCGCGCGTCAGCGTCGCGCCGGTCGCGGCCTTGGCGATCAGTCCTTTGAAATCGTCGGTCACATTCGCCCCTTCAAAGGACGCGGCGAGTTGCCAGATGGCCGGCCGGGCGCCGGCCGGTCGAGGTGTTCCACACCGCAGCGATGTCGAGAAAATTACGCAGCATCAGGTGGCCGTGTTCGGACGCGATGCTCTCCGGATGGAATTGCACACCGTGAATGGCGAGGCTGCGGTGCGCCAGTCCCATGACCAGTTTGTCGTCGGTCTCCGCGGTGACCCGGAGGTCGGCCGGGAAGGTGTCGTGTTCGACCACGAGCGAGTGGTAGCGCGTGGCCTTGAACGGCCCGTTGATGCCGTGGAAGACGCTCTCGCCGTGGTGCTTGATCTCCGACAGTTTGCCGTGGACCGGCGCCGGCGCGCGCACCACCTTGCCGCCGAAGGCCTGGCCGATCGCCTGATGCCCAAGGCAAACGCCGAGGATCGGCACGGTCGCGGCGGCCTTGTCGATCAGGCGGAGGCAGATGCCGGCTTCGTTCGGCGTACAGGGGCCGGGCGACAGCACGACCGCATCGGGATCGAGCCCAATTACGTCGTCGACTCCGATCTTGTCGTTGCGATGCACGACCACGTCCGCCCCCAAGCCCCCAAGATAATGGAACAGGTTGAAGGTGAAGCTGTCGTAATTGTCGATCAGGACGATCATGGCCGCCCGTTTTCTTGCCCGCTCAAGGTCTTAGACGGGGGTCCAGAGGGGGTCAAGAAGCCTCACTGGCCCCGCCGGGCGGCGCTGGCGAAGCGCTTGGCCTCCTCGGCGGCCCGGAACAGGGCCTTGGCCTTGTCGACGCATTCCTGCTGCTCGGACTTCGGGTTCGAAGTCGGCGACAATGCCGGCGCCGGCCTGCACATACATCGTCGCCGTCCTTGATCAGCGCCGTGCGCAGCACGATGCAGGTGTCCATCTCGCCAGCGGCCGAGAAGTAGCCGACGGCGCCGGCGTAGAGGCCGCGCTTCTCCTTCTCCAGTTCGTCGATGATCTGCATCGCCCGCACCTTCGGCGCGCCCGAAACCGTACCGGCCGGAAAGCCGGCGGCAAGCGCATCGAGGGCATCGTATTTGGTGTCGAGTTTGCCCTCGACGTTCGAGACGATGTGCATGACTTGGCTGAATCGCTCGATGAAGAACTGATCGGTGACCTTCACGGTCGCGGTGCGCGCGACCCGGCCGACGTCGTTGCGGCCCAGGTCGAGCAGCATCAGATGCTCGGCGCGCTCCTTCTGGTCCGCCAGCAATTCGGCTTCGAGCGCTTCGTCTTCGTGCGGCGTGGCGCCGCGCGGCCGCGTTCCGGCGAGCGGCCGGATCGTCACGGTCCCCTCGCGCAAACGCACCAGGATCTCCGGGCTGGAGCCGGCGACCGCGAAGCTGCCGAAATCGAGGAAATAGAGGAAGGGTGCGGGATTGACCCGCCGCAGCGCACGGTAGAGCGCGAACGGCGGCAGTTCGAACGGCGCCTGGAAACGCTGCGACAGCACCACCTGGAAGATGTCGCCGGCGGCGATGTATTCCTTCGCGGCTTTGACCATCCGTTCGTATTCGGCGGGCGTTGTATTGGATGATGGCCAGACCGTCAGCAGGCCGGACTTCACATTGGGCGGGCTGTGAGCGAGCGGTGCCTCCAGTGCGTCGACGACGGCCGAAAGGCGCTCGCTCGCGCGGGTGAAGGCTGCGTCGGGAGAGGTGCCACTTTCGGGTCGCACCGGCGTGACGACGGTGATCGCATCCTTGACGGCATCGAATACCACCACGATGGTCGGGCGCACCATCACTGCGTCCGCAATCCCGATCGGATCGGGATTGGGCTGCGGCAATTCCTCCATCTGCCGCACCATATCGTAGCCGAGGTAGCCGAAGATGCCGGCCGACATCGGCGGCAGAACCTCCGGCAGTTCGATCCGGCTCTCGGCCAGTAATGCCCGCAGGGCTGACAGCGGCGCCTCGTTGCAGGGCACGAAGGCCTGCGGCGAATGGCGTGCCGAGCGGTTGATCTCGGCGCGGCCGCGCACCGTGCGCCAGACCACGTCCGGCTCCAGCCCGATGATCGAATAGCGTCCGCGCACCGCGCCGCCTTCGACCAATTCCAGCAGGAAGCTCAGCGGCCGTCCGTCGGCGATCTTGAGGAAGGCCGAGACCGGCGTTTCGAGGTCGGAGACCAGAGTGGTCCAGACCACCTGGGTTTCCCCCCGCGCGTAGCGCTTGGCGAACGCCGTTGCCTGCGGTTCGATCTGCATGAAATCAATTCGTATCGACGGCTCCGCCGCTGATCACTTGGTTCAGCGCGCTTTGGTTAATCGTCACGCCCAACTCGCGTTCGAGACGGGCAATGTACTCGCTGAAAATGTCTTCGGTGACCGACCGGTTGAGGGTTTCCTGCGCCCGCTTGGCCTCTTCGCTCGCGATGTCGAGCGGCGGGATCACGATGTCCGTGACCCTGAACACGATCTGTTCGGCAGCCTGCGCGGCTTCGGCCATGCCGAATTGGTCTTTGCGGGCGCGGAAGATCGCGTCGACCGTCGCGGCCGACAGCGGAGGCGGAGCGTCGGCGCGCTTGATTCCGGCGAGCGTCTGGACGTTCATCGAATCGGCTGCGGCGACCTCGGCAAGCGTCGTGCCGGCCTTGAGCTTGTCGAGGATTTCGGTCGCCTTGGCCTTGAGCCGGGTGGCGATCTCCTGCTCGCGCCAGCGCGCCTCGACCTGCTCCTTCACTTCCTCGAGTGGACGGTCGCGCGATGGCGTGATCCCTTGCACCTCGTACCAGACGTAGCCGCCCTCGAACTGCAGCGGGTCGCGCTCGGCGCCGATCTCGGCGGCAAATGCCCCGGGCAGCAGCCGCTGAGGGTCGGGCAAGGCGATCGGCATGCCTGAGGGATCGCGGCCGGACCGGTCGATCGCCTCGACGATGCGGGGCGTGAGCTTGAGCGCCTCGGCCGCCTCGGCCAATGTCTTGCCATCGGTGCGGGCGTCTTCGATCTTGTCGTAGAATTTGAGGATGTCGGCTTTGGCGCGCTCCGCGCCCAGTTCGCGCCTGAGCTCGCCGGTGACCTCCTCGAACGGCCGGACCTGTTCCGGCTCGATCTTGAGGACCTGAACGATGGCGGTGCCGAACCGGCCCAGCACCGGCGGGCTGACCTCACCTTCCTTCAGTCCAAACGCCGCGTCGGCGACCGCACGATCGATGACCGCGGCCTTGGTCAGAGTGCCGAGGTCGATATCCTTTTCAGTCAATCCGCGTTCCTTGGCGATCTCGGCGAAGGTCGCTCCCTTGGTGATGCGTTCGGCCGCTGCCTTTGCGTCGGCCTCGTTCGGAAACACCATCTGCTGGATATGGCGGCGCTCGGGTGTGACGTAGCGCGCGCGGCGGCTCTCATAGGCGGCCTTGAGATCGGCGTCGGAGATTTCGATCCAGGGCGCCTGTTCGGCCGGTATCAGCGAGACGATCATCAGTTTGCGGTATTCGGGAGCGCGGAACAGGATTTTGCGCTCGTCGAAATATTTCGCCAGCGCCTCCGGCGTCGGCGGTTCGATCTCGCCGGCCCGGCCCCGATCGAGCAGCAGATATTCGATCGCCCGTTGCTCGTTCTGATAGCGGTTAGCGGCCTCGATCATCGCCTTGCTGACGATGGTGCCGCTGACGATGGTGGTGGCCAATTGGCGGCGCAGCATCTGGCGGCGCTGCTCGCTGACGAAACGGGCCTCGGTATAGCCCGCCTGGCGAATGATCTGCTCGAAGCGGAAGCGGTCGAATTGCCCGTTGGGGCCCTGGAACGATGGGTCGCCGGTGATGCGCTTGATCACATCGGCATCGGAAACATTGAGTCCCAGTGCGCGCGCGCGTTCGTCGAGCGCGACGTCGGAAATCAACTGGGTGATCACGATGCGGTCGAGGCCGAGCGCACGGGCCTGCTCGGCGCTGATCGATCGGCCCAGCTGCCGGGCATATTGCTGCAGCCGGTCGTTGTAGAGCGTGCGGAACTGCTCGATCGTGACCTCGGTGCTGCCGATCTTCGCGACCGTCGAACGGCCGAATCCGCGGAAAATGTCGCCGATGCCCCAGACCGCAAAGCTCAGCACCAGGACGCCAACGACCACGGCCATGACGATCTTGCCGAGCCAGTTGGACGACGCTTTGCGCAGACCTCGAAGCATGATTCATCCTGTTGTGATCGAACGCCTTGAGGCCGGACGGCCGGCGGCCAACGAAAGGCCACGCATCATAGGGAGGGGCACCCCCAGCCGCAACACGCGACCGCGGAACTTGCAGGCTTAGAGGCCGGGCAAATACGGCGCTGGCGTGGCCTTCAAGCGTCTGCTAACCGGCTGGCACGCGACAAAAAATCCGGGAAAGGCGCATGCGCAGCGGCCGGCGCCCGCTGGTGGCGGGAAATTGGAAGATGAACGGGCTCCAGGCCGCGGTGGCCGAGCTTGAGCGCATGATCGGCGGGGCCCGGGACATCCCGGCGGCCGACCTTCTGGTCTGCCCGCCCGCGACCCTCCTTGCGGCGCTTCGCAGCCCGCGCGAAGGGCACCCCCGTCGCCATCGGCGCGCAGGACTGCCACGCGGAACGCTCGGGCGCCTTCACCGGCGATATCTCAGCCGAAATGCTCAAGGATGCCGGCGCCATTGCGGTGATCGTCGGACATTCCGAGCGGCGCGCCAATCACCGGGAAAACGACGCCGACGTGCGGGCCAAGGCGCTGGCGGCGCGCCGTGCCGGCCTGTTGGCGATCGTCTGCGTCGGCGAAACGCAGGCTGAACGCGACACCGGCCGCGCCCTGGCCGTCGTCGAAGGACAGCTTGCGGGTTCGCTGCCGGACGGTGCGTTGGCCGGCAACTTGGTGGTCGCCTACGAACCGGTCTGGGCGATCGGGAGCGGGCGTACCCCGACGCCGGACGATGTCGCCGAGATGCACGGCCTGATCCGCGGGCATCTGACCCGGCGGGTCGGGGCGGAGGGGGAGGGCTTCCGTATCCTTTACGGCGGCTCGGTGAAGCCGTCGAACGCCGCCGAACTGATGGCGGTCGAAAACGTGGACGGCGCGCTGGTCGGCGGGGCCAGCCTGAAGGCCGACGATTTCCTGGCAATTGCCAGCGTCTATCGGTAGCGGCTCCGGGCCTTAATCTCGGCTCGATCCCCCACGAAAAGGACCGTGCCACCCGGCCGGTGGAAATCGGGCGGGCGGGCGTGTAGACACGCCCCCGACGCCCTATATGACCGGCGAAGGGTTCTGGCCGTTAGCCGGGATCGCCCACAAATTCGAGCAAATCCGCATGCAAACCGTCGTTATTGTCATTCACCTAATGATCGTTCTTGCGCTCGTGGGCGCTGTCCTGCTGCAGAAGTCGGAGGGCGGTGGTCTCGGCATCGGCGGGGGTGGCGGAGGCGGCTTTCTGTCCAGCCGGGGCACCTCCAACGTCTTGACCCGCGACGACCGCTATCCTGGCCGCATCGTTTTTCGCGACCAGTCTGGTGCTGTCGATCCTGGCGAGCATGGACCGCAAGCCCACGACGATCATCCGCAGCACGACCGGCGCGCCTACGGTTCCCGGCAGCCCGGCGCCAACGAGCGGCGGCGTCCTCGATACATTGCGGCAGCAGGAACAGCCTCCGGCCGGTCCGCAGGTCCCGCGGTCGCAGTAGGACGGGCCGTTCGGCTTCCTGTGGAGCGGTCATGCGGCCAGCGAATGGCTGGCTCGTGTCCCGTCTCAACAAGTTGCCGTAAACGCTCGATTCGTATTGAGAATTCGCCGTCATGCGATTTGCGCATGCCGGGGCGGAAAGCCGACGAGAGTCTCGTCAAATCGCTCGGTCGGGTTTAGACGTTAAATCCCATGGCGCGGTACATCTTCATCACCGGCGGCGTGGTCTCCTCACTCGGCAAGGGTCTAGCTTCCGCAGCGCTCGGCGCGCTGCTGCAGGCGCGCGGCTACAAGGTCCGGCTGCGCAAGCTCGACCCCTACCTCAACGTCGACCCGGGGACGATGTCGCCCTACCAGCACGGCGAGGTGTTCGTCACCGACGACGGCGCCGAAACCGACCTCGACCTCGGGCACTACGAGCGCTTCACCGGCCGCCCGGCGACCCGGCACGACAACATCACGACGGGGCGCATCTACCAGGACATCCTCGCCAAGGAGCGGCGCGGCGACTACCTCGGCGCGACCATCCAGGTGATTCCCGCACGTCACCAACGCCATCAAGGACTTCATCCTCGACGGCAACGAGGGCTACGACTTCGTGCTGTGCGAGATCGGCGGCACCGTCGGCGACATCGAGGGCCTGCCGTTCTTCGAGGCGATCCGGCAACTGGGCAACGAACTGCCTCGCCAACACGCGGTCTATATCCACCTGACGCTGTTGCCGTTCATTACCGGTGCCGGCGAACTAAAAACCAAGCCGACCCAGCACTCGGTCAAGGAATTGCGCTCGATCGGCATTCAGCCGGACATCCTGCTTTGCCGCTCCGACCGGCCGATCCCGAAGGACGAGCGGCGCAAGCTCGCGCTGTTCTGCAACGTGCGCGAAAGTGCCGTGATCGAGGCACTCGACGCCGACAACATCTACGCGGTGCCGCAGGCCTATCACGAGGCCGGGCTCGATCAGGAAGTGCTGGCCGCGTTCGGCCTCGAAGCGCGCAGCGAGCCCGATCTCGCCCGCTGGCGGTTCATCAACGAGCGTATCCGCAATCCGGAGGGCGACGTCACGATCGCGGTGGTCGGCAAGTACACCGGCATGAAGGACGCCTACAAATCGCTGATCGAGGCGCTCGCTCACGGCGGGATCGCCAACAAGGTCAAGGTCAAGCTCGACTGGATCGAATCCGAGGTGTTCGAGCGCGAGGACCCGACGCCGTTCCTGGAGCACGTCAACGGCATCCTGGTGCCCGGCGGCTTCGGCCAGCGCGGCGCCGAGGGGAAAATCCGTGCCGCCCGGTTCGCCCGCGAGCGCGACGTGCCGTATTTCGGCATATGCTTTGGGATGCAGATGGCCGTGGTCGAGGCGGCGCGAAATCTCTGCGGCATTGCCGAGGCCAACTCGACCGAATTCGGCCCGACCTCGGACCCGGTGGTCGGCCTGATGACCGAATGGATGAAAGGCAACGAGTTGGAGACCCGCGCCAAGGAAGGCGATCTCGGCGGCACCATGCGGCTCGGCGCCTATCCGGCGGTGCTTCAGCGTGGCAGCAAGGTTTCGGCGATCTACGATGGCTCGCTTGAGATTTCCGAGCGCCATCGCCACCGCTACGAGGTCAACACCGCCTACAAGGGCCGGCTGGAGCAGCACGGCATGCGCTTCTGCGGCATGTCGCCGGACGGCCTGCTCCCCGAGATCATCGAGTACGAGGACCATCCCTGGTTCATCGGTGTGCAGTATCATCCAGAACTGAAATCTCGTCCGTTTGAACCCCACCCCCTGTTTTCGTCGTTCATCGGCGCGGCGGTGGATCAGTCTCGCCTCGTCTAGTTCTACGTCGTTCAGCCATGCCCGAATGCACCGCAGGGTCGACATCGTAAGCCCGGCGAAGGATCCGACCTTCGCGGAGTTGTTCACGCCGAAAATCGTGACGGTGCTGCGCGACGGCTACGGCGGACGCGATCTTCAAGCCGATATCTTGGCCGGACTCACGGTGGCGATCGTCGCGCTGCCTCTCTCCATGGCGATCGCGATCGCATCGGGCACGTCGCCCGAACGCGGACTCTATACGGCCATCGTGGGCGGCTTCCTGATCTCGCTGTTCAGCGGCAGCCGCTTTCAGATCGGCGGACCGGCCGGCGCCTTCATTGTGCTCGTCGCCGCTACGATTGAGCGGCGCATGGCGTCGACGGACTGATCCTCGCCACGATGCTCGCCGGCGTGATGATGATCGCGGCCGGATTTCTGCGCATCGGCACGTACGTGCAGCTCATTCCATATCCGGTGACGGTCGGGTTCACGGCCGGAATCGGCGGCATCATTCTGGTCAGCCAGATCAAGGATCTGTTTGGGCTAACGCTTCCCGGCAAGGAGCCTGGCCCGATGCTGCCAAAGCTCCAGGCGCTTGGTGAGGCGTTGAGTTCGATCAATTATAGCGCCGTCCTTCTGGCGGCACTGACGCTGGCTTGCATCCTCGCATTCAAGCAATTCCTGCCGAAATGGCCGAACCTGCTCATTGCCGTCGGTGTTGCCACCTTCGCCGCCTGGGCGCTCAGCCTTCCAGCGGAGACCATCGGTACGCGGTTCGGCAGCATTCCTTCCAGCCTGCCGGCACCGGCCCTGCCGATGTTCGATCTCGCGAAGCTCGCGGCCGTGTTGCCGGATGCCTTCGCGATCGCGCTGCTTGGCTCGATCGAGTCGCTGCTCTCGGCCGTGGTCGCGGATGGCATGACCGGACGGCGTCACCGCTCGAATTGCGAACTTGTCGCGCAGGGGATCGGCAATATCGGATCGGCGCTCTTCGGCGGCATCTGCGCGACCGGAACGATCGCACGCACTGCAACCAATGTGCGCGCCGGCGCCCGCGGGCCGATCTCCGGCATGTTCCATTCCCTGTTCGTGCTGCTGTTCCTGATCGTGGCGGCGCTGCTCGGCAGCTACATCCCGCTTGCGGCTCTTGCCGGCGTTCTCGTCTTCATCGCCTGGAACATGGTGGAGAAGCACGAACTCCTGATCCTGCTCCGCTCGTCTCGCGGCGACGCGGTCGTTCTGCTGACGACATTTGGGCTCACCGTTTTCCGCGACCTTACGGAGGCCATCGTCGTCGGCTTCCTGATCGGGGCCGTCGTCTTCATCAACCGTATGGCGAGCGAGATCACGGTCGAAAGCGGTGCGCCCTTGTTGGTGGACGATCAGGCGGACCGCGCCGAGGGTGAGCGCGCACCGTACGAAGCCGATCTCGCGGTCGACCCCAACGTCGTGGTCTATCGCATCCGCGGCGCATTTTTCTTTGGCGCGGCGTCAACGGTCGGGGCCGTCCTCGACCGGATCGCCGACCAGCGCAAGGCCTTTATCCTTGATCTCTCCGCGGTGCCTTTCATGGACTCGACCGCGGCGAATACAATCTACGGCACCAGCCGTCAGGCGGCACGGCATGGGATGAAGCTGTTCATCACCGGAGCCTCTCCGGCGGTGCGAAAAGTGCTGCTCAGGCACGGCGTGCGCCCGCCGCTCGCCCAGTACCGTGCCTCCATCGATAAGGCGCTGCAGGACATCCGGAATGGGGCCGGAGACGGCATCCAAGTCGCGGGCCGTTAGCGGCCCTGCTTGAGTGCCGGTTCGGGGCGGTCTCATTGCTTTGCTCCAACTCGCCAAGCCGGACGGCTGTTATTTTGGGTTGTAGTTTCATATCTTACCCTCGCCGCGAGCGCGGAGGGCGCTGGTTCGCCCGCGCCGCGGGTGGAGGGACACGTCATGGCGCCAAACCGACCCCTGTTCGCTTGGGTGGTGCCGGCCTTCACGAGTGGATCGCCGGTCGATCATACCTGGGTTACGACCTACGATAATCGGACGCATGCCTACCCGAACGATCAGCAGGTGGCCGCAGCGGGCGAATCCTACTGGTACTGCTGGGGCTCGTTTCATCCCACCGGAGGAACGCCAGGGGACCCGACCGGCTTTCTCGGCACACAGGTCGGCGACCTCGCGATCGCGCAGTGTCTGGTGCTGCCGAACGCCGACTCACGACATGTGGCGGCAGCGCGCGGCACCATCTTCACCTACGGGATTGATGGAGTTTGCCATCAGTTGGCCAATCAGGTCCTCTATTCGACCGGGATCGGCGGAATGCAGCCGATGACCGTGCGGGGTGCGCGCGGCTACGCCGCCAGCACCTTTGTGTATGGCACCTATGGCCTGCAACATGTCGCTTGGCTCAACAAGATCGGCTCGTGCGGCGCGCCGCAGGTGGTGACAGCCGCCGGAGGAATTCCCATGGCAGGGCCACCGGATGAATTTGAAGCGCGCGCCCGGCGGGCGCTGGGCGACACCGATCCAGATGCGCTCGCCAAGTTGCTGGCGTTGCGGGTCGAGGCCCAGCGTAACATTGCGATTCAGCCGCCCGGCGCGACCCTTTCGCCCGAGGCTCTGAACGCGCAGAACCAGCGGATGTTTGACGAGGCCGCCAGGATTCTGGGAGCTCAGAAGTTCGAGGAGATATTCGGCTTCCCGCCTGGCGCGAAAATCGATCTCGTCGATCCGACCATCAGGCCGTAGTTGGTCGCGGCAATCGAGTCGTTTGCCTTTCTCCGCGATGCCATTAACGTCGGCCGCCTTCGCGTACTCAACGAGAGGCGACCATGATCTACGAACTGCGGATCTATCACTGCGTCACCGGACGGCTGCCCGCCCTGCTCAAACGGTTCGAAACCACCACGCTTGAGCTTTGGAAGCGCCATGGCATCCGGCAGGCGGGGTTTTGGACCGTGCTGGTCGGTCCCGGTGGCAACCAGGACCTGCACTACCTGCTGGCCTGGGAATTGCTCGCCGAGCGCGAGCAAAAGTGGAACAAGTTTGCGACCGACCCCGAATGGATCGAGAAGCGCGCGGAGAGCGAAAAGGACGGGCCGATCGTCGCCTCGATCCACAACATGTTCCTGCAGCCGACGGCATTCTCGGCGGTGAAATGACGTGCGATGCCGGGCGGCCTTGACCACGTCGTCCATGCGGTACGCGACCTCGAAGCAACCGCCGACCTCTATCGGCGGCTTGGCTTCACGGTCGGTGCCCGCAACAGGCATCCCTGGGGGACGCAAAATCATCTCGTTCAGCTTCCCGGCTTTTTCATCGAACTCCTGACCATGGCCGAGCCCGACAAGCTCGGCGCCGACGGCTTCTCGCAACTGTTCGCCAGGTTCAACCAGTCCTTTCTGACGCGTCAGGAGGGACTGTCCATGTTGATCCTGGAGAGCCGGGATGCCGCGGCCGATGCGGCCGCATTTCAGGTCGCCGGGATCGCCGCATCCAGCGCGCTTTCGTTCGAGCGCGAAGGCCGGCGTCCCGACGGGACGACAGTGAAAGTCGGCTTCTCGTTGGCCTTTGCGCGCGACGCCGGGATGGCGGACGTCGGGTTCGCGACCTGCCAGCAGCATTTCCCCGAGAACTTCTGGAATCCGGCGTTTCAGCAACACGCCAATTCGGTGAACGGTGTCGCCGGCGCGGTGTTGGTTTCGCGCGACCCCGCGGCTCACCGAGACTTCCTCGCGGCTTTCACGGGTGTGGACGCTTTGAATGTGGTCGGAGATGGATTCTGCGCGGCGACGCCGCGGGGCGATATCGAGGTCGTAACTCCCGCCGCATTCCGCGCCCGGTTCGGATGTGAACCGCCCGACGTCGCGTCGGGTGCACGCTTCGCGGCACTGCGGCTACACGTTCGCGACCGTGCGGCGCTGACGGCAAGCTTGGGCACGGGCGGTATCGAATTTGCCAACCACGCGGAGCGCGCAATCGTCGCGCCCTCGGCTGCCCGCGGCGCGACCCTCGTATTCGAAGCGCCGTGGTGAGCACGAAATAGATGTCGCCTGTGGCGACCGGAGGGTGTACGCGACCCATGTGGCCGGCGAAATCGCCCATGTTCGCGCATCGGTTGACCGGTCAACACCAGCGGCGCAAGGTTGCACCCTATGAACGTCGCTGCCGAGCCTGTGCCCAATCCAATCGTTGCCGTCGGAGCCGTGCGGTTTGGCAACGCGCTTCCGCTTGCGCTGATCGCCGGGCCTTGCGCGCTCGAGAGCCGGGCGCACGCCTTCGAAACGGCCACGGCGCTGAAGGAGATCACGACGCGGCTCGGGATCGGCCTCGTCTACAAGACCTCGTTCGACAAGGCGAACCGCACCAGCGCCAGGAGCGCGCGCGGCATCGGGCTCGATGCCGCGCTACCGATCTTCGCCGAAATCCGGGAATCGCTGGGCGTGCCGGTGCTCACCGACGTGCACGACGCGGCGCAATGCACGCTGGTCGCCGCGGCGGTCGACGTGCTGCAGATCCCGGCGTTCCTGTGCCGCCAGACGGATCTGCTCGTCGCGGCGGCGAAGACCGGCCGCGTCATCAACGTGAAGAAGGGCCAGTTCCTCGCGCCCTGGGACATGGCGAACGTGGTGGCCAAGATCACCGGCGCTGGTAATCGCAACGTGCTGGTCGCCGAGCGTGGCGCCTCGTTTGGCTACAATACGCTCGTCTCGGACATGCGATGCGCTGCCGATCCTGGCGCGCACCACCGGCGCGCCGGTGATCTTCGATGCCACGCATTCGGTACAGCAGCCGGGCGGGCAGGGGACCTCGTCGGGCGGTGAACGGGAATTCGTGCCGGTGCTGGCGCGTGCCGCGGTCGCCGTCGGCGTCGCCGGCGTGTTCATCGAGACGCATCAGGACCCCGACCGTGCGCCTTCCGACGGGCCCAACATGGTGCCGCTGAAGGAGATGGATGGGCTGTTGCGCCGTCTCATGGAATTCGACCGGCTGGCCAAGCAATAAGGCGGCCGCGCGCACACTGTATCGAGCGAGTTTCGCCATCCCGCCCATCCTGAAAATCGTCGCCCTGGTGGTCTTCGCGCAGACCCTGTTCACGCGCGCGGTCGATCCTGTGATCCCGCAGATCGCCGCGGACCTCCACGTCCACGCCAACACCGTCGCGTTGTTGTCGACCGCCTTCACGTTGCCCTATGCGCTGGTTCAGCCGGTGCTGGGCACGATTGCCGATTTTTTCGGCAAGACCCGCTTGATGAACGTCAGCCTGCTGGTCGTTTCGCTCGCCGGACTGGTCTGCGCGGTGGCGACCAGCTTCGAACTGCTGGTGGCGATGCGGATCCTGGCTGGGCTATTGGCGGGCGGCATCTTTCCGGTCGGTATGGCGCTGATCGGCGACCTCATGCCGGTGGAGAAGCGTCAGGTCGCGATCGGCCGGCTGCTGGCCGTCGGGCTCACCGGCAACGTGTTGGGCGCGTCGTTCGCCGGCGCGATCGGCGATCTGTTCGGCTGGCGGGCGTATTCGCGATCATCTCGGTGTTCGGTCTCGTCACCACGTTTGTTGCATTCTTTGCGTTTAGCGGATTCCCGCGCCCCAAACCCAAGCCATTGAATCGTGCGGCGGTGCTTGCGAACTTCCGCGGTATCTTTGCCGACCCGCGCGCCAAGGTCTGCTTCGGCTCGGTGTTCTTCGAAGCGATCTTCGTGCACGGGCTGTTTCCGTTCGTCGCGCTGCTGCTGATCGCCAGCGGCCAGCCGAGCGCCGCCGTCGCGGGATTGTTGATCGGTTGCTTCGCGCTCGGCGGCGTCGTCTATTCGCTGTCGGTGCCCTGGATTGTCGCCCGCGTCACCGAGCCGCGCCTGATGATCGTGGGCGGGCTGTTTTCAGCGATTTCGCTGGTCCTGATCGCGCTCCAGTTCTCGTGGGTCACACAGATCGCGCTCTATTCGCTGTTCGGGTTCGGCTTCTACCTGCTTCACAGTTGCATCCAGGTTCACGTGACCGACCTATCGCAGACCGCCCGCGGCGCCGCCATGTCGCTGCACTCGACGTTCTTCTTCCTGGGCCAGGCGATCGGTCCCATCGTCTATGGCTACGGATTCTCCGCATGGCGGACTGGAAACGACGATGTTCATTGGCGCCGCCGTGCTGGTCACGATCGGGATCGTCTGCTCGCGTCTGCTGCGTCACCGTCACTCGAACGAGTGAGGCGGCCTCAGCCCCGCCCGCGATAGGGCGCGACGCCCTGGTCCGGCAGCCAGACTCCGCCGGGCAGCCGGCCGGTCTGCCAGAACACGTCGATCGGCATGCCGCCGCGCGGATACCAGTAGCCGCCGATCCGCAGCCATTTCGGCTTGAGCAGCGCCGCCAGCCGCTTGCCGATCGTGACGGTGCAATCCTCGTGGAAGCCGCCGGTATTGCGGAAGCTTGCGAGATAGAGCTTCAGCGACTTCGATTCGACCAGCCATTTCCCCGGCACGTAGTCGATCACCAGATGGGCGAAATCCGGCTGGCCGGTGATCGGACACAGCGTGGTAAATTCCGGCGCCGTGAAGCGCGCCACGTAATTGGTGTCGGCGTGCGGATTGGCGACCCGGTCGAGCACGGCCTCCTCGGGCGAGGCGGGAAGGCGGCTCGGTTTGCCGAGATGATGAAGTTGTTTAGCCATGTTCCAGCTTCTGCCCGGAACCAGGGTTGATCGCAAGGTCCGCGGGACATGACAAAGGCATCGCCAATCGGGTAGAAGCCCGACCAAAGCTCGGGACCCCTGCATGACTGCCATTGTCGATATCATCGGCCGCGAGATTCTGGACAGCCGCGGCAATCCGACCATCGAGGTCGATGTCGTGCTCGAGGACGGATCGCGTGGGCGCGCGGCCGTGCCGTCCGGCGCCTCGACCGGGGCGCACGAGGCGGTCGAGTTGCGCGACGGCGGCAAGCGCTACCTCGGCAAGGGCGTGCGCAAGGCGATCGATGCGGTCAACGGCGAGATATTCGACGCCATCGGCGGCATGGACGCGGAGGCGCAGGTCAAGATCGACGAGACCTTGATCGCGCTCGACGGCACGCCGAACAAGAGCCGGTTCGGCGCCAATGCCATCCTCGGGGTCTCCCTGGCATCGGCCAAAGCCGCCGCCGTCTCGCACGATGCACCGCTCTATCGCTACGTCGGCGGCGTTGGCGCGCGCCTCCTGCCGGTGCCGATGATGAACATCGTCAACGGCGGCGCGCACGCCGACAACCCGATCGACTTCCAGGAGTTCATGATCATGCCGGTCGGCGCCACGTCGTTCGCCGAGGCGTTGCGCATGGGATCGGAGATATTTCACACCCTGCGCGTCGCGCTCAAGCAGGCCGGGCACAACACCAATGTGGGCGACGAGGGCGGCTTTGCGCCCAACCTGCCGTCCGCCAGCGCCGCGCTCGATTTCGTCATGCAGGCGATCGACAAGGCGGGCTGCGCCGCCGGCAAGGATGTCGTGCTGGCGCTCGACTGCGCAGCCACGGAATTCTTCAAGAATGGCGCCTACGCCTACGAAGGCGAAGGCAGATCGCGTTCGATCCCGGAGCAGGTGGAGTACCTTGCCGGGCTTGTCGCGCACTATCCGATCGTATCGATCGAAGACGGCATGGCGGAAGACGACTGGGAGGGCTGGAAGCTCTTGACCGACAAGATCGGCAGCCGCTGCCAGCTTGTCGGCGACGACCTGTTCGTCACCAATGTGACGCGGCTCTCCGAAGGCATTCGCAAAGGCGTCGGCAACTCGATCCTGGTCAAGGTCAATCAGATCGGCACGCTGACCGAAACGCTCGCTGCGGTCGAAATGGCGCACAAGGCGGGCTATACGGCGGTGATGTCGCACCGCTCCGGCGAAACCGAGGATTCGACCATCGCCGACCTCGCGGTCGCCACCAACTGCGGGCAGATCAAGACCGGCTCGCTCGCCCGTTCCGACCGCACCGCGAAGTACAACCAGCTTCTGCGCATCGAGGAG
This sequence comes from uncultured Alphaproteobacteria bacterium, assembly GCA_963843475.1. GTDB lineage: Bacteria > Pseudomonadota > Alphaproteobacteria > Rhizobiales > Xanthobacteraceae > VAZQ01. The sequence goes on along the minus strand of CAWJKL010000013.1, from coordinate 69,167 downwards.
GAACTCGGGCCACAGGCGAAATATGCAGGGCTGACGGCCCTCAAGGCGCGGCGCTGAGCACTCGAAACGGCCACACCCGGCCGGTATAGTCACTGAAGAATGGAAAATGGGAATCGGACCATGACGTATTCAGCCGATGTGCCTCGTGTTCAGGGACAGCGCGTTGCAGCGGGCGCCGTGGCGCAGATGTCGCGCAACCTCAGCGATTTCGTCGCCGCTTCGGTCGATGCCGGGAGCAGCAGCAATGCGCCGTTCTTTCATCTGGTGTTCGATCGCGTCTTTCCCGACGACGTCTACGCGGCGATGCTGCGCGCCATGCCCGTAGCGGCCGACTACCGGCCGATGCACGGCCGCGCCAAAGGCCACGATCTCGAAGACGGCACCCACACCCGCGTCAAGATCGACCTGTTTCCCGAATACATCCGCCACCTGCCGGCTGAAAAGCGCGCGGTCTGGGAACAGGTCGGACAGGCGCTCTGCTCGCGCGAGGTCAAGCAGGCGTTCGTGCGGAAACTCGCGCCGGGCCTCAAACGCCGGTTTGGCGACGACTTCGACAAGGTCGGCATGTACCCGATCCCGATCCTGACGCGCGACATCCCGGGCTATCTGATTACGCCGCATACCGACACGCGGTGGAAAGGCATCACGGTGCAGCTCTACCTGCCAAGCGACAACTCGACGAGCCACATCGGCACGATCTTCCACGACCGGCTGACCGACGGCAGCATGCCCAAGCACACGCAAATGAAGTTTTCGCCGAATACCGGGTACGCCTTCGCGGTTGGCGACAACACCTGGCATTCGGCCGACCGGATCGGACCGGAGGTCAAGACGCGGGACTCGATCCTGCTGACCTATTTCGTCGATTCCGGGCCGTTGCGCATCGCGCGCAACCGGGGCAAGCGGGCGATCAATTTCCTGCTCAACGAGTACCGCTCGCTCGTCCGGCACTGACCTCGTCGCGCGCAAACTGAGTCCGTTAAAGTCGTCTTAACGCCCAGCCGGCATGTTGGCCGGATGGTCAAGAGCAGACGTCTCCGCAACGTACTCAACACGCTCGCGCTCTACACGATCGCCGGGCTGGTGATCGGCTATTTCGGCGTCAACGCCTATACGGGCAGCCGCGGCCTGAAGGCCAAGCAGGACCTCGACCAGGAGACGGCGCAATTGAACCGGGAACTGGAGGCGCTGAAGGCCCAGCGCATCATCTGGGAGCGGCGCGTTTCACTGCTGGCGACCGCCAATCTCGACCCGGACATGCTGGACGAGCGCTCCCGCATGCTGCTCAACTATTCGGATCCCCGCGAACTGACGCTCCGCCTGAAGCCCTGAGCCAGGCGGTCGGTGCCATTGCAGCCGGGACTGGGAACCCCACTTTTGGCTGCCTAAATCCTGTTGCCGGACGCGGTTAGGCGCTTCACGCGCTTTCGCCGCGTCCCGATTTCGGCTATTGAGGCAGGGCGGCCGCTCGCCGCGCTAAATTCCCACCACCGAGGAGAGAAATGGCCGTCGCCAGCAACAAACCAGCGAGCCAGGGGGCTCGCCGGGGAGCCGCGGAACCCGCGCTCGAAGCTGCACCGACCGTGCCCGAATTCAGCAAGGAACAGGAGCTTCAGGCCTACCGCGACATGCTGCTGATCCGGCGCTTCGAGGAGAAGGCCGGGCAGTTGTACGGCATGGGGCTGATCGGCGGCTTTTGCCACCTCTATATCGGCCAGGAAGCGGTGGTGGTCGGCATGCAGATGGCGATCAAGGCCGGAGATGCGGTCATCACCGGCTACCGCGACCACGGCCACATGCTGGCCTGCGGCATGGACGCCAAGGGCGTGATGGCGGAACTGACCGGGCGGCGCGGCGGCTATTCCAAGGGCAAAGGCGGCTCGATGCACATGTTTTCGCTGGAGAAGGGATTCTTCGGCGGGCACGGCATCGTCGGCGCGCAGGTGCCGCTCGGCACCGGCCTCGCCTTCGCGGCGAAGTACCGCGGCACCGACAACGTCTCGCTGACCTATTTCGGCGACGGCGCCGCCAACCAGGGGCAGGTCTACGAAAGCTTCAATATGGCCGAGCTGTGGAAGCTGCCGGTGATCTACGTCATCGAGAACAACCAGTACGGCATGGGCACTTCGGTGGCGCGCGCATCTGCGAACACCAACCTGTCGCAAGCGCGGCGCCGCGCACGATATTCCGGGCGAGCAGGTCGACGGCATGGATGTTCGCGCCGTCAAGGCTGCCGGCGATCGTGCGGTGAAATGGTGCCGCGACGGCAACGGTCCGATCATTCTGGAAATGCTGACCTACCGCTATCGCGGCCATTCCATGTCGGATCCCGGCCAAGTACCGTTCGCAAGGAAGAGGTCGACAAAGTTCGCACCGAGCACGATCCGATCGAGCAGGTGCGCAGCCGCCTGCTGAAGCAAGGGCTTCGCGACCGAGGACGGCTTGAAGAAGATCGATGCGCAGGTCCGCGCCGTCGTCAACGAGGCGTCCGAATTCGCCATCAACGATGCGGAGCCGGATCCGTCCGAACTCTATACGGACGTCTACGGCTGAAGCCGATGAGTCAGTTCGCCGCCATCGTCGCCTATCTCGCGCTCGCCGGTGCGATTGCGAGCTGGATTGCCGGCGCGTGGTTCTATGCGCGCACACTGCGCGCGATCTCTCGGTCCGAGCGGGAGGCGCCGCAACTGGCTCGCGGTGGCGGCGTGGCCGTTTGCGCTGGGCCGCCTCAAGGGCGCGGCGCCGACCTCGAACCGCTCAAGTCCACAAGGCGCTGATCGCCTTCTTCGCCTGCCTGACGGTCGCGGTTGCCGCGACGTCGGTTGCGACCAACCTCGCGCGGGTCTCCCGCTAGACCGCCAACGGTGAAGCGTCCATGCCGATCGAAGTCCTCATGCCCGCGCTGTCGCCCACGATGGAGAAGGGCAACCTCGCCAAGTGGCTGAAGAAGGAAGGCGACAAGGTCAAGCCCGGCGACATCATCGCCGAGATCGAGACCGACAAGGCCACGATGGAATACGAGGCGATCGACGAAGGCACGCTCGGCCGCATTCTGGTGCCGGAGGGCACCAACGACGTCGCGGTCAACACGCCGATCGCCATGATCCTGGAGGAAGGCGAAGATGCCGTCGGCGCTGAAGGATGGCGCAAGGGCCCGTCCGGCCGCGGCGAAGCGGGAGCATCCCGAGCTTGCCGAGAAGGGCGCCGAGTCGGTGACGCCGGCGATGCAGGCGGAAGACCCGGCGGCGCGCGCGGCGGCGCATCCAGCTCCGCCCGAATCCGTGCTGATGACGCTGCCGCGGCCCGCGGCTCTGCCGGAACCCGATGTGCCGGCCGGCACCGAGATGGTCACCATGACCGATGCGCGAGGCGCTGCGCGACGCGATGGCGGAGGAGATGCGCCGCGACAAGGACGTGTTCGTGATGGGCGAGGAGGTCGCCGAATATCAGGGCGCCTACAAGGTGACGCAGGGCCTGCTGCAGGAGTTCGGCGCCATGCGGGTGATCGACACGCCGATCACCGAGCACGGATTCGCCGGGCTCGGCGTCGGCGCGGCGCTCTCCGGGCTCGAAGCCGATCGTCGAATTCATGACGTTCAATTTCGCCATGCAGGCGATCGACCAGATCATCAACTCGGCCGCCAAGACCCGCTACATGTCCGGCGGGCAGATCGGCTACGCAGATCGTGTTCCGCGGCCCGAACGGCGCCGGCGGCGCGCGTCGCCGCGCAGCACAGCCAGGACTATTCGGCCTGGTACTCGCACATTCCCGGCCTCAAGGTGATCGCGCCGTTACACCGCCGCCGACGCCAAGGGCCTGCTCAAGTCGGCGATCCGCGATCCCAACCCGGTCATCTTCCTGGAGAACGAGATCCTCTACGGCCAGAGCTTCTCCGGTGCCGAAGCTCGACGACTATGTCGTGCCGATCGGCAAGGCCAAGATCGCGCGGCCGGGCAACGACGTGACCATCGTCGCCTGGTCGATCGGCATGACCTATGCGCTCAAGGCGGCCGACGAACTGGCCAAGGACGGCATCGACGCCGAGGTCATCGACCTGCGCACGCTCAAGCCGATGGACAGCGACACGATCATCGAGTCGGTGAAGAAGACCGACCGCCTCGTCACCGTCGAGGAGGGCTGGCGGCAGTCGGGCGTCGGCGCCGAAATCGCCGCCCGCGTGATGGAGCAGGCCTTCGACTATCTCGACGCGCCGGTGACCCGCGTCACCGGCAAGGACGTGCCGATGCCCTACGCGGCCAATCTCGAAAAGCTCGCGCTGCCGTCGGTCGCCGAAGTGGTCGCGGCGGCCAAGGCCGTCTGCTACCGGTGAGCGCTGGTGGCGTCCCCCTACGACGCGCTGTCCGCGCCGCCGACCGCCCTCGAGCACGGCGGCGTCGAGGTGCTGCGCGCGGCGATCGTCGAGGGCGGCCTGCACGTGTCGCTGCGCCGCGCCTTCGACGATCCGCAGGCCTGGGGCATGCTGATCGCCGACGTCGCGCGCCACGCCGCCCGCATCTTTGCCAACGAGACCAAGTTCGACCGAAGACGAGGCGCTCGAGCGATCCGCTCCATGTTCGATGCCGAGATGGATGCGCCGACCGATCCCGGCACCACCAGCGCGATCAGCTAGGCCGACGCGAGCCCGCCATGCCGGTCAACATCCTCATGCCTGCGCTGTCGCCCACCATGGAGAAGGGCAACCTCGCGCAGTGGCTCAAGAAGGAGGGCGACAAGGTCAAGGCCGGCGACGTCATCGCCGAGATCGAGACCGACAAGGCGACGATGGAATACGAGGCGATCGACGACGGCACGCTCGCCAAGATCGTGGTGCCGGAAGGCACGCAGGACGTGCCGGTCAACCAGCTCATCGCGGTGCTCGCCGAGGAGGGCGAGGACGTGAAGGCGGCGGCCGCCGCGGCGGGGAAGGCGCGCCGCGCCGGCGAAGCCCGCGCCGCAACAGCCGCGGCGGTAACCCCCTCACCCCAGCCCTCTCCCCCAAGGGGAGAGGGAGCACACCGACTCCACAGCCCCGAGGCAGCCCTCGCTCAAAGCCCAGCCCGCCCGCAAGCACCGGCAGCTCCCTCTCCCCTGCGGGGAGAGGGCGGGGGTGAGGGGGCACGGCTCACTGATCTGGCACCAACCGAGTCTTCTCCTCGCCGCTGGCGCGCCGGCTGGCAAAGGAAGCCGGCATCGACATCTCGCCGCATCCAAGGCTCCGGGCCGCACGGCCGCGTCGATCGCGCGCGACGTCGAGGCGGCGAAATCCGGCAAGGGCCTTGGCGCCCGCGCGCGGCCGCGTCCGCGCCGCCGCGCCGCCGGTCGCGCCCGCCATGGCCGACAGCCAGATGCGCGCGCTGTTCGAGCCGGGCAGCTACGAGGTCGTGCCGCACGACAACATGCGCCGCAACATCGCGCAGCGCCTGACCGCATCGAAGCAGACCATCCCGCACTTCTATCTCACGATCGACTGCGACATCGGCAAGCTCCTGGCCGCGCGCGAGGAGATCAACGCCGCCGCGCCGAAGGACAAGGACGGCAAGCCCGCCTACAAGCTCTCGGTCAACGATTTCGTCATCAAGGCGCTGGCGCTCGCGCTGCAGCGCATTCCCGACGCCAATGTGACCTGGACCGACGGCGGCATGCTCAAGCACAAGCATTCCGACGTCGGCGTCGCGGTGGCGATTCCGGGCGGGCTGATCACGCCGATCATCCGCAAGGCCGAGACAGAAATCGCTCTCGGTCATCTCCAACGAGATGAAGGATCTCGCGGCGCGCGCGCGAGCGCGCAAGCTCAAGCCGAACGAGTATCAGGGCGGCACCACGTCGGTCTCGAATCTCGGCATGTACGGGATCAAGGACTTCACCGCCGTGATCAATCCGCCGCACGCGACCATCCTGGCGGTCGGCGCCGGCGAGGAGCGCGCGGTCGTGCGCAACGGCAAGATCGAAGCGGCGCACATCATGACCGTCACGCTGTCGACTCGACCACCGCGCGGTCGACGGCGCGCTCGGCGCCGAGCTGCTCGGCGCGTTCAAGAGCCTGATCGAGAATCCGGTGATGATGGTGGTGTGAACGCCGTCGCTGGCGCGCACACGGCATCGAGAAGCGGCACAGCCTCCGCGACAGACGGGGGCCAAGATCGGGAGGACAGAGATGATCGACGACAACGTGGAATCCGACGGCGTCGACGATTCGTCATCGGCGCTGCCGCGCTCGTGGGACGCGGCAGCTGTCGCCGCGCGGCCTTCGCCAGGAGCAGTTTCCGTCGAAGACGATCCGCATCATCGTGCCGTTCCCGGCCGGCGCCACCACCGACATGCTGGCGCGGCTGTTTGCGCAGCGCATGACGCGAGACGCATGGGCCAGACCGTGGTGGTCGAGAATGTCGGCGGTGCCGGCGGCTCGCTCGGCGCCGACCAGGTCGCCAAGGCCGCGCCCGACGGCTACACGCTGCTGTTCCACAACATCACCTTCACCACCACCACGTCGTCGCTGCTGTTTGTCGAGCGCTCGCGGCACGACATCGACAGACTTCGTGCCGATCTCGGTCGGCGCCTATGTGCCGCTGCTGCTGCTGGCGCATCCGTCGGTGCCGGCGAAGGACCTCAAGGAATTCGTCGCCTACGCCAAGCAGACCGAGGAGCCGCTGTTCTACGGCTCGACCGGGCCCGGCAGCATCATGAATCTGATGGGCGAGGTGCTCAAACGCGACGCCGGCATCAAGATGGATCACGTGCCGTTCCGCGGCGCCGCTCCGCTGGTGACGGAGCTGCTGTCCGGCCGCATCCAGTTCGGCGGCGACCAGCTCTCGAGCTCGCTCGAGCGCGTGCGCACCGGCGAGCTCAAGGCGATGGCGGTCGCCACCAAGTCGGTCGCGCTGCCGGATGTGCCGACCGTGCGCGAGCTCGGCTTCCCCAATCTGGAGCTGCGGGGCTGGAACGGCTTCCTCGCGCCCAAGGGCACGCCCGAGCGCGGTGGTCGCGCGGCTCCACCAGGAGATCGCCGCGGCGGCGAAGCATCCGGACGTGCTCAAGCGCATGACCGACGTCGGCGCCGAGCCGTCCGGCTCCACGCCAGGCCGAGATGCGCGACATGCTGCACGAGCAGATCGCGAAGGTCAGGCCGATGGTGGAAGAGCTCAAGCTGGTCGTGCAATAGAGGTGCGACCGGGTGCAGCCGGCATGGAAAGTGCTGGTGTGGCGGTGGCCGTGGATCACGATGATCGCGGCCGTCGTGCTCGCCGTCAGCCCGCCGGGCCAGGAGGTGTTGCTGGGCGCGTTCTTCGCCGGCGACCGGCTCACGCGGCACCTGTCGTTGATTCTATTGGTGGCGGCGGGTTCGATCATGGTCATGCTGGCAGTAGCCGAGTGGTTCGTGCGGTATTGGTGGCAGCGCCGCCGGGAGCGACAGCGGGCGGCGGCCGTGGCGGCCGGTGCGGGGAACGGCAAGACGGAGACCTAAGTGGCAGATCCTTCGACATCATCATCATCGGCTCCGGGCCCGGCGGCTACGTCACCGCGATCCGCGCGGCGCAGCTCGGCTTCAAGACCGCGATCGTCGAGCGCGAATATCTCGGCGGCATCTGCCTCAACTGGGGCTGCATCCCGACCAAGGCGCTGCTGCGCTCGGCCGAGATCTTCCACTACATGCAGCACGCCAAGGACTACGGGCTCACGGCCGAGAAGGTCGGCTTCGATCCCGACGGCGGTGGTCAAGCGCTCGCGCGGGGTGTCGAAGCGGCTCACGACGGCGTCGGCTTCCTGATGAAGAAGAACAAGGTGCCGTGATCTGGGGCGAGGCGGTCGATCGACGCGCCCGGCAAGGTCACCGTCAAGGCCGGCAAGACCGAGGCGCCGAAGGGCGCGCTCGGCGCCCGGCAGCTATCAGGCCAAGCACATCATCGTCGCCACCGGCGCGCGGCCGCGCGTGCTGCCCGGGCCTCGAGCCGGACAAGAAGCTGGTCTGGACCTATTTCGAGGCGATGGTGCCGGACCGCATGCCGAAGTCGCTGCTGGTGATCGGCTCGGGCGCGATCGGCATCGAGTTCGCGTCGTTCTACCGCACGCTCGGCGCCGAGGTGACCGTGGTCGAGGTGCTGCCGCAGATCCTGCCGGTCGAGGACGCCGAGATCTCGGCGTTCGCGCGCAAGCAGCTTCGAGAAGCAGGGCATCAAGATCCTCACCGGCGCCAAGGTGACCAAGCTCGACAAGAAAGCCGACAGCGTCACCGCCACCATCGACGACGGCAAGGGCGGCACGCAGACGCTCGACGTCGAGCGCGTGATCTCGGCGGTCGGCGTCGTCGGCAATATCGAGAATCTCGGCCTGGAGAAGCTCGGCGTGAAGACCGAGCGCGGCACCATCGTGATCGACGCGCTCAACCGCACCAACGTGCCCGGCATCTACGCCATCGGCGACGTCGCCGGTCCGCCGATGCTGGCGCACAAGGCCGAGCACGAGGGCGTGATCTGCGTCGAGGCGATCAAGGGGCTCAAGCCGCATCCGATGGACAAGCAGCTGATCCCCGGCTGCACCTACTGCTCGCCGCAGATCGCCTCGGTCGGCCTCACCGAGCAGGCCGCCAAGGAGAAGAAGCTCGACATCCGCGTCGGCCGCTTTCCGTTCGTCGGCAACGGCAAGGCGATCGCGCTCGGCGAGGACCAGGGGCTCGTCAAGGTGATCTTCGACAAGAAGACCGGCGCAGCTCCTCGGCGCGCACATGGTCGGCGCCGAAGTCACCGAGCTGATCCAGGGCTACGTGGTGGCGATGAACCTCGAGACCACCGAAGAAGAGCTGATGCACACCGTCTTCCCGCATCCGACGCTGTCGGAGATGATGAAGGAAGCGGTGCTCGACGCCTATGGGCGCGTGCTGAACATCTGACGTCGGAGCACGATCGTTGCCGAAACGGTCCCACTCGATCAAGTCCAGCACGCTTTTTCGATCATGCTCGCCGTCATCGACATCCACACCCACTGCGCGCCGCGCGCAGGGCGATCCATTCGGTGTCGCCGAGGCGTTGCGCGGCATCCCGGTCGGCAAGAACACGGTGACCAACTATCGCGGGCTTCCGGCGGTGTCGTATCACGAGATGTACGACTTCGACCTGCAGCAGGAGGTCTGCGCCAAGGCCGGCATCACCGGCCGCATCATCTCGACGCCGTTCGCCGCCGAGGTGCATGACCGCGGTGTCGAGAAGTCCCGGCGATCGACATCGTCAAGTCGGTCAACGACCAGATCGCCGGGATCGTCGCGCGCTCGCCGCGGCAACTGGGGCTCGGCACGCTCAACCCGCTCGACGCGAACCAGATCGCCGAAGGCGAGCGCTGCCTCGGCGCCGCTCGGCTTCAAGGGCCTGCTGATCTGCTCGAGCTGGCACGGCCGCTTCCTCGACGGCGAGGACGCCTTTCCGTTCTGGGAATGGGCCGCAGGACCGGCAGGTGCCGGTCTTCCTCCATCCGCCGCGCGTGCCGATCGGGCACGAGCAGCAGATGGACCAGTACAAGCTCGACGAGCTGGTCGGCCGGCCGTTCGACACCGCGATGGCGCTCGCGCGCATGATCCTGTCCGGCCTGTTCGACCGCTATCCCGCGGCTGAAGATCGTGGTCGCGCACATGGGCGGCGGGCTGCTGCCGGTGCATGGGCCGGCTCGACTTCGGCTGGCGGCTCGGCTGCGACGGCATGCCGGAGCGCGCCGTCGATCCGCTGCAAGCGAACTGCCGAGCGAGTATCTCGCGCTGCTTCACGTCGACACGATGGGCTTCTGGGCGCCGCATGTGCGCGAGGCGGTCGAGGTGTTCGGCGCCGACCGGGTGATGTTCGGCACCGACTACGGGCCGGTGCCGATCGATCCGCAGCGAGCACGTCGACATCGTCAACGCGCTCGCGATCTCGGACGCCGACAAGGAGAAGATTTTCTGGCGCAACGCCGCGGGCTTTTTCAATCTCGACGTGAAGGCGTAGGTCGTATTGATCGCATTTGTTACCGCTCGTCCCCGCGAACGCGGGGATCCAGCGCGAAAGGCGCGTGAGAGAGAAGAACTGGGTGCCCGCTTGCGCGGGCACGAGCGGAGAGAACGGTGCGACTGCTCAATCCACCGTCACATTCGCGACCTTGATCACCGCCGCCCATTTCTCCACCTCGCCGGGCAGCATGGCGGACACCTCCGCCGGCGACTTCAGGGCGAGCGGGATGCCCTGCTGCGTCAGCTTGGCGCGCACCGACTCGTTGGTGAGCGCGGCGGTGACCGCACGATAGAGCCGGTCGATCACCGCCGGCGGCGTCTTGGCCGGCGCGAACAGGGCCGACCATGCGTCGGCCTCGACGCCCGTGACGCCGCCTTCCGCGAAGGTCGGCACATCCGGAAGCTGCGGTCGATGCGCTCGGCGCGCGCGACTGCCGAGCGCGCGCAGGTTGCCGGACGCGATCTGCTGCCCGATCAGGCCGGGCAGCGTGCGCGATGCTCATGTCGATGCGGCCGGCCAGCACCTCGGTGAGCATCGGCGACAGGCCCTTGAACGGCACGTGCAGCATGTCGATGCCGGCGCGGGTCTTGAACAGTTCGCCCGCGAGATGCGCGGCCGAGCCGTTGCCGGTCGAACCGTAGGTCAGGCTGCCGGGCTTGCGCCTTCGCCAGCGCGACGACGTCGGCGAGGCTCGACGCCGGCAGGTCCTTGCGGACCACCAGCACGTGCGGCATGGCGGCGATGCCGGCGACCGGCGCGAAATCCCGCACGGCGTCGTAGGGGCAATTCTTGATCAGGCTCTGGTTGGTGGCGTGGGTCTGGTTGGTGCCGAGCACCAGCATGTGGCCGTCCGGCTCGGCGCGCGCCACCGCATTGGTGCCGATGATGCCCGATCCGCCCGGCCGGTTTTCCACCACGACCGGCTGATCGAGCGCCGGCGCCGCCTCCTGTGCGATCACGCGGGCCAGCGTGTCGATCGGGCCGCCGGGCGGGTAGGGCACCACGATGGTGATGGGGCGGTTCGACAAGCCTTGGGCCCGGACGCCATGCGGCAGCCCGAGCGCGGCAAATCCGAGGAGGAGGGAGCGGCGAGAAAACATCTGAAATCCCGGTAGTATCATGAGAGGAGGCGCACTCTATGTCGCCGGCCACGAACTGGTCAAAAGCCCGTGTCGCCGCAGGTACGCGCGGAGATTTACCGGCCTGGATTGACGCCCCGAGAGGCCGGATAAGCGGCCCGTGCTGCTTGCACCTGCGGGCGGGCATCCGTAAGTAGACCAGTGTGGCAGTTCAGAAGTCCGCATCTTGCTGCTGCGAGTCCGGAATGCGGACTTCTGAACCAAAGCCACACTGGATCAATAAGTTGCTAGTGTCCTTCGGTTCCGAAGTTCGCAGATGGGGGTGCCGCAAAATGATGCGAACTTCGGAATCGGGACACTAGCAGGGACCCGAAGTCCCGGAGCCTGCATGACCGTCGTCCACGACACTACCGGCCGGCCGCGCCATCCCGAAAAGGCGCATCGTCCCGACACGCCTCTGCTCAGGAAGCCCGACTGGATTCGCGTCAAGGCCCCGGTGTCGCGCGGCTACCTCGATACCCAAGCCGTGGTTCGCGGCAATCGCCTGCACACCGTGTGCGAAGAGGCCGGCTGTCCGAACATCGGCGAGTGCTGGGAAAAGAAGCACGCGACCTTCATGATCATGGGGGATACGTGTACGCGCGCCTGCGCGTTCTGCAACGTCAAGACCGGGCTGCCCGGCGCGCTCGATCCGGGCGAGCCGCGGCGCGTCGGCGAGGCGACCGCCAAGCTCGGGCTGCGGCACGTAGTTGTCACCTCGGTCGATCGCGACGATCTTGCCGACGGCGGCGCCGAGCATTTCGCGCAGACCATCCGCGCCATCCGCGCGCAGTGTCCAACGACCACGATCGAGGTGCTGACGCCCGGATTTCCTGCGCAAGCCCGATGCCGTGGCGACGGTGGTCGCGGCCAGGCCCGACGTGTTCAACCACAATCTCGAAACTGTGCCGTCGAAATATCTCACCGTCCGCCCGGGCGCGCGCTACTTCGCCTCGATCCGCCTGCTGCAGCAGGTCAAGGAAATCGACCCCGGCATGTTCACCAAGTCCGGGATCATGGTCGGGCTGGGCGAAGAGCGCCACGAGGTGCTGCAATTGATGGACGACCTTCGCACCGCGAACGTCGATTTCCTGACCATCGGCCAGTATCTGCAGCCGACGCGCAAGCATCATGCGGTGGCGCGCTTCGTGCCGCCCGACGAATTCAGTGCGCTCGAAGCGATTGCCCGCGCCAAGGGCTTTCTCATGGTGTCAGCCTCGCCGCTGACGCGCTCGTCCTATCATGCCGGCGACGACTTCGCGCGGCTGAAGGCTGCCCGCAGCGCCCGCTGACGCATGCCCCAGTTCACCGCCAGGCGTCACGTACGGCATTCGGCCGCTGACATGTTCGACCTCGTCGCCGATGTCGAGCGCTATCCCGAATTCGTCCCGCTCTGCAGCGGCATGAAGGTGCGCAAGCGCATCCCGGAGCCGGAGAACGTCGAGATCGTCATCGCCGAGATGCGGGTGGCCTACAAGCTGGTCAGCGAAACCTTCACCAGCCGCGTGACGCTCGACCGGCCGAACCTGCAGATCCTGGTCGAGTACCTCGAGGGCCCGTTCAGCCACCTGGAGAACCGCTGGAGCTTCCGCCCGACCGGGCCGCAGACATGCGAGGTCGAGTTTTTCATCTCGTACGAGTTCCGCAGCCGCATGTTGGGCCTGCTCATGGGCTCGATGTTCGATGTCGCCTTCCGGCGCTTCGCCGGCGCCTTCGAGCGGCGCGCCGATCAGGTTTACGCGCGCAAGAGTGCGTAGGACCGCTTGGGTAGATAGTGCAGGATCGTCCAGGACCCGCCGCAGTGACGCCGTAGCCGGCCCCTGACTTACGGGCTACTCGAGCACCTCGGTCGTGATGGCGAGCAATGTCGGGGGAATGGTGAGGCCGAGCGCCTTGGCCGCCTTGAGGTTGACCACGAACTCGAATTTCGTGGGCTGCAGCACTGGCATGTCCGCCGGCTTTTCGCCTTTGAGGATGCGGCCGGCATAGATGCCGACCTGGCGAAACTGGTCTTCAATGCTCGATCCGTAGCTCATCAGCCCACCCGCTTCGGCAAGCGCGCGGTCCCAATAGATCGCCGGAACCGCGTGGCGCGCCGCCAGCGTAGCGATATGCGCGCGAAGGCCCATGAATAGCGGGCTGGGATTGACCAGCAGTGCATCCACCCGCTTTTGCACAAGGCTCGCAAAGGCGGCATCGATGTCGCCAATGCCGGGCGACATAAACACTTCGATTTGCCCCCCAATGGTCGACGCAGCGGCTTGCAGGTCTGTAATGACGAATGGAGTGCTCGGACTGCGGGCTTCGAAGAGCACGCCAAAGCGCATGGCTGCCGGTACTAGTTCATGCAAGAGCGCGAGCCGCTTTGGTGCGATCTCCGGATTCATTTCGGAAAAACCAGTGGCGTTGCCGCCCGGCCGGTTGAAGCTGGCAACGAGACCGAGCCGGACCGGGTCCGGGCCGCCAAAGACAATCGGAATTGTCGTCGTCGCGGCTTTGGCCGCGAGCGACGCTAGCCCGCTGCCCGGTGTCACGATAACGTTCACGCGGCGGCGGACCAGATCGGCCGCCAATTCCGGCAGTCGATCGTTTTCATTATTCGCCCAACGGTACTCAATCGCCACGTTGCGGCCTTCGACGTAGCCCGTTTCGCTCAGCCCTTTGTGGAATGCCGCCTCATGATGTGGGCTTGCATCAGGCGAAACCGGCCTGAGATATCCGATCACCGGCATCGAGCGCTGCTGCGCCCACGCCGCGTGCGGCCACGCCGCTGCGGTCGCGCTTAGAAGGGCGATGAACTCGCGCCGTCGCATGGGATCACCTCGTGACCTCTGATCCTACAAGGAAAAGGTCACGCCCCTGTTGATCATCAAGACAATATCACGGCTCAAAGTCGGGGTCTGCGACTAGATCGCCTGTACTCACAGCGGCCTCTGCTGCTAGGATTCGCTGCACATGTTCGCGGCCGGTTTTGGCCCTTCGCTACATTTGCGGACGCGTTCTGGTTTGGCAGTTCCCGGAGCATGAGCGGACGTCGGGGGCCATTCGGCCTTACATGCTCGGTCGCGAATGACCTCACCTCGAACGAACGCCCATAGCCAGGACTAGACAGCGCCCGACCAAACCGCTGCTGTAGTTGCAGCTTCGACTTAGAATCATCATGCTCTAGTTCGCGCGTACCGGCGACATCGCTGCGGCTTCCGCCTGATGCTTGATGTGGCGCAGCACGCGCGTGTTGTTCAGGTGAACGATCCAGCGCGTCATCGGCAGCCAGTAGAGCACCGGGTCGAGCTTGAGCACGTGGGAAGTATGCTCGACGATCTGCGTGCCGCCGTCGGGCTGCGGCACGAGGTCGAAGCGGGTGAGGGTGGTGCGGAAATAGCCGGTGGCGTGTGGCGTATGCAGATGGTGGTAGGGGCTGAGTTCGCGCATCGAGGGGACATCCTGTTCCACGACGAAGGCGAGCGTGCGGTTCGGCACCCATTCGGTGACCCGCTCGATCGCGATGCCGGTCGAGAATTCGCCGCGGCGCATCGCACCGATGCCTTCACCCAGAACTTCGCCGCGAATGGGATGTGCCACTCCAAGCCGGAACGGCAGCGCGGGCGGTTCCTGGATCGTGTCCATCCGCAGCAAAGCGGACCATACCGCGGCTGGCGGTGCGTTGACCGCGATGGTCTCGCGGGTCTCGAAGCTGGTTTCCCCAGGCAATACGCTTTCGAGCGCGAACATCAGTGGCAGCACGGCAAAGCCCGTCAGCATCTGGCGCGCGGGGCGTTGCCCCGAGACCGCGATCGCGCGGCCCATCATGCCGCCGAGCACGGCCAGTCCGAATGCCAGTGGCGCGATCAGAAGGATGCAGATGATGCCTTCGAGCGCGAAGGCGACCAGGCCGATCGCCGCCAATGCCGTGGCTGCGGCCAGCAACTGGTTGGTGTTGCTGGCGCCGATGTCGCGCCGCACATTTGCGAGGTAGGCGGTGACCGCGCCGACGATGAACGGTGAAATCACGAACAGGCCGAATCCGTACACGCTGAAGAGCAACGTGCTGAGCGCGACCGCGGCGATCGTGACGCCGACGCAGGCGATAGCGCCGTAGGCGAGACCGGCGAACGGAGGTACGGCATCGTCGTTGCGCGGCGCGGCTGCGGGCGCGCTGCGCGAGGGCAGGGAGTACAGATACGCGATCACCGGAATCTGAATGAAGGGAGCAAGCGCCGCGGCTGCGATCCACTCGTTGATGTCGGCGTCGGCAGCGCGCTGGTAGGCAAGCGCCGCAAGCGCCCAGGCCACGATCAGCAGGTAGACGAAGCCGGCAAGCACGACCGGACCCGTCAGGTCGGCTTGGACGACCAAGGCCCGCAGCGGCACGAAGGCGAACCACACGTCGGGTCTCAGCGTGGCGCCGTGCAGCTTGAACAGGCCCAGCGTGACCAGATGCTGGCTGAAAAACAGGACCACCGACCAGATCGCATAGGGCAGACGCCCAATGCGTCCGCGAAAGACGAAAGGGGACGTCATCGCAATTGACTGCCGATCTTGAGGGCGCCCGCGTCACAAGAATCGGCAGGGATCAGTCGCCGCAGTCCCGGGCGGGCCGGAAGATCGGCCGGCGTCTTGACCTGCCAGGCGAGACCCGAACGCTCGAAGGCCCTGATCAGCCACCAGCCGAGATCGATCTGGCCGGGAAAGAGGCCCAGCCTGGCCGAGCTTGGAAAGGCGTGATGATTGTTGTGCCAGCTCTCGCCCATGCTGATCAAACCGGCGAGAGGGACGTTATAGCCCTGTGCGGACGCGCCCTCGACCACCCAGGTCTGTGGGCCGCGCCGATGCGCGAAGTGACCGATCAGCCAGTGACCGGTGACGCATACGCTCACCCGGACGCAAATGCCCCAGACCAGCCAGCTCCAGCCGCCGAGCGCAAAGAACACGATGGCCCAGGGGAGCTGCTGCGAGCATCCAGGTGCGCTCGACGACGGCGTAGAACCGGTCGTTCGCGAGCCGCGGCTCCAGGCGAAACCGCGGCGGGTGCTGCAGAGCCAGCCGGCAATGCAGTTGCCACCAGGCATCCCGCCAGAAGCCGGCGCCGTGGCGGGAATAGGCGTGGCAGGCGCTTTGGCGCTGCGCCCAGTCGCGAAAGTCGTGCAGCCGGATCATGCCGTACGGGCCGGCCATGCCGACCAGCGTCCCGAGATAGACGCACAGGCGCTCAAGCCACAGCGGGCATTCGAAGCTGCCGTGAATGAGCTTGCGGTGCATCCCGACCGAATGCCCGAAGCACAGCGTCACCGCGCTGGTGATGAGGAACAGGGCAAATGCATCCCACGTGAACAGCAGCGGCGCGAGGACGATCGCCAGGATCGACATGCTCCCGATCCAGACGGACTTGGCCGGCGCCCAGCGCACGCTGCCCTCGACCGGGTCGGTCCAGCCGTCGGCGACCATCCGTTCCGAACCCGCAACCAGCTCCAAGGCGTCCTCCCGAGTGGGCTCCGCATGCCCGGCGCGCATGGTTGCGACAACGTCCGGGATAGTCAAATTCGCTCCGCTGTGCGATGAAATCGGAAAGCGCGCCGAAGAACGCGGTGGGAGACGACGTTCCGTGGGGTTCTGCGACCGAATAGGGCGCGGAAGAAGCGGGAAGTCGTGGGAGCAACAGCCATGCGGAGCCTGATTGTCGCGCTGATGGGGGTCGCCCTGGTGGGAAATGCCGCCAGCGCGCAGTCGCTCGAAGGCCGCCTGAAGACGGTGCAGGAAAGTGCAACTCTACGCATCGCCTACCGCACGGATTCGCGGCCGTTCTCGTATCTCGACGGACAGGGCAAGCCGGTCGGGTACTCGATCGAGCTGTGCGAGCGCATCGCCCAGTCGATCGAGCGTCAACTTGGCTTGGCGTCGCTGACGATCAGGTGGGTGCCCGTCGACACCCGCACGCGGTTCGAAGCGATCAGCAGCGGTACCGCAGACCTCGAATGCGGCTCGACCACGATCTCCTTGTCGCGCCTGAAGATCGTCGACTTCTCCAGCCTGATCTACGCGGAGAGCACCGGCGTGCTGGTCAAGTCCGGTAGAGGCCTGTTCAACTTCGACAGCATGGTCGGCCGCAAGATCGGCGTGGTGCCGGGCTCGACCAACGCGAACGCCATCCGCGACCAACTCAGGCAGCGCAAGTTCGAAGCGACCCTGGTGGATTTCCCCGATCGCGAGAAGGGGATCGCGGCGCTCGGACGTGGGGCGATCGATGGATTTGCCACCGACAAGCTTGTCCTGCTGGCGCTCGCGCAGGCGGCGAACCTGCGCGATTTCACGCTATTGCCCGACGATCTGTCGTTCGAGCCGTTCGGGATCATGCTGCCGCGCGGCGACTGGGCGTTCCGGCTTGCGGTCAATACCGGACTTGCGCGGGTGTTCCGCAGCGGCGAAATCATCGAGATTTACACCAAATATTTCAGTACGCTGGCGCCTCGGCCGTCGGCCTGGATCGGCGCAGTTTTCACGTTTGGAGCGCTGCCCGAATAGCCGCCGAGGCGTCAAGCCGCGACGCAGGGGGAGCACGCGAAATGGCCTCTGACACATCGTCTGCGCAAAGCGGGCAGCGCCGGCGGATCGTCGACGCGCAGATCCATCTGTGGAAGGCGGAAACGCCGGACTGGAAATGGGTGCCCGGCCGTCCGCCGCAGATGCCGGAGCCATTCACCATCGAGAAACTGGTGCCGATGATGGACGAAGCCGGTGTCGACCGGGTCGTCATCGTCCCGCCGTCCTGGCCCGGCGATCGCAACGACTATGCGCTAGAAGCAGTCCGACGCTATCCGGGCCGCTTCGCCGTCATGGGCCGCATTCCGCTGCAGGATCCGAAGTCCGCCGAACTTCTGCCGAAGTGGAAAGAGCAACCCGGCATGCTGGGCGTGCGGGTGACCTTTCTCGGACCGCTCGCGACCTGGCTCACCGATGGCACCGCCGACTGGTTCTGGCCGGTGGCCGAGAAGGCCGGCCTGCCGGTCATGTTCCTGGCACCCGGGCAATCGCCGGCCATGGGCAAGATTGCCGAGCGGCATCCCGGCCTCAATCTCATCATCGATCACATGGCGCTGTCGAAGGATATCGCCGAGGAGGGCAAGATCGGTAACGCGATCGATCAGGTCGTCGCGCTCGCCAAGTATCCCAATGTGTCCTGCAAGGTGTCGTCATCGCCGACCTACTCGCACGACAGCTACCCGTTTGCGGACATGAAGCCGCACCTCAAGCGCGCATTCGACGCCTTCGGCCCGCAACGCAGTCACTGGGGGACCGACATTACCCATTCGTTTGCCAAGTCGACCTACCGGCAACGCATCACCCATTTCACCGAGACGCTCGATTTCCTGACCGAGCAGGACAAGGACTGGGTGATGGGCCGCGCGATTGAGCAGCGGCTGCACTGGGCGTAGCGTTTCGGCAGCCAAGCCGTCACAGCGCGGTAATGAAGCGGCTTGTCTGGATTCCAATGACCTGGATTTGACTCGCATGCGCCTGCGGCGAGGGCATCCGCCGCTTTGCGACCACTGGAGGGTCGAATGAGCATATCACTGCCAACACTCAATCCGAGCCGGGAGAGTGCAGCCCGGACGTCAAGCGGCTATCTCATGCTCCTGGTTCTGCTTGCGGTGATTGTTTTCGGGATATTCCTTGTCTTCGCCCCACCGAAGACCGCCTTCTCGCTCGTACTTATCGGACTTTGCGCGGTGCTGCTCGTCCTGGTCGCCAAGGGGTTCTACATGCTGCAACCCAACCAGGCGGCGGTCCTGACGCTGTTCGGGAGCTATGTGGGAACCGACCGCGCGACCGGGCTGCGTTGGACCTGGCCGTGGATCGGCAAGCACAGGTTTTCAGTGCGCGCCAACAACGTCATTTCGGACCGGATCAAGGTCAACGATCTGCGCGGCAATCCGATCGAGATGGCGGCGCAAGTGGTCTGGCGCGTCACGGACACCGCGCAGGCGCTGTTCGACGTCGACGACTACAAGGCTTTCGTCAACGCGCAGATCGAGGCGGCGGTACGGACGATCGGTTCTCGCTATCCGTACGACGACTACGAGCATCAGGAGGTGACGCTGCGTGGCAACAACGATCAGGTGAGGTCGGAGCTGCGGACTGAGTTGATCAACCGGTTGACGGTGGCCGGCATCACCGTGGACGAATGCAACTTCACCCATCTCGCATACGCCTCAGAGATCGCGGGCGCGATGCTCCGGCGTCAGCAGGCGCAGGCGGTGGTGGCGGCACGCAAGGCGCTGGTCGAGGGCGCGGTCGGAATGGTGGAGATGGCGCTCGACATGCTCGCAACCAAGAAGCTCGTCGAATTCGACGTCGATCGCCGTGCCGCGCTGGTCTCCAACCTCATGGTCGTACTGTGCAGCGAGCGTGATACGCAGCCGATCGTCAATGCCGGGACGCATCACTAAAACTCAGAGTGTCCGTTCGATTCCGCGTCACACCTTGACCTTTTCCTGCTCGACCACGCGCTGGACCGCTGGGCGCTGCATCATGCGGTCCTTGAATGCCGTATAGTTCTTGAGTTCCGCCATCGGCAATTCGCGCCGCACGCCCCAAGTGTAGAAAACGAAACCATACGGATCGAGCACGGTGTAGCGGTCGGAGAGCCATTCCCGCCCGGCGAGTTTCTCGTCGATCTGTTTCAGGTAGCCGTGGAACGTCTTGAGGCCGGCATCCTTGATGCCGGGAAACGCCGACTGGTCCGCCGTGTAGCGCTCCGGCCGGCTGACGTGGGCATGCGCCGGGTGTACGCTCGCGGCAAAGAAGCCGATCAGCGAAAGCGCTTTGGCGTCGGCGAGGCCATCGCTCGGCCAGAGTCCGAACCGCTTGCCGAGGTATGGCAGGATCGCCGTGTTCTCGGCGAGGACTTCGCCGTTGTCCAGGCGCAGCGCGGGCACGCGGCCTTGCGGATTGATCTTGAGATAGGCCTCGGTTCTCTGCTCAGCCTTGGTAAAATCGACCTGCTGCGGTGTATAGGCTTCACCGCTTTCCTCCAGGACGATGTGCGCGGCCATCGAGCACGCGCCCGGAAAGTAGTACAGCGTCATCATCGGCGAGGTCTCCTGTGGCCTGGTCTGTGTCGGCCGACGGCTTGTCGAAGGGTTGACCGCCAACCTTGCCGTTCTATTGCGGTTGGATTCCGGCGTCGGCCATGATCTTTTTCCAACTGGCGAAGTCCGACTGGATCAGCTTCATCACATCGTCGGGTCCGCCGCTTCTCGTTTCGAAGCCGGCGGGGATGAGCCGGTCCCGAATTTTAGGGTCCTCGACAACCTTTTGAAGCTCGGCGCCGACCTTGGCAATGACGTCGTTAGGCGCCCCGACAGGCGCGAACACGCCGACCCACGAATTGATGTTAATGTCGGTACCGGCCTCGCGTGCCGAAGGCACGTCGGGCTGCAGCTGGCTGCGCTCGGCCGTAGTCATCATCAGCGCCCTGACGGTGTTGGCCTGCAGATGCGGCAAGATGGGGCCGCGGTCGACGATCAGAAGTGAAACGCGCCCGGCGATGAGGTCCGTCACGGCCTGTGGCATGCTGCGGTATGGCACGGCGGTTGCGTCGAACCCGAACTTGGACTTGAGCAATTCCAGAACTGCAAGCCCAACGCTGTTGGCGACCGCATAGGAAAGCTTGCCCGGATTGGATTTCGAATAGGCGATCAATTCCTGCAGCGACGTCGCCGGCACCGAGGAATGGACGGTCAGCATGAATACGAAGCTGCCGATGCGGCCGATCGGTGCAAAGTTCTTGAACGGATCATAGGGTACCGACTTCATCAAGTTGGGGCTGGAGGCGTGTGTGCCGGAGTTGCCCATACCCAGGGTGTAACCGTCGGGGGTGGCGCGCGCCAACGCCGCCGTTCCCAGCGTCCCATTGGCGCCGGCTTTGTTGTCGATCAGCATGGTCTGCTTCAACCGCTCGCTGAGGTCCTGCGCGATGATGCGCGACATCGCGTCCATGCCGCTGCCGGCCGCGTACGGCACGATCAGGGTGATGGGCTTGCTGGGATAGTCATCGGCCCTCGCGGCCGTTGCCGTCATGATGGCGACGGCCATCAGCAGTCCGCGCGTCCAGTTTCGCATAGCTTCCTCCCGGCGCTTTTCTGGAGGCCCGAGCTTGGGATGAGCCGAGCTCAGGCAACTTTCTGCGTACGCCATAGCCGTTGGCTGGCGATGCGCGAACCTTCGACCAGGGCGGCAAATTTCGCCCAGACTACCGTCGGATGAATCTCGGTCGACGTCGCGCTGCTGGCAAACCCGCAATCGGTGCTGGCGATGACGTTCTCCCGGCCGACGATGTTTGCGAACCGCTCGATACGGTCGGCCACCAGGACCGGATGTTCGACCAATACCGACGACTGCGTCACAACTCCCGGAATGATCACCTTGCCGTCAGGCAGCTTGACCTCTTCCCACACGCGCCACTCATGTTCGTGGCGTGGATTGGCAGCCTCGAACGAATAGCCTCCGGCATTGATGCGCAACACCACATCAATGTGATCCTTCAATTCCATTTCATGGACTCGAGGGCCCATGTTGATGCCGTGACAGGTGTGGTGGCGCACTTTTTCCGGCGGAATGCCGCGCAGCGCATGGTTCAGGGCCTCGACCTGGACCGCCGCCCACTTGCGCCATTCGGCCATCGTCAGATCGGGATTACGCATGTGATATGAAAGCAGTCCGGGGTCGTCGATTTGCACGAGACATCCGGCATCGACGATGGCCTTGTACTCTTGCGCAAGTGCGTCAGCGACCGCGAACAGGTAGTCCTCGTCGGTCTTGTAGAACAAGTTGCGCTGAAAATTCGCCAGCAGCGACGGCGATACCGACGGAACGAAGATCTCCTCGTAAGGCTTTCCGGCAAGGGCGGCTTTCAGGAGCCGGATGTCCTCTGCGATGAGGGCATGGCCGGAATAGGTGATTGCGCCGATGCATTGCATACGCAGGCGCTTGTCGATGGTCTGGACTTCGGTCTGGTAGAATTCCGGGAAGGCCTTGGTTTCGCGCGTACCCGACCACATCGATTTGTCGTGGGCAGGCGCCCGCTCAAAGCCTCCGAGCCGGTCGTTGGCATAGTTGATGAAACCTGGCTTGCCCATCTCGCCGTCATTGACGATGTCGACGCCGGCCTTGATCTGTCGGTCGACCGCATCGGCGAGGGCGATCCGAACCAGTTCGTCACGGCGACGGGCGTCGAAAGTCTCCCCTCGGCCGATGGCGCGCATCATGTCGATCAGTTCGGGCGGCCGAGGCAAGCTTCCAACGTGCGTGGTCAGAATCCGGTCGATGCTTCGTTTCATCCCTTACGCCCTGTTCTAGTTTTTATGTCGCAAGAGCTTGCCGCAGATCGCCGGGCAATCCCATTCCGCGCAATGCATGACCGGCATTCCGCGAGTGACGAGGGTGGTGTTCAACCTGACTCAGCTATTCCGTCTCAGCCAGTTCGCGCAGCATGTCGAGCGCGACCGCGACCGAGGCTTCGCGCACCTGGGTGCGTCCGATGTTGCCGAACTGCCGTTCCTGATGGACAATTCGTCGCGTGCGCGAGCAGGCGGCGAAGTGCACGAGGCCGACCGGCTTGCCGGGCACCGCACCGCCTGGCCCGGCAATGCCGGTGATCGACACCGCGAGATGGACCGGCGCGTGCGCCAGCGCGCCACGCGCCATGGCCTCCGCGGTCTCCTGGCTGACAGCGCCAAAGCGCTCGAGCAGCGCCGGCGGCACGCCGAGCATCGTTTGCTTGGCGGCGTTGCTGTAGGTGACGAAAGCCGCGGTCGACGACGTCGGACGAGCCGGGGATATCGGTCAGCGTGGCGGCGACAAGACCGCCCGTGCAGGACTCCGCCGTTGCGATCTTGAGCTTGCGCGCGCGACAGAGCTCGAGCAGCGTCGCGCGCCTGCAGTTGACGAGGCGCGGGCCGATCATGCGTCAGCTCCACGGCAAGCGGACGGTGGCATTGGCGAAAGCCACCATGCCTTCGCCGCGTCCGGTGAAGCCCATCTTTTCGCTGGTCGTGGCTTTGACCGCGACGCGCGTCGAGCGGTAGGCCGGCAATCTCGGCAATGCGCGCTCGCATGGCGTCACGATGCGGGCCGATACGCGGCGCCTCGCACACGATGGTGATGTCGAGATGCGAAATCCGTCCGCCGCGCTCGCGCACCCGATCGACCGCGAAGGCCAGGAAGCGGTCGGAGGACGCGCCGCGCCACTGCGGATCGCTCGGCGGAAAGTGTACGCCGATATCGCCGTCGGAAATCGCGCCCAGAAGCGCGTCGACCAGCGCGTGAAGCACCACGTCCGCGTCGGAGTGTCCGGACAATCCGCGCTGGAAGGGCACTCCGAATGCCGCCGAGCGTCACGTGATCGCCGTCGCCGAACTGATGAACGTCGAAGCCGAAGCCGGTGCGAACGTCGCCGAGTTCGGCAAGCTTTGCGGCTTCCGCGCGGGCGAAGTCGTCGTTGGTGGTGAGCTTCACGTTGGCGGCTTCTCCCTCGAAGGTGACGACCTTGAGCCCGGCCCATTCGGCCAGCGCGGCATCGTCGGTGAAATCGTCCCGGCCCGCCGCTGCGGCGCGCCGGTGCGCATCCAATATGGCTTTGAAGGCGAACGCCTGCGGCGTCTGCACGAGGCGCAGTTGCGCGCGGTCGATCGTGCCGGTCACGACGCCCGCGGCATCGACGGTCTTGACCGTGTCGGCGACCGGGATGGCCGGAATGGCTGCGCCGTGCTTTCCGCGCAGCCGTCAATCGCGCGCGCGATCAATGCGCTGAGAGGCAAACGGCCGGGCCGCGTCGTGGACCAGCACCACGTCGGGCTCGGCCGCGGCCAGCGCCTCCAGGCCGGCGCGGACCGAGGCCTGCCGCGTCGCGCCGCCCGATACCGGAGGACAGCAAGTCGAGACCTCGGGTGGCGGCGGCAAACAGCGCCGGCATCGTCCGGGTGGATCACCGGCTGAACAAGCGACACCCCGTCATGTCCGACGAAGGCCGCGAGGCTCGGCACGATCACCGGCTCGGCCATGAAGGCTGCGGTATTGCTTGGGGACATCGCCGCCGGCGCGTAACCCGCGGCCGGCTGCCACCACAATGGCTGCGACCTGACTTGGCATGGATCCCCGGCTTGAAGTTTAGCCCGAATGGGGATTTAGCCTGTCGCATAGAGCACGCAAACCAAATTCCATGGACGGTTGCCTGCCCTTCGGAATTTTGCACTGCAGCACTTGCACAAATTCGGCGCATGGCTAAACTATATGCACATATATCATTCGCCTAATTCATGGGCAGAGGCTACTAAGTGACTTTGTCTACAGCAGTTTCGTCCGTTTTCGCGATCGCGTTTGGCAATGTTGCGTTGCCGAATAACGTCTTTCTGGCGCCGATGTCAGGGGTGAGCGATGCCCCATTCCGCCGTCTGGCCGCCCGGCTGGGGGCGGGACTGGTCATCTCCGAAATGACGGCAAGCCAGGACCTCGTCGAGGCCGACCCGCGCGCCATCCGGCGTGCTGGTCGGCGATGGGATCGCATGCCATGTCGTTCAGCTTGCCGGCTGTGAGGCGCGTTGGATGGCGGAGGGCGCCAAGATCGCCGAAGCCGCCGGCGCCGACGTCATCGACATCAACATGGGTTGCCCGGCACGACACGTCACCGGCGGACAGTCCGGCTCCGCGCTGATGCGGGACCTCGACCACGCGCTTTCGCTGATCGAGGCGACGGTTGGTGCCGTGGCGATTCCGGTCACGCTCAAGATGCGGCTCGGCTGGGATGACCGCTCGATCAACGCGCCCGAACTTGCCCGCCGTGCGGAGAACGCCGGCATCCGCCTCATCACCGTCCACGGCCGCACGCGCTGCCAGTTCTACAAAGGTCGCGCGGACTGGACGGCGGTGCGCGCCGTGAAGCAAAGCGTCACGATTCCCGTCGTCGTGAACGGCGACATCTGCAGCTACGAGGATGCCGTCGCCGCGCTCGCGGCTTCCGGCGCCGACGCCGTCATGATCGGCCGCGCGGCGCAGGGCAGGCCCTGGCTTCCCGGCCAGATCGCCCGACGGCTCGCCGGCCGTGAGCGCGAGGCTGGTCCCGGCCTCGATGTGCAGCTCGAATTGATCGAGGCGCTCTACGACGAGATGCTCGCGCATCATGGCGTGGCCATCGGCCGCCGGCACGCGCGCAAGCATCTGGGCTGGGCGCTCGACGCGGCGGCCGCAACGGCGGCGGCGCCGGGCGACCTGCTGAAGTTGCATCGCGGGCGCGTGCTCACGGCCGAAGATCCCGCGCTGGTCCGCCGTCATCTCGCCGAGGCGTTCGCGTCATTGGCGGGGGACGGGAGGGCGGCGGCATGAACCGTCTCGAGCCCATGCCGACGCTTCCCTCAGGCACCGCCGACGCCGTGCTCGACGCGCTGCCGCATCCGGTCATCATGATTTCGGGCGATGGCCGCATCGCCAACGCCAATGCAGCTGCGGAGGCATTCTTCGAAGCCTCGCTGCCGCTGTTGCGCCGTCACACCCTGGGCGAGCTTGTGCCATTCGGCAGCCCGCTGCTGGCGCTCATCGAGCAGGCCCGCACGCGCGGCGCGGCGGTCAACGAATACAAGGTCGATCTGGGCACGCCGCGCAATCCCGGCGAACGGCTGGTCGATCTGCACGTGGCGCCGCTGCCGGAGCGGCCCGATCACGTCGTCATCATGCTGCAGGAGCGCACCATCGCCGACAAGATGGATCGCCAGCTGACGCATCGCGGCGCGGCGCGCTCGGTGATCGCGCTTGCCGCCATGCTGGCGCACGAGATCAAGAATCCCGCTGTCCGGCATTCGCGGCGCGGCGCAACTGCTGGAGCATTCGGTCGGCGACGACGACCGTTCCCTGACGCGGCTCATCTGCGACGAGACCGACCGGATCGTGAAGCTTGTCGACCGCATGGAGGTGTTCTCCGACGAGCGGCCGGTCGAGCGCGAGTCGGTGAACATTCACGTGGTGCTCGAGCACGTGAAGCGTCTCGCCCAGTCCGGCTTCGCGCGTCACATCAAGTTCGTCGAAGACTACGATCCGTCGCTGCCGCCGGTGCTCGCCAACCGCGACCAGCTCATCCAGGTCTTTCTCAATCTGGTGAAGAACGCCGCCGAGGCGATCGGCGAGGAGGCGACCGACGGCGAAATTCAGCTCTCGACCGCGTTCCGGCCGGGCGTGCGGCTGTCGCTGCCCGGGCAGCAAGACGCGCGTGTCGCTGCCGCTCGAATTCTGCGTCAAGGACAACGGTCCGGGCGTGCCGGACGATCTCCTGCCGCACCTGTTCGAGCCGTTCGTGACGACGAAGCCGACCGGATCGGGACTGGGGCTGGCGCTGGTCGCCAAGATCGTCGGCGATCACGGCGGGATCATCGAGTGCGAGTCGCAACCGCGACGGACCATCTTTCGTGATACTGATGCCCATCTTCTTGGGTGACGACGCCGAGCCGGGCGGCGCTACCTGACGAGGACTGCCGATGCCCGCTGGAAACATTCTGGTGGCGGACGACGATGCGGCGATCCGCACCGTGCTCAACCAAGCGCTGTCGCGCGCCGGCTACGAGGTGCGCTCGACCAGCAACGCCGCGACGCTGTGGCGCTGGGTCAGTCAGGGCGACGGCGATCTGGTCATCACCGACGTGGTGATGCCGGACGAGAATGCCTTCGATCTCCTGCCGCGCATCAAGAAGGTCCGGCCCGAGCTGCCCGTGATCGTCATGAGCGCGCAGAACACCTTCATGACCGCGGTGCGGGCGTCCGAGCGCGGCGCCTACGAGTATCTGCCGAAGCCGTTCGATCTCAAGGAGCTGATCGCGATCGTCGGGCGCGCGCTGTCGGAGCCGAAGGAGCGGGCGCGGCCGGCCGCCAAGCCGGAAGACTTCGACGTCGATCCCGCTGGTCGGCCGCTCGCCGGCGATGCAGGAAATCTATCGCGTGCTCGCGCGCCTGATGCAGACCGATCTCACCGTGATGATCACCGGCAGAGTCGGGCACCGGCAAGGAGCTCGTGGCGCGCGCGCTGCACGACTACGGCAAGCGCCGCAGCGGTCCGTTCGTCGCCATCAACATGGCGGCGATCCCGCGCGACCTGATCGAGTCCGAATTGTTCGGCCACGAGAAGGGCGCCTTCACCGGCGCCAATACCCGCAGTTCCGGCCGCTTCGAGCAGGCCGAAGGCGGCACGCTGTTCCTCGACGAGATCGGCGACATGCCGATGGAGGCGCAGACGCGGCTTCTGCGCGTGCTGCAGCAGGGCGAATACACCACCGTCGGCGGCCGCACCCCGATCAAGACCGACGTGCGCATCATCGCGGCCACCAACAAGGACCTGCGCATCCTGATCCAGCAGGGACTGTTCCGCGAGGACCTGTTCTTCCGCCTCAACGTGGTGCCGCTGCGGCTGCCGCCGCTGCGCGAGCGCATCGAGGACGTGCCCGACCTGATCCGGCATTTCTTCGCTCGGTCGAGCGCGAGGGCCTGCCGGCCAAGCAGCTTGATCCGGCGGCGCTCGAACGGCTCAAGCGTCACCGCTGGCCCGGCAATGTGCGCGAACTTGAAAACCTCGCCCGTCGGCTGGCCGCGCTCTATCCGCAGGAAACGATCGCGGCTGCGGTGATCGACGCCGAACTGTCGCAGCCCGCCATGGTCGTCCGGGGACGAGGAGCGCGCTCCGAGGAGGGGCTTTCGGCGCGCCGTGGAGCGGCATCTGGCTGCCTATTTCGCGAGCTTCGGCGACGAACTGCCGCCGCCGGGCCTCTATCACCGCGTGCTGCGGGAGATCGAGCATCCGCTGTTGTCGGTGACGCTGGCCGCCACCCGCGGCAACCAAATTCGCGCCGCCGACCTCCTCGGGGTCAATCGCAACACGCTGCGCAAGAAGATCCGCGACCTCGATATTCAGGTCTTCCGCAGCAGGTAATTGACGAGCGCGGCTGAATTCCGAACGGCCACACCGCGATTGTGCCGCCCCGGAATTGTCGCAATCCGGCAACATTGTTGTATAAAAGCATCACTGGTGGCAGTGGGGGTGCGTCCAACGAGCGCGCTTTACGCGCCGTACGGGTTGCCGTTTGGGCGAGATCAGTTGATGACCAAGTCGGTCAGCGCCAACGCCGAGTTCACGACCGCTGCCAGCGACGCCGGCGCCCGGATGGGTGCGGACGATCGGCGTCTTCGCGGTCGTCGCTCGCGCTGCTGTCGGCGCTGGTGACCTTCGTGGTGCTGGCCGGCCTGACGCCGATCGCGCCGACCCACGAGGTCGTGGTCACGCTCCTCGCTGGTCAACGCGGTCACCGTCGTGCTGCTCGTCGTGGCTCATCGGGCGCGAGGTGTGGCGGGTGTTGCAGGCGCGCCGCCGCGGCCGCGCCGCGGCGCGGCTGCACGTGCGCATCGTCGCCCTGTTCTCGGTCATCGCCGCGGTGCCGGCGATGCTGGTCGCGGTGGTCGCGAGCGTGACGCTCGACCGCGGCCTCGACCGGCTGTTCTCGCAGCAGACGCAATCGCTGATCGAGAATTCGCTGATCGTCGCCGACGCCTATGTGCGCGAGCACGTGCAGTTCGCGCGCGCCGACACCATCGCGATCGCGATCGAGCTGGCGCGCGCCAAGCCGCTGTTCGACCAGTCGCGCGAGCAGTTCCATCAGTTCCTCGCGGTCCAGGCCTCGATCCGCGGCCTGCCGGCCGTCGATGCTGCTCGACAAGGACCTCAACGTCGTCGATCAGGTCGACACGCAGGTCACCCAGGCCTTCAGTCAAGCCGTCGCCCGAGGTGCTCGCCGGCGTCAACGACACCGAGCCGCAGGTGGCGATGTTCCTCGACGCCAATTACGTCGCCGCCATCATCAAGCTGCGCGGCTACAACGATACCTATCTCTATATCGCGCGCCTGCTCGACCCGCGGGTGCTGGCGCAACTGCGGCGGACGCGCGAGGGCGTCGCGCAGTACGCCGACTCTCGAAGCGCGCCGGGTCGGCATTCAGATCGCGTTCGGGCTGATGTACACGGTGATCGCGCTGATCGTGCTGCTGTCGGCGGTCTGGATCGGGCTCAACTTCGCCAACTACCTGGTGGCGCCGATCCGCCGCCTGATCGGCGCCGCGCAGGTCGTCTCCACCGGCAATCTCTACGTCCAGGTGCCGACCCGGCGCTCCGAAGGCGATCTCGCGCAGCTCGGCGAGACCTTCAACAAGATGACGCAGGAGCTGCGCACCCAGCGCGACGACATCGTGCGCGCGCGCGACCTGATCGACAGCCGCCGCCGTTTCACCGAGGCGGTGCTGGCGGGCGCCAGCGCCGGCGTCATCGGCGTCGACGCCGAGGGCCGCATCAGCATCCTGAACCGGTCGGCCGAGCGGCTGATCGGCTGCACCGAGGCCGAGGCGCTCGGGCGGCCGCTCACCGAGATCGTGCCCGAGCTCGCCGACATCTTCGCCACCGCGCGCGTCGGCGTGCAGCGCCTGGTGCAGGGCCAGGTGACGATCAACCGCAACGGCACGCGAGCGCAACCTGTCGGTGCGCGTGACCAGCGAGCAGTCGGGCGCCGCCGAGCGAGCGGCTACGTCGTCACGCTCGACGACATCACCGAGCTCGTGACCGCGCAGCGCACCTCGGCGTGGGCCGACGTGGCGCGCCGCATCGCCCACGAGATCAAGAATCCGCTCACGCCGATCCAGCTCTCGGCCGAGCGGCTGCGCCGGAAATACGCCTCCGTGCATCAAGGACGACGACGGCGTCTTCACAGCAATGCACCGACACCATCGTGCGCCAGGTCGACGACATCAAGCGCATGGTGGACGAGTTCTCGCGCTTTGCGCGCATGCCCAAGCCGGTCATGGACGGCCGAGGACGTGGCCGACACCGTCCGCCAGGTGGTGTTCCTGCAACGGGTCGGCAACGCCGACATCGATATCGACGTCGAGATCGCGGAAGACCCGATGCCGGCGCGCTTCGACCGCCGGCTGATCTCGCAAGGCGCTGACCAACATCATCAAGAACGCGACCGAGGCGGTCGCTGCCGTGCCGCCGGCCGAGCTCGGCCGCGGCCACATCCGCGTTTCCGCCGAGCCGCGAAGGCGACGACATCGTCATCGACGTGGTCGACAACGGCATCGGACTGCCGAAGGAGAACCGCAGCCGACTGCTCGAGCCGTACGTCACGACGCGGGAAAAGGGGACCGGGCTGGGGCCTCGCGATCGTCGGCCGGATCCTCGAGGATCACGGCGGCCGCATCGAACTCGGCGACGCCGCTGAGAAGTATCCCGGGCAGCGCGGCGCATGGATGCGGCTGCGCTTCTGCGGCGGTAATGCCGTGGCCGCCGCCGAGTCGGAGCCGGCGCGTGAACCTGTGACCCCTCAACTGGCAACGAATGCGTAAGCCATGGCCGATGACATTCTCATTGTTGACGACGAAGCGGACATCCGCGAGCTGGTCTCCGGCATCCTGCAGGACGAAGGCTTTGTGCACGCGCACCGCGCGCGACAGCGACGACGCGCTCGCGCATGTCGCGAGCCGCCGGCCCAACCTGGTCTTCCTCGACATCTGGCTGCAGGGCAGCCGGCTCGACGGGCTGCAACTGCTCGACGCGATGAAGCAGCAGCATCCGGAACTGCCGGTGGTGATGATTTCCGGTCACGGCAACATCGAAACCGCGGTCGCCGCCATCAAGCAGGGCGCCTACGACTTCATCGAGAAGCCGTTCAAGGCCGACCGGCTGGTGCTGGTCGCGCAGCGCGCGCTCGAGACCTCGCGGCTCAAGCGCGAAGTCAAGGCGCTCAAGCAGTTGTCGCCCTCGCACGCTGGTCGGCAAGTCGTCGTCGATGAACCAGCTGCGGCAGACCGTCCGAGAAGGTCGCGCCGACCAACAGCCGCATCCTGATCGTCGGTCCGCCGGCGCCGGCAAGGAACTGGTCGCGCGCGCCATCCATGCCCATTCGGCGCGCGCCAACGGCCCGTTCATCGTCATCAATGCCGCGGCGATGATGCCCGAGCGCATGGAGCTCGAGCTGTTCGGCGTCGAGAAGCCGGCGGAGGGCGAGGGCCGCAAGGTCGGCGCGCTGGAAGAGGCGCACGGCGGCACGCTGTTCATCGACGAGATCGCCGACATGCCGCGCGAGACCCAGAACAAGATCCTGCGCGTCCTGGTCGAGCAGACCTTCCAGCGCGTCGGCGGCACCGACAAGGTGCAGGTCGACGTGCGCATCATCTCGTCGACCGGCCGCAACATCGAAGCTGAGATCGCCGCCGGCAAGTTCCGCGAAGACCTCTATCACCGCCTGTCGGTGGTGCCGATCCGCGTGCCGCCGCTGGCCGAGCGGCGCGAGGACATCCCGCACCTGATCGAATATTTCATGGAGCAGATTTCGCACGGCGACCGGTCTGCCCAAGCGCCTGATCGGCGAGGACGCCATGGCGGTGCTGCAGTCGCACGACTGGCCCGGCAATGTGCGCCAGCTGCGCAACAACGTCGAGCGGCTGATGATCCTCGCCGGCGGCGATCCGGAGGCGGTGATCAACGCCGACATGCTGCCGCAGGACGTGGGCTCGATGGTGCCCGTCGATGCCGGGCGGCGACGGCGGCGAGCATCTGATGGGACTGCCGCTGCGCGATGCGCGCGAGGTGTTCGAGCGCGAATATCTGGTGGCGCAGATCAGCCGCTTCGGCGGCAACATCTCCCGCACCGCCGAGTTCGTCGGCATGGAGCGCTCGGCGCTCCACCGCAAGCTCAAGGCGCTCGGGATCGACTGACAGAGGCGGGCGATGGGGATGGGGATGGAGAACCGAAACCGCTGTCATATCTGCGCCTCCGTCCGCATCGCTGTCCGATGTCACGCATTGCTATGTGAACGGCCGCTACCTGCCGCTGCGGCAAGCCACCGTCCATATCGAGGATCGCGGCTATCAATTCTCCGACGGCGTCTACGAAGTCTGCGAGGTGAGGGGCGGCCGTCTGGTCGACGAGCGGCGGCATATGGCACGGCTCGCAGCGTTCGCTCGACGAGCTTCGGCATCGCCATGCCGATGTCGGCGACCGCGCTCGGCGTCGTCATGCGCGAGACGCGTGCGGCGGAACCGGGTTGCGCGACGGCATCGTCTATCTGCAGGTGACGCGCGGCGTGGCCCGACGCGATCACGCGCTTTCCGCCGGCCGGCACTGCTCCCAGCATCGTGGTGACCGCCCGCAGCATCGATGTTCGCCGGCAACGAGACGGACTGCGGCGGAAGGCATCGCGATCATGACCGTGCCGGACAACCGGTGGGAGCGCGTCGACATCAAATCGGTCTCGCTGCTGCCCAACGTGCTCGCCAAGCAGGCGGCGCGCGAGCAGGGCGCCAAGGAGGCCTGGTTCGTCGACCGCGACGGCCACGTCACCGAAGGGTCGTCGACCAATGCCTGGATCGTCACCCGAGACGGCGAGGTGGTCACCCGGCCGGCGGATAACGGAATCCTGCGCGGCATCACCAGGACCGTGCTGCTCGACGTCATCAAGGCGCAAGGGCTGCAAGTTCGACGAACGGCCGTTCACGGTCGAGGAGGCCTAGGCGGCGCGCGAGGCCTTCGTGACCTCGGCCAGCCTGATCGTCATGCCGGTCGTGCGCATCGACGGCCGGCCGGTGGGCAACGGCGCCCCCGGGCCTGATCGCCGGCGCGCTGCGGCGCGAATTCCACCGCCACGCCGAATGGTCCTGATCCGGCGGACCGGTCGGCACGATCCCGACCAGAGTCGAACGCTGACGTGGCGGTATTGGCGGAAGGCCGTGATTCCTCAGAGGATGTTGGCCGAACCGCAACGATTCCGACCGCTGTAAACCCCTCGGCTGCCCCCAACTTGTGCTTGCACCAGGAATCCCGTGCCTTGTAATGGGAAAGTCCAAGTCCTCGAGGGTGAAGTGCAAAAACGAGGGGCGCAGTGACTTGGCAATAAGCTCGCAGCCGCCCGCGAGCGAAAAAAGCGGAACAACGACAATGGCGGCTGAACGCACACAAAACCTCCAAGACACCTTCCTCAACCATGTGCGCAAGAACAAGACACCGCTCACGATCTTCCTGGTGAACGGAGTGAAGCTGCAAGGCGTGGTGACCTGGTTCGATAATTTCTGCGTGCTGCTGCGGCGCGATGGCCACTCGCAACTGGTCTACAAGCATGCCATCTCGACCATCATGCCGGGTCATCCGATCCAGCTGTTCGAAGGGGCCGAGGAGCCCCCGGCCGGGGACAAGGTCTAATTGGAACCGCGCCGGTTTGATAGTCCGGCGACCGGCCTGAGCCCGCAGCAGGGCTCGGAGACCGGCCGCGCGATCGTCATTGAGCCGCATCTGCGCGGCCGCACGCCGCGGGCGCGGCATTGCGCGCGCGCGGCAGCGTTGCGCTCGCCGGCCGCGAAGCTCGAGGAGGCAGTCGGCCTCGCGCGCGCCATCGATCTCAACGTGGTCGATTCCGGGATCGTTCCGATCGGCGACATCCGGCCCGCCACCTTCATCGGCAAGGGCAAGGTCGAGGAGATCGCCGGTCTCGTCAAAAGCCGACGAGGCCGGCATCGTCGTGATGGATTGCGCGCTCTCGCCGGTGCAGCAGCGCAATCTCGAGAAGGCCTGGGGCGCCAAGGTCGTCGACCGCACCGGGCTGATCCTGGAGATCTTCGGCCGGCGCGCGCGCACGCGCGAAGGCGCGCTGCAGGTCGAGCTGGCGCACCTCACCTACCAGAAGAGCCGGCTGGTGCGTTCCTGGACGCATCTCGAACGCCAGCGCGGCGGCTTCGGCTTTCTGGGCGGGCCGGGCGAGACCCAGCTCGAGACCGACCGCCGCCTGATCGAGGAGCGGATCGCGCGCATCGAGACCGAACTCGAGAAGGTCAAGCGCACGCGCAAGCTCCACCGCGACAGCCGCAAGCGCGTACCGTATCCGATCGTGGCGCTGGTCGGCTACACCAATGCCGGCAAATCGACGCTGTTCAACCGGATGACGCGGTCGAGCGTGCTGTCCGCCGACATGCTGTTCGCCACGCTCGATCCGACGCTGCGCGCGGTCGACCTGCCGCACGGACTGCGGATCATCCTGTCCGACACCGTCGGCTTCATCTCCGACCTGCCGACCATGCTGGTGGCCGCCTTCCGCGCGACGCTCGAAGAGGTGATCGAGGCCGACGTGATCCTGCACGTGCGCGACGTCTCGCACGAGGACACCGAGGCGCAATCGCACGACGTCGAGGAGGTGCTGCGGCAGCTCGGCATCGAGCCGGGCGAGGTCGCGCCGCATGATCGAGGTCTGGAACAAGATCGACCGGCTCGACGCGGATGCGCGCGAGCGGCTTCAGCAATCTTGCCGAACGCCAGCCGGCCGGATCGGCGTCCGGTGCTCGGTGTCGGCGCTGAGCGGGGAGGGGATCGACCGCCTCGCCGGCGAGATCGAGAAGCCGGCTTGCCGCGCGGCGCGGTCACGCATCGACCTGTCGCTCGACCCGGCCGATGGTGCGGGCGTGAGCTGGCTGCACCGCCACACCGAAGTGATGACCAGAGACATGACGCGGACGACGGCCGCTCGCGGTCATGGTGCGCGCCGATCCGGCGAACGCAGACCGGGTGCGTGCCAAGTTCGGGCTGGCGGTGGCGACACTACACGTGAGCCGTGGTCATGGGCGCAATGGCACGCTGCTGAGAAGTAGCGCTGGCGCTGACGGTCGCGGCGATGCTTTGCGATATGCGGCCGGCGCCGGCGGAGCCCGTGACGCTGCGCTATGGACAGGCCTTTTCCGCCACGCGCAGCATCTTCGCGCTGCCGCTCGCGATCGCCGAGCGCGAGGGCTTCTTCATCCGCGAAGGGCTCAACGTGCAAATTCCTGATCCCGATCCCGGGCGGCGCCGACCGGCAGATCGACGCGCTTGCACAACGACAGCGTCGATCTCACCCACGTGGCCACGCCGTTCCTGATCCGCGCCGCGCTCGCCGGGTTCCGATGCGGTGGCGCTGGCGTGCCGAATTCAACAACCCGATCTACAGCGTGATCGCGAAGCCCGAAATCAAGTCGTACGCCGACCTCAAGGGCAAGCTGGTCGGCCTTGCCGACGAAGACCGGCACCATCACGCTGTCGATCCGCAAGCTGCTGGCCATGCACGGCCTGCGCGCGCGGCGAGTTCGCCGTCCGCACCATCGAGGGCACCTCCGGGCGCATGGGCGTGCCTGCGCCGCGGCGATTGCGATGCGGTCGTGCTCGGGCAGCCACAGGATCTGCAGGCGGTGCAGCAGGGCTATCGCCTGCTCGGCGCGTCGACCGAAGCCGTGCCGCGAACTTCTCTACACCGTCACTGCGGTGCGGCGTTCGTTTGCCGAGGCGAACAAGGACGCCATGGTGCGCTACGTGCGCGGCACTGGCCGCGGCCTTCCGCTTCATCCGCGATCCGACCAACCGCGACAGCGTGGTCCGAGACCATCGCCGGCACCGTCGGCGTCTCGGAGGAGATCGCGCGCGCAGACCATGGCGCTGTTCTTCGAGCCCGAGCGCGGCGTGCTGCCCAAGCAAGGCGAGATCGATCTTGCCGGACTTGCTCAGGTGATCGCCCTGATGGGCGAGGCGGGCGTCCTCAAGGCGCCGTTGCCCTCGCCCGAGCGCTTCGTCGACCTGCAATACCTGCGCGCCGCCGGGCTGCAATGACACTCGCCTAGAAGCGCTCGAGCTTCTTCACGTCGACGACCCGGTTCCAGCGCTCGATGTCGCGCACGATGTAGGCCCGCATCTCCTCGGATGAGGTCGGCATCGGGACGTTGCCGACGCCTGCGAGTTTCTCCTGGATGTCCGGCAGCCGCAGGATTTCGCCGACCTCGCGGTTCAGGCGATCGACGATCGGCCGCGGCACGCCCGCGGGCGCGGCCAACCCCAGCCATGAGATCACCTCGAAGCCGGGCAACGTCTCGGAGACCGCCGGAATGTCCGGCTGCAACGTGAAGCGATCGCGAGACGTGACGGCAAGCCCACGCAGGATGCCGCTCTTGATCTGGCCGAGCGCGATGGTGCCGGTCTCGACCATCAGGTCGAGCCGGCCGCCAAGCAGATCCTGCAGGATTTGCGAATTGCCGCGATAGGGAATGCCCTGCATGGCGATGCCGGCTTCGACATTGATCAGTTCGCCGGTCAGGTGATGGACGCTGCCCGGCAGGTTCATGCCGAAGGTCAGCGTGCCGATCTTGGCACGCGCCACCAGATCGGCAAATGTCTTGATCGGCGAGGTGGGGGCGGTCGCGATCACCATCGGGTAGCCGGAGACCATGGTGATGAAGCTGAAGTCCTTGAGCGAGTCGTAGGGCAGCGCCTTGGCGACCGCCGCGCGCGCCGAGAACGCCCCGGTCAGCATGCTGATGACGTAACCGTCCGGCGCCGACTTGGCGACGCCGCCCCACGCCGCGGTGCCGGAGGTTGTGGCGTTCTCCACCACGATCGCCTGGCCGAGCCGTTCCGCGAGCTTGTCGGCAAGGAGGCGGCTGACGAAATCCGGGCTGCCGCCGGCGGGCGTGCCTGTCACCACGCGGATCGTGCGCGCCGGCCATTGCTGTGCGGCGAGCGGCGACGGCAGACTGACGGCGATCAAGGCCGATACAAGGGCAAGCGCAGCGGCCGCACTTCGGCCTCGACGCTGTTCGGTTCTCTTGGTGATACGAGACGCGCGCGACGCGTCTACCCTCCCCTGGAGGGGGAGGGTCGCCGAGCGGAGCGAGGCGGGGTGGGGTGAAATCCCTTCTGTCGAAAGATCACCCCACCCCGGCTCGCATCGCGTGTGCGCTGCTTCGCCGACCCTCCCCCTCCAGGGGAGGGTGAAGACCGAGCTTGCCGCGCTACCAGTGTTCCTGGTGTTCCGCTCCGTAGCGATCCGGGTGTCAGTCAGCATGCCGGCAACCTCCACCGTGCTCGCGGCGCGTTGCGCCCGAGGCCTGGTTCGTTTCCTCGGCCCATGCATATCGCAGGGCGAGGGGAGGTGGAACGCCGGAAGGCGCAACCAACTCCGCGCTCATGAGGCGCGGCGCGCGCCGTGGACGGGCGCGCACGCCTCCCGGCGCTCCACGCAGACAAGTTTACGCAGTCTGCGCAAGCTTGACTGCTTTCCGGCTCTCATCTCCCTTGAGATGATCACCGGCTCCGGGCCGCGCTTTGCGGGAGGCATTGGCGCCTCACCGTCAGCGAGCTCCTCGCGGCCGGCTCGTAATGGCCAGGCGGGCGGAGCCCCGGAGCCGCCCGAGTGCGTGGCTGCGAACCACGCCCGCAGGCGCCGCATCCCGCTCCATCCGCCGAACGCCTCCGGACGGGCGCCCCTCAGCGAGCAGGACGACGTCGATATGGATATATTCCTTGGATCATGTCAAGGATTATTGTCATATTTGCAGTTGAGCATAACGGTTAGGGCTAAGGCGCTTACTCATAAGTCCGATTAATCGCGCTCGCTGAAGTCCGTGTGCTTCGAAAGCGACAAAATTGGTGCGTCGCCGCAATCGGTCGCGAAGGGCCAACAGCGGAAGTGACCAGCCTCATTCAATCACGTCGTCAGCGAGCGCGAGCACCCGGTCGGGAATTTCCAGACGCAGCGCCTTGGCGGCCTTGACATTGAGGATCATCTCCATGCGCGTCGATTGCATGACCGGCAGGTCGGCCGGCTTTTCGCCCTTGAGGACACGCGCCACATAGGCGCCGGTCTGTTCGAACGCATCCCCGAGATCGGGGCCGTAGCTGATTAGCCCGCCGGCCTCCGCGTAATCGCGATTGTCATAGATCGTGGGGATGGCGTGGCGCGCGGCGAGCGCCGCGAGTTTCGCGCGGTGGACATAAAAGAACGAATCCGTGGCGATCAGCAGGACGCCGCCCGGCTTCTGGGCGAGCACCGCAAACGCTGCATCGATCTCGGTGTCCGAGCCGGCGCGAATGACGTCCACCGAAACGCCCAGCGATGCGGCACCGGCCTGCAGGTCCTTGACGAAGGCTTGCGCCGGCGCATTGGCGAGGTTGGCGAGCACGGTGGTGTGCGCGGCCTTCGGCACCAGTTCGCGCAGCAGTCCGAGCCGCTTGGCGGCCAATTCGGAATTCAAGGTTGCGATCCCGGTGGCGTTGCCGCCCGGCCGGTTGAACTCGTCACCAGGCCCAGCGCGACCGGGTCTACGGGGGTGGCGAACACAATCGGAATAGTCGAGGTTGCGGCTTTGGCCGCGACTGCCGCGGGCGTCGCGAGCGGCGTCGCGATCACCGTGACGCCGCGGCCGATCAGGTCGGCCGCCATCTCGCGCAGCTTGGTGTTGTCGCCCGCTGCCCAGCGATATTCGATCGCGACGTTACGGCCCTCGACGAAGCCGCCGTCGCGCAGGCCTTTGTGGAATCGTTCGAGTCGCGTGGTGTTGGCCTCCGCCGCGCCGGAATGCAGGAAGCCGATGGTCGGCAGCTTCTGCTGCGCGCGCGCTGCCAGCGGCCATGCCGCTGCACCGCCCAAAAGATTCAGAAATTTGCGGCGCTTCATCCCGCCTCCCAAAGCTGAGCTAGCGGCATCGTAACCTGAT
The DNA here is from genome assembly GCA_963843475.1 of uncultured Alphaproteobacteria bacterium. Taxonomy (GTDB): domain Bacteria; phylum Pseudomonadota; class Alphaproteobacteria; order Rhizobiales; family Xanthobacteraceae; genus VAZQ01. Next base: position 30,510 of record CAWJKL010000013.1, on the reverse strand, counting down.
GAATACCAACTGTCCCCTGTCCGCTTTGGGTCAGTCATGTCACGACGGTCGTCTCGAATGACCAACCCATGTCCGCTTCACGCCAAAAACGACCGCCGGTCGTTAGGGGCGCCGATTGCAGCGGGGACTATTTCGACAGCATCTTGCCGAACCGCTCGGTGTCCGTTTTCACGACGCGATCAAACTGTTCGGACGGCGCGAAGTCGACATCGACGCCTTGCTGGGCGAGCGTGTTTTTGATGTCCGGCAGAGCGAGAATGCGCGCGGTGGCTTGCTCGATGGCCAGAAGGCTCGGCTTAGGTGTGCCGCTGGGCGCGAACAACCCGAACCAGGCGTTATAGGCGAAATCCGGTAAACCCGACTCGGCGAATGTAGGGGTATTCGGCAGCGTGGCAATACGCTGCGGGCTGATCACCGCCATGGCGCGAAGCTTGTTGGTGTTGATCAGTTCGAGCGCTGTCGATACCGGCACGAAATTCAACTGCGTGTCGCCCCGGATGATGCTGGTGATGCTCTCCGGGCCACGATACGGCACGTGACGGATATCCACATTGGCTGCGCGCTTGAACACCTCACTCGCCAGATGGCTGGTGGTGCCAAGCCCGGCGGAGGCGACGTTCAGAGCGCCGGGCTTGGATTTCGCCAGCGCGATCACCTCGCTGAGAGTGCGAGGCGCAAAATCGAGCGGCACGATCAGCACGAGCGGCACGGTGCCGATCTGCGCGACGCCGACGACATCGCTTACCGGATCGAAGGCGAGGTCCTTGTTCAGCGCGCCGACTGCGGCATAGCCGTTGGCGGTGAGCATCAGGATGTGACCGTCCGGCGTGCCCTTCGCGACGCTCATGATGCCGACGACACCGGGCCGGTTCTCCACGATGACGCTTTGCCGCCAAAGTGCCGGCAGCTTGTCCGCGAACAGGCGGGCCAGAACGTCCGCAGTTGTGCCGGCGGTCGTGGGGACCACGATCCGGACGGTCTGGGACGGAAACGCTGATTGCTGCTGCGCGAGTGCCGCGAACGGCCATGCAGCCGCACTGCTGCCGATGAGCGTGATAAACTCGCGCCGCTTCATGTGCTGTCCTCAATCCGAGGCTTGCACTCTATCACGTCGCGGCAGGAAATGCCGCAGTGCGCAAGACAGCAAATTCCGGGGCCAAGTGTCTCAGTTGGGTCGTTTCGATCGGGACGCGGTCAGCACCGGAGCCCGCCCTGTCGGCCGTACCCCCGAAAGCGGAAATAACATCAGTAAGGGGAGGGCGCTACGTCCCGCCGCCGAGCGTGAAGCAGTAGACCGTGTCGGGCATTTGCGATGAGGGGGAGGGCGGTGGCGCGCAGATATGATTGCGGCCGTCGGGATTGTCCCGGTGACGCTCCACCTTGTGCGCAGGAACCAGCAGCCATTTGCCGTCCTCTCTGCGGCGAGCGAAGATCGCGCCGCCCTGCACGCGCGCTTCTGTCGGGTAGCAGTCCGCCATGTTGCAGCAGGACCTGTTGGGCTGATCCGGCATGTACCAGGTCGAGTAGAACTTCTCGTGCAAGGCCAGATCGGCGGCGGGATGGCTACGATGATGTCCCTGCGCTTGTGCCGGAGCGCCAAATGCGATCAGAAAAAACCAAGCAGTAAGCCAGCGCATGCGGAGCCCTCCAGTTGAAGGAACTTCCGCACCTCATTGAGCCAAACCAGAACCTCTACGGCGCTGAACGGCGTCGACGGTCACACCACGCAGCGTAGCTGTCTGAGGTGCACACTGACGCAAGCCAACGGGTCACATTTACATTCACAAAATTGCAAAATTAGTCTGATTCGAACAGTGAAATCTGAGGACCAAATGCCTTGAGGGGCGCGTCTCTTGCGGGCAGGGCGGTAACGCGCGAAGCTTTGCGCGATCGTCGTACTCGTCTTGCGAGCTTCGGCGATTGCTTTCGTGACGCGACCTGCCGAGGGATCGCTCAATGTCCACTGTCGCCGAGCTCGACCGCAGCAAGGTCGTCGATATCGATTTCCGCAGCGACGAGTTCAAGCGCAACGCCCACCGCCACGTGGCCGGATGGGCGCGGCGGCCGCCGTTCTACGTGCTCAACAACGGTCCGCCGCAGGTGGTCGTCGGACGCTACCCTGACGTCCTCGAGGTGTTCTCGGATGCCGAGCGGTTTGCCTCGGAATTGCCGAAAGGGCCGGGCTTCGAGCAGTTCGATAAGTTCATGGGCATTCCGTTCATGACCCAGATGGACGGCGAGCGCCACGGCCGGCTCCGCCGCCTGCTGATGCCGGCATTTTCCTCGCGCCGCATGGCGCAGATCGAGTTGAGCATCGCGGCGATCATCGAGACGATGCTCGACGACATCGAGCGCACCGGTCCGGCGTTCGATGCGATGAACCAGTACGGCGCGAAACTCGTCGTCAACGTCCTGGTCGCGTCGATGATGGGGCTCGACGAGAGCGAGCAGCAGATCCTGCTGGACTACCAGGACGTCCTGTCGATCGCCACGGCGCTGCAGCCAGGCGAGCCATATCCGCCGGCCTGCCGGCGCGCGTTCGACCGCGCCGCCGATCTCGCCCACAAGGTCATCGCCGATCGCCGCGCGCATCCGCGCTCCGATTTCCTCAGCGACCTGGTGCTGGCGCGCGACCAGGGCGACCGGCTCTCCGACGACGAATTGTTCGGCGTGATCTTCGGCATGTTCGGCGCGATCGCCGCCACCAGCCGCTCGGCAGGCGGGACGCTCTATACACTTTACAGCCATCCCGACCAGCTTGCGCTGCTGATCGAAGATCCGGAATTGATCCCGGATGCGATCGAGGAATGCCTGCGCATCGCCAGCAACGGCTATTTCACCTTCGCACGCATCGCCACCCGCGACACCGCGGTCGGCGGCACCGACATCCTCAAGGGCATGGTGGTGCGGCCGTCGCCGCTCGCCGCCAACTACGATCCCGACGTGTTTCCCGATCCGCTGCGCTTCGACGTCCGCCGCAAGCCGAAGCGGATCATGAGCTTTGCCGCCGGGCCGCATCACTGCATCGGCAACATCCTGGGCCGCACCAGCATCACGATCGCCATCCGCCGGCTGCTGGCGCGGTTTCCCCGTGCCCGGTTGGCGGAGGCGGATTTCGTGCCGGTCTATGGCGGCTCGATCGGCGAACTGCGCCTGCAAAGCCTGCCGATGCTGATCCAATAATCGCGCCACGGCGCGGCTGAAGAACAACAAAACGTCCCGGGAGAGGAAGCCCATGAACTGCCGGTTGCCGCTCGTCATCGCCGCGTTAGTCGCATTGTCATGCTCGGTATGGCCGAGCTACGGCCAGTCGCCATATCCGAGCCAGCCGATCCGGCTGATCGTGCCGTATGCCCCGGGCGGGGTGCCGGACACGTCCGCGCGGTTGCTCGGGCGGCGGCTGCAGGAGAGGGTGGGGCAGCCGGTCGTGATCGAGAACCGCGCCGGCGGCAACGGCAGCATCGCGGCGAGCGTGATCGCTTCATCGCCGGCGGACGGCTATACGCTGCTGGTGGTAGACACCACGCTCTTATCGGTCAGTCCGCTGTTCGTCAGCCAGCTCTCGTACAATCCGCAGAAGGACCTCGTTCCGATCGCGGCGCTGGCGCGGACCCCGTTGTTTCTCGCCGTGAATTCGAACGCGCCGATCAAGTCGCTGCGGGAATTCATCGACTACGTGAAGGCGCGGCCGGGACAGGTCGACTACGGCTCGGCGGGCATCGGCAGCACGCATCATCTGACGATGGAAGCGATGAAAGCCGCGTTGCAATTGGAGATGACGCACGTGCCGTTCCGCGGCACCAGCCAGGCCGTGCCGGCGCTGCTGGGCGGCCACGTGCAGGTGCTGTGGGCGTCCTATCCCAATCTCAAGGCCGGCGTCGAAGCCGGCCACATCCGGCTGCTGGCAAACAACGGGCTCGAACGTTCGCCGCTGTTGCCCGAACTGCCGCCGCTGGCTGAACTCATTCCGGGGTTCGACATGGTCAGCGTGATCGGGGTCTACGGCCGCGCCGATATGCCGGAGGCGATCATCCGCAAGTTTGCCGCCGAAGCCATCGCGATCATGCGGGAGCCGGAGATGAAACCCGCGTTAGCGCCATTGGGAATGGAGCCGCTGGGCGAGGGGCCGGAGCAGTTCGCCAAGCTGATCGCCAACGAGGTCGCGACCATCACCAAGGTGGTGGAGCGCGTCGGCATCAAGCCGAAGTGACGGCCGCCGCGAAGCGTGGGGCAGGGGTCACTCGCCCGCTTCGGCGGCCTTGGCCTGATCCCAGAGCGCATCCATCTCGGCAAGCGATGACGCTGCCGGCGTCTTGCCGCGCTCCGCCAGGGCCTGCTCGATGGCGCCGAAGCGGCGCTCGAACTTGCGGTTGGTGGTGCGCAAGACAGCCTCCGGATCGGCGTCCAAATGGCGGGCGAGATTGACCACGGCAAACAGGAGGTCCCCGACCTCGGCCGCGGCTTCGGCGCGATTGCCGGCGGCGATCTCGGCCTCGATCTCATCTGCTTCCTCACGGATCTTCGCGAGCACCGCAAGCGGATCGTTCCAATCGAAGCCGACGCGGCCGGCCTTGGTCTGCAGCTTCAGCGCCCGGGTCAGGGCAGGGAGCCCGACCGGCACCCCGGCGAGCGCACCAGCGGCGTCAGGCTCGCGCCGGATCGCCTTCTGCGCCTTCTCCTCGGCCTTGATCCGTTCCCACAGGCCCTTGACCGCCTCGGGCGTCTGGCCGGCCTCGTCGCCAAAGACGTGTGGATGACGCCGGATCAGTTTCGCGGTTAGCGTCTCGACCACGTCACTGAAATCGAACGCACCTTGCTCCTGTGCCATGCGGGCGTGAAAGACCACCTGCAGCAGCAAGTCGCCCAATTCCTCGCGCAGGTCGTCGAGATCATCCCGCACGATGGCGTCCGCGACCTCGTAGGCTTCCTCGAGCGTGTACGGCGCGATGGTCGAAAAATCCTGCTCCAGGTCCCACGGACAGCCGGTGCCCGGCGTGCGCAACGCCGCCATGATGGCGATCAGCGTGGCGATGTCGCGAGATGGAGTCATCGGTCGAATTCCAGGGGGCGGACGTGTCCGGCAACGGTATCACGGCCGGTTGTTTTCGGACGCCGGCGGACGGGGAGAACTGGGACAAGCCTTTCCGGCGTTCTGCGTATCTCGTGATGCGATTCGCATAAGAGATATTATGGAATATTTAGGGCGATGTTTCAGCCGCGCAAAGTCCTTGCGAAGATGCGCTGGTGCCCGGTCGGGATTATTCCGGCTCTTGGGAGATCGAAAAAATCGCGTTCCGGCAATAAGATATAGGCGGCTCTTACGACCCTGACTGAGCCCGGCAGACGTCAAGCATCTGGCAGGATAAGGCTCAGGCCATCGAACGCGGGCTCGACGTTTGGTGGCAGTTTGCCCCTGAGTACCTCGTAGTCGAGGTCGGTGTGCAGGTTGGTGAGGATCGCGCGCTTGGGCTTGACGCGGTCGATCCAGGCGAGCGCCTCGTCGACGCTGAGATGGCTTGGATGCGGCCGGTAGCGCAGCGCGTCGAGGATCCAGACCTCGGTGCCGTCGAGTGCGGCCACGCTGTCATCAGGCAGCCCGCTCAGGTCGCACGAATAGCTCAGGCTGCCGACGCGGAAGCCGAGCGAGGCGATGTCGCCATGCTCCTGCAGGATCGGCAGCACCGCGATCGTGCCACCCTTCCCTTCGATCGTGACCAGGTGGCCGGGCGCCAGGCGGTGCTCGTTCACGATTGGCGGGTATTCGCTGCCAAGCGGCGTGACGAAGCAGTAGCCGAACCGCTCGTGCATGGTCTGCGACGTGCGTTCGTCGAGGTAGACGTCGATCTTGTGGCGCTGATGCATGAACAGCGCGCGCAGGTCGTCGATGCCGTGGGTATGGTCGGCATGCTCGTGGGTGTAGAACACCGCATTGAGCCAATCGACGTCGGCCGACAGCAACTGCTCGCGCAGATCGGGCGACGTGTCGACAAGGACGCGGGTGACGCCGGCGTCGGTCCGCCGCTCGACCAGCAGCGAGGTGCGCCGCCGCCGGTTCTTGGGATTTCCCGGATCGCACGCGCCCCAGCCCAGGGCGGGCCGGGGAACGCCCCCGGACGAGCCGCAGCCGAGGATCGTGAACTTGAGCGTCATGCGGGCGGTGTTCGGGACCTAGGCGGGCGCGGACTGCGCGGCAGCAGGCTGGACGGCCTTCGGCGCGCCGGCCTCGAGCCGCGGCACCTTAGAGAACAGGCGAAAGAAATTGTCCGTGGTCTGGCGGGCGATCTCGTCGAACGAGACGCCGCGGGTCTCCGCCAGCACCTTGGCGGTCTCAACGACGTAGGCCGGTTCGTTGCGCTTGCCGCGGAATTTTCCGGGCGCGAGGTACGGTGCGTCGGTCTCGACCATGATGCGGTCGGCCGGCAGGCTTTCGGCGATAGCACGCAGATCGTCTGACTTCTTGAAGGTCAGGATGCCGGTGAACGAGATCGACAAGCCAAGCTCGATCGCGCGTGCGGCCAGCCGCGGGCCGCCGGTGTAGCAATGCAGGATGGCCGGGAAGGCGCCCTTCCCGGTTTCCTCCTCGAGGATCGCCTGCATGTCGTCATCCGCGTCGCGCGAATGGATGACCAGCGGCAGCCTTGTTTCGCGCGCTGCGGCAATATGCTGGCGGAAGCTCTTCTCCTGCGTGTCGCGCGGGCTGTAGTCGTAGAAATAGTCGAGTCCGGCCTCGCCGATCGCCACCACCTTGGGATGGCGCGCGCCGGCAATCAAGTCGGCGGCGGTGATGTCCTGTTCCTCGTGCGCGCTGTGCGGATGGGTGCCGAGCGAGCAATACACGTCCGGGAAACGCTCTGCGATCGCCAGCAGCTCGGCGTGACGTTTCACACGCGTCGAGATAGTGACGATCCGGCCGACGCCCGCTGCCCGCGCGCGCCCAACCACGCCGTCGAGATCGTCGGCGAAGTCGGGGAAATCGAGGTGGCAGTGGCTGTCGACGAGCATGACGGTTTCTGGCGGTTATCTTGGCGCGCTGGCCTCGGGTTCAACGTAGCGCGGGAACACCGGCGCCGGCGGCGGCAGCGTCGATCCCGCCGCGATCCGCCGGCCGCCGCCGAGTGCGTCGAACTGGCGGTCCGCTGCCGGGATCGCGAGCAGGTCGAGCAGCTTGCCGGCGGACTCGGGCATGAACGGCTGGGCCAGGATCGCGACCTGCCGGATAACCTCGGCCGTCACGTAGAGCACGGTACCCTGCCGGACCGGATCGGTCTTCGCGAGCGCCCACGGCGCCTCGCCGGCGAAATAGCGGTTGGCGTCGGCAACGACCGCCCAGACGGCGTTGAGCACCTGGTGGAGCTGCTGGGTCTTCATCGCCTCGCGCGCCTTGCCGACCATGGCGTCGGCGGCCGCCAGCAAGGCGGTGTCGTTATCCGAGAATGCGCCAGGCTGCGGCAGCACGCCGTTGAGCTGGCGCGCGATCATGGTGAGCGAGCGCTGCGCCAGGTTGCCGAGGTCGTTGGCGAGGTCGGCATTGATGCGGTTGACGATCGCCTCGTGGCTATAGTTGCCGTCCTGTCCGAACGGAATCTCACGCAGAAAGAAGTAGCGCAGCTGATCGACCCCGTAAGCGTCGGCAAGCGCAAACGGATCGGCGACATTACCGACCGACTTCGACATTTTCTCGCCCCGGTTCAAAATCCAGCCGTGGCTGAAGATCCGGCGCGGCACTTCGATGCCGGCCGACATCAGGAAGGCCGGCCAGTAGACCGCATGGAAGCGCACAATGTCCTTGCCGATGACGTGCAGGTCGGCCGGCCAGTAGCGCTTGAATTTTTCGCTGTCCGTATCGGGATAGCCGGTAGCCGTAATGTAGTTCGTCAGTGCGTCGACCCAGACATACATCACGTGCTTGGGATTGCCCGGCACCTTCACGCCCCAGTCGAACGTCGTGCGCGAGATCGACAGGTCCTTCAGGCCGCCTCTGACGAAGCTTACGACCTCGTTGAGCCGCTCTTTGGGCAGCACGTAGTCCGGCCGCTCGTAGAGCTTGAGGAGCTTCTCCTGATAGGCCGAGAGCCGGAAGAAATAGCTCTCCTCCTCCACCCATTCGACCGGAGTGCCTTGCGGGCCGACGCGCACCCCCTGCTCGTTGAGTTTCGTCTCGGCCTCGTCGTAGTAGGCCTCGTCGCGCACCGAATACCAGCCGGAATACTTGTCGAGATAGATGTCGCCGTTGGCGGTCATCTTCTCCCAGATGCCGATCGAGGCGCGGTGATGACGCTCCTCGGTGGTGCGGATGAATTCGTCGTTCGAACTGTTCATCCGCGCTGCCATGGCGCGGAAAGCCGGCGTGTTACGGTCCACCAGTTGACGCGGCGTGAGGTTCTGCCGCACAGCGGTCTGCTGCATCTTCTGACCGTGCTCGTCGGTGCCGGTCAGGAAGAAGACGTCGTAGCCGTCGAGCCGCATGAAGCGGGCAATCGCGTCGGTGGCGATCACCTCATAGGCATAACCCATGTGCGGCGGCCCATTGGGATAGGCGATCGCCGTGGTGATGTAGAAACGCGGCTTGCTGGAGCCTTTGGCCGCCGGCGGTGCCGCCGGACGCGCGGCTGGCCGCACGGACTTGGGAGCGGCAGGCTTCGGCGTCGGGGCCTTCGTCGCGACTGGTTGCGGCGCTGGCGCCGGGACGCTGACCCGCGGCGGGGTCTCGGTCATCGGCGCAGTCTTGGCCGGCTTCGGATTGGCGGTCTTGGGCGCTGATTTTTTGGTGCTGGGCCCGGAAGTTACCCGCTTCTTTGCAACCGCTTTCTTGGGCTTCTTCGACGCGGCGCTCTTCGATGCGGCTTTCGTCTTGGCTTTGCCGCTTCGCCCTCCGGCGCTCACCTTTCTGGCTTGCTTCTTTGCCGGCGCGGCCTTGCTGCGCTTCTTGGCGGTCTTGCGCTTCGATTTCGATTTTTTTGCCATGGCGCCCGCTCAAGAAATGGGTTTCGGAATGCCGGTCAAAGACATGCATGGCCGGGACGGACCCGGCCATGAGCATTCGCGAGAGTACCTAACAATGGGGCAGCGGCTCGGCAAGCATTCCGAGCCGCCCGTCATGCCGTCCGGGTCAGCGGGTTGACCACGGAGAGGTCGGAGAACCGGCTGAAATCGCGATCCGCCGACCAGAGCTGGCGCACATTGTGCTGGCGGCAGAGCGCCGCGATGCGCGCATCGTGCAGCCGGGCGCCGGTCACCTGGGTCGCGTCGAGGATGGATTTCAGTTCCGCCCAATGCTGCTCGGACTCTGCCAGCAGCGCGAGAGTCGGCGATTCGAGCCACGCCTCGACCTGATGAACCGCGATGGGCAGCGGACTCGGCGGATCGAACACGCGCGGATGGGTCACGATCGCGATGAATTCGTGCAGGCACGGCCACGGGATCGCCCATTGCGCCCCACCCTCGGCCAGCCCGCTCAAGCAGCGGACGGCTGCGGCATGAAACGGCGCATCCTCGCGATGGGCATAAACGAGGATATTGGTGTCGACGGCGATCACGCTCCGCGGCCCTCGTAGGCGACGTCGCGCAGCCGGTCCCAGCCCGCCCCCACCAGTTCAGGCCGCAGCCCCCGCCCCGCGAAGCTTGCCTTGCGCAGCCGGAACGCGGCCTTGCGTTTCTTGTCGGCGATCACCTGCCGCAGCCCCTGCTCGACCAGCGCCCGCAGTGTGGTGCCCTCGCGGGCGGCGATCTTCTTGGCCTCGTTGAGCAGCGGGTCGGCGATATCGAGCGTGGTCTTCATGGACAATACTGCCATATATCTACATATGGGTACCCATATGTATCATGATTGTAGTATGGGTGCAAGGCCGCGCACGAAAGCGGGCCCTCGCCGCCCTCGCCGCGCGCGGTCGGCCAAATTCGAATTTTAGGATTTTTGCGGTTCGCTGTGAGAAACCCGCGATCGTCATTCCGGAAGCCGCGAAGCGGCTGTCCGGAATCCAGGGACCGCGGTCCAGTGTGAATTCCGGGCTCCGGCCTTCGGCCGGTCCCGGAATGACCAAAGAAGATTTCCAGCAGCCCGCTAGCTGCGCACTGCCTCAGCCAGCGTGCCGAACACGCTGAACACCAGCGGCCGGCGTTCCAAATTGTACTCCTGGGCGTCGCGTGCCGCGGCGTTGATGCTTTCCCAGGCCTGCGCCACGCGGATGAGCCGCGCCGGTTCGCGCGGCCCCTGATCCAGCCGGGCGGACATCCAGGCGTTGACGGTATCGAGGAAGGCGGCGAGCGGCGCCGCGTCGGTGCCGGCGAGGCGGTCGCCCAGCGCATGCAGCGCCCGCGGATCGACCGCCGGAAGCCGGTCGAGCAGCGCCACGATCCGGTTGCGCAATTCGAGCGCGTCGCTGTCGAGCAGCGCCAGCGCGCGGGCGACGCTGCCGTCCGCCACCCTCGCCGCGGCCCGAATGTCGGCGTCCTGTCCGTCAGGGCCCAGCGCCGCGGCCGCCGCTTGCGCGACGTCCTCGGCCGCCAGCGGCCGCAACGGCAAGAGCCGGCAGCGCGAGCGAATGGTCGGTAGCACGCGGCCGGCGGAATGGCTCACCAGCAGCAGGAGTGCACGCGCGGGTGGCTCCTCCAGGATCTTCAGCAGGGCGTTGGCGCCCTCGTTGTTCAGTTCGTCGACGCTGTCGACGATCGCGATCCGCCAGCCCCCCTCGCCCGCCGTCGAACCGAAGAAACCGACCGAACGACGCACGTCATCGACCGCAATGTCCTGGCGCAGCTTGCCGGTCTTCTCATTGATCGTGCGGGTCCAGGACCAGCAGGTCGGGCTGCGCCTGCGCCGCGATGCGGCGCGCCGCGGGATGATCCGGCTCGACCGCAAGCGAGGTGGCGCTGCGCACGTTCGCCGCATGCGGATCGGGGTGAGCGAAAATGAAACGGGCCATCCGGTACGCGAGCGTCGCCTTGCCGATCCCGGGCGGGCCGGCGATCAGCCAGGCATGCGGCAGGCGGCCGGTGCGGTAGGCATCGAGCAACGTCTCCTCCGCATCCCGGTGGCCGAACAGCTCCGCGGTCGCGCGTTCCGGCGCGACCGCGGAGCTGTCGGCGGCGTCGCTCACGTTGTGGCGCCTTCGAGCGCGGCCGGCGCGGTGGCGGGATGCAGGCGATCGTTCACGGCTTTCCAGATGCGCTCCGCGACTTCGGCCTTGGGCACCGTCGCGTCGATCAGGACGCAGCGCTGCGGCTCGACCAGGACGATCTGCCGGTAGGCCTCGCGCAGTTGTTCGTGGAAGGCGAGCGACTCCGCCTCGAACCGGTCGGTGGTCTGGTCGCCCCGCCGCTTGTGCGCACGCGCAAGCCCGACGTCGGCCGGTACGTCGAGGACGACCGTCAGGTCGGGCGCGAGGTCGCCGACTGTGGCGCGCTCCAGCGCGCGGATCAGCTTGGGATCGACGTGGCCGAGTGCGCCCTGATAGACGCGGGTGGAATTGATGAAGCGGTCGCAGATCACCCAGGCGCCGCGCTCCAGGGCCGGTTCGATGGTGCTGCGGATATGGTCGTCGCGCGCCGCTGCGAACAGGATCGCCTCGACGTCCGGACCGAGCGGCTTGGCGGCGCCCGACAAGAGCACGTGGCGGATCGCCTCCGCGCCCGGCGAGCCGCCGGGTTCGCGCGTGCGCACGACGGCGATGCCCTGCGATTTGAGCCGGTCGGCAAGCAGCGCGGCATGGGTCGACTTGCCCGTGCCCTCGCCGCCTTCGAACGTGATCAGTCGTCCGCGCATGAGCCTCCGTCTTGCGCCCCGCGACAACAGGACCGGCTCGCACCATGTGGGACCTGGCGGCCGGGCCTCGCCACCGGAACGATCATAGCTTCTGGAAACCGGCGCGGAACAGGCCGATGACGAGCTCGGACGCGGCGTCGATGGCGCGCTTGTGGATCGGACCCGGCGGCACGCTGGCCGCCAGCCTGCAGCGGCACTTCGAGCGCCAGCGCCTCATTGCGCCAGACCTTGAGCGTGCCGATCTTCTGCCCCTCCTCGACCGGCGCGCGCACCGGGCCGTTGTAGACCACACGCGCGATGACCTTCTCGCGCACAGCCTTCGGGACCATCAGCTTGACGGCCTTGCCGGCAACCAGCGGGACCCGGCTCTGCTCACCGCCATAGACCTTGGCCTCGGCGATCTCCTGGCCTTCGGCGAACAAGACACCGGCCTGGAAGTTGTTGAAGCCCCAATCCAGCAGCCGCTTGGCCTCGTCGGCGCGCTCCTTCTCGCTGCGCAGGCCGTTGACCACGACGATCAGGCGCGTGCCGTTCTGAACCGCCGAGCCGACCAGGCCGTATCCCGCTTCCTTGGTGAAGCCGGTCTTCATCCCGTCGGCGCCGATGTTCAGGGCAAGCAGCGGGTTGCGGTTGTACTGGCGGATCTTGTTCCAGGTGAACTCGCGCTCGCCGTAAATCTTGTAGTGGTCCGGGTAGGTCGCGATGATGTGGCGCGCGAGCTTGCCGAGTTCCCGCGAGGTCATGAGCTGTTTGGGATGCGGCAGGCCGTTGGAATTGCCGAACGTCGACTTGGGCAAGCCGATCTCGCGCGCCCGCTTGGTCATTCGCTCGGCGAACTCGTTCTCGCTGCCTGCGATGCCTTCCGCCAGCACGATGCAGGCATCGTTACCCGACTGGACGATGACGCCATGCAGCAGGTCGTCAACCGCCACCTTGCTGTGGATCGCCAGGAACATGGCCGACGTTCGCGACGGCGCCCCGCCCTTGCGCCAGGCATTGGTGCTGACGCTGAACTCGGTCGTCGGCTTCAGCTTGCCCTGCTTGAGCTCGTTGAAGACGACTTCCGCGGTCATCAGCTTGGACAGGCTGGCCGGCGGGATCAGGTCGTCCGCGCCCTTCTCGAACAGGACGCTGCCGCTTTCGCCCTCGATCAGGATGGCGTGTGCCGCCGAAGTTTGAAATCCGTCGGCGCCCTTCGCCCCCGATACCGGGTTGGCGGTGCGCGGTCCGGAAACCGGATTGGGCGCGGCGTAAGCCGTTGCCGCGACCCCGGCGAGGATGCCCAGTGCCGCCCAGGCGGCAAACCGCAGACGAAGCATGTTGCGCAACTTCAAAGCCCTGCCTTTACGGATTGCGGCAAGCCGTGCGTGGCCATGGCCCACGTGCCCTTCCTGCCCCAAACCATGCTTAACAAGCGTCGGACGGCGGAATCAATGCCGCCGGTGCGTCAAATTTGCGGCTCGTCAATAAAGCCCGCGGCCGCTCATGATTCCGCCCCCGCCGTCCCGCGCCGGGGCGAAACTCGTGGTGGGAGACGGGGCGGTCGAGGGGGTGGCCGGCCGGACCGAAGCTTCGGTCCGCACACCCTCCCCTGTGGGCTTGGCGGCCGGCTTGTCGCCTGAGGGCTTGTCCCCTGCAGCTTTGGCGGCTGGTTTTGCAGCCGGTTTCGATTCGGCCGACGCCAGTTTCGGCGCCTCGCGCGGCGGCGTAGCACCCAGCGCGAACGGCCGCTCCACCGGCAATGGTGTGGCAGTCTGGCGGTCCGGCAGGAACGGCTTGGCGGATGCGACCATGACCTGCGAGGGCGCAGGCGCCGGCGAACCTTCGCGTAGGGTCGCCAGCAGCATACGGTCGTCGCTGCCCTCGATCGGCGCGCGGCCGACGTATTCGAGGCGCACGCGGGCCAAGCCGCGGCCGTAGAAGTCGAGCGCCTTGGCGGTACCGACCGAGAGATCGACGAGCCGGTCGTGCACAAACGGGCCCCGATTGTTGACCCGCACGATCATCGACTTGCCATTGCGGAGATTCGTCACGCGAGCATAGCTCGGCAGCGGCAGCGTCGGATGCGCCGCGGAGTAGCCGTGCATGTTGTAGGTTTCGCCGTTCGCAGTGGCACGGCCGTGGAAATCCGGCCCGTACCACGAGGCGATGCCCTCGGCGCGATAGTTAGGTTCGTCGGCCGGCGAATAGGTCTTGCCGTTGATGCTATAGGGCTTGCCGAGCTTATAGTGGCCGCCGCCCCTGGCGATCTCGGCATCTTCGGCGATGCGCTGGGTCTTCGCATCCTTGCGTGCGAACTTCTCCGCCGCCGAGCAATTCGCCAGCGCGAAGCATCCCAATGCGAGCATGAGAAATCGCGCGGTGCGGCCGAACGATCGGCGAGCGACGGCGGCAGTCGGCACGTGAGCCTGCAAGCAGGCCGGTAAGGCACGCCCCATCCAAGTCCCCGACCTAGACGCCCGCGTCCGAAGCCAAGTTGTCCGCCAGGACGCAAAACCTTCCTGGCCGACGGTAGCGGACGGAACGTGATGCAAACTGGCTGCGTGCAACGTCCCCGTCGCAGCCGGTTCCCCGAACCGATATATCGCCCTGAGAACACGGCGACATTGGGGCTCGGTTCCGGAGCGCCGGCCGGGCGGCACGAAACGCAGCAGCCACTAGACAAATGAAAACCCGCCGAAGATTGCTCCCGGCGGGCCCACGTCATCAGCGCCAATGCTGCACCGGTACATCCGCGGCAAGCGGCACTGTCGCGATGACACCTCCCTATCTATCGAACGATCATGTCATTTCGATGATGCCGGGAAGTTCGGCGTCAGGTGTTGCGCAAGAGCATCACTTCAAGAGCATCGCTTCACGGCGAGGCGGTTGCCGCCAGGCTGATCTGCGACCGCCGCATCCAGGAATACGGCTGCTTGGGCTCGGCCGGGCGCTCGCGCGAAACTTCGAACAGGTTCGTGCCCGCTCGCCCGCCGGCGTCAATCAGAGTCTCCAGGTCGCAGGTCGCGGCGATCGCTAGACCGATGTCGCGCAGATGCGCCCGGTTGTAGCAGAACGTCGCCAGGCTTCCGCGCGGGCCGGGTGGCAACTGCGATACGAGCTTGTCGACCTCCTGGATCCGCGACACATACAGGCGACCAATCAACTCTTCAGGAACGGGGCAACCTTCGATTTCGGCGACCATGATCAACCTCCCATTTGCTATATTCCGGAGTATTTCCCAATATTTAACGAGACGTTAACCGTGCCGGCCGACGCCAATAAGGCTGCGAGATGGCTGCCGGGTGTCGCAGAAATACAACGCTAGCAGCCGCCCTAGTGCCGCGTTGACACCTGTCCGCTCACAAGCTTTGCTTGCGTAACGAGCATCCCCGGCTCGAAGGATTCATCGCCATGTTCTTCCCCTCCATTCCCGCCGCGGTGGCGTCGCATATCCTTGTCGCGGCCGCCGGTGGCGGCGTGCCAACGATTGACATTCAGAACACCTGTCGGGTTGCGGCCGGCGCCATGGTCAGCCTAATCGGCGGCACCACGACCGAAAACGCGCTCAGCGCGTGTCTGAACTCGGAGAACAGCGCCCGCGAGCTGATCGTCAAGGGCTGGTCGACGTTCTCGGCCGCCGACCGGACGCAGTGCGTGCGCACTAACGTGTACCTTCCGAGCTACGTCGAGTGGATCACCTGCTTGGAAATGGAACGCGACGTGCGAAAAATGCGCCAGCAGGAGCAGGCGTTGAATTCCAAGCAGAGGCGCTGAACGTGCTCGGCGCTCCGGGCATCAACATCAGCCGCCGGTGCAATACGTGCAGCCCGCCTCCTGGGCGCGGTTGACGCCCCACACTCCGGACGGAAGGATCGAAATCCCCGGGATGACATTGGCGGCCCAGTCCCTTGCTGCCTCGGCGGCGCTGACGCCCGCGTTGCCGGCGAGCATCCCGCTCTGAAACTTCAGGGCGACGTCGCAGCAGCCGAGCACCACGCCGTTCGCGAGCAGGCGATCGACCGCCATATCGTCGAGCGGAAGGATTCCGGACTTGGGACGCAGGAACGGGTTCCGGAGTGCGGGCGCCTTGGTCTGCGGATCGATGACCTTGAACGCCTCGCCGATCTTGTATCGTCGCCAGATATCGTCGCCGACCGCGATCGGGAACGCATTATGGCGCAGGACCACCACCGCCGTCGCCGCAGCGGCATTGCTGCCGAACGCCTCGTTCGTTGCCAGGAACGTGTAGGCAAATTCCAGCGGCGCGCCGTCGTTGATCGAGTAGGCATCGAAGAGCTGGCGGTGCCGCCCCTTCAGCGCGCCGGGCCAATCCGGCTGACCGGGCTGCGCGGCGGGCTCGGCCCGCGAAGGAGCGGCAATTACGGCCGCCACTCCGGCCGATAGCACGCCTGCAATCTGGCGGATGAATGTGCGACGCGGAGTTGCGCCAAACGTGTTCGTCGTGAGCGCGTTCATTTGTTCCTCCATCTTGCGCTTGAGCGCATCGGCGACGCAGCCCGCCGAAGTCATCGGCTTTACGCACTTGCCCCGGTATCAATTCTTTCTATCGAATCGCTGAAGCGGTTTGCGAGGCCCGCAGATAGCGCTTTGCCGGTTCAATGCTGATAACCTTGCTTGCGATACCGAATCTCCAGGAGTGAAGCGATGGCAACCACCCGCCGGGCCCTGCTTAACGCGATGGCCAGACTGGGGGGCGCCGGCGCCGTCGCGGAAACGCTTGCGGTCTGGAACTTCCTTCGGCCGCCGCCCGCGATGGCGGCCGGGCTTACGCTGCCGGCCGATGCAGGCAAGGGCAAGACCGTCCTCATCCTCGGAGCTGGCGTGAGCGGCCTATGCGCCGCCTACGAGCTCGAACGCGCCGGCTACGATTGCATCATGCTCGAGCCGCAGCGGCGCGCCGGCGGACGCAGCCTGACGCTGCGGCGCGGCGACACGTTCAAGGAGATGGGCGATTCGCCGCTGCAGCGCTGCGAGTTCGACGAAGGGCTCTACCTGAACTGCGGTCCCGGCCGGTTCGCCCACTGGCATGTGCGCGTCATCGACTACTGCCGCAAATTCGGCGTGCCGCTGGAGCCCTACATCTTTGCGAGCCGCGCCAATCTCGTGCACTCGTCGACACTCGGCAACGGCCGCACCGTCCCGATTCGCCAGGCACTGTACGATCTGCAAGGCGCAGTGGCGGAGCTTGCCGACAAGTGCATTTCAAGGCCTGAGCTCAATCTCGACGTCTCCGCCAGCGAGTTGCAGGCCTTGCGCGAAATGCTGATCACGTTCGGCGATCTGACCAAGGTCGAGCGCGCCGGCAGTGCGCCGACCTGGTCGTACCAGAACCAGTCGGGGCGGTCGGGTTACGAATCGCTCCCCGGCTACGGCGACGATGCCGGCCGGCCGCTGAGCCCGCTGAAGCTCGAGGAACTGCTGCGCTCCAATGTCTGGAACAACTGGATCTTCCGCGACGCCGCGCCCTACTGGCAGACCTCGTTGCTGCAGCCGGCCGGCGGCATGGATCATTTCGTCAGGAGCTTCCTGCGCCAACCGCTGCGATCCAACGTCGGGACCGTCGACGGGTTGATCCGCTATGGCGTCAAGGCGAGCGAGATCGACATCGGCAGCGACAAGGTCTCGGTGCTCTGCGAAGACTTCTGGCAGCCGGCGGGTGTTCGAAGCCGACTACTGCATTTCGACGATCCCGACGCCGATCTTCAAGCGGATGAAGGTCAATCTGCCGCCGCAGGTGATGCGGGCGGCCGAACATTTGCCGGTCATCGCCGCCGGCAAGGTCGGCTGGCAGGCAGAGCGGTTCTGGGAGCGCGAGAACAACATCTACGGCGGCATCTCCTGGACGACCGACACTATCGACCAGATCTGGTACCCCTCCTCTGGCTTCCTGAGTGCGAAGGGCACGCTGACCGGCGCCTATATGCGTGGCAAGCGGGCAATCGAGTTCGACCTGCTGCCGGTCGCGGAACGGCTGCGGATCGCCACCGAACAAGGCGAGCGGCTGCATCCCGGGCAATTCGCCAAGCACGTTGAACATGGCGTAGCAATCGGCTGGGAGCGCATGGAGTTTGCCGAGGGGGGATGGGCCGACGAGGTCAATCCGGCCTTCGGGGCCAATGCCGGCGTCCTCGCCGGCATCCAGGGCCGCTTCAAGATCGCGGGCGACCAGGTCACCTTCCTCAGCGGCTGGCAGGAAGGCGCGGTCCTGAGCGCCTGGGAAGCCGTCAAGGCCATCGACCGGCACGCCAACCCGACCGTCAACCGGCAATGAGGTCCTGCCGGGGAATGTCCTCTGTCTCCACGCATGAGGCAGTGCAGAAACACGTCGGACATATTGCGCCTTGACGCAAACGGTTGCGCCCGACACGTTCGGTTCCAACGAACGTCGGGAGGATATTTCGGTGCAAAGGCTTAGTTCATTCGTCGCGCTTGCTTCGCTGATGCTGCTGCTGACGGCCTGTGGAGGGCCGCAAGGTTCCCAGGGCGCGCAGGGGCCGCAGGGGCAAGCCGGACCGCCGGGGCCGCGGGGCGAAGCCGGACCGCAGGGACCGCAAGGCGTCGCGGGACCACGCGGTGCGGACGGCGCGCGCGGCGAAGCCGGTGCGATCGGGCCGGTCGGGCCGCAAGGCCCTGCCGGCGAGACCGGGCCACAAGGCGCACAGGGCGTCCAGGGTCCGCGCGGCGAGGCTGGCGTTCAAGGTCCGCGCGGCGAGCAGGGCCCGCCCGGAATCGCCGGCCCGGTCGGCGTGGCGAACATTCGCCTGGTGCGCCAGAGCGGCGATGCGCTGGCCTGCCGGGAGGACGAAGTGCTGGCGTCGGTCATTTGTGGCGACGGCGCCGCGGCCGCAGTCAGTCAGATGCGCAGCGCCAAGTGCGCGGCCCCCAATGGCGTCGTCGGCATCTGCATGAAGCCGTAGCGGATCGCTTCGGCGCTCCGCCGGCTTCCATCCGATGCCGGCCTATCAGTCCGTCACGTATCGCGCCGTAAGCGTATGAGAGTGCGCGCCCGTGTGCAAAGTTGCCGCAAGCACCACGCGCGCTTTCGGGCCAAGCGGAGCTTGCAAGGTGCCGGTCAGGATGTGCGGGGCCGCGAGCTGAAGCGGAACGGTCACCGTCTTGCCGCCGTCCTGCACGGTGGCGCGCGCGCGCACGTCCTTGGCCTTCAAAGGCGAACCATCGTAGTCGCCCATGTAGAAGACGAGTTCCTGGCCTTTGAGCACGAACTCGATCGGATGCCCGCTCGCAGTGACGACCGTCCCGCCGTTCGGGCCCTTTTTCGGTTCGGCCTGCGAGGGAGTGGCAGCGACAGCAAGCGCGATGACCAGCGCGGCCAGACGATATTTCGACATCCCGGTTTCTCCTTCGGATTTGAACAGTCAGAATGATTCGACCGGGGCAAGCGCCTCGGTTCTATTGGCGATCAGCCGTTCCAGCGGCTTCCGGCCGAACGTCAGGAACAGAACGGGGGTCAGGACGGTGTCGAGCAGTGTCGCGCTCAGGAGACCGCCGAAAATCGTGACCGCGACCGGATGCAGGATTTCACGTCCCGGCTCGTCGGCGCCGAACAGCAAGGGTGTCAGCGCCAGCCCGGCCGACAGCGCGGTCATCAGGACCGGCGACAGCCGCTCTAGACTGCCGCGGATCACGAGCGCGCGGCCGAACCGCTCGCCTTCGAACAGCGCGAGATTGATGTAGTGGGAAATCTTGAGGATGCCGTTGCGCGCGGAAATTCCCGCGAGCGTGATGAAGCCGACCATCGAGGCGACCGATAGCGGCTGCCCCGCGATGTTGAGCGCGATCACGCTGCCGATCAGCGCGAGCGGAATGCCGCCCATGATGATCAAGGCCAGAATGGCCGAGCGGTAACGGCTGTAGAGCACCACGAAGATCATCGACGAGCGACACCAGCGAGAGTACGCCGATCCGCCATGTCGCCTCTTCCTGCGCCTGGAAGGCGCCCTCGAGGCTCGTCCGGTAGCCCTGCGGGAGCTTGAGATCGGCGAGGATGCGGCGGATGTCGGTCGCGATCGCGGCCATGTCGCGCTGCCCGTCGCCGTTGCCGTACACCACAATGCGACGCTGAGTTCCCTCGCGCTGGATTTGGTTCGGGCCATCGGTTTCCGTCACTTCGGCGAACGTCGCCAGCGGAATGTAGCCGCCCGGCGTCGCGATCAGCAGATCGCGCAGGCCGGTGGTCGAGCGATCCTGGTCGGAGAGTCGCATCGACCACATCGAAGCGCCGGTTGCCGTCGACGATCTGCGAGACCCTGCGGCCGTTCGAAAGCGCTTCGAGCGCCTGCGTCACCGCGGCCGGCGTCAGGCCGTAGAGCGCCGCGCGGCCGTAATCGATCTGAATGCGCAGCTGCGGGATCAGCACCTGCTTCTCGACCTGAAGATCGACCAGGCCCGGGACGCGACGCAAGCTGCTGGCGCGCGGTCTCGGCGAGACGGCGCAAGTGTGTCGAGGTCCTCGCCGAAAATCTTGAGCACGCACCTGCGCACGCACGCCCGACTGCATGTGGTCGAGGCGGTGGCTGATCGGCTGGCCGATGGCGACGGACAACCGGCAGGACCGAGAGCTGCTCGCGAATATCCGCGTAGACTTCCGACCTTGGAGCGGTTCGAACGCATGAGGTCGACGTCGAGCTCGCTGGAAGTGCACGCCCTCGGCGTGCTCGTCGAGCTCGGCGCGGCCGGTGCGGCGGCCGACCGATTTCACCTCGGGCACTGTCAGCGACCAGCCGTTCGGCGAGCGAAGCCGAGCCGATGCGACTCGGCCAGCGAAATGCCGGGATTGTACTGCAAGCTGAGCAGGACAGCGTGCCTTCGTTGAACGGCGGCAGGAATGCGCGCGGCAGCAGCGTCGCGGCCAAGCCGGCAACCACGACCGCGAGTCGCGACTGTGCCGAGCACCAGCCAGCGGTCGGTCGAATGCCCAGTTGAGCAGCGCGCGGTTTGCCCGCTTGAGCTGCCGGACGACGAAGCTGTCGCCCTCGTGTCCGCGCGCCGGCCCGGACAAGCAGGTAGTAGGAGAGGACCGGGCGTGACGGTGATCGAAGCGACCAGCGACGCGAGGATCGAGACGATGTAGGCGATGCCGAGCGGCGCGAACAGCCGCCCCTCGATGCCGGGCAGCGCGAACAGCGGCACGAAGACGAGCACGATGATGATCGTGGCGTAGACGATGCCGGAGCGGACCTCCTGGCTCGCCGCGGCGATGACCTCGAGCACCGGGCGCGGTTGCGCGCAGGACGCGGTTCTCCTTCAGCCGGCGCAGGATGTTCTCGACGTCGACGACCGCATCATCGACCAGCTCGCCGATGGCGATCGCGAGGCCGCCGAGCGTCATCGTGTTGATCGTCAGCCCAAACGCGCTGAAAGACCAGGACCGTGATCAGGATCGAGATCGGAATCGCGGTCAGCGAGATGAGCGTCGCGCGCACGTTCATCAGGAACACGAACAGCACGATCGCGACGACGACGGCGGCCTCGACCAGCACGCGCTTGACGTTGTCGATGGAGGTCTCGATGAAAGTCGCCTGCCGGAACTGCACGTTGGTCGCCGAGACGCCGGCAGGCAGCGCGCGCTGAATGTCCTGCAAGCGCGCTCTCGATCCGGCGCGTCAGGTCGACCGTGTCGGCGGTCGGCTGCTTCTGGACGCCAGATGATGACGGCAGGCTTGCCGTTGTAGCCGGCGTCGCCGCGCTTGACGCGCGGCGGCGAAGTCGACGCTGGCGACCTGCTTGCAGCAAGATCGGCTGGCCGTTGCGGACGGCGACGACGGTGTCGCGCAGGTCCTCGAGCCGTCTGGTCAGGCCGACATTGCGGATCAGGTATTCGCGGCCGTGCTGGTCGACGAAGCCGCCGCCGGTATTGGTGCCGAAGCGCGTCACCGCCTGCTCGATCTGGTCGGGCGTGACGTCGAGCGCCTGCATGGCGGCGATGTTCGGCGTGACGCGGTACTGGCGGACCTCGCCGCCGATCGGGATCACCTGCGCAACGCCCGGCAACGCGAGAAGCTGCGGACGCAGCACGAAATCCGCGACCTCGCGCACGCTCCATCGGCGACACGCTGCCGTCGCTGGTCACCGCGATCAGCATGATCTCGCCCATGATCGAGGTGACCGGCCCCATCTGCGGACTGATCGCCGCGCGGCAAGTTGTTCGCGGATGAGCGCCAGGCGTTCGGAGACGAGCTGACGCGCGCGATAGATGTCGGTGCCCCAATCGAACTCGACGTAGACGATGGAGAGGCCGATGCCCGAGACCGAGCGCACGCGCACGACGCCCGGCATGCCGTTCATCGCGGTCTCGATCGGGAAACGTGACGAGCTGTTCGACCTCCTGCGGCGCGAGGCCTTCCGCCTCGGTCAGGACGGTGACGGTCGGCCGGTTCAAGTCCGGGAATACGTCGACCGGGATGCGCGGCAGCACGAACAGGCCGTAGGCGACCAGAATGGCTGCGGCCGCGAGCACGAACAGGCGATTGCGCAGGCTGTGCGTGACGATGAAGCTTGAACATCGCTGCCCCTACCGGACCTGGTTGATGAGGTCGGCGCCGCGAACCACGACCGCTCGCCTTCGGTGATCACCGCCCGCCACGATCAGATGCGCGTCGCGTCGAACGGCTCGGTGCGCACCGGCCGTGGCTCAAAGCGCTCCGGCTCGACATGGAGCCAGACGATCGCCTCGCCGTTGGCGCTGCGCACGACGGCGTCGCGCCGCACGATCAGGCCGGTCGATGGCCGCGCCTCTCTTGGCGATCACCGTAAGCGGCTGGCCGATGCTGAGATTGCTCGGCGGCTCCGGACGGCAAATTGCACCACCGCGGCGTGCTGCTGCAGAGCGCGGCTGAAGCCCTGATACGACAACGACATCGCCTGGCCGCTGGTCGTCACCGCCGCTCGCGTCGGCAAGCGCAGCCGGATCGATATCGCCGTAGACCAGCGCCTCGACCCAGAAACCTTTCGGATCGACGATCTGGAACAGAAGGTCCTGGGCCTGCACGACCTGGCCCGGCACGACCTTGACGGCGGCGATCACGCCGTCGGTCGGCGCGCGCAGCAGCTCCGGTTCGGCGCGGGTATTGCGGATCAACTCGCGGCGGCGGCGCAGACCTTCCAGCTCGGTCTCCGGCGTCGATGACCTGGCTTTGCGGGACAGCTCCGCCTTCGGCCAGTGGCCGCAGCCGCCGAAGCTTGCGCCTCTGCGACCGCGATCAGCTGTTCGATCTCGCCGGCCTTTTCCGAGATCGTCGTGCGATCCGCGAGCGGGCAGATCTGGCTCGATCTGCGCCAGCACGTCACCCTTGCGGACGGTTTGGCCGATGCGCGGAAGGCCGCCTCCAGCGGCGATAACGCGCCCGCCATAAATGCTCTGAACGACGCTGGTCCGGTTCGGATCGGCGATCACGCGGCCGATCAGATTGACGGCCGGGCTGACCGTTTCGGGCTTGCGCGGGGACGGTGCGAATCTCTCGAGCAGGCGTTGCGTCGGCTTGGCCGACGAAGACCGTGCCGTCGGGAAGCCGCCGCGGTGCATCGCTCATCGCAGCTTGCGACGGAGGAGCGTGCGCGGCACTTCTGTTTGGCCCCTGCCCCTCGTCGCTCAGCGCGACCGCGACGAGGAGACCCAGCGCCACAACGGTGGCGACGCCCGACGCGACGGTCGGGACCAGCACCCGCCGCCGGTGGAACTGACCGAACATCACGCCGAGCCCAAAGATGGCGACGCTCAAGACGATCGGGTTGCGGATCGGCGCTGGGATCGCCGCGACCCAGCGCAGCCAGGCCGCGCCGGCGCCCGGAATGGTTGCCGTCGCAGGCCCCTCCGCCAGCGCAATGCTGCCTGCCAGAAGATCGTCGCCGCCACTGGCGGTGATGCTGAAGATGACTTCGAGCGGTCCGCTCCCGGTCGCGCGCGAAAGAGCGAGCGAATACGTCCCGTTCTCGGCCGGCTCGGCATCGACCGGTTGGCGATCCCCCACCGTGACCTGCACCTTGGCGTCGGTGACCGGCTCGTTCGACCCGAACCGATCGACGTAGATCGTCAGCCGTGCATTCTTGAGGATGCCGACGACTTCATAGAGTTCCGAGTGCGCCGTGACGCGCGGAAAGGTCGAGCCGGCGAGACCCTTTGCCGAATTGTCGTGGTCGTGCCCTTCGTGGGCCAACCCCGCGGGCAGGCTGAACAGAAACGCTGCGATGCAGGTCATCGCAGCAATACGCATGCTGCGGATTAGCCCTCGCGGGCCAAGGCAAGATCGAAACATGGCGGAACCCCAGAGAGCGCACGCGAAACCGCGGGCGACCGGGGTCACCCGCTGCTAGGCTATGCTGGGGGTACTCGGGGGCCGACTGAGGCCGTCGGGATCGAAGCCCGCCAGGCGCTGTGGCGGCAGGCGCTCGATGATGCCCGCGGCGTGGAAGACGACCGAGCAGGCTGCCATCACGGACATCACGGCCGATGCGCAACCCAAGGTCCAGATATGGGTCTCGTCATTCGGATCGGAGTGATGGCGGTCGGACGGGCTGTGTACGTGTCCGGCCACTTGGTCTCCGGAGACGTGAACATGGTGGCCGATCTGGCCGTGAAAATGGATCGGACCGACGACCAGCTCGGAGGGTTGCGTGAAAAATCCGGCGGCGGCGGCGGTGCGCGCGACGATAACGCTTGTCCCCTGCAACACGAATGCGAGGACCGCAAACAGCATGACCATGCTGGCAGTTCGGCGCAAAGATTGGTGGCGGAGCGCTCGCATCGAGTTTGTGTAAGACATCCCGACTTTGCCGACAAGAACGAAAAGTGGCTTATGCCCCAAAGACTTGCCGGCGGTTGCCGCAGTTCGGCCCGGAAGTGGCCGGCCCCGACCGCATCCGAAACGTTGATCGGACGTGACCCGAACCCGATGAGCACAGTGAAATATCGAATTGCGGTGAACGATGAATTGCGCTCTGGCGGAAGGGGTGGGATTCGAACCCACGAGGGAGCGTGAACCCCCTGGCGGTTTTCAAGACCGCTGCCTTAAACCACTCGGCCACCCTTCCAAGCCTTGATAATACTTGGTATTATTCGCCTCGCAGCAGTACGCCGGAAATGGCCGTTTGCTACCGCTTTGCTACCATTTCGTCTTCGCGGCGCCTGTTTATGGCGGCCCGCGATCGCAGCGTCAACCTGCGCGGCGGCGTCCTCCTGCATGCCCGGCAGCACGTGGCGAATAGAGGTCGAGCGTGATCCCGACCTTCGAATGGCCGAGCCGCTCCTGCGCGATCTTCGGATGGACGCCGCCGGCAGCATGTGCGTCGGCGTGGGTGTGCCGCAGATCGTGGAGCCGGACCCGTGGTAGCCCCGTCGCCTCAGGAATGGCGTGAACGCATGCGTCAGGCTGTTCGGCTGGAGCGGGCGAGCCGTCGGCCTGCGTGACGACGTGGTGATCGTCGGTGAGCCGGACGCCGAGCCGTAGCAGCTCCTCGGCTTGCTGCGCGCCGATGGCGGCGCAGTTCCTCGATCAGCAGGCACGGCAGGGCGACCGTGCGGCCTTGCCCGCTCTTGGTTTCCTTCTCCCGGATCCCGGCTTCGGTCTGCTCGGTGCTCGGCGACCACGGCGAGCTGGCCGCGTCGAGATCGATCGACTTCCAGCGCAGCGCGGTGATCTCGCCGCGCCGGAGACCGCAGAGGACGCCGAGCAGGATCGGGACGAACAGCCGGCGTTCGCGCGCGCCGCCTCGATCAGCTGCCGCGGTGGCGTCGGCATCGAGGGCTGCATCTGCTTGCGCTCGACCTTCGGCGGCTTCGACCGCGTCGGCCGGATTGCGGGCGAGTAATTGCCAGCGTACGGCCTGCTGCAGCGCCTGCGCGCAGGATCCGGTGCATGTGGTGGACCGTGCGGGCGATAGGCCGCCCCTGCCATCCCGGCGGCCGCTGACGAGCGCCTTGCGCGTAGGCCTGCGAGATCTTGCTCGGCTGCAGTTTCGTGAGCACGCATCGCGCCGATCAGCGGGACGACGTTCTTGCGCGCGATCTCGGCATAACGTTCGTGCGCTTCGTGGCGAAACCTGCGCCTTGCATGTGCTCGAGCCAACGATCGAGATAACTGCGGCGACCGTGGTCTTGACCGGCTCAGATAGGTGCCGCCGTTGATCTCCGAGATCAGGCGGGCGCACTCAATCTGTGCCTGCCGTTTTCCGGTCGCTTCGAGGCTGTGCCACTTGCGCCTGCGCTTGCCCGTCGTCGGATCTCGCAGGTCGAGGATGGCGTACCAGTTACCGGAGTCTTCTGGCCGCTCACGGATATGCCCCCTCATTGCTCGCCTCCCTTTTTCCCGCCGCTCGCAAATATACCCGAGGCCCCAAGTCGGGCCACTACGGCCGTCGCTACAGCTTGTTCCAACGCAGGCGCAGTGAAGGACTGCTCAAGCCGTTCTGCAATCTCCGCGCTGAGCGAGCCGTCCTCTCGTTTTGCTGCTTCCTTATCTAATCGCTGTTTCAAGTCATGTGGAATGCGTAGTTTGACTTGCACGAGTCTGGGCCGTTTTCGCGAGGGCATCTCTACCTCTGAACAAGCGGGCTAGTAACACCCACTATATAACAGCACAAAACGCTAGGTACCACAAGTGGTCACTAATGGGTACCGCAAAACGGTCCTTGACAACGAAACGGCCCGTATTACGTTAGTATTCGATATGGTACCACATCCGGTACCATCATGATACATGAGGGCCCAATGGCTGATGAAACTGTTCTCACGATCTCCGTCCCCGAGGCGGGGAGGCGTTATTTAGGCATATCGCGTGGTGCATCCTACGCTGCAGCCGAGCGCGGCGAGATTCCGACTGTCCGGATCGGACGGCTGAAGCGGGTCCCGGTCAAGGCCATGGATGCCCTACTCGAATGCGAAGTAGTTAAATGCACCCCGCAAGGCAAAACTGCACGAGGCTAACGCTGCATTCTAATATTGTTGATTGGGCAAGGACACGCCATCCGGCCGTCTCCTGACGACGCCCGTTCAGTTGAGAAGACCGTGCACGCCGCGCGCGCCTATTCGCAAATCCGTCGCCGCACGCGCTGGCGACCCAATACACCCGGCAAACCCGCGACGCCCGCGTTGGCAACGCCACCAGAGTTCCGCAACATGCGGACGTAGGTGAACCATGCCTAACGAACGCAAAACAGAAAAACCCGGTCGGCGCGCCGCCGAAGCACCTGCGACTGTAGCCGTCGATTTTCTGAAACAATTGCGGCCCGATGGCCCGTGGGTTCTAACCGCGATCAAACCCGAGGGGGGAATCCAAACGATCACAGCCAAGACAGAGGGCGAGATTTGCAGCTTCATCAATGCGAAAAATGGCAAGGCAAATCTTTACTACAGCGTCAACCCGACAAGAACGGCGATG
Source organism: uncultured Alphaproteobacteria bacterium (assembly GCA_963843475.1). Taxonomy (GTDB): domain Bacteria; phylum Pseudomonadota; class Alphaproteobacteria; order Rhizobiales; family Xanthobacteraceae; genus VAZQ01. Next base: position 3,354 of record CAWJKL010000013.1, on the reverse strand, counting down.
ACGAGCAAGGCGGCGAAGGTGGATATCGCCGCCGTCGAATATGCGCTTGCCGACCTCGATCCGAGGGACGCCGAAACCCCGAAGCTGCAAAAGCGCGTTACTTGGAGGCACTTGAAACTCTCAAGCCCCAACCGACCGCAGTCATCGATAGCGGTAACGGCATCCAGGCGCTGTGGAGGTTGGCCGATCCGATCAATCTGGCCGAGCCCGTTACGGTAAAGAACGCAAAGGGGGGGACCGAGAGGCAATTTTCGCCTGAGACATCCGCCATGATCGAAGATATTGAGGCGCGCGTTGCGGCAATGATGATCCAGTTGGGCAGTGTCGCGGGCACGCAAAATATCGATCGCGTTCTGCGTGTGCCGGGCACCACCAACCTGCCTAATAAGAAGAAGATGAAGGCGGGTCGAGTAGCGTGCCCGACCAGGTGAATTCGTTTCAACGATGCAATGTGCACACTGGATGCGTTCCCCGCTGCGGCTGCGGGCACGAAGTCGAAGGACAGCGCGTCTACGTTCGGGGGCGCGAAGTCAAAGGAAAGCGCATCTTCGATCGACGTCGACCAGCTGCCAATTTCGAAGCGGATAAGGGACCTTATTCGTGGCACTCAGGACCCGGAACATCTCTACCCAAGCCGCTCCGAGCAGGTGATGGCTGCGCTCGTTGCGATGGCTGCAGCGGGCTGCACCGACGAGCAAATGATTGCGGTGATGATGGACGCCGCACTGCCGATCGGAGCGCATGTGCGGGATCATAGCAAGCCTCAGAACTACCTGAATTGACAGATTGCGCAGGCGCGCAAAGCAGCCACCGATCCCGACGTAGCTGAAGTCAATAAGACCTATGCACTCGTCATTGTCGGTGACAAGACCATGGTCATTAATACGTCAGAAGATGAAATCAAATTTCTGAATTACTCTGCCTTCGAGCAATGGCTGGCCAATCGGTTCATCCAACGCGGCGACAAGCGAATGAACTTAGCTAAACACTGGCTCAGGAACCCACAACGCCGGCAGTACAAGGGCGTCGTGTTCGCGCCCGGCCGCGAGGTGCCCCATCATTTGAACCTCTGGCGCGGATTTGCGGCCGAGCCAAAACCTGGTGACTGTTCAAAATTCCTTGCCCATGTCCGCGACAACGTCTGCCACGGGAATGAAGCACGGTTCAGTTGGGTCATCGGGTGGTTCGCCCAGATGTTCCAGCAACCCGACAAGAAGCTGGGCACGTCATTGGTGCTGCGCGGAAAGCAAGGAACTGGCAAGACCAAAGTTGGCGAGGTGATCGGCTCGCTGCTAGGCGGTCAGTACGTCCCCGTATCCGACCCGCGCTTCATCACCGGCCGCTTCAACGGCCATATGGCTACATGCCTACTGCTTCACGCAGATGAGGGCTTCTGGGCGGGAGATCATCAAGCCGAGGGCAAGCTCAAAGACCTTATTACAGGAGAGCAGCAATTCATCGAGTTGAAGGGCAAGGAACCGATCCGTGTAAAAAATCAGGTGAGACTGATCGTTACGGGAAATCCCGACTGGCTTGTACCGGCAGCGATGGAGGAGCGACGGTTCGCGGCCTTCGACCTCGGCGATGGTAAGATCCAGGATCACGTTTACTTTGCGGCCATCGACGAGGAGATGGACAATGGCGGCCGCGAGGCGCTGTGGCATTACCTGCTGAACTTTGATCTGAATTCAGTGGATCTCCGTTCAATCCCGAGCACAGTTGCGCTCGCCGAACAGAAATTGAACTCGCTAACGGCCGAGCAAGGTTGGTGGTTGGATGTGCTTACACGCGGGCGCTTGCCCTGGGCGCAAGGTGCGCCTGGGAAGTAGCCCATCAGAGCTGTTATTTCAGAACTACATTAGACACGCCCAAGCGGCCGGGGTGAGACGTCGGTCAATCGAGACAAAGATTGGGATGCTCTTGAACAAATTTGCCCCCGGTATTCGCAAACAGATTGGACTGTACAGGACCGATGACGGAAAAATGACGCAGGGTCCGATCTACCAGCTTCCACCTCTGGCCGATTGTCGCGCACATTTTACCAAGATTATGCGAGCAGAGCTCACGTGGAACGATATTGCAACTTGGCTTCCCTGAACCTCTTTCTGAGGGAGCGATCCTAATTTCAAAGCAGGAATAATCCCCCCAGTATTAACTTATTGGAACCTGATGAACCTTCTCGACCTTTCTTACCCTATTTGGTTGTGGTGGAATTTCCTTCCGGGGCTCGCGCGAGCCTCGGCCCTGTCAACGAGGTGATATCATTCACAATGTCCTAGAAGGTTGCAAAGGTACGAAAGATTTACAGAGGCTCTGAGGCGCAATGATTTCTCTCTCCCAACCTTTCTCTAGGAGGTCAAAAGGTAGAGGGGCGGGAGCCTGTTGCACGATGCGAGGCGAACCAAGGCGACAACCGCCGTCCGCAACCGCTTTCACCGGGCGCGCGATCTAAGAAAAAGGGTCAGCGGCCAATGCGAGCGGTCTGGGTAGCATGGCCCTACCAACCCGCCTCGCGTTAAAAGCAAACCAGTGGCAAATTTCGTTCGTCCGTGCTATATTTCCTCATCGAGGACCCGCCGTCCGACCATGTCCCGACGAACGCTCGCCGGTCGACAAGCGCAAGCCGCGCAAATCCAATTGCAACTTCGTCGCCACATGCGCTGGGGACCAATCCGGCAACCTCGCGGCGCTCGCGTTGGATAGCCAATCAGCTTAGGTCGGGTCCTCCGCGACGGTGTGGCGGCTCCACCAGCACCGGTCGCGTCGCAGGAGCCGTGGTGCAGAACACGAGTTGCGTGAATGGGCAACCAACTTCGGATGCGATGCACAGGATAGCAAATCATGACCACGGACGAGATCAAACCAACCTCATCTCCAGCCGCCAATTGAAGGCAGCACGGACGCTGGCCGGACTGACTCAATCGGAGCTCTCGATCGAGGCGGGCTTTAATCCGCGCGCGGCAAAATATTGGGAACGCTGGGACGATGCGGTTCCATCTACCGTTCCGGAAACGCTGGAGGCTATTGAAGCCGCGCTCCTGCGTCACGGTGTGGAGGTGTTTAGCACTCCGACGCCGGGCTGTCGGTTGGTATCGAACGAATAGACCTCGATGGCATATTCTCTCCAGGCATAGTTGGACCCGCCCTTGAGCCGCATCATTGTTGAAAGTCTCGCCCACATCGACGTGAACGAATTGAACCGCCTCGGCGCATTCGCCCGTCCGATGCATTATGAGTTCATGGGGTTGCGGACATCGCGTTACTTGATCGAATATCATCCCGAAACCTGGGGCGATCGACTACCGCAACGCATCCGGGTCCAGTGGACATACTGTCATTTCGGCGGCTGGCGAC
>CAWJKL010000012.1:0-79055 GCA_963843475.1 uncultured Alphaproteobacteria bacterium | reverse complement strand
AAAGGGATCAAGGTATGCTCGATGACACGTACGGCGCGTGGAACATCCGTTCTGACTAAGTTGGCGTTCATCGGCTCGAATTGTGACATTCTGGTCGTCGTCATGCTTGCTCGGCGCAACACCTTCAGCAGGCTTAAATACGCATTCTACGTGACGTCTCCCATTCTAGTTTGCTGTCCGGCAATTGCGTGCAATCGCTTCTGACTGAAAGGGGCGACTAATCCTCTGAACGGTTCCGGGATCGACTCCAAACCGCGCGGCGATCTTTCGCACTTCCGGTCGTCCAGGCTTATTGAGGGCCTCATGGATTTGTTTCTTCAGCTCTGGTGGGATCGGAGGCTGTCTGGAGCCGCTCGCCCTGCTTCGCCGAGCGAGGCCGGCGCGCACTCGCTCCTGAATCATCGCCCGCTCGAACTCGGCGAACACGCCCATCATCTGGAACAGCGCCTTGCCGGCGGGTGTCGTGGTATCGATGCCCTGGATGGTGCAGGTAAGGTCGACGCCTTGCGCATGAAGATCTCCAAGGAATGCGACGAGGTCTTGGAGCGAACGCCCGAGGCGATCGACCGACCACGCCATCACCACATCGAACTGCCGCCGCGTGGCGTCGCGGCAATCGATCAAACTCCGGCCGCTTCTCCCGTCCCTTCGCTCCGCTAATGCCATGATCCTTGTAGACCTTCGTGTTTCCGCATCCGATTTGCATCCAACTGCTGTCCGCTCTTGGTTCCGGGTCTCGTAAAATTTAAAGGTAAGAAGTTATTTGAATTCGGTGAGATATCACAATTTACCCAAGGTTTGGTTTTTATACAAAGCGGTATTTGAGATCGACATCTTCAATCTGTTGGGCCTTGAGGGGAAGAAGGCGATGCTCAAGCAGCTCGAATATAGACACGATTGCGTGCATCAACGGATTTGACAAGGATGGTAAACCTCAGGGTTTTACCCGGAAATACATTGATGAAATCGCTGCGGAAATGAAGGCGCTCGTCGATAAAATCGAAAAATTCAGGCAAGCCGCGCCTGGATGATGAGTTTTCCTTTTTAGGAATTCTTTCGACGTAGCGGCACCTTCGGCTGAATCAACCGTTAGCGGACATCTCCGAACCGATCTAAAATGGAGTTAACGCCACCGATCTTCGTTATTGGGCGTGTGGCAAGGGCTTTGTGTGGATCCCGAACGCGCTAATTTTTAATTTGCGGAGGGCTGCGGCGTTCCTTCGCCATTTTGCATCAATCAAAATGGCAACCGTCACGACAAGCAACGTACGCTCGTGCCGGTACCGTCATCGAACTTGCTCCGGCTTTGGCCTGCACTCGCTCGCTAGCCTCTGCGCCTCAGCTGTATCCGAGCAGTAGTCATCTCTTTCTCCAACATCTGCTCTTCTCCAAGAGCATCCGCATCTTTTTCGGTGCGCTGATGCTGAAAGAGGCCCGGGGTCGCTGAGCCATCTACCAAGCCATGGAGCAAGTGAAGGTCGCGCTGGCGCATCTCACTGAGCGCATTGAAGCAATCGTCGCGGGGGAACTGGGACGCAGGGCCGCGGGGTAACCCGACCTACCTCTCGATTAGCTCAGTCGGCGTCACGACCGGCATCAACGTGGACGATCGGCAATCGCCATTCAATATGTCGGTGCTATTCACCGGCTCTAGCAGCGGCACCTTCGGCTACACGGTCGAATATTCGCTGGACGATCTCGGTGGCCAGCCGTTACTGCATCAACCGGGTCGCCGGAACGGTCGCCCGACCCCAACCTGACGGCAGCTAGCTGCAACAAGATTTCAGTTACGATTTCCCCGTCGCAGCAGTCCGGTTGAACAGCACAGCCCTCAGCAGCGCCATGCTGACAATGACCGTTCTTCAGTCAGGCCCAGGCTAGATAGCGAAGTGCCTCAGAGGAGCGCCGGAACGTCCGCAATTGGCGAAGCAGCAAGGATAACCGCTCTGAATTCGGTCGAAAATGACCGAATTTTCAGTTGAGTAAAGCAGACGACGTTGGCAAGCGCTCGAATGTTGCTTGCACCGCATCACTCCGAGCATCAACGTATACGGCTTCTCACTGCAAATGGGCTTGCAACTCTATAGCAAACGCCGACCTGCGTCGGGTGATCCTTTCGCTCTCCATTTACGAGCAAAGTATCAGCAGGCACAATCATTATGATCGATCCAACTATTTGTCCTTTGTAACCCTCGTGTAAACGCCTCTGAACTGCACCCCAGCGGAGTTGATACCTAATATTTCCGAGTTCTTTATTCGCAGCGCCGCTACTGTTTTCCATGCCTTCGCGGTCTCCGAGAGCCTGATTGATAGCGCATTATGTAGAGACCTGTTTTGTGATGCGCTTGGTGCGTGGCTCGGTTAGATCTATCCGCCCTCTGTCGGATCGTCTCAAGGCTGGACTGCTGCGGACATGAATCCTTCGCTCACAGACTTGGACTTTGCGCGTAAATGATCAACGTCAACATGCTTGGCGAGCAGCGCACATCTGGTTCTATTTTCAACCAGGAACTCGGATATTGGCACGGTCAGCCTTAATCACCCGTACTCACGCTCATGCGAAGAAGACGATTTGATTTATGGATTGTGCCAGCGATGGCATCCGATTCTGCCAATTCGTAGAGAACGGGAACTTCGGCAGCTCACCGTCTTACAGGCAGACTTCAGGCAGCGCTTGCCTTCGCTCCTGGTATATGGCTGTCCGTTTCAAATAATCAAGATAATAGACAGGAACAGCGTGGATTGTTCTGCTCAATGGCGCTGCGCGTGCTGGCGCTACCGCTCCAGGCAAGTGCTCCCTGGTTAAGGACGCAATGCCATATGCTGGGCCGAGTCGGGGCTTGCTAGCTTTCGGTACGGAGCCTTTTGCGCAGCGACTCGTACCAGTCGTGACGGCAAAATGACCTCGTACGACACCGCCGCCGTTCAGCAGGTATCACTTCCGCTGTCGGCCCCTCGCGTCATTTCGTTGCCGCGAACAACGGTCGCTTTCGGAGAAAATCGGACATCCTTCAGTGACGAGCGTCTTAGGAGTGGGTACCGTAAATTACCAAGCAGAGCGCGCGGCCAGGAACCTTCAGCGGGCGTTGGGAGTTCTTCTCAGAGTTCCCGCGAGATGTCCCGATGCACTCAATGGAATATTGCTTGTTCCGAGGCAATGAGTTGCGCAATCCGCGCGCGCGCTACCCCGGATGAGAAGGCGCGGCAATATCTGCTGGACCGGCACCATGCGGCTCATCGCTGCCGCCCGACGCATGCACGAGCCCCATAATCGGTCTGCTGAAGGTCATCAGCCTTGGCCCAATCAAGATCGCCATCCGCTAGCGCATCTCGCCCGCGATCCGCTGCACCGTCCCGACACGAACGCCGTGGATGGCAGCAAGCTTCTCTTGTAGGCCGGGCGCGAGGCGTCAGATAAGGCCGTCCATATGGGGATCGTCGGCGACTTCTGCAATACGCGATTGTAGCGATTGCCGTTTGCTTCTATCTGGCACCGCTGCTGTCGTCCGGCCGCGTGCGTGCGACCGAGGGCGAGAGCCTTTCCGCCGGAAACGACGACACGCCGATGCCGATGTTGCCGGACCAGCTTGGGTGTCTCAACGATGTGCCCTTGCCGTCGCAGATCGTACACCTCGCCGATTTTCGGATGAGGTCGACGATGCCTCAGCGCCCCATCGGATAATCAACGGCGCATAGGCCCACGGAGCTGAGTGATTGCAGCCGAACTGGGCGCAGCACAGCCACACCCAACACGAACCGCTGCGCAACTGCGCTAGCGTCGGCACGGGGCCAGTGTGTCGGTTGCGAGGCATCCGCCCATTGCGGTGATCGGCGGGCGGCTGGCCAGCCAGGGGCTGCGCTGGGCATCTCTCTAAAGCTACAACCGGCAGGCAACTTGGTTTAGTCGAATTCTGTCATTTCTCGCGACGGCAAATTTACGCCTTCGGATTGTAATTGGGAGGTTAGCCGGAAAAATCCACCATGCCCATCAGAGCGCATCTTCGAGAACACGCCGACCGGTGCTTGCGAGCGGCTGAGATCGCCGCTTCGCCGGAGGTAGCCAACTGGCTGCGCAAACTGGCTAACGAGAACCGTGATCTGGCCGATCAGTTTGACCTACTTCCGGAGCTACCTACAAAGCGAACCGAGGTCATAAAGAGCCCGGCCTTCCTTAACCCCTACTGTCCCAAGCTATCCTTGGACAAGTGCCAGCACGGCGGGACAGGTCGGGACTGCTCCGTCAGGGGATGAAGCCTAGCAATCGCAATTCGGAGTGGTTCAAATCCTGTCAGGTCAGGATGCACTTTTGTCCCGCATGCGGTCCTTCTCGCGCCCCTTCGCGTGCCGCCAAAGTGCTTCCCAGATCTATTCACGAATCGACGCTGGGTATCATGTGAGTCGCCATAGCAAATGCGGTACCAGTCATTGAACTTGAAGACGGCGCAAAACCAGATCCGGGTGTCGCTCATTGCAATTCAAACCTTCTGTTCACGAAAAAAGATCAGCCTCCGGGTGAGCGTCCCGAAGGCCCAGTAGGACGGTGCCGCTGGATGGGTGCGGCGACACACCCAACCACGGACGAATCCAAATCCGCGTTCTGCAATTCCCGAAAAGTTGAAACGAAAAGACCCCGGCGAACCGGGGCCAAATGAAACAACAGTGACCGCCAAGGAAGGCTGCGCGCCCTCAGTGTCGCCCATAGCCTCCCATTGCGGAGTGACTCGTAGTCCGGTGACAGCCGCTAGGGCTGGTGTCTAGGAAGGCGAAAGCACAAAAGCGAAGCCGCCCCTAGGGCGGCTCCAACCGCCTGACCCCGTGCCGTGCCATTAGGGGGGCGCCAGGACCCCGGTGTCGGAGGCCCGTCTTTGGTCGCTGGCTCTCGTCTCTCGCTCTGGTCACCGACCCGTTAGGGCACTAGACGCTGGCTTTGGACTCTTGGCTCTCGACGCTGGCGACGGGACGCCCGCTCGCTCCGACTGAGGCGTAAGATACTGATCTTTGGAAACGGCGGGAGGGTGCAAACCTCGTCCAAGGTCGCTCCGCTTGTCACACACCGAGGTGTGGCGGGCTAAAACGGAGTAATTGTTACCCCGTCCGTTACCCGACGAGGAGCATGCAGGCGACAATCCGGCACTAAGTATATTGATATTACTGGCGCGCCCGGATGATCCGAACCTCGACACCCTCGACATTCTTGTAGTCTGACGCTCGTTACGCGACCTTTCTCAAGTGGCGCGGCTTCCGGGAGACCGCACGATGCCCTCGACGTGCTCTCCCCACCGTTCCAGCGCAACCCGGCGCTCCGCCAGAAATTGGTGCCGCTGATATATGGCGGCCACGCCTGAATCGTTCCGGCTTCGGTGGTTGAGGATTTTGTCGGCGATGTGGGGCGGGATGCCGAGCCGAGCCAGGCCGGAACGCAGGTGCGCCGAAAATCGTGGAGACACCAGTCGAAACACCGCAAATCGAGATCGAGCTTGCGCTTGAAGCGGCCAAATTGTCGAAATGGTTTCCCGGATGGGCCTCGAAAGATAAAGGGACCGTCTCGCCTGACCCCCTCAAGCAACGCAAGCGCCTGCGCCGAGAGATGAACGATGTGCGGCTTGCCGTTTTTAGTCCGCCTCCCGGGTATCGTCCGACTCGCCTGCGCGAGGTCGAGTTCATCCCATCGAGCTGGGCAGCCTCTTCACGGCGCTGGCCGGTAAGTGCCAGGAACTCGACGAGACCGACCGTACGACGCTTCAATTGTCCGCGCCCCGAGAATGACGCAGCCGAGCTCCTTCGTCGGTCAGCACCCGGTCGCGTGCGACTTCCTTGGTCGGCGACGGCACGCCGTCCGCCGGCGAGCTGTCGAGCACCGCTCTGCCGACGCACCAACTGAAGAAGGTCTTGATTCACTTCGAGAGCCTCATCGGCCGCGACCGGCGCACCCCGCTCCAAATCGCCATGACCAAGTCGACGACGTCACGCTCACCGACCTCGTGGACACTCTTGCCAGCTAAGGGCCGACCAACCTCACGTCGCAGAAGTCGCTCGATTTCCCAGCCTGAGCGATTTCGCGACAAGCGCTGCGCTATAAAGTTTTCCAACATGTCCTCAACACGGTCAGCGACAATGCGTTGCCGCGCCGCGCGCTTCTCGGCAGCCGGATCACGTCCATCGAACTTCGCGGCAAACACCTTTTCGCCGCGACCCGCGCCTGATGCAGCGTCACCCGGCCATAGGGACCGATCGTGTACTTGCGCAGCCGGGAGCCGGCACCGCCGGTGCGGTAGAGCACGACGAATACCTTCCGGCCTTTGGGGGTAATCTTCACCCCAAAGCCAGGAGCCGCGGCGTCCCAATAGACTGTGTCGGCCGCAGGAGTAGGCAGTGTATCGATCGCATTCTTGGTGAGCTTGAGACGGGGCATCGATCAATCCTGTTTCGGCGACGCTACCTGGACCTCGCATAGGTAGCGCCGCAAATGACATCACAGGATCGAACGTGGTATCTGGTCCATGTGCCCGCAAGTGAAATCAGAGTGTTATGAACGGTACGCTATCAACTTCCATCTCGGGAAAATTGGAGTCCGAGACCCCGAGGGGAGAGGTGACGGAGTCCGCCGCAAGAGTTCTGCAGTGCAGACGATTTCAGTGTTGCCAAAATAGTCTAGCGCGTGGACTCATTGGAATAGTTCGCGGCGAGCTTGTCGTAGCGCGTCGCGACGCGTCGACACTGTTTAATCTTATTGAAGAACCGCTCAACCAGGTTGCGCGCGCGGGAGAGGTACGGGCTAAAGGAGATCAGCCCAGTGCAATTACTTTTGGTGGAATGTTGGCCCAGGCGCCACGCTGCTGAACGAGCGCCCTGATCCAATCGGCATCGTAGCCACGGTCAGCCAGCAGCATTGAACCGGACTTTAGGCGAGATAGAAGTTTGGCTGCAAGCCGATTGTCGTGTGCCTCGCCGGCAGTCAAGGCGATCCTGACCGGCAGCCCGTTGGTATCGACCAACGCATGAAATCTTGGTGTCAACCACCTCGTGAACGCCCCATTGACTGCCCTCGGTTACGTTGACTAGGACCTATCGCGACGGTTTCATCAAATATGCATGGCGCGGGCCGCGGAAGTTGCCGCACGCGAAAATATCACCACCCTGCAATTAGGCGCGCTGACGTATCTCTGTGAGGAAAGCGGCCTCGACCAGATCGGGCTGGCGGCGCGACTCGGTATCGACCGAAGCAGCATGAGCGCATTGCTTGATGCGCTCGAAACACGCGGAGTGATCGAACGCTACCCCGACAAAGATGACCGCCGCGCAAAGCTCCTGCGCATCACTGCATCCGGGCGGCAGATGAGGAACCGCCTTCGTTCCTTCGCAGGCGTCGCGCAGCAGGCAATTCTCGAATGTCTGCCGTCAGCCGCCCGCGAGACTTTTCTCGACATGCTCGTAACCATCATCGAGGCGAATGAAATTTACGCGCGTCCCGGGGCAAACCGCCGCAAACCACGGAGAAAGACATGAAGTCCTTGATAGTCGCAGCAGGATCATTGATTTGCACGATCACCGCTCAGGCCGCCGAGTTGAAGGTCTTGAGTCTTCCGCCGCTTCGCGCCGTTCTGTCCGAACAGATGCCTCAATTCGAGAGGGCGTCCGGTCACAAAGTGGCGGTCGACTATGGTACTCCGCCGCAGTTAGCCGAGCGCTTCAATGATGCCGTCGACGTCGTGATGGCAACCGAACGGGCGATTGCAGATCTTCTCCGCGACGGCAAAGCTGCTCGCGGTCATATGCAAATCGCGCGTGTGGGAATGGCTGTTTTCGTTCGCGCCGGAGCGCCCAAGCCAGACGTGTCGACCGTCGAGGCGTTCAAGCGGACGCTACTTGCGACGAAGTCAATCGCCTATATAGATCCTGCAACCGGCGCGCCCGGCGGCATCTACCTCGCAAAGCTGTTCGAGCAGTGGGGCATTGCCGCTGCGCTGGCTCCGAAGACGAAGCTGCTCGGCCCGAGCGGCGCAGAGAAAGCGGTTGCCGCGGGCGAGATCGAACTAGGCTTGTCACAAAAGACGATCATTCTTGCATCCCCAGGTGTCGAACTTGTTGCCCCACTGCCGAATGAAATCCAGAACTATCTCACGTTTGTGGCAACGGTCGCGACCCGAAGCAAGAACCCCGACGCGGCGAAGGCACTGATTGATTTTGTGGCGTCGGCTCGGGAGTCGTTGCGAGCGAAGGGATACGACTGAAGAACCAAATCGACGCGCCTCGTCGCAGCTGCTTGTTCGACCTTCACGCAGTAATAACGTCAGAGATGTCCGCTTCTGCCCGCTTCTCGTGGACTCCGCTCTAGCGCCGGTACTTGCGGTAGAGCGGACCTGGCCACTTTTATGAGTACACGGCCTAGATCGCATCTCGGTGAGATTGATTCACTTTCTTCACTCGATCACCTCGTCGGCGCGGATGAGGATCGTAGTCGGAAGCTCGACGCCGATTTCCTTGGCAGTCTTCAGGTTGAGAGCCATTTCGAATTTCGTGGGTTGCTCCACCGGCAACTCGTCCGCTCTTGCGCCGTTGAGGATTTTGCCAACGAACGTCGCGCCCTGGCGATACATCGTGACATTGTCCACGCCATAGGACATCAGCCCGCCGGCTTCGACATAGGGCTTGAAGATGAACATCGACGGCAATCGATGCTGTGTCGCGAGTGAAACGATCTGCTCGCGGCGCATGGCAAAGAACGGACTGGACAGCAGCAGCAGCATATCCGCCTTGGCGTCGGCGAAGTCTCGGAACGCTGCCCCGAGATCGTAGGGGGGATTCTCCATCTTGCGCGAAAGGATCTCCAGGTTCTGCAACCCTGCGCGCCGCTGCGCTGCTTCGAACTGGTCGGCGGAAATGCGGTCCCACAGCACCGCAAGCCTTCTTCGATCGGGAAAGGCCTCCGCCAGCAGCGCGACCTGCTTTTCCGCAAGCTCGGTCTGACGAAGGAATACGCCGGTGATGTTGCGGCCGGGTTTTGCCAGGCTCTGCACGTATCCGCCCGCCAGCGGATCGTAGTTGTTGGCCACGAACACGATCGGAATGGTCTTGCTCGCGTGGACAAAGGCCTGAAGCAGGGGCTCGGAACCCAGCGCGACGAGAACGTCCGGGTTGGCGCGGGCCATGGCCGTCGCCTGTGCAGCCAACGCCGAATGATCCAGGTCTGACGGCTTGCGATCGACGATCAGGTTCCGTCCTTCGACAAATCCGATCTTGCGCAATTCGTCGAAGAACGCTTTGGACGCCGGCCCCATGACCGGGTTGTTGGCGCTCGCAGCAAATATGCCGAGCACGCTTTGCCGGCTGCTGCGCGCGCGCGGCAGATGGTTGCACCACCATGCTGCCGCCGAGCAGCGCAATGAATTCTCGCCGCTTCATGGAATCAGCTCCGGGGATGGGCGATACGATCGTTCAATGAATGGTAGCAGCATTCTCCGGCCGGAACAGCGCTCCCAGCTTCGGCCAGTGGCACCAACGCGGCCTGCCGCGGGGTGTCGATCCGCGCTGACTGAGCTCCGACAATTCGATATCTTGGCACAGAGCGTTGGCGCGGGAGGGTTGCGATGCGCCGCGATCCTTGAAGTCCGCGCGTTCATCTCGCTTCCCGGCAACGCGACGGTTGCGAGACTCGATGCAGTGAGGGGCATGCCACCGAAGGACACATCCGTTGCGGTCGTCGGCGGCGGCATCGGCGGGCTCACCGCCGCGGTCAGCCTGCTGCAGGCGGGCTTCGACGTCCACGTGTACGAGCAGGCGCGCTGGTTGTCCGAGGTCGGCGCCGGCATCAACATCGGACCGAATGCCTCGCGGCTCCTGATCCGTCTCGGGTTCGGCCCGGAGCTCGCCAAGGTGGCGTTCCGCTCGCCGGCCTTTCATCAGCGCCGGTGGCAGGACGGCCGCACGCTCACGCGCACGCCGCTCGGGCCGGCGCTCGAGGCCGAGTTCGGCGCGCCGCACATGATCTTTCATCGCGGCGAGCTGCATGCGGCGCTGGCCAAGGCGGTGCCGCCGGAGCGGGTCCATCTCGCGCACCGCTGTGTCGACATCCGCCAGCACGACGACGGGGTCGAGGTCCGGTTCGAGAATGGCGTCGCAGCAACCGCCGATGTGCTGATCGGCGCCGACGGCATCCATTCGACGGTCCGCCGCGCCTTGCTTGGAGCCGAGCGCCCGCGGTTCGCGTGCCGCGCCTATCGCGGGCTCATCCCCGCTGAGAAGGTGCGCGACATTCCCGCCGATTCTACCGCGTGGCTCGGGCCGGGCCGGCACTTCGTCCATTACTACGTGTCGGCCGGGCGCCTCCTGAATTTCGTCGCGCATATCGAGGGCGAGGACTGGATCAGCGAATCCTGGACCGAGCCGGGCGATGTGGCCGATCTTCGCAGGGCCTACCAGGGCTGGCATCCGCAGGTCGAACGCATCATCGACGCGGTCGACGAGACGTTCGTCTGGGCGGTGCTCGATCGCGAGCCCTTGCAGAGATGGTCGTTCGGCCGCGTGACGATGCTGGGCGATGCGTGCCACCCGATGCTGCCGTTCCTGGGGCAGGGCGGGGCGCAGGCGATCGAGGATGCGGCGGCGCTCACCGCGTGCCTCGTTCGATGCGGCGACGCGGTCGAGGCGCTCAAGCTCTACGAAGCCGTGCGCCTGCCGCGCGCCACGCACATCCAGACGATGTCATGGGAGAACAAGACCCGCTTCCACATGCGCGACGGTCCAGACCAGGTGGAGCGCGACGCCGCGATGGCGCAGGGCATGACGGACTGGTCCTATCGCGCGATCGCCTGGCTCTACGCTCACGACGCCGGCGAACTGCCGGCCGCGGCCTGACGGCCTTCGCCGGCCGCGCTCACCCCGTGCCGCCGACCGTGATCCGGTCCATGCGCAGCGTCGGCTGGCCGACGCCGACCGGCACGCCCTGGCCGTTCTTGCCGCAGGTGCCGATGCCGGGATCGAGCTCGAGGTCGTTGCCGATCATCGTAATACGATTGAGGTCGGTCGGGCCGTTGCCGATCAGCATGGCGCCCTTGAGCGGCGCGCCGAGCTTGCCGCCGTCGATCTTGTAGGCCTCGGTCACCTGGAACACGTACTTGCCCGAGGTGATGTCGACCTGCCCGCCGCCGAAGCTCACCGCATAGATGCCGTTCTTCACCGAGGCGATGATCTCCTGCGGGTCGCGGTCGCCGGCCAGCATGTAGGTGTTGGTCATGCGCGGCATCGGCACGTGGCCGTAGCTTTGCCGCCGGCCGTTGCCGGTCGGCTTCATGCCCATCAGGCGGGCGTTCTGGCGGTCCTGCATGTAGCCCGTCAGGATGCCGTCCTCGATCAGCACGGTGCGGCTGGTCGGCGTGCCCTCGTCGTCGATGGAAAGTGAACCCCGCCGCGACGCAATGGTGCCGTCGTCGACCACGGTGACGCCCTTGCTGGCGACCTGCTGGCCCATCAGGCCCGCGAACGCCGACGTCTGCTTGCGGTTGAAATCGCCCTCGAGCCCGTGCCCGACGGCTTCGTGCAGCATGACGCCCGGCCAGCCGGGGCCGAGCACCACGTCCATCTCGCCGGCCGGCGCCGGCACCGCTGCGAGGTTGGTGAGCGCCTGGCGCAGCGCGATGTCGGCGGTGTCCTGCCACGCGTTCGTCGCGAGGAACCGCTCGAACCCTTCGCGGCCGCCGGTGCCGTGGCTGCCGGATTCCTGCCGGTCGCCGTCGCCCGCGACCACCGAGATATTGACCCGCACCAGCGGCCGGATGTCGCGATACGTCTCGCCGTCGGCGCGCAGGATTTCCACCACCTGCCAGCTCGCGCCGAACGACACCGACACCTGCCGCACCCGCGGGTCTTTCGCCCTGAGATACGCGTCGATCGTCTCCAGCAGCCGCACCTTGGTCTCGAAGGCGGGCGCGCCGAGCGGGTTCTCGTCGCCGTAGAGGTGCCGGTTGGTGTGGGGCGGCGCGTCCGCGTAGCGGCCCGAATAGCCGCCCTTGACGGCGCGCACGGCGTCGGCCGCCCGCGCCAGCGCGGCTTCCGAGAGATCGGAGGAATGCGCATAGCCGACCGCCTCGTCCTTGACGGCGCGCAGCCCGAAGCCCTGGTCGGTGTTGTAGGTCGCCTGCTTGAGGCGGCCGTTGTCGAACACCAGCATCTCGGACTGGGCGTATTCGAGGTAAAGCTCGCCGTCGTCGGCGCCTTCGAGGCTGCGGACGAGGTGGCGGCGCACCTCGTTGCGGTCGAGGCCGGCGCGGTCGATGAGCGATTCGGTCGGCGAGGTCATGGGCGGGTTCCGTTGTTGTGCTGCGGCTAAGATAGGGCGTTCGGGCGGGGGGCGCGAGGGCTGAAGCCGCGGCAACCCCATCTTCAGTGTGGAGCAGGATGCTCCCGCGCGTTCACCCTCCCCTGGAGGGGGAGGGTCGACGCCGAGCGAACGAAGTTCGCAAGGCGGCGGGGTGGGGTGAGCGTTGTGCAGGAAAGTTCACCCCGCTCGCTTCGCTCGCGACCCTCCCCCTCCAGGAGGGTGAGCACCGAGTTCGCCGCTTGCGCGGATACTCCATTGGAGCAAGAGCTGAATCGCCGCCCTGCAACGATCAGGATTTCTCGACCGATCGGCAGCAGCCGCACGCGGATGCGCGCTTCCTCCAACACCACGATGCTTCCCTGCTGTAACGGCTCCGCGATGGTCGGCAAATTGCTCAATAGCAGCGCGAGTTGCCGCTCCGGCTTTCGCTCGATCGCGCCGCGAAACAGGATCACCGAGGGGCTGCGCTCCTCGCGCGTGGCAAGCAGGTGCCGAAATCGGTGTCCGCCGAAACCAGGATGCGTTCCTCCGCCTGGGCGCGCGCGAAGATGGTTTCGTCGTCGGCCGCCTGCAATCCATATTCGCGCACGTGCCGGGCATCGTGTCCGCTCTGCCGCAAGCCCTCTGCCAGGCGCGGCGACAGCGCGTTGTCCACCAGGAACTTCACGGGATCGTCAAAGGTAATTCACGTTCGCGTAGGGCGGCTGCGGCATATCGCAGGGCTTCCCGCAAATCCTCGCGCTCAAGGTCTGGATAGGCGGTAAGAATCTCGTCGTCGGCCATGCCATCCGCGACCATCGCCACGACTGTCGCGACCGGGATGCGAAGTCCCCGGATGCAGGGAACGCCATTCATTTGCCTTGGGTTGACGGTGATCCGCGTGAACTTCATGGCAATGTTTTCCGGTGCCGTCGTGCCTTCCAGAACGCCTCGACCTCGTCATCGGACGCGAGCGGCCCGCGGCGCGACGCATCGATCGCGCTCCTCCTCGCTCAGGCGATAGACTCCGGTGCGCCGAGCTTCGATCTCGCGGGCAAGCTCGGACAGCACTTCCTGGTCCTCGGCCGGCCAGGACGCAACCCGCTCCAGAATGGATTCCACCGCAGGACTCATAGCGACAATATAGCGCGATACGCCCGCGATTTCCACGGCGGCCGTAGCACGTATCCCTGCGCCGGGACGCGCGCAGGGATACGGCCTCGTTTCAACGCGAGTTAAGCGTTCGTTCTAAGGAAACCCCGCCTGTTAGCGGACCTGGCTAACCACGCCACCCGCCATGCCACGAGCATGCGCCACGTCGGCCATGACTTCTACTTAGCCAGCCGTCCCGGCAGAAAACGCAGCCGAACATCACGCCAGCGGCGATAATTCCGCCACCCAACACGGTCAAAGCAATAGCAGCTTCAGCCATTGTTCTCTCCTGTGTTTGCGAATCGCTCGTTGCGACGATCAATCCGGTAGCACAGGGAGCCGGAAGCAATGAGGCAGTCCGTTGGATTGTGAATTTATCTGAATAATTCTGCTTATGGCGTAAAGTCGGACCAGCACGTAGAGCGGATTGGCGAAGCGTAATCCGCGAACTCTGGGGCATCGTCGCAGCGGGGTTACACCTTCGGCTAACCAACGGGTTTGAGAGGTAGCAGTCATATAGGATGGGGAAGTAGGTGATAGACCCAAGAGGTTGCTATGGCGCGTGGATATGAGCGGTCAGTGCATCTGGGAAATGCCGGCGAGCATCTTGTGATGGCTCAGCTACTCTATGCGGGGTTTCAAGCCTTCATGGCAGATCGGGGAAACCCGGCCTTTGATATTTCCGTCGTGGACGGCATCAAGAATTCGCTTCTTCGCGTGAAATGTACGAACACCGACAGCGTCGTTTGGAGCCGAAAGAAATCGGGACTGACCTTTCTCGATATGCGAAAGACCGGCGACTTCTGCTGCATCGTCGACATGCGTAAGGGCATATCCGAGGCTCAGATTTATGTTGTGCCAACGAGCATTGTGCAGGAGGCAATCGACCACGGGCGTGCGGGTTGGCTCTCGAAGTCGCGACGCGATGGAAATCCTCGAAAGGACAGCACCGGTCAGCGGCTCTGGCTCGATGACAAAGTCGATGGGCCTGACTACAGAGGGTTTAGGATCAAATGGAAACGCTACGTTGCGAATTGGGATCAGCTTCGAGACCGAAATAAGTAGCGAGTAGCCCCGATGGGGCGCAGCGAAACCCGGAGGACTACTTGTCCGCGTCGCGATGTCGATCCCGCATTCGCTTCGCTCATACGGGCTACGATTTGCTTTGCGCCGCTACCCTTCCAGCGCGCGCGCCACTGCATCCGGGTCTTTGGCGATGACCGTTAGCAGCACCTGCGCGGCCTTGTCGGGGCGGTGGGCGCCTTGCTCCCAATCCCGCACCGTGCCGAGCGGGAGGTGAAAGCGGGCCGCGAACTGTTCCTGCGTCAAGTTCAGCTTCTGGCGCAACGCGCGCACGGTCGGCACGCGGCGCGCGCGGGCAAGCTGCGCCTTGGTCGTCGGTGGAGCGTCCGCGTCCGCAAGGGCCGCCTTGTGGCGGTCGGCTTCGCTCATCGCGTCGAAGGCGCGCCAATCGGTCTTCGGCGGCTTCTTCGGGTTGAGCCTAAATCTCGTGGTATTTCCTTTTTTCATGCGGCTCCGCTCCTCTCGCGGATATGATGCGAACCACGTCGCCTCTCATCGTGTAGACGACGAAGAGCATCCGGCCGTCGACCAGACCGATAGCGCTGAAGCGCGGCTCGCCGGCGACATCGAGATCGTCGAACTCGATCACATAAGGGTCCAGGAACACCTTCGCGGCCGTTCGGAAGCCGATACCGTGCTTCTTCCGGTTGGCCCGTTCCTTGGCGCTGTCCCATTCGAAGTCCATCACCGACCTCGAACGACGAATATACTGATATTCAGTACCTTTTCAAGCGGCGGTCACGTAGCGATCCGAAGTGCGTCAAGGGTGTGCAAGGGTGTGCGCGTGCATCGCCAATATAGCGGCATCGGCGGTGTGCTCCCTCCCTGCGAGGGGGAGGGGAGTCCGAGAGCGGTGGTGCTCTCCCAAAAAGCCCGCCGCAAAAACAAAAGGCCGGAGCGCGAGCCCCGGCCGTCACGTTCGGTCGGACCAGCCGGTCCGGCCCGCTCAGGAGAGCTTGTCGTAGCCTTCGCCAAAGCCCTTGAGGCTCATCGGGAAGCCGATGCCTTCCTCGGGCGTCTGGAAGATGATGAAGGTCGCGGTCTGGCCGGTGCGCAGTTGCTTGACCAGGTTCTCGTCCATGACCACCTCGGCGACGCAGCCGTTCGGCAGGCAGCGCACGAAGCCGGCGCGGCCGACGTCGGCGTTGTCGATCTTGAGCCCGAGGCCGGACGGCAGCAGCACGCCCATCGGCGCGACGACGCGCAGGAGGCGCGACTTGGCGTCGGCGGTCTTGAGGATGATGACGGTGAGGCCGACATTGGCGCGGTCCTCGGCGGTCACGCTCTGAATGAGCGCGCACTGCTCGCCCTGCGCGCCGGCCGGCGTATCGCAGCGGACCTGCCAGTCGGCATGCACGGAGCGGACAGTGCCCTGGGCCGACGCCTCGCCGGAGAGCCCGGCCATGACAAGAATTCCGAAAGTGGCCGCCGCCATCAGCGGGCGCAGCATCGACAACCGAATTTCTGGGTAAAAGCCACCCATTCGCGATCCCCCGTCTAAGGTCCCCAAGCCCGACCGAAATCCCGGCACGACATCCACGCTACAGCCGCTGCTATCTCTGGTTGGGGTGATGGTCCACCTGACCTGTCTGGAATTGAGTTAAACGCCCGCATTATGGCTGAAAGAGGGAATAATTCAGCGGGTTAGGGCCCCCTGGGGACACCGCTGGTACGCCTCTTGGTCCGTCTCTTGGGCCGCCGTTTGCCGCTTAGAACTATGCCGGGATGGTGCATTGCGAGCGGCTCTAAATTATGGTTTGAAAGCGTCGGATTCCCCTTTGAGGCTCCGCCGCGCGCTCGCCAGTAAACCCATCCTGGGTGGGAGCTTACGCCGAATGCGGCCGGAGGCCGTAGCCGCGACTGCCAGTGGGCTTGCCCTGTTCTTGGGCCTGCCCTGTTCTGGCGCCCGCGCGGGTGCGGCCGGTGCATCAGAGCCTCGATCTCGCTGAAGGAGCCGGCAATGCTGGTGTTGAAGAGATTGGCCCTGTTGGCGGTCGCGTCCCTCGCCATGGTGAGCGGCGCGGGACCGGCGCTCGCGGGGCTCGGCCGGCCCTCGGACTGGCAGCTGGGCTTCCAGCAGTCCGCCACTCCGGTGATGGACAACATTATAAGTTTTCACGACTTCCTTCTGTGGATTATCACCGCTATCACGCTGTTCGTGCTGATCCTGCTCGTCTGGGTGATGGTGCGCTTCAATGCGCGCTCGAATCCGACGCCGTCGCGCACGACGCACAACACCCTGATCGAGGTGCTGTGGACGGTGGTGCCGATCGTGATCCTGCTGGTGATCGCCGTCCCGTCGTTCAAGCTGCTGTTTCTCCAGCTCAACATTCCGCCCGCCGACGTCACCGTGAAGGCCACCGGCAAGCAGTGGTACTGGACCTACAGCTATCCGGACGGGAAGTTCGAATTCGATTCGCTGATGCTGCAGGACGCCGACCGCAAGAAGATCCAGCCCGAGCCGCCGCGCCTGCTCGGCGTCGACAACGACATGGTGGTCCCGGTGAACAAGGTGGTGCGCGTGCTGACCACCGGCGCCGACGTGATCCATGCATTCGCGGTGCCGTCGTTCGGCATCAAGATCGACGCCATCCCGGGCCGCATCAACGAAACCTGGTTCAAGGCGACGCGCGAAGGCATCTACTACGGCCAGTGTTCGGAACTGTGCGGCAAGGATCACGCCTACATGCCGATCGCGGTGCGGGTGGTGAGCGAGCAGGCCTATGCGGCCTGGGTCGAGGAAGCGAAGAAGAAGTATGCCCGCGACGACACGGCGCCGCCGACCAACGTGGCGGCCCGTCCGACGACGGTGGCGGAGAATCGTTGAGGCTAGAGCGGCGCCAGGCGACGGCGAACGCAATTCACAGTTAGTTCGAAGGACGCAAGACGATGGCAACGACGGCGACAGCTCACGGCGCCCACGACGACAACGGCCACGGCCATCCGACCGGCTGGCGCCGTTACGTCTACTCCACCAACCACAAGGACATCGGCACGATGTACCTGGTGTTTGCGCTGATGGGCGGCGTGGTCGGCGGCATCCTGTCGATCGGCATGCGGCTCGAGCTGATGCATCCGGGCATGCAGATCTTCCACGATGCCCACATGTTCAACGTGTTCACCACCGCGCACGGCCTGATCATGATCTTCTTCATGGTGATGCCGGCGATGATCGGCGGCTTCGGCAACTGGATGGTGCCGCTGATGATCGGAGCGCCCGACATGGCGTTCCCGCGCATGAACAACATTTCGTTCTGGCTGCTGCCGGCATCGTTCGTGCTGCTCGTCATCTCGCTGTTCGTCGAGGGCGAGCGCGGCGCGCCCGGCGTCGCCGCCGGCTGGACCATCTATGCGCCGCTCTCGACCACCGGCCATCCCGGGCCGGCGGTCGATTTCGCGATCCTGTCGCTGCACCTCGCCGGTGCCTCCTCGATCCTCGGCGCCATCAACTTCATCACCACCATCTTCAACATGCGCGCGCCCGGCATGACGATGCACAAGATGCCGCTGTTCGTGTGGTCGCAGCTGGTGACGGTGTTTCTGCTGCTGCTGTCGATGCCGGTGCTGGCCGGCGCCATCACCATGCTGCTGACCGACCGCAATTTCGGCACAACCTTCTTCACGCCGGACGGCGGCGGCGACCCGGTGCTGTTCCAGCACCTGTTCTGGTTCTTCGGCCACCCGGAAGTCTACATCCTGATCGTGCCGGGCTTCGGCATCGTCAGCCAGATCGTCGCGACGTTCTCGAAGAAGCCGGTGTTCGGCTATCTCGGCATGGCCTACGCCATGGTGGCGATCGGCGGTATCGGCTTCGTGGTGTGGGCTCACCACATGTACACCGTCGGCATGTCGACCGCGGTGCAGGCTTATTTCGTCGCCGCCACGATGGTGATCGCGGTGCCGACCGGGGTGAAGATATTCTCCTGGGTCGCCACGATGTGGGGCGGCTCGATCGAGTTCAAGACGCCGATGCTATGGGCGATAGGGTTCATCTTCCTGTTCACCGTCGGCGGCGTCACCGGCGTGGTGCTGGCGAACGCGGGCGTCGACCGCTCGCTGCAGGATACCTATTACGTGGTGGCGCACTTCCACTACGTGCTGTCGCTCGGCGCGGTCTTCACGATCTTCGCCGGCTGGTACTACTGGTTCCCGAAGATGACCGGCTACATGTACAGCGAGACCGATCGGCAAGCTGCACTTCTGGCTGACCTTCATCGGCGTCAACATCGTCTTCTTCCCGCAGCACTTCCTGGGCCTTGCCGGCATGCCGCGCCGCGTCGCCGACTATCCGGACGCGTTCGCCGGCTGGAACTTCATCTCGTCGCTCGGCTCCTACCTGTCGGCGCTCGGCGTGGTGGTGTTCTTCTACGGCCTGGCGGTCGCGTTCATGCGCAAGGAGAAGGCGGCGAACAATCCGTGGGGCCCGGGCGCGACCACGCTCGAGTGGACGTTGCCGTCGCCGCCGCCGTTCCATCAGTTCAATGAGCTGCCGCTCATCAAGGGCTAGGCATCGCCACTGTGACCAATATTTCCGTAGCCGAGCATCGTCCGCAGGTTCCGCCGCTCGCCTATGCGGCGGTGAGCGAAGCCGACGTCGGCGACTACGTGGCGCTGCTCAAGCCGCGGGTGATGTCGCTCGTGGTGTTCACCGCGCTGGTCGGGCTGATGGTGGCGCCGGGGCACGTCCATCCGGTGATTGGCTTCACCGCGCTGTTGTGCATCGCGATCGGCGCAGGCGCGTCCGGCGCGCTGAACATGTGGTACGACGCCGACATCGACGCGCTGATGAGCCGGACCGCCAATCGACCGATCCCGCGCGGTCGGATCGCGCCGGGCGAGGCGCTGGCCTTCGGCCTGGTATTGGCCGTCGGCTCGGTGATGGTGATGGCGCTGCTGGTGAGCTGGCTGGCGGCGGCGCTGCTGGCGTTCACCATCTTCTTCTATGTCGTGGTCTACACGATGTGGCTCAAGCGTTCGACGCCGCAGAACATCGTGATTGGCGGCGCCGCCGGCGCATTCCCGCCGATGATCGGCTGGGCGGCGGCGACCGGCGGCATCTCGCTCGAGCCGTTCCTGCTCTTCCTCATCATCTTCTTCTGGACGCCACCGCATTTCTGGGCGCTGTCGCTGCTGCGCGTCGACGACTATGCACGCGCGCGCGTGCCGATGCTGCCGGTGGTCGCCGGCACCGCCGAGACCCGGCGGCAGATCGTGATCTATTCGGTCGTGCTGCTGGCGAGTCGGCGCTGGCGCCCTGGTTCATGGGCTACGCGGGCGCGGTCTATGGCGTCGACCGCGCTGGTGACCGGCGTGATGATGCTGGCGCTCGCGCTGCGGATCTGGAGCGTGGGCGATGGCGAGCGCGCCCCGCAGGCGGCGCGGCAGCTTTTCGCCTTCTCGATCCTCTACCTCTTCGTCCTTTTCGCCGTGCTGCTTGATCGAGGCCGGCTTCGCGGATGGGGGCGTGAAGTGCGGCCATGGACGAAGAACAAGCCCGATCCGCCCGGCATCGTCCTCACCGAAGCGCAGATGCGCAGCCGGCGGCGCGCGCTCGATCGCGATTGCGCTCGCGCTCGGGCGTCGCTCGTCGTCCTGTTCTACCTCGTCACGCTGGTGAAGGGACCGGCGGTGCTCAACCGACCGTTATGAATGTGAACTCGCACCCATGAGCGGACAACACCCGGCGCGCGAACGCAAAGGCGACCGCCGCAATCTCGCGGTCGCGGCGGCGTGCGGCGTGCTGGTCGGCGCGATGATGGGCGCGGCCTTGCGGCGGTGCCGCTCTACAACTGGTTCTGCCGCACCACCGGGTTCGGCGGCACGCCCGCAGGTCGCCACGAGTCGCGCCCGGCGCAGGTGCTCGCCCGCAAGGTCATGGTGCGGTTCGACGCCAACGTCTCGGGCGGCCTGCCGTGGCGGTTCGAGCCGGAAACCGAATTCGATCGAGGTCCGCGTCGGCGAGATCGTGACGGTGAACTACACGGTGACCAATCTGTCCGCGCGCGAGACCGTGGGGCAGGCGTCGTACAACGTCTCGCCGCCGACGGTCGGTGCGTACTTCACCAAGATCAACTGCTTCTGCTTCACCGATCAGCGGCTCAAGGCCGGGCGAAACCCGTGAAATGCCGGTGGTGTTCTATCGTGGATCCGCGAGCTGGTGAAGGATTCCGACCAGGATGGGCTCAACACCATCACGCTGTCCTACACCATGTACCCGGTCCGGCAGCAGGAGCCGCCGCGCGCCGAGAGTGCGCGCCCGCCCGGACGGACCTGAACACGATGCCGGCATTCGCGCTGCGCGCGGCTGCCTGAGAAACGACGGAGAGACGCAAGATGGCCGACGCCCACGCCAAGCCGCACCACGACTACCACCTGGTCGACCCGAGTCCGTGGCCGGCGGTCGGGTCGCTGTCTCGGCATTCGTCATGGCGATCGGCCTGATTGCCTGGATGCACCACATGTTCGCGCTCGCGCCGTTCGTTTTCGGCGTTGGGCATCCTCGGTATGCTCTACACCATGTTCGGCTGGTGGTACGACGTCGCCAAAGAAGCGACCCACCAGGGTCATCACACGAGCGTGGTGCAGATCTCCCATCGCTACGGGATGATCCTGTTCATCGCCTCCGAGGTGATGTTCTTCGTCGCGTGGTTCTGGGCCTATTTCAACACCGCGCTGTTTCCCGCCGACATGCAGCAGATCATGCGCGAGCAGTTCCTCGGCGGCGTCTGGCCGCCGAAGGGGATCGAGACCTTCGATCCGTGGCATCTGCCGCTGCTCAACACGCTCATCCTGCTGACGTCCGGCACGACGGTGACCTGGGCGCACCATGCGTTGCTGGAGAACGACCGTCAGGGGCTCAAATGGGGTTTGATCCTGACCATCGTGCTCGGCGCGGCGTTCACCTGCGTGCAGGCCTACGAGTACATGCACGCGGCGTTTCACTTCAGCGGCAACATCTACGGTGCGACCTTCTTCATGGCGACCGGCTTCCACGGCTTCCATGTGCTGATCGGAACGACCTTCCTGATCGTCTGCCTGATCCGCGCCTATCTCGGCCATTTCACGCCGACCCAGCATCTCGGGTTCGAGTTCGCGGCGTGGTACTGGCACTTCGTCGACGTCGTGTGGCTGTTCCTGTTCGTCTGCATCTACGTCTGGGGCGCCGGGCCCCATCCGCACGAATACGTGCACTGACGAACGGACCATTGCATCGAGGGGCGGCATCGGCCGCCCCTTTTGCTTTTCGGGGCGCGGACATAGATAGATGCGGTTCAGCAAACGAAGATTTCGGTATGGCTGACGAACCGTCACTGAACGCTGCGATGCTCAAGGGCTCAGCTGCCGCTGCCCGCGCTGCGGCAAGGGCAAGCTGTTCAACGGCTTTCTCACGCTGGCGCCGCGCTGCGACGCGTGCGGGCTCGACTACTCGTTCGTCGATACCGCCGACGGCCCGGCATTTTTCGTCATGTTCATTGCCGGCTTCATCGTTGCCGGCGCCGCGCTGGCGGTGGAGGTGGCCTACGAGCCGCCCTATTGGGTGCACGCGCTGCTGTGGCTGCCGCTTGTTCTGTTGATGACGATCGCACCGTTGCGCCCGATGAAGGGCCTGCTGATCGCCCTGCAGTATCATCACAAGGCCGAAGAGGTGCGGTTCACCCGTGGCGACTCGCCGTGACGTCGACACGATCGCACGCGTCGCTGGCGCTGCCGATCCTGTTTTCCAGTGCGGCCCTCGCGACTTTCATCGCACTCGGGACCTGGCAGCTCCAGCGCAAGGCGTGGAAGGATGGCGTTGACTCGTGCGCTCGAGGTGCGGCTGGCGGCCGCTCCGGCCGAACTGCCGCCGCGTTCGCGCTGGCCAAGCCTCACGGCTTCCGCGGACGAGTTTCGCCGGGTCAAATTCGACGCCGCGTTCGCTCAGGGCGAGGAAGCTCTGGTCTTCGCCGGCGGCGGCTCCGCGTTCCGTCCCGATGTCAGCGGCACGGGCTACTGGGTGTTTGCGCCGGCGCGGCTGTCCGGCGGCGGAAACGTCGTCATCAATCGCGGCTTCGTGCCGGAGGGCAAGCAGGACCCGTCGAGCCGCGGCGGCGAGATGGCACGGCTCCACAGGAGATGATCGGCGTGATGCGCTGGCCGGAGACGCGCGACCTGGTTCACCCCCACCGGCGAGCGGTCGCGCAACATCTGGTTCGTGCGCGACCCGCTGGCGATCGCCGCCGCCAAGGGCTGGGCGGACGTGGCGCCGTTCTTCGTCGAGCTGGAAGCGCCGCAGCCGCCCGGCGGTCTGCCGCGCCTGGCCCGCTCAAGTTCCGGCTTCGCAACGATCATTTGCAATACGCGATCACCTGGTACGCGCTCGCCGTGGTCGTGGTGGTGATGTTCGCGATTCTGGCTGCGCGCGCGCCGCGCGGCTGCGGCAGCGACGTCGCCATGAGCCTTGCAGTCAAGAGCTTTGCCGCCATGAGCTTTCTTGTGCCGGGGGCGGTACCCTCTATGGTGCTGCCGCCGTCCGGTCCTGATCGACGATCCCCCGGAAAGGTGAATATCTTCAGTGGCGTTAGCGAATGTCGCACCGGCCCGTGTCGGGCTGGACGCGTAGATCTCAGGCCGGAGCGCGAGACAGCCGTGCGCTATGTGTCCACCAGGGGCGAGGCGCCGCCGCTCGGATTTGTCGACGTGACGCTCGCGGGGCTCGCCCGCGACGGCGGCCTCTACGTGCCGGCGACCTGGCCGCAGCTCGGCCCGCAGGCGATCGCCGGCTTTGCCGGCCGGCCCTATGCCGAAGTCGCGGTCGAGATCATCCGCCCGTTCGTCGGCGACGACATTCCCGAGCACGAACTCGCCCGCATGACGCGCGAGGCCTACGGCAACTTCCGCCATCCGGCGGTGGCGCCGCTGCGGCAGTTCGGGCGCGAGCGATTTCGTGCTCGAGCTGTTTCACGGCCCGACGCTGGCCTTCAAGGATCTGGCGATGCAGCTCCTGGGCCGGCTGATGGACCACGTCGCTCGCCGCGCGCGGCGAGCGCACCACCATCGTGGTCGCGACCTCGGGCGACACCGGCGGCGCCGCGATCGAGGCGTTCCGCGGCCGCGCCCGCGCCGACCTCTTCGTCCTGTTTCCGCGCGGCCGCATCTCCGACGTGCAGCGGCGGATGATGACGACGCGCCGAGACGACAACGTCCATGCGATCGCGATCGAGGGCACCTTCGACGACTGCCAGGCGATCGTGAAGGGCATGTTCAACCACCACGCCTTTCGCGACCGGGCGCGGCTGTCGGGCGTCAACTCCATCAACTGGGCGCGCATCGTCGCGCAGGTGGTCTACTACTTCACCGCCGCGGTGGCGCTCGGCGCGCCGCACCGCAAGGTCGCCTTCACGGTGCCGACCGGCAATTTCGGCGACGTCTATGCCGGCTATGTGGCGCTGCGCATGGGCCTGCCGATCGACCGGCTGGTGATCGCCACCAACGTCAACGACATCCTCGCGCGCACCGATCGCGACCGGCACCTACGACCTGCGCGACGTGGTGCCGACCACGTCGCCGTCGATGGACATCCAGGTCGCGTCGAATTTCGAGCGCCTGCTGTTCGAGGTCTATGGCCGCGACGGCGGCGCGGTGCGCGCGTTGATGGCGTCGCTCGCCCAGTCGCGCCGGTTCGCGCTGTCGGGCGCGGCGCTCGTCGCAGATCCGCGCGACTTTCGCCGCCGGCCGCGCGGACGAGGAGGAGACCGCGGCGACCATCCGCACCATGCTGCGCGAGACCGGCCATTTCATCGATCCGCACACCGCCGTCGGCGTCGCGGTCGCCGAGAAGGAAACCCGCGATCCGTCGGTGCCGATGGTCGTGCTGGCACCGCACACGCCGCCAAATTTCCCGATGCGGTCGAGGCAGCCTGCGGCGTGCGGCCGCCGCTGCCCGAATGGCTCGCCGATCTCGATCGGCGCCCGGAGCGCGTCACCGACGCTGCCGGTTGATCAATGGTCGGTCGAACGCCATATCCTGTCCGCCAGTCGCGCCGCGCGCGAAGGAGCTGCCGCATGAGCGTCGAAGTCACGCGTCTTCCCTCCGGCCTGACCGTCGTGACCGACGCGATGCCGCATCTGGAGACGGCCTCGCTCGGCGTCTGGGTCGGCTCCGGCAGCCGCGACGAGCAGCCGGACGAGCACGGCATCTCGCATCTGCTCGAGCACATGGCGTTCAAGGGCACGTCGCGGCGCACCGCGCGCCAGATCGCCGAAGAGATCGAGGCGGTCGGCGGCGACCTCAACGCGGCGACCTCGATCGAGACCACGGCCTATTACGCGCGCGTCCTGAGGGCCGACGTGCCGCTCGCGCTCGACGTGCTTGTCCGACATCCTGTCCGATCCGGCGTTCGATCCCGGAGGAGCTGCAGCGCGAGCAGAACGTCATCGTGCAGGAGATCGGCGCGGCCGAGGACACGCCGGACGATCTGATCTGGGACCGGCTGCAGGACACCGCCTTTCCGGGCCAGCCGGTCGGCCGCTCGATCCTCGGCACGCCCGCGACCGTGCGCTCGTTCGACCGCCGGCGGCTCGCCGGCTATCTCACGCGCAACTATCGCGGGCCCGACATGGTGATCGCGGCGGCCGGCGCGGTCGACCACCAGGCGATCGTGGCGCGAGGTCGAGCGACGGTTCGCGAGCTTCACCGGCCCGCGCGCGCCGGCGCCGGAGCCGGCCCGCTTCGTCGGCGGCTCGCATGTCGAAGCGCGCGATCTCGAGCAGGTGCATGTTGCGCTCGCCATGTCACGGCCTGCCGCAGCGCGATCCCGGCCTCTACAGCCTGCAGGTCTTCACCAACGTGCTCGGCGGCGGCATGTCGTCGCGCCTGTTCCAGGAGGTGCGCGAGCAGCGCGGCCTCTGCTACGCGATCTATTCGTTCCACGCGCCCTATTCGGACACCGGCATGTTCGGCCTCTATGCCGGCACCGACGCCGCCGACCTCGCCGAGCTGATGCAGGTCGTGGTCGACGAGATCGCAATGCGCGGCCGAGACCATCACGCGAGGCCGAGGTCGCGCGCGCCAAGGCGCAGATGAAGGCCGGGCTGCTGATGGCGCTCGAAAGCTCGGGCGCGCGCGCCGAGCAGCTGGCGCGCCAGATCATCAACTGGGGGCGGCCGATTCCGCTGGAGGAGATCGTCGCCAAGATCGACGCGGTGACGGTCGAGAGCGCGCGCGCCGCCGGGCCGCGCCCTGATCGCGCGCGGACGGCCGGCGATCGCGGCGCTCGGGCCGGGCGCCGGGCTTGAAAGTGCGGCCACGATCGCCGACAGTCTCGTCCGCCGGGCGGCGTGAAGCGGATGACCGTACGAAGACGGCGACGGATATGCCAGGCGGGTCTCCGTACCTGAGCGTCCGCGGCGCGCTATGGCATGAAGCGCGATGGCCTTCTTCCGCACCGTCAGCCTGTCCGAGCTGATGCCCGCGATCGCCGGGCGAGGGGGTGGTGCTGCGCGCGCCGCAGATGTCCGACTATGCCGAATGGGCGGCGCTGCGCGAGGCGAGCCGCGACTTCCTGACGCCCTGGGAGCCGACCTGGCCGGCCGACGACCTGACCCGCGCGTCGTTCCGCCGCCGCATCAAGCGCTACTCCGAAGATCAGCGCGGCGACCTGGCCTATGCGTTCTTCGTCTTCCGCAAGCCGGACAATGTGCTGGTCGGCGGCCTGACGCTGGCCAACATCCGGCGCGGCTGCGCGCAGGCCGGCAGCCTCGGCTACTGGATGGGCGCGCGCCTATGCGCGCCAGGGCCACATGACGGCGGCGGTGAACGCCGTCATTCCGTTCGCGTTCGGCACGCTGCGGCTGCACCGGGTCGAGGCCGCCTGCATCCCCGCCAACGTCGCGTCGATCCGGCTGCTGGAAAAGACCGGCTTCACAGCGCGAGGGCTTTGCCCGGCAGTATCTCTGCATCGACGGGGTCTGGCAGGACCACCTGCTGTATCGCGCGGCTCAAGGACGATCCGCGCGCCCTGACCGAAGCCGGCGATCCGGCCTTGGGGCCGCCACGGTTTCGCTGCTATAAGGCCCGGGGAGGGGGCCTTGTCGGAAAAGTCGAGTGATTTCAATGCGTCCGGGGTGTGACGACGGACGAATCGGGCGCAGTGCCGATGCCCGGCGCTGCTGGTCGGGGCCCTGGCTGCTGGCGGGCTGCTCGTCGGCTCCGAACGTCGGTTCGCCGGAATCCTCGCCAACCTTGATCGAGCCGGCTGTCGGGCTACTTCGCCGGCTCCAAGGAGACGGCGCCGACGCCGGCCGCGACCGCCGAGCCGGTCGGCAGCGTCGATCGACTGCCCGGGCGTCGACATCCGCGCCGGGCGCCGGCACGCTTCAACGTCGCCGCCAAGCAGCGGCCAGGCGACCGCCGGCGATCTGCGCTATCAGCTCTCGCTTCGGCCAGATCGCGCGCGAATGCATCGTCGCGGCCGGCAATCATGACCATCAAGGTCGGCGTGCAGGGCCGCGTCATCCTCGGGCCGCAGGGCGGTCCGGGCAGCGTCGACGTCCCGCTGCGCTATGCGGTGGTGCGCGAAGGGCCGGAGCCCAAGACCATCGCCACCAAGTTCAAGCGGGTGCCGGTGACGGTCGGGCCGGGCGAGACCAACGTGCCGTTCGCTCGATGTCGACGACGGCCTGACCTTCCCGATGCCGTCGACGGCCGAAGCTCGAGCCTATGTGATCTATGTCGGCTTCGACGAGGTCGGCGACAAGACCGCAGAAGCCGCCGCCGAAGAGCGCGAAGCGGCCGCCAGACTAGTACCGGCAGGACTCAGCGGATCAGCTGCCGGCGAGGCTCACCAGCCGCGCAGGCGACCACCGTGCTCTTGAGGTGGCGCAGGTCGGCGACGATCGTGCGCGCGCCGGCCGCGATCAGCTGCTCGCCGAGCTCGGCGCTCCGCATGGCTGCCGCCGACGAAGCCGATCGCGCGTCATGCCGGCGGCCGTGGCGGCGGTGACGCCGGCCGGCGAATCCTCGACCACGATGCAGTCCGCGGGCGCGACGCCCATCCGCGCGGCCGCATGCAGGAACAGGTCGGGCGCCGGCTTGCCGTTGGGCACGTCGCTGGCGGAGAACAGATGCGGCTCGAAGAAGCGCGTCAGGCCCGGTGGTCTCGCAGGCTGATCCGGATGCGGTCGCGTCGGCGAGGACGATGCCACGCATTTCGGTCCGCGCAGCCAGGTCAGCGCGTGCGCCACGTGCGGCATGGCGCGCAGTTCGGCGCGGAAGCGTTCGAGCGTTGCGGCCGCGACGCGTGGCGGCGAAATTCGTGCGGCAGCTTGCGCTCGGTCGCCGCCTCGACGGTCGCGAACATGTCGGCCGGCCGGCGCCCGAAGAAATAGCGGCATCACCAGCTCGGCGGTCATCGGAATGCCGACGCGCGTGAATTCCTCCGCCGCGACCGCAGCCGCGATCTGCTCGCTGTCGACCAGCACGCCGTTGCAGTCGAAGATGATCACGGATGCCCCCGCGCCCGCGCCCCCGACCGCATCGGCTCGGTTCAGCGCTGTCCGACGAATCAGCATGGCAGGATAGGAATCGCGCGCTGGTGGCAAAAGTCGGGCAGACGTGCGCCGCTTTTGCACAGGTTCTTGTACCGCGGGGACAGAGCCGGATATGCGCTCGGAGCGCCAAGCAGGAAGTGGCGGTTAGTTGAGCTTGCCCTTGACGTCCGCGATGCCCTTGGCGATCAGGTCGTCGGCGACCTTGCCCTTGACCGTCCGGGTCAGGATCGTCTCGGCGGCGGCGACGGCGGCCTCGGCGGCGGCGGAGCGCACGTCGGCGAGCGCCTGCGCCTCGGCCTGGGCGATCTTGCTCTCCGCCATCTTGGTGCGGCGGGCGACGAACTCCTCCATCTTGGCCTTGGCCTCGGCGGCGAGCCGCTCGGCCTCGGCCTTGGCGCCGGCGATGATCGCCTGCGGCCTCGTGCTCGGCCTCGCTGCTGCTTGCGCTGGTACTGCGCGAGCAGCGCCTGCGCCTCCTCCTTGAGGCGGCGCGCCTCGTCGAGCTCCGCCTTGATGCGGTCGCGGCGGTCGTCGATGCCTTCGACCATGAGCTTGTGCACGCCGAAATAGCCGAGCACGCCGACGAAGAGGACGAAGGCGACGGCGACCCAGAATTCGGCTTCGAACATCGTGCGTTCCTCAGCGCTTGAGCACGTCGCCGACGGCGTCGGCGACGTCGTCGCTCGCCGGCGTCGATGCCGATCAGCCGCTCGACGATCGCGGCGGCGGCCTCGGTCGCGATGCCGCGCACATTGGCCATCGCCGCCGTCCGGCGTCGCGGCGATCGTCTTCTCGGCCTCGGCGATGCGGGCGTTGAGCTTCGCATCGAGCGTCCTTGCGGCGGCCTCGGCCGCGGCCGCCTGCTTCTCGCGGGTCTCGTTGGCGAGCGTCTGCGCGCGGCCGCGCGCGTCGGCCAGCGCCTTCTCGTAGGCCGCGATGGCGGCGTCGGACTCGTCCTTGAGGCGCTGCGCCTCGGCGAGATCGCCGTCGATGCGCTGCCGGCGCGTCCTCGAGGATCGCGCCGACGCGCGGCAGCGCGACCCGCGACATCAGCAGGTAGAGCGCGACGAAGATCAGCGCGAGCCAGAACAGCTGCGACGCGAAGGTCTGCTGCGTCGAACGGCGGAAAGCCCTTGCCATGCTCGCCGGCGGGAATGTGCTCCGTCGTGCCGACCGGTTGCGCGCTCTTCTGCGCCATCGCCGACTCCGGATCTCGCGCCGCGGCACGCTGCCGGCGCGTCATCGCCCGACTTACAGGCGCGAACAGCAGCAGCAGCGCGATCAGCAGCGAGAAGATGCCGAGCGCCTCGGTCACCGCGAAGCCGAAGATCAGGTTGCCGAACTGGCCCTGCGCGGCCGACGGGATTGCGCAGCGCGGCGGCGAGATAGTGGCCGAAGATCGTGCCGACGCCGACGCCGGCGCCGCCCATGCCGATGCAGGCGATGCCGGCGCCGATCATCTTTGCGGCGTGAGGATCCATGAGAAAGCTCCTTTTCGAGGTTCGATGGATCGGGCGCTCAGTGGCCCGGGTGGATCGCATCGTTGAGATAGATGCAGGTGAGGATGGCGAACACGTAGGCCTGCAGGAACGCGACCAGCAGCTCGAGCGCGGTCAGCGCCACGGTCAGGCCGAGCGGCAGGATGGCGCCGAGCCAGCCGAGGAAGCCGAGCGCGCCCAGCATGGTGACGAAGCCGCCGAACACCTTCAGCGTGATGTGGCCGGCCAGCATGTTGGCGAACAGCCGCACGCTGTGGGAGATCGGCCGCGACAGGAACGACAGCACCTCGATGAAGGTCACCAGCGGCAGGATGTAGATCGGGATGCCGCTCGGCACGAACAGCTTGAAGAAGTGCAGGCCGTTCTTCCAGAAGCCGTAGATCGATGACCGTGAGGAACACCAGCAGCGCGAGCGAGACCGTGATGATGATGTGGCTGGTGACCGTGAAGGTGTAGGGAATGATCCCGATCACGTTCAGCACCAGGATGAACATGAACAGCGAGAACACCAGCGGGAAGAACTTCATCCCCTCGGTGCCGGCGCTGCTGCGCAGCGTGTTGGCGACGAACTCGTAGGACATCTCGGCGACCGACTGCAGCCGGCCCGGGCACCAGCGCGCGCGAGCCGGTGGCGCCGAGCATCAGCAGCGAGATCACGCGCGAGCGCGATCAGCATGAACAGCGCCGAATTGGTGAACGCGATCTCGATGCCGCCGATGCTGAGCGATCGGAAAGAGATTCTTGATCTCGAACTGGTGGATCGGATCCATGACCGGATCGGGTCCTTCGCTCGCTGCGCGCACGCGCCGTGGCGCGCGCATTCCTCATCGCTTCGAACCGGGCGGATCCAACGTGTTGGTCGGAACCACCCCTGCCGCCCGCATCACGTTGAGAACACCCGCGGCGAAGCCGAGCAGCAGAAACACGATCATTCCCCACGGCGAGATTCCCAGCCACCGATCGATCAGCCAGCCGATCGCCGGCACCGACCAGGACGCCCGGCGACCAGCTCGGTCGACAGCCGGAAACCGCGGGCGATCGCCGACGGATCGGCGGTCGGACGTTGACCCGGACTACTGTCGGAGGGACGGTCGGAATGGACGTGGCCGAGCCGTTCGCCGAGACGCTTCAACCGCGCGGAGAGCGCAGCCTCGTCGGGCGGAGGTTGTCCGCGATCGCCGTCTTTCGCGTGCGTCGTCGGCCATGCTTTCGACACCCGCGACGGTTCAGGCAGATCGCGGCAGTTCCGCCGCCCCAAGGCCGCGCGGACCATACTGACTGGGTCTAGGTCGAGTCAAGAATTGCGCGCTCCTGGCGGTAAGCTGTTGGAAATGAAGCTAAAATCGCCGAAATGCGGAGCGTCGCTCGAGGCTGATTTTGCGCCGCCGCGGCGGCTCGTTCCGAGTCGCGGCATCTGCGGCGCAGCCGCAATGCGGCGACGGTACTGTGCGTGCCGACGGATTCGAGCCGGCGGCGCGGACGAGTGGCGCGCGGTTCCGGCCGCCGTCGCAGTGACGCCCATGGACGACCGAGGAATGAACCGCATGCGCGCTGCTCGTCGCTCGTCATCGCCGGCGCTCGCCTTGCGGCGCCGGCCGCCTGGGCGCAGGACACGCCCGAGAGCGACGACAGCCGCTATACCTTCCACCGCGCCGAGGACGGCTACCTGCGGCTCGACGGCCGCACCGGCCAGGTGTCGATCTGCACCCGCCGGCCGGTCGGCTGGGCGTGCCAGGCGGTGCCGGACGAGCGCGCGGCGCTCGAGGCCGAGATCGCGCGTCTGCAGGGCGAGAACGCCGCGCTCAAGAAGGAGCTGCTCGCGCGCAATCTGCCGCTGCCGGGCGCGGTCAAGCCGGACCCGCCGCCGGCCAAGACCGAAGAGCCGCGGCTGCAACTGCCGAACGATGCCGACCTCAACAAGGTCGATGACCTTCATCGAGAAGGTCTGGCGCCGCCTGGTCGAGATGATCGTCGACCTGCAGAAGGACATGCATGAAGAAGTCATGACGGCCGCTCGCGGCAGCCAGTCGCCGGTCGCCGCATTGTCGGCGATCACCAGCGTCGCGCCCGACGTCATCGCGACCGCGACGCTCGTGGTCGAGACCGCCGGGCCGGGCTTCACCGAGATCACGCGCGACGTCGCGCGCTTCGTCGCCGAGGCCGGGCGCGACGGACGGCGCGCTGCTCCTCTTTCTGCGGCACACCTCGGCCTCGCTGGTCATCCAGGAGAATGCCGATCCCGACGTGCAGCACCGACCTGGTCGACCGCACTCGAGCGCCTTGCGCCTGCCGATGCCGGCTGGGTCCACGACGTCGAAGGGCCCGACGACATGCCGGCGCACGTCAAGACCATGCTGACCGGCGTGTCGCTGCATGTCCCGGTCGATCGACGGCGCGCTCGCGCTCGGCACCTGGCAGGGCATCTATGTCGCCGAGCATCGCGCGCGCCCGCACCGGCGCGAGATCGTGCTGCAGTTCATCGGCAGCGGCATTTGAGGCAGTCGATCTGGTTGGTGCTTTCCGGACCGAAGCTGAGTTCGTCTCCCGAACGCGCGGTACGGCGATATCTTCCCATGGGGTATGCTATGATTTCGGTTTCGACGCTGACCGTGGCCGGGAGATCAACGGGGTGAGCGACGCGATTAGCTACCGTCTGGTCATCGCGGACGATCATCCGCTGTTTCGCGGGGCGTTGCGCGAGGCGGTGTCCGGCCTGTTCGACGAAGTCGACATTGCCGAGGCCGGATCGTTCGACGATGTCGCCAAGCTGCTCGAGCGCGGCGGCGAAGTCGATCTCATCCTGCTCGATCTGACCATGCCGGGCGTGCGCGGCTTCTCCGGGCTGATGTATCTGCGCGCGCAATATCCGAGCGTCCCGATCGTCGTGGTGTCGGCCAACGACGATCCCGGCGGTGATCCGCCGCTGCATGGATTTCGGCGCGTCCGGCTTCATCCCCAAGACGCTCGGCATCGAGGCGATCCGCGCGGGCGATCGCCCGCGTGTTCGAGGGCGGCGTCTGGACGCCGCCCGACATCGATCTCGGCGCCGGCTCGGATGCCGAGACCGCCGACCTGATGGCGCGGCTCGCCTCGCTGACGCCGCAGCAGGTGCGCGTGCTGATGATGCTGTCGGAGGGACTGCTCAACAAGCAGATCGCCTACGAGCTCAGCGTCTCCGAGGCGACCGTCAAGGCGCACGTCTCGGCGATCCTGCAGAAGCTCGGGGTCGAGAGCCGCACCCAGGCGGTGATCGCCGCCTCCAAGATCGAGCTCGGGCAATGGCCGCAGCCGGCGAGTTCCAGTTCCTAGATCGGCAGTCCGATTGAGGCCGCGGGCCCCTGACTTGACCCCCACGATTCGATCATCGCCGCTCGAGCCGGAACCGCACACCGCGTGAATGCATGCGATCCGGGAGCAGGATCGAGTTCGGGCGGGCGCGTATCGCCGGGAGCCAACATGGATGAGACGTCGCCGAACGGGAAAGCCCATCCGGCCGCTCCTGCGCTCAGCCGGATCGAGCCGTCTCCGGTCGAGTTCGTCGCGCGCCGGAGCTGGTACCCCTGGCTGGTGGTCGGCGTCGCCTGCATGGGTGCGTTCATGGCGCAACTCGACGCCAGCATCGTGCAGCTCGCGCTGCCGTTCTTGTCGGTCGAATTCCAGACGTCCGTGAATGCGGTGAGCTGGGTGGCGATTGCCTACCTGCTGGCGCTCGCGGCTTTCCTGCCGGTGTTCGGCCGGCTCTGCGCGATGTTCGGCCGGAAGCTGTTCTACGTCGGCGGCTTCTTGTTGTTCTCCGTGGCGACCGCGTTGTGCGGTTTAGCCGATAGCCTGACGTCGCTCGTGATCGCGCGCGTCCTGCAGGGCATCGGCGGCGCCATGCTGGCGTCGAACAGCATCGCGATCGTGCTCAGCGCGGTTGGGCCGACCCGGCGCGCCCGCGCGCTCGGATATTTCGCGACCGCACAGGCGATCGGACTGAGCGTGGGGCCGCCGATCGGGGGGCTCTTGCTGAGCACGTGGGGGTGGCGATCTGGGTGTTCCTGGTGACCGTGCCCGTCGGCGAACTCGCCGCGACCATCGTCGGCCTGCTGGTCTTGCCGCGAACGACCGCATGCGCCCGCGACGGCATGCTGGCGCGAACTGCGATCGACGTCCCCGCTGCTGGACCTGCGGATCTTCGCCAACCCGGTGTTCTCCTGCGGGATCGCCGGCGTCGTCCTGTCGGCGGCGTTGCTCTATGGCATCTTTTTCATCGTGTCGTTCGGATTGGTGCGCGGCTATCACCGGCCGGTGGAACTGGCCGGCTTGCGGCTGGCGGTCATTCCGGTCGCCTTCGGCATTGTCGCGCCGCTCAGCGGAATGTTGGCCGAGAGATTTCAACCGCGGCTTCTCAGCGCCGGCGGCATGGCGCTCTGCGTCGCAAGTCTCGTCATCCTGGCGGTCATCGCGACGGAACATCAGGCAGACGTGGTCATGGGCGGGATCGCACTGGCCCTGTTCGGCGTAGGCCTCGGTCTGTTCATCACGCCCAACAACCATCGGACCTTGAACGCGGCCCTGGCCCATCTCTCCGTGGAGGCGAGTGCGCTGTTGAATTTGATGCGTGTCCTCGGCGGCAGCCTCGGGGCTGCGGCTGCATCGTCGGTGTTGACGTGGCGCATTCAGGTGGCGACCGGCGATCAGCCCCACTGGACGATCTTTCAAGGACGCCCGCTGCTCGAAGCGGTCGAGAGCGGCTTCCTGATGCTGACCGTGCTCGCGGTGATTGCGGGCCTGCTCGCGCTGGTGCGCGAGCCGAAACGCTGACCTTGAACCGGTGCGCCGGGCGGCCGGTCACTCCGCCGCAGCGACGCGCTGCACGCGCCATTGCGTCAGCAGCGCGCGCAACGCGGCCGGCTGGATCGGCTTGTTGAGCACCTGGACGCCGTGCGCGCGGGCTTCCTCGCGCACGCGCGGGCTGCGGTCGGCGGTGATCAGGATGGCCGTCAAGTTCGCGCGCCGAAGCGCCGGCGCAGCTCGACGATAGCCTCGATGCCGTTGCCGTGGTCGAGATGGTAATCGACCAGCAGGCCGTCGGGCGTCAACTTGGTGTCCACGATCGCGGCTGCGGCCGACGCCAGGTCCGGCGCCTTCAGCACGCGGCACCCCCAGCCGCCGAGCAGCGTCTCCATGCCGTCGAGGATCGCCAGATCGTTGTCGATGCACAGCACGACGATGCCGGACAGCTGGACGCGATCGGTATCGTGCATGACGCGCGTCTGCCGGCTCGACGGTAGCGCCGGCGCGATCGGCACGTCGACCGTGAAGCAGGAGCCGCGGCCGACCGTGGATGCGAGCGTGATCTTGTGGTCGAGCACCCGCGCGATGCGCTCGACGATCGAGAGCCCGAGGCCGAGGCCGCGCGCCACCTTCGCGCCCTGGTCGAGGCGGTGGAACTCCTTGAAGATCGCGCTCTTCTTGCCGTGCGGGATGCCGAGGCCGGTATCGTAGACGTAGATGCGCAGCTTGCCGCGGCGCCGTCGGCAGCCGACCAGGACGCGGCCGCGTCGGCGTGTACTTGATGGCGTTGGACACGAGGTTCTGCAGCAGTCGCCGCAGCAGCCGTCGGTCGGAATGCACCGCCAGCGAGCAGGCGACGAATTTGAGCTTGAGACCCTTCTCCTGCGCCAGCGGCGTGAACTCGACCTCGAGCTGGCGGAACAGCTCGTCGATGCGGAAATTCATCTTCTCGGTCTTCATCGCGCCGGTATCGAGACGCGAGATGTCGAGCAGCGCGCCGAAGATTTCCTCGACCGCGTCGAGCGAGGCGTCGATGTTGCCGACAAGCTGCGAATCGTCGCCGCCGCGCTGGCGTTCGACCAGGCTGGTGACGTAGAGCCGCGCGGCGTTGAGCGGCTGCAGGATGTCGTGGCTGGCGGCGGCGAGGAACTTGGTCTTGGAGATGTTGGCCTCGTCGGCCTCGGCCTTGGCGCGGCCGAGCTCGCTGTTGAGCCGGGTCAGTTCCTCGGTGCGCTCCTGCACCCGGCGCTCGAGCAATTCGTTGGCGCGTTCGAGCTCTTCGGCCGCCTTCACGCTCGGCGTGATGTCCGTGAAGGTCGTGACGATGCCGCCGTCCGGCATCGGGTTCGCGCGCACCTCCATGACCAGGTCGCGCTCGGCGAAGCGTTCGCAGGAACGGCTCGCTGCTCGACACATAGCGGGCGAGCCGCTCGCGCATCAGCAGGTCGGCGTCCGGCCGCGTCTGCGGTGTTCTCGGCGCTGAGCGCAGGATTTCGTGCGAGCGCGGTGCCGACGCGGGTGAGTTGCGGCGGCAGCGTCAGGATTTCGCCGAACTGCCGGTTCCAGCAGACCAGGTGCAGGTCCTTGTCGAACACCGCGATGCCCTGCCGCACATGGTCGAGCGCGGTCTGCAGGATTTCGCGGTTGTAGTGGATCGCCGCATTGGCGTCGTCGAGCAGCTCGCAGCGCGGCCTTGGTCGACACCGTGCGCTTGCGCAGCAGCAGCGACAGCACGAGCCGGGACGAGGCCGCGCCGATCGCCGAGGCCAGCAGATGCTCGGCATAGCGCAGCAGCTGGAAGTCCGCCTCGCCCTTGGGGTCGAGGCTGACGCCGCGGGTCAGCGCGTAGCTGTCGAACGAGGTGCGCGTGCGCTCCTCGCCGAGATAGCGGGCGACCGTGGTGGTGAGCTCCTCGACCGTCACCGACGAACGCCACAGCCGGAAGCTCGGCGCGATCGGCGTGAGATCGGAGGGAACGAACAGGTCGGACTGCAGCCGCTCGATCGACGCCGGCGCGCGCCCGAACGAGAACGCCACATAGGCCAGCACGTTGAGCGTGAGGCTCCAGATCACGCCGTGCACGAGCGGCGGCAGATCGAGCCCGAACAGCGCCTGCGGGCGCAGCATCGTCGATGCCCCACGGGCCCTGGCTGAGGATGCTCTGCCCGACGATGCCGGCGTCCGCGATGCTCGGCAGCAGCAGCGTATAGGCCCAGACCAGGATGCCGATCGTCATGCCGGCCAGCGCGCCGCGCGCGGTGGCGCGGCGCCAGATCAGCCCGCCGAAGAAGGCCGGCGCGAGCTGCGCGACCGCGGCGAATGACAGCAGTCCGATCGAGGCGAGCTGCGCGTCGCCGGCCAGGCGATAGTACAGGTAGGCGAAGAACAGGATGACGAAGATCGCCATCCGCCGCACGGTCAGCAGGAGTCGGCCGACATCTGTCGCGGCCGGTGATCAGCGCCTCGCGCCGTTGCAGCACCAGCGGCATCACGATGTCGTTCGACACCATGATGGCGAGCGCGACCAACTCGACGATCACCATGGCGGTCGCCGCCGAAAGACCGCCGATGAAGGCTGCGATCGTGAGCAGGTCGGAGCCGGCCGACAGCGGCAGCGCCAGCACGAACATGTCGCTGTCGACCTGCCCGGCGCTGAAGGTCAGCATGCCGGCGAGCGCGATCGGCACGACGAACAGGTTGATCAGCACCAGATAGAGCGGGAACAGCCAGGCCGCGCGCCTGATCTCGGCCTCGCTGTTGTTCTCGACCACGGTGACGTGGAACTGCCGCGGCAGCAGCACGATGGCGAACAGCGACAGCAGCGTCATCGCGATCAGCGTGCCGAGCATCGGGCTCGCGCGTCAGCACCGCGGCGGTATCGGGCCGCTCGAGCGCTTGGGCGAACAGCGCAGAACGGCCCGTCGAACATCCAGAACGTCACGAAAATGCCGACCGCGACGAAGGCCACCAGCTTGACGATCAACTCGGTCGCGATCGCCAGCATCAGTCCGTCCTGGTGCTCGGTGGCGTCGATGTGACGGGTGCCGAACAGCACCGCGAAGATCGCCATCGCGACCGCGACGTAGAAGGCGATGTCGCCCAGCACCGGCTGCATCGCGCCGCTCGCCGGCCCGATATGCACCAGGATCGTGGTCAGCGAGGACGACACCGCCTTGAGCTGCAAGCGCGATGTACGGAATCGTGCCGATGATCGCGATCAGCGCGACGGTGGCGGCGACGGTCTGCGCCTTGCCGTAGCGCGCGGCGATGAAGTCGGCGATCGAGGTGATGTTCTGCGCCTTGGCGAGCCGCACGATGCGGATGATGAGCGGCGAGCAGCAGGCCGATCATCAGGATCGGGCCGACATAGATCGTCAGAAAGTCGAAGCCGGTGCGGGAGGCGAGGCCGACCGAGCCGAAGAACGTCCAGGACGTGCAGTAGATCGCGAGCGAGAGCGGATAGATGCAGCAGGCGCAAGCGGCCTTCGCGGCCGAAGTGCCGCGTCTTGTCGCCATAGCTCGCGACCACGAACAGCAGTCCGAGGTAGCCGAGCGCGCAGGCGATGACGACCCAGCCTTGCAGCATGCTCCCGCGTCCGCGCGCCCCTGGGGCGTTCTTTGGGCGCCCTTTCGGGATTTTCGGGGGCGTTCGCTCACTGCGCCCCTGGCGCCGTCCGATCAGTGTACCTGAAACCATCCGCAATGGGAGGCCCGCCATGCCCTCGGTCGGATCGTGGTCAACGGGCGTTGGAGCGCGCGGGGCCACGCGCGCGCCAAGTACCCGCGATGCGGATCGATCCGGCGTGCATTTGACGCGGTGCCGGCGCGCGCGGCATTGATCGGCGGTAGCGCGTCTGGACGGCGGGCATGCGCTTGCGCATCGCGCGGGCGACCCGACCTCGGGACCGATCGATGCCGCCTTCCTCTTCCCTCACTCGCGCGAATTGCAGCGGACCGCCGAGACGCTGCTGATTGCGACGCTGGGCGGCGTCGCGGCTCCCCGCTGATCGGCTTTCCGGCCGGGCTGGTCTCGGGCTCGATGCTGGCGGTGGCAGTCGCCGCGCTGGCCGGCCGGCCCATGAAGGTGCCGGTGCCGATCGCGCGCGCTGTGCTTCGTGCTGGTCGGCATCCTGCTCGGCGCGGTGGTGACGCCGGAAACGCTCAGGGGCATCGCCGACCTGGCCGGTGAGCGTCGCGATTCTCGTCGGTCTCGGCGCTCGTGCATGATCGTCGCCACCGCCTGCTATCTGCGCTTCGTGCACGGCTGGGATCCGCTGTCGGCGCTGCTCGGCGCAAGCCCCGGCTCGATGGCGCAGGTCATGGCGCTGTCGGCGGAGTTCGACGCCGACCTGCGCGGGATCGCCGATCGTGCAGGTGATGCGGGTGCTGCTGATCGTGATCGGGCTGCCGGCGGGACTGGCGCTGTTCGGGCTCGACGGTCGAACCGGTGACGCCGAGCGCGGCGCCGGACGTCGCTCGGCGAGCTTGCGGTGCTGCTCGTCGGTGTCGACGGTGGTGGCGGTCGCTCATGCAGCGGATGCGGTTTCCCGGCGGCCTGATGTTCGGCGCGATGGCCGGCTCGGCGGTTTCTGCACGGCACCGGTCTTCTCACCGTGCAGCTGCCGTGGTGGCTCGGCAGCGCCGCGATGCGTCACCCTCGGCGCGGTCGCCGGCTCGCGCTTCGCCAATACCAGTCCGCGGATGCTGCTCGAGCTATCTCGGCGCAGCCTTCGGCTCGTTCGCGGTCGCGGTCGCCGTCGCGGCCTGCTTCGCGCTGCTCGTCGTGGCGTTGCTGCCGTTTCGGTTCGCCGACGTGATCGTCGCGTTCGCGCCGGGTGCGCAGGACACCATGATGGTGCTGGCGCTCGCGCTGCACCTCGATCCGGTCTATGTCGGCGCGCACCATCTCGCGCGGTTCCTGGTGGTCAGCTTCTCGGTGGCCGTTCGCGGCCCGCGCGCATGGCGCGCGCGCATCGCGCGCTGGAAGCGGCCGGGCAGGGTACGTTCGATGATTGAGTGCCCGGCGACAAGCGCCGGGCGATCGACGAGGGAGCGATTCGCACGGTAATCTACTCCGCCGCCAGCGCGCGGTCCTTGCAGCGGCAGCTCGAGCCGTTCCCAGACGTCGACCAGCGCCTCGGCGAGCGCGTCGATCAGCGCGTCCTCGTGATAGGGCGAGGGCGTGATGCGCAGCCGCTCGGTGCCCTTCGGCACGGTCGGATAGTTGATCGGCTGGATGTAGATGCCGTGCTCGGCGAGCAGGAGGTCGGTCGCCTCCTTGCACTTCTCCGGATCGCCGACGAACACCGGCACGATGTGGGTGTCGTTCGGCATCACCGGCAGGCCGGCGCATTGAGCACGGCCTTGACGCGCGCGGCGCGCTCCTGGTGGCGCTCGCGCTCGAAGCTCGAAGCCTTGAGGTGGCGGATCGCGGCGGTCGCCGCGGCGCAGATCGCGGGCGGCAGCGCGGTGGTGAAGATGAAGCCCGGCGCGTAGCTGCGCACCGCGTCGATCAGGTCGCGCTTGCCGGCGATATAGCCGCCCAGGCAGCCGAACGCCTTGGCGAGCGTGCCCTCGACCACGTCGATGCGCGCCATCGTGCCCTGCTGTTCGGCCTGGCCGCCGCCGCGCGGACCGTACATGCCGACGGCGTGCACCTCGTCCGCATAGGTCATGGCGCCGTAGCGCTCGGCGAGATCGCAGATGCGCTCGATCGGCGCCACGTCGCCGTCCATCGAATAGAGCGTCTCGAACACGATGAGCTTGGGCCGCGCCGGATCGGCCGCCTGCAGCAGCTCTTCGAGATGCGCCATGTCGTTGTGGCGGAAAATCTGCTTCTCGGCGCCGCGACTGGCGCACGCCCTCGATCATCGAATTGTGGTTGAGCGCGTCCGACAGGATCAGGCAGTTCGGCATCAGCTTGACGATGGTCGAGATGCCGGTTTCGTTCGACACATAGCCCGACGTGAAGACCAGTGCGGCTTCCTTGCGGTGCAGGTCGGCAAGCTCGTGCTCCAGGTCGACCAGCGGATGATTGGTGCCGGCGATGTTGCGGGTGCCGCCGGCGCCGGTACCCATCCGGGTCGCGGTCTCGACCATGGCGCCGATCACCTTGGGGTGCTGGCCCATGCCGAGGTAGTCGTTGGAGCACCAGACGATGACGTCGCGCGGCCCGTGCGGGCGAATGCCAGATGGCGCGCGGGAAACGGCCGGCCTGCCGTTCGAGATCGGCGAACACCCGGTAGCGCCGCTCTTCCCGCAGGCGGGCGAGGGCGCCCGAGAAAAACGCATCGTAGTTCATTGCATGCGGTCTCCCGGCCGGCAGGGCGCCCTTCCTGGAACGCTCCCAGTTTAGTTTTAGAGGCGTTCCAGGCCATTTGTCGAGCCGGTCATGGCCCAAAACGGGACCGGACTGCTTGATAAGGATCAAGATTTCGGCAGAGGTGGTCCGCCCGGGCGGAATGCCGCAGGCTCAGCGCCGGGCGCTCCCGCCTGGACGTCTACTGCCCGACGTCTACTGCTGGACTTGGGCGCCGCGGGTGTCGGGCGTGACCTCGAAGGCGAAGCGGAATCGCGGCAGATCTTCGCCCGGGTGGTCGTCCGCATAGGTCAGT
Organism: uncultured Alphaproteobacteria bacterium; assembly: GCA_963843475.1. Lineage (GTDB taxonomy): Bacteria > Pseudomonadota > Alphaproteobacteria > Rhizobiales > Xanthobacteraceae > VAZQ01. The sequence goes on along the minus strand of CAWJKL010000012.1, from coordinate 38,106 downwards.
TGCGGCAGGCGGTAATTGTTGGGCCGCGTCTCCTTGCCCTTGTAGATCGCCGGATAGAGGTCGATGAAGTGCCAGCCCGGTTCGCCGGTCGCCTGCAGGAAGATTTCGACATCGCCCTGGCTGTTGAAGGCGCAGGCGTAGCCCGAGGTGCCGTTGTCGTAGACCACGGTGTAGATGTTGGCGGTCTCGCTCCAGCCGACTCCCTTGAGATGGACGCGGAAGGTGGTGCCGACCGGGCCGCGCATCACGTCGAGCGGGAAGGCGGTGGGCGCAATCCAGAACGCCCCCTGCTTCTTGGTGCCGCCGGCATCGACCCAGAGCCGATGCACGCCGCCAAGGTCGTCCGGTACGTCGAAGCGGAATTCCGCCTGGCCGGCGGTATCGGCGCGCGCCTGCGCGACGACTTTCGCCTTTTCCTCCCAGCCGCGGCCGGTCATGCGGTTGCCGACCACCGTGTTCCAGTTCAGCTCATAGACCTTGCCCGGCTCGAACCCGCCGCCGCGAACGGTGACCGGCGCGCCGACGGCGGCGAACGCCGGGGTTGCGACCAGATCGCCTTGCGGCGGCAGTGAGCGCACCTGGGTCTGCGCCTGCGCGGCGGCTGGCGGCGGCAGCACCGGATCGCCGGGCGTGATCGTGAAGGTGAGATGGAACACCGGCCGGTCGGGGACCGGCGACTGCTGGGTGTTGCGGTAGGGCGAGCCGAAGTCCGAGTGCTGAATCTCGATGATGTGGCGGCCGACGTGCCCGGTGGCGGGGAGGTCGAAGCGCGCGGTGCCGCCGGTCGTGACCACCGACATGAAGCCGGTGAACTTGTTGTCGTAGAGCAGCACCCAGCTGCCCTCGAGCTCGCGCCAGCCGATGCCGGTGACCTCAATCGCGATCGGCGTACCGATCGGGCCGCTCGCCGGCCCGGTGAGCCGGACCGTCATGTCGAGGTGGAACGCGGTCTGCGTCAGCAGGCGATTGCCCTGCTGCACGACGATGTCGTGCTGGAAGCCGAAATCCTCCGGCGCCACGAAGTTCGCCTTGATTCGCCCGGACTCGTCGCTTTTCACCGCTGCGATCCGGTACGCGACCGGAATGAACTCGCGGCCGAAATACTCAGCCTCGCGTGACCTTCCAGCGCCCCTTCACCGTCCGCCAGACGACTTCGATGTCCTGACCAGGTGCGAAGCCTTCGCCCGTGACCGTGAGCGGCGTACCGACCGGGCCGCGCTGCGGAGCTGACGTCGAGCCGCCCGACATAGCCGCCCGACGGTTCGGTGATCGCGACTTCCGGTCCCAGCTCGGCCGCGCGGGGAGCGGCCTGCGCGCCACACGCGAAGAACAGCCCGGCCAGCATGGAACGCGAGCGCGATCAGCGCTCCGCGGCACGGCATCGTCATGTCGCCCACCTTCGGACGGTTACTTCTTGATCTCGATCGCGCTCGCCGACGACCGTCAGTTGCGACGGCTTCATCATGAACGGCTGCCAAGCTCTGCGAACTGACCGTCCATCGCCGGTCGCCGTCACCTTGTAGGCGAAGGTCCCGCTTGGATACTCCGCCGGGAATGATCCACGCCGCGCTCCAGAAATAGTCCGCCGCCGGGCCGAGGCGAGGCGGCGGATGCGGACCAAACCTTGCCGCGATCTTCTGTCCGTCGGGCAGTTCGATCTCGAGGCTCTTCAGGCCCTTGTCGTCGAGCGGCTTGCCGGCGGCATCGAGCACACGAACCCGCCAGACCACCTTTTCGAGCCGCTTGAACTGGCTGTTGAGAACACAGAACGGCCCGGGCGCGCCGGCCTGATCGCCGCGCACCATGTCGCCTTCAAAGAAGAAGCGGTTTGCGCTTTCGGCGTTTGCCGGCTCGATCAGGCCGGGTGCCGCCGCCGCGGCAATGGCGAACATGATGGTCAGGTGCTTCATCGACGGTCCTCGCGAATCGAGGCTGTCCGGATGGCACGTCGGACACGCAAGACCAGGAAGACTATAACGAGCCCGGACGAGGGAGCAATGCGTTTGCGGCTGCTCACGCGCGGGCGCGGCCGCTGTGGGGTAGTATCCGGTTTCTGACGCTTGTAAACGCGGGTGCTCGCAATGGGATACAAGCGTCGGAACCGGGACACTGGTCGATGACTGACGCGACGCGCGGCTTTGCGCACGGGCTCACCAACTACGGTGACCGCGACTTTTCGCTGTATCTGCGCCGCTCGTTCCTGCAATCGATGGGCTATTCGCGCGCGATGCTGGAGAAGCCGGTGGTCGGCGTCGCGAATACCGGCTCAGGCTACAACAACTGCCACCGCCATTTTCCCGAACTGCTCGACGCCGTGAAGCGCGGCGTGCTGGCGGCGGGCGCGCTGCCGGTCGAATTCCCGACCATCTCGCTCGGCGAGGTGTTCCTCAACCCGACGAGCCTGAAGTACCGCAACCTGATGTCGATCGACACCGAGGAAATGATCCGCGCCCAGCCGATGGACGCGGTGGTGCTGATGGGCGGCTGCGACAAGACCGTGCCGGCGCAACTGATGGGCGCAGTCTCGGCCGGCGTGCCGGCGATCATGCTGGTGGCGGGGCCGATGATGACCGGCCGCTATCGCGGCGAACGGCTCGGCGCCTGCACCGACTGCCGGCGGTTCTGGGCGCGCTATCGCGCCGGCGAGGTCGACGCGGCGGAAATCTCTCAGGTGGAAGGCCAGCTTGCCGTTACCGCCGGCACCTGCGCGGTGATGGGCACGGCCTCGACCATGGCCTGCATCGCCGAGGCGCTCGGCATGATCGTTCCAGGCACGGCGGCGATTCCGGCGGTGCATGCCGACCGGCTGCGCGCCGCCGAGGCGACCGGGGCAGCCGCCGTCAAGCTGATCGGCTCAGGGCTGACACCCTCGACGCATTGTCAACGCCAAGTCGGTCGAGAACGCGCTGCGCGTGCTGCTGGCGCTCGGCGGCTCGACCAACGCGATTATCCATCTGACCGCGATCGCCGGGCGCGCCGGCGTGCAAGGTGACCCTCGAACAGCTCAACCGGCTGTCCGACACCACGCCGGTGCTGGTCAACCTGAAGCCGGTCGGCAACGGCTACATGGAGGACTTCGCCGCCGCCGGCGGCATGGGCGTGCTGCTGCGCGAATTGCAGCCGTTGCTTCACCTCGACTGCGTCACCGTGACCGGCGAGACCCTGGGCGAGCGTCTCGCTCACGAGGGCAATCCATGGACCGACCGCACGATCATTGCGGCGCGCGAGCAGCCATTTGAGCCGCAAGGTGGATTGATCTCGCTGTTCGGCAACATCGCGCCCAAGGGGGCGATCCTCAAGCGCTCGGCCGCCGACGCCCGGCTGTTCGAGCACGAGGGCAGGGCGGTGGTGTTCTCCTCGCTCGCCGATCTCGCGGCCCGCATCGACGACCCGGCGCTCGACGTCACGCCGCAGGATGTGCTGGTGCTGCAGAATGCCGGCCCGCATGCGCCCGAATGCATGCCGGAGGCGGGCTATCTGCCGATCCCCAAGAAGCTCGCCCAGGCCGGCGTCAAGGACATGATCCGGATATCGGACGCGCGCATGAGCGGCACCGCGTTCGGCACCATCGTGCTGCACATCACGCCGGACGCGGCGTCCGGCGGCCCGCTCGGGTACATTCGCAATGGCGACCGCATCCGGCTTTCCGTCAAGGAGCGGCGCATCGAGGCGCTGCTCGATGACGCCGAACTCAAGCGCCGTGCGGCCGCGGCGAAGCCGGCGGAGGAGAAGCCACAGCGCGGCTATTCCTGGCTCTATTCACGGGAGATTCTCGGCGCCGACGAAGGCTGTGATTTCGCCTTCTTGCGGCCGGCCCGGCCCGGTTGATCGCTTTTGAACGGGAGGTTGTCGATGCCGCAATACATCATGCTGGTGAACTTCACCGATCAGGGGGTCCGGGGCGTCAAAGACATTCCGAACCGGCAGGACAAGTCGCGTGAGACGGCCAGGCAGTTCGGCGTGGAGCGCAAGCAGGTCTGGATGACTTTCGGCCCGTACGATTTTGTTCACCTCTACGAAGCGCCCAATGACGAGGCGATGGCGAAGTTCGTGATGACGCTCGGTTCGTTCGGCAACATCCGGTCCACCGTCATGCGGGCGTGGGATGAATCGGAGCACCTGCCGATCATTCGGGCATTGCCTTAGGAGGCCTTTCGCCGGCCATGGCGGCTTTACATGACGCAACCGGCGGGGTTGGCGATGGCAGGACGCGTGAGCGCCCGCAACCTTCGCGCGATTTCCGTCCCGCAGGACAGATATGAGCAGTTTTCCGTTTGAAGCAAATTTCGATGTGCTAGCGTTCGATCAGACCGGGTGAGATTTTCCGTCTTCGAGGTGACAAATGCGACGGCGAGATTTCATCGCTCTGCTCGGGAGTGCGGCAATATGGCCCGCGGCTCCCGCCATCGCCCAATCCTATCCGAACCGGCCGATCCGGCTGATCGTGCCGTATCCGCCCGGCGGCGGCACCGACATCGTCGGACGTGTGATCGGCCAGAAAATTCACGATGCCCTCGGCCAGCCGGTCGTGATCGACAACCGTGGCGGCGCCGGCGGAACCATCGGCACTGCGGCCGCGGCCAAGGCAGCGCCGGACGGCTACACGCTGGTGCTGGTGCCGACCAGCCACGTCATCAATCCCAGCATCTACTCGAAGCTGCCCTACGACACAGAGAAGGATTTCGCGCCGATCACCATGGTGGCCTCGGCCGCCATCCTGATGGCGGCGCATCCGAGCGTACCGGCCAGCACGATGCGCCAACTCGTCGAGGCCGCCAAGGCGCAGCCGCAGACGATCTCCAACTACGGCTCGGCGGGCGCCGGCACCGTGTTCCACCTGACCGGGGAATTGTTCAAGCAACTGTCCGGATTGCCTCTGCAACATGTACCCTATCGTGGCGGCGCACCCACCGTGACGGCCTTGCTGGGAGGCGAAATCCCGGTCGCGTTCGAGACCATGTTGGCGCTGCAGTCTCACGTCCGTGCCGGCACGCTCCGTGCGCTCGCGATCACCAGCGCGCAGCGTAGCGCCATCATGCCGGACATTCCGACGGCGGCGGAGGCAGGTTTCCCCTCGCTGGTCGCCGACAATTCGTACGCCCTGTTTGCACCGGCCGGCACCCCGGCCGCGATCGTGGAGCGGTTGCACGGCGCCACGGTTGCAGCGTTGGCCTCGCCGGAAGTTCGTGACAAGCTGCGCGAGCAGGGTGCCGAAGTCGTCGGCAACAGTCCGGCCCAGTTGGGTGCCTATGTGGCGGCTGAAATCCCGAAATGGGCCGCGTTGGCACGCCAAGCCGGTTTGAAGCCTGAATAGAAGGAGAGGCCAGCATGAGCGATGTGATCGTTCGCGACAAAGCCGAATATCATACGCGCACCACCGAGCAGATGGAGCGCCATCTGGCCGTGCCGACGTGGTCGCTTCGTCAGAAGATCGCACTCACCTGTCGAATTCTTGCCGGTGAAGGTCACGAGTCCGCGCTGGCGGGTCAGATCACCGCGCGCGGCGAGCGGCCGGGCACCTACTGGATGCTGAGCTTCGGTCTCGGCTTCGACGAGGCGCAGGCCAGCAACATCGTGCTGGTCGACGACGACCTCAATCTGCTGGCCGGCGACGGCATGGTGAATCCGTCGAACCGCTTTCACCTGTGGATCTACCGTCACCGGCCCGAGGTGACGGCGATTGTGCACACTCATCCGCCGTATTGTTCGGCGCTGTCGATCGTCGGCCGGCCGTTGAACGTGTCGCACATGGACACCTCGATGTTCTATGACGATTGCGCGTTTCTGCCCGAGTGGCCCGGACCGCCGATCGGCGACGAAGAGGGCCAGATCATTCACGAGGCGTTGGGTGACAAGCGCGCCATCCTGCTCGCGCATCACGGCCAGCTGGTCGCGACCAAGACCATCGAGGAGGCGGCGGTGCTCTCGGTGTTCATCGAGCGGGCCGCGCGCATGCAGGTGCTGGCGGAATCGATCGGCGAGATCAAGCCGATCGATCCGGCCTTCGCGCGGGAGGCGCACGATTACCGGCTTAAGCCACGCGCGGTGGACGCGACCTTTCATTACTTTGCGCGCCGCGTGCTCAAACGGGAGGCCGAGGTCCTCGAATAGCCGAACCGTGACATCGACGCCGGCCGGGGGAACTTCAGCCAGCTGGCACGCGGTTCCGGCGGCCGGGAATTGATCGCGAGAATTCCATGCGGCAGGTTTAGGCTCGCGCGGATTCGTTGAATGTGGCGTGCGGAAATCGCATGCCGGGCGGTTGGACAGGAGGGGAGAACGCCATGTCGGTTGAGAGCATCTTCTATTCGGTTGCGGGCATGAGCTGCCGCGGCGCGTTGATCTGGGACGAGAACGTCCGGACGCCCCGGCCGCTGCTGCTGATGGCGCCGAACTGGCGCGGCGTTATCAAGCCGGCGATCGAAACCGGCCAGATGCTGGCGAACGAAGGCTACGTGGTGTTCGTCGCCGACATGTTCGGCGAGGGCAACGGGCCGGTTGGCACCGAGAACCCGATGGAGTTCCTGCAGCCGATCATGTCCGACACGCCGGCCATGCGGCGGCGGATCAACGCTGCGCTCGACACCCTGACCCGCGAGGCGGACCGCCGTGCGATCGGTGACGTGACGCGCCGGGCCGCGATCGGCTTCTGCTTCGGCGGCCTGAATGTGCTCGATCTCGCGCGCTCGGGCGCCGACGTGCAGGCGGTGGTCTCGATGCACGGCACGCTGTCGACGCCGCAGCCGGCCCAGACAGGCGAGGTCAAGGCCAAGGTGCTGGCCGTTCACGGCGCCGCCGATCCGATCTCGCCCAAGGCCGAGCGCGACGCCTTCGAGGCCGAGATGGAAGCGGCTGGCGTGCGCTGGGCGCTGGTGACCTGGGGCGGCGTGGTGCACGCCTTCACGGACGTTGGCGTGAATGTGCCGGGCGTGGCGGTCTACGATGAGGCGGTTTCCCGCCACGGCTATACCTTTGCGCACGCATTCATCGCGGATGCGTTCGCCGGCAAGCTTTGACACCTATTGGCAATTGCTCTCGCGTGCATCCGGACCGATAATCGTCCCTGATAGGCGCAAGCGGAGGCTTCCATGCATCAGCTGTCCATCCCGAAGTCGGTCGTCGATCGTGTGATCGCCAAGCGTGGCCGCGAACTCGTCTACGAGGGGCTCGATCCGGCAAAGACTGCGCTGGTCGTCGTCGACATGCAGAACGCCTTTATGCTCGAAGGCGTGGCGCACGCGCTCTGCCCGATGGCCAAGGAGATCGTGCCGAATATCAACCGGCTCGCCGAAACGGTGCGTGCCACTGGCGGCACGGTGGTCTGGATCAAGACCACGTTCACGCCGGAGGTGCTCAAGAGCTGGTCGGTCTATTACGAGATGGCCACGCCCGAGAGTGGCGCCAAGCGGGTCGAGGCGCTCACCGCCGACAGCAAGGGCCACGAGCTATGGACCGGGCTCGACGTGCGTAAGGACGATCTGATGGTCGAGAAGGATCGGTTCAGCGCCTTCATCCAGGGCTCGTCGAACCTGGCCGAGGTGCTGCGGGCGCGCGGCCTCGACACGCTGCTGATCACCGGCACGGTCACGAACGTGTGCTGCGAATTGACCGCGCGCGACGCCATGATGCTGAACTTCCGCACCATCATGGTGACCGACGGCAACGCCGCGGTGACCGACGAGGACCACAACGCCTCGCTGGCGTCGTTCTACCTGACCTTTGGCGACATCATGTCGACCGATAAGCTCATTGGCCTGCTCAAGCGCAACGCCCAGCGGGAACTCGCCGCAGCGGAATGAGCAATCGCCCGGGGGCGGCTGGCGTGGAAGCAGCGAGAGACATCAGTCGGGACGCGCCGCTCCCGGCCGAACTGATCTTGCGGGCCCGCGCAATGACGCCGGTGCTCGCCGGCCGCTCGCTGGAGCAACGCAAGCAGCGGCAGGTGCTGCCGAAGACCATCGCCGAGATGCAGGAAGCCGGGTTCTTCCGCGTGCTGCAACCCAGGCGCTGGGGCGGCTACGAGATGGACCTGCATACGTTCTACGACCTTCAGCTCACGCTCGCCGAGGGTGACATGTCGACCGCCTGGCTCTTTGGCGTGCTGGGCGTGCATCCCTGGTTCATGGCGCTGCTGGACGACCGCGCCGCGCAGGAGGTGTGGGGCGCCGACAACTCAACGCTGATCTGCTCGTCGCTGATGCCGGCCGGCAAGGCGACCGTGACCGACGGCGGTTACCGCCTCAGCGGCCACTGGCGCTACGCCAGCGGCTGCGCGCACTGCGACTGGGTCCTGGTCGGCGCCATGGTTGCTTCGCCGACCGGCGGCGCACCCGAGGGCCGCATCTTCCTGGTGCCTCGCCAGGAGTACCAGACCGTCGATACCTGGCAGGTCGCCGGCCTGCAGGCGACCGGCAGCATCGACGTCGTCCTCGACGACGTGTTCGTGCCGGACTATCGCACCCAGGCGATGGCAGACAATTTCCGTCTGACCGGGGCCGGTCAGACGGTCAACACCAGCAGCCTCTACCGGCTGCCGTTCGGGCAGATCTTCGTGCGCGGCATCTCGACCAGCGGGCTCGGCGCCCTGCAGGGCATGTTCAACGCATTCCTCGACTACGGCCGGTCACGCGTGACGCGTGCCGGCGGCCGCTCGGCCGAAAACCCGATGGTGCAACTGCTCTGCGCCGAGACTGCCGGCGCGATCGACGAGATGAAGACCACGCTGCACCGGACCTTCGACATTCTGCACGGCTACGCGCAGCGCGGAGAGACGCCGCCGCTGGACGAGCGCCTGAAGTTCAAGTTCCAATCGACCTCGGTGACCGAGCGCTGCACGCTGCTGGCTGCGCGCATCTTCAAGGCGACCGGCGCTGCCGGCCTGCTCGACGAGCACCCGTTCGGCGGGATTCTCGCGGACCTGACGGCGGGCCGGCAGCACATCTCCAACCAGTACGAATATGTCGGCAGCAACTGGGGCGGCGTGATGTTCGGCTTCGAGACCAAGGATTTCATGGTCTAACGACCGATCAGTCACTTCCGCGCCGTCAGCCCGATCACCGCCGACATGCCGCCGTGCGCGGCGCCTTCGTGCAGTTCGCGCTCCTCTTCGATGATTTGCACGTCGTGCAGGTCGCCGAATGCTGCAAGCAGCATGTCGCGGGTGTAGAGATTCTCGACCTCCTTGGGGCCGCCGGTGCCGTAGTGCAATTGCTTGGGCGTATAGCCCTGGACGATCAACAGCCCGCCGGGCTTGAGCGTGCGCAGCATGCCGGCCCATTTGCGCGTGCGCTCGGCGGGGGTGCTGAACTGAGTGAAGATTTCCACCACGACATCGAAGGCCGCCTCCGGATACGTCCAGTCGTGGACGTCGGCGCGCATGAACGTCACGTCGACGCCGCGCGCCTTCGCCAGTGCGACCGCCTTCGCCTGCGCAGCGGGAGAAAAGTCGATCGACATGACGTCGAGCCCCTGTTCGGCGAGCCACACACCGTTGCGGCCTTCGCCATCGGCGACCGCGAGCGCCTTGCCGCTCTTCGGCAACAGTGCCCGGCACAAGGCCAGGAAATAGTTGGGCTCGGTGCCGAAAATGTAATCGGGGGCGGAGAAGCGGTCTTCCCAGCGCTGATATTCGCTCAAATCAATTCTCCGTTCCCCTGCGGCACACGCGTCATCGGCCGGGCTGCATATATTGGGACGAGCAGGCGTACGGCAAGCACGCGACGCGGAAGATCGTGGCCGCCGCCGGTCGATCAGACGTGAGCGCGGCTACATCGCCCGCCGCGGCGCCGTCGCCAGCAACTGCTCAACCTGCTGCTTCCAGAATTTGGCCATGCCGGTGGTACCGTGGCCGCGCGTGTCCTCGCTGGCCGGTATCACGTACAGGCGGCCGTTCTTCACGCGCTTGAGTTCGCGATCCATGATGCCGGTTTCGGGCGGATTGCGCTCGTCGTCGGCGGAATTGATCGCCAGCAGCGCCGCCTGGATGCGCTCCAAACCGGGCGAAGGATTGTAGTCGCGTGACGATTCCCACTGATACAGGAAGTCGTTGGCATCCGCCGCGAAGGGCGCCGCCAGCCGGCCGTCGAGCAATTTGTCCGCTGCTTCGCGGGTGGGAGCGAGCTTTTGGTAGGCCAGCGTTCCGCCGTTGGTGGCGATGCCGAAAAACACATTGGCGGTCTTGAGCCCGCGCGGCTGGCTGGCGTAGTCGCCGTTTTTCCAGTCCGGATCGTTGCGGATCGTGTCGATGATCAGGCGCCGCATCATCCAGTTGCGGCTCGACATCTCGGAAGGCTGCGATGCCATCGGCACCAGCGCGTCCATGGCATTGGGGTATTTCACGCCCCAGATCCAGGTGTGCATGCCGCCCATCGAGTTTCCCAGCACCAGCCGCAGGTGGCGGATGCCGAGGCCTTCCGTCACCAGACGTTGCTGCGCGACGACCATGTCGTCGTAGTTGTAGCGCGGAAATCTGGCGCGCATGCCGTCGGAGGGCTTGGAGGATTTCCCCGCGCCGATGGCGTCAGGCAGGATGATGAAATACTTGGCCGCATCCAGCGGCTGGCCGGCGCCGAACAACTCGCCGGCGAACGCAGGCGTGAGCATGCTCGCGCCTGATCCGGACGTGCCATGCAGGATCAGCACCGGCTCTCCCGACGGGGCGCCGATCGTGCGGTAGTGCAGACGCAATTCCGGCATCACGTCGCCGGTGTTGAAGCGGAAGTCGCGCGCGACCCAGGAGTTCTCCTTGGGGGCCGGGTAGTCTGCCGCCAAGGCGGTGAAAGAGGCGAATAAAGCCGCTGAGCCGACTGCCGTGCGCATAGCCTTCAAGACGGCATTCATCGTGACCTCCCGGTTGTGACAGTGCACTTTCTTGCAATTGTTAGATGCCGCATTTGGCATGCGCAACGGCCCTCGCCGCTATCTTGCCGGTGTCAGGCGCATTCGCCCGTTTGCACGGACCGGCGATGCGGGTAGAGTTGCGTCAATGCCCCACGTGAGAGGCGGAAAGTCGCATGTCCGGCGGCATTGTGATCAGGCCCAGTGGGCTTAAGCTGCGGCGACCGTGGCGATGCGTGGCGAATGGTGTCGCCATGCGGATCGCACGGAAGAGTCAACCAAGGGGAGCGACTTCATGATGACAGTCTTGCGTCGCGGCTTCGTCGCGATGGCGGCCGGCTGTGCCATCGCGATCGCCGGCACGACCGGTTCGATGGCGCAGCAGAAACCGAAGATCACGGCATCGAGCCTGACACTGCCGGTGTTCAACCCGCTGGTCTGGAACATCATGAAGGCGCGCGGCCTCGACGCCAAGCACGGCTTCGAGCTGGAAGCGAAGCCATATCCGTCGATCTCGGCGTTCTACGCGGGCTTTGTCACCGGCGAGACCGACGTGGTGATCGGCGGGCCGACGATCCTGCAGAAGTTCTATCAGGAAGGCGTGCCGCTGCAGATTTTCGGCACCGGCTTCACGCTCGCGGATCTCGTGGTGTTCGCGAAGGATCCCAAGATCAACTCGCTCGCCGACCTCAAGGGCAAGCAGCTTGCCGCCGACATGGGCGGATCGCAGTTCCAGGTGCTCAAGATCTACGCCAATGCCAAGGGCCTTGAGCTCGGCAAGGACATCACCGTCGTCAACGCCAATTTCGCAGTCGCCCGCGCCCAGCTCGAAGCCGACCGGGTCGAGGCGGCGTTGGTGATTGAACCGCTTGCCAGCATCATCGTGCGGCAGAACCCGGGCTGGAAGATGATCTTCAACGGCGCCCAGGGCTGGAAGGAGATCACCGGCCAGGACGGCTGGGAGATCGTACCGGCGATCCGGACCGACGCCATCAAGCGTGTGCCCAACGCTCCCAAGATGCTGCTCGCTGCGCTCCAGGACGTCGCCAAGGTGATGCAAGACGAAACCGACGCGGCCGACAAGATCGCGGTCGAGACGACCAAGCTGCCGCCCGGTATTCTCAAGGCCGCGGTCGACAGCAAGCGCCTCCGCATGATCGTCGAGCCGGCGTGGGAGCCCGCGACCCGCAAATCGATCTGGGACATGATGGAGCGCGCCGTGAAGGCCGGCTTCTATCAGAAGATGCCGGACGACAAGATCATCTATGCACCTTAACGAATATCGGGAGGCCGGTCTCGACGGGAGGCTGTCCCGTCAGACCGTCTTCTCGCTTCTCCTGTTCGTCATTGCCTGGGAAGTGCTGTCGTACTTTGCGCCGGCGCTCGGCATTCCGCCGTTCGCGGTTCCGAGCTTCGTGCGCATCGGGCAGAGCCTGCTGACGATCACGCCGATCGACGTCGTCGTCACCGTGGCGCGGGTGGTCGGCGCGCTCATCCTGTCGTTCCTGCTCGGCCTGTTTCTGGCGATGGCGATGTATCGCTCGGAAACGCTGGAGAGCTATCTGCATCCGCTGATCCGACTGTTCATGGCGGTGCCGGTGGTGTCGTGGATTCTGTTTGCGGTGCTGTGGTTTCGCGGCGTCGAGTTCCGCATCGCGTTCGTGCTGATCGCGGTCTGCGGGCCGGTGTTCCTGGTCGACTCGCTCGACTCCATGCGCGGAGTTTCGCGCGATCTGCGCGGCATGATGCGCTCGTTCCGGCCGACGACGGTGCAATATTTCACCAAGCTGATGTTCCCGGCGATCCTGCCGAACCTGATCACCAGCTGGAAGATCAATCTCAGCCTGGCGATCCGCGTCGTCACTATCGCCGAACTGGTCGGCGCGGTGACGGGCATCGGCCATCAGCTTGCGGTCGCGCAGGAGTTGTTCTCGGTGGCCGACGTCTTTGCCTGGACGCTGATCCTGGTGGCGCTGCTCTTCCTGCTGGAAGCGATCGTGGCGCGAGTCGAACGGCGGGTGTTGCGATGGCGGGCATGAACGCTCCGCCGCCGATCGAGGTCCGGCAGCTTCGCAAGGTCTTCCGCCAAGCCACCTCCGGCCAGTCGGTCGTCGCGATCGAGCGGCTTGATCTCGATATCGCGCCGCGCGAGGTGGTGGCGATCGTCGGCCAGACCGGTTGCGGCAAGTCGACGTTCTTCGACCTGATGATCGGATTGGAGGCGCCGACCTCCGGCTCGATCATGATCGGCGGCAAGACGCCATACGGCGACTTCGATCATTTCCGTGGCCAGATCGCCACCGTGTTCCAGCAGGACCGGTTGTTGCCGTGGCGCTCTGCGCTCGACAACGTTCAATTGCCGCTCGAACTTCTTGGCGTTGCGGAAGACGAGCGCCGCCAGCGTTCGCGGGTTTGGCTGGAGCGCCTCGGGCTCGGCAGTTTCACTAACGCCTACCCGCACGAACTGTCCGGCGGCATGCGCCAGCGCGTCGCGATCGCGCGAGCGTTCGTGCTGCAGCCGTCGATCCTGCTTGCCGACGAGGCGTTCGGACATCTCGACGAGGTGACCGCGGCGGAACTGCGCGAAACCTTCCTGGCGCTGGCGCGCGAATGCGGCAGCACCGCTGTCCTGATTACTCATCAACTCGAAGAGGCGATCGGGGTCGGCGACCGCATCGTGGTGTTCGGCAAGTCGGCCAAGCTCCTGGCCGACATCCACGTCGAGCGATGGGACAAGCGCGACTATGTGATGCTGCGCGAGGCGATTCAGGCCACTCTGCAGAGCAACGAGCCGGATAAGCGGCTGCTGCAACCCGTCCGCTCGGCGGTGACCTGAGGCCGGGCCGGGGGAAAACATCCCGCGGATGGACTTGCGCCTATTGATTGAGCACATATTTCGAGCTGTGGACGACGCCCACACCTCCAGGAGACAGCCATGAAAAAAGGCTTTGCCCTGACTGCGGCTCTTGCGATCGCTGGCGCGATGGCATTCACGGCCACGACTGCGGACGCACAGACCAGAAAAGCGAAACGGTATTATGGTGGCGAATACTACCAGCAGAATTCATACGGCTGGGGCCCCGGCCGCGTCCAGGGCCGTCGCGATCCCTCCTCCTACGACGGCGTGAGGACCGGCAACCCGCGAACCTGCGGCAGCGACTTTTTCCGCTACGACGACCGCGGCGTCCCGACGGGACCGTACTGCAACTAACGACATTGCGTGAAGCAACCGGGGCAGGCGGTTTGCCTGCCCCCTTCTCCAGTCACACCACGTGCGCCGGAGCGAACGCGCATTTCCGCGCGCCGCTCTCGATCTGCAACGTGACGTGATGGATGCCGAACCGGTGTTCGAGTTCGTGCGCGGTCGTGACAAGGAAGGCGTCGTCCAGGCCTGCCTCGGGCCTTACCAGATGCGCGGTGAGCGCCACCTCGGTGGTGCTCATGGCCCAGATGTGCAGGTCGTGGACGCCCGTGACGCCGGGCAGGCCGGCTAGGAATTTCTCCACGGCGTCGGGCGCGATACCGGGCGGGACGGCGTCCAGCGACAACGACAAGCTCTCGCGCAACAGGCCCCATGTTCCCCACACGATCACCGCGCCGACAATCAAGCTGACGGCCGGATCGACCCAGAGCCAGCCGGTCAGCAGAATGACGGCGGCCGCTGCGACGACTCCGGCCGAGACCGCGGCGTCGGCTGCCATGTGCAGGTAAGCGCCCTGGATGTTGAGATCGGACTTGCGTCCGCCCGCGAACATCCAGGCCGTGATGCCGTTGATCGCGATGCCGATCGCCGCCACGACCATCACGGTTACGCCCGCGACCGGCTCGGGATTGAACAGGCGCAGGACCGCCTCCCAGGCAATCGCGCCGACCGTCAGCAACAGGAAGACCGCGTTGAACAGCGCCGCCAGGATCGACGAGGAGCGAAGCCCATAGGTGTAACGCTCGGACGGGGCGCGCCGCGACAGCGCCGCCGCCACCCAGGCGACCACGAGGCCGAGGACGTCGGACAGGTTGTGGCCGGCATCGGCCAGCAGCGCCATCGAGTTGGCGGCGATGCCGTAGCCTGCTTCGATCAGCACGAACGCGGTATTCAGTCCGATGCCGATTGCGAATGCGCGTCCGAAATTTGCCGGCGCATGCGCGCCGCCCGGTCCGTGACGGTGGCCGGTGTGCTCGGGGCTTGGCTCTGTTGTGCCGCTCATCTTTAGCTTCGCGTCCGAAAGCATTGCGCACGGAAGTTCGTGGACTCGAACGCAAAGATGGTGCTGCCGGTAAGGATTGAACTTACGACCTCCCCCTTACCAAGGGGGTGCTCTACCACTGAGCTACGGCAGCGCCGCGCGGGCGCCTGCGGTCGCGGGCCCGCGAGTGGCGCGATCCTTGCCACAGGGGCGGAAGTGGCGCAACCTTTTCGCGCCATGGATGACGATTTCGAAACGCACAAAATGGCCAATAGTCACAAGCAGCGGGAACAGGCGCGGCGCGCCGCGGCGCTGCGCGAAAACCTGCGCCGCCGCAAGGCGCAGGCCCGCAGCCGCGCCGCCGGGGCGGCGGAACGGGCTCCGGAAACCCACGATTCCGCCGGAATTGGCGACGATAAGCACACGAGGTAGTCCGGCGACGTGAGCCGACGGGGTTCTTGCCGGGCATTTTCGATTCCGCGCATCGGCTGAGCGCCGGATCGGTCCGCATTCGCGGCAGATCGGGGAGGGGGAGCATGGATCGCATCCGCATCCAGGGCGGGCAAAAGCTCAAGGGCACGATCCCGATTTCCGGCGCCAAGAACGCTGCGCTCCCGCTGATGATCGCAAGCGTGCTCACCGACCAGACGCTGATCCTCGACAACGTCCCGCGGCTCGCCGACGTCGTGCTGCTGCAGCGCATCCTCGGCAACCACGGCGTCGACATCATGACCGGCGGCAAGCGGCACGGCGAGACGCAATACGATGGCCAGACCCTGCACATCTCGGCCGCCAACGTCATCGACACCACGGCACCCTACGAGCTGGTCTCGCGCATGCGGGCGAGCTTCTGGGTGCTCGCACCGCTCCTGGCGCGGTTCGGTGCGGCGAAGGTTTCGCTGCCCGGCGGCTGCGCCATCGGCACCCGTCCGGTGGACCTGCTCATCATGGCGCTCGAGCGGCTCGGCGCCACGATCGAGATCGACGGCGGCTACGTCATCGCCAAGGCCACGCACGGCCTGCGCGGCAGCGAGATCGTGTTCCCCAAGGTCACCGTCGGCGGCACGCATACGGCGCTGATGGGCGCCGCGATGGCGCGGGGCACCACCGTGATCGACAACGCGGCGCGCGAACCCGAGGTCAAGGACCTCGCCGACTGTCTCAACAAGATGGGCGCCAGGATCAGCGGGGCCGGCACCTCGCGGATTGTTGTCGAGGGCGTGACCAAGCTGAACGGTGCGCGGCATCGCGTGCTGCCGGACCGGATCGAGACCGGCACCTATGCGATGGCGGTGGCGATGACCGGCGGCGACGTCATGCTGGAGAACGCGCGGGCGGAGCTCTTGCAGAGCGGGCTCGACGTGCTGGCCAAGGCCGGACTGGAATACAACGAGACCAACCGCGGCCTGCGCGTCGCGCGCAACGGCAAGCGGCTCGCGCCGGTCGACGTGACCACCGAGCCTTTCCCCGGCTTTCCGACCGACCTGCAGGCGCAGTTCATGGCGTTGATGACGCGCGCCGAGGGCACGTCGAACATCACCGAGACGATCTTCGAAAACCGCTTCATGCACGTGCAGGAGCTGGCGCGGCTCGGCGCCCATATCCGCCTCAGCGGCGAACAGGCGACGATCGAGGGCGTCGACCGGCTCAAGGGCGCGCCCGTGATGGCGACCGATCTGCGCGCCTCGGTGTCACTCGTGATCGCCGCGCTCGCCGCGGAAGGCGAGACCATGGTCAACCGGGTCTATCATCTCGACCGCGGCTTCGAGCGGCTCGAAGACAAGCTGTCGGCCTGCGGCGCCGCGATCGAGCGCATCAGCGGTTAGTTGGCGTGGCCGGTCAGGCCTTCTCCAGGGAGCGGTAGTCGATCTGCCGATGGAACCAGTAGCGGTAACCGCTGATCCGCTTCTGGGTGGCGACATAGGCGGACGGCTGAAAGAGCGGAACGCTCGCGACGTCGTCGATCGCCATCTTGATGTACTTCTTGACCAGCGCCTCGTATTTCGCCGGATCGCGCTCGAACCGCGCCTCCTGCACCAGCGCCATCATTGACGGATTGTCGTAGTCGCCGGAATTGAAGATCGACGCCCGTCCATACGCCATCTCGAAGAAGTAGTTGGGATTGTCGAGCCATCCGGCGAACATGTTGGTGTGGAACGGCAGCTTCTTGTTCGCGAAGCTGGCGCGCCAATTGGAGCCGGCAATCTTTTCGAGCGTCACCTTGACGCCGATCTGCCCGAGGCTCTCCTGAATGAGCACGCTCATCGGTTCGAGAATGCCGGCGCTGCCCGCATCGAACGAGAACGTCGTTTCGAAGCCGTTGGACAGGCCGGCTTCGGCGAGTAATGCTTTCGCCTTCGCAAGGTCCGTGTCGTAGGGCGAAGGCTGCGGCCAGCTTGCATCCTTGATCTCTGCCGATCCGCCGTGGAGCGGACGCGCCTTGTTGAAGAGTGCGACGTCCAGAATCTTCCGATAGGGCATCGCGTAGGCGATGGCGCGGCGGACTTTGATGTTGTCGAAGGGCGGCACCTTCTGGTTCATCAGAACGAATTGAACCGCGTTGTCGATCGGTGTCGCGAAGACGTTGAGCTTGCCTTCGCGTTCCATCTCGACGACGTCTTTCGGCGGAAACTCGTTCGAGATATCGGCGTCGCCGCGTTCGAGCAGCGCCCGTCGCGACGCCGCGGATGGAGCTACGCGCCAGATGACGCGCTCAATTTTCGGCAGCGGCCCGGACTTCCAGCCATCGAAACGGATGAAGTTGATCAAATCCGAACTGCGGTTGGCGATCTGGTAGGCGCCGCCTCCGGCAAGATTGTTCTTCGACCACTCGAATCCCCACGGATCGTTCGCCGTGGCGTTCTTCTTGATCCGCTCGGAGTTGAGAATGTTGGTGTTGGAAAATGCGAGGTTCGGCAGCAACTGCGGGTCAAAGCGATCGCAGTCAATTCGAAACGTATGATCGTCCACGACGACGTTCTGCTCCGCGCGGATGAGCGAGCCGGTCGTGAGCTGGAACCTGGGATTGCCGCCCGCAGCTATCGCGCGATCGAGCGACCATTTGACGTCCTTCGCGGTGACCGGCGCGCCGTCGTGAAAGGTCGCGTTCTTGCGCAACTTGAAGGTGACGGTGCGGCCACTGTCGGTCCATTCCTCGGCAAGCTCGGGCACCGGCACATTGGCGTTGGCATGGTCGACGCCGTTCGCATCCCTTTCGACCTTGAACGACAGCAGCCGGTCGTAGCAATTCCACGCGACCTCGTAGGAGCCGCGGTTCGCGCCGGGCGTGTGCGGGTCGACGCTGTTCGCGCCGGATTCGGAAAGGACAAGCAGCGCACGGCTGGCCGGTTGCCCGGTCGCAACACGCGGCATCGCAAGGCTTGCCACGCCCGCTGACGCGGCCCGGAGAAACTCTCGCCGTTTCATCGTCATCTGTGCATCTCCCGCACAAAAGGTCTGCAGTCACCCATGCTGCAGCTTTTCGGGAGAAAAATCGAGGCCAGTTCGCGCACGCACAAAGATGCACAGCCGCAAAACGGCAGGAGTTCTGCGGCCGCCGTCAGCGTCCGCGATACGGCGCGAAACTCGGCCACTGCCAAGCGCGCTGCTGCGTGTTGCGCGGTTGGGTCTTCTTCCTGGGCTTGGTTGCCTCCGCCGGGGGAGCCAGCGCCGAGGTAGGTTCGGCGTTCTTCTCCTTGACCTGCTCAGCCGAGACCGGCCCCTTCTTGACCGCCAGCAGCAGGTTGGACTCGCTCGACCGGTGCCGGTAGCCGATGCCGAAATCGATCGGCCGGCTCTTCTTGAAGAGTTCGGTGTATTTCGGCTGATGCCGGCCCGGGAAAATCCCGATCGGGCCGAGATACCGGCCGAACGGCTGCAAGTCCCATTTCTGCGTGTCGTAGTAAGCGAGCGGGATGCCGGAATCGTCCTGGATCATCGCCGCGCTGTTGACCAGCAGGAAGTCGCGGACCCGGTTGAAGCCGCCCGAATGCAGCAGGTAGGACGCGCTCTTGATGAGGCTGTCGCCGGGCGCAAGCGTCTCGCAGAACTTCAGGAAGTTGCTGTTCTTGACGCCGTCGTCGGCAAGATTGGTGCTGAAGTAGTAGAGCGTCCGCGCCTCGCCGTCGCTGCCGGCAAACACGATCTTGATGCCGGGGGCGGGGCCGCTGCGGGCAGCATCGCCGCCGGTTTGCAAGGCGCCGTCGGAACCGACGCTGACCGGTGTGACGTCGCGGATGGTGTAGCCCGAGCGCACCAGGAACACGTAGAGGATCGGCAGCGCGCCATTGACCCGGCCGGCGCGCAGCTCGGACTTCATGTTCTTGGTGATGAAGAAGCTGACCGACAGGATCGTGTTCATCGAACTGCGCAGCCGGGCAAGCTCACCGCCGATCGATCCCCGCATCGTGGTGAGATCGGGCACGGTCCCAACCGGTTCCAGGCCCGCCATGACGATGGTCTTGGCCTTCGGATAAAAGGCGTTGGCGTAGAGGAAGTCCGGACCGCTGAAGAAGTAGAACACGGTCGGGCTCGACTCCGTGACATTCTTGCTCGACCAGGCGCGGATCCGCGACATCTGGTTGTTGTCCACGCGCTGGAACGCAAAGTCGAAGGTCTTGGCGTGCTGTTGCCACGAGCCGTCCCGGGTCATCGCCGCGAGCGGCGAATCGGCCTCAGGCGCCATGCCGGCGAGGAAGCGCGCCGTATCGTTCGGAGATGCGGCGTCGGCGGCGAGGGCAGGGGTTGCGGTGGCGAGTACGAACCCGGCCATCGCGGCGATCATCATTCTGCGCTGAATCATCTGTGCGAACCCACGTCGGTGATGCAATCCCGGGCCGCGAGGGCCCGGTCACACGGGAAACGCCCTAAACCTACCGTGCCGGAGCCGAAGCGAACTCCGTCATGGACATCGAAATTCCGGGCTTCTTTATGGCCAGCAGCAAATTCGACTGATTTGGCTTCCAGCGGTAGCCCAGGCTGAAGTCGATGGGCGGAGCGTTTTTGAAGAGTGCGGCATATTTCACGTTGCGCATGCCGGCGAAGACCGGAATAGGTCCGACATACTTACCGAAAGGTTGCAGGTCCCACTTCTGGGCTTCGTAGCGGGCAAGCGGGATGCCGGTGTCGTCCTGAACGACCGAATTGGTGTGGGTGAGAAGGAAATCGCGGACTTTCGAGAAGCCCGGATTGTGCGGCAGGTAGGACGCGCTCTTCAAGAAGCCGTCGCCGGTCCCCAGCGAATCGAGGAAATCCAGGAACTTGCTGTTGTCGACCCCGCCGTTGGACAGGTCGGTGCTGAAATAATAGAGCGTGCGCTCCTCGCCGTCGCTGCCGGCGAACACGATTTTCACGCCGCGGGCCGGCACGCGCTTGCTGGTGTCGGGGTCCGGCTGCAGGGCGCCGTTCTCGTCGAGCTTGACGTGACTGACCTCGCGGATGGTCTTGCCCGAGCGCGCCATGAACACATACAGCACCGGCAGCGTGCCGGTGAGCCGGCCGCGGCGCAGGTCCGACGACATCTGGCTGGTGATGAAGTAGCTGTACTGCAGGATCCAGCGCAGCGAGTTCCGCAACTGGGTCAGGTCGTTGCCCATCGAGCCGCGCAGCTTGGTGAGATCGGGGATGGCGCCGGCCGGTTCGAGTCCGGCCATGACGATGGTCTTGGTCTTCGGAAAGAACGCGTTGGCATAGATGAAGTCCGGTCCGCTGAACATGTAGAACAGCGTGGACTTCGGTTCGTTCAGATGGTTCGCGGACCAGGCGCGGACCTTCGAGAGCTGGGTCTGCTCGAACTTGTCGAACGTCGAATTGAACGCGTTGGAATGCTGCTGCCAGCCCGGGTCCTTGGCCAGCGCCGCGAGCGGAGAATCGGCCGCGGGCGGCAGCCCGGCGAGGAATCGCGCGGTGTCGTTCGGGGATACAGCGTCGGCGCAAAGCGCCGGTGCTGCGGCAGCGAGCAACAAGCCGGCGACGGCGGCAATCATCATTCTGCGCTGAAGCATGTGTGTGAGCTCACGTGGGCGTTGCAACCCGGAACATCCGGGTTTGTGAGAGGTAGTAGAGGGCGAGGCCGGAGGCCATCATCACCACGCCGATGAACGATTGCATCGGGCGCTGGGTCAGAAGGTAGTACATCATGAAGCCCGTTACCGTCAGGAAGATGAGGGGCGTGACCGGATATCCCCATGCGCGATAAGGCCGCGGCAGGTCAGGTCGGGTAATGCGCAGCTTGATCACGCCGAGCACGGCGAGAAACGAGCAGGTCAGCAGCGAGAACTGGATGAATTCGAGGACCGCCTCGAAGCTCTGGGTGAGCAGCATCACGGTCGCGATCGCGGCCTGGAGCAGGATCGCGACGGTCGGCACGCCGTTCGCCGAACGGCGGGCGAAGATCCGCAGCATCGGGACGTCCTCGCCCATCGTGGACGTGACCCGCGGGCCGATCCACATCATGGCGCTGACCGAGGAGATGAGGCCGATGCAGATCAGCGCGCCGACGATGCGGCCGCCGAGGTCGCCGAAAATGTGCTTGCCCGCGACGACGGCGACGTCGATTTGTCCCGCGAGCTGCTTGATCGGCGTCGAGTAGAGGAACAGCGCGTTAAGCGCCACGTAGAGGAAAATCACGATCAGCGTACCGAACAGCAGCGAACGCGGTACGCTGCGCTGCGGGTCCTCCATTTCGCCCGTGATGTAGGTCGCGGCGTTCCAGCCGGAATACGAATACATCACGAACACCAGGCTGATCGCGAACGCCGCGCTGAAGATATACGAACCGTCGCCGGCCGATGGCAGGAACGAGATCGGCTGCGGCTTTGCGAACGCGAACCCCGCAATCAGTAAAGCGAGGATCATGGCGACCTTCGCCAGCGTCCAGGCCATCTGGAACCTGCTGCTGTGCCGCAGCCCGAGCACGCCGACGATCGTGACGATCCAGACCAGGCCGAGGCCGAGCAGCAAAGGCGGGGCGCCTGGAACGATGGCCTTGCCGTATTCGCCGAACGCCATCGCGGCCAGCGATACCGGGGCGGCAAACCCGACGGTGGCCGACAGCCAGCCCGCCATGAAGCCGACAGCCGGGTGGTAGGCCTGCCGCAGAAAGTTGTACTCGCCGCTGGAGCGGGGAAACATGGCGGCGAGTTCGCCATAGGAAAACACCCCGCACAGCGCGACGCAGCCGCCGACTACCCATAGGAGCAGCAGCGCGAAGCCCGATGGGATCCCTTGAACCTGGAATCCGAGGCTGGTGAAGACGCCGACGCCGATCATGTCGGCTACCACGATTGCCGTGGCGGTCAGCATCGATACCGCGATGGGACCCTTCGGCGTACCGGCCTTTTGAGCCGGGTTTCCAACCTCATTCGAGGCCATGCCCCCTCCAGACTGCGATTCCGAAATGATGACTAGATAGTGAACAAGGCATTACTGCGCCGTAACCCGATAGGGGCTTGGCGAACGTGACGATTTTGTGGGCCCGCGATCGGGCGAACGCAAAACCTGGTCCGGTGGGGACCGGAACGGCGGTCCGGCAGGGTAGGTACGCCGCCTGGAATTAGCCTCTTGGTAACTCAGGCCGGCTCACATTGCCGACATAATCTATTGTTTTCAATGTCGTCGGGAAGATCGGGGGGTTCCAAGGAAAGACGTGGCCTTTGTGGTGGCGGCATTGCCGCGCCCACAGCACGTTTGGCTTGGAACTGTAGGGGATGATTGCAGCGGGATCTGACGTCCCGAATATCAACCACCTGTGCGATCTTGCGGGGACGCGCGGGCTGGGTTTGGGGTGGCGCCGGCCGGCTGCATCGGCGGCGCTTGTCCTGCTGTCATGCCTTCTGCTTCAGGGCTGCAAGACCTCCGAGACCAAGGGGACGGCCGAGACGGCAGCTGCGGCTCAGCGCACCGTTGCCCCCAACGGCGAAACCGTCGTCCCGCGGGGGACGCGGACCGCCGCCGTTGCTCCTGCGAGAGACACGTTTGCGGACCGGTTTCATCGCGATTCGTTCGCGGAACGGTTCTCCGCCTTGGGCTACGCCCCGCAGGCCGCGCGGGAGGTGGTGTTCGCGCCCCAGTCCGTTCACGAGATGGCGTTCGCGCCGTCGGTCCTGCGTGAGCCGTCGGTCGATCGTCCGGTCCGGGTCCCGTCGACCGCCTACAAGGTGGCGGCGTTGACCCCGGTCATTCCCCACATTACCGCCGTCAAGCAGGCGAACACCCGCCTGATTGGATTCGACAATTCGGCTTTCCCATATTCCGGCAGGTCGGGCAGCCGGTACAACGACAATCGCGTCCTCGTTCACGTGCCGGCCGGATTCGATGCGCGCAAGCCGGGCGTCATCGTAGTGTTCTTCCACGGCCACGGCGCGACGCTCGAGCGCGACGTACGCGACCGGCAGTTGCTGCCCAAGCAGATTTCCGAGTCGGGCACCAATGCCGTGCTGGTCGCGCCGCAACTCGCCTACGACGCCGCCGACTCCAGCGCCGGAAAGTTCTGGGAGCGCGACGGCCTGAAGCGGTTCATGGCGGAAGCGGCGCAACAGCTTGCGCAGGTCTACGGCGATGCGCGCTCGGAGGACATCTTCGCGAAAATGCCGGTCGTCATCGTCTCCTATAGCGGCGGCTTCGAAACCGCCGCCTGGAGCCTGCATGTCGGCGGTCTCGGCAAGCGCGTGATCGGTGTCGTGCTGCTGGACTCGCTCTACGGTCACCTGGACAAGTTTGCCTCGTGGATCGCCAAGAACCGCCACGCGTTCTTCGTCAGTTCCTACACGGCGCACTTGAAGCGCCGCGACGACGACCTCGCGCAGACATTGCGCGCCAAGGGAATCCCGGTTCAGGAAGAGCTCGATGGTCCGCTCAAGCCCGGCACGGTCGCATTCCTCTCGACCGGCGAGGGCGTGCGGCACCGCGATTTCGTCACGTCCTCCTGGACCAGGCTCCCCGTGAAGGACGTGCTGCTCAGGATGGCGCAGCGCTGATTTCCGCTGTCTGGCAAAGGGGCCGTTGACCCCGCCGCACCCTGGGCACGAAGTGTCCCTAAGCCATTTCGCGGACTCGCAGGTAAGCCCATCGCTAGTGTCCCGATTCCGAAGTTCGCATCATTCTGCCGCGCGCCCGTTTGCGAACTTCGGAATCGAAGGACACTAGCAACTTATTGATCTAGTGTGGCTTAGGTTCAGAAGTCCGCATGTTGGACTCGCCGCAAGAATGATGCGGACTTCTGAACCGCCACACTAGCCGCTATTGACCCGGACGATGCGCGGCGAACAGATGTTGCCGCGACCATCCACAATCACCCACGGAGAAAGCGCGTGCTCGTCGATCATCGCACCTACCGCATCAAGCCCGGCATGACCGCCGGCCACCTCGCCATCTATGAGCAGTACGGGTTCGCCGCGCAGACCCGGCACCTCGGCGCACCGCTCGCCTACATGTATGCCGAGAGCGGCGACGTGAACACGGTCGTGCACCAGTGGGGCTACGAGGACGCCGCCGACCGCGCCAAGCGCCGCGCCGCGATGTTCGCCGACCCGGAATGGCAGCTCTATCTGCAGAAGCTCAACGAGTTCGGGCTACCTGCTGGAGCAGAAAACTTCGCTGATGATCCCCGCTAAGTTCTGTCCGATCAAGCGGTGAAATCCGCGCACGGGCAATGTCATCGCCGGGCTTGACCCGGCGATTCATCCTCTTCAGATGAAAGTGCAATTTTTTCGATGGATGCCCGGGTCACCAGGGCGTTTGCGCCCGTCTTCGACGGGCTATGCCCGGGCATGACCGTCGAGAAACCAGGAGACTTCCATGCGCGCCAGTGACAGCCTGCGAACGGGCGGCGAAATCCTGATCGACCAGCTCGTCATCCACGGCGCGCGCCACATCTTCTGCGTGCCGGGCGAGAGCTACATCGCGGCGCTCGACGCCTGCAACGATCGCGACCTCGCCCTCACCATCTGCCGGCAGGAGAGCGGCGCCGCCATGATGGCGGAAGCGGTCGGCAAGGCGACCGGCCGGCCCGGCATCTGCTTCGTCACCCGCGGCCCCGGCGCCACCAACGCCTCGGCCGGCGTGCACATCGCCCGCCAGGATTCCACGCCGCTGATCCTGTTCGTCGGCCAGATCGCGCGTCACACGCGGGAGCGCGAAGCGTTTCAGGAGCTCGACTACCGCGCGGTGTTCGGCAGCATCGCCAAGTGGGCGACCGAGATCGACGACCCGGCGCGCATCCCGGAGATCGTCTCGCGCGCCTATCTACACCGCGACCAGCGGGCGGCCCGGCCCGGTGGTGATCGCGCTGCCCGAGGACATGCTGGTCGAGCGCGTCGCGGTTCCGGATGCGCCGCCGTTCGAACCGGTCGAGACCTGGCCCGGCCTCACCGACATGAGCCGGCTGCAGAAGATGATCTGGGCGGCGGAGCGGCCGATCGTGCTGCTCGGCGGCAGCCGCTGGTCGGAGGCGGCCTGTGCGTCGGTGCAGCGTTTCGCCGAGCGGTTCGCGCTGCCGGTCGCCACCACGTTCCGCCGCGCGCACCTGTTCGACCAGGACCACCCCTGCTATGCCGGCGACCTCGGCATCGGGCCCAATCCGAAGCTTCTGGCGCGGGTGAAGGGCGCCGATCTCATCATTCTGGTCGGCGGCCGGCTCGGCGAGATGCCGTCGCAGGGCTATACGCTGCTCGACATTCCGGCGCCGCGCAGACGCTGGTGCATGTCTTTCCGGACGTCGAGGAGCTTGGCCGCGTCTATCGCGCCGAGCTTGCGATCAACGCCGCGCCGACCGCATTCGCAGCCGCGCTCGAAGGCCTGCAGCCGCCGAACGACCTGCGCTGGGCGGATGAAACGCCGGTCGCGCATGCCGATTTCCTCGCCTGGACCGACACGCCGACCAAGGTGCCGGGTCCGGTCAACATGGGCGAGATCGTCGCTTCGCTTGCGGGCGAAGCTTGCCGCCCGACGCGGTGATCGCCAACGGCGCCGGCAATTTCGCCATCTGGGTGCACCGCTACTCGCGCTACCGCCGCTTCGGCACCGAACTGGCGCCGATCTCGGGCTCGATGGGTTACGGCGTGCCGGCCGCGATCGGCATGAAGCGTCTCGACCCGTAGCGCACCGTCGTGTGCTTCGCGGGCGACGGCGATTTCCTGATGACCGGCCAGGAGTTCGCCACCGCCGTGCAGTACGACCTGCCGGTGATCATCGTGGTGGTGGACAACGGCATGTACGGCACCATCCGCATGCACCAGGAGCGTCACTATCCCGGCCGCGTGATCGCCACCGCGCTCAAGAACCCGGACTTCGCCGCCTATGCGCGCGCCTTCGGCGGCTACGGCGCGACGGTGGAGAAGACCGCCGATTTCCTGCCGGCGTTCGAGGCGGCGCAGAAGTCCGGCAAGCCCGCGATCATCCACCTCAAGGTCGATCCCGAGGCGCTCACGCCGGCGATGTCGCTCTCGGCGATCCGCGACAAGGCGCTGGCGGAGAAGCATTGACGACGTCGTCATTCCGGCACGCGCCAAAGCAGCCGAAATCTGAACGCGCGCGCCCGCGCTGTTAGTCGCTTGACATTTATTCCTACTGATATTATTCCTATTCGCGTCCGGTTCACCGAGGGGCGCCTTCCGGAGGCGTTCGGCAGGCGGGACCGGATGCGGCGCCTGCGGGCGTGGTTCGCAGCCACGCACTCGGGCGGCTCCGGGGCTCCGCCCGCCTGGCCACTATGAGCCGGCCGCGAGGAGCTCGCTGACACAGGGCGCGAATGCCCTGCGCGAAGCGCGGCCCGGAGCCGGTGATCATCTCGCGGGAGATGAGAGCCATCGCCGCGGTGGAGCGCCGGGAGGCGTGCGCGCCCGACCACGGCGCGCGCCGCGCCTCATGAGCGCGGAGTTGGATGCGCCTTCCGGCGCTCCGCTCCCCTCGGCTCGCATGTCGGGCTTGCTCGATATGCGGAAAAGAGCCGAGGGAGAATTGGACGACGGCGTACCCGGCGCCGCCAACAATACGGGCGGCGGAGCGTTGGCTGTTTGACAATCAAAGATGCGATGAAGCTGCAGTTCGCGCCGCGAGCCGCAGCGCATTACCCTCCCCACAGGGGAGGGTAGGACGAGTTTCCCGCTCTGCGACGCCCGCTCAATCCACCTTGATGCCGGCGGCCTTGATGATCGGCCACCACTTCTCGATCTCGGCCTTCTGGTAGGCGGCGAGCGCCTCGGGCGTCTGCTGCTCGCGCGGCCGGAAGCTCCTGCCCGAGTTCGACCAGCCGCTGGCGCGCACGTTCGGATCCGCGAGCGCGTCGACCACGGCGGCGTTGAGCTTGCCGATCGACGTCCTTCGGCGTGCCCTTGGACGCCCACAGCCCGTGCCAGACCGAGATGTAGAACCCCGGCAGGCCGGCCTCGTCGACGGTCGGAATGTCCGGCGCGACCGCGAGCCGCGTCTTCGACGTGACCGCGTAGGCCTGCAGGTTGCCGCTGCGCACCTGCGGCAGCGCGCTCGCCGCCTGGTCGAACGCCAGGTGAATCCGGCCTGAGAGCAGGTCCTGCATGCGCGGCGCCGCGCCGCGATACGGCACGATCTGGATGTTGGTGCCGGTGGCGTTCTGGAACAAGACGCCGGCGAGATGCGCGGCGCCGCCGACGCCGGTCGTGCCCACCATGCCCTTGCCGGGATTGGCCTTCAGCCAAGCGATCAGTTCCTTGATGTCCTTGGCCGGAACGGATTTCGCCGCGACGATCAGTTGCGGTCCGTCCGACGACCAGCGCCACCGGCTCGAGGTCGGTCAGCAGGTCGTAGGGCAGCGAATAGATCGCGCCGTTGACGACGTGCGAGCCCCAGTGGCCGATGCTGAGCGTGTAGCCGTCGCCCGGCGCGCGCGCCACCCGGCCGACGCCGATGTTGCCGCCGGCGCCGGCGACGTTCTCGATCACGATCGTCTGGCCGAGCGAGGCGCGCATGCGCTCGCCGAGCAGGCGCGCGATGGTGTCGGTCGGCCCGCCGGCCGGATAGGGCACGACGATGGTGATGGGGCGCGTGGGAAAGCTCTGCGCCGCCGCGGGCGTGGCGGCCAGCGCGCAGCCGGCGGCCAGGACCAATGCCAGAACTCGACCGAGCGTCATGCTTACCTCCCTGGTCGTGTCTTCTGTCGCGGCATCTGTTGTGTCGCAACTTGGCTCGCAAGCCGCACCAGCGTAGCCCGGATTGAGCAGAGCGAAATCCGGGATATTCACAGCACTGCCCCCGGATGTCGCTTCGCTCCATCCGGGCTACGTCAGGCTGCCCTTCAGCCGCGCGGCAGCACCACGAAGCAACTCATGATCTTATCGTGCAGCGCCTGCTTGCGCCGCGTCCATCCCGCCATCATGAAGCCGATGAACAGGATCAGCGCCGAGAGAAGTTTGAGCAGGTTGCGGCCGATCGCGATCGGCAGCGAGAGCCGCTGGCCGTCACGGTCGACCACCTGCATGCCGAAGATCATCTTGCCGAACGAGGCCTGGTAGCGGCTCAACTCCATCGCCGCCCAGTAGATCAGCAGCGCGAGCATGATGACGTTCTCGAGGTTCGTGCCCTTGATCTCCTCGCGCGTCACCGGATCGATCCGCGTTCGCGTGGTCTTGGAGGTTTGCCAGCTGACGGACCCGGACAATTCCCGCTGCCGCATCACTTCTGTCACCCGGAAATAGTAGGTCCAGGTTCCGAGCACTGTCTCCTCGACGATCTTCTCGGTGGTCTTGATCGCGACGTTGCCGTCCCGGCCGTCGACGGTCTTGGATTGTATCGTCCGCTCGGTCACCCCGATATCGAGCGGTGTTCGCAAAACAACGCTGTTGCCGATCGCCGGAAACACCGCCGCCAGCAGCAGGAACAGGATCGCCACGGCGCTGCTGACCAAGAACCAGTCGACGATGAACGCAATGAAACGCCGCCAGAACCCGCCGTAGTGGACATCCGCGCCGGCAACGGCGCTTCTGCAACCTGCGCTTCGGTCATCAGTCGCCCTCGGTCCTGAAAGGTGCCTGCCGGGAGTGTCGAAGGCCCGGTGCACCGACGCAAGCGAACTTACCGCAGCTTTGTTATGCAGCAGTTACGTCCGGTAGGACGGATCCTTGCGCTCGAGCATGCGCAGCAGTCCGGCCCATTCGGTGCCGAACGGCGCCTCCGGGCGCGACCGCGAGCTTGGCGGTGTGCGCCGACACCGCGGGCGGCGGAAGGTTGAGCGTGGCGCCGCCCGCCATCGCCAGCGACCTGCGTCTCGCAGGCGAATTGCAGATTGAACAGGTTGCAGAAGGCGAGCGGGATCGATGGTGCCGACCGCCAGCAGGCCGTGGTTGCGCAGGATCATCACCGGGTTGTCGCCGAGATCGCGCACCAGCCGCGTGCGCTCGTCGATGTCGATCGCGAGCCCCTCGTAGTCGTGATAGCTCACGCGGCCGTAGAACAGCTGCGCGTGCTGGCTGATCGGGAGCAGCCCGTCCTTCATGGCGGCGACCGCGACGCCGGCCTTGGAATGGGTGTGGATGACGCAGTCGACGTCGTCGCGGCCGCCATGGATCGCGCTGTGGATGACGAAGCCGGCCTGGTGCATGGGCGCATCCGGCGTCGTCGATCAGGTTGCCGTCGAGATCGACCTTGATCAGGTTCGAGGCGGTCACCTCGTCGAACAGCAGCCCGAAGCGGTTGAGCAGGAAGTGGCCGGGCTCGCCCGGCACGCGCGCCGAGATGTGGGTGTAGATCAGATCGGTCCAGCCGAAATGCTCGACCAGCCGGTAGCAGGCGGCGAGCTTGACGCGCTGCTCCCATTCGGCGGGGGCGATGTTGGGCTTGGCGGTTCGGCTGATCGCAGCGGTAGGTGGCATTCCCGTCTCCTGCTCGACTTGCTCCGCGGTCATCATCCGCGCAGGCGGATGATCCTGCGCTCCGTGACGCCCGTCACTTCAACCGCTGCGCCGCCTCTCGCACGATGCTCAGATCGGCGTATTTCTGTACGTCGATCGGGCCCTTGCAGAAATCCGAGGTCGCGCTGCACGTCGATGTTGGCCTGCAGCGCCGCGAGGTCGGGCAGGAGATCGGGGCTGCGCGCATACTCCTTGTTGGTGAACAGCCAGCCGGCGAAGCGTTCCGGCGGCTGCTTGGTGACGCGCGCCGCGATCTGCACGGCTGCGTCGTGGTTCTTGGGGTCGAGATACCAGCGCACGACCCGCAGCGCATCCTCCATGAAATCGACCATGGCGGCGCGGTTCTTCTCCAGGAAGCCTTGCGCGCCACCCACACGATCATCTGCGTGGTGCCGATGCGCGTCCTTCTGGCTGAACAGCGGCCGGCCGATCTGCGTGAGCTCGGGATCGAACGAGAACGGCGCCACGAACGAGGCGAGGTCGGCCTTCTTCTGCGCCAGCATCGCCTTCATGGTCGGGAAAGGGCGCCTCGACCACCGTGTAGTCGCGCTTGTCCTCGAGCTCGTGCTTGCGCAGCATCGCGCGCATCGCAATGTCGACCGCGCTGCCGGCCGCATTGGTGGCGACGATCTTGCCCTTGAGGTCCTCGACCTTCTGGACCGGGCTGTCTTTGAGCACGAAGAACTGGTTGGTGTAGTAGCCGTCGGCGCCGTCCTTGAACTGGTCGCCGACGATCCGCAGATCGTCCAGGCCGGCGTTCTGGATCGCGATGCGCGAGCGACGAGAAGGCGAGGTTGCCGAGCTCGATCTCGTTGTTCGCCAGCGCGGTGATGACGGCCGGCGTGCCCTGGAAGCGGATCGGCTCGAACACGTAGGACTTGCCGTTGTTCTTCATCAGGTCGGGCTTTTCGAGCAGCAGCGGCGTCCAGTCGGACGGCGCCACGATCCAGCTGGCGCGGATCTTGACCGGGTCGGCGCCGTGCGCGGTCGCCCCAGCAGCACGCGAAACGGCGGCGAAGGTCGCCGCAAAGCGAAGCGCCCGCATGTATCCTCCTGTGTGCTTTCTTATTGGTCGCGACGAGCGTAGCACTCGGAATTTGCCGGCGGGCCAGCCGCCCGTGCGGGATCGGGCACAGAGCGTGGATTGCACGATAGTGAATCATGTTCATTTTTTCGGCGCGAGGCGATTCGTCATGCCCTATCGCCAGACCGATAACGTCGCCCGCAAGCTCGCCGCCCGCCATGACGCGATCCTGGCGGCCGCTCGCGATGCGATCGCCGCACGGCGGCATGGCAGCGGTGCAAATTGCGCCGGTCGCGGAACGCGCCGGCATCGCGACCGGGCACGGTCTATCGCTATTTCCCCGCCAAGACCGACCTCGTCGCCGCACTGGTCCGGGTTCTGCCGCGCGAAGAGGTCGCCGCGCTTGGCGATGCGGCACGCGTCGGCGCCGGGCCCGCTTTCGGCGCTGGCTGCCGCATTCATCACGTTCGCAGCGCGGGCGCTGGCGCGGCGGCGGCTTGCGACTCGCGCTGATCGCCGAGCCGGTCGAGGCCGACGTCGACGCGGCGCGGGCGCCGTACCGGGCGGCGGTCGCCGGCGAATTCGAGCGGCTGATCGAGCGCGGCGCTTGCCGGTGGTCACCTGCCCGAGCAGGACGCCGCAGCTTACGGCCACCGCGCTGGTTGGCGCGCTGATCGAGGGCCTGATCGGGCCCGGCGCGCCGGCGGTGACCCAGGAGGATGCCGGCAAGAGCCGCGCCCAGGTGCAGGCGCTCGACGCTGCTGGCGTTGCGGGCGCTGGGCGTCGTCGATGCCCGCGCGCGCGGTCTGGTGGTGCAGACGGTGCTGCCGGTGGTCGACCGATTGCCGTGAGCGGCCCGACTACTGCAGCGTCGCGACCGCGATCCAGTCGCTCACCGCCCGCAACGCTTCCGACTCGTCCCCGTGTTCCTTGTGGGCGGCGAACACCGCGAGCTGAGCGTCGGCCGACGTGCCGGCGCCGACGATCGTGCGGCAGCGTTCGATGTCGGCCGTGCAGCCGAGCGCAGTTGGCGTCCGCGGCGATGTCGTCGATCAGGCGGTCGAGCATCTCGGCGACCGGGAGCGCCTCGCCGTCGACGACGAAGGTGCCGTGCACGCCGTAGCGCTGCGCCCGCCACTTGTTCTCGACCACGATCGCACGTTGCACCGCGTCGAGATCGGCATGACGCTCGGGATGGGCGTAGAGATGACGGGCGAGCGTGCGGTAGAGCGCCGCGATGGCGATGCGAGTCCTCCATCAGCGTGCAGGAATCCGGCGCCCGCAGTTCAAGCGTCGGATGCTTGAGCGAGGGGCGGATCGCCCACCAGATGTAGCTCGCATCCTGGCATGACGCCGGCGCGCACCAGCGCGTCGACATAGGCGTCGAACTCCGCGCTGGTGCGGAACAACTCCGGCACGCCGGTGCGCGGCAGTTCGTCGTAGGCGGCGAGCCGGTAGCCCTTGAGCCCGGTCACGCACGATTGCCAGAACGGTGACGACGTCGACAGCGCGACGAACAGCGGCAGATAGGGCAGCATCCGCCGCATCACGTCGACCCGCGCGTCGGGCTCCGGCAGTTCGACATGCACATGCAACCCGCACAGCAGGTCGCGCTGGCCGATCATCTGCAGATCGTCCATCACGTTGTCGTAGCGCTCCTGCTGCGTCTGCAGGGCCTTGCGCCACAGCGCGGTCGGATGGGTGCCGGACGCCAGGATCGCCAGACCATGCTCGGCGGCGGTCGCGGCGACGGTTTCGCGCAAGTGGCGCAACTCGGCGCGCGCATCGGCCATCTGGCAGTGCGGCGAGGTGATCACCTCGATCTGCGACTGCAGGAATTCCGTCGCCACCCGGCCGTCGGTCGCGGCCTTGGCGGCGTCGAAGAACGCCTTTGGCACGTCAGGCGGGACGCGCTTGGTCTGCGCGTCGACCAGGAAGTACTCTTCCTCGATGCCGAAGGAGAAATTGCTGGCCATTTGATGCGCATCACCGGCCTGCAGCACAATTTTCTGCCATGGCGGAGATGCTTGCTCCCGATGTTGGTTCAAATCACGGAAAACACGGCATTTCGGCCGCCGGCCTTGGGCGCGGCGGCAGTAGGAAACTCACATCGGCGGTATTGGTTGCAGGGCGCAGAGTGCGCCGGAACTCCCGGCGCCGCAAGCCTAGTGTCCCGATTCCGAAGTTCGCATCATTGTGCGGCACCTTCATTTGCGAACTTCGGAATCGAAGGACACTAGCACCTTATTGATCGTGTGGCTTTGGTTCAGAAGTCCATATTTCGGACTTGCCGCATGATTGATGTGGACTTCTGAAACCGCCACGCTAGTGCGACATCAGCACCGGAACCGTCATGGCGCGCAGCATATTGCGCGTCACGCCGCCCCAGATGAACTCGCGCAGCCGCGAGTGGCCGTAGCCGCCCATCACGATGAAATCCGCGCTGAAGTCGGCGGCATGCGAGAGGATCGCGCTCTGCACGTCGATGTCGCCGCGGGTGATGCGCTTGACCACCGCCGGCACACCGTGGCGTACCAGATGCTCGGCCATCTGGGTGTCGTCGACCTCGGAGCTCTTGCGAGGCTCGGTCACGACCACGACCTCGACCTGCTTGGCCCGCACCAGGAACGGCAGCGCGTCGGCAATCGCGCGCGCGGCGGTGCGGCCGCCGTCCCAGCACACCACGACGCGCTCAAGCGTCAGTCCCTGCGCCTGGATATACGGCACGACGATCACGGGACGGCCGGATTCGAACAGCGCGCCCTCGATCATCAGTTCTTCGGCGGCGCCATAGTCCCGCTGCGACTGGCCGACGATCGAAACATCGAAGCGCCGTGCGATGCGCCCGAACTCGCTGGTCGCTCCGGCAAGACTGGCATCGAGCTTCCGGGTCTCGGCCGCAACGCCGGCGCTCCTGGCCGCGGCCGTGAACCGCCCGACCGCGTCCTGCGCCAACTTGGTGTTCTCGTCCCGCTGCACCTCGATCAGGCTTGGCGACACGCCGCCAAGCCCGGCGTCCGGGATCACGGGATCGAACACGAAGGCGATGCCGGTCACCTGGGCGCCGAATTCCTTCGCCACCGAGACCGCATAGTTGACTGCGAAGTCCTGCGGCCCGCCGCCGGTGAGACTGACCACGATGTCCTTGAGCATCGCTCGAACTCCTTGCCGGTCCCGCGCGGCCGATGTTGCTTACTTCTTGGAGCCGTCCTCTTTGAACTGGATGAGATAAGCCCAGAGGTCCTCGATCTCCTTGTCGTTACGAATGCCGACAAAGGCCATCCGGGTCCCGGGCATCGCCTGCATCGGGTTCCTGATGTACTTGGCGAACTCGTCGTGATTCCAGGTGATGCCGGAATTCTTGTTGGCGGGAGAATAGTTGAAATTGTCGTAGGTGCCGGCCTTACGGCCTTCGAGACCGTTGAGCGGCGGGCCGAGCTTCACCTTGGCGTCCGCCCCGATATCGTGACACGGGCTGCATTTGCGAAACGAAGTCTCGCCCGCGCCGAGGTCCTGCGCGGCGCTCGCGCCGGCGAATGCCACGACGAAAATTCCAGCCATGACCAACAGTCTCATCCGGTTCGCTCCTCGTTTCTGCGCAGGGCGATATTGCGGTCTCGCCCGCCGATGCCCGCCATATCCGGCAGCCCGCGCCAACGCGCGGGCTTCCATCATGTCGAATGGCGTCCCGCGTGCGCACTGTCAACGGCCGGTGGAGAATATTATTCATGCCGCCGCGCGGAGCCGGGCAGCTTCGTTGCACGGACGGGGGTTTCGCCCGGCGTTTACGGATATAACATGCAGGCCGAGCGGAGAGCTGCCGATGACCTTGCGAATGCCAGAGCCCGATGCCGAACTGCTGGCGCGCCGCGATGCCGTGGTGGCGGCCCTGCGCGCGATCGTGCCGGGAGAGGGCGTGATCGCGACCGAGCGCGAGATGCGGCCCTACGAATTGGACGGCCTGACGGCGTACCGGCAGCTTCCCATGGTGGTCGTGCTGCCATCGACCACCGAGCAGGTCATCCCGCGTGCTCGCCTATTGCCACGCCGAGGGCATCAAGGTGGTGCCGCGCGGCGCCGGCACGTCGCTGTCCGGCGGCGCGCTGCCGCTTGCCGACGGTGTGCTCCTCGGCATGGCCAAGTTCAACCGCATCCTTGAGATCGATTACGACAACCGCGTCGCCGTGGTCGAGCCGGGCGTCACCAATCTGGCCGTCACACAGGCGGTCGAGCACGCCGGATTCTACTACGCGCCCGATCCGTCCTCGCAGATCGCCTGCACGGTCGGCGGCAACGTGGCAGAGAACTCGGGCGGCGTGCACTGCCTGAAATACGGTATGACCACCAACAACGTGCTTGGCTGCGAAATCGTGCTGATGACCGGCGAGATCGTGCGTATCGGCGGCAAGCATCTCGACGCCGGCGGCTACGACCTGCTCGGCGTCATCACCGGCTCGGAAGGATTGCTCGGCGTCGTCACCGAGATCACGGTGCGGATCCTCAAGAAGCCCGAGAGCGCGCGCGCCGTGCTGGTCGGTTTCGCGTCGTCGGAAGATGCCGGCGAATGCGTGAGCAAGATCATCGGCGCGGGCATCATCCCGGGCGGCATGGAGATGATGGACAAGCCCGCGATCCACGCGGTCGAAGAGTTCGTCCATGCCGGCTATCCACTCGACGTCGAGGCGCTCCTGATCGTCGAGGTCGACGGTCCGCAGGCGGAGGTCGACCATCTCATCGAGCGGGTGGCGGCATCGCGACGTCTGCCGCGCGGTGAGCTGCAAGTATCGACGACCGAGGAGCAGCGGCTGTTGTTCTGGGCCGGCCGCAAGGCCGCGTTCCCGGCGGTCGGGCGCATCTCGCCCGATTACTACTGCATGGACGGCACCATCCCGCGAGCGAGGCTGCCGCTCGTGCTCAAGCGCACCCGCGAACTGTCGGAGCACTACGGGCTCGCGGTCGCCAACGTCTTCCATGCCGGCGACGGCAATCTGCATCCGCTGATCCTGTATGACGCCAACAAGCCGGGCGAACTGGAGAAGACCGAGGAATTCGGCGCCGAGATCTTGAAACTTTGTGTCGAGGTCGGCGGCGTACTCACCGGCGAGCACGGTGTCGGTGTGGAGAAGCGCGACCTGATGCCGGCGATGTTCTCCGAGGCCGATCTGAACCAGCAGCAGCGGCTCAAATGCGCGTTCGACGACAAGGGCCTGCTCAATCCCGGCAAGGTGTTTCCGACCCTGCACCGCTGTGCGGAGCTTGGCCGGGTGCACGTCCATGCGGGACGTCTGGCGTTTCCGGATATCCCGCGCTTTTAGATGCGCCCGATTACCAGCGGCGCCAGTTGCGATATCGATATCGCGGACCGCCCCAGTAGACGCGCGGAGCGGCGTAGAATCGCGGACCTGTAGTAGTAGTTCGGGCTCCACCAGCAGCGGTAGCGCCCGCAGACCCAATGCACCTGTTCGATGTTTTGATGCGTCGCGCGTGCGAGGTTGTCGACCGGCATCGCGGCGGCCGGCAGCGCTACCATCGTCGCGGCACACAGGATGCCGCCGGCGATGAGGTGTTTCAGCGTCATGGTTTTCTCCTGGCTGAGATCTCTTGAGGACAAGAGATTAATCAATGTTACGTATCTCCACGGTTAAAGTTGCGTGGGGTTGCGTGTGATCCGGATTAAATTTCTGCAAGCTACCTGAACCGATGTTCAGGTTTGCGGTGCAGCGCGTCACGTCAAGTGGAGCCTTTTATCGTTCGTCGCTTCGGCGATTTTCGTCCATCGACAGGAAAGTCCGCCCGTGTAGTATCTGCGTCGTCGGCGCAGAACGGGCCGGGCGGCATTCCCGGACATACCGAGAGTTTAGGACGTCGCCATGTGGTACGACCTTGCAGCCCGCGCCGTTTCGACGATGCGTATCGCGTCGTTTGCCGCCGCCATCGTGATCTCGACGGCCGGCTTCGCACAGTCGCAGGTGACGCCGCCCGAGGGTATCGAAACAGTTCAGGTCCCGCTCGCTTCGTGGCTTGCCTCACGCGATCATGCGCTGCCCGATACGCTGCCGGACTTTTCGTTGGAAGATTCCCGCCTTCAGGCGTTCCGCGAATTTGCCGATGCACTTGCCGCGGCCGACTGGGCGGAAGCCCGGCAACTCGCAGGCCCGCTCGAATATCATCTCGTCGTCATCCACGAACATGACGACTGGTTTGTCGTTGCGTCCGATGACAGCTCCAGGGGCCGTGATCCGACCCTTGTCATCAGACGTCGCGCCGCGCCGCGACCTCATCGTAGAGGCGCCGCACGTGCCGTTCGAGCGAGGCACCGCCGAACAGGCGGCCGTTCTGTTGTCCAAGATCGGAGGGCGCGCCGCGATTCTGGCCGGCGCGCACCGGTGTGCCAGTAGGACCTTCACGACTTGCGATGGACGAACGGCGGTCTGCGGCAGTCCGCAGGCCTATCGCGATTCCGATGCCGCTCACAGCACCGGCTCGCTCTTCCACGCCGCGCACGTGGTGTTTGCAGAACGCTGGCGCAACGCCGTCGTCATTTCGCTGCATGGCATGCGCGAGGACAAAGACGGCGCGCGCACGTCACTCATCATCTCGAACGGGGCGCACGCCGCGGATCGCGAGGCGCAGACAATCGCTACCAAACTTCGCTTGGCGCTTGATCGCTCGGCAGATCATCCCGGCAGCGTGGTGAGTTGCAACGCGCCGGATGACGACAAATTTCACTATCGCAAGCTGTGCGGCTTCACGAACGTGCAGGGCCGTCACGTCAACGGCGGTCCCGATGCGTGCCGAGCCAGCGTCGAGCAGGGCACCGGGCGCTTCATCCATGTCGAGCAAGATTGGAGCATTCTGCGGCCCTACAGACAGGCGTGGTCGCGGATCCACCAGCATCCTTTCAGCAAGGCCTTCATGGATGCGCTAGGCTCTCTGCTCCCACCGGTCTCAGGCCGTTGAGCAAGGCTGTGAGACTGGCCGGGAGCTCGTGAGGTCAGGGAAGGTCTGCCGCCATGCGATTCGGAATCTTCGGCTCGGCGCAAGCCAACAGCGGCGACCTGCCACCCGAGACCGGGCAGGGCTTTCGCGACTACCTCGATCTGAACGTGGAGGCCGAGGCGCTTGGCTTCCATTCGACCTTCCTGGTCGAGCACCACTTTACCGGCTGGAATCCAGGTCTCAG
>CAWJKL010000011.1:0-279345 GCA_963843475.1 uncultured Alphaproteobacteria bacterium | reverse complement strand
CTTTCGGCCTGGTCCGACTCGCGCGTTCATCTTGCAGGCCGGCGCATCGCATATGACGTACGGCAGTGCCGCGGCTCCCTCTCCCGCTTAGCGGGAGAGGGTGGCGAGCGCGAAGCGCGAGCCGGGAGAGGGCGAAAATTGCCGACAAGCGGCCCCTCTCCCGCCCTCGCTTTCGCTCGGCGCACCCTCTCCCCGCTTCGCGGGGCGAGGTGACGGAGCCCGCTGCACGAGCCCTGCGCGTGCCGACAATGCGACGGCCCTGCCGTAAGGCGGTCGAGCACGGAGCCGAAACCCGCCTCGTCGATGCTCGCTTGCGATATGAAGCCGGTACAACGTCCCGGCTAATCCACCGGCGTGAATCCGGAATTCCTTCACGATCGGCCCCCAGCGCTCGTAGTCGGCCTTGATCTGGCGGGCGAACTCGGCCGGCGTGAGCCCGCCGGGTTCGACCGACTGATTGGCGAGCCCGGCCTGAACTTCCTTGGTCTGCATCGCCGCGCGCAGGACGCTGCTGAGCCTCTCGACGGTCTCACCGGGAGTCTTTGACGGAACGAAAAAGCCGAACCACTCGGCGAACTGGAGCGACGGGTATCCGGCCTCCGCGATGGTCGGCACATCGGCCAGCAGCGGGCTGCGCTGTGCGCCGGTCGTTGCCAGCGCCCGCAGCGTCCCGGCCTTGATGTGCTGAACGAAGGGGCCGATCGGCGAGATGCAGGAGGCGATCTGACCGCCCAGCAGGCTCTGGATGGAGGGCGCCGTTCCCTGGAACGGAACATGGAGATATTCGAAGTTCGCCGCCCGGGACAACATGACGCCGAGGAAATGCAGCGGCGAACCCGCGCCCGGCGATCCATAGGAGGCCTGCTTGGGGTTGGCCTTGCACCAGGCGATGAATTCGGCGAGCGTCTTCACCGTGGCCGGCACCATCGGGCCGACCGCAAACACCATGGCGGTGGTGCACGCTGTGGTCACCGGCGCGAAATCCTGCAGCGGATTGTAGCTCAACGACTTGTAGACGTGCGGATAGAGACACATCGTGACGGCCGGCGTCAGGACCATGACCGACCCATCGGCCGGACTGTTCTTCACCACGTCCATGACGACGCGCCCGCCGGCACCCGGCCGGTTCTCGACGATGGTCGAAGACGCGTAACCCTTCATCTGCTCGGCGAACAGCCGCGCAATGACGTCGGTGGGACCGCCCGGAGGGAAAGCCGACCATGATGCGCGCCGTCGGGATCACGGCCTGCGCCAGACTGGGTGAAAGTCCCAGCGCATACGACGCAACACCACCGGCGCTTCCAAGCAAGAAATGCCGGCGATTGGGACTCATCACGCGACGAACATCGGTCATTGCGACCCCCCTGCTGTGTTTCTGGTTGCGCTACATTTCATCGACAACGGGCCGACGGCACGATTGGTGCCCACGATGTCGGCACGTCCGCTTCAAGAGCGGCGGCCGAAGCCTAACCGATCTCGCGCCCCACCGAAATACTACTTCGGACTGGGACGATGTCCGGCTTGGGGCAAGAGCGACCAGGTCGCAACAAGCAAGACAAGTCCGCCTTCGGGCTGACAGCGACCAGAACCGCTGTGACGGGCCGCGATGGGCAGTAGGATTTGCGCACCGGCCGCGTGATGTGATCCTTCGGGTAACAGACCGCCGCCTGCCCGAGATACCCGGGACGCATACAACTTGACAATCAGTGCGACGCCGTACGGATGATCAGCCTACCATTTCATTGGGCAGCGATCGTGGTAGCGATCTTGATGTGCCGTCAAAGCTGTTGCGATCGTCTTAAGCGTGAAATGCCCATCCGGCGCCTTGATGGCTTCCTGTAGATAGAAGTTTTGTATCGGAAAGTGATTGTTGCCGTATTTGTAGGGCCCTCGCACCGAAGCGTAGTTCGCCTTCCGCATCTCGGCGCGCATCGCGTCCTTCTTGCTCACATCACCCTTCACGGCGCCCACCGCAGATGCGATCAACAAGGCCGCATCATAAGCCTGCGCGGCATAGAATGCGGGATCGCGCTGGTATTTCGTGCGGAAGCCCGCGACGAACCTCTTGTTGGCCTCGTTCGGCAAGTCGATGACCCAATGCTGAGCACCAGGAACCCCCAACGCCAACTCCTTCATTTGCGACAACGAACGCGCATCAATCATGAACGCGGTGTAAAGCGGAATCTGCTGCTTCAAACCTGCCTGCGAATACTGCGACATGAACTGTACGCCAGCGCCGCCGGGATAGAATGCGAAAACTGCCTCCGGTTTTGCCGCGCGCGCCTTGGACAATTCGGCGGAAAAATCGAGCTGGTCCGGCCAACGCGTATATTCCTCGCCGATGACCTTCCCCTTGTAATTCGCTTTGAGCCCGGCAAGGACGTCTTTGCCGGCAGCATAATTTGGCGCGATCAGGAACGTCGTCTTCACGCCTTTTTGGTTCAGATAGTCGCCAATGGCTTGTGGAACCTGGTCACCCTGCCAGGATGCCGAAAAGAACCAGGGCGAGCACTGCTCGCCGGCAATTTGCGATGGCCCGGCATTGGCGCTGACGATGAATGTCTGCGAATCGATCGCCGATTTCAGCGAAGCGAGAAGAACGTTCGACCAGATGTAGCCCGTAAGGAAATCTACCTTATCGCCTTCGATCAATTTCACCGTCTTTTGCTGGCCGATTTCCGGCTTCTGCTGATCGTCTTCGTAGACGACCGAGACCGCTCGTCCTCCCATCTTTCGATCGAGATGATCGAGCGCAAGCTCAAATGCGTCACGCATGTCGTTGCCGATGACGGCCGCCGGTCCGGTAAATGTGCCCACGAGCCCAATTTTGATCTCTTGCGCGCACGCCGGAAAACCTATCGCCGCGAGCAGAGTGGCGGACATTCCGAGAAGAGCCTTACGCATTGGACCTCTCCTGATGACTCGCTAGTGTCCCAATTCCGAAGTCCGCATGTTGGACTCGACGCAAGAATGATGCGGACTTCTGAACCGCCGCACTAGTTCCAGAGCTTTTTGCTGGCCATGTCGGCGCCCTGCCGCATCGCCTTGAATTTTTCCCAAACGACCGTGGGATGAACTTCGGTGCGGTACAGCGCCTGCGAACTGAATCCGCAGTCCGCCCCGGCCATGACGTTGTCCCGGCCAACCAGCTTGGCGAAGCGGATCAGCCGCTCCGCGATCAGCTCGGGATGTTCGACGATATTGCTGGCATGCGTGATGACGCCGGGGCACAGCACTTTTCCATCCGGCACCTTCACCTGTTCGAACAGATGATATTCGTGCTCGTGCCGCGGATTTGCGGCCTCGAAGCTGAACGAGCCAGCGTTGACCTTCAGCACGTATTCGATGATCTGCGGCAGGCTTGCTTCATAGAGCCGCGGGCCTTCGTTGATGCCGTAGCAGGTGTGGAAACGCACACGCTCGGCCGGAATCCCGCCGAGCGCAGCGTTCGTCGCCTCGACGTAGATCTCCGCGCGACGCCGCATCTGCTTGTCGTCGAGGCCCGGCTCGACAAAGATGTCCGGCAGGAACGGGTCGTCGACCTGCAGCAAGATGCCGGCTGCGACGATTGCGCGGTATTCCTTGTTCAGCTCGGCGGCAAGCGCGTGAAAGTACTCTTCGTCGGTCTTGTAATATTCGTTGACGCCAACACCCGACGGCGCCGTCGCCGGCAGAAACACGCGATGGTCCGGAACTCCAGCGGCTTTCGCGGCCTCCTTCATGTTGGCGATATCGGTCTGCAGCTTGGCCTCGCCTTTGTACCTCACCGGCGCGGTGCAGACGACCGGAACGATGGGCAGGATGGCGCCGCCCATCATGGCTTCCTTGAAGTACTGGGCGTAGTACTCGGGAAAGGCCGAAACCTCCTGCTGGAAGATGACCAGCTTCTGATCGGGACGCGATTCGAACCCGTCGAAGCGCTCGCGGATGTAGGTGAAGAAGCCCGGCTTTGAATATTCGCCGTCCGTGACGATTTCGACGCCGCACTCGACCTGCTTGCGCACGACGTCGGCGACCGCTTGCGCGAGCACGGAATTCAGCTGGCGCTCGTCATAGGGCTGTCCGGCATACTTCGTCTTTAACAGATCGAGCAGATTGTGCGGGCGTGGCAGGCTGCCGATATGCGTGGTCTGGATATGATCGGTGTTCTGTTGCACCGCCATGACAATCCTCCCTCGCGGTCGGCGCAAGGCAACCGCTTTTTCTCGTTGCTTGCGGCGGACTTCAGCACAACCGCCGGCCACAGTCAAACTTACAAGCATCATTCCTTGTTTTTACCGGCACAACTCCTTGTAGGTTCAACGCTTTGCCCGATGCGAATTACGGCTGAGTGAGCGAGCGCCTGCGGACGCGGCTGCGGCGACCGGCCGGCCGGTTCGGCTGCAGAACGGCGGGCGCGAACGCGCGCCAGACCTCGACGATTTCAGATCGATCGATACGGTACGGCAGCCAAGTGGCGACAAGAAAAATACCGCGCAGCAAATAATGGGTGAGTTCGATAAACCGTTGAGCATTGGGGCGCGGATAACCGGCGGCACCGAGCGTGTCGACCCAGATGCCGTTAAGCGTCTCGCGCGCCTCCAACACGATCGGATTGATGACGCGCCCCAACGCGCGATCTGAGCGGGCCGCGATCATGATCTCAATCATCGCTTGATAGCTCGGCCGGAAGAAAAAATGCTCGGAGTCCTTGAGGAACTTGGCAACTGGATCGGTCAATTCGTCGGCGGTGCGGGCGAGCAACTGTGCATGCTCCACCGCCTCCCGCATAGCATACCGCGTCGCGGCCGAAATGAGGTCGTTCTTCTTGGGGAAATAGTGCTCCAGCGCACCACGCGACACACGGGCCCGAGCAGCAACGCGGCTGGCGCTAAAGGAGGCATAACCATGCTCTGCCAGGAGATCGATCGCCGCTGACAGGATCGCGGCCTGGGTCTCGTTCCGGCGCTCAAGCTGCGTTCGCCTCGGCTTGCGACGGCTTCGCGTCATTGTCGGTCCTTACGCGGCATTGAAACTGGCATTGCCAAGGCACGTCGCCAACGGGTCATGAGTGAACAAAGTTTACAACGAGCATAACGAGTCTGCTTTCGGGCTGATGGCGACCAGAACCGCTGTGACGGGCCGCGATGAATTCGCGGCGTCTCATTCGATCACTTCGTTGGCGCGGGCGAGCAGCATTGGCGGCACGGACAGGCCAAGTCCTTTTGCCGTCTTCAGGTTGATCGACAACTCGTACCGGGTGGGCGCCTGCACCGGCAGATCGGCCGGCTTCTCGCCCCGCAAGATGCGATCGACATAGCCCGCAGCCTGCCGATACTGGGCCATGAGGTCGGGCCCGTAGGACAGCAGGCCGCCGACAGAGACAAAGTGGCTGGCAGAGTAGACGGCGGGCAGCCGGTGGCGCGCAGCCAGCCCGACGATCAAATCACGGTGCAGCCCCGCCGCGACGCTCGCCGTCACGATCATCCCGCCATGGGGCTCACGCGCGAGCGCAGCCAGAGCCCGCTCGATCTCGCCTTCGTCGCGCGCGTCGACCGGACTCACCTCCACCCTGAAGAACGGCGATACCGCCTGAATTGCAGCGAACTGGCCGATCCCGGCAGTCGTGATTGTGTCCCTGAAAACCGCCACCCGCATCACGCCGGGCACGATCTCCTTGAGCAGCTCAAGCCATTTTCCGCTGATGCTGTATTCAAACAGCAGGAAACCGGTGGCGTTGCCGCCCGGCCGTGCCAGGCTCGCAATGTCTCCGGCGCCGACCGAGTCGATTGCCAGCACGAACACGATCGGCACGGTGCGGGTTGCCTGCCGCAACGGCCTCACCGCCTGATTGGTGGTCGCCAGAACGACGTCGGGCGCGGATGCCGCCAGTTCGACTGCGTGCCGGTGAACGACCTCGGCGTCGCCTGCGGCCCAGCGCGCGTCGATCTGCAGATTGCGTCCGAGCGTCCAGCCCAGCGGCTCGAGCGCCTCAACGAAGGCCCTGACGCGCGCCTGCTCCCGCGCATTGTCGGCGGCGCCCGGCATGAGCACGCCGACGCGCCGCATCCGCTCGGCCTGCTGTGCACGCGCCGCCTGGGGCCACGCCGCCGCCGATCCGGCCATACCTGAAATGAAATCGCGTCGCCGCATATCCGAATCTCAGGGTGCTTTCGATGTTCAGTCCGGCCATCAAAACAGGAAACCGCGACTGGTGAAATGGGGTCACACGGCAATGTCTGCGGCGGAGCTGAAGTACCCCTGACCAAGCCGTCGAATACTGCT
Organism: uncultured Alphaproteobacteria bacterium; assembly: GCA_963843475.1. Taxonomy (GTDB): domain Bacteria; phylum Pseudomonadota; class Alphaproteobacteria; order Rhizobiales; family Xanthobacteraceae; genus VAZQ01. Next base: position 273,081 of record CAWJKL010000011.1, on the reverse strand, counting down.
AGATTGCTTCCATCGCCCACCCGGATTTGTTCGTATGCGGCGACGTGAGTTCATCACTTTGCTTGGCGGTGCGGCGGCAGCGTGGCCGCTCGCTGCGCGCGCGCAGCAGGCTATGCCACTCGTCGTGGCGTGGATCGGCGGCCATGCCAGCGACCCCGACGCGCCATCTCGTCTAGGAGCATTCCGCGACGCGCTTCGCGAATTCGGCTGGATCGAGGGACGTAATGTTCGCGTCGTGTACAACTGGTCGCTCCTGAATCCTGACCAGATCAGAACCGATGCTGCCCGGCTGGTCGGACTCTATCCGGATGTGATTGTCGCAACAGGCGCGCCAGCGTTGGCAGCGCTGCATCGCCTGACCCGCACCACTCCGATCGTGTTTGTTATGGTCACGGATCCGGTCGCGGACGGCTTCGTCGCTAGCATTGCGAAACCTGGAGGTAACATCACCGGTTTCACGATATTCGAGCACAGTTTCGCCGGTAAATGGCTGGAAATGCTGAAAGAGGCGGCGCCCTCCATGAGCCGCGTGGCGGTCCTGCAGAACCCCGACCATCCGGCCTGGACCCATTACCTGCGCGTGATCAACGAACTGGCGCCGAAGCTCGGGGTCGAGGTAACGCCAACGCCTGCGAGCAACGCCGCCGAGATCGAAGGAGCACTCGGTGCCTTCGCGCGGGCGCCGAACGGGGGTGTGATCGTTTTACCGAGCAACCTCGCGGTCAACCACCGCAGCGTGATTGCAACCGCCACACTCCGTCACCGCCTGCCCTCGATCCATTCCTACCGCCTCTATCCGGAGAGCGGCGGGCTCTTGTCCTACGGCGTCGTCTTGTCTGATCAATATAGACAAGCAGCGACCTATGTGGACCGCATCCTCAAGGGTACCAAGCCCGCCGACCTGCCGGTGCAGGCCGCCACCGGGTTCGAGTTGGTGATCAATCTGAAGACGGCAAAGGCCATCGGAGTGGACATTCCACAGACATTGCAGGTGCGCGCCAACGAGGTCATCGAATAACGGTGAGGATTTCGCTGCGCTGCAATCCACCTAGAGCCGTCACATCTATGATTACAGCCTCGGTCCCCACCACCGCAGCCGACACTCACTCGATCACCTCGTCGGCGAGCGCAAGCAGCGTTGCCGGCACGACAAGTCCAAGCGCTTTGGCGGTCTTGAGATTAATCGCCATGTCGAATTTGGTCGGCTGCACGACCGGCAGTTCCGCCGGCTTCTCGCCTTTCAGAATCCGGGCGGCATAAATCCCCGCCTGCCGATAAGCGTCGCCGATGCTGGCGCCGTAGCTCATCAGCCCGCCGCCAACAACATATTCGCGCCAGTGATAGATCGCAGGCACGGCCTGTCGCGCGGCCGAGGCAACGATGTGTCTACGGTTGGCATCGAAAAACGGATCGCCGGCGACCATCAGAGCGTTGGCCCGGTGCTGGGCCATCGAAGCGAAGGCGGCGTCGATCTCCTCGACGGTGGCGGCCGGGAGGACGGCAAGCCGCTGGCCAAGCGCGCCCGCCGTGGCTTCCAAAATTTTCACCTGACTTTGAATGTCGGGATATTCCGGATTCATCAGGAAGGCCAACAGCTCCATTTTCGGCAAGAGTTCGCGCAGCACCCCGAAGCGCTTTTCGGCCAGCGGCGCCGAGAAAAAGGTCGCGCCCGTAACATTCCCGCCAGGACGATTGATGCTGGCGACGAGTCCCACCGCGAGTGGATCCACGCCGACGCCAAAGATGATGGGGATCGTCGAGGTCGCAGCCTTGGCAGCCAGAGCGGCCGGCGGACCGAACGCCGCGATCACCGCGACCTGCCGATCCACCAGGTCAGCTGCGAGCGATGGCAACCGATCGTATTGCCCTTCCGCCCAACGAAACGCGATGTGGGCGTTCTGGCCTTCCGAATAGCCAGCCTCGCCGAGTCCTTGCCGGAAAGCGGCCACGACCGATGCGGATTCGCTGGGGGATCGAGCGCTGACGAATCCGATCACCGGCTGTTGCGCCTGTGCCGCAAGCGGCCACGTTGCTGCACCGCCAAGCAACGCGACGAACTCGCGCCGTTTCATGGGTTCCCCTCCTAGGGCCAAGCCAATTACAGTACCACACCGTCGCGGGCGAGAACGCTGCCGTGCAGTGCCGCAAAATTGATCGGTGAATGGCCGAGATGCGGTCACGAGCGGCCACTCACAACTCGCGACCAGCGAGTAGGGCGTAGGGCGCAATAAGCGCAGCGCATTGCGCCCTACGATCCGGCACGGCCACTGAACTCGGTCCTACCGCACCACGCCGGCGAGGCAACAGGGTTTGCGCACCGGCCGCGTGATGTGGTTCTTCAGGTAGCAGACCGCCGCCTGGCCGAGATACCCGGGGCGCACATACGTAAAGGCACGACAAGCCGCCTCCGCCTCGCAGGCCTTTTGACAGAACTCGCCGGTCGCGCCCGCCGGCATCTCGAAGTGGCGCAGGTCGCCGCCATAGCGGTCGACGCCGAACTCGATCAGTCCGTTCTTCGGCTCGATCACGCCGGTGCCGCGCACACCGGACACGCAGCACGCCGCATCGACCCGCGGCGTGACCTTCGACTTCAGCCAGCACGTCGCGATCGTGCTTTCGGTGAGCGGGTATGAGAACGCCCAGGCGACGCAGCGCTGATCGCGCTCGCAGCGCGCCGCGCACTGCGCCGGGTCGCCCGAGCGCAGCGGGACGCTGGCATAGTCGCCGCCCGGGCGGTCGGTTCCCACTTGGCCGAGCGCGGGCGAGATCGCGACAATTAATGCGATCAACGCGCCACGCATTGCCCTCCAGACTGTCATACCTGCGCTCGGAATGCCTGACTTCGTCATGCCCGCGCTCGCAACCGGCTTGTGTAGGCTGTGCAACCTGTCTGCGCGGGCATCCACGTCTTATACCAGCCTTCATATTGATCGACGCTCTTGAGCCGGGCTCGGTCTGCTCCCTCTCCCACAGGGAGAGGGGTGGGGTTGAGGGGTTAAGGTCCATCGAGAGTACAGTACCCCCTCACCCCAACCCTCTCCCCTCCGGGGAGAGGGAGCGAATCGAGTTCGCGGCACTGATAAAGAAGCCGGCAACCGCAACGCAAACACCGCACGACGGCACGGACCCCTCTCATGGCTCAACAGCACGGCGATTTCGGTTTCCTGACACTCGGTTTGGTCCTGCTCGCGGCCGCGGTCCTGAGCGTGCCGATCGCGCGCCGGCTCGGCCTCTCCGCCATCGTCGCCTACCTGGTGGCCGGCATCGTGATCGGCCCGTATGGCCTCGCGGCGTTCGGGACGCCCGAGAGCATCGTCCCGGTTTCCGAGCTCGGCGTCGTGATGCTGCTGTTCCTGATCGGGCTCGAGCTGGAGCTGGCCGTCTCGTCGCCATGCGGCGCGACATCTTCGGGCTCGGCGCCGCGCAGCTTGCGCTGACGGCGGCCGCGATCGGCGGCATCGCGTATTTCTGCGGGCTGCTCGACTGGCGCGGCGCGGTGGTCGCCGGGCTCGCGCTCGCCATGTCGGCGACCGCGATCGCGCTGCAGATCCTGGAGGAGCGCGGGCAGCTCCAGCAAGTCTACGGCCAGCGCGCCTTCGCCATCCTGCTGTTCCAGGACATGGCGGTGGTGCCGCTGCTGGCCGCGCTGCCGCTGCTCGCGCCCGGGCAGCGCACGGCACGCCCGCGGGGCTGACCGATGGACTGCGCGCGGTGGCATGGATCGCGGGCGCCATCGCGGCTGATCGTCGTGGCCGGCCGCTACCTGCTCAATCCGTTCTTCCGGCTGCTGGCGCAGACCGGCTCGCGCGAGGTGATGACTGCGGCAGCGCTGCTCGTCGTGCTCGGCGCATCGCTCCTGATGCAGCAGGCCGGCATGTCGATGGCGCTCGGCGCATTTCTCGCCGGCGTGCTGCTCGCCGAATCGAACTACCGGCACGAGCTGGAGGCCGACATCGAGCCGTTCCGCGGCCTGCTGCTGGCGCTGTTCTTCATGGGCATCGGCATGACCATCGACATGTCGGTCGTGCGCGCCAACCTCTGGCTCATTCTCGCGGCGGCCGTGGCCGTCACGGTGTTCAAAGCGTTCGATCGTCTGGCTGCTATTCCGCGCCACCTGCACGCATCGCGGCGATTCGCTGCGCGCCGGCTCGATCCTCACCGGTGCGGGCGAGTTCGCGTTCGTGCTGATTCCGCTCGGCGCAGCGCTGAGCATCCTCGACGCGCGCGAGGCCAGCATCGTGACCGCGATCGCCGCCATCACCATGCTGCTCGGTCCGCTGGTCGCGACGGCGACCGAGAAGCTGCTGCAACGGGCTGCCCGGACCGACGAACAGGAACCCGACGATTTCTCCGACGCCCAGGGCTCGGTGCTGGTCATCGGCTGGGGACGGTTCGGCCAGATCGTCTCGCAGTGCCTGCTGGCCGAAGGCATCGAGGTTACCATCATCGACAACGACCCGGAGATGATCCAGCAAGCGGCGCGCTTCGGCTTCCGGGTCTACTACGGCGACGGCACGCGCCTCGACGTGCTGCGCGCCGCCAGCACCGCCGAGACCCGCCTGGTCGCGGTCTGCGTCGACAACCGCGAGCACGCGAGCCGCATCGTCGACCTGGTCCGCACCGAATTTCCCGGCATGCAGCTTTACGTGCGCTCGTTCGACCGGCGGCACAGCCTGCAGCTCATCGACAAGGGCGTAAACTTCGAGGTGCGCGAGACCTACGAGTCGGCGCTGGTGTTCGGCCGCAGCGCCCTCGAAGCGCTCGGCCTCGATCCCGAGCGCGCGGCTGCGATCGCGGAGTTCGTGCGCGGCCGCGATCTCGACCGGCTCGCGCTGCAGCAGGCCGAGGGCATCGCCGCCGGCAGGGACCTGTTGCGCACCACGATGGTGCAGGAGCCGTTGAGCAAGCCCGTCCGTGCCGGCGAGGCGGTCAACCCGGAGGCGAGGGAGATCATCGCCCGCCCGCCGGCCGCAGAATAGCCCTGCGCCGGGGTGCCTTGCCGCCGCCGGGCGGGTGTCACATCCTGCGTCCTGTGCGGCGCGCAGAAGATCGCGAGAAGACCGTCGAAGACGCGCGAAGAATTCTTCGCCGGCACGTAGAGAGCGGGAGGAAGGCCGAATGACACCGGTTGGCAGGACAGCGTTGCTCGTTCCCGTTCTTCTGATCGGCGCAGTTGCCGCCGGCCAGGTCGCCGCCGAGCTGCTGTCGTCGCGGCCGATCACGATCGTGGTGCCGTTTACGCCGGGCGCCAGCGCCGACAATTTGCAGCGGCTGGTCGCCAGGAAAGTCAGCGACAGTACCCGTCAGGTGTTCGTGATGGAGTCGCGCGGCGGCGGCGGCGGCTCGATCGCCGCGACGACGGTCAAGCAGGCGCTGCCGGACGGGCACACCCTGCTGCAGGCCAATGCGGGCACGCACGCCGCAAATATCGCGCTGTATCCGTCGCTTGCGTACGATCCCGTCAAGGACTTCAAGCCGATCACGCTGATGTGGAGCTTCCCGCAGGTGCTGGCGATCCCGGCCGACAGCCCGGCAAAGACGCTGCCGGAGCTCGTGGCGCTGGCCAAGACGAAGCCCGGGGGCCTGAGCTTCGCCTCGCAGGGCACCGGCGCGAGCGGCCACCTGCTCGGCGAAATGCTGAAAGCCCGCACCGGCGCGCCGATGGTGCACGTGCCCTACCGCGGCGCCGGGCCCGCAGGCGTCGATCTTGCCGCCGGCCGGGTCGATTTCTTCTTCGTCGCATATGCCTCGATCCTGCCGCTCCTGCAGTCCGGCAAGGTGCGCGCCATCGCCGTGACCGCAGAACAGCGTATGCCGGTTCTTCCGGACATCCCGACGACCAAGGAAGCCGGATTCGACGGGCTCGCGCTCGACGCCTGGTTCGGGCTCGTCGCGCCCGCCGGCACGCCGGACGCGGCGATCGGCAAGCTGCACGCCGCCTTCACCCAGGCCACCCGCAGCCCCGACATCGTCAAGGCGATCGCCGACCAGGGCGCCACGGCGCTGTCATCGGCGTCGCCAGCCGAGTTTACGGCGTTCATGACCACCGAAACCGAAAAGTTCGGCAAGGTGGTGCGCGCCGTCGGCGCCAAGGCCGAATGACCCGCCCATCAGGGCCAACCTTGTGCCGCCGCGACAAACGAACGGGCGACCGGAAATCCGGCCGCCCGGTCTCGTATTTGAGCTGACGACGTAGCGCCGCCGCGTACAGAAGAGCCGCTAGAGCGGCTTGACCGCCACCTTGCGGAACTTCACCACGCCCGAGGCATATTGCAGCGTGAACGGCCCTTCCTCGAACATGCCGTTGTTGAGGTCGACGGTTTTCTGGCCGTTGAGCATGACGGTGATCTGCCGGCCCTTGGCGGTGATCTCGAACGTGTTCCATTTGCCGCCGGCCTTCGGCATCGGATTGACCTCGGCGAAATTGACGATCGAACCGGTGCCATAGGTCGGATCCTTGCGCTGATCGAAAATGTTCACTTCGTAGCAGGTCTTCGCGCCGATCTGCTTCGGATCGGCGCAGCGGATGAAAATGCCGCTGTTGGCGTCGTCGCTCGCCCAGAACTCGGCGTAAATCTGGAAGTCCTTGTACTTGTTCTTGGTGACCAGGTGCGCCGCCTTGCCCTTGTCGGCGACCAGCGCGCCGTCTTCGATCCGCCAGTTGGCTTCGCCGATCTGATCCCAATCTCCCATGGTCTTGCCATCGACCAGCGTGACCCAACCGGGACCGGACTGGCCGGAGGCTTGCGGAACGAGCTGGACGGCGGCGAATGCCGCAACAACGAACCCGGCCAGCGTGGCAAGAGTGCGCGTCGAACGGTGGTGCATTGTCGTTTCCTCCTCTACGCGATGATCGCGTCTGATTATGCGGCTGCGATGAGCCTTGTTATGGTCGCCGTGCCGGACATGCGGCTTGGCGGCCCAATCATAAGAATTCCCGCGCGGGGGCGGAAGCGGGGTCGACGCCTTTTGCGGCATGCGGTCGCCCCGTTCGTCATTCCCGAATCATTGCACTGCGCGAATCGACGCAATGCGCCGATACGGAGTTAGCACCACTGACCGGAGCGCAGAACCTTGCTAAATTGCTTCTCCATCCACGGGATGCCGTCGCGACGGCGGGCTGCAGAATCCGGGAGAGCATCATGAAGCAATGTCGTGGCGAACTGACGCGCCGGTCGCTGCTCGCCGGCGGCACAAGCCTCCTGCTCACAATGGGCCACGCACGCGCACAGAACTTTCCGAGCGGCCCGTTGAAGATCGTGACCTCCGTGGGCGCGGGCGCTTCGCCCGATATCATCAGCCGGGTGGTCGCCGACCACCTGACCCGGCTGTGGGGTCAACAAGTGATCGTGTTCAACCAGCCCGGCGGCGCTGGCGCCGTCGCCATCAAGGCGGTCGCGCCTGCAACACCGGACGGCCATACGCTCTATATGGCGCTGGCGTCGAATTTCATCGCACTGCCGGAGCTGCAAAAGGACTATCCGGTCGACCTGGTGCGCGACTTCGTGCCGATCGGCTTCGTCGGCGAACAGCCCCTCGGAATCGCCGTCACTCCTGCGCTCGGCGTGAATACGCTGTCCGAGCTGATCGCGCTCCTCAAGAGCAAGCCCGGCGAGTTCAATGTTGCGGCTGGCAATCGCGGCAGCATCCTGCACCTGGCGGGCGAATGGCTGCGCAGCGCCACCGGCACGCAATTCACGTTGGTGCACTACACCGGCGGCGGGCGGGCGCTGCCCGACGTCCTGAGCGGCCGCGTCCAGGTCGACATCGACGCACTTGCGAGCATCCGCGGCGCCATCGACGGCGGTCAGCTCAAACTGCTGGCGGTCACGAGCGCCAAGCGCATTCGCACCTTCCCGGAAGTGCCGGCGGTGGCGGAGACGCTGCCTGGCTTTCAGGCCCTCGGGTGGATGGCGCTGATGGCGCCGCCCGGAACGCCGGCGGGGATCGCGGGCAAGATCGGCGACGATCTGCGCAAGGTGCTGGCCAATCCCGAATTGAACAAGCGCCTCGACGAACTCGGCACCTACAGCAATCCGATGACGCCGGCGGAGCTGACGAACTTTATTCGCGAGCAGCAGCAAATCTGGCGGCCGGTCATCGCCGAAACTGCGAAGACGATCAGGTAAGACACACGCTCTAATAAGCGTATTCGGTAAAGACCGGCATCACGCTGCCGTTCCACGGACCGTGGAATTTCTCCAGCAGTTCTTCGGCCGGCGTGATGCCGCGCGCGACGAAATCCTGCAGCGGCCGCAGGTAGCGCGTTTCGTCATGTCCAGTTCGCATCGAACCGCGCGCGGCGGGCAAGCCCCTGCCGGGCGAGGCGCAGCGTCACGGTGGCGAGATCGAGCATGCTCTGGCCGCGGATCTTCCGCCTTGAAGCCGAGCCGTGGGCACATCGTCGCGCAGCTTCTGCCGCTCCTCCGCGGTCCAGTCCTTGACGATCTCCCAGCCGGCATCGAGCGCGGCGTCGTCATAGAGCAGGCCGACCCAAAAGGCCGGCAGCGCCGGCAGTCGCCGCCACGGGCCGCCGTCGGCGCCGCGCATTTCGAGATAGCGCTTGAGCCGCACCTCCGGAAAGATCGTCGAGATGTGGTTGGCCCAGTCGGAGATGGTGGCGCGCTCGCCGGGGATCGAGCTTGCCGGCCAGATGATCGCGGAACGATTTGCCGGCGACGTCGATGTAGCTGTCGCCGCGCTTGACGAAATACATCGGCACGTCGAGCGCGTAGTCGACCTAGCGCTCGAAGCCCATGCCGGGCTCGAACGCCCACGGCAGCATGCCGGCGCGGTCGTTGTCGGTGTCGCGCCAGATTTCGCGAGCGGAACGACAGGAAGCCGTTCGGCTTGCCTTCGGTGAACGGCGAATTGGCGAACAGCGCGGTCGCGACCGGCTGCAGCGCGAGCGAGACGCGCAGCTTCTTCACCATGTCGGCTTCGGAGGAGAAGTCGAGGTTCGTCTGCACCGTGCAGGTGCGGTACATCATGTCGAGGCCGAGCGTGCCGACCTTCGGCATGTAGGCCGTCATGATCTTGTAGCGGCCCTTCGGCATCGATCGGCATCTCGGCGCGGGTCCAGGTCGGCGTCATGCCGAGCCCGAGGAAGCCGATGCCGCAGCGGCTCGCGCAATCTCCTTGCAGCTGCGCGAGATGCGCCATCAGTTCGGTCGAGGTCTGGTGCACGGTCTCGACCGGCGCGCCCGACAGCTCGAACTGGCCGCCGGGCTCGAGCGAGATCGCGCCGCCGCCGGTCACGTCGAACAGGCCGATGATGTTGCCGTTCTCGATGATCGGCTCCCAGCCGAGCAGGTGCTGCATGCCGTCGAGCAGCGCACGGATGCTGCGCCGGCCCTCGTAGGGGACGGGCCGGTGGCCTTCGACCGTGAAGGCGAATTTCTCGTGCTCGGTGCCGATGCGGAACTGCGCCTTCGGCTTGTTGCCCGCCTCGAACCACGCGACGAGTTCGTCGCGCGTTTCGATCGGCGTCATGTCGACTTGGTCACGGGCCATGCGGGTGTCCGGGCGCGAAAGGGCGCGACCTTACACGCGGGCTGTGTGAAAGAGCAATGACGGCAGCCGCCCTGATCATCGCCTGTCCTCAGCCCACGGTTCGGGCCGGAAACGCGAGGTCGCACACGCCCGCGGCAAAGTGCCTACGCCGCGCGGGCGCGGCCGGCGAAGCGGCCGTAGAAGGTCTCGCCGCTTGGCGGCCATCTCGACGAGCAGTTGCGCGGGCGCGAAGCGCGGCCCGTAGGACGCTTCGAGCTTCCGGCACAGGGCGACGAATGCTTTCGTCCCCATCATGTCGATGTAGGACAGCGTGCCGCCCGGAATACGGCGCGAAGCCGAAGCCGAGGATCGAGCCGACATCGGCCTCGCGCACGTCGGTGAGCACGCCTTCCTCGAAGCAGCGCGCCGTCTCCAGCGCCTGGATGCCGAGCAGGCGGTGCTTGAGCTCGCGCGACGTCGATGCGTGTCGGGCGCGAGCTTGCGCGGCTGCAGATCGGCGAGCCCGGGCCACAGCCGCTTCGGCCCGCCCTGCGGATAGTCGTAGAAGCCCTTGCCGTTCTTGCGGCCGAGCCGGCCGCGCTTCTCCACCATCTCCTCCAGCAGCGCCTTCTGCCGGCGGATCGACCGCGGCGGCGCCGAGATCGGCTTCGGTCGCCTTCAGGATCTTCCAGGCGAGATCGACCGCGACCTCGTCGTTGAGCGACAGCGGGCCGACCGGCATGCCGGCCATGCGCGCCGACATTCTCGATCATCGCGGCGGGCACGCCTTCCGTCAGCATCAGGTGGCCTTCGCGCAGATAGGTGCCGACCACGCGCGAGGTGTAGAAGCCGCGCGAATCGTTGACCACGATCGGCGTCTTGCTGATCGCCCGCACATAGTCGAGCGCGACCGCCAGCGCCTCGTCGCCGGTCTCCTTGCCCAGGATGATCTCGACCAGCATCATGCGCTCGACCGGCGAGAAGAAATGCATGCCGATGAAATTCGTCGGCCGCTTGCGACAGCTGCGGCCAGCGAGGTGATCGGCAACGTCGAGGTGTTGGAGCCGAACACCGCGCTCTGGCCGATCACCGCCTCGGCCTTGGCGATGGCCTCGGCCTTGACCTTGCGGTCCTCGAACACCGCCTCGATGACGAGGTCGCAGCCCTTGAGCGCGCCGTAGTCGGCGGTCGGCGTGATGCGCGCGAGCAGCGCCGTCGCGCTCGGCGGTCGCTGGCGCGGCCCTTGCTGACCTGATCGGCCGATCAGCTTGTCGGAATGCGCCTTGCCCTTGTCGGCGCTGCCTGGTCGCGGTCGATCAGCACCACGTCGAGGCCGGCCTGCGCGGTGACATAGGCGATGCCGGCGCCCATGAAGCCCGCGCCGAGGATGCCGATCTTCTTGAGCGTGGCGGGCGGCACGTTCGCCGGCCGGCGCGCGCCCTTGTTGAGCTCCTGCATCGAGACGAACAGGGTGCGGATCATCGCGGCCGCTTCGCGGCGAGCGCAGGATCTTGGCGAACCAGCGCGACTCGACCCGCAGCGCCAAGTCCATCGGCAGCTGCAGACCCTCGTAGACCACCTGCATGATGGCGCGCGCGGCCGGATAATTGTCGAAGGTCTCGCGCCGGTAGATCGCGTTGGCGGCCGGAAACATCGCCATGCCGGCCTTGGAATAGACGGCGCCGCCGGGGAGCTGGAAGCCCTCTTCGTCCCAGGGCGCCTTGGCCTTGCCGACGGTCTTGATCCAGGCCTTGGCGCTGGCGATCAGTTCGGCCGGCGGCACGACCGCGTCGATGAGCTTCATCGCCTTGGCGCGCGCGACGTCGAAGCGGGTCGCCCTTGAGCAGCAACTGCAGGGCGTCGGCAGGCGGCATCATCCGGGCGATGCGCTGCGTGCCGCCGGCGCCGGGAAACAGTCCGACCTTGACTTCCGGCAGGCCGACGCGGGTGCGTCGGATTGTCGGCGGCGATGCGATGATGGCAGGCGAGGCAAAGCTCGAAGCCGCCGCCGAGCGCCGTGCCGTTGATCGCCGCCACCCACGGCTTGCCGCTGGTCTCGAGGCGGCGGCACAGCAGCGACCATTTGCGGCTCTCCTCGAACAGCAGCTCGCGGCGGCTTCCTCGCCGCGGGCCTCGCCGCCTCGGCATAGCGGCGGCCGAAGGTCTCCAGCATGGTCAGATCGGCGCCGAGCGCAGAACGCCTCCTTGCGCGGACGTGATGACCGCGCCCTTGATGGCGGCATCGGCCGCGACCTGCTCGATGATGGCGGACAGTTCCTCGATGACCTTGTCGTCGATGACATTCATCGAACGGCCGGGCGCGTCCCAGGTGACGAGCGCGATGCCGTCGGCGTCGGTATCGAACTTGAAATTGCTATAGGGCATCCACCTCACCTCAGCTTTCGGATATGGCTCGCCCGACTTGTGCAGGAAGTGCGTGCCGGTCGCGTCCTTCTCGGCGCGCATGTCGATATCAGGATAGTCAATCTGATCGCCCTTCGCCCGCGTGCCGATTTCGAGATAAACGGCGTCGCGGTTGCTACGATTGATCAGGCAATGGCCGTTCGGCGCATTGGCCTTCCATCCCGCCGCATCGCCGGGCCTGAGTACGGTCTCGCCCGAGTCCTCGCACAGCACGAGTTCGCCTTCGAGCACATAAATGAATTCGTCTTCGGCGGCGTGCCAATGGCGCTGCGACGACCACGCGCCCGGCTTGAGCGTCGTGAGATTGACGCCGTACTGATCGAGGCCGACGGCATTGCCCAGCCGCTTGCGCGAACGTCCCGCCACCGCCTGCCGGAACGGCTCCGGGTAACCAGTGGTCGCTTCAACTTTCAGACTGGCGATATCGATCTTCGGCATTTCGTTATCTCACTTCTCACTTGCGGCACGCACGTCTCACTTGCGGCACGCACGGTGTTTCGGTCCCCCTCCCCCGGCGAAGCGGTGGGGAGGGGTCAGGGGTGGGGGGCAGAGCGTCGCCGCTCGTCAATTGCGTCATGGATGGCCGTCATGACGCCCTCCACATTTCTTAGTACGTCATTGTTCCAGAAGCGAAGCACGCGATAGCCATGCGACATCAAGAAAGCGGTTCGTCGCATGTCAGCTGCCATTTGGTTGTCCTCGCCATGAGTGCCGCCATCTACCTCGATCACGAGCTTCGTCTGGTGGCAGGCGAAATCCGCGAAGTATGGACCGATGGTCGCCTGGCGGCGAAAATGCGTGCCATCGATTGGCACTACGCGCAGCGCGTTCCACAGTTTGCGCTCGGCTACCGTCATGGCGCGCCGCAGCCCACGGGAGCGAGGAACGCGTGCATCCTTTCTGCGCGCCTGCTCTTTCAAGAGCAGCCCCCCACCCCTAACCCCTCCCCACCGCTTCGCGGGGGGAGGGGAACCGCACGGCCGGAATTCATTATCATACGTCACACCCGCTCGATGATGGTGGCGGTGCCCATGCCGGCGCCGATACACAGCGTCACCAGCGCGGTGGCGAGGCCGCGACGCTCGAGCTCGTCGATCACGATGCCGAGGATCATGGCGCCGGTGGCGCCGAGCGGATGGCCCATCGCGATCGCGCCGCCATTGACGTTGACCTTGCGCGGAATCGAGATCGAACGCCTGCAGATAGCGCAGCACGACCGAGGCGAACGCCTCGTTGATCTCGATCAAATCGATATCGTCGAGCGTCATGCCGGCCTTGCGCAGCACCTTCTCGGTCACGTCGACCGGGCCGGTGAGCATGATCGCCGGCTCCGAGCCGATATTGGCGAAGGCCTTGATCTTCACGCGCGGCTTCAGGCCGGCCGCTTCGCCCGCATCCTTGCTGCCGATCAGCACCGCGGCCGCGCCGTCGACGATGCCGGACGAATTGCCGGCGTGGTGCACGTGATTGACCGCCTCGATCTCGGGATGCGCCTGCGTGGCGACCGCATCGAAGCCGCCGAGCGTCCCCATCTGCACGAACGACGGCTTGAGCTGGCCGAGCGACTGCATGGTGGTCGTGGGCCGCATGTGCTCGTCGCGATCCAAGCAGCGTAATGCCGTTGACGTCCCTGACCTTGATCACCGAACGGGCGAAGCGGCCGTCGTTCCAGGCGGCCGCCGCGCGCTTCTGGCTCTCGACCGCATAGGCGTCGCAGTCGTCGCGGGAGAAGCCGTACTTGGTGGCGATCAGGTCGGCCGAGATGCCCTGCGGCATGAAGTAGGTTTTGACCGCCAGCGACGGATCCATCGGCCAGGCTCCGCCCGAGGCGCCGATGCCGACCCGGCTCATGGATTCGACGCCGCCGCCGATCGTCATCTCGTGCTGGCCCGCCATGATCTCGGCGGCGGCGAAGTTCACCGCGTCGAGCCCGGATGCGCAGAACCGGTTGATCTGCACCCCCGGCACGCCGTTGCCGTAGTCGGCCAGCAGCGCGGCCGCCCGTGCGATGTCGCCGCCCGCCTCGCCGACCGGATCGACGCAGCCCAGCACGACGTCGTCGACCAGCGCCGGATCGAGCGCGTTGCGGTCCTTCACCGCCGCGAGCGTCTGCGCCGCCAGGTTGAGCGCGGTCACCTCATGCAGCGAGCCGTCGGCCTTGCCGCGCCCGCGCGGCGTGCGCACGTGATCGTAGATGAAGGCGTCGGCCATGGCGCATCCCGCGATAAACGGCCCTCTCCGGCCGGGAGCAATTGTCGTCGTCAAATCTTTTCTGCCATAATTCCGGGCAAATAAGGAGTGCTCAGGAGCGCTCAGAAATCTGGCCCTTATGGAATACGGCAGCGTTCTCGAAGAGGGGCAGGATTTCGCCGAGGCCGCGCAGCGCGCCCGTGCACCGCTGTTCCGCGACGCCGAAATCGAGGCCGCGCTGGACGCGCTGTCGGCCAACAAGTCCGTGATCCTGGTCGGACCGCCGGGTGTCGGCAAGACCGCGGTGCTGGAAGGCGTCGCCCAGCAGATCGAGGCGAAGGCCTATGCCGGCATCCGCCGGATGACCACTGCCCAGATCATGTCGGGCACCCGTTATCTCGGCGAGTGGGAATCCAAGCTCACGCGCCTGATGACGGAGTGCGAGCAGTCCAACGTCGTGCTCAACATCGTGGACGTCTGGAACCTGCCGACGGTCGGCACGACCATGCAGAGCAAGGCGAACCTGCTCGACGCGATGCGTCCCCGCCTGGCAGATGGACGGCTGCGACTGATCAGCGAGGCGACCGCCGAGCAAATCCAGGAGATGCACCGTTTCCCGAAGTTCGTTTCGCTGTTCGAGATCGTCCGGATCGAAACGCTGCCGGCCGCCGAGTTGCGCGCGATCGTGGACCGCGAAGCGGCCGCGATGACGCTCGCAATCGATCCCGAGCCGCGCGATCGCCTGTTCGAGCTCTGCAATACCTTCCATACCGCAAATGCCGGACCTGGTCCCGCCCTCGATCTGCTCGGCAAGGTGCGTGACTATCGTGACCAGAAGCTCGCCATCGGCGAGGACGGCACCATCACGCCGCTGTTCGTCGAAAAGGTCTTTGCCATCCACAGCGGTCTGCCGCTGTTCGTGGTGTCGCGCTCCGAAGGCAAGTCGGCATCGGAAATCCGCGACTGGTTCCGCGAGCGCATCATCGGCCAGGAAATCGCGATCGAAGCCGTGGTCGAGATGATCGCCTTCTACAAGGCGAGGCTGCACGACACCGGCAAGCCGGTTGGCTCGTTCCTGTTTGTCGGCCCGACCGGGGTCGGCAAGACCGAGATGGCGCGCGCGCTGGCGGAGTTCTTCTTCGGCAGCGACCGGCGCATGCTGCGCTTCGACATGTCGGAGTTCACCGACTACCACTCGTTCGAGATGCTGGTCGGCTCGGCGAACGCCCCGGCCGAGCGCCCTGCCCGGCTGATCGACCCGGTGCGGATCCAGCCGTTCCAGGTGCTGCTGTTCGACGAACTGGAAAAGGCTCACCGCAACATCCAGGATCTCTTCCTGCAACTGCTCGACGAAGGCCGGCTGACCACACCCAAGGGCGAGACGGTGAGCTTCCGCAACACCATCATCGTCGCCACCTCGAACGTCGGCGCCTTCGAGGGCATGACGACCGCCATCGGATTCGGCGGCAAGGTCGATGGCTACGATGCCGACAAGGCGATGGCGGCGATCGAGGCGCACTTCCGGCCGGAGTTCCTCAACCGCTTCCAGCATGTCGTGCTGTTTCATCCGCTCACCCAGGAGCAGGCCGCGAAGATCGCCCGCGCCGATCTGCAGGCGACGCTGCGCCGCGAGGGCATCGCCGGTCGCAACCTGATCGTCGATGTCCACGACGACGTGATCGACCACGTGCTGGCGGTCGGATTCAATCCGCGCTACGGCGGCCGCGGCATCAAGCGCGAGATGCGCCGGCAGGTGATCCTGCCGATCGCCACGCTGCTGATGGAGCGCGCGCCCGAGCCGGGCTCGCTGATCGGCGTCGGCGTGCAGGACGGCCGCGTGCGGGTGCGCGTGGTCGATACGCCGGACAGTCTGCAAGCCAAGGCCGAGAAGGCGCCGATCCGCACCCGCAGCGGAGATCGCCTGACGCGCGAGGAGATCGGCAACCGGATCATCGCGGCGGCGAAGCGCTGCGATGAGATCGCCCGCGCCGTGGACGTCGTGCGGTTGCAGGGCGAGATCGAAGAAATCGATCGCACCCGCAAGGATCATGCTTTCTGGCGCGATCCCGACAACGCGGGCGGAACCCTGGCGAAGCACACCCGCGCGCTGGAAACCGTGTCGCGCATCAAATGGCTGCAGGATTGGAGCTCGTCGCTCGCCGGCGCGCTCACGCCGGCGACGACCCGCGCCGATCTAGCCCGTCTGTCGGACCGCCTCCTTCACCTCGAATTGGGTATCGCAACGGCCCGGCGCGAAATCCTCACCATGGGGCCGGACGGCTATTGGGACGCGCTGGTCGAAATCGCCCCGGTCGGCACGGCAGCACCCGCACGCGATTTCATTTTCCGTCTCTATCGAAGACTGGGCGCAGGGATCGGCGAATCGACCTCGTTATGCTGCGTGAGCCGATGGCGGCGGACGAGCCGGTCGCCGTGTTGCTTCGAGGACATTTCGCGCACGGCTACCTCAAGGGCGAAACGGGCCACCATCGCATCCGGCAGGAAAAAAGCGCGGTCGTGCGCGTCACCGTTGCGCCGCTCGATGAACCGCCCGCAGCCAGTCGAACTCACCGATCAGCGCCCGCTCAAGATGAGGGGGCAGTTCGGCGGCAAGATCCGCTCCCGCGATCTCCGCGCTCGGCGGCAAGCTGGTCCTGCAGAATGCTCGGTCGCTGAGCGAGAATCGCGAGCTTGCCCGCGACATCGCCCCGAACTGGCCGAGCGAGCAGCCGCCAACCGCCGAGCGGATACGGCTCTACGATCTCGACGGCTTCCTGGTGCGCGACTATCTCACCGGCGCGGATTTCACCCGCAAGGACATTCTTGGCCCGAAGCCGTTCCACGACCTGCTGTGCGCGCGAGTCGACAAGACCGTTCAGGACGACAATTTATCTGTGAATTCTTCGAATTGAGCGACAGATATCAATCCATCAACACGATCGTCTTGCACGCTCTTGCAGGTCTCACAGTTTCCGCGTGATCACGATCACATCGAATCAAGCCAATCCCGGCGCAAGACGATGATCATCGTCAGAGGAGAAAGACATGATCACCGCAATACCGATGCCCCTGAATCAGGCCTCGTTTCGACGGCGCAAAGGCATCGACCGTGGGACGGGACAGCGCAGGAAGGCGGAAGCCGACGTCCGAACGGTGGAGGTTGCGCCCGTCGCGCCGCAAGACCCCGATGCGCTGCCCGGACGCGGGCGATGGGCTGACTGCTACTAGCAGCGGATCGAGTCGTTCATAAGCTGCGGGCGATGATCACCTTCATGATCTCGTTCGAGCCGGCGTAGATGCGCATGACGCGGGCATCGCGGTAGAGGTGCGAGATCGGAAACTCGTCCATGTAGCCGTAGCCGCCGAACAGCTGCAGGCAGCGGTCGATGATCTTGCCCTGCAGGTCGGTGGTCCAGTACTTCGCCATCGAGGCGGTGACGGTATCGAGCTCGCCCTTGAGGTAGCGCTCGATGCAATGGTCGTGGAACACGCGCGAGACCGTCGCCTCCGATTTGCATTCCGCCAGCACGAACTGGGTGTTCTGGAAGTCCATGATCGGCTTGCCGAACGCCTTGCGCTCCTTGACGTACGGAATCGTGAGCGCGAGCGCGCGCTCGATCATCGCCTGGGCGTGAACCACGACGATCAGGCGCTCGCGCGGCAGGTCCCTCATGAGCTGCACGAAGCCCTGCCCTTCCTCGGTGCCGAGCAGGTTCTCAGGCGGCAGCTTGACGTCGTCGAAGAACAGCTCCGAGGTGTCGGCCGACTCGATCCCGAGCTTCTTGAGCTTGCGGCCGCGGCGGAAGCCCGGCGCGTTGTCGGTCTCCACCACCATCAGCGACACGCCCTTGGCGCCGAGCGACGGATCGGTCTTGGCGACGACGACGATCAGGTTGGCGTGCTGGCCGTTGGTGATGAAGGTCTTGGAGCCGTTGAGCACATAGCCGTTGCCCGACTTCTTCGCCGTGGTGCGCACGCCCTGCAGGTCGGAGCCGGTGCCGGGCTCGCTCATCGCGACGGCGCCGACCAGTTCGCCGGTCACGAGCTTCGGCAGCCAGCGGCGCTTCTGCTCCTCGGTGCCGTAATGCAGGATGTAGGGCGCCACGATGCCGGAATGCAGCGGCGCGCCGAACGAGTTGAAGCCCGCAAGGCTCAGTTCGCGGTTGATCACCGCCTCATGCGCGAAGGTGCCGCCGGCGCCGCCGTACTGCTCGGGGATCGCCGGGCAAAGGAGCCCCGCCGCGCCGGCCTTGGTCCAGACGTCGCGGCCGTACATGCCCTCCTCGTTCCAGCGGTCGATATGCGGGACAAACTCGGCGTCGATGAAGCGGCGGGCCTGGTCCTCGAGCATCACGAGGTCCTCGGTCATCCAGGCCGGCCGCGGAATATTCAATTCATTCATGCGTCCCTTCCTCCCGAAGCGGGACCATACAGGTTGCCGCCGATCGGGGCGAGTAGACCCGGACTGACGCGGCCCGCGGGACCCGATTGCTCGGACGTTGCCGGATGTGGTGTTGCGGTCACACTGACTCACGGCCACGGACAGTCACTGCCGCGGCAGCCGCTGTTAATCGCGTATTAACCGTGAACAGCAAAAACTACACGTCGGGGCATCGGGGACCCGACGGACATCATCTACTCGTCAGCGGCAGCCTTTAGGGCCGACCAGGATGCCGCGCTTCGGGTCGGGCATTTGGATGCAGATATGAAATCTGGCGCTCGATGGCACGTGCGAGGCATCCGGCCGCAGGCGCGCGAAACCGCGCGCGAGGCCGCCCGCCGTTCCGGCATGTCGGTGAGCCAGTGGCTCGATTCGGTCATCACCGACGCGGCCTCGGAAAGCGGCATTCCGGCGGCATCGCAACCGCCGACACCCACCGCACGACAATCCGGAACGCAGCACCGTGCCGGCGTCGTCGGAGACGCCCGCATCGCGCCGCGCCGAGTTGTTCAATCCGCCGCCATTCGCGAATGGTGAATTCATCCCGGGAACGCGGCCGGATGACGATTCGGCGTCACGGTATCCGCTGGAAACGGCGGAGCCGCGGCCGCATTACGTCGCGTCCGATCTCCACAGCGAGGACCACGAGACGCGCCCTGCAGACCAGCGGCCGGTCGCGGGCCTGCCGCTCGCCGACGAGGGGTTCGCCGAAGTCAAGGAACGGCTCGACAACCTCGCGCGCAAGCTCGCCGAGGACGGCGGGTTGGCCGATGTCAAGGACCGTCTCGACACCCTGACCAGCAAGCTTACGCAAGACTACAGCTTGGCCGAGGTCAGGCAGCGTCTCGACAGCCTGACCCAAAAGCTCGCGCAGGACGACGGACTCGTCGAAATCAACAATCGGCTCGACAATCTGACCCAGCAGCTCGAGACGATGGCGCGCCTGAATGCCGCCAGCGCGCAGCCGAGCCGGGAGGCCGACCCCTCGCACCAGGTCGCCGAGGTGATCTCGAGGCTCGACCGCAGGCTCGACGAAATGGTCGCCGACAATCGGTCCGCCCGGAGCGAGATCGAGGAGCGCCTCCGCGCGGTCAATCGCGCGGTGACCGACCTCGGCACCGAGACGCTGCGGCCGCGCCTGCCGTCCGTCCCCAAGACACCGCTCGACCAGGCTCTGGTCGAGATCGCCGATCGCCAGCGGGCGCTCGACGGCCTGCCTGCAGAGTCGTCCGCCAGCATCGCGGCCGATATGCCGACGGATTCGCTGCCGCGCGCGCAGACCCAGGAGCTTGCCGGCCTGGAGCAGCAGTTGCGCGAGATCAATGCGCAGATCGGCACGCTCAACCAACCCAACGCGATCGACAAGGCGGTCGACCTCCTGCGCGACGACCTCGCCGAGATCGGCGTGATGCTGCAGGAAGCCATGCCGCGGCGGGCGATCGAAGCGCTCGAAGCTGAAATGCGCAACCTGTCGGAGCGCATCGATCAGACGCGGGACACCGGCACGGCCGGCGTATCGCTCGCAGGCATCGAGCGCGGCCTGGCCGAGGTTCGCGACGCGCTGCGCATGCTGACCCCGGCGGAGAACCTGGCCGGTCTCGACGGCACCGTGAAAGTGCTCGCCGAGAAGATCGACCTGATCGCCGGCAATACCCAGGATCCGGCCGCGCTCAAGCAACTCGAAGGCGCGATCGTCGCCATGCGCGGCATCGTCACCCACGTTGCCTCGAATGACGCGCTGGCGAATCTGACCGCCGAAGTTCGGCGCGCTCGCGGCCAAGGTCGACCAGGTGGCCGGTCCAGCCGGCGACTCCGACGTGCTGGCCACGCTGGAACAGCGGATCGGCAAGCTCGCCGACGCGCTGGAAGCGCGCAACCGCAGCGGTCAGGACGTCTCGCACGAGCTCGAGACTGTGATCGCGGGACTGTCCGACAAGATCGAGCGCATTCAGGTTGCGCGCGGCGACGAAATGGCGCTCGGCCATCTCGAGGAACGCATCGCCACTCTGGTGCAGAAGCTCGATGCGTCCGACCAGCGGCTCAATCATCTTGAGGGGATCGAACGAGGCCTCGCCGAGCTTGTGATCAATCTGGAACACCAGCGCCTGCCGGCGCTTGCCCGGGCGTCATCCGAACCCGCGCCCGAGGTCGATGCGTTGGTGCGCGAGGTCACCGGCCTCAAGCAGACGGAGCGCCAGACCCAGGATGCGCTCGAGGCGGTGCACGGTGCGCTCGAAAACGTGGTCGATCGCCTCGCCACCATCGAGGGCGACATCCGCGACCGGATCAGCCAGGCGGTGAGCGCGGTCGTCGCCCCCGGATTGGCGCCGAGCATGCCCGACGCGGCTCCGGTCGCGACAGCGTACGTCCCGGCTACGCCCGTCATGCCGGCGCCCGTCGCGCCCACACCGGTCGCTCCGACGCCTGTCGCGCTCTCTCCTGCTGCACGTCCGTCGACCGAGGCCGCCGTGCCCGAGGTGCGCGCCCCGGAGCCGAAGGTAGAGCGCCACGAGGCTGCACCAGCGGCTCCCACGCCTCCCAGCGCCAAAGCCGCCGTCCAGGCGCCCTCGGCGCCGGCCAATCTGCCGTCCGGGACCTCCAATCTTTCGCCGCCAGCTTCCGAAGCGATCGACATTGGAACAACTCCGCTGCGGGTGAGCCCGACCACTACGGCCGAACGACGGCCGATCGATCCCAGCCTGCCTCCGGACCATCCGCTTGAGCCGGGCGTGGCGCGCGGCCGCCAGCCGCTGACGCCCGCCGACCGTATCGCCGCATCGGAAGCGGCGATCGGCGCCGTGAAGCCGCCGGTCATTCCGGACCCCGGCGGGAAATCGAACTTCATCGCCGCGGCGCGCCGGGCGGCCCAGGCCGCCAGCGAAGCACCGGTCCGCACCGCGCGAACGACGGAAGCCGCAGGCTCGAAGCCGGCGGTCACGCCCACGATGTTCCCGAGCCTCCTCCGCAAGTATGCGCGCTCGCTGATCATCGGCGCCAGCGTACTGGCCATCGTGCTTGGCTCGATCAACATCGTGATGAACTGGCTCGCCGACGAGCCGAAGGCGGGCACCGCTAACGGCCCCACCGTCTCCTCACCGGTCAACGGCGACTCGGCAGCGTCCACGCATCCCACCAAAGAGCCGGCACCGGTTCCCACGCCGGCCGCTCCGGAGCGGCAGTCGTCACTCACGCCGGCGACTGCTTTCTCGCCGCCCAGCGGCGTTCTGACGCCGGCACCAAGCGCGATCGCCGCCGAAGCGACCGGCGCCGTCGTTCCACCGGAGACAACTCCGGTGCCGGCGCCCCGCCCTGCGCCTACAACAGCCGCGACGCCTGCCGTGCCGCTCCAGACGGCAACGGCGGTCAGCGGTGAAACCCTGCCGGAGGGAATCGGCGCAGCGCTGCGCACCGCGGCCGCGAAGGGCGACCCTGCTGCGCAGTATGAAATTGCGCTGCGCTTCGCCGATGGCCGCGGCCTGCCGCAGAATCTCAACGCGGCCGCGCAATGGTTCGAGCGCGCCGCCAAGCAAGGACTGGCGCCGGCCCAGTTCCGTCTCGGCGGTCTCTACGAAAAGGGTCTCGGGGTGAAGAAGGACCTCGATGCCGCCCGCCGCTACTACGCGCTCGCCGGCGAAGCCGGCAACGCCAAGGCCCTGCACAATCTGGCGGTGCTGTACGCGGAAGGCATGGACGGCAAGCCGGACTACCAGACCGCCGCCCAGTGGTTCCGCAAGGCCGCCGACCTTCGGCATGGCCGACAGCCAGTACAATCTCGGCGTGCTTTATACCCGCGGCATCGGCGTGGAGCAGAACCTCGCAGAAGCCTATCGCTGGTTCGGGCTCGCCGCCCGCAGCGGCGACAAGGAATCCGAGCGCGAAGCGCGACGAGCTGGTTCCGCGTCTCGACCAGCAGTCGCTGCGTGCGGCCGGGCAGGCGATTGAGGGGTTCAAACCTGAAGCGCAGCCCGAAGCCGCCAGCCAGGTCAAGGCGCCGGCCGGCGGCTGGGACCCGGTTCCCGCTTCCTCGGTGACGCCGGCCAGCAAGCGCCGCAGTTCGGCACCGGGCGCGCGGCAGGAAGCCGCAGCCTCGACGCTGGCATCCGGGCGGTGAACGGGATGTGAGCCTGCTTGGGTAGCCAGGCAGGCCTCGCAGCGCCCGACAAACCGCAGCCCTGCGCAAATATTCAGTCCCGGCGCGTGCCTGCGGCGACGAACGGCGATAGGATGGCGTCACCTGCCGCCTGAATCCCGAGCCCGAATTCGCGGGGTGTCGTACCGGCGACACCTCAACGCCAGCACAAGTCGGCTCCGCCGGCTCCCGTCGCATCGGCCCGCCATGCCGGCCGGCGTCCCGCGAAAATCGGTCGAGATCAGTCTGCCTTTCCTGTAAAGCGGGCAATGCCCGTGTTGCCGGAGCCCACGAGACGTCGCGAACCGACGGAACTTAGACCGTGCAGATCTACCTCCCGATCGCCGACCTGCCGGTCAATGTCTTCGTCATCCTGGCCATGGGTCTCGCGGTCGGCTTCATCTCCGGCATGTTCGGCATCGGCGGCGGCTTCCTGATGACGCCGCTGCTGATCTTCCTCGGCATCTCGCCGGCGGTCGCGGTCGCGACCGTCTCGAGCCACATCGCCGCCTCGTCGATGTCCGGCGCGATCAGCTATTGGCGGCGCAAGTCGCTCGATCTGGCGCTCGCCTTGCATGCTGCTGGCGGGCGGCATCATCGGCACCGCTGTCGGCGTCTGGCTGTTCACGCTGTTGCGCGTCGCTCGGCCAGCTCGACATCACGATCGGCCTTTCCTACGTGCTGCTGCTCGGCATCGTCGGCGCGCTGATGGTGGCCGAGAGCGTGCGCGCCATCCTGCGGGTGCGCCAGGGCAAGCCGGTCGAGCTTCGCCGGCCCGGCAGCCACACCTGGATCCACGGCCTGCCGTTCAAGCTGCGATTCAAGCGTTCGCACATCTACGTTTCGGCGATCCCGGTCTGGGCGATCGGCTTCATGATCGGCTTCATCGGCGCCGTGATGGGCATCGGCGGCGGCTTCCTGCTGGTGCCGCTGCTGATCTATCTGCTGCGGGTTCCGACCGCGACCGTGATCGGCACCTCGATGGTGCTGACGCTCGTCACCATGGCGTCGGCGACCGTGATGCACGCGGCGACCAACCACCTGGTCGACGCGGTGCTGGCGCTGATGCTGATGGTCGGCGGCGTCACCGGCGCGCAGTTCGGCGCGCGCGCCGGACAGAAGATCAGCGGCGAACGGCTGCGCCTGCTGCTCGGGCTGCTGGTGCTCGCGGTCGGCATCCGCTTCGCGTTCGAACTCGTGGTGCAGCCCGAGCATCTCTTTTCGATCCGGCTCGCTGGAGAGCGGCACATGAGGACGACCGCGTCGACACTGGTCGCTGCAGTTCGCCGCGCTCGCCGGCCTGCTCGGCGCCGCGACGCCTGCGCGGCCGAGCGGCTCGTCATCGTCGCTGTCCAATCACCGCGTGATGGTGACGTCGAACTTCACCGGCGACGAGGTCGTGCTGTTCGGCGGCATCGAGCAGGACGCCAATTCGCGGCCGCGGCGCGGCGGCTACGACATCGTCGATCACGGTCACCGGCCCGCGCCAGACGCTGGTGACCTTCCGCAAGTCGCGGGTGCTCGGCATCTGGGTCAACACCGATTCGCGCATCTTCGAGAACGCGCCCGCCTATCTCGCCGTGCTGGCCAACCGGCCGCTCGACGCCATCGCCAACCCCGAGACGCTGCAGCGACTGCAACTCGGCCTCGACTACTTCCCGCTTGCCCCAGCGCACCGGCGGCAGCGTCGTCGACAGCCTCGAGCGACGACCAGTTCCGCGCGGCGTTCCTCAAACTCAAGACCGATCGCGGGCTCTATCGCGAAGTGTCGAACGGCGTCACGTTCCTGACGCCGGCGTTGTTTCGCGCCTCGATCCCGCTGCCCGCGACGGTGCCGGTCGGCAACTACGAGGTGGACGTGCGGCTGTTCGTCGACGGCGCCGCCATCGCGCGCACGCCAGTCCGCGCTGGAGGTCTACAAGGCCGGCTTCGAGCAGGTCGTCACCAGCGCCGCCCGCGACCACGGCCTGCTCTACGGCATCGCCACCGCCATGATGGCGCTCGCTCACCGGCTGGTTCGCGAGCGTCGTGTTCCGGCGGGATTGATCGTGCCGCGGAGCCGATCGCTACTATCGGCAAGACAGTGCGTCGGCCGCGAAGGCGTAGACGCGGGCCTCGCCCAGCATGTGCGCGGTGAAGGCGAGGTTGCCGAAAACCTCCGCGAAGGCCCGGTCGCGCACGTTGAGGCCGCCCGCATAGGCGCCGAACGCCGGCAGGATCACGCGCCGGCGGTCGCTGACAAAGCAGCGGCGGCGCACGGTGCGGCCGCGTCCGCTCACGCGCGCGACCGGATGCAGATGGCCGGCAATCTCGCCGCTGACCGCGCCGGCCTGCGGCGCGTGCCGGAACAGCAGGGCGCCGATCGCGAGCGTCGCGGCGAAGCTTCCGGCGATGCTGCTCCGACGGATCGGGATCGTGATTGCCGGCGACCCAGAGCCAGTCGCGGCCGCGCTGCAGCGCCGCCAGCGCCGCCCGGTCGGCATCGCCGCAGCCGCAGCCGGCCCGTCGCCGTCGTGGAAACTGTCGCCGAGCGCAATGACGGCGCGCGGCGCATAGCGGGCGATGAGCTCGGCCAGCCGCGCCAGGGTCGCGGCCGTGTCGTAGGGCGGCAGCAGCACGCCGCGCGCCGCATAGCTCGAGCCTTTTTCGAGATGCAGATCGGCGACGAC
Source organism: uncultured Alphaproteobacteria bacterium (assembly GCA_963843475.1). Taxonomy (GTDB): domain Bacteria; phylum Pseudomonadota; class Alphaproteobacteria; order Rhizobiales; family Xanthobacteraceae; genus VAZQ01. The sequence continues at coordinate 247,736 of CAWJKL010000011.1, read as the reverse complement.
CAGCGCCCGCTCCTCCGGCCAGTAGAGCGCCCCCTCGCAGTCGGCGACGAGCCTGACGCCGGCGACGTAGATTTCGGTGCTCGCGGTTCTGTTGAAGCGGAGCTCTGGCGGAGAGTCGGCGCGACATCGTCGTGGTCGCGCGCCTTCAGATACGTGAGGTGCAGGTGCTATCAGTCGGTCCCTCGCCTCGCAACTGCGGAAGCAGCTGGCCACGGCCGAGACCCCGCCCGATGCATCGGCGCTCGCCTCGACGTCGCGAGTCGCTGACCCATCGTCATGCCCGCTCACTGCATCGCCTCTTTGACCAATTCGGCCTCGACTTCCGCCAGCAGTCCTTCCGACGCCTCGCCGTAAACGCTCTCCCGCCCGATCTCCAGCAGCACCGGAACCGCGAGCGGCGAAACGATGGTCCAGCGCCTTGTGGACGATTCGCCCCCGGATGCGCGAGAGCATCTCGCCGAGCCGCCGGATGTCAAGCAACCCGGTCGCCGCGTCGGCGCGCGCGGCGCGCAGCAGGACGTGGTCGCCCTGATGCTTGCGCAACACGTCATAGACCAGATCGGTCGAAATCGTGACCTCGCCGGCGCGATTTCTCCTTGCCGGGGAAGCGCCGCTCGATCAGCCCGGCGATGATCGCGCAGGTGCGGAAGGTGCGCTTCATCAGCGCCGAATTCGGCAAGCCACGCCTCGAGGTCGTCGCCCAGCATGTCCTCGTCGAACAGCGCGTCGAGCGAGAGCTCGCCGCGCTCGATCTGCTGCGCGACGTCGCCGAGCCCCCAGACCGCCAGCGCATATTCGTTGGCGACGAAGCCGAGCGGCCGCAGCCGCGCCCGCTCCAGCCGGCGCGTCAGCAGCATGCCGAGCGTCTGATGCGCGAGCCTTCCCTCGAACGGATAGCAGACCAGGTAATGCTTGTCGGCGCGCGGAAAGGTCTCGACCAGCAGTTCGCGCGCGGCCGGGCAGCTGCGAGCGCCATTCCTGGAACTCGCAGCCATTCGCGCACCTGGCTCGGGCAATCCGCGCCATTCGTCGTGATCGCGAGATGATCTTGCGCACGCGGTCGGCCAGATAAGTCGAGAGCGGAAACTTGCCGCCCTCGTAGGACGGCACCTTCGGGTCTTCCGAGTTCGCACGCGAGACGTAGACCTCGTCCTGCATCATCGCCTCGTAGCGCAGGATTTCGCCCGCGAACACGAAGGTGTCGCCCGGCGTCAGCATCTCGATGAAGTATTCCTCGACCTCGCCGAGGATACGCCCGCCGCGCGGGATCATCTTCGACGCGCGCGAGCGCACCAGCCGCACCTTCAGCATGTCGGCTTCCACGATGGTGCCGACGTTCATGCGGTAGCGCTGCGCGATCATCGGATGGGTGACACGCCACAACCCATCGGCGTCCTGGCGGATCTTGGCAAAGCGCTCGTAGGCCTTGAGCGCGTAGCCGCCGGTGGCGACGAAATCCAGCACAGCATCGAAGTCAGCGCGTGCGAGGCCCGCGTAGGGCGCCGCGGTCGCGCACCTCGGCGTAGAGGTCCTCGGCCCGGAACGGGCTCACCACAGGCCGAGCCGAGCACGTGTTGCGCCAGCACGTCGAGCGCGCCGATGCGCGCGCGCCGGCGTATCCTGCGCGTTCTCCGCAATGGCGCCGAGCGCGGCCGTGCATTCCAGCACCTCGAAGCGGTTCGCCGGAATGAGTACGCCCTTCGAGGGCTCGTCCATGCGATGGTTGGCGCGGCCGATGCGCTGCAGCAGCCGCGACGCGCCCTTCGGCGCGCCCACATTGATGACGAGATCGACGTCGCCCCAGTCGATGCCGAGATCGAGCGACGAGGTCGCCACCACCGCCCGCAAGCGTCCCAGCCGCCATCGCGGCCTCGACCTTGCGGCGCTGCGCGACGTCGAGCGAGCCGTGGTGAAGCGCGATGGCGTGGTTGTCGTCGTTGATGCGCCAGAGCTCCTGGAAAATGCTCTCCGCCTGACTGCGCGTATTGACGAACACCAGCGTGGTCTTGTGGCGTCCGATCAGGCTGTAGATTTCATTGATCGCGTGGTGTGCGGAATGCCCGGCCCATGGCAGCCGCTCGGCGGTGTCGAGAATCCGTACGTCGGGCGGCGCGCCGGCTTCCGCCAGCACCAGATCGGCGAGTGCCACCCCGTCCGGCAGCTGCGGCACCAGGTAGCGGCGCAGATCGTCCGGTTCGGCCACGGTCGCAGACAGTCCGACGCTGGTCAGTCCGGGAGCAAGCGTGAACAGCCGCGCGAGGCCGAGCGCCAACAGGTCGCCGCGCTTGCTGGTGACGAGCGAATGCAGTTCGTCGAGCACGATGCGCTTGAGCGAGCCGAACAGGTAAGGCGCATCGGGCGAGGCCAGGATCAGCGCCAGTTGTTCGGGCGTGGTGAGCAGAATGTGTGGCGGGTCGCGGCGCTGGCGCTGACGCTTGCTCGCCGGGGTGTCGCCGGTGCGCGTCTCGATGCGGATGGGGAGCGCCATCTCGGCGACCGGCCGCTCGAGATTTCGCGCGATATCGACCGCGAGCGCCTTGAGCGGCGAGATGTAGAGCGTGTGCAGCCCGCCCTCGCGGCGGACGCCGCGGCCAGTGGAGATCAATTTCAGCGTTGGCGCGGAGACCGTCGGCCGCGCAGCAGACGCGGTGGCCTCCCCTCTCCCCATTCGCAACGCGAATGGCGGGGAGGGGTCGGGGGTGGGGGGTCGTGCGGCGTCAGTCGAATCGCCCCCCACCCCTAACCCCTCCCCACCGCTTCGCGGGGGGAGGGGAACAGACCGAGCTGGCGGCGAAGACGAAGAACGCGTCCCTGCACTTAACTCCACGAGGCTGGGGAGAAAACCGGCGAGCGTCTTGCCGGCACCGGTCGGCGCAATCAGCAGCACGGAGCGGCCAGCCCGCGCCTTGGCCAGAAGTTCCAATTGGTGCGCGCGCGGCGCCCAGCCGCGGCTCGCGAACCAATGGACGAACCGCTCGGGAAGGAGTTGAGTGGCCGGTCGTTCGAGCACGGTCATGACGCCGTGTTAGCCTCAGGCCATGGCGGGGTCGAGGCCGGCGCGGCACCAACCCGCCGGCGGTGCAGGACTCAAATAGGCACGCTGGACGGCTTATCTGCAGCAAATGCGCCCGGAAGACCTGCTTGTTCCAACCCCATCAGGCGTCTGCTGCAAAGCCGGCGGCTTCCACATCGACCCGACCCGCCCGGTCGAGCGGGCGCTGATCACGCATGGCCACTCGGACCACGCGCGCGCCGGTCACGGCGCGGTGCTCGCCACGCAGGAGACGCTCGACATCATGCGGCTGCGCTACGGCGAGAACTTCGCCGGCAGCACGCAGGCCATCCGCTACGGCGAGAGCGTCACGCTCAACGGCATCCGCGCCACGTTTCATCCGGCCGGGCACGTGCTCGGCTCGGCGCAGATTGCCGTCGAGGCCGACGGGCTGCGGATCGTGGCGTCCGGCGACTACAAGGACGTGCCCGATCCCACCTGCGCGCCGTTCGAGCTGGTGCCATGCGATGTCTTCATCACCGAGGCGACGTTCGGCCTGCCGGTGTTCCGTCACGGCAATCCCGACGGCGAGATCGCGCAACTGCTGCACTCGGTGACGCTGTTTCCCGAGCGCGCGCATCTCGTCGGCGCCTACTCGCTCGGCAAGGCGCAGCGCGTGATCGCGCTCTCTGCGCAAGGCCGGCTACGACGCGCCGATCTATCTGCACGGCGCGATGGACAAGATCACGCGCTACTACGCCGAACGCGGCATCGATCTCGGCGAGTTGCGCCTCGTCAGCGGCGCGAAGAAAGGCGATCTGGGCGGCGCCATCGCGATCGCGCCGCCGTCCGCCTTGACCGACCTGTGGTCGCGCCGCTTTCCCGACCCGGTGACGGCTTTCGCGTCGGGCTGGATGCGAGTGCGCGCACGGGCGCGCCAACGCGGCATCGAACTGCCGCTGGTGATCTCGGATCACGCCGACTGGGACGGGCTGACCGCGACCATCGCGGCAACCGGCGCATCGGAGGTCTGGGTCACGCACGGCCAGGAGGACGCGCTCGTCCACTGGTGCGTAACGCACGGCCTACGGGCGCGACCGCTCGACATCGTCGGCTATGGCGACGAGGAGGAGGAGGAGGAGCAGGAAGAAGGCGTCGGCGAAACGGATCAGCGCCAGGCGTAGGCGGCGGACACCCGATCGCGCAGCGCGGTGCAGACCGCTTCGCCGTTGTCGCCGTTGGTCATCGCCGCCATGCCGTTGCCGCTGACCGGATCGCCGACATAGAGCGAGCGATAGCCAATGTTGCCGCCGTTGTGCCAGAACATGCCCTTGGCATCGATGATGGCGCCGAGACCCGCCCCGTCGATCGCGGGCGTCAGCATCTCACGCGCTAGCACGGGCGGCAAAAATGCGCCTGGCCGGCCGGCATGCGACTGGATGATGCCGATCACCATTAGCGCGAGGTCGTGGGGCGTCGTCCACAGCCCGGCCGCGGCCAACTCCGGATAGACACGAAAACCGCCGGGCATTTGCTTGCCATCATCACCGGCGCCGAATGCATATTGCGCGAAGTCTGCACCAGGCGGCGGCTGGTCGAAATTGCTGTGGCGCATTTGAAGCAGTTCGAGCACCAGGTCACGGACGACCTTCGGATATTGGCCGAGCGTGACGTCGATCACCATCTGCTGCAGCACGGTGGTGCCGCCACCCGAATAGTGGAACGACTTGCCAGGCGGCCATTCGACTCGTACCGGCGGCGAGTTAGCAGGGGGCTGTACCGTTCAGAATATCGATCAGAGTCGGCAGCGGCGTGCCCTCCACATAGCCCTCGAAGCCCGACACCGTCGTGCCGCCGGTATGATTGAGCAGCATCCGGATGGTGACCGGCGTGACCGCGGTCAGCGCGTTATCGGGCAGCTTCCAGGACTTGCAGACGCCGATTGACCGGATCGTCGAGGCGGAACTCGTCGGCCTCGGCCGAGCTTGAGCACGGCGAGCGCGTTGACGGTCTTGCTGATCGACGCCGCCTGGAACCGGGTCTGCGGCGTGACAAGCCGGCCCGTTTGCGCGCTGCCGTAGCCGTAGGTCGCGACGATCGCCCCGCGCTCGACGATTGCGAGGCTCACGCCCGGCACCTTGTGTTGCGCGAGCAGGGCAGCGACCGACGCGCTGCTCAACGGACCCTCGGCCGGGGGGCTGGTGGCGATCACCGCGGTCGGCTGCGCGCGGACGAGCGAAGCGCCGACCGCTGCCATCGCGAGCCCGCCAAGCACCTCCCGGCGATGTAGATTAGTCATTGCCGCACCTTTCGCCCGTCACGTTGCTGATTACCTATAGGTGAAACGCAGGACCTCGGCGAGTGGTCGCCGGGTATGCGGACTTTGATCATCCGGGCTTCACAATCAGGACATGAATCGCTTCGCCGATCTGCTCGATCGCCTCGCCTACGAGCCGGGCCGCAACAACAAGCTGCGTCTGATCACCGACTATTTCCGCAGCACGCCCGACCCCGAGCGCGGCTTCGCGCTGGCGGCGCTCACCGGCGCGCTGTCGCTTCCAGCACGCCAAGCCCAACATGATTCGAACGCTGATCTGCGGAGCGCACCGATCCGGTGCTGTTCGACCTGTCCTACGACTATGTCGGCGACCTGTCCGAGACGGTCGCGCTGATGTGGCCGGTTCCACATGGGAAGCCCACTCTCCCCTTGCGGGAGCAGGAACGCGCGACAGCGACGGCGCGGGCTGAAGGGGCAGCGCTACGTCTGGTCGCGCCCCCTCTCCCAGTTCCTTCGGCACCACCCTCTCCCACACCGTCGCTGTCGGAAGTGGTGATGAAGCTGTCCACGCTCGGCAAATCCGAACTCCCGCGGCCAGCTGGCGCGCTGGCTCGATGCGCTCGACGAGACCGGGCGCTGGGCGCTGCTCAAGCTCGTGACCGGCGCCTGCGCATCGGCGTGTCGGCGCGGCTCGCCAAGACCGCCGTCGCCGCGCTCGGCGACAAGGACCCGCAGGAGATCGAGCTGATCTGGCCGGGCTCGCGCCGCCCTACATCGAGCTCTTCGCCTGGCTCGAAGGCCGCGCCGACAGGCCGGCGATGCGCGACCTCGCACCGTTCCGGCCGGCCGATGCTGGCGCATGCGCTGGAGGAGGCGATCTCGCCGGCCTCGATCCCGCGCGACTTCATGGCGGAATGGAAATGGGACGGCATCCGCGTGCAGGCGGTCGCCGGGACGCGGCGACGACGGCGCCCGCGTCGCGCGGCTCTATTCGCGCACCGGCGAGGACATCTCCGGCAGCTTTCCGGACCTGATCGAGGCGCTGCGGCTCGCCGGCGGCGATCGACGGCGAACTCCTGATCGTGCGTCGATGGCCGCGTGCAGAGCTTCAACGTGCTGCAGCAGCGGCTCAACCGGAAGACCGTGAACGCCAAGCTGCTCGCCGACTTCCCGGCGCATCTGCGCGCCTACGATCTGCTGGTCGACGGCGCTGAGGACCTGCGCGAACAGCCGTTCGCCGAGCGCCGCGCGCGGCTCGAAGCGCTGCATCGCGCGGCTCGACGATCCGCGGATCGACATTTCGCCGCTGGTGCCGTTCGACACCTGGGAAGAGCTGACTGCGGCGCGCGCCGAATCCGGCCGCCGGCGCGGTCGCCGACGCCGACGCGGTCGAAGGCATCATGCTCAAGCGCCGCGACGCGCCTTACGTTCCGGGCCGTCCGAAGGGCCTGTGGTGGAAATGGAAGCGCGATCCGTTCACCGTCGACGCCGTGCTGCTCTATGCCCAGCGCGGCCACGGCAAGCGTTCGTCGTATTATTCCGACTACACCTTCGGCGTCTGGACGACCGGCAGAAGACGGCGAACAGCTGGTGCCGGTCGGCAAGGCCTATTTCGGCTTCACCGACGAAGAGCTGATCCAGATCGACCGCTACGTGCGCCGCAACACCGTCGAGCGTTTCGGCCCGGTGCGCGAGGTCGTGCACGAAGCCGACAAGGGCCTGGTGCTGGAAGTCGCGTTCGAAGGCCTGCAGCGCTCGACGCGGCACAAATCGGGGCTCGCGATGCGCTTTCCGCGCATCAGCCGGCTGCGCTGGGACAAGCCGCCGCGCGAGGCCGACCGCCTGGAAACGCTCGAACGGCTGTTGAAAAAGCTCGAAGACGGCGCCGCAGCCGGCGGCGACAGTAGCCCGGAAGATGTGATAGGTTAATTCGCATGACGATACCCACTCAGCGTCCCGACGAGCGATCGCGACAGTCCTTCAACGGCAATCTCCTCGGCCGCTTTTTCGGCGGTCCGCCGCTGTCGGTGATTTTCCGGCTGGTGCTGCTGTCGATCCTGATCGGCGTGATCCTGAAAGTGCTCGGGCTCGACCCGTTCAACATCATGCGCAGCATCCAGGACCTGCTCCGCGCGATCTGGAACATGGGCTTCGACGCCGTGCTCTGGCTTTGGCGTTACTTCCTGCTCGGCGCCGTGATCGTCATTCCGATCTGGCTGATCATGCGGCTGATGAACGCCGCCAAGAGCCGCTGACCAATTTCACACCGGCCAGTCTTCCGCCGTCATGGCGGCGGCGTCGACGCCGACAAGTTCGTCGATGCCGGCATGGCCGCCGCGGTCCAGCGCGCTTGCGAGATCGGCCTTGATGACGTGGACGAGCCGCAAACCGTGGAACACCAATGCGCTGTAGAGCTGTATGAGGCTCGCTCCCGCCCTGATCTTGGCGAGCGCCGCCTCGCCGGAATCGATCCCGCCGGTCGCCGATGAGCGGAAACGCATCCTCCACCCGCACGTAGGTTTCCGCCAGCATCCGCGTCGATAACGCGAACAACGGCCGCCCTGAGAGACCGCCTGGCTCGTGCGCCGATGGATCGCGCAAGCGCGGCGGCCGCGAAACCGTGGTATTGCCGACGATCATACCGTCGACGCGATGCCGGCGCGCACCGCCGACGATGTCGTCGAGTTCGTTGAGCGTAAGGTCGGGCGCGATCTTGATCAGCACCGGCGTGATGCCGGCGGCGCGGCTCATACGCTCGCGCGCATCCATCACTCGCGCCAGCAGTTCGTCGAACATCTTGCCCTGTTGCAGTTCGCGCAGGCCTGGCGTGTTCGGCGAGGAAATGTTGACGGTAAAATAGCTCGCGACCGGCGCGAAGGTCTCGATCATGCGGACATAATCGGCGATGCGGTCGGCGGCCTCCTTGTTGGCTCCGATATTGACGCCGACGATGCCGCCGCGATTGGCGCGCGCTGCCAGCCGCCGCAACACCGCGGCGGCGCCATCGCTGTTGAATCCCAGGCGATTGATGACCGCCTGCGTCGGCCGGCAGCCGGATGACCCGCGGCCTTGGATTGCCGATCTGGGGCTGCGGCGTGACGGTGCCGATTTCGACGAAGCCAAAGCCCAGTCGCAGCAGCGCGTCAGGCACCTCGCCGTGCTTGTCGAAGCCCGCCGCCATGCCGACCGGGTTCGGGAAATTCAGCCCGAATGCCCGGACCGCCAGCCGCGGGTCGTTGGGCACGAGTTTGACGAATGGCGGGACTTTCAGGGCGAGAATGGCCAGCCGGTGCGCGTCTTCCGGATCGAGCAGACGCAGCAGCGGCCGGGTCCAGGCTTCAAGCAGCCCGATCACGGCATCGTCTCCGGAAACACGTGCCGGCCGTCTCGGCCAAGCGGCAGCGGCTCGGTCCAGACCACCGCATCGAGCGGAAGCGCTCCGTAAAGATGGGGAAACAGCGCCCCGCCGCGCGACGGCTCCCATTTCAACGCCGGTCCCAGGCGCTCGCCCGCGACCGCGACAAGCACCAGGTCGGCGGCGCCGGCAAAGTACCTGGCCGCGGTCTCCGCCACCTGTCCGGCGGTCGAAAAATGGATAAAGCCGTCTTGCGCGTCGACCGGCGCACCCCGAAACACCCCCAGCCGCTCGGCCTCCTGCCAGAGCTCCCGGTCGCAGATCTTGTAGATCGTTGCTGTCACCAACCCGCCCCTTCCGACCGCATAGTTCCGAATAGTTTAGGCTGCCGCAACTCTGCCGTCGCGAGCCCCGGCGATTGCGCACCCCTTCATGCTCGCATAAGTTGCTGGACGTGTTTGGTTTGCGGCTATAATTCCTACTTATTGGACAAAAGTCCGGCGCCGCCGCGACTGCCTTCGTTTGGATACCAGGCCATGATGCTCAGCCACTCGCAAATCTGGACCGCGCTCGACCGTCTCGCCGCCCGCGCCGGACTGTCTCCGTCCGGCCTCGCCAAGAAATCCGGCCTCGACCCGACCACGTTCAACAAATCCAAGCGCATCACACCGGATGGCCGCCCGCGCTGGCCGTCGACCGAATCGGTGGCGAAGGCGCTCGACGCCACCACGACCACCATCGACACGTTCGTCCAATTGATCGGCGACAGCGGCCGCACCGTGACACAGGCGGTGCCGCTGATCGGCTTCGCCGAAGCCGGCACGGGCGGATACTTCGACGACGGCGGCTTTCCGGTGGGCCGCGGCTGGGACGAGATCGCCTTCCCGGCGGTCAACGACGAGCACGCCTACGCGCTGGAAATCTCCGGCGAATCGATGATGCCGGCGTATCGAGACGGCGATGTCATCGTGGTGTCACCGGCGGCGCCGATCCGGCGCGGCGACCGCGTCGTTGTCAAGACCAAGGACGGCGAGGTGATGGTCAAAGAACTCAAGCGCCGCACCTCCAAGACCATCGAGCTGCGCTCGCTCAATCCGTCCCACAAAGAGCGCACCTTGCCGGTGCGTGAGGTGGTCTGGATTGCCCGGATCGTCTGGGCAAGTCAGTAAGTTCCCCATCCGTCATCAAGCCGTCGGCGATTCCGCTTGATTCCGGGTTTGCGATCTCATTACTGATCGCCAACCGCACCCGATTTCGGAGGTCGCCATGCGCCGTCGCGAAGCTCTGAAGCTGTTCGCCGGACTCGCGCTTTGCCCGCTCTGCGCGCCGAACAGCTTCGCAGCCGATTGGAGCTATGAGGGTGCCGGAGGGCCGGACAAGTGGGGCGCGCTCGACCCCGCCAACAAAGCATGTTCGATCGGCGGACAGCAGTCGCCGATCAATATCGGCGAGACCATCAAGGCACAGCTTGCGCCGCTCAAGATCGCATGGGGCAAGAGCGCCGAATCGATCCTCAACACCGGCAATACCATCCAGATCAATATGCCCGATGGCAGCACCATGTCGGGCGGCGGCGGCACCTTCCGCCTTCAGCAATTTCACTTCCACCGTCCGAGCGAGCACACGATTAACGGCGCGAGTTTTCCGATGGAGGCGCATTTCGTCCACGCCAACGCGGCCGGCAGTCTCGCGGTCGTCGGCGTGCTGATAACTACCGGCCGCACCAACAAGGCGTTCAACACCATTGTTTTGACGATGCCGAATCGGGCCGGTTCACAGGTCAAGGCGGAAGCGAGCGTTGATCCGAACGCCTTCCTGCCGCCGAAGCGCAACTACTACCGCTATGCCGGTTCGCTGACCGAGCCGCCGTGTTCCGAGACCGTCGACTGGTTCGTGCTGAGCGATCCGGTCCAGGTGGCGGAAGCCGACGTCAACAGCTTTGCCCGGCTCTACCCGAAGAATGCCCGGCCAGTGCAGAGCGACAACCGGCGTTTCGTGCTGCGCTCGTCCTGATCTCCGCCGGCGGTGCGCCGCCGGTCGATCGGCCGAAAGGGAAGACGACATGATCTCCGCCCTCTCCTTGTCGTCCTGCGCGAGGTTGGCCGCATTGACGACGCTGTGCCTCGTTGCGCTGACGGGCGGACGCGCCATTGCCGACTATCCGGAGAAGCCGATCCGCCTGTTGCTGCCGTTTCCGGCCGGCGGGACGGTCGACATCGTCGCGCGCCTGGTCGCGGGCAAGATGGCGGACGATCTCGGCCGTCCGATCGTGATCGAGAACAAGGCCGGCGCGGGCGGGATCATTGCGACCGACGCCACCGCGAAAGCGGCGCCCGACGGTTATACCCTGCTGCTCACCACACCGAACCACACCATCAACGCGGCGCTGCAGCCGAAGTTGCCCTACGATACCGAGCGGGATCTCGTTCCGGTTTCAATCGTCGCCGAAGTACCGGAACTGCTGGTCAGCCATTCTGGCGCGCCGTTCGTCGATTTCACGGGCTTTGTCGATTACGCGAAGCGCAATCCCGGCAAGCTGAACTATTCGTCGGCCGGCAACGGTACGCTGCCACATATCACCATGGAGTTGCTGCTGCGGCGCCTTGGAATCGAGGTGCGTCACATCCCCTATCGCGGCGCAGCCCCTGCCATGACCGATCTGCTCAGCGGCCAGGTCCAGCTCAAGATGGATACCTATACGACCGGCTGGCAGCACGTCACCGCCGGCAAGCTCAAAGCCCTCGCCTATGCGAGCCGCGCCCGTTCCGCGCTGATGCCGAACGTGCCGACCGTCATCGAGCTTGGCTTGCCCGGGTACGAGGGCATCCTGTGGATCGGGATGATGGCGCCCGCCGGCACGCCGCAGCCGGTACTCGACAAGCTCGCGACCACGGCGATGCGCGCGGTGCGGACGCCGGAGGTCGCCGAACGATTGCGACGCGATGGCGTCGATCCGGTCGGTAGCACGCCGGCCGACTTCGCCGCGCTGATCGCACGCGAGATCGCGCAATGGCGCGACGTGATCGCCGCCGCCAAGATCACGGTCGAGTAATTCTCACCCCTGCCAAAACAGAACGCCGGCGCGGATCAGATAGACGATGCTGATCGCCATGATCAGCGCGCGCGTCCATTGCCGGAAGCCGTGGTCGGTCATCCGCTCGATCACGAACGGCGCCAGCCAGGCGCCACCAATTCCCAGCGCGACCCCAGGCACGACGATCCAGAGCGGAAGATTGCCCAGACCGGCGAGCGAGCCGAAATAGGCCCATCGGACAACGTGGCTGAAGGTCTGCGCCACCGCCTTGGTGGCGTTGGTCGTCTTGCGGTCGAGCATGCTCTTCTGGAAGAAGAGGTCGAGAATCAACCCGCCGACGCCCGACAGAATCTGGACGATCGTGGTGAAGAAGCCGGTGACGACCGGCACCCCGCGCCATTCGATATTCGGCCGCATCGCGGCCGGCAGGATTTCGACCACAAACGGCGTAAGGCCGAGCAGGAGATAGACGGTCGCCTTGTCGGGGACGAAGGCGATCGTCCACATGATGATGAATGCCGCCGCCGCGCCCAGGACGTACCAGTAGAAGATCGGCCAGATGACGTAGTCCCGCCATTGGACCACGCGCGCGCCGTTGACGAAGATCTGAATGATCGAGAACAGGATCATGGCGGCGGCGACGTCGAGATAGGCCAGCAGCACGCCAAGCAGGATCATCCCGCCCGCCATGCCGAACACGGCGGAGAGGAACGACGAAAAGACGATGGTGACGCCGATGACGGCGAGCGCGGAGATGGAAAGTGTCATTCCAACCGGCGACGCTCCCCTATGAGGGAGGGTTGAGAAAGTCTACGCCGAACGGGCGAGCGCGCCGTCGATCATGTCGACAGTGTTCTGCAGGCCGTAGACCGCGACGAACGAGCCGAAGCGCGGTCCCTTCTCCTGGCCGAGCAGCACCTGATAGAGCATGTTGAACCAGTCGAGCGAGACGCCGGGCTTGCCGTCCTTGGTCTTCTTCTTGTGGTCGAGGAACGGCTCACGACGGCCGATCTCGTAGACCACGTCCTGGATCTGCTCGGCCGTCGCGTCGGGCGGAAGCTGCGAGAGCGCATCGCGCAGGTCGATCAGCGCCGCGCGCTCGGCCGCTCGCGGCTCGCGGAACTTCTTCGTCGGCAGCACGAAGTCGCGGAAATAATGGATGGCATAGCCGACGAGCGGTCGAGCTTTGGATGCGTCTCGCGCGTCACGCCCGGACGGTAGCGGCCGATGAAGCCCCACAGCGTCTCGGCGTTCTCGGCATTCGACGACGACACCAGCGTCAGCAGCATCGAGAACGAGATCGGCATGTCGGGCTTCGGCGGCTTGCCGGAATGGATGTGCCAGACCGGATTGCCGAGCCGCTGCTTCAGCGTCCTGCCGCTCGATAGCCGTCGAGAAACTGCTGATACTCGTCGACCTGCCGCGGGATCACGTCGAAGTAGAGCCGCTTCGCCGCCTTCGGCTCGCGATACATGAACAGCGACAGCGATTCCGGCGAGGCGTAGCGCAGCCACTCGTCGATGGTCAGGCCGTTGCCCTTCGACTTGGAGATCTTCTGGCCCTTCTCGTCGAGGAAGAGCTCGTAGTTGAAGCCCTCCGGCGGCATGCCGCCGAGCGCGCGGCAGATCTCGCCCGAAAGCTTGACCGAATCGATCAGGTCCTTGCCGGCCATCTCGTAGTCGATGCCGAGCGCGACCCAGCGCATCGCCCAGTCGGGCTTCCATTGCAGCTTGCAGCGCCCGCCGGTGACGAGCGTGGTCACCTGCTCCTTGGTGTCCGGGTCCTCGTACGTGATGGTGCCGGCCTTGGCGTCGTGCGCGAGGATCGGCACCTGCAGCACGATGCCGGTCGTCGGCGAGATCGGCAGGAACGGCGAATAGGTCTGCGCGCGCTCCTCCCGCAGCGACGGCAGCATGATGTTCATGACCGCGTCGAAGCGCTCCAGCACCCGCAGCAGCGCGGCGTCGAACCGGCCCGACATGTAGCAGTCGGTCGAGGACATGAACTCGTACTCGAAGCCGAACTGGTCGAGGAAGGCGCGCAGCCGCGCGTTGTTGGCGGCGCCGAACGATGGATATTCGTTCGAGAACGGGTCCGGCACGCGCGACAGCGGCTTGCCGAGATGTGCGGCCAGCATGTCCTGGTTCGGCACGTTGTCGGGCACCTTGCGCAGGCCGTCCATGTCGTCCGAGAACGCGATCAGCCGGGTCTTGATCTTGTCGTCGGTGAGCACGCGGAAGGCGTGGCGCACCATGGTGGTGCGCGCGACCTCGCCGAAGGTGCCGATATGCGGCAGGCCGGAGGGGCCGTAGCCGGTCTCGAAGATCACCTCGTCCTTGGGCTTCCGCTTGAGACGCGCGACGATCTTGCGCGCCTCCTCGAACGGCCAGGCGTTCGATTGCTCGGCGACCTCGCGCAGGCTTTGGGCAGTCTGGCATTTCGACAACAGACATCGGCATTCTCCGGGCGCGCGGACACTAGAAATCGCCGCGCACCGCGTCAAACCAATAGGTGGCTCAGCCGCACCGGGCCAAGTTCAAAACGGGCTGATCGGGAAAATACCGCAGCCACAGGTCGGTGAAGCTTGCCCTGCTCCCACACCCGGAACAGCGCCCAGTTGAGCGCCTGGCGCATCGTGTCGTTGCCGCGCCGGACCGCGATGCGCGATGCCCTCGCCGAAATAGCGGCTGTCGACGAAGGGCCCGCCGCGAAAGCGCGCAGCAGTTCTCCGAGTCGGTGCCGTTGAGCCAGAACGCGAGCGAGATGGCGTCGCCGAACAGCAGATCGACCGTCGCCGCTCTCGCAGCGCGGCGCGCGCCTCCGTCGGCGTTCGGATACGGCACGCAGCTCGGCCTCGGTGAACAAGGTCTTGAGATAGGCCTCGTGCGCGGTGCCGGCGACCACCGCGACCTTCTTGGCCTTCGAGCTTCTCGGGCAGCGGTTCGTCGATGGCGGAATCGCGCCGCGCCACGAAACGGGCCGGCGTGCGGTAATACGGATCGGTGAAATCGACCTTCGACGCGCATGTCCGACGTCACCGCGATCGAGGCGATCGCCGCATCGGCCTGATTGGCGTTGAGCGTTGCGACCATGCGTCTCGATATCGGCGCATCTGGATGCGTGCAGGCGACCTTCAGCTCCTCGCAGATCAGCCGGGCGAGATCGACGTTGAAGCCCTGCGGGTTGCCGTCCGGGCCGGCGAAGTTGAACGGCGGATAGTCGATCTCGGTGATGAAGCGGATGACGTTGACGCGGGACAGATCGGGCCGCTCCGGCCGCCGTCGCGGATCCCAGAAGCCCGGGACCTGAACGGCAGGGTCGGAAACACCCGGCTGACGGGCAGGACCGGCCTCCAGGACCTGAGCCGCCAAAATGAGGAAACCGGCGGCTGCGACAAAAGACGCCGCCAAAATGGGGCTTCGCAAACGGTATCGGGACACGGTAATCTCTGGTTGTACCGGGAACGCATTACCCGGAATCGCTGGTCGTGCCCTCATCTTAAACGATCCGGATGGGGCGGATCAGTGGCGTCGCGTGGGGTGGCGTCATGGCGTACCGGGACGATTTCATCCTGGGTCGTAGTGAGCCGGCGTGGCTTCGGCCCGCGCCGCAGCTGTCGTTTGCCCACAACGTCGTGGATTTCGAGGCCCCGCGGACGCTCCCGTGCCCGGAGATCGAATGCGTCCGCAGGCTATTGCCCTGGCAGACGATCGCATGGGCCGAGTGCCGGGCCAGCGAGATTGGCGTCGGTGCGGACCGGGTGCTGATCACAGCCGGGCTCATTTCCGAGGAGCACTATCTTGCCGCGCTGGCTGCCTGGCTTGGCGTCGGCTACCTGCCGCTGGAGAACGTGCCGCGCTTGGCCTGCCCGCTTGGCGATCTCCGCCTGATCGATGCCGCTCAGGCCGGTGTATTGCCCCTCACCTGGGCGGACGAGCTGATCTGGGTGTTCGCGCCGCGCTACCTCGCAGCCCGCACCCTGATCCGTTTCGTTTCACGCAGCCCCCACCTCGCCCACCGTATTCGTCTCACGTCGAGCGGACAGTTGAGCCGCTTCATCGCCCGGCACGGTGACGCCGCCCTGGGCGCGATCGCCGACCGGCGGTTGTCGACGCAATGGCCGCAATTCTCGGCAGCGCCTCATCGCAGGCGGCCGCCGTTGATGCTTGCCGCGACGGCCTTCGCCGTGATCGCCATTGGCTACCTGTTCCCCGACCCGATGCGCATCGCGATCGAAGCTGCCCTCGCCTTCGGCTTCCTAGGCTGGCTCGCGCTTCGGATCGTCGGCTCGTTCCTCACGCCGCCGCTGGTCCGGCCGGTACGGATCGATGACCGGCATCTGCCGGTCTACACCATCATTGTCGCGCTGTACCGCGAGGCGGCGGCGGTCGAGGACCTGATCAGGACCTTGCACGAACTCGACTATCCGGCCGAGAAGCTCGACATCAAGCTCGCCGTCGAAGCCGACGACATCGAAACCGGGATCGCGCTCCTGCGTCTCGATCTCGGTCCGCCGTTCGAGATCGTCACCGCCCCGGACGCGGGACCGCGCACCAAGCCCAAGGCGCTCAATGCGGCGCTCGCGTTGGCGCGCGGAACGTTCACCGCCGTCTACGATGCCGAGGACCGGCCCGAGCCGGATCAACTCCGGCGCACGCTCGATGTCTTTCTTCGCAACGGCGACGACCTCGCCTGCGTGCAAGCGAGCCTGACCATCGACAATACCGACGACAGCTGGCTCGCCCGACTGTTCACCGCCGAATACGCCGCACAGTTCGATCTGTTCCTGCCCGGGCTCGCGGCGCTCGAACTGCCGCTGCCGCTCGGCGGCTCATCGAACCATTTCCGCACCGCAGCCTTGCGTCGCGCCGGCGCCTGGGATTCCTACAATGTCACCGAGGATGCCGACCTCGGCATGCGGCTCGCACGTTTCGGCTACCGCTCTGCAATCGTCCGATCGAGCACGTACGAAGAGGCGCCTATCAAGTGCGGCCCGTGGCTGCGCCAGCGCACCCGCTGGTTCAAGGGCTGGATGCAAACCTGGCTGGTGCATATGCGATCGCCCCACCGGCTGTTCGCCGACCTCGGCCTCACCGGCTTTATGTCGTTCCAATTGGTGGTCGGCGGCAGCGTGCTGGCCGCGCTCATTCATCCGCTGGTCTTGGCCGGTTTTCTTTACAGCTACTTCGCCGGCTTGCCGTTCTTCGGAAACAACGGCCCGCTCATCACGACGCTCGCCTGGATCTATGGCATCGCACTCGCCGCCGGCTATCTGACATCGATCTACCTTGGCCTGCGCGGGCTCAAGCGGCGCGGTCTACTGCGGGTCTCCGGGTGGCTGATGGCCGTGCCGTTGCACTGGCTCCTGCTGTCGGCTGCCGCCTGGCGGGCGCTCTATCAACTGCTGCGCAAGCCCCAGCTCTGGGAGAAAACCGAGCACGGGCTTGCCCGCAGTTCGCGGCGCCGCAAGCTGGCGAGCCGGTCCGCGCTCGGCGTCGCGCTCGGCGGCGACCGCAAACTTCGCCGCGAAGCTGCGGAGTAGACAGACGCCAGAATGTCGAGCGGTTGGAACTCATACAGAAGTGCACGACCGCCTCCACGGGCAAACTGCATCAACGCGCATCGCTGATCGATTTCAGCAGGGGCGCCAGCCGCGCCATGTCGCTGCGAATATGCGCGTCGAACTGCTCGAGGCCGATACTCTGCGGATTGATGCCCTGGACCCGGATCTTCGCCTGCAGTTCGGGATCCTTGCCGGCTTCGGCGATCGCCTCATGCAAGACCTTGAGCACCGCTGGCGGGCGTCTTGCCCGGGGCCAGAACGCCGTACCAGGTCGCATTCTGGTAATCGACGCCCTGCGACAGCGCGGTCGGAACTTTGATGGGATCGGTGACCGGCTCCTTGGAGGCGACCGCGAGCGCGCGCAGCCGCCCGTCCTGCAGCAGCGGCAGCACGAACGCCATCGGCACGAACGAAGCCTGGATTCGACCGCCGAGCAGGTCGGCGATGATGGTCGCGCTCACCGTGTAGGGAACATGCACGAGGTCGTGTCCGGTCTTCAGCGCGAAATAGGCGCCCGCAAGATGCGTCGAGGTGCCGATGCCGGCCGAGCCGTAGTTGATCGCGCCCGGCTTGGCCTTCGCGAGCTCGACGAACTCCTTCAGGTTGGCCGCGCCGAGCGAGGGCGCAACCGTCACGATGGTCGGCGCCTCCCCGACCAGCGACACGCCGGCGAAATCGCGCGACCGGATCGAACGGCAGGTTCTTGTTGAGCGTTCCGAGGATCGCGTGGCCCGAATTGACGAACAGCACCGTGTAGCCGTCGGCCGGCGCATTCGCCACCGCCTGTGCGCGCGATCAGGCCGCCGGCGCCCGGCACGATTGGCGACGACCACCTGCTGGCCGAACCGCTTCGACAAGCTTGTCGGCATAGAGCCGCGCCAGGATGTCGATCGTCGTGCCGGGCGTGATCGGCACCACGATGGTGATCAGTCGGGACGGATATGCCTCCTGCGCTGCGCGGCCGGCGCGCAGAGACAGAGCATCGCAGCGAGCGCCGATCAACCAGAACTTCGGTAACTGCATCGAACATCCTCCCGCGATCATTCTGATTCGGCTCGTCGTTCCTCACACCAGCGCGACCGCGCGCACCGGCGATGCCTCGGCGCCGATCATCTTGAGCGGCAGCCCGACCAGCGTGAAGCGGTCCTTGTCGATGCGGTCCAGGTTCTTGAGATACGGCATGGTGATGATGCCGTGCTCGCTGAGCGTCCGCGAATTGTGGAACACGCGCGGCGCGTCGGGCTCGTCGTTGCCGTGATAGAAGTCGTAGCCGACGATCACCACGCCCTTCTCGATGCACCACATCGTCGCGCCGATGGTAAGATAGGGTGATTCCGTCATCCATTTTTCCGAGCCGCCATCGTAGGTGTTGTTGTGGTCGGTGCGCAGCAGCAGCCGGTCGCCCTTGCGGATGCGGTTGCCGAGCGCGTTCTCCAGATCCCTCTCGGTGATTGCCTTGCCGGGCAGCTTGTCGCGCAGGTCGGCGATCACCGCGTCGCCGATGAACAGCTCAAGCGGCAGGTCCTGGATCTGCGTGCCGCCCACGCACATTGTGCTCCGGCGCATCGACATGACTGCCGGCATGCAGTCGCATATGCACTCCGCGCACGATCTGGCCCGCGCCGCCAGGCGCATCGTGCTCCTTGATGACTTCCATCTCGAACTGCATGTCCTTCTTGAAGCCCGCCGGCGTCCGCATGGCGAAGTTCTTCGGATCGAGCTCGAGGCTGATATCGACGATGTTCCGATATGCGGGCAGCATGGAATGTCCTTGGGTTGTATCCAGGTCGCGGCGATGTCGACGCACGCTGGCCTTCGGGAGATGAGATTGGATGTTCTTGCTGTTCCAGGGACGCAGAATGATGAACTCACGGCTTGCAATCAAGCCGCCGTCCCGCGGCTCGCGCAGGGAAGGTCCGCGCGCTTTACGAACGACCGGGCGATCTGAACCGCGTTGGACGCCCCACTCGGTGGCATTTGAATTCCCGCCGGTCAGCCGGCCTTCTGCACCCAGAACTGGTACATGCCGGAAAACGTGCTGGGATGCTCGCGTTCGAACGCATCCCACGAAACGAGATCGGTCATTGCCGCGTCGGCGGGATACTTCATGCGGTACTGGCTTGCGACGACCGGATCGATCTCGAAGCCGACGAACTCAAGCTCGTTGTCCGCAAGGAAGCCGGCGATCTGCGGGATCGTCATGCGATGCTCCTGCACGTGGAACAGCAAGTCGCGGCAGTCGCTGGTGCTGAAGAAGTCGCCCGACGCGTACACGTTCTTGAACGCCTGACCGCCCTCGTGCGCGACGATCTCCTGCCGGCAACGTCGGATGTCCTCGGCGGTCGAACCGATAGCCGCGCTCGGCGATGAAGGCCCGCGCCTTCACGATGTCCGCGCGCGCGATCTCGCTGTAGAGCGCGACCGCCATCAAGCCGCCCGGCCGCAGCACCGATAGCAGCGTGCGCCACCCGGCAAACGGGTCGGCCATGTGATGCAGCACGCCGGAGGACTCGATGACGTCGAAGGTGCGGCCGATCGTGTCGAGCTTGAGAATGTCGGCCTGCGCATATTCGATGTTGCCGACACCGAGTTCGCGGCGTCTTGCGCTTGGCGTAGGCGAGGCTGGTGAGGCTGAGATCGATCGCGAGCACGCGGGCGCCGGAAAATCGCTGAGCGGTCTCGATCGCATGCTGCCCGGTGCCGCAGCCGGCGATCAGGACATCGACTGTCGGATTTGCCGAGTGTTGCGGAACTGGGCGGACGGAAATTTGCTGCGCAGATATTGATCGAGCTGCAGCGGCTGCCCGAGCAGATCGATCCGGGTCCAGCGCGGATAAGGATTCTCCTCGTACTGCTGCCGCACCAGCTGCGACACGTCGTTCTCGATCGGCGTAAGCGCCGGGATCGGCGGCGCGCAACGCCCGCTCCTCGGCCGGCTCGCGCACCTGCTGGATGAGGACCTCGGTCAACGCAGGCGGACCAGGGATGGCCGAGGACCGTTTCGATTTCCGGCAGCGCATGCAGTGGAACGTAACAGGCAACGCATCGCGAGCCAGATGGCGGGCACGGCATCGCCGGCAGCAAACCGCGCGCTGATTCGCTCACGCAACTGCTGCGACAACTGCCTGCTCGTCGTCGGTGTGCGCAAACACCTGCTCGTTGAGGAAGCACTGCCGCGCCAGCGCGCAGCAGAACCAGCGTCAGCGCGTTGTCATCGTCCGCGGCGCCATCCGATACCGCGCCGCAGCAACGCGAAGCGCACGCCGGTCAGGAACCGCTCAAGATCGAGATCGGCGATCGTCGTGCTTTCCAGCAGACAGCGCAGCAAGGGATGGTCCGCTACGCGCGGCGAGGCCATCCGCCCCGAACAATTCTTCCGCAGGCAAGCGCCGCGGCCAGGCATCGGCCGCGCGCCGAATGCAAGCGCCCGCCACCTTGCTCAGCTTGACCAACTTCGCAGCGGCCGGTGCAAGCTCGCTCGTCCGCCCCCAGGGCTCCGACATCGCCCGCACCAGCAGAGCGCGGAACGTGATCGGTGTCGGGCGGCGTCTGCAGGCCGCGGACGCATTGCACGAACAGCGTCTTGGTCTCCGGCGTCTCGCGGATGGCCAACGCCTTCGCAGCGTCTCCAGTGCGGGTTCGGCCTGCCCGGCCGCCAGGAACGCACGCGCGAGGTTGTTATAGGCCTCGATGAAATCCGGCTTGCGGGCGAGCGCGAGCTGAAAGCGCGGACCGGCCTGCGCGATGTCGCCCTGCGCCAGCAAGCACGATGCCGAGATTGTTGTGGGCCTCGGCCAGATCCGGCTTGAGCGCCAGTGCCCGCTGGTAGCATTGCGCGGCGTCGTTCAGCCGGCCTTGCGCCTGGAAGACGTTGCCGAGATTGACGTGGGCGTCGGCGGAAATCGCGGATTGATGCTCGAGCGCCCGCGCGAACTGGGCGGCGGCTTCGTCGTGCTTGCCTTGCAGCAGCAGAATATTGCCGAGGTTGACCTGGCCTCGACCAGCTTGGGATCGAGCGCGAGCGCGCGCTGAAAATGCGTCAGCGCCTCGTCGTGCCGGCTCTGCGGCCACGAGCGCATTGGCGAGATTGTTGTGCGCCGCCACCAGGTCGGGCTTGAGCGCGAGCGCACGCTGAAATTGGATCGACCGCCTCGTCGAGCCGGCCGCTGCGCGCCAGCACATTGGCCAGATTGTAATGCGGCTTCGCGCACTGGGCTTGAGCGCGATCGCACGCTCGTAGCAGGCGACCGCCTCGTCGTAGCGCCCGAGCTGCCTTGAGCACATTGCCGAGATTGGTGTGCGCGTCGACATAGTCGGGCTTGAGGCTGTGTGGCGTGTCTGTAATGCCCGACGGCGTCGTTCAGCCGGCCGACCGACTGCAACGCGAATGCCATGTTGTAGTGGCACTCCGGGATGGCGCCCGTTGACCGCGACCGCGCGGCCGATCGGCTCGATCGCGGCCTGCGGCTGTCCGCGCTGCAGCGCGATGATGCCGAGATAATGCAGGCTGGCGAAGTGGTCGCGGTCGATCGGCAAGCACTCGCCGGTAAAGCTGCTCGGCCTCGGCGAGTTGCCCGGCTCTGATGATGGCGCACCGCGCAGCGAAAACAGTGACGCCGTCTGCGACGAGCCGGCCCGCTCCGCCAGCCTTGCCGGCAGCTCGCCGATCCTTGCGATTCATCGGCTGGCCGCTCGCGGCTCACAGATACTTCGCGCAGATCGGCGGCCGCGGCCTCGGTCGTCCGCTTGAGGTTGAAGGGCGCGACGAAGCGGCCCGTCCTTGTCCATCAGATAGACGATGGCGGTGTGATCCATGGTGTAGCCGCCCTCGTCGAGCGGCACCTTCTTGAAATAGACGCGGTAGGCCTTGGCCACCGCCGCGATCGCGTCCGGATCGCCGGTGAGGCCGACAGATGCGGGTCGAAGCTCGACAGATAGTCCTTCAGCGTCGCCGGCGTGTCGCGCTCGGGATCGACGGTGACGAACAGCGCGCGCATGCGGTCGGCATCGGGGCCGAGCGCGCGCATGATCTCGGACACTTCGAACAGCGCGGTCGGGACAGACGTCCGGGCAATGGGTGAAGCCGAAGAACACCAGGAACGGCCGGCCCTTCAGGTCCTGGTCGGTGACCGTGCGTGCCGTTCTGATCGGTGAGGCTTGAACGGCCCGCCGATCGCCGCGACCTGCGGCACGCTCGGCGCCGAGAGGCGTCCGCTCACGATCAGGATGACGGCGAAGCAGAGCACGAGCCCGGCGAGAAATGCCGCCGGCCACCAGAAGAACGCGGACGCTGCGTGTGGTCATGCCTGGCTCCTCTGCTCGACCGCACGGTCAGAAACAGGCGGCAAGGCCGGCGACGATCATCTCGTAGAACACCGCCGTGCCGTAGTGGGCCCAGAGCGCCACGGTTCCGGCGAGCATGATGCCGATCACCGCCGCGACACCAGCAGCAACGGGCGAGAGATACCCGGCGCAGCGGCGGGCGTCGTTTCCTCCAAAGGTGCTCCCGGTGTCATCGCTCTGTCGCCTCAGGGCGGCTCACGATACGGCTATCACATAGGCCCGATCTGCGCAGGCTCACAATAGCGCCACGTCCGCGCGCACGCCGCGAAAATGCTCGGCGCGCAGGCGTCGCTCAACGAAGATTGAAGCGGATCGGCACCGTCAGGTCGACGTGGTCGCCCAATTTCGGGCGGCGGCGGCGGAAACGGCTGCGCGCGGCGCACGAGCGCCATGCGCCTCCTCGTCGAGCGCGGCCGACCCGGACTGATCGCGATGCGGCTGTCGATCACCTGCCCTTGCCGGTCGAGACTGAAGATGACCACTGACCACGCCCTGCTCGCCGCGGGACTGGGCGTCGGCCGGGTAGCGCTTGTTGCGTTCCAGCAACGCGGAGACCTGGATCCTCCAGGTCGGCAACGCATTTGACGGACGGGGACTGAGCGGTCCCTGCATGGGCGCGACCGGTAAGGCTGCGACCTGATCGGGGATGGCCTGCGGCGCGGTGGTCGCCGGCGCTGGCGCGCGCGGCTCCTGCCGCTGCGGCGCTTCCTGCTTGACCTCCTGCGACGGCGGCTCGACCGCCACTTCGGGATTGGGCGCAGGCGGCACTTCGGGCAGTTCCTTCCTCGACGACCTTGTGCTCGATCTTCTCCTCGGGCTTGTCCTCGATACTCTCGGTCGGCCGGTTGGGCGATGCATCGGACATCACCTGCTCGGGCCCGGGCGGAAGCTCGCTATCGAGGTGCTGCGGCGCGGCCGGACCGGCGCGAAGTCGACCACGATGGCGGACGCCGGCAACGTCTTCCGCGTCGTCGCGCCATTTGACCATGGCGGCGCCGACCGCGCGCGTGCGCGCAGACCACGACCGCGCCGCAGATCGCCCAGCGGCGGACATCAATCCAATCCTCCGCCGCCAGCCGGATCATGGACCGCTGACCTTCTCAAGCCCGACCAGCGCGATCTTCAGGTAGCCAGCCGTGCGCAGCAGGTTCATGACTTCCATCAGCTCGCCGTAGGATACGCCCTTGTCGGCGCGCAGGAAGATGCGCGTGTCCTTGTCGCCTTTCGCGGCCGCGTCGAGCGTTCCACCCAGCCGCTCGCGGGGACCGGATCGTTGCCGAGCGCCAGCGTGAGGTCGGCCTTGATCGTCAGAAACAGCGGCTTGTCGGGACGCGGCTGCTGCTCGGCGGTCGAGGCCGGCAGATTGACCTGGATGTCGACGGTGGCGAGCGGCGCCGCCACCATGAAGATGATCAGGAGCACCAGCATCACGTCGATGAACGGCGTGACGTTGATCTCGTGAACCTCGTCGAGAGTATCCTCGCCGTGATCGAGACGAACGCTCATGACGACACTCGCGAATTATTCTGCCGCGGCCGACATCTTGGCAGCGGCCGGCCGCTGCCGGCGACACCGATGCGCCGAGCGGGCGATCGAGATCGCGGCTGACCAGCCGCAACACCTCGGCCGATGCATCGCCGAGCAACGCACGATAGCCGGTGATCTGCCGGGCGAACACGTTGTAGATCACCACGGCCGGAATGGCGGCGGCAAGCCCGAAGGCGGTGGCCAGCAGCGCTTCGGCGATGCCGGGCGCAACCACCGCGAGGTTGGTGGTCTGCGACTTCGAGATGCCGATGAAGCTGTTCATGATGCCCCAGACGGTGCCGAACAGTCCGACGAACGGTGCGGTGGCGCCGATGGTCGCCAGCACGCCGGTACCGCGGGAGATGCGCCGCCCGAAGCTCGCTTCGAGTGCGCTCGAGCCGCGATGCGACGCGCTCCTTGATGCCTTCGGTTTCGACGACGTCGGCGGAGAGCTTCAACTCCATTGTGGCCGCCTCGATAAGGCGGCGCACTTCGCCCTTGCGGTCCGCCATCCGCTCGGCACCTTCGACTGTGGTCCGCGCGCGCGACAGTGCGTGCAGCGCGGCCTGCACGCGACGACGCGCAGCAAGGATTTCGACGGTCTTGGCGAGCCAGATGGTCCACGTGACGACCGAGGCGACCAGCAGCCCGATCAGCACCGCTTTCACCACCGGGTCGGCGTTGAGGTACATGCCCCATGGCGTGAGGTCGACCGGCCCCACGGGACTCAACGTGGGCGTGGCCGGGCTGGCTGCCGATGGCAACGGAGTGGGTGCGGGCGTCGGCGCGGCGGTGCTTGGATCGGACTGCGACCAAGCTGCGACCGGGGTGCCGGTCATCATCACTGTTGCCACACGCCAGAACCAGAGCCTTAGACCGTCCCCGGCGCTTACGCGATCATTGGCACTCGAAAGCATCACTCGATTGGCCTCACTACCCACGTCGCGCCCCAGGATTATTAGATGGTCGTCCGGTTCGAGCATCGGCCGCCGGCCGGAATTTGACGTTACAATATAACATTGGCAAGTGCCGAATCCGGCGCTTTCGGCAAGCCGCCCGGAAACGCGGTGACATTCTGAGTTCCCGCAAATGCAAAGACCGGAACGGTAACTTTCAGGAAATCGCCCTCAAGCTCGCGGCTATTACAGATAATCCCAAGGTCTATCAACGTATATCTAGTCTAGAGCTATTATTAGAATAGCTATAATCACGCCGAACATCGATGAAGTTCAACATCTATAGCCTGATGGAGCCGGTGTACTAAGAGTCCGCCTACAGCGCGCTGCCGCGAGGCAATAGAGAAGGCCGCCTTGGGGGCGCGGCGCCTAGTGTCGCTGACCAGCGTCTATCACAACCTGCTGCGGCAATGGGTGGAGGTGTGATCCAGCAGGTTCGGAGCGGCGCGGCGGGTCAACCCGGCGAAGCACAGGTCCCCAAAATGCGAGAACCCCGCCGGGGAGAGCGGGGTTCTCTTAACTAGACGACCGAGGGGGGGGTCGGGGGGGACCGGGGGTCGGCCGTCTAACTCGCCTGAGTAACCATTAGTCGCGCGCCTCCAGGGAAAGGTTCGAGGCCCGCTCAAACTTTTCGAGAGATTTTTTCGATGATTTTCGGCCTGAAACGACCAATTTTTTCAGCGAAGCGGAGCAACAGGCCCCGAAATGCCCCGGATTGACGCTTAACTGGGAATTAACAACTGCCGAGCCACTATCGCCCAGCGGGTTGGGGACTTCACCACTCCAACCTCCATTTGCTGAGGCCGTGAACCCCGGACGGGCGAACCCCCCTGCCGGGGTTCATCCTTTTTTGGCCGTGCAACGCGCGGGAATGCCTCCCCGCCCTGCCTTGTGGGCTTGGCGGATCGTCACGACAAAACTGGCAAGTGGGCGAAGGTCCAACAGACGGGCGATTGGAGCGGGCGAAGGGAATCGAACCCTCGTATGCAGCTTGGGAAGCTGCCGTTCTACCATTGAACTACGCCCGCGGCCGTCGTCACCGCACATTAACGCGGATAGCGTCTCGGGAAAAGCATCGGGTCGTACCGCGCTGCCCCACGCCATTTCATGTTAAAGGGGGGATCCCTCCCGTGCTCCCGGCTTGGACCCGGTGGAGTTCCTCATGTCCGACTGCTTGCATTGCGATATCAACGACCTCGTGCAGCAACATATTGAACGCGCGGGCGCGGAGACGGTGGATGTCGTCGAGATCGCCGCCAAGATGACCGAGAGCCTGGCCGACCTGATTCTGGCGTCGGTACCGGAGAGCGAGCACGCCCGGCTGCTGGCGCAGACCATCGCCTATCTGGGCGAGGCAATCCTGCAGAAATCCGAAGAAGGCGCGTCAGACACGACCCACTGACGGCCGATGCTTGCGCGCGAGCGCGCCGCTCACATCCGCGGCAGGTCCTTGCTGGGCGGTACCGGGTCTTGCAACGGGCGATCATGCGGCGGCGGGTCCGCCGGCGGCTGCCGTGCCGGGTCCTGGTAAGGCTGCGGGTCCTTGACCGGGGAGTTGTCGGGCTCGGCGGGCTCGGGGCGATTGGGCGTGATGGGTTCTTTGGCCATGCACGGCAATGCCGCGCGCACGATTGCGTTCCATGTCAGGCCAATACCCGGAAGGCCGTCGCAGCTCTTGCGCGTTCGCCGGACGCGGTGCAGCACCGTCAACGTTTACGTGTTCGCCCGTTCGAGAAACGCCAATATTCGCGCCGAGGTCGCCTCCTCGGTCTGGCCGGCGACCGGCACATCCCAGTAGTCCGCGCGCGGGAGACATTCCTCGAGGTAGCGCGCCGCCGACGTGGCATGGGCGGCGTCGTGCCCGGGCACGATCAGCGCCGGAAGATCGAGGCGCAGCAAATCCTCGGGCTCGGCGCCGGGCGCGGTGTCGCGATCGAACAGGCTTTTCGCCATGCCGGTGACGATCAGCTTGTAAGCGTCGACGTCTTGCTCCGCATAGGCTTCGGCGAACGCGGCATCGCGCTTGATCGCCGACGCCCAAGGTCCGCCGCGCGGGTCACCACCGAACGGCTTGCCCTCCTTGCGCACCAGTTCGACCACGGCCGCGAGCCCATGCTGCTGCACGAAGGTCAGGTGCTCGGCGAACCGCTGATGACTGGAGATGCGGTACTTTGCCCCGCCCACCGGCCAAAACAGGATCATGCTCATGGTCATGTGCGGATAGACCGCGCCGAACGCCGCCACCGGCGCACAACCCATGCAGCCGCCCATGATATGGGCGCGCTTGATGCCGAGATGATCGAGCAATCCCTTGCCCTGCGACACATAGTGCATCCAGGTCAATCGCTCGATCCGGCCACCGGACTGTCCGCATTCGCGCCGGTCGAAGAGAATACAGGTGTAATGTTTCGGCAGATGGTCGAGGAGCCTGATCTTTGCGTAAACGCCGAGCGCCGACCATTTTTCGACCGTCGCATCGAAGCCGCCGGGCGCGTACATTAGAATCGGCGGTCCTGAGCCCAGGACCTCAAAGCGCGTCGAAATGTCGTCGATGATTGCAGTCGGCATGATTTTCTCTCTATAATATTAGCATCGGCCTCCTCAAGCAGGAGATACAAAGTGAATTTTCCGGCCAGAACCCTTGCTGGACTTCTCGTCTTCGCTTCTTCAGTCACGTTTGCATTTGCGCAGGGGACGCCTCCGTTGAATGCGCAGGTTGAAATCGATTATGTTCGGCCGCAGAAGCGCGAGTATCTACCGATCCACGACCGGCTAAAGAATCGCAAGGTCCTGGAGCAGTTGCAGCAGTTCCTCTCTCCGCTGCGCCTGCCGAAAAAGCTGACGATCAAGATCGATCAATGCGGCGCCGACAGCCGGCCATTCAAGGATGGCGTTGCCACCATCTGCTATGAAATCGTCGAGAAGATCGAGCGCGCAGCATCGGGCCTTACCGGCGAAGCGCGTTCATCGGCCATTGCGGGCGCCTTCATTCAGGCCACGATGTACCAGGTATCGGTGGCCATCCTCGACATTCTGGACTTTCCGGTCTGGGGACGCACGGGCGACGCCGCCGATCGGTTATCGGCGTTCGT
The DNA here is from genome assembly GCA_963843475.1 of uncultured Alphaproteobacteria bacterium. Lineage (GTDB taxonomy): Bacteria > Pseudomonadota > Alphaproteobacteria > Rhizobiales > Xanthobacteraceae > VAZQ01. The sequence continues at coordinate 219,596 of CAWJKL010000011.1, read as the reverse complement.
CATGCAGAACTTCGGCGAAGACCTTGCGATCCGCACTGTCACCGCGACCGCGAGGTTCTTCGATGTCACCAAGCGGACCTGGACCGGCAGCGCATTCGCCTCGGCGGACTCTCCGGAGGAGCAGCGCTTCTACAACTATCTCTGCATCGCCTACGGCGGTTCGCCGGGTTCGTTCCAATTCCTGGTCGCCAGCGGGCAGAACCAGAATCCGATCCTGCCGATTCCGCGCGCCCGGCGATGCGCCAGCGAGTACGCGCAGGTGCGGCAGGCGTTCAACTTGAGGATCATGCCGTACGTCGATCCGGAACTCCTCGTGTATGTCAGATCCCGGGATTGGCTGCAGCCCACCGATGTCCGGTGAGCATTCCCGGGGTTGGTTTTCGCCTCGAACGATCTTGAAATCGGGAACAGGACAGCGATGAAACTGGCGACCTATGTTCGAATGCTGGCCTTCGCCCTTCTCGGGCTCGCCTGCCTCAGCATGCCGGCTCATGCACAGCGGGCTCCCGGCGGCCTCATCCGCTACGAGTATGTGCCGCCGATGAGCCTCCGTTACCTGCCGACCATGGAGCGCTTGAAGCAGTTCCGGCTGCTGGAGCAGCTCAGCGAGTTCTTCTCCCCGGTGCGCTTGCCGTACAACTTCTCCCTGACCACCGCGGAGTGCGGGGTCGTGAACGCGTACTACTCGCCGTCGCAACGAAAGATCGTGCTCTGCTACGAGTTCGTCGAATCCATTGAGCGCATGGGACCGAAGATCGGGGAAGTGTCAGAATTCTCCTACCAGGAGGTCGTCGTCGGCGCGATCGTTGGCGTCATGCTGCACGAGCTCGGCCATGCGGTCTTCGACATGAATGAAGTGCCTGTTCTGGGGCGGGAAGAAGACGCCGCCGATGTGATCGCCACGTTCATCGCACTGCAATTCAGCAAGGACGTCGCTCTTACTGTTGTGCGAGGCACCGCATATCTGCACAAGGTATCGTTCGCTTTCGGCGCGCCGCTCTATTGGGACGAGCACGGCACCGGCCTGCAGCGCTATTATAATTCGCTCTGTATCGCCTATGGCGGCGCACCCGAGTTGTTCAAGGAACTGGTGGCGAAATCGGACATGCCAAAAAGCCGCGCCGAAAATTGCGAGCGCGAGTACAAGCAGGTCGAGCATGCTTTTAAGAAGACGCTACTGCCATACATTGACCCGGAGAAGATGAAGCAGGTGCAATCCAAGACTTGGCTGAAGCTGACCCCGCAGCAGGTAACTCTACTTCAGCAGCAGCAGAGGCAGGAAGCGAAAATCTACAGCCTGTCGGTCTGCAATCTGGGCACAGTCCCTAACGTATTTGCTGCCATTCTCGTCCAGACCATCGATAATCCGAAGCAATGGCTGTCGCTCGGTTGGTTCAGCATCCCGAACGGCGGCTGCAACCTGATCGGCTCATTCTCCGGAGAGCGCGCCTACCTTTACGCCGAGGGCAACAACGGCAAAGTCTCGTGGCGCGCCCGCGACGACGACAAGACTGCCGCAAGGCAATGCATTCACCCCGAGAATCCATTTGAGATCGCTGCGACCGCACGCTGTCAGCAGGGCCAGGTTGCAAGAAACTTCGTCAGGGTCGATCTCGAGCCGGGCTCGACCGGCTTCACGTGGCGCATCAAGTGAACCCCGGGACCGTTGAAATGCCGAACCTGCTAGGCGGTTCAGAAGTCCGCATCATTGTTGCCGCAAGTTCGCAAATGAGGATGCCGCAGAACGGTGCGAACTTCGGAATCGGGATACTAGCCTTCAAGCGAGGAGCCTTTCCATGAGATTGCCGACCGCGATCGCCGGCTGCTGGTTGGCGGGACTTTGCCTTTCGAGCCCGACTCAAGGGCAGCAGCAAACGACCGAGGAATTCCAGCTCGCCATCTGCAACATGAGCAGTTTTTCGCGGGTGCTGGTCGCCGTCGCCCATCGCCAGGACGCCCAACGCTGGGCGGTCGCGGGCTGGTATCCGGTGCCCGACGGCGGTTGCGCGATCACCGACACCTTCAAGGGCAACAGTGTCTACTACTATGCCTTTGGCGAAACCCGCGACGGCAACCTCGTGTTCTGGGAGGCTGCGGAGAACGACAAGACAGCGTCCGCGCAATGCGTCGACCACAATAAGTTCTTCCGGCTTACCGCCGGGGTGCCGAACTGCGCGACCGGCCAAGACTTGGCGCGATTCCGACCGATCCGGGCTACCCCGAACCAGTTGCGGACGACGTTCACGCTGACGGGACGGCTGAGACGGAGAGTCTTGGCCGCCGCCCTATTTCTTCCGGGTCGGTGCAGCAACCAATTCCGGTTCGGTCCCCTTGCTGGTCCTCGGCGCCAGGGGAATTACTTGGTGCGCTTCGGCCGGGACCCTCAACTGCTCAAAGACGTAGCTGACGCCGGTGTCCGTCGGCGGCTCGGCGGTCTGGCGCGCTGTAAACGACGATTGGTCCTCGACGGCGTTGGGCGGGACATTGTCCGATTGAGCATTGGCGGGTGCGGAAATGGTCAAACCGACCAATACCGTGGCAAGGGCTTTGAAGGTCATTCTTGCGCTCTCTGACAAAGGGCTTCGCCCGAAGAAAGGTAGGCGATCCAGCAACATTCCCGTGCTTTGTGGCCGCTTCGAGACAGTATAACCCACGAAGCAGCAGACATGCGGTCGCATGCGCGGGCTCAGCCCTTAATCTGGCGTCCGGCGCGCACGTCGTCAATCAGCGCGGTGAACGCGGCGAGGCTCGCCTGCGCGGTGTTGGCGTAGGTCTCAATCTTGGAATCGATCCATTTCTCGCCATAGCCAATGGCCGTGTGCGCAAGCCGGACCCGGCCATCGAGCCACGGGCCGCCGCCGAAGCCGCCGATCACAGGAATTTGCACGGCGCTCGCCACCGCGGCGCCGGCCACCGGCCCAGAATTCGTGAAGTCGAGCAGCGAGGCGCCGGCCTCCTCCAGCCGCTTGGCCTCCTCGACCAGCTTCGCGGTCATCTCGGCGGTCGCCTGCGCGCCCGGCGCGTTCTGCGCACTGTAGGGGATGCCGTAACGCATGGCGGTCTGCGGCGTGAGCCCGAACTGGGCGAACACCGGAATGCCGGCGCGCACCAGTGCGCGCACCGCATCGGGAAACTCCGACGCGCCGTCGAGCTTGACGATGTCGGCCCCGCCCTCCTTGACCAACCGGATGCCGGCGCGCAGTGCGCTGTCCGTGCCCTCCTGCAGCGGCCCGAACGGAAAGTCGCAACTCACCAGCGCGCGCGACACCCCGCGGCGCACCGCCTTGCAGACCACCAGCATCTCATCGAGTGTGACTTCGAGCGGATTGTCATGCCCCCACAAGTTGACGCCGACCGAGTTGCCGACCGAGACGAAGTCGACCCCGGCGCGATCGGCAATGCGCGCGATCTGAAAATCCCAGGCAACGACGCCGGCGCACTTGCGCCCCTCACGCTTCATCTGCAGCAACGCCGGCAGCGTGACCTTGTCCGCCATGATCGATCTCGGTCCCTCGACGATGATTGCCCGCCGCACTTTCTAGCACGGCAAAGGACGTCGTGTGGGAACGGTTCGTCGGGTCGCGATCGTCGGCGCGGGGCTGTCGGTCTGGTGGTGGCGATCGCCGCTACCGCCAGACCGCCGAACTGGGCGAGTTCGGCGCCGACATCGACGTCACACCGAACGGGGCGCGGATTTTCGAAGGGCTCGGGCCAGCTGCACGCCGAAAGCTACCAAGTCTGCCAAGGAATTCCTCTGTTGTAATTCGGAATTTTTCGGGGAGCGCTGCGCTTTGCGCAGGAGCGGCCGGGCGATCGGTTTGTGGCGATGAAGATGTCCAGACTTTAACAATGGGCAGCGAATAACGGAATTTTTCGCGAACAAAATCAGCGGCGGAATGTTCCCTTGTTCGCTTGTTTGAATAGAGAGGCAGGCGTCACCCGTCATTGCGCAAATTTTCCGTCAACGAATTACCCCTTGTTCAAAATATGATTAAGATTTGGTTAAGGTTGCTCGACTAGTCTTCAAATTATGAGCAGATCATGTTCCACGTGTCAGCATCTCAAGCGCCGTGAAATCGACCGTCGCCTCGCCGCCGGCGAGCCGGTGACGCAGGTCGCGCGCGACCATGATGTGCAGCCGTCAAGCTTGTACCGACATCGGATGAACTGCCTCAAGCTCGGCTCGTCCAACGCCATCATGAAAGACATGGCGCAGGGCAGTGCCGCAGTCGCGCTGCTGCCGACGAAAGACTCACTCAGTGGCGCCTATTTCGAGCTGCGAGCCCGGATTGATCAGATCGTTGCGCAAGCCGAGCAACAAGGATCGCTGGCGGTGGCGGTCGCAGGGCTCAATTCGCTGCGACAGACGCTCGATAGTCTGGCGCGACTGGCCGGACATGACCGGGCCGCCGGCACTCAGGTCAATGTCGCGGTGCAAACCAATGTCAATATCGATCTGACGCGGATCGCCGAGCAACTCATCAGGCACTTTGACCAAGAGCCCGAACTGAAAGCACGGATCGCGCAAGCTCTCATGGAGATGAATGATGACCCATCTCCATGAGATCGCTTACCGGCTCGATCCGGTGCTGTGGGTGCGCGACAAACTGCAGATGACGGCGACGCCCTGGCAGGAGACCTTCCTGCGCGCGCCGCGCGGCGCATCGATTCTTGCGTTGACCGCCCGGCAAGTCGGCAAGACCACCACGGCGGCGTGGGCGATCGCGCAAACGATGTGGTTTAAGCCCGGCTCCTTATCGGTGATCGCCTGCCCGGCGCAACGCCAGAGTGCGGAGGCGGTGCGGCGGGTGCGCGACTGCCTGATCAAGGTCAGCGCCAAGCTTGTCAACGACAACGTTTATGGGCTCGAACTGTCGAACGGATCACGGGTGCTGGCGCTGCCGGGCAGCGATGACTCGATCCGTGGACTGACGGTGGATGGCTGGATCGTCGCCGACGAGGCGGCCCGGCTGTCCGAGCAGTCTGATCGCGGCGCTGCGTCCGATGCGGGCGCGCCGCCCGGAGGCGCGTTTTGCCATGCTGTCGACCGCCTGGAGCCGGACCGACCCGTTCTGGACGGCCTGGGTCGAGCGATGACCCGTCCTGGATCAGGCTCAAGGCGACCGCCGACGCGGTGCCGTCGTTCGATGAAGACTTCTTGGCCCGCGAGCGCCGCGCCCTGGGGGAGGCGGTTTTCCAGCGCGAATATCTTGGCGTGCCTTCGGGCGGACAGGCCAGCCCCTTCACCTGGGAGCTTTACGAGCGGGCGACGCTGATCCACACGCCGCTGGTGCCACCCGGCCGGGCCTTTCAGCCGCCAGCTGAACCATCCGCGGTTCCGGTGCCGAACCCGTTTCAAACTCTGCGACAAGCCGGAGGCATGCGATGATATTCCATCCGGACAAGCCCGACACTTGGCCGGGTTTCCGTCCCCTCATCATCGCCCATGACGTTGGACGCAGCCGTGACCGCTCCACCGCCGTGGTCGGGGGCAATAGTCCGATCGGACCCCGCCGGTTGGGCATCCGAGAGCTTGAAGAGCTGCCGCAAGGGCTCTATGGCAGCGCCCGCGCCAGCGCGCTTGCGGTGGTTGATCGCCGCCAACATTCCGAAGCGCTGATTGTCGCCGATCTGAGCAACGACCCGACCTACGCCGAGGTGCTGTTCGACACGTTTGGTCAGCGCGTCATTGGCCTGCACATCAGCCGGTCCGGCGATGGCATGAATTATGAGCGACGGCCGGTCAGACATAGCGCGATGCTGGTCTATATGATTGGGCGGAGCTATCTGATCGAACTGTTACACGCCGAATTGCAAGCCGGCGAGGTCCGCTTTGTTGATAGCCCGATGATGCGACGCGCCTTTGAGCAGCTCACGGGGCTGGAGACCGAGCAGCGGGACAGCGGGACAGTGTACACATGTCCGCCAGGACAACATGACGATCTCGGAATATCATGCGCCATGCTGGCCTGGGCGGCCCGGCATCCGCATTTGGACGCGTGGGTCAGGATGGGTCTTGAGAGCCGTCGCCCACGCCGGCCCCGTGAACAACAATACAATTGGAAAGCATTTACCTAACGATCGTCGACGAGCGGCGAGCCCAGGTTGCGACGAGCGTCGACGGTTTTGTGGCTTCGAGCTCGCGCTTCTGTTCGCCAGACAGCCTCGAGAGTTGCCACAGCTTGGCCATGACCGTGAGCGGATCGACGCCGGTCGCCTTCTCCCAGTTTCGTTCGTTGCCGACCCGGTACAAGGCAGGGTGGTGGCTGGGCGAGCAATCGCCAGCGCTTATAACGTTAGGCACATCATGCAGCCCGATCACAGCATGCGCCCGTCAACCGGAGTGGGTCCGGGACTTTTCTTAGGTCTCCCACGACCGCGACGCGGCGCCTCGGATCGCGGTCGATCTCCGCATGGCAGATCAGGTGCCACATCGTCCAGCTTAGCAGGCGCCTGCACCGTAACCGGTTCGGCTTGCTCGATCAGCCGGGTCTGCCCCCAGAGCTTGCGCGCGACCTCGAGCGGGTCGATCCCAGTTGCCTTCCACCAGCCCGGCTCGTTGCCGACCCGGTGCAAGGCGCGGTGGTGGCGTGCGGCAGAGCGGCACCACGAATTCGTCGCTGACCTTGCGGCCGAGCGCGCGCTGCCTGCGCGAAGCGCAGGTGGTGCGGGTCGGACGGCGTGCGGCCGCAGATCAGGCAGGGCTGCTGGGCGACGAACCGCAGGTGCTCCTTGTTGCGGTGGCGCTTGGGCTCGGAGAGTGCGAGCACGCTCTTGTCGATGCCGGGCGGCGGTTCGATGAGGCGCGGCTCTGGTCGGCTCAACCGCTGCAGCGCCGGGCGAGCGTTGGCTCGTCGAGCCCCAATCTCTGCCGGCTTCTCGGCTGAGGCTGGCCTCCAACTCCTTGAGGGTCTCGCTCTGCCCCGGAATTCACCACTGCCCTGCCCTTGGACTGACGGCAGTTCCGCCTCGGCGTCTGCCGTTTCGCTGAGTTCAGTCAGCCTGCGCTCGAAGGCTTGCTCGACCGCCTGGGCGTCGGCGACCGCGAGAGTGTTCTTCGCCGGGAGGGACTTGCGCGCCCAGTCCGTCGCCTGCTCGGCTGAGGAGATGGCGATGAGTTCACCCAGGAGCCGGTCTCGCAGTTCGACCGACTGGTCGGGAGCAAGGATGACGGGCGGTGCGGACTTGATCTCCCCGTCGTCCGCGGCCGTCGTAGCCGTTTCCGGCGGGCGTAGAATGCGTTTTGTTGAGAGGGCCGGCTCCGATGCCGCTCGCTCTTGCAAAGCCGTTCCCTGCCCCGTTTGCCGGGCTCGACGATTGGGGAGCCGCTTGGTCCTGGAGGTCCGGCGCATCGAGGTCGTCCTCGCCGGCGATCCCGACCAGCGTGAACAGCGCGTACCGGCGCGCGTAGGTCAGTGCGGCTCCCATGCGGCGCGGACTGGCCAGGTCGCTGATCGGGCAGACCGGCCAATCCGAGGCGATCCATTCGCCGGAGGCATGGACCAGCATGGTGGTCAGGTTGACGAGACCCGCGGCCTGATCGACCGCGGTGGTCTGGACGGTGGCGATCTCATGCTGGCTCAGGGTCTTGCGCACGATGTCGAGGCCGCTTGCCAGAGACGCATAGCGGAAGGTGCGCTCTTCCCCCTCCCCTGCCCGTCCGGTCGGCACGGTGGCGGTCAGCGACTTCTCGGGATTGACCAGTTCGGCCTGCGCCTTGGCCAAGGCAGATCCGAGCGCCGCGACCGAGTCACTGGATCGCGGCATGGGCGACCTCCTCGGGTCGATTGATGACGTCGAAGCTGACGGCGCCGGACTTCGAACGTTTGCCTCGCACCCCATGCCCGATCGCCTCCTTGACATCCTCCGGCATCAGCGCCTTGAGCTCGGTCTTGGCCTGCTCGTGCTCCAGGTAGGCCTGCCGGGTGCGGCGGAAGACGCCGGCGAATTCCGCCCAGCTGTTGGAGGCCGTCATGTCGACGATGCGGATGGCCTCGATCGCGGGCCCGTGGCGATTCGGAATAAGTCGGATGCGGCGGCTCGCCTGACTGCACGCAGCGCCAGAACTTCTTCTCGGCCGCCACCAGAATGCTGAGATAGAGCGGGTCCATCGGGATCGAGATCTCGACCCACTTGCCGCCGCCGGTGATGATCGACAGCACCGCCGAGCGAGCGTGGGTCACCCACATGTTGTGCTGGACCTGCGCCATGTGCTTTTCGGCCGCCGCCTCCTCGGAGAACGACCAGGGCAGCATGAACTTGGCCTCGAACACCGCCCCACTCCCCTCCACCATCCCGTCGAGGGTGGCGGCCATCCAGGAGATCGCCGAATGCTGGACCCGGCGCTGGACCTCCACGACCTTGCGGCCGCTGTTGCGCTCGTACCAATGCCGGTTGAGCGCCTCGGTGGCGGTGCCAAGCTGCACGATCAGATTGCCGGACAGGTCCTCCGGCTCGATCTCGCCGCGCTTTTCGCGCCAGAGCCGGATCAGGGCGGCCTCGTCCCCTCCCATGATGATCCGGGCGTCGGAGCCGCCGATGAAAGTTCGCCGAACTACGGCTTCGGCTCGAGTTATGGTACGTTCCATAGGAATCCTCAGTCTTGTTTAGGACAAAAGTTCACGCGTACTCCATCCGCGTTATCAACAATTTTTGTTTATTACGAGAGCTCGCCGGTGTCAATAAAAAACGTTGATATAATAACCCCAAGTCAGTCCCGGGGTGCGAGAGGTTTGCTCGAAATGACCCAAACGGAGCTGGCGACTAGATCAAACCTGGGATTGTCGACAATCGTCGATTTTGAGAAGTCGCGACGGCAGGTCTCGATGGAAGCGGTTACAGCAATAAAAGCGGCCCTCGAGCGCGCGGGAATAGAATTCATACCTAAAAATGGCGGCGGTCCTGGCGTTCGCCTTAAATCTGCTCGAACCCGCTGACGGCGGCTTTATCGCCGTATGTGTTGGCGGTACTTCGGCTGCTCCCGCGTAAAGTTTCCAAGCAAATATCACGATCCGGTTGAACTTCTGCAGCAACTGGCACTTACAAACCTGCCAGCGGCATAGTTATCAGCAACTCGCAAAGACGGGAAATTTGATCTACTCCAAATTCTGCGAGTCGATGATGTTCTTATATTCGTCTTCAGTTATCCTCAAATATCCTCAATGAGCAAGCAACTGAAGCGTAGCGCGACCACGATAAGGAGTTCGCGATGGTGTCGATCGGCCCTGTGAGGAATGTGATCCTCCTTGGAGCGTCGGACTCCTTTTCCGCATTCAGAACGCTGTGTGAGGCGAACGGCGTCAAGTGCATTGTGATCACATCGCCGGATCAGCAGCAGGCGACGCCGAAAATGTCGGCCGATATCGTCACCGAAGACATATCGTCACGCGAATGCGCGGATAAGCTGAAGAGCTTGTTGCGCGACGGCGAAATGATTGCCCTGTCATTTGGCGCTAGGTGGATCCTGAAACAAAAAGTCCGCGACACCTTGTTCCGCGGACTGGTCTTGAATGCACATGGTACGCGACTGCCGAACGACCGCGGCGGCGGCGGCTTCAGCTGGAGAATCATGCGCGGCGACCGGATCGGCAATCTTGTCTTGCACCAGATCGACGACGGAATCGATACCGGCCCTATCGTCCTCAACGAGGAATACATCGTTCCCCGGTACATCCAGACCCCGGTGGAGCACGAGCGTTACTACCTGCAAGAACTCACCGTCTTCATCTGCGGCTTTCTGAAGACGAGTCTTTTCGGAACGCTGCGATTTCGACGTCGCTCCGCAATTGAGTTACGGCTCCAGCTACTATCCGCGGCTCCACACGCCGACGCATGGCTGGATCGATTGGTCATGGCCTCCTTCCGACATCGACAAGTTCATTCTGTCCTTCGACAAACCATATCCCGGCGCCAGGACGTTCTGGCGCGACAAGATCGCCGTGTTGCAGGACTGCCAGCTTCATGTCGGCGAAATCGGGCACCATGCGTTTCCAGAGAGGATTGGTCATCCGAAACAACCGGAAATGGCTCACCGTTGCCCTCGGCGGCAGAGCACTGCCTCCTGGTGTCGGATGTTCGCGACGAAGCCGGCACGATCTCATGCCTCATATCAAGGAGGGCGATCGTCTGTTCACGCCGCAATCCGACTTCGATCGGGCGCTGGCGACCCGCGTCCAATTCACGCCGACCGGATTGAAGCAGCCGGTTCAGGGTCCCGGTGCCGGGGGTCGAGAAACCGGCAAGACATGAGCACGGAAACCGCGTCGCGCATCGCGAGAAATGGGTATCGCAAACGACCTCCCGGCCGGCACTCAGGGTTTGATGAATATCGTGCTGTACCGCGTGAGATAATCGCGGCGACGTCGGCCGATCGGCTCCAGCGACCAGTAGTACCAGGGCCATGACGAGCGGCGCATGTCGTCCGCGTCGTGGATTGCCGCAATGTTCCAGTCGAGGGGGACGAGCTTGTGCCGAGTCACCAGACTGGCCTTGGTGTCGAGATCCATGCCGCCGAGAAACAGCGCGCCGCCGGATCGCGTCGCAGCGACCAGGGACGCGAGCGCGGCTTCCGACGACTCGTCCTTCATGTGGATCATGAAGTTTTGCCCGAGCACCAGGTCGTAACCCCTGAAGCGGCTGAAACTCCGCCGACAAGGACGTCACCATGAGCAAAGCTGACGCGCTGGCGAATGTCCGGCACCACCGTCCATGTGTCGCCCGACCGATCGAACAACCTCGCTTCGATCTGCTTCGCCAGATCGTCCTCGAGCGGAGCCGAGACCATGCTCGGCCGTGTAGCGCGCGGCCTTCGGCGATCTTGCAGCGCCTCGCGTGAGATATCGACCGCATCGATCCGCCAGTTCAATCGCGGAAACCGCAACGTCAGGAATCCGCCCAGCGAATAAGCCTCGCAACCGTAGCTGCAGCCGGCAACCAGGACCGACAGTTTTCCGTCTTGCGTCAGGCTCGACAAGCGGCCCTTCGAGCGCCGCAAGCTGCTGCAGATTGCGGAAGAACTTCGTGGTGGTCGACTGTGTGGGCGGCTGATACCGGCGCCGCCAATCGTAGATGTACGTTCCGACCCAACGCGCCGGAGCGAGATCGAATATCTGCCGGTTCAATTGTTTGAACGACGTCATACGAGCTTCGCGGCGCAGCTGCAATCGTCATTGGACCGATGCACGCGGCTGGCGGGCCTCGCAGCACTCGCGTCCAGTCGCGCCAAATGGTCGCGCAGGGCCTCGTACAGGCGCCGCATGTTGCCACGACGCAGCATCGGCTCGCCCGGATAGAACGGCGATACGAACACAAACGGATATCGGACGCTCAACAGCGTCGCGACGCGCTCGATCGCCGTTTGATCTGGGAGCGGCCTGTCGATCCGCGCGGCGATTTCGTCGCGCAGCGACCCGCTCGTGTTGCCGCATCCCAGCGCCCAGTGACTGAGACCGGGGCCAAGAGCCAGCGCCGGCCGCCCGAGCAGGAAGGCTTCAAAGGCTGCGGTCCCGGTCACGGCGCAAGTCAGCGATGCCCGCGCGAATGATCTCGCGGGAGTTGATCGTGTACTTGGCGACGAGCAGCCCCGGCAAGCGTCTGCAGGCGGCGGACGAAATCGAACGATCTGAAGCCTATTCCGGCCCAATGCTCCTTGACGACAAGAGCGCAATCCGGCGGCATCGCGAGGCGGAGCGCGTCGACGGCCCGCATCTGGTCGACATAATACGGCGCCGGAGTGTTGATCGAGGCTTCCGGCGTGACCTGCAGGGGATAGTAGATAAACCGCTTCGGCAGAGCCTCGAGTTCGCCGATGTCGAACTCGCGGGCGGCGCGAGATGTCCTCAGACCCCACCACTTGTCCCTCAAATTCGGAAGATTGTTCAGCACCGATGCGCGGAGTTGATCCGGCACGAACAGGTCGGGCCGCTCGGCGAACTTGCGAAAGACACCGGAGAGGCGTCCCGGCAGCGACGGCATCTGGGCGTGCATGATCTCATCGTCGCCTTCGATCGGCTCGAAATCCTTGGGGACCGATTGCGCCGGCGTCGGCGAGTGACGATACCCATCGATGAATTCGGCCGCCTTCCGAAGCAGATCGTCTCGCGGCGCTGCATGAGCGGGCAGAGCCGCGTGCGCATCGGCGGCAAAGTACGAGCCGGTCAGCGAGCGGCAATCGGTCAGTACCATCGCGCGCAGCCCCATTTGCCGCGCGGTCGCCACTGCGATCTTGCCCTCAGCGCCTTCAATCTGCGGAGACATCAGATGCGTGGCGCCGCGCTCCTTCAGGAAGCGCTTGTAGAGCAGGTGATAGTCCATGCCGCGCGCGAACCGCCAGCGACCGGCGGTTCGTCCGGGCCGTTTGTCGGCCCCCAGATCCTCGGCGAGGCTGCCCGGATAGTCGGCGAGCAGGCTGAAATCTCCGCCGACAGGAATCCGCGGCAGCGCCTGATAGACGTCCAGAATCTCACTGATCGGCAGCAGCGAGCGCGCCAGTTCGCGATGCTCCGGATTCGGCAGGATCATGCACCAATCGATCGGCGCATTATCCCTGGCGGCGATCTCGATCAGATGCTTGAAGATGAGCGGCGCCGCGCCGAAGCCGTGTAGTGCGATCTTATACCTCAAGCTTCACCCGTTCGCAGCACGTTCAAACCCACCGGACTTCTCGATGCGGCGACCTCCTCAAGGATACCGGTCAGATCGCGCCGTACCTTCTCGACGTGGAATTCCGCGCGTACCGCATCGTCGCCCCAGACTTCTCGTTCGGCCAGGGAGCGCCGCCGATGCACCAGACGCAATACTTCCCGCAATCCATTGGCAACCTCAGCCGGCTGTCTCGGATCGGCGACCTGCGCTCCGACGCGCGCCAGCAGCCGCGCAGATGTGCCTGGAGGGACGATGCCGAAGATGGGCGTGCCCGACCCAAGGTACTCGATCAGTTTGCTCGGGAGAAATACGCTCAGATCGTCCGGACCGTCGATCACCAGCAGCAGGTCCGCACCCGACATCAGTTGCAAGGACCGCGAGTAAGGCACGGTGTCGATCAGCCGAACGAGCCCGTCCGGCAAGGCGCGCAGCGTGGCATGCACGCGCATTCGCTGCGGCATCTGCCCGATCAGCTCGATACGCACGCCCTCCAGCAGCGCCGGCTCCTCCGTAAGGACGGTGCGCAAGGCGCGAAAGAGCGGCACCGGCGATCGGTGACCGTAGAAATTGCCGAGATACCGCAAGACCGGCCCGCGGGCGTCCGGAAACGGGGTTGAATAAAGCGCCGGATCGAAGCTGTGCGGCAGAACGGTCGCCTTCGCCCGCCACGATTGCGGATATTTGCCCATCACCAGATCGATCGTTTCGGCCGACGTGAATATCAGCCGGTCGGCTGCCGCAATGACGCTGCGCTCGAGCCGCCGGTTGACGAGGTTGGACAGAACGTTATGGCGATGGAATGCGTTGTCCAACCATGGATCGCTGAAGTGCGCTACCCAGGGCACGCCGAGCTTCCGCTTCAGGCGGAAGCCGAGAAGGTGATCCGACATCGGCACGCCGAACGTCAGCAGCACATCGGGACGAAACCTCCGCGCATCCAATTCCGCGACGATGGCTCGCTCGGCGCGCGGCACCCAGCGTCTGAACTCGTCCGGAACCCGGGCGTAGAACGGCAGCAGACGCCGGGCCAATGTGGCCGCTTGTCCCGTTAGCAGCGGCCGGAACGGGACATCGAGACAGAACACAAACCGGCGGGCGAAATCGGCGTAGCTGTCCAGCCCCTCGCCCAGCTCCGTCACCTGCCCCCGCACTACGCCCATCCCGACCGGGAGATCGGTCAACAACCTGCCGATCTGAATAGCCTGCGGGTAAAGCGCCGGCGGCAGGAAATAGGAGATCGCCAGGACCCGTAGACGAGGCGCCGAAGGTGCCGCGGACATCAGCATTTTTGCCGGGCGAGGATCGCTTCGATCACGCGCTCAGACGCCCGGCCGTCGCCGTAGACGTCGTGGCCCTTCCGCTGCGCCGGCCAGGCGCCGGTCAGGGCCTCCCCGGCAAACCCCTGGATGCGCTCGCGGTTGGCTCCGGCGAGCCGCACCAGTCCGGTCTCGATGCCCTCGGCGCGCTCGGTGACCTCGCGCATCACAATGACGCGTATCCCGAGGCTCGGAGCTTCCTCCTGCACGCCACCGGAGTCGCTGAGGATCAGTTCGGCGCGCGACATCAGCAGCACGAACGGCAGATATTCGAGCGGTTCGATCAGGTGCACATTAGGATGGCGTCCCGGCCCGAGCTCGCCGAACACCGTGTCGCGCACCGCGGGATTGGGGTGCACCGGATAGACAAACTGCCGGTCCGGAAACCGCTGCGCCAGCGTCGCGATCGCCTCGCAGATCGCCAACATTCCGGCGCCGAAGCTTTCGCGGCGGTGCGCGGTGATCAGAACGATCCGCGCTCCGTCTGCGTCCCGCAGGCATGGCACGCCCGTGGCGGCGAGCATCGCCTCGGCGCGGGCGCGCAGGCCGGCATCCTCGCCAAGCCGGCGCACCAGCCATTTCAGCGCGTCGATGCCGGTATTGCCCGACACCACGATATCCGCCGGATCGACATTCTCGCGCCGGAGATTGTCCGCGTTGGAGCCGACCGGCGCAAAGTGCAGCCGCGCGATCCGCGTGATCAGACTTCGATTGACCTCCTCCGGCCACGGCGAATAGATATCCCCGGTTCGCAGGCCGGCTTCCACATGCGCCACCGGAATTTTCTGATAGAACGCGGCGAGGGTGCTCGCGAACGCCGTGGTCGTGTCGCCTTGCACCAGGAGCCAATCGGGCCGATGGACGTCCAGCTCTCGCTGCATCGCCTGCAACACCGATACCGTCAGATCGGTGAGGGTCTGCCGTTCGGTCATCACCGCCAACTCGGCGTCGGCGGCGATGCCGAACAACGCGAGAATGTCGCGGCAGAGATCGCCGTGCTGCCCGGTGTTGTAGACCCGCACGGCAAGTTCCGGCCGCGCACGCGCCGCCAGTACGACAGGCGCGAGCTTGATGGCCTCGGGCCGAGTGCCAAGCACGATGGCGACGCGGGTTGGGGTCACTGGAGGCACGTTGCTGTTGTGGCCGGGGAACGGCCTCGGGATTCCGATGGAGCGATACCGGAGGCGCGCGGTGCGAACACGGGTCGCGCGCGCAGTCGCCTCCTATGAAGCAGGCCGCACGCCGCACCGGCGTATTGCTCTCCGGATACTATGGCTGCGGCAACCTGGGCGACGATCTCCTGCTGACCGTCGCGGTGGAGGAATTGCGCGCAATCCTGCCGGATGCGCGGTTTATCTTGCGCGACCACGGCGGAGCGGTTCCAAAACTCGGCGCGGATATCATCCCTTCCGGCATCGACGCGATTCTCGACGATCAAGCGCACTCGCGGCCTTACCGGCTCGTCCGCTTTACCTGGTACATCGCGGGCCTGCTCCGCCAATGCCGCTGGCTGATCTTCGGTGGCGGCACGGTGTTTCATGACGGCGGCGGGCTCGCCTCCCTGGCGCTGCAGTGGTGGGTCTGCCATCTCGCCCGCGTGCTCGGGGTTCGGGTTGCCGCACTAGGCGTCGGTGTCGGGGATCTGCAGACCGCGATCGGGAAACGGCTGCTGCGCGGCATCATCGCGCGCTGCGAGCTGTTCCTGGTGCGCGACGATGCCGCGATGCGGCAGTGTGCCGGCAGCAAGGCGCGCCTGACCGACGACCTAGTCTTCGCATGGCGATCTCTGACGCCCGAACCTGCGCACACGCAGCCGTCCGGCAGACCCTTGACCATCGGCTTGACGGTATCGCCGATGGCAAGCGAACGAACCAAGGCCGCCTTGGCAGACGCCGTCCGGCTCTGGCACGAGAAGGGCCAGCGCGTAATATTTCTCGTCTTTCAGCAGAACGCCACCATGGCAGACGACGCGAAGGTGTTCGCCACCATCGCCAGCCGACCCGACATCGCGGCAGTCCCGATTGAAATCCGGCTTCCGATTGCCGATGCGTCTGTCATTGTCGACACGCTCGCCGACATCGACGTGGTCTGCGGCATGCGTTTCCACGGTCTCGTTCTGGCGGCGATGCTCGAGCGTCCGTTCGTCGGCATCTCGCACGACAACAAGATCAGCGAAATCTGCCGCCGTTTCGGCATGCCGTGTCATGAAGCCGCTACGCTCGACGGGGTTGATCTGGTCCGAAGTGCCGAGGACGTACGCCACACGGCGCCGGACCGGCGGTTGATCGAGCAAAGCCGCACATTGGCCAAAGAAAACTTTCTTGCATTTGCGTTGTTATCGCCCTGACTAGCGTTCGGCTCGGAACACAGCAAATCTGCGCCGCTCGGTCCCACTACGGGATCGATGCGGCCGGCGGCTGCCCGATGATCCGGCGCAGCCGTTCCCGCATCGCGAAGTAGCCGAGCGCGACGACGGCCCAGTAGGCCACGCCGCCGGTGACCAGCGCGATCAGACCTTGGCTATGCAACGTGACGCCCTTCGACACGGCGAGGGCGGCAAGCGCGATCAACGCGGCGAGCGCGGCGTTGCGAAGCACACCCGGCCAGTTGATGTCGACGCCGCAGCGCCGCACCAGGACTGACACGAACAACACCAGCGCCGCGCTGTTGCCGACCGCCGCCCAGGCAATGCCGTAGACGTCGAGGTTGAACCGGAAGACCAACAGATATTGCAGCACCGCCGTCCCGACCAGGGAGGCAAGATAGAGCAGATGGCTGTACGCGATCCGGTCGAGGATCTGGAACAGCCGCACCATTGGCGCCAGCAGCGACGAGAACAGCAGCGATACCGCCATGATCTGCAGCACGGCCGACGTGAGCGCGGTGTCGGCGGCGGTGAACTTGCCCCGTTCGAACAGGACCTGCACGATCGGCTCGGCAAAGGCGATCACAAACCCGGTGCACGGCACGCTGATGAACGCGATGCCGCTCATCATCCGGGCGAGCCGCTCGTTGCGCCCGGCCGCCGAGGCGAGGGGCACGACGTAGATTTCGCGGAACGTCATCAGGCTGGACAGGTTGTTGACGATCTGCCCCACATAGCCCAGCGCCGAAATCCCGCCGGTCATCAGGAACGACTGGAAGTAGCGGTCGACCAGCCCGGAGAGGCTGCCCATCTGGTTGGCGAGGTATTGATTGCCCATGCTGCGTGGTCAGGTTCGAAGGCGCTCGCTCGCTCGTGCACCCGCACGAAGCCTCGGCAATCGAGCAGCCCGAACAGCCCACACAGGTAGCCGGCCGCATAGGCGAGCGGCAGGTCGATGACGGAGTCATGCCAGATCAGCAGGAAGACGATCGAGACCGCCATGGTCGCGAGTTCGGCGATGAAGACGTAATGAAAACGCCAAAGCGACTTCAGGTGGGCGGTGACCGCGTAGTACGGCAGGATGATGATCGCCCAAGGCAAGAAGTAGAACGCCAGTTCATGCACCAGCGTCCGCTCCTGCGGCGTAGAAGCCGGCAGCGACGATCGGCATGACGAGATACAGAACGCCGATGAGCCCGGCGGCAAACGCCAGGCCGGCGAGCCCCGCCTGCCACAACAGCCGGTTGCTCGTTCGCCAGAACTGCTGGTCGCCATCGCGTTGCCGGATCTGCACCAGACGCGCGACCGCGACGGTGTCGAACACCGACGACAGATTGAAGATGAACATGGTGGCGACCGCGAACACCACCAGGTAGCCGTCGAACTCGCGTGAAAGCCCGTAGAACGCCGCAATCAGGGCCTGGCGCCCGAGGCCGACGACCTGCTGCAGATATCGAGAGGCCGACCGTCGACGCGATGTGGTGGATGAACTGGACTTTCATCCGCAGCTAGACCAACTCCGCCCAATGCACCCGACAGCGGCCATCCGCACGAAGACGCAGAAACGGCATCGTCGCGGCGCGATCCACAAGGTCGAGTTCAACGACACCGGCATTCGCGTCAATCGCCTGCGACGAGCCCGCGAAGCCAATCTTGCCGGCGCCGGACAGCCCGATGCGCAGGGCGCGCGGATTGGGATGAGCGAGCGCCAGCGTGAAATCGCCGCCATCGACCCAAGCGCCGTCGCCAGCCGGGCGGGTCAGATCGAAGCCGTCGTAGAAATACGGCGCGTCATTCTCGTCGGCCGCATCGATGCGCGGCTTGGGGGAAAATTCCAGCCGCTTGCGCAGCACCCGCGCCGGGTTGCCGGCTGCAACGTGATATGGCGCCAGATCGCCGGTCACGACCGAGTTGGCGCCGACGACGCAGCCGCGTCCGACCGTCACGCCGGGAGCGATCACCACGTTGATGCCGAACCAGCAGTCGCCATGAATGCGGATCGGCCGCTGCACGGCGCGGCGCAAGCGTTTCCTGTTCCTGGATCGGACGGTGCGGGATGCGCGTCGAACACGTGCGTGCCGGACGAGACAAAGGCGTTCGGTGCGAAGATGCAGCGCTGGCCGATACTGACGTCGCCATAGATCCGGCAGCCATCCTGGACGGTCGTGGCCGCACCGATCTCGACCCGCGCGCCTGCGGCCGGTACAAGATGAACGCCGCGGCTGAGCGTAACACCGTCGCCGATCGTCAGCGTGCTTGCCGGCGGCAGCTCGATCCGCGTGCCTTCGCCGATCCGAATCCCCGGACCGAACGTGAAAGCGCCCTGGGCCGTCGATCTCGACCCGCAGCCCGCAGTGCAGGCCGGGATAGCGCAGCCGATTCGACACCCATCCGGCGAACCGGCAGCAGCCGATAGAAGTGCTGCGCCCTCATGCTCCGCGCTGACGTAATACTTGCGCGCAATCGAAGCGATGCCGGGATGCATGTCCGGCACCACCACCGGCTCGACCTTGCGCGCGAGTTCCTGGTCGGTCGGCGTCTCGATGGCAGAGAACTCGAACTGCATCATCAGCCGGTAGTCGCGCTCGATGGTGCTGCCGCGGTGAAAGCCGGCGGTATCCTCGGCCAACACCATGCCGGCGGGTCCGCGCATCACGGTTTCCTTGTCGCGACCGTAGGACGCCAGCAACGGCTCCTCGTCGTACAGCGTGGCGCGCGCGAACGCGGTCGGCTTCTTGCGGGTGTGCGACCCGGCAATGAAGTAGTGCGCGCCGGTGCCGATCTCCACGTCGGTGATGAAGATGAAGAACTTGAGGAAAGCCGGCCCGTCGTTGTCGTAGTGATAGCTGTAGGCGCCGTAATTGCCCTCGTAGGGCGCGTCGAGGAACAGCGAAATATGCGCCAGCGTCGGTCGGCAACCGAGATATTCCTGCGCGATCTGGCAATAGGGTCCGTCGGCAATCAGTCGCTGGATCGCGGGCACGCGGACGAGATCGTGCATCCACCACGAGAACCGCGGCTCGCCCTTCGGAATCGCATCGCGCGTAACGACGACGCGCTTGTCCATGTGGCCGGCAAAGGCCGGCGTCGTGAACGCGAAGTTGGTGATGGCCTCGATGTCGGCCGCGGTCAGGCCCTTCGGCAGGATGTTGTAGCCGTTCTGTCGCAACCGCTCGACCACGCGCGACACCTCCGACGGATCAAGCTGCTTGGAGGCCGGCAGTTCGACCTTCGGCCGGATGAATGGCGCGAGCCGCATGTAGGCGTTGTCGAAGGCGCCGTTGGTGCGCTCGTGCAGCAGTTGCGTCAAGCGATACCAGGCGAGGTCGAAACTACGATGGCGGATGGGCTCGGCGATGAAGTTCTGGACCGCTGACGTCATGTCGATCTACTCCGCGTTGTTTAGAACTGGCCGAGCTTGCTCGCCAGGATACCACTTTCCACCGTGAGACACGGAATTCCGGCGATGATCGGAAAGGCGTGACCGTCGTCGGGACAGAACCAGCAATGCTCGCGGGACACCAGCGGACGGCCGCTGATCGGCGACACATATGCCGGCGCCGCGTCCGGCCGGCCGCCCTGCTTGTCCACGACGATCAACGCCGCCGGGTTGAGCGGATTGGCGTTGAGCGGCCAAGGCTCGACGAGCCGCGCCGGATACCCGAGCCGTTCGAGCGCAGCCGGCAGCGCGCGGACGTAACCCAGCCGTTCCATGCGGGCGCGGCCTTCGGCGGAAGCATGCTCGAAGCTCGGCTCGATCATCACCAGGTGGCGGCGCGCGACGCGCAGCAACTCACGCAGGATGACGTCCTCGCGGCCGTGGTTCGGTTCGACTGCGTGGATGGTGAGCACGACATCGACCGAGTCCGAGGCAAGCGGAATACGGTCGAGCGCGGCGGTGAACAGCGCGACGTCCGTTGCTCCTGCGCTTCGAGATGCTGCGCGCGCGTAGAGCAGCCGCGACAGCGACAGATCGAAACCGAGCACATGGTCCGGCCGCGCCGCCATATGGCGCAGTACCGGCGCAAGCGAGGTGGCTTCGCCGGTCCCGGCATCGAGCAGGCTCACGGGCGCAAGCGCATCGAGCACGCCTGCGAGCCGCCGCCCGAACTCGTCCTTGAAGCGGCGGCGCGCCTCGTCCTTGAGTTCGGCCACATAGCTGCCGGCCTGTACGTCGTAGGAATAGAGAATCGCGGTCTCGGAGTTGGTCGCCGCACCCTCGCGGGTCGCGATCCACTCGATGATGTTCTGTCCGCGTTCGAACAGCGCGCGAATTTCGCCGGCATCGTATTTGTTCATGATGCTGCCCGCACCGAGAACACCGGCCGGATCACCTGGTTGCCGAGGCGGCGGTCGATGTCGCCGCGGTCGAGCGCCTCGCGCACCACTCCGAGCGCGTGCTCATAGGCGGCGAGCACTCGCGCAATGTCCGCGGGCGTATGCGCGAAGCAGAGATTGTGGCTGGCATTGATGAGCACACCCGCGGCGATCAGTTCGCGCAGAAAGAGCGTCTTGACCGCCTCCTTCGAGGCCTTGGCGTGGTCGCGATACTGCCAGGATCGCCCAGGGCGGCGCGCCGACGAGCTTGACGACCTCGTCGAGCCCGGCGGCGGCGATTTTCGCCCGCGCGGCCGTCATCAGTTCGCCCCCGACCTGCCAGAGCCGCCCCGTGACGTCCTCGCGCTCCATCTTGTCGATGGTGGCGATGGCGGCGGCGATCGACAGCGCCTCGCCGCCGAACGTGCCGGAGAAGAAGATGTCCTCCATCAGCCGCATGATGTCGGCGCGGCCGACCACCGCGGCGATCGGCATGCCGTTGCCCATCGCCTTGCCGAAGCAGGCGAGGTCGGGCGTGACGCCGTAGCGCGCCTGCGCGCCGCCGAGCGACCAGCGGAATCCGGTGATGATCTCGTCGAAGATCACCAGCGCGCCGTGGCGATGCGCGAGCTCGATCAGGCCCTGCAGGTAACCTTCCGGCGGCTCGGTCGCGCCCGCCGGCTCCAGGATGATGGCGGCGAACTCGCCGGGATGCTGCCGGAACAGCGCGTCGGTCGCGGCGAGGTCGCCATACGGCACCAAGTGCGACAGCGCCGAGACGCTCGCCGGCACGCCGAGATTGCGCGTGGTCGCGCCGATGTACCAGTCCTGCCAGCCGTGATAGCCGCACAGCATCAGCCGGTCGCGGCCGCGTCGCCGCGCGCGCGAGCCGCACCGCGGCGGAGGTGGCGTCGGTGCCGTTCTTGCCGAAGCGCACCATCTCGGCGCATGGAATGTGCCTGATGAGCCGCTCGGCCAGTTCGGCTTCGGCTTCGGTCGCGAGGCTGAAGCTGATGCCGCGCGTGAGCTGGCGCGCGGATCGCAAGATCGACGTCGGGATCGCGATAGCCAAGCACGTTCGGCAGCAGTGCGCTGATCAGATCGACATACTCGTTGCCGTCGACGTCGTAGACCTTGCCGCCGTCGCCGTGGGTGACGAACAGCGGCGCGGCGCCGGGCGGAAGCTGGATGCGGCTCTTGGAGAAGGTCTGCGCGCCGAGCGGGATCACCTGTTCGGCACGCGCGAGCATCTGCTGCGAACGGTCGAATTTGCGTCCAAGATCGAGGCTCTCCGTTGCAAGTGCGGCGGCGAATCCGGCGTTGCGCGTCTCGCGGCCGTTGAGGTCGCGCAACTGTGGCTCGCGGTCGAGCACGGCGAGCACATCGAGATGCGACGGTGCGCGGTCCGCCGGCAGGCGTGCGGCGACGGCCTGCAGAAACGCGAGGTCGTCGGCGGTGTCGAGCGTCCAGCGCTCGCCAGCGAGGCCGGGCAGCGGCGAGATCAGCGCTCTCGGCCGTAAAGCGCGCGCGGTTGTTGCGAATGAACGGCGTCACGTGCTCGCGGTCGCTCGGCCGCGTCGCCTCGCGTGGCGCGGCGGCAAGCGCCGCAGCGGTCATCACCTCGCAGTCGAGACCGTCCGGCCAGGTCGGCGGGTCGACGTTCGAGGCGTAGGCAGCACCCGTCATGATGCGCAGCCGCACGGTCTGCGCGATCACCGCCGGGATCGAGCAGCGGGCAGTCGGCGGTGAGGCGGATCACGACGTCCGCGCCGCGCCGCCGCCATCGCGCCGGCATAGCGGTCGAGCACGTCGTGCTCGGAGCCGCGATGGACCGGCACGCCGTTGTCGGCGCACCAGTCGCGCGACCGGATCGTCGACCGCCGCCGTCGAGGTCGCGACCCAGACGTCATCGATGCCTGCCGCCGCGCGCGCGGCACGCACCACCCAGGCGAGCACTGGCCGGCCGCCGAGGTCCATGAGCACCTTGCCGGGCAGCCGGGTCGAGCCCATCCGGGCCTGGATGATCGCAACCGTCTTCACGCGATGGCGTCCCACGTCAGCGCGCGTGCCGCGCGTGAGCGCGCGGCTTGCGCGCTTGCCGAGAATGTCCGGCAGGTGGCTCGGCGGAAGTCCGAAGCCCGGGCGGATGATGCGCACATTCTCGGGCGTGAAGAGTTCGCCCGCGCCGACGTCGCGCACGACATAGAGCGAGCGGCGGAACGGCCATGTTGCCCTGCTCGACCTCCGAGCGCTACGGTCGCGCCGGTGCCGAGCGCATCGAATGCACGCCTTGCGCGCCGCGCACCAGCGCGGCAAGCTCGTCGGGCTCGAGCGAGAACGCCGAATCCGGCCCGCCGTCGGCGCGCCGCAGGGTGAAATGCTTCTCGATCACGCAGGCGCCGAGCGCCACCGCGGCGATCGCCACCTCGATGCCGAGCGTGTGGTCCGACAGCCCGATCGGGCAGTCGAAGTCCGCCGCCAGGTCCGGCGATCCGGCGCAGGTTCGACTGGTCCGGCCGGCGTCGGGTAGCCGCTGATGCAATGCAGCAGCACGAGGTCGCGCCCGCCTGCGCCGCGAAGGCCTCGACCGCCTCGTCGATCTCCGTCGGGCGCGCCATGCCGGTCGACATGATGATCGGCTTGCCGGTCGCGGCGACGCGGCGGATCAGCGGCAGGTCGATCAGCTCGAACGAGGCGATCTTGTAGGCCGGGCGCATCGAGCGCTTTCGAGCAACTCGACCGCGCGTGTCGTCGAACGGCGTCGAGAACACCGGGATGCCGAGCTCGCGGCCCTTGGCGAACAGCGCCTCGTGCCACTCCCACGGCGTGTGCGCCTCCTCGTAGAGCTCGTAGAGGCGGCGGCCGTCCCACAGCCCGCCCGCGATGCGGAAGTCCGCGCCGTCGTGGTCGATCGTCATGCGTGTCGGCGGTGTAGGTCTGCAGCTTGACCGCGTCGGCGCCGGCAGCCTTCGCGGCGGCCATCACGTCGAGCGCGCGCTCGAGGCTGCCGCCATGGTTGGCCGACAGCTCGGCCACGATATAGGGCGGCTCCCCGGCGCCGATGGCGCGGCCGGCTATGACGACGTTGTCTGGCATCGGTTCATCATGAAGCAATTGAGCACCGGTACGCTGCGATAGCGATTGCCCGCCGTGTGCACATACCCGGCGCGGCGGAACAGCTCGATCGAGCCGGTATTGGCGGGCAGGATTTCAGCTTCCAGAACCGCCGTCGGCTTGAGGTTCCGGGCGAGCCGGAGCGCCGCGGCAGCGATGCCCTTGCCTTGGAACGCCGCGCAGATCGCGATCGACACCTCGCAGTGCGGGCTGCCATGCTCGGCGGGAAGGCGATCGAGCCGGATCATTCCGGCCGGCGCGCCGTTCGCTTCCACCAGCATCAACTCGACGTTCGGGTCCGCGAGCACGCGGCACATCCAGCGGGCATGTTCCTGCGCGGTCGGCACCGCCGGGTTTCTGGCGTGCCGCCGCGTCCCAGGCTCGCGCTGCAGATCGAGCAGCCAGGCTTCGTGCGATGCATCGGCCAACCGCAGCCTCACGCGGACGCCATCCCGGCCGCTTGCGTCGCCGACAATCGCAAGCAAGACGCGCTGCGCGCCGCGGCCGTCGACCAACGCACTCGCCGCATTCGCCATGTCGATGCGCGCCGATGCGTCCGTCATCAGCCGCTCAACCATCGTACGCAGGCGGTCAGAGAAACCGCGGTCAAGCCCATCCGCATTTGCTGCCGCGCCCGCCGCGGTAAGGAGCCCGCAGACGCCGCGCTGATTGTCGGCGAGTGTGACCATCACGGTCGGCAAGCCGAGGGCTGCCCGCTCATAGGCCGAGGAGCCCGCCGCTCCGACCGCGAGATCGGCCACGCCGATGAGTTCCGCCATATCGGTCACATCGGTCATCAGCGAGACTGCGCCCTTGGCCCGGCGCTGAACCTCGGCAAGATGCGGCGCGCGCGATGACAGTGCGACCGTCATGGTGACATTGCCGAGCACAGGTTTCGAGCGCATCGATCACCCGGCAGGTCGCATTCATCGGATCGGTCGCGCCCAGCGACACCAGGATATTTCGCACCGGCCGGCCATCCCGCTGCGCCAGCGCCGCACCGCGCCGTTCGAGAAATTCAGGTCGCAGCGTGGCGTAGGCAGGCCCGAGCAAGAGGTGCGCATGGTCCGGCACATGGTCGCGGTAGAGCGCAGGATCGACGGCGGCGGCATCGAGCAACAAATCGCAGTCATGATCCCGCCCGGTGGCGTCGTCGAGCACCAGGATGCGGCGCGCCGAGGCGCGGCATGCGCGCTCGAAGGACACGTCTCGGCCGTAGTGATCGACGACCAGCAGGTCGGCGCCCCCCTCAAAGCGCCGCGTGAGTTCTTCTGCGTCATCCGTATCGCTCGGCAGAATTTCCAGAGCGATCCCGGCGCCCGCAAGTACCGGCACCGTCGCCAGTGTCTCGCTGCCGGCCACAAAAACCACCTGCCACCCCGCCGCCCGCATCGCCTCGGCAATCGCCAGGCAACGCATGACGTGGCCAGCCCCGACGGCGGGCGAAGCGTCGCAACGGAACACCGCAACTGGCGCGATGAGACCAACTCCTCATGCTGGTCGGCGCTTGGGCCCGGCGTTCAGTGCAGCGCCGGCCAGCGCGAAGGATCGAGATAGATCGGCGCGACGTCCGGCGTCGATTCGGTATCGACTTCACCGACGGCCGACACTGCGGCTTCGATCTCGGCAATCTCCGCGAGACGGTTGACGCCGACGATGGCGGCATCGATCTCGCTCTGCCGCAGCACGAAGGCAAGGCACGCCGCGACCGGCGACAAGCCGTGGCTCGCCCATTCGTCCCGCAAGGTCTGCAAAGTCGGACGCACCGGCTGGAAGAATGCCGGCAATTCGGATGGCGCCATCAGCAGCAACCCTTGGAGAAATACCGAGCGCGCGTGAACCTCGATGTCCTGCGCCTTGAGGCGCGCGAGCATGCCGGAGGCGACCGGCCGGCGGTCGAGTGCGTTGAGCGGCAGCTGCACGATTTCGAGCCGGAACCGGCTGTCCGCTAAGGCCAGTTGCCGGTCGTCGTAGACCGAGACGCCGATCCGGCCGACCAGTCCCCGCGTCTTCAAGGCGTGCAGCGCCTCGACCAGATGCTGCCAGCCCGGCTTGCCGAGATCGGCGGCCTGATGCACCAGCAAACCGTAGGCGCTTTCAATCCGCAGACGTTCGAGCGAGCGTTCGAATGAATCGAGCCATTGCACACCGTGCCGCCGCTCGATGATGTCATCCGGCACCGGCGGCGTCTTGGTGACGACGCGCAAACCGTGCCCCGCGGGCAGCAGGTTGCCGAGCAAGATCTCGGCGTCGCCATAGGCCGGCGCGGTGTCGAGATAGCGGACGCCGAGCGCAACCGCCCGCGCCAGGATCGCCGCCATCTCATCCTTGCCCGGCCGGCCAGCGCGATTGGAGACGCCATAGTTCATGCCAAACTGCACCGTACCGAGCCCGACGCGAGCGAGCGCCGTCACGTTGCCCTCACCGCCTCGCGCACTGTCGCGACGACATGCTCGACATCCTCGTCGGTCATGGCGGGAAACAGCGGCAGCGACAGGCAGCCGCGATAATAACGCTCGGCTTGCGGAAACAATGCCGGGTCGACCGCGTAGCGCTGTGCGTAATACGGATGGCGGTAGACCGGGATGTAGTGCACCTGCGTGCCGAGGCCTTCCTCGGCGAGCCGCCGCATGAACTTGGATCGAGTCGTGCCGAGTGCATCGAAGTCGAATATCGCAAGATAAAGGTGCAGCGCCGAGCGCGCGCGGTCTGCCGCCGCGGATTGCGGCAGGCGCACATGCGGGAGCCCAGCGAACGCCACGTCGTAGCGCGCCGCGATCGCGCGGCGGCGGCGCAGGAACTCGTCGAGCTTCGCGAGTTGCGACAAACCGAGCGCCGCCTGCAGGTCGGTCATGCGGTAGTTGAAGCCGAGCATCTGCTGTTCATGGAACCAGGGTTTGACCTGGCCGTCTTCGATGGCGTCAGCCGCGACGAGGCGCACAGCCTCGCGCTCCATGCCGTGGGAGCGCAGCATGCGCAGGCGGCGCGCCAGCTCGGCGTCATTGGTGACGATTGCACCGCCCTCCCCGGTCGTAATCGTCTTTACCGGATGGAACGAAAAGGTCGTCATGTCGGCACATGCGCCGCAACCGACCGGCTGTCCCGATTCGTAGGTCGCGCCGAACGATTGCGCCCCATCCTCAATCACGACGCGGTCGCCAGCAAGCTCGCGGAGCGCCGCCGCGTTGCTTGCCAGTCCGCCGAGATGCACCGGGATCACCGCCTTGACCCCGGGACGGGCGGCGAGCGCCTGCCGCAGGGCCACGATGCTCATGCCGATCGTATCCGCGTCGATATCGACGAAACCCGCTTCGGCGCCCGCGTAGCGCAGGCAATTGGCCGAAGCCGCGAAGGTGATCGCGCTGGTGACGCCCAGATCGCCCGTGCCGATGCCGGCAGCAAGACAAGCGAGGTGAAGCGCAGCCGTGCCGTTGCTGACCGCGACCGCATGGCGGGCGCCCACCCGCTCCGCCAGCGCCGCCTCGAACCGCTCGACCGCCGGCCCCTGGGTGAGAAAGTCGCTTTGCAACACCGCCACGACCGCATCGATATCGGCCCGGTCGATGCTCTGGCGGCCGTAGCCGAGATGCCGGCGCGTCATCGCTCCTCGACGAGTTCGCGCAGCCGTTCGACCGAGATCCAGCGGTCGTTGCTGTTGCTGGCATATTCGAAGTCGGCAGCGACAGGGCCGGCCCTGCCGGCCACCGTAAACCTGCGACTCCTGCGGATTCCACATGTGGATGCCGGGCTTGACGACGAAGTAGTCGTCGAACTCGAGCGTCAGGCGGGCGTCATCGCGCGTGATCAGCAGCTCGTGCACCTTCTCGCCCGGCCGGATGCCGACGATCTCCTGCTCGCAGCCCGGCGCGATCGCTTCGGCGAGGTCGACGATACGCATCGACGGAATCTTGGGCACGAAAATCTCGCCGCCGGTGATCAGATCGAGGCAGCGGCCGACGAACGCAGCGCCGTCGTCGAGGCGGATCCAGAACCGCGTCATCTCCGGATCGGTGATCGGAATCTTCTTCTTGGCGCGGCACTGCTGGAAGAACGGCACCACGCTGCCGCGCGAGCCGAGCACGTTGCCGTAACGCACCACTGCGAACCTTGGCTCGCGGCCGCCGGCCAGATGGTTGGCGGCGACGAACAGCTTGTCGGAGCACAGCTTGGTCGCGCCGTAGAGATTGACCGGGTTGACCGCCTTGTCGGTCGACAGCGCGATCACCTTCTTCACGCGCTGGTCGATGCAGGCGTTGATGATGTTCTCGGCGCCGATGACGTTGGTCTTGATGCACTCGATCGGGTTGTACTCGGCCGCCGGCACCTGCTTGAGCGCGGCGGCATGGATCACGATGTCGACGCCGCGCAGCGCGCGGTCGAGCCGCTCGCGGTCGCGCACGTCGCCGATGAAGAACCGTCAGCTCGGGCTGCGTGAACTTCTGCTGCATCTCGTACTGCTTGAGCTCGTCGCGCGAGAACACCACGACGCGGGCCGGCTTGTGGGCGGCAAACAGGCGGCTGATGAACGCCTGGCCAAACGACCCGGTGCCGCCGGTTACCAGAATGTTGACCCCGTCGAGTGACGAAGAATTCGAACTCATGTCATGTCCATCCTGAGCCGTGCCTGCGAAGCAGGCGCGCTACCGCAGTCCGGGTGACTCGCAAGGTCGCCCGGTTGCGCGTGCGTTCGTCGTGCGGGCGGCGGTCACACCGCGGCGACGCAATCCGCGTTCAGCACCACCCGGACCTTGCGGCCCAGGAGGTCGAGAAGAATGGCGACACGCTCGCCATCGGTCATGCTTTCGAACAGTCCGAGACAGGCCGCGAAGGCGCCATCCACGATCCGCACGGAATCGCCCGGCGTGAACCGCGGCCGGGTGTCGAGCCGGACGAAGCCGCGCTCGTCCTCGCGCGCCCGCAGCGCATCAACCACCTCGCCGCCGACGGCGGCCGGCATTTCGCCGGTGCACACCAGCCTCGAGATGCCGATGGTCGACTGGATCGACCGCCAGCGCTGCGCGGCCGCATCGGCGGCGATGAACAGGTAGCGCGGGAACAACGGTGCGGCGACTTCATCGACGCGCCGCGCATGCCGCCGTCGTTTGCGATAGCGCGGCAGGTAGGTGAGATAGCCTTGGCGGGCAAGATGCTCTGCCGCCTTGTGCTCGGCGTGGGCATGGGTCTGCGCCACGAACCAGCGCGGTATCGGGGTGGCGACGGCGGTCATGCGGCCCGTCCAGAGTTACGCCGCATGCGGCCGGTCAAGAGATCGGGCACCAGGACTCGCTCGGCATCCAGATGCTCCTTGGCGCGCGCTAAGGTGCGGACGGGATCCTTGAGATCGGTGAGCAGCACCGCGTCGCAGGGCTCCGGTAAGTCGGCAAACGTCGCCACCACCGGCAGCCCGATAAACTTCGGAACATCGGCGTCGGGATCGACCACCGCCACGATCGCGACGCCGCTCTCGAGCGCACAGATGGTGGAGATTTCGGCGAGGTCGGAGATGCCCGCGAGCGCGATGCGCCGCCAGCCACGGGCGCTTGCCTGCGTCAGCGCGGCGGCGCAGTCCGCCCGCGCTGCACGGAAGAACGAGAACGAGTAGGACAGATACTCGACCGTGAGGCGGGATTTCTCGGCAAAGCCCTGCGGCGTGAGGTAATAGGCATAGCGTCGCGCCGGCGCATGCGCGACCTTGACCAGTCCCTTCTTGACGCAGCGGCGGAGGTAGGCGTTCACGAGGCCGAGCGCGATGCCCAGCTCGGCCGCCAGCCGGCGCTGCGACGTGCCGCCGTCCCGCTCGACGGACTCCAGCAAGCCGAGGACAATCCTCCGCTCCGCCTCGTCGTTTTCTACCGCGTCCGGCATGCCACCGGCCCTCGAGCCAGCCCTTCCTTTAGTTTGTTCATGCAATGAACGTCAAGCACTATGTTCAGCCCGTGAACGCCGATAAGGCGTTCTATGCCTTTGAAAAGTCTCGCGACTGGGACACGACCCCTGCTACATTGGCGTGCATTCGGGGGCCGGAAAGGCGCGATGGCAGCGAAATCGGGAACACCGGGGCCGGACGGCCTCCCGGTCTGGGACGAGTACCGGCCGGGCGGGACGCAACGCTTCCTGGCCCTCGACACGCTGCGGGGCGTCGCCATCCTGATGGTCGTGTTCGGTCATTTTCTACCGGAGCGGCTGGTGTCCGGCGACGCCACGTTCCACGTCAGTTCGCTCGGGCGCGGCGGGGTGATCCTGTTCTTCCTGCTGAGCGGCTACCTGATTTTCAGCAGCGTCGAGCGGCAGGACACCGTGACTTTCCTGTCGCGCCGCCTGTTCAAGATCTTTCCGGCCTATTCGATCAACGTCGCGCTGATCTTTGCGCTCGGCTATTTCAACTCCGACCACGCCAACTGGAATCTCAAGCTGCTGCTTGCCAACCTGTTCATGGTGCAGGACGTGTTTGGCCAGGAACTGCTCAATGGCGTGTATTGGACGCTGCTGATCGAGATCAAGTTCTACGTTTTCCTCGCGCTGCAATATCTCGTGCTCCGCGACCGAGGCACGGTCGCGATCATGGTGACCTTGATCGCGGTGAACTCGGTGATCTGGTGGACGCGCGGATACGCCAGCATGCTGCTGACCTTCTTTCCGACGTTCTACGTGGGCATCCAGATTTATCGCGCGGAGCGGAGCAACTGGGACCGCGCCAGCGTCCTTCGCCTGGCGGGTTCGACCGTTCTGGTCGCATTCAGCCTGCTGATGTTCGACCAGCACTATCCATACTGGTCCGCCGCCTATCTGATCGGGGAAGCCGCGGTGCTGAGCCTGTTCCTGCGGTCGAACATCTCGAGCGGGATTTTGAATTTCTTCGGTCGTGTCTCCTACAGCGATTACCTCTATCACGCCTCGCTGGGCTTCCTGCTCTTCGCCCTGATCGGCACCGCCAGCACCTGGTTCGGCAATCTGGCGAGCGTGGCGCTGGCGATCGCGGCGACCACGGCGGTGGCCTACATCTCGTACCGCTACATCGAAGTACCAATGGTCGAGTTCGGCAAGGCCAACGAACCGCGGTTGCACGCCTTCATCGGCCGCGCAGCACGCAAGGCACAACCGAGCGAATAGGCAGTCCGCCCACCTGGGCTACGCAGGCCTCGGGATCAGCCGATATAGCCGCCGGCACGCAGATGCGCGACCACCCGGTCGGCCAGTTGCTCGGCGCTGTCCTGCAACGTCGCGAGTACCAGCTCCGGCTGAACCGGCGGCTCATAGGGCGAATCGACGCCGGTGAAATTCAGGATCGCACCGCTTCTCGCCTTGGCGTAGAGCCCTTTCGGATCGCGCCGCACGCATTCATCGAGTGGGGTATCGACGAAGATCTCGATGAACTCTCCGTCGCCGACCAGTTCGCGCACCGTCTGCCGGTCGGCGCGGAACGGCGAGATGAAGGCGCAGAGCGCGATCAACCCGGCATCGACGAACAGCTTCGCCACCTCGCCGATGCGCCGGATGTTCTCGACCCGGTCGACCTCGGTGAAGCCGAGATCGCGCGTGAGCCCATGACGCAGATTGTCGCCGTCGAGCATGTAGGTGTGCGCGCCGGCGGCATGCAGACGCGCTTCCACGAGCCGCGCAATGGTCGACTTGCCCGAGGCCGGCAGCCCGGTGAACCAGACGATGCAGGGCCGCTGATGCTTCGCGCGGCCGCGCGCTTCCTTGTCGACGGCGAGCCGCTCGCGATGGATGTTGGTCGCGCGGCGCAGCGTGAACGCAATCATCCCGGCCCCGACCGTCCGGTGGCTGTAGCGGTCAACCAGGATGAACGCGCCGGTCTCCCGGTTCTCCGCGTAGGGATCGAACGCTACCGGAATGCCGGTCGACAGGTTGCAGAAGCCGATCTCATTGAGCGAGAGCAAGCGCGCGGCCAGATGGTCGAGGCGCTCGATGTCGAGCTTATGCTTGATCATCGAGACCGTCGCGGTCACCCACTGCGTGCCGATCCGCATCCAGTACGACCTGCCCGGCAGGAGCGGTTCGGTGTCCATCCAGAGCACATGCGCGGCGAACTGGTCGGCGATCTGCGGCCGGTCGTCCGGCGGACCGAGCAGGTCGCCCCGCGCGATGTCGACCTCATCGGTCAGCGTCAGCGTGACCGCGTCGCCGGCTTCCGCGCTTTCCAGGTCGCCGTTGAAGGTGACGATGCGCGCCACCGCGCTCGACGCACCGCTCGCCGCCACGACGACGGGATCGCCGCGTCGGACCCGGCCGCTCGCCACCGTTCCGGAAAATCCGCGGAAATCGGGGTTCGGGCGGTTGACCCATTGCACCGGAAACCGGAACGGTGTTGCGGGGTCACCCGCCCCCAACTCGATCGTCTCCAGCAGTTGCAGCAGCGTCGGCCCGCGATACCAGGGCGTGGCCGGGCTCGCCGCGACAACATTATCGCCGAAACGCGCCGCCATCGGGATCGCGACCACCGACTTGAATGCGAGGCCCGATGCAAATGCCGCGAAGTCGGCGGCGATGTCCTCGAATACGCCCTGATCGAACTCCAGCAAATCCATCTTGTTGACGGCCAGCACCGCGTGGCGTGATGCCAAGCAACGAGCAGATCGTAGCATGCCGCCGCGTCTGTGGAACGACGCCTTTACGCGCATCGACTAGAATGACGGCGAGGTCGGAGTTCGACGCACCGGTCGCCATGTTGCGGGTGAACTGCTCATGTCCTGGCGCGTCGGCGATGATGAACGATCGCTTTTCAGTCGCGAAATAGCGGTAGCCGACATCGATCGTGATCTTCTGCTCGCGTTCGGCTTCGAGGCCGTCGAGCAGCAACGCGAAGTCGATCGCCTCGCCGGTCGTGCCATATGCCTTTGAGTCCTGCTCCAGCGCGCGCAATTGATCGTCGAGGATGCGCCGGGTGTCGTAGAGGAGCCGCCCGATTAGCGTCGACTTGCCGTCGTCGACCGACCCGCAGGTGAGGAGCCGCAGCAAATCCTTCTCGCCCGTCAGGTCCGCGGAATCGGCAGGCTTCCGGGAGGCCGTCATCAGAAATAGCCTTCGCGCTTCTTGCGCTCCATCGACGCCGCCTCGTCGGTGTCGATCAGCCGGCCCTGCCGTTCGGAGACCTGCGCCGAGAGCAGCTCGCGCACGATATCGGCCACCGAATGCGCCTCCGATTCGATCGCGCCCGAGAGCGGATAGCATCCAAGCGTGCGGAACCGCACCGTGCGCAATTCCGGCACTTCGCCTTTCATCAGTGGCAGCCGTTCGTCGTCGACCACGATGATCGTGCCGGCCCGCCGCACGACCGGACGCGGCGCGGAGAAATAGAGCGGCACGACCGGGATGTCCTCCGCGAGGATGTATTGCCACACGTCGAGCTCGGTCCAGTTCGACAGCGGAAACACCCGCGCCGACTCGCCCTGCCGGATGCGGGTGTTGAACAGCTTCCACAGTTCCGGCCGCTGGCTTCTCGGGTCCCAGGCGTGGCCCGCGCCGCGGAACGAAAAGATGCGTTCCTTCGCCCGGCTCTTTTCTTCGTCACGGCGAGCGCCGCCGAGCGCCGCGTCGAACCCATGCGCGTCCAGCGCCTGCTTCAGTGCCTCGGTCTTCATCACACGGGTATGCAGCGCCGAACCGGACGCAATCGGGTCGACGCCGCGCGCCAGCCCCTCACGATTGACATGAACGATCAAGTCGAGCCCGATCGTTCGGACGCGCTCATCGCGGAACGAGATCATGTCGCGGAATTTCCACGTCGTATCGACATGTAGCAATGGAAACGGCAGCTTGCCCGGATGAAAAGCCTTCAGCGCCAAGTGGAGCATCACGCTCGAATCCTTGCCGGTGGAGTAGAGCATCACCGGCTTGCGGAACTCCGCCACCGCCTCGCGCATCACCCCGATCGCCTCCGATTCGAGCCGCTTCAGGTTTCGTGATAGGCGTCCGGGCATGAGTTCTCTGGGCGAACGTGAATTGCGCGCGGCACTTGACGACCCCCGCAACGCCAGCGCCGTCTTGGCGTGCTGCGGGCTTCCGTATCACAGCGGCCTCACCTATGGGACAGTATCTTACCGCTGCCACGTGAGCCGTCCATGAGTTGTCCCGTCTGCAACGAGCAAAGCTTCTGGCCGGTCCCATTCGCCGATGATCCGGACGTCGCCCGCTGGCGGGCGGATGCGGGAGCCCAGACGGACTATGAATGGCGGCTTTGCCGGCGATGCGGCAACGCCTATCCAAGCCAGCCGCCAGACCTCCAAATTTTGCAGCGGCTATGGACCACAAAGCGCGGCGACGAAGGGCTGACGTCGGCTGACGCCGAGGCGGCGTGGGAGTATCGCCGCCGGATCAGCCGCGCGGGCGCCGCGCGCTCGTTCCGGCAGTTTGCGCCGCTTGCGGGCGGACCGCCGGGTCGCTTCCTCGACGTCGGCTGCGGGCTCGGCGAGACGGTACGAACCTTCGCCGACCATGGCTGGGATGCCCAGGGCATCGATCCGGATCCCTCGACCGAGCATCATCACCGGGCGATCGGAATCAAGGCGCATATCGGGCAGTTCGAGCAGAGCGACGACACCACAACCTATGACATCATTCACATTGCTCACGCGATCTACTTCATCACCGACCCGATGAATTTCGTCCGCACGGTGCGCCGGCGGCTCAATCCCGGCGGACTGTTCTGCGTCGTCCTCGCCGACCTCATGGCCAATGCGGACGCAGGACGCCCCTCGTACTCGCTCACGTTCTACCCGACCGCGGCATCGATGCGGTACGCGCTCGCGCTTGCCGGATTCGAGGTCATCCGGGAAAGCAAGCAGTCCGGCAGCATTTTCCTCGCCGCACGCCCGGCCGCCGCGCCCGAGCTGCCGCGCATCCATCCGGCTGCGATCTTGCTGCTTCATCGCACCAAGGCGCTGCGTCATGCTTTGATCGGCCGGCCCTACCTGGCGCTGCGCGAACTCGCGGGAAAGCTGCTGAAGCGTTGAAGCTTCGGCAGGCGGGAGACAGAATCAGTCAACCATGACGAGCAAGCTCAAAATTGTCGTGTTCTCCGCGGGCGAATGGACATTCGACCGCGACCGCATCGTGCGGGCGCTGCGTGAGGATGAACGCTTTGACGTCGGCCCGATCGTGATCGACGAGTACCGGCGCCCGATCTCGAAGCGGGCACGTTTCCTGCTCCGTGTTTGGGGGCCGTGGAAGTTTGCGGCATCGGTGCTGGCGTCGCTGGCGAACAAGATTTCCGGACTGTCAGGACAACTGCTTCGCCGCTGGCACGACCATTTCGTCCCACCGGTAAGCTCCGATCCGCCGCGAGCCAAACCGGATGACCCACGCATCGTGCGAGTCGCCGATATCAACGCGCCGGCCGCGATCGAACTCGTCGCCGCCTCGAAGCCTGATCTCGGCGTGATTCTCGGCGGCCGCATCTTGAAGCCCGCCCTCGTCGATGCGCCCCGGCTCGGCACCCTCAACATCCACAAGCACGATGTCCGCCGCTACCGCGGCGGCGCCGAGATTGGTTACCCCGAAATTCTCAACGGGGATCGAGAACTCGGTCTGACCGTCCATTGGGCCACCGCGGAGGTGGATGCGGGCGCAGTCGTGGCAGCAAGCAGCGTTGCGGTACGGACCTTCGACACCATCGGAAGTCTGAAGCTCAAAGCGGCATGCGCCTCGATCGGCCTTTACGTCGACGCCATTCGGGCGGTCGCGGCGGAACCACAGACTGGAAACCCGGCCGAAAAGCTTGGCCCCGTCCTGTATTCGACACCGGTCATCGACCGGATCGTCCAGGAACGCGCAATCGACCGGCAGCGCCGCAGCTTTGCGAAAACAGAGGCCGCGCTCGGCCTCAGCCCGTTTCGTGTCCGCACCGTCCGCGCAGTGCGCACCGGGCTGGCGTTCGCGGCGCTGCCGTACCTGAAGGTGAAGAGGGAGCAATTGGCCGCACAGGGCCGCGCGCCGGTCGTGATCTTGTACTACCACGGCGTCAGCAACGCGGCCGAGAACTGGATGACGCTCGACCTCGTCTCGTTTCATCGGCAGATCGAGTACCTGAAACGCTATTTCGACATCCTGCCGCTCGATGCCGCGGTGGTGGCGCTGCGAACGGGGGCACGCTGCCGCCCCGCCATCGTTCTGACGTTCGATGACGGCTATGCCTCGGTGCTGCACGAACTCCTGCCCTATCTGAAGGCGCGCGAACTGCCCGCGACCTTCTTTGTATGCGCGGCCGCCGCCGACGGCGGCTACGCCTTGCAGCACGACCTCGACCGCGGTTTTGGCCGCGTGCCGCTAATGGATGCCACGGGCTGGAAGCAGGTCGCCGACAGCGGCTTTGAAATCGGCTGTCACGGCTACGCGCACGAAGATATGGCGACGCTCGACGAACCTCAGCTTCGTCACGCAATGATCTCCGCCGCCGACACCATCTCGGGTCGCATCGGCCGCCCGATCCGGTATTTTTCGTTTCCCTTCGGCAATCGTCGCAACATGTCGGCCCAGGCCTTGGACGTTGCCGGTGAGCGTTTCGACGCCGTCTTCTCCGCCTATGGCGGATACAACATTCCGGGCCAGTCCGGCCCCTTTCATTTCACGCGGTTCTCCAATCCGGTCGATACCGGCTCCCTCACCGCGATCATGAACGGATTGCATCGCATGACGCCGTATTATCGCGACCTTCCCTGAATGGTACGCGGTGGCGGCCGAGACGTGCGTTCAACGCGGCGTCGATGCGATGCCACCGCCGGTCTCCGGCAAACCTAGAGAAGCCTGCCGATTTGAGCGGCAGCGCGTGCCCACCGAAGCGGCCGGCCGGCCGCGCCAAGGACCGTTTTCCGCCGCTTGTTTTGTATTCGTTTCTTTAAGGTCGTAGTCTACGACTAGTGTGGCGGTTCAGAAGTCCGCATCATTCTCGCCGCGAGTCCGACATGCGGACTTCTGAACCACAGCCACACTAGATCGATCAATAAGTTGCTAGTGTCCTTCAATTCCGAAGTTCTCAGATGAGCATGCCGGAGAATGATGCGAACTTCGGAATCGGGACACTAGCGCCGCTGGCAGCCGGGCGCCGGCGCCAGGACGATAAGGAGCCGTCGTGCAGGACGCGACCCAGAGCAAGCCCAGCGGCCAGCCGCAAATCGAGCGCCAGCAGCCCTTCGAACAGATCGCATTGCTGCTGCAGGGCGGCGGTGCGCTCGGGTCCTACCAGGGCGGCGTTTATCAGGGGCTGGCCGAGGCCGGCCTGCACCCGGACTGGATCGCCGGCATCTCGATCGGCGCGATCAACAGCGCGATCATCGCTGGCAATCCGCCCGAGCGGCGTATCGAGCGGTTGCGCGAATTCTGGGAGACGGTGACCAAGTCCCCGGTTGGCATCCCTTATTTCAAGTCGGTCGACATTCTGGACGAGACGATGCGGCGCTATGTCAATCAGGCGCGCGCCATGAACGTCCTCTTGTTCGGCGCGTCGCATTTCTTCACTCCGCGATGGACGCCGACCGCGATCGTAGGCCCGGCCGAGGCCGGCATGGTGAGCGTGTACGACACTTCGCCGTTGCGCGAGACGCTCCTGCGGCTGGTCGACTTCGACCGCATCAATGCTCGCCTGATGCGGTTCAGCGTCGGCGCCGTGAACATCCGCACCGGCAACTTCGCCTATTTCGACACCGAGACCCACGTCATCGGTCCGGAGCACATCATCGCCAGCGGCTCGCTGCCGCCCGGTTTTCCGGCGACCGAGATCGACGGCGAGTTCTATTGGGACGGCGGGCTGGTCTCCAACACGCCGCTGCAATGGGTGCTCGAAGGCAGGCCGCGGCGCGACACCATCGCGTTCCAGGTCGATCTGTGGAGCGCGCTCGGCGACTTGCCGCGCAACCTGGCGGAAGCCGAAGTCCGGCACAAGGAGATCGTCTATTCGAGCCGAACGCGGGCGACGACCGACCAATACAAGCATATGCAGAAGCTCCGCGTCGCGTTCGCCAACCTCCTCAAGAAACTGCCCGAGGAGCTCAGAGAAGACGAAGATGTGAAGATTCTGGCACAGGAGAGCGACGAGAAGGTCTGCAACATCGTCCACCTCATCTACCGGGCAAGAAACTACGAAGGCATGTCCAAGGACTTCGAGTTCTCGCGCCGAACCATGGAGGAGCACTGGGCCACCGGCTACGACCATGCCATCCGCACGCTCAACCATCCGGAAGTGATGCGGCTCCCCGACCGGCTCGAAGGTGTGCGCACCTTCGACGTCTGCCGCGCGGACCGCGAATAGCCGGCGACCGCCGGCGCCTATCAACCCGTGAGGCCAGTCATGAAGCAAGATGAGGTCAAGCGCCGCGCATTTGCGATGCCGCTGACCAGCCCCGCCTACCCGATCGGTCCCTACCGCTTCGTCAATCGCGAGTTCCTGATCATCACCTACCGCACCGATCCGGCGAAGCTGCGCGAGCTCGTGCCGGAGCCGCTGCAGATCGACGAGCCGCTGGTGAAGTTCGAATTCATCCGCATGCCGGATTCGACCGGCTTCGGCGACTACACCGAGAGCGGACAGGTGATCCCGGTGTCGCTGAACGGCCGCAAGGGCGGCTACAGCCACTGCATGTTCCTCGACGACCATCCGCCGATCGCCGGCGGCCGCGAGCTGTGGGGCTTTCCCAAGAAGCTCGCCAAGCCGACGCTGCGCGCCGAGATCGACACGCTGGTCGGCACGCTCGACTATGGCCCGGTTCGGATCGCCACCGGCACGATGGGCTACAAGCACAAGGCCGCCGACCTCGCCGCCGTCAAGGCTTCGCTGCTGGCGCCGAACTTCCTGCTCAAGATCATGCCGCATGTCGACGGCACGCCGCGCATCTGCGAACTCGTCGAATACTACCTGCGAGGACGTCGACCTGAAGGGCGCCTGGACCGGTCCGGCGGCGCTCAACCTGACCTCGCACGCACTGGCGCCGCTGGCCGAACTGCCGGTGCTCGAGATCGTCTCCGGCATCCACATCGTCGCCGACCTCACGCTCGGTCTCGGCAAGGTCGTGCACGACTATCTGGCGTGAGCGAGACCGCTTATCGAAAATGGAGGCTATGCCATGCGTTTGAAGGACAAGGTCGCGATCGTCACCGGCGCGGCGAGCGGTATCGGCAAGGAGATCGCCACCGTCTTCGTGCGCGAAGGCGCCAAGGTCGCGATCGCCGACATCAACCAGGCGGCGGCCGACGCGACCGCCCGCGAGCTCGATCCGACCGGCAAGCGCGTGATCGGCGTCGCGATGGACGTCACCAACGAAGAGCAGGTCGACGACGGCACCGCCAAGGTGATCGCGACCTTCGGCGCGCTCGACGTCCTGGTGAGCAACGCCGGCATCCAGATCGTCGCGCCGCTGGTCGATTTCGAGTTCGCCAAGTGGAAGCGGCTGCTGGCGATCCATCTCGACGGCGCGTTCCTGACGACGCGGGCGGCGCTGCGCCAGATGTACAAGCAGAAGAGCGGCAGCATCATCTACATGGGCTCGGTGCACTCCAAGGAAGCCTCGATGCTCAAGGCGCCCTACGTCACCGCCAAGCACGGCCTGATCGGCCTCGCCAAGGTCGTGGCCAAGGAAGGCGCCGAGTACGGCGTGCGCGCCAACGTCATCTGCCCGGGCTTCGTGCGCACGCCGCTGGTCGACAAGCAGATTCCCGAGCAGGCCAAGGAGCTCGGCATCACCGAGGCCGAGGTGATCAAGAACGTGATGCTCAAGGAGACGGTCGACGGCGAATTCACCACCGTGCGAGGACGTCGCCGAGACCGCGCTGTTCTTCGCCTCCTTCGAATCGAACGCGCTCACCGGCCAGTCGATCGTCGTCAGCCACGGCTGGTTCATGCAGTGACTTCGGCCTAAAGCCGAACCTCGTCGATTCTAACAAGTATCATTGCGACACTGCGGTCCTTGCGCTGTTCCCCGCACGGGAGAAGGCGCAAGGGCGCGAGTTGCGTCGTATTGCGCAATCCAGGCTCTCCGAGCCCGCCGTTAGGGCCAGCAACGATTGCATTGCTGCCGGCTAGCCGCAAACCTGCCGCTACTCTCCGCGTCGCACAAATGGTACTGTTGGGGCGATCGGCGACGGAGAAGATGATTGTCGCAAGACCGATCGGCGGCGCGAGACCGCATCGACGTCATGCGCTGGCTGCCGGGTTTACAGACCTTGCGGCACTACGAAGTCGCGTGGCTGACGCACGATCTGATGGCCGGACTGGTGCTGGCGGCGATGCTGGTGCCGGTGGGCATTGCCTACGCGGTGGCATCCGGCCTGCCGGGCATCTATGGCCTCTACGCGACCATCATCCCGCTGCTGACCTATGCGATCTTCGGCCCGAGCCGCATCATGGTGCTGGGACCGGACTCGGCGCTGGCCGGCGTCATTCTCAGTATCGTCATTCCCTTGTCCACCGGAGATCCCCACCGCGCCGTCGTGCTGGCTGGCGGCATGGCCATCGTCTCGGGGGCGGTTTGCATTCTGGCGGGCGTGGCGCGCCTGGGCTTCGTAACCGACCTTCTCTCCAAGCCGATCCGATATGGCTACATGAACGGCATCGCGGCGACGGTCCTGGTCAGCCAGCTCCCCAAGCTGTTCGGCATCTCGATTGAGGCAGAAGGCCTGTTGCGGAGTCTATGGGCCACTGTCACCGCGATTTTTGGGGGAAAGACCAACTGGGCAGCGCTTGCGGTCGGAGCCGGTACGTTGGCGATCATCTTGCTGCTCCGTGGCAGCAAGCGCCTGCCAGGCATTCTCATCGCTGTCATCGGCGCGACCGTCATCGTGGCAGTATTTGATCTGGCGGCGCGCAGCGACGTCG
Organism: uncultured Alphaproteobacteria bacterium; assembly: GCA_963843475.1. Lineage (GTDB taxonomy): Bacteria > Pseudomonadota > Alphaproteobacteria > Rhizobiales > Xanthobacteraceae > VAZQ01. The sequence goes on along the minus strand of CAWJKL010000011.1, from coordinate 179,020 downwards.
CCGTGCTGGGGCCGCTCCCACAGGGCTTGCCGAGCTTTTCAATTCCCTGGATCAGTACTGCCGATATCGTGACGGTGCTCATCGGCGGCAGCGCCGTCGCGCTGGTGTCGTTTGCGGACACCAGCGTGCTCTCGCGTTCCTACGCGGCACGGATGGGCACGCGGGTCGATCCCAACCAAGAGCTGGTCGGGCTCGGCGCCGCCAATCTTGCGACCGGTTTCTTTCAGGGATTCCCCATCAGCAGCAGCAGCAGCAGAACCCCCGTGGCGGAAGCCGCCGGCGCCAGGACTCAACTGACCTGCGTGGTCGGCGCACTGATCATTGCCGTGCTGCTGCTGGTGGCGCCCAATCTCCTGCAAGACTTGCCGACGCCGGCATTGGCTGCGGTTGTGATCGCCTCTGCCATCGGCCTGTTCGAGATCACCGATCTCAGGCGCATCTATCGGATTCAGCAATGGGAATTCTGGCTGTCGATCGTGTGCTTCGTCGGCGTGGCGGCCCTCGGAGTCATTCCGGGAATAGGCCTGGCCATTCTGATGGCCGTCATCGAGTTTCTCTGGGATGCGTGGCGTCCGCACTCGGCGATATTGGGCCGCGCCGACGGCGTCAAAGGCTACCATGACATCACGCGGTTTCCCGACGCCCGCAGGATCCCGGGCCTGGTCCTGTTCCGATGGGATGCACCGCTGTTTTTCGCCAACGCGGAATTTTTCAACGAGCGCGTTCTGGAAGCGGTGGCACAATCGCCCACTCCGGTTCGCTGGTTCGTCGTGGCGGCCGAACCGGTCACCAGCGTGGATGTCACCGCGGCCGATGCGCTTGCAGAGTTGGACAATGCCTTGCAATCGAAGGGCATCGAATTGTGCTTCGCCGAGCTCAAGGATCCGGTGAAGGACAAGCTGAAGCGGTTCGGACTGTTCACCCGCATCGGCGAGCAGTCATTTTTTCCGACCATCGGCGCGGCCGTGGCCAGCTATCTCGAAACTCATGATGTGGATTGGACAGATTGGGAGGACGAGGACTAAGCGCCCCCGGTGACATCGTCGTCATCGAGAATGCCGAGCGCAGCGCTCTCGACGCCGTAGACCGCGCCTGCGTGCGCATCGTCGAAAAGCCATTGTTGGGAAACACCCTGCTCGACAGAATTCGCGAAGCCATTGCCCCAAAGGCAGCGCCAACGGTGAACTGATCAAGATGCGCCCACTATTCGCTTACTGCCCGCTTGCCGCCGCGGCCCTGCTGCTGGTGGCCGGAGGCCCGATGGCCGCCCCGGGTCCGGCCGCAATGCACAAGCGCGGAGAAGAACTCCTGACCAAGAACTGCGCGCCCTGCCATGCGGTCGGCACGACCGGCAACAGCGCCCATAAGGACGCGCCGGCCTTCCGAACCCTGTCGAAATTGTATCCGATCGAGACGCTGGCCGAATCCCTGGCGGAGGGTCTGTTCACCGGCCATCCCGACATGCCGGAGTTCGTGTTCGAAGCGCCCGATGTCGGCGCCATCCTGGCCTATCTCGAATCGATTCAAGAGCGCTGACCGCCGCCCCGCGGCCGGCCCCTGCCGTTCCGGGCGGCCTTTGCCGCGCGCCGAATGACGAGCGCGCGCTTGAATTTGCCCGCGATGGCAGGCAAATCCGTCCGATGAATGCGTCATTGAATGAGTCGGGACGCACCGCCCCCTCGAGCCCGCGTCGCGAGACGTCCGCGCGGGCCTATTCCCTGGCTAACCTGCTCCAGCCGATCCGGGCCTTCCGGTGGCGGTACCTGCCGCTGCTGATGGTCTACTTCGCCTATGGCGCGCTCGGCCTGATCGACGTGACCCGCGACATGTGGGTCAAGGAGAGCCTGACGCTCAATCCCGCGCAACTGGCCGAAATCGGCGTCTGGCTCAACCTGCCGTGGACCGTCAAGATGGTGTTCGGCGAACTGGTCGACTGCGTGCCGATCTTCGGCTCGCAACGGCGGTCCTACATCCTGATCGGCGCGACGCTGACGTCATGCGGATTGCTCACGCTGGCCGGCGGCGCCGGCGGCTGGCTCACGTTCACGGAGCCCGGCCGGCTCTACCTGCTCGGCGCGCTGCTGATCGTCATCGGCACGGTGGTGCAGGACGTGGTGGCCGACGCCATGTCGACCGAGGTGGTATCGCGCGTCGACGAGACCGGCGTCGCGCGTCCCGAACATGACATTCGCGCCGACCTCGGCATGGTCCAGGTCCTCGGCCGCCTGTCTCTGTCGGCCGGCATCCTGGCCGTGGCCGGCCTGTCGGGCTGGCTCGCCGGCTTTTTGCCGCGCGAGACTGTCTTTCTTCTCGGGCTGATCGTGCCGGCGATCTCGGTCACCGGCGTGATGCTGATCAAGGCCGAGACCGTCGAGCGCCGGCCGATCGACTGGCGGATTCTCGGCGGTGGCCTCGCTTTCGGCGCGATCGTGCTCGCGCTTGCGCTGTCGTCCCTCCCCTACGGTCAGGAGCTGATCTTCATCATCTCGATGACGGTGATCTGCACCATGCTGGTGTTCGTGACGCGCGAACTCGACCACGACAGCCGGCTCGCCATCCTGTACACCAGCATCATCATCTTCGCATTCCGGGCGACGCCGGCGGTCGGCGACGGCTACTTCTGGTGGACGCTCGACGTTCTCAAGTTTGACGAAGCGTTCTACGGTACGCTGCGCCAGACCGCGGCCATCATCGCTCTCGTCGCCATGTGGCTGTTCAGCCGGCAGTTGACCGAGTATTCCGTCACCAAGGTGCTGTTCTGGCTCGCCGTCGCCGGCACGATCCTGTCGCTGCCAAATATCGGCCTTTACTACGGCCTGCACCACTGGACCGAGGAGCACCTCGGCTTCGGCGCCCGCACCATCGCGCTGATCGACGCCGCCACCACCTCGCCGTTTGCGCAACTCAGCATGATTCCGCTGCTCGCGCTGGTCGCCTATTATGCACCCGCGGGCCACCGCGCCACCTGGTTCGCTCTGATGGCCTCGCTCATGAACATGGCGCTGGTCGCCGGGCAGTTGCAGACCAAGTACCTCAACCAGATTTTCGTCGTGCACCGCGGCACCTACGACGAGCTCGGGGTACTGCTGATCATGGCCGTGACGCTCGGCTTGGTGATTCCCGTCGCGGCCATCGCGCTGTTCGGGCGCCGTGTCTGAGTCCTGATCGGTTGACCCATATCAACAGGCGATTGCGCCCTGCCCCTAGTGTCCCGATTCCGAAGTTCGCATCATTCTGCCGCGCCCCGTTTGCGAACTTCGGAATCGAAGGACACTAGCAACTTATTGATCTAGTGTGGCTTTGGTTCAGAAGTCCGCATGTTGGACTCGCCGCAAGAATGATGCGGACTTCTGAACCGCCACACTAGTGGAGTGGATTTGACATTCGCTACCCACCTAGCCGCGGGCTCGTAAAGCGAATGTCAAATCTAAACTCCACTAGAAACATAAACTTGCTAGTGGTCCTTTGATTCCAACATTCGCAAAGGAGCCTGCTGAAATGGGATGCGAATGTTGGAATCGGACCACTAGTATGATCTAGTTTCCGCGAGTTTTCATCGCACGGGATGCATCATGATCAAGGATATCGTTGTCAATCTCACGGCCGGCGCACAACGCGACGTGGCGGCGGACTATGCCATGTCGATGGCGCGCAACTTCGGGGCGCACCTCGCAGCCGTCAATTTTTGTTATGAAATGGTTGTTCCCGGCAGCGTATTCGGCAGCGTCGCGACCAGCCTGATCCAGGCGCAGCGCGACGAAGCCGAGAAGGCAGCGACCGCCGCCATCACCAACTTCGAACAGGCCGCGCGGCTCGCCGGCGTGTCGTCCGAAGCGAGGCTCTTCCACGCTCCTCTGGTCGATGCGGTCGAGATGTTTGGCCGGGTCGCGCGACGCTACGACCTCTCGGTCGTGGCGCAGGACCAACCGGACACCCCGCCGGGTCGCGACATGATCATCGAGGCGGCCCTGTTCCAGTCGGGCCGCCCGGTCGTGATCGTGCCCTATATCCAGAAGGATGGCCTCAAGCTCGACCGTGTCATGGTTTGCTGGGACGGCAGCCGCAACGCCGCCCGCGCGGTCGCCGACGCCATGCCGATCCTGCAGAAAGCGAAATCGGTCGAGGTCGTCGTCGTGATCGCCGGCCACGGAAAATCCAACGAGCTGCCGGGCGCCGATATCGCGCATCATCTGGCGCGTCACAGCCTCAAGGTCGAACTATCGGAACTGGTCGCGAACGACATCGACGTCCCCAACACCATCCTGTCACATGCGGCCGACGCCGGCACCGATTTCATCGTGATGGGCGGCTACGGCCACTCGCGCTGGCGGGAGTTCGTCCTCGGCGGCGCCACCCGCGCGATGCTCGAGTTCCATGACGGTGCCGGTGCTGATGTCGCACTAGCGTCGCTGCAGCCGAGGCACCACGAGGCAAGAAGTTGTGAAGAAATTGGCTCCCCGGGAATGGATTCGAACCATCGACCGGACGGGAAACAACCGTCTGCTCTGCCAACTGAGCTACCGGGGAACACTGTCCGAATCTGAGGCGTTTTCCAAAAAGTATCAATGATTTGCGAGCTTCAGGGTTAATGGCGCGCAGAAAAGGTTAATGAGCTGTGAACCTCTGCGGCAATTGCTGCAGAGTTCGTGCGACGGCCCGCCCCCCGTTTAGGAATAGTTGCGAGATTCCGTGCGACAAACTGCGCGGTCCTCGTTGCCCCAAGAGCACCCGAATGGCCCACAGCAGCCTCACCGGCGGCCTCCCGCCGCAGCCGAGCGGACCCCAAGGCGCCAGCACCGCCGCGGCCCGCCCCGAGCCGTCCGAGCGGCCCGCCAAGGCGATGCGGCCGCAACCGGCGGCGTCGATCACTTGGGCGGACGTCGAGGTACAGGTCTTCGGCGATCTCGCCGGCATCGAGGCGGAGTGGAAAGCGTTCGAGCGCAAGGCCGACTGCACCGTCTTCCAGACGTTCGGCTGGCTCGCCAAGTGGCAGCAGCATATCGGCGAATGCACCGGCACGTCGCCGGCGATCGTATTCGGCCGCGACGCCGGTGGCGACCTGGTCTTCATCATGCAGCTTGCCATCGAGCGGCGCGGGCCGATCCGCCGGCTCACCTGGCTAGGCTCGGAATTGTGCGACTACAACGCGCCGCTGCTGGCCGAGGATTTCTCGCAGCGCGTCGAGCCTCAGCGTTTCACCGGAGCTCTGGAACGAGATCGTCGGGCTGCTGCGTGGCCAGACAGAGTTCGCGCTTCGACCTGATCGACCTGCAGAAGATGCCCGAGACCAGTCGGTCGCCAGCGCAATCCGTTTCTCGGCCTGCCGGTGCCAGCCGCATCCGAGCGGCGCCTATGTCGCGACGCTCACCGACGACTGGGAGAAATTCTACGCGGCGAAGCGCTCGTCCTCGACCCGCAAACGCGAACGCCGCCAGCTCAAGCATCTTGCCGAACACGGCGAGGTGCGCTTCGTCGACGTGCAGGACACGGATGACATCGCGCGCACGCTGGAGGACCTGATCGCGCAGAAGTCGCGCGCATTCGCCCGCATGGGCGTCGAGAACATCTTCGCGCGGCCGGGCTATCGCGAATTCTTTCTCGATGTCGCCACCGATCACAACGTCGAGCGCGCTGACCCATGTCAGCCGGCTCGACGTCGGCGCGACCATCGGCGGCCGACCAATCTCGGTCTGACCTTCCGCGATTCCTACTACCTGGTGCTGTCGAGCTATCACGACGGCGAGCTGGCGCGCTTCGGCCCGGGCCGGGCGCATCTGCACGAGCTGATGCGCCATGCCATCGAACGCGGGTTTGCCCGCTTCGACTTCACCGTCGGCGACGAGGCCTACAAGCGCGACTGGTCCGACACCGAGCTCAGGCTTTACGACTACCTGGCGGCCGGTCACGCCGCGCGGCTGGCTCATCGTCGCCATGACGCTGGCCTATCGCCGGACCAAGCGTTTCATCAAGCAGACCCCGATCCTGTGGTCCACGTTCAGCAGGCTGCGAGCTTATCTGCGCGGACCTCGTGGTCGCCAAAGGGGCGCAAACAACCCGACTGCCTCGTCGCACCCGGCCAAACGCGGAAGATGCGCTGTGACGGCCCCGAAAGGCGGGTAAACTGCCGTCGCGGTACCTTGCACGTTGCTCCATTCCTGTTCGCGCCGACGGAGGCGTGTGCCCGAATTCTTGACGGCCTCGCTTGTGGGCGGGTCTGTCGTATTTGGCGCGGCCGTGTGGCGCACCTCCCCCCGGTCTCCATAATTTTGCTCGACGACTCAAATCATTGTACCTCTCGGGAAACGGAGGCATTGCAAGCGTCATGGCGACATCAGGTCGGACTACCGCACGATCGTCCCGGTTCGGCGCGAGCACGCGCGGCATTTCAGCCGTGCGCACCGCAGTAATCGGGCTCGCGCTCTTCGTCACGCCGCTGGTTCTGCCCGGCATCGGCCATCTCGGCTTCGTTTCTCCCGCACAGGGTCAGCCGGCCGCAAATGCCAAGTCATCGGCGGAGGCGCTCGCCGCGTACAACAGCGCGCTCAGCGACTTCAAAGCGATCCTGAGCCAGCGGCGCGCACAGATCAGTTCGAAGCAGCCGCTGCCGGAACGGCCCGGACAGGCGCTCTATCTTGCCCGGAACAAGACGATCAGCACGTACAAGGATCTCACCGACGCGGTCCCATCCCGGATCGGAGGGGCCAACAAGTTCGGCATCCCGCCGGCCTATTTCGATGCCGCCAACGAGCCGCTGATCGACGAGTACCTGAGGCTCTTCATGATCATGCAGGCGCCGCCCGCGAATGCGCAGAACTCGGACACCCCGTTCAAGGACGTCGTCGATCTCGCAACCGCCATTGCCCGCGCCAAGGGCCTCGACGCCGCAACCGCCGACGTCGCCGGCCGCATCAGTCTCGGCCTGTTCTATGCCGAAACCAACGGCCACCAGAACATGGGCAATGCACGCTCGAACAAATACAAAGGCAGCCTGCAGACCGGCGAGTCCGAGGATCAGAACGGCCAGCGGAAATGGGCCGCGATCAAGAAGTCGATCGCAGCCTTCGACCCCGCGCTGATCGCGCGCGACAACAAGGAAGAGGCGCGGGTCGGCAAGCAGGATCAGCGCTACAATCACTGGACCGCGGTGCGAAACGGCCTGATGAACGCGCATGCCGAGCTGTTCGCGCAGGTCCCGACGATCATGAAGGCGCTGCCGGACCCGATCGACCAGATGAAGTTCTTCGAGCTCATCCAGATCGTCCCGAGCCCGACCCGGTCCGCGCTCAAGTCAGGCAACCTGCTCGGCTATCGGGTCTCCGACCCGACGATCATGGGGTACCTGCGCAACAACAGCATGTTCACGTTCGGGCAGGCCGACAGGGCGAAGACATCCGCAAACTACCGCGAAGTTCTCGACGCGATGTGGCTGTTCAACGAAAAATTCGAAAAGGCGCTCGCCAAGTTCAACGAGGTCAAGGCCGGGAAGAAGAGCTGAGAGCCATCGCGGTCCAGGCTTCGAACATCATGCCTCCGGCATGATGTTCCCGCCGCAAACCGGGACACGGATTCCGGTGAGAAAGCCAGCCAGATCGGAGGCGAGAAACGCGACCAGGTTCGCCACGTCCTGATCGTAGCCGCGTCGCTTCAGCGGAACGCCGCGTTCGTATTCCGGCTGCACCTCGTCACGGTCCTTGCGGTCCTTGTCGGTAATGACCCACCCGGGAGCCACCTGATTGACCGTAATGCCGTGCTCTCCAAGCTCACGCGCGAGCGAGCGCATCATGCCGTCCATGGCGCATTTGGCGGCCGTATAGGGCGCGCGGTGGATGAGCGCCTGGCTCGTGACCTCGGTGCCAAGCGAGATGATGCGTCCCCACTGGCTGGCGATCATGGGCTCGGAAAAGACCTTGGCGGTCGCCCAAGCCTGCAGCACCGAAGAGCGAAACACGCGATTGAACTGGTCGACGTGCTGCGCGACAACCGGCGCCTCCTCGAACCACGTCACCGCGTTATTCACCACGATGTCGACCGGTCCCAGGGCATCCTCGATCTCCCGACGCATCGCCGAGACATCGCTCAGGTCGGCGATATCGCCCGAGACGATGCACGAGGGCATCCCTTTGGCCGTCAATTCGTCTTCGCAACTGCTGCGCGCTCTCGTTGTCGTTGTGATAGTGGATCGCGACCTTTGCGCCGCACGCGGCGAGCGTGCGCGCGATCGGTCGGCCCAGTTCACCGGTCGCTCCCGTGACGAGCGCCACGTGCCCTGCGAGGTCGATTGAAATCGGCGACCGCCGGCAACCCAATTTCGCTGGGTCGTCAGGAAGCGGGCCAAGGGTCTGGCGACGAATCCTCCGAGCGATGGCAGAGACGAAACGCATGTTAACCAACAGTTGCTTGTCGAAAGCGCTTCCGATCGCAGCGCCACCTAGTTTGCGGCGCGCGATCGAAGCATGCTCACCGAGCGTCGCAAGACGCTCCGGAAGAGCCCGATTTCGAATTTCAAGGATGGCGCGAGTCAGCGGGCGACGAATCGAAGCAGCCTCGTATCGTTGCCCCACGACACTCGAAGCGCCCAAATCATCGTTGTACTGAACGGTGGTGTCAAACAACCGATAAAAATAGACTTAAAATTGAGGTAAAGCATTCCCGGAAAGGACGGCTTGTGAGCTTTTCACCCATCTTGCGACGGCTGGCATGCGCCGCCCTTGTCCTCTGCAGCATTGGTTTTGTCGCGTTGTTATCGAGCGAAACCGTGCGGTCGTCGGCAACACTGGTTGCGCAGCGAGCCATTGCAACGATTTATCGTCCGGAATGGGCGCTGGTCGGGGACAGCCTTGTGGAACGCTGCTCCTGGCAGAAACTCGGCTCGTTGCCACTTCGCGTCGTTAACCTTGCGAAAGGCGGCAGCGTCCTGCGCCAGATGGTGCCTCAGGCCGAAGACGCTCTGCGCATGAGAGCCCGAGCCGGTGCTCGTCGGCGGAGGGACCAACGATCTCATCGTCGATCGCGCTCCGGTTTCGCAGATTGCGTTCAATTTCGCAATTCTGATGCGCATGCTCGATCCTATTCCCAGGAAGATCGTCACGCTTATCCCTTATACGTCAAATCCGACGCTCAACCGGAAGCCATGACGCGGCCAACGCCGAAATCCGGCGCATCGCCACCGAAATGAACGCCGAGGTTATCGACATCAACGCCGTGACCGCACGGGACGGCCTTCTGAGGCCTGATATGACGGACGACGGCCTCCACTTCAATTCGCGCGGCTGTGAAGCTTGGCTGGCTGCAGTCCAGGCGTCTCATCCGGTGAAAGGCGCGCGATGAACCGCTTTGGACAAAACGGCTCGATCATCCCCCTTGAGCGGTACTGTTCTGCGGGCACCGAGACGCTGCGCGCCTACTCTGCGCGACTCACTCTGCCGCTTCCGCGTGACCGTGGACATCGGACTGCGGGCTCGCCAAAGCGGTCCGCGAAACCGACGCGTCGGACCGGCCGATGCCTTCAAAGCGAAAACCTGCCCGGACCAATTCCTCCGGTTGATAGACGTTCTTGAGATCGATCAGAACCGGCGCGGCCATGATGGCTTTCAGGCGCTCAAGGTCCAGCGCTCGGAACTGTTCCCATTCGGTCACGATCACGAGCGCATGCGCACCTTCGGCAGCGTCATAAGGGCCCTCACAAAAGGTGATCGTCGGAAGCATGGCCTTCGCCTGCGTCATCCCGGCCGGATCGAAGGCTCGAATGGATGCACCGAAATCCTCGAGCGCCGTGATCAGCGCAATGGACGGCGCTTCGCGCATATCGTCGGTGTTCGGTTTGAAGGTCAGCCCGAGCACTGCGATCGTCTTGCCCCGGATATCGCCGTCGAGCGCGGCCACGACCTTGCGCGCCATCGCGCGCTTGCGCTGGTCATTGACGGCGACGATCGTCTCCACGATGCGGAGCGGAACACCGTAATCCTGCCCGGTTTTCACCAGCGCAAGCGTGTCCTTGGGCAAGCAGGATCCGCCATAACCCGGGCCCGCATGGAGAAATTTCGTACCGATCCGATTGTCGAGGCCGATTCCACGCGCGATCTCCTGCACGTCGGCGCCCGCCCGCTCGCACAGGTCGGCGATCTCGTTGATGAACGTGATCTTCGTGGCAAGGAAGCTGTTGGCGGCGTACTTGATCAGCTCGGCCGAACGCCGTCCCGTGAAGAGGATCGGCGCCGCGTTCAGGTACAGCGGCCGGTAGATTTCCGCGAGGACGCTGCGGGCATGCGCATCGTCCGTCCCGATCACGATGCGGTCGGGATGCTTGAAGTCCTGAATGGCCGCCCCTTCCCGCAGAAATTCGGGATTCGAGACGACTGCGACGGATAGATCGGGCCGCTCCTCGCGCAGGATGCGCTCCACCTCGTCGCCCGTACCGACCGGCACGGTCGATTTCGTGACGACCACGGCCGAGGCGGACAGCAAGGGAGCGAGCTGCCGCGCGGCGGCATAGACGTAGGACAGATCGGCGTGGCCGTCGCCGCGACGGGATGGCGTTCCGACGGCAATGAAGACCGCATCGGCTTCGCGTACGGAATCAAGGTCGACGGTGAAACGCAGCCGGCCATGCCGCATATTGCTGGCGACAAGGTCGGCAAGCCCGGGCTCGTAGATCGGAATTGAACCGCGTCCGAGCGCCGCAATCTTGTCCGCGTCCTTGTCGACGCAGGTCACATCATGACCGAAATCGGCAAAGCAGGCGCCTGACACGAGCCCGACATAGCCAGTGCCAATCATCACGATGCGCATCGAAACTCCTTACTGAACTTCACGGCCGAACGTCATCACCGGCGGCAGATGGCGATCCAAGAAACGCCGCAGGAGTGCGGTTTCAGCTTTGATAGTAATGTCGGAACTTGTCGCCCTTATAGGATTCCATATGCCGCAGAGCGACCGGGTCCGCCTTGTTCAGGACCATCCCGACCAATCGATCCCGAATGACATCTGCTTCGGAGAGCGCATCCAGGACAAGACTTCGCTTGGTCTTCCCCCACTCGACCACGAACACGAACGAGTCGATGAGGCGCTCGATCGTCTTGACGTCGACCACCGACATGATCGGCGCAATCTCGATGATGATGTAGTCGTAGGACGATCGTGCGGCCATCAGCAGATCGCTCATCGCCTGCGATCCGAGCAGCTCGGCCGCATTCGGAACTCGCGCCGGCGTCGCGCACGGCAGCACATCCAGCCCGGAGCGAGGCCGCTTGACCACGAACTCGGACAGCCGGGACGGGTCTTCCAGAGCGTCGATGAATCCGACTTTTGCGTCCGGCGCCAGCGCGGCGGTCAGCTTCCGAAGATGAAGGTCGCTGTCGATCAGGAGCGTGCGCGCGCCTGATGAAGCGATGACGAGGGATGCAAGGTTGGCCGCGACGATCGTCTTGCCTTCGTCCGGCACGGACGAGACGATGCCGACCACTTTGGCTCCGGAACCGCCCTGCGCCGACGTCAATCGAGGCCTTGATGCTGCGAAGCGCCTCGGCGAACCGCGAGTAAGGCTCATCGAGCACGTGCTCCTCGAGCAACGCCGATTTCTTCTCGATCATCGGCAAGCACGACGGATTTCGTGTCGCTGACCTGCTCCAGCGCCTTCGGGGTCCGGAATACGTCGGCCAGCCACTCGCGCCCCAATACGAACCCGATGCCGAGAAAGAGACCGAGCATGGTGGTTCCGGCCGAGATCACCAGCGGCTTCTTGGCGCTCTTGTGCAACGGCGGCGCCGCCCGCGTGATGATCCGGGCGTTCTGAACCGGCATGCTCTCCGTCTGCGCCGTATTCACCTCTTTGAACTTCTGCAGAAAGTTGTTGTACAGCGTGCGGAGCGTCTCCGCCGAGCTTTCGAGTTCCCGCAACGTGACCTGAACCTGACTGCCGCCGCCCGTGTCGGCGGCCAGTTTCGCCACATTGGCGGACAGTTCGGCTTCCCGCGCCTTGGCGACCTGATACTCGTTTACGTAGACATCGGCGATGCGCTTCTCTTCGGAGCGGATCGATGCGCGGATGACGTCGATCTGACCCCGCAGTTTCACGAGGGCGCCGTGCTTTGGGTCGACCCGTGTCTTCAGCTCGGTTTCCCTTGCCAACAAATCCCGATATTGCGCACGGAGCCTGGCAAGGTCGGTGTTGTTCAGGGCATAGTTGATCTTGCCGGATCTGGCCGGATTGAGCAGGGCGTCCGCCTCCAGTGCCGTCAGCAAGCTGTCGGCGTCGCTCCTCTGGATGAGTTCGACCCGCTCCTTGGCTTCCGCGACCGCGATGCGCGCACTGGCCAGTTGCCCTTTGAGGTTTGCCAACAGTTCGGTGCTTTGCGGGCCGCTGCTTTCGGTCTGCAGATTGTGCGCGACCTTGAAGTCCTGCAAGGCGCGCTCAGCCTCGGTTGCCTGGACCTTCAGCTCATTCAGCCGATCCTGAAGCCATTGGCCGACGACCTTGGTCGACTTGAGCTTGGCGTCCAGCGTGCTCGAGATATAGGTATCGGCCAGCGCGTTGGCGATTTCGGCCGCCTTGCTTGAGTCCTGCGACTCGACAGTAATGCTGATGACGTTGGCAACGTCTTCGCGAAACACCGTCAGACGCTTGAGCAGTGCCTCGGCGGCGACCCGCTCGGGGTCGGAGACCGCTCCGGCCGCAGAGTCCAAGCCGACGGCCTTCAGAAGCAATTCCTTCAACTTGGCGAGGTGATCCAGAAGCGTGTAGCCGCCGATGGATCGCTGGCTCACGAACTCGCTGTCGAGCGCCAAGTTTCAGCGAACGCACGACCGGAAGGACGACACTGTCCGAAGACAGAACGTAGACCTGGCTCGCAATCTCGGATTCATCGAAAGTCGGCTGGTCGACAATCTTGTTGGTTTGCAGATATCGGCTGATGCTGCGGTCGATCAGAATGCGGGCGCTGCTCTTGTAGGGCACTTTCACCGTAACGACGTACGCCGCCGCTGCCGCGAGGCCGATCAAGAGCCCGTACACGGGATAGCGCCACCCTCGGCGCAACGTTTCGAAGAATGTCCGCGAAGTTGATCGTCGAAGGCGCGTCGGCTCCCGAGCCATATCGCGATTCGGCGAAATGGTCGTCCACCTGAAGAGGAACGATCGTGATTTCTGGCGTCCATTGCTGCATCCACTCGAAGCGAGACAATCAACGGCAAAGATCGCGAGAAATTACCGCCGGTGTTTGCGTTGGTCGGGCTAGCCCTGCGGCGCAGGTTACCGAGGTGATGGTCGCCAGCCTGACCGTCTTCATCACCGCATTTGAGTCAAATATCAGCAATCGTCGTCTTTTCAATGTGGCCACGCGACATATCGGCGCGATGGTGAACGCACCCGTCGCGAATGCCCGCAACTCGTGGACAAATTGCCGCTCCATCTATCGAGACGACGGTAGCGGCGAAGCGCGAACTGCCCATCATGGTTAATGACGAGCCGCGATACTTTGCTTTGTTGCAGTTTCTTAATGCACCGGGGACGTCAAAGCGTCGCACGCGCCGCCGCCGGTCCTGACGCACCGCGCATGGCGCCAGGCTGACGAGGTCGCACGCTTCTCGATCGTAGCGTCGATCTGGTGGACGGCACGGATCGCCAGTGGCGTCCGATCTCGGCCGCGAGAATCAGGAACACGACCCACAGCATCTCGAAGCCCCGCATCCACAAGCTTTCGAGGCCGTTCGTGATGATGATGTAGAGAGCGAGCGACAAGCACCAGCCATGCCCGAACGAAATCGCGGTCTGCCAGCCGGCCGATGGCGTGGAGCGTTGCGCCGATGAAGGTCAGCAGCAAGAGAAGCCCGACGTAACCCATCTCCAGCATCGTATCCAGATAGCCGTTATGGGCGTTCGGCATGTCCTTCACCCAGCCCGGCGCCTTGACGATGCTGGGCCGTCGGGCCCCACCAGCCAGAACGACTGGTAGCCCCACCCGAACAAGCGGGCTCGTTGGCGATCTGCAAGTGCGCGAAATCCCAGATGATCGTAGCGGCCCGTGAACGTCGGATCGCCGTAGAGCATGTACGACAGGCGATTGACGCTGAAGCCCGTGACGGTGGCAGAACACGAAGTAGCAAACCGGGATGGAGAACAGCAGGATGGCGAGCAGAGATGCCGGTGATCCGCCTGGCGACCAACGCCGCTATCGGCCAGAATCGGAGCCAGAAGCGCCAGGCCCATGGATGTCTTGGAGTTGCTCAGGATCAGCAGCGCAACCGAGATCATGGCAACGACGATGCCGAATACGCGTCGCGGCCCGCGATTGAGCGCTTCATAGAGCGACAGCAACAGCGCGACGCCGCAAATTGTCCGAGATAGTTCTTGCCCGAGAAGTATCCGGGATAGCCCCAGGTCGCGAACTTGAAGTCGATCGGGGGCCTCGTCGAAGACGAAGAACAGATTCAGCAGCGCGGCGATCGCAAAGCATAGAAACAGCCCGCGCATCAGATCCGTCGCCCGCGTCACCAGCAATGCAGGCAGCACGACCGACGTGACGATCATGACCTGCTGCGCAAACCGGATGAACGAGAGTTCCGGCTTGAAAGCCCACAGGACGCTCGGCGCCCGCAAATGCCAAGATACGCGAACAGACAGATGATGTGAGGCGGGAACGTGAGGCGCGAATAATTCCGCAGACCAGGATGATCGAGATCGCGGCGAGCAGCGGCCAGAAGATCTTGTTCTCTGGGCGAGGCTTCCAGCAGGCAGGCCGTATCGGTGAGGTCGCAGCCACACGATCATCAGCGGGAACACGATCGTCGGCAAAGACGAATGCCAGATATCGGCAAGATCGAAAACTTGTCGAATATCCGGGAACCGAGCGCGTGCCGTGCATTCCGGCGATGTGCCAGCTCTGGGCATCCGGGCGCTCTGCAGCGGATGCGCTTCTATGACGCTCTGGCATCGTCATGGTTAATGCTGGCTGTGCCGGAATTCGTTTCGACCGACTTGCTAGCATAGCATCGGCTTTGGTGTCGAAACTCTTCTCACGTTTCGTTGATGATTCTTACAACGTGTTTACTCGGGACTTCGCAACGGGCGAGCTGCTCTTTACCGTAAACGCGAACTTGCGCTTGTCGCTACAATTTTTCATCGACATCGACCGAGATCAGCCGGATACCTGATCGTGCAACCGATTGGTCCGATGACAGAACAAGCCAGCAAATCCCGACCTTTGGATTTGATCCGGACCGCTTCGCCGGCTGCATCGAAATCGGCGAGCGCTGCGCCACGACTCGATTTGCACGGACATATTCCGGTGCTCGACGGAATACGCGGTCTCGCCATCCTGATGGTGTTGCTGCTGCATTTTGTCGGCAACATGATGCCGACCAACTCGATCGAGCGCGCCATCGTCGGCGTGACGAACTACGGCTCGTACGGCGTCGAGCTGTTCTTCATCCTGTCCGGCTTCCTGATCACCGGCATACTCTATCGATGCCCGCAACAAGCCGCACTACTTCCGCAACTTCTACATGCGGCGCATCCTTCGCATCTTTCCGCTCTACTACGGCGTGCTGGTGCTCGTGTTCATCGTCGCGCCGCTGATCCCGATCTCTCAGGGAAAGACGCTCGACTATCTGGTGGATCGGCAAACCTGGGCCTGGCTCTACGGGGTCAACGTCTACATCGCGATCCAGGGCGACTGGTCGTTCTCGTATCTCGAACACCTCTGGTCGCTCTGCATCGAGGAGCACTTCTACTTGGTCTGGCCGTTGGTCGTCTTCCTGTTGGCGCGCCGGCCGCGGACGCTGATCGCGGTGAGCCTGGCGATCGCGCTCGGCGCCATGCTGGCCCGCCTGACTGGATCGCTCATGGGGCTGAGCTGGTGGACCACCTACGTCCTGACGCCTTTCCGCCTGGACGGCCTGGCGCTCGGCGCCTTCCTTGCGGTGACGATGCGCCAGCCCGGTGGACTGGAGCGGCTGGTGCGCGCCTTGCCCCGCGTCGTGGCCGTGAGCCGCGGCTTCTGCTCGTGGCGACGTTCGTCTGGACCCGCCTGGTGTCGCGCCATGAGCATGGAGCTCGTGCTGCCGGTCCGCGCCGCGCTGATCCAGATCCTGCTGGCGCTGCCTGCTGGTGTGGGCGCTGGTGGCGCCGCAGCGGTCGGCGATCTCACGGTTCTTCCGCAGTCGCTGGCTGATGTTCCTCGGCACCTACAGCTACGGCCTCTACGTCTATCATCACTTCATCTCGTACTATCTGACCGTCGAACCGGACCGAACTGGAACTGGCCGCAGTGGCTCGGCTCTCACGGCGCGGCGATCGCGCTGCAGGCCACGCTCGGCAGCGGCGATCTCGCTGGCCATTGCCTACGTGAGCTACGAATATTTCGAGAAGCGGTTTCTCAGATCTGAAGCGGCTATTTCGCGACGGCCGAGCGGCCCGCGTCTCAGCGGCCTGGCAGCCGGTGGTGCCGCCGGAATGCCGAAGGATGCCGTCGGTTCGGCGCTGTAGGTGACTTGAAGCTGCGTTTCGAGAACCTGGCGGTAGAAGCCTTCCAGCGCCTGCGCCGCCGCGCTCCAGGCGTAGCGCTGCTCCGCCAGCTGCCTCGCCGACTGGCCGATGCGCGCCGCCAGGCCGGGCTCGGCCAGCAGGCGGCTCACCGCGTCCGCAAACGCCGCCGGCTGGTCCTCGATCAGAAGGTCGCGCCCGGGGACGGCCTCGATCCCCTCGGCGCCGAGCGTGGTCGAGACGATGGCCTTGCCCATGGCCATGGCCTCGACGATCTTGAGACGGGTGCCGCCGCCGAGCCGCAGCGGCACCACCACGGCCGCGGCCTCCGCAAGATGCGGCCGCAGGTCCGGCACGAAGCCGGTGAACTCGATCCGGGGCCCGGCCAGCGCCGTGAGCGACGGCGGCGGCGAGCCGCCGATGATCTTGCAGCGCGCCTGCGGGTGCGCCTCGGCGATGCGCGGCCAGATGTCCTGGACGAAGTGGATCACGCCGTCGACATTGGGCATGTAGGAGAGAAGCCCGAAGAACACCACGGTGCGGCCGTCCGGCGGCGGGTCCGTGGGGCGCGGTTGGTAGTACTCGACGTCCGCCGCGTTGGGAATGACGACCGTGCGGGCGTCGGGGACTTCGTCGAGCAGGCGCTGCTCGTCCGCTCCGCTGCAGAGGTAGACGCCGTCGGCGTCGCGATAGGTTCCCAGCTCCTCGCGCCGCAGCTTGCGCCAGTTGACCTCGGCGTAGAGGCGACGCGGCCAGGCTGCCGCCGGCGCGCGCATACTGCCTGGCGAGGTCGTAGTCGATGTTGTGGGAGTCCACGACCAGGAGCGGGAGCTTCTCGCCGGGTGGAGCCTGGCGCAGATCGCAGTGGCCGAGGAACGTGAACTCCAGGTTGACGACGTCGAACCGCTTGGCGCGCAGAACCCGGTCGAGCGCCTGCTGCATCGCCGGCACCGTGACCCGCAGCCGCTCGAAGCTCCGGGTCGAGGCCAGCGACCGAAGCTGCAGCAGGCGCTTGGCGAGGCCGTCCCGGCCGTAGGGGTTGGGGACCAGCACGACCTCGCGGCAGTAGGCCTGCATGGCGCGGCGGCACTCCTCGATGTCGAACTCGTCATCGACCAGCATCACCGCCGTCAGGTCGTGGCGCCGCGCCAGTTCCGTCATCAGGCCGTGCATCCGCGCCTGCGCGCCAAAGCGCGGAGGGCTGGCCGGCATCTGGGAAACGTAGAGAATGCTTGAGGCGCTCTGGGGTCATTGATGCGGTCGGCCGCGATAGGAACGGCGGATGCTGAACGAGCGTTCTACCAGACTCTATGTTCGGCTTTCTTAGCGTCCGCTTAACGGCAATCCCGGAATTTTCACCTGATGTTTACGCAAGTCGATGATAAAGTCCACGATGTGGGTGGCCTGCAAGCATCGGCTGACGGCATACGTAACTCTGCTGGGGGCGAGTGCCCCGAAGCGGTTACAGATCCGTGCAGAGGTCAGCCCGCTCCTCCAGGAAGCCAATTTGATGTGTGGCATTGCCGGAATCATCGGACGGCTGGACGAGACCAACCGCGCGGCGCTGGAGCGGATGAACGACGCCATGGTCCATCGCGGCCCGGATGCCAGCGGGACCTGGATCTCCGCGCCGGATGACCGCGGCTGGGGCGCGCTGCTGGCGCACCGCCGGCTCTCCATCCTCGACCTCTCGCCCGCCGGCGCCCAGCCGATGGTCGACCCGGTGACCGGGCACGTCATCATCTTCAACGGCGAGATCTACAACTATCGCGACCTGCGCCGGCGCCTGGTGGCCGAGGGGCAGACAGTTCCAGTCCACCGGCGACACGGCCGTCATGCTGCGCGCGCTCGGCCTGCACGGACCGGAGGCCGTGAGCTGGCTGCGCGGCATGTTCGCCTTCGCCTGCTGGGACCCGAAGCAGCGCCGGCTGCTGCTGGCGCGGGATCCTCTGGGCATCAAGCCGCTCTACCTGGCACGGTCGTCGGATCCGGACGCGGGCTGGTCGGTGGCCTTCGCCTCCGAGCTTCGCGCCCTGCTGGCCTCCGGGCTGCTCGGCACGCCTCGCCTCGATCCGCAGGCCGTGGCGAGCTGCGTCTGGAACGGCTTCGTCGTCGGCCCCGGTACCGCCGTCAAAGGCGTCGAGCTCCTCTGGCCGGGCCAGCTTGCTCGAGTTCGACGGTGCCGGCAAGGAGGTCCGCCAGGAGGACTTCTGGCGCATCCCCGACCGCGCCCCCGATCCGACCATGGACGAGGACGGATCTGGCCGCCATCCTGGAGGAGGGGCTGAGGCTCCATCTCGCCAGCGACGTGCCGCTGGCGGTCTTCCTCTCCGGCGGCGTGGACTCGTCGGTCGATGGCCAACCTGGCCCAGCGCGCCGCCCAGAGCCCCATCCACACCTTCACGCTCGCCTTCGAGGAGCAGGAGCTCAACGAGGGCCCGATCGCGAGGCAGATCGCCGCCGCCATCGGCACCGCAGCATCACGAGGTGGTGCTGACCGAGGGGCGCTTCGTCGAGAATCTGGAGGCGGCGCTCGACAGCCTGGACCAGCCGACCTTCGACGGGCTGAACGCCTACTACATGTCGCACGCCATCCGCGCCGCCGGGTTCACCGTGGCGCTGTCGGGCACCGGCGGCGACGAGCTGTTCGGCGGCTACACCGACCTACCGCGACCTGCCGGTGCTGCAGCGCTGGTCTCGGCGCGCCGCCTGGGTGCCGCGCGGCCTGCAGGTTGCGGCGGCCACACTGGCGACCTGGCCGCTGCGCCGCTCCGGCGGCGGCGGTGCCGCCGCAGACCCGCTGGGCCAAGCTCCCCGACATGGTCCGTCACGGCGACGACCTGCTGGCGCTCTACCAGCTGGCCTACGCGCTGTTCCTCCCCGGATTTCAGCGTGAACTCCTGGCGCCGGACTTCGCCGAGCGCGCTGGCCGATGGTCTGCCGCCGGCCATGCGCCAGCGGCTCATCGCCGAGACCCGGGCCCGCACGCCGCTCTCGGCCATCAGCGTGATGGAGCAGCGGCTCTTCCTCGGCGAGCGGCTGCTGCGCGACAACGACGTGGCCAGCATGGCGTCCTCGCTGGAGCAGCGGGTGCCGCTGGTGGACCAGGTCCTGTTCGAGAGCGTGGACCGCCTGCCGGATCAGGCGCGCTACCAGCCGCTCGGCCGGAAGGCCATGCTGCGGCGCATCGGCCTGCGCGGCCTCGACCCGGCGCTGTTCGAGCGGCCCAAGAGCGGCTTCGTGCTGCCGTTCGATCGCTGGATCCGGCGCGGCCTGAAGGACGCCATGGATCAGACCCTGCGGGACCCGCAGGCCGTCGCGCCCGTCGGCCTCGACCCCGCAGCGGTCGAGCGGCTCTGGCAGGCCTTCCTCGACGGGGCGCCGGGCATGTATTGGTCGCGGGTCTGGTCGGTCTACGTCTTCATCCGATGGTGCCACCGCAACCGCGTCTTTCGCTGACGACCCGTCGGCCGCGCGTTCAGCCCCAGATACTGTCTCGTTTCAACTCGCCGGCAGAGCCGCGGCAGCCGCTCGCCTCTTGAAGGCTAGCGCCTTCGCCGACTTGCGCGCGGCTTGATGGCGTCGAGTCCTCGGTCATCGACAGTCCTGGCCCGCGAAGTAGCGGCGGATGCGCTCCACGATCCGCTCGGCGGCGTAACCGTCCCCGTAGGGATTCGTGGCGGTGGCCATGGAGCGATAGGCGGCTTCGTCGGTGAGCAGCCGCGTGGCGTGCTCGACGATGGACGGCGGCATTCGGGCCGGTCAGGATCGCGGTGCCGGCGGCCACGCCCTCGGGGCGCTCGGTGGTGTCGCGCATCACCAGCACCGGCTTGCCGAGCGAGGGCGCCTCCTCCTGGACGCCGCCGGAGTCGGTCAGGACCAGCCGGCAACGCGCCATCAGCGCCACGAAGTTGCGGTAGCCTTGCGGCGCGATGAGCCGGACGTTCGGCAGGCCGCCGAGCAGCCGGTTGACGTGCTCCAGCACGTTCGGATTGAGGTGCACCGGGTAGACGAAACGGTGGTCCGGGAACCGCTCGGCCAGCGTCGGCGATCGCCTGGCAGATCTGTTCGATGCCGTCGCCGAAGTTCTCGCGGCGGTGGCCGGTGATGAGGACCGTCGGCACTTGCGCCCAGTCGGCGCCCAGCAAGCAGGCCGAGTTCCTCGTCGATGCGAGCGCGCAGCGCCGCGTCGCCGGCCTGCCGTGGCGACCTCGATGCGCAGCGCGTCGATGACGGTGTTGCCGGTCACCGAGATCGTCTCGTCCGGGACGGCCTCGCGGAGCAGAGCCGCGCGGGCCGCCTCGGTCGGCGCGAAGTGCAGCGCCACCAGCGGCGTGGCCAGCTTGCGGTTCGCCTCCTCGGGGAAGGGCGACCAGATGTTGCCGGTGCGCAGCCCGGCCTCGACGTGGCCGATCGGGATGCGCCGGTAGAAGCAGGCCAGCGACGCCGCCAGCACGGTCGTCGTGTCGCCCTGCACCAGCGCCATGTCGGGCTTGGCCGATCTCCAGCCAGTCGTCGATGCCGTTCAATGAGCCGGGCGGTCAGCCCCGCCAGCGTCTGGTTGGGGCGCATCACGTCGAGGTCGGCGTCGACCGCGAAGCCGAAGGTCTCGGCGACCTGGTGGAACATCTCCTTGTGCTGGCCGGTGGCGACCACGGTGCAGCGGAAGTCGCTCGGCGTCGCGCAGCGCGGCCACCACCGGCGCCAGCTTGACCGCCTCGGGCCGCGTGCCCATGAAGACCAGGATGTTGCGCTGTGCTGGTCATGACCGTCTCCTGCACGCGTCACTTCCGGCTCTGCGTGGCCGGCGGCCGGCCCAGGCGGCGCGCGACGATCTCCAGGCCGGCGAGCCAGATGAACTCGCTGTTGGTGGTGAGGTAGCGCTTCCAGAGCTTGCGCGGCTCCATCAGCAGCCGCCAGAACCACTCCAGCCCGCCGACTGCACCCAGCGCGGGGCGCGCTTGATGAAGCCGGCGAGCACGTCGAAGCTGCCGCCCACGCCCATGATGACGGGCACCTGGAGGCGCTCGCGGTGGCGCTCGCACCAGGTCTCCTTGAACGGGCTAGGCATGCCGACGAACAGCATGTGCGGCCCCGCTGGCCCGGATCTCCTCGACGATGCGCGCGTGATCGTCCGGGCCGAAGTAGCCGTCGCGGAAGCCGGCGATCTCGAGTCCGGGGTGCTGGGCGCGGCTTCGCTCCACGAGCGTCGTGACCACCTCGCGCTTGGCGCCGAGGAAATAGACGCGCAGCCGGTGCTCGCCGGCCGCCGCCAGCAGGCGCGCCATCAGGTCCACGCCGGCCACGCGCTCCGGCGCCGGCTGGCCCGAGGCCCGCAGCGCCCAGACCACCGACATGCCGTCGGCCACGATGAGGTGACCCGCCCGGCAGGCCTGCGCCAGCTCCGGGTCGCGGCGCATCATGCACAGGTGCGAGGCGTTGACCGTGATGATCGTGTGGGAGGCGCGCGGGCCGCGGCACAGCTCGAGGCACCGGGCCACCGCGGCCTCCATGGTCGACGGTGTCGAAGGCGAGGCCCGAGCAGTTCGGCCCGTTGCTGCGCTTCGCTGCGCTGCCTCGTCAGGACTCGGCGTCGGGTGACGCGCATGCCAGAGATGGGCCCGCTCGGCCTCGACCACGCGCGGTGGCGGCCCGTTTCCCCATGCGCAGGCAGGCGTGCTGGTAGGAGCGGAGGAAGCGCCTGAACTCGAGGTCGTCGTAGCGCGGCAGGCCCTTGAGCCAGCTTCTGAGGTAGCCCCACAGCATGGCGACGCTGCCGATCAGCACCGGGTGAGCCGGCAGGCGATAGATCGCCACTGCCAGGTAGTAGAGCGGCGAGGTGCCCATGAAGTACTGGCCGAAGCCGGCGCGAAGCCGCCCGGTCCAGATGCCCTTGTGGCTGGCGCCCTGCGGGCGCAGGTGAACGAAGCGGATGGCCTCGAGATCGACGCTCTCGGCGATCCAGCCGAGCATGCGGGCGCGGTGGCAGTCGATGCCGTCCCACATGACCTGGCGCACGAAGCCGCCGATCTCCTTGAAGCAGGCGACCCGATAGAACTTGGTCATGCCGACCGACATCTCGTCGCCGCAGACCTCCGGCACCAGCGCGCCGCTCTGCGGATGGACGAACCAGGGCTTGCCGGACGTGGTGCCGATGCGCGGATCGCTCTCCATCCGCTGCATCAGCAGCTCGAAGTAGCGGACCGGCAGGTCCAGATCCATGTCGAGCTTGCAGAGGTAGTCGAAGTCCTCGAGGCGCACCGTCGTCCAGGCCCGCGTAGAAGGCCTCGATGACGCCGGGCCCGACCTGCCGGCGGCCGCGATCGGCGCGTGCGCACGACGCGCAGGTAGGGCAGCCGGCGTGCGTACTCCTCCAGGATGGCGGGCGTGTCGTCGGTCGATCCGTCGTCGACGACGACCCAGAGCGCCGGCGGCACCGACTGCGCCGCGACGCTGTCGAGCGTGCGGCGGAGATACTGGGCCTCGTCGCGGCAGGGCGACACGAGCAGGTAGCGTCGCGAGGGGATCGCGGGCAGAAGATCGCCTGGTGCCAGGCGCGGATTGGACTCGCGCTCGGAAGTCGAGCCATGTGTTTCATTCTTGTCACCGCCGCATCCGTGTGCCGCTTTCGGTCGAGACTGTTCCCATTCGGGACAAAGCCGACCTGAAACTGCGCACGCGACGGATGTTCAGCAGGGAGCGTGCCGGGCTCACGCTGCTGGCTGCGTGATGGCGTTCGGCTCGGAAATTAGCGTTAAGCCGAGAGTCTCTTAGCGGCCGGCGCATCGCTGCGGTAACTTCGCGCAGCGACGCGATCGTCCCTTGCCGAGGCCTTGCAAGCCGATCATCGAATGGCATCGAATAGCTCTATACGGTCGCAACGTCTGTCGATCGCGCGACCGCACGGCATTCGGACCGACACGTCGCCGATTGAGCTCAAGCAGTCAGAAGAGTCGCGAATGCCACGCTCGCCATTCCGTTCCGCTTTCGCCGCAGCTATTGCTGCTGTGGGCGTGGCGCTTTGCGTAGCCCAGCCGTCAGATGCGGCCAGCAGCAAGCCGAAATTGGCGGCCGGACCTGCCATCGATGTCTCGCGCGCATTCCTTTCCGCCGAGCGGGCGACGCTCTGGAACCCGGGATGATGGCGTGCGGTGGCATTCCCTCGCGATCCACGGTCTGCGCCACGCTGACGCCCAGCGGGACGCAAGACGACACGGCCCAGATCCAGGCCGGCATCAATGCCTGCCCGGCCGGCCAAGTGGTGCAGCTCGCGGCCGGCACCTTTCTCATCAACAGCGGCAACTACCTGCGTGATCAACAAGGGGATCACGCTGCGCGGTGCCGGGCCGGGCAAGACGACGCTGGCAAAGACCGATGGCGCCAAGCCGTTCCAGAGCGCCGTCAGCGCCAAGTCCCTCGCCGCTGATCGTCGTCGGCCCGTCGCTGTTCTCATCCACCGGCGACCCGACGGACGTGGCCGGCTCCGCGAACCTGACTGCCGACGCCGTCAAGGGCGACGTACAGCGGTGACGGTGGCAAACGCCGCCGGGCTTCTCGCCGGGTCAGATCGTGCTGCTGGACGAGGCCTCCGGCGCCGGCTGGCAACCGGACCCGCAGGGTCGCGGGCAAGATCTGGGCGTCCCCGGACTGGCGGGTCGTCTGGCAGAAGCACAATCCCGCCGTTCCCGTATGTCGACGACTTCGCGCGCCGATGCGTTCCCGACGACGCCCGGCACCGCCGGCTCGTGGTTCTCGCGGCTGGACCGCCCCACTGCCGAGGTCAAGCAGATCGCCTCCGTCTCCGGGTCGACCATCACCTTCACCACGCCCATTCACATCTCCTACCGCGCACAGCCATGCCGCCCAGCTTTCCCGCTACGGGCGGCCTCACGTCAAGAATGCCGGCGTCGAGGACCTGACGCTGACGGCGGCGATGCCGGCAATCTGCGCTTCAAGTGGGCGGCGCTGTCCTGGGCCAGGAACGTCGACAAGCACCGCATGGCACGGCGAGGGCGTTGCCATCGACAGTTCGTTCCGCATCGAGCTGCGGGAATTCTACGTCCACGACGCCGCCTGGGCCCAGCCCGGCGGCGGCGGCTACGCCATCAGCCTCTCGGCCGGCATCAGCCGAAGTACTGATCGAGAATGGCATCGCGGTCAGGGCCAACAAGGTCATGGTGGCGCGCTCCGCCGGCGCCGGCTCGGTGGTCGGCTACAACTACATGGACATGGGCTACATCAACACCAATGGCGCCTGGATCGAGCTCGGGCTCAACGCCAGCCACATGGTGGGCTCGCACCACGTCCTGTTCGAGGGCAACTACGGCCAGAACGCCGACAGCGACAACACCCACGGCAACAGCATCTATCACACCTTCTTCCGCAATCATCTGCGTGGCATTCGTGCCCCGTTCGACAACCAGGCCGGCGGCACGATCGACGATGCCGCGCAATCGCGCAACGGGCCGCAAGCGCGGCGCCGGCTTGATGGCCTATTCGTACTGGATGTCGTTCATCGGCAACGTGCTCGGGGCCGAGGGCCAGATGGAGGATGGGTCTACGAAACCACGTTCGCCGACGGCAAGCCGGACGATCTGGATGCTGGGTTGGGACGCGGTCGACTCCCTACCCGATCGATGCGCAGGTCGCGGCCACCACGCTTCGCCACGGCAACTTCGACTACCTCACCAACACCGTGAAGTGGGATCCCGGCATCGCCACCCAAACGCTGCCGAACTCGCTCTATCTGAACGAGAAGCCGGCCTTCTTCGAGGCCGGGCGCGGCTACACCTGGCCGTGGGTCGACCCGGTCGGAGCGACGAAGCTCCACATGCTGCCGGCCAAGGCGCGCTACGACGCCGGAACGCCGTTCACGCAACCCTGAACGCTGAGGTGGGTGACCGATGAACGCGTTCGTCCGACTCCCTGCCAAACGTCCGATTAACACTGATCTGGTCCAGTTGATGAAATCTCATCGCAACATCGACTAGAGCTAGCGAACGGGCCGACAAGCGAAAAACCAGGAGTGCAACATGCGTGTTTTGGTGACCGGCCATCTGCGGCTACATCGGCACCGTGATGACGCCGATGCTGGCGAGGCCGGCCACGATGTCATCGGGCTCGACAGCGATCTCTACGAGCGCTGCACGTTCGCGGCCGGCGGCGAGATCGCGCGACGTGCCGTCGATCCGCAAGGACGTGCGCGACGTCGTCGCTCGACGATCTCGCGGGCTTCGATGCGGTCATTCACCTGGCGGCCCTGTCCAACGATCCGCTCGGCGATCTCAGACCCGGCCTCACCTACGACATCAATCATCGCGCCAGCGTGCGCATCGCCGAGCTCGCCAAGCAGGCGGGCGTGCGCGCGCTTCCTGTTCGCCTCCTCCTGCAGCAACTACGGCCAGGCCGGCGAGGACATGATCGACGAGACCGGCGCGCTCAATCCGGTGACCGCCTACGGACGAGTCGAAGGTCTGGTCGGAGCGCGACATCGCGCCGCTTGCCGGCGACGGCTTCTGCCCGGTCTTCCTGCGTCCGGCGACCGCCTATGGCGTGTCGCCGCGGCTGCGCTTCGACATCGTGCTCAACAATCTGGTCGCCTGGGCCGTGACCAAGCGGCGTCATCTTCCTGAAGTCGGACGGCACGCCGTGGCGGCCGATCGTGCACATCGAGGACATCTCGCGCGCCTTCATCGCCGCGCTCGAGGCGCCGGCGAGAGCGGTGTTCAACCAGGCCTTCAATGTCGGCCAGACCGCGCACAACTACCGCATCCGCGAGATCGCCGAGATCGTCGCCGAAGTCGTGCCCGGCTGCCGACGTCGAGTTCGCCGCCGACGCCGGGCCCGACAAGCGCTCCTACCGGGTGAGCTTCGAGAAGATCGCCCGCGCGCTGCCCGCCGTTCAAGCCGCAATGGGACGCGCGCAGGGCGCCGAGCAGCTCTATGCCGCCTACCGCTCGTCCGGGCTCACGCTCGAGGAGTTCGAAGGGCCGCGCTACCAGCGCATCGCCACATCAGGAAGCTGATGGCGCGACGGCATCCTCGGCGACGATCTGCGCCACGTGAGCCGCATCGGACGGGCGACCGCCGAGCGGCACGTAGCCGCATGGCCGGCCTGAGGCGGCATCCGCTAGACCGTGCGATCGCGGAGCGCCGTCGGACTCGACGCGGTGCGCGCCGACGACATCGGCGAGGCAGATCTACGCGCTCGCCGCCGAGATCTATCCCGATCTGCCGCAGCATCACCGGCGACGGCGTGCGCGAGACGCTCGGCGACATCGCGCGCCGCACATCGCGCTCGAGCGCACGAGGTGCCGACGGGCACGCCGGTCTTCGACTGGACGGTCCCGCGCGAGTGGAACATCCGCGACGCCTACATCAAGAACGAGCGCGGCGAGCGCGTCGTCGACTTCCGCCGATCCAACCTGCACGTGCTGAACTACAGCGTGCCGGTCCGCGCGCGCATGCCGCTCGCGGAGCTGAAGAGCCACATCTACACGCTGCCGGATCAGCCCGACCTGATCCCCTACCGCACCTCCTACTACGCCGAGCGCTGGGGCTTCTGCATGGCGCACGAGCAGCTCTCGCAGCACTGCCGGAGGGCGACCTACGAGGTCGTGATCGATTCGAGCCTCGACGGACGGAGCGCTCACCTACGGCGAATACCTGCATCCGCGGGCGAGACGGAGGACGAAGTGCTGCTCTCGGCCCACATCTGCCATCCCTCGCTGGCCAACGACAACTGCTCCGGGCTCGCGCTGCTGACGCATCTGGCCGAGCGCATCTGGCGCGCGGCGAACGCGCTACAGCTACCGCTTCCTGTTCGCGCCCGGCACGATCGGCGCGATCACCTGGCTCGCGCGCAACGAGCGACAGGCGTCGCCGCATCAAGCACGGCCTCGTCCTCTCCTGCGTCGGCGACGGCGGCGGTCCGACCTACAAGAAGAGCCGCCGCGGCGACGCCGAGATCGACCGGGCGATGGCGCACGTCGCTGCAGCCACGCCGCGACCATCGCCGACCGTCCTCGACTTCTTCGCCCTACGGCTACGACGAGCGCCAGTACTGCTCGCCCGGCTTCAACCTGCCGGTCGGGCCTGTTCCAGCGCAGCCAGTTCGGCACGTTTCCCGAATATCACACCTCGGCGGACAATCTCGACTTCATCCGGCCGGAGCATCTCGGCCGCGTCCTATCGGCATGATCGCGCGCGGCGATCGACGTCGCTCGAAGCGAACTGGCGTCTCCGCAACACCGCGCCGAAGGGCGAGCCGCAGCTCGGCGAGCGCGGGCTCTACGGCGCGATCGGCGGCGACAAGGACGCGGCCGCCAAGAACATGGCGATGCTGTGGGTGCTCAATCTCTCCGACGGCGAGCACTCGCTGCTCGACATCGCCGAGCGCGCCGGAACTGCCGTTCGCAGCGCATCGCTGGGCGGCGGAGCTGCTGCGCGAAGAACGGACTGCTGATCCTGACGCGCTGAGCCCGCATCAGACCCGCGATGCAAGCTGACCGAGCTTGCGTCGCGCCGGCTGAAATCAGGCCAAGCCCGTCCTTCTCCGAGATCCGCTGACCGGCAGCGGCCAGTCGATGCCGAAGGCGGGATCGTCGTAGCGGACGCCCGTCGCCGCGTCGGGCGCGTAGAACTGCCGAGATCAGGTAGGAGACCTCGGCATCGTCGCTCAGGGTCTGGAAGCCGTGCGCGAAGCCCTTGGGAATGTAGAGCTGGTCTCGGTTCTCCGGCCGTCAGCTCGAAGCCTTGCCACGGAGCGATAGGTCGGCGATCCGGGCGCAGATCGACGATCACATCCCAGATCGCGCCGCCTGAGGCAGCGCACGAGCTTCACCTCCTCGTGCGGTGCGCGCTGGAAGTGCATGCCGCGCAGCGTGCCTTTGCGTGCTGGAGCACGAGAGGCTGTGCTGGACGAACTCGCGTCTCCAGCCCGCGCGCCTCAACTCGCGCACGCAGAACGTGCGCGCGAAGAAGCCGCGCTGGTCGCGCACCGGCTCGAGGTGAATGAGCCACGCGCCGTCGAGGCCGGTCTGGGTGAAGTGCATGGTTAACTGCTCTCTGCGCGAAGGCATCTGCGCGGCATTGTTCAGTCGCGGGCGGACGGCAACAGATTGCCGACAAAGGAGGTATCGGGCGGAACGGTGATCCGCCTACCGCAGCTCCCGTCGTTGGTGCGATCCGACCTTGCCCTCGCAGCGCGACGCCTTCCTGCGGCAGCTCACTAGATCGATGTGGCGTATGGCCAATCCCGCGCAAGCATCGCGATCACGAAAATCGCGCAACGGCGCATCGCGCGGCTTTACCGTACTAGCCGTCGTTCGCGCACGCTTCGAATTTTCCGTGCAATGGAGGCAAGATGCAACATGCGTCGTGCCACGAGGAAGACGCCAGCCATGGCAAGCCGAGATCGCGACCTCTCGCTGCCTGCGACCACGTCAAGCCCGCGCGTGGGCGATGCCGGCTCTGCAGCCGCGCCTCGAGACGCACCTTCGTCGATCTCGGCATGTCGCCGCTGTGCGAGAGCTTCCTCGCACGCCGACGAAGTCGACCAGATGGAGCCGTACTTTCCGCTGCATGTGCTCGTCTGCGACGAGCTGCTTCCTGGTGCAGCTGCAGGAGTACGTGAGCCCGGAGCACATCTTCACCGAGTACGCCTATTTCTCGTCCTACTCGACGCAGCTGGGTCGAGCACGCGCAGACGCTATTGCGAGATGATCACAGGCGCGGCTCGGGCTCGGCCCGGACAGCCTGGCGTGTCGAGCTCGCCAGCAACGACGGCTATCTGCTGCAGCACTTCCTGCCGCTCGGCGTGCCGGTGCTCGGGCATCGAGCCGGCCGCCAACGTCGCCGAGGTGGCGCGTCGAGAAGGGCGTCCCGACGCTGCGTCGAGTTCTTCGGCGTCGAGCTCGCGCGACAGGCTCGTCGCGCGAGGGCAAGCAGCGCCGACCTCATCATCGGCAACAACGTGCTGGCGCAGGTGCCGGACCTCAACGACTTCGTCGCCGGCATGGCGCGCCTGCTGGCGCCCGAGGGCGTCGATCACGCTCGAGTTCCCGCACCTCGAGCGGCTGATCGCGGAGAACCAGTTCGACACGATCTATCACGAGCACTTCTCCTACTTCTCGCTCGTCACCATCGACCGGCTGGCCGAGCGGCACGGCCTGAAGCTGATCGACGTCGAGGAGCTGCCGACGCACGGCGGCTCGCTGCGCGTCTATCTCGCGCACGCCGGCTCGGCGCATGCCGGCTCGCCGACGCGTGCCGGCGCTGCTCGCGCACGAGAGCGAGCATGGGCTTCGACGACATCGACGACCTACGCGCGCTTCGCCGAGCAGGTGCGCCGCGACCAAGCGCAAGCTGCTGTCGTTCCTGATCGCGGCCAAGGAGCAGGGCAAGCGCATCTGCGGCTACGGCGCGCCGGGCAAGGGCAACACGCTGCTCAACTACTGCGGCATCGGCACCGACTTCCTCGACTTCACCGTCGACCGCAACCCCTACAAGCACGGCCGCTTCACGCCGGGCATGCACATCCCGATCCTGCCCGGTCGAGGCGATCGACGAGGCCAGGCCCGACTACGTCCTCATCCTGCCCTGGAACCTGAAGGACGAGATCGTCGCAGCAGATGCGCCATGTCGGCGACTGGGGCGGCAAGTTCATCGTTCCGATCCCCGAGGTCGACGTCATCGATCCGCGCGGAGCTGCAGTCATGAAGGTCGTTCTGTTCTGCGGCGGGCTCGGCACGCGCATCCGCGAGTATTCCGAGAGCATTCCCAAGCCGATGATCCCGGTCGGCCATCAGCCGATCCTGTGGCACGTCATGCAGTACTACAGCCAGTACGGGCACCGCGACTTCGTCCTGTGCCTCGGCTACAAGGCCAACGTCATCAAGGACTTCTTCCTCAACTACCGGCCGCACGACCTACTCGCGACTGCGTCGTCTCCGACTTCGGCACGCAAGGTCGAGATCCTCGGCGAGCGGCCGCCGGACTGGCGCGTCACGCTGATCGACACCGGCATCTGGCGCAACATCGGCGAGCGCCTGTGGGCGGTGCGCGATCACGTCAAGGACGAGGAGATGTTCCTCGCCAACTACAGCGACGGCCTGACCGACGTGCCGCTCGACGACATGATCGAGCGCTTCAAGGACGAGCGGCAAGATCGCCTGCTTCCTCGCCGTGCGCCCGCCGCTCACCTTTCATCTGGCCGACATCGACGACAGACGGCCGCGTGCGCGCGTTCGCGCCAGCCAGGACATCCGACATCTGGATCAACGGCGGCTACTTCGTCTTCCGCAAGGAGATCTTCGACTACATCCGGGAAGGCGAGGAGCTGGTGCTCGAGCCGTTCCAGCCGCCTGATCGAGAGCGATCAGCTGATGGCCTACAAGCACGAGGGCTTCTGGCGCGCGATGGACACGCTGCAGGGACCGGCAGGTGCTCGAGGACATGGTCGAGCAGGGCGAGATGCCGTGGCGCGTGCAGATCGCGCGCCGGCGGTCAGAGGCCGCGTCGATGAAGGCGCTTGCAGCTTGGCCGAGCCGGGCGAGCGCCTGTCGGTCCTCTGCCTTGGCGCGCATTCCGACGACATCGAGATCGGCGCCGGCGGCACGATCCTGCAGCCTGGATCGAGCGCGGCGTCGAGCTCGACGTGCACTGGTGCGTGCTGAGCGGCGGCCGAGCGCGCGCGAAGCGGAGGCCAGAGCTCGGCCGCAGACTTTCTGGCCGGCGCGCGAGCGACGCAGATCGAGGTCCGGTCGTTTCGCGACGGCTTCTTTCCCGCAGCAGGGCGAAGCGATCAAGGACTGGTTCGAAGGCGCTGAAGGGGCGCGTCAAGCCCGACGTCATCCTCACGCATCGGCGCGACGACGCGCACCAGGACCACCGCGAGGTCTGCGAGCTGACCTGGAACACGTTCCGCGACCATCTGCATTCTCGAATACGAGATCCCGAAGTGGGACGGCGACCTCGGCCAGCCCAACGTCTACGTGCCGGTCTCGGCCGCCGCGCTGGAGCGCAAGATCGAGCTGCTGATCGCCCATTTCGGCACCCAGCGCTCCAAGGACTGGTTCGACGCGGAGACCTTTCGCGGCCTGGCGCGCCTGCGCGGCATGGAATGCCGCGCGCCGGAGCGCTACGCCGAAGCGTTCTTCGCCCGCAAGCTGCTGCTGGCGTGACGGAGAGCGGACATGCTCTTGAGCCGAACGGCGGTACCGGCCGCAGATCAGCCTCCGCGTTCGCCCTCCGAGCGACCTTCGCTGATCGCGACCGCCATCCGCGACGCCTTGCCTCGTCGGCTCCATGCCGGCGATTTGGTCGAAGTCCGAAGCAAGGAGGAAATCCTTCGCACGCTGGACGCCAACGGCCGGCTCGATGAATTGCCCTTCATGCCGGAGATGCTCGAATACTGCGGAAAGACATTGCGGGTCGGCAAACGGGCGCACAAGACGTGCGATCCTGCCGTGGGTATCGGCGGCCGCAAGATGCCGAATACCGTTCATCTTGAGAACATCCGGTGCAACGGCGCCGCCCACGATGGCTGCGAAGCCGGCTGCCTGATCTTCTGGAAGGACGCCTGGCTCGAACCGCTGGATCGAGCAGCAAGCCGGTGCACCTGGTCGAAACACCTCCCGCGAGGAACGGACGCGCCAATGCACGGAGGATGTGCTCTGGACCAGCATCAAGATTCCGCCGACGGCCCGGCGAAACCGAACCCACCTATGTCTGCCAGAACACGCAGGTCAAGTTTGCGACGCAACCGCTGAAGTGGTGGGACGTTCGCCAGTATCGTGGAGGACTACACCTCGGGCAACGTTCGCCTGTCGCAGCTCGCCGTTGGGCTTCCTGTACTCTTCATGGCGAACGGTCGCCGAGGCCGGCGTAGGCGTCGGCTCGGCCATGCGTTGGACCTACGACCAGCTTCCAGCGCGCGATCGGCGGATCGCCGTATCCGCTGCGTCCATTCGGCGTGCCGAAAGGAAGCCCCGTACCCAAGGCACAGCTCGACCTGCAGTGGGCGAACGCGTTCGCGTCAAGCCATACAAGGAGATCGTGAAGACGCTGGACTGCAACTATCGAAACCGCGGTTTGTATTTCGACGGCGAAATGGTGCCGTTCACCGAGCGGGAATACGAAGTCGAGCGCCGGCAGAAGCAGATCATCGACGAGCGGACCTGCAAGATGGTCCGCGTTCAAGACCGATGCGATCGTCCTCAAGGACGTCGTCTGCGAAGCGCGATACGCCATCTGCCGTCGCTTCTGTCCGCGCGCAATCTATCCGTACTGGCGCGAAATCTGGCTGGAGCGGGCTTCGGATGCCGGCGACGAGACCGGCCCGACCGAACGTCCGTAACGGCCTCGAACGTGTGCACTGGTGAAGAGGGGCCACCTTGAAAGCGAACGTCGGCAGCTATTTCGAGGAAAACAAGCCCTATACGGGTCTTGGCCGCGCGTCGCTGCGCAGCGGCGTGATTTTTGTCACCGCGCGCGGCATGAATATTTTCGTGCAATTGGCGTCGACGATCATATTGGCGCGCCTGCTCAGCCCGCACGACTTCGGCCTTGTCGCTATGGTCACTGGCGCTGGTCGGCTTCGCGCCGATGCTCATCGACTTTGGCACGACCGAAGCCTCGGTTCAGAAGGCCCATATCGCACAGGACGACATCAGCACCACTGTTCTGGCTGAACTTGGCGATCGGCGTCGCGCTCACCGTTCTTCTGGTCGGGACCAGCGGGTTGATCGCGCAGCTTCTTCGGCGAGCCGTCTCTCGCAGGATCGCGCTGGTGTTGTCCCTTACGTTCGTCATGGCGGCGGTGTCGACGCAGCATTACGCGCTGATGCGTCGGGCGATGCAGTTCCGGCGCATCGCGATTATCGACATCTCCGCAAATCTGGTCGGCAGCGTTGTCAGCATTGTCATGGCACTCACCGACTGGGGATACTGGTCGCTCGTGGCCAAGCCGATCGTGACGACCGGGCTATTGGCCGTTGGCGCATGGCTCGAGCTGCCGATGGGTGCCCGGGCGACCGCGGTTTACGCCGGCGGTCAGGGAATTGGTCGGCTTCGGAATCGGCGTCACCGGCTTCACCATGACGGACTACCTTGCCCGGTCGGCGGACCGGCTCGTGATCGGCTATGTCTACGGTGCGGGCCCGCTCGGCTACTTCCAGAACGCCTTCAACATCTACAGCAACCTGCTCAGCATCCTGACGGAGCCCCTGCACAACATCGCGGTATCCGGCCTGAGCAAGCTCAGGAACAACGTTGAAGAACTGAAGCGGTCGTGGACCAGGGCGCTGTCGTCGCTGAGCTTCTTCTCCGCCGGGATATTCTCGGTGCTCGCAGTCACTGCGCAGGATTTTGTGGTGATACTGCTCGGTCAGAAGTGGGCGCCCGCCGGGCCGCTGCTCTGCATCTTTGCCGTCAGAGGCATCGCCGACAGCATCGAACGGACGCTCGGGATGGATTCACGTTGCGGCCGGACGGCCCCGATCGCTGGATGCGGTGGGGTGTCTTCAGTGCTGCCTGCCAGCTCGTCGCCCTGCTGGTCGGCCTGCCGTTCGGAATGATCGGCGTCGCCGTATGCATATGCGATCGCCATGTTCGGATTGTTCGTACCGGCTCTGGTGTATTCCGGGCGCCCGATCGGCATCGGAACCAAGGACGTGCTGCGAGCCGTAGGGCCCCAAACCGTCGCTGGACTGGCGACCGTCGCGATTGGATTTCTGGCACAGCACGCTCCTTCTCGCAGATCTATCTCCCCTGTTGAGATTCGCCGTCTCCGTGCCGATCTGCATGCGATCTACCTCGTCCTCGCAGTCGCCGTCTTCGGAGTGACCGATCCGCTGCGGATCGCGTTTCGTGCAGTGCGTGACTTCAGCCCCATGCGATTGGCGAGCCGCTGACAACTCCAACTGGGAGCAAACCGATGCGACCGTTCGAGCGGATTCTCGTCGACGTGGACGGCGGCGCGTGCGAGCGCGACTCTTCGCGCGTGGCGCTCGGTCTTGGGATCGTGCCGGCATTTCGTACGATTTCCGGCGGCAGCGACCGCGCCTGGATCTCCGTCGGCCTTTTCTTGGGACTCTTGGTCGCGCTCCGGGTGGTTCCCGCCATTCTCAGGCACGCCCTTCCCTTCTCTGCCGAGGCCAAGGCAATCTGGGCCGAGCGGCGCAATATCGCCAAGCAACATGATTCGTACCAATGGCAGAAGCTGTTCTGGATCGGCCTCGGCCTGCTGCCCTATGCCTGTCATGGGCGGCGGCCAGGAGAAGGCGAACTCATCGTGACGTTGATCTGCTTGATCGGCGGTGGCGCCGGCATACTGCTATGGCACAAGAGCAAAGCGGCATTGGTGCCACAGTAGAGCGTCGGGAACCCGCAAGGGCAGATGCCTGTCTCACGTCGCTTCAATCGGCGCGCAAGCAGTGGCCTAACGGCGCCGGCACGGCGCGCCGTGGCAATCGTCCGTCCACAGATTGCCGACAATTTGCTCTGCCACATTAACCAAGCGCCAACCCTTGTCATCCAGACATTCATGACGCCTTTGTCGCGCCTGAACATCCACACCAAATTCCCAGATATCGGGATGAAAGCTTGCGTCAATGCGTCGCATGAATAAGCCAAAAGACGCACGTTACGGAATTGTTTGCGTCCGGGAAATATACTGCGTCGAAAGCTACAGACTACGAACAAATACGGGGGGCTCGTGCTGTTCGACGCAGACTCGGTGGCGATCACCTCAGTTGATCGACTCACTCGATGCGAGAAGCCACGTGATCGGCTGGTCGCGGGCGTTGGACGCCATCTCCTAACATCGCTCCGGCCGTACTTGCCGTACCTCTTGGGGCTTCCAGTTGATCCGGAAATCCATCTTTCATGAAGAATGGTGGCTTGATGCGCTGGCGCCGGGGCGATGGCGCGAGGTAGCCAGCCTTCGCGGTGGCCGGACCGCGGGCTATCTGCGATTTGTCGAGCGTCGCGAAGGCGGCATGACGATCTGCGAAATGCCGCAGATCACGCGCTTCCTCGGACCCGTCTTGTCGACCCCGGCGGGCAAGACGGAAATCCCGTGCGCGGTTCGCCTACTCGATCATATCCGAAATGCTGGAGCAGCTTTCCGGCTACGATCACGTCGAGATGACGTTGGACACTGAGTTTAGCGATTGGTGCCCTTTCTGACGTCCGGATTTGACGTGAAGGTGCACCCCACCTTTCTTCTCGACTGCACGCGGCCGCGCGAGGAATTGTGGGCAGGCCTTCGTGACAAGACCAAGAACGTCATTCGGCGCGCCCGCGAGCATCTGACGATCCGTGACGTCGACGACGTCGATCAGTTCGTCCATTTTTACCGGAACAATCTGCACGACGCGAAGATCTCACTTCGATCTCTCGTTGCTCGCTCCGGCCTTTGCCGCGGCAAATGCCCGACGGTCGATGCAAGATCGTGGCGGCAGTCGATGCAAGCGGCGTCTCACACGCCCAGGTATTCTTCATCTGGGACGACAGATACGTCTACTATTTCCTATCGACGCGCGATAAGTGCGTCGCGCATCTCGGCGCCGTCAGTTTGCTCGTATGGACCGGAATTGAATTGGCGCACTCGAGCCAACGCTATTTCGACTTCGATGGCGGCATCACCGACGATGCGGGATACAAGTTCAAGGTGGCGTTCGGAGGTGAACTGGCGAACCGCTTTGACGTCGTCCGCTCGACGTCCCGCTACCAAATTCGGCGAACAATCCGAAGAATTCCGCGCGCCATCATGAGAAGGATTTCCCCGCGCGCATGGCCGATGCTCCAACGGACCGACCGGGAGCACGGCACGATGGCGATCAGGCACGACTTCCCCGTGGCGGCGAGTCGGCGGATGACGAAGCCGCCCATGTCAAGCGACGAACCGTTCGACTGAACCGTCGTCATCGGGACGTCCGGGGTTTGGCCGGCTGATCCTCGGCCGCGCGTGCAATTCGGCCGGACGACGAGACTTTGACGCGGTGCGAGCCGCGAGCGGTGGCGGCTCCTGTGAGGACACCACTGCGGGTTTCTCCTGAGGTGGCTGACACTCGTGGAAGAAACCGCCGTTGGCAGCCTCGACGCGCTCCAGACATTGCGCAGGATCGGTGATCGGGCCGGCGACGGTGAAGTCGTAGGCCTGCCCCTTGAGGATCAGCGCATACCGGCCAGCCGGAAAAGTGAAGTCCGACTTTTCCGAGAGCAGCACCACCATTTCCTTGTTGTGCTCCACCGGCGCCACACGAAAATCGACGGCGATGTTGCGGATCGTCCACGTATTCTCCGCACTTGCGGCGTGCTGCTCGGCCGCGGGAGCGCTCATCGACCGCCTGATCTTCGCAACGACGCGGATCGACACCCGTTCCGGGATGTTCGTCGCCATATCGCGCCGGAACAGAAGGAACCCGACGCGCCCGTCCGGCAGCGTCGTGTGGCTTGGCCGGGGAATTGCCGCAGACACCGCGATCCGAGGATCGGGCGCTTGTCCCGGCAGGGCTTCCAGCTCGAACAGTCTGCCACTGTTGATGGCATAGAATTCCGTAGAGGCGCGGCAGTTGAAATACCAGATCTTGAAACCGCGCCACCGTATTCGGGGGCATGATCGTGAGCGGGGCTGAGGCCGCGGCCTCACCGGTCGGCGCGCTCTCGTGCACGATAACGGGTATTGGACGTGCTGCAGACGCTCCCGACATTCGCGAGCGCGCGAAATACGCGCCCGGCACCACGACGGCTATCGCCAACATCGCCGCCAAGCCGGCTCTGACAATCGGCGCAATCGTGGAGCGTGATGGCCTCTTGTCGACTGCGGCCTTCATGCTGCACGGGCGAGATCGACGGCAAGTCGCGGTCGACGGCCGATTTCGTCCGAATGATCGGCGGGTGTTGTCGCTTGGTCGTGCTCGTGGATCTAGGTGCGCAAACCATCGGTCGGACACCACCGCGAAGAATTGGTCTTGCTTCGATGAATCCGTCTCGCCGGCCTCGCGATAGGACGTTCTCGGTGTCTTGATCTTGCGGCTTGGGCCGCGACTGCGGTCGCGACCGAATTCAGGATGACGGAGATAGTTCGAGTTCGACCGGCCGCCGCGCTGCCGGACATCGTCGAAATCGCACGCCGGATGATGGCGAGTTGCGCGCCAAGCTGCCCGTGCACTTGACGTCGGCCGGAGGACGATCACTCGCCGAACTCGCACGACATCGGGCCTGATTGCTCACGGACGCTACCATCGCCATTGAGCTTGCGCTCCGCCCGTGTTTCAATCTCCCGGGTCAACGACGTCAATCGATGCTTGAACGCGGCAATCTCGTCGTCGGTGGCGCCGCCTTCTTCGCTGATTGACCTCACGGACGAGCTCGTCGAGCTGCCTACGATGCTGTCCAAAGGCTTGGCGCGAAATTCGTCCTCTTGATGCTCGAACCGCGCTGCAGCAGTCGCCGAGCATCCGAATCTCCTCCGGCGAAGCATATCGCGTGCTAATTCGTATCTGGCGACGGGCGGAATTGCGCTAACGGCCCAACTGCGGCAAGTGGCTCAACCGCCGCACGCCAGGTCCTCTCGCCGAGCTGCAGCATCGAAGCTACCGAGCGGCGGCGCCGTACCGGCGGCGCCTGGTCGAATGTCAAACGATCGCTCGATTCCTCGGCCGGTCGACCTCGTATCTTGGCCGTGCGATCCATCGCTCAGATCCGAACGCAAGCCGTTCGTCCCGCTCCACGAGCTCTCGGTCAACGGTGCTCGTGCGATAAGCGAACCGGTGTTGCCGTCGAACGGAGTTCGGACCGTGCATCCCGGCGTCGACGATATCCACGCCGATCGATTTCGTGCAGCAGATCGCCGAGCGGACCTGCAATCGGGTTTGGGCGCTCGTCGGTACCAAACTCTGCCTGCGGATTCTCGAAGCCGGCAGACCGCAGCGGGCTGCCGGCGACGTTTCCAACCACATGCGTTGCTTCGTGCGGCAACCGGTAGGCGGGCTGGTATGGGGGCGTCGCTTCAGTGCCGAACCATTCGCCGCCCGAAATGCCGGAGCTTCGCGGCGATTTGGACACGACATCGTCAATCCGCCTTCCTCAGCAGATCGTCCATGTGCCGCCCGATGCCAATCCTGGATCTCATCCCCGCATCCGATGATTTGCCGCCGAAGGCGCTGCAGCCCGATGTCCGCTAAATCACGCAGTTAACGAATGGTGGCGATTGGGCGATCTCTTTGCCCCGCAGAGACATTTCTTCACGTTAGGGTAAATGGGCGGTTAATGCGGGCGCACGGAAGCCGGTGTCGCGAACGAAAACGCTTCCGCGCGGCGAAGCTTTTCGACGGCGGATCGAGGCTCGCGGCCGTTTGCGCAGCTGTGATTATTTTGTCACGCCTCGCACGAATTTTTCGATCTTGGCAAATATTGTCTTAATGGAAACCACCGCGCGATAGCCCAGACCGGTCTACCACGGGGAATTCGGGAATCATGCGGAAAGCTCTCTTGGCAATCATGGCGCTTCTCGCGACGGCGATCGGTGCACGTGCGGCCGATTTGCCCGTGCTGCAACCGTTACCGCCGCCCTATGTGCCACCTGCCTTCAAATGGATGGGCATCTACATCGGCGGCAATTTCGGCGGCGGGTGGATGCAGCGCAGTTGGACCGACAACAGGTATGGCCTCGAATTCGAGAGCGGGTCCACTGGCTTCATCGTCAGCGGCGGCCAGATCGGCGGCAACTACCAGGTCGGCAACATCGTCCTCGGCGGCGAAATTGAACTCGACTACTTTTCGAACGGCGGCGGACATCATCCCGCGATCTTCATTCCCGCGATCGGGCACAACATCCGGGTCGAATCTGGCAGTCAGTGGATTGGCACTGTGGCAGGCCGCTTTGGCTACGCTTTTGACCGCGCCCTCGTTTACGGCAAGGCCGGCGGCGGCTGGGTCGGCGGCAATCGGCTGACCATCACGAATGCGACGACCGGCGGCTCGATCACCACAAACGACAACGCCACGGGCGCCTGGCTCCTGGGCGCCGGCGTCGAGTGGGCGTTCGGGGCCTATGTCAATACCTGGACCGTGAAACTCGAGTACAACTACCTCGGCTTGGGCGGTTGGTCTCATACGTTACCGGCGAACGCGCCTTTCCTTGCCGGCGATACCTTCACGACCAATCGGAATATCCAGTTGGTCAAGCTTGGCTTCAATTTCCTGTTCAACGGTCCGGTCAGCAGCAAATATTATTGATCGCCTTTTCCGCCATCGGCACGGCGACGCAGGCTTGCCAATGAGCCCCGGAGGACACTCCGGGGCTCATTCGTTCAGGCGCGCACGGCCTGGCGCTCGACCTCACAGCCACAAGAACGATCAACAAAATCTGGCCCGACGGCACCGCCGCTAGCGGCCTGTGTCTTGCAATTTTCGACGCAACCTGCGGCCTCCCGACCGGGAGTGTCCCGTTATGGTGAAGAGTGTCCAATATTCGGACAACGTTGCGTCATGAATATCGCTTCGCATCGTGGATTTGAGGTCGGGGCCGCCGCGCGACGGACTGCATTCTTGCGGTTCGCCATCTCGGCACTCGCCGCCGCCACCGACGCCGCAGCGATCGTGCTGATCTCGATCGGAACGGGAATTTTGTATCACAAGGTCCTGTACGGAGACGTGGGCCCGATCCCGCTGTTCTTGCAGAGCGGCCTGGTGACCGCATGGCTCTACGTAGTCGTCAATGCCTACCGGCTGGAATACTCCGTCCTGAGCTATCTCGAATTCAAGCGCTATCCCGAGAAGATCGTCCGCAACTGGACCGTCACCTTCATCGGGCTCATCGTTCTCTCCTTCCTGACCAAGACGATCGACGCGCATTCGCGCGGCTGGCTCATCCTGTTCTACCTCAGCGGCCTGCTGTCCCTCACCCTGATCCATGCGCTGTTCGTGCGCGCAGTGGCGGCCGGAAACGAAGTCGGGTTGATTGCGACCAAGCGGCTGTTTCTGGTCGGCGCCGAAGCCGCAATCGTGGATTTCGTCCGGCGCTACAAGGTTCGAGACATCGGCCTGGAGATCGCCGGGACCGCTAATCTGCGCCGGCCCGACGGCACGCCTGAAGGCGAAGCTCACTTCGCAAACGAACTCAGGGATGCCGTGCGAAGCGCCCGCGCCCTCGACCTTGACGGCGTCTTCGTTGTCCTGCCGTGGCACGATCGCGCGACCATCGATCGCTGCGTCGAGGCCTTCATGACGGTTCCGACGTCGATCTACCTGGCGCCCGAGCGCCTGCTGGACCGGTTTGAAAGCATCGCCATCGAACAGATCGGACCGGTCGCCAGTCTGCACCTGCTGCGGCCGCCGCTGTCGATGTCGGCGGTATTGGTGAAGCGGCTCTTCGACATCTTACTCGCGAGCGCCGGCCTGGTGGTTCTTTCGCCGCTTCTGCTCCTGGTCGCCCTCCTCATCAAGCTCGACAGCCCCGGACCGGTGTTTTTTCTGCAGCGCCGGTACGGCTTCAACCAAAATCCGTTCCGGATCCTCAAATTCCGCACCATGACGACGCTCGACGACGGCCCCGTGGTGCGTCAGGCGACGCGCCACGACGCCCGGATAACCCGGCTTGGGCAGTTCTTGCGGCGCTGGAACATCGACGAGCTGCCGCAGCTCATCAATGTGCTGTCGGGCGATATGTCGCTGGTGGGACCGCGTCCCCACGCGATTGCTCACGATGAGACCTGGGGAAAGAGCATTTCGCTCTATGCCCGGCGTCACAATGTCAAACCGGGCATCACCGGCTGGGCGCAGATCCACGGCTTTCGCGGCAATATCGGCAACGACGACCAGTTGCTGAACCGGATCGAATACGACTTGTTCTACATCGACAATTGGTCGATCTGGCTCGACTTGCGGATCTTGTTCGGTACCGTGTTCTTTCGGAGAGCCTACGAGAACGCCTTCTAGTGCACTTTCAGTAGTCGAGGCATCGGCGGCGCGCTCCCTCCCCC
Organism: uncultured Alphaproteobacteria bacterium; assembly: GCA_963843475.1. Classification (GTDB taxonomy): domain Bacteria; phylum Pseudomonadota; class Alphaproteobacteria; order Rhizobiales; family Xanthobacteraceae; genus VAZQ01. Next base: position 137,554 of record CAWJKL010000011.1, on the reverse strand, counting down.
TGAAAGGGGGAGGTAAGTCGCGGTACTGATCGTGCCTTGAATCATTCAGTCATTGTTGAAGTTGCTGTAGACGGCCTCGGCGATCGGGGTTGCGGACGTCGCTTCTACCGCCGCCCTCCAATCGATAAACCGGCTTTGCAGGATGCCTTCGGAAGGTCTTGCCTTCGCGGGCAGACGCTACCGTCAGGTGAGAAACGCGACGGTGACGAGGGTGGCGGACACGATCATCCCGAGCGAGACCCATAGCGCGCCGACTATGATCCACAGGGCGGGTGTCCGGCCTAGCGGTCGCGACGGGATGGTGTTGACGACGGGCATCGGCTCGATCCGATCGCGACCAGATGCCGAGGGCACGATGGCGACGCCATCGGTCTTAGCGGGTTTGCGCGTGGCGCCGCGCCGTCTGTCGGGTTTCCACACATGATGCCGGGCACCACTGTGCGCGCTGGGCACGCTTGAACGGTCCATCTCCATCACGCCTGTCCTTAGCGCCCCGACTATTTTGGTAGCCGAAACCGCGCCGCTGGGCGATTCGGATGATCGAATATCCCTAATTTGCCATCACGCGATGTTGATCCCGCCGGCGCGAATGACGCGCTCTAGGAGAACTGCATTAACCCTGAAGTCTCACGGCAGACCAAGCGCGATGAGACACGCCTGGACAATCCTTCTTCAGACCGCAAAATAGTTGGTACGGGCGACAACATAAGTGCGAAGAGCGCGGAGCGGCACGGCAGCCGACAAATGCCGTGACGTGAAAGCGGAAGCGATGTGTCAACCCGTCAACCCGATCATCATCATGCTCACGTCGGTCGCGCAACGAGGTCGGAGCCCGGTCACGCTTGACCGGACGCACCAAAGTCGTCGCAGCAGCGACAGCGGGCAGCCGCACGCGCTGCGTCAAGGCGGCCGCACCCGGCGGTCACGACGCGCAGCCGGCGACACGAGCGGCGGCGTGACGCGTGTCCAAATGATTTCGAGCGTCGTCATGCGGCGGCCGGGAAGGACCGCGATCCTTGCGGCGATCATCCTCGCCACAGTCGCGATCCTCGCCGTTCGCCCGCTTCGGGAGCCGGTCCTGCGGGCAGCAGGATGGGCACTGGTCGTCAACGAGCCGGTAGCCCCCGCCGACATTATCGTCGTATCGCCTGACTCCGGCGGCGCAGGCGCGCTCGAAGCGGCGGACCTGGTCCAGGCCGGGATCGCAAAGCGAGTAGCCGTCTTCGTGGATCCCCCGAGCGGAGAGGATCACGAATTCATCCGTCGCGGGCTTCCGTACGAGGACGCGGGCGCAAAACAGATTCGACAGTTGAAGTCGCTGGGCGTGACCGACATCGTCCAGATCCCCAGCGTCGACGTTGGAACCGAACGCGAAGGCCACATTCTGCCATCGTGGTCCGCCCGGCACGACGTCCGATCCATCGTGTTCGTGGCCACCAAGGACCACTCCCGGCGTGCCAAGCGGGTGCTGGATCGCGCCATGAAAGGCCAATCAATTCGGGTCACGGTTCAACCCGCACGCCACTCGAGCTTTGACCCCGACCGATGGTGGGAAACGCGCGGCGGCATGCGGATAGCGATCATCGAGCTTCAGAAGCTCGTGTTCGACGTCCTGCGTCACCCGTGGCCTTCTTGATGGGACGGAGCGACTCACCGACCTGACGGGCCCAACTGCGGCGCAGAAGGCTCGTCCAGCAGCAAGAACGGCGAAACTTGCGTATCGCAGCCAGAACACAAGGCCGATTAACCCGCTGTTAAACATAAAACAATATTCATTATGAGGCGTTTAACGCCCGTTAATCCGAAGTTTGAGTCTCGTGGCAAAGAGCAGTGGCGTCTGCAACGAACGAGAGTCGCGTCCGGACTCACCGCAGCGGCGGCTACCGTGGCTGACGAAAGAATTGCGCGGCAGAATCTGCTGCGCGCTCGCTCTGTCGGCCACTCTCGCCCATGGCGGATGTTCGATGCTTCCCACCGCCGGGCCAGCAAGCGCATACGTGCTTTCGGGGCAGTTGGATCCCAAAAGTCTGCCCTACAGTGTCGTCCGCATCACGCCCGAGGTCGAAATGATCCTCGCGAGCCATTCGCCGAGATTTGGTCAGTTGTTTCCGGACCGGCGCGGTCCCAGCGAGATCCGGTTCGGAATCGGGGATGTCGTCAGCGTGACCTTGTTCGAATCGGCCGCGGGCGGCCTGTTCATCCCGATTGAGGCCGGCGTCCGTCCGGGCAATTTCGTTACCCTTCCGAATCAGCAGGTCGATACCAACGGCAACATTACCGTTCCCTATGCGGGCGCCATCCCGGCGAAGGGACGAACCGTCGTCGAGGTGCAAAAGGCCATCACGAACGCGCTGAAGGATCGCGCGATCGAGCCGCAGGCGGTCGTGGCGCTCGTCGACCAACGGGCGACCTCTGTCAGCGTGCTGGGCGAGGTCAACACGCCGTCCCGCTTCCCGGTGAACGCCAACGGCGAGCGCCTGCTCGATGCCATTACCCGCGCCGGCGGTCCGAAGAACCCGGGCTATGACACGTTTGTGACGCTCGAGCGCAGCGGCCGCCAGGCGACCGCACCGTTTGGCGCGCTCATCCACGAATCGTCAAACAACATCTACGTCCGGCCTCAGGATACGATCTACGTGTTCACGCAGCCTCGGACGTTCCTGGCGTTCGGAGCATCCGGACAGCAGGGGCAATTTGCATTTGCTGCGTGGCGTCTCTCGCTCGCCGAGGCGATGGGGAAGGCCGGCGGCCTGAACGATATCCAGGCCGACCCGGCCTCGATTTTCATCTATCGCGGCGAACCCCGGCACGTCGCCGAGCAACTCGGTGTCGATTGCACGACCGTTGTGGGGCCGGTCGTTCCGATCATCTATCATCTCAACCTGAAGGATCCGGCGGGATACTTCCTCGCGACCAAATTCGAGATGAAGAACAAGGACGTCATCTTCGCGTCCAATGCACCTTCAGTTGAAACCACAAAGCTCTTGACGTATCTCCGCCTGATCACCGCCACCGTCAACGATCCGCTGCTGGCTGCCGTGAACGCATACACCGTGAAGAACCTTGCCTCTGGCGTCACGACGGGCACCGCGATCGTAACGGGTGGAGTTGGCCCGTAAGAACGACGAACGGCGGCGAACTTGGACACGAAGCAGTGACGAGTACCGGGTTGCTGGCTCACGAGCCGCCGTACTGATCGGAGATGCGTCCAGTGCAAGGCAGAGTGTTGTTACTGTCCGAGCGCCGGATTGCAGACCTTGTCGCATTCTGCCTCGCCTACGAATTCGAAGACGTTCTTGCTTCCGTCACGAATGCGGAGCGAATCGACGCGGCCGGACTGTCCGACCTGGAGTTTTGCCGGCGCGTCTATAAGCACCTGCGCCTGGCGTCCGGATCGTCCAAGCTTGCACGCCGGCTGACGCCGCATCCACGGAGCAAGGTGATCCTGGAGCACGACTACGAACTGTTCTTTCCAATTTTCAGCAACGCCTTCGAGCTGTATTCACTCGCGATGGTGCCCAACTGGCGCGCGCGCTGCCGGAAAGCGGCCTGCTTCATCACCGAAGTCTGGGCGGGGGTTCTGCCGGAATATCTGCTCGAGCTCTTGTCCGAATTCGACCACATCTTTCTTGGGCTTCGTCACTGCGTCCCGGACGTGGCGCGCATCACCGGCCGGCCGTGCAGCTATCTGCCGCTTGCCACCGATGTGCTGCGGTTTGCGCCGGTGTCGCCCGATCAACCGCGTCCGATCTACGCCTGCAATATCGGCCGGCGCTCACCGGTCACGCATCGCGCGCTGCTCGAGGACGCGGAGCGCCGGGGGTACTTCTATTACTACGATACGGTGGCTGCGAGCGGATCCGACCTGAAGCAGCGCACATTCCGCGTCGACAGCGCCCGCGAACATCGCATCATGCTGGCGACGATCCTCAAGCACAGCGGCTACTTCATCGCCAATCGCAGCCACGTCAACAATCCCGAATTCACCGCCGGCCGCGACGAAATCTCCGCGCGGTTCTACGAGGGCGCGGCAGCGGGCACGGTGATGATCGGAGAGGCGCCACACGCCGAGGAATTCAACCGGCAGTTCGATTGGCCGGATGCGGTGATCCACGTTCCGTTCGACTCTCCCGATATTGGCCGAATCCTTGCAGACCTTGATGGTGATCCTGATCGCTTGAACGCGGTCCGGCACCGCAACGTTCGAGAGGCTGCCTTGAGGCACGACTGGGTGCATCGCATACGGGCTGTGTTCGATGTCCTGGGCTTGCCGCCTACGGACGAAATGCAGGCCCGCACGCTTCGGCTCGAGCGGATTGCCTCGCAAGCCTAGTCACGCGACCGGTTGCGAGCGTCAATTGCAATGAGTGCCAGCGGCACGCGCGGCGCTACTGCGACACCATCGACCCCCATTAAGCTTAATTTGACTCAAGAATGGAGCATCGCCGCCTATCCGATATACCTAATCATCAATTAACGGGAGCGTCCCAATGCCGAAGAGCGAGACGCGATTCAGCGAGGCCGAGGCCGCCCGAAGCTACAAGACCGCGCTAGGTCGAGCGCTCGTCTACAACCTCGAACAAGGCATCAATTGGAAACTGGATGAGCGCGGCAGGCTCGAGCCGGTTCCGAGGAGCTTTGTCAGCGAGCCCGCCACTGACAATGGCGTTGGGTCGTCCCGAAGCTGACACGCCTGACGAATTCACTTATGGCCCGGTGGCGGAATGGAGACGCAATGAATGGGGCACCGTTCATTCATCCTGGTTCAAATCCAGGCTGGGCCTCCACCTCTCTCTTTGCGGTGCGCGACAGGCGACGAAGCGTACTGAGTTGGCTCCGCCCTTGCCGAGCGCTGCCTACTTCTTCCCGGCGTACGGATTCTTCTTCTCCCGCAGCGTCAGCCGGATCGGCGTGCCGGGCAGGTCGAACGTCTCGCGCAGCTCGTTGACCAGGTAGCGCCGGTAGGCGTCCGGCACCGCGTCGGTGCGGCTCATGAACAGCACGAAGCTCGGCGGGCGCGCCTTCGGTTGCGTCAGGTAGTCGAGCCGGATGCGCCGGCCCGACACCGCGGGCGGCGGATGCGCCGAGATCACGTCGGCGAGCCAGCGGTTGAGCGCGGTGGTCGGCACGCGCTTGTTCCACACCGCATGGGCATCGAGCACCGCCTGCATCAGCCGGTCGAGCCCCTCGCCGGTGAGGCCCGACACCGCGACCACCGGCACGCCCTTGACCTGCGGCAGCCAGTGATCGGTCTCCTCGCGCAGCTTGGTCATCGCGCCGGGCACGCTCTCCACGCAGGTCCCATTTGTTCATGCCGATGACCAGCGCGCGGCCCTCGCGCTCGACCAGGTCGGCGATGCGCAGGTCCTGCTCCTCGAACGGCTTGCTCGGCGTCCATCAGCAGGATGACCACCTCGGCGAAGCGGATGGCGTTGAGCGCATCGGCGACCGAGAGCTTCTCGAGCTTCTCCTCGATGCGCGCGCGGCGTGCGCATGCCGGCGGTGTCGTGCACGCGGAAGCGCGTGCCCTGCCAGGTGAGATCGACCGCGATGGCGTCGCGGGTGATGCCGGCCTCGGGCCCGGTGAGCAGGCGCTCCTCGCCGAGCAGCCGGTTGATCAGCGTCGACTTGCCGGAATTGGGCCGCCCGACCACCGCGATGCGGATCGGCGCGCGCTTCTGCGGCGCGCGGCGGCGCCCTCGTCTTCGTCGTTCGCTTCCGGTGCTGCCGGTCGCACTCCGGCAGCGCCGCGCGCAGCGCGTCGTAGAGATCGACCAAGCCCTTCGCCGTGCTCGGCCGAGATCGCGACCGGCTCGCCGAGACCGAGCGCGTAGGCTTCGATCGATGCCGGCCTGCGCCGCCCGGCCCTCGCTCTTGTTGGCGACCAGGATCACCGGCTTGCCGGCGCGTGCGCACCAGATCGGCGAAGGCGCGGTCGGCCGGCATCAGCCCGGCGCGCGCGTCGATCACGAACAGCACCGCGTCGGCCGCCGCGATCGCCGCGTCGGTCTGCGCCTGCATGCGGCCGGTCGAGGCTCGCCGGCGCGGCCTCCTCGAGGCCGGCGGTGTCGATCACCGTGAACGCGAGATCGCCGAGCTGCGCGCGGCCCTCGCGGCGGTCGCGCGTGACGCCGGGCTGATCGTCGACCAGCGCGAGCCGCCGGCCGACCAGCCGGTTGAACAGCGTCGACTTGCCGACATTCGGCCGGCCGACGATGGCGACCGTGAAGCTCATGTGCAGGTGCCGGCGCGTGCAAGCTGCGACGCCCAGCGACGCTGACGATCGTGCGCAGAACAGCAGTCGGCAGCGTGGCGGATCGGGCCAATGCGAGCCCGCCGCCGGCTCGCGCGCCGGCCAGGCGCCGATTGCGGCTGAGCGCGACGCCTGCGCGGCTGGGTCGAGGCCTGTTGCGGCGGATCGGGCCACTGCGGATCGCGCTGGACGGCTGCGCCGCCGGTCGGCCGGCTGCGTCGGGCTCGCGTCGGCTTGGCGGCGACTTTCGGCTTCGGCTTGGGTTTCGGCTTGGGCTTCTCGGGCTCGGCGGCCGCTTGCGGCTTCTGCTCCGGCACGCCTGGGGCTTCCGGCTCTGGCGCCGCCTGATAGCCCTTGACCAGCTCCGGCGGCACGCCCTGCGGCACGCCCGGCGTGCCCTCCGGGAACACCGGCGCGGCGCTCGCCCGGCAGCTTCTTCTTGGTGTTGAAGATTTCCGAACTCGAAGATGTCGGTCGGATCGAAGATCCATCGTTCCGCAGCCGCCGAGCATGAGGCCTAGCGACGAGCGCCGGTGCGGCAAGGGTGACACGAGCGAAGCGGTTCATCGGGTCGCCCCTCAGCTCTTGCTCTCGGACGGCGACCGAGCGCCATCAGCATCTCGACGCGCGTGCGGGTTGCGGACGGCGTCTGCGCGATCGGTCGTCATCATGTCGAACCAGCGCTTGGTCGCCGCGCCGTCGCCGGCGCGCCAGGCGGACAGCGCGAGCAACTCGCGCGCGGTGTGGCGGAACGTGCGGTCGGGCCGGTCAGCGGCTCGAGCAGCCGCTGCGCCTCGGCGATAAGTGCCGGCATCGATCGAGCAGCGCGCCGGCGCGCAACGCGGCCAGGTCCTGCAGCATCGGGCCGACAGCGCCGTCGGCGGCGATCTTCTCGTAGGCCGCGACCGCGGCCTTGGGATCGCTGCTGGGCCAGCTCGGCCGCTTCGCGGAAGCGCGCGAGCTGGCGATAGCCGGACGTGCCGTCGGCGGCGATCTTGGCGAACGCCGCCTCGGCCTCGGCATGCTTGCCGCCGTCGGCTGAGCGTGATCGCGGCTTCGAACGCGCGCCGGCTTCGGCGGCCTTCTTGGCCTCCCACCACTCGTAGCCGCGCCAGGCCGCCGACGCCCGCGACGACCAGGACGGCGCCAGCGACGACGATAGATGCCGTACCGGTCCCACAGCTTCTTGAGCTGTTCGCGGCGGACTTCCTCGTCGACTTCGCGGAAAATATCGGACGCGTCGACAACGGACTTTCCCCTGCTCCAGGCACCCCGCCACAGGGCCTGAGGCTATTGGCGCGGTAACCTAGCGATGTGGCAGAGGCAAGGCAAAGCATCAGCGAACTGTGCCTAACGCCCTTTGAGGTCCGCCGGATTTCCCTTTGTTCTCATCGGATAGACGTGCTCGGGGCCGGGAAAGGCCCGCGCCCGGACATCCGCCGCATAGGCCGCGACCGCCGCCTCGATCGAGGGGCCGAGATCGCCGTAGCGCTTGACGAATTTCGGCACCCGCGGCGACAGCCCGAGCATGTCCTCGAGCACCAGGATCTGGCCGTCGCAGGCCACGCTGCCGCCGATGCCGATGGTCGGGATCGGCGACCGCGGCGGTGATCCGGCGGGCGAGCGGCTCGGCCACCGCCTCGATCACCACCGAGAACGCGCCGGCGTCGGCTGACCGCCCGGGCATCGTCCTCGATCGGCCCCCAGTCCGCCTCCTCGCGGCCCTGCGCGCGGAACGAGCCGATGGTGTTGATCGACTGCGGCGTGAGGCCGATATGGCCCATCACCGGCACGCCGCGCTCGACCAGGAAGGCGATGGTCTCGGCCATGCGCCGGCCGCCCTCGAGCTTGATGGCGCCGCAGCCGGTCTCCTTCATCACCCGCGCCGCGCGACATGAAGGCCTGCTCCTTCGACGCCTCGTAGGAGCCGAACGGCATGTCGACCACCACCAGCGCGCGCTTGCGAGCCGCGCATCACCGCGTGGCCCTGCAGGATCATCATGTCGAGCGTGACCGGCACCGTGGTCTCGAGCCCGTGCATCACCATGCCGAGCGAGTCGCCGACCAGGATGACGTCGCAGTGCGCGTCGACCAGCCGCGCCGTATGCGCGTGATAGGAGGTGAGCGACACGATCGGCTCGCCGCCCTTGCGGGCGCGGATGTCGGGCGCGGTCAGCCGCCTGATTTCGTCCTGGGCCGACATGGGCTACCTCCGAACCAACCCTCATCTGCTTGGCCCGCTAATCGGTGAGCGAGCGCACTCCCGCAATGCAGCGCGCCAAATCAGTCGGCAGGCGTCCCGAATACGCCGGGCGTGCCGAACACCGGCACGCCGACGACGAGCGGATGGAACACGAAGCCGAGCAGCGAGATAGAGCAGCGTCCCGACCACGATCGCGATGATGTCGTTGCGCCGGCCGCCGACCGGGAATCGGCGGCGCGCCCGGATCGGTGCGACGCTTGAGCGTGATGCGGTCATAGACCGCCCAGGCCAGAACGAGCCGAACAGCACGATCGAGCCGAGATCGCCGTTCGAGATGAGGTGCGCCACCGCCCAGGTCTTCACGCCGACCAGCATCGGGTGCTTGAGCGTGCGCTAGATGTCGCCGCGGATATAGGCCGCGACCACGAAGATGCTCGCCGGCCACATCAGGAACTGGGTGACGTAGTGCGTCCAGCGCGGCGGAGACCAGACGTCGATCCAGCCGGTCGCGCGATAGTCGCCGAAGCCGTAGCCGATCAGGATCAGGCCGACGAGCGAGACGAGCCGAACAGCGCCTTGTAGGGCCACTCCCCGATGCGCGCGATCACGGCGGCGCGCTGGCCTGCGGCACGTCACGAACAGATGCGCGCCGAGAAACACCACGAGCCCGAGGATCAGCTTGGTCACGCTCGCTCCCTCAGATCAGAACGGTTCCAAGGCAGTTAAGCCAACGTGTCGCGTGAGGCAAGGCCGCGGCCAGTCGGGGTTGCCTGTCGGAAACACGGTTCGCAATTCGCTCTCGCTGCTTCTTGACAATATTCCTATAGGAATATAAGGAAAGAGCGCCTCGTCCCGACGAGGGCGCGCTCGAGGGCGCTCGAAACGCGGGGACGGCTGGAGGAGCGGTGGCGGAGATGCGCCCCGCGGCCTTCAGGACCGGCGCCGGAGACATCCGGTCCGGTTGGTGCGGTGGCCGCGGCGGGTGGCACGTACCATCCGTTGCGGCGGCCCAAGCCGTGGGGTCCCGGCGCGCCGGCTGCGCGCCACGGGATAGGACGGCCGATGCGTTCGCTGCGTCCTACTGCGTTCGCACCGGTCAAGTCCCACAGCGGTGGATAGGCGCTGGACTCCGAGAAATGAGAAAAGGGGACGGCGCCTGAAAAGTCTGACCACCGGGGGTCCCACGGAGCAAGCCTCAAACACCGCGCGCGGGACGCCGGGAAAGCGGCGGTCTTGCGGCGCTGCCGGCCAGCAGCCGGCAGCACCGGCCGAAAGGCCCAATCGCCCGGCACGCGGCCGGGCCGCCTTGGAGCCGCAAGGCTTCAAGGCCCGCGGGTCCGTCATGGACCCGGCGTCCCGCGCGCCCTCACCTTCTCACAGGCGCACCGGATGGATTTGGCGATACGGGCGATCGGGCGCTCACTGCAACAACCCGGGCGGCGGAGCGTTGGCTGTTCGGGAGATGAAGATGCGGGTCATGGCGCATGATGAAGTGACGGCTCGCGTCGCAGCTCTTCACCCTCCCCTGGAGGAGTCGGCGCGCATCGAGCACCGCGAGATGCGTGCCGGGGTGGGGTGAAGCCTCGCCGGTTGCCATCGTTGTCACACCGTCGTTCCGCTCAAATGGAGTTTCACCCCACCCGCCTCGCCAACGCTCGGCGACCCTCCCCCCAGGGGAGGGTGGACTGCGGATGCCGCACCGGTCCTGGCAGACTTGCCGTCATGGGCAGGCTAAAACCACCGTCAGAAATCCTTCGAGACACGCCATTCGAGACCACCGAGAGCCCGCAATGATCCGACGCTTCGCCTTCGCACTGTTGACAATGTTTGCCGCACTCGCGCCCGCCGCCGCGCAGGACTGGCCCGCCAAGACGGTGCGGCTGATCGTGCCGTTCGGCCCCGGCTCCACCCCCGACATGGTCGGCCGGGTCGTCGCCGACCACCTGCAGCAGACGCTCGGCCAGTCGTTCGTGATCGAGAACCGGCCGGGCGCCAGCGCCAACACCGGCACCGACCTGGTGGCGAAGGCCGAGCCCGACGGCTACACCATCGGCGTCAGCCTCGGCGGGCCGCTCGCCATCAATACGCTGCTGTTCGCCAAGATGCCGTACGACCCGCGACGCGACATCGCGCTGATCACCATGCTGGCGACGCAGCCGAGCCTGCTGGTGGTGAACGCGGACCTCGGCGTCAATTCGGTCGCCGAACTGGTCACGCTGCTCAAGAAGAATCCCGGCAAGTACAACTACGGCTCGATCGGCAACGGCTCGCTGTCGCATCTCGCGATGGAGGCGATCGCGCTCAAGAGCGGCACCACCATGGTGCACATCCCCTACCCCGGCTCGCCGCAGACCATGACGGCGGTGCTGCGCAACGACGTGCAGATGGCCTGCCTGCCGGCGATCGCGGTGACGCCGCACGTCGGCAGTCCGGCAAGGTGAAGATCCTCGCGCAGTCGCTCGCGCCAGCGCTCGAAGCTGCTGCCGGACTATCCCGACGCTCAAGGAGAGCGGCATCGACGTCGAGGCCGATGCCTGGAACGGGCTGATCGCGCCGGCCAAGACTCCGGACGCGATCATCGCGAAAATTCATGCGCGCCGTGGTCGAGGCGCTGGGCCTGCCGGCGGTACGCGAGAAGCTCGCCACCCAATGATGGAGCCGATCGCCGACCACGCCGGCACAATTCCGCGCCAAGATCGACGCCGACCTCGCGCGCTGGGCGCCGGTGATCAAGGCGATCGACATCAAGATCAACTAGGGCATGTTCCGTGAATTGGCATCGGCGCGGGCCACGAACGCGGTGCTCACCCGTCCCTTGGAGCGGGAGGGTGAGCGCGATCGAGCATGTCGCTGCTGTAGATTCCGACTTCATCGAAATCCGCGCTAGCGTCGGCAGTTTGTCCCATTGCGCCGGGTGGGCAATGTCGTTCAAATGCCGCTCCGAGTGGGCGAAGAACGAAGAAAAGCAGACAAGAGGGAGAGACGTGATGACAGTTCGGCGATTGATCCTGGCGGCCGTTGCGCTTGCCGCGTTGCCGGCGTTGGGACTTGAAGTTTCGGCCAAACGCAAGGCTATCCGTCGAAGCCCGTCACGATCATCGTCCCGCTCGCGCGCCGGCACCGGCATGGACACGCTGGCGCGGCTCTACGGCGAGCCGCTCGCGCAGGCGCTCGGCAAGCCGGTGGTGATCGAGAACAAGCCCGGCGCGGCGCTGATGATCGGCGCGGCGGCGATCGCCGCGGCGCCCGCCCGACGGCCACACGCTCGGCATCTCGACCGCGACGCCGATGGCGGTCGACCAGGTGCTCTACAAGAAGATCAACTACGATCCCGACAAGGACTTCGCGCCGATCTATTTCTACGTGAAGTCGCCGTTCGTGCTGGTGGTCGATCCGACGCTGCCGGTCAAGTCGGTGCCCGAACTGATCAAGTACGCCAAGGAGAGCGCGACGCCGATGACCTACAGCACGCCGGGCGCCGGCAGCTCGCAGCACCTGTCGATGGAGTTCATGGCGCAGCGCTTCGGCCTCAAGATGCACCCACGTGCCCTATCGCAACTCGCCGCAGTCGATCGCCGACATCGCCGCCGGCCACGTCAATCTCGGCTTCGCCGAGGCCGGCGCCTCGCTGCCGCTGATCCGCGACGGCAAGCTGCGCGCGCTCGCGGTCTCGTCGCTGACGCGCCTGCCGACGCTGCCCGACGTGCCGCCGTTCGCCGAAGCCGCCGGCGCGCCCGATTTCGAAGCGGTGTCCTGGCACATCCTGTTCGCGCCGGCCGCGACCCCGAAGGAGATCGTCGACCGGCTGCACCAGGAGATGCGCAAGATCATGTCGACGCCCGAGATGAAGAAGCGCGCCGCGGACATCGGCCTGCTCCCGCTCGAGTTCGCCGCCGATCGACGGCATCACGCACCTACATCAAGTCCGAGCAGGAGAAGTGGGGCTCGCTGGTGCAGAAGCTCGGCCTGGAGGGCTCGCAGTAAGGCGGCGCGATCCCGAGACGCCGCCGCTCGCCTACACCACCGGCGAGCGGCCGCCGTCGACGTTGATCGCGGTGCCGGTGATGTAGGAGCCGGCGTCCGACACCAGGAAGCAGGCGAGGTTGGCGAACTCCTCCGCCTTGCCGATGCGGCCGAGCGGAATCTCCTTGGCGCGCGCTGCGATGTAGTCCTTCGAGCTCGACGCCGGCCTTCTTGGCGCGCCTGCACGTGCTGGTCGGCCTCGATGAAGCCGACCAGCATCGCATTGACCAGGATGTTGTGCGGCGCGCCTTCGTGCGACGAGCACCTTGGTCAGCGCCATGCCGGCGGCGCGCGTGATCGAGGTCGGCGCGCTGCCGCCGCGCGGCGCCTTGGCGCCGATGTTGAGCACGTTGATGATGCGGCCCCATCGGCGCTCCTTCATCTGCGGCCAGACCAGCCGGGTGAAGCGGATGCGCGGCGAACAGCTTCTGGTCGAGGTCGTGCTGCAGGAAGTCGTCGGTCAGCTTCTCGAACGGGCTGGTGCGCGAGGTGCCGGCATTGTTGACCACGATGTCGATCTTGCCGAACGCCTTCATCACCTCGTCGTAGATGCGCTCGATGTCGGCGGCGTTGGCGACGTCGCCGTGAACGCCGGCGACCTTGCCGCGCGCCTCGGCGCCGATCGTCTTGACCGCCTCATCGAGCGTCTCGCGCCCGCGTGCCACGATCGCGACGTCGGCGCCCGAAGCCGGCGAAGCGGCTGGCGATCGCAAAGCCGATGCCCTTGCTGCCGCCGGTGACGAGGGCGCTGCGGCCGGCGAGACTGATCTCCATTTCGACTTCTCCCTGCAGAACGCCGCACCGGCGTTCAATCGTTGGCGTGCTTGCGTGCAACAATGCGATGGATGGTCTTGCTGGACGATTCGCTGGTCGCCTCTTCGTCGAGCAGGACGGCGCCCCGGACGTGCGCCATCCTGGCCTTCGGGCGCGGCGCCTGTCAAACAGCGGCTGTCAATCGCACGCGACTGCTCTACTATACCCGCATCGCTTCGAGCGGAGGGCCGCGATGGAATTCAGCGGATTGTTCCTCGGTGTCCTGATCGTGATGCTGGCGGCATGGTTCGGCGCGCGCATGCTGGCGCTGGTCCTGTTCGGCCTGGTGCTCATCGCATCGGCCGCAACGCTGCTGCATCACGCCACCGACACCTTGAAGCTGTCGTTCTAGGTGCGCCGGTGACCAGATCCTCGGCCATCACGCTGAACGCTCTCGGGCTCTACGGGGTCGCGCTGGTGCTCGCGATCGCGTTCGGCGGCGCAGCTCTGGCTGCACGAACTGCCCTGCCCGCTGTGCCTCCTGCAGCGCATACAGTTCGCCATGCTGGCGATCGGTCCGATACTCAACATCCGGTTCGGGCCGCGCCCGAGCCACTACGGGGTGTCGCTGCTGGCGGCGACTGCTCGGTGCGGCGGTGGCGGCACGCCAGATTTTTCTGCACATCCTGCCGGGCGATCCAGGCTTCGGCAGCGCACTGTTCGGCTACCATTACTACACCTGGGCCTTCATCGGATTTACCGCGGCCATCGTGTTGATTGCGCTGATGCTGCTGTTCGACCGGCCGTTCGAGGCACGCGCGGAAGCGGAGCCCGCACCACCCGCCGGAGGCTTTGTGCACGCGGCGGTCTGGCTGGTGATCGCGCTCACCGCGCTCAACTTGTTCTCGACCGTGCTGGAATGCGGCTTCCAGGCGTGTCCGGACGACCCGAAGGAGTACGAGCTGCTCAAGCGCTGGCGGTGACGCGTCGCGATCCTACCCCGGCGAGCGCCGCGCCGTAGTCTTCCGGCTTGAACCCGACCAGGAGCTTGCCGCCGCCGAGGTCCAGCACCGGCCGCTTGATCATCGACGGCTGCGCCAGCATCAGCTTCATCGCCCTGCCGGCGTCGAGCGCCTGCTTGTCCTTCTCGGGCAGCTTGCGGAACGTCGTGCCGGCGCGGTTGAGCAGCGTCTCCCAGCCGACCTTCTTGGACCAGCGCTCCAACTGCTCCGGCTCGATGCCGGCGGTCTTGTAGTCGTGGAAATCGTAGGCGACGCCGTGCTTGTCGAGCCAGGCGCGCGCCTTCTTCATCGTGTCGCAGTTCTTGATGCCGTAGATCGTGACGGCTTTGCCGGATTTGGTCATCGCGCAATCACTCTTCCATCTGAATTACGGCCTCTGTTACGTGCCCCACAGTAGCACCGCAAGCGACACCTGATTGAGAATATAAGCCTAGCTATCTCTCCAAGCGGACCGGTTTGAAGAGCACGCGGTGATAGAATATTATCAACCATAGATTGTATTCCGATGTGCCGAGGGAGTTGTCGATGCATACGAAGCGCTTGCGCGTGGCACGCAGTACATTGTTGGCAATTGCGATTTTCATCTCGTCGTGTCCGATCAGTTTGTCGCTCGCCAATCAGGCCAGCGTCGACGCCGTGCTCGCAAATATCATCACGTTGAACCGCCCGGGGCAGGACGGCCTTGCGACCGTCTGGGACGGCAACAAGTACATCCAATGCCGGCGAATGGCCGACGCATTGCGATGCGAGGCCGCGGGCACCCTGATGCAGCCCTCGCTCGGTCGCGTTCTTGTTCCCGAGCGCATTGCGCGCCTCGCGACGCTGGGTTGGCAGCTCGATCCCAGTTTCGGCAATTATGTGCAAATCTTTCCTATCGGCTTGCCGGTGAGCCAAATCACCGAGCGAATTCTGCAGGCGCTCCGCGACGGATATGACGCCGATCTCACCAATCTTGAGACCCAGAGCGACTGGATCAAGAGCGAGCCTTGCCCTCCGCGCAACGGCCCAACTCAGAATCTTGCGGGGATGATCAACGACAACCCCGCCATGGCGGCGACGGCCGTGCGTGGCTGCGCGTTTAGACCAAAGTTGCCGGTTGATCCACTAGCCCCGGCGCAATCGAAAGTCGATCTGTTCAATCTCTATGGCGCAAGGATCGTGGGCGAGATCCAGCGGCTGCGCGTGAATATTGATCGCAAGGTTTTCGTCGTGTTCGATACCGGTGGCGGCTACGTACAATGCGCTCCCCAATCATCACCGCGTGCCATCTACTGCGAGGTTCAGTCCGCGGAAAGTTGGCCTGTTCTAACCCGCATTTTGACGCCGGATCGCGTGGCGCGCCTGCGTGCTGCGGGCTTCGCCGACCCCGGGCGCTCGCCAAATTACTGGAAAACTTATCCGGCGGACGCTTTCACCGACGCTGCGATTGCCGATGAACTGGTGACGATCTTGTTTGACATCTACGGCTACAACGGGTCTCCAAAGCTCGAGTTGGCGTCCGAAAAGGGACCGGAATAGTTCGCCGCACAGTTTCGAAGGCCGGACAGGAACATTGGCCGTCGATGTCCTCGCCTCAACATCGAAGTGTGCGCCGCCTTGGATTTCCTGACTGCGGCAACGAATTCGATCCGACCAGTGTCGGTCGTACCCCTCACTCCCACTCGATCGTGCCGGGCGGCTTGCTCGTGATGTCATAGACCACGCGGTTGACGCCCTTGACCTCGTTGACGATCCGGGTCGCCACCTGGCCGATGAACTTCATGTCGAACGGATAGAAGTCGGCCGTCATGCCGTCGGTCGAGGTCACGGCGCGCAGCCCAACCACATAATCGTAGGTGCGGTAGTCGCCCATCACGCCGACGGTGCGCACCGGGAGCAGGACCGCGAACGCCTGCCAGATCACATCGTAGAGCCCGGCGCGCCTGATCTCCTCGATGTAGATGTCGTCCGCGCGCCGCAGGATATCGAGCCGTTCGCGCGTGATGTCGCCCGGGCAGCGGATGGCGAGGCCGGGCCCCGGAAACGGATGGCGCCCGACGAACGCTTCCGGCAGGCCGAGCTCGCGGCCGAGCGCCCGCACCTCGTCCTTGAAGAGTTCCCGAAGGGGCTCGACAAGCTTCATGTGCATGCGCTCGGGCAGGCCGCCGACGTTGTGATGCGACTTGATCGTCACCGACGGTCCGCCGGTGAACGACACGCTCTCGATCACGTCGGGATAGAGCGTGCCCTGGGCGAGAAAGTCCGCGCCACCGATCTTCTTCGCCTCGGCGTCGAACACGTCGATGAACAGCTTGCCGATGATCTTGCGCTTGGTCTCGGGATCGCTGACGCCGGCGAGCGCGCCGAGGAACTGCTCGGACGCATCGACGTGCACCAGCGGGATGTTGTAGTGGCCGCGGAACAGATCGACGACCTGCCGGCCCTCGTTGAGCCGCAGCAAACCATGATCGACGAACACGCAGGTAAGCTGGTCGCCGATCGCCTCATGGATCAGCACCGCGACGACGGAGGAATCCACGCCACCCGACAGGCCGCAGATCACCCGGCCCTTCCCGACTTGTGCGCGGATCTTCTCAATCGCCTCGTCCTTGAACGCGCGCATCGTCCAGTCGCCGCTGCAGCCCGCGATCTTGCGCACGAAGTTGCGGATGAGTGCGGCGCCCTGCGGCGTATGCACGACTTCAAGATGGAACTGGGTGGCGTAGAACTTACGCGCATCGTCGGCGATCATCGCAATCGGCGCATTCGGCGAGGTGCCGACCACCCGGAAGCCCGCGGGCGGCACGGTCACGCGGTCGCCGTGGCTCATCCACACCGGGTAGCGTTCGCCTTTGCGCCAGACACCTTCGAACAGCGGCGTATCCTCGGAAACCAGCACCTCGGCGCGACCGAATTCGCGGTGATGCCCGGCCTCGACCTTGCCGCCGAGCTGCACGGCCATCGCCTGCTCGCCATAACAGATGCCGAGGATCGGTACGCCAGCGGAATAGATCGCGGCCGGCGCCAGCGGCGCGTCGTCGTCGAGCACCGATGCCGGGCCGCCCGAGAGGATGACGCCCTTCGGCTGCATGCGCCTGAAGGCCTCCTCGGCTTTCTGGTACGGCACGATCTCGCTGTAGACCTTCTCCTCGCGCACCCTGCGCGCGATGAGCTGCGTCACCTGCGATCCGAAATCGATGATGAGGATCTTGTCGTGCAAGATCGTATCGTGTGAAACGGGCCGGTCCGTCCCGGCGCGAGTAGGGGAAGAATCCAGAGCAAGAGCCATTGCACTATGTGCGTCGGGCCCGCCGCGCGGTCAACCCCGCCGCGCCGTTTCACTGTGGACGTGGCTTGTTTGCCCGATCAGTCAGCAGCTTATGGGCAGGCGACAGGCGTCACCTGGGCCCATTGCCGGTGTAGGCCGGCGCGCGTGGCCAACACCTCGACGCAAACGCCGTGCGCGAGGCGGCCCTGCATCATCGACGGGTCGTTCGGCCCCGGGATCTGCGGTTCCAGCCAGACCGGGATGATCCGGCGCGCGCTGAGCCGTGTTCCGGCGGGCGGCGGGACGGTCTGGCCGCCGGCAAAGCCGTCGAAATTGGTCTCGCCCTCGTGACCTGCGTCGCGCCGGCTCAGCGCCACCCAACCGCGCCGCTCGCCGGCCGTCGACAGGCCGAAGATCGCGCCGTGCTGAGCGTGCGGAGTCGAACTCGTTGCCGACATTCCGACGGTGGCGTGCGGCGCGGCCGCCGCACGAACCTGATGCTCTGTTCCCGGCATAGCTCCGGCCCGGGCGGGAACTTGCAGATGCTCGATTGTGACGCGGAAGATCGAGTGCGTGTCGGGATCGATTCCGGCGCACTTCTTTTCGAACTGTTCGACGTCCCGGTGCAGCAACGCGTACTTCACCTCCGCCGGGACATTGCGGTCGATGACGGCCACGACCTTGCTGCGCAGCGTTTCGCAGACGCCTTCAGTGGAAATCTGGCTATTGTAAAAGGTGACGGCACCCGCCAGCGCCACCGGTATTGCGACCAGCGCCGCGGCTGCCTGCACGATCTTGGTTGGATGTTCCCAGTTCATCGGCGACCTCTGTCGAACCGAGCGTATAGCCAAGAAATGTAAACATGTTCACAAAATCGCTGGCGATCACTCAACGCGAAACTTCGGAAAATTCGATTCAACTTCGGACGATAACGCTGACAAAGAACCCATCGGTGTCGGTGCGCCGCGGGGTCATCAGCAGTCCCTGGTCCGTCACCAGGACGGCGCGGCGGAACAGGAATGAACGCTCGCCGAGCGGAGCGGCCAAGTCGGCAGGCGGCACAAGCGCGAAATCCGGGTGCCGTGCGACGAAGGCCTCGACCTGATCGCCGTTCTCTTCTGCCAGCACCGAGCAGGTCACATAGGCGATGCGTCCGCCGGGCTTCACCAGTCCGACGGCACGATCGAGGATCGTGGCCTGATCCTTCTGCCGCTGCTCCAGCGACCCGGGCCGGATGCGCCACTTGGCGTCCGGATTGCGCCGCCAGGTGCCGATCCCGGTGCAGGGCGCATCGATCAGCACCAGGTCCATACGGCCCATGAGATCGTCAAGTTCGCTGCCGATGGATTTCGGCGTGCGGACCTGCACGTTGCGCGCGCCCGAACGCGCCAGGCGGTCGTGGATCGGCGCGAGCCGCCGTTTGTCGCTGTCAGTCGCGTAGAGCTGGCCGTGGTTCTCCATCGCGGCCGCGAGCGCGAGCGTCTTGCCGCCGCCGCCGGCGCAGAGGTCGAGCACCTGCTCGCCGGGCTTCGCGGCCGCGAACAACGCGGCGAGTTGCGAGCCCTCGTCCTGGATTTCGATCATGCCCTTGAGAAACGCCGGCTCGGCATGGATAGCGGGCGCCTTGGTGTCCGGCGCGTGCACGATCCGCAGCCCAAGCGGCGACCAGCGCGTCGGCGCGGGCTTGAGGTCGGCAAGCTCCGTCTCCGCGCTGTCGCGGTCGCACTTGAGCGTATTGACCCGCAGGTCGAGCGGCGCACGGCGCGCGAGCGCAGCCGCCTCCTCGGCGCGTTCGTCGCCGAACACGCGGGCGAGATACGGATCGAGCCATTCCGGATAATCGCCCGCGACCCACGGCGGGGCGCCTGCAAGGTCAGCGGCGTCGAGACACGCACGCTCGGCGTCGTCGAGCGGTGCGGGTGAATGACGCACGCCGTCGGCGAGCCGGGCGATTCCGTCAGCATCGAGGCCGCGCTCAAGCCGCAGCATGCCGAGCACCACGGCCCGCGGGCCGTCGCCACCCATGATGTGGGCGCTCGACGCCCGCCGCCGCAGCGAGTCGTAGGTGAGCCCGGCGATCGCGGCCCGGTCCCCCGAACCGGCGAAACGGTGCGACAGACCCCAGTCCTTGAGCGCGTCGGCCGCCGGCCGCCGGCGCGCTTCGATGTCGGCGATCACTTCGATCGCGGCAGCAATCCGTGCACCGGGCGTCATCTGAGCCCGAACAGAATGCGGATCATGAAGATCACCCACATGACGAACAGGATCAGCGCCCCGATGCCGTAGAAGCCGCCGCGCAGGCGGACATCGTTGCTAGTCACGTGGATGACGGCCTGCAGGATGCGGAACACCACGAACAGCCAGGCGAGCGTCACGAACAGGATGTCCGCGTGACGGGTCGCGATCGCCAGCAGCGTCAGGACATAGAACAGGACCGGCAACTCGAACTGATTGCTGAACGCGTAGGCGAACTGGTTCGCCCGCGTCGGCCAGTTCGGCTCGCGCATCGCGATTTCGGACCACCGGACCTTGCCGCTCCGAAGCGCGTCCGTGCGATAATACATCATGCCGAACATCAGCACGAAGGTGAGCAGCACCTCGACGAACAACGGCAGCAGGACGGCTTGAATGGACATGAGGTCACCCGATGGCGGTGCACAAGGCAATGCGGGCACGGACAGAACGGATCAATGCGCCAAGCGCCGCGGCGTTCCGCATCACGGACCGCGCCTCCGTCACGACGCGACCCGGATGAGCCGCTTGCCGAAATTCTCGCCGCGCAGCAGGCCGATCAGCGCCTGCGGCGCCTTCTCCAGCCCCTCGACCACGTCCTCGCGGTACTTGATCCGGCCCTCGCGCAGCCAGGCCGACACGTCGCGCAGGAAATCCGCGTGCCGGGCGGCGAAATCGCAGACGATGAAGCCGCGGAAGGTCAGCCGCTTGGTCAGCGTTGCCCGCATGACCTGCGGCGCGGTGATGGCGGCCTGGGCCGGCGGTTGCCGCGTTGTACTGCGAGATCAGACCGCAGACCGGCACGCGCGCGAAGGCGTTGAGCAGCGGGAACACCGCCTCGAACACCGCGCCGCCGACGTTCTCGAAATAGACGTCGATGCCGTTCGGGCAGGCGGCCGTGAGCCGGTCCGCGAGATCGGGCGCACGGTGATCGAGACAGGCGTCGAAGCCGAGTTCGTCCTTGACGTAGCGGCACTTGTCGCGGACCGCCGGCGATGCCGACCGCGCGCGCGCCCTTGATCCTGGCGATCTGGCCGACCAGCGAGCCGACCGCGCCGGACGCCGCCGCGACCACCACGGTCTCGCCGGGCTGCGGCTTGCCGATCTCGAGCAGGCCCGTATAGGCGGTCATGCCCGGCATGCCGAGCACGCCGAGTGCGGTCGAGACCGGCGCGCACGCTCGGATCGAGCTTGCGCAAGCCCTTGCCGCTCGAGACCGCGTGCGTCTGCCAGCCGGTGTGGCCGAGCACGATGTCGCCGGCCGCGAACCGCTCGTGGTTGGAGGCGATCACCTCGCTGACGGTGCCGCCTTCCATCACCTCGCCGATCTCGACCGGCGTGGCGTAGGACGGCGCGTCGCTCATGCGGCCGCGCATGTAGGGATCGAGCGAGAGCCATTGCGTGCGCAGCAGCACCTCGCCCGGGCCGGCCTGCGGCACCGGCACCTCCTCCAGGCGGAAGTCGGTCGCTTCGGCTCGCCGACCGGCCGCGACGCGAGAACGATGCGGCGAGCGGTTTCCATCCGCCCTATCAGCTCCGGCCCGGATAGTTCGGGCTCTCGCGCGTGATGGTCACGTCGTGGACGTGGCTCTCGCGCAGGCCGGCGCCGGAGATGCGGACGAACTCGGCCTTCTCGTGCAATTCCTCGAGCGTGCTCGGCGCCGACATAGCCCATGGCGGCGCGCAAGCCGCCGGCGAGCTGATGCAGCACGGTCGCCGACGGCGCCCTTGTAGGGCACCTGGCCCTCGACGCCTTCCGGCACGAGCTTGAGCGTATCCTTGATGTCCTGCTGGAAGTAGCGGTCGGCCGAGCCGCGCGCCATGGCGCCGACCGAGCCCATGCCGCGATAGGTCTTGTAGGAGCGGCCCTGATAGAGAAACACCTCGCCCGGGCGTCTCGTCGGTGCCGGCGAGCAGCGAGCCGACCATGGCGCAGTCGGCGCCGGCGGCGAGCGCCTTGGCGAGATCGCCGGAATACTTGATGCCGCCGTCGGCGATCACCGGCGTGTCGTGCTCGCGCGCCACCTCGACCGCATCCATGATCGCGGTGAGCTGCGGCACGCCGACGCCGGCCACGATGCGCGTGGTGCAGATCGAGCCCGGCCCGATGCCGACCTTGATCGCGTCGGCGCCGGCATCGATCAGCGCCTTGGCGCCGTCGGCGGTCGCGATATTGCCGGCGACCACCTGCACGGCGTTCGACAGCCGCTTGATGCGGGTGACGGCATCGAGCACCGAGCGCGAATGGCCGTGCGCGGTGTCGACCACGACCAGATCGACGCCGGCCTCGATCAGCTGCTCGGTGCGGTCGAAGCCCTTGTCGCCGACCGTGGTGGCGGCGGCGACCCGCAGCCGCCCCTGCTCGTCCTTGCAGGCGTTCGGATTGGCGACCGCCTTCTCGATGTCCTTGACGGTGATCAGGCCGACGCAGCGATACTGGTCGTCGACCACCAGCAGCTTCTCGATGCGGTGCTGGTGCAGGAGCCGCTTGGCCTCGTCCTGGCCGACGCCCTCGCGCACGGTGACGAGCCCCTCCTTGGTCATCAGCTCGGCGACCTTCTGGCGTGGATCGGTGGCGAAGCGCACGTCGCGGTTGGTGAGGATGCCGACCAGCTTGCCGGCCTGCGCTGCCGTTGCCGCCGCCCTCGACCACCGGAATGCCGGAGATGCTGTAGGCCTGCATCAGCGCGAGCGCGTCGGCGAGCGTCGCGTCCGGATGGATGGTCACCGGGTTCACCACCATGCCGGACTCGAACTTCTTGACCTGGCGCACCTGCGCGGCCTGCTCCTCGGGCTCGAGATTGCGGTGGATGACGCCGATGCCGCCGGCCTGCGCCATGGCGATCGCCATCTTGGCCTCGGTCACCGTGTCCATGGCCGAGGCGATGATCGGGATATTGAGCGGCGATGTCGCGGGTGATGCGCGAGCGGATGTCGACGTCGGACGGCAGCACCTCGGACAGTCCGGGCTTGAGCAGCACGTCGTCGAAGGTGAGCGCCTCGCGCAGGCTGCCGTTGATTTTTCGGATCCATCGCCAACTCCAGCGCTCGCACGCGGCCTGACCGCGGAACCGTCGGGGCGGAATGGCTTCGGCGGGCGAAACAGCTGGTTTCGCGCGCGGCGACCGCCCTTTTGGGTTGGCGAGGGGCCTTAGCACGGCCCCCGGCCATTTCCTAGCGCATTTCGCCGCGCCCCACAGGAGACGCGGCGGGATGACAACATGTTGAAACGGGTCGTAGCACACCGAGGCGCGGCACCGCAGCGCCACGCCCGGCTAGGCGTCACCGCCAGGCCGGCGGCTGCCCGTGACGCTCGATCGCCTCGACCAGCTGCCGGTGCTTGCGATCCTCGCGCCGCATGTGGACGAGCAGCAGCGCGTGCGCCGACGGCAGCAGGAACAGCACCGGGAAGATCAGGCCGAGCAGCACGCTGGGCACGATCAGGACGAGGTTGAAGACCGCCGCGAACGGCTGGCCGTTCAGCAGGAGACCCAGCGGCGGCACCAGGGCGGCAAGGACGTAGATCATCGGAGGACCTCCCGAACGAACATCAAACGGGCCTTCATTTAGGTGAAGTTTACGCCACCACAATGCCCGCCAGCCCCGCGGGCAACAATTCTGTTACCCGCCCCGGTGCGGCGGTTCAGAAGTCCGCATCATTGTTCCGCCAGTTCGCCATGCGGACTTCTGAACCAAAGCCGCACGGGATCAATAAGTTGCTAGTGTCCTTCGATTCCGAAGTTCGCGACCGAGCGCGCCGCAGATATGCGAACTTCGGATCGGGACACTGCGGCCCTTGCCCCCGCCAGTCGATCAGGCGACGGTCGCCCATGCCGGCCAAACGCATCGTGCCGCTGATCGTGGCGGTCGCCCTGTTCATGGAGAACATGGACTCGACGGTCATCGCGACCTCGCTGCCGGCGATCGCCGCCGACATCGGCACCAACCCGCTGACGCTCAAGCTCGCCGTCACCTCCTACCTGCTGTCGCTCGCGGTCTTCATCCCGGTGAGCGGCTGGACCGCCGACCGCTTCGGCGCCCGCACCGTGTTCCGCGCGGCGATCGCGGTGTTCATGCTGGGCTCGATCGGCTGCGCGCTGTCGCGGCTCGCTCACGCCAGTTCGTCGCCGCCCGCATCGATCGAGGGCATGGGCGGCGCCATGATGACCCCGGTCGGCGCGCCTGATCCTGGTGCGCAGCGTCGAGCAAGCGCGAGCTGATCAACGCCATGGTCTGGGTGACCCTGCCGGCGCTGATCGGTCCCCTGCTCGGCCCGCCGCTCGGCGGCTTCATCACCACCTACATCTCCTGGCACTGGATCTTCCTGATCAACATCCCGATCGGGCATCGCCGGCATCGTGCTGGCGACGATCTACATCGAGGACGTGCGGGCGCAGACGCCCGATCCGTTCGACCCGCTCGGCGCCGTGCTCGCCGGCATCGGCATCGGCGGGCTGGCTTTCGGCGGCTCGCTGCTCGGCTCGATTACCTGCCGCTGCCGATCGTGCTGGCGCTGATCGCCGTCGGCGCGGCCGCCACCTATGCCTACGTGCTGCACGCCCGCCGCACGCCAGCGCCGGTGCTCGACCTGTCGCTGCTGCAAATTCCGACCGTATGCGCGCCGCTGTCGTCGGCGGCTTCATCTACCGCTGCGGCATCGGCGCGATGCCGTTCCTGCTGCCGCTCCTGCTCCAGCTCGGCTTCGGGCTCACCGCGTTCCAGTCCGGGCTGATCACGCTCTCCAATGTCGTCGGCGCCATGGGGATGAAGACCGTCGATCCCGATCATCCTGCGGCGCTTCGGCTTCAAGCGGGCGCTCACCGTGAACGCCCTGGTCAGCGCGGCGCTGGTGGCGGCCTGCGCCACCTTCACGCCCGGCGTGCCGTTCGCCTGGATCGTCGGCGTCCTGGTGATCGGCGGCTTCTTCCGCTCGCTGGAATTCACCAGCATCAACACCATCGCCTACGCCGACGTCGATCAGCGGCTGCATGAGCCGCGCCACCTCGCTGGTCGCGGTCGGCCAGCAGGTGTCGATCTCGGCCGGCGTGGCGATCGGCGCGCTCGTGGTCGATCTCACGCTGCGAGCGCGGGGACGGACGGCGATGGAGATCACCGCCGCCGATTTCCAGCCGGCCTATCATCGCGATCGCGCTGATCGCGGCCTGCGTCGTTGTTCATCTTCGCCCGCATGCCGGAGGATGCCGGCGCCGAGCTTGCTCAGCGCACGCCCGCGCCCGGAACATCCGAGGCCGCCCCGGCCGAAGCCACCGACCAGAAGCTATGATCGCCGTAAGGATGAACCGGATGGAGCGTCCGCTCTGTCCGGAGTACAACTGCAAGCCAGCAGTGTTCAAATGACGGGCGAGAGACCGGCCATGAAGACAGAGACACGCGCGATGAAAACGAAAGGCGCCCCGCAGAAGGCAGAAGGCGAAGACTCACCCTCCCGGCTGATCGATGCGAGAATCAAGAAGCTGGGTGACTGGCGGGGCGAGACGCTCGCGCGGGTCCGCAAGCTCATCCAGGAAGCCGGCCCCGACGTGGTCGAGGAGGTGAAATGGCGAAAGCCGTCGAACGCGATGCTCGGCGTTCCGGTGTGGGAGCACGACGGCATCATCTGCACCGGCGAGACCTACAAGGCGGTCGTGAAGCTGACCTTCGCCAACGGCGCCGCGCTAGATGATCCTTCGGGCCTCTTCAATTCCAGCCTCGAAGGCAACGTGAGGCGCGCCATCGATATCCATGAGGGCGACAAGATCAATGAGAAGGCGTTGAAGGCGCTCATCCGCGCCGCCGTGGCGCTGAACGCGTCGAAGCGAGCAGCAGCGCGCCCCGTCCGCCCGCAGAAGAGACCAAAGAGCGATTGAACCCGGGCGCGACGCCGCGGCGACAGCGGCGGCCCTCTACAGTGCCACCTTCAGAAACCGGTCGATCATGGCGTTGACCTGCTCGGGCACCTCGAGCTGGCAGAAATGTCCCGATCCCACGGTCTGCCCGTAAAGCATCTGCGGGATCAGCTCCCGCACGCGGCCGATGTCGGCACGGGGCGACGGTTCGTCGGCGGCGATATAGAGGCTCGGCACTACGAGGCGGCCCCTGGCTTCGTCCGCATCGTATTCGGCGAGCCCCTGATAAGCCGAGATCATCATGTGCTGCGAGGCCCCGGCCATCCCGTCGAGGATGCGAACCTTGCGGGCGGGATCGTCGGTCGGGATGAACAGGACAGCAGCGACGAAGTCGCGCACCGCGGCCGCATAGTTCGGGCCGCGCAGCGTCTCGAGGAAGCGCGGAATTCCGGCGCGTGCCGCGGCCGGCAGCACGACCGCGGAATCGAGCATGACGATCGCGCGGGGCAGGTCCGGGTAGCGCGCCGCGAGGTCGAACGCGACGATCCCGCCCATGCTGTGCCCGACCACGATCGGCTTCGGCAGCTTGAGCTCCCCGCACAGCCCGGCGACGTCGTCCGCAAACACCTGCATCGTATAGGCTTGGTGCGGCTTGTCGCTACGGCCATGCCCGCGCAGGTCAGGCGCAACCACGCAGTGGCCAAGGTTCGCAAAATGCTCGGCCTGCGGCGCGAAATAGGTGTGGTCGCAGCACCAGCCGTGAACCATGACGACCGGCGGCGCCCCACCATCGGTCTTCTCGAAATAGAGCGACACGTCGTCTCGCTTGAGGAAGGGCATTTTCGACCTCGCGCGGTGTCGGCTGGCCCGGACGAAGGACAGTAGCGTAGCCCGGACAAAGCGCAAACAACACCCGGCGTTGCACCCGATTTCGCATTCGCTCGCCGCGGGCTACCATGGAGCCCACGATCGCGACCCTCCGCTCAACGCACAATGGATTTCGGTAGGCCCATGCGCGCATCCCTGAGAATGATCGTCTCGGCGTCAGGCCTCGTCGGAACGGCGCTGCCGCTGCCTGCACAGACGCCCCCGGCGCCGCTCGTCAAGGTCGAGGAACTTCGCCAGATCTCTCCTCACGTCTACATCATTCCGGACAACAGCGTCCCGATGGTCCCAAACATCGGCTACGTCATCGGCGATCGCGCGGTGCTCGTGATCGACACTGGCCTCGGGCCGCCCAACGGCGCGCGCGTGTACGAGGTCGCGAGGAAACTCGCCGGCACAAGGCCGATCTATCTTGTCACGACCCATGTCCATCCCGAGCATGACCTCGGGGCGCAGGCCTTTCCCGCAACGACGAAACTGATCCGCGCCACCAACCAGCAGAAGGACATCGCCGCGTCGGGCCTGCAACTCGCCAACATCTTCGCCAAGCGCTCCGCGCTCCATGCCGAACTGTTGAAGGATGCGAATTTTAGGGACGCCGACATCACCTTCGAGCAGAGCTACGAACTCGATCTCGGTGGCGTGTCTGCGAAACTCATGGCGATGGGTCCCAACCATACGGTCGGCGACACGGTCGTCTGGATCGAATCCGACCGCGTGCTGTTCTCCGGCGACATCGCCATGCGCGCGCAGCCGGCCTTTGCCAGCCCGCAGTCCAGCCGGCGGCAATGGCTGGCGAGTCTCGCCCGGCTGGAGGCGCTCAATCCCGCCATCATCGTGCCGAGCCACGGACCGACCGGAGACGGCACGCTCTTCATCACTGCCTATCGTTCATACCTGGAGGAAGTCCGCGACCGCGCCGAGGCCGAAAAGCGCGCCGGCCACAGCCTCGATCAGACCATCGAGGCGGTCACGGCGGCGTTCGGCGATCGCGCGCCGGACAAGGCGCGCCTCGCCGGCGCGATCAGGTCGGCCTACGCCGAGGCGCCGTGAGGGGCGTGAGATCAAATTTGCAAACGTAGCCCGGATGGAGCGCAGCGCAATCCGGGGTCTGGTGTGCTGGGATACCCCACGGATTTCGCTTCGCTCCATCCGGGCTACGACGGACGCGTCGGCGATCGACTGCTCAACCCAGCGCCGAACCGCGAAAGCCGGTGGCCAGGAGATACAGCTCGGCCGAGTCGGAGCGGCTGGCGGCCGGCTTGAGGTGCTTCACGACGGTGAAGTCGCGCTTGAGCTGGGCGAGCAGCGTCGTCTCGGTCCCGCCCTGCAGCACCTTGCAGAGGAAGACGCCGCCCGGCGCCAGCACCTCGCGGGCGAATTCGGCGCGCCGCCTCGGCCAGCGCCATGATCTTGAGATGATCGGTCTTGCGATGGCCGGTGGCGTTGGCCGCCATGTCCGAGAGCACCACGTCGGCGGCGCCGTTGAGCAGCGACTTCACCTCGGCCGGGGCCTCGGGGCTCGAGAAAATCGAGCCGGACGAAATCGACGCCGGGAAGCGGCGCGAGCGCGAGCAGATCGATGGCGACCACTCTGCCCTTGCCTTCGGCCGCGCCGCAGCGCTTGGCCGCGACCTGGCTCCAGCCGCCGGGCGCGGCGCCGAGATCGACCACGCGCGCACCCGGCTTGAGGAAGCGATGCTTGTCGTCGATCTCGATCAGCTTGTAGGCGGCGCGCGAGCGATAGCCTTCGCGCTTGGCGCGCGTCACGTACGGATCGTTGAGCTGGCGGTCGAGCCAGAGCTTGGACGACAGCGAGCGGCTCTTGCCGGACTTCACCCGGACCTTGAGATCGCGTCCGCTGCCACGGGTGGTCACGGCAGCGCTGCTGCCATCTCGTTAGCCGCCCCAGACGCCGTCCTCGCGCATCATCTGCACCAGCATGCCCTCGCGCAACCCGCGATCGGCGACCCGCAGTCGCCGGCACGGGAATACCCGGCGGATGGCATCGAGGATAGCGCAGCCGGCGAGCACCAGGTCTGCGCGCTCCGCACCGATGCAGGGATTGGCGACGCGGGCCTCGTAGCTCATGGCCAGCAGCCGGTCGACCACGCGCGTCGACCTCGGCGTTGTCCATCCAGCAGCCGTCGACCCGGCGGCGCTCGTAGCGCTTGAGCTCGAGATAGACGCCCGGCGATGGTCGTCACGGTGCCGGAGGTGCCCAGCATGTGGATGCGGTCGATGCGGTCGCGGCCCTGCTCGGCCACGAAGCGCTCGACGAACACCTGCACCTCGTCGATCATCGCCTGGTAGATCTCCGGCGTCACCGCGTGGCCGCCGTAGCGTTCGGCCAGCGTGACCACGCCGACCGGCAGCGAGGCCCAGGCCCGGATCTGCGGCAGCGGCGGGCCGCGCCGCGTCGGGGCGCAACGTCCGAGCCGGACGATCTCCGAGGAGCCGCCGCCGATGTCGAACAGGACCACGCCCTCGGCCTGCGGATCGACCAGCGGCGTGCAGCCGGTGGCGGCGAGCGTCGCCTCGGTCTCGCGGTCGATGATCTCGAGCTCGAGGCCGACCTCCTCGGCGATGCGCGCGCGGAACTCGGCGCCGTTCGCCGCCGCGCGGCAGGCCTCGGTCGCGATCAGCCGCGCCCGCGTGACGCCGCGGTTGCGCATCTTGTCGCGGCAGATGCCGAGCGCGTCGACCGCGCGGTCGATCGCCGGATCGCTGATGCGGCCGGTGGCCGAAATGCCTTCGCCCAGCCGGATGATGCGGGAGAACGCGTCGATCGACCCGGAAGCTCTCGCCGGTCGGGCGCGCGACCAGCAGCCGGCAATTGTTGGTGCCGAGATCGAGCGCCGCGTAGACCGGTCGCCCGGCGCGACCGCGCCGCCGGCGCCGGCCGGACGCGACTGTCCAAATGGTGACCGCCGGCCCCCGCGCGGCCGCGCTGCTGCGGCGCTGCCGGTCGATCGCGCAGGGTCGAGGCCGCCGGTTCCCCGGCCCTCGTCACTCATTCCAGTCCTTTCCTGCCGCGCCGAAGCTCTCCTACGGCTCGACGGCGGCGGCGATGTCCAAATCCAAATCGCGAAACTGTAACACGCTGGCAGGCGGCGCAACAGGTGCGCGCGGGGCGCATGACGCCGGCAGGATGTCCTTGTCGAAGCGGCCGGTGTCCTTTATCTGAAATCGACCTCAGGTTCCCTTCCGCCCGTTATCGTAGCCGGTCTCAGGGGACACGGCCGTCGGCGCCTCGGCCCACCGGCTCGCGGGCAAGCCATTGATGAAGGCATTTATTCATGAATCTGCAGAACGACCCGCAGAGCCTCGCCCTGATGAAATTCGGCATCGGCCAGCCGGTGCCGCGCACCGAGGATCCGATCCTGGTGCGTGGCGAGGGCCGCTACACCGACGACATCAAGCTCGACCGGCGAGGCCTATGCGGTGATCGTGCGCAGCCGCGTGGCGCACGGCATCGATCAAGGCGATCGACACCGCCGCCGCCCGCAAGATGCCGGGCGTGCTCGGCGTCTATACCGGCGCCGACCTCGCCGACTACGGCACGCTCAAATGCATCGTGCCGTTCAAGAACCGCGACGGCACCGACATGCGCAAGCCGCCGCGGCCGGCGCTGCCGACCGACAAGGTGCGCTTCGTCGGCGACCCGATCGCCTTCGTGGTCGCCGAAACCCTGCTGCAGGCAAAGGATGCGGCCGAAGCGGTCGAGGTCGACATCGATGCGCTGCCGGCCGTGATGCGGCGCGAGGACGCCGTGCGCGCCGGGCGCGCCGCTGATCCACGACGAAGCGCCCGGCAACGTCGCGCTCGACTATCACTACGGCGACAGCGAGCAGGTCGCGGCCGCCTTCGCGAAGGCCGCGCATGTCACGCGGCTCAAGCTCATCAACAGCCGCCTGGTGGTGAACGCCGATGGAGCCGCGCGCCGCCATCGGCGTGCTACGATCCGGCGAGCGGCCGCTTCACGCTGCACGTGCCCTCGCAGGGCGTGTTCGGCATGAAGGGCAACATGGCGGAGATCCTCAAGGTCGAGCCCAAGCAGGTCCGCATCCTGACCGGCAATGTCGGCGGCTCGTTCGGCATGAAGTCGGCGCCGTTTCCGGAATATGTCTGCGTGCTGCACGCGGCGCGCGTGCTCGGCCGTCCGGTCAAATGGACCGACGAGCGTTCGGGCAGCTTCGTGTCCGACAGCCACGGCCGCGACCACGAGGTCACCGCCGAGCTTGCGCTCGACGCCGACGGGACGTTCCTGGCGCTGCGCCTCACCAGCCTGGGCAATGTCGGCGCCTTCCTGTCGCAGGTCGCGCCGATGCCGTCGACGCTCAACGCCGTGAAGAACGTGCAGAGCGTCTACCGCACGCCGCTGATCGAGGTCTCGACCAAGTGCGTGTTCACCAACACCACGCACGTATCGGCCTATCGCGGCGCCGGCCGGCCCGAAGGCAACTACTACATGGAGCGGCTGATCGACGCCGCCGCCGCCGAGATGGACATCGACCGCCTCGAGCTGCGCCGGCGCAACCACATCCGGCCGCGCGAAATTCCGCGCAAGACCGCGTCGGGCATGGAACTACGACAGCGGCGACTTTCCCGGGCGTGCTCAAGCACGCGCTCGAGCTCGCGGACGTGAAGGGCTTCGGCAAGCGCAAGCGCGAGAGCCGCAAGCGCGGCAAGATGCGCGGTCTCGGCTTCGGCAGCTTCCTCGAAGTCACCGCACCGCCATCGAAGGAGATGGGCGGCATCCGCTTCGAGGCCGACGGCACCGTCACGATCATCACCGGCACGCTCGACTACGGCCAGGGCCACGCCGCGCCGTTCGCGCAGGTGCTGACCGAGAAGCTCGGCGTGCCGTTCGAGCGCATCCGGCTGCTGCAGGGCGACAGCGACGAGCTGCTCGCCGGCGGCGGCACCGGCGGCTCGAAGTCGATCATGCACAGCGGCACCGCCATCGTCGAAGCGGCCGCCAAGGTGATCGAGCAAGGCAAGCAGATCGCCTCGCACGTGCTCGAAGCCTCGCGCCGCCGACATCGAGTTCGCGCGCGGCCGCTTCACCATCGCCGGCACCGACCGCTCGATCGGCATCATGGAGCTTGCCGAGAAGCTGCGCGCCGGCCTCAAGCTGCCGGACGGCGTGCCGAACACGCTCGACATCCGGCACGTCAGCGACGGCCCCAGCGCCGCGACCTATCCCAACGGCTGCCATGTCGCCGAGGTCGAGATCGACCCCGACACCGGCGTCATCGAGGTGGTGAAATACTCCTGCGGTCAACGATTTCGGCACCGTGATCAATCCGCTGATCGTCGAGGGCCAGTTGCACGGCGGCGTGGTGCAGGGCATCGGCCAGGCGCTGATGGAGATGACGGTCTACGACGACGACGGCCAGTTCCTGACCGGCTCGTTCATGGACTATGCGCTGCCGCGCGCCAACGACACGCCGTCGTTCACGCTGGTCGAGCCATCCGGTGCCGGCCACGACCAATCCGCTCGGCGTCAAGGGCTGCGGCGAGGCCGGCTGCGCCGGCTCGCTCACGTCGGTGATGAACGCGGTCGTGGATGCGCTCTCCGAGTTCGGCATCCGGCACATCGACATGCCGGCGACGCCCTACCGGGTCTGGCGCGCGATCCAGGACGCGGGCGCGGCGCGCCCGGCCTGATCGCGCGCCGCGATCAACACCATGACCCAGGTCACCGAACTTCTTCCCGCGACGCGGGCGAGCGAAACCAGGCTCGTCGCCGGCGTCTGCCTCGCGCACCTGGTCAGCCACTACTACATCGTCCTGCTCGCTCCGCTGTTCGTCTTCATCCGGGCGGACTACGGCGTGACCTACACCGAGCTGGCGTTCGCGCTGACGTTCTTCCGTCTGGTCTCGACGGTGCTGCAGACGCCGGTCGGCTTCTTGATCGACCGCACCGACGCGCGCCTCAACCTGGTCGGCGGCCTGCTGCTGGGCGCCAGCGCCATCGCGGTCGCGGGCCTGGTCGATTCGTTCTGGGTCTTCATCGCGATGTTCGGCGTGCTGGGCCTCGCCAACACGGTCTATCATCCCGCCGACTACTCGCTGCTGTCGACGCACGTAGCGCCCGAGCGCCTGACCAAGGCGTTCTCGTACCACACCTGCGCCGGCATGATCGGATCGGCGATCGCGCCGGTGACGCTGCTGTTCATGCAGAGCCTGGTGGGCTGGCGCGGCGCGTTCCTCGGCGCCTCGGTCTTCGGCTTCGTGGCGGCGTTGATCGTGCTGCTGCAGCGCGAGCCACCGGTCGAGCGGCTCCATCGCGCCGATCCGCGGCAAGATCGTGACCTGGCCAAGGAGCCGACTGACGGCTGGAAGCTGCTGCTATCGCCGACCGATCCTGCTCAATCTCGCATTCTTTGTCATGCTGTCGATGCTCAGCGACGGGATGAACCAGTTCATGGTCGTCGGCCTGGCGGCCCTGCACAACACGCCGCTCACGATCGCGAGCTCCGCCCTCACGGTCTTGCTCACGATGACGGCGATCGGCGTGCTGGTGGGCGGCGCCGTTGCGGCGCGCACGCCGCATCACAATCGCGTGGCGGCCTGCGGCCTTGCGGTCACGGGCCTCGTCAGTGTGGCGATCGGTCTGTTGGATCCGGGCGCACTGCTGCTATTCGCGTTGGTGACCCTGGGCGGGCTCGCGACCGGCATCACAATGCCCTCCCGCGACATGATCGTCCGCAGCGTCACGCCGCACGGTTCGTTCGGCAAGGTCTTCGGCTTCGTCAGTACGGGTCTGCACCTCGGCGGCGTGGTTGCACCCCTGATCTTCGGCCAGTTCCTGGATCACGGACATCCGCAGTTCGTGTTCTTTTTCATCGCAGCCTGCGCGATGGTCGCCGTGGTCATCGTCAGCTTCGGCATAGCGAGCCGCCGCGCGGACTAAGCTGCGACCGCGCGCGGCCTCGTGCCATCGCGGCACTTGCTATAGACTGCACCGAACATTGCGGATGGAGTTGATCCATGGCGGCCAGTCGACCGTGGCTGTGCGGCTACCTTGTTGCGGTAATGGCGAGCGTACCGGCGCTACCTGCGCCGGCAGCCGACTTCTACGCCGGCAAGACCATTGAGCTGGTAATCGGCAGCGACGTCGGCGGCGGTTACGACATCTATGCCCGCGCGATTGCGCGCCACCTGCCCCGGTTCATCCCGGGCCAACCCGACCATCGTCATCAAGAACCAGCCCGGCGCCGGCAGCAGCCGGGCCGCGTCGTACATCTACTCGGTGGCGCCCAAGGACGGCACGGTCATCGGGGCGGTGTTTCCCGGGGTGATCATCGCTCCGCTGCTCGAAGAGCGCGCTCAGACTTTGTTCGACCCGGCCAAATTCCAGTTTCTGGCCAGCGCCGACAGCGCGACGCGTGTCTGCACGACCCACGAGCGGTCCAGCGTCAAGACATTTGCCGATGCCCTGAAGCAGAAGGCCATCATGGGGGCGAGCGCGGTCGGCGCCTCGACCCGCGATTATGCCAACATGCACCGCAGGTCGTCCGGCGTACTATTCGAGCTGGTGTCGGGCTACAAGGGCACCGCCGACATCCTGCTCGCCATGGAACGCCGCGAGGTCGACGGCCTGTGCGGGATGGACTGGTCGAGCCTCAAGTCGCAGCGCCCCGAATGGCTGCGCGACCGCAAGGTCAACATTCTCGTGCAGGTCAACTTCGAGGCCGAGGAGGAGCTGACCCGCTTGGGCGTGCCGCCGGTATGGCAGTTCGTGAAGGACGAAGCCGACCGGCGAGCAGTCGAGCTGATCATCGGGCAGCAGGTGTTCGGACGTCCCTATATCGCTCCGCCCGGCGTGCCGGCGGCGCAGATCGAGACGCTCAGGGCCGCCTTCACCGCAACCTTGAAGGACAAGGAATTTCTGGCGGATGCCGAGAGGCTGCGGATCGACGTGGCGCCCTCATCGGGCCGCAAGGTGCAGGATATCGTCGAGAAGCTCTACGCCACGCCGAAGCCGATCGTCGATCGGGCGCGCGAACTGAT
Source organism: uncultured Alphaproteobacteria bacterium (assembly GCA_963843475.1). Lineage (GTDB taxonomy): Bacteria > Pseudomonadota > Alphaproteobacteria > Rhizobiales > Xanthobacteraceae > VAZQ01. The sequence continues at coordinate 103,068 of CAWJKL010000011.1, read as the reverse complement.
CAAACCGTAAGGCCGCGCCGCGCGAAGCGCTCCTCCTGACGACGCATCAGTCTTCGCGCTTGCCGGTTACCCGTAAGAACAGCTCGCGGGCCTCGCCGAATGCCCGGTCTGCTCCAATGCGATGAGACGCGACCGAGATCGCTTCGGCGATCTGCAATACAACTTGCTGCGGCGCACTCGGCTCAAAGTTTTTCGCCCAGTTGACGAGGCCACGAGGAATGGTGACGGCGAGCAGCGCGAGCGTTGCGTAGATCACCACCGAGGTCGTCAATAGTGGACGTTGCTGCGGCAAACCCTGCGTCGTCGGCATGTGGTCGGGATCTGAGATGCTCAAGAGCCGCTCCTAGAACTGGAAGTAGATGAACGGCGGCACGCCGCCCGGCGCAGCGACCGCGATCAGGAAGATCACCACGAAAGGTACGGCGACCTTCACGACGAGCGACGCGCGATCGTAATAGCGCCTCCAGGCTGCTCGAACCAACGGTCCGGAATGATCTGCGTCAGCGCGCCGAGCACCAGCATGACCGCGACGAGCGGGGTGATCGTCGTGCTGAAGATCGGCTTCGCCTGACACGAGCGTCGTCAGGTAGGCGATCGCGGTGTCGAAATCCGAGGCTCGAAAGAACACCCAGGTCAGGCAGACGAAATGGAAGGTGACGAACCACCACAGCACCTTCGGGATGCGGCTTTGGTGACCGGGCTCACCCGTCACACCGAGCAGCCGCTCGACCACCAGCGCCACGCCATGCAGCCCGCCCCAGATCACGAAATTCCAGCTGGCGCCATGCCACAGGCCGCCGAGCAGCATGGTGATCAGGATGTTGCGGTAGGTGAACCAGGTGCCGTCCGCGGTTGCCGCCGAGCGGGATGTAGAGATAGTCGCGCAGCCAGGTCGACAGCGTGATGTGCCAGCGCCGCCAGAAGTCCTGCACCGACAACGCGCGGTACGGCTGGTTGAAGTTCTGCGGAAAGCGGTAGCCGAGCAGGTTGGCGACGCCGATCGCGATGTCGGTATAGGCGCTGAAGTCGCAATAGATCTGCAGCGCGTAGGCGTACATGCCGAACAAGAGGTCGAGGCGCGAATATTCGGTCGGGCTGCGGAAGACGCCGTCGACGAAGTCGGTCGACAGGTAGTTCGCGACGATCGACCTTCTTGAACAGGCCGCCGACGATCAGGAACACGCTCATGCCGAGCCGGATGTCGTTCGGATCGGACCTGCGCACCGTCTGCTCGAGGAAGGCCTTGGCGCGCACGATCGGGCCGGCGACCAGATGCGGAAAGAAGCTGATGTAGAGCAGGATGTCGACCAGCGATCGCGTCGGCGCGAGCTTACAGCCGGTAGACGTCGATGATGTAGGACAGCGCGTGGAAGGTCAGGAACGAGATCGCGATCGGCAGTCCGACCTCGAAGAAAGCGGATGTTGAGCGTTCCAGCCGAAGCCTTGACGCCGCGTTCATCAGCGAGGCGGCAAAGAAGTTGTAGTACTTGAACGCCGCCAGCACGCAGAGATTGAGCGACGATCCCGAGCCAGAGCACGGCGCTTGCGCGCGACGCCGTCGGGCAAGCGATCCGAGCCAGAGCGCCAGCGCGAAATTGATCACCGAGCTGGCCGAACAGAATCAGCGTGAAATCGGCTCGGAAGAACGCGTAGAAGACGTAGCTGACCGCGACCAGGAACCATTTCTTGGTGGTGTTGTGATTGTTCGAGAAGCCAGGTGATCGGAAAGACGAGCGCAAAGAAAATCGCAAACTCAATTGTTGGAAATAACATTTGCTCCTACCCGTACCTTTTCGATAACGGGGATCAGAGTGTTGAGGAACTGGTCGGCGCTTTTCTTGTAACCCTCGATCGTGAAATGGACGTGGTCCTTGGCCATGAGCTGGCGGTGACGCCGAGTACCAGCGATGCGCACCGCATTCCTGCGGCATGATCGAGGCCCAATTCCAATAGACGAGCCCGTGACGCTCCGCAATGTCGCGCTGCACTTCGCGGATCTGATTGCAGCCGAGGCGGCGTCCGCCAGGCGCACTCGCCGCCCTGCGATGCACCGTTCCCATTGGCGGGCGCGCGGCCGCAGGTCGCCGGCGCGGCGCCGCTCTTACGGCAGGCCGCCGGCAGTTCGGCGAAGTCCGGCGGGCCGATCACCACAACCGTGGCTTCGGGCAGCGTCGTCTTGATCTTGTCGAGGATGCGTTCGTAGCTGTTGCGGTAATTGTTCAGGTCCAGGCTCTCGTTCGACGCCTCGTTGGTGCCGAACGACAGGATGACGATCTGCGGATTGATCCGGATCAGGTCGTTGGCCAGCAGCTTGTTGTTGAACTTGTTGACGAAGCTCGCCTGCGCGCCCGGATAGCCGATGCTGTTGAAGGTGAGGCCGCTCTGCTTGTTGTAGATCGCGACGCTGGCGACGGTCACCGGTCCGCGCCCGGTGGTCGTGATCGAGATATCGCGCACTCGCTCGGTCGCGCCGCGCGTCGGCAGCAGCCGGATGACGACCGGCTCCGCCTTCGGCGAGGACAGATCGTAGCTGGTCTCCACGACACCATCGAGCTTGACGTCGATCTTGCCGCCGCCCGGCTGGCGCAGCACCCCGATCTCGATCATCTCGAAATTCACCGGCCGGTCGTTGGCGAAGGTCATCGTCTCGCCCGCCGCCGTCGCGATCGCATTGTAGCCGGACGAGCCAGAACTCCGACGGCACGGCATCGACCTTCTGCAGCGACTTGTAGGTCCAGCCGGCGGACGCGGTGATCTTCAGCGTCGACGAGCGGACGCCGATATGCGGGTGGCCGGCGGTGACGTAGCCCGGAGCGCCGCGGCCGTAGCGCGCCTGCAGGCGCCGGCGCAGTTCGCCGGTGAGGAAGTCGGCCGAGGTGTGGCTGTCGCCGATCTGCAGGATGACGATGCCCCGCTTGCCGGGGCCGCGCTTCAACCGGCCCTCCAGGGTCGGCGTGACGTCGCCGTCGTCCTCGGGTTCGGCAAGCCCGGCGGACGCTCCGTCTGGCCGCGTTTCAAGCGCCGACAACTGCGATTCGTGTGGGGCGAGCTCAGTCCCGGGGCTGGGCAGCATTCGACTGCTGGGCACGGGCCCCAAAGCGGCGACCATGGTCGGACCACCGGCGGTCGCAACCTCCAACGGCGCGGCCGGTTCGACGCCCACAGGCGTTACGGCCGCCGTGCGGATGCGGTCTTCCGATTTTTCCTGTTTGGGAAACAAAGGCTTGCGGACACCTTCCAGTACCGGCTCACGCCCGAGGAAGGCAGAAACGTCGTCCCAACCGAGATAGAGGCCGCCAGCGCTGGCGGCGCCGACCAACAAGATGGCCGTCATGCCGAGAAACCGGCCGATCCCCATCCCCCGCAGTCCCCATCAACTTGCGCAAGCGTCGCCCAGCTTGGCGCCCCGGCTGAGGAGAGTTGCGGTCATTTTAGGCAATAGATAGGCAGCTACCAGCATTTCCCCTGCCGGCGTGAAATGTTCCCCGTCGGAGGCCCTGATCTGGATGATTTTACCGTTTTGGTCCGGGCCGAAGGACGCGAACTTGTCGTCACCGGTCGGGTTGAGCCGCCAGGGCGGGACGTATTGGAGCGTCGGGTCGCCGAATTCGGCGATCGCCTCGGCGAACATCTTGTTCTTCTCGCGTGCATCGCGGTCGGGCGCGGCGTCGCGCATGGCGGGCAGGCCGATCCAGAGCAGGCTGGCCCGGCTGGCGGCGACGCTCTTGAGCAAAGCGGTCACGCGTTCCTTGTATCTGGCCGGGTAGTCCGGCGAGTTGTCGAGCGTGACCTTGCCGCCGACCACCACCGACTGGCGGTCGTTCAGGCCAAGCGACATGACGAACAGCCCCGGCTTGAAGCTGTCGCCGATGCGCTTCGCCTCGTCCGGCCAGTTGAATTTTTCGGGACGGGTGAGGCCCGTGCTGTTCTTGGCAAACCGGCCGAGTTCGACACCGCCCTTCAGGCAGGAATTGCGGGGAACGAGCGCCGAGAATCCGCCCCACAGGCCATCCGCCGTCGAATTGCCGATGAAGGCGATCTTCGCCTTCGCGTCCTGTGCCACCGCCGCGGGAAAAACGTCGCCCGGCGATATGGCAAGGGCACAAAAAAACAATGCCAATGCGTGGACCGTCCTCGCGATCGCTCCGAACCGAGCAACCTTCTGCCGGGCCGCCCGACGCATCTTCATGGCCAAGCCACCATCGGGGGTCCGTAAAGAGCAGCTGTTGAAATGAACCCGCGCAGGATCGTCAGCGCGGCCGATCATTGCGGAACGGCTTTCGCGGTACCGGAAGCGGGATGCGCTCGGCCTTTTTCGCTGAACCGATAGGCGCGATCTTCAGCGTCGTGCCGACGGACGCCGTCTGGATCGTGGCGCGCTTCTTGGTCGAACCGGTCCGTACAGGCTCAGGCTCGGCGTCCTCGGCGGCAACCGCGAAGCCCGACGCACTGCGCGCCTTTTCCCACATGTAGGCGTAGCCCTTCATCTTCAGGTGGACGCCGTCCCGCTCGTGGAAGGCGCCCGAACACATCACGTCGTCTCGCATGCTGACATAGCGCACTGCGGTGTTCGCAAACCGGCTTTTCAGCATGTTGTCGAGTTCGAGTGCGCGGGTATCCCACGCCTTGCGCACGCACGGCGGCCCGAGCCAGATCAGCGTGATGTTCTTGCGCTCCATCGCCTGAACGATGTCGTCGATGTGCTTGTCCAGCCGGGCGAGGCTGCCTTCCGCGTCGTTCGTGCCCAGCACCAGGAAGACCGTCGACCCCTCCGGGGTCTTGGCGATCTGCTCCTGCATCTTCTTGCCGCGGATGTGGATGCTGATCTTGGAGAGGTTCTTGAGGTTGCCGGCGCGCGAGACACCCAGCCCCAGGCTGTCGCCGAGCACGAAGGCGGCGGCCTGCGCCGGCGCCGCGGAAAGGTAGAACAAGCCAAGAGCGGAGACCGCCCAGGTGATTGCCCGCATACCCACAACCCAGATTCCCCGTTAATGATGTTTTTAAGAACGACGGCGTTAAAAAACAAGAAACAAATCATGGCTTTCCGATGGACAGGACGCCGCGCTCCGGACAACCGCCCGATGCCCTGCGGCGAGGAAGTGGCGGATCTCGATCCTCGGCCTCCTTCCGGTCCGGGGGTAGACCGCGCACCTGAATCCGCCTATATCCACGCCATTCCAGCGCGATTTCGCCAGACGAACGTGCGGACCTGCCGGGCCCGGCCCGGCGCCGCAAGGCGACCCGCGACGCGTTGGGGGATAGTTCAATGGTAGAACATCGGACTTCTGACTCCGAGAATTTAGGTTCGAATCCTAGTCCCCCAGCCAAATCTCTCTGATGCCGGTGAGTTGATTCAACCTTGCGAGCCGGACGCCGGACGCGTGCTGATTTCCGCAATCATCTCGCCGTCCTCGTCCTGCCCCACTTCGACAAAGCCGAGACTGGCGTAGAACTGCTTGGCGACCGGATTTTCCGGCATGTAGCTGATCGATATCCTGGTCATGTGCGGAATCGCCCAGATTTCGTCGATGGCCCGGCTTAACGCGGCGCGGCCATAGCCCCTGCCCTGCTGCCTGCGGTCGATCATGAACCGGTAGATCGAAGCCTCCTTACGATTCCTTCGACCGGTCACCTCGTACATCAGGAAACCGACGACGCGATCGCCGGCATAGACGGCGCGCGGATGCGAATCGGGTTCGCGCCGCGCCTCACGGAGCGAATACTTGTTGTCCGCGACCAGGTCCTCTTGTTCGGGAGCAAGCTCGAGTGCGATCACCGCCTCGCGGTTCTCGGCAGTGACGGCCCTGAGCTCAACGTCGCCGCTTTGGCCGTCGCGCGGACCCGAACCGGCGGACCGGCGCATGGCTGGCGTCACTCTGCCGCGATGCTCGGGGCGTACTCGTCCGTCGCGCAGGGTGCGGCCGCCGCGTTCTCGCCGGCGGGAACCGCGGCGTCGTGTGCGGCCCGACGAATCAACTTGGCCGGGTTGCCACGCCAACTCGTATGAGAGTCGAGCACTTCGCCCTTCATCAGGAAGCAATCGGCGTCGAGCACGACGTGATCGCCCAGGGTGACGCCATAATGAACGAAGGCGCTCGGACCGATCGAACATCCCTTGCCGAGGCGAATGTGATCGGACTTGAACACGCCTTCTTCAAGCGAATGCGCCTGCAGCACGCAGCCTTCGTTGAGGTTTGCGTAATCGCCGACCTCGGTAAGCGTGCGTTCGGTGACCGTGCGGCTGCAATCGAACACCTGCCGCCCCACCTTCATGCCCAATGCGCGATATACCATGCCGCGGAACGGCGTGCCGGAGAACAGCCCGGTAATCGGCGATTCCGACATCTTCCAGTGCCGCTCATGGAACCAGAAATAGGGATCGTAGATGGAGACGATTTTCGGCTCGAGCCGCCTGAAGCGCAGACTGGCGCGTTCGAGTGTGATGAAGAACGCGAGTTGCCCGGCGATGGTGACGACGGCCGCGGCGAACAGCGCAAACAGGCCGAGGCTGGCGTACTGTCCGAGCGCGGCCTGCCACAGCACGATCGCCGCAATCAGCACCAGCCAGCGGCTTGCCAGGAACAGCGCCGCCGTAACGAAGTTGTAGGCATTCTTCTGGCGCAGCCGGGCGAGCCGCGTGGCCTCGTCGAATCGCGCGTTCATGTCACGGTCGCGATCGACCATGCGCGGGATTTCAAAGGCCGGCGAGCCGAGCAGACCGACGTTCTCGCGAAACGGACCGTCGACCGGGATCATGGTCTTGGTGCCGAGCAGGCAGTTCGCACCGGTGCGGCCATTCGGCGGATAGAAGATGTCGTTGCCGAGATAGTTGTTCTCGCCGATCTTCGATTCGAGAAGTTGAAACGACGTGGCCGACGTATGGGTATTGATCATCGACAGGCCGTCGGAAACCATCGTCCCGCTGCCGATGTTGCACAGGAACGGATTGTCGTGCCGCTGGTTGGTGCCCATGTTCGATCCGGTCTGGAGCACCGTGTTGAGCTTCCAGCCGACGTAGCGCATGTATGTCACGATGAACGAACTGTCGCCGAACAGGACGCAGAAGAAATGCGAGTTGCTGCCCCGACTGATGATGCCCTGCAGCAGGTAGTGCAAACCGAACATGGGATAGACCCTGCCGGGCGTCAGGAACAGCATGCACAGCCGCGGCACGACGTAGATCGATGCCAGCCCGAGCGCCAGAGCGGTGAAGAACAGCGCCGTCGCCGTCCCGAGCAGCGAGGGCCATGACGCGCTGAAGCTCAGCCCGAGGGCGTCCGAATACTGGTTCCAAAGCCGGACGGCCAGGAACGGCAGCGGCATGGCGACCAGAAGAAGCGACACGAGTGCGAACGCCGAATAGAGGCCGCTGCGGAGCCCGCCGCGCTCCGTCCGTTCGATCGGGCAGAAGTCCGAGTTGGTCTCGACCGCCGGCGAACCGTGGAACCGCTTCCCGTCGGGCACGCGCTGGCCGCTTTGCAGCGACGAGGAGTGGCCAAGCTGCGTGTCGTCGCCCATCGCGGTGTCGATGTCGATTACGCTCGCTTCGCCGACGAACACGTTCTTGCCGAGCTCGACCGGGCCGATGTGAATGAAGTTCGACTGCGCGCGATAGCACAGGACGACGCTGTCCTTGCGCAGGATCGAGTTGTCGCCGATCGCGAACATGTCGGCGCAGACCGGCGTGAGCCCGCTGTTGATGACGACGTTGCGGCCGACCCGGGCGCCCATCATCCGCAGGTAGGCGTTGTAGATCGGCGTGCCCGCGAACATCGCCATCGGCGAGCCGCGCATCAGGGTCTTGACGAGCCAGAAGCGGAAGTAGGCGAAGCTCCAGATCGGGATCGGTTCGGGCTTGAAGCGCCCGATCAGCGTCCACTTGGCGATCACCGCCACTGCGGTCAGCGCGACGAAGGATGCGACGGCGAACACGACGGCTCGGCCGTAGAGCTCCCCCAGCCCCTCCGCAGCGATCGCCCAGGTGAAACCGACCTCGAGCATCCAGAGGATAAGCAGCGCGTAGGCCGCGTAGAACCCGAGCTGTAGCGCCCCGCAGGTGAAGTAAGACCGGTTGGACGGGATGTGGAACGGCTCCGGCCTCGTCGCGATGAAGCCTTCGATCGACGAATCGAGATGCGCGGCCAGTGTCGCAATCGTCGGGTTCAGGTAGATGTCGCGCATCGAAACGTTCGACATCCCAGAGCTCTTGCGGATCTGCGATGCGAACCTCGCCATCAGCAGGGAGTTGGCGCCGAGATCTTCGAAGAAATGATCTTCGGTGGATATGCGCTCGACCTGCAGCACATTCGCGAGCGCTTGCGCGATGATACGTTCGCTGTCGGACTTCGGCGGGACAAAGTTCGTGCCGGAGGCAACACACCGTGAATTCGGCTTCGGCAGCCGCTTGTAGTCGGCCTTGTTGCTGAGCGTCAGCGGAATCGCCGCCAGCTCTTCCATGTAGGCCGGCACCATGTAGGCCGGCAGCCTGGCACGAAGCGACTGCAGGATTTCGTGGCAGCGCAGAGTCGCATCGTGCTTGAACGCGTAGTAGCCCACAATCTCAACGGAGCCCGGCTCCAATTCGTAGGTCGTGACCGCGGCTTGCGCAATCTGGGGGAGGTCGAGAAGCGCGGCCTCGATTTCATTCAGCTCGATGCGGTACCCGCGAATCTTGACCTGAGTGTCGATGCGGCCGTGATACTCGATCTCGCCCTCTTCATTGACGCATCCCAGGTCGCCGGTTCGGTAGATGCGTCGAGAAGGATTGCTTTCTAGACCGAGAAAATCAGGGATGAATTTCTTGGCGGTCAATTCGCTGCGGTTGACATAGCCGAGCGCGAGACCCGCCCCGGCAATTCCGATCTCACCAAGCTGCCCTGCCTCGGCGATCTTGTCTTCGGCCGGGTCGAGTATCACGATCGAATAGGTCGGGAGCGGAATGCCGATGGTAATCGGCTTGTCCGGCCTGAGTTCGGTCAGTGTCGCGGTGACGGTCGCCTCGGTCGGGCCGTATGAATTCAGGATCGTCAGGCCGGGCCGGGCCCAGCGCTCCACGAGATTGTGCGGGCAGGCCTCGCCGCCGACCAGGAGGATGCGCAGTTGGGGCACGGCTTCCTCGATGGTCGCAAGCAGCGTCGGGCAGCACGCCAGCACGGAGACGCGGTTCGCGCGCAGGAAATCAGCGAGTTCGTCGCCCATCAGCGTCTGGCCGGGCTTGCCCGGCACCAGAGCCGAGCCGGCCATCAGCGGCACCCAGGTTTCTTCGATCGAAAAATCGAAGGCGATCGTCATGCCCTGATAGACGCGGTCGCGCGGCTCATACCCGTACAGCTCGGCCGCGACGCGAACGAAATTGCAAATACTCGAATGCGCGATGGCAACGCCCTTCGGATTGCCCGTCGTGCCGGACGTGTAGATGATGTAGCAGACCGGGTCGGTCGCCACCTGCACGTCGAAACCTTCTGGGGACCGCGCGTCGATCTCTTGCTTGTCGGAATCGACGAACACTTTGCCCACGTCGAACGAGGACAACCTCCGCGCGAAGCCAGACGTCGACACGATCATCGCGATTTCGGCGTCGTCGATGATGAAGCGGATGCGCTCGTTGGGAAACGCAGCGTCGAATGGCACGTAGGCGGCGCCTGCTTTCAGTACCGCTAGCATCGCCACGTAGGTATCGACCGACTTGTCGAACAGCAGACCGACCCGGCCGCCGGGCTTGAGGCCCTGCGCGATCAGGTGGCGGGCGGCCTGGTTGGCGCGGCGGTCGAGCTCGCCATAGGTGATGACGGCGTCGCCGATGGAGACAGCGTCGCGATCAGCGAAGCGGGTGCACGCCTCCACGAGAAGGTGGTTAAGCCGTTCCCCTTCCGTCCATCGGATTGCGTTATCGGCGTCGTCGCGGGTGACAACCGGGCGCGGCCTGAAACCGCGCGAAGTGGGTACGATCACGAAGGCAGTTCCGATGGTTGTTGGTTTTGCCCGGCAGGGCCCCTGGTAAGGTTTCGATAAAATACTAGTGCCACCGGGGCCTTAGACGGACTCCAATCGACCGCGACGTTTGGACGCTACCACGAACGCGCTCTTCCGTCAAAAAGTGCCTCCGGAAAAGTCGGTCCGTGCCGAAAAAATAGAGCTTGTGTATCTAAGCGGAGACTAACGCCTATCCTTAACGGCGAGGCCCGAAAATCCCAGGGACATTGCCCCCGGGGCGTTCGCTCGAATCGGCTCGACGACAGGTCGGCCGCCGCGGCCAACACCGGGCCCCGAAATAGGAAGTGTCCGGATACGGAGAGACCGACTCACCCCCACCGTGGAACCGTCCGCGGACCGGTTTTCACTTCACGTAGACCTCGGGTTCTCCGAGTGGCGGCGGATCGAGAACGGCGGTCGGCGGAATCGAGGGACTCCAGTTGAAGCGAAATCTTAGCGAGCACGTCGCGCATCATGACCTCGTCCACATAGGGAAGGATCAGCTTGCGGAATGCGCGCTGCAGCATCGCAAACTCGTCGTCGCAACCTTCGGCGCGCCATTTCGGCAGCCCGCCCGTTGAAATCACATCGGCGAAAGTCTTGGGATTCGACCCGTACGCCATGCACAACAGATTGTAATAGCGTTGGGCGAGCAATCCGTGTTCGCTGGCAAGCGTCGAGCGCGTCAGCGGCCCCGCAAGCGCCGCTTTGGCTTCGCTGGCCAGCACAAATCCAGCACCTTGAATCAGGCGGCGCGCGTCGTCGGGCGGGAACTGCGCAAGCAGGTAGACGGAGAAGAAATCAGCTGCATCTTCCTCGCGTCCGAAGACCGGGATTTCGAGCAAGTCGAAGACCGCATGCCCGACTTCATGTAGCAGCGTATCGACAATGGAGCCGACGATCGCATCCGCTCGCGGAATGCCTTCGGACGTGCTCACCTTGGGCGCGTGCCGCTGGATGAGTTCCACGTATTCGTAACAGAGCGTCACCGTACCGTCGTCGTAGAAGGCGTCGACCTTGCCGTCGCAACCTCTTATTTCGAGATTCAGTTGACGTGGCAGACGAATGGGGCTGAGCAACGTGCGGATCTGTTCCAGGATACGGCGGTCGCGCAGTTCATCCTGGATCGCCTGATGCTTCGCGATCTTCGGTGGCCCGTAGATCGTGCGAACCTGGTCGGTTCGCGAGAGCGCGCTCGGGGCTAGTGCAACGCCAGCAGTGAGGCCGAATAGAACGGCCGTAACGATCGACATTCTCATCAATAAAACTCCGCGCTAAAAAACGCGCGCGCCATGCGTTGAACTCCCGAGGCGCTCTCCGAATAGAATCGCTTGGCATGTGACTCGGAACTCATCTTTTGCGCCATACCAAAATATGAGCACGACTGCCTCTGAATCGATCCTGTTGCACTTGGCTGACGTTCGTTACCCGTATCTCGCGCCGCGTCTGAAGAAAGTCTGCACACGGTTTCGACAAATCCTCGGCATCGCAGCGCCGGTCGGATTACCCCAGCGCTCCGCCTGCGTGAATCACAATCTGTTGAAGGCGGCCACAAAAGCGGCTCGGCTGCGTCCTCGGATGCGCAGGCGGGTCGGCCAGCTTTCGGCTTCGCCCGTTATGGGCGGAGTACGATCTTGCCAGTGATCGAACCGGCCTCCAGCATTCTGTGCGCCTCTGCCGCCTCCGAGAGCGGCAGCCGCGCGCCGACCCGTGGATTGATCTTCCCCTCGGCGAACAGTTCGATCACGCAGCGGGTCAAACGTCTGCGCTCCGCCGGATTGCGGTCGTAGCTGTGAATATTGAAGCACCGGAGCGCCGGGCTCCGCGTGGACAACTCCCGCATCCGGCCAAACACATCGTGCTCAGGCATTGGCGTGTGGACGTTGTAGAACACGAGCGTGCCGAAATCGGCCAGCATCGATAGCAGGTCTGCAAAGTTGCGGGCGATGGCATGATCGAACACGATGTCGACGCCGCGGCCGCCGGTCAGCGCGAGGACACGCTGCTCCAGGTTCTCCGACCTGTAGTCGACAACATCGTCGGCGCCGAGCGAGCGCGCATGCGCCGCCTTGGCTTCCGACCCGGCGCTGCCGATGACCGTGAAGTCCTTCCGCCTTCGCGAGTTCGACCAGCGCCCCACCCACGCCGCCAGCGGCGCCGGAAATGAAGACGCTGCGCACGCCGGGGCGAAAGCCCATGTCGTGCAACATCGCATAGGCGACAAGGTAGGTCGGCAGCACCACAGCCTGATCGAGATCGACCCCATCGGGCAGCGGATAAACCGCGTCCGCGGGCACGCTGATGAACTCGGTATAGCATCCTCCGCGCACCGGCAGATCGCGCGCGCTGAGCAGCACCGCTTGCCCCGGTCGGACTTGGGTCACCCCGTCTCCGACCGCCTCGACGAGACCGGTCAATTCGTTACCTGGACTCGCCGGCAGCGGCGGCATCCATGAGTAGACCCCCTTGCGGATGAGGATATCCGGGCGGCTGACGCCCATCGCTTTGGTTCTGATCAGGACATCGTTTGGGCCGACCGGAGGCAAAGATTGTTCGATCGTCTCCAGGACTTCCGGTCCACCCGGCCTTCGCAGCACAACAGTTTTCACGATCACCTCACCATCGGCGCAACAGCGGCGCGACGTTACGCCTGGCAGCGTCCGACGCGAAGCTATTGTGGACTATCAAATTTGAAATGAAATTCCCGCCACTCCAATGGAGCCGGTGTCCCCCACACGTTCATTGCGCGCACGTTGCCCGGGCGTTCGAGGTTGGTGATCACGTGCGGAACGAAATCGGCGTCGTCGGCGATGAGCGCCATTGCGCCCGAGCACTCGATCATGGCGCCGCTCGCATCCAGATAATAGGCGTAGGTGTTGTCGCCGGGGCGATGCCTGCCGGGCCCCCACAATAGCTGCTTGCCGGCCCGATCCAGCAGATCGCCCAGCTTCAGATAGCAGCCGAAATCGGGCAGTTCGAACGAATAATGGTGAAGCCCGACGCGCCCTTTCACAACGCCCAGAATGTGGTGTTGCCGGTTGCCGCCGTACATCCAGCTCAGGCTGTCGTTGACAAGCCGTTCGGACAACTTAAGGCCGCCGATGCGAGCAAGTTGATCCCGCGTTGCCGCCGGATCGGGTGTGATGAAATTGACGTGGTCGATCCGATTGGGACCGACGCCGATCGTCGGATGCCGCCGGTCATAGAGCACGTTACGGATCGGCGTGTGAATCTCGAAGCGCAGTCCCTCGGGCGTGCCGAACGTGATGCCGGCATCCATGCAGCCGAGGCTCGGTTGCCGGGACAGTATTCGGCAACCGGCCGCTTCGACTCTGGAAGCGGCCGCATCGACAGCGTCGGCGGTGAGCGCCTCGAGGCCGATCAGATACGCTGAAATCGTCACTCGAATGGCGCAAGACAAGCTCGGCGGCGCGGCCATTCGAACTGAGCCACGTCTGATCGACGCCGCGATGCGTGACATGCAAGCCCAGGATTTCGTTCGCATCCTTGATGACCGCACCCGGATCACGGACATTGATCTGCACATGACCTAACGCATGCACCAGGAACGCCATTCCACTTTCCCCTTAAGGTCAAAGCCGTGCATGCCTCAGCCCTGGCGGCGGGCCCCGATCAGAACGAAGGCGATCTTGGCGGGCTTGTCGGTCTTGTTGCGCCAGGCGTGACGCGTCCCGTTCTGGATGACGATGTCGTGCGGCTTCAGGTGCACCTGCTTGCCGTCGTCGAGTTCGAGCCACACCTCGCCATCGAGCACGATCCCGTAGTCGACCGTGTCGGTCGTGTGCATGCCCGGATTGTCCGGCTCGAACGTCGCCGCAAGATCGGGAAGCTCCGCCATGAACTCCGCCCCGGCGGCGGCCGGGTTGAAGTCCTTGCTCATCATCACGGAGTCGGGCGCAAAGGTGACGACCATCAGCCGCGTTTCGCCGGTTCCCGGCACATAGGTGCTTGCCGCACTGATGACGTCCCTGCCGTCGTGGGGCACGGCAGGCGTGCTGGACGTCGACCAGATGAGGGTCGAGGACTGGCCGGGAATGCTGGCGAAATCCCGGCTTCTCGGCGACGGACCGTCCGATACGACGGCCGATTTGCTCCCGGTATTGCCGGTGACGACGCGACGCACCTTCATGTTTTCCTCCCTGAAATCGGTGGGCGAGCTTGGGCTGCGGTCCGAACGGCCGCGCCGTTGTTAGATCTTCGCCATGACGTTGGCCCAGCGCTGCAGCATGTCGTTTTCCTGGCCGGGGATCATGTTGATCGCGACCTGCTGATACCCCAGCGCCTTGATGCCCTGGAGACGCTCGACCAGTTGAGCCTGCGTACCGGTCAACGAGAGCTTGCCAATGACATCCGCTGTGATGTGCTTCTCCTCGGGTCGAAGGTACATCAGGTGGCCGCGGTGGTTGCTCAGGTAGCGGGCGTCGTCGGGCTTGTAGCTCATGTAGACCTTGCGATACTCCTCGAGCTTCTCCTTGAAAGGGAAGTATGGACCGATCGGGAAGATCGAACCGAACTGGTCCTCCTCCACCAGATTGTGGAAGGCGATCGCCGCATAAGGCGCGGCCTGCGCCATCGCGCGTGGGCTGTCGGCCGGCTCGCCTTCGTCCAGCACACAGCCGCCACAGCCCAGCGAGGCGTAGAACTTGTCGGACGCATGACCGAACTCGGCCCAATACTTTCGCATCTCGTTGATTTCTTCCTGCTCGCGTTGCGGCCAGGTCACGCTGCCGATCCAGCCCGCACCCAGTTTCGCGGTCAGCTTGCGCGCCTTGGGGCCGAATGCCGACAGGAACGTCGGGATGGGATCCTTGATGTTGATCAGCCCCTGCTCCGGGTTCAGGAACGCGACCTTGTTGGTCTTACCCTCACCCTTCCATTCGACGACCTTGCCATGAAGCAGCCCCTCGACGACCTTCACGTACTCTTCGAGGTCGGCCAGCTTCACCGGACCAAGTCCCATCGTGCGCCTTGCCGTGAAGCCGGTCGAAGCCCCGAAGATGATACGGCCAGGCGCAAGCGCGTTGAGCGTTGCGAGCCCACTGGCGGCGACCGGGGCAATGCGGTTCGAAGGGATGAGCACGCCGGCGCACAGCTTGATCTTCGAGGTCTTCACGGCCGCGGCGCCCATGGCGGCGAACACTTCGGCGTTCAGCAGGTGCGTGTCATAGAACCACGCATGCGAGAACCCGAGTTCCTCGGCCCGCTTGACGACTTCCCAAGAATTCGCCTTCGTCGGCAGGCACACGCCGATTTCCATGTTTCCCTCCCTATGGCTCGAACTCAGGCCGCGCTTGTAACCGCTTGCTGGTCCGAAGATGGGCTGTAACCAGGCGACCGTCTGTCCTAATTCCTTAGGACACCGGTCACGCCGAGACGAGGGCTCCGGTGACGCACAACATCACGATGCGCCCGGGTCCGCCGGCTAGGCAGTGCCCCACACATCCCTGGCGGTCTCCACCACGACCTGCAGCTTCGCAAACTGCTCGTCCTCCGTAAGCAGATTGCCTTCCAGCGTAGAGGCAAATCCGCACTGCGGAGAGAGGCAGAGTTGGTCGAAGTCGATGAACTTGGCCGCCTCGTCAATCCGGCGCTTGAGCTCGTCCTTTGTCTCCAGCCGGCCCCGCTTGCTGGTGACGAGGCCGAGCACGACGATCTTGCCTTTGGGCACATGGCGCAGCGGCTCGAACGAGCCGGAGCGATCATCGTCATATTCGAGAAACAGCCCGTCGACGTCGAGCCCGGTAAACACCGCCTCGGCGACCGGATCGTAGCCGCCCGATGCGGCCCAGGCGGAGCGATGATTGCCGCGGCAGGTATGCACGCACACCGTCATATCCGGCGGACGGTTCGCGACCGCTTCGTTGATCAGCCGGATGTACGTCAGGTGCCTTTGGCTGGGATCGCCCGAGGTCGCGCGGATCTTGTTGCGATAGCTCTGGTCGGCGAGCATCGCGAACATCGTGTCGTCGATCTGCAGATAGGTGCAACCGGCCTGTCCC
The DNA here is from genome assembly GCA_963843475.1 of uncultured Alphaproteobacteria bacterium. GTDB lineage: Bacteria > Pseudomonadota > Alphaproteobacteria > Rhizobiales > Xanthobacteraceae > VAZQ01. The sequence goes on along the minus strand of CAWJKL010000011.1, from coordinate 87,076 downwards.
AGAAGGCGAATCTGCTCTGCATAGACCTTGACGAGGTCGCGAAGAAATTCCTCGCGGTCTGCGATAGATATCGCCGTTCTCGGCAACGGCGCCCAGTCCGTCGAGCATGCTGGGCGACGGGATGCTGAGCTTCGGCACGACCTTCGTCGCCGATTTCAGGAACGCAAAGTCGTCCGCCGAAGATCGGCCGGTCGAGATGCAGCCGCTCGACCACCTTGGCATTGGTAACTCGTTCTCGACCGTCGCCCCTGTCGTCGCGGAACGGCCGGAGCTGCGTGCCGCGCGATCTGCACCCCGCCAATCTTGCACAGAAAATCCATGTGCCAGCTGCCGCGGCGAAGCTCGCCGTCAGTCACGCACTGCAGGCCGATGTCCTCCTGCCGCGTCACCAGGCGCTTGATCTCATCGTCCTCGATACGGCGAAGGTCGTCCGGCGTGATGCGTTTCGCCTCGCACTGCTTGCGCGCGTCGAGGACGTGTTTCGGCCGCAGCAGGCTGCCGACATGATCCGCCCGGAAAGGAGGCTTCTTGCGCGTCATGACCTCGGCTCCAATCGTGCAACAAGGATCAGCCTACCGCTGCCCGGTCCCCGCGTATGTCCTCATCGTTGCCGACAGACGCGCGTGGGCGGCGAGCCGAATCCACGTGGTTGCTTGAAGTGGACTGGCAGGTGGCATAGCGTCGTCCGACAAATTCGTCGCAAGCCCGGCCACGTGCCGGAGCCCATGATCAGCCGGCAAGAGCTGACGAGATTGCAGGTGACGACGGGAGGAGGCTGCCATGCTTGTGATCTCTCCGGCGACTTCGAGCGAACGCATAACGCTGCCCGCCGACGGATTCGGCAAGGTGATCAGCGCCGCGGGGACGGAAGCCTACGGAGAGGCTTGCTTCAACCTGCTGGAGCAAATGCTCGGCGTGGACCACTGGGCGCTCTTCCAGTATCCCGGCGGAACTTCAATCAATTGCCTGGCGTCGGCAAGCGCCACCAAAGTGACTGAAGCGCAGGTGAACATCGACAAGTTCGTCGGGCGTTGCCACAACTTCGATCCATCGCTCTTGGCCATACGGCGGCAATATCTTGAGCAACCGTGCCTCGTGACGATGGGAATCGGCGATATCGAGAAATCTTGAATATCGGAAGTGCTTCGAGGCGACCAACGTTCGGGAGCGGCTGAGCTACGTCAGGCGGACTGCGGACGCTCTCTATCAGCTCAACATCTATCGATGCCGTCGGCGGCAAAGCTTTTCACAGCCCGAAATGCAAATGTTCGCCACGCTGGCCAATCTGATCCTGGCGACCACGCTGCAGCACGAGGCCCGTCTCACCGTTTCGGGTCATGCGCAACCTATGACGCTCGCCGCGATCCAGCAGCGCCTCGCCGCGCTTCCCGAAGGTCTCAGCGAGCGCGAATGTGAAGTCTGTGCCAGAGCCGTTGCGGGCATCACCATCGAAGGTACGGCACTCGATCTCGACATCCGGAAGACCAGCGTGATCACCTACCGCCAACGGGCCTATCAGAAGCTCGGCATCTCCTCGCTCAATCAGCTGGTGGCGATGCTGCACAACGTAAAGCCCGGATCGGCGGCCGGATGTGGGCGGCGGCAATTTGCGCCGGGCGTTCCGGCCCGCCGTCGCGCCTTACATTCTTAGACTTGATCACTGGCAACTTCTGCAGATTACCTTCTTTTCGCGGCGACGAACTCAACGTAGAGGCAAGAATGGAACGCGCGGTTCGCTTCAAGTCCGACGATATCGACATCTCCGGCGTGCTGCACATTCCCGATGGCCACAAGCCCGGTACAAAGCTGCCTGCGTTCATCGTGCTGCATGGTTTTATGGGTTCCAAGGACGAGAGCCACGCCGAAATCCAGGCGCGCATGCTCGAAGGATGGGGCTATGCGGCGCTGCGGATCGACTTCCGGGGCTGCGGAGAGTCCGGCGGGACGCGCGGATATGTCCTATGCCTCGATCAGGTCGCCGACACGCGCAATGCGCTGACCTGGCTCGCCGCGCAGCCGGAGATCGACGCCGGGCGCATCGGCCTGATCGGCCACAGCTTTGGCGCGGCGGTGTCGGTCTATACCGGCGGCGTCGACGAACGGGTGGCCGCCGTCATTTCTTCGTGCGGCTGGGGCCATGGCGAGCGCAAGTTCCAAGGCCAACATCCGGGGTCCGAGAATTGGAAGAAGTTCACCGACATGCTGGCCCGCGGCCGCGAGCACAAGGCGAAGACCGGGGAGCCGCTGTGGGTATCACGCTGGGAGGTGGTCCCGATCCCCGAGCATCTGCGTGTGCACTTGTCCAGCAAGGCGCAGGACAAGGTGACGGCCGACACCGCGCAGAGCATGTTCGATTTCCGTGCCGAGGACGTGGTGGCCAGGATCGCGCCGCGGCCGCTGCTGCTCCTGCATATCGCCGACGACACCATCACGCCGACGGAGCAGTCGCTGCGCCTGTTCGAGAAAGCCGGACAGCCGACCGAGCTTCTTCTGATGACGGGCGTATCGCACTTCCCGCTCGCCGGCGATGGCACCTACGCCCGGCACCTGATCAAGGGTTGGCTCGACAAGTTCTTCCCCGTCGCCAACTGAGAGCGCGGAAGAACAGCACTCGCGATGAGCCCGGTTACTTCGCCGTCGCGAACGCGAGCTTTGGCGCGCCGGCGGGGTCGCGCAGCGGCGGCATCACCTTTTCGGCGAACAGCCGCATGCTCTTTTGCGTCAGTTCGGCAGGCGCGCTGCCGATCTGCATCATCGCCACCAGCACGTTGAAGCCGATGTCCTTCTGGTGATACTCGAGCGTCTGCCGCACGGTCTCCGGGCTGCCGCAGATGAACATCCCGCGACGGATGTACTCGTCGCAGTCGGGCGGCGCCTCCGACGTGGTCGAACTCTTCGCCGCGCGCAGCTTCTTCATCGACGACGCCGAGGTGTAGCCAGGCGGCAGCAGATATTCGATCGGCATGCGCAGGAACTTGTTGTACATCGCCTCGATGTGCGGCTTGGCCTCGCGCCGCGCCGACTTCGTCGGTATCCGAAACGTAGATCGGCAGCGCCCAGCCGAGCCGGTCGGGCGAGGCCTGGTAGCCGTGCTTCTCCGCCGCCTCGACATACTGGTGGTGGAAGCGCTTCACCGCGCTCACCGGGCTAAACGTCTGCAGGTAGGTGTACTTGCGGTCCGGGTGCGAGGCCCACTCGATCGTCTCAGTGGAGCCCTGCGACGGGATCCATACCGGCGGATGCGGCTGTCTGGTACGGCCGAGGCCACAGGTTCACGTACTGGAACTGAAAGTGCTTGCCGTCGAACGCGAACGGCCCGGTCCGCGTCCAGGCCTGGATGATCAGGTCGTGCGCCTCGTGGAAACGCTCGTGCGACTTCGCCGGATTCGCGCCGGTCGAGTGATATTCGACGCCGATGCCGCGCACGAAGCCCGCCACCAGCCGGCCGCCGGTGATATTGTCGAGGATCGCGTATTCCTCGGCGACGTTGAGCGGGTTGTTGATCAGCGGCAGCGCGCGGCCGAGCACGGCGATGCGCGCGTTCTTGGTGCGCCGCGACAGCGCGCCCGCCAGCACGCCCGGCATCGGCATCAGGCCGTAGGCAGTCTGATGGTGCTCGTTGACGCACAGCACGTCGAATCCGAGCTGGTCGCCCAGTTCGAGTTCGTCGAGATAGCGGTTGTAAAGGAGATGGCCCTCCTTCGGATCGTAGTAGCTGTTGGGCAGCGACATCCACGATGTCGGATATTTCCGATCGAAGGTCAGGTCGAGCGGCGCATAGGGCATGAGGTGAAACAGGCAGAACTTCATGGCGCGTCCTCCTCGACGAACCGGGTGAACAGATCGACGAAGGCATCCGCCTTCTCCACATGGGGCAGGTGGCCGCAGGCCGGCAGCACGGCGAGCCGCGAGCCTTTGATGAGCCGGTGATACTCCTCGCCGTAGCGGGCAGGGAAAATCTTGTCGTTGTCGCCCCAGACGATCAGCGTCGGCACGTCGACGCGGTGGATCCACTTTCGCACCCGCGGGTGGTGAAAGCGCGGGTTCCAGGCGAGATCGGCGGTCGCAAGCTCGTTCTTGAGCCCGATATCGATCTGCTCGTCAGTCAGCGGCATCGCCAGCCGCAGGTCGGCGAGCTTCTGATCGACGAACAGGTTGCGGACCCGTTCTTCCGGCGTCCACAGAAAGATGTCGCCCTTCGGCACGCCGGAAATGTGCAGGCCCGCGGCGCTCACCAGCGTCAACGTGCGCAGACGCTGCGTGTTGCGGATCGCGATTTCGGCCGCGAGCCAGCCGCCAAGCGAGTTGCCGATCAGGTGTACGCCGTCGAGATCGAGCGCCGCCAGAAAGTCGAGATAGAAGAATGCGAGGTCGCTGATATCGTCGAGCCATTCCGGCTTGTCGGAGCGGCCAAAGCCGGGGTGGTCCGGCACGATCACGTCGTAGCGCTCGGCGAGCTTATCCATGAACGGCAGCCAGACGCCGGCCCCGCCGGCGCCGTGCAGGAACAACAGCGGGTCGCCCTTGCCACCGCGCATCACGTTGACCGAGCAGCCGGCGACGGTGTGGGACTTGAACGAGTTCGACGCCACGGCGGAACCTCACTTCTTGTTATTTGCAGGATGGTACGGAGCCGACGGCCTGCGGGTCAACCTCGCCGTGAGATCGCGGCCATGCAGGATCAGGACCCGGCACCCTTGGAGACGATTCATTTGAACAGCAGCTCCGGCAGGAACAACGACAGTCTGGGGATGTAGGTAATGATGGCGAGCGCGATCAGGTAGGCGACGAAGAACGGAACCAGCCCGCTCACCACCCGCGACGACGAAACCCTGAAGATGCTGCAGCTCACGAAGATGTTCAGTCCGAACGGCGGCGAAAACATCCCGATCGCGAGGTTGACCGTGAAGATGATGCCGAAATGAATCAGGTCGACACCGGCATGCTGGGCGATCGGCCACAGCAGCGGCGCGAACAGCACGACTGCCGAATTCGGGTCCATGAACATGCCGACGATCAGCAGAATCAGATTGATCAGCAGCAGCACCATCCACGGTCGCAGGTCGAGGCCGTCGATGAACCCGACCATGGTCTGCGGCACGGTCTCGGCGGCGAGCACCCAGGAGAACACGCCGGCGGCTGCGACGATGATGAACAGCTTGGCGGAAAGCTGCGCGGTCTCGCGGGTGATTGCCCAGACGTCTCGCCACGTCAGCTCGCGATAGATGAAGACGCTGACGAGCACGGCGTAGACCGACACCAGCATCGAGGCCTCGGTCGGGGTGGCGAAGCCGCCGTAGATGCCGCCGAAGATGATGATGGGGGCGCCCAGCGTCCAGACTACCTCGCGCGAGGTGCGGACCATCTCGGCCAGGCGCCAGTGCGGCCTTCGGTGATCTTTTGCCGCCGCGCGTACCACACGCAGTACACCGCCGCACAGATGCCGACCACGATGCCCGGGATGAAGCCCGCGAGGAACAGCTTGCCGACCGACGCATTGGTCATCACCGAGAACAGGATCATGGTGATGCTCGGCGGGATGATAATGGCGATCGCGCCCGACGAGGTGATCAGTCCGAGCGAGAAGCGCTCATCGTAGCCGAGCCGCCGCAACCCGCTGTAGAGCACGTTGCCGAGTGCCGCGACCGTCGCCGCGCTCGAGCCGGAAATCGCGCCGAACAGTTCGGCCGCGGTGACCGTCGTCAGCGCCATGCCGCCCGGCACCGGCCGAGGAACGACGAAATCCAGTTGATCAGCCGCGTCGCCATGCCGCCGCGGCCCATGACGCTGCCGGCGAAGATGAAACCCGGAACCGACAGCAGGACCAGGTTGTTGATGGTGCCGGTTAAGCCCTGCACCACGACGTCCATCGAGACGCCCTGCCAGGTCATGGCGGCGATCGCCATGACCATGAAGATCATCCACATCGGGATGCCGAGGAACAGCAGCGCAAACGCGCCGATCGCGATGACGGTCAGCACCGTGCTACGGACCTTCGGGCACGTCGGTTGATGTCGGAAGCGGTGCGCTGGTCGCGATTAGTCACAACCGAATAGAGATAGCTGAGATAGGCCACCGTCATCAGCGCGAAGCACAGCGGGATGGCGAGCGTCTGCGGCCAGGACGGAAGGTAGCCGCTCGGCAGCAGGATGCCGTAACCGATCTCGCGTCATCATGCTGCTGGATGCCGATCCTGGCTGACGTAGCCGCACAGTGCGATGCCGAGCAACGCGATGGCGAAATTGAGCATTCGCGCGCGCGCGCGTCGACAGCCGCAGATAGATCGCATCCATGGCGATGTGGTCGTTGTGGAAGCAGAGCGAGACCGAGCCGAGATAAACCAGCCAGATCAGCAGCATGCGCAGGACATCGTCGAGCCAGACGATGGTGATGCCGCGCTGGTAGACGATCACGGAAATCGTGGTGACCACGATCAGGAAGGCGCAGACCACCGCCGCGACCTCGTCCGCCGCCTGGGTCATGCGGCGGATCGCGCGGTCGAACGGCGGCAGCCATCCCCGACCTTGGCTGTCGGCGTCATTCATGACGGAGACAGCCTACTTCTTGCCGAAGCGAGCGACGTCCTCTTCGAGCATCTGCACCATCGGTCCGCGCTGCGGGTCTTTCTTCATGCGGTCCCAGACGCCCTTGCGTGCCAGGTCCTTCATCTTCTGAAGTTCGGCGGCCGGGAGGGTCGTAACGAAGATCGACTTCCTCATTTCGTCGAGGCTGCTCTGCTGCGAGGCGGTATAGGCGCCGTCGGCGAACTCGATCGTCTCCTTGCCGGCCTTCAGCACCGCGTCCTGCACGTCCTTCGGCTGCCCATCGAGCCAACGCTTGCTGAAGATGACGACCGACGCGAAGGCGAAATGCTCGGTGATCGTGTAGTACTTCGCAACCTCGTGCAGCTTCGATCTTGTAGATGACGTCGGGCGGGTTCTCCATGCCGTCAAGCGTGCCCTGCTGCAAGCGCGGTGTAGACCTCGCCGAATTCCATTGGCCGCGGCACCGCGCCCCAGTCCTGATAAGCGCCGACGCGCGGCGGCGACGGAATGACGCGGAATTTCTTGCCCTGGATGTCGGCGAGCGCGTTGACCGGGAACTTGGTCAGGAAGCTCTGCGGGCCGATGCCGTGAAAGCCGACGACGTGAATGCCCTTCTGCTGGGCGACCTCCTTCATCCTCTCCGCGGCTTTGCTCTGCGCGGCAAACGCCGTGATCTGCGCCGGAGCGCCGGGCAGCAGGAACGGCAGGTCGAATAGCGACAGTTCGGGAACGGTCGACGAAATGAAGCCCGCCGGCAGGACCATCGCGGCGACCGACCCGGCCTGCAGCGCGGCGACCATCTGCGCATTGTTGCCGAGCGACTGGCCGTGCCGAGCGGACGCCTTCAGCTTGCCGTTGGTGTACTTCGTCATCAACTCGCCGAGCTTGTCATTTGCGGCTGCCTGGGTGTCGCCGGCGGTGGCATTGCCGATCAGCACGTTGCTCTGCGCATGAGCGCTCGGCGGCGCCGCGCCGGCTATCGCAAGAACCGCTGCCACAAGAGACAAAGCCGAAGCGTTTTTCATCTGACGTTCCTCTCCGATCGAGCGCAAATTCCTGAGCAAGCAAAGTATCATCGAGGCGGCCGATGAGAAGCGCAATAGCGCCGCAGGTCATGCTAGAGTTGCTATTTTCAACGAGCCCGTACGCAAGTGGCAAATTTTTACATGCGCCAGCGGGCGTCCGGATCCTCTTCCGAAACGGCCAAAGCTTCGATTTCGATGGAAATGTCCGCATCGATCTTGACCGGCCGCGGCGGCGCTTCGAAGCCGACTTTCCAGACGTGCAGCTCGTATTGCCCCTTCGGCAGAGCGATTTCAGCGTACCCCGACGCGGCGGTGATGCCACGATAAGCGCCGAGGCGAACCTCAACCTCCGGGACCGGCACGGCAGTCGCCTGCTCGACCACCTTCACGCTGAGCACATGCTCGGGCGGACGCACCACCGCAACACGGAATGATGTCTCCGCGCCGTCGTGCGGTAGGTCGAGATCGCACGCCTCAAACCGCACGGTCCAGTCCGCCGGTCCTTCCGACCGCGGCGCCGGCACATGAACGACGGTCCAGTAGAGCGCGCCGGTGCCGTCGAGCGGCGCATCGCCAAGAATGCCACGCCCGACGACGGCACCGGTGCAATCACAAACTTCGATCGCGCGGCCCGCCAGCACTTCATTCGCAGCAGACTTGGCGCCGACCTTGATCGAGAACTCCGTGCCGGCCACGGCCGATATAGGCGCATCCCACACCGCGAGGCTGGTCGGCTGCGGCATTACCCGCATCGGCAGTTCGAGTACGGCCTCGGAATATTTCGCCCCGGAGATCTCGTGCGCCGGCAGGGTCAAGCGAAATAGATGCTCGCCGACGCGCGGGGGCGCCTTGAGCGCAATCGCACACGCGTTGCCGACACCATCCGACAGTGCCTCAAGTGCGCGCGTTGCGATTTGACCGTCCGGCGACATGACGGTGACAGCCATGCCGGCGCGATCGTGCCCATCGGGGCACGATGCCGTCACGGTCACGGCGATGCTGCTTCCGGCCGGCGCTTCGAGCGGCAGCGGCTCGCGCACCGCCAGATGAACGAGCCTGCCGCCGGGCTCGCCCGTCATCCTCCGCTCGACGTCCCGGCAACCCGGCGCCGCGCCGCGTGCCGACCGGCGAGGCGGCCGAAGACAATGCAGCGCGTCAGTCCGTGCTGGGCGAAGCCGCCCTGCGATTCGCCGGCGCAATAGAGGCCGGGAATGACTTCGCCGCGATTGTCGATCACCTGCGAGTTGGTATCGGTACGCAGGCCCGTCAGCGTATCGTGCAGGATCGGCGTGGCCCAGGCCGCGTAGAACGGCGGCTTCTCGATCTTGTGCAATGGCGTCGGCTTCTTGAAGTCGGTATCCGCGCCGGCAGTGACGAAGCCGTTGTAGCGGTTCACGGTCTCCTGCAGCACCGCGCCGGAGATCGGCCGCTTCTGGTAGGGATTGTTGATCTTGCCGGCCAGCTCGCCGATGGTGTCGGCGCTGAAGAAGTAGCCGTCCGGATCGACATGCGGCGGCGCGGGTTTCCACTTCTCCCGTTCCACAGCCGCGGCATCGAAGATCGCCCAGATCGGGCCGCCGCCGTTGAGCTTCTGCGCATCGCCATTGTACGCCATGCAGGCATCGAAGAAGCGGTGCGAGCCGTCGACCTCGTTCCAGAAGCGTTTGCCGTTCTGATTGACGAAGATCATGTTCTGCCAGTCGCGCACCGTGAGCCCGGTGGCGCGCGCCTGCGGGAACATCGGACTGTCGGGCTCGTAGACCAGCGACGAGTAGCCCCAGCGGCAGCCGATGTGGCGCGTCTTGGTGATCTGGGCGGCGCCGTCCACGGTCTGGTTGGCGGTCGACCACAGCGACGCCCCGATATCCATGGCGGCGAGTTCGCCGTCCGCGCCCTGGTGAACGTAGGGCTCGCAGGCCTGCTGGTATTCCTCGGTTAAGCGCGGATCGAAGATGCGACGGAAGTTCACGTTGCCGGTATGGCCGCCGGTCGCGATGATGACGCCCTTGCGGGCCTGGATGTTGACCGGGTTGCTACCGGCGACCGTAACGATGCCGATCACCCGACCGGCATTGTGCTTCTCGCGCACGACCGACGTCATCTTGTGCTTGAGGAAGATCTGCACGCCCTTCTTGCGGGCGCTTTCCTCGAGCCGCCGCACCAGGCCGGAGCCGTTGCGGTTGCGCCGCGGCGCGATCACCTGGCTCGGAATGTGCCATTCCTTGGTGACGAAGATCCGGTCGACGCGGGAGGCGTCCGGCGAGCGGATCGGCTTCTCGATGAACTCGACGCCGTTCTCGATCAGAAAGTCGTACGTCGTGACATTCTCGTCGGCGAAGACCCGAATGAGATCGCGGTCGCTGTAGCGGCTTTCGGAATGGTCGAACCGCACCCAGTCGTCGAAGACCATGTCGGCCGTGTCCTTGATCCCGAGCTTCTGCTGCAGAGCGTGGCCGCCGCCGACCTGCACGCGGCCGCCGCTCAGCATGCCGCGCCCGCCGATGTCGAAGTTCTCGTCGACCACGATCACTGAGGCGCCGTTATCGCGCGCCGCAATCGCCGCCGGCAGCCCGGCAACACCCGCACCGATCACGACGACGTCGGCGGTGTAGTCCCACTTGATGCCGTTTTGCGCTTGCGCGTCCTGCGTGCCGGTCGCCGCGACGGCGACTGCGCCGACCCCGGCAGCCGCGCCGCGCGTGAGGAAATTGCGGCGGTTGACGTCGGCGGCTCCGGCCGGATGTTTCGGCTTGCTCATTCCTTGACCTCCCGAATGCCGATTGGGCTATATTTTCTTGTAGAGATGAAACAGTTTCCGCCTTCCAGACTGACGAATCAAGGCTCCCTGCCGCGAACTCCAATGAGCGGACCATGCGTGAAGCGTTCGTGATCGCAATACTCACAGCCGCTCTCGCGGCGGCGTTCTCGCCTGCGGCGCGGGCCGATCATACCTGCGATGCGATTGGGGATCCTGGCTGGTCGACGGTGCCGTCGCGGGAAATTCTCAAAGTGGTGGATGCCGCTCCCTACCGGCTCGGCGCCGACTGGTTCGTCGATCGAACCACCACCGTGCTGCCGCTGTGCAACTACATCAACGCCGCCGGAAACTATAGCCTGCGCTCTTATTCACTAAGCCCGGAGGACGCGACCGCGCGGGTGATGATCTGCCGGGCCGGCGCGGCGGTCGCATCTTACGCGGGCCTCTGTCCGCCGAAATAACGGCGTCGATGCGCTCGCCTCCTCACCCGGCGGATTGCACGACGAGATGACGCGGTTTCACCGCCGGATTGCCCAGGCGCAGCGGTTCGCCCTGTTCGAATTTGGCGATCTGTTCGAAGCACTCGTTGAAATAGAGCTCGAAATTGTCCCATTCGGCCCAGCCGAGATGCGGCGTGCACAGCACGTTCGGCATCTTCAGGAACGGATGATCGCCGTTCATGACCGGCTCCTGCTCGTAGACGTCGACCGCCGCATATCCGGGCCGGCCTTTCCTCAATGCCTCCAACAGCGCACCCGGCTGTATCAATTCTGCGCGGGCCACGTTGACGAGCAACGACGTCGGCTTCATGCGCGCGAGATCGTCGGGACCGACGATGCCCCTGGTTTCGGGACGCAGCCGTACGCTCAGCGACAGCACGTCGGAACGCTCGAACAAATCCGACTTGCTCGCGGCCGCCTCGTAGCCGGCGGCGGCGGCCTTCGCCAGCGAGCTCTTCTGACCGAACACCAGCACGTTCATGCCGAGCCCGCGTCCGCCCGCGGCGACCAGTTCGCCGATGGCGCCGAGCCCGAAGATGCCCAGCGTCGAACCGCGCAGCCGGTGCGACAGCGTGCACGGCCAGTCGCCGCGTCTCATACGCTCGGCTTCAAGCGCGATGTTTCGCCGGGACGCAACGATCAGCGCCAGCGTCAGTTCGGCCGGCGCCACCGGCGAATTGCTGACGCCGACCGACACCGGAATACCGAGATCGGTGGCGGCGGCGAAATCGAGCATGTGCGAGTTGCGGCCGACCAGCGCCAACAGCTTGAGCTTCGGCAGCCGCTCCAGCAGCGCGCGGGAGAACTCGACACGCTCGCGGATCGAAACCACGACGTCGGCATCGCGCAGCCGCTCGACCAACTGATCGAGATCGCGCGCCGGTTCGCGAAAGCGCCGGACGTTGTGGTGCCGGATCAGTGAGAAGCATTGAAGCCGATCGACCAAGTCCTGGTAGTCGTCGGGTATGACGATATTCACCGGCTGACCTCCCCGCGTATCCAACGACGATAAAGCATCGGTGTCGCGAAGTGCAACAAACCAGGGGCCTCTCGGGGCGATCGTTGTTCGCGTCTCGCTCGACGGCGTCAGCGGTTTACCATGCGCCGGAAGGTTGCCTGAGGCTTCGGATTCCAACTACGATGCGTGCGGACGGATCGCGGCGGGCACGATCTCGGAGTTTCCTGAAGAACTGCCTCGCAAGGGAGAATTATATGTCGGGAAGACGTCACCGAGGTGCTGGCCGGCTTTGCGGCGTCGCTGCAATACGACGATCTTCCGGGGCATGTCCGCGATCACTGCAAGAACGTCCTGCTGGACACATTGGCATGCGCGGTCGCCGGGCACCGTGGCGAGGAGACGCAACAGCTCGCCGCGCTGGCGTCGGGGCTGGCGCAATCCAACGAGAGCAGCGTCATCGGCGGCGACCGGCTGTCGCTCGCCGGCGCGACCATCCTGAACGGCTATCTCGTCACCGCGGTCACCATGTGCGACGTGCACCGCTCGACGCTGACCCACGTGACGCCGGAGGTGATCCCGCCCGCTTTGGCGATCGCCGAACGCGACGGCTTGTCGGGCCGCGACCTGCATGGTCGCCATCGCGGCCGGATGCGAGGTGACGACGCGCGTCGGGCTTGGCGTCGATTATCCCGCGTTCCGCGCCAAGGGCTGGCACGGCCCGGGCGTCCTGGGGCCGTTCGGCGCCGCCGCGGCGGTCGGCCGGCTGCGCCGGTTCGACACCGAGACCATGGCCAAGAGCGTTCGGCCTCGCCGGCAGCCAGGCGGCCGGCACCTTCGCGGCGTGGGGCACGCCGACGGTGAAATTCCACCAGTGCCGCGGCGCGCTCTCCGGGCTGATGGCGGCGCTTGCTGGCCGAGCAGAAATTCCTGGCGACGCGCGAATTCCTGACCGCCAAGGACGGCGGCCTGTTCAACGTCTATGCGAACGGCGGCCGCCCCGAGGCCGTCACCGCCGATCTCGGCAAGCGCTGGGAGCTCGAGCAGATCGCGTTGCGCCTGTGGCCGTCCGCCTCGTCGATCCAGGGCATGAACACCGCGCTGTTCGATCTCATCGAGCAGCACAAGATCGATCCCGCCAGGGTGAAGAAAGTGCGGGTGGCGTTGAGCCAGCCGGTGTTCGATCTGCACGGCAAGCTCGCGCAGTACAAGGCGAAGTTCGACGCGCTGATTTCCGGTCACTACACCGCGGCGGTGATCCTGCACGATCAGGAGCTGACGCTCGACCAGTTCGAGCCCGCCCGCTACGACGATCCGAAGATTGCGGCACGCCGCGGCCGAGCAGGTCGAACTGCGTCCCGACGCTGCGCTGACCGGCGTGCAGGCGGTGGTCGACATCGAGATCGACGGCACGACGCTCACGGCGCGCTGCGACCATCCGCGCGGCTCGGCCGAGAACCCGCTGTCGCGCGCCCAGATCGAGAGCAAATTCCGCACCTATGCGGACGGCGTGCTGCTCCCGTCCGCCATCGCGGGGACGATCGAAGCGGTCGGCGACCTGGAAAACCTGGGCTCGGTGCGAAAGCTCATGGACATGCTCCGCGCAGCGCCGCGGCGCGGTCAAGCCGAGCGCGCGACGCTGGCCGCAGCCCGCGGGTGACGAACCTGGCTGCCGACCGCGCCTAGGCGCGACTGGGCGCACTGATACGCTTGCCGCATCCCATCCCCTCGGCCCGACAGCCGTGCGGGCAGAAAAAATAATTTGGGAGGAGCGCAATGAACAGACGCACGCTCTTTGGCGGCGCTGACAGGCTGGCGGCGATTTCGCTGGTCGCCGCCGGCGCTGTGGCGCAGACGGCCGACGATTTTCCGAACCGCCCGATCCGCATCATCGTGCCGCAGGCGGCCGGCTCCGGCGTCGACCTGCAGGCGCGCGTGCTCGCGCAGAAGATGGGCGAGCTCTGGGGCCAGCAGGGCGTCGTGGAGAATCGCCCGGGCGCCAACGCCATCATCGGAATGGAAGCCGTCGCCAAGGCGGCGCCCGACGGCTACACGCTGGTCTATGCGCCGGTGAGCGCGGTGACGACGCAACGGCTTCATCTACAAGAAGCTGCCCTACGACGCGCTGCGCGACTTCGCGCCGATCACCCAGACCGTCGCCAACCCGCTGGGCGCGGTCGTCAATCCCGCCTCCGGGCTCAAGTCGATCAAGGATATCGTCGAGCGGGCCAAGGCCAATCCCGGCCAGCTCAACTACGGCTCGTTCGGCATCGGCAACATGACCCATCTGATGGGCGTGCTGCTGTCGATCGCCGCCGACATCAAGATGACGCACGTGCCCTACGGGGGCAGACGCCGGAGATCACCGACATCCTGGCCGGACAAATTCCGCTCGGATTCACGACCACGGCCGGCGTGACCGATCTCGTCGAAACGGGAAAGCTCAATCTGCTCGCCACGTTCGGCGCCAAGCGCGACGAGCAGTTTCCCAACACGCCGACCCCGACCGAAGCCGGCTATCCGAGCGTGGTCGTGGTCGGCTGGGCCGGCCTGCTCGCGCCGGCCGGCACGCCGCCGCAGATCATCAGCAAATTGCACGGCGGCATGGCGAAGGCGCTGGCCATGCCCGACGTCAAGGACGCGATATTGAAGCAGGGCTCGAAGGCGGTGAGCAGCAACAGCCCGGAGGAATTCGAGCGCTACATCAAATCGGAATGCGCAGAAATTCCACCCCGTCATCAAGGCCGCCGGCCTCGAAGGCTCGCAGTGAGCGGATGACGTACGTCAGGAAGACCCATCGCTTCGGCCTGCTGACGCCCTCGTCCAACACGACCCAGGAGCCGGAATTCTCGGCGGCGCTGCCGCCGACCGTCTCGCTGCACACCGGGCGCGTGGCCTACCGCGACATCACTCCGCAGGAGCAGGATCGCTGCGTCCTGGAGCTCGAAGCCGAGAGCCGCAAGCTCGCCGACGCCGAGGTCGACGTCATCGTGTTCGCGGCGACCGCGCCCGACGCTCGCCAAGGGCAAGGGCTACGACCGCGAGCTGATCAAGCGCATGGAGGATGCCTCGGGCAGGCCCGCGACCACGGCGGCGACCGCCTTCGTCGATGCGCTGACGCTGCTCGGCGCCAGAAAGATCGCGATCGGCGCGCCGTGGAGCAAGACCATGGACAAGCCGATGGTCGAGTTCATGGAGGCGAGCGGCTTCAAGGTCGTGCACAGCGAGGTGGTCGGGCTTCGTCGCGTCGATCGAGCTCGGCCGGGTCGGCCCGGACACCGCCTACGAGCTCGGCCGCCGGGCCGACCGGCCGGACGCGGACGCGATCATCATGCCCGGCGGCAACTGGGCCTTCGATGCCGGTCGTCGAGCGGCTGGAGAACGAGCTCGGCAAGCCGGTGCTGGTGAACAACGCCGTCAGCCTTTGGGCGGGTCTGCGCCTGCTCAAGCGAAACGACAGCATCCCCGGCTACGGCCGGCTGCTGCGCGACCACCTGCGCCATGAAGTGGCATAGCCCGCCCGCGTTCGCACCATTCCCGGTCGTGCAATAATGTCCCCTGAAAGCGCAAGCTGACTGGAGGACCGGGATGCTGATGACCGGGCAGGACTATCTCGAGAGCATCCGCGACGGCCGCCGCGTCTATGTCGGCGGCGAGTTGGTCGAGGACGTGACCACCCACCCGGCGTTCCGCAACGCAGCGCAATCGTTCGCCATGATCTACGACCGCAAGCGCGCGCCCGAGAACCGCGACGTCATGACCTTCGAGGAGGATGGCGAGACCTTCTCGTCCTACTTTCTGCTGCCGCGGACGCGCGAGGACCTCGCAGCGCCGGTTCGAGACCCACCGGCGCATCGCGTCGTGGACGCATGGCCTGATCGGCCGCTCGCCCGACAACTTCCCGAGCTACGTCAGCGGGCTGGTCATGGATCCGGCGATGTTCGACCGCATCCGGCAGGGCTTCGGCGACAACATCCGCAACTACTATCGCCACATGCGCGCGAACGACATCTTCGCGTCCCATACCGTGACCAATCCGCAGGGCTGGCGTACCGCGAATCCGGCCGAGGCGCAGAAGCGCACGCCGGCGACGCTGCGCGTGGTCGACGAAGACGACAGCGGCGTCACCATCAACGGCCTCAAGATGCTCGGCACCGCGTCGGTGTTCTGCCACGAGACCTGGTGCGGCAACCTGCAGCCGGTCGCGCCGGGCCAGGAGAAGGAATCCATCACCTGCGTCGTGCCGCTGAACGCGCCGGGCGTGAGCATCTGGTCGCGCAAGCCGTATGAGCGCTACGCGGTGAGCGAGTTCGACAATCCGCTGGCGGCGCGCTTCGACGAGACCGACAGCGCGGTGCTGTTCGAGAACGTGAAGGTGCCGTGGGAGCGCGTGTTCTGCCACGACAACATCGAGATGACGCGCGCGATCTACATGCTGCACGCCAGGTCATGCGATGGCCAACCACCAGGCCAATGTGCGCTTTCTGGAGAAGCTCAACCTGATCGTCGGCCTCGCCAGCAAGCTCGCCGAGATGAACAATGTCCGGCAGGTCCCGGCGGTGCAGTTCACGCTCGGCCGGCTCGCCGCCATGCAGGCGACGCTCGAGGGCCTGATCATGGGCCAGATCAACTGCGGCGAGGACGCAGGTCGCCCGGCTATCACACCGTCAACCGCCGCTACGTCTATGCGGCGCTGCACTGGTGCACCAATCACCACTCCGAAATCTGCGACACGGTGCGCGAGTTGATGGGTGCCGGCGTGTTCCAGATGCCGGCCGATGTGTCGGTGCTGGACAGACCCGAAGCTGCGCGACACCTTCGAGACCTACTGGTCGGTGCCGGGGCAGTCGGCGAAGGACCGCATGAAGCTCACCAAGCTGGCGTGGGACCTGCTCGGTTCCGATTTCGCCGGCCGGCACATGCAATACGAGAAATTCTACGCCGGCCCCGGCTTTGTCATGAACAGCTACAGCTACCTGACCGCGCCGTGGAAAGATTGGACCGGAGCCATCGACGAGTTCATGTCCGGCTACGAGTGAAAGCGCTGCCGGTCAACAATGGATGGCCGGTCCCCGTCGACCACTGTCAATCAAGCCGCGACTTCGAACTTGTCTCGCTTCACCTTGGTGAGGTCGGTGCCTTCGATCCGGATCAGGCGGGTGTCGTTTTCACGCCGCGGCGAATGCAGATCGCCCTCGTTGTAGACGTGGGCCGTTCCCGGCGTCAGCGTGTAGCTGCGCACCTTCTCGACCTTGCCGGGCTGCCCGTTCGCAGGCTTCTGCAACAGGCGCCAGTCGGTCATCTCGGTGACGCCGGTAACCTGGCAATACACCGCCCAGCTTGGCCCGTGATCGTGCGGCTGGCTATTCTTCGCGCCTCGATAGACATGCGCGAGAATGCAGAAATGCAGGTCCGGATCCTCGTAAAGGATCTTGCGATCGGCATTCGACTCCGGACCAAGGTACGTCGCCACGAATTCCGTATCGCAACTGGCCTTGGCGGTGTACTGGCGCACCTGTTCGCGACCGGCAGGGCCGGGATCCTTCGACAACGCCGCGCGGCAATCAGCAGAGAACTGCTCCAGCGTGTAGCTCATGGCGGGAACCTCCAACCTTGCAATCCTATCGCACTATACTCTAACCGAATCTGCACCGGTATGGCACGTGGATCGGCCGAATGACACAACGTGAGCCTCAATCGCCCGGAAGCGAAGTACGCGTCCTGTCCGCCGGAGCGATGGGCGAGATCGTCGGCGCGCTCGCGGCCCCTTTCACGCGCAGCACCGGAATCAAGGTGACGGTCGAGTTCAGCCGGTCGCCGCTGGTCCACGACCGGATTCGCGCCGGCGAGCCGTTCGACGTAGCCGTCACGACGCGGTCGCGGATCGAGGAACTCGCCGCGGCCGGCAAGGTCGTTGCCGAAACTACTGCGACCGTGGCGCGCTCGCTCATCGGCGTTGCCATACGAGCAGGAAGCCCTAGGCCCGACATCGGTTCGGTCAAATCGTTCATCCGCACCTTACACGATGCCCGCTCGATTGCGTGCGCCGACCCTGCCTTCGGCACCGCCAGCGGGCTCTATCTCAACGAGCTGTTCGACCGGCTGGGGCTGCGGGCCGAACTGACGCCGAAACTTTGCCTTGTCGCCGCCGCCGGCGCAGAACCGCTCGTGGTCTGTGCGGCGGTTGCCGACGGCAGGGCCGAGATCGGCATCCAGCAGATTGCGGAGATCGTTCCGGTGCCGGGGGTCGACCTGGTCGGCCCGATCCCGCAGGACATCCAGCACGCCACCGAATTCGCGGGCGCGGTCGTTTCGGCGGCGCCGAACCCCGAGATGGCGCGCGCCTTCGTGTCGTCCTTCGGATCGCCGGCCGCGCGCGAAATCATTCGCGCTCACGGCATGGAGCCGCTGTGAGTTACGGCAACGCCCGCAAGTATCGGATCGGCCGGCCCGCGGTCAGCGCCTGCGCCGCCGCGATGATCGCGTTGGCGTCAATGCCGTAGTGCCGGTAGAGGTCGGGCAGCGAGCCGGTCTGGCCGAAATGCTCGACGCCCAGCCCACGCACGCGATGGCCGTGCACCGAACCGAGCCATGACAGCGTTGCGGGATGCCCATCGAGCACGGTGACGATGCCGCAATCTGCCGGGACCTCATCCAGCAAACGCTCAATATGCGCGCGCGCATGCACCAGTCCTCGCTCGCGGGCGCGCTGCGCGGCCGTCCAGCCGGCATTGAGCCGGTCGGCGGAGGTCACCGCCAGCAGCCCGACATCGCGGCGGTCCTCGGCCATCAGGCCGACCGCCTGGATCGCCTCGGGCGCAATGGCGCCGGTATAGGCCACGACCACCTGGGCATTCGGCCCGGGTTTGCGCAGCCAATAGGCGCCATCGACGATCGATTGACGCAAGGCCTCCGTCATGGCGCGCTGCGGCTGTTCGACCGGCCGCGTCGACAGCCGCAGATAGACCGAACCGCCGGTCTCGTCGCGCAGCCAGTTGCGTTCGGATGCGGCGCCATCGCCATCCTTCTGGATGTATTCGAACGCGAACCGCATGATCTCCGCGAGTTCGTCGACGAAGGCCGGCTCGAATGCCGCAAGCCCGTCCTGCGCCATCCCGATGAGCGGCTGCGCAATCGATTGATGCGCGCCGCCCTCCGGCGCCAGCGTGATCCCTGACGGCGTCGCGACCACGATGAAACGTGCGTCCTGATAACAGGCATAGTTCAAAGCATCGAGCCCGCGCGCGATGAACGGGTCGTACAGCGTGCCGATCGGCAACAGGCGTTCGCCGTCGATCGCGTGGGAAAGCCCGAGGGCCGACAGCGCGATGAACAGGTTCATCTCCGCGATGCCGAGTTCGATGTGCTGGCCCTTCGGGGAGAACTCCCACGCGAAGGTCGAAGCGATGCGCTCGCTCTTGAACGTATCGGCGACAGTGTCGCGCGCGAATAGCCCGCGCCGATTGACCCAGGCTCCGAGATTGGTGGACACGGTGACGTCCGGCGACGTGGTGACGATACGTGCCGCGAAATTATCCTGCAATTTGCCGAGTTCGTTCAGCAGCGAGCCGAAGCCCGCCTGGGTCGACATCACCGGCTGAATCGGAACGGGCAGCACGGCCGGCACTGCGACCTGGGGCGGCTTCGGCACGGACTTGCGCTGCGCGAACGGCACGCGATCGAGGAAAGCCTGGAGGGTCGCAGCAGGCAGGCTCAGTCCCTCGAACCGGTCCCATTCGTGTCCGGCCCGCACCCGATTCTGCGCGCGGAAGGTTTCCATCTGCGCCGTGGTCATCAGGCCGGCATGGTTGTCCTTG
Organism: uncultured Alphaproteobacteria bacterium; assembly: GCA_963843475.1. Taxonomy (GTDB): domain Bacteria; phylum Pseudomonadota; class Alphaproteobacteria; order Rhizobiales; family Xanthobacteraceae; genus VAZQ01. Next base: position 67,476 of record CAWJKL010000011.1, on the reverse strand, counting down.
TGGCCGGCCATCGGTAGGCCGTAGCCCTTCACCGTGTAACAGATAAAGCAGACCGGACGGTCGTGATCGACAGCGGCGAACGCCGCGGTCAGCGCCGGCAGATCGTGGCCGCCGAGATTGTTCATCAGCCGCGCCAGCTCTTCGTCGCTGCGGCTCTCGATCAGCGCAGTGACCGAGCCCTGGTCACCGATCTCGTCGAGCAGTCGCTTGCGCCAGGCCGCGCCGCCCTGGAACACCAATGCAGAGTAGAGCTGGTTCGGGCACGCATCGATCCAGGCGCGCAGCTTGTCGCCGCCGGGCTCGCGGAATGCCGCCTGCTGGAGGGTGCCGTATTTGACGATGACGACGTCCCAACCGAAATTGCGGAACAATCCCTCGTAGCGCTCCCACAGCCCTTCCCGCACCACCGCGTCGAGACTTTGCCGGTTGTAGTCGACGATCCACCAGCAATTCCGCAGGCCCTGCTTCCAGCCTTCCAGGATCGCTTCGAAGATATTGCCCTCGTCGAGCTCGGCGTCGCCCACGAGCGCGATCATCCGGCCTTCCGGCCGGTCCTTGGCGAAGCCGTGCGCACGCACGTAATCCTGCACCAGCGACGAGAACAAAGTCTGCGCCACGCCGAGCCCGACCGAGCCGGTCGAGAAATCCACGTCGTCGGTGTCTTTGGTCCGTGAAGGGTAGCTCTGCGCGCCCTTGTAGCCGCGGAAGTCCACGAGCTTCTCGCGGGTCTGGCGGCCCAGCAAATACTGAATGGCGTGATAGATCGGCGAAGCATGCGGCTTGACGGCGACGCGGTCCTGCGGACGCAGCGTGTCGAAATAAAGCGCGGTCATGATGGTGGCGAGCGACGCCGACGACGCCTGGTGTCCGCCGACCTTCAGGCCGTCGACGCTTTCGCGGACATGATTGGCGTTGTGGATCGTCCAGCTCGCGAGCCACAACACCTTCTTTTCCAGTTCGGACAGGATGTCCATGCGGGGCACGGTCATGGCGCGGTCCTCGAAAGCACTGAGATCGTGCGCAATGTCGCACGGCCGCATTGGCAATGTCGGTCGATATGAACCAATAGTTTGACCGCTCTTAGCATGATCCGCTATTATAGCGCCATAAATTGAGGCTTTCCGTGCAATCCGAGCGGCTCGACGATATCGACCGGAAGATTCTCGCTCTGCTGCAGGATGACGGCCGGATAAGCCTTGCGGCGCTGGCCGAAAAGGTCGGCCTGTCGCCGTCGCCGTGCCTGCGGCGGGTGCGCATCCTGGAGAAGGCCGGCGTCATCGCGCGCTACGTCGCGGTGCTCAGCCAGCGCAACGTCGGCCTGCCGGTGAGCGTGTTCGTTTCGATCAAACTGGAGAGCCAGCGCGAGGACGCGCTCAATCGTTTCAGCAAGGCGATCGCACGCTGGCCCGAAGTCCTGGAATGCTACCTGATGACCGGGCCGCGCGACTATCTGCTTCGCGTCGTGGTCGCCGACCTCGCCGCCTACGAGCAGTTTCTCAAACAGAAGCTGACGCGGCTCGACGGCATCGCGTCGATCGAATCGAGCTTCGCGCTGGAGCAGGTGAAATATACCAACGTGCTGCCGATCTAGCTTACATTACCCTGATATCGAATCAGCCGTCATTGCGAGGAGCCCCTCAACCGGAGGCGACGAAGCAATCCAGACCTGGACACTGGATTGCTTTGCTTCGCTCGCAATGACGCAATCGCTAGGTCTTGCCCTCAGTCCAACGCAGCACCGGCGATCGCGCGGCGCGCGTTTCGTCAAGGCGTCCCCTGGGAGCAAAGTATGGCGCGCCGAGGAACCGCTCCTTGTCGCCGCTCTTCGCAGCGATCGCAAGATCGCGCATCGAGGCGATCAACTGATCGAGGCTCGCCTTACTCTCGGACTCGGTCGGCTCGATCAGCATCGCACCATGCACCACGAGCGGGAAATAGATGGTCATCGGATGGAAGCCTTCGTCTATCATCGCCTTGGCGAAGTCGAGCGTGGTGATACCGCTGCCGTCGAGCCAGTGATCGTCGAACAGCACCTCGTGCATGCAGGGCCGGTCGCCGAACGGCAATGACATGATATCCTGAAGGCTTGCTCGGACATAGTTGGCATTGAGCACCGCATCTTCGGACGCCTGCCTCATGCCGTCGCTGCCGTGCGAAAACATGTAGGCGAGAGCGCGCACGAACATGCCCATCTGGCCATGAAAGACGCAGAGCCGTCCCAGCGACTGCGCCGCGACGCCGTCGGCATGCTCGACAAGACGGACGCCGCTCGCATCGGCCATGACGAAGGGGAGCGGCATGAACGGCGCCAATTGATCCGACAGCGCGACCGGACCGGCGCCGGGGCCGCCGCCGCCGTGCGGCGTCGAGAATGTCTTGTGCAGATTGATGTGCATGGCGTCGATGCCGAGGTCGCCGGGCCGCACCTTGCCGACGATGGCGTTGAAATTGGCGCCGTCGGCGTAGAAGTACGCGCCCGCGGCATGCACCGCCTCAGCAATCTCAACAATATCGCGCTCAAAGAGACCGCATGTATTGGGATTGGTCAGCATGATCGCGGCAACGTCGGCTGACAGCCGTTCCCTGATCGCGTCTGCCGATACCGTGCCGTCCGCCCGGGCCGGCACAGCCTCGATCCGGTAACCGAGCAGTGCAGCGGTCGCCGGATTGGTGCCGTGCGCCGACTCCGGCACCAGCACCACCGAGCGCCGTTCGCCGCGCGCCTCCAATGCGGCCTTGATCGCCATCATGCCGCACAGCTCGCCGTGCGCGCCGGCTTTCGGCGTCATCGCAAGCGCCGGCATGCCGGTGAGTTCCCGCAGCCACGCCGCCAGTTCGTTGATCAATTCTAGCGCGCCCGGAATGGTGGACACTGGCTGCAACGGATGGATGTCGGCGAAGCCGGGCAGCCGGGCCATCTTCTCGTTCAGCCGCGCATTGTGTTTCATCGTGCAGGAGCCGAGCGGGAACGGTCCGGTGTCGATGGCAAAATTCTTCGCCGACAGCCGCACGTAGTGCCGCATGGTTTCCGGCTCGCTGAGGCCGCGAAGGCCGATCGGATCGTGCCGCTCCATCCCGTTCAGTCGCGGCGTGAAGCCGGGCGCCGGCTCGTCGAGATCGACGCCGGTCGTATCGGCGCGGCCGATCTCGAAGAGCAGCGGCTCTTCGATCTGCAGTGCGCGGTTGCCGGTGAAGGTGGAATGCGACACGGTGATCGCTTCGCCGATCGTCGTCGGGCGCCCCTGGCGATTCATCATCGCAGTATCTCCTTCAACGCGCCCGCATAGGCTTCGACGTCGCCGGGTGTATTGACCTCGGTCGCTGCGACGATGATGAGATCGGAGAGTTCGGGGCGGGCCGGATCGAGCCGGGACGCCGGCACGCCGCCGAGAATCTCCCGTTGCGCCAGCTTCTCGATCAGCTGCGACGCGTCGCCCGGAACCCGGATCGTGAACTCGTTGAAGAAACTCGTGTTGAGCACCGATACGCCCGGCACGGCGGCGAGCCGGTCGGCTAGCATGATGGCGTTGGCATGATTGATGCGCGCCAGTCGTCGCAAACCGGCTTCGCCGAGCAACGTCATGTGAATGCTGAAGGCGAGCGCGCACAGGCCGGAATTGGTACAGATGTTCGACGTCGCCTTTTCCCGGCGGATATGCTGCTCGCGCGCCGACAAAGTCAGCACGAAGCTGCGGCGGCCCTGAACGTCGACGGTCTCGCCCGACAGACGGCCCGGCATCTGGCGCACATATTTCTGCCGGGTCGCGAACAGGCCGACATAGGGCCCGCCGAACGACAGCGCATTGCCGATCGACTGCCCCTCGGCCACCACGATGTCAGCGCCCATCGCTCCCGGCGGCCGCAGCAACCCGAACGACACCGCCTCGGTGACCACCACAACGAGCAAAGCACCGACACTATTAGCGCGCGCGGCGACCGGCGCGAGATCGACGATATGCCCGAAGTGATCTGGGTTCTGCACGACGACGCAGGAGGTCTGATCGTCGATCAGGTCGAGCAGATCGGCCGCCGCCTGCGGCGACGGGGGCGGCGACACGATCTCGTCTTCGGCGAAGCGGGAAATCGTCGCGATCGTATCGCGATAGTGTGGATGGAGGTTGCCCGACAGCAGCGCCTTGCGCCGCTTGGTGACGCGGTGCGCCATCAGGACCGCCTCGGCGGCGGCCGTCGAGCCGTCGTACATCGACGCGTTGGCCACCTCCATTCCGGTCAGCATCGCGACCTGCGTCTGGAACTCGAACAGGTATTGCAGCGTGCCCTGCGCGATCTCGGGCTGGTACGGCGTATAGGAAGTCAGGAATTCCGACCGCTGGATGAGGTGATCCACGGTAGCGGGGACATGGTGCTTGTAGGCGCCGCAGCCGACGAAGAACGGCACCGCACCGGAAACGACATTCCGTTCCGCCATCCTGCGCATCGCGCGCTCGACTTCCAGTTCGCCACGGCGCGCCGGCAGCGCGGGCGGAGTGCTCATCCGCTTGCCGGCGGGAATGTCGGCGAACAACTCATCAATTGAGCGAACGCCGATGCGCTCCAGCATCGCGCTGCGATCCGTCGGCGATAGCGGCAAGTAACGCATTGCAGCCGTCCTCTCGTCCCTGTCGGTGATACTGTCGCAGGTCAGGTCGAAGCCGCGACGAAGTCCTTGTATTGGCTCTCGGTCATCAGCCCTTCGAGCTCGGCCGGTTCGGCGAGCTTGATCTTGAAGAACCAGCCTTTGCCGGTTGCATCCTCGTTCACCGTTCCGGGTGCGCCTTCGAGATCACCGTTCACGGCGACGATTTCACCGGACACCGGTGCATAGACTTCACTTGCCGCCTTGACGGATTCGACGACCGCGGCTTCCTCGCCTCGCTTCAACTTCTTGCCGACGTCGGGCAATTGCACGAATACGACGTCGCCCATCTGCTGTTGCGCGAAGTCGGAAATACCGATCGTGCCGATCTCACCATCGACGGCGATCCATTCATGCTCCTCGGTGAAGCGATAAGCGCTCATGGCTTTCCTTTCTGACGATGGTAGCGATGCGGTACGAACGGCAGCGGCGAAACGGTCGCGGCCAGCGGCTTCTCCCGAACGACAACCGCAATGGCGGTGCCGGATGCGGCGTTGCGGCTATCGACGTAGCCCATCGCAATCGGCCGTTTGACGGTCGGGCCGAATCCGCCGGACGTGACGCGCCCGATCGCAACGCCTGTCGCCGAGAGCACCGGCGCCCCCTCGCGTGCCGGCGCGCGCCCTTCGGGCAGGATGCCGACGCGTCGCCGCGACGGGCCGTTCGCAAGCTCGCTCTGCACGCGAGCAGCACCCGGGAAGCCGCCGCCTGCCCTTCGCCGCTTGCCGATCGACCAGGCAAGACCGGCCTCGACCGGCGAGATCGTCTCGTCGATGTCGTGGCCATAGAGGCAGAGGCCGGCTTCGAGCCGCAGCGTGTCGCGCGCGCCAAGACCGACCGGCTTGACCTCCGGCGCACCGCGCAGGCGGTCGAACACCGTCTCGAGGTGCTCCGCGCCGACCGACAGCTCGAAGCCGTCTTCTCCGCTGTAACCTGAACGGCTGATCCCACAGTCGATGCCGTCAAAGCGCGCGGCGATCGCCGTCATGAACGGCATCGCGCCAACCTCCGGCACAAAGCGTTCGAGCACCGCGCATGCCAGCGGCCCCTGCAGCGCCAGCAGGCCGCGATCGTCGAACCGGGTGAGCTGCACGTCCGCTGGCAGGCGCGCCTCGATATGTTGGTAGTCGAATTGCTTTCGCGCCGCGTTGACGACCAGCATCAAACGATGGTCCTGCGGATCGGCAGGACGCGTGACCATCAGGTCGTCGAGAATGCCGCCGGCTTCGTTGAGCAGTTGCGTGTATCTCTGCTGGCCGGGGACAAGGCCCAGGATGTCGGCGGGCGTCAGCGCTTCGAGGGCGCGCGCAATCGTTTCATGATCACGGCCGGAGAGGCAGGCCTGCCCCATATGCGAAACATCGAACAGCCCGGCCGCAGTGCGCGTCTGCGTATGCTCGGCGATGATGCCGTCCGGGTACTGCACCGGCATTTCGTAGCCCGCGAACGGCACCAGGCGCGCGCCAAGCTGCACATGCCTGCGATGAAGCGGCGTTCGCCGGAGCGGCGAATGCTTATCTGAAGATTGATTGTCGGTCATCGCGGTTCCGTCGAACATGATGAGCACGCCACAACCGTGGCGCCCCCTCTGTCACGGAACCTGAGAGATTTCGCTGCGCCGGAAATACACCGGCGAAGCTTGCTCCTTCGGTGAGCGAAACGCGCGAGCGCATCTCGCTGCTTTCCAGAGTGTCGTTATCCGGCGGTCCTTTTGCCTGAGCGTTTCCGGGGCGGTTGCGCCTTCGGCGCCGGCGCTTAAGCCGGTCTCTCCCGCAGGATATGAAGCACTTCAAGCACCGTGCGAGCCTGCACGGATCGGCGCGGATACTAGTAACTGTTCCCGGCAAGTCAACGATTAAACGGCACGTGCCCGGGATAGAGCCGCGCCGATCGATGCAATTTGATCTTTCGCGGCCGATCCGCTGAAGGTCAGCGCAAGCTCGTCGATGCCAGCCGCTTTGTACATTCGCGCCAGCACCAGGCATTCATCCGCCGTTCCGTAAAGCGAGAACGCCGTGGCATGGCGTTCGTCGAGCACATCCGCCGGATCCTCCCCGGCGCGAATACGGTTGGAGGAAACGGCGTACTCCTCCTCGCTGATATTCGTGCCGGCCAGCAGCGCATGCTTCGCCGAAACGACTCGCTGGCCGAGATTCCAGAAGCGGGGCAGCATTTCACCGACCGTCCGTTTCGCCGCCCTGAATGCTTCTGCGGAGTCCGGATGCGTCGAACAGGGCATGTACTGAACCACCCTCCCCGCCGTTTCGCGTCCAGCGGCGCGGCCGCTCGATCGCATCAATGCCGCGGCGCGGCCGGCGAATTCCACCGAGCACATGTTGGAGATCATCAGCCCGTCGGCGGCCTCGCCCGACAGCTTGATGGTGAGATCGCCGCGGCCGGCCAGATAGACCGGTATGCTCTGGCGCGGCTGGTAGTCGAGTTTCACCTTTTTGGCCGAATAGACAGAACCGGAATAATCCACCTCCTGGCCTTGCAGCAGTCCGCGGACGATCGCGAGCGTGTCACGAAGCGCGGGCAGCGGCTTGTCGCCGCTCAATCCGAGCCGCGCGGTCGCCGCCGCGATGCCGGCGCCGACGCTGATGGTGGCGCGTCCGTTCGATATCTCGTCGAGGCCGCCGATTTCCATCGCCATCATGGTCGGATGACGGCTGTACGGATTGAACACGCCGGCGTTGATCTGGATCTTCTCGGTGGCAATCGCACACGCCGTCGCCGCCGGCAGAATTCCGCGGGCGAATGCGTTTTCCGCAAACCAGACGCCGGTGAGACCGGCCGCCTCGGCAGCTTTCGCAAGCTCGACGCACTCGCCGGGATGCATCGAGCCGTCGACCCGGATGCTGATGGTGGGCAGTTCGTTCATTGCTTCGACCACATCAGTGGGGACTTTCGCCGGACGTTTGCGCCATGCGTGCCTCATCAATCAACTGCCAAATTCGCGGCGGCGACAAGGGCAGATCGCACGGCTGGACGGAGAAAGAGCGCAAGGCTGCGGCAATCGCATTGCTGACGACGCCGCCGACGGCAATGAGCCCGCCCTCGCCGGCGCCCTTGGCGCCGAGCGGATTGTTCGGGCACGGACGAAGCCCGAGCGAGATCGAACGGATGCGCGGATAAGTCGGTCGAGCGTCGGCAGCAGGTAATCGGCCAGCGAGCCCGTCAAGAGCTGGCCGTTCTCGTCGTATTGCAGATGTTCGAGGAAGGTGCTGCCGAGGCCCTGAACCACCGCGCCCAGAACCTGACCATGCAACGTCGCCGGATTGATCACGCGGCCGACGTCTTCGACCGTGAGATAGTCGAGGATTTCGACGAAGCCCGTGCCAGGATCGACGGCGACGTGTGCGGCGTGCGCGCCGTAGCTGTAGGTCAGCTTCTTGTTCTCGAATTGCCGCTCGACTGACAGCCCGGCAAATTCCGCAAGGTCGAGCCGCTTGCCGACAAAGCAGGCTCCGCCGTCCGATATTGCAATCTGTCCGGGCTCGCAGGCGAGCCGCGCAGCCGCCTCCTTGCGGATGAGTTCGAGCAGCGCTTCGGCAGCCAGCAGAATTGCGGAACCGCCCAGCACGGTGGCGCGTGAATGGAATGAACCGAAGCCCTGCTCGACCAGCGTAGTCGAGCCATGCAGCAACCGTATGCGTTCGATCGGCAGCGCCAGCGCATCCGCCGCGATCTGGCTCATCACGGTTTCGAGACCCTGGCCGAGCCCCGTAGAACCGATCGCAACCGTCACCGACCCGTCGGCCTCGACAGCATGCGGGCATTCTCGAACTGCCCGCCGGCGCCGCCCTCAACGAAGCGCCGCAACCGCGATCCCGTGGTAGCGGCCGTCGATCAGTCGCCCTTGCACTTTCTTTTGCGCGTCCCAGCCGAACTCGCGCAGGCAACGCTCCAGACGACGCCATAGGCGCCGTTGTCGAGCTCGGTCTGCCAGGTCGCGTCGAGATTCTGCATGAATGCCAGCGGGCGACGGCAGTTGTCTCTTCGCGGATCAGATTCTTGCAGGCGAAATTCGGCCGGATCGATGCCGAGATCATTGGCCGCCATGTCAAACAGTCGCTCGCAGAAGAAATTCGACTCGTAGCGACCGGGGCCGCGATAGGTGCCGGTCGGCGTCTTGTTCGTCATGTGAACAAAGGCGTCGATCGCAAGGTGCGGGATCGCGTAGAGCCCGGACACGAACTGAACGACATTGCGGGGGGTCGTGAAGCCGTTGGTGCGGACGTAGGCGCCGAGATCGACGTCAATTCGGCCGCGGATCGCCGACCACCATGCCGTCCCGCCGGCAGGCGATCTCCATTTCCGCGGTCATCTCGCGCGCATGGTTCATCGCCATCAGATGTTCGCGGCGGTCCTCGATCCAGCGAACGCGGCCGCGCAACCGGTGCGCGGCGAACGGGATGAGAAAGTCCTCCGGGATAGAACTCGCCGCGTGCGCCGAAGCCGCCGCCGACATCGACCTCGATCAGATCGACGTCGGCTTCGGCGAGGCCGAGCATGGCCGGCCAGCGTGCGGCGGTTGAAGAACGGCACCTTGGTCGCGCCGTGCAGCGTCAGGCGGCCTTGTCGTCGCGTCCCAATCCGCGAGCAGACCGCGCGGCTTCCATCGGAAGCGCGGTGTGGCGCTGCACGCTGAAGCGCTCGCGGCGCCGTGTAGTCGGCGCGCGCGAAGGCAGCGTCCACGTCGCCCATGCGGGCAGAGAACACCGTCGTGAGGTTGGTGCCGGCCGCCTCGAACAGCAGCGTCGCGTCGCCGGCCGCGGCGACGTGGTGGTCGGCGATCGGCGGCAGCTCCTCGATCTCGAGCCCGATGTAGCTCGAGCGCATCCTCGGCGATGGCCGGGATCAGTCGGCGACGACCACGGCGACCGGCTCTCCGACATAGCGGACCTTGCTCGGCGGCGAGCACCGGCTGGCGATAGGCCTCGCCTTCCGGCACGCCGTGCTGCCGGATCGGAATGACCGGCACGCTTCCGGCCCGCCGATGTCCGCCGCCGTGATGACCGCCAGACGCCGGCGAGATCGAGGGCCGCTGCGGTATCGACCTTCCGGATCCGCCCGTGCGCGACCGGGCTGCGCAGGATCGCCGCATGCAGTAGGCCTTCGACATCGAGGTCGCCGACAAAGGTGCCTCTGCCGGTGAGCAGGCGCGGATCCTCGATCCGCTCGATCGGACTGCCGATATAGGCGTTCAGCCGTGTCATGCCGACCAATCTGTCTCCTCACCGTGCCGATCAGGATGTCAGATCGTCGCGTCGATCGCCGGACATGTCGGCAGGCGGGCTTTCGTTTGCGCTCGGGCCAGTTGCAGCGCGGCCTGCACGCGTGTGCCAATATCCAGAACGCTGTTTCTGATTCAAGATCGCATCGGGCGGCTGCAAGTGTCAATTTTCTTTCTTGTTGACTTCCCGGACCGGGCCGACCAACGTAGTGAAACATTGTTCCAATTATCGGAACAGTAGCCGCGGAATCAACGGGTCGCACATGCTCGCCAATATTCCTCGCCTGAAAGAATTGATGAACCGGGACAAGCTGGACGCCGTCGATCGCGACCTGCGCGGAGAACGTGACGTATCTCAGCGGATTCTGGGCGATGTCACAATGGGTCCGCCGCGGCCCGCAGGCCTACGTGTTGTTCCCGGGCGACGGGCAGCAGCCCTGCATCATCGCCAATTCCGGAATTCTCGATCTGGTGCCGGACCAGCATCCGTGGGTGACGGAGATCCGCCGCTACGGATACTTCCAGATCGACGTCGATGCGTCGGCCGAGCTGACGATGCGGCCGACCAGCTGCAGCAGCAGCTGTTCGGCAGCCACGCCTACCAAGGACTCGGTCGACGCGCTCGTCGCGGCGATGAAGGAGAAGGGGCTCGAGCGCGGGACGATCGGCCTCGACGAAATGGGCATCACGCCGCAATGCATGGACCAGCTCAAGTCCGCGCTGCCGGATGCGAAATTCGTCCGCTGCTTCTCGCTGTTCGAGCGCGTCCGCTCGATCAAGACGCCGGGCGAGATCGAGATCCTGCGCCATGCGGCGCGCGTCACCGAGCGGGCGATCGACGCCGGCGCTCGCGGTCGCTGCGCGAGGGCGTGACCGAGCGCGAGATGCTGCGCGAGTTCAACGCGTGTCTTGCAAAGAACGATGCCGCGCCGGTCGTCGGCTGCATCGGGTTCGGCAACCGCAGCGCCATGATCAACGTGCAGCCCTCCGACCGGAAGCTCGAAGCGCGGCGATCTGATCCGCTTCGATGTCGGCGGACGCTACAAGCACTATCGCTCCGACATGTCGCGCGGCGCCAATCTGCGGCGAGCCGCCGGCGAAGATCGCCAAGTACTACCGCGCGGTCGAGAAGGGCGTGCTGCGCGGCTACGACATCATCAAGCCGGGCGTGAAGGTCGTCGGACCTGTTCAAGGAGATCGTGGAGCACGGTGCAGCGCGAGGGCATTCCGCATTTCGAGCGCAGCCACGTCGGCCACGGCATCGGCGTCGACGGCTACGATCCGCCGAACATCGCCGAGAGCTCCACCGACGTTCTCGAAGAGAACATGGTCATCTGTATCGAGACGCCCTACTACGAGCTCGGCTTCGCCGGGCTGCAGGTCGAGGACATGGTCCGGGTCACCAAGGACGGCGCCGAGTTGCTGATGACGCTGCCGACCGCGCTCAGGATCGTCTAGGCGCGCTCGCCGATCTCCGGTTCATCTGGGAGAGGAACCAGATGAAATTTTCCGTCTGCCTGGCGACCGGCTACGAGGGCCTGGCCTATCCGGTCAATTTCTGCGCGCCGCAGGACCTGGTGCGGCAGGCGCAGCTGGCGGAAAAGCTCGGCTACGATTTCGTGTGGGGCAACGACCACATCACGCCGCCGGTCTACGTGCGCGAGCACTTCAAGGAGCTCGCCGAACTTCTACGACGTGCTGATCACGCTCGCGATGATCGCGCAGGCGACGACGAAGCTGCGCGTCGGAACGGCGCTGCTGGTCATGCCGAACCGCGAACCGGTCTATCTCGCCAAGCAGGTCTCGACCATCGATCAGATGTCCGGCGGCCGCTTCATCATGGCGATCGGGCTCGGCGCCTATCGCGAGGAGTTCGAGGCCTGGGTCGGCAACCGCTATCCGAGCCCGCACCGCGGCGACATGATGGAAGAGGGCCTCGCCATCTTCCGCAGCCTGATCACCGACAAGGTGTCGTCGTTCGACGGGAAATACTACTCGTACAAGAATATCGAGATGTTTCCCGAAGCCGAAGCAGAATCCGTTTCCGCTGTTCATCGGCGGGCACAACATGAAGGCGGTCGAGCGCGCCGCGGCGATCGGTCAGAGGCTGGCTGCCCGGATGGCGTCCGTTCCACGAGATCGAGGAGCGCATCCAGGCGCTCGCACGCAATCGCGGAAGCGGCTGGCCGAAATCCGAAGGACATCGAGGTCGCGCCGCAGTTCTCGCTGCTGATCGGCAAGACCCAGGAAGCAGGCGGACGCGACCTACATGAAGAGCGGGCTGGTGGCGCACCGCGTATCGCTCGCCCACACCGGCCGCGACCCGGCATATCAGGTGACCGGCAACCTGGTCGGATCGCCGCAAACGATCATCGAGAAGATTCATCAGCTCAAAGCGATGGGCGTCGATCACTGCTCGGCGATGGCGCGTCGCGGTCAACACGCAGGCCGAGCTTCTCGAGCAGCTTCACTGGTTCGCCGAGGAGGTCATGCCGCACGTCAAGTGAGCGGCCGAACCTGCGCGGCGAGTTGCTGCCAAATGCACTGACCTGCTCTCGTTAAGGCGGATATTGAACAAGCGGCCCATTCCGAGGCGCGCGACAGCGCGAGCCCGGAATCATCAATGTGTCCTCTGGATTCCGGACCCGCCATTCGCGGCGTCCCGGAATGACGAAAAGGCCGGCAATGCCGGCCCTCTCCGCTTGGCAATACCGGAGTTGCCCTCGCTACGCTTTGGAACCTTTGCGGCCTTGATCGCGGCCTCCCAGCGCACCCGCTCGCTGCTTGAGGAACTCGGCGATCTTCTCCGGGCGTGCCGCCGACCGGCTCCGAACCGAACGAGCGCATCTTCTCCGCCACCTCCGGCAGATTGCACGATGCGGTCGCACTCCTTGCTGACCATTCTCGACGACGTCCTTCGGCGTCTGGCCGGCATCGCCAGCAGATTCCACGAGCTCAGTTCGTAGCCCTTCAGGACCGACCCGATTGGCGGCACGCCGGGCAGCAGCGACACCGGATCCTTGGTCGAAACGCCGAGCGCGAGGAGTTGCCCGACTGGATGAACGGCAGGATCGGCCCGAGATTGTCGATCGTGAACGCGACGCGGCCGGCGACCAGATCGGGCAGCGACTGCGAGGTTCCCTTGTAGGGAATGGCGACCGATGTCGAGCCCGGCCATTTCCGCGAACAGCGCGGCCGACAGGTGACTGGTCGCACCGATGCCGGCGATCGCGTATTCGATCTTGCCGGGATTGGCCTTCGCCTTGTCGATCAGTTCCGCGATCGTCTTCACGCCGACCGAAGGATGGACGACCAGAACGTTCGGGAACTGCGCGCCGCGAGGCACCCCGGCGCAAACGACGTGTCGGGATCGTAGGACAGATTGGTTGTAGATGAACTGATTGACCACGAACGACGCCGGTGCGTTGAGCAGCAAGGTGTAGCCGTCCGGATTGGCCGCACGCGACCGACGCCGCACCGATATTCGTGCCGCGCCGGGACGATTGACCACCGTCACCGGTCTGCTTGAGCGAAGCCTGCATGCGTTCGGCCAGGAGGCGCGCGATCGCATCGGTGTTGCCGCCCGGCGTGAACGGAACGACGATCTGGATCGGCTGCTTCGGATAGTCCGATGCGGCAAACGCGATTGACGACGAGACAACAATTCCCGCGGCAATCGTTACTATTGATGAGATGCGCATCAGCTGATCTCCTTCCTGTCGCGGAACACGGTGATTTCATAAGACGGCATGGACACTCTCCTCGATCCTTGCAAGCAGCCTGGCCGATACGATGCAAGATGTGCGCCAGCACCCAAGCTTCAGACTTCGTGTCCCGGCCGCAATTGTCGATGTCATACGTTGTCGCGGCTCTTCCGTTCGCGTTCACGTTGCCGGCCGAAGCGGCTTTTCGCGGCTGCAGACCTCGAGCGCCACGCGCGCATAGACCTTTGCCGCGCGGGCAAGATCGTCGACGCTCATCGCCTGCTTGCGGAAGCTGCGCGGCGGCCCGTAGGTGATCGCCGGAATTCCCATCTCGTTGAAGATCAGGACGTCGCGCCACATGCTGGAATAGACCGGCGCTGCGATTTCGAGTTCGCCGCCGATGGTCTGACGGTGCGCCTGGCGCAGTCCGTCAAGCAGAACGCCGTTCTCGCCGCTGCCGTAGGAGCGGCGGTAGAGAAACAGCTCGACGGTTCCGGGCAGTTTCGACGCGGCAAGCAGTTCGCGCAATTCACGCCGGATCGCGAGCGGATCGGATTCGGGCGTCAGCCGGCAATCAAGGTAGAGCGCGCACAGCTCCGACGTCCGGGTCACGTGATACGGATTGCCGCCGCGGATCGCGCCGATCACCGCCTTCGGAACGATCGTGCCGTCCTTGCACCGGTACACCGAGCGGCGCTTCGTACTTGCGCGCCCACTCCTGCAGGATCGGAACGAGCAGCGCGGCCCGCACGATCGCATTGGGATGGCCGGCATCGACATCCGCGTCCGGCACGAACGGCGAGTAGTACTGATCGTCGCCGAACACCGTGATCTTGAAGAACGCCTTGCCGGCCTCGATCCCGGCGTAACGGAAGTCGGTGCCTTCGGCGACCAGCGCGAAATCGGCGACGCCGCCGTGCTGGATCAGGTAGCGCGTGCCGACCTCCTTGCTGAGGTACTGCGGCGATTCGAACTCGTCGACCGGTTCATATCCGATCTCGCCGGGCACCGCCGACAGCAGAAGATCGCCGCGCAATGTCTGGCCCGACCGTTTCAGCGCCTTGGCAGCGATGAGAAAGGCCGCCATCGGCCCCTTGTCGTTCACCACGCCCTCGCCATAGAGCGTTTCGCCATCGAGCCACGCGCCATGGTTGATGTCGGCTTCCGGGTTGCGGATGCTCCACCGGTCGCTCTTGCTGCGGCCGGTATCGAGATGGCTGTTGAAGATCAGGCTGTAGCCGTCGCCGCGACCTGGCAGCGTGCCGAGCACGTTGAAGCGCTCGGGGAACATCCCGATCTTCTTCGGCTCGAACCCTTCCCGGCTCATCCATTCGAAGACGAAGTCGCCGACCGCGGCTTCTTGGCCGGCGGGGCTCTCGATGTTGCACAAGTCAAGCGTGAGCTTCACCAGCTCATCGCGATCGATCTCGACCGCTGTTGCGTCGATGGCTGCTTGCGTCAACTGCAACACCGAAAAGCCTGTGCCGATAATTAGCACAATGTTCTATTTATGGTTACACGCTGGTCCCGGCGAGTCAATCGAATGCGCCGAATGGCGCGTGCCGCATCGTCGCAGCGCAGCCGGTTGCGCGCACGACTGCGCACATTATGCGGACACGGTTGCCGTCGATTTGATCGCCGCGCGATGGCGACAGTATCCATGCGCTATCGCGTCTTGGCTGCTGCGGATCGGCGCGAACCGGCTCCATGATTCACGCTTGGCGCGCCCAGTTTGCGCGACGCGTTTTGCGCGGCTTCGAGCACCTGGCGCGCGATCGTCGTGCGATCCTTGACATTCAGTGCGCCGGTCGGAACAGCGCCGCTGACAACTGCGATGGCGTTGCCGCCGGCATCGCGTACGACCGCGCCCGCCGAGAAGAAGCCCTGCCGGTTTTCTTCTTCGCTGGTTGCGTATCCGAGCCGGCGGATCGCTTCGATTTCCTTGATCAACTGCTGGAGCGTCACCTTCGTGCGCGGCGTGACGCGCGGCAGCGGGCCGGCGCCGAGGATGGCGCGAATATCGCTATCGTTCATCTCGGCGAGAAGCGCCTTGCCCATGGCGGTCGAATGCAGATGCGTCTGCGATCCCGGGCGATGCGTGATGGCGATGGGCCCCTCGCTCTGCACGGTCGCGAGATAGACCACGCTTCGATCGCGCAGCACGCCGAGAAACCCGGTGATGTGATTTGCCGCAAGCGTGTACAGCTCGGGCATCACCGCCGAGTAAAGGCTGTTCTGGCCGACGAAGACGCTTCCGACCTGGAATGCGCGATAACCGATCTTGTATCGCATCGTGCCTTCGGTCTGCTCGAGAAATCCGGCCTTCGCCAAAGTCTTGATCAACCGCTGCACATTGCTCGGGGCAAGTTCGAGACGGCGCGCCACCTCGCGCACGCCGAGCGGTTCGGAGGAGGCCGCCAGCAGATTCAGGATGTCGATGGCACGCGTGACGGACTGGTTCTCTCCGCTGCCTACAACCGTGCCTGACATGAAGTCTCCCACAGAGAAGTGCGCATGCCGAAGGAGAAGAATTCCGGAAGCGCCGCGTTTGCTTGACACCCCCGCCGCCGGCGGATTTAATCGAAATTGGAACAATGTACCGATATATGGAACAATCTTCGCGCGGCGTCAATCGGATTTGGCTGGAAGCCGCACACCGACACGAGTGGGAATAGTGGCGGCGATCGCCGGACTTCGATGCCTGCGATGCGAGGCGTGTTGCGGACGGCACCGCCATGCCGGCAGACCATGAACATATCCCTGGCTCCGAAATAAGGAAGTGGTCCTGATGACTGAACCGAAGCATTCGATCTGCGTCGTCGGAGGAACCGGCGCGGAGGGAAGTGGCCTCGCGCTGCGCTGGGCCCACGCCGGCCACAAGGTGACGATCGGTTCCCGCGATGAAAGCAAGGCAAAAGAAGCCGCCAGAGAGCTCAATGCCGTGCTCGGCGCCGAACGAATTGTCGGCGTGCAGAACGCAAAGGGCGCGGCGGAGGCTTCGATCGTCGTGTTGACGGTGCCCTTTTCATCGCAGGTCGCCACGGTCAGCGGCCTGAAGGACCAACTCGCCGGAAAAATCCTGATCGACGTGACCGTCCCGCTGGTCCCGCCGAAAGTCTCGACGGTACAATTGCCCGAGACCAACTCCTGCGTCGTCAACATCCAGAAGATGCTCGGCGCGGCGGTGCGCGTCGTGTCCGCCTTCCAGAACGTGTCGGCGCACAAGCTGAAAAAGCTGGATTACGCCATCGATTGCGACGTTCTGGTCGCGTGCGACGACCGGGAGGCGCGGGAGATCGGCATCGCCCTCGCCCGGGATGCCGGGTTGCGCGGCATCGACGCCGGTCCGCTCGCCAACTCCGTCGTGGCCGAAAGCCTCACCTCGGCGCTGATCTGGATCAATCGCAAGTACAAGGTGCCGGATGCCGGCATCCGGATCACCGGGCTCGACGGCCAGGCGCCGAGCTGATCGCGCGATCCGTCACACGCCCAGCCAGGTCTGCCGAATCTTGTCGGCGGTCCGCAGTTCCTCGCTGGTGCCGGTCCAGCGCACGCGGCCCTTGCCGAGGATCACGATGTGATCGGCAAGCTCGGTGGCAAGCGCAAGATTCTGTTCGACCAGCAGCATCGTCATGCCGGCCCGCTTGAGGCTGCCGATGATGGTGGCGATCTGGCGGATGATGAGCGGCGCCAGCCCCTCGCTCGGCTCGTCGAGCAGCATCAGCCGCGGATTCGCGACCAGCGCCCGCGCGATCGCCAGCATCTGCTGCTCGCCGCCCGACAGTTGCATGCCGCTGTTGCGGCGGCGGGCGGCGAGGTTCGGAAAGTCGTCGAAGATCCGCTCCATCGTCCAGCCACCGCCGTCGGCGTCGATCGGACGCACCGCGATGGCGAGATTCTCCTCGACCGACAGCGAGGGAAAGATCGCGCGCGTCTCCTGCACGAAGGCGATCCGCGCGCGTGCGATCTCGAACGTCGCGAGCCGGCTGATGTCGCGGCCCTCGAACGTCACGCGGCCGCGCCGTGGCGCCACCATGCGCATGATCGAGCGCAGGGTCGTGGTCTTGCCCGCGCCGTTGCGGCCGAGCAGCGCGACCACCTTGCCGGCGGGAACGTCGAGCGACACGCCCTGGATGATGTGCGAATCGCCGAGATAGGTGTGGATGTCGTCGACCGCAGAGGAGCGCATCACTCATGACGCATGTCCTTCGCCGGCGCCGAAAGCCTGCTCGCCGAGATAGCGCTCCCGCACCACCTGCGAGTTGCGAATTTCGGACGGCGTTCCCTGTTCGAGCACGCGGCCATAGTCGAGCACGATGATGTGGTCGGCAAAATCGAGCACGATATCCATGTCGTGCTCGATCACGATGACAGTCAGGCTGCGCGGCAGGTTCTTGATCAGCGCGTGCATCCGCGCGGTCTCTTCCGGACTCATGCCGGACGTCGGCTCGTCGAGCAGCAGCACGCGCGGCCGGCAGGCGAGCGCGAGCGCGACTTCGAGCTGGCGCTGGCTGCCGTAGCTGATCTGGCGGACCGGAGCACTCAGCATCTCGGTAAGGCCGACCTGCTCGGCGATCTCGTCGGCTTCCGCGTTGAGCGCGGTCGAACGCCCGCATCGGCCGCCAGAATACCGGCGCCATCCCGTCCCGCAGCGCGCAGGCGAGCGCAAGATTGTCCCGCACCGTGAATTCGGGGAACAGGCTGTTGCGCTGGAACGAGCGCGCGATACCGATGCGCGCACGGGCGGTGACGTCGAGGCTGGTCACGTCGCGGTCCGTCGAACAGGACGGCCCCGGCGTCGGGCCGCAGATTGCCGGCGAGCAGGTTGAAATAGGTGGTCTTGCCGGCGCCGTTCGGACCGATGATCGCATAGCGCAGGCCTGCTTCGAACGCGAGGCTCACGTCCTGCGTCACGGCAAGCGAGCCGAACGACTTGTTCAGCGAGCGGGTCTCGAGCGCGATCACCGTGCGTCCTCCGGTTCGCCGGAGGCCGGGGCGGTACGCGCCGGACGCGCCGGTCGAAAAGGTCGAGCAGGTAGCCGACGATGCCCTTCGGCATCAGCAGCGCCACGCCGGCGAAGATGATGCCGAGGAACAGGTACCAGTGGCCGAACGTCGAGGACAGGAACTCCTTGAGCATGCACCAGCAAGCGTCGCGCCGAGCGGGCCGCCGACCAGTGTGCCGATGCCGCCGATCACGACCGCGATCAGCACGTCGCCGGAGACGAACCAGCTCACCAGGTCGGGCGAGATGAAATTGATGTGCTGCACCTTGAGCGCGCCGGACGAGCGCAGCGATCGTCCCGGAGGCCGTGAAGGCTGCGAGCTTGTAGAAATAGACACGGCCGCCGAGCGCGGCGACGCGGGCCGGATTCTGCCGGATGGCGTGCGAGCGTGCGGCCGAACGGCGAGGACATGACCAGTTCGAGCAGCAGCCAGACGGCCACGCAGAGTCAGGATCGACGCCAGCGCGAACGTCGAGGGGTTGTTGAGATCGATCCCGATCGCGGTGAGGTCGAGGCGCGGAACGCCGCCCATGCCGTCGGCGCCGTCGAACGTCTTGCTGCGGAAGCCCCACGAATACAGCATCTCCGCGGTCGCCAGCGTCACCATGATGAAGAACGCGCCGGTCGTGCGCACCGCGAACAGGCCGACCAAGAAAGCGACAAGGCCGCCCGCGACGATCGCCGCCGGAAAGGCGAGGTTCGGATTGCCGCCCGCGAGCACCGTCAGGCCCGCGAACACGTAACAGCCGACGCCGAGCAAGCCGGCATGGCCGAAGGAGACCAGCCCGGCACTGGCAAGCAGATCGAGGCTGAGCGCCAGAATGGCGAGGATCGCGGCTTCGGCGATCAGCTCCTGGGTGAAGAACCCGGCCAAGCTCTGTCCGATGAGCGCGACGGCGACCAGCGCAACCCCGATCGACCGGCGGACGAAGGTCCGGCTCATCATTGTTTCAGCCCGACGCGGTGAAGCGACGCGCCGGCATCAGGCCGCTCGGACGGAAGATGAGCACGAGCGCCATGACCAGATAGATCATCATCATGGCGAACTGCGGCAGCAGCAGCTTGCCGAAGGTGTCGGCAAATCCGATCAGCAGCGAGCCGAGAATCGCGCCTCTGCAGGCTGCCGAGGCCGCCGACCACGACCACGATCAGCACCAGAATGATGATGCTCACGTCCATGCCCGGATAGACGCCGAAGATCGGCGCCGCCACCACGCCCGCGACGCCCGCCAGGTAGGTGCCGATGCCGAACACCAGCGCGAAGACCTTGGCGATGTCGATGCCGAGCGTCTCGGCGGTCGCGCGGTCGTCGACGCCGGCGCGCACCAGTGCGCCGAGCTTCGGTGCGCTCCAGCGCGAAATAGAGCCCGATCATGACCACGAGGCCGAGCCCGATGATGAACAGGCGATAGGCCGGATAGGGGACGCCGAACAGGTCGACCGTGCCGCTCCAGGACCGCCGGCTGCGACACGCCCTTGGGCAGGTCGCCGTAAGCCGATGCGGATCAGCTCGATGCCCATGAAGATTACGCCGACGGTGAGCAGGACCTGCGTCAGGTGACCGGTGCGTTCGGCGCGCTTGAGCAGCAGGAAGTAGAGCATCATGCCGACGATCGCGGCTGCGATCGGCGCCAGCGCAAGCGCCATCCAGAACGAGCCGCCCGATTGCGTGATGAGAACGCAACATAGGCGGCGAACATGTAGATCGTGCCATGCGACAGATTGAGATAGTCCATCAGCCCGAACACGACCGACAGCCCGATCGCGAGCAGGAACAGCAGCATCGAAAACTGCAGGGAATTGAGAACCTGCTCGGCGAGGAATTGCGGATTGAGGAGCATGGTGGACGGTTGCGGCGAGTGCGGGAGTCAGTTTTCAGGTCCGGTCGGATCGTATCGGTCGCGCAGCAGAGTGTAGCAAAGCCAAACTCATTCTAGCTGACCGGCTCGCGACCGTAATCGGGCGCCGGCTGTGCGACCAGCGGGATAATGTCGCGCGCAAATCGTTCCATGCCTTCGATCATCGGATGGAAATGCATCATCAGCGTCCCGACGCCGGCCGCTTCGTAGCGGCGGATGCGCTCCGCGATCGTCTCGGGCGTGCCGACCAGACCCGGGCCGAGCGCCTTGGCGGCGATGAACGACACCCGGTTGGTCTTGCCGTGCTCTTCCAGTTCGTTCGCGAGCCTCATGGCTTCCGCGTTGGTATTCGGCGCAGACGACGTGACACGACATGCCGAAACCGAGCTTGCGGCCATGGCGCGCCGCGCGCGCGCTCAGGTCGGCGATCGTAACCTTCGCCTGCTCGACATTCTGCTCCCAGGACCGGTAGTCGGTGAGGCAGTCGACGAACCAGTAGTCGCAGTCGCGCGCGATCACCTCCTTGCCGGGCTCGTTGCGGCTTCCCGCATAAATCGGCGGGTTGGGCAGCTGGACCGATTTCAGCGGCAGTCCCTGGCGGTCGACGGTGTAGAACTCGCCGTGAAATTCGAACGTATCCTCGTTCCACATCCCGCGCATGACGCGCACGAATTCGTCCATGCGCCGGTAGCGTGCGTCGTCGTCCTTGGGCCAGCCGGCATGGCCGAAATTCTCGAATTCCTCCTTCCACCACCCATTGACGATGTTGACGGCGGCGCGCCCGCCGCTGATGCGGTCGAGCGACGCCGTGAACTTCGCGACCACCTGCGGCGTGATGATCCCGGGGTGGACCGCCACCATCAGCTCGATCCTGCGGGTCAGCGCCGCGAGCGCGGCGGCGAGCATCCAGGCCGGATGATCCGTGCCGATCCAGCGCTCCGCGAGCAACGTGGTCTTGAACCCGAGTTCCTCGGCGCGCGTGATCATGTCGACCGCGAAGCGGAACGCCTTGTCGGGTCCGTTGGCGAGGCCGCGGGTGCCGGACTCGCGCATCGCCGCATTCATCAGCGGCTCCGGCCGGATCGTATGCGGCAACGGTGTCCAAACCCCAAATCGCATGGCTTGGTGCCTGCTGGTCCAGTGGGCCTAAAGCCTGCGTGAGCTTACAGAGCTTCGATGGATGCGATCAACCGCCGCAGCGGCATGAGGCCGTATGCCGGGTGCGTCATTTGCGATTGCGGGTGTGCGGCCCTTCGGGTTCTCCAATGACGCGCAATTCGCACGCGGCGCGCCGGCTGGGCGCGCGGACTTGGCGCGCGGACTTGGCGCGCGGGTCACAGGACTGCTAGGCTGACAGCAACAACCCAAGAAACCACAAGGGAGAGATGTAATGCGCTCGCTTGCCGTCGGCGGCTCGCTCCTCGTCGCTATCGCAGCCCAAACCCCGACCCTATCGCTGGCAGCCGATCCCCTGAAGATCGGCGTGCTGATGCCGACCTCCGGCCTGTTCGCGGTGCTCGGCAAATACCAGCTCAACGGCATCCGTTACGCCGTCGAGGAGGCCGGCGGCGAAGTGGCCGGGCGCAAGATCGAATTGATCCACGAAGACGATGAAGGCAAGCCGGACGTCGGCCTCGCCAAGACGCGCAAGCTCGTGCTGTCGGACCGCGTCGACATGATGACCGGGATCATCAGTTCGGCGGTCGCGCTCGCGGTCGCACCCTATCTGTCCTCGCAGCGCATGCCGATCGTGCTGTCAAATGCGGCGGCGGATTCGCTCTCGGGCGAGAAATGCGACCAGTACGTGTTCCGGGTCTCGTATTCGAGCTCGCAGATCAGCGAGCCGATCGGGCTCTGGATGGCCAAGAACGTCCCCAAGCCGACATACATGATGGCAACCGATTTCGTCGCCGCGCAGGAATTCTCCGCGGCGTGGAAGCGCGCCTTTCTCGCCGGCGGCGGAAAGATCGTCGGCGAGAGCTTCACGCCGTTCGGCCGCACGCAGGACTACGGCCCCTATATCTCGCAGGCGCGCGCCGCCAACCCCGGCGCGGTCTTTGCGACCTACTTCGCGGCCGAGGCGCTGACTTTCGTCAAGCAATATGACTCCTTCGGTATGAAGACGAACATTCCCTTGTACGGTCCGGTCGGCATCACGCCTCCGGTCCTGTTCAAGGCCCAGGGCCCCGCCGCGCTCGGCGTGATCCAGTCCTCGAACTATGTCGTCGAACTCGACCACCCCGAGAACCGCGTGTTCCGCGACGCCTACAAGAAGAAGTTCAACGAGGACCCCGAGGAATTCTCGGTGATGGGCTACGACGCCATGCGCTTCATCATCGAGGCCGTGAAAGCGCGCAACGGCGATACCAAGGACCGCCCGGCGCTCCTGTCGGCGCTGGAGAATGTTTCCTACACCGGTCCGCGCGGACCGATGTCGATGGCGAAAAACCGCCAGGCGACGCAGAACGTCTACATCGTCAAGAGCGTGCAGAAGAGCGACGGCAACACCGGGTTCGAGGTGCTCGATGTCTACAAGAATTTCGTCGACCCGGTAAAAGGCTGCAAGTTCTCCTGATACACGTTGCAACGGGCAGCCCGTATTCCCGCTCTCGGGAATACGGGCTGCTTTGAGGCGCCTCCGGGCGCGGACGCGGCTAGTCCGCGCGCAATGGAGACGGCGGGGGCAAAAAACGGAGGCGACCGGTGGATTTCGGCATCCAGCTCGCGACGTCATCGCATTCCTGGAAGGTTGCGAAACGCGCGGAGGAACTGGGTTTCACGCATGCCTGGTTCTACGACACCCAACTCCTGAATGCGGACATGTTTGTCGCCATGGCGGCGGCCGCGATGCAGACGTCGCGTATCCAGCTCTGCACCGGCGTACTCATTCCGTCGAACCGCATCGCGCCGGTGGTGGCGAGTGCGCTCGCCTCGCTCAACGCGCTGGCGCCCGGGCGCATCCATTTCGGCGTCGGCACCGGTTTCACGGCGCGGCGGACCATGGGATTGCGCGCCATCTCGCTCAACCGGCTGGAACAGCACGTCCAGGCCGTGCAAGGCCTGCTCAAGGGCGAGACGATCGAATGGCGCGGCGAAGGCAAGCCGCACAAGGTGCGCTTTCTCAATCCGGAGCTCGAACTGATCAATCTGCGCGATCCGATCCCGGTGCACATTTCGGCGTTCGGGCCGCGCGGCCGGCAACTGACCGCCAAGCTCGGCGTCCATTGGATTACGGCCATGCGCAACGCGCAGTCCGCGAACGCCGCACTGGCCGAGATGCAGAAGTCGTGGACGGCGGCCGGCCGCGACCCGAAGGCGCTGTATTCGACCGCGTTCGGCGGCGGCTGCGTGCTCGCGGAGGGCGAGGCCGCCGACAGCCCGCGAGCCAAGGCACAGGCCGGCCCCGCCGCCGCGATCGTCTTTCACAACAACGCCGAGGAAGAGGAGCTCGGTTCGATCGGGTTCCCAACGCCGCCGCAGTTCAAGGCGAAGTTCGACGCCTACAAGGCGATCTACAAGAACTATCAGCCGCCGGACGCGCGCTACCTGACGAACCACCGCGGGCACCTGATGTTCCTGCGCCCGGAAGAGCAGGAGATCATTTCTGCCGACGTCATCCGTGCTTTCACCTTCACGGGCACGCGCGCCGAGCTTGCCGACGGCCTGCGGGCCATGAAGCAGGCTGGCATCAGCCAGTTCGGCATGCACATCCGCACCGGGCACGAAATGGCCATGCTGGAGGACTGGTCCGACGTGATCGCGAAGGTGTAACGACGAGCCGAAGGACCGAATGGCAATGGCGGACTCGATCGAGGCGCTGCGGCGAGAGACCAATCCACTTTACAACGATCGCAAGCTCAAGCTCGGGACCTTCGGCCAGAACCTCGACCGCGGCTGCGCCATCTCGACCATCGACGGCGTCCTGGAGATCAACTGGCCGAACACCATGGCGATCGCCAGAATGGCCGACGAAATGGGATTCGAGGCCCTGGTGCCGGTCGGCCGCTGGAAGGGATTCGGCGGCGTCACCAATTTCAACGGCCCGGGGTTCGAATGCTTCTCGTGGGCCGCCGGCGTCGGCGCCTCGACCAAGAACCCGGCGGTGTTTTCGACCGCGCATGTGCTGACGATGCATCCGATCATGGCCGCCAAGCAGGCCACGACGATCGACCACATCACCGGCGGACGGTTCGCGCTCAATGTCGTGACCGGCTGGCACCGGTCCGAGATCGAGATGTTCGGCGCACCGCTCCTCGATCACGACATCCGCTACGCGCTGGCGGTGGAATGGCTTGAGATCATCAAGCGGCTGTGGACCGAAAACGAGGAGTTCGATTTCGACGGCAAGCACTTCCAGGTCAAGAAGGGCTACCTCGCGCCGAAACCGGTCCAGAGACCGTTTCCGGTCGTGATGAACGCTGGCAATTCCGAAACCGGACGCCATTACGCGGCGAAGTATTGCGACATCGCCTTCGTCAACATCAATCGCGGCGACCCCGAAGCGTCACGAGCGCTGATCGCGGAGTACCGCAAGCTGGCGCGCGAGGAATACGGCCGCGACCTGCAGATCTGGGGCCACGGCTACGTGGTGCAGGGCGAGACCGAAAAGGACGCGCACGACTACTTTGACGAATACGTCCACCAGAAAGGCGACTGGGTGGCCGGCAGCAACCTGGTCGAGACCATGGGCCTCAACACACCGCGCTCGCCGGAGTTACTGAAACTCCTGAAGATGCATTTCATCGCCGGCTGGGGCGGCTATCCGCTGATCGGCAGCCGCGAACAGATCGTCGAAGGTTTCGCCAAGCTGTCCGACATCGGCCTCAACGGCGTGGTGGTGTCGTGGCCGCGCTACATCGACGACATGCGCTGGTTCCAGCGCGAGATCCACCCGCTGATGCAGCAGGCCGGACTGCGATAGCCGCTTGCTGCAGTCGGACGGTCACCAGTCGCAAACAAAACGCGCCATGGGGCTGTTCATTAAAATCGTCCGATGTCTGTTGGCCGTCTGCTGAATAATTCAGCGTATGTAGGCTGCGATCGATGCAGTTATTGCGCATCGCGGTGGACACATGTCGCTTACTGCGGCTCTGATTTATTGGGTAATTGTAGCACTCTGGGCCACCGTCCTGGCCAGCGTCGCGTACTTTTACATCAGGAATCCAAGGACTTTTGGGACCATACGATTGTTGCTGGTGGTCATTGGGATCGACACGGTTAGAAACATCATCGAGAATATCTACTTTGGGCTGTATTTCGGCGGGCAATACGGGCTCTTTCCTTATTCGTTCGTCGAGGTGCTCGGTCAGCCGAACCTGCTCCTTCTCCCCAAGCTGGCGAACGTAGCGTCAGGACTGGTCGTCCTCGGCCTCCTGCTCTACCAGTGGCTTCCGTCAGCAATTCGCGATCGCGATATATGCGAGCAGCGCGCGCACGATTTTGAGGCGCTGGCCGCAACCGACGCGCTGACCGGCTTGAACAACCGGCGCTCGTTTGAGGAAAGGGCTCGTGCCGAGTTGCTCCGTTCTCAGCGTTACATGCGGCCTTTGACGCTCCTGATGATTGACATCGACCATTTCAAGGCGATCAACAACTCATTCGGGCATCAAGCCGGTGACAACATCCTCAGCGCGTTCTCAAACGCGTTGAACATGACGAAGCGCGAGTCCGACATCGTTGGACGTGTGGGCGGAGAAGAGTTCGCCGTGCTGCTGCCCGAAACGACCGGAGAGTCTGCCAAGAGCTTTGCTGAGCGTCTTTGTACCTTTGTCAAGGAATGCTCGCCAACTTTCGACGGGGTGCGCCCCTTGCTGACCGTGAGCGTCGGGGTCGCGACCGCAAGCGCCGGAACCTCCGGCATCGAAGCGTTGATGAAGCTGGCCGATCAGGCGCTCTATGAAGCGAAGAGGCTCGGTCGCGACCGCGTCGTCGTAGCGGCGGTAACCCCGAACAATCTGGCGATTGCCGCCGAATAATGACCTGAGCCAGCCGAAGCGCCGGGTATTCGCGTTCGCTGGAATAAGCGGAGGCTTCTTCAGCCCTACGGCCTGACCCCCGCTAGCCGATTTCTCTCAGAGCTGCTTCACCGGCGTCGGATCGAGATTGAAGATCCGCGCCGCGTTGAGGCCGAGGATGTTGCGCTTGGACTGCTCCGACAGGAACGGCAGGTCGGTGATCTCGCTCGGCAGGTCGAAGTCGAAATGCGGCCAGTCCGACGCGAACAGCAGCTGCGTGTCCGCCTTGATCATGTCGAACGTGCACTCCAGCGCCTTGAGGTTGTTCGCCTCCATCGGCTGCGTCGTGTACCAGCAGTGATCGCGCATGTATTCGGACGGCAGCCGCTTGAGGTGCGGCGCCTCCGACGGGCGCATCAGGAACTGGTCGTCGAGCCGCTGCATCAGGAACGGCGCCCAGGCGATGCCCGAACTCGATCCAGATCACCTTGAGCTTGGGGAAGCGGACCGGGATGCCGTTCAGGATCCAGTTCGTGCAGTGCACGATGTTGGGCCAGGCGAAGCCCAGCGCATGCATGCCGAGGAAGCGGTTGACGGTCTTGAGCGACGGATCGTCCCAGTGATAGCCGGCGTGGAAGGAGATCGGCATGCCGGTCTCCTCGATCATGCGGTAGAGCCGCATGTACTTGTTGTGATGCACCGGCGCGTGCCGCGTCGAGGGAATGGCGAAGCCGATGATGCCCTTCTTGCCGGCGGTCTCCTTGACGATGCGCTCGCACTCCTCCGGCGTGTTGAACGGCAGCACGGCCAGGAACTTGATGCGGTCGTCGGCCGACAGCAGCTTCTCCTGCATCCACTTGTTGTAGGCGCGGCGACAGCCACACCTCCATCTCGGGCTGCGGATGCAGGCCGAGGAACAGCATCGGCGTCGGGAACACCACCATGTTGTCGACGCCGAGCGAATCCATGGCGCGGCGGGTCAGCGTCACGTCGCGGTGAACGCTGATGTCCTCGACCTTCTCGCGCAGGCCGTCCTGGTGCGGGATGCGGCCGCCGACGCTCTGGTAGCGCAGGCCGAGATCGCCGTTGAGGCCGTAGGGCGGCGCGCCGATGCGGTCGCGGTGGAAGTAGATCGCCTGATCGCGGATCACCGGATCCTCGATGTACTGCACGACCTCGTTCCACGACACCGTCTCGACGTGGTGCGCGTCGACGTCGACCACGAACCAGTCCTGCAGCTTGCGCCGGCGGGCGGCGATCTTGGCGTGCCGGAGGATCTCGCGGCTGTCGGTCGAGGTGTCGATCACCTGGGTCGGCAGCATCTGCGGCACGCCGACGACGGGCTGGTTCATGGCTTGCTCCTCGCAACATTGTCCTGAGTGGTGATTGCGTGTCTGCTGTCCGGGCTGGTTCTCGCCGGGCCTGCGCCGGAACCAGAGCCCGAGCTCCATCGGCCCGAGCCGCACGTCCCGCAGCATCTCGGAGACCGCCACCAGCATCTCGGTCGCGGTCAGCGTCTCCGCGCCCTCCTGCACGATGGCCGGCACCGGGCGATCCTCGAGCTCGGACTTGGCGTAATAGAGCCGCACCGCGGCGGTGATGATCTGCGCCAGCGCCTCGTCGGAGACGCGCGCGGCCTCGCCCTTCTCGACCAGCTCCTTGGCGGAGCGGTGAAGATCGGCGGCGTAGCGGTCGATCCAGCCGTACTCGTCGTTGGCGCGCGGCGGTCGCCTGGACCGGCCGGACGCTTGGTCTCAGACGACGACATAGACGTTGCCGTCCTTCTCCTCGAGCTTCACCTTGCGCAGCCTGATCTTGTCGGAGCCCTGGTTGATGCCGGTCTTGAGGTCGAACTCGTAGCCGTGCCACGAGCACACGATGTTGGTGACGTTCTCGTCGTAGGCCAGCGCCCTGACGGTGCCGTCGCCGTCGACCGGCTCCAGCACGCGCTTGTAGATGCGGCCCTGGCAGACCGGGCCCGAGCGGTGCGGGCACTCGTTGTGCCAGGCGACGAGCTGGCCATCGACCCTGAACACGCCGACCTCGGTGCCGTCGCACGACATGACCCGGCGGTCGCCGTCCTTCAGCTCGTCCGTGCGGCACACGAGGTACGATTGCGGCATGTCTCACTCCGTTATTCGGTTCCGCCGAGGAACCGGCTCAGCGCCTTGCCGCGTCGCCCGACCATAGGCGAATCGAGCCCGGTTTCCAATTATGTTCGAACTTGATGTTCGCGGCCTTGACGACGGCGGACCATCGCTGCACCTCGGCCTTCATCTGCGCCGTGAGCTCGTCCGCGGTGCTGCCGATCGGCGTGCCCGACAGGCTCTTCATGCGCGCCTTGAAATCGTCGGACGCGGCGATCTGCCGGCACGCCGCTTCGAGCTTCTTGACGATCGGCATCGGGGTGCCGGCCGGCGCCATCAGCGCGAACCAGGTTCCCGCCGACCACGTCCGCCACGCCGGCTTCGGCGAGCGTCGGCACGTTGGGAAGCTCGGGGAGACGCGCCGGCACCGTCACCGCCAGCGCCCGCAGATTGCCGGAGGCGACCTGCGGCACGGCAACCGGCGTCTCGACGAACGCCGAAGGCGGTCTGTCCGCCGAGCAGGCTGGTGATCGATTCGTTGCTGCTGCGATAGGAGATCGCCGTGGCGGGCGCGCCGGTCTTGATCTTGAAGTGCTCGATCGGCAGCGTGAACACCGGCGACGGCGTCGGATAGTTGGCCTTGTCGGGATTGGCCTTGAGCCACGTGACCAGCTCGGCGATGTTCTGCGCGGGATGCGACTTGTTGACGAGCACGAGCATCGGATAGTCGGCCATCATCGAGATCGGCGACGAAGTCCTTGAAGATGTCGTAGGGGATCTTCTCCCAGATGGCCGTGCCGATGGTCATGGCGCCGGCCGCGGCGCCGAGCAGCGTGTAGCCGTCGGGCGTGGACTTCGCGACGGTGTCCGGCGCGAGCCGCCCGCTGCCGCCGGGCTTGTTCTCGATCAGGAACGTGCCGCCGAGCGTTTCCTGCAGCTTCTGCGCGACGATGCGCGCGACCGTGTCGGTGCCGCCGCCCGCGCCGAATCCGATGACGATCCTGACGGTGCGGGTCGGATAGTCGATCTGCTGCCCGCGGGCCGCGACCGGCCACGCCGCCGCGCCCCCAGCCAAAGAGAGAAATTCACGACGCTTCATGCCATCTCCTGTTGCCCGGCGGCACGGATCGTACTGGCCCACCCGATACTCTGGAAAGGAAATAAAGCGGCGCGGTTGCGCTAGCAACGAATACCGGGACGGCAACACGCACATGCAGGCACAAGCGCCGGCGTCGTCCCGATGCCCTCCAAGCCGTAAGACGGCGGCAGCACGGAAGGGTGCTGCCGGGTTGTGTGAGAGTAATATAATACCTTACACAATCACGGCAGCGCAAGCCACCTTCCAACGCCGGCCTCACGCCGGACTCGTTCTCTTCCTACGAAGCAATTTGTCCGGCGGCCCACGCTGAATGAACGCGCGGTTCACCCTTCATTCATTGAAAGTGTAGTGGGATGTGGTCTGGGACGACAGGTCAACAAGGGAACAAATCCATGTTTGGAGGAACTTTGAGGGTAGCCGCGTGCGTGGCGGCTGCTGCGCTGACGATCACCCTGGCGGCAGGCGACGCTTTCGCCCGGCCAGGCGGGGGCGGCCGGGGCGGACATGGTGGACATGGTGGACATGGTGGACATGGTGGACATGCGGGATTCCACGGTGGAGCTGGCTTCCATGGCGGCGGCGTCAATCGCGGCTATCACGGGCATGGCATTGACCGCGGCGGCGGCGCCTACGGCGGCGCGTATCGCGGTTATCACGGGGGTGGAATCGATCGTGGTGTCGTGGTGAGGGGCGGTGGCTACCGCGTCGGCGGCCGCTACTACGGCGGCACCTGGTATGGCACCGGCCGGCGCTACTGGAACGGCCGTTGGTACAACTACGGCGTCGGTGCGTGCTGGCTCTGGAGCCCGATCGGCTACGTCTGGATCTGCGGCTAAGCTCCACAGGCTTTGCGCAATCCGGCGAGCGCATGCTGCGCTCGCCGGATTTTTTGTACGTGCTGCTACTGCTGATTGCTCCAGAAGTGCAGGATCGCCGTCGAGGTAACGCCGCCGACCACGCACGGCAGGCCGAACTCGATGTGCCCGGTCGACGCCGCGACGATGCAACCCAGCGCCAGCGCCCCCTGGCCGACCTGCCCCCAGAACGATACCTCGCGCTTGGTGCCTGGACCTTTGCGCTTGAGGTCCTCGATCGCCGCAAGCGCTTCCTTGCGGACGCGCGTGGAGTCCATGGTCTCGGCCGCGTCGATCACGTCCCGTAGGACCGCCGCAGTCTCCTTCGGCTGCTGCTCGCGCACCTGCTTGAGTCGCGCCAGCAGGTCGGGATTGCGGGCCGCATTGTTGGTCAGCGTGAATTTCGCCATGCTGCCCACCGTGAGCCGTTCGGTGCTGTCGCGCTCCTTCGACCACGGCAGCATGGCGACGATCCGCAGCAGCGGCCGGTCGCTGCCGGTCGCGAAGTAGATGCCCCAGAGCGTGTCGAGCAGTTCGGGATTGTGGTCGAACGTCGCGGCGTTGGGATTTGACGGCTTGCCGGTGATCTTGTCCCACAACGTCGGGTTCTTCTTCTCGAATGGAATTGCGTCGAGCGTCGGCAGCGCGCCGCTGAGATATTTCTCGATCATCACCTTGCGGGTGGGCATCCGGTCCGCAAACTTTCGGAGCAAGTCCTTCCAGTTAGGCAGACCGGAATAGGCGACCGCGCGCACGATCGCCCATTGGTCGGTTTCCGGGATCGCCAGCATCCTGCCGACGAACTTCTCCGCACGCGCCGGATTGGCGCCGAGCACGCCGGCGATGAAGCCGACGTGGACGCCGGAGCTTTCGGCATCCTTGAACGCGCCGAGGGTGCTCATCGTCCGCACCGCGGCAGGCAGGCGCGACGGCTCCGGCTTGAGGCGATAGTTGTTGATCCAGCGCATGACCGAACTCGGCCGACGGGAATTCGCTGTTCCCCTGATACGCGGCCGCTGCGGTCACCGCATGGATGATCGAAAGCAGCGCGACCAGGATCGCGACGGCGCAGCGCATGTCCCCTCCCCGGCTCACACTCAGAGCCCGTGCTCGATGCCCCCCCGGCCCGATCGAGCGCTTTCGCGCGCACGGCACCCGAACGAGAGCAAACCGCTGCGTCAATTTGCGGGCGCGGATATGCCAATTGCCGGCACCGCGGTGCGCAAGTCATGGCCGCGACGGGCATTTTCGCGGCGGCATCGCCCCATTCGCTACCGCAGTAACGTTACGGCCGCGCGGAGCTGCAGACCCTGTTTCATTTCCGGACGAATTGCATCATCCGCCGGGAACCGACCTCCGCAACCGTAGGTGCTGCCCATGGCGTCCGCGGGCACGCCTTCAGCCGCCTTTCCCCTCATCGCCGACGAGATTGTTGCGCGAGAGACCGACAGTGACGCATCGTGACCCGTCGCAGCTTCATTGGCCGACAGCGACGGTCCCGCTGCTCCGTAGTCCGATCAGGTTTGAGAATACAAATGGCCGACGCCGCGCGTTCGACGCACACAACTCCCGCTGTCGACAACACCGACTGGCTGAAGACCGCGGCAATCACCCTGGTCTCGATCGACCATATCGGCCATTTCTTCATGCAGGACGACCACTGGTGGGGCGCGTTCGGACGGTTGGCGGCTCCGACGTTCTTCTTCCTCATCGGCTATGCGCAGACACGGACCGTCCCGCTCTACTGGATCTGGCTCGGTATCATCCTGACCTTGCTTGAAAGCTGGAACGCCGGTTGGACCTGGGTCGCACCGAACATTCTCTTGAGTTTCGCACTCGTCCGCTTTGCCCGTCCCTATGTGCAGATCATCGTTCAACGTTACGGCTGGGCCGCCTTCGTCCTCGTTGTCTGCGCACTTCTCGCGGTGCACCCGCTCGCTGCAATGATGGTCGATTACGGCGCGGGAGGATGGCTGTGGGCGCTGTTCGGCTTGTACCAGCGCATGTATGTCGACGGCAGATCGGCTGCCGACGTGGACGGCGTAGCCAACAGCCCGGCACCACCCGCACGCGCGATGCCGGAGAGCTTGGGCCTCATGCGCCTGCTGGCGTGCCTTGTCGCTGCGGTCGTCTACGTCTGGCAGGAACAGAGTGAATTCTCGTTTCCTCAGATGCAATTCGCCGTCTTCGTTCTCGGCATCGGCGTCTTGTCCATCAGCCTGTACCTGTTCCAGCGCGGCCCGAGCCGCATCCAACCGCCGGAACCCATATCCGGCGTCCTGCGGTTCATCGGTCGGCACACTCTGGAAATTTACGCCATCCAGCTTGCCGGCTCGGAACTCACGGTGAGGTTGCTGCCCGATCTTATTCCCTGACACGGGACCGGGCCGGCGCGTGTTGCATCAACGGCCATCAATTTAACATTCGAGCGCCTTGCACTTGGCGCTACCGTCCTCCAGAATCACGGCCGTTGTTACTCGCGACAGTCCACATCCATGGAGGCAATCCGATGCGCGCTCTTGCTGCAGCCACAGCGCTATTCTTCATCGCCACCCCGGCGCTCGCCGCGAGCGCACCGGTGGAGGCCGTCATCAAACGTCTCCACGGCATTGGCGCCGACCCCGCGAAGCTGGCCAAATTCTGCAAAGTGATGCAGATCGTGGAGAATTCTCAGAGATCGGATTGATAAACTTGAGGACCAAGTTAATGCATCGCTTGAGCAGGCGCTCGGCGAAAATTTCAAAGCCTACCGGGAAGCTGCGGATAAAATCGACAACGACGCGGACGAGATGCCCGATAGAAAAGCACTCTTCACGGCGTTGGACGAACTTTCGGATAAGTGCCCCAACTAGTGTGGCGTTCAGAGGCCCGCACCATTATTCTTGCGGCAAGTCCAACATGCGGACTTCGAACCAAAGCCACATGAGAGCATTTCAGTAATCGAGGCATCGGCGGCGCGCTCCCTCCCCCTGAAAGGGGGAGGGTCGGGGTGGGGGTCGGTTGTGCGCGCAAACAAAGATAACCCTACTCGACCGCCTTCGCTCCGCGTCGGCGGTCGACCTCCCCCTTCAGGGGGAGGTAAGTCCTCGTGGCACTCATCGTGCCTAGAATCATTCCGTCATTGTTGAAAGTTGCTCCAACTTGCAAGTCGGCACTGGCAGGTTCGGCACAGCGGCTGCCGCTTGACGCCAGGTACGAACCCGCTCAGTTCCTCACGTACTTCATCATCCGTTTCAGGACCGACCTCAGCGCCATAGATGTTTCCCATTGCGTCGGCGGCCACGCCTTCGGCCGCGCTGGTGCCGGTGGTCTTCTCGACCGGATCGGGAATGAAGGCCGTCACCGCGCCGTCGCTGACGCTGCCGACGCGGATGCCGCGCTTCCAGCCATCGTGGTTCTTCGCGACCGACTCGGATTCGGAATCGGCGACATAGATGATGTCGTTGCTGTCGATGAAGACGCCGCTCGGCCGGCTGAACTGCTTCCACTCGGTCGATGAAGTTGCCGTCCTGATCGAAGATCTGGATGCGGTTGTTGCTGCGGTCGCCGACGAACAGCCGGCCGCTGCGAATCCATCGCGAGCGCGTGCGGGATGTCGAACTCGCCCGGCCCGGTGCCCTTCTTGCCCCAGGTCTTGATGAACTTGCCGTCCTTGTCGAACTTCACGATGCGCGCGTTGGTGTCGCCGCCGTGGCCGTCGGCGACGAAGATGTCGCCGTTCGGCGCGATCGACGACCGCGGACGGCGCATTGAACTCGTCGGGGCCGCTGCCCGGCGACGCCGGCCTTGCCGAGCGTCAGCAGCAGCTTGCCGTCGGGGCTGAACTTGAAGACCTGATGCCCCTTGCCGCCGCGGCCGAGCGCCGTCGGTCACCCAGACATTGCCGTCGCGATCGACATGCATGCCGTGCGGGAACAGCAGGATGCCGGCGCCGAAGCTCTTGAGCAGCTTGCCGGACGCATCGAACTTCAGGATCGGATCGAGCGTCGAGTCGCCGCAGTGCGAACGGCGAGCCGGGATTCGATGCGCGACGGCGGGCGCGACCTGCGCCGCAACGCTCCGCGACCCAGACGCTGGTGCCGTCCGGATCGATGTCGACCGCGCTGGTCGAGCCCCACTTGCGTCCGTCCGGCAGCTTGCGCCCAGTTCTCGATCGCTCGGTACGGATTGGGCGCGTCGTTGGTCGGCTTCACCGACTGGCTTATGGCCTTTTCGCCGGCCAGCGCCAGCGCGACGGCGGCGATCCCGAACATGCATCCTGTCAGCGTCGCGACGTGCATTGCGTCTCTCCCTGGTTTCTTCTGTTCTGAAAGCGGTACGTCAAGGCCCAGCCGCCGCAACGCAGACGGCCGTATCGCGATGACGCGCCGCCGATGGGCTCGCCGTCACAATCACGCCGCGCAGGTTGGGCTAAGAAAGGCCTGCTAACGACGCCAGCGTGGCACCGGCCGCTCCCGCCGGAACCCACCACGTCTGATGCCCAACAATCCCGTCAACCGTTATGCTTTGGTGCGATTGATAGGCGCGCACGGCTGCTTCCGTCCGCGGTCCAAAGTCGCCATCGATGGGTCCAGGATCAGTTGCAGCGCCAAATATCTTCAGAGCATTTTGCAGCGCAGTTACTACACTGCCTGTTGACCCGCGCGCCAGCGTCGGTGGGAACGAGATCTCTGACAAAACCGGCGTAGCGCTCTTGAGCTTTACGTCGATACCTATGAGTTCGGGTGTCTCGTTCCCAACAGGAACGTCCTGGGCAATTCGGAAGCCGGAATACCCCGACATGGGCACAACAAGAAATGAAAACCTGGACGTCTTCAGTTCTTCTGTGATGCTTGTCGCCACGATGGCAAGCCGGCCGCCGTCGTCCTCAATGCTGCCCACTGCGATGCTCTTGTTATTATTCCAATAGCACAGGGCAGTTTCGCTGACTTTTTTGTTGGATACCGGTGAGGTGATGGTTGTCTTGACCAAGAAGTCAGCGTTGGACGCGTCACCTGGGCGGTATTGAGGATCCAAAAGAATTTTTTTGATTTCTCCGTTTCCCCGCGGATCCTTGAAGGTCAGATCGATCTCATTTTGCGAAAAGGCAATCGGTTGGCCTTTCCTCGAAAAACCCAAATGTGAAAGTTGATTATTGGTCCAGGTGAATGAAGCCATCAGCTCATTTCCGACCATCGCAGCCTCCCGGTTTAACTGAGCAACTGCTGTTCAGACAGAATACTCCGGTTTGCCCTGCGCAGCTAGACAGATCCTCCGCGCAATAGGTGGACTCGTGGGCCGTTGCGTACTTTGCCCCAAAAGCAAACGCGATTCTTGAGTGTCAATGAATTGACCATTAAAACAGCTCGAAATATTCCTTCTGTTCCCATTCGCTCACTTCGAGCTGATAGCGGGCGAATTCGGCCTCCTTAAGGTGAAGGTAATAGTCGACGAACTCCGAGCCGAGCCCGGCGCGCAGGCAGGCATTTTCGCGTAACGCCTCGAGCGCCTCGCCCAGGCTCTTCGGCAGGAGCTCCGCCTTGGTCTCGTACGGCGTGTCGGCGGATGCACCGGGCTCGAGCTTGCGCGCCACGCCGTCCATGCCGGTGACGATCTGCGACGCCATGTAGAGATAAGGATTGGCGGCCGGCTCGCCGATGCGGTTCTCCAGCCGGGTCGCGGGATCGCCGGGTCCGCCCATCACACGCACCATCACGCCGCGATTGTCGCGCGCCCAGATCACCCGGTCGGGCGCCAGCGCATAGGCGCGGTAGCGCTTGTAGCCGTTGACGGTCGGCGTGGTGAACGCCGCCGCGGCGCGTGCGTGCGTCAACAGCCCGCCGAGGAAATGCCGGCCCGTCTCCGACAGTCGCCTCGACATCGGACATGAACGCATTGGCGCCGGAACGGCGATCGCGCAACGACTGATGCAGATGCCAGCCGCTCGACATCACGTTCGGCACCTTCGGCCGGCACATGAAGCTCGCGTGATAGCCCATGCGCCGGCACATCTGCTTCACGGCGCTGCGAAACAGCATCATGGTGTCGGCGGGCGCGAGGCCGACCTGCGGATGGAACGTGAATTCGCATTGGCTCGGGCCGAGCTCGACCTCGACCGAACGCAGCGGCAGCCCGAGCGCAATCACCTCGCGGCGAACGGTTTCGAGCACCGGCTCCATCAGGTCGAAGCGCGTCTCGGTGAGATAGGCATAGCCGGGCGAGATGAGGCTGACCTTCGGCGGCTCGGGTGGCCAGGTCGCGGCCTCGGGCTCGATCCGCGCGTCGTCGAGCTTGAAGATATGGAATTCGACCTCAAGCCCCGCCATGTAGTCGTAGCCGGCGTCGGCGAGCGTCCGCAGCGTCTGGCGGTAGAGGTGGCGCGTCGAGAACGGCACCGGCTTGCCGTCGCCGAAATAGATGTCGCACAGCACCCAGCCGGTCTTCGGCGCCCACGGCAGCACGCGGAACGTCGCCGGATCGGCGATCATCAGGAAGTCGGCGCCGCCCTCCATCTCGCTCATGCCGAAGCCGCCGCCCGCGGTGAATACCGGGAAGGCGGTCTTCTGGGCGGTATCCTTGGCGAGCAGCGTCGTCGTCATCGCGACACCGTTGCGCATCGCGCGCGCGGCGTCTCCCGCCATCAGCGTCTTGCCGCGCAGGATGCCGTGCTGGTCGGCAAACGACAGCCGCACCACTTCGAGCCCGTGCTCTTCGATCAGCCGCTCGGCCCGCGTCGCCGCCTCGAACTGCTCGTCGTTCCACAGGCCGTGGCGCTCGACGAAGGTTCTGGCGGTGCGCTCTTGCGATGAGGACACGTAAGAATTCTCCGACTTCGGCTGATGATACCAGGAACCGGCCGTCATGTCTCCGATGGCGGAATTCGTCATCGCCTCGGCCCGCGACGAAAGCCGTGCCGCGGATTTTGCCGCGCACGCCGTCGAGGCTATACAAGGCTACCCCGTTCGCGCAGAATGCGGCGCAAAATCAACGGGAGGGCGACGCAGCGGGTCGGAACGGCAACAGGAGGGAAGGGTCAGCGATGAGCGAATTGTCCAAAGACGATGTTGTTGAGGTCCTCGGCCCGCGGCTGGGCGACATTGCGATTGCCGAGATCATCGCCACCGGCATCACCAAGCACGAGCTGATCGCCGCCAAGGCACGGGTCATCAGCGACCAGAAGGCGCACGAGCCCGGCCCCTCCCAGGAGCCGGGACACGTCAGTCAGGTCGTCGACATTCTCGAACGCTTGCAAAGCAACGGCCTCCTGGGCGCGGCCGGCTCCACGCTGACGTAGCACCCATCCGTCCTCGAAATGTGAGTCGAACAATCGGCCGGCAAGCTCGGTCTGCTCCCTCTCCCACCGAAGTCGGGTAAACCCGACTTCGGTGGGAGAGGGAGCGCACCGAAGCCGTTGCACCAATTACTTTTGCCGCCACCGGTTCGTAAGCGTGACGTGCACTTCCAATAACGTAAAGGTCTATGCGATAGG
Organism: uncultured Alphaproteobacteria bacterium; assembly: GCA_963843475.1. Taxonomy (GTDB): domain Bacteria; phylum Pseudomonadota; class Alphaproteobacteria; order Rhizobiales; family Xanthobacteraceae; genus VAZQ01. Next base: position 29,573 of record CAWJKL010000011.1, on the reverse strand, counting down.
CTGAAGCGTCTTCGGCTTGCTGGGGCGGCGCATGGATGGCTTCCTCCTACTCCTCGGACTTGGGCTCCTGGCGATTCCGTTCGTTGCCGGCGCCGCGCTGGTGCTGTCGATCGGCAACCGCAACCGGCTTCACATGCTGGACCAGCGGTTCGGCGCCATCGAGCACATGCTGGCGGAGCTAGCTCAAGGCGCGCCGCCATCGCCTGCTGCAACACCGGAAGCTGTGCGCCCGGCCTCCACGCCGGAGCCGGTCCAACCGCCGGAGCCGCTTCAGCAACCGGAGCCGAGCCTGCAGGCCGAGCCCGCGCCGCCGCCCGACGCGGCCGCAGAGAAGGACGAAGCCCAACCGGCCGCCGCCCCGCCACCGCCGCAACCCGCGCCCGCACCCGCACCCGCCGCCCCGGGGATGAGTTTCGAAGAACGCCTCGGCACCCAATGGGCGGTCTGGGTCGGCGGCATCGCGCTGGCGCTCGGCGGCATCTTCCTGGTGCGCTACTCGATCGAGGCCGGCCTGCTCGGGCCACGTGTGCGCGTCATCCTCGGCGCGCTGCTGGCGCTTGCCCTCATCGCCGCCGGCGAATGGGCGCGCCGCACCGAACGGCTCGCCGGCATTTCCGGAATTCCGAGCGCGCACATCCCCAGCATCCTGACCGCCGCCGGCACCGTCGTGGCCTACGCGGACGTCTACGCCGCCTACGCGCTCTACGGCTTCCTCAATCCGGGCATCGCCTTCCTCCTGCTTGGGCGCGGTCGCGCTCGCGACGCTCGCAGCCGCGCTGCTGCACGGCCCCGCGCTCGCCGGGCTCGGCCTGGTCGGCGCCTATGTGACGCCGCTGCTCATCTCCACCAGCCAGCCGGACTACTGGTCGCTCTACATCTACCTCGCGGTCGTCACCGCCGCGGCTTTCCTGCTCGCCCGCATCCGGATGTGGCGCTGGCTCGCGATCACCGCCATCGTGTTCAGCGCGCTATGGACGTTTCCGGGACTGGACGAGCAGCCGGTCGCGGCGATCGGCGCGCACGCGTTTCATGTCATTGCCGGCTTCCTGCTCGCGTCGCTGCTGATCGTCTCCGGTCTGCTGTTCGGACCGGAGGCCGAGCCGGACACGCATCGACGAGGTCTCCTCCGCATCGCTCGTCACCTATCTCGTGGTCGCGGGCCTGCTGGTGCTGGCGACCCGGCACGACCCGGTCGCGCTCACGACGTTCGCGGTGCTGATCGCCGCGACCGTGGCGATTGCCTGGCGCACCGCCGCCACGGCCGCGGCCGTTCCGGCGGCGGCACTTATCGCCACGCTGGTGATGGCGCGCTGGGCGCTCGGCCTCAACACCGAGTATCTCATCGCTCCCTCCGGCGCCGTTGCAGGTGCAGTGCCGGAGCCCGAACTGGCGCGCACCGGCTGGCATCTCACCCTGGGCTTCGGCTTTGCGGCGCTGTTCGGGATCGCCGGCTATCTGGCGCAGGGCCGCTCGGAACGGCCGATCGTTCCGATGCTGTGGAGCGCGGCGGCGGTGTTCACGCCGCTCGCCATGCTGGCGGCGCTCTACTACCGTATCGCCAAGTTCGAGCCCTCGCTGCCGTTCGCCGGCGCTGCGCTGCTCCTCGCCGCGCTGTTTGCGCTGGCGACCGAGTCGCTCGACAAGCGTGCGCCGCGGCCGGGCAGTGCCGCCGCCGAGGCGATCTTCGCCACCGGCACGGTCGCCGGCGCTTGCGCTTGCGCTCACGCTCGCGCTCGAAAAGGGCTGGCTCACCGTCGCGCTCACCCTGATGGTGCCGGGCATCGCCTGGGTGCAGGAGAAGCGCCCGCTGCCGGCGCTGCGCTGGCTTTGTGCCGTGATCGGCGCGCTGGTCGTGCTGCGCATCGGCTGGATGCAGCACGTCGTCGGCGCCAATGTGGGCGCCAACCCGATCTTCAACTGGATTCTCTACGGCTACGGCGTTCCGGCCGCCGCGTTCTGGCTTGGCGGCTGGCTGCTACGCCGTCGCGCCGACGACCAGCCGGCGCGCATGATCGAGGCCGGCGCACTGCTGCTCACCGTGCTGACGGTGTTCCTGGAGATCCGCCACACCATCAACCGCGGCAACATCTACTATCCGTCCGCCGGACTGACCGAAGTCGCGTTGCAGGTCTGCGCGGGGCTCGCCATGACCATCGGGCTCGAACATATCCGGCGGCGCACCGGCAGCATCGTGCACAATGCCGGCGCACTGGTGCTCGCCGCGCTCACGTTGTGCGGCATCGTGTTCGGCCTCGGCTTCGCTCAAAATCCGTTGCTCCGCGCGATCCCGGTCGGCGGCCTGTTCGTTAACCTGATCCTGCTCGGCTACGGCCTGCCGGCGACCCTTACTGCTGCACTCGCACTGTACGCGCGCGGCGTGCGGCCGCCGCAATACAGCGCCGGCGCCGCCGTGGTCGCGGTCGTGCTCGCGCTCGCCTATCTGACGCTCGAAGTCCGCACGCTGTTCCACGGCGAGATTCTCACGCGCGGACCGACCACCGACGCCGAGGGCTATACCTATTCGGCGGTGTGGCTCGCCTTCGGCGTGGTGCTGTTGGCCGTCGGCATGGCGCTGAAATCGCAGGCGGTGCGGCTCGCCTCCGCCGCGGTGGTGATCCTCACGGTGTGCAAGGTGTTCCTGCTCGACATGCAGGGGTTGACCGGCATCTGGCAGTCGCTGTCGTTCCTCGGCCTCGGCGCGGTGCTGCTCGGGATCGGCTGGCTCTATCAGCGTCTGCTGTTCCCGCGGCGACCGGCGGCCGTGATGGAGCAAGGGGCGCGGAGCAGCACTTCCTGAGCGCCAAACCCAACCTCGCGGTTAAGGTTGGCTAGGAGCGGAAGGTCCAGAATTGCCGATGGAGGCTATCAGGCGGAGGGTTCAGGAAGCCCCGCGAGTCGTATCACGTATCACGTCGGGCTGCTTTCGCGATCACCACCGGCACCGTGAACAACAACGTAACCCCGCCAGCGAGCGCGGCAATACCAGCGCAGACGCCTAGAAAATTAGGCGCACCCCTGCCGCTAGCCCCGAACACAAAGGTCGAGACCAACCAATAAAACCCGATCATGACAAACGGAAAGACAAAGCCTGCGGCAGCCGTGACGACAATGGCCGTGATCCAAGCGCGTAGGAATGCGCCCCATCTGCCCTCTCGGCAAGAACTTACGAGCTCATGCTCAAGCCGAGAAACAAATCCCGCACCTTGCGGCGCTCCGCCGTCGCGCCCGGCTCCTGTAAGTGTCAAGACCGACCTCCCTCCCAAACGCCAACAATCCACCGTATCAGCCCCCACGTCGTTTTCAAAGCACCCTTTTGCCGCTCCTGTGACGGCCCCGGGATCGTCCTGGCAGCCTCCTGACGTTCAGCCGGATCGCGAGATGGGACAGAACAAGCCGTAGGGCGCAATAAGCGCGAGCGCATTGCGCCGTTTCGCTGTCGCCGGCTGAAGCAGCCGTGGCGAGCCTAACAGATGGCTACGAAATGGCAGCCGGTGACCGGCGTGCATCAGGCCGTATCGGCGCGGCGCAATGCGCTGCGCTTATTGCGCCCTACGCTCTGCTCATCGCCGGCAGGCGCTCAAGTCGCAAGCGGTGCGCCCAGCGGTGGTAATCCTCACCGTCTGCAAGGCGTTCCTGCTCGACATGCACGGGTTGACCGGCATCTGGCAGTCGCTGTCGTTCCTCGGCCTCGGCGCGGTGCTGTTTGGGATCGGCTGGCTCTATCAGCGCGCGGCAGGCACCGCCGACCTAAACAGCTTCCGGTTGTTGGGTAGATGCGTAGGGCGCAATAAGCGCAGCGCATTGCGCCGCTGCACATGCCGACCGATTGTCCGTCATTGCGAGGAGCGCAAGCGACGAAGCAATCCAGTCTTCGCAAGGCGCTGGTTGCTTCGCTTCGCTCGCAACGACGCGGAGGCTGCGTCAACCGCAAATTATCACGCTCTTTCACGGCGCAATGCGCTGCGCTTGTTGCGCCCTACGCGCTTTAAGCCTCGGTCAGATTGCAAATATTGAGGGTCGCTACATGTATTCGACGTATGCACTCGAGTACGCAACAAAGATTCTTAAGGCGGCATGCGATCGAATGTCTCTTCTCTTTTCAGATGTATTCCTAAGAGGTGAGATGAAGCACTGAGTGTCGTACTCGACAAGGAGGCGAGACGCGGACAAATTGCGTCTCGAAACAGAGTCTCCATACAAGGCGGATTGAGTGAGTAGCCTGGATGGAGCGAAAGCGTAATCCGGGTAGACATCTCTGCAATGAACCTGCATTCCGCTTCGCTTCATGCGGGCTACAGCTTTTTCGCCCACAACACCGAGAGATGATGTAGCCGCGAAAACGGGAGCGTCACTTGACAAGGTCTAAATTCCTACTGTATTAATTCCTAGTCCTGCTCGCTGAGGGGCGCCGTCCGGAGGCGTTCGGCGGATGGAGCGGGATGCGGCGCCTGCGGGCGTGGTTCGCAGCCACGCACTCGGGCGGCTCCGGGGCTCCGCCCGCCTGGCCACTATGAGCCGGCCGCGAGGAGCTCGCTGACGGTGAGGCGCCAATGCCTCCCGCGAAGCGCGGCCCGGAGCCGGTGATCATCTCGCGGGAGATGAGAGCGATCGCCGCGGTGGAGCGCCGGGAGGCGTGCGCGCCCGACCACGGCGCGCGCCGCGCCTCATGAGCGCGGAGTTGGTTGCGCCTTCCGGCGCTTCACCTCCCCTCGCGTTCGTTCATGCGAAGGAGCCCCAAGCCTCGGGCGCACCGCGCCGCGAGTACAAACCAATTTGCCCAGATCGAGGAAGGACGAGGAGCAACGCAATCGGTTGTGCGCTGACCACAGACCCGCAAAGCTGTCGGTGTGCTCACCCTCCCCTGGAGGGGGAGGGTCGGCGAAGCATCGAGCGGAGCGAGATGCGAGCCGGGGTGGGGTGATCTGTCGTCTGAAGAGGATCACCCCACCCCGACCGCCTGCGGCGGTCGACCCTCCCCCTCCAGGGGAGGTGCAGATCGCGTCTCACGGCCTGATAATCGACGTCCACAAAGGTCGGCTGGCGGCGGTCTATGGCGTAATTTTGGCACGATCGGCCGGTCCAATCCGGCCCGGGCCGGCCACCGCCGCACCTGCCCTCCGGGGCACACCTTGCGCGGGTGCCACGGCCATGGGACAAAAACCGCGATCAGCGGGAGGCGGGAATGCGTACGAGCCAGTCAGGCCGCGTCGGGGGCCGCAGCTTCCTCAGGGTGCACATCGCGGGGTCTGCGTTGGCGGCGCTCATGCTCGCGGCGACGCCGTCGTACGCGATCGATGCCGCGCTGAGCGACGTCTACACCCAGCTCTCGATTTCGCCGCCGACGACGACTTCGATCGTGATCTGCCATGGTTTTGGCTGCCGATTCCGGACCGCCGTCGGGCTGGGGGCCAAGGATCATGGCAAGCTGAAGCAGCTGTTCGCGTCCGGCAAGAAGAGCACCCCGGAGACCGAGCGCAAGGCAGTGGCGGCGGCCACCAAGTGGTTCGACCTCCGCGTGGGCCCCGAGGCCGGCACCACCCGCCGGGTCGCCTATGCGGGGGTGCGGAGCGAGCAGGGCCCCGAGCAGATGGACTGCATCGACATCAGCCGGAACAACACCAGCCTGCTGCTGGTGCTCGACCAGATGGGCCTCCTGAAGCACCACAAGGTCGATCCGCCGCGGGCGCGCGGCCTCCTGTTCGACCGCTGGCCGCACGCCACCGCGGTGCTGCGCGAGACCGTCAGCGGCACGCCAATGGGCGATCGACAACTGGACCCACAAGTTCGGCGAGGGCCCGGACGTCATGCCGCTGGACGAGTGGCTCAAGTCGGGTTTCTAGGCCGGACCGGGCTGCGGCCTCGCCTGTCACTCATAATTCATTGATTCTATTTGATTTTACTTGCGAGCGCGGGGCCCGATTCCCGCCCCGGCACCCCTGACGGTCCGGCATCCGAGTGGGTCTATCCAAAGCCACGGGACACAAATCCACCATCGAGCGGTATTGGAAGCCGCCCCTGTGTTATTTGCACCGAGGACCGCGCTTTCGGCAAGCCGCTGGATTCCCTGCGAGAATCCGACGGGCTCGGCTATTCAACACACTGGTTAACGAGTTTTGAAAGTCACTGTGGCCTTTGAGCACTAGAGGCCCGGGCGATCTTCGTGTTGACTTGGCCTAGGCTTAACAGGGGAAAACAGGGGCCTGCTATGAAGAAGATTCTCGTTGCGATGGTGGCGACTCTGGTCGCCGTGAGCGTGGCCGGTTGCGCCGCGGTCGGTAAGGGCAAGGGCAAAGCTCCGCCCCCGATCGTGACCAAGGGCTAAGCTGAGATCCACTCTGCAAAAGGGTGCCGGCTTGCCGGCACCCTTTCTGCTTCTGGAATTCGGCATCCGGGGATAACGGGCCAAGATTGCCCCGGCCGTGCGCGCCCGATTTTCGGAGCGCCCCGATCCGCCACATAGCGTCTGACTATGCGGCCCACTCCTGCCCACTTGCATTCTTTTACAGAAACTGGTTGTGGTTGCAATCTTGCCTTGCAAATTCGCAAGCAAGTTTGGGCCCATTCTAAATGCTGTCCTGGGACGATTTCCGCTACGTGAAGGCGATCGCCGATAGCCGTTCACTGGCCGGCGCGGCCGAAGAGCTTGGCATCAACCACTCCACCGTGTTCCGGCGGCTCGGCCAGATCGAGCAGCACCTCGGCTCGCGCCTGTTCGAACGCGGACGCGGCGGCTATGCGCTCACCACCTGCGGCGAGCAGATGGTCGAACTCGCCAACCGGCTGGGCGACGACATCGTCACGTTCGAACGGCGAAGTGACCGGCCAGGATCTGCGCCCCTCCGGCGAGCTCCGCATCACCACCACCGACATCATCCTGCTCCGCCTGCTCCAGGACGTCCTCGTCGGCTTTCGCCACGCCTATCCGGAAATCAGGCTCGACCTGGTCGTGACGAACAGGACGCTCAATCTGTCGAAGCGCGACGCGGACGTGGCGCTGCGGGCGACCTACCCGGGCGACGGAATCGCCGACCGGCAGCCGCCTGACGCGCATCGGCTGGGCGATCTATGGCCCAAGCCGGCTCGCGTCGCGCTCCTTCGATCCGCTCACCGACGGACGCCGGCATGACTGGATCGCCTTCACCGACAGCGTCTCGATCGCAAAGGCCCTGAAGTGGCTCAAAGAGCACGTCGACGAAGAGCGCATCGTCTACAAGGTGAACACCCTGATCGGGCCTCGCCGAAGCCGCGGCCGCGCGGCGTCGGCCTCGCGCTGATGCCGTGCTTCGTCGGCGCCGCGGTGCCGGGGCTGGCGAGACTGACGCCCGCCGATCGCCGAGGTCGAAGGCGAGCTTTGGCTGATGACCCACCCAGACCTGCGGAACACCGTGCGGGTGCGCGCCTTCATGGACTACTGCGCCGCGGAGATCGCCAAGCGGCGCAAGGTCATCGAGGGCTCGAGACGTGACGCGCTCAGATTGGCCGGCGCGGTTGCCGGCGGGTTGAGCGACAGCGGCCCGCGCGACCGCGAACTCAGGCTGGCCACGCCGCTGTTGCTGCGACGGGTGAAGTCGCAATAGGCGAAGCCCATCCCGGACACCGCGCCGCGAAAGCTCTGGTCGTTGGTCTTGTTCAGGTTGAAGCACGGCTCGAACGGCATGCCCTTGAGCGTTGGCGCAGACCGCCTCGCCCTTGACCCGCAGCGGTCCCGGCCGGCAGCCACATGTTGCGCGGCGGTCCGCTGCCGCTGCATCTGGATCGTGCCGATCACCGAGCCGTCGGCGATAGATGCGGCCGTCGCCGCGCGAGCCATCGAAGCAGGTAAAGGCGAACAGCTTGCCGACGACGAACCGGCGGGCGCGCGTCGGCATTCATCGGCTCCGCAAATGACGGACTGGCCGCCAGCAGCCAAGCGGCCGCGATCGCAAAACGCGCAAACATCGCGATCCCCCTCCCCGTCTACGCACGCGTCCTAACCGTTTGCTAACCGTGCGAATCTGGCGCGATCATGCACAGAAGCTTAGTCGACAAATTCTGAACGACGTTCACTCAGCAATCTTGACCGACCAGGCGCCCCCGAACGCGGCCCTCGACGATGTTCCGGCCCGCCTCGATCACCTCGGCCAAGCCCGATCTCGCTGGTCATGTCCGCAAGCTTTTCGCGATCGAGCTCGCTTTCGAGCCGCTGCCACGCCGTTCGCCGATCGGCCCTGGGATGCATCGACCGAGTCGATGCCGAGCAGCGACACGCCGCGCAGGATGAACGGCGCGACCGAAGTCGGCAAATCCATGCCGCCGGCAAGACCGCAGGCCGCCACCGCGCCGCCATAGCGGGTCATCGACAGCACATTGGCCAGCGTCGTCGAACCGACGGTGTCGATACCGCCGGCCCAGCGCTCCTTTGCGAGCGGTTGCGGCGGGTCCGGCGAGTTCCTTGCGTTCGATGATCTCGGCGCGCGCCGAGATTCTTGCAGGTAGTCGGCCTCCTCCGGCCGCCCGGTCGAGGCTGTGACCTGAAAGCCACGCTTGCGACAGAATTGCAATCGCGACCGAGCCGACGCCGCCGGCGGCTCCCGTCACCACGACCGGACCGGCCGCGGGCGTGAGGCCGTGATCGTTCGAGCGCCATCACCGCGAGCATGGCGGTGTAGCCGGCGGTGCCGATCGCCATCGCGTCGCGCGCGCTCATGCCGGCCGGCAGCCGCACCAACCAGTCGCCCTTCACGCGCGCCTTCTCGCCATAGCCGCCGAGATGGGTCTCGCCGCAACCCCAGCCGTTGAGGATGACCTGGTCGCCCGGCTTCCAGTCCGGATGCGAGGACGCCTCGACCGTGCCGGCGAAATCGATGCCGGCGATCATCGGAAAGCGGCGCACCACCGGCGCCTTGCCGGTGACCGCGAGACCGTCCTTGTAGTTGAGCGTCGACCATTCGACCCGGACGGTGACGTCGCCGTCCATGAGTTGCGCCTCGTCGAAATCGCGCGAGCGCGATCTTCTGCCCGGCCTCGGTCTTCTCGATCACGATCGCTTTGAATGTTGCCATGGGTTGGTCCCGCCTGTGAGCCAGTTAAAGAAGGGCATCCGGCGAAGCGAGGAGTTGTCACGCCGCTGGATGATGGTCGCTCGCAAGGCAGCGAGGACGGCCCCCGCGTGCGGACGATAGGAGTTAGGCGTGCTGGGCGGCAAGACGCGGAACCGGCTTTTCGACGATCGGCAGATTGATCAGCGCGGAGATCACGCCGAACAGCACGCCGAGCCACCACACGATGTCGTAGGAGCCGGTGCGCTCGTACAGGAACCCGCCGAGATAGACACCGAGGAAGCCGCCCACCTGATGGCTGAAGAACGCGATGCCGAACAGCATCGCCATCCAGCGCGTGCCGAACATCAGCGGCCACGAGGCCGGAGGTCGGCGGCACGGTCGAGAGCCAGAGCAGGCCGGTCACGGCGCCATAGATCAAGGTCACGGCCGGGCTCGCCGGCAGCGTGATCAGCGCCACCACCGCAAGCGCGCGGGCGAAGTAGATGAAGGACAGGATGTAGCGCTTGGGCATCCGGCCGCCGAGCCATCCGGACCCATCGCGCCGATGATGTTGAACAGCCCGATCAGCCCCAGCGTCCAGCCGCCGATCTCGGCCGAGAGGCCGCGGTCGATCAGGTAGGCCGGCAAATGGATGGTGACGAAGCCGAGCTGAAACCCGCAGGTGAAGAAGCCGGCGACCAGCAGAACGTAGGAGCGGTGCCCGAGCGCTTCGGCCGAGCGCCTGCTTGTAGGTCTGCGATCTGGGCCGGCGCGCGCGGTGGCCGCGCCGCGTCAGCCTCGTTCGCCCGCGGTGTCCTGATCGCAAAAGCGAACGGGATGATCAGCAGCATCAGCACGGCAAAGATCTCGAGCGCAGTCTGCCAGCCGAACGCATCGATCAGGCCGACGCCGAGCGGCGAGAACAGGAACTGGCCGAACGAGCCCGACGCCGTGCCGGCGCCGAAGGCGATCGAGCGCCAGCTTTCCGGCAGCAGCTTGCCGAACGACGAGATGACCAGGTTGAACGAGCAGCCCGACAGACCGAAACCGATCAGCACGCCGCTCGACAGATAGAGCGTTCCGGGCGTGGTGGCATGCGCCATCATGTAGAGGCCGGCGGCATAGAGCAGCGCGCCGGCGATGATCACCCGCACCATGCCGAAGCGATCGGCGATCGCGCCGGAGAACGGCTGCGCCGCGCCGTAGAGCAGCGTCTGCATCGCCACCGAGAGCGCGAAGACGTCGCGTCCCCAGCCGTGCGCAGTCGACAGCGGCGTGAGAAACAAGCCGAGCGTGGAGCGCGGCCCGAAACCGATCATGCGCAGATGAGGCAGCCGCAGACCACGATGACCGCGGGCGTGCGCCAGTCGCGCTTCAAGCCGGTAGGACGGAGGACGGGAGCATTGCCGTGCATGAATCGAACCGATCAGGCTGGCGCGGCGGCGGGCCGCGCCACCGGCTTTTCGACGATCGGCAGATTGATCACCGCCGACAGGAGGCCGAGCAGGATCGAGAGCCACCACACCGCGTCGTAGGAGCCGGTGCGCTCGAACAGGACGCCGCCGAGCCAGACCCCGAGAAAGCCGCCGACCTGATGGCTGAAGAAGGCGAAGCCGAACAGCATGGCGAGCCAGCGCGTGCCGAACATGATCGCCACCAGGCCCGACGTCGGCGGCACGGTCGACAGCCAGAGCAGGCCCAGCACCGGCGCAGAACATCAGGGTCGTAACCGCGGTCGGCGGCAGCAGGATGTAGACCAGGATCGCGACCGAGCGGCCGAAATAGATCAACGACGAGAAGATAGCGCTTGGGCATGAAGTTGGAGAGCCAGCCGGCCGCGATCGCGCCGATGATGTTGAACAGGCCGATGGTGGCGAGCGCCCAGCCGCCGACCTCGGCCGGCAGTCCACGATCGACCAGATAGGCCGGCAGATGCACGGCGATGAAGAAGATCTGGAAGCCGCAGGTGAAGAAGCCGAGCACCAGCAGCACGTAGCTGCGATGGCCGAACGCCTCGGTGAGCGCCTGCTCGACCGACTGCTTGCGGCGGCGCGCCGGCAGCCGGCGTCGCCTCGGCGGGAGCGGCGAGCGCGAGCGACAGCGGCATGATGAGCAGCACGAACGCGGCGAAGAACCAGCAGCGTCTGCTGCCAGCCGAAACCGTCGATCAGCGCGACCGCGAGCGGCGAGAACAGGAACTGCCCGAACGAACCGGCAGCCGTGCCGGCGCCGAACGCGAACGTGCGCCAGTCCGGCGGCATCAGCTTGCCGAAGGCGCCGATCACGACGGTGAAGGACGAGCCGGCAAGGCCGAAGCCGATCACCACGCCGGCGGTGAGATGGAGCATGCCGGGCGTGCTCGCGTAGGCCATGCCGGCGAGACCGAGCGCATAGAGGACCGCGCCGACGCTCAGCACCCGGACCGGACCGTAGCGATCCGCGATCGCCGCCGGCGAACGGCTGGGCCGCGCCCCACAGCAGCATCTGAATCGCGAGCGCGAGCGAGAACACGTCGCGGCCCCAGCCGTTGCGCCTCGACATCGGCGTCAGGAAGAATCCGAGTCCCGAACGCGCGCCGAAGCCGAGCAGCCGATCAGGCAACCGCACAGCAGGATGACCGCGGGCGTGCGCCAAGCGGCGGGCTGCGCGGTCATGATGATGGCGGGCTTCGGCGGTCCCGTTCCTCTCTTGGGTGCTAGCGCTCATGTCAGCACCCGCTCACGCCGGCGACGCGGCAGCGGCCGGGCGCACGACCGGCTTCTCGACGATCGGCAGATTGATCACGCCGAGAGCACGCCGAACAGGATCGAGAGCCACCACACCGCATCGTAGGAGCCGGTGCGCACGAACACGACGCCGCCGAGCCAGACGCCGAGAAAGCCGCCGACCTGATGGCTGAAGAACGCGACGCCCGCGAGGCGTGGCGAGCCAGCGCGTGCCGAACATCAACGCGATGATCCCGTTGGTCGGCGCGACCGTCGACAGCCAGAGCAATCCCATGACGGCGCCGAACATGATCGCCGACAACGGCGTGACCGGAAACGAGAATGAAGGCCAGCACCGCCAGCGCGCGGCCGAAATAGATGAACGAGAGGATGTAGCGCTTGGGCATCGCGGTTGCCGAGCCAGCCCGAGGTGAGCGAGCCGAAGATGTTGAACAGCCCGATCACCGCGATGGTCCAGCCGCCGACCTCGGTCGACAGACCCTTGTCGACCAGATAGGCCGGCATGTGGACGGTGATGAACGCCAGCTGGAAGCCGCAGGTGAAGAACCCGAGCACCAGCAGCACGTAGGAGCGGTGCGCGAACGCTTCCGACAGCGCCTGCCGCAGCGACTGGGTTGCGCGGCCTGCGCTGCGCGCTCTTCCGCCGCCGGTCGCGAGCGCAAGCGAAAGCGGCAACACCAGCAGCATCACACGGCGAAGATCAGCAGCGTTGTCCTGCCAGCCGACTGCGTCCATCAGCGAGACGGCGAGCGGCGAATAGAGAAACTGGCCGAACGAGCCGGCCGCCGGCGCCGGCGCCGAAGGCGAGCGAGCGCCAGCGCTCCGGCAGGAGCTTGCCGAACGCCGACAGCACGACGCGAACGAGCAGCCGGCGAGGCCGAAGCCGATGAACACGCCGGCCGAGAGGTCGAGCATCAGCGGCGTCGTCGAATACGCCATCATGGCGAGACCGATGGCGTAGAGGATGGCGCCGCCCACAGCACGCGGACGACGCCGAAGCGGTCGGCCAGCATGCCGGCGAACGGCTGGCCGAGGCCCCACAGAATGTTCTGAATGGCGAGCGCGAGCCCGAACACGTCGCGGCCCCAACCGTTGGCCTGCGACTGCGGCGTCAGGAAGAAGCCGAGCGTCGCGCGCGGCCCGAAGCTCATCACGGCGCATGAGGCAGCCGCACAGCACGATCACGGCGGGCGTGCGCCAGCCGATCGCCGCACGGCCGCTCGCGGATCGAAAGGACAGCGCCATGCCCGGACCTTTGAACCGAACCGCGTGCCGCGCCGCCGTCCCGGAATGCGAGTGGCTGTCGCCGCGCATGATCGCCGTCAGCACTGCAGGGAACGGCCCCGTAGCGCTGGCGGCGGCGCAAGCCTTGTAAGGCCTCGACTTGCCGGTTCCAAAGCGAAGATTCGACTGACCGCTCATCGCCAGGCGCATGCCAGATCGCGAGGATGTGACTGCAGACTCGATCAGACGCGCCTATCGCGCCCCAGGCGCCCGGCCGTTTTGAACAACCGGGAGACCGCCCGCTATGGTGGCTCATGACCTCCCTGCTCTGCCCCGACGCATTCCTCTCGCCACTCGAAATCGATGCCATCGTCACCCGCGCCCTCGCCGAGGACCTCGGCCGGGCCGGCGACGTCACCTCGACCGCGACCATTCCGGAAGACACCCAGGCGACGCGCCGTCGTGGTGGCGCGCAAGGCCGGCGTGATTTCAGGCCTGCCGTTTGTCGCCGCGAGCTTTCAGAAGCTCGCGCCCGACATCACCATCACGGCCCAAGCCCGCGACGGCGCCAACGTCGCCGCCAAGACCGCCCTGATGACGGTCACGGGACCCGCGCGCGCCGTACTCTCGGCCGAACGGGTCGGCCTCAACATTCTCGGGCGACTGTCAGGGATCGCGACTGCGACCCACGAATTCGTGCGGCGGGTCACAGGTACCAAGCTGCGCATCTGCTGCACCCGCAAGACCACGCCGGGGCTGCGAGCGATCGAGAAATACGCCGTGCGCTGCGGCGGCGGCTTCAACCATCGCTTCGGCCTCGACGACGCGATCCTGATCAAGGACAACCACATCGCCGTCGCGGGCGGCATCCGCGCGGTGCTGGAACGCGCCCAGTCGGTCGCCGGCCACCTAGTGAAGATCGAGATCGAGGTCGACACGCTCGATCAGCTGCGCGAGGTGATCGCGGTCGGGATCGCCGACGTCGTGCTGCTCGACAACATGGACAACGCCGACCATGACCAAGGCGGTCGAGATGGTCGGCGGCCGCTTTGTGCTGGAGGCCTCCGGCAACGTCACGCTCGACCAAATCGCCGGGATCGCCGCGACCGGCGTCGATTACGCCTCGTCCGGCTGGATCACCCATTCGGCTCCCAACCTCGACGTCGGGCTCGACATCGCGATGTGAGGCGGAGGCGCCGCCGGTCTCAAGTCCAGACTTCCACGGTGGCATTGTGGAAATGCGAATGGCCGGGACAGGGCCCGGCCATTCATCAGCGCATGTTCGTCGCTTACGGCTTTTTGGCCACTTCGACGAGCTTCTTCGCGACTTCCTGGGTCTCGCTGACGTCGCCCCACCGCGGCGCGTTGTCGCCATCGCCCCAGTTGCGCGGACGATAGAAGGTGTGCACGCCGACGCGGTGCAGCTTGTTCATCGCACGCACCCAGCCGGGCGATACCCAGTAGGCATGGTAGTGCGTCGCCTTGCCGATCTCGGGCAGCCAAATCTTGCCGTCGAGCATTTCGTTGGCGATCACGATCGCACGTTCCCACATGTCCGGTTCCTTCACCTTGTCGGCGATACCGTCGCACGCGAAGGTGAACTGGCAGGCGAGATGACGGTGAGCGTTCTGGTAGACGACGCCGCAAACCGAGTTCGGATACTTGCCGGAAAAGGCGCGGTTGAGGACGACCTGGGCGACCGCCATCTGGCCCCGCACCTGCTCGCCGCGCGACTTCGAAGTAGATCGCCTCGGTCAGGCACTTGACCGACTTGGCGCGGCTCTTCTCGTCGCTCAATCCCGAACGCTCGGCCGGAGTCATCGGCCGCTTGTCGGCGCCGGTCACCTCGCCCTTCGGCGCGATGCTCTGACCACCGTGGGCATTCAGATCCTTGTCGACACTTTGATCGCTGCCGGGCATGACTGCGCTGTCGGTCACCGATCCAACCGGGGGCAACGCCGCGAGCTTGACCTCCGCATCGTTGCCGGTGGCGACACCGCCGCCCAGCCGAGGTGCCGAACCCGGCTTCCAGGGCTCGATATTGCCGACCTTCTTGCCCATCGGGTCGCCGCCAAAGAACAGGTGCGACGCGCGTTGGCGTCGGAGTTCCTTCAGCCGTCGCGATAGCGTTCGCGGTTTGAGTCGCATTGCCTTTGCCGCTGGCGGCCTCATTCTCGAGCTTGTCTGCCGTGCTCGCTCGGCGCCGCGGTGGCGGCGGCGGGCGCAGTGACCCGCTCGAACTGACGGGCATCGATCCCGATCCGGTAATCGCCGGCGCTGGCCAGCACGAAGCCCTTGGAAGGTGTGCTCTCGACCGTTTGCGCCTGGGCATCGGCGTGTACCGCCTCGCCGGCCGGCACTGCTACGGCCGGATCGATGACTGCAACCTGCGGCGCGTATTCGACCGATTCGGAATTCGAAGGAACCGGAGTGCGAGCCAGCTTTGCTGTCGGCTTCGCGGCATCCCGAGTGCGAGCCAGCTTCTCGGCCTTCTCCCGGGCCTCGCGCGCGATCCGATCGTTCCGGCGCTTCTCTTCGCGTTCCGCCCGCGCGATGCGCTCGGCACGCTTGATCGCCTCCCGTGTCGGCTTCTTCGTCTCGGCAGTACGCTCAGCGGACTTCGGATCGGACTTGCCCTGGCGGGTCGGCCGAACTGTCTCGCCCGGCTGCCGTTCGGCCTGCTGCGTGCTTTCAGCGGGCTCGTCCGCATCTCGCGGGCGAGCCGTTCCGCCATCTGCATTTTCGCGGCCATCTCGGCGGCATCCGCAAGCTGCTTCTCGGCCGCGACCACGTGTTCGGCTTCGATATCGGCCGGCGTTGCCACCTCCACCATCGCACCGACCGGCGGCGCGACCGCAACCTGCTGCGAGGGCTCCTCGACGTTCGGCGCGGCCTCAGCCTGCTGCACCGGCGGCACCGCGAGACGATCGCCCTTCGCTGCAACGTTGTCGCTCTTGCGCGGCACGGCTGTAAGCTGATCGCTCTTGCGGCTACGGTCGACCCGAAGGACCGGCGGCGCCGGGCGCAAGCAGTCAACGAGCTTTCCCGCAAGATCCGCTCGCGAATCGATCCAGTGATCTCGGCATTGTTCGGATCGAGCGCAGCGAGCGTATAGCCCAGCGACGTCGGCTTGATGCTCGAACCGACCGGCTGCGGCAGATTGAGATTTGCCGCGTGGATCGTGCCGAAGGGCGAGGCAAGACTGGTTTTCTGTGGGACGTTCGACGGATGCCACATCCCGCGCGATCAGCGCGGCAAGGTCCTGATATCCGACCTCGCTCGGCAGCAGCAGGAACGTCAGAATTCCGACGCCGAACGTGCCCGCTAGGACACCGCTCGGCCGGTATACCGGCGCAACCATATGTGTGTGTTTCCCCCGAAACGACGAGGGGATACTCACGGCGGCAAAGGGCGGCCTTAAGGCGCAAATGCGACAGTTTTGGTTAATCTCTGGGTAACCTTGCAGGCGTGTAAAGAGCCCGCAGAACGATCGTTTGTCGCGAAAAATCTGTGTTACCGCGCCGCCACGCGTCGACAGCAAACAAGTTCAACCACGACGCAGCCCAAGATTTGTCAAAATCTCATCCCGAAGCACGCCAAAGTCCTGAAAAGACATAAGCAAATCGGCAGGCGGACAATCTCGGATTCGGGAACCGGCCGCACTGTTTGGCGGCCGGTTCCCGCGCCCTCACATTTTGAGACCCTGGTCGGCGAAGTACTTCAGCGCGCCCGGATGCCAGGGAATCGGCGAATTGCCGGTGACCTGGTACTTGTAGTCGAAGTTCTCGGCTTCCTTGTGCACCGCGACGAGATCGGCCTTTTTGTCGAAGACCAGCTTGACGATCGCATAGGCGTCGTTGTCGCTCATCTTGTCGCTGCTGATCAGGATGTTCCAGACCGTCGCGTTCTTGTTGTCGGTGTCCTGGCCCGGATAGGTCTTCGCTGGGATCGCGTCGGTGACGTAGAGATTTCCGTACTTGGCGTTCATCTTGTCGACCACCTCGCTGTGGTCGATCAGCTTGATCTTGACCCCGGGCGTGGCGCCGAGATCGGTGACGGCCGCGGTCGGCAGGCCGCCGACCCAGAAGAAGGCGTCGATCTTCTTGTCCTTGATGGCATTGACCAACTCGGCGACGCCGAGCCGCTCGCGCTTCATGTCCTTGTCCCTGTCGAGGCCGGCCGCCTCGATCACGCGGAACGCCATCACCTCGGTGGCGCTGCCCGGGCGAGCCGGTCGAGACCCGCTTGCCCTTCAGGTCGGACATCTTGGTGATGCCGGTGCCTTCGATGCTCACGACATGCATGCGGTTCGGGTAGAGCACCATCAGGGTGCGCACCGCGACCTTGTTGCCCTTGAACTTGTCGACGCCGTTGACCGCATCGAGCGCGGCATCCGCCATCGACAACGCGAGTTCGCTCTGACCGCTGCCGATCAGCTTGAGATTGTCGACCGACCCGCCCGTGACCTCCGCGGTCGCCTGAACACCCGGGAAGGTTCTTGGAGATGAGGTTGGCCAAGCCCGCCACCGAGCGGATAGTAGACGCCGCCGGTACCGCCGGTCGCAATTGCGATCGTCTTCTGTTGCGCGAGTGCCGCGCCCGCGAGTAGCGCCGCGCCGAGCGCGATGGCGCCAGCGAAAGAAATGCGTGTTGGTTGTCGGAACACGGTCGTTCTTCTCCCTTGTCAGCTTTTTGCCGCCGCGGGCGGAGCCAGCGACATGAACTGTTTTAACAACAAAGCTGCGCAGATCGCCAGTCCGAACGGGGCCGGGTGCGGCAGATCGTGACCAGTCAAACGCTCCGCCAGCGGTTCCAGAAGACTCGGGAACACCAGCAGCAGGCCGGCAAGCACCCATAGCACCCGCTCCGGCGTGGTGTTCTGTCGCAGCGCCCAGTTCTGCGCTGCCGCGGCCAGCGCGGCCAGCCCCGCCGCGGTCTTGCCGGTAATCAGAAGGATGTCCCAGACCGAACCGTCCTTGGGGATTTTCATCAAGCAGACCGACGCCCTGCGGATCGAGCACGAAGACGAACGGCACCAGAAATGCCGGCAGCGTGTACTTCCACGCCTGCAGCGTGGTGGCGTAAGGATCGCCGCCGGTGATCGCGGCGGCCGCGAACGGCGACAACGCCGTCGGAGGCGAAACCTCCGACAGCACCGCGTAGTAGAAGATGAACATGTGCGCGGCGTAGTCGGGCACGCCGAGCTTGGTCAGCGCCGGCGCCGCGATCACCGCGCAGATGATATATGACGCCGTGACCGGCACCGCGAGGCCGACGATCCAGACCACCAGCGCGGTGTAGAGCGCGGTGAGAAGAAGACTGCCGCCCGCATAGTCGAGCACGATCGAGGAGAACTTCAATCCAAGACCGGTCAGCGTGACCACGCCGACGATGATCCCGGCGGACGCGCAGGTGGTAGCGGCGTTGAGCACGCCGACCGAACCGTCGGAGAGCGTGCGCGCCAGCTTCCTGCGTGTGCAGGGTTTCTTCCTGGCCGCGATTCGTCAGGCCGAGAATCGCCAGTACCCCGATCAACACCAGCAGCAGTGCCGGCAGGTAGAGCACGACTCAGGCTGGTCATGCCGGCAGCCGGAGCTGGCAGCGTCTGGCCAATCTCGACGCGCAGCAGCACATTGAAGACGCCGAACAGCACTTGATCAGTGCGGGCGCCACGATCACGGCCGAGATCGCCAGCAGCGGCAGCAGCAGCCGCCTCGGCCCGAGCGACGTCTCGGGCGTCAGCGAACTCAGCAGGAAGCCCATCAGCGTGGAATAGAACACCGCCAGCATCGGCGAGAAGCCCGCCACCATGAACACGACGACAGCGATCAGCGATGGTGAAATGAAAGCCGTAACGCCGGGTCAGCGCGCCAAGCGACATCGGCTGCTCGTAACGCACCGCGTCCGATCCGAACCGCTTGGCGTCGAGTTCGACCATGAACAGCAGCGACATGTAGTAGAGACAGGTCGGGATGAGTCGCCATCCAGATCACGTCGAGGTAGCTGATCTTGAGGAACTCGGCGATCAGGAAGGCGGCGGCGCCGAGCACCGGCGGCGACAGGATGGCGCCGAGCCCGCCGGCCGCCAGCAGCCCGCCGGCGGCGTTCTTCTCGAAGCCCGCACTGCTTCATCATCGGATAGGCGACCGCGCCGATCGTCACCGTGGTGGCGACGCCGGAGCCGGACGGTCCGCCGAGCAGGAACGACGACAGCACCACGGTCCGGCCCGGCGCTGTTGGCCTTGCCGCCGGTCAGCGCCATCGAGAAGTCGATGAAGAATTTGCCGGCGCCGGAATGCTGCAGGAAGGCGCCATAGATCGTGAACATGACGATCAGGGTCGACGGACACGTCGACCGCGACGCCGAAGATGCCTTCGAGCGTGATGAACAGGTGGCCGACGAGCCGCGAGAGATCGTAGCCGCGGTGGGTCCACGGCGGCGGCAGGTACGGGCCGGCCATCGCGTAGGCGATGAACAGCAGCGCGACCACCGGCATGATCCAGCCGGTGGTGCGGCGCGTGGCTTCCAGCAAGCAGCACGATGAAGATGACGCCGAGCACGACGTCGAGCTGATCCGGCGAGGTGGCGCGGTCGGTGAAATCCTCACCGCCGACAGATGGCGTAGACCAGGATGCCGACGCACGTCGCGGCCGCGATCACATCCCACCAGCGGATGCGGTTGCGGAAACGGCGCGCCAACGGAAACAGCAGAAAGCTCAGCACCAGCACGAACGCCACGTGGGTGTAGCGCAGCGGCTGGGTCGGGACGATGTCGTAGGCGGCGTAGAGGTGAAACAGCGACATCGCGATCGCGATCGCGGTCACGACCGTGGCCGGCCACGCCGATGAGCCGGTTGGCGACGCCCTCTTCCTGCCTCGATGATAGTCCTCGGCCTTGCGGAGCGCCTCGTCGGAGATCGCGCCCTGCGTCGTCAGCCGTGGATCGGGAATAGGCGATTGAGCCGCTACCGCGGCTTTGCCGTCCTCGGACATGGTTCCTCGCTGGCGCTCTTGATGGCGCTACGCGGAGGCTAGCACGCACCACGGAGGCTGAGTATCCGACGAAGGGCCTGCCCGCGCGGCCGCCCTCAGGCCTGGCCGGCGGCAGTCTTGCCGAGCGCCGCCTGGGCGGCGGCGAGCCGCGCGATCGGAACGCGGAACGGCGAGCACGACACGTAGTCGAGCTTGATCTCGTGGCAGAACGCCACCGAGGCCGGATCGCCGCCGTGTTCGCCGCAAATGCCGACCTTGAGCTTCGGCCGTGTCTTGCGGCCGCGCGCGACGCCGATCTGCACCAGTTCGCCGACCCCTTCCCGGTCGATCGATACGAACGGGTCGATGGGGATGATGCCGCGCGCCACATAAGTGCCGAGGAAACTCGCCGCATCGTCGCGGGAGATGCCGAACGTGGTCTGGGTGAGGTCGTTGGTGCCGAAGGAGAAGAATTCGGCGCTCTCGGCGATCTCGCCGGCGCGCAGAGCGGCGCGCGGCAATTCGATCATGGTGCCGACCTGATAGGTGACGGCGGTCTTGGTCTCGGCGGCGACCGCCTCCGCCATCGCGTCGATCCGCGCCTTGACGAGGTCGAACTCGAGCTTGGTGGCGATCAGCGGCACCATGACTTCAGGAACCACGGACATGCCCGTTCGCCGGCCGGCCTCGACCGCGGCCTCGAAGATCGCCCGCGCCTGCATTTCGGCGATTTCCGGATAGGCGATGGCGAGCCGGCAGCCGCGGAAGCCGAGCATCGGGTTGAATTCGGCGAGTTCCCGGGCGCGATCTGCGAGCTTCCGCGGGTCTGCGCCCAGTACTGCGGCCACTTCGGCGATTTCCGCCTCGGTATGCGGCAGGAATTCGTGCAGCGGCGGATCGAGCAGGCGGATGGTGACGGGAAGACCCCGCATGATCTCGAACAACTCGACGAAGTCGTCGCGCTGCATCGGAAGAAGCTTGCCGAGCGCGGCGCGGCGCGAGCGTTCGTCGTCTGCTAGGATCATCTCCCGCACTGCTCGGATACGGTCTTCGTCGAAGAACATGTGTTCGGTGCGACAAAGCCCAATTCCCTCGGCCCCGAACTTCAGCGCGACGCGGGCGTCGGCCGGCGTATCGGCGTTGGCCCGCACGCCGAGCTTGCGCACCTTGTCGGCCCAGCCCATCAGCGTGCCGAACTCGCCGGACAGCGCCGGTTCGATCATCGGCACGCGCCCGGCCAGCACCTGTCCGGTCGAGCCGTCGATGGTGATCAGGTCGCCCTGCTTGAACCGGTGATTGCCGGCGCTGAGCGTGCCGGCCGCGGTGATCGACCCGGAGCGAGCCCGCGCCCGAGACGCAGGGCTTGCCCATGCCGCGCGCGACCACCGCGGCATGCGAGGTCATGCCGCCGCGCGTGGTGAGGATCCCTTCGGCCGCGTGCATGCCGTGGATGTCCTCCGGCGAGGTTTCGACCCGCACCAGGATGACGCGGCGGCCCTGCGCCTTTGCAGGTTTCGGCCTCGTCGGACGTGAACACGATCTCGCCCGGACGCCGCGCCGGGCGAGGCCGGCAGGCCGGTGGCGATCACGTGACGGTCGGCCGCCGGGTCGATGGTCGGATGCAGCAACTGATCGAGCGCGGACGGCTCGATCCGCGTCACCGCCTCCTCGCGCGTGATCAGGCCTTCGTTCGCCAGTTCGACCGCGATCCTGAGCGCCGCCTTGGCGGTGCGCTTGCCGGAGCGGGTCTGCAGCATCCACAGCTTGCCCTGCTCGACGGTGAATTCGAGGTCCTGCATGTCGCGGTAATGCCGCTCCAGCACGCCGTAGATACGCGTGAGCTCCTTGAATGCCGCTGGCATCGCGCCTTCCATCGACGGCTTGTCGGAGCCTGTTTCCTTGCGCGCGGTTTCGGTGATCTCCTGCGGCGTGCGGATGCCGGCAACGACGTCCTCGCCTTGCGCGTTGATCAGGAATTCGCCGTAGAGTTTCTTCTCGCCGGTCGAGGGATTGCGGGTGAAGACGACGCCGGTCGCCGACGTCTCTCCCATATTGCCGAACACCATCGCTTGCACGTTGACGGCCGTGCCCCAGCTTTCCGGGATGGCGTGCAGGCGGCGGTACGTGATGGCGCGCTGGTTCATCCACGAGCCGAACACCGCACTTATTGCCCCCCATAACTGCTTGTGCGGGTCCTGCGGGAATGGCGAGCCGAGTTCCTCCTCGAGGCGCTCTTTGTAGCGGCCGACCAGCTCGACCCAGTCGTCGGCGGTGACGTCGGTATCGAGGCTGTAGTTGTTGCGATCCTTCAGTTCGTCGAGAATTTCCTCGAAATGATGATGGCCGACGCCGAGCACCACGTCCGAATACATCGTGATGAAGCGGCGGTAGCTGTCATACGCGAAGCGCTGGTCGCCGGATTTCCTGGCAAGCGCCTCGACCGTCTCGTCGTTGAGACCGAGATTGAGCACCGTGTCCATCATGCCGGGCATCGACGCGCGAGCGCCGGAGCGCACCGACACCAGCAGCGGGTTCGCCCTGTCGCCGAACGTCTTGCCGGTGATGCGGCCGATCTCGTCGAGCGCGGACTTCACCTGCCGTTCGAGATCGGACGGATACTGGTTACCGTTGGCGTAGTAGTGCGTGCAGACCTCGGTCGTGATGGTGAAGCCTGGCGGCACCGGCAGGCCGAGATTGGCCATCTCGGCGAGCCCTACGCCCTTGCCGCCGAGCTGGTCCCGCATCCCGGGACGGCCTTCGGCCTTGCCGTCGCCGAAGCCATAGACCCATTTGCCTTTGCGCGGCGCGACTGCATCGCTCGTTGTCCGGCGCGGAATTTTCGCAGCGCTCTTGGCTGGCTTGGTCGCCGATTTGGAAGGTGCGAGTTTGCTTGCCGGCTTGCGAGCGGCCGGTGCGCGGGACGCGGCGGGCTGCTTCGTTTTTGTGCGGCGTTTCGGCGTCGATTTGGCCATGGAATCCTGAGGAATTGCTGACGTCGGCCGCTAGTGTCCCGATTTCCGAAGTTCGCACCATTGTGCGGCACCTTCGTTTGCGAACTTCGGAATCGAAGGACACTAGCAACTTATTAGGCCAGTGTGGCTTTGGTTCAGAAGTCCGCATTGCGAACTGGCGGCAACAGTGATGCGGACTTCTGAACCGCCACACTAGAAATCATGGGCCTGCCGGATGAGGCAAGCCCCGATGTCGGCGGGTCGCTTACCACATCACCTCAAGAAATTGTGGATGACGTTGAGCCCGATGAGACCGACCAGGATGAGGTAGAACGCAACGATATAGTTCAACAGCCGGGGCACGAGCAGGATCAGAACGCCGGCAATGAGCGCGAGAAGGGGCGACATATGTTCGACGGTGAGCGTCATGGGGGTCTCCGGGTGGGGTTTTGGGTCGATCCCGGCTCACTCATGCATCCCAACGGCTGTTGATCAAGCCCGATGCCGCTTTGATGGAACCGGCCGCAGCCCTATGATCCTCCGGCCAGATGGCCCGGCCTTGTAGGCGCGTACCGGGCCTGGGGGAGACAATCATGGATAAGATCAATCTGAGTGCACCGACCGTGCCGGTGTTCTTGGTTTCTGTCGTGCTTGCCGTCCTTGCGCTCATCGGACACTTCGCTTCGGTGGGCTTCCTCACCACCCAGAAATTCTGGATTGCGATCCTCGCCTACGTGGTTCTGCTGATCGGCAACCTGTTCAAGGGCGCGTAGCGGCCCCTCGCGGATTCATGCCGCCCCATCCACCGTCATGCCCGGACTTGATCCGGGCATCCACGCCTTATTCCAAGCCCACAAGACGTGGATGGCCGGGACGAGCCCGGCCATGACGACGTTGAAGTAGGCGGAGCACCAAAAAACGACGTTTTGTCTATCCGCCCTCGATGCGGGAGAAGTCGGCGACCGCACGCGTGGCTTCGCGGATTTCGTTGAGCAGCTTGAGGCGATTGGCGCGCAGTTCGTTCTTCTCCGGCCCGTCGGCGACATTGACCGTCACCTTGTCGAAAAATGCATCCACATGCGGGCGCAGCTTCGCCATCGCGCTCATGGCGGCGGCGAAGTCCTCCTTGACCACGGCCGCCGAGGCCTCCTGCTTGGCCCTGTCGATGGCGTGCGCCAGCGCGCGCTCCTCGTCCTGCCGGATTGCTGGGCGAGGCGGCAGGGCGTGGCCGTGGCGACCGCCGCGGAGGTCCGAGCGCTTCGCCGCGCTAGCGCGAGATCTGGACCCTCGAAACCGCCGTCTGGCGACTTCCGCGCCGGCATCGTCGCCGATGCGGCCGGAGCCTGGGCCGACCGGGTCGCCGTTTTGGCGGTGGCCGCGCCGATCGGCCTCCAGCCCTATCGCCGGACGCTCATGCAATTGCGCGTCGACCCGCCGGCGCCGGCGGCCTGCCCCTATCGTGGCATCGACGCCCTGGCCCGCTTCGACTTCAAGCCCGAGGCCGGCGGCGCCTGTGGCTCAGCCCGCACGACGAGACGCCCTGCGACCCGTGCGACTGCGCGCCCGAGGAGCTCGACGTGGCGATGGCGATCGACCGGCTCGAGCGGACGGTGCGACTGGCGGTGGAGCGGGTCGAGCGAAGCTGGGCGGGCCTGCGCAGCTTCGCCCGGACCGGCGCCCGGTCTACGGCTTCGACCCGACGTCCCCGGCTTCTTCTGGTGCGCGGGCAGGGCGGCTTCGCAATCGAGACCGCCCCGCCGCCGCCGGCTCGCGGCGGCTCTGCTGCTTGGCGGCGCCGGAGCTGACCGGGCCCTCGCCCGGCCGCTTCATGAACTGAAGCGCCGCGTCGCAGGCGAGCCTGTCGGCGCGCTCGTTCTCGGGATGGCCGGCATGGCCCTTGACCCAGCGCCAGTCGATCTGGTGCGGCGCGCGCGGCGTCGAGCAGCTCCTGCCACAGCTCGGCATTCTTGACCGGCTTGCTGGTCGGCGGTCTTCCAGCCGTTGCGCTGCCAGCCGTGGATCCACTTGGTGATGCCGTCGCGGACGTAGATGCTGTCGGTCCACAGCGTCACCTCGCAGGGCCGCTTCAGCGCCTCGCAGCGCGCGGATCGCGGCGATCAGCTCCATGCGGTTGTTGGTGGTCAGCGGCTCGCCGCCGGACAGCTCCTTCTCGTGCGCGCCCGGAGCGGATCACCGCGCCCCAGCCGCCGGGCCCGGGATTGCCCTTGCAGGCGCCGTCGGTGAAGATCTCGACCGCACGGCAGCGGTCAGGCGGCCTCGAGCCCGCGCGGCAGCTTGAACACCATCCGCTCGACGACGCCCTCGCCCTCGATCTCGGTCACGTCGTAATGCAGGCGAGGCAGTCGACGACTTCGCGCACCAGCGTCTCGGGCGCCGAGGCGCCGGCGGTGATGCCGAGCGTCGCGACGCCCTCCAGCCAGCCGAGTCGATCTCGTCGGCGCGGCCGATCAGCCGGGCGCGGGTGCCCTCGCGCTCGGCCACCTCGACCAGCCGCAGCGAGTTGGAGCTGTTGGGCGCGCCGATCACCAGCACCGCTCGCATGCCGGCGGCGATCGCCTTGACCGCGGCCTGGCGGTTCGAGGTGGCGTAGCAGATGTCCTCGCCGCTGCGGGCCGCGTGATGGCCGGAAAGCGCGCTCGCAGGGCGGCGATCGATCTCGGCGGTGTCGTCGACCGACAGCGTGGTCTGGGTGAGGAAGGCGAGGCTGTCGGGTCGGCCGAGCGTCGAGCGTCGCGACGTCCGCGACGCGTCTCGACCAGCGTCATCCGCCCTCGGGCACCTGGCCGAAGGTGCCGATCACCTCGGGATGGCCGGCGTGGCCGATGAACAGGATGTGCCGGCCCGTTCTCGATCAGCCGCTCGGCCTGGCGGTGGACCTTGGAGACGAGCGGGCAGGTGGCGTCGAGCTAATCGAGGCCGCGCGCCTCGGCCTTGGCCGGCACCGCCTTGGGCACGCCGTGGGCGGAGAAGATCACCGGCACGCCGTCGGGCACCTCGTCGAGCTCCTCGACGAACACCGCGCCCTTGGCCTTCAGCCCGTCGACGACGTACTGGTTGTGGACGATCTCGTGGCGGACATAGACCGGCGCGCCGTAGCGCTCGAGCGCGAGCTCGACGATCTGGATCGCGCGGTCGACGCCGGCGCAGAAGCCGCGCGGGGCGGCGATCAGCAGGGTGAGGGGGGGCTTGGCGGCCATGGCGTCATCGGTCTCTCACGATGAACGGGGTCGCCACGTCCACCGGACGTGCCGGCCATCTGCCGGGGGCAGGCCGCACCCCGTTCGCGCTTGCTTCCGGCGGAACCCGGTTCCTATGATCCCGCCACCCCGCAAAAGGTGAGGATTCCCACCCAGTGTTCAAGTCCAAGGCGGCCGTCGCCGCGCTTATTCCCTCTGAGCCTCGCCGCCTGCTCGACCCCCGACGGCGACGATCACCGAGACCGGCATCCTCGGCCACCCGCTCGGCCTGTCCGGCGGTGGCGATTCCGGCCGCGACCGGCGACATCACTCTGTTCAACCCGGCCGCAGCCGTGATGCGACCGCGATCGACGTGGTCGCCAACATCACCAACCTGCGCTCGACCTGCGACGAGAGCGGCGCCAACATCGTCACCAACGTCACCTTCGACATCCACGCGCAGCGCCGCGACGGCCGCGGCGCGCGCGAGGTCGTCCTGCCCTATTTCGCGGTCGCGGTGCAGGGCGGCTCCCAGGTCCAGTCGAAGAGCGTCAGCCGGGTCGGCCTGCGCTTCGCCGACGGCCAGTTGCGCGCCAGCGCCTCGGCCGTCGGCGACCGGCCAGGTCAGCCGCGCGGCGGTGACCCTTCCGGAGGACGTCCGCCAGCAGATCACCCGGCGCCGCAAGCCCGGCGACCCGTCGGCGGCGATCGACCCGATGGCCGATCCGGCCGTGCGCGAGGCGGTCCGCAAGGCCAGCTTCGAAGTTCTGGTCGGCTTCCAGCTCACCCAGGAGCAGCTCGCCTACAACGCCGAACTCGCTGATTGGCCGTCATTGCGAGAGCCTCCCGACGCGGCAATCTGCGGGCCTCCGAGGCCGTGCTGGATTGCTTCGCTTCGCTCGCAATGACGACCTTGTGCCACCCGGCGGATGCGGCTCCAGGCTAGGACGCCGACTGCGCAAATCCGGCCGCCACGGCGGAGGCGAGCCCAGGTCCTTCGGCTCGGGGCGGGTGATCTCCCAATTGGCCCTCTCGAAATGGTCGGCGATATGATCGGCGACGGCGCCGTGGACCTGAGGCTCCTCGTCGGGATTCTGCCGCTTCTCGAGCGCCGCCAGCTGGTATTTTTCGAGCGCCCGCCAGACGTGCCTGGGCATGACCCGAAGCCAGACCCGGATCGCCCGGGCGAGCTCGGCGGGGGTGACGGCGATTCGCGGCTCCATGAGAACAAATAGAGAACAAACTTGTGCCGGCGCAATCGAATTTTCCCGTCATCCCGGCGGAAGCCGGGACCTGGGGAGACCGCCGAGACTTCTTGTCCCGAGGTCCCGGCTTCCGCCGGGATGACGCTTGTCCCGCTTCCCCTCCGGCGCGGCTCGAACTAATCCTCGTCTCATGTGCAATCTCTACCGCCAGCGCAGCACCGAGGATCTCGGCCGCCTGTTCGACGCCGTTGCGCTCGACCTTCCATTCGAGGGCAAGCCCGAAATCTATCCCAAATACGAGGCCCTGGTGGTCCGCAAGGAGGACGGCCGGCGCAGGCTCGACTGCATGGCCTGGGGGATCGTCCGCACCCTGCCCGGCAAGAGCGGCAAGCCGGTCAAGAAGGCGGTGACCAACGTCCGCAACCTTCACAGCCCGTTCTGGCGCTCGACCATCGCCGACCCCGCCCGGCGCTGCCTGGTCCCCTTCACCAGCTTCGCCGAGCCCCGTCCCGGCAAGGATCCGGAGACCGGCCGTCCGGCGAACTGGTGGTTCACGGTCGAAGGGGAGGAATGCTGCGCCTTCGCCGGGATCTGGCGGATGAGCGAGGGCGCAAAGCGCTTCGCCTTCCTCACCTGCGAGCCCAACCCCCTGGTCGCCCCGCTCCATCCCAAGGCGATGCCGGTCATCCTCCAGCGCGAGGATTACGATTCCTGGCTCGACGGCGAGGCGGCCGACGCCTGCTCGCTGGCGCAGCCATTTCCCGAGCCAGCTGATGCGGGTGGCGTAGCCTTATCCGATCTTTGTATCGGAACGGTCGACCGCTTTCTTCCGAGAGCCTGCTCGGTTAAACCTGGCGCCTCTAATGAAGACGACACGTTACTTCGAAGAGCAGGTGTTGCGAAAGCGGCCGTACATCGATCGGGGACTGGTGCGCTGCGGCCGTCGCCGATCCGATCCGTCGCGAGATGCAGGAGGACGGCCGGGTCCGCTTCTGGAACGAGGTCACATTGGCGGGCGAGGCGAGACCGCGTGTGCTAAGGGTGGTCACGCTGGAGGACGGCGAGACGGTGCACAACGCCTTCTTCGACCGCAATTTCGCGGGAACCGAGTGAAGCTGCATTACTATCCGGAGACCGACAGCCTCTACATCGAGCTGAAGGCCGACCCCGGCGCGAGACTCGCGAGGTGGCACCCGGCGTGAACGCCGACTTCGCAGCGGACGGGACGATCGTCGGTCTCGATATCGACGGCGCGAGCCGGCTCGACCCTCGCGACGCTGGAGGCCCTAGGCGTGCCGTTGACGGCGCTGAAGGCGGCGGAGTAATCGCTATCGCCGGTCCCAACGCTTTGCGACGTCCGATTCCGCGCGCTGCTTGAGGAACAGCTGGTCGTACTCGGGTTCGAGTAGTAGCGTTGCACTCGACGCCGATCTCCTCGGTCCGGAAGAAGTTCAGGAGCGACTGGGATCGGATCGCCGACCCAGCCCCACATGTAGATGTCGTAGTGGGCCGGGCCCGTGCGGCGGCCGGTGACGTCGTCAATGAGCGTCCCCTGCCGTCACGGCCGCCGTCGACGGTGACGTCAAGCTCGCCGAACCATCGATGATGAACTCGCGCGTTCGATGACATTTTTGGCCTCCGAATCCGGCCATGTGAGCCGAAGGATGATAACCTTGCCCTCCTTGTCGAGCAGCTTGCCCGCGCGTCGAGGATGTAGCCCGCCGCGGTCGAGCCGCCGCTTGGCCTCCTCGATGTCGAATCGTCGCGGCATTTGCCGGCTCCACGTGCCAGCGGGTGTGGAACGGCGGTGATGACCGTGGAGCCGGGCGTCCCGTAGCCACCGAGGTCGCCTCCACGAGCGTCTGCTTGTCGATCGCGTAGCCCACGCGCATCGCGGAAGGCGACGTCCGAGAGCGCTGACGTTGAGCCGCCGTAGCCCTCCTTGTTGCCGCCGGTGTTGAACGACAGCTCGGTGTATCCGTTGGCGATGCCCGCGACGCCCGCCATGTCCGGTTCGTCCTTGAGGGCGTTGAACTGGTCCGGCTAGACGCCCCGGACGTAGTCGATCTCACCTGTCTTGAGCGCCTCGATCATCGTGTCGGCGCTGCGAAGTGCTCGAAGATCACCTCGGCGGCGGCGCCCTCCTCGCCCCAGTAGTTCGGGTTGCGGGCGAACCTGATGAAGTTGCCCGGCTCCCATTCGACGGCCTGATACGGTCCAGTCCCGACGACCGGTGGCTCATTGGTGAAGGGAGCAATACGGTACCGGTCCAGCAGC
>CAWJKL010000010.1:0-174884 GCA_963843475.1 uncultured Alphaproteobacteria bacterium | reverse complement strand
CGAGCTGAAGGCCGGGCCGGCTCTCATCCAGGAGTTCCTGCCGGGCACGGAGTATTCGCTCGGGATCATCGGCAATGTCGGCACCGGGCTGCAGCTGCTGCCGGTTATCGAGGTCGATTACCAGAAGCTGCCAAGCGGACCGCACATTCAATGCTACGCGTCCAAGTGGGATCCATCGTTCTGGACCAACATCCGCCTGCAGGAGGCGACGTTGCAGGATCGCCAGCTGCGCGCGGTGCAAAGTGCATCCATTGAGCTGTTTGGTGCGCTGGGCTGTCGCGACTATGCGCGTTTCGATTTTCGGACGGATGCAAAGGGCGTGATCAAGCTGCTTGAGGTCAATCCCAACGCCAGCTGGTGCAGCGACAGCAAGCTGGCGACAATGGCGGAGATCGCGGGGATCAGCTATCCCGAGATGCTGCGGAAGATTCTGGATTGTGCGTGGCAGCGCACGAATAACGCGAACGGCGTCTGCCGGAACAGGGCGGACTGAAACTCTCCCCGAAGGCAATCGCGCATGGACTATACCACTCTCGGCCGCACCGGGCTCCGCGTCAGCGTCGCGGGGCTGGGGACCGGCGGCTTCAGCCGGCTCGGCCTGATGACCGGCAAGAGCGAGGCGGAGTCGGCGCGGCTCATTCATGAGGCGGTCGGGCTCGGCATCAACTTCATCGACACTGCGCCGGCCTACGGCACCGAAGGTGTCGTGCGCCTCGCGCTCAAGACGCTGCCGCGAGAGCAGATCGTGCTCGCCACCAAGGCCGGCGTGTTCCGGGGCGGCGAGTGGTTCACGCCGGCGCGCGTGGTCGAGAGCCTCGACAACTCGCTGCGGCTGATGGGGACCGACTACGTCGACGTGTTCAACCTGCACGGCGTCGAGCCGCGGCAGTACGACCACGCGCTCAACGTGCTGGCGCCCGCGCTGATCGAACAGCAGCGCAAGGGCAAGATCCGCCACATCGGCCTGACCGAGAATCCGATTGTCGATTTCGCCAACGAGACGCTCAAGCGCGCGGTGCGCGACGACGTGTGGGAGGTGTTCATGGTGGGCTTCCACATGCTGCACCAGGGCGCGCGGACGAACGTGTTTCCGGCCACGCGGCAGAAGGGCATCGGCACGCTGCTGATGTTCGCGGTGCGCTCGATCTTCGCCGATCCGCCGCGCGTGGCGCGGGAGATGAAGGCGCTGGCCGACAAGGGGCTGGTGGAAAAGTGGCTGGGCGAGACGAATGATCCGCTCGGATTTCTCGTCCACGAGGGCGGTGCGGCGAGCATGATCGAGGCGGCCTATCGGTTTGCCCGGCACGAGCCTGGTGTGGACGTGACGCTGTTCGGCACCGGCGATGCCGCGCACCTGCGCGCCAACGTGGCGTCGCTGATGAAGCCGCCGCTGCCGGCGGCCGACCGGGCGAAGCTTGTGGCGCTGTTCGGGCACCTGAAGGAAGGCATCGGCCTCGATTCGCATCAGGGCGTGGGGGCGTAGCGCGCAGGTTTCGGGTGGGCGCGGGGGTGCCGGTCTGCGATCAAGGCGACGTACCGAGATGACGGAGCAAGCCGTGGCCAGAATCCTTACCGCGCGTCGCGAACAAGAACCCGATCCCGCCACCGATCGCATTGCGGCGCAGGTCGCGGCGCTCGACTGGGCGCGCGATCGAGACCGCGCTCGATGCGCACGGCTGCGCCGTCACCGGCGCGCTGCTGTCGGCGGACGACTGCGCGGCGCTCGCCGCGCTCTATGCCGTCGGACGCGCCGTTCCGCAGCCGGGTGATCATGGCGCGGCACGGCTTCGGGCGCGGCGAGTACAAGTATTTCGCCTATCCGCTGCCCGACGCTGGTCGCGGCGCTGCGCGCCGCGCTCTATCCGCCGCTCGCCGCGATCGCCAACCGCTGGAACGAGGCGCTGGGCATCGCGACGCGCTATCCGGCCGAGCACGCCGACTATCTCGCGCGCTGCCACGCGGCCGGGCAGACGCGGCCGACGCCGCTGCTGCTGCACTACGGCGCCGGCGACTACAACTGCCTGCACCAGGACCTCTACGGCGAGCACGTGTTTCCGCTGCAGGCGACCGTGCTGCTGTCGCGGCCGGGCGAGGATTTCGCCGGCGGCGAGTTCGTGCTGACCGAGCAGCGCCCGCGCATGCAGTCGCGCGCCGAAGTCGTGCCGCTCGCGCAGGGCGAGGCGGTGATCTTCCCGGTGCATCACCGGCCGGTGCGCGGCACGCGCGGCATCTACCGCGTCAACATGCGCCACGGCGTCAGCCGCCTGCGCGACGGGCGGCGCCACACGCTCGGCATCATCTTCCACGACGCGAAGTGACGGCGATGCCGAGCTAGCCGCGTCATGCCCGGGCTCGACCCGGGCATCCATTAAAGCAAGACGATTTTCTCGACGAGGATGGCTTGCCGGGTCAAGCCTGGCAATGACCGAGAGGATCAATTCAGCTTCGCCAGATTGCCGTCGGCGACGATCTTGCCGTAGCGGCGGCGGTCCTGTTCGATGATCCGGCCGAACTCCGCCGGCCCGACGATGGTGAGTTCCGCCCCAAGGTCGGCGGTGCGCTTGACGAGCGCCGCATCCGACTGCAGCTGCGCGAAACGCCGCGCGAGTTTGTCGATCATCGCGCGCGGCGTCCGGGCGGGCGCGAGATAGCCGAACCAGATCGCGGCGGTCACGGCCGGCAGGCCGGCTTCCGTCATGGTCGGCGCGTCCGGGAACGAGGCGACGCGCTTGGCGTTCAGCGTCGCGAGTGCCAGCAGCCGGCCGTTGTCGACGTGGCTGCTTGATCGGCGGGATGACCAGGAACATGGCGTCGAGCCGGTCGGCGAGCATGTCGACGATCGCCTGCGCGGCGGCGTTGTACGGGATGGCGTTGACTGCTGATGCCGGCGCTGTTCTTCATCAGCTTCGAGCATCAGATGCATCTCGCTGCCGAGGCCCTGCACGCCGAACGACAGCTTGCCGGGATTGTTCTTGGCGTAGGCGACGAACTCCGCGACCGACTTGACGCCCAATGACGGCCGCACAATCAGCATCACCGGCTGGTAGACCGTGATCGCCACCGGCTCGAAATCGCGCACCGGATCGTAGTCGAGCTTCTGGAAGAAATGCGGGGCCACCGCGATCGGCGTCGGCGTGGTGAACAGCAGCGTGTAGCCGTCGGGCGCGCGCTTTCGCCGCCAGCGCGGTGGCGATGCGCTGGCCGGCGCCGGGCTTGTTCTCGAGGATCAGCCGCTGCCCGAGATGTTTCTCGACCGCCTCTGCGGTGATGCGCGCGGCATTGTCGAGGCCGGCGCCAGGACCGACCGGCACGATCACCCGGATCGGCCGCGACGGATACGACGCGATGTCCTCGGCATGGCCCGGGCCAAGACACAGGACCAGCAGCACAAGCGAGCCTAAGCCGCTTCGGCAGATTGCGCGCACGATGTCCTCCCGGTTGACGTCGGCACCAGTGTGGCGTTCAGAAGTCCGCATCATTCTTGCGGCGAGTCCGGAATGCGGACTTCTGAACCAAAGCCACACTAGAACAATAAGTTGCTAGTGTCCTTCGATTCCGAAGTTCGCAAACGTGGGTGCCGCAGGATGGTGCGAACTTCGGATCGGGACACTAGGGTCCATCGCACCGAATGTCTCAAGATCGCCGAGCGTGCTGGCGCGATTGACAATCGCACCGTCGGTTGCAAAGTCAACGTGGCCATTTCGACGGTGCGCCGGCGGCCCATCTGCCAAGCACGAGAAACAGGCGGTCGAGCGCCGACGGAGGGGGAAATGCGTCACCGCGACTTCGGCCTGCTGGTCTGCGATCCACACCGGGCGACGCCGGGCTACACGCTGTTCTCGCCGATCCACGGCAAGTCGACCTACCTGATCGGCCTGCGCGGCGACGTCGTGCACCAGTGGGAGCACCCGCTGGTCACCGGCCCCTACGCGCTATCTCCTCGAGAACGGCAACCTGCTCTGGGCCGGCCGCCTGCCGGAAGGGCCGCAGCACATGGGCGGGCGCGGCGGGCTGCATCCGCGAATACGACTGGAACGGCAAGGTCGTGTGGGAGCACCGCCACGTCGGCCAGCATCACGACTTCCGCCGCCTGCCGAACGGCAACACGATCTTCCTCGGCTGGGAGGTGGTGCCGCCGGAGATCGAGAAGCGCATCCCGGGCGGGCTTGCCCGGCACGCTGCATCCCGACGGCTGCATGTACGGCGACAACATCCTCGAGGTCACGCCGGACGGGCAAGACGGTGTGGGAATGGCACGCCTGCCGCGACATGGAGGTGGAGAAATATCCGCTGGTGTCGAACCAGCTCCGCGACGAGTTCGCGCACGCCAACGCGATCTTCGCCGCTGCCGAACGGCGACATCTACATCAGCTTCCGCCGCCTCAACATGATCGGGCTGATCGACCGGCAGACCCGCAAGATGAAATGGGAGCACCGCGACGACAGCTTCGGCATGCAGCACGACTGCGAGCCGCTGCCGAACGGCAACGTCACGCTGTTCGCCAACGGCATCAACACCACGACCAATCCGTTCTCGCGCGTGATCGAGCTCGACCCGCGCACGCACAAGACCGTGTGGGAATATCGCGGCAAGCCGACCTACACGTTCTTCAGCCCGCACATCAGCGGCGCGCAGCGGCTCGCCGAGCGGCAACACGCTGATCTGCGAGGGCCAGTGGGGGCGGCTGTTCGAGGTGACGCCGCGAAGGCGAGATCGTCTGGGAGTACGTCAGCCCGTTCATGGGGCCGGACCGCTTCGGCGATCCGTCGAACGAAGTGTTCCGCGCCTACCGCTACGCCGCGGACTCGCCGCAGCTCCGTGGGCGCATCAAGTCGATCTACGGGTAGTGGAGTGGATTTGACCTTCGCTATCCACCGAGGTCCTTGCTGAAGCGGAGTGCGAGTTGGATTGGGCCACTAGGACCCCGCTGGATGATCCTAACGCGCGTACATCGATCTGCGATCAAGGAGGACCACGATGTCCATAGGCTGTAAGCTGAGATTTGTTCGCGGCTCCGGATACGCAGATCGGCTCAGGCGATACAACATCTTCGTCAACGGCGCGCAAGTCGGCACCATCGCCCGCGATGCGGTCCTCGATCTTGAGGTGCCGCGCGGTCCATTGACAATCGAAGCACGAATCGATTGGTGCCGAAGTCAGCCTCTAACGATTGAGGCCACGCCTGACCAGAGAATCGAAATTGAGGTGTTGAACAATTGGGGAGCTCTACTAGCTCTCTGGGGCATCACGTTTGGTTTTCGTACCTATCTAATATTGAAACGCCTTCCTGCGTCGTGACAATCCGACGGCGCACACCTTTCGCGCCGGCCGACGGGTAGTCGCTCTCAACCGGGCGGCGCGTCATGGATTCCGGTCCCGCCGCTACGCGGCGTCCCCGGAATGACGGCGGAGCGTTTTTCAGCGGCCTTCGTCGCGGTTCTGCCGCTACGCGGCGTCACACCGACGACGCTCTAGCCGTGAGCGGAACTACGGTCGACGGTTCTTCGCTCTCCTCGTCGGCAGACGTGACCTGGTGAAAAGTCTCGATGTCGGCGGGACGACCGAGCAGAAAGCCCTGCACCTCGTTGCAATGCTCGCTCTTGAGAAAATCGAACTCGGCGGTGGTCTCGACGCCTTCCGCGAGCACGACGAGATTGAGCGCCCGGCCGAGCCCGAGCACCGAGCGCACGATGGCGGCTCCCTGGTCGTTGACATTGACCGACTTGATGAACGAGCCGTCGATCTTGATCTTGTCGAACGGGAAGGCGCGAAGGTTCGAGAGCGACGAGTAGCCGGTGCCAAAGTCGTCCATCGCGATGCGGACACCCAGCATCTTGATGCGCCGGAGCGTCGCCAGCGCGCGGTTCAAATCGCGGACCAGCGCCGTCTCGGTGATTTCCAGCTCCAGCCGTGCCGGGCGTGAAGCCCGGTCTCGAACAGAATCTCATGGACCGTGTGGGCGAAGTTTGCGACTGTGGATCTGCACGGCTGAAACATTCACCGCGACGGTCAACGGCTGGCTCCATGTCGCCGCCTCGCGGCAGGCCGTACGCAACACCCACTCGCCAATCGGAAGAATGATGCCGGTATCTTCGGCGAGCGGAATGAATTCCGCCGGCGGGATCTCGCCGCGGGTCGGGTGCTTCCATCGCAGCAATGCCTCAAATCCCACGACCCGGCCGGTATCGATGCATTTCTGCGGCTGGTAGACGAGTCTGCAACTCGCCGCGGGAGATCGCGTTGCGCAGATCGTGCTCGAGAAGGCGGCGTTCCCGCACGGCGGCGCCCATCGATGCCTCGAAGTACCGATACGTGCCCCGGCCTTCGTTCTTGGCGCGGTAGAGCGCGGTGTCGGCGTGCGAGAGCAGAGTGTGCCGATCCTGCGCGTCGTCGGGACAGATGGCGATGCCGATGCTGGCCGCGATCGGGTGATCGGCTTCGGTGTCTCGTCAATCGGCGCTTGCAAGGCTTCCAGGATGGTCTCGGCGATCCGGCCGGCGGCGGTCTGGATTGGAAAGTCCGGGCACGATGATTGCAAACTCGTCGCCGCTCAGTCGCGCCATCATCTGATCGTCATCCAACGCTGCCGGCGATCGCGCGTTGCAGCCGCTTGCAGCGTCGGTCGCCGGCCGCGTGTCCGAACAGATCGTTGACCTCCTTGAACCGGTCGAGGTCGAGACACAGTACCGCGAGCCGCTGCCCGGACGCCAACGCCGCTGCGATCTCCTGATCGAGCTTCTTGTTGAAGCTGCCGCGATTGGGAAGCCCCGTGAGGGCGTCATGGTGGGCAAGAAAGAGGATGTTCTCTTCCGCTTCCTTGCGCGCGCGAAGATCGCGAACCGCAACGGCGCGATGCGGCTTTCCGCCCACATCGACGATGCGCTGGATGAGCTCGACCGGTATTTCCGTGCCGTCGCGGTGGCGCAGCACGCCCTCGACCAGCGTGTTCTCGCGCTCGAAAAGCTTGCAGGCGCAAGTCCGTCGTCGGGAAAATATCGTTCGAGCTTCGTGCCGAGCACGCTGTCGGCGTCGGCAGTAACCGCTCAGCGTCCACGAAATTGTCGTTGACCGTAACGATGGTGTCGCCGTCGCAAACCAGCAGACCCTCGACCGCGGCATTGGCGAGGCCGCGCATCCGGTCGGCCTCGAGCTCCTGGCGCCGCCGGTCGCGCATGTCGATCGCGACGCCGCCGAGCGCGAGAGCGACGACGACAAAGCTCGCGAGCGCCACAGCGACCGCGAGCAGCCCCGACTGGCAATGCCGATGCCGAAACGTCAACCGTCGGATCGGGGGTGATCGAGGCCGCACCCATCGCGGTGAAGTGAAGGCCGCAGATCGCCGCGGTGAGCAGCAGCGCGCCGAGTAGCCGTCCACTTTGAGCGTCTCCCCGCGCAGGCCCGACGATACAACGCGGCGGCGCCGATGACCGCAGCCGAGCGCAATCGACGCCGCCACCAGGACGCGGATCCCAAACAATGCGGCCCGGGACTTCGAACGCCGCCATGCCGGTGTAGTGCATCGCCGCGATGCCGCCGCCAACCATGGCGCCGCCCAGCCAGGCGGCCGCGTGCGCTCGTCGCGACATGATGGCGATCGCCAGACCGAAGCCCGTGAGCGACGATCGGCGACGATCAGCGAGAGTACGGTCAGCGCGACGTTGTAAGCGGTGGCGACCCGGGCGAAAACGCCAGCATGGCGATGAAATGCGTCGCCCAGATCCCGAAGCCGGTGGACAAGTCGCGGAAACCGCAAGCCAGACCCACCACATGCGGGCGTCCGACCTGCGCACATGATGCAGCAAGCTGATGGTCGTATACGAGCTCAGTGCGCATATGACGGCCGCCAAGGCCACAAGCCGCAAGTCGTGCTCGTTGGCGACGCAGTCAAACACTTTGTACATGGGCGGGTCTGCAGGTCGAGGGACTGGTGGAGGAGTTCCACCATGCGCGGCAACACGCGAAAAGATGAGTGAATAAGGCGGGCGTCGCAAGCCGCACGGGCCGCTGGCAGAATCTTGGGTTAAGAATCGCCTTCTGAAATTAGGAACAATAGCCTGCCGCGAGTAGGACCTGTTGGAGGTTGCTTCTCCGACGTCGAGAGACCGTTTGCGTCACCGCGCGTTCGTCGACCACGCTGAACTCGCAATTTTGAACCCGGAACCGGGGACGCCTGGCAGGCAACAAGACCGAAGGAACCTTTGCGCGGCCTGGGCAGAATCGCGACTTTGATTGAGTTCGGCGGCGGTTGCCCTTAGGGTCGCAAAGTCGACGATAATACCTTGAGTCCCAATGAAACTTCTCGGGTTTCGCGCTGCTGACTCCTCCAAGAAGCCCATGCCGGACGCGGGACGCGCCGAGCGGCCGCTATGGTGGCTGCTGGTCGGGTCGATCGTTCTGCCGCTGATCGTGTTCGCGGTTGCCGCCCTGATCTCCTACCGCGGTCACATGGCGGATGCGCGCGACCGGCTGGGGCGCACGCTCATCAGCGTGCACGAGCACGCGCTCAAGGTGTTCGAGACCTTCGACCTGACCGCGCGCTATCTCGACGAGATGCTGATCGACGTCACCGATCACGGCATGCGCGCGGCCGAAAACGCCTATCATCTGCGGCTGAAGGCGCTGACCGACGCGCTGCCGCAACTCGCCGATCTCTGGATCATCGATCGTAACGGCAACCCGATCGTGTCCGGCACGGTGTATCCGATGCCGAAGCTGGACCTCTCGGATCGCGAATATTTCCGCGCCCATCGGGACAATCTGGTTCAGGGCGTCTACATCGGCGAGGTGGTGCGTGCGCGCACCACCAATGCTCAGGGCCAGCCGCGGTTCTTCTCGCTCAGCCGCAAGCGGTTGGACCAGTTCGGCGGGTTCGCCGGCGTGACCTCGATCTCGATCTCGCCGGACTACTTTGTCGAGTATTACTCCCAGCTGCCGCCGCCGGCGATCGCGGCGCTGATCCGCGACGATGGCGCGGTCCTGGCGCGATATCCCGAGGTATCGCACGACGTCGTCCGCGTTCCGTCGGACGGCGCATTCATGCGGGCCATCCGGCAATCGCCGGATCAGGGCAGTTTCGACGTCGTGGTATCGCCGTTCGACGGCGCCGAACGAACGTATGTCTATCGCAAGCTGCCGCGCCATGGCGTCTACGTGGTCACCGGCGTCGACAAGGCCGCGATCACCAATATGTGGCTCGCCGATATGTCGCGGCACCTGATTTTTGGCGTTCCCGCGACGCTGGCGATGTTCGGTCTCGGCGTCGTGGCGCTGCGCCGGACGCGGCGCGAGGCGCGTCGCGCATCGAGCAGCTGCGCGAGGAAACGGCGCGGCGGGAAGTCACCGAGCTGGCGCTTGCGCCAGGCGCAGAAGATGGAAGCGGTCGGCCGCCTGACCGGCGGCATCGCGCACGATTTCAACAACCTGCTCACCGCCATCCTCGGCAACATCGATCTCGCGCTGCGGCGCCTGAAGGGCGAAACCGAAGCCGACGAGCGCATCGTCCGTTCGCTCAACTCTGCGCGCCGCGCCTCCGAGCGCGCCGCCGTCCCTGGTCGGACGGCTGCTGGCGTTCTCGCGGCAGCATCCGCTCGAAGTGAAGTCGGTCGATATCAACCGGCTGGTGCAGGGCATGTCGGAGTTGCTGCGGCGGACGCTCGGCGAGACCGTGCAGGTCGAAACCGTGCTGGCCGGCGGGCTGTGGAAGGCCGCGGTCGATCCCAACCAGCTCGAGAACGCCATTCTCAATCTCGCGGTCAACGCGCGCGACGCGATGCCGGATGGCGGCCGGCTGACGATCGAGACCGCCAACGCGTATCTCGACGAGAGCTACGTCGGCAGCGGCGGGCGGTGACGTCGCGGCCGGCCAATACGTCATGGTGGCGGTGAGCGACACCGGCACCGGCATGAGCAAGGACGCTGATCGAGCGCGCGATCGAGCCGTTCTTCACCACCAAGCCGACGGGCGTGGGCTCGGGTCTCGGGCTTGAGCATGGTCTACGGCTTCGTCAAGCAGTCGGGCGGGCATTTCCGCATCTACAGCGAGCCCGGCGAAGGCACGACCGTGAAGCTCTACTTCCCGCGCCTGATCGACAGCGAGCCGTGCCGGCTTGGCATGCCGAGACCGTCCCGAAGCGACGACGCTCCGCTCAGATCGCGCGCCACGAGACGATCCTGCTGGTCGAGGACGACGAGCAGGTCAACCGGTTCGCCTGCGAGGCGCTGCGGGAGCGCGGCTACCGCGTCATGTCGGCGCCGGACGGCGCGACGCGCGCTGCGGCTGCTCGACGGCGAGCCGGCCGATCGAACTGCTGTTCACCGACGTGGTCCTGCCGGGCGGCATGAACGGACGGCAGCTCGCCGACGAGGCGTTGCGCCGGCGGCCGGCGCGTGAAGGTGCTGTTCACGACCGGCTACACCCGCAACGCCATCATCCACGATGGCCGGCTCGATCCGGACGTCGAGCTGCTCTCCAAGCCGTTCACCGCCGACGCGCTTGCCCGTAAGGTAAAGCAGATTCTCGATGGCGGTTCGGCGCAGGCACTCGCGAGCGAGACCGCGGGCTGACGCGACGGTGGCCTGGATGCAGCAAGTCTGAACAAACTCTCGGAGCGGATTTCGGCGGTGCGCGAGGCCGTCGCCAAGGCCTGTGCCGACGCCGGGCGCAATCCGGCATCGGTGACGCTGGTTGCGATTTCGAAGACGTTCGAGGCCGACGCGATCGAACCGGTGATCGCGTGCGGCCAGCGGGTGTTCGGGGAAAACCGCGTTCAGGAGGCCAAGGCCAAATGGCCCGCGCTCAAGGAGCGCCATCCCGGGATCGAACTGCATCTCGTCGGCTCGCTGCAATCGAACAAGGCGCGCGAGGCCGTCATGCTGTTCGACGCGATCCATTCGCTCGACCGGCCGAGCCTCGCCCAGGCGCTTGCGCAGGAGATCGGCCGGCAGGGCCGCAGCCCGCTGCTGTTCGTCGAGGTCAATACCGGCGCCGAGCCGCAGAAGGGCGGCGTTCTGCCCGAAGCCGTCGATGACTTTCTCAAGGCCTGCCGCGAGACCTACGGGCTCGCGATTGCCGGGCTGATGTGCATTCCGCCGGCCGACGAACCGCCGGCGCCGCACTTCGCCCTCACCGCCAAGATCGCGCGCCGCAACGGATTGAAGCTCCTCTCCATGGGCATGAGCGCCGATTTCGCCACCGCGATCGCGTTCGGCGCGACCCACGTGCGGGTCGGCACCGCGATCTTCGGCAGCCGCGCGATGCCGGCTGGATAAGCCCGGCCGACGCTACTGGATATCGATGCGTGTCCTCGGTCCGAGCCGCGCCAGCAGGCGGCGCAGGACGCCGGCATCGAGCGCGACACAGCCCGCTGTCGGCCCGCGATTGGGCCGCGCCACATGCACGAACACCGCGCTGCCCCGGCCGGCGATTCGCGGCCGGGTGTTGTGGTCGATCTCGACGATGAGATCGTAGAGCCGGTCGTCGCGCCACATCCGGTCCCCTGGTTCATTGGCCGACCGCCAGAACGGGCGGTTGTAGCGGCGGTCGGCGGGGTCCTCGCACCAGGCGAGGTCAGGCGTGATCGGGGCCACCGGCAGGAGCGTCGTGGGCCGCGGCAGCCGGTCGGCCCGCCACCACAGCCGGCGCAAGCGGAAGCGCCCGCGTGGAGTTCCGCCGTCGCCTTCGCGCTTGTTGGCCAGGATGCCGGTGCGACCGAGCACGACCGGGATCGCCTGCTGCCCGGCCAGCAGCACGCCCCGGGTGCGGCGGCCGGGCCGGGTGCGCACGTGCAGCAGCGGGCAAGCGCCGCTGGCGCGGCCGTTTGCCGTCCCGAAATCGCCCGCTATTGCTCAAGGTTAAACCCCGCTTGCTCTTTTGGCCCCGAATGCTCTACTTCGCGCGAAGCCGCCGAAGCGGTAGGCCTGTCCAGAGGCTATTGGAGAATGTCGAATACTCGCAAGATCCTGATCGTGGATGACGATGACGAGCTGCGCGACGCGCTGGTCGAGCAGCTTGCGCTGCATGAGGAGTTCGAGGCGGTCGCGGTCGACAACGGCACCAAGGGCGTCCAGGCGGCAAAAGCCGGCCAGATCGACCTGGTGATCATGGACGTCGGGCTGCCGGACGTCGACGGCCGCGAGGCCGTACGCATCCTGCGCAAGAACGGTTTCAAGGCGCCGATCATCATGCTGACCGGCCACAATACCGATTCCGACACCATCCTGGGCCTCGAATCCGGCGCCAACGACTATGTCGCCAAGCCGTTCCGCTTCGCGGTGCTGCTGGCGCGCATCCGCGCGCAACTGCGCCAGCACGAGGCGAGCGAAGACGCGGTGTTCGCGATCGGGCCCTACACGTTTCGGCCGAGCGCGAAGCTCCTGCTTAATTCCAAGGGCAACAAGGTTCGCCTGACCGAAAAGGAAACCGCGATCCTGCGCTATCTTTATCGTGCCGGCCAGCGTCCGGTGTCGCGCGAGACGCTGCTGCAGGAAGTCTGGGGCTACAATTCCGGCGTCACCACGCACACGCTCGAAACCCATATCTATCGGCTGCGTCAGAAGGTCGAGAGAGATGCTGCCACCCCGGCTATTCTGGTGACCGAAGCCGGCGGCTACAAACTGGTGCCCTAGTGTCCCGGTTCCGACGCTTGTATCTCATTGCGGCGCGTTCGTTTACAAGCGTCGGAACCAAAGGGGCACTAGCAACACTATGATTCTCGGTGTGGCTTTGGATTTGACATTCGCTACCCGCCTAGCCGCGAGCTCGTAAAGCGAATGTCAAATCCAAACTCCACTAGAAATATAATTTGCTGGTGGTCCGGGATTCCAACATTCGCAAAGGAGCCTGCCGAAATGGAATGCGAATGTTGGAATCGGACCACTAATCCCGATCGATGACCATCGAGGACGATATTGCGTTCTTCGAACGCGTTCCGACGCTCAGTCTGCTGGGCCGCGACGCGCTACGAATTCTGGCGATCGGCGCGGAGAATCGCTACGTCCACAGCGGCGAGGCGCTGTTCCGCGCCGGCGAATTGGCCGACGGCGCGTTCGTGGTGCAAGAGGGTTCGTTCTCGCTGTCGGCAATTCCGGCCTACGGTGAAAGCATCACGGTCGGTCCGCTCACGCTGCTCGGCGAACTCGCGATGATCACCGAGACCAAGCGGGCGATGACCGCGACCGCGCTCGAGCCGTCGAGCGTGCTGCGCATCCCGCGCACGCTGTTCCTCAAGATGCTGGAGAGCTTTCCGCAATCGGCACGCCGCCTGCGCGACGTGCTGAACAGGCGGAGCGAGTTGTCGCTCGGTGAGATGTTCGCGGTGCGCAACAGCCTTGCCGCGCAGAATCCGACGGTGGAAAGCGCGGGAGCAGGAAGCGCGGAGGAAGAACCTCCGGAGGTGGCAACCCCGGACGCGGAGAGCCCGAAGCCGC
This sequence comes from uncultured Alphaproteobacteria bacterium, assembly GCA_963843475.1. GTDB lineage: Bacteria > Pseudomonadota > Alphaproteobacteria > Rhizobiales > Xanthobacteraceae > VAZQ01. The sequence goes on along the minus strand of CAWJKL010000010.1, from coordinate 161,458 downwards.
CGTCGGAATAGCGGCAGCACGAAGCCGCACGCCAGGCGCGGAGCAACGGACCAGCAACCGTTCGTTAACCCGCGGCTAACGCTGATTCCTAACCGCAAGATAACACTAAGCGGAAATGATCGCGTTCCCGACGATCTGAACGATCGGGCCCGCCGCATTGGCGGCCGGTCCGCGATGTCAGGTCGGCGGGGCGTGTTGGGGAACACTTGTTCGGGAACACTGGGGGGAATATGCGACGTTCGCTCGCTGCGGGGTCGTCTGACCGAATTTCGAACTTTGCCATCCTGACTGCCGGCCTGCTGTGCGGCGTGTCGGTGTTTTTCGTGGCGCTGCCGCTGGCGCAATCGAGTCCATTTCCGACGCCGAAGGACGGCGGCTGGATCAGCGAAGCGCCGGCATCCTACCGGATCGCATCCGCCGGCTCGGTCGCGGTGACGCTTGGAGAAGGCACCCCGAGCACGGCCAACAATCTGCGCGAGGAACTTGCCGTGCAGGCCGCGATCGAGTGGGAGGAACTGACCGCGCCGGCTGCGGCGGTCGATACCGAACTAAATCAAGCTGCGGTCGCACCCGCGCGCGGTGATCAAATCGAAACGCTCGCGCTTGCGGCACCGGATGCCGACCCAACTGTCACGGGCGCGCTCCCAGCCAAGTCCGATCCAGCAGTCAAGCGTGCGGTCTCGCCGATGGACGAGGTCGACGACTATCTCTGGGAGGTCTATCAGCGGGTGCCGATCAAGAAGGACGGCAGCGGCGACTTCACCTGGAAGGATCCCGCCGCCGCCAAACGGGTCAACATGTCGCTGCAGGACTACGTGATCCGCGGCATGGACCGCGATTTCCGCGAACAGCTATATCACGCCGGCAAGGCGATGGATGCCGAGGGCCTGAACTGGTCGATGCTGAGCGCGTTCCGCGACGATTATCGCCAGCGCATCGCGGCCGGTTTCAAGGCGCGCACCGGCAACTCGCTCCACGGCGGCTCACGCGCGACCGGCGGCTACGGCAATGGTCGGGCGATCGACATCGTCTCGGCGGACGGCGACCACCGCGCAGTATGGCGCTGGATCGACCGTAACCGCGGCAAGTACGGATTTTCGCGTCCAATGCCGGGCGCCGATCCCGCCCATATCCAGGCCGCCGGCGACTGGCGCCGCATCGCCATGAAGCTGCGCGACGGGCGGGTGAAGGTCGCAGACCATGTTGCGCCCGAACCGGCCGCGCCGGTCAAGCAGGCGTCCGGGCGAAAGACCAAAGTCGCCAAGGCGGGCATGTGAGGACGCTGACGATGCCGGCGGCAGCGCCACTCGAACTCATTCACGCGCGTCATCTTCCAGAGTGCCGTCATGCTTGAACAGCTCATGTTCCTCGCCATGGGGTTTCTGGCTGGCGCGCTCGTGGTGCTTGCGTTCATGCCGGCGGTTCACGAGCGTGCGGTGCGGCTCACCGCGCGCCAGCTTCGCGCCGCGACGCCGCCCACGGTGGAAGAGATGCACATCCAGCGCGATCTGATGCGCGCCGACTATGCGTTGAAGGTCAGCCGGTTCGAAACCATCGCCGAGGAAGCCAAGGCCAGCGTGGTCGGCTATCGCGCCGAGATCGGCCGGCGAGCCGCCGAGGTCCGTGAGTTGAAAGTCGAGCTGGGCAGGGTCACCGCCTTGCTGCTCAAGTTGCATGGCCGCCAGAAGGCGCATCGCACGGCCGGTCAGCGCATCGCCAAGCTGGTACTCTATCTCTATCGACGATTGCAGCGGCTTCAGCGCGAGCCGGCGCCCTCTGCGGTCGCGGCGCTGTCGCGATTGCGCGAACTCCGTGTCTGGTCGACGGCGCCGGCGCGCGTCGTGGTCTACGATCGCCGCGCCGCGTAATCCGGCGCTCAGTCGATCTCGAACGTCGCGGTCACCGGCTGCTCATGTCATCAGCCGCCGAGGCGACGTAGTGGCTGGCAATACGAGTGAGCAAGACTGCTGCTACTTAGATGCAAATAGGCGGCGGTCTCAGTGAAATCTCATGAATGTAGCCGCAATGTAACTCGCTCGAAATCCAGCCACTCAAACAAATACTGACGAGACTCTGAGGGCGAATCTTGCGCCGTTGCCGTTATCGCTATCAAATATTTCCCCGGGCTCTGAATGGCGTCGCGCAAGCGAATTTTCATCGGGGTGGTTTCTGGTTTCACCAAGTAGCGCCCTTGTCCAACGAAAGAAACTGGAGCTGGGTACATAGAAAAAAGATTGACCCGTTGAATGACACGCGGTCGTATATTTGCATTGATCGCAGATAACTGACTCCAATTGCAGTTTATGTGCTCCTCCACCAATTCAGGCCCGATCTCATTTCCTTCAACTCGACGCACGCTGTTTAGCCACACTTCACAATCCGAAATCGCTACGTCAGTGGCACAAGAAATATCCAGTTGAACCCATTTGGATGTTGGGCCTGGCCCCGCAAAGGATTCAGTTGGCACCTCAGAAACACCTTGAGTAGACCTCCCTAGCTCGATTGCTATTCGCGGAACTAAACGCGCAGACAGGGCCTGTATTTGGTCCTGCGCCGCGCCATGGATTATTCTGGGCGACCTAGCAAAATGAAAAACATAAAGTAACGGGAATCCCAGCAACGGTGCTGCAGTCCATGCGAGTCGTAACTCAAGTTCCTGCTGACTCTCTTTGGCCCCGATAAAGTGCCAAATCAAGAATAGATAGATTGAAAAAACAAAAAGACCGATTACGGCGCTTCCAAACGAGAATTCGAGTTGCTCCTTACAGCACTCAACAGCGCGCTTATGGGACAGCCCCCAGATTCCAGCCATTCGAATCTCCCGTCGGGTCAATCCTTTGAAAAGAATATAAAACACTATAGCCGGGGCATCGCCTCCACAGCCAGGCATCTGACGCGCCATCGTGCTCAGTCGATCTCGAACGTCGCGGTCACCGGCACGTGGTCGGACGGCCGCGGCCATCCGCGTGAATCCTTCGAGACCTTGAGGCCGGCGACCCGGTCGGCAAGCGCGGGTGCCACCCAGATATGATCGAGCCGTCGCCCCTTGTCGGCCGTCGCCCAATCGGGCGAACGGTAGCTCCACCATGTGTAGAGCTTGGCCGGTTCGGGCACGAGCATGCGCATGGCGTCGACCCAGCCGCCGGTGCGCTGCACGTCGTTGAGCTTCTCGCATTCGACCGGCGTATGTGAGACGACGCGCAGCATCTGCTTGTGGCTCCAGACGTCGTGCTCCAGCGGAGCGATATTGAGGTCGCCCACGAGAACCATCCGGCTGTTGGGAGTGCAGCGCAGCGCGTCGCACGCCCGCATCTCGTCGAGAAACGACAGCTTGTGGGCGAACTTCGGATTGATATCAGGGTCCGGCGTGTCGCCGCCGGCCGGCACATAGAAATTGTGCACGGTGACCGGATCGCGCAATCCGGCGCGTTCGCCCAGCGTCGCGGAGATATGTCGGCAATCGGTCTTGCCGCAGAACGACTGGATGTTGAAGCTCTCGAACGGCAGACGCGACAGCACCACGACGCCGTGATAGCCCTTCTGGCCGTTCAGCGCGACGTGCTCATAGCCGAGGCGCTTGAAGCGCTTGAGCGGAAACCGGTCGTCGGGACACTTGGTCTCCTGCAGGCACAGCACGTCCGGCCGCGCCGACTTGACGAACTTCGCGACCGTATCGATGCGCAACCGCACCGAGTTGATGTTCCAGGTCGTGACGGTGAGGCGCATGCGCGAGCAGTCGCAATCGATTCGGGTATCGTGATGTGACGCCACTCTGTCTCACCCTCCCCTGGAGCGGGAGGGTCGACGCCGAGCGATAGCGAGGCGGCGGGGTGGGGTGAAGAAAGCTAAATTGCGAGAAGGTTCACCCCACCCCGCTCGCTTTGCTCGCGACCCTCCCCCTCCAGGGGAGGGTGGGCACCGAGTACGGCTCGCTACTGCATGTTCCGATCGTAGATGATCGTGAACATGTTCGGGTCGGGCCGCGACTTGGTGTCGAGATTGGAGACCGCGACAGTAGTGTCGTAGCCCTGCGGGTCGGTGACGGTCCACTGCTTGAGCTGATAATCCTTGGCGCCGACCATCATCATCAACTTGCTGGTGCCGATCAGCGGCTGGCGCTCCTCGATCACGATCGTGACGAACACGTCATCCGAGTGAACGCCGACCACGTTGGTGTCGCGCAAGAGGTCGATGCGGTCGGCCAGCAGATAGCGCAGCGGAGTCTGCGACAGCGGATAAAGGTCCTGCGTCGCCAGCTTGCGGTCGCGTACGATCACCGAACGGCCGTCCGCGATGATGTCGATCGGCGTCGGCGGGTCATACTCGAAGCGCACGCGACCCGGCTTCTGGATGTAGAAGTTGCCGCGCACGCGGCCGCCGTCGGGACCGACCTGCACGAAGTTGCCGATCAACTGGTGGACGCTGGACAGGTACTGGCTGACCCGGTCGACCTGGGCGCGCTGCTTGGCGTCGAACTTGTCGGACGGCTTGTCCAGATTGAACAACGATTTGATGCCACTGAGCGGATTGAACGACGGCGCCTCTGCGGGCGCGGCGGGCTGGCCCTGGCGTGCGGTCTGGGGCGGGGCGCCCCGTTCCTTTGCCAGCGGCGCGGGGGTCGGCAGAGGCACCTGGGCTGAGGCCTGGCCGGGCAGGAACGCGATGCACCCGATGAATGCGCCGACCAATACCCCCCGGTGGCTCGTGCCAGCCATTATCCCTCTCCGCTGCAGCCCCTGACTGCTTCGATCCGGAATACCGAGCCGATGTGGCGAGATCACGGCCCATTTCGGTTCTGGAGCAGGGTCGGCAGCCGGCGGGCGGCTGTCAATAGCGCTCCTCGTGCTCGCCACCGACCAGAATCTCGCGTTTTCCGGCGTGATTCGGTTGGCCGACGATGCCTTCCTGCTCCATCCGCTCCATCAGGGAAGCGGCGCGGTTGTAGCCGATCTGCAGCCGGCGCTGGATGTAGCTGGTGGAGGCCTTCTTGTCGCGCTGAACGACCTGCACGGCCTGCTGGTAAAGGTCGGTGGCGTCGCCGGCCTGGCCCATGCCGCTGGCATCGAACACCGGGTTGCCGTCCTCGTCGACTTCCTCCTCGGCGGCCGTGACCGCCTCGAGGTATTGCGGCGTGCCCTGGGCCTTGAGGTGGCGGACGATCTTCTCGACCTCCTCGTCGGAGCAGAACGGTCCGTGCACGCGGCTGATTCGCCCGCCGCCCGCCATGTAGAGCATGTCGCCCTGGCCGAGCAGTTGCTCGGCGCCCTGCTCGCCCAGGATGGTGCGGCTGTCGATCTTCGACGTCACCTGGAACGAGATGCGGGTCGGGAAGTTCGCCTTGATGGTGCCGGTGATGACGTCGACCGACGGACGCTGGGTGGCGAGGACGACGTGCAGCCCGGCGGCGCGCGCCATCTGGGCGAGCCGCTGCACCGCACCCTCGATGTCCTTGCCGGCGACCATCATCAGGTCTGCCATCTCGTCGACGATGATGACGATGTAGGGCAAAGGCTCGAGGGTCGAGCTCCTCCTTCTCGTAGATCGCCTCGCCGCTCTCCTTGTCGTAACCGGTATGCACCGTGCGTGACAGCGCCTCGCCCTTGGCGGTGGCCTCGGCGAGCCGGGTGTTGTAGCCGTCGATGTTGCGCACGCCGAGCTTTGACATTTTCTTGTAGCGCTCTTCCATCTCGCGCACCGCCCACTTGAGCGCGACCACCGCCTTCTTGGGATCCGTGACGACGGGCGTGAGGAGATGCGGAATGCCGTCGTAGACCGAGAGTTCGAGCATCTTCGGATCGACCATGATCAGGCGGCACTGCTCGGGCTTAAGGCGGTACAGCAGGCTCAGGATCATGGTGTTGATGGCGACCGACTTGCCGGAGCCGGTGGTGCCGGCGATCAGCAGGTGCGGCATGCGGGCGAGATCGACGATCACCGGCTCGCCGCCGATGGTCTTGCCGAGACAGAGCGGCAGCTTGGCGGTCGAGTCGTCGTAGTCCTTGGTGGCGAGAAGCTCGCGGAAGAATACCTTTTCTCGGGTCGGGTTCGGCAGCTCGATGCCGATGGCGTTGCGGCCCGAGACTACGGCGACGCGCGCCGACAGCGCGCTCATCGAGCGCGCGATGTCGTCCGCGAGCCCGATCACGCGCGAGGACTTGATGCCGGGCGCAGGTTCGAGCTCGTACAACGTCACCACCGGACCGGGCCGCGCATTGATGATCTCGCCGCGCACGCCGAAATCCTGCAGCACGCCTTCGAGCGAGGTTGCGTTTGCTTGCAGCGCCTCCGGGCTGAGTGTGGCGCGCGCCGACCGCCTTCGGCATCGCGAGAAGTTCCAGCGGCGGAAGCTGGTAGCCGCCGGACTTGCGCGGCTTGGCCGCAACCTTGGTCGGCTTGCGCGGCACGGGGCGCGCCGGCTCCTCGTCCTCGTCTTCCTCCTCGTCCTCCTCGTCGGCCATTTCCTCGTCGAGCTTCGGCGCCAGCGTCGCCAGCGTCGCGCCTTCGAAGCGCGGCTCGACGCGGGCCTGCTTCGGAGCCGGCGGCATGCGCGCTGGGTGGCGCGACGGTGCGCTCGGCAAACAGACGGGCGACGCGCGCCTTGAGGCTGAGGAAGCCATGCGCCAGCCAGCCGAGCGAAATCCATGCCCGGCCTTCCTCGTCGTCGTCGGTCTCCTTCGCCGTTGCGGCCGGCGCCGGCTTGGCGGCTTTCTTCGGCTTGGGCGGATGCCGCAATCCGAAGCCTGCCGCGAGCGTGAGACATGCCAGCATCGCGATCCCGGTCGTGAGCATGATCGCGACACGCGTCCATCCGACCAGCACGCCACCGGCCAGCCAGGTCGGGAGCCGGACGACCGCATCGCCGACCACGCCGCCGAGGCCGGCCGGCAACGGCCAGCCGGTCCCGCGCGGCAGCGCGGCAGCGCAGCCGGCGGCGAGCGCCACGCCGACGATCCAGAACATCACCCGCAGCCCTCGCGGCACAGCACGCGGTGCGTGACCAGCCGCCAGCCCCAGATCGCGAGCGGCAGGACGATGGCGATCGCCGCGATGCCGAACAAGCTGCATCAAGAGGTCCGCGCCGACCGCGCCGGGCACGCCCAGCATGTTGCGCATCGGCGCGTTGGTGGCGTGGCTGAGCGAGGGGTCTTTGACCGACCAGGTGGCGAGCGCCAGCGCCAGCGCCGACGCCAGGAGAATCAGCGCCACTCCGCTGAGCTCGCGCAGCCGGCGGCTGAGCTGCTCGCGCAGCGAATCGGAAAGGAGACCGAGACCCTCAAGGCCGCGTTCGATGGCCCGCATGCGGTTGCGTCCCTCAGGCGTGGCGGTTCGAGTTCCGCAACATCGCGCGGCGAGGACGCAGTGTGCAGGCCCGAACCCGAGCCCAGCCTAGAGTCAATAAGTTGCCAGTATCCTTAAGAGCCTGAAATTCGGAGGGCCGGTCTCCGGGAACCTGTGAAAACGACTGGACTGAGCCACCGTCAGCCCAGCACCGCCACCATGCGGTGGAGCGCCTCCGCGGTCGTCTCCTGGTCCTGCACCATGGCGACCCGGATGTAACCGCGGCCCGGGTTCGAGCCGTCGGCCTGGTCGCGCGCCAGATAGCTGCCGGGCACGACCCGCACTCCGGCCTCGCGCCACAGCCGTAGCGTCACCTCCTCGTCGCTGCCGTGGGCCGAGACGTCGAGCCACAGCAGGAAGCCGCCGGCCGGGCGGCGGTAGCCGTAACGGTCGCCGAGAATCTGGTCGGCCAGATCGAATTTCAGCCCATAGAGGCGGCGATTCTCCTCGACATGCCGCTCATCGCCGTAAGCGGTGATCGCCACCCGCTGCGCCGGGATCGGCACCTGCGGCGACGAGACGTTGCGGAACTCGAGGAAATGGGCGAGGAACTTAGCGTCGCCGGCCACGAACCCGATGCGCAGCCCGGGCAGATTCGAGCGCTTCGACAGCGACTGGAACATCACCACATTGCGGTAGTCGGGACCGGCCGCCTCCAGCACGCTGGGCGGCGCCTTCTGGGTGTAGATTTCCGAGTAGCATTCGTCGCTGAACACCATAAAGCCGAATCGCCGGGCGAGCTCGACGAGCTTTGCGAAATAGGCCGGGCTTGCCACCGAGCCCTGCGGGTTCGCGGGCGACGCCAGATAGAACGCTGCCGTCCGGGCCAGCAGGTCGTCCGACAGCGCATCAAGGTCGGGCAAAAAGCCGGTGGCGGCCGTCGCCGGCAGATAGACGGTCTCGCAATGGGCCGCCATCGAGCCGGCCTCGTAGGCGCCGTAGAACGGGTTCGGCGTCAGGATCGCGGGCGTGCCGCGTCGGCCTTTGACCCAGCGGGAGGCGGCGATGGCGGCGAGGAACAGCCCCTCGCGCGAGCCATTGAGCACCAGCACCTCGGTCGCCGGATCGATCGGGCGCGGCAGGCGGTAGCGGCGGCCAAGCCATTGGGCCACCGCCAGGCAGAACTCGTCGAGCCCCTTGTTCATCGGGTACTTGCCGAATTCGGCGAGATGGGCGGCCAGCACTGGGCCAACGAACGACGGCACGGCGTGCTGCGGCTCGCCAACTGCGAGGCTGATCGCCGGCTTGCCGGGCGGGAGATCGCCCAGCAGCTCGCGCAACCGGACGAACGGTGAGCGGCCCTGCTCGGCCCGCGGTGGTGAGGAGAGGCGTTCGGCGATGGTCATTGGCGGACTTAAGCGGCCCGGAGCGGCGCTGCGCAAGGGGCAGGTGAATGGAAAGGCGGAGCCTAATCGGGTGGGACAAAGGAACCGGCGGCAACTGCGGCCGCTCGTGGCCTGCTGGGATTTGTGGTAAAATGACTTATGAGCAAAGCACTTCAACTTGCCATGACCAAGGCGGCTTCCTTGCCGGAAGCCGCGCAAGAGCAGCTCGGTCGCGAAATGCTGGAGCGGATCGAGAAACTCAACGAACTGCGCGTGGCAATCGAGATCGGCGTCCGCCAACTCGATGCCGGTTTGGGTGAGGAACTCGATATTGAGGAGTTCATCGACCGGCTGCACACCGAAGATGCCGGTCGAACCTAGACAGGTCGTTTGGTCGCCCGCCGCGACGAATGACCTTCGCGAAATTTGGCGCTACTTCGCGGGCGTAGCTTCGAGCGACATCGCCGATCGATTGCTTCGGGATATTTCAGCGCGAGCGAGCGAATCAGGCAACGGCCGCTGGCGTGGTGCAACCGCGACGAAATCGTTCCGGGATTGCGCTCAATTCTCGTTCATCCCTATGTCGTCTTCTATCGCGTGAACAACAACGGCGTCGAAATCGTCCGGGTGCTTCACCAGCGACGGAATTTCGCTGCAGTCTTTTCGGAGCCCAAGCCGTAGCAATCTCCCGCAAGCTCACTCGATCACCTCGTCGGTCAGCGCGAGCAGCATCGGCGGCACGTCGAGGCCGAGCGCCTTGGCGGTCTTAAGATTGATCACGAACTCGAATCGAGTGGACTGCATGACCGGCAAGTCGCCCGGCTTCTCGCCCTTGAGAATCCGCCCGACATAGAGGCCGGCCTGGCGATAGGCATCCGTAATGCTGGGCGCATAGCTCATCAGGCCGCCGGCCGCGACGGCCTCGCGTTGGGCGTAAATCGCAGGGATTGCATGGCGCGCGGCCAGTGCGACGACCCGTTCCCGATTGGAGTTCAAGAACGCGCCGGACCCGACGAGCAACGCGCCGGCCCCGCGTTGGGCGAACGTCGCGAAGGTAGGCTCGATGTCGCGCTCGCTTTTGACATCGAGAAGTCATGAGTTGTTGTCCGATGGCGAGGGCGGCGGCCTGTACGTCGCTTCGCTCCGCCTCGGTACTGGGACTGTTCGGGTTCACCAACACGGCGAAGGTCGTTGCCTTGGGCACGAGTTGGCGGAGCAGCTCTAGCCGCTTCGTCCCCAGCAGGGAGTTAAAAAAGACCACGCCCGTGACATTGCCGCCCGGCCGGTTCAGGCTGGCGACGAGGCCGTCCCGGACAGGATCGGTGCCGGTCGCGAAGACGATCGGCACCGTCGTGGTAGCCGCCTTGGCTGCGAGCGCCGAAGGAAGGTTGCCAACGATCACGGCCGCCGGCCGGCGGATCAATTCGGCCACCAGGGCCGGCAAACGATCATCCTGACTTTCCGCCCAGCGGAATTCGATCGCGACGTTCTGGCCCTCGACGAAGCCAGCTTCCTTCAACCCCTGGCGAAACGCCGTCACGAGATAGGTGGCGTCGGCGAACGAGGTGTTGCGCAGGAACCCGACCACCGGCATCGCCGGCTGCTGCGCGCGCCGCGAGCGGCCATGCAGCCGCGGCGCCGACGAGCCATGTTATGAACTCGCGGCGCTTGATTCGAACGTTCACTCGATCACCTCATCGGTGAGAGCGAGCAGCGTCGGCGGCACTTCGAGGCCGAGCGCCTTGGCGGTCTTCAGGTTGAGCACGAACTCGAACTTGGTGGAACTGCATAACCGGCAGGTCGGCGGGCTTCTCGCCCTTGAGAATCCGACCGGCGTAGATGCCGACTTGGCGATAGGCATCCGGCTGACTGGTTCCGTAGCTCATCAGGCCGCCGGCCACGACGGCCTCGCGCCAGACATAGCTTGCAGGCAGCGCATGGCGAGCCGCCAGCGCAATGATCTGCTTCCTATGGGAGTTCAAGAACGAGCCGGAACCGACGAATATCGCGCCAGTTCCGCGTTGCACGAACGTTGCAAAGGCTGCTTCGATCTCACGCTCGCCGCTGACATCGCGCATGATGAGTTGTTGCCCGACAGCTTGCGCCGCGGCCTGCACGTCGCTTCGCTCCGCCTCGTTGGCGGGATTGTTTGGGTGCACGAGCATGCCAATTGTGGTCGTCTTGGGCACGAGCTGGCGCAGCAACTCCAGTCGCTTCGCCCCTAGCACGGCGTTGAAAAAGACCACGCCCGTGATGTTGCCGCCCGGCCGGTTGAGGCTGGCGACGAGACCCTCCCGGACCGGATCAGCCCCGGTCGCGAAGACGATCGGTACCGTCGTGGTTGCGGCCTTGACTGCGATCGCCGAAATGATGTCGCCGACGATCACGGCCACCGGCCGGCGAATCAGATCAGCCACCAGAGCCGGCAAACGATCAGTTTGATTTTCCCCCGAGCGGAATTCGACCGCGACGCTCTCCCCCTCGACGAAGCCTGCCTCCTTCAGGCCCTGGCGGAACGCGGTTACGAGGTGTGTCGCGTCGGCGAGTGATGAACTGCGGAGGAACCCGACCACCGGCGTCGCCGGCTGTTGCGCACGCGCCACGAGCGGCCATGCGGCCGCAGCGCCGCCAAGCAGGGAGACGAAGTCTCTGCGCCGTACAAGCCGAATGGTCATTGAGCCACCAGCGAGAGGACCATGGTTCCAGTTGGAAACCATACCACGGTCCGATCGCGAGAAGTGTGAGCCAGTTCAGCGCATGCACAGTACGATCAAGACAAGCAAAGCGTGTTCGTCAAAAAGTGAGAGGCCCCAGCTTGCGCTGGGGCCTCCCGACGGCGAGGGCGGTGCCGGGTCGTCCGCCCTAACCGTATCTCATGCGTCCGATCAGGCCGTGTAGGCGCGTTCGCCGTGATCGGTGATGTCGAGGCCTTCGCGCTCCTTCTCGACCGACGGCCGCAGTCCGACCAGGACGTCGACCACCTTGTAGAGGATGAACGAGACCACACCCGACCACACCAGCGTGACCGCGACGGCCTTGCACTGCGCGATGACCTGCGTGGCGAAGTCGTAGTCGGCGATCTTGCCGAGCGCGTAGTCCATGATGCCGGCGCCGCCGAGCGCCGGATTGACGAGGACGCCGGTGAGGATCGCGCCGATGATGCCGCCGATGCAGTGGACGCCGAACACGTCGAGCGCGTCGTCGTAGCCGAGCGCGTTCTTCACGGTGGTGCAGAAGAACAGGCAGACCACGCCGGCAATCAGGCCGAGCACGAGCGCACCCATCGGGCCGGCGTAGCCGGCCGCCGGTGTGACCGCGACCAGACCGGCGATCGCAGCCCGACAGCGCGCCGAGCATCGAGGGTTTGCCCTTGACCATCCACTCGGCGAACATCCAGGACATCGCCGCCGCGGCGGTGGCGACGAACGTGTTGGCCATCGCCAGCGCGGCGCCGCCGTTGGCTTCGAGATTCGAGCCCGCGTTGAAGCCGAACCAGCCGACCCACAGCAGCGAGGCGCCGATCATCGTCATGGTGAGCGAGTGCGGCGCCATGATCTCCTTGCCGAAGCCGATGCGCTTGCCGACCACGAGCGCGCCGACGAGACCGGCGATGCCGGCATTGATGTGCACCACGGTGCCGCCGGCGAAGTCGATCGCGCCCCATTTGAAGATCTGGCCGGCGTCCGCCAGGACCTCGTCGAGCTTGGCTTGCGCCGCAGTCTTGGCGGCCTCGTCGGTCGCGGCTGCGAGAGCCTTGGCGGCGGCGTCGATGGCGTCAGGGCCGGCCCAGTACCAGACCATGTGGGCGATCGGGAAATAGACGAACGTCACCCAGAGCGGGATGAACAGCGCGACCGCTGCGAAGCGCATGCGCTCGGCGAAGGCGCCGACGATCAGGGCCGGGGTGATCGCGGCGAACGTCATCTGGAACGCGACGTAGATGAGCTCGTGGATGGTCACGCCGACCGAGAAGGTGGCGGCCTGTCGAATCGGTCGTGATGCCTTTCAGGAAGATCTTGTCGAAGCCGCCGATGAAGGCGGAGCCGCCGGTGAAGGCGAGGCTGTAGCCGTAGATCACCCAGATCAGGACGCAGATGCAGACGGTGTAGAACACGTGCATCAGCACGGAGAGCATGTTCTTCGAACGCACCATGCCGCCGTAGAACAGCGCGAGGCCCGGGATGGTCATCAGCAGGACGAGCACGGTGGAGACCAGCATCCAGGCGTTGTCGCCCTTGTTGAAGGTCGGCGGCGGCGGCGCGGGCGGCGCCGCGGCGGTCTCCGCAACGCGGAGCCGGTCGCGAACATGCCGATCGCGATGCCCAGCAGAACACCGAGCGTCAGAAAAATCTGTCCCGCACGGTTTGTTTCTTGAACGTCATGATAACTCCTGTCGATGGCCGTTGAGGTGCGGGATTAGAGTGCCGAAGCGTCGGTCTCGCCGGTGCGGATGCGCACGGCGGCGTCGAGGCCGAGGACGAAGATTTTTCCGTCTCCGATCTGGCCGGTCTTGGCGGCGGTGGTGATGGCTTCGATGGTCTTGTCGACCTGATCGGACGCAACCGCCACTTCGATCTTCACTTTCGGCAGGAAACTCACCGCATACTCGGCGCCGCGATAGATCTCGGTGTGGCCCTTCTGACGCCCGTAGCCTTTGACCTCCGTGACGGTCATCCCGTGCACGCCGATCGCCGTTAGGGCGTCACGGACCTCGTCCAGCTTGAACGGCTTGATGATGGCCATGACGATTTTCATGAATGCAAATCCCCCTTGAGCCCTGTGCCGCACGTTGCGGACCAGGCGGTCTCAGCTGGGCTACGCGGCACGAAGGACACTCCGGCAGCGATGCCGGCTGTCATCAATCAAGCGCCGTGCCAGTTCGTCGCGGAGGGGCTAAATGCTTGGGATTCAAAACGGTTTTGGAACGTGTATGCATGCCGCCGGTGAGTCGCCGGAGAGGGAGCACAAAGTCCGGCCACCGCTGCTCAGAAATTAGTCAGTCGCCTGAAATGGAATCGTTCCGAGTCGAATAGTATTCCGGAACAGTGCCCGCGGGCCACGAAGTGCAATCGTTGGAGGGATACAGTGACCAGCAAGACAGCCGAGGAGTCGGCGAAGGCTGCAAAGAAGGCTGCCGCCACGCGCGTTGCCGCGAAGGCGGCCAAACCGCGCAAGGCGACGCCGAAGCGGCAGTCCCGCAAGGCCGCGAAGCCGGCCCTGCTCTCAGGCGGAAACCCTCAGATCGCGAAGGCCTACGGCGACGCCCCGGTGCAGGCCTACATCGCGGCCATGCCGGGTTGGAAACGTGAGGTCGGGCGCCGCGTCGACGCGCTCATCGCACGCACCGTTCCCGGCGTTCGCAAGGCGGTCAAATGGAATTCGCCGTTTTACGGCGTCGAGGACCACGTCTGGTTCCTTAGCTTTCATTGCTTCGCGAAGTACGTGAAGGTCGCATTCTTCCGCGGCGCGTCGCTGCATCCTCTCCCGCCCGGCGAGTCGAAGCAAAAGGACGTGCGCTATCTCGACATCCACGAGGACGACGCGTTCGACGAAGCTCAATTCGTCTCGTGGGTAAATCAGGCGAGCCTTTTTGCCCGGCGAGCGCATGTGAGCGGGCGATTGGATTCGTGACGGTCGGTTGCGCGCCTTCGGCGCCAACCTATCCTGACTGTGCGTTACAACTTCTGGAGAGATATCCAGGCGTCGAAAGGGGGATGACATGACAAAATCGATGACGCCGAGGACGACCCGGAAACATCTCCTGGCCGGTGGGGCAGCTGCGCTGCTCGCCGGCCTGGGCGCGCTCCGGCACGCCAGCGCCCAGGCCCAACCCCGGCGGCCAGCGCGCTGGACTACGCCGTCTTCACCGAATTCTCGCCCGAGTCGAAGCCCTTGAAGGGCGGCTGGAATACGCGCGTCTTCACGAACACCGACTCGCGCAAAGGCAATGCGATCCAGTGCGATTTCGCCACCGGCATCGTGACGGTTGCGCCGGGCGTCTATCACATCAGCGGCATGTCCATCGTCGCCTATCACAGCGGCGACGAGCCGCCCGAAATGACCACGATCCGCGCTCCGGCCTCGGCCGGCTACTGCCGGCTGCGCACGCTTGGCTCGAGCTCCAGTCGTCGATCCTGGCATGCGCGACATCGGCAACGACGATCCCAGCGTCCTGTGCGTGGGCAGCCCGAGTACCGCCAACCTCACCCCGAGCCTATTCGAAGCCTATTTCGAAACCGACCGGCCGGCGCGAATGGTTCTCGAGCATCAAGCGGGAAGCAATCCCGAACAGATCTACCTGCGCGTCTTCACGCAGAATTCGAAGTGGCACGCGATGGCCAGGATCGCTATTCGGAAGATTTAGTCTAGCCGGCGTCACTCTGCCGAACGTCGAAGCAAGGAGGAGCATCGCGAAACGCGTTGCTCCTCCCTTGAGACGGAGATGCGGGCTCAGTGGCGCCGAGCTATTGCAGCGCCTCGCCGTGCTGCGTGACGTCGAGCCCCTCGATCTCGTGCTGCTGGCTGACGCGCAGCGGCACCATGAGTTCGACCACCTTCAGCACCACGTAGGTCAGCACGCCGGACCACACCAGCGTCACCGCAATGCCGTAGAGTTGGATCAGCACCTGCCGGGAATTGCCCTCCAGCAATCCCGGGAGACCCGCAGGCATTTCGGGAGTCGCCGAAATCGCCCCGACGGCGAATACGCCGGCAAGCAGCGTTCCGGTCGCGCCGCCGACGCCGTGCACGCCGAACACGTCGAGCGAGTCGTCGTAGCCGAGCCGCCGCTTGAGCCAGGTGCAGGCCCAGTAGCACAGCGCGCCTGCGGCCAGCCCGATGACCACGCCATGCCATGGCAGCACAAAGCCTGACGCCGGCGTGATGGTGCCAAGCCCGGCGACCGCCCCCGAGATCATGCCGAGCACCGATGGCCTGCCGCGGGTCCACCATTCGAGCGCCATCCAGGTGAGCGCGCCGGTGGCGGCTGCGAGGTGCGTGGCGACGATCGCGTACACGGCGCGCGAGTTGGCCGCGTAGGCCGAGCCGCCGTTGAACCCGAACCAGCCGACCCAGAGCAGGCCGGTTCCGATCACCGCGAGCGACAGGTTGAACGGGGCGAAGTTGTCCGTGCCATAGCCGTAGCGCTTGCCGATGACCCAGGCTGCCACCAAGGCGGCGACGCCGGCGTTCAAGTGCACGACCGTGCCGCCGGCGAAATCGAGCAGTCCTTCCTTGGCCAGGAAGCCGCCGCCCCACACCCAGTGGGCGATCGGCACATAGACCACCAGCAGCCAGAGTGCGCTGAACCAGATGAATGCCGAGAACCGCATGCGATCTGCGACCGCGCCGGCGACCAGCGCCACCGTGATGATCGCGAACGTCATCTGATAGATCATGAACAGCGCTTCCGGGATGGTCGGCGCAAAAGCCGACACGCCGTTCATTTCCATGCCGCGGAGGAACACGCGCTCGAACGTGCCGAGCCACGGACCGTCGCCCGCGAAGCTCAGGCTGTAGCCCACCGCAAACCACAGCAGCGAACACAGCATGAGCGCGGCGAGGCTTTGCGCCATGGTGGCGAGCACGTTCTTCTTGCGCACCATGCCGCAGTAGAACAGCGCAAGCCCGGGCAGCGTCATCATCAGCACGAAGCCGGTCGCCGAAATCATCCACGCGGTGTCGGCTGCGTCGATCTTGACGGCGGTCTGGGCGAAGGCCGGCGAAGCCCCGCACGCAATTCCGAGTGCAGTCGTGAGCCGGACGATCAGAGCGGTTGTTGTCATGGTCTCCCCCTCGGTCGAAGTTTCTTGATTTCGCGCAAGCCACCGGCAGCGTCCCGGCGCTCGGCCAGGGCGAGCCGCCGGACCGTCAGCAATCAGAGTGCGTCGACGTCGGTCTCGCCGGTGCGGATGCGCACCGCCTGGTCGATGCCGGTCACGAAAATCTTGCCGTCGCCGATCTGGCCGGTGCGGGCCGCGTTCGAGATCGCGTCCATGACGGCGTCGACGCGGTCGGACGGCACCGCCACTTCGATCCGCATCTTGGGCAGGAAGTTCACCGCGTACTCGGCGCCGCGGTAGATCTCGGTGTGACCCTTCTGGCGGCCGTAGCCTTTGACCTCGGTGACGGTCATGCCGTGGACGCCGACCGCGACCAGCGCGTCGCGGACGTCCTCGAGCTTGAAGGGTTTGATGATCGCGATGATCAGTTTCATGGGTATTGATCCGTTGAGTGAGCCGACTTCGGCCGTGTCCAGTCCCGACATTGGGCACGCCGGAGTCCGTGCAAACCCCGCGGCGCGCAAAGCCTGCGCACGATATCGGCATCGCGCCGGAAAATTAAGCGCCGATTTGCCTTTCGGGCGGGCGGGAGAGGATAGGCTGTGGGCAGATCAGGACAGTAAAGCTGTCGTATTGGCGCGTCACGACTCGACGCGGCGCTCGCGCACGAGCCCTTCCTGCGCGACCGAGGCGATCAGGGTGCCGTCGCGTGTGAAGATCAGGCCGCGCGAGAAGCCGCGCGAACCGGAGAGATTCGGGCTGTCGTGGGCGTACAGCAGCCAATCGTCGGCACGGAACGGCCGGTGAAACCACAGCGCATGGTCGAGGCTGGCCGCCATGAACTCCTTCTCGAACAGGGTTCGTCCATGCGGTACGAGCGAGGAATCCAGCAGTCCCATGTCGGACGCATAGGCCAGCACGCAGCGATGGATTGATGGATCGTCCGGCAGCCGGCCGGTCGCGCGCAGCCAGAGATGGAATCGGCCGTTCTCGATCTTGCGCCCCATGTAGCGGTCGAACTCCACCGGCCGCAGCTCGATCGGCCGCTCGCGCTCATAGAACCGCTTGACCGGTTCGGGCATCGGCAGAACGCGTTGCTTCAGGTCCGCGAGCGTCGGCAGCTCCTCGGGTTTTGGTACGTCCGGCATCTGGGCCTGGTGAGTGAGGCCAGGCTCGTCGGCGTGGAACGACACCGACATGATGAAGATTGCCTCGCCATGCTGGATCGCGACCACGCGACGAGTGGCGAAGCTTCGGCCGTCGCGCACGCGCTCGACCTCATAGACGATCGGCACCTTGGGATCGCCGCCGAGCAGGAAGTAGGCGTGCAGCGAATGCGGCGGGCGGGCGATGGCGTCGAGCGTTCGGCACGCAGCGGCGAGCGCCTGGCCGACGACCTGCCCGCCATAAACCCGCTGCCAGCCGGTTTGCGGCGAGTGGCCGCGAAACAGGTTGAGCTCAAGCTGTTCGAGATCGAGAATCTTCAGCAGGTCTTGGACGGGCGAGGACATTACGCCCCCTTCTGCCACATCCGGCGGGGTTCGCAAAAGGCGGCCAGGTGGGCAGCGAATGTCAAATCCGCTCCACGAGATGCTATAGTTCGGTGTGGAGGTAACCTGTGGAGTCCGTTCAACAAACAGCGCGGCCCATCGATGTATTGATCGGCGGCGCCGGCTTCGCCGGTCTCGCGCTCGCGATTGCGCTGCGGCAGGGGCTTGGGCCTTCGTTCTCGGTCGCGGTCGCCGACCCGGCGCTCGCCCGGGAACCGGCGGATGCGCGTGCTTCGGCGATCGTGGCGGCGGCGCGCCGGCTGTTCGAAACGATCGGGGTCTGGGATCGGGTTGCCGGACAAGCGCAGCCGATTCTCGACATGGTGATCACAGACAGCCGCCTGCAGGACGCGGTACGGCCGACCTTCCTGACGTTCGACGGCGACGTCGCGCCCGGCGAGCCGTTCGGCCACATGATCGAAAATGCGCCGCTGCTCGCCGCGCTGGTCGAGAAGGCGAAAGCCGAGGGCATCGACTTGCTGCCAGTCGGCGTCGCGAAACTCTCTTCCTTGCCTCCCGCTGGACAGCTCTCTCCGTCACCTCCCCCTTTCAGGGGGAGGGAGGATGTGCGGCGCGAGTCGTTGCATCATGTGGATGTCGAACTCTCGGACGGGCGTCAGATATCCGCCCGCCTGCTGGTTGCGGCCGATGGTGCGCGCTCGTCGATCCGCGAGCAGGCCGAGATCGCGAGCCACGGCTGGAGCTACGATCAGTCGGCCATCGTCACCACGGTCCGGCACGAGCGCGATCATCACGGCCGCGCCGAGGAGCACTTCCTGCCGGCTGGCCCGTTCGCGATCCTGCCGCTCAACGACGATCCGGTCATCGGCCACCGCTCGTCGATCGTGTGGACCGAGGATAAGCGCGAGGCCGGGCGCATCGTCGCGCTGCCTGATGATGATTTCCATGCCGAGCTCGAACGCCGCTTTGGCCTCAAGCTCGGCGAGATCGCCGCCGTCGGTCCGCGCCGAGCGTTTCCGCTCGGCTTCGCGGTCGCGCGCAGCTTCATCGCGGAGCGCGTCGCGCTCGTCGGCGACGCCGCGCACGTGATCCATCCGATCGCCGGTCAGGGCCTCAACATGGGGCTGCGCGACGTCGCGGCGCTCGCCGAAACCATCGTGGACGCGGCGCGGCTCGGGCTCGATCCGGGCTCGCTCGCGGTGCTGGAGCGCTACCAGCGCTGGCGCGGCTTCGACACCATGGCGATGGGCGTGGCGACCGACGGCCTCAACCGGCTGTTCTCCAACCGCTCGGATGCGCTGCGGATGGTCCGCGATGTCGGGCTAGGGCTGGTCGACCGGTTGCCGAGCCTGAAGCACTTCTTCATCCGCGAGGCCGCGGGCCTCGTCGGCGACGTGCCCAAGCTGCTGCGCGGCGAGGCGCTCTGATCGCCGCTCCGGTTACTCATTGCTGGTTCCGCACACTCCGCTCATTCCCGCGCAAGCGGGAATCCAGTGCTTCGACCAAGGATCAGGTCTGGGTCCCCGCTTTCGCGGGGACGAGCGGAGGAGAGTCTGTGCTTAGAAAGTCGAGCTCGCTATCGGCTAGGTCAGCGGCACGGAAGCGACCTGCTGCTGGAAGGCCGGACGCGATGAGATTGCCGCATACCAGCGGTCGAGATGGGGCATCGCCGGCCGCTCCGGAACGAGTTGCGTGAAGCGATAGGCCATGATGCCAACCGGGATGTCGCCGTAAGAGAACTCATCGCCGGCGAGGTACTGGGTCTTGGCGAGCTGGTCGTTCATCATCTGCGCGGCCTCGACGGACTTGATCTTGCCGGCCGCGATCGCGGCCCGGTCGCGCTTGTCCGGCGGGGTGCGGATCAGCCCCCAGAACACCGGCGTCAGCGCCGGACCCATGACCGAGATCTGCCAGTCCATCCACATCTGCGCGCGGCCGCGGGTCTTGAGATCGGCCGGCTCGAGCGTACGGCTGCCGTGCCTGGCGGCGAGATAGCGGACGATCGAGTTGGACTCCCACATCGTGAATCCGTCGTCCTCCTCGAGCGTGGGAACGAGCGAGTTGGGATTCATCGCCAGATAGAACGGGTCCTTGGTCTTGCCGAAAGCGCCGCCGACGTCGATGCGCTCGAACGGCACCTGCATCTCGCCCAGCGCCCAGATCACCTTCTGCACGTTGGACGAGGTGTTGCGTCCCCAGACTTTGAGCATGCCCATTCCTCCCGGCAGTACACGCGCGCGGTTTCCTTACCTTCCCCGGAGGGAAAGGTGGACGCGCCGTTTGCAGTTCGCGCGGCTGCTATTTCACCGGAACATGCGACAGCGTCAATCCAGCCGCCGGGCTTCTTCGGGCAGCATGATCGGGATGCCGGCGCGGATCGGATAGGCAAGCTTGGCCGAGCGGGAGATCAACTCCTGCTTCTCGGCATCATACTCGAGCGTCCCTTTGGTCAATGGGCAGACCAGAATCTCCAGGAGCTTCGGGTCGACGTCGGTTTCAGCGGCGGGCGGCTCGGTGGGGGTGGGGCTCATCGACGGCTCCGGCGTGGCGGCTTGCGACCGCCGACGCCTATAGCACGCACGCTGGATTAGTGCCGCCGGAAATTCTGCCGCCGGGCGGGCGCCGCGCCGGCCACGCGTTCCGTCTTCTGGCGGAAGTTGATGCGGCCGCGCGTCAGGTCGTAGGGCGACACCTCGACGATCACACGATCGCCGACACCGGTCCGGATGCGGAACTTGCGCATCTTGCCCGACATGTAGGCGAGGATCTGGTGGTCGTTATCGAGGGTCACGCGGTAATTCCCGTCGGGCAGGACTTCGGTGACGGTGCCGTCGTATTCGATCAGTTCTTCCTTGGCCATGTTGTCTCCGATCGATCGGTTAGCGGGGAGCACGATGATGCGCAGGAGCGCCGCGACGGTGCCCGCCGCGCTTCGGCTGCTTCATGAAGGCGATGCTCGAGATGTCCTTGGCGTCGGCAGCAGGCCGGGCGGTCGATGCAGCCTGTCCGTACTGCACCGGCATCCAGCCGTTCAGGTCGTCGGCGCGGCTCTGCTCACGCCGCGGATTGGCGTTGCGCGGCGCGTCGCGATGGCGGCCCTGCTGCTGCTTCTGTTGTGGGCGTTCATGCTGCGGCCGGCCTTCTTGCGGCCGACCTTGGTGGTTTCGGTTCTGCCGCTGCGGCGGCTTGCCATTTGCGGCGCCGTTGCGTGGCGGCTCGGCTGGTGCACGCCGGCCATCGCGCCGCTCGGTCGCCGGGATCGACATCCGGATCAGCTTCTCGATGTCGCGCAGATAAGCCCGCTCCTCGCCGTCACAGAACGAGATCGCGATGCCCTCCGCGCCCGCCCGCGCGGTGCGGCCGATGCGATGCACGTAGCTCTCTGGAATGTTCGGCAGGTCATAGTTGACGACGTGGCTGATGCCCTCGACGTCGATGCCGCGCGCCGCGATGTCGGTTGCCACCAGCGTCCGCACCTTGCCGGCGCGGAAGGCCGCCAGCACCCGCTCGCGCTGGCTCTGCGACTTGTTGCCATGGATCGCCTCGGCGGCGAGCCCGGCCTTGACGAGCGCGCGCACCACCTTGTCGGCGCCATGCTTGGTGCGGGTGAACACAAGCGCGCGGTCGATCGTTTCCTGCCGCAGGACTTCGACCAGCAGCGCCGGCTTGCCGGCGCGGTCGACGTGAATGATTCGCTGATCGACCTTCTCGACCGTCGTGGCCTCGGGTGTGACGGCGACCCGGACCGGGTCGCGCAGCATCCCCTTGGCAAGTTCGGCGATTTCGCGCGGCATGGTGGCCGAGAAGAACAGGGTCTGCCGGCGTGGCGGCAGCTTGCCGACGATCGCGCGGATGTCGTGGATGAAGCCCATGTCGAGCATGCGGTCGGCTTCGTCGAGCACGAAAATCTCGACGCAGTCGAGGCGCACCGCGCCGGTCTGAATCAGGTCGCGCAGCCGGCCGGGTGTCGCCACCAGGACGTCGACGCCGCTGACCAGATCGCGGATCTGACGGTTGATCGGCACGCCGCCGATCGCGAGCGTGACACGCGGGCGGACATGACGGCCGTAGGTCTGGAAGCTGTCGACGATCTGCGCGGAGAGTTCACGCGTTGGGCTGAGCACCAGCACGCGGCAGGTGCGCTTGTCCAGGCGTTGCTTGTTCTTGTGGAGGTGGTTGAGGATCGGCAGCGCGAAGGCGGCGGTCTTCCCGGTTCCGGTCTGCGCGATGCCGACGACGTCGCGTGCGGCCAGCACTTGCGGGATGGTCTGAGCCTGAATTGGCGTGGGATCGGTGTACTTTTCCTCAACGAGGGCGCGGGCGATGGGCTCGGACAGGCCGAGCTGGAGAAAGGAGCTCAATGAACGAATCTTTCGTGTAGCGATCGGGGCCGGCGTCTACCGATGGGTTAACCATCGGCGCCGGTTTCGGTCCGCAAGGCAGCCTCGGCTGGCTCGCGAGCGCGACCCGCAATCGCAGGACAAACGAGACATCCCGCGTGGTCTGGGGTGTCGATGAACAGTGCTGAATGAGACAGGTCGAAAACCAACGTGGAATTCGTTCACGCGACCCGTAAACGGCTCAAATCGAAGTGGAAGGACTGGCCGTCAAATCTCACGAGCCGTCACGTAACAACTTAATGCGTTCGTTTCAAGGCTTTAATTCGGGGCGGTAGCGGCATCCCGGCGCTATTGCAACGAAGTTTCGCCGCCCGCGATCTTCTTGGCAAGCTCGATCTCCGTCATGGCGACCAGCAGTTCGGCCCGGGTCTTGAGGTCGGGCGCCTCGAGGAGCGCCTGTTTCTCGGCCGGTCCATAAGGCGACATCATCGCCAGCGCATTCACCAGCGCCTCGTTCGGCGCGCTCTCGATGCCGTCCCAGTCGGCCTTGAGATTGTTGGCCTTGAGGAAGCCGGTCAGCGCCTCCAGCAGGCTCTTGCGGTCGACCGAGTCTTCGCCCTTGCGGGCCGTGAAGTCGTCGATGAACGGCGTGTAGCGCACGTGGCATTGCCGGTAGAGCGTGGTGGCCGACAGTTCGTCGTCGATCCGGAATCGCGCGACGCCGGTCAGTTGAATCAGATAGCGGCCATCGCCGCTCTCTGCCAGCTGGGTGATCCGGCCGGCGCAGCCGATCTTGTAGAGATTGGGCTTCTGTTCGGAGCCCGGATGCGCGGTGTCGGGCTGGATCATGCCGATGATGCGATGGCCAGCCTTCAACGCATCGTCGATCATCGCCATGTAGCGCGGCTCAAAAATGTTGAGCGGCATCTGTCCGCGCGGCAGCAGCAGCGCGCCGGTGAGCGGAAACACCGCAATCACGCCGGGCAGATCGGACGGGCTCTGATAGACCGCATTCATCGGCATCGCGGCACTCCATTCGCCGGAGTCATGCAGCGCCTCATCGGCACAGTGCCGATTTTGCTTGCCGCCTCACGCGAACAAGATCGACGAAAGGCGCCGGCGTCCGTTGACAGTGGCCTCGTCGGTCGGGCCCCAGGCCTCGAAAAACTGCACCAGCTGCTTGCGGGCGCCATCGTCGTTCCATTTGCGATCGCGCCGGACGATTTCGATCAGGTGGTCGAGCGCCTCCTGACGCTTGCCCTTGCTGTTGAGCGCAACCGCGAGATCGAACCGCGCCTGATGATCGAGCGGATTGGTCGAAACTTTCTGTTCGAGTTCGGCGATCGGTCCGACCGACTTCGCCTGCTCGGCGATGTCGAGCGCGGCGCGCGCAGCCGCTACGGCCGGATCGTTGCGCTTGGCCTCCGGCACCATCGCGAGCGTCTGCGTGGCCTGTTCGATGGCGCCGGTTTCGACGTAGCAGCGGGCAAGCCCTGCGAGCGCGGGCACGTTGGCGCCGTCGGCCGCCAGCAGTTGCGAATAAAGGTCGGCCGCGCCCGCCGCATTACCCTCGGCCAGGGCCGCGTCCGCGGCCTTGAGCAGGTCCTTCTCCTCGCCCCCGATGCGGTCCTTGGTGACCCGTTCGAGGAAGGCGACGATCTGGCTTTCCGGCAGCGCGCCGAGGAAGCCGTCGACCGGCTGGCCGTTGACGAAGGCGAACACCGCCGGAATCGACTGGATGCCAAGCTGCCCCGGGATCTGCGGGTGCTTGTCGATGTCCATCTTGACGAGCTTGACCTTGCCCTTGGCCGACTTGACGACCTTCTCGAGCACCGGGGCAAGCTGTTTGCAGGGCCCGCACCATTCGGCCCAGAAATCCACCAGCACCGGCTGGCGCTTGGATTCCTCCAGCACGTCCTTCACGAACGTCTGGGTGGTCGTGTCCTTGACGGCACTGTCGGGGGCGGCGGCCGCCTGCCCGAGATTCTCAAACATCGTCATTCCGTTTCCCCATACTCCGCGGATCGTCTCGCCCGCGGTTAAAGCCGAATTCGGCGGCGCCGAAAACCTCAATTTCCGCAATTAAATGGTGTCCGGGGGCGGGTTTGCAATGTGCTTTGTCAGGGCGCCGCTGCGTCCGGGCCGGTAACCGGGACGATCCGCGGCAGGTGGCCGGTCGATTCCAGAAAACGCACGAGATCGGCACGCGCGATCGAGGTCGTCATGGTGTTGGTGAGCGGGTGGCAGTTGACGACCGCGTGCGCCATCAGGCCGGCATCGAGCACGACCGTCACCCGGCCCGCGATATCGTTGATGGCGGCGAGCGGGGTCACCGCGCCGGGCGCGACCCCGAGCGTCTCCATCAGGAGGTCGGCCGATCCGAACGAGAAGCGGCCCGAGGCCCCGAGCCGCCGGTGCAGAGACTTGAGCTCGATGGCGGCATCTTCCTCGGCCGTGACCAGGTAGAGCGCCCCTTTCTTGTCGCGGAGGAACAGGTTCTTGGTGTGCCCACCGGGAATCTGGCCGCGTAGCGTCTGGGACTGCTCGACCGTGAACAGCGGCGGGTGGGTGACGGTCGGATGCGCGATGCCGAGACGGTCGAGAACGGCGAACAGTTCGGCCGGGGTGGCGGGCATGGCGGAGGGCTCGTGGACCGCCCGGCCGGGAGCCGGCCGGTCCGCCCCGGGAAGGGCGGTTGCAATGGGGGACGCCTTTTGGCATAGCTTGCCCGGACGGCCGACGTCCATGCGGAACCTGACGCTTGCTCCGCAGCAGATTTGGCCGGGACTACCCTCTCGGATGCGGGTGTAGCTCAGGGGTAGAGCACGACCTTGCCAAGGTCGGGGTCGAGGGTTCGAATCCCTTCGCCCGCTCCAGTTTCTTCCTGCAATCTCAGATGAATAGTGCAGGCCGTCCGCCGTTGGCGACGGTCGGCAATTTGCTTTGCCACGGTCCCATCGAAAACGGCCGGGGAACTCCCCGGCCGCTCTCGTTTTCGCGGTGGTACAGAACGCTATTCGGCCGCCTGCAGCATCGGAGCTTCGACCAGATCGAAGCGGTCGGCGTTCATCACCTTGCTCCAGGCCGCCACGAAGTCCCTCGCGAACTTCTCCTTCGAAGTCGCCGCACGCATAGACTTCCGCGAGCGCCCGGAGCTGGGAGTGCGAGCCGAAGATCAGGTCGGCGCGGGTGCCGGTCCACTTGACCGCGTTGGTCTTCCGGTCGCGTCCCTCGTAAACGCCTTCGGCGCCGGCAGCGGGCTGCCATTGCGTGCTCATGTCGAGCAGGTTGACGAAGAAATCGTTCGTCAGGGTCTCGGGCCGGTTGGTGAGGACGCCATGCTTGGATTGCTTGGCGTTTGCGCCGAGCACGCGCAGGCCCCCGACCAGAACCGTCATCTCGGGCGCAGTCAGCGTCAGCAGTTGCGCGCGGTCCACCAACGCTTCTTCAGGCGTCAGTCGGAGGCGACCGCGGACGTAATTGCGGAACCCGTCGGCGACCGGCTCGAGCGGCGCGAAGGAATGCACGTCGGTTTGCGCCTGCGATGCGTCGGTCCGGCCCGGTGTGAAGGGGACCTTCACATTATGACCGGCGGCCTTCGCGGCCTTCTCGACCGCCGCGGCGCCGCCGAGCACGATCAGGTCGGCAAGCGAAACCTTCTTGCCGCCGGACTGCGAGGCGTTGAACTCCTCCTGGATCGCTTCGAGCTTCTGAAGGACCTTCGCCAGTTGAGCCGGCTGGTTGACCTCCCAGTCTTTCTGCGGCGCGAGGCGAATGCGCGCGCCGTTTGCGCCGCCGCGCTTGTCGGAGCCACGGAACGTCGATGCCGATGCCCACGCGGTGGAGACCAGTTCGGAGATGGACAGCCCCGACGCGAGAACCTTGTCCTTGAGTGCGGCGATGTCCGTCGCATCGATCAGCTTGTGATCCACGTCCGGAACCGGGTCTTGCCACACCAACTCCTCGGCCGGAACCTCCGGGCCCAGATAGCGCACGCGGGGCCCCATGTCGCGATGCGTCAGCTTGAACCACGCCCGCGCAAACGCGTCGGCAAACTGATCCGGATGCTGCTGGAAGCGCCGCGAAATCTTTTCGTAGGCAGGGTCCATCCGCAGCGAGAGGTCCGTGGTCAGCATGGTCGGCACATGCTTCTTCGATGGATCCTGTGCGTCCGGAATCGTCGCTGCAGCGCCTTTCGCTTTCCACTGGAACGCGCCGGCCGGGCTCTTGGTCAGTTCCCATTCGTTGTTGAACAGGTTGTCGAAGAAGTGGTTGCTCCACTTCGTCGGCGTCTGCGTCCAGATGACTTCCGGCCCGCCCGTGATGGTGTCGTCGCCGGTGCCGGTGCCGAAGGTGTTCTTCCAGCCGAGCCCTTGCAGTTCGATGGGAGCGGCTTCGGGTTCGGGGCCGACATACTTGCTCGGGTCGGCAGCGCCGTGGGTCTTGCCGAAGGAGTGGCCGCCGGCGATCAGCGCGACGGTCTCTTCGTCGTCCATCGCCATACGGGCGAACGTCTCGCGGATATCGCGCGCCGCGGCGATCGGATCGGGCTTGCCGTTGGGGCCTTCCGGATTGACGTAAATCAGGCCCATCTGCACAGCGGCGAGCGGGTTCTGCAGGTCGCGGTCGCCGCTGTAGCGCTCGTCCGCCAGCCATTTGCCTTCGGGGCCCCAGTAGATGTCCTGCTCGGGCTCCCAGGTGTCCGCGCGCCCGCCGCCGAAGCCAAAGGTCTTGAAGCTCATCGATTCGAGGGCGACGTTGCCGGCCAGCACCATCAGGTCGGCCCAGGAAATTTTCCGGCCGTACTTCTGTTTGATCGGCCACAGCAGCCGTCGCGCTTTGTCGAGGTTGGCATTGTCCGGCCAACTGTTGAGCGGCGCGAAGCGCTGCTGGCCGCCGCCGGCGCCGCCGCGGCCGTCGCCGATGCGGTACGTGCCCGCGCTGTGCCACGCCATGCGGATAAAGAACCCGCCGTAGTGGCCAAAGTCGGCAGGCCACCAGTCCTGCGAGTTCGTCATCAGCGCGTGCAGGTCCTTCTTCAGGGCCTTAAAGTCGAGCTTCTTGAATTCCTCGGCGTAGTCGAACGCTTCGCCCATCGGGTTGGACAGGGAAGAGTTCTGGTGAAGAACACCCAGGTCCAACTGGTCTGGCCACCAGTTGCGGTTCGCCATCACCGTGCGGGCCTCGTGCATCACCGGGCACTTGCTTTCGTCAGCCATCTTGTTTCCCCATGGGGTATGCGTGTTCTTCCAAACTGTTCTAATGCACCAGTTTGTATCGCAACGCATCTCATCAGGTAAAATCGGCTTTAGTGATTGCAGCGATAAGCTGCCCTGATGGCGAAGCGTCCGAGGCGGCTTTGGCGTCGGCCAATTCCGCGCTTCAGATCGGGTTCAGCTGCTCGCCGGTCGGCAACACGGCTATTGCGCCAGCAGCACTTGCCGGCAGGCGGCCGGCAGTTCGGCCATCCTGGGGCCGGGACGCGGCACCGGTTTCGCGTCAGGCGCGGGTGCCGGCGCGGCCTTGGCGAGCCAGGAATCCAGTCCCTTGCCGCAGCCCTCGTCCGAGACCCGATCCGGCTGCGGCGTGCAATCCGGGCTGTCGGCGGGACAGTGCAGACGGACATGGAAGTGCCAGTCGTGGCCCCCCCACGGCTGCACCTTGCGAAGCCAGGTGCGGTCGCCATCGCCATTGGCGTCGCGGCACAGCGCCTTCTTGATCGCGGCATTGACGAAGATGCGCGCCACCGCCGGATCGTCGGCGGCTGCTTTGATCAACTTGTAGTGCGCCGGCGTCCACACCTTGGGGTCGACGTCTCTACGGTTCTCGGCGACGACCATGGTGGCCATCATGTTCTCCCGCTCCTCGCGCGAGAGTTCGCGGTCGGGCATGGGCGTCAGCCAAATGTCGCTGTCGAGACCGACCTGGTGACTGGTATGACCGGCGAGCATCGGGCCGCCGCGCGGTTGCGACATGTCGCCGAGAAGCAATCCGCGCCAGCCGGTCTTTGGCGCCTGATCGGCCAGCCGCTCGAGGAACTCCACCAGGCTCGGATGACCCCAGTTGCGGTTGCGCGAGAGCCGCATCACCTGCCAGGTCCTGCCGTTGACCGGCAACGCGACGGCGCCCGCCAGACAGCCCTTGGCATAGAAACCGATGGCGCGCGCTTCGATCGGGGCAGGCGTCGGCTTGCGGGCGAACAGTTCCTTGGCGGGCGTCTTGGGACCGTCAGGCTGGGCCAGCGGCGGCAACGGCTTCGGATCGAGCGTGCCGAGGTCCTGCGCATGCGCCGTTAAACCGAGCGGCATGGTGAGTGCACCCGCAAGCAGGGCGACACAGAGATCGACCGACGTCCTTGAATCTCTCATCATCAAAGTCATGGCTGCAGCGGCGAGTTCAAAGGCAAGTGCGATGAAAGGGCAGCCGCTACGCAACCGAAGGCCACCACCCGAACGCAGGATAACAAATCCGCGGCGATCCGTCAGCCAGTGTCGCATATCCAAGGCATAAATGAGGAGTTTCGCGACAGACACCTGCAGGTACGACTCTGCTGCTACCGTTCTACGCTGTGACCGGCGTCACACCGCGGTCCGCTCCGCGCACGTATCGTCATTGGCGAACTTGGAGTTGGGACCCATCATGCTGAGCTTCATCATCGTTTTCGCCATCGCCGTGCCGCTGATGATCTGGGCGCTGTCGCCGAGCCCGCCCCGCAAGCACAGGCCGTCGAGCACGGTGCACCCGCCGGTCGATGCAACGAGCCTGCCGCCGGCCGTCGGCGTCGGCAGCTTCTCGTCCGGTTCGAGCTGTGACGCCGGAAGCGGCGGTTGCGACGGCGGCGGTAGCTGACCCCCGGCGTGCCAGCGTCATGCGCGGCGCTCGGCGGACGGCGCTATCGTTGTCCCGTCCACGTGCGACCAATTACATCGGTCCCTCAGGCGGGTTTGCATCGACTTTCGCCGCCGAAAGGCGCATGGTGATGGCGACCGAAACGCCAGATCAAAGCGGCCGGCCCTCCACTCCAACTTGAAATTTAGGATTTCGACCGGAGCCCATTCGGGCGTCCGTAGCCCTCGCTCCGAGACATGTCGGGCGAAAGGAACAACGCATGCAATTACCCGCTATCCTGGAAGGCGAATCGGTCACGCGGCTGGTGCAAGGCGCGGTTGCCGGTGCAGTTGCGACCCTGTTGATTGGATTTACGTGGGGCGGCTGGGTGACCGGCGGCACTGCGAAAGAGACGGCCCAGAAGAGCGCCAGCTCTGCGCTCGTGACTGCGCTCGCACCGATCTGCGTCGACAAGTTTCAACACAGCCCGGAAGCCGCGGCCAACATGGTCGAGCTCAAGAAGGTCAGTTCCTGGCAGCAAGGCACGTTCATCACCAAGGGCGGTTGGGCCACCATGCCCGGCGCTACCGAGGCGAACTCGGCGGTCGCAGAAGCCTGCGCCAACATGCTGAGCGCATTGAAGATGTGATCGCCGGCGGCGCGAGGCCGGTCAGTCGAGCTTCGCGCCCGAACGCTTCACCACGTCGGCCCACTTGGCGGAATCCGTGGCGATGGTCGCGGCAAAGTCCTCCGGGCTGCCGCCGGCTGGCTCGTCGCCGATCTTGCCGAAGCGCTCCTTGAACGCCGGCGTCGAGATTGCCCGGTTGATCGCGGCGTTGAGCTTGTCGACGATCGGCCGCGGCACGCCGGCCGGCGCGATCACGCCACTCCAGGTGCCGGCGTCGTAGCCCGGCACGCCCGCTTCCGCGATCGTCGGCAGATCCGGAAACGCCGGCGAGCGGCGGGGCCCGCTGACGCCGAGTGCGCGTACCTTGCCGCCCTGGGCGGTGGAGGAGATCGAATTGAGGCTCTCGAACATCAGGTGGACATGGCCGGCGATCAGGTCGTTGATCGCCTGCGCGCCGCCCTTGTAGGGGATGTGCAGGATCTCGGTGCCGGTCATGTATTTGAACAGCTCGCCGCCGACATGGCCGGGCGAACCGTTGCTCGACGAGGCATTCATCAGCTTGCCGGGATTGGCCTTGGCGTAGGCGACGAGCTCCTGCACGTTGGTAAATGGCATGTTGGTCGAGGCCGCGAGCAGCAAGTGGCCCCGGCTCACCATCGCGATCGGTTGCAGGTCGCGCTCGATATTGTAGGGCAGCTTCGCCACCATGTGGCGGGTGATTGCCAACGCGCCAATCGGTCCCATGCAGAGCGTGTAGCCGTCTGGCGGCGATTTGGCGGTGAGGTCGATGCCGAGCGTGAGCGCGCCGCCCGGCCGATTGTCGACCACGATCGTGGTGCCGCCAAGCTGCGGGCTGAGCTCGGCAGCGAGCAGCCGCGCCAGCACGTCGGTGGCGCTGCCGGGCGCCTGAGGCACGATCAGCCGGATCGGCTTGTCGGGGAATTCGGCGGCGGCTTTCGTCGGAAGCGTCCAGGCCGTGGCGGCTGCTAGCAGTAGGCCGGCCAGCCGCGCAAACCATCGTGAACTCGCAGATGAGGCAGTCGGCATCGTCATGTTCGCTCCCTGACGTCCGAGCTGCCGTGCGCGTTCGGCTTTATTGTCAAGATGGCTCGAACTTGCGCCCAGGATAGCAATCTCTCGCGGTGCTTGAAAGCTGACCCGACTAGTGTCCCGATTCCGAAGTTCGCATCATTCTGCGGTACGCTCATCTGCGAACTTCGGAATCGGAGGACACTAGCAACTCATTGATCTAGTGTGGCTTTGGTTCAGATGTCCGCATTCGGACTTAGCCGCAAGAATGATGCGGACTTCTGAACCGCCACAGTAGCGGATGCGCTAGTCTTGCAAGCAAAGGTGCGGCGCAAGCCCACGGGACAAGCCGAGTGCTTGAGACTCGGCCAGCCCGAATCGGCAGGAGGAGTGCATGCGCATTCGCGGCCTGGCAGTCGCATTTATTGTCGCGGCGATTGGCATCTCGGCGTTGAGTACCGGCGTGCAGGCTCAAAGCTATCCCGACCGGGCGGTACGCATTCTAATCGCATTCCCGGCCGGCGGCACGATCGATACCCTCGGTCGCATCCTCGCGCAGAAGCTCACTGAAATGTGGGGCCAGAACGTCGTGGTCGAGAACCGGCCGGGCGCCGGCGGCAATATTGGCGCGGCGGCCGCGGCGAAATCCGCACCTGACGGCTACACGCTGCACTTTGGCGCGCAGACGCTTGGCGTGAACGTGACGGTGCAGCCCAGCAAGGAATTCGACCCGGTCAAGGACTTCGACCCGATCATGCTGGTCGGCACCGCGCAGGATGTCCTGCTGGTGCCGCCGAATTCACCGTTTCGCAGCGTCAAGGAACTGATCGACTACGCCAGGACGCATCCGGGTGAATTGAACTACGCGTCGCTCGGGACCGGGACCAGCGGTCATCTCTCCACCGTGATGTTCAGCGATCTTGCCGGGATCAAGCTCCAGCATGTGCCCTATACGTCGGTCTCGCAGGCATCGACCGACGTCATGTCGGGCCGAGTCGCGATCTTCCTGCCGACGCTCGGCGGGCATATCGGCAGCGTGCTTGCCGGACGAATGCGTGCGTTGGCGGTGTCGGGAGCACGCCGGGCGGCGCAGCTTCCCGACGTTCCAACGTTCAACGAGATCGGCGTGAAGTTCGTGGACGAGACGAGTTGGTATGCGCTGTTTGCACCGAAAGGCACGCCGAAGGACATTGTCGCCAAGGTGAACACCGATGTCGGCCGCGTGCTCGCCATGCCGGACGTCAAGGAGCGGGGCGTCACGCTCGGCTATCGCTACGTAGGCGGCACGCCCGAGCAGCTTGACGCGTTCCTCAAGGCCGAAATCGCGAAATGGGCTGATATCGCCAAGAGTGCGTCGTTGAAGTGAGCGGAATTCGGTGCAGCCGCGAACTGGCGCTGCATTCTTTCCCGTCTAATTTCCCACCGCCAGCGCGCCACGGGTGCGTGGATCGGCGGCGCCGACAAAGCCGCCGGGCGTGATCAGGATCGAGTTGACTGAGCCACGCAGCGGGCCCTCGACGAGGCGATGGCCGCGTGCTTCGAGTGCGCGGATCAATTCGGGCGAAAGTCCGCGTTCGACCGAGACCTCGTCGGGAAACCATTGATGGTGGAACCGCACGTCTGCCACCGCTTCTGCGAGGGACATTCCGCGATCGATCACGTTGGTGATGACCTGCAGCACCATCGTGATGATACGGCTGCCGCCCGGTGATCCGGTGACCAGAAACGGTTTGCCGTCCTTGAGCACGATGGTGGGCGTCATCGACGACAGCGGCCGCTTGCCTGGGCCCGGTGCATTGGCCTCGCCGCCGACGAGGCCGTAGAAATTCGGCGCGCCCGGCTTGGCGGCGAAATCGTCGAGCTCGTTGTTGAGCAGGACGCCGGTGCCTTCGGCGACCATGCCGACGCCGTAGCTGAAGTTCAGCGTCGTGGTGTTCGAGACCGCGTTGCCGAAACCGTCGACCACCGAAAAATGCGTGGTGTTGTCGCCTTCGGGGCGGATGCCGGTGCCGGGGCGGATGGTTTTCGATGGCCGCGCTTTTTCAGGATCGATGCCGGCGCGCAGGCTCGCCGCGTAGGGCTTCGACAACAGGCGATCGAGCGGCGCGCTCACCGTCTCGGGGTCGCCCAGGAACAGTGCGCGGTCCGCGTAGGCGAGCTTCATGGCTTCGATCATCAGGTGCAGCCGCCGCGTGTCGTCTCCCGCCAAGCCGTCGTAGCCCTCCAGGATATTGAGTATTTCGATCAGAATGACCCCGCCCGACGACGACGGTGGCATCGACACGATCTCGTAGCCGCGATAGCTGCCGCGCACCGGCGCGCGCTCGATCGGCCGATAGGCCTTCAGGTCGGCCGGCGTCATGACGCCCCCGGCGGCCTGCACGGCGGTGGCGATGCGTTCGGCAATTGCGCCATCATAGAACGCGCGCGGGCCGTCGCGGGCGATGGCCGACAGCGTGTCGGCGAGATCGCGCTGCACCAGCAGGTCGCCAGGCGCCAGCGGCTGGCCGTCCGGCTTCAGGAAGATTTTCGCGGAAGCCGGCCAGCGCGCCATCCGCTGCTGCACGTTCGGCAGCGAGTCCGCGACGTCGGCCTCGACCGGAATCCCGTTGCGGGCGAGCTCGATGGCGGGCGCGATCAGTTCGGCCAGCGTGAACTTGCCCGAGCCGTATTTCGCGTGCGCGAGCGCCAAGCCGGCGACGGTGCCGGGTACGCCGATCGAGAGCGCCGAGTCCCGTGACTTCTGCGGGTCGGCCTCGCCCTTCTCGTCGAGGAAGATATCGCGGGTGATCGCGGCCGGCGCGGTCTCGCGATAGTCGATGGCGAGATCGCGGCCGTCGGCGAGATGGACCACCATGTAGCCGCCGCCGCCGATGTTGCCGGCGCGCGGATAGGTCACCGCGAGCGCAAATCCGGTGGCGACCGCGGCATCGATTGCGTTGCCGCCCCGGCGCAGCACGTCCGCGCCGACGCGCGTGGCGCGGGTTTCTTGCGCCACCACCATGCCGTCGCGAGCGACGACCGGCGCGACCTTCACGAAGGCATTGAGCGCGGCGTCCTGCGCCGGGAGGGAAACGGTCCCGGCGCACAACGCTATCAACAGAAACGTCCAACGAACGGCGGCGATCATCGCGACTCCGCGACATGAGTCCAAAGCGGTGCCATCGAAGTATCGACGCGACGCGGTCGTTGCAAGCGGGCGGCGACAAGAGCCCGTGCGAGCGACGCGATTGCCGCACCCACTCATGGAAACTGCGGGTATCACCAAGTCATGACGGCCGCCTGTAGTACGGGCGGCGTTCCTGCTAAGGAGTGCCGGTCGATTTCTGGAGGCTGACATGAACACTTTGTCGCGATTCTTCTCCCTCGCGCGCGGATCTGCGCTCATCGTCGTGCTCGGGCTGATGGTATCGGGATGCGGAGTCAACACCATCCCGACCCAGGAGGAGAACGCCAAGGCCAAATGGTCGCGATGTGCTTAACCAGTATCAGCGTCGCGCCGACCTCATTCCCAACCTGGTCGAGACCGTGAAGGGCTACGCCGCGCAGGAAAAGCAGGTGCTGGAAGCGGTGATCAACGCGCGCGCCCGCGCCACCCAGACGACGCTCCAGGTGCCGCCCGACATCCTGACCAATCCGGAAGCCTTCAAGAAATTCCAGGAGGCGCAATCCCAGCTCTCCGGCGCGCTCGGCCGGCTGATCGCGATGTCGGAGAACTATCCCGACCTCAAGTCGAACCAGAATTTCCTGGCGCTTGCAGTCGCAGCTCGAAGGCACCGAGAACCGGATCGCGGTCGCGCGCCGCGACTACATCGAGGCGGTGCGGGCCTACAACACCGAGCTCACGGACGTTTCCCGGGCGTGATCTGGGCGACCGTGCTCTATCGCAGACAGCAAGCCGATGGAGACGTTCACCATCCCGGATGAGATGACCAAGCCGCCGCAGGTGAAGTTCTGATTTTGGATGAATGATTGCGGAGGGTTGGCGTGCCTCGCTGGTTTGACCAACGCCCTCGCCGCTTGCTCGCTCTGCTCCCTCACCCGCGTGCGGGGGAGGGGTGGGGAGGGGGCGAGATTGCACGAATGCCTTTGCCTGCCCCCTCCCTAACCCTCCCGCGCAAGCGGGGTAGGGGACGCAGGAGCCGCGAGATCGGCGCAAGTCTAGCGTCGATCATCCTACTTCTGTTTTTCGTGGCCGCTGCGCTGGCGCTGACGTTCCCGCCGCTCACCGGCCGCGTGGTCGACGATGCGAACATCCTCGATCCGGCCCAGCGCGCGGCGCTGACGCAGAAGCTCGCCGACCTCGAGGCGAAGATCACCGACCAGGTCGTCGTGGTCACGCTGAAGTCGCTGCAGGGCTACATCGATCGACGACTACGGCTATCAGCTCGGCCGCCACTGGCAGCATCGGCCAGAAGGACAAGAACAACGGCGTGCTGCTGATCGTCGCGCCGAACGAGCGCAAGGTGCGCATCGAGGTCGGCTACGGCCTCGAAGGCACGCTCACCGACGCTGGTCTCCAACTTCATCATCGAGAACTCGATCCTGCCGCGCTTCCGCGCCAACGACTATCCCGGCGGCATCAGCCGCGGTGTCGACGACATCATCCAGGTGCTGACCGGCGACGCCGAGGAATGGAAGCTGCGTGCCGCCAAGCAGCGCCCGGATCAAATGCCGAACTGGATGGCGATCATGCTGATCGTTCTGGTCATTCTCATCTTCTTCCTGGTGTTCAAGATGATGGTGGGGGCCTCGTCTCGCGCCCAGGCCGGAAAGCGGGGCAGCGGCAGCCCGTGGATCGTCATCCCGAGCGACTCGGGTTCGTCATGGTCGTCCGGCTCCGGCGGTGGCTCGTGGGGTGGTGGTTTCTCGGGTGGCGGCGGCTCGTTCGGCGGCGGCGGTTCGTCGGGCAGCTGGTGAACCAGGAAATTGGTGACCGATGATTTCGCAGAGCGACAAGGACCGCATCACCGAAGCGATCCGCCGGGCCGAGGCCATGACGTCGGGCGAAATCTTCTGCGTCGTCGCGCACCGCGCCAGCGACTATCGGCTGGTGCCGGTCGCCTGGGCGGCCGTCATCGCGCTGGCGGTGCCGTGGCCGCTCATTCATTTCACGTCCTGGCCCGCCTCGGTGATCTACTTCCTCCAACTGGCGGCGTTCATCGCAATTGCCATCGGGCTGTCGCAGCGGTCAATTCGCTTCCGCATCGTGCCGCGCCGCGCCAAGCACGAGCGCGCGCATGCGCTCGCGATGCGGCAGTTCTTTGCGCAGGCGCTGCACCAGACCGAGAATCGCACCGGCGTGCTGATCTTCGCGTCGCTTGCCGAGCGCTATGCCGAGATCGTCGCGGACGCGGGCATTAACGCCAAGGTCACGCCCGACGTCTGGGATCGCGCGGTGGCGGCGCTGATCGACGGCATGCGCCGCGATCAGCCGGGCGACGGTTTCGTGGCGGCGATCGAACTGTGCGGCGCGGTGCTGGCTGAGCACTTTCCGCCCGGCGCGCTCAACCGCGACGAACTGCCGAACAAGCTCGTGGAGATTTAGCGGCAGCGGGGCGGCCGTGTGCTTCCTGCCTGGGCGCGGCTTCGAACCAACGACTGTGATCGGGTCGACGCAGCATCGCTGTGCGGTTGCTTTACTTTTGTGTTCAGTCGAATAGCTTAAGACGAGACGTGCGGGCCGTTCGAATTCATGCAGCGGCGTGCGGCGGAGCATGATGATGGACGCAAGCGTCAATTCTCCGTTTGTGGGATCGCAGGTCGGACGTTCAGTTCCTCGACTCGAAGGACGCGACAAGGTTACAGGCCGCGCCGAATACACGCACACCATGCAGCTTCCGGGCATGCTGTATGCGAAACTGTTTCGCAGCACCGTTGCTCACGGCCACATCAAGTCGGTCGACGTCAGTGAAGCGAAGAAGGTTCCGGGCGTACTCTATGTCGTGACGATCGATGACGTGTTGAGGGTACTGCCCAATCCCTATTACGGACCGGCGTTCCACGACCAGCCGATCCTGGCGCACGAGAAGGTCCGCTTCGTCGGCGAGCCCGTAGCGGCGGTACTGGCGGCCGATCCGCATGTCGCCGAGCGAGCCGCTCAACTTATCGTCGCCGAATACGAGGAGTTGCCGGCGGTCTACGATGAGGTCGAGGCGCTGACGAGCGACGTCTATGTGCATGATGAGCTGAAGCCGGCCAGCTCGTTCGCCGACCTGAAGCATCTGAAAGGTGCCAAGAACACGAACACGGCGCTGAGCTATCGCTTGCGTCGCGGCGATTTCGAAAAGGCCTACGAGACGGCCAGACACAAGTTCGAACATGAATTCAAGACGCAGAAGGTGCTGCATCTGCCGTTTGAGCCCTTCGCCTGCATATGCGACTACCAGGACGACCACGTTACATTTCTACGACTCGTCTCAAGGGCCGTCGTTCGTCCGGGTCGAGATGGCGAGGCTGCTCGGCTGGCCCGAAAACAAAGTGCGGATCAAGGTTCCGTATCTCGGCGCCGGCTACGGCGGCAAGCTCTACATCAAGCTTGAAGCGCTTGCGCTCGCGCTGTCGATGATTGCGCGCAGAGCCGGTGAAGGTGGCGTCGACGTTCGAAGAAATGTTTTACCAAATTACCCGGCATCCCTGCACCTTTCGCATCAAGAGCGGCGTAGACGAGCACGGCAAAATCTGTCGCGCGGAAGTGCGAGGTATTTTGGAACGGTGGTGCGTACGCCGACATCGGGCCGCGCGTAACCCAGAAGGCCGGCCTGACTGCCTCGGGTCCCTACGACATTGACCACGTCGCTATCGATTCCCACGCCCTTTATACCAACCTCACGCCGGCCGGTGCGTTGCGCGGCTTCGGCGTGCCTCAGCTTGACGTGGGCCTATGAGAGCCACATGGACATGATGGCCCGCGAACTCAACCTCGACCCGGTTGCGTTCCGGCGACAGAACCTGGTTCAGGAGGGCCGGCAAGCATGCAACCGGCCAACTGATCGAGGATGCGCCGCTGGAGAAGGTCCTCGACAAGGTTCTGGAACGAATGAACTGGTCGGCAGCCGTTTGACAAGGGCACAGGGCCTGTCTCAAGCGGGTCGTGGCATCGCGATTGCGATCAAAGCGGTGACGTCACCAACCACGTCCGTGGCGATCGTGAATATATCGGCAGACGGATCTGTGACCCTGTATTGCGGCACCGTCGAGATGGGGCAGGGATCCGACACGGTCATGGCGCAGATCGTGGCCGAAGTGCTCGACATAGCGACCGAGTCCGTGCGCGTGGTTCCGCGCGACACGGACGCGACGCCCTACGACATGGGGACGCTCGGCTCGCGGTCGACCTTTCACATGGGTCATGCCGTGCGCCGCGCGGCCGACCGAGGCTCATAGAGAAGCTGAAAGGCGTTAGCGAGAGAGGTCGGCGAACCGGAAGGCTCCAACATTCCGATCGCCGACGTTGTTCCAGAAGCGCTACGGCATGCAGGCCGGCAACGTTATCGGCACCGGCGTTTTCAAGCCCGATTATGTGTCGCCGAGTCCGCTCGATGGACAAAGCCCGAAAGTCACGCCGTTCTGGCTGATCGCGGGCGGCGGCGCCGAAGTCGAAGTCGATACCGAAACCGGGCATGTCAAGATTCTCAAGCTCGTGAACGTGGTCGACTGCGGCAAGGCGATCAATCCGAAGGCTGTCGAGACAGCAAATTTCTGGGGCGGCCGTCATGCACGTCGGCTTCTCGATGTTCGAGAAGATGCACTTCGACGGTGGCCAGGTCACCAATGCATCGCTGGCCGACTATAAAATCCCGGGCTTCCACGATGTCCCGGAGATCATGGACAGTGGCTATATCGAGCATGAGCAGGCCAACGGACCATTCGGTGCAAAGGGGGTCGGCGAGGTCTCGACGTTCTGTCCGTCGCCCGCAATTGCGAATGCCATCGACGACGCCGTCGGCGTACGCCTGACCGAAATGCCGCTCAATGCCGAGACGGTCTATCGGGCGTTGCGGGCCAAGTTCGGCAGGCCGCTCGAAGAGTAGTTCGAGCCCGTCTCATCGCCCCTTGCGATCGAATCCGAACTCCCTCCTCCAAGGAGGAGGGATTCAGCGAGTTGCCGAGCTTACGACCGGCCGGCCTCGTCGAGGAACGCCTGCACCGCCTCGAACAGCATCATCCGGTTTTTCTCCATGATGATGGTGTGCGTGCCTTCCGGCAGCTGCACGTAGCGCTTGCCGGGCGAGTTGACGAGCAGCGGAAACAGCGTCTGCGCCATGTAGGCCGGCAGGTCGCGGTCCCATTCGGCGTGCACCAGCAGCGTCGGCACCGTGATCTTCGAGGGGTCGTAGTAGGCCTTGCCGGCCGCCCAGATATTCGGTGCTGTCGGCGACCACGCCGTTCGGTGCGCGGATGAATTGCGGACTGGCCTTGGCGCCTTCCGGGTCGGTCGCGAACGTGGCGTCCGCCCAGGCGTCGAACCAGCCGGCCGGAATCAGTGTCGCCTTCTTGTCGTCCGGCACGCCGGTCATCCAGCGTCCCAGCGCCTGATCGCGCGAGACCTTGCGGTAGGCGCCGAGCGGGCCCGGTCCGGTCTGCACCAGCGACGCGGTCTGGCGGATCCAGCCCGGCGCGTACAGCACCAGGCGCTCGACCTTGCCGGGGTTCTGCGTCGTGTAGGTCGCCATCGTGACGGTGCCCCACGACCAGCCCATCAGGTTGACGCGCGGGATGCTGCGGCGCTTGAGGATGAAGTCGACCACGGCGCCGATGTCCTTGACGGCGGTGTCGCCGCGCACGATCGGCGGATTGTTCTTCGCGTCTTCCGCCATTTCCTTCGGCCGCGTCGACTTGCCGTAGCCGCGCAGGTCGAGGAGATAGACGTCGTAGCCGCGCGCCGCCATGTAATCCATCCACGACATGCCGTCGAGCTGGAGGTCGAACGCCGTCGAGGCCGGATAGGTCGCGCCGTGCACGTAGAGCACGGTGCGCTCCGGCCGGAACGACGTCATGTCGGCGGGCCGCTTGTTGCGGACGTAGATCTCGATGCCGGGGTCCGACGGCACCATCATCTCTTCCATCACCACGCGCGGCGTTTGCGCCAGCGCGGGAGCGGGACATGGCGGACATTGCCGCCGCCGCGAGACCAATCAGTGTGTTCATGGGGTTCCTCCGTTTGTCGTTGATGTCTCGTTCGCTACCTTCGCGAATTCCGCGAAGCTTTGCTTGCTCCGTCCGCTTGCACCGCTCCGCTCCCTCCGTTTACGGGGGAGGGGGTGGGGAGGGGGTGAGTTGGCGCTGATCTTTATGTGTGCCCCCTCCCTGGCCCTCCCCCGCAAGCGGGGAGGGGACGTTGTGGCTCCGTCGTCGTTCAATCAGAGACGCATGTCACCGCGCCTGGCCGTGATAGGCGGTGTTCGGCCGCATGTCGGTGGCCGACGCCAGCCGGTTGGTCATGTTGTAGAACGCCGCGATCGAGGCGATGTCCCAGATGTCGCGATCGGTGAATCCCGCGCGTGCGCAGCTTCTCGCGGTCTTCCTCTTCGACCGCCCAGGCTCGACCGTCATCTTCACGGCGAAGTCGAGCATCGCGCGCTGCCGCTTGGGTAGCCGCGCGGCGCGATAATTCATCACCATCATTTCGCCGAGGATCGGATCGCCGGAAAGTTGACGCACGCTGTTGCCATGGACGGTGATGCAATAGAAGCAGCGGTTCTGCGACGACACCACCGTGGCGATCATCTCGATCTCGAGCTTGGTGAGGTTCTCGGCGTTCTGCACCAGCTCCTGGCGGTAATCGACGAATGCCTGCAGCTTGGCGTTGTCGAAGCCGTAGGCGCGCAGCACGTTCGGCACGTAGCCGAGCTTCTCCTGGCATTTGGCGAAGTAGGCCTGCATCGCATCCGAAAGCTTGCCGCGCGCGATGTCGAGCGCCATGAACTTGTATCGTCTTCCGCCCCTGCTTCGAAACGGCCGCGCCTTCTTGCCGCCCTTGACGGGCGCAGCTGCTTGGTCGGGCTGCGTGCTGCATTCTTGACAACGGTCTTGCTGGCTTCGGCACGGCGTTCTCTCCTTGTCGTCGAACGCCGATCCTACCGCGTTCGGCCGGGCGGCGATATCGCCCCGTCGCGGCTGAACGGCGTAATCTTGCCCTCGACGGGAACCCCAGGAATCGGAAAGACTTCACGAGTGGGCCGCAAAGGGCGATCATTCCATGGCTGCCAGGACCTCACTGTGACCGATCCCCTCTCCCACGGCGATGAAGAACGCGCCGCGCAGGCACTGCTGGCGGCTGCCGGCAGGATCTTTGACGGACGCCCATCGCGACGTGCCGGTCGAGTTCGTGACCGGACTGTTCGGCCGTGCCGTGCCGGAAGACCTCATGCGCTACGACGCCCGCGAGATCGCGGAACTCGCGCGCGCATGCGTGGGGGCTGTTCGCGTGCGCAAGCCCGGGACGGCGACGTGTGCGCCTCGGCTGCGCTCGCGGCGGGCGACGAGCGGCTCAAGGCCATCTCGGTGCTCGAGATCGTCAACGACGACATGCCGTTCCTGGTCGACTCGGTGATCGGAGAGCTTGCCGAACGCGGTCTCGAGGTTCAGTTCGTCGTGCATCCGATCTTCTCGGTCGAGCGCGACACGGACGGCCGGCTCGCGGTCCTTCGAACGCGCCGGAGCGCGTGCGCCGGAACGGCGCGCGAGAGCTTCATCCATATTCATCTCGCCCGCATCGACGACAAAGCGCAGCGCCGCGAGCTTACCGATGCGATCGAAGCCGCGCTCGTCGACGTCCGGGTCAGCGTCCAGGACTGGCGCGGGATGCTCGATCGCGTCGCCGCGGCGATCGCCGATCTGAAGAACAGTCCACCGCCGCTGCCGGTCGGCGAGATCGCCGAGGCGATCCAGTTCCTGCAATGGCTCACCGATGACAACTTTACGTTCCTGGGCATGCGCAATTACAAATTCTCTCTCGGGGAGGATTCGCTCGACGCCGGTGTTCGAGAGCGGGCTCGGCGTGCTGCGCGCGCCCGACGTGCACGTGCTGCAGCGCTGCCGGACAGCCGCTCGCGATCACCCCGGAGATCAGGGCCTTCCTCAACGAGCCGACGCTGCTGATCGTGACGAAGTCGGAGGTGCGCTCGCGCGTGCATCGCCGGGTCTACATGGATTACGTCGGCCTGAAACGATTCGATTCCGCCGGCAAAATGGTCGGCGAATTTCGGATCGTCGGGCTGTTCACCTCGACCGCCTATACGCGCTCCGCGCGCTCGATCCCGTACCTGCGCCGCAAGATCGACGCGGTGATCACCCGCGCCGGCTTCGATCCCAACGGCCACTCCGGCAAGGCGCTGATCAACGTGCTGGAGACCTATCCGCGCGACGATCTGTTCCAGATCGACGAGGACACGCTGTTCCGTTTCTCGCAAGAGATACTGCAGCTCGACGAACGGCCGCGCGTGCGGGTGCTGCCGCGTCGCGACCGCTTCGACCGGTTCGTCTCGGTGCTCGTCTACGTGCCGCGCGACCGTTACTCCGGCGCGGTGCGCGAACGGATCGGCGCACTACCTCGCCGAGGCGTTTCACGGCCGGGTCAGCGCGTTCCATCCCTTTTTCGCGGAAGGGCCGATGATCCGGGTGCATTACATCATCGGCCGCAAGCCGGGCGCGCAACGTGAGGAGCCGCCGCGCTCCACGCTGGAACAGGCGGTCGCCGCCATCGTGCGCACCTGGGTCGATGAATTCGGCGACAAGCTCGTGCAGACCTACGATCCCGCGCGGGCGCGCACACTCTTCGAGCGCTATCGCGATGCTTTTTCCGGCGGCTACCGGGAGAATTACTCGCCCGATGGTACCGTCAGGGACCTGCGGATTATCGAGGGGCTGTCGGCGTCGCGGCCGCTCGGCGTCGACTTCCACCGGCGAACCGGCAACGATGGCGGCACCGTCGGCCTCAAGGTCTGGAGCTACGACAAACCGATCCGGCTGTCCGACCGGGTGCCGGTGCTGGAGAACATGGGCTTCCAGGTGGTGGACGAGCGGACCTACCGCATCAACCGCAAGGACAACGATGCGGTGGTCTGGTTTCACGACATGGCGCTGCTCGCGCCGGCGACGGCGCCGACGTCGAAAGCCGGAAGGGAAGCCTCGAAGCCGCCTTCCTGGTCATCATGACCGGATCGGCGGAGAACGACGGTTACAACGCGCTCGTGCTCCACGGCGGGCTGATGTGGCGCGAGGTCGCGCTGATCCGCGCCATCTCACGGTTTCTCCGGCAAATCCGCGTGCCGTACTCGCAGGACTACATGTGGGCGACCCTGGTCAAGCAGGTCGCCGATCGCGGCCGACATCGTGCGCCTGTTCCAGGAGCGGTTCGATCCGCGCTCCAACCTCACCGCCGAGGAACGCGCGGCGCGCGAGGCCGCGGTGGTGGCGGAGATCGAAAACGCGCTCGCCAAGGTCGAGAGCCTCGACGAGGACCGCATCCTGCGCCACTTCGTCAATGCGGTGCAGTCGGCGATCCGCACCAATTTCTACCAGATCGAGGACGACGGCCGCGCGAAGCCGCTGATCGCGGTAAAGTATGCGAGCCGGCAAGCTCGACGGTGCGCCGCTGCCGCGTCCGCTCTACGAAATCTTCGTCTATTCGCCGCGGGTCGAGGCCGTGCACCTGCGCTTCGGCAA
The DNA here is from genome assembly GCA_963843475.1 of uncultured Alphaproteobacteria bacterium. Lineage (GTDB taxonomy): Bacteria > Pseudomonadota > Alphaproteobacteria > Rhizobiales > Xanthobacteraceae > VAZQ01. The sequence goes on along the minus strand of CAWJKL010000010.1, from coordinate 118,009 downwards.
GGTGGCGCGCGGCGGCATCCGCTGGTCCGACCGGCCGCAGGACTTCCGCACCGAGGTGCTCGGACTGGTCAAGGCGCAGCAGGTCAAGAACGCCGTGATCGTGCCGGTCGGCGCCAAGGGCGGCTTCGTGCCGAAGGCGCTCCCCGGCATCGTCGCCGGCGGCGGCACCCGCGAGGCGGTGCAGGCCGAAGGCGTCGCGACCTACAAGCTGTTCATCTCGACGCTGCTCGACATCACCGACAATCTCGGCGATCGCGGCGTGATCCCGCCCGACGAACGTGGTGCGTCACGACGGCGACGATCCGTATCTCGTGGTCGCCGCCGACAAGGGCACGGCGACGTTCTCGGACATCGCCAACGCGATCTCGGCCGAGCACCATTTCTGGCTCGACGATGCGTTCGCGTCCGGCGGCTCGGCCGGCTACGACCACAAGAAGATGGGCATCACGGCGCGCGGCGCCTGGGAGTCGGTCAAGCGGCACTTCCGCGAGATGGACATCGACATCGGCACGACGCCGTTCACCGTCGTGGGCGTCGGCGACATGTCGGGCGACGTGTTCGGCAACGGCATGCTGCGGGAGCAGACGATCCGGCTGGTCGCGGCGTTCGATCACCGCGACATCTTCATCGATCCTGATCCGGACCCGGCCAAGAGCTTCGCCGAGCGGCAGCGGCTGTTCGACCTGCCGCGCTCGAGCTGGCAGGACTACGACAAGGCGCTGATCTCGGCCGGCGGCGGCGTGTTCCCGCGCTCGCTCAAGGAGATCCCGTTGTCGCCGGCAGCGCGCGCCGCGATCGGCTTCGACAAGCCGAAAGGCGACGCCGGCCGAGATCATGAACGCCATCCTCAAGGCGCCGGTCGAGTTGCTGTTCTTCGGCGGCATCGGCACCTATGTGCGCGCCTCGACCGAGACCGACGATGCGGTCGGCGACCGTGCCAACGACGCCATTCGTGCTACGGGCAGCAGCCTGCGCTGCAAGGTGGTGGGCGAGGGCGCCAATCTCGGCATGACCCAGCGCGGCCGCATCGAGGCGGCGCAGCATAGCGTCCGCCTCAACACCGACGCCATCGACAACTCCGCCGGCGTGAACACGTCGGACGTTGAGGTCAACATCAAGATCGCGCTGGCACCCCCGATGCGCGACGGACGCCTCACCCGCGACGACCGCAACGCGCTGCTCGCCGAGATGACCGAGAACGTGGCGGCGCTGGTGCTACGCAACAACTATCTGCAGCCGCTCGCGATCTCGCTGGCGCAGCGGCGCGGGCTCGAAGACCTCGGCTTCGAGCAGCGGCTGATGCAGTCGCTCGAAGCCGCGGGCGAGCTCGACCGCGCGGTGGAATACCTGCCCGACGACATGGAGATTGCCGAGCGTCGCCGCCGCTCGCAGGCGCTGACACGCCCCGAGCTCGCGGTGTTGCTGGCCTATGCCAAGCTGTCGCTCAACCATCATCTCGTCACCTCGCGGGTGCCGGACGACCCCTACCTGGCGCGCGAACTGACGCGCTATTTCCCTGACGCGGTGACGGAACGGTTTCCCGATGCGGTCGCGCAGCATCGGCTGCGGCGCGAGATCATCGCGACGCAGCTCGCCAACTCGATCATCAACCGCGGCGGGCCGTCGCTCGTGGTCCGGATCGCCGACCAGACCGGCGCGGCCGCGGCCGACATCGCGCTCGCCTTCGCGGCGGTGCGCGACAGCTACGGCATGACCGCGCTCAACGGCGAGATCGACAAGCTCGACAACCGCGTGCCCGGCATGCTGCAGCTCGAACTTTACGCCGCGGTGGAGGAACTGCTGCTCGACCGGCTGGTCTGGTTCCTGCGAAACGTCGATTTGACGAAAGGTCTCGCCGAGGTCGTCGAGCATCACCGCGTCGGCATCGCCGCGGTAGAAGTCTGCGCTCGACAATGTGCTGTCGAGCGAGGCGGCCGCCGCGCGGGCCGCGCGCGAGGCCGAACTGAAGAAAGACGGCGTGCCCGAGGCGCTGGCGCGCAAGATCGCGAGCCTGCCGGCGCTCGCGTCGGCGCCCGACATCGTCACGGTTGCCGAGCGCGCCGGGCGCAACGTCGCCGACATGGCCGCTACCTACTTCGCGGCCGAATCGTTCTTCCGGCTCGACCGCATCGCCAGCGCCGCGCGCGACATCAAGGTGTCCGACTATTTCGACCGGCTGGCGCTCGATCGCGCGCTCAACTCCATTGGCGATGCCGAGCGCCGGCTCACCGCCGCAATGGCCGGCGACGGGCTGGTCGGGCCGCACGCCGTCGAGGCTTGGGTCGCGCCGCGCAAGGACGAGGTCGACCGTATCCGCTCGTCGGTGCAGGAGATCGCCAATTCCGGCCTGACGCTGTCGAAGCTCTCGGTCGCGGCGAGCCTGCTCGGCGATCTGGTGAAGCCGTAACCGGCGGGGCTTGCCTCGTTCGCAGACTAGGACTATAGTCACATTGCCTTCGCGGACCGGTCGAGCGTCTCCGGGGACGTTCAACGGGTCCACGGTGGAGCGCCGGGGAGGCGCAGCGTCCGCCAACCACGGACGCGCGTGTCCCCGCAAGACACGCGGCACCCCGATCGCAAGGGGTGCCAAAGGGAGCGCGTAGCGCACGCTCCCGAGGCGCCTCCCCGGCGCTCCATTCCCGCAGTGGCGGGAAGGAAAAAGGGACAGGCGGACCCTCCGCCTCGCAAACAACAAGGGCGGCGGAGCGTTGGCTCCGCAACCGCCGTGCCCGATTCAATGCCGGAAATGCCGCGTGCCGGTGAACACCATGGCGATGCCGTGGTCATCGGCGGCCTTGATCACTTCATTGTCGCGCACCGAGCCGCCGGGCTGGATCACCGCGGTGGCGCCGGCCTCGATCGCGACCAGGAGGCCGTCGGCGAACGGGAAGAATGCGTCCGAGGCGACCACCGAGCCCTTGGTGAGCGGTGCGGCGAGGCCCGCTTCCCTGGCGGCGTCCTCGGCCTTGCGCGCCGCGATACGCGCCGAGTCGACCCGGCTCATCTGGCCGGCGCCGATGCCCACTGTGGCGCCGTCCTTGGCGTACACGATGGTGTTCGACTTGACGTGCTTGGCGATGCGGAATGCAAACGCGAGATCGCGCAGCTCGCTGTTGGTCGGCGCGCGTCTGGTCACGACCTTCAGTTCCATATCGTCGACCACCGCGTTGTCGCGCGATTGCACCAGCAGGCCGCCGGCGACCGATTTCACGGTCAACCCGCCGGCGCGCGGATCGGGCAGTCCACCGGCGAGCAGCAGCCGCAAATTCTTCTTCGCGCCGACGATTGCGATCGCCTCCTCGCTGGCCTCGGGTGCAATGATGACTTCGGTGAAGATTTCGGTGATGGCACGCGCCGCCTCGGCGTCGAGCGGCCGGTTGACCGCGACGATGCCGCCGAACGCCGAGACCGGGTCGCAGGCGAGCGCCTTGCGGTACGCCTCGATCAGGCTTCCGTCTTCGGCGACGCCGCAGGGGTTGGCATGCTTGACGATCACGCAGGCCGCGGTGCGCGCCGGGTCGAACTCCGCGACGCACTCGTAGGCCGCGTCGGTGTCGTTGATGTTGTTGTAGGAGAGCTGCTTGCCCTGGACCTGCCGCGCGGTTGCGACGCCGGGGCGCATTTCGGGCGCGCGGTAGAACGCCGCCGTCTGGTGCGGGTTCTCGCCGTAGCGCAGCGCTTCGGCGAGCGCGCCGCCGAACGCCCGATAGGCCGGCGCGGACTCCTCGATCTGCTGCGCGAACCAGTTGGAAATCGCGGCGTCGTAGACCGCGGTGCGGGCATAGGCCTTGGCGGCAAGCCGCTGGCGGAACGCGAGCGTCGTCGCCCCATTGTTCGCCTTAAGCTCGGACAGCACGGATGTGTAGTCGGCGACGTCGACCACCACGGCGACGTCGCCGTGGTTCTTGGCAGCGGCGCGGATCATCGCCGGCCCGCCGATGTCGATGTTCTCGATGCAGGTCTCGAAATCGGCGCCCTTCGCGACCGTGGCTTCGAACGGATAGAGGTTCACCACCAGCAGGTCGATCGGCCGGATGCCATGCGTCTGCATCGACGCCGCGTGATCCTTGTTCCCGCGGATCGCCAGCAACCCGCCGTGCACGCCGGGATGGAGCGTCTTGACGCGGCCGTCCATCATCTCGGGAAAGCCGGTGAGGTCGGATACGTCGAGCACCTTGAGCCCGGCATCGCTCAGCGCTTTGCGGGTGCCGCCGGTCGAGACGAGTTCGACGCCGGCCTCCGCGAGCGCGCGCGCAAATTCGATGAGGCCGCTCTTGTCGGATACGGACAACAGCGCGCGGGTGACACGGCAAAGTTCGGTCATGTGGGTTCCAAGGGTAGTTGCGGTTCCTCGTCGCGGCCGCGGCGGGGGTTGGGAGCCGCCGCCGTGGTCAGCGCGATGGTCCACTGCACGCGCATGACCTTGCGGGCATTGCCGTAGATGACGACCTGCAGCGTTCGGCGCGGCCCGTCGGTGCCGGCGAGGTAGACGCTTTCCTCGATCTCGAGCTGGTCCTCGTAGGCGTTGAAGCTCCAGACGTCCTTGTTCGCCATGACCAGCATGGCGCTGCGGCCGTCAGCCAGGCGGCTGGCCTTGACCGAGGGATGCAGGTGGAAGCGGACGGCGAACTGGTCGCGCCCGGCCGGCAAGGCTTCGCCCTTTGCCGGCACGAACGTGTCCTCGCCGTCGAGCTTCTGCCCATCGGGTGCAAGCATGATCGTGCGATGGTGGATGACGTTGAACAGGTCGGCATAGCCATCGTGCGACGCGCGCACCACGGTGCCGCCGGCCTGCTGCTCGCGCGCAACCTTCACGTCGCGCGGGCCGCCCACCATCGGGATGCCGTGCATCATGTGCTTGACGGCGCCCGACTCGATGAACCGCGACGAGGACGTATCGTTGAACGTGGCGGTGGCATGCGCGGCGGTGGCGCGGGCGGCCTGCCGCCAGGTCTCGCGGCCGATCGTCGGCAGGCCGCAATTGACCACGATGCGCTGTTGCCGGACCGACAGCTCGAACGACAGGCAACCGGCATGGGCATCCTGGCTGACCGTAATCGGCGGCGGCCGGCCGGAATCCATCAGCACCAGCGTGCCGGCGGCTTCGATCCGCTGGTAGCCGGAATGCGGTGCGCTGGCGAGCGGCGCGCCGCGCGTATCGTCATAGGCCAGCACGGTGGTCAGGCGGTCGGTCGGGGTCGGGCCCATGCCGTTGAACAGCGCAAAATTGCCGTCGCCGTGCCGGAAGAACCGCAGCATCGGCATCATGCGATCGATCGCATTGAGCAGCGGCTGCGGCGGCGCAATGTTGCGCGAAGAGAACAGCGTGCGCAGAGGCAGCAGATCGATCATGATCTCCAACAGCGCACCGGAATTGCGGCTGATGTGTCCGCCGTCCGGCAGGATCTGCCGCTGCAGTTCGTCGACGAACCGCTTGGTGGCGCCGCGGACCTGCCGCTGCTGCCCGGCCATGCAGAGCGCCGCCGTCAAGCAGCGCGATCACCACCTGCAGCTTGGGCACGCCGTCGCGCGCATCGCCGACCGAGTGCCGCAGGTGGCGGACCTGCCGGGTCAGGCTGCGCAGGAAGCGGCGGTAGAAACGCGCGTCCGATTCGTCGAGAACGAGCGGCGCCTGACTGAGCCAGGAGATCACGCGGCGCGCGATCACCTCGGGCCGCCAGGCGATCGGGTCGTGCGCACTGTTGAGCGTGATCCATTCGTCGACCAGCGCGCGGGCGTTGGCGCGCGTGATGGCCGAATCGGCGGCGCGCAAATGCCGGAGCCAGCCGAAGCCGTGCAACGCGACAGCCCAGTCCTCCGACGGCGGCGTGCCTTCGAACGGCGAGCGGGCGTCGCAGACCACCACCTTGCCGGCGAACGCGAAGCGCCCGGCATAGACCTCACTGGCGCGGGTGGCGTCGGATGTGCGCAGGTCCTGCGGCGCGATCAGCAGCCGGTCCGGCTTGCCGAAGGAGAACGGCCACTGGGTGATGGGATGCGTGAGGACGCGAGTCGCAAGCCGGCGCAGGCCGCCGCGCACCAGAAAGACCGACAGTCTGCTCCGCTCCGCGACCGAAACGCGCGACATCGGTAGCTCGCTTCCCCGTTTGGCGGGCAGTCCCGTTCCCGCCGATGTGGTGAATTTGAAGGTTCCGGCCCGCATTACCGCGAGTCGTTGGTACCAAACGTCAAATCCAATGCCACACTAGAATCATTGAGTTGCTGGTGTCCCTTTGGCTTTGACGCTTGCAACGCGCGTGCGGGCAATCGGATACGAGCGTCGGGCCCGGGACACGGGCGGCAAGATAGCGGAAGCGCGGGCGGCGGGCCAACTGCCTAAGCCCTTCAAATCCTTGACAGACGTGCGGCAAAGAAGCCGTCGAGGCCGGCCATGCGCGAATCAGTATCCGGCCAGTGGCAGGGCAGCGTGCGCAGGTCGCCCTCCGGGGTCAGCCAATCGTCCTGGCCGCAGACCTCGTTGCCGGCGATCGGCGCGGCGCACGGCGCGAGGCTCGCGCGGCGAGGAAGTCGCGCACGACGTCGATGCCTTCCTCCGGCTCGAGCGAGCAGGTGCAATAGACCAGCGTGCCGCCCGGCCTGACACACTCGAACGCGCTGGCCAGCAGCCGCCGCTGCAGGCCGCGAGCGCCGCGATATCGGCCTCGCGCTTCAGCCAGGGAATATCCGGATGGCGGCGGATCGTGCCGGTCGACGAGCACGGCGCATCCAGCAGGACCGCGTCGAACGGCCCGCCGCGCCATTGCGGTTGCGTCGGCCGCGACGATCTCGGCGGTGAGAGCGAGGCGCGCCAGGTTCTGCCGCAGCCGCTCGAGCCGCTTCGGCGCGCGGTCGACCGCGGTGACGCGCGCGCCGGCGGCGGCGAGCTGGGCGGTCTTGCCGCCGGGCGCGGCGCAGAGGTCGGCGACGCGCGGCCGCTTACGTCGCCGAGCAACCGCGCCGGCAACGCGGCGGCGGCGTCCTGCACCCACCAGGCGCCGTCGGCGTAGCCGGGCAACGACGGCACCGGGCCGTGCACCGCGCGCGCACCGAGCCGGTCGGAAGCACGCGCCCGCCGAGCTCGTTCGGCCCAGCCGGCCGGATCGTCCTTGACCGTCAGGTCGAGCGCCGGCTCGTGGCGATTGGCCGCGGCGATGGCGCGCGCCGGTCCGGGCCGTAGGTTTCGATCCAGCGCGCCATCAGCCAGTCCGGCGTGTCGAGCAGCGATGGTGTCGGTGCCGTCGAGCTGCTGCGCGCCATCGCGGGCGACGCGGCGCAGCACCGCATTGACCAGCCCGGCATAGTGCATGGCGCGCCGGTCGGTCTGCGCCAGCCGCACCGCAGATCGACCGCCGCGTGGTCGGGCACCTGCAAGCAGCAGAATCTGCGCGGCGCCGATCAGCAGCGCGGTTTCGACCCGCGGCGCGTCGGCCGGAAAACCGCGGTCGAGAAACAGGCCGAGCAGATGCCGCAGCGTGCCGAGCCGGCGCAGCGTGGAGCCGACCAGGTGGCGCACCAGCGCGCGGTCGCGATCGGCGAGCGCGGCCAGGCCGGCGCCCTGGTCGTCGAGCTGCTCGTCGAGCGGCCGGCGCCGGCGCAGCACGCCTTCGAGCATGTTGGCGGCGATCTCGCGGGCGGCGAGACCCGGCGGCGGCGAGGACGTTGGACGGGCTCGGGCGCGGTCATGCGGCTTGTCGGCATGAAACCGCTGTCACCTGCGAGCTCGGACGCTCGAGCCGCAATGGAAATGACGCGCCGCGCGGCCGGCGGGTCAGCCCCAGGGTCCGCGCGACTTTGCGTTTCCCCAGACGCCGCCCGGCACGCCCTGGCGCGCGCTGCGGCCTGACCACGGGCCGCGGCGGGCCGATCGGAACCGGCCGACCGCCGCCCGCCGCCCATCCCGGCGGCGATCTGCTGCAGCGCGGCGATGCGGTTCTCGGTCGACGGGTGGGTCGAGAACAGGTTGTCGATGCCGTGGCCGTTCAGCGGATTGATGATGAACAGATGCGCGGTCGCCGGATTGCGCTCGGCCGACGGGTTGTCGATCTGCGTGCGCCGCGTTGGAGATCTTGGCGAGCGCCGAGGCCAGTGCCTCCGGGCTGCCCGGAGATCTGCGCGCCCAGTTCGTCGGCGGCGTATTCGCGCGTGCGGCTGATCGCCATCTGCACCAGCATGGCGGCGATCGGCGCGAGGATCACCATCGCGATGGTGCCGATCATGCCGAGCCCGCTGTTGTTGTCGCGATGGCCGCCGAAGAACAGCCCGAACTGCGCCAGCATCGAGATCGGCGCCGGCGATCGTCGCGGTGATCGTCATGGTCAGGGTGTCGCGGTTCTTGATGTGCGCGAGCTCGTGCGCGATCACGCCGGCGATCTCGTCGCGGCTGAGCATCTGCAGGAGGCCGGTCGTCGCCGCGACCGCGGCGTGCTGCGGGTTGCGCCCGGTCGCGAACGCGTTGGGCTGCGGGTTGTCCATCAGATAGACGCGCGGCATCGGCAGGCCGGCGCGCTGCGACAGCTCGCGCACCATCCGCACGAGCTCGGGCGCGGTGCGCTCGTCGACCTCGTGGGCGCCGTGCATCGACAGCACCAGCTTGTCGGCGTTCCAGTAGGCGAAGAAGTTCATGCCGGCGGCGACCAGCAGCGCGATCACGGCGCCGCCCGATCCGCCGATCAGGTAGCCGACACCCATGAACAGGGCGGTCAGCCCTGCCAGCAGGATGGCGGTACGCAAGTAGTTCATGTTCCTCTCCGTGGCTGGAGCGGCGCGTTATGCCGCGCAAACCGGCGCTCCAACATTTCGGCACAAAATGTCGGGTGCGGTGAGCCGGTCTGCAAGATGCCGCCGCTCGCAACGGAGCGCCGCGGGCTTGATCTGCCGGCGTTCCCGTGCATTGATGGACATGAGCGAGCGGAAGCCCGATGAGGGAACTGAACACGCGGCGCCCTCGCCGTCGTGCCCCGCACGCATGCCAAGCCGCTGCCGCCGGCGGCGCAACGCGCGCTGGCGGAAGCCGCCGCGCGCCGCGCGGCCCGCGACGCGGCACGTCCTCGATCGAGCCGAAGGAATCGCATGGCCGCGGCGGGCTTGACCCGGTCCGCTACGGCGACTGGGAGAAGGACGGCCTCGCGTCGGATTTTTGAGGGATTGCAATGCTGAGATTGAAATACAGAACCGGTGCTTGCGCAGATAGTATTGCGATCCTAGGAGGAATCACCTAGGATTGAGACTATGTTCATATCAGTGCGTCCTTCAGCATCCGGCGCGCGCCACGCATGGCGGTGGCGCTGGTGGCGATGTTTCTGCTGGGCATGGCGGTCGGCACCCTGATCGGGCCCTCGATGTTCCGCCGGAAGGCCGCAGCCGGCTCACCGCAACGGCACCGCCGGCGGCCCGCCACGTGCCGGCAGATCATTCGCCGGAGCTCCGGCCGCATCATCCGGTCGCAGGTCGTGCGCGTCGTCGACGGCGATACGTTCGACGCGCGGGTGAGCGTCTGGCCGGGCATCGAGATCAGCACCCGGGTCCGGCTGCGCGGCATCGACGCCCCCGAAATGCGGGCGCGCTGCAAGGAGAGCAGGCGCGGGCGCAGGCGGCGCGCGACGCCCTGGCGCAGATGCTGGCCGAGGGCGCGGTCGGGATTTCGCGGGTGACGCTCGACAAATACGGCGGCCGGGTCCTCGCCGACGCCTCGACGCGCCGGACCGCCGATGTCTCGGCCGCGCTGCTGCAGGCCGGACTGGTGCGCAGCTACGCGGGCGGCCGGCGCGAGCGCTGGTGCTGACCAAACGAGAAAGGACGGCAGACCGTGTCTGCCGTCCGGTCTATTCTGAACCCGTGCGGATCAGTGCGTCACGACCACCGTCGTGCCGAAGCCGACGCGGCTGTAGAGATCGAGCACGTCGCTGTTGTGCATGCGGATGCAGCCGTAGGAGACGAAGCCGCCGATCGAGCCGGGCGGATTGGTGCCGTGGATGGCGTATTCGCCGCCGCTCAGCGTCAGCGCGGCCGCGCCCATCGGGTTGCGCGGCGAGCCGCCGGCGATCACGTTCGGCAGGGACGGGCTTGTCGCGCTTGACCTCGGCGGGCGGCGACCACGCCGGCCGCAGGTGCTTGCCGGTGATCATACGACGTGCCGGTCCACTGCTTGCCGGCGCGGCCGACGCCGACCGTGTAGCGGACGGCCTTGCCGCCGCCGAGCACGTAGTAGAGCGACCGCTCGCCGGTCTTCACGACGACCGTGCCGGCCGAATAGCTGCCGTTGAACCCGACGACTTCGCCCGGCCTGCGCGGGCTGCGAGCTCCGACGGTCCAGCGAGAATGAGGGCAGCAGACGAGGCTGCCAGCCATCGTGCGAGATGCATGATTGCACCGTAGTCTTGAATGTTGTCCCCTGATCGCCCATGCGCGGCTGTTCTCGCCCCGGCCGAGCATCCGATCGGTAACCTTAATAAACTAATTGCTGCGCCGGCTCAGCCAAAACTGCCGATTACGGTTAGCGCTTGGTTAATTTCCGGCAGCACTGTGCCGCTCGCGCCACAGCGGCGGGGCGTAACCTGGGATATGCTCACGTCCGTTCGCGCGAACGCTTTGATGCCGTTCGACGCGGCCCCCGTTCGGGCGAATCGCGCGACCGCGATGCGAATCACGTTGCGCGTTGAATCACATCGTGTGCTGAGCGCAAGCCGTGTGCTGCGCGTCCGGCTCGACCGGGCGCATCAGCAACTGCCGGTCGGCGACAACGACCTCGGCCGGCTCCACGGCCAGTTGTTACGCGCCCTTGCGGTTCTGCCGGTTGTTCACGAGGTCGTCGACCACGGCCGGATCGGCGAGCGTCGAGGTGTCGCCGAGATTGCCGGACTCGTCCTCGGCGATCTTGCGCAGGATGCGGCGCATGATCTTGCCGGAGCGGGTCTTCGGCAGGCCGGGCGCGAACTGGATCAGGTCGGGCGAGGCGATCGGGCCGATCTCCTTGCGCACCCAGGCGACCAGTTCCTTGCGCAGGTCCTCGCTCGGCTGCTCGCCCGTCATCAGCGTCACGTAGGCGTAGATGCCCTGGCCCTTGATGTCGTGCGGATAGCCGACGACCGCGGCCTCCGACACCTTGGCGTGCGCGACCAGCGCCGATTCGACCTCGGCGGTGCCGAGCCGATGGCCGGCGACGTTGATCACGTCGTCGACGCGGCCGGTGATCCAGTAGTAGCCGTCCTGCGTCGCGCCGGCAGCCGTCGCCGGTGAAGTACTTGCCCGGATAGGCCTTGAAATAGGTGTCGACGAAGCGCTGATGATCGCCGTAGACGGTGCGCATCTGGCCCGGCCAGGAATCCGCGATGCACAGGTTGCCGCTGGTGGCGCCGTCCAGCACCTTGCCCTCGGCATCGACGATCTCGGGCTGCACGCCGAAGAACGGGCGTGTCGCCGAGCCGGGCTTGAGCCTGGTGGCGCCGGGCAGCGGCGTGATCAGGATGCCGCCGGTCTCGGTCTGCCACCAGGTATCGACGATCGGGCAGCGGCCGTCGCCGACCACGCGGTGATACCACTCCCAGGCTTCCGGATTGATCGGCTCGCCGACGGTGCCGAGCAGCCTCAGCGAGGCGCGCGAGGTCTTCTTCACCGGCGCGTCGCCGGCCTGCATCAGCGCGCGGATCGCGGTCGGCGCGGTGTAGAAGATGTTGACCTTGTGCTTGTCGATCACCTCCCAGAAGCGCGACATCGTCGGATAGTTCGGCACGCCTTCGAACATCAGCGTGATGGCGCCGTTCGCGAGCGGGCCGTAGACGATGTAGCTGTGGCCGGTCACCCAGCCGACGTCGGCGGTGCACCAGTAGATGTCGCCGTCGTGATAGTCGAACACGTACTGGTGGGTGATCGACGTGTAGACGCAGATAGCCGCCGGTGGTGTGCAGCACGCCCTTCGGTTTGCCGGTCGAGCCCGAGGTGTAGAGGATGAACAGCGGATCCTCGGCGTTCATCTCGGCGCACGGGCACTCGCTGGTCACGACCGCGGCTGCCTCGTGGTACCAGACGTCGCGGACCGGCTCCATGTCGACAGCGCGCGCCGGTGCGCCGGACCACGATCACGTGGTCGACCGACCGCGCTTCGACCTTGGCGATGGCCGCGTCGGTATTGGCCTTCAGCGGCACCTTTGCGGCCGCCGCGCAGGCCCTCGTCGGCGGTGATGACGACCTTGGACTGGCAGTCCTCGATGCGGCCGGCGAGCGATTCCGGCGAGAAGCCGCCGAACACCACCGAGTGGATCGCGCCGATGCGCGCGCAGGCCAGCATCGCGTAGGCCGCCTCCGGGAATCATCGGCATGTAGATGGTGACGCGGTCGCCCTTCTCGACGTTGCGGTTGCGCAGGATGTTGGCGAACCGGCACACCTCGTCGTGCAGTTCCTGGTAGGTGATGTGCTTGGAGTCCTTGGGGTCGTCGCCTTCCCAGATGATCGCGGTCTGGTTGGCGCGCTTGGGCAGATGACGGTCGATGCAGTTGTAGGCGGCGTTGAGCGTGCCGTCCTCGAACCATTTGATCGAGACGTTGTGCGGATCGAAGGAGGTGTTCTTGATCCGCATCGGCGCCCGGTACCAATGGATGCGCTTGGCATGCTCGGCCCAGAAGCCGTTCGGGTCGGCGATCGAGCGCGCGTACATCTCGTGGTACTTGGCGTCGTCGATGAAGGCGCGCTGGCGCCACTCCGCCGGAACGTCGTAGATTTTCTCGGACATTTCCTGCCTCCACCGGGCGGACCCTCACCGGGGCGCGCCATATGATTTTTTCTCGCTAGTGTCCCGATTCCGAAGTTCGCATCATCCCGCGGCGCCCTCATTTGCGAACTTCGGAATCGAAGGACACTAGCAACTCATTGATCTAATGTGGCTTTGGTTCAGAAGTCCGCATTTCGGACTCGCGCCAAGAACAATGCGGACTTCTGAACCGCCACACTAGAGGTCCATTATGCGACGGTGCCTTGATCTGCGACAAGTCGGAGGATGTTCGACTTTGGTCCGTGACGAGCAATGTCCAGGGCGTGGAAGGGCAGCCGCGCAAGGAGCAGCAGCATGAATTTCATGATCCGGCTGGTGTTTGGCATCGTCGTCGCGACGGTCGCGACGTCGGCGATGGCGCAGACCTATCCGGTGCGGCCGATCAAGCTGGTGGTGTCGTTCCCGCCGGGTGGCGCGGCCGACATCGTGGCCCGCCTGCTCGGGCAGCCGTTGTCGGTCCGTCTCGGGCAGCCGGTCGTGATCGAGAACCGGCCCGGCGCCAATGGCACAATCTCCGGCGAGATCGTCGCCAGGGCAGCGCCCGACGGCTACACGCTGCTGGCGGGACCAAGCGCACTGTTCGGCATCAATCCGCATCTCTACGCCCGGATGCCGTTCGATCCGCACAAGGAATTGCTGCCGATCGCCAGCGTACAGGTGAACACGTTGCTGCTCACCGCCAGCCCGACGCTTTCGGTGATCAAGGACTTCCGCGATTTCATCGCGGTCGCGCGCGACACCAAGCCGCCGCTGTTCTATGCCTCGATCGGCAACGGCAGCGAGCATCACCTGGCGATGGAGATGCTCAAGCGCCGGGCCGGGATCGACCTCGTCCATGTGCCGTACAAGGGCGGCGGACCGGCAGCGCTCGGTGTTATGGCGGGCGACATCGCCGCGATGTTTGGCGGCGGCTCGGTGGCACCGATGGTGCAGACCGGCAAGCTGCGCGGTCTCGCGACCAGCGGATCGCGGCGTTCGTCGCTGCTGCCGGACCTGCCAGCGATCGCCGAGTTTTATCCGGGCTACGAAGTTTCGATCTGGCAGGGCCTGTTCGCTCCGGTGGGAACGCCGACCGCGATCATCGAGCAGTTGCGCGCCGAAATCCGGACGATCCTCACGGGACAGGAGTACGGCGCAAAGCTGGGAGCCGCCGGTTCAGGCGAACCGCTGGTGACCACGCCCGAGGAGTTCGCGGCGCGAATTCGCAGCGACTACGAGATCTATGGGCGCGTGATCCGCGAGATCGGCGCCAAGGTCGAATGATGCGGGATGCGAGCCGGTCTGTGGTTCCGGCGCGCGCTCGCCCTATCGCCGCGGTTTGAACTCCTGGTCCGGGAAGTCCGATGCCTCCGGCGCCTTGAGCACCACAAACATGTGATCCGTGGTGGCATGGCAGGCATTGCACCCGGTGGTCAGCTGCTCGAAGGCCTCGGCGAATTGACGAGCATCGCCCGCCTTCACCGCCGTCTCCAGCGCCGCCATTGGCTCGGTCAGCGCGGCATCGAACAGGTCCGGCACCGGCAGCCCCTTCCAGCGCGGGATCGCGGCGGAGATCTGCGCCAGCGATCGCTGCAGCTCCTTGAGCTCATAGGCGGTGAGCGGCCAGTTCGCCTCGCGGCCCGCCAAGCCGAGCTTGGCATGTCGTGGCTGAATGAACATGCTCATGAGCGCGCCCATCATCGGATTGAACGCGGCTGGTGCATCGTCGGCAGGCTTCGGCTCGCTCTGCGCAGCGCCGGGCAGCGGTGTGGTGGCGATCGACGCCGTCAAGACGATGGCCGCCAGCGTTGTGACGCCGCGCGTGCGGGTCCACGCGACGCCAGCTCGCTTTGCGGATGTGCAGTTCGGATCGGGGGTCATCGCTTCGGCTCAAATTCCTGGTTACCGAAGGCCGCGCCGTCCGGCACCTTGAGAACGATGTAGGGATGGCCGGTAGAGACGTGACACGCGTTACATCCCGAGGTCAGCTTCGCATATTGCTCTGCAAACTGTCGTGGCTCTCCGGCCTTGATGGCGAAGTCGATCAACGTCATCGGCTCTCCCATCGCGGTCTCGATCAGGTCGGCTACCGGCGCGCCGTTGTATTGCGGCATGCCCGCGGTGATGCGGACGAAGGTCTGCCTGATCTCCTTGAGCGCATAGCCGGCGAGCGGCCAATTTTCCTGCTTGCCGGCGAGCCACAGCTTGACGTGACGCGGCTGGATCAGGAGGTTCATCAGATCGCCCATGGTCGGATTGTACGGCACCGGCGTCGCATCCGCGGCTCGCGTCTCTTCCTGCTGCGCCAGGCTGCGCTCGGGCGGCGTCAGGGTCGCAACCGCCGACGCCGTCACGGTCGCCACGATCAGCGGGTAGATGAGCTTGCGCATGCGCTTCTCTCCGACTGCATTGTTCTTGCGCCGCCATTGCTGGCGGTCGAGGTTTACAGGCCGATGGCGCCCAGCACCGCTCCCATCAACACCAGAACGACCAGCCAGTGGCCGCCGTCGATCCACGTGAGACGCCAATCCCGGCGTGCGAAGCTGTTGTTGACCAGCATGGTGGTGATCACGAATCCGAGCCAGCAGAATGCGCCGGTGATGATGCCGCTCCTGATCGTCAGAGGAACCCGCGGCGCAAGATGCAGCAGCACGCCGGCGAGCATCCAGGCCATCACCAGTTCGGCCGCGAACGCATAGATGTACGGCAGGAACGCGCCGGGCGCCTTCTTCACCGTCGCCATTTCGTCCGGCGCTCGTTCCAGCGCCGCCATCCAGCGCTTGCCCAGCGCCATGTACCAGATCGCGCCGGCGAGCCAGGCAACGACGGCCGCGATCACGATGGCTCCGTAGAATTTCATGTCCGGCTGCTCCCGGCAGAACGGCTCAAGCCTAGCGGTTGGCCGGCCCGGTGGGGAGGGGAGTGCGCGGCGATTGCCGCCGGCTCATTCCTTGAAGCCCGCCATGCGGCAGACCAGGCTCCACTCCGATGCGGTCACCGGCTGCACCGACAGACGGCCGTACTTGACCAGCGCCATGTCCTTGAGGCGCGGCGCCGCCTTGATCGCGGCAAGCGTTACCGGTTTGGGCAGCGGCTTGATGGCCTTGACGTCGACCGCGACGAAGACGCCCTTTTCGTCGGTTGGGTCCGGATAGGCATCGCGGATCACCTCGGCGATGCCGACGATCTGTCGCTCGTCGCCGGTGTGATAGAAGAACGCCTGGTCGCCCTTCTTGATCGCCTTCATGTGCCCGCGGGCTGTAAAGTTGCGCACACCGGTCCACGGCTCTCCTTTTGCGCCGCGCTTGACGCAATCATCCCAGGAGAATTCCTCGGGCTCGGTCTTCAACAGCCAATGAGCCATCTTATCCCTCCGCACGAAATGGTCGCGTCAATAAATTTTCAATCGCATCGTCGACGCCGATCCGGCCTTCGAGAATATCCGCGATGGCGCTCGCAATCGGCATCTCGATGCCCTTCGCTTGCGCCATCGTGACCAGAACCGGAGCGGTGAATACGCCCTCGGCAAGCTTTCCGCTACCCCCGACCTGTTGTGGTGTCCGGCCCTGGCCAAGCGCCAACCCAAGCGAATAATTACGCGACTGCGCGCTCGAACAGCTGAGGATCAGATCGCCGAGCCCGGACAGGCCCGTCAAGGTCTCGGCCCTGGCGCCGTAGGCTTGGCCGAAACGGAACAGTTCGGCAAATCCGCGCGTCGTGAGGGCTGCGAGCGCGCTGGAGCCGAGGCGTCGTCCGGTCACGATGCCGGCCGCGATCGCCAGAACGTTCTTCGCCGCGCCGCCGATCTCGACGCCGCGCGTGTCATCGGTGTGGTAGAGGCGGAACGTTGCAGAGCCGAGGCTGCGCGCGAGGCTAGCGGCGATCTCAGTGTCGCCGGCCGCGAGCGTTACGGCGGTCGGCAGGCCGTGCGCGACGTCGACCGCGAAGCTTGGACCCGACAAGATCGCCGGCATTGCCTGCGGCACGCTCTCGGCGATCACCTCGGTCATGAATCGGTTGGTGCCGTGCTCGATGCCCTTAGCGCACGCGATCACCGGCGTGCCTGCGGCGAGCGTGGAGGCCAGCATGCCGGCGGCGGCGCGCAGATGCTGAGACGGAACGGCGAGCAGGATTGCGTCGTAGCGGCCGACCGCGTCGGTTGCGGCGGCGATCCCGATGCGATCGTCAAATCTTATGCCGGGCAGATATGGGCTTTCGCGTGTCGACTCCAGCCGTTCGGCGCTGTCCTGGCTGCGTGCCGCAAGCAATACTGCGCGACCGGCTCGCGCGATGACATTCGCGAGCGCCGAACCCCAGGCTCCCGCCCCGACGACGGCAATATGATCAAACATCACAACCGAACTTCATTTCCCTGAAAATGTCCGGCCAGCAAGCGGCCGTCAATCGGTCTTACGGGCCACGAGCGCGCTCGCGGCGGCGGGCCGCCGGATGCTATCGAGCGGCCAGCGCGCATGCGGCGCGGTATCGAGCGTGTCGGTCAGCCCGAGCGCGAGACGTTCCGCGCCCGCCCATGCGATCATGGCGCCGTTGTCGGTGCAAAGCTCCGCCGGCGGCACGACCAGTGTGGTGCCGGTCTCGAACGCAATGCGGTGCAGCACACGGCGGATCGCTTCGTTCGCCGCGACACCGCCTGCCGCGACCAGCGCGGTCGGCTGTTCGTAGCGCTCCTTGAACATCTTCATGCCGGCGCGCAGCCGGTCGGCGACCACGTCGACCACGGCCTGTTGAAACGCCGCGCACAAGTCGCGCACGTCGTCGTCGCTCAGCGGCGCGGCCTTCTCGGCTTCAAGCCGCAGCGCTGTCTTCAGGCCCGAGAGCGAGAAATCGGCGTGCGGACGGCCGTGCATCGGGCGCGGCAGCACAAAGCGTCCGGCATTACCTTGCGCGGCCTCGCGCTCGACGAGCGGGCCGCCCGGATAGCCGAGGCCGAGCAGCTTGGCGGTCTTGTCGAAGGCTTCGCCGATCGCATCGTCCACCGTCGTGCCGATGCGCGCGTATTCGCCGACCCCCAGCACGGCAACGATCTGCGTATGTCCGCCCGAGGCCAGGAACAGGCAGTAGGGGAACGGAGTGGCGTCGGTCAGCCGCGCCGTCAGCGCGTGCGCTTCGAGATGGTTGACAGCGATCAGCGGCTTCTCGCACACCAGCGCGATCGCCTTGGCGGTGGTCAGCCCGACGATGACACCGCCGATCAGGCCCGGACCGGCCGCAACCGCGACGCCGTCGAGCTCGGCGAAACTCTTGCCCGCCTCCTGCATGGCCCCAGCGATAATCAGGTCGATTGCCTCGACATGCGCGCGGGCTGCAATCTCCGGGACCACGCCGCCGAACGCGGCGTGCTCGTTTATCTGGGACAGCACGACGTTGGACAGAATCCGGCCGGGGCCGGCTTGCGGTCGCTCGACCACGGCGGCTGCGGTTTCGTCGCAGGTCGTCTCGATGCCGAGTACAACCATCAAGGCTCCATGCGCCCGACATTGGATGCCGGAGCAGCTTTCCGGCGGAAGATGCAGTACCTAAGATCGCGCTCCCGGTTGGCCCGATCCGGCCTAGCACCGCGGGGTCATGAGGCGCAATGCTTGGCGATCTGTTATCGATCCCGTCCGGTCGTGCAGTGCAAGCCGTTGACTCCAATCCGGTGCCGGCGTGAGCGGCATGCGGCTGCTGGTCACCCGGCCCGAACCCGAGGGCGAGGAGACTGCCGCGCGGCTGCGTGCGCGAGGTCACGAGGTGCTGGTCGCGCCACTGCTGCGGATCGAATTGACGACGGACGCCGACCTTGGCGCGGGCCCGTGGTCAGGCATCGTCATGACCAGCCGAAACGCGGCCCGCGCGATCGGACAACATCCGCGCCATGCCGAACTGCGCGGCCTCCCGGTGTTTGCGGTCGGCCAGCGCACGGCGGCAGCAGCGCGCGCGGTCGGATTCTCCGACGTGCGATCGGCCGACGGGGATGCCGACGATCTCGTGCGTCTAATCCTTGCGCGTCGCACCGCCATTGCAGAGCCGCTCTTCTATCTCGCCGGCGCCGACCGAGCTGCGGATGTGGCAGGTCATCTCCGCGAAGAAGGGCTGATGGTCGATACGGTAGTGATCTACCGCGCGAGCACCGCACTCGATCTCCCGGAATCCGTTCGAACCGCCCTGGCGGCCGGCAGCCTTGACGGGATCCTGCATCTGTCGCGCCGCAGCGCCGAGGCGTACCTCACGTGCGCCCGGCGCGCTAACCTGTTCGATGAGGCGCTCTCTCCTATGAATTTTTGTCTGTCGGCCCAGGTCGCCGAGCCGCTGATCGCGGCCGGTGCGCGGAAGGTCGCGGTTGCGGCCCGGCCCGACGAAGCGGCCCTCTTCGACCTCCTGACGCCGTGACATCGCGGCGCTGCCGGCGGGCATGAATTTGCCGCCCGGCGCTTGCGATTCTGTGATAGTCCGGCGGTCGGCGAATCGACAGGGTGATTGCTGACATGAGCTCCGACGACGCTTCGACGGCCGGCAACCCGGGCGGCCCAAACCGCCGTCGTCCGGCGCCCACCATCGAGCTGGCGGCAACCGAGATTCCGGACGAATCCGAACGCGTGGGACCGCAGGCCGGATGGCGGGGTGCCGCTCCCTGGCGGTTCATTGGGGCGGCGGTGGGCGGCGGGCTCGTCGCTCTTCTCGGCTTTCTGGCGATCAACGCCGCGCTGCGGGAGCATGGCGTCGAGAGCCTCGAGGCGCGGGTCGCGCGCGCGGAGCAGCAGGTACGCGAGCTGGCCGCACGGCCAGCCCTTGCGCAGGCCGATACCGCGGCTGTCTCGGCTTTGAACGCCCGAGTTCGCCAAGTTGGAAACCGCGCTTGCCGCGGCACGGCCGGCAGCGGCAGCCGATCCGGCACTGGCCAGCCGCATGGCCGCAATCGAGGGCGAGGTGAAGTCGTCTGGCGAGATCGTCGCCATCCTGAGCCGTCGCAACGACGAGACCGCGACGCTTGCCCGCGAGGCGCGCCAGCGCGCCGACGTCAACGCGGCCGCGATCGCGGAATTGGGACAGAAGATCGCCCGGCTTGGGATCTCGCCGGTCGAGCGTAGCGATCTCGATGCGCTGTCGAAGCGCGTTGCCTCGATCGAGGCTAATGAGAAGGCGATGGCCGCCGAACTGGCCAAGCGTCCGGTCCTGGGCGCCACCGACCCCGCGGTGCGGTTCGTCGTGGCGTCCGCGGCACTGCGCGAAGCGGTCGATCGCGGCGTGCCGTTCGCCCCGGTGCTCGCAATGACCAAGCCGTTCGTCAAAGATGCCAAGCAGCTCGCGCCGCTCGAAGTCTTCGCGGCGACCGGCGTTCCGTCGGTCGCGACGTTGTCCCGCCAGTTGTCCGGGTTGGCGCCGGCGCTCTATCAGGCTGCCGGGGTGCCGCCGCGGGATAACGGGCTGATCGAGCGGCTCACCGCCAATGCCGAGAAGCTTGTCCGGATCCGGCCGGTGCAGGATGTCCCTGGAAGCGATCCGATTGCGGTGATCATGCGCGTCGAGCTCAGAGCGGCGCATTCCGATCTTGCCGGCGCGCTCACGGAGCTCGCCAAGCTGCCGGCCAATGTGCGCGAGCCGGCGGAGGACTGGATCAAGCGTGCCGAAGCGCGCACGGCTGCGATCCAGTCGGGCAATCAAATCGCGGCTGAGGCTCTGGCCGCACTTGGGAAGTGACGTGCTAAAGTGCCGGTTCGGAAGTCCGCGTCATTGTTGTTGCCAGCGAACTTCGGAATTGGGACACCAGGATAAGTTCCGCCAATGGCAGTAAGACCGCGATGATCCGCGTCATCTTCTATCTCTTCCTCATCGGCCTCCTGGCCTTCGTCGCGGTCTGGTTCGCCGAGCGGCCGGGCGACGTCTCGGTCACCTGGCAGGGCTGGCGGCTCGAAACATCGGTGATGATGCTGCTGGTCGCGATGGCGACCGTAGCGGTGGTGGCCGTGGCGCTCTGGTCGCTCGCGGTCTCGATCTGGCGTTCGCCGGACACGCTCGCCCGCTATCTCGGCACACGGCGCGGAATGCGCGGATACCGGGCGGTGTCGCAGGGACTGATCGCGATCGGCTCGGGCGACGTGCGCGCCGCCCGGAAATATGTCGAGGAAGCCAATCGCCATGCGCCGGGCGAGCCACTCACCCTGCTGCTCGGCGCGCAGACCGCGCAACTTGCCGGCGACGGCACGCAGGCGGAGCGTGCGTTCCATCAGATGGCGAGCCGGGACGACACCCGGCTGCTCGGCCTGCATGGCCTCTACATCGAGGCGCAGCGTCGCGCCGATGTCGCGACCGCGCAACTCTACGCCGAGGAAGCCGCGAAGCACGCGCAGGTGCCGGCCTGGGCTGGCCAGGCGGTGCTCGAATTCCGCTGCGTGACCGGCGACTGGGCCGGCGCGCTCGAACGGCTCGAGCGCAATATGAAGAGCGGCCTGATCGACAAACCGACCTATCAGCGCCAGCGCGCCGTGCTGCTGACCGCGCGGGCGCTCGCCAACGAGGAAATGGAACGCGACCGCGCCAAGGCCGACGTTCTGGACGCCGTGAAGCTTGCTCCGACTCTGGTGCCGGCGGCCGTGCTCGCCGCAAAGCTGCTCGGCGAGGCCGGCGAACTGCGCAAGGCCGGCCGCATCATCGAAGCCGCTTGGCGCGCCAATCCGCACCCCGATCTGGCGGAGGGCTACGCCCACCTGCGGCCCGGCGATTCGGCGCGCGAGCGGCTCGCCCGGATTCAATCGCTGGCGGAGAAGTCGCCCGGCAACATCGAGGCCGCGCTGGCGGTCGGTCGCGCTGCGCTCGACGCGCAGGAGTTTGCGATCGCCCGGAAGACATTGGCGCCGCTCGCCGTCGTGCCGACGCAGCGCGTGGCGGCGCTGATGGCCGAGCTTGAGGAAAAGGAACACAACGACGAGGGCCGCGCCCGCGCATGGATGGCGCGGGCGTTGCACGGCCGGCGCGATCCGGCCTGGACGGCGGACGGTTTCGTCTCGCAGCGCTGGCTGCCGATCTCGCCGGTGACCGGCCGGCTCGACGCGTTCGAATGGAAAGATCCACTGTCCGGACTCGACGGCGACCGGCCGGTGATCGAAGCCGGCCCCGATCCCGACGCCGCCATTAATGTCCCGGCCACGGTCGAACGTCGTCCGGCACATGAGTCGCCGCTCGATCTGACCGTGGAAAAGCCGGCGCCCACGCCGCCGCGCGTCGAGGAGTCGCGTGCTGAGCCCGTGATCGAGCCGCCGCCGGCGGGTCCGCGTTCGCGTGCGGCGCGTTCCGAGCCGGCGGTGTCGCATCCGCCGGCCGTGATCCCGCTGGTGCACGCGCCCGACGATCCGGGTCCTGACATCGAAGCCGCGGTCGAGCCGGTGCCCGGAAACGACGCCAAGCCGGACGTCTGGGGCCGGTTGCGGCAATATTTCAAGAACTAAAGTGATCCCAATACGTTGCAGCCTTCCTTGGGAACAGGCCGCCGGTCGCGCGCCTTGCCAAGCCCGGCCGCAGCCGATATCAGGGCGCATTCACGAGCCGAGTGCATTTGGGCCGCAATAGCTCAGCTGGTAGAGCACGTCATTCGTAATGACGGGGTCAGGGGTTCGAATCCCTTTTGCGGCACCAATTTCTCTCTCCGGCGCTTGTCGCTCAGGCCCAAAACGCCCGGATCTTCTCCGCTTCGCTCTTGGAGCGATCGTATCCGGCCTTCAACGCCGGCTCGATCTGGCGGGGATCAAGGAGGTTCACGTCTTTGGGGGTGCCCGCGATAATGAGCATTCCCTTGGTGCCGGTCGCCTCGAGGTCCTTCATCTCTTTGTGGATGTTGTGGGGAATGCCGCTGAGCAAGCTGCCCTGGTAGCCGTCGGTCAACGTAATCACCAAGGCTCGCTTCGAGCCTGCGACGACGTCGGTGTGCGCCCAAGTCTTGGAAATCCCGCCATCCATGCAATAGCGCTGTCCGAGCAACGTCGGTCCGATCACGCCCGGCAGCGATGAACTCGCCGCCACAGCGTGCGCCAAGGGGATGTTGTTCCGTTTTGCATTCTCCTGCCCGATGACCAGACGCTCACCGGTGTAGCAGTCGTTGGCGGTCGTATACATCTTCGCCACCGGCCAGCCGGTCCTGCTGTCGCCGGTCAATAATCCCGCCAGACGCTCGACGGCATGGCCATTGACCTTGTTGTCCGCAGCCAGGGCGGCATGTCCAATTGCTCGGATGGAGTCCGGACTGCCGTCCTTGACGTTGAAATTGATCTCTTGCGCACGCTTCTGACTGATGTTGGGCGTGGCGACGGGAGCGAGCTTTGCGAACAGTCCCGGAAAATATCCGAAGAACTCAAATGCTCCCCTGAGACGCCGAAATTCTCCGGAACTCAGCGATGATCCGGCGTAGGCGCCGGCTGACGTACCGACAACCATCTCGGCAATATTGAGATCGACGCCCTTCTCCAGGAGGCCGTGGATGA
The DNA here is from genome assembly GCA_963843475.1 of uncultured Alphaproteobacteria bacterium. GTDB lineage: Bacteria > Pseudomonadota > Alphaproteobacteria > Rhizobiales > Xanthobacteraceae > VAZQ01. The sequence goes on along the minus strand of CAWJKL010000010.1, from coordinate 94,794 downwards.
ATCCGCAATACCAGGCGACGTAATATTCGCCGCCACCGCCAAGAACCAGGGTTCGATCAAGCCCGCGCGCCAAGTTCGAGACCGTGGGGATATCGGGTATCCGACGCGCCAGACCATCATCCGAGAACAGCTTGTCGGAAACAGCGGCTGCCATGGCAGCGGGGTCGTATCCCGCGCCTTTGGCCGGCGCCGGTATTTGAGCTGACGCGCCAGCTGCCGTCAGACTGGCTGCCCCGGCAGTCGCTGACGTGAGCAGGAAGCGCCTTGTGAGTTGTGCCATGAACGCGGACCTCGCAGAGAGATACGACTACGCCCGCTTCAGGAAAGCGCATCTCCATTAACGTTCGCTGCCTCGTCGCTCACCGACAGGGGCGTAGTCCGTCAAATCGCCGGACTTTGTGTATTTGTTATTGATGAAACCGACTGAATTCTCGCTTTGTTACGGCGCGACTGGAATCCGATATCGCTCGTGCGGCACAGCCCTTGGTATCTGAACCGCGACGGTGAGGGCGTGCCCTCATCCAATGGAAGCGCGCGGCGCCTTCTGAAGGTGCACGATCTCGTCGATCACGCTCCTCAGGCCCCAGTCGATGAGGAGGTACCCGATAACGGCCACACAGAGCAGAACTGCAATAAGGATCAGCGCGCGGACGTTCTGGTTCTTCAGCGACGGAAACACATTGGGGATGACCCAACGGACATAGGAAAAGCAGTAGAGGAACAAGGCCGCATAGGCCGCGACCGCCACGGCCCTAAGCAGCGAATTGTCGGTCGCCTCCGCGAGCAACTGCAGCCCCGCGACGGTGACGACGTTCCTGGCGAACTCCAGCCACCACCTGGAAATGACCCGCAGCTCATCGGATGCGGTCTCCTCGTCCTTCGGATCGAGAAGGTGCTTGCGAACAGTTGCCCAAACGCTCAACTCGGCCCCCATTGCTGACCGTTTCGCCCAGACCGGATATCGCGAATCTGGTCTCTGATCTCAGTATATGCCTCCCGCCGCGGCTGCGGCCGGCCGGATTCGATAGGCCGGCCGCGCGGCTTGCGCCTCTCGCCTTTCCCCCTATAGTCCGCGCCGCTTCGGCTCGCGGCGTGATGCCCGGCGCTGACGAGGGATGGATGGACGGAGTTCGATGGTCAAACGCGACGTGAAGAAGGTGGTTCTCGCCTATTCGGGCGGGCTCGACACCTCCATCATCCTGAAGTGGCTACAGCAGACCTACGGCTGCGAGGTGGTGACCTTCACGGCCGATCTCGGCCAGGGCGAGGAGCTTGGCCCCGCGCGCGAGAAGGCCCTGATGCTCGGCATCAAGCCGGAGAACATCTTCATCGAGGACCTGCGCGAAGAGTTCGTGCGCGACTACGTGTTCCCGATGTTCCGCGCCAACGCCCTGTACGAGGGCCAGTACCTGCTCGGCACCTCGATCGCGCGGCCGCTGATCGGCAAGAAGCAGATCGAGATCGCCGAGCGCGTCGGCGCCGACGCCGTGGCGCATGGCGCGACGGGAAAGGGCAACGACCAGGTGCGGTTTGAGCTCGCCTATTACGCGCTCAATCCGTCGATCAAGATCGTCGCACCGTGGCGCGAATGGAGCTTCAAGGGCCGCAACGAACTGATCGAGTTCGCCCGGCAGCATCAGATTCCGATCGCCAAGGACAAGGAGGGCGAGGCGCCGTTCTCGGTCGACGCCAACCTGCTGCACTCGTCCTCCGAAGGGAAAGTGCTGGAGGACCCCTCCGCGGAGGCGCCGTCGATCGTTTATCAGCGCACCATTTCGCCGATGGAGGCGCCCGACCGCGCCACCGAAATTCGTATCGGATTCAAGCGCGGCGATGCCGTCTCGATCGACGGCAAGGCGATGTCACCCGCCACGCTGCTGACCCGGCTCAACGAACTAGGCAAGGCCAACGGCATTGGTCGCATCGACCTGGTCGAGAACCGCTTCGTCGGTATGAAGTCGCGCGGCGTCTACGAAACGCCGGGCGGCACCATCCTGATTGCTGCGCATCGCGCCATCGAGTTCGATCACGCTCGACCGTGGCGCCGCGCACCTCAAGGACGAGCTGATGCCACGCTACGCCGAGCTGATCTACAACGGATTCTGGTTCGCGCCGGAGCGCGAGATGCTGCAGGCGCTGGTCGACAAGAGCCAGGAACATGTCGAGGGCGAGGTCCGGCTCAAGCTCTACAAGGGCAACGTCATCGTGACCGGCCGCGAGAGTCCGCGATCGCTTTACGCCACCGACCTCGTCACCTTCGAGGACGACCGCGGCGCCTACGACCAGAAGGACGCCGAGGGCTTCATCAAGCTCAACGCATTGCGCCTGCGCACGCTCGGCCAGCGCCGGCGCAAACTGAAGGACTAGGCGTCGCAGATGAAGCCGATCGAGGCGATCCGGGCCGGCCTACGTTCCACCGGCGGCCGCTGAGGACGAGATGGAATTCGGCGTCTTCGATCATCTCGACCGGACCGGCACTTCGCTCGCCGAGTTCTACGAAGACCGCCTCAAGATCGCGGAAGCCTACGACCGTGCCGGGTTCTACGCCTACCATCTCGCCGAGCATCATTCGACGCCGCTCGGCATGGCGCCTTCGCCGAGCGTGTTCCTGTCGTCGGTCGCGCAGCGCACCCGCAGGCTTCGGTTCGGCCCGCTGGTCTGGGCGATGCCGCTGCACCACCCGCTGCGGCTGATCGAGGAAATCTGCATGCTCGATCAGATGAGCGGCGGCCGGCTGGAGATCGGCTTCGGCCGCGGCTCGGTGCCGATCGAACTCGAATATTACGGCGCCGATCCGGCGGCCGCGCAGGAGGTCTACGCGGAAGCAGTCGAGGTCGTGCTGAAGGGCCTCACCCAGAAGGTGCTCGATCTCGAGGGCAAGCATTTCACCTTCGAGAATGTGCCGATGGAAATCGAGCCGCTGCAGAAGCCGCATCCACCGATCTGGTACGGCGTGCACATGCCGGACAGCGCCGAACGCGCGGCGCGGCGCAAGCTCAACGTCGTCAGTCTCGATCCGCCCGCACGAAACGCGGCTGTCGATCGAACGCTATCGCGCCGTCTGGCCGCAGGTGCACGGCGCCGGCGCGCCGTTCCCCAAGCTCGGGCTCGGCCGCTTCATCGTCGTCGCGCCGACCGACGCCGAGGCGCTGGCGCTGGCGCGCCGCGCCTATCCGGCCTGGCACGCGAGCTTTACCCATCTGTTCCGGCGGCACGACCGCTCGCAATCGCATCCGCGGCCGGCGACCTTCGACCTGGTGATCGAGCGCGGCCAGGGCATCGCCGGCTCGCCGGCGACGGTGGCGGACGTGCTGGGTGCGCAACTCGCCGAGACCGGTTGCAACTACATGGTCGGGCAATTCGCGTTCGGCGATCTGACGCTCGGGAGGAATGCCTGCGCTCGATCGGGCTGTTCGCCGACGAGGTGATGCCGGCGCTGCGCGGCAGGAGCGGCGCAGGACAGCGAGGCGTTTGCTCCTTGATACGCCATTGGCGCTCGCAAAGGGCCGCGTTGCGGGCCGGCATCGCGATTGATAACGTCCGCGCACGAGTTCTGACGCACGAAAGTCTCCCAGTGTCACGAATTCCGGCTGGCGGCCGATGTCGGCGGCACCTTCACGGACGTCGCGGCGTTCGACGAGACGACCGGGGAGCTTCGGCTCGGCAAGACGCTCACCACGCCGGCCCGGCTGGTCGACGGCATCGAGAATGGCGTCGACCAAGGCGGGCGCGACATTCCGGGCGGCGCGGCTGTTCCTGCACGGCACGACGGTTGCGATCAACACCATCCTGGAGCGCACCGGCGCGCGCTGCGCGCTGCTCACCACGCAGGGCTTTCGCGACATCTACGAGATCGGCCGCGTCAACCGGCCGGAATCCTACAACCTGTTCTTCCGCCGCCACGAGCCGCTGATCGAGCGCGACCTGCGCTTCGAGATTCGCGAGCGCATGGACTGCGCAGGGCAAGGTGCTGATCCCGCTCGACGAGGCCGAGGTGCGCGCGGCGGTCGCCGAGGCGGTGGCGCAGGGCGTGCAGGCGATCGCCATCCTGTTCCTGCACTCCTACCGCAATCCCGCGCACGAGCAGCGCGTCAAGGCGATCATCAGCCGAGCGCATCCCGAGCTGTTCGTCACGGCGTCGCACGAACTGTCGCAGGAGTACCGCGAGTTCGAGCGCACCTCGACGGCGGCGGCCAATGCCTATGTCGGTCCGCGGGTGCGGCGCTATCTCGGCGAAATGGGCGAGCATCTCGACGCCGCCGGCTTCGGCGGCGAATTCCTGATCGTGCAATCGACCGGCGGGCTGTTCGGCGTCGAGGAGGCGCAGTCGGCCTGCATCCAGATGCTGGAATCCGGGCCGGCCGCGGGCGTGATCGGCACCAAGGCGCTGTGCGACAGCATCGGGCTGCGAGAACGCCATCGCGTTCGACATGGGCGGCACCACCGCCAAGGCCGGCGTGATCCACAACGGCGAGGTGCTGATGACCGGCAGCACGCTGATCGGCGGCTATGCCACCGGCCTGCCGGTGCAGATCCCGATGATCGACATCCAGGAAGTCGGCACCGGCGGCGGCTCGATCGCCCGCGTGGAAGTGGCGGCGCGCTGCATGTCGGGCCGGAAAGCGCGGGCGCGCAGCCGGGTCCGGTCTGCTACGGCCAGGGCGGCACCGAGCCGACCATCACCGACGCCAATCTGATCCTCGGGCGGCTCGGCGCCGACCGCTTTCTCGGCGGCGAGATGCAGCTCGACCTCGAAGGCGCCAAGCGCGCGCTCGACGCCACGCGTGGCCAAGCCGCTCGGCCTCGATCTGACGCAGGCGGCCGACGGCATTCTGCGCATCGCCACGACCAAAATGTCGCACATGGTGCGCTGGGTGACCACCGAGCGCGGCCTCGACGCCGCCGACTTCACGCTGGTCGCCTATGGCGGCGCCGGGCCGCTGCATGCCGCCATGGTCGCGCGCGAGCTGCGCATCGCCAAGGTCGTCATCCCGCGCGCGCCCGGGCATTTCTCCGCCTACGGCATGCTGGTCGCCGATCTGCGGCGTGACTTCGTCAACACCTGGTTCAACGCCGCTCGACGAGGCATCGTTCGACGGCCATCGAAGACCATCTACGCCGAGATGGAGCGGCGCGGGCGCGAGGCGATCGCCGACAGCGGGCTCGCGCTTGCCGGCGTCGCGGTGCAGCGCGCGGCCGACATGCGCTATGTCGGGCAGGAGCATGCCGTCACGGTCGAACTGCCGGTCGACCTGTTCCGAGCGGCAGGATCGCGACGGCATCAAGCAGCGCTTCGATGCCGTGCACGAGACGCGCTACGGCTATTCGGCGCCGGCCGAGAAGGCCGAGATCGTCAGCCTGCGCAGCGCCGTCACCGGCGTGATGCGCAAGCCCGCGTTCGAGCACATCGCCGTCCGGCGAAGCCGAACCGCCGGCGGCGGCGTTTCGCGGCAAGCGGCCGGTCTACTTCGCCGAAGCCGGGCGGCACGTCGACACGCCGACCTATGACCGTCCGGCGCTGCTCGGCCGGCAACCGCATCGCCGGGCCGGCGCTGATCGAGGAATACGCCTCGACCACCGTGGTCCATCCGGGCGACGTGGTCGACGGTCGATGCCTTCGGCGACCTCGTGATCGAGATTCTGCGGAGCTGACGATGGACGCCGCACGTGAAAGCGCAAGCCAGCGTCCGGCCGCCTACCGCATCGATCCGGTGACGACCGAAATCGTGCGCAACGGTCTCATCGCCGCGACCGAGGAGATGAAGACCAATCTGATGCGCACCGCCTACAACATGATCATCTACGAGGCGCTCGATTTCACCGTCGGGCTGTTCGACGCGCAGGGCAACACGGTGTCGATCGGCCTCGGCCTGCCGATGTTCATCCGCGGCATGAGCGACACGGTGAAGACCAAGCTCGCGCACTACGGCGTCGAGAATCTCGAGCCGGGCGACATCCTGCTGACCAACGACGCCTACATCACCGGCAGCCATCTCAACCACATGACCTTCACGGTGCCGATCTTCCACGACGGCGAGCTGGTGGCGTTCTCCTGCTGCATGGCGCACTGGCCGGACGTCGGCGGCACGCTCGACGGCGCGACCACCGACATCTACTCCGAAGGCCTGCAGATGCCGATCGTGAAGATCTATCGCAAGGGCGTGCATCAACGACGAGCTGGTCTCGATCATCCGCACCAATGTGCGGCTGCCCGAACGCGCGATGGGCGATTTCCGCGCCCAGATCGCGGCGGTGAAGACCGGCGAGCGGCGCTTCCTCGAAATGATCCAGAAATACGGCCGCGACGCCGTGGTCGGCGGCATCGCGGCGATCATGGACCACAGCGAGGCGGCTGACGCGCGCGCGCGTGCGCGAAATTCCGGACGGCGTCTACGAGGCCGAATCGTTCATGGACGACGACGGCGTCAATGATCGGCGAGCGCGTGCCGATCAGGGTGCGGGTGGAGGTCAGGGCGACCAGATGAAGGTCGACCTCACCGACGTGTCGAAGCAGGTCGCGGGCTTCTACAATTCGGGCGAGACCGCGGGCCGCTCCTGCTGCCAGGTGGCGTTCAAATGCCTGACCTCGGCGCTCGACCTGCCGATCAACGACGGCCAGTTCCGCGCGCTCGACATCGTGCTGCCGCCGGGCCGCGTGGTCAGCGCGCTCAAGCCGGCCGCGATGCGGATGTGGATGACCTATCCGATGACCATCATCGACACGATCTTCAAGGCGCTGGCGCCGGCGATCCCCGACGCAGGTCATTGCCGGCCATCACGCCGATCTGGTGGTCGGCCGCGTCAACGGGCGCCGTCCGAAGGACGACAGCTTCTACATCTATCTCGGCGGGCTGATCGGCGGCGGCTGGGGCGCCAAGCACGACAGCGACGGCCGCAACTCGACCATCGCGATGAACGACGGCGACACCCACAACGGCCCATCCGAGCAGGTCGAGGCGAAATATCCGCTGCTGGTCGAGCGCTACGCGCTGCGGCCGGATTCCGGCGGCGCCGGACGCTTCCGCGGCGGGCTCGGCTGCGAGCAGGTGGTGCAGGCGCGCCACGACATCCGCTTCAACTCGCAGATGGACCGGGTGAAGTGCAAGCCGTGGGGTCTGGAGGGCGGCCTCTCGGGTTTGGGCAACGGCGTCGCGATCTCGCGCTTCGGCAAGACCGAGGAGCAGCGCTTCCACAACGGCAAGGCGCTCAACCAGGTGCTGCACGCCGGCGACGCCTACATCCTGCGCTCGGGCGGTGGCGGCGGCTTCGGCTCGCCGCTCGACCGCGATCTCGCGGCGCTCGAGCGCGACGTGCGCTGCGGCTACGTCACGCAAGGAAGCGGCGGAGCGGAAGTACGGCGCAGTGTTCGACGCCGCCACCGGCAAGCTCGACGTGGCCGCGAGCGAAAAGCGCCGCGCCGAGATGCGCGCGCAGGGGCTGCCGCACGACGAGCCGATCGCCGACACCGGGGTGCCGCCGCCCGCGGCCGGCGCATCAGCATCACCACGACCACGCGCACGAGAAGCTCACCGAAGAAGAGCGCGTCGCGCTCGCGATGACCGGACGGTGCTGTTCGTAAATTTCGTTGGGGTAGTCAGCCGTCCGGCGCGGTCGGTCTGCTCCCTCTCCCGCTTGCGGGAGAGGGGTGGGGAGAGGGTGAACTGGCGCCAATATCTGTGAACGCCCTCTTCCTGACCCTCCCCCGCCGCAAGTCGGGCTTGCCCGACGTGCGCAGTATATTGCGGAACCCAGGCAAGCCCGGGTTCCGTCGGGGGAGGGAACGCACCGCGTCCGCCGCACTTTCGGAGAGTTACATCAAGCCGGCTACGTGCCCCGCAACGGCAGCGGCTGCTCGTCGAGCATCGCCTGGATGGCGGCGCGGGTGGCGGTGCGGTCGAGCCCGTGGGCCGCGATCAGGTCGCGGCAGTCCGCCACGATCGCGTCGACGTCCTGCAGCATCTTGAGCCGCTTGAACTGATCGTCGTGATGCAGGCCCATGCTGGCGCCGACGATCTCCAGCAGGTTCATCACCCGGAACGGATAGTCGCGCTCGTGCGCGCACAGCTCGCGATGGTCGGCGTGATAGACCGCGACCAACGCATCGACCCCGGCCCGCTCGGCGGCAGCGAGCTCGTTGCCTCTGCAGCTCGCGGCGATAGGCCGGCAGCGCGCGGAAGTAATTGCTCATCATGCCGACCGCGGGCTGCTTCAGATCGACCAGCTCGATCGCCCGGCACCGCGTTCAGCATGTCCTCGGCCGCCTGGACCACGCCCGTGATGCCGGGATGGCTGTGCAGCGCGACGCGCATCTCGACGCGCTGCGTCAGATGCGGCCGCAGGCGATCGAGATGCCGGCGCAGGAACAGCATGAACGGCGTCATCTCGAACGGCTTCGCGCCGCGAGTCTTCTCGACCGTCGGCAGCGTCGTCTCGTTGAACTGCGTGTGGCAGCTCGGGCACCAGGCCAGCACTTCCTTGGTCTTGCTGGCGGCGAGCTTGTCCATGGTGGCTTCGGCGAAGCGGCCCGAGGTGGCGACGTCGCCGGTGCGCATCTGCACCACGCCGCAGCAATGGGTCGGGCCGCCCAGCACCTTGTAGGTGACGCCGAGCGTGTCCATGATGTCGAGCGCAAGCAGCGCGATGTGCGGCGTCTTGAGCACGTTGCAGCCGGTGTAGAACACGAAATCCGGCGCGACGTCGGACGATGGCCGTGTGTCGGGCTTCTGGCCGAGCCGCGTGAGCACGACGTCGTCGAGCTGCATCTGCGAAATGGGCTGCACCTCGCGCGCGACCTTGCGGAAGCCGTCGACGCCGCCGCTGCGCTGGTCGGCGGGCGCATTGTCGTGCTGCGCCATCGTCACGCGCGCCATGTTCAGCATGAAGCGCGGATTGACGCCGTAGTCGCAGGCCTTGATGCACTCGCCGCTGAGCACGCAGGCGTTCGCCCATTTGCGCGAGGCCTCCGGGCCGTCGCCGGTGCGCAGGATGTCGATGATGCCGCCGATCACCGCGACCGGTTCGGCGTTCACGCCGCCCGGGCCGGTGACCGGGCAGACCTCGACGCACTTGCCGCAGCGGGTGCAGGCGTCGGCCATCGCGGCGACGCGTGCGGCGAGGGCGGTTTCGAATGACGCGGTCATGAGCCCAGCCTAGCGGCAACGCGGCGCAAGTTGAAGTGTTTCAAACTGCATTGGTCGGCGGTGCGACCGCAATGGCGGTGTGCTCCCTCTCCCGTTTACGGGGGAGGGGTGGGGAGGGGGTGAATTTGCGCCAGCGTGCCTGTGTGCCCCCTCCCTATCCCTGCCCCGCAAGCGGGGGAGGGGACACACCGCCGATGCAGTGAAACTCTAGCCAAGGTAGTCGCGCGAAGCGGTTACCCCGTCACCGCGATGCCCTGCACCTCGATCATCATCTCGGGCTGGGCGAAGCCCTGCCACGGTGATCGCGGCGCTCGCCGGGAAATCCTTGCCGAACAGCTCGCCGCGCAGTTCCGTCATGCGGGTGGTGTAGCGCGCGTCGATCAGGAACACCGTCATGGTCACCATGTCGGCGAGCGTGGCGCCGGCCTCGGCCAGCGTCTTCTCGATGTTGCGGAAGGTCTGCTGGAACTGGGCGTCGAAATCGCCGGCCAGCGACTTGCCGGTGTCATCGACGGCACCGGTGTGGCCGGCGATCCAGAGTGTGCGGCCGCGCGCCTTCGGTGATGACGACCGGGGAGTATGCCCGCTTGACCTGCCAGGTGCCGCGAACGAACGATTTTTTCATGAGGCATGACTCCGTCTATGCGTATGGGAGGGCACCCGCCATTCGCCTGTCGGATCGTGCGCCACACCCGCTCCGGCGTCGCCGGCATCTCGATGTGGCGGATGCCGAGGTGCGAGAGCGCGTCGACCATGGCGTTGGCGACCGCCGGCATCGCGCCGACGCAGCCGGCCTCGCCCGCGCCCTTGACGCCGAGCGGATTGGTCTTGGTCGGCACCGGATTGCTCTTGACCTCGACCGCGCTGATGTCGGTCGGCGCGCGGCATGGCGTAGTCCATGAACGAGCCGGTGACGAGCTGGCCGTCGCCGTCGAAATGGATGTCCTCCATCAGGATCTGGCCGACGCCCTGCGCGACGCCGCCGACGATCTGGCCCTTCAGCAGCAGCGGATTGAGCACGGTGCCGACGTCGTCGACCACGCTGTAGCGCAGGATCTCGACCGTGCCGGTCTCCGGGATCGATCTCGAGCTCGCAGATGTGGCAGCCGTTGGGGAAGTTCTGCGACCTCGGCGCCGTATAGGTCGCGGTCGGCGATCAGGCCCGACCTCCATGTCCTTCGGCAGCTTGGCCGGATCGACCGCCTCCGTGGCGACCTCCTTGATGGTCAGCGTGCGGTTGGTCTTCGGGCTCGACAGAAGATCCCGTCGTCGAAATTGATGTCGGCGACATCGACCTTGAGCAGGTGGGCGGCGATCTGCTTCGCCTTGGTCGACGATCTTCTCGGCCGCCATGTGGCACGGCCGAGCCGCCGATGCGTGGCCGAGCGCGAGCCGCCGGTGCCCTCGCCGAGGAACACCTGGTCGGTGTCGCCCTGGATGTAGTGCACCTCGTCGGGATCGATGCCGAGCCGGTCGCAGACGATCTGCTTGAAGATCGGTCTCGTGGCCCTGGCCCTGGGTGATCGCTGCCGGAGAACAGCGTCGCGGTGCCGGAGTGGTCGAAGCGGATCTCGGCGCCCTCGAAGCCGCCGGCGGCGGCGCGCTCGATCGTGTTGGAGATGCCGATGCCGCGCAGCTTGCCGCGCTTGCGCGCCTCGCGCGCGCCGCTTGCTCGAAGCCGGCGACGTCGGCGAGCTTGAGCGCCATGTCCATGCTCTTCTCGAACTCGCCGCTGTCGTAGGTGAAGGTGAGCGCGGTCTTGAACGGCATGGCGTCGGGCGGCGATGTAGTTGCGGCGCCGCAGCTCGACCGGATCGATGCCGAGCTCGTCGGCCGCGAGATCGACCATGCGCTCGATCACGTAGGCCGGCCTCGGGCCGGCCGTTGCCGCGATAGGGCCGCACCGGATTGGTGTGGGTGAACACGGCGGTGACGTCGACGTGCATGGCCGGGGTGCGGTAGACGCCGGCGAGCGTGCCGATATTGCCGGTGAAGGCGGTCATGCCGGTCTGCAGATAGGCGCCGATCGCGGCGATCGACCTTCACCCGCAGGCCGAGGAAGTGTGCCGTCCTTGTCGAGCGCGAGCTCGGCGTCGGTGACGTTGTCGCGCGCCTGCGCGTCGCTGAGGAACGCCTCCGAGCGCGTGCTGATCCACTTGACCGGCCGGCCGAGCAGCTTCGACGGCCAGCAGCACCAGCGCGACCTCGTTGTAGATCGCCGACTTCATGCCGAAGCTGCCGCCGATGTCGCCGGCGACGACGCGGATCTTGCTCTCCGGCACCTTCAGGATCGGCGCCAGGTCGGCGCGGAACGGATGCGCGCGCTGCAGCGTCGTGTAGATGGTGTAGCGGCCGTCGGTCGGGTTGTAGTCGCCGATCGCAGCCGCGCGGCTCCATGGTGGCCGCGGTGACCCGGTTGATGACGAAGCGGTGCTTGACCACGTGATCGGCCTTGGCGAAGGCGGCGTCGGTCGCGGCCTTGTCGCCGAACAGCTGCACGAAGCAGATATTGTCGGCGCAGTCGTCCCAGACGCGCGGCGCGCCCGGCGTCGGCCGCCTCGGCGGTCGAGATCACGGCCGGCAGCGGCTCGTAGTCGACCTCGATCAGCTCGGCGGCGTCCATCGCCTGGTGGCGCGGTCTCGGCGACCACGAAGGCGACGTAGTCGCCGACCCAGCGCACGCGGTCCTTGACCAGGGCCGGATAGGGCGGCTGTGAACGGCGCTGCCGTCGCGGCGCTTCAGGCCGCCCGGCACCGGCAGGTCGCCCCAGCCCGACGCCTGCCAGTCGGCGCCGGTGAGCACCGCGAGCACGCCGGGCGCGGCCTTGGCCGCTGGCGGTGTCGATCGAGCGGATGCGCGCATGGGCGTGCGGCGAGCGCAGCACGTAGCCGAACGCCATGCCGGGCAGCACCATGTCGTCGACATAGCGGCCGCCGCCCTTCAGCAGCCGCGGATCCTCGAAACGGGACACCGATTGACCGATCGCGAATTCACCCATTGCAACCCTCGATGCTGATCGCTCGAATGCCGGCCGTGTTTATCGCAAAGCCGCGGCCGCATGGCTATGGCCCTGGTGCGGGGGCGGGCGGCGGCATTGACCGGCCGGTCGATTGAGCCACAATGATCTTGGTGAGGACATCCGACCTGCATGCTGAAGCGAATCGTTTCTAGCGACAATGGCGACGGCGAGATCGCGGCCGCCGGTGACTGCATTGCGCGGGCGCGGCAGCTCGCGCCGCTGATCGAAGCCCACGCGGCCGAAACCGAGGCCGCCCGGGGCATCGCGCCCGGCGGTGCTCGCCGCGCTGCACGAGGCCCGGCTGTTCCGCATGCTGATGCCGCAGTCCTGCGACGGCATGGAGCTCGAGCCGGCGAACTACGTGCAGGTGATCGAGGAGATCGCCAAGGCCGACGCCAGCACCGCCTGGTGCGTCGCGCAGGGCTCGGGCTGCTCGATGACGGCGGCCTATCTGGCGCCCAACATCGCGCGCGACGTATTCGGCGCGCCGAATGCGGTGCTGGCGTGGGGCCCGACCGACGGCAAGCAGCGCGCCGTTGCGGTCGAGGGCGGCTACCGCGTCACCGGCACCTGGCAGTTTCGCGAGCGGGCTCGGCCATGCCACCTGGGTCGGCGGGCACTGCGTCATCGTCGAGCCGGACGGCAGCCTGCGGATGGGGGACGACGGCAAGCCGCTCGACCGCACCATGGTGATTCCGAAGTCGAGCGTAACGGTGACGGACGTCTGGCGCGTGGTCGGCCTGAAGGGCACCGGCAGCAACACGTACTCATGCACCGACGTGTTCGTCCCCGAGGCCTATACGCTCACCCGCGAGTCCGCCCGCGACCGGCGCGAACCAGGTCCGCTCTATCGCTTCACGACCTTCCAGCTCTACGGCATCGGATTTGCCGGCGATCGCGCTCGGCATCGCGCGCCGTTCGCTCGACGCGTTCATGGCGCTGGCGGTCGACAAGACGCCGTACCGGCAGGCCAAGACCGCTGCGCGAGAACGCCGTGATCCAGTCGCAGGTCGCGCTGGGCGAGGCCAAGCTCAACTCATCGCGCGCGCTGCTGCTGCAGACTCTGCGCGAACTGTGGGCGACGGTGGCGAACGGCGACGATCTCTCGCTCGAGCAACGCGCCTCGCTGCGGCTCGCCAGCGTCTATGCGGCGCACCAGGCCAAGGACGTGGTCGACGCGGTCTATCACGCGGCCGGCGCCACCGCGATCTTCGAGAGCAACCCGTTCGAGCGCCGCTTCCGCGACCTGCACACCGTGATCCAGCAGGTGCAGGGCCAGTTCCACAATTTCGAGATGGTCGGGCAGGTCCTGCTCGGCCTGCCGGTGAACTCGAAGCTGATTTGAGCGCAGTGCGCTTGATGTGACTCGCTGACCTGTCACCGTTCGTTCCCGCGCAAGCGCGGAGCCCAGTGGGCGAAGGCTCAGTGCTATACCGACACTGGGTCCCCGCTTGCGCGGGGACGAACGGACGAGCGCCGACGTCGGTACGCTACGTGACATCAGAAATTCGCGGCGAGCTTCGGCTTGGGCGGCGGCGGCGGAGCCCTTCGGCAGGTCGAACATGCCGCTCGGCAGCTTGTCGAAGAACGTCCAGCACCTCGGCGGTCTTCACCACGTCGGCATACTTGGCGTTCATGTCGCACAGGTTGATGGCGTGGCTCGCCTGCGAGCGGTCGAAGCAGCCTTCTTCCGCCAGCGCGATGCGGTAGTTCAGGCTGAACGCGTCGAGCACGGTGGCGCGCACGCAGCCCGACGTGGTGGTGCCGGTGACGATCACGCTGTCGCAGCCGAGCAGCGTCAGGTAGCTCGCCATGTTGGTGCCGAAGAAGCCCGACGGCTTCTGCTTGAGGATCACGATATCCTGCGGCGCCGGCGCGATCTCGGCGACGATCTCGTTGCCGTCGACGTTGGTGGCGGGCTTGCTGGCGGTGTCCTCGTCGGAGCGGTTGTTCTTCCAGGTCCAGCTGCCGCTGTCCCAGTTGTCCTCGCGGCGCACGCCGGTGGTGTAGATCACCGGGATGCCCTTCTCGTGCGCCTTGTCGATCAGCTGCTTGAGGTACGGCATCGCGACCCAGGCGTCCTCGCCGCAGGAATTGCGCCAGCGCTTGATCGATTCCAGGATCGGCATCGGCCGCTCGTCGCAGAACGCATAGTTGACGTCGATGATGAGCAGCGCCGGCCGCTTGCCGAAGCCGCCGCGGGCGCCGTAGCCGGAGGTGCCGAACACCGCCTTGTCGCGCTCGGTGAGGAACTTGTTCCAGATCGGTTCTGACATCCTTGCTGTCTCCACGGGGCCGAAGTTGATGACTCAGTATAGCATGTCGGCGGCTCTCCGCGATGGCGCGGGCGCCTCCCGCGCCGATCGTGTCACAAATCGCAGCAGACGAAGATTGGCGTACGCCGACGCGCCGTCACTTCGCGGCAGGATTGGCGGCCTTGAGAATCGGCGACCAGCGCGCGATCTCCGCCTTCACGAAGCTGTCGAACTTGGCGGGCGACGCGCTCGTCCTTGCCGGGGATCGAGCCGCCGAGTTCGGCCAGCCGCTTCTGCACCTCGGGATCGTCGAGCGCCTTGTCGAGCGCCGCGGCCAGCCTGTCGACGACCTCCTTCGGCGTGCCCTTGGGCGCGAAGATGCCGGCCCAGATGCTCATCTGGTAATCGACGCCCTGGCTCCTTGGCGGTCGGCACGTTCGGCAGCGCCGACAGGCGCTCGCCGCGACGACACCGCGATAGGCCTTGATCGTGCCGCCGTTGATCTGCGACGCGACGCTCACCGCCTGCTCGCAGAAGAAATCGACATGGCCGCCGACCAGGTCGTTCATGGCCGGACCGGTGCCGCGATAGGCAACCTTCGATCGGCGTCACGCCCGCGGCCTGGTCGAACAGCAGGCACGCCATGTGCGACGACGAGCCGATGCCGCCATGCGCCTGCTTCACCTTGTCGCCGTTCTGCTTCAGGTAGGCGACGAACTCGCGCAGGTTGCCTTGGCCGGGAAATCCTTGCGGGCGACGATCACGGCGGGCGCGTGCGCGGTGAAGCCGATCGGCTCGAAGTCGCGCTCGCGAGTCGTACTTGATGTTGGGCGTGAGCACCGGCGCCGAGACGTGCGATCCCATGCTGCCGGCGAGCAGCGTGTAGCCGTCCGGCGTCGCGGCGGCCACGCGCGCGCTGCCGATCGTGCCGCCGGCGCCGCCGACGTTCTCGATCACCATCGTCTGGCCGAGCGACTTGCCCATCGCGCTCGGTGACGATGCGCGCCACCACGTCGCTTGGGCCGCCGGCCGGAAACGGCACCACCACCGTGATGGAGCGCGTCGGATAGCCCTGCGCCTGCGCCGACGCCGTGCGCCGCCGCCAGGGCGAGCGCGCAACGCGATAAGTCTGCTCAGCGAGCGTCGCATACCGTCTCCTCCCAAAGCCGTTTGTTGTTGTCGGCGGGGTTACAGCGCAAGCTCGGCGCCGATCAATCCCGCTCGTTGTCACACGCGTCGAACAGTTCGTCGTCATGGGTGACCAGGATGGTGAGGTCGCGGCTCGTTCTCGTGCGTCCGCTTCAGCCAGCGCAACTGGCCCATGACGGCCGGCACGTCCTCCTTCACCCACGGCGCCGCCTTGCGCCTTGAGCTGCAGCATGTTGTCCAGATTCCAGGCGGCATCGACGCTGTGCAGGATCTCGCGGCCGGACTGCAGCCGGACATAGACCATCTGCGAGTCGGTGCTGTGGCCCGGCGCCCTGATCAGCACCACGCCGGGCGCGACCGGGTAATAGTCGCGGATAATCGAGCACGATGAACTTGCTCGATCGCCGCCTGCGTGAGCTTGCAGATGAGGGCGATGCGGCGTGTTCATCAGGCAGTCGAGCCACGTCCATGGTGATGATGGTCTTGGCGGCCAGCGCAGCGAAGTTCGACGCGGTGACGACGCCGGCGACGTGGTCGGCATGGTGGTGCGTCAGCACGATCAGTCGCGCGGCGTCGAGCGCGCGCTCGAGCTTGGCGAAGTGCTCGGCGTAAGTACGGCTCCGGTTTGTCCGGACTGAACGATGTCGTGCGTGGCCTTGTCGAGCCCGGAGTCGATCATCACGGTGCAGTCGGGATAGACCACCTGGAACGCGGTGCGCGGCATCGTGACCGGCGTTTCGTCGCCGCCCTGGATCACGAACTTGCGCGGCCGGATCGCGCTGCGACCCGAACGCCGTTCATCGCGACCGGCAGCGCGCCGGGCAGCACCGTGCCCATGCCCGGATTGCGGCGAGGTCGGCGCCGAATGCCTTTGCCGCGTGGATCTTGCCCGCCGCAATGCGGCCGCGTCGCTCGCCACGGCATCTCTCCCGATCGTGTTCGCCGCGTTCGATGCCGCAGGCGCAGACTTGCTCGCAGCGGAAGCCTACTCCGCCGCGACCTTGTGCGCGGCCGCACGCCGCGCGCCTTCACCACCACCTTGATGGCGTCCTCGACCCGGTCCTTGGCGTAGCGGATCGCGGTCGGCAGGTCGTCGAGCGGGAAGGTGTGGGTGTGGATCTTGGTGGCGTCGAAGCGCTTCTGCGTCATGAAGGCTTCGGCGCGATGGGTCGCGCTCTTGCCCTCGCCGCGGATGCCGTAGAGGTAGATGTTGTTGCGCACGATGTGCGCGACGTCGACCGGCGTCTCCTCGTGCGGGAAGGCCGCGAGGCAGACCTTGCCGCCGCGGTTGACCATGCGGATCGCCTCGTTGACGCGCGTTGGGCGCGCCCGAGCATTCGACCACGTAGTCGACGCCCTTGCCGCCGTTGAGCCGTCTTGCACCGCCTGCGACGACGTCGTTCTCCTTGCGGATGTTGACGACATGGTCGGCGCCGAGCTCGAGCCCGATCTTGAGGCGGTTGTCGCGCGTGCCGGTGAGGATCACCGGCTGCGCGCCCATCGCCTTGGCGACCGCGACGCCGAGCAGTCCGATCGGGCCGGGGCCGGTCACCACCACGCTCTCGCCGGCCACCAGCCCGCCGAGCTCGGTGAGGCCGTACATGGCGGTGCCGGCGGTGACGACCAGCGTCGCCTCCTCGTCCGACATCTCGTCCGGGATCGCCGACCAGCGTGTTGATGTTGTTGACCTGGTATTCGCAGAAGCCGCCGTCGGTGGTGAAGCCGTTGGCGCGATGGCCCTTGTCGACGTCGCCGTAGTTGAGGCCGTAGTTGTGGCAGGAGGTGTACATGCCTTCGCGGCAGCGCTTGCACTGGCCGCAGCCGGCGTGGATCTCCACCGTGACGCGCTGGCCGATCCTGTACTCGTCGACGCCGGGGCCGAGCGCCACCACCGTGCCCATGTATTCGTGGCCGGGCGTGAAGTTCTTGTTGAACGGCAGGCCGCCTTGGATCGAGGCCGGCGGGCCGTGATAGATGATCTCGAGATCGGTCGCGCAGATCGCGACCGCGTCGATGCGCACCAGCACCTCGGCGCGCTTCGGCACCGGCACCGGCTTGTCCTTCAGCGACGAGCTGGCCGGGATCGCCGAGCACCCAGGCCTTCATGGTGTCCGGGATCGGATAGTCCGGGCTCGTCTTCACTCCGGTCGGCGCGTACATCAACGGCTCCTTTTGGCAGACGGCTCGATCATGCTAACATGGCGAACGAGAGCCGCACAGAAGCGATTTTCAAAGAAAGACGCGAACCGCATGGCCGACCACACCGATCACGAATGATCTCGATCCGCGGCTGCCGCATCCGCCTGATGCGCGGCGGCAGCGGTCCTCCGCTGCTGTTCCTGCACGGCGGCGGCGGCGTGGGCATCTGGCTGCCGTCGCATGGCGCGGCTGGCGAAGAAGTTCGACGTGATCGTGCCCGAGCATCCCGGCTTCGGCGAGTCCGACACGCCGCGATGGCTCGACACCGTCGCCGACCTCGCCAACTTCTATCTCGATTTCCTCGAGCAACTCGATCTCGACGGCGTCCACCTGGTCGGCAGCTCGCTCGGCGGCTGGATCGCCGCCGAGCTTGCGGTGCGCAATACCAGCCGGCTCGCGTCGCTGACGCTCGTCGGCGCGGCCGGCATCCATGTCGAGGACGTGCAGCAGGTCGACACCTTCCTGTGCAACGACGAGCAGCGCATCCGCGACCTGTTCTACGACCAGGAGCTCGCCGAGGCGGTGATCGCGTCGTCGGAGCGGCCGGAGTTCGAGGACGCCGCCTCAAGAACCGCACGACCACGCGCCAGGCTGCTCGTGGCAGCCGCGCAGCCACGATCCGCATCTGCGCAAATGGCTGCACCGGATCGACGTGCCGACGCTGCTGATCTGGGGCAACGACGACCGGCTGGTTCCGCGCGACTATGCCTTCGCCTATCCAGCAACTGATTCCCGGAGTCGAAGGCGATCGTCGTTGCCCGAATGCGGGCATCTGCCGCATGTCGAGAAGGGCGACGCCTTCGTCTCCGAACTCGAATGCCTTCATCGGCGAACAGAGGATCGCGGCATGAAGATTCTTCAACTTCCATCTCATGCCGTACCGGCATGCCGATCTCGACGCGATCGACGAAGAACGGCTCGGCCTGGGTCACGTTTTCCAACCGCCACTACGATCCGCAGAAGGGCGCCGAGCTCTATCACGAGTATCTCGACCAGATGGAGTTTGCCGACCAGCTCGGCTTCGACGGCGTCTGCCTCAACGAGCACCACCAGACCGCCTACGGCATGATGCCGATCCCGGGCGTGCTCGCCGGTGCGCTCGCGCGCAGCGTCAAGCGCGCCAAGCTCGCGATCCTCGGCCGCGCACTGCCGCTGCTCAACAATCCGCTGACCATCGCGGAAGAATACGCCATGCTCGACAACCTCACGCGCGGCCGGCTGATCGCCGGCTTCGTGCGCGGCATCGGCGCCGAGTATCACGCGATGGGCATCAACCCGGCCTATTCGCAGGAGCGCTTCGCCGAGGCGCACGACCTGATCGTGCGGGCCTGGACCGAGCCTGGGCCGTTCGCGTATGTCGGCAAGCACTATCAGTTCAAATACGTGAACACCTGGCCGCGGCCCTACCAGACGCCGCATCCGCCGATCTGGATTCCCTCGCAGGGCTCCGGCTCGCACCATCCGCTGGGCCGCGAAAATGCGCTACACCTACTGCCAGACGCTGAGCCCGATCGCCGCGGTGGCGCGGTTCTTCCAGATGTATCGCGACGAGGCCGACAAGGCCGGCTATCAGGCATCGCCCGATCAGCTCGCCTGGTCGAACACCATCTATGTCGCCGAGACCGACGAGCAAGCGATGCGCGAGGCCAAGCCGCATCTCGAAGCGCTGGTGAACTGCTTCCTCAAGATGCCGACCGAGATGCTGCTGCCGCCCGGCTACACCGACCCCGCCTCGATGAAACGGGTGCGCGCCGCCAAGGTCACGTCGGCAAGCCGCACGTCGATCGAGGACCGTGATCAAGAACGGCGTCGTGATCGTCGGCAGCCCGAACACCGTGCGCGAGAAGCTCGCCGAATATCAGGACCTTGCCGGCTTCAACACGTCGCTGACCAAGACCCAGTTCGGCACGCTGCCGGACGACATGGCGCGCGCCAACATGACGGCGATCGCCGAGGAGATCCTGCCGCACTTCCGCGATCGGCTGCCGCAAGGCGCAAGCCGCCAGGCCGCGGAGTAGGGCTGTTTCCCGGGCGCAGCCCAGCACGAAGTGGTGCGCTGCAGACCCGGGATCGCAACAAGCACCGCCTTCGCGAAGGTCCCGGATCAGCGGCGCACCGCTACGCAAGAGCTACGCGCTGCACCGCGTCCGGGACACGGTGATGAAACGTTCTCAACTCCACAGCTGCTTGGTCGCCAGCCGTGCGCCCTCGACCAGGGCCTCGAACTTCGCCCACATGATCGCTGGGGTGCACTCGGCGATAGAACGTGCCCTGCGCGAAGCCGCAGTCGGTGCCGATCATGACGTTCTCGCGGCCGAGTCAGGTTGGCGAAGCGCACGATGCGCTCGGCGATCAGTTCCGGATGCTCGACCACGTTGGTGGCGTGGCTGATGACGCCCGGGATCAGCACGCGTGCCGTCCGGCAGCTTGACGTTCTTCCACACCGACCACTCGTGCTCATGCCGCGGGTTGGCCGAACTCGATCACGTAGGCGCCGGCCTTGCACCTTGAGGATCATGTCGACCACGTCGCGCAGCGGCACGTCGCTGACATGCGGGCCGGGCCAGCTGCCCCAGCAGACGTGGTAGCGAACGCGATCCTCCGGGATGCCTTCGAGCGCGCGGTTCAGCGACTCGACGAATTTCGCGAGCCAGCGGCGGTAGTCCTGCGAACGTGCCGGGCGGCACCATGCGGTCGTAGGCGGTGGCGAAGCGCGCATCGTCGATCTGCAGGATGAAGCCGGCATCGACGATCATCTTGTACTCCGTCGCGCATCGCCGTCGGTGACCGCGTCGAGCCACTCCTCCTCGGTCTTGTAGTATTCGTCCTTGCGGTCGGGCAGCACGCTCGACGGCGCGACCACCGGCATGAAGGCTTCCTCGACCTTCGCGCCCTTGAGCGCCGCCTTGAAATTCTCGATGTCGCGCTTGAGGATGTCCTGCCCGATATATTTCACCGGACCGACGCAGGCGACCAGATCTGGGATTGGCCCTCGGCTCGCGCACGTCGAGCTCGGCGTAGAACTCCTTGAAGCGGGTGCGGTCGGCGCCGGGCATGCCCGGCCGGTAGTCGGCCGGGATGGGACGCAGCTCGAAGCCCGACAGCCGCTCGACGACGTACTGGTTCCAGCTGATCGCCTTGCCGAACTCGCCGTCGCTGACGACGTCGACGCCGATCGTCGGCCTGGTTGCTGCACCACGTCGGCGATGGACTCCTTCAGGCACTTCTCGTAGGCGGCCTGGTCGTACGGCTGGCGGCCTGCTTGGCGCGCATGATGTCCTGCAGCGGCTCCGGCCGAATCAAGCTTCCGACATGCGTGGTGAGAATACGGTCAGTGCTGGTTTTCATCGCCCTGCTTTCGTTCGTTAAGACTTGATGCGTGCCTTCCGCTCCGGGAGGAGCGGTGAACTCCGCTCATTCCCGCGCAAGCGGGAATCCAGTGCTTCGCCATTAGAGCACGCTGAAAGAAAGCCTGGGTCCCCGCTTTCGCGGGGATGAGCGGGGAAAGTGTTGTGCGCGTTCAAGAGGAGATCTCTCAAACCACCGCGTCGGCACGCAATTTGGCGATCTGCTCGAGGTCGTAGCCAAGCTCGGCAAGGATCGACGTCGGTGTGCTCGCCGAGCGTCGGCGGCGGCAGTCGTCTCCTCGCGTGCGCCGTCGATCAGCACCGGGCGATGGATGGCGGTGATCTCGCCTTCGGTCGGATGCCGCTGCTTGTAGAAGGTCCCAGGTGCCGGACCTGCGGGTCGTCGAGACGTCCGTCGATGCTTGTGGACCGGCGCGAACGGCACATCGTTCGCTTCGAGCACGGTCATCCAGTGGGCGCGCGGCTTGGTTGCGACGATCTCGGCCAGAACGCTTGGTCAGCTCGACGTAGTTCTTGATCCGCAGGTCGCGGGTCGTGAACCGCTCGTCTGCACCAGCTCGGGCCGCTCGAACGCCGTCAGCAGCCCTCGCCAGAACTTCGGCTGCGACGAGAGATGGACGGCGAGCAGCTTGCCGTCGCCGCAGCGGAAGGCGAACGAATGCGAGGTGGCGACCCGGGTCAGCGGTCGTTCTCGATGCCCTCCGGGTGTGGTTCGCGAACGGGTCGGGGATGAACGAGATCGCCGGCCTCCAGCATGTTGACCTCGACGCGGCGGCCGCGGCCGGTGCGCTCGCGCTCGTACAGCGCGCCGAGGATGCCGTAGCAGGCGAACATGCCGGTGGCGTTGTCCGCGATGGTCGGGCCGCAGACCTGCGGATGCTCCGGATCGAGCAGCAGGCTCGCGATGCCGCTCAGCGCGAGCGCGACGTTGTCGTAGGCCGGCCGTGCGCTGTAGGGCCCGATCGCGCCGAAGCCGGTGATCGAGCAGTGGATCAGCCTTCGGATTGGCGGCGCTGAGCACGTCCATCGCCGACGCCCAGCCGCTCCATGACGCCGGCGCCGATAGTTCTCGAGCAGGATGTCGGCGCGCGCGAGCAGCTTGAGCAGGACGCGCGCGGCCCGCGTCGGTGCGCAGGTCGAGCTGGATGCTGCGCTTGCCGCGGTTGTAGGCGACGAAGTTCGGGCTGTAGTGCCCGCCGCGGAAGCTGCGGAACGGATCGCCGCCTGCGGGGGCTCGACCTTGATCACGTCGGCGCCGAGATCGGCCAGCATCATGCCGGCGAGCGGCGCCGTGATCATCGTGCTGAGCTCGACGACGCGCACGCCTTTGAGCACCTCCGTCACGAACCGCTCCTCCTCGCCATTACTTCTTTGCCCAGCGCACATTCTCTCCCCGTCGTCGTTCCCGCGCAAGCGGGAACCCAGGGCTGCGCACCGGCGCCAGTGACACTGGGTCCCCGCTTGCGCGGGGACGAACGGAGAGAGGTCTCCCTAACACCTCGTCAAAGGCCGAGGTAGGAGCGCGCCACGGCGCTGTCGTGCGCAAGCATCTTGGCTTCGCCTTCGCCGACGATTCGGCCCAAGCGACAGCAGGTAAGCGCGGCTCGCCATCGCGAGCGCACGGCGGGCGTTCTGCTCGACCATCAGGATGCTGACCTCGCCCTCTCGTGCGATGCGCGACAGCGCGCGCGAACAGCTCGGAGGCGAGCAGCGGAGACAGGCCGAGCGATGGCTCGTCGAGCAGCAGCAGCGACGGCTGCGTCATCAGCGCGCGGCCGATCGCCACCATCTGCCGCTCGCCGCCGCTCATGGTGCGCACGGCCTGTCCGCGCCGCTCGGCTTAAGCCGCGGGAACAGGTCGAAGATGCGCTCGCGAGTTGCCGCGGCGACGCGGCCGGGCGCGTGCAATATAGGCGCCGAGCTTCAGGTTCTCGCATCACCGACATCGGATCGAACAGCCGACGGTTCTCCGGCACGGTGGCGATCCCGAGCTCGACGATCTCGATGGCGCCGACAGTCCCACCAGCTCCTTGCCGTCGAAACCGGATCGAGCCATCCTTCGGGCGAAGCAGGCCGGCGACCGAGTTGAGCAGCGTGGTCTTGCCGGCGCCGTTGGCGCCGAGGATGGCGACCGCTTCGCCGGCGCGCAGCGCGCATGCTGACGTCGTCGAGCGCCTCGTGCCGGCCGTAGGAGTGGCTCAGTCCGTGCACCTCAAGCATCGTCGTCCCCGAGATAGGCGCGGATCACCTCGGATCGCGCAACACCTCGCCCGGCGGCCCTTCGGCGATCTTGAGGCCGGCATTCATCACCACCACGCGGCCGCACAGCGCGCGCACCGCGGTCATGACGTGCTCGACCAGGATGACGGCGATGCCCTGCGCGGCGAGGCTCCAGACCACCGACATGCCGCCGTCGAGCTCGCCCGGGCTCGAGCCCGAGAGCCATTCGTCGAGCAGCAGCACGCGCGGCCCGGTGGCGAGCGCGCGCGCCAGCTCGACCCGCTTCTGCTCGATATAGGTGAGCTGATCGAGCCGGTGGCCGGCCTTGAGCAGCAGGTTGAGCTCGCCGAGGATGCCGGCGGCCGTCGTATTCGGCGTCCTTGTAGCGGCTTTGCGCTCGGCCGCCATACATCACGCCCGCCATCACGCCGACGATCGCCGGCATGTTGGGCGGCATGCGCACGAGCTGGAAGGTGCGGTTGATGCGCTTGCGCACGCGCAGGTGATTGGGCAGGCGGGTGACGTCCTCGCCGTCCATGCGGATCGCTGCCGGCATCGGGACGGATGGTGCCGGCGATCAGATTGAGCAGCGTGGTCTTGCCGGAGCCGTTCGGGCCGATCAGGCCGAGCACCTCGCCGGGCGACGACCGAAAGCGACATGTCGCTCACGGCGACGAGGCCGCCGAACGACTTGGTCAGCCCGTCGACCTCGAGCAGCGCCGCCATCACCGCCCTCCGCTCGGCTGCCGGCGCGTGAGCGCGCGCCCAGGTATCTTCGATCAGGCCGGCGAAGCCGCGCGGCAACGACATCGGTTGCGAGATGAAGGCCCAGGCGTCGATCAGCGGCCCGGTGACGCCGCGCGGCAGCGAGATCGGCCGGCGCAGCGCTTCCCAGGCGTCCTCGACCAGGCCGGTCACGCCGCGCGGCAGGAAATAGACGATGACCATGAACACCAGGCCGAGAAACACGCTGTACCAGAACGGAAACCGCACCTGCAGCAGCTCGGACAGCAGCGATCAGCGGCACGACGCCCGAGCACCGGCCCCCACAGCCGCTGCATGCCGCCGAGCAGCGCCATGATCACGACCTGGAACGAGATCAGCGGGTTGAAGACGAAATTCGGCGTCAGATAGCCGAAGCGCGGCGCCATGATCGCGCCGACGATCGTCATGAACACCGAGGAGACGACGAACATCACGACCTTCGCGAGCGGCACGTTGATGCCGGCCTGCCGCGCCATGGTCTCGTCGTCGCCGATCACCAGCAGCGCGATGCCGAGCCGCGACCGCCGCAGCAGCCAGCCCACCAGGAACACCAGCACCGCGAGGCCGAGCAGGTGCCAGTAGATCAGCGTCGTGTCGAACGGCACGAACACGTAGCGGCCCAGCGTCTTGGTCTGGTTGATCTCCCACCAGATCAGGACTTCGCGCATCAGCTCCGACAACCCGAAGCCGAACACCACGAAGAACATGCCGGAGATACGCAGCGTCACCAGCCCGACCAGTAGCGCCATCAGCGTGCCGACGACGAGCGCTATGCCGAAGCAGGCGTAGATCGGCATCTCCTTGACGAGCATCGCGACCGTATAGGCGCCGATGCCGAAGAAGGCCGCGGTGGCGAGCGAGACGTAGCGGGTGGTGCCGGAGAACAGCGTCCAGGCGATGGTCAGCACCAGGTAGCACATCAGGTTGACCATGAAGCCCAGGCCGTAGTCGGACACGAGCCACGGCACGGCCGCGAGCAAGGCGACCAGCACGGCGAGCGCTGACGACGGAGATCGTACCCTGTACCGTCATGGGGTCCCGAACAGGCCGCGCGGCCGGACGAGTAGCACGATCAGGAACAGGAAATAGGCGACCGCAAGCGTAAGGCCGGAATCGACGAAGTACGAGCAGAGCACTTCGGCCACGCCGAGCAGAATGCCCGCGACCAGACTGCCGACCATGTTGCCGACGCCGCCCATCATCACCACCACCAGCGCCTTCATGGTGAACTCGACGCCGATCGACGGATTGAAGGTCAGGAACGTGCTCACGAGCGTGCCGGCCACCGCCACCAGCGCGCCGCCGCTGGCGAACGCGATCGCCGACATCGAGGTCGTGTCGACGCCGACGAGGCGCGCGCCCGTCGGCTCGATCGCGAGCGCCCGCATCGCGGCGCCGAAGCGCGTGCGCTTGAGGATGAGCCAGATCGCGAGCCCGAACGCGCAGGCGACGCCGAACGCCAGTACGCGGTTGGCCGCGAAGGTGAAGCCGACGATGTGCACCGGCGTGTTGAGATAGTTGTAGAAGCGGTTGTCCGGCGTGAACGCGAGCTGCGCCGCGCCCTTGAGCACGAACAGCAGCCCGAAAGTCGCCAGGATGGTGTCGCCCTCGAGGTCGTCGCGGGTGCGCGCGCGCCGCACCAGCGGCAGCATCAGCACGCGATAGACCAGCCAGTTGGCGCCGAACGTCACCGGCACGGACAACGCCATGCCGAGGATCGGGTCGATCGAAGCCAGCGTGAACATCCAGAACGCGGCAAACGCCGCCGCCATCAGAAACTCGCCATAGGCGAGATTGAAGATGCGGGCGACGCCGTATTGCAGATTGAAGCCGATCGCGATCAGCGCGTAGAGGCCGCCGAGGATCACGCCGCTCAGAACGACTTCGATCAGTGACATGCTTGAAGGTTCCGGAACGCGATGAGAGTGCGATGCCACCGGCCGACGATCCTGCGTCCGAGCATCCTGGCGAGAGTGATCGAGGTGCCTTCCGAGCGCAGGATCGAGATGCCCCGCACCCCGGCCCTCCGCCGCTGCTCGCAGCGCTTCGGGGGACGGTGAGCTGCGGCGCGATCGTCATATCAGCTCAGCGCTCGGGGTCACGGAGAGAGGCTAACGTGTGCCCGCAATCACCACGCCGGCTTGGGGAAGACGATCGGCTTGGCGCCCGGCAGGTCGGCCGGCGCGACGCCGACGAACTGGCCGTTCTGCCACTGCCCGACGCCCCACTGCTTGCCGCGGACGTGGGTCTTGAGATCGATCGGGCCGACGATGGTCTGATACGGCCCGGCGTTCGCGATTGCGTCGAGCAGCTTCTTGCGGTCGAGGACCGACCTTCTCGATCGCCTGCTCGAGCACCTGCAGGCTCGCATAGGTCACCGGCGCGGCCCAGGCGTCGCCGGGCTGGTTGGTCAGGGCCACCAGCCGCTTCATGGTAATCCTCGGCGCCGGGAGCGTTCGGGTCCCAGCCGCCGATGCCCCATGACGCCTTCGCGCCTTCTCCTTGATTACGGCGCCGTAGCGGGCGAAGGCGGTGCCGACGCCGACGTGGAAGACCTTCGGATTGTAGCTCTGCGTGACCGCGGTGTTGGTCAGCATGAAGGTGTCGGGCGGATAGCTGTAGGCGACGAAGCTGTCGGCGCCGGCGGCCTTGGCCTCCTTGATCTCGTTCGTGAGATCGGCGGAGCCGGCAGGATAGCTCTTGCGAAGGACGAATCTCGAAACCCGCCTTCTGCAGCACCGGCGTGACGCCCGACGTGAACTCGGCGCCGAACTGGTCGGCGATGCTCAGCATTGACGATCTTGTTGTTGATCTTGTTCTCGCTCTTGAGCTTGCTCAGCACCTCGCCGAGCGCGGCGCCGAAATGGCGCGGCTCGTTCAGGAAGAAGAACAGCGTCGGCATCTGCTTGACGAGATTGCGCCGCGTCATTGGAATTGGCCGTCACCGCGAGTTGCGGATAGCCGTTGCGCGCAAACACCGGCGCGGTCGCGAGATTGAAGCCGGTGCTCCACGGCGGCAGCACGAAATCGACCTTGTCCTGGGTCATCAGCCGCTCGACGAGCCGCACCGCGTTCTCGGCATTGCTGGTGTCGTCGTACTCGACGACCTCGATCGGAATTCGCTTGTCGAAGCCCTGGACCTTGAGGCCGCCCTTCTTGTTCACGTCGTCGATCCACAGCTTGTAGCCGCTGAGCGTCGTGATGGCGGCGCCTTGCGCATTCGGGCCCGAAAGCGAGATCGCATAGCCGATGCGCACGCTCTTCGGCGGATCGGCGGCGAACGCCGACGTCGCGACCGACTGCAATTGCCGCGGCACTGCCAGACGGCCCAATATCGCTTCATCACATCCTCGCTTCTCTCGATTCGCTTCTCTCGGAATCTCAGCCTCGCCTCGCCTTCGCGGTGCCCGCGCTCGCGCGACCTCGAGGCCGATTGCGCGTCCGGCGGCTCGCAGGCAGGGCTCGCACGGATGACGTCGGACTATTATACCGTTCCGTCAGAACGGATACGGATTCGGCTTGTCCTTGATCGTCACCCACTGCCAGTGGGTGAATTCCTCCCAGTTGGCCGGCCCGCCGATGCGCGTGCCGTTGCCGGATGCGCCGGTGCCGCCGAACGGCACGTGCGGCTCGTCGGCCACCGTCTGGTCGTTGATGTGCAGGAGGCCGGTGCGCAGCCGGTTGCCGAGCGCAAGCGCGCGGCCGACCGACTTCGAGAACACGCCGGCCGACAGGCCGTAGTCGTTGCTGTTGGCGAGCTCGACCGCCTCGTCCTCGGTCGCGAACGTGCGCGATCGCGGCGACCGGGCCGAACACCTCCTCGTCGAAGGCGCGCATGCCGGGCTTCACGCCGGTGAGCACGGTCGGCCGGTAGAACGGCCCGTCGAAGGTGCCGCCGGCGGCCAGCTTGGCGCCGGCCGCGACCGTGTCCTTGACGATGCCGTGGATGCGGTCGACCTGGCTGCGGCTGATCACCGGCCCGAGCGCCACCTGGCCCGAGGTCGGATCGCCGACCGGCAGATGCTTGGCCTTGGCGACCAGCTTCTCGGTCAGCGCGTCGGCGATCTTCTCGTGCGCGAGGACGAGCCCGGTCGTCATGCAGATCTGGCCCTGGTGGAACCAGGCGCCGAACGCACACGCCGAGGCGACGCCGTCGAGATCGGCATCGTCGAGCACGATCACGGCGTTCTTGCCGCCGAGCTCGAGCTGCACCTTCTTGAGATGCTTGCCGGCGAGCTCGCCGATGCTGGCGCCCGACCGCGCTCGAGCCGGTGAACGACACCATGGCGATGTCGGGATCGGTGCAGATCGCCTCGCCGGCCTCGGCGCCGCCGGGCAGCACCTGCAGCACGCCCTTGGGCAGGCCGGCTTCCTCGAACAGCCGCGCGATGATGAAGCCGCCGGTGAGCGCGGTGCGCGGATCGGGCTTGAGCACCACGGCGTTGCCGGTGGCGAGCGCCGGCGCGACCGCGCGGCACGACAGAATCAGCGGGAAGTTGAACGGCGAGATCACGCCGATGACGCCGCGCGGCACCCGCCGGGCGATCGAGATGCGGTCGCCGTCGCTCGGCAGCACCAGGCCCTGCGGCTCGGTCGCGCATCGCGGCCGCGCGGTGCAGGATGCTGGCCACCATCTGCACTTCGAAGCGCGGCCTTCGGCTCGATGCCGCCGGTCTCGCGCATGATCCAGTAGACCAGCTCGGGCTGGTTCTCCTCGATCAGCGCGGCAACCTTGCGCAGGATCGCGGCGCGCTGGTCGTACGGTGTGGCGGCCCAGCCGGGCTGCGCGGCGCGGGCCTCGGCGGCGGCCTGGCGCACGTCCTCGGCGGTGGCGTTGCCGACCCGCGTGATCACCGCGCCGGTCGCGGGCTCCAGCACGTCGAGCGAGCCGCCGATCGCCGGACGCCATTGCGCGCCGAACAGGCGGCCGCGCCACATCGCCTCGATCAGAATTCGAGGTATTGGCGCGTTCATGCTGCGTCACCCTCTCGGAGGCCGCGAATTCGACTTCCGGGCCGTTGTTGTTGTTTTGGCGAAGGATCGTTCGCCCTCGCGCGCCTCAAATGTGCGTGTCACCCGCGCGCACGAATTGATCGTATACAGGGGTGTCCCGGTGGGCAAGATCGCGACCCTGGGGCGGGGAGACCTAGCGCCGCGCGAATGGCGCGCCTTCAAGTCCTGCCTCGGCTGCGCGGCCTTTCGCCGCGAGTGGGCCGTCACGGCCGCCAAGAGCGGCCGCCGATTGGCGGCCCGGTACCGTACGCTTGCTGCGGCGTATTCGCGGTAACTACAATTCGGACTTATTCCAAAGGACACCGCCGCATGGCCGAACCGACCGCCGGGCTACCGGACCGCTTCCGCGACGTCGCGCACCTCGAAGAGGTGATGACGGCGCCGTCGCCGGGCGCTGACCGCCGAGTTCGGCGCGCTCGCGGCGACCTCATCATCCTCGGCGTCGGCGGCAAGATCGGTCCGACGCTGGCGCGGCTCGCCAAGCGCGCCGCGCCGCGGCAAGCGCGTCGTCGGCGTCGCCCGCTTCAGCGAGCCGGGCCTGCGCGAGAGCTCACCGCCGCCGGCATCGAATGCATCGCGGCCGACCTGCTCGACCGCAAGCAGATCGAGGCGCTGCCGAAGCTCGCCAACGTGGTGTTCATGGCCGGCCGCAAGTTCGGCTCGTCCGGCCAGCGAGGACCTGACCTGGGCGATGAACGCGCACGTGCCGGCGCTGGTCGCCGAAGCGTTCGCGGGCTCGCGCATCGTCGCCTATTCGACCGGCTGCGTTTATCCGTATGTCAACGTGCATGCACGGCGGCGCCACCGAAGCGACGCCGGCGACGCCGCCGCCCGGCGCCTACGCCAATTCCTGCGTCGCGCGCGAGGCGATGTTCCAGTATTTCTCGCGCACGCGCGGCACGCCCGGCCGCATCATCCGGCTCAACTACGCGATCGACATGCGCTACGGCGTGCTGCACGACGTCGCCACGCGCGTGCTCAACGGGCAAGACCATCAATCTCGCCACCGGCCACGTGAACGTGATCTGGCAGGGCGACGCCAACGCCATGGTGCTGCGCGCGCTCGCCCACTGCACGGTGCCGTCGAGCCCGCTCAATGTCAGCGGTCCGGAGACCGTCAGCGTCCGCTGGCTCGCGCAGGCGTTCGGCGCAACGCTTCGGCAAGGCGCCGGTGTTCACCGGCGTCGAGGCGCCCGACGGCTGGCTGGTCAACACCGCGCGAGGCGATGCGGCTGTTCGGCTATCCGCGCGTGCCGCTGGCGCGGCTCGATCGACTGGACCGCGGACTGGGTCGGGCGCGGCCTGCCGAGCCTCGGCAAGGACACCCACTACGATACGCGCGATGGCCAGTTCTGACCTGCGCTCGACACCGAGCGCTGCTGCGGCCGGCGGACCTCGACGACGCCGACGCGCTGGTGCGCGAGGCCGGCTGGAACCAGATCGCCGCCGACTGGCGCATCTTCCTCGAGCTCGGCACGGTCTATGCCGAGCGCGACGAGCGGCGGCCGCGTGATCGCGACCGCCGCGACGCTGCCGTATCGGCGGCTTCGCCTGGATCAGCATGGTGCTGGTCGCGGGCGAGTATCGCCGCCGCGGGCTCGGCGACCCGGCTGCATGCGCCGCTGCGATCGACGATCTCGCCGCGCGCGGGCGTGGTGCCGGTGCTCGACGCCACGCCGGACGGCCGCGACGGTCTATCGCGCGCTCGGCTTCGAGGACGCGTGGGGCTTTCACCGCCTGACGCTGCGCGAGCGCGGGCCGCGGCTGGAGGACCGCGCCGGCCGCCGCCGGCATCGTCGTTCGCGCCGATCGCCGACGCGGTCTGGCCAGCAGCTCTGCGCCTATCGACGCGGCCGCGTTCGGCGCCGACCGCAGCGCGCGTGCTGGCGCGCCTGCGCGGTCGGCTGCCGGCGGCCGAGCTCGTCGCGCGAGCGCGACGGCCGCGTCGTCGGCTTCCTGCTCGGCCGCGACGGGCGCACCTGCGCGCAAGTCGGGCCGCTGGTCGCCGAGGACGATGCGATCGCGCTGCGCGCTGCTGGCGCGCGCGCTCGACTGCGCTCGACGGGCCGATCTACATCGATCTCGCCGACGCCAAGACCGGCGATTCGCGGCTGGCTCGAAGCGCGCGGCTTCGCGCCGCAGCGGCCGCTCACCCGCATGCTGCTACGGCCGCAGCGCAGCGCTTCGACGACGCGGCGCGCACCTTTGCGGTGGTCGGGCCCGGAGTTCGGGTGAGCTACGCGACGCTTATGATTGCGCCCGCGCCCCTTGGGGAGAGGGCGCAGACGCAACACCCCGCTCTTGGCAAGATGCGATGAGTCGAGATCAATACAGCTTCGGCGGATTGATCGGCGGCATCTTCACGCTCTTGTCGAGGAACTCGTTGGTGTAGGCCGTCTTGATGTCGTAGCGGCTTTTCCATCTTCAGATATTCGTCGACCAGCTTGTAGTCGTCGGCCATGCGCTTGTCGTCGTGCCAGCCGAGCGCGACGTGCGCGAGATGTCGTCGCTCATCAGGATGGTGACGAGATGCCAGTTGAGCAGCTCGTTGTCGTAACTTGCAGCGCGCCGTTGGCCTCGACCAGCGCCTTGATGCAGGGATCGGGCTTCTTGGTGCAGTCGGCGAACGCCTTCTGCGTGATCTTGACGAACTTGTCGGCCTTGTCGCGGTTGCGCCTTGAGCCAGGCGCGCGTTGGCGATGATCGAGTTGCCGTACGGATTCACGCCGGCGTCCTTCCACGCCAGGAAGCCCATGTCGCTGCCGAGCTCGCGCGCGAACACGTGGTGCAGGTTGAAGAACGACGTGGTGGCGTCGATGGTCTTGGCCTTGAGCGCGCCGAGCTTGGCGTTGGCGTCGATGTTGACCCAGGTCACCGAGTTCGGGATCGATGCCGACCTTCTTGGCCAGCGCCGGCCACATGGTGCGGGCGCCGTCGCCGGCCGGATTGCCGATCTTCTTGCCGGCGAGATCCTTGACGCTGTTGATGCCGGAGCTCTTCAGCCAATACATGCCCTGCGGCGAGTTGGCATAGACGTTCATCAGCCCGACGTGGTCGGCGCCCTTGCCGCGGAACAGCAGCACGCCCGCCATGTCGGACAGGCCGAGCTGCGACTGGCCGGCGCCGACCTTCTGCGCCGACGCCGCCGAGCCGCGGCCGGTCTCGAAATCGACGTCGAGGCCGGCCTGCTTGTACCAGCCCATCTTCTGCGCATAGAAATACGGCGCGTGATCGCCGCCGGCGACCCAGTTGAGCGTGAACGTGATCTTCTGCGCCGACAGCCGGGGACGCGCCGAGCGCAATGCCGGCGCAGCGCCGCGAAGGCGAATTTCGCGATAGTCCTCATGCTGAGCTCCGGAGTTGATGCTGCGGCGGCCGGCGGTCTCGCCGGTTCTCGACGCACAGCGAAGCTTCATGGTAGCTGCTTGATTGTCGTGGACGATAGGATTGCCGTCTCCGCCGTGTCAACATCGCGGCCGCGACCGGACGCCGCTGCGGATTCACCCGGGTAGACCGTGCCGCGACGGCCGGAAACGCTGCTTAGACGAAAGTCGGACGATGGGCTTGCGCTGGCAGGATTGGCCCCCGGAGGTGCTGGCCGCGTTGCGGCGCGGTGTCGTGATCCCGGCGCATCCGCTGGCGCTCGACGCCGGGCGCAAGCTCGACCGCCGGCGGCAGCGTGCGCTCACGCGCTACTATCTCGATGCCGGCGCGGGCGGGCTCGCGGTCGGCGTGCACACCACGCAGTTCGCGATCCGCGACGTCGGGCTCTACCGGCCGGTGCTGGAACTCGCGATGCAGCCGCGCGCGACTGGACCGACACGCGCCGATCATGATCGCAGGGCTCGCCGGCCGCACCGCGCAGGCGGCGCAGGAGGCGGAGCTCGCGCGCGATCTCGGCTATCACGCCGGGCTGCTGTCGCTCGCCGCCATGAAGGGCGCGTCCGAGGACGAGCTGATCGCGCACGCACAGGCGGTGGCGCACGAGATTCCGCTGATCGGCTTCTATCTGCAGCCCGCCGTCGGCGGCATCGTGCTGCCGGTGTCGTTCTGGCGGCGCTTCGCCGCGATCGAGAACGTGGTGGCGATCAAGATCGCGCCGTTCAACCGCTACCGCACGCTCGACGTGGTGCGCGGCGTGGTCGAGGCCGGCGCCGCCGAGCGCGTCACGCTCTATACCGGCAACGACGACCACATCGTGCTCGACCTGCTGACGCCGTTCACGGTCGCCGACCACGGCGGGCCGGTGACGGTACGCATCAAGGGCGGGCTGCTCGGACACTGGAGCGTGTGGGTGCAAGCGCGCCGTCGAATTGCTCGAGCGCGTGCACGCGCAGTCGACTGACGGCACGCGTGCCGGCACGATCTGCTCGCGCTCGACGCGCAGGTCACCGACTGCAATGCGGCGATCTTCGACGTCGCCAACGATTTTCACGGCGTGATCGCCGGCTGCCACGAAATCCTGCGCCGGCAGGGACTGCTGGAAGGCATCTGGTGCCTCGATCCGAACGAGACGCTGGGGCCGGGCCAGAAGGAGGAGATCGACCGCGTCTACGCGGCCTATCCGCATCTCAACGATGACGCCTTCGTCCGCGCCAATCTCGGATCGGTGGCTGGCGTGATGGCGAAATGCGTGCTGAGCGCGAGGAGTTGAAGTTGTCCGGCGAGGCGTGCGCTCCCTCCCCCGTTTACGGGGAGGGGTGGGAGGGGGTGAGCTGCACCAATGCCGTCGCCTGCCTCCTACCCTCCCGCAAGCGGGAGGGGACGCAAGCGGCTTGGCTGCGGTACATGGCCTCATAATGCCGGTGACAACGACGTAAGGGGTGAGCGGTGCGATCAACCCGCAGACGCTGCAGCGCTACGGGCTCGCGATCGTGAGCCATCTGGCGCTGATCGTGGCCTGGTACCTGTTCGTCAAGCTCGGCGAGGTGCCGAAGTTCGTGATGCCGTCGCCCTACGACGACGCTGCACGCGCTGCTCGTGCCGAACTATCGCTGGGTGCGAGAACATCACCGTCACCGCCATCGAGATCTTCGGCGGCTACATCCTGGCGGTCGTCGTCGGCATCGGCATTGCGCTGCTGTTCTCCTGGTTCCGCCGGCTCGAAATGGCGGCGATGCCGCTGCTGGTCAGCCTCAACATGATCCCGAAGGTCGCGCTCGGCCCGCTGATCATCGTCTGGTTCAGCTACGGCATCGGACCCAACATCATGATGGCGTTCGCCATCTGCTTCTTCCCGATCGTGCTGACCACGGCGCGCGGCCTGCGCGAGGTCGAGCCCGACCTGCTCGATCTCGTGCGCACGCTCAAGGGCTCGCGCTGGCAGATGTTCACCAAGATTCAGCTTCCCGGCGCGCTGCCCTTACATCTTCTCCGGCATGAAGGTCGCCGCCATCCTGGCGGTCGCCGGCGCCATCGTCGGCGAGTTCCTCGGCTCCGACCGCGGCCTCGGCTACCTGATGCTGCAGGTGCAGGTCACGCTCGACACCGCCGCCATGTTCATGGCGGTGATCCTGATCACGCTGATCGGCATGGTGCTCTACGGGCTTGTGCTCGGCGCTCGAACGCCTGCTGGTCGTGCGCGACGCGCGGCATCTCAATAGACGGACCATGGGCGAACCGTTCATCCATCTCGCCGGCGTGCAGAAGACCTACCGCACCCGCGGCGAGCGGATTTCTCGCCATCTCGGAGGCGACGTTCGACGTCGAGGCCGGCGAGCTGGTCTCGCTGGTCGGCCCGTCGGGCTGCGGCAAGACCACGTTGCTGAAAATCCTCGCCGGCCTGCACTCCTACGATTCCGGCGACGTGACGATCGGCTCGGCCGACGCAGCCGTTCGATCCGTCGCGCGACATCGGCATGGTGTTCCAGCAGCCGCTGCTGCTGAAGTGGCGCCGCATCGATCGACAACGTGCTGCTGCCGGCCGAAATCCTCGGCCTGCCGATGGCGGCGAGCCGCGAGCGGGCCCGCGATCTGCTCGCGCTGGTCGGGCTCAAGGGCAACGAGGACAAGTACCCCTACGAGCTGTCCGGCGGCATGCAGCAGCGCGCCGCGATCGCGCGCGCGCTCATCCACGATCCCAAGCTGATCCTGATGGACGAGCCGTTCGGCGCGCTCGACGCGCTCACGCGCGAGAAGATGAACCTCGAGCTGCTGCGCATCTGGGAGGAGGCGAAGAAGACCATCGTGTTCGTCACCCACGGCATCACCGAGGCGGTGTTCCTCGGCACCCGCGTGGTCGTGCTCACCGCCGGACCGGCGCGCATGGCGGACAACTTCCGGGTCGAGCTGCCGCATCCGCGCACGCTCGACATGAAGACGCAGCGAGAAATTCGGCGAATACACCCGGCGGATTTATCGCCTGCTGGGGATGGAGTAATGTCTCGGATGCGCACAGAGTCGCGAGAGTCGATTGACAAGGAAATAGAGAAATGGCGCAGCAACGTCTCGGCATCATCATGAACGGCGTCACCGGCCGCATGGGAATGAACCAGCATCTGATCCGCTCGATCGTCGCGATCCGCACGCAGGGCGGCGTCGCGCTCAAGAACGGCGACCGGGTGATGCCCGACCCGATCCTGGTCGGCCGCAATGCCGAGCAAGCTCGAGCGGCTCGCCAAGGCGCACGGCATCGACGCGCTGGACCACCGACCTCAACGCCGCGCTGAAGAACAAGGACGACACGCTGTTCTTCGACGCCGCCACCACGCAAGCTGCGCGCCAAGCTGATGCAGCAAGGCGATCGCCGCCGGCAAGGACATCTATTGCGAGAAGCCGAGCGCCGACACCCTCGCCGACGCGCTCGACCTGGTGCGCGCGCGCCAAGAAGGCCGGCATCAGGCACGGCGTGGTGCAGGACAAGCTGTTCCTGCCCGGCCTGCTCAAGCTCAAGATGCTGATCGATTCCGGCTTCTTCGGCCGCATCCTCTCGGTGCGCGGCGAGTTCGGCTACTGGGTGTTCGAGGGCGACTGGCAGCCGGCGCAGCGGCCGTCCTGGAACTACCGCAAGAAGGACGGCGGCGGCATCATCCTCGACATGCTGTGCCACTGGCGCTACGTGCTCGACAACCTGTTCGGCGAGGTGGAGAGCGTGTCGTGCCTCGGCGCGACCCACATTCCCAAGCGCTGGGACGAGAACGACAAGCCCTACAAGGCCGACGTCGACGACGCCGCCTACGCGACCTTCCAGCTCGCCGGCGGCGTGATCGCGCACATCAACAGCTCGTGGTGCACGCGCGTGCGGCGCGACGATCTCGTGACCTTCCATGTCGACGGCACGCACGGCTCGGCGGTCGCCGGACTGCAGAAGTGCTGGAGCCAGGCGCGGGTGAACACGCCGCGGCCGGTGTGGAACCCGGACGTGCCGCAGCCGATCAAGTTCTTCGAGACCTGGAGCGAGGTGCCCGGCGGCGGCACCTACGACAACGGCTTCAAGGCCGAGTGGGAGATGTTCATCCGCCACCTCTACGACGGCGCGCCGTTCAAATGGACGCTGCTCGAAGGCGCCAAGGGCGTGCAGCTTGCCGAAGCCGGCCTGCAGAGCTGGAAGGAGCGGCGCTGGATCGACATCCCGCCGCTGAAGGTGTGAAGATGCAGAGGCGCGGGCAGTCTCTCTTCACCCTCCCCTGGAGGGGGAGGGTCGGCGAGCGTAGCGAGCCGGGGTGGGGTGAACAGTTCACTTCGCAATTCACCCCACCCCGCTCGCCTTCGGCGAGCGACCCTCCCCCTCCAGGGGAGGGTGAAGACCGAGAGACCCACTGATGCCCACGCTCAATCTCCCGATCGCCGGCGGCAGGCTCGCGCCCTACACGACGAAGCCGCCAGCGCGCTCCCGGCGACGACGCCGCCGTTCAACCGCATCGCCTATGCGGCCGCGCATGTGGTGGCCGATCCGCTCGCCGACACCGATCCCTGGCTCGATGCCGCGATCGACTGGGAGCGCACCATCGCATTCCGCCGGCACCTGTGGTCGCTCGGCCTCGGCGTCGCCGAAGCGATGGACACCGCGCAGCGCGGCATGGGCATGGACTGGCCGACGTCGCTCGAACTGATCCGCCGCAGCCTCGACGCACGCGAAGGACTTTCCCGGCGCGCTGATCGGCTCGGGCGCCGGCACCGACCATCTCGAACCGTCCGCCAGCGTCACCATCGACGACGTCATCCGCGCCTACGAGGAGCAATGCGCGGCGATCGAGAAGCTCGGCGGCCGGATCGTCCTGATGGCGTGCCGCGCGCTGGTCAAGGCGGCGCGCTCGCCCGACGACTACGCCAAGGTCTACGGCCGCATCCTCGGCCAGGTGAAGGAGCCCGTGATCATCCACTGGCTGGGCGAGATGTTCGATCCGGCGCTCGCCGGCTACTGGGGTCACGCGGACCATCATGCGGCGATGGACGGTCGCGCTCGACGTCGTCGCCGACAACGCCGCCAAGGTCGACGGCGTGAAGATTTCGCTGCTCGACAAGGACAAGGAGATCGCCATGCGCCGCCGCCTGCCGCAAGGCGTGCGCATGTATACCGGCGACGACTTCAACTATGCCGAACTGATCGCCGGCGACGACGAGCGGCTACTCCGATGCGCTGCTCGGCATCTTCGACGCGATCGCGCCGGCCGCCGCGGCGGCGCTCGGCGCGCTTGACGCGCGGCGACACGAAGCCGTTCCACGACATCCTGGCGCCGACCGTTCCGCTGTCGCGCCACATCTTCAAGGCGCCGACCCGCTTCTACAAGACCGGCGTGGTGTTCATGGCCTATCTCAACGGCCTGCAGGATCACTTCACCATGGTCGGCGGCCAGGAGAGCGCGCGCTCGACGCTGCATCTCGCCGAGCTGTTCCGGCTCGCCGACGCGGCCGGCCTGCTCGCCGATCCCGACCGCGCCGCGACGCGCATGCGCGCCGTCATGGCGACGCGCGGCATCGCGGC
The DNA here is from genome assembly GCA_963843475.1 of uncultured Alphaproteobacteria bacterium. Taxonomy (GTDB): domain Bacteria; phylum Pseudomonadota; class Alphaproteobacteria; order Rhizobiales; family Xanthobacteraceae; genus VAZQ01. The sequence goes on along the minus strand of CAWJKL010000010.1, from coordinate 56,742 downwards.
GTGAGGAGTGCACGGAGATTGGCCCTAAGCTTCTTCGGTGAGAGGCGCGCTGTTTCGGTTCCCCTCCCCCCGCGAGCCCTTGCGAGCGGTGGGGAGGGGTCAGCGGCTGTCTTGTTAGTCAAGCGTTTTGCCATGGACGTCGATCCCTGAGGATGGCGTTGAGGATGATGAGCAGCTTGCGCATGACGGCGACCAAGGCGAGCTTCTTGGCCTTTCCAGCGGCGAGGAGACGTTGATAGAAGGCTTGCAAGTACGGGGTTGTGGTGAGCTGGCGACCAAGGCGGCCATGTAGAGCATGCTGCGAACCTTGGCGCGGCCTGCCCAGATCGTGCGTCTGCCGCGCAGAGTGCCGCTGTCACGATTGAACGGAGCAACGCCGACGAGAGAGGCGATCTGCTTGCGGTCGAGACGGCCAAGTTCCGGCAGATCGGCGATCAGCGTGCGGGCGAGCGTGTCGCCGACGCCGGGAACCGAGGTCAGCAGGTCCTCGCGTCTCGCGCCAGGCCGGCGTGCCGCGGATGGTGTCGTCGAGATCCTGCTCCAGATCGGACAAGCTCCTGTTGCAGGACTTTGAGCAGGCGATCGATGCTCTTCAGCAGCCGGCGGTTGGTCAGGTAACGCCGCCGGTTACGCTCTGCCGTCATCATCTCGACGATCTGGCGCCGCCGCGCGACCAGTTCGGCCAGGGCCTGGGTCTGTTCGTCGGGCAACGGCCGCGGCTCCGGGCGCATCCGCTCGGCGAACAGCGCGATGATGCGGGCATCCAAGCTATCCGTCTTGGCCAGCTGGCCCGCCGCTCGGGCAAACTCACGGATCAGACGCGGATTGACCACAGCCAGCGGCAAACGTTCGGCCGCCAGAGCTGCCGCCACCACCGTTTCGAAGCCGCCGGTGGCTTCCAGCGCAACCAAGATAGGGCCGAACAGCGCCGAGCCGTTCGACCAACGCCGCAAGGCCTTCGCTGTCGCGCGCCACCGCAAAGGCCTCGCCGCCCGGCCGCACATGAACGTCCAGCCGGTCCTTGGCCACATCGATACCGACAAACACCTGTTCCATGACCCGTCCTTGCAAATACGGTCTCGCTTGGCGGACCAAACGGCTGTTCGGGTTCTTGGAACTACGGACGGAGAGCCCAGCTCTCCCACGGTCTTCGAGGACCAAAGGAGTATCGGTCTCCCGCCCGCACCCGCCATCAAAACAATACGCCCGACGGCAATTCGGACAGATACAAGGGGTGGGGGGCATTCTTTCTTCGTGGCGAAGCACCCCCCACCCCAGCCCTCCCCACCACTCCGCTTCGCTGCGTGGGGGGAGGGAGCGGAGAGGGCGCGCCGTATGACAAGAAGCGTGAAGTGCAATGCGTGATCTCTCCAACGACCGCTCGCTGCTGTCGATCAACTCGATGACCGTGAAGGCGTGGTCGCTCGAGCAACTGGTCGAAGGCTGCGCGCGCGCCGGCATCGGCGCGATCTCGCCGTGGCGCGACATCGTGCAGGCCTGCGGCCCTGTGCGCGCCGGACAACTGATCCGGGCGCAGGGCCTCACCGTCACCGGCCTCTGCCGCGGCGGGATGTTTCCCGCGTCCGACGAAGCCGGCCGCCGCGCCGCGCTCGACGACAACCGCCGCGCCGTCGACGAGGCGGCCGCCATCGGCGCGCAGTGCCTGGTCCTGGTGGTCGGCGGTTTGCCGAAAGGCTCGCGCGACCTCGCCGATGCGCGCCGCCAGGTGCACGACGGCATCGCGGCGCTCTTGCCGTACGCACGGCAGGCCGGCATCCCGCTGGCGATCGAGCCGCTGCACCCAATGTTCGCGGCCGACCGCGCCTGCGTGAACACGCTCGGCCAGGCGCTCGACCTGTGCGATGAGTTGGGCGAGGGCGCAGGTGTCGCGGTCGACGTCTATCACGTCTGGTGGGATCCCGACCTTGCGCGGCAGATCGCGCGCGCGGGCCGCCGCATCGTGGCCTATCACGTCAACGACTGGCTGGTGCCGACCACCGACCTTCTGCTCGACCGCGGCATGATGGGCGATGGCGTGATCGACCTGCGGGCCGTGCGCGCAAAGGTCGAGGCCGCCGGCTATCGCGGCCATTGCGAGGTGGAAATTCTATCCGGCAATAACTGGTGGAAGCGCGAACCCGATGAGGTGCTGCGCGTCTGTATCGAGCGCCATCAGAAATTCGTATGACCGCTATCGTTCGCGCCCGTTGGTGCGGGCGCGTTCAATGTCCAGCAATTGGACTTGGAACGGGAAAGGCGCGCGGCCGCGCCGTTCGGTCCGGTCAGACTTTCTCTTCAACCGGCTTCAGTGTCCACTCTTCGGCGGCATCGGCCTTACGCGCGCCGATGCTGATCAGCAATCGCTCGGTCGTCGGGCTGTCGGCGCCGATGCCCTTTTCGAGTTGCGTCACCGAGCGGTAGCCCCGCGCGGAACGCGGATCCAGCAGCATTTCACGAAGCTTTCGTTTCTGACTCCATTCGCGGATCTGCGTCAGGAACATGTGTGCATCCTCCCATGGTTGCGAGGACAGCCTAGACGAGCCGACACATGGCGGCATGCGGCAAATTTCCTGCCGCGCGCAATTTTTTGGTCGCGCCGCACTTGCCAGGCGTAACGAACCGTGCAAGGGCGCGCCGATCCGTCAGGCGGCTTCGATAAAGCGGTGGCGCTCGTAAAGGAATTCGAGCACGCGCTGCCGGCACTTCAGGTAGACCGAGTTCGATGCGAGTTCGAGACGACGGCGCGGACGCGCCAGGGGCACTTCGAGGACTTCGCCGATCTTCGCCGCCGGGCCGTTGGTCATCATCACGATGCGGTCCGACAGCAGCACCGCCTCGTCGACGTCGTGCGTGATCATCAGCACCGTGTTGCCGAGCTTGGCGTGGATCGCCATCACCGAATCCTGCAGGTGCGCGCGGGTGAGCGCATCGAGCGCGCCGAACGGCTCGTCGAGCAGCAGCACCTTCGGCTCCATCGCGAGTGCGCGGGCCAGGCCGACGCGCTGTTTCATGCCGCCGGAGATTTCGGCCGGCCGCTTGTCTTTGGCGTGGCCCATCTGCACGAGGTCGAGGTTGTGCATCACCCAGTCGTGGCGCTCGCTGCGCGACTTCTTTCCGGAGAACACCTTGTCGACCGCGAGCTTGACGTTGTCGTAAACCGTGAGCCATGGCAGCAGCGAATGGTTCTGGAACACGACGGCGCGGTCCGGGCCGGGATCGTTGACCTCGCGCTCCTCCAGCAGCACGCAGCCGATCGTCGCCGGCACCAGCCCGGCGACGATGTTCAGCAGCGTCGACTTTCCGCAGCCGGAGTGGCCGATGATCGAGACATACTCGCCCCGATCGATCGCCAGCGTGACATCCTGGAGAACGACGGTCTCCTGATTGCCGCGCGTAAAGGTCTTGGAGATGTGGTCGATCTTCAGATAATTCTTCATCGCCGATCTCCTCAGTTGGACGCCGTGCCGCGGGTGACGACGGTGGCGACCGCGGCGACCAGACGGTCGAGCAAGAACCCGACGCCGCCGATATAAGCCAGCGCGACCACGATGTCGGAGAGGCGCGAGGAGTTCCAGGCGTCCCAGATGAAGAAGCCGATGCCGACCCCGCCGGTCAGCATCTCGGCCGCGACGATCGCCAGCCACGACAGGCCGATGCCGATGCGCAACCCGGTGAAGATGTACGGCGCCGCCGACGGGATCATGATCTTGTAGAAGAACTCAATGTGATTGAGCCGCAGCACCGCCGCGACGTTGCGATAGTCCTGCGGGATGTTGCGGATGCCGACCGCGGTGTTGATGATGATCGGCCATACCGCAGTAATGAAGATCACGAAGATCGCGGACGGCTGGCTGTCGCGGAACGCGGCGAGCGAGATCGGCAGCCAGGCGAGCGGCGAGATCGTGCGCAGCACCTGGAAGATCGGATCGAGGCCGCGCATGGCCCAGACCGACTGGCCGATGATGGCGCCGAGCAGAATGCCGAACAGGCCGGCCAGGCCGTAGCCGACCGCAACCCGCTGCAGCGAGACCAGCACCCGCCAGCCGAGCCCGATGTCCTGCGGACCGGCGACGAAGAACGGATCGACAATGAGGTCGTGGGCTTCAGTCCAGATTTTCGTCGGCGAGGGCAGCGTCGCGCCGGGCTTCATGCAGAGGATCTGCCAGACCGTCAGGAGCAGCGCGAGCATGACCAGCGGCGGAACCACGCGCGCCGCGATCGCCCAAAGCAGCGGCCGGAGCTTCGTCTTGAGGAAGCTCGGCCGCGAGACCTTGAGCGGCAGCACGGCCGCCGCCTGAGCGGGCGGCAGCGTTACGCCGGGCTCGGTCTTAAGGAGTGGCATATTCATTCCCGGTCTCCGTCAGCAGCTAGCTAGAGCAAGGCCGCACAGCAGCGGCCTCGCGACGCGCGCGTCACACCTCGACGCGCTTGATGGCTAGGCTCTTGAGGTAGGCGCCCGGATTGTCGGGATCGAACACCTTGCCGTCGAAGAACGTCTCCTTGCCGCGCGAGGACGTCGGCGGAATGTCGGCGGCAGCCACACCAAGCGTCTTGGCGGCACTGCGCCAGAGGTCTTCGCGGTTGACCTTGTTGACGAGCGCGTTGATGTCGGTGGTCGGCTCGAACTTGCCCCAGCGGATATCCTCGGTGACGAACCAGGCGTCATGGCTCTTGAACGGATACGAGGCGTGCTCGCTCCAGAATTTCATGTACTGCTTGCTGCCGTTTTCGACGCGTCCGTTGCCGTAGTCGATATTGCCCTTGAGGCGCCCGATCATGTCCTTGACCGGGACGTTGAACCACTGGCGCTTGCCGGTGATGGCGGCGAGTTCGTCCTTGTTCTCCATCTTCTCGCACCACTGCTGCGCTTCCATCACCGCCATGAGGATCGCCTGCGTCGCGTTGGGATTCTTGTCGACCCAGGCGGCGCGCATGCCGAGCGCCTTCTCGGGGTGCTTCGACCAGATCTCGCCGGTGGTGCAGGCGGTGTAGCCGATGCCCTGGTTGACGAGTTGCTCGTGCCACGGATCGCCGACGCAGAAGGCGTCCATGTTGCCGACCTTCATGTTCGCCACCATCTGGGGAGGCGGCACGGTGATCAGCGAGATGTCCTTGTCGGGATCGATGCCGCCGGCGGCGAGCCAGTAGCGCACCCACACGTCGTGCGTGCCGCCCGGGAAGGTCATCGCGACCTTCACTTCCTTGCCGGCAGCTTTCTTGGCCGCCCAAGCGGCCTTGAGCGGGAAGCGTCGGTCCCGATCTTGAGGTCCTTGAGTTCGTTCGTGACCGAGATCGCCTGCGCATCGAGATTGAGCCGCAGCAGCAGATACATCGGGGTCGGCACGTTGTTCTGCGTCACCTTGCCGGTGGAAATGAGATACGGCATCGGCGAGAGGATGTGCGCGCCGTCGATGCCGTTCGCTTCCGAGCCGAGCGAGATGTTGTCGCGGGTCGCGCCCCACGAGGCTTGCTTGGCGACTTCGACGTCCGGCACACCGTGCTTGGCGAAGAAGCCCTTCTCCTTCGCGATGACGAGCGAGGAGGCGTCGGTCAGTGCGATGTAGCCGAGGATCGCCTTCTTCACCTCGGGTCCGGCCGCCTGCGCGATATGTGCGCCGGCCGGAAACGCCATGCGGATCGACTCGGTGAGCGCGACCGCCGAAGCGGTAGCGGCGGAGCGCTTGAGAAAGGCGCGGCGTGAGAGCTGACGAAGGCTCGGCTTGCGGGTCGTCGGTTCGGTCATGGGGGTCCCTGTTGGCGCATCGTCCGGTCAGGCCGGTCGAACGCCGCGCATGCGCGCGCAGGCACCGGCCGGCAGCCAGGCACCGTATCCTTTCAAGCCCCATGCCAACGTCGTGAAATTTTGGATTACGCTTTAATTTCAATATGATATCTCGATAAAATCGAGCCGCTAGCGGACCGGACGAAACCTGCCGTTGCCCTGTTACAGGCAGGCCGATGCATCTTTATTGTGCGCTGCACAAGCTGCCGTAGGCAGCATTCCGGTGACAAATTGCGCCGCGGATCGCGCATCCATACAGTCACGGCACCACAATTCAGGGGGAGGGCGGCATGGATATCGGCTTCATCGGCGTCGGCAACATGGGTTTCCCGATGGTTCGCCGCCTGCTGGAGGCCGGCCATCGGGTCATGGTGTTCGACACCCGACACGGAACCGGTCGACAAGCTGGTCGCACTCGGCGCCGAACGCGCCCAATCGGTGCGCGAGCTTGCCGACCGCGCCGACACCGTGATGGCGTCGCTGCCGACGCCCGACATCGTCCATGCGGTCGCGGCCGGCAAGGGCGGGCTGATCGAGGGCAACCGCATCCGCCGCTTCGTCGACCTGTCCACCACCGGTTCGGTGATGGCGCAGCGCATCTTCGACATCCTGAAGGAGCGCGAGATCGTTCAGATCGATGCGCCGGTGAGTGGCGGCGTCTCCGGCGCCGAGAAGGGCACGCTCGCCGTGATGGTGTCGGGGCCGCGTGCCGAGGTCGAGCTCGTGGAGCCAGCTCTTGGCGTGATCGGCAAGGTGTTCTTCGTCGACGAGCGGCCGGGCGCCGGGCAGACCATGAAGCTCTGCAACAACTACCTGTCCGCGGCCGCGATGGCGGCGACCTCGGAGGCGATGGTGCTGGGCGTCAAGGCCGGGCTCGACCCGCGCATCATGCTCGACGTCATCAATGCCGGCTCGGGCCGCAATACTGCGACCGAGAACAAGTTCCCCAAGATGGTGGTGCCGCGCACCTTTAACCTCGGCTTCACCAACGGGCTGATGGCGAAGGACGTGACCCTGGCGCTATCCGAGGCCAAGACGCTCGGCGTCCCGATGGATGTCGCCGAAGCCGTGATGCGCGCGCTCAAGCTCGCCTGCGACGAGATCGGCGCCGACAAGGATCTCACCACCATCGTGCAGCCGATCGAGCGCCGCGCCGGCGTCGAAGTGCGCCCGCCGAAATGATGCGGCGCAAGCACTGCAATGCAGCAGTGCGGACCCTTGCTCGCTGCAAATGAATCGTTTTTGCAGGCGTTGAATTAAGTCTGATCCGCAAATCTGTTCGAACGTTGTGAAACGGTTCGGGCGGTTAAACCGTCGGTCGCACTTATCCCGTCACATGAGGCCGTCGCGCGATGCGGCGCTGCTCCATCGCACAAGACATAAGACCTCACGTTAACGGGAGTTCCGCATGAAGTTGTTGACCACCTTGGCGGCCGCTGGAGCCGTCTGTCTGACCCTCATCCCAGAGGATGCCAACGCGCAACGGCGGGGCTACTACTGGGGGGTCGGCGGCTATGGCGTACGCGCGCCGGTCTATCGCACGTATGCGGCCTACCGGCCGTACTATGGCTATCGCGCCTATCGGCCGTACGCCTACAGCTACGCCGCTTATCGTCCGTATTGGGGCGGCTATCGCTACGCCGCCTACCGCCCGTACTATGGCTTGGGCGTCGGCGCGGCCTATGCGAGCGTTGCTTATGTGGCACCGGCCTACAGCTACGCCTACTATCCGGCGGCATCCTACAACACCTACGCCTACTATCCGGTCGCCTACGGCTACGGCTCCTGCGCCTGGTCGTGGGGCTGCTGACCTCGACCAATGCCGGCGCGAATCTGACGGTCGCCGGCATCGACGCCGCGATCTGACCGCACCGTCCGGCGGGCGCCGGCGCGCTGACGCTCCGTCCATCCACGTCCTCGTTCGAGGCGACGCGAACAGGCGTGGGTGCGCGGGCGCGCATGCGTGACGGATCGGCGCGGACCGGCGGCGTCTGGGCGCATGCGTCCTGTCCGCGCTTCCAGCAATCTCCTAAAATGCATTATATTGCGGTGATTGGCGCCAGGCGGGTTCGTCCGGAGCTCCCCGGCCGATACTGAACGGAGCAACCGCGATGATCGAGACACGTTGCCGGCGAAGGATTGTGCCGGGTGCGATGCTTGTCGTGTTGTCGGCGGCTTTGACAACATCCGATGCCAGGGCCCAGGCCCCAGCCTGTACCTTCTCCGACGATCCGGCGGTGTTCGAAGCGTGTTCCAAGACGATCGCGGCGCGCCAGTTGCGCGGGCTCGATCTCGCCAAGATCTACGCGACACGCGGGTTGCTCAATTATTTCAAGAAAGACAATGCTGACGCCGCGATCGCGGACCTGAGCGAAGCCATCAAGATCGCGCCCAATTTCGCGCAGGCGTATGTCGACCGCGGTTTCGTCTATCAGAACCGCAAGAGAGACTATGACCGCGCGATTGCGGACTACGGCAGCGCTCTTCGCGCCGATCCCAACAACGCCGAAGCCTACAGCAGGCGCGCCAGCACATACTCCTCGAAGAACCAGTATGACGCCGCGATTACAGACTATGGCCATGCCATCCGCCTGCTGCCGAACGACTTCAGGCAATTTCTTCTCTCGGGGTACCATCTACTACTATCACAAGAAGGACTACGATCGGGCGATCGCGGATTACAGCGATGCCATTCGCCTGAACCCGAATAGCGCGACCTATGTTGCGTCGCGTGGCGAGGGTTACGAACAGAAGGGCGATCTCCCCAGGGCGTTTGCCGAATATCGGAGTGCGCTGGCGATCGAACCCGACAACAAATGGGCGAAGGAAGGCCTGGCGCGGGTCGAGCCCAAGATGGCGGCACTGCCGCCGTCCGCGCCTGCTGTCACGGCCACCGGCCCCGTCGTATGCCAGGACGTTTCCGGTGCGTACCGGGCGGCGGTCGAAGCCTGTACGAGCCTGATCGCGTCCGGCAAGGCCAGCGGCGACGAATTGCTCGCCGCCTATATCTGGCGCGGTTCGCACCTGAGCTTCCTCGGCGACCACGACAAGGCGATCGACGACTTCGATCGCGCGATCAGGCTCGATCCCAGGCAGGCGCTGGCGTATCGCGGCCGTGGCGCGAGCCTCGAGGTCAAGGGCAACCTCGACCGGGCGCTCGCCGACTACCGCATGGCGCTGTCGCTCGATCCGGGTCTGGACGACATGCCGGCTGCGATCCAACGGGTCGAGAGCAGTCGCCCGCGATGAGGCCACTAGTGGTCCGATTCCGAAGTTCGTATCATTGTGCGGCACCCTCGTTTGCGAACTTCGGAATCCGAGGACCACTAGCAAATCTATGATTCTAGTGTGGCTTTGGATTTGACGTTCCTCTACGGACTCGCCGCAATGCTGATAGGAACGTCAAATCCGCCACACTAGCCGTCACATGATGGCGAATTCGGTGTTGCGGCGGTCGGTGACCAGCATGCTGCCCGGATAGTGCGTAATGCAGAATTCCGGTTTCACGGTCGCGACCACCGACTGCGGCGTCACTCCGCAGGCCCAGAACACCGGGATTTCGTCGTCCTCGATCGGCACCGGGTCGCCGTAGTCCGGCTTCATGATGTCCTTGATACCGATCAGGTCGGGCCGGCCGATGTGGATCGGCGCGCCGTGCACGGCCGGAAACCGCGTGGTGATCTGGATCGCGCGGATCGCGTCCGCCGGCTTCAGCGGCCGCATCGAGACGACCAGCGGGCCATGAAACGGGCCGGCCGGCGTGGTCGGCACGATGGTGCGATACATCGGCACCGCGGTGCCCTGGGTGATGTGGCGCAGCTCGATGCCGTCCTCGATCAGCGCCTCCTCGAACGAAAACGAGCAGCCGAGCGCGAAGCTCACCAGGTCGTCGCGCCAATGCGAGCGGACGTCGTACGGCTCATCGACCAGCTCGCCGTCGCGGAACACCCGGTAACGCGGAATGTCGGTGCGAATGTCGAGGTCGTCGCCGAGCGACGGCAGCCGCCAGTCGCCCGGCGCCGAGGTCGCGAGCAGCGGGCACGGCTTGGGATTGAGATGGCAGAAGCGCAGGAAGTCGCCCGCCAGCGCCGCCGGCAGGATCGCCAGGTTGCCCTGCACGTAGCCGGGCGCGAGCCCGGCGGTCGGTCCGGTCAGATCGCCTCGGCGGCTCAGAAGCCGCGCGTCGCGGCCAGTCTGTGCGGGCTGCGGCGGACGTGGCCCGCTGTTGGTTGTCGTCATGTCAAGTCCCAAGGTTGCGTCGAACCGTCATGGATCGCGCGCGAACGATTTGACTATCTTAGCATCCGCCGGGCGAGGGAAAATCGGTTGAATATGGCGTCCGGGATCGCGTTTGCTGAGCGCAGGGAAATGCTCGGACGCCATCTGGAAGTCCGACAAGGAGGAATGGCATGAAGGCTCGCATTGCAAAACCGCCTGGGTGCGTTTGGTCTGGCCGCCGGACTGGCGTTGGCCTCGGCGACGGTCGCGTCCGCCCAGCAGCCGCGCGCCGGCGGCTGCGCCGATCAAGGTCGGCATCGTGTCGTTCCTGACCGGGCCGGCCGCGAGCCCGTTCGGCGTCCCGGGCCGCAACGGCGCCGAGATCGTGATCGAGGCGCTCAATGCCGGCACGGTGCCCGCGCCCTACAACACGGTCGGGCTCGGCGGCGCCAAGATCGAGACCAAGTACGTCGACGAGGCCGGCTCGACCGCCCAGGTGGTCACCGAATTCCGCAACCTCGTGCAGCGCGACCAGGTCGACGCCGTCGTCGGCTACATCTCGTCCGGCAACTGCCTCGCGGTCACGCCGGTCGCCGAGGAGCTCAAGGCGCTGACCGTGCTACTACGACTGCGGCACGCCGCGCATCTTCGAGGAGAAGCCGCGCAAATACGTGTTCCGCGCCGTCGCCGCACGCCACCATGGATAACACCGGCGCGGCGCGCTACCTGCTCGCCAAGAAGAAGGACGTCACCCTCTATTCCGGCATCAACCAGAACTACGCCTGGGGCCAGGATTCCTGGCGCGACTTCGTCGGCGCCATGAAGGTGCTGGCGCCGAAGGCGAAGGTCGACAAGGAACTGTTCCCGAAACTGTTCGCCGGCGAGTTCGGCGCCGAGATTTCGACGCTGCTGACCTCGAAGTCGCAGGCGCTGCATTCGAGCTTCTGGGACGGCGACCTCGAAGGCTTCATCTACCAGAGCAGTGCGCGTGGCTTGAGCAAGCGCATGCCGCTGATCGGCACCACCGCCGAGGCGTCGATGTGGCGGCTGCGCGACAAGATGCCGGACGGCACCATCATCGGCGCCCGCGGCCCGCAACGGCCCGCTCGCGCCCGACAGACGAGCTGAACGACTGGTTCCGCAAGATCTACATCGACCGCTACGGCACGCCGCCGACCTATCCGTCCTACCAGATGGCGCTGTCGATCCTCGGCCTGAAGGTGGCCTGGGAGAAGGCGCAGAAGGATAAGGGCGGCGGCAAGCCGACCACCGACGAGGTCATCGCCGCGTTCGAGGGCATCTCGTACGAGGCGACCGAGCGGTCCGGTGAAGCTCGCGCTCGGCAACGGCCATCAGGGCATCCAGGAAACCGCCTACGGCACCTACCGGTTCAACAAGCAGAAGAACGAGCCCGAAATCGTCGACGTCGTGCGCTTCCCGGCCGAATGCGTGAACCCGCCGCCCGGCATCAACTCCGACGAGTGGCTCAAGGACGGCATGAAGGGCGCGAAGTGCTAGCGAGCGTCGCCCCGCGACACTCCGGCATTTACCTCCCCCTGAAAGGGGCAGGTCGGACTGCGAAGCAGTCCGGGTGAGGGTCGTTCTTGATCAACTGCGCAGCCGTCGCATCGGACCCCCACCCCGACCCTCCCCCTTCAGGGGGAGGGCGCGATGCGGCGCAATCCCATCCTATCTCGAAGCGTGTGGGGGCCGCCGTGCTGACCGCCTTCGCGATCCTGACCGATGGCCTGGTCTACGCGGCCTACCTGTTCCTGGTCGCGGTCGGCCTCACGCTGATCTTCGGCGTGATGAAGATCCTCAACGTGACGCATGGCTCGTTCTATGCCTTCGGCGCCTACGGCGCGGCGACCGCGGTCGGCATCTACTTCGACCGCGGGCTGCCGGACGCCGGCGGCTTCCTGTTCATGATCCTGGTGGCGATGGCGATCGGGCTCGTGCTCGGCCTCGTGCTCGAGCGCGGCGTCCTGCGCCTCGTCTACGGCAAGGACGAAGTGGTGATCGTCCTCGTCACCTACGCGTGCTTCCTGATCCTCGAAGACGTCGATCATGCTGATCTGGGGCCCGCGTTCCTATGCGCGCCTACCAGCCGATGGTCGCGGCCGGCAGTATCGACATCGGCGAGCTTATCGCTGTCGAACTACGACATCGCTGCTGGTCGTGATCGCGGCCGGGCTCGCGATCGCGGTCTATTGGGCGCTGAAGTACACCCGCTACGGCCGTCTGCTCACCGTCGTGATCTTCGACCGCGAGACCGCGGCCGCCTTCGGCATCAACGTCACCGTGGTCTACACCGTCACCTTCGTGATCGGCGCGATGCTGGGCGCGCTCGGCGGCGCCGTGATGGCGCCGAAGATCTCGGTGACGCTCGGCATCGGCGTCGAGGTGATCGTGCTCGCCTTCGCGGTGGTGGCGATCGGCGGCATGGGCTCGATCGAGGGCGCGCTGATCGGCGCGCTGATCGTCGGCCTCTGCCGCGCCGCCGCCGTGCACCTCGTTCCGCAGCTCGAGCTGTTCGTCATCTACGCGGTGATGGCGCTGGTGCTGATCTTCCGCCCGTACGGCCTGTTCACCCAGGCGCAGCCGCGGAAGATCTGAGCGATGCTGGTCGGCGCGCCGACATCTGCTCGGCGCGCTCGCCTTCGTCGCCGTCGCGGCGGCGGCGCCGTGCGTTGCCGCCCTGGCTCGTCTCGCTCGCCGACCATCGCATTCGCCAACGCGCTGGTGGTGCTCGGGCTCATCATCCTGTGGCGCGCCGGGCCTCGTGCCGTTCGGGCAGGCGCTGTTCTACGCGATCGGCGCCTATGCGGTGGCGCTGCTCGGCCGCTACACGCCGATGCGCGGACGTGTTCGTGACTGATCGCGGCCGCGGCGGCGGCGGCCGGGCTCGTGGCGTTCCTGGTGCGGATTCCTGCTGGCGCGCTATCGCGACATCTTCTTCGCGATGCTCAGCCTCGCGATGTCGATGATCCTCTACGGCGTGCTGGTGAAGACCGAGACGCTCGGCTCGACCGACGGCTTCCACGTCGAAGCCGGGACGCTTCCTCGGCTACGCGCCGCAGCGGCGCCGGCGCTGAACCTGGCGCTCTACTGGCTGGTGCTCGGCTTCTCGGCGCTCGCCGCGCTCGCTGGTCGGCGCTCTATTTCCGCTCGGTCGCCGGCGCGCTGGCGATGCCGATGCGCGACAACGAGATCCGCGTCGAATTCCTCGGCGTCTCGGTCGACCGCCTGATCCACCTCAAGCTGGTGATTGCCGGCGTGCTGGCCGGCATCGGCGGCGCGCTGGCGGCGCTCGCGATCGGCCACGTCGATCCCAACATGGCCTACTGGACGACCTCCGGCGGCTTCGTGTTCGTCACCATCCTGGCCGGCGCCGGCTCGGTGGCGGCCGCCTTCGTCGGCTCGCTGGTGTTCGAGCTCGTGCGCTCGATCGCGGTCGATCTGCTGCCCGGCACCTGGCAGCTCATCCTCGGCTCGGCGCTGCTGCTGACGATCCTGTTCCTGCCCGAGGGCCTCGGCTCGATCTGTTCACCGGCTGCGGCGCCGCCGGAGAGGCGGCGCATGACGCGCGATCCTCTCGGTCCGCGATCTGGAGAAGACCTTCGGCTCGATCGTGGCCGCGCGCGACATCACGCTCGACGTGCCGCCGCTGCAGACCGTCGGCATCATCGGCGCAAACGGCGCCGGCAAGACCACCTTCGTCAACATGATCACCGGCCACCTGCGGCCGACGCAAGGGCACGATCCGGTTCGAGGACCGCGACATCACCGGCCGCCCGTCGCGCGAGATCACCCGGCTCGGCATCTCGCGCTCGTTCCAGGTGGCGCAGATTTTTCCCTCGCTCACCGTGTTCGAGAACATGTGCGCGGCCGCCGCGATCGCGCGCGAGCCGGACAGCGTGCTTCGGCCCGCGTACTCGCGCCGCTCGAAGTCGCCGCGAGACGCGTCGCCGAGGCCGAGGCCGCGATCGAGCTGTTCCGCATCGCGCGCCTACCGCGACGCGCGGGCCTCCACGCTGCCGCAGGGCGTGCGCAAGCTGCTCGACATCGCCATGGCGGTCGCTGGGCTCGCCGCGCGTGCTGCTGCTCGACGAGCCGACCAGCGGCATCTCGATCGAGGAGAAGTTCGGCCTGATGGACGTGGTGATGTCGGCGCTGAAGAGCCGCAAGATCACCGTGCTGTTCGTCGAGCACGACATGGAGATCGTCGAGCGCTTCGCCGACCGCGTGCTCGCCTTCTACGACGGCACCGTGATCGCCGACGGCACGCCGGCGGCGGCGCTCGCCGATGCGCGCGTGCAGGCGCTGATCAGCGGCACCAAGCCGGCGCGCGGCGAGGCGCCGCCCATGCTTAGGGTCTCCGACCTCGACGTCGTCGATCGGCCCGGTGCCGATCATTCGCGACGCGTCGCTCGATCTCGACGAAGGCGAGATGTGCGGCCTGATCGGCCGCAACGGCGCCGGCAAGACCACGCTGCTGCGCGCCCTGATGGGCGCGATCCCGGCGACCGGCAGGGCCGAGCTCGACGACGTCGACCTGTTGGCGCTGCCGCCGCACCGCCGCGTCGCCCACGGCATCGGCTACATGCCGGAGGATCGCCGGCTGGTGCCGGAGTTCACGGTCGAGGAGAACATCCGGCTGCCGACCTGGTCGACCGACGATCGACGGCGCCGAGCAGCGGCTCGAACTGGATTTTCTCGATCATGCCGGAGGTCGCGGCGTTTCCGCGACCGGCGCGCGCTCGAACTGTCGGGCGGCCAGCAGAAGATGGTGGCGCTGGCGCGCGCGCTGATGGCCGGCACGCGCATCCTGCTGCTCGACGAGCCGTTCGAGGGGCTGGCGCCCGCGCTCGCGCGCCGGCTCGGCGAGGTGATCGCCAACCTCAAGGGCGCAGGGGCTCTCGATCCTGATCGCCGAATCGAACGAGGTGCACGTCGCCGACCTGCTCTCGCGCGCCTTCCGCATCGAGCGCGGCGCGGTGACGGCGCTGTGCTGATCGGCGCGCGCCGGCCGATCACTGTCGTGCTAGTTCCGGGACATTGCTCGTGGCTTGCTGATCGAGCCGCGATTTCGGTCTGCTCCCTCGCCCTTGTGGGGAAGGGGAGTCGCAGAGCCCCGTAAATCTCAAGAACGAAGAAACAAGAAAGTCAGGGAGAAGCTCCATGAACAGGCGTGAGGTCTTCAAAGGGCTGGCTGCGGCCGGACTCAGCATGCCCTTCGTTCGTCCGGCCTTGGCGCAGGCTTATCCGTCGCGGCCGATCCGGATCGTGGTGCCGACGCCCGGCGGCGCGCCGCCCGATATTCTTGCCCGCATCGTCGGCAACGCGATTTCGGAAGCCGAGGGCTGGACCGTCGTGGTCGAGAACAAGCCCGGCGGAGCGATGACGATCGGCGCCGCCGACGTGCTGCGCCAGCCGGCCGACGGTTACACGCTGTTCTCCGTGACCGCGCCGATCGCCGCAGCCCAGGCGCTGGTTCCGAGCGCCAAGCTCCATGTCGAGACCGACTTCGTGCCGGTCATCCAACTCGGCAAGACCTACAATGTTCTCGTGGTTTCGCAGTCGTCGCCCGCCAAGACGCTGCCTGAGTTCATCTCCCATCTCAAACGCGACCCCGGCAAGCACACGTTCTCGTCCGGTGGCTTCGGAACGCCCGCCCATCTCCTCGGGGAGTTGTTCAAGCTCGAGACCGGCGTGCAGACGCTGCACGTGCCCTACAAGGGCAACCCGCAGGCGATCGCCGACATCATCAACGGCACCAACACGTATCAGTTCATCACCGCCGTCGCGGTGGTCGATCTCATCGCCAGCGGCAAGCTGCGGGCACTGGTGGCGATGAGCCAGAACCGGGTGCCGGCGCTCAAGGACGTGCCCACCATCGTCGAGGCCGGCTATCCCAAGCTCGCCAGCGAGGACTGGGCCGGCATCCTGGTCAAGTCCGGGACGCCGGCGCCGGTGGTCGAGCGGGTCAACGTCGCCGTCAACAAGGCGCTCAAGCTCGACAAGGTGCGTGACGCCTTTGCCAAGGTCGGCGCCGATACGGCCGGCGGAACGCCGGACGCGTTCGGCAAGCTGGTGCGCGACGAGGTTGCGCACTGGTCCAAGGTCATCAAGGACGCCGACATCAAGATCAATCCGTGATGCCCCGGCAATGCGACTGACCCACGGTTCGTCATGGTCGGGACAAGGTCGGGCATGACGAGGTAGACCGACTCCGGTCCAACGCATCACCAAGGATCGCGCCGCCGTGACTGCCAAGCCGAACTTTCTCTTCTTCATCACCGACCAGCAGCGTGCCGATCACCTCGGCTGCTACGGCAATCCGATCGTGCGGACGCCGAACATCGACGGCCTGGCGGCCGATGGCCTGCGGTTCAAGAATTTCTACGTCGCGTGTCCGATCTGCATGCCGAACCGCATCGTGCTGATGACCGGCCGCATGCCGACCGTGAACGGCTCGCGGCATAACGGCATTCCGCTCGATCTCGACGCCGTGACCTTCGTCGACTTGTTGCGGGACGCGGGCTACCGCACCGCGCTGATCGGCAAGTCGCATCTTCAGGACATGACCAGCCATCCGGTGCCGAACCGCATCGAGGCGAAGGCCGGTCTTGCGCTGCCGCCGAGCGAGCTGCGCGAGGCCAACCGGCGCCGACGGGTGGGTCCGGCCTATGAGGTCGAGATCGGCAAGCAGTGGATGGAGAATCCGGATCGAGCGGTCCCGAGCCCGTATTACGGCTTCGACTTCGTGCGCTTTGCCGACGGGCACGGCGACCAGGTGTACGGTCACTACACCGGCTGGCTGAAGAAGCGCACCGCGGACCCCGACAGCCTGCGCGGCTGGCGCAACGCACTGCCGTCGCTCGGCCTCGTCGCGCCGCAGGCTTGGCGGACGGCGGTGCCGGAGGAGCTCTACCCCACGTCATTCGTGGCAGAAGAAACCATCGGCTACCTGGAGCGCCATGTGCAGACGTCGGGCGGCGAGCCATTCTTTCTGCAGTGCTCGTTCCCGGACCCGCATCATCCGTTCACGCCGCCCGGTTGCTATTTCGACTTGTACGATCCGGCCACGATCCCACTGCCCAAGAGCTTCCATCACGTCGACGCGCATGAGCCCGCCTTTCAGCGGGAATTGCGCGCCGCGGCTGCCGCCGGCAAGTCGAATGCCGGCGGACCACCGCCTTTCGCGCTGACTGACGAGACCGCGGTGCGCCAGTGCATCGCGCTCACCTACGGCATGATCACCATGATCGACGACGCGATCGGCCGCGTGCTCGGCAAGCTGCGGGCGCTCGGGCTCGACCGGAACACCGTCGTGATCTTCACTACCGACCACGGCGACTTCATGGGCGACCACGGCCTGATGCTCAAGCACGGCCTGCACTACGAGGGCGTCATCCACGTGCCGTTCATCTGGTCCGATCCGGACAATCCGGGAGGTGCGGCGACCGACCTGTTGTCCGGCACCATCGACATCGGCACGACCGTGCTGGCGCGCGCAGGGCTTGGCGCGTTCCACGGCAGTCAAGGCTTTGACGTGGTGCGGGCGGCGCGCAACGATGAGCGCCTACCGCGGCTCGGCATGCTGGTCGAGGAGGACGAGCTGGGCGTGCATCTCGGTCGCGACGAAGGCCTGCGCACGCGTACGTTCGTTACCGAGCGCCGGCAGCTCACCCTCTGGGACGGCATTGAGGAGGGATGCCTGTTCGACCGCGAGACCGATCCCGAGCAGATGCACAATCTGTGGCGCTCGCAGCCGCACCAATCCATCAAGCACGAACTGATGGAGAAGATGCTGCGCGAAATGATCCGGCTCGGCGATACCGCCCCGCTGACGGTGCGCGTGGCCTGAATTACACGCCCGCCCGCCGGGGCAAGCAGATCGCTATCCGCCGACCACCAGGTACAACAGCAGACCGAATGCCACGACAATCAAAACCAACCAGAGTGCAATCTTTCCCCACGCCCGCGTGTCTCGGTAGGCCTTGTGGCCCATCTGCTTTTCGATCCAATCCTGGGTAGGGCGGTCATCACTCATCGCTCACCCCTGTAGGTCGCGAGATGTTCGGGCAGCCTGGTATCTTGGTTCGCGAAGCGGCTCATTGATGGAGCGCGACCCCGACGCGAAGATGCTATCATGGACACAGGCGATTTCGAAGTCGTGGGCGGGAGATAGGGCGCAGGAATGAGACGGCGAGAATTCATCCAACTGCTCGGCGGATCGGCGATGATGGGGCCGTGCGCGGCGCAGGCGCAAAAGCCGTCGCCGACGCTGGGATTTCTGAGCAGCGGACCCGCCAATGCGCGCCAGGACCAGGTTGCGATGCTATTTCGCGGCCTCTCGCAGGCCGGATACGCCGAGGGAAAGAACCTCGCGGTGGTCTATCGATGGGCGGACGACCAGTATGACCGCTTGCCGGCGCTGGCGGCGGAATTGGCGCAGATGAAGGTTTCCGTCATCGCGGCGACCGGCGGTCCGGTGACGGCGCTCGCCGCCCAGCGGGCAACCAGCACTATTCCCATCGTGTTCACCGCGGTATCGGACCCGCTCAGATATGGACTGGTCGCAAGCTTCAATCGGCCGGGCGGCAATGTGACCGGGACCGGGGGCTATGTCGCCGAACTCGACGCCAAGAGATTCGAGTTGCTTCGCGAGCTTGTGCCGGCTGCCCGTAAGATCGGTGCGCTTTTCAATACCAATCGTCCCGGCGTCGATACCCAGATCAGCGATTTGTCCGCCGCTGCGCGCTCGGTCGGGCAGCAGATCGTCGTTCTCGGCGCCGCGACGACGAGCGAGCTCGAGGGTTTGCCTTCGCGGCTGGCGGCGGAAGCGGTCGACGCGCTGGTCGTCACCGCAGACCCGTTCTTCAACAGTCACCGTGACCTGCTGGCGGGGCTGCTGCTGCGCCACCGCGTTCCCGCGATCTATCAATGGAGTGCGTTTGCGTCGGCCGGCGGCCTGGTGAGTTATGGCCCGAGTATCGGGGATGCGTATGAAAAGGCCGGCAGCTATGTCGCGCGCATTCTCAATGGCGAGAAGCCTGCGGACCTTCCTATCCTGCAGCCGACCAAATTCGAACTGGTGATCAATGCCAGGACCGCGAAGGCAATGGGGCTTACCGTGCCGCCGATGCTGCTCGCCCGCGCCGACGAGGTGATCGAATAGGCCTCGGGGTCACGCGCGCGTTCGGGCCGTCCGTCCATCCCGTTTGCGTCGGATCGCAGTCTTGGTGCCGCGGCAACCGGCCTCGCTTCCGCAGGCGCGTAATGGGCTATGATGCGCCGAACGAACAGGCCGGAACGGCCGGGTTGCGAAGGAAACCGTCCCATGTTGCGATGGATCGTCGGAGCTGCATTCGCATTGGCCGCCGGCTTCGGCGGCGTAATCGCCGCTTCCGCTCAATCGTACCCGCAGCGTGCCGTCAAATTCATCCTGCCGTTCGGTCCGGCCGCCGGCGTCGACATCACCGCCCGGCTGCTCAGCGACAAGCTCTCCGCGCGCTGGGGCAAGCCGGTGGTGGTCGAGAACCGCCCCGGCGGTGACGGCCTCGTCGCCATCAACGCTTTCACCAGCGCCAACGACGACCACACGCTGCTGTTCGTTCCGGCGTCGACTTTCACGGCGCATCCCTATGCCCACGAGAAGCTGCCGTACAATGCGGAGCGCGACCTGCTTCCGATCACCAACGTCACCACCATCGTGATCGCGCTGTCGGCTCCGGAATCGCTCAACGTCAAGACGCTCGGCGAGTTCATCGCGCTCGCCCGCGCCAAGCCCGATACGCTCAACGTGGCCGCCGCCGCTGGCAATTCCGACCTGATCCTGACGGCGTTCTCCAAGATCCAGAAGCTGCCGGTAGCGCGGGTGCCATACAAAGACATCCAGCAGGCGCCGAACGATCTGGCCGAAGCGCGTATCCATCTCCTGATGTCGTCCTACGCGACCATGCGTCCGCTGGTGGAGGCCGGAAAGCTACGCGTGCTGGCGGTGACCAGCCGCAACCGGGTCAAGATCGCCGCCGATGTCCCCACCGTCGCCGAGGCCGGCTACCCGTATCTCGGACTGGACAGCCTGATCGGCATCTATGGCCCGCGCGGAATGTCGGATGCGCTGCGCGACAGTATCGCAGCCGACGTCCGCGCCGTGGTCGAGGCCGATCCGACCATCGCGACCCGGCTGGCGGCGACCGGCCAGGTCGTCGATCTGCGCGGCCGGGCCGAGTTCGCGGCCGGCATCAAGCAGATTCGCGATCAGCTCGCCGCGATCGCGCAGACGCTCGGAATCAAAGCCGCACAACAATAAGCGGCACAATTCGACTTCGTACCGGGCCACCGCATCGCGTCATGCGTGCGATGCCGGCACGTTGCATGCCGTTTGGGAGGACGCCATGATTCGATACGTCGCAATGCCGCTTCAACTCGCCTCGTCCTTGCTGTTCGCTGTTGTGATCGGCGGCGCCGCGCCGGCGCAGGCTCAGACCTATCCGGCGCAGGCGGTGAAGTTCATTTCGGACTCGGCGCCCGGCAGCGCCATCGACACCAACCTGCGCATCATTGCCGAAGGCCTGAGCGAACTGTGGGGCAAGCAGGTCGTGATCGAAAATCGCCCGGGCGCCGGCGGCGCCATCTCGGCGACCGTCGCGTCGGAGGCGCTGCCGGACGGCTACACGCTCTACGCGCCGGCGCTGTCGGTCTTTCTGACGGTGCCCGGCAAGGCGCCCAATCTCCCGCTCAAGCTGCCGCGCGATTTCATCCCGATCGGCCTCACGGCCGACCAGCCGATGTCGATCGGCGTCAATCCCAAGCTCGGCATCAACACGCTGCCCGAACTGATCGAGCGGGCGAAGAAGGAGCCGGGCGGCATCTCGTATTGCGGTATCGGGCGTCGGACGCCTCACCCATCTGACCGGCGAACTGCTGCAGATCCGCAGCGGCATCAAGCTGCAGATGGTGCCCTACACCGGCGGCTCCGCGCAGGCGCTCGCCGATATCGTCGCCGGCCGCGTCGCGATGGTGATCGAAGGCTATGCGGGCCTGGCCGGAGCGTACAACGCGGGCCAGCTCAAGGCGCTGGCGATCGCATCGGAGAAGCGGCTGCCGGACCTGCCCAATCTTCCGACCGTGGCGGAAACGCTGCCGGGCTTCGTCGCCGTCGGCTGGCAGGTGCGTGGTCGCGCCGATCGGAACGCCGCCGGCGATCGTGCGGAAGATCAGCGACGACCTGCGCACGGTGCTCGCGATGCCGAAGATCAAAGACAAGCTCACGGCGCGCGGCAGCTACGCGCATCCGGCCACTCCGGCCGAAGCCGAGGCGTTCGTGCATAGCCAGCAGGAGCTGTGGAAGCCGGCGCTGGAGCAGGTCGAGCTGCAGTTCAAGCAGAAATGACGCGCGAGCGGTGTTTGATTTCAATCTGCGCAACGCGAAGGCTGCTTGGTCTGAGTGTTTGAGATTTGCCGGTCATTGCGGCGGTATTCGAATAGCCGCGGCGCCCTGGCATTCAGGGTCGCTCAGGCGCCTGCTGCGGTATCGTTGTGTTGGGTGCTGGGGCGCGCTTCACCATGCACGAGACGCAACGAAGCATTGCTTCGGTCCAGTCCTTTCGGCGTCGACGTAGGTTCGACGGGAATCCACGGTCATCGTTAACCGCCGCGGCCGCAATCGGACAAAAACCGCGCCGAATCGTGTTACATCACGGCAACACACGCCAACCATCGCGGACGTTTTCTTAACTTTCACTCACTAACAATGCTAAAATTAATGTCTGGTCCGATCGCGGGGAATCGATCGGGTCCACAGTAGGTTGTTGGGGGGGACTGTCCGTGGGTCGCGGCGCGACGCTGACATGCTCAGACATTGCCAAGTGTTTCCTGGCTGGAGCGGCGATCCTGGTCGCGCTGGCGGGAGCGCCCGCGCTTGCGGCTGACCTGCCCGTCAGGAGAACCGTCCCCGAGCCGATCGTGGTGCCGCCCGCCGTCAGCTGGACGGGCGCATATGTCGGCGGCGGTGTCGATGCGCGCTTCAACGCCGTCGATGCCAACATCACCGAAGCATGGGTCGGCACGCCGCCAGTCGCCATTCCGCTACCGAGGGTGTCCGAGGGCTACAATAATCCGCTGTTCTGGTGGGGCGCCGGCCCGGGCGCGATGCAGTATATCGACAACATCTCGATCGGCCTGCGAATCTATGGCGGCTACAACTGGCAGGTCTCGCCGCGCTGGGTCATCGGCGTCGAGGGCGACTTCGCCTACGCCAACGAAATCGCCGTCTTCCACGGCAGTCCCTACCCGGCCAATCTGATCTTCGGCCTGCCGGGCCTGCCGGCGACGAATAAACCGTTCGGCGCCACGTTCGACGACGAATTCAAGGTCACGACGGGTTGGGACGCCAGCATCCGGCTGCGCGGTGGCTATCTCTTCACGCCGACGACGCTGGTCTATCTGACGGCTGGCCTTGCTTTGGCGCAACTGGAGGTCACGTCGACCTGCTCGACCACGCCAACTCCGAGCGTCAACAACTGCGCTCCGGGCAACTACTTCGGCGGAACGCTTGGGCCCAATGTCGTGCACCATTCGGGCATCAAGCTCGGCTGGACCGCCGGCGCCGGCGTGGAGTCGATGATCACGTCCAACTGGATTGTACGCGGGCAGTATCGCTTCGCCGACTTTGGCTATCCGTCGTTCGGCCCGTTCAAGCCGTTCAGCTTCACCGAGACGCGAACCTGCACCGGCTGTCCGGCGGGCGCGAACCCGCTCACGGTCACTTACGAACTGCCGCTGATGCAGCATCATTTCGAGGTCGGCGTCGCCTACAAATTCTGATCGATCCCGGCGCGCGAGACGCGGTCAAGCTTGCGCCGGCCCGAGCAGGTTTCGTTTCGGTGAAATCGAAACTCTCTCCGCACGCGCCCGCGGAAGCGGGACCCAGAACGACAAGTATCCTGCTTTGCCCGTGGGTTCCCGCTTGCGCGGGAACGAGCGGAGATAGAGCCTATATCAACTCGAAATGTGCGAGCCCAAAGACGGTGGCGAAGGCGACCGGGTCACACAGGGGAAGCAGATGCCGACAGCGGCGACGGCCATTCGCGGCCCGGTCCTGACCTATACGGGCGACCCCTTCAAGAACGGACTTGAGCACACGATGGTGTACGAGTCCGACGCCATCGTCGCGATGGCGAACGGCCGGATCACGCATTTCGGTCCGGCCGACAAAGTTCTTCCGCAACTGCCTGCCGGTACCGAGGTCAAGAACTACGGCAAGGATTCGCTGATCTCCGCCGGCTTCATCGACAGCCACGTCCATTTCCCGCAGACGCCGATGATCGCCGCCTATGGCGAACAGCTGCTCGACTGGCTGAACAAGTACACGTTTCCGACCGAGCAGAAATATTCGGACAAGGAGTTCGCACGCTCCGTCGCGAAGGTGTTTCTTCAAGAGAACCTGCGCAACGGCATCACCTCCGGGTGCGTCTATTGCACGGTCTATCCGCAGTCGGTCGACGCGCTGTTCGAGGAAGCCGAGCGGCTCGGCATGCGGCTCGCTGCCGGCAAGGTGATGATGGACCGCAATGCGCCCGAGAAGCTGCTCGACACGCCGAAATCCGGCTACGACGACTCCAAGGCGCTGATCAAGAAATGGCACGACCGCGGGCGGCTGCTGTACGCCATTACGCCGCGGTTCGCAGCCACCAGCACGCGCGAGCAGCTGGAAGCGACCGGCGCGCTCTGCAGGGAGCATCCCGAATGCTACATGCAGACGCACGTGTCGGAGAACAAGGGCGAGGTCGCCTGGGTGAAGGAGCTGTTCCCGGAGCGCAAGGGCTATCTCGACGTCTACGATCACTACTCGCTGTGCCGGCCGCGCGCCGTCTTCGGCCACGGCATCCATCTGACCGACGACGAGATGCAGGTGATGCACCGGACGGGCTCGGCGATCGCGCACTGCCCGACCTCGAACTTCTTCCTCGGCAGCGGCTTCTTCAACATCCAGCGCGCGATGCAGAAGGAACGTCCGGTCCGCGTCGGCCTCGGCACCGATCTGGGCGCCGGCACCTCGTTCTCGATCCTCGCGACGCTCAACGAGGCGTACAAGGCCGCGCAGCTCAACAGCTACGCGCTTTCGGCCTGCCACGCCTATTACGTCGCAACGCGCGGCACCGCGCACGCGATGTATCTCGAAGACAAGATCGGCAGCATCGCGCCCGGCATGGAAGCCGACATCGTCGTGCTCGACATGAAATCGACGCCGATCATCGAATACCGGATGCAGTACGCCAAGGACTTCGAAGAGGCGCTGTTCATCCAGATGACGCTCGGCGACGACCGCGCGGTGCAGGCCACCTATGTGGCCGGCGAGCTGCTATACAGCCGTGGGCAACGCCACGGCGCTGCCTGAACGTATGTATTGGAGGTTGCGACTGCCGAAGCCGAAGGATGGATCGGCGTTCTTCATCGCCCGCAAGGGACGGAATGCAGGTGCTGGCGCAGCCCGCCGCTGTCCCGTAAAATCGGCGCAACGATCAACAAGGCGAGGGCGAAATGGCAGGCAAGTTCGGCGTCGGACAAGCGGTGCGGCGAGTCGAGGATCAGCGCTTCCTGACCGGGGCGGGGCGCTATGTGGACGACATCAGCCTGCCCGGCATGTGCTACGGCGTCGCTGTGCTGTCGCCGCACGCCCATGCGAAGATCAAGCGCATCGACGTCAGCAAGGCCAAGGCCGCGCTCGGCGTGCTCTGCGTACTCACCGGCGCCGACGCCGAGGCCGACCATCTCGGCAAGTTGACCGCGCATCCGATGCCGGAGGATTTCGGTGCCCCCAAGGGTCACCGCACCTGGCAGCCCATCCTCAACGCCGAGCGCGTGCGTTACGTCGGCGATCGCGTCGCCTTTGTGGTGGCGGAGACGCTGGCGCAGGCCCGCGACGCCGCCGAACTGGTCGAAGTGGAGTACGAGCCGCTGCCGGTGGTGGTGAGTCTCGAAGATGCCGCCAAGGACGGCGCGCCCAAGGTGTGGGACGACAATCCGAATGGCAACATCGGCTTCCGGCTGATGTTCGGCAACAAGGACGCGACCGACGCGGCCTTCGCCACCGCAAAGCACGTCGTGAAGTTGCGGGTGGAAAGCAACCGCATTTCGCCGGTCGCGATGGAGCCGCGGACCGCCATCGGCGAGTACAGCGCGGTCGATAATTTCTACACCCTCCACATGACCACGCAGAATCCGCACGGCGTGCGCATGGAGCTCTCGCACGTGCTGCATGTGCCCGAGAACCACATCCGGGTGATTTCGCCCGACGTCGGCGGCGGCTTTGGCCTCAAGGGCGGGCCGTTCCCCGATGACGTGCTGACGTTGTGGGCGGCGCGCAAGATCGGCCGGCCGGTGAAATGGGTCGCTACCCGCAGCGAAAGCATGCTCAACGATCACCACGGCCGCGAGATGGTCTACTACGGCGAGCTCGCGCTCGACGACCACGGCAAGATCCTCGCGCTGCGGGCGCGCATGCTGTTTCAGCTCGGCGCCTACTTCGTCGGACCGGCGCTGGCAGCCGGCGCGATGTCGATCCGCTTCGTGCCCGAGGCCTACGACATCCAGACCATGCACATCATGTCGCAAGGTCTGTTTACGAACACGTCGCAGAGCGGCCCCTACCGCGGCGCCGGCCGTCCCGAGGCGGCCTACTTCATGGAGCGGCTGATCGAGCACGCCGCGCGCGAGATCGGCATGGAGCCCGCTGAGGTCCGGCGGCGCAACCTCATCCCGCCGAACAAGCTGCCGTACGCGACGCCGACGCTCTGGACTTACGACAGCGGCGAGTTCGTGCGCCTGCTCGACAAGTGCATCGACAACAGCGACTGGAAGGGCTACGCGGCGCGCAAGAAGGCGTCGAAGGACAAAGGCAAGCTGCGCGGCCGCGCGGTGAGCTACTACATCGAGTTCGGCGGCATCTTCAACGAGCGCGTGGACCTGCGCTTCGACCCCGACGGTACGCTCAACATCCTGGCCGGCACCCATTCGCACGGCCAGGGCCACGCCACCGTGTTCGCGCAGCTCGCGCACGACAAGCTCGGCGTACCGTTCGAATCGATCCGCCATATCCAGGGCGACACCGCGCAGGTGGCGATCGGGCGCGGCACCTATGGGGCGCGCAGCGCCATGGTGGGCGGCAATGCGCTGGTGAAGGCGACCGAGGCGATGATCGAGAAAGGCAAACCGCTCGCCGCCATGCTGATGGAGGCGGACGCCGCCGACCTCGAATTCAAGGACGGCCAGTTCCGCGTGGTCGGCACCGACAAGGCGATCGCCATCGTCGATGTCGCCAAGGCGGCGTACGCGCCGATGGGGCCGCTGACGGTGAAGTTTGGCGTCGGGCTGGAAGCGACCGGCAGCTTCAGTGCCGAGCCGCCGAGCCACCCCAACGGCTCGCATGTCTGCGAGCTCGAAGTCGATCCGGATACCGGCGAGGTGACGGTCGACCGCTATTTCGTGGTCGACGACCTCGGTCGCATCCTCAACCCGATGATCGTGCGCGGCCAGATCCACGGCGGCGTCATCCAGGGGATTGGCCAGGCGCTGATCGAGCATCAGGTCTACGACCGTCAGTCCGGCCAGCTCCTCACCGGTAGTTTCATGGACTACGGCATGCCGCGTGCCGACACGATGCCGGATGTCGAGTTGGCGCTCGAGGAGGTGCCGTGCAAGACCAACCCGCTCGGCGTCAAGGGCATCGGCGAGTCCGGCACGATCGGCGCGCCGCCGACCGTCATCAACGCGCTGATCGATGCACTCAAGCCGCTCGGCGTCGAGCACATCGACATGCCGGCCACGCCCGGCCGGGTCTGGGAGACCATCCACCGCGCCCGCGCCGGCGCCGGCGCGTAGTCTCCGGCACGCCGGCGCAACCCGCGGCGGCGCACCGTCAGGCCGGAACGTAGCCCTTCGGCGCCTCCTGCATCAGCGCCAGCGTGTGGCCGTCGGGATCCTTGAAGAACGCCATCCAGAGATCGTGGTCGTCCATCTTGGCGATCAGATGAGGCTTCGCGCTGAACGTCACTCCGCGATCCTCGAGTTCGCGCACCGCGAGCGTAATGTCGGCACAGCGGAAATAGATCACCGAGCTTTGGCGGACATCGTCGGGGTCGTGCGCCTTTTCGAGCATCAGCCGGACGCCGGCGCAATCGAAGAAGCACAGGTCGCCGAAGCGGTACAATTTCCGCAGCGCCAGCTGCTTGCCGTAGAATGCCTCGGCGCGGTCGACGTCGCCGACCGCGAGCGCAATCTGCCCGATCTGGTTCAAACTGAGCGGCATGATCAAGCCTCGTCGGCGTCACCCGGTCGGCCATCGTAACAGCGACGCCGGGCGCGGCATATCGGTCCCGGCGCGGCACGAGCACCTGGTCTACCGCAAGTTCGCCACCGTCACGTCGCCGTCGGCGATGTAGCGGTTGACGCGTTCGGTCGGTGGACCTCGACCCGGTTGCAGCGTCGTCACGTCGTCGATCACCTGATGCGCCTTCAGTTCGCCGACGATGAAGTCGCGCTCGGCGTTGGTGTCGGCGTCGGTGGCGTGCGTGATCTGGAACGTGAGGCCGGTGAGGGAGAGGCCGATATCCTTGGTGCCGGCGCCGACCCAGAGCACGGTTGCGTCAGCCGGCGGCCGGTCGGTATTGAGCCAGAAGCTCGCGCTCTCCATCGGCCGCTCGGCGCGCTCCAGGCTCTTCGCCCAGAACCGGACGTGATGCCGCTTGCGCGGGCTGTCGCCGATCGCCTTCTGGAAGCCGATGTCCTGGCCGCGTCCGAACAGGTAGAGCGTGCTGAACGGCGCGGCCGGATAGGGCGCGTTGAGGACGAATGCGCGGACCATCCGCCATGAGCTGGCGAGGCTCAGCGGTTCGGCCTCCGCCCAGCCGCTCTTCGCGAACGCGGCGCGCAGCCGGTCGAGGGTGCCGATCAGTGCGAGATTGACCGGGTCGCCGGGCAGCCCGTCGCCCGTCGTGGTGAAGCGCGGCACCCGCTTGCGCTGCAGGACCTTGAGGCCGAGCCGCACGACCCACGGCAGGATGCCGTAGGCGGCGATCGCGTAGGTCAGCCCGAGCGCCAATGCCCACGGCAGCCGGTATTCCTCGAACTCGAAGAATACGAACACGATCAGCCAGACGCTGACGGCTCCCAGGGCGAAGATCGCCAGCCGCTGCAACAGGCGAACGAGATATCTCAAGGTCGGTCACCGTGGGCGTTCGCAGGGTTTCGTACAACCCGGCAGAGTGTGGTACGCTTCGTACCGGACCCGTACCGGGACGAACCTTCGAGGTGGGCGCGTAGTGCTGTTTCCGGCGGACCTTACCTCGTTCTTCGAACTCATACGTCAGCACGGCGATGCAGCCTACAGCCTGATGTTCGCCTATGCGTTCTCGCACAGCCTGCTGCTTGCTCTGTTCGCCGGCTACGCCGCGGCTGCGGGGGCGTTGAGTTACGCCACGCTCATCACGGTGTTCTGGGTCGGCAGCTTTGCCGGCGATGTGGTTCGCTTCTGGATCGGACGGCGGTTTGGGACGCGCTGGCTCGGATCCTTTCCGCGGCTCGAACGCGCCGTTCAGATCGCGGCCAAGCTGGCTGACCGTCACTACGGCTGGATGATCCTGTTCCATCGCTACCCGCACGGTATTCGCGGGGTTGCGGGTTTTGCCTATGGAATGTCGAAGCTGTCCTGGCCGACCTTCCTGGCGCTTAATTTCGTCGCCGCCGGCCTGTGGTCCTGCGTCGTCGTGTCGGCTGGCTATGCCTTTGGCCAGGTCTCGGAAAAGCTCATGAACGACGCCTCTTCGGCGCTCGGCATCGTGATGCTGGTCGCATTCCTCGGGCTCTCCTGGATTCTGAGCAAGAAGCTGGAGCGTGTCGCGGAGCGGAGCTGACGCGCATCGGACGACGACGCTCGCGCCTCATGGGTGCGCTGCACTCAGCCATCCTGCGGCCTGAAGACGAACGAGGTTCGTTGCGGATCGATGCCGCCGGTCGCGGTTGCCGGTCGGCCAATAAAAGACCCCGACGCGGTTGGCGCGCCGGGGTCGATACGTGACCGGGGGTCAATCCACCGGCTATCCGCAGCGCATTGCGCTTGCTCAGTACTTGGCGACAACCGGACCCTTGCCCTTGCCGAACGAGGCCCAGTCGAAACGGTAGTTCATGCCCACGCGCCAGATGTATTCGTGCATCTTGACGTCGAAGCTGCCGCACCCCTGGCAGTTATTCGCTGCCGGCAACTCGTTGCCGTAACCGAACGTGCCGAAGCTGGCATAGAGGAACTCACTCTTGACCGACCAGCCGCCAAGCAGCGCGTATTCGGTGCCCACGCCGACCACCCAGCCGCCGCGGTTCACGCGGGTGGGAACCCGAAATTGCGCAGGAGCGGCGGGGTTATAGTGGTTGACGTCAAACCCGGACCAAGCGGCGCCACCGGTAACGTACCACATCCAACGGTCGGCGGCCCAGCCGAGGCGACCGCGAGCTGTGGAAAGCCAGCGCTCGTTGGTGGTGAACACAAAGTTTGTGTTGAAGGGAGGCTGACCATTGGCTTGTCCGCTTGCGGACGCCCAAGAACCGTCAACCTCGATGCCCCACACCCAAGCGCCGGTCTGGTAGTTGCAGCCGCCCTGGGCGCCGCCGACCGGCCCGTTGACGTTGTAATTTGCAGCCTCCAAGCCGACCAACTCAGGCACGGCGGGCACCCCATTGATGAGCCCGGTGTAAGTCTGGCTGCTCTTGCCCCACTTGTAGCCGACGTGCACACCGACGTAGCAGCCGGTCCAGGTGAACACCGGAGCCGGCGCGACGTATTTCACCGGCATGTCGGCTGCTTTCGCCGGGACACTCAGGCCAAGCGCCAAAAGCGCCGCGGTTACGGTCAAGAGCCTGTTCATTGGGATGACCCCCCAGTCATGCCGTTAATTCAGAATTAATATTAACAGCTTCTCGGGGGTAATCCTGTAGCTGTTCAGCAACAACCATCGGCAATAGCGCCGCTATCCCTTCCCCTTCCGCTCGTCCTCCTCCCGCTCGCGCAGATAGTCCTCGGTCGTGCGCACGTTCGGGCGCGGCGGCGCGCCGTAGGGGTCGAAGTCGGCTTCGGTGGCGGCAATCACGCGGCAGTCCTCGCACATCTTGAGCACGTCGAGCCGCTGGGCCGAGCCCTGAAACATCCAGTGCTTGCCTTCGAGCTTCGCCATCACCCGCTCGATCGTGCTCTTGACGCCGAACGGCTTGTCGCAGCGGATGCAGTGGAACGGCTCCTCCTGCTTGATCACGCGCGCCTGCGCGGTGGCGGCGCGGAAGTCGAGCTGCGGCCGAAGCGAGATCACCTTCTCGGGGCAGGTCGCCTGGCACAGCCCGCACTGCACGCAGGCATCCTCGGCAAACCGCAGCATCGGCCGCTCGGGGTCGTCGAGCAGCGCGCCGGTGGGACAGGCCGACACGCAGGCCAGGCAGAGCGTGCAGCCCTCGATCTTGACGTCGACGGTGCCGAACGGCGCGCCCTTCGGCAGCACGATCACGTCGACCGGCGCGGGCGCGGCGCGGTGCAGTTCACGCAAGGCAAGTCGCATCACGTCGCGCTTGCCGCCGACGGCTGAGAAGCTCGCCGGCCGCGGCGACGACGGGCCCGGTGCAATATTGCGCAACGCGTCGAGCAGCATATCGGGATCGTCGGTCTCGATGGTTGCGGCGCTGCCGGCCGCGAAGCCGAGCCCGGTCAGGATCGGCTCGGCGAGATCGAGCGTGCGCACAAGCCCGGTGACGTCATGGCGTGGCTTGGCGCGCAGCAGCAGGCGCACCGCCACGGCGCCATACGCGAACGCGGCCGCGATGGTCTCGATGCCGACCTGCGTCACCTCGTTGACGGCGAGGGGCAGCACGTTCGCCGGCAGGCCGTCGCCAAAGCGCGCCAGCGCGTCGATCATCGGCGTGCCGTGCGCGCCATCGTGCAGCAGCACCACTGGCGTGCGCGCCGCCGGCTTCGCGATAAGCGGTGAGCAGCGCGCGCAGGCGTCTCATGAGAGTGTCGGCCGGCGGCAGCGCGTAGGATGCGGCGCCGGTCGGGCAGACGGCTGCGCATTGCCCGCAACCGGCGCAGATATGTGTGTCGATCGCCACGTGATTGCCGGCGGGCGTAATCGCGCCGGTCGGACAGAGATCGAGGCAGCGGTTGCAGCCGACGATCTTCGAGCGGGAATGCGCGCAGATGTCCGCGGTGAAATCGATGTAGCGCGGCTTGTCGAACGTGCCGGTGAGGTCGCGCGCCTTGAGCACCGCGCGCATCGTCGCGGCGGCATCGGCGGGATCGGCGCGCAGGTAGCCCTCGCGCAGATCGGCGGCGCTGAACAACGGCGCATCGCCCGAGAGATCGAGCACGAGATCGCAGCGCGACACCGCGTTGTTCTTCGCCGGCGCCGAACGTCAGCGCGCCGCGCGAAGACGGCGCCGGCTGCGCGTAGTTGTCGATCGGTCAGCTCGAACGCGCCGAGATAGCCCTGGGCCAGGCGGATCGCGCCTTTGACTACCGGAAAGTCGGTGGTGCGCGGTGGCATCAAGTCGGCCGGCGGCTTGATCAGCACGGTGACGTTGAGATGATCCTTGAGCAGGCTGCCGGCCTCGATCGCGCGTTCGTCGCGGCCGTAGATCAGCGCGACGCCTTCACTGGTGTAGCTGACGAATGGAATGTCGGGCGCGGGCTCGGCGGCGGCCGCGAGCAGCGCCGCCATCTTAGGCGCAGCACGCGCGGCGTCGCTCGACCAGCCGGCGGTCTCGCGGATGTTCACGAACTGGATTGAAGTCTCGCGGTTCTCGGCCAGTTCGGCGAACAGCGGCGCTTCCTGCGTGCAGCCGACCGTGAGCGGCGTGTCGCGGTCCGCGATGGCGCGAAATTTCTCAAGCTCGGCGCGGCAAAGCTGCCGGCCGGCCACGACTTTGGCGCCGCGGCAGCCGCGTTCGACCGTGCCCGCATCGAGCGGCATGGTGTCTTCGCACGAGCAGATCAGGACGGTGCGCGGGCTCTCGGCCATCTCGGCTTTCACGTTCATCGTGTCCCGCGCGCGGTGCAGCGTGCAACGCTGCGCCGCAGATGCGGGACCCCGGTTCCTTTAAGAAGGCCGGGGTGAAGAAGAACCGGGGTCCCGGGGTCTGCAGCGCACCACTTCGTGCTGCGCCGCGCCCGGGACACGCTCCGGCAATGTTGTGGCGTACTTCGAGCGCTGAGTTTGCATTCAAGCGCCACTG
Source organism: uncultured Alphaproteobacteria bacterium (assembly GCA_963843475.1). Classification (GTDB taxonomy): domain Bacteria; phylum Pseudomonadota; class Alphaproteobacteria; order Rhizobiales; family Xanthobacteraceae; genus VAZQ01. Next base: position 24,464 of record CAWJKL010000010.1, on the reverse strand, counting down.
GCCACCGCGTAGCGCAGGTTATAATGGTTACAAAGAAAAATCGCCAACTGGAACGCGAACCGGGATCGAGGATGCCCGAGACACTCAACCGCGCGTCGCCGAAGCCTGCGCTCGATCTGCCGCCGCCCTACCGGCTCGTGACGTTGCGCGAGGTCGGCGACGCCTTCGCGCATGCGAAACAGATCGCCGGCGAGGAAGGGGCCGGCACGCTGGTCTATGTCGGGCGCTTCGATCTCGCGGAGTTCGCGGTCGTGCTGGAACCCGAGGAGCCGTTGCGTACCGCTCGGCGCGCGCTCTATGCCGGGCTCACGGCGCTCGCCGATGCGCTTGCGGTTTACGCGCCGCCCGACAAGCCGATCGCGTTCGATTGGCCCGCCGACATCCGGATCGACGGCGGCCTGGTCGGTGGCGCGCGGCTCGCCTGGCCGGGCGATGCGGCCGAGGATGAGCCGCCGGCGTGGCTCGTCTTCGGCGGCATGATCCGCACCGTCGCGATGGGCGAGCACGAGCCCGGCGTGCGGCCGCTGTCGTCGGCGCTCGACGAGGAGGGTTTCGACGAGCTCGGCTCCGGCCGGCTGGTCGAGAGCTTCGCGCGTCATCTGATGGTGGCGATCGACGCCTGGCAGGAACAAGGCTTCGCCGAAGTGGCGCGGAACTACTTGGCGCGGCTGTCGCCGCCCGCGATGTCTTCCGGCGGCCCGGAAGACGCGGGAAGTGGGCGCGAAGCAGTCTTCCTCGGCGGGAAGAAGTCGCGGAATACAGGCGAATATCGCCGAAGACGGTGACCTCCTGGTCCGGCGGACGGGACAGGCGGTGCCGGTGCGGCTCAGCCTCATCGATGCGCTGGCGGCGCCATCGTGGCTCGATCCGGTGACCGGGGGGCCGAAAACGTGAAGCTGTTGAGGACGATACGGCTCGACCCGTCCGACACCTTCGTGTTCGAGCGCGCCGCCGAGCCGGGCGAGTGGGCGGTGTCCGGCGCTTTCCTGTTCGCCGACGCCGATGCCGAAGAACTGTCCGGCAAGGCTCTTGCGGCCTTTCGCGGCGGCTTCCTCGGCGCAGAAAGCTTCGGCTGGTCGACGCTGGTGCAGATCGTCGAAGCCGGCGATTCCGACCGCGTCGCCCTCGTCGATATGCTCGCGCAGCAATTTCTGGACGATTTTGGTGCCCCCGATCTCGCCGCGGCCCGCGCCGCCGCCGAAGACGAGGTGGCATTCGCGGCGTCGCTCTGCGACCATCCAGCCGACACGCTGGTCGCGGTCCGCCGCCGCTTCGAGGACGGCGCGATCCGCGAGGCTTTCCGCACGCTGCGTCCGCGCGGCGAGCGCAAGCCGATGCGGGCGTTCACGTTCCTCGATGTGGACGGCGAGGACGAGCCCGGCGAAGCGGTCGACCTCGCGCGCCTGGCGAGCGCCGCCAAGCCGCAAGGGCAGGATCGATGAGGGGCGAAACCTGACGCCATGCGCGATTTCTGGCTCTCCTGCGGACACCACCTGCTCGACCGCGACGAGGGCGGCGGGCTGTGCGTGACCGACGAGTTCCTCATGGCCTATCTGGCGCGGCCCGAACTCAAGCCGCCGCCCGAGGCGTGTACGGTCGAGCGCACGCTGTATGCGGCGCTCCTGGCCGATCCGCGCCGGCCGGTATCCGCTTCCGAGATCGCCGCGATCGCGGACGTCGATGCGCACGAGAACTGGCAGGTGATGCTGGCATTCCGCGACCATCTGATCCGCTACCGCACCGTGGAGGCCGCATATCTCGCGCTGGTGCGGCATGGCGTTGGCCGCACGCCGCCGTTGTTCATGAACCAGCTCGTGCACGTGATCCTGCGCAACATATTCGACGGCTGCGACGATCCGTACGTTCTTCGGGCGGCGGAAATGTTCTTCCGGCCGCAGCGGCTGACTGTTCATGACGGTTCGCTGATCGCCGCCGACGAGGAGACGGTCACAAGTTCATCCCCGCGTCCGGTGTCGCCGCTCGTCTCCATGCTCGGCCTGCCGGATCCCAGCGGGATCGACGTGCTCAACGACGACAATGCCGACACCTACTGGGACCGGAGCGATCAGTTCGACCTCGCGCTCGATCTGACCGCCGGCCGGCGCGGATTGGCGGCGCTAGGCACGGTCATCGCGCAGTGGGTCGCTCACCTGCTTGCGATCGAGGTCGCGGTTGAACCCTTGGTCGAGGCGCAGAACGTCAATCTGAACTGGTATGTCGGTCTTGACGCGGAGGGAACAGCGATCGGGGACGCGTTGTGGAATGGCGAAGAACTCGATGACGGCGCGCGTGACCGCATCGCCGGGCTTTACCGGCTGACCTTGGCCGATCCGACGGTTGCGCTGGACAAGGCCCGTGGCGAGCCCATTTACTTGCTGATGGCTATGACTTCGGACGGCGTGCTTCGCATGAAGCCGCAGAATCTGCTGACCGGGTTGCCGATCCGGCAATTGGAGACAGCGTCGTGAGCAGTGCGTTGGAGCGAATACAGGTCGGCGTCGTAGTGGAACGGCGGAAGGCGCTGTCACCCTGGATCGACTTCACCTGGAAGCCGGTGGCGGTGCTGGTCGGCGCGCCGGAGGCGTCGCCCTGGACGAAGCTGTCGGGCGTCGGCGAGACTGCGGCGTTCTATGCCGGCATGGCCGAAATCGAATTGCATCGCACCGAAACAGCAAACTACCGGAACAACCTGGCGGGCGACGGCAGGCTGTGGGTGTCGCTGCGGCCAACCGGGATCGAGCCCCCGTACGATGTGTTCGGCGTAACAGCCGACCCGGCCGAAGGCGAGGGCTGGACCGAGGCGGGCACTGATCTCATCGACGTGGTTGCGATGCCCGACCCGGTCCGGGCAGTGATCGAAGCATTCGTCGCCGAGCATCACGTCGATCGGCCGTTCTACAAGCGCAAGCGCGATCGTGCGGACCCCGAAGCTTTAGGACGCCGCCCTCCCGCGCGGGAGGATCGAAAAGAGTGAGCGACGCGGAATCGTTTCTGGAGCGTTGGGCGCGGCGCAAACGCGAAGCGGCAAGTAACGTCAGCACGTCCGACGCAATCAGCGCGCCGGACGCGAAGGGCAACCAAGACGACCCTCGAGGAACCGTCGAGGCCGCCGCATGCCCGGAGCACGAAAACGCAAGGCGAGATCCGGCGCTCGATGGAGACGGCGAAGCTTCGCCGCCAGCCTTCGATCTGACGAAGTTGCCATCGCTCGATTCGATCACGGCGGAGACCGACATCCGCGCTTTCCTGCTTCCTGGGGTTCCAGCCGAGCTTTCCCGTGCGGCCCTTCGCCGCGCATGGAGCGCCGATCCGGCGATCCGGGAGTTCGTCGGACTTGCCGACTACGATTGGGACTTCAATTCCGAGGGGGCGATCACCGGCTTTGGTCCGATCGAGATGACCGAGGAGTTGCGCCGGCGGGTGACGGACATGGTCGGTCGAAGCCTCGCCCCGGATGAACCTGAGCCCGTGCGTCCCGCCGCTGACAACCAAACAACGGCTCACGCTGGTGAAAAGTCAGGCAATTTCGCCGACCCGGCGGGAGCGGCGCTTGAATCGAACCAATCCGACGCGGAATTGAACGAAGGTGTTCCTGGGTCGGACAGGAGCTTATCTCGCAACCGCGAAGAGTTTGGCCCGCCGAATTTTGAATCTATTGCATCGCAGCAATCGTCCGAAGTTGCTGCAAAGAACCCCGAAGTTGTTCCCCGCCGGCACGGCCGTGCACTACCAAAGTAACCGTGGGTCATAGCCTGCGACTATTGACCCTGCTGCGCCTTCCTGGGTAGTTTCATTAGAATTAAACTAACAAAAATCACGCCGCCCAAGGGCAAGTGTTCTAATGCGGGATGCAGGGCTTGACGAAGCAATCCGGGCTGCCGGCGGCGTAGGCGCGCTCGCCCGCAAAATAGGCATTTCACAGCCTTCAGTTTCGAACTGGTCGCACGTTCCCGCTGAACGTGTTCTGTCGGTTGAGGCCGTCAGCGGTGTGAGCCGTGCGACTCTGCGTCCCGATCTCTACGCCGATACGCAATCGGTCTCGGATATCGACGAGGTCGATGCCGCAAGGGCTCAGGAATACGCCCTGCTCTCGTCTCTCCTTTCTCACGCTCCGAGCCAGGAACTGCTCGATCGGCTTGCGGCGCTGCGGGGCGACGCGTCGCCGCTCGGGCTGGCGCATGCTGCGCTCGGCGAGGTGGCGAGCCGTACCAATGCCGAGCTCGTCGAACGCGAGTTCTTCAATCTCTTCATCGGGCTCGGGCGCGGGGAACTGCTGCCTTACGGCTCGTACTATCTTACCGGATTCCTGCACGAGCGGCCGCTGGCGCGCCTGCGCGAAAGCTTGGCTCAACTCGGAATCGAGCGTGCGGCCGGCAAGGCCGAGCCCGAGGATCACGTCGCGATCTTGTGCGAGATCATGGCGGGTTTGGTGGGTCGCCGTTTCCAGGCACCTGAGGGCGCGGATCGCGAACTGTTCGAGCAGCATCTCGCGCCGTGGATCGGGCGCTTCTTTACGGATCTGGAGCAGGCCGAGGCGGGCGAGTTCTACCGCCGCGTGGGCTCGCTCGGTCGTGTGCTGATCGACATCGAAACCGAAGCCTTCGCGCTACCGGCCTAGCCGGCGCGAAGCGCGTCACCGAACAACGACGGAGGATGCACCCATGACTAAAGCATCGAAGCCTGCAGTCGGGCGCCGCGAGTTTTTGCGCACGCTGGGCGCGGGAGCCACCGTTGCGGCTGCTGCGGCCGCGCCGCTCGCCGGCGAAGCGCGCGCCGACACCGAGACCAACGATGAGAAGCGCAAGGCCCGGTACAAGGCGAACTCTCCGGAGGTTCAGACCTTCTATCGCGTCAACCGGTATCCGGCGTGAGGAGGCAAGCATGCTGATCAAGAGGACAGAACGTCAGGCTCGCCGCGGCACGCTCGCCGGTGCATTGCAGAATCGGTCGGAAGGCCGGCTTGACCGCCGTGCTTTCCTGCGACGCTCCGGCCTTGCCGCCGGGGGATTGGCCGCGATCGGTGCGCTGCCGCTCGGCAGCGTGCGCAAGGCAGAGGCTGGTCCGCCGCCGGCTGCCGGTGCGCAGGTCACGATCCGCAAGAACATCTGCACGCACTGTTCGGTCGGCTGCACGGTGATTGCCGAAGTTTCGAACGGTGTGTGGATCGGCCAGGAGCCGGGTTGGGATAGCCCGATCAACCGCGGCTCGCACTGCGCCAAGGGCGCAGCCGTTCGCGAACTCGTGCACGGCGACCGCCGGCTGAAATATCCGATGAAGCTCGTGAACGGCCAGTGGACCCGCATCACCTGGGACAAGGCGATCGACGAGATCGGCGACAAGCTGATGGAGATCCGCCAGAAGTCCGGCCCCGAGTTCGGTCTATTGGCTGGGCTCCGCGAAATTTTCGAATGAAGGTTCGTACCTCAACCGCAAGCTCGCGGCGTTCTGGGGCACGAACTCGGTCGATCACCAGGCGCGTATCTGCCATTCGACGACCGTCGCCGGCGTGGCCAATACCTGGGGCTACGGCGCGATGACCAACAGCTACAACGACATCCGCAAAGCCAAGACCATGATCATCATGGGCGGAAATCCGGCGGAAGCGCATCCGGTGTCGTTGCAGCACCTGATCGAGGGCAAGGAGCTCAACCGCGCCAACTTAATCGTGATTGAGCCGCGGCTCACCCGAACGGCCGCACACGCGACCGATTTCGTGCGCATCCGTTCCGGCACCGACATTCCGGTGATCTGGGGGATGCTCTGGCACATCTTCAAGAACGGCTGGGAGGACAAGGAGTTCATCCAGCAGCGCGTCTATGGGATGGACGACGTCCGCAAGGAGGTCGAGAAGTGGACGCCTGACGAAGTCGAACGCGTCACCGGTGTGCCCGAGGCGCAGCTCAAGCGCGTGGCCGAGACGTTCGCCAAGGAACGGCCGGCGACGCTGATCTGGTGCATGGGCGCGACCCAGCACACCGTCGGCACCGCCAACGTGCGCGCGTTCTGCATCCTCCTGCTGGCGACCGGCAATGTCGGCGGCTTCGGGAACGGCGCCAACATTTTCCGCGGCCACTGCAACGTGCAGGGCGCGACCGATCTCGGTCTCGATATCGGCAACCTCCCGCTCTACTACGGCCTCGCCGAAGGCGCCTGGAAGCATTGGTGCCGGGTCTGGGAGGTCGACTACGACTGGATGCAAGGGCGCTTCGAGTTCAAGGCGATGATGGAGGCGCCCGGTATTCCGTCGACGCGCTGGTTCGACGCCGCGACGCTACCGAAGGATCAGGTCAAGCAGAAAGACACTCTCAAGGCGATGATGATCTTCGGGCACGGCGGCAACACCGTCACCCGTATGCCGGATGCGGCAAAAGGCTTGGAAGCGATCGAGCTCCTGGTCGTTGCCGACCCGCATCCCACCACCTGGGCGGTGCTCGGCGAGCGCAAGAACGGCACCTACCTGTTGCCGATCTGCACCCAGTTCGAGTGCGACGGCTCGCGCACGGCCTCGAACCGTTCGATCCAGTGGGGCGAGCAGATCGTCAAGCCGATCTTCGAATCGAAGAACGACTACGACGTCATGTACATGATGGCGAAGAAGCTCGGCTTTGCCGACCGCATGTTCAAGAACATCAAGGTCGAGAACGGCGTCGTGTCGGCTGAAGACGTCCTGCGCGAGATCAATCGCGGTGGTTGGTCGACCGGATATACCGGCCAGTCTCCCGAGCGGCTCAAGCTGCACATGGCGAACCAGAAGGACTTCGACCTGGTTTCGCTGCGTGCCGCGGACGGCCCCGCCAAAGGCGACTACTACGGCCTGCCGTGGCCGTGCTGGGGCACGCCGGAGCTCAAGCATCCCGGCACCCACCAGCTCTACAACACCAACCTGCATGTCATGGACGGCGGCAGCACCTTCCGCGCCCGGTTCGGCGTGGAGCGGGAGGAAAAGCTGCCGGACGGCACCACCCGCAAGGTCAGCCTCCTAGCCGACAAGTCCTATTCGCTCGGCTCCGAGATCCAGGACGGCTACCCCGAATTCACCTACGGGGTGCTCAAGAAGCTCGGCTGGGACGGCGATCTGCGGCCCGAGGAGCTTGCCGTCATCCAGCGCATCGGCGGCAACAACCCCGACAGCGTCTCCTGGGCGATCGACTTGTCCGGTGGCATCCAGCGCGTCGCGATGAAGCACGGCTGCATCCACTACGGTAACGGCAAGGCGCGCGCCAATGCGTGGAACCTGCCCGATCCGGTGCCGGTGCACCGCGAGCCGATCTATACGCCGCGGCCCGAATTGGTCGCCAAGTATCCGACCCGGCCCGATGCGGTGCAGTTCCGCGTGCCGAACAACGGCTTCACGGTGCAGAAGGCCGCGGTCGACAAGGGCATCGCCAAGCAGTTCCCGTTGATCAACACGTCGGGACGCCTGGTCGAGTACGAAGGCGGCGGTGAGGAAACGCGATCCAACAAGTGGCTCGCCGAACTGCAGCAGGACATGTTCATCGAGATCAACCCCGCGGATGCCGCCGAGCGCGGCATCAAGGATGGCCAGTGGGTCCATGTCTGGGGACCGGAAATGGTCAAGGGCAAGGTCTGCCGCATGAAGGCGCTGGTCACCGAACGGGTCGGCAAGGGCGTCACGTGGTGCCCGTTCCACTTCGCCGGCTGGTTCCAGAGCGTCGACCAGCGCTCGAAGTATCCGCAGGGCGCCGATCCGATCGTGCTCGGCGAGAGCGTGAACACGATCACCGGCTACGGCTACGACCCGGTGACCGGCATGCAAGAACCCAAAGCAATGCTGTGCCAGGTCACGGCAGCGTAAGGAGACTCGACAATGGCTCGGATGAAATTTCTCTGCGACGCCGACCGCTGCATCGAGTGCAACGCCTGCGTCACCGCCTGCAAGAACGAGAACGAGGTGCCGTGGGGCATCAACCGCCGCCGCGTCGTCACCATCAATGACGGCAAGCCGGGCGAACGCTCGGTGTCGATGGCCTGCATGCACTGCACCGACGCGCCATGCGCGGCGGTCTGCCCGGTGAACTGCTTCTACACCACGGCGGACGCCGTGGTGCTGCACTCCAAGGATCTCTGCATCGGCTGCGGCTACTGCTTCTACGCCTGTCCGTTCGGCGCGCCGCAGTATCCCAAGGTCGGCAACTTCGGCTCGCGCGGCAAGATGGACAAGTGCACCTACTGCGCCGGCGGCCCGGAAGCGGACGGCTCGCAGGCCGAGTTCGTCAAGTACGGCGCCAACCGGCTGGCCGAGGGCAAGCTGCCGCTCTGCGCCGAGATGTGCTCGACCAAGTCGCTCCTCGCCGGCGACGGCGAGATCATCGCCCAGATCTACAAGGAGCGGGTGGTGAAGCGCGGCTACGGCTCCGGCGCCTGGGGTTGGAAGACGGCGTATCGCGAGACCATCGCGACTTAATCCCCGAACACCGGGCCGTCCGTTCCGACGGACGGCCTGCCTTGCCAAGGGAACTGGAACCATGATGACGTTTCTCAGGCGCCTCGGTGTGGCTACCGGCATGCTCGGACTGGCATGCCTCATCGCGTTCGCCGCGCCCGCTTCCGCCCAGCTGATCAATCCGACGGCGGATGCCGTCAACGAGCAGAAGCTGCTAAGCGAGCTCAACCGGATCACCGGCCGCTGCACGCTGCCCGACCAGAAGGCCTGCACGCTCGAGCAGCCCGCGGGCCGCGACTGGCGTGCGTTCCACCAGCGCACGCTGCCGATCCTCGGCGCCGTCGCGATCATCGGCATGCTGCTGCTGCTGGTGCTGTTCTACATGATCCGCGGCATGGTGCGGATCGAGCACGGCCGCTCCGGCCGCGTGATCGTGCGGTTCTCGACGTTCGAGCGGCTGGTGCACTGGATGACGGCGACCTGCTTCATCATCCTGGCGCTGTCCGGTCTCAACATCACGTTCGGCAAGCAACTGATCCTGCCGCTGCTCGGCGAGCAGGCGTTCGCCGACATGTCGCAGTGGCTAAAATATGCCCACAACTACCTGAGCTTCCCGTTCACCCTCGGCGTCGTGCTGATGTTCCTGATGTGGATCGCCTGGAACATTCCGAACAAGGTCGACGTCAACTGGATCAAGGAGGGCGGCGGCCTTATTGGCGACCGGCATCCGCCGGCGGCGCGCTTCAACGCCGGCCAGAAGATGATCTACTGGATCGTGGTGCTCGGCGGCGCCGCCGTAGCGGTGACCGGCTATCTGCTGATGTTCCCGTTCTACGGCACGAATATCGCGGACATGCAGTTGGCGCAGACGGTCCACGCCGTGGTGGCGATGCTGTTCATCGCCGCCATGCTGGCCCACATCTACATCGGCACCGTCGGCATGGAGGGTGCGGTCGAGGCGATGTGGAGCGGAAATGTCGACGTCAATTGGGCGAAGGAGCACCATAGCCTCTGGCTCCAACAGGAAGAGGCCAAGGGCCGCATCAGCGGGCCCCCGCCGGAAGGCAAGATGCAGCCGGCCGAATAATCACGCTGGCCTCCCCGAATGACCCCAGCGCCCGGCGATTCCGCCGGGCGTTGCGCGTTTGGGTGTCGCCGTTGGTGCATCCCGTGCTCCGCCCGGGACATCTGCGACCTGCTATAGTGATGTCATGCGCATTATCGGACTGGCAGGCTGGAGCGGGGCGGGAAAAACCACGCTTCTGACCAAGGTGATCCCCCGCCTGGTCGCCGGCGGGCTCAAAGTCTCGACCCTCAAGCACGCCCATCACGGATTCGATTTGGATCAGCCCGGCAAGGATTTCCACAGTCACCGCATGGCGGGCGCGACCGAGGTGCTGATCGGTTCCTCGGCGCGCTTCGCGCTGGTGCACGAGTTGCGCGGCGAGTGCGAACCCACGCTCGGCATGCTCATCCGCAAGCTCAGCCCGGTCGACCTGGTCCTGGTCGAAGGCTACAAGCGAGAGCCGCACCCCAAGCTCGAAGTGCACCGCAACGCCGTCGGTAAGCCCTTGATCCAGCCCGACGACCCGGCGATCGTCGCGATTGCGTCCGACGTCTCGCTTCCAGAAGTGAGCGTGCCGGTGGTCGATATCGACGATGTCGACCGCATCGCCGAGATTCTGGTCGCACATGCGGCGCCGCTCGATGACGTGTTGGCCCGTCTGGATCGTGGCTGATGGCACAGCTGACCGACGATTGCTTTGCGTTCTCCGGTCCGCTGATGCCGGTCGCGGAGGTCGAGCGGATCATCGCCGAGCGTGTATCCCCGGTGGCCGAGGGCGAAATTGTGCCGCTTGTCGCCGCGATCGGGCGCGTTCTTGCGAAGGATATCGTGGCGCCGATCGATCTGCCGCCATTCGATAACTCGGCGGTCGACGGTTACGCGGTGCGGCACGCCGATCTCGATCACAGGCGCGAGACCCGGCTCGCAGTCGTCGACCGGGTCACCGCAGGCCGCGCCGCGGCCCGCGCGCTATGGCCCGGCGAGGCGGCCCGTATTTTCACCGGCGCACCGATGCCGGACGGAGCCGACACGGTTTTCATGCAGGAGGACGTGCGGGTCGAAGACCAGACCGTGGTGGTGCCGGTGGGGCTTAAGCGGGGAGCCAACCGCCGGATCGCCGGCGAAGACGTGCGGGCCGGGACGGTGGTGCTCCCCGCAGGCCGCAGACTTGCTCCGCAGCACATCGGCCTTGCCGCCGGCCTGGGCCTCACCGAACTGCCGGTGCGGCGCCGGGTTCGGGTCGCGGTCTTCTCGACCGGCGATGAGATCGTCGAACCTGGAACCGTGCGTCCCGGACCGGCGCTGTTCGACGCCAATCGCTACTTGCTGGCCGGACTGATCGGGCAACTCGGTGCCGCATCCACCGATCTCGGCATTCTGCCGGACGATCCGGACAAGCTGATGCAGGCGATCGCGGCCGCCGCGGCGGGCCACGATCTCGTGCTCACCTCGGGTGGAGTGTCGACCGGCGAAGCCGACCACGTCCGCGGCGCGGTCGAGGCGGTCGGCAGCCTCGTGTTCTGGCGGGTCGGCATCAAGCCGGGGCGGCCGGTGGCCATGGGCGTGGTGCGCGGAGCGGGCGAAGGGGAGGGCACGGCGTTTGTCGGTCTGCCGGGCAACCCGGTCGCGGTGTTTGTCACCTTTGCGCGGGTCGTGCGGCCGTTGCTGCTCCGGCTGGCTGGCGCCGAGACGACGCCGCTCGTGCCGCTGCCGGTTCGCGCCGCGTTCGACTATCGGAAGAAGACGGGACGGCGGGAGTATGTGCGCGTCAAGCTCATACGCGCCGCCGACGGCAGCCTCGAGGCCGTCAAGCACGCCCAGGACGGTGCGGGAGTTCTCACGTCGCTGACCGAGACCGATGGACTGATCGAGCTGCCCGAGGATGTCACCGCGATCGAGCGGGGCGCGCTGGTCGGATATTTGTCCTACGCGGCGCTTGCCGAGTAACTGATTCTCTGTGGAGACGGCGTGGATCGTGGCCGCGATGTCACATGTGTGTGCATAAATTGTTAATGACGTGATCGCCGCCGGATTTCATCCACAATGACTGCTAGTTTAGCCGGGTCAGTCAGCGGCGCGTCCGACTGCCGCTCAGCCGCACGAGTTCGCGGCGAACAACGAACTTTGTGGGGTGAGTAGTCATGAACCAGCGCAACTTCGAAGGGCCGAAAAAGGTCATTCCGTTCTCCCCGAACGAGAAGGAATGGCCTAGAGGAGATGATCAAATCGACCGCTCAGGCCAAGCCATCGTCGGGCTGCTCGATCAAGCCGCCCGCTCCGCCAAGGAAGACTGCGATCGCGCTTTCGATCTCGCGCACAAGCTGTCGTTGCAGCTGCGTGAGGCCGAGGATCGCGCGCAGCAACTCCAGGCGCAGGTCGACCACTTCCAGGATCGCGCGCTGCGCGCCGAAAGCTGGATGGTGCGGATCTTCAAGGAGATCGAGGAAAAGTTCCTCGCTCAGAAGGGCCATCAGGACCAGGCCGCACGGCGCTGAGAACGTGCGGCGCTGCTGACGGTCTGCTCCAATCGCGCGGCATACGGTTCGGCTTAGTCCGGACCGTATTCGTGCGCGCCCGGCCGCTGAGGCGTGATCCCGGAATGTCGCGGACTTTCGGATCAGATCATGCGACCGAGCAAGACTCTCGACTGATCATTGCTTCGGCCAGCCTTGCTTCGCGAGGGCGATAAGCTCTGGCCGATATTCGAAGTGCATCGTGTCGAAGTGATACCACTTGGCGCCCCAGATGAAGCCGTGGCGCTCGAACGCTTCGCCGATTTCGCCGGGAATCGCGGTTCCGCCATTTCGCCGAACCGCCCTGGCCCTTTGGACCATTCCCAGTAATCGGTGAACTGCGTGTTGATGTCGATTGCGGCGGCGAAGGCATGCACGGATAGCCGGTTGGTGTTGGCGATCGGCCGGCAGTTGTACGTCCCCGCTGACGGGACCAGGTACTGGGTCATGTCGGCCGGCAGCTTCTCGAGGTCCTTCACCACCGCGGCCAGCCGGTCGTTGACGCCATTGACGCTCGTGACGCTGACCGAGCCGCCGCGCCGATTGGGCATCCAGGCAACCGGCTTGAGTCGCTTGGCGACCTCGCCCTTGCGGCAGTCGCCGTACATCTTGACGAAGAATGCTTCGTACCGGATGCGGCCGGGGTCCTCGTTGAGACCGGGCGCCTTCACGTCCGGACCGAGCGGATATGGATAAATGAACTGGTCTTTGATGTCGGGGGTGTTGAGCTGTTCCTCGAACGTCTTGCCGGTGCGGCCGTCGGAGACCGGCATGCGTGTGCCGTCCTTCCAGACCAAGTCCTTGCCGTCGTGGCTGGTGAGATGGTCCGGATACGCGGCGACCAGGGCATCCAGCGCCGGATCGGCGTGCGCCGGAAAGGTCGCCAGGGCCTACGATGGCAAGCGCCAAGCCGGACGCGGCAATCGCATTACGAATGTAGCTCATGACCCGCCTCGATCTCGCCGCCGGCCACCACCTCGCCATAGACCCCGCAGTCCGCGTGTCCGAACGTCCGCATTAAGGTGTGCGGGATCGCCAGATCGCGGATGCCGGTGTCCGGATCGACGTTGGTCGCCGCGCAGCGCACGATGCGCTTGACGATCTTGAGCCGGGCCTGCGGCCCGATCCCGATCTCCTGCCCGACGAGGTCGAATTCGTGCCAGGCCGGCCAGCCGGTCACATAGACATTGCCGCGGAAGCGCAGCGGATGGACGGGCGATCCGATCGCGTCCTTCGACTGCCGCCACCGAGGCGAGATTGATGATCGACACCACCTTCTTGGCGACGTCCGAAAAGCTGTGGCCCGGCGCGGACAGGACCCGGGGCGGTCCTCGCAACTCGTCGGAACAATAGCCGGCGAAGAACTGCTCGATCGCGGCGCGGCCCTCCGGCGTCCGCAGATCGCCGCGCGCCGCCTCGCGGCCGTCGGCCTCGATCCGCAGCTGGTGGCTCGCATCGTCGAACCGCGTGCGCAGGTGCGCGAGCCGTTCGTTCTTCATCAGCATCAGGAACCGGGTTTTTGGCAGGTAGCCCGGGGCGGCCGGGTCGAACCCTGATGGGCCGTTCTCGATGGCGTAGAGGCGGTCGGCCGGCAGGGTCTGGCCCCCAGCCAGCCGCGTATGGGTGAGGGGCTCGGGTGAGAGGCCCTTTACCGGATAGCGGAAGATCGATTGGACGGAGGCCATCGCTGTCATTGGGTGGTTGTTAACCCGGCTGCCGGGCGCGTGACCAGTCCGGCACGAAAATCGGGCAAAACCTCTTCCGCCGCTGCGGACGGCCACCCACATATCCTCCGGGGATCGCCTGTCGGGGTCCCGCCCAAACTCAAACAGTTTGCCACCGTGATCTCGTTCATGGCCGGTAAACCAGCCCCATTGACGATGTTCTTCCAGCGCCGCAAGGGCGGGAGGATAGGCCGAGGGAAGCAGACATGGATTTCGAGAAGTACACTGATCGCGCACGCGGGTTCGTGCAATCCGCGCAAAGCCTGGCCCAGCGCGAGGGCCACCAGCAATTTTCTCCCGATCACCTGCTGAAGGTTCTGCTCGACGACCCGGAAGGGCTCGCCGCAGGCCTGATCGACCGCTCCGGCGGCAACTCCCGCCAGGCGCTGCAGGCGGTCGAGGCGGCGCTCGCCAAGCGGCCGAAGGTGTCGGGCGGCGGCGCCGGCCAGGTCTATCTCGACCCGGCGCTGGCGCGCATCTTCGACAGGCCCAGAAGATCGCCGAGAAGGCCGGCGACAGCTTCGTCACGGTCGAGCGGCTGCTGCTGGCGATCGCGCTCGACAAGGACAGCGACGCCGGCAAGATTTTGGCGCGCGCGGGGGTTACGCCGCAAAACCTCAATGCGGCGATCGAGGCGCTGCGCAAGGGCCGCACCGCGGACTCGGCGTCGGCCGAGAACGCCTACGACGCGCTCAAGAAATATGCCCGCGACCTCACGCAGGCGGCGCGCGACGGCAAGATCGACCCGGTGATCGGTCGCGACGAGGAAATCCGCCGCACCATCCAGGTGCTGTCCCGCCGCACCAAGAACAATCCGGTGCTGATCGGCGAGCCGGGCGTCGGCAAGACCGCCATCGTCGAAGGTCTTGCGCAGCGCATCGTCGACCAGGACGTTCCGGAAAGCCTGCAGGACAAGAAGCTCCTGTCGCTCGACATGGGCGCACTGATCGCCGGCGCCAAGTATCGCGGCGAGTTCGAGGAACGGCTCAAGGCGGTGCTGCAACGAGGTGACGTCATCGGACGGCGGCATCATCCTGTTCATCGACGAGATGCACACCCTGGTCGGCGCCGGCAAGGCCGACGGCGCGATGGACGCCTCCAACCTGCTCAAGCCGGCGCTGGCGCGCGGCGAACTGCACTGCATCGGCGCCACCACGCTCGACGAGTACAAGAAGCACGTCGAGAAGGACGCCGCGCTGGCGCGGCGCTTCCAGCCGGTGTTCGTCTCCGAGCCGACGGTCGAGGACACGATCTCGATCCTGCGCGGCCTCAAGGACAAGTACGAGCAGCACCACGGCGTGCGCATCACCGACGCGGCGATCGTCGCCGCCGCGACGCTGTCGAATCGCTACATCGCCGACCGTTTCCTGCCCGACAAGGCGATCGACCTGATCGACGAGGCGGCCGCGCGGCTGAAGATGCAGGTCGATTCCAAGCCGGAGGAGCTCGATTCGATCGACCGCGAGATCGTGCGGCTGAAGATCGAGCAGGAGGCGCTGAAGAAGGAGAGCGATCCCGGCTCGAAGGAGCGGCTGAAGCGGCTCGAGAAGGAGCTGGCCTCGCTGGAGAAGCAGTCGGCCGACCTGACCGCGCGCTGGAAGGCGGAGAAGAGTAAGCTCTCGGACGCGCAGAAGCTCAAGACCGAGCTCGACCAGTTGCGCAGCGAACTCGCCAATGCACAGCGCAAGGGCGAGTACCAGCAGGCCGGCGAACTCGCCTATGGCCGCATCCCGGAGCTCGAGAAGAAGCTCAAGGCGATCGAGGGCAAAGCGCAGAGCGGCGCCATGGTCGAGGAGGCGGTGACCGCCGACCACGTCGCGCAGGTCGTCTCGCGCTGGACCGGCGTGCCGGTCGACAAGATGCTGGAGGGCGAGAAGGAGAAGCTCCTGCGCATGGAGGAGCAGCTCGGCAAGCGCGTCATCGGCCAGGCCGAGGCCGTCAAGGCGGTGTCGACCGCGGTGCGGCGTGCACGCGCCGGCCTGCAGGATCCGAACCGGCCGATCGGCTCGTTCATGTTCCTCGGCCCGACCGGCGTCGGCAAGACCGAGCTGACCAAGGCGTTGGCGGAGTATCTGTTCGACGACGAGACGGCGCTGATGCGCATCGACATGTCGGAATACATGGAGAAGCACTCGGTCGCGCGGCTGATCGGCGCGCCGCCCGGCTATGTCGGCTACGACGAAGGCGGTGCGCTCACCGAGGCGGTGCGGCGGCGGCCCTACCAGGTGATCCTGTTCGACGAGATCGAGAAGGCGCATCCCGACGTCTTCAACGTGCTGCTGCAGGTGCTGGACGACGGCCGGCTGACCGACGGTCAGGGCCACACCGTCGACTTCCGCAACACGCTGATCGTGATGACCTCGAACCTCGGCGCCGACTTCCTGGTGAACCAGCCGGAAGGGCAGGACACCGACGCCGTCAAGGATCAGGTCATGGCGGTGGTGCGCTCGGCGTTCCGGCCGGAATTCCTGAACCGCATCGACGAGATCATCCTGTTCCATCGGCTCAAGCGCAGCGAGATGACCAAGATCGTCGACATCCAGATGACGCGGTTGGCCAAGCTGCTCGAAGATCGCAAGATCACCATCGAGCTCGAGCCTTCGGCGCGCGAATGGCTGGCCGAGAAGGGCTGGGACCCGGCCTATGGTGCGCGTCCGCTCAAGCGGGTGATCCAGAAGTCGATCCAGGATCCGCTCGCCGAGATGATCCTGGCCGGCAGCGTCAAGGACGGCGAGAAGGTCGTGATCTCGGCCGGCAAGCAGGGGCTGACCTTCAACGGCAAGCTTGCCGCCGCGGCGTAGACCGCAAACGAAAACGGACGGCGGCGCCAGGCCGTCGTCCGCGGTCCGCTATCGAGGTCCGCTGCGGACGCGCTACTTGCCGGATGCGACGGTCGCAGCTGATGCAGTAGCGTGAGGTCGCCGTGGTCGCGGTACGGCTCATCATGTTGTCGAGGCGGTCGCGCTCCTGCTCGAAGCCCGCGAGCAGGCCGCCTTCGAGCACGCGGCCGCGCGGCAGCTTGATCTTCATCGGGTCGACGAAGCGGCCGTTGATCATGATCTCGTAGTGCAGGTGGGCGCCGGTCGAGAGGCCGGTCGAACCGACGTAGCCGATCACCTGGCCCTGCCGCACCCGCTTGCCCGGCTCCATGCCGCGCGCGAATGCCGACATGTGGCCGTAGGCGGTCTCGTAGCCGTTGGCGTGGCGGATGCGGATGTACTTGCCGTAGCCGCCTTCGAAGCCGACCTTTTCGATCACGCCGTTGCCGGACGCGAAGATCGGCGTCCCCATGTTCGACGCCCAGTCGACGCCGGTATGCATGCGTACCGAGCCGAGGATCGGATGATTGCGCGATCCGAAGCCCGAGCGCATGATGCCGTCTGCCAGCGGCTTGCGCACCAGGAACTTCTTCGCGCTCTTGCCGGTCTCGTCGTAGTAGTCGACGACGTTGTCGTCCGTCGGTCTGGTAGCGATAGAACTTGCGGGTCTCGCCGCCGGTGGTGAGCGAGGCGAACAGCACCTCGGTCTTGCTGCCGTCGCTGACGTTCTCGTCCTCGCCGGCGAACAGCATCTCGAACGAATCCCCGGGCTGCACCTTGCGCTGGAAGTCGACGTCGTACGAGTAGACCCGGATCAGATCGTCGACCACCGGCCGCGGCACCTGATTGCGCAACGCGGTCTCGTAGATGCTCTGGTAGAGCCGCACGCCCTTGCCGTCGTCCTCCTCGTCGTCCCCGCTGGAGGCCGATGCCACGCTGTTGGCGCTGCGCGGGTCGACGGCGACGTACTTGCCCTTGTCCGACCATGCCACGATCGCTTCGATCGTGGTGTCGGTGGCGATGATCACGCGCACCGGCTGCAGCCGTTTGCCGCCGCGCCGGCGCGAGCAGCACCCGCAGCTTGTAGCCGTCGCGCGGCGTCGTGTCCCGGCCGCGTGTGCCGAAGGCGGCGGTGATCGCCTTGATCTCGTCGGCGAGTGGCGCCGAGTTCGCGCAGGATCGCCGAGACCGAGTCGCCCTTCTTGAGCACGATCGTGCGCTCGTTCCAGGCGTTGCCGCCGTTGGTCTGCGTGGTGGTCTTCGGCAGCAGGGTGATGTTCTCGGGCACGATGCGCGGCTCGAAGCCGCCATAGACGTCGTCGTGGCCGGTCGGGCGCGTAGGCCATGCGTCCGACCGGCATGGCGTCCGCGAGCACCGTGCGCTTGCCGGTGTGACCGTCCCAGTTGGCGGCATCGCGCACCCGGGTGAGGATTTCGTCGATGCGGCACGACGGCGGCGACTCTCGCCCGCGGCAGGACGCGTGTTGAGGTCGCGTGTGAAGAACGACACCTCGGCATCCGGCTCGGCGCCGGCATCGTCGGCCGCAGCCGCGGCTCCATCGGACGACGCCAGCATCTTCTGCGCATTGAAGCGCGGGATGTTGGCGGTGAGTTCGGATACCGAGAGCGACAGATTGCCCGCGACCCGCACGAAGGGGCGCACCCGCACGATCTCGCGGTTGTTGGCGCCGCGCGTCGTCGTCGTGACCCGAATGACCTGGCGCGCCGACATTGGTCTCGCCGGCGGTCGGCAGGCGGTCGGCCTTGCGGGTCGAATTGCTGATGCGATCGGCGCGCTGCCGGAGCCGCGTAACGCAGCTTCGACGCGCTCCGGCACCGTGGCGAAGTTGGTCTCGCCGTCGAGCGCCGCGAAAACGGCGCCGCTCATCAGGGCCGCGCCGCACAGACCGGTCAGGATCGTGCCGCTGAACCATTGAACCGAGACGCGGCGGCGATCCACCAGATTGCCGGACTCGCCGTCGACCGACAGCGGAGGTTCGTTGCCGAGATCGATGTGCTCGGCATCCGCGCTCGGACGAGATCCGCTGCGTCGCTTAGCCCTGATCCAAGTCCGACGTCCCCTCCATCTGCGAGCGCAGATGGTTCACCGAACACCGAGGTGCCGAACGCGACCAGGACAACGGCGTTGACCTGAAGCGCAGCAAGACGCTGCGCCTCCGCGGTCCGTCAACGACCGGGTCCTGACTCTTCCTGGCACATGGTGGGTAACGTCGTACGCATCGCGACTGCGATGACTGCCGACGCTTGATCCCCCCGAAGTGACACCTCTCCCAGCGTGCAAGTGGGGCGGAGGAATGTGGCCGCAGTACGGCACCTCCACGCTTTCCACTCCGTCTAAGCCCCCATAATTACTGGCAAACGCATGGCTGTTGCCGGAGAGCATCGGGCAAGCCGGATTTTTCTGATTCTCGACTGTTGACAGGGGGCGGGTGAGGGGCCTATATACTGCGAGTTCGACACGCCGGTCGCCTCGGTGCGACGGCGCGTCTTTCGAAGACCCTCACTGATACTCGGTGACAAAGGCTCCCGATCACATCGGAAGCCCTCAGGCTTCGACGGCCCTTTGGCGGCTTGCCAGGGGGTGGGATCTCCACGATCCCGGGCTGTTTGACAAGTGAATATGAAGAAAGAGAAACGTGGACGGCGGAGTCCTTGCGGGCCGCTCTTCCTCGGAGGCTCAGGTTTCGAAAGAAGCCTGGATTTCAGGGTGAAGGCGGCCGGATAGAGACTTCGGCGGTCGACGTTTCAGGTCAACACTATGTCGTGCAAGCGGCAGGCGTGAGTGGAGCAATCAGCGTCGTCAGCGCGACGACAAGAGTGGGACCTCGTCAAACGTTGTGACTTGCCGGGAAAAGTTCTCAATCCAACTTGAGAGTTTGA
The DNA here is from genome assembly GCA_963843475.1 of uncultured Alphaproteobacteria bacterium. Lineage (GTDB taxonomy): Bacteria > Pseudomonadota > Alphaproteobacteria > Rhizobiales > Xanthobacteraceae > VAZQ01. Next base: position 5,037 of record CAWJKL010000010.1, on the reverse strand, counting down.
TCCTGGCTCAGAGCGAACGCTGGCGGCAGGCCTAACACATGCAAGTCGAGCGCCCCGCAAGGGGAGCGGCAGACGGGAGAGTAACACGTGGGAACGTACCCTTCGGTTCGGAACAACCCAGGGAAACTTGGGCTAATACCGTATACGTCCGTAAGGAGAAAGATTTATCGCTGAAGGATCGGCCCGCGTCTGATTAGCTAGTTGGTGAGGTAACGGCTCACCAAGGCGACGATCAGTAGCTGGTCTGAGAGGATGATCAGCCTCACTGGGACTGAGACACGGCCCAGACTCCTACGGGAGGCAGCAGTGGGGAATATTGGACAATGGGCGCAAGCCTGATCCAGCCATGCCGCGTGGGTGATGAAGGCCCTAGGGTTGTAAAGCCCTTTCGGCGGGGAAGATAATGACGGTACCCGCAGAAGAAGCCCCGGCTAACTTCGTGCCAGCAGCCGCGGTAATACGAAGGGGGCTAGCGTTGCTCGGAATCACTGGGCGTAAAGCGCACGTAGGCGGATTTTTAAGTCGGGGGTGAAATCCTGGAGCTCAACTCCAGAACTGCCTTCGATACTGGAGAGTCTTCGAGTTCGGGAGAGGTGAGTGGAACTGCGAGTGTAGAGGTGAAATTCGTAGATATTCGCAAGAACACCAGTGGCGAAGGCGGCTCACTGGCCCGGTACTGACGCTGAGGTGCGAAAGCGTGGGGAGCAAACAGGATTAGATACCCTGGTAGTCCACGCCGTAAACGATGGATGCTAGCCGTTGGCGGGTTTACTCGTCAGTGGCGCAGCTAACGCATTAAGCATCCCGCCTGGGGAGTACGGTCGCAAGATTAAAACTCAAAGGAATTGACGGGGGCCCGCACAAGCGGTGGAGCATGTGGTTCAATTCGAAGCAACGCGCAGAACCTTACCAGCCCTTGACATCCCGGTCGCGGGTACCAGAGATGGAACCCTTCAGTTCGGCTGGACCGGAGACAGGTGCTGCATGGCTGTCGTCAGCTCGTGTCGTGAGATGTTGGGTTAAGTCCCGCAACGAGCGCAACCCTCGCCCTTAGTTGCCATCATTTAGTTGGGCACTCTAAGGGGACTGCCGGTGATAAGCCGGAGGAAGGTGGGGATGACGTCAAGTCCTCATGGCCCTTACGGGCTGGGCTACACACGTGCTACAATGGCGGTGACAGAGGGACGCAAAGGAGCAATCCTTCGCAAATCTCAAAAAGCCGTCTCAGTTCGGATTGGGGTCTGCAACTCGACCCCATGAAGTTGGAATCGCTAGTAATCGCAGATCAGCACGCTGCGGTGAATACGTTCCCGGGCCTTGTACACACCGCCCGTCACACCATGGGAGTTGGCTTTACCTGAAGACGGTGCGCTAACCCGCAAGGGAGGCAGCCGGCCACGGTAGGGTCAGCGACTGGGGTGAAGTCGTAACAAGGTAGCCGTAGGGGAACCTGCGGCTGGATCACCTCCTTTCTAAGGATGATCCTTCAGAGGCGCCTCACGCGTCTCTATCGGATCTCTTGGAAACATCAGGGCAGTTCGTTTCAGGACGAATGAGCCCATTGGCGGGACGCCGCCGTCTTCTTTTCTCTTTCTTCGCGAACGAGCCCCATCGTGTCGGCATGTCGTGATGCCGCATCAGATTGGCGTCTCGCGGCGGCTGGCGCGGTCCGGCGGACCAGGAACCCGGGCTTGTAGCTCAGTTGGTTAGAGCGCGCGCTTGATAAGCGTGAGGTCGGAAGTTCAAGTCTTCCCAGGCCCACCACTTTATCGCATCCGGCGTGTCGGATCGCGCAAAGCGCGCATCGATACCCTGACTTGGTCCGGGGCCATAGCTCAGTTGGGAGAGCGCCTGCTTTGCAAGCAGGAGGTCGTCGGTTCGATCCCGTCTGGCTCCACCAGGCCGGGGTCTGCTCGTTCGCAGAGAAAAATAGTTCCGCGTCCGTCGTGACGCCCTCAGGCAAGTCTTGCCGGATGGCCCACTACGCACGCGCGATATCTGACATCGTGAAGAGGTAGGATCGCTCCGAGAGCCGATCGTGACGAAGGTCCGCAAGGACCGGCGTAGCGACCGGTACGCAATCTCCGGGCACCGTTGACAGCCGGCGTCGTAAGACGTCGGACGTCTGCGTTGCCTATGTCGGCTGCTTGACCGCACGCCGTCGGAACGATCCGAAGACAAGCTGGTCTTTCTAATCAATGTCCAGCCGTGCGAACGTTCAGCGGGAACGCAAGTTCCCGACGAGCGGTCGCCCGGGATCCGCTGCCGAGTGGGATGGGCATTGATGATGAGAGCGATCAAGTGAATTAAGGGCATTTGGTGGATGCCTTGGCGCTGAGAGGCGATGAAGGACGTGCTACGCTGCGATAAGCCGTGGGGAGCTGCGAAGAAGCTTTGATCCGCGGATTTCCGAATGGGGAAACCCACCTTCGATAACGGAATTCCGAGACCTTTGGTCTCGGATACGAGGACTTCGTCCTGGAGACAGGCCGGAGGTCTTGGATTTCCGTTATCAAATGAAGGGATGAGATCTCTGAATAAAATAGGAGGTTTCAAGCAAACCCGGGGAACTGAAACATCTCAGTACCCGGAGGAAAGGACATCAACCGAGACTCCGCTAGTAGTGGCGAGCGAACGCGGACCAGGCCAGTGGCGAATGCGAGACAACCGGAACCGTCTGGAAAGTCGGGCCTTAGCGGGTGATAGCCCCGTACGGGTAATGCAAACATTCGTCCTTGAGTAAGGCGGGACACGTGAAATCCTGTCTGAACATGGGGGGACCACCCTCCAAGCCTAAGTACTCCTCAGCGACCGATAGCGAACCAGTACCGTGAGGGAAAGGTGAAAAGCACCCCGACGAGGGGAGTGAAAGAGACCTGAAACCGAATGCCTACAAACAGACGGAGCCCAAGGTTCGTCCTGGGTGACGTCGTACCTTTTGTATAATGGGCCAGCGACTTAATCTGACGAGCAAGCTTAAGCCGATAGGCGGAGGCGCAGCGAAAGCGAGTCTGAATAGGGCGTTCAGTTCGTCGGATTAGACCCGAAACCTAGTGATCTAGCCATGACCAGGCTGAAGGTGGGGTAACACCCACTGGAGGGCCGAACCGGTGTCTGTTGAAAAAGCCTCGGATGAGTTGTGGCTAGGGGTGAAAGGCCAATCAAACTGGGAAATAGCTGGTTCTCCGCGAAAGCTATTTAGGTAGCGCCTCGGACGAATACCGCAGGGGGTAGAGCACTGGATGGGCTAGGGGGACTTACCGTCTTACCAAACCTAACCAAACTCCGAATACCTGCGAGTACTATCCGGGAGACACACGGTGGGTGCTAACGTCCATCGTGGAGAGGGAAAAAACCCTGACCTACAGCTAAGGCCCCCAATTCGTGGCTAAGTGTGAAAGGATGTGGGAATCCCACAACAACCAGGAGGTTGGCTTAGAAGCAGCCATCCTTTAAAGAAAGCGTAACAGCTCACTGGTCTAAATAAGGATTCCTGCGCCGAAAATGTAACGGGGCTCAAGCCACGAGCCGAAGCTTAGGGTGTGCACGCAAGTGTACGCGGTAGCGGAGCGTTCTGTCGCCTGCGAAGGTGGACCCGTGAGGGCCGCTGGAGGCTACAGAAGTGCGAATGCTGGCACGAGTAACGACAAACAGTGTGAGAAACACTGTCGCCGAAAGTCCAAGGGTTCCTGCGTAAAGTTAATCTGCGCAGGGTTAGCCGGTCCCTAAGGCGAGGCCGAAAGGCGTAGTCGATGGGAACCACGTTAATATTCGTGGGCCAGTGGGTGGTGACGAATTCCGCAAGTTGTTTCCGGTTACTGGATTCCGGGGGCAGCGAAGGGGTTCCAGGAAATAGCCCCCACATAGACCGTACCCGAAACCGACACAGGTGGACTGGTAGAGCATACCAAGGCGCTTGAGAGAACTATGCTGAAGGAACTCGGCAATCTGCCTCCGTAACTTCGGGATAAGGAGGACCTCTTCCTGGGCAACCAGGTTGGGGTGGCACAGACCAGGGGGTGGCGACTGTTTAGCAAAAACACAGGGCTCTGCGAACTCGCAAGAGGACGTATAGGGTCTGACGCCTGCCCGGTGCCGGAAGGTTAAGAGGAGAGGTGCAAGCCTTGAATCGAAGCCCCGGTAAACGGCGGCCGTAACTATAACGGTCCTAAGGTAGCGAAATTCCTTGTCGGGTAAGTTCCGACCTGCACGAATGGCGTAACGACTTCCCCGCTGTCTCCAGCATAGACTCAGTGAAACTGAATTCCCCGTGAAGATGCGGGGTTCCTGCGGTCAGACGGAAAGACCCCGTGCACCTTTACTGTAGCTTTGCACTGGTATTCGTGACTGCTTGTGTAGAATAGGTGGTAGGCTTTGAAGTTCGGGCGCCAGCTCGGGTGGAGCCGCAATGTGAAATACCACCCTAGTGGTTATGGATATCTAACCGCGTCCCGTTATCCGGGGCCGGGACAGTGCATGGTGGGCAGTTTGACTGGGGCGGTCGCCTCCCAAAGAGTAACGGAGGCGTTCGATGGTAGGCTCAGAGCGGTCGGAAATCGCTCGTTGAGTGCAATGGCATAAGCCTGCCTGACTGCGAGACTGACAAGTCGAGCAGAGACGAAAGTCGGACATAGTGATCCGGTGGTCCCGCGTGGAAGGGCCATCGCTCAACGGATAAAAGGTACGCCGGGGATAACAGGCTGATGATGCCCAAGAGTCCATATCGACGGCATCGTTTGGCACCTCGATGTCGGCTCATCACATCCTGGGGGTGGAGCAGCTCCCAAGGGTTCGGCTGTTCGCCGATTAAAGTGGTACGTGAGCTGGGTTCAGAACGTCGTGAGACAGTTCGGTCCCTATCTGCCGTGGGTGTCGGAGAATTGAGAGGATTTGTCCTTAGTACGAGAGGACCGGGATGAACGTACCTCTGGTGGACCTGTTGTGGCGCCAGCCGCAGTGCAGGGTAGCTATGTACGGACGGGATAATCGCTGAAAGCATCTAAGCGAGAAACCCACCTCGAAACGAGTTCTCCCTTA
>CAWJKL010000009.1:0-114203 GCA_963843475.1 uncultured Alphaproteobacteria bacterium | reverse complement strand
GACCAAGGTCAACCACCTCGCCAACTCAAAGCCGATCGAGTGGTTCGAGAAGAACCTGATCGCGTCCGTGCCGCTGCGGTATGCCGGTGCGAGACGGCGGGTCTATCCGGGCTTCGTCCAGCTTGCCGCGTTCATGAGCATGAACATCGAGCGCCACATGCGGGCGCACCGCGAGCTGTACGACCACATCGCCAAGGGCGAGCACGAGAAGGCCAGGATCACCAAGGAGTTCTACGACGAGTATTTCGCCGTACTCGACCTGACGGCGGAGTTCTACCTGGAAACCGTCCGCTACGTCTTTCAGGAACACCGTCTTGCGACCGGGGCGCTCGAGTGGGAGGGCGGCAAGATCGAGCCGCGGGCGATCCGCAAGACCATGCTGCTCACGGTCGAAGGCGAGAAGGACGATATTTGTGCGGTCGGTCAGACGGTGGCGGCGCACGATCTCTGCACGGGACTGCGGCCCTACCTCAAGCGGCACCATATGCAGGCCGGGGTCGGTCACTATGGCGTGTTCTCCGGCAAGCGATGGGAGAACCAGATCTACCCGATCCTGAAGAACGTCATCCTGGCGAGCGATTAGCGCAGCGCGGCGGCGATGTTGCCGCCGTCGACGGTGGTGACGTCGCCGGTGGTCTTGAGCGCCAGCGCCTGGGCGAGGAACGCCTGCGCCACGTCGTCGGCGGTCACCTCCCGGCCGAGCAGGTTGCCACTCAGGTAGTCCTTCTCGCTCACACCGCGTGCCTTGGACCGCTCGGCGATGAAGTCGTCGGTGAGCAGGCCCGAACGGATGCGGTCGGCATTGACGGCGTTGGCGCGTATGCCGTCGGTGCCGTAGTCGAGCGCGTATTGCCGCACCAGGAACAGTGTCGCGGCCTTCGGCAGCCCGTAGGGCCCGAAGTTCGGCCCCGGATTCACCGCCTGCTTCGAGACGTTGAACAGGAGGCAGCCGCCGGTCCCTTGCGCCAGCATGATTTTCACCGCGGCCTGCGCGACCCGCTGGTGGCCGTAGAAATTGAGCTCGAAGCTCTTGCGCAGCACCGCCTCGTCGACCTCGCCGATGCGGCCCTGCCAGGCGGCGCCGGCATTCGATACGGCGATATCGACGCCGCCGAATGCTGTGACCACCTGCTCGAACGCGGCGTTGACGGAGGCCGCATCGGTGACGTCGCACGCGACCGCAATGGCGCCGCCGCCGATCGCTTTCGCCTGCGCGGTTGCAGCCGCGAGATTGACGTCGAGCAGCGCCACCGCGGCGCCCGCGGCCGCGAAGACTTTGGCGGTCGCGCCGCCGATGGTGCCGCCAGCACCGGTCACGACCGCGATCTGGCCCGCGAGTGGCTTCTCGGCGACCGCGCCGAGCTTGGCCTGTTCCAGCGACCAGTATTCCATGTCGAACATGTCGGCTTCGGAGATCGAACTCGAAGCGTCCGATTGCCTCGGCGTCGGTGATGGTCTCGATCGCGGACTCGGCGAGGTCGGCGGCGATGCGCGCGTCCTTGAGCGAGCGGCCGAGCCCGAATAGCCCGAGCCCCGGCACCAGCGCGACCCGCGGCAGCGGATCGAGCGGGCGCTTGCTGCCGCCGACGCGCGCGTTGTGGCGGGCGAAGTAATCCTGATAGCGCGCGATAAAGTCCGTCACGGCCTGGCGCGCTGCGCTGCGGAAGTCATCGAGCTTGCCGGCCTGCGGCGCCGGCACGACCAGCGGCCAGTTCTTGGTACGGATGGTGTGGTCGGGTGTGACCACGCCGGCCTGGCTGTAGCGGGTGAGCTCGGCGCCGTTGACGAAATTGCTGATGGCCTCGTTCGACCGGAAGTCGAGGATCAGCCGTCGCCACGCGCCTTCGGTCTTGTCGTCCGCCTGGCTGCACGCGCCGCGCACGATCGGTGCGACCTGCGTTGCCGGCGCCACCTGCTGCGGCATCTGTGCGGTCGCGAACACCCGGCGACGGTTACGGCTCAGCCGCTCTTCGGCGCGGGTGACCAGTTCGATCGTCCGTTCGTAGCTCTCGTGCGCATCGTCGGCGAAGCTGAACAGGCCGTGCTTGTGCAGGACGAGTCCCTCGACCGCGGGCGCGGCGTCATAGACGTCGGCGGCGAGCTTGGCGAGCGCAAAGCCCGGCATGACGTACGGCACGATCCCGACGCGGCCGTCGAACAGGTCGGCGCAGATCGCTTCGCCGTCCGGCTGGTCGACCAGGCTCAGGATGGCGGTCGCATGCGTGTGGTCGACGAACTTGTGCGGCAGGAACGCGTGCAGCAGCGTCTCGACCGAAGGATTGGGCGCCGCAGGGTCGAGCAGGTTCTCGCGCTGGACGCGGACCATATCCTCGTCGCTGAGCGCCGCGCGCGAGCGTAGCTTGCGTAGTCGGTCGAGCCGCACCGCCGGCATGCCGGCAGGCTCGATGACCGCCATGTCGGCGCCCGAGCCCTTGATGCAGAGCACCTCGACGCTCTCGCCGAGCAGGTCGGGCAGGCGGGTCTTGACCGAGGTGTTGCCACCGCCATGCAGCACGAGCCTGGGATCGCCTCCGAGCAGCCGGGTGCTGTAGATGCGCAGCGCCAGGTCGGGCGCGACGCCTTGAGAGGCGTAGCGATCGACCGTCTCCCGCGCTTCGCTCTCGACCCAACCGCTCTTCATCGCCGGCTCCCGTCCGGGATCACGTCAGGGCCTCGGAGCAGGCCGGCCGGATTGCGCTAGTGGAGTGGATTTGACATTCGCTACCCATCTAGCCGCAAGCTCGCAAAGCGAATGTCAAATCCAAACTCCACTAGCAACATAGAGTCGCTAGTGGTCCCTCATTCCAACATTCGCAAAGGTGCCTGCCGAAATGGGACGCGAATGTTGGAATTGGACCACTAGTCCTTGCCCAGCACCCGCTTCGCCCACCAGCCGGACCGCCGCGGACGGCCTTCCTCCTCTGCGGTCGAGGTAACAATGACGGGCGGTGGCGTCACCGCTGGCGGCGGAAGAGGAGCGGGGATGCTCGCGCCGGCAAACGCCGCGACCGGCACCGGCTCCCGTACGGTCGACCGGCGGCGTGGCGCCTCGGGCGCCGGAGCCGGCATTTCGGCAGCAGGGGCGGGGGCCGGCAGCGGCTCGGCGCGATGCTCAGCCGGGCGCGCATGCGATGCGGCCGGCTCAGGCGCGAGCTCGGCGACCGTTTCTACCGCGGATGTCTCCATGACGACGACCGCTTCCGGCTCGGCCTCCTCGGCGTGGCCGTTCTCGTGTCCGGATGCGACCGAACTCGCCCTCGCGTTCGCGACGATTGCGACGTCCGCCGCGGCGTCCGCGCCGCCGGCGGCGGCGCTCGCCATCGCCGTTGGTCTCGCCGCCGTTCTCGGCCGCCTCGGCTGGTTCGCCGGCTTCCGCGTCCGCGCCGGTAGCGCCTTCCTCGTCATCGACGCTCGGTGCGATCGGGTGCTCGCCCGACGGCGCGCGTGCGATCTGCGCGCCCTCGTCGCGCCGCTCGCCCCGGCGTCCGCGCCGCCGCCGGCGCTTGCGGCCATTGCCGTTCTCGCCCTCGGGCCGTTCCTCGGCGTGCGCCGTGGCCGTCTGTTCTTCGGATTCCGGTTCGTCGTCCTTCGTTTCTGCGACCTGCTCGTCCCGGTCCTCCGCCTCGGCGTCCTCCAGGACCACCTCTTCTTCTTCCTCGACCTCGACTGCGGCCGCAGCCGGAGCTTGCAACGCGAGCGCCCGCGCCTGTTCGGGGCTGTGCACCTGTTCGCCCTTCTCGATCATGAACGACACCTGCCCGCCGATGGTGGGATCGGCGTTGACCAGGATGACGATCCGGAAGCGTTCCTCCAGCGAGCGCAGGTGGCCGCGTTTCTGGTTGAGCAGGTAGAGCGCGATCTCGGTACGCGTGCGCACCACCAGATTGTGCGTCGCGCCCTTGAGCAGCATCTCGTCGATCGCCCGCAGCAACTGTAGCGCCACGGAAGAGACCGAACGCATGTGGCCAGTGCCGCCGCAATGCGCGCACTTCTCGGTCGAACTTTCGAGCACGCTCGATCGGATGCGCTGGCGCGACATCTCCAGCAGCCCGAAGTGCGAGATGTGTCCGACCTGGATGCGCGCCCGGTCGTGGCGCAGGCATTCCTTGAGCTTGCGTTCGACCGCGCGGTTGTTGCGCTTCTCGTCCATGTCGATGAAGTCGATGACGATCAGCCCGGCGAGGTCGCGCAACCGGAGTTGTCGCGCGATCTCCTCGGCGGCTTCCATGTTGGTCTTGAGCGCGGTGTCCTCGATGTGGTGCTCGCGCGTCGCGCGGCCGGAGTTGACGTCGATCGCGACCAGCGCCTCGGTCTGGTTGATGACGATGTAGCCGCCGGAGCGAAGCTGCATCACCGGCTGGAACATGGCGTCGAGCTGGCTCTCGATGCCGTAGCGCGTGAAGACCGGCAGCGTATCGGTATAGCGCTTCACATTGCCGGCATGGCTCGGCATGAGCATGCGCATGAAGTCTTTGGCGTCCTTGTAGCTCTCCTCGCCGGCGACGATGATTTCGTCGATGTCCTTGTTGTAGAGGTCGCGGATCGAGCGCTTGACCAGCGAGCCTTCCTCGTAGACCAGCATCGGCGCGGTCGAGTCGCAACGTCAGGTCGCGCACCGTCTCCCACAGCCGCAGCAGATACTCGAAGTCGCGCTTGACCTCGGTCTTGGTGCGCGCGGCGCCCGCGGTGCGCAGGATCACGCCCATGCCTTCCGGCACTTCGAGTTCCTGGGCGATCTCCTTGAGCTTGCGGCGGTCCTCGGCGGCCGGTGATCTTGCGGCTGATGCCGCCGCCGCGCGCGGTGTTCGGCATCAGCACCGAATAGCGGCCGGCGAGCGAGAGGTAGGTGGTCAGCGCCGCGCCCTTGGTGCCGCGCTCCTCCTTGACGACCTGCACCAGCATGACCTGCCGGCGCTTGATCACTTCCTGGATCTTGTATTGCCGGCGCGAGCGGTAGGTGCGCTCCGGCACTTCCTCCATGGCGTCGGCGCCGCCGACCGATTCGATCACTTCCTCTTCGCCCTCGGCGCCGTGGCCGTTGACCTCGGTGATGTTGTGGCCGTTTTCGGCTGCGCCGTTCGCATCCGACGTGTCGACGGCGGCGGTGTCGTCGGCCGGCGCGGTCGGGAAGCTCTCGCCGGACTGGTGCGGCGGCTCGTCTGCCCGTGGCGCAGCGGAGTCGCCGAGGTCCATGCGTTCCGCCTCGCCGGCGGTCGGCATCGGCTCGGCGGCGCTGCTCGCATCGAGCGCCGGCAGATCGATCGCCGTGTCGGCGGCGGTCTCCGGCATCGGCGCGTCCGGCGATCCGGCGCCTGCGGCCGATTCCGGGGCGCGCCGCTTCAGACTCGTGGACGGCTTCGTCGGCGGCGGGCGCCGCCGATCCGGCTTCGTCGCTTGCGCCGGCTTCCGGCAACATCTGCTCGCAGCCGGCCGCCATGGTGCCGAGATCGTCGTCGGGCGCTTCCACGGGCGCGCTCTTGACCTCGTCCCGCGGCCGCCGTGCCGGCCGCTCGCGGCGGCCGCCTTGCCGGCGGCCGGCGCGGCTGTCGGCCTCGACGTCGGCGGCGCGCTGCTCGCGCTCCTCCTCGGCGATCAGCGCCTGCCGGTCGGCGACCGGGATCTGATAGTAGTCGGGATGAATTTCGCTGAAGGCCAGGAAGCCGTGGCGGTTGCCGCCGTAGTCGACGAACGCCGCCTGCAGCGACGGTTCGACGCGCGTAACCTTGGCGAGATAGATGTTGCCGCGGAGTTGTTTGCGGTTGGCCGACTCGAAGTCGAATTCTTCGACTCGATTGCCGCGCAGAACCACCACCCGGGTCTCCTCCGGATGGGTCGCATCGATCAGCATCTTGTTGGGCATTGATAATCTCTTGATGACAGGCCGGCACGAGGCCGCCTCTCGCCGCCACACGGACGGCGCAAGGCGGCGCGCTCGGCGACCTGCCTGACTGGTGTGGAAAGGATGAGCCTTCAACGCGCGAGACGTGAACGCATCGCAGGCAGCCGCGCTTGCGCGGGCTACGGACACTGTCCTGGCGTCGCTTCGCGACGCGATGTTGCAGCGATGGGGTCGATTCTCGACGCGCGGTTCTAGCATGAACCCTCGGCCCGGGGGCGACGCGCGTTGGGCGCAATCGCGGTTGCTCTTCGGCTGGCGACCTTCAACTCGAAACGGCTCACGCAAAGCATAAGCCGCTACACCGTCGCGGAAGGCTGGCGCCGCCACGACACCGGTTGTCGTCCACAGGAACATCGGCCCAAGAGGCCACCGGCACCGCACAGGCGGGATGCCGCGGACCGTTGCGCCTTCCGCAGTGCCCTCCCGTCCGTCGTCGGGGAGCGGCGCTTGCGGACGGCGTGCCGGATGTCCGAACGCGGTACAACCGGAACTTTCAATCGTCAGCAGACTCTTAATAGGGCCCGTGCGGGGCAATGGCAAGGGCGGAAGCGGGCAGGGCCGGGAGCTTTGTCGCTCCGGCCGCTTCGCAATGTGTCCGTTCGGCTGGATGAACATCACGCCCCGTCGCTCGTGCCGCCGTTATAGTTAATCTGCCCAATGGATCGCGTTTACCTGGATTAGCGTGGCGCCGGCGCGGGACTCACGAATTGCAGAAATCGCTTGCGCGGCGCGCTGGCCATCGAAAAGGGGGGCCGAGGAGCCAGTTTGCAGGCTGAAGCGGTCGGGGCCGGAAATCGGCTCCCGAGACGCGGGCGGGCGGAACCGGTGGCGAGCGCGGGACGAGGGACGGGGCGTCCATGTGGATTCGGTCGGTTGCGCCTCATTGTTACCGCGGACTGCGCTTAGTCTCGGGTTATCCGCGCCCTCCTATGGGAGTATGAGGGGCTCGGGAGGGGGGCCGACGAACGATGGTGCTGCGCGCAGGCTTGGCGATTCTGACTGGCGCCATTCTGCTTGCCGGCGGCATCGGCGCCGCGGAGGCGCAGAACCGGTCCGCAAGCGATCTGCCGGTGGCGAGCGATGTGCGGGTCGCGCGGCGACGATTCGCTCAGACCCGCTTCGTGGTCGACCTCGACAAGACCGTCGACATCCGCGCCTTCACGCTGGCCAATCCCTACCGCGTGGTCATCGACATGCCGCAGGTCGCGTTCCAGCTGCCGCCCAAGGCCGGAGATGAGCGGCCGCGGCCTGATCAAGGCATTCCGCTTCGGCCTGGTGATGCAGGGCGGCTCGCGCATGGTCATCGACCTCGCCCGCCCGGCGCGGATCGACAAGGCGTTCGTGCTCGAAGCCGCCAACGAACAGCCGGCCCGGCTGGTGCTCGAACTCGCGGCGACCGACCGCGAAGCGTTCCTGCGCACCATCGCGCTCAACAACCGGCCGCCGGATGCGCCGCTGCGCCAGAACGAACGCGTCGAGGCCAAGCCCAGCAGGCGATGCCGCGCCCGCTGATCGTGATCGATCCCGGTCACGGCGGCATCGACAACGGCACACGGGCGCCGAGCGGCGAGACCGAGAAGACGCTCGTGCTCGATTTCTCGCTCGCGCTGCGCGACAAGATCGAGAAGATCGGCAAGTACCGCGTGCTGATGACGCGCTCCGACGACACCTTCATCGCGCTGGCCGAGCGGGTGCAGCTCGCGCGCACCAACAAGGCGTCGTTGTTCATTTCGATTCATGCCGATGCCCTGGTGCGGCGCGACAGTGCGGCCCAGGGCGTGACCGTCTTCACGGTCTCGGAGCGCGCCTCGGACGCCGGCCGCGGCGCGCCTGGCCGAGGCTGAGAACCGCGCCGACGTCATCGCCGGCCTCGATCTCTCTGCCGAGCCGCGCGACGTCGCCGACATCCTGATCGATCTCGCCAAGCGGGAAACCAAGACATTTTCGGTGCAATTTGCCCGCACCCTCGTCGCCGAGATGCGCAACGCCGCGAAGGTGCACCAGAATCCCCTCAAATCGGCCGGCTTCCGGGTGCTCAAGGCGCCGGACGTGCCGTCGGTGCTGGTGGAACTCGGATTTGTCACCAACAAGGAGGACGTCAAGGCGCTGACGTCTCGGAGTCCTGGCGGGGTCGCACGGCGGACGCCGTCGTGCAGGCGATCGATACGTTTTTCAAGACCCGGCTGGCCGGTGGGCAGAATTGAGCAGGTGTGGCTCTCTGGCCTCAGTTTCAACATAAAACAGCGCAACTTGGGTTCGTCGACACCCGTCGGGGCGGGGAGTGGCGTGGGGACACCTGTCAAAACCGGTTCTAACCCGTTGGCCGTGGACGGCCTGCGAGTTGCACGTTTCGAGCGCGGACCATGCCGGCATCCGGCCGGGTCGGGCGCGGGGGGAATGACAGCATGAGACTGCTGCTGCGGTTCTTCGGATTGCTGTTCGCCGGCCGGCACGATCGTATTCGTCGTGGCGATCGCCGGCGCGGCCGGCATGCTGTGGCACTTTTCGCAAAGCTTGCCGGACTACTCCCAGTTGCAGGACTACGAGCCCGCGGTGATGACGCGGGTGCATGCATCCGACGGCGCGCTGCTCGCCGAATATGCGCGCGAGCGGCGTCTCTATATCCCGATCCAGGCGGTGCCGAAGCTGCTCATCAACGCCTTCATCGCCGCCGAGGACAAGAACTTCTACGAGCACGGCGGCATCGACTTCTCCGGCATCGCGCGCGCCGTCGCGCTCGTATCGTGCAGAACTACGGTTCGGGCCGCCGCCCGCAGGGCGCGTCCACCATCACCCAGCAGGTCGCCAAGAACTTCCTGCTTGACCAACGAGCTGTCCATGACCCGCAAGATCAAGGAAGCGCTGCTGGCGATGAAGATCGAGCGCACCTTCTCCAAGGAGCGCATCCTCGAGCTCTATCTCAACGAAATCTATCTCGGCATGGGCGCCTACGGCGTCGCCGCCGCGTCGCTGCTCTATTTCGACAAGTCGGTGCACGAGCTGACGGTGGCGGAGGCCGCCTATCTCGCGGCGCTGCCCAAGGCGCCCAACAACTATCATCCGTTCCGCCAGCGCGAGCGCGCCGTCGAGCGCCGCAACTACGTGCATCGACCGCATGCCGAGGATCGCTACATCACCGCGCAGGAGGCCGAGAAGGCGAAGAAGGAGCCGCTCAAGATCACGCAGCGGCCGACCGGCGCCCACATCTTCGCGGCCGAATATTTCGCCGAAGAGGTCCGCCGCTACATCAACGACAACTACACCGAGAAGAAGCTCTACGAGGGCGGCCTCTCGGTGCGCACCACGCTCGATCCCAAGCTGCAGGTGCTGGCGCGCAAGAGTGCTGGTCGACGGCTTCGTGAGCTTCGACGAGCAGCAGGGCTATCGCGGCGCCGCACAACAAGCTCGACATGACGGGCGAGTGGGGCGCCAAGCTCGCCGAGATCAAGGCGCTGTCCGACATCGCGCCGTGGCGGCTCGCGGTGGTGCTCGAGACCGGCGACCAGTCCGCGCGCGATCGGCCTGCAGCCCGCGCGCGAGCCGGGCGGCGCGGTCAGCAAGGAGCGCGAGACCGGCACCATCCCGCTCGAAGGCGTGAAGTGGGCGAAGTCCGCGAGCGGCCCGATGCAAGGGCAAGGCGCCGGCCAAGGTCTCGCAGGTGCTGGAGGTCGGCGACGTCATCTATGTCGAGCCGCTCGCCGGCAAGGACGGCCAGTTCCGCCTGCGCCAGGTGCCCGGAGGTCTCCGGCGCGCATCGTCGCGATGGATCCGCAGACCGGCCGCGTGCTCGCGATGGTCGGCGGCTTCTCCTACGACCAGAGCCAGTTCAACCGCGCCACCCAGGCGCTGCGCCAGCCCGGCTCGTCGTTCAAGCCGCTGGTCTACGCCGCCGCGCTCGACAACGGCTACACGCCCTCGACCGTCGTGCTCGACGCGCCGCTCGAGATCGACACCGGCTCGGGCATCTGGGCGCCGGAAAACTACATCGCGCAAATTCTACGGGCCCTCGACGCTGCGCTTCGGCATCGAGCAGTCGCGCAACGTCATGACGGTGCGGCTCGCGCAGGACATCGGCATGCCGCTGATCGGCGAATACGCCAAGCGCTTCGGCATCTACGACAACCTGCCGCCCTACCTGTCGTTCGCGCTCGGCGCCGGCGAGACCACGCTGCTGCGCATGGTCGGCGCCTACGCGATGTTCGACAACGGCGGCAAGAAGGTGCAGCCGACGCTGATCGACCGCATCCAGGACCGCTACGGCAAGACCATCTACAAGCACGACCAGCGCGAATGCCGCGGCTGCGCCGCCGACGAAGTGGGCGAACCAGAACGAGCCGACGCTGGTCGACAAGCGCGAGCGCGTGATCGATCCGATGACCGCCTACCAGATCACCTCGATGATGGAAGGCGTCGTCCAGCGCGGCACCGCCACCGTGGTGAAGGAGGTCGGCAAGCCGATCGCCGGCAAGACCGGCACCACCAACGACGAGAAGGACGCCTGGTTCATCGGCTTCTCGCCCGACCTCGTGGTCGGCGTCTATCTCGGCTACGACAAGCCGCGCCACCTCGGCACGCGGCGCGACCGGCGGCGTGCTGGCCGCGCCGATCGTGCGCGATTTCATGAAGGTGGCGCTCGCCGACAAGCCGGCGGTGCCGTTCCGCGTGCCGGCCGGCATCAAGCTCATCCGCATCGATGCCAAGAGCGGCATGCGCGCCGCCCCGGGCGACCAGCGCGTGATCCTGGAAGCCTTCAAGCCCGGCACCGCGCCGCCCGACAACTACTCGGTGATCGGCGTCACCGACGCCGAAGGCCGGCCGCTCGGCGGTGTCGCCCGAGGCCGACAACATGGTGCGCTCGCGCACCGGCACTGGCGGTCTGTACTGAAACAATTCATCGATCCGGGGCCGGCCGAAGATTGGCCCCGCGATCGATCGCGGCCGTGCCGCCGATACAATCTTAAGGCTTCAGAGTCAGAAAATCGCCTTTGTTGAAGACGGCTTTCATTCGGCCGCGTGATCTCCGAACGGCCGCTGCGACGATCTTTTCCACCTCGCGCATGTGGTCCTCGCCCTTGGCGTTTACGGGACCGAGATCGGAACTCGAGCTGAACCAAAACTTGAACGGCCGGCCCGCCGCCTGCGGCGCCTTTGCGTGCCGCCTCGGGTCGGAATCAAGCCGCGACTTGATGAGTATCTCGACCACGCCAAGATCGGGATTTTCGTGCTCGCCATTGCCGCAGAACACGTAGTGGTCCGCGGAGATCAGTGCCGCAGAACGAATGTCGGTATTATTTTCCGAGCCGTGGTGCGGCACCTTGAGAACGTTGAGGTGAAGGCCGCCCGCGTCGAGGAAGCCGGTCGTCTCAAGGCCGTCGATGATGATGTCCTGCTGTGAATCGCCGGTGAGCAGCAGTGTCTTGTTGTCTTCCTCTACCATGAACATCAGCGAGGCGATGTTCGGGGCGGTGACGCCCTTGAAGTCGGGGATGCCATTCCAGTCGCGCAGGCTGATCGGCTCGCCCACGGCTGCCGTTCCGAACTTGCTGATCTTCTTCTTCAATTGCTCGTCGATCGCCTCCACGGTGTCTTCGTTTTCCGAGAGCCATTTGCGCCAGCCCTTGTTCAACTCGGTGAGCTCTTTTTTCGTTGGTCCGACGATCGTCAGCTTCAGGCTGCCCACTTTGAACGAAGACTGCCCCGAGCGAACCATCATCAGCTTGCCGGCGTTCGGAAGTCCGGGCGGCTCGTTGAGCGGGATGCCGAGAATCTCGGGCGACGCGAGGCGCGAGACCTTGATCGCTTCCGGGATCGACGTCGCGATATCGTAAAGTTCTTCGGCCGCGTCCTGCAGTTTGTCGACCCGGGTCGCAAGCAGTGCAGGTACCGCCGCGGCAAGCAGGTCCTCGATCGGTTTCAGGTGCCCGTCGAGCTGGCTGCCGAACGAATTGTGCCAGATCCCGCCGATCTCCGGCGGCCGCGGCGCCTTGGGCGGCTTCACCCGCTTGTTCCCCTGACCCTTCTGGTGCTCGAACACTCGCCAATCGAGTTCGTCCTGCAGCAGTCGAAGCACGCCGGAGATATGATCCTGATCGATATGCGAGACGTAGGCGAAGTCGATCTTCTTGTTGCCGCTACGCAGCTTGCCGAGCGTCGGGGCAACATGCGCGCTCAGGCTGCGGCTCATTCCGCCGTCGCACAGGATGAGCTTGCGGTCCTTGCTTTCGAGCAGGATGCAATCGCCTTTGTCAGATTGAAAAATGTCGAGTTTCATCGATCTCTCCTCACGTGAGGTCCACGCGGCGGTCGAATTCCTTCGCTTCCTTGATTGCAGCTTCCGGATCGATCGCGCCGAACCCGGCGTCGTCTCTCCAGTCGTAGGAGTGGCCGGGCAGCGGCCGGCAGGTCCTCTGCAAGATGCCCTGGCATTGGGCGGAGGAGAGCTTCGGGTTCGCGGCGAGCATCAGGCCGACCACGCCGCAAACGTAAGGGCTCGCCATGCTGGTTCCGGTCATCGCGATCCACGAGTCGCCTGGCGGCCCGAAGCCCCGCGCAGCGACGATGTCCGTACCCGGGGCCGCGATATCCGGCTTCTGCCGGCCATCGCGCGTCGGCCCCTGGCTGCTCGTGATGTTGGCCTTCTGCGCCCGCGCATCGATATTGGCGACGCCGATCACGCGGAAGCCGCAGGCGAGGGAATTGATCTGGTGCGAATCGACGTTCGACCGCTCCGAGAAGAATGAGGGAAAGCGGAACACCCGTACCTGCCCGACGCGATCGAGCTCGAACGGGTCGTCGCGCTCGATCCAGCAATGGAAGCGGCCGTCACGGATCTCCTCGCCGGTCAGCCGTATGTTCCAGATCCCGGCGGCAACGCCGCGCGGGCCACGCGGATCGAGGAAGGGCGACAGATAGACCGCAACATAGTTGGCGCCATTGGTCGGATGATAAAGCTCGTTGTAGACCGAAAGCATGGTGCCATTGGCAAGCCGGCGGTTTTCGATGAATTCGCGCGGCTTGACCGTGATCCATTTGTCGGCGCCTGGCGGCTTCACCTGCACGATCATGCGGTCTTGCGGATTGTACCAGATCTCCAACTCATTCTCGGAGATGTCGGCGATCGAGTCGCCAACGACCGTCCATTCCAGGTCCACATCCAGGCCGCGCGAGGCAACCTTGCCGCTGGCATGAATGCGTCCCATGATCCAGCCGATGTCGGACGGGTTGGTCGGGCCTTCCTGGCCCGCGTTGCCCGCCGCGACGCAGACGCTCCGGCCTTCGGTCGCGAGCAGCGCGTCGAGCCAGCGCGACACCCCGCTCGCGCCATCATGGCTGCCGCCATTGGTGCCGAGGCTGATGTTGATCGAGATCGGCACCTTCTTGCCCGTGGCCTTGCTCTGCTGGTCGGCGACGGCCAGCAGGTATTCGACCGCGTGGACAATGCGCGAGGAGTTGCTGAACGTCGCGCGGCGCTCGGTCAGCCGGTCGCCCTGCGGCGGAACGTCGATCAGCACCGCGGCAATACGCGCCTTCGGGCAGACGCCGCTGTTGCCGGCCGCAATGCTGGCGACATGGGTGCCATGTGAGCCGTCGCTTTGCTGCGACTGCCGTTCGAGAACGGTGGCCGGCAACCCGCCCTTCTTCTTCGCCGCCGCGAGCGCCGCGTTCATGTGATCGGATGTGATCTCCGACCCGTAATCGAAGCGCGAGGGCGGGGTATGCTGATCGCCTCCTTGATCCCAGATCGAGAGAAAGCGCGTCTTCCCTTTCGAATCGAGGAAGTCGGGGTGCGCGAAGTCGAAACCCCCGACGTCGATGATGCCGATGATGGCGCCCTCGCCGTCGCCGTGGATGCGGCCGGCGCTCACTTTACGGTCGGTGGGCGCAGCGGGCGGCTTCCCGCGCGTGTCCGCCCGCGGTAGCCGGAAGGTGAGGCCCTCGGCCGGCTGAACGAAGGCGACCCGCGGGTCGTCCTTGAGCTTGGTGAGCGTCGCCACCGGGACGGTGGCTGCGATCATGTTTCGGCGCGGCGGCAGCACGCAGGCATCGATCTCCGCCGATGTCTTGGCCCTTATCACGTCGGCGCGCAGCTCTTCGGAAAGCGACTGGACGCGTTGCAGCCCGTCCTGCTGCGCCGTCGCCGTACGATCGGGGTGCACCTCGATGAAGACATTCACAAACGCCTGGTGTGCCGCCGATTTGCTGGTCAGTTTCGCGATCTTGTTGCGGGGCAGGCTGGCACTGAATGCGCTCTCGTTACCGGGCGCGCGCATGACCCTGGGCTTGGATAGCTCGGCTTCGACCGTGTGGGCAGCCGCAAGCCCCTCGATTTTGACGGTCGATGCGACGACGGACGACAACTCCGCGCGCAGGGCGTTCACGCTCTCGCTTCCGTTGGCGATCATCCGCAATTTTGGATGCAGCTTCTGAATCTCGTCCGCGCGATCTTTCATTCCGGACCCCTGCTCTGTCGTTGCAGCCGGAAACAATACTAACCCATGGTTGCAGCAATTCAACCGCTCGATTGCAAGAAGCCGCAGCTGTCCAACCTGCGGCGATCGAGCGAAGGCAATGAGGCTCGCGGCCAGCCACGCCACAAGGACTGCGGACAAGAATGCCGCGTAGCGAATGGCCGCTTGGTCGATCAGGCCACGGCGGTCTCACCTGAGCCCGAGCAGGTAGAGGACAATGCCCGCCGCCGAGCAGGCCGCCAGTGTCCACATCATCCCAGCCTTGAAACGGAAGATCGCGAGGATCGCGGCCGCCGACAAAGCGAGTGCCCAAAGGTCGGCACTCGCCGGCACCGGCGCGTCGAACGCGAGCCCGAAGCTACGCACCGGGGTGGTCGCCCTGAAGATCGTGTGGACCGCAAACCAGATCGCCAAGTTCAGAATGACGCCGACGACGGCTGCGGTGATCGCCGACAGCGCTCCATTGAGGCCCCGGTTGCCGCGCAACACCTCGATGAACGGGGCGCCGAGGAAGATCCAGAGGAAGCAGGGCGTGAACGTCACCCAGGTGGCCAAGAGCCCGCCGAGCGTGCCGGCGAGCATCGGCGAGAGCGATCCGGGATCGCGAAACGCGGCCATGAAGCCCACGAACTGCAGCACCATGATCAACGGGCCCGGCGTGGTCTCCGCCATGCCGAGCCCGTCGAGCATCTCGCCGGGCTTGAGCCAGTGATAGTGCTCGACCGCCTGCTGCGCCACATAGGCCAGCACCGCATAGGCGCCGCCGAACGTCACCAGCGCCATCTTGCTGAAGAAGATCGCGATCTGGCTGAAGACGTTGCCGGTGCCGAGCGCCACGATCAGCACGGTCACCGGGATGAGCCAGAGCGCGAGCCATACGGCCGCAACGATGACGGCGTGGCGCGCATTCGGCCGGGTATGCGGCGGCGCCTCCTCGCCGAGCAGGCTTTCGGCGTCGGTCACGCCGCCCTTGGCGTTGCCGTGGCCGGACGCAACCTGAAATGCCGCGGCGCCCGAGCGGGTACCGACATAACCGATGAGCGCGGCGGCCAAAATAATGATCGGGAACGGCACGCCGAAGAAGTAGATGGCGACGAAGGCGGCGCCCGCGAGCGCAATCATCGCGTTGTTCTTGAGCGCGCGCTTGCCGACGCGGACGACCGCTTCCAAGACGATTGCCAGCACCGCGGCCTTCAAACCGAAAAACAGCGCGACGATCACCGGTACGTTGCCGTAGCCGGCGTAGATGTAGCTCAGCGCCATGATGGCGACGATGCCTGGCAGGATGAACAGCCCGCCCGCCATCAGCCCGCCGGCCGTACGGTGCATCAGCCAGCCGACATAGGTTGCAAGCTGCTGCGCCTCGGGGCCCGGCAGCAGCATGCAGTAGTTGAGTGCATGCAGGAACCGGCCCTCCGAAATCCACCGCTTCTCCTCGACCAGGATGCGGTGCATGACCGCGATCTGCCCGGCCGGTCCGCCGAAGCTCAGCGTGGCGACCTTGAGCCAGACGCGGAACGCTTCGGCGAAGGTCGGCAACCTGCGCGGCTCGCTCGACGCAGCTCGCGGGTCCATCGGAGTGGGCGAGTTAGAGGTCGTGGAGTTGATCGACGACATGATGCGCCCGTGAGTTGAAGCGGACGCGATTCTTCGGCTGTCGCCTCGTGGGGAGATCGCTTCCCCATAGACAAGAAACAATCGGGTCGAAATCCGCTTGTCAAGCGAGTTTACTTCGGTCGTTCCGTCATCGGCCATGCCTGTGCGGCGATCAGAGCCAGCCCTGCGATCAACAAGAGCAGCAGGAGCAGCTTGCGAAATGCCGCATCGTCGAGTTTCCCATACAGCTTGAACCCAAGCCATAGACCGGCCAACAACGCAGGAAGGCCGAGCAGATACAGTTTGACTATTTCTGCCGTGATGGCGCCGCTCACGCTCAACGATATCGTGGTCATGACAATGGCTGCCAGCATGACCGGCTGGAAGACCGCACGCTGCACGTCCTTCGTCCAGCCGCGCAACTGGCACCAGACCGTTATGACGAAGCCGGGCAGCCCGGTCAGTCCGCAAAGCAGCCCGTTCAGAAATCCGATGCCGCCGTCGGCGGCAGCAGTCGCCTGCAACGGTTTGAACGCCGGCTGCGACAAACCGTAGATGCCGTAAACAACCAGAAGCAAACCCACGCCGCTGCGCAGGTAGGCTGGATCGACATACGTGAGCACCATTGTCCCGATGGGGACACCGATCGTGCCGCCGATGATGAATGGCGCCAGATTTCGCCAGTTCAGCGAGTGTCGCAACTTCCAGACGCCGTAGCCCTGCGTCCAAAGTCCGTAACCGGCGATCAGCGTCGTCGTCTGGATGGGCGTGATCACGTGTAACCAGATGCCGGACACCACGAAGCCCATGGCAAAGCCGGCCAGGCCGGACGCGAAGCCACCGAGGAACGCCGCGACCAGAAATAGTCCGAGAACGATGTCATCCATGGTTCGCTCCTAGTCGCGACACGTGCATGGCGCGGCGTAGACGCGGTAGTCGTGGACGACTTCGTCCACCCACACGTCGATCGAAGCGTCGATTTGGCCGATGCCGAGCTCGCCGGCGTGCCAGGTAAACGTCTCGCTGAACTCGATCTCCGGCGCGTTTTCTTTCTCCCGCACGAAGTGGATATCGAACCGGCCCGAGAAATCGGTGCAGCGGGCGGCGTCGACGGACACTGCGGCTGTCCAGGTTCGTTCCAGGTTCCGCAACTCGGATATGCGGACGTCTTTGACGGCGACATGCGGCTTGCAGATTGGCCGGGCGAGCGACGGACTTGTGTTGAGCAGGGCGATGCTGGTGGCCAGCAGGATGAAAGGGCGATGTAGAGACATGGATATGTTCCTTGGATTGATTGGATTGAGTGAATCCGGGCAGTTGGCCTCGGCGAGCGGCGCATCGCGCTCGATCTCTGCGCAGGCGGTCAGCGTCGCTGAGGGCGCAGGAATCGGAATTGATGTGTTGGAAGCCGGCCGGGCCGTGATCGGGGGGCAGCCTTGCGGCTGCCCCGCTGCGTTACACGGCGGGCCGTTTCGCCGTATGCCAGGTGTGCGTCTCGTCGGTGGCGTCGCGGCACCAGCGATAGAACGCGTCGTAGAGCGTCATCCCGGCTTCGAGCTGCGTGAGATCATCGGCAAACATCCGCGACAGCCCGAGCGATGCGGCGAGCAGGCCGGCCGCCTGCGGCGCGGCCTCGAAGCGGCCGGTATCCGCGCCCCGGACGATGGCCGCCAGGCGGTTGAGCGGCTCGCTCGCGAGCCCGAACTCCTCGACCATGACGTCGAAGGTGCAGAGATCGCCGCGGTGGCTCCAGGAGACGCCCTCGACGTCGAACGGCGTGGCGTTGAAGCGCTCGGCGACGCCGTCGACCTCGGATGGTGCGACGAACAGGAACACTGCGCGCGGATCGACAAACCGCCGGATCAGCCACGGACAGGCGATGCGGTCGACCTTGGGCCGTGCACGCGTCACCCAGACCGTGCGGCCCTGCGCATCGAGCGGTGGCATCTTGTCGGAGGCGACGAGCGGCAGGCCGGCCTTGCGCCAGCCCTCGAAGCCATCCTCCAGTCCATCCGCCGGCACGCCGGCGTGCCGCAGCCAGGCGGCGACGCCCTGGCTCAGCTTGGCGCCCTTCTGGCAGACCACGATGGCGGAGTGGCCATTGAGCTCGTGCGCCCAGGCCGACGCTTCGGCGTGGGGCCGTCGCATCGAGCCGGGAATCAGTTTGGGATGGCGGCCGAAGTCCTCGTCGGTGCGGACATCGAGCAGGACAGGACAATGCGGCGTGCCGATCAGGCGCGCGAGCTTATCGACAGAGATGGTGTTGATTGACGGCATGGTGATGCGTCCTTTGCGTGAGCGGGACGCGATTCTTCAGCATGTCGCCTCGTGGGGAGATCGCTTTCCCCATGTGCCCATTAGCGTGCAATTGCCGGATTTGTCAAGTCGCGCGTGTATTTTGGTCGGTGCGGCCGGTTGCAACAGCGTAAACCAGCCGCTACATCCAGATGAAATTGAACGGGAAAATCATGCGCGCCGAAATCCAGAACCTCATCGAAGAGATCAAGCAGTCGGTCGGGCTGCTGAGGAGGCATCTTTGACTTCGACCAAGCGCGAGTACGGCTTGAGGAACTGAACAAGCTCGCCGAAGACCCCACTCTGTGGGACGACCAGCAGCGCGCGCAGCGCCTGATGCAGGAGCGCACCGCCCTCGAAGACCAGCTCACCGCGATCGGGCGGATCGAGCGGGAGCTTGACGACCAGCTCACCATGATCGAGCTCGGCGAGGCCGAGAACGACAGCGCCGCTATCACCGACGCCGAGAATGCGCTGCGCCGGCTCAGGCACGACGTCTCCCGGCGCGAGCTTGAGGCGCTGCTCTCGGGCGAGGCCGACAGCTTCGACACCTTCCTCGAGGTCCATGCCGGCGCCGGCGGCACCGAGAGCCAGGACTGGGCCAGTATGCTCATGCGCATGTACACGCGCTGGGCCGAGAAGCACGGCCTCAAGGTCGAATGGATCGAGGAGACCGGCGGCGAAGAAGCCGGCATCAAGTCGGCGACCGTGCAGATCAAGGGCCGCAACGCCTATGGCTGGCTCAAGAGCGAGAATGGCGTGCACCGGCTGGTGCGCATCTCGCCGTTCGATTCGAACGCGCGCCGCCACACCTCGTTCGCCAGCGTCAACGTCTATCCGGTGATCGACGACAGCATCAAGATCGACATCAAGGAGGCGGACGTCCGCACCGATACGATGCGCGCCCAGGGGGCAGGGGGCCAGCACGTCAACAAGACCGAGTCGGCGATCCGCCTCACGCACATTCCGACCAACATCGTGGTCTTTTGCCAGAACGACCGCTCGCAGCACCGCAATCGTGCGCAGGCCTGGGACATGCTTCGGGCGCGGCTCTACGAGCGGGAACTGAAGATCCGCGAGGCAAAGGCCGCCGCCGAGAATGCTGCCAAGACCGACATCGGCTTCGGCCACCAGATCCGTTCCTACGTGCTGCAGCCCTACCAGATGGTGAAGGATCTGCGCACCGGCGTGCAGACCTCGAACACCGGGGCGGTGCTCGACGGCGACCTCGACGAATTCATGGAAGCGGCGCTGGCGCAGAAGGCGTTCGGCACCGACCCGGAGCTGGTCGAGGACGTGGAGTAGCGCGCCTCAGGGCGAGCCGCCGCCTCGCGTCGATGCGCGCGAATCCGGCCGGTGACTGGACAATCATCCACATTGAGGCGGTTGCCGCGAGCACGACGTTCGTTGCTCTGCGCCGAGGAAGCGCCGTTCGCTCGACCGGCCGATTCCCAAGCCGTCGCAACGCCATGGCGCGGCGGGTGAACTTTAGGCGATGCGTGCACGAATTGCCGGCGGCGCCGGGCCGAAGTAGGTCGAGAAACGTCGAGTAGCACCGGAATCTTGTTAGGCTCCGTGGATTGTATGCCACTCATCTGAACCGCAAATTAGCACGCGAGAGCTGGCTAATCGAGGTACAGCCCATCAGCTTCATGTCGCGCACCAGTTCGGTTTGCATCAGGTCGAGCGCCCGTTCGACGCCAGCTTGGCCAGCCGCGGCCAAGGGAAAGAGATAATAGCGCCCGACGCCGACAGCCTTGGCGCCGACAGAGAGGGCCTTCAGGACATGGGTGCCCCGCTGGACACCGCCATCCATGAGCACGTCGATCCGATCACCAACGGCGTCGACGATCTCGGCCAATTGGTCGAATGATGCCCGTGAGCCATCCAGCTGCCGACCGCCGTGATTGGAAACGACGATGCCGGTACAGCCGATCTCGACGGCACGCTTGGCATCGGCCGCGGACATGATGCCTTTGAGGCAGAATTGGCCCTCCCATTGCTGCACCATCTCGGCCACATCGTCCCAGTTCATCGATGGGTCGAGCATCTCCGTGAAATAACGGCCAATCGAGAGCGCACCACCGCGCATGTCGACGTGCTCATCGAGTTGGGGCAGCCTGAACCGCTCATGAGTGGCGTAGTTGATTCCCCACAAGGGCTTTATCGCGAATTGCAGCATTCCAGCGAGCGTCAGCTTGAACGGTATGGAAAAGCCGGTGCGTAGATCGCGTTCGCGGTTGCCGCCTGTGATGCTGTCCACAGTCAGCATCATGATTTCGACGCGTGCCTCCTTGGCCCGCTGCAGCATGGCCCGGTTGAGGCCTCGATCCTTGTGAAAATAAAACTGATAGACCTGCGCTGTATCATGCGCCGTACGCAGCTCCTCAAGGCTCACCGTGCCCAGCGAGGACACGCCGAACATTGTGCCGAACTTCGCGGCTGCGGCTGCGACGGCCCGTTCACCGTCATGATGGAAGAGGCGCTGCAAGGCAGTAGGCGAGCAATAGACCGGCAGCGCGAGCTTCTGTCCCATGACGGTGACAGAGAGATCGACGTTCTCTACGCCGCGCAGCACGTGGGGCACGAGATCACAACTCTCGAAGCTTTTCGTGTTGCGCTGGTGAGTTACCTCGTCGTCGGCGGCGCCGTCGATGTAATTGAATATTGGACTGGGCAGCCGTCGCTTGGCCAGACGACGGAAATCATTAAAGTTGTGACATTTACGCAAATGCATGCGTGCTCATATCCAATCGATTCAAGTACCGGACGCTTCACCAAATCACGGTGCGGACACCGCATCGCCAACCATTGCACGCAAGGGAAAGGGTATGCAAAAATTTTGGCTCCTGCCACGTCTGAATCCGGCCCTTCGGCGATGTGCGATTTAGGTCGCCTTTGGGACAAGGCGGACATTGGCCCGGACTGCTCAAGAGACCGATTCAACGAGCACGCCCTGGCGCCGCATCGACTGCGCGCCCCACACCGCATTGATGTAAGATGATCTCAGCCGACTGTTACACCGGAGGAGATCATGCGGCCTCATCTCGTTGCCTTCGGCTTGGCGTGTCTTGCGCTCGCCGGCGCGCATGATGCCCGCGCCCTCGACTATCCGACCCGGCCGGTGCGGCTGGTGGTCGGATTTCCGGCGGGCGGGCCGACCGATGTGCTGGCGCGCCTCGTCGGCCAGCGTCTCGCCGAGCGGCTCGGCCAGCAGTTCGTGGTCGAGAACAAGCCTGGCGCCGGCAGCAATATCGCGACCGAAGGCGTCGTCAACGCGGCGCCGGACGGCTACACCGTCCTGGTCTGCGCCTCGGCCAACACCATCAACACCACGCTCTACAAGCGGCTCGCCTTCGACTTCGCGCGCGACCTCGCGCCGGTCGCCGGGCTCGCGCGCGTGCCGAACGCGCTCTTGGTGCATCCGGCGGTGCCGGCGCGCACGGTGCCGGAATTCATCGCCTATGCCAAAGCCAATGCCGGCAAGGTCAACATGGCCTCGTCCGGCGCACGGCACCACGCCGCATCTCGCCGGCGAGCTGTTCAAGGCGATGGCCGGCGTCGACCTGGTGCACGTGCCCTATCGGGGCTCGGCGCCGGCCGTCACCGACCTGGTCGGCGGACAGGTACAGGTCTGGTTCGGCGATCTGCCGACCGGGCTGCCGCATATCAAGACGGGCGCGATCCGGGCGCTGGCTGTCACGACAGCGGCGCGTAGCGACGTCCTGCCGGACCTGCCGCCGATCGCCGACACCGTGCCGGGCTTCGAGGCGAGCGCGTGGTTCGGCTTCGTCGTGCCCAAGGGCACGCCGGTCGAGATCGTCGACAGGCTCAATCGCGAGATCAATGCCGCGCTCGCCGACGACCGGATCAAGGTGCGTATCGCCGAGCTCGGTTCGGCACCCATGGTCATGGCTTCGGCGGAGTTCGGCGCGTTCATCGCGAGCGAGACAGCCAAGTGGGCGAAGGCCGTGACGCTGTCGGGCGCCCGGGTGGACTAAAGCCGCGGCAATTGTGACCTCAGCCGCGCCGCGCTACGCTTGCCGAAACGAAGAAAGCCGCCCGCAACGCATCGCAGGCGGCGGTCGATGCCGGGAGGTCGTGATGGCTCGCGTTCGCGTCGTTGCCGCGTTGCTCGCATGCCTTGCGTTCGGCGGAGTCGGCACCGCCGCCGCGGCCGATTTTCCGACTCGTCCGATCCGCTGGATCGTGCCCTATCCGGCGGGCGGCACCACCGACATCCTGGCGCGGATCATGGCCGAGTTCATGGCGCAGCGCCTCGGGCAGCCGGTCATCATCGAGAACAGGCCAGGCGCCGCCAACAACATCGCCACGCAAGCCGCGATCAGCGCGCCGCCCGACGGCCATACCATTCTGCTGACCGCCACCACCAACGCGATCAACGCGACGTTCTACGACAAGCTGCCGTTCAACTTCCTGCGCGACATCGCGCCGGTCGGCGGCTTCGTCACGTTGCCGTTCGTGCTGATCGCAAGCCCGGCGCTGCCCGCCAAAACCTTGCCCGAACTTGTCGCCTACGCGAAGGCCAATCCCGGCAAGGTCAACATGGGATCGTTCGGTACCGGCACCATCAGCCATCTGGCGATCGAGTTGCTCAAGCTCTCGACCGGAGCCGATCTCGTGCATGTGCCTTACCGATCGGGCGTGCCGCTGGTCACCGACATTTTCGGCGGCCGGGTGCAGACCGGGATCGACGCCATGCCGAATTCGCTGCAGCACATTCAACGCGGCGCGTTGCGCGCGCTCGCAGTCACCAACGCCAAGCGCTCACACGTCCTGCCCGACGTGCCGACGATCGGGGAGAGCGTTCCCGGCTATGCGGTCGATGGCTGGATCGGCGTCGGCGTGCCGAGTGGTACGCCTGCAGATGTCATCGCGGTGCTCAACCGCGAGCTCAATGCCGGGCTCGCCGATCCGGCGATCCGCACGCGCCTCGCCGATCTCGGCGCCACGCCGTTTCCGCATGCGCCTGCCGAGTTCGGCGCCTACGTCACGGCTGAGACCGAGAAGTGGGGCAAGGTCGTGCGCTCCGCCGGCGTCAAGGCGGAGTGAAATCGACGTCAGGACTTTGCGGCCAGAAACGAAATGATCATGAACACGACGGCGCTGGTCAGCGTGAGCACTGACGGACCGGCCTTGTTCATGCTGTCGATGACCTTTGCGATTGCTTCCGCAGAGTCTCGCCCATCCTTCGACGTTGGCGGTTCTCGCCTCGGCAACACCCGGCGCGGGAGTTCTTGGACGCAAAATGCTCACGCCGAAGAGCAGAAAAGATGACGCTGAGAGAATGAGAGAGACCAGCGATACCCACCAAATCATACGGCCCTCCTGTGTCTCGAGACGTGTCGATCTAAGGTATCGGGAACGTCGAGCTATACAGGTTGGTAAGTCGGCATAAAGTCAATAAATACCCCGTATCAAGTGGATGAATCGGCCGCGACGTGCGGCGCACTACGGCCGTCCATCGACCTGTAGCGGGCGAGCAGTCGGGGAGCCGACGTCCGTCGCTATGCGAAGCGGGGAGATGGAAGGCGCTTCGAACTACAGATGGCCTTCGAGCTTGGCGCCTGCACGGAGGAATTTCTCCGGATCGACCGCCTCGCGGCCGATGCGCGTCTCGTAGTGCAGGTGCGGTCCGGTCGAGCGGCCGGTCGAGCCGACGCGGCCGACGACCTGGCCGGCGTGCACCGTCTGTCCGACCTTCACCTCGATGGCGGACAGATGACCGTAGCGGGTCAGATAGCCGTTGCCGTGGTCGACATCGACCACCTTGCCGTAGCCGCCGCTCCAGCCCGCGGCTGTCACCGTGCCGTTCGCGGTCACGCGCACCGGCGCGCCGGTCTCGCTCTGGAAATCGAGGCCGGTATGCATCGCGGCCGAGCGCGTGAACGGATCGCTGCGGACGCCGAACCCTGACGCGATTTCAAGCTCGCCGGAGAGCGGCTTGCGGACGGGGAGGGTGCTCAGCGTGCGCGTCAGCCGTTCGACATTGGCGCGCGCGAGCCTGATGCGCGAAAGCTGGCGGTCGAAACTGCCGGGCTCGATCGTCGGCTTGACCGGCAGGAAGGGTCCGCCGACGCCCGCGACCTTCACTTCGTTGCCCTTGCCCTTTTCGAATCCGAGATCGACCAGAACGCCGCGGATGCGCCGCGCCTTGTATTCGAGACTTTCCTCGAGCGAACTGAGCGTCATGCCTTGGCTATGTTCGACCCGGTTGAGCGACGCCTGCAGGCGCGCGAGCTTGTCGTCGAAACTGCCGGCGGATTTGCCGGCCGCGCGGGGCGGCTGATCCAGCAGGACGGTTTGCGTCGACTGGAGCAGGAAGGCGCCCTTGTCGCCCGCCGGTTTCTGCGGCGCGGTGCGTGTCGAGTCGCCTTTCTTACCCGTGGGCTTGATCGATCCGGTCACTGTCGGGTCCGGCATGCCGCCGACCGTCGAGGCGCGCGACTCGAGTGTCGCCTGGCGCTGCAGGATTTGTTCGAGCTTCTGTTCGTACAGTTCCTGATCGAGCAACTGCCGGCTGGAGATGCGATCGATCTGCGACCGCAATTCGGCGATGCGGTCCTCATAGCCGAACTGCATATTTGCCTGTCGTGCAATAAGGCGGGTCAGGACGTCGTCGCGAAAGCCGAAATAGGTCGCCGTGGTGATGGTCCACAGCGCCATGATCACGAGCGTGCCGACCGCCACCCAGAAGGCGACGGGGCCGAGGCGCACCTGCCGCCCGGCATGCGCGAACGTGTAGTCGCGCCGGGTGCCAGCGGTTGCGGCCGCGGCCGCCGGATAGGCCCGGGTGTCGCTGCGGTGGCCGTAATAATCGTCGTGATGAGAGTGAGATGACCGTCGAGACATGCACGCTTCCCCGCCGGCACCGTTTCACGGAGATCGCTTACGCCGGCGTAACCACGCACGAATTCTTGCGAATTATGGTTAATAATCAGGAAATTGATCTGTGAATATCTCGCGGTAGCCGCCTCCGGAGCTCATAAGGCCTTGGCGGACTTGAGAACTTCGGCGGCGTGGCCGTCGACTTTGACCCTGGGCCAAACCTGGGCGATCCGGCCGTCCGCCCCGATCAGCACGGTCATCCGGATCACCCCCTCGAACGTCTTGCCGTACATGGATTTCTTGCCCCAGGCGCCGTACGCCTCGAGCATCTTGTGGGCTTCGTCCGAGAGCAGGGGCACGGAAAGGTCGTGCTTGGCCTTGAATTTGTCCTGGGCGGCGACCGGATCGGCCGAAACGCCGAGCACTTCGGTCCCGGCTTTCTGGAATTGGCCTCGCAATTTCGAGAATTCGATGGATTCACGGGTGCATCCGGGCGTGTCGGCCCGCGGGTAAAAATAGATCGCGAGCTTCCGGCCCTTGAAATCGGCGAGCGACACGCTGCCGCCGCCATCGCGTGGCAGTTTGAATGAAGGGGCCTTGGCCCCGATTTCGAGCGGCATGCGCCTTCCTTTCGTCCCTTTTTCGATATCTTTTTTACAGAAGAAGGTGGGGTAGTCGATACGCGCAAGGCTGTGGGTCGGCCGAGCGCGCCAGGGGACGGACGTCAGCCGCGCAAGCGCGGTTCTCAACCGAAGAAGGTAGTGCGTACCGGCGGCCGAGGGGACGCCAAGTCGGGGCATGGCGGGGCACAAAACGAATCCCAGCATCGCGGCTCTCCGCAAGTTGGAGGCGAGCCTTGACGCGCATCAGCGCGATGCTCGCGCATGCCCAGTCGATCAAGCGTCAGCGCCACGCCAGACCTTCCAGCTTCCACCGACCCAAGCCCCTGTTCAGCGACAAGCTCCCGCTCAGCAACCAGCTCCCGCTCAGCAACCAGCCCCTGCTCAGCGACAAGCTTTCGTTCAGCCACCAGCTCCCGCTCAGCGACAAGTCCCTGCTCAACTGCCGCTGCAACAACCGGCAATTCAGCATCCTGCCCAGCCTCCGGTCCAGCAGCCCTTGGCCCACCAAGCGGCGACCCACGCTTCCGACCCGGCGGACGATGATGCGGCCGACGATCATGCCGCGGACGATCACGCCTACGCGCACCACGACGCGGAATATGCCGCCGCTGCGGAATTCGCCGCCCCTGCGGAAGATCCGAACGCGCACGAGCATGACGCCGCATACGGTTACGCGGCGCACGAGCACGATGCGACGTACGACGACTATCATCACGGCGACGATCGCGGCGACGCGCTCAGCCGGTACCCGCACCGATCCGGCTGGCATCTGCCGGCGCTGCGGCCGCACTGGTCCTGGCCGCGCATGTCGATCAGGCGTCCCGCGGTTCGCAAGTTCGCCATCGTCGTGGGTTCGCTCGGCACCGTGGTGCTGGTCGCGTGCACCGCGCTGTGGTGGCGGTTGTCGAGCGGGCCGATCGAACTCGATCTCGCCACGCCGTGGCTCTCCGCCGCGATCAAGGAAAATCTGGGCAGCAGCGGCCATGACGTCGAGATCGGCGGCACGCAAATCGAACGCGACGCCGCCGGCCGCACCTCGTTGCGCATTCGCGACATCATCGTGCGCGATGCCGACGGCACCGTGGTGGCGAGCGCACCGAAGGCCGAAGTCGGCATCTCCGGCTGGGGCCTGCTGACCGGCCGCATTCGCGCCGAGCGTCTGAGCCTGGTCGGGGCCGAGATGGCGGTGCGCATCGAGTCCGACAGCAACGTCACGGTCTTCGCCGGCAGCAACAAGCGGCCCTTCGTCACCGCGTCGGCGACGGCGACACCTGCGGTCACCACCGGTGCGGTGCCGATGGGCGCGCTTCCGACCGGCACGCTCGAACGGCCGCGCATCTCCGCGCTCGCTCCGGTCCCCGTGGTCGCACCTGCACCCGCCGCACGCAGCGACATCCCGGACTTCGCCGCCATGCTCGCCTGGCTCGAACGGCTCGACGCCAGCGGGCTCGATGGCCGCGACCTGACGGAGATCGGCCTCAAGGGCGGCAACCTCACCGTTGACGATCAGCGCAACGGCAAGCAGTGGACGTTCACCAACATCGATCTCGGCGTCACGCGGCCGAAGGGCGGCGGCCTTGCCGTCACGCTCGGCTCGCAGAACGCGGAGCGGCCGTGGCTGATGCGCGCGGCGCTGACCCCCGGGCCTAACGGACGCCGGATCATCGATATCGAGACCCAGAAAGTCTCCGCCAAGGACATCATGCTGGCGATGCGGCTCGGCGAAGTTTCGTACGAGCCCGATCTGCTTTTGTCGGGACGCATCCACGCCGACATCGGCCCCGACGGCATGCCGCACATGGTCGACGGCAAAGTGCTGGTCGACAAGGGCTACCTCATCGACGCCGACGATCCGCAGGTGCGCGTGGCGATCGACCGCGCCGAGTTCAACCTGGAATGGGATGCCACGCGGCGCACGCTGGCGATGCCGTTCCAGATCGTGTCGGGCAGCAATCGCCTGACGCTCGTAGGTCATGCGAATGCGCCGCAGGAAGCGGGCGGGCCCTGGGGCCTGCGGGTGTCCGGCGGAACGGTGGTTCTCGGTCCGCCGCCGGGCGCGACCGGCTCGCTCGTGCTCAACCGGATTGCTCTCAACCTCAAGTTCGATCCGGCAGCCCGCCGCCTCGACATCGAGCAGGGCGAGATCGGCAACGCCGATCTCGCCGTCGCGCTGTCCGGCAACATCGACTTTTCGAGCGGCGACCCGCGGTTGGCGGTCGGCGTCGCCGGCACCCGCATGTCGGTGGCCGCGCTGAAGGCCATCTGGCCCTTCTTCGGCGCGCCCAAGGTGCGCGCCTGGGTCGAGCAGCACGTGGCCGGCGGCACTGTCGAACGGCTGATGATCACCACCAACGCGCCGATGTCGACGATGAAATCGAGCGGCCCGCCGATCCCCGACGAGGGACTTGCGGTCGAGATCGTCGGTCACAGCGCCGAAATCCGGCCGGTCCACGGCCTGCCGTCAATCCGCGACGCGGACTTCAACGTTCGGGTCACCGGGCGCACCGCCACCATCAATGTCGGCCGCGGCAATATCGACGTCGCGCCTGGACGCAAGCTGTCGATTACCAACGGCGTGTTCGAGGTGCCGGATACGTTCCCGAAGGGGCCGCCGGCCAAGACGCGCTTCCGCCTCGACGGTTCGGTGCAGGCCGCCGCCGAGTTGTTGTCGCTCGACCGGCTACGCGAACATTCCGGCGTGCCGCTCGATCCCGCGACCAGCCGCGGCACGCTCACCGCGCAGGTCACGCTCGGCATGCCGCTCAAGGCTGACCTCGCGCCCGGCTCGTCGACCTATTCGATTGCAATGGACGTGACCAATTTCGCCGCCGAGCGCATGGTCATGGGGCACAAGGTCGAAGCCGCCGCACTCAAGGTCAATGCCAACAACCAGGGCTACTGGATCCGCGGCGACGTCAAGATCAACAGCATCCCGGCGAACATCGACTACCGCAAGCCGCGCGACACCAGCGACGCCGAAGTGCGGCTGGTGGCCACGCTCGATGAGGCAGGGCGCGCCAAGCTCGGCTTCGACATGGCGGGCGTGCTGACGGGTCCGGTGCCGATCAAGCTCCAAGGCCGGCTGCCGTCGAACGACAGCGACGCCAGCCGGCTGAACATCGAAGCCGATCTCACGCCTTCGAAGATCGACAACCTGCTGCCCGGCTGGACCAAGCCTTCCGGCAAGGCGTCGCGCGCGACGTTTGCGATGATCACCAAGCCCGGCACCCCGGGCACCCGGTTCGAGGACATGGTGATCGAGGCGCCCGGCACCTCGGTCAAGGGCATGATCGAGTGCGACGGTGCGGGCAACATCGTGAGCGCGAACTTCCCGGTGTTCAGCCTGTCCGACGGCGACAAGACCACGCTGCGGGCGGAACGTGCGCCCGACGGCGCGCTGCGGGTCGTCCTGCGCGGCGACGTCTACGACGGCCGCGGCCTGGTGAAGACCGGGCTCGCCGGGCCGGCCAACGCCAAGCAGCAGCAGAAGAGCGACACCAAGGATGTCGATCTCGACGTCAAGATCGGCACCGTCGCGGGCTACCACGGCGAGACGCTGCGCGGCCTCGATCTGAAGCTGTCGCGCCGCGGCGGCACGATCACCAACTTCGCGCTGAACGCCAAGATCGGGCGCGGTTCGCCGATCAGCGGCGACCTGCGCCGCCGCTCGGGCTCGACCCGGCAGGTGCTGTTCGTCGAGACCGCCGACGCCGGTGCGTTCTTCCGCTTCAGCGACATCTACGCCAAGATCGTCGGCGGCGAGATGTGGGTGGCGATGGACCCGCAGTCGGCCGAGCATGCGCCGCAGGACGGCATTCTCAACATCCGCGATTTCGTGGTGCGCGGCGAAGCCGGCCTCGACCGAGTCGCCGGCCAGCCCGCCGGCCAGCAGCAGTCGGGGGTCGAGTTCACGCGGCTGCGCGTCGACTTCACCCGCTCGCTCGGGCGCTTCGCGATCAAGGAGGGGCTGGTGCGCGGCCCGGTGATCGGCGCCACCGTCGACGGCTACATCGACTACATGCGCGACGATCTGCGCATGCGTGGCACCTTCGTGCCGCTCTATGGCCTGAACAACATGTTCGGCCAGATCCCGATCTTCGGGCTGTTCCTGGGCGGCAGTAACGAGGGCCTGCTCGGCGTGACCTACGAAGTGGTCGGCCCGCCGTCGGCTCCGGTGCTGCGCGTCAATCCGATCTCGGCGGTGGCGCCGGGCCTCCTGCGCAAGTTCTTCGAGTTCCCGACCACCAACGCGCCGGCGCAGCAGAGCTTCGCCGATCCCAACAACCGCGATTAGCGGTTCTTCCGATCTCGATCGCTACTTCGTGCTGCCGCGGTCGTCGGAGGAAAAGCCGGCGGCCTTGACCAGCCGATCCCAGCGCACCTGCTGCGCCTTGATGTCGGTCATGAGCTGCGGCCCGGTTTCGCCGGTCACTTCGTAGCCCTGGGCTTCGAGCTTCTTTCGCACCTCGGGATCGTCGTGGGTCGCCTTCGCGGCGGCGGTCAGGCGGGCGACGATGTCGGGCGGGGTGCCGGCCTTGACCAGCAGGCCGAACCACACGCGCGCGGTGAATTCGGGAAGGCCGAGTTCGGCGAAGGTCGGCACGTCCTTCATCGCCGGCCAGCGCTCGGCGCTGGTGATGCCGAAGGCCTTGAGGTTGCCGGCGGCAACCTGCGGCGCCGAGTTGTTGACCTGGGCGAACCCGAACAGCGAGTGGCCGGCGATCAGGCCGTTCACCTGCAAGCCCGACCCGCGGTAGGGGACATGGGTGAGATCGAGGTCGTACTTCTCGTTGAGCTGGAAGCCGAGAAAGTGGGACGGCGTGCCGGCGGTGTAGGATGCATAGCTGAGCTTGCCGCGGTTGGCTTTGGCCCAGGCGACAAACTCAGCGAGATTGTTCGCCGGAACGCTGGGATGCGCGACCAGGACCAGTGGCGCCTGAACGCCCTTGATGATCGGCGTGAACTGGTCGATCGACCAGCGCAGGTTGGAATAGACCGACGGATTGATCTCGGTCAGCGCCATGGTGCTGATCCAGATCAGCGCGCCGTTTGCAGGCTGCTCGATCATGTATTGCGCCGAGAGGTTGCCGCCGGCGCCAGGCTTGTTCTCGACGATGATGGTCTGGCCGAGGATTTTCGACATCTGGTCGGCAATCACGCGCGCGTAGGGATCAACCGCGCCGCCAGCCGCCAACCCGACGAGGAACCGCATCTGCCCGGTTTGCGCCAGGCTGCCGGTCGACGCGGCCGGCAGCAGCAGAATGGCGACGAAGAACAGTGCGAGCCGGATCAGGCGGATGTTCATGCAGTCTCCCTAGAATTTATCGGCTCTGAGCCTCATCGTTGGCCCAAGCCTTGTTGAGGCCGGATGTTTCTCGGTTCATCCCGACCTGACCCGAATGCTTGCGCGTTTTCCGGCGTATCGGCAAGTGCGCGGCGGTGCCGCACCGCGCAGACCAATTGCAACGCGGCCGCACACGCTGCGCGTGCCTATGCGCCCGCTCCCTTGGGAGGATCGTCCTGCTCTCGCGGGGGTGGCGAGGCTGGCCCCGTCACTTTCGCGTGGGTCATCCGCTCGCGGCGCAACGTGATCTCCCGCAGCGATTCATAGATCGGCGCATTGCCGAACAACGTCGGTATCAGCATGGCGACGAAACATGCGCCCAGCATCGGCAGCAGCATCGTCACGTTGGCGGTCATCTCGGTGACAAGCACGATCCCGGTCACGGGAGCGCGAACCACACCGGTGAAGAATGCGGCCATGCCGACCAGCGCGAATGCCTCCGGCTGGATGCCGAACGTCGGGAAAGCTGTCCGGCACACCGAGCCGAACATGAGCCCCATCTGCGCTCCCAGCACGAGGAGGGGCGCAAACAGTCCGCCCGGCGTACCGGCCGCGTAGGACGCGACACTCAGGGCGAATCTGATCCCGAATGCGATCAAGACGATCATCACCGCGTTGCGATCGGTCAGCGTACTTTGGGTAATGTTGTCGCCGCCGCCGACCAACTCCGGCGCAAACCAGGCGAGGACGCCGACCATCGCGCCGATCAGCCAGGCGCGGCCTTCCACCGGCAATTTCTTCAACCGTTCTGCTGCGCCAAGGGTCGCGAGGAGCGCGCGGTTGTAACCGACCGCGACGAGACCCGCGATTGCACCGAGCACCAGGAACAATGGCAGCGATTCCACCTGCGCGTAGTTCACGGGCTCGATCCGGAAGTCCGGCGCATCGCCGATGAACTGGCGCGCGACCGCGATCGCGGTCGCCGACGCGGCAAGCGCCGCGATAGCGACGCGATGCTCGAAGCGTTGCACCAGCTCTTCGAGCACGAAGATCGCCCCGGCGATCGGTGCGTTGAACGCCGTGGCGAGGCCGGCGCCCGCGCCCGCGGCCAGCAGCACGCGGCAATCCGACCAGCTCATGCGGCACAGCCGGCCGGTCAGGAAAGCGATGCTCGCGCCCATTTGCACGCTTGGGCCCTCGCGCCCAAGCGCAAGCCCCGAGCCGATCGCCAGAACGCCTCCGACGAACTTCACCGGCACCAGCGTGTAGGGCGCCGGCTCCAGTTGCCCACGCAAGACCGCTTCGGCATGCGGGATGCCGCTTCCCGCCGCGTGCGGTGAAAACGCGCGCACCAGGTAGGCCGCGATGGCGGCGGCCGCGCCGCAGGTTCCCACGAGAATGAGGAAGCCTTGGAGCGCATGACCCTGCGCCCAAACGATCAGCGTGTCGCGCAGGCGATCGGCGTGCTCGAGCGTGATCCGAAAGAGGGCGCAGACGAACCCCGTTGCTGCGCCCACGATTGGCGCGACCAGCGCGAGCAGCAGGAGCCGAGCTTGGGGCGATCGTTGGGTGGTTTCCGCCTCATCCATCATGGAAGAGGATTATCAGAGCGCATGACGCCCTGGTAGCGAGCAATTCCTTGCCGATGAACGAAGACGAACAATGGCGCTCGTGCCGGTCCGATCAGACCGGCTTCAGCAGCACGTGGCGCTTCTTGCCGAGCGACAGCTTGATCACGCCTTCCGGCGTCAGGTCGGCGGCGGTGAGCGTGAGCTTCTCATCGGTGACGGTCGCATCGTTGACCTTGAGGCCGCCGCCCTTGATCTGACGCCTCGCTTCGCCGTTCGTCGCCACGAGGCCGGCTTTGACGAAGGCGCCAAGCACGCCGATGCCCTTCTCAAGCTCCGCACGCGGCACCTCGATCGTCGGCAGCGCCTCGGCGAGCGTGCCTTCCTCGAAGGTGCGCCGCGCGGTCTCCGCGGCCTGTTCCGCGGCCGAGCGGCCATGCACCAGCGCGGTCGCCTCAGTCGCCAGCACTTTCTTCGCCTCGTTGATGTCCTGGCCCTTGAGCGCCGCAAGCCGCGCGATCTCGTCAAGCGGCAACACCGTGAACAGCTTGAGGAAGCGCGTCACGTCGCCGTCCTCGGTGTTGCGCCAGTACTGCCAGTAGTCGTAGGGGCTGACGAGCGAAGCATCGAGCCACACCGCGCCGGCCGCGGTCTTGCCCATCTTCGCGCCCGACGATGTCGCAAGCAGCGGCGTCGTCAGCGCGAACAGTTGCGCGCCGTGCATGCGCCGGCCGAGATCGATGCCGCTGACGATGTTGCCCCACTGGTCGGAACCGCCCATCTGCAGGATGCAGCCGGTGCGCTTGTGGAGTTCGACGAAATCGTAGGCCTGCAGGATCATGTAGTTGAATTCGAGAAACGAAAGCTCCTGCTGGCGGTCGAGGCGCAGCTTCACGGAATCGAAACTCAGCATGCGGTTGACCGAGAAGTGCCGGCCGACGTCGCGCAGGAAGTCGATGTAGTTGAGCCCGTTCAGCCAGTCGGCATTGTTCGCCATGATGGCGTTGCCGCCTGAGCCGTCGCCAATTTCAGGAACTTGTCGAACACCGCGCGGATGCCGACGAGGTTGCGGCCGATGTCCTCGTCGGTGAGGATCTTGCGGCTCTCGTCCTTGCCGGACGGGTCGCCGACCCGCGTGGTGCCGCCGCCCATCAGCGCGATCGGCCGGTGGCCGGTCTGCTGCATCCAGTAGAGCATCATGATCGGCAGGAGCGAGCCGACATGCAGCGAGGGGGCGGTGCAGTCGAAGCCAATATAGGCGGTGATCGGGCCTGCTGCGGCGCGCGCGTCGAGCGCCTCCGGCTCGGAGACCTGGTGGATGAAGCCCCGGCTCGGCCAGAACGCTGAAGGAAATCGGACTTGTAGGCGCTCATGGCTTATCGTCTCTTTCGGGCCGGTGGTGTAACAGGTCTTGCAGACTGGATTCAACCGAGGACCTTGCGATGTCGTCGATCTGCGCCATCGGTCTGATGAGCGGCACCTCCTATGACGGCGTCGACGTGGCGCTGCTCAACACCGACGGCGAAACCATCGACCGGCGTAGGGCCGACCGGCTATCGGCCCTACAGCGAGCAGGAGCGTGCGGTGGTGCGGCGCGCCATCTCGGCCGGCAACAATCTCAGCCTGAGCAACCGGGAGGAGCGTCCGAAGATCCTGGCGGACGCCGAGGACGCTCGTGACCGACATGCACGCCGAGGCGGTCGAGGCGTTCCTGGCGGCGAACGGCATGCCGCCGCGGCGAGGTCGTCGGTCGTTGGTTTCCACGGCCAGACCATCCTGCACCGGCCCGACCGCGGCATGACCGTGCAACTCGGCGACGGCCGTGCGCTTGCGGCGCGGCTCGGCATTCCGGTGGTCTACGACTTCCGCGCCGCCGACATCGCGGCGGGCGGGCAGGGGGCGCCGGTCGTGCCGGTGTTCCATCGCGCCATGGTGCGGATGCTGAAAGAAGCGCATCCGGTCGGCGTACTCAACGTCGGCGGCGTCGCCAACGTGACGTTCGTCGACGGCGAGCGCGAGCTCGTCGCCTTCGACACCGGCCCCGGCAATGCGCTGATCGACGACTTCCTGCGACTGCGCACTGGCCAGATGCAGGACGACGAGGGCCGCACCGCTGCGGCGGGCAAGGTCGACGATGCCGCGGTCGAGCGCGTGCTCAAGCATCCGTTCTTCTCGCGCCGGCCGCCGAAATCGCTCGACCGCAACGAATTCCGCAACTGGGTGACCGACGAGGCGCGGCTCGCCGAGAAGAGCACCGAGGATGGCGCCGCCACCATCACGGCGATCACGGTGGCGGCGGTGCTGCGCGCCACCACGGTGCTGCCGGGCAAGCCCGCGACCTGGATCGTTGCCGGCGGCGGCACGCGCAATCCGACCTTGATGAAGATGCTGGTCGAGCGGCTCAGGCCCGCCACGGTCAAGACCGCGCTCGATGTCGGCTGGTCGGCCGATGCGCTCGAGGCGCAGGCCTTTGCCTATCTGGCGGTGCGCTCGCTCAAGGGCCTGCCATTGACGTTTCCCGCCACCACCGGCGTGACGAAACCGATGACCGGCGGGATCGTGGTGAAGTAGGTGTTCAGATGTCCGATGCTCCCAACGCTGGCGACTTTCGCAAAGAACTTCTTGCGCAGTTTTCCCGAGCGGCAAGGCGAGGGGCGCTTCACATCGAGGTCAATTCAGGAGAACTTCATCGCGTTGTCGGGGGCTATCCTGGTGAGAAGCATCGCATGCCGATTTGCTGCGACGTGATGCAACAAGAACGCAAGGCCGGCGACGTCGTGGTTTCGGAACCAGAAAAAGGCAAGGGAGCAAGCCTCACGATCCGTTACAAAATTCCACGCTAGGCACTGTCATCAGTGGAGGGCCGCAGCAAGAGCGGGTTGTGCACTTTCAGAATCGTGGCGCGTCCCACGACTTTCGCACCCTCGGCGACATCGAGAACGAGCCCTGCCCACAGCGAGTGCGGGTAGGCTTCCGGTGTGATGAACCACACTTCCGCTTTCGCTATCTGCCCGGTGCATACGCTTTCGGCGTCGACGAAGCGATGGTGCACCGACGTGTGGTAGTTCGAGTTCACGACGTATTGCGGCCGGTATCCGGAAATGACACGCCGGACACTGCCGTCCCACGACATCGTGGTAAGCTCGAAGAGAACATCTGCGTCCGGCGGCCCGGGTCCCATTCGAATGCTTCAAGCGGTACAGCGTCGCAGGGCCTATGCGCCCGGGGGTGGCACGGTGGTGCTTGGATGTGATTGCTCCAATTGAAAGACATTCCCTTCAGGGTCTGTCCCGTCGCACAGTGGTCCGGGGAAACCTGGATATGACTTGATCTCACCCATCGGCACGCCCTTCGAAATCAACTCGGCGCGCATGTCCGCGATCTCCCGTGTCACTGTCAGGACCAGCTTGGCATTGGTTTCGACTTTCCACGAGTTGGCATCTTCGCCCCGGTATTTTCGTCCAACCCTGTGCAGCGCCAGTTCGCAGGCGCCAGGCCCGGCAAACCGCCCACTCGCCTTTAATCTCTTGGGTGATCGGTAGGCCAAGAACATCTCGGTAGAAATGCGCAAGCCGCTCCACATCCTGAACGTACAAAATGATCCGGGTAAGCGATGGAGTCATGTGCCTTGCCGCCACGCTTAGCAGACCTACCATGATGCCCGAGGGACCCAAAAGACGAAATGCACCCCGTCAAGGTGAGCGCTCGCGCCATCGTGATCGCCAAGATCGCGGCCGGTGAGACCGGGGATGTAACCACAGACGATGGCAAAACTCCCGCCGCCGTAGCCCTCGGTCTGGGAGGGGAAGTCATTCGCCTTGACAAAATTCCTAGGATTAAATACAAGAGGATGCCCTGTCCCGACGAAAGGGCGCGCGCTCGAGGGCGCTCGAACGCGGGGACAGCCGCAGAGCGGTGGCGGAGATGCGCCATCGCGGTCTGCGGGGCCGAGCCGGAGACATTCGGTCCGGTCGGTGCGGTGGCCGTAGCGGGTGGCACGTACTATCCGTTGCGGCGGCCCAAGCCGTGGGGTCCCGGCGCGCCGGCTGCGCGCCACGGGATAGGACGGCCCTGCGTTCGCTGCGTCCTACTGCGTTCGCATCGGCCAAGTCCCACAGCGGTGGATAGGCGCTGGACTCCGAATGAGAAAAGGAGACGGCGCCTGAAAAGTCTGACCACCGGGGGTCCTACGGAGCAAGCCTCAAACACCGCGCGCGGGACGCCGGAGGTACCGGCGGACTTGCGGCGCTGCTGGCGTAGGCCGGCAGCACCGGGCCGAAAGGCCCAATCGCCCGGCACGCGACCGGGCCGCCTTGGTGTCGCGAGATGCCGAGGCCCGCGGGTCCGACGCGACCCCGGCGTTCCGCGCGCCCTCACTCTCTTTCAAGGGCGATTGAACGATCAACGCGACGGGCGGCCCGGAGCCCGCACAAATCTCCCGGGACAGCGCAGCGTTGGCTTGCTCATGCGATTGAAAAATTGAAAGACCGCGCCGCAACTCTTCACCC
The DNA here is from genome assembly GCA_963843475.1 of uncultured Alphaproteobacteria bacterium. Lineage (GTDB taxonomy): Bacteria > Pseudomonadota > Alphaproteobacteria > Rhizobiales > Xanthobacteraceae > VAZQ01. The sequence goes on along the minus strand of CAWJKL010000009.1, from coordinate 77,113 downwards.
TCCCCTGGAGGGGGAGGGTCGGCGAAGCATCGAGCATCGCGAGATGCAAGCCGGGGTGGGGTGAGCGGGCGGCGCGCAGGATTTCACCCCACCCCGCCTCGCTCCGCTCGGCGACCCTCCCCCTCCAGGGGAGGGTGGACGGAGCAAGTGGCGCGCGCCGACACTGGATTCCGGCTCTCGCTGCGCTCGGCCGGAATGACCGGAAAGGGATGAATTTCCGGAGAACAATCGTACCGCGGCAGTCGCGCCTGGCAGCATGTTCATATCGTCCGGCCAAGCCGCCGGAGAAAGCAGTTGTTATTTTGATTTCAACGGCTTGTGCCGTTGTTTTGCGGTGCGGTGGAGATCATTTTATGCGGCCGTTGAGGGTGCGGACGGCGCGGTTTCGCGCGGGAGGATTGTCGTGAGCGAGCTTCCGGTGGTGGTTCTCTATGCCGGCCTGGCGATCGGCCTCGTGTTCGGGGCGGTCGGGCTGCTCAGTGGCTTCTGCTCGTTGAGCGGGCTGCGCGGCTGGTGGGTCGAGCGCGACACCCGGATGATCCGCAGCTTCGCGCTGGCGATGGCGGTCGCGATCATCGCGACGCAGGCGCTCGCCGCATTCGGCCTGATCGATATCGGCAAGTCGCTCTACCTGCAGCCCTCGTTCTCGCCGGCGCTGATCCTGTTCGGCGGCCTGCTGTTCGGTTACGGCATGGTGCTGTCGAACGGCTGCGCCTCGCGTGCCGTGGTGCTGATCGGGCAGGGCAATCTGCGTTCGCTCCTTGTCGTCATCACCATCGCGATCACCGCGCAGATGACGCTCAAGGGATTGCTGGCGCCGGCGCGTCTGGCGCTCCTGAACGCGACGGCGCAGTCGCCGCAGGCGGTCTCGCTCTCCAAGCTTCTCACCGACAGCGGACTTGGCTCGACCTGGGGTCAGATTCTTGCCGTCCTCGTGGTCTGCGCGCCGCTGCTCTATGTCGCGCTCGCGACCGGCCGGCTGCGGCCGGCGGCGGGCGTGCTCGCAGCAGGCGCGGCGATCGGCCTGCTGGTGGCGGCCGGCTGGTTCGCGACCGGCTATCTCGGCGACGACGATTTCAGTCCGGCGCCGGTGGCGTCGCTCACCTTCGTCGCGCCGGCGGCCGACGCCCTGCAATACGTGATGCTCTCGACCGGCCTGCAGCTCAATTTCGGCATCGTGCTGGTGGCCGGCATCATCGTCGGCAGCCTGGTCACGGCGCTGGTCACGCGCCGGTTCCGGCTCGAAGGCTTCGTCTCGGCACGTCACATGCTGCGCTCGCTGACCGGCGCCGCGCTGATGGGCGCGGGCGGTGCGATGGCGTACGGCTGCACGGTCGGGCAGGGCCTGACCGGCGTCTCCACGCTGGCGCTGCCGTCGTTCATCGCGGTCGTGGGCTACATGGGCGGCGTCTGGTTCGGCCTGCGCGGTCCGATCCGCGTGCCGGCGCTGTCGCCGCCGGCCGCCGCGACGGCCGAGGCCACGAACTGACGCGTCGTGTCGGAGAACTAAGCCGCGCTCGGCTTGCGCACGATGTTGAAGCGGCGGTCGAGATACTGATTGACCGACTGCATCAGCGGCTCGACCTTGCCGTCGAAGAAGTGGTTGGCGCCCGTCACCACCTTCTGCTCGATCACGATGCCCTTCTGGGTCTTCAGCTTGTCGACCAGCGCGTTGACGTCCTTGTGCGGCACCACCGCGTCCTTGTCGCCGTGAATGATCAGGCCCGACGACGGGCAGGGCGCCAGGAACGAGAAGTCGTAGAGGTTGGCGGGCGGCGCGATCGAGATGAAGCCCTCGATCTCCGGCCGGCGCATCAGAAGCTGCATGCCGATCCAGGCGCCGAACGAGAAGCCGGCGATCCAGCAGCTGCGCGCCTCCGGGTTGATGGTCTGCGCCCAGTCGAGCGCGGAGGCGGCGTCGGAGAGTTCGCCCTGGCCGTGGTCGAACGAGCCCTGGCTGCTGCCGACGCCGCGGAAGTTGAACCGCAGCACCGAGAAGTTCCGGTGCACGAACGCGTAGTAGAGCTGGTAGATGATCTGGTGGTTCATCGTGCCGCCGAACTGCGGATGCGGGTGCAGCACGATGGCGAGCGGCGCGTTCTTCTGCCGTGCAGGATGGTACCGGCCCTCGATGCGTCCGGCGGCGCCGGTGAAGATCACTTCAGGCATCATCAACCTCGATCAGGACGGCTGCGGTCTGACTCCCCGCAGCGAGGCCGGCGCGCTTGACGCCGGCGGCGAGGAAACGTAAGCACTTAGAACCATTCAAATTTCTGGCGCAGCGCGTGGGCATCGCGGGCCGTGCCATGGCAGGGATGGGTCGCGACGAGCTTTTTTAGCACGGCTGCGGGGGCAAAAAGCAAGAATTTCCGAGTGTTGGGCGCACCGGCGGCTGATATAGAAGAGTTCCGGAGCGCGAACGAACGTCATGACAAACCGCGTCTATCTCGACTGGAATGCCACCGCGCCGCTGCGCCTTGAGGCGCGCGATGCGACAGTCGGGCGCTCGATCTCCTGGGCAACCCGTCATCGGTCCATGGCGAAGGACGCGCGGCGCGCCATCTGGTCGAACAGGCCCGCCGGCAGGTCGCCGCGCTGGTCGGAGCCGAGCCCGAGCAATGTGATTTTCACCTCCGGCGGCACCGAGGCCAACATGCTGGCGCTGACGCCCTCGGCCGCGTGCGGGGCGCTCCTGGTCTCGTCGATCGAGCATCCCTCGGTGCTGGCCGGCGGCCGGTTCGACCCGGCACAGGTGCGCCAAGTACCGGTGAACGCGGATGGGCGTCTCGACCTCGCTGCGCTGGCGCAGGCGCTGGAGGCCGCCGGACGGCCGGTCTTGGTGTCGCTGATGGCTCGCCAACAACGAGACCGGCGTCCTTCAACCGGTTTCTGAGGCAGCCGCGCTGGTGCACGCCGCAGGCGGCATCCTGCATGTCGACGCGGTCCAGGCTGCGGGCCGAATCCCGCTCGATATCAATGCGCATCGGCGCCGATCTGCTGACCGTTTCGAGCCACAAGCTCGGCGGCCCGAAGGGCGCCGGCGCGCTCATTCGCGGCACCCGCACGCGGGCGTCGGTCGAGCCGCTGATCCGCGGCGGCGGGCAGGAGCGCGGCGCCCGCGCCGGTACCGAGAATGTCGCCGGCATCGCCGGTTTTGGCGCCGCTGCCGCTGCCGCCATGGCCAGGCTTGCGGCCGAGGCCACTCGGATGGCGGCCCTGCGCGACCGGCTGGAGTGCGGCCTCAAGGCGATTTCGCCGGAGGCGATCGTGTTCGGGCAGGAGGCCGCACGGCTACCGAACACCACGCTGTTCGCGGTGCCCGGCATGAAGGCGGAAACCGCCGTGATCGCCTTCGACCTGGAGGGGGTGGCGGTGTCGTCCGGCGCGGCCTGCTCGTCCGGCAAGGTCACGCCCTCCCATGTGCTTGCCGCCATGGGGGTTTCGGCGCCGCTCGCGCGCGGCGCGGTGCGCGTCAGTCTCGGCCCCGCGACGACCGAATCCGAGGTCGATCGCTTTCTCGAAGCTTGGAGAAAGCTGTTCCAATCATTAACTGTCAGGCGAGACATCGCCGCTTAGGGAACAACCGACAGACAGCGCCACAACCACCATAACCGACAAACCAACCCGCGGTCCTTGAAACCGTGAGTGGAGGGTAAAATGCCGGCCGTTCAGGAGACCGTCGATCAGGTTCGCCGGATCGACGTTGACCAATACAAGTACGGGTTCGTTACGGACATCGAATCCGACAAGGCGCCCAAAGGGCTGTCCGAGGACATCGTCCGCTTCATTTCGGCGAAGAAGAACGAGCCCGAGTGGATGCTCGCGTGGCGGCTCGACGCCTATCGCCGCTGGCTGACCATGCGCGAGCCGACCTGGGCCCGGGTGACCCACCCGCCCATCGCCTATCAGGAGCTCTATTATTACTCGGCGCCGAAGAAGAAGCCCGGCCCCAAGTCGCTCGACGAGATCGACCCGGAGATCCTCAAGACCTACGACAAGCTCGGCATCCCGCTGCGCGAGCGCGAGGCGCTGCTCGGCATCGAGCGCCCGGACGGCGAACGCTCCCGCGTCGCGGTCGATGCGGTGTTCGACTCGGTCTCGGTCGCCACCACCTTCCAGGCCGAGCTGGCCAAGGCGGGCGTGATCTTCTGCCCGATCTCGGAAGCGCTGCAGAAGCATCCCGACCTGGTGAAGCAGTATCTCGGCACCGTGGTGCCGGTGACCGATAATTTCTTCGCCACGCTCAATTCGGCGGTGTTCTCCGATGGCTCGTTCGTCTACGTGCCGCCGGGCGTGCGCTGCCCGATGGAGCTTTCGACCTATTTCCGCATCAACGAGAAGAACACCGGACAGTTCGAGCGCACGCTGATCATCGCCGACAAGGGCTCTTACGTCAGCTATCTCGAAGGCTGCACGGCGCCGATGCGCGACGAGAACCAGCTTCACGCCGCCGTGGTCGAGCTGATCGCGCTCGACGACGCCGAGATCAAATATTCGACCATCCAGAACTGGTATCCGGGCGACAAGAACGGCAAGGGCGGCATCTACAACTTCGTCACCAAGCGTGGCGACTGCCGCGGCAAGAACGCCAAGATCTCCTGGACGCAGCTCGAGACCGGCTCCGCCATCACCTGGAAATATCCAAGCTGCATCCTGCGCGGCGACAATTCGCGTGGCGAGTTCTATTCGATCGCCATCTCGAATGGCTACCAGCAGGTCGACAGCGGCACCAAGATGATCCACCTCGGCAAAAACACCACCAGCCGGATCATCTCCAAGGGCATCTCGGCCGGCAAGTCGCAGAACACCTATCGCGGCCTCGTCACCGCGCATCGCCGTGCCTCGAACGCACGCAACTTCACCAACTGCGACTCGCTCCTGATCGGCAACAAGTGCGGCGCGCACACGGTGCCGTACATCGAAGCGAAGAATTCCTCCGCGGTGTTCGAGCACGAGGCGACCACCTCGAAGATTTCCGAGGAGACGCTGTTCTACTGCATGCAGCGCGGGCTTTCGGCCGAGGACGCCGTCGCGCTCGTCGTGAACGGCTTCGTCAAGGACGTGCTGCAGCAGCTCCCGATGGAGTTTGCGGTCGAGGCGCAGAAGCTGATCTCGATCAGCCTGGAGGGAAGCGTCGGGTAATGGTTTGCCCTCATCCTGAGGAGGCTGCGCAGCAGCCTTCTCGAAGGATGAGGGCGCGAGACATGGCCTCGTCCTGCGAGACGCGCCGGGGGCGCTCCTCAGGACGAGGGAGAGATCGGGAGTTCAAGGTTGATGCCATTGCTTGAAATCAAGAACCTGCACGTCGACGTCGACGGCAAGAAGATCCTGCGAGGCCTCGACCTGACGGTCGAGAAAGGCAGTGTGCACGCCATCATGGGCCCGAACGGCTCGGGCAAGTCGACGCTCGCGCACGTGCTCGCCGGCAAGGCCGACTACGACGTCACCGAAGGGCAGGTGCTGTTCAACGGCGAGGATATCCTCGGCCTGACGCCCGATGAGCGCGCCGCCAAGGGCATTTTCCTCGCGTTCCAATATCCGCTGGAAATCCCCGGCGTCGCCAGCATGACGTTCCTGCGCACGGCGCTCAATGCGCAGCGCAGGAAGCGCGGCGAGGCGGAGTTGCAGGTGCCGGAATTCATGAAGCGCGTGAATGCGGTCGCCGGCCAGCTCGGCATCGACCGGGAGATGCTGCGCCGCGCCGTCAATGTCGGCTTCTCGGGCGGCGAGAAGAAGCGCAACGAGATTCTGCAGATGGCGCTGCTCGAGCCGAAACTCTGCGTGCTCGACGAGACCGATTCCGGCCTCGATATCGATGCGCTGAAGGTCGTCGCGGACGGCGTCAACCGGTTGCGCGGTCCGGAGCGCGGCTTCGTGATGATCACGCACTATCAGCGGCTGCTCGACTATATTGTGCCGGACGTCGTGCACGTGCTCTCGAAGGGCCGCATCGTGAAGACCGGCGGCAAGGAGCTGGCGCTTGAGCTCGAGTCCACCGGCTACGCGCAGTACCAGGACGAGGCGGCGTGAGAACGAAATGAACGCCGAGATTCATCCGATCAAGACGGCGGCCGAGACCACGCTGGCGGCGAGCTTCGCCGCGGCGCGCGAGCGACTGCCGGGCGACGGCGCCGTCGCCGACCTGCGCGAGCAGGCGTTCGACCGATTTGCCGCCGAAGGCCTGCCGCACCGGCGCGTGGAGGAATGGAAGTACACCGACCTGCGCGCGCTGATGCGCGATGCGCGGCCGCTCGCGAGCCTGCCCGACGCTGCCGCGAAGGCGCGCGCCCGCGATGCCGGCGCCATGCTCGGCTCGATCGAAGCGCGCCGCATCGTGTTCGTCGACGGCGTGTTCGTGCCGGACCTTTCCGATCTGGCCGCGCTCGAGCCGGGACTGACGATCCGCTCCATGGCGCAGGCGCTGGCGGCCAACGATCCCGCGATCGCCCGGCATCTCGGCAAGGTCGTGCCGACCGACAACATTGCGGTGATGCTGAACACGGCCTTCATGCAGGACGGGGCGATCATCGAGGTTGCGGCTGGCGCAGCGTTGATGCGGCCGATCCATCTGCTGTTCGTCAATGCCGGCGGGCAGCCGGCGTCGGTGTTCGTTCGCTCGCTCGTGGTCATCGGGCAGGGGGCGCGGGCGATGCTGGTCGAGAGTCACGAAGGCTGCGCGGCGGGCGCGGACTATCAGGTGAACACCGCGCTCGAACTTGTGGTCGGCGACGAAGCGCATGTCGACCACATCAAGGTCACCGGCGCCGGCGCTGGCGCGATGCATATCTCGTCGCTGATGGCGGCGATCGGCGCGCACGCGCGCTTCAACGAATTCCTGTTCACCACCGGCGGCACGGTGGTGCGCAACCAGCTCTTCCTGCGGTTCGACGGCGAAGGCACGCTGGCCGCCGTTCGGGGTGCGAGCCTGCTCAAAAACCGCCAGCATGCGGACGTGACGATCGTCGCCGATCATGTCGCCAGGGGCTGCACCAGCCGGGAGATGTTCAAGACCGTGCTCGATGGCGAGGCGCGTGGCGTGTTCCAGGGCAAGATCATCGTGCGCGCTGACGCGCAAAAGACCGACGCCAAGATGGCGACCCATGCACTGCTGCTGTCGGACACGTCGGAAGCCGACAACAAGCCGGAACTGGAGATTTTCGCCGACGACGTGCAGTGCGGCCATGGCGCGACCTCGGGCGATCTCGACGAGGATCTGCTGTTTTACCTCAAGGCCCGCGGCATTCCGGCGAAGGAGGCGGAATCGCTGCTGATCCAGGCTTTCGTCGGAGAGGCCGTGGAGGGCATCGAGCATGCCGGTCTGCGCGACGCGCTGATGGATCACGTCGCGGAATGGCTGAAGGCGCGAGGGTGATCGTGTTAGATCGCAGAACTTTCCGACGGTCATTGCCGGGCTTGACCCGGCAATCCATCTATTTGCGAAAAAGATGGATGCGCGGGTCAAGCTCGCGCATGACGATTGAGAGGTCGGTGTGATGCATCCCGCAGTGACCAACGGCGCCTACGACGTCGCCCGCATCCGCAAGGATTTCCCGATCCTGGCGATGCAGGTCTACGGCAAGCCGCTCATCTATCTCGACAACGCCGCCTCCGCGCAGAAGCCGCAGGCTGTGCTCGATCGCATCCAGCAGGCCTACACTTCGGAATACGCCAACGTGCACCGTGGCCTGCACTATCTCGCCAATGCGGCGACCGAAGCCTACGAGGGCGCGCGCGAGAAGGTGCGTGGCTTCCTGAACGCCGCCCGTCCGGAAGAAATCATCTTCACCCGCAACGCCACCGAGGCGATCAACCTGGTGGCCGCCACCTTCGGCCGCGACCGCATCGAGCCGGGCGACGAGATCGTGCTCTCGATCATGGAGCACCACTCCAACATCGTGCCCTGGCACTTCCTGCGCGAGCGTCACGGCGCCGTGCTCAAGTGGGCGCCGGTCGACGACGAGGGCAATTTCCTCATCGACGAGTTCGAGAAGCTGCTCACGCCGCGCACCAAGATGGTCGCCATCACCCACATGTCGAACATGCTCGGCACGCTGGTGCCGGTGAAGGAGGTGGTGCGGCTGTCGCACGCCCGCGGCATCCCGGTGCTGGTCGACGGCGCGCAGGCCGCCGTGCATCTCGACGTCGACGTCCAGGACATCGGCTGCGATTTCTACGCCGTCACCGGCCACAAGCTCTACGGCCCGACCGGCATCGGCGCGCTCTATGGCAAGTACGAGCACCTCGCCGCGATGCGGCCGTTCAACGGCGGCGGCGAGATGATCCGTGAGGTGTACCAGGACAACGTCACCTACGGCGAGCCGCCGCACCGCTTCGAGGCGGGTACGCCGTCGATCGTGCAGGCGATCGGATTCGGCGCTGCGATCGACTATATCGAATTCGGTCGGCAAGCCGCGCATCCGCGCGCACGAAACCGGTCTCATGCACTACGCCCATGAGCGGCTGCGCGAGATCAACTCGCTGCGCATCATCGGCACCACCAAGGACAAGGGGCCGATCATCTCGTTCGAGCTCAGGGGCGCGCACCCGCACGACGTCGCCACCATCGTCGACCGCTCCGGCGTGGCGGTGCGCGCCGGCACGCACTGCGTGATGCCGCTGCTCGCGCGCTTCGGGGTTGCGGCCACCTGCCGCGCGTCGTTCGCGCTCTACAACACCCGCGAGGAGATCGACGTTCTCGCCCAATCGCTGGTCAAGGCGCAGGAGTTCTTCGCATGACTGATGAATCCAGCAAGCCGCCTGCAACCGCGCCGGAGCGGGCCACGGATGCGCCGTTGGCGCCGGCTTCGGCCGACGCATCGGCGCTGTCCGAGACCGAACTGGCGCGCCTCACCGACGAGATCATCGGCGCATTGAAGACCGTGTATGATCCGGAGATTCCGTCCGACATCTACGAGCTCGGGCTGATCTACAAGATCGATATCGCCGACGATCGCAGCGTCACCATCGACATGACGCTCACCACGCCCAACTGTCCGTCCGCACAGGAGCTTCCCATCATGGTGGAGGGCGCTGCCGGCATGGTTGCGGGTGTTCGCGACGTCAAGGTCAACATCGTCTGGGATCCGCCCTGGGATCAGAGCCGGATGTCGGACGAGGCCCGCGCCACGCTCAACATGTGGTGACGGCCCGTGCCCGCGCTCGGACGCGTGATCGAAACTTCGCTTTATGTCGACGATCTCGATCGGGCCGCGGCGTTCTACGAGAATGTGCTCGAGATGCCGCTGCTCATGTCCGACCAGCGGTTTCGCGCCTATGCGGCGGGCGGCAGCAACGTCCTGCTGCTATTTCTCCGCGGCGCGACGCTGGAGACGGTGCGCATGCCGGGCGGTACGATCCCGCCGCACGACGGGCACGGGCCGCTGCACATCGCTTTCGCCATCGAAGCTGCCGAACTCGCCGCCTGGGAGGCCCGCCTCGGCGAGCGCGGCGTTGCGATCGAGGGCCGCACCGACTGGTCGCGCGGCGGCCACAGCATCTATTTTCGCGACCCGGACGGCCACTTGCTCGAACTGGCGACGCCGGGCCTGTGGGCGGTCTACTAGTGTCCCGGTTCCGACGCTTGTATCCCATTGCAGCGCGTGCGTTTACAAGCGTCGGAACCAAAGGGACACTAGCAACTCTATGGTTCTAGTGTGGCTTTGGATTTGACGTTCCTACGCTGGACTCGCCGCGATGCTGGTAGGAACGTCAAATCCGCCACACTAGGGGGCCAGACAAAATCGACGGATCGCTGCCACTGTTTCATTGGAAACATTCGCAAGTTATTGGCGGGAAAAGCGAAACTCGGGTCTTCACAGCCGGGATTTCGTCGTTATCTTGGAGATAGTGAATGCCGCCGCCGGGCCTTGAACCCGGCGAGAGGAGATTGACCGATGGCCACGTCCAGGCCGAGACCACATGTGATCCGGCTCACCGATGCCGCTGCAGAACGCATCAAGTTCGTGATGGCAAATGCCGCGAGCGAGGTCGTGGGCGTCCGCGTCGGCGTCAAGAACGGCGGCTGCGCCGGCATGACCTACACGATGGAATACGCCGACAAGGTCGGGCCTGCCGATGAGGTGGTCGAGGACAAGGGCGTGCGCGTTCTGATCGATCCGAAGGCCATCCTATTCCTGCTCGGGACCGAGATGGACTACAAGACCGAGAAGTTGGCCGCGCAGTTCGTGTTCAACAATCCCAATCAGACCTCGGCCTGCGGCTGCGGCGAATCGGTACAGCTCAAGCCGGCCGCCGACGCGCGCTGAGCGACGGCGCGGCGTTGGCTCCTGAGGATATCCGCGAGCTGTTCTCGGCGTTCGGGACCGTGACGGTCCGCCGGCTGTTCGGCGGCGCCGGTATCTATGCCGGCGACACGATGTTCGCGCTGGTGCACGACGGGATCATCTATCTCAAGGCTGATGCCGAGAACGTCGCCCGGTTCGATCAGGAAAATCTCCCCGCCTTCAGCTACGCCACCAGGGACGGCAAGCGCGGTTTGATGTCGTACCGGCGAATGCCCGACCGGCTCTATGACGATCCAGAAGAGCTTGCGACGTGGACGCGCGCTGCCTTGGCGGCGGCGCAGCGCGGCGGCACCTCGAAGTGCCGTCGTAAGCGATAGCCGGGCAGGGGCAGCGGTCCGTCGCGCTGAAGTTCACGCCACTTTGGCGGGCATAGAAGCGGCAACTTCCGGATCGGACTCGCCGATCACCCGGTTGCGGCCATTGCGCTTGGCGGCATAGAGACACATGTCGGCGCGCTCGATCAGCGACTGGATGGTGTCGCCGGGATGCAGCGTGGCAACTCCGATCGAGATGGTGATGCGCGCGAGGTCCTCGCCGGTCGATCGCTTCATCAGCGTTTCGGTCATCACCGCGCGGCGGATGTGCTCGGCTACGGTGATTGCCGACCGCAGCACCGTATTCGGCAGCACGATTGCGAATTCCTCGCCGCCGTAGCGCACCGCGATGTCCTGGCCTTTGAGGTTCTGCTTGACCGAAACGGCTACCATCCGCAGCACCTGATCGCCGGTCAGGTGGCCGTAGCTGAACTGCAGGTAAATGAGCACCTACGCGCGCAAGATGGCGCGGGAACAATCGCGTCGCGCTGGCGGGTAGCGTTAAGCCTTTACCTTGAACGGGCGCAATAGGAAGGCCGGAAGATGCGAGCCTGAATCGTCGGGAAGCGAGGGCTTGGGCCGTCTCGGCTCGGCATTGGGTCGGCGGGGCGCCTTGGCCTGGCGCGCGTCCTCGATGTTCGCGACCGGCGCCGGCTCGCGACGCTGCGGAGCGGGCCGCTTGCCGCGGCGCGATCCCGGTCGCCGCGCTTCGCTCTGCGGTTCTTCCGACGCTGCCGGCTGCTCGTGGGCGTGGGCGCCCTGCATCCACGAAATCGGTTGGCCGATCAGTTTCTCGATTGCGCCGACCGACTTGCCGTCGGCCGGGCTGACGATCGTGATTGCGGTCCCGGTCAAACCCGCGCGTCCGGTCCGTCCGATGCGGTGGACGTAGTCGTCCGCGTGGTGCGGGACGTCGAAATTGAACACATGGCTCACGGCGGGAATATCGAGTCCGCGCGCCGCGACGTCGGACGCGATCAGCAGCGTCACCTCGCCCTTGCGGAACTGGTCGAGCGCAGCCGTGCGCGCCGACTGGTCCATGTCGCCGTGCAGCGCCGCCGCGTTGAAGCCGTGGCGCAGCAGCGACTTGTGCAGCTGTGCGACTTCGCGCTTGCGATTGCAGAAGACGATGGCGTTCTTGAAATTTTCGCACGACCGGATCAGGTGGCGCAGCGTATCGCGTTTGTCGTGCGGCTCGCGACCGGTCTTGACCAGCAGCTGGGTGGTGTTGGCGACCGTGGTCGCGGGCTTCGCGACCTCGACGCGCACCGGATTGTGCAGGAACTGTTCGGTGATGCGCCGGATTTCCGGCGGCATGGTCGCGGTGAAGAACAAGGTCTGGCGCGTGAACGGCACCAGCTTGCAGATGCGCTCGATGTCCGGAATGAACCCCATGTCGAGCATACGGTCGGCTTCGTCGATCACCAGCAGCTCGACGCCGGTCAGCAGCAGCCGCCCGCGCTCGAAATGATCGAGCAGCCGGCCCGGCGTGGCGATCAGCACGTCGACGCCGCGCGTGAGCTTGGCGTCCTGGTCGTCAAACGACACGCCGCCGATGATCAGCGCGACATTGAGCTTCTGCTTCGCGCCGTACTTGATGAAACTTTCTTCGACCTGTGCGGCGAGTTCGCGCGTCGGCTCCAGGATCAGCGTCCGCGGCATCCGGGCGCGGGCGCGGCCGTTCTCCAGCATCGTGATCATCGGCAAGCGTGAATGCCGCGGTCTTGCCGGTGCCGGTCTGTGCAATGCCGAGCACGTCGCGGCGTGCGAGCACGTGCGGTATCGCTTGCTCTTGGATGGGTGTAGGGGCGGGGTAGCCGGCCGCTGCAACAGCGGCGAGAACCTTGTCGGACAAGCCGAGCTTCGAAAAGGGCATGTAACCTCTGAGAAGAACCGCCCGGACACTAACCGCGCCGGATGAGCAGACAACGACTGACTGCGCGGAAAGGCGGTCGAATTTCAATCGAACCGGTTGCCGGGAACATAGTGACGGACGGCGGAAAGTCAATCCAGCTGGCCAGAGCAATAAGTTAAGCAGCTATCTTGTTTTTTCACCATTCTGTCGAGGTTTCGGCGATGTCCGAGCCGCTTCCCGTGATGCTGGTTCCAGGCCTGCTGTGCACGGCGCGGCTCTATGCGGAACAGGTCGCGGCGCTCTGGCGGTTCGGTCCGGTCACGGTCGCCGACCATTGCCACGACGACACCATGGCGGCGATCGCGACGCGCATTCTGCACACCGCGCCGCCGCGGTTCGCGCTCGCGGGGCTTTCGATGGGCGGCTACATCGCGTTGTCGATCTTGCGGCAGGCGCCGGAGCGGGTCGAACGGCTGGCGCTGCTCGACACCTCGGCGCGCTCGGATACCCCGCAGCAGACCGAGCGCCGGCACGCGCTGATCGCGCTTGCGCAGACCGGACGGTTTGCCGAAGTAACCGATCTGCTGTGGCCGATCCTCGTTCACCGCGACCGGCAGGGCGACACCGAACTGCATGGCATCGTGCGCACCATGGCGGACGAGACCGGGACCCGAGGTCTTTGTCCGCCAACAGCAGGCGATCATGAGCGCGGCCCGACGCGCGTCCGATGCTTGGCTCGATCAAATGTCCGACGCTGGTGCTGGTGGGCGACGGCGACGAGCTGACGCCGCCTGAACTCTCGCAGGAGATCGCCGCCGGCATTGCCGGCTCGCGCCTGGTCACGGTGCCGAACTGCGGCCACCTGTCGACCCTCGAGCGGCCGGAAGCGGTCAACGGCGCGCTCGCCGAGTGGATGGCGCGCATGACCACCGATCCTCGATCTCATCGGTGAAACGCCGCTCATCGAGGTGACGCGCATCGACCGCGGACCGTGCCGGCTGTTCCTCAAGCTCGAAAGCGCAAATCCGTCCGGCTCGCTCAAGGACCGGCCGGCGCGCACCATGATCGAGGCGGCGGAGGCTGACGGCCGGCTCAAGCCGGGCGGCACCATCGTCGAGGCGACCGCCGGCAATACCGGGCTCGGCCTCGCGCTGGTCGGCGGCCGCAAGGGCTACCGCACCGCTGCTGGTCGTGCCCGACAAGATGGCGCGCGAGAAGGTGCTGCACGCCAAGGCGATGGGCGCCGAGGTCGTCATCACGCGCTCCGACGTCGGCAAGGGACATCCCGACTACTACCAGGATCTCGCCGCGGCGATCACGCGGCGCACGCCCGGCGCGTTCTTCGTCGACCAGTTCGGCAATCCGGCCAATCCGCGCGCGCACGAGACACACGACCGGCCCGGAAATCCTGCGGCAGATGGAGGGCGAGGTCGACGCCGTCGTGCGTCGGCGTCGGCTCAGGCGGCACGCTGACCGGCATCGGCCGCTTACATGCAGTCAGGCGTCGCCGGCGACCCGGATGATTCTCGCCGATCCGGAAGGTTCGATCCTCGCGCCTCTGGTCGCAGACCGGACGCGCTGCCGAGGTGGGAAGCTGGGCGGTCGAAGGTATCGGCGAGGATTTCGTGCCGCCGAATGCGATCTGTCGCTGGTGTCGTGCGCCTATTCGATTCCCGATCCGGAGAGCTTCGCGGCGTCGCGCGAGCTGTTGCGCGCGCGAAGGCATGCTCGCCGGCTCGTCGTCCGGCACGCTGCTGGCGGCGGCGCTGCGCTATTGCCGCGCGCAGACGCAGCCGAAGCGGGTGGTGACGCTGGTCTGCGATTCCGGCGCCAAGTATCTGTCGAAGGTGTTCAATCCGACGTTCCTGGCGCAGGAAGGCTGGACCCATCCGCACCGCCACGGCACCGTGCGCGACGTGGTCACGCACCGCTACAGCGAGGGCACCGCGGTCGTGGTGCGGCCGCAGGACAATCTGCGCACCGTGTTCGCCCGCATGCGCTCGGCCGATGTCTCGCAGCTTCCGGTCGTCGACGAGAGCGGCCACGTGGTCGGCCTGGTCGACGAGAGCGACGTGCTCGCGGCGCTGCTCACCGAGCCGGAAGCCGCCAACAACGCATGTTCGACCGGCCGGTGAAGGACGTGATGGTGACGCGGCTCGAAACGATCTCGGCCGATGCGCCGATCGCCGATCTCGTGCCGCTGTTCCGCAAGGACTACATCGCCATCGTGATGGACGGCGACCAGTTCCTCGGCGTGGCGACGCGGCTCGACCTCATCAACTACTTCAGGATTGCGCCGATGAACCAGATCGAACCGGCTCGACTTCGCCACCCGCTGCATGCATGCCGGGCAATCGCCCGATCCGACCACCGGCGCGGTGATGATGCCGATCTACACCACCTCGACCTACGTGCAGCAGAGCCCGGGCGTGCACAAAGGCTACGAATACGCCCGCTCGCAGAACCCGACCCGCATGGCGTTCGAGCGCTGCATCGCCGATCTCGAAGGCGGCAGCGCGGCGTTCGCCTTCGCGTCCGGGCTGGCGGCGATCTCGACCACGCTCGAATGCCTCGATCACGGCTCGCACATCATCGCGGTCGACGATCTCTATGGCGGCTCGCGGCGGCTGTTCGAGCGCGTGCGCAAGCGCTCGATGGGGCTGGAGATCACCTACCTCGACCTGTCCGATCCGGATGCGATCGAAGCGGCGATCCGGCCCAACACGCGACTGATCTGGGTCGAGACGCCGACCAATCCGCTGCTCAAGCTGGTCGACCTCGAGCGTGTCGCCGTGATCGCGCAGGCGCGCGGCCTGCTGGCCGCGCGCCGACAACACCTTCGCCAGCCCCTATGTGCAGAGCCCGCTCGAATACGGCTTCGACCTCGTCGTGCATTCGACCACGAAATATCTCAACGGCCATTCCGACATGGTCGGCGGCGTCGCGATCGTCGGCACCAACGAGGAGCTGCGCGAGCGGCTCGCGTTCCTGCAGAACGCGGTCGGCGCCATCCAGGGCCCGTTCGACTCGTTCCTGGCGCTGCGCGGTCTCAAGACGCTGGCGTTGCGGATGGAGCGCCACTGCGCGTCGGCGCTTGCAGATCGCCGCCTGGCTGGAACGGCATCCCAAGGTGCGCCGCGTGTTCTATCCCGGGTCTGCCGAGCCACCCCCAGCACGCGCTGGCGAAGAAGCAGATGCGCGCCTTCGGCGGCATGATCTCGGCCGAACTCGACGGGACGCTCGACGATGCGCGCCGTTTCCTCGAACGCTGCCGGCTGTTCGCGCTGGCCGAAAGCCTCGGCGGCGTCGAGAGCCTGATCGAGCATCCGGCGCTGATGACGCACGGCTCGGTGCCAGCCGAGGTGCGCGCCGACGCTCGGCATCGGCGACACGCTGGTGCGGCTCTCGGTCGGCATCGAGAATGTCGACGACCTAATCGCCGACCTGTCGGCGGCGCTGGGATGACGGTGCCCGTTTAGGTCAACCCAATCCCGCATCCATCCCTTCTCATCGTCGAGACGTGTATTAAACGACAGCACCGTTCGCCGAGGAGGACAGCATGCGCACGCCGGTCGGGATCGTTGGGGCAGGCCCCGCGGGGCTGATGCTGTCGCATCTCCTGCACCTGCGCGGGCATCGAATCGGTCATCCTCGAAAACCGCAGCCGCGAGCTACATCGAGAGCCGCATCCGGGCCGGCCTGCTCGAGCAGTGGGCGACCGATCTTCTGATCGAGACCGGCGTCGGCGAGCGCCTGCAGCGCGAGGCGATGTTCCACGACGGCATCTACTTCTGCTTCGACGGCGCGTCTGCACCACATCAACTTCCGCAAGCTGATCGGCAAGGGCGTCGACCATCTACGGCCAGCAGGAGGTCGTGAAGGACCTGGTCGAGCGGCGGTTGGCGGATGGTGGGCAGATCCTGTTCGAGGTCGTCCGACGTCAGCGTCCACGACTTCACCGGCAACGCTCCGAAGATCCGCTTCCGCCACGACGGCAAGGATCAGGAGCTCGATCTGCGATTTCATCGGCGGCTGCGACGGCTTTCACGGCATCTGCCGGCCGAGCATTCCGGCGACCGTGCTCACCGATCTATGATCGCGAATATCCGTTCGGCTGGGTCGGCATCCTCTCGGAATCGCCGCCGCCCGAGGACGAGTTGATCTATGCCTATCACGACCGCGCGGCTTTGCGCTCTACACCATGCGCTCGCCGACGCTGGCGCGGCTCTATTTCCAGTGCGCGCCGACGACGACATCGAGAACTGGCCGGATGCGCGCATCTGGCAGGAACTGCACGCCCGCCTCGGCGGCACCCGGCCGCTGGCCGAGGGCGCGATGCTGCAGAAGGGCATCACCGCCATGCGCAGCTTCGTCGTCGAGCCGATGCAGTATGGCCGGCTGTTCCTGGCCGGCGATTCCGCCCACATCCAGCCGCCGACCGGCGCGAAGGGCATGAACCTCGCGCTCGCCGACGTGAAGGTGCTCGCGCGCGCGCTCGACGCAGCTACTACCGCTCCGGCCGCAGCGATCTGCTGGAGCGCTATTCGCAGATCTGCCTGCGGCGGACCTGGAAGGCGCAGCGCTTCTCCTGGTGGATGACGCAGATTTTCCACCTCGATCCCAGCCACAACGCCTTCGACCGCAAGCGCCAGCTCGCCGAGCTCGACTACGTGGTGAGCTCGGAAGCGGCGTCGCGTGTCGCTGGCGGAGAACTATGTCGGGCTGCCGGTCGAGGCTGTGGATTTTTCGGTCCGGAGCGGCAGGCAGGACGCAGCGTGCAGGTTCTGGTGGTCGGTGCCGGGGTGGTCGGGCTGGCGATCGCGCGAGAGGCCGCGCTCGCGGCCACGACGTGATCGTCGCGGAAGCCGCCAACGCGATCGGCACCGGCGTGTCCTCGCGCAACAGCGAGGTGATCCACGCCGGCCTCTACTACCCGACCGGCTCGCTGCGCGCCTATCACTGCCCGCGTGGCCGGCGGATGCTCTACGACTTCTGCGTCTCCCACGGCGTGCCGCATCGCAAATGCGGCAAGCTCGTCGTTGCCACCAACGAGCCCGAGATCGAGAAGCTCGACGCCATCCGGAAGCAGTCGCAGATCAACGGCGTCGAAGGCGTCGAGATGATCGAGGCCGCCGAGGCGCGGGCGATGGAGCCGGAACTCGCCTGCGTCGCCGCGCTGCATTCGCCGGAGACCGGCATCGTCGACAGCCATCGCCTACATGAAGGCGCTGCGGGGCGATCTCGAAGATCGCGGCGGCATGATCGCGTTCAACACCAAGGTCGACCGTATCACGCAGGTGCAGGGTGGCTGGTTGCTGCAAGCCGGTGGCGATTCGATCACTGGTCGACGCCGTCGTCAACGCCGCCGGGCTTGGCGCGCAGCAGCTTGGCCGCGTCACCGAGGGCTATCCGCAAGAGCGCGTGCCACGGCTCTTTCTCGGCAAGGGCTGCTACTTCGGTTATGCGGGCCGGCCGGTGTTCTCGCGGCTGATCTACCCGGCGCCGATCCACGGCGGTCTCGGCGTGCACGTGACGCTCGATCTCGCCGGCCGCATGCGGTTCGGCCCTGACGTCGAATGGACCGAAGAGGAGAACTACGACGTCGATCCGAGGCGGGCCGACGTGTTCTACGCCAGCATCCGCCGATATTTTCCGAAGCCTGCCGGATGGCGCGCTGGTGCCGGACTACGCCGGCATCCGGCCGAAGCTGACCAGCGAGAAGGAGCCGGCGGCGGACTTCCTGATCGACACGCCGGCGCAGCATGGCGTGCCGCGACTGGTCAATCTGTTCGGGATCGAATCGCCCGGGCTCACCTCGGCGCTGTCGATCGCCGAGGACGTGGTCGCGGGTATTGGTGACTGATCGCTCAGGCCGAGGTCACTGCCAGAACCAGGGCCTCACTGCCAGAACCAGGGCCGCCAGCCTCGCTCTTGCTGTTGCTGCTGCTGCTGAACCTGCGCGCGTTTTGCGCGGCTCGCGTTGAGCGAAGCGGTGGTCTCGGGCGGCGGGGCAATCCTCACCGGGGTGGCGCCGGCCTCCGAAGGCGTGATCTTGGTCTCCGCCAGCCGCTGGCGCACGTCCGGCGCGATGCCTTGGTAGGAACTCGATCGGCGTGAATTCCGCAACGTTCTGCCGCCGGTCGGACCCATTGTAGGCCATCATCCCGGAGTTGGTCGCAACGATGTCGCCGGCACGCAGCGTCGGATCGTTCTCGACGCTCGGCGTCACCAGTCCGAACGCGTCCTTGCCGTTGCAGGTGCAGCCCGTGACGATTTTTTCGCGGAACGTGAAGGCGGTCGAAAGCTCGGTGTAGCGCTTGCCTTCCGGGCCCACGGAATGATCGATGGTGCTGCCGCGATAGATCTTGGTCTGGCTCGCCGGGCAGAACGAGCTGCAGGTCTGTGCGGGCGTTGCGCCGCTGACCTTCTGGATCGGGAAGTACCGTCCGTCGCAGGTTCGCACGCAGAACGCGACCGCGTTGCCGGTCTCGCCCCGCTCCTGGCGCTGGCCAAACGGATTGAATTGCTGGTTGGGATCGGCGTAGGCGTTGCCGCCGGGAGGCGAAAACCGTCCGAACAGCGATTCAAAGAAATTCTGGGCTGACGCGGGCGAGGCCGAAAGGCCGACGCCGATGACTGCGACGGCTGCCAGCAACGCGCGATAGCCGCGATGCTCGCCGCTCCTGCGGTTCCGTGAAATCAAGACCGATCCCCCAAAACGCGTACGCCAAAAGTCCCCCAGCGTACGAGTTGACCCATCGCCCCAGGTTTCGGTCGTCCCTTCGCGCCGTCCCGAGGCGGGACAGAAGCGCATGACCGTCCGAGGTCTGAAAAGTTAAGATGTCAACGCCCAATCGGCATCCGAACAGCCCAAATTGTCGATTTTGCGGCGGTGTGACGAACTTGCCACTATCGAGTGATTGAGCCGGGTGGTTGGCTGGAAACGGCCGCGGTTTCGGCCGGCGGCGCGATGGCGTCCGCCCGTCGATTGTGCGGGAATCCGGATTCCAGCCGAGCACGGCCAGCATCACAAAGAACCCGATCACGTAGGCGAGCGCCACGTGCCAGCCGTGCCGCAGCCAACGGCCGACCGACCTTGCTTCCGGATACATGTTGGCCAGTGCGACACCGGCAGACGAGCCGAACCAGATCATCGAGCCGCCGAATCCAACCGCATAGGCAAGATAGCCCCAGTCGTAGCCGCCTTGCTTTAGGGCGAGTGCGGTGAGCGGGATGTTGTCGAACACCGCCGAGACGAAGCCGAGCCCCAGCGCCGTCTGCCAGGCGGCGGCGGGGAGCTTCTCCACCGGCATCATCGACGCGCTGGTGACCAGTGCGAGCAGGAAGATCGTGCCCTTGAAGGTTTCGGGCAGCACCTCCCAGTCCGGTCGGCGGATCGGCGCCGTCAGAAGGATCACGACCCAGACCGCGAGCCCGATCACCGGAACGATATCGAGCACGGCGGGAAATCGAATGTTGGCGATCATATTGGAGAGAATTGCCACGACCAGGATGAGGGCGACGATTGCAACCCGCGCCCACTCGATCGTGAGGCCGCTCGGAGCGTGCTTGACGATCGGCGAGTGCCGGTGCTGCTGCAATGCCGCGGGAATGCCGAAGATAAAAAGAGCCACGGTGGCGGCGACGAAGGCCTCCAGCACCGCCAACGGGCTCACTCCGGCGATCCACATCATCGTCGTCGTGGTGTCGCCGACCACGCTGCCGGAGCCGCCGGCGTTCGACGCCGCGACGATCGCCGCCAGATAACCGATATGCACCTTGCCGCGGAACACGTGCCGCGCCATGGTTCCGCCGATTAGCGCGGCGGCGATGTTGTCGAGAAACGCCGACATCACGAACACGATGACCAGCAGGAAAAATGCGCCCTTCCAGTCATCGGGCAGAAGCGCCGGCATCTCGTCCGGAATCCGGCTCCGCTCGAAGTGCCGCGACAGCAGCGCAAACCCCATCAGCAGCAGAAACAGATTCGCCAGAATCACCCACTCGTGCCGCAGGTGCAGCGTCAGGCCGCTGAGCCCCGGCCCGGTATTGAAGCCGGTGAACGCCAGCTTGTAGGCGGTGATGACCGCAAGCCCCGTGAGCGCGATCTCCAGCGTGCGATGATGGAACAGTGCGATCCCGAGCAGCGTCGCCGCGAACAGGATGAAATCGACCGGGATGCCGAAGAGGTGGACGGGCTCGACCGGCGTCCCGGCTGGAGCGGCGTGCACGACCTCGACCAGGCAGACCAGGGAGAGTAGGCTCACGCTGGCGAGCCTGAAAATGCGCTGTCCGGTCACCAATCCCCCGCTTGCACGTCCGAGAGGAGCGCTGATGCACCGCTGGCGCCTGCGCCATCCTCGCTCGGACGGTCGGGCAGCGACACCCGGAAGTCAAGCTGACCCCCGGTCGCGCCGCGAGAGCCCGCCGCGAACCGGCTCGGCCGGCGCATAACGAAACCAACATAACCAGGGAGCATACCCGTGAGCACGAAGACCCGTTTCATCAATCCGCCCGCGCTGTCGAAGCCGCCCGGCTACACGCACGTGGTCGAGGCGACCGCACCGGCGCGGATCGTCTATATCGCCGGCCAGCTCGGCGTCGGGCTCGACGGCAATGTCGTGCGGCGACTTCCGCGCCCAGGCGGTGCAGACCTTCGAGAACCTGAAGGCGGCGCTGGCGGCGGTCGGCGGCGGCTTCGAGCACGTGGTGAAGCTGAACAACTACCTCACCGACATCAACGACCTGCCGATCTTCCGCGAGGTGCGCGACCGCTACCTGCCCAAGGACAACAAGCCCGCCAGCACGACGCTGTCGATCTCCAAGCTCGCCCGCGCCGGTGCAACCCTGGAGGTCGAGGCGGTCGCGATGCTTGCCGGCTGCCGCGCGTGCGAAGGCGGCGCGCAAGTCCGCCCGCAAGTCGGGCACGAAGCGCGCTAAGAAGGCCGCGGCAGGTCGACGTAGGTGAGCAAAGCAAAGATCGGCAGCAGGACGGCGCCGACCACAGCATGTAGCCGAAGAAGCTCGGCATCTTGATGCCGCGCTCGCTCGCGATCGCGTAGACCATGAAATTGGGCGCGTTGCCGATATAGGTCAGCGCGCCCATGAACACCGCGCCCATCGAGATCGCCTTCAGCGTCGGAGCGAGCGGCCCCATCAGTTCCTGCGCCTTGCCGCCGGCGAGTTCGAAGAACACCAGGTAGGTGGGCGCATTGTCGAGGAAGGCCGACAGCACGCCGGTCAGCCAGAAATAGGCGATCTCGTTCGGCGTGCCGTCCTTCGCGTCACCGCCGACAGCAGCCAGGCGAACGCGCCGCTCCTTGCCGGCGTCGAGCATCGCCAGCACCGGAATGATGCAGGTGAAGATGCCGGCGAACAGGATCGCCACCTCCTTGATCGGGTCCCAAGAGTAAGTCGTTGGCCTCGCGGTGCTCGTTCGGCGTGAGCACGAGCGACAGGATGGCGAGCAGCAGCAGCGCGCCGTCGCGCACGAGGCTCTGCAGCTCGAGCACTGGTGCCGTAGACGTCGAAGTTGATGCCCGGCTTCCAGGTCGCCGAGCACAGGATCGCCGCGATGATGCCGGCGATCAGCAGGAAGTTGATGCTGCCGCTGACGCCGAGGTTCATCGGGCGGCGGCGTTTCGCCGACGGTCGTGACCAGCCGGTCCTTGCGGTAATACCAGATGTCGAGCAGCAGAAGATCGCGAGCACTGCGCCGGCGACCAGCGCGGTCTCGATCCACAGATGCTGCGCGGTCCAGAAGAAATCGACGCCATGCAAAAAGCCGACGAACAGCGGCGGATCGCCGAGCGGCGACAGCGCGCCGCCGATATTGGCGACCAGGAAGATGAAGAACACGAAGACGTGGACGTTGTGCAGCCGTGCGGCATTGGCGCGGATCAGCGGGCGGATCAGGATCATGGCCGCGCCGGTGGTGCCGACGACGCTCGCGATCAAGGTGCCGATCGTCAGGATCGCGGTATTGACGAGCGGTGTGCCGCGCAGGTTGCCGGTCACCAGAATGCCGCCGGCCACCACGTAGAGCGCAAACAGCAGCACGATGAAGCTCAGATACTCGGCCAGCATCGCGTGGACGAAGGCGGCGAATGCGGTCGGCGTGCCGTAGAGGGCGGCGAGCGGCGCGACCGTCAGCACGCTCCAGACGAAGGCGAGCTTGCCGTAATGGTGGTGCCAGATGCGCGGGAACAGCAGCGGGCCGGTCGCGATGGTGAGCAGGATGCCGATGAACGGCAGCGCCCACGGCCAGCGCAGGCTCGTGCCGTCGAGCGCGGGTGCGGCGGCGCAGGCGGTATCCGGGGCCAGGGCGAGCAAGACGAAGGGCGAGATGACGCCATGCCGGAGATCGTGCCGCTGGTGGCTCTGGCACGTCGTCATGGCTTCTGTCGTCCCCTGCGGTCGCAATGCTACGGCCCCCGCGCCGAAGTTAATGCGCCTCGTCCCAGTTGTGCGCGGCGCGGGCGTCGACCGCGAGCGGCACCGCGAGCGAGAGCGCCGGCAGCGGGGCCTCTTCCATCACCTTCTTGACCACCGGCAGCGTCGCCTCGACCTCGTCGTCCGGCACCTCGAACACCAGTTCGTCATGCACCTGCAGCAGCATCTGCGCGTTGAGCTTCTGCTTGGCGAGCGCTGCGTCCATGCGCACCATGGCGCGGCGGATGATGTCGGCGGCGGTGCCCTGCAGCCGCGCATTGATCGCGGCGCGCTCGTTGAATGCGCGGATCGAGGCGTTGGACGCGACAATGTCCGGGTAGTGGCACTTGCGACCGAACAGCGTGAGCACGTAGCCGTTCTTCTTGGCAGAACGCCTTGGTCTCTTCCATGTAGTCGCGGATGCCGGGGAAGCGCTCGAAATACTTCTTGATGTAGGCGCCGGCTTCCTCGCGCGGGATGCCGAGCTGGTTGGCGAGGCCGAATGCCGAGATGCCGTAGATGATGCCGAAATTGATCGCCTTGGCGCGGCGGCGGATTTCGCCCGGCATGCCCTTGATCGGCACACCGAACATTTCCGAGGCCGTCATGGCATGGATGTCGAGGCCCTCGCTGAACGCGTTGCGCAGCGCCGGGATATTGGCGATCTCGGCAAGCAGCCGCAGCTCGATCTGCGAATAGTCGGCCGAGACCAGCTTGTTGCCTCCGGTCGCAATGAAAGCGCGCCTGATCTTGCGGCCTTCCTCGGTGCGGACCGGGATGTTCTGCAGGTTGGGCTCGGACGACGACAGCCGGCCGGTCGGCGTTGCCGCCAGTGCGTAGTTGGTATGGACGCGATGGGTATCCGGATTGACGTAACCCGGCAGTGCATCGGTATAGGTCGACTTGAGCTTGGTAACCTGCCGCCACTCCAAAATCTTCTGCGGCAGTTGGTGGCCCTGTTCGGCGAGTTCGTCGAGCACGCGCGCGCCCGTCGACCACTGGCCGGTCTTGGTCTTGGTCCCGCCCGGCAGGCCCATCTTGCCGAACAGAATATCGCCGAGCTGCTTCGGGCTGCCCGGATTGAAGCCCGGCTCATCGGCCAGTTCGCGGACCTCGGCTTCGAGCCCGGCGGCGCGCTGCGCGAACTCGCCCGAAAGACGCGAGAGCACCTGCCGGTCGATCGAGATGCCGCGCCGTTCCATGCGGGCGAGGACCGCGGCCAGCGGACGCTCCAGCGTCTCGTAGACGGCGGTGACGCGATCGACCGCAAGCCGCGGCTTCAGCACGTGCCACAGACGCAGGATCAGGTCCGCGTGCTCGGCGGCGTATTCGGCCGCCTTGCCGATGTCGACGCAGTCGAAAGCAACGCGGGACTTGCCCGATCCGACCAGCGCATCGTGCTCGATCGTGACGTGACCGAAATAGCCGCTGGCCAGTGCGTCGAGGCCATGGTTGGACCGGCCGGCATCGAGCACATAGGACTGCAACATCACGTCGTCGTAGGAACTCGTCTCGATTCCCCGCAACGATAGGACTTGCTGGGCAAACTTGATGTTGTGCCCGACCTTGAGGACGCCGGGACTTTCCAGGAGCGGCCGCAGGATATCGAGCGCCGTTCGCTCCTCGATCTGCTCCGGTGCAAGCCCACCCTCGAACAGTCCGCCGCTGCCGCCGTCGCCGCTCTTGCGGTGCGCGAGGGGGATGTAACAAGCTTCATTGGGCGACAGCGCGAGCGAAATGCCGCAAAGCCCCGCCAGCATCGGGTCGATTGAATCGGCCTCGACGCCGATCGCGACCGTGCCAAGATCGGTCGCCCGCGCGACCAGGGCCTTGAGCCGGTCCGGCGTGCGCACTGTTTCGTAGCGCGCGCGGTCGAACGGAATCTTGCGCAGCCGCTCGGCGCGTTCCTCGGCGAGCGACACCACCGCAAAGATCGGGTCGGCCTCGCTGGGGCTTGGCCGCTTGCTCGGTGGGTTCGCTCCACCCTTGAGGGGGAGGGGTGGGGAGGGAGGTAGCGGCAGAAGCTCGCCTTGCGCGGCATCCCGCTCCCGGACCTTCGCGGGTGGAGGGGAGGCGAGACTGCCACGATGGCCGACGAGGCTCTCGTCGGCTTCGACCTCGTTGGCATCGACGCCGGAGAATTCCACCACCCGGCGCAGCAACGAACTGAACTCCATCGCCTTGAGGAAGGCGATCAGCCTTGGATAGTCAGGCTCGTGGACCGCGAGGTCGCCGATCGGCACTTCGAGTTTCACCTGGTCGTCGAGCGTGACGAGCTTCTTCGAGACGCGAGCCTTCTCGGCATTCTCGATCAGGGACTGCCGGCGCTTCTCCTGCTTGATCTCGGAAGCGCGCGTGAGCAGCGTTTCAAGGTCGCCGTATTCGCCGATGAGTTGCGCCGCAGTCTTGACGCCGATGCCAGGCACGCCCGGCACGTTGTCGGTCGAATCGCCGATCAACGCCTGCACCTCGATCACCTTCTCGGGCGGGACGCCGAATTTCTCGATCACCTCGTCGCGGCCGATCCGCTTGTCCTTCATGGTGTCGTACATGACGACGCAGTCGTTCACGAGCTGCATCAGATCCTTGTCGGACGACACGATGGTGGTGGTGGCGCCGGCTTCGCAGGCCTGCCGGGCATAGGTCGCGATCAGGTCGTCGGCCTCGAAGCCGGCCTGTTCGAGGCACGGCAGGTCGAAGGCCTCGACCGCCTTGCGCACCAGCGGGAACTGCGGAATGAGGTCGCCCGGCGGGTCCGGCCGGTGCGCCTTGTAGGCGGGGTACATATCGGTGCGGAAGGTCTTCTCCGACTTGTCGAAGACGATCGCGAGGTGGGTCGGCCGCTCCTCCGGCTTCATGTCGCGCAGAAGCTTCCACAGCATGTTGCAGAAGCCGTAGACCGCGTTGAGTTGCAGCCCGTCCGACTTGCGCGAGAGCGGCGGCAGTGCGTGATAGGCGCGAAAGATGTAGCCCGAGCCATCGACCAGAAAGACATGGTCGCCCGCCTGTCGGCGCGCGGCCGGCGACGGGGGAGGCGCTCGTGGGCGCACTCTTGACGGTCGAGACGTTGGATTTTGCTGCGGGCATGTCTGGACCGAATGTGGTCAGTCCAGGACTCATTAGCAACCGCAATCGGCCGGCGCTACCCGGCTCCGGGGATAACCCTTCTAAGGCGAGGTCTGCGGCGCCGTTTGCAACGCCATGCGCGGCTTGGGCGCGATCCAGAAGCGTTGCGGCCGTTCAAACAGGAACCGAAGGAAGGTGTGCCGCACCGCCCAATACATGACCAGCGCGCCGACGACGCCGGCGATCGTCACCAGCGCGGAAACGGCGCCGATGTCTGAGATCAGGCCGGACTTGAGCAGCACAATGCGGCTCGCCGCCATCGGCAGGAAGAACGCGAGGTAGATGACGATCGAGTTCCGTCCGCAATAGCGCAGCGGCGCCGCAAGATCGGTGTTGGCGAGAAGAACCGAGACCGCTACGACCGCGGCCGCGCCGGCAAAGCCCAGCGCGAGCGAGACGAACGGCAATCCGGCGAAGCCGTGGAACACCAGCAGGCCGTTGACCAGTCCCCAAACTGCGATTCCGGCGAGCATGGCTTCGGGGAACTCGCGCCAGCGTGTCGCCAGTGCGAAGATGCGCGGCGCGAGCAGGTAGCCGGTGTAGAAATACACGAAGCGGCTCGCGAACTCGTCGATCACTGTGAAGCCGGTATGGATATGGGCAATTTCGAGCGCCGCGCCGACGAGCCAGACCGCCAACGCCGGGACGCGCAGGTTGCGGGCCAGTTTGGCGACGACGAAAAAGATCGGCAGGAGATAGATGAACCAGAGCGTGCCGAACGGCTCCCACAGCGTCTCGATGTAGAGCCAGCCGACGCCCATGAGTCCGTGTTCCTGTACGAACAGCGGGGCCTTGAAGGCAAACTGGATCGCCGTCCACAGCAGGTAGAAATAGGCGAAATGCACGACCTTGCGATCGAGATAGGTGCGCCAGTCGCGGTCGATGACCTGCGCCAGGAACAGGCCGGAAATCAAAAAGAAGTCCGGCATCCGGAACGGCTTGGCGAACTCGACGACGGTATGGAGCCAGCCTTCGCGGCCGGCGGCATTTTCGACGCCCAGCGTCGAATGCATCATCACCACCAGGATGATGCAGAACCCCTTGGCATAGTCGACCCAGTCCACGCGTTGCGCACGCGGCGCCGCGGCCGGCTGTATCGGGCGTCCCATTTCGGTTCTCATTTGTTTCATATGTGGCGAGAGCCGTTGCGTTTGCCTTTACTCGATCAAGAACAGTGCCAGGCGTCGGTTTAGGACGCCGTTAAGCATGAAGCTTCTCCCACCGCTTCCCATCGATGCGAGTCTGCCAGCCCTGACGGCGGTCGCTGTCCGCGCGCAACGCCGCGGTGCTGGTGGCTCCGCCGGGCGCCGGCAAGACCACCCGCGTGCCGCTCGTTCTGGCTGAGGAGCTGTGGGCCAAGGGCAAGCGCATCATGGTGCTCGAACCGCGCCGGATTGCCGCCCGCGCCGCCGCAGCCCGGATGGCGGCGACACTGGGCGAACAGGTCGGTGAGACCGTCGGCTACCGGGTGCGATTCGGCTCGAAGGTGACGCGCGCGACCCGCATCGAGGTGGTGACGGAGGGCGTGTTCACCCGCATGGTGCTCGATAATCCCGAACTCGATGGCATCGCGGCGCTGCTCTTCGATGAGTTCCACGAGCGCTCGCTCGATGCCGACCTAGGGCTGGCGCTGGCGCGCGACGTTCAGCAGGGACTGCGCGACGACCTCAAGCTGCTCGTCATGTCGGCGACGCTCGACGGCGCGCGCGTAGCGGCGCTGCTCGGCGACGCTCCCGTGGTCGAGAGCGAAGGCCGCGCCTTCCCGGTCGAGACCCGCTACCTCGGCCGCGATCCGCAGGCGCCGATCGAACGGCAGGTCGCCGATGCCGCCGCGCGGGCGTTGCGGGCGGACGCGGGCTCGCTGCTCGTCTTCCTGCCGGGCGCCGCCGAAATCCGCCGCACCGAGACGCTGCTGCGCGAACGCGTGAACGATTCCACGGTCGATATCGTGCCGCTCTATGGCGCGCTCGACGCCGACGTGCAGGATCGCGCCATCTCGCCCGCGCCGCCCGGCCGCCGCAAGGTCGTGCTCGCGACCTCCATCGCCGAGACCTCGCTGACCATCGACGGCGTGCGCGTCGTGATCGATAGCGGGCTTGCGCGCGTGCCGCGCTACGAACCGGACGTGGGGCTGACCCGGCTCGAGACCGTGCGGGTCTCGCGCGCCGCCGCCGACCAGCGGCGCGGCCGCGCCGGCCGCACCGAGCCCGGCATCTGCTACCGGCTGTGGGACGAGCCGCAGACTGCGTCGCTGGCGGCGGCGAACGTCCCGGAAATCCTGGCCGCCGACCTCAGCGGCTTCGTGCTCGACCTGGCGCATTGGGGCGTCGCCGATCCGGCGACGCTCGCGTTCCTCGATCCGCCGCCGCCGGCCGCGATCAAAGAGGCGAAGGCGCTGCTCGTAGAGCCTTGGCGCGATCGATCCCGACGGTCGCATCACCGCGCAGGGCAGGGCGCTTGCGCCAATTGCCGCTGCCGCCGCGGCTCGCGCGCATGGTGGTCGAGGGCGCCGCCACCGGCAACGCGCTGCTCGCCGCCGAGATCGCGCTCCTGCATCACCGAGCGCGGGCTCGGCGGCAACGATGTCGATCTCACCCACCGCCTCGACGGCCTGCACCGCGACCGCTCGCGCCGCGCGCAGGAGGCGCGGGCGATGGCGAAGCGCTGGGCGGATGTGGCGGCTGCCGCGAGGGAGCCGCGCGCGCTGTCGTCAGCCGAGGTCACGCCGGGTGTGCTGCTCGCGCTCGCCTATCCGGATCGCGTGGCGAAGAACCGCGGGGCCGGCGGGAGTTTCCTGCTCGCCAACGGCCGCGGCGCGAACGTCGATGAAGTGTCGGCGCTGGCGCGCGAACCGTTTCTGGTGGTGGCGGAGATCGCGGGCAGGGCCGCACAGGGCCGCGTGCTGCTCGCCGCGCCGATTTCGCTCGCGGATATTCAAGGCATTCTCAGCGACCGTATCGAGAGCCGCGAGGACATCACGTTCGATGCAGCGAGCGTGAGCCTGCGCGGCCGTCGTCGCCAGCGGCTCGGCGCCATCGCGCTATCGGAGCAGCCGATCCGCATCGAGCCAAGCGACGAGACCGCGCAACTGCTCGCGCGGGAGATCGCGCGCATCGGGCTCGACCGTCTGCCGTGGACCAAATCGCTTGCGCAATGGCGCGACCGGGTCGCCTTCCTGCACCAGGTCGAGGGCGCGGAATGGCCCGACGTATCCGACGCCGCGCTTGCCGCGACTGCGTCGCAGTGGCTCGCGCCGGCATTCGCCGGCAAGATCTCGCTCGCTGGTCTCGGCGCTGACGAACTCACCGCCGCGCTGCACGCTTTGCTGCCCTGGAACCTGCGACGTCGGCTCGATGACGAAGCACCAACCCATTTCGTAGCTCCGACCGGGTCGGCGGTGCCGATCGACTATGCGGCGCCGGAGGGACCGAAGATTTCGATCCGGGTTCAGGAACTGTTCGGCCTCGACCGTCATCCATCGATCGCCGGTGGCCGGGTGCCGCTGGTGGTCGAACTGCTGTCGCCCGCGCACCGGCCGGTGCAGGTGACGCGCGATCTGCCGGGCTTCTGGCGGGGCAGCTATGCGGCGGTCAAGAGCCGAGATGAAAGGCCGCTATCCGCGCCATCCGTGGCCGGACAATCCGCTGGCCGCCGCGCCCACGCGCCGCGCCAAGCCGCGCGGCGAATGATCAAAGTTTAGCGATTGCGGTTACGCCGCCAGTCACCATGCCGCCTGAGGCGCGTCGCGTCGACAATGCGCATTAGCGGGTTCTTGGGGCATGCCCGTGGTGCGATCGCGTCGCGATTCTCCGAACGGCGGTGAGATCATGCGTCAGATCGTCATCATGGCCGGTGTGCTGCTCGTGCTTCGCGGTGCTGGCGGTGAAGTTCATCGATACCGGCGCGACGCGTTCGCCGGGCACCGCCACCGCGATGACGGCGGCGCCGGACGCGAGATCGCCGGCGGGCGATTCCCGCAACGTCGTGCTCAAGCGCGGCAACGGCGGGCATTTCTGGACCGAGGCTCGGGTCGACGGTCGGCGCCTGGAATTCGTGGTCGACACCGGCGCCACGGCGATTGCGCTGCGTGAAGAGCGACGCGGCGCGGCTCGGCATACGTCCCGCGCCGCGCGACTACACCGTGAAGGTGAACACCGCGAATGGCATTACGCGCGCCGCGCTCGGTTCATGCTGCCGACGGGTCGAGATCGGCGACATCGTCGTGCGCGATCGTGCCGGCGCTGGTGCATGCCGACAACGCGCTGAGCGTCAATCTGCTCGGGATGACGTTCCTGTCGAAGGTGCGCTGGACGCACGATCGCGGCAAGCTCGTGCTCGAGCAGTAGCGCGCTCAGTCGTAGACCGTCTCGACGTAGTGGTCGGAATCGACCACCGCCTCGATGACGGTCGGTCCTGCTGCGGCGAGCGCCGCGTCGAACCGCCTGCTTCCAGTGCATCGGCGGTCCGCACGCCGATTGCGGGCACGCCGAAATAGTGGCCGGGCGGGTCGCGGTACTCCTCCGCGCTGCAACTCGGTGCCGTAGAGCGGAAACTGACGCCGGATCTGCTTCACCTTGATCAGCGCGAGCCAGCGGTCGTCGAGCACCACGATCGGCAGCGTGAGACCCAGGCGCTTCGCGACCGCGACCTCCCCGCAGGTCATCTGGAAGCAGCCGTCGCCGAGCATGCAGACCACCGGCAGGTCGGGGCGGGCGAGCTTGGCGGCGATCGCGCCCGGCAGTCCGAAGCCCATCGACGACCAGCCGTTGGTGATGTGGAAGGTCTTGGGCGCATGCGCCGTCCATTGGCTCGCGATCTGGTGCGTGTGCGCGCCGACGTCGAACGACAGGATGCCGTTCTTCGGCAGGGCGCGGCGCACCGCGTCGATTGCCGCATGGGCGGTGAACGCTGAACTCGCCGGCCGCAGTGCTAACTGGAAGGTCCGGCGATGTTCCGAAAGCGCAGTTGCCGCCCAGGTGTTGGTCGCGCCCGACAAGGCGGCGAGGCGCGTGAGCGAATGGTCGAGATCGCCGGTCACCTGATGGACGAGCTTGACGCTCGGTGCGACATCCACCGGATCGATGTCGATCTGCAGCAACGGAACGTCCCCGATCCAGGCTTCGTACTCGACCTCGATCGTGTCGTAGCCGAGCCCGACGATCAGGTCCGCGGAGCGCAGCAGCTTGCGCTGGACCTGCCGGCAGGCGCGCTCGATGCAGCCGAGCGCAAGCGGGTGATCTTCGTCGATCATGCCCTTCGCCATGGTGGTGGTGGCGAACGGCAGGCTGTGGCGCTCGATCACCTTGCGCAGCAATTCCGGGTCGGCGAGCCGCATGGCGGTTGAACCGATCACCGCCACCGGCCGCTTGGCAGCCGCCAGGAGTTCGCCGGCCCGCACAATTGCGTCGTTCGCTGCCGGCGCGACCTTGCTGCCCGCGACCGGCATCGGCGGAATCGGCTCCCGTGCGGGCGCCAGCGCCACATCCTCCGGCAGATCGAGATGCACCGGGCCCATCGGTTCGCTCAGTGCGAGCCGGACCGCCTCGTTCACCGTCTCGCCGATGCGCCCGGGTTCGCAGGCGCAGCGTCGCCTTGGTGATCGGCTTGAACAGCGCGTGGTGATCGATCCACATCTGGATGCGGCGCCCGAGCTGGTCGGTGTTCAGGTTGCAGGTGATGGCGATCATCGGCGAGCGATCGAGCCAGGCGCAGCCGACGCCGGTCGCGAGGTTGGTGGCGCCAGGACCGAGCGTGGCGATGCACGAGCCCGGGCACGCCGGTCATGCGGCCGGTGACGTCGGCGGCGAAGCCCGCCGAGCCCTCGTGCGCGGTGAGCACGAAATCGATGCCGCCGCTGCGCATCGCCTCCATCAGCGGCAGGACGTTGCCGCTCGGAATCCCGAACCCGCGGTCGATACCCGCCGCTTTCAGGGTGGCTACGATCAGGTCGGCATTGTTCATGAAGTCGGTCCCGGCGTGAGAGCGGCGCAAGCGCCGGTGCCTATTGTCGCATTCTAACATCGTCAAGTGACACTGCCATTCCGCCGGCGTACGGATTGGGCTATTGCTCGCGATCCTGAATGGCAGGTCGGGTAATAACCGCCAACAGGGGAGGAAACAGATGAAGCGGCAAGCTTTGCGGATGTTCGCGGCCGCGGCTGGCCTCGCCCTGACGGCGCTCACCGCTCAGGCTCAGACCTATCCGGTGCGGCCGGTGAAGGTGATCGTGCCGTTCGCCGCCGGCGGCCCGCTCGACTCGTGGCCCGCGCGGTGTCGGACAAGCTGTCGGCAAGCCTGAAGCAGCCGTTCATCATGGAGAACCGTGGGGGTGCCGGCGGCAATCTCGGCACGGAAGCGGCTGCCAAGGCGGCGCCCGACGGCTATACGCTGCTGATGTCGCTCTCAACGACGCTCACCGCCAACCCGGCGCTCTACAGCAAGCTGCCATTCGATCCGCTCAAGGACTTCCGCGCCCTCTCGGTCATGGCCAACTCCAGACCGATGATGGTCGTGCATCCGTCCGTGCCGGTGAGCACGCTGGCGGAATTCGTCGCCTACGCGAAGAAGGAGCCGCTCACCTATGCGCATGCGGGCCCCGGCAGCGGCGGCCATCTGGCGATGGAGTATTTCCAGACCGTCGCCGGGTTTCGAGACCGTGCAGGTGCCGTATCGGGGCAATGCGCCGCTGGTGATCGACCTGGTGCCGGGCAGGTGAAGGCCGGCTTCGTCGCCACCACCGGCGTGGTCCAGCATGTTCGCGAAGGGCGTCTCAAGGGCCTCGCGATTTCCGCCGCACGCCGCTCGGCGCTCGCGCCGGACGTGCCGACCATGGCGAGGCCGGTTATCCGGATTTCAAGGTCGAATTCCTACTTCGTCGCTCTTGGCGCCGGCCGGCGCTGCCCGACGCGATCGCCGAAGTCTGCTGGAGCGCGAGATCCGGCAGGCGACTGCAGTCGCCCGACTGCAGGAAAAACTTCAAGCGCACGACGTCGAGGCCGTCGGCTCCTCCGCGGCCGACGCCACGGCGCGATTGCAAGCCGACACCGCGCTGTGGGCGCGCGTCGTCAAGGTCGGCGAACATGCGCGTCAACTGAGCGCCTCGCCGAACGTGCTCAGTTCCAATTCAACGAGAGGTCACCGGTGGCAAAGCGGCCCAACTTTCTGTTCTTCATCACCGACCAGCATCGCGTCGATTATCTCGGCTGCTACGGACACCCGATTCTCAAGACGCCGCATATCGACTCGATCGCGGCGCGCGGCACGAGCTTCAAGCGGTTCTACGTGGCGACGCCGGTCTGCATGCCCAACCGCTCGACGCTGATGACCGGCCGCATGCCGTCGGTGCATGGCGTGCGCAGCAACGGCACGCCGCTCCCGCTGCAGTCCAACACGTTCGTCGATGCCTTGCGCGCGGGCGGCTACGCCACCGCGCTGGTCGGCAAGAGCCACCTGCAGAATTTCTCCGAGTTTCCCGGCGATCCTCAAACGGCCGCCGCCGCGCGACGGGCGACCAGGTGCTCGATGCCGAGTTCGCCGAGGCGCGCAAGCCGGTTCCGGCGTCCGACGGGCCCTACGATCAGGAGCATCCGGCGCGCTGGGAGCCGGGGCGCGACTTCGAGATGAAGCTGCCGTTCTACGGCTTCGAGCACGTCGATCTGTGCACGACCCACGGCGACCAGGTCGGCGGGCACTACTACGTCTGGCTGAAGGCGCGCCGGCCCGACGCCGATGCGCTGCGCGATCGCAAGAACCAGCTGCCGCACGACTATGTCTGTCCGCAGGCGTTCCGCACGCCGATCCCGGAGGAGCTCTATCCGACCGCCTACATCGCCGACAAAAGCTGCGAATGGCTCGACCGCTATGCGGCGCGGCGACCGCAGCAAACCGTTCTTCCTGATGACGTCGTTTCCCGACCCGCATCATCCGTTCACGCCGCCCGGAAAATACTGGTCGATGTACCGGCCGCAGGACATGGCGCTGCCGCCGAACTTCGATCACGGCAACCGGCCGCTCGCGCGCTCGGTTGCCTGGGCGCTGGCGCAGCGCGCGAGCGGCAAGGCCAACACCTCCGAGCAGGCGGCCTTCGCGGTCGACGAACGTGAGGCGCGCGAAGCGATGGCGCTGAGCTGCGGCATGATCGCGATGATCGACGACGCCATCGGGCGGGTGCTGGCGACGCTTGCGGCGCAGCGGCCTCGCCGACGACACGGTCGTCATCTTCACCACCGACCACGGCGACTTCCTCGGCGACCACCGGCTGATGCTGAAGGGTCCGGCGCATTTCGAAGCGATCACCCATGTGCCGTTCATCTGGGCGGAGCCGGGCCGGCGGCCGGCGCGCACCGCCGATACGCTCGCCGGCACGCTCGACATCGCCGCGACCATGCTCGATCGTGCGCGCATCCAGCCGTACAACGGCATCCAGGGCGAGAGCCTCCTGCCGGCGATCGGCGGCGACGGCGCTCGCGAACCAGCGGGACGCGATGGTGATCGAGGACGACCAGCAGCGCGCCGTCGCTCGGCTTCGAGACGGCCGCCGCGTCTGCGCACGCTGGTGACCCAGCGCTGGCGCTGACGATCGCGCATGACGACCCTTGGGGCGAGCTCTACGACCTGCGAGAACGACCCGCACGAGATGGACAACCTGTTCGACGATCCGGCCCATCGCGGCGTGCGGGGCGAACTGATGGAGAAGCTCGCCTATCGCGAGATGGAGCTCGCCGACCGCAGCCCGCTGCCGATGGGCCGCGCCTGACGAGGCGAAGCGCCCGTTAGGGATTGCGGAACCGGAACACGCCGATTGGCTTTTGGATCGGCGTCCCATGCGCTATGTCCTGCGCACGGCGACAATTAAGAGATTCGCGATGTTTCCCAAGCCGAAGCCCGCGCTCACGCCCAACACCTATGCCTACGAATCCGAGCCGATGGTGAAGCCCACCGGCTTTCGCGAATACGACGCGCGCTGGCTGTTCGAGAAGGAGATCAACCTGATGGGCGTGCAGGCGCTCGGCATCGGGCTCGGCACGCTCATCCACGAGCTCGGCGTCAAGCCGGAGATCGTCACCGGCCACGATTTCCGCTCCTATTCGGCCTCGATGAAGATGGCGCTGGTCACCGGGCTGATGGCGGCCGGCTGCAAGGTGCACGACATCGGCCTGGCGATGACGCCGATGGCCTATTTCGCCCAGTTCGACCTCGACGTGCCGTGCGTCGCCATGGTGACGGCCTCGCACAACGACAACGGCTGGACCGGCGTGAAGATGGGCGCCAACCGGCCGCTCACCTTCGGCCCGGACGAGATGACGCGGCTCAAGGACATCGTGCTCGACGCCCGCTTCGAGATGCGCGGCGGCGGCTCCTATCGCTTCGTCGAGAATTTTCCGGCGCGCTACATCGCCGATCTCACCAACCGGCCGAAGCTCAAGCGCCACCTCAAGGTGGTCTGCGCCTGCGGCAACGGCACGGCCGGCGCGTTCGCGCCGCAGGTGCTGGCGGCGGTCGGCTGCGAGGTGGTGCCGCTCGACTGCGAGCTCGACCACACCTTCCCGCGCTACAATCCGAACCCCGAAGACATGAAGATGCTGCACGCCATGCGCGACGAGGTGCTGGCGCAGCAAGGCGGACGTCGGCGCTCGGCTTCGACGGCGACGGCGACCGCTGCGGCGTGGTCGACAACGAGGGCGAGGAGATCTTCGCCGACAAGGTCGGCGTGATGCTGGCGCGCGACATCTCGGCGCTGCACCCGGGCGCGACCTTCGTCGTCGACGTGAAGTCGACCGGTCTGTTCATGACCGACCCGGTGCTGCGCCAGAACGGCGTCAAGACCGACTACTGGAAGACCGGCCATTCCTACATGAAGCGGCGCGTCAACGAGATCGGCGCGATCGCCGGGCTTCGAGAAGTCCGGCCACTACTTCTTCAACAAGCCGATCGGCCGCGGCTACGACGACGGGCTCATCTTCGCGCTCGCGGTCTGCGACATGCTCGACCGCAATCCCGGAAAGACCATGGCCGACCTGAAGAATGCGCTGCCCAAGACCTGGGCCTCGCCGACCATGTCGCCGCATTGCGACGACGAGAAGAAGTACGGCGTGGTCGACGAGGTGGTGAAGCATTTCGAGGCGGCGCAAGGCGAAGGGCGACGAAGCTGATCGGGCCAGCCGATCCGCGATCTCGTCACCGTCAACGGCGTGCGCGTCACCGTCGAGGACGGCACCTGGGGGCTGGTGCGCGCCTCCTCCAACAAGCCGGAGCTGGTGGTGGTGGTCGAAAGCCCGGTCTCGGAGGCGCGCATGCGCGACATGTTCAAGGCGGTCGACGCGGTGCTGCGCACCCATCCGGAGGTCGGCGCCTACAACCAGACGATCTGATTCTTCGAGTTCGCGTCCCCCGATCACGGTCTACGTGATTGCGCCCTCGCCCCTTTGGGGGAGAGGGCAGCTCGGTATTCTAACAGGCAAGACCGGGTGAGCGGGGTAACTTGCAGAGTCGAGGGCCCCCTCACCCAATCGAGCGTGTTGATGCTTCGGTGCTGCCCTCTCCCCCAAAGGGGCGAGGGCATAGACACGCGCACCGAGTTAGCGGATGCGATAAGGTAGAGCATGCGCATTGCCATCCTCGGCGCCGGGCCGGCCGGCCTCTATCTCGCCTATCTGATCAAGCGCCGGCAGCCGGACGCCGAGGTCCGGGTGTGTCGAGCAGAACCCGCGCGACGCCACCTTCGGCTTCGGCGTGGTGTTCTCCGATCGCGCGCTCGAATTCCTGCGCGGCGACGATCCCGACACCGCGGCTGCCATCACGCCGCACCTCGAAGCCTGGCACGACATCACGCTCGATCATGGCGGCGAGCGCATCGCTGATCGACGGCGTCGGCTTTTCCGCCATCGGCCGCCTTGCGAATTCCTCGACTGCTGCTGCAGAACGCGCCCGCTCAGTGTCGGCGTCGAACCGGTCTACGAGCATGCCGATCGCGCGGCCTTGAGGAGCTCGGCGAAGCCGACCTCGTGGTCGGCGCCGATGGCGTGAACTCGCTGGTCCGCCGCAGCGCACGCGCAGGCGTTCGGCAGCGCGGTCACGCTATCTGACCAATCGCTTCGCCTGGTTCGGCACGACCAAGCCTTCGCGACGCTGAGCCAGACCTTCCGCAGCCAGCGGGCTCGGCCACTTCAACGCCCACCACTATCGCTACGCGCCCGGCATGAGCACGTTCATCGTCGAGGTCGACGCAGGACACCTTCGCGCGCGCCGGCTTCGACCGCGATGCCGCACGGATGAGGCGAGGGCCGCCTGCGAGCGCGTGTTCGCCGACGTGCTCGACGGCCATCCGCTGATCTCCAACAACTCGGTCTGGCGGCAGTTTCCCGATGGTGCGCAACGAGCGCTGGTCGCACGGCCGCTGCGTGCTGCTCGGCGATGCGCTGCACACTGCGCATTTCTCGATCGGCTCGGGCACGCGGCTGGCGATGGAGGATGCCATCGCGCTCGACGCCGCGCTCGCGCGTCATCCCGCAATGCAGTCGGCGATGCGCTTGCCGACTACGAGGCGCGCCGCCGGCCGATCCTCGAGAAGCTGGTCGCCGCCGCGAATGCCAGCGGCCACTGGTACGAGCATTTCGCCGAGCACATGCGGCTTGCCCCGATCGACTTCGCCATGAGCTACCTGACGCGCTCGGGCCGCATCGACATGGAGCGGCTGCGGCGGCTGTCGCCTGGCTTCGCGGCGCGCTACGAGCGCGAACGGCCCGGCAGCGTCCGCCTGACGTCTACGCCGCCTTCTTCCTTGCGCGCGGCAGCTCGCTGGCCTTGTTGGCGGCCTTTTCGAGGATGTCTTTCAGCGCGCGAACCTTCGGCGACAGTGCGCCCTTGCGCCAGATCAGCACCGTCGGGATGCGGCTGAGACTCGCCGGCAGCGGGTGCACGCTGAGGAACTTGGCCTGCGGTGTCGGTCGATCACCATTCGAGGCAGCAACGCGATCCCCATGCCGGCGACCGCGCAGCCCAGCATGGTGTGATAGGACGACATCTCGATGATGCGCTCGGGCATCTCGCCGGCTTGCGGCGAACCATTGCTCCAGCCGCTTGCGATAGGGGCAGCTCGCCTCGAAGGCCAGCACGACTGCGGATTGACGATCGCACGGGGAGACGATCCGGCGATGGCCCGGCGGAGCGACGAATCACCAGTTCCTCGTCGAACAGCGGCAGCTTGTCGAACGGCGCATCGGCGATCGGCTCGGCGACGAGCGCGGCGTCGAGTATCGCCGGTCAGCACCGCGGTCGACAGGTCGATGCGGGATGCCGGTGCGCAGTTCGAGCTTCACGTCGGG
The DNA here is from genome assembly GCA_963843475.1 of uncultured Alphaproteobacteria bacterium. GTDB lineage: Bacteria > Pseudomonadota > Alphaproteobacteria > Rhizobiales > Xanthobacteraceae > VAZQ01. The sequence goes on along the minus strand of CAWJKL010000009.1, from coordinate 38,760 downwards.
ATAGCGCCGGTGAAATTCGATCAGCGGCTCTGGAAGCCGCACCGCCGCGGTGCTCTCCATCGAGCCGAGGCGCAGCAGTGCCGCGCGGCTCGGTGTCGTGCACCGCTTCGCGCGCCTCGTCGGCCAGGCCGAGCAGACGGTCCGCATAGTCGAGCAGGATCGTGCCGGCCGGCGAGAGATGCAGCTTCTTGCCGTTGCGGATGAACAGCTCGACGCCGAGATCCTCCTCGAGCTGCTGCACGCGGGTGGTGATGTTCGACTGCACGCGGTTGAGCTTCTCGGCCGCGCGCGTGATGCCGCCGGCTTGGACGACGGCGCGGAAAATGTTGAGGTCGGAGAGGTCCATCAGGTGCGCCTCTGGATCGTTCTCAGCAGGAGATGATAATCATCAATATTATTCATTTTACCTGATATTATTGCGGGCGTAAAGCTCCATCCAACAGATGGAGAAATGACCATGATCAACTCAGCAATGGGCAGCAACAGCCGCGAAGACCGGCGCGAACTCACCCCGGAACGCTGGGAACTCATCAAGGCGGGAACGCTCGCGCGGGCTCACGCCCTGCGGGCGCAGACGCTGCGCGACTTTGCGGTTTGGCTCGCCAATCGTCCGGCCGCGCTCTTGCGCGGGTGGGCCAAAGCGGTCGGTGCCTGGTGGGAGCAGCGCAGCGCCGTTCGCGAACTGCAGGGTCTCGACAACCGCACGCTCCGCGACATGGGTATCGGGCGGTCGGAGATCGAATACCTGGTCGCCGGCGGCGACCCTGAGCGTCGCCTGCCGAAAACAGTAGTGGCCAAGCGTGTGCCATGCGCCGCGCCGGGCGCAGCGAGAGGCCGAAGCGTCACGGTCGACCGGCAGGCCGCGTAGCAAACGCTATCTCGTCATTCCGGGACGTCGCATCGCAGCCAGGTTTACGCAGCCTGCGTAGACTGGCCTGCGTGCGGCGGGCCCGGAATCCATTGGCTCTGGATTTAACGCGTATGGATTCCGGGCTCGCGGCTTCGGCGCGCTCCGAAATGACACGTCGAGCGGGGCGATCTCCAGCAAGCGGAATCTCTAGCCGACCGTCTCCTCGAAGGTGGCGCGGAACGGATGCGCCGGATAGACGCCGAGAATTTTCATTTCCTTGGAATAGAACGCCAGTTCTTCGAAGGCGAAGACCAGACTGCCGGTCTTCGGGATGGCCTTCGACGTCGGCATAGAACTGGGTGGCGAAGAAATTGCCCTCGATCATGTAGCTTTCGAGCTTCGTCATGTTGACGCCGTTGGTGGCGAAGCCGCCGAGCGCCTTGTAGAGCGCGGCCGGAACGTTGCGCACCCGAAACAGGAACGTGGTGATCACCGGGCCGTTGCCGTTCTTGACCCAGCGGGCGTCGCGCGACAGCACGATGAAGCGCGTCGTGTTATGGGCCTCGTCCTCGATGTTCTCGGCGAGAATGTCGAGGCCGTAGATTTCGGCCGCGAGCCGTGTCGCGATCGCGGCGCGGCTCGTGTCGCCTTTGGCGGCGACCTCGCGCGCTGAGCCCGCAGTGTCGGCGGCCACGATCGGCCGGATGCCGAGCTTGCGGATGATCTTGCGGCACTGGCCGAGCGCATGGACATGGCTCTCGACCGTCTTGATATCCGCGAGCGTCGCGCCTGGCGGCGCCAGCAACTGATGCCGTACCGGCATGAAATGCTCGGCGACGATGTGCAGGCCCGAATCCGGCATCAGGTGATGAATGTCGGCGACGCGGCCGGCGACCGAATTCTCGACCGGGATCATGCCGAGCGTGGCATCGCCATTGCTGATCGCTGTGAATGCGTCCTCGAAGGTCGCGCAAGGCACGGCTTCGTAGTCCGGATAGACCTCATGCAGCGCCAGGTGCGAATTCGCGCCCGGCTCGCCCTGAAAAACGATCTTCTTGTGTGCTGTCATGCCGGTTCCGGTACGCTCCCTAGTGTCCCAATTCCGAAGTTCGCATCGTTCTGCGGCGCGCTCATTTGCGAACTTCGGAATCGAAGGACACTAGTCAACTTATTGATCCAGTGTGGCTTTGGTTCAGAAGTCCGCATTTCGAACTCGCCGTAAGGATGCTTCGGACTTCTGAACCGCCACACTGGTGCGGCCAAGTCAACGGCCAGCCGCGAGGATGCTGCGTGCCCGCTCCAGATCCTCGGGCGTGTCGACGCCGAGCGGCACGCTGTCGACCAGCGCCACGTCGATACGCATGCCGGCCTCCAGCGCGCGCAACTGTTCGAGCCGCTCGCGCGGTCTCGAGCGGCGAGGGCGGCAGACCGACGAATCGACGCAGCGCCGCGCGCCGGTAGGCGTAGAGGCCGATGTGATGGTAGAGCGGGCCGTCGCCCGCAGGCGCGGTGGCACGGGTGAAGTAGAGCGCGCGCAGCCGGCGCTCGGCCACCGGCGTGCCGACCACCTTGACCACGTTCGGATCGATGCGCTCGTGCTCGCGCCGGATTTCGGCCGCCAGCGTGCCGATGTCGACCGCCGGATCGGCGAGCGGTTCGAGCGCGCGGGCGAGGTCGCCCGGCTCCAGCGTCGGCAGGTCGCCCTGGACGTTGACGACGATCCCGGCGCGGCCCTGCGGGTCAGCGGTTTCAAGCGCCTCGAAAATGCGGTCCGAGCCCGAGACATGGTCGGCGCGCGTCATCACCGCCCGACCGCCGGCTTTCTCCACGCAGGCCGCGATCACCTCGGAATCGGTCGCAACTGCGACGGGGCCGATCTTGGCGGCCTGCGCCCGCTGCAGGACGTGAACGATCATCGGCAGGCCGGCGATGTCGGCAAGCGCCTTGCCGGGCAGCCTGGTCGAGGCCATGCGGGCTGGAATCAGAACAAGGACATCGCGCTGCGTCATCGATCGAGGCCGGCTGAAGCTGGGTCAAAACCGGTCGTGGGTTGGCCGGTTATACGGGTTGCCACGGGTCGGGAAAACCAGCTATTTGTGCGCCGCCATAGACCGGAAGTGGCCTTGCGGCTGCCTCCTGAGAACGACGCGAATGGAGCCTGGAGGCGATGGACTCCTTTGAAATGAACAAGATTCTGGGCGCCGTGCTGGGCGCCTGCCTGGCGGTGCTGAGCGTCAACATCGCCGCCGGAGCGATCTTCGCGCCTCAGAAGCCGGCCAAGCCCGGTTACGAGATCGCGGTTCCGGAGAAGCCGACCGGTAAGGAGCCGGCGAAGCCAGCCGAGCCCGAGCAGCCGATCGAGGCACTGCTCGCCAAGGCCGAGATCGGTCGTGGCGAGACTTCCGCCAAGAAATGCGCGGCCTGCCATACCTTCGCCAAGGGCGGAAAGAACCTCGTCGGTCCCAATCTGTGGGGTATTGTCGGCCGTCCGAAGGCGTCTGAGGCGGGCGTCAACTATTCGGCGGCGCTGAAGGCCAAAGGCGGCGACTGGACGATTCAGGACCTCAACCAGTTCATGCTCAATCCGAAAGGATGGTGCCGGGCACGAACATGACGTTCGCCGGCATGCCCAAGGGCAGCGAGCGCGCCGACCTGCTCGCCTATCTCAACTCCTCTGTCCGACAATCCCGGCGCCGCTGCCGACCAAGGCGGCCGAGGCGCCGGCGACGCATAGGCCGAAGCGCCGTCTGATTTCCGAACGGCCGGGCTCAGCGCCCGGCCGTTTTGCTGTTGGCCTGGTGCAATTCTTGCCACGCAAAATTGATGCTTTATTGCCGGATCGTAATGCCGTTCGGATGCCGAAGTATCCAAAATCGGACATAATCCGGCGAGCACGTGACCCCTCGGCCCGCCGCCGACGTTGGAGGTTTCCTTGCGCCTGACCCGTCGATCCATTCTCCGTACCGGCGTCCTGACGCTGCTGGTCCCCGGTGCTTGGCCGGGTCGGCGTCTCACGCGTCCCGGCATTCGCCCAGGAGCAGCAATGGCGACACGGCTTGTCGCTGTTCGGCGACCTCAAATATCCGGCCGGCTTCAAGCATTTCGACTACGTCAATCCGACAGGCGCCGAAGGGCGGTACGGTGCGCATGGTCGCGTTCGGCACCTTCGACAACTTCAACATGGCGGTCGCCGGGCCTCAAGGGTTCGATCGCCATGGGATCGGGCATGATCTGCGACTCGCTGATGGTGTCATCGCTCGACGAGGTGTCGACCGACTATGGGCTGATCGCCGAAGCGGTCAGCCATCCGCCGGACTTTGCGTCGACGACCTTTCGCCTGCGCCCCGAGGCGCGCCATCACGACGGCAAGCCGATCACGGTCGAGGACGTGATCTTCTCGTTCGAGAGCTTCAAGAAGCACAACCCGATGTTCGCCGCGTACTATCGGCACGTGGTGAAGGTGGAGCAGACCGGCGAGCGCGAGGTCACCTTCACGTTCGATGGCCCCGGCAACCGCGAAATGCCGGTGATCCTCGGTCAGCTCGAAGTGCTGCCGAAGCACTGGTGGGAAGGGACCGACGCCGCGGGCAAGAAGCGCGACATCGGCGCGACCACGCTCGAGCCGCCGCTCGGCAATGGCGCCTACCGCATCAAGGAATTCGTGGCCGGACGCACCGTCGTCTACGAGCGGGTGAAGGACTATTGGGCCAAGGATCTCAACGTCAATGTCGGGCGCGACAACTTCGACGAGATCCGCTTCGAGTATTTCCGCGACGCGACGGTCGCGCTCGAAGCGTTCAAGGCCGACCATGTCGACTGGCGCACCGAGAACAGCGCCAAGAACTGGGCGACCGCCTACGATTTCCCCGCCGTCAAGGACAAGCGGGTCGTCCTCGAGGAATTCCCCGATGCGCAACCGCGGCATCATGCAGGCCTTCGTGTTCAACACGCGGCGCGACAAGTTCAAGGACGCGCGGGTGCGGCGCGCGTTCAATTTCGCCTTCGATTTCGAGGAGATGAACAAGCAGATCTTCTTCGGCCAGTACAAGCGCATCAACAGCTACTTCGAGGGCACCGAGCTTGCCTCCTCCGGGCTGCCGCAGGGGCAGGAGCTGGCGATCCTCGAAACCGTGCGCGACAAGGTGCCGCCCGAGGTCTTCACGACCGCCTATACCAATCCGGTCGGCGGCGCAGCGCGAGAAGGTGCGCGCCAATCTGCGCGAGGCGATGCGGCTGCTGCGCGAGGCCGGCTACGAGGTGCGCGATCAGAAGCTGGTCAACGCCAAGACCGGCGAGCCGCTCGACCGTCGAGATTCTCGACCGAGGATCCGAGCGTCGAGCGCTTCATCCTGTTCTACAAGCCCTCGCTCGAGCGCCTCGGCATCACGGTGAACGTCCGCACCGTCGACGACGTCCAATACGAGAACCGGATGCGCAACTGGGACTTCGACATCATCGATCGCGTCCTGGCCGCAGTCGCTGTCGCCCGGCAACGAGCAGCGCGACTTACTGGAGCTCGCAGGCGGCCGACACGCCGGGCTCGCGCAACTACGTCGGCATCAAGAACCCGGCGGTCGATGCGCTGATCGAGCGCGTCATCTTCGCCAAGGACCGCGCCGAGCTGGTGGCCGCCACCAGGGCGCTCGACCGCGTGCTGCTGTGGAACCACTACGTCGTGCCGCAATTCACCTACGACATGCTGCGCACCGCGCGCTGGGATCGCTTCGGCCGGCCCGAGGCGCTGCCGAAATACGGCGCGGCGGCGTTCCCGACCATCTGGTGGTGGGACGCGGAGAAGGCGGCCAAGACCGGGACGCGCCAGTGACGGTTCGTCGAGCCGACGTCACCCGCCGCGACGCGCTGGTCCTGGGTGCGGGGGCGGTTGCGTCGGCGGCGATATCGCCCGGCCTTGCGCAGACCGAGCCGCCGGCGCGCCACGGCATGTCGGCCTTCGGCGACCTCAAGTATCCGGCGGATTTCAAGCATTTCGACTACGTCAATCCGAACGCGCCGAAGGGCGGCATGTTCTCCCACATCGGATCGACCCGCGCCTTCAATCAGAACTTCCTCACCTTCAACTCGCTCAACAGCTACATCCTCAAGGGCGACGGCGCGCAGGGCATGCAGCTGACCTTCGCGAGCCTGATGGTGCGCGCCGTCGACGAGCCCGATGCCATGTACGGGCTCGCCGCGCGCGCGGTGCAGATTTCGCCCGACGGGCTGACCTATCGCTTCCTCATGCGGCCGGAAGCGAAATTTCACGACGGCACGAAGCTCACCGCGCACGACGTCGCCTTCTCGCTGCAGATCCTGAAGGACAAGGGTCATCCGATCGCCCAGCAATTGCTGCGCGATTTCGCCGGCGCGGAGGCTGATCGACGATGCGACCGTGGTCGTGCGCTTCGCGCCGCAAGCGCGGCCGCGACGTGCCGCTGTTCGTCGCGGCTGCCGATCTTCTCGCGCGCCTATTATTCGGCCAAGTCGTTCGACGAGACCACGCTCGAGGTGCCGCTCGGCAGCGGCCCCTACAAGGTCGGGCGGTTCGAGGCCGGCCGCTACATCGAATACGAGCGCGTCAAGGACTGGTGGGGCGCCGATCTGCCGGTGTCGCGCGGACAGAACAATTTCGACGTCCTGCGCTACGAATACTATCGCGACCGCGATGTCGCCTTCGAAGGCTTCACCGGCAAGAGCTACCTGTTCCGCGAAGAATTCACCTCGCGCATCTGGGCGACGCGCTACGACTTTCCCGCGATCCGCGACGGCCGCGTCAAGCGCGACGTACTGCCCGACGAAACGCCGTCGGGCGCGCAGGGCTGGTTCTTCAACACGCGGCGCGAGAAGTTCAAGAACCGGCGGCTGCGCGAGGCGCTGATCTACGCCTTCGATTTCGAATGGACCAACAAGACCATCATGTACGGGTCCTATACGCGGACCCATTCGGTGTTCCAGAACTCGCCGATGATGGCGGAGGGCAAGCCCTCGGTCGACGAACTGGCGCTGCTCGAACCCTTTCGCGGCAAGGTGCCGGACGAGGTGTTCGGCGAACCGTTCCTGCCGCCGGTCTCCGACGGTTCGGGCCAGGACCGCGCGCTGCTGCGCAAGGCCAGCGCGATCCTGCAGGAGGCCGGCTACCCGATCAAGAACGGCAAGCGGGTGACGCCGCAGGGCGAGCCGATCACCATCGAGTTCCTGCTCGACGAGCCGTCGTTCCAGCCGCACCACAGCACGTTCATCAAGAACCTGACGCTGCTCGGCATCGACGCCAGCATGCGCATGGTCGATCCGGTGCAGTTCCGCAAGCGGGTGGACGATTTCGACTTCGACATCGTCGTGCAGCGCTTCGCGTTTTCCAGCACGCCCGGCGATTCGCTGCGGAGCTATTTCTCCTCGCAGGCGGCGGCCATCAAGGGCTCGCAGAATCTCGCCGGCATCGCCGATCCGGTGATCGATGCGCTGGTCGAGCAGATCATTGCGGCCGACAGCCGGCCTTCGCTGACCGCCTCCTGCAAGGCGCTCGACCGGGTGATCCGCGCCGGCCGGTACTGGATTCCGCACTGGTACAAGGCCTCGCATTGGATCGCGTATTGGGACATGTTCGGCCGGCCGGCGGGAAAGCCGCGTTATGCGCGCGGCATCCCGGAGACCTGGTGGTACGATCGCGACAAGGCCGCGCAAGTCGAGCCGCGCGGATGATCAGAGCTTGGCCCGAAACGCATTGAGCGTGGATCGACCCCTTTCATGATCGCCTACATCATCCGGCGCATTCTGCTCATGATCCCGACGCTGTTCGGCATCATGCTGGTCTCGTTCGTGGTGGTGCAGTTTGCGCCCGGCGGCCCGGTCGAGCGGATGATCGCCCAGCTCTCGGGCTCCGACACCGGCGCGACCTCGCGCATGTCCGGCTCGCCGGGCGGCGACTTCGGCAATCTGCGGCCAGCCCGGCGCCACTCCGGGAGCGGACGCGACCACGCTCCAAATATCGCGGCGCGCAGGGCCTCGACCCGGAGTTCATCAAGAGCCTGGAGAAGCAGTTCGGCTTCGACAAGCCGGCCTACGAGCGCTTCTTCCTGATGCTGTGGAACTACCTCCGGTTCGATTTCGGCAAGAGCTACTTCCGCGACACCACCGTTCTCCAGCTCATCAAGGAGAAGCTGCCGGTCTCGATCTCGCTCGGCATCTGGCTGACGCTGCTGACCTACCTGATCTCGATCCCGCTCGGCATCCGCAAGGCGATCAAGGACGGCTCGCACTTCGACGTCTGGACCTCGGGCGTCATCATCATCGGCTACGCGATCCCGGGCTTTCTGTTCGCGATCCTGCTCATCATCCTGTTCGCCGGCGGCTCGTTCTTCAACTTCTTCCCGCTGCGCGGGCTGACGTCGGACAACTGGGCGCAACTGTCGACGCCGGACAAGATCCTCGACTATTTCTGGCATCTCGTGCTGCCGATCATCTCGATGGGGCTCGCCGCATTCGCCACCATGACGCTGCTGACCAAGAACTCGTTCCTCGACGAGATCCGCAAGCAGTACGTGCTCACCGCTCGCGCCAAGGGCTGCACCGAGCGCCAGGTGCTCTACGGCCACGTGTTCCGCAACGCCATGCTGATCGTCATCGCCGGGCTTTCCCGGCGCGTTCGTGCACGCGTTCTTTTCCGGCTCGCTGCTGATCGAGACGATCTTCTCGCTCGACGGCACTCGGTCTGCTCGGCTTCGAGAGCGTGCTCAACCGCGACTATGCGGTGGTGTTCGCGAACGCTCTACATCTTGTCGCTGGTCGGGCTGCGTGGTAAACCTGATCTCCGATCTCACCTACACCTGGGTTGATCCGCGCATCGACTTCGAGACGCGGGAGGTGTGAGGTGGACGACCGCACCACCATCCAGGTCCCGGAGACGACGGCGCAGACGCCGATGGGGCTCGCCGTGCTGCCGGAGCGGCACCGCTTCAGCGATCTCGCCGCTCAACCGCCGGCGCTGGCAGAACTTCAAGGCGAACCGGCGCGGCTACTGGTCGTTCTGGATCTTCATGGTGCTGTTCGTGATGTCGCTGTTCGCCGAATTCATCGCCAACGACAAGCCGTTCTATGTGCGCTTACGACGGCAAGTCCTATCTTCCCGGTCTTCGTCACCTATCCGGAGACGGCGTTCGGCGGCGACTTCGAGACCGCGGCCGACTATCGCGATCCGTACCTGCAGAAGCTGATCGCCGAGAAGGGCGGCTTCATGATGTGGCCGCCGATCCGCTATTCCTACAACACGCACAATCTCGATCTGCCGACGCCCGCGCCATCGAAGCCGACCTGGATGCTGACCGAGGCAGCAATGCAAGCGGTGGTCGAGCGCAAGGGCCTCTCCGGCTGCCGCGACCTCGAATACAACTGGCTCGGCACCGACGACCAGGGCCGCGACGTGGTGGCGCGCCTGATCTACGGTTTCCGCCTCTCGGTGCTGTTCGGGCTGACGCTGACGATCATCTCGTCGGTCATCGGCGTCGCGGCCGGCGCCGTGCAGGGCTATTTCGGCGGCTGGACCGATCTCCTGTTCCAGCGCTTCATCGAGATCTGGACCGCGATTCCCGTCGCTCTATCTCCTGCTGATCATCTCGTCGGTGCTGGTGCCGGCTTCTTCGTGCTGCTCGGAATCCTGCTGCTGTTCTCCTGGGTGTCGCTGGTCGGCCTGGTGCGGGCCGAGTTCCTGCGCGGGCGCAACTTCGAATATATCCAGGCGGCGCGCGCGCTCGGCGTGTCGAACCGCACCATCATGTTCCGGCATCTGCTGCCCAACGCCATGGTCGCGACCATGACGTTCCTGCCGTTCATCCTGTCGTCGTCGGTGATGACGCTGACCGCGCTCGACTTCCTCGGCTTCGGCCTGCCGCCCGGCTCGCCCTCGCTCGGCGAGATGCTGGCGCAGGGCAAGGCCAACATTCAGGCGCCCTGGCTCGGCATCTCCGGCTTCCTGACGGTCGCCATCATGCTCTCGCTCCTGATCTTCATCGGCGAGGCGGTGCGCGACGCCTTCGATCCGCGCAAGACGTTCGGGTGAGCGCCATGGACGCCAGTTACCAGAAAGCTGCTCGAGGTCAACGGACCTCTCCGTCGCCTTCCGCCAGGGTGGGCGCGACACGCTCGCGGTCGATCGCGTCTCGTTCGAGATCAGCAAGGGCGAGACGCGTCGCGCTGGTCGGCGAGTTCGGGCTCCGGCAAGTCGGTGACCGCGCTGTCGGTGATGAAGCTGCTGCCGTATCCCGCCGCGCACCATCCGTCCGGCTCGATCCGCTTCAAGGGCCAGGAACTGCTGCACCTGCCGGAGGGCGAGATCCGCCACGTGCGCGGCAACGACATCACCATCATCTTCCAGGAGCCGATGACCTCGCTCAATCCGCTCCACACCATCGAGAAGCAGATCGGCGAGATCCTGCTGCTGCATCAGGGCCTGACCGGCGAGGCCGCGCGCGCCCGCATCATCGAGCTCCTGACCCAGGTCGGCATCCCCGAGCCGGAGACGCGGCTCGCAAGCTATCCGCACCAGCTGTCCGGCGGCCAGCGCCAGCGCGTGATGATCGCCATGGCGCTCGCCAACGAGCCCGACCTCCTGATCGCCGACGAGCCGACGACCGCGCTCGACGTCACCGTGCAGGCGCAGATCCTCGAGCCTGCTGAAGGAGCTGCAGAAGCGGCTGGGCATGGCGATGCTGTTCATCACCCACGATCTCGGCATCGTGCGCAAGCTCGCCGACACGGTCTGCGTGATGAAGGAGGGCAAGATCGTCGAGAAGGGGTCCGGTCGAGCGCGTCTTCACGGCGCCGCAGCATCCCTATACCCGCGCGCTGCTCGCCGCCGAGCCGAAGCCCGATCCGGCGCCGCTGCGAGCCGCATGCGCCGGTCGTGGTCGAGACCAAGGACCTCAAGGTCTGGTTCCCGATCAAGCGCGGCGTGCTGCGCCGGGTGGTCGGCCACATCAAGGCGGTCGACGGCGTCGAGCATCGCGGTCCGCCAGGGCGAGACGCTCGGCATCGTGGGCGAATCCGGCTCCGGCAAGACCACGCTCGGGCTCGCGATCCTGCGGCTGATCTCGTCGGAGGGACCGATCGTCTTTCCTCGGCAGCACGATCACCGGGCTGAAGTTCCGCCAGATGCGGCCGTTCCGCCGCCACATGCAGATCGTGTTCCAGGACCCCTACGGCTCGCTCTCGCCGCGCATGTCGGTCTCCGACATCATCGAGGAAGGCCTGTGGGTGCATCATCCGAAGCTGTCGCCGCGAGCAGCGCGAGGAGCGCGTGGTGCGGGCGCTGCGCGACGTCGGGCTCGATCCCGAGACCCGCTTTCGCTATCCGCATGAATTCTCCGGCGGCCAGCGCCAGCGCATCGCGGTTGCCCGCGCCATCGTGCTGGAGCCGACTTTCGTCGTGCTCGACGAGCCCACGAGCGCGCTCGACATGCTGATCCAGGCGCAGATCGTCGACCTGCTGCGCGACGCTGCAGAAGCGGCGCAATCTCACCTACCTGTTCATCTCGCACGACCTGCGGGTGGTCGCGGCGCTGGCGAGCCGGCTCGTCGTCATGCGCCACGGCAAGGTGGTGGAGGAGGGGCCGGCCGCCGATCTGTTCGCTCGTCCCAAGAGCGACTACACGCGCGCGCTGTTCGCCGCCGCCTTCAACCTGGAGACGGCGCCCGAGGGCGTGGTCGCGCAGTAAGGCGCCGCGTGCACGCGACTCGCGCAAACCTGCCCGAATGCCGCTCGCCGATGTCGCGGCGGACGTCGTGATCGCCGGCCGCGAGGTGCTCGCGGAGGGATTTCGTCGCTACGAGCGTCTGCGCGTTCAAGTTTCCGGAGCGGCGAGAATGTCCGCGGCCGCTCCGATGACTCCTGCGCAGCCGGCCGCGCGGCGGCGGTCCTGCCGATCGACCTCGGCGCGCGACGAGGTCGTCCTGCTGCGACAGTTCCGCCTGGCGGCCCACCTCGCCAATGGGCGCGGAGAGCTGGTCGAGATCGTCGCCGGCCACGTCGAGGCGGACGAACAGCCGGCCGAGGCCGCGCGGCGTGAATGCGTCGAGGAGATCGGCGTGGCGCCGCGCCCGCTGGTCGAGTTGTTCACCTATCTGCCGTCGCCCGGCATGTCGGACGAGGAGATCACCCTGTTCCTCGGCATCGTCGACGCATGCAGGTGTCCCGGAGCGGGCGGGTGCTCGCGACCGAGCACGAAGAGACCGTGCCGATGCGCGTGCCGATCGATGCGGCGCTCGCGGCGCTGGCCGCCGGTACCTGCGCAACGGCCCGCTGATCATGGCGCTGCAATGGCTCGCGCTCAACCGCGGCGCGTCTCGACGAGATCGTGCGCGCGGGCGTGGAACGGCACGCTGATGGGCGCGATCCTGCTCGCCGATGGCCGGCTTGAATCCGCGGCCCTGGGAAGAGCGGTTTCGATGCGCTCGCGCCACGCCGCGGAGGTCAGGACGTGGAGCGGACCGGCGGCGCCGAGCTCGCCGCCATCCCCGACGTCGGCAGTATTGCCTACGCGTGCGTCTGGCTGCCGCCGCCTGGCCTTGCTCGCCACGTTGCCGAACCTGCAGGGCGATCTTTTCGCTCGGCGCCGGTGTCGATCACATTCGTTGCGACCCGCGCGCTGCCGAAGGGCATGCCGGTCGTGCGGATCGTCGACCCGACCTAACGATGCGGATGACCGAGTACGTCGTGCTGCATGTGCTGATGCATCACCGCGGCCAGCGCCGCTACGACGCCCAGCAGCGTGCGCACCGCTGGTACGAGCTCGATCAGCGGCGGCGACGACGTTGCGGTCGGCGTGATGGGATTGGGGTGCTCGGCCAGCGATGCGGCGCGGCGTTGCGTCGTCTTGGCTTCCAGGTTGCCGGCTGGAGCCGGGCGCCGAAGCGCATCGAAGGCATCGAGACGTTCCATGGCGCGGCCGGCCTGATGCGGTTTCTGCAGCGAACGGAGATCCTGGTGTGCCTGTTGCCGGCGACGCCTGCAGACACAAGGCATCCTGATGTCTCGACCTGTTCCGGAGGCTCAAACACGAAGGCGTGCTCGGGGGCGCTTACCTGATCAATGCCGGACGCGGCGCGCTGCAAATCGACAGCGATATTCTGGCTGCCCTTGACGAGGGCTCGCTGTCAGGCGCGACGCTCGACGTGTTTCCGACCGAGCCGCTGCCGGCGGCGAGTCCGATGTGGGACCATCCGAGAGTAACAATCACGCCGCATTGCGCCGCCGCCTCCGATCCGCACGCGCTGGTGACCAACATCCTGCGGCAGATCGAACGGCATGAGCAGGGCCTTTCGCTCGAACACGTGGTCGACCGCGATGCCGGTTATTGAACGAGCGGTCACAGCCTCCTGACGCTGGTCAGCGGGTATCCGCTCGCCGCAATGCGCGCGACCGTCGTGGCGATCGGTTCGATCGTGACTGCCATGTGATGTGCGTTGGCGTGAATGAGCGTCTCCCGGTCACGCACGATGGCGACGTGCCCCTTCCAGAACATCAGGTCGCCGCGCCGCAGGTTCGTCAGATCGGATGCGGGCAGGGGGGTGCCTAGCGCACGCTCCTGCAGGTCGCTGTCGCGCGGACAATCCAGTCCGCAGGCGGTCAACGCAAGCTGCACCAGCGCCGAGCAGTCGAGGCCGAGCGTGGTCTTGCCGCCCCAGAGATAGGGTGCGTGCAGGAAACGTTCGGCGACCGCGACGATAATCGTTTTCGGTCGTGCCGATTGGCGCAAGATGCCGCAACGGTACGAACGCGCCGGTGGCGGTCACGGCGAACGGCTCGACGATGCGTACGACCGCGAGCACGGCACCGAATGGTAGGCCGCCGACCGGAGGAAGCTTGATCGTTCGGCCCGGGAAACACCAGCGTGCGGGCCGCGACCACCTTGTGGGTCTTGGCCGGCCCGATCTCGCGCAGCGCATTCGACGACAGGTAGCCGACATAACCGTCGGCGGCGAGTTGCCCCAGGCCCAGCCTTCGTCGTTAGTCTCGTAGACGGTGACGCGCTCGCCCTTCGAGCGCCTCGGTGTCGAGCGGTGCGTCGGGCGAGGGCGCACGGCGCAGCGGCGCCTGCGGTTCGGCGATCTCGCGCGCCTCGCCGGTGACGAAGCGCGGCGCGGCGATCCTGCCTTCGAGATGCTTGGCGGCAAGGTCGGTGCGCGCGGGCGTCAGACGCGGGATCGAACTGGTTCACGGGTTCTCAGGTTCCTAGCCGTAGCGGGCAGACAGCAGCGCGTAGAGCGCGCGCGCGGCCTGGCATTCGGCGCCTTCCGGGCGTCCCGGCTTCGTCGGTCTGGTTCCAGGCAAAGATGTCGCAATGCAGCCAGGCCTTGGCCGCGCGTCACGAACCGCCGCAGGAACAGCGCGGCGGTGATCGAGCCGCCGAAGCTGCCGTTGGCGACGTTGTTGATGTCCGCGACCTTGGAGTCGAGCAACTGGTCGTAGGGACGCCACAGCGGCATCCGCCAGAGCGGATCGTTCTCGCTCGCGCGAATGCCGGGCGAGCGTCCGCGGCCAGCGTCGTCGTCGTCGGTGTAGAACGGCGGGATCTCGGCGCCCAGCGCGACCCGCGCGGCGCCGGTGAGCGTCGCCATGTCGGCGATCAGTTCCGGCTCCTCCTCGTCGGCGAGCGCCAGTGCGTCGGCGAGGATCAAGCCGCCTTCGGCGTCGGTGTTGCCGATCTCGACCGTGATGCCTTTGCGCGAGCGGTAGATGTCGCGCGGCCGGAACGCCGCGCCGGAGATCGCGTTCTCGACCGCCGGGATCAGCACGCGCAGGCGCATCTTCAGCCCGCGATCCATCAGCATGTGGGCGAGCGCCGAGCATCGTGGCGGCGCCGCCCATGTCCTTCTTCATGTTGAGCATGCCGCTCTCGGGCTTGATGTCGAGCCCGCCGGTGTCGAAGCAGACGCCCTTGCCGACCAGCGTCACCTTGGGATGGCCGGGATCGCCCCAGGTCAGGTCGATCAGGCGCGGCGGCCGTGCGGCGGCGCGGCCGACGGCGTGGATCAGCGGAAAGTTGCTGCTCGAGCAGATCGTCGCCGACGATGGCGTGCACCTGGCGCCGTGGCGCGGCCGCGAGCGTGCGCGCGGCGTCTTCGAGCTCGGGCGGGCCCATGTCGTTGGCCGGCGTGTTGATGAGGTCGCGGGCAAGGCAGACGCCCTCCGCGATGCGGGTCAGGTCGTCGCCATCGACGTTGCCCGGCAGCTCGAGCCGGACGTCCTTGGCGTCCTGCTTGCGGTAGCGCGTGAAGCGGTAGGTGCCGAGCGCGAAGGCGAGCGCCGCGAGCTTGCGAATCGTGCGGGGCGTTGGCGAAGCGGTAGGCTGCCCGCGGGCAGCGAGCTCGGCCAGCGCCCCCGGCCGGAACAGGTCCGAGATGCGGATCGTCCGGCGGCTTCGAGCGCGAACAGGACGCCGCCGAGGGCGCCGTCCGCGCGCGGCAGGAGCAGGTGACGGCCGGGCTTCGGCTCGAATCCGGCGGCATCCGCGAAGCGCGCTGGCGTGCGAATCAAGCGCGCTCGCGCTGGTCGGGCCAGGTCGCGGCGTTAACAAAAGTAACCGGAACGGCGGTCGCCTGGCCGCGCGGAAAGAAGTTTCGGATGCATCGTGGAAGTGCCCATAAATAGCCCTGCCAGAAGCGCCTGGCAGACGGTGTCGCGAAGGCAGGGCAGGGACGGTCCGTTAACACATATTAACGGTTCCGATTAACCGGTTATTAAGGTTAACGCTTTATTGCCAGTGTCTCGTGGGGGGCCGACGAGGCAGTGATGACTTGCTCGATGAGTTCGCACACTCTCCGACCTGGCGCCGGACTGCGGTCCCCGCCGTGCTGGCGATGCTGTTGGCGCTCACGACCGCCGGCTGCAAGACCACGCAGCCGGACTTCGACCGGATCGCTCGGCGCGACCGGCGCAGCCGCCGTCTCAGACGGCCGAATGGCGCGCACCGCGGTCGAGGCCTGGGGCGAACGCTACCACGCCAAGCCGCAGCGATCCCGAAGCGGCGATCGGCTACGCGCAGGCGCTGCGCGGGATCGGCCAGCGCTCGCAGGCCGTCGCCGTGCTGGAACAGGCGTCGCTGCACAATCCGAAGCACACCGGCGTGCTCGGCGCCTACGGCCGCGCGCTCGCCGACAACGGCACCTACAAGCAGGCGCTCGACGTGCTCAACCGCGCCCACACGCCGGACCAGCCCGACTGGCGCATCCTCTCGGTGCAGGGGGCGGTGCTCGACCAGATGGGACGGCACGACGACGCCCAGCGCTACTACGCCACCGCGCTGCGGATCGAGCCCGACGAGCCGTCGCGTGCTGTCCAATCTCGGCCTGTCCTACGCGCTCTCCAAGGACCTGGTCCGGGCCGAGTCGACGCTGCGCCGCGCGTCCGCGCAGTCGCAGGTCGATCCGCGCGTCCGCCAGAACCTCGCCCTGGTCGTCGGCCTGCAGGGCCGATTCCAGGAGGCCGAGTTGATCGCGCAGGCCGACCTGCCGACCGAAACCGCGGCCGCCAACGTCGCCTATCTGCGCCAGATGCTCGCGCAGCAGAACGGCAGGAAGCCGGGCGAAACCGGGCGGCCCAAGGTCCAGGCCAAGGGCGGGTGACAGCGGCGCGATCGGCATCGCTCTGCAACGCTCAGTTCAGCGCAGTGGTCTGCATGACCCGGATCGCTGCCGGGCCGAGAATCACGATGAACAGCACCGGCAGGAAGAACAGGATCATCGGCACCGTCAGCTTGGGCGGCAGCGCGGCGGCCTTCTTCTCCGCTTCCGACATGCGCATGTCGCGATTCTCCTGCGCCATCACGCGCAGCGTCTGGGCCAGCGGCGTGCCGTAGCGCTCCGCCTGCTGCAGCGCGATGCAGACCGATTTGACGCCGTCGAGGTTGATGCGCTTGGCGAGGTTCTCGTAAGCCTGGCGGCGATCCTGCAGGTAGGACAGTTCCGCCGTCGTCAGCGTGAGTTCCTCGGCCAGCGCGACCGACTGTGAGCCGATTTCCTGCGCGACCCGCTTGAACGCGGCTTCGATCGAGCTGCCCGATTCGACGCAGATCAGCAGCAGGTCGAGCGCGTCCGGAAAGGCGCGCCTGATCGACATTTGACGCCGCGCGATCTTGTTCTTGATGAACATGCCGGGCAGGTGCATGCCGAAATAGGTGGCGCCGATGCAGAGCCCGATCTTGACCATCGGCGGCTGGTTGAGCTCGATCACCACGAACAGGTAGAACACCGAGAACAGCAAGCGCGGCCGCCGGCGTCACCAGGCGAAAGAACAGGAAGGTGACGTAAGGCGCGTGGCCGCGATAGCCGGCCTGAACGCAGCAGGGTGCGCGCCTCCTCCTGGCCGACCCACTTGCTCAGGTTGAACTGCTCGACGATCGTCTGCATGTACTGCTTGGCGGATCTGCGCAGCGACGATCTTTTCGCCACGCGCCAGCCGTTCACGCTCGCGCTGCCGGATCTTCTCGCGCTCGATCGCCACCGACTTCATTCGCCGCTCCAGCGTGTCGGTCGCCAGCAGCGGCATCGCGAGCGTCAGCACGGTCGCGATCGCGCCGATCGCGGCGAACAGCATCGCCAGAAACCGGGTGTCGTGAAGCTTGTCGATGATGAGGTCGACCATGGCGGCCTCAGAAGTCGAAGTTGATCATCTTGCGCATGACCATCACGCCGATGAACATCCAGACCGCAGAGGCGGCCAGCATCATGCGGCCGGTCGGATGCGTCCACAGCAGCTCGATGTAGTCCGGGCTGGTGATGTAGACGAGAAACGCGACCGCCGGGGGCAGCGCGCCGATGATCGCCGCCGAGGCCTTGGCCTCCATCGACATGGCCTGGATCTTGGCCTTCATCTTCTTGCGCTCGCGCAGCACGTTCGACAGGTTGCCGAGCGCTTCCGACAGGTTGCCGCCGGACTTCTGCTGGATCGAGATGACGATGCCGAAGAAGTTCGCCTCCGGCACCGGGATGCGTTCGTAGAGCTTGGCGCAGGCCTCGCCGATCGGGATGCCGACGGTCTGGGTCTCGACGATGCTGCGAAACTCGCTCTCGCACCGGCTCGGACGCATCGGTGGTGATCATGCGCAGGCTGTCGAGCAGCGGCAGTCCCGCCTTGATGCCGCGCACGATGATGTCGACGGCATCGGGAAACGCTGCCAGGAACTTGGTTTCGCGCCGCTTCTTGAGAAATTTGAGCAGCCAGAAGGGCAGGCCGCACCCAGCGGCAAACGCGAGACCAAGCGCAGGCCAATAGGTCGCCGAATCACGGTGAACGCCAGAAAGAACGCCGCGAACGCGAGCAGGACGCGCGGTGATGAGAAAACCGCCGCTTCGACCAGGTGAGGCCGGCCTGCGCGATCTTGAGGTTGAGCGGCACCGATCTCGCCTTGGCTGTTGCGCTCCTCGAGCTCCTTGAGCGTGTCCTTCGACCTGCTCGCGGCGCGACTTCATGGCGTTGCGCGACGTGCGCAGCGGCATCGGCCGGTGCCGGCGACCGATTCCCTGCGCTTCTCGATCTTGGTCTCGCCGGACAGGATCGGATAGATGAAGACCCAGGCGATGCCGCCCATCGCGACCGCCACCAGGAAGAATATGGCGATGTTGCTGCATGGTCGCTCCCGTTAGCCTTCGGTCGGCCAATCTCGGCGGCATCGAGCGCGGCCGCGAGCCGCTGTCTCCTCGCCGTAAGTAGCGCGCGCGTTCCCAGAAGCGCGGCCGGCCGATGCCGGTCGAGCGATGCCGGCCGATCAGGTTGCCCTTGCGCGTCCTCGCCCATCATGTCGTAGACGAACAGATCCTGGGTGATGATGACGTCGCCTTCCATGCCCAGCACTTCGGTGATGTGGGTGATGCGGCGCGAGCCGTCGCGCAGGCGGGCCGCCTGCACGATCACGTCGACCGAGCCGCAGATCATCTCGCGGATGGTGCGCGAGGGCAGCGAATAGCCGCCCATGGTGATCATCGATTCGACGCGCGACAGCGCCTCGCGCGGGGTGTTGGCGTGCAGCGTGCCCATCGAGCCGTCGTGGCCGGTGTTCATCGCCTGCAGCAGGTCGAAGGCTTCGGGTCCGCGCACCTCGCCGACGATGATGCGCTCCGGCCGCATGCGCAGGCAGTTCCTGACCAGGTCGCGCATGGTGATCTGGCCTTCGCCCTCGAGATTGGGCGGCCGGGTCTCCAGCCGGACCACGTGCGGCTGCTGCAGCTGCAGTTCGGCGGCGTCCTCGCAGGTGATGATGCGCTCGTCGTGGTCGATGAACTGGGTGAGGCAGTTGAGCAGCGTGGTCTTGCCGGAGCCGGTGCCGCCCGAAATGATGGTGTTGACCCGGCAGCGGCCGATCACCTTGAGGATCTCGGCGCCCTCCGGCGTGATGGTGCCGAACCGGACCAGCTGATCGAGCGTGAGCTTGTCCTTCTTGAACTTGCGGATGGTGAGCGCCGGGCCGTCGATCGCGAGCGGCGGCACGATGACGTTGACGCGCGAGCCGTCGGGCAGGCGCGCGTCGCAGATCGGCGAGGATTCGTCGACGCGCCGGCCGATCTGGCTGACGATGCGCTGGCAGATGTTGAGGAGCTGCTGATTGTCGCGGAAGCGGATGCCGGTCTTCTGGATCTTGCCGTTGACTTCGATGTAGATCGTGCCGGAGCCGTTGACCATGATGTCGGCGATGTCGTCGCGCGCCAGCAGCGGCTCGAGCGGGCCGTAGCCGAGCACGTCGTTGCAGATGTCGTCGAGCAGCTCCTCCTGCTCGGAGATCGACATCACGATCGTCTTGATCGCGATGATCTCGTTGACGATGTCGCGGATTTCCTCGCGCGCCGACTCGGCGTCGAGCTTGGCGAGCTGGGCGAGATCGATCGCCTCGATCAGGGCGCCGAAGATCGTGCCCTTGGTCTCGTAGTAGGCTTCCGAATGGCGGCTGTCGGTCGGCGGTCGGCGCGAGCGGCGGCGACGCCTGCGTCGGCATGACCGTCTGCGCTTGCCCGGCGTCGGGCGCCGGCACGCAGCGGCGCGCCGAGCCCGGCCGAGGGGATCGGCGCGCGGCCGCCCTCCATGACGTCGCCGGCGGGCTGGCGCCGGCGGTGCCGGCTGCACCGGTGCCGGCGCGAGCTGGCGGCGCGGCCTGCGGCTGGCGCCGAGGCGCCGCGGCTGGGCACGGCGCCGGCGCGGAGTGCTCGTCCGCCGTACTGCTACGCTTACCGAACACGTGACTCGAACTCCAGACGTCTACGCCGAGCGCTTCATCGAGCTTGTCGAGCAGAGGGCTGAGCAGACCCGACCTGGCCTTTTTCGCCTCGGCGCGGCCGGTCAGCACCTGCGCCAGCTGCCGGAACATCTCGGCCGTGCGGTGCGAGGACGACAGCTCCGCGATCATCTGGCCGTTGTTGGCGGCGGTGCCGAACATCTGCGGCTCGAACGGGAATGACGGCCAGCGGCTGGTCGTCGAGCGCCTTGGCGAAGTCGGCCGGCTTGATCTCCGGCCGCTTCGGCACGCCGACCTGGTTGAGGCAGTAGGACGGCCGGTGATCGTTCGGACGCGCTGCTCGCAGCAGATCGATCATGTTCTTGGCGTTGCGCAGATTGGCGAGGTCGGGCGCGGCGACGACCAGGATGTCGTCGGCGCGCGATCAGGGCGCGCTTGCGTCCATCCGGTCCACAGATGCGGCACGTCGAGCACGATGCAGGGCACGGTCGCGCGCAGCGAGTCGAAGATCGAGTCGAACGCCTCGGTCGAGAAATCGTAGACCCGGTCGAGCGTGGCCGGCGCCGCCAGCAGGCTCAGATGATCCGTGCACTTCGACAGCAGGCGGTCGACGAAGCTGGTGTCGATGCGGTCGGGCGAGAACACCGCGTCGGCGATGCCCTGCGGCGGATCCTGATTGTAGTCGAGGCCGGCGGTGCCGAAGGCGAGGTCGAGGTCGGCGACGACCGTATCGAGCTGAAGGTCGCGCGCGATCGCCCAGGCGACGTTGTGCGCGACGGTCGAGGCGCCGACGCCGCCCTTGGCGCCGATCACCGCGATGATGCGGCCGACCGGCTTGGCGTCCGGCGAGGAGAACAGGCCGCAGACCGAGCGCACCACGTCGAGCGTGCCGACCGGCGCGATCAGATAGTCGCTGACGCCCGCGGCGCATCAGCTCGCGGTAGAGCAGTGACGTCGTTGAGCCGGCCGATCACGACGACGCGGGTGCCGGCGTCGCAGACCTCGGCGAGCGAATCGAGGCCGCAGCAGGTCGTCGCCGCGGCTCTCGGATTCGATCATGATGACGTTCGGCGTCGGCGAGCTGCCGATAGGCCTCGACCGCGGCGGTGATGCCGCCCATCTGAATCTTGAGATGGGCCTTGCCCAGGCGGCGATCCTCGCCGGCCGCCTGGATGGCGGCGGCGGTCTCGACGGTCTCGCAGAACGCCTGGATCGAGATGCGCGGCGCCGGCGCGATGTGCTCGCCGGTCGCGCGTCGGCGACCGCTTTCAGCTCCGGTTGTGTGCGTTCGTGATCATTTGCCCACGTCGCTGATCTTGCCTTTCTCGGCGTCCGGGTAGACCGTCGCCGTGCTTTCGCCGCGGTGGTACTTGTCGAGCACGGTGGTGCGGCGGCCGGTATAGGGCGGGGTCTCGCCGCGCGGCTGCACCAGGTCGGCCGTGTTGTCGACCATGGCGGCGAGATTGCGCTGCGACGCAGCAGCCGAGATTCCAGTATGGCACGTTCTCGTTGTGCTCGCGATCGGAGGTCGGTCCGAGGTCGTGCGGCCACAGTCCGCACGGTCCGGCCTCCGCCGTCATGGTCGGATAGTTGAGGCGCACCGTGGCGAGCTTGCCCGGGTCGGCCGGCCGATAGGGCCGCACCTCGACGCCTGCGGCGGAACGCCGGCGGCCGAGAGGATCGCGCGGACCTCGTGCACCGCGTTGGCGGCGGCGATCTCGTTGCGCGTGCCGGCCGGCACGTCGATGACGATGCCGCCGGTCGCCTCGCGCCGCCAGGCTATTGGCGAAGGCGAGCACGTCGGCGCGCTGATCGGGCGACAAGTCCGCCGCGCTTGCTGCCGATGAACAGCTCGACCGTGCGCTCGCCCTCCTTGATCGCGATCGGATGGCGCTGGCGGTAGTCGTTGGCGAGGCCGCTCGGCACCGGCTCTGGGTCGTGTAGCAGCCCGCGAGCATGACGGCGCAGCCGGCGAGCGCGACGGCGCGCGCCATCGATGCCGCTGGTGCCGGACGACGGCGGCCGGCGATGGCGCCGGCACGATGGGATAGGTTCATCGATCGTCTCCTCGCGCGGTCAGTCAGTCGAGAATGAAGCCGTAACTGCCCTGATAGCTGACCTTCGGGCTCGACCTTGCCCGGCACGCCGTAGATGCGATTGAACTTGCCGAGCAGGACGCCCGCCGGATCGCTGGCGTCGGCATAGCCGTCGTCCGGCCGCGACAGCTCCTTCTGCGCGACCGCGCGCACGATGTAGGGCGTCACGATGACCATCAGCTCGGTCTGCCGGTTGATGTAGTCGCGGCTCTTGAACAGCGCGCCGAGGATCGGCAGCTGCATCAGGCCGGGAATGCCGTTGATCTGCTGCTTGGTCTGTTCCTGGATCATGCCGGCCATCGCGAGCGAGCCGCCGGAGGGAATCTCGACCGTGGTCTCGGCGCGGCGGGTCTTGATCGACGGAATGGTCAGGGTCGTGCTTTCGGCCAAGGCGCCCAGCGACTGCACCAGGGTGAGCTGGTTGTCGGTCGAGAGTTCGGACACCTCGGTCATGACCTTGAGGCTGATGCGGCCCTCCGACAGCACGACCGGCAGGAAGTTGAGGCCGACGCCGAACTTCTTGCACTGGATCTGATACTGGCAGTTCCGGCGCCGACGACCGTGCCGATCGCAGGTGAAGCCGGCCGGGATCGGGAACTCGCCGCCGGCGAGGAAGTTGGCGCTCTCGCCGGAGATCGCGGTCAGGTTCGGCTCGGCCAGCGTGCGGATGACGCCGGCGCGCTCCATGGCGCGCAACGTCGTGCTGATCGACTTCCAGGTGCTGGTGATGCGATTCGACTGCGACCAGCGGCTGGCCGTAGACCGGGAACGGGTTGGTGTTGCTGAAATTGAGCACGGCCGAGCCGATGTTCAGACCGCCGCCGGCGCTGGTGAGATCGATGCCGAGCTGCTTGATGACGTCGCGCTGCACTTCCGCGACGGTCACCTTGAGCATGACCTGATCGCGGCCGTGGACGGTGATGCCGTTGACGACCTTCTTGCCGTCGTCGACCAGGCGCGTGGCGATGTCGAAGGCCTGCTGCGCTTCGATCGGGCTCGAGACATTGCCGAGCAGCACGACGCCGTCGCCGAGGCCCTCGACGCGGATGTCGAGATTGCGGCAGCGCCTGCTTGAGCGCCGCGCGCAGGCCGTTGAGGTCGCGCGTCACCGCGATGTCGAAGCCGGCGATCTGCCGGCCTTCGGCGTCGAAGAAGTAGACGTTGGTCTGGCCGACCGCGACGCCGATGATGTAGGCGCGGCGCGACGAGCGGATCACCGCATTGGCGATCTTCGGATCGGCGACCAGCACGTCCTTGATGTCGCGCGGCAGGTCGATCACCACCGATTTGCCGACCCCGAGCGGGACGAATTGGGAGCTGGCGTCGCTGCCGGCCACCTGCATCGACCGGCGACTGCGGATGTCGGCTCGCGCGGCGCGCGGCCGGTGGCCGCCAGCCCGAACGCAACAATCAACGCAACAAGCAGCGCGGTGTGGATCAGCGACGTGTTCCCCATAGTCCGGTCCCCTCATCGTCACTTCATTTCGGTGTGGTCGTGGTGGTGACGCCGAAGCGCACCATGTTGACGCCGCCGCGCCGAGCCGCTTCGTCGGCCGGCGCTTCCGGCCTGTCCTTGCCTTCGAAATCGACCAGGCTGCGCAGCGCGAGCGAGAGCGTGCCGAGCTGCCGCGAGAGCGCGAGCGTCTCGGCCTGGCGCGGGCTGAGCTCGAGCGTCGCGGTCTTGCCGACCACCACGCGCTGGCCGTTCTTCTCCTCGACCGTCTGGTCGATGGCCAGCACGCGGACGTTGGCGAGGATGATCTCGCTGGTATGCATCTCGACGCCGGCGGCCTTTTCGGCGAGCTTGTCGCGGCGCGAGAGGATGACGTCGACGTGGTCGTTGGGCAGGATGAAGCCGCCGGCGCCGGTCTCCGGCGAGATCTCGACCGAGATTGCGCGCATGCCCGACGGCAGGATGGCCGCCATGTAGCCGGCGCCCTTGCCTTTGATCAGCTTGGCCTCGCGGATCGGCTCGCCGGCGGAGAACGGCGCGCGCGTGATCGAGCCGGCGAGCTGCTCGATGGCGTCGGGCCGGTCGCTCTTGCGGATGAAATTCGCCGCCGGCGGCGGCCGCCGGCCAGGTCTGCCAGCGCAGGTCCTGCGCCGCCACCGTGTGGCCCAGGCCGATGTCGGTGTTGGCGATCAGGACGTCGACGGTTTCGAGCTGGGCGACCGGCGTCGGCGACGGCGGGGCGGGCGGGTCGGAGCGTCCGGCGAGCAACGCGGCGATGCCGCCGGCAGCGATGGCGATGACGAGCACAACGATACGCGCGGGTTTCATACGCTTCACTTTCCACAGATCACGCTGCGACCGGACTGCGGCCGCAACTGCTCACGATGAGCCCCGACCGACACGTGGTCGCGCATCGCGGATTTCAGCAGCTAAACGTCAAAGCATGGTTAATGAGGCGTATCCAAATCGAGTTAATAGTTCGTAGCGCGATCGAATGTCGGCAGTCGCGCCGACACTCTTGCGCCTAGCGCGAGCGGTTAACGATTGCGAAACCTGATTTTAATTTTTCGTCAAGATGCCGCGCCGGCGTTCACATGCCGACGGCCGTCATCCACGGGGTCTCCGGATAGACCGCGAGCGCGGCGGCGGCGAGCGCGATGCCGTAGGGCACGCCGCCGTCCTTGTCGTGCAGCCGCTGCGACCCATTGCTGCCGCGCCAGCATGTGCTGGCAGCGGCATCAGCGGAACTGGATCAGCAGGAGCGTCAGTGCGCCGCCGAACAGCGACGCGTAGATCAGATAGGGCAGCAGATGATCGAAGCCGAGCCACAGCGCGGTCGCCGCCGCGAGCTTGGCGTCGCCGCCGCCGATCCAGCCGCGGCGAAGAAGACGAACGCCACGACGAGAACGATGCCGGCGGCGCCGAGATGCAACAAGATATCCGTGCCAGCTCATGCCGGTGGCGAGCGCCAGCAGCGAAGAAGCCGCCGGCCAGGATCAGCGACACCCGGTTCGAAATGGTCATGGTCAGGAGATCGCTCGAGGCGGCAAACGCCATCAGCGCCGGAAACAGCATCAGTCGGATTGCGTCGGCAACCATGGTTATTCCACCTGGGCGATTGCGCTGGCGCGATCGCAGGTCGGACCCACTCCAGCGGCCTCTAGCACGGGGCTTCTTGCCGATCGGTTAGCGCCGGCACGACGATTGCGCCCGTCGGCCGCGAGTTCTTTTTTCTTTGGCACGATAAGGTTGCAATACGTGAATGACGCAACCGTAAAACGAAAGGCCCCGGCAAGCCGGGGCCTTCCGTATGACGTGACCCGGACTGACGCTTACTTGAGCGCGGTCGGAACGCTGGTGAAGGTCGTGTTCAGCTTGGAGCCGAGGCCCTGCACGACGGCGATGATCGCAACCGAGATGCCGGCGGCGATGAGGCCATATTCGATGGCGGTCGCACCCGACTCGTCCTTCACAAAACGCTTTACGAGATTCGTCATGTTTAGCTCCTGAAAGGTCCACAAGTGGCTGTCTGAGCGTGGTCCCGGGAGCCGTTATTGCCCGACTGATCCGAAACCGTGGGCGCCATTTAGGAGCCTGCCCGTTGCGGCGAAGTTAATATCCACAGTGAAACTCGATAGTTATAGTGACAAAAATCGATGTAGTTAACAAATAGATTGAACCAGTTTAACTGTGGTTAACATCGCATTTATTCAAATTTTCGACAGTTTAATCTACATTGCGTTGGGACTATTAGCTGGAAGAAACGAAATTAAATCCTACTAACCATCCACGAATACTAAGAAAATGCCCAGGTGTTTTTCGTAGAGTTCGACCGAGCCTGAGCCTCGTCGAAACAATTCCGGCGCGCGGTCGCGTGGCTGCGAAATTTACACTTGCGGGTAATCGCAGCCAGACGCCGGGGCCGGATGAGGGCGTTTCTCCCAAACGCGCGGGGAGGTGGCGTGGAAACCACTCCGAACTCACACGAAAGATCGCGGAAGCCGGTAAACCGGCATTGTCGTGCTCACCGCGCACCGAACTTCACGCCATCTTAACTGCGACCCTCGATATCTCAACGACACCCGCATTTGTCCGCGGGCAGTGCGGTGTGAGACATGTTCGACGAATTCGTCGCAGTTGTTCACGGCATCGGCGTCACGCTCTTGCAAGATCGTGCCGGTCTCGATCGCGCTTGGCGCTGGTCTTTACGGTGCTGTCCTTCTTCTGGTCCTGCAATCCGGGACAACCCTGGTGGCGCAAGCGCGACCTGCTGACCGACCTCTGCTACTGGTTCGTCATTCCGCTGTTCGCGCGCTATCTGCGCATCGGGCTGCTGGTAATGGGCGCCGCATTCCTGTTCGGCATTCACACCGCTGACGGGTTGGTCGAATTCTACGACGACGGTCACGGCCCGCTGGCGCAGTTGCCGCTTGTGGCTGCAGGCGATCATCTTCCTGGTCGGCGTCCGACTTCATGATGTACTGGATTCACCGCGCGTTCCACCGGCAGACGCTGTGGCGCTACCACGCCGTCCATCATTCGTCCGAGCATCTCGACTGGATTTCGGCGGCACGGTTTCATCCGGTCAACATCTTCCTGGGCAGCGTCGCGACCGATGTCGTGCTGCTGCTCGCGGGCATTTCGCCGAATGTGCTGGTGTTCCTCGGGCCGTTCACGATCGCGCATTCGGCGTTCGTGCACGCCAATCTCAACTGGACGCTCGGGCCGTTCAAGTACGTGCTCGCGGGGCCGGTCTTTCATCGCTGGCACCACACGACGGCCGAGCGCGGCGGCGAGAAGAATTTCGCGTCGACCTTTCCGGTCCTCGATCTGATGTTCGGCACCTTCCACATGCCGAAGAATGAGGTGCCCGATCGCTATGGCATCGCCGATACCAGCTTTCCGGCGAATTTCGGCGGGCAGATGCTCTATCCGTTCAAGCGTTGAGGGGGCAGGGGGCCATCCCATTGTTTGCAATTCATTCACCGTATTTCGGATGAAACTCCAGGCCCAAGCTTGCCCGTTCGGCCGCCGTCCGGCCGATGAGTAAGGTGCGCGGAGAGTTCGATGTCGCTGTTGCGTTCCGTCGCCTTCTGCACCCTCACCCTGACCGTTTTGGGTTCGGTCGCCGCAATCGCCGGGCCGCGGGCCGACGTGGTCGTGTCGCTCGACGAAGCCAAACTCATGAGGCTGCCCGACAAGATCGCCACGCTCGTGATCGGCAATCCGCTGATCGCCGATGCTTCGTTGCAGACCGGCGGCCAGATGGTCATCACCGGCAGGGGCTACGGGATGACCAACATCATCGCCCTCGACCGGGCGGGCAATGTCCTGATGGACAAGAACATCGAGGTGCAGGGGCCGGCCGGTCATGTCGTCGTGGTCTACAGGGGGTCGAACGCGAAACCTACAGCTGCACGCCGAATTGCGAACGCAGGATCACGCTCGGCGACGGCACTACTTATTTCGATACGATCATCATGCAGAGCAACGTCCGCACCGGCCAGGCGCAGGGCAACCAAACGGCTCCGAAGTGATCGCGAATTGCCCTCGCGCCGTTCACGGTGACTAAACCGTTAAGATCGGCGCCGGGGATATCGGCAACTACCACAACATTTTGAAAATTTCTCTTTGCTATTGCTCAACCTGCATCAGGGATGAAGGTGTGGGCTGATGCGCGTCTTGGCTCAGGTGAGTGGCTCGGCCATGCTCAAGTTCATCAAGCGGAAATGCGCAAGCGGAATGCAGCGGCTTTATGCAGGCCGCCTGCTACGCCGGTTTGTCAGGCAGCAGGACGGCGAGGCCGCTGTCGAGTTCGCGCTGGTGGCGGCGCCGTTTCTGGCGTTGATCTTCGCGATCCTCGAGACCGCGTTTGTATTCTTCTCCGGGCAGGTCCTTGAGACCGCGGTGGCGGACGCCTCGCGCCTGATCTTGACCGGCCAGGCCCAGACCCAGGGTATGTCGCAGTCCACTTTCAAGGACGCGGTGTGCGCCCGCATCTACGGCCTGTTCGACTGCCAGAGCGGCGTCTACGTCGACGTGAAGACGTTCTCGTCCTTTTGCCAATGTCGCGCTGCCGCTCCGGTCGACAGCGGCGGCAATCTCCAGACCAGCTTCGACTACAATCCGGGTGGTCCGGGCGACATCGTGGTGGTGCGGCTGTTCTATCAATGGCCGGTCTATGTCTCGCTGCTTGGTCTCAGCAATCTTACCGGCGGCAAACGCCTGATGGTGGCGACGGCCGCGTTCCGCAACGAGCCGTATGCTGCCGTGAGCGCCAAGCCATGAACAGCCACATGCCTCTTCGCAGCCTATCGCGGCAGATCGCGCGCTTCGGGCAAGACCAGCAGGGCACCTCGGCCGTCGAACTCGCCATGATCCTGCCGATCCTCCTGACCTTCTATCTTGGGGTGGTCGAGGTTTCGCAGGGCATCGGCATCGATCGCAAGGTGACGTTGACGACACGTACCGCTGCCGATC
Source organism: uncultured Alphaproteobacteria bacterium (assembly GCA_963843475.1). Classification (GTDB taxonomy): domain Bacteria; phylum Pseudomonadota; class Alphaproteobacteria; order Rhizobiales; family Xanthobacteraceae; genus VAZQ01. The sequence continues at coordinate 10,170 of CAWJKL010000009.1, read as the reverse complement.
TCGTCTCGCAGGTGACGAGCATCAACAATGCCGACATGAACAACCTGCTCGCCGCGTCTATTGCCGTAATCGCGCCCTACGATCCGGCGCCGCTGAAGGTGACGGTCTCGCTGGTGACCATCGATTCAAGCGGCAACGCCAAGGTAACCTGGAGCGACACGCTCAATGGCAGCAAACGTGCGGTGGGATCGTCGGTCGCGCTGCCGACCGCGTTGAAGGTGCCGAATTCATCGCTGGTCTGGAGCGAGGTGTCGTACGCTTACAAGCCGACCATCGGCTATGTAATCAGCGGAATACTCAACCTGTCCGACCAGATCTACATGCGGCCGCGCCTCTCCGAGACGATCAACCGGGTCAATTCCTGACCGGCTCCGCGGCTTTTTTACTCGTCGCCGCGGGGATCGGCAGCACCGTCGTCGACTTGACCTTTTCCATCGCGAAGCGCGACGTGACGTTGGTCAGCGGCACCGCGGCAATCAGCTTCTTGTAGAACGTGTCGTAGCCCTGGATGTCGGGCACCACGACGCGCAGCATGTAGTCGACGTCTCCCGCCATGCGGTAGAATTCCATGACTTCCGGCATGGCGCCCACCACCTCGGCGAACCGCTGGAGCCATTCCTGCGAGTGGTCGCCGGTCTCAATCGAGACGAACACCGTGACGCCAAGCCCGATCTTGTCCTGATCGACCAGCGCAACGCGGCGTTGGATCACGCCCTCGGCCTCAAGCCGCTGGATGCGTTTCCAGCACGGGGTCGACGACAGGCCCACGAGACTGCCGATCTCGGCCACCGAACGTGAGGCATCCTGCTGGAGCAGGGCGAGAATCTTGCGGTCGATGGTGTCCATGGGTGGCCGGGGAAGGAAATGTTTCGATTGTGAAAATGCGGGGTAAAAAGCCGCGATCTGTAGTTCAAATCGACGTATAGCTAGAAAAATATTCTGCCGCAAGGGTATCGCTGCGCGGAATCGCGATAAGGCTCGCTGCGGGACATGGCTCAGGCTGAATGCGCGTCGAGAAACGCCGCGACCTCCGCCCGCGTCGGCGCGCCGGCCGAACCGCCGAGGCGCGTGCACTTGAGCGCCGCGGCCGCCGAGGCGAAACGCATGGCGTCGGTGACGTCGCGTCCTTCGGCCAGCGACAGCGCGAAACCGCCGTGAAAGACGTCGCCGGCACCCAGCGTGTCGACCGCCTTGACCGGGAATGCCGGGCTGCGTGCGCAGCACGTCGCCGTCGAGCCAGATGACGTCGCTGCGGCCCGTCGGTGACGGCGAGGAACGCATCCGTGTGCTTCGCGCGACGCGGAAGCAGCCCGGCGGCGAGGTCGTCGAGTCGCGGCCGTGGCGCGCAGGCACTCGCCGGAGAAGATCACGTGCGTGGCGATCCGTCAGCAGCGCGTCGCGTCGACCTGCGTCGGCTTGTCGGCGTCGAGCACGACGGTGAGGCCGCGCGCGCGCGCCGCCGCGCAGATCGGCCGCACGAAGTCGGGAAAGCGATTGTCGGCGAGCACGGCGTCGGCGGAGGCGACGAGCCCGCCGGATCGGCGGTCGTGCGCGGCGGCGATGCGCTCGTCGCGGTAGGTTACGATCATGCGGTCGCCCGCGCGTCGATGAAGATCGCCGAGAGCGGCGAGGCGCATGCCGGCGACCCGAATGCACGCCTGCGTGTCGACGCGCTCGCGTGCGAGCGCCGGCGAGCACGCGATCGCCGTTGGCATCCTCGCCGGGAGGGCCGCCGAGCGGCCCGGCGAGAGCCGCCGCGCCCGCCGAGCCGCGCGATCGCGACCGCCGCATTGGCCGCGCAGCCGCCGTTGACCACGAAGAAGCGCTTGCGCCTGACCTTGCTGTCGGGCTGCGGGAAGCGCTCGCACCTGAAACACCTCATCGAGCACGATGATGCCGGCGCAGAGGATCGCGGCGCGGCGCCTCGATGGTTAGCGGAACTCAATCTCCTCCTCCACCCAGGCGCGGATGATGTGATAGGCGATGGCGACCGTCGGCGGCGTGGTCAGTCCCTGCGGATGCGTCCGCATGCAGCATCTGCGCGACCTCCGTCGCGATCGAACCAGCGCGCGTCCTCGAGCTCGGCTGCGGTCGATCGACGATGTCGTGCGACAGCGCCTCGGCGTGGCAGCCGATCATCAGCGAGGTCGGGAACGGCCACGGCTGCGTGGCGAAATAGGACACGCGCCCGCAGATGATGCCGGCTTCCTCGCGCGTCTCGCGCCGCACCGCGTCCTCGATCGCCTCGCCCGGCTCGACGAAGCCCGCGAGGCACGACCACATGCTGCCCTGCGAAGCGGTACGAGCGGCCGAGCACGCAGCGGTCGCCCGCGACCGGCAGCATGATGACGACCGGGTCGGTGCGCGGAAAGTGCTGGACCTTGCAGGCCGGGCAGTCGCGCCGCCAGCCGCCGCTCGCACAGGTTGGTCGCGCGCGCCGCAATTCGAGCAGAAGCGATGGCGCGCGTGCCAGTGCAGCAGCGCCTTGCCTTCGGCGAGCGGCGGCAGGTGATCGAGCCTCGACCAGTCCTTGCACGGCGATCGAGCGCAGGTCGGTGACGACGAGGTCGTCGCGCGTCTTGAGCGCTTCGAGCGACCGCCGCGTCGAGCGCGACGCGCGAAACGGCCGGCGTCGTCGAACAGGCCGAGGAACACGATCTCGGCCGGTATCGCCGACAGCGCGCGCGCTTCCGCCAGCGTGAACAGCGGATCGTGTCCGTCCGCGCCTTCTTCAGCACGACCAGCTCGCCGCCGATCGACATAGGCGCCGGCGCGCGGGTCGCTCTCCAGCGCCGCCAGTGCGGCCGCATCGTCGCGCCGCTCGGCGGCGCGCTCGATCAGGCTTTGCGTATAGCCGAGGCGCGGCTTGGGGCCGAGATCGGGTCGAAAGGCATGAAATCCTCCGGCGAGGGCGCGCGACGCTGGCACAGCCGGATGCCGCACGCAACAGATGCGCTCAGCCGAATGCGACCTCCCGCCGGATGCTGTCAATGAAACGGGCGAGCTCCGGTTTGCCGTAGGGCAGGGCGGGCGCGTAGCCCCACACCGGGCGCGGCCAGGCGGGATCGTCGCGCCGGCGCGCGACCACATGCACGTGCAACTGCGCCACGACGTTTCCGATCGCCGCCACATTGAGCTTGTCGCAAGCGGTGGCGTCCTTGAGCACCCGCGAGAGCATGGCGATTTCGTCCATCAGTTGCGCCTGCTGCTCGTCGTCGAGATCAACCGGCCGGCAGGAGCGCCAGCCTGTCACCGCGGACCACCACCGCGGCCGCGAAACCGGGACCACCGGACCCGTCCACGACCGTGCCGCCGTGGATGAGGATGTCACACGCATCCATCGCGTCAACGGTAGCGCGCCGCGGCGTGGCTGGGCGGTCCAGGGACGCGTAGGACGACGCGTATCATGCGGCTGCCCGGCGTCGGCTCGACCAGGGTGTGGCGGACCGGGCGCCCGGAGGTGCCCCAGATGGCACGCACGCATCGAACGGTCGCTGATCACAACGCTGTCGGCGGCGATGGCCGTCTCGGTGCTCGCGGGCCGGTCGCCCAGGCCCAGGGCGGCCCGTTCTGCGCCATCCTCAGCGCCGAGGAGGTGAGTGCGCGCGGTCGGTGCGCCGAGCTCGCACCCAACCTCGGCGACGATCGCTCCTGCAACTACGTCGTCGAGCGACCAGGACGTGTTCACGTCCCTGGCTGTCACCAACGGCGGCACCCGGATGGAGATCGCCAAGAGCGTGTTCACCGACGGTGAGGACGTGACCGTCGCGGGCCAGCCGGGCTGGCTGCGGACCAGCGACTTCGACTCCAACCTGTGGATCGACCGGGGCGACGGCGACACGCTCTCGTTCCAGCTGCTCTCACCACCCGCGGGCGTCGATGCGAAGGCCGCGCTCGAGGGGCTGGGGGCGCTCGCCTTCCCCCGCCTGGCCACGCTGGTCATCCCCACGCCCACGCCGCTCGTGATCGTCCAGCAGGACCCCGAGCTCGCCGCGCGCTTCCCGACCGAGATCGGCGGCACCCCGGTGCAGGTCCAGACCATGGCCCAGGGCCTGACGGTCGAGCCTGAGCAGCAGGCCCAGGTCGACCAGCTCCTCGCGTCGCAGGGCAAGACCCTCGCCGACGTCAGCTCCGGGTTCGCGTTCAGCATCGACCCCCCGTACTCGATCGTCGCGCTGCGCGTGAAGGGCGCGGATGCGAACGCCCTGCGCGACCCGTTCCTCGCCATGAGCCGGGCTGGAGGGCGCGGCCACGCCAGCCCAGGTCGGCGGCAAGGACGTGCTCGTGGCGACGATCGAGGGCCAGACCCAGCACGTGTACGCCAAGGACGACGCCATCTGGCTCGTGTCCGCGGAGGAGCCGCATCCTCACCGAGGTGTTCCAGAAGCTGCCCTGACCGCAAGCGCCGTCACATCGGCAGGAGACGCCCCCGCACCCAGGCGCCCTGGACCATCCCGTCGCGCTCCCGGAACACGAGCCTGCTCATGAGCTCCGCGGGGTCGTCGCTGTCCTCGCCGGCGGGCGGCAGCGTGGGCCGCGGGTCCACCGCGATGAGGTCGGCCTCCTTGCCCGCCTCGAGCGAGCCGATGCGGTCGTCCACGCCCAGCGCCCGCGCGCCCCCGAGCGTGGCGAGCCGGAGCATCTCGAGCGGGTCGGGCGCCGGTCGTTGGTCGCCGGTCGCGACGCGCAGCGCGTTGGCCGCGTAGAAGCCCGATGCGCACCTGGGAGAACACCGAGAGCTCGGGTCCGCCCGCGACATCGGAGCCGAGGCCCACCACCGCGCCCGCGTCGAGGTAGCGCGCGAGGGGCATCACGCCGCTCTCGATGAACAGGTTGGAGGCGGGGCAGTGGGCGATGCGGGTCTCGGTCTCGACCAGCCGCGCCAGCTCCCGGTCCGACAGGTGGATGGCGTGCGCGAGGACCGTCCGCGGGCCCAGGCCCCCCGCCCGGTCGTAGACATCGAGGTAGTCCCGGGCGTCCGGGAACAGCGCCGCGACCGTGGCCATCTCGCGCGCATCCTCGGACACGTGCGTCTGCCACATCGCGCCCGCGCGCGCGGGCGAGCGCGGCCGACTCGCGCAGCATCTCCGCGCTGCAGCTGACCGCGAAGCGGGGCGTGAACGCATACCGCAGACGACCGTCCGCGGCTCCGTCCCAGCGGTCCGCGAGCTCGGCGCTCTCGCGGAGCGATCGATCGAGCCGCTCCGACTCCGGGGTCTCGTCGTCGTAGCTCAGCCGGTCCATCATCACCGCGCCGATGGTCGCCCGGATGCCATGCGCCTCGGCCGCCCGGAATGCCGCATCGGTGCTGTCCGCCCAGACGGCCGCAGTAGGCGAGGATCGAGGTCGTGCCCGCGGCCGCCATCGCCGCGAGGACCCGGGGCACCTGCGTCTCCGCGACCGGGGCGCGGAACGCCCGCTCCCTCGCGAAGATGTGGCGCTCGAGCCAGGCCAGCAGGTCCATGCCCGGCGCCCAGACCCGCGGCGGGCACCTGCGGCAGGTGGACATGCAGGTCCACCAGGCCCGGGCAGGAGGACCATCGGCCGGAGGTCGGCCACCGGGAGCTCCGAGGACGCGCCGGACCAGGGCTCGACACGCACGATGCGTGCCATCCGGGCCCACCTCGAGCAGGGCGTCCGACTCGTAGCGCACCCCGCCGCCCGCCGAGCGGCGTGAGCAGGCGTGCGCGGAGCGCGAACGGCGGGCTCGGAGGGCAGGTCCGGGCGGCGCCGCGCCATCGACGGGGAGTGCCATGGACCATATGATGCGGTCCCGCCCGGGCCGCGTCGGCGCCGCCGGGCCGTCGCGCCATATCATGGGCGCCCGCGTCCGACCGTCCCGGATGCTCGTCGTCCCCCTGCTCGAGGTTCCTCCGCACATGCGACCAGATCCGCGCCGCCTCGCCCCGCTCCTGCTGGGGGTCGCGCTCGCGACCACCGTCCTCGCGGCACCCGTGGCCGCGCAGGACGAGACCCTGCCGCCCGAGGAGTCCCTGCCGCCCGCGGCCTGCGACGTGCTGACCGCCGACGAGGTGTCGGCCGCCTTCGGCGAGACGCTCACGCTGGTCGATGGGTCGGGTGCCACCTGCCAGTTCGACTCGGACATCGCCGCCGGTCGCTCCCTGTTCGTGTTCACCAACCTCGACGAAGGCGACATCGACAGCCTGCGGCCGCTGCTGTGCGAGGACGGACCCGAGCGTCAGCCCGGCGCCTGCGACCCCGCCCTGCACGGACCTCACGGTCGCCGGCAAGCCGGCGATGTTCTCCGATGCGTTCGGGCTGCTGCTCCACGTGGAGTCCGATGCGGAGCACACGTTCTGGGTCCAGCTGGTCGGCGACCCCATCGAGGGCGTGGACGCGCGGACCGCGATGGCGGCCATCGCCGAGCTGGCCGTGCCGCGCCTGGGCTCGGTGCCCGGGCCGGACGGCCGAGCCGACCGAGGCGGCCCTCGAGCAGGATGACGAGCTCGCGGCGCATGTACCCGACCGACATCGCCGGCTCCGCGCTCACGGTGGAGACGCGTCGCGGCGAGTCGGCGCTCGTGCGATACCGAGCCCGACATCCGGCAGCTGATGCTCGACGCCCTGGCCGCCCAGGGCAGGTCGATCGAGGACCTCTCGATCGGCTTCGGCGCCACCGACGACGGCGCGGTCCAGATCGTCGCGCTGCGGGTCCGCGGCGCGGATATCCGACCCTTCGTCGACGGACCTCCTGGGCGCGTTCATCAACGGACCGGTCCCCTCGATGACGCCGCAGGGCGTCGCCGCGGGCAAGGACGTCAGCTCCATCACGCAGGATGGCCAGCAGGTGTACGTCTATCCCAAGGACGACGTGCTGTGGCTGGTCGCGGCCGATGGCGCACCGCTCATCGAGACCTTCGCGCGACTCCCCTGACCTCCGCCGCGGCCGACGCCGCGGGCTGCATCGCACCACGGAGGCCCGCGCCGTGGCGACACGGGGCGGGCCTCTATGATGGCCGCGGGTCCGGTGTGCCCCGCCAGCGACACGTCCGGTGATCGCCCTCCGCATGAGGTAGTCGGTCCGTGCAGCAGTCGCGTCGAGTCCGTGGGGCCGCTCGTCGGGGCCCTCAGTCTCGCTCTCTGCCTCCCCGGCCTGGCCTGGGCACCCGCCGTCCTCGGACAGGACCCGCACGAGCGAGGCGCCCGCACGCCACCGAGGTCGGTATCGATCTCGAGCCGGTCGGTGAGCCGTCCGCCTTCTGCGGCGTGCTCACCCCCGAGGAGGCGAGCGCCGCGCTCGGTGTCGACGCTCACGGTCGGGAGCAGCAGCGACACCGACTGCTCGTGGGACTCCGACTTCGTCACCAGCGACATCAGCCTGCTGGTCGCGCGCGACGCCGGCGACTTCGAGCTCGACGCCAAGGAGATCTTCCCCGATGGCGTCGAGGTCGACGTGGCTGGAGCGCCCGGGCTGGTTCACCACCGAGGGTCTCGCCCTGTTCGTGGACCTGGGCGACGGGATGCTGCTCACCGTCGAGCTGTTCGGGACACCCTGCGGATGGCATCGACGTGCGTGCGGCGCTGACCGGCCTCGCGACACTGGCCGCTGCCACGACTGGCCGATGTGCCCATCCCGACCGAGGTCCCGGAGCCCTCATCGATGGGCGACCCTGTGCTCCAGGCGCTCATCCCGGACGCCGTCGGGCGACGCCGAGATGGTCGTGGACGTGTACACGGCGACGCGACCTGGTCGACCGACGATCCCGACGATCCGGGCCCGGCGGCGAGCATCGCGGAGCTCGAGGAGCTCGTGGGCGCGCACGGCAGGACCATCGATGACGTGAGCTTCGCGGACGCCTACTTCGACGACGGAGACCGCCTATCGGCGACCTGTTCGCGATCCGGGTGGCAGGCGCCGATGTCGCGGACTTCCAGGACGAGCTGACCGATCTCATCCTCCAGCTCCTCGAGCCGGTCCGCACGCCCGCGACCATCGCGGGCAAGCAGGTCACGGTCGTGACGGAGGGTCCGCCGGTCGACCGAGAGCCCGGACCCCTCGGCGGACCCGTTCGAGATGCCGCTGCCGCCGTCGTACGTGTACCCCAGCGGTCGAGGTGCTGTTCATCGTGAGCGCGGACGAGCCGGAGCTGTCCCAGCTCTTCGAGCTGCTGCCCTGAGCGGAGCGCTGCCAGCCGCCGACACGACGAGCGGTCGGGCCCTCCCCCCAGTGGGACGACCCGACCGCGGTGGCGGTGTACGTATTCGATTCGAGGCGGTTGGCGGCCTGGGTCAGCCCCCGATCTCCTTCTGCGGAGACCGCGAGCTGGACGTGACCTTCTTCCGCCTCGGTGACCAGCGACTCTGGGGATCTCCACCTCGTGGCGGAAGATCCGACCTCGCGTGATCCACACGGATCGGTCATCGAGCCGGGTCACGGCACCCAGGTCGACCCCTTCTCGATCGTGGACCCTCCAGCCGGGCTGGATGCCCGTCACCGCGTGCGTCATGAAGTCCACCTCCTGTTCGCTGCGGTACCGCGTCATCATCGCGCGCGCGAGCGTGCGTCCGCGTGCCGCGAATGGCGGACCACCTTGCAGGCGTATATCGGCCGGGCGGCCAGACCGCCGGTCGAGCGCGGGCCGAGCATGCATCGTGGCGGCCTTCGGCGCCCGGGACGGCCGAGGTCCGCCACCCTGAGGTCAGCCTGCCGCGGGTGAGCCTGCCGGCCCCGAGTCGGCGTGAGAGATGTGGCGCAGCTCCCGCCAGATGAGCACCAGGAACAGCGCCGACCCCGCGAATGCGAACCAGAACGGCGCGCACGCGCGCGCGCGCGCGCGCGCGCGCGCGCGCGCGCGCGCGCGCGCGCGCGCGCGCGCGCGCGCGCGCGCGCGCGCGCGCGCGCGCGCGCGCGCGCGCGCGCGCGCGCGCGCGCGCGCGCGCGGGCGCGCGCGGGCGGCGCGCGCGCGGCGCGCGCGCGGCGCGCGCGCGCGCGGCGCGCGCGCGCGCGCGCGCGCGCGCGCGCGCGCGCGCGCGCGCGCGCGCGCGCGCGCGCGCGCGCGCGCGCGCGCGCGCGCGCGCGCGCGCGCGCGCGCGCGCGCGCGCGCGCGCGCGCGCGCGCGCGCGCGCGCGCGCGCGCGCGCGCGCGCGCGCGCGCGCGCGCGCGCAGGCGGCAGGCAGGCAGGCAGGCAGGCAGGCAGGCAGGCAGGCGCGCGCGCGCGCGCGGCGCGCGCGCGCGCGGCGGCGGCGCGGCGCGGCGCGCGGGCGGCGCGCGGCGGACGGGCGCGCGCGCGGCGCGCGCGCGCGCGCGCGCGCGCGGCGCGCGCGGCGGGCGCGCGCGGCGCGGCGCGCGGCGGCGCGCGGGCGCGCGCGCGCGGCGCGGCGGCGGCGCGCGCGCGCGCGCGCGCGCGCGCGCGCGCGCGCGCGCGGCGCGCGCGCGCGCGCGCGCGCGCGCGGCGGCGCGCGGCGCGGGCGCGCGCGCGCGCGCGCGCGCGGGCGCGCGCGCGCGCGCGCGCGCGCGCGCGCGCGCGCGCGCGCGCGCGCGCGCGCGCGCGCGCGCGCGCGCGCGCGCGCGCGCGCGCGCGCGCGCGCGCGCGCGCGCGCGCGCGCGCGCGCGCGCGCGCGCGCGCGCGCGCGGGCGCGCGCGCGCGCGCGCGGCGCGCGCGCGCGCGCGCGCGCGCGCGCGCGCGCGCGCGCGGCGGGCGCGCGCGCGCGCGCGCGCGCGCGCGCGCGCGCGCGCGCGGCGGCGCGCGGCGCGCGCGCGCGCGCGCGGCGCGCGCGCGCGCGCGCGCGCGCGCGCGCGCGCGCGCGCGCGCGCGCGCGCGCGCGCGCGCGCGCGCGCGCGCGCGCGCGCGCGCGCGCGCGCGCGCGCGCGCGCGCGCGCGCGCGCGCGCGCGCGCGCGCGCGCGCGCGCGGGCGCGCGCGCGCGCGCGCGGCGGCGCGCGGCGGCGCGCGCGCGCGCGGCGGCGCGCGCGGGCGCGGCGCGCGGCGCGCGCGCGCGCGCGCGCGCGCGCGCGCAGCAGCGGGCGCGCGCGCGCGCAGGCAGGCAGGCAGGCGCGCGGCGCGCGCGCGCGCGCGCGCGCGCGCGCGCGCGCGCGCGCGCGCGCGCGCGCGCGCGCGCGCGCGCGCGCGCGCGCGCGCGCGCGCGCGCGCGCGCGCGCGCGCGCGCGCGCGCGCGCGCGCGCGCGCGCGCGCGCGCGCGCGCGCGCGCGC
>CAWJKL010000008.1:0-22551 GCA_963843475.1 uncultured Alphaproteobacteria bacterium | reverse complement strand
GAGATCCTCGGCACCGCGCCATGCCAGGGGCACATCTCCGGCGTCGTCGATATCCCCAACGCGTGCGCGACGCTTTGGCTGCCGACCGAGATCTTCGATTTCGACGTGATGCCGAGCGCTGCCGGGCCGATCAAGCACGTGAAGGGTGGCGTACCGATGCCGCTGTCGCCGGACAAGTAGATGCGGCGGATGGGGGGAGCGCGGCCTGCCACCGCTTCCCCTCAAGCAAAGAGAGAAAGCCAATGCCTGTTTACGACTACATGTGCAGCGCCTGCGGTCCGTTTACCGAAATGCGGCCGATGTCGGAATGCGATGCGCCGTTGCGATGTCCGAGTGCGGCCTGCTTGGCGCCACGGGCGTTGCTGACCGCGCCGTATTTCTCCGCCATGTCGTCGGAGCGGCGGCTGGCGCACGCCATCAATGAGCGCAGCGCGCACGCACCGCAAAGCCTCGCCAGCCTGAAGGCCAAGCACGGCGCCGGCTGTTCCTGCTGCGGCGGCGGACTATCGAAGCGCAAGACCAAGCGGAAAGGGCGGCGCCAAGAGCTTCCCCGGCAGCCGCCCCTGGATGATCTCGCACTGAGGAGGGTGGCAGGCCGGCAGTGTTTGAGAGAGGCTAGCGCAGCAGCCCGCCGTGGTTTGTAGCCAAAATGTCAACGAGGATAAGCACAGCGAGCCCTTTCACTGTCCTCATTGCCGAAGTTTCTACAGCATGATCGCGCTAGCCATCGCTGAGAAGCAGGTCGGCGCGGCGGTGTGCCTGATTTGCGAACAGGTCATGAAATCCTGGGACGGCCGTCGCGTGTTTACATTTCATCTCTTGAAAGCAGAGCGAACCCTGAGCCGTTTCTTGGGGGCGTTTGCGTTCGCCCGGCACGTCGTGGCCCGTAAGCGCCAGTTGAATTGGCATGGCGGCTGTCGTACGGCAGACATGCGACAGCATGTTGAGATTTGGCCTTGCCAGCAGCGACCAAACGAAACTCGAAAAGCGGCGCGGACCGCAGCGGCGCCATCTATCGCGCGCTGCGGCACGCCATCATCGAGCAGGCGCTGGAGCCGGGCGCCAAGCTGCCCGAGGACGCGATCGGCGAACGCTTCGGCGCCAGCCGCACGATCGTGCGGCATGTGCTGGGCCAACTCGCGGCCGAAGGGCTGGTCGAGCTGCGGCGCAACCACGGCGCGGCGGTCGCAACGCCGAGCTGGGACGAGGCGCGCGATGTCTTCGACGTCCGCCTCGGACTGGAAGCGCCTGGTCGTCTCGCGGCTGGCCGGGCCGGCTCACGCCGGAGCAGATCAAGCGGCTGCAACGCCCATGTCGACGAGGAAGAGCGCGCGCGCGGCACCGACGAGCCGCTGTCGATCCGGCTCGCGACCGAATTCCACATCCTGCTGGCCGAGATGACCGGCAGTCCGGTGCTGACGCGCTACGTCAGCGAGAATGCGTCGCGCTGCGGCCTGACGCTGGCGCTCTACAGCCGGCCGCACTCCTCGGAATGCGCGGTGAGCGAGCATCGCGCCATCATCGCGGCGCTCGCGAAGCGGCGACGCGCGACGCGCGACCACGCTGATGAACGAGCATCTCGAAGCGGTCGCGGGCCGCGCGCTGATCGTTCGCGAGCCGCCGCAAGACGACGCGACCTCAGAGAGCATCCTGGCCGCTACGCGCGCGGACGTCGCGAGCGACCGCACGAAGCCCAGCGCGCAGCAGCGACGGTGAGCGCGTCACGCCTCGATGCCGTTCTTGATCAGCAGCCGCTCGGCGCTGTCGTTCCAGACGTCCATCTGCACGATCTTGCCGCCGCGCACGACGAAGCGGTCGACGTAGCGATTGCCCTCGAACGGCGTGCCGTCCGGCCATTCGCCGTAGAGCGTGCCGAGATTGTAGACGATGGTCTCGCCGACGCCGGGAACGACGTCGGTGCGCTCCATCTTCTTCTTCACCCACTTGTAGCGCTTGCCGTTGAAGGCCGCGGTCTCGCGCGGATGGCTGTACTTGCGGCCGCCGGTGAAGGTGATCTTGAGGTCGTCGGAGATGTAGCGCGCGGCGGTCTGCGGGTCCGGCACCATCGAGGCGACCAGGAAGCGCTCGACGATATCGGCGGCCTCGGCGGTTTCGTTGCGTGGCGATGAGCTTGGGCGGTGGCCATGGCAGATCTCCTCGTGCAGATCGGATCCTGCGACAGCTATGCACAATGCGCGCGCCAGAATATCAGCATGCGATGTCGCAATAGATATCGTATACAATATTGCATACAAAATAGGCGACGGCTTGCGCATTGCCTATTCGCGTGCGTGCGAGACCGGCAAGACGGCCGCGAATTCGCTATTTTCAGCGGTATTTCGGCAGCAGGCGCTGGCATGTCCCTTGCGTAACGGTAGTCCGGGTCATTCCGACCGAGAGGGTCCGTCCATGCCAGCGCAAGCTTCGCATTCCAAGCATCTCGAGACTGATCTGGCGACTGCTGATCGCGGCCGTCGGCGGCACTCGCCGTCCGCGCGCCGGCTCCGGCCCAGGACACCGTCAAGCTCGGCCTGGTCGCCGCGATGTCCGGCCAGTCGGCCAAGTCGGGCGAGGCGATCGTGCGCGGCCTGTCGCTCGCCATCGACGAGATCAACGCCAAGGGCGGCCTGCTCGGCAAGAAGGTCGAGCTGCTGGTCCGCGACGACGAAAGCAATCCGGCCAAGGGCGTGGTCGCCGCGCGCGAGCTCGTGCAGCGCGAGAAGGTCGCCGCGCTGTTCGGCGGCCTCGACACGCCGGTCTCGATCGCGATCGTGCCGTTCGTCAACGGCGCCAAGGTGCCGTTCATGGGCGTCTGGGCGGCCGGCACGCCGATCACGCGCAACGGCGCGGCGGAGAACTACGTGTTCCGCGTCTCCGCGGTCGACGACATCGTCGACGTCGCGCTGGTCGACTATGCGGTGAAGAAATACGCGGCCAAGAAGCCCGGCATGATCCTGATCAACAATCCCTGGGGCGAATCGAACGAGAAGGGCCTGAAGGCGGCGCTCGCGGCGAAGAACATGCCCTATGCCGGCATCGAGAAGTTCGAGACCAACGATGTCGACGTCGTGCCGCAGCTCACGCGCCTGAAGCAGGCCGGCGCCGACGTGCTGTTCCTGGTCGCCAACGTCGCGCCGTCGGCGCAGGTGGTGAAATCGCTCGACCGCATGGGCTGGGACGTGCCGATCGTCTCGCATTGGGGACCGGCGGGCGGCCGCTTCTCCGAGCTCGCCGGACCGAGCGGCGCCCGAGGTCCACTTCATCCAGACCTACAGCTTCTCCGGCAAGCTCTCGCCGCGCGGCGAAGCGGTGCTCGCCGCGCTGCAAGAAGAAATATCCGGAGATCAAGTCGCTCGCCGACGTCACGCCGGCGGTCGGCATCGCCAACGCCTACGACGCCATGCACCTGACCGCGCTCGCGATCGCCAAGGCCGGCTCGACCGAAGGTCCGAAGGTCCGGCAGGGCTTCTACGAGATCGAGACGTATGACGGCCTGATCAAGACCTACAGAAGCCGTTCACGCCCGACGAACCACGACGCGCTCGGGCCGAACGACTACATCTTCACCTACTTCAAGGAAGGCGAGATCCTTCCGCTGACGAACTGAAGCGCGGCATGCGGCGGCGCGTGCGCATGCGCCGCGCGCCGCATCGTCCTGCCGGAGATCGAACCCCATGCTGGTCACCTCGGCGATCATCTCCGGTCTCGGCCTCGGCAGCATGTACGGGCTGATCGCGCTCGGCTTCCACGTCACCTACGTGGTCTCGAACACGGTCAATTTCTCGCAGGGCTCGGCGATGATGCTGGGCGCCGTGCTCGGCTACACCTTCGCGGTCACGCTCGGCTGGCCGCTGCCGCTGGCCATCGCGATGTCGCTCCTGCTCTGCGCGCTGTTCGGCCTGGTGATCGAGCGGACGCTGGTGCGGCCGTTTGTCGATCGCGGCTCGAATGCCTGGCTGATGGCGACGGTGGCGGGCGGCATCGTGCTCGACAACGTCGTGCTGTTCACCTTCGGCAAGGAGCCGCGCAGCTTTCCCTCGGTGCTCGTCGAGCAAGCCGATCGAGATCTTCGGCGCCGGCGTCTATCCGCTGCAGCTCGTCATTCCGGTCGTCGGCCTCGCGATCGCGTTCGCGCTGCAGGTCGTGATCCACCGCACCCGCCTCGGCAAGGCCCTGCTGGCGGTCGTGCAGAATGCCGACGCCGCGCGGCTGATGGGCATCAACGTGCGGCTCGCGGTCGCGGCCTCGTTCATGATCTCGACCGCGCTCGCCGGCCTGGCCGGCCTGCTGATCGCGCCGCTGTTCAACGTCCATTCCGACATGGGCACGCTGTTCGGGATCAAGGCCTTCGCGGTCGCGATCCTCGGCGGCATCACGTCGGCCTGGGGCGTGATGCTGGCGGGCCTCGCCTACGGCCTGATCGAGGCGCTGGTCACCGCCTTCTTCGGCTCGGTCTATACCCAGATCGTCGCGTTCTCGTTCGTCATCCTGGCGCTCGCCGTCCTGCCCAACGGCTTGTTCGGCCGCGCCGCGGTGAACAAGGTATGACGATGCGATCGGACACGCTCAGGCAGCCGCGATGCCGCTCGCGATCGTTGCGTCTGACGGCGGCCGCGGGCGCCTATGCGGCCATGGCCGACGGCTACGCGCCGTTCATCCTGGCGCTGGTCGCGCTGACCACCGTGGTCGGCGTCGGCCTCAACATCCTGGTCGGCCTGACCGGCCAGATCTCGCTCGGCCATGTCGGCTTCTACGCGATCGGCGCCTACACGGCGGCGATCCTGACGCTCAAGGGCGTCGATTTCTGGATCGCGTTTCCGCTCGCCGGCGCTGATCGCGGGCGCGGTCGGCTTCCTGCTCGCGCTGCCGGCGCTGCGCGTGACCGGACCCTATCTCGCGATGGTGACGATCGCCTTTGCCTTCATCGTCCAGCACGGCGCGATCGAATGGCGCGATCTGACCGGCGGCGCCAACGGCCTGATGAATCTCAAGCCGCCCGCCATCGCCGGACAGGGTTTTCGCCGAGCGCGAGATGGCGATGCTCGCGGTCCTGCTCGCCGGCGCGTCGCTCTATTTCTTCTACCGCCTCGCCAACAGCGCCTGGGGCAGGGGCATGGTGGCGGTGCGCGACGCCGAAGTCGCGGCGCGCTCGATCGGGCTCAACCCGGTGATCATCAAGACCGCCGCCTTCGCGCTGTCGGCCGCATTCACCGGCCTCGCCGGCGCGATCTTCGCGCCGCTGTTCATGTTCGTCGCGCCGGATTCCTTTCCGTTCTCGCAGTCGATCCTGTTTCTGCTCGCCGTCATCGTCGGCGGCGCCGGCTGGGTGCTGGGGCCGGTGGTCGGGCGCGGCGATCAGCGTGGTCGGCCCGGAACTGCTGTCGGGGCTGGCCGAGTACCGCCTGCTGTTTTTCGGCGGCCTGCTGCTGGTGGTGCTGTGGCTCGCGCCGGAGGGCGTGCTCGGCACGCTGGCGCGCTTCGCTGCGCCGGACCGACACGCGCACCGCCGCGGCCGGCGATTTCGATCTCGCGGCATTCCTGCAGCGTCCGGCGAGCGCGCTGCCGCTCGAAGTCAGCGGCGTCAGCATCGCCTTCGGCGGCATCAAGGCCGCGACCGACGTCAGCTTCACCGCCGAGCCCGGCCGCATCACCAGCGTGATCGGGCCGAACGGCGCCGGCAAGACCACGGTCCTCAACATCATCGGCGGCTTCTATCGTGCCGGACAGCGGCAGCATCCGGCTCGGCAGCGAGGAACTCGCCGGCCTGCCGGCCTGGAAGGTCGCCCGCGCCGGCATCGCGCGCACCTATCAGACCACCAAGCTGTTCGACACCATGAGCGTCCTCGACAACGTGCTGGTCGCGCTGCGCCGCGGCCGGCTCGGCGGCATGCTCGTCGGGCTCCGCCACCAAGCGAAGAGAACGCGGGCGGCGGAGGCGCTGCTCGCCTTTGTCGGCTATCAGGGCGCGCTGGCGACGCCGGCCGGCGACCTGCCGCATGTCGACCGCCGCCTGGTCGAGATCGCGCGCGCGCTCGCGATGCGTCCGCGCGTGCTGCTGCTCGATGAGCCGGCCGCCGGGCTGATGCGCGCCGACAAGGTCGCCCTGAGCCGGCTGCTGCGCCGCATCGCGCGATCTCGGCATCGCGGTGATCCTGGTCGAGCACGACATGATGATGGTCATGGACATCTCCCATCATGTCGTCGTGCTCGATGCCGGCGTCCGCATCGCTGCCGGCACGCCCGCCGAGGTCCGGCGCGACCCGGCGGTGATCAAGGCCTATCTCGGCGGCGGCGATGGCGCGTGCGGCCGCGCGCGGCGGCCTGGAACGGATCGCGCGATCCCGGTGCTGGCGGCCGTCAAGGTCACCGCCGGCTACGGCGCCGCGCCGGTGCTCGACAGCGTGTCGCTCGAGGTCCGGCCCGGCGAGACCGTCGCCATGATCGGCGCCAACGGCGCCGGCAAGTCCACCACCATGCGCGCGCTGTCGGGCCTGTTGCGGCCCGGTCAAGGGCGACATCGTGCTCGACGACGTCAACATCGCCGCGGCTCGAGGCGCACCGGATCGCGCGCCAGCGGCCTCGCGCTGGTGCCGGAGGGCCGGCAGGTGTTCCCCGAGCTCACCGTCTACGACAATCTCGTGCTCGGCGCGCATTCGCGGCCCGGCGCCGATCTCGACCCGATGATCGCCGCGCTGCTGGAGCGATTTCCGCGCCTGCGCGAGCGCCTGCACGAGCCGCGCCGGCCTGCTCTCCGGCGGCGAGCAGCAGATGCTGGCGATCGCGCGCGGGCTGATGGCGAAGCCGCGCGTCCTGCTGCTGGACGAGCCGTCGCTCGGGCTGGCGCCGGCGATGATCAACGAGCTGTTCGACATCCTGGCCGAGCTGCGCGACGAGGGCGTCACCATCCTGCTGGTCGACCAGATCGCGGCGCTCGCGCTCACCATCGCCGACCGCGGCTATGTCCTGGAATCGGGACGGATCGTCCGCGCCGGATTCCGCCGCGGCGCTGGCAGACGATCCCGAGCTCGAGGCGGCCTATCTCGGCCGCGCCGAGGCGGCGCAATAAGTCCGATGCCGTTCGATCTCGTCCTGCGACGCGCGCATCTTGCCGGCTGGGGACCGAGCCTGCTGGACATCGGCATCAGCGATGGACGCATCGCCGCGATCGGGCCAGCATCTTGCGGCCGACGCCCCGGCGACGATCTCGACGGCCGCCTGGTCATTCCCGGACTTGTCGAGACGCACATCCATCTCGACAAGTCCTGCATCCTGGATCGCTGCCGATCGGAGCAGGGGACGCTGGAGGAGGCCATTGCCGAGGTCGCCGCGGCCAAGCGCGCATTCACCGAGGAAGACGTCTACGAGCGCGGCCGCCGCACGCTGGAAAAGGCGATCGTGCAGGGCACGACGCACATGCGCACGCATGTCGAGGTCGATCCGCGCGTGGGCCTGCGCAGCTTCGACGCCATCCGCCGCCTCAAGCACGACTACCGCTGGGCGATCGACCTCGAAATCTGCGTCTTCCCGCAGGAAGGCCTGATCAACGATCCCGGGTGCCGAGGAGCTGCTGGTCGAAGCCTGCGAGCGCGGCGCCGACCTGATCGGCGGCTGCCCCTACACCGACACCGATCCGGACGGGCAGATCGCGCGCATCTTCGCGATCGCGACGCGCTTCGATCTCGACATCGACTTTCATCTCGATTTCGATCTCGATCCGTCGTGGATGCATCTCGACGAGGTGTGCCGGCAGACCGAGCGCACCGCTGGGGCGGCCGCGTCGCCGTCGGCCACGTCACCAAGCTGTCCGCGATCGATCCGGATCAGCCTCGACGGTCATCGCACGCCGCCTGGCGGACGCGGGCGTCGCCGTCACCGTGCTGCCGGCGACCGACCTGTTCCTGATGGGCGCGCGAGCACGAGCACTCGATTCCGCGCGGCGTCGCGCCGGCGCACCGGCTGCTCGAGCACGGCGTGACCTGCTCGCTCGCGACCAACAACGTGCTCAATCCGTTCACGCCGTTCGGCGACTGCTCGCTGATCCGCATGGCCAATCTCTATGCCAATGTCGCGCGGCTCGGCGCGCGCAGGACATTGCGCGGCTGTCTTGACATGGTGACGACGCAGGCGGCGAAGCTGATGAACCTGCCGGACTACGGCATCGCGGTCGGCGGACCGGCCGATCTCGTCGTGCTCGATTGCAGGGACGCGGTGTCCGCCGTTGCCGAGCTGTCGGCGCCGCTGTTCGGCCTCAAGAACGGCCGCCGAAGCTTTACGCGCGCCGGCGGCAACGTTGAACCGGCCATAGTGTGGCTGGCGCAGCCGCGGGCTGCGGCGATTTGCACGGACGCTCGCCTCGCTGGTGCTGCGTCCCAGCCCTGTGCTCAAGTCGAATGGAGATATATAACGACGGCCATTGACCGACGCTGACACAAGGCAACTTCATGGATCGCGACGATATAGACCCGACTCTACAATGCCGCCTGCCTTTCGTCGATGGCGCGCGCCTCGCCGACCTGGGACGCAGGCCATGTTCGACGCGCACCAGAAGGGCGGTCACAGTATTCGTGGCTTGCGCGGCCCCGGCGGGATCAAACTGCACAGTCCAACCCTGGCCAAGCTTGGTGCCCCGGTGGGGCGCTATCTGCGCGTGGAAGCCGGATACAGCGGTCGCGTCCGCGAGGTGGCGATCTTGATCACCGCGCGCTGCTGCGACAGCCAGTTCGAATGGGCGGCGCATGAGGCCGTAGCCGTGCGCGAGGGCGTCCCGCGCCAAACCATTGAGGCGATCAGGCTCTGGAAGCCCGGTCGATGCGCTCGATCCGACGGATGCGGTTATCATCCAATTGGGACGCGAGGCATTCCTGTCACGTAAGGTGACGCCGGAGACCTATCGGCGTGCACATGAAGTCTTCGGTACGCGCGCGCTCGTGGACATCGCCTCCTTGATGGGCAGCTATGCGGGCACGGCCGCCATGCTCACCGTATTCGACATGCAGCTCGACAAAGGCGTCGAGCCGCCGCTTCCGGTGTTGTCACCCGGACGATGACTTGAAGATCACCTAGTCATGTAAATGGCTGCGGGACCGCCCGGGCCTTGCAAAGGAAGCGCTATGCCGGAAGCAACAATACGTGGCGTCACCCTGAACTATCGCGTGTTCGGGAAAACGGTCCTTGGATCGCGTTCACGCCTGGCAGCCGGCGGGGGTTTGGCGAACTTGTGTCGCTTGCGGAACGAATGGCGAGTGCGGGGTACCGGGTCGCTTTGCACGATCGGCGCAACTGCGGCGGGTCGGACGTGGGAGTTGAGCCGATCGCGTCCGAAGCATGAAATCTGGGCGGATGATTTCGATCGTTGTGCAAGGAATTTGGCGCCTACCCGATCTGTGCCGGCGGATCGTCTGCCGGGTGCGCGGTTGGCGCTGCTGTTTGCGTTGCGGCACCCGAAGAGCGTGAACGGCCTGTTGCTGTGGCGCGTGCACCGGCGGCGCGCATGCGGTGGAGAAGCTGTCGCAGCAGTACTATGGCGCATTCATCGAGCTTGGCGGAGAGGGGCGGCATGGAGGCGGTGTGCTCGTCCGAGCACTTCGCCGAATGTATCCAGGCGCGGCCGTCCAATCGTGATCGTTTGATGCGCATGGCGCCGCAGGCCTTCATCGACACGATGGCGATGTGGAGAAAGCGTTTCCTCGACGACGCCACCTTCCGGTGGTAGGCGCGACCGAGGACGCATCTGCCGGTCGCTCAAGATTCCGGTCTGCATGATCGCGGGCAACGACCAGGTGCACACGCCGGTGGCGGCGCAGAAGGCGCACCGACTGATCGCCAACAGCGAGTTGATCGACGACGTGGTCGAGAAAAGGCCCGACAACGACCTGTTGCCGACCTGGGATCAGAAGGACTGGTTCTCCAAGGAACCCCGGATCGCCGAGGTGTTCCTGTCGTTCCTCAAGCGCCATCCGTCCGCCGCGCGCTGACGGGCTCGATCGGAGCAACAGAAGGTATTGCGCCATGAAGCTGCAACTTCGCCGCGTTGTCACCGGGCACGACAAGGACGGCCGCGCCGTCGTCAAGATCGACGAGGGCGCCAAGAATATCATCAGCAGCCGCCCGGGCATTTCGTCGTGCGTGGTGTGGTCGACCAAGGGCTTCCCGGTCGACAACGACGGCGACGACGATCCGACGTCGGGCTCGTTCGGAACCACTGTCGAGGGCGGAACGGTGTTCCGCATGGTGCGGTATGAGCCGGGTGTCGTTCCGCGCAACCACCGCACCGATTCGATCGACTATGCGGTGGTGATCTCGGGCGAGATCGATATGGAGCTCGACGACAATGTCGTCGTGAAGCTCAAGGCCGGCGACGCGCTGGTACAGCGCGGCACGATCCATAACTGGGTCAACCGCGGCACCGAGGACTGCGTGATCGCCTTCGTGCTGGTCAGCGCCAAGCCCGCGACCGCCGGCGGCAAGCCGCTCAACGCCGTCGGGTAGTGGCGCGTTCAGTTCGGCTGGATGCCGGCGGCCTTCACGGCCTCGGCGGCCTGCAGCACCTCCTTGCGGAAGAATGCGGCGGCGGCCGCCGCATCGCGGTTGTCGGGGATGTAGCCGTCGCGCTGCATGATGTCGATCACGGCCGGCAGCTGCAGCGCCTTGCGGATCTCGGCGTTGAGCTTTTCGACGATGGCGTCCGGCGTCTTGCCGGGCGCGAAGAACATGCCCCACGATCCCTGCGACTCGTAGCCGGGCACAAGGTCCTTCATCAGCGGCACCTCGGGGGTCACCGGGAACGGCTTGGTGCCGGTAAACGCCAGCGGGCGGACCCGTCCTTCCTTGATCAGGCCGATGGACGACGGCGGCGTGACGAACATCATCTGCACGCTGCCGCCGAGCAGTGCGGTCATGACCTCGGACGCGCCCCGATACGGGATGTGCTGCAGCTTGATGCCGGCCTTCTTGGCGAAGATCTCGGTCGTCAGATGCAGGCCGTTGCCGACACCCGGCGAGCCATAGGCGCTGACTTCCTTCTTGGCCTGGGCGATGAAGTCCGCCACCGTCTTGATCGGCGATTTCGCGTCGACCAGCATGAAGATGCCGTCGAGCTCGCCGACGGTGGCGATCGGCCGCAGATCGGTCATCGTGTCGTAGCCGAGGTTTTTGTAGATGTAGGGCGTCGAGATGATCGACGAGCTGGAGAACAGCAGCGAATAGCCGTCGGGCTTGGACTGTCGCGACCGCGCGCGCCGCGATCGTGCCGTTCGCGCCGAGCCGGTTCTCGACGTAGAACTGCTGACCGAGGCTGTTGCCGAGCGCAGTGAGACCGTGCGGGCCTGGATGTCCGGGCCGCTGCCGGCGGCGAAGCCGACGACACCCGCACCGGCCGGTCCGGGTAGGTCTGCGCCTGCGCCGTGGTCAGGCCGGTGCACAGGATCGCAACGACCAGTGACATGGTCCGAAGCATGGCGTTCCTCACCTAGGTCGTTGTTGTTCTTATCGGCCGAATAGTCGCACGACTTTCAGCCGGCGCTCAACGCCATTCCGACATTCCGATAGCCGTTCGGCGTGGCGTTCTGCCCCGGGAAGAGCCGTGGCCGACGCTCCCTTCGCGATGATGGCCGGCCCGGCGTGCGCACACTGACAATGTGTCGCGCCGGAATAAGGCGACGCGGGTCAGTCTATTCCATGAGCGGGAGCGCGGCGGCCTTCATGCTTTCGCGATTGATGATGCGCGACTGCTCGATCGCTTTCTCGAACTCGTCCCGCGTGGTGCCGAACGGCAGGATCGCAAGCTGATTGAGGCGCTCGACGATCGCCGGCTCCTTGCGCCGCGGCGATAACGAGCTTCTCGACCGTCTCCAGGATCGGCGTCGGCGTTCCGGCCGGAGCCAGGAAGCCGTTCCAGGATGACGTATCGAAGCCCGGAAACGTTTCCGCGACCGTGGGGATGTCGGGCAGTTGCGCGATCCGCTGCTGCGTCGAGATCGCGAGGATCCGGACCGACTTGGTCTCGGTGTGCAGCATGAGCTCGGAGGCGTTGCCGAAATACATTTCGACTTCGCCCGCGACGAGGCCGGCCATGGCCGGTGCGCCGCTCTTGTAGGGGATCGCCGTCATGTCGAGCCCAGCACGTGACAGGAACAGTGCGCTGTTGAGATGCACATTGCCGCCGACTCCGGCCGTGCCATAATTGAACTCGCCCGGACGGGCTTTAACGTATGCAATGAATTCGTGCAACGTGTTGACCGGCAGCGACGATTTGATGCCGATCAGATATGGACCGGCGCCAAAGATACTTATCGGCGTGAAGTCCCGATGCGAGTAAACGACCTTCTGCAGCATCGGGATGTTGACGACCTGCGTCGAGGCGCCGAACAGTAGCGTGTAGCCGTCGGGTGCGGCGCGTGAGACCGCGATCGCACCGACTGCGCCGCCGCCGCCGCGCTATTCTCGATCACGAACGGTTGGCCGAGCTTGCTCGCGAGATACTGCGACGACAGCCGCGCCATCATGTCGGTGTTGCCGCCCGGCGCGAACGGTACGACGACTGTGACCGGGCCGGTCGGGCCATTCACCGGTGCGTGCCGTCACTGCCGCGCTGATAGGGTCGTGGCGCCAAGGCCGAGACAGACGGTGCGACGGCTGACAGGTCGCGAAAATCGGGCGGGGGTCTTCACGGTCATGATGCTATGTGATCCGTTGCTGGTTCCAGCGGACCTCGAAGCGTCTCCCACCATGGATCGCTGGCCTTCATTGGAGGCCAGCTGCGCAAGCGTACCAAGGCTGGCTCGCCAGGCCGTGCTGAAACGTGCGCCAATCGCGTCAAAATACAGCGAAATGCCGATCATTCGTGCAGCTGGGAACCCAATCGGGCGTTCCCGCCGGGTGGTGCGCCGATGCGACCTCCCGTTCGGGACGAGTGTGGCCGATCGTCGCGGCGATCGGCTACGCGGCGCGCTTAATGGTCGCCGGGATAAAGCGGGCGCGACGCGCGCTGCCCGTGGAGTTCTTCCGTGACGAACGACGCGCTCGACGTGATCTCGCCGCGCCCCAGGCCCATGTCGCTGAGGTCGCGGTCGTGAAGCTGCCGGAGCATGTGAATGTCCCGCCGCAGCCGCCACTCGGCCGCCAGCTGGCGCGCCAGCATCGTTGCGTTGCGGGCGAGAATGCCGAGCCACTCCACGAGCTTGCGCGCAGCACGGGACAGAAACGCGTTGACGACCCGGGCTTGCTCGCGGCGGGCCCGCATATGGAGCTCGTGGGCGGATGGACGCGACATCGACGTTTCGAACTCGAACATGTCATTCTCCTGTGACGGCGTCGGCGCGGCCGACAGCGTGACTTCGAGGGGAGCCCGCCGGTTTGGAGGACTTATGCGCGTGCTTGGCCGCCGATGCGTGCGACAATCCGAAGGGGGTGCCCTGGTCCGGCCGGTGGCCGTGTGAACTCGGCGCATGCTGGCGAGCTTTGCGATCATGGCCAGGACGGCGACGGCGTAGATAACCGCCGCGGTACCCAGGACAAAAGTACTGGGCTCGCGTTCGTCGAAAGCGTGCTGCGAGACGCTTATATAAGCGGCAATCTTGGGGTGCATGGCATGCCTCCAAAATGTGCGCACGAGTTCAGCAAACCCGTGCAGTTTTCGGCGCTGATGGACACGGGAGCTGTTGCGGGCGCCCCGTCATCGGCGCGTCACTAAAGGCGAATTGCCCGATAGGCTTGAGGGGGACGCCTTGGTCCGCTTGGAGATTTTCTGAGGATTTCCTTAGTGCTATCGTGCGCGCGCTCGGTGACGGCGTCGCCGGGCCGAATATCCCCGGAAAAGCGACCTATTTGGCAGGGCGAACCCTTGGACTTCCGATTGGCGAGTTTGAGATCGATCTCGGGCGGCACGAGCTGCGCCGGGCTGGGCAGGCCGTCCGGATCGAGCCGCAGGTGTTCGACCTGTTGCTCCTCCTGATCCGCAACCGCGACCGGGTCGTCAGCAAGGACGAGCTGATCGACGCGATCTGGCAAGGTCGGGTTATTTCGGAGGCGGCGTTGAGTACCTGTATCAGCGCGGCGCGCCGCGCCGTCGGTGACAGCGGCGAAAGCCAGCGCCTCATCCGCACACTGCCCAAACGGGGCTTCCGCTTTGTCGGAGCGATCGAGGGTGACGGCGGCAGCCGGCCGGGAGCAGCAAGCCGGTGGTCGAGGCGTGAGCTTCTGCAAGACGTCGCGGATGCGCCGAAGCTTGCATTGCCAGACAAGCCTTCGATCGCGGTGTTGCCTTTTCAAAATCTGAGCGGTGACCCGCAGCAGGAATATTTCGCGGACGGGCTGACCGAGGACATCATCACCGGGCTGTCCCGTCAGCGATGGTTCTTCGTGATCGCCCGCAATTCCACCTTCGGGTTCAAGGGTGAAACGGTGGACGTTCGCAACGTCGCAGGTCAGCTTGGCGTCCGGTACGTTCTCGAAGGCAGCGTGCGCAAGGCCGCCGGTAAGGTGCGCGTCACCGGACAATTGGTCGACGCCGCGCATGGCGTGCATCTGTGGGCGGACCGGTACGACCGCGAGCTCGCCGACGTCTTTGAATTGCAGGACGACATCACCAACAAGGTCATCGGCTCGGTCGGCCCGCAAATCCTTGTCGCCGAAGCAGCGCGGATTTGCCGCAAACCGCCCCAGAGTGTCGATGCGTGGGATCTGGTGTTGCAGGCGCTGCCGCACATGTGGCGCGCGAGCGCACCCGAGCAGCGGCGCGCGCAGGAGCTGTTGCAACAGGCGATCGCGATCGACGCCGACTACGCCCATGCGCACGCGCTGTTGGGCTGGACCTATGTGAGCCTGTTCAATCTGGTGGTCGGGAGCCCGATCAGCGAGTTCACGGACAAGGCGCTCGATTGCGGTGCGCGAGCGATAGCGCTCGATCGCGACGATCCGTGGGCCCATCTCGTACTCGGGATGGGACATGCACGGCGCCGCCGTTCCGAACAGGCCGTGACTCACCTCTCGACATCGGTCGAGCAGAATCCGAGCTTTGCGCTCGGGTACGCCGGGCTTGGCTACGCGCTGGCCTGTGGCGGCGATCCGGAGCGCGGCCTGCAAGCGTTGGAGCAGGCCGAGCGGCTGAGCCCGCGCGATCCGTTCCTCGCCTTCTACGCACCGACCGTGCGGTACATGGCGCTGTTTGCGCTCGAGCGTTACGAAGAGGCGATCGCGGTGTGCCGCGCGACGTCGGAATTGCATCCCAATCACGCGGGCGCATGGCGCCTGATGACCGTATCACTGGGGCTGCTGGGCCGGATTGAGGAAGCCAGGCAGGCGCTGGCGCACACGCTGACCCTGCAACCCGACCTTTCCGGCGATCATGTCGAAAAGAATACGGTATTCGCAAACCCGTCCGATCGCTCCCGCTTCCTTTTGGGGCTGCGGAACGCCGGATTGAAGGCTAGCGGGCGGCACTGGGCGATCCGAAGGTGCCACGGTGCCGTCTCTGGTTACCGGCGCTGAACCCGGTCACATGCTTGCGAGGTTCTGCCGTGCACCCAAAGGGATAGGTTGCCCGCTTGTGGCGAAAGCCCACCTCCGTGTAGTCTGACGGAGTTGAAGCGTCCCAGTCAGGGACGCAGGGACGAGGAAAACAACCATGGCTTGGACGACACCGATCCTCGTTGAAATCTGCCTTGGTCTCGAGATCAACGGCTATCTGCCGGCCGAGTTCTAGAACATCGCTGGTGGATGCGGCGCCTCACCGCCATCGTGCTTGGCTCGGCGGCGGGTGGAGGTTTCCCCCAATGGAACTGCCGTTGCCCGGTATGCCGATTGGCATGGGCGGGTGACCGGCGCGTCAAGCCGCGCACGCAAGCTAGCCTCGCCATTTCAGCCAATGGCGAGGACTGGCTGCTGATCAATGCATCACCCGACCTGCCGGAACAGCTTCGCCGCTCGCCATCTTTGCATCCGCGTGGCGACACGCGTGGCAGCCCGATCAAGGCGGTCCTTCTCACCGGTGCGGAGATCGATCAGGTGACCGGCCTGTTGAGCCTGCGCGAGCGCGAGGCTTTCACGCTGTTCGCGTCGGCAGCGACGCTGGCCGTGCTCGGAGACAACAGCGTGTTCGGCGTCCTGGCGTCCGATGTCGTGCAACGCCGGACCGTTGCCCTCGATCAAACCTGTGCGCTTCCCGGCGGCCTCGCAGGCCGAGCTCTTCGCCGTTCCGGGTAAGGTGCCGCTTTATCTGGAAGGCGAGAGCCCGGACACGATGAGCGAAAGCGCCGGCACCGTCGGGGTGGAGCTGAGTGCCGGCGGGGCGCGGCTGATCTACATCCCGGGCGCGGCCGCCGTCACCCCGCGAATGCGGGAGCGAATGGAGCGGGCGGATGTCGTGTTCTTCGACGGCACGCTGTTTCGCGACGACGAGATGATCGCGACCAAAACCGGAAACAAGACCGGCCGGCGCATGGGTCACATGGCGATCGACGGGCAGGACGGATCGCTCAACGTGCTCAAGGATCTGCGGGCCGGCGCATCTATATCCACATCAACAACACCAATCCCATCCTGGTGGAAGGATCGCCGGAGCACGCGCACGTGATCAGCAAGGGCTGGGAAATTGCCGAAGACGGACTGGAGGTCGCGCTGTGACGGGTCCGCTGACCGAAGACGAACTTGAGGCGCGACTGCGGGACATCGGGAGCCGCCGCTACCACCGCCTGCATCCGTTCCATCATCTTCTGCATGGCGGTCGGTGCACCAAGGGTCAGGTCCAGGCCTGGGCGCTCAACCGCTACTACTATCAGGCGATGATCCCCATCAAGGACGCCAACCTGATCGCGCGTTGCAGCGATCCGGACCTGCGACGCAATTGGCGAAGCCGGCTGGTCGATCACGACGGCGATGGCGAGAATGAGGGCGGCATCGAGCGCTGGCTCCGCTTGACCGGCGGGCTTGGGCTCGATCGCGATTATGTCGTCTCGGAACGCGGCCTGCTGCCTGCAACGCGATTTGCAGTCGACGCCTATGTGCATTTCGCCCGCGAGAAGACGCTGCTCGAAGCGGTGGCGTCCTGCCTCACCGAGCTGTTCTCGCCGGAGATCATCAGCGAGCGGCTCGAGGGCATGTTGCGAAATTACGACTTCGTGAGCCGCCGACACGCTTGCCTATTTCGTCAAGCGTCCGCCGCAGGCCGCGCGCGATTCCGATTTTGCGCTGGCCTACGTCAAACGGCACGCCAAGACGCCCGAGACGCAGCAGCCGGTCCTCAAGGCGCTCGAATTCAAATGCGACGTGTTGTGGGCCATGCTCGACGCGCTCCACCACGCCTACGTCGAGCCCAGGCATATCCCGCCGGGCGCCTTCGTGCCGAAAGACTGAGGTCCGCGCATGAGCGACGACAATCAGTCCATCCTGCCCGATGCCCACCCGCGCCTGCCGCGCGGCGTGCGTCTCGTGCAGAACGAGGCCCATGGCTGGACCTTGTTGGGACCCGAGCGCGTGTTCAAGGCCGACGCGATCGCCGTCGAGATCATCAAGCGCTGCACCGGCGAGGCGACCTTGACGGAAATCGTGGACGATCTGGCAAAGGCCTTTTCGGCCCCGCGCGAGCGCATACTGGCCGACGTGACGGCGCTGCTGCGCGGGCTCGCCGACAAGCGGCTCCTGGAGCTGTGACGTGGCGAGTGTGGCTCCGCGCAACTCTGCCGAAGCCGCTCGGGTTGCTGGCGGAGCTGACCCACCGCTGCCCGCTGGGATGTCCTTATTGCTCCAATCCGCTCGCTCTCGACCGCCGCGACCGACGAGCTTGATGCCGCGACCTGGGCTCGCGTCTTCAAGGAAGCATCGGCAATGGGCGTGTTGCAGATTCACCTGTCAGGAGGCGAACCCGCGTGCCCGGCGCGATCTCGTCGAGATCACGGCCTCGGCGCACGCCGCCGGGCTCTACACGAATCTCATCACCTCCGGCGTCGGCGTGACGACGAGCAGGCTCGACCAGCTCATGGAGGCGGGGCTCGATCACGTCCAGGTATCAATCCAGGACAGCATCCCGTCCTCGGCAGACCATATCGCCGGATACGACGGCGCCTTCACCCGCAAGCTCGAACTGGCGAGAGACGTCGTCGAACGGAAGCTGCCGCTGACCGTCAACGCCGTCATCCATCGCGCCAATATCGACCGGGTCGGCGACATGGTCGAGCTTGCGTTGGCGTTAGGCGCCGGCCGGGTCGAAATCGCCCACGTGCAATACTACGGCTGGGCGCTGAAGAACCGGTCCGGCCTGCTTCCCACGCGCGAGCAGGTCGATCGCGCGGTGACGTTGGTGGACGAATTGCGCGCACGCCATCACGGTCGGATCGTCATCGACGCGGTCGTGCCCGACTACTACGCCCGTTATCCCAAGCCCTGCGTTGGCGGCTGGGGCCGTCGCTCGCTCAATGTGACGCCTTCCGGCAAGGTCCTGCCGTGTCATGCGGCGGAGAGCATTCCGAGCCTCGAATTCTGGTCGGTGCGCGATCATTCGCTTGGTGGAGATCTGGGAACAGTCCCCGGCCTTCAACGCGTTCCGCGGTACGGCGTGGATGAAGGAGCCTTGCGCGAGCTGCCCTCGTCGCGATCAGGATTTCGGCGGATGCCGCTGCCAGGCTTTCGCGCTGACGGGCGACGCTGCCGCGACTGACCCGGTTTGCCACCTGGCCCCCGATCGGCGGTCGTCACCGCGCTGACGAAGCTGCAGGAGGACGCGCCCTACCACTATCGGCGCATGTGATCGCTGTCGATGGCGGCTATTTTGGGCGTACGCGCTCGGTCTCGCGCGCCCCTTGCGCAATTGGGAGTTGTTGAACTCCTCGAGCACCGTGTTCATCTCGTTGACGGTCCTGCTCCGGTAGAGCGGCCTGGGCGAGATATTCACGGGCCTTGGCTTCGACCTTCTTTGCACGCTTGGAATTGCGCATCGCCAGCATCAGCATCAACAGAACTTTGGCTTGCTCGCGATAGTACTGCGGAACTCGGCATGCGCCCCCCGCTGGCGCGGTACACACACGCCCTCGAACGATGGGCGGCCGAAATCGTTCCGCACAGCAGCAATTAAGGCAACCGGTGTGGCCCTACCGACACAAGAAGCCGTTGCGGCCGACCAAGACCGCGCTTGAGTTGAACAGGAGTGGTGGCATGGTGGCCGGCGTGATGCGCGGCGCTGCTTGTGACGCCGCCACATGATACTCTCGCATGTGCGCATCGGCCGCCAAAAAGTAGCCCCGCTCGGTGAGCGGGGCTTTGGCTTACACGGGCAGAACCCTGGAGTGTATGGGGCAGGTCCTGGCCGTGCTTGCTAGCGTCAACAACAATGCACGGCGCACTTCGTTCCAAAAAAATCTTGCGTCGAAGATCTTTCGACGGCGTGCGGGCTCCAACCACCAGATGCATCCGCGAGGGCACCGCCGCAACATTTGGCCGGAGCTCGCGCCACGGCGCACAACATGTCCGCACAAAGCGGTGTCTGATCAGGAGACGTTATCGATCATTGTGTTTCTGGATTCCAACATTGAGACACAATGACGCGATACCGATCACGTCGGGACAGGGGGACATGTGACTTTGCGGCGCATGTCATATGCGGGGGCGGCAATGGCGGTACGCGCGGCGGACGCTTGGAGCATTGCTCGATTTTGTGCACTGGTCGCCGAAGAGGCGGACGACGACATTATGTGCAGTCGCTCGTCAATATCCGCGATGTTTGGATCGACATCGCCAACGAGTGCGAGTTGCTGGCTGGTCGATTGATGATCGCCCAGCGCGAGGTGGTCTGAGAGACCGCGGGGCAAGTCGTAAAATCAGACGACGTCGGTCTGCCCTGCTTCCACACCTTAATTACTAGGCATCACTGAGCGCAGAACGCGATGAAGCGCGCATCAGGTGGCCGCGCGCGCTGCCGCCTGATTGCTGCGTCGTCGCTGCCAATACGCCGTCGCCACCGGCACGAGCAGCGCCGCAACCGCGACCACCAGGATTGTCGCCGAGAGCGGTCGCGTGAAGAACACCGTCAGATCGCCCTGGCTGATCGCGACGGCGCGGCGGAACTGTTGTTCCGCCAACGGCCCGAGAATGAGGCCGATGATGGCCGGTGCGATCGGAATGTCGGCGCATCGCATCGCGTAGCCGAGCGCGCCGGCGGCGTAGAGAATGCCGAGATCAAACACGGAGCCGTGCAGGCTGTAGACGCCGAGACTCGCGAGGACGAGGATGCCGCCATAGAGCCACGGCCGCGGGATCGCGAGCAGGCGCACCCAAACGCCGGCCAGCGGCAGGTTGAGCACGAGCAGCATCACATTACCGATACAAAGCGACGCGATCAGGCCCCAGACCAGATCGGGATTACGCGCGAAGAGCAGGGGCCCCGGCTGGATCCATATTGCTGAAACGCGACCAGCATGATCGCGGCGGTGGCCGAAGTCGGTAGTCCGAGCGTCAACAGCGGCACCAGCACGCCGGTCACGGCGGAATTGTTGGTCGCCTCCGGACCCGCGACGCCCTCGATCGCGCCGTGACCGAATTCTTCCGGATGCTTGCTGAGCTTCTTCTCGACCGCGTAAGACAGGAAGGTCGGAATCTCGGCGCCGCCCGCCGGCAGCGTGCCGAATGGGAATCCGATACGCGGCGCCGCGCAGCCACGGCTTCCAGGATCGTTTCCACTCGTTCCGGGTCATCCAGATGCGTCCGCGCACCGGAATGATCGTCTCCGTGGCGGTCGCCGCGCGCGACACGACGAACAGCGCTTCGCCAACGGCGAACAGCCCGACCGCGAGGATGACCACGGGAATGCCGTCGAGCAGCTGCGGCAATCCGAGCGTGAGCCGGGCCTGGCCGGTCTGCATGTCGATGCCGACCAACCCAATCGCCAAGCCGAACAGCAGGCTGACGACCCCGCGCAGCATCGACGAGCCGAGCACGGCGGTGACGGTGGTGAAGGCCAGCAGCATCAGTGCGAAATAGTCGGCAGGGCCGAATTCCAGCGCGAACGTGACGACGACGGGCGCGAACAGCGCCAGCGCAACGGTCGCGAGCGTGCCGGCGACGAACGACCCGATCGCGGCGGTCGCAAGCGCCGCCGCGCCGCGGCCGTTCTTCGCCATCTGGTGACCCTCGATCGCGGTCACGACCGAGGAGTTCTCGCCCGGCGTGTTGAGCAGGATCGACGTCGTCGACGAGCCGTACATGGCGCCGTAATAGATGCCGCCGAACATGATGAAGGCGCCGACCGGATCGAGCTTGCCGGTTGCCGGCAACAGCATCGCGACGGTGAGTGCCGGACCGATGCCGGGCAGCACGCCGACCGCGGTGCCAAGGGTGACGCCGATCAGCGCCCACAACAGGTTCAGCGGGGTGAGTGCAACGGAGAAGCCGTGGAGCAGGGGCGTCAGCGCGTCCACGGGAGGCTCGTCCCAGAGATCGCCGGCCGGAAGTTGCAGGCTAAGTCCCTTGGCAAATACGACATAGATGATCGCGGCCAGGCCAACTCCGACCACGACGTCGAGGATGAAGCGCTTGCTGCCAAGGGCGGCGGAGACGCAGGCAAACAACACCGCCGATGCCGCGATGAAGCCCAGCGGCGCAAACAGCACGACGTTGAGCGCGAGCGCGGCGGCGACCAGCATCAGGCCGCGCAGTGAGGCGGCGCTTGGGCCAGAACCAGCGGAAGGCGCGAGGTCGATCCAGGTGACGCGCCACTGGCGGCGGATGGCCTGTGTCAGCAGGCCGGCGCCGGCCAGCAGCAACCCAATGCCGACGATGACCGGAAACACACCGGGGCCGACCTGCGCATAGCCCGGTCCCGTCAGTCCCGTCGCGCTGTCGTAGGCGACGAACGCACCCAGCGCCATGACGGCGAGCGCCATCGCCACGGCGCTGGTCTTGCCGCGCGTGTCGGCGCTGTGGTGGGCTTCGTCCGAAACGTTTACTCATTCACTTGATCAGGCCGAGCGTTGTCAGCAAGGCGGTGACACGTTTGGTCTCGTCCGTGACATAGGTTCCGAAGGCGTTGCCGGGGAGATAAGAGTCGACCCAGCCATTCTTCTCAAGCTCGGCCTTCCAGGTTGGCGATTTGACCGACCTTGTCGATCAGCGCGAGATAAGCTTGCCGTTGCTCGTCGGTGAGCTTTGGGCGGCGCCGCCACGCCACGCCAATTCGAGAACGACACGTCCGCGCCCTGTTCGCGCAAGGTCGGCATATCGACACCAGCCACCCGATCGACGGCGGAAACGCCCAGCGCGCGCAAGTTGCCGGCCTTCACCTGTTCGATCAGTTCGCTGTACCCGCCGACGCCCACCGTGACCTGGCCGCCGAGGATCGACGCCAGCGAATTGCCGCCACCGGAGAACGCGATGTAGTTGGTCTGGCGCGGATCGACCCCGGACGCCTGCACGATCGATGCCGAGAGCATGTGGTCATTGCCGCCGGCGAGTCGCCTGCCCATGACACGGCGCGTGGCGCGGCCTTCACCCGCTCCATCAAATCCTTCAACGACTTGATCGGCGATTTCGTCGGCACCACGACGATGTTGCTGCGCCAGTCGGCGAGCG
>CAWJKL010000007.1:0-172279 GCA_963843475.1 uncultured Alphaproteobacteria bacterium | reverse complement strand
ATGCCATGGCCGCCGGCGGCCATCCTTCTGCGCACCCGGGCCATCGAATCTTCGACAGATGGCAGGCGCAGGTAAGCCAGCGTCACGAGATAGCCTTGCCGGCGCCACAGGGGAATCTTTCGCGCGTAAGTCAGGCTCGCGAGCGTGGTCTCCACGACGAGGTCTGCGCCTGCCTTGATGAGATCATCAATTCGCTCCAGCATCATGCGCCCGGCGAGAACATCAGACGGAGTTTGAAATCCCGCCTCCGCCAACCCGCGCGCAATTTCGTCTGCATTGACGAATTCAAAGCGCCTTTCGTCTGCCGAAAGATACTCGTTCGCGAACGTCGTCTTGCCGGCTCCGTTGGGGCCGGCAATGAAGATGAGCGTCGGCACGCATCGATCCGGCTACAACGCCTTATTGCTCTCCTTCACCTTCTCCGCCTCCACATACACCTCGCTGCCCATCTGCCGGAACTTCTCCGCATCTGCGCCATGCCGGCTCCCGCCGCCCCGCCGCCTTCTCCTTGTCGTCGAGCGTCGCCGCATAGTCCCGCACGTCCTGCGTGATCTTCATCGAGCAGAACTTCGGCCCGCACATCGAGCAGAAATGCGCGACCTTGTGCGCCTCCTTCGGCAGCGTCTCGTCGTGGTACTCGCGCGCGGTGTCGGGGTCGAGCGCGAGGTTGAACTGGTCCTCCCAGCGGAAGTCGAAGCGCGCGCGCGACAGCGCGTCGTCGCGCAGTTGCGCCGCCGGATGGCCCTTGGCGAGGTCGGCGGCGTGCGCCGCGATCTTGTAGGTGATCACGCCTTCCTTGACGTCGTCGCGGTCGGGCAGGCCGAGATGCTCCTTCGGCGTCACGTAGCAGAGCATGGCGCAGCCGAACCAGCCGATCATGGCGGCGCCGATGCCCGACGTGATGTGGTCGTAGCCCGGCGCGATGTCGGTGGTGAGCGGGCCCGAGCGTATAGAACGGCGCCTCGCCGCACTCCTTGAGCTGCTTGTCCATGTTGATCTTGATCTTGTGCAGCGGCACGTGGCCGGGGCCCTCGATCATCACCTGGCAGCCCTTGTCCCAGGCGATCTTGGTGAGCTCGCCCAGGTCTCGAGCTCGGCGAACTGCGCGCGGTCGTTGGCGTCGGCGATCGAGCCGGGGCGCAGGCCGTCGCCGAGCGAGAACGACACGTCGTACTTGCGCATGATGTCGCAGATTTCGTCGAAGCGCTCGTAGAGGAAGCTCTCCTTGTGCCGGGACAGGCACCACTTCGCCATGATCGAGCCGCCGCGCGAGACGATGCCGGTGACGCGGTTGGCGGTGAGCGGCACGTAGGCGAGCCGCACGCCGGCGTGGATGGTGAAATAGTCGACGCCCTGCTCGCACTGCTCGATCAGCGTGTCCTTGTAGCACTCCCAGTCGAGCTTGACCGGATCGCCGTCGACCTTCTCCAGCGCCTGGTAGATCGGCACGGTGCCGATCGGGACCGGCGCGTTGCGGATGATCCATTCGCGGGTGTTGTGGATGTTGCGGCCGGTGGAGAGGTCCATCACGGTGTCGGCGCCCCAGCGGATCGCCCACACCATCTTCTCGACCTCTTCCTCGACCGACGAGGTCACGGCCGAGTTGCCGATATTGGCGTTGATCTTGGTGAGGAAGTTGCGGCCGATGATCATCGGCTCGAGCTCGGCGTGGTTGATGTTGGACGGGATGATGGCGCGGCCGCGCGCGATCTCGCTGCGCACGAATTCCGGCGTGACGAACAGCGGCACCGACGCGCCGAAGCTCTCGCCGTCGGCGCGCGCCGCTTCCGCGCGGTCGAGCTGCTGCTTGCGGCCGAGGTTCTCGCGCTCGGCGACGTAGATCATCTCCTTGGTGATGATGCCGGCGCGCGCGAATTCGTATTGCGTGACCGGCTTGCCGTCGCAGCGCGCGCAGCGGCTGGTGCATCGGTCGGGAACGCGCGCGCGAGATGCTTGCCGGTGACGTTGCCGTTGTCGACCGGCTTGATCGGGCGGCCGTCGTATTCCTCGACGCCGCCGCGCTCCTTCACCCAGGCGGTGCGGGCGCGCGTGAGGCCCTGCTCGACGTCGATGGTGACGTCGTGGTCGGTGTAGGGGCCGGTGGTGTCGTAGACCGGCACCGGCGGCTCGCCGGACGCTGTCGGAGAGCACGATCTCGCGCACCGGCACGCGCAGGTCGGGCGCCGTCGTCGGGCTTCGCATAGACCTTGCGCGAGGCCGGCAGCGGGCCGGTCGTGACCTTGGGCGTCGCGATGTCGGTTTCGGAGATCGTGGATGTTCATTGTGTTCGCTCCCGTTTCGCGGGCGCTGTCGAGTTAGCGGAAATAGCCGAAGAAGCAGAGCACGAGCGCCGACGATCCCGCCAGACCGCGCCGGCGATCGTCAAGGCGTGCGGGCTGTCGAGCATCCGGCGGCCGACATCCTGCGTGCGTCTGCGGATGGACGATGCGCACGGCGCCGCCGATGACGGCGAGCCAGCCGAGCAGCGTGATGAGGATGCGCCAGTCCGCCGTCCAGACATTGTGCGCGAGCACGATCGCCAGGCCGGCGGTGAGCGTGAGCAGGCCGGAGAGATAGATCAGCGCATGGTGCTGCGCAGGACCTCCTCGGCGATGGCGCGGTAGTGCTCGCGCGTTGACGAGCAGGCCCGATCGCCGACCGCGAGCAACACCGGCCCGATCAGCTTCGCCAGATAGACTGAATTGCCCATGGGAAACGTGTCCTGTCCCTTCGCCGGCATGACCCGGATCAGGTTCAAAGGGTCCCCGCGGTGCCTCGGCCCTGACGGCGGCCGAAACGGACGGTCTCTCAGCTCCTTGCCCGGAGCTCCCCTCGGAACGGGCGCTAATGTAGGCCGCTTCGCCCATGTGTCAACGCGATTACCGGCATGGCTGGCCCCGGAACCATCGGCGGCCCGGAATACCCATAACTCGTGTCCCGGACGCGGTGCAGCACGAAGTGGTGCACCGCTGATCCGGGACCGCAAAGGACACCGCGTTTGTAGCGGTCCCGGGTCTGCAGCGCACCACTCCTTGCTGCGCTGCGCCCGGGACACGGCCCTCGTGACACTTGACCGCTATTCCAGCTACTAAAGTGCCGCCCTCTCATCCCGCCAGAGCGACGAACAGCATGCGCCGGACCATCAAGAACATCCTCTTCATCATGTGCGACCAGCTGCGCTGGGACTACCTGTCCTGCTACGGCCATCCGCACGCTGCAGACCCCCAACATCGATGCGCTGGCGGCGCGCGGCGTGCGCTTCACGCGCGCCTACGTGCAGTCGCCGGTGTGCGGCGCCTCGCGCATGAGCTTCTACACCGGCCGCTACGTGCACTCGCACGGCGCGACCTGGAACGGCGTGCCGCTGAAGGTCGGCGAGATGACGCTCGGCGACTACCTGCGCCCGCTCGGGCGTGCGGACCGTGCTGGTCGGCAAGACGCACATGCGCGCCGACCGCGAGGGCATGGAGCGGCTCGGCATCGATCCCGACTCGATCATCGGCGTGCGCGTCGCCGAATGCGGCTTCGATCCCTACGAGCGCGACGACGGCCTGCACGCGGTCGGCCCCGACGGGCGCTACGATCCGCAGCGTGCCGCGCTACAACCGCTATCTCAACGACAAGGGCTATGCCGGCGACAATCCCTGGCACGACTGGGCCAATGCCGCGCAGGGCGAGGGCAACGCGCTGGCCTCCGGCTGGGCCATGCGCCATGCGCGCAAGCCCGCGCGCGTCGCGCGAGGAGGATTCCGAGACGCCCTACATGACCCGGCGCGCCATGGATTTCATGCGCGAGGCCGGCGACGCAGCCGTGGTGCCTGCATCTCTCCTACATCAAGCCGCACTGGCCCTACATCGCGCCCGCGCCCTACAACGCCATGTACGGCGCCGACGACGTGCTGCCCGTCGTGCGCTCGCGAGGACGGAGCGCGCGCGATCCGCATCCCGTCTATCGCGAGTTCATGGACCTGCGCGTGGGCAGCACGCTTCTCGCGCGACGAGGTGCGCGACGAGGTGATCCCGGTCTACATGGGCCTCATCAAGCAGATCGACGATCAGCTCGGGCGTGCTGTTCCGCTTCATGGAGCGAGCGCGGGCTGCTGCGACAACACGCTGATCGTGTTCACCTCCGATCACGGCGACTATCTCGGCGACCACTGGATGGGCGAGAAGGACCTGTTCCACGAGCCGTCGGTGAAGGTCCCGCTGATCGTCTACGATCCGTCGCCGCGCGGCCGACGCGGCGCGCGGCACGGTGTGCGACGCGCTGGTCGAGGCCATCGATCTGGTGCCGACCTTCCTGGAGGCGCTGGGCGCCGATCCGGCCGCAGCAGTCGCACCGGCTCGAGGGCCGCTCGCTGATGCCGTTCCTGCGCGGCGAGGCGCCGGCCGAGTGGCGCCGCTTCGCCATCAGCGAATACGACTATTCGATGCTGCCCGTGGCGGCGAAGCTCGGCATCGAGCCGCGCGATGCGCGCCTGTTCATGGTCGCGCGACAAGCGCTGGAAGTACGTGCACGCCGTCGGCTTCCGGCCGATGCTGTACGACCTGCGACAGCGATCCCGAACGAGTTCCGCGATCTCGGCGCCGATCCGGCCTACGAGGCCGAGCGCCAGCGGCTGGCCGCCGCGCTGGCCGAGTGGGGCCTGCGGCTGTCGCAGCGCACGACGCGCTCGGAGCAGCAGATGCGCGGCTGCGCGCGGCAAGTCGCAGCGCGCGCGGCATCCTGATCGGCGTCTGGGACGAGAGCGACGTTGCCGGCGGAGCTGTGGAGCACGTATCTGGGGGCGAGACATAGGCTGGCGACGGCCGCCGATCATAATGTTTCACGTGAAGCAAGTCAACCATCAGCTGATGTTTCACGTGAAACGTCGAGCAGAGTGCTGCGGAGGACATTCCATGATCGCCGAGCTGTGCGCATCGCTGGCCTGCCGCCGTGGCTGCGGCCCTTGCCGTCCAGGCGCCACGGCGCAGGCTCGGCGAGCAGCCGATCCGCATCATCTTCCCGTTCGCCGCCGGCGGCTCCGGCGACGCGCTGGCGCGGCTGATCGCCGAGCAGCTGCGCACCGCGCTCAACCAGCCGGTCATCGTCGAGAACCGCACCGGCGCGCCAGGGCCGGCTCGGCGTGCAGGCGGTGAAGGCTGCGGCGCCCGACGGCAAGACCCTGCTGCTCACGCCGGTCGCGCCGATGTCGGTCTATCAGCACGTCTACAAGGCGCTGCGGCTACGATCCGATCGCCGATTTCGAGCCGGTCTCGCAGGTCGCCACCTTCGATTTCGCCGTCGCCGTGGGCCCGCAGGTGCCGGCCGAAGTCGCTCAAGGAGCTGGTCGCCTGGGTCAAGGCCAATCCGGCGCAGGGCAACTACGGCACGCCGGCCGCCGGCACGCTGCCGCATTTCTTCGCGCGTCTCGTTCGGCCAAGAGCCGCCGGGTCTCGATCTGCGCCACGTCGGCTATCGCGGCTCGGCGGCGGCGCTGACCGATCTGATCGGCGGGCAGATCGCCGATCGTCTTCACCACCACCAGCGATCTGCTGGAGCATGCACAAGGCCGGCCGCATCCGCGTGCTCGCGACCTCCGACGCGCAGCGCTCGCCGTTCCTGCCCGATGTGCCGACCTTCAAGGAAGCCGGCTACGACATCGAGGGCAGCGGCTGGTACGGCGTGTTCGCGCCGGCCAAGACGCCGGCCGACGTGGTCGAGCGGCTCAACAAGGCGATCGTCGCGGCCGTGCAGTCGCCGGAGGTCAAGGAGCGGCTGCTCGGCTTCGGGCTGCGAGCCGACCGGCACCTCGGCCGCCGAGCTCGGCCGCATCCAGAAGGCGGACTCCGCGCTCTGGGCGCCGGCCGTGAAGGCGTCGGGCTTCACGCCGGAGCAGTAGCCGAAACTGCGCGGGCTCCACGACACGGGACCGGCGATAAGGGCGCATTCTATCCGTGCGTCCCCGCGGAAGCGGGGACCCAGCATCACAGGCATCGAATGTTGTGCTCTGGGTTCCCGCCTTCGCGGGAACGAACGGAGAGAGAAGATGTGCTTCAGTTGATCCGCATCGGCGCGGCGGTAGCGGCGCGGCGGCTGCCGTTGATCGGCATCACAACCACCTTGGTGCCGACGTTGACGCGGCTGTAGAGATCTTCCACGTCGTCGTTGGTCAGCCGGATGCAGCCCGAGGACACACGCTGGCCGATCGTGTTTGGCGCGTTGGTGCCGTGGATGCGATAGATGCTCGAGCCGAGATACATGGCGCGCGCGCCCATCGGGTTGCCCGGGCCGCCGGCCACGAAGCGCGGCAGGTAGGGCTGGCGCTGCAGCATCTCTGCCGGCGGGGTCCAGTCCGGCCACTCGGCCTTGCGGTTGACGGTCTGGGTGCCCGACCAGGTGAAGCCGTCGCGGCCGACGCCGATGCCGTAGCGCATCGCCTTGCCGCCCGGCATGACCAGGTAGAGGTAGGTGTTCGGCGTATCGATGATGATCGTGCCCGGCGCCTCGCTGGTGCGGTAGTCGACGATCTGGCGGCGGAACTGGCTGCGGTCTTCCGCGACCGCGTCGTCATCCTGTTCCTGGATCTGATAGGCCGGAGCCTGTACCGCGCGGACGATGCTGGCCGAACAGCGCCTCGAACGGATTGGCCGAAGCGGTGCTCGCAAACGCGGTGGCGGCGATCAGCGTTGCGGCCGCAGTCGCGGTCGCAAGCGCCGCCGCAGCGGCGATTTTGGAAATGATGTGCATGGTTACGCTCCCCTTGTCCCGGTTGGTCGCTGCGCGGCGCGGTCCGGTTCAACATGGTGGGGAAACCTGCCGGAAGATTTGTCGGATTTTCCGGAAACCGTTAACTAACCATTTGCCTTATAACGGCTTTTCTCATGCTGCGATGCGGCATCACAAATGCGAAATCGGCCGGTGAACGGGGCGAATTTTGGTGCCGGGCTACCGCCTGC
Organism: uncultured Alphaproteobacteria bacterium; assembly: GCA_963843475.1. GTDB lineage: Bacteria > Pseudomonadota > Alphaproteobacteria > Rhizobiales > Xanthobacteraceae > VAZQ01. The sequence continues at coordinate 165,340 of CAWJKL010000007.1, read as the reverse complement.
GGGCCGCGTGCCAGCCGACCACGGCGTCGGGAACCGCGTCGGTCGAGGCGAAATAGGGCTTGATATCGAGAAGTGGCGTGCCGTCGAGGCAGTCGAGCCCGACCACCTGAAGCTTCGTTCCGTCGATCTCGACCAGCCGGGCGACGGATAACGCAATGGGATTCGGCCGGGCCGGCGACCGCAGCGAAAAGGTGCCGAACGCTCGCCGTAATGGCGCGGCACCTGCAGGACCAGATCGCGCCGCGACCGGTCCATCCAATAGAGCACGACCAGGTGGCTGCAGGGTCTCGACCTTGGTCAGCGCCGGCGCCCAGCGCGGATCGACCTCGATGGTGCAGACGGCGTCGGATTCGCGGGCGTTTTTCGGGCAGTCCTCGCGTTCCTTCCAGGGCGTGCGGATGCGGCCGATGAAATAGAGCGAGGCGTCGAAGCGGTCGGGCAGTTCGACGGCGATCTCGCCGTCCCGGATTCCAAAGGCGTTTTCGTCCACGATCGGCTCTCGGTTTGGTGCTGACGTGTTGCAGCGTAACGAACCGCAATTGACCTGCGGATAAAAGGGCCCTCGCGCATTGAGCCTTGTGCGGGGAAGAGGTCCTGCCCACTTGCCGCTTGCAATTCCAGATTAAACGTATAAAGATATCTTTATGTGAATGCGCCGAGGCGCATCGAGTTAAGGAACGCTGCCCACCACATGTCCAGTTCTGCCCACCTTCCGTTCGAGACCCTCAACGGCGCGCTCAAGGCCGCCGGCGAAGCGACGCGGCTGCGCATCCTCGCGCTGCTGGGCGAGGCCGAGCTGACGGTCTCCGAACTCACCGACATCTTGCGGCAGTCGCAGCCGCGGATCTCGCGGCATCTGCGGCTGCTCGCCGAGGCCGGCCTGGTCGAGCGGTTCCGCGAAGGATCGTGGGCGTTCTTCCGTCTGGGCGAGCAGGGCGGGGCGGCTGCGCTCGCGCGCGAGCTGATCGGCCGGCTCGATCCCGCCGACGCCACGCTGCTGCGCGACCGCGAGCGGCTCACGGCGGTACGCGCGGCGCGCGGCGCGGCCGCGCAGGCCTATTTCCGCCGGCACGCCGCCGAATGGGACCGCATCCGCAAGCTGCATGTCGCCGACGAGGCGGTGGAGGAAGCGATCGGCGCGCGCGCTCGCCGGTACGGACCGATGCGCTCGCTGCTCGATCTCGGCACCGGCACCGGCCGCATGCTCGAGCTGTTCGGTCCCGCGATCGAGCGCGGCCTCGGCCTCGACATGTCGCTCGACATGCTGGCGCTGGCGCGCGCGCGGCTCGACCGCGCGGGGCTGCGCCATTGCAGCGTCCGCCAGGGCGACATCTACGACCTCGCGCTGCCGAAGGATTCGTTCGACGTGGTCATCATCCATCAGGTGCTGCACTTCCTCGACGATGGCGCGCGCGCGATCCACGAGGCGGCCCGCGTGCTGCGGCCCGGCGGGCGGCTGCTGGTGGTCGATTTCGCGCCGCACGATCTCGAGTTTCTGCGCGACGAGCACGCGCACCGGCGGCTCGGCTTTGCGCCCGAGACCGTGACGCAATGGATGAAGACCGCCGGTCTCGACGTCGTGCTGCATCGGAACCTGGCGCCGGAGCCGGCCTCCGACGGCAAGATCGCCGTGTCGCTCTGGCTCGGGCGCGATCCGCGCATCGTGCTCGCGCAACCTGCCGCGCGCGAGGTCGCCTGATGAATGCCGACCCGCCCCCGCGCCAGCCGTTTCGTCAATGTCGGCAGCGATGACCGCCGCATCCGCGTGTCGTTCGAATTCTTCCCGCCGAAGACCGAGGAGATGGAAAGCACGCTGTGGGAGTCGATCACGCGGCTTGCGCCGCTGCAGCCCAACTTCGTCTCCGTCACCTACGGCGCCGGTGGCTCGACCCGCGAGCGCACCCACGCCACCGTCAAGCGCATCCTGGCGGAGACCGCGCTGACGCCGGCGGCGCATCTGACCTGCGTGGCGGCGACCCGCGACGAGATCGATGACGTGATCCGCAACTATTGCGACGCCGGCGTGCGCCACATCGTGGCGCTGCGCGGCGATCCGACCGGCGGCGCGGGCGAGCGCTACGCGCCGCATCCCGGCGGCTATCGCAACGCCGCCGATCTGGTCGCCGGCATCAAGCGGCAGTCGGCGATGTCGAGGTGTCGGTCTCGGCCTATCCGGAAAAGCATCCGGACAGCCCGACCGTCGACGCCGACCTCGACATGCTCGAAGGCCAAGGTCGATGCCGGCGCGACGCGCGCGATCACCCAGTTCTTCTTCGAGAACGACCGCTACTTCCGCTATCTCGACCGGGTGCGCGCGCGCGGCATCGACGTGCCGGTCGTGCCCGGCATCCTGCCGGTGCAGAACTTCAAGCAGACCAAGAATTTCGCGGCGCGCTGCGGCGCGTCGGTGCCGGCACTGGCTCGCGCGCGCGGTTCGACGGCCTCGACGACGATGCCGGCCACCCGCAAGCTGATCGCCGCCGCGGTCGCCGCCGAGCAGGTGCTCGACCTGGTCGATCACGGCGTCACCGACTTCCACTTCTACACCATGAACCGCGCCGATCTGGTCTACGCCGTCTGCCATCTGCTCGGGCTGCGGCCCGCCGCGAAGGCGGTGCCCACCTCCCCGGAGGGGAGGTCGCGAGCAAAGCGAGCGGGGTGGGGTGATCTCCCGCGACCAGCAGTTCACCCCACCGCCGCCTCGCTCACGCTCGGCGTCGACCCTCCCCCTCCAGGGGAGGGTGGGGAGCGAGTGCGATGATCAACTCCCGTTGCGAAACCCTGCTGCGGCTGCTGCGCGAGCGCATCCTGGTGCTCGACGGCGCCATGGGCACCATGATCCAGGGGCTCGGGCTCGACGAGGAGGGCTATCGCGGCGCGCGCTTCGACGCCTGGAACCGCGAGGTGCGCGGCAACAACGATCTGCTCATCCTCAGCCAGCCGGACGCGGTGCGCGACATCCATCTCGCCTATTTCCGCGCCGGCGCCGACATCGTCTCGACCAACACGTTCTCCTCGACCCGCATCGCCCAGGCCGACTACGGCATGTCGGACATCGCCCACGAGCTCAACGTCGAGGGCGCGAGGCTGGCCCGCGCGGCGCGCCGACATCGCGCAAAGCGAGGACGGCCGCCCGCGCTTCGTCGCCGGCGCGCTCGGGCCGACCAACCGCACCGCCTCGATCTCGCCCGACGTGTCCAATCCGGGCTTCCGCGCCGTCACCTTCGACGAACTGCGCATCGCCTATGCCGAGCAGGTCGAGGGCCTGCTCGAGGGCGGCGCCGACCTCCTGCTGATCGAGACCATCTTCGACACGCTCAACGCCAAGGCGGCGATCGCGGCCATCGCCGACGTCTACCGAGGCGCGCGGCGTCAGCGTGCCGGTGATGATCTCCGGCACCATCACCGACCGCTCCGGCCGCCTGCTGTCGGGCCAGACGCCGGCGGCGTTCTGGAATTCGGTGCGCCACGCCGCGCCGTTCTCGATCGGGCTCAACTGCGCGCTCGGCGCCAAGGAGATGCGCGCCCATATCGCCGAGATCGCCCGCATCGCCGACACGCTCGTGTGCGCCTATCCCAATGCCGGCCTGCCGAACGAGTTCGGCCGCTACGACGAGAGCCCGGAATTCATGGCGGCCCTGCTCGGCGAGTTCGCCGACGCCGGCCTCGTCAACGTGGTCGGCGGCTGCTGCGGCACCACGCCCGAGCACATCGCGCCATCGCGCGCGGCGGTGGCGGGCAAGGCGCCGCGCCAGATGCCCGGAGGTGCCGCCGCTCCTGCGCCTGTCCGGCCTCGAAGCCTTCACGCTCACGCCGGAAATTCCGTTCGTCAATGTCGGCGAGCGCACCAACGTCACCGGCTCGGCCAAGTTCCGCAAGCTCGTCACCGCCGGCGACTACGCGGCGGCGCTCGCGATCGCGCGCGACCAGGTCGAGAACGGCGCGCAGATCATCGACGTCAACATGGACGAGGGCCTGCTCGATTCCGAGAAGGCGATGGTGACGTTCCTCAACCTGATCGCCGCCGAGCCCGACATCGCGCGCGTGCCGGTGATGGTCGACTCGTCGAAATTCTCGGTGATCGAGGCCGGCCTGAAATGCCTGCAGGGCAAGCCGGTGGTGAACTCGATCTCGATGAAGGAGGGCGAGGCGGCATTCATCGAGCACGCCAAGATCGTGCGCCGCCACGGCGCGGCGGTCGTGGTCATGGCGTTCGACGAGAAGGGCCAGGCCGACACCTTCGAGCGCAAGTGCGCGATCTGCAAGCGCGCCTACGACATCCTGGTGAACCGGGTCGGCTTCCCGCCGCAGGACATCATCTTCGATCCGAACATCTTCGCGATCGCGACCGGGATGGAGGAGCACAACGACTACGGCGTCGACTTCATCGAGGCGGCGCGCTGGATCCGGGCGAACCTGCCGCATGCGCACGTTTCCGGTGGCGTCTCCAACCTGTCGTTCTCGTTCCGCGGCAACGAGCCGCGTGCGCGAGGCGATGCACTCGGTGTTTCTCTATCACGCCATCAAGGCCGGCATGGACATGGGCATCGTCAATGCCGGGCAGATGGCGGTCTACGACGATCTCGATCCGGAATTGCGCGAGGCGTGCGAGGACGTGGTGCTCAACCGCCGCACGGACGCCGCCGAGCGGCTGCTGGCGCTGGCGCAGAAATTCCACGGCCACGGCAAGGAGAAGAAGGAGGCCGATCTCGCCTGGCGCGAGCGGCCGGTGGAGCAACGGCTCTCCCATGCGCTCGTGCACGGCATCACCGATTTCATCGAGGCCGACACCGAGGAGGCGCGGCTGAAGGCCGAGCGGCCGCTGCACGTGATCGAAGGCCCGCTGATGGCCGGCATGAACGTCGTCGGCGACCTGTTCGGCTCCGGCAAGATGTTCCTGCCGCAGGTGGTGAAGTCGGCGCGCGTGATGAAGCAGGCGGTCGCCTACCTGATGCCGTTCATGGAGAAGGAGAAAGCGAAGCGGCGCCTGCGGGCGGCGCGACCGAGCGAAGCTCCACCGGCAAGATCGTGATGGCGACCGTCAAGGGCGACGTGCACGACATCGGCAAGAACATCGTCGGCGTCGTGCTCCAGTGCAACAACTACGAGGTGATCGACCTCGGCGTCATGGTGCCGGCGGCGAAGATCCTCGAGACCGCGCAGCAGGAGGGCGCCGACATCGTCGGCCTCTCCGGCCTGATCACGCCGTCGCTCGACGAGATGTGCCACGTCGCCGCCGAAATGGAGCGCCAGGGATTCGAGGTGCCGCTGCTGATCGGCGGCGCCACCACCAGCCGCGTGCACACCGCGGTAAAGATTCATCCGAACTACCGGCGCGGCCAAACGGTGTACGTCACCGACGCCAGCCGCGCCGTCGGCGTCGCGCAGAACCTGATGTCGGAAGCGGCGCGCCCCGACTACGTCGACGGCATCCGGCAGGAATACGCCCGTATCGCCGCCGCGCATGCGCGCAGCGAAGAGGCCAAGCAGCGGCTGTCGCTTGCCGGATGCGCGCGCCAACGCGCTGCGGCTCAACTGGTCGGGCAACTGACAGGCCGCACAGCCCGACCTTCCTCGGCACGCGCACGCTTCGAGGACTATCCGATCGCGGAACTGATCGACTACATCGACTGGACGCCGTTCTTCGCCACCTGGGAGCTGACCGGCAAGTTCCCGGCGATCCTGGACGACGCCAAATATCGGCGCGGCGGCGCGCAGCCTGTACGAAGACGCGCAGGCGATGCTGCGCCGGATCGCCGACGAGCGCTGGTTCCGCGCCAGCGCCGTGGTCGGCTTCTGGCCGGCGAATTCCGAGGGCGACGACATCGCGCGTCTATGGCGACGACGCGCGCCAGCAGCCGATCGCGACGCTGCATACGCTGCGCCAGCAGCTCGTCCGCCGCGAAGGGCGCGCCAACGTCGCGCTGGCCGATTTCGTCGCGCCGCGGGCGAGCGGGCTCGCCGACTATATCGGCGCCTTCATGGTGACGGCCGGCATCGGCGAAGACGAGATCGCCGAGCGCTTCAAGCACGCCAACGACGACTACTCGTCGATCATGGTCAAGGCGTTGGCCGACCGGCTGGCGGAAGCCTTCGCCGAGCGCCTGCACCAGCGCGTGCGCAAGGAGTTCTGGGGCTACGCGCCGGACGAGACGCTGCGCAACCAGGACCTGATCGGCGAGACAATACCGGGCATCCGTCCGGCGCCCGGTTATCCGGCGCAGCCCGATCACACCGAGAAGGCGACGCTGTTCCGCGCTGCTCGACGGCGAAGCGCGCGGATCGGCGTCAAGCTCACCGAAAGCTTCGCGATGTGGCCGGGCGCGTCGGTCTGCGGCCTCTATCTCAGCCACCCCGAAAGCCACTATTTCGGCGTCGGCAAGATCGAGCGCGACCAGGTCGAGGACTACGCCGCGCCGCAAGGGCTGGAGCGTGGCCGACGCCGAACGCTGGCTGGCGCCGGTGCTCAACTACGATCCGGTGGCGCGCGTGCGGACCGCCGCCGAATAGTCGGCCGATCAAAAGCCTGTTGATCCGCCGCACATTTTCGTGTGCGTCTGGGAGGCCGCGTTCAACACTGATGTTGAATGACTTTGCGACAGGGACTATTTGTTGCGCGTCGAGCTGAGACCGGCGAAGACCTTCGACTGTCGGTCCTGCGACTAGGGCGAGCAATGCTGTCTCCCGGAACGCAAGCCATCCCCGGTTCGCCGCGGCGATGGAGCCTGTTCGGATTTGGTGCCAAGCGGGCGGAAGCCGCCGCGCTGGAGGAGCGTATTGCGATCCTGCAGTCGGAGCTGTCCGCGTGCCAAGCGAAGGCCGGGCACCGGCGCTTGAATTACGGGGTGAAAGCCGCGGTGGCTCTGCTCGTGTTCGTGCTGGGCTACGCGGCGGGCACCTATCAGCACACGATCAAGCAGACCATCGGCCATCTCGTGCCGGCGCTTGGCATCGCCAATGCGGTTAGCAATATCGATGCTGCCGAAGAGGCCTATGCGAAGGGCAGATACTCGCTGGCGCTGCGGCTGTTGCAGCCGCTGGCCGAGCAGGGCGACGCTCGTGCGCAAGCCGTGCTTGGGCTCATTTACTACCACGGCCGTGGCGTGAAGCAGGATGACGCGGAGGCGGCGAAATGGTTCCGCCTTGCCGCCGACCAGGATGAACCGCGCGCCCAGTTCAATCTCGGGGTGATGCATGCGGAAGGCCAGGGTGTTCCGCAGGACTACGTGCAGGCGATCAAGTGGTACCGGCTCGCGGCGGAGCAGGGCGAAGCGCGCGCGATGTTCAATCTCGGCGTCTCGTACGCCGAGGGGCAGGGCACCGATCAGAACTACATCCTGGCCTATATGTGGTTCAACCTGGCGGCGCCGCGATTCCTGCCGAACGAAGCCGACCGGAGGCGCGTCGCACTTCACAATCGCGACCTGACCGCAAGCCGGATGTCGCGGGAGCAGATCGCAGAAGCGCAACGGATGGCGCGCGAGTGGCGGCCGAAAGGCGCGGCTGAACCGGCCGGGTGAAATCTTCCCGCTGCTCTGATTTGCACTTTCTCTGATCATGCTGGCGCAAGCGGGCATCCAGTTCTTCTTGAAAACATTTCGTGCTGGGTCCCCGCTTGGCGGAGACGAGCGGAGACCAAGTGCGGTTCAATGGCTGTGATGCGGATTTGAACCTGCCTCAAAATGCCGACACCGGAGAGGTTGCCCTCTCCGGTGTCAATTTCGCGCCACTTGCGAAACTTGCTATTGTGGAATCTGTCGTTGTCCTTGGATCGAACTCAGAACGCACCCAGCAGGATAGCGCCGACAAACGCGAACACGGCACACACCGCCAGAACATCGAGCCTCAAGGCAAGGTCCACGTCACACTCCTTTGGTTCGACACTCCTTTGGTTCGAATAATTAATCATAGCAGAAGATCGCCTGCTCCCGAAGCAACAAAATGTATTGCAGTGCAAAATTGCCTTTAGGACGGTCAGTATCGACTTTCCAACGCAATGATTTTTCGAGACAAAATTATCGATCTTACACTTCATAAGCAGCGCGAATGGCGCGGAAAAAATCCGGCCGAACAGCTACTTCGGGCAGATTTCTAGACACGTCGCCGCAATTGCTGCGTAACCGCTGCAAATTCCGCGAATATCGTCTTCGATTTGCTTGCGTTTTTGAACAAGCGCCAGGGTGCGCCGTGCATTCCTCAATTGGGTGGCTTGCGGCTCGCGGCACGTCATGCGGACAGTGCCTCCTCAAGAAAAGCTGCGCTTGCGAGCGCGAAGCGGTCGCGTCCGAAACGCGCGACGATCTGCACGCCGAGCGGCAGACCGGACGCGATCGCGTCAATCCCGGGACGTTGACGCAGGGCGTGCCAAGCAGTGTCCAAAGCCGATTGAAAGTCGGTTCGCCGGATACCGAGCCGAGCGGTGCAGCGTCCGGCGCCGACGGCGTGAGGATCACCGTGCCGTCCGGCAGCAGTTCGGCAAGCGACTGGCGCGCGCGGCGCACGGTGCGGCGGGCATCGTCATAGGCGTCGACGGTGATCGCGGCAGCGTCGTCGAGCTGCTGACGCAACAGCGGACCCAAGTCGATCGCGGTGGCGGTCGTACTCGAACGCAAGCGCGCGGAATGCTTCGTGGCCGACGATGATCCGGTGCGCGTGCGACGCATCGGCGAAGATCGCAGGCAGCGTCAGCTCGCTGATGGAGGCGCCCGCGCGCTCGGCTGTCGCGCGGCATGCTCGATCGCCGACTGCATCGGCGCGCTCGCCTCCTCCCACGCGTCGGTGCGCACGATTGCCACCGCCGGCACCGGCCGCGGCCGTCCATCCACCCGCAGATCGCGGCCGCTGATCGGCGGCTGCGGCGAATGCTACGTCGGCAACGCGAGCGGCGAACAGGCCGACGGTGTCGAGCGACCACGAGAAGCATTTCATTCCGACGGTCGGAAGAAGTTTGAACGACGGCTTGTATCCGGCGATGCCGCAATAGGCGGCCGGGCGGATGGTCGAGCCGCCGGTCTGGGTGCCGAGCGCGATCGGCACCATTCCGGCCGCCACCGCCGCGGCCGATCCCGATGACGATCCGCCCGGCGTGCGCGCAAGGTCGAATGGATTGCGGGTCGGCGCATCCTCGCGTGAAGCGAATGCCGCCGTGACGGTCTTGCCGGCGATCACGCCGCCGGCGCGTCGCACCAGCATGACCATCGCGGCGTCGCTCGCCGGCCGATGTCCCGCATAGATCGGCGTGCCGTAGGCGGTCGGCATGTCGGCGGTGTCGTAGATGTCCTTGATGGCGACCGGCAGTCCGGCGAGCGGCTGCTGCGCGAGACCGGGTGCCGCGGCGGCCCGCCGGGCGCGCGCCAGGTCGAGCGTCGCGAATGCGCCGATCTCCGGCTCGCGCGCCGCGATCGTTTCGGCGCACAGATCGAGGACGCGGGCAGGCGTCAGTTCGCCGGCCGCGATCCGGCGGGCCAGGTCGAGGGCGGACAGCATCAGGCGGTTCCGTCGAGGCGGGCAACGATGCGGTCGGTGAGGCGGCGCGCCGACGGCATGATGAGATAGCCGGTGAGGGCGGCGACCGGCCAGGCGATGAAATACGCCTTCACCCACTGCCACGCGAAGTCGGACGGCAGGCCGAGGTTGAGGTAGGTCACCAGCAGCGTGACCATCATGACCATCACGGCCGACATCGTCAGCACCAATACCAGTCGGGTCTTCCAAGTCATATTGTCGGTCCCGGTTCGACTGCGGCGTCTGTCTTAACCATACCGGCAGGCCCAGGCCAGCGCCGCCCGGCGCACCCCAAATCTTTGAGGCTCGTTAATCAACTCCATCGCATTCTCCCGGCCATGATGGGTGGGGTTCGTTGGTCTCTCGTCGGCTCCGTCATCCTCGGTTCGTTCGTCGTCGTCGGTGTGCTTGCGGGTTGCAGTGGCGGCTTCTTCACTGCCGAACGTGACGCATGGCGGCACGAAGCCGAGGTGCAATGCCTTGCGAGCGGCGCCGTCAAGGAAAGTCCGCGAACGTCGTCCGTATCCAGGCGATTCAAGGCCCTGGCATGTGCGGGGCCGATTTCCCGCTGAAGGTCGCGATGCTGGGCGAGGGCAGTTCGCTCGGTTATACGCAGGAGTTGCGGCCACCGGGCAGCATTCCGAATGCGGGGCAACCGCGCTGGCCGGGAGCGACGCGCAGCGCTCGCCGAATCCGACGGCCCGGTTTCGCTCACGGCGCCGGGCGCCGCGCAATCGCCCATGCCGGAGTCCGGACCCTACGATTACCGCAGGCCCTACGGTGCGGCTCCGCCGCCCGCGAATCCACCGCCGGCGAACCCGCCGCGCGCCAGCAACGTGCGCGAGCCGCCGCCCGGCAGCCTCGACATTTCGCCGGTACCGTACGAGCGCCGGCGCGTGATCGACGCGCAGCCCTCGGTGTCGCCGCGGTCTTCGCCGCTGTCGTCACAGACGCGCGCCGCCGCGCCGCATGAGCCGCCACCGGCGCTGCCGGCGCTCGGTCCCTCGCGCGGGCCGCCTGTCGCCGGACCGATCAGCACCGGCGTGGCGGTCAGCCCGGTCGCGACGCTCGCCTGTCCGATGGTGTCAGAACTCGATCGCTGGATCGTCAATTCGGTGCAGCCGGCGGCGATGCGGTGGTTCGGCGTTCCGGTCGCCGAGATCAAGCAGATTTCGGCGTATTCCTGCCGCGGCATGAACGGCAATTCGCGTGCGCGCATCTCCGAACATGCGTTCGGCAACGCGCTCGACATCGCCGCGTTCACGCTGGCGGACGGCCGCAAGATCACCGTCAAGAACGGCTGGCACGGCCTGCCGGAGGAGCAGGGCTTCCTGCGCGACGTGCAGGGTGCGGCATGCGATCAGTTCACCACGGTGCTGGCGCCGGGCTCAAACGTCTTTCACTACGACCATATCCACGTCGACCTGATGCGGCGGAGCGGTCGCGCCTGTAATCCAAGCGCCGTTTCGGGCGAAGACGTGGCCGTGAGGGTGGGCGGGCCACGATATGCCAACGGCCGGCGGCCGGGCGAGGTGACCGGATCGGTCGAACAGCGCCGTGCCGTGACTACGCGCAAGACTGAGGTTCGCCGCGGGCGGGCGCTGCCGATGGCCGAGCCGGGCAACGACGGCGAGGACGACTGAGCGGTCGAACCTTGGAGCGCCTTAATTCGACCAATGCCCACGGTACGATGCGTGCGGCGCTGCAGAGGATTACCGCGAAAAACTACGGTGAATGGTTGCAGGCGTAACCGACGGCGCTTGCGGCGCGCGCCTAGGTCTGCGACACCATGTGGCCTCTTCAACCGGGGCCGACTGATACCATATAAAGCCCGGCCCCAACCGGGCCTCCAGGGAGCGACACATGCGACTTTCGAGATTTCGTCCACTGTTTGCTGTTCTCGCCCTTGCGGCGGCCGTCGCGCTGGTTGCATCCGTGGCCGACGCGCGGCCGCGTTCGAGCGCCGGCAGCCGCGGCACGCAGACCTATTCGGCTCCGCCATCGACGGCGACCGCGCCCAAGGCGGCACAGCCAATGGAGCGGAGCATGACGCAGCCCGGCCAGCCGGGCAGCACTGCTTCGCGCACCGCGACCGCGCCGACTCCGGCGGGCGGCGGCTTCTTCAACCGGCCCGGCTTCATGGGCGGTCTGTTCGCCGGGTTCCTCGGCGCCGGCCTGCTCGGCATGTTGATGGGCAACGGTTTGACCGGCGGCCTCGGCGGCATGGCTTCGATGCTCGGCCTGCTGCTGCAGATCGGCATCATCGCGCTGATCGGCTACCTGGTGTGGACATGGTGGCAGCGCCGCAGCCAGCCGGCGCCGGCGACGGCGATGGCCAGCGGCCCGATGCTCCGCGACTACGGCGGGAACGACTCCGGCCGGCAGACTCCAGCCGGCAGATGGGCATGAGCAGCGGTTTCGGTGGTTTGGGTGGCGGCTTCGGCGGCGCGAGCGCCCCGGCGCAGCGCGCAGCCGGCACCGACGAGGTCGGCCTCACGCCCGAGGACTTCAACACCTTCGAGCAGACGCTCAGCGAAGTGCAGACCGCGTACGGCAAGGAAGATCTCAACGCGCTGCGCAGCCGCGTGACGCCTGAGATGCTGTCGTACTACTCGGAGGACCTGGCGGCGAACGCCAGCCGCGGCGTCGTCAACCGCATCTCCGACATCAAGCTGGAGCAGGGCGACCTTGCCGAAGCCTGGCGCGAAGGCAATACCGACTACGCCACCGTGGCGATGCGCTACGCGCTCAACGACACGATCGTCGATCAGAACGGCCGCGTGCTTGAAGGCGGACCGGACGAGGCCACCGAAGTGTGGACCTTCCGGCGCGACCACGGCGGCAAGTGGCTGGTCTCGGCGGTGCAGCAGACCGCGTAACGGCAACCTTCGATGAACTGAAAACTGAAAATGGCCGGGCAATCGCCCGGCCATTTTTGTTGCCACTCCGCCCTCAGGAGTTCGTGCAACGATGCCAGGGTTGACGCGGCGTGAGACGTGCACGCTTCTGACGATCTTGAGCGCGTCGATCATGGCGGGCGATGCCTACTCTCAGGCGCCCACCCGGGCTCCGGAGCCAAAGCGGCCTCCGCGACCGAAATCCAGCTCGGCTCTTCCGGCATGGCGAACCTTGCCGCCGACGCCGGCATTGCCGGCTCCGGCGCGGAGCGGAATGGCAGCGGTCAACGGAACAAGCGTCTATTACGCGCAATTCGGCGAAGGACCTCCCGTCCTGTTGCTGCACGGCGGGCTCGCCAGTTCGAATTACTGGGGTCTGCAAGTCGGGGAGCTCGCGAAAGAATTCTCCGTACTCGTCATGGATACGCGGGGCCACGGCCGAAGTTCGGTGATGTCGCAGGTTTTCAGCTATACGGCCTTCGCCAGCGACGTCGCCGGATTGCTGGACGTGCTGGGCATCCCGACCGTGGCGATCGTCGGCTGGAGCGACGGTGGGGTCACGGGCCTTGAACTGGCGATGAAGCGACCGGATCGCGTGACCAAGTTGTTCGCGTTCGGCGCCAACATGAATCCGGCGGGATACCAGCCGCCTTCCGGCAACGTCTTTGCCGAATTCACCCAGCGCTCCAAGACGGAATACCGGCGGCTGTCGCCGCATCCTGAACGCTGGGCGCAGCTTGTCGCCGGGTTGCGAACGATGTGGCGGACGCAACCGAACTACACGTCAAGAATGTTGGGATCGGTCAAAGTCCCGACGTTGATCTACGCGGGCGAGCACGACGAGATCATCAGGCGGGATCATGCCGAGCAGATGGCCCGGCATATTCCGGGAGCCCGGTTGGTGGTTCAACCGAACGTCAGTCATTTCGCCATGCTGCAGGACCCGCTTGGATTCAACAGGACGCTGATCGAGTTTCTAAGGAGCTAGCCAGCCCGCGCGTTACGGCGTGCCGTAGCCGCCGGCGGTCGGCGACTGAATGATGACGGCTTCGCCGGCGTCCAGCACGGTGGCGTCGGCACCCTTGAGCCGCTCCATCCGGCCGTCGTTCCGGCGCACCAGATTCTCGCCGATCTGGCCGGGTTCGCCGCCGGCAAGTCCGAATGGACGGATACGGCGGTGGCCGGACAGGATGGTGCAGTCCATCTTCTCCAGGAAGCGGATAGTGCGGCGGATGCCGTCGCCGGCATTCCATTTGCCGCGTCCGCCGGAGCCTTTGCGGATGTGGAAGTCCTCGAGCAGCACGGGGAAGCGGAATTCCAGCACCTCCGGATCGGTGAGGCGCGTATTGGTCATGTGGGTGTGCACCGCGTCGGTGCCGGGGAAGCCGGGGCCTGCCGGCGAACCCGAGCAGATCGTCTCGTAGTACTGGTACCTGGCGTTGCCGAAATTGAGATTGTTCATAGTGCCCTGGGCGGCCGACATGGCGCCGAGCGCGCCGAACAGGCAGTTGGTCACCGCTTGTGAAGTTTCGACATTGCCGGCGACAACGGCGGCGGGATATTCCGGTGTCAGCATCGAGCGCTTCGGGATGACGATGTTGATCGGGCGCAGGCATCCGGCGTTCATCGGAATGTCGTCGTCGACCATTACGCGGAACACGTAGAGCACCGCGGCGCGGGTCACCGGCTCGGGCGCGTTGAAGTTGGTCGGCTGCTGCGGCGACGTGCCGGTGAAGTCGACGGTGGCCTCGCGCTTCTCCTTGTCGACGGTGATCCTGACCTTGACCCAGGTGCCCTGGTCCATCGGATAGTCGAACGCGCTGTCGTGAACGCGGTCGATGACCCGGCGGACGCTCTCGGCAGCGTTGTCCTGCACGTGCTGCATGTAGGCTTCGACCACCGGCAACGTGAAATGCGCCACCATCTTGTGCAGTTCCTGCACGCCCTTCTCGTTGGCGGCGATCTGGGCCTTCATGTCGTTGACGTTCTGCAGCGGATTGCGTGCCGGATACTTCGCGCCCGTCAGCGCGGCGTAGAGCTCCTTCTCCAGGAAGTGTCCGCGGTCGACGATCTTGAAGTTGTCGAACAGGATGCCCTCTTCCTCGATGGTCGTCGCGTTGGGCGACATCGAGCCCGGCGAGATGCCGCCGACATCCGCATGGTGCCCGCGCGAGGCGACCCAGAACAGAATTGTCTGCTGCGTAAGATCGTAGACCGGCGTGCAGATCGTGATGTCGGGGAGGTGCGTGCCGCCATTGTACGGCGCGTTGATCACATAGACGTCGCCGGGTGAGATCCTTCCCTGATTCTCGCGGATGATGGTTTCGACCGCGCGGTCCATCGAGCCGAGATGCACCGGCATGTGCGGCGCGTTGGCGACCAGCGTACCGTCGGCGGCGAACACCGCACAGGAGAAGTCGAGGCGCTCTTTGATGTTGACCGAGTACGCAGTGTTCTGCAGCGATACGCCCATCTGCTCGGCGATCGACATGAACAGGTTGTTGAATACTTCGAGCATCACCGGATCGGCGTGGGTGCCGATCGCGTGGCCGCGCGCAAGCGGCACGGCGCGCTCCAGCAGGAGGTGGTTCTTGGCGGTGATCTCGGCACGCCAGCCGTCCTCGACCACGACGGTCTGATGCGGTTCCATCACGATGGCCGGACCCATGACGGTGTGGCCGGGCGCAAGCTGCGCGCGCGTGAACACCGCCGCGTCATGCCACGCGCCGCCGGAATAGAAGCGAGTGGTGCGGACCGGAGTGGGCAAGGGAGCGGAGGAGACGTCGAGTACCGGCTCGGAAAACTTCGCGCCGCCGCCGATCGCCTCGACGGATACAGCTTCCACGACAAGCTGCTTGCTCTCGTCGATGAAGCCGAACCGCGCTTTGTGCGCCTTTTCGAATGCGGATTTCATACTTTGGAGGCTGGGCGTGCTGCCCACCTCCCCCTGGAGGGGGGAGGTCGCCAGGCGAAGCCCGGCGGGTGGGGGTGAATCATCCGCCCCACCATTCACCCCACCCCGGCCGCTGCGCGGCCGACCCTCCCCCTCCAGGGGAGGGTGGACGGAAAAAGCCGGAACAACGAGTGCGGTATCGGTGCCGGCGTAGCGGATGTGGGCGCGCGCGTGCAGGACGATGTCGCGCCCGGGAACGCCCTGGCCTTCCACTTCGCGCTTGGCGTCGGCGCCGAGCCGTCCGCCGATCGTTTCGATCGCGTTGAGTGCGGCGTCGCCGAGCGGTTCCTCGATCGCCTGCTGACGCGTGGCGCGGATGTCGGCAAGCCCCATGCCGTAGGCCGACAACAGCGACGAGAACGGGTGAATCAACACCGTGGTCATGCCGAGCGAGTCGGCGACCAGGCAGGCGTGCTGCCCACCGGCGCCGCCGAAGCAGTTAAGCGCGTAGCGCGTCACGTCGTAGCCACGCTGCACGGAGATCTTCTTGATCGCGTTTGCCATGTTCTCGACCGCGATCTTGATGAAGCCGTCGGCGATCTCTTCCGGCGTCTTGCCGCCGACCTCCTTGGCGAGTTCGTCGAAGGCGGCACGCACGGCGTCGGCGTCGAGCGGCTCATTCTGTGTGGGGCCGAAAATCTTCGGGAAGAAATCCGGGATGAGCTTGCCGAGCATGACGTTGGCGTCGGTGACCGCGAGCGGCCCGCCGCGCCGGTAGCATTTCGGCCCGGGGTTGGCGCCGGCCGAATCCGGTCCGACGCGGAAGCGCGCGCCGTCGAAATGCAGGATCGAGCCACCGCCCGCCGCCACGGTGTGGATCAGCATCATCGGTGCGCGCATGCGCACGCCCGCGACCTCGGTCTCGAACGCGCGCTCGAACTCGCCGTCAAAATGGGAAACGTCGGTCGACGTTCCGCCCATGTCGAAGCCGATCAGATGTTGGAAGCCGGCTTCGCGCCCGGTCTCCGCCATGCCGACCACGCCGCCCGCCGGGCCCGACAGGATCGCGTCCTTGCCCTGGAACAGTTCAGCCGCCGTCAGTCCGCCCGACGACATCATGAACATCAGCCGGATCGCTTCGGCCGTGCTGCTCTCGCTCTCTCCCTCCGCACCGCTCTGCTCCCTCCCCCGCTTGCGGGGGAGGGGTGGGGAGGGGGAAGGCGCGCGCGAATCCCAGTGTGTGCCCCCTCCCTGGCCCTCCCCCGCAGGCGGGGGAGGGGACGGCGTGGCACTCTCGGTACCCGAGGCCATCTCGCTCGCCACCGTCGCCACGTAGCGGCGGATGATCGGCGAGAGATAGGCGTCGACCACGGTCGTATCGCCGCGGCCGACCAGCTTGATCAGCGGCGAAACCTCGTGGCTCACCGACACCTGCGCGAAGCCGATCCGGCGCGCGAGGGCCGCGACCCGCTGCTCGTGCTCGGGATACCGGTAGGCGTGCATGAACACGATCGCGACCGATGCGATCCCGTCCGCCTTCGCGCGCTCAAGCTCGGCTTCGACCGCGGCGAGGTCGGGTTCGCGCTCGACGGTGCCGTCGGCGCGCACCCGCTCGTCGACCTCCACCACCTGCTCAAACAGCATCTCCGGCTTGACGATGTGCTTGGCGAAGATCTTGGGGCGTGCCTGGTAGCCGATCTTGAGCGCGTCGCGGAAGCCCTTGGTGGTGAGGAGCAGCGTGCGGACGCCCTTGCGCTCCAGCAGCGCGTTGGTCGCGACCGTGGTGCCCATCTTGACCGCGCCGACCCGGCCGGCCGGGATCGGCTCGCCCGGTTGCAGGCCGAGGAGATTGCGAATGCCCTGGACGGCGGCGTCGCGATAGGCCTCCGGATTTTCGGACAGGAGCTTATGGGCGACCAGCGTGCCGTCAGGGCGGCGTCCGATCACGTCCGTGAAGGTGCCGCCGCGATCGATCCAGAACTCCCATCTGTTCGTGGGATTGTCCGTTGTCTGCATAGCGAATCCGCCCAGTGTGCCGGCGCACCTTATAAGGGGGCAAGGGCCGCAGGCGAAGCGGCGAACCGCTCAGGGCGGCCATTCGACCGCCGCTCGACGCCGGGCGGCCCGCGGCAAAGCACCGCTGACCGGCGCCGGCGGCCACCCTGCCTTGGCCGCAACGCCACTGCCGCATGTCCAGGCGTCTGCCGCTATTCGCGTCATAAATCTGTCATTCCATTTGGCTTTGGCCCCGCCAATTTTCTGCTATGATGAATTTGGGTGGGAAATGAAGGGTCGTTATTTATTTCAGGTCCCGTGCTCGGGATCGAGAGCCATGACAACGAATCGAATTCTTGCGTTCGCGGCAGGCATTGCCGCCGCGCTGGCATGCGTGCCCGCCGGCGCACAGACCGGCGTTGTCCGGTGGTCGCTGCCGTCAGCCTATCCGGCCGACAATTTCCATAGTGAGAACCTTGCGCAGTTTGCGCGCGACGTCTCGGCCGCCACCAACGGCAAGCTTGCCATCACGTTGCATCCCGGCGCCTCGCTGTTCAGCGCCACGCAGATCAAGAGCGCGGTGCGGATCGGGCAGGCGCAGGCGGGCGAGATCCTGATCTCGCTGCTCGACGGCGAGGATCCTTTGTTCGGCGTTGACGTCATCCCGTTTCTGGCGACCAGCTATCAGGATGCGCGCAAGCTGTGGTCGGCATCGAAGCCGGCGATTGCCAGGCGCTTCACCGAGCAAGGGCTGACGCCGCTGTTCGCCGTGCCGTGGCCACCGCAGGGAATTTACGCCAAGAAGGAGATCAATACGATCGCCGACATGAAGGGCCTGTCCTGGCGGGTCTACAACGCCGGCACGCAGCGCATCGCGCAGATCGTCGAGGCCTTCCCGGTCACCATCCAGGCCGCCGACCTGCCGCAGGCGCTTGCCACCGGTCTCATCACCGCGTTCATGACCTCGAGCGCGACCGGCTACGACAGCAAGGCCTGGGAGAGCATGAGCTACTTCTACGATACCCAGGCCTGGATCCCGAAGAACGTGACCCTGGTGAACACTGCCGCCTTCGAGGCGCTGGACAGCGGCGCGCGTAGCGCCGTGCTCAAGGCCGGCGTCGAAGCCGAGGCGCGCGGCTGGGCGATGTCGCAGGACCGGACCAAGTGGTATGCCGACCAACTCGGCGCCCGGGGCATGAAGGTGCTGCCGCCGAGCAAGGCCTTGAAGGACGGGCTGCAGCGAATTGGCGAGCAGCTCACCGACGAGTGGCTCGCCAAGGCCGGGGCCGACGGCCGCACCGTGATCGCGACCTACCGCAGCAACATGTGACGTGCGCTCGCGGCGGTTCTATCGCCGCCGCATCGTCCCTGTGGTGACCGCCGGCCTCGAAACGGAGCGGTACGCCGAACTCGCCGTTGAGGTCCTGCGCGTCGCGGCGCTGGGGGACAGCACGGAATTGCGAGAAATCCTTTGCGTGGGCACGGGGTACCTGGGAGCCGACGGCCGCGGCACGCTCGCGAGCGACGGCCTGGAGGTGAACTGATGAGACCTCTGAACGCTGGGCGCCCGATAGAACAACGGTTTGTTAGGCGTGACGTGATGCGCCGTGACCGGTCTCGCGGATGGCGGCAGGGGCGGACGACTGATCGAATGCGGACGTTGCATGGTGCCAGGAACGACTGATACGCCCGCGCGCTGGGGCCAGCCGGGCCTTTGCAGCGACGGCTGAGCAATGGGCGGTATGGGACGCGCGCCGCTATAGAAGCCAGGGGGGCGAGGCACGCCCGGCGCCGTTGCGGCGGGCGCATAGATGCCTTGCGGCTGGGCCGCGCCGAGCATGGGTCTGGGACCGGTTGGCATGAGGGGAGGCGGCGCAGGGGCAAATACTGGCCGCGCCGGAGGCGCCTGCTGTTGTTGCTGCGAGGGTGCGCTGGACGCCGATTGAGTATTCTGCTGAAGCGCTGCGATCTGCGCCTGCGCGGCGGCCACTCTCGCTTGCGCCTGTTCGACCAGGTACGCGGTTGTCACCGCCGCCCCTTCAGCGTTGTTGAGGGCCTGATCGGCTGCCGCGTCCGCGGCGATCAGGCCTTCGAGCTCGGCCAGCGCAGCCGAGATCGCCGCGTCGTTGCGAGGTTGCTGCCCTTCCAGGTCGTTAATCCGCCGAAGGACGTCCTGCCGCGCTCGCCAATTGGCCTCGTGCGCGGCACCACGGCCGCCTCGCAGATTGGTGGCGGTCTTGTCGGCGGTTGCGTGCTGATTTTGCGCCGCTGCCAATTCGGCCTGCGCGGCGGCCAGTTCGGCATAGGCGGCATCGAGCGCCGCCTGCCCGCTGGATTGTGCGGTGGCCATCGGTTGGTGGGCGAGCAGGTAAACGACCGCGATCGTCGCAATGACAAATCGTTCGATCACCGAGTGTCTCCCAATAGAGATTCCCGAGATGAGGTCCGAACGGTTGTGGATGTTCGGGCTTTTCCCGCTTTCTTTCAATACCGGAGTAGGGGTGCGATCGAATGCAGAGAGACCATAAGTACTTCTACGATACCCAGGCCTGGATCCCGAAGAATGTGACTCTGGTGAACACCGCGGTCTTCGAGGCGCTGGACAGCGGCGCGCGCAACGCCGCGCTCAATGCCGGCACCGACGGCCGCACCGTGATCGCGACCTACCGCAGCAATATGTGAAGCTCAGTCGACCGATGCGCCGCTTGCTTTGATCGCGGGGCTCCAGCGCGCAATTTCGCCGGCCACGAACTTCGCAAAGTATTCCGGACCTCGGCGCTCAGGCGCAGGCACCTCCTCGCCGAGGGATGCGAAGCGTTGGCGCACGGATGGCAGATCGAGCGTCTGGCTCAGCGCCTGGTTCAACCGGCGCACGATCGGCTCGGGGGTGTTCTTCGCCAGAAACAGCCCCTGCCAGGTCAGCACGTCGAAGTCGAGGCCCTGCTCCTTGGCGGTCAGCACGTTCGGCAGTGCCGGCGCGCGGCGCAGCCCTGTGGTCATGATCGCCTTGACGAAACCGCCCTCGATCTGAGGCAGCGAGGTCGAGACAGAAGTCGCAGATATACTGCACGCGCCCGCCGATCAGATCCTGCATCGCCGGTCCAAGTCCGCGATAAGGCACGGGCGTCACGTCGACGCCCAGCATCGCGTTGAGCAGGATGCAGCTCACATGCGACGCCGAGCCGGCGCCGGCGTGAGCGTATTGGATCGTCTTCTCGTTCGCCTTCACATAGGCGATGAACTCCGGGAGCGTGCTGGCGGGGAAGTTTTTCGGCGTGATGAGGACGCGTGGCGATTCGACCGCGAGGCCGAGCAGCGTGAAGTCGGTGAGCGTGTTGTAGGGCGGCGTCTTGTAGAGCGCCTGGCTCCAGCCATGGGTGCCGCTGTTGCCAAGAACGAACTGGCTCCCGTCTGGCGGCGATTTCGACACCCGCAGCGAACCGACCGTGCCGCCCGCGCCGGCAGGGTTCTCGACCACCACCGGCTGACCCAGAACCTCGGTCATGCCTTGTGCCAGAATGCGTCCGGCGACATCGCTCGGGCCGCCGGCGGCGAATGGCACGACTAGCGTGAGCGGCCGGTTCGGCAAGTCCTGCGCTCCGGCGCCTGCGGTGATCGCCAGCGCGACAACCGCCGCGCCCAGAATAGCCGCCGTGGCGGCGACGCAGTCAACGTCCCATCTGTTGCTCATGGAAGTGTCTCGAACCTAGGTCATTGTCGCGATCGGCTTCGCAAGAAACATACCGGGCGGGCTATCGCCGTGCCAGCACTGGCCGCCGGCCGCCGAAAATTGGTGAGGGCCCGGCGGTTTCCCGCCGAGCCCTCATTGCGCGTATCAGCCAGCCTGTAAGCCGGGTTCTGTAGGGCGGAGCTGTGACACTCCGCGTGACAGCCATTCCTCTGCGACGCCGGTTACCCGTCGCCTGATGCAACCTACCCGGACGGCCAGATCCGGACATCGATCCCGGAGCACCTGCGCTTGCACGCAGAAGCCCCGCGCCGTCCCTATTCGGTCTTGCTCCCGGTGGGGTTTACCCTGCCGCCGGCGTCGCCGCCGGCGCGGTGCGCTCTTACCGCACCATTTCACCCTTACCGCGTTCGTACGCAACGCTGATCGCGGCGGTTTGTTTTCTGTGGCACTTTCCCTGGGCTCGCGCCCGCCGGACGTTATCCGGCACCGTATGTCCATGGAGCCCGGACTTTCCTCCCGGACCGCCTTTCGGCATTGGCCCGAGCAGCCGTCCAGCCGACTGACCCCATAGGGATGGGGAGGGCAACGCGCCCCGTCAAGGCCTTACGGCAATTTCCTGCTGCGGGCGTTCAGCTAGCCCTGGCTTGCAGCATCCTCGCATCACGCTCCGACACCACCGCCTTGAGCGTGGTCAGCGTCGAAACGTCGAGTACGCCGTCGACCCGCGCCTGACGGAAGTGGCGCTGGAATGCCGCAACCGCGTCGCGTGTCGTACCGTCGAAGTAGCCGCTCGCGCTGACACCGTAGCCGAACCGCACCAGCAGTTTCTGCGTCTCTTCGACCATCGGATCGGTGTCGCCAAGCACGAAGATCTTTCCCGGCAGATTGAGCGGCGCGGGCTTCACCCACAGGCCGATCCCGGAATCGGCCAGCAGCCGCCACGGGAACTTCTCGCCTGGGTCCTGCTTGCGCGCCGGCGCGACGTCGGAGTGGGCGAGCACGCGATCCGGTTCGATCTTGTGGCGGGTGAAGATGCTGCGACAGAGCGCGGTCACCGCCGCGATCTGGCGCCGCGGAAAGTCCGGATAGCCGTGGTCGTGACCAGGATTGGCGATCTCGATGCCGATCGAGCAGGAATTGATGTCGGTCTCGCCTGCCCACGAGGCCGCCCCAGCGTGCCAGGCGCGGCGATCTTCCGCCACCATCTGGATGATGTAGCCGTCCTGCAGGACGACGTAGTGCGCGGAGACATCGCTGGCCGGGGAAGCAGAGGAGCTTGAGTCGCGGCTTCGTTGTCCGCCATGCCGGTGTAGTGCAGCACGATCATGTTCGGCGCGACGCCACCCTTGCGCTCGCCGTGGTTCGGCGATGGCCGGACCTCCGCGACGACGCAGGAATTAGCGCGCAACTCGGACACGAGCGTAGCCATACGCGGCACAAACATTTCGCTACTCACCACGGCGTTGACCGCCAATTCCGCGGCGCGGAACGAAATCGATTTGTTCAGAAACGGTTAACGCGAACAAGCGCGGACAGCCGTTTTCAGCGGCTGCGTACAGCGAATCCACAGGATGTGTTGCGCGATAGCAGCAGAATCGCAACCGAGTGCGGCTTGCGCGTCACAGCGAAGAGAAATGTAGCGTGGCCCAGCGCGCTCAACGCGAGCGCGGCGGCCCGGAGCGGCTTGTGAGCCGGGCCGGACCGCCGCTCTGGAACGGTCAACCGTTCGAAGTTCGACGCCTTACAAAACCGAAGGTGTTACCGAGCCATCGGCGGGTTCGTCGGCGGATTTGCCGGGTTCACCGGACGCGGCGTCATGCCGGTCGTCGCTGGCGCCTTCCAGTACTCGAAGCCCGGCGCCGCCTTGAGCTGGTCCTTGGTCCACGAGACCTTCAGCTTGATGTCGTTCGGGTCGTTGCTGCGGCGTGGTGTTCACCGCGCTGCCGGTGTTCGACGGCACGATCTGGAACGCGCTCATGTCGAGAGCCACGTTCTTCTCGCCGATGCCGAGGAAGCCGCCGACGCCGACGATCACGGCCTCAACCTTGCCGCTCTTGTCGATCAGCACGTCGACGACGTCGCCGATATGCGCATTGTCGGGACCCAATACGTCGGTCCCTTTGAACTTCGAGAACGCCCACTGGTCAGCCTTCTGCGCGGCGACGAACTTCGGGCTCGGCAGACGGCGGATTCATCGGCGGGTTGGCTTGCGCCAATGCGCCCGACACCGTCAGTGCGCTGACGGCCGCCGAGATCATGAGCTTCTTGAGCATTCGAACCTCCTCAATGAGTTGATGCAGGAAATACTATTCCTGTGGGCCGACAACGCACGAGCGCGGCGAGTGTTCCGATTCACGATGCGTTGCCACACAATGAAACCGCCGATGGAACTCGACATCGGCTCCGCGTCGATGAGAAGCGCGTTCGCGATGACGAAAGTTCCGCACCCGACCGTGTTGTTGTCGACGTAACAGACTCGCGTGCGCTTGCCTCTCTGATGCGCAAGCTGAGTCTCTGACGCGCATTGGCGATCGCAGTGTCGTCGTAACCGAGTAGACCGCGACCGCGGTTCACCAACGGTTCATCTGTGCGGCGGCTTTCGGGCGCTGACAGTTGCACGTGAGCGCGCGGTACGCCGCGCGCCAATGCCGCGGTTCATCGCGGCGGGCCGCCCTTCAACCTTTCCTTAAGCGCGCTCACCGTTAATGAGCGGTTGAGGCCGGTGGGTCGGGAGGCATGGCGCGCCCGGCTGGTCCATTGACGCCCAGGACATCCCATGATATCCCATATTATCCCAATAAGGCAGGCGGCCAAAACCACTGCCCGCTGGGGGGCATGGACGGTCTCGTCGGGCGTCCGGGTCAGAACGGCACCGGGCCAACCGGTGGGGAGCGAGCAGGGGCTGCATGGACCGTTTCGTGTCCCACTACACGTTGCGGCTCGACGCCAAGGGACGGGTGTCGATCCCGGCGCCGTTCCGGGCAGTGCTCGCGCGCGATGGGTTCGAAGGCTTGTACTGCTATCCGACGCTCGACCGGCCGGCGCTCGATGCCGGCGGCAATGCGCTCTTGTCAAGGAGATCGAGACGTTGATTGCGCGCTTTCCGCCCTACTCGGAGGAACGCGAGCAATTCTCGGCGGCGCTCTACGGCACCAGCGAAGTGCTTGAAGATCGACGGCGAGGGGCGGGTGATGCTGACCGAGCCGCTCAAGAGTCATGCCGGCATCAAGGACGAGATCGCCGTTCGCAGGCCTCGGTCACAAGTTTCAGATCTGGGAGCCCGAGCGCTTCCGCGCGGAACTCGCGGAGGCCACCGAGAAGGTCCGCGCGCTCAAGAAGCAGCTGGGCTCCCGGAGAGCGGCGGAAGGTCCGCCCGGAGCACGGGAATGATGACGGGCAGCGACAGCTCCCCTGCTGTCGCTGGCGGACTGGCTCGTCACATTCCCGTGCTCGGCCGTTCCGTGGTCGAGTTTCTCGCGCCACGCGACGATGGCATCTACATCGATGCCACGTTCGGCGCCGGCGGCTATAGCCGCGCCATTCTCGCTGCCGCGAATTGCCACGTGATCGGCATCGATCGCGACCAGCAGCGCGATCGCGCGCGGCGCCGACCTGGTAAGCGAGGCCGGCTGGCCGGCTCGTCGCTGGTCGAGGATCGCTTTTCCAATCTCGCAAGCCGTGGCGCACGGCCTGCGGCCACGACACGGTCGACGGCGTCGTCTTCGATCTCGGCGTGTCGTCGATGCAGCTCGACGAGGCCGAGCGCGGCTTCTCGTTCCGTCTCGACGGACCGCTCGACATGCGGATGGGCGGCGTCCGGCCCGAGCGCGGCCGATGTGGTGGCCGCGGCGTCCGAGCGCGATCTTGCGGCCGATCATCGCGACGCTGGGCGAGGAGCGCCATGCCCGCGCAGTCGCCCGTGCCATCGTCCGCGCGCGCGCCGAGAGCGCCGATCCACACCACGCGTGCGCTCGCCGACATCGTCGCGCGCGTCGTGCACGCGCGGCCTGGCGCCATTCATCCGGCGACCCGCACGTTCCAGGCGCTGCGCATCTTCGTCAACGAGGAGCTTGCCGAGCTTGCGACCGCATTGAATGCCGCCGAGCAGGTGCTCGCGCCGGGCGGGCGGCTGGTGGTCGGTCGCCTTTCACTCGCTCGAAGATCGCATCGTGAAGATCCTTCCTCGCGGCCCGCAGCGGCCAGGGCGGCGCGTCGCGCCACCTGCCCGAACTGGTCAAGCCCGCGGCGACCTTCCGCGTGCTGACCAGCGGCCGATCGTACCGGACGATGCCGAGATCGCCGCCAATCCGCGCGCGCGCTCGGCCAAGCTGCGCGCCGCCGAACGCACCGGCAGCGCCGGCGACCGCGCAGTCCGAGCCGCCGCTGCCGCGGTTGCCGTCGCTCGCGTGAGGCTCTGGAGGCGCGGCGATGATCCTGCGCCTCCTCAACATCTGCGTGATCGTCGCGCTCGTGCTGGCGGCGGTCGACGTCTACAAGATCAAGTTCGAAGTCCACGCGCCAGGCGCAGCGCGTTGCCAAGCTGCGGCTGGAGATCCGGCGCGAGAACGACGCCATCGCGGCGCTGCGGGCCGAATGGGCGCAGGCTCGACAATCCGACGCGCATCCAGGCGCTCGCGCGGCGTCATCTCCCTCTGAAGCCGATCGAATCCTGGCAGTTCGACCAGCTCGACAACCTGCCGGAGCGGCCGCCCGAACTCGTGCCGCTCGGACGAGCCCGATCCGATCGGCGCGGTGATCGCGAACCCCGAACTCGTCGACCGCACGCCGACCGCGAGCGTGCCGACGGCGAAGCCGCCGTCGCAGGCCAACGCCACGGCGCCGAAGAGATGAACGTCATGGAAGTGGCTGCTGAGCACTCGCCGAACAGCGCCGCCGCGAGCGTCGCCGCCCGCGGTGAGCCGTGGTGTCGACGACTGGTGCGCACGTTGCTGTATGGCCGCAACGTCGATCGCGCTGCCAAGGCGCGGGCGCGGATCGGGCTTAGCGATCCTGGTCTTCAGCATCGGCTATGCGGTGATCGCCGGCCGGCTGGTGATGTTCGCGGCCGTGCCGGAAGGCCACGCCTGCGCCGCAGCGCCGCGCAGGACGCGGTGGCGACCGCGCGGCCCGACATCCTCGACCGCAACGGCGATATCCTGGCGACCGACGTGCGCAGCGCCCTCGCTGTTCGGCGAGCCGCACCGCATCATCGACGTCGACGAGGCGTCCGAACTGCTCACCGCGGTGGTGCCCGAGCTCGACGCACCCGAACTGCGCGAACGGCTCGGGTCGAAGCGCCGCTTCGTCTGGCTCAAGCGCGAGATCACGCCGCCAAGCAGCGCGACCAGATTCACCGGCTCGGCCTGCCCGGCATCGGATTCCTACCGGAGAACAAGCGCGTCTATCCGAACGGCGCCGAGGTCTCGCACGTCATCGGCCACGTCAACATCGACAATCAGGGCATCGCCGGCATCGAGAAGTGGCTCGACAAGACGCGGGCTCGCCGATCTGCATCTCGCCGGGCTCGCCACCGACCGCCTGCAGAAGCCGGTCGAACTCGCCGTCGATCTGCGGGTGCAGCACGCGCTGCGCGACGAGCTGAGTCGCGGCGCGCGACAAGTACAAGGCGATTGCCGCGGCGGGCCTGCTGACCGACGTGCGGACCGGCGAGATCGTCGCCATGGTCTCGGTGCCGGACTACGACTCCAACAATCCGCGCGAGGCGCTCGATCCGACCCGCATCAACCGGCTCACCACCGGCGTGTACGAGATGGGCTCGACCTTCAAGGCGCTCACGCTCGCGATGGCGCTCGATTCCGGCAAGTTCACGCTGAAGTCGTCGCTCGATGCGCGCGCGCCGTTGCAGTACGGCAAGTTCACCATCCACGACTATCCACGCGCAGAACCGCATCCTGACCCTGCCGGAGATGTTCACCTATTCCTCCAACATCGGCACCGCCCGCATGGCGGTCGCGCTCGGCGTCGAGCACCACAAGGCGTTCCTGCGCAAGCTCGGCCAGCTCGACCGGCTGCGCACCGAACTGCCGGAAAGCGCCGAGCCGCTCGTGCCCAGGCGCTGGATGGAGCTCAACACCGTGACGATCGCGTTCGGCCACGGGCTGTCGGTCGCGCCGCTGCAGGCGATGATGGCGATCGGCGCGCTGATGAACGGCGGCAACCTCATTCCGCCGACCTTCCTCAAGCGCACCGAACAAGAAGCGGCGGCGCTGGCCAAGCGCGTGATCAAGCCCGACACCAGCGAGAAGATGCGCTACCTGATGCGGCTCAACGTCGAGAAGGGCACCGCCAGCAAGGCCGACGTCAAGGGCTACTACGTCGGCGGCAAGACCGGCACTGCCGAGAAGGTGGTGATGGGGCGCTACTCCAAGACCAAGCTGCTGACGACGTTCACCGCGGTCCTGCCGGCCGACCGGCCGCGCTACGCGCTGCTGATCATGATCGACGAGCCGCAGTCGACGCCGGAATCCCACGGCTACGCGACATCGGGCTGGAACGCGGTGCCGGTCGGCGGCGCGGTCATCGGGCGCATTGCGCCGCTGCTCGGCATCGAGCCGCGGTTCGAACTCGCGCCCGCCGACAAGACGATCCTCGCCAGCGCCGGCCGGTAGCATTGCTTTCGTCACTCCGGGGCGCGGCGTAGCCGCGAGCCCGGAATCCCATGCTACCTGCCGAATGCAGCACCTCTCGCCATCTTGCAATTCTGTCGCTATGGATTCCGGGTTCCGGCCGACGGCCGGCCCCGGAATGACGAAACGACCAGGGCTTTGAAGCGCAACGCCATGAAGCTTGCCGACCTATTGCCCGCCGACGCCATCACCGACGCGCGCACCGCCACGCGCGAAGTGACCGGCATCAGCGCGGACAGCCGAGCGATCAAGCCTGGTAATGTGTTCGTGGCGATTGCGGGCGCCAAGGATGACGGGATGCGCTTCGTCAATGCCGCGATCGCGGCCGGCGCCGTCGCCATCCTGGCAGAACGTGCGCCGCCGGCGCCGTTGCCGGATGGCGTCGCGTTCGTGCAAGTGGCCGACGCCCGCAGCGCGCTCGCGCTCGGCGCGGCGAAAGTGTTTCCGCGTCAGCCCGAGGTGATCGCCGCGGTCACCGGGACGAGCGGCAAGACTTCGGTCGCTGCCTTCACCCGCCAGATCTGGGCTGCGCTCGGCCATCAGGCGGCCAGCATCGGCACGATCGGGCTGGTCTCGCCGGGGCGAGAGATTTACGGCTCGCTCACCACGCCCGATCCGGTGGCGCTGCATCGTTCGCTTGATGAACTGTCAGGCGACGGCGTCACGCACTTGGCGATGGAAGCCTCCTCGCATGGCCTCGACCAGCGCCGCCTCGACGGCGTGCGGGTCGCGGCCGGCGCCTTCACCAATCTCAGCCGCGACCACCTCGACTATCATCCGACGCTCGAATCCTATCTGGCCGCCAAGCTGCGGCTGTTCACCGACCTGATCGTGCCGGGCGGCGCCGCCGTGATCGTCGCGGATCATGACGCGGCGGAGCAGGTCGTGGCGGCGGCGCGCGGACGCGGTCTGCGGCTTCTGACCGTCGGTCAGCGCGGCGACGGCATCCGGTTGCTGGACACGAAGATCGAAGGCTTCGCGCAGGTTCTGCGCGTCGCGCATGCAGGCCGCGAGTGGACGTTCCGGCTGCCGCTGGTCGGCGCCTTTCAGGTCGAGAACGCGCTCACCGCTGCCGGCCTCGCGATTGCGACCGGCGGCGAGCCTGCCGCGGTGTTCGCGGCACTCGAACATCTCGAAGGCGCCAAGGGCCGGCTCGATCTTGCCGGCGAGCGCGACGGCGCGCCGGTGTTCGTCGACTATGCCCACAAGCCCGACGCGCTTGCCAAGGCGCTGGAGGCGCTCCGGCCCTATGTCACCGACCGCCTGGTCGTGGTGTTCGGCTGCGGTGGCGACCGTGATCCCGGCAAGCGGCCGATGATGGGTGAGATCGCCGCGCAGCTTGCCGACCGCGTGGTCGTCACCGACGACAATCCGCGCAGCGAAAATCCCGCCGCGATCCGCGCCGCTATTCTTGCCGCTGCGCCCGGCGCCGTCGAGATTGCCGACCGTGCCGAGGCCATTCGCGTGACGATCGACGAGCTTCGGCCGTGGCGACGTGCTGCTCATCGCCGGCAAGGGCCACGAAACCGGCCAGATCGTCGGCCAGCAGGTGCTGCCGTTCAGCGATCATGAGGCGGTGGCCGCCGCGCTCGCGGGGAGGGTGGCATGAGCGAGGCGCTCTGGACGGTCGACGCGATGGCGGATGCGATGAACGCGTCGCGCGCCGGCCGTCTGCCGGCAGCCGTCGGCGGCCTGTCGATCGACACCCGCACCGTGAAGCCGGGCGAGGCGTTCTTTGCCATCAAGGGCGACAGCCGGGACGGTCATGAGTTCGTCCCCGCTGCACTAAAAGCCGGAGCCGGTGTTGCTGTGGTCGCCGAGCATTCTGCCGAAAGCTTCGGCGACGAGGCGCGGCTTCTCATCGTTCCCGATGTGCTCGATGGCCTGCGCGATCTGGCACGTGCGGCGCGTGTGCGCTCGCAGGCGAAGATCATCGCGGTGACCGGCTCGGTCGGCAAGACCAGCACCAAGGAAGCGCTGCGCACCGCGCTGTCGCGCGACGGCGAAACGCACGCGTCGGTCGCCTCGTACAACAATCATTGGGGCGTCCCGCTCTCGCTCGCGCGCTGCCCGCAGAGCGCGCGCTATGCGGTATTCGAGGTCGGCATGAACCATGCGGGTGAGATCGAGCCGCTCACCAGACTGCTAAGGCCGCACGTCGCGATCATCACCACGATCGAGCCGGTGCATCTCGAGCATCTCGGCTCGATCGAGGCGATCGCGGACGCCAAGGCGGAGATATTTCTCGGGCTTGAGCCCGGCGGCGCGGCGGTGCTCAACCGCGACAATCCGCAGTTCGACCGGCTGGCGCGCGCCGCGAAGGACGCGAAAGTCGGCCGCGTCGTGTCGTTCGGCGAACATGCGGAGGCCGATGCGCGGCTCAGCGACTGCGCGCTGCAACCGGACGGGTCGACCGTGCACGCGTGCATTCTGGAACACGATGTGACCTACAAGCTCGGCGCGCCGGGCCGCCACCTCGTGATGAATTCGCTCGCGGTGCTGGCGGCCGCCGAGCTTGCCGGCGCCGACCTGGCGCTTGCCGCGCTCGCTTTCGCCGGCCTCCAGCCGGCAACCGGGCGCGGCACACGCATCGTGCTCGAATGGCCGGGCGGCAAGGCGCTTGCTGATCGACGAGAGCTACAATGCCAACCCGGCATCGATGCGCGCAGCGCTGGCGCTGCTGGGGCAGGCCGAGGTCGGGCCGCGCGGCCGGCGGATTGCGGTGCTCGGCGACATGCTGGAACTCGGGCCGCAGGGCGCGGCGCTGCACGCGGCGCTTGCCGAAAACGTCGTCGAGGACGACATCGATCTGGTCTATTGTTGCGGTCCGCTGATGCGTGCGCTCTGGGAGGCCCTTCCCAGCAGCCGCCGGGGCGGCTATGCGGAAGCCTCGGCTGCGCTTGAACCGCAAGTTCTGGCCGCGCTCCAGCCGGGCGATGCGCTTATGGTCAAAGGCTCCAACGGTTCCCGAATGGGTCCCATCGTCAAGGCGCTCGAAAGCCGCTTTCACCGGACGGCCGCGACTCCGGCCTCCGCTCAGGGCTGACCTGTATGCTGTACTGGCTCTCGGCATTCGCGGACACGATCGGGCCACTCAACGTCCTGCGCTACATCACGTTCCGCACCGGCGGGGCGATGATCACGGCGCTGATCTTCGTGTTCATGTTCGGACCGACGATCATCAATCAGCTGCGGCTGCGGCAGGGCAAAGGCCAGCCGATCCGCACCGACGGCCCGCAGTCGCATCTTGTGACCAAGCGCGGGACGCCGACCATGGGCGGGCTGATGATCCTGCTCGGGATCCTGGTGTCGACCCTGCTGTGGGCCAATCTCGCCAACTACTACGTCTGGATCGTGCTGGGCGTGACGCTCGTGTTCGGCGCCATCGGTTTCTATGACGACTATCTCAAGGTCACCAAGCAGACCCACGCCGGCGTCTCCGGCAGATTGCGGCTCCTCGCCGAGGTCGTGACCGCGGCCGTGGCCGCTATTTCTGATCATGTCGCTGGGGCGTGAGCCGTTTGCCTCGTCGCTGACTTTTCCGTTCTTCAAGGAACTGGTGCTGCCGCTCGGCTGGGCTTTCATTCTGGTCGGCGCGTTTGTCATCGTCGGCGCCGGCAATGCGGTGAACCTGACCGACGGCCTCGATGGGCTGGCGATCGTGCCGGTGATCATCGTGTCGCTCAGTTTCGGCGTTATCGCCTATCTCGCCGGCAACGCGTTCTTCTCCGACTACCTACAGATTCACTACGTGGTCGGCACCGGCGAACTGGCCGTGCTGTGCGGTGCGGTGATCGGCGCAGGCCTGGGCTTCCTCTGGTTCAACGCACCGCCCGCTTCGATCTTCATGGGCGACACCGGATCGCTGGCGCTGGGCGGCATGATCGGCACGATCGCGGTCGCCACCAAGCACGAGATCGTGCTGGCGGTCATCGGCGGGCTGTTCGTGCTCGAAGCGGTCTCGGTAATCGTGCAGGTGGTGTCGTTCAAGCTCACCGGCAAGCGCGTGTTCCGGATGGCGCCGCTGCATCATCACTTCGAACAGAAGGGTTGGACCGAGCCGCAGATCGTGATCCGCTTCTGGATCATCGCGGTCGTGCTGGCGCTCGCCGGCCTTTCGACGCTGAAGCTGCGGTAAGCGCGAGTGCAGAGCAGGAGGGGACATAGTGTCCAGGTGGTGAGTGGGCGCGCTTCCCACGCCACATTCGGCCACCGCACGCCATGATCCCCATCACCACCTTTGCCGGAAAGACAGTCGCGGTGTTCGGCCTCGGCGGTTCGGGGCTCGCCAGTGCGCGCGCTCTGCTGGCCGGCGGCGCCGACGTCATCGGCTGGGACGACAGCGCTGATACGGTGGCGAAGGCGGCGAGCGCCGGCATCCCGATCGCCGACCTGCGCACCATCGACTGGAGCACGATTTCGGCGCTGCTGCTCGCGCCGGGTGTGCCCCTGACCCATCCGGCGCCGCATTGGCCGGTCGGTCTTGCGCGCGCCAATGCGGTCGAGGTGATCGGCGACATCGAGCTGTTCTGCCGCGAGCGCCGGGCGCACGCGCCCAATGCGCCGTTCGTCGCGATCACCGGTACCAACGGCAAATCGACCACGACCGCGCTGATGGCGCATCTCATGGCCGAGGCCGGCTTCGACGCCCAGCTCGGCGGCAACATCGGCACGGCGATCCTGTCGCTTGAGCCTCCAGGCGCCGGTCGCGTGCACGTGATCGAGTGTTCGTCCTACCAGATCGATCTCGCGCCCTCGCTCGATCCTTCGGTCGGCATCCTGATCAACATTTCCGAGGATCATCTCGACCGCCACGGCACGCTGGCGAACTACGCCGCCGTGAAAGAGCGCCTGGTGGCGGGCGTACCCGACAGCGGCACGGCGATCGTCGGCGTCGACGACAACTGGTGCGCCGCCACCGCCGACCGGCTTGACCAGTCCGGCAAGAATGTTGTGCGGGTTTCGGTGCGCCGCCCGTTGTCCTCCGGCCTTTATGTCGAGTCCGAGCAGATCATGCAGGCGACGGGCGGCACGGCCCGCGCCATCGCACAACTCGGCGGCATCGGCTCGCTGCGCGGCGTGCACAACGCGCAGAACGCCGCCTGCGCGGCGGGTGCGGCGCTCGCGCTTGGGCTTTCCGCGCCCGCGATCCAACAGGGACTGCGCTCGTTCCCCGGGCTCGCGCACCGCATGGAGCAGGTCGGCCGCAAGGGGCGGGTGCTGTTTGTCAACGACTCCAAGGCTACCAACGCGGATTCCAGCGCACAGGCGTTGGCATGCTTCGGCGACATTTTCTGGATCGCGGGTGGCAAGCCGAAGACCGGCGGGCTCTCGACGCTGACCGGCTTCTTTCCGCGCATCCGCAAGGCCTACCTGATCGGGGAGGCGGCGGCCGGCTTCGCCGCGGAACTGGAGGGCCACGTGCCGCACGTTGTCGCCGGGACACTCGACCGCGCGGTAGCGCTCGCGGCCCGCGACGCCGAGGCGGCCGACGCCAGGGAGCCGGTAGTGCTGCTCTCTCCGGCCTGCGCGTCGTTCGACCAGTATCGGAATTTTGAAGTGCGGGGCGACGCCTTCCGCAGCCTTGTGCTGGCGCTGCCGGGCCTGACGCGGGCGTAGCGGCAAGCCGAGACGCGGGCTGCAGCCGTTAAGGCTCCGTCAACCAACCCCGTGCACGAGTGGGAGGTCCGCGTCCGCTCCGGGGGGAGTTCATGGTTTCGCGCGTTGAACGCACGCCTTTCACCGCCTGGTGGTGGACGGTCGACCGGCTGCTGCTGGTCGCACTGCTCGCGCTCATGCTGACCGGCATCATCCTGTCGCTTGCCGCGAGCCCGCCGGTTGCGGCGCGCCTCGGACTTGACCCTTTCCACTTCGTGCACCGGCACGTCATTTACCTGATCCCCGTTCTGGTCGTGATGCTCGCGACCTCGTTCCTGCCGAGGCGATACATCCGGCGGCTCGCGCTCGTGGTTTTTGTGCTGAGCCTTGCGCTGGTCGCCGCAACGCTGTTCTACGGCGCCGAGGTCAAGGGCGCGCGGCGCTGGATCGTGATCCTCGGCGTCAACCTGCAGCCGTCCGAATTCCTCAAGCCTGCCTTCGTGATCCTGGTGGCGTGGCTGTTCGGTGAGACTGCGCGCCGCCCGGAAATGCCGGCCAACACCATCGCGCTGGCGCTCCTGGGGCTCGCGATCACCGGGCTGGTGCTGCAGCCGGACTTCGGCCAGACCATGCTGGTGGCGCTGGTCTGGGGCACGCTGTTCTTCCTCGCCGGCATGCGGCTGATCTGGGTGATCGGCCTAGGCGGCGCAGCGGTCGCAGGGATTACGGTCGCCTATTTCACCATCCCGCATGTCACCAAGCGCATTCAAGGCTTCCTAAATCGGGGTTCGGGCGACACCTTCAACATCGATCAGGCATTGGAATCGTTCTGGCGTGGCGGCTGGTTCGGGCGCGGTCCGGGTGAGGGCACGGTCAAGCGTGTGCTGCCGGAGAGCCACGCCGATTTCGTATTCGCGGTCGCCGCAGAGGAATTCGGCATCGTGCTTTGCCTCCTTCTGGTCGCCTTGTTCGCGTTTATCGTGTTGCGGTCGCTGCGGCATGCGATGCACGACGAGGACCCGTTCGCGCGCTTTGCCGTCGCTGGGCTCGCGATCCTGTTCGGACTGCAATCGGCGATCAACATGGCGGTGAACTTGCATTTGATGCCGGCCAAGGGCATGACCCTGCCGTTCATTTCCTATGGCGGCTCCTCGATGATCTCGCTGGCTTACGGCATGGGCATGCTGCTCGCATTGACGCGGGAGCGCCCACGCGCGCAGTTGCTCGCCAGCCCCGGCGAGCCGGTTCCGATCGCGAGCCCGGCGTGATGCTTGAGGGCGGCGCGCCGCTCATCCTGCTGGCGGCCGGCGGCACCGGCGGTCACCTGTTTCCGGCCGAAGCGCTGGCGGAGGCGCTGGCGCGCCGTGGCGCCGTCGTCGATCTGGCGACCGACCACCGCGCCGAGCGCTACGGCAAGAAATTTCCCGCGCGCCAGATTCATATGATCAGCAGCGAGACCGTGCGCGGCCGCGATCCGGTCTCGCTCGCCCGCACCGCGGCGAAGCTCGGGTTCGGCAGCGTGCAGGCCTGGCGGCTGCTCGGGCAGCTCCGGCCGGCCGCGGTCGTCGGCTTCGGCGGCTATCCGACGGTGCCGCCCGTGCTCGCAGCAACGCTTCGCGGCATCCCGACGATCATCCATGAACAGAACGCCGTGATGGGGCGTGCCAACCGCCTCCTTGCCAGGCGCGTCGCCGCCATCGCATCGAGCTTTGCCAGGCGTGCTCGACCGCGAGCCGCATCTTGCCGCCAAGGCAACCCGCACCGGCAACCCGGTGCGGCCGCTGGTCCTTGCCGCGGCCGCGACGCCTTATGCTGCGCCCGATGTCGGCGGCCCACTTCGTCTCATCGCGTTCGGCGGCAGCCAGGGCGCGCGGATCATGTCCGACATCGTGCCGCGCCGCCGATCGAACGGCTTGAGCCGCATCTGCAGATGCGGCTTGTCGATCGTCCAGCAGGCGCGCGAGGAAGACGTCGCGCGGGTGCGTGAGATTTATGCACGGGCCAAGGTCAGCGCCGAGGTCGCGCCATTCTTCACCGACCTGCCGGCGCGCATCGCGGCCGGACATCTGGTGATCTCGCGTTCCGGCGCGTCGACCGTTGCGGAACTTGCGGCGATCGGACGGCCGGCCATCCTGGTGCCGCTGCCGCACGCGCTCGATCAGGACCAGGCCGCCAATGCGAGCGTGCTGGAGCGGGCGGGCGGCGCGCTCTGTCTGCGCCAGGACGATTTCACGCCCGACCGGCTTGCCGCCGAGATCACCGCGCTTGCCACCGAGCCGCAAAAGCTCGTAGCAATGGCCGCTGCCGCTCGCTCGCAGGGCGCTCCCGATGCGGCCGAGCGGCTCGCCGACCTGGTGATGAAAGTCGCAGGCTCGGCGCGATAATCTGCGAGTGTGCGCGGAAATGTTGTTGGCCCGCCACGTCTTGCGTTGTGAAGACACTGGCCGGCGTTTGCGAGGGTTGATCGAATGAAACTGCCGAGCGACATCGGTCCGATCCACTTCGTCGGCATCGGCGGCATCGGCATGAGCGGCATCGCCGAAGTGCTGATCAATCTCGGCTACACCGTGCAGGGCTCGGACGCGTCCGACAGCGCCAACGTCAAGCGGCTGCGCGACAAGGGCGCCAAGGTTGCGATCGGCCATGCGGCCGGCAATCTCGGCGACGCCGAGGTCCTGGTGGTCTCGACCGCCATCAAGCGCGACAATCCCGAACTCGTCGCCGCGCGCGCCAAGCGCCTGCCGGTGGTGCGCCGCGCCGAGATGCTGGCCGAGCTGATGCGGCTCAAGCATTGCGTCGCGATCGGCGGCACCCACGGCAAGACCACGACCACCTCGCTGGTGGCAGCGCTGGTCGATGCCGGCGGCTTCGATCCGACGGTGATCAACGGCGGCATCATCGAGGCCTACGGCACCAATGCGCGACTCGGTGCCGGCGACTGGATGGTGGTCGAGGCCGATGAATCCGACGGCACCTTCCTCAAGCTGCCGGCCGACGTCGCCATCGTGACCAACGTCGACCCCGAGCATCTCGACCACTTCAAGACCTTCGAGGCGGTGCAGGACGCGTTCCGCGCATTCGTCGAGAACGTGCCGTTCTACGGCTTCGCGGTCATGTGCACCGACCACCCGGTGGTGCATCAGCTTGTCGGACAGATCACCGACCGGCGCGTCATCACCTATGGCGAGAACCTGCAGGCCGACGTGCGTCTCGTCGATCTCGATCACGCCGACGGGCAGTCGCGCTTTTCGGTCGTGTTCCGCGACCGCGCCGGCGAGACCATGCACGAGATCAATGCGCTGACGCTGCCGATGCCCGGCCGCCACAACGCGCTCAACGCCACCGCGGCGATCGCGGTCGCGCACGAGCTCGGCATCGACGACGAGCGCATC
The DNA here is from genome assembly GCA_963843475.1 of uncultured Alphaproteobacteria bacterium. Lineage (GTDB taxonomy): Bacteria > Pseudomonadota > Alphaproteobacteria > Rhizobiales > Xanthobacteraceae > VAZQ01. The sequence continues at coordinate 128,723 of CAWJKL010000007.1, read as the reverse complement.
CGCAAGGCGCTGAGCGGCTTCGGCGGCGTGCGCCGCCGCTTCACCCGGATCGGCGAGTGGAACGGCATTCCGATCATCGACGACTACGGCCACCACCCGGTCGAGATCGCCGCCGTGCTGCGGGCGGCGCGCGAATCGAACAAGGGACAGGTGATCGCCGTGGTGCAGCCGCATCGCTACACGCGGCTCGCCTCGCTGTTCGATCAGTTCTCGACCTGCTTCAACGACGCCGACACCGTCATCGTCGCGCACGTCTATCCGGCGGGCGAGGCGCCGATCGCCGGCGCCGACCGTGACGGTCTGGTGCAGGGACTGCGCGCGCACGGCCACCGGCAGGTGATCCCGCTCGACGGCCCGCAGGATCTCGCCCGCACGGTCGAAGCGGCTGGCGCAGCCGGGCGACATCGTGGTGTGCCTCGGTGCCGGCAACATCACGCAATGGGCCTACGCGCTGCCGGGCGAACTCGCGGCGCTCGGGGCGGTGGCGTGAGCTTTGCCAGCCGATGAGCTTTTCCGGACATCCTTCCCGATCTGAAGTCAAACATGCCCGCGCTGCGCGGGCGTCTGCTGCGCGAACGAGCCGCTGGCGCCGCTCACCTGGTTCCGCGTCGGCGGTCCAGCGCAGGTGCTGTTCATGCCGGAGGACGAGGCCGACCTCGCGTACGTTCTCGCGCACCTGCCCGCGGACATCCCCGTCACGGTCGTTGGGCTCGGCTCCAACCTGATCGTGCGCGACGGCGGCGTGCCCGGCGTGGTGATCCGGCTCGGCCGTGGTTTCGGCGACGTCAAGGTCGAGACCGGGCGAACGCATCCGTGCCGGCACGGCGGTGCCGGACGTGAAGGTGAGCCGGGCCGCGCAGGAGGCGTCGATCGCGGGGCTCGCGTTCTTCCGCGGCATTCCGGGCGCGATCGGCGGCGCGCTGCGGATGAACGGCGGCGCCTACGGACGCGAGACCAAGGACGCGCTGATCGAGGCGCGCGGCGTCGACCGGCAGGGCACGTTGCGCGTGTTCAGCAATGCCGACATGCACTACACCTATCGCCATTGCGGCGCGCCCGACGACATCATCTTCACCGAGGCGCTGTTCCAGGGCGCGCCGGGCGACCCGAAGGCGATCGCGGCCGAAATGGACAAGATCACCGAGTCGCGCGAGGCCACGCAGCCGATCAAGAGCCGCACCGGCGGCTCGACCTTCAAGAACCCGCCGGGTCACAAGGCCTGGCAACTGATCGACGCCGCCGGCTGCCGCGGGCTCAAGGTCGGCGACGCGCAGGTGTCGGAGATGCACTGCAACTTTCTGATCAATCTCGGCGACGCGACCGCCGCCGACATCGAGACGCTCGGCGAGACGGTGCGCCGGCGCGTGAAGGAGAATTCCGGCGTCGAGCTGGAATGGGAGATCAAGCGTATCGGGGTGGCGTCCGACGGTTGATTGGGACGTCATTCCCTGACGGCTGGGGCCACGGCGGAGCATACAACCCGCTACAGTTTTTCTTTTGGCTCGAAATCGATCAGACCCACAGAGATGATCTCGTCGGGCTCGCCGCTGCAGCAATGGATATAAAGGGTCAGATCGCAGGAAATCCCGCCATGCACGGCTCCGGGCGCATTGAACATGAACGTTCCGGGCCCGGCGACGATGCGGCCGGCTGTGTCATAGTAGGCGCCGGACATGATGTAGACCTCTTCGCCAAGGGCGGACGCCTTGCCGACGATCCTCCAGGCTTTACCGGGCGGTGCTGTGTAACGGGAAATAACGGTGAGGCCGTGGATGTGTTTGCGTAGTACCCGCCTCCAGCGGCCGTATTCGTGGCCATCTGACCATTTGACATTATAGCCGGCGGGCTCCCAGTCGCCTTCCGTAGCGCTCACTTCAAAGCTTTTCCAAGTAACGTCGTGCATGCTCTGGCTCCACCTCGATATGATGCAGGCGATGTTTTCGATGATATGGCGCCCAATCTCGTTGATGCTTCGGGCAAGGCCGAAGCATCGGTGGATCCGCCGCACCGGGATTGCGATTCCGGGCAGAGCAATGACAGAGTAACGCCGCACAGTTTGTTGTGAGGGCGATTTGACTTCGCATCACCCCATCCTCATCGTCGGTGGCGGCTTGGGCGGCCTCACCGCCGCGCTCGCGCTTGCGCAACGCGGCCATCGCGCGTGTGTGCTGGAGGGCGCTCCCCAATTCGGCGCCATCGGCTACGGCATTCAGTTTGGCCCCAATGTCTTCCATGTGCTGGATCGGCTCGGCATCGCTGGCGCGGTGATCGAAAAGGCCGACTCCCCGCCTGCCGTCCTGATGATCGATGCGCTCGACGGGCGGGAGGTCACGCGCGTGCCAACGGGGCCGGCGTTCCGCGAGCGCTTCGGATATCCCTACATCATCGTGCACCGCATCGACCTGCATAACGTCTTGCTCGATGCGTGCCGGCGCGACCCGCTGGTCGAACTGGTGCCCGACGCCATGGTGTCGGGATTTCAGCGACCACGGCGACGGGGTTTCGCTGAAAACCGAGGATGGCCGCGCTTTCGAAGGCCCGCTGCTGATCGGCGCCGACGGCATCCGCTCGCGCACGCGCGCGCAAATGTTCGACGACGGCGACCCGCTACCCAACGGCTACATGGCATTCCGCACCATCGTGCCGATGGCTGAGCTCACCGCCGATGTGCCGCGCGATGTGGTGGTGCTGTGGGCGGGGCCGGGCTTCCATATCGTTCATTACCCGCTACGTCACGGCACGCTGTTCAACCTGGTGGCGGTGTTCCGCCGGACTGCCCATGCCGAGCGCGGCGATATGGCGGCCTACCGCGCCGAGCTTGAGCACGCCTATCGCGACGCTCATCCGACGATGAAGGCGCTGCTCGCGATGTTCGACCTCAGCCGCCGCCAGGCGGTCGGCGACCGCGATCCGATCCGCCGCTGGCACAAGGGCCGGGTGGTGCTGCTTGGAGATGCGGCGCATCCGACCTTGCAATCGCTGGCGCAGGGTGCCTGCATGGCGATCGAGGACGGTTACTGTCTTGCCCAATGCCTCGATGACGCGGGCGACGACTTCGAGCGCGCCTTCCGCCGGTATGAGACGGCGCGCGGCCTGCGCACAGCGCGCGTCACGCTCGAATCCCGCTACCTCTGGGAGGTCTATCACGCCGGCGGAATCGCCCGCGACGTCTACTTCCAGATGCTCGGCGAGCGCAGTGAAGCCGACACCTTCCAGTGCCTGGCCTGGCTCTACGACGGGGTCGGGCCGGACGGTGAGCGGGCCCGTCGGTGAATCGCGTTTGTCGTTCGTCGCCAGACAGACGCGGTTGTCATTCGCAGGACCGTTCGGGCTGATCGTTCGCATTGGCTTGCCGGTGTGGGAATTGCGCCACAGGACGGCACTTGATCGATACGAGGACTCTCGACGCCTCGCCCTTTCTCGATTCTATTGGTGCCAGAGCGAATCAGTGGGTGCGTCCGCCGGAGATGAGACTGCAGCATGACCAAACACGTCGCCGTACTGATGGGAGGGTGGTCGGCCGAACGTGAAGTGTCGCTGAGATCCGGAAATGCCTGCGCGGACGCGTTGGAGCGGCAGGGCTACCGGGTCAGCCGGATCGATGTCGGGCGTGACGTCGCTACGGTCTTGACGGTTCTCAAGCCCGACGTTGCGCTCAACGTTCTGCACGGCTGCCCGGGCGAGGACGGCACGCTGCAGGGCCTGCTGGAGATTCTCGGCGATCCCGTATTCGCACTCCGGCGTCATGGCCTCGGCGGTCGCCATGCAGAAGGACACCGCCAAGGTCCTCCTGAGCGCCGCCGGGGTGCCGGTCCCGGAGGGAATGGTGGCGTCGCGCTTCGATGTCGCCAGAAGCCACCTGATGGCGCCGCCCTATGTGATCAAGCCGATCGCCGAAGGCTCGAGCGTGGGGATTTTCATCGTCACGATCGAGCACGCCCATCCGCCGCAGGAACTGACCCGCGAGGATTGGACCTATGGCGAGCGGCTGATCGTCGAAAAATACATCCCTGGCAAGGAGTTGACCTGTGCCGTCATGGGCGACCAGGCGCTTGGGGTGATCGAGATCATCGCCGCCACCAGCTTTTACGACTACGAAGCAAAATACGCTCCCGGCGGCTCAAAACATCTACTTCCCGCGCCAGTTTCATCGATTGTTTACCAAGAGGTCCGCAAATTGTCTTTGGCGGCACATGGCGCGCTCGGCTGTCGGGGTGTGAGCCGGGCGGACTTCCGCTACGACGAAAGCGTCGAAGGGGGATTGCTCTGTCTCGAAGTCAACACCCAGCCGGGCATGACCGAAACGTCGCTCGTTCCGGAACTGGCGGCGCACGCGGGCATCTCGTTCGATGAACTCGTGCGATGGATGGTCGAGGACGCATCGCTCAACCGTTGAACTGGAATTCGAATTTGCGCGCGCGCAATAGCACAGCCAACTCGGTAGCCCGCCTCGGCCGGGTGCTGGAGCGATGGTCGTGGCTGCTGCGCACGCGGTTGCCGCGCGGCGCGGGCACCGCTGCGTTCGTGCTGCTGATCGCGGCGAGCGTCGGTTACGGCGTCGTCAAGGGCGAACACGTGCCGGAGCTGGTCGAAGCGTTCAAGAGCGCGCGCGACGGCGTCGGCAACCAGGCGGGCTTCCGCATCCGCTCGGTCTCGGTCTCCGGCCATGCGCACATGAGCCGCGAGGAAGTTCTCGCCGCCGCCGGCATCACCGGCTCGACCTCGCTTGTTGTTCCTGGATGTCGAGGACGACGCGCGAACGCCTCAAGGCGAGCCCGTGGATCGCCGACGCCAGCGTCCTCAAGCTCTATCCGGGCGAGCTTCAGATCGGCATCAAGGAGCGCGAGGGCTTCGCGCTTTGGCAGAAGGACGGCGGGTGTCGGTCATCGCCGAAGACGGCACCGTGCTCGACGCGTTCCTCGCTCCCGGCATGACGCGGTTGCCGCTCGTGGTCGGCCGCGGCGCGAGACGCAGGCCAAGGAGTTTCTGCGCGCTGCTCGACCGCCATCCCGCGCTGCGCGAGTAGGTGCGCGCCAGCGGTCCTGGTCGGAGAGCGGCGCTGGAACCTGCGGCTGAAGAACGGCATCGACGTGCGGCTGCCGGAGACCGGCGTCGAGGCTGCGCTCGACCGGCTGGTCGCGCTCGACCGGGAGAAGAACCTGATCACCCGCGACATCGTCACCATCGATCTTCGCCTTGCCGACCGCGTCACGGTGCGGCTGTCCGACGCCGCCGCGCAGTCGCGGGCTGCGTCGCAAAGGAGAAGAAGGCGACGAAGAAGGGGCGTGACACATGAGCACGCTCCAGCATCGGCCTGACGCCGAAGATGAAGCCGCTTCCCGCCAACCGCTCGGCGCGGATCGCGGTGCTCGACGTCGGCACCAGCAAGATCGCCTGCCTGATCGGCCAGTCTGCGGCCGCGTCCGCCCGCAGGACGTACTGCGCGGCCGCAGCCATTCGATCGACGTCATCGGCTTCGGCCACACGCTCGCGCTCGGCATGAAGGCCGGCACCGTGATCGATCTGGCCGAGCCGCCGAAACAGCGGTTCGCCAGGCCGTCGACCTGGCCGAGCGTTCCGCCAGGCTGCAGCTGCAGTCGGTCATCGTCTCGGTGTCCGCCGGCCGGCCGTCGAGCGAACTGATCTCCGCTTCGATCGAGGTCGCGACGCTCGGCGATCTCCGACCGCGACATCGAGCGCGTGCTGTCGGCCGGCAGCCGCTATTCGGTGCGTCGAGGCGCGCGCCGTGCTGCACTCGCTGCCGATCGGCTACGGGGTCGACGATGCGTCGGGCATCAGCGATCCGCGCGGCATGCTGGCACGCAAGTTCGGCATCGACATGCATGTCGTGACCACCGACGTTTCGGTCGCCCGCAACCTGATGCTGGCGGTCGAGCGCTGCCATCTCAACGTCGAGGCGATGGTGGCGAGTCCCTACGTTGCCGGGCTCTCGGTGCTGGCGGACGACGAAGGCGACCTCGGCGCCGCCGTCGTCGACATGGGCGCCGGCACCACCACGATCGCGGTGTTCAGCGGCGGCCGCTTCATCCACGCCGACGGCTTCGCGCTCGGCGGCCGGCACGTCACCATGGATCTCGCGCGCGGGCTCAATGCCCGCATCTCCGACGCCGAGCGCATCAAGACGCTCTACGGCAGCGTGCTCGCGGGCGGCATCCGACGAGCGCGACATGATCGCGGTGCCGTCGGTCGATGCCGACGAGCACGAGGCGCCGCAGTTCGTTTCGCGCGCCAGCCTCGTGCGCATCATCAAGCCGCGCATCGAGGAGATTCTGGAAATGGTGCGCGACCGGCTGGCGGCCTCGCCGTTCGCGGCCGAGCCGCGCGGACGCGTGGTGCTCACCGGCGGCGCGAGCCAGCTCACCGGCCTGCCGGATCTTGCCGCGGCAGATTCTCGGCCGCCCGGTGCGGATCGGCCGGCCGCTCGGCATCGCGCGGACTGCCGGAAGAGGCAAAGGGACCGGCATTCGCCGTCGCGACGGGTCTCTTGATCTACCCGCAGGCGGCACATCTTGAGCATTTCGAACCGCGGCGAACGCGGCACACGGCGACAGGAACGGGCGGCTATATCGCACGGGTCGGACGATGGCTTCGCGAGAGCTTCTGATGACCCGATCCCGAACATTCCATCGGCCGGTGGCGGACCGGCCCGACCCGGTGGTGACTTCCGCGTTATGAAGAGGCAGACATGACGATCAATCTGAAGATCCCCGACATCCGTGAGCTCAAGCCGCGGATCACCGTGTTCGGGACCGGCGGCGCCGGCGGCAACGCCGTCAACAACATGATCACGAGCGGGCTGCAGGGCGTCGACTTCGTCGTCGCCAACACCGACGCTCAGGCGCTCACCATGTCGAAGGCCGAGCGCATCATCCAGATGGGCGTGCAGGTCGACCGAAGGTCTCGGCGCCGGCTCGCAGCCTGAGGTCGGGCGCGCCGCGGCCGAAGAGGTGATCGACGAGATCCGCGACCATCTCGCAGGGCGCGCACATGGTGTTCGTCACCGCCGGCATGGGCGGCGGCACCGGCACCGGCGCGGCGCCGGTCGTGGCGCGCTGCGCCAAGGAAGCCGGCATCCTCACCGTCGGCGTCGTCACCAAGCCGTTCCACTTCGAGGGCGTGCGCCGGATGCGGGTTGCCGAAGCCGGCATCGCCGGAACTGCACAAGGTCGTCGACACGCTGCTCATCATCCCGAACCAGAACCTGTTCCGGGTGGCGAACGAGAAGACCACCTTCGCCGACGCCTTCGCGATGGCCGACCAGGTGCTCTATTCGGGCGTCGCCTGCATCACCGATCTGATGGTGAAGGAAGGCCTGATCAACCTCGACTTCGCCGACGTTCGCGCCGTCATGCGCGAGATGGGCAAGGCGATGATGGGCACCGGCGAAGCCTCCGGCGAGAAGCGCGCGCTCACCGCCGCCGAGGCGGCGATCGCCAACCCGCTGATCGACGATGCGTCGATGAAGGGCGCGACGGGCCTGCTCGATCTCGATCACCGGCGGCAAGGACCTCACCCTCTACGAGGTCGACGAGGCGGCGACCCGCATCCGCGAGGAGGTCGATCAGGACGCCAACATCATCGTCGGCGCGACCTTCGACGAGAACCTCGACGGCATCATCCGGGTCTCGGTGGTGGCGACCGGCATCGAGCAGGCCGCGATGGCTGCGCAGCGCGCCGGCGGCCGCGCGCGGCCGAGGCGCGGATCGCCGAGGTGACGCAGAAGCTGCGCGCCGACCAGGCACCGGGCGGAACGCAGCGAGCCGCCGCGGCCGCTGTCGACTCGCGACGCCGGTGGCCCACGCGCCGCAGCCTGCGCCATCGCAGGCCAAGTCCGAGGCGATCGAGCAGGCGGCGCGCAGGCCGCGGTCGCGGCCGCGGTGCTGCCGATGACCGCGATCGAGGACGTGACGATCCGGCCGATGCAGCCGAAGCCGTCGCTGTTCCCCGAGCCCGTGCCGCCGCCGCCGCCGAACGAGCCGCCGGCGCCGCGCACCTTCATCCCGCCGGCGCCGGAGCGCGCCGCCGGTCGGCCGCCGCGGATGCCGCGCATCGACGAACTGCCGCTCCCGGGCCAGAACGAACTGCGCGCCAAGCGCGGTGAGCCGGTCGAGGCGAACATCCGGAGAAGCGCAGGGCGGCCTGCTGCGGCGGCTCGCGGCGGTCGGCCTCGGCCGCCGCGACAGCGAAGAGCAGGCGTCTCCGCCGGCCAATGTGCGGCCGGTCCGGCCCGGCGCCGCGGCCCGCGGATCGTCCCGCGATGCCGGCGCCGCCGCCGCCGCGTCCGGCCGCATCCCGTCCGCCGGAGCCACGCGGTCCGGAGCCGGTCTCCGAATACGCCAAGCGGCCGCCGCACCACGGGCTCGACCCGCTCGGCCGCCAGGCACCTGTGCATAATAGCCGGGGATGACGATCAACTCGACATCCCGGCCTTCCTGCGCCGTCAGGCGAACTGAGCACAACGACCTTGGCTGAATTCACAGCGGTCCCGGCATGCCTGCCGGGACCCTCACTTTTTGTGACGCGTCAAACATCTAACAAGGATTTGCAATAGTTTAGGCCATCCGGGCAATGGGTCGCCGCGTCGCCCTCTTGCCGGACGCCAGGATGCTGGGCAGAGCCCAGGGCTGCCCGTCATAACGCCAATGGCGCGGTCCGATTGCCGCCGGATAGAGCGGTAACAGTCGGTAAAAAAGCGTGAGTTGGACTTCGCCGCAATCCCCGCTAAAGCTTCCGCTGCGAAAGGGGTTTTTCGGGGGACAGCGCGGCGGAAAACCTTGCCCGCACATTCGCTCAGCCTTAACGATGGCAGGATCAAGGGACCGACGTCGCCCGTGTGAGGAGTCGTCGTCGCCTGCTGCGGCGGCAGGAGAGTCTGTGGGGCGGGGAGTATGAAAGTCGGCGGCAGGCAAACGACGCTTCGCGACCACACCGCGTTGTTCGGTGTTGGCGTGCATTCGGGTTTGCCGGTGACGCTCACGCTGCATCCAGCCGACGCCGGTACCGGCCTGCGCTTCATCCGGACGCATGCCGATGGCCCGCGCGATCGCGAGATCGCCGCCGACATGGACGCGGTCACCGCCACCGAGTTTGCCACCGTGCTGGGCGACGAAAGCGGCCCGCTCGTTTCCACCGCAGAACATGTGCTTGCCGCCCTGCGCGGATCTCGGCGTCGATAACGCTGTCGGTCGAGATCGACGGGCCGGAAGCGCCGATCATGGACGGCAGCGCGGCGCCGTTCGTCGCTGCCATCGATGCCGTCGGCCTCGAGACGCTCGATCAGCCGCGGCGCTACGTCCGGGTGCTCAAACCGGTGCAGGTTGCAGTCGGCGATGCCTATGGCGAGATCCGGCCGAATGCCCGCGGTTTCCGCGATCGAGGCGGAAGTCGATTACGACGCATCCCCTGATGGGTCGGCAGTCGCTGACGCGTCGACGTCAAACCGGACACGTTCCGCCGCGAGATCGCCCGCGCGCGTACCTTCGGTTTCATGCGCGATGTGGCCTCGCTGTGGAACGCTGGCTATCGCGCTCGGCGCTTCGCTTGAGAATACCCTCGTCGTGACGCGACAACCGCATTCTCAATCCGGAAGGCATGCGCTTCCCGGACGAATTCGTCCGTCACAAGGTGCTCGACGCGATCGGCGATCTGGCCCTGGCGGGCGCGCCGCTACTGGGCACATACCGCTCGGTGCGTGGTGGCCATAAGCTCAACCACGCGGTGCTGTGCGCGCTGATGTCAAACAAGAGCGCCTGGACCTTCGTCGAGGATGAGCCGGTGGTTTCCTCCCGCGGCCACGCCGATGTCGCGTCCGTGCAGGCGGCGTTCGGCCCCGACCTGTCCTGAACTGAATTTGCTCCTGAACGATCGTTAACAGGCGGCTGCGATTGCCACATTCCGGGCGGAATGTCGGCCTATTTTTCCAGTTAGGTGGTGAATTACGGGGCGGGCGCTTCAGATTGGCGTCGGCGGCGTGTCGATAGCGCATCTGGAGGACGGGGGTCTTCCTGACCATGAGTTGGGGCTTGACGAACAACCGGTTTCGGTCGCTTGGCCGCGCATCCTCGCGCATGGCCGCGCTTGCGCTGACAGTGGCCGCCGCTCGGCGCCTGCAGCATGTTCCAGAAGGATGTGGTGATTCCCGACGAGCCGGCGGACAAGCTCTACAACGAGGGTCTCTTCCTTCTGAACAACAAGAAGGACGCCAAGAGCGCGGCGAAGAAATTCGAGGAAGTCGATCGCCAACATCCCTATTCGGAATGGGCCCGCAAGTCGCTGCTGATGACGGCCTACTCCAACTACGAGGCCGGCAACTACGACGACACCATAAGTGCCGCCAAGCGCTACGTCGCGCTGCATCCCGGCAGCCCGGATGCGGCCTACGCGCAATATCTCATCGGATCGTCGTACTTCGACCAGATTCCGGAAATCTCGCGTGACCAGGGCCGCACGGAGCGAGCGGTCGAAGCGCTGGAAGAGGTCGCCCGCAAGTTTCCCGGCTCGGAATACGCGGCTGCGGCCAAGCGCAAGATCGACATCGCTCGCGATCAGCTCGCCGGCAAGGAGATGGATGTCGCGCGCTACTACATGAACAAGCGCGACTACACCGGCGCGATCAACCGCTTCAAGATCGTGGTGACGCGCTACCAGACCACGCGGCACGTGGAAGAGGCCCTGCTGCGACTGACGGAAGCCTACCTGTCGCTCGGCATCATGGACGAGGCGCAAACCTCCGCCGCCGTGCTCGGGCACAACTTTCCGGACAGCCGTTGGTATAAGGACGCCTACGAACTGGTGCAGTCTCGCGGCCTGAGGCCGTCCGAGAATAAGGGGTCCTGGATCAGCCGGGCGTTCAAGCTCAGCTAATTCGCAGCAGACGACTTACGCACATCGCGAAGGCCGGCCTTGTGCCGGCCATCGGCGTCTTTGATGATAGCGAATCTGCGCGGCCTGTCCGCCCGGACGGGTCCGGGAGGGGTGCCGCCCGATTTGAGAATCCGCATGCTGGCCCGGCTTTCGATCCGCGACATCGTCTTGATCGAACGGCTCGATATCGATTTCGCGTCCGGCCTCGCGGTGCTCACCGGCGAGACTGGAGCGGGCAAGTCGATCCTGCTCGATGCGTTCGCGCTGGCGCTCGGCGCGCGCGGCGATGCCGCGCTGGTGCGGCATGGCGCCGAGCAGGGGCAGGTCACCGCGGCGTTCGAGGTGGCGGCGTCGCATCCGGTAAACGCGCTGCTGGCCGAGCACGACATTCCGGCCGAGGACGAGCTGATTCTGCGCCGGGTCCAGCTTGCCGACGGCCGCACCCGCGCGTTCGTCAACGACCAGCCGGTGAGCGTGCAAGCGTTGCGCGCATTGGGCGCGGCGTTGGTGGAAATTCACGGCCAGCACGACGAGCGCGCGCTGGTCGATATGGCGAGCCACCGCGCGCTGCTCGACGCCTATGGCGCGCTCGAGGGCAGTGCGGGCGAAGTGGCGCGGCTGTGGGACGAACGGCGCTCGAAGGAATCCGAGCTTGCGGCGTTGCGCGCCGAGGTGGAGCGCGCGCAACGCGAGGCCGACTGGCTTCGGCACGCGGTCGAGGAGTTGCAACGCCTCGCACCTGAACCGAACGAGGAGACCGTGCTGGCCGAGAAACGCGCCGCGATGATGCAGGCCGAGAAGGTGGCCGGCGATCTGCGCGACGCGCACGATGCGGTGGCGGGCAGTGCGTCGCCGGTGCCGGCCTTGGCGGCGGCGGTGCGGCGGCTGGAGCGCCGCGGCGCGCAGGCGCCTGCCTTGATCGAACCCGCCGTGAAGGCGCTCGATACCGCGCTGCGCGCGCTCGACGAGGCTGGCAGCCATCTGGAGCAGGCGTTGCGGGCGGCCGACCATGATCCGCTCGAACTGGAGCGCATCGAGGAGCGGCTGTTCGCGTTGCGGGCGGCGGCGCGCAAGTACAACGTCGCGGTCGATGGGCTGGAAGCGCTGGCGACGCGCTATACCGCCGATCTCGGCCTGATCGACGCCGGCGCCGAGCGGCTGGCCGCGCTCGAAGCCGCCGCAGTCGAGGCCGAGCGCAGGTATCGCGGCGCCGCGACCGCCTTGTCGGCAGCGCGCGGGAAGGCGGCGGAGAAACTCGACACGGCGGTCAACGGTGAGCTCAAGCCGCTCAAGCTCGAACGTGCCAAGTTCTCGACCGAGATCGCGGCGGAGCCGGATGCCGGTGGGCCGCACGGCATCGACCGTGTCGAATTCTGGGTACAGACCAATCCGGGCACGCGGCCCGGCCCGTTGATGAAGGTGGCGTCAGGCGGCGAACTCGCGCGTTTCCTGCTCGCGCTCAAGGTCGTGCTCGCCGACCGCGGCTCGGCGCCGACGCTGGTGTTCGACGAGATCGATACCGGCGTGGGCGGCGCGGTCGCGGATGCGATCGGCGTGCGGCTGGCGCGGCTGTCGCGCCGCGCGCAAGTCATCACCGTGACCCATGCGCCGCAGGTGGCAGCGCGCGCCGACCGGCACTATCTCATCAGCAAGAGCGCGCTCGACAAGGGCAAGCGCGTCGTGACGCGCGTGGTGGAGGTCGCCGCCGAGCGCCGCCGCGAGGAGATTGCCCGCATGCTGGCCGGCGCCGAGATCACCGCCGAGGCGCGTGCGGCGGCCGAGCGGCTGATCAAGGCGGCAGGCTGAGAGATGGCTCGGCGGGCTTCATTGGCCAAGGGCGACACTATTGAGAAAATCGGCGTCGACGCGCTGACCGCTGCGCAGGCGAAGGCCGAGCATGCGCGCCTTGAAGCCGAAATTCGCGCGCACGACCAGCGCTACTATCAGGACGACGCACCGACGGTATCGGACGCCGAGTACGACGCGCTGCGCCGGCGCTATCAGGCGATCGAGGCGCGCTTTCCCGATCTGCACACGCTCGATAGCCTTTCGCTAAAGGTCGGTACGGCGCCGTCGTCGCGGTTCGCCAAGGTCCGGCACGCGGTGCCGATGCTGTCGCTCGACAACGCTTTCAACGAACAGGACGTCATCGACTTCGTCGCGCGCATTCGGCGCTTTCTGCGGTTGGGCGAAGACGAGCAGATCACCTTCAGCGCCGAGCCCAAGATCGACGGCCTGTCCATGTCGCTGCGCTATGAGGACGGGGAGTTAAGGACCGCCGCCACGCGCGGCGATGGATTCGAGGGCGAGGACGTCACGGCGAACATCAAGACCCTCAAGGACGTCCCGCAGCGCCTTAAGGGCAAGCGGGTCCCGGCTGTCTGCGAGGTGCGCGGCGAGGTCTACATGACGAAAGCCGCATTCCTGGCGCTCAACGAGCGGCAGATGGCGGCCGGCGATACGATCTTCGCCAACCCGCGCAATTCCGCCGCCGGCTCGCTGCGCCAGAAGGATCCCGGCATTACTGCGTCGCGCCCGCTCGGCTTCTTCGCCTACGCGTGGGGCGAGATGAGCGAGATGCCGGCCACGACCCAATCCGGCATGATCAAGTGGTTCGAGGCCTGCGGATTCGACACCAATCCGCTGACGAAGGCGTGTCATACGGTCGAGGAACTGCTCGCCTTCCATCGCGAAATCGAAACCCAGAGGTCGCACCTCGACTACGACATCGACGGCGTCGTCTACAAGGTCGATCGGATCGACTGGCAGGAACGTCTCGGGTTCGTGTCGCGCGTGCCCCGCTGGGCGATCGCGCACAAGTTTCCGGCCGAAAAGGCGACGACCGTGGTCCGCGACATCGAAATCCAGGTCGGCCGCACCGGCGTGCTGACCCCAGTTGCCAAGCTGGAGCCGATCGGCGTAGGCGGCGTGATCGTGCAGAACGCGACCCTGCACAACGAGGACTACATCAAAGGCATCGGCGCGAAGGGCGAAGTGCTGCGCGACGGCCGCGACATCCGCATCGGCGACACGGTCATCGTTCAGCGGGCCGGCGACGTTATCCCGCAAGTGCTGGACGTCGTGCTGGAGAAGCGGCCGAAGGGCGCCAAGCCGTATGTCTTCCCGAGAAAATGCCCGTGCCCGCTGCACACCGATGTCGTTCGCGAAACCACCGCGACCGGGGAGGAGGGTGCCCGCGGCCGCTGCACCGGCGAGTTCGCGTGCCCCTACCAGAAGATCGAGCATCTCAAGCTGTTCGTCTCCCGGCGGGCATTCGACATCGACGGGCTCGGCGAGAAGCAGATCGAATTGTTCTTCGAGCAGGGCTGGATCAAGGAGCCGGCGGACATTTTCACGCTCGAGGCGCGCAACGCCGCGATCAAGCTGCAGGAGGTCGAAGGTTTCGGCGAAACGTCGATCCGCAACCTGTTCGGCGCAATCGCGGCGCGGCGCGAGATTTCGCTGGAGCGTTTCATCTACGCACTCGGGATGCGGCACGTCGGCGAGACGACCGCCCGGGCGCTGTCGCGCGGCTACGGCTCATGGCAGGCGTTTCACGAGGCCTGCCTCAAGCTCGTGGCGGGAGACGAGGAGGCGCGCGCCGACATGGACAACCTCGACCAGATCGGCGAAACCGTGATCGACAGCCTGACCGCCTATTTCGGCGAGGCGCACAACCGCAACATCGTCGAAAGGCTCACCAAAGAGGTGACGATCCTGGATGCCGAGAAGCCCGCGGCCAGTTCGCCGGTCGCCGGCAAGACCGTTGTGTTCACAGGTTCGCTGGAGAAGATGACGCGCGACGAGGCCAAGGCAATGGCAGAGCGGCTGGGCGCCAAGACCGCGGGCTCCGTGTCGAAAAAAACCGACTACGTGGTGGCAGGGCCTGGCGCCGGCTCCAAGCTCGGCAAGGCCAAAGAGTTCGGCGTCAGCGTTCTCACCGAGGATGAATGGTTCGACCTCATCGGTGAGAAGCGCTGACGTCGCGACCTATCTACCGGTGACCGTGCGGCGGTCGTCAGATATGGCCCATCAGCGCCAGCACGACGACGATGATGAGGATGAGGCCGAGACCGCCGCCGGGACCGTAACCCCAGCTTCGGCTGTAGCCCCAGGTCGGCAGTGCGCCGATCAACGCAAGAATCAGGACAATGATCAGAATGGTCATCATGGCCGCGGTCCTCTTCAAATGGAACTGTGACGAAATAACGCCAGAGCCCATCCAAAGTTCCATCCGCCACGATTCAGAAAGCGCGCCTCGGAAAATTTAAGGCCGCCGTACGAGCGCGAGTACCGCAACGCCGGTGGCGAGGCCGAACAGCAGCATCTGCACCAGCATCGGCAGCGCGCTCGAGGCTCCGCCGATGATATGGCCGGCCAACTGTGCGGCGACTGCGCCGATCGCCATCTGGATGAAGCCGATCAGGCCCGATGCGGTGCCGGCGACATGCGGCCGGATGCTGATGGCGCCGGCCACCGCGGTCGGCAGCAGCAGGCCGTTGCCGAATCCGATCAGGAGCTGCGGGAAGAAGATCGTCGCCATCTCCCAACCCGGGAACGCCAGGTAGAGCGCCGATATTGATCAGGCAGCCGACGACGGTGAACGCGATCCCCCACCAGATCAGCGTGTCGATGCTGAAGCGGCCGCTCAGCCGGGAGACCGCGAAATTGCCCGCCATGAAACCGATCGATGGCAGAAAGAACCACAGCCCGTATTCGGCCGAAGTGCGCCCGAGCATGGTGACGGTGACGTGCGGCGCGCCGCCGAGAAAGCTGAAGAACGGCGCCGAGCCGAATCCGGCGCACAACGCGTAGCCGAAGAACCGCGGGCTTGCGGCCAGCGCCTTAAGGTCGGGCAGCAGTTGGCCGTTGCCCCCCGTGGCGGTGGAAAACCGCCGGGTCTCGGGCAGCGCGAGCGCCGCCCAGAGCAAACACCGTGCCGCTGAACAGCGCGATGAAGATGAAGATCGACGCCCAGCCGAACAGCGTGTCGAGGATGCCGCCGAGCAGCGGCGCCATCATCGGCATCAGCACCACGACCGAGGTGACGAGCCCGATCATCGAGGCTGCGCGTTCGCGATCGTAGAGGTCGCGGATGATGGCGCGGCTGATGGTCTGCCCGGTCGAGGCGCCGAGCGACTGCACGACCCGCGCGGCGACAAGCCCGCCGATCGTCACCACGAAGATCGCGGCGGTGCTGGCGAGCGTCGCAAGACCGAGACCGACCAGCAGCACCGGCCGGCGGCCGAACCGGTCGGACAACGGGCCGAACACCAGTTGGGCGACCGCGAGCCCCATGATGTAGAGCGAGATGGTGAGCTGAACGCTCGCAGCGTCGGTCGCGAACTTCGCTACCAGACCCGGGATCGCCGGCGCGAGAATGTTGAGCGACATCGAGCCGACGCCCGACATCGCGATCAGCAAGGCGAGCAGGCTCCAGGGCGCGGAGCGCGGCGCGCCGCCGGCCTCCCCGGTGGGGGCCGTCGAAGGGCCGATCCGGGGGTTCACGAGCGCCTGACCGGGCGGGTCGCGGCCTCAAGCCAGTCGCGGGTCGCCTCATCGACCAGGGGCGCGAGCGTGTCCCGCACGCGCGCATGATAGGCGTCGAGCCAGCGGATT
The DNA here is from genome assembly GCA_963843475.1 of uncultured Alphaproteobacteria bacterium. GTDB lineage: Bacteria > Pseudomonadota > Alphaproteobacteria > Rhizobiales > Xanthobacteraceae > VAZQ01. Next base: position 112,220 of record CAWJKL010000007.1, on the reverse strand, counting down.
TCGTCGTCGCTCAGCATTTCGGGCACGACCAGCCGCAGGTCGATCGGCGCCAGCGTCAGCGTTTCGAAGGCGTTGAGGTCCTTTTCCTTGCCTTCGATGTCGCCGCCGGCTTCCACCACAAGCACCAGGTTCTCGATCCGGATGCCGTAGGCGCCGGTTTTGTAATAGCCGGGCTCGTTCGACAGGATCATGCCGCGCTTGAGCGGCGTCGTTCCAAGCTTGGAGATGCGCGCCGGTCCCTCGTGCACCGACAGATAGCTGCCGACGCCGTGACCGGTGCCGTGATCGAAGTCGAGCCCGGCCTGCCAAAGAAACTGCCGTGCGAACGAATTGAGCTGCGCGCCGGTGGTGCCGTCCGGAAAGACCGCGCGCGCGATCGCGATGTGGCCCCTGAGCACGCGCGTGAAGCGGTCGCGCATCTCGTCGCTCGGCGTGCCGACGGCGATCGTGCGGGTGATGTCGGTGGTGCCGTCCTCGTACTGGCCACCGGAATCGATCAGGAACAGCTCGCCCGGCAGGATCGTGCGGTTGGTCCGCGTGGTGACGCGATAGTGCACGATCGCGCCGTCCGGTCCGGCGCCCGCGATGGTTGGGAACGACACGTCCTTAAGCTGTCCGGTCTCGCGGCGGAAGCTTTCCAGCGCCTTGACGGCGTCGATCTCGGTGAGATGGCCGACCGGCGCCTCGCGATCGAACCAGGCGAGAAAGCGCACCATCGCGGCGCCGTCTCGCGCCTGCGCGGCGCGCGCACCGGCAATCTCCACCGGGTTCTTCACCGCCTTCATGATTGCGATCGGATCGGCGCTGCGGACGACCTTGCCGCCGTTGCCGGTGATCAGCCGCGCCAGTGCGTCTGATGCCGTCGCCTGGTCGAGCCGGACGGTGCGCTCGCCGGTACCGAGCGCCTTGAGATCGCGTTCGAAGTCAACGGGTGGGTGCACGTCCGCGACTTCTTCGAGGCGATGGCGCACATCGTTCGACAGCTTGCGACTATCGGAATACAGCGCCGGCCGTCCCTCGCGCGGCACGATCGCCAGCACGAGCGGCAGCGGAGTGTGGGCGACGTCGGCGCCGCGAATATTGAACAGCCAGGCGACCGCGTGCGGGTCCGAGACCACCAGCGCGTCGGACTTCAGATCGGCGAGTTCGTGCTGCACCCGGGCAATCTTGCGCGCGGCGTCCTCGCCGGCGAAGCGGAGGTCGTGCAGCGCGATTGCCCCGAGCGGGGCAGGGGGCCGATCGTTCCAGATCGGCGCGAACAGATCCTCTTCGACCGGGACCAGCGTCGCACCGATCGAGGCGCAGGCCTTGGCCAGCCGCTCGGCAGCTTCCACGGTGTGCAGCCAGGGATCGTAAGCGATGCGCTCGCCGGCTGCGACGTTCTGCTCGATCCAGCGGGCGGGTGGCAGGTCGACGAGATGAGCGATGGTGAAGATCGCGAGGTCGACCTGATCGCGCACCTGCAGCGTGTAGCGGCCGTCGACGAACAGAACCGCGCGGTCTATCAGCACGATCGCGAGCCCGGCCGAACCGGTGAAGCCGGTCAGCCAGGCGAGGCGCTCCTCGCAGGCCGGGACGTACTCGTTCTGATGGCGGTCTGCGCGTGGCACGATCAGTCCGGTGAGCCCGCGCCGCGCCAGTTCGGTGCGCAGCGCGGCGACGCGGGTGGCGCTCGCGGCGCGATCGCAGGCGTCGTCGAAGGTCTGGAAGCGGGCTTCGAACATGCGGCCAATCTATGGGCTGTGCCGACCAGCGGCAATGCAGGGATATCAGGCCCGCTTCCGGCGCGGCCTGCGCCGGGTCCGGCGCTCCAGCACCAGCGTCACCCAGCCTTCCAGCGGGATTCTCTGCTTCAGGGCAAAGCCGTGCGGCAGGAACGCGCCGAGCGCGGGCAGTTCCTGCGCGCGCAAGAGGCCCGAGAGCACGACGCTGCCGCCCGGCACGGTGAGGCGCGCTATCGGACGCGCGAGCTGCTTGAGCGGCGCCAGCAGGATGTTGGCGAGCACGATCGCGAACGGCGCCCGTTCGCGGAACCGCCGGTCGGCGAGGCCCGATGCCCGCAGCACTTCGATACACGGCCCGACGCGATTGACCCGCGCGTTATCGCGCGCGGTGCGCACCGCGCGACGGTCGATGTCGCTTGCAAGCACCGGGCGGCGCAGGGACTTCGCCGCCGCGATCGCCAGAACGCCAGTCCCGGTGCCGACGTCGAGCGCGCCGGGTGCCGGCAGGCGGCCTTTGGTGAGGCGGTCGAGTGCCAGTAGGCAGCCGCGCGTGGTGCCGTGATGCCCGGTTCCGAATGCGAGGCCCGCTTCGATCTCAATGGCGATACGATTTGGCGTGATGCGCGTACGGTCGTGCGATCCGTGCACGACGAATCGTCCGGCCTCGACCGGCTTGAGGCCGTCGAGACTCCTGCGCACCCAGTCGGTCGGCGCGAGCGTATCGAACACGACCGCGGCGGCGAGGTCGGGCGTGCTCGCGAGCGATACCAGTTCGCGGACGGCGTTCTCGTCGGGGGCTTCGCGGAAGTAGAGCGTGATCGGCCAGCGCCCGCCCGGCTCCTCCCAGGCGGCGATTGCCACCGCTTCGGGATCAAAGCTTTCGGTGAGAACATCGGAAATCCGGCGCGCGGCGGCCGCATCGGTGGTCAGCCGCGCCACGGCGACCGCTGCGGGCAGGGGGAAAGCATCTGTCATGCGGCCGCTATTCCTCGCTGTCCCAATAATTCACCGGCCCTTGTTCCATGGACCGCAGCGTTCGGTCCACAGGATGTGCCGGTGTTATCCGCAGACTTCTCCCCAATTTGTCCACCGGCATTTCCGGCCGGTTTCCACAGCGTCCGGGGCGTCTTTCCCCGGCATCTTCCACAGGGCAGGGCGGCGCGGGGCGGGCTCGCTCGCGACAGCAAAACCCGATAGGGTCCGCGCCCCACAAGTTCAGGACGAAGTCCCTGGGCTTGCCACTTGCAACTGCGGCGCTGCCGGGCGCCAGACATCTTGAAATCGATCGAAACCAGATCCTCGTGGGTCGTCGCTACCGTTGCGCTTTCTGATCCTGACGCTGTCGTTCGGCGCGCCATGGATCACCGTGGTGGCCTTGAAGCAGATCGCCGCCGAGACCGGCGGATTGCGGTCCGTGCCGGCGCTGGGCAGCGCGCTTGCCTGGATCGGTTTCGGCACCGGCGGCATCGTCATGGGCCAGGTGGCCGAGCGGGTCGGCGTGCGCTGGACCGTGATGTTCGGCGCGTGATGATCTGCGCCGGGCTTGCACTGTCGAGCGGCGGCGAAACCTGGCAGCTCTACCTCGGGCCAGGGGCTGTTCGTGGGGTTTCTCGGGATCGGCGGCATCAATGCGCCGTTCTATGTCTATGTCAGCCGCTGGTTCGACCGCCGCCGCGGCTCCGCGCTCGCGCTGATTTCGAGTGGCGGCTATCTCGCCGGCGCGATCTGGCCGCTGGTCTTCGAACGTGCCATCGCCCATGTCGGCTGGCGGCAGACCATGCTCACGTACGGTCTCGTGGAGATGGCGATCGTCGTCCCGCTGGCGCTCATCTTCCTGCGGCCGCCGCCCGAGTTGCCCTATGCGGGTGCGGCGCTCAATCTGCCGTCGAACGGCCGCCGCGTTTTCGGATGGCCGCCCAATCTGGTCTATGCGCTGATGGCGCTGGCGATGATGCTGTGCTGCATCCCGATGGCGATACCGCAGGCACATCTGCCGGCGTTCTGCAGCGATCTCGGCATCCTGCCGTCGCACGGCGCTGCCATGCTGTCGGTGCTGTTGGGCGCAGGTTTCATCAGCCGCCAGTTCTGGGGCTGGTTCTCCGACCACATCGGCGGCCTCATGACCGTGCTGGTCGGATCGTTCTTCCAGATCCTGGCGATGACGGCGTTCCTGCTCACGACCGACGAGGTCGGCCTGTTCACGGTCTCGCTGGCCTTTGGGCTCGGCTTCGCCGGCATCGTCCCGGCCTATGTGCTGGCCGTCCGCGAGCTGTTTCCCGGCATCCGAGGCATCGTGGCGGATTCCCACCCTCCTGCTGTGCAGCGGCCTCGGCATGGCGACCGGCGGCTGGCTCGGCGGCGTGCTGCACGACCATTTCGGCTACTACGCCCCGGCCTTCGCCGTTGGCATCGGCGCGAATGCGCTGAACCTGCTGCTGATCGGCACGCTGGTGTGGCGCTTCAGGTGGACGCGCCCGGCGATGGCGTAAGCCCCGCCGGCTCTCCTGTGTCCGGGCGCGGCGCGGGGTGCCTTCAGCGTCTCTCCTCGAGTGTCTGGAAAGTACCGGACGGCATAGACGATGCGGCCGCCGACCATCGTGAGCAGCGACTCGATGCCGCCGATCTCGTCGTCGGCACCGCCATGTAGTCCTTGGTCAGCACCGCGAGGTCGGCGAACCGTCCGCGCGCGAGCGTGCCGCGCTTGTGCTCGTCGTGGGTGAACCAGGCGCTGCCCTGAGTATAGAGCCGCAGCGCCTCCTCGCGCGTCGGCAGGGCGTCGGAATCGCGCGTCGGCGTGCCGGCCACGGTCTTGCCGTCGACCATCCATTGCAGCGAGACGAACGGGTTGTAGGACATCACGCGGTGCGCATCGGTGCCGCCGCGCGACCACGAGGCCGAGATTGAGCGCGGTCTTGATCGGCGGCGTCAGCCGCATGACCTCCCGGCCGCGGTCACGCAGGAACGCATCGCCCTGGAAGTACATCGCGTTCTGCATCAGCCAGCCGAGCCCGAGCGCCTTCATGCCGCGCGAGGTTCTCCTGTGAGGCGTCGTTGAGATGCGCGATCGACCAGCGCAGGCCGCGCAATCGGCGTCTCGCGGTTGACGCGCTCGAGCACGTCGAGCAGGTGATTCACCGACTTGGCGTTGTTCCAGTGCTGGGTGAGCGTCATGCCGCGCTTCGCCGCCCAGCTCGCGACTTGGTAATACTGCTCCTTCTGCGCGTCGGTCGGATTATCGTTGTTGTACATGCCCCAGGTGACGTTCTCGCCGAGCCCGTTGAAGCGCAGCATGTCGTCGCCGAAGCCCATCGGCAGCAGCTGGGTGAGGCCCTGCACGTCCTCCAGTTCCTTGCCGCGGCGCTGCGCGAACAGACGAATAGACCACCCGCACGGTGAGCGCGCGATCCTGCCAGACCTTGAGCAGCGGGCCGTAGCTTGCCGCCGTCAGGTTGAAGCCGCCCGGGTCGGTGACGCCGGTCAGCCCCAGGCGGTTGAGTTCGCGGAAGAACTGCTTGCGTGCCCTCGACGCTCTCGTCGAATGTCGGCAGCGGCAGCTTGTCGAACAGGCCGGAGATCGTCGGATTGTCGCCGGCGATCCAGCCAGACGGATTGCCACTGGCGTCGCGCTCGATCTTGCCGCTCGGCGGCACGTCCTCGTCCTTGGTGATGTTGAGCGCCTTGAAGCCGGCGGGCGTGAGCAGCGCCGCGCTGTAGAACAACTGGATGTAGACCGGGTTGTCGGGCGCTGCGGCGATCAGCTCGGCCTGGGTCGGGCGGCGCTTCTCGGCGAACTGCTGCTGCGTCCAGCCGCCCGCCACGATGATCCATTGGCCGGGTTTGGCGCGCTGCGCGGTTGCCTTGATGCGCGCCATCGCGTCGGGAATCGATTTGGCGCCGATCCAGTTCACCTCGGTGGCATAGAACATGGCGGCACGGATCGCGTGCATGTGGGAATCGATCAGGCCCGGAATGACGGTGCGGCCCGCCGAGGTCGATCGTGCGCGTGCCCGCGCCCGCGAGCTTGCGGACGTCGTCCGATTTGCCGACCACCATGATCTTGCCGTCGCGCACCGCGAGCGCTTCGGCGGCCGGCGCGGCGGTGTCGAGCGTGACGATCTTGCCGTTGAGCAGGACCGTGTCGGCATGGAGTTGCGCGCGCGCCGAGCCGGCGAGCGCAAGTGAGATCGCCAGCAGATGAAACAGACTCATTGCGGTCTTCATTTGTTATTCCTCCCAATCCGGACTTATCGGAGTCCGTTGCAACAAGACTATTCCCTCCGCTCATTCCCGCGAAAGCGGGAATCCAGTTCTTACGAAAAGTAAGGCTTGGGTCCCCGATTATTGCGCGGGGACGAGCGGGGGAAAGCCGATCACCGAAGGCACAATATCGGTCAGTCCTTCATCGTACGGCGCTCGATCTCCACCAGCCGGTCGAGTCCGGTGGTCGCCTGCGCGACCTTCATTTCCTTCTCCGACGTTGCCCTTGCCGATGAACGGATCGATCTTGCCTTGCGCCAGGCATTGGTAGGACTGCCGCACCGCCTTGACCATGGCGGCAAACGCCTGCCGGAGGATGCGGCGATGCGATAGCCGAGCGCCGGCGAGCTCGCGCTCCTTCAGCGGGAAATTCGGCAAAGCCGTCGGCGGGCGCAAACGTCATCAGTGGAGGCGGCAGGCGTTCGCCGACGGTGCGCATCTCGTCGGCGTTGCGGGTGATACACGAACATCATGTCGGCGCCGGCCTTCTTGAAGGCTTCGCCGCGGCGCATCGCCTCGTCGAGGCCGTGGAGGCGGCGCGCATTGGTGCGGGCCACGATCAGGAGATCGGGATCGGTGCGGGCGGCGACCGCCGCCTTGACCTTCTCGACCATGAACTCGGTCGGCACCAGGTGCTCGATGCCGACGTGATGCTCGACGCGGCGCGGCAGTACCTGGTCCTCGATCTCGATCGCCTCGAAGCCGGCGGCTTCGGTCAGCGCGATGGTGCGGTGGATGTGCATCGGGTCGCCCCAGCCGCCGCCGGCGTCGAGCACGATCGGCAGCTTGCAGGCGGCGCGCATGTCGACCGCGACCTGCGCCATTTCGGGCAGCGTGATGTTGGCTTCGGTCACGCATTTGTACCAGCCGAGCGAGCCGCCGCTCATGATAGACCGCCTTGAAGCCGGCTTCCTCGGCCAGCCGCGCCATGATCGGATTGAGCGCGACCGGCGCGACGATGAGGTCATTGCCGCGGATCAGTTGACTGCAGTTTCTGCAAGGCGATGCTCCTGTTGTGAACTTGCGATGCACTCTTGCTGAGCAGGCGGGCTTGCTCAAGCGGTACTCGTTCGCCGGACGCGAGCGCGCATGAAATGATGCGCCGCTGATCCGGGACCTTACAAACGGCGCTGTCCTGCCCGGTTCGCGCACATGCGTGCGTAAATCAGGCTGAAGGTACGATCAATCATTCTTCACGCCGCTCGCCTTGATCGGCGACCGCCCACTTCTCGATCTCGCTGGCGACGAACTTCTGCAGATAGGCGGGCGTCCGGCGTTCCGGCGCCACGCACGATCAGGCCGAGCGTTGCAGGCGCTCGCGGAAGGCCGGCATCTCCATCACCTTGACGAGGGCCGCGTTGAGCTTGTCGACCAGCGCCGGCGGCGTGCCCTTGGGCATAGAACACCGCGTTCCAGGTATAGGCGTCGAAGTCGGTCAGGCCCTGCTCGTGCGCGGTCGGCAGGTCGGGCAGGATCGGCGAACGCTCGCGCGTCAACGCGGCCAGCGCCTTCACCTGCTTGGTCTCCGAGCGCCTGGCCGACGGTCGAGGCGATGTTGCAGAGATAGTCGACGCGGCCGGCGACCAGGTCGGCCTGCGCCGGGCCGCCGCCGCGATAGGGCACGTGGATGATGTCGACGCCGATCGTCTGGTTGAGCAGCACGCAGCCGATATGCGACGAGGTGCCGGCGCCGCCCGAGGCGAACTGCATCTTGCCATGGTTGGCCTTGGCGTAGGCGATGAACTCCTGGAGGTTCTGCGCCGGCAGGTCCTTGCGCGTCAGCAGCACGAGGCCGACGTCGGCAATCAGCGCCACCGGCGCGAAATCGGTGGCGGCGTTGTAGAGCGGCTTCTTCGACAGCGTCTGGTTGAGCGCGTGCGTGCCGATGCTGCCGAGCACGAACTGGTAGCCGTCCGGCGCCGCCTGCGAGACCCGCAGCGAGCCGCTCATGCCGCCGCCGCCCGGCACGTTGTCGATGATCACCTGCTTGCCGAGCACTTCGGTCGAGATATTGCGCCACGATACGGCCGAGCACATCGACCGGTCCGCCGGCGGCGAACGGGACGACCATGGTCAGTGGACGGGATGGCCAGTCCTGGGCCTGCGCTGCGCTTGGAACAGCCATGCCGACGAGCGTTGCGGCTGCGATCAGCGTCGTCCGGATCAACATGTCACCTCCCTAGTGTGGCGGTTCAGAAGTCCGCATCATTCTTTCGGCGAGTCCAACATGCGGACTTCTGAACCAAGCCACACTAAATCAATAACTTGCCAGTGTCCTTCGATTCCGAAGTTCGCAGATGAGCGTGCCGGAGAATGATGCGAACTTCGGAATCGGGACACTGGGTCCTTGACCGGGTGCCCTTATCCAAATCTCATAGCACCGGGTGCAATCAGCTTGGAGAGCGACGAATGGCATCGCGGCTGCAGACCAGACTGTTGGGCGGGCTCCTGGGCCTGGCCCTGATCGCCGGCGCGGGCCCCGCGATCGCCGATACCTATCCGTCCCGGCCCGTCACCATCATTACGCCGTTCGCGGCCGGCAGCCAGACCGACGCCGCCGCGCGGGTGGTCGCCCAACAGCTCCAGGAATTTCTGGGCCAGAGTTTCGTCATCGAAAACAAGGCTGGCGCCGGCGGGCTGATCGCTGCCGGCCTGGTCGCGCGGGCGAAGCCGGACGGCTACACGCTGCTGCTCACCACCAACTCGACGCATTCGGCGATCGGGCTGTTCAAGAGCGTGCCATACGATCCGATCAAGGACTTTGCGCCGATCGCGCGGCTTGGCAATTTCCCGTCGTTCGTCGCGGTTCGGTCGGATTTCCCGGCCAAGACGATGACAGAATTCGTCGCTCACGCGAAAGCCAATCCGGGCAAACTGTCGTACGGAACCGGCAACAGCACCGGGCAGATCACCGGCGAGACGCTCAAACGGCGCACCGGCATCGACGTCGTGCGCGTCGCCTATCGCAGCAATCCGACCGCCATGACGGACCTGCTCGCCGGCCACATCCAGTTGATGGTGCCGGACATGACGACCGGCCTGCCGCAGGTCAAGGCGGGGAAGATTCGGCCGCTCGCGGTGCTGACCAAGGAGCCCCAGCCGCTGTTGCCGGGCGTGCCGTCGCTGCACGAGACCGTGATACCGGAGTTCGAAACCCTCGCATGGGCGGGTCTGTTCGGACCGGCCGGCATGCCGCCCGAGGCGGTGAACGCCCTGGCGGACGCGATGAAGAAGATGCTCGCCAAGCCCGATGCCAAGGACCGGTTCCTGACTGCTGGAGTACAGGTCCAGTTCCAGAGTCCGCAGGAACTGGCGGACTTCGTCAAAGCCGAACTGGTGAAATACAACGCCATGATCAAGGAAGCCGGCATCGAGCCGGAATGACCGCGGTGGCGAAGCTCAAGGTGCTGTGCGCCCGCTCGATGATCGGCCCGGTCAACATGCTGGCCGAGCGATTCACGCGCGAGAGCGGGCACACGACCGACATCACGTTCGGCACCGTCGGCGCGCTGGCGGAGAAGCTCGCTGCCGGCGAGACCGCCGACGTGCTCATTCTCGGTGCGCCCGCCATCGCCAAGATGGCAGGCGAGGGTGCGTTGGTGACCGGCAACGGCGCGCCGGTCGCGCAGACCTCGATCGGGATGTGTATTCGCGATGGCGCCGCCGCGCCCGACATCTCGTCGCCCGACGCATTCCGGCGGACGCTTGAGGATGCCCGGGTGATCGCGTTGAGCGATCCGGCGGTCGGCGGTTCGGCCGGCACCTACCTAGTCGGGCTGTGGCAGCGGATGGGGCTCACCGACGAGATCGACCGCAAGGCGACGCTGCAGAAGAGCGGCGCCGAGGTCGCGCGGCGCGTGGCGGAGGGCACGGCCGATCTCGGTCTCACCTTGATCGGTGAGATCGTGACGGTAAAAGGGGCGCGGGTGATCGGCAAATTGCCGCCGCCACTCGGCCTCGATACCGTGTATGCGGCCGGCGTTCCGGCGGCGTGCTCCGAGCCGGCGGCGGCCAAAGCCTTCATCGCGGTGCTGACGCGCGCCGATGCGCGCGAGGTGTGGACCGCGGCCGGGTTCGAACCGGCACAATGAGCACCGGCGCAAACGCGCCGCATGGCAAAGAACAGTCGCAATGACGCGCGGGTTTGCCGCGCCGCCACGCCGGACGAGCGTGATATGAAACAACGACCTCATCAGCCAAGGAGCGGAACATGAACCGTCTGGCTCTTGCCCTGCGCCTGTTCGGCGGCGTGGCCGCACTCGCCATGCTTGCGACCTTCGCGCAGGCGCAAACCTACCCGAACAAGCCGATCCGCCTGGTGCTGCCCTATACGCCGGGCGGCATCATCGACACCGCGGGGCGCAATCTCGCGGTGCGGCTGAGCGAAGGGCTTGGGCAGTCCGTCGTGCCGGAGAACCGCCCCGGCGCCGGCGGCGCGGTTGGCGCCGATGTGGTCGCGCGCGCAGCGCCGGACGGTTACACCATTATCCTGACCGATCCGGCGCTGGTTACCAACCCGACCTTGGTGGCGACTACGCCGTACGATCTCAGCAAGCTGCAAGGCATCTCAATCGTCGGCTCGTCGCCCGCGGTGATCGTCGCCTCGCAGCACTTCGCTCCCAACACGTTCGCCGACGTCATCACCTACGCCAAGGCCAATCCCGGCAAGGTCAACTTCGCCTCGGCCGGCATCGGCACCGCGCCGCATCTGTCGGCGGAAATGATCAAGCTGCAGACCGGCATCGACATGCAGCACGTGCCTTATCGCGGCATCGGCTCGGCCTATCCGGATGTGTTGAGCGGCAAGGTGCAACTGGCGTTTTCCAGCATCGCGGGGGCGGTGCCGTTCACCGCGCGACAATCGCGTCAAGCCGCTCGCCACCACCCGCATCGTGCGCAGCGCGGTCTATCCCAATGTGCCGACGGTGGCGGAATCGGGCTTGCCCGGCTTCGACGTCGACCTGTGGATCGGCGTGTTCGCGCCGCGCGGCACGCCGCCGGCAATTCTCGCGCGCCTGAACGAAGAACTGAAGAAGGCGATGCAGCATCCCGAGATGAAGGCCGCGATGGCCAAGATCGGAGTCGAGCCGCGCGGCACTTCGGTTGAGGAGGCCGGCGCGATCACCCAGAAAGAATACGAGAAGTGGAAGAAGGTGATCGTCGACGGCAAGATCAAGCCGGAGTGACGGCTGCCATCACGTACCTGTCGGCAAAGGCTGCCCGCTCGGGCAGCCTTTCGTTTTCACGCCACAGCCCGGCGGGAGCGTCAGCCGGACCCTTGCGCTGTTCTTGCAACAGCGGCGGACGAAACTGCTCTGGACCAACCTTCTGCCATCCATGTGATGCCTTGCGGCTGTATCAGTAGCTGCAAGGAGACGGCGCGCCGAAGGATGCGCCGCACGCCCGGCAGGGGGCTCGTCATGCGGGTCGCGAGAGGCCTGATTTCATCCGCCGCAATGCTCGTCGTGGTCACGGGCGCGCGGGCGGCCGACATGCCGGTCAAGGCCAGACCGGTCGAATACGTCAAGATCTGCACCCTCTATGGGGCCGGCTTCTACTACATCCCAGGAACCGACACCTGTCTCAAGATCGGTGGCTATGTGCGCGTGCAGGCCGAAACGCATGCCGGCTCCGGCGGCATCGTCGACGGCAGCCAGCAGATGGGAGCGCAGGGCCGGCTGACCCGGGATCTGACGAACGACATCAACTATCGGGTTCGCGGAGTCGTGTCGCTCGACGCGCGCACCCAGACCGAATACGGCACGCTCCGGTCGTACATCCGCGCCGGCTGGGAGAACGCAACGCCGTCTCAGACCGGTGCCGGCACCATGCCCAATCCGTTCTGGGATCGCGCCTTCATCCAGTTCGCAGGCTTCACGGTCGGGCGCGCGTATTCGTTCTTCGACATGTTCACCTATGGCGGCGCTTACGCCTACATGAAGCCGCGCACGACCGGCGACACCAGCTTCGACGCGCAGAACCTCTGGGCCTATACGGTGCAGTTTGGCAACGGCGTATCCGCCACGCTGTCGTTCGAAGACCCCTCGAGCCGCAGGTTTTCCACCGTCGATACCACGTGCTCCGATTTCTTCGGCAACGGCTCGCCGCTGCAGGACAATGGCCTGGCGATCAACGGCGCGCCATGCTCGTCTTCGAGCGCGTATGGCTTCCGGGTCCCCGATATCGTCACGAACCTGCGCGTCGACCAGACTTGGGGTTATGCAGGCGTCAGCGCCGTGATTCATGACGTCAGTGGCGCCTATTACGGCACGCCGAACAGCGTCAACAGCGGCCATCCCGCGGACAAGTACGGTTGGGCCTTCTCGGCCAGCGCCATGCTGAACCTGCCGGGTGACGACATCGTCGGTATCAACTTCGTCTGGGCGAAGGGAGCGACCGGATTCTCGACCAACTCGAACTGGTGGCAGTACTACGGCAATTCGAACCGCCGCGCGATGGGATGGGCGGCCGACGGCATCTTCAGCACCGGCACCGATGTCGAGCTCACCGAATCCTGGAGCATCAACGTCGCCTATCAGCATGTCTGGGGTCCGGCGGGGACATTTGCCGGCAAGTGGCAGACTTCGGTCTACGGCGGCTATGTCAGTATCAGCTACAACGACAACGCGACGCGGCTGATCAATCAACGCTTCGCGGCCGGCAGCTTCTGCAATCCGGGCGGCGCAGCGGCGACGCTGACCACCTTCACGCCGCTCGCCGGAAACAGCTGCAGCCCGGACTTCAATTTTTACCAGGTCGGCTCACGGACCGAGTTCAATCCGTATCCGCTGCTGGATGTGGGCCTCGACGTCACCTATACGCGGATCAACTCGTCGTATCGGGGGCCGGTCAACTGGACGAGCAACGGCTCGCGTCCGGCCTGCACCAACGGCGCGCTCCCCGGCTGTGCGTTCGAGGATCGGGGGATTTGGTCCGCATTCATGCGCTGGCAGCGCAACTTCTATCCGTGATCACATCGCGGACCGAGACGCCACGCTGCCCGCCGGCTTCCAGCGGTCTGAAACAAAGAAGGGCTGCCACGAGGCAGCCCTTCCATTGTCGAGCCGTGATCCGGCTAAACTACCGTGACATCGGATTTTCAGCCGACGCAGATCCCCTTAGAGGCAAGGATCCAGCTCACGGATGCCGGCGACCGCGGCGATAGACAATGAGACACTGGATCACCTCCTTTCAGTTGTTGACGACAACTCAATTTAGGCCAAAAATCGTTTTAGCACAAGGGTTTCCCGCAGCGCCCTCGCAAACGCCATTGGCCGAGGCTAGGAATGAAGCTCGGCCGGTCTGTCGGTCAACGAGAGCTACCAAAGCTGCATGAACGACGAGCGCTCCGCGCGCGAGGAACTCGTGCGCGACTGGAGTACTTTCGCTGCCGCCGACCGCAGCCGTTGCACCGCCGAATCGTCAGGCGGCGGCTTGCCGAGCTATGTCGAACTGCTGGTCTGCCTGCAGATGTCGCGCGACGCTGCCCGGATGCGGCGGTCGCCACCATGAGTGGGAGAATGCCCATGATCGCGCCGTCAGTTCGTCGCCTCGTGATGTGCGGTCTGTCTGCGATATTCGTGGCGTGCCTTGCCGCCGGTGTGTCCGCCCAGGCCGTGCCGGACTACGTGGAGATCGTTGCCGCGCCCGACCGCAGCGAAGCCGACCGGGTCATCGACCAGCGCCGCGACCCGGTAAATCTACTCGCTTTCACCGGCGTGCGGCGCGGCATGAAGGTGCTCGATATGGGCGCGGGCGGCGGCTACAGCACGGAATTGTTGGCGCGCGCCGTCGGCCCGACCGGCATCGTTTACGGGCAAAACGGTCCCGATGTTAGTGCGCGTGCGAAGGAGCGTTTTGAAACGCGCCTGAGCACGCCGGCGATGAAACGGGTTTCGCCGCTGGCGCAGCCGTTCGACGATCCGCTGCCTCCGGGGCTCGACCAGTTCGATCTGATCACGTTCCTCTTCTACTACCACGACACGACCTACATCGCGGTCGACCGCGCGGCGATGAACCGCAAGCTCTTTGCCGCGCTCAAGCCCGGCGGCATGCTGGTGGTCGCCGATCATTCGGCCAAGGAGGGCGAGGGCATTTCGGTCGCCAAGACGCTGCATCGTATCGAGGAGAGCGTGGTGCGCCGGGAGATCGAGGCCGCCGGTTTCAAGCTGATCGGCGAAGCCGATTTTCTGCGCCGCCCCGGGGATACACGCGACTTCTCGGTCAACCGTCCGACCGGGCCGGTCGACGAATTCGTGCTCAAGTTTCAGAAGCCGAATTGAACGACGCGTGCGGTTGAACACGCTTTCGCTCGCGTTGCGCGCCCCGGAATGCTCAATGCCGCCGGGCCTGCACCAGATAGCCAAAGATCGTCGCTTCGCCCAGCCGTTTGCAGGCTTCGAGGCGGTGCATGCCCTCGACCAGTACGTAACGGGCGCCGTCCCTGCGCACCAGGATCGGCGTCTGCTGGCCGTTTGCGAGGATGCTCTCGGCGATCTCCTGCACTTTGTTCGGGTCGAGATCGGCCCGTCGCTTGACCGGCACGTAAATGTTGTCGATCGAAAATGACTCACGCTTCATCATTGCCGCTGCTCTCCAGTCATTCCGGGGCCGGCCGAAGGCCGGACCCCGGAATCCATACGCTTCGATGGCATCGTGGATTCCGGGCTCGCGCTTCCGCGCGCCTCGAAATGACCCGGCACTCTATCAGCCACGCTGAACGCCGACGGCGGCATCGACCAGCAATCCGCCGTCGATCGTCACCGCGCTGCCGCTGATGTAGCTCGCGCGGTCTGACGCTAGAAACGCCACCATGCTGGACACTTCCTCGGGCAGCGCAGCGCGCTTCATCGGCAGGCCCGACATCACGTCCCGCCAGCGCGACTTGTCGCCGAACCGCTCCTGCGCCAGCCGCTCGGTGTCGCGGACGAGCTTTTCGGTCTCGACCGGCCCAGGATTGACCGCCACCACGCGCACCCCATGGCGGATGCTGTCGCCGCCGAGCGAGCGCGAGAACATGATCAGCGCCGCATTGGCGCAACTGCCGGCGATGTAATAGGCGTCCGGCCGGTCGCCCGAAATGCCGACGACATTGATGATCACGCCTTTGCCGCGCTGGCACATCGGTCCGTATATTTCGCGCGTCAGGTTGATCGCCCCGAACAGCTTCAGGTCCCACGAACGCCGCCAACGGTCCTCGTCGATCTCGGCCAGTGTGCCACGCGGAATCCCGCCGGCGCTGTTGACCAGAATGTCGACATCTTTGCACAGCGCGGCGAGCGATTTCACCTGCGAGCTTTCGCTGAGGTCGGCGGGGTGAATCTTGACCGTGACGCCGTAGCGTCCACGGATATCGTCCGCGACCTTGCTGAGTTCGGATGCCGTGCGGGCGGCGAGATGCAGGTTGCAGCCCTCCGCGGCGAGCGAGTGCGCGATGGCAAGGCCGATGCCTTTCGAGCCCCCGGTGATGAGGGCGCTGCGGCCGGTCAGGTTCAGGTCCACGTTGCAGGTCTCCGTGTTGTCGTTTGGCTATTGCAGGCGCACGCCGGAGTTCTTGACCAGCGGCTCCCAACCGGCGCGGTCCTTCGCCATGAAGGCGCGGATGCCGTCGAGCGCAACCGCGCCCGGTTCGAGCCCGGCAGCGATCAAGTAGCGGTTGCGAAACTCTGCCTCGCCGACGATGGCGGTGAACTCGCGATGGAGTTTGGCGAGGATCGCGGCAGGGGTGCCGGCGGGCGCGAAAATTCCGGCCCACGACGTGGCTGCGAGCGCAGGCAGCGATTCGGCGAACGTCGGCACGTCGGCGAACGCCGGATTGCGCTTGTCGGAGCCGCGGGTCAGCAGCGGCTTGAGGTCGCCAGAATCGATATGCGGCTTGAGCGTGCCGGTGGTGAGCAGCGTGAGATGAACCTGACCCGACTTCAGCGCGGTCAGGATCGGCGGCGAGCCGTTGAACGGCACGTGCGTGATGTCGGCCCCGGTGACGCCCTTGAGCCACTCCATCAGCAGGTGCGAGTCCGAGCCGAGCCCGAGCGACGCGTAGTTGAGCTTGTTCGGATTGGCCTTGGAGTATTTCACCAAGTCGGCGAAGTTTGCGACGCCGAGTTGCGGCACGACCGCCAGCACCTGCTGCTGGAACGCGATCACGGCGACCGGATCGAGTTCCTTGTCCGGATCGTAGTTGAGCTTGGCGTAGAGCAGCGGATTGAGCGTCACGGCATTCTGCGTGAACAGGCAAACGGTGTAGCCGTCGGGCGGCGCGCTCTTGCAGGCATTGGCGGCGACGCCCTGGTTGGCGCCGGGACGGTTCTCGACCACGATCGGCTGGCCGGTGCGCTCCTTGAAGCTGTTGCCGATCGCGCGCGCCAGGAGGTCGAACGCCGAGCCCGCCGACAGCGGCACGATCATCTTCACCGGCTTCGAGGGGAAATCATCGGCGGCGAGGGCAGGGCGGTCGATCGCGGCGAACACGAGCACGGTGACAATTGCGAGGTTGAGAATTCGATGATTTATTGCCTTGAACCCATTTGGACTGACAACCGCTCCCTCCGCTCATTCCCGCGAAAGCGGGAATCGAGGCACCCTCGCGGAGTTCAAACCTAGTCGTACTGGGTCCCCGCTTTCGCGGAGACGAGCGGGAAGGTTGGCTTGGGCTACATTCAACAAAGTGGTGCAGCGTTCACGTTTTCCATGCGGCGATTTCGTCCGCACTAAACCAGCCGGCCAGCGCGTCGTCTATGCTCGTGTTGCCGCTGTCCGGAGGACGGGGGGTGTCGGGCACGGTGCGGCTGAAGCGCGGCATCGGCGCCGGCTGCACAACCCCGGCGATGTCCACGAAGGTGTTGCGCGCGCACAGATGCGGATGGTGTTGCACCTCGTCGAGCGAGAGTACCGGGAACACGCAGGCATCGCTGCCCTCGAACGTGCGGGTCCACTCGTCGCGCGTGCGTGTGCGGAATTTCTGCGCGAGCAATTTGCGCGCCTGTGCGTTGTGGCGGTCGGACTGCGGGGGGAATCCCTCCGGATCGATGTCGAGGATCCGCAGAAGTTGCGCGAAGAATTTCGCTTCGATCGGCGCGACCGAGACGAGCTTGCCGTCCTGACATTCGAAGCAGTCGTAGAAGAAGGCGCCGGAGTCGATCACGTTGGTGCCGCGCTCCAGGTTCCACAGGCCGGCCGCGCGCAGCCCATGGAACGCAGTCATCATGTGGGCCGCGGTCTCGACCATCGCGGAATCGACGACCTGGCCCTTGCCGCTCGATCGCGCTTCGAGAATCCCGCTGACGATGCCGAGCGCGAGGTAGAGCGCGCCGCCGAAATCACCCGCCAGATTGAGCGGCGGGGCCGGCAATTGGCCCTGCCGTCCGAATGAACTGAGCGCGCCCGCGACCGCGACGTAGTTGAGGTCGTGGCCCGCGGCCTTCGCGAGCGGGCCGTCCTGGCCCCAGCCGGTCATGCGGCCGTAGATCAGCCGGGGATTGCGCGCGAGGCAGACGTCGGGCCCGAGCCCGAGCCGTTCCATCACGCCGGGGCGGAAGCCTTCCACCAGCGCGTCGGCGCGTGCGATCAGCTTGAGACTGCGCGCCACATCGGCGGGCGATTTGAGATCGAGCGCGATCTGTTTGCGCCCGCGCCGCGTCAGGTCGAACTGCGGCGGCCGCGCGATGCCGAGCCCGCTCGGCTCCGGCCGGTCGATCGCCAGCACGGTGGCGCCGAGGTCGGCGAGCAGCATGCAGCAGATCGGCCCCGGCCCGATGCCGGCGAACTCCACGACTTTCACGCCGGCGAGTGGACCCATGGCGGCGCACGCTAGTCGCGGGACACGGGATTTTCAACGCGGCGGAAAACACGGTAAGGAGGACGGCAGTGGGGTTCCAGAATTCGCAATCACGGCCGAGAATTCCGGCGCAACTTGACCGCGCGGCATCGCGCGCTTATTGACTGTGCCTTCTGACCGGTGCAGGCGCTCGCGCGAAACATCATTCGATGAACAAAATTCGACGTGTCCTGATCGTGGGTGGTGGCGTCGGCGGGCTGACGGCGGCGACCGCTTTCGCGCAGCGCGGGGTCGAGGTCGTTTTGATCGAACGCCGGCCGGCGTTCGACGTGCCCGGCGTCGGGCTCGGCCAGCCGGCGAATGCGCTGCGCGTCTACGATGCGCTGGGCGTCCTCCCGGAGATTCTCGCGTCCGGGTTCAGCTACGATCACATGTATGTCTTCGATCCCAACCGTGAGCTGATTGCGCGGCACAAGTTTCTGCTCGGCGATGAGCGGATACCTGCGTTCTGCGCCTTGTCTCGCCTGCGGCTGCACGAGGTCCTGTTGGCGGCGGCCCAGCGGGCCGGCGTCGAGGTTCGACTCGGACTCCACGTCACCGAAATCCGCGAAGACGATGACCGTGTGACCGCGTGTTTTTCCGATGGCCGGAGCGAATCGTTCGATCTGCTGGCCGGCTTTGACGGCATACGGTCCGTGACGCGGCTGCATCTTGTCGGTACGGCATTCGCGCCGCGCCCATCGGGTTACGGCGCCTGGCGTCTGCAGGTTCCGCGGCCCGATTTCGTGCGAGGCATGGAGTTTCTCCAGGGCGTCGGCAGCAAGGCGGGCGCGATGCCGCTTGCCGACGATCTCATGTATCTCTTTCACATCCGCCCCGAAGCGCCCGGCGCGATCTTTGCGCGCGAAGATTATCCGAGATTGTTGCAGGAGCGGCTGGCGCAATACGGCAGCTACGTCGCCGATATCCGCGCGTCGCTCGACGAGAATTCCGACATCGTCTACAGCCCGATCGAGCCGATGATGCTGCCGTGGCCGTGGTTCCGCGGCCGCGTCGTCATCGGCGGAGACGCCGCGCACGTCTTTCCGCCGCACCTCACCCAGGGGGCGGCGATGGCGGCGGAAGACGCCTACGTTCTGGTGAATGAGGTGCTCAAGGAGGAGGCGCCGGTCGAATCCCGGCTGATGAGCTATTCGAGGAAGCGTTACGCGCGCTGCGCCTTCGTCTACACATTCTCCCAGCAGTGGATGGAGGAGGAGCAGTCCGTCCGCACCGCGGAGGACCTCGCACAGGCGCGCATCGAGATGGCACTCAATGCCTCGGCCCGGATCGCCGCAAGCGACCGCATTCTCGACACCCGGGTGATCTAGAATTGCATGAGTGCCTTGCCGCCCGCCGTTTCCATTTCAGGGCAAAGCGCCCTATGACAGGGCCCTCATCCCCGTCGCGTGCCGGAACCCGCGATACTCCTGTGACAGTGACCGCTCCCCCGCAATCCGCCAGTCGTCTGGCGATGTTCGCTCCGGTGCTGCTGGCCGCCGGCGCGTTCGCCTTCGCCGACGTGTTCGTCAAGGTCGCGCTCAACGACGGCGCCGACGCGCTCACCATCGTCACCGCGCGCGGCGTGCTGGCGCTGCCGCTGATCTACATCTGGCTCCGGTTGAGCGGGACGATCACACCGCTCACGCCGCGGGAGCGGTGGATCTCCTACGGCCTGGGCATCCTGTTCGCCGGCAACGTCTATTTCGTGATCGAGGCGATCCGGATCATCACCGTCCCGGTCGCGATCCTCACCTATTTCATCTATCCGCTGCTGACCGGGCTGTTGGCCGCCGCGACCGGGATCGAAAAGCTCACCTGGCGCGGGGTGGTGGCCGCGATCATCGCATTCTGCGGCCTCGCCCTGATGCTCGGCGCGCATCCGACCGCGCTCGCCGCGTGGGGCGTCGCCGCAGCGATCGCCGCCGCCTTGTGCCGGGTGGCGCTGCTGCTGATCACGCGCGCCGCGATGCAGGGCGCCGATGCGCGGCTGATCACCTGGCATTCGTCGATCTCGACCACGGTGGTGTTCGTCGGGTTGTCCCTGCTGCTGATGCACTGGCAGCCGCCGGCGACCGCGGCCGGGTGGGTCGTGGTCGTGCTGCTGGGGATCGCGATGACGGCGGGCATTCTCGGCATCTTCGCCTCGACCGCTCGGATCGGTCCGTTCCGGACCGCGCTGTTCATGAATCTCGAGCCGCCGCTGACCGCCGTCGGCAGCGCGTTCGTCCTGGGCGAAGTGGTCACGCCGCTGCAGGCGGTGGGTGGCGCCATCATGATCGGCGCGCTGGTCGCGTTCCAACTGCGGCGTTAGTGCAACGCGCCGAAGGCGGGGCCGGTATCCGGGTCGGGTTCGCGTGCCGCAGAGCCGGGCAGGGCGATCCGCCGCCCGCCCCGGTAACCCTTCGTTAACCATCCCGTCGCAGGCTGGCGTGGGGACCACGTGGAGCGCCGCCGATGAACGTCATCACGCTCGCCTCGCGCAAAGGGGGCGCCGGCAAGAGCACGCTGACCGCGCACCTTGCGGGCTACGCGCATGCGCAAGGCCACCGCACGCTCGTGATCGACGCCGACCCGCAGGGCTCGCTCACGCTCTGGCACGCGCACCGCCGCCACGGCGAGCCGCGCCTGCAGAGCGCCAGCCGCGGCGTCGAGCGAGCCGTCGCGTACGCCATGGTGGAAGGCTTCGATTGGGTGTTCATCGACACCGCGCCGACCATGTGGCTGGTGGTGCAGGAGGCGATCCGCGCCGCGACGCTGGCCGTCATCCCGGCGCGTCCGGCGTTCTTCGACCTCAACTCGGTGCTCGACACCGTCAAGACCGCGCGCACGCTCAACAAGCCCTACGCCGTGGTGCTCAACGCCGCGCCCGCCAAGCGCGACGACAAGGAGGCGCCGGTGGTGGCGCAGTCGCGCGCCTTCCTCGACCGCCACGAAGTCCCGGTGTGGCACGGCCAGATCAGCCAGCGCGGAAGTTATGCGCTGCTGCTGGCGGCGGGCGCGAGTGCCTGCGAGGCCGCACCCGAGACGCTTGCCGCCGCCGAGATCGCGTCGCTGTGGCGCTCGATCGAACGCTCGGTCGCGGCCATCAACGCCGCGCATGCGGGCGTGGCGACTGCCAGCGTGCACGCCGCAGCCGCAACCACCGCGACCTCTGCAAGTCCCGCCGCGTCCGCCGGCTACGCCGCGTAGCGCCCCACAGACTCATTCATCGTCGCGAACGAACAACTTCCTCCGCTCGTCCCCGCGAAAGCGGGGACCCAGCGGTTGACATGCGGGATTGAAGAACTGGATGCCCGCTTGCGCGGGCATGAGCGGAGTATGGGGCGCAGGTGAAACGATCTGTCGCTGTTCCCTAAGCCCTACCACCTACCACCTGCAAACCACGCCCGCGCTGCCTATATGCCTTGCGCCACCCGCGCCCCGCCGGAGTTCCTGGCTTGGCGCGGCCCGAACACCACGACGAAACGCCAAGCACGCCCCAAGGAAATCCGATGTCGCAACCGCTGATCGTGTCGATCCCGCACCGCCTGGGCAAGGACGAGGCGCTGCGCCGCATCAAGTCGGGGCTGGGTAACGTGCGCACGAGCTACGGCCAGGTTCTCGCCATCGAGGAGGAGACCTGGACCGGCGACCGCCTAGCGTTCCGCGTCGCCGCGCTCGGCCAGCGCGCCTCGGGCTTCATCGACGTGCGCGAAAGCGACGTGCAGCTCGAAGTGACGCTGCCCTGGCTCCTGCACAAGCTCGCCGAGCGCATTGCGCCCACCATCCGCAAGGAAGGCGTGCTGATGCTGGAGAAGAAGTAGCTGCCGCCCGGAGCCCGCATGGAGCGAAGCGAAATGCGGGGTCGTCTCTCGGGAGGGACGTGCCGCGGATTTCGCTCTGCTCCATCCGGGCTACGGCGAAAACGCTCGCGAGGTGATGTCCTCGAACGAATACGGGCACGCCGCCGGAAAATGTCTCTTCATCCAGCCCGGCCTCCCGCACCGCATCGGTGGGCCGCCATCCGGTGGTCGGAAGCCGTTCGAAATTCGATGGTGGCCCTTTCGAGTTCAGGGCCTAGATTTCTAGG
This sequence comes from uncultured Alphaproteobacteria bacterium, assembly GCA_963843475.1. Lineage (GTDB taxonomy): Bacteria > Pseudomonadota > Alphaproteobacteria > Rhizobiales > Xanthobacteraceae > VAZQ01. Next base: position 90,352 of record CAWJKL010000007.1, on the reverse strand, counting down.
TCGATCATCATCCAATTGCCGTCGATGACGGTGACGTTGACATTGCCGAATTTCTAGGTCGCCGCTTACTCCGCTGCCTGCGCGCGTGGGCGAAATGGCACCGCTGCGACAATAGCACCGACCGCATCCTCCTGAAACTGCTGGTCCAGCCGGAGCGCGTCGATCGTGCGGGGCGCCGGAAAATTCCTGGAGCCGTCGGGATTTTCCCAATCCTCGGCGGCAAACTCCAGGACTTCAGCGGCTTGCTGCATCGCTTCTTCGATGGTGTCGCCGGCAGTGATGACGCCCGGCACGTCGGGAAACGACACGCCGTAGCAACTGTCGGCGTCTTTGTGAATCAAGGCGATGTAGTAGGTCATCGCATTCTCCGTTCAGTCCTTCGGCCATCCCGCATGCTTGTAGATGTCGCCGACCGTGCCGCGCGGCAAGTCCCGCTTTGGATGCGGCACGACCACCTGCCGCCGCGATACGGGATGAACGTACTTGTGATGCGAGCCTTTGACCGATTTGAGTTCGTAGCCTTCACGCCGTAGTCGGGCAACAATATCACGGCTGTCGCGCAGCACGGGAGCCCCCGCCTTGATCGTTCTCACTCAGTAAATATCACACCCGCTCCACAAAACTATCCACCACCCGTTTCTCGCCGGCTTTGTCGAACTCGATGGTGAGTTTGTTGCCGTCGATGGCGGTGACGTTGCCGTTGCCGAATTTCAAATGGAAGACGCGGTCGCCGATCGAGAAGTCGGAGACGGTGCCGGTCGATTTGGCGACCAGTTCGCCCTCGATGGTGAGCGGGCCGCGGCGGCGGTCGCGGGCGAAGGCCGCAGTCGCCTTGTTGCCACCCCCCTCCCTGGCCCTCCCTCTCAAGGGGGGAGGGGATGATGTGGCGCGGCCGTCTCGGCCCGCCTGGCCTGAAGCCGCGTCGCGCGCGCCAAGCGTGTCGTCCGCGTCGTAGTCGCGCTGCGCGTCGTCGAAGCCCGAGTCCGCGTCGCTGTCGCCAAAGCCGTGTTCGCCGTAGTTGCTGGAGCGCGCCGATTTGGCGCGCCGCGCCTGCGCGCGCTGCCAGCCGGGCGTGGTGTAGCCCGAGCCGAAATGCGTCATCTCGTCGAAGCGCGAGGCGCCGGCATTGCCGTAGCCGCCGCCCACACCGAAGCCGCCCTTGGCCTCCATCACGGCGACATGCGCCTCCGGCAGTTCGTCGAGGAAGCGCGACGGGATGTTGGAATTCCACAACCCGTGCATGCGGCGGTTGGAGGCGAAATAGATTTTCGCCCGGCGGCGCGCGCGTGTCAGGCCCACGTGAGCAAGACGCCGCTCCTCCTCGAGCCCGGCGCGGCCCTGGTCGTCGAGCGCGCGCTGGTTCGGGAACACGCCTTCCTCCCAGCCGGGCAGGAACACGGTGTCGAACTCGAGCCCCTTGGCGGAGTGCAAGGTCATGATCGAGACGGCGTCGAGGTCCTCGCCCTGGTCGCGGTCCATCACCAGCGAGATGTGCTCCAGGAAGCCGGCGAGGTTCTCGAACTCGTCCATGGAGCGGATCAGCTCCTTGAGGTTGTCGAGCCGGCCGGCGGCGTCGGCCGAGCGGTCCTTCTGCCACATCTCGGTGTAGCCGGATTCATCGAGGATGATCTCGGCCAGCTCGGTATGCGGCAGCGCCTCGTTCTGCAGGCGCCAGCGGTCGAAGCTTTCCATCAGCATGCGCAGCGAGTTGCGCGCTTTCGGTTTGAGCTCGTCGGTCTCGATCACGGCGCGCGCCGCTTCGGTCAGCGGGATACGGCGCCTTCGGGCGTGGTCGTGCAGAAGCTGGACGGTGGCGTCGCCGAGCCCGCGCTTGGGCACGTTGACGATGCGCTCGAACGCGAGGTCGTTGGCGGGCGAATGCACGACGCGCAGATAAGCGAGCGCGTCGCGGATTTCCTGCCGCTCGTAGAACCGCGGCCCGCCGATCACGCGATAGGGCATGCCCATGGTGACGAAGCGGTCCTCGAACTCGCGCATCTGGAACGAGGCGCGCACCAGGATGGCGATCTCGTTGAGCGGATGCGGCGGGGAGGGGCTCGCGCCGCTCTCGTCGCGATAGTTGCCGCGCTGGAGCTGCTCGATCTCTTCGCCGATCGCGCGCGCCTCTTCCTCCGAGTCCCAGCAGGAGGTGACCTCGACCTTCTCGCCCGGCACGTCCTCGGTGCGCAGGGTCTTGCCGAGCCGGCCCTCGTTGTGGGCGATGAGATGCGAGGCGGCGGCGAGGATGTGGCCGGTGCTTCTGTAGTTCCGCTCCAGGCGGATGATTTTCGCGCCGGGGAAGTCGTGCTCGAAGCGCAGGATGTTGTCGACCTCGGCACCGCGCCAGCCGTAAATCGACTGGTCGTCGTCGCCGACGCAGCAGATGTTCTTGACGGGGCGTGTTTGTGACAGCGCTTGCGGCAAAGCACGCTCTGCTCCCTCTCCCCTGGGGGGAGAGGGGTGGGGTGAGGGGGCATGGCTTTCTCGATCGCTTCGGCCCCCCTCACCCGGCTCGCCTTCGCTGCGCTCAGGCGATCCACCCTCTCCCCCCAGGGGAGAGGGTAACGGAGCGCGTGTCGAAGGCGGCGCAGGAGCCGCGGCATCACCTCGCGGCGCGTTTGTCGACTGCCCCAGTAGCCGCAGCCAGAGGTACTGCGCGACGTTGGTGTCCTGATATTCGTCGACCAGGATGTAGCGGAAGCGGGCCTGGAACTGGCGAAGAACGTCGGGATGCTGCCGAAACAGGCGGATACACTCCAGAAGAAGGTCGCCGAAGTCGGCGGCGTTCAGGACTTTCAGCCGTTCCTGGTAGGCCGCATAGAGCTTCTTGCCCTTGCCGCCGGCGAATGCCGCGCCTTCGCCGGCCGGCACCTGGTCGGGGGTCAGGCCGCGGTTCTTCCAGGAATCAACAAGCCCGGCCAATACCCTCCCAGGCCAGCGCTTTTCGTCGACGTCGGCGGCCTCCAGGAGCTGCTTCAGCAGCCGGATCTGGTCGTCGGTGTCGAGGATGCTGAAATCGGGCTTGAGGCCGACCAGTTCGGCGTGCCGGCGGAGGATTTTCACGCCGATTGAATGAAACGTGCCAAGCCATGGCATTCCCTCGACAATCTGCCCGACCATGGCGCCGACGCGGTGCTTCATCTCGCGCGCCGCCTTGTTGGTGAAGGTGACGGCGAGGATCTCGCCGGGCCGGGCCCGGTTGAGATTGAGAATGTGCGCGATCCGCGTGGTCAGAACCCGGGTCTTGCCGGTTCCGGCCCCGGCCAGCACCAGCACGGGGCCGTCGAGCGTCTCGACCGCGAGCCGCTGTTCGGCGTTGAGCCCCTGCAGGTACGGTGCCGCGATCGCGCCGCGCGCCCGCGCCGCGATGCCGCCCGGCGCGGGAACCGGCGGGTCGATCGGATCGTGGGATCTGCGTTCGCGGGGGTCAGCCACGCCCGCACCGATAGGCGAATCTCATGCCCGCAAGATGGCAGTCACGGCAGCGATTTGCGAGAGCCGGTCGGCACATGACAACAGGCGTGCGGACCATCGCCGCGCAGTCGGGCGGATGCTTCGCCCGACCCAGCCGCGCCGGTCGCCGACCAGAGTTCGACGCCGCCGATCGTCAGAATTCGCGTCCGAGCTTGCGGTCGAGCGAGTAAGGCCCTCCGCCTCGGATGAAGATCGCCAGGATGATCAATCCCCAGAACGCCGGATATTCCCAACCGCCGGTCGGCCGGTTCCACGGGAAGCCGGCGAATCCGCCGCCCCAATGCGCGACGAACACGATCACCAGGAACTGGACAAAGATCATCGCCGCAAAGATGCGGGTGAACAGGCCGAGCATGATGCAGACCGCTCCGACCGTCTCCAGAAACCACACGGCGTAGGCCAGCGGGATCGCAGGCTCGATTCCGCGGCGCGCCAGACTGTTGGCCGCCCACACGGCCAGCGTCTGGTTGAACAGCTTCTGCAGACCGTGAATCAGCAGGAAGCCGCCCGCGGTCAGGCGGACGAGCAACCACGCAATGTCGCGGCCCTGATCGTAGAAGGGTCCAAGCTGCGGGATGATGCGTTTCGGCTCTGCTTGCATCGACATCGTGTCCTCCCCGGTAATCTGGAATTCTTCCGAACGTCTCCCCTAAGGGAAACGAATTTTCGGCGCTTTCCAGCGTGCTTGCAAGGCAGGGAACGAGCCGAAGTGCCGGCCGTCGTTGGCGCGACAGGTTGCAGAATTGTCGCGATGCAAATGCGGCAGAGCTTAGTGGGCGCCGGGCATTGCGATCCGCCGCCCGGCACCCTCTGGAATCGGCAGGCTGCGGTGCGCTTCCATCAGTGCTGCGAGCCGCTCGGCCACCTCGGGCGGAAACGGCGCGGTCTTTTTCGCCGCCATATCGACGTGCAGCGACATATTTTCGGAGGTTGCCGATATCCAGCCCTCGGTCGCGTGCACGAGCTGTTCGAAATAATGCATCCGCTTGGCGTCATAGTCGAGCAACTGGAATGTCACCCGCACCGGGTCGCCAGCGTGCAACTCGCGCAGGTAGCGCACATGCACCTCGGCGGTGAAGGTCGAATGGTTGCGAAGTCTTGAGATATTCGAGGCCGCAGCCCAGCAGCTCGAAGGCTTCATCGACCGCGCGATCGAACAGCACGTTGTAGTAGGCCATGTTCAAATGGCCGTTGTAGTCGATCCAGGCTGGTTCGACCTGCATCTGGGACGAGACCAGGGGGGCGGCAAACAGCAGTGCGGGTGGAGGGCGCTCGAGCATGCCCGACCTTACGATGCCGGTCACCGCGGCGTCCACTTGCGGCCGACCCCGCGCGGGGCCACCTTCATCCCTGTTGCTGACCCGAACCCTCCGCCGGACCAAGATCGACCGCCATGAATATCAACTGGTTGCCGCCCGCCATTGTCGCGGCGTCCGAGCGGCTGGTGAAGGCGATCAACCTTCCGGACCTGTCCGGCTCGACCGTCTGGCTCGCCGTCACCGGGCTGAGCCGCTCGGGCAAGACCGTCTTCACCACCAGCCTGATCCACAATCTCTTGAGCGCGGTTCACAACCCCAACCGCATGCCGCTGCTCGATGTGGTGGGCGAGCGCCGGCTGATCGCCGCCAATCTGGAAAGCGCCCGCGCGCAACTGCTGCCGCGCTTTCCGTATCTGCAGAACATCGAGACCATGGCGTCCGGTGCGGCGGACTGGCCGGCGCGCACCGCCGACATCAGCGAGATCGGCATCGACGTGCATTTCTCGCCGGCGAGCACGTTCGGCAAGCTCGTCAGTGATATCCGCGGCAGCGCCGCCACGCTGACGATCCGGATTGTCGACTATCCCGGCGAGTGGTTGCTCGATCTGCCGCTGCTCGAACAGTCGTATGCGGAATGGTCGCGCGCCACCATGCGCGCCTGGCGCAAGGGAGTCCGTGCCGAGGTCGCGCGCGACTTCATGGCGTTCGCGGGCGACCATCCGCCCGGGGAAATCGCGAATGAGCAAACCGCCAGAAAAGCGCACGACCTCTATTGCGCGGTGCTCGCCACCGCGCGGGACCGGTACGGCCTGAGCTTTCTGCAGCCGGGCCGCTTCCTGTGCCGCGGCAGCCTGGGCGATGTGCCGTACCTGTGGTTCTCGCCGCTCGATGTGGCCGAAGGCGTCGATAGCTTCGCGCCTCAGACGCTCGGCGCGCTGATGGCGGAACGCTTCGAGGTCTACAAGCGTGAAGCGGTGTCGCGCTTCTACGACGAGCACTTTCGCCACTACCGGCGGCAGATCGTGCTGGTCGATGTGCTGCGCGCGCTGCTCGCAGGACGCGATGCGTTCGACGATACCAGGCTGGCGCTCGCCGCCATCCTGGATAGCTTCCGCTACGGCCACGGCGGGCTGATGGCGCGGCTGCTCTCCGGGCCGCACATCGACAAGGTGCTGTTCGCCGCCACCAAGGCCGATCACGTTCCCGAAGTGCAGCGCGACCATCTCGCGGCGCTGCTGCGGAACATGGTGGCGTTCCCGGCGCTCGACGTCATGGCCAACAATGCCCAGATGGATGCCGTGGCGATCGCATCGGTGATTTCCACCGCGGACGACACCCAGCTGATCGACGGTCATCAAGTTCAGGTGGTGACCGGCCGCCCCGTCGGCGCCCGAACGCAGTCGAAGTTCTTCGTCGGCAACGTGCCGATCCGGCCGCCGCGCGCCGACCAGTGGGCGACGCCGTTCCTCAACGTGCCGGTGTTCGAGCCGCCGCCGATCGATCCTTCGCCGGTCGAAGGCATTCCCCATATCAATCTCGACAGCGCGCTCGAATTTCTGCTCGGAGACAAGCTGCGGTGAGCGAAACCAGCACGACCAGCACCCCGTCAGGGCCCCGCGTCATCGAGGTCGAGGACGCGCCGCGTGTTGCCTTGCCGCGCGAACCGGTGCCGCGGGTGATCGTGACGGAGGCGACCGAACGGGTCGTCCCCAGCGAGCCGGTCCATCTTCCGGCGGTCGCTGCGGAACCGGTGCGCCGCCGCGACCGCACCATTGCGTTCGCGCTCGCCGCGCTTTCGGTCTTTTTCGTCGGCTGGCTCGTGGTTGATGCGGTCGGCTGGGTCTCGGCCGCTTTCGAGCGCAGCTTCGCGCTCGGGATTCTGGCGGGCGCCGCGGTCGCGGGCGGGGTCGCCGGCGCCGGCGTGGTGATCGGGCGGGAACTGACCAGCCTGTTCCGGCTCAAGAGTGTGGAGGCCATCCACCGGCGGCTATCAGGTCCGGCGGAACAAATCCCCACCGCAGACGCGCGCAAGGCGATCGGCGATATTCTCGCGGTGGTGCCGCGCAACCGCGAGACCAAACAGGCGATCGAGGTCTTTCAGCGCCAGGTCCAGTTGCACCACTCGGCGCACCAGCAGATCGAGATCCTGTCGCGTGCGGTGCTGCAGCCGCTCGACCGGCGGGCTGAAGCCCACGTCCGCACTGCGGTGCTGCGGGCCTTCGGCATCACTGCGATCAGTCCGACCGCGCTCACCGACGCTGCCTTCTTCCTCGCCTGCGGCCTGCGCATGGTGCGAGGGATCGCGTCATCATACGGGCACCGGCCGACCGCCGCCACCACCCTACATCTGCTGCGGCGTCTTGTGATCGAGGCCGGCAAGCTTGGTGCGGTCGATCTCGCCAGCGCCTCGCTGGTGCAGCAGCTTGGCGGCGCCGTCGCCGAACGGCTGGCGACCACGACGGCCGAATTGATCTATGCTGCATACCGCATCGCGCGGCTGGGCATCATTGTGATGGACTTGTGCCGGCCGATTCCGTTCCGCGAGAACGAAGTTCCGAGCGTCACGTCCATGGTCGCCAACGTCGTGCGTCGCCGCACCGAGCCCCAACTGCCAGCGACATAAGGCGCAATCGTTTCGCCAAGGGTGGCGGCCGGAACACACGCCTTAATCTTTCCCTAATTGCGCCAGGAACCATGCGGCGGGCGGCGCATTCCCTTGTGGGACGTGAATACAGGGGAACATCATCATGACACTCGCTTTGACCCACTCGGGAACTGCACCTGCGACGCGATTTGCCGCGCCGCCGCAGGACTCGTCGGATATGGCGTTGATCGAACGGATCGCACGTGGCGATCAGCTGGCGATGCGGGCGTTGTTCGCCCGACACCAAGTTCCGATGTTCCGGTTCGTGGTTCGTCTGGTCCGTGACCGCGCCTTGGCCGAAGACGTGCTCAGCGAGGTGTTCTTCGACGTCTGGCGGCAGGCCGGCCGCTTCGAGGGGCGATCCTCGGTCTCAACCTGGCTGCTGTCCATTGCACGCTATAAGGCGCTCTCGGCCTGTCGCCGCCCGCGCGAAGCCGGACTGGACGACGCCGCGGCGGCGCGCCTCGTCGACCCGGCCGATACGCCCGAGCGTTCGTTGCAGCGCAAGGATGACTCCGAAATGCTCGGCCGCTGCCTGGCGCAACTATCGCCGGAACATTGCGAGGTGATCGATCTCGTCTACTATCACGAGAAGTCGGTGGCCGAAGTCGCCGAGGTCGTCGGTGTCCCGGAGGCGACGGTCAAGACGCGCATGTTCTACGCGCGCAAGAAGCTCGCCCGGCTCCTGCAGGCGGCCTAGGTCGATGTCGACGACCTTAGGTGGTGAGCGGGTTTCGTTTCGGTCGAAGCGAAACTCTCTCCGCTGGTCCCGGCGAAAGGCAGCCTTACGTCATTGCGAGCGAAGCGAAGCAATCCAGTTTCTTAAGAAATTCAATCCAGCTTCTTGAGAAACTGGATTGCTTCGTCGCTTGCGCTCCTCGCAATGACGGGCAACCGACACAATCTAAATTTATCTCGCTCTAGGCGCGAGACTTTCGCGCGCGCTTCGGCGCGCGCGGCTTGACGGCAACTCTCGCCACTGTCGCGGTCTCTACACTGGCTGCCATCGGCGTTACCCCAATCGCCTTGAGCGCAAGCTCGCGGGCGCGCCGTGCGATGTTCAATCCTGTCATGAATGCCTCAACGACCTTCCGCTCGGAGTTCGGCAAATCCCCCAGGTTCGTCGCCAGGCTTTGATACAGGATTTGCACGCGCTGCACGAAAGCGGCCTCGACAGCATTGGCCTCGGTGCTGATACCACCCGCTGACATCTATTCTCTCCCTTAACGCTCCTCTGGCTGCAAACCTTACCCTGCTCATGGGCGCAATAAATTCGCAACTTCGGCAGTCTCGTGTGGGTTCATCAAGATGGAATCAACGATCTGCTCGTACTTCGCCCATTCCTTTCCTGAGTTCTCGATGCTGATCTTCGGGATGTCGAGATCCATGCAGAGCCGGTCAGTGAGCTGGCGATAATCGCGATAGAGCTCGATGAGCCCTTCAAGACCAGCCAAACCATACCTCACGGCATACGGCGATGTCAGTTTCCAATCGACCTGATATGTCACCCATGCATCGCCCCGCTCGGCCGCAATCACTCTGATAGCTCGGTCAACATCATCTTGGTGAAAGTAGATCAGCAAAGGATGTAACGGCTTGATGGCAGCGACCACATCATGCACGTAGCCTCGAATCAGAGCTATGTCGGCATCAAGCAGGAACAGCGACGTTAGATTCCCATGGAAAAGCTGCCCATCAACAATCGTGATGCTCTCTGACATCGAGGCAGAATTGGCGTAGGCGCTCCAACGGGCAGCGGCTGATTTCGCCAGTTGCGTTGCCGGCATGTCCGCCCACGGCTCTTCCCAATCGAAACGGATCGGATGTGGACTAACGCCTTCGGTAATGCCGAGGACGGAGACACCGGATGTCTTCAATCGATCAGCAATTCGCAGGACGGTCGTCGACTTGCCGGACCCCATGATCCCTTCGACGATCACAAGTCTGGACCAGATGTTACAAGAGAGCCGGGTCATGCAGAGCCGATGATGGCCTATCCCATGCGCTGCTACGGACGAAACTTCTTCCGCTCGCTAACCAGCGAATGGTCAAGAACGATGATCCAGCACCACGACGATCGTGCCGAGTTCCACCCGGCTGTAGAGATCGATCACATCCTCGTTGGTTAGACGGATGCAACCCGAAGAAACCCCGTGTCCAATGTATTCGGGCTGGTTGGTGCCATGGATGCGATAGAGCGTATCCTTATCATCGGAATAAAGGTAAAGGGCGCGCGCGCCCATTGGATTTTTCGCGCCGCCTTCCATGTAGTTCGGAAGCGGTCCCAGCCGGCGCTTCGTGTCCGGGGTCGGCGTCCAACCCGGCCATTCTGCCTTACGCCCAACCGAAACCACGCCAGAGAAGCCCTGTGGAATCTCGCCCACAGTTGCCCCGTACCGAATCGCCTTACCCTCCGGCAGCACGTAGTAGACGTAGGGTCCACGAGCGTCGACCAGGATAGAGCCTGGCGCTTCCTGTCGGTGGTATCGAACAATTTGGCGCTGATATTTCTGCGGAATCGACGCCATCCGATAGGGCGGATTCGCTAATTCCCGCCGATCGCGCGCCGTGAACTTGGCGTCGAACGACGACTGCGCCGTGACCGCCTGCGCGCAGCCAACCAATAATCCGAGCAAAGGGATGCACGTCATGAGTCCCACCCGACTTGCACCGTTGGAGATTGTCGACCTTCTGTTGCGCCTAAAAGTGCGACGGCAAAGAGTTCCCACACAACTAAATGTCTTACTGAGCGTATTTCTCGGACGACTGTTGCAGAAGCGCCACTTCGCAACGCGACCATTATCCGGCCCTCAGAGTTCGCCTCTGGCCCGCGACCGATGACATCGCATCGAATTCTCCGTCGCTATGGGTGCATAGCGGATATGGACGGACCCGCGGCTTAGGCCGGCTCGGTTGCTAGTGACCCATAGCATCGCAAGGACGAAATTCAGCGAACGGATCACCACGGAAAGTGTCCGCAAGACCGTCTAAGCAATCCTGTGCCCGTCGCGTCGTCACCATGTCGCTCCGAGGCGGCAGCGACAGAGCAAGGTTAATCCACCCTGGCGCCGGAGAACTTGACCACCTTGCCCCACTTGTCGATCTCGTTGGCCAAGCTCTTTGCGAAATCGCTGGAGGTGCCGGGCGTGGCATAGCCGCCGAGCTCGACGATGCGCGCCTTGATGCGTTCTTCGCCAAGGCTGGCGTTCACCTCCTTGTTGAGGCGCGCGACGGTATCGGCCGAGAGGCCTTTGGGTCCGCAAATGCCATACCAGGAACTGGCCTCGTAGTCGGGAACGGTGTCGGCGACGGTGGGGGTGTCTGGTAGCACTGCGGCCCGCTGCATGGAGGTGACCGCCAGCGCCCGCACCTTGCCCGATTGCACATGGCCGATCGAAGAGGTGGTCGGATCGAACATCACCTGCACCTGGCCGGCGAGCAAATCGGTGAGTGCCGGCGCGGTGCCGCGATAGGGCACGTGCTGCATGGCGACCCCGGTCATCATCTTGAACAGCTCGCCGGCAGCGTGCTGCGGCGAGCCGATGCCGGCAGAGCCGAAGTTGATCTTGCCGGGATTGGCTTTGGCATAGGCGATGAATTCCGCGACGTTCTTGGCAGGCAGATCGGGATTGACCTCCATGATCAGCGGAACGTGCATGATGTCGGCGACCGGCGTGATGTCCTGCGCGAAATTGAAGCTGAGCTTTGAATAGAGCGTGGCGTTGATCGAATTGGGCGAGCCGCACAGCAGGAGTGTATAGCCATCCGGCGCCGACCGGATCACCGACTCGGCGCCGATATTGCCGCCGGCACCAGGACGGTTCTCGATCACGACCGGCTGCCCAAGCCGCTCCGACAATGACTGCCCGATCATGTGCGCGACGATACTCTGCCCGCCGCCAGCCACGAACCCCACGACCAAGCGGATCGGGCGGCTGGGGTAGGCCTGCGCATACCCAACGCGCGAGACGACGGGCAGCGCGAGCGCTGCGCCCGCAAGCGATAGGAACCGGCGGCGGGGAATCGTTGTCATATTCACTGCCTCCCTGGTCCGACCGGAGTGATCCTCACTCTTCCGTTGTGCGAGCGCAAGCGGACGGTCAGTTTCTGATAAGGGCGCCATCGATGTCAGCTTTTGGCCCATCGCGACATTGTGCGGCGACGCAGCAATTCAGTCGCTTTCGGAGCGAAGCGGACATTCAGCGAGCCGCGCTTACAGAACCGGGTCTATGAGTACGCGCCCCAGCTAGTCCCGCACTTCATCCTCGGACCGTCGGCTGCTAGCCTGACCCGGCAGGGAGGCAGTCGATGGTCTTGGAGAATAAGCACGCCGCGCGCGCTCGCGATCCGCAGGCGGTCGAAGCCGCTATTCGTGCGCTGGCTCAAGAATTCGGTAATCGGCTCGTCACCTCGCAGGCCGTGCGCGAGCAGCATGCCAACACCACCACCTGGATCGAAAACCAGCCGCCCGACGCGGTGGTGTTCCCGCAATCCGCCGAGGACGTGCAGGCGATCGTACGCATTTGCGCGGCGCGTCGCGTGCCGGTGATCCCGTTCGGCGCGGGTACGTCGCTCGAAGGCCACGTCAATGCGCCCCTCGGCGGCGTCTCGATCGACTTTCGCGATATGAATCGCGTGCTCGAAGTGCACGCTGCGGACCTCGACTGCGTGGTGGAGCCCGGCGTCACCCGCAAGCAGCTCAACGAGTATCTGCGCGACCAGGGCCTGTTCTTCCCGCTTGACCCCGGCGCCGACGCCTCGCTCGGCGGCATGGCGGCGACGCGCTGCTCCGGCACCAACGCCGTGCGCTACGGCACCATGAAGGACGTCGTGCTGGCGCTCAAAGTGGTGATGCCGAACGGCGAACTGATCTCGACATCGCGGCGCGCCAAGAAATCGTCGGCCGGTTACGATCTCACCCGGCTGATGGTCGGCGCCGAAGGCACGCTGGGCGTCATCACCGAACTCACCCTGAAGCTGTACGGTATCCCGGAAGCGATCGCCGGCGGGGTTTGTCCGTTCTCCTCCGTCGAGGATGCCTGCAACGCTGCCATCGTCACCATCCAGTCCGGTATCCCGGTGGCGCGTATCGAACTGCTCGATGCGTTGCAGGTCAGAGCCACCAACCTCTACTCCAAGCTCGAACTGCCGGAGACGCCGATGCTGTTCGTGGAGTTCCACGGCTCGGCGGCCGGCGTCGCCGAGCAGTCCGGGCGCTTCGGCGAGATCGCGGCCGACTTTGGCGGCGGTCCGTTTGAATGGGCGACCCGGCCCGAAGATCGCACCCGGCTCTGGCAGGCGCGCCACGACGCCTACTGGGCGGGACGCGGCCTGCGCCCGGGCGCGCAGGCGGTTGCCACCGACGTCTGCGTGCCGCTGTCGCGCCTGGCGGAATGCGTCACCGAAACCCAGCGCGACGTTGCCGAGCATGGGCTGGTTGCCCCCATTCTCGGGCACGTGGGCGACGGCAATTTCCACCTGACGTTGCTGGTCGACATGACCGACGGTCACGAGGTCATGGCCGCCAAGGGGCTGTGCGAGCGCCTCGTCGACCGCGCGCTGGCGATGGAGGGCACCTCGACGGGCGAGCATGGGGTGGGGCAGGGCAAGATGAAGTACCTGCTGGCCGAACATGGGGCCGGCACGCTCGCCGCCATGGCCGCGATCAAACGGGCGCTCGACCCCGAAAACCTGATGAATCCGGGCAAAATCATCCCGCTCGGCTAGGCCGCCGGGGCCGGGGAAGGTGGCGTGGCGGGCGTACACCAAGGGTACGCAAAGCCGCCCGTAACCCCTTGGCGGACATAGATTTGCCGTCAACCTGCTACAACTTTCCGACAATTGCCCGACGTGGGGGTGGGGCGATGCAACGGACAGGGATTTGAGGCGCGCTCGCCGGGGCCGGCATGCCCCGATCGTAGAAGTCGCACTCAATTTTAGTGTGCTCAGGTTTTCCCGGACCCGCGCACATTGTCCGGTGCCAGGATGTTCGGGCAGGCCTGTGGTGGATACGGCGTGCAGACGACGCTGCTCGGAATTGCGATCGCGATCATTCTGGCGCTGCTGACGGCGCTGGTCGGTCCGCTGCTGATCAATTGGGACAGCTATCGCGAAGAACTCGAGGCGCGGGCCAGCCGGCTGACGGGACTTGAGTTCAAGGTCGCCGGCGCGATCGACGCGCGCGTGCTGCCGACGCCAAGCCTGACGCTCCACAACATCGAGTTCGGACGGGCGCGCGATGCCGGCCGGGTGCGCGCCCGTGCATTGCGGATCGAATTTGCCTTGGGTTCGCTGCTGCGTGGCGAGTGGAAGATTGACGATGCGCGGCTGGACGCGCCCGAATTCGCAATCGGGCTCGACGCCGCGGGACGCATTGCCCTGCCGGTGCCGATGGTTGGCCTTGCGCCGGAGGGTGTCGCCATCCACCAACTGAGCATCGAAGGTGGCCGCGCCGTTCTGACCGATGCTGCGACCGGGTCGCAGCTCGTGCTCGACAAGTTCGAGTTTAAGGGCGACGTGCGCTCGCTGGCAGGTCCCGCCAAGGGCGAGGGCTCCTTCCTGCTCGCCGGCCAGCACTATCCCTATCGCTTCTCCGCCGGCCGGCTGAACGATGACGGTAGCATCAAGGTGCGGCTGGCGCTCGATCCGATCGAGCGATCCTTCACCGCCGAAGCCGATCTCTCGATCCGGATCGAAAATGGCGTGCCGCAGTTCGAAGGCTCGTTGGCATTCGCGCGCGCGGTCGGGCGTGCACCCGCGGGCGCCCAGGCGCTCATTCTCGAACCCTGGCGTGTCACCGGCAAGATCAAGGGCGACAGCAACGAGGCGACGCTCGATCAGGTTGAACTCCAGTACGGACCCGACGATCGTCCGATCAAGCTGCGCGGCGGCGCGCGCATCGTCCTCGGCAGCAAGCCGCATCTCGACGGCGAGCTATTTTCGGCACAGATCGATCTCGACCGCATCCTGGCGCTGCCGGCGGCGACAGCCCGCCGCCCGGTGCCGGCCCTGAAGGTTCTTGCGGAACATGCCTCGGGCGCGCTGCGCCTGCCGTTCCCGGTCCGCCTCGGCTTGCAGGTCGAGACGCTGACGCTCGCCGGCGCTCCACTCCAGCGGCTCAGCGGGTTGGTCAAGTCAGACGGCGAAACCTGGGACATCGAGCGCCTGGAGTTCCGCGCTCCTGGCATCACGCAGGTACGCCTCGGCGGCCGCATCGGCCTCACGACTTCCGGCGCGGTCTTCAAGGGCCCGCTCGAAGTCGACGCCAACGACCCACGCGCGCTGCTCGCCTGGTTGACTGACCGTACCGATGCGCAGTCGGCGATCGCGGGCCCGCTGCGCGTCGCCGGCACGCTCACGCTCGGCGCCGACCAAGTTGCCGTCGAGGCTCTCAAGGCGGAAGTCGACCGCATGACGATTGCGGGCCGCTTCGGCTACCGCTGGGCCGGCGAACGCCGCCCCGCTCGCATCGACGGCGCGCTTACTGCGCCGCAGATCGACGTCGACCGGATCCATGCACTCGGCAAGGCGATGTTCGAAGATGCGTCATTCGATTGGCCGCGCGAGGGCAATCTATCCCTCAAGATCGGCCGCGCCATGATCGCCGGAGTCGACGCCAAGCAGGTCGATGTCGACATGCGGATGGACGCCCGTGGCGTCGAGGTCGACCGTTTCGGCATCGCTGACTTCGGCGGCGCGTCGCTTGCGGTGAAGGGACGGATCAATACCGAGGCCCAGTCGCCGCATGGCACGATCAGCCTCGACCTGAATGCGCGGTCGCTCGACGGCATCACGACTGCTATTGCACCCTTTGCTCCGCAGGTGGCGGAAGAACTGCGGCGCACGGCACCGCAACTGAGCCCGATGACTCTGCGCGGCTCGCTGACATTGGATTCGCCGGCCGCCAAGACCGCGAACGCCATGGCGGCGGCGCGTTTCAAGGGTGACGGCCGCGCCGGCGCGTTTCGATTGGGATTGCAGGGCGAAGCCACTGCGACGGCCCGCGCCTTCACGGTCCAGAGCATCGAACTGCTGAAGTCCGCCAATGTGAAGTTGACCGGGCAGGTGGAGACCGACGACGGGCGGCAGCTGCTTGAGCTTGCCAAGCTCGATGGCTTGATTTCGGCCGCGAAACAACCGGGCCGGATGCACTTGTCGGTGAACGGTCCGCTCGATGGCCGGCTCGCCGTCGACGGTCAGGTGATGACCGGCGCATTCAATATCGCGGCGAGCGGCGTCGCGCTGTTTCCAAACAACGCGAGCCCAAGCGCGGCGCTGTCAATCAGGATGGCGAATGCTGGACTAAGATCGCTGCGTCCGGGCGCGGGTGGCAAGCCGGCCGACCCCGTGCCGGCGACGTTGTCGGGCAAGCTCACGCTGGCGGATCAGGCAGTCACGCTGTCGGAGATCACCGGCAGCGTTGCGAGCATGGGCGTCGCTGGCCGGCTCACCATCGGTCTCGCGCAGCCACACCGGATCGATGGCGAGTTCGATCTCGGTGCGCTCGATGTGCCGGCCGCGCTGGCGGCGATTTTGGGCATGCCGGCCTCGAGCGCCGCAGCCACCGATCTCTGGCCGTCGGAGCCGTTCGAAGGCGGTCTGATGCGCGGCTATACGGGTCAGGTCAGGATCAAGTCCGCGAGGGCCATGCTGACGCCGAAACTGTTGGCGCGGGATGTCAGCGCGACGGTTCGTTTCGATGAGAAAAGTCTTGGCGTGCAGTCCGTCGAAGCCGAGGTCGCCGGCGGCCGCATGGCCGCGGAGGTGACGGCGGAGCGGCGGGCCGACGGCATCGCCGCGAGTGCGAATATCCGGTTCGCAAATGCCAACGCGGCTGAACTCTTGCCCGGCGACGGCGCAATGTCCGGTCGCATAACGCTCGACATGGCGGCGGAAGGCAGCGGGCGTAGTGCGACTGCGCTGGTTGGCTCACTCTCCGGCAACGGCTCCTTTACGCTCGAGAACGGCACGGTGGAACGTCTCGATCCCGCGGTGTTTGACGCATTGATGCGCGCGGTCGACGGCGGCCTGCCGATCGACGCGGGGCGGGTCCGCACCTGGCTCGACAAGGCTCTGGCAGCGCGGGCGCTTCCAGTCACGCGCGCCGAAGGGACCATCACGCTCACGGCCGGGCAAGCGCGCCTGAGCAACACGATCGTGCGGACACCGGCGGTCGAACTGACCGCCGGCGGAAGCGTCAATTTTGCGGACGGCGGGCTTGATGCCCGACTGATGCTGGCGGGCTCATCGGGTACGGGCGGCATTGCGCAGGCCCGGCCGGAAATCGCGATCACCCTGAGGGGACCGCTCTCCAATCCGAAGCGGACGATCGACGTCGCGGCGCTCTCGAGCTGGCTCGCGCTACGCTCGGTCGAACAGCAGGCGAAGAAGCTCGATGCCCTCGAAGGCCGCGCGCCCGCGTCCGATGTGCGGCCCAACGACAAACCTGTGCCGGCAACGCCGAGCACCACCACGCCAGCGGCAACTGCCGCCATGCCGGCGACCCCGGTGCCGCCCTATGTGAAACCGCAGCCGGTCACGCCGCCGCCCGTCACGCCGCCAGTTGCCACGGCACCGCCTGTCATGCCGCTGCCGCGGCCTGCCATGCCGTCAGCGGAAGTCGCCGCTCCGACCGTGCCAACTGATGGCGACGCGCAGGCGCGTCAGAAGCCGGTGCCACCGCGTCCGACCCTGCCGCAGCGGCCGCCGGCCCGTCCCGCGCCGCCGCCGATCAATCTGCTGCCGTTCGTGGCGCCGCGCACCTAGCTGGGCAGGTTTCGCTTCGGCGGATTAGTTCTCGGCCCGAGCCCGCGCAAGCGCGCCCAGGACGTCCAATGCCAAGGGATTGTTGGATCACGAACGCCGGGATCGCATTACGCACCCGAGCGATGCCGGCGGACGCCGGCCAGGCCGTGTTGCTGGTGCCTGCGTGTTGCTGGTGCCTGGCGGACCCGCCGCGTCAATCTGCTCGCAATGCGTTCGCAGTACCGCGGCTGGCAACGCTCTCGTGTGAGCCGTTGCGCGACGTTCTCGTTGGCGGCCTGGCTGCGGTAGTGGTCGAGTACGAACAGCCGAATGGCCGACGATAGGTTGCCGTGCTGCCGGTCGGTGTCGATCGTGGCTACGAGGTCGGACAGGGTCAGGTCCCGGCCGCCGGCGATCTCCTTGAGGCCCTTCCAGAACGCGTCCTCGAGGCTCACGCTTGTCTTGTGACCGGCAATCACGATGGAGCGTTTTACGACCGGCGATTTCATCGCTTGTCTCCCGTTTCGATCCGGCGCTGATCGAGATCGCGGCGGGCCTTGTCGTTCTTCGCCTGATCGAGCGCGTGCTCTGACTTGGTGCGGCCGTGCGCTAAACGATTGGCGGCTGCATTTAGTTCACCGAGCTTGCGTTCGGCTTGCTTGCGCGCTCTGCGAAGATTGACGAGATCACCCATTCATCCACTCGATGGTGCGCTGTTGTCCTTTCGGGTCAGGCTCAGCCAATGTGCTTCTGCGCCAAATACGACCTTACCGTGGCGGGGTACCGACCAAGTGGTTCCATCGGCGAATGCTGTCCAGCCCTAACAGTCACATGGGTGGAACAAGTTGCTCGATCAAGATAAGCGTGCAGGCGAAATGCCTTCTTTTGCGGCGTTTGAAGATAAATTTGGCGAAAACGAAACGACATGAATTGATTATCTGAATCAACTCTCTCAGCACTGAGCTTTACTTGGCTCTCAAGCCGAGCTAGAAGGAACGCCAAAGTGCCGTCGGCGGATCGGTGCAAAAGATGTCACAACTTCGTGATCCCGGCGCTGCAAACGGGAGTTCAGCCCGGCCGGGTCATCCGTCTCCGGCCGAACCAGGCGGTCGAATTCGGCCGCCGACACGTAGCCGAGTCGGAGTGCCTCCTCCCGCAGCGTCGTGCCGTTGGCGTGCGCCGCCTTGGCGATCGCGGCGGCGCGTTCGTATCCGATGCGCGGTGCGAGCGCCGTAACCAGCATCAGTGAGTTCTTCATCAGTTCGCGGATGCGCGCTTCGTTGGCGCGTATGCCGACGACGCAATGATCGGTAAACGACACCGCGGCGTCGGCGAGCAAGCCGGATCGACTGCAGCGTCGCGTACGCGATCACCGGCTTGTAGACATTGAGTTCGAAATGACCCTGGCTGCCGGCGACCGTGACGGTGGTCTCGTTGCCGAAGACCTGGCAGCAGACCATGGTCAGGGCTTCGCTCTGCGTCGGATTGACCTTGCCGGGCATGATCGAAGACCCGGGCTCGTTTTCCGGCAGGATCAGTTCGCCGAGACCGGAGCGAGGACCCGATCCCAGCAGCCGGATATCGTTGGCGATCTTGAACAGTCCGGTGGCCAAGGCGGTAAGCGCACCGTGCACGAAGACGATGGCGTCGTGCGAGGCGAGTGCTTCGAACTTGTTCGGCGCGCTCACGAACGGCATGTCGGTCAGCGCGGCGATGCGTTTGGCGATCAGCTTGGCGAATTGCGGCTTGGCATTGAGCCCGGTGCCGACTGCCGTGCCGCCCTGCGCCAGCGGATAGAGCTCCTTGAGCGCCGTCATCACTCGCGCGCGGCCGAGCTTGACCTGCGCGGCGTAGCCGGAGAACTCCTGACCGAGCGTCAGCGGCGTTGCGTCCTGGGTGTGGGTGCGGCCGATCTTGACGATCTTGGCGAACTCCTTGGACTTCCGCTCCAGCGCCGCATGGAGATGCGAGAGCGCCGGCGCGAGCCGCGTCGCGATCTCCCCCACGATCGCGATATGCATCGCGGTCGGGAAGCAGTCGTTCGACGACTGGCTCATGTTCACATGATCGTTCGGATGCACGGGCGCCTTGTCGCCCCGCTTGCCGCCCAGCAGTTCATTGGCGCGGGCGGCGATCACCTCGTTGACGTTCATGTTGCTCTGGGTGCCGGACCCGGTCTGCCACACCAGCAGGGGAAAGTGATCGTCGAGCTTGCCGTCGATCACCTCCTGGGCGGCGCGCACGATCGCCTGCTTGCGGCGCGCATCGAGCGAGCCGAGTTCGTGGTTCACCTCCGCCGCGGCGCGCTTGATGAGCGCCGAGTGCCCGCATGAGCGACCGCGGCATGCGTTCTTCACCGATGCGGAAATTATGGCGCGAGCGCTCGGTCTGCGCCCCCCAGTAGCGATTCGGACGCGACTTCAATCGGACCGAACGTGTCGCTCTCGATCCGCGTCGCGCCAGGAGGCTTCCGAGCGTCGTGAGCCGGAGCGCGTGTCATCGGGGAGCGCTACTTCTTGCGGAAGCGGTCGAGCCGCACCACCTCGCCGCTGCCCTTCGGCTTGTCGGGATCGGGCGGCGGTTCTGGAGTGGCCGGGGTCACGGCGGCGAGGCTAGGCGTGGGCCTAGGACCGGAAAGTTCGGCCGGCGGACGTGCCGGTGTGGCGCCCGCGTCTTCCGGGCGGGCGGCTGCGGCATCTCCCGCTTCCGTCGCGACCGCCTCGAACCGCACCTCGAACGGCACCGAAGGGTCGACGAAACGTTGAATCGCCGCGAAAGGCACGCACAGGCGCTCGCTGACGCCGCCAAATGCCAGACCGACCTCGAAGCCCTCATCGGTGACGGTCAAATCCCAGAACTGATGCTGCAAGACGATGGTCATGTCCTTGGGATATTGCGCGCGCATGCGGGGCGACAGCTTCACGCCCTCGGCCGTCGTGTCGAAGGTGATGTAGAAATGATGCTCGCCCGGCAACCCGTTCTTGGCGTCCTCGATGACGGTTCGCACCACCCCGCGCAGGGCGTCCTGGACGAGGAGATCGTATCGGATGTGATCGGTGGCCATGGGTTCATCGTCCGTCAAAAGCGGCAATTTCTAGCAGATTCGCACGCAAACACGCCGCGCGAAACCCCGGCCCAGACATATGCGGCCATATATATTGAGTTGGAAAGCCCCTTCGGGGAGAAGTGGAGGCTTCTGTTGCCAGGTGCCTCCGAACCCCGCCTGCCGGAGCTTAACCCGTCAGGACTTTAGTTCGGTATTTCAGACCGCTTACGCAGCCTGAGCAACCGGAGCATAGTTGTCGTTTGCAACTATGGAATGGTCCGATAACGGTGGTACCATGCCGAGCAAAAGCACGCCCTTTACGCCCTCGTCGATCCTATTTCGACCCCGTGGCGGGAACGGCGAACGCATTCGCCGCTCCCGGGAATTTGGTGGAGTCGCCGGGTACTGCCCCCGGGTCCGATAGGTTTATTACGACGGCCATTTATCGCCATAGCCGGCTTGCGCCGGCGCCACTGAATATAGTCGCGATCGGCTGGGGAAAAAAGGCCGTCTTGGCTGTCGAATGCGAACCAGGCGAGTGTGGGCTTTCGCCACCACAGCGGCGCCCGCCACCCCGGTTCCTGCCTCATAGGTTGCGATGCAAGAAACCGATTGGCCGGACCGCGATCGGGGCAGTAAGTCTCCGGACCATGGCCGAGACCGATTCCGCGCCGCCCGCGACCCAAGTCCCCACGCTTCCCAACCTTTTCGCCGCCTTCGTGCTGATCTCGCTGCAGGGCTTCGGCGGAGTCCTGGCCTGGTCGCGGCGGATGCTGGTCGAGGAACGCCACTGGATGACGCGCGGAGGAGTTCAACGACGCCTACGCGTTGTGCCAGTTCCTGCCGGGGCCCAACGTGGTCAATCTGTCGGTGGTATTCGGCCGGCGCATCCGCGGCACGGTCGGGTGCCGTGGTCGCGCTGGTCGGCCTGCTCGGGCCGCCGTTTGTGATCGTGACGTTGATCGGGCTGCTCTATGCGCACTACGGCGAGATCGCCGCGCTGCAGCGCATGCTCATGGGGGTTGCGGCGGCGGCCGCCGGCCTGGTGATGGGCACCGGCGCCAAGATGGCGCTGCCGCTGTTCAAGGACTCGGCGCGGTCTTGCCCCGCTTGTCGCGCTGGCGACGTTCGTCGGCATCGGCGTCATGCGCTGGCCGATCTACCTGGTGCTCGCAATACTTGTGCCTGCAAGCATTGCCATCGCCTGGTGGGTGCGCCGATGAGGGACGAAGGCGGCACGCTGCTGGCGCTCGCGGGCTATTTCGCCCTGATGTCGCTGTTTGCGATCGGCGGCGCCAACTCGGCGGTGCCGGAGATGTACCGGGTGGCGGTCGAAATCGAGAACTGGATGACCGACCGGCAGTTCGCCGACATGTTCGCGATCGCACAGCTGACGCCGGGCCCGAACGTCATCATCGTCGCGCTGATCGGTTACCACGTTGCCGGCATGATCGGGGCGCTGGTCGCAACCCTGGCGATGTGCGGTCCGACCTGCATCTTCGCATTCTACGTTGGCGGGGTGTGGGAGCGCTTCAAGGACGCGCGCTGGCGGATCATCATCCAGGCCGGCCTGCTTCCGATCTCGATCGGGCTCGTATTCGCGAGTGCATTCGTCGTCGCATGGGCCAGTGCACAAAATTGGATCGCCGTTGCCGTAACCTTGGTTACGGCCGTCGTGACCTACATTACGAGATTGAATCCGCTGTGGATTTTCGCGAGCCGCCGCGCTCCTGGGATTGGCCGGTGCGTTCTGAACTTAATTTGGCCGGATTTGCTTTCCGTTGCGCGCCGGAATGTGCTACGAAAAAAAATCGTGTGAACGGACGTCAAGTTCCGGCACGCGGGGTACGCGGGGTCTGAGTACGGAGGGAGCATGTCTGAGGGCGTAACGCCGTCCCCACAGGGGGCGCCGGCTGGGACTGCGGGGCACAACCAGCATTTCATCGGCGGTATTATCATTGCCGTGGTGGCTTTGTTGTTACTGTGGTCGACGTTCTATGTTTCCAGCCCTCTGGTGTCACGGTCGCTCGCCATCGCGGTTGCGGTGATTGCAGTTGGCGCCGCGGCGGGTTTTGTTCCCGCTCGCAGTCCGCAGGACTTCTTCGGCGGCTTGGCACTGGTCGAGGTCGCGATTTTTGCCCTGATCGCCTCCTCCGAACTGCCAGGGCAGCGCGGCTTTGCCTTTGGCCCCGGCACGGCGCCGCGCCTGTTTGCCGGCGTGCTCGCGGGACTTGGCTTCTTGGTCGCATTCATCGGCGCGGTGACTGAAGGGCCAGCGATCGAGCGGTTTCGGGTGCGCGGTCCGCTCCTGGTGATTTCGTCGATCATGCTGTTCGCGGCGCTCATCCGTCCGTTCGGACTAATCGTCGCGACTTATTCGGCATTCATGTTCTCGATCCTTGGATCGAAGGAGATGCGCTGGGTCGAAAGCGTGATCGCGGGCGCGGCAATGACGGCGTTCTGCGTCCTGCTGTTCGTTTTCCTGCTCAACCTTCCGTTTCAGTTGTGGCCGCAGGCGAACGGGCCAACGATCCTGCTCAATCAGTTCCTCGACCTCTTCAAGGGCTTTCTGACCCTGCTTCAGAAAGCCTTCGGTCGTTGATGGGGTGGTGGCTGCGGCCACATTGACGCATTTGAGTTGAGGTCGTCATGTCTGAACTACTCTCGAACCTCGCGATGGGATTTGGGGTTGCAGTCAGCCCCTATAACATCATGTTCTGCCTGCTCGGCGCGCTCGTCGGCACCCTGGTCGGCGTGTTGCCGGGCATCGGCACGGTCGCCACCATCGCGATGCTGCTGCCGATCACCTTCGGCCTGCCGCCGGTCGGCGCGCTGATCATGCTCGCGGGCATCTACTACGGCGCGCAATACGGT
This sequence comes from uncultured Alphaproteobacteria bacterium, assembly GCA_963843475.1. Lineage (GTDB taxonomy): Bacteria > Pseudomonadota > Alphaproteobacteria > Rhizobiales > Xanthobacteraceae > VAZQ01. The sequence continues at coordinate 67,311 of CAWJKL010000007.1, read as the reverse complement.
GGCTCGACCACCTCGGTGCTGGTGAACATCCCGGGCGAGGCCACATCGGTCATAACGTGCCTGGACGGGCACCAGATGGCGCGGCAACGGCCGTGCCGGCGCTGCGCTGGCGATCGCGGCCATGGGCTCATTCTTCGCGGGCTGCGTGGCGACCGTGCTGGTTGCGGCACTCGGTGCGCCGTTGACCGGTCTGGCGCTACTGTTCGGCCCGGCCGAATATTTTTCGCTGATGGTGCTCGGCCTGATCTTCGCCGTCGTGCTGGCCAAGGGATCGGTGCGTCAAGGCCATCGCCATGGTGGTTCTGGGGCTCCTGATGTCGATGATCGGCTCGGACCTCGAAACCGGCGCCGGCCGCATGACTTTCGATCTGCCGGAACTCGCCGACGGCATCGGATTTACCAATATCGCCATGGGCGTATTCGGTTTTGCGGAAATCATTCGCAACCTCGAAATGCCGTCCGAAAGCCGCGACGTCCTCAAGGGCAAGATCACCGGCCTGATGCCGACCCGGCAGGACCTGATCGACGCCTCCGGCGCGATCGCTCGCGGCACGATCCTCGGATCGATTCTCGGCATTCTGCCGGGCGGCGGCGCGGTGATCGCGTCCTTTGCCGCCTACACATTCGAGAAGAAGATCTCGAAGACGCCGGAGAGGTTCGGCAAAGGCATCATCCAGGGCGTCGCCGCGCCGGAAAGCGCCAACAACGCAGCGGCGCAGACCGCCTTCATCCCGCTGCTCACGCTCGGCATTCCGCCAAACGCGGTGATGGCGCTGATGGTCGGCGCCATGACCATCCACGGCATCGTGCCGGGACCGCAGGTCATGACCAAGCAGCCCGAACTGTTCTGGGGCATGATCGCCTCGATGTGGCTCGGCAACCTGATGCTGGTCATCATCAACCTGCCGCTGGTCGGCGTGTGGGTGACGCTGCTGCGCGTGCCGTACCGGCTGATGTATCCCTCGATCATCGTGTTCTGCTGCATCGGCATCTATTCGATCAACAACGCTCCGACCGACGTGTTGATCGCGGCGCTGTTCGGCCTGTTCGGGTATTGGCTGATCAAGCACGACTTCGAGGCGGCGCCGTTGCTGCTCGGCTTCGTGCTGGGTCCGCTGATGGAGGAGAACCTCCGGCGCGCCATGCTGATCGCCCGCGGCGACGCCACCGTGTTCATCACCCGGCCGATTTCCGGTGGATTGCTGGCGGTTGCGCTGTTCCTGCTGATCGTCGCGGCCTTGCCGACCATCCGCAAACGCCGCGAGCGGGTCTTTGTCGAGTAGCTCGGCGCCGGAAGCCGGTATCGCGATAGGCCTTGACCGCGTCGGGAACGCGCTTCATACGCGCCGTCGACTGCGACCGTGCAGCCGGCGTCGCCGGCATGCTCTGCCGTAGCGTGGTGCCCAATCGGCCTTTGCCGGCTTGGATCCGATCGTATTGATCCAACCGCATGCCCGGCCTGTTGACTTCGTAAGGAGCAATCATGCTGAAGCTGTCTGTCACGTCTCCTGTTGGGGGCGTTCGCCCTCGCTGCGGCGATCGCGCCGGCCGCCGCACAGTCCGACTATCCGCGGCGTCAGATCACGTTGATCGTTCCGTTCGCGGCCGGCGGTCCGACCGACATCGTCGCGCGCATCGTCGGCGAGCACATGGCGCGCACGCTCGGGCAGCCGGTCATCATCGAGAATATCGTCGGCGCCGGCGGCACCACCGCCTCGACCCGGGCGATGCGCGCGCAGCCCGACGGCTACACCATCATCATGGGCCACATGGGCACGCACGCCGCCTCGGTCGCGCTCTATCCGAACCTTGCCTACAAGCCGGATGTCGACTTCGCGCCGATCGGGCTGGCGGCCGGCACCCCGGTGCTGATCCTGGCGCGGAAGGACTTTCCGCCGAAGGACCTCAAGGAGTTCGTGACCTACGTGAAGGCCAATGCCGACAAGCTGAACATGGCGCATGCCGGCGTCGGCTCGGTCTCGTTCACGACCTGCCTGCTGCTCAACTCGATCCTGGGCGTGAAGCCGACCTTGGTCCCCTATAACGGCACCGGACCGGCGTTGACCGCCCTGATCGCCGGCCAGGTCGACTACATGTGCGACCAGATCGTCAACGTCGTGCAGCAGGTGAAGGCCGGTCAGATCAAGGCCTACGCCATCGGCACCGCAGACCCGCAACGAAGCGCTGCCGGACGTGCCGACCAGCAAGGAAGCCGGGTTGCCGGAATTCCAGGCGCAGGCCTGGAACGCGCTGTTCGCGCCGAAGAACACGCCGCAGCCGATCCTCGACAAGCTCACCGACGCGCTCGACAAGGCGCTCGACGACGACGGGCGTTCGCAAGCGTCTGCTCGACCTCGGCAGCGTCCTGCCGGACAAGGACCGGCCGCGGCCAGCAGGCGCTGGCCGCCCTCGTCAAGAGCGAGATCGCGCGCTGGACGCCGATCATCAAGTCGGCTGGCCCGCTGAACTGATCGCTGTCTTGATCCGAGAGCTATGTCCGGCGGCGCCATTCTGGCGCCGCCGCTGCTTTCAGGCGCGGATCGCGTGCCGCCTACAATTCACAGGCGGCGAGTCCGATGTATTGCGGGAGGGGAGGGGCTAAACTCGGCGCCGACTCAGGGGGCCGATGCGAGGCTGCGGCATGCTGCAGTACCACCAATTGATGGAGCGCATCCTCGCCGAAGGTGCGGAAAAGCACGACCGCACCGGCACCGGCACGCTGTCGGTGTTCGGCCATCAGATGCGCTTCGACCTCGCCGCCGGGTTTCCGCTGACCACCACCAAGAAGCTGCATCTCAAGTCGATCGTCTACGAGCTGCTCTGGTTCCTCGCCGGCGACACCAACGTCAAATATCTCAACGAGCACGGCGTCACGATCTGGGACGAGTGGGCGGACGAGCGCGGCGAACTCGGACCGGTCTACGGCGGGCAGTGGCGCTCGTGGCCGGCGCCCGACGGCGGCACGATCGATCAGATCGCCAACGTGGTCGCGGCGATCCGGCGCAATCCCGATTCGCGCCGCCTCATCGTCACCGCCTGGAATCCGGCCGATGTCGACAGGATGGCGCTGCCGCCGTGCCACTGCCTGTTCCAGTTCTACGTCGCCAACGGCAAGCTGTCCTGCCAGCTCTACCAGCGCTCGGCCGATGTCTTCCTCGGCGTGCCGTTCAACATCGCGTCCTATGCGCTGCTGACGATGATGATGGCGCAGGTGACCGGGCTCGCACCGGGCGAATTCATCCATACGCTCGGCGACGCGCACCTCTATCTCAATCATCTGGAGCAGGCGCGGCTGCAGCTGTCGCGGCGGCCGCGCGCACTGCCGCGCATGCAGATCAATCCGGCCGTGACCGACATCTTCGCCTTCCGGTTCGAGGACTTCACGCTCGTGGCTACGATCCGCATCCGCACATCAAGGCCCAGGTGGCGGTGTGAGTGCGGCGAAGGCGGACGGCAAGCCAACCCGCATCGCATCCTGCTGACACTCGTCGTGGCGGCGGCCGACAACGACGTGATCGGCGCAAGGCGGGCGGTTGCCGTGGCGGCTGAAGTCCGAGATGGCGCACTTTCGCGACGCGACCATGGGCAAGCCCGTGGTGATGGGCCGCAAGACCTTCCTGTCGATCGGCCAGCCGCTCAAGGGCCGCACCAACATCGTGATCAGCCGCGATCCGGATTTTGCCGCTGCCGGGAATCCTGGTCGCGCCGAGCGTCGAAGCGGCGCTGACGGTGGCGCGCGGCGATGCGCTGCGGCGCGGTGCCGGCGAGATCGCGGTGATCGGCGGCGCCGACATCTATCGCCAGACCATGCCGGTGGCCGATCGCATGGTGTTCACCCGCGTTCATCTGCAACCGGACGGCGATACGAGGTTTCCCTCGATCGATCCGACCGTCTGGAACGAAACAGAGCCGCACCGAGCATCCCGCCGGGCCGGATGACGATGCGCCGCTTTACGGTGCTTGCTCTACGAGCGTGCAGCGCGAGCACGCCGCAAGGAATGGATTGAGCGGATTTCAAGGCCATGCGCCGCCGCGCCGCACGCCGGCAAGGCGCGTTGTAACCGGATGACACCTCCCCTATAACCCCCTGCAAATCGCAACAGTCTTGCGGGGCCTTCCCGCGAGTGAGGAGACAGCCGATGCCGTGGAGCAATCAGGGCGGAGGAGGACCGTGGGGAACCGGGGGCGGCGGCGGTGGCACCAAGGGCCCATGGGGCTCGGGGCCGCAGCCGCCCGGCTCGACGCCGCCCGATCTCGAGGAGTTTCTGCGCCGCAGCCAGGACAGGCTGCGCACCGTGCTGCCGGGCGGCAGCTCGGCGGCAAGGGGCTGGCCCTGATCGTGCTCGCCGCGGTCGTCATCTGGGGCTTCTCCGGCTTCTTCCGCGTCGAGCCCGACGAACAGGGCGTGGTCCTGCGCTTCGGCAAATTCGTGCGCGAAGTCGATCCCGGCCTGAACTATCACCTGCCGTATCCGATCGAGACCGCGCTGACGCCGAGGGCGCTGCGCGTCAACAAGATCGACATCGGCATGCGGATCGTCGAGGACTCGCGCCGCGGCAGCACGGTCCGCGACGTGCCGGAAGAAAGCCTGATGCTCGACCGGCGACGAGAACATCGTCGACGTCGACTTCTCGGTGTTCTGGCGGATCAAGCCCAACGGCGTCGGCGACTACCTGTTCAACATCCAGCAGCCCGAAGGCACCGTGAAGGCGGTGGCCGAGAGCGCGATGCGCGAAGTCGTCGGCCGCTCCAACATTCAGCCGATCCTGACCGGCGCGCGCCAGAACATCGAGACCGGCCGTGCAGGAGCTGATGCAGCAGGTCCTCGACCAGTATCGTGCCGGCATCCAGATCACGCAGGTGCAGTTGCAGAAGGTCGATCCGCCCTCGCAGGTGATCGACGCCTTCCGCGACGTGCAGGCCGCACGCGCCGACCTCGAACGCGCGCAGAACGAGGCGCAAAGCTACGCCAACCGGGTGGTGCCGGAAGCCCGCGGCCGCGCCGCGCAGATCATGCAGGCCGCCGAAGCCTATCGCGAACAGACGGTGGCGGAGGCCAAGGGCGGTTCGGCGCGCTTTCATCAACGTCTACGACGAATACAAGAAGGCGCCCGACGTCACCCGCCAGCGCATGTATCTCGAAACCATGGAGCGGCTGTTCGGCGGCACCGACAAGATCATCATGGATACCGGGGCGCCAGAACGGAGTTGTTCCGTTTCTGCCGCTCGACGAGCTACAGCGCCCACGAGCGCCGACGCCGACCACGCACCGCAGACGGGAGGCACCCGATGAGGCTCAATCTCGCCGGCGGCGTTCGTCGCCGCGCTCATCATCGTGGCGCTGATCATCGCCTATGGCTCGTTGTTCACGGTCTACCAGACCCGGCAGGCGCTGGTCGTGCGCTTGGGCGAACCGATCCGCGTGGTGACCCAGCCCGGACTGCACTTCAAGGTCCCGCTGATCGACAGCGTCATCCAGATCGACAACCGAATTCTCGACCTCGAGAATCCGGCGCAGGAAGTGATCGCATCGGACCAGAAGCGGCTCGTGGTCGATGCGTTCGCACGCTATCGCATCCAGGACCCGCTGAAGTTCTACCAGACGGTCGGTTCGGTCGAGCGGGCGAACTCGCAGCTTTCGATCCTGCTCAACTCGGCGCTGCGGCGCGTGCTCGGCGAGGCGACGCTCACCGCATGTCGTGCGCGATGATCGCTCCAAGCTCATGACGCGGGTGCGCGATCAGCTCAACACCGAGGCGCAGGCGCTTCGGTATCTCGATCGTGGACGTCCGCATCCGGCGCGCCGACCTGCCGGAGCAGAACAGCCAGGCGGTCTACCAGCGCATGCAGACCGAGCGTCAGCAGGAGGCCGTCGCAGTTCCGCGCCCAGGGCAGCCAGCGCGCGCAGGAGATCCGCGCCAAGGCCGACCGCGACGTGACCGTGCTGCTTGCCGATGCCCAGTCGAAGGGCGAGCAGGTCCGCGGCGAGGGCGACGGCGAACGCAACCGCATCTTACGCCGAAGCGTTTGGACGGGATCCCGAGTTCTTCGCGTTCTACCGGTCGATGCAGGCCTACGAAGCCGGCTTGCGGCTCGAACGATACGCGGATGGTGCTCAAGCCCGATTCGGAGTTCTTCCGGTTCTTCGTCGATCCGTCCGGCAAGCCGCGCGACGGCGGTTCCTGCCCCGCCTGTCGCTCGTCCTGCGCCGGCCGCGCCTGGGCAGTGACCGAAGGATGTCGCTGTGCCGCGACGGTCGTGGCGACCGGTTGATGTCAGATGACCGAATTCGTGGTGGCGATCGGTCTCGTGTTCGTCATCGAGGGCCTGATCTTCGCGGCATTCCCCGGGCTCGCCAAGCGGCTGGCTGCGAGCGCGCTGGAGAGCCCGGAAATGTCGCTGCGGATCGCCGGAATCGTGTCGGCGATGCTCGGCTTCGTGCTGATCTGGCTGATGCGCGGATGAAGCCCGCGGATTCAGGCCGGTAACGCGTTCGTCCCGGTCCCGATTCCGCCCCAATTGCCAAGCCTAATTTCGCTCTGTCGAAACCGCACTTGCGTCCATTCCTGGACGGGAGCAGTGTCTCGCTCTAGAACATCCCAGGAGCTCAGACGTCCATGCGCGGCACCTTCATCCGCCTTGCCCGGCAGGCTCGCCGGCCCGCCTTCGCCGTGGTCGCGACTGCAGCGTTGGTCCTGCCCGGGCTCGCTGTCCCTGCGCACGCGCGCGGCCCCGAGCTGATCGCCGATGTTGCCGAGAAAGTCATCGACGCCGTGGTCAATATCTCGACCTCGCAGAAGGTCGAGGCGTCGCGCAACAATCCCATGCCGCAGATGCCGAACAACGATCCGCAACTGGACGAGCTGTTCCGAGACTTCTTCAATCGGCGCGGCCCGCAGGGCGATAACAACCAGAACCGCAGCGGACCGCGGCGGGTGAATTCGCTCGGCTCCGGCTTCGTGATCGATTCCTCCGGCATCGTGGTCACCAACAACCACGTGATCGCGGAGGCCGACGAGATCACCGTGATCTTCAATGATGGTGCGCGCCTCAAGGCCGAGTTGATCGGCAAGGATCAGAAGACCGATATCGCCTTGCTGCGGGTCAAGCCCGACAAGCCGCTCAAGGCGTTGAAGTTCGGCGATTCGGACAAGCTTCGGCTCGGCGAATGGGTCGTCGCCATCGGCAATCCGTTCAGTCTTGGCGGCACCGTGACGGCCGGCATCGTGTCGGCACGCAATCGCGACATCCAGTCGGGTCCCTACGACAACTACATCCAGACCGACGCCGCCATCAACCGCGGCAACTCGGGCGGGCCTTTGTTCAACCTCGAAGGCGAGGTGATCGGCGTCAACACCGCGATCATCTCACCGTCCGGCGGCTCGATCGGCATCGGGTTCGCGGTGCCGTCGAAGACGGCGATGCCGGTGATCGAGCAGTTGAAGCAGTTCGGCGAGACCCGCCGCGGCTGGCTCGGCGTGCGCATCCAGCAGGTGACGGACGAGATCGCCGAAAGCCTCAATGTCAAGCCCGCGCGCGGTGCGCTGGTCGCCGGCGTCGACGAGAAGGGCCCCGCCAAGCCGGCCGGCATCGAGCCCGGCGACGTGATCGTCAAGTTCGACGGCAAGGACATCAAGGAAATGCGGGATCTTCCGCGCGTCGTCGCCGACGCGCCGGTCGGCAAGGACGTGCCCGTCGTGATCATCCGCAAGGGCAAGGAAGAGACCAAGACCGTCAAGCTCGGCCGGCTGGAGGATGGCGAGAAGATCGCCGCCGTCGCCAAGCAGGAAGCCGTGCCGGACCAGTCGGTGGTGAAGAAGACGCTCGGCATCGAGCTCGCAAACATCTCCGACGATCTGCGCAAGCGCTACAAGATCAAGGACACCGTTAAGGGCGTGGTTATTACCGGCATCGACGCCAGTTCGCCCGCTTCCGACAAGCGTTTGTCGCCGGGCGACGTCATCGTCGAGATCGCCCAGGAAGCCGTTGCCAACGCCGACGAGTTCCAAGCCAGGATCGACAAGCTCAAGAAGGACGGCCGCAAGTCGGCGCTGCTGCTGGTGGCGGGCGCCGACGGCGAGTTGCGGTTCGTCGCGCTTCCGCTGCAGTAGCGCTGCGTCCAGCCATAGATGGCTAAAAGAGGCGCTTGGCCGCCTCTTTTTTCATGCTCTGCTAATCCATGACGAAATCGGCGCGGCGGTAGCCCTGCAGATAGAGCAGCGCCGTCAGGTCGCCGTGATCGATGCGTGCGGCGGCCGCTTCCGCGACTTTCGGCTTGGCGTGAAACGCCACGCCAAGCCCGGCGGCTTCGATCATCGCGATGTCGTTGGCGCCGTCGCCGATCGCCATTGTCTCCTCGGCATCGAGACCGAGCCGCGTGGCCAGCGCTTGCAGTGTCGCGAGCTTCCCGTCGCGGCCGAAGATCGGCTCGGCGACGTCGCCGGTGAGCTTGCCATCCGACCCGATGGCGAGTGTGTTGGCGCGGCTCTCGTCGAAGCCGATTTCTGCAGCGATGCGTTGCGAGAACAGCGTGAAGCCGCCGGTCACCAGGCAGGTGTAGGTGCCGTGTGCACGCATCGTCTTCACCAGCGTCGACGCGCCCGGCGTCAGCGTAATGCGCTGGGCGATGACCTCGTCGACGAGCGTCGCGGGCAGCCCCTTGAGCAGCGCGACTCGCTCGCGCAGTGCCGGCGCGAAAGCAATCTCGCCGCGCATTGCCCGCTCCGTGATGGCGGCGACATGCGGCTTGAGGCCGACGTAGTCGGCAAGTTCGTCGATGCACTCCTGTTCGATCATGGTCGAATCCATGTCGGCCAGGAACAGCCGCTTGCGGCGATGGGCGAGGGGCTGCACGACCACGTCGACCGGTGCATTGTCCAGTGCTTCGCGGATGGTGTCGGCCGTCCGCCGGCAGTCGAGCTCCGATCACACCGGGAAAGTGAATATCCGCCGCAACGCCTTCGGCGAGCCAAGCCGGCGCCTGGGCTGCTGGCAAGTAGCTCAGGACGCGGGCGACGAGCGCCTCACCCAAGACCGGTGCGCCGGGGGCGCTGATCAGAGTCGCAACAAAAGACATGATGGCCGTCCAGTCGAATTTTCGTTATTGCCGGCGCATGAGGCTGCGGCAAGCAAATGATGAGGCGGTGCGGGGCGTTGCAAGCTGCCGTTTGGGCGTCCCGTGAAGCCGCGCGCCGTCCTTCTCGCCGGTCCGACCGCCAGCGGCAAGTCCGCGCTCGCGCTGGCGCTCGCCGAGCGGCTCGGCGGCGTCATCATCAATGCCGATTCCATGCAGGTTTATTGCGATCTGCGAATCCTGACGGCGCGGCCGACGCCGGAGGACGAGGCGCGGGTGCCGCATCGTCTGTACGGCCACGTCGATGCCGGTGAGAATTATTCGACCGGCCGCTGGTGCCTGGAAGCCGGCGCGGCGATCGCGGCGGCGGAGCGGGAAGGGCGGCTGCCGATCGTGGTCGGCGGCACCGGGCTCTATTTCAAGACGCTGACCCGCGGGCTCTCGGCCGTGCCGCCGATCTCAACTGAGGTGCGGTCGGAGGTGCGCGGCCGGCTCGAGCGGGAAGGGGTCGCCCCGCTCTATGCCGACCTGACGCGGCGCGATCCGGAGACTGCGCGCCGGCTGATGCCGGGCGATCGCGCCCGCATCACACGGGCGCTCGAGGTGATCGAGGCGACCGGCCGCTCGCTGAGCGACTGGCACCGCGACGCAATGACCCCGGTGCTCGATCCGGCGCGCGCCGTAAAAGTGTTTCTCGCGCTCGACCGCGTGGAACTCTATGGCCGGATCGATGCGCGGTTCGACCGGATGCTCGCCGCCGGCGCACTCGCGGAGGCCGCGGCGCTCGCAAGCCGCTCACTCGCGCCCTCCCTCCCTGCCATGAAAGCGCTGGGCATGCCGTGGCTCATCCGCCATCTCCAGGGCGAAATGACGCTGGCGGAAGCGGCCGAGGCCGGCAAGCGCGACAGCCGCCGCTACAGCAAGCGGCAGGAGACCTGGTTCCGCAATCAACTGCCGGATTGGACCTGGGTGGCGCCTGACATCGCGGAAGCGGAGATCGTGCGTGCCTTGGCGCGCTGACGTGCGGGCTTCCACCGCCACCAGCCGAACGCGACGACCAGCAGCCCGGCGGCGAGCACCCACCAGGCGGGACGTATCTCCATGTCGAGATCGAAATGTGCTGGCAGGATTCGCCACGCGTTGATGCCGCTCTTCGCCATGTAGATACCGGCTTCGCCGAGCGCCGTCACCAGCGCCGTCACGATCGTCAGAACCAGCAGATGTACGGGCGGGGCGCTGCTGTTGCGGCGGTAGAGCACCCGGTAGACCAGCAGCCAGAACAGGAAGCCCGCCATCAGCACCGGCTGGTAGATTTCGAGCTTGGACTGGATGAAGATAGTGCACGGTCGCGAGCATCGCGATGACGTAGACGACGCGGTGCAACGCGTTCCAGCGCTGCGAGCCGAGCCGGCTGATGGCGACGATCCGTCGACGTCACGCCTAGTGCGATCAAGCCCACGAGAGCGATGGCGCCGATCGTCAGGTAGAAGCGCAGCACGAGCTCGGTGGCGACCTTGAACAGATCGAATTTCTGGTCGAGCACATAGAGCGAGCAAGTGCAGCAGCGCATAGCAGGCGGCGGCGACGCCCAAGGTGCGCCGCGCCAGGACCAGGCGGGGAATATTGAGAATGCGCTGCGCCGGCGTGATCGCGAGCGTGATCAGCAGCAGCCGCAGCGCCCAGTCGCCGGACTGGTGGATCGCCTCGGTGACCGGCCTCGGCACCGAGTTCCCCGGCCCAGGCCTGCCAGGCGATCCAGAGCGCCGGCAGCACCGCGGCCACGAAGGCCACGATCTTGACCGGCGACCAGCGCCCCGACCGCTCGCGCAGGAATGGCATGGGATTTAATCCGGCGTTCCGACCGGGCCACCATAAACGCTAAGGTTTGCGCATGCATTCACATGGATTCTGGCGGGCGGGCTCCGCCGATCACGATTTGACGAGAGATGCGTCAGACGGGTTGAATGGCGGCGGTAACGCTTCGGCGGCCAGCCGTCCGGCGTCTATTGGCCGGAACGAGATTTCTCATCCCGGCTTGACGCCCGCCGAGCCGGGCCATATAACTCGCTCGCAAGTAAATGATGAAAGGCTGCGCGCGTGCGCAATTTTATTTCGCTTCGCATCGTAGTAAGACGGCACACCGCCGGGGGTGGCTAGGCCACCTGCGCGATTGGCGGTGTGCGGTCAGGGCCCTCGCGGCCCTTTTTGATTCCGAGCGATGACGCGAGCGACGAGTGGAGCAGACCATGAGCAAGGAAATGACCGGCGCCGAAATGGTGATCGAGGCGCTCGCCGACCAGGGCGTGAAGCATCTGTTCGGATATCCGGGCGGCGCCGTGCTGCCGATCTATGACGCGCTGTTCCAGCAGGGAAACCGCCTGCAGCACATTCTGGTGCGTCATGAGCAGGGCGCGGTCCATGCCGCCGAAGGCTATGCGCGCTCGACCGGCAAGGTCGGCTGCGTGCTGGTGACCTCGGGTCCAGGCGCCACCAATGCGGTCACCGGCCTCACCGATGCGCTCTGCGATTCCGTCCCGCTGGTCGTGATCACGGGGCAGGTGCCCACCCACCTGATCGGCAACGACGCCTTCCAGGAATGCGACACCGTCGGCATCACCCGGCCCTGCACCAAGCACAACTATCTGGTGAAGAGCATCGCCGACCTGCCGCGCGTGCTGCACGAGGCCTTTCACATTGCCTCCAGCGGCCGGCCGGGGCCGGTGGTGGTCGATATCCCCAAGGACGTGCAATTCGCGACCGGCGTCTATTCCAAGCCGACCGAATTCCAGCACAAGGGCTACCAGCCGAAGGTCAAGGGCGACCTCGATCGCATCAAGGCCGCGATCGAACTGATGGCGCACGCCAAGCGGCCGCTGTTCTATACCGGCGGCGGCGTCATCAATTCCGGGCCGGAAGCGAGCCACTTCCTGCGCGAACTCGTCAAGCTCACCGGCTTTCCCATCACCTCGACGCTGATGGGGCTCGGCGCCTACCAGGCCAACGATCCGCAGTGGCTCGGCATGCTCGGCATGCACGGCACCTGGGAGGCGAACTGGGCGATGCACGACTGCGACGTGATGATCTGCATCGGTGCGCGCTTCGACGACCGCATCACCGGACGGCTCGACGCGTTCTCGCCGGGGTCGCGCAAGATCCATGTCGATATCGACCCGTCGTCGATCAACAAGAACGTCAAGGTCGACATCCCGATCATCGGCGACTGCGCGCACGTGCTCGAGGACATGGTGCGGCTGTGGCGGGCCTCGTCAGTGTCGGCGGACAAGAAGGCGCTCGATGCGTGGTGGAAGCAGATCGGCCAGTGGCGCGCGCGCAAATCGCTCGCCTATAAGAACTCGAACGATATCATCAAACCGCAATACGCCATCGAGCGGCTGTTCGCGTTGACCAAGGATCGCGACACCTACATCACCACCGAAGTGGGGCAGCACCAGATGTGGGCGGCGCAGTTCTTTGGCTTCCAGGAGCCGAACCGCTGGATGACCTCGGGCGGCCTCGGCACCATGGGATATGGGCTGCCGGCCGCGGTCGGGGTGCAGCTCGCGCATCCCAACTCGCTGGTGATCGACATCGCCGGCGAAGCCTCGGTGCAGATGACCATGCAGGAAATGTCGACCGCGGCGCAGTACCGGCTGCCGATCAAGGTCTTCATCATCAACAACAAGTACATGGGCATGGTGCGCCAGTGGCAGGAATTGCTGCACGGCGGGCGCTATTCCGAAAGCTACAGCGAGGCGCTGCCCGACTTCGTCAAGCTCGCCGAGGCGTACCACTGCCACGGCATCCGCTGCGAAAAGCCCGGCGATCTCGATGCCGCGATCAAGGAGATGATCGACGTCAAGAAGCCTGTGATCTTCGACTGCGTGGTCGATCCGGCGGAGAACTGCTTCCCGATGATTCCGTCCGGCCGCGCGCACAACGAGATGCTGCTCGGCGGCGCCGCCGAGGACATCGAGCAGGCCATCACCGAGGAAGGCAAGGTGATGGTGTAGCTCACATACGCGTCGCGTGCTCCGTCACCCTCGCCCCTTGCGGGAGAGGGTGGCGAGCGCGAAGCGCGAGCCGGGTGAGGGGTATGGCTCCCTTTCCCGAACTCTCGAAACCCCTCACCCGGCGCCTCCCTTCGTTCGGCGCCACCCTCTCTCGCAAGGGGAGAGGGTAACGGAGCAAGTGTCGTGAACACGGCAACAACGACCAGTACCTCGCACTATCCCTCGGCGCACGTCTCGCAGCAGGTCGAATCCCACACGCTGTCGGTGCTGGTCGACAACGAGCCGGGCGTGCTCGCGCGCGTCATCGGACTGTTTTCAGGCCGCGGCTACAATATCGATTCGCTGACGGTCTCGGAGACCGAGCACCAGAAGCACTTGTCGCGCATCACCATCGTCACGCGCGGCACGCCGATGGTGATCGAGCAGATCAAGAATCAGCTCGAGCGTCTGGTGCCGATCCACCGCGTGATCGACATGACGGTGTCGGGACCGCACCTCACGCGTGAGCTCGCGATGGTCAAGGTCCGCGGCAAGGGCGAGCACCGCATGGAAGCATTGCGACTGGCCGACGCCTTCCGCGCCCGGGTGATCGATGCCACGACCGAGAGCTTCGTGTTCGAGATCACCGGCGCTTCCGACAAGATCGAGAGCTTCGTCGCGCTGATGCTGCCGATCGGTCTGGTCGAAGTCTCGCGCACCGGCATCGTGGCCATCAGCCGCGGTCCGGAGGGGATGTAGATGACGACGGAGATGCTGCTCGCGGCGACGTCTTTCGCCTGCGTGATGTCGTTCACGCCGGGGCCGAACAACATTCTGCTGACGGCGTCAGGAGTGAATTTCGGCTTCGTGCGTTCGATCCCGCACATCCTGGGCGTGAAGTTCGGGTTCGTCGCGCTGGTCGCGGCCTGCGGCCTGGGATTGGGACTGCTGTTCACGACCTATCCGGCGGCCCAGACCGTGCTGAAGATCGTCGGTGCCGGCTACTTGCTGTGGCTGGCCTGGAAGGTGGCCAATGCGGGCAGCGCGAGCGGGGTGCCCGCCGGAGCCCGCCCAATCTCCTTCTTTCAGGCCACCGCCTTCCAGTGGGTCAATCCCAAGGGCGTGATCGCTGCCCTCGGGGCGGTCGCGCTGTTCGTCCGGCCGGAAAGCGCCACCACGGACCTCCTGCTGCTGCTCGTCGTGTTCGGCGTGTGCACCATCCTGGCGGCCAGCACCTGGACCGCCTTTGGCGCCGCGCTGAGCACGCTGCTGCGCAACCCGCGCTATGCGCGCATGTTCAATATCGCCATGGCGCTTTTGCTGGTGGCCAGCATCGTGCCGATGGTTTGGGTCGGATAGAGCGGAGAAAGCGGGGGTTGTCGTGGCCAGCCAAGCCCCCTAGAAGCAGGCCGAGAACGGCGGCTGCCGCTGCCGGGACAGTGAAAGCAGCAGATACGGGTAGGGCGGTTCGCAGCCGCAATAAGATCAAGGGATAAGAGACCATGCGCGTTTACTACGATCGCGACGCCGACATCAATCTGATCAAGGGCAAGAAGGTCGCCATTATCGGCTATGGCAGCCAGGGCCATGCCCATGCGCTGAACCTGCGCGATTCAGGCGTCAAGGACGTCGCGGTTGCGCTGCGCAAAGGCTCGCAGGGCGTCAAGAAGGCCGAGGGCGAAAAGCTCAAGGTCATGGAGGTCGCCGAGGCCGCCAAATGGGCCGACGTGATGATGATGCTCACGCCGGACGAGCTGCAGGCCGACATCTACCGCGAGCATCTTGCGCCCAACATGAAGAACGGCGCAGCGCTGATGTTCGCGCACGGCCTCAACGTCCACTTCAACCTGATCGAGCCGCGCGCCGACCTCGACGTGATGATGATCGCGCCCAAGGGGCCCGGCCACACCGTGCGCGCCGAATATGAGCGCGGCGCCGGCGTGCCGGTGCTGATGGCGGTGCACAGGGATGTCTCGGGCAATGCGCACGACCTGACGCTGAGCTACGGCGCGGCGATCGGCGGCGGCCGCGCCGCCATCATCGAAACAACGTTCCGCGAGGAATGTGAGACCGACCTGTTCGGCGAGCAGTCGGTGCTGTGCGGCGGCGTCGTCGAACTGATGAAGGCGGGCTACGAGACGCTGGTCGATGCGGGCTACGCGCCCGAAATGGCGTATTTCGAGTGCATCCACGAGATGAAGCTGATCGTCGACCTGATCTACGAAGGCGGCATCGCGACCATGAACTACTCGGTGTCGAACACCGCCGAATACGGCGAGTACGTTTCCGGCCCGCGCGTCATCACCGACGAGACCCGCGCCGAGATGAAGAAGATTCTCGGCGACATCCAGTCGGGCAAATTCGTCAAGGACTGGATGCTGGAGAACAGGGTCAACCAGACCTCGTTCAAGGCGATGCGTGCCAAGCTTGCCGCCCATCCGGCCGAGGCGGTGGGCGAGAAGCTGCGCGCCATGATGCCCTGGATCAAGCAGCGCGCGCTGGTCGACAAGAGTCGGAACTAGTTTTCCCGACGGATTCAGTCGTTCGACCATCCGCCGCCTCATTCCGGGGCGGCGGCTCGCACGCCCGTGCGCAGAGGCCACAGGGTCGGGTGAATTACAGTCATTGGGCGCCACTGCCGTTCGGTTGGCGTCCATCTTGCATTTCAGATCGCCGGCTGCCGGGACGACGAACCATGTGGGCGTGCGATCATGGACACATTCATTCGCGTTGCGGAGCTATGGCTTCCCAACAAGGACCGCAGCCGGCTGGAGTTTGGTGGCGGTCTTTATGGCAACCTGACCAATTTCAGGGCAGCGAGCGAGGGGATGCAGTTCGCCTTCGATGAAGGACTGCCAGGCAAGGCGTGGGCCGCCGGCCGTCCCATCATCCTCAAGGAGTTCGAAAACTCCTACTTCAAACGAACCGACGCAGCGAAGGCATCCGGGCTCACCTGCGGCGTCGCGCTGCCGGTTTTCGCCGGCGAATTCCTGATGGCCGTTGCGGTGTTCTTCTGCGGCGACGATGAGGCCAGCGTCGGCGCAATCGAGCTGTGGACCAATGGACCGGAGGAAGCGCACTTCATGTCGCTCGCCGACGGTTACTACGGCGCCGCAGAAATGTTCGAGTTCAACTCGCGGGTCACCAAGTTTCCACGCGGCTACGGGCTGCCTGGCCGTGTCTGGAAAAAAGAGATGCCGATGCTGGTCAAGGACCTATTCAACTCGCGCTCGTTCCTGCGGTGGGAGCAGGCGGTGCAGATCGGGGTCAATCGCGGCCTCGGAATTCCTTATGGGCTGGCGTCCGGGCCAGATATGGGTCGTGACGTTCCTGTCGGCGCTCAACACGCCGATCGCGCGGCGTTTCGAAATCTGGGTCCCGAACGTCGCACGCGATGGTCTCGTGTTCGATGCCGGCGACTGCGATACGCAAGCAAACCTCGCCGCCGAGTACGAAGGCATGACGATTGCCAGAGGGGAGGGCGTGCTTGGGGAACTCTGGCGTTCCGGGATTCCAGTGCTCAGCGATCACATTGCGAACGAATCCTCGGTCAGCGGCCGGTCTGCCAGAGCCGCAGGAATGACGTCAATCGTCGCGCTGCCATTCATCAACGGCGGAAGCCTAAAAGCCGTCGCGGCTTGGTATCTTTGATCTGCCCGGGCCTTGCAGAGGCGGCACGCTTTGCAAATGCGTGCCGGGCGGATAGCTTCGCCGCCGAATTGGCAACAGCCCGAACGGGGGAAGACGGATGGCCGAGCAAATGGCCGCGCAGCGCGGCTGTGTCTGCGCGGGCCGGGGCGCCGGCCGTGGTGCTCGACAACGTGTCCATCACCTTCCGGCTGACCGACGGCGGATCTTACACCGCAGTCAAGGATGCCTCGCTCTCGGTCGCCGACGGCGAGTTCGTCGCCATCGTCGGTCCCACCGGCTGCGGCAAATCGACCCTGCTCAACGTCGCGGCCGGGCTGATCGCGCCCTCGTCGGGACGCGCCGACATCTTCGGGTCGCCGCTTGCGGGCCTCAACCGCGCAGGCCGGCTACCTGTTTCAGGCCGATGCCCTGTTCCCGTGGAAGACCGCGCTGGAGAACGTCGCCATCGGCCTTGAGACCGCCGGCACCGCGCCCGGCGGAAGCGCGCGAGCGGGCACAGGCGTGGCTCAAGCGCGTGGGGCTCAGCGAATTCGGTGCGCGCTATCCGCACATGCTCTCGGGCGGGCAACGGAAGCGCGTCGGGCTGGTGCAGGTGCTGATCCGCGATCCCAAGATCCTGCTGATGGACGAACCGTTCGGTCCGCTGGATGCGCAGACCCGGCAGATCATGGGCAACCTGCTGCTCGATCTCTGGCAGGCCGACCGCAAGGCGGTGCTGTTCGTCACCCACGACCTCGAGGAGGCGATCGCGCTGTCGGATCGCGTCGTGATCATGTCGGCGGGGCCGTCCGCGCGCATCATCGGCGACTGGAAGGTTCCGCTGGCGCGCCCGCGCGACATCGCCGAGGTCAAGATCGAGCGGGCGTTCCACGACCTGCATCGCGAGATCTGGGCTTCGCTCAAGGCCGAAGTGCATGAAGGGCTACGCGCAGACCGGCGGCGGCTGAATTCTTCGCGCCGATCGATTGCCTTGCGGTGCGGCGGTGGCTACACTTGTCCGATGGGACGAACCAACAACGCTAATCGTCCCGCAATTTCCCAATTGGAGGAAACACTCATGTTGGTTCGGCGTAGTCTCGTGCTGGCTGGCGGTGTCGCGCTTGGCGATCGGCATGGGGCGTCGACGAGCGCGAACGCGCAGGCCGTCTTCACGATCACGTCCAAAAACTTCAAGGACGGCGAGCGACTGCCGACCAAGATGGCCGGCAACAACAAGCAGAACCCGAACTGCGTCGGCGACAACGTCTCGCCCGAACTGTCCTGGTCGAATGTGCCGGCCGGCACCAAGAGCTTGGCGCTGTTCATGTTCGATCCGGAAGGACGGCCGCCGGGCGGTGTGAGCCACTGGGTCGCCTACGGCATTCCGGCCGACGGTCACGGGCTTCGCGGAAGGCGAGGTCAGCAAGCAGACCGACAAATATGTCGGCGGCAAGAGCCTGATGGGATTGCCGCACTATTTCGGCCCGTGCACGCCGCCCGGACCGCTGCATCACTACACCTTCACCTTGATGGCGACCGATCTTGAACCGGACGCACTCCAGCCGGGTCTGACGCGCGACGACGCTTTCAAGGCGCTGGAAGGCAAGGTGAAGCAGGCCACCGGCATCATCGGGACGTTTTCGAAGCCATAGCATCTTCGTGCAACTCGTTATGGCCGGGCTCGCTCGGCCATCCATGTTCTTTGCACGCACGGACACTTGCGAGAGACGAAGAGCCGATCCGCCTGCGAGCCGGGGATGACGGCGACCGAGCAATCGACCCATGTCCCGCATCAAGCTCCTCACCCTGCAACTTCTTGTCGCCGTGGTGGCGGTGCTGGCCTGGCAGGTGCTCACCACGGTGCCGATCGGCGGCGTGAAGCTGCTGCCGCCGTTCTTCTTCTCGACGCCGCTCGATGTCGCCTACCGCATCGTCAAGTGGTTCGTCGAGGGCACCATCTGGCGCCATCTCTGGGTCACGCTCGTCGAGTCGGTGCTGGCCTTCGTGATCGGCTCGGTCGCGGGCGTGCTGATCGGCTTCTGGTTCGCGCGCAAGCCGCGATCGCCGACGATCTTCGATCCGTACGTCAAGATGATCAACGCCCTGCCGCGCGTGGTGCTGGCGCCGATCTTCGCGCTCTGGTTCGGGCTCGGCATCTGCCTCGAAGGTCGCGCTCGGCGTGACGCTGGTGTTCTTCATCGTGTTCTTCAACGTCTACCAGGGCGTCAAGGAAGTGAGCCCGACCATCCTCGCCAACGCGCGGATGCTCGGCATGAACGACCGCCAGCTCATGCGCCACGTCTACTGGCCCTCCGCGCTGTCCTGGATGTTCTCGTCGCTGCACACCTCGGTCGGCTTCGCGGTGGTGGGCGCGGTGGTGGGCGAATATCTCGGCTCGGCCGCCGGGCTCGGCTATCTCATCCAGCAGGCCGAGGGCGTGTTCGACGTCGCCGGCGTGTTCGCCGGCATGTTCGTGCTGGCGGCGTTCGTGATCGGCATCGACTATCTGGTCACGCTGGTCGAGCGCCGCCTCCTGGTCTGGCGTCCGGCCGCGGCCGCGACGCAATGACCGCCCGTGCCGGACGCTAGCGTGGGATGACCGGCAGCAGCAGATAGGACTCGTGCGCGCCGCCCGTGATGATGGTGTTGGTGCCGCCGAACTCGGCCGCCGGGCGATCTTCCGGGTGATTGTGCAAGAGCCGGCCCGGGATTCCCTCGTATTCGAAGTCCTTGCCCATCAGCGTCAACACCAGCCGGTATCCTTTCGGCAGCACCAGGCTGGTCGGCCAGATCTCGACGTCCACGGTATAGGGCTCGCCGGGCGTCAGCTTCTGGATTTCGTCGTGCAGCAGGAACGGCCGGTACGGCTTTGACCGCGCGGCATCCTGCTTGCGGTGCGACGCGCGCAGCCAGCCGCGCGAGACCGGCGTCGGCTCGTGCGCGCCGATGAACACGATCTCCTTGCCGGCCGGATCGAAGGCGCGCAGCACAGCGAAGATGTCCATGTCGGTGGTCGAGGACGCGATCGTGAGGTGGGCGGAGACGTAGCCGGTGATCTCGAAGTCCCGCTCGAACGGCGCGGTTGAGAAGCTCACGCCGTCGCCCATCGCGTCGTAGCTCACGCGCTGCTCGGCCGCGGGCACTTGCGGGCCGAGGCCCTTGCTCGCGGCATCGAGATGGAACTCGGTCCATTGCGTCTTGGCGAGCGGCCAGGCGTGCTCCTTGCGCACGCTCGCCTTGCCGTGCACGTCGCGCACCTCGATGCGGACTGGCGGCTCCTGGTCCCAGCCGTTGTCGATGCCCTTCAGAAAGCGGTCGAAGAAGCGCTTCTGCATGGCGACGTATTCGGGCAGATAGAAGCTGTCGAAATGGGTTCCGATGTGCATCGACAGCCACTTCTGCGTCGAGGCGGCCTCGACGAAGCCCGAGACGTTGCCGCGCAAATGCACGCCGGGCCCGCCCCAGTTGCCGGCGGATAGGAGCGGCACCTGCACCTTGTCCATGTGCGGTGTTCGCGACTGGTGCCACTGGTCATTGAGCTTGTGGCGCAGGTGGTTGCCGGGGTGATCCTCGCGGTTGCTGGCGAGCATCTCCTCGCTCAGCGCCGGTCCGGTCGAGCGCTCGCCGGTGTCCGGGTCGTAGTAGTGCGTCTTGCCGCTGCCATGCTGGTTCGACAGCACCTGCCGTGGCCACCAGGCGGTGGTGAAAGAGTTGCTGAAGATGCCGCCGTGATGGCTCGCGTCGCGGTAGTGATCCCAATGCCCCTCCCACGGGCAGATCGCGGCGAGGTGGGGCGGCTGGAGCGCTGCGGCCTTCCACTGGTTGATGGCGAGATACGAGATGCCGAGGAGCCCGACCTTGCCGTTCGACCACGGCTGCGTGCCGGCCCACTCGATCAGCTCGTAATAGTCCTGATTCTCGCGCGGCTGGCGCGGATCGAGATAGCCCGGCGACTTGCCGCTGCCGCGCGTGTCGGCGACTATGATCACGTAGCCGTCCGGCACCCAGCGTTCGGGATCGGGCACCTCCCAGCGCAGAAATCGTCCGGTCGATTCGCCCCGGTCGATCTCCGGATAGATTTGCTTGAGCTTGTCCCATTGCGGCTTGAAGGCGTGATTGAAATGCACGTCCTTGCCGTAGACGCCGTGCGACATCACCACGGGATACTTGCCCGGCGCGGCCGGGCGGAAGACGTTGACCCGCAACGCGAGCCCGTCGCTCATCTCGACCGCGACATCCTTCTCGAAGATGAACTCGAAGCCGCCGCCGGTCTTCGCCGTCTCGACGACGGTCTTGATCTCGCCCGCGGCCTTCGGAACCACGTTCATTGTTCTTGCCCCATTTCCTTCCTCAAACTCCGCTCATTCCCGCGAAAGCGGGAATCCAGTTCTGTCCTGGGTCCCCGCTTTCGCGGGGACGAGCGGGAGAGAGCCGCTCTGGCCTGATCGCATCACGCGTTGCTACAACATACCCATCACTTCGCCTTCATACCGAGCTCTTCCATCAGCGCGCCCTGGAATTCGTAGTCCTTCTTGAGATAGGCGGCGAACTCGTCGGGCTGCGAGCCGACTACGAACAGGCCGTTGTCCTCGACGATGCGCTTGAGTTCGGGCGTCGCCAGTGCCTTGATGCTTTCGCGCGCGATCAATTCAACGCGCTCGCGCGGCACTCCGGCCGGAAACAGGATGCCGAAATAGCCGGTCAGCACGTAATCCTTGACGCCGGCCTCGGTCATCGTGGGCGTGTCGGGCAGTGCCGGCGAGCGCCGGTCGCCGGTGATCGCCAGCGCCTTGAATTGCCCCTGCTTGACCAGCGGTGTCGCGGTGATCAGCGAGTTGAACGTCATGGTGATGTTGCCCGACAGCGTGTCCGGCAAGAGCGCCGGCGTGTTGTAGGGCACCGAGATCATGCTGATGCCGGCCCGCGCCTCGAACAGGCGACCGGATACGTGCGTCAGGTTACCCACGCCGGACGTGCCATATGACAGCGTCCCGGGCTTGGCCTTCGCCTCCGCCACGAGGTCCGCCACCGTGTTGAACGGCCGCGTTGTGATCAGCGCGAGCCCATAGGACCCGGCGAGCTGCGTGATGGGCGCGAAATCCTTGAGCGCGTCGTAGGACAGGTTCTTGGCCACATGCGGATTGGCGGTATGCGAGCCGGTGGTCAGCAGCATGGTGTAGCCGTCGGGAGCCGAGCGGGCGACACTCTGCGCGCCCACAATGCCGTTGGCGCCTGGCCGAGATTCCACGATCACCGGCTGCCCGAGCGCCTCGGAAAGCTTCTGCGCCAGCCCGCGCGCCAGCACGTCGGTCGAGCCGCCGGCGGGGAACGGCTGGACGATCTTGATGACGCGGTCCGGATATTTCTCTGCCGCTGCGCCGGAGACCACCGCGCACAGTGCGAGGCCGGCAGACAGCAAAACTCCACAGGTCCGTGCTGGCGCACGGCCGTATCCTGTCGTACCCGTCATTCGGCTTCCTTTCGAGCGCCTCCCTGGCGCCGGGTTGTTAGTGGAACTTGCGGCATAATTGAACGATTTGTACGACATACCAGTCCATCCTAAACTGACGCCAAAACACCCCAAGGAGATGATTGCCATGATGGCGAACCTGTTGCGCAGACTGTTGGTCGCTGGCGCCTTGTTGGCCGTGGTGCCCGGCGTGGCGCTGGCTCAGGGCAAGATGAAGGTGAGCGTCGCGATCGGCGGGGCCGGGTGCCTCTGTTACCTGCCCACCATGCTGGCCAAGCAACTCGGCGAATACGACAAGGCCGGCCTCGATGTCGAACTGATCAACTTCAAGGGTGGCTCACAGGCACTGACCGCGGTGCTGGGCGGCAGCGCCGATGTGGTCTCGGGCTACTTCGACCACTGCGTCAACCTCGCCGCCAAGCAGCAGTTCATGCAGTCGATCGTGGTCTATGACCGCTATCCGGGCTTTGCGCTGGTGGTCGCGCCCGCGCACACCGCCGCCGTCAAGTCGATCAAGGATCTTGCCGGCAAAAAGGTCGGTGTCAGCGCGCCGGGTTCCTCGACCGACTTCTTTCTGAAATACATGCTCGCCAAGAATGGCGTCGATCCAAACTCGGTCGCGGTGATCGGGATCGGGCTCGAGGCCACCGCGATAGCGGCTATGGAGCGCGGCCTGGTCGAGGCCGCCATCATGCTGGACCCGGCGGTCACGCTGCTGCAAGGCAAGTTCAAGGACCTGCAAATCCTCAGCGACACCCGCACCCAAAAGGATACGGTGGGCGTGTTCGGCGGCGAGTATCCGGGCGGCTCGCTCTACACGCGGGTCGACTGGATCGAGAGAAATCCTAAGCAGTCCCAAGCTCTGGCCACCGCCATCGTGCGGACACTGAAGTGGATCCATTCCCATAGTCCGGAGGAGATCATGGCCAAGATGCCGGACGACCTGATCGGACCCGACAAGGGGCTCTACCTCGCGGCATTGAAGAACACGCTGCCGATGTACTCGACCAACGGCAAGATGGACCCAAAGGGCGCGGAAGCCGTGCTCGCCGTCTTCAGTCAATCGGTGCCGGAGATCGCCAAGGCCAAAATCGATCTCTCCAAGACCTATACCAATCGTTTTGTCGACGAGGCCAACGCCAAGCTGGGGCAGTAGTCCGGATCGCGATGGAACTCGCGCTGCGGCATGCGCCGGTGCAGGCACGTGAACGGCGCGCGCAGGCAAGGGCCGGGTGGGCACGCTCGCCCTTGCCATGACAACTTTATTACAGAATGATGACGGCCGCCTGCGCCGGCACGGAAGCCGTTGAACCGCGGGCCAGCGTTACGAGTCATGCCGCCCGCCGTCCTTTCCTTGAAGAATCGCTTGGCCGCCGCCCTCGCTGGGCGGCGCTACCGCTATCAAGTGGTGGCGTTGGCAGGTCTCCACTTTGTCGCTCTCGCCATCCTGCTGTGGACCGAGAAGACGCCGGTCGCGGCGGTGGCCTTCGTGCTGACGTGGGGACTGCTCAATTGCGTTTGGCTGGTGCTGCTGCGGCGTCCGCTCCCGGCTGCCGCCGTCTCGCTCGTGCTGATCGTCTGTCTGGTCCTGCTGTCGCGGTTCAAGAGTGACGTTCTGCTGATGACGGCGACCTTCGTCGACGTGATGCTGATCGACTTCGATACCGTCACGTTTCTGCTGACGGTCTTTCCTGGCCTCGCCTGGAAGGTCGCATTGGCGGGTATCGCTGGCGCTCGCGATCCTGGCAGCTCCTCTGGCGGTTCGATCCGTTCCGGGTCCGGCGGCTGACCGCGTTTGCTGGCGCCCTGCGGTTCTTCGCCGCCCTGGCCGTGCTGTCGTTCTCGGTGCCGGTCGACCGGGAGGACGAGTTCGAGCGGCACCAATACGTCTCCAAGTTCGCGCGCTCCGCGGCGGTGGCGGTCGTCGATCTGATGACGCGCGGCGTGTTCGAGGCCGACGCGATGGCAGCGGGCCGGCTCGATGCGGTCGGGCCTGACGACGAATGCGCGGCCTGCCAAGCAAGCTGCCGCACATCGTCATGGTGTTCGACGAATCGAGCTTCGACGCCACGCATGATGCCGAACGTCAAGGTGCCGCCGGATACGAGGATCGCTTCCGCTCGTCCGACGGCAAGCTGCGGTCGTTCGTGGTCGAGGGCGCCGGCGGCCCGAGCTGGTACACCGAGTACAACGTGCTCGCCGGGCTGTCCGTGCGCTCCTACGGCCGGTTTCGCCGACTCCGTCACCCGCATCGCCGCCGGCCGGGTCAAGCGCGGGCTGCCCTACGCGCTGCGGCACTGCGGCTACAAGACCTACAGCCTCTATTCCTGGTTCGGCGCCTTCGTCGGCGCCCGCCGCTTCCAGACCACCGACCGGGATCGAGCACTTTCCTCGATGCCAAGGAGCTGCGCACCGGGCCGGCCGATACCGACGCGTTCTACTACGACAAGGCCGCCCGAGGTGATCGCGCCGCGCGCACCACAAGGTCCGGTTTTCGTCTTCGTCTATCTCGCGACCAATCACTTCCCGTGGAACTACCGCTATCGTCCCGACCTGCTGCCCGACTGGGAGGAACCCGGCAACGGCCTTCGAGATCGACGAATATCTGCGCCGCCAGGAACTGAGCGCGGCGGATTTCGCGCACTTCAAGCAGCGTCTCGCCCGCGAGTTTCCCGATGAGCAGTTCTTTCTGGTGCGGTTCGGCGATCACCAGCCGAAGTTCGCCAAGCATCTCCTGGAACCTGCGACTCGATGAGGCTGACGATGGCCCAGCGCATCATGCAGTTCGATCCGCGCTATTTCACCACCTACTACGCCGTCGAACGCTGAACTTTCGGCCTCACGACCTGTCGCTCGGCGCTCGATACGCTCGACGCGCCCCACCTGCCGCTGGTGGTGCTGGAAGGGGCGGGGTGCCGCTGGACGCGTCGCTTCCGGGAGCAGAAGCGATCCTGCAGCGCTGCCGCGGCATGTTCTATCTGTGCGCCGGCGGAGCCGAAGCGCGGCGCTTCAACCGGCTGCTGATCGACGCCGGCCTGCTCAAGTTCTGAGCGCGCCAGCCGATGACCCTGACGGTGCCCGCCAGGAGCGGCGGCCGCACTGATCGCCGCGTGCCGGAGCGGACCGACCGCCACGTTGTCGCGCTCGGCGCTTTTGACCTTGAAATGACAGATTTAATGCAGTTTATGACAATTGCTCCGTGTGCCGGGCGTTACGTTGCTCATTGCCGGGCACGGGCAGTCCGCCATGCCGCCCTCCCTTTCATTTCTGACCAGTCGCTGGCCCGCGAACGGACGCTGCGGCCCGGCTCGGTTATCTGCGGATCGCGCTGATCGCGTGCGCTGCACCTGACGGCGCTCGTCCTGATGGATTTGTACGAGGGCGATCTGCTCGAAAACTCGGTGTTCCTGCTGACCTGGGGCCTGCTGAACTTCTTCTGGCTCGTGCTGCTGCGCCGGCCGCTGTATCGGCCGCGCTGTCGCTCGCGATGATCGCGTGTGATCCTGCTGGTCTCGCAGCTCAAATACGACATCGTCTGGATGACCGCCAATTTCCTCGACGTGTTGATCATCAACGCCGACTCGATCAACTTCCTGCTGTCGATCAAGCCCGATCTCTATCGCGATGTCCTCATCGCGCTGGCGCTGGTGTTTGTCCTCGTCATCGGCGTTGCTCTGGTGGATCGATCACTTCCGGATCCGGCGCGACCGCGGCGTTTGCCGGACTTCGGCCGCGTGCCTCGTCGGCGATCAGCGGCATGTCGCTCGCATATCCCGCAGGCGGAGTGGGAGGCGTTCGTCGGCGACAGCTATGTCTCCAAGTTCGTCCGCTCCGGCGTCGTCGCCGTCTCCGAGCTGATGCAGCACGGATATATGGAGTCCGAGGCCGCCGTCACCGAGCGGCTGCAGATCCGTGCCGGACGGCGACCTGCACGCCGGCCGGCAAGCCGCCGCACATCATCCTGATCCACGACGAATTCGAGCTTCGACCTGCGGGCGGTGCCCGGCGTGCAGCGTCCCGGCGGGCTACGGCGAGCATTTCCAGTCGTTCGACGGCAAGTCGCCGCCACTTCATCGCCGAGGGCGCCGGCGGGCCGAGCTGGTACACCGAGTACAACGTGCTGTCCGGGCTGTCGGCGCGCTCGTTCGGGCGCTTCGCCTACTACGTCACCCACATCGCCGCCGGACGGGTCGAGCGCGGCCTGCCGAAGGCGCTGCGACGCTGCGGCTACCGGACGTTCTCGATCTATCCGGCGCTCGGCGCCTTCATGAGTGCCAAGAGCTTCCAGACCACGACCGGCGTGCGACAAGTTCGTCGACCAGGACGCGCTCGGCACGAACCGGATCGAGCCCGACCAGTTCTATTACGACGCGGCGCTGCGCATGATCGAGCGCGAGCGCGCCAGGCGGCCCGATGTTCCTGTTCGTCTATCTGGCGCAGAACCATTATCCTTGGAACTATCGCTGGCGGCCCGACCTGCTGCCGGACTGGAAGGAGCCGGGTAACGGTGCCGATCGTCGATGAATATCTGCGGCGACAGGAGCATGAGCTTCCGCGACTATGCCGGACTGCTGCGATCGCCTCAAGCGGGACTTCCCGGGCGAGTCGTTCCTGCTGGTGCGCTACGGCGACCATCAGCCGGACTTTTCCGCCAGCCTCCTCGAGCCGTCGCTCGACGAGGCCGCGCGTCGCCCATCGGCTGGTGACCTACGACCCGCGCTACTACACCACCTACTACGCGATCGACGCGGTCAACTTCAGGCCGGTGAACCTGTCCTCCGCGCTCGACACGATCGAGGGACCCTATCTGCCGCTGATCGTGCAGGAGGCGGCCGGGCTGCCGCTCGATCCGTCCTTTGCCGAGCAGAAGCGCATCCTCGAGCGCTGCAACGGACTGTTCTACGGCTGCGCCGGCGGGGCGGAGGCGCGGCGCTTCAACCGGCTGTTGATCGATGCCGGCCTGATCAAGGGGCTTTGAGCGCGGCGCAACCGCGGCCGCTCTTGGCGCCGTTCAACCCGCGCCCAGCCCGAGAAATTCCCGCACCGCCCTGGCCGACGCTTCGGCGTCCTTCTTGTCGGCCGCCGGCAGCGCCCAGCCTTCACCCGTGCGCATGAGCAGCATGCTGTTGCAGACTTCGACGCCGGAGGCGCGATCCACTGCGACGTCGACCGTTGTGCCGGTCACCTCGTCGAGCGGATGCTCGATCGGCTTGAGCGCCCAAAACAGCAGCTTGCGCTGCAGAGTTGCACGGCCTGCCGCTTTGTCGAGCGTCAGTGTGGTCGATCCCGATCGCAACACCAGTCGCTCGGGCGAATTTTCGATCGTTTGGGCCATGGTGTATCCCGCTGGCCGTTTCGTAATACGGAGAATTTATATCGGCGGCCGAACGGTGTCACGTCCCCCTCGGGGCGCGAGCCGCCGCTCGGCGTCGTCGTGAACGGTCAAGGCCGGTTTCCCGCAGGCGAACGGCTTCTCGCAACCGGATCGTCTATCGCGACCGGATCGTCGTCCTGGATCGTAATCGGCTGAAGGCTCAACAGAATACCTCTAATCTCTTGGATTAAGGTAAGTGGGTCGAGTTTGCGGGCGTTCGGCAGGCATTCATTCAGGGCAATCCCTGAACTTGCGCCGAGCATGTCCCAAATTCGAACTAGCCTCTTTTCTAACGCAATCCTTCCACTATAATGCCACATTGGGGTTGGGGTCTGCTCCCGACCTGGCAAATTCGATCAGGAGATACCTGCAATGAAGCGTCTGACGCTCGCCCTGGGAGCATTCGTTTTGGCTCTCACCGCTGTCGCCCCGTCTGCCCACGCGCGCTACCAGCCCCCATGGGTCGTGGTTCAGTGGACCAATGGTGACTGCAAGATCTGGCGCAACGATTTCAACGCCCCGCTCGGTGGTGGCTGGAGGTCGGTGGCCTTCGCGAATTCCTACAATGTCGCGTGGGGTAAGCTTCGCGGGCTGCAAGCCAAGCGCAAGTGCAACCTCTGATCCGCCTCGCGCTTCACGAATACGGTTTCGCCCGGCTTCGGCCGGGCGAAATTTTTTCCGGCAGAACTGCCGGCGTGGCAACTACTTCTCCACGAAGTCGCCGCAGCGCTGCACGGCTGATCGCTCGCGCCCCAGGGCATGATCGGCACGGACGAGGTCGAGTTCTTCGGCGAGCCTTCGATCAGGCGGTCGGAATAGACCATGTAGACCAGCACGTTGCGCTTGACGTCGCAGCCGCGCACGATCTGCATCTTCTTGAAGAACAGCGAGCGGCGCTGGCGGAACACGTCCTCGCCCTGCTCGAACTTGGCCTTGAAGCGGATCGGACCGATCTGCCGGCAGGCGAGCGAGATGTCCGACACCTCCTCGGCGACGCCGAGCCAGCCCGTGATGCCGCCCTTCTCCGGCACCGTGAAGTGGCAGGCCACGCCCTCGACCTCGGGATCGTCGAGGCCGTAGGTGGCGAGCTTGTCGTTCGGCGTGAGCCAGCTTGAACACGGTCGAGCGCTTGAAGATCAGGTCCGGCTCGCTCGGCCGCGTGTGCGGGACGCGAGCCCGGTCAACACGCCGGCGCGTGATCAGCAGGCCACGACGGATAGGCGCGGCATCAGGTGATCATGGGCGGCTCCTCGCCCTTGATTGCATTTAGCCGGAGCCCTATGAAGATGAATCGCCGATTGCGGCCGAACATTCGCAAATAGCAGTCGGCGGAGCTGGCCGTGGCGCGCGTGAAGATGATCAAGCCGGAGGAGGCCGACGCGGCGACCCGCGAGGTCTATGACGGCGTCGTGCGGCAGTGGGGGCGGATCAGCAATTTCTCGCAGGTGCTGGCGCACCAGCCGGCCGCGCTCGCGGGCTGGATGCTGCCGAACGAGAGCATCCGGCTCGACAACGTGAAGGCCGACCCGGACTACGTGAAGATCCAGCAGCTCGTCATCATCAAGACGTCGGCGCTCAACCAGAGCGCCTACTGCATGTCGCACAACGTGCCGCTGGGCCGGAAGATCGGGCTCACCGACGCGCAGATCGAGGCCGCGCAGGGCGACGACTACATGCAGCTCGCCCGACCTCGACGACCGCCAGAAGGCGGCGATCCGCTGGGCCGAGGCCGTCACGCGGATGACGGCGCGCGACGACGACGAGGCGTTCGCGGCGATGCGAGAGCACTTCTCCGAGAAGCAGATCGTCGAGCTCACGGTGTTCTGCGGCATGTGGAACTATTCGAACCGGCTGTGCGAGGCGCTGCACGTCGACCTCGAGCGTCCCGACAAGCGCATCGAGTTCCAGCGGAAATAGTCAGCGGCGCCCTGGCGTCGTGAGCGCGCGCGCAGAACCAGGAGGCCAGCATGGCAGAGACCAAGAACTACAGCGGCGGCTGCCATTGCGGGCAGGTGCGCTTCGACGTGACGACCGACCTCTCGTCGGTCACGCCTGCAACTGCTCGATCTGCCAGAAGCGCGGCGCGCTGTGGACCTTCGTGCCGGCGAGCATTTCGCGCTGCGCGCGGGCGCCGACGACCTGCGCGACTACCAGTTCGGCAGACGGACGATCCACCACCTGTTCTGCCCGCAATGTGGGGTGGGGTCGTTCTCGCGCGGGCAGGCGCCGGAGCGGCGCCGAGATGGTCGCGGTCAACGTCCGCTGCCTCGACGACGTCGAGATCGCCACGCTCAACATCACGCCGTTCGACGGACGCAGCCTGTAGCGCCCGACCCGCCGTACGAGGCGTCCGCGCCGGAGCGAGACCGGAGACTTGAGATGACGACCAAGACCGTCGTCAAACCGAAGACCGAGACGCAGACGCAAACCCAGCGGCCGCCGCTCTACAAGGTCATCCTGATCAACGACGACTACACGCCGCGCGAGTTCGTCGTGCAGGTGCTCAAGGCGGTGTTCCGCATGAATGCGGATCGCGCCTATCACGTCATGATGACGGCGCACCGCCGCGGGGTCTGCGTCATCGCGGTCTATACCCGCGACGTCGCCGAGACCAAGGCCAAGGAGGCGACCGAGCTCGGCAAGAGCCAGGGCTATCCGCTCTACTTCACTACCGAGCCTGAAGAATAGTCACGCAGCGTCGCCAGCGCCTCGGCGAGGTTCGCCGCCCGGTGATGCGCGGGCGCGCCGTCCTGCTCGTCCGCAGCGCCGACCAGGATGCGCAGTCCGATGCCGGCGGCCGCTGCGGCGGCGATGTCGCTCGGCCTGTCCCCCAGCATCGCCGAGGCCGGCAGGTCCAGATCGAGGTCGGCGGCCGCCTGGAGGATCATGCCCGGCCTGGGCTTGCGCCAGGGATGATCGAGCCGGTAGGCGCCGAGCCCTAATTCCGGGTGATAGGGGCAGTGATAGACGCGGGCGATCGGCGCTCGCTCGGCGGCGAAGCGCTCGCACATCCAGCGGGTCAGCTCCTGAAACGCCGTCTCGTCGAACAGCCCGCGGCCGATGCCGGCCTGGTTGGTGACCACCACCACCGGCCAGCCCACGTCGGCCGCATGGCGCGCCAGCTCGAAAATCCCCGGCACGAACTCAAACTGGTCGCGCCGATGGATGTAGCCGTGGTCGACATTGATGATGCCGTCGCGATCGAGAAACAGCGCCGGCCGCGGCGAGGTGGTCGCTGAACCCGACATCCGTGTAAGCTGTCCGCGCTAATTCCCTTGTTGGTCGAAATATACCCGATCGGCGTCAGGATACGCACCCGCGTTTCGGGCCAGGGGACGCAGGCTTAATTCATCGGCCGCCGCGCCCGATATGACCCGCATCGCCGCTCGGAGGGCCGCCCGTGACCGCCATTCAATTCCTGCTCAACCTCGCCTGGATCGTGCTGGGCGGCTTTGTCATGGCGTTCGGCTGGGTGATCGCCGCCGTCATCATGGTCATCACCATTATCGGCATCCCGTGGGCCCGCGCCGCGTTTAACATCGCGCGCTACACGCTGCTGCCGTTCGGCTACAAGGCGGTGTCGCGGGATGAATATCTCGGGCAGGAGAACATCGGCACCGGTCCGCTCGGCGTCGTCGGCAACATTATCTGGTTCATCCTGGCTGGTTGGTGGCTGGCGCTCTCCCACTTGGTGTTTGCGATCGTCTTCGCCATCACCATCATCGGCATCCCGTTCGCCTGGGCGCACTTCAAGCTCGCCGCGCTCGCGCTCTGGCCGATCGGCAAGACCATCGTGCCGAACGATTTCATGCCGCAGCCCTATCCGCGCCGGGACTGACGACTCGACGTCGCCATTGACACCGACAACGCAGCTTCACGCGGCCGCGCGCTCCTTGCCGTACTTGTCGACCTTGCAGCCGCACTTGGGACAGGTCCAACCGCCCCATAGCGCCTCGTCCTTGGACGACGGCTTGCGCATCATCGGTAGCGGCGTTTCGCAGCGCGGGCATTTGGACTTGAGCCTGCCGAGGCCGAAGCGGCCCTGCGTCCTGGTCTGCTGCCAGGTGAAGGCGCTGCCGGCGCCCAGTGCCACCACGATAAGGACGATGAGCACGACGAAATCCATCCGCTCTCTCCCTGGCTGCCCGCGGGCAACGAAAGCGTAGCGTGCCGCGCGTGCCCGCGCCAGTCGGTGACGCATAGTCCCGCGCGGTTTCTGCGGCATGGTAGCTCGGCGCTTCGCGCCTGGAGCTTGTGGGACGCGATACGCTCCGCCTATTGCGCCCGACCACGGCTGGACTACGCTCGTGCCTCAATGAGAACCAAGGAGGCGTCCATGCCGATTTCGCTTCGCTCCTTCATGCGCTCTATCCTCGCCGTCTCGGCTTTGACCGCGGCTGCCGGTTTTGGTGCCGTGTTCGCGCAACAGATGCCCGCGTCGAAGGTGACGCCGGTGATGAAGCAGGCGCTCGCCGATATTCCGGGCCGCGAAGTCCTGATGATCACGCTCGATATTCCGCCGGGCGGAGGCTCTGCGCCGCATCGCCATCCCGGCCATCACATTTTCGGCTACGTGCTGGAAGGCAGCTACCGCATCAAGGTCGGCGACGAGCCTGAAAAGGTGCTCAACAAGGGCGATACGTTCTACGAGCCGCCGGGCGCGCTGCACGCCGTCTCGCGCAACGCCAGCGACAGCGTGCCTGCCAAGGTGCTGGCGGTGATCGTCGCGGAGAGCGGCAAGCCTGTGACGGTGCCGGAGAAGCAGTGATCGCAGGGCGGGTGGAGCTACGCTTGCTGCGCTGGTCTCATCCTGTTCCGCCGTGCTGATGCGTCACTTCAGGTTCAGCACCACCGGCCCTGCCACCGGATCGGTGACGCCGAGCCCGCCGCCCAGGTCTTCGAGCGTGTGACGGAACGCGTTGAGCGTCGCGATCATGTTGGGCCGCGCCGCGGCCATCGCGTCCATGCTGTCCCATTCGGCAATGATGCAGTAGCTGCGGTCGCCGGTCTTGATCATGTTGACGTGCCGGATGCCGGGCCAGTCGCCGCCGACCTTCTGGTGGGCGTCGAGGAATTCCTGGTCGCATCCGGGCTTCACCCGGAAGCGCACGGCGTTGAAGGCGGTCATGGCGGTCCTCCCGTCTCTGCAAGGCCGTGGATCATGCGTCGCGGCTGGGCGGGCGGCAAGGCACCGGATGGTTCGTTCCGCGGCTTTGTAGCCCGCATGAGCGTAGCCGAATGCGGAGTCGCTCTTGCGTGCGGATAGCTCGCCCCGGATTTCGCTTCGCTCCATCCGGGCTGCGCTTGTTAGCCGCTATCAGCGGCGCACTTATTCGTTCTCGAACCCAAATTTTGGTTCGCCGTAGAGGCCGATGCTCTCCCACAAGTTCTCGCCATCCACCCAGCGCTTCACCCATTCTTCGAGCGAGACGGCGTGCAGGCTAAAGGCGCAGTCTCCCGGACCGTAGCCGTGCGAATTTGTGTCGATCGCCATGACCGGCGCCTGAGGCAGCATGCAATCCAGATACGAAAAATATTGGCAGCCCCAGGTGCAGATCGGAAGCAGCTTCTCGGTCACCGTGCTGTGAATTGGTTTTGAGGGAAGGTTGATATCCGGCAGGCCGTCATAGATCGGCGAGTCGCCTTCCAGGCCGTACAATCCGTATCCTGGTCCGAAGCCGCCATTGGCAACCTGCAGATAAATGCTGCGCAGCAGCTCTGGCAGTGCAAAGCCCAGTCGCGCCTCGGCGGCCGTGATGTCCTCTACCGCTACAGGTGGCGGCGGACGATCTTCATGCGGGCCGCCCATATCGGTGTAGGGGCGACCGGACCGAATCCAAGTCGCAAGGCGGTCGATGAGGCGTATGTCCATCTGTAGTACTCATGGCCGCCCTCAATCGTCGCCTGTTATGGCGCCGCAGGACTTAAAATCGCACTTCATGTGCGTGCCAACTCGGATCATTTTGAATTCGCCACAAACAGGACAAGCGTCACCGATGTAAACTAGTTGCCTGACCTGCATTGCCACGACCTCCATAGAAGGCAGGCTGGTTACCGTGTGCCCTTCACGCCGCCGTGCGGTCAAAAAATCAATTACGCCATGGGGCAAAGGTCGAGCGATATTGTGGCGGCGACGAAATATGCCCTTCAACTCGTCAATGCGCTTTGAAGCAGCCGTGCTGCCAAGACCGAAGCGCGACATCAACTGCTGGGCAGTTGTGGCTAGAGAGAAATCTGCTCGGTGAAATGGCGCGAGAATTGCGGCAGCGAGCTTGTTCGCCTGTGTTTCGTCGCGCCGGATTGAGGATACTCTCAGCTCTGCTATCGCCCTGCCTGCAAGACTTCGCTTCCGCTCGAATTGGTGATCAAGGGCGGCATGCGAGGCTTCGTGGACGATCGTAAAGCGGTGACGATCGGCCCCACTTTCAGCGCCGACGTAGACGCTCTCGCGCAGATATATTTTGCGATCATCCGGATTATATTTTGCTTCGGCATCCGGCATCTTTGCATCCGGCACGCGGACATAGTCGGCTATATAATTAGACCGTTTCAGGCGGCGCAGAAACTCGATGACGTCGAGCTTAACCTGATCATCGAGGTTGAGAGCAACGCGCAACGTTTTCGCGAGTTGTTCGAAATCCTCGTCGGAATAGTAGGCCATAAGCCAGTACTCCTATCACTCCATTAATGGAGCCGGCTTCATAATGCCACGGCCCCATCGTTGATCGCCCCGTTACGAACACCCCGTCGTGCCGCCGCACGTGTCGCACTTCAGGCAGGTGCCGTTGCGCACCAGGTGAAGTTGCCGCATTCGCCGCAGGCTTCGCCTTCGTAGCCCTTGGCCTTGGCTTCGGCGCGCTTCTCGGCCGCGGAGGCGCGGGCGTCGGCGCGCGTCTC
Source organism: uncultured Alphaproteobacteria bacterium (assembly GCA_963843475.1). Taxonomy (GTDB): domain Bacteria; phylum Pseudomonadota; class Alphaproteobacteria; order Rhizobiales; family Xanthobacteraceae; genus VAZQ01. The sequence goes on along the minus strand of CAWJKL010000007.1, from coordinate 32,878 downwards.
TGGCGCGAGAACGGCAGATGCTGCTGCTCGAGCTGCTCGGTGGGCGAGAGCTTCTGCTCGGGCTCGGCCTTGAGCGCGGTCGTGCCGGCGACTTCGGCGCGGGCCTGGAGCGCGGTCGACGCGGCGACGCCCCCACCCCGACCCTCTCCCGCGAGGGGGGAGGGGACTGGAGAGCCCGCTGCCGCGAGATCCGCTCGCGACGCGCCGCCCGAAATCACGCCGAGCTTGTCGGTGCGCGAGCGCGTCAGGCCCTTCGACACGTACTGCGAGGCGGCTGGCGCCGGCTTGCCTTCCTCGACGCCCTTGCCGAGCGCGTCGAAGCCGGCCTCGGTCGGATCGACATGGGCGAGGTCGAAGCGCTCGAGATAGCTCACCGCGAGCTCGCGGAAGACGTAGTCGAGGATCGAGGTGGCGTACTTGATCGAGTCGTTGCCCTGCACCGGCCCGGTCGGCTCGAAGCGCGTGAAGGTGAAGGCATCGACATATTCGTCGAGCGGCACGCCGTATTGCAGGCCGAGCGAGACCGCGATCGCGAAGTTGTTGATGCAGCGAGCGCAGCGCCGCGCCTTCCTTGTGCATGTCGATGAAGATCTCGCCGAGCCGGCCGTCGTCGTATTCGCCGGTGCGCAGATAGACCTTGTGGCCGCCGACCACGGCCTTCTGGGTGTAGCCCTTGCGGCGGTCGGGCATGCGCTCGCGCTCGCGCATGACCACGATGCGCTCGACCACCTTCTCGACCACCTGCTCGGCCAGCGCCGAGGCGCGCGCCGCCTGCCGGCTTCTCGATGAAGGCCTCGATGACGTCGTCCTCGTCCTCCTCGTCGGCGATCAGCTGGCTCTGCAGCGGCTGCGAGAGCTTCGAGCCGTCGCGGTAGAGCGCGTTGGCCTTGAGCGCGAGCTTCCAGGAGAGCAGATAGGCCGCCTTGCAGTCCTCGACCGTCGCGTCGTTCGGCATGTTGATGGTCTTGGAGATCGCGCCCGAGATGAACGGCTGCGCCGCCGCCATCATGCGGATGTGGCTCTCGACCGAGAGATAGCGCTTGCCGTTGCGCCCGCACGGATTGGCGCAGTCGAACACCGGATAGTGCTCGGCCTTGAGGTGCGGCGCGCCCTCGACCGTCATCGCGCCGCAGACGTGGATGTTGGCGGCCTCGATCTCGCGCTTGGTGAAGCCGAGCGCGGAGAGCAGGTCGAAGCGCGGATCGGCGAGCTTCTCCGGCGCGATGCCGAGCGTGGTCGACGAACGTCCTCGCCCAGCGTCCACTTGTTGAACGCGAACTTGATGTCGAAGGCGGTCGGCAGCGCCTTCTCGACCTTCTCGATCGCCTCCGGCGAAAAGCCCTTCTGCTTGAGCGTGGTGTGGTTGATGCCGGGCGCCTGGCCGAGCGTGCCGTGGCCGACCGCATAGGCCTCGATCTCGGCGATCTGCGCTTCGGAGTAGCCGAGCACGCGCAGCGCTTCCGGCACCGCGCGGTTGATGATCTTGAAGTAGCCGCCGCCGGCGAGCTTCTTGAACTTCACCAGCGCGAAGTCGGGCTCGATGCCGGTGGTGTCGCAATCCATCACCAGGCCGATGGTGCCGGTCGGCGCGATCACCGAGACCTGCGCGTTGCGGTAGCCGTGCTGCTCGCCGAGCGCGAGCGCGCGGTCCCAGGCGCGCCTGGCGTGCTCGACCATCGCGCGGCATCCGGGACAGAGCCTTGTGGTCGAGCGGCACCGGCGGCGTCGCCACCTTCTCGTAGCCGGTGCGCTCGCCGTGCGCGGCGCGGCGGTGGTTGCGGATGACGCGCAGCATGTGCTCGCGGTTCTTCTTGTAGCCGGGGAAGGCGCCGAGCTGCCCCGCCATCTCGGCCGAGGTGGCGTAGCTGATGCCGGTCATGATGGCGGTGAGCGCGCCCGCGATCTGGCGGCCGGCGTCCGAATCGTAGGAGAGGCCGGACGACATCAGCAGGCCGCCGAGATTGGCGTAGCCGAGGCCGAGCGTGCGGAACTCGTAGCTGCAGCTTGGCGATCTCGCTGCGACGGGAACTGCGCCATCAGCACGGAGATTTCGAGCACGACGGTCCACAGCCGCACCGCGTGCTCGTAGCCCTCGACGTCGAACTGCCGCGGGTCTTGGCGTTGCGGAACGCCAGCAGGTTCAGCGAGGCGAGATTGCACGCGGTGTCGTCGAGGAACATGTATTCCGAGCACGGATTGCTGGCGCGGATCGGCCCCGACGCCGGGCAGGTGTGCCAGTCGTTGACGGTGGTGTGGTACTGCAGGCCGGGATCGGCGCAGGCCCAGGCGGCGTGGCCGATCTTCTCCCACAGGTCGCGCGCCTTCAGGGTCTTGGCGATCTTGCCGGGCTTGGTGCGCCAGGTCAGGTCCCAGTCGCCGTCCGACTCGACCGCCTTGAGGAACTCGTCGGTGACGCGCACCGAGTTGTTGGAGTTCTGGCCGGAGACCGTGAGGTAGGCGTCCGAATCCCAGTCGGTGTCGTAGATCGGGAAGTGCGATGTCGGTGTAGCCCTGCTTGGCGAACTGGATCACGCGCTGGATGTAGATTGTCCGGCACGTGGTTCTTGCGCGCGGCCTTGATCTCGCGCCGCAGCACCGGGTTCTTGTCGGGATCGAAGCAGTCGTCGCCCGAGCCCTCGCAGTTCACGCAGGCCTTCAGGATCGGCTGCGCAGGTGCTTCTGGTTGATCTTCGAGCCGGTGACGAGCGCCGCGACCTTCTGCTCCTCGATCACCTTCCAGTCGATGAACTGCTCGATGTCGGGATGGTCGGTGTCGACGATCACCATCTTGGCGGCGCGGCGCGTGGTGCCGCCCGACTTGATGGCGCCGGCCGCGCGGTCGCCGATCTTGAGGAAGCTCATCAGGCCGGAGGACTTGCCGCCGCCGGAGAGCCGCTCGCCTTCGCCGCGCAGCCGCGGAGAAGTTCGAGCCGGTGCCGGAGCCGTACTTGAACAGGCGCGCCTCGCGCACCCACAGGTCCATGATCCCGCCTTCGTTGACGAGATCGTCGTTGATCGACTGGATGAAGCAGGCGTGCGGCTGCGGGTGCTCGTAGGCCGACTTCGACTTGACGAGCTTGCCGGTCTGGAAATCGACGTAGAAATGGCCCTGGCTCGGGCCGTCGATGCCGTAGGCCCAGTGCAGGCCGGTGTTGAACCATTGCGGCGAGTTCGGCGCCGCCATCTGCATCGCCAGCATGTAGCACGTGCTCGTCGAAGAACGCGCGCGCGTCCGCCTCGCGGTCGAAATAGCCGCCCTTCCAGCCCCAATAGGTCCAGGTGCCGGCGAGCCGCTCGAACACCTGCTTGGCGGAGTGCTCGCCGATCGCTGCGCTCCTTCTCGGGCAGCGCCGCGAGCGCCTCCTCGTCGGCGACCGAGCGCCACAGCCAGGACGGGACGGTCTCTTCCTCGACCTTCTTCAGCCGCGCGGGCACGCCGGCCTTGCGGAAATACTTCTGCGCCAGCACGTCGGCGGCGACCTGCGACCAGAACGCTCGGCACCTCGACGTTGTCGGCGTGGAACACCACCGAGCCGTCGGGATTGCGGATCTCGCTCGTGGTCAGCCGGAACTCGATGTCCGCATAGGGGACTGTCCTGTCCTTGGTATAGCGCCGCTCGATCCGCATCTCTTGCCCCTTTCTGTTGGCGCGGCGACCTGCGGGGATACACCCGCATTATATAGGTCGCCGACACGTTTTTTGCCGACTCGGACCCGTGCGCGGTCGGCCTCCGACCGCGCTCGTGGCTTCTAGTCTCAGTCTGTCGAACGCCCTGGTTCCGTGGCCTTGATCGTCGGCCACGGATCGTTGCAGCACGTCCGGAGCTCATCCTGTGGGCGTGACGATGCCTCGCTCCGGCGCCGTTCGGCCGACGGAGTGGTGACTACGGGACCCTGTCAGGAGGTGCCCGGCGGACTTCAAACCACTCGCGCCGAACAGGTGACAAAGCTAAGACAGTCCCGCCGGGCGCGTCAAGACCTAGTATGAAAATATGAATCAACCCCTACCTGTGGTGGGAAGCTGTGAAGTATGGGGACAACTCAGGGGAGGATGCGGAAAGTATCGGTTTTTCGGGCGCGTTTTGAAAGCGCCATTGTGGACGGGCGCGGGGATGTGCAGGCAGCGGAAAGCTGTCAAGCGCCAAAATTTTTGGACCGCTCGCCTTGCTGGTTGCGGGAGACTTCTCCTTCCGGATCGACCGGCCCCTACTTTGGCCAGCTGACGGCATGGAGATACCGTTCGAGCCTCGATTCACGTCCGTTTGCGCGGCCGGATTGATTCTTGCCCCGAGGGGAATCGGGGAGCCGCGTGACCGGACGGTGCGCACGAATTTCGTCAATCGATTCAGCGTTCTTCAATTCGCCTTCAGTAGCTTTGCGGCGCGCAAAGCCGCGGCCCACCGCCGCCTGGATTACCGGAAATGTCTTTTGTTTCGCGCCGCTTTCTTGTCACCGGTGGCGCCGCCCTCACCACCGCCTCGCTTCTCGTACCGGTCACCCTGCGGCCGGCGATTGCGGCGGTGAAAAAGCGGGACGCCGAATTCAGCATCACCGATTGGATCGTCATTGCGCCCAACGGCGACGTGACGCTCGGACTCTCGCAGCCGGAGGTGGGGCAGGGGTCCTACACGGCGCTGCCGCAGATTCTGGCGGATGAGCTCGACGCCGATTGGACGCGCGTCAAGGTCCGGTTCGTCACCGGCAAGCCGGCTTACAAGATCGCGTTCCGCAACGAGCCGCCGGCGCAGAAGGAAGGCGCCTCGATGTCGACGACGGCGCTCTACGACCGACTGCGCGTCGCCGGCGCCGCGGCTCGCGAGGTGCTCGTGCGCGCGGCCGCGCGGCGATGGAAGACCGATGTCGCGAAGTGCCGTACCGAGAACGGTTTCGTCGTCAACGCGCGCGGCGAGCGCTTGTCGTACGGTCAGTTGGCGTCGGACGCGGCGAAACTGCCGCTCAACGCCAGCCCGCCGCTCAAGGATCCCAAGCAGTTTCGGCTGATCGGCAAGCCGGTTGCGCGTCTCGATACGCCCGCAAAGTGCAACGGCACCGCGGTCTATGGAATCGATGTTGCGGTTCCCGGGATGCTCAATGCGGCGATCAAGACCGCGCCGTCGTTCACCGGGCGCGTGGTCGCAATCAAGAACGAGGCCGACATCCTCAAGATGCCGGGCGTGCACGCCGTGGTGAAAATCCCGGTCGTGCCGATCGCCAACGAGGACGATGCCTCGCAGCAGCCCGACAGCCGCGGACTGCCCGGTCACAATGCGGTCTGTGTCGTTGCAGACTATTTCTGGCAGGCGAAGCGCGCGGTCGATGCGCTGGACGTGACGTTCGATGGCGGCATTCATGGCGATCTTTCCTCGGAGAAGATCGACGCCATGCTGGAGACGGCGCTCAATACCGGGAAGGGCGTTCCGGCGCTCGAGCGCGGCCGTCCGCGCGAACTCCTCGCAGATCGCGTCGCCGCGGTGATTGAACAGCGCTACGTGCTGCCGCATATCGCGCATGCGCCACATGAGCCGGTCAACGCGACCGCGAGTTACCGCAACGGCGCCGTCGAGGCATGGGGCCCGATCCAGTCGGTGACCGCGTGCCAGGAGGCGGTCGCTGACGCAGCCGGATGCGCGCCCGACAAGGTCGCGGTTCACGTCACGTTTCTGGGCGGCAGCTTTGGACGGAAGATCGTGCCCGACTATGTGGTTCAGGCGGTGCACGCGTCAAAGGCCGTGGGGCGTCCGGTCAAGCTCATCCGCTCGCGCGAAGAGGACATGCAGCACGACGTCTACCGGCCGAATGCCGGAGCTCGCATGCGTGCCGTACTCGACGAGAACGGCTATCCGCTCGCGGTCCACGCACTGGTCGCCGGCCAGTCGCTGTTCAACGCCACGCGCAAGAACTGGCTCGACCACACGCCGCTCGGCGACTGGGACGAGAGCATGGTCGACGGCATCTACAACCAGAGCTACCGGCTGCCGAATTTTCTTGTCGAGACGGTCGACACGCCGCTACCGGTGCCGGTGTATTTCATGCGCTCAGTCGGCTCGACTGCCGCGGTGTTCTTCTGGGAAAGCTTCATCAGCGAACTGGCGCATCGGGCCAAAGTCGATCAATACGCCTATCGCCGTCATCTGCTTTCGGATGATGCGCTGGCGTTGCGCGTGCTCGATGCTGCCGCGCGCGGGGCGGGCTGGGACAAGCCGGCGCCCGATACGTTCCGCGGCATCGCATTCAACTGCTATGTCGGCCGCGGCGGCCGTTTCAAGACCTACGTCGCGCTCGTTGCCGAAATCCGGCGCACCGGCGACCGGTTCGCGGTCAAGCGCGTGGTCTGCGCGGTCGATCCCGGCCTCGCGGTCAATCCGAACACCGTCAAGGCGCAGATCGAAGGCGGCATCGGCTTTGCCTTGACCAACACGCTCAAGAGCAAGATCACGTTCTCGAAGGGCGGCACCGATCAAAGCAATTTCTTCGACTATCCGCTGCTCAGCATCGACGAGATGCCGGAGATCGTCGCACTGATCCAGCCGAGCGATCGCCCGCCGCAGGGCGTCGGTGAGGTCGTGCTGTCGCCCGTCGCTCCGGTGGTCGCGCAGGCCCTGCTGCATGCCACCGGGCGGAAGCTCGACGTGATGCCGTTCCCGGACGCGGCGTTCAAGGTTGCGGTCTAGGTGCCACGCGCAATGAAAGGCAAGCCGCCATGCCGGTGAAGTTCCATGTCAATGGCAAGCCCGCCGAATTCGACGGACCGGACGACGTTCCGCTGCTCTGGGTCGTGCGCGAGCACCTGCGCCTGACCGGCAGCAAATTTGGCTGCGGCGTCGGCGCGTGCGGCGCCTGCACGATGCACATCGACGGGGAGCCGATCCGGACCTGCGTCATGCCGGTCTCGTTAGCGCAGGACCGGCAGATCACGACCATCGAGGGGCTCTCGCCGAACACCGAGCACCCGGTCCAGAAGGCCTGGATCGCGCTCGACGTTCCGCAATGCGGCTATTGCCAGTCGGGGATGATCATGGCGGCGGCGTCCCTGCTCGTGCAGAAACCGCACCCGACCGACAGCGACATCGACCAGGCGATGACCAATCTCTGCCGCTGCGCGAGCTACGCGCGCATTCGCGCCGCCATCCATCTTGCCGCCCGACATGGCCACGGCGCGGCTGGCCCCGCGCCCGGGACCCCGGCTCGCCAGGGCTAGCTCATTCGCTCGGTTTGATGCCGATCTGCTGCATCAGTTTGGTCGTCGTGAGCACGTCCTCGCGGAAAAACTTCGCGAACTGATCGACGCTCATCGGCATGTCCTCGCTGCCGACCTTGGCAAGGCGCTCCTGCACCGAGGGGATCTTCATGGCGGCCTCGCTCTCGCTGTGCAGCCGGTCGACGATTGCGCGCGGCGTCTTGGCCGGAACGAATACCGCGGTCCAGAACAGGTAGGACGAAATCCTTGAAGCCGAGTTCGGTCGTCGTCGGCACCTCGGGCAGAGCCTTGGCCCGGGTATCGGTGCTGACCGCGAGCGCGATGAGGCGCCCGTCCTTGACCAGCGGCAGCGCCGGGGCGAGCGGCAGGAAGTAGAAGTCGATGCGGCCCGCCAGCAGTTCGTTGAAAGCTTCGTTCGGACCGCGGAACGGCACGTGCTGCGCCTGGATGCCGGCGCTCAGGCGGAAGCGCTCCGCCGCCAGATGCGAGGTCGAGCCGATGCCGGCGGAGGCGAAGTTGAGTTCGCCCGGCTTGGCCTTGGCGGCGGCGATCAGGTCGGCCGCGGTCTTGAAGCCCTTCGATCGGCGGCACCACCAGCACGGTCGGCGTCTTGCCGAGTGCGATGACCGGCGCGAAATCGTTGAGCGTATCGTACGGCAGGCTCTTGTAGAGCGAGAGCGCGGAACTGAACGAGGACGAATGCACCAGCATCGTATGCCCGTCCGCGGGCGCCTTGGCGACCGCCGTTACGCCGATGGTTCCACCGGCGCCCGGCCGGTTCTCGACCACGATCGGCTTGTTGACCTGCTTCGACACCTGCTCGAGCACGATGCGGCCGACGATGTCATTGGCGGCGCCAGCCGCGAACGGGACGATTGCCTGGATGTTCCGGTCGGGCCAGTTCTGCGCCAGCGCGGTTGTCGCTGTGCCGGTCAGGAGCGTGACGCTCGCGAGCAGATGGGCGGCATTGCGTAGATGGCGGAACGTCGAAAATCGCATGGCTACCGTTTCCTCTGGTGTGCGCCAAGTTCTTGCAGGATGCGCGCTGCCTTGGAGAATAGGCGGGGCGGCGTCCGCGGTGCAACGTCGTGATGGTCGCAGCGCAGGCGATTGGATAGGGTGGAGCCTCGATTCACCGGCCGCCGGACGGCTTCCAAAGGTCGTTGAACCAAGTGCCGTCATTTCGCCATTTGATTCCACGCCACACACCGCGCGCGTGGACCGGTGCGGTTGTCGCGCTGACGGTACTGGCGAGTGGTCTCGGAATAGGCAGAGCGGAGCGCCAGTGGTTGCGCAACAATCGCGACGGAGCTCGCGCGCACGCTGGCAGCGGCGAAGAGCTGGGGCTACCAGCTCCAATAGCTCGACCCCGGCGTGATCGCGGCCTCGCCCTACGACATGGTCGTGATCGACTACACGCGTGACGGCACCAGCGAGGCGGTATTCACGCCCGCCGAGCTCGAAGCAATGAAGAAGAAGCCCGACGGCGGCCGGCGCATCGTCCTGTCGTATCTGTCGATCGGCGAGGCCGAGAATTACCGGTACTACTGGAAATGGTATTGGGGCTGGTTCTTCGGCTGGTTCGCGCCGTCGTGGCGCGACCGGCAGAACAAGGAATGGCGCGGCAACTATGCGGTGCGCTACTGGGATCCGGGCTGGCAGGAGATCATCGTCACGGGGAAAGACAGCTATCTCGATCGCATCATCTGGGCGGGCTTCGACGGCGTGTGGCTCGACAAGGTCGACGAGTTCGAGTTCTTCGAGAACAAGCCGGATGCGCCCGCGCTGATGATCGCGTTCGTGACGAAGCTCGCCGCGCATGCCCGCGGCCGCAAGCCGGACTTCCTGGTCGTTCCGCAGAACGGCGAGGCGCTGCTCTCCGACGCCGGCTATCGCGGCGTCATTGACGGCATCGGCAAGGAGGACATCCTGTACGGCGAGACCAAGGACAAGCAGCCCAACAGCAAAGAAACGATCTCCCATAACATCGCCCAGCTCAAGCTCCTGACCGCTGATGGCAGGCCGGTGTTCGCCGTCGAGTATCTCGATTCGCCGCAAGAGATTGCCGGCGCCCGCAAGCGTCTTCTGGCCTACGGCTTCATTCCGCACTTTGCCGACCGCGCGCTCGACCATTTGCGGATCGGCGACCTCCCTGATCCCGCCCGCAAGCCTGCGAAGAAGTAGTCGCTCCGGCTCGGCCGGCGGCGGGGCTGGACATCGCCGATGCGCAATGCCATGCCGATCCAAGAGCCTGAGAGGATCGACTGCCGATGAAAACTTTCCTGACGCGCTTCTTCACGTGGTGGAACGGCGAGACCTTCGGCACGCAGCTCTGGACGTGGCTTTACGGCGAATTCGTCGGCGAGGACGAGTTCGGCAACCGCTACTATCGCACCAAGGGCGGCAAGATCGATCCGACGCTCGGGTTCGAGCGCCGCTGGGTGATCTACAACGGCGTCGCCGAGGCGTCGTCGATTCCGCCGTCCTGGCACGGCTGGATGCATCACACCGTCGACGTGCCGCCGACCGAGGAAAAGGTGGTGGCGCGGTCGTGGTGGAAGCCGCACCGGCCGAACCTCACCGGCACGCCCGGCGGCGCACCGGCCGACCGGTTCGACCCTGGCGCAGGGCCGGCGGCCGAAGGCGACCGGCGACTACAAGGCCTGGACGCCGGGGCGCTGAGCGTTGCGGCTAAGCCTTTGACGATGCCGGCCCAATCGGCAGTGAAAATTGGGCGATTTGCGCCGGCGCGGCCGCCCTTTCCCTGCCGTATTCACGGTGTTTACCAGCGGTGACCGGGCGGGCGCGATCTGCGCCGGTTTTCATGGCTTGCGCTGACCGAATGGTTCGATCGCCTGCATCTGACGGGTTTCGTCGCGCTGCTGGCCGCGCTTTGGCGCCGCCGCCGGTGCACGGCGCAATTCAATCCGTTTGAGGCGCTGTTCGGATCGCCGCCGCGTCCGCCGGCGGGCGTGCCGGCGGGCGCCGCCGTCCGCCAGCAGCAATGCTATCCCAACGAGCAGTATCAACGCTCGCCGGATCAGCAGCCCTATCCCGTCAGCCGCAGCAGCCGTATCCGCCGCAGGCGAACGTGCCCGGCTATCAGCCCGTCCGCCGGCTATCCGCCACAGCCAATGTCCATCCGGACAGCCGGGCGTCCAATCGCAACCGTTGCCGCCGCCCGCGCACCGCCGCGATCGGACCGGGCGCGCCGCCGGGCACTTCCGCCCGGGCAGCGCCAGCCGCGCGGCAGGCGCCGGGCGACACCTCGCCGCAACCGGGCGACGAAGTGGTCGCCGAGCCGCCGGCGCAGAAGATCGTCAACAAGGGCGCGCTGTTCTCCGGCCTCGACAAGATCACCGGCCGCATCATCAATTTCGATGTCTCGATCGGCGAGACCGTGCAGTTCGGCGCGCTGCAGGTGACGCCGCGCGCCTGCTACACCCGCCCGCCGACCGAGACGCCGAACACCGATGCCTTCGTCGAGGTCGACGAGGTCACGCTGCAGGGCGAGGTCAAGCGCATCTTCACCGGCTGGATGTTCGCGGCGAGCCCGGGCCTGCACGGGTCGAGCATCCGATCTACGACGTCTGGCTGACGGACTGTAAGAGCCCGCCGGTTGCCGTGGCCGCGCCGCCGCAGGCGGCTCGCCGGTGACGCAGTCGGCCAACCGCGCCAGCCGCCTGCCGCCGCCGCGCCGGCCAGCCGCAGCCAATCCGCCGCCAAGCGCAGCGCTCGACGCATGCGCTCGCATGATCCGTCCGCGTCGGCTAACGCGGCGCGATCTCGCGACGTACGCGCGTTGCCGATCGCGCCGAGCAGCGCCGAGCGCCTCGCGCGCCGGTGACCGGACGCTTGGTGTCGAGCGCGCGCGAAGTCGGCTTCGCCGGTCAGCGCCGCTTCCAGCAGCTTGTGATACTGCCGCCGCGGCACTTCGATCGCGCCGAAGCTCTTGAGGTGATCGGTGACGAACTGCGTGTCGCAGCAGCTTGAAGCCGCCGGCCTTGAGCCGCGCCACCAGATGCACCAGCGCGACCTTCGAGGCGTCGCGCGCGCGGTGGAACATGCTCTCGCCGAAGAACGCGCGGCCGAGCGTGACGCCATAGAGACCGCCGACGAGTTCGTCGCCGTCGTAGACTTCGACGCTGTGGCAATGGCGGCGCTCGTGCAGCTTGCGGTAGAGCGTGCGGATGCGCGTATTGATCCAGGTGCGCGGGCGGCCCGGCCGCGGCTGCGGCGCAGCCGTCGAGCACGCGCGTCGAAGTCGCGGTTGACCGTGACGGTGAAGCGGTCGGAGCGCACCGTGCGAGCGAGCCGCGCCGGCAGGTGGAAGCGGTCGAGCGGGATGATGCCGCGCATCTCGGGCTCGATCCAATAGAGCGCCGGATCCTCGGCGCTTTCCGCCATCGGGAAGATGCCGCAGGCATAGGCCTTGAGCAGCACTTCCGGCGTGATCTCGATGACGGTGGATTCGCGGTTGGCCATCTCGTCGAGGCGCGCGTTGTGCTGGCTGCGGGCAGCGTCCCCGTACGCAGGCGCGCGCTGGTGATTCCCAAGATGACGTTGTGCTAGGGTGCCACGCGAGAGGTTCCTGTGCCAACCGCATTTGTCCCGCAATCCTGGCGCCGCCGCGATCGCTCGTGATCGCGCGCTGGCTGGTCGTGCTGCAGTCGTTCCTCTCCGGGGTGGCGACCGCGCAGGCCGGCGCGGCGATGGCGGACCCGCTGGCTGCGGCCGTCATCTGCCATAGCGGTGGCGCGAGGCGATCCGGCCGCACCCGCGCTGCCCGACGCCGGCACCGTCTGGCACCTCTGCTGCAGCTATTGCGTGTCTGCCGCGCCCGCGCTGCTGCCGCCATCCTTGCAGATCGGCCGGGCGCGATGGCTGGCGTCGAAACGGACCGTGCCTGCCGCTGGTCGGACTTCATCATCGTCGATCGCACGCGAAGCGGTGCGTGCGGGACCGTCACAGGCCCCTCCAGGCCGGGCATGAGTTCAGCCTAGCCGTCGCGGGCGCAACCGCCGCCCGCTGCTCATGCCTTGATTCCTGGAGATCCAGAATGCTTCGTCAGCTTCTTGGCGCGATCGGCGCCTGCGTCATCGTTGGTCCCGCCGCCGCCCACGTCACTCTCGAAAACCGCGAGGCGCCGGTCGGCGCCGCCTACAAGGCGGTGCTGCGTGTTCCGCACGGCTGCGAAGGCACCGCCACCACGTCGCTCCGCGTCCGCATTCCCGGAAGGCGTGATCGCGCGTCAAGCCGATGCCCAAGCCCGGCTGGACGATCGACACCGTCATCGGCAAGTATCCCAAGACCTACGACGTCATTTCACTCGCAAGCTCAGCGAAGGCGTGACCGAGATCATCTGGTCCGGCGGCAAGCTGCCGGACGCGCACTACGACGAGTTCGTGTTTCAGTCGAACTTTCTCGCCGACGATCTCGACACCGGGCAAGATGGTCTACTTCCCGGTCGTGCAGGAATGCGAGAAGGGCGTGCACCGCTGGATCGAGATTCCGGCCGAGGGCAAAGGGCCGGGCGACTATCCGGAACCCGCGCCGGCCTCAAGCTGTTGCCGAAGCGCTAGCGGCGGCCCAGCCGTCGTGCGCCGGGTCGTCGCCGCACTCGCTTGCTGCCGCGGTCGCGCTTGCAGTGGTCCTGCAGGCGCCCGCGGCGCACGGCGCATGCGACGCTGGTGAAGGCCGAGCCTGCGGACGGCGCGGTTGTCGCGCCGGCGCCGCCGGTGCTGCGGCTGACGTTCAACGAGCCGGTGTCGCCGCTCGCGATCCGGCTGATCGGTCCGGACGGCCGCGCCGTTCCGCTTGGCAATATCGCCGCGGCCGATGCCGGGATCGCGATTGCGGTGCCGGCCCTGCAGCAGCGGCACGCCACGTCCTGAGCTGGCGCGTGATGTCGGCCGACGGCCATCCGGTCGGCGGTGCGCTGATGTTCTCGATCGGCGCGCCGAGCGCGCAGCCGCCGTCCGGCGCGCAGTCGGCGACCGATCCCGCCGTGCGCGCGGCGATGTGGGCGGCAAAGCTCGTGATCTATCTCGGCTTCGCTGTCGGGATCGGCGGCGCGTTCTTTCGTGCCTGGATCGCCGCGCCCGATGCCGCGCGCGCCGCCGATCCATGGATATTGGCGGCGTTGATCGCCGGGCTTGTCGCGACCGCGCTGTCAGTCGGACTGCAGGGACTCGATGCGCTCGAGCTTTCGCTGCGGGAGATCGGCCACCGCGCGGCGTGGGAAACCGGGCTCGAAACCGCCTATGGCCTGACCGCGATCGCCGCCGCATTTGCGCTGTTCGCCGGGGTGTTCGCGAACGCTGCGACGTCGCAGCGTCTCGGCCGCGTGCTTTGCTCTGCTCGCGCTCGTCGGCGTCGGCGTCGCGCTGGCGCTCAGCGGACACGCCAGCAATGCCGAACCGCGCTGCCATCAGCCGTCCGGCGGTATTCCTGCACGCCGTCTGCATGACGTTCTGGATCGGCGCGCTGTTGCCCCTGTGGTTTGCATTGCGTGAGAGCCGACGACGGCGAGCGAAACGCTGGCGCGGTTTTCCCGCGCTCATTCCGGTTCCGCTTGCGCTGCTCGCCGCCTCCGGGCTCTGGCTCGCCTATGCGCAACTCGGCCAGTTCGACGCGCTGTGGACCACGGGATATGGCCGGGTGCTGCTCGGCAAGCTCGTCGCTGGTCGTCGCTGCTGCTCGATGCTGGCGGCCGCCAATCGCTACCGGCTCGTGCCGCGGTTCCATGGCCGGGGGAGCCGCGGCGGCGCGGCCGCTACGCATCTCGATCGGCATGGAACTCGCGATTGCCGTCGCCATTCTGGCGCTGGTCGCGCTGTGGCGCTTCACGCCGCCGCCGCGGTCGCTCGCCGCCGCCAATACGGTATCGATCCACCTGCATGGCGAGAAGGCGATGGCGCAGATCGAGATCGTCCGCGACCGAGCACGGCCGGGCGACCGCGCAGGTGCAGGTGCTCGATGGCGCGTTCCGGCCGCTCGCCGTGAAGGAGGTGACGCTCGTGCTCGCCAATCCGTCCGCCGGGCTCGAGCCGATGCGCCGCGCCGGCGTTCATTCCGGTTCCGACGACACCTGGCGGATCGACGACGTCCGCATTCCGGTCGCGGGGCGCTGGGACGTGGGGATCGAGGTGCTGATTAACGATTTCGAGCAGGCGACGGTGAAGGACGCCGTCATGTTGCCACGGCTTCCGTGACCGCCGGCGCAGCCGTTCACCGCTCTTTAGTCACAAATCCGTCAAATTTTCGAAATGGTCAAACCATCGCCCGGTTCGGCGTTGCCCCATCGCATGCAGGGGTGTGTGCAGCGGAAGGAGAAGCGTCATGTCGGACCGGGGTTCCATCGATCGATCGGCGAAGCGTCCTGCTCGTCGAGGATGAGCCGATGGTCAGCGAGATCGTCGAGCGAATCGCTGGCCGAGCAGGGTTTCGCCGTCCGGACGGTCGACAACGCCGGCGATGCACTGATGTGTCTGAGTTCCGATTCGCCAGTCGACGTCCTGTTCACCGATATCAATCTCAACGGCACGATGGACGGTGACGCGCTGGCGCAGCGCGCGCGAGAACTGCGCCCCGACCTGCCCGTGGTCTATACCTCCGGCCGGATTTCGGCATTCGATCGCCTGCAGCGGGTGGCAGGTTCACTGTTCGTGCCCAAGCCTTACGACCCGTTCAACGTCGGCTCGTTGTTGCAGCGGCTGGTCTCCGAACGCTGACAGCGCCCGCGGACAGTTCATGCCTGCGGGTTCGGCACGGCCGCTGTGGCGTCTTGAAACGTCGCAGCGCCCTGGACAGCGCTCCCTGAGGCGCACAACAATGGTGTGCGCCCGCAACGACGGGCGAGGCGGGCCGGTCGGCGTCATCAAACGGCGCCAAGCAATTTGCCAGAAGCAAATTGCCACAAAAATCGTCGGGCTCGCGACCGCCAAGGGAGGAGATCGTGACGAGGACACTCGCATCGTTGCTGTGGGCGTTTGCGCTGCTGCTGGCGACGCCGCTCGCCGCGCAAGACTATCCGACAAAGCCGATCCGCATGATCGTGCCGTTCGCCGCCGGCGGACCGGCCGACATGCTGGCGCGCGCGATCGCGCCGTCGATGAGCACGACGCTCAAGCAGTCGGTGGTGATCGAGAACCGGGTCGGGGCAGGGGGCACGATCGGCGTCGATGCCGTCGTCAAATCGCCGCCGGACGGCTACACCATCGGCATCGCGGGACCGGGCGCGCTGGTGTCGATCCCGTTCATGACCACCGTGCCGTACAATGTCGAGCGCGACATCGTCCCGCTGGCGCTGCATCGCGACGGTGAGCGGCGTGATCGTCGCTGGGCCGAAGACCGGCTTCAAGTCGCTCGCCGACCTCGTGAACAATGCCAAGGCCAATCCCGGCAAGGTGCATTTCGGTTCGGCCGGTTCGGGCACCACGACCCATCTCGCCGGCGAACTGCTCAACATGGAAGCCGGCGTCAAGCTCGTGCATGTGCCGTATCGCGGCGCCGCTCCGGCCTTGACCGACCTGCTCGGCGGCCACGTGCAGGCGCTGTTGCCCGACCTTCCGGCGGTGCTCGAGCAGATCCGCTCGGGCGCGGTGACGGGGCTCGCGATCACCAGCCCGGCGCGCTCGCCGTTCGTCCCCGATTTGCCGACGACCGCCGAGCTCGGATTTCCGCGCGTCGTGTCCTACAGCTTCTACGGCCTGATCGCGCCGCCCGGAACGCCCGCCGACATCCGCAAGCGTCTCCACGACGCCGCCGTCGCGGCGCTGGCGTCGCCCGACGTGCTCAAGCAGATCGCCACGCTTGGCGGCACGGCTGCGCCCGGCACCGGCGAGGACTACGCCAAGCTGATCGCCGACGAACAGAAGAAATGGAAGCGCGTGATCGAGGTGACGGGCGCCAAGATCGAGTAAGTCGCTGTATTGATGCGAGGGATCAATCTCGCTCCGTTCGTCCCCCGCGGAAGCGGGGACCCAGAGTCGAAAACACCGGAGAATGCGGTCCTGGGTTCCCGCTTGCGCGGGAACGAACGGGGATGGAGCGTGTACTACCGGCTGGCGGCCTTCTGCTTCGGCGTCACCTGGATGATGCGGTTGGTGGCGCTCTGGTGAATGAGGAGGTTGCCCTCCTTGGTCGCGCGGCCGTGCCGCCAGATGCCCGAATAGATGCCGCCCGACGGGATCGCCCAGCTCTGGAACGTCTCGGTCTTGATGTCGAACCGCACCAGCGGGTCGGGCCGCACGCCGGATTCGTTGTACCAGACGGCGCCGTTCATCACGACGATCGCATACGGGTGCGAGCGCGGGCCGCTCGGCGAATCCCATTCGGTCGCCTGTCCGGTCTTCGGATCGAGCCGGCCGATGCGGCCCTTGCCGGAGTTCACGTACCAGACCATGCCGTCTTCGGCGATGTCGAGGCGCCGCACCGTCGTGCCGCCGAGCGGAAGCTTGAACTCCTTGAGCTCCATCGTCTCCGGGTCCATCCGGAACAGGCACGGCGCACCGTTGCACGACCACCAGATGGCGCCGTCGGCCGCGAGCTTGATGCCGTACGGCTTCGAGTCCTTGACCGGCGAGGTGATGAGCTTGATGTCGCCGGTCTCCGGGTCGAGCCGGCCGACCATGTTGGAGTTCTGCAAGCGTGAAGAACGCGATGCCGTCCTTGTTGAAGATCATCGTGTGCGGATCTTTCGCGGCCGGATCCGGCATCTTGTAGACGGTGAACTTGCCGGTCGCGACATCGAGCCGGCCGACCGTGCCGTTCTTGTTGCCGCTGTACCAGGGGTTGCCCTTCGGATCGAGCTCGACGGTGTGCGGGAAGGCGCCGGACGGCAACTGCCATTCCTTCATCTCGCCGGTGCGGGGATCGAGGCGGCCGATGATGTTGCCGAACTGTCCGACCCACCAGATCGTAGCCGTCCTCGGCCTGGATCGGATCGCGCGAGCGCTGGCCGAGCGTCGGCATCACCCATTCCTTGAAGGTGATCTCGTGCGGCCCGGGCACCAGCTTGGCGGCGCGCCGGTTGTACTTGGGCGGATAGTGTTCGGCGAGATAAGTGGTGATCGTGGCCTGCTGGTCCGGCACGCCCCTGAGATCGATCATCGTGCCGATCAGTTCCTGCCAGCCTTCGCGCGTGTAGCCCGAGCTCTGCGTGATCATGTTGGTCTGATGGCAGCCGGCGCAGACACCGTCGACCAGTTGCTTGCCAGGGCCGTCCGGCAGCGCGGGCGTCGGGGCTTGCGCCTGCGCGGCCAGCGGGAACAGCAGGCACAGCGCGGCAGTCGTTGCGGACAGGTTCAACGGTCCAGGCATATATCGCCTCCCAATCGAATTGTTGTGATCCGGAGCCCGATGGTTGTGCCCGCCGGGCCGCTAGTCAAGCAAAAAGCCCGGTAATTCCGGCTACCAACAAGGGCCAGAACGCGCGTCCGGGAGCCTCATTCGATCACCTCGTCGGCGCGCGCGAGCACGGTCGGCGGCACGTCGAGGCCGAGCGCCTTGGCGGTCTTGAGATTGATCACCAGTTCGTACTTGGTCGGCGCCTGCACCGGCAGGTCGGCCGGCTTCTCGCCCTTGAGGATGCGATCGACGTAGCCGGCCGCGCGCCGGTACTGGTCGACGAAATCGGGCCCATAGGAGATCAAGCCGCCAGCCTGTGGCGAAGAAGCGTTCGAAGTAGACCGCGGGCAGCTTGTGCCGCGCCGCCAGCGTGATGATCAGATCGCGATGACGGATCGTCAACCCGCTCGGCGTCACGATCAGGCCGCCATTCGGGGTGCGCGCGAAGGCCGCGACGGCGCGCTCGATCTCACTGGCGTCGCGCACGTTGACCGGGATCACCTCCACCCCGAGCGACGGCGCCACGGTCTGGATCGCGCCGAACTGGCCGATCCCGGAGGGTAGGCGGGATCCCGAAGGACCGCCACTCGCGTCACGCCCGGCGCGATCTCCTTGAGCAGCTCCAGCCATTTCCCGCCGATGCTGTATTCGAAATTCATGAAACCGGTGGCGTTGCCGCCCGGCCGCGCCAGGCTGTCGACGAAGCCGGCGCCGACCGGATCGCCGACGACCGGGAACACGATCGGCACGGTGCGGGTCGCCTGCAACAGCGCTCCCACGGCCGAGGCGCCATCGGCCAGGATGACGTCGGGCGCGAGCGCGGCCAATTCCGCCGCGTGCCTGCGAATCTCGGCGGCATTGTCCGCGGCCCAGCGCGTGTCGATGCGCACGTTGCGGCCGATGGTCCAGCCCGATTGCTGCCAGCCCCTGCAGGAACGCCCCGAAGCGGGCCTGAAATTCCGCATCGTCCGCGGCTGCGGGCAGGAGCACGCCGATGCGCCGCATCCGCTCGCCCTGCTGCGCGCGCGCGGCGAGCGGCCAGAGCACTGGCACGCCGCCGCGCCGCCGAGCAGCGCGATGAACTCGCGCCGCCTCATTCGATCACCTCGTCGGCGCGGGCGAGCAGTCGCTGGCGGCACCTGAGGCCGAGCGCCTTGGCGGTCTTGAGATTGATCGACCAGCTCGAACTTGGTCGGCGCCTGCACCGGCAGGTCGGCCGGCTTCTCGCCCTTGAGGATGCGGTCGACGTAGCCGGCCGCGCGCCGGTACTGCTCGACGTACGTTGGCCCCATAGGACATCAGGCCGCCGGCGTCGACGAAGTCGCGCTGGGAGTAGACCGATCGGCAGCCTGTGCCGCGCCGCGAGCGATAACGAGCAGGTTGCGATGAAACAGCGACAGCGCGCTGCCGGTCACGATCAGGCCGCCATTCGCCGGAGCGCGCGAAGGTCGCAATCGCGCGATCGATCTCGCCGGCGTCGCGCACGTTGACCGGGCGTCGACCTCCATCCGAAGCGACGGCGCGACCGCCTGCGATTGCGCCGAATTGGCTCGATCCCGCCGGATTGCCGGCATCGCGGACGACGGCCACCCGCGTCACGCCCGGCGCGATCGTCTCTGAGCAGCTCCAGCCATTTCCCGCCCAGTCCGTATTCGAACTGGATGAAGCCGGTGGCGTTGCCGCCCGGCCGCGCCAGGCTTGCGACGAAGCCGGCGCCGACCGGATCGGCCGCACTGGCGAACACGATCGGCACGGTCGCGGCGTCGCCTGCAGCAGCGAGCGCCGCGTGGCGGTGCCGGACGCCAAGATGACGTCCGGCGTCGAGCGCGAGCAGTTCCGCCGCGCATGCTCGGCGAATGCGGTCGACATCGCCGCTGCGCCCAGCGATATTCGATCTGCACGTTGCGGCCGTCGGTCCAGCCCAGCTTGTCGCAGCCCTTGCAGGAACGCCGCGATGCGAGCCTGGCTTCCGGACGTCGTCCGGCAGCGCTGGACGTGCATCGCGCACGCCGATCTGCCGCATGCGCCGGCGATCGCGCCTGGCTGCTGCGCGCCTGCGGCGAGCGGCCAGGCCATCGCACAGCGACGCCGCTGCCGCCGACCGCCAGCAGGCGCGTGATGAACTCGCGCCGCTTCATTCGATCACCTCGTCGGCGCGGGCGAGCAGCGTCGGCGGCACGTCGAGGCCGAGCGCCTTGGCGGTCTTGAGGTTGATCACCAGCTCGTACTTGGTCGGCGCCTGCACCGGCAGGTCGGCCGGCTTCTCGCCCTTGAGGATGCGGTCGACGTAGCCGGCCGCGCGCCGGTACTGGTCGATGTAATCAGGCCCGTAGGAGATCAGGCCGCCGGCGGCGACGAAGGAGCGTTCGGAGTAGACCGCGGGCAGCTTGTGCCGGGCCGCCAGCGTGATGATCAGATCGCGATGACGCGTTCGCCGACGGGCTCGCCGTCACGATCAGACCGCCATTCGGGGAGCGCGCGAAGGCCGCGACGGCGCGCTCGATCTCGGCGGCGTCGCGCACGTTGACTGGGCTCACCTCCACCCCGAACGATGGCGCCACGGACTGGATCGCGCCGAACTGGCCGATCCCGGATGGCTACGGCGGGATCCCGAAGGACCGCCGCTCGCGTCACGCGCGGCGCGATCTCTTTGAGCAACTCCAGCCATTTCCCGCCCAGGCTGTATTCGAACGATATGAAACCGGTGGCGTTGCCGCCCGGCCGCGCCAGGCTGTCGACGAAGCCGGCGCCGACCGGATCGATGACGACCGGGAACACGATCGGCACGGTGCGGGTCGCCTGCAGCAACGGCCCCAGGGCCGAGGCGCCAGGGGCCAGGATGACGTCGGGCGCGAGCGCGACCAATTCCGCCGCGTGTCTGCGAAGTTCGGCGGCATTGGTCGTGGCCCAGCGGGTGTCGATCCGCACGTTGCGGCCGATGGTCCAGCCCAATTGCGCCAGCCCCTGCAGGAACGCCCCGACGCGGGCCTGAAATTCCGAATCGTCCGCGGCTGCGGGCAGGAGGATGCCGATGCGCCGCATCCGCTCGCCCTGCTGCGCGCGCGCCGCGAGCGGCCAGAGCGGCGCTGCCGCCGCGCCGCCGAGCAGCGCGATGAACTCGCGCCGCCTCATTCGATCACCTCGTCGGCGCGGGCGAGCACGGATCGGCGGCACGTCGAGGCCGAGCGCCTTGGCGGTCTTGAGGTTGATCACCAGCTCGTACTTGGTCGGCGCCTGCACCGGCAGGTCGGCCGGCTTCTCGCCCTTGAGGATGCGATCGACGTAGCCGGCCGCGCGCCGGTACTGGTCGACGAAATCAGGCCCATAGGAGATCAGGCCGCCGGCGGCGACGAAGGAGCGTTCGGAGTAGACCGCGGGCAGCTTGTGCCGGGCCGCCAGCGTGATGATCAGATCGCGATGAACGATCGCCGACGCGCTCGCCGTCACGATCAGGCCGCCATTCGGGGAGCGCGCGAAGGCCGCGACGGCGCGCTCGATCTCGCCGGCGTCGCGCACGTTGACCGGGTTGACCTCCACCCCGAGCGACGGCGCCACGGCCTGGATGGCGGCGAACTGGCCGATCCCGGAGGCTATGGCGGGATCCCGAAGGACCGCCGCTCGCGTCACGCCGGGCGCGATCTCCTTGAGCAGCTCCAGCCATTTCCCGCTCATGCTGTATTCGAACGGCATGAAACCGGTGGCGTTGCCGCCCGGCCGCGCCAGGCTGTCGACGAAGCCGGCGCCGACCGGATCGGCGACGATCGGGAACACGATCGGCACGGTGCGGGTCGCCTGCAGCAACGGCCCCACGGTCGAGGCGCCATGGGCCAGGATGACGTCCGGCGCGAGCGCGACCAATTCCGCCGCGTGTCTGCGAATGTCGGCGGCATTGGCCGCGGCCCAGCGGGTGTCGATCCGCACGTTGCGGCCGATGGTCCAGCCCAATTGCGCCAGCCCCTGCAGGAACGCCGCGACGCGGGCCTGAAATTCCGGATCGTCCGCGGCTGCGGGCAGGAGCACGCCGATGCGCCGCATCCGCTCGCCCTGCTGCGCGCGCGCGGCGAGCGGCCAGAGCACGGGCACCGCGGCCGCGCCGCCGAGAAGCGAGATGAACTCGCGCCGTTTCATCGATCATTCATCTTTGCCCCGTCATGCGCGGGTCATTGGCCGTTCGAAGAACGGCGTCGCTTCGCTCGCCTATCCCGCGCATCCATCCTCTTGTGAAAGCGATGGCATTGCGGGTCAAGCCCGGCAATGACCGTTTTCTTGCTCATTCGATCACCTCGTCGGCGCGGGCGAGCAGTGTCGGCGGCACGTCGAGGCCGAGCGCCTTGGCGGTCTTGAGGTTGATCACCAGCTCGTACTTGGTCGGCGCCTGCACCGGCAGGTCGGCCGGCTTCTCGCCCTTGAGGATGCGATCGACGTAGCCGGCCGCGCGCCGGTACTGGTCGATCTGATCAGGCCCATAGGAGATCAGGCCGCCGGCGGCGACGAAGATAGCGGATCGGAGTAGACCGCGGGCAGCTTGTGCCGGGCCGCCAGCGTGATGATCAGATCGCGATGAAGCGTCGCGAATCGCGCTCGCCGTCACGATCAGGCCGCCATTCGGAGCGCGCGCGAAAGCCGCGACGGCGCGCTCGATCTCGGCGGCGTCGCGCACGTTGACCGGGCTGACCTCCACCCTGAGCGACGGCGCCACGGCCTGGATGACGGCGAACTGGCTGGTCCCGGAGCGTTGGGCGGGATCCCGAAGGACCGCCACTCGCGTCACGCCTGGCGCGATCTGCTTGAGCAGCTCCAGCCATTTCCCGCTCATGCTGTATTCGAACTGGCATGAAGCCGGTGGCGTTGCCGCCCGGCCGCGCCAGGCTCGTCGACGAAGCCGGCGCCGACCGGATCGGCGACGACCGGGAACACGATCGGCACGGTGCGGGTCGCCTGCAGCAACGGCCCCACGGTCGTGGCGCCATGGGCCAGGATGACGTCCGGCGCGAGCGCGGCCAATTCCGCCGCGTGTCTGCGAATGTCGGCGGCATTGGCCGCCGGCCCAGCGCGATGTCGATCCGCACGTTGCGGCCGATGGTCCAGCCCAATTGCGCCAGCGCCTGCAGGAATGCCGCGATGCGGGCCTGAAATTCCGCATCGTCCGCGGCTGCGGGCAGGAGCACGCCGATGCGCCGCATGCGCTCGCCCTGCTGCGCGCGCGCGGCGAGCGGCCACGCCGACGCGCCGCGCCGCCGAGCAAGCGTGATGAACTCGCGCCGCCTCATTCGATCACCTCGTCGGCGCGCGCGAGCAGCGTCGGCGGCACGTCGAGGCCGAGCGCCTTGGCGGTCTTGAGGTTGATGACCAGCTCGTACTTGGTCGGCGCCTGCACCGGCAGGTCGGCCGGCTTCTCGCCCTTGAGGATGCGGTCGACGTAGCCGGCCGCGCGCCGGTACTGGTCGACCTGATCAGGTCCATAGGAGATCAGGCCGCCGGCGGCGACGAAGAAGCGCTCGGAGTAGACCGCGGGCAGCTTGTGCCGGGCCGCCAGCGTGATGATCAGATCGCGATGAGACCGTCGCCAACGCGCTCGCCGTCACGATCAGGCCGCCATTCGGGGCGCGCGCGAAGGCCGCGACGGCGCGCTCGATCTCGCCGGCGTCGCGCATGTTGAACGGGTTCACCTCCACCCTGAGCGACGGCGCCACGGCCTGGATGGCGGCGAACTGGCCGGTCCCGGAGGCTATGGCGGGATCCCGAAGGACTGCCGCTCGCGTCACGCGCGGCGCGATCTGCTTGAGCAGTTCCAGCCATTTCCCGCTCATGCTGTATTCGAAATTCATGAAGCCGGTGGCGTTGCCGCCCGGCCGCGCCAGGCTGTCGACGAAGCCGGCTGCCGACCGGATCGGTGACAATCGGGAACACGATCGGCACGGTGCGGGTCGCCTGCAGCAATGGCCCCACGGTCGAGCCGCCAGAGGCCAGGATGACGTCCGGCGCGAGCGCGACCAATTCCGCCGCGTGTCTGCGAATGTCGCCGGCACTGGTCCGTGGCCCAGCGGATGTCGATCCGCACGTTGCGGCCGATGGTCCAGCCCAACAGCGCCAGCGCCTGCAGGAACGCTCCGACGCGGGCCTGATTTGCTGGGTCGTCCGCGGTCGCTGGCAGGAGCACGCCGATGCGCCGCACCTTGTCCGGCTGCTGCGCGCGCGCCGCAACCGGCCAGAGCAGCGGCGTCATCGCCGAGCCGCCGAGGAGCGTGACAAAATCTCTGCGGTTCATGCGGTGCAGTCCGATCGCGTTGCGACGAGATTGTCCCCACAATTTTCACGATAGCACGTTCGGCCGGTGGACGCCGCCATAATGGAGGCCCGCCGGGCACGGGGACTGAGGCAAAGGCGCGCGCCAGATCGTAACTCGGGGGGCTATCGGCCAGCGAATTCGTGTCCGTCGGCGGAGGGCGTTGATCGGAAATGGCGGCGAAGCGTCAGTCCGTCATGCCGCCCTTGGCGAGGAATTCCTCCAGCCAGTGGATGTGATACTCGCCGTCGATGATTTCTTTTTCCCGTACCAGCGCCCGGAAGAGCGGCAACGTGGTCTCGATGCCGTCGATCACGAACTCGTCGAGCGCGCGCTTGAGCCGCATCAGGCATTCGCCGCGGGTCTTGCCGTGCACGATCAGCTTGCCGACCAGCGAGTCGTAATACGGCGGAATGCTGTAGCCGTGGTACACGGCGGAATCGACCCGCACGCCCAGCCCGCCCGGCGGGTGATAGTGCACGATCTTGCCCGGCGATGGTCGGAACGACACCGGGTTCTCGGCATTGATGCGGCACTCGATGGCGTGGCCGTGAAACTTCACGTCGTCCTGTCGGAGGGTGAGTTCGCCGCCGGCCGCGACGCGGATCTGCTCCAGCACCAGATCGATGTCGGTGATCATCTCGGTCACCGGGTGCTCGACCTGGATGCGGGTGTTCATCTCGATGAAATAGAACTTGCCGTCCTCGTACAGAAACTCGACGGTGCCGACGCCGAGATATTTCAGCTCGCACATCGCCTCCGCGACGGTCCGGCCGATGGCGTTGCGCGCCGACTTCGTTGAGCGCAGGCGAGGGGCTCTCCTCCCAGACCTTCTGGTGCCGGCGCTGCAGCGAGCAGTCGCGCTCGCCGAGGTGGATGGCGTGGCCCTGGCCGTCGCCGAGCACCTGGATTTCGATGTGGCGCGGCCGCGTGAGATATTTCTCGAGGTAGACGGCGTCGTCGCCGAAGGCGGCCTTGGCCTCGGCGCGCGCAGTTGCAAGCGCCTCCGGCAAACGCTCGGGCGTCTCAGCGATCTTCATGCCGCGTCCACCGCCGCCGGCGGCCGCCTTGATCAGCACCGGAAAGCCGATCGCCTGCGCCATCGCTAGCGCCTCCTGATCGGAGCCGACGCCGCCATCGGAGCCTGGCACCACCGGAATGCCGAGCTTCACGGCGGTGCGCTTGGCCTCGATCTTGTCGCCCATCAAACGGATATGCGCGGGCTTCGGCCCGATGAAATGAATGCCGTGCTCGGTGAGAATCTCCGCAAAGCGCGCGTTCTCCGACAGGAAGCCGTAGCCGGGATGCACCGCGTCGGCGCCGGTGATCTCGCAGGCGGTGAGCAGGGCGGGGACGTTGAGATAGCTGTCGCGCGCGGGCGGCGGGCCGATGCAGACGCTCTCGTCGGCGAGCCGCACGTGCATGGCGTCCTCGTCCGCGGTCGAGTGCACGGCGACGGTTGGGATGCCGAGTTCCTTGCACGCCCGCAGCACGCGCAGCGCAATCTCGCCGCGATTGGCTATGAGGATTTTTTCGAACATCCGGACATTCAACGAGCCGCATGGTCATGGACGGACTTGTCCCGTCCCTCCACGTCGTTGTGGGCGGACCTGCCATCGCCGATCATTCGATAATCATCAGCGGTTCGCCGAATTCGACCGGCTGGCCGTCTTCGATCAGAATCTGGATCACCGTCCCGCCGCGCGGGGCGGGAATCTGGTTCATGGTCTTCATCGCCTCGATGATCATCAGAGTTTCGCCGGCCTGCACCTTGCTGCCGACCTCGACGAACGGCCGAGCGCCGGGCTCGGGCGCGATGTAGGCGGTGCCTACCATGGGCGAGCTCACGAGACCGGGATGCTTTGCCGGATCGGGTGACGCATCGGCGGCGAAGGGCGCGGGCATGTCGCCGGCGCTTCGTGGCGCGGCCGCCACCAAATGCGTCTGGCGCGCCACCCGCACCCTTTGGCCGTCCCGCTCGAACTCGATCTCGGTGAGCCCGGTCTCGTCGAGCAGACGCGCCAGCTCGCGGATGATGTCCTGGTCGACCGCCGATTTCGGCTTGTTCTTGCGTTCACCGGCCACGGTTCAATCCTTGCGTCGGGCGCTGATCAGCTCGGCAAGTCCGTCGATCGCGAGCCCGTATCCGGCGATGCCGAAGCCGCACAGGCTGGCCTTGGCGACCGGCGCGATATGCGAGACATGGCGGAAGCTTTCGCGCGCGAAGACGTTGCTGACATGAATCTCGATCACCGGAACCTGGACCGCCGTGATGGCGTCGCGGATCGAGATCGAGGTGTGCGTCAGTCCGCCGGGGTTGATCAGGATGCCGGCCGCCTTCTTGGCGCCGGCCTCCTAAATCCAGTCGATCAGCTCGCCCTCGTGGTTCGACTGCCGGAATTCGACCTTGAAGCCCCGCGACTTGGCGCGTTCGCGGCACAGCCGCTCGACATCCCGCAAGGTCGCATGGCCGTAGGTCTCGGGTTCGCGGGTACCGAGCAGATTGAGGTTCGGGCCATTGAGGACGTAGATCGTCTGCGCCATGGAGTTCGACGGGGCCGTGCCAAAGTAGCGCCGGCACCGCGAGGGTGCCGGTCGAGGTGCCGGTTATAGGGGCACGGAAGCGGAAAGTCGAACCGCGGAAGGCGCACTCCAGCGGCAAGACCGGGTATCCGGTTTCAATGACCGGCGGCCCTGAGCCAGCCCGCCATCCGGCAGATGCCGGCCGGCAGGCCGATCGCGGCGGCCGCCCGGTTCACTGCGTCGGGGTGATGCCCAGCGCCTTGGCGGCCGCGCCGACCCGCTGGCGCTGGTCCTCGATCTCCCGCTGGAACTCGGCGGGACCGGCGAGGTCGAGCAACTGGCCGGTAAGGTTCATTCGCTCGGCGATGAGGGGATCATTGCTACCCACCGCGCGGACATCGGCGGCAATGCGTTCGCGCAGGCTGAGCGGCATGTCGGGCCCGCTGAAGAAGCCGACCAGCCCGTCGAGGTGGAGATCGCGGAAGCCAGCCTCGTTGACCGTCGGGATGTCCGGCAGCGTCGGGGCGCGCTTGCTGTTGGTTATCGCCAGCACCTTGATCTTGCCGGCCTCGACCTGTGGGCGGGCGATCGCGTAGGCGGTTTCGTTGACCTGGATGCGGCCGGTGGCGAGATCGTTGATCGCCTCGACCGGGTTGCGATATGGCACCTTCGACATGTTGAGATTGGCGTTCTTCAGGAAGCCAGCGAACAGGAAATCGATCGCGCCGGTGGTGCCCGACCAGTTGAGTTCGCCGGGCTTGGCGCGCGCCAGCGCCACCAGGTCGGCCAAGGTCTTGACCTCGAGCGTCGAGGGCACCGCGATGGCGATGATCGTGTTCGAAACTTTCGCGACCGGCGGGATGTCGGTCGGCTTGTAGGGAGAGTTTTGTATTGGTGCGGGTGCGCGGTGAACGACGAACTCGGCGATGCCAGCAGGACGTGATCGTCATTGGCGGTCACGACCGCGTTGATCGCGATCATCGCGTCGCCGCCGGGACGGTTCTCGACCACGATCGGCTGGCCCCAACGCTTGGTGAGCCGGTCGGCCAGCAGCCGGGTGCCGATGTCGATGCCGCTGCCCGGTCCAAGCGAGACGATGAACTTGACCGGCCGGGTCGGCCACTGCTGTTGCGCGGACGACGGCGTGACGGACGAGGCAATGGCGGCAAGCGCGCCGGCGGCAATAGCCAATGCTGCGAGGCCGATCTTATGCATGGTTTCCTCCGGATGCGATGGGCGCCATGGCCGGTTGCGGCTCGGCGACAGCCGGTCCCGCCGTCGCCATTATGGCGCGCGCCGCCGCGGCGCGTCCATGCGCCTGATCGTCCCGGTGCCGGTGCCGGAGGTGGACTTCAGCAGGTGGCCTTGCCGCAGCGCGCGTTGTTCACGCGCTCCTTGAGCGTCTTGAGGCCGACCGCGCCGACCACGACGTCGGCGCCCACCACGTAGCTCGGTGTGCCGTTGAGGCCGAGCGCCTCGGCGAGCTTCATGCTCTCTTCGAGCTGCGCACGCACTTCGTCGCCCGCGATGTCCTTCTCGATCCGCGCCACGTCGAGGCCGACTTCTTTGGCGACCGCCATCGCGCGCGCCTTGTCGATCTGGCCGCGGCTGTTGAGCATCTTCTGGTGAAACTCGAGATACTTCTTGCCGCCGGTCTTGTCCTGCATGCGCACCGCGGCTGCGACCTGCGCGGCCTGGACCGAGCCTTCGCCGAGCACCGGGAATTCCTTCAGCACAAACTTGAGTTTTGGATCCGCCTTGATCAGGTCCATCATGTCGGTCATGGCGCGCTTGCAGTAGCCGCAGTTGTAGTCGAAGAACTCGACTACGGCGACGTCGCCCTGCGGGTTGCCAAGCGTCACCTGCCGCGGCGAGTTGAAGATGGCTTCGGCATGTTCCTTGACCGCGTTGCGGTGCTTCTCGGCCTCGGCCGCGGTCTGGCGCTTCTCCAGCTCGTTCATCACATCCTGCAGCAATTCCGGATGCGACAGCAGATATTCGCGGATGATGGTCTCGATCTCGCCGCGCTGGGCTGGCGTGATGGATTGGGCGCCGGCACTGATGGCGGACGGCAGCGTCAGCGCGCCGGCGATCAAAACGGCGGCGAACGGACCAAGGCGAAGTCGCATATCGGTGTTCCTTCCTGGTGTCACATCCGCCGGGCGCTTTGCGGCGGCTTGTAGCTGACGATGTCGTCGGCCTTCACCCAGCCTGGCGAGCCGACCGGAAACCGGGTCTTGGCGCGGGCCGCGATCTCGCGTGCAGTCTTGATGTCGCCGCGCATGAAGGCCGCCTGCGCGGCCGCGAGGTCGGCGCGCGGGATATCGTTCTTCTGACCGTAGGCCATGGCCAACTGGCTGTAGACGTCGGGCGACTCCGGTTCCTTGATGACCGCCCCCTGAAGGATATTGATCGCCTCGTCGACCCGGGCGCGGTCGTGCGTGGCGATCAGCGCCTGGCCCAGCATGATGTTGATCAGCGCTGGGTTCGGCGCCAGTTGCGCGGCGTGGCGCAGCGGCGCGATCGCCTCGGCGGGCTTGCCGGATTCGAGTAGCGCCTGGCCCTTGAGTTCGTGGAAATAAGCGTTCTGCGGCTGCGCCTGGATCAGCGCATCGATTTGCGCGATCGCGGCGCGCGGATTGCCGAAGCGATAGGTCGAGATGGCGCGGGCGTAGCGCGCCGGCAGGCTGTTGTCGTGCGGCTGAAAGCGCCGGGCGACCGCGTCCGGGCGATCCATGAAGCCGTGGAGTTTGGCGCGCGCCAGATCGTGGCGGGCCTGCATGGCGGGCGAATCCTTCTTGTCCCAGTACGGGCTCTCGCGCGCGATGCCCTGCAGCGCCGCGACGCGTTCGCTCGGCAGCGGATGCGACTGCATATACGGGCTCATGCCGCGAGTCTGGTACATGGTCTGGTCGGCGAGCCGCTGGAAGGTTTCCGCCATCCCCTTCGCGGACTGCTGGGTCGCAGTCAGGAACTTGACGGCCGCGCGGTCGGCCTGGTCTTCCTGCGCGCGGATATAGCCGAACAGCGAATTCTGAATCGCCTGCTGCGGTCCCTGCAGGATGGCTGCGCCGGCATTGCTCATGCCCGAGTTGCCGGAGCGCGAGCCTGCGATCATGGCGCCGACGCCGAGGATCATGGCGAGGATCGCCTGGGTCGAGGCCGACGCGAGCTGTTCGCGAATCCGCGAGAGATGGCCGCCCGCGATGTGTGCGGTCTCGTGCGCCAGCACGCCGATGATCTGGTTCGGCGTTTCCGCTTCGATCAACGCGCCGGCATTCACGAAGATGCGGCGGGCATCGGCCACGAACGCGTTGAAGCTGCGGTCGTTGATGATGACCATCTGGACGTTCTGCTTCTGCAGTCCGGCCGTCTTCAGGAGCGGCTCGGTGTAGTCGCGCAAAAGCTGCTCGATCTCGGCATCGCGAATGAGCGGCAGGCCTTGTGCATGGGCCGGCGGTGCGCTTGCGGTTACGAGCGCGACGGCCGTCACCACCGCGACCACCCGGCCTGCTGGCGTCGAGCGTTTCGTCCCGGTAGGTCTGCACGCCTCGATCATTTCAGGCAGGGCTCGCTTTTGGTGGGTGCGCAAGGCTAGTGTCCCATTTTCGACGCTAGTGATGCGCCGGATAGGGGTCAACGCGACGACGATGTCACTGCGCTCACGATCATGTGTGGTTTCAGGATGTTGAGGTGCCAAATGTCCGCAGAAATGCGGCGACAGCGGGGCGGCTGTGGGTGGCCGCAGCAGGGTGAAGTTGCATGCTGAATGCGGCCAGGCGGGCACTGGTGCCTTCGGCGCGCAGCGATGTTCCGCCGTTCATGGTCATGGATGTGATGGCGGCGGCGGCGCGGATCGAGGCCGCGGGCGGCCATGTCATCCACATGGAGGTGGGACAGCCCGCCGCACCGGCGCCGGCGACCGCGATCGCGGCGGCGCAGGCGGCGCTTGCGGTCGGCCGCATCGCCTATACCGAGATGCTCGGGATCCCGAGCCTGCGTGCGCGCATCGCGCGGCATTACCGGGAAGCTTATGGCGCCGATCTCGACCCGCGCCGGGTAGCGGTCACCACCGGTTCGTCGGCGGGCTTCATCCTTGCGTTCCTCGCGCTGTTCGATCCCGGCGACCGGGTCGCGGTCGCGCTGCCGGGCTATCCGCCTTACCGCAATATCCTCTCCGCGCTCGGCTGCGAGCCGGTGATGATCGAGACCACGCAGGACACGCGCTGGGCGATCACGCCCGAAATGCTGCTGGCCGCCCACCGCAAGAAGCCGCTGCAAGGCATCCTGATCGCGAGCCCCGCCAATCCGACCGGGACCATGATGACGGCGTCCGATCTGCAGGCCCTGTGCGCGGCCGCGCAGAGTGCGGGCATCCGTTTCATCTCCGACGAGATCTATCACGGGCTCGATTATGCCTTCCCGGCCGAGACCGCCGTGCGGCTGTCGCCCGATGCGGTCATCATCAACTCGTTCTCGAAGTATTTCTGCATGACGGGCTGGCGCATCGGCTGGATGGTCCTGCCCGAGCCGCTGATCCGCACGGTCGAGCGCCTGCAGGGCAATCTCGCCATCTCGGTGCCGGCGCTGTCGCAGATCGCCGCCGAGGCGGCGTTCGACGGCCGCGACGAAATGGAGGCGGTCAAGCGCGGCTACGAGGAGAACCGCCGCATCCTGCTCGACGGCCTGCCGCAGACCGGGCTCGACCACATTCTGCCGGTCGACGGCGCATTCTATCTCTATGTCGATGTCTCGCGCTTTTGCGACGATAGCCTGGACTTCGCCAAGCGCATGCTGGAGGAAACGCACGTCGCGGCGACACCGGGCGCGGACTTCGATCCGCTGCGGGGCAAGCGTTTCATCCGATTCTGCTACGCCGGCTCCGCCGCCGAGATGCGCGAGGCGGTGACGCGGCTTCGACGCTGGCTAAAGGCCTGACGGAGACGGAACGCGGACGGCGCAGCAGACGGTTCGCTCAAAACTCGACGTCGAGTTCCTCGACCTCGTCGGGCTCGGTGCTGGCGGCCGCGATCCACTCCTGCATGAATGGCATGGCGAGGATGGTGTCGCGATACTTCGCGCAAGTCGTATCGAGCTTGACGTCGTAGGTCTTGAAGCGGGTCGCGACCGGCGCAAACATCGCGTCCGCCATGCAGGGCACCTTGCCGAACAGGTAGGGTCCTTTCGACTCGACGAGGCATTCGCGCCAGACCGTCACCACCCGGTCGATGTCCGCCTGCGCGCCGGCCCAGATCTTGAAGCTCGGATAGTGCGCCTTGAGATTCATCGGCAAGGCCGAGCGCAGATTGCTGAAGCCGGAATGCATTTCGCCCGAAATCGAGCGGCAGCGCGCGCGCTCGGCGATGCCTTTGGGCAGCAGGCCGGCCTGGGGCAGGAGCTCGTGCAGATATTCGGCGATGGCGAGCGTGTCCCAGATCTTGACGCCGTCATGGGTGAGACAGGGGACCAGGAACGACGGCGACAGCAGCAGCAGTTCGGCCCGCGTCGAGGGATCGTCGCTGCCGACCGGCTGCTCCTCGAAGTCGAGCCCGGACATTTTGCACAGCAGCCATCCGCGCAGCGACCACGATCCGTAATTCTTGCTGGCGATGGTGAGTGTGGCCTTGGCCATCGGGCGTGCCCCCCTTCCTTGCCGGCGCGTACGCCCGATAGGGCCCGTCGCGCATTCCAAACGAAACGACGCGTCGATCCGGCCGCAGCAGCGTGCTGCGCCCGACCTCCGCGCCCCGGCAAGAGCGGGTTGTACACCCGGCGATAATTATCTCGCAGCGCAGCATGAAATGCACTAGCATTTTCGCTGCCGGGTTGAGCTTTGTGAGGGGATGGGGTGCTGCGTCCGCAGCGCCGCCGACGATGTAATGCTCTACCAGGCCTATCTCGCCCATTCGGACATCTTGCTTCCGGTACGCTCGCTCGCCAGCGTGGCCATGCGGGCGATCGGGATGCCGCTCGCCGGCATCACCGACAACGCGGTCCTGCGCAACCTGACGGCCGTCTACGAACTGGTGGCGCGCGCCGGCCTCACGCACGACCGTCCGCCCTACCGCATCGAGGGCACGCAGGTCGGCAACCGCGAGGTCGCGGTCACCGAGGAGGCGGCCGACGTCACGCCGTTCGGGACGCTGCTGCATTTCAAGAAGGACATCGACACCCCGCAGCCACGGGTGCTGCTGGTCGCCCCGCTGTCGGGCCACTTCGCCACGCTATTGCGCTCGACTGTGCGCACCATGCTGCCCGAGCACGACGTCTACATCACCGACTGGCACAACGTGCGCGATGTCGCCATCAGCCACGGGCGTTTCGGTTTCGATTCCTACATCGAGCATCTCGTCCGGTTCCTGGAGAAGATCGGGCCCGGAGCCCACGTGGTGGCGGTCTGTCAGCCCTGCGTCGCGGTGCTGGCCGCGGCCGCGGTGATGGCGCAGAGCGCCAACCCGGCGCAGCCCCGCAGCATGACGCTGATGGCGGGACCGATCGACACCCGGGTCAATCCGACCATG
>CAWJKL010000006.1:0-103067 GCA_963843475.1 uncultured Alphaproteobacteria bacterium | reverse complement strand
GGCCGACGAGCGTGCCGACCGGAGAGTTGGAATTGGTCTTCGAAACGACGTTGCGAATGTCGTCAAGCGAGATATTGCGTACGCCGCCGCGACCGGGTCGACCTGCACGCGGACGGCGAACCTCTGCGCGCCGTAGACCAGCACCTGCGCGACGCCCGGCAGCTGCGAAATCTGCTGCGACAGGAGAGCTCGCCGTATTCGTTGACCGCGACAAGCGGCAAGGTCGAGCGGAATTCAAGCTGAAATAGACGGCCGGAGAGTGGCGCCGGATTGACCTTCGCGGAAGAACTGGGCGGCGTCGTCATCTTCCACCGGCAGCGCCGCGCCGCGACGGCGAGCGCGGCTGCACAGGTGCGAGAGCGGCGCCGTCGATGGTGCGAGTTGAGATCAGAACTGGATGGTGATCGAAGTGGTGCCGAGCGACGACGACGACGTCAGCGACGTGATGCCCGGCGATCGTCGAAACTGGCGCTCGATCGGCGACGCCACCGACGCTGCCATGGTTTCCGCGCTCGCACCTGGCAGCGTCGCAGTAATGCTGATGGTCGGGAAAGTCCACGGCGGGAAGCGCCGCAACGGAGAGCAGCCGGTAAGCGAAAGATACCGAGGACAATGATCGCGGCGGTGATAAGCGTGGTGAGCACCGGGCGGCGGATACATGTCTCCGAGAGGTTCATGCGTTAAGACCCCACCTTGGGTCCGCGATGGGCGAACCTTCGTCCCGTTGGACAGCTGGAGCTGACCGTTGGTCACCACCGTTTCGCCGCCCGCAAGGCCGCTGGCAATCACGGAATCGCTCATCACTCACGCGCGCAACGGTGACCGGCTGGACCTTGGCGACACCATCGTCGACCACAAACACGTAGGTGCCGGTCTGGCTGACCTGGACGGCGGTCGACGGCACGGTGACCGCCTGCTCCTCACGAAAGGTCAACCGCACCGTCACCAATGTTCCAGGCCAAAGAAGCTCGTCCGCGTTCGGCATGGTGGCGCGAACGGGCACCATGCCGGTCGGCGCGTCCACGCTGTTCTCGATCATGGTCACCTGGCCGCTCGCCCGCCGGGTGTCGCCCGGGATGACGGCCTCGATGGTCGCGCTTTCATTGACCAGCGCTTGCCGCACCTCCGGCAGGTATCCTTGCGACACCGAAAAAGTGACATAGACCGGCGCGGTCTGGATGATGGTCGCGAGCGGGATCAGGTCGGCTTGGCGGACAAAGTTGCCGACCTTGACGGCAGCCATGCTGACGCGACCGGTGATGGGAGCGCGGATCGTGCAATAGCTGAGCTGGATGTTAAGGTTTTCCAGCTGCCCGGTATTGGAATCAACGGAGGCGCGCCAGAGCGTCACCTGGGTCCTGCGCGTTGTTGAGCGTGACCTGGGTGGTGGCGTTCTTGGCGATGAGCTCGGTGTAGCGGGAAACATCGCGTTCGGCCTGCTCGAGCTGCGCCTTCGCGCCCTCGAGCACACCGGTGCACCTGCCTGATCTGGGCTTGCAGCGCGCGGCTGTCGAGGGTGAACAAGCGATCACCCTCGCCGCACCATCGCGCCGTCGCGAAAATGCACGCCGACGATCTCGCTGTCGACGCGTGCCTTGATCGCGACGCTAGCGATCGGAGTAACGCTGCCAAGCGCCTCGATACGAACGGGGACGTCTGCTTGTTGGCTGTCGCGACCTCGACCGGAACCGCCCGGGCAGCCGGGCGCGGCGACTGGGCGACGGCGCCGCCTGGACCAAGGTCCCCCGCGTTCGCCGCGACGACAACACCTGCTGCGACCAGCACCACGAGCGCGCCGAACACCCACGTCCGCTTCTTCATTCTTACTCCGCCGAGCACGGCCTACGCGGCCGTTCGGACTTCCTCTTGCTGGTGCCTCGCCTGTCAACGATTCCTTTTTGGTATGCTGAAGCAACTTTTCTAACATATGCGTACTGGCTGCGCACCTCGCGTGATGCATCCATCACGAAATCGGCGTAACCTTATGCGATTTGACGCCGACTTGGGCGCTCCGTTTGTCACGCTAGCTTCGGTCCTGCTCCGCACATGCGCATCGCGACCTGGAACGTAAACTCAATAAAGCAACGAATCGACAACCTGACGGCATGGCTGTCCGAGCGGCAGCCGGACATCGTCTGCCTGCAAGAGACCAAGTGTGTCGACGACGCCTTTCCGCGAGAGCCGCTGGAGGCCCTCGGCTACAATGTCGCAGTCCACGGGCAGAAGACCTTCAACGGCGTCGCGGTGCTGTCGAAGCTCCGCTTCGACGAGGTGACCCCGCGCCTGCCCGGCGACATGGACGACGATCATGCCCGCTTCATCGAGGCGGTGGTCTCGACCGGCGACCGGAGCGCGTGCGCGTCGCGTCGATCTATCTGCCGAATGGCAATCCGCCGGACACTGAAAAATACTCTTACAAAATCAAATGGATGGACCGGCTCATTCGCTACGTGAATGAACGGCTTGCACTGGAGGAGCCGCTGATCCTGGCCGGCGACTTCAACGTGATCCCAGCGCGACGCGACGCCCGCAACCCGGCAGTCTGGCGCGGGCGACGCGCTGTTCCTGCCGAGAACCCGGGCGAAATTCCGCGCGCTCTGCAATCTCGGACTGACCGACGCCGTCCGGGCCTGCAACGCGACGCCGGCGGGCTCTTCACCTTCTGGGACTATCAGGCCGGCGCCTGGCAGAAGAACAACGGCATCCGCATCGATCACCTGCTGCTGTCGCCGCAGGCGGCCGACCGGCTTCGTCGCGGTCGGCATCGACAAGCACGTGCGCGGCTGGGAAAAGCCGTCCGATCACGTGCCGGTCTGGGCGGATTTCGACGATCTGAGCGGCGGCGATACTTCTTGAAGAAGCCGTCCAGCATGGTCCAGGGCAGCTTGTAGTTCACGCCGACGCGCACGATGTGGTCGTCCAATCGAACCCGCTGGTCGCTCTGGAACGCCGACGCTCGGCGACGGATTGAAGTACGATTTGTCCTGCAGGCCGACGTAGAGGTACTCGACCTTCGCCGACCAGTCCTGGTTGATCTTGACCTCGACGCCTGCGCCGGCGGTCCAGCCCCAATGCCAGTTGCGTTTCGGAGATCTGCGACGCCAGCCGGCGAGGCGATGCTGTGTCTGCAAGCTCGCGAGCGCGCCGCCGGCGGTCGCGTAGAACAGCCAGTTGTCGTTCGCGTACGCCGATGCGGCCGCGGAAGGTCGAAAGCCAGCGCTCCTTGACCTCGTTGTTGAAGCCGGCGTTGGCGGCACCTGGAAGGCGCTGCCGTTCTTGTTGGTGAGCGAGGTGTCGCCCTCGAAGCCGAGCACCACGTTGCCGCTCTGGAACTGAAGTCCCGGCGGTGACGCCGATAATGCCACCGCTCAGGTCGAACGCGGGTGTCTCGTCGGCGCCGGTCGTCGTCGCTGTAGACCTTGGCATTGCCCCAGACGCCGCCGCCCGAGAGCCCGAGATAGGAGCCGGTCCAGTTCGTCGGCGGCGGCGCGGCGGCGCCTTGTAGATGGGCGCAACGCTGAGGTCGGCAGCAACGGCCGGCGCCTGGCCAAGAAGGCCAGCGCACGCCATGCTTCCGCACAGCACTTTCCTCATCAACGACCTCGCCTGGGCGCCTTTGCGCATTGGCGGCGAAATACACGGATGCGGATGCAGCGATTCTATAACCGGCGGACGGCAGCCGGGCGAATGTCCGAAGGGTGTGTCAAGCCGCCACAGAGCTATTCGCGCGTCCTTCGGCGGCGAGCCGCCTTTCACCCAATTTTCCAGGTACTTATAAGCCAATGCTCGCTCCTCGTCGGTGGCCTGGGCGAACGCGGTTCCGTACGTGTCGGTAATCCAGCCCTCGTCCGCCCCGGCGCCGTCCTTGGCGACGATCAGCCAGAACAGGCCAAGCGCAGCCTGCCGCGACACGTCCTCGCCCTTGAACAGCATGGCGCCGAGCAGGGCCTGCGCCCGATGCTCGCCCTTGTTGGCGGCGAGCCGCAGCCAGCGCGCCGCCTGGATGGCGTCCTTGCGGTGTGCCTTTGCCGAGGAGGTAGAGGCGGCCGAGATTGTACTGCGCCTCGGGATCGGCGAAATAGGACGCGGCATAGCGGAACATCTCGCGCGCGCCACTGCCGGGTCGGCGCCATGACGTGTCGGGAATGCCATCGAGATGATACAGTCCGAGCGTCACGAAGGCATTGGCCACAGAAGCGCGCCTGCGGCGTGCCCGACGCTGTCGTCGGCCTGCGGATGGTTGGTGAGGCGGCGGAAATACTCGAAGGCGCGGGCCTTGTCTCTGCTTGACGCCATCGCCGTCCGCATACATCCGGCCGAGCTTCCAGATGGCGCCGGGAACGCCCTGCTCGGCGGCGTATTCGAGTTCGACGACGGCCTGGTCGATCTTGCCCTGGCGCAGCGCCTGCGTGCCGGAGCGGAAGGACTTCGAACGGCGACGAGCGCCGGGCCGGCGCGCGGCACGCCGAGCGGCGACGCCGGCTCGGCCGCGAGCGGCGTCGCGCGGCCGATGGACTTGGCGTCGTGCGCCGGCAGCGGCGACGAGACCGGCGCAGCCTCGGGCGTGCGCGTGCCGTCGAAGCTCACCGCCGGCGACAGGCCGAAGGCGAGGCCGAGCAGGCCGATGCTCAGCGACGACATTAGATGTCCGCATAGCACGCCTTCTCGGCTGCGCCGCCGGGATGGGTCACCGCGCCGTCGCGCGCCGGTCCCACCTGCTGGGCGTATTTCCACAAGATATCCTGACGTGAAGTCCGGACTTGCGCGGCTTCCACGCCTTGGCGCGCGCCTCGATCTCAGCCTTCGTCAGCTTGACGTCGAGGCGTGCCCTTCACGCGCGTCGATGGTGATGATGTCGCCGTCGCGCACATGCGCGATCGGGCCGCCGACGGCGGCTTCCGGTCCCGACATGTCCGATGCAGAATCCGCGGGTCGCTCCGGAGAAGCGCCCGTCGGTGATGAGCGCGACCTTCCCGCCCATGCCCTGTCCGTAAAGGGCGGCGGTGGTCGCCAGCATCTCGCGCATCCCGGGGCCGCCTCTGGGCCCTTCGTAACGGATCACGAGCACATCGCCTTCCCTGTACTTCTTTTTCTTGACGGCCTCGAAGCACGCTTCCTCCCCGTCAAAGCAGCGCGCTGGGCCGGTAAACTTCAAGTCCGCCATCCCGGCAACCTTAACGATCGCACCTTCCGGCGCGAGGTTGCCTTGCAGCCCGACGACGCCGCCGGTGGCGGAGAGCGGCTTGTCGGCGGGGTGGACCACGTCCTGGTCCTTGTTCCACTTCACCCGCTTGAGGTTCTCCGCGATCGTACGCCCCGTCACGGTGATGCACTCGCCGTGAAGATACCCGTGGTCGAGAAGCGTCCTCATCAGCAGTGGAACACCCCCTGCCTCGAACATATCTTTGGCGACATAACGGCCGCCCGGCTTCAAATCGGCGATATATGGTGTCCTTTTGAAGATTTCGGCGACATCGAAAAGGTCGAACTTGATGCCGCATTCGTGAGCGATCGCCGGCAGGTGCAGTGCAGCATTGGTCGAGCCGCCGGAGGCCGACACCACCGCGGCGGCATTCTCCAGCGCCTTGCGGGTCACGATGTCGCGCGGCCGGATGCCGTGACTTGATCAGGTCGATGACCTGCTCGCCGGCGGTCATGCAGAACGCGTCGCGGATTTCGTAGGGCGCGGGCGCGCCGGCCGAATACGGCAATGCGAGCCCGATCGCCTCGGACACCGTCGCCATCGTGTTGGCGGTGAACTGGGCGCCGCAGGCGCCGGCCGACGGGCACGCGTTGCGCTCGAGCGTCTCGAGATCGGCATCCGACATCTGGCCGACCGAGTGCTTGCCGACCGCCTCGAACACGTCCTGGACGGTGACCGGCTGGCCCTTGAAGGTGCCGGGCAGGATCGAGCCGCCGTAGATGAAGATCGACGGCACGTTCAGCCGGCACATCACCATCATCATGCCGGGCAGCGACTTGTCGCAGCCGGCGAGCCCGACCAGCGCGTCATAGGCGTGCCCGCGCATGGTCAATTCGACTGAATCGGCGATGACTTCGCGCGACGGCAGCGAGGACTTCATGCCGTCATGGCCCATGGCGATGCCGTCGGTGACGGTGATGGTGCAGAACTCGCGCGGCGTGCCGCCGGCGGCGGCGACGCCCTTCTTGACCGCCTGGGCCTGGCGCATCAGCGAGATGTTGCACGGCGCGGCCTCGTTCCAGCAGGAGGCAACCCCAACGAAAGGCTGGTGGATCTGCTCGCGTCGTCAGCCCCATCGCGTAATAGTAGGAGCGATGCGGGGCGCGGGCAGGCCCTTCCGTCACATGGCGGCTGGGCAGCTTCGCCTTGAGATTGGTCTTGGCGTCCATCTGACGGTTTGGCCTTTGTCGGCGGTGTTTCGAGTCGTTATGGGTTCCGCGACCCATCCGATCTCGGGGAGGCGTATGGCCAAATAGGGGCGCCAACCTCCTGAGAGATCACTATGTTCTCCGCATGTTGCGAACTAGCCACACGGTTAACGAACGGTTAACAGCCTCTGCAACAGTTTAGAATTGGCGTTATCAGCTCCGAAACTTTGCGGCCCGAAAGATCGCCTCCGGCGGCCGTCGACACCCGGTCCGGAGCCTCTTCGGCCTTATTCCGACTTATTCCGCCCTCTTCCGCCTGCGCTTCGGAGCGAGGAAGACCGCTTCGGACCCTGTTCCCAGCCGGGAAGACCGGCCGTTCTGCACGCCGCGCGCGCCATGGCCGCGCGGTCCATTTTTGCTTCGGCGGGTTCCCGTCGCGGCGAATTGCGATCGAGCCGCCCCCATTATCGGTGGTCGCGCGGAACGGCTGTTCGGTTCATCCGGCGCGCCGAAATGGCGGCGCTTGGCCACGCCGATGCCGGCCGGAGCCATCGGATGACCGCAGCGCAACTACGGCAGCCGGAAATCCGGATCGAACGCAAGTTCGGCGCGCGCCTTGGCGATCGACACCGCGCCGTCGTCGTCCGCGATGTTGTAGACGCCGCCCTGGCCGCGCGTGAGCGCGAGCAGCGCCGCGTGCGCGGCGGCATCGACGTGCAAGCGCTGGCTTCCGCGCAGGGGCCCTCGCTCCAGGTGCCGGGGCCGTAGAGCAGCCCATAGCGCAGCACGATCGTCTCGAGGCCTGAGCCGAGCGACTGGTCCTCCATGTCGGCGGCGCCCCGCACCGTCACGGCGCGCGCCGGATCGTCGAGATTGAGCGGATCGGTCTCGGGATGCGGCTCGCCGCCCGGCGCATAGGCGAACGCGATGCTCTGCACGATGAAGCGCCGCGCGCCGGCAGCCCTGCGCGGCCGCGATCAGGTTGCGCGTGCCTTCGGTGCGGATGCGGGCATTGGCGGCATAGGAGGCGGCGATCTTCGCCGCGTCGAACTCGCGCGGCAGATCGGTGAGCTGATGGATGACGGCGTCGGGCCGCGCGGCGAGCATCGCGGCGCTCACCGCCGGCGCGTCGTAGACGTCGACGACGGCGGCGGTGGCCCCTGCCCGCTCCAGTTCCTTCGCGCTCGCGGACGAGCGGGTCGTGCCGGTGACGCCGTGCCCGGCCTGCACCAGCAGCGGAACGAGACGGCGGCCGATGGCGCCCGAGGCGCCCGCGAGGAAGATGCGCATGGCGGCAATCTAGGCGGACTGCGCACCGTGCGTCGAGGCTCGGCGTGCTGGCAGCCATGCGAAAATGGGTCACCGCAAGTCGGCGCTATCGCGATGCGTATCTGAACTGACAGCGCCGATGGGCAGCGGGCCGTGCAGGCGCTATGAGCGTTGTCGATGACCAGACCTGCCCGGCTCCGGCGCGAATTCTTCGCCCGCAGCGTCCACGACGTCGCGCCCGACCTGATCGGCGCGACGCTGATGTTCGATGGCGTCGGCGGCATCATCGTCGAGGTCGAGGCCTATCACCACACCGACCCGGCGGCGCATTCCTATCGGCGGCCGCACCGAGCGCAACGCGGTGATGTTCGGCCCGCCGGGCTACGCCTACGTCTATCGCTCCTACGGCATCCACTGGTGCCTCAATTTCGTCTGCGAGGCCGAGGGCTCGGCGAGCGCGGTGCTGATCCGCGCGCTCGCGCCGACGAGTGGGCTCGCGGCAATGCGGCGGCGCCGCGGTCTTGCCGACGAGCGGCTGTTGTGCTCCGGGCCCGGGCGGCTGTGCGAGGCGCTCGGCATCACGCTCGCCCACAACGGGCTCGCGCTTGACCATGCGCCGTTCGAACTGCGCGCCCGCACGCAAGCGCCGGAGATCGCGATCGGTCCGCGCATCGGCATCACCAAGGCGGTCGAGACAGCCATGGCGCTACGGGCTTGCCGGCTCGCGCTTTCTCAGCAAGCCGTTCCGAACCTGACTGCCTCCGGGACGGGAAGTCGCATAAACGCGTGCGCGATTTCACTGCCCGCACGGCATGCAGGCGTGCGACACCTACTTGCACCGCAACGTGAGAAGGATCACGCTGACCGCCTTGGTCCACACATAAAGCGGGGCGCGCACCATGTCGGCAGAAAGTCTACTCGTCATTCTCTTTGTCGGCCTGATCGCCGGCTGGTTGGCTGGCATCGTCGTTCGCGGCACCGGCTACGGGCTTGTGACCGATCTCTGCCTCGGCATCGTCGGCGCACTGATCGGAAGCTGGCTGTTTCCTGCCCTCGGCATCCACTTCGGCGGCATCCTCGGCGCCATCATTTCCGCCACGCTCGGCGCCATCCTGCTGCTGGTCGTGCTGCGGCTTGTGCATCGCGGCGGGCGCTGGTAGCGGAGCCGTCACTAACTCGGAAAAATAAAACAGGGTCGAAATGTCCATCATCACAGCATCGAACAGCGTGCGGGTCTTCGGCATCGCGCTGATGGCGCTCCTCGGCGCGACCGCAATGGCCGCGGCCCAGGCCTTCCCCACGCGCCCGGTCACCATCGTCGTCCCCTACCCGGCCGGCGGCCTGTTCGACGGCATCGCGCGGGCGCTCGCCGAAGGCATGCGCGCGCCGCTCGGCCAATCGGTCGTGGTCGAGAACGTCGGCGGCGCTGGCGGCAGTATCGCGGTCGGCCGGGTCGCGCGCGCGGCGCCGGACGGCTACACTATTGCCATCGGTTCGGGCGACCAGTTCGTCATCAACGCGGCGATCTACCCGCTGCAGTACGACGTGGTGAAGGACTTCGAGCCGATCTCGCTGCTGATGGACGGCCCAAACCTGATCGTCAGCAAGAACGCCGTCCCGGCGACCAACCTCAAGGAGCTCACCGCCTGGCTCAAGGCCAATGCAGCGAATGTCTCGTCCGCGCACAACGGCGCGGGCGGCGCGCTGCACTTGTGCGGCATCGAGCTGCAGCGCGTGACCGGCGCGACTTGGCCGTTCGTGCCCTATCGCGGCGCGGCGCCGGCGCTGCAGGACGTGGTCGGCGGGCGGATCGACGCGATGTGCACCTCGCCGGCAAGCTCACTGTCGCTGATCCGCGGCGGGCTCGTGCGCGGCTACGCCATCACCGCCGGCACGCGGATTGCCTCCGCGCCGGACATCCCGACCGCCGCGGAGTTGGGATTTCCGGGATTCCAAACCTCGGTCTGGGGCGGGCTATGGGCGCCGAAGGGCACGCCGAAGGACGCGATCGCCAAGCTCAATGCGGCGGCGGTGCAAGCGCTCGCCGATCCCGCCGTGAAAGCGCGGCTGACCGATCTCGGCCAGATCATTCTGCCGCGCGAGCAGCAGACGCCCGAAGCACTGGCCGCGCTGCAGAAGGCCGAGATCGACAAGTGGTGGCCGGTCATCAAGGCGATGAACATCAAGGGCGAGTGAGCGCCTGCATTCGCTGCGCGACGGCTCGGGCCTCAGTGCCCTCTCCCCTCGGGGGAGAGGGCTCAACGGTCGTTCGACGCATTCGGTTGGGTGAGGGGGTGCGAATTCACAGGGGTGCCCCCTCACCCATTCCTTTTCGTTGAGCCGCTGCGGTTGCCCTCTCCCCCGAGGGGAGAGGGCGCAATCACATGCAACGCGCGCGCGGATAGCGTGCCTGACGATCAATGATAGCCGACGATGAACTCGCAGCCGGCCGCCGTGGCGAAGGTGCGGGTGACGCGGCCGGTGGCGAGCTCGAACTCGAACACCTCGGCGTCGTCGTGGCAGCAGACATAGGCATGCTTGCCGTCGGCCGCGAAGCCGAAGCCCATCGGCCCCTTCTTGATCGGCATCGAGGCGATCTGCCGCAGCCCGTCGGCTTGGTAGATCGCGGCGTGGTGATCCTGGTTCGACGACACCACGACATAGTGGTTGTCGGGCGACACCCGCACCCGCCGCATCTGCTTCTTCGAGGCGTCGGCGCCGTCGATCGGCACGGTGCGCCGCATCGCATGTGACGTCGCGTCGATGACATAGAACTCGGCGGCATCCTGCGCGCAGGCATAGAGCGTGGCGCCGTCGGGCGAGATCGCGATCCCCTCGACCACATGCGGCAGCGTGAATGCGGTCGATCATGCGTACGGCGGGCGACGATCGATGACCGCAAGCCAGTCCTGCTTCACCGAAACGAACACCTTGCCGGTGGCGTGGCTGATCGCGACCCAATGCGCGGTCGAGCCGACATCGATCTTCTCGCACCTTGTCGCTCGCCGGATCGATCGCCAGCACCGCGTTGGCCGAGCTCGCCTGACGACCACAGCGTGCCGTGCTCGTCCATCATCACGCCGTGCGGCGCGTAGACCGCGCCGAGGTCGATGACCCGCGTGAGCGACTTCGACGGCAGGTCGATCACCACGATGCGGCGGTCGGGATTGACGCGCCTGACGAAGATGCCGTCGCCGTAGATCGTGCCGTAGGCGGTGCGGCCGTCCGCCGACAGCGCCATCTCGTGGGTCGAGCCCGGCATGTCGATGGTCGCCGTGGTGGCGAGCGTCGCGGCGTCGACGAAGTGCACCTTGTGCGCGGTCTTGGCGGTGACGATCAGGTTCGGGCCGCCGTAGCGATTGTTGAGATCGATCATTGGTATTGCTCCTGGCGCTACTCTACCCCAGGCGCAAACAACTCGTCAGCGCTCACCACGCCGCGGCGACAGCCCCTGCTCGTGGACGTAGCGGCCGACCGCCGCCCACGTCGCGCCGGTTCGGCTCGAGGCCGTAGGCCCAGAAATCCTTGCCGAACACCCGCCAGGTCTCCTCGACATGGTCGATCAGCCACGGCAGCGCGACCCGCAGCGCGTCGGTGTCGTAGAGCCCGTCGACCGCGAGATCGCGCGCCTCGCAGAACGCGCGGTAGATGCTGCGCGCCGCCCACGGATGCGCGCGGTAGACGTCCTCGCGCAGCACCACCGTGTGCATGATCGGGAAGATGCCGGTGCGGCGGTAGTAGTCCTGCTCCACCTGCCTTGAAGTCCGGGAACAGGCGGGCGATGTGCGGCGAGCCGGCGAGGAAGCTTTTCGGGATGTAGAGCGAAAGCAGCGCGTCGAGCTCGCCGTTGTCGAACATGGCTTCGAGCGTCTGTCCGGCCGGACAGGAAGTCGAGCCTGATCGTCGCTTCGGCAGGTCGAGCGGGATCAGCGGCGGCTCGACGAAGCTGTTCAGCCCGCCCATGAACCAGTGCATGTCCTCGCGACTTCACGCCGTAGTCGTGCTGCAGCATGCCGCGCATGAAGACGA
Source organism: uncultured Alphaproteobacteria bacterium (assembly GCA_963843475.1). Taxonomy (GTDB): domain Bacteria; phylum Pseudomonadota; class Alphaproteobacteria; order Rhizobiales; family Xanthobacteraceae; genus VAZQ01. The sequence goes on along the minus strand of CAWJKL010000006.1, from coordinate 91,418 downwards.
GGCCGGTCGAGGACTACTGCGAGGTGCCGACGCGCTTGCCGCGCAGGTCCTGCGGCGTTTGGATGCCGCTGCCGGCGCGCACATAGATGCAGGAGTGGCGGAAGATTTTCGACAACGCCACCGGCACCGCCACGAACGGGCATGCGCCGCGACCCTTGAGCGCCGTGTAGGACGCCAGCGACAGCTCGGAGACGTCGAACTCCTGGTTGTCGAGCATGCGCTGGAAGGTCTGGCGCGGCCGCAGCAGCTGGATGTCGAGGTCGATGCCCTCGGGTCTTCACCCGGCCGTCGATCAGCGGGCGGGTGCGGTCGTAGTCCCAGCAGGCGAGCGTGAGCTTCAGGTTCGGCATCCTGCCAGTTTCCCATTGTCAGGCGCGCGGGCGCGGCATCGACCGCCATATTGGCACGACCAGCATTCTTCGTCGGCCATCGTCAATCAAGCGCTGGGCCACAAACTGGAAGTTACACAAATTTAAAGCCCCATCATTCAGTGTACGAGGCCACGCAACCCTCTCGCGCTTCCGTCTGGAGAACTCCCACAGGGTCAGCCGCGGTTTCCAAACCGTTTTCGCTTTCGATCGAAATCTAAACGCTGATGTACGATTGGATCGCCGAATTATTGGCGCGCTCGGGCAGTTCGGACCGTGCAGATCAGTTGCCGGCCTGGGCCTTGCTGTTCCACTCCCCCTTCGCCTGCTCGGACGACGCCACGTCGTGGATCGGCGGTGCGCCTAGAGCGCCGGGCAACTTCGAATGGCCGAAAGACACGGATGGAACGCCGCTCCACTTCATTGCCCAGATCGACCTGGCGTCGTTGAAGCCCGAACCGCAGACCGGATTGCGGCCGCCGGGGTTGCCGTCCGAAGGCGCGCTCCTGGTGTTCATCGGAAAATCCTACGCCTGCCGGATCCTGAGCGCTGCCCAGTTGGCCCAGGCGGGGAACCTTCCGCCACCCGAAGACCTCGAGCCGGTCAACAAGCACGGCTTCTTCGGCGAAGGACGAACCTTCCTCCGCCGGTCCGTCATACCGACCGCATATCTCGACACCGGCGACGACCGTCCAGCCTTTCTGCCGGACCGCTTCAAGTCGCCGTTCGACTGGATTGTCAATTGGGGCATCGCCGCGCTCGAAGCCCAGAACGTCATCGACAGTCTCGAGTGCGATCTCAGGAGCGGGGTACATTTCTTTAAGGCCCGGGATTTTTTGCGTGGCAGAGGCGAACAGGACAATGAGGTCATTCGCAGCAAGATTGCTCACTACCGCGTCATCGGGCGCAAGGCGCCGGAGGTGATCGGAGCCCTCGAAGTTTGGCGCGGCTTTGCGCTCTCAAAGTCCCAGGACGCGGCCATCGACACGGGTGCATTTGACGCAATGATGCGCCTGCGCCTTGATCTGCATGACGAGATGCAGCCGCACATGTCGAAGTTCATCGTCGCCGGCAGGGCCGAGGCAGTCTGGGACGCGATCCGCCGGCAGCATCCGCGCCTCGACGGCGGCGAAGGCTATGATGAACTCCCGTTGTGCTACCGCCCCTTCGTCGAGATGCGCGAAACCGGCTGGCGCGGCCATCGACTCTTCGGCATCGAGCCGGAGTTTGGGAACAACTGGGAAGACCGGCGCGGACAGGATTGCGTCATCAGCATTGCAGCCGATGCGCTGCTCCAACACAATCGGAGCACGAGTACGGGCTCTCCATCCGGTGTCCATGGGGCCGCATAGCGAAAGGCCTGTTCGACAAAGGCCAATTGATCCGCCATTGCGCCGGTTAGGCCCGCTAGACAGCGCCCTGAACAACTACGACGGCCCGGGGCCGCCCTGGCTCAGTGTCGCACGCGGTTGAACGGGATGAACCATGGAATGATCAGCAGCGGCAGCGACGCAATTGCGATTGGCAGGAACGCGAAGGCCGCATTGCCGGCGAGGTCCCAGGCCGCACCGCTCAGGATCGCGACAACCAGCCCCTCGGTGTAGCTGATGGTGAACATCGCGGCCGACATGCGTGCGACATCGGCCGGCTCGCCGAGCAACGCCGGCAGCGCGAAGCCGAGCGTCAGGATCACCGCGCCGGTGAAGCCGAGAATTCCGGCGAACAGCAGCGTCCACCAGCTTGCGGTCGTAACGATGCCGGCGAAGCAGACGAGCAGCACCACGCCCGACAGCACGAACGGCCACGCCTTGCGCTCCATCTGGCGGGCAAACGCCATCATGATGAACGAGGCCGGGAGCTGGCCGAAGTTCAGTGCGGTCAGCGCCGCGCTGATGAGGTCGGGCCGGCCCGCCCAGGTCAGGTAACCCGGCAGAAAAGCATTGCTGCAGAAGTACGCGCAGTTGACGCAGCCGAACAAAAAGCCGAGCTGCCAGATCAGCGGATTGCGCCAGTTCGGCCACCAGCTCCGGCCACCGCTTAAGGGCGCCGCAGAGGGCGCGACCGGCGGCGCGAGCGCGCGCGTGGCGAGCGCAATTACGACCAGCGGGATGCCCCAGATCACGAAACTCCAGCGCCAGGAATTGTTGAGCAGCGGGAACAGCAGCGGCACCGTCAGCATCACCGGAATGGTTTCGCCGACTAGCAGGCCGTTGGTATAGAGCGCAGTGCCGAAGCTCACGCGCTTGGGCAGCCAGGCACGAACGAGCGGCGGCAGCGACGGCTGCATGACGGCGACGCCGGCGCTCATCAGGATGGTCGTGGCATAGAGCCACCAGACGTCGAGGAATGCGCCGCGCAGGCCCGACGCGATGCCGGCGAGCGTCAGGCCCGCCACCACCGTCGGCAGTGCGCCGAAACGCGCGATCAGGAGCGACCCGGGCAGCGCCGCGAGGCCGAACAGGACCACCGGCAGGCCGGAGAGAATTCCGATCTGAATGCCCGACAGATTGAGATCGTGCTGGATCAGCGCGATCACCGGCGGCACGGCCAGAATGGTCAGACGAAGCCCCGCCCCGGCGAACCAAAGCAGGCTCGCCGTCACCCAGAATTCTCGCATTACCACTCCCGGCCGTGGCCTGTGCGCCCGGACAATACCCGTCCCGGGCGCGTCGTCATGCCCGGGCGATGCCGGGCATCCATGCTTTTTTGCACTTATATCCCGGAGACGTGGATGGCCGGGTCGAGCCCGGCCATGACGTGGAACGAGCCATCATCGATCGCGCAAAGCGTCCGACCTCTTGCAAGACTTGCAGTTGCTGGTGAAGCCGATCGCGTTCACCATCTTGCCCCAGGTGGCGACCTCGCTCTTGAAGTAGGCAGCGGTCTCCGGCTCGCGTCTTGGTGATCGGGTCGAAACCGATCGCCTTGAGCTTCGCCAGCACCTCGGGGTCCTTCATGATCTCGTTGATCTCGCCGTTGAGCTTGGCCACCACCGCGTCGGGCGTCTTGGCCGGCGCGAAGAAGCCGACCCACGACCCGGAATAGACGTTGGGGAAGCCCATCTCGCCGTAGGTCGGCACGTTCGGCACCGCCGAGTTGCGGGTCGGGCTGGCGAGCCCGATGCCGCGCAGCAGGCCCTGATTGATCGGCGGCACCACGGTCGGCAGGGTCAGCACGATGGCATCGATGTGGTTGCCGATCGCGGACTGAACGGCGGGCGCGCCGCCGGTGAACGGGACGTGCGTGGCCTTCACCTTGGCGACCTCGCGGAAGAAATACTCGGCGCCGATATGCGGCCCGGTGCCGACCCCAGCGCTGCCATAGGTGAAGCCCTTCTCGCGGCCGTTGGCGATGAACTCCTTGAGGTCCTTGGCGGGATTGTTGGGATTGATGGCGAGCACGTCCGGGCTCGATCGCCACGATCGCGATCGGGCGCAGGTCGTTCGACCGAGAAGCCCTTGTTCTTCGAGGCCGTCTCGTTGACCGCGAGCGCCGGTCGTGGTGGCGAGGAGCGTGTAGCCGTCGGGCGCGGCGCCGACCACGAGCTTGGCGGCGATATTGCCGCCGGCCCCGCCGCGGTTCTCCACCACCACGGTCTGTCGCAACCGCTCGGACAGCTTGAGGCCGACCAGCCGCGCCACGACATCGGCGATGCCGCCGGCCGCGAACGCCACCACGAACGATGATGTTCTGGGCCGGATAGGTCTGCGCGCGCAGCCGGCTGCGATGCCGGCAATCGCGAGCGCGCGATGCAACGGCGAAAGTGACGGATCGAGGGCATGGGCGTTCCTTCCTGGATTATGTTCTTGTCGTCTGACATCGCTGGCCCAACCTAAGCCGAACGCGCGATCTGCTGCACCTGCGGCCAGGCGTCGCTGCCGCGCGCTTTCATCAGCTTGAGGTAGTCGGCGTTTTCCCACTTGACGATCGCCTCGTCGAAGCTCGGCCGCGCCTTGCACCGGCGGTACCAGTCGGCGACTTGCGGCCGCTCGCCCGATCATGTCCAGCGATGTTGAGGTGCTCGAGCCGCGCCAGATAGGGCGTGAACGCGACATCGGCGAGCGCTGTACGTCGCCCGCGCAGCCATGCATGCGCGGCCAGCGCCTCCTCCATCTCGTCGAGCAGCAGCACCATGCGCCGCACCGCGATGACGAAGTGCTGCGAGCCGGTACCCTTCTCGATCACGTCGCGGCGGCGCTCGCGCTTGATCAGGTTCGGGATCTCCTCGAGCATCTTCTTTCCGGCCTCGCCGCGATCGAGATATTGCTGGCGAAACGCGATGCCGAAGCTCATGACCGCGGCCGACGAATCGTGGATGTCCTCGTCGAGCTGCTTGGTCCACAGCCGCACCTTGGCGCGCGCCATAAGGGTCCTGCGGCAACAGCGGCGGCTCCGGATAGGCCTCGTCGAGATATTCCAGGATGACGTTCGATTCCGGAATGACCTTGTCGCCGTCGATCAGCGTCGGCACCACCGCGCGGCGGTTGAGCTTGATGTACCACGGCTGCTGATGCTCGCCCGCGCGCAGGACGAGATGGCGGTCTCTCCCATGTCGAGCCCCTTCTCGGCGAGGCACACCCGCACCTTCTGCGCGCACAGCGACATGTCGTTGTGATAGAGCGCCAGCATCGCGTTTCCTCGCACCGCTGTTCTTCCGTTACCGATCTTTCCCATGTTCCGGCAGCGGCGTCCACAGCACCTGCTCGATGCGCGTGGCGCCGGTCGCCAGCATCACCAGCCGGTCGAGCCCGAGCGCAATGCCGCAGGCCTGCGGCATCGCGGCGAGCGCCGCGATGAAGTCCTCGTCGATCGGATAACGCTCGCCGTAGATGCGGGCCTTCTCCGCCATCTGCTCTTCAAGACGCAGGCGCTGCGGCCGCCGGGTCGGTCAGTTCGCCGAAGGCATTCGCAAGCTCGACGCCGCAGGCATAGAGCTCGAAGCGCTCCGCCAGCCGCGGATCGGCCGCCTTCGGCCGCGCCAGCGGCGACTGCACGGACGGATACTCGTACAGGATGGTCGCCCGCCCCTGCCCGAGCTTCGGCTCGATCTTCTCCACCAGCACGCGGCTGAACACGTCGCCCCAGGTATCGTCGGCGGCGACGCGGATGCCGATCGTCGCGCGCGGCTGCCGCGAGCGGCGCGGCTTCGTCGGAGGCCAGCATCGCCGCAGATCGATACCGGCATGGCGCGCGAATGCGTCGGCCACGCTCAGCCGCTCGGGCGCAGCGAACGGATCGATGCTGCGTGCCGCGATACGACGAACCGCTCGGCGCCCGCGATCTCGCGCCGCCAGCGCCAGGATCGCCGGCGCAATCCTCCATCAGCGCCTCGTAGGACTCGCCCGTCCGGTACCATTCGACGAGCGTGAATTCCGGGATGATGCAGCGCCCCGCGTTCGCGGTTGCGGAACGCGCGCGCGAATTCGACGATGCGGCGCTCGCCGGCGGCCAGCAGCTTCTTGCAGGCGAACTCCGGCGAGGTGCGCAGATAGAGCTGCTCGGCGCTCCCCCGCCGGTGTCGACCAGGTCGCTGGCGAACGCATGCAGATGGGTTTCGTTGCCGGGCGAGACGCGCGAGCGCGCCGGTTTCCACCTCGACGAAATCGCGGGCCGCGAAGAACTGCCGCAGCGCTGCGGTGATTCGCGCCCGTGCCGAGCAGAAACGGCCGCCGGTCGGCGTGGGTGGTCCAGAACGGCGAGGTCGCGGACACCTAGCGCCCCCGTATCGAGAAACGTAGCGGTCGCGCCCTTGTCGCGCAAAGTTTCACCCCACCCCGCCCCCTCGCGTTCGCTCGGCGTCGACCCTCCCCCTCCAGGGGAGGGTGAAGCTGCCGGACCTTCCGATCTTGAAAACATGCACTGAACCTGCGACCGCCCACCCTCTCCTGGAGGGGAGGGTCGGCGAGCAAAGCGAGTTGGGGTGGGGTGAAGCTTCGCAGCACAAGAGGGTACCGGCCGGCCTTCGGGCCCAGCCTAAAGCCGTGCGAAAAGGGCTGGCGAATGGTCGCAGGATCAGTATGGTGCGGCGCGAACATGGGACTGGCGCCGCCGTCGCGGCTGATTCGCGCCGGCCCCGCCCGCCTGACAACCGAGGATTCCGGCCGTGAAAGTCATCGCCAGTTCGCTCCGTAAAGGCAATATCGTCGAGCTCGACGACGGCAAGCTCTATGTCGTTCTCAACGCCGAGAGCTTCCATCCTGGCAAGGGCACGCCGACCACCCAGGTCGACATGCGCCGGATCAGCGACGGGGTGAAGACCGCGCAGCGCTACAAGACCACCGAGCAGGTCGAGCGCGCCCACGTCGAGGAGCAGGACTTCACCTTCCTCTACCAGGACGGCGACGGCTTCCATTTCATGAACGCCGAGAACTACGACCAGGTCACCCTGCAGACCGACATGATCGGCGACCAGGCCGCCTACCTGGCGCCGGAGATGAAGGTGCAAGCTCGTCGGTCCACGACGGCCTGCCGGTCTCGATCACACTGCCGCAGAAGGCGACCCTGGAAGTGGTCGAGACCGAGCCGGCGATCAAGAGACAGACCGCCGCCTCGTCCTACAAGCCGGCCGTCCTGTCCAACGGCGTTCGCACCATGGTCCCGCCCGTTCGTCGCGACCGGCACCAAGATCGTGGTGATGACGGCGGACGGCTCCTACGTCGAGCGCGCCAAGGACTGAGAGTGCCCGCGCGCGACAGCAGCGGTACCATTGCCGCAATCAGCTGTGCGCAGAGCCACGTGTGCTTGCCGCGACAGGCGACCTAGATTACCTTCTTGGCTGGCTCGAGCGGTGCGACATACTGCGTTGCCCGGACGGTGACATGGCGACGGCTCGGGTGCGTTGCGTTGTTGAAGTGTGGAGCATCGCATTGAGAGCACCTTGCCTCGCGGGCCTTGCGCTCGCCGCGGCATTGCCGTGGCGGCTGCGCAAGATATGAAGGCGCCGCGCATCTCGCATCCACAGGTCGACTGGGACGCGGTCGTCGCCGAGCTGCAGGCGAACGAAGCGCTCAAGCCGTCGCGCGAGGACGGTGACGGCACGCCGGCCGCTGCGGCGAGCGACCCGCTCGGCGCGCTCAACCGGCGCGGTCGCGGAACGCTTTCCAGGATATCGCCGCAGCCGGCGTGCCGGTGCTGCTGCCGTTCGACGCGGCGGCGTTCCTGCGCGACCAGGTGGACGGCAAGCGTTGGCGACCGAGACCGGGCAGCTACTCTCGTCGGCTTCGACGGCGTGCCATTCTTTCAATCCGGGCCCGGCCGGCTACGACGCTGTCGTCGTCGCGCGCGCCCAAGGACATGAAGGACCTCGGCATCGGCTACGCCGATCGCGATCCTCGTCGACGATTTCGGGCGCCGGCGTGCTCTACGAGCTCGACGAGCCCGCCGGCCGCATCGCCTGGCCGGTCAACGGCGGGCTCGAGACCGACTTTCCCGGCATCAAGCGCATGTTCCTGGAGAACTACGTGCGCTACACCTTCGAGCGCTACGGCGTACCCTACGTGGTCGCGATCGAATGCCACGATGGCGGCGCCCGTTTCCGCCGTATGGCATGCCGCGACGCCGACAAGGTCGCGCGTGCGCGTTCTCAAGGCGCTGCAGCTTGCGGGTGGCGAGCCGCCAGCAGCGCCCAGAGCGGACGCAGCCGAGCACGATCGAGCGGCCCGCCGCCGAGTCGACGGTATTCACCTATCACCCGCCCGGCGATCTCGGACGCGGTAGCAGCATCAAGGGCGACGGCGCGCCGACTACACGGTCTATTCCAAGATCCGCTTCCCGATGCGGACGCGCCCGCGTTCGCCAATACCCAGTTCGCCCGGCAGCGAAGGCGCGCCGCTGAACTTACTCCTATCCCTGGCGCGACAATTTCTGCGAGACCGCGCGCCTTCTTTGTCGGCCAGTGTCGGCAAGGGGCTCGGCCACCAGGGCCAGGACCTGCGGCCGGCCTCTTGCCGCCAGCGCACACCGGGCGCGCGCTGCGAACCCTACGAGCACGACGTCGTGGCGGTGCGCGACGGCGCGATCATGCGAGCGCCCGGGCCAGCAGGCGATCTATGTCGTGGTCAATGCGCCCGGACGAACGGGTCCGCTTCCGCTATCTGCACATGTCGCCGAAGCAGCTCGACGCGGACGGCATGGTCAGCGGCCGCTTCGTCAAGGAAGGCGAAGTCATCGGCAAGGTCGGCAACTTCTGGTACCGCGAAGCCGCCACGACCTATCACCTGCATTTCGACCTGCAGGTGCCGACCAAGTACGGCTGGGTGTTCGTCAACCCGTACATGACGCTGGTCGCGGCCTACGAGCGGCTGATCCGTGCGCGCGGCGTGGAACTGCGCGAGGACGCCCCGCTGGAGTTCCGGTCGCGACCGCACCGGTTTCCCCGGAGACGGTTTACCAGGAACCTGCCGGGCAAGAGCCGGTTGCCCACGAGCCCGCCGTTCCCGGGCCGGCGACGGTCACGGCCGCAAAGCCGACAGAAAGCGGGTTAGAATCGCGGAATTCCGACCCGACTTGATGACGGGACGCCGCGCGATGAGCGAGTGCACGAAATCTCTCCTGACCCGGCGGGCGTGCCTGCCGATCATGGCGGCGGCGATAGCGGCGCCGTGGAGCACGCCGGCGACGGCGCAGAACAGCCAGATGCCGTTCGACCGCTGGGTCGACGCTTTCCGAGCACGTGCCCACGCGCGCGGCATCTCCGACGCCACCTACAACCGGGTGATGGGCAACCTCAAGCCCGACACAGCGGTCTTTGAGCTCGACCGCAAACAACCCGAATTCAACGAACAGCTCTGGCAGTACCTCAATCGCCGCGTCTCCGACTGGCGCATCAGCGACGGCAAGGAGAAGGCGAAGGAGCACGCCGGCTGTTCGACCGCCTCGAGAACGACTACGGCGTCGAGCGCGGCACCCTGCTCGGGCTCTGGGGCATCGAGTCCGCGTACGGCGACCCGCTCGTGCAGAAGAACCACATGCGGCCGGTGCATCCCGGCGCTGGCGGCGCTCGCCTGGGGCGAGCCGCGGCGGCGCAAGCCTACTGGGAGCAGGAACTGCTCAACGCGCTGACCATCGTCGAGCGCGGCTGGAGCACGCCCGAGCGAGATGCGCGGCTCCTGGGCCGGCGCCATGGGGCACACCCAATGGATGCCGGAGGTCTGGCTCAACATCGGCGTCGACTACGACGGCGACGGCCGCGTCTCGCCGTTCGGCAAGCCCGACGATGCCCTCGCCGGCACCGCGCAGCTACCTGGTCGAGCGCGGCAAGTATCGCGCCGGCGAGCATTGGGGCTACGAGGTGCGCGCATCCGGCGGCAGCAAGGGCTCGCGCAGCTACGAGGCCTGGCGGAAGGCCGGCGTCGTGCGCGCCGACGGCCAGCCGTTCCCGCAGCCGAACGGCGACCGCGAAGCTCTGGGTGCCGGTGCCCGGCGGGCCGGCGCTTCCTGCTCGGACCGAATTTCTACGCGGTGCGCTCCTACAACCCGTCGATGAACTACGCGCTGGCGATCGTGCTCACCGGCGACCGCATCATGGGCGGCGGGCCGTTCGTCCAGCAATTTCCCGGCGGCGAGCGCACGCCGACGCTGGCGGAAATCCAGGAAATCCAGAAGCGGCTGACCGCAGCTCGGCTTCGACACCGGCGGCAGCCGACGGCCGGGTCGGCAACGGCACCATGATGCGCGGTGCGCGACTTCCAGCGCAAAGTCGGCATGGAGCCGGCCGACGGCTATGCCGGCGTGAAGCTGCTCGCCCGGTTGCGTCAGGGCCTGTGATCCGGTTCTATGGGGCCTAATCCGCCCACCGGAACCCAAGGATCAGCCCGTGACGACTGCAAACGCGAAGGCGGCACCGGCCGCCGCGAAACGCCTGCCAAAGGCCCATCCGTCGATGCGCACGCTCGACCGGCCGGTCAATCTGACGCCCGACAATGCGCCGGCATGGGGCAGCGACGTCGTGGCCGAGACGCTGCGCGCGCTGGAGATTCCCTACATCGCGCTCAATCCCGGCGCGAGCTATCGCGGCCTGCATGACTCGATCGTCAACTATCTCGGCAACGAGACGCCGCAGATGCTGCTCTGCCTGCACGAGGAAAGCGCGGTCGCGATCGCGCACGGCTACGCCAAGGTGACCGGCAAGGCGATGGCGGCCGCGGTGCATTCCAACGTCGGCCTGTTCCACGCCACCATGGCGATCTTCAACGCCTGGTGCGACCGCATGCCGATCGTCGTGCTCGGCGCCACCGGCCCGGTCGATGCGGCCAAGCGCCGGCCGTGGATCGACTGGATTCACACCGCGCGCGACCAGGGCGCGATCGTGCGCAACTACACCAAGTGGGACGATCAGCCGGCTTCGCCCGCGGCCACCCGCGAGGCCATCATCCGCGCGACCTGGATGGCGAACACCGCACCGATGGGTCCGGTCTACATCAATCTCGACGCCGAGACTGCAGGAGGCCAAGCTCACCGAGCCGCTGCCGCCGATCGACGTTGCACGCTTCATGCCGGACGCCACGCCCGCTGCGTCGCCCGCGCTGGTCAAGGAGGCGGCGGCGCTGCTCAAGGGCGCCAAGCATCCGGTGATCGCTGGTCGGCCGTATCTCACGCAGCGCTCGAAGGCTGGAACGAGCGCGTCGCGCTCGCCGAGACGCTCAACGCCAAGGTCGTCACCGACCTCAAGTCGCGCCGCGGGCTTCCCGACCGATCATCCGCTGCACGCCGGCGCGCCGGCCGGCAACGCGCTCGTGCCCGAGGCGATCGCGGCGCTCAAGGCCGCTGACGTCATCCTCGCGCTCGACTGCGTCGACCTCAACGGCGTGCTGCGGGCGGGCTTCGGCTTCGATGCCCCGAAGGCCAAGATCATCAACGTCAGCGCCGACTTCCACGTCCACAACGGCTGGAGCATGGACTACGAGGCGCTGCCGCCGGTCGACGTGCTCACTGCCGAGCACGCCCGACGCAGGCGGTGCCCGCGATCCTCGCGGCGCTCGGGCGGCGCCAAGCGCGCCGAAGCCGGCCGCCGTCAAGCCGAAGGCCGAGCCCTACAAGCCGAGCGATGGCCCGCTGCGGGTCGACGATCTCGCGCTCGCGCTCAAGTCGGTCGGCGGCGATCGCGACGTCACCCTCACCCACCTGCCGCTGTCGTGGAACGGCGCGACGTGGCCGTTCCGCCATCCGCTCGACTATCATCGGCTCGGACGGCGGCGGCGGCATCGGCGGCGGCCCCGGCACTGACAGTCGGCGCCGCGCTCGCGCTCAAGGGCAGCGATCGCCTGGTGATCGGCATCTGCGGCGACGGCGATTACATGATGGGCGCAACCGCGGTGTGGACCGCCGCGCACTACAAGCATCCCGATGCTGATCGTGGTCTGCAACAACCGCTCGTTCTTCAATGACGAACTGCACCAGGAGCGCGTCGCGCGCATCCGCAACCGGCCGGTGGAGAACCGCTGGATCGGCCAGCGCATCTCCGAGCCCGACATCGACTGCTCGGCGGTCGCGCAGGCGCAGGGCGCGGTCGGCTTCCCGCCGGTCACCAAAACCGCCGACCTGGTGCCGACCTTCGAGAAGGCGATCGAGGCGGTCGAAGCCGGCGGCGTCGCGGTCGTCGACGTCCGGGTCGAGCCCGGCTATGCGGCGATCACCACGGCCGCCATGCTGCGCGGAACTGAAGGACAGAAGAAGTAGTGCAACTGTAGCCTGGATGAAGTCATCGCGCGTCAAAGACGCGCGCGATGACGCAATCCGGGGACGGCCCGTCCCGGGGCGCACGACCGTTCCCGCATTGCGCTTCGCTCCATGCGGGCTACGAGCCGCGCCCGCATCTCAGATCGCGAAGCTCTCGTGCGTCGAGGGATGAAACAACTCCTCCGGCTTCACCAGTCGCGACGACAGTCCCTCCTTGTGGTGGAAGCGCAGGAACGTCTCCAGCACCTTGCGGTTCGGCTCAAGGCCGTAGGACCAGAAGTCGTGGCCCATGAATTCTCGCGCCAGCCGTAGTTGATCCTCGACGAACGGCAGCGTCACCTTGGTGGCCGCGGTGTCCTCGAGCGATTCGAGGCACTTGTCCTTGGATTGCGAGAACGCCTTGTACACCGCCGCCGGCAGCCAGGGATGCTTGTCGACCAGCGTGCGCCGGATGCCGGTGACGTGCATGATCGGGAAAATGCCGGTGCGCTTGAAGTAGTCCTTGCCGGCGGCGATCGGATCGGCAAACAGCATGCCGACATTGGGACTCTTGCGGCCGGCGAGCGACGGAACCCGCGGCGCAATGAAGCCGTCGATCTCGCCGCGCTCCAGCAGTTGCGAAATGGTGGTGCCTTCGGGCGCGTCCTCCATGCGGACACCCGGCGGCAGCTTGATCGTGATCTTCTCCGGCCGGCCCGCATCCTCGATGCCGCCCCGCACCCAGACGATGTCGGAGGGCTTCACGCCGTAGTCCTCCTCCAGAATGATGCGAGCCCAGACGCAGGCGGTGAGCTGGTATTCCGGCAGGCCGACGCGCTTACCCTTGAGGTCGGAAGGCGACTTGATGCGGTCGGTGCGCACCCAGATCGAATTATGCCGGAAGGCCCGCGACACGAATGCCGGCACGCCGACATAGGGACAGTTGCCGTCGGCAGTCTTGACCGTGGTGCTCGACATCGACAGTTCGCAAATGTCGAAGTCCTGGCCGCGGAAGGCGCGGAAGAATATCTCTTCGGGCGGCAACGTCATGAACACCGGATCGACGCCGTCGATCTGCACGGCGCCATTGATCATAGGGCGCACCCGGTCGTAATTGCCGACCGCAACGGACAACTGGAGATTCGACATCGGGCTTTATCTTTCTTTCAAGGTTTGCCGCGGTTAATTAGCCCCGCCTCTGCTCCCGGAGCAACCATGCGGTCCGCACGCCACCTGCGCATTTGGATGCGAGCCACACTGCTGGCGATATTGCTCGCTTGGGCTGCGGGCGACGCAGCGGCGCAGCCCGGCGCACCGGCGACCTACGCGGACGCGTGGGAGGAAACCTCCGCGGAATATCGGGCCGCGCAGCGGACGCTCGAGACGCGCGGCCGCGAAGAGACCGCGGCGGCGGTGCAGCGCCTTCGGCAGTCGTTCCAGCAACTTGCCGAACGCTTCGTTGCCGATCGTCCGCCGCACCTCGCCACCGACCCCGAATGGCCCGGCGAGTTCATGCAGATCGACGTGCGTCTCGTTGGCGCGTTGCTGGTGATCGAGATGGGCAGCCGCGACGGCGCGCGGCAGTCGCTCGCACCGCTAACGGACACCCTGGCGCGGTTGCGGGCGCCGGAGCCCGCCGCGCGCTGACCCCTCGCGCGTTATGCTTCAGTGAGTGGAATGGACCCGCAGGCCGGCGTCGGCGGGTGCGAGATCGAGCAGGCGGAGCTGCACGCGCTCGGCGCCGTTCCAGCGGTCGATGGACAGGGTGCCGGCGGCATGCACCGCCTGCCCGCGCCCCTGCAACAGCGCGACGCCGAGCTTCTGGCCGGCAGCGCGAAAAGCAATCGCATTGATGATGGCGCCGTCGCCCGCCCGCAGCCGTGCGCGGATATGCGATGGCCCGACTTCCTCGGCATAGACCAAGGTGTGGTTCGGGAACGCGAGCACCGGCTCCGGGTTGCCGGCGCCGAACGGGCCCGCTCGCGCCAATTCCGTCACCGCCTCAACGGTGGCGCCAGCCGCGCTGAGCGCGCCGTCGATCAACAGCGCATCCTCGCGGCGCGCGGCCGCCACGTCGGCTGCAAGCGCTTGTTCGAGGTAGGCGCGAAACGCCGCGAGCGCATCCTTGCGTAGCGTGACGCCCGCCGCCATGGCGTGGCCGCCACCTTTGAGCAACAGCCCCTCGCCCACCGCCTGCCGCACCACGCGACCGAGATCGACACCGGCAATCGAGCGGCCCGAGCCGGTCCCGATGCCGCCCGGCTCCAGCGCGATCGCAAATGCCGGCCGGCCGTAGCGTTCCTTGAGCCGCGCAGCGACGAGTCCGACGACGCCGGGATGCCAGCCTTCCGCGGCGGTGACGACGACCGCGCCCTTCTCCTCATGCCCGAGCGCCGCCATCGCTTCGGCCTCGGCCTGCGCCAGGGTTGCGATCTCGATCGCCTGGCGGTCGCGGTTGAGCCGGTCGAGTTCTTCGGCGAGGCGCGCGGCTTCGGACGGATCCTCCTGCAGCAGCAGGTCGACGCCGAGCGTCGCGCGGCCGATGCGGCCGCCGGCATTGATGCGCGGACCGAGCAGGAAGCCGAGATGCCACGGCTCGGGTGGACCGCCGAGCCGTGCAACGTCCATCAGCGCCGTGAGGCCCGAGATGTTCGCGCCGGCGCAGCGCCAGCAGGCCCTTGGTGACGAAGGCGCGGTTGAGGCCCTTGAGCGGTACGACGTCGGCCACGGTGCCGAGCGCCACCAGATGCGAGCGCGCCGAGGAGGTCGGGCTCGGGGCGTGTCTCGGTCCAGAAGCCGCGCGCGCGCAGTTCGCGGTTGACGGCGACCACGGTCATGAACACGAGGCCGACCGCGGCGAGATGGCCGAGCCCGGACAGGTCGTCGAGCCGGTTCGGATTTACCACCGCGAGCGCAGGCGGCAGCACCTCGTCGGCGAGATGATGGTCGATCACGACGACGTCGAGACCGAGCCGTCGTGCCTCGCGCGAGCGGCTCGTGGCTGGTGGTGCCGCAGTCGACAGTGACCAGCAGCGTCGCGCCCTTGCGCGGCGAGCGCGCGCACCGCCTCGACGTTCGGGCCGTAGCCTTCGAACAGCCGGTCGGGGATATGGATCAGCGGATCGAGCCCGCAGTGGCGCAGGAAGCGCGCCAGCGTCGCGGCCGAGGTCGCACCGTCGACGTCATAGTCGCCGAAGATGGCGACGGTCTCGCCGCGCATGACGGCATCGGCGATGCGCGCCGCCGCATCCGCCATGTCCGGCCAGCGTATCGGGATCGGGCATCAGCGCCCGCACGGTCGGATCGAGGAAGCCCGGCACGTCCTCGGCCGCGACGCCGCGTCCGGCGAGGATGCGCGCCAGGAGTTCCGGCACGTTGTCGTGGCGCTGCGCGATGGCGAGCGCCGCGCCGCGCCGCGCTCGTCGAGCCGGTCGCGCCAGGCGCGCCCGCACGCCGAGTTGCTCGACACCGAGAAACAGGCGCCGCGTCGACATCTCCAAAGGAGGAACCGCAATATTCATGGGCCGAACTCACAAGGTCGTGGCCGCGAATCGCTGTCAGAAAATCTTACGATACTGGATGAAGCCCGAGCGCTGCGCGACCTTGTCGTAAAGCGCCCGGGCGTCGGTATTGGTCTCGTGCGTCAGCCAGTAGACGCGGTTCGCGCCCGCTCGCGCGCCGCCTGCTCCACCGCCGCGATCAGCGCGCGGCCGAGCCCGAGCTTGCGCACGCCGTCCGCGACGAACAGGTCCTGCAGATAGCAGTAGTTGCCGACGCTCCAGCACGAGCGGTGAAAGATGTAGTGCACGATGCCGCAAAGCCTGCCGCCACATAGGCGCCGAGCACGCCCATCGGCTCGGCCGGATCGTGCAGCCGCGCCCAGGTCACCGCCGTGGTGCTCGTCGGGGATGTCGGTCTTGTAGAACGCCTGGTAGCCGCTGCCACAGCGGCTCCCAGTCGGCGCGCTCATCCGGCCGCAGCGGGCGGATGACGACATCTTCCGTGGATCGATCCGCCATCATCGCAGGGCGCACCTTGGCGCGCGCGCTATCCCGCCACCTCGGCGTGGATGCGCAACAACTCGGGGATGGTATCAGGCGCGCGCCGCCCGAAGCCGCATTCCGTCGCGATCGAGAAATTCTGCACATATTTTTCCGCGGTCGCGAGCCGCCGCGCGTGCCCGCGACGCCGTCGGTGTAGTGCACCAGCCCGAGGCACAGCTCGGTGTCCCGGCTTGAGCCGAGCCGTGCGAGCGGCGCGAAATAGGCATCGTCGCGACGGTCGCGCGGCACCGGCATGTGGATGCAGATCGATCGGCCGCTTGATCCCGCGCGCGCAGCACGGTTCGCGACATCGACCATGTCGCCCATGTCGATCGGCTCGACCACGTGCCTGTGGTTGGAGTCGCCGTAGCAGAAGTGGAACATCAGCTCGATGTCGCGCGGGCACGTGGTTCGCCGAGCTTCGCCGAGGATGCGCCGAAGTGTCGAGCATCTCGTCCTTGTCGCGGCCATAGGCGTTCGGCTCGTTGCGCTGCAGCCGCGCGAACACCGCCGACGCCACGTCGAACTGGATCGCGAGCTCGTCGTGCGGGATCGCCGCGGCGAGCCTGTCGATCTCGCGCTAGCAGCGCCTCGTTGTAGATCGGATCGACCGGCGCATGCAGGTCGTCCTGCAGGAACAGCCAGAGCACCGAGTGCGCCGGCACGAGATCGACCTGGAAGCGGCACTGCGGCGGGATCTTGCCCTGCCGCTTGAGCCGCGCGAACTCCGCGGTACGAGCGGATCGCGGTGTCGGCATAGAACAGATTGTCGAAGCGAATGTCCGCGGGCGACAGCCCGGGCCTGAGCCGATAGCGCGTGCGCCCGGGTGCGGTCGGGTGCAGCCGGAACACCTCGTCGGATTTCTCCAGCGCCGGATTGTTGGCGAACACCGGCTCGAGATGCGCGATCCAGTCGCTGCGCTCGCCGGTCTCGCCGTCGGGGATGCGCTTGAGGCGCGGGCCGAGCGCCGCGCTCACGGTCGCGAACACCGTCGCGGCATCGGCGAGCGGCACACTGCCGACCAGGTGAACATGGCGCGAGTGCATCGAACGTTTCCCCAAGGTAGGTTACAGGTACTCGCACCGTCTTTCCTCTCCCCGCTACGCGGGGGCGAGAGAAGAAGCGAGCACGCGCTTGGCAAATTTCACTCCACCGTCCGCAATGCGCTCGGCTGCGGCGTCAGGCCAAGCCAGCGCTCGCACAACGGCATGGTCTGCAGATAGACCTGCCGGGATTCCCGGCGCGCCCGGCCCGCGGTGGCAAGCTCGTCGATCACCTCGACCAGAGCCGCCGCGGCCGCGGCGCAACCGCGTCGCACCGGCTTGACCGCGTTGCGGCAGCGTTCGAACAGGGCGTCTTCCGCCTTGAGCAGCGCCGGCACAGCGACCGTCTTCTCGGCGGCGCGCGCCTGCTCCAGCAGCCACTCGTACGGGCGGGAATCGAGGCCACGGATGCGATCGGAGGTCTCGAGCTCGATCTTACGCATCGCTTCGGCCTGCGCCTTGAGCGACTCCGTCACATCGGCCGGCGGGTACCGGCGACAGTCATAGCTCTGCGCCGCCGCCGGCGCAGAGAGCGCGAGCCCGAAAACCAACGCGAGGCCGAGCGCCGCAGGACCGGTCATCGCTCAGTCCAGATGGAATTTTTCGAGCTGGCGGTGCTCGGCCCCGATCTAGCGCACCGTGCCGGTGACCGAACGCATCACCACCGTCTCGGTGTCGATCACGTCCTTGCGGAACTGCACGCCCTTGAGCATCGCGCCGGCGGTGACCCCGGTCGCGGCGAACAGGCAGTCGCCCTTCACCATGTCGTCGACCTCGTAGATCTTGCGCGCGTCCTTGATGCCCATCTTCTGCGCGCGCTCGCGCCGCTCCTCGGTGTCGAGCACCAGCCGGCACTGCATCTGGCCGCCGATGCAGCGCAGCGCCGCCGCCGCCAGCACGCCCTCGGGTGCGCCGCCGATGCCGAGATAAATGTCGATGCCGGTATTCTTCGGATCGGCGGTATGGATGACGCCGGCGACGTCGCCGTCGGTGATGAGCTGCACCGCGGCGCCGGCCTTGCGGACACGCCGCGATCAGCTCGGCATGGCGCGGGCGGTCGAGAATGAGCGCCGTGATCTCCGACGGGCTTGACGCCCTTGGCCTTGGCGAGATTGCGGATGTTCTCCTCGGCCGGCGCGTCGAGATCGACCACGCCCTTCGGGATAGCCGGGGCCGATCGCGATCTTCTCCATGTAGACGTCGGGCGCGTTGAGCAGCGTGCCGCCTTCCGCGATCGCGATGGTGGCGATCGCGCCCGGCATGTTCTTGGCGCACAGCGTGGTGCCCTCGAGCGGATCGACCGCGATATCGACCTTCGGCCCGTGCTTGGTGCCGACCTGTCTCGCCGATGAACAGCATCGGCGCCTCGTCGCGCTCGCCCTCGCCGATCACGACCGTGCCGTCGATCGGCAGCTTGTTGAGCTCGCGCCGCATGGCGTCGACCGCCGCCTGGTCGGCCGCCTTCTCGTTCGCCGCGGCCGCGCAGCCGCGCGGCCGACACCGCCGCGCGCTCGGTCACGCGCACGATCTCGAGCGTGAGGATGCGCTCCAGCACCAGGTGCGGCTGGACGGTGATCGACGGCATGATCGCGTCGCTCTTCGTTCATGTGCTCGCCCCTGCACGCCCCATTTGCCGCGTTGTCGTGCCGCGCCTTCGGTCGAGACTGCGCGAAACGGTAAGGCCTAACTATATCAGTTTTTCTCGATGCGGATGACCTGCGGCTTCCCGAAGATCACCTTGTCGCGCCCGACGGCGGCGAGCGCCTTGCGCACGGCGTCCTCGGTGGTCGCATAGGTGATCAGGATGACCGGCACCGGCGCGTTCGCGCGCTTGGCGAGATCGTGCGCCCTCGCCGCGCGGACCGCCGTGGCGCTGGACGATCGATTCGAGCGAGATGTTCTGCTGCGCAAGGCGCTTGGCGATGGTGGCGGCGGTCCCGGGCTTGTCGCGCGGCCAGAAGCCGGATGTAGTAGCCGCCTTCGTGGCGTTGCATCGGCGCCTTCGCGATGCGCTTGAGCTTGGCGACGGCCGGCCGAACGGGCAGCCGGCACGCCGCGGGCGATGTCGGCGATGTCGGAGACGACCGCGGAGGCGGTCGCCATGCCGCCGGCGCCGGGGCCGACCAGCGTGATCGGCGCGATCGCGTCGGCGTCGACGGTCACGGCGTTGGTCACGCCCATCACCTGCGCGATCGCGGTATCCTTCGGCACCATGGTCGGATGCACGCGCTGCTCGATGCCCTTCTCGGTTCGCACCGCGACGCCAAGCAGCTTGACGCGGTAGCCGAGCTCGTCGGCCCACGCGAGGTCCTCCGGCGCGATCGACGAGATGCCTTCGACATAGACGGCGGCCTGATCGACCTTGGTGCCGAAGGCGAGGCTCGCCAGGATCGCGAGCTTCTGCGCGGTGTCGTGGCCCTCGATGTCGAACGTCGGATCGGCCTCGGCATAGCCGAGCCGCTGCGCCTCCGTCAGGCAGTCCGCGAAGGACAGCTTCTCCTGCTCCATGCGGGTCAGGATGTAGTTGCAGGTGCCGTTGAGGATGCCGTAGATGCGCGACGAGCGAATTGCCGGCGAGGCCTTCGCGCAGCGTCTTCACGATCGGGATGCGCGCCGCCGACCGCCGCCTCGAAATTGAGCGCCACGCCGTTCTTCTCGGCGAGCGCCGCGAGCTCGACGCCGTGGCGCGCAAGCAGCGCCTTGTTGGCGGTGACCACCGATTTGCCGGCCTTGAGCGCGGCCTTCGACGGCGGCATCGCGCCGGATCGCCCTCGCCGCCCATCAGCTCGACGAAGACGTCGATCTCGGGATCGGCCGCCAGCGCGCACCGGATCGGACACCCAGCGCAGACGCCGCAGATCGACCGCACGCTTCTTGCTGCGCGAGCGCGCCGAGACCGCGACGACCTCGATCGGACGGCCGCAGCGGGCGGTCAGCGCCGCCTGCTGCTGGGCGATCATCGCGCGACCGCAGTGCCGACCGTGCCGAGGCCGGCAATACCGAGTCTCAGCGGTTGAGCCATCGTCCGTCGTCTGCTGGTGCGGCGCGTCAGCGCCGTTTGGCGAGAGGGACGACGTTGTGCAACGTTTCGCCGCCGGTTTCAAGGAACCGGCGGATGTTGCGCGCGGCCTGGCGGATGCGCTGCTCGTTCTCGACCAGCGCGATGCGCACGAAGCCTTCGCCGCGCTCGCCGAAGCCGGTGCCGGGCGAGACCGCGACCTCGGCCTTCTCGACCAGGAGCTTGGAGAACTCGACGCTGCCGAGCGGCTTGTAACGGCTCCGGAATCGGCGCCCAGGCGAACATCGAGGCGCGCGGCGGCGGCACCTCCCAGCCGGCGCGGCCGAAGCTCTCGACCAGCACGTCGCGCCGGCGCTTGTAGATCGCGCGCATCTCGCGGATGCAATCGTCCGGCCCGTTGAGCGCGGCGGTCGCGGCGACCTGCACCGGCGTGAACGCGCCGTAGTCGAGATAGGACTTCACGCGCGCCGAGCGCCGCGATGATGCGCTCGTTGCCGACCGCGAAGCCCATGCGCCAGCCGGGCATCGAGTAGGTCTTCGACATCGAGGTGAATTCGACCGCGATGTCCATCGCGCCCGGCACCTGCAGCACCGACGGCGGCGGCTCGTCGTCGAAATAGACCTCGGCGTAGGCGAGATCGGACAGGACGAAGATGCCGTGCTTCTTCGCGAACGGCACCAGGTCCTTGTAGAAGTCGAGGTCGGCGACGTAACGCCGTCGGATTCGACGGATAGCAGACCACGACCGCGAGCGGCTTCGGGATCGAGTGCTCGATCGCGCGTTCGAGCGTCGAGAAGAACTCCGGCGTCGGCTCCGACGGCACCGAGCGGATCACGCCGCCGGCCATCAGGAAGCCGAACGCGTGGATCGGATAGCTCGGATCGGGCACCAGCACGACGTCGCCCGGCGCGGTGATCGCCTGCGCCACGTTGGCGAAGCCTTCCTTCGAGCCGAGCGTCGCGACGACCTGGGTATCGGGATTGAGCTTCACGCCGAACCGGCGCGCGTAGTAGGCCGCCTGCGCGCGGCGCAGTCCGGGGATGCCCTTGGACGCCGAATAGCGGTCGGTGCGCGGCTTGCCGAGCGTCTCCTTCAGCTTCTCGATGACATGGGCGGGCGCCGGCAGGTCGGGATTGCCCATGCCGAGGTCGATGATGTCGGCGCCGGCGTTGCGCGCGATCGCCTTGGCACGGTTGACCTGCTCGAAGACGTAGGGCGGCAGACGCCTGATGCGGTGAAATTCTTCCATTGACCCCAGCTCCTTCAACCGGCCTGTCCGGCCGGCCGGAACACTCTCAAGACCTGAACCTCGATGTCACCGCGCCGGCCATCGCCGGAGCGGAGGGCTTTTATCACGGGTTGCGGTTCGCGCCAGTGCCCGCCTTGGCCGCGCGCCGCGGCCAGTTCGTCCTCGAGCTTCTTCTGCTCGGCGCCGCTCGAGCACGGTATTGCCGCGGTCGCTCGGCGTGTCGTGGACCGCCGGATAGGCCGGCGGCGTCGTCGGACCGTTTCGGCGCGCTCTCCGGCAGGCCGCCGATCGCGGTCGGCATGGTGTCGCCCGATGGTCGATGCGCAGCCTGC
This sequence comes from uncultured Alphaproteobacteria bacterium, assembly GCA_963843475.1. GTDB lineage: Bacteria > Pseudomonadota > Alphaproteobacteria > Rhizobiales > Xanthobacteraceae > VAZQ01. Next base: position 69,707 of record CAWJKL010000006.1, on the reverse strand, counting down.
GAGCGCCACCGCCGCGGCCAGCAGCGTGCCGACAGCAAGAACGCGCCGTGGCAGCCCGCGCCGATACCTCGCGATCAACATCGAATTCGTTGCCGGATTCCGCCGCCCGATCCGAGGGGCTCCCTGCGGACAAGGCCCCGATCCCCTGGACGTGCGAAATCGTTTGTCCGTTCAAGCAATTGCCGAAAGTTTATGGCACAATATGACCAAAGCAAGGTTAAGCCGCTGCGCGCCAGCGGTCGTCCTCGGCGTCTTGTGGCTGTTGCGCACAAGGTCCATGTGCCAAAATCCAGCCGTCCCGGGCGGACTCGTGCATCCAGGCACTTCAGACTGAGGCGAGAACGTGAAAGCCCCGTCGGAACCGGCCAAGAGCGGCTCCGTCGATATCGAGGAGTTCGCCCGCAACATCGCCCGCATGGTCGAGGAAGGCGGCAAGGCCTGGCCGCCTATCTCAAGCCGCGCGAAGAAGGCCACGTCGACGACCAGAACGCCGAAGTCACCGACGTCGTCAAAACCTTCGGCCAGGTCGCCGAATACTGGTTCGCCGATCCGCAGCGCACGCTCGAGCTGCAGTCCAGCCTCGGCAAGGCCTATCTCGATCTGTGGGCGAACGCCGTCAAGCGCATGGCCGGCGAAGAGGTCGACGCCGGTGGCCGCGCCCGAGCCGCGCGACAAGCGCTTCGCCGATCCGGAATGGTCGAGCAACCAGTTCTACGATTTTCTCAAGCAGGCCTACCTGCTCACCGTGCACTGGGCCAACCATCTGGTGAAGGACGCCAAGGGCCTCGATCCGCATACCCGGCAGAAGGCCGAGTTCTACCTGCGCCAGATCGCCAACGCGATCGCGCCCTCGAACTTCGTGCTGACCAATCCCGAGCTACTGCGCGAGACCCTGAGCTCCAACGCCGACAACCTGGTGCGCGGCATGCACATGCTGGCCGAGGACATCGCAGGCCGGCCACGGCGAGCTCAAGATCCGCCAGTCGGATGCCAGACAGTTCGAGGTCGGCCGCAACCTCGCGCTGACGCCCGGCAAGGTGATCTTCGAGAACGAGCTGATTCAGCTCATCCAGTACGCGCCGTCGACCGAGACCGTGCTGAAGCGGCCGCTGCTGATCGTGCCGCCCTGGATCAACAAGTTCTACATCCTCGACCTCACGCCGGAGAAGTCCTTCATCAAGTGGTGCGTCGATCAGGGGCTGACGGTGTTCGTCGTCTCCTGGGTCAATCCGGATGCGCATCTCGCACAGAAGACCTTCGAGGACTATGCGCGCGGCGGGGTGCTCGAGGCGCTCGACGTCGATCGAGCAGGCGACCGGCGACAGCAAGGTCAATGCCATCGGCTATTGCGTCGGCGGCACGCTGCTGGCGGCGACGCTCGCCTAGATGGCCAACCGCGGCGACGATCGCATCGCATCGGCGACCTTCTTCGCCGCCCAGGTCGATTTCACCCATGCGGGCGATCTCCTGGTGTTCGTCGACGAAGAGCAGATCGCCGCGCGCGAGCGCGAAATGCAGCGAGCGCGGCTATCTCGAAGGCAGCAAGATGGCCAGCGCCTTCAACCTGCTTCGCTCGAACGACCTGATCTGGCCCTATGTCATCAACAATTACCTCAAGGGCAAGGAACCGGCCCCGTTCGACCTGTTCTACTGGAACTCCGACGCGACCCGCATGCCGGCGGCCAACCATTCGTTCTATCTGCGCAACTGTTATCTCGAGAACAAGCTCACCAAGGGCGAGATGGCGATCGGCGGCGACAAGCTCGACCTGCGCAAGGTGACGATCCCGATCTACAATCTCGCTACCCGCGAGGACCACATCGCGCCGGCGAAGTCGGTGATGCTCGGTTCGCAGTTCTTCGGCGGGCCGGTACGGTTCGTGGTGGCGGGCTCGGGCCATATCGCCGGCGTGGTCAACCCGCCGCTCAAGATCAAGTATCAATACTGGACCGGTCCACGCCGGCGGGCGTCGACCTCGACAAATGGCTGGCGGCGGCCGAGGAGCATCCCGGCTCCTGGTGGCCGGACTGGATCGCCTGGCTCAAGGCGCTGGACCCGAACGAAGTTCCGGCGCGCGAGCCGGGCGGCGGCGTGTTCAGACCGATCGAGGATGCGCCCGGCCGTTACGTCAAAGTGCGGGACTAAATCCTAGCGCGAATGCCGCCGCGGCCACGCAATCGCCCCGATCGCTGTCATCAATCCCGGCGCCCCTGCCCCGGAGAACGCGACAATGCGATTGCCTGCCTTGCTGCCGATGCTGCTCATGCTGTGCGCGCTCGGTGCCGCGCCTGCCACGGCCGACGATCGCATGACCTGCGAACGGAGCTCGGGCGACGAGGCCATCATGGCCTGCGGTCGCGCGATCGCATCCGGGCAGTTCGCCGGCGTCGATCTTGCGAAGATTCACAACAACCGGGGCGTCGAGCTCAAGCGCAAGGGCGACATCGATGACGCCATCAAGGACTACGACGTCGCGATCGGGCTCAATCCGAACGATCTGTTCGCGTTTAACAATCGCGCCAATTCCTGGCGCGACAAGGGCGATCTCGATCGCGCGCTGGCGGACTATGGCGCGGCGATCGCGCTCGACCGCGACTATGCGACAGCCTTCATCAATCGTGGCCGGGTCCATGAGCGCATGAAGGCCTTCGATCTCGCCCGCGTCGATTACAAGGCCGCGCTCGCCGCGTCACCGCAGAAGTACAACAACTCGCGCGGCGCCCATCAGATGGCGCAGCAACTCCTCACCGCGCTGGCGAAGGTCGCGCCGGAATAGCTGGCGCGCGGCCAGAAGCGCACCTTGTCCGCCCGCGCCCGCGTCGCACCGGCTAACGGCCGGCGCCACGCAGGACGTGATAGCTCAGCTCTCCGGGGTCGGTGAGGTCGGGCACCTTCCAGCCGTCGAGATCGTATTCCGCCATGCAGTCTTCGGCGAAGCCCTTGAACCGGTCGGCATTGCCCGACGCCATCGCGCCGAACAGGCAATAGCGGCGGATCTCCTCGGTCGAACCGCCATAGTTGATCTCGTAGAGTTCGTGGCGGCCGCCGAACTCGGTGGCCATCGCATCCCACAAGAGCTTGAGCAGCTTGACGCGCTCTTCCGCCTTGTAGCCGTTCGAACCGCGCAGATAGCGATCGAGATAGGGACGGATTTCCGGGTTCTTGAAGTCGCTCGCATGCGAGTTGAGATAGATCAGGCCCGACGCCACCGTCTGCTCGATGATGTACTTGATCTTGGTGTACGCCATCGTGGCGATGATCGCGTAGGCGTTGCCCGGGTCCATGTTGGGCAACAGGTAGTCCCCGATCCAGGGCTTGGGATCGCGCACCATCGCGTCCGACAGCGCCCAGAACAGATTGCGCCAGGCGATCACCTCGCCGACATTGGCCTGCACGCCGCGGTAATCCTTGGTGCCGGCGGCCTCGACCGCCTTGAGCAACAGCCCGGCGATGAAGTCGAGCTTGACCGCGAGTCGCGTGCAGCCATGCACCACGAAGCGCGGCAGGAAGCCGGTGCGCGGGAAGAAGTTGTTGGCCTTCTCCACGTCGCCGTAGACGAACACGTTCTCCCAGGGCACCAGCACCTTGTCGAGAATGAACACCGCGTCGTTCTCGTCGAGCCGCGACGACAGCGGATAGTCGAACGGCGAGCCCATCGCGGTCGCCGACATCTCGTAGGACGTGCGGCAGATGAACTTCACGCCCGGCGTATCGGTCGGCACCATGAACACGATGGCGAACTTCTTGTCCTGCACCGGGATGAGCCCGTGGTGGGCGACGAACGTGTAGTTGGTCAGCACCGAACCGGTCGCCACCACCTTGGCGCCCGACACGACGATGCCGGCGTCGGTTTCCTTCTCGACATGGCAGCACACGTCGCAGACTTCATTCGGCGGCTTGTCGCGGTCGACCGGCGGATGGATGATGGCGTGATTGATGAACGGCACGCGCTCCTGGCTGAACTTGTACCAGCGCCGCGCATTCTCCTGATACGGATCGTAGAAATCGGCATTGGCGCCGAGCGTCGCCAGGAACGCCGCCTTGTAGTCGGGCGCGCGGCCCATCCAGCCGTAGGTGAGCTTGGCCCATTCGGCGATCGCGTTACGCCCGGCAATCGTCTCCTCCAGCGTCTTCGGCGCCTTGAAGAAGGCGTGCGTCATGCCGCCGTTGCCGGTATCGGTCGGCAGCAGAATCTTCTTGCTGCGCTTGGGATCGTGCAGCGCGTCGTAAAGCCGCGCCACCATGCGCGCGGTGTTGCGGAAGGCCTGATGCTTGGTGACGTCCTTGACGCGCTCGCCGTAGATATAGACCTCGCGACCGTCGGACAGCGAGGCGAGATATTCGGCGCCGGTCTGCGGGCGCGAGACCGCGACCTTGCCGATGGTCTCGGGCTTCCGGGCGAAGGCTTCGCGATCGGCCGATCGGTCAACGGTCATCGTTTCCTCCTAATGTTCCAGCGCAGAACTTTGTCTGCTTCCCGGATGCGTTGTATCATCCGCACCAGCAAACGATACGTCGCCTCAAGCGGCGAAAACAGGGAGGAAATCATGTTCCGCCAGTACGAAACGAGCGCGCCGACGCGGCGCGCGTGATCAAGGGCGCGGCCGCGAGCAGCATAGCGATCGCGGCCACCGGCGTGTTCGCTCCCGCCGTGCATGCCGCGCGTCCGCTCAAGCTCGGCTACGTCAGCCCGCAGACCGGGCCGCTCGCCGCCTTTGCCGAGGCCGACAATTTCGTGATCTCGAATTTCCTCAACACCGTGCGCGGCGGAATCAGGATCGGCAGCGAGAGCTATCCGGTCGAGGTCATCGTCAAGGACAGCCAGTCCAATCCCAAGCCGCGCCGCCGACGTGGCGCGCGAGTTGATCGTGTCGAACAAGGTCGACCTGATGCTGGTCGCATCGACGCCGGAGACCACCAATCCGGTCGCGACCATGTGCGAGGTCGAGGAGACGCCGTGCATCTCGACGGTCGCGCCGTGGCAGCCCTACTTCATCGGCCGCCAGCAGAACCCGGCAAGCCCGCCATCGTGGAAACCGTTCAACTCCACCTTCCACTTCTTCTGGGGGCTTGAAGACGTGATCGCCGTCTTCACCAACATGTGGGGACAGGTTCGCGACCAACAAATCGGTCGGCGGGCTCTTCCCCAACGACGGCGACGGCAATGCCTGGGGCGACAAGCAGGTCGGCTTCCCGCCGGTGCTCGACAAGCTCGGCTACAAGCTCACCGATCCGGGCCGCTACCAGAACCTCACCGACAATTTCACTGCGCAGATCACCGCGTTCAAGCGCGACAACTGCGAGATCGTGACCGGCGTGGTGCTGCCGCCGGACTTCACCACGTTCTGGAACCAGGCGAGCCAGCAGGGCTTCAAGCCGAAGATCGCCTCGGTCGGCAAGGCGCTGTTGTTCCCGGTCGCGGTCGAGGCGCTCGGCCGCAACGGCAACAATCTGTCGACCGAGGTCTGGTGGTCGCCGAGCCATCCGTTCAAGTCGTCGCTGACCGGACAGTCGGCGCGCGAGATCGCCACCGCCTACGAGCAGGCGACGAGCAAGCAATGGACCCAGCCGATCGGCTTCGTTCACGCGCTGTTCGAGGTTGCGGTCGACGTGCTCAAGCGCTCCGCCGAGAAGAACGATCCCAAGGCGGTGGTCGCGGCGATCGCCGCCACCAAGCTCGACACGGTCGTCGGGCACGATCGCGTGGAACGGCAAGGACCTGCCGCCGTTCGCGCAGAAGAACATCGCCAAGACGCCGCTGGTCGGCGGCCAGTGGCGGCTGCGCGACGGCGGCGAAGTACGACATCGTCATCACCGACAACAAGACCGCGCCCGCGATCCCGGTCGGCGGCAAGATGGAGCCGATCGGGTAACAGTCGAAAATTATTCACTCGTCATGCGCGGGGCTTGACCCGCGCATCCATCTGAAAGAAGTCGTTTCAACACGATGGATTGCCGGGTCAACGGGGCGTTTACGCCCGTCTTCGACGGGCTATGCCCGGCAATGACGCCGCGGACAGCTCACTCAGTCACGGAAACAGCGCGACCTGCTCGAGTCCCATCGTCTCGGGGTAGCCGAGCATCAGGTTCATGTTCTGCACCGCCTGGCCGGACGCGCCCTTGGTGAGGTTGTCGAGCGCGGAGCCGACGATGGCGCGGCCCGGGATACGGTCCTTGGCCACTCCGAGGAACGTCATGTTGGAGCCGCGCACGTGCCGGGTGTGCGGCATCTGCCCGAACGGCAGAACGTGCACGAACGGCTCGCCCGCATAGGCCTTGTCCAGGATCGCATGCAGCGCCTGCGGCACGTCTCCAGCCGCGGCGTCCTTGGCGCCGCGCACGTAGATCGTCGACAGGATGCCGCGGTTCATCGGCACGAGATGCGGCGTGAACGTCACGGTGACGGGCCGGCCGGCGGCCTTGCCGAACTCCTGGTCAAGCTCCGCCATGTGGCGATGATGGCCGACGCCGTAGGCGTGGAAACCTTCCGACACTTCCGAGAACAGCATTTCCTCCTTCGGCGCCCTGCCCGCACCGGTCATGCCGGACTTGGCGTCGATCACGATCTCGTCGGGATCGATCGCGCGCTGGCGCAGAAGCGGAATGAGCGCAAGCTGCGCACAGGTGGTGTAGCAGCCCGGATTGGCGACAAGCCGCGCCGCCTTGACCTGATCGCGGTAGACCTCGGCGAGACCATAAACCGCCTCCGGCTGAAGCTGCGGCGCGTGGTGCTCGTGGCCGTACCAGCGCGCATAAGCGGCCGGGTCGGCGAGCCTGAAGTCGGCGGAGAGATCGACCACCCGCGTCTTGGGCGCCTGCCTCAACAGTTCGGCGATTACCTTCTGTGTGGTGGCGTGCGGCAGCGCGCAGAACGCGACGTCGAGCCCCTGCCCGGCCCAGTCGATGCCGTCGAGCGCAATCAGCTTCGGCAGCCTGTAGGGAGAGAATTGTGGAAAGACCTGCGCCATCTCCTGCCCGGCGCGCCGATCGGCGGTGAGCAGCACGATCTCGGAGCGCGGATGGCGCAGCAGCAGACGCACAAGCTCCGCGCCGGTATATCCGGATGCGCCCAGAACACCGATCCTGGCTTTGGACGTTGTGTCGGCCGCTGCGGCCATGGCTCAGCCTCCCGTCGAACAGGTCATCCTACCGGAAGGCTGGTGGTCCAATTCCAACATTCGCATCCCCTTTTGGCAGGCACTTTTGCGAATGTTGGAATTAAGGACCACCAGCAAATCTATGATTCCAGTGGAGTTTGGATTTGACATTCGCTTTCCGAGCTTGCGGCCCGCTGGGTAGCGAATGTCAAATCCACTCCACTGGCGGCTGGCGAATGTCAGTGCCGCGGAGCCCGTCCGGCGGCACGCGTTGCGATCAACCGCAATACGCCCGCACCGCGAGGGCGCGGCGGCGGCGCATTGTGCATCGGTCGATCATCGTCATGGGCGGCCGTATAGTCCGGCAACCGCGCGGCCGTCAACCGAATCGGCGCACGAGCCGGAAACCGATCGCAAAAAGCGGCCGCCCCTTTGGGCGGCCGGCGAGGACGCCAGCCCTCGACCAGGGTCAGAGGGCGAATTTCCACGCCACCGGCACCAGCCGATATCCGCTGCCGTCCTTCTCCACGTACCCCAGCGAGGGGAAGGAGAAATGGAAGCCTGCAATCAGGGCCTTCTCGGCGGCAGCCATGTCATAGAACTTGCGGCGCGTCGCCGCCGCCTTGCACCGGGTCGATGTCGAATGCGACGTGCCAGTCGGGGTTGCGCAGGAAGAACTCCGGAATGTTGGTGACGTCGGACTGGACCAGCACCCGTCCGTTGCCGGACGACACCGCAAAGGCGGTGTGACCCGGAGTATGGCCGTGCGCGTCGATCGCGGTGATGCCGGGCGCGACTTCCTTGCCCCAGTCGTAGCGCGTCACCTTGCCGGCGATGTCGGAGAGAACTTTACGCGTGTTGGCGAAGTAGTCCTTCATCATCTGGTTGGGCGCCTTGGCCATGTTCTCGTCGCTCAGCCAGAACGCCCAGTCGGCGGCCGGGGCCTTGATCTCGGCATTCGGGAACGCGAGCGTGCCGTCGGCGTTCTTCACGCCGTTGATATGGTCGGGATGCAGATGCGACAGCACGACGATGTCCACCGCCTTGGGATCGATGCCGGCCGCCGCCATGTTGGCCTGAAGGAGTCCAATGGTCGGGCCCGCTCCCGCCGGAAATCCGGTGTCGATCAGCACGAGCTTCGAGCCGGTGTTGACCACCACCGGGTTGAACGGCACCGAGATCATGCCCTTCGGCATGTAGGCGGCCTCGGCCGCTGCGAGCGCCTGCTCCTTCGGCACGTTGCGGACGAAGCTGTCCGGCATCGGGAAGGTGCGGCCGCCGTCGGAAATCTGCGTCAGTTCGAAGTCGCCGACCTTGTAGCGGTAGTAGCCCGGCGCCTGCTTGCCGGTCGGCGGTGCCGCGGCCTGCGCGGATGACGATGCAAGCGCCGGAGCCAGTGCAGCCGCGCCGATGGTGGCGGCACCCTCAAGCAGCGTGCGGCGAGATAGTTCGGTCATGTGTGTCCTCCCAAACAGGCAGGCCTCGTGCGGACCCATTAAAAAAAAAGCTACGCCCCGGAGCGATGCATCGGCAAGTCCGGCAACGAACGCGGCCCAAAGAAAAGGCCGCCCTGAAGGGCGGCCCCATGTCGCGGCGTTGCGTTTCGGTCAGATGGCCGAATTCCACGGCACCGGAATTTCGCGATACCCCGAGCCGCTCTTCTCCACATAGGCCAGCGCGGGGAACGGATAATGGAAGCCCTGCACCATCATCCGGTCGGCGGCCAGCATGTCGTAGACCTTGCGGCGCGTTGCCTCCGCCATGACCGGATCCTGGTCGTAGAAGGCATGCCAGCCTGGATTGCGCGCGAACAGGAACGGCACGTGGGTAACGTCGGCCTGCACGAACACCTGTTTTGCGCCGGAGGCGACGATGTGGGAATTGTGCCCGGCCGAATGACCGTGGGTGCCCACTGCGGTGATGCCCGGCAGGACCTCCTTGCCCTCGTCGTAGGTGCGCAGCCGCTTCATGACCTCGCCCTGCAGCAGCCGACGGGCGTTCTTGAACAATCCCTCCATGCGGCCCGCAGGAGCGCGGCTCATCTCGCCGTCGTCCATCCAGAATTTCATTTCGGCCGCCGGCACCAGGATCTCGGCGTTGGGAAACGTCAACGAGTTGTCGGCCCTGAGCAGGCCGTTCATGTGATCGCCGTGGAAATGCGAGACGATGACGGCGTCGATTGACTTGGGATCGATCCCGGCAGCAGCCGCATTGGTCAGGAACTGCCCGCTCGCCCCTTTGGAGGAATTGAAGGCGGCCTCGCCGGTGCCGGTATCGATCAGCACGAGCTTCTGGCCCGTGTTGACCACGATCGGATTGTACGGGCCGACGAACACGTCCTTTTCCAGGTACGCGGCGGCAAGCGCCTCGTTGACCTGGTCTCTGGTGGCGTTCTTCACCAAGTTGTCCGGCAGCTTCATGCGATTGGCGCCATCAGTGATGACGGTGATCTCGAAGTCGCCGAGCTTGTAGCGGTAGAAGCCCGGCGCCTGCTTACCTGCCGCGGGCGCGGCGGCGTGCACAGGCGATGCTGCGCCGATTGGGACGATGGCTGTAGTGGCGGCCGCGGCAACGCCGGTCAGTGCAGTGCGTCGGGTGTATTCAGTCATCGCGTTCCTCCAGATCGCCGCCCTATCGTTGCGAGTCGTCGCGCTCGGGCGGTCGGCCAGCATGTTAACTCAGGCGCTCACGGCAAAGAAGCCGCCCAAGAGGACGGTCCTCTGGGCGGCTCTTCATGGCCGGCATCGCAGCGGTCAGATGGTCGGGTTCCAGGGGACCGTGACAATTCGATAGCCGGTGCCGGCTTTCTCGATATGGCCGAGCGACGGGAACGGATAGTGGAAGCCCTGCACCAGCATCTTATCGGCGACCAGCATGTCGTAGAACTTCCGCCGCGTCGCCTCCGCCACCGGCCCGTCCATGTCGAACTGAATGAACCAGCCCGGATTCTGCACGAACAGCGGCACGTTGGTCACGTCCGCCTGCACCATGACGGCGGCGCTCCCGGACGAAATGACATGCGAGACGTGGCCCGGCGTGTGGCCATACGTCGCCATCGAGGTGATGCCAGGCACGACTTCCTTGCCGGGGTCGTATTGCGTGACCTTGTTGCCGAGCGCGCCGAACACCCGCTTGATGTTCTTGAAGTTGTTCTCGACCAGAGCATTGCCGGTTGCCCTGCTCTCCTCGCCGGGATCGTTCCAGAATTTCCACTCGCCGGCCGGCACCAGCACTTCGGCGTTCGGGAACGCTGGCTTGTTGTCGGCAGTGACCAGTCCGTTGATGTGGTCGCCGTGGAAGTGGGAAATGATCACGGTATCGACCGCGGCGCGGTCGAAGCCGGCGGCGGCGAGATTGGTATGGAATTGGCCGACGATGCCGTTCTGCTTCTCATAGAGCCCGGGCCCGAGCCCGGTATCGATGACGACGAGCTTGCTGCCGGTGTTCACCACGATCGGCGTGTAAGGGACCGTCACTTTGTCCTTCGGGAGGAACATGGCCTCCAGCGCCTTGTTGACCTCGGGAGGCTTGACGTTGCGCACGAACGTGTCGGTCAGCGGATTGCCGAATGCGCCATCGGTCACGACGGTCACCTCGGTGGTGCCGACCTTATAACGGTACCAGCCCGGCGCCTGCTTGTTGGATTGCGGCGCGGCGGCGCTTGCCGGGAGACCCGCGGCTAAAGGCGTCAGGGCGGTCGCGGCCGCGGCGCCTGCAAGGACCGATCGGCGCGTCACTGCTGTTGGCTCGGTCATGGTTCCCTCAGGCGTTCCCGTTCTCGCTTGCTTGTCCGTGCCGCGGCGTAGAATCGCATGAATGCTATCTCCCACAGCGGGTTCGGAACAAGCCGCGGCGAGGATGCCGACAAGGCGGCTGCGCCTGGGCGATGAAACGTGGCGACGAAGCTACGGTATCGCGATGCGGCCGTTTGCCGCCGAATGCGCGAGCCGCGAGACCGGTGATAAGATTCCTCGGCGCCTGCTCAGCTGAAGCGCACCGATTGCATGGCATCCCATCGCCGAACCACGTAAAAGGCTCCTGTTCACGCATCTGCCGCGGCCCAGGCCGATGCGCCTCGACTGATCGAGTTCACATCCCGCAAATGACCGCCCCCGACCTTCCGCTGAACGAAGCGCCGCACACGACGGCGCGTGCCTACGCCTTGCTGCTCGCCGTGTTCGCGAGCGCGATCTTCGTCAGCGCCGCGCTGCTGTTCGCGGTGCAGCCGATGTTCACCAAGATGGTGCTGCCGCGGCTCGGCGGCGCGCCGGCGGTGTGGTCGGTGGCGATCGTGTTCTTCCAGGCGCGCGCTGCTGGCCGGCTACGCCTACGCCCATCTGCTGACGCGCTATGCTGCCGGGCCGCGGCGTCGGTCATCGTGCATCTCGCGGTGATGGTCGCCGCGTGCTTCACGCTGCCGCTCTCGATCGCGTCCGGCTGGGGCACGCCCGCCCGCGGTCGGCGAGGCGTTCTGGCTGATCGGCCTGTTCGCGGTCTCGATCGGCCTGCCGTTCTTCGCGCTCTCCGCCAATGGCCCGCTGCTGCAGGCGTGGTTCGCGCGCACCGACCACCCGGCCGCCGAACGACCCCTACTTCCTCTATGCGGCGAGCAATGTCGGCAGCTTCCTGGCGCTGCTGTCCTATCCGGTGCTGGTCGAGCCGTTCATCCGGCTCGGCGACCAGACCCGGCTGTGGTCGCTCGGGTTCTGTCGTCCTGATCGCGCTGATCGCCGGCTGCGGCGTGCTGCTGTGGCGCTCGCCCGCATCGGCTGCCGGCACGGCGGCCGACGGCGATGCCGCCGAAGCGGCGCCGCCGACCTGGCGCGATGCCGCGACCTGGGTGGCGCTCGCGGCCGTGCCGTCGGGCCTGCTGGTCGCCGTCACCGCCCACATCTCGACCGACGTCGCGGCGGTGCCGCTGCTGTGGGTGCTGCCGCTCGCGCTCTACCTCCTGACCTTCGTCATCGTCTTCGCGCGGCGCCCGATCATTCCGCACTGGCTCGTCGGTCGATGTCCAGCCGCTCTTCATCATCGGCCTCGTCGCGCGTCGTCGTGTTCGATCCGTTCAAGACCATCGTCGGGCTGATCGCGGTCCATCTCGTGGTGTTCTTCGTCTGCGCGCTGGTGTGCCACGGCGAGCTGGCGCGGCGACGGCCGGCGCCGCGCTATCTCACCGGCTTCTATCTCTGGATGTCGGCCGGCGGCATGATCGGCGGCATCGCGGCCGCGCTGATTGCGCCGCATACGTCTTCGACTGGGTGGCCGAATATCCGATCCTGATCGCGCTCGCCGTGCTGTGCCGGCCGGGACTGTGCGCTGCCGCAGCAACGCGATCGTGCGCATCGGCCTGTTCGGCGGTGATCGCCGCGGGCGCGGCGCGTGCTGTTCTGGTCGTCGCCAGCTCAATCGCGGTGATGACCGAGGCAGCCTTCAACCGGATCGTGTTCGGCGCTGCTGCTCGCATGCGTGCTGTTCTGGCGCGCGCCGCTGCCGTTCGCCGCCATCGTCGCGTTCGTCCTGATCGGCCAACGCATGTCGCGTTCGAGCAGTCGAGCGCGCAGTCGGTCCGCAGCTTCTTCGGCGTCATCAAGATCGTCGGAGATCGTCCGACGGCCGCTTTCGCGCTGCTGCAGCACGGCACCACGCATGCACGGCGCACAGCGCATCCGCGACGACGCCGGGCAGCCGGTCGACCGGCCGACCGGAGCCCCTGCTCTACTACTTCGACGGCTCCGCGATCGCGCAGACGTTCGAGGCGGTGCGCGCGCGCGCCGACCGCGCGCCGATCCGCTACGCGGTGATCGGGCTCGGCGCCGGCACGCTGGCCTGCCGCGCCGAGCCCGGACGACACCGTGCACCTATTACGAGATCGACCCGGCGATGATCCGCATCGCGCGCGATCCGCAGCCTGTTCACTTTCCTGTCGCGAATGCCGGCCCGATGTCCCGATCATGCTCGGCGATGCCCGGCTCACGCTCGCGGACGCGCCGGACGGCAGCCTACGACCTCATCGTCGTCGATGCCTTCTCGTCCGACGCCATTCCGATCCACCTGCTGACGCGCGAAGCGATGGCGATCTACCTGAAGAAGCTCGCGCCGCACGGCATGGTGGTGCTGCACGTCTCGAACCGGCATCTGGAGCTCGCCTCGGTGGTGGCCGGCATCGCGGCCGCCAACGGGCTGATCACCCGCGTTCACGACAGCGTCGATCTCGACGAAGCCACCCGTACAAGTATGCCGGCACGGTCGCAGCGGTGGCGCGCGAGCGAGGAGGATTTCGGCATGCTCGCCAATCCTCGCGAATGGGAGCTGCAGCGAGCCGGACCCGAAGCAGTGGGTGTGGACCGACGACTATTCCAACATCGTCGGCGCGGTGCTGCGCAAGCTCAGTGAATGCCAGCCGGACGCACGCGATCAACTGCCACCCGACAGCGCACTTCGACTGACGCTACGCCGATGCCAGAACGATCTTCGCACGCATCGCCGAGCGTCAGCAGCACGGCCGGCCCACAGAAACGCCGAGGTGAAGTTCGCGAACTGGAAGCTCCAGATACGGCATCGCGAAAATGCCGGCGACCAGCGGCACCGACGCCCGCAACGGTCCGAAGAAGCGGCCGATGAAGATCGCCGAGCACGCCCCAACGTCTTCACGAAGCGCTCGCCCGTCGGGATCAGATCGGGATGGCGCGACAGCGGCCAGATGTGCGCCACCGGCGGACCGAGCTTGACGCCGATCCAGTAGGACAGCCAATCGCCGAACGCCGCGCCGAGCGAGCCCGCCACCCAGATCGGCCAGAAGTTCGAGGTCGCCCGACGCGATCAGCACGCCGATGCCGACCAGCGCCGCCCAGGCCGGGATCAGCAGCGAGATGAAGGCGAGCGACTCGCCGAAGGCGAGCGCGAACACGACCGGCGCGGCCCAGGCCTCGTGGTCGTGCACGAACTCGACGATCTGGTGGGCGTAAGGCCTCGAGGCTTGCGAACATGCGGCGAGGGCGATCCTGACATAACCGTCAGGGTTTAGCCCTGCCGCATTGTTCGTGGCAAGGCCAGACCGCCGCGAATTGTCCCAGGCCACGAGCGAGCCGGCTCCGTCACGAGCGGCCTCCCGCTCGCGGTTTGCCGCCGCCTGCTTGGCGTCGTCCAGCCGGAGCATCGCCATTTCGTCGCCGGTCATGTCGGCCTGATTTCCGATCTTCGAGCGCAGCCTCGAGGATCGACGGCCGCCTGCCGGTAGACGTCGGCGGTCGCGCGGTCGCGATCGCACGGCGGGACGTGGTCGGACACCGCGGCCGCAACCTCGCCGACGACGTGCGATGCGCTGAGCACGACTGTCGGTCGGCACGCGCCGAGCAGCCATTGCTCGGCCGGCATCGGCGGCGTGGTCGCAGGCGGCGATCAGCAGCAGGTGCACGCCGTTGTTGAGCCGCGCTTCGCTGCGGATGGCATGTGCGCGATCGCAACCAGCTCCTGCGGCGTGCGTGATCGAGCGGCAACGGTCGGCCAGCTCGGTTCAGCCCGGCCTGCGCGAGCGCGGGCGCGAGGATGTCGGTGACGATGCGCGTCATCAGCATACTGCGCACGCTCCATTTCGACCTCGGCGAGTCGGCGGAGCCCGCGAGGCGCGTCACGAACGGCAGCAGCAACTTCCTGCCGCAGTTCGTCGTCGAGCGCGTCGTTGAGGCACATGCGCGAACAGCGACATCGGACGCGAGAACGACGACGGACAATCGTCGACCGACTGCACCGAGCGATACGGATAACCGGCGGCGACGATCGCCGCTTCGTTGATGCAGGTGCCGCCGTCCGGGCCCGGGAAATTCGTGGCTGCCGCGCAGCAGCTTCCAGCTCGAGCATGGCGCTGGAAATCGGCGGTGGCGGCGGGACGACTGCACGTTCAGCAGACGGTTGAGATCGAACATGGCGGGCTCCTCTTGGTTTCGGCAAGTCTGAATCTTGGCAACGCATGAATTTGGCAACTGATCGTGGCACCGGCGGCGGCCTTCCGGTGGCATCAAAATGAATTGATCGTAATGTTCCGGCACCATATGCCTGCCGGCGCGTCAACTGCTGCTCGCATCACTTTCAGGAGATGCGGTGCATCACGATGCGGCCACCGTCCGTGGCATAGTCACCCCTAATTCGATTCGCCGCCGTCGCCAACCCATGGAACCGATGGCCAAGATGCAATGCCGCCAAAGCAGCCGCCAAAACCCGCCGCCAAGAACCGGCAGCAAGACTCGCGACCTGTTCGCGGATCTGCGCGCCGCGCCGCGCCGCTCGCCGCGCACGGGCCAAGCGCGCGCGCCAAGCCCAGCGCGCGGCGGCGCGAGGCCGGCTATACCGCGCGCACATCGAGGTGCTGGAAGGTCTCGAGCCGGTGCGCCGGCGGCCCGGCATGTATATCGGCGGCACCGACGAGAAGGCGCTGCATCACCTGTTCGCCGAGGTGATCGACAATTCCATGGACGAGGCGCTGGACGGCCACGCCACCTTCATCGACGTCGAGATGGAGGCCGACGGCTTCGTCACCGTGACCGACAACGGCCGCGGCATCCCGGTCGACCCGCATCCGAAGTTCAAGAACAAGTCCGCGCTCGAAGTGATCATGTGCACGCTGCACGCCGGCGGCAAATTCGATTCCGAAGTCTACGAGACCTCGGGCGGCCTGCACGGCGTCGGCGTGTCGGTCGCCAACGCGCTGTCGCGAGCGCATGGAGGTCGAGGTCGCGCGCGAGCAGACGCTCTACCGCATGGTGTTCGAGCGCGGCAAGCCGAAGGGCAAGCTGGAAAAGATCGGCCGCGCGCCCAACCGCCGCGGCACCAAGGTCCGCTTCCGGCCCGACCCGGAGATCTTCGGCGCGAAGGCGCATTTCCGGCCGGAGCGCATCTTCAAGATGTCGCGCTCCAAGGCCTATCTGTTCGGCGGCGTCGAGATCCGCTGGTCGTGCGCCCAGGAGCTCCTGCGCGGCGTCGAGGACGTGCCCGAGAAGGCGACGCTTCCATTTCGCCGACGGCCTCAAGGACTATCTCAGCGCGCAGCCATCCACGAGCGCCACGCTGGTCCATCCCGACATCTTCACCGGCAGCGCCGGCAAGATCGGCAAGCACGGCGCGGCCGAATGGGCGGTCGCCTGGACCGCCGACGCCGACGGCTTTCTCTCCTCCTATTGCAACACCATCCCGACCGCCGGACGGCGGCACGCACGAGTCCGGCCTGCGCAGCGCGCTGCTCGCGCGGCCTCAAGGACCACGCCGAGCGCATCGGCCAGGGCAAGCGCGCGGCCTCGATCACCGTCGACGACGTGATGACCGGCGCCGGCGCTGCATGCTGTCGGTGTTCATCCGCGAGCCGGAGTTCCAGGGCCAGACCAAGGACCGCCTCGCCACCGCCGAAGCCACCCGCATCGTCGAGAAGGCGATCAAGGATCCGTTCGACCACTGGCTCGCCGGCAATCCGATGCAGGCCAACAAGCTGCTCGACTTCGTGGTCGAGCGCGCCGACGAGCGCATCCGCCGCCGGCAGGAAAAGGAAATCTCGCGCAAGACCGCGGTGCGCAAGCTGCGCCTGCCCGGCAAGCTCGCCGACTGCACCAACACCGCGGCGCAAGGCTCCGAGATCTTCATCGTCGAGGGCGACTCGGCCGGCGGCTCCGCCAAGCAGGCGCGCGACCGCGCCTCGCAGGCGATCCTGCCGCTGCGCGGCAAGATCCTCAACGTCGCCTCCGCCGGCAAGGACAAGCTCGCGCAGAACCAGCAGCTCGCCGACCTGATGCAGGCGCTCGGCTGCGGCACCGGCGCGCACTATCGCGACGAGGACCTGCGCTACGAGAAGGTGATCGTGATGACCGACGCCGACGTCGACGGCGCCCACATCGCCTCGCTGCTGATCACGTTCTTCTACCGCCAGATGCCGAAGCTGATCGACAACGGCCACCTCTATCTCGCGGTGCCGCCGCTCTACCGCCTCACGCCACGGCGGCAAGACCGTTCTATGCGCGCGACGACAAGCACAAGGACGAACTCCTGAAGAAGGAATTCCACGCCAACGCCAAGGTCGAGGTCGGCCGCTTCAAGGGGCTCGGCGAGATGATGGCGGGCCAGCTCAAGGAAACCACCATGGACCCAGCGCAAGCGCACGCTGCTGCGCGTCGATGGTGGTCGACGGACGAGCGCAAGGACACCGACGAGCTCGGTCGAGCGGCTGATGGGCAACAAGCCGGAAGCGCGCTTCGACTTCATCCAGGAGAAGGCGGAGTTCGCCGAGCGACGATCTGCTGGACGTGTGAAGCGATCTGGCTTCGGTGTTCAATTGGCGATGCCTTCCATCACGACCAACCTGTTCGCCGACATCCCGCGAGACCTGCCGGAAGAGCAGATTGACGAGCTTGCCAGTTCGCCAAATGTCCGGATTGAGCGCATTGTCTCGCGTGCGCACGCGAGCCCGAAAGGGTTCTGGTACGACCAGGACTGGCCCGAATGGGTCGTGGTGCTGCAAGGCGCCGCCGGCCTGCTGTTTGAGGGCGAGGCCGAGCCGCGCAGGCTCGGGCGCGGCGATCACGTTCTGATCCCGGCGCACCGCCGGCACCGGGTCGCCTGGACCGAGGCCGGATGCCACACGATTTGGCTAGCGGTGCACTTCCGCGAATGAGATGCCGTCCGCCGCGCCGAGCCTCTTGGAGCACGCACAGCTGCCGCTACGCCGCGTGCATCGCTTTGCGCCGGTCGCGCAATTCGAAATAGAGATTGCGCACATAGACGAACACGCCGAACCCCTGCCCCAGGATGAACACCGGGTCGCGGATGTAGAGCGCGTAGCCGAACAGCAGCACCCCGCCGCCGATCGAGAAGAACCAGAACGCGATCGGCATCACCATCTTGCCGGCGCGCTCGGAGGCGATCCACTGCACCACGAAGCGCATCGTGAACATGACCTGCGCCAGATAGCCGAGCAGCACCCACCACTGGAACTTGGCGACGAACACGTCATGCAGGTAGCTGCCGACCGATTGCACGAGATCAATCAGCATGCCGTTTCACCTCCAACACTTCAGGCACTTCGCGGCGCCGGCGGATCAGCCACCAGACGCCGGACAGATCGAGGATGCCGACCCACAGCCGGTCCCACAGGCCGTAGTTCGACGTACCGTGGAGGCGCGGACGGTCGACCACGTCGACATAGGCCACATCGTATCCCTCGCGGCGCACCAGCGCCGGCAGGAACCGGTGCAGCCCGTCGAAATACGGCAGCGCCAGAAACACGTCGCGGCGGAACGCCTTGAGGCCGCAGCCGGTGTCGCGCGTGCCATCGCGCAGCACGACGCTGCGCACGCCATTGGCGACGCGCGACTGGAACCGCTTGAAGCCGGTGGTCTTGCGCCCGATGCGCTGGCCGGCGACGAGGCCGACGCGCGTTCCCGACCTCAAGCGCCTTGAGCAGCGCCGGGATGAACGCCGGATCGTTCTGGCCGTCGCCGTCGAGCGTGACGACGACTGGGGCGCGCGCGTAGCGCACGCCGGTGCGCACCGCCGCCGACTGCCCGCACGAGGTCTGATGCCTGATCTGGCGCAGCCACGGCCGGCTCGCCATCAGCAATGTCAGCTCGGCCTCGGTGTTGTCGGTCGAGCCGTCGTTGACGTAGATGACCTCGAAATTCGGCGATTTGCCGAGCGCCTCGACGATCTCGGCGACCAGCGGCGTGATGTTGCCGGCCTCGTTCCGGACCGGAACGACGATCGACACCGCCGGCGGGGTTTCGCTGCGCGTTTCGCTCATGGTCTCCGCTGTATCTTTGTCCGCCGGATCGGCGGTCGCGGCTGCTTTTATGGGGCGAAAAGCTGCCGGGCAACCGTTTTGATGCGCCGCAGCGACGGCCCCGGCAGCGGCCGGATCCCGCCATCGGGGCCGAGGGCGAACCCCAGCCGCCGGGCCGCAAACCAGTTGCGCACCAGCAGCGCGCCGAACGCGCCGACAAGCGCGCCGGCCAGCACGTCGCTGGGGTAATGCGCCGTGAGCACGACCCGGCTCACCGCGATCAGCAGCGCATAGGTCCACATCACCACGCGGGTGCGCGGCCAGAGCGCGCCGATGGCGACCGCGACGGCGAACGCCGTGGTCGCGTGGCCGGACGGCAGGCTGGCATAGTCGACCCGCCAGCCGAACGGCACGTAGAGGAAAGGATCGGCAATCCCCTCGACGAACGGCCGGGCCGGCCGATGATCCGCTTGACGATGGAGACGAACAGGCTGGGCAGGCCGATCGCCAGGAACACGAACGTCAGCTTGATCGACAGCGACGCCAGCACCAGCCGTGACCGTTGCGGCAGCGACGGCGTGGCCAGAAACGGGATGGCGATGAGCAGCAACCCGATCGGCCAGAGAAACCAGCCCGCTTTGCCGAAATCGGTGAGCCAGTCGAAGACCTCGATGAGCCGCAGCGGCAGCTGACGCGCCGCCGTGATCGCCCGGGAGTCGAACGCAACCATGAGGCCGACGACAGCCACCACCACGCCCGCGGTGATGCTGGGATGCACCGTCCGCCACCAAGCCGCGGCCGGCGCCTCGCGCGGGGGCCGGCGCAGAAACGCGATCCAGGTCGCGACATTGCTTCCGGACCCGTTGCGGAAACGGTGCGTCGCCGCCGGCCATCGCCGGCTTGTGCGTCGGTGAAGCTCATGGCGAGCTCCGCGAGCGATAGACCGCAATGGTGACCGGCTGCCGGTGCCGACGTTGATCGCGCTGACGCGCGGTCCCGCATCATAGCGCAGGCCGATCGCCTCGGCGCGCTGCGAGAAATTCCTGCTCATGCCGGGACTCGACGAAGGCGAAGCGGCAATCGCCGCCGCGCAGAAACTCGGCGGCGCCGGTGCCGTCGGTCAGCTCGGTCGAGGTGCCGGCGAGGAACACCAGGCTCGGCTCGTGGTAGCCGGCCGCAGCCGCCACCGGCGCGTGGCAGCCGCTGTCGCGCAGGACGCGCGCCAGCGTCGCGCTCGGGAACAGCTGCGTCAGCGACGGCATGATCAGGCCGAAGATTGCGAATGCCGAGCAGGATGCCGGCGGCGATCGCGCGCAGCAGCGATGTTTCCGCGCCGTCGGCTCTCGTAGAACCGCCAAGCGCAGAAAGCCGAATCACGCAGGCGGCGCCGATCACCGGCCAGGCCAGCAAACCGAGCTGCCGTCCGACCACGATCAGATGCCGCCAGGCCGCCAAGCCCCCCAAGCAACGGCACCAGAAACCATCCGATCCGCCCGGCTGCAGCCAGCGGGCGCGCGACAGGCCGCCGTTCGTCGACCACGCCGGCGATCAGGATCGCGATCGCGGGATAGAGCGGCAGCACGTAGTGCGGCAGCTTGGTGACGACGAGTTCGAACACGATCCAGGACGGCACGATCCAGGCGAGCAGGAATTTCGCGCCCGTCTCGCGCCGCGCCGCCCAGACGCGCGGGCACCGCCATGGCGGCGAGCGTCGCGCCGGGCCAGAACGTCAGCCAGAACAGCAGCGAAGTAGTATCCGGGCGGCGCGCCGTGCGCCTCCTGCCCGCTGACCGACCTTGCCGAGCAGGTCGCGGCCGACCGACTCGGCGAAGAACGTCGTTGCCGGCCCGGCCGATGATGGCGAGGAACCACGGCAGCACCAGCACGCACGAGCCAGATCAGGCCGGGAGCGGCTTGCAGCGCGCACGAGCCAGCGCACCGAACGGTCGATGATCGCGAGCGCCACGATCGCAAGCCCGACGAACATCAGGATCAGCGGGCCCTTGAGCAGGATGCCCGCGGCGAGCGCGGTCCAGAAGATCGCCGGCAGCGTCCAGCGCGCGGCGTCCGGACGACGCGGTCGCGCCGCTCGCCGAGATAGACGCGCGCCATCGCGCCCATCGCGGCGACGCGGTGAGCAGCAGCATCGCGTCGGTCTTGGCGAGCCGCGCCTCGACGCCGAGCAGGATCGAGCTCGCCATCATCAGGCCGGCCAGCACCGCGGCGCGGCGCGACACGAAGGCGAGCGCCGCCCAGTAGGTCAGCAGCACCGCGCCGATCGCGCCGACGAGCGAGGGAATGCGATAGAGCCAGATTCGCTGGTCGCGCGTCTGCGGACGCCGAGCGCCTCGGCGGCTTTGACGACGCCGGCCTGCAGCCAGTAGATGCCGACCGGCTTCTTGTAGCGGACCTCGTCCTGGAACCGGATGTCGACGTAATCGCCGGTCTCCAGCATCTGCTTGGTGGCCTGCGCGAAGCGCGCCTCGTCGCGGTCGATCGGCGGGATCTGGAAGAAGCCCGGCAGGAAGGCGCAGCAGCGCGGTCAGCGATCAGCACCGCCGACGGCGCGCCCGTGCGAGGCCGCCGCAAGTCGACGATCGCGGCGGCCATTGAGCCGTCGCTCCGCGATTCGCAATCGCGTTCGTTGCCGGTCGTGAGGCTGCCGACATCCTGCCCTATCCGTGCGCGAATGTCGCCGCGCGCGCCGTAGCATGACCGGCACGCGTGCCGCACGGACCTCGCCCGGCCACGCGGCGGAGATCGGCATATTCGCGCGACTCGAGCTCGCGCTGCGCAGGAGCTGGCGCGTCAGGTCCTGTACGACGGATCGCGCCGGTCGAGCATCCGCTTGAGCGCCGGCCATTCCAGCGAGCCGTGCGGCCGCTTCTTGCCCGTGGCGTCGGGCGACGGCATGCACGGTGAGCTGGGCGTTCGACCGCGTCGATCACCTGCTGCGGCGGCATGCCGATCTCGCTGTTGCAGGCCATCGCCAGAAGCTGCGTCTGGCAGGCGCGCTCCAGCCGGTAGATGTTGTTGAACGCCTGGCCGATGGTCTGCGCCGACCGCGAGCAGGCCGTGATTGCGCAGGATCATCACCTCGCAGTCGCCGAGGTTCTCGACCAGCCGCTTGCGCTCGTCGAGATCGACCACCACGCCCTCGAAGTCGTGATAGGCGACCTTGCCCCAGCGCATCGCGGTCTGCGTCAGCGGCAGCAGCCCGCATTTGAGCACCGACACCGCCATGCCGGCATTGGTGTGGGTGTGCAGCACGCAGCCGACGTCGTGGCGCGCGCCGTGGATCGCGCTGTGGATGACGTAGCCCGGCAGATTGATCGCCGTACTCGGATTGGCGTTGGCGATGATGTTGCCGTCGAGATCGACCTTGATCAGCGACGACGCGGTGATCTCCTCGTACATCATGCCGAACGGATTGATCAGGAAATGCTCCTCCTTGCCCGGCACGCGCGCCGAGATGTGGTTGAGGTGCAGGTCGGTCATTCCGTAGATGATCGACCAGCCGGTAGCAGGCCGCGAGATCGACGCGGGTCTCCCACTCCGCCGGATCGATGCCGGGCGGCGGCTGCGCGCAGTTGCGCGGTGTCGATCTTCGGAACGGTGTTCATGGCAGATCTCCTCGTGCCGTCGAGGCCCGGTCAATTGGGCTGGATGTTCGCCTCGGTGATGATCTTGCGCCACATCGCGACGTCGGTCTCG
Organism: uncultured Alphaproteobacteria bacterium; assembly: GCA_963843475.1. Classification (GTDB taxonomy): domain Bacteria; phylum Pseudomonadota; class Alphaproteobacteria; order Rhizobiales; family Xanthobacteraceae; genus VAZQ01. The sequence continues at coordinate 47,141 of CAWJKL010000006.1, read as the reverse complement.
TAGATTTTCTGCAAATCCTCCGGCGTGCCGGTGCGCGGCTCCATGATCAGCTCGCGGAAGCGCTTCTGCATTTCCGGCGTCGCGATGGCGCCGTTGATCTCCTTGTTGAGCCGCGCAACCACGGCCGGCGGGGTCTTGGCCGGCGCCACCATGCCGTTCCACGAATAGGTCCAGTAGTTCGGCACGCCGCTCTCGGCGATGGTCGGCACGTCCGGCAGGAACGGATTGCGCTTGTTCGACGACACCGCGATCGCCCGCATCGCGCCGCCGTTGATCTGGCCGATGGCGCCCGGAATGGTCTCGAACGCCGCCTGGATGTTGCCGGAGAGCAGCCCGGTCATGACCTCGCCGGTGGTGCGGAACGGCACGGTCGGCACCTTGAGCCCGGCCATCGACACGAACTTCAGCGTCGACAGATTCTGCGCGGTGCCGACCGCGATCGAGCCGAAGTTGAACTTGTCGGGATTGTTCTTGGCCGCGTCGATCACGTCGCGCACGGTCTTGAGCGGGCTGTCCTTGTGGCACGAACAGCACGAAGTCGAAGGTCGCCATCGGGCCGATCGGCGTGAAGTCGCGCGACCAGTCGTAGGGCAGCGTCTTGAACATCGACGGCGCGATGGCGTTCTGGCTGCTGACCCAGAGCATCGTATGGCCGTCCGGCGCCGCGCGCGCGACAGTGCAGCGCCGCGGTCGCGCCGCCCGCGCCCGGCATGTTCTCGATGATCGACCGGCTGGCCGATCGATTGCGACATGACCTGGCCGATCGCGCGGCCGGCGATGTCGCCGAGCCCGCCGGCGCCAAAGCCCATCACGATCTTGACCGGTGCGCGACGGAAATTCCTGCGCGCTGGCGGTCGCGAACAGACCAAGTCCCGCCAGCAGCGGCTGCGATCGAAACGCACTGCCTGCCGTTACGTCATCCTGCCCGATCCTTCCTGTCGTCGATTCAGCGCTTGATCGGCGCGAACGGCGCCGGCGACATCAGCTTGCTTTCCTGCTTGAGCAGGTAGCCGGCCTCCGCGTTCATCTCGATGTATCTTGAGCCATTCCGGATCCTTGAACAGCGCGTCGCGCTTGTTCGGCTGCGGTCGTCGGCGTCCTCGTAGACCCAGATGTGGACGTAGGTGTTGACGTCGCCGGTCTCGCTGACCAGCCAGGCGAGCGGCTCGCCGAAATGGCGCTTCTGCGCCGCAAGCCCGTGCTTTTCGTAGAGCGCCATCTGCTTGCGCAGCGTGCCGGCGCGAGACCAGTCGATAGCGTGCAGCGTCCGATCCAAGAGACAGCATGGCCGAGTTACCGCTCCGTGCGCGTCGGAGGCGTTCCTCCAGGGAGGGCGCGCGAAGCGCTAGCGACTCGCGGTTCACCACCCGGCAGCTTCGCGGCAACTCGCCACTGGCGAGGGTGGACCGCCTTGTCGTTGGTAGCCGACGACGCTCTACTGCAGCCGCACCATCACGCTGTCGATCGCGCCCTTGGCGTCGATCACGGTGAGGCGGACGAAGCCCGGCCCGTCGGGCTCGACGAACAGCGTGCGGCGGTCGGCGCGCGCCGCGATCGGCAGGCCGTTGACCAGCACGGTCAGCGGCTCGACGCCGCCGGCGATCTTCAGCGCCAGCGGATCGGGCTTGCCGTCGCTGACGGTCGCGAGTTCGAGCCGCGCGTCGTTGCGGCGGAAACATGATGCGCAGCGGCGGCGTCGCTGTTGTCGCTCGCGAGCGCGCCGTTCGGGCGGAAATGGCTGCAGCGGCAGCGGCAGTTTGCGCGGTCGAGGCGAACAGCGACGCCCGCGCGGCGCTGCCGGCAGCGGCGCCGGCAATCTGCCCGGTGCGGGAGAAGGCGTCGAACAGGATCGGCGCGGCGGCGATGCGGCCGATCAGGCCCGGCACCGGCGCGCCGTCCGGCCGGCCGACCCAGACGCCGATGGTGCGCTTGCCGTCGAAGCCGACCGACCAGGCGTCGCGATAGCCGTAGGACGTGCCGGTCTTGTAGGCGATGCGGCCGCCGGCGGCGTTCTCCGGCGGCGGCGTGCCGAGCAGCACATTGCCGACATACCAGGCGGCGACCGGATCGAGCAGCCGGCGCGGCGCGGCGGCTTCCGATGCATCGTCGAGCCGTTCCGTGAGCGGCAGCGCGGTGCCGCCGCGCGCGAGGCCCGCATAGAGCACGGCAGGTCGGAGAGCTTGATGCCGAGCGCCGCCGAGCGCCATGGCGAGGCCCGGCGCTTCGCCCTTCGGCAGCACCAGCGAGCCGCCGGCCTGCGACAGCCGCGCGGTGAAGCGGCTGGCGCCGACCTTGTCGAGCACCGCCACCGCCGGCACGTTGAGCGACAGCTGCAGCGCGCGGCGCACCGTCACCGTGCCCTGGAACGTCAGATCGAAATTCTCCGGCGCATAGGCGCCGTAGCGCACCGGCCGGTCCTCGATCAGCGTTTCCGGATGGGCGAGCCGTCCTCGAAGGCGAGGCCGTAGATGAACGGCTTCAGCGCCGAGCCCGGCGAGCGCAGCGCCTCGGTCATGTCGACCTGGCCGGCGCGGCGCTCGTCGAAATAATCGGACGAAGCGACGCGGGCCAGCACCTCGCCGCTGGCGTTGTCGACCGCGACGATCGCGACCGAAAGATCGGGGCCGAGCGCGCGCGCGCGCTCGCGCGCGAGGTCCTCGAGAGTCTTTCTGCAGCGTCGCGTCGATGGTCAGCCGATGCACGCGTCCGCGCGGGCGCGGCCGCCATCACGGCTGATCGGCGGCGTGCGGCGCCAGCGCCGGCATCGGGCGCGCGGCCGTCCGGCACCGGGTCGTGCTTGGCACAGCTCGATCTCGTCCGGCGGGACGGCGCCCGCGGCGGCGATGCGGTCGAGCACGCGGTCGCGGGCGCTGCGCGCGGCTTCGGCCGAACGGTCGGGCCGGCGCAGCTCGGGCGACTGCGGCAGCGCGACCAGCAGTGCCGCTTCGGCGAGCGTCAGCTTGCGCGGCTCCTTGCCGAAATAGGCGAGCGAGGCCGCGCGGACGCCTTCGAGATTGCCGCCATAGGGCGCGAGCGTGAGATAGAGCGCGAGGATCTCGTCCTTGCGACAGCCGGCGCTCGATCTCGATGGCGCGCACGATCTGGCGGAGCTTGGCGCGCGAAGCGTGCGCTCGGTGCGCGGCTCGAGCAGCCGCGCCACCTGCATGGTCAGCGTCGAGCCGCCGGAGACGATGCGGCCGTTGCCGACGAATTGCCAGCGCGGCGCGCGCCAGCGCGAGCGGATCGACGCCGCGATGGCTGGCGGAAGCGCTTGTCCTCGTAGGCCAGCAGCATCGCGACGAAGCGCGGATCGACGTCGTCGCGCGTCGCCGGCAGCCGCCAGCGGCCGTCGGGCGTGGCGTAGGGGCGCAGCAGCCGTCCTTGCGGTCGACGACCTGCGTCGAAAGCTGAGATGCTCGCCGAGCGGCGGCGGCGCCGAGCGCCAGCGACCCAGACGGCGAACGCCGTCAGCGACGCACGCAAGCGTCAGTGCCACGCAAACGCCAGTGAGGCGCAAAGCGCGCCGCAACGGCGGTCGGTCCCCTCCCCCCTTGCGGGGGAGGGTTAGGGAGGGGGGTGACTGCGAACTTCGCCCGCCGGAACGATACCCCCCTCCCGGCTCGCTTCGCTCGCCGACCTCCCCCTCAAGGGGGGAGGTGGAGCGCGAGTCGGCGCGCACGATCTTCGCTCATCATGACTGACCTAAGACGCGTCAGCGTAACTCGAACCTGCGAAGCAGCATCATCTTGCCGCCGTCACCTCGACCGTGCCGGTTGCGGTACGGCCGAAGCGGTCGGGCCGGTACATGTCCTCGACATAGGCCTGCGGCAGCACGTAGCGGCCGGGCGACACCGCGCGCACCACATAGGCCACCGCGAACACCGGCGCGTCGTCGGCCTTGCGCTCGAACGCCGCGCTGAAGCGGTCGTCGCGGAATTCGGCGTGCACCGGATCCTGGGCGTCCTCGATCCAGGCGAGCCGGCCGGTGTCGCCGGACGACACCAGCCGCGGATTGTCGATCTCGAAGCCCGCCGGCAGATAGTCGGCGACGATGACGCGGCCGAACTGCGGCTGCGGCTCGGTCATCTTCAGCACCACGACGAAGCGCTCGTTCTGCTTCGCGCGGCTCGCATCGACCGGCTTGCCGTCGAGCGTGAAGTAGTGCCGCTCGATCTTGAAGCCGCGCTCGGCCGCGGGCTCCGGCTGGGTCGGCGCGCCCGACACCGTGACCACGGCCTGCAGTCCGCCGGTGCCCACGTTGGTGACCTTGAACGGCTGCGTGAGCTCGGCAGCCCGCAGGTTGCGATTGAGCACGCCTTGCGCTGTTCGCCGTTCACGTCGAGCGCCACGTTCTGCGCGTCCTTGGCGAGTGCGCGAGCGGCGAGCACCATCCAGGCATTCTCCTGCGTCGACGTGAAGGCCGTCCGGCCGCGCGCGGTCTCGACCCGCTGCACCGCGGCGGTGACGGTCGCGCTCGGGGCGCCGCCTTCCGAAGCGAGCGTCACCAGAGCGGCGGCATCGCGCAGCACCGAGCCGTAGTCCTGCGGCCTTCGTCCGGCACCGGCTGATTGATCGCGGCAAGCGCGGCGGCATAGATACGTTCGGCGCGCATGCGATCGCCGAGCATCGCCAGCGCCGCGGCGAGCTGCGCCTTGGCGATCGGCGTCGCGAAGTCGTCGAGCTTGGTGTCGGCGAGTAGCGCAGATCGCCGATCGGCGCCGCTCCATTGCGCGCCAGCACGTAGAGCGCATAGGCGAGATTGCGCCCGCCGTCCTTGGCCGGGTCTTGCGCGTTGCCGACGATGTTGCGCAGCCGATCGAGCGCGAGCTTGAACGCAACATCGGCACCGCGAAACCCTTCTCTCGCGCCCGGGTCAGGAAATCGGTGACATAGGCGTCGAGCCAGACGTCGTCGCCGCCCGCCGACCACAGTCCGAACGAGCCGTTCGAGCCTTGACGCGCCAGCACGCGGTCGATGGACTCGCGGACGCGCTGGTCGACCGCGGTGTCGAACGCCAGATGCGCCGCTGAAGCGAGATCGTTGACATAGAGCAGCGGCAAGGCCCGGCTGGCGATCTGCTCCGAGCAGCCGAACGGATAGCGGTCGAGCGCCGCCAGGAGCGCCGCAGCATCGAGCGCGGTCGAGAGCCCGACCGACAGCGACACGCGTCCGGTGCCCGGCACCAGATCGGCGAACAGGTCGTTCGACAACGTCAGGCTCTCGCCTACCGGCAGCGGCTTCACGGTCCGACGCGCAAGAATTTGCGTGGCCGGTTTGACGGCGAGCGCGTAGTTGCGCTCGATCGCGAACCCGCCGGGTCCGCTGATGCGCACCGTGACGTTCGCGGTGCCACTGCCAGCCGCCGTCAGCGGAACCGTGACGGCGCTCCGCTGCCGCGCATTGAGCCGTACGGTCTGCGAAGCGACGCCGCCCACGACGTTGAGCCCCTCGCTCTGCACCGCGACGGTATAGTCGCCGGCCGATCCCTCGACGTTGTCGAGATCGAGATGCATGGACGCGCGGTCGCCAGTGAGCAGGAATCGCGGCAAGGTCGCGGTCAGCACCACCGGATCGCGTACGATCAGGTCGCCGACGCCGCGGCCGACCTTATCCTTGCTCCAGGCCACCGCCATGACGCGGATGGTTCCCGCGAAGTCGGGCACGTCGAACACGATGTCGGCCGTGCCGTCCGGGCCGACCGTCACGACTCCGGAATGGAGCGCAAGCGGCTTCTGCGTGGGCGGGGAGCCTTGCAGTTCGACTCCAAGCGTGTCGCCACCGGTCCTGATCTGTCCGCGCGTGCCCTGCATACCGTCGATGAGCTGGCCGTAGAGATCGCGCAGATCGGTCGTCAGCCGGCGCTGGCCGAGATAGTACTCGTCAGGCGCCGGCGGCTTGTAGTTCGTCAGGTTGAGAATGCCGACGTCGACCGCGGCCACGACAATGCGTGCCTCTTCGCCCGGAGCCAACCCTTCGACCTTGACCGGAACGCGCAACGCAGAATTTGGCCGTATCACCGATGGCAGGCCGAGGTTGAGCGCGAGGGTGCGGGCCTTGCGATTGATCGAGAACCACTGCACGCCGATCGCGCGGCCGGGCATGCGCTGCGCCTGGGTGTCGAGCGGGCGCCGTAACGTCGCGACCAGGTAGGCGCCGCTGCCCCAATCGCTGCCGACCGGCACGCGCAACTGTGCGATACCCGGCTGCACGTCCTGGGTGATGGTGGTGATCAGCCGGTCCGCGACGACGTTGAGCGTCACCTTGCCGGCAGTGCGCGCAGTGACCGCGACCGTCATGCTGTCGCCCGGCGCATATTCCGGCTTGTCGAGCGCGACCTCGAGCAGGTCGGGAGTGTCGGCGCTCGCCTCGGCGTACCAGCCGGCATCGAACGCGACCGAGGTCACCGGACCGTTACGATCCGCCGTGCTGACCTCCAGACGATAACGCCCCCACTGCAACGGCACCGAGAGGCGGGCCGGCCGGTCGGCGGCGACGTCGAACTGTCCGTTGGAGACGCGCCTCGTGGTCTTCACCGGCTCGAACTGCCAGGCACCGTCGCGCCGGTAGTACTGGTAACGGGTTTCGACCTTCAGCAGTTCGTAGCGCAGCCCGCTGCGCGCGACCGGCGCGCCATCCGGCGCCGCGACCACGACTTCGAACGCGGCGGTGTCGCCCTCGCCGAGCGAGCGGCCGGAGAACAGCGGTTTGACGCCGATCATCGCGGTGGCGGGCATTACCGGCAGCACGAGCTTGCGTTCGACCGCGCGGCCGCCCGGTTCGTTCATCCGCACGGTGACCTGTGCTTCGAGCGGCCGGGTGGTGACCGGCTGCTTATCGAGTGTAAGGGAAAAACGTGCCTTGCCGGCCGCGTCGGTCTCCGGAAGATTCTCGAGCGGCTGACGGCTGACTTCGACCTCTTCGTCGCCCAGACCGAACTGGAAGCGCGGATAATTCGGCCGCTCGCTGGCGGGTTTTACCACCACTTCGCCGTCAAGCTCGAGCTTGGCGGCCGGCGCGCCGTAGAGATAGCGGCCGTCGATGGTGATTTGCGCCGGACTCGTGCGCGAGATGGTCTTGGCGGTCGAGGCGAGGTTGAATTCCAACCGGTCGGGAACGTAATCCTCGACCATGAAGCTGGTCTCGCCGACCGCGGCGCGCTTCGGATCAGTGTAGGCTTTGACACGCCACGTGCCGGTCGGCGCGCGAAGAAACCAACGGCACCGTCAGCGAGCGGCCGCCGACACCCTGGTCGGCCACTACGGCGCGGCGATACTCGACACCATCCGGGCGTTCCACTACCAACGTGACCGGCACGCCGGCGGCCGCGGTCCCCTGCCCGTCGCGCAGCAGCGCGGTCAGGTGTACCTGCTCGCCGGAGCGATACACGCCGCGCTCCGCGTACACGAACGCATCGAGCCCGGCCGGAACCTGCCGACCCGCGACGCCGCGGTCGCTCAGGTCGAAGGCCGGAGCCTTGAGATTGAGAAACGCGTAGTCGCCGCGAACGTCGCTGACGATCAGCATCGCCGGTGCGAGCGCGCCCTCGCCGCGCGTCAGGCCGGCCTCGAATTGCACGTGACCGGTATCGCTCGTCCGCTTCGTCGAGAGTATCTCGTTGCTGCGGGACATCAGCCGCACCTGCACAGCGCCTTTCGGCTGCGTGGTTTCGAGCGAATGAACGAAGGCGTGGATGCCGTCGTTGCCGGAAAACGCCGTCAGCCCGAGATCCGAGACGATGAACCACTGGGTCGCAAGTTCCTCGAACCGGTCGGCGGCGCCGCCGGCGGGCTCCGCCACCATCACGTAGACGCCGGCTGCAAGCTGCGGGATCGCCTCGCTGACCGGGAACGCGGTGGTGACATCGGTGTTGAGCACCTGCTCAACCTGTATCTCGCCCTTCCAGACCTGCGAGCCGCGCTCCTCGGTCAGACGGCCGATGTCGTAGCGGTCGAGATTGCGCTGAAAGTCGCGCCCGGTCACCGTGTCGATCAGGTTGCGGTCGCCGATGCGATAGATTTCAACCGCGACCGCCGACGTATTGACGGAAACGACCGGGATGCCGCGCTGGCCGGTGCGCGGCAGCACGTATGACTTGCTCGTGAAGCGCGCCATCGGCTTGCGGTCGCGGACATAGATGTTGAATCGACCGGCTTCGCCAGCGTCTCCTTCACCACCGACGGGATGCCTGCTCGCAGCGTGACGGCGTAGCGCTCACCGTGCTTGAGGCCCTCGACGCAAAGCTGGCGTTCTTGCGCGGTCAGCGCCGGCTTGTCTTGTCCGGCGACGGAGACAAACGGCGAGAAGTCAACGCGGCGACCGGCCAAGGCTTCGGAGAACTGGAAACAGGCGCGTGGTGATGCGGCATCCGAGTCGACCGTGTAGTCGAGCAGCCGGAAGCCATGCTCCTCACGCATGCGTTCGTATTGCTGACGGACGTCGGCCACCTCGCGTAGTTCAAGCGAGATTCGCAATGCATCCAACGCCGGCCGCCAAAGCGATCGCTCGGTATAGCTGCGCGCAATCACCACCAGGCTCTCGGCTTCTTCGGCCGCATTGCCGCTGCTGCGCTGATAGGCCCGATAGGCTGCCGCAGCGGCGCGCTCGAGCAGTTCGGTGCGCTCGCGATCGTTGTCCGGACGGATCTGCAGCACGGATTTGGCGAGGCGCAGCCAGTTGGCGCTGTCATCGGGCGCGACCGCGACGATCTGCCCGAGAATTTGCAAGCCGGTGCGGAGATCGTTGCGTTGAAAAGCCGCGTCGGCTTCCCGCCGCAGCGCGGCGGCGGTCTTGGTGACCGGCCCGGCATCCGCCTTGATCTGCGCCTCGAGCTTGATGGCGGCATCGGCGAGATCGTCGCGCTTGTACGGCTTGTCGGCGGCAATCGCGGAGAAGGACAACAGAACAACGAGCGCGGCGGCAAAAAGACCGCGAACGAACGCGAGCATGGGGAACCTCCGGCCGCAGGGTGGGGAAAGCCGTGCGGGCAGTGTCAAGATCAACGCTCAAAGATGTCGAGGTCGTGACCGACCGGCCAAGCCGCCAGCGTCGCGTACGAAATGCCGCGGGATTGGGCCGCGACAGGCCGCCGATTGCCAAATCAGCGCAATCGCAATACATCCAGCCGCATCGGCCCCGTAGCTCAGGGGATAGAGCAGCAGCCTTCTAAGCTGAAGGTCGGTGGTTCGAATCCACCCGGGGTCGCTAATTATTTCAAAGTGTTATGCGCCAACCGACGCGCATGGCGGCTCCGCGACGTTCGGGCTCCGGCCGGGCCACGCAGCGGCATTTGCATCGGACAATGGCTATGGCATCGTCCGGCAATGCTCCGGGTCAGGCATAGTGCGCTCCTCATCGGCGCCGCGTTGGCGGTTGCGGCGCTCGTTCCCGCGAATGTTGGTGCAACGGAGCGCATTCGCGTCGCGGTCCAGCGCACCGGCACGCTCGCCTGGGAGCTCGATGTCATCCGAACGCATGGGCTCGACCGCAAGGCCGGTCTGCAGATCGACACGATCGAGCTGGCATCGACCGAGGCCGGCAAGATCGCGCTCAAGGGCGGCTCCGCCGACCTGATGCTGTCGGACTGGCTGTGGGTCGTCGCGCGAGCGCTCGCTCGGCGACGGCCTGGTGTTCTATCCGTCGTCGAGCACGCTCGGCGCCGTGATGGTGCCGGCGCAATCGACCATCAAGGACATCGCACGACCTCAAGGGGCGCAAGCTCGCCATCGCGGGCGGCCCGCTTGGACAAGAGCTGGCTGCTGCTGCAGGGACTTGCGCGGCGGTCCGGCCTCGATCTCAGGAAGCAGGCGAGCATCGTCTACGGCGCGCCGCCGCTCCTGACCGAGAAGGCGCTGCAAGGCGAACACGAGGCGACGCTGACGTTCTGGAACTTCTGCGCCGACCTCGAAAGCAAAGGCTTCCGCCGCGCGGTCGGCATGGACGAGGTCATGAAGGGGCTCGGCGCCAAAGGCCCGGTGGCGATCGTCGGTTATACCTTCGACAGCGCCTTCGCGGGCCGCAAACGCGCGGCGGTCGACCGCTTTCTCGCCGCGACCCGGCAGGCCAAGGAGATTCTGGCCGCGTCGGAAGCCGAATGGCAGCGGCTCGCTCCGCGCATCGGCGTGCGCGACAGCGACGGCGCTGGCGATCTACCGCCAGCGCTACAGCGAAGGCATCGTCCGGCGTGCCGATCGCCGAAGAGGAAGCGGACGCCCGCGCGCTCTATCGCGTGCTCGCCGAATCGGCGGCGCCGAACTGGTCGGACCGGCGCGCGAACTCGCTCCCGGCACGTTCTACCGGCCCGCCGCCGCGGAGTAGTGAGCGATGACTTCGCCAGCGGGCTTCGCTTCTCTCCATCACGCACGTTCTTCGGATTCCCCTCCCACCCGGGCCGCGCTTGCGCGCGCCCGGGCGCAGGCTCTTGTGGGGAGGGGTTAGGGGTGGGGGTCCTTCAGCGATTCACCGAACTACCCCCCTCCCCAACCCTCCCCCACAAGGGGGGAGGGAGAGGAGAGGCTCTGCCTAAACACAGAAGAGATTTCGGGCGATCTTACGGTGCCGCCGTGGCGCTGAGACTGGTCTCGCTCGCGCTGATGATCGCCGCCTGGTACGCGGGCTCGCAGTTCGCCGGCCAGCGGCTGTTTCCCGACCCGCAGTCGGTCGCGCTTGCGATCGTCAACGAAGCGCGCTCCGGCGCGCTCGCCTTCAATCTGGGCGTGACGCTGGCGCGGGTCGCGGTGTCGTTCGCGATCGCGATGCTGCTCGGCTCGCTGATCGGGCTCGTCATGGGACGCTCGCGGACGATCGACCGGCTGGGCGATCCCGTGGCTGATCGTGCTGCTCAACCTGCCCGCGCTGGTGATCATCGTGCTGGCCTATGTGTGGGCCGGCCTGACCGAAACCGCCGCCATCCTGGCGGTCGCGCTCAACAAGCTGCCGATCGCCACCGTGACGGTGCGCGAGGGCACGCGCTCGCTCGATCCGGCGCTCGACGACATGGCGCACGTGTTCCGCATGAGCGCCTGGACGCGCCTGCGCCACGTCACGCTGCCGCAGCTTGCGCCCTATCTCGCCGCCGCGGCCCGCTCCGGACTGTCGCTGGTCTGGAAGATCGTGCTGATCGTCGAGCTGCTCGGCCGTCCCAACGGCGTCGGCTTCGAGATCGGCGTCGCGTTTCAGTTGTTCGACGTGACCCGCATCCTGGCCTATGCTCTCGCCTTCGTCGCCGTCATGTTGGCCATCGAAACCTTCCTGGTGCAGCCGCTTGAACGACATGTCGCCCGCTGGCGTCCGAAACCGGCTTGACGTTCGTATCAAGCAGAAATCCTACCGCGGCGGCCTCGGGCGGCGAAGCTGCACGTGCTGGGCGAGCTTGCGCTGACGCCTGGAGGCCGGCGAGGTCGCGGCGCTGGTGGGCCCGTCAGGCTGCGGCAAGACCACGCTGTTGCGGATCGTCGCCGGCCTCGAACGCGACTACGACGGCACGCGTCAGCCTGCCGGCGCACGGCACGCTCGGCATGGTGTTTCAGGAACCGCGCCTGCTGCCGTGGCGCACCGTCGAGCAGAACGTGCGGCTCGCCGCGCCGCAAGCGGCCGATGCCACGCTCGACGCGCTGTTCGCAACGCTGGGCCTCACGGCCCATCGCGCCCACTATCCGGGCGAACTTTCGCTCGGGCTCGCGCGGCGGGTCGCGCTCGCCCGCGCCTTCGCGGTCGAGCCCGATCTGCTGCTGCTCGACGAGCCGTTCGTATCGCTCGACGCGCGCTGGCGGCGCGCCTGCGCGAAGAGCTGGCCGAGCTGGTGCGCAGCCGGCCGGTGACGACGCTGCTGGTGACGCATGACGTCGACGAGGCCATCGGGCTGGCCGACCGCCTGATCCTGCTGTCGCCGAGCCCGGCGCGCGTCTCGCCGAGGTGCCGGTGCCGCGCCCGCGCACCGCGCTCGCGCCCGACGAACTGGCCGCCATCCGCGCCGAGATCGCGCAGCGGATCAACCAGGCGCACGTGTAATTAGCCGCGGCTCGCCCGGCTGAGCGGGCGCGGCGCAGCATGCCGCGCTGCGGATCGTAGCCCTGCACCGCCAGCAGAAAGAACAGCACCGTCGAGCCGGCGACCACCGCGGCCGCGACCGGCTCGAACATGCCGTAGAGCGCGAAGCGGATCAGCTCGACCGCATGGGTGAAGGGATTGAGCGAGCGAGACCCAGTAGATGAATTCCGAGCCGCCCTCGCGCAGCTTCCACAACGGATAGAGCGCCGACGAGAAGAAGAACATCGGGAACATGACGAAGTTCATCGCGCCGGCGAAATTCTCGACCTGCCGGATATAGACCGACAGAAACAGCCACAGCGACCCGAGCATCAGCCCGGACACGATCAGCGCCGGCAGCACGTAGAGCCAGCCGATCGGCTCGAAGGTCACGTCGAACAGGATGCAGACCGCCAGGAACACGTAGCAGGTGATGCACCGACAGCGCGGTGCCGGCGATCAGCTTGCAGGCCAGCAGGACCCAGCGCGGCAGCGGCGCCGTGAGCAGCAGCCGCATCACGCCCATCTCGCGGTCGTAGACCATCGACAGCGACGACTGCATGCCGTGGAACAGCAGGATGATGCCGAGCAGCCCCGGCACGATATAGACCTGGTAGGTGATGTAGGTCTTGTACGGCGGGATGATCGAGACGCCGAACACGTTGTAGAAGCCGGCGGCGAACACCGCGAGCCACATCAGCGGCCGCACCAGCGCCGACAGCAGCCGGCCGCGCTGCTGCACGAACTTCACGATCTCGCGCGTGGTGACGGCGCGAAGCGCCCGCGCGGCATGGGCGAGTTGCATTTCAGGCGACCTCCCCGCCAATCACTTGCCCAACCTGCACGGCGTATCGGCCTCGTCGTCGCCGAGCGTGTCGAGCACGTTGGTCTTGTGCAGAAAGCCCTCGACCGGCGCGCTGGCGACCACCTGATAGGGCGCGGACAGCAGGATCGCCTGCCGCAACTGCTGGTCCCAGGGCCGGACGCTGACGCGCAAGCCCCTTGGTGCCGTCGAAGATCGCGCCCGCCGAGCATGAACTCGCGCTGCTGGCTTGAAGTCCGGCGAGCGCGTGCGCCTGCACCGACTTGCACCACCATCTTGACCGCGATCCAGGCGGCCCAGTCGGCGCTTTCCATGTGGCGGCCGCCGGTCAGCTTCTGGAAGCGCGAGTTGACCTGCGGCGCGCCGTTGCGCTCCCAGGTCCAGTGCCAGGCCATGCGGCTCGAGATCGATCGCGCCGACGACCGGCCGCGCCCGCACGGTGTGGTACGGCACCTGGCGGGCGAAATCGAACGCCTCGTCGGCGACGAACACGACGTCGTAGTCGCGGCTGACCGGCGGTCAGCAGCGCCGGATTGTTCTGCTCGCGCTCGCGCGGATCGGTGCCGGCCTTGAACGGCTTGCGTCGCCACGATGCGCAGCGCCGAACTTCTTGGCCGAAGCCTCGAACGCCTTGGTCATCAGCGCATCGCCCGGCAACGGCCCCTGCAGCACGAAGACATCGCGCCACTTGCGCGACACCAGATATTGCACGAGCGCGTCCATGCTCATCGCGAGGCTCGGAAAGCGTGTGCACGATCTCGCGCGCGCAGACCTCGCGGCGCAGCGAATCCTCCGGCGCCGTGACGTTGAACAGCAGCACGTCGCGGCCGCGAACCGCGGCGGCGAGCGGCTTGAAGGCCTCGGCCGGCGCATCGACGATGAAAGAATTGGATCCCGCGGTTCTCGCAGCGCCTGCAGAACCGCCGGCGCGAGCGCCTCGGCCGACTTCACCGTGATGCGTTCGAGCGCGAACTCGGTGTTGAGCACGCGGCTGATGCGCCTTGCGCCTCCACGATGCCGACCTGCGCGCCGGCGAACGGGTGATCGCGCGTCTTGAGGATCAGCCGCTCGTAGCCGCGGATCGGCTCGTGGCGAGGATCGCCGTCGATGTCGACGTAGCCGATGGTGACGCGCGCCGGCGGCGCGGCGGGCGGCGGGCGTTTGCGCGATTGCAGCGGTCGCGGCCAACCCGCCGTGATCGCTGCGCACACCGCCGAGCAGAAGCGGCGCCAAGCGTAACCGGCTCGCTGCCTTAGTCATCGATCGCGATGCCCCAGGGTACGCGGCCGACCGGGACCGAGACGATCGCCTTGCGGGCGCGTGGTGTCGATCACCGTGATGTCGTCGCCGAGCCCGTTGGCGACGAACAGCCGCGCTTCGTCGCGCGAGAGCGTGACGCCCCAGGCGCGCTTGCCGACCAGGATGTAGCCCAGCACCTTGCGGCCGGGCACGTCGACCACCGCGACATGCGCTGCATGACCGAGGGTCACATAGGCAGTCTTGCCGTCCCGCGTCATCACCATGCCGACCGGCGTCACGTCGGTCTTGCGCATGCCGGGCGGCAGGAACTCGACCTTGCCGGCAACCGCGAACTTCGCCCGGTCGATGATGTAGACCTCACCCGAGAGCTCCGCGGTGACCCACAGCTCCTTGCCGTCGGGCGTGGCGGCGAAGCGGCGCGGCCGGGTGCCGACCACCACGTCCTTCACCACCTTGCCGCCGTCGGTGTCGACCATGTGGACGAGGTCGCCGACCTCGGACGTGACGTAGAGCATCTTGCCGTCCTCGCTCAGCAGCACGCCCTCGGGCTCCGCGCCGGTCGGGACGTCCTGCACGATGATGTTCCGGTCGATGTCGATGACCGAGAGCGGTCGAAGCTCTCCTCCGTCGGCGACATAGATGCGCGGCGCTTTTCGTCGATGGCGAACGTTTCGGGGCTCGGTCCGGTGGCGAGCTTGCCGACGACCTCGAGCTTGGCGACGTCGATGATGTCGATCACGTCGTCATCGCCGCAGGCGACGTAGAGCTTGCTCCGGTCGGCGCTGAAATGCATGTCGCGCGGCCGGCGCGAGGTCTTGATATCCTTGACGACCTGGTAGGTCTTGGGATCGAGCACGAGCAGATTGTTGCTCTTCTCGTTACTGACGAAGATGAGCCCGGTGTCCTTGGCGCGTGCCGAGAACGCCGTTGCCGCGAGTGCGAACGGCAGAATTGCGATGGCTGACGAGAAATTTCGGCGGGACAGCAAGGTGGCCTCTCTGTCAATCTACATGCTGGGTTAATATGACGCGATTGGGCGAGCGGCAAGCTGGAGCAAGCACCCTGCGCGAGGAATGGCGGGCCGCGATGCCGCAGCCGGGGACCACCAATGCACCAAGCCGACGGCGCCCATGCTGCACCTGCGTTGCTCCTTGAAGGGGTGGTCAAGACCTACGGCGCGATGCGTGCGCTCGACGGTGTCAGCCTGGCGGCGCAGCCCGGGCAATTCATCGCGCTGCTCGGCCCGAACGGTGCCGGCAAGACGACCCTCTTCCAGCTGCTGTCGGGGCTGTTCGTGCCTGACTCGGGTCGGATCGTCGTCATGGGGCACGACATGTCCCGCGATCCGGTGCCCGCCTTGGCAGAGCTCGGCATCGTGTTTCAGCAGCCGACCCTCGACCTCGAATTGTCGGTGAACGCCAATCTGATGTTCCACGCCGGACTGCATGGCATTCCACGTCATATCGCCCGCGAACGCATTGCGCGGGAACTCGCTCGGCTCGGATTGGCAGAGCGGTCCAACGATAAGGCCGCGCAGCTTTCCGGTGGTAACCGCCGCCGGGTCGAGCTTGCCCGCGCCCTCCTGCACGATCCGAAAGTGCTGCTGATGGATGAAGCCACGGTCGGGCTTGACCCGGCGAGCCGCGCCGACCTGATCCGGCTGATGTTGAGCCTGCGCACCGAGCGAGGTGTCGCGGTGCTGTGGGCGACACATCTCTGCGACGAGGTCGCCGAGGCCGACCGCGTGCTTGTGTTGCACCGCGGCAAGCTCCTGGCCGACACCACGCCGGCCCAACTCATCGCCGCCGCCGAGGCCGCCACGATCGAGGAGGCCTTCCTGGCGATGACCGGACTCGCCGGCGCAGCGGCCCGATAGCCGCGCGACGCGCCGAGGCTACCGGCCGGTTCGCGGGAATAGGATGAAGCCGTCACGGTTCGGCATCCGCACCTTCGGCAGCGACTGGGCGTCGAGCACATCATTAGCGCCGATGACGTCGTTGAGGTTGAGGATATAGGCCGATACCGCGTAGAGCTCATCGGGCGTGAGCGACTTGGATTCCTGGAACGGCATCGCCCGCCGGATGTAGTCGAACAGCGTGGTCGCATACGGCCAGTAGCTGCCGACCGTCTTTATCGCCGGCTTATCCGATTTGATGGTGTCGAAGCCGCCGACCAACCGGTCGTTCGGCTTGCCAGCGCCTTTCTCGCCATGACAGGCTTGGCATTTGGCGACATAGACGGCCTCGCCCTCCTTCGCACTGCCGCGACCCGGCGGCAGCCCAGCGCCATCGGGACCGATGCTGATGTCCCACGGCGCGATATCGGCAGGCGCGATCGGCTGCCCGAACTGCGGCGCTTGCGCGGAGCCAATGGCCGGCTGTGCAAGCAGCAGCGTCAGGGCGAGGACGAGGCGTTCACGCATAGACATTGGCCGCCTCCCCCTTCTCGTTGATCGCGAAGCTCGCGATCGCGTTGTAGTGATAGACGCCGCGAGCGCCGCGCTCCGCGATCAGGTGACCGCGGGTCGGCTGCACCATGCCGGTATCGTCAGTGGCGCGGCTTTGCAGCACCGCCGGACCGCCGTTCCACTGCCACGGCGCCCGGAACCGCGTCACCGCCTTCGGCAGCACGGGTCCGGACAATGCGGCCGGCGCCCAGGATTTCCCTCCGTCGGCCGAGACTTCGACCTGCCTGATCGTACCGTTGCCCGACCACGCCATGCCGGAAATCTCGTAGAACCCCGGGCCCTTGAGCCCGATGCCTGGCGACGGTCGAGTGATGATCGACTTGACCTCCATCGGGAACACGAACTGCCAAGCTTGGCCGTCCTTGAGCAACACCGTGTACTTCGAGGTTTCGTCCTTGGTCATGGCGGGCGCATCGGTGAGCTTGAGCCGGCGCAACCACTTCACGCTCATGTTACCCTCGAAGCCGGGCAGCAGCAGCCGGAGCGGATAACCATTCGCCGGACGGACCCGCTCGCCGTTCTGGAACAGGCACAAGAGCGCGTCGTCCATCGCCTTCGCGAGCGGCACGCTGCGGCTCATGCCGGCCGAGTTCGGCGCCTTCCGCGATGACCCATCGCGCCGAAGGTTCGACACCCGCTTCATCGAGCAAGGTCGACAACCGCACGCCGGTCCACTCCGAACAGCCGATCAGGCCGTGAAGCGCCGCGACATTGGCGCCCGCCTGCGGCTGCGGCGCGTTCAGCGCCGCCGAGTTGCCGGCGCATTCGATGAACGCGATCCGCGATTCGCGCGGATAGCGCTCGAGCTGCTCCATGGTGAACACCAGTGGCCGCTTGACGAGCCCGTGGATCACAAGCCGGTGCTGCGCCGGGTCGATATCGGGAATGCCCGAATGGCTGCGCTCGAAATGCAACCCGCTCGGAGTGATCATGCCATCGAGCAACTGATGCGGAGTGCGTGAGGCGCCGACGCCCGGCGTCGCCGGAGCGGGCGGCGGAATTGTCCTGCCGACTTTTTCGAAGCTCGACGGCTGGCCGTACGCATCGAAGCCGCGCCCCGGCTCCTTCATCCAACGCGGCACCGCGAGCGGCTCGGCGCTCGCCACCGATAGGGTCCAGCCGGCGGCGCTCGCGCCGATCGCTCCTTCGAGGAAGAGCCGGCGGTTGAGAATACCGTTGCCTGCTGCACGTTCGTCGTCGAGATGTCGGCTCATGCGTTTCCTGCCCTTCGGTCACGATTCTTGGCGCGCCGTTCGCGCACTCCACGGCTTCCGCGCAGCGTATCGCGACCGGTGCGCACGATCCACAGCGTTGCGGCCGCTTGCTGCCTGCAGGAGGCGCCCGAACAACAGGCTTGGAACGATGACCCGTTATACGGTAACTTGTGGCAACGTCGCCTTGAACCACGCCGGGATCAACCGGTCTCCCCCATCGAGCGGCGTCCGCTTAACATCCTGGAGCAAACGCACATGAGATTGATCGCATCGGCTGCGAGTATCCTGCTGCTACTCGGCACCGCTGCTTCCGCCCAGACGCTTGAGGACCTGAAGAAGGACGGCAACGGCGGCTCGACCGACAACATCCTGACCTACGGGATGGGATACCACCAGCAGCGCTTCAGCCCGCTGAAGCAAATCAACAAGCAAACCGTGAAGCGGCTGGTGCCGGTCTGGAACCTAAGCCTCGACAACAATTGGGGCGAGCAGGCGCAGCCGATCGTCTACAACGGCGTCATGTACGTCACCAACGCCCGCGCGACGGTGGCGATCGACGTGGCCACCGGCAAGCAAATCTGGAAACAGACGCTTGAATGGCCCCCGGAAACGCCGCGCGTGGTGTGCTGCGGTGTGTCGAACAAGGGCGCGGCGATCTACGACGGCAAGATCTACCGCACCACGCTCGACGCCCATGTCGTGGCCTATGAGGCCAAGACCGGCAAAGAAGTGTGGAAGACCAAGGTCGGTGAATGGAAAGAAGGCGTATCGCTCACACTCGCGCCGCTGATCGCCAACGGCGTCATGGTCATGGGCAACTCCGGCGCCGAATTCGGCGTGCGCGGCTTCATCGACGGCTACGATACTGCCACCGGCAAGCAGCTCTGGCGACGCTACACCATTCCGGCTCGGGGCGAGAAGGGCAACGAGACCTGGCCGCAAGATACCAATGCGTGGGAGGTGGGCGGCGGCTCGGCTTGGATCACCGGCTCGTACGATCCCGACCTCGATCTGATGTATTGGGGCACGGGCAATGCGGCGCCGTGGGCGTCGCAGTCGCGGCCCGGCGACAACCTCTACACATCGTCGGTGCTGGCGATACGGCCGAAGACCGGCGAGATCGTCTGGCACTACCAGTTCACGCCGAACGATGCCTACGACTACGACGCCAACTGGGAGCTGATCATCGCCGACAAGGACATCGGCGGCCAGAAGCACAAAGTCATCATGCAGCTCAACCGCAACGGATTTCTGTATGTGATCGACCGCACCAACGGCAAGCTGCTGGCGGCCAATCCGTTCGAGAAAGTGACCTGGGCGAGCCACATCGACAAGGAGACCGGCCGGCCGGTGGAAACCGAGGTTGCCAGGAAGCTGCGCAATTTCGAACAGATCGAGCACTGGCCGTCGACGACCGGCGGCAAGAACTGGCCGCACGCCGCCTACAACCCTGAGACCGGTCTGCTTTATGCCAACACCATCCACCAGTCGCGGTTGTTCAAGCATCTGCCGACGAAGCCGCATGTGGTCGGCCAGCGTTACATGTACATCGAGAACGTCCCGATCCCGGCGAAGCCGGGCGAAGCGATCGGTCACATCGAGGCGATCGACCCGGTGACCGCCAAACCCAAGTGGCGCGTGCCGCTGACCGACTTCCAGGTCTGGTCGGCGAACCTGGTGACCGGCGGCGGCCTGCTGTTCACCGGCAAGGAGACCGGGCGAGTTCATCGCGCTCGACACCGACGACGGCAAGCAGGTCTGGCAGTTCCAGACCGGCTCCGGCATCAACGCGCATCCCGGTGACGTTCACCCACAACGGCAAGCAATACGTCACGATCCTGTCCGGCATCGGCGGGCTGTACTGGAACCAGCAGCGCGAGCGGCTGAAGGACAAGGTGCCGCAGGGCGGCTCGGTCTGGACTTTCGCGCTGATCGATTGAGCCCACACGCCTCGCATGAGGCGCGCAGATGCACCCCAGGCCCGGCTCGCCCAGGCCTGGGGTTTTTGTTTTCTTTGAAACCGCGTTGGGAGCAATCCCACGTTCGTGCATAGCGCGTCTGCGGAGAACTGAATTATCGCCCTTGGAACATGTGCCCGATCTGAGGTAACTTGTACCCAGTCGTCTCAACAGCCGGAGCAACCGGCGACCTGACTTCGGTGTGACGACATCAAGGGAGAAACGCTCATGAAGCCATTCGCATCGGCTGCGAGCGTTCTGCTTGCCGCGTCGTGCACCGCGGCCTCCGCGCAGACGTTCGACGATCTCAAGAAGGACGGCAACGGCGGCTCGACCGACAACATTCTGACCTACGGGATGGGCTACCACCAGCAGCGCTACAGCCCGCTCAAGCAGGTCAACAAGCAGACCGTCAAGCGGCTGGTGCCGGTCTGGAACCTGAGCCTCGACAACAACTGGGGCGAGCAGGCGCAGCCGATCGTCTACAACGGCGTCATGTACGTCACCAACGCCCGCGCCACGGTCGCGATCGACGTCGCCACCGGCAAGCAAATCTGGAAGCAGACGCTGGATTGGCCGCCGGAGACCCCGCGCGTGGTCTGCTGCGGCGTGTCGAACAAGGGCGCCGCGATCTACGACGGCAAGATCTTACCGCACCACGCTCGACGCCCACGTGTCGCGCTACGACGCCAAGACCGGCAAGGAACTGTGGAAGTCGAAGGTCGCGCGAGTGGAAGGATGGCGTTTCGCTGACGCTCGCGCCGCTGATCGCCAACGGCGTGCTGATCGATCGGCAATTCCGGCGCCGAGTTCGGCGTGCGCGGCTTCATCGACGGCTACGACACCGCGACCGGCAAGCAGCTCTGGCGCAAGTACACCATCCCGGCCCGCGGCGAGAAGGGCAACGAGACCTGGCCGCAGGACAACAACGCCTGGGAAGTCGGGCGGCGGCTCGGCCTGGATCACCGGCTCGTACGATCCCGAGCTCGACCTGATGTTCTGGGGCACCGGCAATCCGGCGCCGTGGGCGTCGCAGACCCGCCCCGGCGACAATCTCTACACCTCGTCGGTGCTGGCGATGCGGCCGAAGACCGGCGAGATCGTCTGGCACTATCAGTTCACGCCCAACGACGCCTACGACTACGACGCGTGCTGGGAGCTGATCAACGCCGAGCATCAACGTCGGCGGCGCAGAAGCGCAAGGTGATCATGCAGTTCAACCGCAACGGTTTCCTCTACGTGATCGACCGCGCGAACGGGAAACTGGTCGCGGCCAATCCGTTCGAGAAGGTCAACTGGGCGACCCACATCGACAAGGAGACCGGCCGGCCGGTCGAGACCGAGCTTGCCGCCAAGCTGCGTCAAGTCGGAAACCAGGTCGAGCTGTGGCCGACGCCGTTGCGGCGCCAAGAACTGGCCGCACGCCGCCTTTAGCCCGGAGACTGGTCTGCTCTACGCCAACACACAGCACCAGGGCGCGCTCTACAAGCACCTTGAGACCAAGCCCTTCGTGGTCGGCCAGCGCTACATGTACATCGAGCGCCTGCCGATACCGAACAACGGTGGCGAGCCGTGGGGCCACATCGACGCAGTCGATCCGCTCACCGGCAAGCAGAAGTGGCGCGTGCCGCTGACACGACCACCCGATCTGGTCGGCGAACCTCGTCACCGGCGGCGGCCTCCTGTTCACCGGCAAGGAGACCGGCGAGTTCATCGCGCTCGACATCGAGGACGGCAAGCAGGTCTGGCAGTTCCAGACCGGCTCCGGCATCAATGCTCAGCCGATCACCTATCACCCACAACGGCAAGCAGTACGTCACGGTGCTGTCGGGCATCGGCGGTCTCTATTGGAACGTCGCGCGCGACAAGCTCAAGGACAAGGTGCCGCAAGGCGGCTCGGTCTGGACGTTTGCGGTCCTGCCCGACTGAGCGAAGGATCGCCTTATCCCACAGATGTCATGGCCGGGCGTCGTCCCGGCCATGACGCGTCTGTGCCGGCAAGGCGCACTGCCGCGGAAAACCGCACAACAGCAGACACTGCCACGCTCGCGCTGCATGAACGCGAATACAGGGAGTACATGAGGGGCTATGAAGTACGTCGAACTGACGATCGCCGCCGGCTGTGTCTCGCAAGCGCACCGGCAGCGACCGAAGAGGCGCAGGGCTTCCCCAGGAACAGATCGCCGCCGGCGCCGAACTCTACTCGGTCAACTGCGCGCCGTGTCACGGCGCCCGCATGCAGGACCCGAACGCGGCGTTCAATCTGCGCAAATTTCCGCCCGACCAGCACGAGCGCTTCGTCAATTCGGTCACGCGCGGCAAGAACCAGATGCCGCCGTGGGGCGATTTCTTCAAGCCGGACCAGCTCGAGGCGCTGTGGGCCTACGTCATGGCCGGGAGAGCGCTGACTCCACGTTACGGCAGCTTCACGTTGACGCCCGAGCATAGATCGCGCAGCGGCGCGCCGGCGTGACGGTGCGCTGATCGGTCGGCGGATTGGGAATGACAACCGCTTACGACGATCCGGGCTCGAAATAGGTACCGTAAGCGCGCGTACTTGCGATTGAACACATTGTTGATCAGGCCGTAGAGCTGCACGTCCTTGTTGAACTGATAAGAGGCGTGCAGATTGGCGATCCAGTAGTCCGGCAGATCTTGACGTTCTGGTTGGCGTCGTCGCCGACATACCACTGGCTGCCGACCCAGATGACGTCGGTGCCGACCTTCCACTGCGGCGTCAGACGCAGTAGTCGACGCCGCCCTTGATCTGATGGCGCGGAATGCCCGGAATCTGCTTGCCCGGCGTCACGAAGATGAACTCCGTCGTCATCTGGCGACGGATTGTTCGGCGACGCAAGCTCGCCGGTGAACTGATAGGTCGCATCGATCATGCGCATAGTTGGCATATACCAGCCACTCCCTGTGCCGGTACTTGGCGCCGCTTCGAGGCCCTGGCGGCGCGTGCGCCTGGACGTTCTGGAACACGCCGCGGCCCTGGAATCTGGCTGGCGACGCTGATGATGTCGTTTTCGCTGTCGGTGCGGAACAGGCCCGACCTTCCAGTCGAACCGGCCGCCGTTGATCGTCGACTCGCCGCGCAGCCCGGCCTCCCAGGTGCGCGCGACCACTTGCTGCAGCGGCGGATCGGAGACCAGGAAGCCCTCGAGCAGGCACGGCCGCTCCGGATTGGAGCAGCCGAGCTCGAGCGGCGTCGGCGCGCGGTTCGCCTCCGAATAGCCGGCGTAGAACGGTCATCTCCGGCGCGATCTTGTAGGTCAAGCCGACGACCGGATTGAACCGCTGGAAGGTGTAGTAGCCATTGAGGTCGGGGCTGGTGCCGAGATCGTCCATCGTGGTGATCTGGGCGAGGTTGTAGCGCCCGCCCGCGGTGAGCGAGAGCCGCGAGGTGATGTCGAAGGTGTCGAGGCGTAGAGGCCGTAATAGGTGTTCCTGGCGCTGAGGCTGACCGGCGCATAGCCGATATAGCCGTCGGTGTGGATGATCTGCCCGGTTCCCGGTGATCGGCCGCGTTGGGGCCGACGAAGAAATCCGGATAGATGTAGCCGAGCTCGCTGTTGCCGCTGGAAGCCGATCCGGCTGTGGTCGATGCTGGCGCCGATCGTG
This sequence comes from uncultured Alphaproteobacteria bacterium, assembly GCA_963843475.1. Taxonomy (GTDB): domain Bacteria; phylum Pseudomonadota; class Alphaproteobacteria; order Rhizobiales; family Xanthobacteraceae; genus VAZQ01. The sequence goes on along the minus strand of CAWJKL010000006.1, from coordinate 23,771 downwards.
AAGTGGTTGTCGCGGCCGAACATCTTGTCGTCGTTGGTGCGCCTGCAGCGAGCCGCCGATGGTCATCGCGTTGGTCGAGGTGCGGTCGACCGTGCCCCAGGGCAGTCGGCGCAGGTGTTGCCCGGTCCGGGCGGGCAATTGATCGGCATTGTTGTTCTGGTCCCGGAGCTGGAAGTTCGTCGAGCGGCAGGTGTCGGGAAGCCGTCGTCATCGAGACAGAGCGTATTGAACAGCGGGTTCGCCCGGCGCTGCAGCGCTCGACGCTCGGCATCGTTGCCGTCGACGTGGGACTGCTTGAAGTTGCGGACGTAGAGATTGCTCTGAACCGTCCAGTTGTCGGTGACCGAGTAGCGGCCGTTGAGCGACAGGATCTGCGCCTGATTCTTCGTGGTCTGCGGCCAGGTGTAGATCGAGCGCCAGTCGCGGTTGAGCAGTTCGACCGGCGTCGGGCCGACCACGCCGAAATAGTTGTCGGCGGCGGCGCCGATCAGGTGAACCTCGGCGTCCGTCGTCCTGCCAGCCGAGATCGCCGTAGAAGCGGCCGATCCGCGACGGCGACTGGTAGCGCCAGCCGTCGTCCTTGACGCCTTCGCCCGCCAGTAGAGCGCCCACTCGCCCTGGCGCACGCCGTACTGCAACGAGCCGCCGATCCGGCCGTAGGAGCCGCCGAGCGCGTCGAACTCGAAGCCCTGATAGGTGAAGCCGTCCTTCATCTGCAAGCTGACCGCGCCGCCGAGTGCGTTGAGGCCGAACGCCGGATTGTTGGTCCAGATGTCGGCGCGACCGATCGCGACCGTCGGGATGAAGTCCCAGTTGACGGTGTCGCCGAACGCCTCGTTGATGCGGATGCCGTTCATGTAGACCGCGAGGCCCTGCGGCGTGCCCTGCAGCGGCGAGGCCGCGAAGCCGCGGTAGCGCAGGTCCTGGAAGAAGCCGTTGCCCTGCACGTCGGTGGTGTTGACGCCGGGGATGCGCTGCATCAGCGCTTCGAGCACGCTCGGCGAGTGCGTGCGGTAGAAGTCCTGCGCGGTCAGGGTCTGCACCATCGCCGGCACCTTGTTGCGGTCGAAGCCGATGCCGGTGACCGGCGTGGTGGCGACCACCGACAGCGCCGGCGTGGTAACAGGAGTGGAGACGGCGGGAGCGGCGGGCGTCGGGGTCGGAGCGCGATGGCGCCGGGCGGCGAGTTGGAGCCGGCCGCGGCCGTGGCACCGGCGCCGAACCCTGCACCACGATCTCATCCAACGTTGCGGCGGACTGGCCTAAGGCCCCGCCCGGCACCATCAACGCGCCCATCGCCGCCGCCCCCAGCAGCAGGCGATTCCGCAAACGCGGACTCGACATGACACCCCCCACCCCGACCGACGCCTATCCCAAGGCGGCAGTCCGTGCTGCCTTACCCGATTCCAATCTGGAACATTGAGCCGGCGCGGTCGCGGCAGCTTTTGCCAGTTCGCGATAGGAACAAGTGGCAATGTGGTTTGCGGGCCACAGCCAGTGTGACTGGCGTGCGTTTGCGCGCCGCGCCGCCCATGGCCTCAGGGCTCGGCGGCTACGCGCTGGACCGCAACCCGGATCAGTTCCGGCAGATTCTTGACGTTGAGCTTCTGCTTGAGCTGCGAGCAGGTATTGACCACGGTCTTGTAGCTGACGTTGAGCTCATCGGCGATCCGGCCATAGGGCTTGCCTTCCGCCAGCAGCGACAGCGTCTGCAGTTCGCGCGGCGTCAGGTCGGCGAGCGGATTCTGCCGCACGCCCGTGCGCACCAGGGCGACCTGCATGGCGATATCGTTGCTCAGATAGGGCATCCCGGCGCGCACCTGCTCGAACGCCTTCATCAATTCCTCCGACGACGTGTCCTTGAGCACATAGCCGGTGGCGCCGGCCTCGAGCGCGCGCGCCACGATGATCGGATCGCTGTGCATGCTGAACACCAGGATCGCGCGCTCGCGGATCGTGCGCCCGGATGCGCCGGATCAGATCGAGGCCGCCGAGTCCGCTGCCCTGCATGGCGAGATCGACGATGACCACGTCGGGATGATGGCGCCGGTAGAGGCGATAACCGGAGGTGAGCTCGCGCGCATCCAGCACGGTCTCGACGCCGGCATCCTCCAGCATGCGCCGGCAGCCCTGCAGCACGATCGGATGATCGTCGATGATCAGTACGCTGGTCATGGTTTGCCTTGTAGGCGTTCCGAGCCGAAGCTATCGAAGATATCGCGCCAAGTGAACTGCTACGCGCTCCGGTCACTTTCGCGCAGCGGGATCACGATCCGACCGCGGTGCCGCGGCCGCCATTGCTCCCGACCCGATAGCTGCCGCCGAGCCCTTGCACGCGTTCCTGCATGCCGCGCATGCCGAAACCCATCGGGCGCCGCGGCGTCGATGCCGCGGCCGTCGTCCCGCACGGTGAGTTCGACCTAGCGAGCCCGTCCCCGGACGCGGACCGCCCCTTCCCTCGTCTCTGTGCGAGCTGCAACGTCGACCCGGCTCGCCTGCGCGTGCCTGATGACGTTGGTCAGGCTTTCCTGCACGCAGCGGTAGACCGTGAGATCGATCGAATCGCCGTAGCTGCGCAGCGAGCCTCTCGTCGGTGAACGAGAAGGCGATCTCCGGCATTCTGCCGGGCGCGCTCGTTGCACCAGTTCGGCCAGGAGATCGCGCAACGGCACATGTCCGAGCGCCATCGGCCGCAGTCGGTTCAGCATGCTGCGGTTGATGCGTCTGCAGATGCTCGACGATCGCCTGCAGATCGCGCACGCGCGCTGGGCAATCTTGCGCGGCCGCCTCGCCCGGCAGACCTTCGGCGAGCATCGCGATCGAGCCGATATTGGCCTTGAGGCCGAACAGGCTCGGCCCGACCTCGTCGTGCAGTTCGAGTGCGGTGCGGCGCCGCTCGTCGTCCTGCGCGGTGATCAGCCGCTCGTTCAGCCGCAGGTTCTCGGCCCGCGCCGTCTCGAGCGCTTCGGCCAGCGCGTTGAAGCGGTCGGTGATGGCGGCAAGTTCACGCGCCAGCGGCCGCGACAGTCGTACCCGAACTTGCGGTGTTCGAGGTCGGCGAGGCCGCCCGCCACAGCGGTCAGCGGATCGAGCACGCGCCCGAACAGCACGTACAGCATCGCGATGACCGCGACATTGACGAGTCAGCGCCACCCAGATAAGTGCAACGGTGTTCTCCCAGACCTCTGCGATCTCGTCGCGCGGCTCGGGGACGATCTCTACGGTTCCGATGCGCTGGCCGTTGACGATGACCGGCACGTCGCTTGCTCTCGACCGGCGAGGCGATCAGCGCGGCGAACCAGCGGGGCGCTTCGACGCGGTCGTCGGTCCGGGACGGAGCCGAGCCTGGCACCGCCAGCGGATGTCCGGCCGCATCCTTCACGCCGATCCGCACATGGCGCACCAGACGGAGCTGCGAGGAGAGGTCGGTCAGAAAGCGCTCGGCCGGCACCTCCTGCCGCATCGAGCCCGACCGCCTCGCCGATCAGCAGGCGGGCAATCTCCATCGAAGCGGCTATCTCGACGCCGGTCGCGGTGCGCGCCTTGAGGATCGTGACGGCGCCCGCCACCAGCGCCGCGATCACGTCGATCACGACGAAAACGATGAGCAGCTGCGCGCGGATCGAACGTCCGTGCCACAATGCATGCGCCAGGCCGCCCGGCGATGCGCTGGAGCGCACGGGCGTGGTGACCTGCTGGCTGTCGGACGGCGAGCCGATAGGGCGACCTCCCGCTGTTGCGACCGGCATCAATGATAGGCCCGGCCACGGCGCGGATGGCAACGTGAATCTGCCCGTTTCGGGCTAGGCGACTTCTTCTATGCTGAAGGTCGGTTTTCTAAGCTGAAGGTCGGTGGTTCGAATCCACCCGGGGTCGCTACGCGCCCGCGATTTTCAAATTGCGCCAAGGCCGCGAAGCAATGCGATGGCCAGGGCGGCCATGCCGCCCTGCTTCGTGAGCATTCTCAAAGGCCCGCGGCTACCCGCGAGAAGGCTGAATGCCCGATTTCATCACCGAGTTCCTCTTCTTTCGGCGCGGTCAGGCGCACTGCCAGTGGCCAGGCCAGCCAAAGAACGAGAAAGTACAGGACGAGAAACACCGTCATGCTCAGGCTCGGTGACAATTGCTCGATCCAGAGGCTGAACAGGATCGAGCCAATGGTGCCCGCGACGATCAGGCCGATGTAGTAGATGATCAGGGTCATGGATTAGTCCTTGAGGAGCGACCGTCGGCACCGCCGGACCTTTGGTCCGTGGTGTGTCGGCGCCAATTGCAGATGAATGGCGATGCGGCGTTCGCGCCCCGGCTAGGCGGGGACTGACGAAACGCGCCTCGACAAGGCGCGTTCGCGCGAGCCGCGAAGCTAGGAATTAGAACAGTGCTGGAGGGGCACGCGGCCGGGCGGCGCAGGAAACAGGCGCGGCGCCGACAAATCTCGGGGCCGCTTCGTGCGCCGAACCGGACCGCTCGTCGCGCGGCCAAACGATCGAGGAGGCCTTCGCCGGATGAGCCTTCTTCGGAGGCTCCTCCTCATCGGCCGGTTCGCTCGCGACGACGGCAATGGCGTGGCGATGATCGAGCGGCTGCCCTTTGAGAACGGCCGCGCCGGAACGGACCTCGAAAATATTATTTGTGAAGGCGCCGCTTTTGCCGCCGGACAGCAGCAGCAGAAGCGGCAGCAGCAGCGCAAACAGCAGCCGGTAGCGGCGGTGGGGCATGAACGACTTCGCCAAAGACTTCGCCTCGGACGCGGCCGACAACGACCGGTCCCAGCACCTAACCTAGGCGCAAAGCCGTCCCGTCACAAGCTGTCGCGTCAGGCGACCTTGGCCTGCGCGATCGCCTGATTGAAATTGTCGTACTCGCGCTGGTAGTCGCTCCAGCCCGGCGCGTGATGCGCGAGCGGCACAGAGCCAGTCTTGCCCTGCTCGACGAGCCACTCCTTAACGGCGGCCTCCGCGACCTTCATCCTGAGGGCCTGACGGCCGATGTCGGTCGCCCGCACTTCGGCGGACGCAGGCGTCTTGATTTCGATGGCGAACCCGGCGGAATCCAGGTCGTTGATCAGGGTGTCAACCACTTCAGACAGGACTTCGGGCTGGCCGTCGTCCGTCGGCTCCGGGTGCTCCGCCCAGCGGCTCAGCGCTACGGCGATGACGTCCTTCACGCGCTTGCTCACGCCATGCTCTTTCATACGCAACTCCTACGCTACACACACCAACACTTCACATCACACCCGGGAGTAAGATGGAGCGGGATGGCTGCCCAAAGGCATCCTGATGGTATTTTTGTGGGAATGTCGGCGGATGCGGCCAGCCGGACCACCCCCACGGCCGCGGCCTACCGCCTGCCGTCAGGGCAACGCGCCGCTCTTGCCCCGCGCCTTCTCACCAGACGGCGGTTCGACCTTGTTGAGCCGGCGGTATTCCGCGATGAACGTGGCCTTCGCTTCGCGATTGCTGAACAGCGCGAGGCCGCCGCCGATCAGCGTCATCGCTACGATCGACGCCAGTGCTTCGATCCAGACTTGTCCGATTTTCAGTCCGGCGAGACCCGCAAAAATCGCCAGCGTGATCAGTGCGACCAGCGCGAATACCAGCGCCACGAAGACCGGCTGGCGGCGGCGGAACGGCGAAAAGCGGTCCGCCCACTCCGAGGCGCGACGCCACCGTTCGTCCTCGTCCATGTCCCCCTCCCCGACCGCCCGCACGTGTTGTGCCGGACCGCCGTGGGATTTGTCCAGCCGCCCGACAAACCAGGCTGTTGAGATTGGCGGTGCGGCCGCATTCCGGCGGATACGCGCGGACCCGTCTCGACCGTCCGCGTGGCCCGCCGCGCGACCGGCCATAGACTGTCCCGAGTGATGCAGGCACCGTGCTGATGCACGCGGACAATAGACGTGTCGATCATCTGCACGGCGGCGTCATGAGCACCGGCCAGTGCGCTCATGATCTTGGCCCAGACGTCCGCTGGTCGCCAGCGAACGAAGCGATTGTAGCAAGTAGTGTACGGACCAAAGTTGTCCGGCAAGTCGCGCCACGGCGCCCCAGATCGTAGAACCCAGAAGATGCCATTCAGAACGCGGCGGTCGTTCACACGCGGGACACCGCGCGGTTTGTTCGGCAACATCGGCTTGATGGCAGCCCATTCGTGATCGTTGAGTTCGTAGCGCATGATTCGAGGCTCCGGTTTGGGAGCTTGAATCACGCGCCGGGCGATATCATCAACCTGCGACGGCCCGTCGAGGCAGATGCCACCCCCCTGATTTTACTTTCGCTTCGGGGGCACAGCCGACATCGCGGCACCTGCTGCTGGCCATCATCTCGGTCGAGAATGACCCAACTGAGACATTACCGACCGAGGATTGCTGCGGTGCAAATCGACGGTTCCTCCCCGTTTCGCAGGTCGTAGATTTCTGTTGTTATGTCAATTGACGGTGTGATCCCCGACCTCGAAGGAAAGGCGATGCGACGGCGCGATTTCATTGGGGGACTTGCCGGTTCGGCGGCAGCTTGGCCGCTCGCGGCGAGCGCGCAGCCGTCCGGGAGGCCCGTTGTCGGCTATCTGAGCATTCACACGATCGCTGATCGCCCGCGTTATCTCGATGCGTTCCGCAACGGGCTCGCCACAGTAGGCTTCGTCGAGGGCCAAAACTTGACCATCGAGTACCGCGCCGCGGATGGCAACGCCGAGCGGTTGCCGGAGCTGGCTGCCGGTCTCGTTCGCCGCCAGGTTGCGGTGATTGCCACTTCCGGAGGGCCACCCGCCGCATTTGCAGCCAAGCGAGCTTCCGAGATCATCCCGGTGGTATTCGCGAGCGGTGGCGATCCCGTGCAACTCGGTCTGGTGTCGAGCTTCAATCGGCCAGGTGGCAACCTCACGGGGCTCTACTTCCTGCTCCCAGAGCTGGTGGCGAAACGGCTAGGGCTGATGCACGAGTTGCTGCCGCAAGCAAAGCGGATCGCGTTGCTTGTCAATCCAGCCAATGGCGCGGAAGCCGAACCCACGGTGCGCAACGCCTTCACCGCCGGTCGCGAGCTCGGTCTCGACATTCAAGTGTTCAATGCCGACACCACCGGAGAGATGGATGCAGCCTTCGCGGCAATGTCGAACTGGCGACCCGATGCCCTGTTCGTGGGTCCTGACCCGTCCTTCTCCGCCCGCGGGCCTCAACTGGTGGCCCTCGTGGAACGCCGCATGCTACCTGCGTTCTATTTTAGTCGCGATCTGGTCGAGGTCGGCGGACTGATGAGCTATGGACCCGACATCGCCGACAACCAGACACAGCTCGGCGTCTATGTCGGGCGCATCCTCAAGGGCGAGAAGCCAGGGGACCTGCCGGTAGTGCAACCGACTAAGTTCGAGATGGTGATCAATCTCAAGACGGCCAAGGCGCTCAAGATCGAGGTGCCGCCGATGCTGCTCGCCCGCGCCGACGAGGTGATCGAATAAGGGGCTGCCGTGCTGCACCTGCTCACGTCTCTTGGCCCTTCACGACAACCACCAGCGCATTGATGTTGCGGTCGCTGTTGGTGGTACAGCGGACATGGAAGGATGGGCGGCGTCGGCCGGAAACGACGTGATTGACCCGAAGCGGACATTCGACGACCGAATTTGCCGCACTGCACGGCAGCATTCTCGCACGACGGTGTGGTAATGTGCGGCTCCCGACCTGAGGAGCGGAGCCCATGAGGCGGCGCGAGTTCATCACCATCCTCGGCGGCGCGGCGACGGTGTGGCCGCTCGCGACGCGCGCGCAGCAGGTGGAAAAGGTCTGGCGCATTGGCGTGCTGGAAGCAATTTCGCAAGAGCCGAACGCCGCCAATTTCGGAGCGCTCCGCGGGGGGCTGCAGCAGCTCGGCTACGTTGAGGGGCATAATTTCGTCTTCGACTATCGGTCAGCGGATGGTCGCGCCGAGCGCTTTCCTGGCCTCGCGGCAGAACTAGTTCGCCGCAAGGTTGACGTGATCGTGACGCGCGGAACACCAGCAGTGCAGGCGGCTAAGAACGCGACGGCGACTATTCCCGTGGTGATGGCCGCGAGCGGCGATCCACTCGGCACCGGCGTTATTGCCGGGCTCGCACGTCCGGGCGGCAATGTTACCGGCCTTAGCGCCTTTACTCGCGAATTGATCGGCAAGAGGCTCGAACTGCTAAGAGAGGTAGTTCCGAGTATCGCCCGCCTTGCGTTTCTGAGCAATTATGGCAATCCCGTCGCCCGGACGCAATGGGAAGAGATGTCATTGGCGGCGAGCAAGTTGCGTTTCGAGCCCATCCTCATCGACGTGCGAAAGCCGGAAGACATGGAGCGTGCGTTCGAGTCGGTCGTTGCGCATCAGGCCGACGCGCTCGTCATCGGGAACGACACCGTCACGCATACCAACCGCTCGCTCGTGGTGGCGCTCGCGGCCAAGCATCGGTTGGCAGCGATGTATGCTGCCCGCGAATTCGTTCATGAGGGAGGGCTGATGACCTACAGCGTGAGCTATCCCGACCTTTATCGACGCGCAGCCAGCTTCATCGACAAGATTTTCAAGGGCGCCAAACCTGCCGACCTGCCGATCGAGCAGCCCACCAAGTTCGATCTGGTCGTCAACCTTAAGACCGCCAAAGGGCTCGGACTGAAAATTCCGGAGACATTCCTCCTGCGCGCCGACGAGGTGATCGAGTAGAGACGAATTTTGTTGCGTCTGCTCACGGCAGAAAGTGGCCCATCGCGTCATTTCGCGGCGACGCAGCAAATCAGTCGCTTTCGGAGCGAAGCGGGCATTCAACGGGCCGCGCTTACAGAACCGGATTGATGAGTACGCGCCCCAGGTACGTAACGTCTCTCCCACCTTCCGGCGCCATGCGGCGAGTTGACGAATGACGATCGAAGCCGCCCGGCCACCGGCCCGCAGCGAAGTCGATAACCCGAACAACAGACCTCTGAAGCGCAATGGCGCGCCGATGGGCTGCAACATCGCGATCCTGTTGCTGCTCGCGGCCGGCTATGCGCTCACCATCCTGGTGTTCCAGCCCGGCTATCCGACGCTCGACGCCCGCTATCTCTACAACGACGCCAAGGCCTGGAACTTCCCCGACTGGCAATCGCCGGTGATGGGGCTGCTGTGGTGGCTGATCGATCCGCTCGCGCCCGGCGCATTGAGCATGTTCCTGCTGATCGCCTCGCTTTACTGGCTGGGTTTCGGCGTCGTGGCATTCACCGTCGCGCGGCAAACGCCGTGGCTCGGCATCGTGACGCCGCTGCTCGCACTCGCACCGCCGGCCTTCTTATTCGTCGGAATCATCTGGCGCGACATCCTGTTCGGCGTGGTCTGGCTGGTCGCGGCCGCGCTGCCATTCGCGGCGGCGGGCCGCGATGTCCGCGTACGCCTGCCGCTCCAGGTCGTCGCACTCCTGCTCGTCGCGCTCGGAGTGCTGCTGCGGCCGAACGCAATATTCGCCGCGGCAGTTCTCGCGATCTACGTGCTGTGGCCGGCGCGCTTCGATGTCAGACGTGTGGCACTTTGGTTTCTGCCGCTTGTCATCGCCTGTTATGCGCTGGTGCCAACGGTCTATTACGGCGCAATCGGCGCCAAGCGCACCCATCCGCTGCATTCGCTGATGGTGTTCGACCTCGGCGGCATCACGCATTTCACCGGTGAGAACCAGTTTCCCGTGACGTGGAGCGATGCCGAGATCTCGCTCCTCACCGGCCGCTGTTACGACGGCGGCAAGCTGTGGGACGTCTATTGGTACAAGAAGCCCTGCGACTTCGTGATGAAGCGTCTCGAGCGCCCGGACGATGTCATTTTCGGCACCTCCCGACTCTCACAGGCGTGGCGCCGGGCGATCCTCGCGCATCCCCTCGCCTACCTGCAGCACCGCGCGACGTTCACGTGGAACTTCCTGACGCGGCCGAATTTGGTCTTGCCTGCATCAGACTGGCAAGAACCGGACGCAACCTATGGCAAGAGCCCGTTCTTTCGTCCGCTGCTCGATCTCCACCAACGCATCGAGCGGACGATCCTGTTCCGGCCCGGCCTGTGGCTCTTGTTCGCGATCGCAATCGGTGCGGCCGCATGGCCGTTCCGCGGAACCCCGGCGGGCGCATTTGCCTTAAGCGCGACCGCATCGGCCGCAATTTACGTCATGACTTTTTTCGCGGTGGGGGTGGCGTCGGACTTCCGCTACGCCTACTGGTGCGTGCTGGCGGTGCTGGCCGGCGCCGTTGCGGCACTGTCCGCATGGCAAGGTCGCCGGACGCGCCCTTAGCGGCGCCGCCGGCCTTCCAGCGCCGCTGATTCTCCAGAAGCAGTTCGAATACGCCGCCTGATGCGCCGACGATGCTGCCGGCGATCCGGCGACCGAGTTCGGCCGACGCGCCGCGCGGCTCGCCGATGACGCCATGCTCGGAGAGCCTGGGATCGTCGCTACGCCACGGCCAGGTGGCCCCGCGCTCGAACACCAAGGCCTCGATCGCCTGCTTGTCGGCGCGCTTGCGCAAGCGCTCGAGCTTCTCCCGCCGCACCAGATGCGGCGCGAACTCGAGCATGATCGAGGTCTCGCCTGCCCCGCCGTGAACGTCCGGGCCCGGCGCTTTCACCGTCGCCAGATCGTGCGGATGGATGACGCAACAGTTGAGCGCGCCATCGTGCGTGAGATCGCGCACCAGCGTCTCCAGGACGCCACGGTTGCCGCCATGTGCGTTGACGATCGCCACGTTGCGCGCCGGCAGGCTGCGGATGATTTCCTGCGCCAGGTTGCGCACCAGCGCGATGAAGTTCTCGATCGTCAGGCACAGCGTCCCCGGCGCCCAGTCGTGCTCGCGCGAGACGCTGATCGAAACCGTCGGCAGTTGCCAGAGGTCGTGCTCGTCGCCCCAGCGCGCGATCATCCTGCGCGTCAGCTCTTCGGCGATGACCGTGTCGGTGTTGAGCGGCAGGTGTGGCCCGTGCTGCTCGATCGCACCCAGCGGAAGCAGCAGGATCGAGGTGTCCTTCAGATGCTGCGAAATCTCCGGGAACGTGAGGTCGCCGATCGCCCGGCTCGAAGAGAGTGCCATGTTCCCTTGGCGTTCAGCCGGTCAGCATGCGCATCAGGACGCGGTCCTTGCGCACGAAATGATGATAAAGCGCCGCGGCGATATGAATGGTGACGACGACCGCGATCGTGATTCCGCACCACCGGTGCAGCGTCAACAGTTGCTCGGAAAGAGCCCGGTTTTCGGACCACAGCGCCGGCATATTGAACAAGCCGAAGAACGGCACCGGCGCCGGATAGGCCGAGGTGCCGATCCAGCCGATCAACCCCTGGAACAGCACCAGGGCGTAGAGCGCCCAGTGCGTCACGTGGGCGGCGAATTGCTGGAGCGCCGGAATGTCGCCGGGAAGCGGCGCCGGCGGACTGGCGAACCGGACCAGCAGCCGCAGAATGATGATCGGGACCAGCAAGGCGCCGAGCGACTTGTGCAGGTCATAGAGGCGTTCCTGCTGCGAGCCGCCGGCCTCGTTGGCGATCACAAATCCGAGAGGGACCAGCGCCAACACGAGCGCCGCAGTAATCCAATGCAAAACCCGTGCGGTCACCGAATAGGCGGGAACCGCCGCCGCTTGCGCGGTGCTCGGGGTGGCGTCCATTGCAGCCCCCATGCCTGCGCCGCCGTAAATTCAGTTGGCTCGCGGCAGCGCGCTCTACGGCCTCTCAGCCATCATATCACGAGGACTGGCCGCTGCCGACTGGCTTGCGGGGCGGCTCGCTCGCGTCGGCCAGCGCCCCCATGAGATGGTCGAGCTGATGGCCGGCGCGCCGCGCCTTGGCGGTCAGGTAGCGGCGGTTGTCGGGATTGATCGGCCCCTGGAGCGGAACGCGACCGGAGACATCGATGCCTGCCTCGGCAAGGCCCTCGAGCTTGGACGGATTGTTGGTGAGAAGCCGAACCCGCGTGCAACCGAGCAACTGCAACATGCGCACCGCGACGCCGTAGTCGCGCTCGTCGTCATCGTAGCCCAGCACCGTATTGGCATCGACCGTGTCCAGGCCGGCGTCCTGCAACTGGTAGGTACGGATCTTGTTCGGCAGCCCGAGTCCGCGTCCCTCCTGCTCCAGATAGAGGATGACGCCGCCACCATGCTGCGCGAGTTGCGTCAGGGCTAGGCGTAGCTGATCGCCGCAATCGCAGCGGCGCGATCCGAATACGTCGCCGGTGAGGCATGCCGAATGCATCCGCACCGCGACCGGCTCGGCGAAATTCGGGCGGCCGACCACAATGGCGGTCGGCGTACCTCCGGTGCCGTCCCGGAAGATCACAAACCGCGCCGAGATATCGCCGTTGAGCGGAATGGTCGCCTCCGCGGCTAGCGCCAGCGAGGCGATCGATGCTTCCCGAAAGCGCGCGACCGCGTCCGCGTCCACCGACACCAACGACACATCGCTGGCGGCTGCCGCGCGGCCGTCCGCGATCAGCAAGGCGGGTAGCCGCTGCGCGAGCTTCGCGAGCGCGATGGCGGGTCCGGCGACTTCGCCGGCCGGCACGACGTCGACGCGCCGGGTCACCTGGGTATCGGAAGCCAGCGCGAAAATCGCCGCGGCGGTATGCAAGTCGCCAATCGCCACGCCGATCGGATCGGCGGCTTCGACGCCGAGCGCCTTGGCGCGGCGCGAAGAAATCACGAGCCTCGGCTGCGCCGGCCCGCACAACGTCCGGAAGGCGCCAAGCCGCTCCTCGGTCATGCCATCGACCGGCAAGACCGCCGCGACTTCGTTCTTCGAGGTCATGATGATCGGCCGTTCGGACCGAAATTCGTAAACGCCACGCTCTACCGCGACCTGTTCGGCGTTTCCAAACAGACCGGACTTCCCATTCCCACTCATGTCACCCCGCAATACCCACTCTCCCAGCCGCGCCCACGCTACCAAGCATTGATGGCCGCAGTTGGATCAACGCCGACTGCAAACATCTATTCCGTTCTGGTAGCATTTTCACGACGTATGTTTGGGTTTTCGATCGGATGTTTGGGTTTTCGATCGGAATTTACCTGGAATTTACGAGACGGACCCCGGCGAGAAGGCAGGTCACAGAATGCCGATTGGCCGCCAAGACCAAGCGGTCGGCCCAGCGGATAGCTCCTGGGCAGACATCCCTCAAACGTTCCGCACTTCGATCGGTTCCTTGCCTCCCCCGTGGGAGGAGCTGTTCGCGCCGTTGCGCAAGGGCGCCGTTGACGATCTGGTGGTGGTAGCCCAGTGTGGCCAGTCGATCGACGCGCGCATCGCCACCGCGACCGGGCACTCCCACTACATCAACGGCGGGGCCGGCCTGACCCACCTTCACCGGCTGCGATCGCTGGTCGATGCGGTCGTGGTCGGCGTGGGCACAGCCGTTGCCGACGACCCGCAATTGACCGTCCGGCGAGTGGCAGGTCCAAGCCCGGCGCGCGTCGTCCTCGATCCGAACGGACGCCTGCCGGCGAGCGCGCGGATGCTGGCCGAGGACGGCGTCCGCCGGATCGTGGTGACCAAGGCAGATGCGGTCTCCGGGGTTGCGCCAGGCGTGGAGGTCGTGCGGATCGCCGCGCCCGACGGCCGCATCCCTCCGAGCGCGGTGCTCGCCGCACTTGCCGAACGCGGCATGCGGCGGATCCTGATTGAAGGCGGCGCGCAGACGGTTTCGCACTTCCTGACCGCCCGCTGCCTCGATCGCCTACATATATTGATCGCGCCGATCATCCTCGGCTCCGGCCAGGCAAGCCTCAATCTTCCGCCGATTGCGCGCGTGGACGAAGCGATCCGCGCACCGATCCGTGCCCACGTGCTGGGCGATGAAGTGTTGCTCGATTGCGATCTCAGCGCTCAGCGGTTGCCGGTCGGCCGGGCGAACATGTCGACGTGACCGATCCGCAGGTGCGAGCGGCCCTCCGCCAGATGATGGCGGCGCTGCGCCAGCCAGGTGCCGATCTCGGCCGCGGTCATCTGCGTCGTGAGCGCGGCGACCTCCGCGAGACCCTCGAACAAAGCCTCCTGAATCGCCCTGTCGTCTGGCCCGAATGCCCAATCCGAACGGCCTTGCACCACCGCGTAACCGAAATGCTCGAAGCGATCGACCGCCCGTTTGGCGGCGGCCGGCCCGAGCGCGAGGCCGAAGCCCTTGTCGGTGCGCTGATGCACGTTGAACCCGGCCAGCACCTCCCGGTCGAAGCCGCCGGCAGGCTGCATGACGGTACGGCCGTCATAGGTCAGCGCGGCGTAGATCGGCAGGCGGCGGACGGCGGCCTCGATGATCAGCCGGTCGAGCCACTCGAGCGAGACCAGGTCCAGCAGCGCGGAGGCCGTCACCAGGTCGAGCGGTTCTTCCAGGGCCAGTTCGAGATCGCGCGCGAGATCGACCGGGCGCGCCGTGACGGTGAGGTTCGGCGGCTGCGACAGCGTCGATGTCCGCGCCAGCAGGCTGAGATCGTTGTCGACCAGGCGCCAGTTCTGCCGCGGCGGCAGGAAGGGGCCGACGGTGCGCACGGTCGAGCCGGTACCGCAGGCGAGATCGACGACCGCAATCGCGGTCTGGCCGGTGAAGTGATTGCGGACGGCGTCGAGCACCTTGGTGTTGCGCGCCGCGCGGTCGTAGCGCTCCCGCAGCGACAGCCATTCGGCGGAGAAGCTGCTCATGCGACGCGCTCCAGCACCTGCGCGAATTTCGCAGCCTGCTCGCGCCAGGACGGGAAGCTCGCCGCCCGCGCCGCCGTGGCCAGCCGGGCGCGCTCGTCCGGCTGTTCGATGAGCCGCCGCAGCGCCGCGGCCAGCGCCTCGACATCGTCGGGCGGCACCAGCACGCCGGCGCCGGCCGGGACGGTATCCGGGACCGCGCCCGTGTTGGTGGCTACCACCGGTAGGCTGTGGGCGAGTGCCTCGGCATACGCCATGCCGTAGCCTTCGAACCGCGACGGCAGCACGAACAGGTCGGCACCGGCATAGAGCGCCGAAAGCTCCGCGTTCGAGACCGCGCCCGCGAGTTGAACGCGACCGGCAAGGCCGAAGCTGACGATCGCGGCTTCGACCTCCCGGCTGGTTTCCGGATCGCGCGTCCGGTCGCCCGCGATCGTCAGCCGCCAAGGCAGATGATTGAGTTGCGCAAGCGCTGCGATCAGCAGGTCGTAGCCCTTGCGCGGCACCACAGCCCCGACCGCGAGCAGCGCGACGGCATCGCCCCCGCCGGTCTTCGCCGCGGCTGTCCCGCGGTCCGTCCCGGGCTCGACGACGCTGATGCGGTCGGGCGCGACGCCGTAATCGGCCTCGAGCAGGCGCGCGGTCGCCCGGCTGGTCGCTACCACATGGCGGGCGTGCGCCAGCACTTCGCGCTCGCTGGCGCGCAAGCTCGCCGCATCCTGGGCGCTCAAGCCGGTCTCCAGCGCCAGCGGATGATGCACCAACGCGACCAGGCGGTGGGTTCGCTCCATGGCCTGCGCGGCGTCCGGCAGCACGCCGAACGCCAGACCGTCGACCACGACCGGGGGTCCGGGCGGCAGGGCGGCCAGGCGCGCACACGCGGCGGCGCGCGCCAGCGCAGCCGGCCGCGGAAAGCCCTCACCGAGATCGAGGACGCTCGCCCGCCAGCCGCAGGCCGGCAGCTCGGCGACGATCCGCCGGTCGTAGGCATAGCCGCCGGTGGGCGTGGCAAGATCGCCCGGCACCGCAAACACCACGTCTTTCACAACGGCGCCTCGTACCAGGCGCGCGCGACCGGCGATTCCGCCACCGTGACGCGGACCGAGTGGAGATCCTTGCCGTCGCGGCCGAGCTTGCCCGAGCGCGCCGCCTGCGCCAGCAGGTCGTACAGGTACCTGGTGAGAAATTCGGTCGTCGTGTTGGTGCCGCGAAACTGCGGCAGGTCATCGAGGTTCTGGTAGTTCAGCGGCGCCAGCGCCTCCTTCAACACCTCGTGGGCGCGCGCGATATCGACAACGATGCCATATTTGTCGAGTTCGGGTGCGAAGAAGGCGACGCGCACGACAAAGGTCGCGCCGTGGACCTTCTGGGCCGGCCCAAAAATCTCGCCGCGGAACGAATGGGCGATCATGATCTGCTCGGTCACTTCGACGGCGTACACCACAGGTCCTTTCGTTCAACTGGCCTCACCGGCTCCCGGATAGCAGATCAGCGGACAAACCGCGCCGGTCTGGGCACCGAAAATCACAGGCAGGAGGGCAGGCAATTCGTCGAAGGCGACGGCCGGTGCAAGCAGCACATCGAGGGCCGCGTCCGCAAGCAGTTCGAGCGCTGCCGTGAGCCGCCGTCGGTGGCTCCAGCGCGCGCGGTGCGACGGAGCGACTTTGCCGACCTGGCTCGACACGAGACGCAGCCGCCGGCTGTGGAACGCCTCGCCCAACGGCGCCGCGACGTCGCCCTCCCCGTACCAGCTCAGTTCCACCACGGTCGCTTCCTCACCGGCAAGCCGCAACGCAGTCGTCAGTCCGGCCGCGGTCGCGCTGGCGTGGAAGACCAGGTCACACTCGGCAGGCGCCTCCTCCGACGCTGCAAACCGCGCGCCGAGCGCGGTCGCAAGCCGGGCGCGCGAGGGATCGACGTCGACGACCGTGACGTGCGCCCTCGGGAGCCGGGCGCACAGATAAGCGACCAGCAGGCCCAGCAGGCCGCCCCCGACGACGGCGATGCGGTCGGCCGGACCGGGCGCACCGTCCCACACGGCGTTGAGCGCGGTTTCCATGTTCGCCGCCAGCACCGCCCGCTGCGGCGTCACGCCGGCGGGTAATGCAATCGCGGCCTCGGCTGCCAGATTGAAATGCGTCTGGTGCGGATGGAGCGCGAACACGTGGCGGCCTTGCAGGTGTGCGGGCCCGGCTTCGACCCGGCCAACCGTGGCATAACCGTACTTGACCGGGAACGGAAAGGTTCCGGCCATGAACGGTGCCCGCATGCGCTCGAATTCGCCGGGCGGGACCCGGCCAGAATAAACCAGGCGTTCGGTGCCTCGGCTGATCGCGCCGAACGTCGCCTTGACCCGGACTCCGCCGGCCTCCGGCGGCGGAACCGCCTCCGCACGCAATTCCGCCTGGCCGCGCCCGACATACCAGAGCGCCCTCGCCTCGATTGCCTCGTTTTCCGCCACGTCACGCCCGGTTTGGATTTGCCTCAGCTGCCACGCTATATCCTCGGCGAACTGGAAAAGACATGCAAAGCCCACCGATGCTCGACCGTTCCGCCCCCGAATGCCTGTTGACGCAAAAACCCTCCGAGCCGCTGGTCTGGCGGCAGATCGTGTTTTTCGGAGTGGTCGGATTGACGATGGCCGGGTTGATCTGGCTCGCCGTGTTTGCGCTGTCGCCGGGCGGATTTGGCGTGGTCGATCTCGTTCTGGTGCTGCTGTTTGCGGTCACGTTGCCCTGGTACGTGATCGGCTTCTGGAACGCCACGATCGGGTTGCTGATCATGCGCTTTGCGCGCGACCCGGTCGCGTTCGTCACGCCGGTCGCCGGCCAGGTGCGCGGCGATGAGCCGATCGTCGCCTCGACCGCGATTGCGATGTGCATCCGCAACGAACTTCCAGAGCGCATCCTGAGGCATTTGACGCCGCTCATGGCAGGCTTGGTCGCGCAGGGCGTGGGCGGCCGCTTCCAGGTCTACGTTCTGAGCGACACCAGCGACCCAGCGATCGCAGCCGCCGAGGAAAGCCGGTTCGCGGCCTTGACCGAGGAATGGCGCGGCCGGATCGCGGTCACCTATCGCCGCCGTCCGCAGAACATTGGCTTCAAGGCCGGCAACATCCGCGACTTCTGCGAACGCTGGGGACACGACCATCAGTTCGCGCTGATGCTCGACGCCGATAGCGTGATGACCGCGGATGCTGTGCTTCGGCTGGTGCGCGTGATGCAGTTGGCTCCGCGCATCGGCATTCTGCAGAGTCTGGTGATCGGGATGCCGTCCGCCAGCGCATTCGCCCGCATCTTCCAGTTCGGCATGCGGCTCGGCATGCGCTCTTACACTCTCGGTAGTTCATGGTGGCAGGGCGATTGCGGCCCTTACTGGGGCCACAACGCATTGGTGCGGATCGCGCCGTTTATGGAGCACTGCCAGTTGCCGACACTCGGCGAAGGCGCGCTCGGCGGCGGTCACGTGCTCAGTCACGACCAGATCGAAGCCGTGCTGATGCGGCGCGCCGGCTACGAGGTCCGCGTGATCGCCGGCGAAGGCGACAGCTTCGAGCAGAACCCGCCGACGCTGGTCGAATACATCCGGCGCGACCTGCGCTGGTGTCAGGGCAACATGCAGTATTGGCATTTCCTGCGCCTGCCGGGGATGCGGCCGGTCAGCCGCTATCAGCTGATCTTTGCGATCCTGATGTTCATCGGTGCGCCGGCCTGGATCGGCATGCTGATGATCGGCAGCATCGCGGTCGCGTTGGCGCCGACGCCTGCCGACTTCATGCGCTTCGATGCCGGCATTGCGCTCCTGCTGCTCGTGCTGGCGATGTGGTTTGCCCCCAACATCGCCACCGCGGTCGACATCATGAGCCGCGCGGACCTGCGCCGCTCGTTCGGCGGCGGCGCGCGGTTCGTGCTGAGCTTTCTTCTCACGATCGTGTTCGTCATTGCGCTGTCGGCGGCGCAATGGGCGAGCCACACCGTATTCCTGGTGCGGCTGCTGATGGGCCGCAGCATCGGCTGGGGCGCGCAGACGCGCGACGATCATGTGCTGTCCTGGGCCGACGCCGCGCGCTACTTCTGGCCGCAGACATTGATCGGAGCGGCGCCCGTGCTGCTCCTCGCGGTAACGGCGCCCGCAACGATTCCCTACGCGCTGTTCATTGCCGGCGGCCCGCTGTTCTCGATCCCGTTCGCGGTCTGGACGTCGAACCCCGCGGCCGGACGCGCCCTGATCGCGGCCGGACTCGACCGGCTGCCCGAGGAAACAGCGCCGCCGCCGGAGTTGCGCGCGTTGGCGCTACCGGCGATCGAACTCACGCTGGCGCAGGCGCACCAAGCCAGCGAGTGATTGGCATCGCACTGACGCGCGAGTGATTCACCCCACCCCGCCGCCTCGCGTTCGCTCGGCATCGACCCTCCCCCTCCAGGGGAGGGTGAAGAGAAGTGCGGGGCATGGGGCAGATCAAAGCGATCGACGGTGACGGTCTTTTGAAGTGTGGCGCTAAGCGTACCGCAGCCACCCTCCCTGGAGCGGGAGGGTCGGCGAGCCGCGAGCGCACGCGCGCGGCGAGACGGGGTGGGGTGACTCTGAGGTACGTGTCGAGAGTTGCGGAACCACTCGTCACAACGAATAGCCGCCATCGACCACCAGGGTCTGCGCGGTGACCATCGTTGTGTCGGCGCACAGAAACACGATCGCCGCCGCGATGTCGTCCGGCGTGCAGGCGCGCTTGAGCAAGGTGCGCTCGACCGACGCCTGCTTGCGCGCCGCGGGCCAGGGCTTGCGTCCATTCGGTGTCGACAAAGCCCGGCGCGACCGCGTTCACCCGCGCCTGCGGCGCGAGCGCGCGAGCCAGGTTCTTGGTGAGGCTGATGAGGCCCGCCTTGCTCGCCCCGTAGGCCATGCTGGAGCCCGGCATGTTGAGGCCGGCAACCGAGGCGGTGTTGCACACCGCGCCGTGCGACGCCCTGAGCGCCGTGGCGGCGGCATGGGTGCAGCGGAACGGCCCGATCAGGTTGGTCGTCAGGATCGTCGACCAGAACTCCTCGGTCAGCTTGTCCATGTCGGCCGGCGCGATCGGCTCGACGGTGTTCGAGGTGCCGGCGTTGTTGGCGAGGAAATCGAGCCGGCCGAGCGCCTCGATCGCGGTCGCGACCATGGCTTCGGCCTCGCCCGGCCTGGCGACGTTGCCGGGCGCGCCGATCACCTGCAGGCCGGCCGAGGCAAGCCGGTCGATGGCCGCCGGCCCGCGGGCATCGTCCGGCAGGTAGTTCAGCGCAACCCGCGCGCCTCGCCGGGCGAAACGTTCGACCGTGGCAAGGCCGATGCCAGAGGCCCCGCCCGTCACCAGCGCGGTCTTGCCCGCAAGGCTGTCCATGAACCAGCTTCAGCGCGGCGCGCGATCGCTGAACAGGACGCCGCCTTTGGCCTTGGAATTCGGGTCGGTCTCGATGAATTCGACCATCACGGCGTCGGCCGGCACGGCCAGATTCTTCACCACCGCGTCGGTGATGTCCTTCACGAGGGCGCGCTTCTGCTCCACCGAGCGGCCCTTGACCGCGTGGACGTAAACTTCTGGCATCGTCTTCTCCCTTGGTTTGAACCTTCAGGGCCGCTCCATACACGAATAACAAGCTACCGTCGCGAGTCGTGCCGTGAGGCGAACCGTCCCGCCGAAACCCGCCGCAAGCGGTTGATCGCCCTGCCGGCGGTCATGATATCCCCAGGCGGTGACAGTGCTCGAGTGGGTACCAAGGAGTTTTTCGATGTCCCGTTGGACCTGCGCCCTGTGCATTGCAGCATTGGCGTTTGCAGTCAGCCCAGCCCAAGCCGCCGATTACAACGTCGTGCGCTGGCGCACGGGCGACTGCCAGATCTGGAATAACGACACCAACAGGATGCCGTGGGGCGACGGCTGGATCCTGCTGGCCTGGAACATGCCGAACTACGATACGGCACGGCGCGTGCTGCAAATCGAAATCGCCAAAGGCAATTGCCGCTGGTAGCGATTGCTGCGACGCGCAACGAGAAATCTGCTGCTGCGCAGCACATCTTCCTGGCCGATAGGTCAGGAAGGCTGCTTTATTGCTCGCGCGTTTTCATTATACGAAAGTCTGGGCCGCGGGCGCGGGCAAGATCACCCATTGTTGGCGGAGGTACGCCATGGAAGTTCGAACAACGAGCGCTCGAAGGAAGAAATATCTCGAAGCCCGAACTGCCAATCGTTGCGCCCAGTGCGGCGAAACGATTTTTCTTCCCGAATGGTCCGAATACCTCGAACGGCATCGCGTCCGTCACCTGTGGGAATGCGACGCCTGCGGCTACAAATTCGAGACGCTGGTCTCGTTCCGCGAGGAAGCCGAAGCGCTGCTCGTCCCCTGACGAACTCACCGACTTCGCCGCGGGGAGAGCCGAACGAAAAAGAGCCACCGGAAGCCGGTGGCTCTTCGTTTTGGCAATGACCCGAACTATGCGGCGTAGCTTCGCGCCGAACATTCGAACTGCGTTGGCCTTGTGCGGCCCGTGGACGCCTACTCGGCCGCTTGCTGCGCTTCCGGATTGGCCACCGCGAGGGCAATCTCGGTCAGTGTCGCGTCGGTGTTCTTCTCTTCCTTCAACGTCTGATCGAGCAGCTTGACGGCTTGCGAGTGCCCAAGGGCCTCGGCCCAGGTCCGCAACGTCCCGTAGCGAGAGATTTCGTAGTGCTCGACCGCCTGCGCGGCCGCCAGCAAGCCGGCGTCGAGCGCGACGGCGCCCTTGAAATCCTCCATGATCTCCTTGCCTTCGTCGAGCAGGCCTTCGATCGCCTCGCACTTCTTGCCCTTGGCGGGCTTGTCGATGATCTGGAAGACCTTCTCAAGCCGCGCGACCTGCTCTTCGGTCTCGTTCGCGTGCTTGGCAAACGCCGATTGCAGGTCCCTTGACTGTGCCGCCTTGGCCATCTTCGGAAGCGCAGTGAGAATCTTCTTCTCCGCGTAATAGATGTCTTTCAGCGTGTCGTAAAACAGGTCGTCCAGCGTCTTCTTGGCTTGGGCCATTCGACTCTCCCGGTGAATTTCAGGGCACGCCGCGCTGCGGCGCGCCCTTGTCTGATTGAGGCATCAATCCCTGCGATGCAGATGGGCGATGGCCCAGCCGAGGCAGAGCGCAGCGAGCGCGGTGGTGTAGGGCCGCTTCTCGATGAAGTGACGCACATAGTCTTCGGCGTCGAGCGCGGTCTTCTTCACCGTCTCCGCGGCGTCCACCGCGGTGTCCTTCGCCTGTCCGTAGAGGTCCTGCGCTGCGCCGACCGCCTGATTGACGACACCCTCGACCTGAGTCTTGGCATCGCCGGTGACCCGGCCGAAGCCTTCCTGCGCCTTGCCGCCCAGATTCCTCACTGTTCCGGCTACGCGATCTTCGTTCATGGGAGTTGTCCTCGTGTGGATGTGCCTCCTTAACCGCCGAACCGCGAATTCGTTCACCGCCCGGGGCACAGGCGGCCTAGGTTCGCCGATGGCGCGCCGGGCACCCGCGGGGCGCGAGCGCCGGGCAGCCTGCATCGCCCGCGAAAGGCCACGGAGGGCGGGAGCCGGGCGCTGGATGGCGTCGATGTCGGCCAGCGTGGATTGTGGGTTATTGGATGTCGCGGCGCCGACCGTCGTGCATCCGCCGCCGTCCGCCCTCCGTCCAACCTCAGGAAACATCAAATGCTTCGCCAATTCGGCCTACTGGCCCTCACCGCGCTTGCCGTGGGCTCGACCCCTGCCCTTGCCCAGAACCCGTTCCCGCTGCCGCTCCCGCCGCTGCCGATGACCCAGGGCACGCCGGAGGAGCGCGCCGCATGTCAGGCCGACGTGCAGAAATACTGCGAGCGCGAACTGCCGGACGTGATGCGGGTCGCGAGCTGCCTCCAGGCGAACCGGCAGCGAATCAGCACGGCCTGCCGGCAGGTCCTCGCCAACCGCGGGATGTAGCGTCCGCGGCCTTGGGCCGTCCAAGGCTGCCGCCTCTCGTCACGACGGAGAGTCCTTGCTAGATGTTGTCGAGGAGGTGGACCATGCTCACCGACCGCCGACATGTCCTTGCGATACTCAGTGGGGTCACTTGCGACTCCTGCCTTCGGCCAATCCATGAGCCGTGTCACCGCATATGCATTTTCCTTCGCCGGCCTCGATGGCGGCGACATCAAGCTCGCCGACTACGCCGGCAAGCCGATCCTGGTCGTCAATACCGCGTCGCTGTGCGGCTACACGCCGCAATATGCCGGCCTGCAGCAGTTGTGGAGCGCGCTACCAGCCGCGCGGGCTGATGATCGTCGGCGTGCCGTCGAACGATTTCGGCGGCCAGGAGCCCGGCACGGCCGGACGACATCAAGCACACCGCGCACGGCCTACGCAGTCGGCTTTCCGATCGCCGCCAAGGTCGCAGGTGAAGGGAGCCGAACCCGCACCCGTTCTACAAATGGGCAGCGACCGAGCGCCCGCTGGAAACCCCGCGCTGGAACTTCCACAAATACCTGGTCGGCCGCGACGGCCACATCGCCGCGGTCTTTCCGACCGGGATCGAACCGATGGATGCCCGCGTCGTCAGCGCGGTTGCCAAGGAGCTTTGACAGGATTTCAAGCGCTGGACTTCCGTAAGCCGTTGCCGCAACGGTTAAATAAGCAGGCCGCGATCCTCGGCCGCTCCGCCGATATCAGTCACCTCACAAAGAGTCATTCAGGAGGACGCAGATGAACGTTCGGACCAAACTCACGTCGGATGTCGAAGGGTTGGCCCATCAGGTCGACCCGCTGTCGCGCCGCGGCTTCTTCATGACCGCTTCGGCCGCGGCAGCCGCCGGCTACACCCTCGCGGCCGGGCCGGTCAGCGCGCAGGTCATCACGCACCGATTCATCGGGCCTCACCGTCGGCGACGGCAAGGTCGCGGTGCCCGGCGGCGAGATGCCGGTCTACTTCGCCCGGCCCACCAACGTCGCCAATCCACCCGTCATCCTGGTGGCGATGGAGATCTTCGGACTGCACGAATACATCAAGGACGTCACGCGCCGGGTGGCCAAGCTCGGCGCGCTCGCGATCGCGCCCGACTACTATTTTCGCCGTGGCGTCGACCTCACCAAGATCACCGAGATGCCGCAGCTCCTGCCGCACGT
>CAWJKL010000005.1:0-497551 GCA_963843475.1 uncultured Alphaproteobacteria bacterium | reverse complement strand
AACGCTTGCTGACCTACCTGAACTTTCGCGCGGTCGGGATCGAGGCCCCGAATGTTTCGATGTCCCCAATCTCGAAAGACGATATCGGAACCTTCACCATTCGGAATAACTCGTCGATGCCTCTCGGCTACGAGGTGCTGCAACATCTTTGGAAAAACCCGGCGCTGGACGCACTCGCAGGTCGGTTCAGTGCCCCGCTCATTCGATTCGAACAGGAAGCGGGTTTGTTTGGTGAGAGGCCGCCACCCAGCCCGCCGGCCGCGACATCTTCCGTGCGTCACGCGATCCCGCACCGTGCGGTTGCTGCACTCAACGGCGGTACCGTGTCGCACGACGCGGACTTCACCACGATCGAAACAGACCCGCGCGACTGGGCCTACAGCGCCGGGCTGCAATCCGAGCAATTTCGCCGGTATCACAGGTCCCGGGCGAATCGACATGCGCCTCCAGGTCGACCGCGGAAAGATCGGTGTACTCGTCCTAAAACTCGGCAGCTCGGTGGACCTCGTGGTGCCGAGCAAGGTGTCGGATCGTGGCTAACGGAGCAGGTAACGCTACAGTTTGAGATCCCGGATATGGCGTGGGAGACGTCGTGATCAGAGGCTGGCCGAGCGGAGGCAACAGCAGCGTCAGGATCTTCGAGATCAACGTCATGTGCAATCGGCCGTCGGCCTGAGCGAGCAATAGGGGCCTTCCGCGCCTGAACGCATGAACGATTGCCGCGCAGCGATCATCCCCTCATGGCGGCGCGCCGCGACGCGTCCGCGGCGTGTGGGACCGTGCCCGGCGGGTGCCTTACTTTCACCGACGAACGACGTGCATCGCGCTTCGAGCGAGTCGCGCAGCGTCTGCCAGCCGTCCTTGTTGGCGGCGGCGCGGCAAGATCAAATCGCACCTGACCCGACAAGACCTCGGCCGCCGTCGCGCAGTGCAGCAGGTCGCGCAGGCCGTCGAACCGATAGCGATCCCCGGCCGTCTCGATCAACAGGACCGGCGTGCCCAGCGCGAGGCACGGCAACGCGCAATGCAGCCGCGTCGTCACCACCGCCTTCGCGTTCGCATAGCAGCGCAACAGGCCGGCAGCTTTGGCGAACCTGGCAGCGCCGGTCAGTTCGGACTCGCCGTGGCTCACCCGAACGATCGGCTCGTGGCAGCCGCGAGCGAGATGCGCCAGCACCTCGTCCGGCACGTCCACGGCATAGACACCTGCGCGCGGCAGGGCCGGACCCTCCGCACGCAGCGTCAGCGTCAGGCAGCCGGAAAAATAGGCCGCAACGCCGGCGGCTTCAGTTGCGCGAGCGTGTCGAGATCGCGCGCTCCGATCGGCTCGTGCCGCTTCAGAAACTCCAGTCCCTGGCCGCTCAGCACCGTGGCGCTCGGCGGGATCATTTTCAGGTTCGCACCGGCGACCATCTGGCGCGTCAAATGGAACGAGGTGACGAGCGGATGCAGCGAGGGGGACGGCGGCCAATGCTCGGGGCGATGCAGGAACCAGCCGTTCAAGATGATCTTATGGGGCGCACTGGCTTGAAACTCGTCCAGACGCTCGCGGTCCACCCAGGCGTCGACGCGCGGCAGGAAGCGCTGCGCCGCAATCGACTGGATTTCGTCCCCCAGATTCTGAGTGCCCGCATAGCTCAGGAGCGCGAACTGCCGCGGCTCCAATATGCGGCTGCCAGCTTCACCGGACACACGCTCTCCTCTCAAGGCACCGCCAATACCAATTCAACAATAGGGCAAGTGCCGCAACAGACAAATTATGCCTCTTGATCGCGGCGCCCAGGAAGCAACAATATCGATTCGGCCGTTGCGATGATTGGAATTTGCCGGCGCTTGACGTTGCGGCCCAAGGAGAGAACGCATGGAAGGAATCCGGCCGGCGACGTCTTTCCTGCGCCTGCTGTCGGACCGGTTGGGGGAGGCGCAGTTCACCCTCATCGACATCGGTTGCAGCGGCGGCATCGACGAAATCTGGCGCGTGTTCGGCACCAGGCTTCGCGCCCTCGGCTTCGACCCTAATCTGGAGGAGGTCGAGCGCCTCAATGCCGCCGGCAAATCTCAGCCCGGCGTTGAATACATCGCCGCATTCGTCGGGCCGCCCCACGACGATCCGGCCATGGCGCGGATGCGGACGCGGGACTTTTGGGCGCGCAATCCCTGGGGGCGGCTCAGCGTCGCGCGCACGCTGGAAATCAGGGCCGCCGAAATCGCGAAATCCAACAGCGTCGAAAAGCAGCGGCTTAATCAATGGCGGACGGTTCCTTTGGCCGACGCCAGCCAGCCACTGGTGCTGGCCGAGTTCCTGCGCGACCGGGCGATCCGCGACGTGGATTTCGTCAAGATCGACGTCGACGGCGCAGACTTGGTCATCCTGCGCTCGCTCGAACGGGTGTTGCAGGACACACAAGTGCTTGGCCTCGGGATCGAAGTAAATTTCTTCGGGTCCGACGACGCCGATCTGAACACGTTCCACAACGTGGATCGGTTCATGAAGCGAGCGGGATTCGAGTTGTTCGATCTCAGCATGCGCCGTTACTCCGCGAGCGCTCTGCCTGCCCCTATACCTACATCACCCCAGCGCAGGGCGCCTGGGGACGCATCCTGCAGGGCGATGCGCTCTACGTTCGTGACATCGCGGCTCCTGAGCACGGGGATTTCGCGCGAACCCTTGCCCCCGCACAAGCTCGCCAAGCTGGCCGCGATCTTTGCGGTGTTCGGCCTGCCGGACTGCGCCGCGGAGGTGCTGGTTCGGTGCCGGTCGGAACTGGCGACTATTCTTGACGTCGACCGGGCGCTTGACTCCCTGGTCGAGCACTGCACGTCGCCAAGGGCATCACCACGCCCAGCTACGAAACCTACATAAAGGAATTCGAGCGGGACGGGCCGCGCTTTTATCCGGCCCGGAGGTTCTGGCGTTAGCGGTTCGCTGCGTCGCGCGGAATAGCGCAGATCACCACTCCCGTGCTATCGATGGCGCGCATGACGATGACAGTGACCATACCCCGCGGACTCAGTCCCCGATGCGCCGCTCGCCCGGGAGCAGCGTCCGCAATCGGCCCCTCACCTCAGCGTCGTCGCCGTCTCCCGCAACGACGATCACGGTGGCGATTTGCGAGGCCGGATGCAGCATTTCGTCGACGGCTTCATCGCGCAGTGCCGCAAGCATCACTTGAATGCCGAACTCATTCTGGTCGAATGGAATCCGCCGTCGGAGCGGCCGCCGCTTGAAGCTGCGCTGGCGTGGCCGGCCGACTTTGGCCCCGCCAGCGTACGGATCGTCACCGTTCCATCCGACCTGCATGCAACGTTGCCGCATTCCGCGGCTCTGCCGCTGTTTCAGATGATCGGCAAGAACGTCGGGATTCGCCGGGCGCGCGGACGTTTCGTGCTCGCGACCAATATCGACATCCTGTTCGACGACGCGACCGTGCGCTATCTGCGCGACCGGTTGGCACCCGGTAACATGCTGCGCGCCGACCGCTACGACGTCCCCGGCGATCTTCGCGAGAATATGCCGTTCGACCGGGTGCTCGCCGAATGCCGAGGCCGATGGTTCCAGGTCCACACAAGGCTCGGAACGCTGGACGCCTCCCGCCGCCGCCTCGTCGGGCGCGACGGCGGCCGGGTGTCAAGGTTGCTCTCGCTCTACTGCGAGTCCCAGATCTTCGGCTGGACCGAGCCCGTCGGCCGCGTCGGCGAGCGCTTCGCTCAGCGACTGCAGCAAGGCTGCGACGCGGTGCTGGCGTTGCACTCGCTGGTCACGCGCGACCGGCTCGCGCGCGGCACCGAAGCCGCGTTGCGCGCGGTGCGGACCTGGCCGGGCCGGCTGAGGCGGGAGTTCGCGAAAGTCCGACCCGCGGCGACGCTGCCCAACCGCGCCTACTGGCGCGCCCGCCGGACGCTGCGACGGCTCCCGACGATCCATTTGAACGCGAAATTGCGCAGCCTTCACCGGAAGGCGGGCATGGCACTCGAGCAATTTCCCAAGGCATGGGCGTTGATTGGCCCCCTGGTGCGGCTGACACCGCAATCGCCGATCCAACGAAGGCTGGCGCGCATACGGCGCCTTCATACCAACGGCTGCGGCGATTTCACCCTTATGACCCGTGACGACTGGTTTCGGCTGCGCGGCTATCCGGAATGGCCGATTTTTTCCTGGCACATCGATTCAGTCCTGATGTTCGCGGCGAGCGCCAACGACATTCCTCAGGTCGCACTCAATTCCGGGCATCGGATCTATCACATCGACCACAGCAAGGGCTCGGGCTGGTCGCCAGACGGCGCGGCGCAGCTTTTTGCACGTCTCGACCGCAACGGCGCCCCCTACCTCAGCAACGAACTTGTCCAGCGCAAGCAGATCGAGTTTGCAGAGGCCCCCGACACAGCCATCGTCAATGGCGAGGACTGGGGCCTGGTCGAGTACACCCTGGCCGAGCGCGAGATCGATCCCACCGTGCATCCCATGGTCGTGATGCGCGACCCGGGCGAGTTTTTTCAATCCATTCCAGCCTCGATCCTGCAGGCGCGGAGATGACGTCCGTGTCATTGTTCGAAACCGTGCCGGTCGACCACGTGCAAGCCTATTGGGACGCGCGCCCCTGCAACCTGCGCCATTCGGACCAAGCCGGTCGGAAGCCGGCGCTACTTCGATGAAGTCGAGCAGCGGAAGTATTTCGTCGAGCCGCACATTCCGGCCTTCGCGGAATTTCCCCGCTGGCAGGGCAAACGTGTGCTTGAAGTCGGCTGCGGCATCGGGACCGATACGATCAACTTCGCCCGCCATGGCGCGCTAGTGACCGCGGTCGACCTCTCCGCGAAGTCGCTGGAGATCGCACGCCAGCGCGCGCAAGTTTTCGGGCTGGCGGACCGCATCACCTTCCACCACGCCGACGCCGAGCAACTGTCGGCGGTCGTCCCGGTCGAGCCGTATGACCTCGTCTACTCGTTCGGCGTCATCCACCACAGCCCGCATCCCGAGCGCATTCTGACCGAGCTGCGCCGATTTCTACCGAAGGGCGGAACGCTCAAGGTCATGGTGTATCATCGCCGCTCCTGGAAGGTTCTCTGGATCCTTCTGTCGTACGGCCGCGGCCGGTTCTGGAACCTCGAGGAGATCGTCGCGCGTCACTCCGAGGCGCAGACCGGATGCCCGGTGACCTACACCTACAGCCGCGACCAGGGGCGGCGGCTGATCGAGACGGCGGGCTTCCGCGCGACCGACCTTCGCACCGATCATATCTTCCCTTACCGCATCGCCGACTACGTCCAATACCGGTACGTCCGCGAATGGTACTTCCGCTGGATGCCGGAGAGCTGGTTCCGGGCCTTCGAGCGCCAATTCGGCTGGCATCTGCTCATCTCGGCAGAAGCCAGATAACTGAACCAAATCCCACTCGCCGGTCGACGAACCAGGACCAGGAACCGATACGCGCGCCCGTGCTCAGTCTCTTCTCCGTCCCCAAGTCGTTTGCCGGCCCCGCGGCCGTGATCCAGGACAACGCGATCGCCAGTTGGACCGCTCTGGGCAAGGACTGCGACATCGTCCTGCTAGGAGACGATCCGGGCGTCGCGGAGGCCGCGGCGCGACACGGCGTGCGGCACGAGCCTGCGATCGCATGCAACGCGCTTGGAACGCCGTTGCTGTCGGCGGTGCTCAGCCGGATGGATCGCCAGGCCAAGTTTCCGCTCGTCGGTCTGGTCAATGCCGACATCGTGCTCGCTCGGCGACTTTCTGTCGGCGGTCCGCGCCGTCGTCAGGGAGCACCCTGACAGCTTCATGCTGGTGGCGAGCCGTTACAATTGCCGGATCGACACGCCGCTGGCGTTCGAGAAGCGGCTGGGACGCGGCGTTGCGCACGCGGGCCCGCGGCGAGAACCGGATGTACCCGGCTGCCGGCAGCGACATCTTCGTCTTTCCCCGAGGGCTGTTCGGCGAGGTTCCGGATTTGGTCATCGGCCGGGGCTACTGGGACAACTGGCTGATGCACGAGGCGCGCAGCAAAGGTGCGGCACTGATCGACGCCACCGCATGCCTCACCACGATCCATCAGGAGCACGGCTATGACCACGTGCCCGGCGTCGCAGCGGCCGACGGCGACGGACCGATCTACCGAAGCGAGGAAGGCCGGCGCAACCTGACGCTCGCCGGCGGTCACCATCGGCTCTACACGGTGTTCGACGCCACCCATGTCCTGACGGCGGACGGCCGCCTGCGCTGCACCTGGAGCCTCCCGTTCGCACACCGGCGCCTCAAGGCTTCGGTACGGCGGATGGTCAGGGGCTTGGCCATTCGGGACAATCATCCACGTCCCGGCGACTGAGGTGTTAGGTTGCTGGAGCCTGCCGGCTGTAGCTGCGCTTCGCGGCGTCTCAGAAACTCGATGCCAGGCGGTTGGCAACCCGTCTGGCGAACGACTTCCATGGCGCGGGGAGCAATTGCTTCCAGCCTGGCCCGCCGTGAGGCCGGCGCTCCTCGTCGACCGCTGTCTCGGCATCGACATCGAGCCGCAGGCTGGTCGGAAGATACGAGTGATCCTCGCCAGTCGGCGTGACCACAATGCGCAGCACGGTCGCGTCTGCACGGATCCTGCCGGTCATGACCAGTTCGGTCCCGGCAGTTCCCGAGCGCCATTGACGAAAACCGTCGACCACGCGGCAGCCGTCGCACTGCAGCGTGACGTGCGCGAGCCGCAGATCGGGGTCGTTGCCGTCCCAGCGCGCGATCAGCCGAAACCGGCCGCCGCTCCAGCCGGGGCTGATAGGTTGAAACGGCGTTGCAAAATGATCGCCGCTGCGCAGCCGGGTGAAACGCCGGCCACCATTGGCGACTTCGATCGGCGCCGGCCCGCCGTGCGGTCCGGGCGAAAACACCAGCGCACCAGCACGCTCAGGCTCGCCGGCGGGAGCGCAGGCCGTCCAATCGTTTCGGCCGCAGTCGAGTCGGTGCCGCTCGTGCCGCTCCCGCGCCGCCTCCTGGGCGGCAAGGACCCGGCCGCGGTACTGCTCGAGATTGTCGGCCGCATACCCCATGCCGCCGGCACGGAAGGTTTCGGCCGCTTCCGTGAAGTATTCCTGCCACTCCGGCATATCGTCCAGCACCTGCGGGCTCTGTAGGATGTTCTCCCGGAAGTAGGTGTCCTCGGTGCCTGGATGATTGATGAAATCGAAAAAGCCCGTGGCGATATTGTGTTTGACGTGCCAGGCGGCGAACTCCGGCAGGTGCGGTAGCGCGCTCTTCAGCATGAGACCGTTGGTGGTCAGACCCCACTCCGGCCGCTCCTTCTGCTGTATCTCCTTGATCAGCAGAATATTGCGCTCGACCAGGTCCCACTGACTGCCCGAGCGGATGTGTTCATAACCTTGATAGATCGAGTTGAGACTGACGCAGACGGTCAGCTTGCGCTTCTGACGCAATGACTGCATGTGCTTGTGGTGCAGCGTGCCGTTGGTGTGAACGGCCAGATTGACCGCATCGAAATCGGGGTCCGCGGCAAACTGCCGGATGAAACTGATCGCCTCCGGCAGTGCGAACGGTTCGCCGCCGATCACCGTCACGCTCATGGCGGCCTTGAGCGCGTCGCGCCAGTCCAGAATGCAAGCCGCCATCACCTGCCGCCGGTTTTCCCGCCGCCGCGGCACCTGATGGCACATGATGCAGTTGATGTTGCAAGCAAAGCCGAAGTTGGCATAGAGCCGCAGCGGTACGCAGGTCACACACTCGACTCCGGCATCGTGCTC
Source organism: uncultured Alphaproteobacteria bacterium (assembly GCA_963843475.1). Classification (GTDB taxonomy): domain Bacteria; phylum Pseudomonadota; class Alphaproteobacteria; order Rhizobiales; family Xanthobacteraceae; genus VAZQ01. The sequence goes on along the minus strand of CAWJKL010000005.1, from coordinate 489,814 downwards.
GCGCTTGGCGAGCAGCCAGTTGGCGCGCTGCGCATCACTCAGGTCGGCCGGCGGCGGAACCGAAAAATCGTAGTACGCTCGGCCGGGACCGGAGTTCTCATAGAAGAAGCAGGATGAGCAGCCGTGCGTCGCGGCGGCGTTCTTGGTGCGCAGTTGTGTCTGCAACCGCCGCAGCGCCTGCATGCTCGGCGAATTCCAATAGGCGTCGAGACTGGTCGGTTCGTCGCGCCACGGCTCCTTGTCGCCCGCATAGTAGCAGCACGCGCTGACGACGTTGTCCGGCGCCGAGATATTGAGTTCGTACCAGGGAGCGGTGCACTTCATCGCAGACCGGCTTCCTGCACCGGATTCGTGCGGCCGTGATCGGGCGCGATCGCAAACGGCCAGCGTCGCAAAATCATGCACCGAGAGGGTGCCGGCCGGAAGCGATTTCGCGTCGGGGATAACTACAGGTCAGCTTGCGTGTGTTACTGGCGCCACTCGCCCAGCAATTGTTGCTGGAGGGATTGCCGCCGATTCGCGACTTCAGCGATAGATTCCAATGGGATGCGGGGGACGCGCCATGACGATTCTCTCACGTGCGTGCGTGCTGTCCATTGCGTTGAGTGCGGCAAGCGCCGCCGAGGCCGCCGACCTGGCACCCTCCCGCGCGCCACCGTCGGCCACCGCTTACAACTGGTCCGGTGTCTATGTCGGCGGCACGCTCGGCTGGGCGTGGGGCAAATTCGACCCGCGGTCGTCGACGGTGGTCGACGGCTATCTGACGGCGCCGCAGGATGTCGCCGCCGTCAACGCCACCGGCGTCCAGAGCCTGAAGTCGAACGGCCTGACCGGTGGCATCGGGGCCGGCCTCAACTGGTAGACCGGCAATTTCGTGGTCGGCGTCGAAGCCGACATCCAGGCGATGCGTCTCGCCGGCACCGTGATCAATAGTGGCCAATATCAGACCGGGGCCGGAGAGACGTTCACCTTCACCACCAGCGTCAACAGCAACTGGCTTTTGACCGTGCGTCCGCGCATCGGCTGGGCGATCGACAATTAAATCCAGTTGCAGGCCCGGTAACCGGAACAATCGTGCCGCTGCCCGGCACCAGCGTCTCGCAGTCGATTCACGCGTTCAAACTCGGCGTGAACTACCTGTTCGGTGCCGGCGGCGCGACACTCCCTGACGGATTCGTACCGCCGAGAGCCTTCGGCGACGCTCGCGGCCGGGCACCAGTATACAAAACCGCGACCTGGGCGCCGGGCTGGGAGGTCGAAGCCGGCACCCGCTACTGGTACAGCTCCGGCCGTTTCCAGAAGGACATCGCGCCCGATCTGCGCGGCCCGCAGAATCCAACGTTCAACATTTCGCGGCTGACATGGCAGGGCCTCAAGGGCCATTCCGCCGAGGCGTTCGCCCGCGTCGACAGCCCGTTAAACTTCTTCGCCAAGGGCCACATCGGCGGCGGCGTGACCTCGGGCGGCCGGATCAACGACGAGGACTGGGGCCTCGACGATCTCGCTGTCAACACCGGCTATTCGAACACCGACGGCAGCGCCTCGGGATCGATCTCGTACGCCACGGCCGATGCCGGTTATGACGTCTTTCGTGGTGCGGGGTACAAGGTCGGCGTGTTCGTCGGCTACAGCGTCATCATAAGCAACCAGACCTCGTCCGACTGCGTCCAGATCGCGCTGCCGGCGTCGGGCATCTGCGTTCCTTCCGGCAACACCTTCTTTCTCGGCGAACACGAGCGCTGGCAGTCACTGCGCATCGGCGGTAACGTCGACGTCATGCTGACGCCACGCTGGCGGCTCGTCGCCGACGTCGCCTACCTGCCGTAGGCCAGATACAACGGCCAGGACCAGCACCCGCAGCGGCCGTTCATCGCCACAGAGTGGGGCACCGGCGTCGGCACGCAGCTCGAGGCCTTCGTCAGCTATTACGTGACGCCGCAATTCTCGGTCGGCGCCGGCGGCCGCTACTGGGCGATGTGGACGACAAGCGGCGTCGTCTGCCGCGAGCCGCCGAACGGCAATTGCCCGGCGCCCGAGCAGAACATGCAGTTCAAGGCCGAACGGTTCGGCGTGCTGTTCCAGGCTGCCTACAAGTGGGACGAAGTGAGTTCCGTGGCGCTCAGATAAGCGCGCCGGCAACATCACTCCGCGGCGCGCACCTGCCCAGGCACCGTGAGCGACAGCTTGGCGGCGATCGCGTCCTCGCGGAACTGCTTGACCGCGTCGAGCGAAAGCTCTGCGCCGGTCTTGCTGCCCATCGCGGGCAGCTTCTTGAGCACGTCGGCCGGCGCGGTGATGATGTGGCAGCCCATCTCGTCGGCTTCGATCACGTTGAACGCCTCCCGCGTCGAGGCCCAGATGATCTCGACGTTCGGCGTCTGGCGCGCCTTGGCGACGGCGCGCTGCATGATCGGACGATAGTCGATGCCGAAATCGGCCAGCCGGCCGGCGAACACCGACACGCAACACGGCGCCTTGCCAGCCAGCGCATCGATCGTGCGGGCCACCTGCTCGTCGGTAAAGATCGCCGTCACGTTCACCTTCACGCCCTCGCCCGAGAGCGTGCGCACGGCTTCGGTGAGCGACTTGCCTTTGGTGTTGGTCACCGGCAGCTTGACGAACACATTCGCCCCCCAGCGGGCAATCAGCCTCCCCTGCGCCACCATCTCGGGGATGTCGTCGGAGAACACCTCGAACGAGATGTGGCGGTCGGGCACCGCGGCGGTGATGTCCCGGCCGAAAGCCTCGTAATCGGTCACCCCGGCCTTGCGCAGCAGCGACGGATTGGTAGTGAAGCCCGCGATCCAAGGCTTCTGCGCCATCTCCAGGATCTGCGCCTTCTCCGCCCCGTCGGTGAACAGCTTGACCCGAAGATCGGCCAGCTTTGCTGCCATGTTCTGCCTCCCACTTTCCCACTAGCCGTATGATAACGGCGGCCGCTAGACCAACGCCATGCGGCCACACGCTGCGAATTCCCGGCCCGTCGCGGGCCGCTCTCGTCAGTCCCAGCGCTCGCGCCAGGCCTGCAGCATCAGCACGGTCCACAGCGGATACTGCCAGTTGCGCGCGCCGGAGAGATGCTCCTGCCAGGCCCGGCGCACCGGCTCCACCCGCACGAAGCCGTCATCGGCGAGCTTGCCGGGCGAGAGCAGCGTCTCCGCCCAGTCGCGCAGCGGGCCGCGCAGCCAGCCGTCGATCGGCACGCCGAAGCCCATCTTCGGCCGGTCGATCAGATGCCGCGGCACGTAGCGGTCGAGCACCTGGCGCAAGCAGCCACTTGCCCTGCCCGCCGCGCAGCTTGAATCGCGGCGGCAGGCTCCAGGCATAGGCGACCACGCGGTGGTCGATCAGCGGCACCCTGCCCTCCAGCCCGACCGCCATGGTGGCGCGGTCGACCTTGGTGAGAATGTCGTCCGGCAGATAGGTGACGAGGTCGAGGAACTGCATGCGCGCGACGAAATCCGGGAAGTCGCGCGCGACGCTCGCATCCCACAGCGGGCCGTGCGGCTCGCTGCCGCGCGCGGCGATCTCGTCCGGCCGCTCCCACTGGCTGACCAGCCGGCGATAGATCGCGTCGGGCGACGGGTCGTCGGCAAGCGTCGCGAGCTTGTGCAGCTTGTCGCCGGGCAGCGACGCATCGCCGCGACAACGGCAGGTAGCCCAGCAGCCGGTTCCAGGCCTCCGGCGACAGCGCGCGCATCGCGGCGGCGATTGGCCGGTGCAAGCCACGCGGCATCGCGTTGGCGGCCCGCGCCAGCCGGCCGGCCCAGAGATAGCGGTTGTAGCCGGCGAACAACTCGTCGCCGCCGTCGCCCGAGAGCGCCACGGTGACGTGACGCCGTGTCAGCTCGGACACGAGGTAGGTCGGGATCTGCGAGCTGTCGGCGAACGGCTCGTCGTACCACTCGGCAAGCTTGCGGGATGACGTCGAGCGCGTGCTGCGGCTCGACATAGAACTCGGTGTGATCGGTGCGGAGATGCGCCGCCACGTCCTTGGCATACTTCGCCTCATCGTAGCCGGTGTCGTGAAAGCCGATCGAGAACGTCTTCACCGGCCGCGTGCTCTGCGCCTGCATCAGCGCCACGACGGTCGAAGAATCGATCCCGCCAGACAGGAACGCGCCGAGCGGCACGTCGGCGATCATGCGCAGCCGGACGGAATCGCGCAGCAGCGCGTCGAGCCGCTCGATCGCCTCCGCTCTCGTCCGGCGCCGGATCGTTGCGCGACATGCCCGGCGAGCGCGACCTGGCGCGCATCCCAGAAGCAGGTCAGCTTCGGCTCGGCGCCTTCACGCACCGTCAGGATATGTCCCGGCGGTAATTTCGCGGCCTCGCGATAGATGGTGCGCGGCTGCGCGATATAGCTGTGTCGCAGATAGCCCGCCACCGCATCGTCGTCGATCGTCGGCCGCCAGTCCGGCGTCGCGCGAAACGCCTTGAGCTGCGATGCGAACAGCATGCGGCCGGGCAGCGCCGCGTAGTACATCGGCTTGATGCCGAGCCGGTCGCGCGCCAGCGTTAGTGTGCGCGTGGTGCGGTCCCACAGCGCGAACGCGAACATCCCGATGGTGCGCTCGACCGCGGCCGCGACACCCCAGAGCGCGCAGGCTTCGAGCAGCACCTCGGTATCGGAATCGCTGCGCATCGTCCGGCCGGCGGCGGCGAGCTCGGCGCGGATGTCGCGATAATTGTAGATCTCGCCATTGAAGGTGATGACGTAGCGCCGGTCGGCCGACTGCATCGGCTGCGCACCGCCGGGACTGAGATCGATGATCGCAAGTCGGCGCTGCGCGAGCATTGCGCCGCCGCCCGCCTCGGTCCAGACGCCGCCGCCGTCCGGGCCCGCGGTGGCGGAGCGTCTCGTTCATGGCTTCGCCGATCGCGTGCAGCGCGTCCGCCGAGGTACTGGCGCGCCAGTCGATCATGCCGGCGATCCCGCACATCAGGCGGCCCGCCATCCGGTGGTGTTGCGATCCGTCATGGGCGGGTCCTTGTAGCGCCTGCGGCGCACGGAGGCGAGCGCTCTCTGTCCCGGTCTGATGCTGGACCCGCGGGCGTCGAATGCTATCGTGGCGGGCTTTTCCTCCGGGGCGGACGACACGAAGTCGCGATGGCCGTTTCAACGCTTACACAGGTACTGGCCTTCGCGGCGGTGATCCTGGCCGCGGCACTGCTCAGTTTCATGCTCAATGCGCTGTTGCGGCCGTGGTTCGTCCGCTATGCGCTCGCCCGCCCGAATGCCCGCTCCTCGCACAAGGAACCGACGCCACAGGGCGGCGGCATGGCGGTGGTGGCCGCGACGCTGCTCGTGGCCTGGATCGCGACAATGGCGCTGCCCGCAGCGCTGAACCATCAGTTCGCAGGCTTCCTGACGCTGACCGCCGCTGCGCTGTTGCTCGCGGTCGTGGGCGCGGTGGATGACATTCGTATCCTGCCCGCGGCGCCGCGGCTCGCGTTGCAATGCGTCGCCGCGGCCGCCGTGCTGACGGCATTGCCCGCCGACTTTCAGATCGTCCCGCAGGTTCCGCAGTGGCTGGAACGCGCGGGCCTGTTCGTTGCCCTGGTCTGGATGGTCAATCTGGTCAACTTCATGGACGGCATCGACTGGATGACCGTCGCCGAAGTCGTCCCGATCAGCGCGTCGATCGTGCTGCTCGGCATCACCGGCGCCGCCGGTCTGCTGCCGGCGTTGCTCGCCGCCGCGCTCTTCGGCGCCATGCTGGGTTTTGCGCCATTCAACAAGCCGGTGGCGAAGCTGTTCCTCGGCGATGTCGGCAGCCTGCCGATCGGGCTGATGCTTGGCTGGCTGCTGCTCATGCTCGCCGGCAGCGGCCATTGGCCGGCGGCGCTTCTCCTGCCGCTCTACTATCTGGCCGACGCCACGGTGACGCTGCTGCGCCGGGTCGCGGCGGGCGAGCCGTTCTGGCTGGCGCACCGCACGCACTTCTATCAGCGCGCGGGCGACCGCGGCTTCACCGTGGCGCAGATCGTCGCGCGCGTGTTCGTGGTGAACGTGCTGCTGGCCTGTCTCGCCCTGCTCACCGTCGTGGCGCACCAGCCTTACGTGTTGCTGATCTCGCTCATCGCAGGCGCTGCGCTGGTGAGTGCGCTTCTGTTCGCCTTCACACGCGGAACGCGTTAGCCAAACCCGGTGCAACAAAAAATACCGTCAGAATCAACTTGGCGTGGAATAGCCGACCGCGGCGCGAAGACTGAACTCACCCCAGCGTTGGGTCGAGTACAATCTTGCCCTGGCCTTCATTCGCTTCGACCAGGCGATGCGCGTCCGCCGCGCGCGACAATGGCAACACGTGCTCGACTTGCGGCATGATCTTGCCGTCCGCTGCGGCGGCGAGGCAGTGCGGCAAGTCAGACGCCAACCGGCCCGGATCGCCTTTGATCGCAATTCGCTTGCGATAAAGATGCGAAAAATCGATCAAGACGTCGGGCCCGGCATGAGCGCCTGCCGTGACGAGCCGGCCCCGCATGCCGATGCTCCGGAACGCGAGCGGCAGCACCATGGGATTGGCTACATTGTCGTACAGCACATCGACGCCTTTTCCGCCGGTGATCCGCATCACTTCCTTAAAAATGTCCTGCTTCGCATAATTGATGCCGTGATCGGCGCCGAGCTTCAGCGCGAGCGAAACGCGCTCATCAGAGCCGGCCGTCGCGATCACCGTTGCGCCAATGACGTTCTTGGCGATCTGGATGCCAATCGTTCCCAAATTACCCCCCGCGCCCATGATGAGCACGGTTTCGCCACGCTTGAGCTCGGCGACTTGCACCAGCAGATTCCACGCCGTCGGCACGTGGCGCATGACGACCGCGGCGCGATGAAAATCAAGGCGTTGCGGCACCGCGGCCGCGGCACAAGCCGGCAGGATGGCGAGTTCGGCAAAGGCGCCGGACCGGTTGATCCCCAGCATGCCCATTCGCCCGCGATAACCGCTTCCGTCCTCGGCACAGACATCGAGCGGCATGACGCCCTCTGCGGCAACGCGATCGCCGACCCGCCAACGGCTGACGTCCGGCCCGACGGCGTCGACGATGCCGGCGCAGTCGACGCCAGGGATCAGCGGCAGAACGGGGCCGCGCTCAGTTTCGCGCCCGGCGCGCAAACTCACGTCGAGGACGCGGTTGACGGTCGCCCCATGCACACGGACGCGAATCTCGCCGGCACGCGGGATCGGATCCGGGACCTCCTCGTAGCTCAAGACGTCCGGCGGGCCGTATTCGTGAATAACGATCGCCTTCATTATCGTTCCGCTGTTGCAGAGAGGCAGTTACGCGCCGATGTAACGCTCTAAGGGCAATGATTTTCGGCGTCGTTGCCGCGCGCAACAAGGACGGGCGCCTTCCGCTTTGGCCGGCAGACAGGCGCCCGATCCATTCGCTACGCCAACGCCTTCTTGACCCGCTCCGGCGTGAACGGCGTGTGGCGCAGGCGCGTGCCGGCGAGCTGCATGATCGCGTTCGAGATCGCAGGTGCGACCAGCGGCGTCGCCATCTGGCCCGCGCCAGTGGGATGGTTGTCGGTCTGGATCACTTCGATGTGCATTGGCGGCACCTCGTTCATCCGCGGGACGTGGTAATCGTAGAAATTCGATTGCTCCACGACACCGTTCTTGATCGTGATGCGCTCGATCAGCGCGAGGCCGATGCCAAAGACGATGCTGCTTTCGGTCTGCGCGACAACGTTGTCGGGTTGCACCGCAAGGCCGCAGTCGATCGTGCACCAGAAATTGTGCAGCTTGATCTTCCCGTTGGCGCGATCGAGCGACACTTCAGCGACGCCGGCGACCTGGCTTCCGGTATAGTCGATATAGGCAAGCCCGAGCGCGCGGCCGTCGCGCTTGCGGCTCCACTCCGCCATCTGCGCCACGCGTTCGACCGTCTTGAAGGCGCGCGGATTGTTCTTGAGCAGTTCGAGCCGGAACGCGAGCGGATCGATGCCGCGCTTGACCGCGATCTCGTCGATGAATGTCTCGATCGCGAACTTGTTGGCCAGGAAGCTGAATTCCACGCACCGGATTGGTTCGTACGCCGGTGTCGCGATAGATGTGCTCCACAAGCTGATGTGGGACGTCATAGCCGCGGGGCTCGCCGCCCAGCATTGCGACGTTGTCCCTGCCGCCGTTCCTCTCGTAGAGCACCGGCTCGTAGTAGGGCCCGATGCGATCTACGGCGATCCGATGATGCCAAGCGGTGACCTTGCCCGAACCGTCCAGGCCGGCCCGCAGATAGTGCGCCGAGATCGGCCGGAAGCGGCCGTTCTGCACATCGTCCTCGCGTGTCCATATCACCTTGACGGGGCGGCTGACCTCCTTCGACAGCATGACGGCGTCCATGATGAAATCGAGGTCACGGTTTCCACGCCGGCCGAAGCCGCCGCCCATCAGGAGATCGTGCAGCTTCACCTTGTCGCGCGGGATGCCGAGAAACTTGGCCGGCGTCTCGACGGCGGTGGTCTGGCTCTGGATGCCGGCCCAGATCTCGACGGCATCGCCGGCCGGCGAGACGGCGGCAACCGCGTTTAGCGGCTCCATCTGGGCGTGATAGGCATAGTCGCACCGGTATTCCGCCTCAATGACGCCGGCGGCCTTGGAAAACTCGCCGCGCGCATCGCCCTGACGGCTCCATTCGGCGGCGCGCCGCTGCAGGTTCTTCGCGTCCGCCGCGAACTGCTCCAGCCCCTGCTCGTCATCGAAGCCCCACGCCGTGCCGGTGCGGGTCCATGTGACCGAACGGGTGAGTTCCTCGCGTGCCGCAAATGCCGCCCACGGCGTCTCGGCGACCACCCCGACGCCGTGCGGCAACCGAAAGATACCGGTGACGCCCGTGACCGCCTTTGCCTTGGCGTCGTCGATCTTGTGCGGGACCGATCCTTCGACCGGGGCGCGGAGTACTGCGCCATAGAGCATCCCCGGGACCTGGACGTCGATGCTGTAGGTTGCGCTGCCGTTGACCTTGCTCGGCAGCTCGACGCGCATCACGTCCTTGCCGATGAGCCGGAACTGCGCCGGCTTCTTCAAATCCTCGGGCTTGATTTCCGGCGGCTTGGCGGGAATCTCGGCAAAGGCGGCGATCTCGCCGTAGGTGAGGCGGCGGCCCGATTTCGCATGCACCACCACACTCGGCTCGGTGGTCAACTCGTCGATGGGGACGCCCCAGTGTTTGGCCGCATTGACGAGGAGCACGCGGCGGACCTGCGCGCCGAAGGTGCGCAGCGGGCGGAAATAGGCGGTCACTGCGTTGCTGCGCGGCGGTGTACATCATGACGCCGCCGAAGTTTGGGTTGCCGTAGAGCGCGGCGTTCGGCGGGGCCGGTACGACGCGCACCTTCTGCCAGTCGGCGTCGAGTTCCTCGGCGAGGATCAGCGGCAACGAGGTCATAGACCCCTGCCCCATCTCGGTCGCTGGCGACATGAGGGTGATCGTGCCGTCCCCGGCGATGCTCACCCAAGGGCTTAGCGCCTTGCCGGTGCGTGCGCCAGCAAGCGTGGCAGCTCCTGCTCGGTTATTGGCGCCGAGCGCGATTGCGAACGTGAGACCAGCAGCACCGATCATGACCTGCCGGCGCGACGGTCGTGTGTTCAGGTTCATCATGTGTTTCGTCATGGCTCAGGCCTCCCGCGCGGCGCGTTCGACCGCGCGCACGATGCGCTGATAGGTTCCGCAGCGGCAGATATTCGTACTCATGTGCGCAACGATCTGCTCGCGCGTGGGTTTGGGAGTTCTGCTTGAGCAGGTCGGCCGCGTTCATGATCTGGCCGGACTGGCAATAGCCACATTGCGGCACCTGCTCGGCGAGCCAGGCCTTCTGCAATGGATGCGAGGAGTCCGCCGACAATCCCTCGATCGTGACGACAGACTTGCCTGCGATCTCCGAGACCTGTGTCTGGCAGGAATACGCACGCTTGCCTTCGATATGCACCATGCATGCGCCGCATAGGCCGGTGCCGCACCCGAATTTGGTCCCGGTCAGCTTGAGACCTTCACGGAGCACCCACAACAACGGCGTTGCGCGCGGCGCGTCGGTCGACGCCGCCTTGCCATTCACGATGAAGTTGGTAGCCATGATGTCCTCCCTGAGTGTTGTTACGCACCTGCGCCGCGGCCTCGCGATAGACCGGAGTCGTCAATCAATCGCGAGTTCTCTTCGTAGACCTTCATTGGTCACTCCACCTTCACGCCAGTGAACTTGATGACCTTGGCCCACTTCTCGGTCTCATCTTCGATGAACTTGGCGAACTCGGCGGGCGAGCTCGGAAAAATGTCGCAACCCAGATCGTCCAAACGTTTTCTCATGCTTGGATCCTCCAGCAAGGCATTGATCTGCTTGTTCAGTGCGCTGACGATTGCCGGAGGGGTACCTCTTGGTACGACAACGCCGTACCATCCACTTGCGTCGTAGCCCGGCAAAAATTCGGCCATGGCGGGAACGTCGGGCAGAACCGGCAGACGCTTTGCTGCCGTCACCGCCAGCGCCCTCACCTGACCGGACCGCACATAGCTGAGCGAGGACGGCACCACGCCAAACATGGCCTGCACCTGTCCGCTCAACAGATCGGGAATGGCGGCGCCTTCGCCGCCTCGATACCAAACGTTGTTCATCTTGACGTCGGCCATCATGCCAAACAGCGCCCCAGCGACGTAAAGCGGCGTGCCGGCGCCACCCGACGCGAGATTTATCTGGCCCGGATTGGCCTTGGCGTAAGCGATGAATTCCGGAATGGACTTGGCTGGGACCGCCGGATTGACGACCAAGACAAGGGGTATCCTGCCGATGCTCGCTACCGGCTCTGCGTCGCGTACGAAATTGAAATTGAGGTGACGATAGAGAGACGGGTTGATTGCACTTGAAGACATCGCGAACAGCAGTGTGCCGCCGTCCGGAGTGGACTTAAGTGCAATCTCGGTGCCGATATTGGTGGCGGCGCCCGGCCGATTGTCCACCACAAACGTTTGTCCAAATTTTTCCGAGAGCCATTGCGCGATCAGCCGCGCCACAAGATCAGGCGAGCCGCCGACCCCGGTCGCTACGATCAGACGCACAGGCCGCGTTGGATAGTCGCGCGCCCATACGAAGCGGGACAAAGCTGGCATCGCCGCAGCCGCGGCGATCAAAGGAAGAACATCACGACGGCGCATCCTCATAACGCCTCCACTCTTCTAGAGTTCGGTTTGCTCGGAGCTCATGCTTATGTCGCGGCAAGTCACCTCACTTCATGGCGTCCGGGGCGCGCGAGAGGTTCCATTCATCGGCCGCGCGCAGATCGGTGGTGGGCCAGACGCGAGGTACGTAGCTCGCATCGTGGAGGATGAGCTCCTCCTCCGCCGAGTACTCCACGATGAAACCGTTGTAGTCGCGGAAGTAGAACACGACGTTGTGCCCGGCGCCGTGCCGCAGCGGCCCCCAGATCAACTCGACCTTGCCGCGTTCCTTCATCAAATCGAATGCCCGGTGCACCGCCAACGGGTTCTTCAGCGTGAACTGGATGTGATGGAGCCCGTCGTACGGCGAACGCGCCACGCCGTAGCAGTGAAACAACGTGTGGCTGCGGAAAAAGCCAAGCACTGGGATGCCGTCAGGCGCAACAATTCGCGCGGACTCCTTCAGTCCCATGATCCGAGTGGCAAATTCGTATCCGGCCACGACATTTGTCGCACGGACGATCGTATGGTCAAACGTGATCGGTGCCGGCGCTGTCTGCGGCTCCGCAACGAGCGCGGACATTGGTACGTCCACCTTGACTCCCGGTGTCAGCTCGATGATTTGACCGCTCGGGTTCCTGAATCGAAGCGCTGGGCCGTGCCGCCACAGCTCCGAATGGTGGACCCGCTCACTCTCCAACCCGAGTTCGGCGAGCCGTTTCTCGGCCGCGGGCAGAGCGCCTGGCGCTGCTTGCCACGTAAGAAATGTGGTCGACTTTGCCCTTTTCCCCCGGCGTGTAGACCAACGAGTACGGGTCAAACCCATGGGCAGCGAGATAGTGGCGTCCCGCGCGGTCGACGTGAACGAGGTAGAAGCCCATGTTGTCGACAGCGAACTGTGCGGCGGCCGCGGGGTTGTCGGAATGAACGGCGACATAATTGCCGCGATCGATCCCCAGCGCTTGGACGCTGTCAAAGGGACCAAAATAATGCGCCGGCGATCCCGCTCGCTTCTGTCGCTGCCATTGAAACTCGACTCCTTAGTAGTGTGCCGACCAAACGACTTGGCGGGAGCGGTTGGATGGGCGGGCCGATCGTCCGGCTTTCGCTGTTCCCTTCACATCAGATGATTAGCGTGCGTTGGTGCGCTTGTGCGGTCAGCTCTCGTTTTGCTCATGAGCTCGGACGGAACGGAACCCCAGCCCGAACGCACCAGTATTCCCAGGCTCGATCTCCGCCTCCCTTGGCTTCGAGCGCGTCAAACATCGCCATGATCTTCTCGATCTCGCCGGGCGAGAGAAACTTGATCGTCTTGAACCGACTGGATTGTGCTTGTAATTCCGCGCTCGTATGCAAGGCGATCGCGGTAAAGACCGCGCTGCGGAGCGACCGTCCGGAAACAACCGCGCCGTGACCACGCATCAGGCATGTCGGGCACGTCCGCATGAATTGCGCGAGATCTCTGCCCATTGTCATATTTGAGACTAGCAAATCAGTATCGCCAAACTTGTCACGCGAATCCCAGATCGGAACCTGTGGCCCGATCACCGCACAATTGTGCAGCATGGGACGAATGCTTTCGCCTCCCACGCCGAACGGAATGACGCAGTGGCTGTGACTATGGACAACGGAGTTTACGTGCTGATGCGCTTCATAGATCGCACCATGAATGAACCTCTCCAGATATGGCAGTCTGCCGTGCGGGTCGACAGCGGTACCGTCGAGTTCGAATTCCATGATATCGCTGGCTTCGATGCATTGCGGGGTGCGCGCGCGAGCCAGCAGATACCGCTTCGGATTGTCCGGATGCCGAACGCTGACATGACCGAAGGCGTCCACGACACCTTCACTGGCCAATATTTTGTTGGCCGTGACCAGGTCTTCAATGAGCGCCTCAATTCCTGTCATTCAGAGCCCCAATCGCCTAGCGTTTTGCCAGATAGTGTATCCCACTCTCGTCATTCGGGTTTGAGAAGCGCTGCCGCCGCCATTTTGGCAACCTGCACGTTCTGCTCGCGCAGGAATTGCGCAGCCGCTTCAGGAGAGCCGCTCTCGGCCGGCAGAACTCCCAGCTTGTGAAACAACCCTTTCATCTCATCGAGTTGGGCGATACGGCCGATTTCACCCGACATTCGTCGTATCGCAGCGTCTGGCACGCCTTTGGGTGCGAGCAGCATGAGCCAAGTTTGGAAATCGCCGAAGCTTGGATAGACCTCGTTCATCGCCGGCACGTCAGGGAGCTGCTCGAAGCGGCTACCACTTGTAACGGCAAGCGCCCGCAGTCGGCCATCTTTCACGAAAGGCAACGCAAGTGCCGACCCTTGCACGTGCACGTGCGTATCCGCGCTTCCCCCGACCAAGTCTTGTATCGCCGTAACGGGGTTCACATAAGGAACCAAGGTCATTTCAAGTCCCATGACCTTGTTCAAGTGCGAGGCAATTGCCTTCCCGGTAGCACCCTCGTAGGACAGAAGCACTTTTCCAGGATTTGCCTTGTTGTATGCGACAAGATCACTGAGCGATTTGATTGGCAGTCGAGGACTGGTGAGGACAATGAATGGTGCACGATTGAGAAGCGAGACCGGTACGAAGTCGTCATCCGGGTTGTAGGGCAAGTCTTTGACGACGTACTTATTGATAATAAGCTGCGCGGGGCTAGCCAAAAAGAACGTATAGCCATCCGGCTGCGATCGCGCAGCTGCTTGCGCGGCGATTACACCGGATGCGCCGGGACGATTATTGATGATGATCGATTGGCCGAGACTTTTCGCTATTTTGTCGGCGTAACTGCGCATCGTCACATCCGGTCCTGAGCCGGCCGACGAGGGAAGTATGATTTCGATGTGTCGGCTGGGCCAGCCCTGCGAGTAGCTGGTTGCAGGCAGCGCCAACAATACGGCCAGAAGGACCGCCGTTTTGGTCATATGTTCCTCCCTGCAGGCCTGTATGGCCCATTCTTTCTTGTAGTCACGGTGCCGAAGGACGAGCTTCAGTGACCGCAGTGAGTACTCCGAACTATGCTACAGGGCTCGGCGCTTGCTGTTCCCGCAACAGGTCCAAGCGCGCGAACAGTTCTCGATCGGTCATAAAGAAGAGACGGGCATTGTCTGTTGCCCCAACGTGCGTCGCCCAGCGCCAATGTGGAATGGTGAAGACATCGTTCTTGCACCAACTGAACTGCCGGTCGCCAATGGTCGAACGCCCTTCGCCTTCGGCCACCATGCAGATGGTGCTGAAAGTGCCGCGCCGAGGCAGGGTTTCGCAGTTCTTCGCGAGTTGCAGAACATAGCAGTCGATCGTCGGCATGACAGCGCCGCCGGTAAGCGGATTGACGTATCTCATCAGCCGCGAACCATCACGGTCTGGCGGCAAACTATTCAGCAAACGGTCGGTTGCAGCCCAAGGATAGCGAAACTTCGGTGAATAGGCTTGAGGTTGAGACGGTGAAGCGGCGGCCACTCCGGCCACCGCCCAGACATCTTCCTCCACTGGAGTTGCAGAGTCATTCGCCGGCGCGACATCGAGGCCAGGCTCATAGAAGAACGCGTCGACGCCGAACCTCACCACGGGCACGTCGAGACCGTCGAGCCACACTGCGCGGTACGGGGTGTCGTTAACATGGCCATGCCAAGTCCAAGCCGGCGTAAGGATCAGATCTCCAGGACGCATTTCACAATAGCGGCCGTTGACCATGGTTGCCGCACCGTCGGATTCGACGATGAAGCGAATTGCCGCGACGGTGTGACGATGCGGCTCTGCGCTCTCGCCCGGCTCAATGATCTGTATCGCGCTGGTGAGGGTCCCGGTCGTGACCGGCTTGCCGCCAAAATCTGGGTTGGCCAGCATCAATGCACGCCGTTCCGCGTGCTCCATGGGCACTTCCCGGGATGCGCGATCGATGAGAGGAAGCATGTCCTCCCAACGCCACTGATGAGCTTGATCGACGGGCTGCGGTTCAGGAGTGGCTAAGGCGCCGAATCGCTCCCAAAGCGGCTGAAGATTGCGTTCTTCCATCAGCCGAATGAGAGACGTCGTGTCGGCCGAACGTGTTGAAGTAACGCTCATGACGCTTTCCCATTCGCCCGCCCCCAAAGACAGCTGCGTCGCGCCGACATCATCCAATTGCCATCGCGTATTCGCGATATGACCCACCACGCCGGAACGTGGCCCGCAAGACGGAAATTCGAAACAGATCGTTTCAATGATGCAACGGTTACGTGCGAAACATGTTTCCATCCGCCGCGCAACCATCAATTACCAAGAATGGCGCGCGCGGCCCCTTGGATCGTCGCTCCGTCCGCCACTTCGCCCATGACAACAACAATTTGATCTGACGAGCTCGCGTCCTTACAGCGACCTCTGCTCAGCCTAGATCAACAGTGGAGGGACACGTTTCTCCAAGAACGCGACGAATGCCCGTGATTTCGGCGTCAAACTTCGGCGACTCGGGTAAAGAACATGAACTTGCGTTGTCGTCACAGCCTCCCACTCAGGTAATACTCTTCGCAGCCTGCCCTTCTTTTCGTATGCTCTTGCGATCCACAGCGGCAACAGCGCGATTCCAACCCCGGCCAACGCGGCATTGAGGCGAATCATTGGATCATTCGCGTCCAGCCTCGGATTGACAACTCGGATACTCTCTTTTTCGCTACCCTTGACGAACCGCCAAATATTTCGTTCGGCACTTCCGAAGGAACCGATCAACGATCGCCGCTCCAGATCAATCGGGCGACGTAGTGCAGGCTCAAGTTTCAGGTATTTCGCGCTTGCAAACAGACCGAATGGCACATCTCCGATCGTCCTTGCTACCATCGTCGAAGTCTTCGACGACGCCGACACGAACGACAAAATCAAATGCCTCTTCGATCGGATCGACGCGTCGATTGGTCAGTTCCAATTCTGCTTGCACTTCAGGGTGCTCGATCAGGAAATCCGGCAGAATTGGCGACAGCAAGAAATGTCCAAAGGTAAACGGCGCGGCAATCCTCAGCTTTCCACGTACGACACCTTCAAGATTGCCAACTGCGGTTTCAGCATGACCGATTTCTTCCGCTATCCGACGACAATGCTCAAACAAGACGATCCCGGATTCCGTAAGCCGGATTTTTCTGGACGACCGCTCCAACAAACGCGAAGCAAGATTCTTTTCAATCTTGGCGACGGCGCGGCTCACTGTTGCCTTCGGCATTCCCAGAATGCGTGCGGCAGCGGTAATTCCTCCACATTCGACGACCTTTGCAAAAATTAGCAGATGCTTGGGATCCAGCATGGGGTCAGCGTTCTGGTACGTTTGCGTCGAACCATCGAACATGATCCCAAATCCACGCGGCTCGCAATATGATTGCGCCGGGGTGACGTGGGCCACACGCGACAACACTGACGCATTGTGTTCGTCGAGGCTCACCGGCGCTCAGCATAATTGAAACAGTCCGTCTCATTTTCGTCTCTTGTCAGCCGCCTCTGCGGGGTACTTAGAGTGATGGCTCGTCAGGGTAGAGACATTCGTCGTGCTGCAAAATCCCGAGCATCAGGCCGCAAAGTCCCAAGTATCAGCATCCGGCGTGATGCAAAATGGAGCGCAATGCTCACCTGGGCGCTTCACCGGGGGACATCGAAGACGTGTCGCCGTGGCGGCAAGCTAATCGTGCGGAGAATACTGGGCCGCTGCGGGCGATCCCACGGATCGCACCTTCGTCTCAGAAGCTGTCGGATGGTTCGTGGCGGGATTGTGGCTCATGGATGTGATTGTTGTTGGAGGTGGAATCGGCGGCTTGAGCTTCGCCCTTGCGTTGCATCGGGTCGGCATTCGTTGCCGCGTATATGAGGCGGCCCCCGTCTATAAACCGCTCGGCGTTGGGCTCAACCTTCTGCCACACGCAGTCAAAGAGCTTGCTTCCCTTGGTTTGCTTGGGAAGCTAATTGCCGCAGGCGTTGAGACCCGGGAAATCTGTTTCTATACGCGCCACGGCCAACTCGTTGATCGAGAACCGCGCGGCAAACATGCCGGCTACGATTGGCCGCAGGTGTCAATTCATCGCGCCGATCTTCATTCGACCCTGGTTGATGCAGTCGTAGAGAGACTCGGTGCAGATGCTCTCGTCCTAGGTCAGCGATGTATTGCCGTTGAGCAAAATGACGCCGGGGTGATGGCGCACTTCCAGGATCCGACGAAAGAGACTTCGCAGTTCTGCAACGGGCGCCATCCTTGTGGCTTGCGACGGTATCCACTCAGTCGTGCGTAGCCAACTTCACCCGGTTGACACGCAGTTACGCTTTCATGACTCGACCCAGTATCGCGGAACGTCTCGCTGGCGGCCGTTTCTCAGCGGTGCCAGCATGGTCTACCTCGGAACGTCGACCACCATGAAGCTGGTCGTCTATCCAATTCGCAACAATATCGACGGAAGCGGACATCAGCTGGTTAATTGGGTCGCCGAAATCGGCAAGCCCAATGACCATTTACGTGACTGGAACCGGATCGCACATGTCGATGAGTTTATCGACCGCGTGTCAGATTGGAGATTCGACTGGCTGGACGTTCCATCGCTATTGCGATCGGCCGACACGGTCCTGGAATATCCAATGGTAGATCAGGACCCATTGCCGTACTGGTCGCATGACCGGATCACCCTGCTCGGCGATGCCGCGCACCCTCTGCTTCCTCGCGGCTCCAACGGGGCGGCACAGGCCATCATTGACGGCACAACGCTCGCAGGATTGCTCGTGAAAATCGACGATCCTCGCCGCGCCCTCAAGGAATACGAGACCGCACGGCTGGATGCGACCAGCAAAGTCATTCACATGAACCGGACAAGGTATCCCGACGCGATCCTGCGAATTGTCGAAGAACGCACGGCCGATCAGCCTTTCGAGCGTCTCGACGAATTCATCTCGCACGACGAACTGATACAGTGGCGTAGTACGTATCAGAGCGCCGCCGGCTTTAGCCAAGACAAGGTCAATGCGTCGTCCGTGAAGGGTCGCTAAGCGACGAGTCGCGATAGTCCAACTCGAGATCGAACTCGGTCGCCAAACCGAACTCGATTCCAGAAGGTGTTAAGACGCTACGCCGCGGCGCCGCCGAAGTCGGGCACGGCGTCGCGCAGCACGCCGTAGATCACCGAACGATCCTCGCGGGCGAGACCCTGTTCGAGCGCGACCAGCCACCCGCGCATGGCGTCGAGCGACGGGCTGACCGGCTGCGCCGCGACGATGCCCTCGATGCCGACCGGCGCGGTCGGCTCTTCCCGTGCAAACAAAATTTCGTGCAGACGCTCGCCCGGACGGACCCCGGTGAACGTGATCTCGACGTCGGTTCCCGGCTCGAGCCCCGACAATCGGATCATGCGCTCGGCGAGTTCGACGATGCGCACCGGCTGCCCCATGTTCAGCACATAGACCGATACGCCGCGGTTCTCGAGCCCGTGGCTCGCCGCGGTGACGACGAGGTCGCACGCCTCGCGGATCGTCATGAAGTAGCGCACCATGTCGGGATGCGTGACGGTCACCGGGCCGCCGGCCTCGATCTGCGCCTTGAACTTCGGCACCACCGAACCGTTCGAGGCGAGCACGTTGCCGAACCGCACCGCCAGGAGCCGCATGGCCCGCGAAGCGCCGTTGCCGCGCCGCGCCAGTTCGGCATCGAGCGCCTGGCAATACATCTCGGCGAACCGCTTCGATGCACCCAGCACGGAGACCGGCTCGATCGCCTTGTCGGTCGAGATCATCACCATCGCGGCGGCACCGGCAGCCGAAGCGGCGTCGGCCACGTTGACGGAGCCGAACACGTTGGTCTTGACACCCTCCCCCCAGTCCTGTTCGAGCAGCGGCACGTGCTTGAGCGCCGCCGCATGGAACACGATGTCGGGACGGAAATCGGCCATCAGGCGGAAGATGCGTTCACGATCTCTGATGTCGGCGAGCCGCCCTTCGATCTTGGCTGCTGCGCCCTTGACCGCCAGCGTCTCCAGGATCGCATGCAGCGCCGGCTCGGAGTTCTCGACCACCAGCAGGCGCGCTGCGCCGAAGGTGACGATGCGGTCGCAAATCTCGGCGCCGATCGACCCGCCGCCGCCGGTGACGATGACCGATTTGCCCTTCACCACGCGTTCGAGACGGCGGTAGTCGATCTTGACGCCAGGCCGCAGCAGTAGGTCTTCCACGTTGACGGGGGCAAGGCGGAGCGCCTCGCCGCCGTCGTCGAGCGATGGCAGCCGGCTGGTCGCGAGCCCAAGCCGGCGCGCCTGCATCAGGATGGCTTCGGGATGCGCTTCCGGCGCCAGCGCGCTCGCCGTCAGCACCAGACGGGTGACGTTCACACCACGATTGGCAAGGTCGGCGACGACGGCGCCGAGGTCCTCGGGATGGCCCAGCACCGATACGCCCCGGATCGACTGGTTGCGATCGGACGACGACGGCGAGAGGATGCCGACCGGCCTGATCTTGGTGACCGCGCCGTTTTCGATCGCGCGCAGAAGCACCTCCGCATCGGCCGCGTGGCCGACGACCAGCACCGGCGCGGCGTCGCCAACGCGGGCGTGTTGCAGCGTCCGCGTGTAGCGGAAGTGCCGGTAGAGGATGCGCGGGCCGCTCAGGAACGCGATCTGTAGCAGCCAGTAGAGCGCGATCGTGATCTTGCCGAAGAAGAACGTGCCGTAGACGTTCGGCGCCAGCAGCACATAGTCGACCGCGAGCAAGGTCACGGCGAGCACGGTGGCGGCGCGCACGATATTGAAGAAATCCGGCAGCGAGATAAACCGCCACTTGGTCTTGTAGAGACCGAAATAGCCGTAGACGAAGCCGGCATAGACGACAAACGGCGGCAGCATGACCAGCAGCAGCTGCCAGCGCGCTTCAAGGCCCGCGGCCTCGAAGCGGATGAAGTAGCTCGCGACCACCGCCACCGCAGTGGCGAGGAGGTCGTGCGCCAGAATGAGCCACATCCGCGGCGTGAACTTGGAAAACCCGATCATGGTACCAGGGGCGACAGCAAACGACCGACGCGGGCCGAACCGCCCCTTCCATACCGGCGTTTGCCCGCGTGCGCCACCGCCAGCGCAACCGGCCGGTCCCGGGCGAACTACCCATAAATTGGCGTATTCCGGACGGTATGGTGCCAAGCGCCGCTTCCGGGGACCCATCGCGCAGGCACGGGCGCCCCTGCGCTACCGCCTTTCGTCCAGGCCGGTCCGGCGATAGGCTGGATCAAGCAGAGCCGTGGCCGGTGTCCGGCCGCGTAACGGGGTGAAAGTCCGTGCGTGCACCTGTCCTAGCGGCCGCCCTATTCCTGAGCGGATGCTCGGCCAACGAGTTCGCTCACAACTGGTCTGGTGGCCCGATACCCGACCTGTCGCAGCCGAATTACCGGCGCATCGTCACCGACAACATCAGGTCGATCTTCCCGAAGCAAACTCCGCCGGGCGAGCTTGAGATTTCCGGCCTGCGGATGGTCGAGCACCTCAAGGGCCCGGCTTGGCTCACCTGCCTCAAGATCGACGCCCGCCGAAATCCGCAGCACTACGCGATCTTTATTCAGAACGACCAGGTAATCGACGCACGCGCCAGCGTCGTCATGGATCAGTGCCAGAAAGAACCCTACGGCCCCTTCGAACTGCCGGGGAAGAAGCCGGAAAGCTGAGCGGCTGCCTCCCCGCGCCGGCCGAGCGCCCGATCCACCGCCAAGAGCACCTGCCGGACCGTCAGTTCGTCGAGGCATTGGGCATGGCTATCGAGATGGCCAGCACAGCCGAGCTTCTCGCACGGCAGGCACGGCAGCGGGTTCTGCACCACCTGGACGTTGCCGCGGTGCTGGATGGTCCCGGACGGCTCCCAGGGCACGGCAAGGCCACCCACCGGCCAGGGCCCGATCAGCCGAGGACTGGTCGGGCCGTAGAGCGCGACGGTAGGACACCCGGCGGCGGCCGCCAGATGGGTCATCGAGGTATCGATGCCGACATAAACCGCGGCCCCTGCCAGCAGCGCGGCGAGCTGCGGCCAATCGAGCCGCCCGTCCAGGCGAACGACCGCTGGCTCGACCGGCAACCACAGGTCGTCGAGATAGGCCCGCTCCGCTGCATCGGGGCCGCCGGTAACCACCACCGTCAGGCCGCGCTCGGCCAGAGCCTGCGCCAGCCCCTGCCAGCCCTCGGACGTCCACCGCTTGTAGCGATAGGCCGGGTTGGCGTGTAGCACCGCATAGGGCGCGCGCGGCAGCGGGCCGCCATTTGCGCCCTGCGGGCAGACCAGATCAGGGACGAACGGCAGGCCGAGGGCATCGGTCAACTGCCGCAGATGTGCGATGCGATGCGTGTCAGGCTCGGGCGCGATCGCGACATGGTAGGCGTGCCGCTTCCAGCGGGCGCCGGTCTGGCCGGCAGGCGGGACCAGGCCGACACGATACCGGCCGGCGATCAGGGCATAGAATGTTGGGCGGTCGCCCGACTGGGTCGAGACCACAAGATCGTAGCGCCGCCATAGCCGGCCGATCAGTGCGGCGGTTTCCCGCGCGCTCGGCCGCTCCGGCATGGTCACGACCTCATCGATATCGGGATTGCCCGCCAGGATTCGTTCGCCACCGCGAAACGCCAGCACGTCGATCGCTGCCTGCGGATAGCCGCGCCGCAGCGTGCGGATGAGCGGCGTGGTGAGCAGCACGTCGCCGAGACGGCGCAGCGTGATCACCAGGATGCGCAACGGCGCAGGCATCTCGTGCAGCGCATTCGGCTGGCGCCGGCATCACGTCGTCCCGCCACTCGACGGCACGCCGGCGCGCATTGCACCGCCCAGTACGCCGACGCCCACGACGTAGATCCAGCCTTGGGTAAAATCGCCGATGTGCGAATTGAACAGCGAGCCGACGATGTTCTGCGCAACAACGATCAGCCCGAACCACGCCATCGGCGTCGCCGGCGTGAACAGCGCCAGATGCGCGATCCACATGGCAATCAGCAGCGCCGCCCCGACGAGCCCCAATTGCACCGCCACCGTCAGGACCTGACTGTGCGGATTACGAGTCACCAAGGCACCGGAACCAGGCTCGGCCGCCGCGGCGCGGCGGAATAGTGCTTCGATCGTTCCAGTCCCGTGACCGAGAACAGGAGCCTCGCGCACGAATTCGCCAGACCTGTGCCAGAACTCCAGCCGCTGTCCGGCCGAGGTCTGCTCGCCGCTCTCGCGATACCGTGTGATCTCTTCGATCAGGAAGTTGACCCGTACCCGCAGATAGGGCGACGACGTCCAGACCACGCCCGCCAGCACGCCGCCCAGGACGCAGACCATGATCGAGCCCTTGCCGCCGAACCGCCGAAAGGCCAACAGCAAGATCAGGGCCGCCACCACCACCAGCGTGGTGCGCCCGGTCGCAACGTAGAGGATGTTGGCAACGAACAGTGCCGCCACGGCCGCCAGCACCAACGCATGCTGCACGCGATGCTGCCGCCAGAACTCGGTCGCCTGACCAAGAAGGCCGAGCGCGCACAGCGCGAAGATACCGCTCTGTGCGATGTAGTCCTTGAACGGCACGCCGATCGCGGTCTTGCCGCGCCACGGAAGTCCGGGGACCAGCGCAAGCGCAAACGAGAACGCCAACAGCAGCGCCGACGAGGCGAGGAACCCGAGCACCACCCAATGTGCTCTTCCCGAGCGGCGGAACTGCGCCAGCAAGAGCGGGATCACAAGCAGCTTATGGAACCCGCCGAGACCGGCGAGGCGTTCGCGCCACTCGACGTCGGCCCACAGCATTCCGAACGCCGCGAAAGCCCACAGCAGCACCGGCAGGCCACCCGCCGGCGTCATCACTTCGCGACGGACCGCGGCGACATCCAGCGTCGGCAGCACGGCAATGAGCCACAGCACCAGCAGGATGCCGGTGGCGCTGGTCGACCATGGCAGCGAGGCCGCGACCGCAACGGCGAGCCAGTCGGCTGCGGTCGCAAACCGCGCACGGTCGAACAGACCGCTGATCGCAGGTCCGTTCACGGTCGGTCCAGGGCGGGCGCTCATCGCACGAATTTGCCAGTGTCTGCCGAAGGTCCGCTTAGCACTTGCCGGGCGGATCGCAAACCTGCTGCGAACCTGGGTTTCGCGCCACGACGTGAGATATCGGTTCGGGCGCCGGGGGCGTCCGGAGGTGGCGTCAAGCAATTCGTCGATTTAGACGACGGCGCGCGAGTTTCGCCGGCGGTGGTCCTCAGGCCGCGGCGACCGTGCGCACCGGCGGCTCGGTATAGTTCACGCCGCCGTCCTTGGTGGCGACCGCGAAGGTCACGAAGTACTCAATCTCCGGGTAGACGCCGTAGCGCGCCAGAATGCCGTCGAGCCACGGGCCCTGGTAGAACGCCTTGGCGTCGGCCAGCGTCTCCCATTGATAGACGCCGCCCGCGATGCCGCTCTCGCTCCAGATGAACTGCTTGCTGACGAACCCTTTTTCCTTCGCGAAGCCCGGCGCGATCTTGTGGAAATGGGCGAGGCATTCATTCTTGCCGATCGTGGGCGGGAGCTTGTAGCGAACGATCGCGGTAATCATGCGGGTCTCCTGTCGAGGAACTGACTTGAGCGTGCAGAAAGCATGCCATTTCGCGCCCGAGACTGTCCATTGCAACCGCCGGACGTCATCGCCCTGCCCCCGTCTCCCCGCCGGCGGCTCGCAGCGCCGTCAGGCCGGTTTCGGCCCGGATTCGCGTGCCTTGGATCACCGCCTCAAGTTTGGCGTCGTTCGTCGTCAACTGCGTGCGGTCGGCGGCCGGATGCCAGAGATGGATGACGCCGGTGGCGAAGCGGCCGTCCTTGCGCCGCACGCCGGCGCGCAAGCAGCCGGACCAGCAGGTCGGAGTCCTCGCGGCCCCAGCCGTTGAAGCTCGCGTCGAAGCCGTCGACCGTGTCGAGATCGGAGCGCCAGACCGCGAGATTGCAGGAACGCGCACCCTGCCATTTGTTCGCTTCGAGCTTGCGCAGCGGACCGAGCGGCAGGTCGAGCAGCGCGGCGAGCCGGTTGACGCCGCCGTGCCGGCGCAGCGCCAGCCAGTCCGCGATGCGCCACGTTTCCGGCGTGAGCCCCTCGCGCAGGACCGCCTCGGTCTGCCGCTGCGAGAGCAGCACGCGATTGCCGGCGACGAACCAGCCGCGTTCCGCAAGCCGCCGGTGCAACGCGACGAAGTCCGGTCGCACGATGCAGTCGCCGTCGAGGAATACACAGTAGTCGCCGCGCGCGACGAGCAGCGCGCGGTTGCGCATCTCGGCGGCGCGAAAACCCCGGTGCTCCTGCCAGACGTGCACGAGCGGCACGCCGGTCTGCGGTTTCCAGCGATCGATCAGTGCGGCGGTCGCCGGTCCCGAACCGTCGTCGGCCACCACGACCTCGAAATGACGATCGCGCTGCGCCGCCAGCGAGCGCAGCACCGCGTCAAGCGCATCCTCGCGCTCGTAGGTGGTGACGATGATTGAGATCAGGTCCGGCACGGCAACCGATCAAACTGTTATGGACCGCTGCCCTCTCCTCTCGCTCATTCCCGCGCAAGCGGGAATCCAGTTCTTCGCGCGCTCGGAACGAACTGGGTCCCCGCTTTCGCGGGAACGAGCGGCAAGCGAGCAGCCCCGCACCTGCCTGCTCTACCGAGCATGTTGTGCTTTGCCAAGTATGTTGCCGAACCGCTATGTTCGTCCGGAGCCATGCAGAAAATCACCGCCTATGTCATCGCCTATAACGAGGCCGAGAAGATCGCCGAGGCGGTCGCGAGCATCCTTTGGGCCGACGAAGTGATCGTTGCCAACTCCGGAAGCACCGACCGCACCGCCGAGATCGCCACGTCGCTCGGCGCCCGTGTCGTGCAGGTCCCGTTCGAAGGCTTCGGCAACCTGCGCAACCGCACACTCGAACATTGCAGCTACGATTGGGTCTTCAGTCTCGATTCCGACGAACGCTGCACCCGCGAGGTGCGCGACGAGATCCTCGGCATCCTGGCGCAGCCGTCGCCAACACACGATGCCTACCTGGTGCCGCGGCGCAATTACATGATGGGCCGGTGGATCAAGGGCTCGGGCTGGTATCCGAACTTCCGCCAGCCGCAGCTCTTCCGCAAGAGCGCGATGCGCTACAACACCGACCCGGTGCACGAAGGCTACGTGCTGCTCACCGACCGGCCGCTCGGGCAACTCACGAACGCGATCTGGCAGTTTCCGTTCCGCAATCTCGCCGAGGTCATCCACAAGATGAACCGCTACTCGTCGCTGGGCGCGCAGAAGCTCGAAGGCAAGCGCGTCTCCATGGGCAGCGCGCTCGGCCACGGCTTCTGGGCCTTCATGAAGCATTACGTGTTCAAGCGGGGATACCGCGACGGCTGGGCCGGCTTCGTGATCGCGCTTGGCAACTTCGAGGGCACATTCTACCGCTACGCCAAGCGCTACGAGGAGACGCAGGCGTGGGCGCCGCCACCCTCCGAACCGCTCCGCCGGCCGTAGGAACTCGCCTGCGCATCACCGCTCGAGCTTCTTGCGAACGATCGCGCCCAGGATGTTGGAATAGTCATCGGTCCAGGCCGGCACCTGCGGGTCGGGCTTGACCTCGTGCCAGTCCGGACGCCGGGTGAGATCGCCGAGGTCCTTCGGATCGCGGGCGAGCGCCGCCACGATGGCGTTCATCTTGAAGTCGTTCGGCACCGTGTCAGGGCGGCGATCCTCCTTCACATAGGTCACGACCCCCTGGGCGGCGCCCACCGCGGCGACGACACGCGCCAGTTCCATGTGCCGGTTGGAAATGTGCAGGATTAGCGCCCCACCGGGATTGAGGTGCGCAACGATAGGCCGCCAGCGCCTCTCGCGTCAGCAGATGGACCGGGATGACGTCGGAGGAGAAGGCATCGAGCACGATGAGATCGTAGCGGTCCGGCGATGCGGCGAGCGTGATCCGGGCATCTCCCAGGACGACGCCGGGCTCAGGTCCGCAGGACGACAGGAACCTGAAATACCGCGGATCGCGCGCGATGCGGACCACGTCGGGATCGATCTCGTAGAATGTCCATTGCTCGTCGCCGCGGCGATGACACGCCAGGCTGCCGGTGCCGAGCCCGACGACCGCGACACGGCCGAGCCCGCCGTGCGCCTCGCGCACCGCACTGATAGCTTCGGAGATCGGCCCGCCAAAGTAGAAATACGTCAGCGGTTCGGGGACGGAGGTTGCGCCGCCGGCGGGATCGATACGCTCGGCGCCATGCAGCGTGGTGCCGTGATAGAGCAGCCGGTGGCGATTGTCGCTGGTCTCGACCACGTGATGAACTCCGAAGAAGCTGCGCATCGACGTGACGTGATTGAAGCCGGGCTGCCACAGCGCCGTAACGACAAACGCCAGTGCCGCCAGCGCGAAGAAGCGTGCAGGACGGTGGCGCTGAAACAGCATGACGGCGACAAGCGCGACGAGCGCGACCTGAAATGGCAGCATTGCGGCTTCGCCGCAGATGGAAGCCGAACGTCAGCTGTGCGGCGATGGCCAGCGCGGCGATGCCGAGCACCGGTCCCGCTTCCGCCAGGAACCGGCGCGGGCCACCGGACAACACGCCCGGCATCGCCAGCAGGCCTGCGAGCAGCAACACCGGATATTCGTACACCCGGTTGAAGACGTATGGAGCGATCAGCGCGGCGAAGATGCCGCCGACGACCCCGCCGAACGAAACCCAGAGGTAGAACTCCGTCAGGCGCGCCGGCGCCGGCCGCCGCTCATAGAGCTCCCGGTGACACAGCAGCGCGAGCAGCAGGAAGGCCGCCAGATTGACAAGGATCATGGCGAGCCAGAACCGCCGGTCACCGCCGCCAAGCAGCCCGATCGTCAGCGGCGCCATCAGGATCGGCACAAGCATGATCACCGTAGACTGCGGGATCCACGGACGGTCGCGGAACACCGCCACGAAGGTGAGGAGGTAGAGCGCGAGCGGCACCATCCAGAGGAACGGCGCGGCCGCCACGTCGGTGCTGATATACGAGGTCACCGCGATGACAAGACCGGAAGGAATGGCCGCAAGCGCGGTCCAGACCATGCGGTCGCGCAGCGAAACCGGCGCCGACATCTCGGCCGCGACGATGCCCGGCCGGTTGGCGACGAACAGGCTGGCAGCCGCGGCCAGCAGCGCGAACCCTGCAAATCCGACCGACCACAGCCGCGACTGATCGGCCAGCGGCAGCATCGGCTCGACCACGACCGGATAGGCGATGAGGGCCGCGAACGATCCGAGATTGGACGCGGCGTAGAGGACGTAGGGGTTGCCCGCCTTGGGGTGTCCGCTCGCCGCGAACCAGCCCTGCAGCAGCGGCGCGCTCGCGGACAAGGCCGCGAACGGCAGCCCGACCGACACCGCGAGCAGCCCCATCAGCCAGAGCGCGACATATTCGGACGGTGGCACCTCGAACGATGACGCGATCCCGATCGGCAGCATCAGCGCGGAAAGCGCGAGCACGCCGAGGTGCACCAGCGCCCCTGCCCCGGGCGTAAGCCGCCGGACGATGAGATGGGCGTAGGCGTAGCCGGCGAGCAAAGCGGCCTGGAAAAACACCATCGCCACCGACCACACCGCGGGCGCGCCGCCGAGCCTCGGCAGCACCATCTTGGTGAACATCGGCTGCACCAGAAACAGCAGCAGCGCCGAGACGAACAGCGTGGTTGCGAACAGCGCCGGTGCGAACCGCAAGGCGCCGGATATGCCGGCTGACGACGACGCCGCAGGGCCGAGGATTGTCATGGAAATATCCGCCGGTTTTGGCGGCGGATACTAGGTCCGGAGCGTTAACGCCGGCTTATGCCTTGCGGCGGTCGCGGAGCCGGTCCTTGAGCGGCTGCCGCAGCCGGCGCGAAGCATTGCGCAGTACGCGGAACGGCAGCGCCAGATAGTACTTGCGGACGATCTCCCAGCGCTGGCGCGGCGTGACCTCGACCGCGGCGTCGGCCGGCACGTACCAGCCGTTGTTCTCGACCCGGCGGATGAGCTTATAGCCAGCAGCAACGAGATAGCGGTGCTTGCCGAGGTCGCCGACGTGATCCTCCAGCAACACGAGCCGCGGCCGCCAGCGGGCGAAGGTGAAGCCTTCGAGCACCTTGAGCTCATGGCCTTCCACATCGAGCGAGATGAGGTCGAGCGGGACCGGCGCCTGTGCCTCGACTAGAATGTCGTCGAGCGTGCGCACCGGCACCTCGATCACGCGCTGCAATTCGGCGCCCGGCGCCATGCGGTCGCGCTCCAGCGACGACAGCGCGCCGGCGACATGAAACTTCAAGTGCTGCCCGGCATTGGCGGGCGACGAGCACGCAACCGCGAACACCAGCGCGGAACGCTGCCGCCGCAGGTTTTCAGCGAGATCGGGTTGCGGCTCGATCAGCAGGCCGCGCCAGCCCAGCTGCTCCAGATGCCAGGTCTGCGACGCGAACCGCGGGTGGTTGGCTCCGACCTCGACGAAGTACCCGGTACGCACCTGCCGGAAGAACGCGCGCACCTGCTCCTGCTCGCGCGCGTCGAAACCGTCCCCACTCTCAATCTCGTTGGCCACCGGCGCCTGCTCTGCTTTGTTCAAGTCAGACGGTCGACAAAGCCGGGGACGCCCATACTGTCAACATCAGAACGCTGAGCCTGGTTCTATTCTGAATGCCTGTGGCGGTTTTCCGTCCTGCCAGCGCTGCCACATGGTGGTGTAGACGCTTTCGATCTGCCTGCAAAACCGTTCTGAGTCGAAAAGCGGGTTCGTGAGCCGGTTCTCCTGTAGCCTTGTACGCAGGCTCTGCAGCAGCGCTGGATCGGTTGCGAGCTTCAGCGCCAAGGCCTCGTACTCCTGCAGATTTGCCGTCGACAGCTCCGGCAGGCCAACCGCCGTCAGGAGGCTCGTCGCCACGCGGCCGGCAAAGGATTGCCCGCGGCACGTGACGAGCGGCAGCCCGACCCAGAGGGCATCGCTCGCAGTGGTGTGCGCATTGTACGGCAGCGTATCCAGGAACAGGTCCGCGTTGCGGTGACGGGCAAGATGTTGCTCCAGCGGCACCCGTCCGGCAAACACCAGGCGCGCCGGATCGACGCCCCGGGCCGCGGCTTCTTTGGCGAGGTTCTGCGCGGTGAGCTCGTTGTCCTTCAGCAGCCACAGCACGCTGCCATCCACCGCCCGCATCAACCGCATCCAGATATCGAAGACCGGCGGCGTGATCTTCCAGTTGTTGTTGAAACAGCAAAACACGAAGCCTTCCGATGGCAGTCCGCTCTCCTCCCGCGAAGGCCATTGCGCGGCAATCTCCCGCTTCGAATTGGCCTGATAGCAATTCGCCAGATGAACGATCTGCTCGGTAAAGAAAGGCTGCTGATCGAAGGGCAGAATGATTTTGTCGGCCACGATGTAGTCGATGAAGTCCGCGCCCATCGGTCCGGGATATCCGAGGTAGTTCACCTGGATCGGCGCCGGACGATAGGACAGGACCCTGCCCGGCCGGCTATCTCCGGTCAGTCCCGTCAAATCGATTGCAATGTCGATTTCAAGTTCGTTGAGGCGGCGGGCAACCTCGCTGTCGGACACCGAACGCGCATCGAAGAAATGATCGAAGCCCTTGACGAGGCGCGCCCGGATATCGCTGCCGTCATCGGGACCGAACGAGATGCCGTGAACTTCGAAACGGCTGCGGTCGTGCAGTTCGAACAATTGCGCGATGAGATACGGGACCGGATGGCGGTGATAATCCGCCGACAGATAGGCCAGCCGGATTTTGTCGTGGCGCCATACGCTCCCGCTCCAAAGCGGCGACGGCGGCACCGGAAATCGCTCCTTGATCAGCCTGACCGCGCCTTTGAGGTGCAGCTCCGGGTCACCGAACATCGCCATGAGGGTGAACGGCGGAACCGACCAGGTCCCATCCATCACGCGCGCCCGCAGCTCCGGAGCGCACTGTTCCGATCGCGCCCAATCGCACGTGCTCAGCGCGGCGATCGTCAGGCCGTTGACCGCCATGGCGTGCTCCGGCTGGAGCGCCAGCGCCTTTTCGTAGCTGGCGATCGCATCGCCGTGGCGATTGAGCTCGTGAAGCGAGTAGCCGCAGTTCGTCAGCGCGTCCAGGTATTGCGGGAACAGCGCAATCGCCTTCTCATAGCATTCGACCGCTTCCTGATGGCGCTTGAGCGCCTGCAAGGCATTGCCGCGGTTATAGTGCGCCGGCGCATAGGACGGGTTGACGGCGAGCGCGGCGTCATAGCTCGCGATCGCCTCCTCCCAGCGATTGCCGTCCGCGAACGTCACGCCGCGATTGCAGATCGCTTCGAAATATCCCGGATTGACCGCGAGCGCCCGGTCGAAGCTCGCAAGCGCCTCCGGATGCCGGCCGAGCGCCCGAAGCGCGTTCCCGCGATTGTTGAGCGTCTCGGCGCTGTTGGGCGCAATCGCCAGCGCGGCATCGAAGTCCGCGAGCGCGCCTTCCACGTTGCCAAGATGGGCGAGAACAGCGCCGCGGCTGAAGCGCGCCTCGACGAAGTCGGGCTTGAGCTTCAAAGCTAGGTCAAAGCTGGCGAGCGCATCCTGCTGACGGCCGAGCGTGGATAGCGCCAGGCCGCGCCCGTAGAACGCCTGGACCAGGCCAGGATTGAGCGTCAATGCCTTCGCAAACGTCGCCTCGGCTTCGGCCGCCTGGTTGAGGTTGATCAGCGCAAAGCCGAGATTGAGCAGCGTCTGAACCGAACTCGGATTGATGTTCAAGGCACGGCGCAACAGTTCGGCGCCTTCGCCGAATTGGCCCTGCTGCGAACGCACCGCGCCGAGCAGGTTGAGCGCGTCGAACTGGTTCGGCGTGCGCGCGAGAATGTCGCGATACGAGCGCTCCGCCTCCGCGAGACGCCCCTGCTGATGCAGCGCCACCGCCCGCTGCAGACTGGCCCTCACGTCAGACATCACTCTGCATCCCTTGCTACCAGCCCGGAATGAACTCTGTTTTCGGGGTGGAGACAACCTGGCGGCGGACTGGAGTGGCAGCTTGTGACACCTATTCGCGGAAGTAGCCGGGAAACCGGACGCGAAGCTCGTCGCTGAACGCGAGCGAACGCGACAGATGATCGCGCAGCTCCGATTGCGCGAGGTCGGGCATGCCCTTCGGCGATGGCGTTCACGATCGCCGA
Source organism: uncultured Alphaproteobacteria bacterium (assembly GCA_963843475.1). GTDB lineage: Bacteria > Pseudomonadota > Alphaproteobacteria > Rhizobiales > Xanthobacteraceae > VAZQ01. Next base: position 458,543 of record CAWJKL010000005.1, on the reverse strand, counting down.
ATGATCGCGGACGATCTGAGCGGCCTTGTCGCCGATCGGCAGATGAAGCCGGCGGATGCGATCGATGTGACCGCTGCGGTTGCGCACAAGCGACCCAGAGGTCGGGCACGCCCGCGGCATCGTACAGCAGCTTGTGAAAGGCCAGGTCCGCTTCGTTGAAGCGTTCGAGGTCCTGTTCTCTTCGCGAAGCTCGTCTGCTCGTCGATGACGGCACGAAGCCGTATCGACGAGCCGGCGATCGGGAGCCGGCGCAAGCATCCGCACCGACCTCCTGCTCGATCGCGCGGCGCAGGAATTGCGCCTGGCGCGCGAGCGGAACGTCGATCAGGCTGACGATCGTCCCGCTTTGCGGAAACACCTCGACCAGCCCCGCCTCATCGAGCCGCATCAAGGCGTCGCGGATCGGCGTCGAACTCAGCCCGAACTGCCTTTGCAGCGTCGACCGCGACAGCGCCGTCCCCGGCGCGAGCTCGAGCGAGAGGATCATGTCCCGCAGTTGCTCGAAGACCTGGGCCGCCGCCTGCTGCGACCGGACGCGGGACCTGCAGGCTGGTCAATGCGTCCAGCGGTCATTGGCGCGCTGGGCAGGCGCACCGCGATCCGCCGGCAATCTAGCGGCGCATTTTGCGCCAGCTCCCGAATTTGACAACTGATGCATTAGTGCATTAGTCGTTCGACGCAGCGCCAGCGCAGGCGCGAGGTCGGCTGAGCCACGGCGCCACACGGCGTCAGGGAGGCATCGATGAAATTCTTCACCCGATGCACGCTTGCGGCTCTCGCCTTGATCGGCAGCGCTCGCGGCCGCGCCGGCTCAGCGGCCGAATATCCGGAGCGCAACATCACCGTCATCGTGCCGTTCCCGGCCGGCGGCGCGTCCGACATGACGGCGCGGCTCATCACCGCCAAGCTGTCGGAGCGCGTGAAGCAGACCGGTCGTCATCGACAATCGCGGCGGCGCCAACGGCGCGATCGGCGCGGTCGGCGCTCAAGCAGGCGCCCGCCGACGGCTACACGCTGCTGATCGGATCGATCGGCGTGTTCGCGCATCAATCCCGCGCTGTTCAAGGACCTGCGCTACGATCCGCAGAAGGATTTCGATCTGCTGAGCGTCGCGGTGCGCACGCCGAACGTGCTGGTGGCGAATCCCGGCTTATCCCGCGAACAACGTTCGCGAGCTGATCGAGCAGCTGAAGAAGAATCCCGGCAAGATCACGTTCGCGTCCTCCGGCACCGGCTCGTCGGATCATCTGACCGCCGCGCTGTTCTGGCAGAAGACCGGCACGACCGGCATCCACGTGCCCTATCGCGGCGGCGGCCCGGCCATCAACGACCTGATCGCCGGCCACGCCAACGTGTCGTTCCAGAACCTCGGCGCGATCGCGCGAGCACGTGAAGGCCGGACGGCTGAAGGCGCTGGCCGTCACCAGCGACAAGCGCGTCGCCACGCTGCCGGACGTTCCCACCATGGCGGAAGCGGGCGTGAAGGATCTCGAGGTCTATTCCTGGCAGGCCGCCGCCGCGCCCAAGGGACTGCCCGCCGCGGTCAAGGCGAAGCTCGAAGCGGAACTGGCGGCCTCGGCGCAATCGCCCGACGTCAAGGCGAAGTTCGAGGCGGTCGGCTTCGATGTGGTCGCCAGCAATGGCGAGCAGTTCGCGAAATTCCTGGCCGACGAGATCGCGCGCTGGAAGACGGTGATCGAGACCGGAAAGATCACGCCGGACTAGGCCGCGCGCAATGCCGACGGCGAGTGCCGGTTTGCTCAGACGCCGAAATCGCGCGCGCCGCCCGGGGCGCGCCGGTCGTCACCGAGATGCTCGTCATCCCGGTGGCGGGCGAAGACAGCATGCTGCTCAACCTCAGCGGCGCGCATGGCCCGCTCTTCACCCGCAACATCGTCATCCTGAAGGACAACGCCGGCCACACCGGCGTCGGCGAGGTGCCGGGCGGCGAAGCCATCCGCCAGACGCTGGAAGACGCGCAGCCGCTGATCGTCGGACGCTCGATCGCGTCCTATCAACGCCGTGCTGAACGCGATGCGCGAACGGTTTGCCGACCGCGACGCCGGCGGGCGCGGCCAGCAGACCTTCGACCTGCGCATCGCGATTCACGCCGTCACGGCGATCGAGGCGGCGCTGCTGGATCTGCTCGGGCAGTTTCTCGGACGTTCCGGTGTGCGCGCTGCTGGGCGAAGGCCAGCAGCGCGCCGCGGTGCAGATGCTGGGCTATCTGTTCTACATCGGCGACCGCAGCAAGACGCCCCTGCCCTATCGCCAGCGCGGCCGGCGCGAAGGACGACTGGTTTCGCTTGCGCGACGAGGAGGCGCTGACGCCGGACGCCGATCGTGCGCCTCGCGGAGGCGGCGCAGGCGCGCTACGGCTTTCAGGATTTCAAGCTCAAGGGCGGCGTGCTGCGCGGCGAAGACGAAATGGTCGCCGTCACGGCGCTGGCGAGCGATTTCCGGACGCGCGCATCACGCTCGATCCCAACGGCGCGTGGTCGCTCGACGAAGCGGTCCGGCTGTGCCGCGGCCAGCACGACGTGCTGGCCTATGCCGAAGATCCTTGCGGCGCGGAGAAGGGCTACTCCGGCCGCGAGATCCTGGCCGAATTCCGGCGCGCCACCAGGCTTCCCACCGCCACCAACATGATCGCCACCGACTGGCGCGAGATGGGTCACGCCATCCAGCTCCACTCGGTCGATATTCCGCTCGCCGATCCGCACTTCTGGACGCTGCAAGGCTCGGTGCGGGTGGCGCAGATGTGCCGCGACTGGGGCCTGACCTGGGGCTCGCATTCGAACAATCACTTCGACATTTCGCTGGCGATGTTCACCCACGTCGCGGCGGCCGCGCCGGGGCGCATCACCGCGATCGACACCCACTGGATCTGGCAGGACGGCCAGCGCCTGACCAAGGAGCCGCTGCAAGATCGTCGACGGGCTGGTCGCGGTGCCCGAGCGGCCCGGCCTCGGCGTCGAGATCGACATGGCGCAGATCGAGCAGGCGCACCGCGCTACAAGAGCCTCGGCCTCGGCGCGCGCGACGATGCGGCCGCCATGCAGTTTCTCATTCCGGGCTGGACGTTCGATCCCAAGCGTCCGGCGCTTGTGCGGGATTGAGCTGGCGAAAGCGACGACTTTCGTAGTCTTAAATCGAACGCGGCGATTTGCGCAGCGAAGCAGGCAAAACGAAACAGCCAACGCAACTGGAGCGCCTAAGTCGGTTGCGGCTGACGCGACTTCTGCACGAGCCGCGTCGTGCTGTAGCCCGGCACGATGTCGACCAGGATCACCTCGCCGCCGTCGCGTTCGACGATCTCGTGGCCGACCACCTGCTCGCGGGTGTAGTCGCCGCCCTTGACCAGCACCTTGGGGCGCACGCGGCCGATCAGATCGAGCGGCGTGTCCTCCTCGAACACAACGACGAGGTCGACCGCGGCGAGCGCGGCGAGCACCTCGGCGCGGGCATAGACGTCCTGCATCGGCCGCTCCGGGCCCTTGAGGCGGCGCACCGAGGCGTCGCTGTTGAGCCCCACGATCAGGCGGTCGCAGGCGGCGGCCGCGCCGGACAGAAGCTTGATGTGGCCCGGGTGCAGCAGGTCGAAGCAGCCGTTGGTGAAGCCGATCCGCAACCCCTGCCGGTGCCATTCGGCCAGCCGCTGGTCGAGCACCGACCAGTCGAACACGATCTTGTCCTCGTGCGCGTGCGAACCGGCGGGCTGCATACGCGCGCGCAGTTCGACCGGCGAGGCGGTCGCGGTGCCGCGCTTGCCGACCACCACGGCGGCGGCCGCATTCGCCACCATCATCGCGTCTTCGAACGACATGCCGGCCGCCACCATCGCGGCGAGCACCGCCACCACGGTATCGCCCGCGCCGGAGACATCCCGCACCTTGACCGAATGGGCCGGCACCGAGATTGGTCCGGCGGCTCCGCGGGAGCCGCCGGACGGGACCAGCATCATGCCCTGCTCGCCGCGGGTGACCAGCACCGCGTCGCTCTTCAGCGTGCGGCCAAGCTCGGCCGCGGCCGCGACCACGTCCGCCTCGGTCGCGACCGCGTGGCGGCTCACCTCCGCGAGTTCATGGCTGTTCGGCGTGATCAGCGTCGCGCCGGCATAGTTCGAGAAATCCTTGCCCTTGGGGTCGACGATCAGCGGCTTGCCGGCCTTGCGAGCGGCCTCGATCAGAGTACGCACCACCCGGGGAGTGAGGACGCCCTTGGCGTAATCGGACAGCACGATCGCCGAAACCCGTGGCAGCGCCGCGAGTGCGGCATCGATGACCGCCTGCTCGACCTCGCCCGCGATCGGTTTCGCCTGCTCCCAGTCGGCGCGCAGCAGGTGCGTGGAGTGATGCTCCGAAACGAAACGCACCTTGCGCGTGGTCGGACGTGACCGGTCAACCACCAGGCAGTTCTCGATCGCAGTTTCGGCCGACAGCGCGCCCTGCAGGGTGCGGGCCGCCTCGTCGTCGCCGGTCACGCTGACGAAAACACAGCGCGCGCCGAGCGCGGCGACATTGCGCGCCACGTTGCCGGCGCCTCCGACGACGAACTCGCTGTTGTTCACCGTGAGCACCTGTACAGGCGCCTCAGGCGAGATGCGGTTGACCTCGCCATAGACGAAATCGTCGAGCATGACGTCGCCGATGCAGAGCACGGTCTGCCGGCGGACAAGCTTCAACGTCTCGTCGAGGATGAACATGAACCTTGGTTCTCTTCTCCGGTCGCGCTCACCCACCCGAAGCATGTTCCCGTGAAACAGCGTCAGCGTGAGCCACAAGCTCGGTGCCCACCCTCCCCTGGAGGGGGAGGGTCGCGACCTCGGCCTTGAGCCGGGGGAGCGGGGTGGGGTGAACCCTTCCGAGAACAAGTTCACCCCACCCCGCCGCCTCACGCAGCCAAGTTTACGCAGGCTGCGTAAACTTGGCTGCGGCGCTCGGCGTCGACCCTCCCCCTCCAGGGGAGGGTCAGGCGAGACCGAGCGTGTCGTCCTGTGGATCGTATTACACTAGCGATAGCGATCCGGCCGGTCGAGGTATTCGGTCACGTAGTCCTTCACGGCCGCCTCGAGCGGCGTGAAGCCAGCGTTGTAGCCCGCCCGGCGCAGATTTTCGACCTCGGCTTGTGTGAAATATTGATACTGGCCTCGGATTGCGGGCGGCATGTCGACATATTCGATGTCGGGTGCGCGGCCGAGCGCGGCGAACATCGCGCTGATCAGGTCGCGGAAGCTGCGCGCCGCGCCGGTGCCGACGTTGAAGATGCCGGAGACCTTGGGCGTGTCGAGCAACCAGCGCACCACCGCGACCGCGTCATTCACATAGATGAAGTCGCGCTTCTGCTCGCCGTCGCCGATGCCGTCGCGATGCGACTTGAACAGGCGCACCGGCTTGCCGGCCTTGGCCTCGTCGAAGCGCTTGGCAATGAGACTCATCATCTCGCCCTTGTGGTACTCGTTGGGCCCGAACACGTTGAAGAATTTCAGGCCCCCCCACTGCGGCGGCATCGGCTCGCCGCGCCGCAAGCGGTCGACGAGCGCAAGGTCGAACAGGTTCTTGCTGAACCCGTAGAGGTTCATCGGACGCAGTTCCCGGAGCGCTGCCGCCGACCAGTCGTCGGCGAAGCCGACCGCACCGTCGCCATATGTTGCGGCCGAAGAAGCGTACAGAAGAGGCGTCTTGCTGGCCGAACACCATTCGAGGAGCCGCAGAGAAAGCCGGAAGTTGGTGCTAAGAACGAGGTCGCCGTCGGTTGCGGTGGTGTCGGAGATCGCGCCCATGTGGATGACCGCGTCCAACTTGCGGCCGTCGAGCCAGGCGAACAGGTCTTCGGGCGGCACGAAATCGGCCAGTTGCCGCTTCGCCAGGTTGCGCCATTTGCCTTGCGAACCAAGGACATCGTTGACGACGACGTCGCTGCGGCCGGCCTCGTTGAGGCTGGCCACGATGTTCGATCCGATAAACCCGGCGCCGCCGGTGACCAACAGCATCCCAATCCGCCGTGCCGGAACTCCCTACCCTCCCTTTGCCCCAGAGCGCCCTCGCGCGCAACTTGCAGCCGCGCCTGCGGAAACGCCATTCGGGTTTAGCGCCGCGCTGGACAGGGTCTTTCCGGCGGGCTAACGCCTTACAGGCGACCGAAAATTAGATCAGCCAAGAAGAAATGAACTTCGAAATCATGGAAGTTGAATTATCAATCATTTCTTCAGGCTGGACATAGGGGCGAAAGAGGCGACCCGCAATGGCGACTTCGCCCGTCCTGCTCATCCCATACATGTGGATTGGCGACTTCGTGCGCTGCCACAGCGTCATCAAGCTGCTGAAGGCCCGCAATCCGGATGCCCCGGTCGACATGCTGACCACCAGCATGGTCGCCCCATTGCTCGATTACATGCCCGACGTCCGCAAAGGTATCGTCGTGGACCTGCCCCGCCGGCGCCTCGCCTTCGGCCAGCATCGCGCGCTCGCAGCCCGGCTACGAGCAGAAGGCTACAACCAGGCCCTGGTGATGCCGCGCACCTGGAAAGCCGCGCTGGCGCCGTTCCTGGCCGGAATTCCTCTGCGCACCGGCTTCGTTGGCGAAGCCCGCTTTGGCCTCATCAACGATCTGCGGTGGGGCGAGCGGGCGATCCCGCGGATGATCGACCAGTGCGCGGCGCTCGCTCTGCCCAAGGATGCGCCCCCGCCCCCCGAATGGCCACTGCCGGAGTTGCGGATTCCAGCATCGGAAATCGTCGAATGGCGCCAGCGGATGGGGCTTCAGTCCAGCGGCCGACCTGCCGTCGCGTTGGCCCCGGGAGCCGTCGGCCCCTCGAAGCGGTGGCCGGCAGCCTCCTACGCGGCGCTCGCCGGCCGGCTGACGGCGGAGGGCAACGCCGTCTGGGTGATCGGCGGCCCCGGCGAGCGGGCGCTGGCGGCCGAGATCGTGGAAGCCGCACCAGATCATGTCCACGACCTCACCGGCGCTGACCTGCGCAACGCCATCCTGGCGCTCGCCGCCGCACGGGCCGCGGTCTCGAACGACTCAGGCCTTCTGCACGTCGCCGCGGCCATCGGCACGCCCGCGGTTGGCATCTTCGGACCGACCAGCCCGTGGCACTGGGCGCCGCTCAACCCGATCGCCGCGGCGATCCAGGCCCCCGCTGCGATCCCCTGCCGGCCCTGCCATAAGCCCGTCTGCCGCTTCGGCCATCATCGCTGCATGACCGAGATTCAGATCGGGCAAGTGGCTACTGCCACCGAAGATGCCTTGGCCCTGACGACGCCGATGCAGAAACAAATCTGACTTGGAGAAAGTTCAGAGCACGCGATCGAGCGCATCGAGAACGTCTGCCACCGAGGGTGACTGCCCCTTGCCGCCGACCACCGCGATGGGTCCCGTGCCGATGGGACCAGTGAGCCCGGCCTCGCTGCCGACAAATATCCCGACCACGGGCACGTCCAAGGCGGCCGCCAGATGCAGCAGCCCAGTATCGACGCCGATCACGAACGATGCTCCCGCGATCAGCACCGCAACCCGGTCGAGTGACTCCCGCTCCGGCACACGCGCTCGGTCGAGCACAGCCGCGATCCGGACGCTGCGCACTCGCTCGGCCTCACTGCCCCATGGCAGCACCAGCGAACCAGTCCGAGCAGCCAGCGCCTTCCCCAGCGCCTGCCAGCGGTCTCCCGCCCATTCCTTCTCGGCGCGGGCGGTCGCGTGCAGCAGGATGCCGTAGCCGTCCGACACTGGAGCAAGCCGCGCGCGGTTCAGCCCGAAATCGACGCCGCCCTCGGACCGATAGCCCAGCGCAAGACCGGTCAGCCGGCGGTTGCGCTCGATCGCATGCAGATCGCGCGGCACGCGATGGCGCACGTCGTAAAGTGCCGCGGCGGCGCGTTCGCGCACGCTGGCTGAGTTGTAACCTTGACGACGGCCGCGCGCGACCCGCGCCAGCAATGCCGAGCGGAACAAACCCTGGGTATCGATGATCTCATCGTAGCGCTTCGCACGGAGCGCCGAGGTAAAGCGTGCCATGTCACGCCAATTGACCGGCGAGAACAATGCCTGCCGCCAGCGCCGAGTCGCCACCGGAATTACGTCGGACACCGCCGGATGCAGCCTTACGAGCGGCGCGAAGGCCTCTTCGACGACCCAGGAGAACCGCGCCTGCGGCAATCGCCGCCGCGCCTCGGTCAGCGCCGGCATCTGATGAATGACATCGCCAAGCGACGATGTCTTGATGATCAGAATGTCCGACATGACCCGCCTGATGGCTCCGACGCGACCGCTATATCAGGCAAAGCTCGCAGAGCCCGCGTGGAACTTACGGACCGCCACGAAGCCTAGCCACAGGAACACAGCCAGCGTTGCGAGTTGAGCGAGGGCAAACGGCAGTTCCGACTGGGTCGGAGCCAATGCGTGGAGCGCCGGAATTTTCTGGAACGACTGCACGATCGCGACGAAGGCTAGACAGGTAGGTTCCAACCAGCATAGTCAGCACGTAAAGCCACCGCCAAGCTCCCGCGAAATGGAATCTGTAACGGGCCAGAATCCCGATCGCGAGCGCGATGAGCGAAATCACGCCGAACCAGTGCGACGGCAGAAACCGCTCAAAGGGAAAGAAAAAGCCGGTCACACTGGTCAAGACCGCTGTCACGAGGAACAACCCGGTCCAGAGCGGCAACGTGCGAGAGCCCGGCAGACCGAAGGCCACCACCAATCCGGCGGCCAAAGCAATCAGGCTCAAGAGCGTGTGTACAAACGTCAGTGTCGATATTCCCAAGATCATTGCAGCCGCCCTCGCTGTCCCAGCGCGGTACACCGGTCATCAAGATCGCGTCCGGCGTCAAGGCAAATATTTGCGGATCTTCGCCAGCAGCTGCCGCGGGCTATAGGGCTTGGGGACGAAATCGTCACAGCCGGCAGCGCGCGCCTTGGCCTCGTCGCCGCTCAACGCATAGGACGTGACGGCGATGATCGGGATCGCCGCCGACGCCGGATTGGCCTTGATGCGGCGGGTCGCCTCGTAGCCGTCCATCACCGGCAACTGAATGTCCATCAGGATCAGATCCGGGCGATCCTTCGCCGTTGCGGCCAGCGCCTCCTCGCCGTTGCTGGCTTCGATCAGTTCATAATCCGCACTGGTGAGCAGAGTCGCGGAGAATGCGGCGGTTGTCTTCCTGGTCTTCAACCACAAGAATGAGCTTGCCCATCGAAATCTCGCCGCTAGACCCGGACCGGAAGCGTAAAGGAAAACGTCGAGCCCTGTCCTACCTGCGACTCGACCCAGATCGTTCCACCGTGCAACTCGATGATGCGCTTGGAGATCGCCAGCCCAAGCCCGGTCCCGCCTTTCGCGCGGGTGATCGAGTTGTCGGCCTGCTGAAACTCCTGGAACAGCTTAGCCTGGTCGGCTTCGCCGATCCCGGGGCCGGTATCGTGCACCGATAGATTGAACGACCCATTGGTCGCCTGGGCGCGGACCACCACTTCGCCCTCGTCGGTGAACTTGATGGCGTTGCCGACCAGATTGAGCAGGACTTGCGTCAGGCGACGTTCGTCGCCGCGCCCCTGCGGCAGGTCGGATGACATTTCGATCTTGAGCGCGAGCTTTTTCTCAGCCGCCAGCGGCTCGACCGCGCTGTAGACGCCCTGTACCACATCTTTCAACGAGTAATTGGACAGCGCCAGCGTGAGCTGGCCGGCCTCGATCTTGGACAGATCGAGCACGTCGTTGATCAGTCCGAGCAGATGGCGGCCGTTGCGCTGGATGCGCTCCAGCACGCCCCGCATCTTGTCGGGCGTATCGCCGTAGATGTTGTCGAGGATCAGTTCGGTATAGCCCAGGATGGCGTTGAGCGGCGTGCGCAGCTCATGGCTCATGTTCGCCAGGAACTGCGATTTGTGCTGGCTCGCCTCGGCAAGCTGGCGGCTCTTGTCCTGAATTTCGTCGAATAGCCGCACGTTCTCGATCGCGATCACCGCCTGGTCGGCGAACGTTGTCACCAGTTCGATCTGCTTGTCGGTGAAAGGTTGCACGACCCGCCGGCAGAGGGCGACTACCCCGATATGCTGGTCCGCACGCATCAGTGGAACACCGAGCATCGTGCGGAAGCCTCCACGCTTGATCGACTCCGACCAAGTATATTCCGGGTCGTTGGCCGCATCGGAAATCTGAACAGGATAACCCCCGATGGCAGTCCGCCCGACCAACGTGCCCCGACCTAGGGAAATCGTCTGCTGCTCTATCCAATTGCGGTATTCCGGCGTGAATCCATGATTAGCGGCCAAGCGATAGACGTCGCCGTCGCGGCGGAAGATCATCGCGAAGTCCGCTTCGCAAAGGTTGGCGGCTGATTTGACCAGTGTATCGAACACCGTCTGCAAATCGAACGTCGAGCGGCTGATGACCTTGAGCACCTCGGCAGTAGCCGTCTGCTGCTGGAGCGATTCGGATAAATCCTCGGTGCGCTCGTGTAATTCGCGCAGTAGGCGCGTGTTCTCAATCGCGATCACGGCCTGGCGGGCGAACGTCTCCAGCACCGAAAGCTGCTTGTCCGTCAGCGGCTCGGGCGCAAGACGTACGACGCTGAGGACTCCGATCGCGCTATCTCCACGCAGCATCGGCATCATCGTCACCGCCCGGTACCCGCTGGCCAGGAAATTCTTCTTTCCGGCGGCAAACTCGACCGGGGCCTGCTCGACATCCGGGATATCGACGACCCGGCGATCGATGATGGCAAGGCTGTGCATGTAGTCGCGCGTGAGCGGAAACGGAAATCTACGGCGCCAGAGCTCGGCGCGAACCGGATCGGATTCGGCCATCGCCGCAAGCTTCACGAGTTCACCGTCCGGCAGCGCAATGCTGATGGCAGAGCCGGGAAACAGCTCTACCCCGCACTCCACGATGGCGTCGAAAACCGGCTGTGTGTCCGTGAGAGAGTTGCTGATGACACTGAGGATCTTGGCGGTCGCAGTCTGCTGTTCGAGCGATTCGCTCAGTTCCTCGGTGCGCGCCTGCACCTCGTCGAACAATCGCACATTCTCGATCGCAATCACCGCCTGATCGGCAAACGTGGTGACGAGTCCGATCTGCCGCTCGACGAACGGTTCGACCTGCGTCCGAGCGAGGATAATGACGCCGATCAGGGTATCCTCGCGCAGCAGTGGAACACCCAGCACGGTCCGTTGCCTGCCGACGCGTTGCCATTCGAAATGATCGAATTCGGGATCGGCTAGCACGTCCGGGACATGGATTGTGCGCCGCTCGAGAACGACACGGCCGGTGATCGAACCTCGGTTCACGGCGACCGGCCGGCCCGCGAGATACTTGATGTGCTCCGCCTCGACGCGGTTACCGGCGACCAGATAGCATGTACCGTCGATGTAACGGGCGATGAAAGCGTACTCGGCGGCGCACAGCCTCGCGGCGGTCTGCACGATAGCATCGAGCACCGGCTGCAACTCGGACGGTGACCGGCTGATGACGTTGAGCACCTCCGCGGACGCGGTCTGGTATTCGAGCGACACGCCGAGCTCTTGCGTGCGCTGCTGCAACTCCTCGAACAACCGCACGTTCTCGATCGCGATCACCGCCTGGTCGGCGAAAGTCGAAACCAGTTCGATCTGCTTGTCGGTGAACGGCCGAACTTCGGATCGGGTGAGCGCGAACACGCCGATCGGGACGCCTTCGCGCAGCATCGGCACACCGATGATGGTACGATAGTCTCCCAACCGCTGCGCTTCCACCCAGCCGTATTCCGGATCGGCCTTCACGTCCGGAATGTGGATCGCCTTTCGCTCCAGCAGGGCGCGGCCGGTCGCGGTGCCGCGCTCGGGTTCAACTGGAACGTCCCTCACGAATTCCATGAACTCGGATGAGAAGCCGTGGAACACAGCGCGGAAGAACACTCCGTCCTTCTGACGGGTGATCGTCGCCTTATCGGCATCGCACAGGCGTGCCGCCGACTCGACAAGCGTCTGCAACACTGCATCGAGGTCAAAGGTCGAGCGGCTGATGACCTTGAGCACCTCAGAGGTCGCGGTCTGCTGCTGGAGGGATTCGGTGAGGTCTTCGGTGCGCTCGCGAAGCTCGTTGAGCAGCCGCGTGTTCTCGATCGCGATGACGGCCTGGGCAGCGAAATTGCTGGCCAGGTCGATCTGCTTGTCGGTGAATCGACGAACTTCGGTACGGTAGATTGAAATTACGCCAACCAATCGGCGCTCATTGAGCATGGGAACCGCCAATACGGTTCGCATGCCTCCAAGCTCGACACTTGTGACGACGTGCTCGTTACGATCGACGTAGGACTGCTGCGCGCGAACGTCTGCCATATGCGCAGGTCGTTTGGTCGCCGCCGCTATGGCAATAGGGCTGGTCGGTGGTGGACGGGTCAGCGTGCTCCGCCGCACCTCCACGAGTGCGGGCGGCACATCGTGCATGGCCACTGTCCGAAAACCGTCCTCCTCGACCAGATACATCATTCCGTACTTGGCGCCGCAGACGCGTGTGGCGCTCGAGAGAACCTCGCTGAACACGGGCTCAAGCTCGCCGGACGAACTTGAGATCACTCTCAGCACTTCCGACGTCGCGGTCTGCTGCTCCAGCGCCTCGCTGAGGTCATCCGTGCGCTGGCGCAATTCGTTGAGCAGTCGCGTGTTCTCGATGGCGATCACGGCCTGGGCAGCAAAGTTCTGCACCAGTTCGATCTGCCGGTCGGTGAATGGGCGTACTTCCTGCCGATAGATGACAATGGCGCCGACGAATTCGCCGTCCTTGAACATCGGCACGCCGATCAGCGAACGCGCACCCCCAAACAAGTATGCGGGACCGGCGACCTCTTCCGCGCCGTAGTCGTCGGAGCGCACCACTTGCCTGGTGCGCATCAGGCGGTCGAGGGCCACGCCGGGCTGCGGCATGAACGAACCCTCGTTGCGCGCGAATTCCTCAAGGGCCGGCGGTGCATCGGCGAGCGCGGCAACCTTGAAGAATTCTCCATCAAAGCGGAACAGGACGCCAAACTTTGCCTCGCAGATGCGAGTGGCGTTCTTCAGCATCGACTGGAATACCGGCTCCAGTTCACCAGGCGAACTGGAAATGACTTTCAGCACTTCCGATGTCGCGGCCTGCTGTTCCAGCGCCTCGCGCAATTCACGTTTAAGCCGGTCGGTTGCCGCGGACTTGCGGGCTGCGGCTTTTTTCGAGGTCTTGGCGGCGGCAGTAGTCTTGGCAGCCGTCGAGCGGGCCGGCCGGGTCACAGACCGGCGGGTCCGCGCCGCGCCGCGGGTCGCCTTCGCCTTCCGCCGCTTGCTCATCCGCGGATGACCTTCCCGACCGGAATCCGGACCGGCCGGACTCGATGAACCCCAATCTATCAGAGTTCCCTAGGCCTATGGAACAAAGTGGCCGCCCGTTGGCCCGGCCCGCGGGAGGCTCCGAACCAGGATGGCACGTCACTAACCGGATTTTTATCTGGTCAGGCTATTCAGGGCGGCCAAAGATAGGTCCTTCATGACGGTCCTGGTCACCGGCGGCGCCGGCTATATCGGCAGCCACATGGTCTACGCGCTGCTCGACGCCGGCGAGCGTGTGGTCGTGCTCGACAATCTCACGACCGGCTTCGACTGGGCGGTGGCGCCGGGCGTGCCACTTGTCGTCGGCGATATCGGCGATCAGGCGCTGGTCGCGCAGGCGATCGCGGAGCACGGGATCGACGCCATCATCCACTTCGCCGGCTCGATCGTGGTGCCCGAATTCGGTCGCCGATCCGCTCGGCTACTACCGCAACAACACCGTGAACTCGCGCGCGCTGATCGAGATGCGCGGTTACCGCGCGGCGTGCGGAATTTCATCTTCTCCTCGACCGCTGCGGTCTACGGCAATCCCGCGCGCGTGCCGGTGCGCGAAGACGACCCGACCGTTCCGATGTCGCCCTACGGCTCCTCGAAGCTGATGACCGAGGTGATGCTGCGCGACGCCGGCGGCGGCCTATGGGCTGCAGCATGTGATCCTGCGCTATTTCAACGTCGCCGGCGCCGATCCGCAAGGGCGCACCGGACAGTCGACCAAGGGTGCGACCCATCTCATCAAGGTCGCGGTCGAGACCGCGCTCGGCAAGCGCGAGCAGATCGACGTATTCGGCACCGACTACGAGACGCCGGACGGCACCTGCATCCGCGACTACATCCACGTCTCCGACCTCGCCCGCGCGCACCTCGAGGCGCTGGCGCATCTGCGCGGCGGCGGCGCATCGCTGACGCTCAATTGCGGCTACGGCCGCGGCTTCTCCGTGCTGGAGGTGATCGAGACCGTCAAGCGCGTGTCGGGCGTCGATTTCAAGGTGACGTTCGCCGGCCGCCGCCCCGGCGATCCGGCGCGGATCGTGGCCGCCTCCGACCGCATCCGCGCGGCCCTGACTTGGCGGCCGCAGTTCGACGATCTTGCCACCATCGTCACGCACGCGCTGGCATGGGAGCGCAAGCTGGCGTCGCCTCGCTGAACCCGTCAGGCTCGTGATTTCCACTTGAATTGCCGCCCCGGCTAAGCAAGAACCACACGCGCAGGGCGACGCGTCCTGCCGGGGTTTCGCATCGCCTGTCAGACGGAGCGCGAGTGTTCAAATCGTACTTTCAGTCGCTTTTCGCCGACCCCGACGGCGCGCCCGCGCTGGTGCGCCGCCTGATGGTCGAACAGGCGTCGCGGCAGTGGAAGCGCTACCTCAGGGCCCTCGGGCTGATGGTGATCGCGGCAGGCAGCACCGCAGTTCGGCGCCTACCTCGTCGGCGACGTGATCAACCAGGCCTACGTGCACAAGAACTTCTACGGCATCCTCGTGATCGGCCTCGTTACCGCAGCGATCTTCATGGTCAAAGCGAGCGCGACCTACCTGCAGGCGGTCAAGCTTTCGCAGATCGGCAACGCGATCATCGCCGACAACCAGAAGCGGATATTCGACACCCTGGTGCATCAGAATCTCGAATTCTTTGCGCACCGGCACTCGACCGAACTGCTCGCGCGCCTCACCGCCGGAGCCACGGCCGCCAGCACGACCATCAATCTCGTTGTCGGGGCCATCGGCCGCGACCTGCTGGTGCTCATCGCCTTGCTGATCGTGATGATCGTGCAGGACCCGGTGATGTCGTTCTTCAGTTTTGTCGTCGTGCCGCCTGCACTCTACTTCCTACGCAAGATGATCCGGCGCATCTCCAGCATCGCCAAGCGGCAGTTTACCGGCGGCGCCCGCATCCTCGAAACCATGCAGGAGACGGTGCAGGGTATCCGGATCGTGAAGGCCTACACACTCGAGGATACGATGCGGGCGCGGTTGGCAGCCGACGTCGCGGACCTCGAGCAGGAATCGAACCGCTGGGCGCGAACCGCCCACCGCGCCGGTCCACTGATGGAGGCGATGGGCGGCTTTGCCATCGCGGGCGCTATGATCTATGGCGGCTTCCGCGTGCTCGAGACCGGCGCGACGCCGGGCGAATTCTTCTCCTTCCTGGCGGCCTTCATGCTGGCCTACGAGCCGGCCAAGCGGCTCGCGCGGCTCAACATCGATCTCAACACCGCACTCGTTGGCGTGCGCATCCTGTACGGAATTCTTGACCGCGCGCCGACCGAGCGCATCGATGACGACCACCATCCGCTCAAGCTCACGACCGCTCGCGTCGAGTTTGCCGACGTGCAGTTCTCCTATCACGAGGGCGAGACCGTCATCCGCGACCTCAGCTTCATCGCTGAGCCGGGGAAGATGACCGCGCTGGTGGGGCCGTCCGGCGGTGGGAAGTCGACCATCCTCAACCTGATTCTGCGCTTCTATGACGTCGACAGCGGCGCCATCGTCATCGACCAGCAGAACATCGCGACCGTATCGCTGCATTCGCTGCGGAGCCAGATTGCCTATGTGGGTCAGGACGTGTTTCTGTTCCATGCGTCGGTACGCGAGAACATCGCGGTCGGCCGGCCGGCGGCGAGCGAAGCGGAGATCGTCGCAGCCGCCAAGGCCGCCAACGCCCACGACTTCATCATGAGCTTCGCCAAGGGCTACGAAACGCCGGTCGGCGAGCATGGACTGAAGCTGTCGGGCGGCGAACGCCAACGCATCGCAATCGCGCGCGCGTTGCTCAAGAATGCGCCGATCATCCTGCTGGACGAAGCGACAGCCTCGCTCGAACTCCGAATCGGAGCGCGAAGTTCAGCGCGCCATCGAACACCTCTGCCAAGGCCGCACCACGATCGCCATCGCGCACCGGCTGCACACCATTACGCACGCCGACCGCATCGTGGTGATCGAGGACGGCACGGTGGTGGAATCCGGCCGCCACGAGGACCTGCTGCGCAGGAGCGGCCGCTACGCCTCGTTCTACCGCCTCCAGCTCAAAGGCCAGGAACAGCCTCCGGAGCGCGGACTGATCGCCGCCGCGACCGGCGGTTGATGCTGGCAACTGATTGCAACAGGAAGACCATCGATGAGTGCAGACGCTACAAGCTATGTCATCAGGCCTGCTCCGCAGGCGTCGATTCCGGTCGCCGGCACCGGCAAGTCGTTCCCGGTGCGCCGGATCTGGTGCGTGGGGCGGAACTACGAGGAACACATCAAGGAGATGGGGCACGACGTGCGCGACCCGCCGTTTTTCTTCTCCAAGCCGGCTGACGCCATCGTGCCGGACGGCGGAACCGCCCCCTACCCTCCGCTCACCAAGGATATGCATCATGAGGTCGAATTGGTGGTGGCACTCAAGAGCGGCGGCCGCAACATTAAGATCGAAAGCGCGCTCGACTGCATCTACGGCTATGGCGTCGGCATCGATTTGACACGAAGAGACCTGCAGATCGCCTCGCGCGACATGAAGCGCCCATGGGAGATCGGCAAGGCATTCGACCATTCGGCTCCGTGCGGGCCGCTGAGTTCCGGCCGAGAAGATCGGTCACCCGGCCAAGGGCCGCATCGCGCTCAAGTGCAACGGCAAGGTCCGACAGGACGGCGATCTCGCACAGATGATCTGGAACGTGCCCGAGGTGATCGTGAAGCTCTCCGAGATGGTCGAACTAGCGCCGGGCGACATCATCATGACCGGAACGCCGTCGGGCGTCGCCGCCGGCCGTCGCGGGTGACAAACTCGAATGCGAAATCGAGGGCGTTGGGACGCTGACAGTTACAGTTGGCGCCCCGTTGAAATAGCTGCCGCCGTCCCGGCAGTCCGCTTCGCGCCTGGAGATGCCGAGTTCATGGCCCTGCATTTCGTCGCGCTGAAGAGACGTGGCGCACTTCGTTCGCTGCGCCGCGGCCTCATTGCCGCAACTGCGGCGATGGCGGTTTTGGCGGGCGGCGCGTCCGCGCAGCCCGCATTCTATCGTGCTGCCGAAAGCGAGATCGCCGGGGCGCCGGGCACGCTGATCCGGCAGGAGCCGATCCATTTCGCACCCTCCGGTGCGTCGGCCTATCGTGTGCTTTACCGTTCCGTCGGCCTGAAGAACGAGCCGATCGCCGTCTCCGGCCTCGTCATCATCCCGGGCGGGACGCCGCCACCCGCGGGCCGGCCGATCGTCGCCTGGGCGCATGGCACCACGGGAGTCACTCCGCCCTGTGCCCCCTCGCTGGCGCTGGAGCATTTCGCCCGCATCCAAGGCCTCAAGGCACTCATCGAGCGGGGTTACGTCGTGACTGCGACGGACTACCCCGGCCTCGGAACGCCAGGCCCGCATCCCTACCTGATCGGCGTCAGCGAGGCGCGGGCCGTTGTCGATTCCGTGCGCGTTGCCCGCACCATGCCGGGCGCGGGCAACGGCAACCGCTTTGCGGTCTGGGGCCATTCGCAAGGCGGTCACGCTGCGCTCTTCGCCGGTCTGATCGTGCGCCAATATGCTTCGGAGCTCGAGCTCACTGGCGTCGCCGCTGCCGCCCCTGCGACCGAGCTTGTGGCGCTGCTGACTGCGGACATCGACACGCTGGGCGGCAAGGACCTGACCGCCATGGCGTTATGGTCGTGGTCGCGGGTGTTTGGCGCTCCTATGGGCCAAGTGGTGGTGCCGGCAGCAATACCGACGGTCGACCGGCTGGCGCATGAGTGCCTGGAATCACGTTTGGAACTGCTGATGCTGCAACAGACCGCAAAGCGGCTCGATCGCAGCTTTCTGTCGGTCAAGAATTTAGCTGACGTCCAGCCGTGGCGCTCGCTGATGACGGAAAACTCCCCCAGCACGCTGCCCAGCGACATTCCGGTCTTCTTGGCGCAGGGCAGCGCCGACCAATTGGTACGGCCGGACATCACCCGCAGTTACATGGGGCGGCTGTGCGCGGCGGGCAGCAAGGTGCGGCTGTTGTGGATGCCGGACGTCGGGCATGCCACCGCGGGTCACGACAGCGCCGACGCAGCCGCGGCCTGGATGATGGGCCGATTTGACGGCGAGCCCGCCCCGAACGATTGCGGCAAGTAGCTGGCCGCTCCCAGTCGATAACGCGAGGCCCGGAGTCTTGCCCCGGGCCTCGGTCGATGCGATGCGTTCGGCTTCAGTTATGACAGTCCCTCGGCCTTCAGCGCTTCCTGCACTTTAGGACGGGCGGCTACGCGCTCCATAAATGCCCTGACGTTGGGAAACGGCGACAGGTCGAACTCGATGCGCGGCGCCCAGCGCGTCACCGTAAAGAGGTAGGCGTCGGCGACGGAAAACTTGTCCCCCATCAAGTACTGCTTGCCCTCCAGCGCCTTGTCGATGCCGCGGTACTTGGCGGCCAGCGTCTCCTTGGACAGCTTCTTGTATTCATCGGGCGTTGTTGGGCGGAAGCAGGGGCCGAAGGTCTTGTGCAGCTCGGTGCCGATGTGGGTGAGCCAGCCCTGCAGATGGTAGCGGTCGATAGTACCGGCCGCCGGGACCAAGCCGGCAGTCGGGTTCTTGTCCGCAACGTACTGCACGATCGCCGGCCCCTCGCTGAGGCGCTGCCCGTCATCGAGCTCCAGGAGGGGGACCTGTCCCTTAGGGTTGATTTCCCAATAGTTGTCGCCTTTCTTGGTCTTCTTCTCACGCAAATCGACCTGTTCCATATCGAACTTTGCGCCCGACTCGCGGAGCACAATGTGCGGCGAGAGCGAGCAGGCCCCCGGCGAAAAGTACAACTTCATACAAGCCTCCCTTGCAGTGTTTAATGAGCCGGCTGGACCATGCATTCCCGGCGGCAAGGGCGCAAGTTGCCCAGCCGGTGGCTCCTGGCAGCCAGCCCGTTAACCATTTGGTAACCAGGTGAGGCTCAGTCTGGTGTGGCCGGACCAAATCGATTCAAAGAGGCCATTCATGCCTTCGGTCGAAGATCAGCAAGCTGGCCGGAAGGCTCAGTTGCCGTTTCTGCCGTCGCCGCCGATTGCGCCGGAGAGCGCACCGAGCAGCGCCGCCCTCACGGCGACGATGGCGCAGCGGCTGATGGCGCTCCAGCCTCGCTCCGGTGCCGAGTCCCTGCAGGCACTGCGCCAGGCATTTCCCGACAGTCCGTTGACGCTGCGAGTTGCGGCGCTCGACATCGCCATGCGCAGCCATAGTTCTTAAGCCTCAGACCGATTTCCGGACGCTCGGCGCATAGTCATGAGCCGATGCGCAGCTACTGGCCGGCACGCTGATCGTTCGAGTTGATTGCGAGCGTCGGCGTTGAAGCACCCGACCGGACGACGAATTTCAAACTAAGACCCAATTGCTCGCAGCACGTCAAAAGTTCCATCTGTGCGGTTTTTGTCACGCTCGTCCTATCTTTGCAAATTGCCTTAACGAGTGCGGATTTTCAGATTTGTATATTGCCCGTCTACAACAGGATGGGGATGAAGCAGAATGGGGGCGTCTGAATGAGCATCTCGACTTTGATGTTGATTTTGATTTCTGACCTTTGGGGTCGCCGCGTTTGTCAGTCGGGTGGACTTGCGTCGCGGCCAAAGGAATCACTAGACGCATCTGACGAATACCGGGCCGGCCCAAGTGTTGCGTACGAACAGTGGCCGGCCCGGACCCCAAGTCAAACCGATTACATTCCGAGATAGGCCTGCCGGACGCGATCGTCGGCCAGCAGCTGTTCGCCGGCGCCAGACAGCATGATCCGGCCGTTCTCCAGGACGTAGGCCTGGGCCGCAAGCTTGAGCGACACCGCGACATTTTGCTCGACCAGCACGCAGGTGAGCCCCTCGCGATTGAGGTCGCGGATCGTACGCAGCACGTTCTGCACCACCGCCGGCGCCAGCCCGAGCGATGGTTCGTCGAACATCACCAGGTCCGGAGCGCCCATCAGGCAGCGGCCGATGGCCAGCATCTGCTGTTCGCCGCCCGACAGCGTGCCGGCCGCCTGCCCTCGACGCTCGCTCAACACCGGGAACAACGCGAACACGCGCTCGAGATTTCTGTCGCGGCCAGCGCGCGCCCGCGGCAACAGAGCGCCCATATCGAGATTCTCCGCGACCGAAAGCGTCGGAAACACCTGCCGGCCTTCTGCAACCTGACCGATGCCGAGATCGCAGACGCGAAAACTCGGCCAGCCGGCGATGTCCGTCCCACGAAACACAATCCGTCCGCGCGCAGGCCGGTGCATGCCAGCGATGGTGCGGATGAGCGAGGTCTTGCCGGCGCCGTTCGCCCCCACAATGGCGACGATCGCACCTTCGTCGATCTCAAGCGTCACATCGTCGAGCGCCTGGGCATCGCCGTGGAAGACATCGAGGTTCTCGATGCGCAGCATGGATCCCGACTCCCTAGACCGACTCGGCGCCGAGATAGGATTCAACCACTGCCGGCTCGCGAACGACGTCGGCCGGCGTCCCCTCTGCGATCGGCGCTCCGTGGTGCAGCACCAGCACATGGTGGGCAAGCGCCATGACGGCGCGCATGACATGCTCGATCAACAGGATCGTCAGCCCGGTATCGCGGTTGAGACGGGTCAGGATCGAGACGATCCGGTCGGTCTCCGCCGGCCGCAGTCCCGCCATCACTTCATCGAGCAGCAGCAGCTTGGGGTCGGTGGCGAGTGCCCGCGCCACTTCGAGCCGCTTGCGGTCGGGCAGCGTCAGGGTCGAGGCGATCTGCTCGCGCTTGCCGTCCAGGTCGAGTTGCTCCAGCACCTCGCGCGCCCGCCGCCGGGCGGCCGACACATCGGATCGTTGCAACAATGCTCCGACAATGACGTTGTCCTCGACGGTGAGAGCCGGGAACGGCCGCACGATCTGGAACGTTCGGCCGATGCCGCGCCGACAGATTGCATCAGGCGTCAGGCGGTCGATGCGATCGCCCGCAAAGCGGATCGTGCCTTCATCAGGCGCGAACTCGCCAGCGATCATGTTGAACAGCGTCGTCTTGCCGGCGCCGTTGGGGCCGATCACTGCATAGATGCCGCCTTGCGGCAGGCTGAAGCTCACCTTGTCGACCGCGAGCAAGCCGCGGAAGCGCTTGCTGATGCCTTCGACTTCCAGCAGCGCACTCATGATTTCGGCCTCGTGACGCCGAGCTTGCGGGCAAGCCATGGCCAGATGCCATCCGGCAAGACCATGATGACGACCAGGAGGCAGACGCCGTAGAACACGCGCTTCGCACCTGGCACGTCGATATGAAGCGCGGCCAGAATTGCGTCCAGCACTTCGGCCAGGCCGGTCAGCAGGAACGCACCGACCAGCGGGCCGATCAGGGTGCCGATGCCGCCGATGATTGGGCCGAGGAGAAGCTCGATCGATCGCACGATGCTGAACACCTGCTCGGGAAACAGGTTGTTGTAGTAGAAGGCGTAGAACATTCCGGCGATCGACGTCATGCCCGCCGACAGAATGACGGCGTACATCTTGTACCGGAACGTATTGATGCCGAGCGCGCGGGCCGCGATCTCATCCTCGCGGATCGCCTGCCAGTAATAGCCCATGCGGCTCTTGAGCAGCAGCCGGCACACCAGCAAAGCGGCGAGCGTCATCGCCAGGATCACGTAGTAGAACATGACCGGCCGGCCGCGCAGTTGCCAGAGGTCGTTCTGCGCATAGTTGGTGACCGGCAGGAAGAATCCGGCCGAACCGCCCACCCACCGGAAGTGGTCGAAGCCGATGCGCGCGAACTCCGCAAATGCGATCGTCAGGATCGCAAAATAGACCCCAGCAACGCCGAAGCGGAAAGCAAGAAAGCCGATTACGGCACCGGCCGCGGCGGCGATCAGGATCGCGGCCGGAAGCCCAATCCACGGGCCGATGCCGTAGTGCACGTAGAGCGCCGCGGTGACGTAGGAGCCGAGCCCGGTATAGAGCGCGTGGCCGAGCGACAACTGCCCGGCAAAGCCCATCATGATGTTCCAGGCCTGCCCAGTGAAGGCGTAGTAGAGAATGAGGATCAGGACGGTGAGCAGATAATCGTTGGCGAAGAACGGCGCGACCAGCAGGGCCACGAGCAGGGCGCCCAGCATGACGAGGCCGCGCGGCGGGATGCCGTCGAACAGCGACTTCATGACGCTTTCTTTCCGAGGATCCCCTGCGGCCGGAACAGCAGCACCAGCACCAGCAGCGCAAACGAGAACATGCTCTTCGCCGACGGCGTGAACAGCAGGCCGGCCATCGCTTCGGTGAGACCGATCAGCACGCCGCCCACGAGCGCGCCCGGCATCGAGCCGAGCCCGCCGGTAATCACGATGACGAAGGCGAGCAGGGTGTACGCCGGCCCAAGCGGCGGCGTGACGTCGACCAGCAGCACCAGGATCGAGCCGGCGGCGCCGACGCAGGCGGCCCCCAATCCGAACGTCAGCGCATAGAGCCGCTTGACGTCGAGGCCGACCACGAGCGCGCCGGTGTAGTTGTCGGCGCAGGCGCGGATCGCCTTGCCGGTCAGGGTGAACTGGAAGAACGCGAACAGCGCCGCCGCCACCAGCACCGCCGCGCCGGCGGCGTAGACCTTGGTGGCGTCGACGATCAGCGGGCCGATCTGGAAACTGTCGAAGGCGTAATACGTCTGCACGTTGCGCGCGTCCGGCCCGAACACGATCAGCAGCACATTGACCATGATGATCGCGATCGCGATCAACAGCATGAACTGGCTGTGCTCAGGCCGGTTGATGAACGGATTGATCAGCGCCACCTGCATCAGATAGCCGAGCGCGAACAGCAGCGCCGCGATCGGCACCAGCATCACCAGCGGATCGAGCTTGAACGCGGCGAACAGAACGATCGCCACATACATCGCGATCGTCATCATCTCGCCATGGGCGAAATTGACGACCCGCACGATGCCGAAAATCACCGACAGACCGAGCGCCATCAGGCCGTAGACGAGGCCGGTCAACAGGCCGCTGACGGCGACGTTGAGGTAGATTTCTGCGGGCACCGCGGACCCTGTGACGCGAAGCTCCGGCCGCAACGCGCGGGCCGGAGCGCCAATCCAGTACTGCGCCTCAGCGCTTGTCGTAGGGAGTCATCGGCAGCTGCGGCCGCATCGGTCGCGCCCTTCGGCGCGACCGTCACGAGCTTGCCGCCCCGGTTCTGAATGGCCGAGTTCTTCAGCTTGTCGTTCTGGCCCTTGGCGTCGAACTGGATGCCCGGCCCGGTGCTGACGTTGTCGGTGATGTTGGTCGTGCGGATGGCGTCGGCGAGCGCCTTCGGATCGGTCGACTGCGCGCGCTTGTAGGCATCCGCGGCGATCAGCAGCGCCTCGAACGTATAGACGTGGTTGGTGTTGGGATTGACGTCGGGATACGACTTGGCGAGCGCCGCGACCATCGCCTTGGCTGAGCTTCTTGTTCGGATCGTACCAGGGCACGAAGCTGAGCGGGCCGTCGGCAGAGCTTGCCGAGCGTCTTGAGATACTGATCCTCGTACCAGCCCGGTCCCATGCTGAGCACGGCCATCGGCGACCAGCGCTGCTTGACCATTTCGCGGGTGAGCAGGATCGCGTCGTTGAGCCGGCTGACCATCAGCAGCGCGTCCGCGCCGGTCGCCTTGGCCTTGGCGACCTCGACCGACAGGTCGCGCGCCGTCGGATCGTAGGCGATGGTCTCGACGATCGTGATACGGCATGTTGAACTTCGGCATCACGGCGCCGATGCCGTTCTTCATGGCGGTGCCGAAGGTGTCGTTCACGTGCATGAACACGACCGACTTCGGCGCCTTGCCGGTGACCTCGAAGATCTCCTTCTGGTTGGCGAAGGCATCGCCGAGGATCATCGGCGCGGTCGGGAAATTGCGGAACACGAACTTGTAGCCCTGCTCGGTGATCGGCGGCGCGGCGGCGATGTTGATGACGAACGGAATGCCCTTCTGCTCGGCCACCTGCGCGATCGCGGTGGTCTGACCGGAATCGAAGGCGCCGACCAGGAGCTGGGCGCCGTCGTTGATCAGCTTCTCGGCGCGCGCGCGCGCGACCTCGACGTTGGTCTCGGTGTCGGCGTTCATGATCGCGAGCTCGGGCAGGCCGAGATCCTTGAGGAGTCGCCGGCGCGATCTCGACGCCGCGCTGGCAGTCCTGGCCGATGCCGGCCTGCGCGCCCGAGCGCGGCAGCAGCACGCCGACCTTGAGCGGCCCGCCCTGCGCGCGCACGATGTTGAACGGCGCGGTGCCGGCGAGCAATGCCGGCGGCGCCGGCGCCGGCGGTGAACGCTGCGGCGGGTGACGCCGGATCGCCTGCGAATGGATTCGTTTGCGATTTGCGGGTCATGTTGTTCCTCCCTGAACCGTAGTCACGGCGATCGGCCGTTGCGTGCCCTATTTCTCGTATTGTTCGAACCAAGATGCAATGGACCCTTCGTCGCGGAACGACACGCGGCCGGCGCTTTCGCTGGCGTCCCGCAGGACTGCCATTCCGGAATAATTGTTGACCATGACAACAGATGTCGTCAACAACCACTTTGGCCCTAGGCGCGGCGGAACGCATGCCGAGGCGCAAACGGCACACGGTTGGGATCGGCCATGTCTGATCGACGGCTCGAAGCGTTCGCACGGCGCAGCCCGCCCGCCGGCCACGCCGCAAGCCGCGGCCGGCAAACGCCGCCCGGCTCGATCTCGGCGTGCTCAACGGGCATCTCGGCTATTTCATCCGGCGGCTGCAGGTCTGGGTGTTCCAGGATTTCATCCGCACGCTGGCGACCATCGACATCCGGCCGGCGCAGTATTCGGTGCTGGTCGTGATCGCCGCCAATCCCGGGGCTGTCGCAATCCGACATCGCCGACGACGCTGGGGATCGAGCGCGCCCGGCTGGTGCGGCTGCTGGACAAGCTCGAAAAGCGCGGCCTGACCGAGCGGCTGGAATTCGCCAAGCGACGCCGCGATCGCATGCGCTGCGGCTGACGCGCGAGGGCAGCGGATCGCTCAAGCGCGCCAAGACGCTGGCGGCGACGCACGAGGCGCGGCTGGCCGAAAAGCTCGGCGCCGAGCAGCGCAAGGCGATGATCGACGTGTCTGCGGGACTTCGATCGCTGACGCGGCGGACACGAAATCCCGCAACCCGGCGGTGCGCGACTTCCCGGTGCATTGACGCTAGCCATCGCGGGCCGAGGAGGTGATCATGGACGAGAGCCCCGATCCTGGTCGAAACGCGTGCCGGCTATCGCGTCATCACGCTCAACCGGCCGCAGCGGCTCAACGCCTTCACCGAGGCGATGCACGACGCGCTCAAGCGCGCGCTGGCCGATGCCGAGAGCGACCCCGACTGCCGCGCACTGCTGCTGACCGGCGCCGGCCGCGGCTTCTGCGCCGGCCAGGACCTGAACGATCGGCTGGCCAAGCCCGGCGAGACGCGTCGTGCTCGGCGGCACGCTCGAAGCCTACTACAATCCGCTGGTGCGCAAGTTGCGCGCGCTGCCCTTCCCGGTGGTCGCGGCCGTCAACGGCGTCGCGGCCGGCGCCGGCGCCAACATCGCGCTCGCCTGCGACATCGTGCTGGCGGCGCGCTCGGCGAGCTTCGTGCAGGCCTTCGCCAAGATCGGCCTGATGCCGGATTCCGGCGGCACCTGGTTCCTGCCGCGGCTGGTCGGACCGGCCCGCGCGCGCGGCGCTGGCGCTGCATCGGCCGAGCCGCTGCCGGCGGAGAAGGCCGAGGCCTGGGGCCTGATCTGGAAGGTCGTCGACGACAACGCGCTGATGGCCGGAAGCCGAGAAGCTCTGCGCCCAGTTTGCCACCGCGCCGACGATCGGGCCTTGCCCTGATCAAGCGGGCGCTCGACGCCTCCTGGGACAACGACCTCGATGCCCAGCTCGACCTCGAGCGCGAGTTGCAGCGCGAGGCCAGCCTGACGCCGGACTATGCCGAGGGCGTGCGCGCCTTCCTGGAGAAGCGGGCGCCGGTCTTTACCGGCCGCCGGGAATCGTAGGCCCTGCCCCGCTATTGCGGCGGGGTTTGAACGAGCTCGGCGAGCTGTTCCTTGCTCAGCGGCTTGTCAAGAAATTTGAGGGCGACGGCGTCCGCCATGACGGCATCGAGATCCGAGAGACGATCGTTGCGCATCGCCTCCCGGGTCTGAAACTTGTCCCGCGTGACGACCGCCAGCTCGGGTGCGACCTTGAACTCCTGCGCGTAAATCTCGATCGCCTGCGGGCTCGTGAACATCCAATCCAGCGTCTCCCGATAGGCTCGCACGAACCGCATGATCGCATCGTTGCGCGCTTTGAGGACATTGGCGTTGACCATGTCGACGCGCACCGTCTGGGTGCGCAACGACGGCACGTCGTTGCCATTGGCAATGATGCGGATCTTGCCCTCGGACAACTCCTTGAGTGCGAAGGGCGGCGCTCCCCAGCCCACATCGATCTTGCCCGATATCACTTGCGCAAGAGTCGCGGCCTGTCCGCCGGTGGCGGTCGGCAGTCCCCTGAGGCGCATTTCCTGCATGAACAAGAGCACCACGTTGTGGCTCGAAGAGCCGCTTTCCGAATAGCCGATGGTGGTGTTGTCGGACATGTCTTCCAGCCGCTTGATCGGGGAATTGGCCCGCACATACCAGCAGAAATCGCCGGCGCCGGTGAAGTTCGCGCCGATGATCCGAACCGGCGATCCCTTCGAATAGGCACGCAACACGGCAGGCGTGCCGATCCCCACCGCCAAATCGGCCGAACCGGAAATTACCGCCTGGAGCGTTTCACCGCGGCCCGCGGTACCGAACACTTCGAGCATCAGATTGTGCTTGCGGAAGACGCCGGCGCGCTGGCCGAGCGTCGGCCCGCTCACGGCCCATTGGCCAAGCTGACCGACCGCCACCCGCAACGCGTCCGGCCTGGGCGCCTCCTGCGCACCTGCGGGCAGCGCCGCAACGATCAACGCAAACGCGACGGCCCACGTCAGAAACGAGCCGACGCGCATCATGGACTTGCGCCCGGACTGCGCCTCATCGCGGGGGAATCTGGATGAATTCGGCAAGCTGTTCCTTGGTCAGCAAAGCATCGAGATACTTGAGCGCAACCGCGTTCGTCATGATGCCTTCCATGTCCAGAACCCGGTCGAACTGCTTGGCTTCCTTTGGCTGATATTTTTCCACCGCGGTTTTCGCAATCGAGACCGGCACCTTAATCGCCTCGGCATACATGCGGATCGCCTCCGGATCGGAGTACATCCAGTCGAGCGTCTCGCGGAATGCCTTGACGTAGCGCAGCACGGCGTCCTTGCGATTCTTCAGGACGTTGTTGTTGACGACCTCGATACGGATGGTCTGGGCGCGCAACGACGGCACGTCATTGCCGCCTGCAATCACGCGGATCTTTCCGTCTTCGATCTCCTTCAACCCGAACGGCGGCGAGCCCCAACCAATGTCGATCTGGCCCGACATCACCTGGGTCAAAGTTGCCGGCATGCCGCCGGTCGCAGTGGGCACCGCCTTGACACCGAGTTCCTTGCCGTAGCCCAGCACGATGGTGTGGGTGGTGGCGCCATTGGTCGAGAACGAAATCGTCGTCTTCTCGGTAGCGTCCTTCGAGACTCTTGATCGGCGAATCGGCGCGGACGTAGAAAAAGATATCGCCGGCGCCGGTGAAATTCGCGCCCAGCGCGCGGATCGGCGCGCCCTTGGCGAACGCGCGCAACACACCCTGGGTACCGACATTGACACCGAAGTCGGCGCTTCCCGAGATCACCGCCTGCACGGTCTCACCCGCGCCGGCGGTACCGAAGTTCTCCAGCTCGATGCCGTACTTCTTGAAGATACCGGCCTTCTGGCCGAGGATCGGCACCTGTCCGCTCCATATCTCCAACTGCCCTATGGCGACCTTGAACCGGTCCTGGGCGCTCGCCGGCGCGGCCAGCATGATCTGGACAAGAAGCAGGACAGGTAGCCAATACCGAGACCCCATCGTTTCCTCCTTTGCTTGCGCCGTGCGTTGTTCTTATTTTGCCCGCGGCGGAATCTGGATGAGCTCGGCAAGCTGCTCTTTGCTCAACGGCGCATCGATGAACTTGAGTTTCACCGCGTCGGCCTGGATGCCGGCAACGTCCTTCATCTCGTCCGTCTGCAGCGCGGACTTCGGCTGAAATTCCTTGATCGAATCGGCGATCAGCTGCTCGTCGAGCTTCATCTTGTCAGCGTACATCTTGATCGCTTTGGGATCGGAGTACATCCAGTCGACCGCTTCGCGATAGCCTTGCACGAAACGCATGATGGCGTCTTTCTTGTTCTTCAACGAATCGGCATTGACGATGATCGTGCGGACGGTCTGGCCGCGCAGCGAAGGCGCGTCGCTGCCGCGGATGAGAATGCGGATCTTGCCTTCCTTGAGTTCCTTCACGCCGAACGGCGGCGCGGCCCAGCCGATGTCGATCTGACCGGACATCACCTGCGTCAGGGTCGCGGCCGGCCCGCCGGTCGCGGTCGGCTTGGCCTTGACGTCGAGCTCGCGCGCGAAGGCGAGGACCAGATTGTTCGAACTCGATCCGCTGGTCGAATAGGCGATGGTGTTGCTGGTGGTGACGTCCTTGACGCTCTTCAGCGGCGAGTCGGCCTTGACGTACCAGTAGAGGTCCTGGGTGCCGGTGAATGCCGGCAGGAGAATACGCAACGGCGCGCCGCGAGCGAACGCCCGCATGACGCCTGCCACGCCGACACCGGCGCCGAGGTCGGCGCTGCCGGCAATGACCGGCTGCATAGTCTCGCCCGCGCCCTGGGTGCCGACGTTCTCCAGCAGCAGGTTGTGCTTCTTGAAGATGCCGGCGTCCTGTCCCAGCGTCGGCGCCTGGTTCTCCCAATTGTTGATCTGGCCGATCGCGACCTTGAGCTGATCCTGCGCGTGCGCGGTGATGGGCACGCCGGCAAGCGGGATCGCGAGTGCGGCGATCGCTGCGAACGGGGCGGGCATGCTGGGCTTCATCGGGTTTTCTCCTTGCGGCGGCCAGACGGCATTTTGGCTGAACTGCGGCTGACCGACTTTGTACGCGAACGGGCAGGCTTGGCCGATGCGTCCCGCGGACGCGCTTTCGCCGGCCGCGGCGGCAGGCCGCCGGCCTTGGCGAGCCGCCCCGTCCAGTATTCCCAGGTCCGGTTGGTGACATTCGGCAGCGCGTTGAGGCTGCTGGCGAGCCTGGTCTCGCCGGGCGTCAGCGTCACGACCTTGCCGAGGAGATGCGCCTTGAGTTGGTATTCGGCGTTCTGGCACATGAAGATCGCGCGCGAGACCAGTTCCCGCAGATCGCGCCCGACCACCGTCGCCCCGTGATTGTTCAGCAGCACGGCCGCGTGGGGACCGAGCGCGCGGGCGAGCGAACGCCCCTCCTCCGGCTTGACCACCAGCAGGTTGGTGTCGCCGAACTCGTCATGCTGGTTCCAGAACGGCACGGTCTCGCCGCCGGCCGCGCCGAGGTGAAAGACCGGCGCAATCGGCACACCGGCGATGCAGAACGGCAGCACCGCCGGGGCATGGTGGTGACACACCGCCGTCACGTCCGGCCGCGCCTGATAGATGCAGCCGTGGATGACCCGTTCGGCGTAAAGCGACACCGTCGGCGGCCGGACCGGCTCGGAATCGAGCGTGAACTCCAGAACGTCGTCCGGCTCGATGAGCCCCGGCGACCGCGAGCGCGACAGCAGATAGCGGCCCGGATCGCCGGGATGGCGCATGCTGACGTGACCGAAGGCATCGAGCACGCCTTCGTTCGCGAGCATGCGGTTGGCCAGTGCGACCTGGTAGCGGGCTTCGACAAGTTCGTTCGGCACGGGGGTTTCCTAGAGTTGCTGTTCTGGGCGTTGCGATGCAGGCACTGCTGCCGGCGGAGCGGAAGCAAAGCCCAATCGGACGTGCTTGCCAAGCACGCCACACCGGTGTTGCGAAGCGCCATTGCGTTCGTCGGCCGGTGCCGTCGCGCCGGATCGAAATAGGTTGTAGGATGCGTGGCCGGTCCATAGCAGAGGAATTGTCGCATGAATCCCGTCGTCGCAGTCATCGCCCCAGGCATGATGGGAGCGGCCGTGGGCGGCCGGCTGGTGGAAAACGGCCTCAAGGTGCTGACCTCGCTTGACCGGGCGGAGCGCCGAAACCGCCGACCGCGCCAAGAAGTACGGCCTGACCGCCGCCAGCGACGAGGAGATCGCCGCCGCCGATTTCATTCTGTCGATCCTGCCGCCGGGCGATGCCGTCGCGCTGGCACAACGCTTCGCGCCGAGCCTGAAGGCCAGCAACAGCAAGCCGGTGTTCGTCGAATGCAACGCCGTGAGCCCGCCGACCGCCGAACGGGTCGCCGCCGTGATCGCACCGACCGGCTCGCCGTTCGTAGATGCCGGCATCATCGGCTCGCCGCCCAAGACCGGCGATGCGGGGCCGCGCTTCTATGCCTCCGGCCCCGAGGCGCAGCGCTTCGCCGCGCTGAAATCATACGGCCTCGACGTCCGGGTTTTGCCGGGGCCGCCGACGGCGGCGTCAGCGATGAAAATGTCCTACGCAGGCATCACCAAGGGCATGCAGGGGCTCGCCGCCGTCATGATGCTGGCGGCGACCCGCGCCGGCACCGCGGATGCGCTGTTCGCCGAACTGTCATCGAGTCAGCCGCCGATGCTCGCGTGGCTCAAGCGCAGCCTGTCGATGATGCCGCCCAAGGCCTACCGCTGGATCGCCGAAATGCACGAGATCGCCGATTTCGTCGGCGAGGATCCGGCCGGGCACGAACTCTACGTCGGCGCGGCGCATTTCTACGAGCAGGTCGCGCGCGACTTCGATGGCGACAAGAAGGATGTCGCGGCGTTGATGGCATTCGTCAACAAGGGCGACGGCAAGCCGGCGTAAGCCAGTCGAAACTGAGCAAGTGCTTCGACCCTCATCCTGATGAGGCGCACCCGATCCGGGTTTACCCGGGATCGGGCACACAACAACGCGCAAGTCGGGTAAACCCGACTTGCGAGCGCCGTCTCGAAGGATGGCTACGAGTACCTGCACATGCTTCGAGACGCGATCTTCGATCGCTCCTCAGCATGAGAAGCGATGCTCCGGCAATTTTCCGAAGCGACTACAGCCGCTCCTGCAGGAACCGTACGAGCCGCGGCGCGACGAAGCCGGGATAACTGTCCGGCTCGTCGATCGGGTCGCCCAGCCAATAGTGCGGCGCGCCCTGCACGATGCAGGTGCGCACGAAGAAGTCCGGCCTGCTTCAGCGCCAGCAGGAAGGCGTCGGTCTGCGTTGCGCGGTTCGACCAGGTCGTCCTCGGTGCCGACGCTCAGAAACACGCCGATCTGATTGTTGGCGACGGTCGCATAGTTGATCGACGATGCATCGAAATAGAGCCGCGGGTTCTCCATCGGCGGCGCGCCGAGGAAATTCTCGATGTTGTTCTCGCGCGGGCTCTGCATGCCGTAGCGCTGCCACATCTCCTTGAGGTCGTAGACGCCGTAGACGCCGACCAGCGCCTTGACCTTGGTGCTGACGCCTGGCGTGCTTGTCCTGCGGATAGCCGCCGAGGAAGGCGTCGCCGCTCGAGCGCCGCGAGCGAGGCGAGGTGGCCGCCGGCGGATGCGCCGAACAATCCGATGCGCTCGGGATCGACCTTGAACTCGCCGGCGCTGCCGCGCACGAATTGCACAGCCGCCAGCACGTCGCTGCACCGCCTGCGGGAACGTCTTCTGGCCCTTCTTGGCCAGCCGGTAGCTGATCGAGAACAGTACATAGCCGCGCTCGGCGAGATACTTGCCCCAGTACTGAAACGCGCTGCGCGCGCCCGCCTGCCAGCCGCCGCCATGCACCGCGACCAGCGCCGGGAACGGCCCCGCGCCCTTCGGCAGGTAGAGATCGCCCGCGAGCGCGACGCCGTCGTGGGTCGCGTAGGTGATGCCGGCCCGCAGTTTCGAAATTATCGGATGCCATTACGCTGTTGCTCCTGTGCGTTTGAATGTTCGTGCGGCGTTTCAGATACGCGCGCCCTGGTCGCCGAGATGCTGGCCGCAATCCATGCGCAGGCACTCGCCGGTCATCGTCGTCGCGTCCTCGATCAGAAACAGCGCGGCGCGCGCGACGTCGATCGGCCAGATGCCGCGCTTGAGCGGAAATTCGGTGTCTGGCCTGCCGCACGCGCGCCTCGTAGGCGCCTTCGGTCATGATCTTGCGTCGTCCAGCTGCCGAGCAGGCCACCCGGGCACAGCGCATTCACCCGCACCTCCGGCGCGAGTGCGCGCGCCATCGAAAGCGTCAGCGTGTTGAGCGCGCCCTTCGAGGCCGCATAGGCGATCGAGCTGCCGGCGCCGCGCAGCGCGCCGATCGACGAGATGTTGACGATCGCCGCATCGCCGCTGGCCTTGAGGTGCGGCGCGGCCGCCCGGCACATCTGGTAATTGCCGATCAGGTTGACCGCAGAAGATGCGCTCGAACTCGTCGGCGTCGAGCAGGTCGAAGCGCTGGTGCGGGATCGGTCTTGGTGACGGCGGCGTTGTTGACCAGCACATCGAGCCGCCCGAATCGCTCGACCGCCGCCTGCACCAGCCGGACGGCAGTCCGCGTCCTTGGCGACATCGGCCTGGACGGCGAAGGCTTCGACGCCCGCCGCCTTGCAGTCGGCGGCGACCTTGCTCGGCGCCCGCTCGCGTTGGTCGCGTAGTTCACCACGACGTTGCAGCCGCGCGAAGCGAGGATTTTGGCGCACTCGGCGCCGATGCCGCCGTCCGAGCTCGAGCCGGTGACGACGGCGGCCTTGCCCTTGAGGTCCAAGCTGCCCCCTCCGCGCGATCTCACTCGCGCCGGGACGATCACGCCCGGGCGTAGCGGCCGCGGTTGAAGAAGCGGTCCTTGTGGTCGTCGGAGGCGGTCTCGCGGTTCGACTTGATGGCGGCGACCTTGGCGAGCGCGGCCTTCACCGCCGGACGCTCGTCGATCGCCTTGAACCAGCGCGCGAGATTGGGATTGTCCTCCCACTTCACGCCCTGGGCGTCGTGGTTGCGCGTCCACGGGAAGGTGGCGATGTCGGCGATGGAGTATTCGTCGCCGCCGAGATACGGCACCTGGCCGAGCCGCTTCTCCAGCACCTCGTAGAGCCGCTTGATCTCCGAGGTGTAGCGGCGTCATCGAATAGTCATTGCCGGTCTTCGGCGCGAACAGCTTGAAGTGGGTCCACTGGCCGAACATCGGCCCGACGCCGGTGAGCTGGATCATCAGCCACTGGATCACGTCGTATTTCTTGGCCATGTCCTTCGGCAGGAACTTGCCGGTCTTCTCGGCGAGATACAGCAGGATCGCGCCCGAACTCGATCACCGTGATAGGGCTTGCCGCCCGGGCCCGTCGTGATCGACGATCGCCGGGATCTTGCTGTTGGGATTGACCTTGAGAAACTCCGGATTGTACTGGTCGCCCTTCCAGACGTCGACGAAGTGCTCCTTGTACGGCAGCCCGCATCTCCTCGAGCATGATGTAGACCTTCTGCACGTTGGGGCTGGTGAGCGCATAGAAATCGATCATGGGAATTGGCCTCTTGCTGTTGCCGGAAAGGCGGCACGGTACCGAGCGGCGCCGTTGACGGGCAAGCACCGCAGCCGGTCGACGCACGCGTCAGATCCTGCGTTGACAACCGCGCAGCTTCCCCGGCGTCAACTCGCCGTCGCCCGCCAAGATCGCGGCAAGCTGTGATCGGAGGAAGCCCGTGAACGTCGTCGAGAAGAACGACTGACCGGCCGCATCGCGGCCGAGACACATCAAGCTGATGGCGGTGCCGCGGCCGCCCGCAGGGCGTGGTCGAGCGCTTCATGGCGCTGGGCGACTCCGACCGGCGTCATCTCCGACACCATGGACGAGCTCGGCATCCCGTCCGGCGTCATCGGCGCCTCGGTGCTCAAGCCGACGATGCCCGGCACGATCATCGTCGGACCGGCGCTGACCGTGCGCAACATCCTTCAGCGCATCGACCCGCTGACGGGCGCGCGCGACCACGTCAACCAGATGGCGGAGTTCGAGGCGCACAACCTCGCGCACGCCGGGCGACGTGCTGGTGATCGACGGCGTGCCCAACATCTCCAACATGGGCGGCATCTCGGCCCAGACCGGCAAGCGCCAGGGCGAGGTCGGCGCGATCGTGCAGGGCGGCATGCGCGACATCGCCGCATTCGCGCGCGGTCGGCTATCCGATCTGGTCGAGCGACATCACGCCGGTCACCGGCAAGTGGCGGCATCGAGACCGTCGAGATCAACGGGCCGATCCAGATCGGCGAGGTGCAGGTCGCACCCGGCGACCTCGTGGTCGCCGACGACACCGGCGTCTGCTTCATTCCGCGCGACCTGCGTCTGGAGGTGCTCGAGGACGCCGAGAAGAAGGCGCGGTCCGAGGCCAAGCGCGTAAGGCGATCGACAGCGGCATCCCGGTGCCCGACGTGCTGCGTTCGGGGGAGTAGCGACCGCACCTATCGTGACCGCGCGTTCCTGCGTCCCGCTCTACGTGCCGCTCTTTGCGGCGCAGGGATTGGGCACCGCGGAGACGATCTTGGTCGCGGTGTGCATGTGGCCGTCCCAGCGCTTGGCGAACGGCGACGAATCTCGAACTGGTCGAGCACGCGGGCGACGATGTGATTGACGATGTCGTCGACCGTCTGGGGATGATTGTAGAACGCCGGCATCGGCGGCACGATCGAGACCCCCATGCGCGCGAGCTTGAGCATGTTCTCGAGATGCACCTCGGACAGCGGCGTCTCGCGCACCACCAGAACCAGCCTGCGGCGCTCCTTGAGCACCACGTCGGCGGCGCGATGCACCAGGTGCTCGCCGTAGCCGTTGGCGATGCCGGCGAGCGTGCGCACCGAGCACGGGCATCACCACCATGCCTTCGGTCTTGAACGAGCCCGACGAGATCGAGGCGCCCATGTCGCCCTGGCTGTGCACCACGGTGGCGAGCGCCCGCACCTGCTCGACGGTGTAGCGGGTCTCGTGCTCGAGCGTGCGCTGCGCCCACTTGCTGATGATCAGATGGCGACTCGACGTCGGCTCTCCTTGAGCGCCTCGAGCATGCGCACGCCGAAGATCGAACCGGTCGATCCGGTCATGCCGATGATAAGACGCCGCATTCCTGCCTGCTCCATTCGCCGCTAGTGTCCCGGTTCCGACGCTTGTATCCTATTGCAGCACGCGCGTTTACAAGCGTCGGAACCAAAGGGACACTAGCAACTCTATAATTCTAGTGTGGCTTTGGATTTGACGTTCCTACGACGGAACTCGCCGCAAAGCTGGTAGGAACGTCAAATCCGCCACACTAGGGGCTTCAGACCGCTCCGCGCCGATGGCGGCCATCCGCCCGCCATCGCCTGGAAAGCCGGTGTAGGCGGTCCCCGCCCCGAACCAAATCAGTCAACGTTACCAATGACATTGGCATCTTTCTTAGGTTCTGCCTAGAGCATGTCCTTGATGGCGCGGATCAGCGTGCGGTCGACGCTGATCAGGGTTGCGTCCATCGGCAGCGCGAGTTGGTCACGCTCCTGCGGCGAGACCGCCCGGCCCTGCAGGATCACCCGGCCGTCGGAGGTGAGATACATCGAAGACGCTGCGTCCTCGTCGTTCTGCCAAACCAGCTCCACGCGGAACTTCAAACGAGCATCCTCCTGCAATCGCGCTACTCGGCCGCGACGCCTGCCGCGAGCTGCGCCTGCTCCGCGCGGTACAGCCGATCGACGATGCGGCGGGCCTGGATGCCGCCGGCGTCGGCGTTGATGTCGACCTGCGGCGCGTCCGGACGCAGCGCGATCGAGCGCTGCTGCGCCGTGAACACCGCGACATCCTCCAGGAAGGCGGTCTCGGATCTGCTCGAACACGCGCTCGGTGATCTCGGCGTTGTGCGGCATCGAAATCGTGCGCCTGGCCCCAGAAGTAGTGCGACGTGGTTTCGGTCTCCGGCGTGATGGCGTTGAGATTGCGCATGCAGATGCCGTTGACGCGGCGGCCCTCCGGCGCGCCGGTGCCGGTCGGGGTGGCGCCGACATCGAGACGCAGAAACGCCGGCGGCACGTAGTCGATGATCTGCCAGCGGTCGACGTTGCCGGTGAACTTGCCGACCTTGACGAAGGTCGGCGGCGCCGGCTGATCGATGATCCAGCGGGTGACCACGCACGTTGTCCTGCTTCCGCTGAACCTTGACGGCGGCGTGCTCGACCAGCGCCATGTTGCCGATCGTGGTCTCGTGCACGAACGCGAGATGCGTGAGATCGAGCAGGTTGTCGACCACGAGCTGCCAGTTGGCTTCGACGTGCAGGTACGACGCCTTGGCGCCCCAGTTCGGATCGTCGAGCCAATGGAAGTCGGTGATCTTGGCGGGATCGGCCAGCGCCGGATCGCCCATCCAGATCCAGACCCAATGATAGCGCTCGACCACCGGATAGGTTCGCACCCGGGCCGACTGCGGGATCAGGTCCTGCCCCGGGACGCGCACGCACTTGCCGGCGCGGTCGAACCGCAGGCCGTGATAGTGGCACTGCAACGCATCGCCGACCAGCTTGCCCATCGACAACGGCAACTGGCGGTGCGGGCAGCGGTCCTCCATCGCGAGCGAGCTGTGCCGTCCTCGGTCCGGAACAAGACGACCGGCTCGCCCAGAATGATCCGGCCCAGCGGCTTGTCCTGAACTTCCTGATCCGAGGCGGCGACGTACCAGTGGTTCCTGAGGAACATCGTGTTCTCCCTCGCGGGCTCTCAAACCGTGGCATGCGCATCGTATACGCGGTGCCTGCGGACTTAAAGTGCAAGTTCAGCATCACAGGTTTTCCGGCCAGTACGGCGGCAGGAATTATGCTGTTGCGGAAATCCTTATAATGCTAAGTAATTGCCGCGATGCCGAAGTCATTCGACCGCAAATCCGAGGCCTGTTGCGCGACTGGATCGAGCGCGCCGCCCAGCGCGCATCCCGGACAAGCCGTGGATCGTCTGCGCCGACGACGGGCGCACGATCCCCTACTCGCGGCTGCGGGACGCGACCCGCCGCATCGCCACGTTCCTGCACCGGCGCGGACATCGGGCGCAACGACCGCGTCGCGCTGCTGGCCAACAACTCGATCGAGCATCTCGCTCTGCTATCTCGGCGTGATGAGCTACGGGGCGACCATCTGCACCGTGCACGTCGAGATGAACCGCAACCAGCTCGACAACATCCTGACGCGGCTCGAGCCCAAGCTGGTGCTCTATCAGGACGATCTCGGGCTCGACGACCTGCTGTCGACCGTCGCGGCGCCGAGCCTGCCGCTCGGAAGCGTGCGACCGGCCGGGCGACGGCAGTTTTTTGCCGAGGTCGTCGCGCAGTGCGAGCCGAGCGAAGCGCAGACCGCGGCCGGCCCGGACGACGATGCGGTCATCCTGTTCACCTCCGGCACCAGCGCGCAGCCCAAGGGCGTGGTGCTCAATTTCCGCGAGCACCTGGGCAACATCGATCCCACCGCCGACGGCTTCGGCATCGGCGGCCGACGACCGGGTGTACGATTTCCGCTCCTTCAACTGGGCGTCGGCGCAGCTCCTCGGCGCCCTGGTGCCGGTCAACCGCGGCGCCACCCTGGTGATGGCGGAGAAATTCTCGGCCAGCCGCTTCTTCCAGCACGTCCGCGATCACCGCGTGACGGTCGCGGCCGGCAACCCGACCACCATCAACATCCTGCTCAACACCGACGACGACTGCGCATCGCGCCGATCTGCCGTCGCTTGCGCTTCATCACCTCGAGCTCGGCGCCGCTGACGGTCGAAGAATGGCGGCGGTTCGAGGAGCGGTTCGGCATTCCGATCGCGCAGGGCTACGGCTCGAGCGAGACCGGCTGGATCGCCGCCATCCCCGGCGAGCAGCGCCGCCTCGGCACCGTCGGGCGGCCGCTCGCCTACCACGACCTCGCCGATCGTCGATGCCGACGGCCGCCGGCTGCCGCCCGGCGAGATCGGCCAGGTCGAGATCGGCGGCTTTGCCGACCACGACTACCGCTACCTCGCCGACGACGGCACGCGTGCAGATCAACAGCCGCGGCCGCATCCGCACCGGCGATCTCGGGCTGCTCGACGCCGACGGCTTTCTCGCGCCTCACCGGCCGCGAGAAGGACCTGATCATCCGCGGCGGCGTGAACATTTCGCCGGTCGAGATCGACAGCTTCCTGATGCAGCGCCCGGAGCTGATCGAGGTCGCCACCGTCGGCGTGCCGGACGCGATCTACGGCGAGGAAGTGGTGAGCTATGTGGTGGCGCGGCCGGGCGTCGACGATCGATGCCGGGGAGCTGCTGCGCTATCTGCAGCGACGGGCTGCCGGCCTTCAAGGCGCCGAAGCAGATCGTGGTGAGCGCCTCGCTGCCCAAGACCGAGCGCGGCAAGCTCGACCGGCGTGCCCTGGTCGAGCTGTTACGGTCGTGATTCCGGCCAAGCGAGCGCCGCGAACGAGCGCCGGATCCATAGGCACTGACGTGTCGTGCGCCAAAGGTTGGCACGCGCTGGCGCCCACATTCGCGATTCCGGGCTCGCTCGCTTTCGCGGCGCCGCGGAATGACGACCGACTATGCGCTCACCGTCCGAGCGGGCGAGCGAGTTCACCCAGCCGACCATGCGCGACTTGGCGTTGTCGATGTCCTTCTTGGTGAAGAAGTCCTCCGGCTTCACCTGGTCGACCGGATAGACCGGCCGCAGGAAGTCGCTCTCGTAGCCGAACGGCACCGTGGCATCGATGCCCATGCCGCCCTCGAACTGCGTGTTCGACGCGGTCCACTGCTTGTCGCCCGCGGTCATGCGCTCGGCCGGCATGAAGGTCTGGCCGCGGCCGCCGGGGATCGGATTGAGGATGTCGGTCTGCGGATTGACGCGCGTGGTCAGGCACCACATCACGTCGTCCATCGAATAGGGATCGACGTCCTCGCTCACCGCGATCGCGAGCCGCATGCCCTGCGAGCAGGACGAGCACCGCGCCGAGGAAGTTGCGCTGCCAGCCCTCGTCGATCTGGTGGCGCTTCTTCACCTGGATGATGCAGCCGCCCCAGTCGGTCATGCAGTAGGGGATCACCACGTCCTGCACGATGCCGGGCTGCAGCCGGTTGCACAGCTCGTAGATCGCCGCCTCGCGCACCGTGGTGTCGATGTTGTGGTCGTCGAGCGTGTGCACGCCGAGCGCGAAGATGATCGGCTTGGTCTGCGGCTTGCGCATCGTGATCGCCGGTGACGTGGAAGGTCGGCGCCTTGTAGGCCTTGCCCATGTAGCCGGCCCATTCCGGATGGAAGTGGTAGCGGCCCTGCACGCCGGCGTCCTCCGACTCCTTGGTCTCGAAGCGGCGGTCGCGCGGATTGACGTAGCCTTCGAGCACCAGCTCGGAGTCGGCGAGCGCCATGGCGTTGACGGTGCGCGCCTTCACCAGGCGGATCGGCGAGCCCTGCACCGCGCCGGCGATGCCGATCTCGTCGCAGCCCATGCGGCAGGATCGCGTAGTCGAAGCCGGCGCCGGCGAGCAGCGTGCAGGCCGGCGGCACGCCGAAGCACATGGTGATCGGCACCGGCTCGTCGTCCTTGTAGTACTTGTTGACCACCTGCCACATGTGCGAGCCGGGCGAGATCTGGAACGTGCCGACATTGCCCCAGCGGAAGTTCATGCGGTTGTAGCCGAGGTCGGAGCCGCCATCGAAATTCCGGCCCGGTGACGCAGCGGATGCCGGAGCCGACGGTCAGCTCGGGCTCGTAGGTGGTGTGCCGGATCGGCACCATGTACTCGTTCACGTCCTTCGGGTTCTTGATCACGTGCTCCTGGCACGGCGCCTCGCTCTGCGGGATCTCGACCGGCTTGAGCGGATGCGACAGCGCGTAGGCGAGCTTGCGCGACGCGCTCGGCGTCGTCCTTCCAGCCGAACATCTTGTTGATGACGTTCATGTCGCCGAACAGGTTGGTGAGCACGCGGTGGTTCGGCTTGCCCTTGACGTTGTTGAACAGCACCGGGCAGCCGCCATCGAGGTGCTTCTGCAGGCCGGTGACCTCGAGGTCGGGATCGACCGGCTTGTCGGTCTCGATCAGGTCGCCCTGGCTCGCGCAGCCATTCCAGCGTGCTGCGCAGATCCTGCGCGTGATGCTGCGTTGTCCGCCGCCGCGGTCTTGTCCTTGCGCACTGCCTTTTGCATGGCTGCTGCTCCGTCATGGGGCGCGAGTGCGCCCGTCGCTTCCGAGGGTGTTAAATCCGCCGCGACCGCCGCGCCGGACTGCTTCGCGGCGTCGGCAGACCAATGGTTCCATTACATAGATTTCTAAGTATTATGTGCCTCGAAAGTCGACATCCTTGTCAACGCTCGCCAGCGTGCAGCCGCCGCAGGGCCCGCGCGACGTCGCGCCGAAGCAGCAAGGGCCGTCAAGCGAACGTGCCGCGGAGGCGGAATTCCCGCTCGCCGAAAGCTCTGGCTTTCTGGTGCGCGACGCCAATCGCGCGTTCCAGCGCCTGCTGGAAAAGCGCATCTCCGCCTTACGGCCTCAAGCGCGGCCAGTGGTATTTCCTGCGGGTGCTGTGGACCGAGGACGGGCTCTCGCAGCGCGAACTGTCGGCGCGCGTCGGCACCATGGAGCCGACCACCGTGATCGCGCTGCGCAGCATGGAGAGAGTCCGGCCTGATCCGCCGCGTCCGCAGCACCGACGACAAGCGCAAGGCGCAGGTGTGGCTGACGCCGAAGGCCAAG
The DNA here is from genome assembly GCA_963843475.1 of uncultured Alphaproteobacteria bacterium. Classification (GTDB taxonomy): domain Bacteria; phylum Pseudomonadota; class Alphaproteobacteria; order Rhizobiales; family Xanthobacteraceae; genus VAZQ01. The sequence continues at coordinate 417,543 of CAWJKL010000005.1, read as the reverse complement.
CGACTGCGCGACGAACTGCTGTTGGTCGCGCGCGGCATCACCGACGAGGCCGAACGCGGCGTCAGCCGCACCGAGTTGGCGCTGTTCCGCCGCGTCATCGCGCGCATGACCGCCAATCTCGACCGGATCAAGACTAGGGCGACGATGCAGGTTGGGTCGAGTTCTTCACGAGACCCAACAATGCACGCTGGGGGTCTGGGTCTCGCGGAGCTCGACCCAACCTACGGCTACGGAACCCTCACTTCCGCGGCGGAATCTGGATCAGCTCCGCAAGCTGTTCCTTGGTCAGCGGCGCGGAGATGAATTTCAGATTGACCGCCTCCGGCATGATCATGTCGATCCCGACGATCTCATCGGGATTAAGCACCGATTTCGGGAAATAGTCATCGCGGATCCGTTTCGCCCTCGCCTCCGATCGCTCCGATGAACTCGGCATAGGTCTTGAGCGCCGCCGGATCGGCATACATCCAGTCGATGGTTTCGCGGTAGGCCCGCATGTAGCGGACCAACGCGTCCTTGCGGTTCTTCAACGTCTGCACGTTGGTGATGATCAGCCGCACCGTCTGGCCCTTGAACACCGTGTCATTGCCGGTGGCGATCTGGCGGATTTCGCCGCGATCGAGCTGGTCGAGCCGAACGGCGGCGCCGCCCAGCCGACATCGACCTGGCCGGACATTACTGCCGTCAAGCGTCGGCGCCGGGCTGCCGGTCGCCGTCGGCTTGGCATTGGTCAGGCCGTACTGCTTGATGAAGGCAGTGACGACGCCGTGGGTCGAGGCGCCGACGGTCGAAAAGGCGATCGACTTGCCGTTGAAATCCTGGATGGTCTTAACCGGCGAGTCGGCCTTGACGTACCAGTAGAGGTCGCCCGCCCCCATGATTTCATTGCCGAGAATGCGGACCGGCGCGCCTTTGGCGAACCCGCTGAGCGCACCCATGACACCGGTGCTCACGCCGATATCGACACTGCCCGCAAACACCGCCTGCTGAGTCTCGCCGCTCCCTTGAGTGTAGAGAATCTCCAGGTTCAGCCCATGTTTCTTGAATATTCCGGCGCGCTGGCCGAGGTCGGAGATGGACGTATCCCACAGGCCGCGCTGCCCGATCGTGAGCTTGAGCGTCTCCTGGGCAACGGCCGGAGAGCCCGCTGCTCCAATCACAATCGCAAGAGCCAGAAGTCGCGCAAACGATGCCATGATAACGGTTCCTCAGTGTTCCGGCCGCGATCCTAGAAAGCTTTCACGACCGCGCCAAGACCTGAGCGCAGGTGTCCATCCGCCTGCGACATTAAACCTTGCGGTTCTGGGCGTTCCAATGCCGCTCAAGATTGGAGATCAGCGCCGGGCTGAAATGGCAATAGGCCTGCTCGCGGGCATAGACCGAAAAATACGCGCGGAACATGTCGAGCGGCTCCTGCGCCACGCGGATCGCGCGGCGATTGCTCGCCGCACTCACGACGCCCGAGCTTGTCAGCCCGGCAATGACCCGGTCGAGTGCCGCGTCCATCGCACCGGCCGCGACGATCTCATCGCAGATCAACCGACCCTGCGGGCTGTCGCATTCGAGCCGGCGTTCGTACTGGATCGCCTGGCGGGCGAGCCGGTCGCCGGTGAAGCGCGGCAGCCGCATGTTGGCGGCACCCGGGATGATGCCCTCCTTGCGCGCCGGCAAGGTGAGATAGGCGTCGGTCTCGGCCAGCACGTAATCCATCACCAACAGCACCTGGCAATGTCCGCCGATCGCAAAGGTCTCGACCGCGGCGATCCAGGGCTTCTCGATCGACCGGCCGCCGAACTCATCGGGCGGCAGGTCGTCCGCGACGGCAAGGCCGCGGTAGATTTTATTGACGTATCCCAGATCGCGCTGAAGATACCAGACGAACGGAATGCGCCCACGATAAAGATGCGTCAGGTTGATTCCGGCGCCGAACACCCGCCGCCCCTTGTACTTCGGATGCTCGACGAGGCCGCCGCGCATGACCGCGATTTCGACGGCCGGATCCAAGAGCGCGAGATCGACACAGACCTCCGCGCCGTTGAGCGTGGTTTCGTCCTCGGCGTTGAGAAAGCGCGGATGCTTCTGGGTCACGATCGCCGCCTTGCCGGCGCGTTCTACGGACGCGCCCGGCAGTTCGACAAGACCGTCCTTCTGGAACCGCGGCAGCAGTTCCTGCGCCTCGGGCAGCGGCAGCAGCATGGCCTGACAGAGATGCCGGCCGGACCGCTCGCCACCGAGCACCGCCGACACGAAATAGCCCTGATCGATCTCGAGCCCGCTCTTTTCGCCCTGCAGGCATCCGTCCTCGGCTGCAATCTGGCGCACGCTCGGCACCAGCCCCGGCACGACGTCCGCCGCCTGAGTGACCAGATGCTCCACGCGCACGAAACGCGAGCGCCCGCCGGTCAACCGATCGTAGACCGCGTCGACGTGGGCGCGCAGGAATCGCACGCGGGCGGCCCGCGCCGCTTCCTGGATAATTCCCGCCGCCGCCCGTTCGCGTTCGTTCCGTTGCGGCGGCCGCGGCAGCCGCTCGAGCAGCCGTTCGGCTTGCCCCCAGTACGCTGAGAACACCGCGCGATCCTTGCCAAACTCGCCGGTCGCCGCCGGCGAAGCTTGCCGCCAGGCCTCAATCTCCTGAGCGCTCAGGCCGGCCGCCGCTAAGATCGGCTCCATGGTCGTTTCGTTCGCGCCGGGCATCATCAGGTGCTCCATTGCCGGTGGATGGGCACCGGCTTTCGCCGCTGCTTCCAATCCATTAGCCTTGTTGTATAGGGAACGCAGGGAGAAAACACACATGAAGGCAAGCCTTCGCCCGGGAGCTTCGCGCGTGATCCGCATTGCGGTCGACCGCGACCGGACCATCAGCTTTATGGGTGAGGGCATGCGGACCTATGCGACGCCTTCCATGATCCTCGATATCGAACAGACCTGTCGCGATCTGATCGTCGAGCATGCGGATGAGGGCGAAGATTTGGTCGGAACGGAAGTGGTCGTCCGCCACCTTGCGCCGACCTTGCTAGGCATGACGGTCGAAGTTACGGTGACGGTGCTGTCGGTCGATGGACGTAAAGTCCAGTTCGAAGCTACCGTCAAGGACGAGTTGGAAGCGGTCGGCGCCGGCACGCACACCCGCTTCGTGATCGACAAGGCCAAGACCTTCGAACGGCTGAAAGCCAAAGCCGCGCGGCTGGCGGCGGGGACGGAGGCATCGTGATGCGCGTCTCAACTCCGGCGACATCATGACCGGCGCTCCACGCGGCGAAACCTACATGTTCGATCCGGCCGCGGAGACTATGCCGCACGGCGATCTCGCTGCGCTGCAGCTCGCGAAGCTGCGGCAGACTGTGGCACGCGCCTACGAAGCCGTACCCGCGGTACGGCGCAAGTTCGACGCCGCGGGCGCCCGGCCCGAGCACATCAAGACGCTTGCAGACCTCGCGCGCTTTCCGTTCTCCACCAAAGCCGATCTGCGCGACAACTTCCCGTTCGGCCTGTTCGCGGTGCCGCGCGAAGAGCTCATCAGAATCCACGGCTCTTCGGGCACGACCGGCAAGCCGACGGTAGTCGGCTATACGCGCGGCGATCTCGACGTGTGGTCGAGCCTGATGGCGCGCTCGCTCGCGTCCATGGGCGCGCGTCCGGGTGACCTCTTTCACAACGCGTTCGGTTACGGCCTGTTCACCGGCGGGCTCGGATATCACTACGGCGCCGAGCGCCTCGGCCTGACGACTGTGCCGGTGTCGGGCGGCGGCACCGAACGGCAGGTCACACTGATCCAGGACCTGCGCCCGCGCATCCTCGGCGCGACGCCCTCCTACGCGCTGAATATCGCCGAGGTCGCGCAACGCATGGGCGTCGACCTGCGCCGGCTGTCGCTGCGCTTTGCCGCCTGTGGCGCGGAGCCGTGGAGCGAAGCGATGCGGCGCGATCTCGAAGGCAAGCTCGGGATCAAGGCGATGGACAGCTACGGCCTGTCCGAAATCATCGGCCCGGGCGTCGCCAACGAATGTCACGAGGCGCAGGACGGGCTGCATGTCTGGGAGGACCACTTCCTGTGCGAAGTGCTCGATCCGGAGACGATGGAGCCGGTCAAGCCGGGGGAGCCGGGCGAACTCGTCATCACGACGCTCACCAAGGAAGCGCTGCCGATGGTCCGCTACCGCACGCGCGACATCACGCGCCTACTCGAGGGTCCCTGCATCTGCGGCCGTACCCATCGGCGCATGACGCGGGTCACCGGCCGCACCGACGACATGCTGATCGTGCGCGGCGTCAACGTCTATCCGTCGCAGATCGAAGCGCACCTGGTGGGTTTCCCCGGCCTTGCGCCGCACTATCAGCTCATTCTCACGCGGGACGGGCCGATGTCCGCACATGACCATCGAGGTCGAACTGGAGAAGCCCGCGCCGCCGGACGAGCCGTTCGTCGCGCGCCTCGCCCAGGACGTCCAGGCCCACATCAAGTCGACGGTGGGCATCACCTGCGACGTCGTGCTCAAAGCGCCGGGCGAGGTGCCGCGGTCCGAAGGCAAGGCAATCCGCGTGAAGGACATGCGGCAGACCAGCAAGCCATGAGCGGACGATGGTCGAAGAGCAACTGATCCTGGTCGACGAACGCAACCGGGCGACCGGTTCGGCCGGCAAGACCGCCGTTCATCGCGCGGGCCTGTTGCACCGGGCGTTCTCGATCTTCATCGTCGATGAACGCGGACGCATGCTGCTGCAACAGCGCAGCCCGAAGAAATATCACTCCGGCGGGCTGTGGGCGAATTCTTGTTGCGGCCATCCGCGTCCCGGCGAACGGACCACGACGGCGGCGAACCGGCGGCTCGGCGAAGAGCTTGGCATCACCAGTGATCTGTCGTTCGGATTTTTTGCGCGGTATCAGACCCCACTCGACGACGGCATGAACGAAAATGAATTGGTCTACGTCTACTTCGGCAAGCTGAAGTCGGCAACCGCGCCCGCATCCCGACGAGATTGCCGATATCGACTTCCTGCCGATCGCGGAAATCAAGCAACGGATGCGCCAGGACCCAACCGCATTCACGGTCTGGTTCCGCCACTACTTCGAGCATCATCCCGACGAGATCGCGCGCTTTGCTAAGCTGGCGTCTGGAGGCTGACCCGCCATGTCCCGCATTCCTCTGCTCACCACGGACGGCGATCCCTATGCCTGCGGCGTCGCGCACGGCCGGCGGTTCGCGCGCGAGGTCGCCGACAATCTCGAAACCTACCTGCGGCGCTTCGCGGCCTCCGGTCTCGGCCGCGACGCCGCATTCGCAGAGGCGGAGCGCTGGCTTACCGCGATGCGCTCGCAGAGCACCACTTATGCCGACGAAATGCAGGGCATCGCCGACGGCTCGCGCCAGAGCGCGGCGGCAATCGCGCTGCTGAATGCACGCTACGAACTCGCCTTCACGCTCTTTGGGCAGGAGGCGCAGTCCGACCGAAAATCCGAACTGCTCACGGTCGGACCCGATGGCTGCACCACATTCGGCGTGCTGCCCGAGGCCGCCGCCAACCGCCACACCTGGCTCGGCCAGAATTGGGACTGGCTCGAAGGCATCCACGGCCGCACGCTGGTCCTGCGCGTCCAACGAAAATCCAAGCCGAGCTTCATCTGCCTGACCGAAGCGGGCATCGCCGGCGGCAAGATGGGGGTGAACGAATGCGGGATCGGCTTGGTCGAGAACGGGCTCGCCTCAAGCCACGACGGGCGCAACCCCTACCAACGACCGTTCCATATGCGCTGCCGCGAAGTGCTCGATGCCGACAACTTTGCCAGCGCGCGTCAGGCGGTGATCGGATCGCCGCGCACGTGCTCCGCCAATTTCGTGATCGGAATGGCGGGCGGACAACTCGTCGACATTGAGACTAGCCCCGACCACGCGAGCGAAATCCGCGCCGAGGACGGCATTGTGACTCACTCGAACCATTTCCTGACGCCGGGACATGGCGAGTCGCTGCTCGAGAAAATCTCGCCCAACACGCTGCAACGCGCCGACCGCATGCGGCATCTGCTGCAGGAGCAGCGCACTCCCCTCACCTTCGATCGGATGCGCAGCGCCGCTGCGGACCACTCGGGCGCGCCCTATGCGATCTGCCGCCATCCCGACCCCGAGCAGCCCGTCGCCAAGCGCACCATGACGGCAGGCGCCGTGCTGATCGATCTCGACGAGCGGGTGATGCACCTGGCCAATGGCCCGCCGTGCAGTAACGAGTACGTGCCGTTTACGGTCGAAGGCGCCGATTAGCGCTTATCCCGGTCGAGTGCACCAACTCTATCCCCGCTCATGCCCGCGCAAGCGGGCATCCAGCTCTTACTCTCACGCACTTTGTGCTGGGTCCCTGCGTCCGCGGGGACGAGCGGAGAGAGGTTCAATTCCACTGAAACGAAGCCCGCGCTAGGTCATGAAGCGTTCGCGTGCCTCGGTTGCAGCCTGCTCCATCGTCATGAAGACGGCGCCGTCGCGCGCCAGCCGTTCGACGAGCCCCTCGAACGCCAGCATCCGGTAGCCTCGGCCGATCACATAGGGGTGCATGGTGTAGGTCAGCACTCCCCATTCGACCGACTTTTGCATGTAGCAGAACTCGTCGTACCAGCTATCCATCACGTGCCGGGCCGGCTGCGAACCCGGCAGTACGACGGTCGCGGTGCGCACGAACTCGAAATGCGGATAATCGTCGAGCGACCAGCTGATCGGCATTTCGATCAGCGCCGTTTTCTCGCCGAACTGAAACGGTTTGCCGAGCTCGGCACGGTCGCCGCGGCGCGCGCGATAGGGCCAGTAGTCACCGCCCATCAGGCTCGAATCGTAGAGAAAGCCGTGCGCGAGCAGGAGATCGATGGTGTGCTCGCTCAAGTCCCAAGACGGCGAGCGATAGCCGCGCGCCTTGCGGCCGGTGAGTTGCGCAATCGCCTCGTTGGCGCGGATCAGGTCGGCTTCCTCTTCGGCGCGGCTCTGCTGCGCGGGCGGCACGTGCGCCCAGCTGTGGTGCGCGATTTCGTGGCCGGCCGCGGTCACCGCCTCGCATGCCGCCGGATGGCTTTCGATGGTGAAGCCGGGAACGAACCAGGTGGCCTGAATGCCATACGATTTCAGCAGAGCCAGTATTCGGCTGGCGCCGATCAGACCGAATTCGCCGCGCGACAGCGGCGTCGGCGTGGTCATGCCGCGCGCGATGAAGCCGGACTGCGTATCGAAATCGAAGGTGAGGCAGACGATATGGCGAGGCACAGGCGGTTCCGAACCGTGGACAGACAAGATATCGCCATAGCATAGTTCCGGCCGCTCGACCCACGCCCCATGAGCGCCCTACGGGCCTCACAACTCCACTCCACCGCCCGGGACCGCATGGCGACCATACCGATCGGGGTTATCGTTCACGGCGCCACCGGCCGGATCGCATCGACCCAGCATCTGGCGAATGCGCTCGTGCCCATCCGTGCAGAGGGCGGGCTGCCGGTCGGTGGCGACCGCGTGCTGCCGCACGTGCTGCTGGCCGGCCGCAATGCCGAGCGTCTCGCTGCCGTCGCGCAGACGCATGCCATCGCGGACTGGACGACCGACCTCGACGCCGCGCTCGCCGACCCTGGCTACGCGATCTTCTTCGATGCCGCCACCACCCAGGAGCGCGTCGCCGTTCTGCAGAAGGCGATCGAAGCGGGCAAGCACATCTATTCCGAGAAGCCGGTCGCGCCCACGGTCGCCCAGGCGCTTGATCTCCTCCACCAGGCGCAAGCACGAGGTCTCCGGCATGGCGCCGTCGAGGACAAGGTGCACTTGCCCGGAATGCAAAAACTCGCCCGGCTCACGCAGAGCGGCGAGCTTGGCCGCATTGTCGGATTCAGACTGGAGTTTGGCTGGTGGGTGTTCGACGGCGCCGACCGTCCCGGCCAGCGGCCAAGCTGGAACTATCGCCGTGCCGGAGGCGGCGGCGGCCTGATCCTCGATATGTATCCGCACTGGCGCTACGTGATCGAAACCATCCTGGGCCGTGTCGTCGCGGTCTCGTCGGCGAACTGGACCGCCCTCCCGGAGCGGATCGACGAGCAGGGTGCGCGCTACGCGGTCGACGTCGAGGACGCCGCCGCGACGCTGGTCGAACTCGAGAACGGCGCCTTCGGGACGATCCTGAGTTCCTGGGCGGCGCGCGTGCGCCGCGACGACCTGTTCACCCTGCAGGTCGACGGCACCAAGGGCTCGGCGCTCGCCGGGCTGCACCGCTGTCACGTGCAGAACTTGGCGCAAACGCCAGCCATCGCCCATTTCAGCGTGATGAAGGACCTCGGCGCCGACTATCGCGACGGCTGGAGCGAAGCGCCGCCCCTGCAGGACTATGTGAACCCCTATCGGGTCGGCTGGGAGAATTTCTTGCGCCACGTCGCCACCGGCGCGCCGATGCCGTCGACCCTCGCCGCCGGCATCCGCGACGTGGAATTCGCCGAAACCTGCCACCGCAGCATGGCGGAGCGGCGCTGGGTTTCGTTTCCGCCGCCGAATGCGAGCCCCCCATGAACACAACGCCTGCCCGCACCGCTCTCGTTACCGGCGCGTCGACCGGTCTCGGCCTTGCCACCGCGCTGGCGCTCGGCCGGGCTGGCTACGACCTCGCGGTCACCGACCTCGATACCGATTGGCTGAAGGATCTTGCATCCGCTGCCGACCTGAAAGGACGCAAGGTCCTGCCGATTACGCTCGACCTTCGCTCCGAAGCGCAGATCACGCAGGCGATGAACCTCGCCTGCGAAGGGCTCGGCCATGTCGATCTGCTGGTCAATAACGCAGGACGTCCGCTCACCAAGCCAGCCACCGAGATCACCTGGGCGGAATGGGATGACGTCCTCAACATCAATCTCAAGGGCGGATTCTTTCTCAGCGCTGCCTTCGCGCGCCACTGCCGCAAGCGCGGTGGGCCGGGCGCGATCGTCAGCATCGCGTCGACCCACGGCCTGACCGGCATCGCTGGCCGCGCCGTCTACGGCATCTCGAAGGGCGGCATCGTCCAGATGACGCGCATGCTGGCGATCGAATGGGCGCCGATTGGAATTCGGGTCAACGCCGTCGCTCCGGCGACGGTACTGACGCCGTCGCGCCAGAAGTTGCTCGCGGACCCGCAGGTAAGGGCGCAGATGCTGGCGCGCATTCCGCTCGGGCGCTTTCCGACCGCCGAGGAGATTGCCGACGCAGTGTGCTATCTCGCGAGCGATGCTGCGAACTCGATCACCGGCCAGACGCTGGTACTGGACGGCGGCCTGACCGCGGCGTGACGGCCGACACGGTCCGCATCGAGAGGCGTGAGCCCTCGCGAAACACGGGAACCCAGAGACGATCTGGAAATCATGACGACGGGAAAACCCGCCACCCGGCCTTGCGGGTCGAGTCGCATTCCGACATTTTTCCCGGCATGATCAACATCGCGCTTTCGCGTTCCAGGTCCGCCCGTTTCGTTGCGCTTGCGTGGCTCGTCTGTTGCGCATGGATATCGCTTCCAGCCGCCGCAAAATCAGCCGAGCCCATCAAGATCGGCGCGGTGCTGCCGTTTTCCGGCGGCGTCGAGCTCTACGGCCAGCAGGCGAAGCTCGGGCTTGATCTTGCCGCCAAGGAGATCAATGCGGCCGGCGGCATCCTCGGCCGGCCGGTCGAAATCATCTATGCGGACGACAAGACCGATCCGGCTGCCGCCGTCGAGGCGACGCAAAAGCTCGTCACACAGGATGGCGTAATGGCGCTGATCGGCCCGATCACGTCGCGAAATCTGGATGCGATGGCGCCGGTCGTCGAAAACCTCAAGACGCCGCTCCTCTACGCCACCAATTACGAGGGCGGAAAGTGCGGCCGGTACATCTTCTCGTTCAGTACCGTGCCCAACCAGGAGCTGGCGCCGCTGCTGCCTTACATGACCCGCACCTTCGGCAAGACCTATTTCCTGCTCGGCGCCGACCGGCTCTGGCCGCACAAGATGTTCGAAGTCGCCGAGCCCATCATCCAGAAGCTCGGCGGCCGCGTCGTCGGCAAGGAATACACCACCGGCAAGGAAACCGATTTCGCCCCGCTGATTTCACGGATCGCCGCGACGAAGACGAAGGTCCTGTTGTTCGCGCTGAAAGGCGATGGGCTGAATTTCATCCCGCAGGCGGCCGACCGTGGACTGCTCAAGACCACCACCATCGCGTTTCTGGGATTGTCCGAGACCGACCTCGGCCTGTTCGGCGGCAAGGCCCAGAACATGTTCGTCGTGGTGCCGTTCGTCGCGACGAGCACTCTGCCGGGGGTCAAGGCGTTTGTCGCCAAGGTCAAGGCGGACGCCGGGTCCAGCGCCACGGTGTCAAACTACGTCCTGACGCACTACAACACGCTGATCGCGGCGAAGGCCGCGATCGAAAAGACCGGCAAGGTCGACAAGGAAGCGATCATCGACGGCCTCGAAGGGCTGACGATCAATTCACCCACAGGGCCGGTGACGATCGAGAAAAATCATCATGCGGCGATGAACATGTTCCTCGCCAAGACAAAGGGACGCGACCTCGTCACCGTACAAGCGCTCGGGATGATCAAGCCTGAGCCAAGATGCAACTGACCGGCCGGACGCTCACGCTGCCGCGGCCTTGCCGATGGCGGCATTGACGCGTGGCATGACCTCCTCGGCCATCAGTTGCATCGAGCGCCTGCCGAGTTCGGGATCGACCCAGTCCATGCCGGCGTAGACGATCTCGCCGAAATCGCCGATCTCCTCCCGCAGCGCCAGGAGTTCGTCGACCACCTTGTTGACGCTGCCGTGGATCGTGCAGTGATCCTCGACGTAGTCGAGCGTGATCTCGTCGTCAGGCTGCTCCTTATAGCTCTTGAACACATAGAGCCGCTTGCCGCGCTTCATCTTCGCCCACATCTGGCTCCAGTAGAACTTGTAGGGGCTGTTGGAGTCGGTGCGGCCGTAGCGCGCCGCGACCTTGTCGTCGTCGGCGACGCAGATCGCGCGGGCCACCCGCCAGTCGGCGACCTTGGCCTCGGCGCCGACCTCCGCCCTGCCCTTCTTGTAGTTCTCCCAGTGCGACTTGAGATGTTTCGCGAGCAGGAAGTTCGCTGACAGCGGATGGAAGTCGCGCTTACCCATCAGCACCACGCCAGGCGAGAACGGCGCCACCACCGTCCCGACGATCTCCGGCCGCGGCTGCTGGTAGGGTTTGCCGAAATAGCCGACGCCGATCGGCAACGCCTGCGTCTGCCGGGTGGACACCTTGAACCGGTTGTCCGGAAAGTCGATGTCGTAGGGCGGCTCGCGCTCCCAGATCGCCAGGATGACGTCGATCGCCTCGGCGAACATCTTGGTGCGATCCTCGCCCAGGATTCCGAGCGCCTCGGCGTCCGAGGTCAGTGCGCCGGGGCTCACGCCGAAGATGAACCGGCCCTCCGACAGGTGGTCGAACATCGCGGCCTGCTGCGCGATCAGCACCGGGTGCATGTGAGACAGATTGGTCGTCCCGGTCGCGAGCTTAATCCGCTTGGTGTCCGAGATCAGCGAGGCGTGGAACAGCATGCTGTTGGTGACGTTCTCGCAGCGATCAGTCAGGTGTTCGCCCATGAACGCGTCGTAGAAGCCGAGCCGGTCGGCGAGGATGATGGCCTCACGATCCTCCTTCAGAGTCTCGGTCCAGTTCCGGTGCATCGGATGCACCGGCATCGTGAAGTAGCCCAGTCGCATGGTGCTGTAGCCCCGCTCAAGTTCCGACTTGTCCGGCAAAAACCGCCGGAAACAGAGCCATCTGGCCCAATTTCGCGCTCTGGCACAAGCGCCATTTCGGCGCCGCGGTCTTCCCCTGCGAATGACCGGTTCCCCCCTGCGCAGAGTGTGACGCACGTCACATACCGCCTTCCGCCAACAGCCTACGCTGCCTCGGGTTGGGGGACGAATTCCTGCGACCACGGGGGATGGCGATGAACATCGAATCAATGACCGCAAGTCTGGCAACCGGCGTGCTGATCGCCGCGCTGGCGATTTCGCTCCATATCGGACATTGCGTCTGGTTCGCAGTGGACTGCTTCTAGTCCGGCGCAATTGCGCAGCGTGAGGCCCCTGCCGCCGCGCGCACAACTCTTTCACCCTCACTGGGCGAGCGCTTTGGCAAACGCCCGAACCGTGTTCTCCGTCACATCGTCCGGAGCGTAGCGGGCCGATCCTCCCAGAAGCACAGAAGCTTCAACCGGAGGATCAACCATGTGCCTGCACCCGTCGACGCAAAGCCGTCGCGCTCTCGCCCGCGGCCTCGTCGCGGCGAGCGCATTTGCGATCTTGCTCACTGCTCAAAGCGGCGCCATCGCACAATCCAATCCGCCACCCGTGCCGATCACCAAAGCCGGCGCCACCAAGCAGGTCGGGGTCTGGTCGGTCAACGGCTGGAACCGGGGCAACGTCGGTTCGCATTGCAGCGCCGAACGTCCGGTCCGCGGCGCGGCGCCAGACGGCAGCGCGCTGCAGTTTGCCCTCGTCCGCCTGCCGAGCGGCTACCGTATCGCGCTCGGCGCCGACGAATGGGAACTCGAGCCGCAGGCCTCCTTCCCAGTCGAGCTGGTCGCCCCGCCGGTCCTGCAACGCGACGGCAAGGCCGTCGCGGTGGGACCGAAGGTCGTCATCGTCGAACTCGGCGCCAGCGCCGAGACGATGCAGCAACTCACGCGACTGCCGGTGCTCGAGATCAAGACGTCCCAGACCGTCTTCAAGCTGCCGCTCGAAGGCGCCGCCGATGCTCTCGCCGCAATCGAATCCTGTTTCGGCAAACTCAAGCGCGCCGACGCACCGACCGAAGGCACCGCGGCGAAGGTCACGCCCGTCAACACCGCGCCGGCCGATCCGGCGCCGGCCACCACCGACGTCATCAAGCCCGAGCCGGAACTGGTCGAGGAGCGCACCTTCCTGACGGTCAAGGGCGACCGCGGCACGTTCCGGTTGGAAACCCTGATCGTCCGGCCCGCCAAGGCCGAGGGCAAGCTGCCGATCGCCCTGATCACACACGGCAAGAACCTCAAGGCCGAGGAGAACCAGCAGCTGCGCGCCGACTTCTATGCGCCGCAGGCGCGTGACTTCGCCGCCCGGGGCTGGCTGTCGGTCGTGGTCATCCGGCGCGGCTACGGCGAGTCCGACGGCATCCCGGGCGTGTCCCGTGGCGCCGCCTACATGTCATGCCAGAACGCCGACCTGGTCCGTGGCTTCGACATCGAAGCCGACGACCTCGCCGCGGCCCTTCAGGCGATCGCCGCGCGGCCGGACGCCGATGCCTCGCGCGTGATTGCAGTCGGCCAGTCGCTGGGCGGCGGCGCGGTGCTGGCCTTCGCGGCCCGCCGGCCGGCCGGCCTGATCGGCGTGGTCAACGTCTCGGGCGGCGTGTGGCGCTCGGACAATAACGGCATGTGCGACTTCGACGCGCTGGTTTCGGCCATGACCACCTTCGGCGCCCGCACCCGCGTGCCCACGCTGTGGCTCTACGCGGAGAACGATAGCCTGTTCCCGCCGGCCGTCGTCGCCCGCATGCACACCGCCTATACGGATGCGGGCGGCGTCGCAAAGCTGTGGATGTTCCCGCCGATCTCCCATGACGGCCACAACCTGTTCGCCGATTTCAGCGGACGCGTGAAGTGGCTCAGCGCGTTCGATCGCTTCCTGAAGGCGAACCGCATGCCAAACACCAATGTGGCGCGCGTGGACAACGTGATGAGCACGGTCAAGCTCGCAGATAGCACCCGTCCGGTGGTCGAACAGTACTTCTCCACTCCGGGCCCCAAGCTGCTGGTGGTGTCGGCGTCGGGCGAATCGGCCTACTGGATCGCCAATCCGAACGACATCAATGGCGCCCGCAAGCGCGTACTGGCGCGGTGTCACGAGAAGTCCGGCGCGGAATGCACGGTGGTTATGGAGAACAACGGCCTGATCAAGCCGATGGTGACCGGCCTGCTCAAGACCGATGCTAAGAGCAATTGACCGCGCTGCAAAGCGCCGGTTTCCAAGTCCTACCGCCTGCCTCAATGAGGCGGGCGGTTTTCTTTGTCACCAGGCTGCGCGGCGCACCCTTGCGAAGCGAAGTAATCACCGCGGCTTGCGTTTCTTTTTCGCAACGGGCTTCGGGGGCGTCGGTGGGGTGACCAGCGGCAGCGGCACCGGATCGGTGCCATATTCCTGATTCACCACGAAGCACTGGTAGTAGGACGCCGCCGGTACATTCTTGGCGATGGCGCAGTAATGGAAGGCGTAAAGCTGCTGTTCGTTGCGGTAGGTAGCGTAAGGTCCGACCAGGAACCGGCCGGACCCGTCGAATGAGGCGCCGACACGGTCGATCTTGCCGATCAGGCTCGGCTCGACCGCAAGGATTGCGTCGCGCAGTTCGTCGTCTTTGACGAAGTTGTCGGGCAGTTGATCGAACGGGCCGTCGAACGCGTTGTTGACCCTGGAGTTGGCCTCGAACACGCCGATCAGGATCTTCCGGTTCATCTTCAGATCGAGATAGTAGGCAAATCCCGTGCGCACGCCGATCAGGATGCGGTTGGTCAGGCTTGATTGCCGGAACTGATCTGGAATTCTGACCGTCTCATCCAGAATGTAGTGGAACAGCTTCAGCTTCGAATTGAATATTAGGAAGAACCGCATGCCGGAATTCGTCGAACACCGGCCCGAGATATTTCTCGTCCGGTCCAACCACGTGCGCCGGCGGCACCACCTTCGACAGGTCGTTCAATTCGAACACGACCTGCCGTTCCGCAAAAGTGACGCGATAGACGAGGTAGTCGATCTTCTCGACCAGGACGCCGTCCGCCTGATCGAACACGTTGTAGGTGAGCGGCGCATCGGCCTTCCACTCCTGCAAATCCTCGAAATAGGCAAAGTGCAGTTTGCCCTTGTCGCGGTCCATCATGTCCAGGCGGAGATTGCCGGCGTACCGCACACCCTGGCTGTAGAAGTGGAAGTAGTAATAGTTCTCGGTCGGATAGACCTTGACCCGGTCCGGCAGGCTCTCCAGCACGAAGGTCAGCATCGCCTTCGGGTCGGACAGCGGCAGCACCGTGTCGTTGGTGATGTCCTCGATGTAGCTCTGGTGAGTATAGAGCCGCGGGCGGTTGCCGGCGCCGGCGTCCCACGACGACGCGATCAGGGTCGCGGCCGCAAGCATGAGTGCGGACAAACCACCGCCCGAATTCCAGCCACGGCATAGCGAAGCGAGCCGGCTCGTTGCCCACTGCATCCGTCGGCCGTCGATGTAACGTCCCTCGCCTTGCCTTGAACCTACGCAAACCATCTGGCGAAAGGTCCTCCGGTTTCCAGCTCGAGCTGGGCCACGCCGCCCCCGGATTGACCAATGTCTCTGTCGCTTTGACGTACCGCCGTCACCTCACCACCGGGCCGACGTTCGAGCCGGGCGGAGAATGTTGCTTCGCCGAGCCTGGCGGCAAGTGCTGCTTCACCGAACCGGGTGGCAGGTGCTGCTTCACCGAGCCGGGCGGCAGATGCTGCTTCACCGAACCGGGCGGCAGGTGCTGCTTCACCGAGCCGGGTGGCAGGTGCTGCTTCACCGAACCGGGCGGCAGGTGCTGCTTCACCGAGCCGGGTGGCAGGTGCTGCTTCACCGAGCCGGGCGGCAAGTGTTGCTTCACCGAGCCGGGCGGCAAGTGTTGCTTCACCGACCCGGGCGGCAAGTGTTGCTTCACCGAGCCGGGCGGCAAGTGTTGCTTCACCGAACCTGGCGGCAAGTGTTGCTTCACCGAACCCGGCGGCAAGTGCTGCTTCACCGAGCCGGGTGGCAAGTGCTGCTTCACCGAACCGGGCGGCTCATGTTGCTTCACCGAACCGGGTGGCTGGTGAATGCCTCCAGAGCCAGGTGGCATGTGCTTGATCGAACCCGGAGGCTGGTGAACGCCTCCAGAGCCCGGCGGCATGTGCTTGACCGAACCCGGTGGCTGGTGAACGCCTCCGGAGCCCGGTGGCATGTGCTTGACCGAACCCGGTGGCTGGTGAACGCCTCCAGAGCCCGGCGGCATGTGCTTGATCGAACCCGGAGGCTGGTGAACGCCTCCGGAGCCCGGCGGCATGTGCTTGACCGAACCCGGTGGCTGGTGAACGCCTCCAGAGCCCGGCGGCATGTGCTTGATCGAACCCGGAGGCTGGTGAACGCCTCCGGAGCCCGGCGGCATGTGCTTGATCGAACCCGGAGGCTGGTGAATGCCTCCGGACCCGGGTGGCATGTGCTTGATCGAACCCGGAGGCAAGTGCTTCGTTGAACCAGGCGGCTGATGCTTCAGCGAACCGGGCGGCAAATGCTTCGCGGAGCCCGGGGGCAGATGCTGTTTGACCGACCCCGGAGGCAGATGCTGCGTCGAGCCGGGCGGCCAATGCTTGGTCGAACCGGGCGGCATATGCTTCACCGAACCCGGCGGCAGATGCTTCACCGACCCGGGCGGATAGTGCTTCATCGAGCCGGGCGGCACGTGATGCATCGAGCCGGGCGGATAGTGCTTCACCGAGCCGGGCGGATAGTGCTTCGGGGTCGAGCCCGGCGGCCAATGCTTGGTCGAGCCCGGCGGATAGTGGTGGATCGAGCCCGGCGGCCAATGCTGCCGCGAGCCCGGCGGCCAATGCCGGATCGAGCCGGGCGGCCAATGCCGCACCGAGCCGGGTGGCCAGTGCCGGATCGAACCGGGCGGCCAGTGCCGGATCGAGCCGGGCGGCCAGTGTCCGACCGAACCAGCCGGCCAGTGCGAGCCCCATCGGTTGTGGCTCATGGCGGGCCAGTGCGAGCCGTACCGGTAGTGGCTGTATTCGGCGCTGTGCGAGGCCCAGCGCGAGTGGCTGACGCTCGGCGAATGGCCGGGCTCGTAGATCATGACTGGCGGCGGCGCCATCACGGGCACGAACCCGTACGACTGCCCTTCGCAGAACTCGTAGATGGCGATGTCGCCGATCTTGGTGGCGTCGTCCCGCGTCAGTTCCTCGTAGATCACTGAGCCGCTGGCATCGACGTTGATGTCCGTATCGATCAGGTAGGACTGATCGAGGCCGACGTTTTCGGTCGCGTAGCCTTGCGCCGACTTCAACTCCGCATAGGCAGATGCCGGCGCCAGTTCGGCAAACAGGCTCTCCTTCATCCCCTGGATGCCATGAACCTCCGAGGGATCGCCTTCGGCCTGATCCGATCCCTGCTGATTGCCGGCCGGTGCCCGGCACATGCCGATCGGCGAGCACAGCGAGTCGCCGGTGATCCAGACGTACTGGTTGAGCTGCTTTTCATCGATGGTCCACGCGGGCGTGTAGCCGTAGCCGAAGTCGATGCCGCCGGCGCAGTTGGCGAACATGTAGGGCGAGCCTTCGGCGAAACGGAAATAGGAGCCGACGTCATAGCGGCCGACCGGGCGCCAGACGCCGTCCTGATGCAGTTCGTAGCGCAGCGTGCGCGACTCATGCGGCGTGGCGAACGGGTTCACCACGTCCAGTCCGAGGTTGCGAATGCCGCCGCGCTCGGCGAGCAGCATCACCGGCCGGTCGGAGCACTGCGGGAACGTGATGTCGCTGACCGGGCGGCTGAGGCCTGCCCTCGCGACGTCCTGCGGATTGAAGAAGAAGTCGGGCACCAGGAACTCGCGCCGGACGTTCGACGTATCGAAGTTTCCGTCCGGACCGATCCGGATCGACCAGACCTGATTGCGCTTCTCGTCGTCCGGCAGACTGTTCCAGCTCGCGGACTCGCCGAGATCGGGGCTGCTGGCGACCGAATAATACAGCCGGACTTCACCGTTCGCCGAGACGCGGCCGACACCAAGCCCCCACACCCGACGCCCGTTTGACGCGATGTTCCAGCACTCGGGAGAAAGCTGGAACTGTCCGGTCGGACAGTCCGCAATTCTGGCCTGCGAGCCGGGATCGAACGGGATCGGCGGCAGGCTCATCTGCTGCTTGGTGTTCGCATCCAGAAAATTGGCGCGCCCCTGCACGCCGTGGTCGTAGAATCCGAGATCCGCGCCGTCGCTGGAGCGGATGCGATGGATCATGCCGGTCTCCATATCGGAGACGAACAGCTGCTGGTTCCATCGGTCGTACGCGATGTTGCCCAAGGCGGCGCCGGTGTTCGGCCGGCCGTTGAGCGTGACGTTGGCGAATGGCCGCGCCATGTAGCCCGCGCGCGGATCGAGCTTGTAGATCGTGCCGGGCCCGCCGCTTGCGCCCCACATGCCCCCCAACCACTGCGAGTTGTCGGGCGTACGATGCAGGCCGAAGGCCGCGGTCGCGGTCAGGTAGACGTTGGGTGCAGCGTCATTGTCGATTGCAACGCCGAAGACCTGGCCGACTTGACTCGCGGTCACCGGGTTGCGTTGCGGCTCGTTGACCCAGTGATCGCCCTGGGGCGGACGCCCGGGCGAACGCAGATCGATGATGCTCGCTGAGGTTCCATTCGGATCGATGACGGTCAATGACCCGCCGGGAACCGGCGTCGACGTCGTGCCGGAGAACCGCGTGACCACGGCCTCGCCCGGCCGCAGTGGCTGCTGCGCCATCGCGGAACCGACCGTCAGCAATGGAACCGCAACGAGAATGGACGGCAAGATTGCGCGTAGCCAGAGCGCCAACATGCCGGCGCACGGCGACCGCATCATCGCTCTGCCATTCTTGAGTGGAGGCACAAAACGACCCGCCTAATGTCAGCGAAAAGACTAGGCGGTTTTTTCGGCGATGGGAAGCTAGTTACACTCGAAACTTGCGCGACGTCCAACAATTATCGTCGCCAATGACGAATCATTGCACCGATGACGTTGGAATAATCGTCGGTCCACACCCACTGGCGCGGATCGGGCTTGACTTCATACCAGTGGCCCTGCGTCACCAGGATGCCGAAATCCTGATCAGAGCGCGCGGCCGCGACCACCGACGATGAGTAGTGGTAGATCGATTCGTCGGCTTCTTCCGGCGGATTGGTCCGCGTCACCAGTCCGTTCGCCTGCGCGATTCCAGCCACCACCGAGACCAGTTCCATGTATCGGCTGGAGACGTGCAGTGCGATCAACCCTTCGGGCTTGAGCTTGCTGAGGTAGACCGCCATCGCCTCCTTCGTCATCAGATGCACGGGCATCGTGTCGGACGCGAAGGCGTCAACCAGAATGACGTCGTAGTACCCGTCCGGCGCATCCGTCAGCGTCAGCCGCGCATCGCCAACGACGATGGGCATTTCGGGCGCGCAGGCCGCGAGATACGTGAACCGGTTCACATCCCGGGCGATGTCGACGACCGCCGGATCGATCTCATAGTAGGCCCAGTTGTCGCCCGGCTCGGCGTAGCAAGCCAGCGTGCCGGCGCCGAGCCCGATGATCGCGACATTGATCGGCCCGCCGGCGCGCGCGCGCGCCGCCGCGATCGTCTGGACCGTCGCCGAACCCGCATGGAAGTACGTCAGCGGCTGCGGCCGGACACCGGGTCCTGCCTGAACGTCCGCCAGGTGCTCGGCGCCGTGGATCGTGGTTCCGTGCTGCAGCACGCGCACGCCGTCCGCGCGGTCGACGACCTTGTGCACGCCGAAGAAGCTGCGGACGCGGTCGCGCTCCACCTCATAGAAACGCCAGACCATGAACGTCAGCACGATCAAAGCCGCGAACGCCAACGGGCTCCGCAGCCTCGACGCCGCCAGCGCCAGCACCAGCACTGCGCCCAGGCACCAATAGAATGTCTTGTCGTCCAGGCCGTAGCCGTAGAACGTCGCAGGCACCACGACGATCGCCGTCGCGATCACGAACAGTGCGCCTACCAGCAAATTCTGCGCCCGGCTGGCGCTGCGCAGGTCCGGGCGGCACAGGATCGCGAGCACGATCACGATCGGATACTCGGCGATCCAGGAGAATACCTGCGGCGCGACCAATGCGGTGCAGACGCCGCCAATCACGCCGCCGGCTGACATCCACATATAGAACGACGTGAGATTGTTGGCGGCCGGGCGACGCCGCGCCAGTTCGCCGTGGCACACCAGCGCGGTAACGAAGAACGCCAGCACGTGCAGCAGCATCACGAACGGGAGATAGTCGTGAACGCTGAACACGATCGTGGTGACCAGCCCGACCAGCAGGATCGGCTGGACCAGCACCGCGATATGATGCGGAATGATCGGCGTCTGCGCGAATACGATCACGAACGTCAGAAGGTAGAGCGCGAGCGGAATGACCCAGAGGAACGGCGACGGCGCGATGTCGGTCGACAGGTGCGCAGTCACGGCAATCAGGAGCGCAGCCGGCACCGCCGCGAGCGCCATCCAGACTGCGGCATCCCTCCAGGTCGGCCGCGCGTCGACAGTTGTAGCACCGGGCGCAGTCTTCGCCTCCGGGCTGCCGCGCCAGGACAGCAACCCGCAGGCCCCGATCAGCACGATCAAGCCATAGAACGCGACTGACCAGGCGCGGGTCTGCGGGCCGAGCCGCGAGAACGGTTCGACGATGAACGGATAGCTGAGCAGCGCGATGATGCTGCCGACGTTGCTTGCGGCGTAGAGGAAGTAGGGATCGTGCGCCCGCGGGTGATCGCCGCGCGCAAACCACGCCTGCAGGAGCGGCGCATTGGCCGAGAGCGCGAAGAACGGCAGGCCGATCGAGACCGTGAACAGGCCGAGCAGCCAGAGCGATTCATTTTCCGTGGGTGGCCGGTCCCAGCCTTCAGCGATGCCGAGCGGCAACGCCACGATCGCCGCGAGCATTACGACGCCGTGCAGGACGACCGCATGGCGCGTCGGAACATAGCGCGTCAGCAGATGCGCGTACGCATAGCCCGCCAGCAGCACGGTCTGAAAGAACACCATCGCGACCGACCAGACCGCGGCCGATCCACCGAGTTTCGGCAACACCATCTTGGTGAAGATCGGCTGGACCGCGAACAGCAGCGCCGCGCTCAGGAAGATCGCTATCCCGTAGACCACCAGGATGGTGCGGAATGCGACTGCCGTGCTGCCGTCAGTGCTCTTCTCAACGTCTTCGGCAGCCATTCCTTCGACCTCCAGTGCTGCTCACGCTGTCACGATCGTCCGGTGGGTCGCTCCAGTCAGGAGGGAGCATTATGCCGTTCGCGGCTCGCGTCGCAGGTGCGACGGCGGCGGTCCGACGTGCAGCGGGGAAGTGGTGGGCGCACAAGGACTTCGAACCTTGGACCCGCTGATTAAGAGTCAGCTGCTCTACCAACTGAGCTATGCGCCCGGATTGCGGTCGCGGCCAGGCCGCGAAAGCGCGCGTCGTGTAGCAGGGGGTTGCCGGGCTGTCCAGCGATCGAACGCCGCCGGCAACAAGGAAAGGAAAGAGCCGCCGGGCGGGGACCCGGCGGCTCCCAGTGCGTCGGCGATCGTGTCGGGGGGCTGGGAGTGCGACCGCCGCCGCTAGCATGTGGACCGTTACAGGCGCTGTTCGCCCGGCCGGTCAAATCCCTCGGGGTCGCCATCGGTCCGGCGCGGGCCCCAGTGCGGGCCACCGTCACGATCATGCCGGCCGCGGAAGTTCGGCCCACGACCGTCCATACGCGGTCCGCCGAGTCGCGACAGCATGGCAAATCGCCGCTTCTGGTTGTCGTCGAGGCTCTTGTAGAGCGGGTCGGTGGCCTCGGCCAATTTCTTGAGCGCGATGCCGCTCTCCATCATCGCGCTGGCGCGCGGTTGAGCCGCGCCGCCGGATCGTTGGTCGGCGGGGTGTTGCGCATCGCATTCACCCGGTCGAGGCGCAGCTTGCCGAAGTCGCGCGCCGCCTGCTCGAAGGCCGGCCAGTTCTTCTCCTGCTCGGGCGTCAGCATCAGGCCGGCCTTGAGCCCGGCCAGGCGCGCCTCGCCGAACGCCCGCATGTCCTCGATGTTCGGCTGCTGCCAACGCGGGCCGCCGTCCGGCCGGCCGCGCTGCTGCGCGTAGACCAGCGTAGAACCCGCGATGGCGAGCGCAGCGGTACCGGCAACGATAGCTTTCCACATGATCTGCTCCCTCCTCCAGTTCGCCCCTACCATCACAGTACAGATCGAACGGAACCGGGCTTCAAGTTAAAGTTCTGTTAGGTCACAACTGACCGCTTGAAGATTACGGCCGCGTCAGGATTGCTGAATACCTGTTCATCATTCCGGCGAAACCAAGCATCCGAAAGTAAACACGACCGAATTTCGCCTGGAGCCGGCTGCGGGTCCGCCCAGATCTCACCAGCCCAGCGGGCTCGCGGTCTTGGCGGGCAGC
The DNA here is from genome assembly GCA_963843475.1 of uncultured Alphaproteobacteria bacterium. Taxonomy (GTDB): domain Bacteria; phylum Pseudomonadota; class Alphaproteobacteria; order Rhizobiales; family Xanthobacteraceae; genus VAZQ01. Next base: position 395,333 of record CAWJKL010000005.1, on the reverse strand, counting down.
GGCCAGATCACTTCCGGCACCACCTCCCCGGCGCGTTTCTGCCACTGCCGCAGGACCATGTCGTGCGCGACCTGGAGGCCGTGTTCCTTCGCCTCGGTGGCGAATCGGGCGCGCCCGAACAGCGTGGTGAGATCGAGCCGGTTGAGCGCGGCGGCGACCCGTCCCGGCTCGGCCGTGCCGGACTTTTCGATCGCATGGGCGAGGATGAGACCGCTGGCGTAACCGGCGGCGGCTTGCTCGGTCGGCGCGGCCTTGAACGTGTCAGTGAACCGCCGGATGAATGCCTGCACGGTCGGGCCGACATCCGGCTTGTAGGCGACCTGCGGCGACCATTGCGCGGGTGCCGTCACGCCGAGCGCCGCATCGCCGAGATCAGCGAAGGCCTGCGCATCCGGCGGCGTCAGCAGCGTCAGCCAATTGATCCCCGGCTTGAGTTCGCGCAGCGTCCGCAGCAATGCGACGCCGTCGGCGAGGTGCCCTCCCCCCAGCACAGCTTCGGCGCGTGACGAGCGGATGCGTTCGACGATCGGACCGAACTCGGCGACGGTCGGACTGTAGGCCTCGTCCAGCACCACCGTCAGACCCTCGGCCTTCGCAAGATCGCGCGCCGCCTGCGCCACCGAGCGGGTGAACGGATCGTCCTTGGTGATCAGCGCGATCCGCGTCTTTGGATCGCGCGACTTTATGACCGCGAGCGCGCCGGCGAACGAACGCGACGCGGGCGACGTCACCTGGAACAGGTTGCGATTGCCGAGGCGGAAGACCTTCGGGTCGACCGCAGTGCTCAGCATCACCTTGCCGTTCTCTTCCGACACGAACGCCGCCATGGCGTTGAGCCCCGAGGAGACCGGGCCGAACAGGAACTGCGACTTGTCCTGCGTAATCAGCCGTCCGTAGAGCTCGCGCACGCGCACGACCTGCAACTCGTCGTCGTGAGTCTTGAACTCGACCTTGATGCGCCTGGCGCCGGCCTTGATGCCGCCGGCCGCATTGACCTCATCGCGCCAGAGCTCGAAGCCCCGCACCTGCGCCAGCGAGTCCTCGCTCAGCGCGCCGGTCTTCGATGCCGTGAAGCCGACGATGATCGCGTCCTGCGCGAGCGCGGGCGCGGCCGCCAGGACGGCAATTGCAACGAACGTCAGCCGTGCGAATGACTTTGTCACGATGCATCAGCTCTCGGACGTTCTCCGAAATGGCAGCCGTGAACGCCGGCGCTTGTTGTTGCGCCCTCTCCCCTTGTGGGAGAGGGCTGCGCTGAAATTTCAACGCACCCGAAAGGGAGAGGGTACGCGCGGCAAAGTCCCCTCTCCCATTCTTTTTGTTGAACCGCTGCGGCTGCCCTCTCCCGCAAGGGGAGAGGGCAAAATCACCGCGAGCTTCCTTTCGGCAAGATCGCCGGTCGCCTACGCCACGTCGGTCGAGTGCAGACGCCGGCCGCCGAACGCGCCTTCATCGCGCTGCCGCCTGATCATCAACTTGTTGAGCGCGCCGAGATAGGCCTTGGCGGAGGCGACCAGCGTGTCGGGATCGGCGCCCTTGGCGGTCACCGCGCAGCCGTTCTCGGAGAGCCGCACCGACACCTCGGCCTGCGCATCGGTGCCTTCGGTGACGGCGTGCACCTGGTAGAGCTCGAGCATCGCCTCGTGCGGGATCAGCGCCTTGATGCAGTTGAAGGTCGCATCGACCGGGCCGTTGCCGGTCGACTGCACGGTTGGTGTGCTTGCCCTCGATATCGAGCGTCGCGGTCGCCGACTGCGGCCCCATCGTGCCGGCGATCACGGTGAGCGAGACCAGCTTCACGCGATCCTGCGCGTGCGCGATCTCCTCGTCGACCAGCGCCTCGAGATCCTCGTCGTAGACGTGCTTCTTGCTGTCGGCCAGCGCCTTGAAGCGCACGAAGGCGTCCTCGAGCTGGTTGCCGGCGAGCTGGTAGCCCAGCTCCTCCAGCTTGTGCACGAAGGCGTGGCGGCCGGAATGCTTGCCCATCACCAGCGAGGTCTGCTTCACGCCGACGGTCTCCGGCGTCATGATCTCGTAGGTCTGGGTGTGCTTGAGCATGCCGTCCTGGTGGATGCCGCTCTCGTGCGCGAACGCGTTCCGGCCGACGATCGCCTTGTTGTACTGCACCGGGAACGAGGTGGCGGCCGACACCAGCTTCGAGGCGCGCGTCAGCATCGTCGATGTCGACGTTGGTCCAGTACGGCAGCACGTCGTTGCGCACCTTCATCGCCATCACGACCTCTTCGAGCGAGGCGTTGCCGGCGCGCTCGCCGATGCCGTTGATGGTGCATTCGATCTGGCGGATGCCGGCGCGCACGCCGGCGAGCGAATTCGCCACCGCCATGCCGAGATCGTCGTGGCAATGCGCCGAGAAGCGCGCCTTGTCGGAGTTCGGCACGCGCTCGCGCACCATCCTGATCAGCGCGAAATATTCCTCCGGCACCGTGTAGCCGACGGTGTCGGGGATGTTGATCGTGGTGGCGCCGGCATTGATCGCCGCTTCGACGCAGCGGCAGAGGAAGTCGTGCTCGGTGCGCGTGCCGTCCTCGCTCGACCACTCGACGTCGTCGGTGTAGTTGCGCGCGCGCGTCACCTGCGCGATCACCATCTCGTAGACCTCCTGCGGCTCCTTCTGCAGCTTCCACTTCATGTGCACCGGCGAGGTGGACAGGAAGGTGTGGATGCGGCTGCGCTTGGCCGGCTTGATCGCCTCGGCGCAGCGGTCGATGTCCTTGAAGGCGGCGCGCGAAAGTCCGCAGACCACCGCGTTCTTGGTGCGCTTGGCGATCTCGTGCACGGCGGCGAAATCGCCCTCCGAGGCGACCGGAAAGCCGGCCTCGATGATGTCGACGCCCATCTGGTCGAGCAGCTCGGCGACCTCGAGCTTCTCCTCGTGGGTCATGGTGGCGCCGGGGCACTGCTCGCCGTCGCGCAAGGTGGTGTCGAAGATGACGACGCGGTCCTTGCTCGGACTTCGCTGGGGTGGTCATTGACGTGGGTCCTTGAAGTTCGTCGCCCCGCCGTCTCGGCTTCCGGGGCGCTCGTGGGTTCCGCGGTTTGCATCACCCCTGAGTGCCCGGGCGCAAACGCCCATACGGCCCTCAGGGGACGCTAAGCAGCAGGAGCCCGCCGAGAATGAGGGCAGCGCCGGGCCGGCCCGGCATGGCCTCCCGGTGGATCGCGCGGATATCGCGGCGCGTCGGCATCGCTGTCCTCGTTCGTCCCATAAGCTCGCGGAGCAAGGTGAATTCCACGTTAAACCCATATGGGACCGCCCGTCTTGTAGCGGAAGTGCCGCCCGCGACGCAAGTTCCTGTCGGTGTCAGCCAAAGCTCCGCCGCCCTTGTTGTTTGAGGGGCGGAGGGTCCGCCCGTCCCGCTTTTCCAGTTCCGCGAGGGAAGTGGAGCGCCGGGGAGGCGCCTCGGGAGCGTGCGCTACGCGCTCCCTTTGGCACCCCTTGCGATCGGGATGCCGCGTGTCTTGCGGGGACACGCGCGTCCGTGGTTGGCGGACGCTGCGCCTCCCCGGCGCTCCACCGCCGGACGGCGCCTCCGGAGACGCCGCACGGCAAGCGGATGTGTGATTTAAATCCTAATTCGGCGAAATGTCAACCGTCGGCAAACGCAGGCCCGACCAAGGACAAGCCCGGCCATGACGGATTGAGGGCGTCGGCCAATCCGCTAGGCACTACTTGTTGTTCTTCCCGCCCTTGCCCTGCCCTTCGGCCAGCAGTGCCGCACGCACCTGCTGCATCTCGGCAAGGGCCGCGCCGCTGACCTTGGGAAATTGCAGATCGAGGCTCTCCAGCGTCTCGATCAGCGCGGCCGACACCACCAACCGGGCGAACGGCTTGTTGTCGGCGGGCACCACGTACCATGGCGCCTCCGCGCGACTGGTCGCGCGGATCATGTCCTCGTAGGCCGCCATGTATTTGTCCCATAGCTTGCGCTCGGCGATGTCGCCCAACTCGAACTTCCAGCGCTTGGCGGGTTCTTCCAGGCGGGCGAGCAGCCGCTTGCGCTGCTCCTCCTTGGACACGTGCAGGAAGAATTTCACGACCTTGGTGCCGCTGCGGGCGAGATGCTGCTCGAATGCCCTGATGTCGCTGAACCGCTCCTCCCAGATGTTCTTGGTCACGAGCTTCTTCGGGAGCTTCTGCCGCTCCAGATGTTCCGGGTGGACGCGCACCACCAGCACCTCTTCGTAGTGCGAGCGGTTGAAGATCCCGATATGGCCGCGCGCCGGCAGCCGCCTGCCGACGCGCCACAGGAAGTCGTGATCGAGTTCCTCGGCGCTCGGCGCCTTGAACGGATACACCTCGCAGCCCAGCGGATTGATACCGCTCATGACGTGCTTGATCACGCCGTCCTTGCCGGCGGCATCCATGGCCTGCAACACCACCAGCACCGACCACTGATCGTGCGCATAGAGGCGCTCCTGCAGGTCCGAAAGCCGCTTGATGTCGTCAGCCAGTATCGCCTTGGCTTCGCCCTTGTCGAGATCGAGGCCGCAGGTGTCGGCCGGGTCGATCGACGAGAGTTTGAAGCGGTCGGGATCGTCGATACGCAGGCGCTTGATGATGTTTGCAGGCGTCATGTCCGACTCCACATCTCGTTCAGAAAGGCGATCACGAAGGGCGGCATCATCGCATCGAGATCGGCGGGACCGCGCACGATCCGGATGTCGGCGAGTTCGGGCTCCGGATCCTGCGCGAGGTGCATGAGGATGCGTTCACGCAGGCGTTCGGCGGCCTCGGTCACATGGATCGGCTTCATCATGGCAAGCCGCGGCCCGGTCTGCACGCAAACCCAGTGGTCGTCCGCCCGGTAGTCGTCGGGGCCGAGCCCGGTCTCTTCCGCCATTTCGCGGCGGACGTTGCGGGCGAGGTCGACCCGGTCGCCGACGATATCGTCGGGGTCGGGAACGCCAGCCGGGAAGTAGATCTTGCCGGCGTTGACGGTCTGCGGTCCCATCACGCCGAGCAGGTAGGCGCCGTCACTACTGCGCAACGCGCCCATGGCGAAGCAGTTGCAGACGCCGGTCTCCGGAAAGCCCCAGTCCCGCCACGCGACGAAACTCGCGAAATCGGTTTCGAGATAGCTGCCGCGGAGCACGGCCCGCTCAATCGCATGCTCGGCGAGCAACAGCATGCGGCCGTTCCAGAGCTCCGGCGTGGCTTGCCGCAGCCGAGCAAAGTGGCGATCGATGTCCGTGCGGCGCTCGATCGCGAACGGCCATGGTCGCGGCGCGAAGGCAAGCTCCAGCCGTTCGAGATGGACGATGTCGCTATCGACCGCGGTGGGCGAAATCGTCATGCCTCGAGCCTGCCTTGGGTTACGAGCACGGCGTCGCCGCCGATCGCCGCGGCCGTGAGCTTGCCGCCATGCACGGTCATCGCGAGCCGGATCAGGCTCGGACGTCCCATCTCGTAGCCCTGCTCGATGCCAAGTACATTCTCGCCGTCAGGGAGGCCCGCATGGCGTGCGATGACCCCGGCAAAGGCCGCAGCCGCCGATCCGGTCGCCGGGTCTTCCGCGATGCCGAGGTGCGGCGCGAACATGCGGGCATGAAAATCGTGCTCGGATTCGGCGGTCTCGCGGCAGTAGAGGAACGCGCCGATGCCGTCGAACGTGGCGTCGAAGCTCGCCGGATTGGGCCGGGCGCGCGCCATGGCAGCGAGCCCGGCGACCGGAACGAATGCGAACGGATTGCCGACCGACCAGCGCGACGGGCGATGCCGCTCGAAGCCGATGTCGGCAGGCGCCAGCGACAGCGCCGCAGCGAGCGCCTTGTCGTCCGGCACGGGCGCGCTCTCGGTTGGCAGTTGCGGCAGAGCAAATCGAATGCGGCCATGATCCGCGCCGGTGCTCTCGATCACGCACCGCACCGGCCCGATGTTTTCCTCGAGCACCATCTCGCCGCCTTGCGCGCTGCCGTCCTGCAGGGCGAGCAGCACGGCGGTCCCGACCGTCGGATGGCCGGCGAACGGCAGTTCTCGCGCCGGCGTGAAGATGCGAAGCCGCGCGCGGTGCGGCTGCGCCTGCGGCGGCAGCACGAACACCGTCTCGGGATGATTGAACTCGCGGGCGATTCCCTGCATCGCGGCGGTGTCGAGCCCGCCGGCGTCGAGCACCACCGCCAGCGGATTGCCGGCGAAGCGCCGTTGAGTGAACACGTCGAGCGTCGCAAAGCGCCGTTGCATGATCCTGTCCCGGAGTGGCCGCGCCATCGTGCGCCCATGACGCATCAAACGCGGAGCAAGATGCCATCGTTGGCGGAGCACGGATATTCTAATCGCTCCGCCAATCGCGTAAACCCAATTCCATGACTGTGCCGGCGACGACCGAGCAGACGACAGCGCCGCCCGGCGATATCTTCGGTCATCCGCGCGGGCTGACGGTGCTGTTCGCGTCCGAGATGTGGGAACGCTTCTCCTATTACGGCAACGCCGCGCTCGTCGTCCTCTACATGGTAAAATACCTGTTCGACCCCGTGCGGATCGAGACCGTGGCGGGCATCGGCGCGGTGCGCGCGGTGCTCGAATTCCTATTCGGACGGCTCGACCCGCAGCCGTTCGCCTCGCAGCTGTTCGGCTTCTACTCCGGGCTCGCCTATTTCATGCCGATCGTCGGCGGGCTCGTCGCCGACCGCTGGCTCGGCCAGCGCCGCACCGTGATCGTCGGCGGCGTGCTGATGGCGCTCGGCCACTTCCTGATGGCGTTCGAGGCGTTGTTCCTGCTGGCGCTCACGCTCCTCATTTTCGGCATCGGAGCGTTCAAGCCGAATATCTCGACGCAGGTCGGCGCGCTCTATGCACCGGGCGACAGCCGGCGCGAGCGCGCCTATGCGATCTTTTATGTCGGCATCAATATCGGCGCATTCCTGGCGCCACTGGTGTGCGGGACGCTGGCCGCCGCCTTCGGCTGGCACTACGGCTTCGCCGCCGCGGGCGTCGGCATGTTGATCAGCCTCGGCATCTACCTCGCCGGACAGCGCTCGCTGCCGGCGGACCAACTCTCCAGGGTCGGCGCCGGCCAGCGCGAGGCAATCCCGCTCGATCCCGACGAGCGCTACAATGTGCGGGCGCTGTTCGCCGTCACGGCCGCGGTGGTGTTCTTCTGGGCGGCGTTCGATCAGCAGGCCATCACCATCCTGCTCTGGGCAGAGGACTTCACGGAGCGCGGCGTGAACCTCGGGTTCTGGCAGGGTGAGATTCCGGCGGTCTGGTTCCTGGCGCTCAATCCGTTGATGATCTTCGCGCTGACGCCGCTGCTGGTCCGCCTGTGGACCGACCAGGCACGGCGCCAGCGCGAGCCGCACGTGTTGCGCAAGATGTCATTCGGCTGCGTCTGCCTGACCGCGGCCTATCTGCTGATGGCCGTGGCGGCGAACGGCGGCGGCAAGGCAAGTCCGTTCTGGCTGGTCGGCTATTTCGCCATCGCCACGCTCGGCGAACTCTGCCTCGCGCCAATCGGGCTCGCGCTCGTGGTCACGATCGCGCCCGCGCGCATGCGCTCGATGCTGATGGGCGTGTGGTTCGCGGCCACCCTGCCCGCCGACATTCTGGCCGGCTATCTCGGCGGCTTCTGGAGCAGTCTCCCCAAGACCGCGTTCTTCCTGCTGATCGCGGCCGTTGCCGCGGTCGCGGCGATCGCGCTCGCGCTGCTCAGCCGCGTTCTGCGGCTGCGGCCGAGCGGGTGAGGCAGGAACCGCCGTAGATAATGTGGGGGCGCCTAGTGCGTCCAGGGTTCGGAGCGCTTGAACGCGAAGTTGTCGGAATAGGACATGACCCGGCGCGCCGACGGCTTCGTCTCGAACACCTGGTAGGCGATGCCTTGCCGCTCGCAATAGGCCACCGCCTCCTCGGCGGTATCGAATTGCAGCCGGACTTGCTGGCGCATGTCGCCGGAACTGGTCCAACCCATCAGCGGCTCGACCTGGGGCGGCTGCTCGGGCTCGTAATCCAGGACCCATTCCTTGGTCTTGGCATGGCCCGACTGCATGGCGGTCCTGGCCGGCTTGTAGATGCGTGCGGTCATGATCGATCGATGTCGGTTTACGGTCGCGAGGGTCTCAAGATGCGGCGTGGTCGGGGCAGCAGGATTCGAACCTGCGACCTGAAGTACCCAAAACTTCCGCGCTACCAGGCTGCGCCATACCCCGGCCGCCGCGTGGCCTCTCGATACACGGTTCGGTTTTGAGCGGCAAGGTCCGAAGGCCGTTCAATCGAGCTTGAATACGCTCCGCAGCAGGTCCTTCACCGACGTTCGCGTCGCGTTGGCCGCCGCCTCGTTGTAGCCGAGATGCGGGCCGGTCTGGATGCACGGGTCGCGGTAGCTGAACGGCTCCTCGGTCGCGGCATTCACAATGGTGCCGAGCGGTTCCTCCTTGAGGGTGCAGGCGCGCACGCTTTGCGACGCCGGAGCGACGGTCGGCGTCTTGGGCGCGAGCGGATTATCGTAGACATGATGCGCATCGGGATATTCGGTCAGCCTGACGTCGCGCCCGGCCGCTCGCAGCCGCTCCACATAGGCGCGGCAGGGCGCCGCCGGAACGTAGTCATCCGCCGCGCCGTGATAGAGCCGGATCGGCACGGCGCTCACGTCGGTATCGTCGATCAGCGCCGGGTTGCATGACGCATAGAGCGGGATGTGCGCGGCAAAGGTGACGCGCGGCGTCCAGGTGACCTGGAACCGCTTCAGGCTCGAATAGAGCGCGGACTGCCCGCCCCGCGAAAAGCCCATCACCGCAATCCGGTTGGGATCGATCCGCGGATGCGCACCGATCAGGTCGGCGCCGCGATAAGCATCGACGATCATGTTGTAGCGGCCGAGTTGCGCCTGATTGCTCGAGGTCTGGGTGATGCCGCGGCCGGAGAAGCTGTCGATCATGAACGAGGCGATGCCGATCTCGTTGAAGTGCTTAGCCCAAAGTTCGACGCCGCCGCCGACACCGCCCGAGCCGTGCAGCAGAACGACTGCCGGCAACCGGCCGCTCGCGCCCTGCGGGATGCGCAGTTCCCCCGCGATCGTCACCGGCCTGCCGTCCTTGTTGCCGATGAGGAACTGCCGATCGGTGAGCGTCAGCGTCTCGAACGGGCGGATTTCCGTGCGTGCGGCGAGATCCTTGACGACCGGATCGGCCGAGGCCGACAGCGCCGAGGTCACGACGAACGTGAGCGCGGTGGCGATCAAGGTATGGCGCACGGCAACCTCCCTCACCTGCGGCATGAACAGTGCAGGCCGGCGACAGTCTACGCCGGGTGGCGAGGCGGCGTCAGTGCCTTAGCGGCCAGACCCCAATTCCGAAGTTCGCAAATTGCGGCCGGCAATCCGGCCTTATGCCAAATCGTGCTACGTGCCGCACCATCACCGCGGCCTGATTTGAATCTCCCGGGCCGCGATACCCTTCCGGCCCCCTTCCGTTGTCACCTGACCGCGTATGACGGCCTCGCACCCGCCGTCGAATTGACGTGGCGTGCTGCATTCGGCCTTGAACCGCGCGACGCTATCGGGCGCGACGTTTGCGATATCGATGCGGAGCGGCGCCATGGCCGACAGGCGATTGAAATTGAGAAAGACGCCGGCGGGAGATTGCCAGGCATATCCCGTGGTCTCGACCCATTCCCCGTCGGGGACATATCCCTGGATGATGTTATTGCTGCCGGCTTCCATGTAGACCTGCGCTGGCGCCTGCGAGGCGGACCCGGCAACCAGTGCAAGAATAATCATTGGGGCGGAAAGGACACGGCGTCGCGCGATCATGAATGTCGCCTTTGCAGAAAGCGGAACGACTATCGGCCGCTGAAGATCGGATGCGCCACCCGGTCGCCGGGCGCGATGCCGAGCTTCTTGGCCGTGCCGGCGACCACCTCCAGCACCGCCCGGACCGGACCGCCCGACGACACCAGCGCCTCGGAGAGCGGCACTGTGTTGGCGGCGATCCGGTGAATGCGGCCGTCGGCGCGGATAAAGATCATGTCGAGCGGCACGTAGGTGTTCCTCATCCAGAAGGTTGCTTCCTGCTCGCGCTTGAAGTCGAACAGCATGCCCTGCCCTTCCGGCAGTTCCTTGCGGTACATCAGTCCTTGCGCCTGCTGCTCCGGCGTGAGCGCCAATTCGACCGCGAACACATGCACGCCCCCCTTGCTGGCGATCTCCAATGGCTGAAGCTCGGCCGCGCCGAGGCGGGGCACGATCAGGATCACGGCGGTCAGGATCGACAAGACGGACAGCAGGCACGCGCGGCGGCTCATGGACGAAGGCCTCGATGGACGACGACCTTATATCAGGTCCGTCATCGCGCCGGTCCAGCCTGGAGTCCGGGAAAAAACAAGCGGAGCGCGGCAACCGCGTCGCAGGTGACGGCGAAGCGTCGGATGCTGCGTCTCGGACGCTGCGTCAGTGTGAAGCGGGGCCGACCGGCACGCCCTCGGGGCGAACCTCGGCGGCCATCATTCCCTTCGGTCCGGGGCCGAAGCGGACCATGACGAACTGCCCGGGCCGCAGTTCGGTGATGCCGAAGCGGCGCAGCGTCTCCATGTGCACGAAGATGTCCGGCGTGCCGTCACCGCGCGTGAGGAACCCGAAGCCGCGCAACCGGTTGAACCACTTGACCTGGGCGCGCTCGAACCCGCCTGACGGCGTCACCGTCACGTGGGTGCGGGGCGGCGGCATCTGCGCCGGATGCAGCGCCGTCGACTCGTCCATCGACAGCACGCGGAAGGCCTGCAGGCCGCGGGGACGCTGCAACACCTCGACCACGACGCGCGCGCCCTCGTAGGCGACCTGGAAACCGTCGCGGCGCAGACAGGTCACGTGCAGCAGGATGTCCGGCATCCCGTTGTCGGGAACGATGAAACCGTAGCCCTTGGAAACGTCGAACCACTTGATGACGCCGGTCAGCTCGATGAGGCTCGCAGCCTCATCGCCCATATCCGACGCGGTCTGGTGGTCGATCTCCAGACCACCCCCCGAGCTCTTCGGTCCCATTTGGTCCGACGTCATAACGCCCCAACGCCGCCGCGTCGTACTGGCGCCTCTTCCGGGCGCTTCGAATCTATTCCGCCGCGAAGATTATCATTCGGCCGCGCACAGGAAAGGCCAAAATGCCGTGTCGAGTGCAAAGAAGTGTATTCCTGTGTACATCTCACCGCACTTTGCCGGGTTTAGTGGGTGATAAACGGCGCCAGAACCGTTCCGATGTCCTCGCGGATCACCAAGTCGGCGATTTCGTCGAATTCCGTGGCTTCCCGGTTGATGATCACGAGCTTGGCGCCGTTCCTTTTTGCCATCAAGGGGAAGCCGGCGGCCGGCCAAACCACGAGCGACGATCCGACCGCAAGGAATAGATCACAGTCAAGAGTCATCTGCTCGGCGCGGCGCATCTCGCGCTCCGGCATCGATTGTCCAAACGACACAGTGGCGGTCTTGATAAATCCACCGCACGCGCATTCCGGCGCGCGCTCACCTTTATTTTCGAATTGCGTCCTCACCCACGTCAGTTCGTAGCGCTTGGTGCAATCGAGACACAGCGCGTAAGTATTGTTGCCGTGCAGTTCGATGACGCGCTCGGCCGGGATGCCCGAATCCTGATGCAGGTTGTCGATGTTCTGGGTGATCACGCCGAGCCCCTTACCGGTGCGATGCAGACTGGCGAGCGCCAGATGGCCGCGGCCCGGCCGCGCGGCAGCGAAATACTGCTCCATGGCGAAGCGGCGCCGCCACGCCTCGTTGCGCATATCCTGGCTGGAGAGAAAATCGTCGAACTGGATCGGCTGGGTCTTGGTCCACAATCCGCCCGGCGAGCGGAAGTCCGGGATGCCGCACTCGGTCGAGATGCCTGCGCCGGTAAACGGCGCGACTGCACGCGCTTCGTCGACCAGTTCCTGCAGCTTGTCGATGGCAGTCGTGAGGTCCGGCGCGATCATGTATGTTCCTCCCCGAGAATTATTGCAGCCGTCCGATGCAAAGGGATCACACCATGCGATATCTGCACACCATGCTGCGCGTGCGCAACCTCGATAAGGCGCTCGACTTCTATGTGAACCAACTCGGCCTGCGGGAGACCCACCGGCGGGTCGACGAAAAGAATCGCTACACGCTGGTGTTTCTGGCGGGACCAAAAGACGGAACCCAGGTCGAAGACAGCAAGCGGGAGGGCCGCCCTGCGCCGCTCCTCGAACTCACCTACAACTGGGACGAAGAAGACTACGGCGATGCGCGCCACTTCGGTCACCTCGCCTTCGAGGTCGACGACATCTACGCGCTGTGCGAAAAGATGAAGAAGGCCGGCGTCACCATCAACCGCCCGCCACGCGACGGCGTCATGGCCTTCGTGCGCTCGCCCGACAACCAATCGATCGAGCTGTTGCAGAAGGGTGCCCCGCTTCCGCCGAAGGAACCGTGGATTTCGATGCCGAACACCGGCAAATGGTGAGCGGCCCGGCCGATATTTTCCGGCGGGCAGCAGCCCGCAGGGATTCTTGCGGCCCCCGGCAAACGCCTCTATATGTCCGCGCTTCAGGCGCCCTTCGTCTAGAGGCCTAGGACACCGCCCTTTCACGGCGGTAACAGGGGTTCGAATCCCCTAGGGCGCGCCATCCGATTCTCGCGGACCGCCTATCGACCTGTCGGCTTGCTCAAGCGCATCGACATTCTGCCAGCATGCGCGGATGAAATGCTCGTACGAGGAACCCTCGCCCCGCGGCGCTTTTTCGCGCGCTGTGCTTTTTGCGTCATTTAGCTTTGGGGCTCGGCCGGTCTAGTCTGCGGAGGCAGGGGCACGCGAGGGGCCGAATATAGGGGCCAGGTATGTTGCGTCGGATCAGGCTGGCGTTGGTGGCGGCGCTCGCAGTCGTCGGTGCGGTTCCCGCTGCCGCGGATGAAGGGCCGCGCGTCCATCGCCCGTATCACGGATATCGTCTCTATCTTCCGCCCGAGCGCCACGTCGTCGAAGTCGTGCAGCCGCCGTGGAGCGGCAACTTCATCATCAATGGCCGCAGGTTCACGGGCGTATCGCCGGCGTGCTTCGGCTGGGCGGCGGGTGAGCAGATCAAGCTGATCGCGGGCGACTGGAACGGCCGCTGCGTCGAGGCGGTGTTCTATAATGTCTGGCGACGCTCGACCTGCGTGACGGTCTGCGAGGGCCGCCCCTGGCGCTGGTGGTAGCCCGGCAATCGCCGGCTTTGCCCATGGCTGCCCGCGCCGATCAGCGCGAGAGAACCTCGATCTCGCCGTCGACCCCGGCAATCACCCGGAACTCGCGCTCGTAGGTGCGGTTGTCGTTGCGGGCGACCGCGCGGTACTCGCCCTCCGCCAGGATCACGCGCGGAAACGCACCGGTCGATTCCTTGACGGTATCGCCGCCCGGCGTGAGCACCGACCATTGCGTGTTGGCGCGCGCTTCGCCGCCACGTTCGTTCACCAGCTTGAGCGTGATGATCGCCGCCCGATGGTTGACGGTGGTGTCGGTGAGTTTGCTGACTTGCACGCGGATGTCGGAACGGACGGTCGAATTGGCGTCGCCGTAGTTCGAGACGATGTGATAGGTGCCCTCGGGCACCAGCACGATATCGCCGGTCGAGATGCTGGTGGCGATCGGCCGTTTGTCGCCGGGCTCGAACTGACTGCCCTTGTAGAGCTCGAACGAAATCTGCGACGGCGGGATCTTAGCATCGCCGACGCGGCCTTCGATTCGCAGGCCGCCGGCCGGGATTTCGAACACCTCGCGGAGGTCACGAACACCGTCCGAACGTACTTGCACGGCCTTGGTGACGTTCATCAGGCCGAAACCGACATTGATGACGTAGCTGCCGGCCGGCAGCGTAAAGGTCGGGCCGGCGGAGCGCTCTTCCTTGACCAGCCGCGGCGCCGCTTGCTGCTCCGCCCGGCTGGCATAGACTCGCCAATGCAGGCCACCGTTGATCGTCGGCAGGTCGGGACCGAAGCGCGCGCTGACCGCGAGACTGACGTGCCCGGGCGGCGGAATCGATGGACCGGGTGTCGTAGCCGGCGCCGGCGCCGCAACCGGCGGCAGCGACTGCAAGACCGGACCTTTCGGCGGCGCGGGTTTGGCGGCCTGTGGTGTGGTGGAGGCTGGCGGCGGCGGTGGTGCGGCCGCCGGCACGTCGGCAGGCGGACGCTGGATGGTCGGGCCCCAGAATAGCTGCGCATGCGCCGCGGCCGGTAAGACCGCAACCCATATTCCGACGGCCAAAGCGAGCTGGCCCCCCTTGCCCATCCCCGTCCCCGCAAACCACATGGTTAAAGGTTTTTGACCGCAATCGCGGCAAATTCAAGCCAGCGAAACCTAGTGTGGCGGTTCAGCAGTCCGCATCACTCTTGCCGCGAGTCCAATATGCGGACTTCTGAACCAAAGCCACACTAGATCAATAAGTTGCTAGTGTCCTTCGATTCCGAAGTTCGCGGATGAGCGCGCCGGAGAATGATGCGAACTTCGGAATCGGGACACTAGGTGGACTGGTTTGTCACCCCATCCGGCCTATGCTAGGCGCTGTTTTGGATCGAAATCATGCCCGACGCCCTCGAACTCCTCAAAACTCGCCGCTCGATCAAGCCGGTCGAACTCACCGGCCCCCCGCCCTCAAGCGCGGACATCGAGACCCTGCTGACGGTTGCCTCCCGGGTCCCCGACCACGGCAAGCTCACTCCGTGGCGCTTCATCATTTTCGAGGGCGATGCCCGGCTCGCCGCTGGCGATGCCATCGTCGCCGCGTTTCGGGCGAAATATCCGACCGCGACGCCCGAGCAGGCCGAAGCCGAACGGCGTCGCCTGGCGCGGGCACCGCTGGTGATCGCGGTAGTCAGCCGCGCCGCGCAGCACGTCAAGATTCCAGAGTGGGAGCAGGTGCTCTCCGCCGGAGCGGCGGCGATGAGTCTGGTGCTGGCCGCCCACGCCATGGGATACGGGGCCAACTGGATCACCGAATGGTACGCCTACGACCGGGCGGTACTCGACGCGCTCGGTCTTGCGCCGAACGAACGCATCGCCGGCTTCGTCCACATCGGGCGCGTGACGCAGTCGCCGGAAGACCGCCCGCGCCCGCCGCTCGACGAGATCGCCACTCGCTTCGCCGCCCGCTAACCGCACCCCCGGGTCGTCATGTTCTACGAGACCGCGACCAACAACCACGGCCTGCCGCGCGACCCCTTCAAGGCCATCGTCGCGCCGCGGCCGATCGGCTGGATCACCTCGATGAGCGCGAAAGGCGAAATCAACCTCGCGCCGTATTCGTTTTTCAACGCGGTGTCGGACAAGCCGCCGATCGTGCTGTTTTCAAGCGAGGGCCGAAAGGACTCTTTGGTCTTCATCGAGGAGACGAAGGAGTTCGTCTGCAGCCTGCCGACCTTCGATCTGCGCGCCGCCGTGGTCGAGACCGGCTACGACTTTCCGCGCGGAGTAAACGAAATGCGCGAAGCCGGCCTCGAGCCCGCGCCATCGCGGCTGGTGCGGCCGCCGCGGGTAGCGGCGGCGCCGTGCGCGCTCGAATGCAAGCTCTTGCAGATCGTCGACATGGTCGCGCTCGACGGCACGCCCGCCCATCGCCATGTCGTGTTCGGCCAGGTGGTCGGTATCCACCTCGACGACCGCTTCATCAAGGACGGACGCGTCGACACCGCCGCGATGGCGCCGATCGCGCGCTGCGGCTACCACGACTACGCCGTCGTCGACAAAATCTTCTCGATGACGCGCAAGGCGGCGCCGGCGGCGACAGGTCACGCCGCCGAGTGATGCCGCACGCGCGCAATCCGATCACGCCGTCTGGATGTAATCGCGCAGCGCGGACGACTCGTCCTCCATTTCGCGCAGCCGCAGCTTGACCACGTCGCCAATCGAGACCACGCCGATCACGCGGTCCTGGTCGAGCACGGGGACGTGTCGGAACTTGCCCGTCGTCATACGCTCCATGATGTCGCCAATGGTGTCCGCGCGCGTGCAGGTCACCACGGTGCGTGTCATGACCGTCGACAACGGCTCGGACAGCACGCCGGGGCCACGCTCGGCCAAAACGCGCACGATGTCGCGCTCCGACACGATTCCAACCACGCGGTGATCCGGACCGAGCACCAGCAGGGCGCCGATGCGATGCTCGGCGAGTCGATGCACGGCAGTCTGCAGGGTGGCGGTGGGCGCAATCGTTATCACGTTGCCGCCCTTGGTATCGAGGATCGATTGGACGTTCATTGGGTCGCTCCCTCGACCGGCGTTTCGCCAGCGGCGTGCCGGCCATTGCCACAATGGCTCTTGAACGGTCTTGGCGCTACCGAGTTTCGTCAGGTCAGCCGCGTCGTGTGGTCATGGGACGAGCCGCCGCGTGATGCGCTGCAGAACATTGTGCGCTGCAGAACGATCGCCATTGCGCCGACCCAGGCCGCAACAACGCGGCACCGACGAGAACGTCAACGAACTATCGGCCCGAACGCCGCGGCTCGCAAGCGTTTCGCTTCACATCCGCGTGTGCGTGTCGAGGGGTATTGCTTAACTACCTCTCAGCGGGCGGCGCCAAATCGTCGCCATGTTCCGGGGCCGGCATGCGTCCTACCGGATCGAACAGCGCGAACGCCAGGAGCCCCACGGCGAACCCGCCGATATGCGCCTGCCACGCGATCGCGTGTTCCAGACCCGGCAGCGCGAACGAGCCGAGGCCCATTAGCGCGTTCACGCCGAACCACACCAGCAGAAAGGCGAGTACGCGCGGATCGCGCAGGCATTCCTTGAGCGGCTGGGCGGGCACGAAGTAGCTGCCGGGTTCGCCGCGCCACATGGCGAGCGGACCGCCGCGCTGAAACGCAAACCGCATCGCTGCCGCCATCGCGCCGGAGATCGCCGCGGAGGCGCCGATCATCGGCAGCAATTGTCCGAAATGCGTGGCGAGATGCGCGGCGGCGCCACCGGCCGCCGCCGCCGCGCAGAACACCAGGAAGCGCCACGTTCCGAACCGTCGCGCCACCGGACTGCCGAACGCCAGCAGCCACACCGAATTGAACGCCAGATGATTGAGATCGCCGTGGATCAGCGCGTAGGTCACGAACGTCCAGATGTTGGCGCCGAAACCGCCGGGCCACGCTTCGCCTATCGGCAAATTCAAGTCATAGCGCGCAGGAATGAATGCGAAGAGCAGCAAGGCATCGTTGGTCTGCCGCTCGTTCAGAAGGAACGAGAACACCGCGTGCACCAGACAGAAGATCGCGACCAGCGCGACGACGACGGCGGGAACGTTGAGGATGCGTTCGCGGGCGGGGGGTTCGGTCATGGATGGTCCCTTGTGCCCGCGCGGCCCGCCATGCGCAAGCAGGCGCCGCCGATGCGGCTCTGGTTCTCAACATGCAAGCCGCGCGTCAAGCGCGCGCCAACGCCCAGTCGGCACGCGTCCTGCTGACTCGATCCCGGTGCGGGCCGTTCCGGGTCCGGCTGTCCCGATCGGGGACATATCGGCAGGGGATCTGGGCGCGAATGAAACATCCGTCGATCCGCGAATTGTACGATTATTGGAATGCCCGGCGCGGAAACCGGCCGGCGCCTGCGCGCGGCGACATCGACCCCGGCGACATCCGCACTGCGCTTGCTGATACATTTATCGTTTCGCTCGACCAGCCGGCGGGTCATCCATTTCGGATCGCCGGCACCCGCGTCTGCGCCCTGTTCGGCCGCGACCTCAAGCATGAGGCGTTCCTCGATCTATGGTCGTCGCAAAGCCGCGCGATGGTGCGCGACCTTTTCGACATCGTCGCGGAGGAATCGATCGGCTTGCTGGCCGGCGTAACGGGGACCGGTCATGCGGGCGAAGAACTCGCTCTTGAGCTGCTCGCTCTGCCGCTCATCCACGAAGGACGGACCGACGCGCGCGTGCTCGGCGCACTGGCGCCCGGCGGCATCCCGGTGTGGATTGGTGCGAGCGCGATCGGCAACCTGACGCTCGGGACTTTCCGATATATTGGCCCTGCCGCCATGCCGAATGTGTTTCACCGCTCCACGCCGTCGCGCGCGACGGGGCGTCCGCGGCGCGGCCTCGTGGTCTATGACGGCGGTTTGACAACGGACGAAATCGGGAGTCCTCCGACGGGCTAAACGCACCGTTAACGGTCGGCTGCCTATCTTTGGGCCGAATTCAGGCAGGTTTCGCAGCGGATCGACGGCAGGAATGGCCCTTCCTCAGAGACAGCCCGTGATATTGCCGCTGAGTCAGGAGCGCCGCCGCTTTCAGCGCGTCGCCGTCCACCTGCTCGGCCGCTATATGCTTACTGACCGCCGAGAGTTTCCCTGCCAGGTCTCCGACATGTCGCCGGGCGGCATGGCGCTGGTCGCGCCGGTTGCCGGCAAGCCGGGCGAACGCGTGATTGCCTACGTGGATCACGTCGGACGGCTGGAAGGCGTGGTGGCGCGGCAGCTTCCCAACGGCTTTGCGATGACGATCGCGGCTACCCCGCGCAAGCGCGACAAGCTCGCTGCGCAACTGACCTGGCTGGCCAACCGCCAGGTGCTGGGTCTGCCCGAGGATCGACGTCACGGCCGCGTGGCGCCGCGCAACCCCTCGGCCCGCATGATCTTGCCGAACGGCGTCAACGTTGCGGTGCGGGTTGTCGACATCTCGCAATCGGGCGCGGCGATCTCGACCACACACCGTCCCGACATCGGCGCCCCCGTCACCATCGGCAAAACCCCGGCGCGCATCGTCCGTCATCTCGAGGATGGCTTTGCGATCGAGTTCGTGCGCCTGCAACATCCAGATTTCGTCGAAGACAGCGTCACCGGCGGGTAAACGCCGCCACGACGCATTTGCCCGTCTGCCGGCCGCATTTGGCGCGCCGATTTCCCGCAATCGATCTGCAATGCTGTCCGCGTCCATGAGCGCGCGCGGTTAATCTTGTCATCCGCGATTGCGCGAAACCGACCGTGGTTGCGGCCTTGCAGCGGTTAATAGCTAAAATTTGAATCAAATGCAGTAATACTGCATTTTATGCAAATACTCGTAGAATAATCTTAGTATTATCGTCTCGTTTTATTCGAGCTCTCCTCAAAATGACTTTGGCAGATTAGCGGCGGCTGAAAAGCTTTGTGCGAAATATGGCCCAACAACAGGGACGGGGCCATAACATGTCAAAAAAACATACAAGGATGCTGGGGGCTGCAATCGCCGCTGCCGCCGCACTAGTGGCGCTGCTGGCTGCCGAGCCGGCGGATGCCCGTCAGCGCACGCTGTTTGTTGCGACCGGCACAACCGCACGCCCGCCCATCGGCTGGGTCGAATTCTGCGCGAGCCACGCCAACGAGTGCGATACCCGCGCGGTCGAGGCGCGCGATGCACAGTTGACCGCGAAGACCTGGAAAGATCTCGTCCGCATCAACAAGTCGGTCAACGACACCATCAAGCCGGTCACCGACCTCGAACATTGGGGTGTGGTCGAGCGCTGGAATTATCCCGACGACGGCTACGGCGACTGCGAAGACTACGTCCTGCTCAAGCGGCGCATGCTGATCCAGTCCGGCTGGCCGCGGCAGTCCCTGCTGATCACCGTGGTGCGCGACAAGCGTGGCGACGGCCACGCCGTGCTCACCGTCAAGACCGACCGTGGCGAGTTCGTTCTCGACAACCAGAACGAGGAAGTCCTGCTCTGGTCCGAAACCGGCTACCGCTTCGTCAAGCGGCAGTCGCAGAACGATCCTAACGTCTGGGTCACGCTTGGCGACCATCGCCCGGCCACCGCTACCGCGACGTCGTCGCGCTGAACCGAACAAGGAGTTACGCGTCCCCGGTCACGTCCCCACCCCTCCCCGTCCCCAGACCGGGTCCGCGCGCGGCCGGCTCTCCCCCGGAGCCGGCCGCACTTTTTTGCGAAAGCGCCGCCTGAGGCTCACCCGATACGCTTCAAGCCTTTGGAATACTGCTGCCAGCGCCGCACGTAGATGTCGGCGCCGCGCGCGATCTCTCGCGCCGCATCTTCGCCAAGCGCGCGCATCGGCCGCGCCGGCGCGCCGACGATCAGGGTGTTGTCGGGAAACTCCTTGCCTTCGGTCACCAATGCACCCGCGCCGACGAGGCAGTTGGCGCCGATCTTCGCGCCGTTGAGCACAATCGCGCCCATGCCGATCAGACTGTTCGAACCGATCCTGCAGCCGTGCAGGACGACGTTGTGGCCGATCACGCAATTGTCGCCGATGACGATTGGAAATCCGGGATCGGTATGCAGCGTGGCGTTGTCCTGGACCTGCGAGCGCTCGCCGAGTTCGATCCATTCATTGTCGCCGCGCAGCACCGCGTTGAACCAGACGCTCGCTTCCGGCTTCAGGCGCACGCGCCCGATCACCGCCGCGCTGTCGGCGATCCAGCAGCGGCCATCCGCCGGAAGCTCTGGCCCCTGCCCGTCGAGTTCGTAGATCGCCATTCCGCCCTCCGCGTCGAAACGGCGACATTGCCATGGGCCCGCGGACTTGGCGACCGCATCGCGGGAGCCATGCGATTACTCGCTTTTACCGGTCCGGCGACGATGCCATAAGATGCGGGCACACGCCCGCGTCAGATGCGGGCACACGCCCGCGTCCCGAGCCCCCGAGTCTTCCCTTCATGGTTAGTCTGCCGGTCCCCAAGGCTCGGGCGTCACAAGCCATCGCCTGGCTGCGCGCCGTCCTGCCCGGCGTCGTACTCTCGGCCGCGGTCGGCGCGCTCGCGGTCATCGGCGCTCCTTGGATTGCCAAGGTCTTTCCCATTCCGGCGATGGTCATCGCGCTGCTGATCGGCATTGCGCTTCATCCGGTTGCGCGCTCGGCGCGCTTTCAGTCCGGCATCGTGTTCTGCCTGAAGGTGCTACTGCGCTGGGCCGTTGCGTTGCTCGGCCTGCGGATCGCGCTCGGCGATATCGCGGCGCTCGGCTGGGCAACCGCGCTCCTGGTGATCGGGTCGATGCTGGTGACCGTAGTGGCCGGATTTCTGTGTGCCCGTTTGTTCGATCAGCAGGCCGGCTTCGGGGCGCTGGCCGGCGCCGGCACCGCAGTCTGCGGCGCGTCCGCCACGCTGGCGACAGCGATCGTGGTGCCCGAATACAAGGGCAAGGAAGCCGACGTGGTGTTCGTGGTGGTCGCGGTCAACGCGCTGTCGACGGTGGCGATGGTGCTTTACCCGTTGATCTGCAGTTCGCTCGGCTTCGATCCGCAGGCCACCGGCGTGATGCTCGGCGGTACCATTCACGATGTCGCGCAGGTGGTCGGCGCCGGCTACGCGGTATCGGATCCGGTCGGCAACACCGCCGTGATCGTCAAACTGTTCCGCGTGTTCCTGCTGTTCCCCGTCGTGATCCTGATCGGCTGGTGGTTCGCGGGCGCGAGCAGTGTGAGCGACGCCAGGAAGATTCCGATTCCGGTCTTTGCGCTGGTGTTCGTCGCGCTCGCAATCCTCAACAGTGTCGTTCCGTTGTTGCCCGCGGCCGCGCCGCTCTACGCGCAGATCCGTGCCCCGCTGATCGAACTCTCGACCTGGGGGCTGCTGATCGCGATCTCGGCGCTGGGGCTCGGCACTTCGCTGCCGGCGATCGCCCAGCTTGGCTGGCGCCACGTCGCCACCGTGACCGTGACCACGATCGTGATCCTGGCGGCGGTGACGGCCGGCTTGCTTGTGCTGTGAGTTGGAGCGAGCGACGCGGTGCGTCAGCCGCCCGGCAGGCCGACTGCGCCGAGCGCCGACACCACCACGGTGCCGCACATCAGGCTCCAGCCGCCGGCGACGATCGTGGCCAGTATCACCGGCACGACCGCCTGACCGTCCATTCGCGCGGCGCGGACCGCGCCGCGCATGATGATGTAGGGCGCGGCGAACACCAGCATCGGCACCGCCGCAAGCGCGGCGAGGCGCGAAGGCTGTCGAAGCTCGCCGAAGCCCGCAGTCCGATGCGTGACGAGTTGATACGCTGTCGCGATCAATCCCGCGACCGCAAATCCCAGCCCAAGCGCGAACAGTGCCTCGATCTGATCGGCGGACATGACGCTCCTCGGACGGCTTCCGGTCGGGCGGATTCCATCGCAAAGCGCCGTGTGCTGCGCCATCACATCCTTAATTAACGGTTAACGCAGGAAGCAACCCTGCCCGTGCGCCGCCACGCGTGCGTGGCATACTGCGTCTTGATTCGCAGACTTGAGCTTCAGGATGACCGACGTCGCCGGCAATCGTTTCCGCAAGCCGCAACTGCGGCAGCGTCCGGTCGCCCAGGGTCTGTCGCGCCTGCCGCTGGTGGCGCTCGCAGCGACCGGCTTCGTCGGCGTCGCGCTCGTGGTCTACCTGTTGTGGCCGCGCTGGCCCGCCGGCACTGTGGCGCCGGATGCGCCGGCGCTGCCCGTCACCGTGGCGGGCGTCGCCTTCAACCTGCCGCCGGCCGCGATCCGCGTGCCCGTCCAACGCCGCCCCGGCGCTCACGACCGCGTCGATCTTGCGTTCCTCTGGCCGTCGCTCGAACCGCCCGATCCACAAGCCAAGGCGGCGCCGCCGCCGAGCGATGGCGCGCCAGCGCCGGTGCAAACGATGGACCGGTTGTTCGTCACGCTCTCGGCCGCGACCGACCAGCTCGGTCCGGCCGAGCGCGTGCAAGCAATCTACATGCGCTACGTCCGGCAGGATGCGGCCGCGGATGCGCGCGGACTGCTGACACTGCCGTTCCGTGACGGCAGTCCCTATCAGGGCGAGGACCTGATCTACGAATCGCCGCCCAATAGCGCATTTCTGGTCCGCTGTACGCGCAACGGCCCCGGCCCCACGCCCGGCATCTGCCTCTACGAGCGGCGGATCGAGCGCGCCGACATCGTCGTGCGTTTTCCGCGCGACTGGCTCGACGACTGGAAAACGGTATCGCAGCAGATCGATCGGCTGATCGCGCGGCTGCGGCCGCGCACCTGAGCGCAGCAGCCTGCATCTTCCTCCGAAGTCTCGCTTTCGCATCGGCCGCGATGAGGGCAGTGCCGCCTGGCGCAGCCGGACGGGTTGTCACAGCTTGCGGGAGGCATCCGGCCTGAGTTAATGAAATATCCAAAGCGAGGGGCATTCAGCTGCGAACCGCCGTCGATCTGACACTGGGCTGTCTGCGCCTGCTGCTCGGCGTCATGCTGCTCGCCAGTGTGGTGCTGATCTGCGCCAATGCGTTCGGGCGCTACGTCCTGCTGTCGCCGATCATCTGGGCCGAGGAAATTCTGGGCTACGGCCTGGTCTGGATGATCTATCTCGGCGCCGTTCTGGTGACGGCCTCGGATCAGCACCTTAGAATGGATCTGGTCGTACAACTGCTGGGCGAGCGGGCGCAGGTTGTGCTTCATTTGCTCGGCAACATTGTATTCATCGCGGTCTCGTTGTTGATCCTCTACCAGGCGCCGGCCACGATCTCCGAATTCACCCACCACAGCCAGGTCGCCAGCCTGCCGATGAACGTGGTTCATGCCGTCATTCCGGTATCCTTCGTCGCCATCGTCATTCTGCTGGTGGCACAGTCGGTAAAGGACGTTCAGACCCTGATGCATGGAGGCGGCACGGCCATCACCGATAAACCGGCATGATGTGGGCGATGGTGGTGTTGCCCATCATCCTGCTGGTGATGGGCATGCCGATCTTCACGGTCCTGATGGCAGCGGCCTCGGTGGCCCTCATCTTGGTGCTCGACCTGCCGCTCGGCCTGATCCAGACCGAGCTGTTCGGCAGCGCCGACAACTACAACCTCGTCGCCGTGCCGTTCTTTATGCTTGCCGGCGCGATCATGTCGGTCGGCGGCATTTCGGAACGGCTGGTGAACTGGGTATTGTCGCTGTTCGGCGGCCTTCGCGGCAGCCTCGGCCTGACGACCGTGGGCGCCTGCACGGTGTTCAGCGCAATCTCCGGCTCGAGCGCCGCGACGGTCGCGGCGATCGGCCGGATGCTCTATCCGGCGCTGCTGGAGAAGGGCTATCCGGTCGCGATCGCCAGCGGATTGCTGGCGGCCTCCGCCGCCATCGACGTCGTCATCCCGCCGTCGATCGCCATGATCCTCTACGGCGTCGCGGCCGAGGAATTGATCCGCTACCTGTTCATCGGCGGCATCCTGCCGGGCCTGCTGATGGCCGTGATGATGGCTACCTACATCTACTTCACCGCTCGCCGGCTCGGTATCCGCGAAGGCGGCAAGTTCTCGTTCTCCAACGTGGTCCGCACGACCCGCCAGGGCGCCTGGGCGCTGGGGATGCCGATCATCATCCTCGGCGGCATCTATACCGGCGTGTTTTCGCCAACCGAGGCTGCGGGCGTCGCGTGCCTCTACGCCATCGTGGTCGCCGTGTTCATCCATCGCGACCTGAGCTGGTCGGGCCTCTGGAATGTGACGATCGAGTTCGTGATCCTGACCGCCCAGGTGCTGATCATCGTCGCTGCGGCGGCGCTGTTTGCCCGCCTTCTCACCATCGCGGGCGTGCCACAGGGCATCGCCGCCTGGATCCAGGAGATGCAGCTGTCGCCGTTTTTGGTGATGCTGATCATCAATCTGCTGCTGCTGGCGGTCGGCTGCGTGGTCGATCCCGCATCCGCAATCCTGGTGCTGGCGCCGATCCTCAAGCCGATCGCAGTCCAAGCCGGGATCGACCCGATCCACTTCGGCGTGGTGATGACAGTCAACCTCAGCATCGGCATGTTCACCCCGCCGTTCGGACTGAACATCTTCGTCATCCAGGGCATGTTCAAGGTGCCGCTGCCGACGCTCTATCGGGGATTGGTTCCGGTCATCGGCGTCAATCTGGTATCGTTGGCGATCATCAGCGCCTGGCCGGGCCTCACGCTGTGGCTGGTCCGGCTCATCGGCTGACCCGTTGGAAATTAATGGCGCGACGGCGCCTTCATCAGGGAGTGAATCATGAAAAGTCTTATCGGAGTTGCGGCGGTCGTTGCCTTTGCCGCCTTTTCGGCAGCGCCAGCCGCTGCGCAGCATTCCATGCGCATCGGCATGGTCACGATCAACGATGCGCAGCACACCTTCGCGCAGAAATACGCCGAAGAGCTGATGAAGCGCACCAACAACGCCATCAAGGTCGAGGTATTCCCCGCAGCTCAGCTCGGCGGCATTCCGCGACAGATCGAGAACCTCAAGATCGGCGCGCAGGCCGAATTCATCTCGCCGGGCGGCTTCTTCTCCGGCTTCGACCGCGGGTTCGAGGTGACCGACGCCCCCGGCATCTTCAAGACATTCTGGCATGCGCAGAATGCCATCACCGATCCGGAGTTTCGCGGCAAGTACACGACACTGGGCGAGAAGCAGGGCGTGCTGGGCGTCTCGGTTTTCAACTATGGTCCGACCTCGATCGCCTCGCTGACACCGATCCGCAAGCTCGACGACATGAAGGGCCTCAAGATCCGGGTGCTGGCGACCAAGATGGAGAGCAAGCTCGCGAACGTTCTCGGCATGACGGGCATACCGATGCCGTACACCGAAGTGTTGCCCGCGATCCAGCAGCGCACCATCGACGGCTGCCGGAGCTCGATCGCCGTGATGGGCGCTTCCAAGTTCTTCACCGCGACCAAGTACGTCACGCAGACCGAGAGCGGCATGATCATTTCCGGGCTCTGGATCAGCAAGCCATGGCTGAACAAGCTGCCGAAAGAGCTGCAGGAGCAGGTGATCAACACCGGGCGGGATCTCGAGACCTGGGCCGCCCGCAATGCGCAGACCTTCGACCAGAATGCCGCCAAGCTCTGGACGGACAACGGCGCAGAGGTCATCAAGCTGTCGCCGGCCGATCAGGCCGAACTCAACAACCGGCTGGCGCCGCTCGGCGACGAATTCCTCGGCGGCGATCCTGCGACCAAGGAAATCTACGATACCTTGAAGAAGACCCTGAGCCGGGTATCGTCCGAGGCTCCGAAGTCCTGATACGAAAGCACGAACAGGTGACATCGATGGCGCGCGGAGACATCCGCGCGCCATCGTGCCGTTGCGGATGGGCAGGTGAGCCTGCGACCTTCCGGGTGCATGACTGAAGGGCGGCGAACCATGGCTACGTCCGAAACCTACGACTACGTCATCGTCGGCGCGGGCTCCGCGGGCAACACGCTGGCCAACCGGTTGAGCGAAGACGGCGCCAGCGTGCTGGTGATCGAGGCCGGCGGCTCGGACCGCCACCCGCTCATCACGGTGCCGCTGGGCTGGGGGCGCATCCTCTACAAGCGCCTGTTCGACTGGGGCTACTTCACCGAGCCCGAACCGCATCTCGATGGCCGCAAGGTCGAATGCGCGCGCGGCCGCGTGCTCGGCGGCTCGTCCTCGATCAACGCCATGGCCTATGTCCGCGGCCATCGCGCCGATTACGACCGCTGGGCCGAGTTCGGGCTGACCGGCTGGAGCTACCGTGACGTGCTGCCCTACTTCAAGCGCAGCGAAGACTGGGCCGAAGGCAGCGACGCGTACCGCGGCAGCGGCGGGCCGCTGACCACGGTGCGTTCGAGCTATGCGGACCCGCTGGTGGATGCGTTCATGGAAGCGGGCGAGAGCGCCGGTCACGGCGTGACCGAGGACTATAACGGCGCGCGCAACGAAGGCATCTGCCGCTTCCAATGGACCATCCGCAACGGCCGCCGCTGCAGCACCGCGGTCGCCTATCTGCGGCCCGCGCTGAAGCGTCTGAACGTGACGCTGAAGGCGCGTAACCTGGTGCACCGCGTCGTGCTCGAGAACGGCCGCGCGGCCGGCGTCGAGTATCATGACGGCAACGAGACGCACGTGGCTCGCGCCACGCGCGAGGTGATCCTGTCGGGCGGCGTCATCAACTCGCCGCAGCTCCTGATGCTGTCCGGCATTGGCGACCCGGCCGAACTGGCACGCCACGGCATCGCGTGCCTGCATCCGCTCAAGGGTGTCGGCAAGAATCTGCAGGACCATCTGTCGGTCGGCGTCGAATATGAGCGCAACGGCGACGGCCCGTTCGTCGGCCACCTGCGTCTCGACGCAATCGCGCTGGCGATGGCGCAGGCTTATTTCTTCGGCACCGGCTTCGCGATCGAGATGCCGGGGCCGG
Organism: uncultured Alphaproteobacteria bacterium; assembly: GCA_963843475.1. Taxonomy (GTDB): domain Bacteria; phylum Pseudomonadota; class Alphaproteobacteria; order Rhizobiales; family Xanthobacteraceae; genus VAZQ01. The sequence goes on along the minus strand of CAWJKL010000005.1, from coordinate 368,309 downwards.
TGTCCGGCTTCTTCAAGACCGATGCCTCGCTCCGTCAGCCGGACATCCAGCTTCTCACCCGCCTGGTGCCGCCCGAGTCGCAGCCGTGGTTCCCCGGCATCCGGCCGCGCCCGCACGATGCCTTCATGTGCCGGCCGGTGATCCTGCATCCCGAGAGCCGGGGCGAGCTTCGCCTGCGTTCCGCCGATCCCCGCGACCACGCGGCGATCCATCAGAACTTCCTGGCCGAGCCCAAGGACTGGGACACCATGCGCAAGGGCATCGAGATGATGCGCGATCTCGTCGCGCAGAAGTCGCTCGACCGCTTTCGTAGAAGCGAAATCCAGCCGGGCGCGTCGGCGAAATCGAAGACGGACATCGACGCCTTCATCCGCCGCACGGCCTGGACGGCGCATCATCCGCTCGGCACCTGCCGGATGGGAACGGCCAACGACGACATGGCCGTGGTCGACACGTCGCTGCGGGTGCGCGGGATCGAGGCGCTGCGCGTCGTCGATGCGTCCGTCATTCCCGACATGATCGGCGGCAATATCAATGCGCCGATCATCATGATCGCCGAGCGGGCCTCCGACCTGATCCGGGGCAAGCCGCTGCTACCAGCAGCCGCGGTTTAGAACATACCCGTTCAAGTCGAGATCGGACTCTGTTCCCGTTCGTCCCCGCGAAAGCGGGGACCCAGGGCAACGCCTCGCTATTCATGAAACTGGGTCCCCGCTTTCGCGGGGACGAACGGAGAGAGATTCGATTCCGCTGAACCGAACCTGTACTACCCCTGCAGCAGGCCGGGCTCGTCGAGGTCGAGCGCCAGGATCGGCAGCTCGAAGAACGCCGAACTCGCGTCCTTCTCGTCGAAGAACAGCACGCCGACATATTCCTCGCCGACATAGACCTCGGCGGAATCCTTCTTCTTCAGGCGCGGCACCACCCGGATACGCTCGCTGTCGAACTTGCGCTTGAGATAGGCGTCGAGCTTCTTGATGTCGGGCGTCTTGGTCGGCGCGTCGCCGACCGTGATCTTCATTTCGAAATTGTAGGAGCGATCGTCGTCATCATCGTCATCGTCGAGCCGCAATTGCCCGACGTTCTCCTCGCCGACGAAGACATTGGCCGAGTCACTCTCGCGCGGCACGACACGAATGCGCGCGTTGCCGAACAGGCGCTTGAGATAGGCGTCGAGCTTTTTGACTTCCTGGACGTCCACGGCACATTCTCCTCGCAACGCACAACCGTGGCACGGGTTAAGGCCGGAGGCAACCGGCGCTTCAGATGCCGAGATCCTGGAACATCTGGTCCATAGTGCGTGATGGCTCGGGGCAACCGGCTTCGCCGATGACCCGGGCCGGCACGCCGGCGACGGTGGTGTTGTGCGGCACCGGCTTGAGCACGACCGAGCCCGCCGCCACTCGCGCGCAATGGCCGACTTCGATATTGCCGAGGATCTTCGCACCGGAGCCGATCATCACGCCGCGGCGAATCTTCGGATGGCGGTCGCCATCCTCCTTGCCGGTGCCGCCGAGCGTGACCTCCTGCAGGATCGAAACATCGTCCTCGATCACCGCGGTCTCGCCGACCACCAGCCCGGTGGCATGATCGAGGAAAATGCCGCGGCCGATGCTGACCGCGGGATGAATGTCGGTCTGAAACGCTGCCGACGAACGGCTCTGCAGATAGAACGCAAAATCCTTGCGGCCCTTGCCCCACAGCCAGTGCGCCAGCCGATGGGTCTGAAGGGCGTGGAAGCCTTTATAGTATAGCACCGGCTCGATAAACCGGCCGGTCGCCGGATCGCGGTCGACCGTGGCGACGATGTCGGCGCGAAATGCATTGCCGATCTCGGGATCGCCCTCAAGCGCATCCGCATAGGCCTGCCGGATCAATTCCGCCGACACGTCGGGGCTGTCGAGACGCTCGGTCACGCGGTGCACCACCGCCGCCTCCAGCGTGTCGTGATGCAGGACGGTCGAATAGAGGAAGGTCGCGAGTTCTGGCTCGCGCCGCACGACCTCTTCTGCCTCGCCGCGGATCCGCATCCACACCGGATCGACCGTGTCGAGCTTGCCGCGCGCTCTCGCCTGGGCCATTGCCATCTCCCGCGAAATCGATCCTGCCTAGTCTACCACACCTGCCGCGTCTGCCGACCTATATGGGAAGCAGCGCGGCTGGCCGGAAGGTCCGTTCCCGCAGCCTTGCCACGGCCGGATTACGGCCGCGCGACAAGGAACGCCAGCAGACCCTGCTTGAACGCCTTGTCGCCGACCGCAAGCATGTGATCGCGGCTCGGAATGTCGAGCGCCTGCGAGCCGGGGATGAGCGCCGCGAGTTCGTGCGGCGAGCCGGCGACGAAATCCTTGGTCCCGACCGCGATCAGCACCGGCACGCGGAGGGTCGCGACTTCCTGGCGCGACAGCGTCTGCCGCGAGCCGCGGATGCAAGCCGCCAACGCCTTGAGGTCGGACCTGGTCTGCTCGGCGAAGGCTCGGAAGGTCCGACCGAACGGATCCTGCACGTCGGCAAGCGACGGCGTCTCCATCGCATCGGCGACCGACGGCGGCAGCGCCTGGCCCTCCACCAGATTGATGCCGAGGCCCCCGAAGGTCGCGCTGCGCACGCGCTGCGGATGGTCGAGCGCGAGGAAGGCCGTGATGCGCGCGCCCATCGAGTAGCCCATGACATCGGCGCGCGCGATGCCGAGATGATCGAGCAGCGCGCGCACGTCCTCCGCCATGGTCGCGCTGTGATAGGCCGCCGGATCGTAGAGCTTGGTCGATTCGCCGTGGCCGCGATTGTCGAACGCGATGACGCGCCGGCCGGCCCTGGTCAGCGTCGTCACCCAGCTCGGGTGGACCCAGTTGACCGCAGCATTCGACGCAAAGCCATGCACGAGGACGATCGGCTCGCCCTCGCCTTCATCCAGATAGGCAAGCTCGACATCGCCATGAGGGAATCGCTGCATGCGGACGTTCGTGATCGCGCCGGCGCCGGTCAGGCCGTGCGGGCGCGCAGCGCACCGGGAAACACGACGACGGCGTCATTGGCCGGCGTCGACCGGCGCGGCACGGTGAGTTCGCGCCGTGTTGCCGGCTGGCGGATGTCCACGCTTGCGGGCGCGGGCGCGGGCGCGGGCGCGTCCGAACATTCCTGCGCGGCTTCGAGTTGCACGGCGCGCTGCTCGATCGCGACTTGCGCCTGCAGGCGCGCCGCCCTGCGCTCAGCACGCGCGATCCGTGCGCGCCGGCGTGCGCAGTAGCGCTCGGTCGAGCGCTCGGCCATGCGCTTGAGCAGGACCACGAATTTCAGCGCGATAAACACCGCCCAGAAGATCCACATGGCGAGATTCCAGGTGGTCATCGTCAGCATGATGGCGCCGCGGCCGGCGAGCTTGAGGATGGCGCGGGTCTTGCCGCCCTTGGCGGTCGCGAGCGTGGCGACCTTGGCCATGTCCTTGGGATTGTCGGCGAGCTTGAGGCCGTCGAGCGCCGCCTTGGTGCCGGCCTTGCTCTGCACCGTGCCGACGTCGCCCGCGAGCTTCATCAGACCATTGGCCTTCTCGACCTTCACGGCCTCGCGGAGGCCGCGCGCCGAGGCGGACGGCGCGAAGATCGAGACGTTGCTGACGGCGCGCTTGAGCGCCGGCGTATCGATCACCTCGCGCACCGAGCGCCCGATCCAGGCGGCCATCTGGTTGCTGATCTTGCCGGTCTTGCGCGCCGCCTTCACGAGCGTCAGCCCGACCCGCGCCGGAACGGCGGCGCCGAGCGACGCGTAGGTGCCGGCGGTGATCGCCAGTCCGACGCAGGCGAGCCCGAGAATCAACTCGTCGGCCTCCTGCCCGGCGGCGAGCCGCGAGCCTTCGCGCACCGCATCGCGGATGTCGCCGAACACGAACAGATCGCCAAGCGCGGTGCCGGCCAGGCCGACGGCGTCGTCCGGCTCGCCGGTCACGAAGCCCTTGGCGAAGTTCCCGCGCATTGCGTCCGCGCACTGGCGGTCAGCGAGTTGGCGGCCTCGACCTTGGCGACCAGCGCCGGGTCGACCGGCACCTTCTGCTCGCGCGCCAGTTCGAGGAAGCTGTTGGCGAGATCGACGTCGTCGGCCGCGAGCGCGGCCTCGATTTCCCGGTTGGCGACCGAGGAATCCAGCAGGCGCGCAACCGCGTGATCGGCGAGCGCCACCGGGTCGTCCTGCGCGGCAATGAGCTTGTGAGCCTCCAGACCGAGCGGAACCACGGCGAGTGCTGCGATCATCGCGGCCACCGCCAGCCACAGCGGCACGGCGATCCGCGCTCCGGTCATCGATTCCGTCTCCTACTCACCGGTACTCACCGGCCGTCACGTCGTCATTCATACCCCGGCCGGCAAGATCAGGCGATGGAAAAATCCAACGGTCCGTTAACGCTGCCCCGGGGGGTACAATCGCTCCGATTCCAAAGCCTTGCCGCCCCTGCCCTAGGAATTGGGGGGTGAGGTCGCTAAGGTGCCGCCCGCACGCGCGGCTGAACCGGCGGGCGAACCGGCGCGGAAGGCAGGCCCAAGCCATGACGGATCGTGTTGTTCCCCATTTCCACAACACCTTGGGGGTGCCAGTCATCGAGATCGGCGCCAGGGAATTCATGTGCATCGGTGAGGTCCCGCCGTTCGACCACCCCCATGTCTTCCTCGACATGGGCAACGCGGACGAGATCATCTGCCCGTATTGCTCGACCCTGTTCCGGCATGATCCGTCGCTCGATCCACATGCCGCACGCCCCGCGGAGTGCGCGCTGAAGGAAATCGAAACCGCCTGACCATCCTCGGGGAGATCGTCCCGTGGCCGCCACCTCGCGCACCGTCATGATCGCCGGCGCGGGGATTGGGGGCCTCACGGCGGCGTTGGCCATCGCCCAGGCCGGATTCCGGGTAGCGATCTACGAGCAGGCCGAACGGCTGGAGGAAGCCGGCGCCGGCATCCAGCTCTCGCCCAATGCGTCGCGCGTCTTGCTGGCCTTGGGACTTCGCGACCGGCTGGAGCCGAGCGTCGTCGTACCCGAGGACCTCAGGGTAATGACCGTGCCGTCCGGCCGCGAGCTGGCGAGGGCCCCGCTCGGCGCCGACATCGCTCGGCGTTACGGCGCGCCGTATTGGGTCATTCATCGCGGCGACCTGCAGGCGGTGCTGCTCGAAGCGGTGCTGGCGCATCCCGATATCAGGCTTCACCTCGGGGTGCGGGTCGAGGATTTCGCGCATTACCCCGACGGCGTCACCATCGCGGGGCTCGCCGCCGGTCACTCGATCGAGGCGCGCGGCCTCGCGCTCGTCGTCGCCGACGGCCTGTGGTCGCGCCTGCGCCGGCGGCTAGGCGACGCAGCGCCGCCGCGCTTTGCCGAGCACATCGCCTGGCGGGCGCTGGCGCCAGCCGAAGCGGTCTCCGAGGATCTGCGAGGTCCGACCGTCCATCTCTGGCTCGGCAGGAACGCCCATCTCGTGCACTACCCGGTCAAGGGCGGCCGCCTGATCAACGTGGTGGCGATCGTGCGCGACCGCTGGAGGGATCAAGGCTGGAACGCGCCGGCGGAACGCCGAGACGTGATCAATCGTTTTCGGCCGACGACCTGGCCGATCGAGACCCAGATCCTGCTTGCCGCTCCCCAGCGATGGCAGAAGTGGGCGCTCTACGACCACAGCCCGATCTACCGCTGGGGCGAAGGCCCGGTCACGATGCTCGGCGATGCGGCGCATCCCATGCTGCCGTTCCTGGCGCAGGGCGGCGCGATGGCGATCGAGGACGCCGCGGTGCTCGCCCATTGCATCGCCGCCACGCCAGAGGATATCCCGCGCGCCATGCGCAGCTATGAGCGCCAGCGCCGGTCGCGCACGGGGCGCGCGCAACGGGCTGCGCGGCGCAACGGGACGACCTATCATCTGGGCGGAGGGCCGGCGCTCGTGCGCAACCTGGCACTGACCGCAATGGGCGGCAATCGCCTGATCCGGCGCTATGATTGGCTCTACAATTGGCAGGCGCCTGAGGAGGCCAAGGCATCATGATGTTCGAAACGACGATCGCCGGCAGCCTCCCTAAGCCCGCATGGCTCGCGGAGCCGAACAAGCTCTGGCCGCAATGGCGGTTGCAAGGCCCTGCCCTCGACGACGCCAAGCGCGACGCCACGCTGCTCGCGCTCAAGCTGCAGGAGGATTGCGGCATCGACATCGTCACCGACGGCGAGCAGTCGCGTCAGCATTTCGTGCACGGTTTCCTCGAACACGTCGAGGGCATCGACTTCGACCGGAAGGTCGAGATGGGAATCCGCGCCGACCGCTACAAAGCGATGGTGCCGACGGTCACGGGCGCGCTGCGGCTCAAGGGCCGCGTGCACGGAAACGAGGCGCAGATCGCCCGCGCCCATACCACCCGCAAGCTCAAGTTCACGCTGCCCGGGCCGATGACCATCGTGGACACCATCGCGGATGCGCACTACGGCGACCGCATCAAGATGGCGATGGCATTCGCCGACGTCCTCAACACCGAGGCGCGGGCGCTCGCCGCCGACGGCGTCGACGTCATCCAGTTCGACGAGCCCGCCTTCAACGTCTACATGGACGAGGTCGCCGGCTGGGGCATCGAGGCGTTGCACCGCGCGATCGCAGGACTGACCTGCACCACCGCGGTGCACATCTGCTACGGCTACGGCATCAAGGCCAACATCGACTGGAAGGCGACGCTCGGCGGCGAATGGCGGCAATACGAGACCACGTTTCCGGCGCTCGCCAGAAGCCGGATCGACGAAATCTCGCTGGAGTGCATCCACTCGCGCGTGCCGATGAGCGTGCTGGGGCTCCTCGCCGGGAAAAAAGTGCAGATCGGCGTCATCGACGTTGCCAGCGACGACATCGAAACTCCCGAACAGGTCGCGGCCGTGATCGGCGAGGCCATGAAGGTCGTGCCGCGCGAACGCATCGTGGCCGGCACCAACTGCGGCATGGCGCCGATGCGCTGGGACATCGCCTACGCCAAGCTCGCCGCGCTCGGGCGCGGCGCCGCCCTGGCGCGCGAGCGGTTTGGTTAGGCCTGCAAAGCCGGATGAAGGCGAACAGTCTCGCGCAAACTCGTCGCAGCGTGTCGAAATACCCGTTTCGGAGGCCATGGCCGCATCGTCGCGCGCCGCGTGAACTTTGATGCTATCTGAGCCGAATCCGGCTGGATGACACCCACTCGTCCCAGAGTGATTCAAAGTTTCCGTAATGAACCAGGTGCATGCCCCAACGCCCGGTCAGCACCTCGGCGGGGAGCCAACTGCCTTGCCATTCGACTTCGACAAGGGTTCCGGAGGCGTGCTGCTGGGGAACGAAGGGCCGGATGTCGCTGCTCTGGATCCCCTCAATCCCGCTCTCCTTGTAGCCAACCCAGCGAATCCAAAACTTGCTGCCGTCCACTTTCTCGATACGGCCCGGATACCACTTGCCGTCACTCCATCTCGCCTCGACGTATTCACCGATGAGCGGGTGTGCCCGCTTCATCCCAGTGGCCAGGACGAGGGCGGGATCGAAACCGTTTGCCGCTACACAAGTCGAGAGCTGTCCGTCATTGAACGCCATCTCCCGCTCGGCATAGCGTGCAAGCTCCGCAAAGGTGAGTAATCCGTTTCCATCGGCGCCGAGCGGGATCGCGCCGCGTAACCCGGCGATCAGACACTCGGTAAAGGTCCAGGCGCCGGTCGACACCGTGCAGGCAAGTGATGAGGTGATGGCGCCGTAACTCACCCGACCGGCGCGCAGCATTGCCTCCGTCACCAGCGAGCCGGAATAGCAGCAATCAGCAAACAGCAGGGCTGTCTTTCCTGGAAACCACCGCTCGATAGTGGAAAACACCTCTGCAATCGGCCATCCCGCATCGTACAGCATGAACTCGCTCACGCCGCTCTCGCGCCTGGTGCCGTGCCCGGCAAAGTAGAACCACAAGGTCGTATCGGCCGCGGCCTTCGCCATGACGGCGTAAAACGACTGTCGAACGGCCGCGAGCGTCGCGTCCTTGTCCTTGATGAAAGTGATCTGTCCTGGGGGAACGCCTCGGGCCTGAAGCTGCCCGATCAAATCGGCATCGCGTCGACCTTCTTCCGGCCAAGCCTGACCGCCGGGATAAGCCAAAACACCGATGGCAAAGACCCAGGTCTTTCCGGGCTCCCACTGCGCCCGGCCTCCGCCGGCGTTGGTGCCCGGGTGCGCTGCCGCGGCATGCCCTGCGAACAATGCTCGGCTCCAAGTCCTAAAGCAGACAGTGCAAAATTTTCGGGATTCGCAACCGGCATGAATATTCGCTTTTTTCAAACGGCCTGCAAGGCAGCCGCGAAATGAGGATCACCGCAAATCGCGGCCGCGAAGGACGTCAGAAGGTTTCCGCGTTGGCCGCAGCGTCCCCTCCCCCGCTTGCGGGGAGCGAGCACACCGGTTTTGTCACTCGCGGTGAGTGCACTTCAACCGATCGGCGCGAGCCGCCTAGCGCTCAGCGCGGCTCAGGACTTCCATCAACTCGCCGACCTTGCGACGCTGTTCGCGCTTGTTGCCGCTGGTGATGGCGTGCTCGACGCAATGCGCCACGTGATCCTTGAGGATTTCCTCTTCGGCCCGCCGCAATGCGGTGCGCACCGCGGCAATCTGCGTGATAATATCGATGCAGTAGCGGTCGGCCTCGACCATCCGCACGAGGCCGCGCACCTGGCCCTCGATCCGGTTGAGCCGCCGCAAACACGACGCCTTGGCTTCCTGTCGCATGCCCGCTATATACCCCCTGGGGGTATCTGTCGCAAGCCGCCGCCGGACAATGACCGAATCGTCGCACGCGCATCACCAGACAACCGCCCCGGCCGCCGGCAGCGCGCTCGATCCGGTCTGCGGCATGACGGTCGATCCGCACAAGACGCCGCACCGCCACAGCTATCGCGGCGCGCCCTACTATTTCTGTTCCGCCGGATGCCGCACCAAGTTCGCCGCCGACCCGGAAAAGTATCTCGCTGGCAAGCCGCGGCATGACGACGTGCCGGAAGGCGACGATCTACACCTGCCCGATGCATCCGGAGATCCGCCAGGTCGGGCCCGGCACCTGCCCGATCTGCGGCATGGCGCTCGAACCGGAGGTCGCGACCGCCGACGACCGGCCCCAATCCGGAACTCGCCGACATGACGCGGCGATTCTGGATCGGCCTTGTGCTGACCGTGCCGATCTTTGCGCTCGAAATGGGCCAGCACCTGCTCGGCCTGCACGTCTTCAATCGCGCACCACGTCGAACTGGATTCAATTCGCGCTCGCGACGCCCGTAGTGCTGTGGGCGGGCTGCGCCGTTCTTCGTGCGCGGCTGGCAGTCGCTGGTCACGCGCAATCTCAACATGTTCACGCTGATCGCGATGGGCACCGGCGTCGCCTACGTCTACAGCGTGGTCGCGACGCTTGGCGCCGGGCGCGTTCCCGGCGGCGTTCCGCGGCCATGACGGCGCGGTGGCGGTGTATTTCGAGGCTGCCGCCGTCATTACCGTCCTGGTGCTGCTCGGCCAGGTGCTGGAACTGCGCGCGCGCGAGGCGACATCCGGCGCGATCCGCGCGCTGCTCGAGCTTGCGCCCAAGACCGCGCGGCGCGTCAAGGCCGACGGCAGCGACGAGGAGGTTTCGCTCGATGGGGTCGCGGTCGGCGACCAGCTGCGGGTGCGTCCCGGCGACAAGGTGCCGGTCGACGGCGAACGTGATCGAAGGCCGCTCCGCCATCGACGAGTCGATGGTGACCGGCGAATCGATGCCCGTCACCAAAGAAGCCGGTAGCAAGGTGATCGGCGGCACCGTCAACCAGTCGCGGCTCGTTCGTGATGCGCGCCGGCAAGGTCGGCCGCGACACGCTGATCGCGCAGATCGTACAGATGGTGAGCGCGGCCCAGCGCTCGCGCGCGCCGATCCAGCGGCTGGCCGACCAGGTGTCGGGCTGGTTCGTGCCGGCGGTCATCGCGGTGGCGGCGCTCGCCTTTGTCGCCTGGGCGACGTTCGGACCGGAGCCGCGCCTTCCCTACGCGCTCGTCGCCGCGGTCAGCGTGCTGATCATCGCCTGCCCGTGCGCGCTCGGCCTCGCGACGCCGATGTCGATCATGGTGGGCGTCGGCCGCGGCGCGCAGGCCGGCGTGCTGATCCGCAACGCCGAGGCGCTCGAACGGATGGAGAAGGTCGACACGCTGGTGGTCGACAAGACCGGCACGCTGACCGAAGGACGGCCGAAGGTCGTCGCCATCGTTCCGGCGCACGGCTTCGTGGACAACGAAATCCTGCGCTTTGCCGCCAGCGTCGAACGGGCGAGCGAACACCCCCTGGCGCAGGCGGTCGTCGCAGCCGCGGCTGAGCGTCGCATCGAGCTCGTCCCGGTGCTCGGCTTCGACGCGCCGGCCGGCAAGGGCGCGATCGGCATGGTCGAGCGCCGGCGCGTGGCGATCGGCAACGCCAAATTCCTGTCGGAGCTCGGCATCGCCACCGATCCGCTGGATCAAGAGGCGGAACGGCTGCGCCAGGACGGCGCCACCGCGATCTTCGTCGCGATCGACGGCAAGCCCGCCGGCGTCATCGCCATCGCCGACCCGGTCAAGCCGACGACGCCGGACGCGCTGCAAGGCGCTCGCCGAAGCCGGACTGCGCATCGTGATGCTCACCGGGGACAACCGCACCACCGCGCAGGCGGTAGCCCGCCGGCTCGGCATCGCCGAGGTCGAAGCCGAGGTGCTGCCGGACGGCAAGGCCGAGGTGGTCGAAAAGCTGCGTCGCGCCGGCCGCGTGGTGGCGATGGCGGGCGACGGCGTCAACGATGCGCCGGCGCTGGCCGCCGCCGATGTCGGCATCGCGATGGGCACCGGCACCGACGTCGCGATCGAAAGCTCAGGCATCACGCTGGTGAAGGGCGACCTCGTCGGCATCGTGCGGGCCCGCAGGCTGTCGGCCGCGACAATGCGCAACATCCGGCAGAATCTGTTCTCTGGCGTTCGTCTACAACGCCGCCGGCGTGCCGATCGCCGCCGGCATCCTCTACCCGGTGTTCGGCATCCTGCTTTCGCCGGTGGTGGCGGCCGCCGGCGATGGCGCTGTCGTCGGTGAGCGTGGTGCTCAACGCGCTGCGGCTGCGGACGATCGACTTGCACTCGACTTCTTCGACGATTTCTTGAGGCTTAATCGGTCTGCTCCCTCTCCCATAGGGAGAGGGGTGGGATGAGGGGTTAAGGTCTATCGAGAGTTCGTAACCCCCTCACCCCAACCCTCTCCCCCAATTCCCCCAATGGGGAGAGGGAGCGCACTGAGTTCGCGGCGCTGCCGATCAATCTCACATGCATTTGCGAAGGCTAGTGTCGCATGCTCGTTGCGTGCAAAGGTCATTCTCAGGAAAAGCAACAATCACCAGAGGCCACGATGTTTCACTCGAATTCGGCACTTTCGGTTGGGCGCATTCATCTCCTGTTGCCTTTTGGCGGTAACAGAAGGCTCCGGTCCGTCGCACGCATTGGATGCAGCGGTGACAAACCTGGACGCCGCGACGCAGGCGGCGATCGAGCAGGCCGTGACGGCAAATCTCAAATCGTATGGCGGCAGTCAGCCGGTGCCCGGCGCGGCGATCGGCGTCTGGGCATCCGGCGGCCGTTCCTTCGTCAAGGGAATTGGCGCGGGTCAGTTGTCGCCGCACGTTGCGATGTCGGTCAACGACAAGTTCCGTATCGGCAGCAACACCAAGACCTTCGTCATCACCGTGCTGCTCCAGCTGATCGACGAGGGCCGGCTCGGCCTCGACGATCCCGTTTCCAAGTTCAATCTCAACGTCAAGATGCCGGACGCCGACCGCATTACCGTCCGGCAATTGATGGACATGCGCAGCGGCCTGATCGACCTTTACGCGCTGCCTGCATTCCAGGCGCTGGACATCAAGCCGAATGCAAAATTCGACCGTCACCATTGGCTGCAACTGGCGCTCGACCAGCCGCGGCTGTTCGCTCCGGGCGCCCAATACAACTACAGCAACACCAACTACATGTTGCTCGGCATGATCGTCGAGGCGGTGACGAAGGACTCCGTCGAACGTCAAATCGAAACCCGTTTGCTCGTTCCGTTGGCGCTGCGCAACACGACCTTCCCGGTTACCGATCCGGCCATGCCGTCCCCCTACGCGCACGGCTACATGCTCGACGCGAAGGGAGCCTGGCAGGACGAGAGCGTCTCGCTGCCGCCGTCGGTGTCGTGGGCGGCGGGCGCCATGATCTCCGACATGGCCGACATGAAGATTTGGGTCAAAGCCTACGTCACCGGCACGACCAACAGCGCCGCCACGCAGAAGGCGCGGCTGACTTGCCTCCCGGTCGGCAAACCGAACCTCGCATTCGGCCTCGGCATCGGCTGCTCGGCCGGCTGGTTCGGCTATACCGGCGGCATCACCGGCTACAATACTGGCGCCTATTACCTGCCCGAAGCAGACGCGACGATTATCTCGTTCGTCAACAGCCAGCAGCAGCCGAAGGACAAGCCCGATGTGGCCAGCGCGATCTTCAGGGACGTTGCCCGCGTGCTGTTCCCGCGCAATGTTCCGTTCTGAACGGTACGTGCGTCAGCGGATGACGGTATTGCTGCCCCAGTTTCCAGGGGTGCTGCAGTTCTTCTCGCGCGCGGCCTTGTTGAGGAGCCTCAGTTCCTCGGTGGCGGCGACGTGGTCGGCCTTGTAGGCGACAAGATTGACCAATGCGCCGCCCGCGCCCTTCTCGGCCTTTTCCATCAGCAGCCGAAGGTCCTGCTCGCGCGTTGTCCAGTGCTTCAACTGCGCGTTGATCTGGTCGCACGAGTAATAAAGATACTTCGCGGGGTCGGCGAACACCGTGAACGAGCTGTCCATGCCCGGCGTCGAGCAGCCGCCGAGCGCCATCGCCAGGACGACGACCATCACACTGCCAGCCACCGCAGCGGACGCGCACCGCCTGAGGCATCTCGCGGTCAAGACCATCCTGCCCATATGCCCGCGTCGAACTCCACCACAACCGCCTCGCGGGCCAGCCGGTAAATCTCTGGTGCTGTAGACAAAATCGCCTCTGCCCGGAAAATGCGCCGTCATGATGACGGCCCAACCGGGCGCGACGACGGAGCGCGCCTCAACCGATCTTGACCAGCGAGCCGCCGTCGACCGGCAGCGCAGCGCCGGTGATGAAATTAGCCTCGTCGGAAGCGAGGAACAGCGCCGCATTGGCGATGTCCCAGGCGGTTCCCATGCGGTTGCGCAGCGGCACCTGGGCGTCGCGCGCCGCCGCGACCTCGGCTCGGCTCTTGCCGCTGTGGCGCGCGCGGGTGTCGACCGCCATCGGCGTATCCATCAGGCCGGGCAGGATGACGTTGGCGCGAATGCCGTACTCGGCGTTCTGAATGGCCATCTGCTGGGTGAAGGCGATCATCGCTGCCTTGGTCGCCTTGTAGGTGACGTACGGATACATCTCCCAGGCGGCCAGCGACGAGATGGTGAGGATGACGCCGGAGCGCTGCTCCCGCATCACCGGCAGCGCATGCTTCACCGACATCATGCAACCGCGCAAGTTGATGGTGCAGACCCGGTCGAACGCCTCTTCGGTGATCTCCAGAATCGGCGCGTCGCCGCCGGCGAGGCTCACGCCGACATTGTAGTGCAGGATGTCGATGCGGCCCCAGCGCTTGCGCGCCGCCGCGATCATCGCTTGCAAGCGTTTTCTCGCGGGTGACGTCGGCTTCCCAGGCGACGCATTCGCCGCGGCTGCCCTCCTTCGCCATCGCGACGGTTTCCTCGGCGGAGGCGAGGTTGTTGTCGACGGCGAGCACCTTCGCGCCCTCCTGCGTGAAGCGCAGCACCGTGGCACGGCCGTTGCCCATGCCGGTGCCGGGCGACTGGCCCGCCCCGACGATCACCGCAACCTTGTCCTTGAGACGCATCGTCCACACCCCGACTGACCTGTTGATCTGTGTGACAGGTAGCTTAAGGAAGTTGGCCGCCGAAAACGAGCCGGGGATTGCCGGCACTAACACCGGGAGCGACCGCGTGCCAGCCAAGACCGTTCTCTATGCCAGTGCCGGCCCGCGACTGGACCTTTATGACATCGACTTCGACGCGGCTGCGCTGCAGAAGCGCGCATCGGTCACGCTGCCGGCGAATGTCCAATATGCCTGGCTGCATCCCTCGCGGCGCTGGTTCTACGTGGTGTCGAGCAACGGCGGGCCGGGCGTTGCCGGCGACCGGCATTGGGTCAACGCCTTCCGCGTCGACCCGGCGACCGGCGTGCTACAACCGCACGGCGACGCGGTGGCGCTACCTTCGCGGCCGCTGCACGTCAGCGCCGACCGCACCGGCGGATTTCTGCTGATCGCCTACAACAATCCGAGCGGCGTTTCGGTGCACCACCTTGCTGCGGACGGCACGATCGGTGCGCAGGTCGAACAACCAAAGCCGCTCGACGCCGGTATCTACGCCCATCAGATCCTGACCACGCCCGGTAATTCCACCGCCATCCTGGTCGCACGCGGCAACAACGCTGCCGCCGACGAGGCCGAGGACCCCGGCGCGCTGAAGCTCTACGACTTCAGAAGCGGCTTGCTGACCGACAAGGCTTCGATTGCGCCGGACGGCGGCATAGGCTTCGGCCCGCGGCACATCGATTTCCATCCCACGAAGCCGTGGGTCTTGGTCTCGATCGAACGGCAGAACCGGCTGGCGGTCTACGCCTTGCAAAGCGACGGCACACCCGGCCTAGATCCACTGTTCGTCAGGGACACGCTCGCACACCTCGCACGCGCCAAGCCCGGGCAGCAGGCTGGAGCGATCCATGCCCACCCGAACGGACGCTTCGTCTACGTGACGAACCGCAACCAGCGCGAGGCCGACGACGGCGGCCGTAAGGTCTTCGCCGGTGGCGAGAACAGCATCGCGGCGTTCGCGATCGACCCGACGACCGGCGAGCCGACACTCATTGAGACCGTCGACGGCCACGGCATCCATCTGCGCACTTTCGGCATCGATCCGGACGGACGGCTCCTCGTGGCGGCGAGCATCCGGCCGATCCTGGTGCGCGACGGCGATGAGATCAAAACACTGACCGCCGGCCTCATGGTCTACCGCATCGGGGAGGATGGCCGGCTCAATTTCGTGCGCAAGTACGACGTCGACACCAGCGCCGGCCAGCAGTTCTGGAGCGGGATGGTCACAATCGGCTGACGTGAAGCGCCCGGGCCTCGACTGCTGCGGCGGGCGCCGGCGCGTGCGCCGAAAACGGACGGACCGCCATCGACTCTTCCTCGGCATCCTGCGCGGCGCCCCAAAATTCCGCGACGGTCGGGCCGTCCTTGCGCAGCGGGTCGCGCAGGAAGTTGCGGATTTCGTACGGCCATACCCGCCGGCCCATCTGCGTGTACCAGCGCATGGCGTGCCGCAAGCCGCGGTCGGGATGCAGCAGCACGCGATAGAGCGCGCGGGGCCGCGACTGCATCACCATTTCGATGAACTTGAACCAGAGCAGCACGCGCCAAGGCCGCATGTGACGCGTGGCCAGCACCTGATGCTTGTAGTCCCAGCGCCGCCGGTCGGTCTGGATCACCGTACGGGCCACCGCAAAGCGGTAGTAGGGCGTCCAGCGGTGGGGCGTGACGTAAAGCATCTGGATCTGGTCGGGATCGTAAGACAGAAGCTGGCGCAAGCCGCGCCAATAATCGCGGTCGGTCTCCTCCTCGAAGCCGACGACCCAGGTTGCCATCGAAAGGATGCCGTGTTTGCGCAGAAGGCTAATCGCCTCGCGATCGATCGAACTGCTGGCGCCTTTGCGGATCAGATCGAGCGTCTTGTCGTCGGTGCTCTCGAGGCCCAGCAGGAAGCGTTCCCAGCCGGCCCGCTTGTAGAGATGGAGAATGTCGGCGTCCCGGACGATATCGCCGGCGCGCGTCGAGCCGACGAGAATCAACGAAACATCCTCGGCGATCAACGCTTCGAGAAAACGCCGCCAGACCTTCTTGGAAACGGTCGGGTTCTCGTCCGCGAAATTGATGACGCGCACGCCGTGCTCGCGATAAAGCCGCGCCAGCTCGCGCGCGAACCGGACCGGATCACGATGACGCCAGCGCGTCCAGAAGCCGCGCTGGCCGCAATAGTTGCAGAGATGCGGACAGCCGCGCGAGAACTGCACGACCACGGCGCGCAGTCCGCCCCAGTAGCTGTAGCGGCTGTGGTGGATCAGCTCCCAGCCGACGCGGTAGGCGTCGAGATCGCGGATCATGAGCGCCGGCGCGGTCGCGACCGGCCGGCCGTTGTCCCGAAAGGCGATGCCGCGCACGCTGGCAAGCGGCGATTGCCGTTCGAGCGCCGCCATCAATTGCCGCACGGTCTCCTCGCCCTCCCCGCGCACAATCGCATCGACGTAAGGCTCCTCAGCCAGGATTTCCCGCCAGTGGTAAGTGGGAAACACACCACCATAGACGATGACTGCCGCTGGCAACGCCGCCGAGATGGCGCGTGCGACTTCGGCGATCACCGGGTGGCCGGATGTCGAACCCGAATGTCCGAACAGCACAGCGTCCGGCGCACGCCGTACGGACTCCGCCACGAGGGCGGGCGTCGGCATCGGACCGAACTCGCCGTCCAGCAATTCGACCTGATGACCGTCGTCGATCAGCGGTCCCCCAATTGCAAGCAGGCCGAGCGGCGGCAGGTGATCGTCCGGGATGCGGCTGCCGATTGCGGGATGCGGCACATTGACGAGCAGGATGCGCATGGCGGCTTCCTTGCGGGCGCAGTGATCCGTGCCCGCCACATCGTCTGTGGCGGGTCATCGCTGCGGCGGCGGTTGCAATCTCAGGCGGCGCTTGGAATCAGGCCGGCGTGCACCTCGGCGACGCCGACCGCCCCAAAGCGGCGCTCGCGGCCATGGAAGTCGGTCACCGCGGTCGCGAGGTCGTCGCCGTCGAAGTCGGGCCACATGCGGGCGGTGAAGTGAAGTTCAGCATAGGCGCACTCCCACAACAGAAAGTCGGAGAGCCGCTTCTCGCCGCCGGTGCGGATCAGCAGATCGACATCACCGCTGGCGTCACGCCCGGACAGCAGTCGGCCGAAGGCTTCGCGGGTGAGGCACGCTCCGTCACCGGCGACGGACGCAGCCTGCAGGATGGCATCGCGCGACGAGTAGTCGAGCGCGATCCGCAAATGTAGTGCCTCGCCGGCGGCGGTGGCTGCCTCGGCGTCGGCAAGGTCCTCCGCCAGATCGCTGGGCAATCGGTCGCGCCGCCCGATGATGGTCAGCCGCGTTCCGTTGTCGAGCAGCTTTGCGATTTCGGCCCGCAGATAGCGGCGCAGCAAATCCATCAACGCTCCCACCTCCGACGGCGGGCGCCGCCAGTTGTCGGCCGAGAACGCAAACAGCGTGAGCGTCGTTACGCCGAGATCAGAAGCGGCTTCGCAGACCCGCCGCACGGTCTCGACGCCGGCACGGTGTCCGGCAGTACGCGGAAACCCGCGCGCCGTGGCCCAGCGGCCGTTGCCATCCATGATGATGGCGACGTGCAGTTTCCTTCTACATCCGAGAGTACTTTGCATTGTAAAGTCTCCAGCCAAAAAAACACGAAAGCGGTTATGCGCGCGACGGTGCGGTGTCGCCGACGAACGCGGCCGCGTCCGCTGCATCGCGCACGACCTGTTCGAGCACGCTGAGATAGTTCAGAAAGCGCCGCCGGCCGCTGGGTGTGATCTTGCAGATCGTCTGCGGACGGTTCTGCTCGTAGCCCTTGAGAATTTCGACCAGCCCGGCCTCCTGCAGCACCTGCAGGTGACGGCTCAGATTGCCGTCGGTCAGCCCGCACAACCGCTTGAGGTCGGCAAAGACCAGCCCTTTCGGATGCGCGATCAGCGAGGTCAGCACACCCAGCCGCGCCTTCTCATGGATGACGCGGTCGAGCCCTTCATAGGCAAAGCGCCCGGTGCCGGCTTTTTTCGGACGATCACTCTTCGCCATCGGGCTCCCCAAGCGTCGCGTACAGGATCCCCGCCGCAAGCAACTGCCCGACACCGAACGGGATGGCCATGGCCCACGGCGACAGGATCGCTCCACCCGCGCTGATGACGAGACAGATGAGACCGGACGCCAGGTACCACGCGCCGGCGACGAACAACGGTTTCGGCAGCAGCCGGCACGACGCGAACACGCCGAGGCTGAACAAAATCTGCCACAGGCCCGGAAGCATCCATGCACTGCCGGGCGCAAAGCGAACCAGCACAAAGGTCAGAAGCGTGCCGGCCACCGCCGGGGGAATGAGTTGCTCGATCGCCGCATAGATCATTTCGTCCGCGAGTGAGGAGTGCAGCCGCCGCGAGCGAGTGATGGCTTCGGTTCCGATCAGCAGAGCGGATATCACCGCTGCGCTGACCCAGATCGCGAGATAGGCTGAAACCTGCTCAGCGGGATTGTCCAGCCAAATTGCCTGAATGCCCGCGGCGAGCAGCGCCACCACACCGGTCAGCGCCACGGTGGCGGGACCGTAGCCGCGGAACTGCGTCGCCCGCGCGACTTGGCCCTTGATCGCGTCGATATCGGCGAGCGCCTTGCGGAAATCCTGCATCACCACCCCGAACTTTACAGCGCAAAGTACACGACCAAGCAAAGCTCGTCAAGGGCATGGCCGTCAAACGGCCGGCGGGCGGTTATTTCCGCTCGCTCGAACCCGGCGGCGGTCTCGGCGACACCGGCACATCGACGCACATCTCCTTCTCGATGCACACCCGCTCGATCTGGCGCGCCTCGCCTTCCGGAACCGCCAATTCCGGCGGCGCACCTATTTCCGGCGTCGGGCGCGGGGGTAACATCGGCGTCGGCAACGGCGGTAGCATCGGCGCGGACGGCGGCGCCAGCATCGGCTGCTGAGGCGGAGGCGGCAGCGAACGATACTGCGCCGCGGCAGATGCGATCAGCGTCAGCATGACGATGCCGGTTGCTCCCGCTCGCACGAAAGCCGGCCGTACGAAGTTTCTCATGGCAACCCATCCGCCCGGCAGTCGTTGGTGGCCGCGGCCGGACTCGAACCGGCACTCCGGTTACCCAGAAGCAGATTTTAAGTCTGCTGTGTCTACCATTCCACCACGCGGCCTGCGCGGCGTTCTAGCGCATCGATGCGGAACGTGCAGGCTTTTCGCGCGCGTCCGTGCGGGGCAGGCAAGGCGCTCGACGGTGGTGGGCGAGCCTCGCCGCCGGCCTCAGTCCTTGAGCGCGTGGCCCCAGATCGCCGCCCAGTCCTGGCCGGCGCTGTCGGTGATGCGGCCGTCCTTCTCGTGGAACTTGTTCGGGATCTGGAACATGGCGAGCATCAGCCCGCCTTCCGGCGTCCAGGCGACGTGCCGGCTGCCGGGCTCGCGCCAGACGAACTCGCCCTTCACGACTTCGAGCCCGGCGGCCGGACCTTCCTTGTCGACCAGCTTGCCCTCGAGCACAAAGGTCTGCTCGATCCTGACGTGCTCGTGGTCGGGCAGCACCGCGCCGGGAGCGAACTTCATCAGCGCGGTCACCAGCCCGGTTTCGGCATCGAACAGCAGCGTCTTCATCTCGCAGCCGGGAAAGCGCGTCTTCTGCCACTCCATCTCGGCCGGACGGACCACGTGGGAATGCTCGTCGGCGGCGGGCTTTGACTTCGGCGTCACGGCGTCCATGGCAGGTCTCCGTTCTGATCGATGTTCCGACGCATCGGCGTGGCTCCGATCATAGCGGTTGCCGACGACTTCGTCTGCCCCGATCGCCGGCCCCCGCCCGCGACGCGTCCCGCAATCTACAGCTTGATTTTCGCCCGTTCGATGACAGCGGCAAACTTCTCGGTTTCCGAATCGACGAAGGCCTTGTACTGCGCCGCCGTCATCGGCCGCGTCACGATGCCTTGCACGTTGAGGGTCTCGGCGAGCTTCGGCTCGGTTAGCGCCTTCACGGCGATCTCGTTGAGGCGCGTCACTACCGCGGCGGGCGTGCCGGCGGTAGCGAACATGCCGAACCAGTTGAGCAACTCGTAACCCGCAAGTCCGGGCGCGCCTTCGGACAGCGGAGCAACCTCCGGCAGTTGCGGCATGCGCTCGCGCGAGGTAACGGCGACCGCGCGCAGCCTGCCGTCCTGCATCAGGGGCAGAGCCGCGGCAAGACTCCGAAAAGCTCATGGTGACGGCGCCGGTCGCAACATCGGTCACCGCCGGCGCCGAGCCGCGATACGGCACATGCAGCACGTCGGTGCCCGCCATGGTGTTCATTAGTTCACCCGCGAGATGCTGCGGGTTGCTGATGCCGGAGGACGAGAACGACAGCTTACCGGGATTGGCCTTGGCGTAAGCGATCAGG
Source organism: uncultured Alphaproteobacteria bacterium (assembly GCA_963843475.1). Classification (GTDB taxonomy): domain Bacteria; phylum Pseudomonadota; class Alphaproteobacteria; order Rhizobiales; family Xanthobacteraceae; genus VAZQ01. Next base: position 347,979 of record CAWJKL010000005.1, on the reverse strand, counting down.
TCCTGCGGCGTCTTCACCGGCGAATTCGCCGCGACTACCACCACGCACGGCACGATGCCGACGAGCGTTATCGGAATGAGCTCCCGCATCGGGTCGTACGTCATCTTCTCCTTGTAGACGTGGTGGTTGATCGCGACCTCCCCGGAGGCCGCCATCAGCAGTGTGTGGCCGTCGGGAGCGGCCTTGGCGACGGCATTCGCCGCGATCATCGCGGCAGCGCCGGTGCGGTTCTCCACCAGCACGGTCTGGCCGAGCGCCGCCTTCATCGGCTCGCTGAGAAAGCGCGCCACGATATCGACGCCGCCGCCGGCCGGGTAGCCGACCAATATCCGGATCGGCTGAGTGGGATAGCTTTGCGCAGCGGCCTCGCGGCCGTGGCCGGCGATGAGCACAAGCGCCGAACCGGCAGCAAACTGGCGGCGGGTCAGCATCGGTCCTCCGTATCGGCGACGTGTCGCCCGGTCAGGTTTCGCTGCCGCGGATCGGCGGCTGAAAGGCAAGGCCGGTATCCCAGGGGAAATAGATCCAGGTGTCCTGCGAGACCTCGGTGATGAAGGTATCGACCAGCGGCCGTCCCATTGGCTTGGCGTAGACGGTGGCGAAATGCGCCTTCGGTAAGAGGTCGCGCACTACCTTGGCGGTCTTGCCGGTATCGACCAGGTCGTCGACGATCAGCACACCCTTCCCTTCACCTCCGCCGAGCGCCACGATGCCCGGCGCGACCCCCTTGAGAACGCGGATATCGCCCTGCGTCTTGTGCGCATAGCTCGCCACGCAGACGGTCTCGATCAGCCGGATGTCGAGCTCGCGCGCCACGATCGTCGCCGGGACGAGGCCGCCGCGCGACACGCAGACGATGGCCTCGAACGGCCCGACGCCGGCGAGCCGCCAGACCAGCGCGCGGGCGTCGCGGTGGAACTGGTCCCACGACACCGGAAACGCCTTCTGCTGCTGTTGCGATATCGTCGGCATCGGCTGCGCCATGGTTTTTCCCCGGCAAAAAGCTCCGGGCGGTTCTAGCTCAGGTCGAGGATAAAATCGAACGCAGCGACCGCACCGTCCACGGGCTTCGGCGCTGGGTGCAGCACACGCCGAGAAGCCGCCGTCAGACCCCGCTCGTTTGCGCCCCCCTCACCCGCACCAGCATGTCCTCCACGGCCTTCTTGGCGACCGCGAGCTTGGCGGCATCCCGCGCCCGCAGCACCACGTTGGTGTTTGGGCCGCGCTGCGGGTCGAAGAACGGATAGCTGCCGATCGCGACCTCGGGATTGGCCTTGGCGATCTCGCCGAGCTGGCTGCCGATGTCGCCTTCCCGCGCATTGGCCAGCACGGTCTCGGACAGCATGCGCACTGCCGGTCTTGAGCTTGGGCGCGACCTCGTCGAGCATCGCCTGCATGATCGACGGCACGCCTGCCATCACGATCACATTGCCGATCCAGATGCCGGGCGCGCCCGAGACCTTGTTGAGCACGAGGTCGGCGCCCTTGGGGATGCGGGTCATGCGCAGGCGCGCCTCGTTCATCTCGCGAGCCGGTCGCCGCCACGCGCTCCTCCAGGATGGCGAGCGCGCGCGGATCGACGTCGATCGAAACACCGAACGCCTTGGCGACGCAGTCGGCGGTGATGTCGTCGTGGGTCGGGCCGATGCCGCCGGTGGTGAAGACGTAGGTGTAGCGGTCGCGCAGCGCATTGAGCGCGTCGACGATGGCCGATTCCTCGTCGCCGACGACGCGGACCTCCATCAGGTCGATGCCGACTGCGGTGAGATACTCGGCGATGTAGCCGATGTTCTTGTCCTTGGTACGTCCGGACAGGATTTCGTCGCCGATGACGAGAAGGGCGGCCGTCACCAGGGTCGCGGGATTGGAATTCGCGTCGGTCATGTTGATCCTGGGCTTCCCGACCCACGGCTGCGGGTCGCTCCCTACCCTGCCATTGTGCATTATGATGCTTCAAGTCACCCGTCGAAACCGTGGGGACAGATTGGACGGAGCCAACGGCCCGTCGGGAGGAGCCTGATGCCGGCGCCACTGCGTCCGATTGCCTACGCCACGCCGGCGGTCGTCCGCCAGGAGGCGCCCGACGGCAGCCTGCGGCTGTCGTTCGGCAACGCCGCTGGGCTCCTATGAGCCGAGCCTCGCTCGGCTGTTCCGGGCCGCGACCGAGCGCAATCCGGACGGCCTTTTCCTCGCCGAGCGCGACGCCACCGCGGCCTGGCGCGAACTGACCTACGAGGAGGCGCGCAATCTCGTCGATGCGCTGGCACAGGGGCTGATCGAACGCGGCCTGAGCGCCGAACGGCCGGTCATGATTTTGTCTGGCAACAGCGTCGACCACGCGCTGCTGACGCTCGCCGGCCATACCGCGGGCGTCCCGGTCGCGCCGATCTCGGTCGCCTATTCGCTGCAGAGCCAGGACCACGCCAAGCTCAAGCACATCGCCGCGCTGCTCGAGCCGGGACTGATCTACGTCGCCGACACCGGTCCGTTCGCCCGTTCGCTGGCGGCGCTCGATCTCGCCGATGTAGAAATCCTCACCGGCCGCAACGGCGCAAACCTGCCCGGCGTGACGCTATTCGAAACGATGGCCGAGACGCGTCCGGAACCGTCGCTGGAGCAGGCCGCAGCGGCGATCCGCCCCGACACCATCGCCAAGTTCCTGTTCACGTCCGGCTCGACCGGCCTACCGAAGGGCGTGATCAACACCCACGGCATGCTCACGGCAAACCAGCAGCAGCTTGCGCAGATTTGGCCGTTCCTCGATGAGGGGCCGCTCACCTTGCTGGACTGGCTGCCGTGGAATCATACGTTCGGCGCCAATCACAATTTCAATCTGGTGCTGCGCCACGCCGGCACGCTGTTCATCGATGGTGGCCGTCCGGTGCCGGGCCTGATCGAACAGACGGTGAGGAATCTCAGCGAGATCTCGCCGACGATCTACTTCAACGTCCCGGCCGGTTACGCCGCGCTGCTGCCGTACCTGGAGAACGACGAGGCGCTGGCGCGATCGTTCTTCGCCAAACTGCGCCTGATCTTCTACGCAGGCGCCGCGCTCCCGCAGGATCTGTGGGCTCGGCTCGAAGCCGTGTCCGAGCGTGTCACCGGCCAACGCGTGCCGATGACGTCCTCGTGGGGCACCACCGAAACCTCGCCGCTCGCCACCGCCGCGCATTTTTTCATCGATCGCGCCGGACCGATCGGCGTGCCGGTGCCGGGCGTCGAGCTCAAGCTGGTGCCCGCCGGTCAGAAGATCGAAGTCCGCGTGCGCGGACCGAACGTCACGCCGGGCTACTGGCGGCGTCCCGATCTAACTGCGGACGCCTTCGATCCGGAAGGATTTTACAAGCCTGGCGACGCCGTGCGTTTCACGGACGTGGCCGAGCCGCAGCGCGGCATCGCCTTCGACGGCCGACTGACCGAGGACTTCAAGCTCACCACCGGCACGTGGGTCGGAGTCGGCGCGCTTCGCGTCGGCGTGCTGGCGGCGAGTTCGCCGGTGTTGCAGGACGCGATCATCGCCGGTGAGAACCGCGCGTCCATCGGGCTGCTCGCCTGGCTCAATCCGGGCGGCTGCCACCGGCTGATCGGGGCCGAATGTCCCCTGCCCGAGCTTGCCCGTCATCCCGCGGTCCGCGAGCATGTTCGCAACGCGCTCGCCAAGTGGAACGCCGAGCACCGCGGCTCGTCGGAGCGCATCGCGCGCGTCATGCTGCTGCCGGATACCCCGTCGATCGACGCCAACGAGATCACCGACAAGGGATATATCAACCAGCGGCTGGCGCTGGAGCGCCGCCGCGCCGACGTCGAGCGGCTGTTCGCGAAAGCGCCGGACGGCGACGTGATCGTGATTCCGATACCGGACTGAACCGGACGCTTCCGGTTTGCGAACCTGCCCATTGCGCGGGCCACACGCGGCGACTACGAACGGCGCACCATGCTATTCAAAATCCTCGTCTTTATCGCGGCCGCCATCCCGATCGTACTGTTCGTGCGCACGATGTTGTTCCGGCGGCCCACGCGGATCAGCGCGAGCTTTCAGGAATTCAAGAAGCAGGCCAACCTCGCGGTCACAATCTTCCTGGTCCTGATTGCCTGCGTGGTCGCCGCCGGAATGGGCAAGCTGGCCTGGACGTGGTGGTCGTCATTTTGAAGTGCTCGCAAGCGCGACGGCGTCACGATCGCCAAAGCTGGAAATCGCCCGCGAACAGCGATCGCAACTCGACCTTATTTGCGACCGGAGCCCGCCGCGATCGCCGCCCTGACCCGGTCGCGGCCCTTGATGGCTGACAGCAGGTTCGGCTGAAGCCTCAGCGCCGCCTCGAATTCAGCCAGCGCGTGCTCTCGACGTCCCCCTTGTTCGAATATGACGCCGGCGGCGCTGTATTGCAGACCTGCATACGGATGCAGCTTCAAAGCTGTCTCGTTATCCGCATGCGCGCGGTCACGAGCGCCCAGACCTTCGAGGGCACGAGCGCGGTTGGTGTAGGCTTGTACGAGCTTCGCGTTGGTTCCAATGGCGGCGTCGTGATCGAAGATGGCGTGATCGAATTGCCCAGCCTTGTTCGTAGACGCGGCCGCGCATGGTGCGGGTCCAAGCATCGTCCGGGCTCCGCTCGATAACCTCGGTAAAGTCGGCGTGAGCCTTGGTCAGATCGCCTTTGTAGAATTGAACCTCGGCCCGATTTGTGCGCCAAAACGAAAAGCTCGGTTCCAGTGCAATTGCTGCGTCGTAGTCGGCAATGGCCAAGTCGAAGGCTCCTGTATACCGATAGGCAAACGCCCGCCAGCCAAAGTGCCACTTCCCGTTTGGTTCGCGCTTGATCGCTTCGCTGTAGAACTGGATCGCTTCATTCAGCGCCGCAACGGCGCGATCTCGCTGACCGATCTCGATATAGACCAGAGCGCTGCCGATATACGCGCTAATACCATCCCCTCCGGTGCGACGCTGCAGTTCGCTGTACTCGGCGAGGGCGCGCTCGTACTCGCCAAGGCGGCGGTAGGCGTCGGCGCGGTGGGCGAGTGCCAATCTAAGATCGCTCTCCTTCGCCGAACCGGCCTGGATTACCCTTGAGCAGGCGGCAATCCTGATCTCGGAGCTGTTCCGGTCGCTGTTGCATTCGGCCAGGTCATCGGCCGCGCTCGATATGACCGATCCGGCGATCGCGAAAGTAATGGCAGCGCATAGAGTTCGTACTCGATCGAAGGCTGTCATGCGACGCTCCTCGCGCGCCTCTGATGCCGCAAACATGCCCGCACGTTAAAAACATTAGCACGATGCGCCCGGGTTTGCAGGCGGAGTTTGGAACGATCGAGCGGCAAACGCCCGGACGCCGTGGCCGTCAATTTGGATTTCCGCTTGCGATCTCGACCGCCTTGAGATGATCCATGAGGATCGCCGACAGCTCGGAACGCGGCAGCCGCCCGAACCCGCAATAAGCGCCGAGGCCGAACTCCGGCAGATATTTGCGGACCGTTGCGATCCGTTCGCCGAACCGTTCCATGTTGTGGATCGCGCCGAGATAGACCCGCGCACCCTGCGGCTTCAGCTTCGCCAGCGGCGCGAAGAACGCGTCGTCGGTGCGGTCGAGCACGGGAATATGAATCCAGTCGACCCGCCGGCCCGATGCCGCGACGAACGCATTGGCGAGCTCAACCGCCTGACCGAGATCGTCCGGCTGGAAGCGCGGCCAGCCGCCCAGCGTGCCGAAGCAGAAGTGATAGCCGAGCGCGACTTCCGTGCGGGATGTGCGGCGACAGGTTGCGTACCTCGGTCGAGGTTGCGCTCGACCGCGCCGTCGAGCGGAAAGCCAGGAATGCTGCCGTAGGCGTCCTGCACCTCGGTCGAGCAGTCCCACTGGATGGCAAGTTCGGCTGCCGGAATCTTCTCGACGATCGTCGCGATCTCGGCGCGGGTCGCGGCCTCGTAGCCCGGCCTGATCTTTTCGAGATCGTCGCGGTCCGGGAAGATGCGCGGCGGCAGCACGCTGTTGACCATCGGGATCGAGACCTGGAAGCGCAGATGCGGCGGCAGCACGCCCTTGCTCCTTCATCACCTGGAACACGAAATAGGAGTTGATGGCGTCGCGCGCGTAGCCGAGCCGCCAGCCGGGATCGCCGAAACGAACCTGCTTCACGCCGTCCTTGACCTTGAACCACCAGGCGTCGGCGGCGTTGCGCGGAAACTGCCGCTCGACGCCGTTCTCGTCCGGCGCCGGCCGCTGCACGACCTCGAGCTCCGGATGGGCGGCCAGCACCTGATAGTGCACGCGGCTGATCCAGTGGCGGCGCGGGCCGACCTCGCCGTCCGGCATCGCAAACAGATATTTCCCCAGCGGGGCGCCGAACGTTTCGAACACCTCCTGCGGCGTATCGAGCGGGATGCTGCCGACCAACAAAAGCTCACCGCTCATTGCGCCCTCATCGCTTGCCAAGCTCAGCGGCTACCATACACTGCCGGCAATTCTGAGAAACCGCAGGGTGCAGAATGAAAATCCTTCGTCGCGCTTGCTGATCTGCTTTGCGCTGGTGGCATCGGCGCACGCATCGGCTCAGTCCTGGCCGAGCCGGCCGATCAAGCTGATCGTCCCGACCGGACCGGGCGCCGCGACCGACGTGATGGCGCGGCTGCTGAGCGACGGCGTCTCGCGCGACCTCGGCCAGACCGATCGTGGTCGAGAACATGCCGGGCGCGTCCGGCATCGTCGCGCATCAGGCGGTCGCCCGCGCGGCGCCCGACGGCTACACGCTGCTGTTCACCAACACATCCGGCATGGCGATCAACCTGGTGTCGTTCAAGCAGCTTCCCTACGATCCGGCACGCGATTTCACGCCGGTCGCGATGGTCTGCAGCCTCGGCCCGCAGATGCTGTCGGTGAATGCCGACGTTGCCGGTCGCATCCGCTGCCCGAGTTCATCGCCTACGCCAAGGCCAACCGCGGCAAGCTCTCGATCGCCTTCGACACGACCGCGGGCGCGGCGGCCTTCGCCGCCAAGCTGCTCAACCGGCGCGCCGACCTCGGCCTGATCGAGGTGCCCTATCGCTCCGCCGCGCAGATGACGCAGGACGTCGCGAGCGGCGTCGACGCAGGTGATGATCAGCTCGATCGCCGCCGCGAACGCGGTCGTGCAGGCCGGCAAGGTGCGGCGGCTCGCCATCACCTCGGAGCAGCGTTTTCCGGGCCTGCCCGACCTGCCGTCCCTCAACGAGACCGTGCCGGGCGTCGTCATGAACGGCTGGTTCGGCGTTGTCGCGCCGACCGGCACGCCGGCCGACATCGTCGCGCGGCTCAACCGCGAGATCGGCGAGTATCTCAAGGGTCCGGAAATCCAGCAGCGGCTGCTATCCGTTCGGCCTTGCGACCGAAGGCGCCGGCACGCCCGAGAGCACCGGCCAGTTCATCCGGCAGCAGCAGGAACACTGGCGAGCGTTGGCCAAGGAACTCGACATCGTTCCGCAATAGGCGCAGCTCCGGTTGGTGGCCTCCGCCGGGGCGCAATTGAGCGACTTCGGCAAGCGACCTATGCTCCCTCCGGTCGAATCGTCGATGCGCGCTCAGGAGCCCATGTATGCGTGATCGCACGCCGTTGCTGTTGCTCATTACCGTATTGGGAGTCCTGGGCTTCTACTTTGCCCAGCCGTTTATCGACCGCATGCTATTCTCGGCATCGACGCCGCGCACCGTTACGCCTCGCGGCGGGCTCGCCGACATCGAACGCACCTCGATCGACCTGTTCGAGCGCGTTTCGCCGTCGGTGGTCCAGGTAGTCGCGCGGGCCGGCAAGCTCGAAGCGATGCAGCCCGATGCCGGACGGCCAGGATCAATCGGGCACCGGCTTCATCTGGGACAGCGCGGGCCATATCGTCACCAACGAGCACGTCGTGCATGGCACCGACCAGGTTGCCATCCGGCTCTCGACTGGCCGCGTGCTGAAGGCGCGCATCGTCGGAGCCGCGCCGAACTACGATATCGCGGTGCTGCGTGTCGACGAGCACGCGCGCACTGCCGCCGCCGGTCGCGATCGGCATCTTCCGACGATCTCAAGGTCGGCCAACTGGTGTTCGCGATCGGAAATCCGTTCGGGCTCGACCAGTCGCTGACGACCGGCATCATCAGCGCGCTCAAGCGCCGACTGCCGACGGCCGCCGGCCGCGAGATCACCAACGTCATTCAGACCGACGCGGCGATCAATCCGGGCAATTCCGGCGGACCGCTGCTCGATTCCGCCGGGCGCGTGATCGGCGTCAACACCGCGATCCTCTCGCCGTCCGGGACAAGCGCCGGCATCGGCTTCGCCATCCCGATCGACACCGTCAATCGCGTCGTCGCCGCAGATCATCGCCCGCGGCTATGTAGCCGACGCCGGGCATCGGCATCGTCGCAGCGAACGAAGATGCGGCGACACGCGCGGGCGTCGAGGGCGTGGTGATCGCACGAACCGTTCCGGGCTCGGCGGCCGAGCGCGCCGGCCTGCGCGGCATCGATCCGACAGGACGCAGGCTCGGCGACGTCATCGTCGGCGTCAACGGCAAGCCGGTCCGCCGGTTGCCGGAATCTGGCCGAGGAACTCGAACGTGTCGGGGTCGGCAAGAAGGTGACGCTGCAGATCAAGCGCGACGGCCGCGATACGACGGTGGAGATCGAGGTCATGGACATCGGCCGCCGCTCCTGAGGCGCGCCGCGCACGGTCGTTTCCGGTCGACGCTGCGCCGAAATCCGGCTACTGAGTCCCGCGCCAACGGCCTGCCCGCCGTCACTTCGTCAAATCTACCCTTCTCGAGCACAGGAAACCGAACGTGATCGATCTGTACACCTGGACCACCCCCAACGGCCGAAAGGCATCCATCATGCTCGAGGAGATCGGGCTGCCCTACACCGTGCATTCGGTCGACATCGGCAAGGACGAACAATTCAAGCCGGAGTTTCTCAAGATCAGTCCGAACAATCGTATTCCGGCGATCGTCGATCGCGACACCGGCATCGCGCTGATGGAGTCGGCGGCACTGATGATCTATCTCGCCGACAAGACCGGCAAGCTGCTGCCAAAGGAAGGCGAGCCGCGCTACCGCACGCTGGAGTGGCTGGAATGGCAGATGGGCGGCCCCGGCCCGATCTTCGGGCAGGTGCACCACTTCACGAAATACAACAAGGGCAAAGCGCCCTACGCCGAGGAGCGTTTCCAGAAGGAAGCGCACCGCCTCTACGGCGTGCTCGACCGCCGGCTGGCAGACCACGAGTTCGTCGCCGACGCCTACTCGATCGCCGACATTGCGATCTGGCCATGGGTGTCGCGCTACGAATGGCAGGAGGTCGACCTCAACAAGTATCCCAACGTCAAGCGATGGTACGTGAACATCGCCAAACGGCCGGCGGTGCAGAAGGGCTACAAGGTCCCCAAGGACGTCGGCGAGATTCCCCTCCCCGCGTAAGGCCTAAGCTCTCGCCAGAGCGGAGGCGCGGGCCTCACACCCCGCGGCCCGCGGGTTGGTCAACGGCCGCCTAAAAGCTGGGCAACGGGCCGGCCGGAACGTCCGCCCGCCCCCTGCCATTCCGCTCTTGGGTTGGCGCGCGGCTTGCAGATAGACTGGCAACTAGACTGACGAGGCAGACGGGTCGCGTGAGTTCGCGCGAATGGCGCGGCCCGCGACCGGGGCAACTATGGCGGTCGCGTTCGACGAAATGAAGGGTACCGACGGGGCCTTGCGCCCCGCCTATCGCGAGCTGTCGCGGTGGCTTGGCGAAATTTCGCACGACGTCCTCGACCAGCGCCGGCGCGAAGCGGAACTGCTGTTCCGCCGGATCGGCATCACCTTTGCGGTCTACGGCGAAGCCGACGCCCAGGAGCGGCTGATCCCGTTCGACGTCCTGCCCCGGATTCTGGCCGCCGCCGAGTGGGACCATCTGCGGGCCGGGCTGGAGCAGCGCGTCAAGGCGGTCAATCACTACATCCGCGACGTCTACGGCCGGCGTGAAATCCTCAAGGCCGGCATCGTGCCCGAGGAACTGGTATTCCAGAATCCGGTGTTCCGCCCGGAGATGAACGGCCAAAGAGTGCCGCACGACATCTACGTGCATATCGCCGGAATCGATATCGTGCGCGTCGATCCCGAAACCTTCTACGTGCTGGAAGACAATGCCCGCACCCCGTCCGGTGTCTCCTACATGCTGGAGAACCGGGAGATCATGCTCCGCCTGTTTCCGGAACTGTTTTCCCGTCATCGCGTGGCGCCGGTCGAGAACTATCCCGACGAGTTGCTGGCGACGCTCAAATCGGTGGCGGTCTCGACGTCGAGCGCCGATCCCACCGTCGTTTTGCTGACGCCGGGTGTGTTCAATTCGGCGTATTACGAGCATTCGTTCCTGGCCGACAAGCTCGGCGTCGAGCTGGTCGAGGGCCGCGACCTGTTCGTCAAGGACGAACAGGTCTTCATGCGAACCACCCAGGGCCCCAAGCGTGTCGACGTGATCTACCGGCGGATCGACGACGACTTCCTCGATCCACTCGCCTTCCGCCCGGATTCGTCGCTCGGAGTTCCGGGCCTGATGTCAGCCTACCAGGCCGGCAACGTGACGTTGGCCAACGCGGTCGGCACCGGCATCGCCGACGACAAGGCGGTCTACAGCTACATGCCGGCGATCCTGAAGTTCTATCTTGGCGAGGAACCGATCCTGAAGAACGTGCCGACCTGGCGATGCCGCGAGCCGGAGCATCTCGCCTATGTGCTCGACCATCTCGATGAACTGGTGGTCAAGGAAGTCCACGGCTCGGGCGGCTACGGCATGCTGGTCGGACCGAAATCCGACAAGGCGACGATCGCGGCCTTCCGCGCCAAGCTGAAATCGAACCCGCGGAATTTCATCGCACAGCCGACGCTGGCGCTTTCCACCTGCCCAACCTGCGTCGATGAGGGCGTGGCCCCGCGACATGTCGATCTGCGTCCGTTCGTCCTCACCGGCCGTGACCGCATCCGGATCGTGCCGGGCGGCCTGACCCGCGTCGCCATCACCAAAGGCTCGCTAGTGGTCAATTCGAGCCAGGGCGGCGGTACCAAGGACACGTGGGTGCTCGACCAATGACCCCGAGAAGCTTGCTCGACTTTACATGCACTCTCTCCGCTCCCCTCCCCCCACCCGCGTCCTCGCGCGAGCTGGGGAGGGAGCGCACCGCCTTCGTGGCGCAAGCTTGCGCATCCCACGGAGCAGAGCTTTAGATGCTCTCGCGCACCGCCGACAACCTGTACTGGCTTGCGCGCTACGTGGAGCGGGCCGAATATCTCGCGCGCATCCTCGAGGTCACGCAGCGCCTGACCACATTGCCGCTTGCCTATGTCGGTTCAACCAACGAATGGGAATTGGCGGTCGCTCACCGCCGGCTGCCATCACGCCTTTTCCCAGGCCTACCCGGAAGCGAACGAAGAATCCGTCATCGACTTCCTCTGCTTCTCCACCGCCAACCCCTCCTCGATCCGCAACTGCTTCGAGGTCGCCCGCACCAACGCCCGCGCCGTGCGAACCGCGCTCACGGTCGAGATGTGGGACGCGATCAACGGTACCTGGCTCGAGCTCAAGCGCTTCGGCAACGGTCCGACGCTCGCGCGAAGAATTCATGCGTTTCCTGCGCTGGGTCCAGGAAAGCTCGCTGCGCTTCGACGGCTCGGCCTACCGCACGATGCTGCGCAACGACGCCTACTGGTTCTCACGCCTGGGCGTATTTCAGGAGCGCGCCGACAACACCGCACGCATCCTCGACGTCAAATATCACCTGCTGCTGCCGGCCGATCAGCGCGTCGGCGGGCCGCTCGACTATTTCCAATGGGCCGCGATCCTGCGCTCGGTGTCGGCGCTCACCGCCTATCACTGGGTCTACCGCGAGAGCGTCAAGCCCTGGCTGATCGCCGATCTCCTCATCCTGCGGGACGAGATGCCGCGCTCGCTCGCAAGCTGCTACGAGAACCTCGTGCGGCACCTCGATCAGATCGCGCGCGCCTATGGCCGTCAGGGGCCGGCGCAGCGTCAGGCGCGCGTCGGTACGCGCGCGGCTGGAGAACAGCCGCATGGAAGAGATTTTCCAGAGCGGCCTGCACGAATTCATCGGCGACTTCATCGACGGCAATAATCGCCTCGGCGCGGCCATTACCGAACAGTACCTGATGTGATATGGGTTGCGCTTGTCGGCCCCGAGGCCCGGGCGGACGCAACCTTGGCTCGCGCTGCTTCATGCTAATCCGGATTTCGCACCTGACGAGCTACCGCTACGAACGGCCTGCCAACAGCGTAATTCAGATTCTGCGGCTGACCCCGCGCAACCATGACGGCCAGTACATCGCACAATGGCGGATCGATCTTTCCACGGACTGCCGGCTCGACCAGCACGAAGACGCCTTCGGCAACGTCATCCACGTTTTCACCGCGGAAGGGCCCCTGAACGAGCTCTCCGTGCAGGTCGAAGGCGAGGTCGAAACCCGCGATACGCAGGGAATCGTGCGGGGCGCAGTCGAGCGATTTCCGCCGAGCCTGTATTTGCGCGAGACACCGCTGACCGCGGCCGACGAGGCAATCGCCGAATTCGCCGCGAGCGCCCGCGAGACCGCCGGGCACGATGTGCTCGGCCTGCTGCACGTCATGCTCGATCGCCTGTACGAGCAGATGACCTACGATCCCGGCCCGACCCACGTCGCAACCCCGGCGGCGGAAGCCTTCGCGCTCAAGCGCGGCGTCTGCCAGGACTTCGCCCACATCTTCATCGCGGCGGCGCGCTGCCTCGGCATTCCGGCCCGCTATGTGGGCGGCTATTTCGTCCGCGGCGACGGCGTGACCACGCAGGAGGCCGGCCATGCCTGGGCGGAAGCCTACGTCCCCGAACTCGGCTGGGTGGCTTTCGACGCCGCCAACGGGATGTGCGCGACCGACGCCCACGTCCGGGTCGCGGTCGGGCTCGATTATCTCGGCGCCTCGCCGTTGCGCGGCACGCGCTATGGGGGCGGCAGCGAAATCGCTCGACCGTCCGGCTCCAGATCGAACAGGCGATGCAGCAGACGCAGGATTGACGCACTCACGGCTACGCCAGCCGGTCTTCCGGCGGCGCCGGCAAGCCGAACGTTGCAAATCCCCGATCTAGCGTTGCCGTCGCCGGTCGGGCTCGCTATAACGGCGCGTCAAAATCGCCAGGGCTGGTCGACGGTCATGACCTATTGTTGCGGGATACTCGTGCGGGACGGTCTCGTCATGTTCGCCGACACCCGCACCAATGCCGGGCGTCGACAACATTTCCACCTTCCGCAAGCTGCACCTGTTCCTGGAACCGGGCGAGCGCATCATGGCGATCGCATCGGCCGGCAATCTCTCGATCAGCCAGTCGGTCATCAGCATGCTGCGCGAAGGCTGGGAAAATCCCGAGACCGGCGAGATCGAGACGTTGATCAACTCGCCGACCATCTTCCAGGCGGCGCAGCGCGTCGGCCGCACCATTCGCCAGCTCCACAGCGTGGAGGGCAAGGCGCTGGAAGCGCTCCGACGTCAAAGTTCGACGTGTCGTTCCTGTTCGGCGGTCAGATCAAGGGCGAGCGGCCGCGGCTGTTCATGCTTTATTCCGCCGGCAACTTCATCGAGTGCACGCAGGACACGCCGTATCTGCAGATCGGCGAGCACAAGTACGGCAAGCCGGTGCTCGACCGCGCGATCACCTACGACATCGACCTCTACGACGCGCTGAAGGTCGGCCTGGTCTCGGTCAACTCCACCATGCGCTCGAACCTCAGTGTCGGTATGCCTCTCGATGTCCTGATCATTCGCCGCGACGCCTGCGATGCCGAGCTGAACTACCGGATCGAGCCCGGGCGAACCTTATTTTCACGACCTGAGGGAACGCTGGTCCGCGGCGCTCGGGCGGCGCATGCCGGAATTCCCCGGCCGCCCTACAAGAATATCCGCTGAAATCAGCAAGTGCCCTTTACCGACGGTTAACGGCACGCGTGAAAGGTGCTCCCCGCGGCCGATAATTGCGCCGGTGTGAACCGAGGCAACCAACTGCAAGCATTCTGACGCTACTCTCCCGTCCCGTAAGCCTTTCAGAGAGCGGAACTTTTGGCCCTGAACCCATCCGAAGTGGACCGCGGCGCGAAGGCCGTCGGCTGGAACCACGTGCGCCGAGCGTCGTGATACCGATCGGCGTCATCGTCGCGGTCGCGATCGTGTGCGTGATCGTCGCGGTGCTGAGTTCCGCCCGCCGCGCTGACGAAGTCGCGCTCGACCACGAGCGGCAGTTGTTTATCCGCTCGCTGACGAACTACAGCGAACGAGTGCTGCGTGAGACGGCGAGTGTCGCAACGTCCGAGGCCGCCGCTCGCAGGATCCGCGTCGCCTTCGATGCGGAGTGGGTCGAGCTCTACGTCGGGCTGCGGCTGCAATCGTTCTTCGATCACGATTTTGTCTTCGTCACCGATGCTAGCGATCGCTTCATTTACGCTTCGCTCGGGTTGCACAGTGCCGACCCGAACTGGTTCAACGCGATCCGTGTGGACGTGCAGCCGGTGCTGGACGAACTGCGCGGCCGCGCGCCGCGCACTTCGGCCGCCGGCACGCAGATCGAGCTCGTCGAGCGCGCTCGCCACGCGTCGAGCCCGTCGCATCCAGTCATTGCTTGGGCGCCCCGCGGTGGTCGCAGCGGTCGCTGTTGCGTCGTCCAGCGGCAAGCTCTGACGCCGGCTCAAATGCGCCGGTCGTGCTGAGCGTCAAATTCATCGACGACGATGTGCTGGCGGAAATCGCCTCACGGCTGCAATTGCCCAATCTGCGACAGGTCGGCGAACAACCCGTGCACGGCGGGCGACTACGTCTTCGACTTAAACGAGCCAAACGGCACGTCGAGTTCGCCAAATTCGCATGGTCGCCCGAAGCAGCCCGGCGCCGAAATCGTGCAAAGCGTCCTGCCGTTCATCGCGGTCGCACTTCGACGGCTTCGCGCTGCTCGCCGGCCTGGTGCTGCACCACATGCGGCGCACCGCGGCTGACGATCGCGTCCGGCGAGAGCCGCCTGCGCTATCTTGCCCTGCACGATCCGCTGTGCGGGCTTGCCCAACCGAATATTCTTCAGCGAATGCCTCGAAGAAATGATCGAAAAAATCAGGAAAGGCGGCCCGACGGCGGCCGTCCTCTACATCGATCTCGATCACTTCAAAGATGTCAACGACACGCTCGGCCATCCGGTCGGCGACGAACTCATCCGCAACGTCACCCGGCGGATCACCCACAGCCTGCGCAAGCGACGATCTGGTGGCGCGGCTCGGCGGCGACGAGTTCGCGGTGATCACCGCCGATGCTCGATCATGTGTCGCTGCAGACGCTGGCGGCACGCACGATCGCGACGCTTTGCATGCCCTATTCCATCGGCAATCATACCATCGTCATCGGCGCCAGCATCGGGATTGCGGTCATCCACGAGCACGTGGGCGGCGCCGCCGATGTCATGCGGCACGCCGACATGGCGCTCTACCGCGCCAAGAACGAAGGCCGCAACCGGGCGTGCATCTACGACGAAGCGATGGACGCCAACCTGCTCCGGCGCAAGCTGCTCGAGAACGATCTGCGGGCGGCGATCGAGAACAACGAATTGAAGCTGGCGTACCAGCCGATCGTCAACAATAGCGGCGAAACAGATCCTAGGTGTTGAAGCTCTTTGCCGTTGGTTCCACGCGGAGCGCGGCGAAATTGCGCCGGTCGAATTCATCCCAGTCGCCGAAAACAGCGGACTTGATCGTTGCCCTCGGCGAACTGGTGCTGCGTCGCGCCTGCCTCGACGCCAAGGCATGGCCGCGACATCTTCGTTGCGGTCAATGTGTCGCCGCTGCAATTCAGGCGCACCGACTTCGTCGATGTCACGGAGCGGGTTCTGGCCGAGACCGGCCTCGATCCATCCCGGCTCGAGCTCGAAGTCACCGAGAGCACGCTCATCGGCAACGTCAGATTCGGCAGAACTGGCAATGTTCCGGTTGAAGGCGCTGGGCGTGCGTCTTGCCCTCGACGACTTCGGCACCGGCTATTCCAGCCTCCAGTATCTGCGGCGCTTCCCGTTCGACAAGCTCAAGATTAATTCGAGCTTCGTGCGCTCGATCGAGCGGGCGGCCGACGCCGCCGCGATCGTGCACGCGGTCGTGAGCCTCGGCCGCGGGCTCGGCATGAAGGTGACCGCCGAAGGCGTTGAGACCGCCGAGCAACACCTGTTCCTTCGCGCTGCCGGCGTGCATTCGCTGCAAGGCTTCCGTTTCGGCCGGCCTTGTAGCGCGGCGGAAATGACTGTTCGGCTCGCCGAACCTGGTGCCATCAACATCGCCGACGACGTCGTCGACCTGGCGAAGGCGGTCTGAGCCAAGACATCGACCGCTGTTCGCAACCATTGCCTGATTTGACGGCCACACGCTGCTCGAAGCCTGGATAAGGCTCCGCTATCAGCAGCACATTGCGCTCCGAAAGTTTTCATCCACAATTCCAGGCCCCCCTGCGCCGATAGCGGCGCCACGACGGTTCGGAACTGGCATCTTGAGGGCGCGGCCTATATGTTTAAGGTGATGCTCTTGGCGCGCGAGGCAAGGTGACCCTGCATGCGGCGTCGCGAATTCATCTCGCTTCTCGGCGCGGCCGCTGTAGCTTGGCCAAGCTCCAGCGGTGCGCAACCGGGACCGCCGGTGATCGGCTTTCTGAGCAGCCGATCGATGGATGTGGATGCGCCGCTGTGGTGGCATTTCACAAAGGCCTCGCTAAGGCTGGCTTCGTCGAAGGGCGCAATGTAACGATCGAGTACCGCTGGGCGCATGGTCACTATGATCATTTGCCGGTGTTGGCGGCAGAACTCGTGAGAAAGCCGGTTGCGGTCCTTGTTTCGACCGGCGGCACCGTTTCGGCGCGAGCGGCGAAGGCCGCGACCCAGACGATTCCAGTTGTATTCACGACCGCCGACGATCCGGTCAAAGTCGGTCTGGTCACCAGCCTCAATCGGCCGGGCGGCAACCTCACCGGCATCACTGCATCGTTTATCGAGTCGGCGTCGAAGCGAATGGGCCTTCTGCGCGAACTGTTACCGAAAGCGTCCGCGATCAGCCTGCTCGTCAACTCGGCCAATCCGGCGTCCGTGATTGAATCAAATGAGATGCAGGCTGCTGCCCAGGCGATTGGTCAGCGAATCGACATTTTGAATGCAAGCAGCGAGGGCGAGATCGATACCGCCTTCGACAGGCTGAAGCAAAAGCGGGCGGATGCGCTCCTCGTTGCTGCCGATCCCTTCCTATTCGCGCGCGCCGACCAACTCGTCGCGTTGGCAGCCCGGACCGCGATCCCGACCTTATATTTTAGACGCGAGTTCGCTGTCGCCGGCGGTCTTATAGCCTATGGGTCGAATTTTGCTGAGTTCTTCAGCATCGTTGGGCTCTATGCGGGTCAAATTCTGAAAGGCGCCAAACCGGACGAACTGCCCGTCCAGCAGCCAACGAAGTTCGAGCTGGTGATCAACCTCCGGACTGCGAAGGCGCTCGGCCTCGATATTCCACCGATGCTGCTCGCGCGTGCCGAAGAGGTGATCGAATAGCGCGCGTGTGTCGAGTTCGGCCATACACCGGGAGCGTCAGTCGAGCTTGAGCCCGGTCGACCTGATGATCGGTGTCCAGCGGGCAATCTCATCCTCGACGAAGCGCCGGGTCTTGTCAGGCGTTGAACCAAGTTCGGCCTCGAAACCTGACGCCAGCAGCATCCGCTGGTACTCCTTGTCGGCCATCGCGGTGTGGGTTGCGTGCGCGATTTGCTCGACGATCGGCCTCGATGTCTGGGCCGGCGCAAACAGGCCGATGAAATTCTGCGACACCATCCCGGGCAGTCCGGCCTCGACCGCGGTCGGAATATCGGGCGCCGCCACGAGGCGTCTGGGGGACGTGACGGCGAGAATCCGCAGCTTGCCGGTGCGTTGGAGTTCGATGATTTGCCCGGTAATGTTGGCCACCACCAACGGAATTTGTCCGCTGATGAGGTCGGTCACGGCGGGACCAGCGCCCTTGTAAGGCACGTGCACAATATCGGACACACCTATCAGCGACTTGAACAGTTCGCCGGTGAGATGGTTGACGGTGCCCGCGCCGGCGGAACCGTAGGACAGCTTGCCGGGATTGGCCTTGGCGTATGCGATCAATTCGCCGAAGGAGTGCGCTGGGACGGAGGGATGCACCACCAGCGCGAGGCCGGTGATGACAAGGATCGCAACCGGCTCGAAGTCCTTGACCGGATCGTAGGGCGTGCGGCTCGCCACGACTGGATTGATCACCAGCGCGCCGCCACCGCCGAGCAGGAGCGTATGACCATCGGGTTGCGCACGCGCGACCGCGGCCGCGCCAAGCGAGCCACCGGCGCCGCCGATGTTTTCGACCACCACGGTGCCAAGCCCGGTTTTCATTCGCTCGGCCCAGGGTCTGCCCACCGCGTCGAAGACCCCGCCCGGCGCATATGGAACGATCAGCCTTATTGGACGCTCTGGGAATTTTGCCTGAGCGCGCGCCAAGCCGATTGCGCCTGCCGGCGCCGAGAGCGCCGCCAGTCCAAGCGCCAGTACATCGCGTCTCCGCATCGATCCCTCTCCGCGCCAGGCCATTCAACATCGCCCCAGCCGATAGTACTGCATTGCCAGCCGCGCACTGCAACGACGATAATGCCCGCAAAGCGGAGGACGCAGGATGGCCGGATTGCAGAAGGTTGCGGTGATCACCGGTGCGGGCACCGGCATCGGCAAAGCGGTGGCAGTGGCGCTGATGCGAGAGGGCTATGCAGCCGTGCTCGCCGGACGCCGGCAGGACAAGCTCGAAGAAACCGCCGCCGAGGGCAAGACGACCAACGGCAGCAGCCTGGTGGTGCCGACCGACGTCAGCGATCCGGCCTCGATCAGGGCGCTGTTCGCCAAGACCAAGGAGACCTACGGACGCCTCGACGTCCTGTTCAACAACGCCGGGATCGGCGCGCCGGCCGTACCGTTCGAAGACCTGCCGCTCGAGACCTGGAAGAAGGTGGTCGACACCAATCTCACCGGCATCTTCCTGTGCACGCAGGAAGCCATCAAGATCATGAAGGCGCAGAACCCGCGCGGCGGCCGGATCATCAACAACGGCTCGATCTCGGCGCACACGCCACGTCCACGCTCGGCCGCCTATACGGCGACCAAGCATGCGGTCACCGGCCTGACCAAGTCGACGGCGCTCGATTGCCGCGGCAGCGACATCTGTTGCGGCCAGATCGACATCGGCAATGCGGCGACCCCGCTGACCGACCGCATGGTGCAGGGCCAGGGCGTGATGCAGGCCGACGGCCACATGGCGATCGAGGCGCGCATGAATGCCGATGACGTCGGCAGAGCCGTGGTCTACATGGCGGGTCTGCCGCTCGACACCAACGTGCTGTTCATGACGGTAATGGCCAACATGATGCCGTTTGTCGGGCGGGGGTGATGAACGCCATCAGTCGGCCTTGGTGACCCGCACCGGCGAGCCCGCCTTCACCTTCGCCAGCATTTTCACATCGCCATCGATCCTGCCGAAGATGTTGCATGGGCTCGCCAGCCGGCACTCGTCGCCCTGCGAGATCGGGGTGCGGCCGAAACCGAGCGCGATGCACTGGCCGTCCGGCCAATAGGCGATCTCGCCCGGCGTCACCACGGCGCGGGCGTTCTTCTCGCGTGCCACCTTGACCGGAATCTCGAAATACACCTCCTCGCCCCAGGTCAGCGCGGACGCGGCGATCGGCAGCGCCGCCGCGACCGCCTGCGCGGTCGGCGTATCGAGCAATTCGGCGTCGAGCGTGAGCGTGCCGAAATCGAAGCGAATGCGCACAACATTTGTCTCCGGCGTCATTGCCGGAGTGCGTCCGGCCATACATCATGCCCGAACTCGTTCGAGAATCCGGATGCATGCGCGGGTCAAGCCCGCCGCGACAGGTCCTTGATGCAAACCCTACAATCGGCGCTCGGCGTGTTCGCACTCATCGGGTTCGCGTGGGCGATCAGCGAGAACCGCGCGTGCGGTGTCGTGGAAGCTCGCGGCCATCGGCCTCGTCGCGACCTTCGCCACCGCGGCCCTGCTGCTCAAGGTGCCGGGCGTGACGGCGGCCTTCGCCGTCATCAACGATGCCGTCGGCGCGATCGCGGCCGCCACGCGGGCCGGCACCTCGTTCGTCTTCGGCTATCTCGGCGGCGGCGCCCTGCCCTACGACCTCAAGGCTCCCGGGCGCCGATTTCATCCTCGCGCTCCAGGCCCTGCCGGTGGTGCTGGTGATGAGCGTGCTCACCACGCTGCTGTTCTACTGGCGCATCCTGCCGCCGATCGTGCGCGGCTTCGCCTGGCTGCTCGAACGCACGCTCGGCGTCGGCGGCGCGGTCGGCCTGTCGACCGCCGCCAACATCTTTCTCGGCATGGTCGAGGCGCCGCTGTTCATCCGGCCGTATCTCGCGTCGCTCTCGCGCAGCGAGCTGTTCATCGTCATGACCGGCGGCATGGCGGGGATCGCCGGCACCGTGCTGGTGCTCTACGCGACGCATGCTCAGCCCGATCCTGCCGGACGCGGCCGGACACTTCGTCGTCGCCTCGGTGCTCGGCGCGCCGGCCGCGATCCTGATCAGCCTGATCATGGTGCCGCCGGAGACCCGGGAGAAGCCGACCAGCGCGCTCGCGGGCACCGAACCGGTCGCGAGCAGCACCATGGACGCGATCGTCCGCGGCACCGTCGGCGGGTCTCGAACTGCTGCTCAACATCTGCGCCATGCTGATCGTGCTGGTGGCGCTGGTCCACCTCGTCAACGCCATCATCGGCGTGCTGCCGCCGATCGGCGGCGCACCGATCACGCTGCAGCGCCTGCTCGGCTATCCGATGGCGCCGGTCTGCTGGCTGATGGGCATTCCCTGGGACCAGGCCTCGCTCGCCGGCGGCCTGATGGGGATCAAGACGATCCTCAACGAGTTCATCGCCTATGTCGAACTGTCGAAGCTGCCGCCCGACGCGCTCGACCCACGCTCGCGCCTGATCATGCTCTACGCCATGTGCGGCTTCGCCAATTTCGGCTCGCTCGGCATCATGATCGCGGGCTGGCCACCATGGCGCCCGAGCGGCGCGAGGACGTGGTTTCGCTCGGCCTGAAGTCGATCGTGTCGGGCACGCTCGCGACCTGCCTGATGGGCGCGATCGTCGGGGTGTTGATTTAACCTGCGCGACGCCCTGAGATGGGTGTTCGAGCATGCCCAGCAGCAAGTGAGGTCGTCATGGAAGAACGCGCAGCGGAGAGCCTGCAAGGAGCGACGCCCTCAAGTGTGCGCAGGCAGGCGAAGTGGCGCGACCTGCGCGAGTGGCTGGCGCTCGTCGATGCCCACGGCCAGCTCAAGCGCGTGACGGCGCCCGTCGATCCGGACGAGGAACTGTCCGCCATCACCTTCATGGCCACCCGGCGCGAGGATGCGCCGGCGCTGCTGTTCGACAATCTGACCGGCAACGAATCCGGCGCCAGCGTGCTGATCAACATGCTGGGGGCGAGCAAGGAACGATATGCGCTCGCCGTCGGCCTCGAACCCGCATTGTCAGTTGCCGAGATGATCGCCGGCACGCGCGACCTGATGCAGCACCGGATCGCTCCGGCCCGGATCGCGAAGAGCGCGGCGCCGGTCAACGAAGTCGTCCTGCGCGACAACGAGATCGACCTGACGACGTTTCCGTCGCCCAAGTTCTGGCCGGGAGACGGCGGGCGCTATATCGGCACCGGCGATATCACGCTGACGCGTCACCCCGACACCGGCCGGATCAATGTCGGCTGCTACCGGCAGATGCTGCATGGCCCGCGACGTGTCGGCATCTACTGCTCGCCGGGCAAGCATGGCGGGCTCGACCGCGATGCCTGGTGGGCGCGCGGCAAGCCGTGCGAGGTGGTGGCTGCTTATGGCGTGGACCCGATCCTTTTCATGCTGGCCGCGCAGGTATTCGGGATGAAAGAGACCGAACTCGACGTCGCCGGCGGCATGATGGGCCGTCCGATCGAACTGACCGACGGCGAGTGCGTCAGCTTGCCGATCCCCGCCCATGCCGAGCTGGTCGTCGAAGGCCTGCTGCATCCCGGCGACACCGCGGAAGAAGGACCGCTCGGCGAATTCACCGGCTACTACGGACGCGAGCGCGCGCCGCAGCCGGTGATGGAGGTGAAGGCGCTGCACTATCGCCGTTCGCCGATCCTGACCGCGGCACTGATGGCGAAATATCCCTCGTGCGAGATTGGCGCCTACTACGCGATCATGCGCTCGGCACGCATCCTCGATGACCTCGAACGCATCGGCGTGCCAGGCGTGGTTGGAGCCTACGCGCATCCAGCCGCGGCGTCGGGATGGGGCGTGGTTGTCGTCTCGGTGCAGCAGCAGTATGCCGGCCACTCGGCGCAGGTGCTGGCGCTCGCCTCGCAATGCCCGGCGGCGGCCTATTTCACCAAATGGATCATCGTGGTCGACGACGACGTCGACCCGACCGATTTCAACGAGGTGCTATGGGCGCTGAGCACGCGCTGCAACCCGAACGACGACCTCGACCTGTTGCGGAACACCTGGTCGACCGGACTTCGACCCCAGCCAATTCCCTGCCGAGACCCGGCCCTACGGCTCGAAGGTGCTCATCAATGCGTGCAAGCCGCATCGGCACATCAAGCAGTTTCCGCAGACCACGCTGATCCGGCGGAAAGTTTACGAGCGCGTCGCTGCCCGCTGGCCGGAACTTGGCTTCTCCGGCCCCGCGCCAAAACTCAGCTCATTCCACCCCGACTGACTCGAGCAAAATGGCTTAAGGTTGAGTCACCATTCGCTCTGAGCGCCTGTCGCATGACCTTTATCCGAAAAGTCTGCAACTTTTCGGGATCATGCCTTAGTGCAGCCGGAACTCGCCGTTGATCGCGCGAATTCTCGGCCGGCTTGATCAGCCGTGAATGTGCAACCGTCACCGAGTGCAGCGGGCCCTCCAGCTTTTCCAGCCAGAAGGCCAGAAACTTGTTCAACGCCGGAAACTTCGGGCAGAGATCGTAATCCTGCCAGACGTAGGTCTGCAGCAAGCTCGGATGATCGGGCATGCGGTAGAGTATCTGCGCCGTCGTGAGGCCGTAGCCCGCTAGCTGGCGCTGGAAATCTTTCGAAGCCATGATTCCCCTCCGTCCCCTAACACCACAAGTTTGACCGCCAACTAAGGCCCTCACAAGCCCAAAATTTGAATTTAGTTCCTAGAATCAAGGCATTAGCAGCAGGCAACTAGTAGTGCTGACAAGCCGTTCACCACGGCCAGCAACGCTGCAAGAATGCACTGGCAGTCTCAGGGCCGGAGTGCTAAAGCTCCGCTGAACCGCTGTTGGCACTCGAAGGCGGCGAGTGCCAAAATTTTGCGGACCGGTCTTGCGAGCCAAAAACGAGCTCCTAAGTGGCGCTCGGAGGGGCCCGGCAGCATCGCCAGCCAGCGGTCCACCGCCAGAAACTTCAACCGTGTTGAATAATTAGGAGAAGCCCATGAAATTCCGCCCGCTTCACGACCGCGTCGTCGTCAAGCGCATCGATGCCGAGGAGAAGACCGCCGGCGGCATCATCATTCCCGACACCGCCAAGGAAAAGCCCTCCCAGGGCGAGGTCGTCGCCGTCGGCCCGGGCGGCCGCGACGAGGCCGGCAAGCTCATCCCGATCGATCTCAAGGTCGGCGACCGGGTGCTGTTCGGCAAGTGGTCCGGCACCGAGGTCAAGATCGACGGCGTCGAACTCCTCATCATGAAGGAGAGCGACATCATGGGAGTGCTCGACGAGCCCGCCACCAGCAAGCCAAGGCCGCGTAACCATCAGTTCGTTCCTCGTCCTGAGGCGAGTCGCAAGTCGGCCGTCTCGAAGGGCGGGGTCTGAAAATTTCATTTGACCTCATTCGTCCAGACGCGAGCTCCGCTCGCTCCTCAAGATGAGGCTCACAGAATGGAGCAAGTTCACAAATGGCTGCCAAGGAAGTCAAATTCGCCGTCGACGCGCGCGACCGGATGTTGCGCGGCGTCGACATTCTCGCCAACGCGGTGAAAGTGACGCTCGGCCCCAAGGGCCGCAACGTCGTGCTCGACAAGTCGTTCGGCGCTCCCCGCATCACCAAGGACGGCGTCACCGTCGCCAAGGAGATCGAGCTCGAGGACAAGTTCGAGAACATGGGCGCGCAGATGGTGCGCGAGGTCGCGTCGAAGACCTCCGACATCGCCGGTGACGGCACCACCACCGCCACCGTGCTCGCCGCCGCCATCGTCAAGGAAGGCGCCAAGGCGGTTGCCGCCGGCATGAACCCGATGGACCTCAAGCGCGGCATCGACCTCGCCGTCGAAGCCATCGTCGCGGACCTGCAGAAGAACTCGAAGAAGGTCACGTCGAACGACGAGATCGCCCAGGTCGGCACCATCTCGGCCAACGGCGACGCCGAGATCGGCCGCTTCCTCGCCGAGGCGATGAAGAAGGTCGGCAACGAGGGCGTCATCACGGTCGAAGAAGCCAAGTCGCTCGAGACCGAACTCGACGTGGTCGAGGGCATGCAGTTCGACCGCGGCTACATCTCGCCGTACTTCATCACCAACGCCGACAAGATGCGCGTCGAGATGGAGGACCCGTACATCCTCATCAACGAGAAGAAGCTGTCCGGCCTGCAGGAACTGCTGCCGCTGCTCGAAGCGGTGGTGCAGACCGGCAAGCCGCTGCTGATCGTCGCCGAGGACGTGGAAGGCGAAGCGCTCGCCACGCTGGTGGTCAACAAGCTGCGCGGCGGCCTCAAGGTCGCGGCCGTCAAGGCTCCGGGCTTCGGCGATCGCCGCAAGGCGATGCTGCAGGACATCGCGGTCCTGACCGGCGGTCAGGCGATCAGCGAGGACCTCGGCATCAAGCTCGAGAACGTGACGCTCGCCATGCTCGGCCGCGCCAAGAAGGTGATGATCGACAAGGAGAACACCACGATCGTCAACGGCGCCGGCAAGAAGTCCGACATCGAGGCCCGCATCTCGCAGATCAAGGCGCAGATCGAGGAGACCACCTCCGACTACGACCGCGAGAAGCTGCAGGAGCGGCTGGCGAAGCTCGCCGGTGGCGTCGCGGTGATCCGCGTCGGCGGTGCGACCGAGGTCGAGGTGAAGGAGCGCAAGGACCGCGTGGATGATGCCATGCACGCCACCCGCGCAGCCGTCGAAGAAGGCATCCTGCCGGGCGGTGGCGTCGCGCTGCTGCGCGCTTCGGAGGTCCTCAAGAAGGTCCGCACCCACAACGATGACCAGAAGACTGGCGTCGACATCGTGCGCAAGGCGATCCAGGCTCCGGCCCGGCAGATCGCGACCAACGCGGGCGAGGACGGCTCGGTGATCGTCGGCAAGATCATCGAGAATTCGCACTACGCCTACGGCTTCGACGCGCAGAACGGCGAATACGTCGACATGGTCAAGAAGGGCATCATCGATCCGACCAAGGTGGTACGTCAGGCGCTGCAGGGTGCCGCTTCGGTGGCCGGTCTGCTCATCACCACCGAGGCGATGGTCGCCGAGGTGCCGAAGAAGGGCGGGTCTGGCATGCCGCAGATGCCCGGCGGCGGCGGCGGAATGGGCGGGATGGACTTCTGATCCGTCTGCTCACAAACAAAGTGGAAAAGCCCGGGCAATGCCCGGGCTTTTTCGTTGAGGCGCCGCCGACATTGGAACTTCACAAATCCAGCGGCGCCGAATCCGGAAGCGGGTGGTGGAACGTATTCATGTAGAGCACGAATTTCAGATCGCCCGAAGGCGTCCGCTCGATAATCCAATCCTCGCCGACGACCGCCTTGATCACGTTGGGCGCCGGTCGTCCCGCGACCTCGACCTGCCAATAGACACTCCCCGTGGCGCGTACCCGTTCGGGCGAGGCATTTAACGGCGTCAAGGTGAGATGGCCTAACCGGTGAACCTCGTTAATCCACTGGGTGTGCAGCTTCTGGTGCTCCTCGAATCCAAACGTGACGCCGTTCGCAAGCACGTAAATCCGCGAATGAGGAAAGAGGAAAAATGCCGCCTGATCGGCAGCCGAACCTCTATTAGCAACCGTCTCAAACCATCTGTTGGCAAGATCCTGCACTTCCTCCAGGGTGATCATCGACTGCGCCTCCGATCCGGGATGCAGCCGATTATACACAAGTGAAGGGCCGCGGATCGCTCCGCGGCCCTTCGTCTTATGCCGGCTCGTCCGTCTTCAGGCGCACGAGCTTGGTGAGTAGCGCGTCAAGGCTCGCGCCCTCGCCCGTGTGCAGGTCGATGCGGCCGACCTTCTCGACCAGCCGCTCGATCGACTCGAGCTCCTTGAGGCGGAGCACCAGCGGGTTCTCGGCCATCACCCGCGCGGTGTTGACGAGCGAACGCGTCGCCGCCGTCTCCTCCTGGCGCCGGATCAGGTTCGCCTTCGCGGTCCGCTCCGCCTCCACCACCTTGTTCACCAGCTCCCGGATCTCACCCGGCAGGATAACATCCTTGACGCCGAGCTCGGTGACCTCGATGCCGGTGTCCGCGATACGCTCGCGCACGAACGCACGCAGCTCGGCGTCGAGTGCGCTCTTGGCCGACAGCACCTCGTCGAGCGTGCGCGCCGCGACTGCCTCGCGGATCGCGAACTGCACCAGCCGGTACAGCCAGACGTCGACATCCGGCACCGCGTTGACGAGCCGCTCCGGGTCGACGATCCGCCGGAACGCGGTGAGCGTGACGCGCAGAGCGATGCGGTCCTTGGTCAGCATCTCCTGCGCGGTGATCTCGACCGCCTGCGGACGCAGGTCGAGGCGCTTGACCTCGATCTTGCGGCCCGCCGTCCAGAACGCATGCCGGCCGGGCGCGAGCTTCTCCACGAGCCGGCCCTCGACCATGAGCAGTCCGGCCTCGTGGTTCTCCACCACGTGCTCGACCACTAGCGTGTTGCGCTCGCGCGCGATCATCGCCAGGTGGCGCGGCTTGACCCTCGGGTCGCTCGCGACGTCGATGCGCTCGACCTCGACGCGGGTCGCGACCTTCCAGAACACGCGCGTCTGCCATGGACCCATCAGGTGCGGTCGGACGGCCGTCGAGGCTCACGATAGCGATCTCGTCGCCCTTGGTCTCGACCGGCTCGAACAGCTCCGCAGCGAGATCGGGCCGCGCCGTCTTGAGCACGGCAAACCGCTCGGCCGGAAACTCGGCGCGCACGACCTGATGCACAGCTCGACCGCAAGCTCGCGCTTGGAGTCGAACAGCGTGTGGCGGCCAGGCTCGAGCGCCCGCTCGAAACGGCCGTTACGCGTGAGGATGGCGCGCTCGCCGTCCTTCACGATCACACGCAGCGTGAACAGGGTCCGGTTCATTGGACAATACTCCTTCGTTGGCCGTGCGGCTTGCCGCGCGGCGCCGTTGCAAGTCTGAGGATTGGGTGCCGGACGCACACTTCCCGCGCGAGCGGCGGGCCTGGGCTTGAGCCGCAGGCGCACGGCGGGCGCACGCGTTCATTCGCCGCGCCAAAGCGCGACGGCCGAGCGTTTGCCCGACACGCGCCCGAGGCGGTATCCGCCCCGGCGCAGAGCCGGTCTTACGGTGTCGCAGTACGAGCGAGGAGCCTTGCGGCGCTACGACCGGACTGCAACTGAAGTGCGCGTCCGGTCCCCGTCATGGGAAGGTTCAGCTTTTCAGGCTGTACCGGGAGCGTGGAGCGGGAGTCGAACCCGCGGCCGGATGATTACAAGTCATCTGCTCTTCCTCTGAGCTATCCTCGCGGATGATCTAATCGCCGTGATCGGGCAACGATCAAGCATTCGGTGGCGGAACACGGAAATCGCATAACGCACCGCGCCAGCCGGGATTCAAAGCCCGGACACGAGGCCAAGCGAATGCGGGCGCACGGATAGATGCAAAGCAAGGCAAAAGCAAGACGGATTTGAATACCACCAACAAGAATACGGCGCGCGTGGCGGTCGCATCACAGTCGGCGGAGTGTCGGCATTCCGGCGTGCGGATCAGGTGCCCCAAAACACCAACGACCACAGACGAGAGAGTGCGCGTACATCCGGCGTCACCCGCTGATCCGTGGTCGTTCCACGATGGAGCCTTGCGGCTGCGACATCGCTGTCCGATACAGCATGGGGAGGCGGAAATGGTTCCGCAAGAGTTGGGTCAGATGCGGCGACGTCTCTTCACCATCGGTTATGAGCACGCGACCGCCGCCGCGGTCCTGGACGAGCTCAAGGCGGCGAAAGTCGGCCTCGTGGTCGATGTCCGGGCGGTCGCGGCCTCGCGGCGGCCGGGCTTTTCCAAGCGCTCCCTGGCGGCCGGGCTCGACGAGGGCGGAATCGGTTACCTGCACCTGCGCGGACTCGGTACACCGGCCGAGGGCCGTCACGCGGCCCGCAGTGGCCGGCCCGAGGACATGTTCCGCATCTACGAGGCGCACCTCGCCACCGAGAAGGCGCAGCAGGAACTCGCCGAGCTCAAGGATCTCGTCCGCAAAGGACAGCGCGTGTGCCTGCTCTGCTACGAGCGCCACCCGGAAGAATGCCATCGGCGCCGCGTCGGTGAACTCGTCTGCGAGGCGCTCGACCTGAAAGTCGAAAACCTGTTCGCCCCGCCCTCGATCTAACGCCAGTCTCGACTCTCTCCGTTCGTCCTCGCGGAATCGGGACCAGCATCAATGGGCGAAAGAACAGGATTCCCCGCTTGCGCGGGATGATCCGAGTGTGCCGCACGAACCGTTACTCGGCCGGCGCGACAGCGCGCAGGCGATCTTTCTCCACATCGTGGACAAGGACCGCAATGCCGATGGTCCCGACGACGAAGCCGAAGGCGATGATCGCCGTCACCGCGAGCACTAGGTCGAAGCCGCCGCGGCTGTGCAGCAAGGCGATCATCGAGATCGCCGCGCCCGAGATCACATAGGTGATGAAGTAGCGCACGGCGTAGACGCGCGCGCGCCAGACGTCCGCGGTGTATCGGGCGATCACCACATCGTTGACCGTCACCTGCGCATAGATGAAGGCCATGGCGAAAGCCAACGCGACCAGCAGCGTCGGGCCGCCCGCATAGGCCACCCAGACCACGCCGATAAACTGGAGCAGCGCCACCGCTGCAAAGATGAGATGCGGCGGATAGCGGTCGAGGATGCGCCCGACCGTGAACTGCGCGACGGCGCCGCAGAGGAACACTGCGGTGGCGATGCCGCCGACCGCGATCAGAGGGATCGCACTGCCGATGCGCTCGTCAAGCAGCTTTGGCAACGCGATCGTGACGGTGTTGAATACGAGACCGGCCGCGGTGCCAATCAGGATGAACAAACCGAACACGGAGGCCATGACCCAAACCGCAAGCCGCACATCGGGCGCGGAGCTGCGCTTGGCAGCCTCATGGCGGTCGTCCGGGATCAGAGCGAGATAGGCGACCCCGGTGATGACGCAAACCACCGCCGGTACGAGAAAAGCCGCCCGCCAGCCGATCCAAGCCGTCAGCGCCGCGGTGATGCCCGCAGCAAACGCCACGCCAAGATTGCCGCAAACACCGTTGAACGCCAGCGTGCGCCCACGA
Source organism: uncultured Alphaproteobacteria bacterium (assembly GCA_963843475.1). Classification (GTDB taxonomy): domain Bacteria; phylum Pseudomonadota; class Alphaproteobacteria; order Rhizobiales; family Xanthobacteraceae; genus VAZQ01. The sequence continues at coordinate 318,393 of CAWJKL010000005.1, read as the reverse complement.
TTGACCGCCGCCTCCGCGACGATCGCGGTGCCCACCGGATGATAGATCGCCGCGAAAAGGCCGAGCGAAAACAGGGCCACTGCCAACGCGATGAAGTTGGGCGCGAAAGCCGCAGCCGCGCAACTCAACCCGATGCCGACGTAGAACACCGCCATCATGTTACGCCGGCTCCAATGGTCACCGAGCCACCCCGCCGGCAGCGAGAAGATGCCAAAGGCGAAGAACGATGCGGTACCGATCAGCAGCAGTTCGCCGTAGGGACGGCCGTAGACCACCTCGAGCCCGATCACCACGGTCGGGAAGATCAGCATCACGTAATGGTCGAGCGCGTGGGCAAAATTGATAAACCCGATGGAAAGCCGCCGGGCCTTTGCGTCGGCCGCCGCTGAGGTCGCAAGGGTGGGTTGTGCCATGGCTCTTCGAGGTTTCCGGCCGCGCTTCGAAGCCGTCGCAGCATATAGCTGGAAAATGCCGCCGAATTCCATGCCGAATTCGCAAGGCAGGCGGTCGCAGACGCAGGAATACCGGCCCGATGTGTTGCCTGCATATCGCAATGGTTGTGAAACCGCAGGTGGGGGTCAGACCGGCCTTGCCACCTTTAACGCGCTCGCATTTACTTGCAGGGTTGCTGAACGGCAGCGGGGAAATGCCGTTGTAAGGGCGCCTGGGGGGCGGCCTCGATGCGTAGCGTAGTGGGCGTCGCCGCGCGAGTTTTCGCGGCGCTAGGATGCATCTGTGGGAGCGGCGTCGCGTTTGCCGAGACGGCGAGCGGCGAACACGTCCCGCATTTCCTGTTCTACAGCGGCGTCGACCTCTGGCGATTCGGCGCATTCATGCACGGTGGCGTGCTGTGGTCGCCGGACGGCGTCAATCGCGAGGGCTTCACGCTCAAGCTCCTGATGGCGGGCGGCGCCTACCGATACCAGGCCGGCGCCAGAAACGTGGTCGGACGTCAAATGCTCGCGTCGGTGCTGCCGGGCTGGCGCTTCAAGCAGGAGCGGTTCGAAACCACGGTCTATCTCGGGCTCGACCTGCAAAATCACCACCTCTCTCCGGACGACATCGGCAACCCGCTGCGGGGCACGCATGTCGGGATGCGTCTCGGCGCCGATGTGTGGCTCGAGCCGAGCGACGTGATGATGCTGTCAGGCGCGTTTTCAGTCTCGACGATTCAATCGACCTATTGGGGACGCGCCCAGTTCGGCGGACGGATTCCGGGACTCGGCTGGGTCGGGCCCGAGGCACATCTGTTCAGCGACCTCGGCTACCATCAATACAGCGTCGGTCTACACCTGACCGGTTTCAAGACGGCCCAATTCGAATGGTCGCTCGGGGCAGGCTATGCCCGCGACAACAGCAGCCGCACCGGGCCCTATGGCCGTATCGGCGTCAATGTGCGGCAATAGGTTGGTCAATCCAGGGTGCGGCGAAAGCGCGTCACCGCGATGGTCATCGCCACCAGCATGCGCCCCGCTACGCGCCCTCGATCTCGGCCTTGACGCCGGTGAGCGCTTCCGGAGTGTCGATATCGACGAACGCACCGCGGTCATCGACCGCGACTTCGACCACCGCTTCGGGAAAGCGCCCGATCAGATGCCGCGCGCCGACGTCGCCTTCGACCGCCATCAGATCGGGAAAAAACCGGCGCGACCACAGCACCGGATTGCCGCGCTTGCCCTCGAAGGTCGGCACCACCACAAGCGCGCCGCGCGCCGGATCGAAGGCGGAGATCAGCCGATCGATCAGGCCGGCATCGACATGCGGCATGTCGCCGAGGCAGACGACGGCGGCGTCGGCCTCGGACGGCACGGCCGCAATCCCGGTCCGCAGCGACGTCCCGAGGCCCTGCGCAAAATCGGGATTGTGAACCATCGTGACCGGCAAGCCGGCGAGCGCCTCTTCGACTTCCGGCCGCTGATGACCGGTCACCACGATGACCGGCTTGGCGCGCGACGCCAGCGCCTCCTCGGCGGCGATGCGAACGAGCGGCCGCTGTGCGATCTCGGCAATAAGCTTGTTCGGTCCGCCCATGCGCGTGGAGCGGCCGGCGGCGAGCACGACCGCGGCGACCCGCGCGGCTGTCGGCGACCGGCTCTACGCGCGGCTGCGGCCGGGTGACGATCTCCATCAGGAGGCCGCCGACGCCGAGGCCCGTGATCGCAGCGCGTGGCACTTCGAGACCCGCGAGCAATCGCATCAGCACCCAGTCAAAACCGTTCTCCTTGGGCGAGCGGGCGCAGCCCGGCGCACCGAGCACCGGCCGCCCGCGCGCCGCGCCGACCAGCAACAAATTGCCGGGATCGACCGGCATGCCGAAATGCTCGATCCGGCCGCCAACGGCCTCGACGGCGGCCGGAATGACGTCGCGGCGGTCAGCGATCGCCGAAGCGCCGAAGATGATGACCAGGTCCGCCCCGGCCTTGAGCACCTCGTCGAGCGCCTTGGCCAGCGCGTCCTGCTCGTGCGGAACGCGCCGTTCCGCAACGATGACGGCGCCGGCGGGCGCGAGCCGTTCCTCGGTGATCTTCAGAGTCTTCTCGATCACCTTGTTAGCGAGCCCCGGCAGCAGCGTCGAAACCACTCCGATCTTGCGAACACGGTAAGGCGCGACCGAAATCAGCGGCGCCGACCGACGTACGCTCGCCAGCGCGGCATCGCGCGCGCTGCCGGCGACGGCGAACGGGATGATCTTCACGGTCGCGATCATCTCGCCGGCAACGACCGGCTTGTAGGCGGGCAGCGTGGCAAACGTGATCGACTCATCGACCTCGTTGAGACGGTCGATCGCATCCTTGTCGACCACCAGCACGCCGGCGGCCTCGGCGAACAGATTGGCGCGGCCGGTGAATGCCCGATCGACTCGCACTCCCTCGCCAGCGAGCGCAACCGGCAATCTCCGCCGCCGCGGCGTCCTCTGATACGTCGCTTGGTTCGAGCCGCGCTACGACGATCTCGTCAATTCCGGCCGCCGCGAGTGCGGCGATCTCGGCCTTGCCGATCACCGTACCCTTCTTGAGGACGAGACCGGCCTGACGGATCGAATGCACCGCGATGGCGCCTTCGGCCTCCGCTACCGGCACCGGCCCAAATTTCATGACACCAGCTCCCGCGCCTTCTTCTCGCCCTGGCGCAGCCGGGCGGTGATCTCGCCCATGATCGAGATCGCGATCTCGGACGGCGACACCGCGCCGATGTCGAGGCCGATCGGCGCGTGGATGCGCGCAGCGCAGCGTCGCTGAGGCCCTGCTCTCTCAGCCGTTCGAGGCGGCGGCCGTGCGTTTTCCGCGAGCCGAGCGCGCCGATGTAGAAGCAGTCGCGTGCCAGCGCATGCAGGAGCGCCGGGTCGTCGATCTTCGGATCGTGCGTCAGTGCGACGAAGGCCGTATAGCGGTCGATGCCGCAGCGGCGGCAATGCGGTGTCCGGCCATTCGGCGATCACCTTCACGTCGGGGAACCGCTCGGGCGATGCAAACGCCGTGCGCGGATCCACGATCGTGACGTCATAGCCAAGCAGCCTGGCGACTGGCGCCAGCGCCTGGCTGATATGCACCGCGCCGGTGATGATCAGGCGCGGCGGCGGCACGTGGACGGTGAGAAAGACCTGTCCCTTGCGGCGTGTCCTCCATTCCGCTTTTGCCGCTGCGGATGTGCTTGTCCAACAGGTCGGCGAGCGGATCGCGGCCGATGTCGCCCTGCTTGACCAGCCGCTGCTCGCCGCTCGCCACGTCGGTGACGACGACGACGGCGCGGCGCGCCGCGCGCTCGGTGTTGAGCGTCTTGAGAATGTCGAGCTTCATTTGCGCGCTCCGCTTACTCCACCTTCTCGACCAGCACCCGGATCGTGCCGCCGCAGGACAGCCCGACCTTCCAGGCGGTCTCGTCGGCCACGCCGAACTCGAGCGTCTTGGGCTTGCCGCTTTCGATCACGTCGAGCGCCTCGGTCACGACCGCGCCTTCGACGCAGCCGCCGGACACCGAGCCCAGAAAATTGCCCTGATCATCGATCACTAGATTGGAACCGACCGGCCGCGGCGCCGAGCCCCAGGTCTCGACCACAGTGGCGAGCGCCACGCCCCGCCCGGCCTGACGCCACTGCTCCGCCGCCTTCAGCACATCTTCGTCGCGCGCGAGCGTTTCCATTTGCTGTCTCCATCCTCGTCGCCAAGTCCGACCCGGCGATCCATTGTCACGAGTTATTCAATTAGATGGATTGCCGGGTCAAGCCCGGCAATGGCCATCGCACGCCCTATGCCACCTTGTTCAGCCAGGATTTGGGGTCGCCGCTGCGCTTGTCCGACAGAGCCCGCACCAGGTCGGCCATCGCCTCGACGTTGTGGATCGGCCGCAACTCGTCGACGTGAGGCACCATCGCCCGGATACCCTTGGCCTTGGCCTCGAAGCCGGCAAACCGCAGGAGCGGATTGAGCCAGATCAGCCGGCGGCACGATCGGTGCAGCCGGTCGATCTCGAACGCCGAGCCGGTCGTCCGGATCGCGTTCGAGCCCGTCGGTGATCAGCAGCACGATTGCGCCTTGCGTCAGCACCCGCCGCGCCCACTGCTTGTTGAACGCCGCCAGCGAGGTCGCGATGCGCGTGCCGCCCGACCAGTCCGAGACGTTGAGCGCGCAGGCCGCCAACGCCTCGTCCGGATCGCGAGCCTTCAGCGCCCGCGTCACGTTGGTGAGGCGCGTGCCGAACAGGAAGGTGTGCACGCGCTTGCGCGCATCGGTCACGGCGTGGAGGAAGTGCAGGAACAGCCGGGTGTACTGGCTCATCGAGCCGGAAATATCGAGCAGCGCCACGATCGGCGGCGGCTTGCTGCGCTGCCCGAGATATCGGAGATCGATGACCGCCCCGCCAGCCTTCATGCTCGCGCGCAAAGTGCGGCGCAAATCGATACGGTGACCATGACGATTGGGCGCAAGCCGCCGCGTCTTGACCTCGCCGATCGAGAGCACGAGCCGCTTGATGGCGTCCTTGGCAGCCGCGATCTCGGCCGCGGACATCTGCGCGAAATCTTTCTTCTGCAGCACCTCGCGGTCCGAAACGGTAAGACGCGCATCGACCTCGAGCTCCGGCGGTTTCTTCTCGCTCTCGCCCTGCCCGGCGAGCAACGCTTCCTGCACGCGCTGGCGCACCGGGCTTGGGCTTTTCGTCCTCGCGCGGCGGCGCCTGCGGCAGCATCGCGGCGAGCAGTTTGTCGAGCGTGGCGCGCCGGCGGAAGAACAGATGGAAGGCCTGGTCGAACAGCAGCGTGTGCTCGTGACGCTTCACGAACACCGCATGGAGCGTCCAGTAGAAGTCCTCGCGGGTACCGACGCCCGCGGTTCTCACCGCTGCAAGCGCATCAAGCACCGCGCCCGGTCCGACCGGAATGCCGGCCGACCGCAACGCGCGCGCGAAATACACGATGTTGTCCGCCAGTTGGCCGTCAACTCTCGCCGCTTGCTCCGTTACCCTCTCCCCTTGCGGGAGAGGGTGGGCCGAGCCCCGGACATCGTCCGGGGCGAGGACCGGGTGAGGGGTCAGCTTGCCAATAAAGCTCACCGCACCCCTCACCCGGCTCGGATTTCGCTTCGCTCATCCTCGCCACCCTCTCCCGCAAGGGGAGAGGGTAACGGAGCAAGCGGCGCCACTGGCAGCAATGATCGAAGCATCATTCTGCAATCAACCATCACTCCGCCGCCCGCAGCTCGGCGCGCACCTGCTCAAGCAGTTCCTTGGCCTTGCTGCCCTCGATGCGCGCGATGTCGTCCTGATACTTCAGCAGGACGCCGAGCGTATCGGACACGGTGGCGGGATCGAGGGTGACGACGTCGAGCTCGGACAGTGCGGCGGCCCAGTCGAGGGTCTCGGCGACGCCGGGCGACTTAAACAGGTCCTCCTTGCGCAGCGACTGGACGAAATGAACGATCTGCTCCGATAGCGCCTTGCCGATGCCCGGCACCTTGGCGCGCACGATCTTCAGTTCGCGCGCGGCGTTCGGATAGCCGACCCAGTGATAGAGGCAGCGACGCTTGAGCGCGTCGTGGATTTCGCGCGTGCGGTTGGACGTGATCACGACAATCGGCGGATGCACAGCCTTGATCGTGCCGAGCTCAGGGATTGTGACCTGGAAGTCGGCCAGCACTTCGAGCAGGAACGCTTCGAACGCTTCGTCGGCGCGGTCGAGCTCGTCGATCAGCAGCACCGGCGCTCCCGCGGTGTCGGGCTCGAGCGCCTGCAGCAGCGGCCGCTTGATCAGGAAGCGCTCAGAGAACACGTCGTGCTCGAGCCGTTCGCGGTCGTGCTCGCCCTGCGCCTCGGAGACCCGGATCGCAATCATCTGGGCAGCGTAGTTCCACTCGTAGACGGCAGCCGCGACATCGAGCCCCTCGTAGCACTGCAGCCGGATCAGGCGGCGTCCCAGCGTCGAAGCCAGCACCTTGGCGATCTCGGTCTTTCCGACGCCGGCCTCCCCTTCGAGGAAGATCGGCCGGCCCATCTTGAGCGCGAGAAACAGCACCGTCGCCAGCGAGCGGTCGGCGAGATAGTCGGCCTTCGCGAGCAGATCGAGCGTGGCGTCGATCGAAGCGGGAAGCGAGGTTGCAGCAGGAACAGACTTTACCATTGAGCCTCCGCGGCCGATGGACTCGGCACGCTCGATCATCGACGTGAAAGATGGGTCAACGGCCGCGGGCCGGTGAGCGGGATGAAGCGCCCCTTACATATACCGAGCTTTTTCCCGACCCAACTATCGGGGAACTCGACTTTTGCCTCCTACACACTCTATGATTGTATATCTATGGATATACAATCAACTTCTCCATTTTTAGCGATCCGGGCTGCGCTCGCGAGTGCGGGACCGGGCTCGTCCGAGGTCCTTATCGGTATTGTCGATGGAATTCCCGACCTGAGCCATCCGTGCTTGCGCAACGCGGCCATCGAAATCCTGGATACGATGGTTCCGCCGGACGCCGGCGGGGCCGACCCGCACGGAACGGGCGTTTGCAGCCTGATCTTCGGAGCCGAAGACCCGATCGTTGGCCTCGCGCCAAGATGCTCCGGGCTGATCCTTCCCCTATTTTTGCGCAAGGGCGCCGACCCGGCGATCCGCCCGGTATCCCAATTGGATCTCGCGCGCGCCATCACGTTCGCGCTCGAACGCGGCGTGTCGATCATCAACATCAGTGCGGGCCAGAAGTCCGCGACCACGGAGCCTGAGGCACATCTTGAGCAGGCCTTGCGACGCTGCGCCGAACAACGAGTGCTGTTAACGGCAGCAGCCGGCAATGAGGGTTGTTCTTGCATTAATTTACCCGCAGGGGTAGAGTTGGTACTTGCGGTGGGTGCCCTCGACACCATTGGGCAACCGCTGGAGGTGAGCAACTGGGCTGAGCCTTACCGTCGAAACGGGTTGCTGGCGCCGGGCGACGATTTGCCTGTCGCGGTCCCCGGCGGCGGTATGAGCACCGCGGGCGGTACGAGTTTCGCGACCGCGGTCGTAACCGGAGTTGCGGCGCTGCTTTTGTCGGTGGCACGCCGGGAGGGCTATCGCATTGACCCACTCGATGTCCGCGAGATTCTCATCGAAAGTGCGGCACCGTGCGAACTGCCGGGCGATGGCGCCTGCGATCGCTACCTGGCCGGTACGCTCGACGCCGCATCCGCGCTGGCAATGCTGCATCGGGTGGGATCCTCCAACAGTTCATTGACAGCTTTCGAAACCAACCAATTCCCACAATCTGGGAGGGGGGCGTCTGCGATGTCGATTGCCGGTTCAAGCGAGTTGAACATTGCCGAGCCTGCGGGCCTCTCACAGACGCGTGCGATTGCGAGACGAAATCCGAAGAAGAGACGCAATCGCCGAAGCTGACGCCGCAGGGCGTGCTACGCGCTCCCGATGCGCCGCTTCCCATCAATCAGAACGGCAGCGTCGAGATCGGCTTGACGCAACAGGCCTGCTCCTGCGGAAACGGACAACCGCCGCAACTCGTGTTCGCGCTCGGGGCACTGTGGTTCGATTTCGGTACCGAGGCGCGCTACGACGCCATCGTGCAGCAACTGGGCGACCCGGTCCGCGCCAACAATCCAGCCGAGCTCTTTGCATTCCTGCGGGAAAACCCGCACTTCGCGTCAGGGCTCACGTTTATCCTGATGCAGGAGCAAATTCCACTTTACGCAATCCAGCCGGCCGGACCGTTTGCGCTTCAGATTTACAGCGCAATGCTGGAGGCGCTGGAGTCCTCGCTTGATGACGCGCACAACCGGGAACAGCGCGTTTCGATCCCGGGCGTGATTGCCGGGTCGACACGTCTGTTGAACGGCATGACGGTGCCAGTCGTCTTCCCCGACCTGCGTGGCATGTACAAGTGGCAGCCGAAAGAATTGATCGCTGCCGCGAAGGCCGCGGTTGGCAAGGATGTGGCGTCCGACGACGACATCTTCAATTTCCTCAATCGCGTCTATTACGAATTGCGGAATCTGGGCGTGGCACCGCAGGAGCGCGCGCTCAATTACGCGGCGACCAACGCCTATCAGACCAACATTGCCTTCGCCGAGTCGGCGGGCCGCCACCTCGCGCTCGACACCATTACGGTGGCCCGGAGCCCCATCTGCCGGCCGAACTCCGACTGCTGGGATGTTCAGCTCCTGATGTTCGATCCCGAGAACGAGCGCCGCGCGAGCCGCGTCTACCGCTACACCGTGGATGTGAGCGACGTGTTGCCGGTGACGGTCGGCACGGTGCGGTCGTGGGCGGTGAGGACGGGTGCGCCGTGACGCGACCGGATGGCTGATACGCGCAATCTCTTCTGGATTCGCGACAAGCCGCTCAAGCTTTGCGGCCCCAATGATTGAAATGGCTCTGCAACGAAGGAGGACCTACCGATGAACAGCCCAAAGCAATCCGCGCCTGTGCAACGCAGTCAACAAACGCGAAGCGGCGCGTCAGCATCTTCGGTTACGCAATCCGGCTGCTGCGTTCAGGTTGCGGGCGTGTGCGTCGTTTCTTCCCCGCTATGCTAATTCGTTCAAATCAGCGCGCTACCGTGTACTGAGTTAGCAAATCGCAATCGCCGATTAGGGAGAATTGACATGAACGCTCCGACGCAAGCCGCGCCTGTCATGAGAGGTCAGGCGCGCGCCCACCAGGTCCAGGCAATAACGCAGCAGGGCTGTAACTGGCTCACATGCGGAGGCGCCGTCATCACTTGCGCAGCCGCGTGCCTTACCGGCGTTGGGGCCCCGGCATGCATTGCTTGCCTCGGCTCAGCGTACGAGTTCCTGCAAGGACTGCTTCTGATTTTCTGCCCGCCGGCAATCTTCGCTCAACGATGGCGTTTGATTCGTCTGCAGCCTCAAAGAGGAGATAGAAATGAATTCTATCGAGATCGCTCAAGACTCCAAGCGAGTAGCGCGGATGAAGTTGCCTGAACAATCTGCGCCGGTTGAACGCTCGCATCGTCAGGCTGCCCAGCCTCAGTCCGTGGTCCAATCAGGTTGCTGCGTGCCTCGCATCTTCGGCTTCTGCCCGGTTAAATCGCCGTTGTGCCCGTTTTGAGGGGACAGCACTGGCGGCATTCCAACCGTGGAGTAGTTCTCTGAAGTGAGAGGGGCCCACGATGGAAACGCCAGTCCAAAGCGCGCCGGTCGAGCGGCAATACATGCGCCTCATCGTCGGGCGCAAGGGCAAGCCCGACCGACCGGTTGGCGAAGAGCCAACGAAAAAGCGTGGCAAAGGAGAAAAGCGCCCGCGCCCCAAGCGCGCGGGTGATTTCCTGCTTGAGCTGACGACATTTCACATCCGCCCGCGCCGCCCCGCCCGACTTTAAGACGGATTCGGTCGGTAACACCAAGCGCTTTGGGCGCGGTTTCTTCGCCGCTCTAACCCGCTGCGGCGACCGCGCGGCGCGCCAGCACGCCGATCAGATGCGCGCGGTATTCGGCGCTGCCGTGGATGTCGCTCGCCATGCCGTCGGCCGGCACCGTCAGGCCTTCCAGCGACTTCGCGCCGAAGCGCTTCTTCAGCGCCTCCTCGAACGACGTCACGCGGAACACGCCGTTCGAGCCGGCGCCGGTCACCGCCACGCGGATGTCGGAGCCGCGCTTCGACACGAACACGCCGACCAGCGCAAAGCGCGAGGCCGGGTTGGGGAATTTCACGTAGGCGGCCTTGTTGGGCTTCGGGAACTGCACCTTGGTGATGATCTCGTCGTCCTCGAGCGCGGTCTCGAACAGGCCCTTGAAGAAGTCGTCGGCCGCGATGCGGCGCTTGTTGGTGATGATGGTGGCGCCGAGCCCGAGCACGCGCGGCCGGATAGTCGGCGTTCGGATCGTTGTTGGCGACCGAGCCGCCGATCGTGCCGCGATGGCGCACCGCCGGATCGCCGATCAGGCCGGCGAGATCGCGCCAGCGCCGGGATGTTCTCCTTGACCACCGGCGAGGTCGCGACCTCGACGTGCGGGGTCATCGCGCCGATGGTGAGCGAGCGGCCCGTCATCTCGATGCCGGACAGGCCCTCGACCTTGCGACAGGTCGACGAGGTGCTTCGGGCCGGCAAGCCGCAGCTTCATGGTCGGGATCAGCGTGTGACCGCCGGCGAGCAGCTTGGCCTCCTCCTGCTTGGCCAGCAGGCTCGCGGCCTGCCGCACGGTGCCGTCGGACGATGGTAGTTGAATGTCGTACATCGTGATGTCTCTCCTATGCCGCCTTGCGGCTGTTGTTGACCTTCTGCAACGCCTGCCACACCGCCTGGGCGGTCGCCGGCATTGCCAATTCCTCGGTGCCGATCGCGTCGGTGATGGCGTTGATCACCGCGGCCGGCGCCGCGATCGCGCCGGCCTCGCCGCAGCCCTTGATGCCGAGCGGATTGGACGGCGACTTGGTGATCGTCATGTCGACCTTGAGCATGGCGGCAGGTTGTGGGCGCGCGGCATGCAGTAGTCCATCAGCGAGCCGGTGACGAGCTGGCCCTCCCGGTCGTAGACCGCGCCTTCCAGCAAGCGCCTGGCCGACGCCCTGCGCGATGCCGCCGTGCACCTGGCCCTCGACGATCATCGGATTGATCACGGTGCCGAAGTCGTCGACCGCGGTCCACGCCACGATCTCGCTCTCGCCGGTCTCCGGATCGACCTCGACCTCGCAGATGTGGCAGCCGGCCGGGAAGGTGAAATTGGTCGGGATCGTAGAACGCGCCTTCCTTCAGGCCGGGCTCGAGCTCCGGCGCCGACGAACTTGTGCGCGATATAGGCGTTGAGCGCGACATCGCCCCAGGCCGCGGACTTGTCGGTGCCGGCGACGGTGAACTTGCCGTCCTTGAACACGATGTCGCCCTCGGCCGCTTCCAGCAGGTGGGCCGCGACCTTCTTGGCCTTGGCCTCGACCTTGTCGAGCGCCTTGACGATCGCCGAGATGCCGACCGCGCCCGAGCGCGAGCCGTAGGTGCCCATGCCGAACTGCACCTTGTCGGTGTCGCCGTGCACGACGCTGACGTTCTCGATCGGGATGCCGAGCCGTTCCGACACGACCTGCGCGAACGTGGTCTCGTGGCCCTGGCCGTGCTGGTGGCAGCCGGTGAGCACCTCGACCGAGCCGGTCGGATTGACGCGCACCTCGGCCGATTCCCACAAGCCCACGCCGCAGCCGAGCGAGCCGACCGCCTGGCTCGGCGCGATCCCGCAGGCCTCGATATAGGTCGAGAAGCCGACGCCGCGCAGCTTGCCGTGACGCGCGGATTCGCGCTTGCGCTTGCCGAAGCCCGCGATAGTCGGCAATCTCCAGCGCCTTCTTGAGCGACGCCTGATAGTCGCCGGCGTCGTAGTTCATGATCACCGGCGTCTGGTGCGGGAATTTCCTGATGAAGTTCTTCTTGCGCAGGTCGGCGGGATCGACTCCCAGCTCGCGCGCCGCGACCTCGACCAGCCGCTCGACCACGAATGTCGCCTCCGGGCGGCCGGCGCCGCGATAGGCGTCGACCGGCACGGTGTTGGTGTAGACCGCGTCGACCTCGCAATAGATCGCCGGGATCTCGTACTGGCCCGACAGCAGCGTGCCGTAGAGATAGGTCGGCACCGACGACGAGAACGTCGACATGTAGGCGCCGAGATTGGCGATGGTCTTGACCCGCAGCGCCGTGATCCTGCCGTCGGCGTCGAAGGCCATTTCCGCATGGGTGACGTGATCGCGGCCATGCGCGTCGGTGAGAAATGCTTCGGCGCGGTCGGACACCCATTTCACCGGCCGGCCCGACCCGCTTGGACGCCCACAGGCAGACGACTTCCTCCGGATAGATGAAGATCTTGGAGCCGAAGCCGCCGCCGACATCGGGCGCGATCACGCGCAGCTTGTGCTCGGGCGCCATGCCGACGAAGGCCGAGATCACGAGCCGCGCCACGTGCGGATTCTGCGTCGTGTTCCAGAGCGTGAAGGCGCTCGGTGCCGGCATCGTATTCGCCGATGGCGGCGCGCGGCTCGATCGCGTTCGGCACCAGCCGGTTGTTGACGATGTCGAGCTTGGTGACGTGCTTGGCCGACCTGAACGCGGCCTCGCGCGGCCTTCGCGTCGCCGAGGTGCCACTGGTAGATCGTGTTGCCTGGGCGCGACCTCGTGGATTTGCGGCGCGCCCTGCGCCTGCGCCTTGCCCGGATCGGCGACCGCCGGCAGCACCTCGTAGTCGACCTCGATCTTCTCGCCGGCGTCCTTCGCCTGCGCCAGCGTCTCGGCGACGACCACCGCGACCGCATCGCCGACATGGTTGGCCTTGCCATGCGCCAGCGCCGGATGCGGCGCCATCTTCATCGGCGAGCCGTCCTTGGAATGGATCATCCAGCCGCAGATGAGATTGCCGATCTTGTCGGCGGCAAGCTCGGCGCCGGTCAGCACGGCCAGCACGCCCGGCATCGCCGTCGGCCGCGGCGTGATCGATCTTGCGGATCCTGGCGTGCGCATGCGGCGAGCGCAGGAAGCAGGCGTGGGCCTGGCCCGGACGGTTGACGTCGGCGGTGTAGTTGGCCCTTGCCGGTGATGAAGCGCTGGTCCTCTTTGCGGCGCACCGCCGCGCCGATGCCGGTCGCGCTCATGGCCGTCTCCTCCCGGGGATGACGCCGTCTCGCTCCAGCTTAGCGCTTTCGCCTTGGCCCATGGCCTTGGCGCCGGCCGCGATCGCCTTGACGATGTTGTGGTAGCCGGTGCAGCGGCAGAGATTGCCTTCGAGCTCGTGCCGGATGGTCTTGTCGTCGAGGTCGTTGCCCTTGCGGTTCACCATGTCGACCGCCGTCATGATCATGCCGGGCGTGCAGTAGCCGCACTGCAGGCCGTGGTGCTCGCGGAATGCCTCCTGCATCGGATGCAGCGGCCCGTTCGCCTCGGCCAGCCCCTCGATGGTCATGACGTTGGCGCCTTCGACCTGCCAGGCGAACACCGTGCAGGACTTCACCGCCTTGCCGTCCACGTGCACGACGCAGGCGCCGCATTGCGAGGTGTCGCAGCCGACATGGGTACCGGTGAGCCGCAGGTTCTCGCGCAGGAACTGCACCAGAAGGGTGCGCGGGTCGACGTCACCGGTGACGGCTTTGCCGTTCACCGTCATTGCGACGGCGGACATGGGCGTTCCTCCTAAAAGTCGGGGCCAAATGGCCTCGTTTTGCGCACCGACGGGCAGAACCGGCGGCGGATAGGGTCAAAATCAGCGTCGATTTTGCCCCGTTGTGCGGTTTGGAACAAGTCAACTCTGAACCCCGGGCGCGGGAGCGGTCAAGGGTCTTCGGGCGACGGCTCCGGCGCGCGTCGGGCGCGATCATTGGCCCGCGGCCGCACGACCTTGCAACGTTCGAAGAAATCGTCGGCGGTCTTCTTGGCGGCGCTGTTGATCAGGCGCTGGCCGAGCTGGGCGAGCTTGCCGCCGATCTGCGCCTCGACGTTGTAGGACAAGAGCGTCCCGCCGTCCTTGTCGGCCAGCGACACCATCGCGCCGCCCTTGGCGAAGCCGGCGACGCCGCCCTCGCCTTCACCGGAGATGCGGTAGCTGTTCGGGCGGATCGAAATCCGAGAGCTTGACCTTGCCCTTCCAGCGCGCCTTGACGGGCCCGACCTTGACGGTGGCGACCGCCTGGAACTCGTTGTCGCGAGATCCTGTCGAGCTGCTCGCAGCCGGGCACGCACTGCTTCAGCACTTCCGGATCGTTGAGCTTGTCCCAGACCGTCTCGCGGCTGGCGGGAAGCTGGACCTCACCGGTCATGGTCATCGCCATGGGACTTGCTCCTGTCGCCCGGCCTTTATGTGCGATCGCTCGTGTGCCCGGCACCGGACCCGGTCAACACGTGGCATGGTAATAGAGCAATGGCGTCCATTCAGGAAAGACTTTTGATGCAGCGCCAGGGGTTGGCGGGGCCTGTCCACCGGGCTAGTTGTGTTGCAGTAACTGCGTATCTCCTATGACCAGCGCGCTCACCACGCTCTTACTCCGCTGATGTCGGGCGCAGCGATGTGAGCGATCTTCGACGACCGCACCCACTTGCAGCACATGCGGAACGTCGAGATTGCACTGGCGCACCGAGGCCGTTCGACCCGATGCTGTATCAATGCGTCACGCAGACCTTCATCGACCGCATCGTCGGCTCGCCGGCGCTTCGTGGTATCAAGCGAACCTGAATCCGCGAACTCAAGAGCGAGGAAACTCATGCCTGTCATCGATGCCGGCGGCTGTCCCATCCATGTCGAAGTCGAAGGTCCGGAGCGCGCGCCGGCTCTGATGCTGTCGAACTCGCTCGGCACGACGCTGGCGATGTGGGACGGCCAGGTGAAGCCGTTCACGCAGCACTTCCGCCTGGTGCGCTACGACCGCCGCGGCCACGGCAAGTCGGGCGTGCCGAAGGGGCCTTACAGCGTGGAGCGTCTCGGCCGCGACGTGCTCGCGGTGCTCGACGGGCTCGGCATCCAGAAGATCAACTGGTGCGGGCTGTCGATGGGCGGCATGGTCGGTCAGTGGCTCGGCGCCAACGCACCGGAGCGGGTCGAGCGCATGGTGCTCACCAACACGTCGAGCTTCTTCCCCGATAAGGCCGGCTGGAACGATCGCCTGAAGCTGGTCGCGGAGAAGGGCATCGCAGCGTTTGCCGCGCCCAACATGGCGCGCTGGTTCACCGCAGGCTTCCTGCAACGTGCGCCGCAGACCGTGGCGCCGATCCAGGCGATGTTCGCCGCCACCCCGCTTGAAGGCTATCTGGCCTGCGGCGCCGCGGTCCGCGATATGGATCACCGTGCCTTGCTGCCTAAGGTCACAGCCCCAACGCTGGTGATCGCCGGCCGGCATGACGCGGCCACACCGCCCGAGGCAAACGAATACATCAGCCTGAATATCCCCGGCGCGAAATATATGACGCTCGACGCCGCGCACCTGTCCAACGTCGAGCAGCCGGAGGCCTACACTGACGCGGTACTGAGCTTTCTCACCCGGCGCTAAGGCAAGTTGCGCTCTCTCCGCTCCCCTCCTCCCGCGAGCGAAGCGAGTGTGGGAGAGGTCGGGGGTGGGGCAAAATCGATCCTACATGTGTTGAAGCGCCCCCCACCCCGGCTCGCGCAGCGCGTGCCTAAGATAAACGCGAGCGGTGGTCTGATGTCCGCTTTCGGGGTGAAGCGGACACGGCCGATGGTCAGCCTCACTGACGTCGGTCGAAAATGACCCAATCGGACCTCAGATGCGCACCATAGAGCACTGGCGTTTCGCCAAGTCTGACGCGAACCACCTCACACACGGCCGGCATCGTTGTGGTAGCCTTATCCTGGCTTCCACCTTGGGATCGCAATGAAACGCCGCGAGTTCATCACGCTCATCGGCGCCGCGACAGCCTCGGTGTGGCCGCGCGCCGCGCGGGCGCAGCAGCCGGCGATGCCAGTGGTCGGATATCTCTACACCGGTGCACGCAGCTTGAACGTCGGCCTGCCCGGCTTTACCAGGGGTCTGCGGGAAGCAGGCTTTGTCTAAGGAACGAACATCGCGGTCGAATACCGTTTCGCCGAAGGGCACAACGATCGGCTCGTCGCGCTGGCCGCTGAACTGGTTGGACACCGCGTGCACGTCATCTTCGCGGGCGACAACGCGGCCGCGATCGCCGCCAAGGCGGCGACCCCGACAATCCCGGTCGTATTCTGGGTAGGCGGCGACCCGGTCAAGATGGGACTTGTCGCGAGCCTCGGACGTCCCGGCGGCAACGTCACCGGCGTAAGCGGACTGACCATCGCGCTGGTGGCTAAAAAGATTCAGCTTCTGCACGACCTGCTCCCCGCGGCGCGCGCCTTCGGACTAGTGGTGAACCCGGCCAATCCAGGAACCGCATCGGACAGCGCGGAGGCAGCGGAGGCGTGCCGCGCGCGCGGGTTGCAACTCCATGCCGCGAATGCCAGCAGCGAGCGGGAGATCGAGGCGGCTTTCGACACCCTGGTCGAGCGCAAGACCGCAGCGCTCATACTCCAGGGCGATCCGTTTCTCACCCGGCAGATCGATCAGGTGATTGCCCTTTCCGGACGCCACTCGATTGCGACCATGTATTACTTGCGCAACCATGTCGCGGCTGGTGGACTGATGAGCTACGCGCCGAGCATCGTCGAGCTTTATCGCACGGCCGGGACTTACGTCGCGCGGATTCTCAAGGGTGAGAAGCCGGCCGACTTGCCGGTGCAGCTGGCGACCAAGCTCGAACTGGTGATCAACGGCAAGACCGCCAAGGCGCTCGGCCTCGACATCCCGCCGACCTTGCTCGTACTCGCCGACGAGGTGATCGAATGAGCGCGAGCATCCAGAGGCGCGAATTCATAACGCGCTTCGGCGGCGCGGCGCTAACGGCGGCGTGGCCGTTTACGGCGCGCGCGCAGCAGCCGGGCAAGCTGCCGACCATCGGATTTTTTGGCACCACCGCAGCTGCCACCTGGACCCCCTGGACTGCCGCTTTCGTGCAGCGGCTGCGGGAGCTCGGCTGGATCGAGGGCCGCACCGTCGCGATCGAGTGGCGCTGGGCGGAGGGACGCAGCGAACGCTTTGCCGAGATCGCGGCCGAGCTCGTTCGGCTCAGGGTCGATGTCATCGTCACCTCGGGTGGCGGGGTGCCGGCGGCAAAACAGGCGACGTCGGTCATCCCGATCGTTTTCCCGCTGGCGGCGGACCCGCTCGGCGGCGGCCTGGTCGCGAGCCTCTCGCGTCCGGGCGGCAACGTCACCGGGCTGTCGCAACAGGCCGCCGACGTGGCCGGCAAGCGGCTGGAAATTTTGCGCGAGATTCTTCCGAGGCTGCGCCGTTTGGCGATCCTGACCGATGTCGGCATCGCTCAATCCTTGATCGAAACGGACGAGGTTCAGGCCGCGGCCCGCACCCTCGGCATTGAACTCGCCAAGCTTGAAATCCGGCGCGCCGAGGATATCGCTCCTGTGTTTGGAACGCTCAAGGGCGGCGCGGATGCGCTTTATGTCTGCACCGGCCCGCTCGTAAACAGCAACCGAACGACTCATCAACACCTTGGCAAACGGTGCGCGACTGCCAACTGTTCACGGATCGCGGCCGTACATCGAAGCGGGAGGTCTGATGTCTTACGGACCTGACATCGCTCACATGTTCCGGCGCGCCGCCGAGTATGTCGACAAGATTCTCCGCGGGGCGAAGCCGGGCGACCTGCCGGTCGAGCAACCGACCAAGTTCGAGCTGGTCATCAATCTGAAGACCGCCAAGACGCTCGGCCTCGACATCCCGCCGACCTTGCTCGCGCGCGCCGACGAGGTGATCGAGTGAACAAAGGCATCAGGATAAATCGCCGCCACTTCATCACGCTGCTCGGCGGCGTAGCGTTTGCCTCCCCGCTCGCCGCCCAAGCTCAAAGGCCGCGCATCCCGACGATCGGCACCTCGATTCTTTCTAACCCCGATCCGTATTGGACGTACCTTGAAGAAGGTTTCCGCAGCGCAGGTTATGTTTCCGGGAAGACCATCCAATTGGAATTTCGTTCGGCCGACGGAAATCTGGACACGCTGGCGCGACAGTCGGAAGAATTCGTACGCGCAAAGGTGGACGTTATCCTCGCCATCCAGACGCCGGCGGCTCAGGCGGCGATAAAAGCCACCAGCGCAATTCCGATCGTGATCGCGGCAGGCAATCCCGTCGAAACCGGATTGGTCGACAGCCTCCATCGGCCCGGCGGGAATGTGACAGGCATGTCCACCACGGGATCGGAGCTCACAGCCAAGACGCTGGAGATCATGCGCGACGCGCTGCCCGCGCTGCGGCGCGCAGCGGTGTTCATCAATGCCAACGACCTTGCGTTCGGCCGGCCGATGCTGGCGCAGGTAGAAGCGGCGGCGGCCGTGCTCGGCATCGCGGTACGATCCGAGACCCTGAGCGGGTCCGCGGACTATCGCCGTGCCTTCGCGACCATCGACGAAAGTCCGGTGCAGGCGTTGATCGTGCAACCAAGCCTGTCGCGGGCCGATATTCTCCCACTGGCGCTCAAGCATCGTGTGCCGATCATCACGTCAAAACATGGCGTGGACGAGGGCCGGCGCGTTCATGTCGTACGCTCCGGACCTTCGCGATATTTGCCGGAAGGCTGTCGGCTATGTGGATCGGATTCTCAAAGGTCAGAAGCCGTCGGAGGTCCCGGTGGAGCAGCCGACGAAATTTGAGCTTGTGATCAACCTTAAGACCGCCCAGGCAATCGGCGTCAATCTTCCGCCGACTTTCTTGGCCCGTGCCGACGAGGTGATCGAGTAGTCGTTGTTTGCTGCGAGTGCTCACAGCCGCTTCTGGCACGCCCTAATTTCAACGAACCTTCTGGAAGATCGCGCCGGCAGGAGCAACGGTAACGGTTGGCGATGGATCGGACTCCGTCGCGGTGACGCGGGTGCTCCTGGCGCCTTCCTCGATCTGCCGCTCGAATACGATGACCACCATCGCTCCGGTCAGCAGCAGAAAC
The DNA here is from genome assembly GCA_963843475.1 of uncultured Alphaproteobacteria bacterium. GTDB lineage: Bacteria > Pseudomonadota > Alphaproteobacteria > Rhizobiales > Xanthobacteraceae > VAZQ01. The sequence continues at coordinate 299,458 of CAWJKL010000005.1, read as the reverse complement.
TGCGTGGCGTGCAGGCGGATCAGCCCGGGCTCTCCGCTCCCGAGCGCGGGCCAGGCCCACAGGCCGATCGTGAAGCTGGCAAACAGCAGGACCCAGTCGAGGGTTTCGCGGTTGGGCTCGCGCCGCATCAGCAGTGCGCGAGAAAAATCGATCAGATAGGCGACGAACGCCACCGCGACCACAAGCTTGATGCCGGCGAGCACCTGTGCGGTACGGATCAGCCCGTCGAGCGTGAAATCGAACAGGTTGCGGAAGTAGGTGGTGGCGGTGGCATGGCTTGGATCTTCGAACCCATTGAAGGGCGACGTGAGCGCGCGAACAGCGTCGCCTCCCCAGACCAGCGCGAAGTAGACCGAGATCAAGGCGGCATTGACCGACCCGAGCCGAGGAATTGACCCCATCGCAGCCTCCGCGGCCGCCGTGCGGGCCTCGGCTCAATAGCCAGGGCGTCTCTCCGGCGGTCGGTCAGGCCTACCGGCTCGAAATTGTCCTCTCAATGGAAACCGTTTGTTAACCTTATCGCCGGCCGGAACCGCCGGCCGCCCCTTATCCCAAGCGATGGATTGATCGACGCTCTCGCCCCGTCATGGCCGGGCTTTCCCGGTCATCCACGACTTGGTTCCGGCGCAGAAAGACGTGGATGCCCGGCCTTCGCCGGGCATGAGAGGCAATCAACACGGCACTTGGTACTACCCGCCGCGCGCAGCGCGGAACTCGTGCGGGGTAGTACCGGTCTGCTTGCGGAAGAAGCGGGCGAAATGGGACGGGTCCGAGAACGCCAGGCCGTAGGCGATCTCGTGGATCGGTTCGCTGGTGAACACCAGCTGGCGTTTCGCCTCGGTCAGCACCCGATGACGGATCAGATGGCCGGCGGTGACGCCGGTCGCGCGTTTGACGTGGTCGTTGAGGCGATCGACCGTCATGGCGAGCTTGTCCGCATAGAACGAAAGCTGCCGTTCGGTGTGAAAGTGCTCTTCGACCAGCTTGCGCAACGTCTGCACGGTTGCGCCTGTCGGTTCGAGCACGACGGTCGCGCTTCCCGCCCGGGTGCGCCCGGCAGCAAGCCGGGCGACTTCGACTGCGACCAGGGCCAGCAGCCCGCGCATGGCGATGCGAAAGCCGGCCCGCGCCAGGAAGGCTTCTTCGTTCAGTTCCGTGGCAAGCCGTGACAGCCGCTGATGTTCGTTGTCGCCGAGCGTCACGACCGGATCGGCCGCGAGCGCCTTGAGCCGTGCGAGCGCTTCGCCGCGCCGGTCGCCCATGCCTTCCGCAACGTCCTCGGTGAAGGTCATCACCCAGCCGTTGGTCTCGTCGGGGCGGAAGCGAAAACCATGCGCGACCGTCGCCGGCACCAGGATCGCGCAGGGCGCGGCAAACGGCACGGCGGCAGCCTCGAACGTCAGTTCGCCACCGCCCTGCTCGATCAACAGGATCTGAAATAGATTGCGATGGCGATGGGCGCGAATGATCCAGTCGTGCACCGAAGAGCGCGACGCGATGGTTTCGACGTGGATAAAATCGAACGCCTGATCGTCAGGCGGATCGCCGTAGAGATGAAACAGCGGGAGCGCGGCCGGGCCCATTTAGAAATGATAAAACAAGCCGCACCCGGAGAAAATCTCCGTGTGGGGGGCGGGACGCCGCAGCCGCCCGTCAGTCACAGAAAATGAGCCCCGCCGGATGGGGCGGGGCTCAAAAATCGGTCAGCGGTTCTGATTCTGCCGGTCGCGGTCCGGCTGGTGGCCGCCCTGCTGGCCGGGCTGCTGATGGCCGCCCTGGCGCTGCTGCTGCCCCGGCTTGTCCTGGCCGCCCTGCTGCTGCCCCGGCTGGTTTGTCTGGTTCTGTTGGCCGGGCTTCTGGTTCGGGTTCTGCTGGTTCGGGTTATTCATTTTACCTGCTCCATACATGATGAACGTCGCCAGCATCAACGTCCGGAAGTGTAGAAAGTTGCCCCGCCGCCGGAAGAAATTATCTCAATAAACCAAGTATTTATGCCCTTAACTCGCGGCTAATTCTCGCCATCATCACGGCGGCAGGATGGAACCCACGCCCTGCTTGTAGGCGCGCTCGTGATACACGAGCGCCGGCCCGCCCGGGCCGAGCCGGACCTCCTGAATCGCGCCGAAGAACACGTTGTGACTACCGACCGAGCGAACCTCGACGATCCGGCAGTCAAACGCAATCACCGCCGACTTCAGGACCGGAGACCCGGTGGTCAGCACGGTCCAGTCGCCGGTCCCGAACCTGTCGCTCCCGCTCACTCCGGTCCGGCCGGCGAACACGTCCGCGATTTGCGCCTCGGCGGCTCCGAGCGTGTTGACGCAGAACACGCCGTTCTCGACCACGGCCGGGTTGGTCTGGCTGCGGCGGTTCAGGCACATCAGCAGGGTCGGCGGGGCGTCGGAGACGGAGGTGACGGCGGTGGCGGTGGCGCCCGCCTTGCCGCCCGGTCCCGCCGTGGTGATGATATGAACCGCCGCCCCGAGCCGGCTCATCGCCTCCCGAAACGCTGCCGGATCAACGGTTTGTACCGGGTCCGGACCCACCACCGCGAACGCGCCGTCCATCGCATCGTCGGGACGCTGATCGAGCCAGCTCATTGTTCGTGCTTACTCCGCGCTCTTCCCGCTTCTTCTGCGCCGCTTCCCGGTTGTTCGACGCCGCTTCCCGCCACTTCCCGATTACTCGGCCGCACGCTTGACGCTGCCGAAGCCAGGATACGCCACGTCGTCCGGATCGATCCAGGCCGGATCGCGCCAGCCGTTCTCGTCATAATCGGACAGGCACTGTTCGGCGAGCGCGATCATGCCGTCGAGCGAGCCTGAGGTCCTGGCATTCCACATCGCCTGGATGCGGATGTCCTCGTGATTGCCGGCGTAGTTCATCTCGTAGAGCTCGTGCCGGCCGCCGAACTCGGTGCCGATCGCGTCCCACAACAGCTTCATGACCTTGATGCGGTCCTTGTAGCCGATGCCGTGCGAACCGCGCACATACTTGGCCAGGTACTTGTCGATCTCGGGATTCTCTGAAGTCCCGGGTCGAGGACGGCAGGTAGATCAGCGCCGACGCGATGATCTTCTCGACGATCTCCTTGACCCGGCGATAGGCGTCGCCCGCGAACACCCGGTAGCTCGCGCCGGATTGCGCGTTCGGCAGCACAGCGCCGCCGACCCAGGGCGTCGGATTGGCCGCCATCGCGTCGGTCAATGCCCAGAACAGATTGCGCCAGGCGATGATCTCGCCGAGCATCGCCTGATTGCCGCGGAAATCGTCGGCGCCCGTGGTGTGCAGCGCCTTGGCGATCAGCCCGACGAGGAAGTCGAGCTTGACCGCCAGCCGCGTGCAGCCCTGGAACTGGTAGCCCGCCAGAAATCCCGACTGCGGGAAGAAAGTCTTGAGCTTCTCAAGGTCGCGATGGAGGAGGACGTCCTCCCAGGGAATGAACGCATTGTCGAACACGAAGATCGCGTCGTTCTCATCGAAGCGCGACGACAGCGGGTAATCGTAGGGCGAGCCCATCAAGCTTGCCATCATCTCGTAGGATGCGCGGCAGATGAGCTTCACGCCCGGCGTATTCATCGGCGCGATGAACATCACCGCAAGATCGGTATCGTGGGTTGGCACGATCGCGGCATTCTGGCCGAGGAAGTTATAGTGGGTGAGCGCCGACGCCGTCGCCACCACCTTGGCGCCGGAGACATAGATACCGGCGTCGGTCTCCTTCTGAATCGTAATGAAGACGTCCTTCACCTGGTCGGCCGCCTTGGCGCGGTCGACCGGCGGATTGACGATGGCGTGATTCATGAACAGCACGTATTCCTGCGCACGGCGGTACCAGGACCGCGCGTTGCCGGAAAACTTGCCGTAGAACTGGTCGTTGGCCCCGAGCGTATTCATCAGCGAGGCCTTGTAGTCGGGCGAGCGGCCCATCCAGCCGTACGACAGGCGCGCCCAGCCCGCGATCGCGTCGCGCTGCTGGATCAATTCTTCGCGCGAGCGAGCGGCGCGGAAAAACCGGTGGGTGTATCCGCCGGAGCCGGTATCGGTCGGCCCGGTGAGCAGATCCTTCGACTTCGGGTCGTGCAGGGCGTCATAGAGCCGCGCAATCGACCGCGCGCCGTTGCGGAAGGCCGGATGGGTCGCGACATTCTCGACGCGTTCGCCGTAGATGTAGACTTCCCGGCCGTCATTGAGGCTCGCCAGATACTCGGCGCCGGTGAACGGCCGCCCGGCGGCGCCAATCACGTCCTCGGACTTCATCCGGCTCATCGACGAACGGCGCGAGGCCGCCTCCCGGTCTGTGCTTGCTTGCAGGCAAAGACATTCGGGAAGGCAAGTCAATGTGCCGGTTGGGTCATGGCCGCCGAGACCGGCGGGATCAGCGGTTCCGGATCGGCCCTGCGGCGGCGGCAAGTAGCCCGCATGAGCGCAGCGACGTGCGGGGCTTCCGTTCATGCATGGACCCGCATATCGCTGCGCTCATGCGGGCTACAAGCAATATGCTATCCTTATCTTTATGGTCAGGTACCGGCGCAATTTCGTTCCTGGCGGCACCTATTTCTTCACGGTGACGCTTGCGGACCGAACCGTCTCCATGCTGGTCGACCACATCACGGCGCTGCGATCTGCGTTCCGCGCGGCGCGCCGCGAACGTCCATTCGCGATCGACGCCATCGTGGTGCTGCCTGACCATTTGCATGCGATCTTCACATTGCCGCCACGCGACGCCGATTTTTCGGGACGGTGGCGACGCATCAAAGGACATTTCAGCGCCCGTGCGCTTGCGAGCAGGGTCGCCGCGCGGCGATACCGGGATGGCCCTCCGCGCTTTGGCAACGGCGGTTCTGGGAGCACACGATCCGGACTTTGCCCGGCACGTCGATTACATCCACTACAATCCGGTGAAGCACGAACTCGATTGGCCGCATTCGTCGTTTCACACCTACGTGCGGCAGGGACTGCTACCCGAGGATTGGGCCGGCGATGCGAAAGAGATTGGATCGAGCTATGGCGAGCGGGCCAACACGTAGGTCCAATCTGTAGCCCGCATGAGCGCAGCGACATGCGGGGCTTCCGTTCATACTATGCGGGGCTCGGTTCATGGATGGACCCGCATATCGCTACGCTCATGCGGCTGTACGGCAGACGCCAAAAAGGAGGCCGGTCCATGGCCTCCTTTGACGACGCCCTGCCCGCCGCCGCCCGCACTCTTGACCTGCGCGCGGCCGGCACCTGCCGCGATCAGTTCAGGCCGCCGAAGGCCCAGATCAGCAGCAAGATCGGGATCGGCACTCCCAACATCCAGAGCAACGCGTAGCGACCCATAGCATCCTCCATTCCGCTATCTGGGCCGTACAACCCGATCCCCCGCCGCGGGTTCCACGCGCCTGCGGCCGAAAGCGCGGCCGGGCGACCTTGCCGCGTTGCCGGTGCACCTGCTCCCTGATAGAGATTCGCCTAGCCGGATCGCGGGGACGGCTGGGGGTGCGCAAGCATGGAAGTCTTCGTCCAGCAGCTGATCAACGGCATCACGCTCGGCTCGATCTATGGCCTGATCGCCATCGGCTACACCATGGTGTTCGGCATCATCGGCATGGTGAACTTCGCCCATGGCGACGTGTTCATGGTGTCGGCGTTCATCGCGCTCATCACCTTCCTGATCCTGACCGCCTGGCTGGGCGTCACCTCGGTCGCGCTGGCGCTTCTCATCATCCTGATCGTCGCCATGATCCTGACGTCGGTGGTCAACTGGACGATCGAGCGGGTCGCCTATCGGCCGTTGCGCGGCTCGTTCCGGCTGGCGCCGCTGATCTCCGCGATCGGCATGTCGATCTTCCTGTCGAACTTCGTGCAGGTGGCGCAAGGCCCGCGCAACAAGTCGATCCCGCCGATGATGCAGGGCGAGTTCGTGCTGATCGACAGCCCAACCTACTCGGTCACCCTGAGCTTCAAGCAGCTCACCGTTTGGGTCGTCACCGCGGTACTGCTGCTGGTGTTCTGGTGGCTGGTCACCAAGACCTCGCTCGGCCGCGCGCAACGCGCCTGCGAGCAGGACCAGAAAATGGCGGCGCTGCTCGGCATCGACGTCGACCGGACGGTCTCGATCACCTTCATCATCGCGGCGGCGCTCGCGGCCGTCGCCGGCACCATGTACCTGATGTACTACGGCGTGGTGAGCTTCGCCGACGGCTTCGTGCCCGGCGTCAAGGCATTCACTGCCGCGGTGCTCGGCGGCATCGGCTCGCTGCCCGGCGCCGTGATCGGCGGCCTGCTGATCGGGCTCGTGGAGACCTTCTGGTCGGCGTATTTTTCGATCGACTACAAGGACGTTGCCGCCTTCTCGATCCTGGCCATCACCATGATCTTCCTGCCCCAGGGCATTCTCGGGCGGCCGGACGTGGAGAAGGTGTGAACATGGCCGACGCGGCGCCGCACTCCGCCTCGCGCGCTGATGTTTCGCGCGCGCTGCGCGAGGCGGCCATCACCGGCGTGATCGCGTTGGCGCTGTTCACGCCGCTCGTCGGCTTCAAGACGGTCCAGAACATCCGCAACGAGCTGGTGTTGGAGACCCGCTGGTCGCTGCTGGCGACACTGGTCCTCATCATCGTGGCGGGCCGGTTCGTGCAGGCGCTGCTGGTCGAACCCTGGCTTGCGCGCCGCGCGCTGCGTGCGCACCACAAGCCGAGCCACCGCTTTGCCCGCATCACGCCCTGGCTCGCTTCGTTCGCGATCGGCTTCGCAATCGCCTACCCGGTTCTCGTCCTTGCAACCTCCGGGTTCTCCGGCGGCGTGAAGTGGATCGACAATTTCGGCGTGCAGATCCTGATCTACGTGATGCTCGGGTTCGGCCTCAACATCGTGGTCGGCCTCGCCGGCCTGCTCGATCTCGGTTATGTCGCCTTCTACGCGGTCGGCGCCTATTCGTATGCGCTGCTCGCGAAGACGTTCGGGTTGTCGTTCTGGGTGCTGCTGCCGCTGGCAGGCTGCCTCGCGGCGTTCTGGGGCATCCTGCTCGGATTTCCGGTCTTGCGGCTGCGCGGCGACTATCTCGCGATCGTCACGCTGGCGTTCGGCGAGATCATCCGCCTGGTCCTGATCAACTGGGTGCCGGTGACCAACGGTTACGCCGGCATTTCCAGCATTCCGCGACCGACCTTTTTCGGCATTCCGTTCAATGCCAGCGACCAGGGTTTCGCGGCGGTGTTCGGGCTCGAGTTCACGCCGCTCTACCGCACCATCTTTCTGTATTACCTGATCCTCGCCCTCGCGCTGCTCACGGCGTTCGTCACGCTGCGGCTGCGGCGATTGCCGGTCGGACGCGCCTGGGAGGCGCTGCGCGAGGACGAGATCGCGTGCCGCTCGCTCGGCATCAACACGACGAACACCAAGCTCACGGCGTTCGCGACCGGGGCGATGTTCGGCGGCTTTGCCGGCTCGTTCTTCGCCGCAAGACAAGGGTTCATTTCGCCCGAGAGCTTCACCTTCATGGAATCCGCCGTGATCGTGGCGATCGTGGTGCTCGGCGGCATGGGCAACCTGTTGGGCGTGGCGGCCGCCGCCGTGATCATGATCGGCGGCACCGAGCTCATGCGAGAGCTCGATTTCCTCAAGCTCGTGTTCGGCAAGGATTTCGACCCGGCGCAGTACCGCATGCTGCTGTTCGGCCTGGCGATGGTGCTGATCATGATCTGGAAGCCGCGCGGACTGATCACGACGCGCGATCCGACGGCCGTCCTCAAGCAGGGCAAGGCGATCTCGGGATCGCTGGTCCGGGAGGGGCATGGGTGAGCGCCAGCCATGAAGCCGCGCTTGCGGGTGCAACACCGGCGCCGGCGGACGCTCTCGCTGCGGCGCGTCACCCGATGCTCCGGGTCGAGCATCTGAGCATGCGCTTCGGCGGGCTGGTGGCGGTCAACGACGTCTCCTTCGTCAGCCGGCCTGGCGGCATCACGGCGCTGATCGGCCCCAACGGCGCGGGCAAGACCACGGTGTTCAACTGCATCACCGGTTTCTACAAGCCGACGGAAGGGCGCATCGCGCTGCAGTTCGGCGATTCCGGCGTCTGGGACCAGGTCGAAACGCTGACCGAGCGCGGCACCCGCAGCGTGACGCGCAATCATGGCTCGCTGTTTCTGCTGGAACGCATGCCGGACTACCTGGTGGCGCAGCAGGCGCGCGTGGCGCGCACGTTCCAGAACATCCGGTTGTTTTCCGGCATGACGGTGCTGGAGAATCTCCTGGTCGCCCAGCACAACGTGCTGATGAATGCCTCCGGCTGGACGGTCCTCGGGGCGATCGGTGTCCCGAGCTATGCCAGGGCCGAACGGGCCGCGATCGACAAGGCGACCTATTGGCTCGACACCATCGGTCTGATCGATCGCGCCGACGATCCGGCGGGCGAGCTGCCGTACGGTGCGCAACGCCGGCTCGAGATTGCGCGCGCCATGTGCACCGACCCGGTGCTGCTGTGTCTCGACGAGCCGGCCGCCGGCCTCAATGCCCACGAAAAGACCGATCTCGCCGGCTATCTCGACGCCATCCGCGACAAGCACGACACCTCGATCTTGCTGATCGAGCACGACATGTCGCTGGTGATGGAGATCTCTGACCACATCGTCGTGCTCGACCACGGCGTCAAGATTTCCGACGGTTCGCCCGAGGAGGTGCGCAACGATCCGAAGGTCATCGCCGCCTATCTCGGGGTCGAGGAGGAGGAAATCGCCGAGGGAGACGTGGCGCTATGAGACTTACGGGCGCTTTGCAATCGCGGTTCGCATGACGGCGCTTGCGCACAGGCCAGGCCTATGACCTCACCGCTCTTGAGCGTGCGCGGATTGAAGGCCTACTACGGCGCCATCGCCGCGCTCAACGGCGTCGACATGGACGTCCGCGAAGGCGAGATCGTGGCGCTGATCGGCGCCAACGGCGCCGGCAAGTCGACGCTCATGATGACGATCTTCGGAAATCCGCGCGCGCGCGAAGGCAGCATCACGTTCGCCGACCGCGACATCACTTCGCTGTCGACCCACGAAATCGCCAGGATGCAGATTGCCCAGGCGCCGGAAGGCCGCCGCATCTTCGTGCGCATGACCGTGTTCGAGAACCTCCAGATGGGCGCCGCGACCAGCGACCCGGCTCACTTCAAGGGGGACATCGAGCGCATGTTCGCGCTCTTCCCTCGCCTCAAGGAACGTCTCGACCAGCGCGGCGGGACGCTTTCGGGCGGCGAGCAGCAAATGCTGGCGATCGCGCGGGCGCTGATGAGCCGCCCTCGCCTGCTCTTGCTCGACGAACCCTCGCTCGGGCTCGCGCCGCTGGTCGCGCGCCAGATTTTCGATGCGATCCGGACGCTCAACGCGAAGGACAAGCTCACGGTCTTCCTGGTGGAGCAGAACGCCTATCACGCCTTGAAGCTCGCACACCGCGGCTACGTCATGGTCAACGGCCGGATTACGCTGACCGGCAGCGGCCGCGAACTGCTGGCGCGGCCCGAGGTGAAAGCTGCTTATCTCGAAGGCGGCAGGCGCTAGGGCGCGTTGGTCAGATCGCTGAAGTCCGCTTCGCCCCGAAAGCGACCGAAATACTGCGTTGCCGCGAAATGACGCGACGGGCCACAACCAGACCTGAGCAGATGCAGCAATCGGCCGCGCAGAAACCTACTCAATCACCTCGTCGGCGAGCGCGAGCAGCGTGTTCGGAATTGTCAGGCCGAGCGCTTTCGCAGCTTTTAGATTAATGACGAGCTCGAACTTCGTGGGTTGCTCGACGGGAATGTCTGCCGGCTTTGTGCCTTTCAGAATTTTGTCGACGAGCTCGGCCGCGCGGCGGTAAAGTTGCCGACGGTCCGTTCCGTACGACAGCAACCCGCCAGCGACGGCGAAATCCCTGTTTACGAAGGCCGCAACAAGCCGATGCCTTGCTGTGAGGTCGGCGATTTGCTGGCGGAGGCTTAGTAGCAAGGGATCCTCAAGTATGGTCAGGCCAGTCGCGCCGGCTCGAACTGCAGCCTCGATACTGAGTGCGAGTTGGTCGGCCGTTCGCACTTCTGAGATTTCGAGGTGCAACCCTCGTATGTCGGCGGCGATCCTCAGCTCCCGCAATCCCAGTGCCGAAAATGGCGTATCCGGATTGAGGAGCACCGTCACAATCCGAGTGCCGGGCGCAAGCTCCTCGATGATTTGCAACCGCTTGCCGACAAGTTCGCTGGCTTGGCCTGACAGGCCGGTGACATTAGCGCCGGGCCGATTTCAGGCTCGCGACCAACCCTGAACCGATAGGGTCGCCGACGGTGGTAAAGACGATGGGAATGGTAGCGGTTGCGACTTGCGCCGCTTTGGCTGTCAACGTTCCGAAACCCGCAAGGATCAGGTCCGGATTGGTTTGCACCAATTCCGCAGCGAGCTGCGGCAGACGCTCCGGCTGTCCTTCGGCCGAGCGGTAGTCGAAGATCAGATTTTTGCCTTCGGCGTAGCCCAGCTCGTTTAGGCGCTGCTTTACGACCGCGGAGTCTGGACCGGGCAACAAGGAGAGGTAAGCGATCCGGGAAGGCCGCTGGGCCCGTGCCGCGAGCGGCCACGCGGCCGCACCGCCGAGCAGCGTGATGAATTCGCGCCGCCTCATGGGAAACCCTCCCGTGCCGACCCGTCGAGCAAGAATATCACAGGAGCAGGTGTTGTGCGTCACAACAAAATTGGGCGCTCGACTTCCCGTTCGGGTCAAAAGCGTCGCGCTCAGTCGCGGCTCAGCACTCCGGCATGTCCGCTTCATCCCAAAAGCAGACGGTCGGTCGCGACGGGGCGGTCGGTCGCTAAGGGCCAGAATGAGACGTGAGCAGATGCAACAAAGAGCAATCTTATTCGATCACCTCGTCGGCGCGGGCGAGCAGCGATCGGCGGCATGTCGAGGCCGAGCGCCTTGGCGGTCTTGAGGTTGATCACCAGCTCGTACTTGGTCGGCGCCTGCACCGGCAGGTCGGCCGGCTTCTCGCCCTTGAGGATGCGATCGACGTAGCCGGCTGCGCGCCGGTACTGGTCGATCAGATCAGGCCCGTAGGAGATCAGGCCGCCGGCGGCGACGAAGTGGCGGGCGCAGTAGACCGCGGGCAGCTGGTGCCGGGCCGCCAGCGTGACGATCAGATCGCGATGACGCGTCGCCGCCGGGCTCGCCGTCACGATCAGGCCGCCATTGCGCGGAGCGCGCGAATGCCGTGACGGCGCGCTCGATTTCGGGCGCATCGCGCACGTCGACCGGGCTCAACTCCACCCCCAAGGACGGCGCCACGGCCTGGATGGCGGCGAACTGCCCGATCCCGGAGGCGATGGCCGGATCCCGCAGGACCGCCGCTCGCGTCACGCGCGGCGCGATCTGCTTGAGCAGTTCCAGCCATTTCCCGCTCAGGCCGTATTCGAACATGAGGAAACCGGTGGCGTTGCCGCCCGGCCGCGCCAGGCTCGCGACGAAACCGGCGCCGACCGGGTCGATGACAATCACGAACACGATCGGCACGGTGCGGGTCGCCTGCAGCAACGGCGCCGCGGTTGCGGTGCCAGTAGCAGCCAGGATGACGTCGGGCGCGAGCGCGGCCAATTCGGCCGCGTGTCTGCGAAGGTCGTCGGCATTGGTCGTGGCCCAGCGGATGTCGATCCGCACGTTGCGGCCGTCGGTCCAGCCCAATTGCGCCAGGCCCTGCAGGAACGCCGCGATGCGGGCCTGAACTTCCGGATCATCCGCGGCTGCGGCCATGAGCACGCCGATGCGCCGCATCCGCTCGCCCTGCTGCGCGCGCGCCGTGAGCGGCCACGTTGCCGCCGCACCGCCGAGAACACCGAGGAATTCCCGCCGCCTCATGTTCGCCTCCGGCTCAGGAGACAGCATCGTATCGGCTCAAATGAGCATCCTGATAGCCGAAGCTGGCTTCGCTACCGCAACATGAAATGCTAGCCGATGTCTCACCTGGGTCATGTTCGACCGATCCAGCCGGTCTTGCCGGCCGGTTGATGTCCGGGTTTGCCCCATCCAAAAGCGCCATGTTTCCGTACCTTCAAGATCAGGTTATGGATTCCGGACAGCCGCTTCGCGGCTTCCGGAATGATGCCGGAGAGTTTTTCAGCGGCCGGCTAGGGCAACGATATGGATTTCTCGATCCCGGACTGGCTCTCGGAGGAACACTCGCTCGGCATCTTTTTTCTGGTGTCCGTGGCGATGGGTGGCGGCGCGGCCTGGCTCGCCGGACGGGCGATCGCCGCGACCTGGCGTCCGGCGTGGCACGTTGCCTCATATATGCTCATTCTGGCGCTGGCGGTGCGCTTTATCCACTACGCGCTATTCGGCGGCAACTTCTTGTCGCTGCACTATTATCTGGTCGATTTCGCGGTCTGCCTGGCGTTCGGGTACCTCGGGTTCCGGCTGATGCGCGTCCGCCAGATGGTTACCCGCTACAACTGGATCAACCAGCGCTCCGGCCTGTTCACCTGGCGCCGCAGCGACAATCCGGCCGCCGCGGATAAGTCAAAATCCCAGTGACATTCTGGCCCATTGCGGCTCCAATCCTGCCACGCGGCGGTTCGGACCGCATGAATTTGCTGCCCATGAAAAGCCTACAACCATCCAGTCACGGAAACACACCATGAAAAAATGGCTCGCGCCTGGCCTTGCCATCGGCATTGGCCTGTTATTCGCAGATACCGCGTCGGCCCAGGTGAAGATGGGCGTCGCGGGCCCGATCACCGGCGGCAGCGCAGCCTTCGGTGCGCAGCTCAAGAACGGCGCCGAACAGGCGGTCGAGGACATCAACGCCGCCGGCGGGATTTTCGGGTCAGAAGATCACGATCTCGGTCGGCGATGACCGCGCGGACCCGAAGGAAGGCGTTTCGGTCGCCAACAAGTTTGTCGGTGACGGCGTGAAGTTCGTCGTCGGACACTTCAATTCCGGCGTCACCATGCCCGCCTCCGAAGTTTATCAGGAGAACGGCATCCTGGAGATCACTCCGGCCGCAACCAATCCTCGGGTCACCGAGCGCGGCATGTGGAACATCTTCCGCACCTGCGGACGCGACGACCAGCAGGGCGCGGTCGCCGGCGCCTACATCCTCAAGGCGCTGAAGGGCCAGAAGGTCGCCGTCGTCCACGACAAGACGACCTACGGCCAGGGTCTCGCCGACGAAACCAAGAAGGCGATCAACAAAGGCGGCATGAAAGAAGTGCTGTACGAGGGCGTCAACAAGGACGACAAGGATTTCTCCGCGCTCGTCTCCAAGATCAAGGCATCGGGCGCCGAGCTCGTCTACTGGGGCGGCCTGCACGACACCGGCGGGCTGATCCTGCGGCAGATGCGCGATCAGGGCGTCAAGGCGCCGCTGATGGGCGGCGACGGCATCACCGACGACGAGTTCGCAGCGATTGCGGGCCCGGGCGCCGAGGGCACGCTCATGACCTACGGTCCCGACCCGCGCAAGCGGCCCGAGGCCAAGGAAGTCGTGGAGAGGTTCCGCAAGAAGAACTTCGAACCGCAGGCCTATACGCTGTACAGCTACGCCGCCGTGCAGTTGATCAAGCAGGCCGCCGAGGTGGCGAAGTCGCTCGATCCGAAGAAAGTCGCCGAAGTGATGCACTCCGGCCGGAAGTTCAACACCGTGATCGGCGAACTCAGCTTCGACAAGAAGGGTGACGTCACCCGGCTCGACTATGTGATGTACGTCTGGAAGAAGAACGCCGACGGCAAGATCACCTACGTCGAGCTCGAGTAGTCAGCGCTCGAACGGCCACCGTTGCGAAACCCGCCCGCGTTCCGGGCGGGTTTTGTTTTTGTGCCGATTAGGGCGCTTGCTGAGGGAGCGCTGTCCGGTTTGGTCCGAAAGTACTCATTTGCAGCGCGGCATCGAAATGACGCGATGGGCCAACAGGCGACATCAAGCCGCGCACACATTCTGAGATTTTTGCTAGTATTCCCCGCCTTGAAACTGGACCTGCACCCAGACATTCTGGTTTGATTCTATGCGTCGGCGCGAATTCATCGCTGTTCTGTGCAGTGCTGTAGCCATCTGGCCGCTCGTTGCGCGAGCGCAGCAGCCCGGCCGTATCTACCGCCTCGGCGTCCTGCACAATCAAGGCCCGCAGGCTCCGCAGTTTCCGCCGTTCTACGATGAGCTTCAGAAGCTCGGGTTCATGGAGGGCCAAAACCTCATCGTGGACAGTCGCGGATATGCTCTGCGGACGGACCAGTTTGCGGCGGTCGCCGCCGAACTCGCCAAGACGCCACTCGACGCGATCGTGTGCGGCGGAGCGGCTGCGACACGCGCTGCACAGCAGGCCACACGAACGATCCCGCTCCTCTCTTTTTCCGATGATCTGGTTGGCGGCGGGTTGGTGGCATCGCTGGCGCGCCCCGGCGGCAACACAACTGGAATCAGCATCCTTGCTACCGAACTCGACAGCAAACGCCAGGAAATCCTGATGGAATTGGTGCCCGCGGCGCGCCGCATGGCGGCGCTGGCCGATGCCAATACCGCGGCAAGCCAAAACATGCGTTCGCTGGAAGATGCGACGCGGGCGCGCGGCGTCAATCTTTCCGTCTATTTCGTTGAACGGCCGGAACGGATCGTTCAGGCGATGGAGGATGCAAAGCGTGAAGGGGCCGAGGCGCTCAACGTGCTGGCGTCACCGCTCTTCCACTCACGACGCCTCGACATCTTCCAACAGGCAGCATCGCTGCGCCTGCCCGCAATCTACCAAGCACCCGAATTCCCTGAGGAGGGCGGACTGATCGGCTATGGCCCGCGCCTCACCCAGCTATTTCGTCAACTCGCGCGACAGACCGCAAAGATTTTGCGCGGCCAAAAGCCGAGCGAAGTGCCGGTCGAGCAGCCAACGACATTCGAACTTGTCGTCAACTTCAGAGCAGCGAAATCTATCGGCTTCGAGGTGCCGCCAGCGCTCGCTCTGCGAGCCGATAAGGTGATTGAATGATTGAATAGCGGTTCGTTGAAAAAATCGTAGACGGGTCAAAACAAAACTCATGCGCTGCAGCAAAGCACGCCGCTAGTCGATCACCTCGTCTGCGAGAGCGGACATTCCGCAGCGCCCGCGGAATGAGTACGCGCCCTCAGCCCAGCGTCTGCAGCGACGGAAACATCTCCAGCAGCCAACTGTTGAGCTGGGTGAAGAAGCCGGTCAGAAACGCAATGCCGGTCAGCACCAGCAGCCCGCCCATGGCGCGTTCGACATGCTTGAGGTGCGTGCGGAAGCGCGACACGAAAGCGGCGAACGGCTCGACGGCAAGCGCCGCGATGATGAACGGAATTCCAAGCCCCATCGAGTAGACCGCCAGCAGACCCGCACCTTTCGCCAGCGTCGCCTCGGACGCCGCGACCGCCAAGATGGCTGCCAGGATCGGCCCGATGCACGGCGTCCAGCCGAGCGCAAAGGCCAGCCCCATCACGTATGCCCCCCACAGCCCGACCGGCTTCTGCACGTCGAAGCGCGCTTGCCGGTGCAGCAGGCTGATCGGCGTGAGCCCGAGGAAGTGCAAGCCCATGATGATGATGGCGATGCCGGCAACGATCGACAGCGCGTGCGAGTAGTAGCGCAGCATCGCGCCGACCACGCTGGCGCTGGCGCCGAGCGCGATAAAGACGGTCGAGAAGCCTGCGACGAACAGGAGCGCCGCGATCACCGTCTCGCGGCGAACCCGCCCCTCGCGCTCGCCCTCCGCGAGGCGCTCGATCGACGCCCCCGTGAGAAACACGAGATACGGCGGCACCAGCGGCAGGACACAGGGCGACAGAAAACTGACCAGCCCCGCCAGCAGTGCGGCCAAGATGGTGACATCGGCGCTCATGGCGTTCTAATGCGCTGCAATCGCGCCGCGATGCAAGCCCGGCGGCGGTTCTTCGCCGCGATGTGATGGACGAGTGAACGGCATTCGGTCCATCCTTGTGTCCGCTATCGTTGTTGGGAAGATATCTCAGCAACGGCGGTCGGCTCCCTCTCCCGTCGGGAGAGGGATGGAGTGAGCGACTGTCTTGTTAGTCAAGCGTTTTGCCAAGGTGTGCTGTCCCGGATCATGGCGTTGAGGATTGTGAGGAGCTTTCGCATGACGGCGGTGATGGCGAGCTTCTTGGCTTTTCCTGCGGAGACGAGACGTTGGTAGAAGGCCGCGAGCACCGAATTGTGCCGACTGGCGACCAGGGCGGCCATATAGAGGGCGCTTCGCACCTTGGCGCGTCCTCCCCAGGTGGTGCGTTTGCCGCGCATGGCGCCGCTGTCGCGATTGAGCGGAGCCACTCCGACGAGGGCGGCGATCTGCTTGCGGTCGAGGTGTCCGAGTTCGGGCAGGTCGGCGATCAGGGTGCGGGCGACGACGTTGCCGATGCCCGGGACCGAGCGCAGCAGTTCGTCGCGCTCGCGCCAGGCGGGCGTGCCGCGGATGCCGTCGCCGATCTCGCGTTCGATCTCGCTGAGCTCCTTCTGCAGTGCCGCCAGGACGCGTTCGACGCCCTTGACCAGGCGCCGGCTGGTCAACTGCCCCCTGCGATTGCGCTCGGCCGTCATCATCTCGATGATTTGCCGCCGGCGTGCGACCAGTTCGCCGAGCGCGCGAGCCTGCGCGTCGGGCACCGGCCGTGGCTCGGGCCGCACCTGCTCGGCGAAGCGGGCGATGACTTTGGCATCGAGCGCATCGGTCTTGGCAAGCTGGCCGGTGGCGCGCGCGAAGTCGCGGATTTGCCGGGGGTTGACGACCGCCAGCGGCATCCCGGCGGCCGCCAGAGCCGCCGCCACCGTCAACTCGAACCCGCCGGTGGCTTCCAGCACCACCAAACGCGGATCGAGCGCGCCGAGACGCTCGACCAGCGCGGCCAAGCCGACGCCGTCGCGCGCAACCGCGAAGGCTTCGTCCGAAGGCCGCACGTGAACGTCCAGCCGATCCTTCGAAACGTCGATGCCGATGAATGTCTGTTCCATGACCCGTCCTTGCAAATGCGGTCTCGCACGGCGGACCAAGCGACTGTTCGGGTTCGTTGGAACTGCGGACGGAGAGCCTCGCTCACCCACGGTCTCGAGGACCAAAGGGGTATCGGTCTCCCGCCCGCACCCGCCATCAAAACAATACGCCCGACGGCGATTCGGACAGATACAAAGGGGTTACGGGCTATCGCGAGTTCAGTAACCCCCTCACCCCAACCCTCTCCCCAACCGGGGAGAGGGAGCACACCGATCGTCGCACGACCGTCGACAACATAAGCTTCCAGCATCACGAATTAGGTTCCGGGTAGCACCAGGCAGCAGGTTCCCGCGAGAGGGCACAATGGCGCGAAATCTCATCACCGACGTGGCGGGCCTCAAGGTCGGCAACGCCGACGATGCTCCGCGTCGCCTCCGGCGTGACCGCGATCGTGTTCGACGAGCCGGCGGTCGCCGCGGTGGACGTCCGCGGCGGGGCTCCGGGCACGCGCGACACCGATCTGCTCGACGCCCACCGCACGGTCGAACGCATCGACGCCGTGGTGCTGTCGGGCGGCTCCGCGTTCGGTCTCGACTCGCCGTCCGGCGTCCAGGCCTGGCTGCGCGAGCAGGGCCGCGGCTTCGCGATCGGCGACATTCGCATTCCCGATCGTGTGCGGCGCGGTGCTGTTCGACATGCTCAACGGCGGCGACAAGAACTGGGGGCGCTTTCCGCCCTATCGCGACCTCGGCTACGCGGCCGCGGCGGCCGCCGGTATTGACTTCGCGCTCGGGAACGACCGGCGCCGGCTTCGGCGCCACCACCATTCGTCTACAAGGGCGGCCTCGGCTCGGCTTCGGCGGTGACGCGCGACGGCCACACCGTCGGCGCGCTGGTCGCGGTGAATGCCTGCGGCAACGCCAATGTCGGCAGCGCTCCGCAATTCTGGGCGGCGCCGTTCGAAATCGGTAACGAGTTCGGCGGGCTCGGCTTTCCTGACAACGGTCCCGCCCGAGGCCCTCGTTCCGGTCGCCAAAGGACGGCCGGGCGAGAACACCACCATCGCGCTCGTCGCCACCGACGCGATCCTGACCAAGGCGCAGGCGAAACAATTCGCCGTGATGGCTCAGGACGGCCTTGCGCGCGCCATCTACCCGGCGCACACGACGCTCGATGGCGACACGGTGTTCGCGGCTGCGACAGGGCGGCGTCCGCTCAACGATGTCGTTAACGAGATCGCCGAACTCGGCTCGATTGCGGCAAATGCGCTCGCACGTGCGGTCGCGCGAGGCATTTTCGAAGCGAAAGCCCTGAGCGGCGGCCTGCCAAGCTGGCAGGATTGTCACACTGGGAAATTATCCGATCGATAGGGTCGGCGCTTCGTTGACTCCGCCCTGATTTAGCCACTTAAGATGAGGCTAGCTTCTGGCGGCGTATTGTGTGCCGAAGGCGTGGTCGGGATACCTAGGTGCGGAGGATAAGCCATGCGTCTGGCAGCGGCGGCATTTGGTTTTGCGGTCTTGGCGGGAGTGGCGGCCGTTGGAGTCGTGCTCTCCAACAGCGTCACAGTTTCGGTTTCGGAGCCCGCGCCGTCGGCATCGACGACGCCGGGCACCAATGCCAAGTCGGTGCGAACCCTCACTCAGACGGCGGACAACCGGCCGCTCTATCCGGCTTACACGCCGAATATCCCTCGGACGCCCGCAATCACGACCGCGCCAGTTGCGCTCACGCCGCCTCCCGCGCTGCCGTCCACGACCGGCCAGTCGAGCACGCCGACGGCACAGCCGGCTGCCGTGCCCAGCCAGTTCACGCCGAGTCAATCTGCACCGACCCCACCGGCGCCGGCGCAAGCGACTGCACCAGCTCAGCCCGCCGAACCGGCGGCTGAAAAGAGCGCGCCGATCATGTTCGCGCAGAACACGCCTCCGGCTCCGGCGCCCACGCCGGCACCCGCCGCGGTCAACTGTCCGGGTAATCCGAATGCCATCGGCGTCGCCCGCGTCGTCGAGATCGACACCACCGGCGGTCCCGGCTTCGGATTCGAACACTTCAAGAGCCACGACTTCCTGCGCGAAGGCGAAGTCGTTCTGACCTTCGACGACGGCCCGTGGCCGCGGAACACCGCGGCGGTGCTTGCGGCGCTCGCGCGGCACTGCACCAGGGCGATCTTCTTCCCGATCGGACTGCATGCGACCTACGAGCCAGCGATACTCAAGCAGGTTGCCGCAGGCCGGACACGCGGTCGGCTCGCACACCTGGTCGCACCAGATGCTCGACAAGAACAAGGGGCGCTTCAAGGTCGCCGGCAAGATGGAGATGCGCGAGTTCGATCCGAAGGACGAGATCGAGAAGGGCATCAGCGCGGTGAAGTGGGCGGTCGGCGGACCGACGGCGCCGTTCTTCCGCTTCCCGGGCCTCAAGCATCCGCCGGAGCTCGTCACCTATCTCGGCCAGCGCAACTTCGGCATCTTCTCGACCGATTTCGACTCCTTCGACTTCAAGATGCGCAAGCCCGAACAGATGCGCGCGGCGGTGATGGCCAAGCTGAAGAAGCACGGCAAGGGCATCGCTCTGATGCACGACTTCCAGCACCTCGACCGCGGAGGGCACCAGCGGGTTGCTCGACGACCTCAAGGCCGGCGGCTACAAGATCGTCTTCATGCGGCCGAAGTTCGCGGCGCAGACGCTCCCGCAGTACGACGAGATGATCATCAAGGAAATGAAGTTGCCGGGGAGCGACGGTGGTCGCCCGACCGAGAGCGTGGTGCGGACCGTCGACTAACCGACGCTGGAATTCAATCGTCCGAAAGTTGATGCGCGGGCCTGTCCCGCGCATCAGCGTTTCTAGAAGGCGCTAGCCAAGCTCAGAACATCATCCGCGCAGGAAGCGCTCCGCCCGATACGGCGCGGGGTCGCAGAACGGCGTCTCCCCGGTCATCATTTCCGCCATCAGGCGGCCGGTCGCGGGACCGAGCGTCAGGCCCCAGTGGGCGTGGCCGATGGCGAGCCACATCCCATCGAGCCCCGGAGCGCGTCCGATCACGGGACGCGAATCGGCAAAGCATGGCCGGCTGCCCATCCAGGGCGTGGTCTCGATCGCCTCGCCCAGCGGGAACAGCCCCTGCGCGGCCGGCATCAGCCGGTCGAACTGCACCGGCGTCGGCGCCGCGTCGCGCGGAGCGAATTCCGCGCCGGTGGTGAGCCGGATGCCCTGCTCCATCGGCGCCAGGCAATAGCCGATCTCGGTATCGACCACCGGGCGCGTGAGCCCGGCATTGCCCTTCGGACGGAAGTGCCGGTGGTAGCCGCGCTTGACCGCCATCGGCAGCTTGATGCCGAGCGGCGCCAGCAGGTCCGGCGCCCACGGACCGAGCGCGACCACGAGCTTCGCGCGAATCGACCGGCCCCTCCTCGGCATCGACCCGCCAGTACTTGCCGTCGCGGCGCAGCGTGCGGGCATCGCCGTTGAGCGTGACGCCCCCGAGTGCGCGAAACCGGGCGGCATAGGCGCGGGTCACGGCCAGCGGATTGCTGACGCTCGCGGCTCCCGGCCAATGCACCGCGCGATGGAACACCGGCGACAGCGACGGCTCCAGCGCACGCGCGGCGTCCGGTTCGAGCACCCGCTGCTCAAGCCCGAATTTCGCCGCCACCTCGCGCTCCCGCGCGGTGTCGCGAAACGCCGACTCGCTGCGGTAGAGCTTGAGCCAGCCGTCCTTGCGCAGGTACCGGCTGGCGTCGGCTTCCGCCATCAGCGCCTCGTGCTCGGAGATCGCGTGGCCGAACAGCGGCCGCATCATGCTCGGCGAACTCGCATCCGGCGCTCGTATGTCGAATTCGCCCGGTACGCCAGCAGCCAGGGCGCGATCTGCGGCAGAAACGACAGGTGGTAGTTGGCCTCCGGCGCCTGCTTGAGGGCGATCCGCAGCAGCGCGCCGAACCCGGCCGGAAACGGGTGCGCAAACAGCGTATTGCCTTCGATCACGCCGGCATTGCCGAAGGATGTCTCCTCGCCCGGGCTGCGGCGGTCGAACAGCGCGACGCTCAAGCCGCGCTTGGCGAGATGCAGCGCGATCGACGTGCCGACGATGCCGGCGCCGAGCACGATCGCATCGGTACGCGGCCATGGAATGCCTTCTCAAACGTATTGATGAGGGTCCGGGAGAATGATGCCGAAATTCGGAAGGACACTAGGGCGAGGCGGCGCGGCTGCCTAATCCTGAATTGTGGGCATGCAAGGCCAAGCCGGCTGCCGCGTTGCTCCCCTCGCCGCCGCCGTGTTACTGCCCGGCAGTGACACGCCGCGTCGTTACGGCGAACGGCGTGCTTCGGAGATGTCGATGCGCCGTCCGCTGCTCATCGCCCCCTCGATCCTGGCCGCCGGACTTCGCCCGCTCGGCGAGGAGGTGCGCGCGGTCGATGCCGGCGGGCGCCGACTGGATCCACGTCGACGTCATGGACGGTCACTTCGTGCCCAACATCTCGATCGGGCCGGACGTGGTGAAGGCGCTGCGCCCGCACAGCAAGAAGGTGTTCGACGTCCATCTGATGATCGCGCCCTGCGATCCCTATCTCGAAGCCTTCGCCAAGGCCGGCGTCCGACATCATCACGGTGCATGTCGAAGCGGGTCCGCACATTCACCGCTCGCTGCAGGCGATCCGCGCGCTCGGCAAGAAGGCCGGCGTGACGCTCAATCCCGGCACACCGGAGAGCACGATCGAGCCGGTCATCGATCTCGTCGATCTCATCCTGGTGATGTCGGTCAATCCCGGCTTCGGCGGCCAGAACTTCATTCCATACGCGGCCGAAAAGATCGCGCGGCTGCGGGCGCTCGCGGGAGCGCGGCCGATCGACATCGAGGTCGATGGCGGCGTCACGGCGGAGACCGCGCCCGAGGTCGCGCGCGCCGGCGCCAATGTGCTGGTCGCCGGCTCGGCCGTGTTCAAGGGCGGCAAGCCCGACATCTACCGCGCCAACATCGCGGCGATCCGCAACGCGGCGGCGCTCGGCGCGCGGAGAGGCGGCCTGATGGGCGTCCTGATCGACGGCGCGTGGCGCGACGGCGAGCTGCCGCAGGAAACCGGCACGACCGGCGAGTTCCGGCGCGCCGACAGCCGCTTCCGCGACCGCATCACCGCCGACGGCTCCTCCGGATTCAAGGCCGAGGCCGGCCGCTATCACCTCTACGTCGCGCACGGCTGTCCGTGGGCGCACCGCACCTTGATCTACCGCGTCGCGTCAAGAAGCTGCAGGACGCGATCACGGTCGCCTATTCGGTGCCGGGACTGCGCGCAGCAAGGCTGGACCTTCGAGACGATCCCGCGTTTCCGGATTGCACGCCCGACAGGTGAACGGCTTCCGCTACCTGCACGAGGCCTACACCGCCACCGATCCGAACTATACCGGCAAGGTCACGGTGCCGACGCTGTGGGACAAGAAGACGAAACGGATCGTCAACAACGAATTCCCCGACATCATCCGCATGCTCAACAGCGAGTTCGACGGCATCGCCGGCGACGACACCGACTTCTATCCGAAGCCGCTGCGCGCCGAGATCGACCGCCTCAACGACCTGATCTATGCCGAACGTCAACAACGGCGTCTACCGCTGCGGCTTCGCCAAGTCGCAGGCCGCCTACGAGGCGGCCTACGACGCGCTGTTCGCCACGCTCGACGAGCTGGAAGCGCGGCTCGTCCGGCAGCGCTACCTGGTCGGTCACCAGATCACCGAAGCGGACTGGCGGCTGTTTCCGACGCTGGTGCGGTTCGACGTCGCCTATTTCTCGCTGTTCCGCTGCAACAAGCAAGCGCATCGCCGACTATCCCAACCTGTCACAACTACATGCGCGAGCTCTATCAGGTGCCGGGCGTCGCCGAGACCGTGAAGTCGCGCTACTACGTGATCAACTACTGGTCGATCGCGCGGCTCAATCCGCTCGGCATCATCCCGAAGGGCACGCCGGTCGACCTCGACCAGCCGCACGACCGCGCACGGCTGAATTGAGCGATTTGGCCGCTCGTCCCCGCGGAGAGATCACAGCGTCTCTTAAACAATCGCAATGCTACTTACTTCGCGTTCGCCACGAAGGCGCGGGCGGCGGCGAGCTCAGGACGCACCGGATCGGCCTCCTCGCCAAGCGCGACCGCCGCGGCGTAGTGCTGCTTGGCCGCCGCCAGTCGCCGGCCTTCTCCGCCGCCCTGGCGGCGCCGAGCTCCGCGCCGAGACGATTCGGCTCCTTCTTGAGCGTCGCCTCGAACGCCGCCAGCGCCTCCTTGGCCATGCCGCGGTCGAGCAGCATCATTCCATAGAGCTCGCGCGCCGGCATGATCGGGCCGGGCGTCACCGGCGACTTCTCGGTCTTGTCCTCGGCATCGGCGGCCGCTGCAGCGCCTTCAGCGCCGCATCGTATTTGCCCTCCGCATAGAGCGAGCCACGCGCTCGCGACCTGCCACTGGATGTCGACGTGCTCGGACCAGTAGGCGTCCTTGGCCTCGCGCAGCTTGTCGCGCAGTTCCGCGAGCTTGGCGATGTCGGCCTTGGCCGCCTGCGGGTCGCCCGACCGCGCCGCGCCGAGCGCGCGCGCGAAATGGGTGATCGCCATGACGTGCGGGAACCTGCTGGGCCGGACCTCGAGCTGAGCGGCGCTGCTCCAGTCGCCGCGCTCGACCGCATAGCGCGCCGGGCTTGCCGCCAGCGCGAACGGCCCGCCACCGACCTCCGGGTTGAAATTCTTGGTCGCCAGCATCTCGTCGATGACGGCGCGCGCGTTCTTGTCCTGCGCGAGCTGCAGATAGGCGTAGACCATGTAGTCCTGCCCGTGCAGCTGATCGCTCGCAGACTTGTCGGCCTTGGCGGCCTGCACCGAAGCGGCGTTGGAGGCGATCGATTCCTTCCAGTAGCCGACGCGCGTGAAGATGTGCGACGGCATGTGCTGCGCATGCGGCGCCGCCGGCGCGATCGTCGCGTAGCGCGTGGCGGCGCTCGAGCCCCCTCTCGGCGATCGGCGGGTAATCGTAGAGGTGGATCAGGTAGTGGACGACGCCCGGATGCTGCGGCTGGCGCTTGAAGATCGGCTCGAGGATCGCCGCGCCCTTGAGCTGATTGGCGTAGGTCTTGTCGGTGGGCGCAGCCGCCACGTTGAGGGTGATCGCGTAGAGGATTTGCGCCTCGTCGTCGCTGGCATATTTCGCGCCAGCGCCTCCATCGCCTTGAGATAGGCCTGCACGCGGGTGCGGTGGTCGGTCTTGTCGTAATCGGCATACATCGCGCTCAGCGCGTCGATGTAGTCGCGCTCGCGCTGGGTCTTGGCGCCGATCGCCTTGGCCTTCTGGATGGCGGCGAGGCCGAGCGGCAGATTCGACGCCGGCGGCGGGCTATGCGGATTGTTGAGCAGCGACAGCGCAATGCCCCAATAGGCGATGGCGCAGTCCGGATCGGCCTTGGCGGTGTCCTCGAAAATCTCGCCGGCCTGATTGTACCAGAACGAGTGCTGGTAACGCATGCCGCGGTCGAACCGCCGCTGCGCCACCTCGTTGCACGACGTCGGGAAGTGCACGGTGCCGAAGCGTTGATCGACATCTTCCTGTGCGCTTGCGGCCGGCACGTGGGATATCCCCGCAAGCCCCGCAGCGACGATCGGCAATACGAAGCTGATCATGGTGGCCTCCTCGTTCCGGGTTGGCGCCCGTTGGCATGGCCGTTGTGAGAACCGCTTCAGCCTATCAAAAGACCGGCCGTTCCACAATTTCGGTGCAAGCCGAACGTCTTCGCTTCACCCGGATTTGAGCTTGCCGATTCGATCTGCTAGAGCCCGGTTCATGATGGAATTCGTGGTCAGAGCCGCACTGGCCTGCATCCTGCGACAAGGCTGCCGATGATCCCGCGCTACACCCGACCCGAAATGGCCGCGATCTGGGACCCGCAGACCCGCTTCCGCATCTGGTTCGAGATCGAGGCGCACGCCGCCGACGCGATGGCCGAACTCGGGCTCATTCCCGAAGGCGGCCGCCAAGAAGATCTGGGCCAAGGGCAAGAACGCCGACGTTCGACGTTGCGCGCATCGATGCGATCGAGCGCGAGGTCAAGCACGACGTGATCGCCTTCCTCACGCATCTTGCGGAAATCGTCGGACCGGAGGCGCGCTTCGTGCACCAGGGCATGACGTCCTCCGACGTGCTCGACACCTGCTTCAACGTGCAGCTTGTGCGCGCCGCCGATCTCCTGATCGCCGATGTCGACAAGCTGCTCGCTGCGCTCAAGCGGCGCGCGTTCGAGCACAAGCTGACGCCGACCATCGGCCGCTCGCACGGCATCCATGCCGAGCCAACGACCTTCGGGCTCAAGCTGGCGCAGGCCTATGCGGAATTCGCGCGCGCGAAGGAACGGCTGATGGCCGCCCGCAAGGAGGTCGCGACCTGCGCGATCTCGGGCGCGGTCGGCACCTTCGCGCAGGTCGATCCGCGCGTGGAGGCGCACGTCGCCAAGGCGATGGGGCTCACGGTCGAGCCGGTCTCGACCCAGGTGATCCCGCGCGACCGGCACGCCATGTACTTCGCCACCCTGGGCGTTGTCGCCTCTTCGGTCGAGCGGCTCGCCACCGAAATCCGTCATCTGCAGCGCACCGAGGTGCTGGAGGCCGAGGAGTTCTTCTCCGAGGGCCAGAAGGGCTCCTCGGCGATGCCGCACAAGCGCAATCCGGTGCTGTCGGAGAACGTCACCGGGCTCGCCCGCATGGTGCGCGGCTACGTCACCCCGGCGCTGGAGAACGTGGCGCTCTGGCACGAGCGCGACATCTCGCATTCCTCGGTCGAGCGCATGATCGGCCCGGACGCCACCGCCACGCTCGACTTCGCGCTGACGCGCCTCGCATCGATCGTCGATAAGCTCGTGGTCTATCCGGAGAACATGCAGAAGAATCTCGATCGCCTGGGCGGGCTGGTGCACTCCCAGCGGGTGCTGATCGCGCTGACGCAGAAGGGCGTGGCGCGCGAGGATGCCTACCGGCTGGTGCAGCGCAACGCCATGCAGGTGTGGCGGGGCGGCGGCGACTTCCTCGCCTTGCTCAAGGCCGACAAGGACGTGCGGGAGCACCTGAGCGAGGCCGAACTCGCCGAGAACTTCGACCTCGGCTACCACTTCAAGCATGTCGACACGATCTTCCAGCGGGTGTTCGGCGAAAGCTGATCACACCGGCCAGGGCCGCCGCGATCGACCTCAATCCTCCGCTCATCCTCGCGAAAGCGGGCATCCAGCGTGAGCACAAGAAACAAGGACTGGGTCCCGCTTTCGCGGGGACGAGCGGAGAGAAACGCGCGGCCGTTGCGGTACGCCGCGTCTTTTCGTACCAACGCGCCGTGCCGACCCTGCCGACCATCCTTGTTTTCGATTCCGGGCTTGGCGGCCTCACGGTGTTCCGCGAGGTCGCCCGGGCGCGGCCGGACGCGCGCTACGTCTACGTCGCCGACGATGCGTTCTTCCCCTACGGCGAGCAGCCCGAAGGCGCACTGATCGAGCGGGTCGTCGCGCTGATGGGCGAGCTCATCGCGAGTCATCAACCCACCCTGATTGTGATCGCCTGCAACACCGCCTCGACCATCGTCCTGCCGCATCTGCGCGAACGCTATACCGTGCCGTTCGTCGGGACCGTCCCGGCGATCAAACCGGCGTGCGCCGCTTCGGTCACCCGGCGCGTCTCGGTGCTGGGCACCAAAGCGACCGTGAGCCGCGAATACACCCGCAAGCTGATTCGGGACTTCGCCAACGGCGCGGACGTTACGCTGGTCGGCTCGGCGCGGCTTGCGGCGCTGGCAGAGGCGGAATTGCGCGGCGAGGCGGTCGCGGACGCCGATATCGCCGCCGAACTGGCCCCCTGCTTCGTCGATGAGGCCGGCCGGCGCACCGATACTATCGTTCTCGCCTGCACCCACTTTCCGCTGCTGCTACCGAGCCTGGAGCGCCTCTCGCCCTGGCCGGTGAGCCTGATCGACCCGGCTCCCGCCATCGCGCGGCGCGTCGTCGGCCTGATCGGCGAACCGGACGCGGCAGCTTCCGTCCCGGCGGCTCGCATCTGGTTCACCTCGCACCGAGATCCTCCGCCCGCACTTCGCGCGGCGCTGGCGCGTCTTGGAATTGAGCCGTAGCATCCTCCGACCGGCGCGCCCCAAAGCGACGCCTGGAAGTCTGGGGAATATCGATGGCAGACGCCCCTCCGAAAGTCCGGCGCACCCTGCAGTTCCGGTTCACGCTGCCGGGGGCCAACTCGGAGCACATCGTCGCGATGCTGAGGGCCGCGAAGCCGTTCTACGAGGTGTTCGGGGCCGGGCGCCCCCGCCTCCTGCAGAACGTGGACGATCCGTCCCGCTTCGTGCAGGAAATCGAATACGAGCTGCACGAGGTCATCGAGCTCAACCGCCAGCGTGTCGCCAGCGACTCCCGGGTCCAGGCCTACCTGCTCACCTGGCGATCCATGCTGCCAGACGGGGTCCAGATCGACGTCTACCGGGAGGTCGAATAGCGTTGTGACCTCATAAGGTTGAGGGATCCGCAGGAGTATCTTGCAGTGGGGCCCGGCCTGGCCGCGGCGTTTGACTTGGCCTGCCTTTCCGCCTAGAACGCGCGCGCCGCGCGGTATTTTCGCGCGGCGTTTCGCGACCCGTGGTTTTTGCCGCCGCTTCGGCTCAAGACCTGTCGGTTCCGGCCTGTCCGGGACAGAGGAGGGCGCGATCCTCTCAATCAACTCAGGATGAGGACGCGATGACCAAGCGCCATGACGCCAAGTACAAGATCGACCGCCGGATGGGCGAGAATGTCTGGGGCCGCCCCAAGAGCCCCGTCAACAAGCGCGAATACGGGCCGGGCCAGCACGGCCAGCGCCGCAAGAGCAAGCTCTCCGACTACGGCGTCCAGCTCAAGGCCAAGCAGAAGCTGCGTGGCTATTACGGCAACATCACCGAGCGGCAGTTCCGCGGCATCTATACCGAAGCCCGCCGCCTCAAGGGCGACACCGGCGCCCACATGATCGGGCTCTTGGAGCGCCGCCTCGATGCGGTGATCTACCGGGCCAAGTTCGTACCGACCGTGTTCGCGGCGCGCCAGTTCATCAGTCACGGCCACGTCAGCGTGAACGGCCGGCGCGTGACCATCGCGAGCTACCGGCTCAAGGTCGACGAATTGGTCGAGGTGAAGGAGAAGTCAAAGCAACTCGCCTCCGTCATCGAATCGACCGGATTGGGCGAGCGCGACGTGCCCGACTACATCGACGTCAATCACCAGAAGATGACCGCGAAGCTAGCGCGCATCCCGCAGATCACCGATGTCCCCTACCCGGTGAAGATGGAACCGCACCTGGTGGTCGAGTTCTATTCGCGCTAACGCGACTGTCTCTCTTCACCGACGCTCGCCGCGTCGTCATGCGCGGGCTTGACCCGCGCATCCACGACTTGCTTCGTTGGTCAATTCAAAGACGCGGATGGCCGGGACAAGCCCGGCCACGACGTCGAGGGAGCGCCGATCGCTTGCAGCGCCGGCCGCTTGGCGGCAATTAAGCCTGCGTGCCCTCTTTGGCGGTCACGCCCTTTTCCTTCAATAGCGTCTGCAACTCGTCAGCCTGAAACATCTCGCGGATGATGTCGCAGCCGCCGACGAATTCACCTTTGACGTAGAGCTGCGGGATGGTCGGCCAGTTCGAAAAGGTCTTGATGCCATTCCGCAGGTCCTCGGACTCGAGCACGTTGAGGCCCTTATAGTTCACGCCGAGGTGATCCAGGATCTGCACGACCTGGGCGGAAAATCCGCACATCGGGAATTGCGGCGTGCCCTTCATGAACAGCACCACGTCACTGCCGGACACCTCGTTGCGGATGAAATCCTGAATGCTCATGGAAGTCCTCTAAGATTGCAGCCTTGAGTCTGAAAATCGGGTGTTTGCAGACGGAATGCAAGGGCCTTCCGCGGAATGCAGTCCCAATTATCCGTATTCAAGCGCACGCTGCGCGGCCATGACGAGCGAAATCGCCTGGCGGCCGGGGTTCACGTCAACCCTCCGGCAACCCGGTCTGGAGCGCCAGCGCGTGGAGCTTGCCGCCCATCTCGGCTTTCAGCGCTTCATAGACGATCTGATGCTGCTGCACGCGCGACTTGCCACGAAACGATTCCGCCAGCACGGTCGCGGAATAATGGTCGCCGTCGCCGGCGAGATCGCGGATCGTCACGTCGGCATCCGGAATCCGCGCCTTGATCAGGCGCTCGATCTCGTTGGCATCCATGGGCATCGGAGTTCTCCTAGGCTAGCGTCCCGATTCCGAAGTTCGTCAGTCTTTCCGACACATTATCATACGAACTTCGGAATCGAAGGACGCTAGCAAGCTCTATGATTCTAGTGTCCCTTGAACCCGAAGTTCGCAGCCGCATCTGCCACACGACTGTGCGAATTTCGGTTTCGGGACACTAGTCCCCGGTCACCCCACGCCGCCCGCCATGAATCCCGGCAGCCAGCCTTCGAAGCGTTCACGAAGTTTTGCGACCAGAATGGGGCGCTCGCCCCGGAGCGTCAATGCGTCGCCGGCTGTAATTCCGAGCTGTCGAACCGGAACTCCGGCCGCTTGCGCACGCGCCACGGTCCGGCTCGCGACGCTCGCGCGGACGGTCACCACATAGCGCGCCTGATCCTCGCCAA
Organism: uncultured Alphaproteobacteria bacterium; assembly: GCA_963843475.1. Lineage (GTDB taxonomy): Bacteria > Pseudomonadota > Alphaproteobacteria > Rhizobiales > Xanthobacteraceae > VAZQ01. The sequence continues at coordinate 269,841 of CAWJKL010000005.1, read as the reverse complement.
ACCAGAAGGCATGCGGTGTCAGCGGCGGCGCTTCGAGTTCGGCGCCGATACCCGACATCATCGCCATCTCGGCGAGCGCGACCAGCAGGCCACCGTCCGACACGTCGTGGGCGGCAGTTGCGATCCCTTCGGCGATCAGGGCACGGACGAAATCGCCGTTACGGCGCTCGGCATCGAGGTCGACCGGCGGCGGGGCGCCCTCCTCCCGCTCGCAGATATCGCGCAGATAGAGCGACTGACCGAGCCAGCCTGCCGTCTCGCCGATCAGCAGGATCGCTTCCTGCTCGGCCTTGAAGGCCAACGTCGCCGACCTGGTGAAGTCGTCGAGCAAGCCTACGCCGCCGATGGTCGGCGTCGGCAAGATCGCCCGGCCGTTGGTTTCGTTGTAGAGCGACACGTTGCCGGAGACGACCGGGAAGTCGAGCCGCCGGCAGGCTTCGCCGATGCCGCGGATGCAGCCGACCAGCTGCCCCATAATCTCCGGGCGCTCCGGATTGCCGAAATTCAGATTGTCGGTGATCGCGAGCGGCCTGCCGCCCACCGCCGTGATATTGCGCCAGGCTTCCGCGACCGCCTGCTTGCCGCCCTCGAACGGATCGGCCTCGCAATAGCGCGGCGTCACATCGCTGGTCAGCGCCAGCGCCTTCGGCCCGTCGTTGACGCGCACCACCGCCGCATCACCGCCCGGCCGCTGCAAGGTGTTGCCGAGAATGACGTGATCGTACTGCTCCCACACCCAGCGCCTTGAGCAAAGGTCGGGGGAGCCGATGAGATACAGCAGCGCCTCGACATTCGACATCGGCGGCGTCACCTGGGCGGGGTCGATCGCTGCGCGCTTCGGCGTCTCCACATAGGGCCGGTCGTAGACCGGAGCCTCGTCGCCGAGCTCCTTGATCGGTAGGTCGGCCATCACCTTGCCGCCGTGGCGCACGACGAAGCGCCTCGTCGGCGTGGTGCGCCCGACGATGGCGAAATCGAGGCCCCATTTACGGAAGATCGCTTCGGCCTCCTGCTCCTTCTCGGGCTTGAGCACCATCAGCATGCGCTCCTGGCTCTCCGAGAGCATCATCTCGTAGGCGCTCATGCGCTGTTCGCGGCATGGCACCGTGTCGAGGTCAAGCGTAACGCCGAGATCGCCCTTAGCGCCCATCTCGACCGCCGAGCAGGTCAGGCCCGCAGCGCCCATGTCCTGGATGGCGATGACGCAGTCCTTCGCCATGATTTCGAGGCAGGCCTCGAGCAGGAGCTTCTCGGAGAACGGATCGCCGACCTGCACGGTCGGGCGCTTGGCATCCGAATCCTCGTCGAACTCAGCCGACGCCATGCTGGCGCCGTGGATGCCGTCGCGGCCGGTCTTGGAGCCGAGGTAGACGATGGGCATGTCGACGCCCGACGCCGCCGCGTAGAAGATCTTGTCGGTCTCGGCGAGGCCGACCGCCATGGCATTCACCAGGCAGTTGCCGTCGTAGCGGGTGTGGAAGCGCACCTGGCCGCCGACCGTGGGGACGCCGAAGCTGTTGCCGTAGCCGCCGATGCCGGCGACCACGCCGGACACGAGGTGGCGGGTCTTGGGATGCTCAGGCGCGCCGAACGACAGCGCATTCAGGCACGCGATCGGCCGTGCGCCCATCGTAAAGACGTCGCGCAGGATGCCGCCGACACCGGTGGCCGCGCCCTGGTACGGCTCGATGTAGCTCGGATGGTTGTGGCTCTCCATCTTGAACACACAGGCAAGCCCGTCACCGATGTCGATGACGCCGGCATTCTCGCCAGGCCCCTGGATCACCCACGGTGCCTGGGTCGGCAAGGTGCGCAGATGAATCTTCGACGACTTGTAGGAGCAGTGCTCATTCCACATCGCCGAGAAGATGCCGAGTTCGGTGAGCGAGGGCTCGCGGCCGATCAGCCCGGTCAGGCGCTGGTATTCGTCGCCCTTGAGCCCGTGCGCGGCGACCAGCGCCGGCGTGATCTCTTGCCGCGCGCGGGAGGGCCTGGCGCCGGCGGGCCGCTTGACCGGCGAGGGCTTGCGGGATGTCCGGCCTTTGGGCCGCACAGCAGGCTTCGGAGCCGCTTTTTTCGCTGTGGACTTCGACCGCGAGGCGGTCTTGGCGGGGGATTTCGCCTCCGGTGAGCTGCGCGGCTTGGTCTTGCGCGGCGCCGTCCGCTTGCGGCCTGCGGGTTTCGATTTCTTCGGGGTCCTGGCCATGGGCTCTAAACGTCTTTGCCGGGCGAGGCCCGGCAATGCATGTCGACAGTGCTGATGCAGGTGATGGGGTCGAATGCCGGGCGGGTCAAGCCCTTCCCGGCGTCAGCCACCACTCTCGCGGTTGCTACGGCATCGCCGCCGGCCGAAGGCGGCGACATGGGTGTCGGCGGCATTCCTCCGGTCTCCGGTACGGCTACGCCGCCTGGGCGAAATGATCGACCAGTCCGGCGAACAGTCCGCGACCGTCGGTCGGGCCGAGCGCGGCTTCGACGTGATTCTCCGGATGCGGCATCAGGCCGAGCACGTTGCCCCGGTCGTTGAGCACGCCGGCGATGGAGTTGGTCGCGCCGTTGACGTTCCATCCCGGATCGAGGCTGCCGTCGGGAGCGGTGTAGCGGATAGAGCACCCGCCCCTCGCCCTCAATTCGTGCGAGCGTCTGCGTCGTCGGTGACGTAGTTGCCCTCGCCGTGCGCCACCGGCACGCGGATCACCTGGCCGGCATTGTAGCCGCGGGTGAACGGCGTGTCGGAACGCTCGACCCGCAGATAGACGTCGCGGCAGATGAACTTCAGCGCCGCATTGCGCATCAGCACGCCCGGCAGCAGTCCCGATTCGCACAGAATCTGAAACCCGTTGCAGACGCCGAGCACCAGCCCGCCGCCGGCCGCATGAGCGCGCACCGCCGCCATGATCGGCGCGCGCGCCGCGATCGCGCCGCAGCGCAGGTAATCGCCATAGGAGAAGCCGCCCGGCACCACCACCAGATCGGTGCCGGCCGGCAGCGCGGTGTCGGCGTGCCAGACCATCGCGGGCTCGCGGCCCGAGATCAGCCGGAGCGCGCGCGCCATGTCGCGCTCGCGATTGATGCCAGGGAAGACGAGGACGGCAGATTTCATCACAAGCCCAGTTCTGCTTCTGCCCAGCGCAGCACGAGGTCGCCGTTGAGGAAATCGAGCGCGACACGTTCGGCGGCCGCAAGCTCCGCCCGCTCGGCGGCCACGGTCGCGACCACCACATCGCATTTGTCGTTGAAGGCGATCGCCAGCGCCGTGCGCGGCGCGCCGTAACGCATATCGATCTGATACGGCCGGCTGCGTCCGTTCATCCATCCGACGGCGATCGGCGCGGCCCTCACTCAGACCTTTGAACTTGTCGCTGTACAATTCCAGATCGCCGACGCGGTCGAGTTCGTCATCGTCGGACACGCCGGTCGTGCAATTGCAGAAGCCCGAGCTTGGGGCGGACGTAGACGCTGACCTCGGTCGCCGCAGTCTGCCGCGTGGCAGACGAAAGGCGCGGCCGGTGCCCCACTGGTCGAGCGGGAACGGCCATTTCACCTCGTTCCAAACCGCGGTACGAGCCGTCGTCGCGGGACCGGATGAGTGCCGCAAACCGACCGTCAGCGCGGCGCCCGCCAGCACCGCCGCGACTACGGCGCCAACCGCAGCGACCGCAATGCCGGTGCGCAGCCTGGTCATCAGGTTACCTCGGCGATTTCATTTGCGATCTCGGCCATCGCTGAAATTTTCAGCGCAGCACCTCGACATCATAGTTCTCGATCACCGTATTGGCGAGCAGCTTGTCGGCGGCCTGCTTGAGCAGCGCCTCGGCCTGCTTGCGGTCGTGGCCCTCGATCTCGACGTCGAACACCTTGCCCTGGCGCACGCTGGCGACGCCGTCCACGCCGAGCGACTTCAACGCGCCCTCGATCGCCTTGCCTTGCGGATCGAGGATGCCGGATTTGAGCGTGACGGTGACGCGGGCCTTCATGATGTCCTTCGGGTTCGCGTTTCGGGCAACGCAGCGCAATCGTTCCGGTGCACCAGTATCTACGGCCAGTTTAGCGCAAATCGCCTCAATGCACAGGGGCGGCGATGGATCGTTCCAGCAGCATGCCCGCGGCCGGCGACATGGCCGCTCTCGCCGACCAGCCGCAGCGCCGCCCAGAACGCCGCCTGCGTGCTCGATACCACCGGAACACCGTGGCGCTCCTCGAGCGGCTTCGCCACGCCCAGCGTGCGCAGGCCGCCGCAGGAGATCAGCAAGCCTTCGGCATCCGGCGCTGCGGTGCAGAGCTTGGAGCCGAGCGCGATGATGTCAGCCTCGCTCATCTTGCCCGGCTCGCCGAAGCCGAACAGGCCGAAGCCCTCCAGGCCAGCACCTCGAAGCCCTGCGCCTCGAGAAAGCCCTTGAGCCGCTTGTTCACCTCGTCCGCATAGGCGGTGGCGACCACGATCCGCCGCGCGTCGAAGCGGCGCAGCCCATCGACCACCGCCTGGCTCATGGTGCTCACCGGCAGGCCCGGTCACCGCCCGCAGCTTCTCCAGCAGCTGATCGTGGAAATCGGCGCCGCGATAGAACGTCAGCGAGGTGCCGATCACCATGATGGCATCGACGCCTTTCTCGGCGAGATATTCGGCCGCCGGAAGAATTCCCTCCCAGGCGCTGTCGTAGCCCTTGGGCGTGAGCGACCGCACGCCGACGCCGCGCGGAATGAACCGCACGTCGGGATACATCTGCAGCCCTTCGTCCGGCACCGTCGTCGACGGCGAACGGAACGACCAGCCCGATCGTGAAATCCTCTGCGCATGTCGCTCCCTCGCGTGCACCGTGATCGCGTACGCCGCACTCAGTCCTCGGTCGCGCCGGCTGCCTTGATGATCGGCGCCCATTTCGTGATCTCGGCGCGGATGTAGGCGCCGAACTCCTGCCGGCGTGCTCGACAACGGCTGCATGCCGAGCTTGAGGAAACGCTCCTTGGTCGCCGGCTCGGCGAGAAATCCGGTCAGCGCCTTGTTCAAGCGCGGTGACGATCGGCGGCGGCACATTGGCAGGCGCAACCATGCTTTGCCAAGAGTTCGCGTCGTAGCCGGCAAGTCCGGCCTCGACCAGCGTCGGCACCTCCGGAATGGTCTCGACCCGCTTGCCGACGGTGACGCCGAGCGCCTTGACGCGGCCTTCGCGCACGAGCCCGGTGACCTGCGCGACATCGCCGAACATGATCGGCACGTGGCCCGCGACCACGTCGTTGAGCGCCGGTCCGCCGCCGCGATAGGGAATGTGCCTGATGTCGATCGCCGGTCATGCTCTTGAACAGTTCCATATAGATGTGATGCGGCGCGCCCATGCCGCCCGAGCGCGTAGCTGAGCGCGCCCGGGCTTCGCCTTGGCGAGCCGCACGAGATCGGCGACCGAGTTCGCCGGCAGGGACGGATTGACGACCAGCACGAACGGCACCGCGGCGATCAGCGAGATCGGCGAGAAATCGACGAGCGGGTCGTAGGGCAGCTTCTTGTAGACGCTCGGATTGAAGGCGAGGGTCGAGCTCGTGGCCGCCAGCAGCGTGTAGCCGTCGGGTGCGGCGCGGGCGACAAAGAGGCCGCCGGTCGCGGTCCCCTGCCCCGGCCGATTCTCGATGATGAAGGGCTGGCCCAGTCGCCTTTCGAGGCCCTGCGCCAGGAAGCGCGCCAGCGCGTCGGTTCCGCCGCCTGCCGCGTAGGGAACGACGATGCGCACCGGGCGTGGCCGGATAGTCCTGGGCGTGGCCACTTGCCGGCACTCGCCAAAAGACAAAGGGCGCCAGCGATGGCGCCCTTGTCAGTCTCCAGCCGCTGATGCGTGACGGACCAATGCGGCATCATCGCATCGCCTTCACGGCGCGTTGGCTCAGCCCTTGACCAGGACCGGCCCGGAGCCCTGCGGCCGCTCGCCCTCGCTCATGATGCCGAGGCGCTTGGCGACCTCGGTATAGGCCTCCAGCAGCCCGCCGAGATCGCGGCGGAAGCGGTCCTTGTCGAGCTTCTCGTTCGACTTGATGTCCCAGAGCCGGCAGGAGTCGGGAGAGATCTCGTCCGCGACCACGATCCGCATCATGTCGTTCTCCCACAGCCGGCCGGTCTCCATCTTGAAGTCGACCAGCCGGATGCCGACGCCGAGGAAGACGCCGGAGAGGAAATCATTGACGCGGATGGCGAGCGCCATGATGTCGTCGATCTCCTGCGGCGTGGCCCAGCCGAACGCCGTGATGTGCTCCTCCGAGACCATCGGATCGCCGAGCTGATCGTTCTTGTAGTAGAACTCGATGATCGAGCGCGGCAGTTGCGTGCCCTCCTCGATGCCGAGGCGCTGCGACAGCGAGCCGGCCGCGACGTTGCGCACCACGACCTCGAGCGGAATGATCTCCACCTCGCGAATCAACTGCTCGCGCATGTTGAGCCGGCGGATGAAGTGCGTCGGCACCCCGATATCGTTCAGATGCTGGAAGACGTATTCGGAGATCCGGTTGTTGAGGACGCCCTTGCCTTCGATGACCTCGTGCTTCTTGGCGTTGAATGCCGTCGCGTCGTCCTTGAAATGCTGGATCAGCGTTCCCGGCTCCGGTCCTTCGTAGAGGATCTTCGCCTTGCCTTCGTAGATGCGGCGACGGCGGCTCATCGGAGTGTACCGTGGTTTGTTGATGTCCATCTGGATGCCGTGGCTCCCGTTTGATTGTGATGTCCGCGGCGGCGGAACGCGGCGGCGCGACTAAAGAACGTGACCAAGCGACGCGTTCCTGCACGGGCAAACTAGCCGATCACGCTAGGCAGCACAATCGCGTCAAAACAGCTTTGTTCCGCTGGCCGCTTGCGCGCGAATCGCTGCGCCGGCGGTCGCCTTGACGATGATAGACCGGTATGCAAGGCAGCGCGGACATTTTGCTCCAACTCCTGTGCGCAACCATGCTAGTGTGGCGGTTCAGAAGTCCGCATCATCCTTGCTGCGAGTCCAACATGCGGACTTCTGAACCAAAGCCACACTAGATCAATAAGTTGCTAGTGTCCTTCGATTCCGAAGTTCGCAAATGGGAGTGCGGCACAACGATGCGAACTTCGGAATCGCGACACTAGTCTTCTATTACCGTGTTCGCCACACTACCTTCGTGGTTGCGAGACAGTAATCCCCATCGCCGCGGCGAGGCATATAGTCAGCCCGCGCGGACACCTTAACGGTGGATAAGAATTGGCGGTGCGCAATCCGGCCGCGGATGGCACGCCCGGAACGGAGAGACGGAATGACCACGTTCGACAAGCGCGAGGAAGGCTTCGAGAAGAAGTTCGCCCACGACGAAGAGTTGCGCTTCAAGGCGAACGCCCGCCGCAACAAGACGCTCGGTCTGTGGGCCGCCGCGAAGCTCGGCCTGACCGGCGCCGACGCCGACGCCTATGCCAAGTCAGTCGTCATGGCGGACTTCGAAGAGGCCGGAGACGACGACGTTTTCAAGAAGGTGCGCAAGGATTTCGACGCCAAGGGCGTGGCCGAGTCCGATCACCAGATTCGCCGCACCATGGACGAGCTGATGGCGAAGGCGATCGAGCAGATCAAGGCGAGCGGCTGACGCGCCGAGCCGTGAACGAGGCGCTGGTGCTTTCCGGCGACGACATTGCCCGTTGGTACGACGGCAAGTCGTTCTCGGCAGACTGGACGACCTGGCACTTCGACAACTGGTGCAAATGGCTGCACCACCTGCGCGATGCGCCGGTGCGCATCCTGGAGATCGGCTCGTGGGAGGGCCGCTCGGCGCTGTTCTTCCTCAACTATTTTCCGGCCTGCCGGCCTCGTTTGCGTCGATACCTTCGGCGGCAATGTCGAGCACGCGCTCAACCCGCACTTCGCGGCGCTCGTTCCGGAGACCGAACGGAAGTTCGATGCCAATGTGGCATCGTTCGCCGGACGGTTCGAGAAGCGCAAAGGGTCCTCATCCGCGGTGCTGCCGCAACTCGCCATCGAGCATCGACAGTTCGACATCGTCTATGTCGATGGCAGCCATCGCGCCGCCGATGTCTACAGCGATGCCGCGCTGAGTTGGCCGATGGTGGCGAGGAATGGCATCGTCATTTTCGATGACTACGAGTTCGACCAGATGGAAGGCGAGCTCGAGCGCCCGATGCTCGGCATCGATATTTTCCTGGCGGCGATCGACGGCCAGTACCGGCTCGTGCACAAGGGCTACCAGGTCGCCATCGTGAAGCTGTAGGCCGTCGCGGCCAGGCTACCGGGATTTGGTGCATTCAAGCGGTCGAAAGCCGGTCGAGCGCGTCCGCCAGCCGGTCCAGCACCGCTCCAACATCAGCCTCGATCTCGGCGCCCGACACATCGAAGATGCGATAACCGCGCTCCGCAAGCCACGCGCGCTTTTGGGCGCGAGCCTTCTGTGCGGTCTCCTGCTCCCCGCCCGGCACGACGTCGATCACCACCCGCAACGGGAACGACACGAAGTCGGCGATATGCGGGCCGACCGGCACCTGCCGCTTGAAGCCGCGGCCGGCGAACCGCCGGTCGCGCGTGAGCGCATCCCAGAGCGTGCGCTCGGCCTCGGTCGGATTGCGGCGGAGCAGACGCGCCAGCCCGCGCACCGGCGCGCGTTCGCCCGGCACGCCTCCGTCGGCATATTCCGCCAGCAGGGCGCGCAGCGCCTTCGCCTCTTCGCCGTCGAGCACGCCGCCGCGTGCCGGCCCCTTGCGGCCTTCGGACAGCGCCATGACGATGCCGTGCAGCGTCTGCATGTCCTGCCGGGTCGGTTGCATGCGCGCGAAGATGTTGCGCAGGTTGACCACCATGGTGGCGCGCTTGTCGAGCGGGCGGAAATATTCGATCTGGTCGAGTTCACGCTCGAGGTTGTCGAAGAAGGCCTGCACCTGCTGCTTGGGCGCGGGTTCCGACTTCTGCGGCATGGCGAACGGCAGCGTATTGCCGGTCGCATGCTTGAACCATTCGTAGGACAGGATGGCGACCGCCTGGGCGAGATTGAGCGAAGCAAACGCCGGATTGACCGGATAGGTGACGATGCGGTCCGCCAGCGCCACCTCGTCGTTTTCCAGGCCCCAGCGCTCGCGGCCGAACATCACCGCGACGTTCTCGCCGGCGGCCGACGTGCGGCGCGAGCAACGGCGGCGCGTCCTGCGGGCTGATCACCGGCTTGGCCTGGTCGTGGGCGCGCGCGGTGGTGGCCAGCACCAGCGTGCAGTCGGCGATCGCCGCCTCCACCGTCGTCGTACAGACCGCATCATCGAGCACGCGGTCGGCGCCCGAGGCCGAGCGGACCGCCTGGACGTTCGGCCAGCCGTCGCGCGGCCTGACGAGGCGCAGCCGCGCCAGCCCGAAATTCGCCATGACGCGCGCCGCCGCGCCGATGTTCTCGCCAAGCTGCGGCTCGACCAGGATCACGATCGGCCCCGGACGCACGATCCAGTCCTTGGTCTTGTCGGTTCCGGCGCCGGGCATCAGCAAAAGGCCCTTCCGTGGACACCGACGCGGCAGGGGAAAACGCAGTGACGCCACATCGTCCCCTCCCCGCATCGCCCGTCGAAGACGGGCGTGAACGCCCTTTCGCTGGGGGAGGGATAGGGAGGGGGCACACAGCCAAGCTCGTGCAAGGTCACCCCCTCCCCACCCCTCCCCCGCAAGCGGGGGAGGGAGTCAGACCGGATGTCGTCGCCGCAGATTCGCATTTCAAAACACCAGCACGTCGTCCATGTCGCCGATGTCGGCAAGGGCCGCAATTGGCGCGCGATGATCGGGGGCGGCGTTCAGGCTGTGCAGCGTGGTGTAATGGGCGGCGAGGAAATCGACGAGCGCTCGCCGGGCGGTCAGGTTCATAACGGCGCGGCGCGAATTCGAACGCGATCGGCACACGCGCGTCGAGCAGGCGGCCGAGCCCGCGGATGATCTGCGGCTCATGGCCCTCGGCATCGATCCAGATGAGGCCGATCTGTCGCGCCGATACGGCGAGTTCGCCGAGCGCGTTCTCGACCCGCACCACCGGCACTTCGATTCGCTCCAGTCCGTCGTCCGGAAGGCGGCGCGCCGATCGCATGTGCGCCCTTGTTGCGTGGGTGGAGGTAGAGCGTCGCGGTCCCGTCGTGCTCGCCCGCCGCCTTTGCAATCACCGTGACGGCGTTCGTAAGACCGTTTGTCTTCGATGTTCATGCGCAGCAGTTTCGCATTCTTCGGTTCCGGCTCGAACGCGACCGCCCGCTCGAAGCGCCCGGTCCGCAGCGCATAGACCGTGTGCGTGCCGATATTGGCGCCGACGTCGACGAACACCGCCCCGGCCGGAAGCCGTCCGCTTGCCGCCAGCACCGCAACCGCCTGGTCGATCTCGCGGCGCTGCCAGCCGCCGTGCCACATCAGCCAGGCGCCCACGACGCGGTCCGAGGGGTCGACGAAGAACTGCGCATCGCCCAGATCGCAGAACACGAAATGGCCGCGCGCCGCGAGCGCATGCATGACGGTGTCGCGCAGCACCGGCCGGCCGACCAGGAGCGGTTCGAGCACCGCCCGCCGCAGCGCGCGGCGGCCCCGCCCGTAGGCTCCCCTGATCTCACGCCAGGTGGGCATTCGCTCCTCCGGCCCGGTGCACATCGGCATGATCGCGCGCCGCAACGGGTCCTCTCTATCATGCCTTGTGGAAAGGCAACCGGCCGCCCGCCGGGCCTATAGCGATACGCCGGATTACGAGCAATTTTGGCCCCTGCGGTCCGTCGCTTCGGCGCGCCAGGGCGCCACACGCGTTGTTTTCGCCAGTCTGCTTGCGCCTACTAACAAGGCTTTTACCAGCGGAGTGCGGATGCTATAGGGCGCGCGCCGAATTCCCGTCAGTCGGATCCCCGATTGGCGATGTCCGCGCCGAGAACAACTCATTTGAGGGGCACGGGGAGACGCCTTTCCCCACTCCCATCGATGGTTCGTTTCCGGGCGGCCCAAGCAAGCATAGCGACCAGAGGTGCCAGCAATGCCGAATCTCGAAATCATGTGGACAAAGGTCGATGAAGCCCCGGCGCTCGCGACCTTTTCCCTGCTGCCGATCGTCGAAGCCTTCGTGGGCGCGGCGGGCATATCCGTGAAGCTCAAGGACATCTCGCTGGCCGGCCGCATCCTCGCGACCTTCCCCGAAAAGCTCGCCCCTGCGCAACGGATCAACGACGAACTCACCGAACTCGGCGATCTCACGTTGAGGCCCGAAGCCAACATCATGAAGCTGCCCAACATCTCGGCCTCGATTCCGCAGCTCAAGGCCGCGATCAAGGAACTGCAAGGCAAGGGCTACAACGTTCCGGACTATCCGGACAATCCGACGAACGGACGCCGAGAAGGAGATCAAGTCCCGCTACGGCAAGGTGTTCGGCAGCGTCGTCAACCCGATATTGCGCGAGGGCAATTCCGACCGCCGCGCAGCCGGCGCCGTCAAGCAATACGCCCGTGACAATCCGCACAAGATGGGCGCCTGGAGCAAGGACTCCAAATCGCACGTGGCGTACATGTCGGGCGGCGACTACTTCGGCTCGGAAGTCTCGACGACGGTCACTTCCGCGACCAACGTCCGCATCGAGCTGGTCGAAGCCGACGGCAAGACCACGGTGCTGAAGGCGAAGACGCCACTGATCGCGGGCGAGATCATCGACGCGGCGGTGATGAGCCGTAAGGCGCTGCGCACCTTCTTTGCCGAGCAGATCGAAGACGCCAAGAAGCAAGGCGTGCTGTTCTCACTGCACGTGAAGGCCACCATGATGAAGATCTCCGATCCCATCGTGTTCGGCCATGTCGTTTCCGAATTCTTTGCCGACGTGATCAAGAAGCACGACGCTACGCTGAAGAAGCTCGGCGTCAATCTCAACAATGGCTTCGGCGATCTGCTGACGAAGATCGAGGCACTGCCGGACGCCGAGAAGAAGGCGATCAAGGCGGACATCGAAGCCGAATATGCGAAGCGGCCGGGCCTCGCCATGGTCAATTCCGACAAGGGCATCACCGGCCTGCATGTGCCGAGCGACTTCATCATCGATGCCTCGGTGCCGGCGATGATCCGCGAGTCCGGCCGCATGTGGGGACCGGACGGCAAGCTGCACGACACCAAGGCCGTGATCCCGGATCGCTCCTATGCGAGGCTGTTCCAGACCGTCATCGAGGACTGCAAGGCCAACGGCGCATTCGACCCCAAGACGATGGGCTCGGTTCCGAACGTGGGGCTGATGGCGCAGAAGGCCGAGGAATACGGCTCGCACGACAAGACCTTCGAAGTGCCTGCGAGTGGTACGGTTCGCGTTGTCGCCGATGACGGCAAGGTTCTGCTGGAACGTCCGGTCGAGACCGGCGACATCTTCCGCATGTGCCAGACCAAGGACGAGCCGATCCGGGACTGGGTCAAGCTCGGCGTGCGCCGCGCGCGCCTGACCAACACGCCCGCCGTGTTCTGGCTCGACAAGAACCGCGCGCACGACGCGCAGGAAATCACCAAGGTCGAGAAGTACCTGAAGGATCACGATACGTCGGGTCTCGACATTCGCATCCTCGCGCCGGTCGACGCGATGAAGTTCTCGCTCGAGCGCATCCGCAAGGGGCAGGACACGATTTCCGTCACCGGTAACGTGCTGCGTGACTACCTGACCGACCTGTTCCCGATCATGGAGCTCGGCACCTCGGCCAAGATGCTGTCGATCGTTCCGCTGTTGGCGGGCGGCGGTCTTTTCGAGACCGGTGCCGGCGGCTCGGCGCCCAAGCACGTGGAGCAGTTCCAGCAAGAGGGCTATCTGCGCTGGGATTCGCTCGGCGAGTTCCTCGCGCTCGGCGCCTCGCTCGAACATCTGGCGCAGACCTACAAGAACGCCAAGGCGCAGGTTCTCGCCGACGCGCTCGACACGGCCATCGGCCAGTTCCTCAAGTTCAACCGCAACCCTGCACGCAAGGTCGGGTGAACTCGACAATCGCGGCAGCCATTTCTACCTCGCGCTCTACTGGGCTCAGGCGCTGGCTGCGCAGACCAAGGACGAGGAGCTGCAAGCCCGCTTCAAGCCGCTGGCCGAGGCGCTCAGCAAGAACGAAGCGAAGATCAACGCCGAGTTGATCGGCGCTCAAGGAAAATTGGTCGACACGGACGGCTACTACCTGCCCAACGACGCCAAGGCGTCGGCCGCGATGCGGCCGAGCCCAACGCTGAACGCCGCGCTCGCCGCGCTTTGACGCGGAGTCCGGCAATGGCGAAGATCAAGGTGAAGAATCCCGTCGTCGAGATGGACGGCGACGAGATGACTCGCATCATCTGGAAGCTGATCAAGGACAAGCTGATCCATCCCTACCTCGACATCGACCTGCTCTACTACGATCTCGGCGTCCAGAAGCGCGACGAAACCCGCGACCAGATCACGATCGACGCCGCCAACAAGACGCTCGAGGTGGGCGTCGCGGTCAAGTGCGCCACCATCACGCCGGACGAAGGCCGCGTGAAGGAGTTCGGCCTGAAGGAGATGTGGCGGTCGCCGAACGGCACCATCCGCAACATCCTCGGCGGCGTGATCTTCCGCGAGCCGATCATCTGCAAGAACGTGCCGCGGCTGGTGCCGGGCTGGACCAAGCCGATCATCATCGGCCGCCATGCCTATGCCGACCAGTACCGCGCCACCGACATCAAGGTGCCCGGCAAGGGCAAGCTGATGCTGACCTTCGTCGGCGACGACGGCACCAAGATCGAACGCGAGGTGTTCAGCTTCCCGAGCGCCGGCGTCGCGATGGGCATGTTCAATCTCGACAATTCGATTCGCGATTTCGCCCGTGCGTCGATGAACTTTGCGCTTGCGCGCAACTATCCGCTCTACCTCTCGACCAAGAACACCATCCTCAAGGTCTACGACGGCCGGTTCAAGGATATCTTCCAGGAAGTCTTCGACAAGGAGTTCAAGGATAAGTTCGAGGCCAAGAAGCTCACCTACGAGCACCGCCTGATCGACGACATGGTGGCGGCGTCGCTGAAGTGGTCGGGCGGCTACGTCTGGGCGTGCAAGAACTACGACGGCGACGTGCAGTCCGACACGGTGGCGCAGGGCTTCGGCTCGCTCGGCCTGATGACCTCGGTGCTGACCACGCCGGACGGCAAGGTGGTCGAAGCGGAGGCCGCCCACGGCACCGTCACGCGCCACTATCGCGAACATCAGAAGGGCAACGAGACCTCGACCAACTCGGTCGCATCGATCTTTGCCTGGACGCGCGCCCTCGCCCACCGCGCCAAGCTCGACGACAATCCGGCGCTCGCCAAGTTCGCCGCGACGCTCGAGAAGATCACGGTCGGCACCGTGGAATCGGGCTTCATGACCAAGGATCTGGCCCTCCTGGTTGGCCCCGACCAGAAGTGGCTCTCCACCACCGGCTATCTCGACAAGGTCGACGAGAACCTGAAGAAGGCGATGGCTTAGCCGGACGCGACGCCCCGGGCCGGCCCGACGCCCAGGGGCAGCTTGTCGCTTTCGATCAGCCCTGCCCGCGGTCGTCCGGCAGCAGCGGGGTTTCGAACACCCGCTCTCGCATGTCCTCAAGCCGGCGCAGCACGGCATCGTCCGGGATGCCGATGCTCAGCAGAAGCCGCCCGCCCAGTTGCAGGCTCGCCTCGACCGTTTCCGGCACGACATCGGTTGCGCCCAGTTTGCGAAGCCGGGCGGCCTGTTCCAGGTCTCGCGCACGCGCCAGAATGCGCGCGTCGGGACGCGCCAATCGGATCGCCGCCACCATTCGCTCCGCCGCACGCGGTGCATTGACCGTCACGACAAAGGCGCTGGCACGTTCAATTCCGACGAGCTTTAGAAGTTCCGGCCGGCCGGCGTCGCCAAAGTAGACGGTCTCGTCGCGGCGACGCATTTCGTTGACCAGTTCCCCATTCAAATCGAGCGCGACGAACGGCACATTTTCCAGCGTCAGAAGCTGCGCGATAGTCTGGCCCACGCGGCCATAGCCGCCGATGATCACGTGATCTTTCAACTCCGCCGCTTCGCGTCCCGGCAAGTGATGGGCCTGATCGATGTGCTGCGTGCGGCGAGCGAGCCATCGGCCGCCGATCGCGAGCAGCGGCGTCAGCATCATGCTGATCCCGACGACAGCGGTGGCGAGTTGCGCGGTCTGCGGCTCCACGATCTCGAGATTGCGGGCAAGGCCGATGACGATAAATCCAAACTCCCCGGCCTGCGCAAGCAGCACTGCGACTTCCAACGCGGCCGATGTCCCAACCCGGAAGATGCGGGCGGCCGCATACAGAATTGCCGATTTCACGATGAACAGAATGGCGACCAGCACCAGCACGGGCACGATCCCGCTCCAAACGGCCCGCAGGTCGATCGTCATTCCGACGCTCACAAAGAAAAGACCGATTAGCAGACCTTTCACCGGCGCGAGATCAATCTCGATCTGATGACGGTATTCGGTTTCGGACAGCAACAGGCCCGCGAGAAATGCGCCAAGGGCGATGGAGAGGCCGGCATAGCCGGTCGCCCCGGCCGCGCCGACCGCGATCAGCAACGTCATCGCCATGATCAGTTCGCGGCTTCCTGTCCTGGCCGCCACATGAAAGAGCGGACGCAGCAGGTAGCGCCCTGCCACTACGATGACCACAATCGCTGCCGCTGTCTGCAGCACGGCGCTGACGACTGCTGACGCGATATTGTCCCCGCCCCGACCCAGCACCTGCGTGACGACCAGAACCGGCGCGACCATCAGGTCCTGAAACAGCAGAACCGCGAACGCGATGCGACCGGGAACCGTCGCCGTGCGACCCTGCTCTTCCAGCAACTGCATCACAATGGCGGTCGACGACATCGCCAGGCAGAGGCCGAGCACGATCGTGGCGCTCTGCGAGGTACCGAACGCCGCGACCGTCGCACCGATCGCCAGCGCCGAAACTGCGAACTGGATGGCGCCGATGCCGAGCACGAAACGGCGAAGAGACCACAGGCGCTCGACCGACGTTTCGAGCCCGATCAGAAACAGCAGAAAGACGACGCCGAATTCCGCAAAGGTCTCGACGCGGCTTTGGTCCTCGATCGTGAGATAGCGGATCCATGGATAATCGGCGGCGAATTGGCCGAGCCCATACGGGCCGACGGCGACTCCCACCAACAGAAATCCGAGAACCGCCCCGATCCGGGCGTGGTGGAACAGCGGAACCACGAGTCCTGCGGCGGCCAGAAAGACAAGGACGTCCTTCAACCACGGGCCGTGCTCCACGCAGACCTCCAATCAAGAATAGGCTCTGGTCGGGCAATTAACCCGCCGGCGTCCGCAGACGCCCGCGCCTAGCTCCCGCCGATGGTCGCGGCGATCGCCGCCAGCGCCGCCTCGGCATTGGCGCCGTCGGGCCCGCCGGCCTGCGCCATGTCGGGCTTTCCGCCGCCACCCTTGCCGCCCAGCGCCTCGGAGGCCTTGCGGACCAGATCGACGGCAGAGTACCGCGCGACGAGGTCGGGCGTCACGCCAACGACCACGCTGGCCTTGCCGTCCTCGGTGGTGGCGACGAGAGCGACGATGCCGGAGCCGAGTTGCCGCTTGCCTTCGTCCGCCAGGCTCTTCAGGTCCTTGATCTCGATGCCCGTCACCGTGCGCGCCAGGAGCTTCACGTCGCCGACCATGCGGACGCCGTCGGCGCTGTCGGATTTGCCGCCGCCCATGGCCAGCCGCTTCTTGGCCTCGGACAATTCGCGTTCGAGCTTGCGCCGCTCATCCATCACTTGAGCAAGCCGGCCGGGCATCTCTTCAAGCGGCGCTTTAAGCTCCGCAGACGCCGCTTTAGCGAGCTCGCCCAAGTGCCGTGCGGCCTTGCGCGCGGTCGCGCCGGTGAGCGCCTCGATGCGCCGCACGCCGGCCGCGACGCCGCTGTCGGCGACTCCGAAGATCAGCCCGATGTCGCCGGTGCGCTGCACATGGGTGCCGCCGCACAGCTCGACCGACCAGCCCATGGTGTTGCCGCCGGTGCCGTCAGGATTCTGGCCCATCGCGACGACCCGCACTTCGTCGCCGTACTTCTCGCCGAACAACGCGCGCGCGCCGGACGCGCGCGCATCGTCGAGCGCCATCAGCCGCGTGGTGACCGGCGAATTCCGCAGCACGACGTCGTTGGCGATGTCCTCGACCTGCTCGATCTCCTCGCGCCGTCATCGGCTTGGGATGCGAGAAGTCGAAGCGCAGCCGGTCGGGCGCGACCAGCGAGCCCTTCTGCGCCACGTGATCGCCGAGCACCTGGCGCAACGCCTCGTGCAGAAGGTGCGTCGCCGAATGGTTCTTGCGGATGGCGCTGCGCCGCGCGTGATCGACCTCGAGCGCCAGCGCGGCGCCGGGCTTGAGCACGCCCTGCTCGACGCGTCCCGATATGGACGAAGACGTCGCCGGCCTTCTTCTGCGTGTCGGTGACGCGAAACCGCACGCCGTCCGCACTCATCACCCCGGTATCGCCGACCTGGCCGCCGGACTCGCCGTAGAACGGCGTCTGGTTGAGCACGACCGCGCCGTTCTCCCCGGCCTTGAGCGCGGCGACCTCCTTGCCGTCCTTCACCAGCGCCACCACCACGCCCTCGGCGGTCTCGGTCTCGTAGCCCAGGAACTCGGTCGCGCCGGCTTTCTCGCGCAAGCCGAACCAGACCGCCTCGGTCGCGGCATCGCCCGAGCCCGTCCAGGACGCGCGCGCCTTGGCGCGCTGCTGCTCCATCGCGGCGTTGAAGGCGTCGGTATCGACCGCGATGCCGCGCGGCTTGAGCGCATCCTGCGTGAGATCGAGCGGAAAGCCGTAGGTGTCGTAGAGCGTGAACGCGGTCTCGCCCTTGAGCTTGTCGCCCGCTTGAGAGCGCGCGGTCTCCTCGTCGAGGATCGAGAGCCCGCGCTCCAGCGTCTTGCGGAAGCGGGTCTCCTCGAGCTGCAGCGTCTCGGTGATCAGCGCCTCGGCGCGGTGCAGTTCCGGATAGGCCTGCCCCATCTCGCGCACCAGCGTCGGCACCAGCCGCCACATCAGCGGCTCGCGCGCGCCGAGCAGCTGCGCGTGGCGCATGGCGCGGCGCATGATGCGCCGGAGCACATAGCCGCGCCCCTCGTTCGACGGCAGCACGCCGTCGGCGATCAGGAACGCGGAGGCGCGCAGGTGGTCGGCGATGACGCGGTGCGAGGCGGCCTGCGGCCCTTCGGCCTCGACGCCGGTCAGGTCGGCGATGTGCAGGATGATCGCGCCGAACAGGTCGATCTTGTAGTTGTCGTGCGTGCCCTGCAGCACCGCGGCGATGCGCTCGAGCCCCATGCCGGTGTCGATCGACGGCTTCGGCAGCTCGACGCGCTTGCCGCCGGCAAGCTGCTCGAACTGCATGAACACCAGGTTCCAGATTTCGATGAAGCGGTCGCCGTCGGCATCCGGCGAGCCGGGCGGGCCGCCCGGAATCTGCGGCCCGTGGTCGTAGAAAATCTCCGAGCACGGGCCGCACGGGCCGGTGTCGCCCATCTGCCAGAAATTGTCGGAGCCGGCGATGCGGACGATCTTGGAGTCGGGCAGGCCGGCGATCTTCTTCCACAGATCGAAGGCCTGATCGTCGTCGACGTAGACCGTGACCATCAGCCGGTCGGCCGGCAGCCCGAACTCCTTGGTCACCAGGTTCCAGGCGAGCTCGATCGCGCGATCCTTGAAGTAGTCGCCGAACGAGAAGTTGCCGAGCATCTCGAAGAAGGTGTGGTGGCGCGCGGTGTAGCCGACGTTGTCGAGGTCGTTGTGCTTGCCGCCGGCGCGCACGCATTTCTGCGCGGTCGCCGCGCGCGCGTAGGGCCGCTTCTCCAGGCCGGTGAAGACGTTCTTGAACTGCACCATGCCGGCATTGGTGAACATCAAGGTCGGATCGTTGCGCGGCACCAGCGGCGACGACGGCACCACCTCGTGGCCCTGTTCGCCGAAATAGCCGCAGAAATGCCGACCTGATCTCGTTGACGCCGCTCATCCAACCATCCACCTAAAGTCCCGGCAGGCTTTGCATTTTGCGTGCTTTTACCGGCCGCCCCCGGCCCTGTCCAGGAAAGCGGCCGCGCACCCTTAACGATCCAGGGCCGTTTGGATATAAGCAGACACCCCCGCCGCGCAGCGCCGCGCTTCGTCATCCCTCGCTCCGGACCCCGACATGACCGCCACTCCCGCGCCGCGCCCCGCTGTCTCGCGCCTGGAAGAGGCGTTGCGGGCGCGGCGCTTCGTCATCACCACCGAGATCACCCCGCCGGTCTCGTTCGACCCGGAGGACCTCCTCCGCAAGGCCGAGCCGCTGCGCGGGCTCGCCGATGCCGTCAACGTCACCGACGGCGCCAGCGCCCGCGCCCATATGGCCGCCCCGATCGCGGCCGCGCTGCTCGTGCGCGCACGGCATCGAGCCGATCCTGCAGTTCACCTGCCGCGACCGCAACCGCATCGCGCTGCAGGGCGACCTGATGGGCGCGGCCGCCGCCGGCGTCCGCAACCTGCTGATGCTCACCGGCGACGATCCCAAGGCCGGCGACCAGCCCGACACCAAGCCGGTGTTCGACATCGATTCGACCACGCTCACCGCGATGGCGCGCGCGGATGCGCGACCAGGGCGAGCTGCCGTCCGGCCGCAAGATCGCCGGCCGGGCGCAGTTCTTCATCGGCGCCGCCGACGCGCCGATCGACCCGCCGCCCGACTGGCAGCCGGTCAAGCTCGCCGCCAAGGTCGCGGCCGGCGCGCAGTTCGCGCAGACCCAGTTCTGCATGGATGCCGGGATCGTGCGCCGCTACGCCGAGCGGCTCGCCGGCCATGAGGCGTACGCGCGATCTTGCACCTGATCGTCGGCATCGCGCCGCTGCGCTCGGCGAAGTCGGCGCGCTGGATGAAGGAGCACCTGTGCGGCACCATCATCCCGGACGCATTTCGTGGCGCGGCTCGAAGCTGCCGCCGACCCGGTCGGCCGAGGGCCAGCGCACTCTGCCTCGAACTGATCGCGGAGTTCGCGGCCATCCCGGGCGTCGCCGGCGTGCACATCATGGCGCCGGCGAACGAAGCCGCGGTGCCCGCGGTGATCGCGGAGGCGCGCAAGCGGCTGCCGGCGGCGCGGCTGCGGCTGCGGCAAAGGCTTGACCGGGCTTCCGCCGATATGGCCGCGAACGCGGTCGCAGTGATTGTGCCCTCTGCCCTTGTGGGAGAAGGCCGCCGCAGCAGTTCCGCACAAAGGACGGGAGAGGGGAACGCGCGCACCCCTTCCCATCTGGACGCTTTGAAAATTCAGTGCTGCCCTCTCCCGCAAGGGGAGAGGGCGTCAATAACCGCCGCGGCGCACGGAGAGAGCGAACGCCGAAGCTAGCTAACGAACGCTCAGTCCTCCGCGGCCTCGTCCTCGTCGGTTTCCTCGCCGGCCAGAATCTTCTCGGCGATCAGGCCGGCGTTCTGGCGGACCGCGGCTTCGATCTTGGTGGCGATGTCGGGATTGGCCTTGAGGAAGGTCTTGGCGTTCTCGCGGCCCTGGCCGATGCGCTGGCTGTCGTAGGAGAACCAGGCGCCGGACTTCTCGACCACGCCGGCCTTGACGCCGAGGTCGATGAGCTCGCCGTTCTTGGAGATGCCCTCGCCGTACATGATGTCGAACTCGACCTGCTTGAACGGCGGCGCCAGCTTGTTCTTCACCACCTTGACGCGGGTCTGGTTGCCGACCACCTCGTCGCGCTCCTTGATCGCGCCGATGCGGCGGATGTCGAGCCGCACCGAGGCATAGAATTTCAGCGCGTGCCCGCCGGTGGTGGTCTCCGGGCTGCCGTACATCACGCCGATCTTCATGCGGATCTGGTTGATGAAGATCACCATGGTGTTGGAGCGGTTGATCGAGGCGGTGAGCTTGCGCAGCGCCTGGCTCATCAGCCGGGCCTGCGGCCGGGCTGGACGTCGCCCATCTCGCCTTCGAGCTCGGCGCGCGGCACCAGCGCGGCGACCGAATCGATCACCAGCACGTCGATCGCGCCCGAGCGCACCAGCGTGTCGGCAGATTTCCAGCGCCTGCTCGCCGGTGTCGGGCTGCGAGATCAGCAGATCGTCGACATTGACCCCGAGCTTGCGCGCATAGATCGGATCGAGCGCGTGCTCGGCGTCGACGAAGGCGCAGATGCCGCCCTTCTTCTGGGCCTCGGCCACGCAGTGCAGCGCCAGCGTGGTCTTGCCGGAGGATTCCGGCCCGTAAATCTCGACCACCCGGCCGCGCGGCAGGCCGCCGATGCCGAGCGCGATATCGAGCCCGAGCGAGCCGGTGGACACCGTCTCCACGTCCATCGACTTGTTGTTCTTGCCGAGCCGCATGATCGAGCCCTTGCCGAAATTGCGCTCGATCTGCGAGAGCGCGGCATCCAGGGCCTTCGATTTATCCATGGAGGAACCTTCGACGAGACGCAAAGCGGCAGGGGCCATTGCTGCAATTCCTTATGAACGGGATTCGGGAGGCCGACAACGAACGCTCCACCGCCGCTGCCGGCCAGCTAAGAACGCACTGTACACTATTTGTTCTCTGTTCGCAATATGTTCTTCTCGTAGCCTGGGTGCTGGCCGGTTTTGATGACGATGGTCCCTTTCGAATTACGGGGTGGACCCTTTTGATTTTGCGGCGGATCGCAGCACCCACAGGTGGGCGGCGGTCACTATCACTGAGAAAAACGTCAACCCCGTCTCAGGTCCGTCTACGTATTCTGGGACGTAGGACGTTGCCGCCCAGATCAATAGTCGCACGGCAAGGACGAATGCGACCATGCCCCAGAGCGCTATCCCCTTTGGGGCAAACCATGTTGGCCTTCCATCAAGTCCCCACTGCATCGCGATGCGGTCGCCCGCAATGCGCGGTCCGTAGTACAGATTGCACGCGACCATGAATATGACGGCGGACCAGAACACGTAGTCGGCAACCAGCATGATCGCTCCACCCTAGGCCGCCTCAGTTAACGGCCTCATTCAAAGGAGCAGGCGGCGCGGGATCATAAATTTAAGCTCCCGCTGTCGGGGGGCGCTTTGATGTCGGCGGCCCCCTCACACAGCCACTTTGATTTCAGGCGGCCGGTTTGCCTCCGGAACCTTTTACTCGCCTTCACGTTGCAAATAGGCCCACATCCGCCCCAATAGATTGAGAGCGTCAGATGGGGGACCGAACCCGCATCGCGGCTGCCTGGACGCTGACATTCCTGATCTGCGGCATCCTCATCGTTGCCGCCTATTGGCACTAGATTGCGCCCGCGTCCTGCTCCTGCTGCTGACTAACCTATTGCTGCTGACCGATTGGCTGCGATGGCACGCTGATCGGCGGCGGCGGCAAGGCGGCCTCGGCCGATCGGTGTCAGCACCCAATAGGCGCCGAAACCGGCCACGCGCGCGGAGCGAACCCCGCCACCTGGACCACGGGGCTTCCCGTACGGCCTCACTCTTCCTTGTGAGCGACATGTTCCTTGTGCGAGACGTGGACGACGAGGCGCTGGCCTTGCCAGACCTCGACATCGCAACTGTCCGCCAAGGCGCGTGCCTGCCTCACGACCGCCTGTTCCTGATCGCTGGTGACGACCTCAGGCGGCGTGCTGATCTTGCCCTGCTGGTCCAGCCTATAAATCTTGTATTCGAGCACAGCCCGCCCCCACGGTGCTGTGACGCGCCCCCGCGTCGCAGGAATACCGTGAACTACAAAGTTGTCCCAAATTCGGCCAGCCGCGAACTAAATCGGGCCAATCGAGAATCCAAATTCGGCCGTCAGCGAGTCAGAACCCGACCCGGCCGCACCCGCGACGATCGCCAGCCGACACCGGGTACGCGCTTTCTCGGTCCACGGACGCCCCGAACTGGGCCGGCGGCTTGACCTTCCCGGCCCGCCTCGCCATCTCCTGACCGGTTGAAGCGCCAGCGGAATTGCCTGCCAAGACAAGAACATGACAGACACGAACATGACAGATGCGAACATGCCCGATTCGAACATGACCGACGCCAACGACATCCAGACCCAAACCCCGGACGACACCAAAACCGAGCGCCGCGCGTTCGAAGCCGACGTCGCCAAGCTGCTCCACATGATGGTGCACTCGGTCTATTCCAACAAAGACGTGTTCGTGCGGGAGCTGATTTCCAATGCCGCCGACGCCTGCGAGCGGCTGCGCTACGAGTCGATCGCCCACCCTGCCCTCCTTGGCGACGACCCCAAGCTGCGCATCACCATCGCGGCCGACCCTGAGCGCCGGGAAATCACCTTCGAGGACAACGGCATCGGAATGAGCCATGACGAGATGGTCGAAGCGCTCGGCACCATCGCGCGCTCCGGCACCCGTGCGTTCATGGAGACGGTCGAGGCGGCGAAGGGCGGCGACGGCGCCACGCTGATCGGACAGTTCGGCGTCGGTTTCTATTCGGCCTTCATGGTGGCGGACCGGGTCGACGTGATCTCCCGCCGCGCCGGCAGCGAGGAGGCCTGGCTGTGGTCGTCGGATGGCCAGGGCACGTTCTCGGTGACGCCGATCGCGTCAGACGCGGCGCCCGCGCGCGGCACCCGGGTGGTCCTGCACGTAATGGAGGACGCCAAGTCCTACACCGAGCGTTGGAATTTGGAGCGGATCGTCAAGGCGCAGTCCGGCCACGTCCCGGTGCCGATCGTCTTCGTCGAGAAGCCGGGCGCCGAGCCCGCCGAGATTTCCGACGGCGGGGCGCTCTGGACCAAGCCACGCTCTGAGATCACGCCAGCGGATTACACCGATTTCTACCGCAGCATCGCCGGACAGTTCGACGAGCCGGCGCTGACGGTGCACTACCGCGCCGAGGGCCGCCACGAGTTCACCGCGCTGCTTTTCGTTCCAGGCTCGCAGCCGTTCGACCTGTTCGATCCCGACCGCAAGGGCCGCATCAAGCTCTACGTCAAGCGCGTGTTCATCACCGACGACGCCGACATCCTGCCGCGCTATCTGCGGTTCGTGCGTGGCTTGGTCGATTCCGCCGACCTTCCCCTGAATGTCTCACGCGAAATGATCCAGACCAGCCCGATCCTGGCGGCGATCAAGAAGAGCGTCACCGGCCGCGTGCTCGGCGATCTCGAAAAGCTCGCCGACAGCGATGCCGCCGCCTACGCCAAGGTCTGGGAGAACTTCGGCTCGGTGCTCAAGGAGGGCATCTACGAGGACTTCGAGCGCCGCGACGCGCTCTTGGCGCTGGCGCGCTTCAAGAGCACGGCATCCGGCGAAGGGGTGCGCAGCCTGAAGGACTACGTCGGCGCGCTGAAGGAGAACCAGACCGCGATCTACTATCTGGTCGGCAGCGATCTCGCCCGGCTCCAAAGCTCGCCGCATCTCGAAGGCTTCCGCGCCCGGGGCGTCGAGGTGCTGCTGCTGACCGACCCGGTCGACAGCTTCTGGGTGACGTCGGCGCCGTCGTTCGAAGGCAAGCCGTTCAAGTCCGTGACCCAGGGCGCGGCCGATCTCGCTTTGATCCCGCGCACCGATGCCAAGGACGAGGCCGCGCCGCAGGCGGACGAGGCAGTGACGAACCTCATCGCCTTCATCAAACAGACGCTGGGCGACGAGGTGTCGGATGTGCGCGCCTCCGACCGGCTGACCGACAGCGCGGTCTGCCTGGTGGCGTCCGATGTCGGTCCCGACCGGCAGCTGGAGAAGCTTCTGGCCGGCGCAGGCCGGATCAAGACCGCCGCCAAGCCGGTGCTCGAGATCAACCCGAAGCACGACCTGGTGCTGTCGCTCGCGAAGCTCGACGACGGCGACGTTGCGTTCAAGGAAGACGCCGCGCATCTGCTGTTCGACGAAGCGCGCGTGCTCGACGGCGACCAGCCGGACGATCCACGCGCCTTCTCCGCCCGCCTCGCCCGCGTCATGAGCCGCAGCCTCGCCGCGACGAAGCCGGGGTGATGCAAAGCTGATCGACGACGTGTCCCGGACACAGCGCAGCACAAGCGAAGCGCAGTGATGCGCTGCAGATCCGGGACCGTTACAAGCTCCGAACGTGGAACGATCCCGGGTCTGCGGCGCACCAGCGCAGCCAAGCGTCTGCGCCGCTGCGCCGCGCCCGGGAAACGACTGGCGGCAGGCGTGCCTCGCTGTATCAACCGGGACGGATGTCGAAGCCCTGATTAATCGCGGCGAACATCTGGTAGAAGCCGGACAGCACCACGATCTCGACCAGCCCCGGCTTTCCCCACTGCGCGGCGGCCCTCGCCTGCAGATCGTCGGGCACCACCTGCCACGCTGTGGTCTTCACCAGGATGGCGTGAACGAGCGCATAGGGTTCGGGCAGACTGGCAGCGCTGCCCGCACCAACCGCGTCGATCACGTCGTCCGGCAGGCCCGCCGCGCGGGCATGGGCGATGTGGTCCTGCCACTCGTAATCGGCGCCGGTCGCCCGCGCGATCGTGAGTACGATGAACTGGTAGACGATGCGCGGCAGCGCGCCCTCGAACTTGAGGAAGAACCCAAGCTCCTCGATGCGGCGCGCAAGCTCGGGATGGTTGAGCAGCGCCACGTAGGGCCCGCCGAAGTGCTCGCCCCGGCTGTTGCGGCGTGCCGCCATCGTCCCATAGAGCGCGCGCGCCGCGGACGGCAGGGTCGCGGGATTCATGTCGAGAACCGTCATGGTGCCCTCCCCTACTCGTGATAGGACCAGGCCCGCGCGCCGGCATTGAAGTCGTAGACCGGCGTGACGCAGTCCTTGTCGGCCTTGATGTCGATCACCACGGCGGTGCCGGCGGCGAGCGCCTTGCGGCAGGTGTCCTCGAGCTCGGCCGGATCGTGCACCGTGAAGCCCTGCGCGCCGAGCGAGCGGCCGAAGCCTGCCCAGTCGTGGTCCGGAATGCTGGTCAGTTCCGACGGCAACGCGCCGTACTGGCGCGCGCGCAGCCAGACATTACCGAGCGCGCCGTTGTTGAGGACGAAGAAAATCACCGGCAGCCCATAGCGCGCCGCGGTCTGCACCTCGATGCCGTGCATCTGCATGCAGCCGTCGCCGGTGATCACCGCCACCCGCCGGTCCGGGCGGGCGCACTGCACGCCGATGGCGGCTGGAATCGCCCAGCCCATCGGCCCGAGATTGGTCGCCGAGATGTAGGTGCGCGGTTCGTAAGCGCTCCAGTAATGCCCTGTAAAGGCGCGGTGCGCGCCGGAGTCGACCAGCACGATGCCGTCGCGCGGAAAGACTTTGCGGAGCGTCGCGACCGCGGTCGCGGGGTGGATCGGGCGGCTCGCCCGGTTCGTGTTCTCCACGTCATAGTGCCGCGGGCCGGACTTGATGCGCGCGACCCACTCGCGGCGCGCTTGCACGCCGGCCTGCAATGTCGCGTCGATGAGTTCGGCACGCTCCTGCATCAAATCGAGGAAGGCGTGACAGCTTCCCGGCACGACATGACCGAGGTCGCCATGCGCGGTCAGTTCGTCCATGTCGATATTGACGTGGATCATGTGCGCCTTGGAGCGCTCCCGCACCGTCCAGTGCATCGTGTCCCGCTCGTTGAAGCCCGAACCGAGGACCAGAAGGCATTCGAGGTCGCCACCGATGATCGCGTCGGAGGCATGGCGCGTGCCGGCATAGCCGAACACGCCGAGCGACAGATCGTGATCCTCAGGGAACACCCCCTTGGCCCGCAACGTGGTGGCGACCGGGATCGACCAGCGCTCAGCGATCTCCTTCAGTCTTGCGGCCGCCTCGTCGTGCTCGATGCCTGCACCCGCCAGGATCGCGATCTTCGCCGGCTTGCGATGGACCAGCTGATCGAGAGCGCCGATCGCGGCCTCGCGGCTCAGCGGCTTGACGCCATCGAAATAGCACCCGACCTTGTGGTCGCGGGCTTCGCACTCGCCAGTCAGCGAGTCGTGCGTCAGCGACAGATGTACCGGCCCGGCCGGTTGCGTCCACATCTCCGTCAGCGCGTGACGGAACCAGTGATTGAGGTTCCGGCTGCCGGCGACAGTCTTGGAGAGCCGCGTCAGCGGCGCCATCACGGCGGTGTCGTCGAGGGTCGCCTGGCTGGCATCCTGGAAGGCGCCACGCCCTTCCATGTCGACCGGCACCTCGCCGGTCATCACCAGCAGCGGTGAGCCGTCGGTCCGGGCGGCGGCGACTGCCGTCGCCATGTTGCAGCAGCCGGGCCCGCCGATCCCCAGCGCTGCGCCGAACGTTCCGCTGGCGCGGGCATAGCCGTCCGCCATGTAGACCGCCCCGCCCTCGTGCGCGGCAATCACTGGCTTGAGCCGGGTCTGCCGGGCCAGCGCCGGCAGGAACGGGTCGACCAGACCGCCCGGAACCATGAACAGGTGGCTGAGACCCTCGTCCGCCAATGCGTTCAGGATGTAGTCGGTGCCGAGTGTCATGGCGGCTTTCCCCAATCAGCCCGCCCGTTCGCGGGACATGCCGCATCCTGCCAGTCCTCGGTTAACGGGATGAAACGGCCCGCGGGCGCGGTTCCGCCCGGCTTGATCGTTCGGGCCGAAACTGCCACATGCAACCCGTCATGAACATTTCCACCCGCCCGCCCGAAGTTCTTCCCTCGCCGTTCGCCAGCGAGGTCGAGCGCCGCCGCACCTTCGCGATCATCTCCCATCCGGACGCCGGCAAGACCACGCTAACCGAGAAGCTCCTGCTGTTCGGGGGAGCGATCCAGCTCGCGGGGCAAGTCAAGGCGAAGCGAGACCGGCGCTCGACCCGCTCAGACTGGATGGCGATCGAGCGTGAGCGCGGCATCTCGGTCGTCACCTCGGTGATGACGTTCGAGTACGACGGCCGCGTGTTCAACCTGCTGGACACGCCCGGCCACGAGGACTTCTCGGAGGACACCTATCGCACGCTCACCGCAGTCGACTCGGCCGTGATGGTGATCGACGCCGCCAAGGGCATCGAGCCGCGCACCCGCAAGCTGTTCGAGGTCTGCCGGCTGCGCGACATTCCGATCATCACCTTCATCAACAAGATGGACCGCGAGAGCCGCGATCCATTCGACCTGATCGACGAGATCGAAAAGACGCTGGCGCTCGACACCACGCCGATGACGTGGCCGGTCGGCCGCGGCCGCGATTTCATCGGCACCGTCGACATCGCATCCGGCGGCGTGCGCCTGCTGGAGGGAGACGCCGGCACTGCCGGCAAATTGCGCGAGATGACGGTCGCAGAAATGGCGGCGCTCAATCCGACGCTCGACGCTGTCGCGATCGGCGGCGAACTCGACCTGGTGCGTGAGGCGTGCAAACCGTTCGACGCGCAGGCGTTTGGCGAAGGTCATCTCACTCCGGTGTTCTTTGGCAGCGCGTTGAAGAATTTCGGCGTCGGCGACCTGCTCAATGCGCTCGCCGTGCTCGCGCCGCCGCCACGCGCCCAGCAGGCCGACCGCCGCAGCGTTGCGGCGACCGAACCGTCGATGAGTGCGTTCGTGTTCAAAATCCAGGCCAACATGGACCCGAACCATCGCGACCGCATCGCCTTTGTGCGGCTGTGCTCCGGCAAGCTTACGCGCGGCATGAAGGTCAAGCAGATGCGCACCGGCAAGTCGATCAGCCTGCACGCACCGCAGTTTTTCTTCGCGCAGGATCGCGCGCTCGCCGATGAGGCGCATGCCGGCGACGTCGTCGGCATTCCCAATCACGGCACGCTGCGGATCGGCGATACGCTGACCGAAGGCCAGGACCTCAATTTCCTCGGCGTCCCGAGCTTCGCGCCCGAAATCCTGCGGCGCGTCCGCCTGCCGGACGCCATGCGCGCCAAGAAGCTCAAGCAGGCGCTGCAGGAGCTGGCCGAGGAAGGCGTCGCGCAGGTGTTCCGGCCGAGCGACGGATCGCCCGCGCTGGTCGGCGTCGTCGGTCCGCTGCAGCTCGATGTGCTGAAGGCGCGGCTTGCGAACGAATATGGCCTGGAAATCAATTGGGACACCGCCGAGTTTCAACTCGCCCGCTGGATCAATGCCGACGACCGCAAGCTGATCGATCAGTTCGTCAGCAAGCATCGTTCGGCGATCGCGGAGGATCTCGACGGCGACGTGGTCTTTCTCGCGCGCAACGCCTTCGACCTCGACTACACCGGCAAGCAGAATGCCGGCATCGCCTTCACAGACGTGAAGGATGTGCATCGTCGCAGCCACCCGGCGTGACCGCGGCAGCTTCAGCGCCTTGGCAGCTTGCACCGAAAGGAAGCCCCGCCGCGCCGTGCAATTAGTGCCGCGCGATTGTACGAGCACCCCCACCTTGATGGGGAAAGCGACTTCGGACTTACGAAATTGGCCTTGAACCTCGTCGACTTGACTTGCGACCCATCGTTGGGCGGGGGGCCGAGCCCCTTGGTGGACGTGCGTTTTTTCCAACGAATGGGAGCTCCTATGGCCGACATCACCCTGGAACTGGCGAAAATTCGAGAATGGGCGCGTTCCAACGTTGAAAATCCCGACACCGCCCCAAGGCGTCGACTTCTGTCGGAGCGGTTGGCCGAGACTCTCGACGCGCTTCTGCTCGGCGCAGGCGCGCCGCGGCAATGGGAGCTTGGCCAGTCGCGCGAGCATCGCGTCGCACGGCCGTTCAGGGCGCAATAGACTTCGTAGAATTCCAACAAGCGGCGATGAGTCGCTTCGAGCGGCTCATCCACCGTCCTGCCTTCAGATCAGACAACGCACTGGGGACTACTTGGCGCTTGCGGCCTGGATGATCGGCGTGAGACGCGCGATCTCGCTCTTGACCAACGCCGCAAGCGGCTTGGGACCGCGCCGGTCGGGGTCAGGGATTTCAGCACCGAGTTCAAGCAGGCGCTTGCGGCCGGCTTCCTCGTTGAGGCCCTTGCTCAGGACATCGGCGAGCCGGTCGACAATCGGCTGCGGCGTGCCCTTGGGAGCGAACACCGCATAGAACGGCGCTACGTTGAACTCCGGCAGCCCGCCCTCCGCCGAGGTCGGCACATCCGGCAACAGGGCGCTGCGCTTTCCGGTCGCAATCGCCAGCGCCTTGATCGTCCCGGCGCGCACATGCGGCAGCGGCCCCAGGATCGGATCGCACACGTAATCGACTTGGCCGGCGATCAGCGCACTCACCGCCGGCCCGGTGCCGGAGAAGGGAACCATGGTGGGCTTGATTCCGATCGCCGCGTTGAGCAGCAGGCAGCCAACATGCGATACCGAGCCAATGCCGGCGTGCGCCATGTTCAGCTTGCTCTCGTTCGCCTTGGCGTAGGCGGCGAACTCTTTGAGTGTGGTCGGCGGCAAATCCTTGCGCACCGCAAGCAGTTCCGGTTGCTCGGCGACGAGCCCGATCGGTTCGAAATCGACGTCGGGCTTGTAGCCCAGGTTCGGATAGAGCGCGACGGCGGCGGCGTGCGTGCCCATATGGCCGAGCGAAAGCGTATAGCCGTCGGGAGCGGCGCGCGCGCCTCGCGTGATCCCTGTGGTGCCGCCGGCGCCGGGGACATTCTCGACGATGAACTGCTGTCCGAGCGCGCGCGAGAATATGTCGGCGACGATGCGGCCGGTGATGTCGGCCGGCCCGCCGGCGGCAAAGGGCACGATGATCGTCCCCGCGCGGGTCGGATAACTTTGCGCCTGCACGCCCGAAATGCCGGCGCATAGCAGCGCAACACAAGCAAACAGCGTCTTCATTGAGTCTCCTCCCGATGGCGACGGTTGTCCCGTGCTAGTTTTCTGGTTGAGTGTGCCACCTTCAACGGCCCGGTTCCATGGGAAGGAATGTCGCTGTTCCGGCTGGCCGTCCAACACGCCCATGCGCGCCGACAACGATCCGGTCTGATCCGGGTCGTTGGCCGGCAAGCGGCCGAGGCTGCGATAGGCGGCTTCCTGGTCGCTCAACGGACTTTGAAGACCAGCTTGCCCCTGAAGTGGCGAGACTCGCTCAGTCGATGGGCGTCGGCGGCCTCCGGCAAACGATAGAACTTGATCTCGGGAACACGCACCGCGCCCGCCCGGTACAGCTCGATAATGCGTTCGAGCGGCTGACGAGCGCGAACGACGGGCGGCCGCAACGCCGTGACGTCGCTGCGCTCGGGCTTGGGCGCTTGCGCGCCTGACGCGATGAAGGCCGCGCGGCCTCCCGGCTTGAGCACGGCGAAAGACCGCTGCGCGACGTCGCCGCCAACGGTCTCGAAAACGGCGTCGCACCCGGCGACCGCCTGCGTGAAGTCGCGAGCGTTGTAGTCGACGACCTCATCGGCGCCGAGCCCGCGGACATAGTCATGATTTGCCGCGCTGGCCGTCGTCACCACATGGGCGCCGATGTGCTTGGCGAGCTGGATCGCAAAGCTGGCGACGCCCCCTGCCCCGCCCTGGATCAGAATCTTTTCGCCCCGCTGCAATTTCAGTGTCTCTTCAATCGCGCTCAGCGCCGTGAGGCCGGTGAGCGCCAGAGCGGCAGCATCGACATGCAAAAGATCGTCCGGCTTCTTGGCGACGATCGCGGCC
Organism: uncultured Alphaproteobacteria bacterium; assembly: GCA_963843475.1. Classification (GTDB taxonomy): domain Bacteria; phylum Pseudomonadota; class Alphaproteobacteria; order Rhizobiales; family Xanthobacteraceae; genus VAZQ01. The sequence goes on along the minus strand of CAWJKL010000005.1, from coordinate 238,432 downwards.
TTGACGGCGATCTTCTCCGCATAGGCGCCCTCCTGGCCGGCCGCGCAGACGCCGAACACAGCATCGCCGACCGCAATGTCATCGACGCCATCGCCCACGGCGCTGACCACCCCGGAGAAATCACGTCCGGGAATCAGCGGAAATTTGGTGTGCTTGTAGTCGCCAAGCCGGACCTTCCAGTCTGCCGCATTAATGCTGGCGGCGACGATGTCGATGACAACCTCACCCGGACCGGCGACCGGATCGGGCACGTCGCCGTATTGAAAGACTTCCGGTCCGCCGAAACGTTCGATGAAAGCCGCCTTCATTCGCACCTACCTCCGCGATCCTGATCAGACGCTTGAAATGCTACACCGGGCCTGTCATCAAGCAAACGACCGCGCGCAGCCAATCGCCATGCAGCAGAGGCAGGACAGTCGTGACCCTCCCCTTTTCTCCCAAGATCGATCGGACGTATCCGCAGCCCAAGCTGAAATTGCCGCCGGGCGCCTGCGATTGCCATTTTCATTTTATCGGGCCGCAGAAGCAGTTCACGCTCAAGCCGAACCACGTGTTCAGCCATCTCCAGTTCGAAGACACGCCGATCGAGGACTGGCTGAAGATGCAGGATGCGCTCGGCCTTTCACGCGGCCTGCATGTGATTTCGATGATGTATGAGCACAATTACGAGATTGCGCTGCACGCCCAGAACCGTCTGCGCGACCGCATCCGTTCGGTAATCGTGCCGTGGCCCGAGATCGCCGACGGCGAGCTCGACATCCTCACCCAGGCCGGCGTTGTCGGCTATCGCATCACCTGGCGGCTGACCAAGACAATCGATCAGAAGATGGTCGCGCGCACCGGCGAGCGCGGCTGGTCGATGCATTATCTGCACCGGGCCGACGAGCCGGAGATGGACGCGTGGAAGCCGCAGATTCTCAACACGCCCGGGCGCTTCGTTCTCGAGCACATGGGCGGCGTCGATCCGACCAAAGGGATCGACGGCGACGGCTTCAAGTTCGTTCTGCAATGCCTGGACACCGGGCGCTGCTGGGTGAAGCTTTCGCCGAGAATCTCCAAGCAGGACGATTTCCCATTTTCCGACACGAACCCGCTCGTTCGCAAACTCGTGGAGCACGCCCCAAACCGCCTGCTCTGGGGCTCGGACTGGCCACACCCGCAGTATTTCAAGCCGATGCCGAACGACGTGGCGTTGCTGGACATGATGCTGGACTGGGTACCGGACGAAAAAACCCGCAAGCTCATCTTCGTGGACAACCCCGCCGAACTGTTTGGCTTCCCCGCCCTTCCGTAACAGCGCTAAGGCCGCAACGGCACGGCCGGCTAACGCGCTGGCGCCCCTGCTCCGCGTTCCGCGTTGGACTACTGCTCGATTTTCACGTCGGCCTTCTTGATCAGGTCGCCCATGCGCAGGGTTTCGGAATCAATCAGCGCCTTGAATTCTGCTGCGGTGTCGCCGATCGGCGTGACGTGGATTTTTTCCAGATTGGCGCGATATGCGGGTTCCTGCGAGATCGCCCTCGCCTCCCCCGTCAGCTTGTCGAGGATCGCCTTCGGCGTGCCCGCCGGCGCCAGCAGCCCGAACCAGCCGACGAAGGTGAGGTCCTCGTAGCCGAGCTCCTTGGTGGTCGGCACGTTCGGCAGTACGGCGGCACGCTTCGGCCCGGTCACCGCCAATGCCTTCAGCTTGCCGGACTCCAGCATGCCGGTGATCGGCGGTACGCCAGCCACCACCATGTCGACGCGCCCGCCCAGCACGTCCTGGAATGCGGTGGGAAATGCGCGATAGGGCACGTGCGTCATGTTGAGCTTCTCCTGCACGCGTAGCAGTTCGCCGAGGAGGTGCAGGTTGGTGCCGACGCCGGGCGACGCGAAGGTGAAGTTGCGGCCCTTCTTCGAGGCTTCGATGAGCTCCTTCAGCGAATTGATCCCGAGCGACGGTGAAACCACGAAGGCATTGTCGATGGTCCCCAACAGCGAGATTGGCACCAGCGCCTTGTTCGGGTCGAAATTGCGTTTGGGATAGAGGTGCCCGAGGACCGCGTTGGTGTCCTTGCTGCCCAAGAGCAGCGTGTAGCCGTCCGGACTCTGCCCAGCGGCGTATTCGGTGCCGAGCAGACCGCCGGCGCCGAGCTTGTTTTCGACCACCACCGGCTGGCCGACCCGCTTCGACAATGCGTCGCCGAACTGGCGCGCAATGATGTCGGGCGTGGTGCCGGCCGCGTAAGGACAGACGATGGTGATGGTACGCGACGGATAGGCATCTTGCGCGTGCGCCGGAACGGCGAGCGCGAGCAACGCGGCAAAAATCGAGCGGATTATGGCGGCCTCCCCCTGCTGTCTCATTCTTAGTTGGCGGCGCAAGCAGGCGCTCCACCGCACGGAGGCCAAAATTTCACGACTTGAATTGAAAGTCCATACTTATGTCTTTTTGATCGGAACCGCCGCGATCGCTACAGACTCGAGTCCTCGCGATGGCGGGAGGTGTGAGCTACCGCAGCTCGATTTCCATCGAGATCGCATCCCCACGATAGATACCGTGTCCGGCATAGAGAATGATCCCGCTTCGGTCGACGGCGATGCGATCGACTTTGGCGACCGGAGCGTTCAACGGAACTTTCAACAGAGCCGCGACGTCGACGTCAGCCATCCCGATGGTGAGCGTCTGCCACGCCTTGGCGATCCGGGTTCCGGCGATCTTGTGCAGAATTGGCAAGGTGGGAAGACGCCGAAACTGCAGGGGCGGTCCCTGCTTGAACAAATCGTATTCGAGATAGAAACGGGCGACGAGATAGGGCCGGTCCTGCCGCAGGTGCAGCCGCCGCATCATCTGATATTTCAGCGCGGGACGACCCTTGGCCCGATCGACCGGCGGCAGATCGGTCACGACGCGCTGCTCGAGCACTTCGATCTTGGCGCCCGCGTGAGCGGAGATTAGGGACTTCCAGTCGATCTCCAGCTTATGTGCATGGCCACCAAGCGGCGAGTTTCTGACGAATGTCCCCTTGGCGCGAAGGCGTTCAAGTAGGCCCTCGTCTTCGAGCACACCCAGCGCCTCGCGGATCGTGCCCCGGGCCACGGAAAATTCGCGAGCGAGGTCGTCGACGTTCGGTATGCGGCCGCCGACCGGCCACTCGCCCGATGCGATCCAGTTGCGGAACAGTGTCGCCAACTGAATGTAGCGGGCAACCGGGCTGCGACTCAGATCGGTCGCATTGGTGACGACCCGGAGTGCGCGATTGGCGGTTGTCATGGCGCTGCCTGTCTGAAGCTAGTGTGGGAACCCAAGATAATCCGGCGCGATGCGCACATCGACAAAATAGCAAGCGCCCTGCACCACCGCGTCCACCCCCCGTTGCACAGCTCCGCCCAAGTCCGAAATCCGCTGGACCGGCTCCGACACCTGGAACCCCTGCGCCCTCGCCATCGCCGTCAGGTCGATGTCCGGATCATCGATGCGTTGGCCGACCCACGCCGTGTCGGGGGGCCGCCGGCGCGACTTCGATGTCGTTTCCTGATGCTGCTCGTCGATGTAGTAGCCCCGATTGTTCGAAATGATGATGAGCATCGGAATGCGCCGGCTGGCGGCCGTCCAGAGCGCGGTCGGCGTCATCAGAAACTCGCCATCTCCGAACACCGCGACCGGAATCCGGCCGGTGTCCTTCAGCGCCAAAGCTGAGCCGACCGACATTCCTGTCGCCCCGCCAATGCCGGCCGCCCCGTCGGCGCCCAGGTAGTCCAGCGGATGGCGGATCGGCAGCGAGCTTGCCTGCCAGCCGAGCGGCGCCCGCATCAGGCAGTAGTCCCGGCCCGCCAGCGCCGTATGCAGCGTTTCGCCGATGTCCCAAAGACCGATGGCTTCCGCGCCGCCGCATAGCGGCCGCTTGCGTGTCACTAAGCGGCCGATCCGGCGTCGTTCGTCCAATCGGTGGCGGGCCCGCTCTGGCAGGGCAAGATGCTGCGTCAGTTCATCGAGCAGTTGCGGAACGACACGATCCGGCTCGGCCAGAATATCGATATCGACCGGAGCAAGCCCAAGGTGATCGCGCGTCCATCCGCGATGAAGATAGTTATCGATCGAGCAGCGGATCACCTTAGCCGCCACGTTGCCGTCCGGCCACGCCTGCTTGAACAAAGTTGCCGGATCCCACCAATCGAAACTCAGGATCACATCGGCCTGCTGCATGAGCGCGACGCCTTCCGCATTCGTGAATACGATCGAGGGATCGGGACCGTGAAGGACATGATCGGTAGGGAATGCGGCGGCGACTTTGAAATCGGAGAACACGACAGCGCCCAATGTCTCGGCCAGCGCGATCCGACGCCGCCAATCGACTTCGTCACGGGAGACACGGCCCGCCAGGATCACCGGAAACTCCGCATTCGCGAGCAATGCCGCTGCGGCCCTCACGGCATCCGGGTCGGGCAGCGAAGGCAGGCCTGGCATGAACCGTTCGACCGGCGGCACCACAACCGCGGCACCCGGCATGTCCTCCTGTAGCCTCTGGTCGAGCGTGATGTAGATCGGCGCTTTCGGCGCCGCGCATGTCATCTGGTAGCCGCGCAGCAGCGATTCGACGGCGCCTTTCACGGAGAGCGGCTGATCGTCCCATTTGGTGTAGTTGCGCACCAGCGCGCCCTGATCCGCCACGCTGTGCAGCCAGTCCACGGGCGTCCGACGCCGCTCGGAAGTCGAGCGGCCCGATCCCGCCAAGAACCATCATCGGCACGCGATCGCACCAGGCATTGTAAATCGCCATGCTCGCGTGCATGACGCCGACGTTGCAGTGGACGATCACCCCGAGCGGCCGTCCCGTGACGCGCGCGTAACCATGAGCGATGGCGACCGCGTTTTCCTCGTGCAGCGCGAGGATCATTTCAGGATCGCGGTTACCCAGGTGATTGACCAGGCTTTCATGTAGCCCGCGAAAGCTCGACCCCGGGCACACGACGACGTACTCGATCTTGAGCGCCCGCAGCGTGTCCGCGATCACGTCGCTGTTCCAGATGTCCGCCATCTGCCGTTCCCGAACCATTGCTTTCAATCAATAGTATGGACTTTTGGTGCACGCAACGATAGTGGTTTGTGAGGAGCCCATATGAGCCGCCTGCCAATCACCATCGCAACGTGGGACTACGACCGGGTGCGCGCCCTGACCGACGGCCGCGTGCAGGTCGAGGGCTGCGATGTCAACTACATCACCATGCCGGTGGAGGAGTGCTTCGAGCGGGCGTTTTTTCACGGCGAGTTCGAAGTCGCCGAGATCGGCTTCAGTCCCCACCTCATCGCGCTGTCGCGCGGGCCGACGCCTTATGTCGCGATCCCGGTCTTTCTGTCGCGGATGTTCAGGCATTCGGCGGTCTACATTCGGACCGACCGCGGAATCGTGGGTCCCGCCGACCTGCGCGGCAAGCGCATCGGCGTGCCCGAATATCAAATGTCGGCGGTGATGTGGTTTCGGGGATTTCTCCAGGACGAGTTCGGCATCGCGGCAAAGGACATCAACTGGCTGCAGGCCGGCCTCGAAAATCCGGGACGTCGCGACAAGTTCCCGCTGAATCTGCCGGACGGATTCCCACTCGTGTCGCGCAACGACGCGGTCCTCTCAAAATTGCTGGCCGATGGCGAAATCGACGGGATTATCTCGGCGCGCCAGCCATCTTGCTTCATCAGCAAGCATCCGAAGGTCGCCCGGCTGTTTCCCGACTACCGTACAGCGGAGCGCGAATATTACCTGAAATCGAGGATATTCCCGATCATGCACGCGATCGGGATCCGCCGCGATATCCATGAAAAGCACCGCTGGCTTGCCGCCAGCCTCTACAAGGCGTTCCTGCAGGCAAAGCGGATTGCCGAGGCCGAATTCGTCGAGACAACCGCCCTAAAAATCGGCCTGCCATGGGTCACGGCGGAGTACGAAGCCACGACCGATGTCATGGGCGAAGATTTCTGGTCTTATGGCGTCGCGCCCAATCTCAAGACGCTATCGACCATGGCGCGGTATTCTTATGAGCAGGGCCTGGCCGTCCGTCTGTTGAGCGTCGAAGAGATGTTCGCGACCGGCAATCTGAGCGAGACTCGAGTCTAGCGGAGGATACGATGACCGTCCAACTGATCTGCTGCTCGCACAGCCCGTTAATGACGACCGACGTCGAGGAATCGCAGCCCGACACCCATGCGCAATTCTTCAAGGAAATGGAATCCGCGTCGGTGGCCCTGCGCAAATTCGATCCTGATCTGGTCGTCGTTTTTGGTCCGGATCACTTCAACGGCTTTTTTTACGAGTTGATGCCGGCGTTCTGCATCGGCACCGCGGCGGAGGGAACCAAGGACTGGCATCTGGAAAGCGGGCCGCTTCGCGTACCGCGCGAGCTTGCGCTGTCGTGCGTGCGGTTTCTGCAATCGCGGGATTTCGATGTCGCGATCTCGCACCAGATGAAGGTCGACCACGGCATCACGATTCCGCTGTTCAAACTCACCGGTGCGCTCAATCGCTACGACGTCTTGCCCATCTTCATCAATTGCGCCGCCGACCCCCGCCCCTCCTTCAGGCGAGTCCGGGCGTTCGGTGAAGCGATCGGCGCGTTCCTGTCCGACAAGGATATGCGCATCACCCTGATCGGCTCCGGCGGCCTGTCGCACGATCCGCCGACGCCTCGGCTCGAGCTTAGCCCGCCCGACGTCGCGCGCCGTCTGATCGTCCGGCAGACGCCGTCGCAGGACGAACTCGACGCTCGCGAGAGCCGCGTCATCAAGGCGGCACGGGATCTCGTGGTCGGCAAGGGCCCCTGTCTGCCGCCGAGCGAGCAATGGGATCGGGATTTCCTGACGACGTTCCTCGGGACCAGGCACGAGGAGTTCGACCGGATGACCGACGCCGAGATCGATCGTATCGCCGGCTTCGGCGCGCACGAGGTGCGCACCTGGGTCGCGGCGGCGGCCGCCGCCCGCGCCATGGGCGATCTCCCAAAGGAGCTTCGCTACTACCACCTCGTCCCGGAATGGATCACGGGGATGGGCATTGTCGTCGGGCAGAACTGACAACAGCAACAGAAGAAGAAGAAGAAGAAGAAGAAGAAGCAGCCACGGGAGGTCGGGCTAAAGATGACGGCGCAGACGCACGCCACCGGTACGGTCCACGCCGGCGATGTCGAACTGTTCTATCGCCGTTTTGGCCGTCCCGGTCGCACGCCGGTGCTGATCGCTCACGGCCTCTCCTACTTTTCCTACGACTGGATCGAACCCGCCTCCCGCATCGCCACCGACCGCGAAGTCGTAGCCATGGACATGCGCGGCTTCGGCAACTCGGGCTGCAGCCCGACGCGCGACTACAAGCTGGAAACGCTCAGCGCCGACGTGATCCGTCTGCTCGATCATCTCGGATGGCAGCAAGCGGTGTTGATGGGGCATTCGTTCGGCGGACGGGTCTGCCTTGCGACCGCCGGCTGGCGGCCCGGGTGCGCGGCCGGGCTCATTCTGGTCGACTTCGCTCCGGATATTGCGCCGGAAGGCCGCCGGCACACCGCAGAGCGCATCGGCTTGCAACCGGATGTGTTTGCCTCCGTCGACGAGGCGCTCGCCTACCACGAACACGACGATGTGCCCGCTCCCTCGTCGCTTCGCACACGCTACGAAGCGTTCCTCAAGAAAGTCGATGCGGGATATGTGCTGCGACGCGACCTCGCCTTCCGCGACAATTTCAAGAAGGCGCTCGATACCGGGCAATCGGCGCCGGTGCCGGCTTTCTTGTGGCCCATGCTGCAGGAGCTGAAGATCCCGGCGCTGGTCGTCAGGGGCAGCGAGTCCGATATGTTCGCTGCCGAAACCCTGCCCAAAGTCCGCGCCGCAAATCCTCGCATTACCGCGATCGAGCTCCAAGGCAGTCATGATCTGGCGAACGACAATCCGGATGGGCTTGTCGAGGCCATCCGAAAATTTCTCGAGAACAACGAAGGCGCACTCAGCGTCACGCGAGGGAGTTGATCGATGGGCAAGGCACTCTATTTCGGCGCGCTGTTGCTGGCCGGCGCGAACCTTGCGGCACAGGCACAATCGCCGGCAGCCAATCCACCGCAGAACTGGCCGGATCGCCCGATACGCTGGATTGTGCCCTACCCGGCCGGCGGCGGAACCGATGTCGTGGCTCGCGCGGTCGCCGATCAGCTTTCCCAGTCGTTGCATCAGCCGGTGATCGTCGACAATCGCGCCGGCGGCAACACCATCATCGGCACCACGACGGTGGCCCAGGCGGCGCCTGATGGACACACCATCGGACTCATCACGGACGCGTTTTCGGCCAATGTCGCGCTTGCCCGGCAGATGCCGTACGATTCCGACCGCGACTTCGTGCCGGTCGTCCAGTTGACGCGAGTACCGTTCGTCCTGATCGTCAACCCAGAACTCGTGCCAATGCGTACGCTCCCGGAAATGATCAGTTACGCCAAGGCCCATCCCGGTTGGCTGACTGCGGCAACGCTTGGACCCGGCAGCCCACATGAAACCGCGATGTCGTGGTTCAAGAGCATGACCGGCATCGACATGCTGATCGTGCCTTATCGCGGCGGCAACCTGGCGATGACCGATCTTATCGGCGGGCAGGTCAAAGCAATGATGTCCGGCGCGCCGGCCGCGGAGGAGATCATCAAATCGAAAAAGGCCTTCCCGATCGCAGTGGCGAACGCAGCGCGGCTGCAAAACATGCCGGATGTTCCTACCTTCGCCGAGCAGGGCTATCCGGAATTCACCTTTTCATCCTGGTTCGGCGTCGTTGCACCGGGCAAGCTCCCGGTCGCGCTGCTGCAGCGCCTGAACACCGAAATCAATCGCGCGCTCGATAGTAAGAGCGTGCGCGACCGGATCGTGACCGCGGGCGGCGAGGTGATCGGGGGGCCGCCCGAACGTCTGAAGGAGACCATTCTCGAATCGACCGATCGGTACCGCACAATCCTTGCGCTCACTGGCGGCAAGTCAAACTAACGGGAGCATGTTCGCCCAAGGCACGAAAAAGACCGGGACTATCTTGCTCAGGTTCGTTCAGAGCGATCCGCTTGAGGCTGCGTGCATCTGTCGTCTGCCGCTGCCGACTCACGGCATCTAAAGAAGCAATAAATTGTGGAGGAACGTCATGCGAAAACTCATCGGTGCCGCGATCGCGATGCTGGGACTTGCGGCTGCGCTGCAGCCGCTCTCGGCACAGGATTATCCGTCGCGGCCAGTCCGCGTGGTGGTTCCGTTTGCCGCAGGCGCAGGCACCGATCTGATGGGGCGGATCGTCGCGCAGGAATTCACCAAGCGTCTCGGCCAGCAGTTCTTCGTCGAGAACAAGCCCGGCGCCGCAGCGCAGCTCGGCACCGACCTGGTCGCCAAGTCGCCGGCCGATGGCTACACCCTGTTGTGGACCGTCACCGATGGCCTCTCGGTCCTGCCCGCCGTGAAGGAGTTCGGTGCCCTACAAGATTCCTGACGATTTCGCTTTCATTGCTGGCGTGCTGCAGTTGCCGTTCGCTGTCTCGGTCAACGGCAAATTGCCGATCAAGTCAGTTGCCGACCTGATCGCTTACGCCAAGACGAATCCAGGCAAGCTGAACTTCGGCAGCGCCGGCGTCGGCAGCGCGCCCCACATGGGAATTGCGTTGATGAACAACGCGGCCAGCATCAACATGGTCCATGTGCCATTCGCCGGTCTCGGCCCCGCAACCAACGCACTGATCGCCGGAACGGTAGACATCGGTCTCGTAACGCCGCCACTTGTCAAACCGCACCTCGATTCCGGCGCACTGCGGGTCATCGCAGTCACCGGCAAGAAGCGGTACCCGCTGCTCCCGGACGTGCCGACCCTGCAGGAGGCCGGGCTGAACGTGACCACGATCGTCGGTTACGGGTTGAGCGCTCCCGCGGGCACACCCGAGCCGATCCTCGCCCGGCTCAAGCAGACCATCACTGAAATGATGAACGACAAGGCGCTGATCGAACGCCTCAGCGGCCTGGGCTACGAAACCGACCTGCAGATCGGCGATGCCTACAAGGACTTCATCCTGAAGGACCTCGAGCAATGGCGCAGCGTCGCAAAAGCCGCCAACATCAAGATCGACAAATAGCACGCCGATGCTTCCGGTCACGTCCGGACGTCTGGGTGTGTAACCTGGTCGGAGGCCCAGCAAGCGGAGTATTGGTGATTCTCGGTACGATGGCGCGGTTCGCGACTCTACAGTTATCCTGCCGGTCCGCCCAGCAGCATTCCTGCGATCGGTCGAGACGACACGCATGATCGAAAGCATCGAGTTGCAGAAATGTACGGGATGCGGCGTCTGCGACGCCGTTTGCCCCGCCGACGTCATCCACATGGAACCGGTTGCCCCCATCGCCGGCGCGCCGCCCGGGCTGCGAACGGTCTTCGCACTCCCCGTCATCAAGTTTCGCGAGCACTGCATCACCTGCTTCAGCTGCGAGATTTTCTGTCCCGAAAAGATCGTCGACGTTCATCCATCGGTGAAGAACCGGCCCAGGCCCTGGTAGCTCGCATGGCGGCGTTTCGCGGCGTATTGATCGAAACAGACGTCCTGGTTATCGGCGGTGGCGCGGGTGGCCTGATTGCCGCGCTGAGCGCCAAGCGTCACGGGCCACGCGGGGCTCAAGTCACCCTGGTCGATGCCGCGATGATCGGCCGCTGCGGCCACACCGCGTTCTCCAACGCCTGGACCATCGTAGCGCTCCCCAACGACGACCTCGATGGCATCCTGCGCGAGATCGTCGCCGGCAACGACGGTATCGCGGATCAAGAGCTGGTCCGGGCGACGCTCGCCGATTCCTACGAACGGCTGCGCGATTTCGAGACAATGGGGATGAAGTTCGAGCGCGATGCCCACGGGCAGTATGTCCGGCGGCCGACGCGGGGACTCGATCTTGCCCGAGTTCTCTACCCGGCTGGCGGCGGCCTCGAATTTTCCTGGCTGCTGCGGCGGGCGCTCGAGGAAGCAGGCGTGCGCCTGATGGATCGCATTTTCATCACCGGGCTGATCCGCGAGCAGGACCGGGTGATCGGGGCCGTCGGCATTCACGGCCGGACCGGCGAATTCCATGTGTTCAGGGCGCGGACAACAATCGTCGCCACCAATGCAATCGGATTTCGCAGCGGGTTCGTTAGGGATATCGCGGGAACGGGCACGTTGCTCGCGTATGAAGCCGGTGCGACGCTACGCAATGCCGAGTTCAGCTACGTGCGTCCCGGCACTCCCCGGTTCTACTTCGAGGGCATCACCTTCGCCATTCAGGAAGGGGCGAAGTGGCTGAACGCCAAAGGCGAGGCGTTCATGTGGGACTACGAGCCGGATTGGGGCGACGAGGCGGACGTTCCCCGCATTGCCCGCGCCATGGCGACCGAGCGGCGCAAGGGCAACGCGCCGCTCTATCTCGACATGTCCAAAATCCCCGAGCACCTGCGGGACTATTTCCTGCGGAGCAAGGTCAAGTGGATGGATTACTTCTTCCATAAGCTTGGCGGCGAAGCCAAGACCGACATGTTCGGGAAGACGCCCTACTATGCGATGAACCAGATGTCGAAGATGGCCATCCGTACCAAGGTGGATTGCCGATCGGACGTACCGGGCTTGCTGGCGGCCGGGCTCGCTCAGGCGGGATGCGCCAATCACTTCGCCGGATTCCACATTGGCCTCTGCATCGGCAACGGCCGGATCGCAGGCCGTTCAGCCATCGAGGACCTTGATGGCCTCCCGGCGCCGGCCTTGAACCCGGTTTCGATCCAATCGCAATACGATGACGTCATGCGCCCGCTCCGTCCGAACGCGCAGGCCGAATCCGACGGGGTGCTCCGCGAGTTGCAGCAGATCATGTTCGCCTATGACGTCGGCATCCTGAAGCATGCGGATCGTCTCGAACAGGCGTTGCTCAAAGTCGATACGTTGGCGAAGCGAACGGCGAATTTGAGCGCACCTCACTTTCACGAATTGGTACGCCTCAAGGAGACCGACGCCATGCTCCATGCGGCGCAATTGATCCTCGGCGCATCGGTGTTCCGGACCGAGTCGCGGCTCAGCCACTTTCGTGACGACTATCCGGACCGGGACGACGAAAGCTGGGCGGTGTGGGTGGATGCGACCAAGGCTGACACCGAGCCAGCGCTCGTGAAAACGCCAATCCCTACGCCGCTGTGTCCGATCGGATCAACTGAGGGGCGGCGGCCTAGCCGGATGCGGCAAGGCGCCGTCGCCGGCGTCTGACACACGGCTTTGTGACATCGATGACCGGTGCTTCACGCTGAAACGAGAATTAGCCGAAAACCTTAGCGGCTCGCCGCCAACCTAAAAGTCGAATAAATAAGTAAAATCAATATATTATAAAATTTGCAACGGTCAGCCCGCATTGCGGGCGCAAGCGCCAGCAGATGGCGTCCCGCCCCCGAAATCCGGCCCGGTGGGCCGTGCAAGGCTCGCCATTTTGAACCTTTGCGATCCCCATCACGACTAATCACCGAGAGCCTCTTGCCGGGGAATTTTATTGGCAGGAGGTGGGCCTTTCCTGACCTACGGCCGCTTGTAGCCCCGGCGCGCTCGAATCAATCGCGAGCGCCGACGGTACTCGTGCGCCTGTCAGGTGAACGATCGGGGAGTTCCCTATGAGCAAGCGTCGCTACCGCATTCTGGCGGGCACCGCCTTGGCACTGATCCTGGCTGCCCCCCTCGTCAGCATGGCAAAGAATGCCGTCACGCCGATGACGCTGCCGAACGACCAGATGCTGCTGGAGATCGCGCACGCGAGCGTCGCGCAGGCCACCACCGGCATCAAGGCGGCCGATGAAGCGCTCGACGAAGCCCGCGACAACAGCGCGCAGGCCAATGCTGTTCCGGCGATCCTGAACACGCCCGCTCCGGCGGTCACCGTCGTCGAGCAGACAACGGTCGAGCCGGCGCCCGCGCCCGATCCGCTGGCAGCGCTCGACCCGGCCGACCGCGCAGTTGCGGAGAACATCCGCGCCCTCTTCGCCGCCAAGGCGGACAAGCTGTTCGCGAATTCAAAGGAGCGCGCCGCGGTCGAGGCGTTCTACACCGGCCGCCATTTCGCACCGCTGTGGATCGAAAAGGGCGCCGAGACGGCGCGCACCGCCGCGGCGATCGCGCGGCTCAAGGATGCCGATGCCGACGGCCTCGATCCGAACGATTACCGGACGCCGAGCTTTGCCGGCCTCGGCCCCGATGCACTGGCCGAAGCCGAACTCAAGATGACCCGCGCCGTCCTCACCTTTGCGCGCCATCTGCAGGCCGGACGTTTCCACTACACCCGCGTGAGCCGCAACATCGAGCTGCCGCAGGCGGCGCCGGAAGCGTCCGACGTTCTGAGCAGCGTGGCGAATGCCGCGGACGCCGGCAAGGCGCTCGACCTCTACAGCCCGCAGCACGAAGCCTATCGCAGGCTCAAGGCGAAGCTCGCCGAACTGCGCGGCAAGCAGGCGGGCGCGAAGGGTGAAGGGTCCCGGCAGATCGAGACCATCGTCGCGAACATGGAGCGCTGGCGCTGGTACCAGCGCGACCTCGGCAAGAGCCACGTGATCGTGAACCACCCGGACTTCACGCTCAGGGTGATGAACAACGGCGCCCAGGTGTGGACGACCAAGGTCGTGATCGGCAAGCCCAGCACGGCGACCCCGTTGCTGAGCGAGACGATGAAGTCCATCACGGTCAATCCGACCTGGACGGTGCCGCAGTCGATCGTGCGCAACGAGTATCTTCCGGCGCTCGCGCAAGATCCGACGGTGCTGGACCGGATGGGCCTGCGCGTGAGCTACAATGGCGGTGGCGTGACCATCACCCAGCCGCCGGGTGCCGGCAACGCGCTGGGACGCGTTCGCTTCAACATCAACAACCGCTTTTCGGTGTTCCAGCACGACACGCCGGACAAGCAGTATTTCGGGCACGACGTACGCGCCTACAGCCACGGCTGCATGCGGGTGCAGGATCCGGCCAAGTACGCCGAAGTCCTCCTCAAGATCGCCCGGCCGAACGAGCACTGGAGCGCGGAACGGATCCAGCGCATGTACGGCGGCTCCGAGCAGAACCTGCAGGTCCTGCCGACCATGATCTGGGTCCACCTCACCTATCAGACCGCTTTCGTCGACGACGCCGGCAAGCTGCAGATGCGCCGCGACGTCTACAATCTCGACAGCCGGACGATCGCCGCGATCAAGCACGAACGCGGCAACCTGGAGACCGCACCGGACCGCAAGCGCGAGGAAATCGCTGGCTCAAGCCCGCGCAGGCCCGCCGCCCCCACCCGTACCGGCACTCTTCCGATGCCGATCTACCGGTAGGAGCCGCTTCGCCAACCTGGTTCCCGATTCAAATTGGTGCTCGATGGCCGTGCTCGTCACGGCCATCGTCGTTTCTTGAGTCTATTCTCCAAGCGCTAAGAATCCGGAGTGGATCGAACATGGCCCGTATCACCGCAGCAGAATGCCGCCCGTTTTTCGACGCCGTCACGGCCAAGGCGCTGGAAATCGGCGCTCCCGTTTCCACGGCCGTGGTCGGCCCCGAAGGCCATCTGATCGCACTCGAACGGATGGACGAGGCCGGTTTCATCACGCCGGAGACCGCTCACGCCAAGGCCTACACCGCGGTCGCTTTCCGCACCATGAGCCCACGCTTTCCCGATGGGCTCGTGATCCAGAAATGGTTCATGGAGCGCAACCCGCAGATGCTGGTCGCCACCTCGATCATGAAAGGCGGCCTCGTGGTCGCCTCCGGCGGCTGCGCCCCAATCTTCAAAGGCGATACCCTTGTCGGCGCCTACGGTATCTCCGGCGGCACGTCGCAGCAGGACGAAGAGATGGCCAAACACGCCTGCGCGTCGGTCGGCTGGTCGATCACACCCGCCACCGACACGACGCCCGAAGGTGTGAAAGCTCACATCAAGGAGCTTTACGCTCACGCTGGGATCAAGCGGCAGAACACGTGAGGCTGCAGACGGTCTGGCAACGCCTTCAACCGCAAATTGATGGCTGGAATTCCGTCGCCGGCTCCAATGGCACGGTTTGTGCCTGAAAGCGGCCATGCTACCAAGCCTTCAGCACTCATGAGGAACAACGTGCAGCGATCCGACCATCTTTACAGCATGCCCCCATCTCTCACGCGCCGCACCGCCTGCTTTGGCGCCGGCGCAGCCGCACTTGTGGCCTTGACGGATCGTGCGCGGGCGCTCGACTGGCCGACGCGGCCGGTGACGGTGATCGTCCCCTACTCGCCCGGCGGCAACACCGACATGATGGCGCGCCTAGCGTCGCAATACATCGCAACCAAGCTCGGCCAATCGTTCGTGATCGAGAACCGGCCCGGCGGCGGCGGATCGATCGGCGCGATCGGCGTCGCACGCGCGCAGCCGGATGGCTATACGCTGCTGTTCGGCGCCTCGACGCAGATCATCAACATCCCGATGCTGCAGAAGGTCGCCTACGATCCGCAGAAGGATTTCGTGCCGGTCAGTATCTTCGGCGCCGGACCCTATCTGCTCGGTATCAAGGCGTCGCTTCCCGTCAACACGCTGCAGGAGTTCGTCGCGTACGTGAAAGCGCACCCCGGCAAGCTGAACTATGCGACGGCGGGGATCGGCGGCAACGTCCATCTCAACACCGCGCTGTTCATCGCCCGCGCCGGGATCGACATGGTGGCGGTTCCCTACAAGAGCGGAGCTCCGGCAATGTCCGGGCTGGCGGCGGGCGAAGTCGAGATGTACTTCGGAAATGCGTCAGAGCTGATGCATCACACCGACAACAAGCACATCAAGATTTTCCGCCATCTCGACCCTGCAGCGACTGCCGCAGTTGCCCAACGTTCCGACGGTCGCCGAGACTTATCCCGGTTTCGACACCTCCTCCTGGAACGGCTTCTTCGCGCCGGCTGGAACGCCGCAGGCGATCGTGGAATCGCTAGCCGAGAAAACCATCGAGGCGGCCAAGGATCCGGCGATCATCGATCGTCTGAGCAAGCTCGCGATCCTGCCGTTCGGCACGACTCCCGAGGAGTTCAAGACGACCATCGAAAAATCCCGGGTCGCCAACCGGGAGGCGATGAAGGCCGCCGGGTTGCCGATCATCGAATAGGCGCGGCTTTGGGAAAGGTCCCAGGCCGGGGCCTTTTCAGCCGGTGACGATCAGTGCATCGAGCGCCGTGACGCCTTGTCCGGCGGCATGCACCATCAGCGGGTTGACGTCGACCTCGACAATGTCGGGCATGGTCATCATCAGCCGGCCGACCGCGAGGACGGCCTTTGCCACCGCCGCGACATCCACCGGTGGCGCGCCGCGGAATCCGGTGAGGAGCTTCGCCGTGCGCAGCTTGTGAAGCGCGTCGACGACTTGCGCCTCATCCGCGTCGACCGGCAGGAGCCGCACGTCGCCCAACGCCTCGATCCAGATGCCCCCGAGGCCAAGCAGCAGAACCGGCCCCCAAGCCGGATCGCGCTTCGCTCCAATCATCAGTTCGAGACCCCTGGCCGACATTTTCTCGACCAGGCAGCCATCGAGAGTCACGCCCGGCGCCGCCTTTGCGATGCGATCGTGCATCGCTAGTCCAGGCGCTTCGCAATGCCGTCTCATCCGCCAGGTTGAGCATGACACCGCCGGCTTCGGTCTTGTGCGATAGCGCCGCGGATTGTGCCTTCAGGACCACCGGATAGCTGATGCGCCCGGCGACCGCGGCTGCCTCGTCCGGCGTCCGGGCAAGCTCGCCGGCGGGTACGCGAATGCCGGCCGCCGACAGGACCTGCTTGCCCAACCACTCGGGCTGCGTTCCGCTGCCAAGCTTCGGCATGTTCGGGAATGGCGCGGGATTGGCAACCACCCGCCCTCGCGCAAGCGATCGACCGTAGTGCGTGTAGAGAGTGATCGCGCGCAGCATGCGATCCGACGAACGGGAGAATACCGCCGGACTTTCACTGACCGCCTGCAGAACATCGGGACCGAGTTGCCAGGTGTCGCCGAGCGCGACTAGAACTTTCGGCTTTGTCGAACCCTGCATGCCCTTGTTGAACTGATCCACCGGCCGCGCGACGCTGATCGGAAACGAAATGAACAGCATGCCGGTATTCGCATCTTCAAGCAGCGCTTTGGCGGAGGCGGCGAGACCTTCCGGCGAAAATCCCGCTGTCACGTCGAGCGGATTGCCATAGTTGCCGAAGCTGGGCAGAACCTGCTTGACCTTCTCCAGCGTCGCCGGTTCAAGCTCCGGCAGCTCGAGCCCGATGTCCTCGGCGAAATCGTTGGTCAGCCCGACATAGGCACCCGAAGCGGTAAGAATGCCGGGCCCTTTGGTCGGGGGCTCCGGATAGCGCGCCAGGATCTGCAGCAGATCCATCATCTCGTCCATGTTGGGCGGCACCACCGCACCGGCATTCTCGACCTGGGTCCGCATGGTGGCCCAGTCGCCGATCAGCGCGCCGGTGTGCGACTGCGCCGCCTTGCGCGCCTTGGCGCCGCGGCCCGCCAGCATCAGCACCACCGGCTTGCCGGCCGCGCGGGCGCGGCGGCACGCGGCGAGGAATTCCTGCGGCCTGCGAATTTCCTCGCAGTACATGGCGATCACGCGGGTGGATTTGTCGTCCACCAGGAACTCGAGGAAATCGGTACTTTCAAGCCCGGCCTCGTTGCCGGTCGAGATCACGTAGCTGAGCGGCAACCCGAGTCCTTCGGCGGCGCGCTGAAAGTGCCCCAGCAATCCGCCGCTCTGGCCGACGATGGCGATACCGTTCTCGACGCCCCGCTTGGCCTCGCGCGCGTACAGCATGTGCAGCCACATGCGGTCCACGTTGTTGGTGATGCCGAGGCAATTGGGCCCAACGACCGCAAGCCCCGCCGAACGCGCGATGGTGGTGACGGCGTCCTGCGTCGCCTGGTCGCCGACCTCGGCAAAGCCGGCGGCGAAGATCATCGCCGAGCCAACGCGGCGGCGCGCGCAGGCTTCGATCGACTCGCGCACTGCAGCGGCCGGCAGCGTGAAGACGGCGAGATCGACGCCCTCCGGCAGTTCGTCCGCGCTCTTGAGCACGGGGCGGCCGTCGATCGGCTCGTTGCTGCGACCGACAAGGTGGATATCGCCGTCGAACTCGTTGAGCTTGAGCGATTGCAGAATGACCTGACCGGGGCTGCCGGCGCGCGACGACATGCCGACGATGGCAACCGAGCGCGGGCGCAGAAATCTGGCGACGGCCTTGGGCCCGCGCGCTTCTTGCGGTCCGCTCATGTGTCGGGCTGGAACATGAGGAGATGGGTGCCGTCCTCGAGCGGGTGCCAGTACGGCTTCACCTTCATGCCGACCTTGAGCTGGTCAGCGGTGCAGTTGACGATATTCGACAGAATATTGACGCCCACATCGAGCGTAACGCTGACGACCGCGTAGGGCTCGGTGCCACGGAAGGCCGGAGTGCCCCGTTCGGTGATCGTGTATGAGTACACCGTGCCTTTGCCCGATACCTCGCGCCACTCGATGTCGCGTCGCCGCCCGGTGAAGATGCTCACCGGACGCGGGAAGTGCTGATACTTGCCGGTCGGTTTGCAGTACTGGACCATCAGCTTCTTCTGTTTGGTCCCCTCCCAGTAAGGCTCCGAGAAATCGAAATGCCGGATGGCGCGTTTGACGCCGAGCGTGTCGTTGAGTGGTTTGGCCATGGTCGCCTCACGTATTCCTTGGCAGTCGCATTTTCTGAACGGAACTCATCGTCGTTCCTGACAATGCGTCATTCCGGAACCAGCACCAGTGCGGCGCTCGTACCCCAGTTGCGGCCGTAGTTGATCCAGCCGATGCCGGTCACCAGGGCGTTCGTGGTGTCCTTGATCTGTCGCTGGCCGGCCTCGCGGCGCAACTGCCGCACCGCCTCGATGAGGTTCTGCGACGAGGATGCCGCCTGCCCGGCCGAGATTTGCCCGCCGCCCGTATTGAGCGGAAGGTCGCCGTCGTAAGCAAAGTTCGTCTCTCGGATGTAATCGACACCTTGGCCCGGCTTGCAGAAGCCGAGCTGTTCCATCTGAAGCATGATCGCGATGATAAAGTCGTCGTAGGGGTGGAAGGACTTCATGTCCTTGACGGTCAGGCCGGACTGCGCGAACGCCTTCGCCCCGCAAATCGCGTGGCCACTCCTGGTCACATCGACGAGGTTCTCGCCACCCAGGTAATTGGTGCGCTCGGCGTAGCCGATCGGGACGATGTTCTTGGAGAGCCCCTTCTCCTTGGCTTTCTTGCGGCTCATCATCAGGAGGCCCGCGGCGCCGTCGGCTCGCATCACGCAATCCAGTAGCCGGATCGGATCGGCGATCATGCGCGAGTTCATGTAGTCGTCGATGGTGATTGGCACGCGCAGCTTCTCGCACGCGTTCTCGTTCATCACGGCGTGGTTGCGCTGCGTCACCGCGAGCTTGCCCAGCATTCGGTAGTCGAGGCCGTATTTCGCCTCATAGGCGCGGCTGAGCAACCCGAACGCGCCGGGCGGGCCCATCAAGCCATAAGGATCGGTCCACTCGCGCCGGTAGGTATGGCTGTGGTCGGTCCTGTCCACCAGCACATGGGTGTCGGCGAACGACAGGAACGCCACATCGCACAATCCATACTCAATCGCAGCCGCTGCGCGAACGACGCAGCCCGACACCGAACAGCCGCCGGTGTTCACCTGTTCGCAGAAGCCGACTTCGAGGCCCAGCACGTCGGCCAGGGTCTGCGGCCAGAAGATGTTGCCGGCGCCAGTGCCGGTCATACCGGCCACCACCAGTCCGTCGATTTCGTTCTTGTCGATGCCGGTGCTGTCGAGCAGCGATTCGAGCATTTCGCCCGCCAGGACGAAGACGTCGCGGTCGCTCTTCTCCATCACCTTGGTTTCGGCGTAGGCCACAATTGCATGGTCACGCAAAGCCATTGGTCACTCCTGTTGCGAGTCGCCGTGATCGTTCTTGCAGGCCGCTCAGTCCGGGCGGACCCGCGGCGCCGTCTTGTCGAGGAACTGATGCAGCCGCTGAATCGACTCGGGGCTGCGCGTGTATTCCGCAACCATGCGCTCGAAGTACAGGCCGTCGTCGTAGTTCAGGTCCTGGATTCGCGGCAGGCTGTTGGTGATGGCGAAGTTCGACAGCGGCGCGTTCTTGCAGATCTTGAGCGCAAGCTCCTTGGCCTTGGCCATCGCCTCGCCCTTGGGCACCACGTATTGCACGATTCCGTAGCGCTCGGCCTCGTCGACTTTGAGGACGCGGCCGGTGAGCATCATATCCTGCATGCGGGCAAAGCCGATCAGCCGCGCCACGCGCACCGACCCGCCGCCGCCGATGAAGATGCCGCGCGTCCCTTCGGGAAGCCCGAAATACGTGGTCTCGTCCGCCACGCGGATATGCGCGGCCGCGGCCGTTTCGAGCCCACCGCCCAGCGTCGCCCCATGCAGTGCCGCGATGAACGGGATGTTGCCGCGCGCCATCGCCTCGAAATAGGTGTTGCGATTGAACTGAAACGGCAGCCGCTCCGAGCGCCCGGTCTTCCAGTTCTCCGCCGCCCAGCGCAGGTCGAGGCCGGCGCAGAAATTATCGCCGTGACCGAAGATGATGCCGCACTTCGCCTCCTCGCCGGCGCGCTCGATGGCCTCGCGCAACTGCTTCATGACCGTCGGATTGAAGCAGTTGCGCTTGTCCGGGCGGTTGAGGCCGACGAGCGCGATCTCGCCCTCCAGCTCATAGGTGACTGTCTGTTCTTCGGTCATAAGTGGCTCCTGATTCAGCGGGCAAGTCCAAGCGCCCGCCGCCGGTGAGGTTTCGCACTTCTTTCAGATCGTCAGTGATCCGCCGGCATGCTCAATCCGTCAACATCGTCATCAGCGGCCGACGCCCCATTCGAACGCGGGCGCCGAACATTGCAGGTTTCAGCTATGGGCGGAATGGCCAGAGGAGCGTTCGATGACGGTCATGCATGCGCCGCAGGTCACCATCCGGACCGTTGCGGACACCCCGCCGACGGCCGATGCTGATCCGTTACCTCGGAGCGAACGGGTTATTGCCACCAACGCCAAGTGAAACGCCAAGGATTTCACAATCTCATTCGACCTTGATCTTGGCATCCTTCACGACGGCGGTCCACTTCGCCAACTCGTCCGCCAGCATTTTTCCGAACTCAGCCGGCGTGCCAATCTTGACCTCGCCGCCGACCTTGTCGAGCAGAGCGCGAGTCTCGGCTGGTGCAAGGCTTTCGCGGAACGCAGCGTTGAGCTTGTCGACGATCGCCGGCGGCGTTCCGGCCGGCGCCACGACACCCAGCCAGAAGGAAGATTCCAGCTTCGGAAAGCCAGCCTCGATCACGGTCGGGACGTCGGGCATTTTTGGACTACGGTTGGCGACGGTGACGGCGATCGGGCGCAACTTCCCCGATTGGATGTGCGGAAAGCTGGTTGTCATCGGGTCGGCGACCACCTGCACTTCGCCCGCCACGATGGCCGCAAGCATCGGGGCGGTTCCGCGATAGGGCACGTGCACGATGTTTACGCCCGCCTCGATCTTGAACAACTCGGCCAGGAGGTGCGGTGCGGTGCCGAAGCCCTGCGAGCCCCATGAGATCTTGCCCGGATTGGCCTTGGCGTAGCTGGCCAGTTCCGCCATCGACTTCACCGGCAGCGACTCATGAACCGACACAACCTGCGGGGTATCCATGACCTGAGCGACCGGCACGAAGGCCTTGACCGGGTCGTAGCCAATATTGCTGTGCACCGCGGGGCCGGTGGTGAGAGCACCGCCCGGCGTGATGAGGAGCGTATAGCCATCGGGATCGGCCGTTGCGACAGCCTTGGCACCGATGCTGCCGCCCGCCCCGCCGCCGCGGTTCTCGACAACGATCGTCTGGCCGAGGACAGCGCCGAGCCGGTCGGAGACGATGCGCGCCATGGCGTCGGTCGGGCCGCCGGCCGGGAACGGCACCACCATGCGGATTGGCCGGTTGGGATAGGGTTGAGCCTGGGCGGGTTCGGCACCCTGCAGCACCCATCCGGCGCACAGCGAAACCGCTAGCAGAGCTCTCATCATCCTGACCTCCCACGCTGGTTCTTGCGATGCCGGCGGCTCTCATCGGCCGTTCTGGCGCGCATGTGCGGAACTATAGCATCGATCTTCGGAATGCCTGTCAAATTTACCGGCTGGGGGTTGCGTCCAAAAGGCGCTCATTCCAGCGCCGCCCTACTCTGTGCACTGAGAATGCCACGTATGCGCCGGCTGGCGTGCTCTCCTGATCTGGAGCGTGGCCTTGGTCGGCCCTGCCGGCAGCCCCGTCGGGAACGGAGCGGGAGGTCGTTCGTTACGTCTCGTCCCGCTTGTACTCGCCCAGACCTGGCCGATAGGCCTTGTCATCCAGAAACTGCTTCATTGCCTGCGCTCGGCCCGATTCCGGATCGAGAAAACGAAGTTCGCGTTCCTTCGCAAGCAAATAATCTGCGGCTTGCTCGATGCTCATGCCGCGCACAAACCGCAGGCTTTCCTTAATGGTACGCAGCGTCTGCGGGTTCTTCTTCGCCAATGTCGAGGCCAACGCCATCGTCTCCGACCGAAGCTGGTTCCGCGGAACGGACTTATTGATCAGCCGAATAGCGGCGGCTTGCTTGCCGTCCAGTGGCTCGCCCGTCATGGCGTACCAGACCGCATCACGATACGACAAACCGTCCATAATGACTTTCCCGACAAGCCCACCCGGAAGAATTCCCCAATTCACCTCGGACAGGCCAAATTGCGCGTCGTCGGCGGCGATGGCGAAGTCGCAGGCATAGAGCTGAACAAAGGCGCCGCCGAAGCAATAGCCGTTGACCATGGCGATGGTCGGCTTGGGGAACGTGCTCAGCAACGTCCATCGCCACTCATGGTTCGCCAGCCGCGCAAGATGCCGTTCCTTGGGCTTGTCGTCGAGATCACGAAAAAACAGCTTGATGTCCTGACCCGCGCACCAACTGTCCCCGGCCCCGGTCAGGACGAGGACGCGGGTCTCGGGATCTTCCGCCAATTCCTTAAGAACCTCGACCATTTCGAAATGAAGTTGCGGAACTCATCGCGTTGCGTTTGTCGGGACGGTTCAAAGTTACGATGGTGGCACCGCCTTCGCGGTCTACCTTGACCGCCTGCAAGGAACTGAAATCCACGTCATCCTCCCACATGCGGTCGCGACGATTTCAGGCGCGAGCGTCTCGTCGAATGGCATTCTAGGTCGCCGCCACCTAGTGTCAAACAATCAATCTATTGACCTTTTGGCCGTTGTATATTCTTGTTGTTGGCTCATCGAATTCGCCTCGTTCAGTATCTCCCAAGAACAAATAGAAGGCGCAGGACGAGGAACACGAACGCACTTCGGGAGGAACCAATGATACATTTTCGCGCCATTCTGATAATGCTCTTCGGCCTGACCACCACGGTGGTGGCCCAGGAGCCTTATCCCTCCCGCGCGATCAATTTGGTCGTTCCGTACGCGGCCGGAACCGCACCCGACGTGATTGCGCGGCTCCTTGGCGATCAACTTTCAGTCCGACTTGGTCAACCCGTCATCATCGACAACAAGACGGGAGCCGGCGGATTGATCGGCACGGAATTTGCCGCCGGATCGAAGAACGATGGCTACACCTTGTTCCTCGGCACACTCGATACGCAGGCGATCATCGGGCACCTCTATACCAATCGGAAGTTCGACCCGGCGACGGCGCTGACACCGATTTCGATTCTCGGACGCACCGTCAGTTTGGTTGCGGCCTCACCCTTGCTCAAGATTGGATCGATGCAGGAACTGCTGACAGCAGGAAAGCAAGGCCGGAGCTTTACATTTGCAACACCCGGCGTCGGCACCAACCTCCATCTGATCGGCGAACTCATCAAGCTGCGCACCGGGGTTAACCTGGCGCATGTCCCTTATCGCGCGGCGAGCGTGGGATACACCGACGCTATGGCCGGCCGGATCGATCTCGTGATTGCCGGCTTGCCGCCTCTCTCTGGGCTCATCCGCGAAAACAAGCTCAAGCCGCTGGTGACGACGGCGCCGCAGCGCGTGCCCACGCTGCCGGACACCCCGACCATGGCTGAAATCGGCCACAAGGAACTGACGGTCATCGCCTGGTTCGGGCTATTGGCGCCGACCGGAACCAGCCCCGCGATCATCGCCAAGCTCAACGCCGAGGTGAAAGAAATTGCGCAGACGGACGTTTATCGCAACCGAATGCAGGCTTTGTTCATCGAACCGGCGAGCAACTTGCCGGAGGAGTTCGGCGCCTTGATCAAAGCCGAGTCCGAGCGGTTCGGCGAAGTCGCGCGGGCGGCCAATATCAAGGTCGATTAACAGGCTGCTGAAAAAATGTCTCCGTCGTGATACCGGACGCTGCGTAGCGGCGACATTGCAAATGCACAATGCAAATGGGCTCGTCAGAGAACCTGAACTGGATTACGGTGGCAGCAGCCGCGACCTCAATCTCGAACGATTGCCGAAATGTCCGCCTACCGGTCCCGTGCCATGAATGGCGTCGATCGTTGCATCGCGTTTTGGCAACAAGAATATCACGCCCGAGGAGCCCATGCCGACATCCAAAATTCGCGGGGTCAACATCAACTGGCAGGTCATCGGCGATCGCGGCCCGTGGATCATGCTGACGACCGGCGGCCGGCGCGGCCACGACGAGTTCATCCCGCTTGCCCGCAAACTGGCCGCGGCTGGCCATCGGGTGATGCTGCACGACCGCCGCAATACCGGCGCCTCCGACGTTCTGATCGAGGGCGACGAGGGCGAGGAGGTGATCTGGACGCGGGACATGCACGAGCTGATGCGGCAGCAGGACGCGCTGCCGGCGTTCTTCGGCGGCGGCTCTTCCGGCGCGCGCACGTCGATCCTTTTTGCGCTTCGCTATCCGCACGCTGTCCGCGGCCTGATGCTGCTGAGAGTGACCGGCGGCGCGTTTGCCGCCGGACGGCTGCCGGAAAACTACTACGGCCAGTTCATTCGCGCGGCGCAGCAGGGCGGCATGCCGGCGGTCTGTGCGACGGATCAGTGGAAGGAGCGCATCGCAGCCAATCCTCGCAACCGGGATTATCTTGCAAGCCTCCCGGCCCAACAGTTCATCGACGTCTTGACGCGCTGGCAGGACATCTTCGTGGCGGGCGCCCACCATCCAGTCATGGGCGTGACCGAAGCCGAACTCGCATCGATCAAAGTCCCAACCATCATCATCCCCGGAAACGACAAGGTGCACTCCAGCACCAGCGGCTTGGCGGCACACCGGCACATTCCCGGCAGCCAGCTTCACCGCCTGCCGATCGAGGACCAGGATGTTCCCCTCATCCCGTTCCCGGACTGGGCACCGTACGAAGCGGAGATCGTACGGGTCTGGACCGATTTCATTGCCAAGACAGTGGCGCGGGAACCTGCCGGTCAGCCGGCCTGAAGTGCCGGCGACATCCGGCGGGTCAAAGTCTGCGAACCGCGCGCCAGACGCGCTCGGCCGTGATCGGCATCTCGAGGTGTGTCACCCCGTCCTGCGACAGCGCGTGCACCACCGCGTTGCAAATCACCGCCAGTGCCGGGGTCGTACCCCCCTCGCCTCCCGCCCGGATGCCGATCGGCAATTCCGGCGACGGTAGTTCGCTGATGTGGGCCTGGATGTCCGGCAAAACGTCGGCGCGCGGTATGGCGTAGTCGAGAAAAGATGCCGACAGCAATTGACCGGACGACGGATCGTAGTGACAGCGCTCCATCAGCGCCTGCCCGGCGCCCTGCACGAATCCTCCATGAGTCTGGCCGTGAAGGATCATCGGGTTGACGGCGCGACCGACGTCGTCGACTGCAACCACCCGCTCAAGCCGAACGGTTCCCAGGTCAGGATCGACCTCGACCTCGCAGACCTGGCAACCATAGGGGAATGCACCGGCGCGCCGCGTCTCGTCGGCGCTTGCAGTCAGCGCGCCGCGCAGTTCCTGCGGCAGATCGGATCGCTCCGACGCAGCGCACGCGACCTCAAACAGGTTGATCGCCCGGTCGGTGTTGAGTTTGGTAAAGCCGGCCTCGCCGTAATCAAGGTCGCTCTCCGCACATTCAAATAGCACCGCGGCAATCCGGCGCGCACGGGCGATCAGTTCGCCCGACGCCTTGCCGACGACGATGCTGGCAAACCGCATCGAGCGCCCGGCATGCGAGCCGCCGCCAACGCTGATACGGTCGGTATCGCCGGTGATCAGTCGGACGCAATCGGCTGGAACGTGCATCCATTCACGAACGAGCTGCGCGAAACTCGTCTCATGTCCCTGCCCGCTCGACAGCGTCCCGATGGCGAGTTCGACGATGCCCTCGGGATGAACGGTAATAGCGGCCTTCTCGCGTGGCGCACCGCCGGTCACCTCGATGTAGTTCGCCACCGCGATGCCACGCCGGAGCCCTCGCTTCACAGCGTCGGACTTGCGTTGCGCAAAACCACTCCAGTCGGCCGCCGCGAGCGCCTGCTCCATCGTGCCGCGGTAGTCGCCCGGGTCGTACGTGATGCCGAGCGGATTGGCATATCGCATCGCCTTGTCGGCGATCAGGTTCATCCGGCGCAATTCGACGCGATCAAACCCGCATTGCGCCGCCGCCAAGTCGATCAGCCGCTCAATCACGCACATCGCTTCCGGCCGGCCGGCGCTCCGGTACGGATAGGTCGGCGGCGTGTTGGTGAAAACGGCACGGGCGCGAAAATGTGCGCAGGGAATGTCATAGACTCCGCTCATCGTCTCGACGCCCTTGGTCAACGGAATCAGGGACGCCACGTAAGCTCCGACATTGCTGGTGTTCACGCCGCGTAGGGCCAGAAATCGCCCGTCGGCATCGAGCGCGAGTTCGGCCGTCACCGTCAGGTCGCGGCCCTGATAGTCGCTGAGAAAAGCCTCTCGCCGCTCGCAGACCCAGGCAACCGGACGACCGGCACGTCGTGCCGCCCACAACAGCAGCGGATACTCCGGCGACGTTGCATTCTTCGAGCCGAAATTGCCGCCGATGTCTTCGGCAATGACCCTCACCTGTTGCTCAGGAACATTCAGCGCGCCGGCGAGGTCGCGCCGCAAGCGGACCGCCCCGCCCGCTCCCGCATGCAGGGCGTATTGTCCGGTCGCGGGATCGAACGAAGCCAACGCTGCCCTTGGCTCCATGGTCGCGGCGGTGACGCGGGGAATCCAGGTCTCCAGGCGCACGATATGAGTTGCTGTGCCGAACGCGGCCGTCGCGAGTATTTCGTCGCCGACTGGCACATCGACGCAGACATTGTCTGAGAAGTCAGGCCAGATGCGCGCAGCACCGGCGGCCTCTGCCTGTTCAACCTCAACCATCGCAGGCAATTCCCGATACGCGACATCGACCGCCTCGGCGCCGTCCTTCGCGGCTTCCAGCGTCTCGCCGATCACGACCGCGACGACCTCACCGACAAACCGCGCACGCTCTTGCGCCATCGGCATGTGCCGGGTGAGCCGCGGCGCAATCCCGCCGCGCCCTTCCAGCGCAATATCCGGAGGGCTGAATGGCAGCGGCGTATGCGGCAGCGGCTTCAGTCCATCGGCGGCGAGGTCCGCTCCGGTCAACACCGCGAGGACGCCCGCAACCCCGCGCGCAGCGTCCGTCACGATCGAATCGATGTTCGCGTGCGCGTGCGGGCTTCGCACCATCACGGCATGGACCTGACCGTCAGCGGTCCGATCGGCGCTGTAGCGTCCCGTGCCGGTGAGCAGACGCTGATCTTCCCGCCGCAGCATAGGGTCGCCGATGCCGCCGCGAACGATGTTCTGAGTGGACAATGCGGAGATCCATCCCACATCCCGGCGGAGCGCCGTGCCGGGTCTGGTTGACGATATGATTCTGTGACTCGACGCTTTCCGGCGGCAAGACGCCTGCGAAGCGGCCAGGCGGTCCTTGTCAGCCTGCTAGCATCCGCCACCACCATGGCCGCGACGACCTGAGCGAACGCAAGGTCGCCAATTCGCCTTCGAGCCGGGTGGCCGCTTCCTGGGCCGACATCAGTTCGGCGGTCATCCGCAACAGCTCTGCCATCAGCTGCTCGGCCCGACCAGGCTCGACGGCTGCGCGGAACTCGGTCTGGCGATTTACCACCAGCGCCTCAAGCTTCACGATCTCCGCCTGCAAGCCCTCCAGCTCAGCCTTGAGCGCAACGACGGTCGCCCGGCTTTGCCGAGGCGGTTTGCTGCCGTCTTCAACCGCCATTGCGTACTATTCCGATCGAGGCTGCCGCCAACGCCCTGCGCCGGCAACTTTGGCGACAGCCTAGCCGCCTGCAAACGCGGTGAAAACAGCGCCACCCGCGCCATCCCCAGGGCGTTCGGGGGGCTCGCGGCCGGTAGCGCCGGCACCATGGCCGGCATCGCTGTTCCGGCCGATGCGCCTAGTGGCGTGGATTTGACATTCGCTACCCATCTAGTGGAGTGGATTTGACATTCGCTACCCATCTAGCCGCGGGCTCGTAAAGCGAATGTCAAATCTAAACTCCACTAGAAACTTAAACTTGCTAGTGGTCCTTTGATTCCAACATTCGCAAAGGAGCCTGCTGAAATGGGATGCGAATGTTGGAATCGGACCACTAGCCGCGGGCTCGCAAAGCGAATGTCAAATCCAAACTCCTCTAGAAACATAAATTTGCTAGTGGTCCTTTGATTCCAACATTCGCAAAGGAGCCTGCTGAAATGGGGTGCGAATGTTGGAATCGGACCACTAGACGTAACCGGCGTCAATTCGGCTTGATGCCTGCAGCGCGGACGATGGGGGCCCAACGGGCGCTGTCGGCCTTGAAGAAAGCCGTCAACTCTTCCGGCGTCATCCGCGCGGTTTCGAATCCGAGCGTGCTCAGACGCTCCTGGACGTCCGGCGGCGCGACTGCCGCGGCGATCTCCTGATTGAGCATCGTAACGATTTCCTTCGGCGTCTTGGCCGGGACCAGCACGCCTACGACGGCATCGCACTCGACGTCGTTGAAGCCCGCGTCGCCGAAGGTCGGGATGTCGGGCAGGCCTTTCAGCCGTTTCTTGCCACCGGCCGCCAGCGCGCGCAGCTTGCCTTCCTTGTGCTGCGGGATCGTCGCCGCGGCCGACCCGAAACAGATCGGCGTGTGGCCGGCCACCGTTGCGGCGATCGCCGGACCGCCGCCGCCGTAGGGCACGTGCACGATGTCGAGCTTCAACGCTAGGCGAAACAGTTCGCCGGTGAGGTGGGAACCGGTGCCCGTACCGGCCGAAGCGTAGCTGTATTTGCCCGGGTTGGCCCTGATCAGCTCGACGAGTTCTTGAACGTTCTTCGCCGGCACCGCGGGATGAACCGCAAGCACCTGCATCGTAGTCGCGGCCGCCGCAACCGCCTCGAAATCGGTGATCGGGTCGTAGGGCACCTTGGGCAGGATGACCGGATTGACCACATGCGCGATGCCGTCGACGAACAGGATCGTGTAGCCGTCCGGCGTCGCCTGGGCAGCGCGGCCGGTGCCGATGCTGCTGCCCGCGCCCGGCGCGTTCTCGACGTAGAACTGCTGGCCAAGCCGCTCCGAGAGCTTCTGTGCCACGAGACGTGCCACCACGTCGGTCTGCCCACCGGGCGCAAACGGCACGAGGACCCGGACGTTGCGCGATGGATAGGCTTGCGCGCGCGCCACTGCGGGCAGCGCAGGCAGCGTGGCGGCAATGGTGGCGTTGCGCAGGAAATGGCGGCGGGACAGCTTCATGTCGTTCTCCGGGACTTAGGCCAATGCATCATTACCGCGTCTGCGGTCGGGGGGAAGTGACAATGAACCGCGCGCGGTGCGACGGAATGGGCCTGTGCAGGCCGTCCCCTCGTTGCGCTCTCCGTCCATTGCCAACGTTCAGCCCGCCACCGCCGGGATCATCTCGCCGACCAGGCGGATGATGCGCTCGCGATCCTTCGGATCCTGAGTGTGCGGAATGATGGCGATCTCGTCGACCAGGCCGGAGGCGGCGAGCCGCTTGATCTGGTCGCGCGCCTCGGCTGGCGTGCCGGCGATCGCGAACCGCTCGACAAGCTCGTCGGAAACCACTTCTCCGTGTGCCGTACCGACCACCATGTGCTCGTAATACTCGTACTGCTGACGGATTTTGTTCACCACATCCATCGTCGGGCCATCGAGTTCGAACGGCAGTTTGCGTTTCAAAATTCGTGCCACGTGCGCCTTGACGGCGCTGCGCGCCGCGCGTCCGTCGTCGAGGATCGAGCACGGGGTCCAGCAGACGACACGGAAGTTCTTCTCCTTGAGGCTTTTGCCGCTTTCCGCCGCCCCCTTCTCCAGTTCCTGGCGTGAGGACTTCAGGAAGTGCGGATCGACGCCCACCAGCACAATCGCGCCATCGCCGATCTTTCCGGCGAGGCGGTGAATCTTCGGGCTGCTCACCGCCGGGTAGACCGGAATGTGCGTGCCCTGACTAGCGTAGGTCAGGCGGACGGGGACGTTCGTCTCGGGCGACGTCACCGTCCTGCCGCCGATCAGGTCGCGGAGAATCCCAATCGACCGTTCCAAATTGGCCAGCGTGGAGGGCTTCTTGCCGAGCGTCTCGACCGAACTGTCGCCCGCACCGATGCCGAGCAGCAGGCGGTCCCCGACCATCTCGTGCAGGCTGGCCCATGCCGCTGCAATGACCCCGAGATCGCGGGTGATCGGATTGGTAACGCCTGTCGCCAGGGTGATTCGCTTTGTGACCATGGCGGCGGCACCGAGCAGGACGTAGGGCTCGCGCCAGATCATTTGCGAGTCGCCGATATAGGCGGTGGAATAGCCGGTATCCTCCGCAAGCTTGACGAGCGTCAGCATCCGCGAAAGAGGCTCGGTCGGAAACAGACCAACCCCAAACGTCACATTGCTCATTTCTTCAATTCTCCTGCGAACTTGCCTTGACGTTCATGCCCAGCGCATACCGTTACCACAAGTCCTTTATCTCATAGCAGCGCTGCAGCTTCGGGAGTTGGGCCTCGTCAGGCTTGGCTCGGTGCGTCGCTTGAGCGCAGCCGCGTGGCGCGGCATCTAGGACATGCGGATGCGTTTCATGATGATCGACGTAATCTGTTCACCTCGAACCGCCGAGATTGTGCGATATCGCTGAAGCCGCAATGTCCTATGGCACGTGCCCGCCGTCGCCGCGCGTTGCAGCCGCCAGGAGCCGTAGATGCAGCCCCACAACGATGAGATGTTTGTATCGACCGGACGCCTGCCGACGCCGGAAACCGTGAAGCGCCTTGTCGAGGAGGCCTACCGGCGATTCCAATCCAACGGCGACGGCGAGAACTCCCACGCCTACCCCGCCCTCGAACGCGTGCCGAGCGACTTGTTCGGCGTCTGCGTGGTTGGAACCGGCGGCAATGTGTTTGGCGTCGGAGCGCATGACTACGAATTCTCGATCATGAGCGTGTCCAAGCCGTTCGTCTTCGCGCTCGTCTGCCAGACGGTGGGCGCCGAGGAACTTCGCCACAAGGTCGGCGCAAACGCCACCGGACTGCCGTTCAATTCGCTGTCGGCAGTCGAGAGCAGCCCGACCGGCCGGACCAACCCGATGGTCAATCCGGGCGCCATTGCCACCACCAGCCTCGTGCCCGGTGCGACCGGCGAAGCGCGGTGGCGGTTCATTCACGATGGCCTGTGCCGATTTGCGGGCCGGCCGCTATCACTCAACGAAGAAGTCTACGAATCCGCGACCACGACCAATTTTCGCAACCGGAGCATCGCGTGGCTGCTCGAGACCCGGGATCGCATCTACAGCGATCCACTCGAGGCGACGGACCTCTACACCCGGCAGTGTTCGCTCAACGTCAACGCCAGGGACCTGGCAGTGATGGCTGCAACCTTGGCAGGCGGCGGCGTAAATCCGATCACCAAAGAACGCGTGGTCGCTCCGGATGCCTGCCGCTATGCGCTCGCCACGATGGTCACCGCCGGCATGTACGAGACTTCCGGCGACTGGCTCTATGACGTCGGGCTGCCCGGCAAGAGCGGAATTGGCGGCGGCATCGTCACGGTCTCGCCCGGCAAGGGCGGCCTCGGCACGTTCGCGCCGCCGCTCGACGCCGCGGGCAACAGCGTCAAAGGCCAAATGGTCGCCAAGTTCCTGTCGCAGCGGCTGGGTATGGACCTCTTCCTCTCACTGCCCGAAGCCGCCGAGTTGCAGGCATGACGAACAGGCCCGCGTTCGGTCGCGCGACGACGAGCCGGAGTTCTTCCGATCGCCGTCGCAATGTGCTGGCACTGATGCGAGATGCCGGCATCGAGCGCCTCGTGTGCTGCGGCAACGGTCATCACATGATCGATCTCGACAATGCCGTTGCGCATATGACGGGATATCGCTCTGTCGGCCCGGCGCTGCTGGTCCTCAATGCCGATGGCGCGGCAACCCTGCTGACGTCCCCAGGCGGCGAGATCGACGCGATCGATGGTCTTGGACTGGCACGTGCGATGGCGGCCGACGACATCGGCGAGGCGGTCCCAACCCTGCTGACAGCGCGGGGCAAGACCGGCATGGTCGGTCTCGACCAGATGCCGCGGCGGCTTGCCCGGCGGATCGAGGCGGCCATCGATTCTCCGACGCAGCGGCTCGATGCCGAGTTCCTCGCCGCAAGCGCATCGAAGACCGACGAGGAGATCGCCGCTGCGCGCCGGGCAACCGCAATCGCCGAGGAGGGCTTTGCCCGGCTCCTCGAAATCGCCCGCCCGGGGATACGCGAGTGCGACCTCGCGATCGAGCTCAACCTGTTCATGCGCGAGCAAGGAGCAGAAGACAGCTTCCTGATGCTCAACTGCGGGCCGCGGCAAGACGCCGTGATGCCCTCCAGTGAGCGGATCATCGAACCGGGCGATCTGCTGCTGTGCGAACTCTCGCCGAGCGTGAACGGCCAATTCACGCAGATCTGTCGAACCGTTGCCATCGGCTCGGCGAACGGCGCCGCAGGCGAGAAATACCCGCTGCTCATTGCGGCGATGAACGCCGGCATCGCGAAGGTGAAGCCGGGCGTACGGCTGGGCGATGTGTGCATGGCGATCGACGATCACCTCTCGGCGGCGGGCTATGCCCAGTTCTCGCGGCCTCCCTTCATTCGCCGGCGCGGGCACGGGCTCGGAAGCGGCTCGACTGCGCCCGGCGACGTATCAGTGGACAACGATACGGTGCTGGCACCCGGCATGCTGTTCATGGTGCACCCCAACCAGTTCCTGCCCGAGACGGGCTATATGATGTGCGGCGAGCCCGTGCTGGTGACCGAGACGGGTCACGACGTGCTGACGAGCGCACAAGCCGCCCTTGCCGCTGTACCAGGCAGGGGCAAATGAGACCGACAGTCGCTTTGCCGACGGGTCCGTTCGACTGGCACCCGGAGCGAACTCCACGAATGACGTTCGAGCCGCGCCTGGCGGGACTGCGTGCCGAGATGAACCGGCGCGGTGTCACGCATCTGGTCGTGCACGGTAATATCTTCAATCATGACGCGCTGACCTGGCTCACGCATTTCACGCCGAAGCTCGGACCCGCCTACGCCCTGGTTCCCGCGGAAGGGCCGCTGCGGCTGCTGTTCTCGGGCGGCCCCGGCATGAAGCCATCGGCGCAGCGCCTGACCTGGATCGAAGATGTCGCCGCACTGAGGAGCATCAGGGCGGACGCTACCCGCTGGATCGAGGAAACTGCGGTGGATGGTCCGGTCCGAGTGGGAGTAATCGAAGGGACAGCGATACTCGCGGGCGACTGGGCCGAGCTTGAAAAGTGCGCCAACGGAGCCATTGAACAAATGGACGAGGCGGTTGAGGAATTCTCAGCAGTCTCGCCTCTGGCGAGCAACTCATCCGGCTCGACTGTCGGCGCGATCCAGGCCGCAGCGGAGGCCGAGTTGAAGCGCCTCGCGAAACGCGGCGCCGATCTCAAGACCGCGCTCATCGAAATGGAGCGCGTCGCATATGGGCGCGGAGCGCAGGAGGTGCGCGTGCTTGCCGGCCGCCGCCCCCAAGGGCCACCCACCCGGCTCCCGGACGGGCCGCTCTACCTGAACGGCCCAACCGAGGTCGCGATCTTCATTCGGGCGGACGGGATGTGGTCCCAACGGCAGTTTCGCCTCGAACCGCCGGATTGAGTTCACGAGACCTTCCGGGTTGATCGTTGTTCCGGCGCAAGGCAGTTTCCGGAGCAACCACTGCGAGCGGCAGTTTCCCAGGAGGCCAGGCGTTTGATCGTTGTTGCAATCGACATCGGCGGAACCTTCACCGATCTCATCGGCTTCGACACCGAAGGAGGCGGTTTCGCGCAGGCCAAGAGCCTGACGACGCCGGACAACCTCGTGCAAGGCATCGTCGACTGCCTTACCAAGAGCGGCATTGCCTCAGATCGCATCGCCGAGCTCATCCACGGCTCCACGACGGCCATCAACACGCTGATCGAACGCAAGGGCGCGAAGACCGGGCTGATCGTCACGCGCGGGACGCGGGACGTCTATTCGATCGGCCGCGGCAACCGCCCGGAAGCCTATAATCTGTTCTTTCAACGTCACCGCCCGCTGGTGCCGCGCGCCCTGACCCGGGAGGTCGGGGGCCGCCTGTTGGCGTCCGGCATGGAGCACCAGCCGCTCGACGTCGACTCGGTGGCCAAGGCCATCGCGGTACTCAAGGCGGAGGACGTCGAGGCCGTCGCCGTTTGCCTTTTGCATTCCTACGCCAATCCCGCTCACGAGCGAGCTGTGGGCGAAGCGGTGCGGCGCGCAATGCCTTCGGCCTATCTTTCGCTCAGCCACGACATCCTGCGCGAGTACCGCGAGTACGAGCGCACGTCCACGACGGTCGTCAACGCCTACATCGGTCCCAAAGTGGGCGGCTATGTTGCCAACCTTGAATCGTGCCTTGCCCGGATCGGCTTCAAGGGCGAACTGTCGATCATGCGCTCCAACGGCGGCGTGATGACGCCGGCGGTGGCGACGAGCCGACCGGTGGCCATGATGGAGTCCGGTCCGGTCGGCGGAATCATCGCTTCGGCGCGCTTCGGACGCTCGCTCGGTCAGGCCAACGTGATCTCGTTCGACATGGGCGGTACGACCGCCAAGGCAAGCCTCGTCAAAGATGGCGAGCCGACACTGGCGCCGGGCTACTACGTCGGCGGCTACGCCAGCGGCCATCCCGTGATGCTGCCGATGATCGATGTCGTCGAGGTCGGCGCCGGCGGCGGCTCGATCGCCTGGCTCGATGAGATCGGCGCGCTGAAGGTCGGCCCGACCAGCGCCGGCGCATCTCCCGGTCCGATCTGCTACCGCGGCGGCGGCACGGAGCCCACCATCACGGACGCGAACGTCGTCCTCGGACGCCTCGACCCGGACAATTTCCTCGGCGGCACCATGAAGCTCGATGCGGACGGCGCGCGCTCAGGCGTCGAACGCGTCATCGCCAAGCCGCTCGGCATGGACACCATCGCCGCCGCGAAGGCGATCGTCGATATCGCCGTATCCAAAATGTCGCTCGCCGTGCGCGAGGTTTCCGTCGAGAAGGGCTACGATCCGCGCGACTTCGCGCTGGTAGCGTCGGGCGGCGCCGGGCCGCTGCACGTGATGGCCATCGCACGAGAGCTTTACATCCCGACAGTGATCGTTCCGCTGTTCCCCTCGCACTTCTCCGCGCTCGGCATGCTGCTCGCCGACGAGCGCCACGATTTCGTGCGGACGTTCTATGCGGATCTTTCGCGCCTCGACTTCGCGCAGCTCGGGGCCGTGCACGAGGAGATGGCGGCCGAGGCGCTGGGCAGTCTTCGCCACAAGGACAACGCGACGCTCGAGACGCAGCTCGACATCCGTTATGTCGGCCAGGAGTTCACCCTCTCCGTACCGGTGGATCGGGCAGTTCTCGAAGCCGGCGACCGGACCGGCATCCGCAAGGCCTTCGACGCGCTTTACGAGCACCGGTACCAGCACTCTTCTCCGGAGGAGCCGGTCGAGGTGGTGAACGTACGTGTAGCCGCCGTCGGGCGCCGCGCGCCGCTCTCGTTCCCGGGGGTTCCCACCTCTGGATCGGCGACCCCTCGCCGCTCACGGCCCGTCTATCTCGACAGCGTCACCGAGCCGGTCGTCTGCCCCATCTACGAGCGTGACATGCTGCCGTCGGACGCCATGTTCAACGGGCCGGCGATCGTCCAGGAGCATGGTACGACGACGGTCATATTCGCCGGCGACCGCTGCACCGTCGCCCCGACCGGCGAACTCATCATCACTGTCGGAAGCGCTTGATGACCGCCTTGCCTCTCACCCCCTCCGCGCATCTCGACCCTGTCACGCTCGAGGTGATCCGCAACGCGCTGCCCGCCATTGCCAACGAAATGGCGGCGGACCTGCAACGCACCTCGTACAACATGATGATCTACGAAGTGCGCGACTTCTGCACTGCCCTGCTGGCTCCCAACGGCGATCTCGTCAGCCAGAACGTCGGCGGCGTCTCGCATTTCGTCGCCGACCTCGGGGTGATCGTCACTGACGGCATGAAGCGCTACGGCGCGGAAGGCTTCAGGCCGGGCGACGTGATCATCACCAACCACCAGGCGGTAGCCGGGCAGCACCTCAACAATGTCGTCGTCTACATGCCCTATTTCTTTCAGGGCGAACTCGTGATGTTCGCGATGGTGCGCGCGCACTGGATCGACGTCGGCGGCATGTCGACCGGATTCGGAGCTGGCCCCACGGTGGCCGATCCCTGGCAGGAAGGACTGCAGCTCGATCAGATCAAGATCTACGACGAAGGCCGGCTCGATGAGAAGGTCTACCGCATCATCAAGGACAACATCCGCTTCCCGGAATCGTCGCTGGGCGACATGAAATCCCAGATGGCGGCTTGCCGCCTCGCGACCCGGCGACTCGACGAGTTATTCACGAAGTACACGAAGGAGACCGTGCTCGGGGCGATTGCGCGCATATTCGAGGAAACTGAACTCCGCTGCCGGAATGTCGTCTCGAAGCTCCCCGACGGCGATTTTGAAGCCGAGGGCGCGCTCGACGACGACGGACTGCGACTGGGCGAGCCGGTCCGGGTCCACGCGAAGGTCACCATCAAGGGCGGTCACATGACGATCGACCTGTCGGGCTGCTCCGGCGAGCGGCGCGCGGCGATCAACTCCCGCACGCTCGCGGGGGCGCGCGTCGCCTACAAGGCGCTGACCGCGCCGCAGGAACCCGTCAACGAGGGTTCATTCCGCGCGCTCGACGTCGTGATCCCCGAGGGCAACATCATGATGGCGCGTTTCCCCGCGCCGATGTCGGGCTGGAGCGCGATCGTCCCGACCGTGGTGGACGCGATCGTGACCGCGCTCGCCCCGGCGATGCCGGACAAGGTGCCTGCCGGGCATCATGGGCTCCTCGGCGGCGCTGTAGTGTTCTTCGGTGTCCATCCGGAGACGAAGCGGCGCTTCGTGGTGCAAAGCCTCGAAGGCGGCGGCTGGGGCGGCCGGCCGACGCAGGATGGCGAGTTGGCCACCGTCTCCGTGTGCCAGGGCGATGTCCGCAACGGCTCCATCGAGGGCATCGAACTCAAGTGTCCGGTGCTGGTGGAGAGCCGTGGTCTGCGCACCGATTCCTGCGGCGCGGGCAAGTATCGCGGCGGCCTCGGCCTCGACATGCGAGTCAGGAATCTCGTTGAGGGCCGCTGGAACTTCGAACACACAAAACGGCAGAACTGTCCGCCGTGGGGACTGTGGGGTGGCACGCCGGGCGAATATGGCGGATATCTCATGCGGCTTCCAGGCGAGGCGGAGTTCAAGGAGATGCGCGGCGCCCACGTGGCGGTTCCGGTCGGCGCTGAGGCCATCGTGCGGACCGGTGGCGGCGGCGGCTGGGGCGATCCGCTCGAGCGGGAGCCGGGTCTGGTTCTGCATGACGTCGCCGAGGAACTGATCTCTCCCGAGACCGCGCTCAAGGAATACGGCGTCGTGTTGACTGCCGACGGCCATGTCGATCCCGCCGGCACACGCACCGAGCGCGACAGAATGAGAGGCCGACGAACGGCATGAAGGACGTCTTCCGAGCCGCGGTGATGAATTGAGGACCTCGTGAGCAGTTTCGACGAGTTGGCCGCGTTCGTCGCGAACGCGAAAGCAAGCGATCTCCCCGCAAACGACAGGGCCATTCTGCGGCGCCACGTTGCCGATGTGATCGTCGCCAGGATCGCCGGCGAGGCGTGCTCCGAAGGCCGGGCAGTTTCGTCGTTCTACCCAGCGGGGCAAGGGACTGATTCGATCGCGGGGCTGGCCACGCTGGTCCGCCTCACTGAAACCGACGACATTCACACCCGGTCCGGCACCACGCCCAGTTCGGTGGTCGTTCCGGTGGCGCTAGCTCTGGCCGCAACGGATCCTTGCAGCCCCGCGCAGTTGGAAAGCGCGATCTTTGTCGGGGTCGACACGATCGTCCGGGCAGGAATGGCGCTCGGCGGGGCGAGTGTTCTCTATCAGGGAGTTTGGCCGACGCGCGCTGGCGCGACGCTTGGAGCCGCCGCTGCAGCGTGTCGGACCTGGGGCCTCTCCGAGGTTGCGACCAGGAACGCGCTCTCGCTGGCCGTAATCCTCTCGTCCGGTCGAACCGGACGCTTCCATGGAGACCCGTCGGGACGCTGGATCATATTCGCCGCCGCCGTTGCGGCCGGACTGCGGGCCGCGGGCGCCGCACGCGCCGGATATAGCGGCGACCCAACCGTCCTCGATGCGAACGGGCTGCAACGTTCGTTGGGCGTTCCGGTTGACGCGAATGCACTCGTTCGCGATCTTGGTCGTACGAGCGTTTTTCCCGAGCTTTCTCTGAAGCCCTATTGCACCTCGCGGCAGGCGCTGCCCGGTGCCGAGGCGATGCGGGCACTCGTCGCAGAGGGGCTCGATCCGGCCGCGATACAGTCCTTTACCATCAAGGTTCCTACGGCCTACGCGGCCATGATCGGCCAGAAGCTCGACCCGGCCTTGCGCTCGTCCGCTTATGTCAGCGGAGCGGGCCTCGCGGCCATCGCGGCTCTCGACCCCGACTCTTTGTATGACATCGAGCGCGCCAAGGCGCTGAGAGACCCGCGCATCATCGATCTTGCCGGCAAGGGGCAGGTCGTCGCCGATCGGGCGCTCGATTCCCTCTATCCCGCGCGATGGCCGGCCAGAATCGAAGGTGAAGACTGACTCGGCCACGATCGTACGCGAGGTCGTCGCGCCGTTTGGCGATCCTGACAATCCGATGAATGATCGAGATGTGGACGACAAGGCGAAGCACGTACTGGCGAACGCCGGACGGACGGACGCTTTTGACACGCTGCGCGCTCTCACCGACAGCGCCTTCGAAAGCGAAGCGTCGACTTCGGCATTGGCGCGTTTCTTCGTGGCAGGCCGCCCGTTCTGATCTTCCGGTATCGTCACTGGCGTGCGTCCGTGACTAGAAATTCGATAGAACGCTGCTATCAGCCGTCGCCGACCCGCTCGGGTTCGACATGCGGTTCAAGACGGGGTGCGTCCGCGACTTGCGCACCTTCCGCGTCAGGCGACGCCGGGAGGCGTGAACCCGACATGCCGGTAATCAGGCGCGTTCCGCGCTGGAAGGTCAGGTAGCTCCACATCCAGCTTATGGCCACCACCAGACGGTTGCGGAAGCCGATCAGGAAATAGATGTGCGCGACGCTCCACAGCACCCAGGCGATGAAGCCGCGGAGCTTGAGCTTTCCAAGCTGCGCCACTGCGCGCTTGCGGCCGATGGTCGCCAGCGAACCAAAGTCGCGATAGCGGAACGGCGGCAAGTTTTCGCCTCGCGCCCGCGCCAGCAACAGATTGGCGACATATTGCCCTTGCTGCTTGGCGACCGGCGCGACCCCGGGCAGCAGCGCACCGTCTTTTCCAAGCGCGTGCGCGGCATCGCCAAGGACGAAGATGTCGGGATGGCCCGGTACCGATAGATCTGCATTGACGAGGACGCGACCGGCGCGATCACAAGCCGCGCCCAACCATGTGGCGGCCGGCGAAGCCTTCACGCCTGCCGCCCATACGATGGTCCGCAACTCGATCCGCTCGTCACCGAGCGAAACCCCACCGCCATCGCATTCGGTGACAGCGGCGCCAAGACGGACTTCGACGCCCAGTTGCTCAAGCGAGCGCCGCGCTGCTTCGGACAGTGAAATATCGAACGGCGCCAGCAGCCGCGGCCCGGCTTCGATCAAAATGATGCGCGTCGAGCGCGGATCGATGGAGCGGAAATCCATCGCCAGCGCGCGCTTGGCGAGTTCGGCGATGGCGCCCGCCATCTCGACGCCGGTCGGCCCGCCGCCGACCACGACAAAATTCAACAAACGGCGGCGCTCGTCGGGATCGGGCTCGGTCTCGGCGCGCTCGAACGCCAGCAGGATGCGGCGGCGCAGATAGGTCGCGTCATCGATGGTCTTCAGACCCGGCGCATAGGATGCCCAGTCGTTGCCGAAGTAGGCGTGTTCGGCGCCGGTAGCGATCACCAGGTAGTCGAACGCGATCCGCCGGCCCTCGGCGAGGACTTCCTTGCCGGCGGTGTCGATGCCTGAAACCTTGGCCAGCACGACGGTAATGTTCTTTGCATCGCGCAGAATCCCGCGAATTGGCGATGCGATGTCGGCCGGCGACAAGCCGGCGGTCGCCACTTGATAAAGCAGTGGCTGGAACAGATGGTAGTTGTGCTGATCGATCACCGTGACGTCGAAGGCCGAGCCGGCGAGGCGCTTGGCCACCGACAGGCCACCGAAGCCCGCGCCGATCACGACGACGCCAGGGCGCCGTCCCGCCGAGGCCGTCATCGGATTCGTGTCCATGTCGCACCTCCACTCGCTTTCTTCGCGCAGATCAGTCACGTCAATGCTGACGGCCGGTCGCTACAAGGTCGACTCGGCCCCAAGGATGACGGTGCTCTGCGAGGACAGCACGCCGCCATTTCCGTGGGCGAGAGCGACCTCACAGTCCTGGACTTGCCGCTCTCCGCACTCGCCCCTGATTTGCCGCACGGCCTCGATCAACAGAAAGATTCCATACATGCCGGGATGGCAATAGGAGAGACCGCCACCATTGGTGTTGACGGGCAATGAACCGCCGGGCGCAATCTTTCCGTCTTCGACAAAGCGCCCACCCTCCCCTTTGGGACAAAAGCCGAGATCCTCCAGGAACAAGATCGTATTGATCGTAAAGGCATCGTAGACTTCCACCGCGTCGATCTCGGCAGGGCCCAGTCGCGCCATCGCATAGGCATCGCGGCCCGACTGCACGGCCCCGGTCGTCACCAGATCCGGCATGCTGGAAATGCTGTTGTGCGTAACAGCGGCGCCACATCCCAGCACCGCCACCACGGGCTTTCTGAGCGTCTTCGCCCGCTCATAGGACGTCATGACGATGGCGCCCCCGCCATCGGTCACCAGGCAGCAGTCGCGCACGGTCAGCGGACTGCTGACCATCCGGGCGGACAGGACCTGATCGACCGTGAGCGGCTTCTTCTCCCACGCCTTGGGATTGAGCAGAGCCCAGTCACGCGCCGCCACCGCCACCGCAGCAAGCTGCTCGCGGGTGGTGCCGAACTCGAACATGTGTCGCGACGCGGCGAGGGCATAGGCCGTGGTCGGCAGGAACGGCTTGAATGGACTTTCGTAGGGATTGTGCTCGCGGAGTGGAGGCATTCTTCCGACCGACCGTGCGCTGGGTGCTGCCATAGGCGATCACCGCGACCTCGCAGAGCCCCTGCTGGATCGCGGCTTGGGCATGAGCAACATGAAACATGAACGAGGAGCCACCAACGATGGTGGAATCCAGATAAGACGGAGAGATCTTGAGATACTCGCTCAACGCCAGTGCCGACATCCTGACCTGGCTTGTCGCCGCGAAGAGCCCATCCACGTCGCTGATCTTCAACCCGGCATCGTCGAGCGCCCGGTAGACGCCTTGGGCCATCAGATCGATGGGGGACATGCCCTCTGCAACCGCGCCGAGATCGGACTCCGCGACGCCGACGATCGCCGCACTTCCTCTGACCAGCCCCTTCACGATTGGCCTTCGACCGGTACGAACACGGGGATTGGAGGCTCGTCGCCCGACTGCGGAATAATCCGGAGCGCTACTTCCATCCCGATCCTCACCTCGGGGGAGGGAATGCCTTCAACGCGGCTCATCATCCGGAACCCCTCGCGACAGTCGATCAGGGAAACGTTGTAAGGATCACCCGAGGCCGGATGCACGGTGGTGGTGGCGTAGACCACTCCCCGTCCCGAGCTCACGCGCCACTCCAGATCCTCGTTGCCGGTATAGGGACATGCGACTCGCGGAAAGAAAACCGGGCGATCCGCAGCGGCGCTGTACTGATAGGCAAGCTCGCCATCTTCCAGGTGCCTGAAATAGCGTTGAAGCGGCGAGACTGTCTGGCTTGCTCATGTCTACGACCTCTCTCGCACCGCCCTACAAGAATATAAGACTTGCCCGGTGATTTCGCCGTTCGAGTAACGCGAAAATCCGACTGCGATCGACCTCTCATTGGACTTAACAATCGGCTTCCGCCTCCGCGACACGACGGGCATTTCGCAACAAGGCGTCGAGAGCGACGTCAAGAGCGCGCACGTCCCTCTCCGAGAGGGAAGCTACCAGTTTGGCAAGCCGGCCCTCAATCGCCGAGGCAAGCCGCCGACACATCCGTTCGCCGTCCACATCGAGCGATAGTCCGCGCTGGGCCGGATCGCGGGAGCGCCGGTCATGACGGAGAAACCCGCGGCGCACCAGTTCCTTGACCGCTCAACTCATCTGAGTCTTGTCCGTTCCGCAATGGCTGGCGATCGCGTTGAGCGAAAGCGGCGCGCGGGCGTCCAACAGCGTGATGATGCGCACGTCAGTGATCGATATCCCGAACCGGCGCCGGTAATGGGCGTTGCCGCTGCGGCGCCAGATATTCGCGGTGGTGAGCAGTTTTGAGGCGACGGAATCATTTGACCGGCTGTCGCTATCGCTGACGGTCAGGTCGTGTTTTCCAGCCCGCTTTGCGCCCATGGAAGGCTTCTTCGCCCCTCCCCTTCGCCCGGTTTCTTGCGCCGGCGACCGCCTGCGTTCGGCTTTCATGCACTCGCCTCGGACCGAAATGGAGAAAAAGGCCGCTTGCGGCAACAAGTTGACAAACGCAACTTTACTGTCAGACTTTGGAATTAATCAAGAAAATGTCGCCTCGGAGGAGCCCTTGGACACGCCCCATATCGCCGCCGTGGATGCCGGCACGGCCTACGGGATGAAGCCCTCAAGCCACAAAGCGGCGCTGACCGAAGTTGGCCGCGGCACTCCGTGCGGAGAATTCATGCGCCGCTACTGGCATCCGGTGGCG
The DNA here is from genome assembly GCA_963843475.1 of uncultured Alphaproteobacteria bacterium. Classification (GTDB taxonomy): domain Bacteria; phylum Pseudomonadota; class Alphaproteobacteria; order Rhizobiales; family Xanthobacteraceae; genus VAZQ01. Next base: position 195,103 of record CAWJKL010000005.1, on the reverse strand, counting down.
CTGTCGCGCGATGCAACCGATGTCCCGCAGAACGTCCGGATCCTCGGCGAAGACCTGATCCTGTTTCGCGACAAGTCCGGTCGACCCGGGCTGGTCTATCCGCGCTGCGCGCACCGCGGCACGACGCTCTATTACGGCAAGGTCGAAGACCGCGGCATCCGCTGTTGCTATCACGGCTGGCTATTCGACGTGGAAGGCCGCTGCCTGGAACAGCCTTGCGAACCTGAACTCGGGCGCACCCGCGACCGCGTGCGGCAGCCCTGGTATCCCGTCGTCGATCATTATGGCTTGGTCTTTGCCTATCTGGGACCACCCGAGAAGAAACCACTCCTGCCCCGGTTCGATATCTTCGAGAACATGGCGCCGGGCGAACACCTGATCCAGGAGGATTCCGGCCTCGGCAGCGGCGGCAACGGTCTGCACCTGATCATCCCGTGCAACTGGCTCCAGCACTGGGAGAACATCATGGACCCGTTCCACGTGGCAATCCTGCATGCAGCTTTCAGCGGTACGCAGTTCGTCAAGGAAATGGCGGTGATGCCGGTGGGTGACTGGGAGTATGTGCCGCGCGGCGTGCGCTTCACCGGGATCCGCAAGCTCGACGACGGACGCGTGTTGCGGCGCATCACGGAGGTGATGTTCCCCAACCTGCGCATCGTGCCGAGCCCGGTACTCAAACCTGGGCCCATCGACCACGTGGGATTTACCGTACCGGTGGACGACACGCACTATCGCATCTTCAGCCTCATCAAGACCGCGACTCCGGACAAACCACCGCGTGGCTCGCTATATGACGGCAAGCGCTGGTCCGAACTGACCGAAGCCGAGCACCAGCGCATGCCGGGCGACTACGAGGCGCAGGTGGGACAAGGCCCGATCAGCCTGCATTCCGAAGAACATCTCACCACCACCGATAAGGGTATCGGCATGGTGCGTCATTTGCTCGCCCAGCAGATCAAGGTGGTGCAGGAAGGTGGCGACCCGGTTGGCGTCACCTTCGATCCGGCCGAGCAAGTCGTCGTGCTCGAAGCCGGCAATTTTTTTGAATGATCCAGCAGTCCACTCCTCGCTGCTGGATCGCTGGTGTTCCGGTTCCCGGATGCCCCTGATGCCAACGCCATCAATCGCTGCGGATCGCCCCACATTGGTGCCCGCCAAACTCGATATCGGTGAACGGCTGGTGCCTGCGCTTGGCGCAGCGGCCGCGATCTACCTGATCGCGGTGCCGGTCATCATGCTGTTTTACGCGGCGTTCCGCGGCCCGCCCGATTACCTGCCGTTCGAAACCGGCGCACAATGGACGCTCGATAACCTGATCGGGGTATTCCAGGATCCGGTCCTCTACTCCCGCATCTTGCCCGACACGCTGACCTTCGTATGTGGCACGGTGGTGCTCACGACCTTCCTGGCTTTCACATTCGCCTGGCTGGTGGAACGCACCGATGTTCGCGGCAGCGACGTATGGTTCGCCTTGATCCTGTTTCCCCTGCTGGTGCCAATCCCGGTCTTGGCCATCGCGTGGATTTTCCTGCTCGGGCCCAATGCGGGCTGGATCAACGTGGCAATACGCTCGATCTTCGGTCTCGACGGACCGGGTCCGTTCAATATCTTCAGCATGACCGGACTGATCGTGTGCCAGTCCATGGCCACAACGCCGTTCGTGTTCCTGCTGCTGAGCTCCGTGCTGCGCTCTATGAACCCGCAGATGGAAGAGGCGAGCGGGGCTTCGGGTGCTTCGCCGTTCACGACATTCCGCCGCGTGACCCTGCCGGTGCTGCTGCCTGGCATCCTGGCGCCGGTGATCCTTCTCACGCTGATCACGCTCGAGCAGTTCGAACTGCCGCTGATCATCGGCCTGCCGGCGCGCATCAACGTATTCGCCTATCGCATCTTCAATGAGCTCAATCCCGCAAGCGGCCTCCCCAATTACGGCGGGGCGGCGGCAATCTCGATTCCGTTCCTGCTGCTCGGAATGATCGCGCTGCTCTTCTATAACTGGGCGATCCGGCGTGGAGACAAGTTCGCGGTGGTCACTGGCAAGGCATATCGGCAGCGCCAGATCCCCCTCGGCCGTTGGCGGTATGCTGCCTACGGCCTCATGGGCTTCTATGCGGCGCTCGCCGTCGCCCTGCCCGCGCTCACTCTCGCTTGGACCAGCGTGCTCGGTTACAACGCGCCGTCCTTCGACAATCTCGGCAAGGCGACGTTGGGCGCTTATCGCGAGGTGATGGCGAATGCGAGTTTCTGGCGCGCAGTCGGCAACACGCTCCTGGTCGCCTTCTGCACCGCACTGGTCTCGACGACGGTCGGAGCACTGCTCGGTTGGATCATCACCCGCTCACAATGGTGGGGCCGGCGCGGGCTGGACTTTTTGTCCTTCATGTCCATCGGCATCCCCTCGGTGATCGTCGCGCTGGCGGTGATGATGCTCTATCTGTCGGTGCCGATCGGGATCTATGGCACGGTCTGGATCCTAGTCCTTGCCTCTGCCTATCGCATTGCCGCCACGACCCGCATCGCGCGTGCCGGGCTCTTACAAATCCATGCCGAGCTCGAGGAGGCATCCGCCACGTCGGGCGCAAAGTGGCTTGCGACCCAGATGCGGATCGTCGTTCCCCTGCTGTTACCGGCGCTGATGTCGGGCTTCATCCTGATATTCATTGTGAGTACACGCGAATTCACCATCCCGCTGATCCTTCACAGCGCGGACAACATCGTGCTGCCCGTGCTGCTCTGGCAGCTCTTCCAGAACGGGCAACCGATGCCGTCGGCCGCGCTGGCGACCTTCATCATGCTGATGGTGTTTCCGATGATCTTCATCGCTCGCCGCTACATCATCCCGCGGTCGGCGTCGGAGTGAACTCATGCTCGTTGTCTCGGGCCTGAAGAAGTCGTTCGCTACCGATACCGGCCTCACCACGGTGATCGACGGCGTCAGCTTCGAGGTCAAGGAGAGCGAGTGCTATGCCCTGCTCGGGCCGAGCGGCTGTGGCAAGACGACGACGCTGCGCTGCGTAGCGGGGCTAGAGCGCGCGGACGCTGGCGTGATCCGCATCGGTCACGAGGTCGTATCCGACCCTGCAGCCGGAGTGTTCGTGCCGGTGCACCGGCGACCGATCGGGATGGTGTTCCAGTCTTATGCGATCTGGCCGCATCTCGACGTATTCGAGAATGTCGCATATCCGCTGCGGGTGGAGCGGCCGCGCGTGGCAACGACCGAGATCCGCGACCGCGTCATGGACGTGCTGCGGCTGGTGAACATGGAGGACTTCGCACGCCGCCCGGCGACACGGCTCTCCGGCGGTCAGCAGCAACGCGTGGCGCTTGCTCGCGCAATCGTGCGCCGTCCCGCGCTATTGCTGCTCGACGAGCCCCTCTCCAACCTCGATGCGCGATTGCGCGAGACGATGCGCAAGGAACTGGCCGATCTGATCTCGCGGATCGGCGTCACGGCCATGTTCGTCACGCACGACCAATCCGAGGCCTTCTCTCTGGCGCAACGCATCGCGGTGATGGACCGCGGGCATATCGTTCAGGAGGGCGTACCGCGCCAGATCTACGGCCGCCCCCACACTCCGTTCGTCGCGCTGTTCCTGGGTTCGGCCAATGTCATGCCGGGCCGGACCGAAAAGGCGGCGAACGGCTTGGCTCAAATCGTGCTCGACGGCGAGGGCGCCCATCGCCTCGCCCTTGCCGCGCCACTCGCACCTGGCGAGGCCGTCAACGTCATGCTACGGCCCAGCCAATTGCGGATCGCGCGCGAGCGACCCGAGCGTGCGGACAATGTGCTGGCGGGCCATGTGCGCCGGCTGACCTTCCAGGGTGGCAACATGGAATGCGAGGTGCACCTCGGCGGCGAGTTATCCGTGCGCCTGCAGATCTCGCCGGACCTCGATCTGGACAAGGGCATGCCGGTCTGGATCGAGATCGTGACCCTGGAAGGGTCGGTATTCCGCCAACGCGACAATCAACTGATCGAGACAGGAGGAAGGCCATGAAGATGCCGGGTGCGTTGCTCGTTTCCGTCTTGCTCGCCACCAGCGTCCCTGCGCAAGCCGCCTGGCAGGATTCGCCCGAGGCGAAGCAGCTATATGACAAGGCAAAGGCCGAAGGCCGTGTGATGATCTGGGGTACTCAGCAGGGCGAAGTGAACTGGATTCCTAAAGCGTTCAACGCGATGTTCCCCGGCATCGAGGTGCAATGGATCGGCGACAATGACATCGCCACCAAGGCGATCGCGGAGGCGCGCGCCGGCCGGCACCAGATCGACGTGTTCTGGCACTCGCTGACCGGCGTCGCGCCGCTGATGCAACGCGACCTGCTGGCGAAAGTGGACTGGTCGCCGTTCGGCGTCACCGGCGCAACCGTCACCTACGGCGGACGCGCCGCCTTCACGAACAACATGGCCTATGTGGTCGCTTACAACAGCGCGTTGTTCAACAAGGCTGACCTGCCCAAGCGCTGGGATGAAATGGCGGACCAGAAATTCAAGGGCAAGACGACTGCGAGCCTGTTTCTCCTGCCGCGCCTCACTGGTGGGCTAACGATCCCCTGGGGCAAGGACAAGACGGTCGAGTTCGTGCGCGGCCTCATCGCTAACGACATCCTGCTCACGCGCTCGCCCCGCGAGCCGATCATCAATTCCGGCGAAAGGATCTACAGCGTCGGCGAAGTGGATTCGCTGGTGCGCCGCTGGGGGCGCAGCGGACTGAAGATCGAGTATGTGGTGCCGGAGCCGATCGTGCTCGGCCAGTTCGTCGCAACGGTGATGGAGAAGGCGCCGAACCCGAACGCGGCACGGCTCCTGGCCGGCTTCCTCGCCACTCCGGAAGGCAAGACGGCACGTGAGCAAGCGACGTCTGCGAGCGACTACAGCACCGCCGGCACAAGCGACTTCGCCAAACTGGTTCACTCGGGCAAAGCCCAGGTCGTTCCGGACACGCCCGAGCTCATGGCGCAGCGCGAAAAGGCCATTGCCGAGATGGGGCCGATTGTCGCCGGCCAGCGGTAAGAGGAAGCCAAGCCGGAATCACGTTGGCATTGGATTGGATTGAAATTAAGCGGAAACGGCGAAGCGGAAAAAAGCCCTCACCGAGGCCGAGTGCATTTTCAAATCTCCTCCGTGACGGCGTCTTCGTGCACGACCCCGCTCAGCATCAGCCGCCGTGCGACCTGAGCAGTTTGATATTGCGCCCGCAGAGTCGGTGAGTGGGCGGCGAGATAGCGCGCCGCGGCAATAAGGATCGGCGCAGCCTCCGGGTCACCGTGCCAACCCAGGTACTGCCGCACGGCTGCTTGCAGATTTTGCACCATGTGAAAGCCGGCGTCCTCGCGCAACAAGGCATGGCCCATCAGCGCGATCAGATTGGCTGGCGGATGGCCGGCGGCGAGGTGGCAGGCCGCGAGCCGCCCAGCTTCCGCGATCTGCTGCTGGCGGTCGCAGGCGTCGAGAAACGCGCGCCGAATCGCCTCCGGCGCGAGGTCCGCGTCGTTTACGCCGCGCGGCAGGCGCGCGGGAGGCACGTTGAGGTAACGACCGAGATAGACCGCAAGCGCGCCATGGAGCGCCGCACGCAGGCAGAGGGCCTCAGTCTCAAAGTCGGCACCGCCGGCGGTCGCCCGTTCGATGAGACAGAACGCGGCGTTGGCGTAGCTGAAGGTATGGTGCGCACTCTCCCAATCCGCGTGATCGTTGCTGGTAGCAAAATGGACTATGCGTAAGGCGGAGGCGAAGGCAACCGCTCGCGCGACGTCGGTGGGCGCGGCGCCTTCGCGGAGCGCGGCCAACAGCGCCGCGAGGATGGCTTCCGGGTCTTCGCCAAGAACGAGCCGCCCGAGCGCGGCATGATCCTGCCAGGAGCCGCGCCGCGACCGGCCCGCCAAGAGCGCGGCCGGTAAATCGCGGACCATGCGTTCCGTGAGCGCGACGAGATCGACGGGGTGGCGCCAGCTGTCGGATTCCTCCCGGCCTAATGACGCCGTGAGGACCGGCACGATCGCCGGCAGCACGACGTCGGCGTACTGCCAGCCGATCAAATCCATGCCCTCGAACGCCTTTGCGAGGAAGTCGAGGGCGTGGCCTCCATCCGCGAAGTAGCGGTCAGTGACCGCAGTCAAGGTGGTCGCGGCAAGCCATTGCGGCGCAGCACCTGCCGCAATCGCCGTGCGAAGCGTCCGCTCCGCGCCAGTGCGGTGGCGCACGCGCACCCAGTGGCGGAACCAGCGCGCGAGCGTCTCAAGCGGCACTACGCCGCCCAAGGGCTCACTGTCGGTACGCGGCGACTGGCCCTCGCAGTCGTCGGCGACCGCGCCGATGCCGTGGAACAGCGCGAGGTAGCGATCGTCATCGTCGAGCACCGGAAGCAGATCGGCCAAGGCGATTAGCGTGGTCAGCCCGACGCTCCAGCGATCGCGATGGGTGGCGCCGTACAGCAAGGCGTCGCGAACGAGGTCAGCAGCCGGCACGCCCGCCGCCGTCGCGCCCAGCACCGCCTTGCCGATCACCAAGCTGATATTGTGCGAAAGACCATCGTGCAGACGACGACACCAATGAGACGCTTCCGCGCGCACCGCCGGCTCGGCCGCCACCCAGACGTCGCCGTCGACGATCCGCACGGCGCGTACCGGCACGTCGTCGGCCCAAAGATCGAAGGTCGAGCCGCTGCGCAGATCGAAGCGCGCATGAAGCCAGTGACAGGTGAGGATGCCGTCCTCGATACTGCCGCGATGGAGCGGAAAGCCCATATGCGGGCAGCGGTTGTCGAGCGCCACCACGTCGTCGCCATGAACCACGACCAACACCGCCCCGGTCGGCGTACCGACGACCACGCGACCGCGGGCGCGCAAGTCGGCAAGCTTGCCGGCGCGAATGAAGCTTACATCCGCGTTGTTCATCGGATCGCTCCCGCGGCGCTCGGCGAAAGCGTGCGCCAACAAGGGCGGGGACTGCAAGTCCCGGATAGGCGATTCCGGGCAACATTAGCCGCCCCTTTCAGATCATCAGCGCGCTGCCTGAACCTTATGAGATCGAGCAGAGGGTTGGATTTGCTTAACCGCGTGTCATCCAATCTGGGTGCAGGCCACTTGCGCTTATTGGCCTTGAAGGACAAGTCAAGGTGGTTCAAACATGGGAGTAGCAGCAGGACATCAAGGCCGGCGGCAGGCGATGCTGTCCCAGATCAAGCCGGAAGAGCTTTAATCACCACAGCGGCACGGTCCGCCTGGTTTGGCAGCACACACCCGTCGAGATGAGAATTTTGCCGTGAAACTCTGCCTATCCGCCCGCATCGGCGAGAAGTTCTTCGCCAAGCGTGAAGCGGCACTGTCGCTCGCCGAACTCGCGGACATCGCCGTCGCAAGCGGCTATCACGGGCTGTGCATGCGCGCCTCGCAACTGAGCATCCAGACGCCTCACGCTGAACTCATCGGCCACGGTCGGATGCTGCGCGAGCTCGGGCTCGGTGTTTCCATGGTGACCGGCGATTTTCCGATCCCGGAGAACACCGACGACGGCCCGCAGGCGCTGCGCCGGATCGGTCCTTACCTCGATCTTGCGGAGACACTCGGCGCGGATATCGTCCGCGTCGCCTTGCGCAAGGACGAAGACATCCCGTGGGCGCAGCGCGCCGCCGACGAGGCGAACGAGCGCGGTATCCGCCTTGCCCATCAGTGCCATACCAAATCTCTGTTTGAAACCATCGACGGCACGCTCGACGTACTGCGCCGCATCGGTCGCAGCAACTTCGGACTGACCTACGAGCCCGCCAACCTCGAGCTATGCGGAGAGCCTTACGGCCGCGAGATCATCAAGCGGTTCGCGCCCCACATCATCAACGTTTATTTGCAGAATCACCGCATCCACCCTGCGGGCCAATCCAAGATTCTGACTTGGCGCCGCGGCGAAATTTCGTTCGACCAGATTCCGATGTGGGAGCCTGGCGGAATCGATTTCCCCGACATTATGGGCGCGCTGGCCGAGATCGGCTACGATGGCTACGTCACCATGCACCAGGCGTCTCTCGGCACGCCGCGAGAGGACGCCGCCAACAGCGCGCGCTACCTGCGCTCACTTGGCGTATTCGAGCCGCCGTTGACCAACCCCATTTCGTGAGCGCCTACAACGAAAGCCCGCCATGCCGATCAAGCCCCTGTTCAGCACACTGATCGCTTGCCGCCATCCTGGCCGCCACGACGCCTGGCGCTTTCGCCCAGACCAAATATCCCAATCGGCCGATCCGTATCCTGATCCCATTCGCCGCCGGCGGCGGCACCGACGTGGTGGCGCGCATCGTCGGCCAAAGGCTTACGGAACAGGTTGGCCAGCCCATCATCGTCGAGGCGAAGCCTGGCGCCGGTGGCGCCATCGCGGTCAACGAACTGATGCGTTCGGACCCCGACGGCTACACGCTGCTCCTCACCACCAGTTCGCATGCGACGCTTGCCGCGCTGCAAAAGTTGCCCTGGCACCCGAGCAACGACTTCACGCCGGTCGCTGCGGTCTATTCGTATCCGTTCGTGCTGGTGGCCAACAACGTGAATGCTTCCCGCTACAAGACATTTGGCGAGTTCATGGCGTACGCGCGGGCCAATCCGGGCAAGATCAACTGGGGTTCGTCCGGCACCGGCGGCCCGCAGCACCTCACCGGGGCGCAATTCATTAAACTCGCCAAGGTCGATATGGTCCATGTGCCCTATCGCGGCAATGGCCCCATGATGCAGGCGCTGCTGGCGAACGACGTCCAGGTCATGTTCGACACCCAGACGCTGGTGCTGCCGCAGATCCAGGAGGGCAAGGTGATCCCGCTTGCGATCGCCAGCGACAAGCGATCGTCCAGGATGCCCGACGTTCCGACGATCCGCGAATCCGGGATCGACGTCGCGATCCAGATCACCAACTTTGTGATCGGGCCGAAGGGCCTTCCGGAAGCGATCCAGACCTACCTGAACAAGGAGATCGCGGCGGCACTTGGCAATAAGGAGGTGCGCGACAAGCTGATCGCGTTCGGTCACACCGTCCCGGAGCCCGCCGAAAACACCATCGCCGGCGTCAAGGCTCACATCGACAGCTTCTACGCAACCTACGGGCAGTTCGTCACCGAAATGGGCATCAAGGCCGACTAGGTTGCCGGTTTCCCGGCAAAGTAATTCGCAGAACGTCCGTTTCCTGGATCATGTGCTGATCCTTGGCGAAAAGCATTTGCGTGGGATTCTAAAATCTTGCTCTACTACACGAGACGCGCACGCATCTGAGGTTGGATAAGGACGCTCCCCTCCCCGCCCAGCGCAGCGAGCCGGAACCGAACCTGATCCTGGTTGATGATCGGCAGATCGTTTTAGCGACAGGGCCGGACGGCAGGTGTGCCTCAGCGCGCTATCGAAAAACTATCCATTGCGGCTGCTGCTCAATACGTAAGGCTGAGAAATCCTACGGATATGCCAGCGCTACCGACGATTGCAAGCAACCGGCTGCCGCGCTCCAACACTCCATCATCGGTGGCGCAGCTCATTGCAAGCGGTACGGAAGCTGCCACGGTGTTGCCGTAGCGTGTGTGAGTGCAATACCAGCGGCCCTGGGAAATACCCAACTTTCGCTTGGCAAAGGCGCCGGTCTTCGCGGTCGCCGCGTGCGTGAAAAAAACGTCATGTTCACGTCCAGGAAGCACCGGGTCACTGTAGAACGTGTCTCGCAGATGCTGAATCGTCTTTCTGAAAAGCTGTTCCGTATCCGAATAAAACCGGTTTGGCGCATCCCGCCCCTCGTCGAATGAGGGCATGAAGCTCCGCGCGCTCGCGAGTGGAATCATACACAAGTCACAATGCTCACCGAAAGAACGCATGGCGACGTAGAGGTCGCTATCCTTGTCGCCCCTGACCACCGTCGCGGTCGCGGCTTCGCCGATGGAATATGCGGCAAGCGACCGTTCGATATTGTCGCCGTTGCCCACGTCCCACGGTGCAAGGTTGGCGGTAGCACACTCGCAATTCACGATCATTCCCAGAGAGTAGGTTCCGGACTTGCAAAAAGACTGAGCAACCGTGAATTGCCCGCATCCAGCTTGCGCAAGCTTCCATGATGTCGAAGCACGCGGCTTTGCCCGCGGAGATCTCACGCTGGACCAGAGATGCCATAGACGGTTCAAGCCAGCCACGGCTGACCCCGGCATATATGATGAAATCAAGATCCTTCGCGTTGACGTTTGCCGCTGCGAGCGCCTGATCGATAGCCGAGCGCAAGATATCGATTGCAGATTTGTCCGCAGCGAGCGTATTGCGCTTCGATGTTCCCACGCGTTTGAGGAAATCTCTGATCTTCGCTTCAACTCGCGCGGCCTCCTTGGGCTTAAGCGCGGCACCGCTGGCGGACTTCACCCGTCGGATAATTTCGTCATTGTCGACAACAGTTGACGGGACTGCATGCCGGACCGACAATATCTTCATGCGGTGCCCCGATAAAGAACACGATAGAGAACAAGCAAGACGCGCAAGCCGAACACTCTAAAGGCCACCACTTTGATGAGACTCCTCACTGTGCAGGGATCGCAGCCTTGGTCGGTTTCCTCTATCGTGGGGAACCCTGTCCAGGCTCAACGAGCAGTGAAAGCGGAGAACGGTTTTTGCCCCGCCTTTAGATCAAGATCGGTCAACGCACCATCGCAGGCCAGCAACGCGCGCTCCTCCTCGGAGGCCATCGTAGCATCCCAATCGGCAAGCCTCGGCATCATCACCCGATGCCATAGAGGGGGGAAAAGCGCGATCACGATCATTACTCCGATTGGATAAGGCAACGTCGGTGCTGTCCGGTCGGATTGCAATTGCCAGAAATACTTGGACGCGTTGCAATGGTGGCTCGAATGGCGCGGAAGGTTGAGAAATATTCCAGACGATAGGGCGCGGTAGCAATTCCACGAATGACGAGGGAATACTGGCCGGTTTGGAACCCGCACCAAACCGTAGTGAGCGACATAATTGAAAGCTTCGATAATGATTCTTGCCAGAACACCCGCTGCCAGAAATCCCAGGAGGCCCCACCAACCAGCGAGATACGTGAAGCACGCGGCGATACCGAGCGTAGCGAACTGCCACGTTATTGCCGGGTTTCTCCAATGCCAGCGCGATCGGCCTTGCCGCGCAAGCCGTTTTGCTTCGTATCGAAAAGCATTTCGGTCGCCAACAACGACGGAGCGTGGAAGATAGCGCCAAAAGGCAACGCCGCGAGCCGCCGTTGTTGGATCTTCTGGGGTAGCAACGGTGCGATGATGCCCAAATACATGCTCAATGACCAATGTCGTATTCATGCAAAATGCAAGAATCAGCCGCGCAAAGGTCCGATCGCGCAGGCTGTCGACCCGGTGCATGAGCTCGTGACCCACGATACCGCCAGCAAGCGAATAGACGGTCGCCATTGAAAATACGCCGCCCATCAGATGCCAGTATTCGGTTTTGTTTCTTGCGGCCGCGAGATCAAACGCGAAGGCGAAGCCTACCGCCTGCTCCAAACCCAACGCATCCTCCGGACTTAAATGATACGCAAACAGCACGGAGCTTCCAATGACCAAAGGCAGGGTTGAATAGCAGGCGATGCTCGGCAATAGCCCGGATTGTTCACTCGGAACCTCATCGGATTCCGCCACGATATTGTCGGCCAACAGAACGACAAGCACATAGACGACGATACCCGTCCAAAGCCATATGCCGCCGAACAAAAACCCGACCAGCGCGGCAGTAAGATACAGCGGCAACAAGAAAAACGCTCCGGTCGAGTTCAGCGAACTGCGATTGCCAACCTCACCGCTCATCGATCAAACCTGTTGTCGGCATTGGTCTATGGATGCTCGCCGGAGGACCACCCGTTCCTTGCTTGCAGCGGCGCTCTCTAGTTCATGCTCCTTACGACCAGAGCCGCGTTGATGCCTCCGAAGGCAAAAGAATTCGACATCGCTGTCCTTATCGGGATCGCACGGGCGGAATTCGGTACGGTATCCAACCCACAACCTGGATCCGACTCCAACCAGTTGATCGTGGGCGGTGCAGTTTCTTCACGCAAAGCGCTGACCGTGATCGCCAGCTCGATAGCGCCCGCGGCGCCAAGCGCATGTCCATGAATCGGCTTGGTTGAAGATACAGGAATTTCCATGATTCTCGCCTCGAATACGCGCCTCAACGCCTCGGATTCTACAGAATCGTTGAGGAGTGTCCCGGTGCCGTGGGCGTTCACATAATCAATAGACTCGGGCGCCGCTCCGGCGTCATGCAGCGCGAGCTTCATGGCCGCAGCCGCGCCATCAACATTTGCTCGAATAATGTCATTCGCATCGCATGACGTCCCGTAACCTGCGATCTCAGCCAGGGGCTCTGCTCCTCGTGCGTTCGCCGATGCTTCGTCTTCAAGGACGAAAATGCCGGCACCTTCGCCGAGCACCATCCCATTCCGGCCTTTGGAGAACGGCCGGCAAAAATTCGGTGTCAGGACCCGGAGTGCCTCCCAGGCGCGGAAAGAACAAGGCGTAATGCTGGCTTCGCTGCCACCGACAATCGCTCGATCGACCAGGCCTTGACGAATGAACAACATGCCAAGTCCGATCGCTTGGGTCGATGAGGCACAAGCACTGCTGATCGTAAATGTCGGGCCTCGGCAGCCGAAGTGAATACTGAGCAGCGAACAAGCTGAACTCGGCATCACTCGTGGAACCACCAATGCATTGGTACGGCGGTCCCCCACATAGAAATCATAGTGCACTTGATCAAGCGTGTTTCCGCTGCCGATTCCAGTTCCGACGATAACCGCCGTGCGGTCTCCGAGCGGCAGATGGTCCGAAAGTCCAGCCTGCGAGACAGCCTCTTCGGCGGCAGCAATGGCAAACTGCGCAAAGCGGTCGCACACCGGGAGCATGTCGGGTGGAATGCAATCGGCTGGGTCGAAGTCCGTAACTTGCGCGGCCAGCTGCACCCGGTTTCCGGCCGGTCGCGTGAACGTGGGTTCGCCGATTCCAGTTCGTCCCGACCGCGCCGCCTGCCACAAGGCTTTAACCCCGATACCAGAGGCGGAAACGGCCCCCATTCCGGTGATAACGACACGCCGGGATTCCAAGTTTTTACTCGCGTGACTTGCGAATGTGGGACGCTAAGGCCTTCACGAACTGGTCAACATTTTTCGCCTCGGCTACGCCGCTGTCCATTGGGACATAAACTCCGAACCTTTCCTCCAGAGCGATCATGACCTCAACCAAGTCGATTGACTGTAGCTCCAACTCTTCAAGGGTTGCATTTGGTGTCACCCGGGATCGCTCAAGCTTTGTCTCCTGCACAAGGATGTCCAATATCTCCGTCTCGAGGGCATCCCGATTGGAGGTATGCAAATCGTTTCTCCGGGTGAAGTGTCCGCTTGGATTATCGCGGATTGCCGTTCAGATTGTCGATAGCTTAATCCTACGAGAGGTTGCAAAACTGGTCAAACCGCTATTCAGAGATGTAGTGAAGGTGGTTTGCGACCCGGCTTTAAGCCGCCGCTGAGTTCCGGAAATTTGAGCCTTACTTGTCGGAGCTGAAAAATACATCCACTCTCATGCCGGCGATGAGCAAAGCCGCGTCAGTCAAATCAACCACGACTTCCAAGACATCGACGTCCATAAGTTTTTGCGGGCCCCGCGCACTGATCCGCCCCGGCCCAACAACTAAGGCTATTGAAGAAACCTTGCCCTCGAAGTCGCGACCACGAAAAGCATCTGCGCGTACGATTGCGCGCTGACCGACGTTGACCTTGCCAATATCGCGTTCTTCCAGTTCTGCTCGTACACGAAGTCCCGACAGGTCGCCAAGAATTGCCAGCGGCTGCTCCGATGATGGACCTGTCAGTTCCCCGGTCTTAGCCTGGACCTTTAGTACTGTACCTGCGAGCGGCGCGCGGATTCTCGTCCTTTCGACGGCCTCCTCGGCGACCGTCAATTCGGCTCGGGCGATTGCGAGGGCGGCTTCCGTTCGAACTCGGCAATGGAGCATCCGGCGCGATCTTGATCTTTCGAAACGCTTCGCGCTGGTGTTTGAGCCCATCTTGCGCACGCAATAAAGCCGACCGGGCGTCCGCGACGTCGGATTCGGTGGCGGTGCCGGCTCGCCGTGCGGCAACAATGCTGTCGAACGTGGAACGAGCGCGGGCAACCGCTCTTTCGGTGTCGGCAACCAAATCCCCGGCCCGGAGTCGTTCCGCCGATCCATTGGGCTGGGTCTGATCGTCGAGCGCGCGTCTGCGGTCGTCGACTTGGGCCTCAGCCGCTGCCAGTCTTGCCAAGGCTTCACCGTCCTCAAGGCGGACCAGCAGATCGCCGATGGAAACCTTGTCGGCGGGTTGAATCAGGACCTCGGCAATCCGGGCGACAATGACCGCCGATATTCTGATCTCGCGCGACCACGATTCGACGCGTCCAGGCGCCGCGGCTTCCCAGCGCTTCTGCTCCGCAGGAGCGGCGCGCGTCAGTTGGGACGCGGCCGCCAGTTTGGCCCCCTTGCTTGTTCCGAATTCCGGGCCAGCCGTCGCTACGCCCGCCAGGGCGACCAGCAGCAGTACCTTCCTCTTGGGCCTCGGCCCGGCAAATGCCATCGAATGCCTCAATTGAGCCGCGCGGCGCCCCGCTCGTCGCTCACTAGTCGCCCGTCTTCTATGCGCACTATTCGGTCGGCGAATGGCAATATACGCGGGTCGTGCGTCACGACAAACACTGCACGGGTCGGATCCTTTGCGATATCGGCCAGCACGGTCATGATGGCATGACCATTCTCACTGTCCAGCGCCGCCGTTGGCTCGTCAGCAAGGACCACTGAAGGGTCTCCGACGATCGCGCGTGCTATCGCAACGCGCTGCTGCTCGCCGCCGCTCAGATCCCGCGGAAAGGAATTCGTCTTATGTGAGAGACCAACGACCGCCAGGGCTTTCTGTGCCTTGACAACGGCGGCTTCGGAACGCTCGCCGCGCACATCCAGCGGCATGCGAACATTCTCTTCCGCAACAAGGGTCGGAAACAGATGGTAGGACTGGAAAATGAATCCGACGTGGTGACGCCTGAGCGCTGCCAGTTCCTCTGGCCGGGCGCCCGTCGTCGTGCGCCCGTGAATTCGGACCGTTCCCTCGGTGGGTGAAAGAATGCATCCTATCACCGACAGCAGCGTCGTTTTGCCGCTGCCCGACGGGCCCATCAGAAGAGTCAATTCCCCTCCCGCCAGTGCCAAGCTCACGCCCTTGAGGGCCCAGACTCGTCCGGCCCCCTGGCCCATGGATTTTACGATGTCGATTGCTTCGACCGCAATTTTGCTCATCGGGTGAAAACCACCGCCGGGTCGATGCGCGTCACCTTCAGAATTGCCGAAACGGCGGAAATCGCGCACATGAAGACCGTGAGCACGAACAAGCCCAGCGTAAGCTTCGGAGTCATGACAACAGGCACCGCGCTGTGGGCCGTTGCCTCGACAATAACCAAGCCCAATAACGCAGCAATACAAAAGCCGATCACGGCACTCAACAATGCCTGGCAGAGAATCACCTGGTGGATATAGAAGGCGGATGACCCTATGGCGCGCAAAGTTGCGAATTCATTCAGATGATCCTTAGTGTTGGAATAAAGCGTTTGCGCGACGATCACCGTTCCCACGATGACTCCGAGAATAGCCCCGGCGATGAGCGCCGCGCCGGCACCTGTGCTGTATAACCATTGCGTAAGACTGCGGCTGTGAAACTCTTCGGGCGTGATGACTTCGGCATCCGGAAGATTGCTGGCCAGACGTCTGCGAACGCTGTCGATATCGGCGCCGGGTGCGACTTGAATGAGGTAGTAGGTGTTGCTGTTCGGGCCTACCCCCAGAAATGACCGCGCCCGATCCAACGTAGTGAAAACATACGGAGCCGTTGTAAAGGACCGGATCAGATTGGTAACAGCGACGACGCGCGCTTTTTGATCGCGAATTTCTCCCTGATGGCCGATCCCGGTGACACCGAGACTCCCGAAATACGAGCGATCGATGGCGATCCCGTTTGGAATCGAGAGATCTTCAATGCTGCCCTCGACCACATTCCACGGACGCAACCCATCCTCATCCATGTTCATCCCGACTACGATGACCCCTATCGTCCCGCCGTTGGGTTTGCGCCACCTTGAGAAGCCGGCGACGAGCGGTATCGCTTCCGCAACTCCGGGAGTCGCCAATGCTTGAAATCGCTCCTGTCCTTCCAACATGGAAATGTCCTCAAAGCTTCTCGCATCCAACGGCACAACCCACAGATCGGCTCGCGCATGGTCGATCATCGTCGTGATCATCCGCTGACAACTTACGTATAGGCCGAGCTGCACCGTCACCAAAACGATCGAGAAGACGACTCCGACGATAGTCGCAGCCAGTCGAATGCGGTCGTGAAACAAATTTCTCGACGCAAGTATCAAGATCAAAGGCAACCTAGGCGTTGTGCGGGGGCGCATTGGCTTGTCTCGCGCTGATGAATAATTTTGCACCAATTACAAACTGCCTTAAACGAACCCGCGCCTCACCTGCAAAACGAAGCTGACGAGGTTATTGTGCTTTTTGAATTGGCGGACTGGGATACCGGAAATACACATCCACTCTCATCCCGACTGCAAGTTGGCCGGCGTCGGTTAAATCAACAAGCACTTCCACGACTTTGTCGTCGGGATTGCGAAGGCCACGCGAGTTGATGCGTCCGGGCTCGGCAAGCGGAGCTATGGAGGAGACTTTCCCTGCGAAACCGCGCTCACGAAAGGCGGCCGCCCGTACCAGGACGGACTGGCCTATCTTGATTGCCCCGAAGTCACGTTCATCCAATTCCGCGCGCACGCGTAGAGCCGAGACATCGCCAAGCAGCACCAGCGGTTGCAACGACGATGGCGTCGCCAATTCACCCGCTTTGGCACTGACTTGCAGCACCGTGCCGGCAATCGGCGCTCGAATCGTCATTTTTTCAAGTACCGCGTGCGCAACCGCCAACTCGGCACGTGCGACATTGAGTTGACCTTCGGCTGGGCTTGGCAGGGGCGTGTTTGACTGAGCTTCGATCCGGCGAAGCTCAGCCTGTTGCTGCTTCAGACGATCCTGCGTGCGCGAAAATGCCACTCGGGCAACGTCGAGGAGACCGTCCGCTCCGCCACTGCTACGCCTTGCGGCCGCAGCTTTGTCCATGGCGGCTCGCGCCTCTACAAACGCTCTTTCAGCATCCGCGAGCGAGTTCCTCGGCCCGGCGCCGATCGGCAGCCCGGGCGGACGCGGTTTCGTCATTGCGCACGCGTTTGCGCAGAGCAACCTGCGCTTCCACCATGGCGAGCCGCGCCCGCGCTTCCTCGTCATCAAGTCGGATCAGTGGCTCACCGGCGAAAACTGTGTCGTTAGATTTGACCAGCACTTCACCGATGCGCCCGACAGTCGCTGCCGCGATCCTGATCTCCCCCGACGAAGGTTCGACCTGGCCTGGAGCCACTGCCTGCCAACGCTTGTCCACCAAATCTTCGGCCGAAGTCGCCCGCGGCGCTTCTTCCGTACGACCCTCCGGCACGCGCATTCCGATTACTGTGAGGCCAAATAGAGCGGCAGCGATCAAGAAATTCGTGTTCCATTTCGGCGTGACCATGGGTCCCACAATTGCCTCGTGTGTTCAGTTGGACTTTTGCACGCTTGCTCCCCGTCAAACTGGTCCGTCTTTGAAACGAACTATCGATTGGTGATTGATAACATAAATCGATTGTGTTTTGCGACCAGATACACGAAACGCGCGTCAAAATCTCACAGCTCACATCGAGTGGAGCGGTCCCGGTCGCAAATTGAACCAGTTGGCGTGACGTAGGGAATCAGGCGACGCAGTACCGGCGTCGGATCTCCACAGGGGCTGAGAGAGGCTGGTGATTGTCACGAGCCGGCCGTAACGCCGCCACCATGGTGGCTATTCTCTCAGCCGTTGTATCGATTTTGGTTTTCCAGAGATGGTGCATGCTTGTTTCGATTGACACCACTTCGTCGGTATTCGACCATCCGGGTCTCTCCTAAACTGAGGCATTGGCACGATCATGATCGGACGCAGAAAGCTTGGCTCTCTCGATGTGTCGGCTATCGGGCTTGGCTGCATGAGCATGACGCCGATCTATGGCGTTCCTGATCCCGAGGAGGCGATCGCCACGCTGCATCGGGCGGTCGGATCTCGGTATCGACTTCATCGACACATCTGACGCTTATGGGGCGAACGGAGCCAACGAGGAACTTGTCGGCCGCGCGTTGAAGGGGCAACGGGACAAGTACATTCTCGCGACCAAGTTCGGCAATATCCGGTTGCCGGATGGCAAGCCCGGCGCCAAGGGGCAATCCAGACTATGTGATCGAGGCCTGCGACAAGAGCCTCAAGCGGCTCGGCACCGACTATATCGATCTCTATTTCATCCATCGCGTCGACGATACCGTGCCGATCGAGGATACAGTCGGCGCCATGGTGCAGCTCAAGGCTCAGGGCAAGATCAGGCACCTTGGAATTTCCGAAGCGGGAGCGGACACGATCCGTCGCGCGCACAAGGTCCACCCGATGGCGGCATTGCAGACGGAGTATTCATTGTGGACCCGCGACGTCGAGCAGGAGCTCCTTCCGCTCTGCCATGAACTGGGTATTGGCTTTGTCGCCTACGCACCGCTCGGCCGCGGATTCCTGACCGGCGTGGTCGCGACCGGCGACGCCGTGCCGCAGAACGACGTGCCGGCGCGACATGCCGCGTTTCCAGGTCGGCGAATGCGCAGCAGAACCAGAAGCTCGTCGACGCGCTGAAGCAGCTTGCCGCCGCCGAAGGCTGCACCCCGGCGCAGCTCGCCATTGCCTGGCTTCTGGTCCGCAGGCCTCCGGTGGTACCGCTTGCCGGCACCAGCAAACGGAAATGGCTGGAGGAGAACGCCAAGGCGGCGGATCTCAACCCATCCGACACGACGCTCGCAGCGCTCGACCGGATGTTCAAGCCCGGCATTGCCCAGGGCGACCGCTATCCGGCGCCCATGATGGCGCGGCTGGGGCTGTAGCGCCTGCGTCATCCTGAAGTGCTCAGCGCGAAACTCAGCGCCGCCGCGCGGACTTCGATCCGCCGCGTGAAGTCGGCTTGCGTTTCGCCGGTCTGCTCGTGGCTGGCTTATCGGGGATGATCGGCAACAGCACGAAATTCTCGCGTCCGCCGCCGAAATGGATCGTGGTCTTGCCGCCGTAGATCGCGACCGGCCGGTCGCGCGGATCGTCGTGCAGGAACGGGCCGTTGCCGGTGAACTCGTTCTTCATGTTGGAGAGCTTGCCGCCCGAGCCGCCGGGATAGACGTAGTCGCGCCCGCGCACGCTCAAGCGCCACGCGATAGCCCTTCGGCACCACGATGCAGGTCGGGATGATCTCGATGTCGAGCTCGTAGACCTCGCCGGGCTTGAGCGGCTGCTTCTCGTCGTGGGTGTGATAGGGCCGGAACGGCAGCGTCAGCTTCTTGTCGAGCTTGCGATGCGAGGCGCGCAGCCAGCCCTGCCCGATCGGCGTGTGCGGATCGAGCGCGCCCTGGAACACGATCTCCTTCATGTCGGGCGAGAACACGCGCAACACCAGGAAGAGATCGGCGTCCTCGGTCGACGACGAGACGTGCAAGCTTGGCGGCGACCGGGCCGGTGATCTCGGTCGTCCTTCGCCATCGGCTCGGTGAGGAACGTGACGCCGTCGCCGAGCGCGTCGAACGTCACCGTCGCCGACGCCTTCGGGCGGCTCGGCGACGAGCTTGTGCGCCGTCGGCCGCGAGATGGAACTTCGTCCATTGCGTGCGCGGGATCGGCCAGTCGTCCTCGTGACGGATGACGAACTTCTCGCCCGGGATGACGCACATTGAGCTGCACCCGCGGCTGCTTGTCCCAGCCGTTCTTCTCGCCCTTGAGGAAATAGTCGAAGAACTTCTTCTGCAAGGTCGACGCCGTAGTCGGTGTAGTAGTGCGTCCAATGCTCGATGCCGTGCACTTCGAGCCACTTCTGCTTCGACGCCGACTGGTAGAAGCCCTCGAAATTGCCGCGCGGATGCAGCGGCTGCCCGCCCCAGTTGGCGGCCGACAGCAGCGGCACCTTGACCTTCGACCAATCCGGAAACATGGCCTTGTAATACTCGTCGTCGAGCGGATGGGCGAAATAGGTCTTGCCCGAGATCGTAGCGGTTGGCGCCCATCTCGCTCGTCGGTCAGCGTCTCCGGGCCCGACACCCAGTCGCCGTTCATGCGGCTGCGATGGCCTTTGGTGCCAAGTCCGTACTGCACGGTCTTGACCTGCATGTCGTACCAGTTCTGCGCGAACGTGTTGTAGATGCCGCCGTTGTGGCTACAGCTCGCGGTAGAAGTCGGCGAACCCTTCCCAGACGCAGATCGCGGCGAGATGCTTCGGCTGCAGGCTCGCGACCTGCCACTGGTTGATGGCGTAGTAGGAAATGCCGCTCAAGCCCGACCTTGCCGTTCGACCAGGGCTGCGCGGCCGGCCCACTCGATGCAGTCGTAGAAATCCTTGGTCTCGCGCGGCGACCAGTGCTCGCACGTAGCCGGGCGAGCGGCCGCAGCCGCGTGAATCGACGCGCACGCAGACATAGCCGTCCGGCACCCACTTCTCCGGATCGCAGACTTCCCAGCTCTGGTACTTGTTGGTCGAGCCGGCCATCACGCTCGGGTGCTTCTCCACCATGCGCTTCCAGGCGGTCTTGTAGCCATCCTCGAAGTGCAGCCACTTGCCGTAGGGGCCGTGGCTGAGGAGGACCGGATAACGGCCCTTCTTGATCGGCCGAAAGATGTCCGCGCGCAGCACCAGCCCGTCGTCCATCTCGATCGGCATGTCCCAATCGATCCGCATTCCGTCGCGGATTTCGCTGACCTCGCGATAGCTCATGATTGATTTCCCTGCAATGTCGACGAGGTAATGGCCGCGCTCACTTCTTCGGAATGACCGGCAGCAGCACGTGGGCGTGCCGATCCGGGCCGGCATGCAGCGTCACGTCGCCGCCGAAGACTGCCGGCGGGCGGTCGCGCGGATCGTCGTGGGTGAACGGGCCGACGCCGGTCCACACCTTGCCGAGCGTCTCGACGCCCGCGCCCGGCTCGCCCGGGATAGACGTAATCGGTGCCGCGCACCGACAGCGCCAGCCGATAGCCTTTCGGCAGCACGATGCAGGTCGGCCAGACCTCGACGTCGACCTCGTAGACCTGGCCGGGCTTGAGCTTCTGCTCCTCGTCGTGGGTGTGATAGGGCCGGTAGGGCAGCGTGAGCTTCGGGTCGAGCTTGCGGTGCGAGCAGCGCAGCCAGCCTTGCGCGATCGGCGTGTGGGAATCGAGCGCGCCCTGGAACGTGACCTCCTTCAGGTCGGGCGTGAACGCGCGCACCACCAGGAACAGGTCGGCGTCCTCGGTCGCCGACGACACCCACAGCTTCGCGGCGATCGGCCCGGTGATCTCGATCTCCTCCTCGAGCGGCTCGGTCAGGAACGTGACGCCGTCGCTCAAGCCGCGCATAGGTGACGGAGCTCGCCGCCGTCTGCGCTGCTGCCGACATCGTCATGTCGGCCGGGATGCAGATAGAACTTCGTCCACTGCGTGCGCGCGAGCGGCCATTCGCTCTCGTGCCGCTCGACGAATCTCTCGCCGGGATGGCGCACCTGCAGCAGCACCTTCGGCTGCTTGCCCCAGCCGGTGTCCTCGCCCTTGAGGAAATGGCCGAAGAACTTCTTCTGCAGCGTCGACGCCGTAGTCGGTGTAGAAATGCGTCCAGTGCTCGATGCCGTGGCACTTCGAGCCATTTCTGCTCGGAGGCGGCGCGCACGAAGCCTTCGAAATTGCCGCGCGGATGCAGGCCCTGCCCGCCCCAGTTGGCGGACGAGAGCAGCGGCGTCTTGACCTTCGATCCAGTCCGGCATGCGCGACTGCCAGTACTCGTCGGTGTCGAGCTTGCGCGAGATGCAGTCCTCGTAGAAATCGCGGCGGTTCTGCGCCGAGTTGCTTCTTCCGACAGCGTCTCCGGCCCGGACACCCAGTCGCCGTTCATGCGGCTCTTGAAGCCGCGCGTGCCGCGGCCGTTCTGCACGCGTGTAGACCTGCGCGCGCGACCAGTCCTGCACGAAGCCGCGGCAGAAGATGCCGCCGTGGTGCGCCATGTCGCGGTAGAAGTCGGCGGCGCCTTCCCAGGGGCAGATCGCGGCGAGATGCTTCGGGCTGCAGCGCCGCGGTCTGCCACTGGTTCTCGGCGTAATAGGAGATGCCGTTGAGGCCGACCTTGCCGTTCGACCACGGCTGCACGCCCGCCCAGTCGACGCATTGCGCGAGATCCTGCGCCTCGCGCAGCGACCAGATGTCGATGACGCCCGGCGAGCGGCCGGCGCCGCGGCTGTCGACGCGGATGCAGACGTAGCCGTCCGGCACCCATTTCTCCGGATCGACCACCTCCCAGCACTGGTACTTGTTGGTCGAGCCGGTCGGCACGTCCGGGTGGTCTTCGCACATGCGCCGCCACTGGTCGGTGTAGAGGTCCTCGAAATGCAGCCACTTGCCGTAGGGGCCGTAGGTCATGATCACCGGGTATTTGCCCTCGGCGATCGGCCGGTAGATGTCGCAGCGCAGCACGACGCCGTCGTCCATCTTGATCGGCATGTCCCAATCGATGCGCATGCCGTCGCGGATTTCGCTCTTCTCGCGGTAGTCCATTGATCTCCTCGGCGCTTGATTTGTTTTTAGTTCCGGGGCGTTGACGCGCCGCCGATCCGTTTGCCATCGGCTCCGAACAGGTAGAGCCGGCGCGGGATCGAACGAAAGCGCAATATTCGCGCGCCGACCTTGACGTCCGCCATGCCGAGGCCTTCGCTAACCGCGACGAAGGCTCGGTCAGTGCCGGCATCGAAGTAGAGCAGCGTATCCCTGCCGAGCGGCTCGACCAGCCGCACCGGAAGTTCGATCGTCGCCGGTGCCGCCCGTTGACGCCGACATGCTCGGGGCGGATACCGAGCGTGGCCGCGCCGGCTTTGCATTTTGAAGCGCTCGGGCAATGCGAGGTCGAAGCGAGCCGAGCGAAACCGAGTGGTACCGTTCTCCTTGCACGATCTCGCCGCGCAACAGATTCATCGACGGCGAGCCGAAGAAGTCGGCGACGAAAGTAGTTGACCGGATCCGAATAGATTTCCATCGGCGAGCCGACCTGCACGATCTCGCCCGAGCGCATGACCACGATCCGGTCGGCGAGCGTCATCGCCTCTTCCTGGTCGTGCGTGACGAAGATGAAGGTGCGCTTGAGCGCCTGATGCAGCCGGTCGCATTCGGCGCGCAGTTCGCGTCGCAGCTTGGCATCGAGGCTCGACAGCGGTTCGTCGAGCAGGAACGTAGATGGGTTGGTCACCAGCGTGCGGGCGAGCGCGACCCGCTGCGACTCGCCGCCCGAGCATTGGCTCGGCATCTTGTCGAGCAGGTGCGCGATGCGCACCATCTCGGCGACCTCGCGCACGCGCTGTTGCCCGCTCCGCCGGGGGCACGGTTCTTCATGCGCAGGCCGAACTCGATGTTCTGCGCTACGTTCTTGTGCGGAAACAGCGCATGGGTCTGGAACACCATGCCGAGGCCGCGGTCGCGCGGCTCGAGATCGTTGACCACGCGCCCGTCGATGCGGATCTCGCCCGCGGTCGGGTCCTCGAAGCCGGCGATCATGCGCAAGCGTCGTGGTCTTGCCGCAGCCCGACGGCCCGACCAACACGACGAACTCGCCGTCCTCGATGGTCAGGCTCAAATTCTTCACCGCCGGCACGGAGCCGAAGGACTTGCTCAGGCCGACGAGCTCGATGCGGGCCACGGCTACCTCCGCACCATTCCGAAGCTGAAGCCGCGCGCCAGATGCTTGCGGATGATGAGTCCGACGATCATCAGCGGAATCGTGATGCCGACCGCCAGCGCGGCCTGGCGTCCGTAGACGCGGCCCTCCGTCGATCCCTGATATTTCGACAGCTCGACCGGCAGCGTCGTCACCTGCGTCTTGGTGATGATCAGTGCCAGCAGGTATTCGCTCCAGGTCAGGATCAGGATGAACAGGAAGGTCGCGACCAGGCCCGAGCGGATCAGCGGCAGCACGATCTCGAACACCGTGCGCCAGCGCGAGGCGCCGAGGATCTCCGCCGCCTGCTCGATCTTCGCGCGGGACCTCGTCGATGAAGCTCTTGGTCATCCACACCGCGTAGGGCAGCGTGGTGAGGAAATAGATCAGGATGAGGCCAGTTTTGGAGTCGAGCAGGCCGAGCGCCGAGTAATAGAGTGACAGCGGCGCGACGACGACGATCGGCGGAATCATGCGCAGCATGAGAAGCTGGAACATGCGCGTCTCGGACAGGATCCGGTAGCGCGACACGCCGTAGGCGATCACCGAGCCGAACAGCACGGAGAGGAACGTCGACGTGGTGGCGATGATGGTCGAGTTGAGCAGCGAGATCAGCGGCTTCTGCGACGAGATCGCGTATTGCGTCGAGGCGTATTCCTCCGCGCCGAACCACACATTGAGATAGTTCGCGAGCGTCGGCGGGTCGGGGAAATAGACCGGCGGCCAGGCGAACCACTGCGTATCCGGCTTGAACGAGGTCGAGATCATCCAGAAGATCGGGAAGAACGCGATCACCGCCCAGGCCGTCAGCACGACATAGCGCACGATCGCGGATGATCCGCCGGCGCCGCGATTTGGTCATCATGCCGAGCCTCCGCCTTCGGCCGCCCGCGTGACCATACATCGCATCGAGCGACCGCTTCTCGCGCCGCAGCAGCCGGATCGCGAACAGCACGATGACGATCATCATCAGCATGACGATGTAGGACATCGCCGCGCCCTTGGAGATTTCGAAATACTGCCAGGTGGTCAGGAAGATGTAGACCGGCAGCGTCTCGGTCGCGGTTCCGGGACCGCCCTGGAACAGCGCCCAGGTCTTCGGAAATTCCGCCATGGCTTCGAGAAAGCGCAGCACCAGGGCGAGAAAGATGACCGGGCGCAGCAGCGGGAGCTGCACTTCCCAGAAGATGCGCCACTTCGAGGCGCCGAGAATCTCGG
Organism: uncultured Alphaproteobacteria bacterium; assembly: GCA_963843475.1. Taxonomy (GTDB): domain Bacteria; phylum Pseudomonadota; class Alphaproteobacteria; order Rhizobiales; family Xanthobacteraceae; genus VAZQ01. The sequence goes on along the minus strand of CAWJKL010000005.1, from coordinate 170,024 downwards.
CCGCCTCGATCGGCTCCTTCGGAATTCGCGGACAGGCCCGCCAGCATGATGATGAAGGAGAACGGCGTCCAGTTCCAGATCTCCAGCAGCATCACGGTCGGCAGCGCGATTTCGGGATTGGTCAGCCACGTCGGCTTGAAGTCGACGCCGGTGAAGCGGCTGATCAGGTCGTTGATCGGGCCGCTCTGGTACAGCAGCATCTCGGCCGTATAGGCGACGACCACCGGCACGGTCAGCATCGGCAGGATGAAGATGATGTAGTAGAACGCCTGGCCGCGAAACGGCTTGTACATGAGATAGGCGAGCGCAAAGCCGACCACGAAGCAGCCGATCGTGGAGCCGGTCGCGAACAGCCAGCGAGCGCACCACCGCCCAGCCGAAACGCGGATCGGTCAGCACCTCCCGGAACAGATCGATGCCGACGAACTCGGCCTCCCACCACGAGCCGAGATAGACGGTCCATTGGTGGAACGAGAAGTAGAGCTGCAGGAACAGCACCGGCATCAGCACGAAGACGAACAGCGCGATCAGCGGGCGCGAGGATCGACCAGCTTGAATCGCCTGATCGCGCGCTGACGCGAGACCGCTCGCGCCGCGAGGGCTGCGGCGACTATCGGACGCAGCCGAAACGGCGGCCGACGGCTCATCGCATGCTCCGGCGCAAGTCCGGACGAGTCGCGCAGGTATCGTCCGGAATTGATGGAAGCACGTGCTTCGCTCGCGGTACGACGCGCTCACGCCGGCATGTCGCGCTTCGGCATCACGGCCTTGTAGCTCGCGAGTTCTTCCTTGAGCTTGGCGCGGCCGATGCGACGGACGATGCCGTTCCACTCATCCTCGGTCTTCTTCAGCACGTCCTTGGCCGGAAGCTGGCCGACATAGGCCTCCGACAGGTTCTTGCCGAGCGTGTCCTGGAACTCGAGGTACCCGGTCAGATAGATCGGCGGCGACACCACCTGGAAGTTCGTCTCGATCGCCTTGATGCCCGTCCGGGCTGTAGGCCTTGATCACCTGCGGAGCGGTCATGTGCTCCTTCGCCCAGGCGTCGTTGAACGTGTTCACCGGGTCGGACACGATCGGAATGCTGTTCTTGCCGGAGCCGAGCCAGAGCGCGAGGTAGGCGGCCTGCGCCTTGCGCGGGCTGTACTTGTTGATCAGGATCGCGGCGAGCGGCGACGAGATCGAGCGGTGGATGCGCTTGCCGGAGAAATCCGAGCCCGGCACCAGGCCGTAGAGCCACTTGCCGGTGGTCTTCGACTTCTCCGGGTTCTCGTTGAGCTTGGCGGTGCCGTCCCAGTACTGGCAGCTCACCACGTGGCCGCTGCGCGATGCGCGGAATCATCTGCGGCGTGCCCCAGCCGGCCGACTTCCGGATGCGCGCACCTTCTTGTCGCGCAGATAGATATCGACCGCGTATTGGCCGGCCGGCGTATTGAGCGTCGGCTTCATGTCGTCGTCGAACGTGAAGCCGCCGGCGCTGTAGAAGATCATGTACCACCAGGTCGGGCCGTTGGCGCGGTTGCGCAGGTTGCCCGAGCCGTAGAGATCCTTCGACGGATCCATCAGCGTTTCCTGGATCCTGAGATCGTCTTCCCAGGTCTCCGGGAACTTCAGCTCCTTGCCGTACTTGTCGGCGTAACTTCTTCTTGTTGTCGGGATCTTCCAGCAGGTCCTTGCGCACGTACTGGATGTGCACGTTGCCGTCGGTCGGGACGCCGTAGGTCTGTCCCTTGTAGGTCATGAAGTTGGCGTAGTCGGCCGACCGCGTCGATCTTGAAGTCGGCCTTCTTCATGTACTCGTCGAGCGGCTCGAGATAGCCGGCCGAGGCGAGCGACGGGATCATGTTCGAATCGATATGGATGAAGTCGAACTGCGGCGAGCGCGACAGCGCTTCCGCCATGGCGCGCTGCGGCGCGTCGAAGATCGAGATGTCCTGCACCGCGCCGATGCCGATGCCGGTCTGCTTCTTGAATTCGGCGATCACCGGCTGCATCGGCACGAGGTAGGGCGACCAGATCATGCCGTTGACGTCGGCCGGCGCCGGCAGCCTTGGCGGCGGCGACCGTACGCTCCTCCATGGTCGCGGCCAGCGCGAACGGCGTCGTGCCGGGCACGAAGTTTGCGACCGTCAGACCGACGCCGCCCTCGATGAATGTTCGGCGTGAAATTTTCGACTTGGTCATGGTTTCTCCCTCGTATTTCTTGTTTGCGTCGTGCGACGCTTTTTCACGATGATTTCGCCGGCGCGCAATTTGACACGCCGAGTGCCGGCCTTCCTTGACTTCCGCTCGCTTGAGCCATCAACGACGTATTGGCTACAGCCTCCAATAGAATAATCCTACGCTTACGGGTCGCAGGTCGCAACAGCATGCGACATTCCATCCGTCATCGATCACGACTGTTTCTCTCCCGCTGGCTAGGTCGCTAGAGAGGTGTGTGTACCAAAAAAACTCAGACGCGGACGTAATGGTGATGGAGGCCGCCAAAGTCGGGATTCGACATGATGGATCCGGTTCGCTGAATTGGTCGCGACACTGGCGATTCCTTGTTCAACGATCGATGTGCTCTCATCATTACCGCGACGGTGGATGGCACCATGAAAAACAGTCCAACCGACACTAGCACGATCTGCCAGAGGTAGAGCCCGTCGCTGGACCAGAACTTGCCGCGTACGTGGCAACCCGTTCGGCCGCCGCCTTGCGCGGCGCTTGCTGTATTCTCTGCCACACCTGCTCGGGCGTCAGCGGCATGTCGAAATCGTCGATGCCGAGCGCACTGAGCGCGTCGAGCGCGGCGCTCACCACCGCAGCGGGCGAACCGATCGAGCCCGCCTCGCCGCAGCCCTTGGCACCAAGCGGATTATGCGTGCAAGGCTGGCTCTCGTCGCATTCGGTGACGAACGGCGGCAGGTCGTCGGCGCGAGCGATCGCGTAATCCATGAACGAGCCGGAGACGAGTTGCCCGCTGCTGTCGTAGGCGCAGTGCTCCAACAAGCGCCTGGCCGAGCCCGAGCGAAAGACCGCCGTGAATCTGACCGTCGACGATCAACGGATTGATGACGGTGCCGATATCGTCGACCGCCCAGAAGCCGACCAATTCGATACGTGCCGGTGTCCGGATCGATCTCGAGCTCGCAAACGTGCGCACCGTTGCTGAAGGCGAAGTTCGGCGGATCGTAGACCGCCGTGTCCTGCAGCCCCGGCTCCAGGGTCTCGAGCGGAAAGTTGTGTGGCACATAGGCGGCACGCGCGACGTCGGCAAACGACGACCCGGCGGTCGGTGCCGGCGACCGTGAAGGCGCCGTCGGCAAATTCGACATCGCCCTCCGCCGCCTCCAGCAGATGTGCGGCGATGAGCTTGCCCTTGGCGACGATCTTGTCGGCGGCACGATCGAGCGCGCTAGCCGCCGATCGCGATCGAGCGCGAGCCGAACGTGCCGGTGCCGTGCGGCACTTCGTCGGTGTCGCCCTCCACGATCGCGATCCGGTCGACCGGCATACCGAGTCGCGACGAAAGGATCTGCGCGAACGTCGTGGCGTGGCCCTGGCCGTGATTGTGGGTGCCGAGCGCGGCGCGCACCGCGCCGTCGGGCTCGACGCGGATCGACGCCGCCTCGTAGAAGCCGACCCGCGCGCCCAGCATGCCGGCAAACCGCGACGGCGCGACGCCCGAGGACTCGACGTAGCAGGCGATGCCGATCCCACGCAGCTTGCCCCCGCGTTGCGGCGACGCGCGCGGCGCTTGGCAAAGCCGTCGTAGTCCGAGATCTCGAGCGCGCGGGCAAAAATCTTCGGGAAGTCGCCGCAGTCGTAGGTCGGACCGATCGGCGTCTTGTACGGCATCGCCGCTGGGCGGGATGAGATTGCGCCGGCGAATTTCGGCACGGTCGAGCCCGAGCGTCTGCGCCGCGCGGTCGGCGAGACGCTCCAGCACGTAGCAGGCCTCTGGCCGACCGGCGCCGCGAAACGCATCGGTCGGCGTGGTGTTGGTGAAAACGCCCGTCACCTCGACGAAGATCGCGGGCGTGCGATAGCCGCCCGCGAACAGAGCGCTGTAGATCGCGCTCGGAATATTGGCGCCGAAGGTCGAGACGATAAGCGCCGAGATTGGCAGACGTCTGCACGTGCAGCGCCAGGAAACTTCCGTCGGCGTCGAACGCCAGCTCGGCGTGGGTGACATGATCGCGGGCTTGGTTGTCGGCAACGAACCCTCTCCGCCCGCGTCGCGACCCAGCGGACCGGTCGGCCAAGTCGCCGCGCCGCCCAGAGCACGATGCCCTCTTCCGGATAGAGCTTGCCCTTGTAGCCGAAGCCGCCGCCGACGTCGGGCGAAATCACGCGCAGCGCGCTCTCGGGCATGCCGAGCTGCTCGGTCACCTGCGTGGCGGATGTGATGTGGCGCCTGCGTCGAACTGTATAAGCGTGAGCTTGCCGGTTCCGGTTCGACCGTGCGCGATCGCCGCGCGCGGTTCGATCGCCGCGCCGACCAGCCGGTTGTTGACGAGATCGATCGCGACCATGTGCGGCAGGCCGATTGGAACGCCGCGCGCACCGCGGCCTCGTCGCCGCGCGCCCAGCGGAAGCAGACGTTGCCGGGCGCGGCCTCGTGCAGCTGCGGCGCGCCGGGCGCCTGCGCGGCGCGGGCGTCGGTGACGGCGGCGAGCGGCTCGTACTCGACCGCGACGCGCTCGGCGGCATCGGTCGCCTGCGCCAAGCGTGTCGGCGATCACCGCCGCGACCGGCTCGCCGACGTGGCGCACCGTGCCGCGCGCAAGCGCATAGCGCGGCGGCTCGCGCCATCGCCGAGCCGTCGCGCGAGCGCATCACCCAGAGCGGCCGCATCGGCGCCATGCCGTCCGCCGCCATGTCGGCGCCGGTGAACACGGCGACGACGCCGGGCAAAGCCTTCGCGGCCGCTCGTGTCGATCCTGCGGATGCGCGCATGCGCATGCGGCGAGCGCACCAGCACGCAGGCGAGCGCGCCGGGCAGCTCGATGTCGGCGACGAAGCGACCGCGGCCCGAGCAGGAAACGGCGGTCCTCGACGCGGCGCAACGGCGCGCCGATGCCTTGGTAGTTGGCTCGCGTGCGTGCTCATCAGCTCCACCGCGACCGTCTTCGCGCGAGCGCGCTTAGCGCTCGCAGCTGCTTCCTGCGACCCGGCTGCCGCAAACGGTGAGGGTCGCGGCTCGCAAGCCCGCAATGACGAGAGAGCCTACTCGAACTCCTCGCGCACCAGATCGAGCCGCTCGAACGCCGACTTGTCGGTGACCATGAAGAGGTCGGCGTCGCCGCCGAGCGCCTCGTGGCGCGCGAAGGTCCAGTGCGGAATGGTGAAGACGTCGTGCTGCGACCACTCGAAGGTCTCGTCCGCCGATGGTCGAGCGGCCTTCGCCTGACACCACGAGGCAGATGACGTTATAGGTCGCCGCGCTTGGGTCGCGTCGGCGCGTTCTTCGTCGAGTCGCGCGGCGTAGCAATCGAGCGTCGGCATGACGGCGCCGCCGGTCGCGGGATTGACGTAGCGGATCGATGCGCATGCCGTCGGCGCCCGCGGGCGCGCACGCCAGCATGCCGGCGCGTCGCTTCGCCCGGATAGCGGTATTTCGGCGAATTGGCCGCGCCGGCGCCGCGCCCTCCGCGACCAGGCCGGCCTCGGTCCACAGCCGCTCCTCGCCCTCGTCGACCTGCCAGAACGCGTTGTTGCGCGGATCGCCCGGCTCGAAGAAATGCGCATCGACCGCGCGGATGAGCGGCATGTTGGCGGCGTCGAACCAGATGATGCGATGGTCGCTTTCGTTGATGTGGCCGTGCCAGCACATCGGCGGCGTAAGGATCAGGTCTCCCGTCCTTCATTTCGCAGCGCCGGCCGTTGACGATGGTGGCGGCGCCATCCGCGCGCGTGGCAAAGCGGATCGCCGCCCCGGTGTGGCGATGCGGGCGCGCGCGGTCGCCGGGCTCCAGCACCGTGAAGGCGGCGAGCAGCGTGCTGGTCGTAGTGGTGTCGTGACCGAAGGCCGGATGCGCCATGATCAGCGCGCGGCGCTCGATGTCGTTGATCGAGACCTCGCCGACCGAGCGATGCAGGAACGGCTCGATGTCGCGCCAGCGCCAGATGAACGGCGCGTCCTTGGGCTGCGGCTTGATCGGCGTGATGCGCTGGTAACGGTCCCACAGCGGATGCAGGTTTTTCGCCTCCAGTTCGGAGACGAAGCTCGATTGCGCGGATGACACCATTATGTCGCTCCTACTTTGGTCTGACGGAAGTAGGGCTTCTCCCTGGTGCGCCAAAGTATGACCGGCCTCGCCATCAATGCGGCGCCGATCAGTTCGACCGGCAGACCGAGGGCGTCGTGCGCCCAGTGCCGCCAGTCGAATTGATGCACCTCGAACATTTGGATCGCATAACGCGCGATGGCGAGCCAGAGGGGTCGGTCGGCGTCATGTCAGGTCTTCGGCAGCTTGGAGTCGATGTTCGACGGATCGATGATGACGTGCTGAATGAAGACGCGCGGCTCGACCTTGTCGCCCTTCAGAAAGGAGGCGAGGACGTCGACGCCGAGCTGGCCCCAAAGCACCGGATTGAGTTCGACCGTCATCGCTAAATTCTGATCCTTGACCGCGCGCAACGCTGGCGGCACGCCGTTCATACCGGTCACAATGGTCTTGCCTTTGCGGTTGGCGGCATTCACCGCCTGCATCGCGCCAAGAGCCACGTCGTCGTTCGCCGCGTAGATCACGGCGAGATCGGGGTGCGCCACCAGGGCGTCTTCCGCCTGCTTGAGACCGCGCTCGCGCGTGAGCGGCCCGTCATGCTTGATCACGATTTCGATGCCGGGATATTTCGCCATCACCTCGGCGTAGCCGTCGCCGAGATTGCGGAAGGTGGGCGCACCGCTTGGTCCAAGCAGCAGCGCCACCTTGCCCTTGCCGTTCAGGCGCTTGGCGGTCCACTCGGCAATGTCGCCGCCGATCTGCTTCTCGTCCATCGCCACATGGATGGTCTGGTTCTTCGAGGTCGAGCCGCGCGCGACTGAGACGATCGGTATCTTAGCGGCTGCCGCTGCGTCATAGGCGGCATTGACCCCCACGGCGTCGATCGGCGAGATCAGAATGCCCTTGACGCCGCGCGCCACGAGATCCTGCACGCCGTTGATCTGCTTGAGCTTGTCTTCGTTGGCGGAGACCGTCGCGACGTCCCAGCCGAGTTCCTGGGCGCGGGCGCGGATGCCACGCAGCATCGCGATGTAGAACGGGTTGTCATCCTGTGCCAGCGACACTCCGATTGTCGTCTTGCCCTGCCCGACTGCTGCCGGGGAAAACGCAACCGCTGCCGGAAAAACCAGCGCCGCGGCAAGCACGGCCATGCGAAGCTTGAACATACCGATCACTCCTGTGTCAGTGTTGCGAGCGTAACCTTTCGGCGGCGGCGGCCGCAATGATCACTGCACCGACGGCGACCCGCTGCCAATAGGAATCGACATTGAGCAAGTTCAGTGCGTTGCCGAGTACGATCATGATGAAGACACCGATCACGCTCTTATAGAGCGTGCCTTCACCGCCGTGCAGCGCCGCCCCACCCAACACGACCGCCGCGATTGCGGTCAGTTCGTAGAACTCGCCGGCGGTGGGTTGGCCCGACTGCAATCTTGCCGCCAGCATGACTCCCGCCACGCCGGCAAGCGCGCCGCACCAGACATAGGTCGAGGCTATCACGCGGCGCACCGGAATGCCCGAGAGATACGCGGCTTCGCGGCCGCCGCCGGTGGCATATATGCGCCGGCCATAAGGTGTCGCGTGCATCACGAACGAGAGCGCAATGAGCAAGATCGCCGGCACCCATACGAGATAGTGGATACCGAGGAAACGGTCCGAACCGAATGCGACGAATGCGTCGGGCAAGCCACTCTCGCCCGAAACCGGCGCACCGCCGGTCATGATGAAGACGACGCCGCGGACCAGAACCATGGTCCCGAGCGTCGTGATGAACGGATTGACGTTGAGCCAGGCGATGATGAGCCCGTTCGCCAGTCCGACCGCGGCGCCAGCCGCGATACCGGCCGCCACACCGGCGACGATCCCCGCCTCCAGCATCACCATACTGGCAACGCAGCCCGCCAGCGCGGCGGTCGAACCCACCGAAAGATCGAAGCCGCCGCCGACGATCACGAACGTCATGCCCATCGCGATCACCGCCATGATCGACGACTGCACAAGGATATTGGTGAGATTGAGCGGCAAGAGAAAGCGGGGCGTCAGCAATGCGGTCACCGCGCACAAGACGATCAGCGAGAACAACGGCACCTGGCCGGCAAGATTCGATCGAAACCGCTCGATCATCTTAGCCGCCAATCGCCACGCGGAGTTGCGGTTCGTCGAGCCCTTTGCCACGATCGAGCGCATCCGCAATTCGTCCCTCCCGGACGGCGAGCACGCGATCGCACAAGCGTGCCAACTCATCGAGGTCACTCGAATTGACCAGGACACCGCCGCCGCGAGCAACGAAATCGCCGATAAGATTATGAATCTGAGTCTTCGCGGCTACATCGATCCCTTGAGTCGGCTCTTCAAGCAAGAACACGCCAACGCGGCGGGCCAGCCATTTCGCCAGGATCACTTTCTGCTGGTTGCCGCCGGACAACGCGCTGACCTTCAGGTCCGGCCGGCGCGGCCGGATATCGACGAGCTCCATCATTTCGTTCACGATGCGATCGCCGGCGCGCGAGTCAAGCCAACCTATGCGAGACAACGCGTTCAGGTTGGGCAGAAGAATGTTGTCACGGACCGACTGATTCATCACCAGGCCGAGGCGACGCTCGCCAGGCACCATACCGATACCCAGCCGGATGGCATCGCCGGGGCTCGCGATGGTGTACTCCCGACCCGAACCCTGACCTCGCTCGATTCGGCGACCCCGAACAAGCGACGCATGATCCGATCCGTGCCGCTCCCCAGTAGTCCGGCGAGACCCACCGTTTCGCGCGCGTGGACGCACAGCGTCGACACCCCGTCAGGCTCGGCGGCGAGCAGAAGATCGCCGGGAGGAGCCGCCACGCTGATCGCCTCGTCGGCGGCGCGCCCGGTCATCGCCGTCACCAGATCGCCGACCGCGAACTCGCCACGCATACTGACCGCCGTCACCTTGCCGTCGCGCAGAACCGTGCACCGGTCTGCCAATGATACAACTTCGTCCAGTCGATGCGAGATGTAAACGATTGCAGTTCCTTGCGCCTTCATGCGATCAAGCACGGCAAAGAGCCGGTCGATTTCGCGCTTCTCCAGCGCCGCGGTCGGCTCATCGAGAATGAATATGCGGCAACGCCGCCGCAACGCCTTGGCGATCGCGACAAGCTGACGCTCCGCGAACGAAAGGCGCACGACCGGCGCGTCGAGGTCGGGAAGAAAGTCCAGTTGACCCAGCGCCGCGCGAGCCTCGGACCTCATGCGCGAGCGATTGACGATTTCGAGCGGACCGAAGCAGCGAACCGGCAAATCGCCAAGCGCAATGTTTTCGGCGACCGACAGGGCCGGCACCAGGCGCAGCTCCTGCGGGATGGTCACGAGACCGGCGGCAATTGCATCATGCGGCGACGCAAAGCGGCATGGCTTGCCATCGACGATGATGCTGCCCCGGTCGGGCCGGTGAACTCCACCGAGAATGCGGATCAGCGTTGATTTGCCAGCGCCGTTCTCGCCGACGACGGCATGCAATTCGCCGAAGCCGACGTCAAAATCGACGTCGTCCAGCGCGACCGTCGCGCCGAACTGTTTACTGATGTTTTCGGCGCGGGCCGCGGCGTGAGTCATGTCGTTCGTCGGCAAGGGAAACGCAAACGTCGGTCTACCGGGGCACAAACGCAACCTGCATCCTGTCGTCAGTGAATTTGCCGCGGTCGATGATGACATCGTTGTCGAGTGCGACCGTGCAGTCGCGCATCGGCACGTCGTAGTGGCCTTTGGTCGTGCGCTTTCCACCGCCCTGCGAATTGGGACCGGTCGAGAACAGGAAGTTCCCGGCAAAGCAGCGCGCGCCGGCGTGATGGCGGGTGGGATCGGCGCCGTTGAGCGCGAGCGCGTCCCAGCGGCCTTGCGGATTAAGTCCCCAGCCGAGATGGGAGATGGCGTGGCCGTCCATGTCATCGGCATGGGCCTTGTTGCCATCGAGCCAGTCGTTCATCAGCTTGGCGTCGAGTCCGCCCTCGATTTTCCGGATAAACCCATCGCGGATGTCGAGCCGCACTTCGTCCTGTACATAGCGGCAGTAGGGCAGCACGACGATGTCGCCAGGCGCAAAGACCACCGTGCCGTTCGCCGTGCCTTCGTTCGGGAACGTATGGACGTGCCCGGCTCCCCAATGGTCGAAGCGGCCCGCCGATTCGGCATAGCCGTATTGAATCATGGTCGGATATTCGCCGAGCTGCACGGTGAGGTCGGTGCCCCGGGCCGGGTGATATGCATGGACTTGGCACGTTCGAGCCGCTTGCCCGCATAAGTGACAGCTTCCTTCAATCCGGAGGCGCCATGAGCATTTCGAGCTCATCCGGCCCGTCGATGATCATGAGCACGCGGGTGCCGGCATCGCGCGCTTCCTTGAGCCAGCGCGTGAACAGCGGAATGTGGAGGCAGACCAGCATGTCGGCGGCCTTGATGGCGTCGAGCGTGCCCTTACAACGCCCGACCGTCTCGACGCCGACCTTGGTCCATGACGGCATGGCGTTGACGCACATCTCGTAGACGTCCGCTCCAAAATCCTCCGCCGCCGCGAAGGCCGCGGCGACGTAGTCGCGCCGTGCTCCGAGATCGCTCAGGAGCACGACGTCTCGCCCTTCTGGACATTGCACAGCTCGAACTCCTTGCGGAACAGCATCGCGAGCTTGGCCTGGTTCAGCGTTTCATGCATCGACTTGCTCCTTTGCGCGTCACCCTGAGGTGCCCAGGCCGAAGCGCTGAGCCTCGAAGAGCGATGCCCGGTATTGCAACGTCGCGGCCGCACATCCTTCAGGGCGCCTTCGGCGCATCTCAGGATGACGGATTTCAAGCCCGCGACCGGGTCGAAAGGCTCCCACGCACTCGAACAAATCACAAGGGCAACTATTTCGCGGCTTCGCGTCAGGCATCCGTGGCGTGTTCGCAAATTACGTCGCGATCGGCCTCGGGAACAGACCGCGCAATGGTGCCGCCCTCAGGCCGGCGGCGCGGCGCACGATCGGGGAGACGTCGCATCACCTCGGGCAGGTGCTCTGGAATTCCCGCACCAGGCGGCGGGGCACCTCTAAAACGTTACGGGCTGCGAGCGCCGGCTGGAGCGGCGCAATATAGACGGCTATGCGCGGCCCTGCGTCGGCGCAAGGGCATCGTGGCCCAGCATTATGACCAACGGTCAAACCCGCTCGTCTTGCGACGAGCCGCCGGCGCATCTTGCGCTTTGGCTTGGCAGCCTCGGCCTTTGTTTGCGTGAGCCGGGATTCCCTCAGCTTCGCGATACGGTCACTAGCAGCGCGTTGCTCTCGCCAGTATTCGGCAGTAGCGATATGCGCTTCGTCGGCCTGCGAAGGTTTGTGTGCGGTCATTCTGGCTGACGCTTCTTCGCCTTGCGACGGCGAAGTGGAGTCGGTTCTGCAGGCTGTGCGCTTTCGACCGCCTTGCTCACTGCTTCCCTCACCAACCGCTCTGTCCTGAGGCGCTTCGCTGTTTCGCGCGTACGTCGCTCTAGCGCCTGATATTCCGCCATAGCGAGGATACCGTCAGCGGCAAACTGCGCCCGTCTCTCGTTACGAAACTCGCGCTCTTGAAGTGTTAGCCTCATATCAGCTCCTCTGCCATTAATATGGGTACTACGGAAATATGGGTACTACGGAGCCTCGCCGCCACATCGGCACCCCCTTATCGCCACTCGCATCCGCGGCAGGTCCAGCATCAGCCGTCATCAGGGGCTTGTTGCGGCGGATGGTGCCAAAGCGACGTAGGAGCCCGCCACTAATGGGCCGGGAGATCGTATTCGGCGGAAGGACATTTGTTTCCGCGCAAGATGCGGGCCGCGAAATCGGTGTGACCGGTGACTGCATCGCGCGCCTTGCGAAAGCAGGACGTATCCCCGCCCACCGTGGAAACGGAATTTTGAGCAGCAGAGACAGGCCGCCCATTCTGGCGATTTCCAAATGAACCCCGCCACACAGAGACGTTCTCCAATCGGGAAAAAGCCCATTCACGGCGAAACTCGCAGAGACGGGAAAGCATATGCGGATTATTGAATGTGTGGTGGGCCCGGGAGGACTCGAACCTCCAACCAGACCGTTATGAGCGGTCGGCTCTAACCATTGAGCTACGGGCCCGGAGCCACTTGAGGCGCCATTCGAGGCTGAAGGCGCGTCGACGCCAGGAATCCTCCGCCAACAAGCGCTCCCCATACAACGCCGCGTCGCGAGCGGCAATTGCACGGGCACTGCGCCGTCGCCCGCTCGAGGTCGGGCGCTGGTATCCATGCGAAGACCCTCGCGCTACCCCCCTAACCGGCCGGTGGCGCCTGAACGGCCGGGCCACGCCGTCCGGCTTGCCTTGTGTTCGCCGCGAAGTCCGATTCAGCTTGCCTCACGCGGCGAATCACTTGGGGGCCGGGGTGTTCCGCCCGCCGCGACATCATGCGCAAGTCCGGCCGTATTCGCTTTGCGCAAGCGAGGCTAGTGGAGTGGATTTGACATTCGCTACCCACCTAGCCCCGGGCTCGTAAGGCGAATGTCAAATCCAAATTTCACTAGAAATATAGGTTTGCTAGTGGTCCTTGATTCCAACATTCGCAATGGAGCCTGCCGAAATGGGATGCGAATGTTGGAATCGGACCACTAGCCGGATTCGGGACGGGGAATTCGATGCTGCCTGACCTCCGGTTTGTGCTTGGCGCGCTCATGGTTATCGCCCTGACCGGAATGATCGGTGTGGGCCTGTTCGTCAGCGCGCGGCTCTTCCACCAAGCCAAGATTGGGCCGCTCGAGTCCAGGCGCAACCTCGCTTTCACCGACAGCGCGGAATGGAACCAATTCTACGACGCCGGCAGCGTTCGACGCTTCGTCGGCCTCGCGCGCCAGGGCGAGGCGCGGGAAATCACCGACCTCCCCCCGGAGCATCGCCCTGAACAGGCGCCGCCGGCTGCGCTGACGGTCGTGCTGGCGCCGCTCGAACTCCCCAAGCAGGAGGATGGGATCGAAACCACCGCCGTCGCGGTACGGCCACCGATTGCCGACACTGCAGACAGCGACGTTGCGACAACGGAAAAGACGGCAACCGTCGCCGCCCCTTCGATGCCCGACCAGGTACGAGCAACCCCGGCCGGCGAACGATCTGCCGTTCTGAGCAGAGATGCTGTTGCAGACAGCAGACCGAGGGCGGCCGAAACCACTGTCGCCCATGTCGCGCCGGTACCGCTGCGGAGCGAGCCTTCCGCGGCCGAGGAGCGCGAACCGGCCGCTACACAAATTCACGAGGCGAATGCGGATCCGACCGCTGGCGCGATCGCAGTCGAGACCGAGAACGGATGGGATCAGGAGCCCTGGGACATGACGCCCGGCGCTGCCGATGCCGCCGACAGACTGGGCGAACCAGCCACGCCGGCGCTCACTGCCAACGTCGCGCCGGCCGAGCAGCAGCAGAGCGCCGCGCCGATGGCCGCACCGCAGCCATCCGCTGCGTTGGCGAAGGCTGCCGCGCCCGTGCCCGCGACTCGCGCTCCAGTCAGACGCAGCGCTCCGGACGATGACGACGATGGCCCGCGCGCCGCCAGTCCCGTGCGTCCGCGCTCGGTGGCGGTGACACCGCGAACGGCGCCGCAGGCGTCCTCTCCCCAGCGGGGCATCCCATCGACCGCTCCGCGACGCCAACCGCCCGGGCAACCGGTGTTCGGCCCGTATTTTCCTTACGCCACGGCGCAGGAGCAGCAACGAGCCTCGCGCGTGCCACAACACCGCGGCCACGCGCAACCGTCCTACGACCCACGGCAATTCGCGACGCAACCTGCCGTCCGGCAGTCCGCTCCACGGCAGCCATCGTATAGTCCAGCCTATGGCTGGCGATGATCTAGAGGCGCAGCAGCCGCTTGGCGTTGCCGCCGACAGGATCTTGGCCTTGTCCTCGTCGCTCAGCGGCATGGTGTCGCATCCAGGCGACCGCCGGCGGGTTGAGCACGAACGGCTAGTCGACCGAGAACAGGATGCGGTCGATGCCCATCTCCATCACGCAGCACAGCAGCGCGGGATTGGAGAAGAAGCCGCTCGTCGTGATCCTAGAAATGCTTGCAGAACACGTCGCGGAAGCCGGCCTGCCGCGCCGCGCCGGGCCGCGCCAGCGCCATGTCGACGCGCCACACCAGGAACGGCAGCGTCTCGCCGAGATGGCCGAGGATGATCTTGAGCTTCGGATGCTTGTCGAACACGCCGCTGAGCACCATGCGGATCGCGAGCGTCGCGGTCTCGACCGTGTAGCCCCAGGCGGCGCGCATCACCATCGGGAAGTCGTTGGCGTAGTCGTTGTAGTAGGCGTCGATCACGGCCTGCATGCGGCATGACGGGGTGCAGGTAGATCGGCACGTCGAGCGCCTCGGCGCGCTCGAAGATCGGCCAGAAGCGCTTGTCGTCGAGGAACACGCCGTTGGCGAGCCCGTGGATCATCGCGCCCTTGAAGCCGAGCTTGACGCAGCGCTCGAGCTCGTCGGCGGCGGCCTTCGGGTCGGATGGTCGGCAGCGCCGCGAAGGCCGGCGAAGCGGGTCGGATGCGCCTGCACCGCGGCATGCAGCCGGTCGTTGACGCGCCGCGTCAGCGGCACGGCGTCAGGGCCGTCAGCTTCTGGGTCGACGGCGCGCCATGCGACAGCACCTGGATGTCGATGCCGGCCTCGTCCATCTCCTTGATGCGCAACTCGCCGAGATCGTGCAGCCGCTTCGACGGTCTCGCCGGGCCGTGCCGGCTTCGGCACCGGTGATAGGTCGCGGCCAGTTCGGCATCCCAATAGTGCTCTTCCAACGCGATGATCGGACAATTCGGCTTGTTCAACATGTCGTGCGTGTCCTCCCGGGTCCGAGAAAAGCTTCCTAGCAAACGGCCGGCCGGCCTGTCACGAACGCCGGCAAGCGGCGGACCGCCAGCCGAGGGACGGACAAGGGCCTCAAACGGCCCCTGTCACGGTAAACTCTTCATAAAAGCCGGGAGCGAGCCGCGCACCGGGAGCAACCCAGCTTTGCGGTATGGAGGTTGGATCCGGGCTGAGTCGCGCCCATCTTTGGTGTTGATAACAGCCTGATGCAAAGCCGATGCGACTCAGTATTTCGCCCTTGTCACACTTGGTCGACCGCCAGCTTCTGGCGCGGGCGAACACCGTCGTATTGCTGAGCTTGCTGTGGGGCGCCTTGGCGGCCTGCGTGATCGGCGCGCTGATCTACGATATCAATCAGTTGCTGTCGGACTAGCCCTTTCGAGGCGCGAGCCGATTAACGCCGCGTTTAGCATGGCGCGGCGAGCGCCCGCCCGGCATTTCGATCAGCTGAAGATCCAGAGCGATGTCAGCACGCCGAACGTCAGGGTCGCGGCGGCGAACTGACGGCTCGCACCGGCGGCAAAGCGTGCGGCGTGCCTGGCGCCCAGCGACAGGCCGATCAGCACCGCCAAGGCGATAAACGGAACGGTGGCAGACATGCCGGCCGCCTTTTGCTCTCCCTTCCGTCCCGGAGCTCTTATAAAGCAAAATGCCGGTTTCTCCTCGAACAACACGCGACGATGGTGAATATCGATCTCATTCCGCGACAGCGCCCGCCCAAACTCGTATAATCATTTGTCAACGCGGATTCCCCGCCCGGGAAGGCGTCAGGAGGCGAGCTATGTCGCTAAATCAGCCGAGCAATATTGAAGAATTCCAACGTACTGTCGAAAAATCGATTCGCGATCATTGGGTGTTGTTTCTGATCGAAGGCATCGTGCTGGTGGTCCTCGGCCTGCTGGCCATCGTGCTGCCGCCGATCGCCACGCTCGCCGTGACGATCCTGGTCGGCTGGCTGTTTCTCATCAGCGGCATCGTCGGCCTGGTCATGACCTTCATGGCGCGCCAGGCGCCGGGCTTCTGGTGGTCGCTGTTCTCGGCGGTCCTCGCAATTGCCGCGGGCATCGTGCTGCTGTGGTCGCCATTGCGCGCGGTCGTCACGCTTACCTTGCTGCTGATCGTGTTCTTCACGGTCGAGGGCATCCTGACGATCATGTACGCGCTCGATCACAAGAAGGAGCTGTCCGGCCGTTGGGGCTGGATGCTGGCAAGCGGCGTCGTCGATCTCATCCTCGCAGTGATCATCCTCGCCGGGCTGCCGGGGACTGCGGCGTGGGCGATCGGCCTGCTGGTCGGCATCAACATGCTGTTCGGCGGCACCTCGATGATCGCGATGGCGCTGCATGCCAAATCGGCGGTGCCTGCGGCGTCGCCAGCTCCGTCGGCATCAACAACACCGGCTCCACCGAAGAGCGCCTGAACGAGCTAGGGCTGCTTCGAGGAATGGCGTGTCCCGGACGCAGTTCTGCGCTGCCGATCCGGGACCTTCCGCTTGGCTGAATCTGCTACGATCCCGCGCGAATGCGCTTGGGGACTGCGCCGCTACGCTGCGGCCGAGACATACGCGAGAAGATGGACCAGCCCATGACCAACCGGAGCAATTTCGCCGGCAACATCGCCTACGACGATCTGCGCGAATGGCTCGCGATGGCGGAGCGGCTCGGCGAAGTCCGCACCGTCAAGGGTGCCAACTGCGAGGAGGACATCGGGCTTGCCGCCGAAGCGGTGCTGCGCGCCGAGAACGGCCCCTGCGTGGTGTTCGAGGATATCCCGGGCTGCGCCAAAGGCAGCCGGCTGCTCCTGAACGTGTTCGCCGGCACCCGCCGCAACATGACGCTCGGCTTTCCCGACGCACCTCACCAAGTGGGAGTTGAGCGACGCCTATCGCGAAGCCTATCTGCAGGAGCAGCGCATCATCCCGCACGAGATCGTCGACGACGGCCCGGTGCTCGAAAACGTCATGATGGGCGACGACGTCGACGTCACCAAGTTTCCGGCGCCGAAATGGCACGAGAAGGACGGCGGCAACTACATCGGCACCGGCACCTACACCATCACGCGCGATCCCGAGGAGAACTGGCTCAATGCCGGCGCCTACCGCGCGCAGGTGCACGACAAGAAGACCGTCGGCATGGTGATGGCGGCCGGCCATCACGGCCGCATCCACCGCGACAAGTCGTTCAAGCGCGGCGAGCCGCTGCCGTGCGTCATGGTGCTGGGCGGCGATCCGATCGCGTTCTTCTTCGGCGGGCTGGAAGCGCCCTACGGCGTGTTCGAGCTCGACCTCGTCGGCGGCCTGCGCGGCAAGCCGATCAAGATGGTGCGCGGCAAGGTCACCGGGCCTGCCCTTCCCGGCCAACGCCGAGATCGTGCTCGAAGGCTTCGTGCCGCCCGACCGCACCCATGCCGAAGGGCCGTTCGGCGAGTGGACCGGCCATTATGCCGGCGGCGTGCGCGAGATCCCGGTGCTCGACATCAAGGCGATCTATCACCGCAACGATCCGATCGTGCTCGGCGTGCCGCCGATGGGCGGCGGGCCCGGACGAGATGGCGCGCTACCGCGCGGTGATGCGATCGGCCACCATCAAGCAGAACGTCGCCAATGCCGGCGTTCCCGGGCGTGCAGCAGGTGTGGTGCCACGAGGTCGGCGGCGCGCGCATGTTCCACGCGGTCTCGATCACCCAGCGCTATCCCGGCCACGCGGTTCAGGTCGCGCATGTCGCCGCGCAATGCGGCGCATCGGCCTACGCGTCGAAATACATCGTGGTGGTCGACGACGATGTCGACGTCACCAATCTCGACCAGCTGCTGTGGGCGATGCTGACCCGCACCGATCCCAAGGAATTGATCCAGTTCATCACCGGCTCATGGGATTCGAGCGCCGATCCGGCGCTGCCGCCCGAGCGGCGCGCGGTCGGCGACATGACCCATTCGGTGGCGCTGATCAACGCCTGCAAGCCATGGCACTGGCGTGACAAGTTTCCCGCCGACCAATGCGCCGAGCCCGGAGGTGACGCGCAAGGCGCGCGAGAAATTCGGCTGGCTGCTGGACGGCAGCGGCCGGGCGTAAACACTCCACCGGCAACCATCTTTCTTTCCTCAATACGGCCGCACCGTCCCGTTCACCGTCGTGCGCAGCATCAAGCGGCGCTGGTCGGAGGGGAAATCGTCGCGCGCGTGCATCGAGCAGCGATTGTCCCACACGATCAGATCGCCGACGCGCCAGACATGGCGGTAGACGAATTCCGGCCTCTCGGCGTGATCGAACACCGCTTCGAGCAATGCGTCGCTCTCCGCCTGCGGCAAGCCCTCGACCGATTGCGTCATCAGCCGGTCGACATAGATCGCCTTGCGGCCGGTCTCCTCGTGGGTGCGGAACACCGGATGCATCGCCTGGTTGGTCGCGCCGACGCCGCGGGTATCGCCACGCATGGTCGAACCGTAATTGTAGAAGTTGAGCGCCCGGCGGCCTTCGAGCTTCTGCTTGAGCGCCGGATCGAGCGTGTCGTAGGCGGCATAACCGTCCGCGAACAGCGTGTCGCCGCCGTGGGTCGGGATTTCCACGCGAATAGAGCAAGGTGCCGGCGTGCGGAATCTCGGAGTGGATCTGATCGTGATGGAAGTGCATCTCGCCGTCCGGCAGCGCACCGATGGTCTCGCCGTTCTCGCGGATGTTGGAGATCATCATGATGTTCGGATGCACACGGTCATAGCCCGGCGGACGGAATTTGGCCGGCCGCGTCAGCGGTGCGAGCTCGCCGAAATAGCCGGTCACCCGGACCTGATCCTCCTGCGAGAACTTCTGGCCGCGGAACAGCAAGACCGAGTGGTCGAGCCAGGCCTGGTGAATCTGCGGCGATGACGTCCCGATCGAGCATTTCGCGCAGATCGATGCCGCGGATTTCGGCGCCGATATGCTTGGTCAGCGGAACCACGTCGAGTCGGTGTCGTTGGTTGCGACGGTCATGGCGTTCCTCGATTGGCCTGATACCCGACAATGTTTGCGATTCTTGCAGGTTTCCTCTCGAGCGAAAGTAGCGCTGCCGCATACCGCTATTGCATCTTGATGTTGGCGGCGCGGATCACGTCGCCCCAGAACGGAATTTCGGTCTTGATGCGCGCCGCGAATTCATCCGGCGTGCTGCCGACGGCGTCGCAGCCGAGCGCCAGCAGCCGCTCCTTGATTTCCGGCACCGCCAGCGCCTTGACGATCTCGCGTTGCAGCAGGGCGATGATGTCATTCGGCGTCCCGGCGGGCGCCAGCACACCGACCCAGCTGTCGCCCCTGATGCCCGGGAAGCCGGCTTCAGCGATGGTGGGAATCTCCGGCATGGCCGACGTGCGCTTTTCGCTGTTCACCGCCAGCACGCGCAGCTTGCCGTCCCTGAAATGAGGAATGACCGCGGCCGGCGAGTTGAACGTCACCGGCGTATGTCCGCCGACCACCGAGGCTGCCGCTGGGCCGCCGCCATTGAACGGCACCGGCACGAGGTCGAGCCCGAGCTTCAGGCGGAACTGCTCTCCGGCGAGGTGTCGACTGCGTGCCGGTGCCCGGCATGCGAGTAACTGTACTTGCCGGGATTGGCGCGGATCAACGCGACCAGTTCCTTGACGTCTTGCGCCGGCACGGACGGATTGACCCCGAGCACCGTCGTCGACGTGATCGCGAGCGAGATGGGGGCGAAGTCCTTGTTGGGATCGTACGGGATTTTCTCGAAAAGCGTCGGGTTCACCACGAACGAACTGAACGCGACCAGCAGGGTGTAACCGTCAGGCGCCGCCTTCGCGACTTGCGCGGTGCCGATGTTGCCGGTTGCGCCCGGCACGTTCTCGACGACGAACTGCTTGCCAAGCTGTTCGCTCAACTTCAGCGCGATCAGCCGTCCGACGATGTCGGTGATGCCGGCCGGCGCGTAGGGCAGGACGACGCGCACCGGCCGCGCCGGATAGCTCTGCGCCCCGGCGCGTCCCGCAAGCACAGGAAGCACCGCCGCGGCGCCGATCGTTTTGATGAATTGCCGACGCTCAATGGTCTTCATGAATTCCTCCGGATGCGCGGTGGAACCCTATCTCATCGCTTCTGTCGGCAAAAGGCGCAGGAGCGACGCACTTTCGGCGGCCCCGATCGCATCAGGCCGGCGCGGCGGGTCCACCATCAGGTTGTCAAGAATGTCCGCTCAACTGGGCACACGTCCATGTCCAGGAGAACATCGATGCCGACGATCACCACCAAGGATGGCACCCAGATCTACTACAACGACTGGGGCCAGGGGCAGCCCGTCGTCTTCAGCCACGGCTGGCCGCTGACGCGCGGACGCCTTCGAGGACCAGATGTTCTTTCTGGCGTCGCACGGCTATCGCTGCATCGCCCACGACCGCCGCGGCCACGGCCGCTCGAGCCAGCCGTGGCACGGCAACGACCTCGACACCTATGCCGACGACCTCGCCGAACTCGTCGCAGAAGCTCGACCTGAAGGACGCCATCCATGTCGGCCATTCGACCGGCGGCGGCGAGGTCGCGCGCTACATCGGCCGGCACGGCACCAAGCGCGTCGCCAAGGCCGTGCTGATCGGCGCGATCCCGCCGCTGATGCTCAAGACGCCGGCCAATCCGGGCGGCCTGCCGATCGAAGTCTTCGACGAGCTTCGCGCCGGCGTCGTCGCCGATCGCTCGCAGTTCTGGAAGGACCTGAGCCTGCCGTTCTACGGCTACAACCGGCCCGGCGCGAAGGTCTCCGAAGGCGTGCGCAACTCGTTCTGGCTGCAGGGCATGATGGCGGGCTTCCCGGCCTCGTACTTCTGCATCAAGGCATTCTCCGAAACCGACACCACCGAGGATCTCAAGAAGTTCGACGTGCCGACGCTTGATCCTGCACGGCGACGACGACCAGATCGTGCCGATCGGCGCGTCGGCGATGCTGTCGTCCAAGATCGTCAAGGGCGCGACAGCTCAAGGTCTACAAGGGCGCGCCGCACGGCATGTGCACCACGCTGAAGGACGAGGTCAACGCCGACCTGCTGGCCTTCATCAAGGCGTAGTGGGTCGACCGCGACCTGAGATTCCGCGCCACGGCGCCCCGCGGGGTGTCGCCGCGCGTGCGCACGAGGCGTGGCGCGCAGCGGCCCCGACGGGAATGTAGTTGGCTACTGTCGTTGCGGTGCCGCAAAGAGTTCCATGACTTGAACGGCTGATCCGATAGAATTTAACTCATATCGACCCATTCACGGTCAGCATTCGGAATGGACACGCCGGCTTCATCACGGCCCGAATGCCGGCGATTCTTGCCCTCTTTCAGACTTGCATAACACTGCGAGCTAATTCCCCTATGAACCATGTTTATTGAGACGGGATTATCTTTTAGCTGTTCTATTGTGCGTTGCAGTTCAACCCGTGGATGGGTGCGATGCTCGGATTTTCGAGCAGTGTCCGCGTAGCCTGCGCGATCGCGGCGATTATCACTTGCCATAGTCAAATCGCGGCGGGCGAAGTTCTGCGTATTGGCGGAACCGGCGCCGCGAACGGTATGATCAGGAGCGTCGGCGCGCTGTTCACCACCAAGACCGGCATCGCCATCGCGCTCGTTCCCAGCCTGGGGAGCACCGGCGCCAACAACGCACTGGCGAACGGCATCCTTGATGCCGCATTTTCGGGGCGGCAGCTGACCCCGGCGGAAACCGCCAAAGGACTGACCGCCGTTGCCGAATTGCTGACCCCCTTTGGACTGGTCACCTCGCACCCCCATCCGAATGGACTCAAGAGCAGCGAGATCGCGCAGCTTTGTCGATCCGACAACCCGACCTGGGCCGACGGCACGCCGATTCGGATCATTCTGCGTCCCGCCAACGACAGCGACTCATGGCTCATTGGCCATCTGTTTCCGGGCATGAGCGCCGTCATCGACAAGCTCAGAGACCGCGCGGACCTGTCGGTCGCCGCAACCGACCAGGACAATGCCGACATGGCAGAACAAACTCCGGGCTCCCTGGTCGGCGCGATCTCTCACGCAGATCCAAATGGAAAAGCGTAACCTGCGCTTCGTCGCGCTCGATGGAGTCACCCCGTCATTGGAAAGCTACGCGAACGGCTCCTATCCCTTCGGCAAATCGTTTTATTTGGTGCTTGGCGCGAAGAAGAGTCCCGGTGCCGAGCGTTTTCTGGAGTTCTTGCGCTCGCCGGAGGGCGCCGTCGCGCTGCGCAAGGCCGATCTGCTCCTGAAACCCGAATGAGAATGATCGGCATCACGAAGAACTCGCTACGGTCCTTCGCCGCCAGCGTCGGCCTGATCTCGGCAATCATCACCGCCGTTTCAATTCCGGCAGGCTATCTGTTCGTCGAATATTCCGCGGTTGCAAGCAACCTCACCTTCAAAGCTCAACTGAAAGCCAACCGGCTCGCCAAGTACGTCTATCTCCACAGCGAGCTGTGGCAATATCAATCCGTACGCCTGGCGGAGCTGATTGCAGTCCCGGAAGCCAAGGCCGAGGGCGATCAGCAGCGCATCGTCGACGCTACGGGCAAACCGATTTTTGAAACCGCCGCAATGCCGGCCTATCCAACGATGACACGGGCGGCGCCGATCATCGTCCGGGGCGCGGAAGTCGGTCAGGTCGAGGTGACAGCGAGCGCGCGGTCATTGGCGATCAACACGGCGCTCGTTGCCGCTCTGAGTTGCCTGCTCGGCTTCGGAATGTATTTCGCCGTTCGCGCCCTCCCCTTGCGGGTCCTGAACCGGACGATGAGCGCATTGGAGCGCAGTCAACTCAATCTCCAGGTCCAGAACGCCCGATTCGATGCGGCCCTCAATAATATGACGCAAGGGCTCATCATGTTCGATGCGGACGAGCGCATGGTCGTGTGCAACAATCGATATATCGAGATGTATAAAGTCTCGCGGGACATCGTGAAGCCCGGTTGCAAGCTGCGGGACCTCCTCATCCATCGCCGCGAGAGTGACCCCCGGGTTCCCGAACCCGATCGATACCGGGCGAACCTCGCGGAAAGGCTCAGTCGCGGGAAGAGCGTTGAGATTATCGTAGAGCTCGGCGACGGACGCATTATTTCGATCATCAACCAACCCATGCAGAATGGCGGATGGGTCGCGACCCATGAGGACATTACCGAGCGCCGGGAAGCGGAAGAAAAGATTGCTCACATGGCGGTGCACGACGCACTGACCAACCTGCCCAACCGGCTGTTCTTCCGGGAACAATTGGAAACCCGGCTCGCGCATCTGGCGAGGGACCAGGAATTGGCAGTTCTTTGTCTCGATCTTGATCGCTTCAAGATCGTCAATGACACCTTGGGACACCTGTTCGGCGACATGCTGTTGCGGCACGTGGCCGGACGCATGACGGGATGCCTGCGTGAAGGCGACAGCCTTGCCCGCCTGGGCGGCGACGAGTTCGCGATCCTGCTCGGCAACATCAAGCAACTGCAAGACGTGATCGCGGTTGCGACGCGACTTTTCGAGGTCCTGGAGGCGCCGTTCGATCTCGAAGGTCATCAAGTCGTGATCGGCGTCAGCATCGGCATTGCAATCGCTCCGACCGATGCGATGGAGGCCGATCAGCTCTTGAAGAACGCGGACATGGCCATGTACCGCGCCAAGACCGACGGCCGCGGGGCCTACCGCTTCTTCGAGCCGGAGATGGACGCGCTCATGCAGGCGCGCCGGGCATTGGAAGTCGACCTGCGCCAAGCCTTGGTCCATGGCGAGTTTGAAGTCTATTACCAGCCGATCGTGAGCTTGAGAACGAAGCCATCACCGGCGTCGAGGCGCTCGTGCGCTGGAACCATCCCCGGCGCGGACTGATCAGTCCGGCGGAATTCGTGCCGGTGGCCGAGGAAACGGGATTGATCGTATCGATCGGCGAATGGGTTCTGCGACAAGCGTGCAATGAAGCCGCGAACTGGCCAGGCGAGATCAGCCTCGCCGTCAATCTGTCGCCCGCGCAGTTCAAGATGCGCAATCTATCCCAGATTGTGACTGGGGCCTTGGCGCAATCCGGCATCTCGGCCCGACGGCTGGAACTGGAAATTACCGAATTGGTGCTGCTGGTGGACAACGCCGCCACGCTGGAGACGCTGCATCAACTGCGCAATCTTGGCGTCGGCATTTCCATGGACGATTTCGGCACCGGATATTCTTCGTTGAGTTATCTTCGCAGCTTCCCATTCGACAAGATCAAGATCGATCAATCGTTCGTTCGCGATCTCGCCTCCAATTCGGAATCCCGGGCGATCGTCGGCGCCGTCATCGGCCTCGGCAACAGCCTCGGAATGAAGACGACCGGAGAAGGTGTCGAGACTCAGGAGGAGTGCGACTACCTCAAGCGTCTGGGCTGTACCGAGGCGCAGGGATACTTCTTCGGCAGGCCGATACCGGCCCGTGAAACGCTCGAACTGTTTTCTCAGCAGCGCGCGGCCGCGAAAGCCGTCGCATAAGTGCATTGCGCCGTTTCTGGATTGCTTCGTCGCTACGCGCCTCGCAAACGACGGTCTAACGTCAGCCTGGTCAAGCGCGCTAGGTCAAAGAGACTGACCCATCGGCGTCGAACGCGTTGCAACGGGTGGGCAAAAGGCGCAGTCTGAAACTCTTCTACAGACGGCAGGTTTGAGAAAGCCTGAACAATCTCCTTGCACGAGCAGCCGGCGGGCTGCGCGAAGCGCGGAGATATTCGAGTGGAGCAGCGCGTCAGATGCTGCCCACCGGCTAGGGAGAGACACATGATCCACCGTCAGCGCCGCAATGGCGCATCTCCACCTATTGAGCAAGTTGCCGGCAACGGTCTGCTCGACCGAAGGGCCCTGTTGCGCGGCGGCGCCATGGTCGCCGGCGCCATGACGACCGGTGTCTCGCGTCACCGGCGCGGCCGCCGAGCCGCTCAAGGACGACCCGTGGAGCCTGGAGATGGGCACGGTCGTGCCGGCCTATCAGATGGCGTCGCGGTTCGAGAAGAACGTCGTGCGCACGCTCAGCAATCCCAAGAACGAGTTGCGCAACTCGCACGCCCGCACGCCGCACCATCTGCTGCAAGGCACCGTCACGCCGAACGGCCTGTTCTTCACCATCTCCCATTCCGGCCTGCCCGACATCGATCCGGCCCAGCACAAGCTCGTCATCCACGGCCTGGTGAAGCAGCCGCTGGTGTTCACGCTCGAGTCGCTGTCGCGCTATCCGATGGTGACGCGCATGGCGTTCGTGGAGTGCAGCGGCAACTCGGCGCCGATGTTCTCGAACGAGCCGTTGCAGGTCACCGCGCAGGCGCTGCACGGCCTCGTGTCGAACGCCGAATGGACCGGCGTGCTGCTGTCGACGCTGCTGGACGAGGCCGGCATCGACCCGAAGGCGAAATGGCTGATCGCCGAGGGCGCCGACTCGCTGGCGCTGTCACCGCAGCGTGCCGATCAAGAAGGCGCTCGATGACGCGCATGATCGCGCTCTACCAGAACGGCGAGCGGCTCATGCCGGGCAACGGCTATCCGATGCGGCTGCTGCTGCCCGGCTACCAGGGCAACATGAACGTCAAGTACCTGCGCCGGATCAAGCTGATCGACCAGCCGGCGATGAGCTTCTACGAGGCCAAGACCTACTCGCAGATCCTGCCGGACGGCAAGATCGTGGCTGTTCCACTTCCTCGCAGGAGGTGAAATCGTTCATCACCCATCCGTCGTTCGGCCACGCACTGAAGGGGCCGGGCTACTACGAGATTTCCGGCGTCGCCTATTCGGGCAACGGCCGCATCGCCAAGGTGATGGTCTCGGCCGACGGCGGCAAGAGCTGGGCGCAGGCCGCGCTGCAGGAGCCGGTGCTGCCCAAGGCGTTCACCCGCTTCCGCATGCCGTGGCGCTGGGACGGCCAGCCGGTGGTCCTGCAGAGCCGCGCCTGGGACGAAGCCGGCAACGTGCAGCCGCTGCGCGCCGAGTTCGTCGCGGCGCGCGGGCAGACCGAGAAGCCGGTGACGAGCCCGCTCGGCTTCCCCAACCAGCACTACAACAGCATCACCAGCTGGGGCATCGACAGCACAGGGGAGATCAAGCATGTCTACGCGTAACGCGCTCCTCGCCCTCGCCTGCGTGCTCGCGTTCGGCGCCGGCGCGGCCAACGCGCAGAACGCCCGGCCTCGGCAAGCCGATCACCGAAGCCGACATCGCGGCGTGGAACATCGACGTCCTGCCCGACGGCACCGGCCTGCCGCCCGGCAGCGGCACCGTCGGGCAGGGCGAGGCGATCTATGCGCAGAAGTGCGCGCTCTGCCACGGCGAGAAGGGTGTGAGCCCGGCGCACGGCTTCCTGCCGATGGTCGGACCGTCCAAGTTCGACACGCATCGAACGCCATGAAGACCGTGCCGTACTACAAGTACGCGACCACGCTGTACGACGTCATGCGCCGTTCGATGCCGTACTCGGATGCCGAAGACGCTGACCAACGACGAGCTCTATGCGCTCATCGGCCTACATTCTCGCGCTCAACAAGATCATCGGCGAGAACGACGTGATGGACGCCAAGACCCTGCCGCAGGTGAAGATGCCGAACCGCGACAACTTCATCGTCTGGGACCAGGACAAGATCGACTATCAGCCGGTGCCTCCGGTCCGCTGATCGTCGACCGGGGACTGAGTTTCTTCGACGGCAAATTGGCCGACGAGGGAACGCGCGAATTCGCTCGGGCGTTGATCGGTCGTAAGACAACGCAGCGCAGACAACGCACCGCAATCGGGTCGAAGCTTTGTCATGTACGAGCCTTCTGGCCGTCAGTTTCCGTTTGTCGCCTTTCTTTGGCCGGCGATGGCCGCGGCCTCGGCGAGCGAATTTGCCGCTACGCTTGCCAAGCAGTTCGTCGACCTCGCGGTCGGTCCCGACGAAGAGGGCGACCCCGGCGCGCCGCAATGGACCACCGCCAATCGTGTCGCGCTTAGGATCAAGACGGTATCGCTGCGCGACTTCTCGACGGCTGCCGACGGCATGCCGACGCTGCTGGTGACGCCGTTTGCACTGCACGGCTCGACCATCGTCGACATCGCGCCGGGTTACAGCCTCGTCGGAGCGCTGCGCGACGCCGGCCTGACCCGGCTGTTCGCCACCAACTGGCACTCCGCCACGCCAGACATGCGGCATCTGGGCATCGACAACTACCTCGCCGACCTCAATGTGCTGGTCGACGAACTGGGCGGCCGCGTCAATCTGGTGGGACTGTGCCAGGGCGGCTGGATGGCATTGCTGTATGCGGCGCGCTTTCCCGGCAAGCTCGCCAAGCTGGTGCTGGCTGGCGCGCCGATCGACATCAGCGCGGGCAACTCCGGCCTATCGGCGCTGGCGGCATCGAGTCCGCTTACCGTATTTCATGAATTGGTCAGTATCGGCGACGGCCGCATGCTTGGCCGCAGCATGCTGCAGTTCTGGGGCTCCGCCTCGATCGAAACCGCAGAGATCGGCGAGCTGCTCCAGGTCGAAGATCCGACCGGCTCACCTGCCTTCGCACAGATCGAACGGCTGTTCCGCCGCTGGTACGGCTGGACCGTGGATCTGCCGGGCAAATTCTATCTCGAGGTGGTCGAGAAGCTCTACAAGGAGAACGAGCTTTCGGACGGCCGTTTCATCGCGTTGGGCGAAAGGACCGACCTCAAGAAGGTGCAGATTCCCATATTCTTGCTGGCAGCGCGCGACGACGAGGTGGTCGCGCCGGCGCAATTGTTCGCCACCGAACGACTGGTCGGTACGCCCGCCGCCGATATTCAGACCGATACGGCCGACTGCCGACATATCGGACTGTTCATGGGCCGCACGGCGCTTCGTGGTCCCTGGCCGAAGATTGCCCGATGGCTCCTGATGCCAGAGACCGTTGCGCCGCCGTTGGCCGGGACAGACGCCGGCGTCGAGTGTGCAGGCCGCTCCAGACGCACTCCCGCCCGCGCCCCGCTCTGAGCGTTCTCTTTTCGCGCGCGGCTCCCACTGTTCAATCCAACGTCATTTCGCAATAAGGTCGCCGGCCGGAGTCAAGGCCGGCTCGGATTGCGGAGGAGTGCGAATGCAGCTTGGGCTCGAGGGGAAAATCGCGCTGGTGACGGGGGCAAGCCGCGGCATCGGCCGCGGCATTGCGCTGGCGTTCGCGGACGAAGGCTGCGACCTGATGCTGACGGCGCGCGACGCGAAAGCGCTCGACGAAGTCGCCGAAGCGATCCGCGGCAAAGGCCGCAAAGCGGCCGTGTCGGTCATCGACCTGCGGCTGCCCGACGCGCCGGCCGCGGTGGTTGATCAGGTCAAGCGCGAATTCGGCGGACTCGACATCCTGATCAACAATGCCGGCACCACCAAGCGCGGCGATTTCTCCGCCCTGACCGACGAAGACTGGACCGACGGCTACGCGCTCAAATTCTTCGCTCATGTGCGGCTGGCGCGCGCCGCCTGGCCGCTGCTGAAGGAGCGCAAGGGCGCGCTGGTCGCGATCGGCGGCACCAGCGGCCGCAAGCCCGAAAAACGCTTCACCATCGGCAGTTCGGTCAACGCCGCGGTCGCGGCCTTTACAAAATGCCTGGCCGACCTCGGCAAGGACGACGGCGTGCGGGTCAACTGCATTCACCCAAGCCTGGTCGAGACCGAACGGCAGTGGCGTCGCATCCGCGCCGACGTCGCCGAGTCCGGCGAGCCGGAGGACAAGGTCCGTGCCGCGCTCTGCCGCGAGACCGGCATCACGCGCTTCGGCACCGTCGAGGACGTTGCCGATCTCGTGACCTTCATGGTGTCGGCGCGGGCCACCTGGCTGCAAGGCGCCACCGTCGATCTCGACGGCGGGGAGATCCCGGTTCTGTGAACATCCTGCTCACCCCGGCGCGGATCGGTCCGGTCGAGATCAAGAACCGCATCGTAATGCCGCCGATGACCACGCGCACGGCCGATGCGGAGGGCTTCGTCACCGACGACAGCGTCGCCTACTACATGGCGCGGGTGAATGGCGGCATCGGCCTGATCACCGTCGAGATGGCGTCACCGGAGAAATGCGGCCGCCACCGACGGCACGAGATCGGCATCTATGACGACCGCTTCCTGCCCGGGCTCACCCGTCTTGTCGACGAGATCCATCGCGGCGGCGCGAAAGCCTCGATCCAGCTCGGCCACGGCGGCGGCCACACCCGCAAGGACATCTGCGGCGAGACCCCGATCGCGCCGTCCGCTATCCCGCATCCGGTCTACGAGACCACGTTCGAGACCATCATCCCGGAAGAAATGAGCAAGGCGCGCATCGCGCAGACGACCGCCGCACACGTCGCCGCCGCGGTGCGCGCGCAGCAGGCCGGCTTCGACTGCGTCGAGATCCACGCCGCGCACGGCTACCTGATCTCGCAATTCCATGCGCCGTTCGAAAACCGCCGCACCGACGAATACGGCGGCAGCCTGGAGAACCGCGCCCGCTTCGGGCTCGACATGCTGCGCGCCGTGAAGGCCGCAGTGCCGGGGCTTGGCGTGATCTACCGCCTGTCGGTCGAGGACTTCTTCATCGGCGGACTGCCCTTCCACGAAGGCAAACAGATCGCGCTGTGGGCCGCCGAGGCCGGCGCCGACGCGCTGCACGTCACCGCCGGGCACTACCGCTCGGTGCCGTCGGCGCAGATCGTCCTGCCGCCGATGGACATGCCGGACGCGCCTTTTCTCGACTTCGCCGCCGAGGTGAAGGCGATGGTCGACGTACCGGTGATCGCGGTCGGCCGCCTCGGCGATCCTGTGATCGCGACCGCGGCGGTCGCCGAAGGCAAGGCCGATTTCATTGCGCTCGGCCGCACGCTGGTCGCCGATCCGCAGTGGGTCGAGAAGCTCGCGCGCGGTGAGCCGATCCGGCGCTGCCTCGCCTGCAACACCTGCATCAACGAGATGCGCGGCGGCGCGCGCATCGGCTGCGTGGTCAACGGCGCAGCCGGTCGCGAGACCGTTGTTCGCGCATCCAAGCCCGCCGCACGGCGAGCGCATCGCGGTGATCGGCGCCGGTCCCGCCGGCCTCACCTACGCATCGCTGGTCGCCGAGTGCAACAACGTCACGGTGTTCGAGAGAAGCAGGGGGGCCGGCGGGTCTTTCCGCTATGCCGGCAAGGCGCCGCTGTTCCAGGAGGTCGAAGCGAGCGACCGGAGCTTCGAGCGCTATATCGCCGACATGGTCGCGGCCTGCGAGCACAAGGGCGTGGTGTTCCGCTTTCGGACCGACGTCGCCGCACAACCGGACCTGCTGGCGCCGTTCGACCGCATCGTGATCGCGACCGGCGCCGAATACCGCTTCGGCCTCGGCCCGCTCGCCCGCACCATGCTCGCCTGCGGCGCCGGCCGCTGGTTCGGGATGTCGTATCTATTTTCGCAGCCGAAGGTACGCGACTGGTTCTATTATCGGGCGCGCCGCAGCACGGGCGATCGTTTCCGGGCGCTGGCGCGGCCGGGCAAACCGTCGTCATGATCGGCGACGCCGCGCGAGGCCGGCAAGAGCAAGCCGGCGATCGGCAGCGCTTTCGAGGCGGCGCTCCTGACTGGCGGCCCGCGCACGAGCGTGGCACGTTCGATGCAAGACGGTCCAAGGCAACCCGCCGCCACCGGATAGGCGGGCCATCAGAGCGAGGTCATGGCCGAAATCCGCTTTCTGCTCAACGGAGAGCCGCGCACGGTGATCGGCGTGCCGCCGACCACGACGGTGCTCGACTGGCTGCGCCTCGACGCCCGGCTGACCGGCACCAAGGAGGGCTGCGCGGAGGGCGACTGCGGCGCCTGCACCATCGTGATCGGCCGGCCGGCCGACGAGCGGCTGCACTACGAGGCGGTCAATTCCTGCCTGATGCTGCTGCCGCAGCTCGACGGCGCGAGCGTGCTGACGGTCGAAGGCCTCGCGGCCGCGGACGGCACGCTGCATCCGGTGCAGCAGGCGTTGATCGATGCCGACGCGACACAATGCGGCTTCTGCACGCCGGGCTTCGTGATGGCGATGTTCGCCTTCCATCACGGCGGCGAAGGCCGCCGAGGATACGCGCATCCATGAGGCGCTCGCCGGCAATCTCTGCCGCTGCACCGGCTATCGCTCGATCGTCGATGCCTGCCGCCGCATCGCATCGGGACCCGCGGACCGCTTCGCCACGGCCGGCGCGCGAGCCGCGACATCGGTCGCGGCCTGCCGGCTTGCACCGACTATCGCCATCGGCGAGCAGATCTTTCTCGCGCCGCGCACGCTCGACGAATTGCTCGCGGCCGCCGAACGCCATCCCGATGCCCTGATCTGCTCGCGGCGGCACCGATCTCGGGCTGCGCGTCAGCAAGGACCGCGAGGCGTTTCCGTGCGTGATCTCGACCGCGCAGGTCGCCGAGCTGCGGAGGTCGTCAGCGATGCGGCAGGCGCTGACGATCGGTGGCGCGGTCACCTACACGCAGGCGCTGCCGCATCTCGATCGTGCATTTTCCGGCCTTCGGCGCGCTGGTGCGCCGCATCGGCTCGCGCCAGATCCGCAACCTCGGCACGCATCGCCGGCAATCTCGCGACCGCCTCGCCGATCGGCGACACCATCCCGTGCCTGATCGCGCTCGATGCGTCGGTGACGCTGGCTTCGCGCGCCGGCACGCGCACGCTGCCGGTCGGAGCGTTCATCACCGGCTATCGCAAGACCGCGCTGCGCCCGGGCGAGATCATCGCCGCCATCCGCATTCCGCTGCTCGCCGCCGGACCAGAGGTTCGCCGCCTACAAGCTGTCCAAGCGCTTCGACCAGGACATCTCGACCGTGGTCGCGGCCTTCCGCCTGGCGCGCGACGGCGACACCGTGCGCGAACTGCGCGCGGCCTATGGCGGCATGGCGGCGCGCGCGATGCGCGGCGGCCCATCTCGAAGCCGCGCTCACCGGCCGCGACTGGAACGACGATCGCGCATGCCGACATCGACGCGCTGCTGGCGCGCGACTTCACGCCGATGGGCGACCATCGCGGCGGCGCCGCCTATCGGCTGCGCGCGGCGGCCGGCCTGGTGCGGCGGTTTCAGCTCGAGACGACGTCGCGCGTGCCGACCCGGGTGGAGGCGCTATGAACGCGCCGCTCGGCCGCATCCGCGGCGGCGTCCACGCCGCCGTGCGCCACGACAGCGCGGTCGGCCATGTCACCGGCCGCGCGCTCTATCTCGACGACGTCCCGAACGTGCCGGGCACGCTCGAAGCGGCGCTGGTGCTGAGCCCGCACGCGCATGCCCGCATCCGCAGCATCGATTTCTCGCGCGCGCTCGCCGCGCCCGGCGTCGTCGCGGCGATCGCGGCGGCCGACATTCCCGGCAAGAACGACATCGCGCCGATCCGCAGCGACGAGCCGCTGCTGCCGCCGAC
Source organism: uncultured Alphaproteobacteria bacterium (assembly GCA_963843475.1). Taxonomy (GTDB): domain Bacteria; phylum Pseudomonadota; class Alphaproteobacteria; order Rhizobiales; family Xanthobacteraceae; genus VAZQ01. The sequence continues at coordinate 137,614 of CAWJKL010000005.1, read as the reverse complement.
GTCGTCGAATACGAAGGCCAGCCGGTCGCGGCGATCGCGGCGCGCCACGCTCGATCAGGCGCGCGCGGCCGCGAAGCTCGTCGACGATCGACTACGAGCCGCTGCCCGCCGTCCTGACGGTCGAGGAGGCGATCGCGCGCGAGCACTTCGTCTCGCCGCCGCAGACGATCGCGCGCGGCGACGTCGCGGCCGCGCTCGCCGGCGCGCCGCATCGCCTGACGCGGCGAACTGCACTGCGGCGGCCAGGATCACTTCTATCTCGAAGGCCAGATCGCGCTCGCGACGCCCGGCGACGACGGCACGAGCATCGCACGTGCTCAGCTCGACCCAGCACCCGACCGAGGTGCAGCACGGCGTCGCGCATCTGCTCGGCCTGCCGTTCAACGCCGTCACCGTCGAGGTGCGGCGCATGGGCGGCGCCTTCGGCGGCAAGGAGAGCCAGGCCACCATCATCGCCGGCATCGCCGCGGTGCTGGCCTGGAAGACGCGGCGGCCGGTGAAGCTGCGGCTGCCGCGCGACGACGACATGCGCGCCACCGGCAAGCGCCATCCGTTCCTGATCCGCTACGACGTCGGCTTCGACGGCGACGGCCGCATCCTCGGCGCTCGACCTGACGCTGGCGGCCGAACGGCGGCAACGTCGCCGACCACACGCCGGCGGTGCTGACGCGCGCGCTCTGCCACGCCGACAACTGCTACTGGCTGCCGAACGTGCGCTTCCGCGGCCTGCCCGTGCAAGACCAACACCGTGTCGAACACCGCGTTCCGCGGCTATGGCGGGCCGCAGGGCATGCTGGCGATCGAGACCATCATCGACGCGCATCGCGCGCCAGCTCGGCCTGCCGGTCGCCACCGTGCGGCAGCGCAACTTCTACGGCATCGGCCGCAACGACGTGACGCCCTACGGCATGACGGTCGAGGACAACATCATCGAGCGCGTCGTCGACGAGCTCGACCGCACCGTCGACATCGAAGCGCTGGCGCGCCGAGATCGACGCCTTCAACCGCGACAGCCCGGTGATGAAGAAGGGTCTCGCCACCATGCCGATCAAGTTCGGCATCTCGTTCAACCGCCCGGCGCTCAACCAGGCCGGCGCGCTGGTGCACGTCTATACCGACGGCAGCGTCGTCGCTCAACCACGGCGGCACCGAGATGGGCCAGGGCCTGTTCATCAAGGTCGCGCAGGTGGTGGCGGAAGCCTTCAGCATCGATCTCGACCACATCCGCGTGTCGGCCACCTCGCACCGGCAAGGTGCCGAACACCTCGCCGACCGCGGCCTCCTCCGGCTCCGATCTCAACGGCATGGCGGCGCTCAATGCCGCCGACGCAGATCAAGGCGCGCATGACCGAGGTGGCGGCCGAACATTTCGGCGTGCCGGCGGCGCGACATCGTGTTCTCGGCGAACCGCATCTATGCCGGCAACCGCAGCATCTCGTTCCCCGAGCTTGCCGCGCTGTCGTGGGAGAAGCGCGTGTCGCTGTCGGCGACCGGCTACTACCGCACGCCGAAGATTCACTGGGACTTCGCCACCAACACCGGGCCGGCCGTTCTACTACTTCGCCTATGGCGCGGCGGCTGCCGAGGTCGCGATCGATACGCTCACCGGCGAGACCCGCGTGCTGCGCGCCGAGCTGCTGCAGGATTGCGGCCGCTCGCTCAACCCGGCGATCGATCTCGGCCAGATCGAAGGCGCGTTCGTGCAGGGCATGGGCTGGCTCACCACCGAGGAACTGTGGTGGGACGCGCAGGGCCGGCTGCGCACGCACGGGCCGTCGACCTACAAGATTCCCGGCAGCCGCGACGTGCCGCCGGTCTTCAATGCCCGCATCCTGGCGGACGCGCCGAACCGGAAGCGACGTCTTCCGCTCCAAGGCGGTCGGCGAGCCGCCGCTGATGCTGGCGATTTCGGTCTATCTCGCGATCCGCGACGCGATCGCGAGCCTCGCCGGGCATCGTCGTTCGCCGCAAGCTCGACGCGCCGGCGACGCCGGAGCGTGTCCTCGCCGCGATCGACGACCTGCGCAGCCGGGCGTGATCGAAGCCCTGCGGCCGGTCCGAATTAAGAAAGCGTTTAGCAAGAACTCAAAACTCACCGGAATGCCATCATCTCACCTTCGATCAACATAGTTGCCTCCCTTTCGAATGATTGTATCTCCTCAGGTATGGGGGATCGAAATGCAAGCAGAAGCACAAGCGCACGCGGAGCCGCTGCCGCAGGATTACCTGGCCTGGCCAGAAGACCTTTCGGAAAAGAAGGACGTACTTCTCGTCCTGAAACGGAACGCGCGGGGCATTTTGATAGGCGTTGCAGGCCTCAGCGCGATTTTGGTTCTGGCATATTGTGTGACGAGAAGTTCGTCTGAGACAATTGCGCCGCCGCCAAGCTCGCCCGCGGTTGCAAAAGTGAGCCAGCCGGTTGTCAAATCATCGATCGAGATGGAAGCCTTGAGAGCTGCCATCAGTGAACAGAATGCCACAAACCAGCAAATCGTGGCGGCCCTCGATGCGCTGCGGGCGGAGCAGCAGGAATTGCGAAAACAGATCGCCGCGACTCAGGCAAGACAACAGTCTGCCGGGGTGATCACCGGTTCGATAAGTCCGCGCCCGCTGGCAAAACCTCTCCCGCCCAAGAAAATGGAGCAGGGAGACGCGCGTCCAGTTCCGTATCCGCCTGAGGCGCGCCAGGTTCCGTATCCGCGTCCGAATTGATTTCGTCAGCCGCCCGGTTGGCGCAGCACGACATCCGCAACGTCATGGCCGGGCTCGTCCCGGCCATTTGTCTTCGGCGCGACTGAATAAGCAAGACGTGGATGCCCGGCCTTCGCCGGGCATGACGGTCTAAAGGGCACTCATTTGCTCGCGATTATCCACGTGCACTGAGCAGATCGGCGCAGGCGAGCGCGACGATCTTGGTCGCGGCCGAAAGATCGTTGAGCCGCAGGTTCTCGTTGGCGTTGTGCGCATTGGCCTCGAGGATCGAGCGCGGACCCGCACCGTAGAGCACGATCGGAATGCCGGCCGCCGCGTAGTGGCGCGCGTCGGTGTAGAGCGGCACGCCGGTCAGCGGCACGTCGACGTCCAGAACCTGCCTTGGCATGGCGCTGCGATGGCGTCGGCGATGCCGGTCCGTGCCGGCTGCGGCGTGAGCGGCGTCGCGAGCAGCAGCCGGTGCACGTCGACCTTCGCGTGCGGCCGCGTGCGCGCGCGGCCGTCGCGATCACGCGGCGCAGATCGGCCTCGGCCTCGGCCGGGATTCTCCTCCGGGATCATGCGGCGGTCGATGCGGAACGTGACCTGGTCGGGCACCACATTGGTGTTGATGCCGCCCTTGATCAGGCCGACGTTGAGCGTCGGCGACACGATGCCGGGCGTCGCCGAGCGCGTCTTGGCGAGTTCGCGCGCGATAGTCATAGAGCGCCGCGAGGATCGCGGTCGCCGCCTCCAGCGCATCGACGCCGGTATCCGGCATGGCGGCATGCGCCTGCTTGCCGGTCACCGTCACTTCGAGATGCAGGCAGCCGTTGTGCGCGGTGACGATGGCGTAGGAGAAGCCCGCGGCGATCACCAGGTCGGGCCTGGTCAGCCCCTGATCGAGCAGCCATTTCGGACCGATGTCGCCGCCGATCTCCTCGTCGTAGGTGAAATGCAGTTCGAGCGTGCCGCCGAGCCTGGCGCCCTGCGCGGCCGCCGCCTTCAGCGCCAGCAGCGTCCAGGTGTAGGTGGCGAAATCCGATTTCGACACCGCGACGCCGCGGCCAAACATCACCTTGCCGTGCGGGCTGTCCTCGATCGCCGCGCCGTAGGGATCGACCCGCCAGCCGAGGCCCGGCGGCACCACGTCGCCATGGGCGTTGAGCGCGATCGTCGGGCCGTCGCCGAAGCGATGGCGCACGATCAGGTTGGTCGCGCTCGTCATGCCGACCGCCTCGACCGCCGCCGCCGGCACCGCGTGCGCTTCGACCGTCAAGCCGAGCTCTTCGAGCAGCTGCCTTGCGCGCGCGCGCGCATGCGCCGCGCAGTCGCCCGGCGGATTGTCGCTCGGCACCTTCACCAGTTCGGCGAGGAACGCGGTCTCGCGCGCGAAGTCGCGGTCGACGAACGCGACGATCGAGTTCGCTACGGTCGGCGTCAATGGTCATGGGCAGGCTCGAAGTTCGATGATCGTATCGAGGAGGATGCGGGCCGCAACGTCGGCGTCCGCCGCGGTGACCGTCTCGCAGCGGCGAATGACTGATGCCGCCGTTGCCGCAGCGCACGAACAGCATGCCGATGTCGGTGACGCCGCTGAACATCACGGCGTCGTGGCCGGCGCCGCTCGGCAGATGGAACGCGCGGATGCCCGGCGCGCTCGATCGCGCGCGCGAACTGCGCCTGCAGTTGCGGCGAGCACGGCACCGCCGGGCCGCGCTGGATCTCCTTGACCTCGACTCGCGACGTTGCGGCGTCGCGCGATCCGCTCGATCTCGGCGAGCACGTCGGCAGCAGCGGCATCGCGCGTGGCGTCGTCGCCGGCGCGGATGTCGAGCGAGAGGTCGCAGCGGCCCGGAATGACGTTGATCGCGCCGTTCGGGCACCGCGAGCCGGCCGACGGTGCCGACCAGCGTCGGCGCCGCCGAGCAGCGCTGCTCGACATAGAGCACGATCTCGGCCGCCGCCGCCGCGGCATCGCGGCGCAACGGCATCGGCACGGTGCCGGCATGGCCCGCTCATGCCGGTGATCGTCACGCTGTAGCGCAGCGTTGCCGGCGATCGAGCGTCACGATCCCGACCGGCAGACCCTCCTGCAGCAGCACCGGCCCCTGCTCGATGTGCACCTCGAGATAGCCGAGCAGGTCTTCGGGCCGCCGCGCCAGCGCGCCGAGCTTGTCGGGATCGTGGCCGGCCTTGTGCATGAGCGTCGGCGACGGTCTGGCCGCCGGCATCGCGCCGCATCAGCAGCGCGCGGTCGAACCGCCCGGCGATCGCGCTGCTGCCGATATAGGGCGCGGAGAAACGCACGCCCTCCTCCTCGGCAGAACCCGATCAGGTCGACGATGGAACGGCAGCCGCCGTCCGGTCCGGTTGCAGTTCCTCGACCGCGACCAGCCCGGTCAGAATGCCGAGCCGGCCGTCGTAGTTTCCCGGCGTTGAGCACCGTGTCGTAGTGCGAGCCGACGATCAGCGTCTTGGCGGCCGGATCGGCCGACTGCATAGCGGCCGACCACATTGCCGACGGCATCGATCGCGGCCGACATGCCGGCCGCGCGTCATCCAGTCGCGCAGCTGCGCCGCCGCCGCCCGGTGCGCCGGCGTCAGATAGGTGCAGGTCAGGCCGTCCGGCGTCTCGGACCATTCCGCCAGCCGCGTCGCCAGCGCCATGATCCGCTCGCCGAACGCATGCGCCTGCGCGCTGCCGCTTGCTTGTGCTGGTCCTGGTCACTCAGCATGCAGCAGCTCAGTACGTGAGCCCTTGAACAGCCGGTCGCGCGTCTGTCATGGTGACGGCACGGGTCGACACGGCACGAGGGCTGTGCATCGTGGAAGTCGTGCTCACCGAATGGCTGAGCCTCATCATCCGCTGGCTGCACGTCGTTGCCGGCATCGCCTGGATCGGCAGCTCATTCTATTTCATCCACCTCGATCTCAGCCTCAAGCCGCGAGCCGGCCTGCCGCACGGGCGTCAAGGGCGACGCCTGGCAGGTCCACGGCGGCGGCTTCTATCACATGGTCAAGTATCTGGTCGCGCCCGCGCAGCATGCCGGACGAGCTGACCTGGTTCAAGTGGGAAGCCTACACCACCTGGCTGTCCGGCTTCGCGCTGCTGGTCATCGTCTATTATCTCGGCGCCGAGCTCTACCTGATCGACAAGTCCGTGCTCGACATGCGCCGCGCCGACGGCGGCCGGCATCGCGTTCGGCAGCGCTGCTGGTCGCCTGGCTGGTCTACGAGGCGCTGTGCCGCTCGCCGCTCGGCCGACACGAGGTGGCGCTCGGCGCTCGTCGGCTTTACGTGTTCCTGGTCGGCGCTCACCTACGGCTTCACCCACGTGTTCAGCGGGCGCGGCGCCTTCACCCAGATCGGCGCGCTGATCGGCACCATCATGGTGGCGAACGTCTTCGTCATCATCATCCCGAACCAGAAGAAGATCGTCGCGGCGCTGATCGCCGGCAAGGAGCCCGACCCGGCCTGGGGCGAGGAGGGCAAGCAGCGCTCGGTGCACAACAACTACCTGACGCTGCCGGTCGTCTTCCTGATGATCGCCAACCACTATCCGCTGCTGTTCGCGACCCGCTACAACTGGCTGATCGTCGCGATCGTGCTGGCGATCGGCCCGGTGATCCGCCATTTCTTCAATTCGCGGCACGAGGGCAAGGGCAGCCCGTGGTGGACCTGGGGCGTGGCCGCCGCCGGCATGATCGCGATCGCGTGGCTGTCGGGCGCTCGGGCCGCGCGAGGCAACACGCGGCGCGCTGCCGCCGACGCCGACGTTCGCGGCGGTCGACGACATCGTGCATGTCCCGCTGCAGCATGTGCCATGCCGCGCGAGCCGGTCTGGCCCGGCATCGCCGCGGCGCCGAAGGGCGTCGCTGCTCGACACGCCCGAGAACATCCGCCGGCACGCGCGGCTGATCGAGATCAACGCGGTGCGCTCGGACGCCATGCCGCCCGGCAACATCACCGAGATGACCGCCGGAGGAGCGCGCGCATGCTCGCCGCCTGGCTCGCGGCCGGCGCGCCGGCGAAGTGAGCGCGATGCCACCGTCGACTATCCGCGCGACCTCATCGGCTACGGCCGCAATCCGCCCGATCCGCGCTGGCCGGGCGGCGCGCGCGTCGCGGTGCAGTTCGTCGTCAATTACGAGGAAGGCGGCGAGCGCAACATCCTGCACGGCGACGCCGACTTCGGAAGCGTTCCTGTCCGACGTGCTCGGCGCGCAGCCGTGGCCGGGCCAGCGGCACATGAACGTCGAGTCGATGTACGAGTACGGCTCGCGCGCCGGCTTCTGGCGGCTGTGGCGGATGTTCACCGAGCGCAACCTGCCGGTGACCGTGTTCGGCGTCGCGACCGCGCTGGCGCGCCATCCCGACGCGGTCGCGGCGATGCGCGAGGCCGCTGGGAGATCGCGAGCCACGGCCTGAAATGGATCGACTACGCGACGTGCCGGAGGCCGAGGAGCGCGCCCATCTTGCGCGAGGCGATCCGCATCCACACCGAGGCGACCGGCGAGCGCCCGCTCGGCTGGTACACCGGCCGCACCTCGGTCAACACGCTCAAGCTCGGTGCTCGACGAAGGCGGCTTCCTCTATTCGTCGGATTCCTACGCCGACGACCTGCCCTACTGGGTGAACGGGCCGAAGGGGCCGCACCTGATCATCCCCTACACGCTCGACGCCAACGACATGCGCTTCATCAATCCGCAGGGCTTCGCGCACCGGCGAGGACTTCTTCACCTATCTGCAAGGACGCCTTCGACCTGCTCTATGCCGAAGGCGAGACGCGCGCCGAAGATGATGTCGGTCGGCCTGCATTGCCGGCTGGTCGGCCGGCCCGGCCGCGCCGCGGCGCTCGCGCGCTTTCTCGACTACATCGCCGAGCACGATCGCGTCTGGGTCGCGACGCGGCTCGACATCGCGCAGCACTGGCATCGCGAGCATCGCGCGCTCGCGGCCGACGCGCCGATGATCGCGATAGCGGACGACGCATGACGCACGATCTCGCTCGACAAGCTCAACGCGGCCGACGAGGCCGACTTCGTCGCGGCGCTCGGCGACATCTTCGAGCATGCGCCCTGGGTGGCGCGAAGCGCGTCATGCGGCGCGGCCGTTCGCCGACGCTTGCGGCGCTGCACGAGGCGATGACGGCGGCGGTGCGCGCGGCGCCGCGCGAGCAACGGCTGGCGCTGATCAAGGGCGCATCCCGATCTCGCCGGCAAGGCGGCGCGCGCCGGCACGCTGACCGCCGATTCGCACGGCCGAGCAGGCGAGCGCCGGTCTCGATCGGCTGTCGGAGCGGAATTCGCCGCTTTCATCGGCTCAACGACGCCTACCGGCAGAAGTTCGGCATTCCCGTTCATCGTCTGCGTGCGCCGGCACACCAAGGATTCGATCCTGCGGCAGTTCGAGCGGCGGCTGCAGAACGATGCCGGCGGCCGAGACCGAGGCCGCGCTCGCCGAAATCTTCCGCATCGCCGCGCTGCGCCTCGATCAGCGCGTCGAGGCCGCCGACCGGCTCAAGGTGCACGGCCGGCTCTCGACCCATGTGCTCGACACCCATGCGCGGCCGGCCGGCGCGCGGGCGTGCGCGGTCGAGCTGCGTCGAACTGTCCGACAACGGCGAGCCGCGCCGATCGCGCACGCGACCACCAACGCCGACGGCCGCACCGACGCGCCGCTTGATCGGCGGGCGGCCGGTGCCGATCGGGCGCTACGAACTGCGCTTCTCGCGTCGCGCGACTATTTCGCGCGGCTCGGCGTCGCCGCTCGCCGACCCGCCGTTCCTCGACGTGGTGCCGGTGCGGTTCTCGGTCGCCGAGCCGGAGGGCCACTATCACGTGCCGCTGCTGGTGACGCCGTGGAGCTATTCGACCTATCGCGGCAGCTGACAGTCGCGCTGGCCTGGCTGGGGAATAGGCAAGACGCGCGCAAAACTGCCTAGTCTTGAGGCAGGATGCGGCGAATGCCGCGCTGCCAGCCGGCCGCAACGGCGATCCGAGCTGGCACGCGGATTGCTGCGATACCGCACAATGCGCCGGTCGAACCGGCCTCAAGGGGAGCGTCAGACATGCACGTGATCAGGTTCTCTGGAGTGCTCGCGGGAGCGGCCGTGGCTGCCTGCGCGGCGAGCCCGGCGATCGCGCAGACCGACGTGAAGTTCGCCCTCGACTGGAAATTCGAGGGCCCGGCGGCGCCCTACTTCGTCGCCATCGACAAGGGCTACTACAAGGCCGAAGGCCTCAACGTCACGATCGACTCCGGCCCCGGCTCGGTCGCCGGCATCGCGCGCGTCGCCGCCGGCACCTATCCGACTCGGCTTCTTCGACATCAACTCGCTGGTCAAATTCCAGGACCAGAACCCGGACAAGAAGGTCCAGGCCGTGCTGATGGTCTACGACAAGCCGCCGTTCGCCATCGCCACCATCGCCAAGACCGGCATCACCAAGCCGAAGGATCTCGAAGGCAAGGTCCTCGGCGCGCCGCCGCCCGACGGCGCCTTCGCGCAGTGGAAGGCGTTCGTGAAGGAAAACGAGATCGACGACTCCAAGGTCAAGATCGAGAACGTCGGCTTCCCGGTGCGCGAGCCGATGCTCGCCGACGGCAAGGTCGACGCCATCACCGGCTTCTCGTTCTCGATGCACTTCAACCTGCTGCAGAAGGGCCTCAAGCCCGAAGACATCAAGACCATGCTGATGGCCGACCACGGGCTCGTGCTCTACGGCAACGCCATCATGGTCAATCCGGACTACGCCAAGGCCAATCCGAAGGTGGTCGCCGGCTTCGTGCGCGCCACCATCAAGGGCGTGCTCGACACCATCAAGGACCCGGATGCGGCGATCAAATCGGTGATGAAGCGCAACGAGACCGGCGACGAGAAGATCGAGCTCGACCGCCTCAAGATGTCGCTGCGCGACAACTTCGTGACGCCGTGGGTGAAGGCCAACGGCTTCGGCGACGTCGACATGGCGCGGCTCGCGAAGTCGATCGACCAGATCGCGCTGACCTACGACTTCAAGAACCGGCCGAAGGCCGCAGGACATCTTCACCAGCGCAGTATCTGCCGCCGGCGGCCGAGCGGAAGCTGTGACGAGCTAGCTCGCTGAGCCTTCTCCAGCGTCATGGCCGGGCGATGGCGCGGCCATCCATATCCACGCGCTTGCTACTTCGTGGCGCAGAAGACGTCGCATGTCCGGCGACCCAGACCGGTTCGCCCAGTCTGCGCAAGCGTGATCGGCTCCTGCCAGGCATGACGTCGAGACGTGAGCAATGCGACTGCATGACCACCCCCTCGTCGACATCGACGATGTCACGCTGACCTACAGGGGCGCGTCGGGCGGCGTGCTGGCGCTGAAGGGCACGACGCTGAACGTCCGCCGCGGCGAGTTCGCCGCGGTGGTCGGGCCGTCCGGTTGCGGCAAGTCGTCGTTGATGAAGCTCGTCACCGGGCTCGTGCCGCCGGATTCCGGCGACATCGTCATCTTCGGCGACAAGGTGCGCGGGCCGGTGAAGATCGCCGGCATGGCGTTCCAGAACCCGAACCTGCTGCCCTGGCGCAAGGTGATCGACAACGTGCTGCTGCCGCTCGAGATCGTGCGAGCCGCACCGGCAGCGCTTCCGCGCAGCACAAGGAGGAGTACCGCGCGCAGGCCGAGCGCGCTGCTCACGACCGTCGGCCTCGACGGCTTCGGCGACCGCTTTCCCTGGGAGCTGTCCGGCGGCATGCAGCAGCGCGTCTCGCTCTGCCGCGCGCTGATCCACGAGCCGGCGCTTGCTGATGCTCGACGAGCCGTTCGCCGCGCTCGATGCCTTCACGCGCGAGGAACTGTGGTGCGTGCTGCGCGACCTCTGGCAGAAGCTCCACTTCACCGTGATCCTGGTCACCCACGACCTGCGCGAGGCAGCGTTCCTGGCCGACAACATCCACGTGATGAGCGCGCGGCCCGGGCCACATCGTCATGACCAAGAACGTCGATTTGCCGCGCCCGCGCGATCTCGACATCTGCTACCAGCCGCGTTTCACCGACATCGTGCACGAGCTGCGCGCCAAGATCGCCGAGGTGCGCCAGAGCATGAACCAGGTCACACTGGAAAGGCTGTCGCCCTGGCTGTTCACCATCGGCCTGTTCGTGTTCTGGGAAGCCGTCTGCCGCATTTTCAACATCGACAAGTTCATCCTGCCCGCGCCGTCGGAGACGTTCGCTGCCATGGTGCAGTACTGGCGGCCGCTGCTGCGTCATTCGCTTCGTGACGCTGTGGACGACGGTGGCGGGCTTCGCGCTCGCCGTCGCGTTCGGCATCGTGCTCGGCCTGATCGTCGGCTGGTCGCGCACGATCTATCGCGGCCTCTATCCGGTGATGATCGGCTTCAACTCCATCCCGAAGGTCGCGGTGGTGCCGATCCTGATCATGTGGTTCGGCATCGGCGAGGTGCCGGCGATCCTGACCGCGTTCCTGATCTCGTTCTTTCCGATCGTGGTCAACGTCGCGACCGGGCTTGCCACCATGGAGCCGGAGCTCGAAGACGTGCTGCGCGCGCTCGGCGCCAGCAAGCTCGACATCATGCTCAAGGTCGGCATTCCGCGCACCCAGCCCTACCTGTTCGGCTCGCTGAAGGTCGCGATCACGCTCGCCTTCGTCGGCACCGTGGTGTCCGAGACGATCGGCGCCAACGCCGGGCTCGGCTACCTGATCGCGCTCGCCGGCTCGAACTTCCAGATGCCGCTGGTGTTCGCCGCGCTGCTCCTGCTCGCGGTCGAGGGCATCGCGATGTATGCGGTCTTCGCCTACGTCGAAGCCTATTTCACCCGCTGGGCGTTCCGCTCGTCGATGAGCGCCGCGGCCTGACCGGCGCCAGCCCCGGCTGATCGCAAACCCGATCGTCTCGTTTCGGCGCGCTCGACTGGCCGTCGGGCTTCGCCATTCGCACAAGCGGTCAGTCTCGCGAAGCTTCTCGCCGCATTAACAACGGACAATGGAACCGGCCCAGAATTGAACGTCGCGCTTGTGGAAAGGCAATCGCCTTCCGTACAATTCGACCCGGTCCGCCGCCGGCAATCGCGAGGTCGGGATGAAGCGTCTTGCCAAGCTGCTGCTACCAGCCTTGCTATCCGCGGCCGCTCTTGTCGGAGAGGCGCAGGCTCAGGCCCAGTATCCGGTCAAACCGGTCAAGGTCCTCGTCCCCTACGCGCCGGGCGGTCTCACCGACGTAGTGGCGCGGCTTTATGCCGAGCGGCTGCGGCCAGATTCTCGGCCAGAACGTCGTCGTCGAGAACAAGCCCGGCGCCTCCGGCATCATTGCCATCGAGGAGACTGGCGAAGGCCAGGCCCGACGGCTACACCATCATGATCGGGAACATCTCGACCAACGCGCTGACGCCGGTCCTGCTCGCCAAGAAGCTTCGTCTCGACTACGAGCGCGACGTCCAGGATCATCGCGCAGCTCGCCGACGTGCCGGTGTTCTTCCTGGCGACCACGACGCAACTTTCCACCCAAGACCTTCGCCGAGTTCATCGCCTATGCGAAGGCCAATCCCGGCAAGGTCCGTTACGGCAGCGCCGGCATCGGCAGCTATCAGCAGATCAACACCGAAATCCTCGCCAAGCGGGCCGGACTCGATCTGGTGCACATTCCGTTCAAAGGCGGCGGCGCCGAAATCATCCGCGACCTCGCCAACGGCGACGTCCAGGTGTCGTGGTTCAACATCACCAACCCGGTCGGCATGATGAAGGCCGGCCGCGTGCGCGCGCTGGCGATCGCGGCCGAGCACCGGCTCGTCGCAGTATCCCGACGTGCCGACCCTCAACGAGGTCGGCTATTCCGGGCATCCGCGCCTCGCAATGGGTGGCAGCGTTTGCGTCGACCGCGGTCCCGTCGACATCGTCGATCACGCTGCAACCGCGCATTCGCCGAGGCGATGTGGACGCCGGAAATGCGCGCCGCCTTCGAGCGCGGCGGAATGATCGTTCCGCCGCGCTACAGCTCGCTCGAAGACGCCACGAACTGGCTGCGGGACGAAATGGCAAGCTGGAAGCGCGACGTCAGGACCTCGGCATCGTCGTGGAGGAGGAGCGTTGAAAATCGGAATCCTGCTGGGCGACGACATCGGGCTCGAAGTCGTTCCGGAATGCGTCAAGGTGATGAAGGCAGCCGCGGCGCGCGAGCGCCTCGACGATCGAATGGCATCCGCTGCCGATCGGCAAGGCGGGCACGAGCAGCACGGCAACACGCTGCCGGCGGTGACCGAGCAGGCGCCTGCGCGAGCTCGACGGCTGGGTCATGGGACCGATCGGCCACGCCGCCTATCCGCGCGGCGACGCGACCTGGGTGATGCCGCCGGTGCGCAAGAAGTTCGAGCTGTTCGCGGCGGTGCGGCCGGCGCTGTCGCACGCCACGCATCCCGTCGATCCACAAGAACGTCGACATCGTGTTCTTGCGCGAGCTGACCGAGGGCATGCTCTATTCCGAGACCGTGGTCGCCGGCGCGCCGGAGTTCCGGCCGAACGACGACATCACGGTCGCGATGCGCGTGATCACCCGCAAGGGCTCGAACCGGGTCGCGCGCGAGGCGTTCGAGATCGCCCGCACCCGCAAGCGCAAAAAGGTCACCGCCGCGCACAAGGAGCCGGTCTATCGGCTCGCCTGCGGCATGTTCGCCGAGGAATGCCGCAAGGTGGCGCGCGAGTATCCGGACGTGGCGTTCGAGGAGATGATGATCAACTCGATCTCCATGAAGCTCGTCATGGCGCCGCAGCAGTTCGACGTCGTCGTGACCACCAATCAGTTCGGCGACATCCTCACCGACATCGGCGCCGGTCTGGTCGGCGGGCTCGGTCTCGCGCCGGGGCTGTGCGTCGGCGAGAAGCAGGCGATGGCGCAGGCGACCCACGGCTCGGCGCCCGACATCGCCGGGCGCAACATCGCCAACCCCTACGCGATGATCATCTCGGGCCAGATGCTGCTCGCACTGGCTCGGCCGCAAGCACGACGAGCCGAAGGCGACCGCGGCCGCCGGCGCGCATCCACGCAGCGGTCAGCAAGGTGATCGCCGACGGCAAGCACCTGACCCGCGATCTCGGCGGCCAGGCCAGCACCACGGAAATGGGAGACGCGATCGCCGCCGCCGTGCAAGGATAGACGCAGATCAACGAGCCGACGCCGGAATAACCGGCCGGGCGCTTCATCGGGAGGAAGTCGACATGCGCAGATCACGCTGCGAGACGACTACGCGGCGACGCCGGCTGCTCGCTCTGCGTCGCTGCCGGCCGCTCGCCGCTGGCGCAAGCCTGGCCGCAGCAGCCGATCAAGATGATCGTGCCCGTTCCCGGCCGGCGGCGGCACCGACTTCATCGGCGCGCGCTGGCGGCGAAGCACCTGTCGGAGCGGCTCGGCCAGCAGGTCTTCGTCGAGAACCGCGGCGGCGCCAACGGCGCGATCGGCCTGCAGGCGCTGATGCAGGCCGACCCGGACGGCTACACCATCGCGACCATCGTCCGACACGCCGCTGGTGGTCAATCCCTGGCTCTACGACAAGCTGCCCTACTCAGCCGCTGCGCGACTTCGTTCCGGTCGCCACGCATGGTGCGCTTCCCCGGCATGCTGGCCGTGCATCCGTCCGTGCCCGCCAAGAACGTCGCCGAGCTGATCGCGCTCGCCAAGGCCAAGCCCGGCGGGCTCGACTTATGCGTCCGCCGGCGTCGGCAATTTCAGCCATCTGGCGATGGAGCTGTTCTCGCTCGCGACCGGCATCAAGCTGCTGCACGTGCCCTACAAGGGCACCGGGCCGGCGTCGCTGGCGCTGATCGGCGGCGAAGTGCAGCTCGGCTTCAACAATGTCCAGACCGCTGCTGCAGAACGTGCAAGGCCGGGCAGTTGCGCGCGCTCGCGGTCGCCGAGCCGCAGCGCATGCCGGTGCTGCCCGATCTGCCGGCGGTCGCCGAGACCGTGCCGGGCTTCGCCATGGCGCCGTGGATCGGCATCATCGTGCCGGTCAAGACGCCGAAGGAGGTCGTCGCGCGGTCTGAGCGAAGCGACGCTCGCCGTCATGCGCGATCCGGAGGTCATCAAGCTCCTGAACGACCAGCAGGTCACGCCGATGCCGTCGGGCCCCGACGCGTTCGAGGCGCTGATCAAGAAGGACCTGGAGCGCTGGGCGAACGTGATCAAGACGGCCGGCATCAAGGGCGAATAGCAAGATCACGACTGCCTTGGCATGAAGCTGCGATGTGACGGCCGCCCCGCGCCGATAGCGTGCGGGAGGACCGCGCGAGGCTCCGCTGAATGCCCGAGTTGAACTCGGTTCGGAGACGATATCGGTTCGGAGACGATGAATGTACAATCTTCATCTCAGCGCGGAGCAGCTCGAAATCCGCGACACCGTGCGCGATTTCGTCGCGCAGGAGATCAAGCCGCCGCGCTCAAGGCCGGCACGGCTCGAGCCGCTGGCCAAGCCGCTGCTGCTCGATGCGCTCGACCAGGCCTCGCAGATGGGCCTGCGCACGCTCGCGCTGTCGGAGGATGCCGGCGGCGCCGGCGCCGACACGCTCACCTGCTGCATCGTGACCGAGGAACTGGCGGCCGGCGATCCCGACGTCGCGGCGGTGCTGGCGCAGACGTCGACGCTCGCCCACCTGCTGTTCGACCGCGCGATGACGCAAGAGCAGCGCGGGCGCTTCCTGCCGCCGTTCCTGGCCGACGACCGCTATCACCTCGCGTTCGCCGATCACGAGCCCGACGCCGATACCGCGCTCGGCATCAACTATCATCGGCCGAGCCAGACCAGCGTCGCGCTTCAAGACGACCGCCGTCGCGCGCCGGCGATGTCTGGATCATCAACGGCCATCAAGCACCGCGTCGCCAATGCGCCGCTCGCGAAGCTGTTCGCGGTCGAGGTCGCGCGACCGGCGATCGGCGTCGCGCACGCTCCTGGTGCCGCGCGACGCGCCGGGCCTCAGCGTGACCGACGACGGCGACGAGCCAGCCGCTGGTATCACGGCGCGTGCGGCGCGGTGACGTTCAGGGACTGCCGGGTGCCGGCCGAAACTCTGCTCGGCGCCGAAGGTCGACCTCGACCGGCGCGGCGGCCGCGCGCCCCGCTCGGACCAGGCGATCAACCTCGGCATCGGCCGCGCCGCCTACGAGGCGGCGCTCGACTACGCGCAGCTGCGCGTGCAGGGCGGCCGGCCGCATCATCGAGCACCAGGCGATCGGCACGAAGCTCGCCGAGATCGCGATCCGGCTCGAGGTCGCGCGCACCGACGATCTGGCAGGCGGCGTGGGCGCCGACCATCCGGATGCCGTCGCCGACCGCAGCCTCCCCGATCTGCCGCTCGCGACGCATCGCCAAGGTGTTCGCGGCGGAGGCGATCTACCGCGCCGCCAAGGACGCCGCCGAATGCTTCGGCGCGATGGGCGTGATGCGCGACATGCCGCTGCAGAAATACGTGCACGATGCGCTGCATCTGCCTGCACGCTGGCGCCGGCAACGGCGACGCCAAGCTGCGCATCGCCGAAGCGCTGGCCGGCTATCCGCGCGATGCCGGCGCGGCCGTCATCGGCGGCCGAATAACAGCGAGGGACGCAGTGATGGATTTCTCGCTGAGCGACGAGCAGCGCGCCTGGCAGATGAAGGCGCGCAAGTTCGCCGAGGAGGAAATCCGCCCGATCTCGCTCGAGCGCGACCAGATCGACGATCCGCGCGAAACGTTCGACTGGGAGATCATCAAGAAGGGCTCGAAGCTCGGCTTCCGCACCGTGGCGGTGCCGAAGGAATGGGGCGGCCACGGCACCGACTTCGTCACGCAGGCGCTCGTGATGGCGGAGCTCGCGAACGGCGACAGCGCGATCTCGAAGACCTTCAGCCAGTACTGGAAGTGGAGCCACCTGATCGCCGCGGCCTGCACCGACGAGCAGAAGGAGCGCTTCCTCAAGCCGTTCCTCGCCGACGACACGTTACCTCCTCGGCAAGGGCATCACCGAGCCGAACGCCGGCTCCGACAACCGCCTGCCGCCCGGACGACGTCAAGGCCGGCCTCAAGCTGCGCGCCGAGCGCAAGGGCGACGAGTGGATCCTGAACGGCGAGAAGTGCTTCATCGCGAACGGCAGCGTCGGCAAGCTCTTCTTCGTCGACGCGCGCACCAATCCCGAACGTGCCGCTCAAGCAGGGCACCACCATGTTCCTGGTGCCGAGCGACACGCCGGGCTTCCGCATCGGCAAGGTCTTCAACAAGAGCGGCTGGCGCTTCTACCAGAACGGCGAGCTGATCTTCGAGAACGCGCGCGTGCCGCACGCCAACGTCGTCGGCGAGGTGAACGGCGCAGTCGCGCAAGACCGGCGGGCGCGGCGGCGACACCACCGGCGGCGATTCTTCGGCGACCTCGAGCTCGCCGCGAACGCGCTCGGCGTCTGCGACGACGCCTGCGAGATGGCGATGAAGCTGGCGCGCGCGCACAACGCAGGGCGGCAAGCCGCTGTTCGAGCAGCAGATCGTCCAGCTCAAGCTCAACGAGATGCACATGCTGACCGAGGCGCTGCGCTCGTTCGTGATGCGCGTCGCCTGGGAGCACGACCACAAGGTCCACTCGGCCGAACGCCGGGCTGTGCATGAACTTCTCGACCGACGTCATCCAGCACGTGACCGAGCTCAACATGGACATCCACGGCGAGGCGCGGCGTGATCGAACCGCGCGCCGACAAGCTCGTGCGCGACGCGATCATCTGGACGCACCTCGCCGGCGACACCGTGCAGCGGCTGAAGGTGGCGCGGCGGCTGGCGACGATAGCTGCCGCATCTAGGCCGGCGGCGGCGTCAGCCTAGCTCTTCCGCCCGCCGCAGGCTCGCGATCATCGAGACCCGAGCAGGTAGTCCCGGGTACGCTCCGGGATCGGCGGCGATCGTCCTGCAGGCTCTCCCGGAATTCGGCGACCGGTCGATCTCCAGATTGCGCTTGTTCTGGATCGACTGCTTCTCGATGTATTCAAGCGTCACCAGCCGGCGCTGCTTGTCGTAACGGTCGAGTTCCGCCTCCGGCTTGTCGTCGTGCCAGACCGCGGCCAGGCGCTCGGTCAGGTTGATGGCGTCATGGATGCCGCCGTTCATGCCCATGCCGCCGAGCGGATTGTTGATGTGCGCGGCATCGCCCGGCGAGGAACGCCCGGCCCTGCCGGAAAGTCTTCGCGACCCGCTGATGCACCTTGTAGAGCGTGACATGGGCGATCTCGTAATCGTGAACGCCCGGGCACGCACCGTCGCCATCAGCGATTGCGCGAATTCGCGGTCGAGCGCCAGTTCGTCGCTTTCCGACGGCGCGATCGGAAACATCACCCGGCAGAGACCGGGAATTTGCAGCAGGAAGTGCCAGCGCTCCGGATCGGCGACGTAGCTCACCGCCGCCAGGTCGGGAATAACGGTGTGGAAATCGAACGGCGTGCTCACCACCAGAAATCGTTCCGGCCAGGTGAAGCCGTCGAACTCAATGCCGAGCGACCGGCGCACCATCGCTGCGGGCGCCGTCGGCGCCGATCAGCCAGCGGCCGGACCGTGGGTCTCTGCCCGGCCGTTGCGGCCGACCGTGATCGCCACCTCCGACGCGATCCTGGCTCGACCCCCTGCAGCTGGCGCATCGAACTGCAGCTCAAAGCCGGCTGGCGCGCGCAGCTGCTCGTAGCAGGATGCGCGTCAGCTTCGACTGCTCGCACTGCACGCGGTAGGGATGGCCGGTGACGTCGGCGATCGTCGCCGAAATCGAACTCGGCCAGCAGACCGTGCTGCTTGGTGCGGTACTGGAATTGCGGCGCAACCAGCCCCTGCGCGATCAGCGGTTCGGCCGCGCCGAGCCGATCGCAGCATGTCGAGGGTCGGCGGATGAAAGGTCGAGGCGCGCGATTCCTCGCTCAGAGTCGGACCCGCCTCGAACACCGTCACCGGGATGCCGTGGCGAACCAGATTGGCCGCCGCGACCAGGCCGACCGGGCCGGCGCCGGCGATCAGAACGCGTTCTTGAATGGTCACTCTCGCCCGCCGCTATCCGACATCGCCCACAGCGGCCTTGGTAGGCGGCTACTCGATCTTGGCAATGCCGGCCTTGGTGATGATGTCGCGGTACTTCTTGATCTCGGCGGCGTGAAACTTCTTCGCCTCATCCAGCGGGATCGCGATGGTTTCGGCGCCGGCCTTCGTGAAGCCCTTCGCTGCACCGCGGGATCGTTGAGCGCTGCGGTCAGTTCCTTGTTGAGCTTTTCGAGGATCGGCTGCGGCGTGCCGGCTGGCGCGAGCAGCGCGAACCAGCCGATTGACCTTGAATTCGGGCAGGCCCGCTTCCGTGGTGGTCGGCGTGTCCGGCAGCGCCGGGATGCGCTTGTCGCCGGCGACCGCGAGCGGAATGGCGCCGCCGGTGCCGATCGGACCGGCGACGTTCGGATACCACTGGAAGCCGAGCGGCACGATGCCGGCGATCAGATCGGGGCCGTACTGCGCGATATTGCGATAGGGCACGTGGGTGACCTTCGTGCCGGTGACCTGGCCGAAATACTCTCCTGCCAGGTGCTGCGAGCTGCCGATGCCGACCGAACCGTAGTTGAGCTTGTTGGGATTGGCCTTGGCGTGCTCGACCAAATTCTTTCAGCGACTTCACCGGCAGGCTCTTGCTGGCGACGACCACGATGGTGAACCCCGCGAACGGCGAGATCATCTCGAGATCCTTGAGCGGGTCGTAGCCGAGCGCCTTGTAGAGCGTGAGGTTGGCGGCGACCGGGCCGGATCCGCCGCCAATCAGCGTGTAGCCGTCGGGCGCGGCCTTGGCCGCCATTGCCGTGCCAATATTGCCGCCGGCGCCCGGCCGGTTTTCGACGATGATCGGCTGCCCCATCGATTTCGACATACGGTCGAGCATGATGCGGCTGACGACATCGCTGGCGCTGCCGCCGGCAAACGGAAGGATGTACGGTGATCGGCCGCGTCGGATAATCCTGCGCAACAGCGACCTGAATGCCGGCGAGTCTCGGAAAGCCCGAGCGCCGCTCCCAGCAAGATTCGCTTAACAGTCGTCATCATGAATTGTCCTTCATTATAGATGTCACGAGCCCGGATCTCATGAACCCTTGAACTTCGCCGCCCGCTTGGCATGGAACGCCTCGACCCCCTCGCGGAAGTCGTCAGATTGTCGCAACCGGCTGTAGCAGTGGCCTTCAAGCTCGATCGCTGTCGAAAGCATAGCATCTTCGGTATCGTTGAGCAGCTTCTTCGCCGTGCGCTGGGCGAGTGGTGAAAATGCACGCAGTTCGTCGACCAGCGCGTCGGTCGCTGCCTCCAATCTGTCATCCGGCACGCACTCGGTCGCGATGCCCCAATCGTAGGCCTGCTTGGCCGGAATGCGCCGCGAGCGCATCACGATGTCCTTGGTGCGGGTGATGCCGACGATCTTCTGCAGCCGCGCCGAGCCGCCGGAGCCCGGAATCTGGCCGAGCCGCTGCTCCGGCAGCGCGTAGAAGCCGGTCTCCGAGACGATCCGGAAATCGCAGGCGAGCGACAGCTCGAACCCGACGCCGAAGCAGTAGCCGCGGTTGGCGGCGATCACCGGCTTGGCGCAGCGCGCCGGCGCGGCGATGTTCCAGGCGAGCTTGGAGACCGTCTCGGGTGAGGCCTCCATGAATCCCTTGATATTGCCGCCGCTGGAGAAATGCTCGCCGACCGCGCGCAGCACGATGACGCGCACGCGTGCATCCTCGTCCAGCGCCTCGAACACGAGGCGGAGCTGGTCGCGCTGCGGCATCGAGACGATGTTGAACGGCGGGCGGTCGAGCACGACGTCGGCGCGCTCGCGGCCGCATCGATCTCGACGCGGAAGCCGTCGAGCGCGGCGAGGCGCGGGTCGGAGAACGTCATCGGCTGCGCACTCATGCATTCACTTCCTTGCTCGGCTTGTTGTCTTCCGGTTCGTATTCGCCGGCCACCAGCTTGCGGCGCAAGAGCTTGCCGACCGGCGATTTCGGAATGGCCTCGACGAAGACGTAGCGGCGCGGCCGCTTGAAACCGGCGAGACCCGAGGTCGCGGCAGAACTGATCGAGCTCGTCCGGCGCGACCGGTGCGCTGCGCTTGACGAAGGCGGCGACGATCTTGCCCCAGCGCTCGTCCGGCAGGCCGACCACCGCGACCTCCGACACGCCGGGATGCAGCGACAGGCAGCTCTCGATCTCGACCGGCGAGACGTTCTCGCCGCCGGTGATGATCATGTCGTCGACGCGGCCGGTGACGAACAGATCGCCGTCGGCGTCGAAGTAGCCGGTGTCGCCGGTGAAGTACCAGCCCTCGCGCAGCGCCTTGGCGTCGGCGTCGGGCCGCCGCCAATAGCCCTCGAACGATTCATCGCCGGCGAGCAGCGCGATGATCTCGCCCTCCTCGCCGGCCGGCGCGATCTCGTCGGGCGAGCGCGGCGCCGAGCCGCACCACCCGCACCATCTGGTTGATGCCGGCGCGGCCGGCCGAGCCGGGCTTGGCCGGCGCGTTCTGGTCGATGGTGAAGGTGTAGATTTCGGACGAGCCGTAGTGATTGACGAACAGCTCCGGCTTGAACGCGGCCGCAAGCTGCTTGAGCAGGCCGTCCGTCATCGATGCGCCGGCGAAGCCGAGCTTGCGCACCGAGCTGACGTCGGTCTCCTTGAAGCGCTCGTGATGCA
This sequence comes from uncultured Alphaproteobacteria bacterium, assembly GCA_963843475.1. Taxonomy (GTDB): domain Bacteria; phylum Pseudomonadota; class Alphaproteobacteria; order Rhizobiales; family Xanthobacteraceae; genus VAZQ01. The sequence continues at coordinate 116,244 of CAWJKL010000005.1, read as the reverse complement.
ACAGGTCGTGATAGAGCGTCGGCACCAGATAGAGATTGGTGATCCGCTCGGCCGCGATCAGTTCGAGCGCCCGCACGACGTCGAAGCGCGGCAGGCAGACGAAGGCGCCGCCGACCAGCGACATCGCCAGCAGCGAGCGCACGCCCATGGTGTGATAGAGCGGCATGACGCCGAGCGTACGCTCGCCGCGTGCGATAGAGATTCTGCGCCACATGCGCCAGCGCCGCCGCGCGTTCGGCGCGCTGACGGCGCGGCACGCCCTTGGGCCGCGCCGTCGTGCCGGAGGTATAGAGCATCACCGACCAGGCTTCGGCGGCGACCCGCGGCTCGGCATCGCGCGTCGCGCGGTCGCCAGCAGCGTCGTCGAAGGTGATTTCGCCGGGTGCTGCGCGCCCGACCACGATCCGCCGGCAGGCATGTGCGGCGGGCGAATTCCGCACCGCCTCGGCCGACGACCTCCTCGTACACGATCGCCTTCGCCTCGGCGTCGTCGACGCAGAAATCGAGTTCATCGGCGGTCGAGCGCCAGTTGAGCGGCGTCACGATGATGCCGGCGAACTGGCAGGCCCAATGGATCGTCGCGGCCTCCCAGCGGTTCTGCAGCAGCGTCACGAGATGGTCGCCCGGGCTGCAGGCCGGCGTCGTCGAAGGCGGCGACAAGTGCGGAAATCCGCTCGTACCACTGGCGGTAGGTCAGGCGCAGATCGCCGTCGACGATCGCCAGCGCCGACGGGTCGCGGGCGACGCTGGCCAGGAAGCTCGTGCCGAGATCGAGCATCGGGATCGGCACGGTCGGGAAAGCGACGAGACATTGCGGCATTGTCGTCCAAATCGCGCCCACGGCAAGGGCTCCATGCGCGCCACTTCGGCGCGAGCCCGTGTTGGCCTCGCTTGCGGCAGGTGCTAGATGTCCGCCGAACCAGCAGGTCCGATACCCGTGAGCACGTTAAAGCAATCGCTCAGCACGCCACCCTCGCAGGCTGCCCGACCGCACGGTGACAATCGCCGCAGCCGGTCCGCACGCTGCGCGACTGGCTCGATCATCTGGCGGCGCGCGACCGGCTGGCGGTGCTCAAGCCGAACGCCGACCTGCGGTTCGAGCTCGCGGCCTACGCCAAGCGGCTCGACGGGCTGCGGGCGACGCTGTTTCCCAAGCCGGGCGGGCATCCGATCCCGGTGGTCTCGGGCCTGACGTCGAACCGCGGCTGGATGGCCGAGGCGATGGGTGTCGAGCCGCAGAGTTGCTCACCCGATTCCAGGACGCGGCATCCAATCCGCTGCCGTGGCGCGAGGTCGGCGACGCGCCGGTGCAAGAGGTCGTCCACCGCAACGTCGATCTCTTGAAGCAGCTTCCGGTGCCGACCCACAACGAGCACGACGGCGGGCCCTACATCAGCGCCGGCCTCCTGATCGCGCGCAATCCGAAAACCGGCAAGCAGAACGTCTCCATCCATCGCTGCCAGGTGAACGGCCCAGACCGTCTGGGCGTGCTGCTGCTGCCGCGCCATACCCACGCCTGCTTCCAGATGGCCGAGCGGCCGGCGAGCCGCTCGATGTCGCGATCGTCATCGGCGTCGATCCGCTCACGCTGCTGGCCTCGCAGGCGATCGTGCCGATCGACCACGACGAGCTCGAGATCGCGGGCGCGCTGCAAGGCCGGCCACTGCCCGTCGTCAAATGCCTGACGAGCGACAGTCCGCGTGCCGGCCGAGGCCGAGATCGTGATCGAAGGCCGCTATCCTGCCGGGCGTGCGCGAGCCCGAGGGACCGTTCGGCGAATTCCCGCAATACTACGGCCCGCGCGCGAATCGGCGACGTGATGGAGATCGTCGCGGTCACGCATCGCAAGGACGCCATCTTCCACACCATCGTCGGCGGCGGGCTCGAGCATCAGCTGCTCGGCGCGATCCCGAAAGAGGCGACGCTGCTGACGCATCTGCGCCGCAGCTTCCCGAACGTGCTCGACGTGCACCTCTCGCCGGGCGGCGTCATGCGCTACCACCTGTTCGTCAAGCTCAAGAAGACGCAGGAGGGCCAGGCCAAGAACGTCATCATGGGCGCGTTCGCCGGTTCGTTCGACCTCAAGCATGTCATCGTGGTCGACGAGGACGTCGACATCCACAACCCGACCGAAGTCGAATGGGCGATGGCGACGCGCTTCCAGGCCGACCGCGATCTGCTGATCGTGCCGGAAAGCCAGGGCTCGAAGCTCGATCCCTCGAACCGCGACGGCGTCGGCGCCAAGATGGGGATCGACGCGACCAAGCCGCTCGCCGCCGCCGAGATGGAGTTCAAGCGCATCCGCGTCCCGGGCGAAGAGAAGATCGATGTGGCCGGCACACTGGCGCGCGCCACCACCAACGACTGGCGTAGCAAGCTCGGCGGTTGAGCCTGGAGGTCATGCCGCCACCGGCGTGACGCTTACCGCGACACCCAGCTTCTGGCCCCCCGCGGCCACCACCACGCCGTCGATCGGCGCAACGTCCGCATAGTCGCGGCCGATCGCCAGCACGATGTGATCCTCGCCGGCAAACAACGCGTTGGTCGGATCGAGCCCGCACCAGCCGGCCTCGGGGCCGCACCAGACCAGCACCCAGGCGTGCATGGCGTCGGCGCCGACGAGACGCTCGGTGCTTCCAGGCTGCACGGTGCGCAGGTAGCCGCTGACATAGGCCGCCGGCAGACCGAGGCCGCGCAGCCCCGCAATCATGATATGGGCGAAGTCCTGGCACACGCCGCGACGCAGCGCGAACGACATCGGCGGCGTGGTGGTCACAGTGGTGGCGCCGATCTCATAGACGAAATCGGCCTTGATACGCTGCATCAGCTCGATCGCGGCGTCGAGCACCGGCCGTTCCGGCGGAAAGCTCTCGCGCGCATAGTCGCGAATTTCGGGATCGAGCGAGATCTGACGGCTGGCGAACAGGTAGTGCGCCGGCGAACGCGGACCGATGTCGTTGATCGCGAATGCCGCGTCGCGCACCTCCTGCCATTGCGGCGTCGGGCCGACATCGGCAGCCGCATATTTCTCGACCGTCACGCGAGCGATCAGCTTGACGACGAGTTCGTCGTGCGGACGGTCGAGCCTGATCCAGGTGAGGTGATTGCCGAAGAAGTCATGCCCCTCGCGGCGCTCCGCCGGCACCGGCTCGACCTCCAGCGCGGCGGCATGCACCCGCTGGCGCGTTCGGTTGATTGGCGTCAGCCGCAGCACATGATGCGCATAGGCGACCGGCGACGCGTAGGCGTACACCGTGGTCTGGCGCAGATCGTAGATCACGCCAGCGCCTCCCATTGCGGCCCGGATCGTTCGTTGTAGCTGAGGTAAGCCGCGGCGATCGAATTGGACAGGTCCATCGCCGCATTCTCGATCCGCGAGATCATCGCCTCGTCGACGTCGGCGGCGTCGCTGGTGTGCAGCGCGGTGGCGGCGGCCGCCGCGATCTGTTGCGGCCGCGACAGCCGACCATCGGGCGCATGCTTCGGCAGGGCGGCGAGATGCTCGACGATACGGTCGAACTGGTAGGCAATCGAGCGCGGATTGCTCGGATCGAGCATGACCAGGTCGATGACCGGCGCGCGCGCGACGATCATGATGTAGCGCTGCCGGTAGGTGATCTGGCTGTCGCATAGTTCGAGCAGGACATCGAGCGCGGCATCCGGCGCCGGTGTTCCGGCGAACTGTTCGATGAATCGGCAGGTCTCGACCGCCCGCTCGATCCGGCGGCCAAGCTCGAGGAACCGCCAGCCGGCGAGCCGCGTCATGTTTTCTTTCGCCAGGCCGGAGAACGACGAGATGATGCGAAGCGCCTGCTCGACCCGCTCCAGCATCAGGGCTTCCGAGGGACCAGCCGGAAGCCGCGCGACGATCACCGCCACCAGGTCGTTGAGCGCGCGCCAGGCATCGGGCGAGAAACGGTCGCGGATCACGGACGCCGCCGCGTGCGCGGCCCGCACCAGGTTCGGCAGCGAGCCCTCGAAGTCACCCCGCAACGCCGCGCGCGCGACCAGACTTGCCTTGCTGCCGGGAATATCGCTCGAACTCGCGTCCCAAGCCTCCAGCAAATTGCTGATCCGCTCGATCATGCTGAGCGCGCCCTCGTCGGATTCCGTCACCCGGTGAACCAGGGCCCGCACCAACCGCAGCGTCGCCTCGGCGCGTTCGACATAGCGCCCGACCCAGAACAGGTTGTCGGCAGCACGGCTCGGCAGCACGCCCGCCGCCCGCCGGATGGAAATGTGCTCGGCCGTCGGCAGCAACGTGTATTCTGCCACCGGCCCTTCCGAGAGCACCCAGGCATCGGCGGTCTTGCCGCCACGCTGCAGACTGACGGCGCGTGCGTCCGCGTTGTTGGCGATGCGCACGAACCCGCCGGGCATCACCGACCATTTGTCTCCGGTCCGGGCGAGGAACAGCCGCAGGATGAACGGACGCGGCTCAAGATGGCCGTCACGCCAAATCGGCATGGTCGACAAGGTCACCGCCTCCTGCACGACGAAATCCACGCCGCGATCGGCGATCGCACGCACGATCCTCGCGCGCCGGCCCTGGTCGAGTTGCTCACCGAGCGTGCCCTCGCCGACCGCGTCCGCGAGGTGATCGCCGAACGCCGACGCAATCACCATCGAGTTCGAGCCGGTCGATCATCTCGTCGCGCACATCGGACTGGCCGAGCCACCAGGTCGCGATATTGGGAAGCATCAGCTCCGCGCCCGCCACGACCGGCGCCAATGCCGGCAGGAAGGCGAGCAGCGCGCGCGCTTCGGCGACACCGGTGCCGAGCGCATTGGCGATGACGACCTTACCGTCACGTACCGCCTGAACGAGACCGCTGACACCCAGCCGGGATGCCGCATTGAGTTCCAGCGGATCGGCGAAATCGGAATCGAGCCGCCGCAGCAGCACCTCGGCACGCTTGAGCCCGGAGACGGTGCGGATGAACACGCCGTCGTCGCGCACGGTCAGGTCTTCGCCCTCGACCAGCAGCATGCCGAGGTAGCGCGCCAGGTAGGCGTGCTCGAAATAGGTCTCGTTCATCGGGCCGGGCGTCAGCAGGCAGACCGGCGAGTTGTCGCGACGGCTGAACGTCGACAGATCGGCCTGCAGACCTCTGAAGTAACGGCGCCAGCCGTTCGACCTTGGCGCCGCGATAGACGTCCGGGATGGCGCGCGCGAGAGCGCCAGCCGATTTTCCAGCGCGTAGCCGGCGCCGGACGGCGCCTGCGTACGATCGCCGAGCACCCACCAGCGGCCGTCGGCGCCGCGGCCGATATCGACCGCGTAGGTGCGCAGGTATGCGCCGCCGGGCGGCGCGACGCCCACCAGGGGACGGAGAAACTCCGGATTGCCGGCGATCAGCGCCGCAGGCAGCCGCCCTTCGCGCACGAGGGCAGCGTCGCCATAAATGTCGGCGAGCACCGCTTCCAGCACCTCGGCCCGCTGCACGAGGCCCGCCTTGAGCGCGGTCCATTCGGCGTGATCGATCAGCAACGGCACATGGCTGAGCGGCCACGGCCGGTCGGTGCCGGCCGGATCCTCGTAGACGCGATAGAACACGCCGGAATCGTGCAGGTAGCGATCGGCGGCCGAGAACCTGCGGCCGATTTCCTCGGCACCGAGCGAGGCGAGCATGGAGAGCAACGGCTGCCAGTGAGGACGCGGCCGCCCGCGCGCGTCCATCATCTCGTCGAACGTGCCCGGAAGCGGCCGATAGCCTGCCAGCAGTTGCTCGATGTCGCTGAGCTCGTCAGGCGCGCTGTCGAGATGGGCTGACATGGGGTCTATTGCGGTTCGACCGCCCGCCGCAGGTCAAGCGTCGTCGGATACTCGATCGAACGCTCTTCGGGTGGAAGCTGCGTCATGAGGCCGGGCGTGTGGCCGAGATCCTCGAAGCGCGTCCGCCGGCGCGCTTCCGCCTCGTAGGAATTGACCGGGAAGGTCTCATAGTTGCGGCCGCCCGGATGCGACGCGTGATAGACGCAGCCACCGAGCGAGCGCCGGCTCCAACTGTCGATCACGTCGAATGTCAGCGGCGCGTGCACGTCGACATTGGGATGGAGCGCCGACGGCAACTTCCACGCCTTGAACCGCACGCCCGCGACGAATTCGCCGGGCCGGCCGGTCGACACCAGCGGCAACCGGCGGCCGTTACAGGTCACGATGTGGCGGCTTGCGTTCAGTCCTTCCACTTTCACCTGCAGACGTTCGATCGAGGAATCGACGAATCGAGTCGTGCCCCCGACGGTACCCTCCTCACCCAGCACGTACCAGGGCTCCAGCGCGTGCCTGATCTCGAGACGGACCCCGCTGCGCTCGATCGCGCCGTAGAGCGGAAAGCGGAATTCGCGCTGCGCGGCGAACCAGACCGGATCGATGGGGTAACCCTCGCGGCGCAGATCCTCCAGCACTTCGAGGAAGTCCTGCCACACGAAATGCTCCAGCATGAAGCGGTCGTGCAGCGCGGTGCCCCAACGCACCGGCTTGCCGTCGAGCGGCTCGCGCCAGAACCACGCGATCAGCGCCCGCAACAGGAGTTGCTGCGCGAGACTCATCCGCGCGTCGGGCGGCATCTCGAACGATCGGAATTCGACGAGCCCCAGCCTTCCGGTCGGCCCGTCGGGCGAGAACAACTTGTCGATGCAGATCTCGGCGCGGTGGGTGTTGCCGGTCACGTCGACCAGGAGATTGCGGAAGAGGCGGTCGACCAGCCAGGGCGGCGGCGCCTCGCCGTTGCCGGGACGCGGTACGGCGGCGAGCGCGATCTCGAGTTCATAGAGTAAGTCCTGCCGGGCCTCGTCCATGCGCGGCGCCTGGCTGGTCGGCCCGATGAACAGGCCGGAGAACAGGTAGGACAGCGACGGCCGGCGCTGCCAGTAGAGCAGCAGGCTCTTGAGCAGATCGGGCCGCCGCAGGAACGGGCTGTCGGGCGCGCTCGCGCCGCCCAGCACGATGTGGTTGCCGCCGCCGGTGCCGGTGTGACGGCCGTCGATCATGAACTTGTCGGTGCCGAGCCGGGTGTGCTGGGCGTCCTCGTAAATACCTCGCGTGATGTCGACCGCGGTTCGCCAGGAGGTCGCCGGATGGATGTTGACTTCGATCACGCCGGGATCGGGCGTGACCTTGATGACGTTCAGGCGCGGATCGGGCGGCGGCATGTAGCCTTCGATCTGCACCGGCAGGCCGAGTTCTTCGGCGGTAGCTTCGACCACCGCCAGCAATTCCAGGTAATCCTCGAGCCGCTCGGTCGGCGGCATGAACACGCATAGCCGTCCGCCGCGCTCCTCGATCACGAGCGCGGTCCGTACCGGCATGTCGGCGCGGCCCGGCGGTCCGAACGACACAACTTTCGCCTGCGGCACCAAGGTTGCGGCCTGCAAATCCTGATGCGCGAAGGTCGCAGGCCTGACACGGGGCTCAGGCAAGGGCGCGCGCGCCAGCATGGGATCGGCCGGGAGAACGAACGGATAGTTCGGCGGAGCCACACGGGGCAGTGAGCTCAAAGGCAGCCGCAAACCCATCGGCGAATCGCCCGGCGCCAGATAGAGCCGCCCGCGGCGCGTCTGCCAGACCTCGCTCAACCAGCCGGGATTGGATTTCGCGGCCCAGCGCTGCACCGGCAGCACATAGCCCCTTGGCGGACCGAGACGACGCTCGAACAGCGCGCACGATGCGCGCGCGCTCGACCGGATCGTCGATCTGCGGATTCTCCGGATCGACGTTGTCGGGAATCTCGCCCTCTTTCTGCATGAGGTCGAGCGGATCGTCGAACGCCGGCTGCACGAATTCCGGTTCGAGTCCGAGATGGGCCGCAACGGCACCCGCAAAGCGATGCGCATCGCCATCGGCCGGCGCGCGACCGCCGCCGCGCTCGCTCACCTCCAAAGCATTATTGCGCCAGACCGGAACCCCGTCCGTGCGCCAAAGCAGCGAGAATGCCCAGCGCGGCAGCTCCTCGCCGGGATACCACTTGCCCTCGCCATAGTGCAGCAAACCGCCGGGCGCGAACCGCGTGCGCAGGCGCCGGATCAGTTCGTCGGCGCGGATGCGCTTGGTCGGGCCGAGCGCGGCCGTATTCCATTCCGCCGACTGGTAGTCGTCGACCGACACGAAGGTCGGTTCGCCGCCCATGGTGAGACGGACATCCTGCGCGACGAGCTCGGCATCGACCTTGTCGCCAAGTGCGTCGAGCGCGGCCCAGGCTTCGTCCGAGAACGGCAGCGTGACGCGCGGCTTTTCATCGATGCGCACGACGCTCATCTCGAATGAGAACTCGACCTTGGCGGGCTCGACGGCGCCGCTGATCGGCGCGGCCGTGCGGTAATGCGGCGTCGCCGCCACCGGAAGGTGTCCCTCCCCGCACAGCAGGCCGGAGGTGGGATCGAGTCCGATCCAGCCGGCGCCCGGCAGATACACTTCGGTCCAGGCGTGCAGGTCGGTGAAATCCTGCGTGGCGCCGACCGGGCCGTCGATCGATGTCAGGTCGGGCTTGAGCTGAATCAGGTAGCCGGAGACGAACCGCGCCGCGAGCCCAAGCTGACGGAGCACCTGCACGAGCAGCCACGCGGAGTCGCGGCACGATCCCGATTTTTCAGTCAGCGTCACTTCCGCCGTCTGCACGCCTTCCTCGAGCCGGATCAGATAGCGGACCTCGTTGCGCAGACGCTGGTTGAGCTCAACCAAGAAATCGATGGTGTTGCGCGGCTCCCGCGAAATCGTCGCGAGGTAGGCCGCCAGCCGCGGGCCGGCCGGCTCCAGCGCCAGATAGGGCGCAAGGTCGTCGCGTAGTTCCGCATCGTAACTGAACGGAAATTTCTCGGCATACGGCTCGACGAAAAAGTCGAACGGGTTGAACACTTCGAGATCGGCGAGAAAATCGACGGTGACCGAAAACTCGGTGGCCTTCTCGGGAAAGACGTAGCGCGCGATCCAGTTGCCGTGCGCATCCTGCTGCCAGTTGATGAAGTGCTGCTCGGGCGTGACCTTGATCGAATAGCTCGGCACCCGGGTGCGGCAGTGCGGCGCCGGGCGCAGCCGCACCACATGGGGCCCGAGGCCGACGGGCCGGTCGTAGCGGTAGCGGGTGACGTGGTGGAGACCGGCGCGGATTGTCATGGAACCCCAGTTCGTTGCTCGGCGCCGCCGACCTTAGCCCGCGGGACGGCGCACGCCCAATAGCCGCCTGATCACCTTGCAAATTCCGGGCCGGGCTGCCGTCGGGCCGGGACCGGCACGCCTCAAGCCGGGAGGCCGATATTGCGGCGAAGGGACGGCCGCGATCGCGCGTAGCGCCTCGCGCGCCGCCTCCTGCACCGACGCACCCGCCTTCGGATGCGTGAGCCGGTGGATGAAGGCGAGCTTTTCGATGACGGGCGGCTTCAGGACGAACGGATAAAGGTCCTGCAGCCCCATGCTGCGGTTGATCGAGTTCATCGCATAAGTGAGCGGCAGCCAGGCGTCGATGATGCGGCCCATGTCGGCGCCGTACGGTTCGAAGTCGAGTTTCGCGGACATCTCGCCGCTGCCGATCTTGGGCCGCACGCTGAGACCGAAGGCGCTCGCGGTCTCCAGCGTGTCGATCATGTGCAGGTAGTGCGCCCAGGTCTCGGCGAAATCCTCCCATGGGTGCGAACTCGCATAAGCAGACACGAAGCGCTCCGGCCAGTCCTGCGGCGGCCCGTTGGCATAGTGCTGCTGCAGCGCCTGGCCGTAGTCCTGCTGCTCGTCGCCGAAGACTGCGCGGAACTCTTCCAGGCTCGCCGACTGGGCCACCAGACGGTCCCAGTAGTAGTGCGCGATCTCATGACGGAAGTGGCCCAGCAGCGTTCGGTAGGGCTCACCCATCTGGCTGCGGCGGCGTTCGCGCTCGGGGTCGTCGGCTTCCGAGATGTTGATGGTGATCAGGCCGTCCTCGTGGCCGGTGAGGACCGGGATGTGGCCTTGCGGGCCGGTCTGGTCGGCGATGAAGTCGAACGCCAGCGCGTCGGGCTCCTCCTCCTTGGTGGCAAGCGGCAGCTTGAACTTCAGCAGCGTGTAGAACAGCCGATGCTTGGCAACCTCGATCTTACGCCAATGCTGCAGGTTTTCCGGCACCGACAGATCCGGGATGGTGCGGTTGTGCCGGCATGCGACACAAAACTGTTCGGCTTGATCGGCTGGCACCAGCCAGTTGCAGGCCTCGTGGATGGCGTTGTTGCAGTGCCGGTATCGGTCTTCGGGTTCCGCCAATGCGAGCCATCTGCCGCCACCTTCCCTGAGGGCCGACATGGTGGTCTGCTCCGGCAGGAAGCCGAGCTTGAGCCCGCAGCTTTCGCAACTGGTGTTCTCGAAATAGAGCGGCTGGCTGCAGTTCTGGCATTCAAAGATTTGCATGATCGACCGGCATCCTTGGTACTTCGCACGCGCTGCGCGGTATCTCTAGCATGGGAAAAATGAAGGAACGATGCCCGTCGAACGCAACACGCAATCCGCTCCAGATAAGTTGAATCGAGTTCGCGCACCAATGTTTTCCGGGCACGGGAACAGCCGCTAGAACCCGGCGATTGCCTCCAGCGTCTTGCCGGCCTGCTCCTGCGAACGGCGGATGGCGGCGAGTTGTTCGCTCGAGTGCCGCACCGAGCCGATCTCCTTGGCGAACTCCGGCCGCGCCGACAGCTTCTCGCGCCAGGCATCGACATGGGGGTGCATCCGCGCAAACGGATAGCCGGCGAGCGAGAGCCGGTGCGCGTAGATCAGCCAGGCGATGTCGAGCACGCTCAGCGCGCTGCCCATCAGGTAGGGCTGCGCGGCCAGCGTCCGGTCGAGCTTGTCGAACTCGGCGCGGAATTTCTGCGCCGACGCGCGCGCCCGTTCGTCGGTGAAGCCTTCGCGCGCGGTGCGCTGCCAGAAGTCGATCTGCTCCTGCTTGTGGTGGTCGGCCTCGCCGCGCACGGTGCCGGAGCCGCTGGCGGCGTAGCTCTGCGAGCGCCTCGGCCGGCTTGGGCGGACCGGGCGGCACGAACACGAAGCGGAAGCTCAGCGTGCGCAGGTCGAGATGCAGGTCGTCCTCGTGGCGCAGCAGCCCCGCGACTTCGGTCTCGTGGCCTTTCGGGATGAGGCGCGGCTCGGGAAACACCTGCTCCAGATACGTGATGATGTCGTTGCTCTCGATGTGTACCGCGCCGTCGTGCACCAGCACCGGCACCAGGCCGCGCGGATTGATGCCGAGGAACCACGGCCGGAAGTTCTCGTTGCCCGGCAGGTCGACCGGATGCGAGTGCCACGGAATTCCCTTGAGGTTGAGGAACACGCGCAGCTTCTGCGAGCACGACGAGCCGGCGAAATGCAGGATGTGCACGCCCTTCCAGTCGAGCACCTCGCGGGTCTTGATGTCGCCGTCCGAGAGCTGAACCATGCGGTCCTCCTGCATGCGCGGTTTCATCTTCACCGCGTTGCTTCACCGTAGCCCGATCGATCCGCATCGCTCAACAATCTATGACTAGCCAACGCTGCGCTGTCCCGGTTCGCTGCAGTGGGCGCCGGGCCGCCCTGTCGTCGTTGTGTTTCGCTGGCCCTTCCGAAAAATGAGGGCGCGCGGAACGCCGGGGTCGCGTCGGACCCACGGGCCTCGGCATCTCGCGACGCCGAGGCGGCCCGGTCGCGTGCCGGGCGGGTGGACCTTTCGGTCCTGGGCTGCCGGCTCAAAGGCCGGCAGCGCCGCAAGTCCGCCGGTCATCCGGCGTCCCGCGCGCGGTGTTTGAGGCTTGCTCCATAGGACCCCCGGTGGTCAGACTTTTCAGGCGCCGTCCCCTTTTCTCATTTCTCGGGGTCCAACGCTTATCCACCGCTGTGGGACTTGGCCGATGCGAACGCGGTAGGACGCTGCGAACGCACCCGCCGTCCTATCCCGTGGCACGCAGCCGGCGCGCCGGGACCCCACGGCTTGGGCCGCCATGACGAGTGGTACGTGCCACCCGTCATGGCCACCGCACCAACCGGACCGGATGTCTCCGGCTCGGTCCCGCAGATCGCGATGGCGCATCTCCGCCACCGCTCTGCGGCTGTCCCCGCGTTCGAGCGCCCTCGAGCGCGCGCCCTTGGTTGGGACAGGGCGCTTTCCTTATATTCCTAATAGGAATTTTGTCAAGCGGCCTCGTGTCCCGGACGCGGTGCAGCGTGGAGCGAAGCGGAACGGTGCACCGCTGATCCGGGACCTTTGCGAAGGCGGTGTCTGTTACGATCCCGGGTCAGCAGCGCACCAGCGCAGCAAAGTGGCTGCGCCGCTGGCCGCGCCCGGGAAACGGGCTGCCCTTACGCAGACAGCTTCATCCGCGCAACGAAATCCTCGCGCAGCTTGTCGCGCAGCACCTTGCCGCGATCGCTTTTCGGCAAATCGGCGACGATCACCACCTGCTTGGGCAGCTTGGCGGCCGGCAGGAAGTTCGCGCAGTGCGCCAGCACGTCGGCCGCGGTGAGCGACGGCGTCTTGGCGACGACGTAGCACACCACCTCCTCGCCGTAGATCTTGTCCGGCACGCCGACCGCGGCGGCATCGAGCACGCCGGGATGGCGCAACAGCACGTCGTCGATCTCCAGCGGCGCGATGTTGACGCCGCCGCGGATGATGATGTCCTTGCTGCGGCCGGTGACGCGGATGAAGCCTTCTTCGTCGCGGATGCCGAGGTCGCCGGTCTTGATGCGCTTGCCGCGCACCGGGTCGATCGAGCCGTCGTCCAGCAGAGTAGCCGATCGCCATCTGCGGGCCGCCGACCGTGATCTCGCCTTCGACATCGACCGGGCACGGCTTGCCGGCGCCGTCGATGATCTCCAGCTCCTGGTGCAGCGCCGGCAGCCCGACGGTGCCCATCTTGCGGGTGTAGTAGCGGTTGCCGCACACCCAGCCGGTCTCCGACATGCCGTAGAGCTGCAGGAGCTTGGCGCCGTACATCTCCTCGAACTGCTCCCACTGCTTCGCGGTCAACGGCGCCGTGCTGCAACTCATCAGCCGCAGCGACGGCGTCGGCTTGGCCTCGACCGGCTTGTTGAGCAGCATGTTCAGCACGGTCGGCACACCGGCCGAAAACGTGATGCCGTTGTCGCGTATCCAGTCGAAGAATCGGCTGTGCGAGAAGCGCTTGGCGATGTGCATCGTCAGGCCCTTCTGCAGGAACGGCAGCAGGCTCAGCACCTGCGCCGAGTTCCAGCCGAACGAGCGGTATTCCAGCGTGCGGTCTTCCTCGGTGAGGCCGAGGAATTCCAGCGTGTCGAGACCGTTGAGCCAGTAGGCGGCATGATCGTAGATGACGATCTTGGGCTTCGCCGTTGTGCCCGAGGTGCAGAACACGCAGGCGGTATCGTCGGCTTGGTTGCGCTCGGGCAGCTCTGCGGCGGCGTGGCCGTGCGAGAGATGGACGAAGAACTCGTCCTCCGGATCGCGCGCGCCGTCCGCCGACCAGGCGCCGAACCGCACGCGCGGCGCCGGGTTGTCGCCGACCATGGCGCCGACGTCGATCTCCTTGTGGTGAAGGATCAGGGCGGGCTTGAGCGCGGCCGCGACCTCGGCCATGTGCTTCTGGTTGATCTCGATATTGATCGGGCAGATCACCGCGCCGATGCGCCAGGTGCCGAGCCAGATCAGCAGCTTTTCGAGATTCTCGTCGGAGAGCAGCAGCACGCGGCTGCCCTTGCCGACGCCGCGGCGCTTGAGATCGGCGGCGATGTCGGTGGTGACCTGATCGAGTTCACCGAAGGTGACACGCGAATGTCCCGTCGAGATCGACGATCGCGGTCTTGTCCGGATCGCGCGCGCGATAATTCGCCAGCAGGTCGGCGACCGGCTGATACGGGATGCCGAGCTGATGATTGCCGAATACGTCCGCCATCTCCTCCGTCCCTCCGGGACACCAATTTTTTTATTGAACGTCGATCTCGCCACTTGCGTCCCCTCCCCCGCTTGCGGGGGAGGGTCAGGGAGGGGGCACACACGACGACCTGCGCAAGCCTACCCTCTCCCCAACCCTCTCCCGCAAGCGGGAGAGGGAGCGCACCGCCACCGCGGAAAAACCGTCACTCATCGTCGCACGGATAACATGGCGCAACTCAGACATCATGACACCGGCCAGCGCAACTGCACCATCTGGTCGAGCTTGAGATGCTTGCCGAACCGCGCCACGGCGGTGGGAATCTCGGCGTAGAGCTTGCTCTCGTCCACTTTGGTGAGCCGGCCGCCGGCCACCACCTGCTCGCCGGCGACGAACACATCGCGCACCGAGTTGCCCGTGGCGCTGTAAACCAGGTTCGCGACCGGATTGATCAGCGGCTGCCATTCCGGCCGCTGCGTGTCGAACAGCACGATGTCGGCCTCCTTGCCGACCGCGATGCTGCCAAGCCGGTCGCCCGCCAGCGCCGCCTTGGCGCCGTTGATTGTCGCCATTTCGAGCCCGGTCTCCGGCGGCATGACGCGCGGATTGATGCGCGTCTCCTTGTAGCAGCAGCAGGCCAGCCGGATTTCCTGCGCCATGTCGACGATGCCGGACGAAGCATGGTCCGAGCCCATCGCCACATTGACGCCGAGCGCGAGCAGCTCCGGCAGCTTGCCGAACAGGAAGTTGCCGTAGCCGTTGTGCAGGCTCGACGACGGCGCGCAAACGAGCGACGGCTTGCGCCTGGCCAGGATCGCGACCTCCTCAGGCTCGAGCCAGCCGGAATGCACGATCAGCATGCGCTCGTCGATGACGCCGAGCGATTCCAGCCGCTCGATCTCCGCCATGCCGGTGCGCGCGACGCTGGAATCGTGGGTCGAGTAGCTGAAACAGGCGTGGGTCTGCAGAAGCGTGCCGTACTTGCGGGCGAGCTTGTCGAGCCCGACGATCAGTTCGTCCGAGGCATTGTTGAGGCCGCGGAACGACGCGCTGGCGCCGAGCCGTGGATTGCCGGTCTTGGCGTATTTCTCCAGCACCGCCTCGGCGCGCTCCAGTGCCTGCGCGGTGGTCTCGATCATCCGCTCCGGCAGGATGCCGAGCACCGACTTGGTGAGATCGAACGACGAGCGCGAGACGATGCAGCGGATGCCGGTCGACATCACGCCCTCGACCGACGCCTCGGGATGGTAGTTGCCGGGATCGACGAAGCAGGTGACGCCGTGCTTGAGCAGTTCGGCGGCGGCGAGCGTGGCGGAAAGCTGCACGTCCTCGGCGTCGAGCGCGGCTTCGTACGGATACATGCGGTCGAACAGGAACGACTGGGCGTTGGCCTCGTCGGCGAGCCCGCGCGAGAGCTGGAACGACGAATGCAGGTGGCAGTCGACGAAGCCCGGCGTCGCCACGGTGTTGCGGCCGTCGACGGTACGGCGCGCGGAATACTGCGTGGCGAGTTCGGCCGACTTGCCGACCGCGACGATCCGGCCGGCGTCGACCGCGATCGCCGCGTCGCGGATGACGCGGCGGCCGGGATCGACGGTGATCAGCCAGCCGATATTGGAAATGAGAAGATCAATCGATTGCACTTCGACATCCTGATTTTAACGCGACATGATCGATGCGCGCGCCGCGGAGGCGCTCTGCTCCCTCTTCCTTTGGGAGAGGGGTGGGGTGAGGGGTTATGGTCTATCGAGAGAGCCAGGCCCCCTCACCCCAACCCTCTCCCCCGAGGGGAGAGGGAGCGCACCGCGGTTGTCGCGATGCTCTCAACAGCTGCGACCACCGTTACTTCTTGGCGTCAGCTGCGACCACCGCTACTTCTTCGAGTCCTCGCCGACATAGGTGAGTTCGTCGGCGATCTTCAGCTCGATCAGCACGTTGTCGTCGGTGGAATCCTCGCACAGCATGGAGCGGTGGCCGATGCCCTTGGGGATGAACAGCATGTCGCCGGGATGCATGATCTTGACGCCCATCTCGGTCTCCCACTTCAGCGCGCCCTTGACGCAGAAGATGATCTCGTGAGCGTCGATGTTCCGGTGCCAGAAGCCCATGTCGTACTTGCGGCGCTTCGAGACGTCGACCTTGACGCGGTCCGACGTATAGAGCCGCAGCGGCGTGCCGTCGGCCTTGTCGAGATTGGTCGGGCTGAACTTCTCGTCGAAGATGTTGAACATCCGGAAGATGTCGGCGTATTCGAGCACGCCGGCGTTGATCACCGGCGGCTCGTTGTGCGCCAGCACGACGTTCTTGCCGTTGATGGTGACCAGTTCGCGGTAGACCTGCTTGGCCTCCTTGGTCTTGTCCTGCTTGGCTTGTTCGTTCATGGCTCTCTCCTGGTATGGTCCGTTGGCACAACGCCGGCCGCCTCGCACAGCGCCGCCATGATTCCCGCATAGCCCGTACAGCGGCAGATGTGGCCGCTCAGCACCTCGCGCAACTCCGCCTCGGTCGGCTTCTCGGTGCGCGCGAGGTAGTCGGTGAACGACATCAGGATGCCGGGCGTGCAGAAGCCGCATTGCAGCGCGTGGTGATTCTGGAACGCCTGCTGCAGCTTGTTGAGCTTGCCGTCAGCAGCCGCGAGCAACTCGACGGTGCGGACCTCGCGGCCCTCCGCCTGCATGGCCAGCGTGAGGCACGAGCGCACCGCCGCGCCGTCGATCATGACCGTGCAGCAACCGCAGATGCCGTGCTCGCAGCCGACATGGGTGCCGGTCGCGCCGAGCGACTGGCGCAGGAAATCGCTCAGCAGCATGCGCGGCTCGGCCTCGGCCGACACGGCGCGGCCGTTGAGCGTCAGCCTGATGCGGGGCCGCTGGTCGCGGTTCACGCGGCGCATGCCTGGGCCTCCTCGATCACGAGCGGCGCAAGCCGCCGCAGCATGTCCCGCCGCATGGCGGCGGAGGCGTGCAGGTCCTCGTAGCCTTCAAGCTCGTCGGCAAGCTGCTGCGACCGCATCCTTGACGCCGCCGGCAGGAACGCGCCGCACCTGCGGCTTGCCCGCCATGCCGCCGACGCCGAGCCGCACGGTCGCGGGCCCGTCCATTATCGCGGCGACCGCGATGATGGCGAAGTCGCCGTGGCGGCGCGCGATCTCGCGGAACGCGGCGCCGCGCGTGCGCGCGACCGGAAACCGCACCGCGACGATCATTTCGTCGGCCTCGCAGGCGGTGGAGAGCATGTCGCGCTGAAATTCGGCGGCGGGAAGAGCGCGCGTGCCGCGCTTCGAACGCAGCACCACCTCGCCTTCGAGCGTCGCCAACGACAGCGGAATTTCGGAACTCGGGTCGGCGTGGGCGATCGAGCCGCACACGGTGCCCTTGTTGCGGGTCTGGAAGTGGCCGACGTTGGGCAAGGCAACCGCAAGCAACGGCAGCTTGGCGGCAAGCCCGGGCCAGCCGAGCAGCTTGTTCTGCGTCACCGCGGCGCCGACCTCGATCTTGTCGCCGAGATCGCGGATCGCGTCGAGCTCCGGCATGCGGGCGATATCGATGAGCAGGCCGGGATCGACCAGGCGCAGATTGAGCATGGCGATCAGCGACTGGCCGCCCGCCAGCACCCGCGCCTCGTCGCCGTATTCGGCAAGCAGTGCGACCGCCTCGTCCACCGTGTCGGGCCGCACATAGTCGAACGGCCGCGGCTTCATTGTGCGCCCCCGCCGGTCAGCAGTTCGTACACGCGGCGCGGGGTCACCGGCACGCGCACATCCTTGACGCCGAGCGCGTCGGCCACCGCGTTGGCGATGCAGACCGGCACGCTCATGCAGTTGCCTTCGGCAAGACCCTTTGCACCGAGCGGCGTGAACGGCGACGGCGTCTCCTGGTGCAGCATCTCGACCGGCGGAATCTCGCTCACGGTCGGGACGAGGTAGTCGGCGAAGGTGCCGGTGAGGAACGCGCCGTCCTCGTTGGTGACGAACTCCTCGTAGAGCGCCGCCGCGATGCCCTGCGCGAACGCGCCGCGCATCTGGCCGTCGGCGATCATCGGATTGAGCATCTTGCCGGCGTCGTGCATCGAGACGTAGCGGTCGACCCGCACCTGATAGGTGACCGGGTCGATCTCGATGCCGCACATGTCGAACACGAAGCCGTAGGTCAGCGAGGTATTGATACGGTCGTCGCTCGATGGCGGCTCCAATTCGGGCGGCGTCCACACCGCGGTCTCGCTCAGCGCCGGCTGCATGCCGTCCGGCAGCATCACGGGCGACCAGTGCGACGTGCCGGCGACGCGGCCGAACGGCATGGCGTTGTCGGGATTGCTGCGGCTCCTGATCTTGCCCTGCGCCAGCTCGACGTCGCCGGGCAGCACGTTGAGCTGCTTGGCGCCGATGTCCCTGAGCTTGTCGGCCATCCGCGACGCGGCCATCTGCGCGGCGACCGCGGTGCCGGGCGTGAAGCGGCACGAATAGGTGCCGGCCGCGATCGACCATTGGTCCTTGGCGGTGTCCATCTCCAGCGTGACGTCGACGTCGCTTGGGCGCAGCCCGAGCTGGTCGGCCACGATCTGCGACAGCACGGTCTCGTGTCCCTGCCCCTGCACGGTGACGTCGGCAGTGACCGACACGGCGCCGAGCGGATCGATGTTCACCGTCACCATCGAAACCGCGCCGTTCTTCGGGCCGGCCTTGTCGCGCGCTTCCGGGCTGAGCAGGGTCGAGAGATAGCCCATGTTCGACATCGCCGGCTCGACCACGGCGGCGAAGCCGATACCGTACTTGCGACCGGCGGCGCGTGCGGCGTCGCGCTTGCGCTTGAGCTCGTCGAGCCGACCGCTGCCGACCGCGGTTTCGACCGCGCGCAGGTAGTCGCCCGAGTCGTAAAGCGAGCCGGCGGCGGCGCGGTAGGGGAATTTCGCCGCCGGCACGAGGTTGCGCTTGATGACTTCGAGATGATCGAGGCCGAGCTCGATCGCGATGCGCTGCACCAGACGCTCCAGCGCCATGTAGAGCTGCGGGCCGCCGAAACCGCGAATGAGGCTCGCCGGCATCTTGTTGGTGAGCACGACGCGGTTGACCACGTCGATGTTGGCAATGTCGTAGGCGCCGGTCACCGCACCGTGCATGCGGTAGAGCGGCCCGGGCATCGGCGCGCGCAGGAACGCGCCGTAGTCCTCGAGCTGGTCCATGCGCAAGGCGAGGATGCGGCCGTCCTTGGTGACCGCGGCCTCGATCTCGGTGACGCGATTGGGCCCGGTGCTTGCGGCGATCAAGTGCTCGACGCGGTCCTCCACCCACTTCACCGGCCGGCCGGTGACGCGGGCCGCGATCGCCGCCAACACCACATAGGGGAAGACCGAGAGCTTGATGCCGAAACTGCCGCCGGAGTCGGGCGGAATGCGCAGCCGCATCTTCGGCCCCGGCACGCGAAGCGCCCGCGCCATCACCGGGTGGGTGCTGAACGGCCCCTGGAAGTTGGCCAGCACATCGTAGCTGTCCTCGGCCGGATTGTGTTCGGCGACCACGACGTAGCACTCCATCGGCGTGAACGAGAGCCGGTGGAAATGGGTGGTAAGCGACACCCGCTTATGAGCCTGTGCGAACGCGGCTTCGGTGTCGCCGTACTTGAATTTACGCACCGAAATCTCGTTGGTCTTGGCCTCGGCGTGCAGCAGCGGAGCCGATGCCTCGCGGGCCGCCAGAGGATCGATCACGGCTTCGCGCGGTGCATACTCGATCTCGACCAGTTCGGCCGCGTCCTCGGCGAGATAACGGCTTTCCGCCACTACCAGCGCGACCGGCTCGCCGACGTAGCGCACGCGCTCGACCGCCAGCGACCACTGGTGCACCGGGGTCTTCAGCGCCACCAGGAACGGATCGGACAGCTTGCGCACGTCCTCGCCGGTGAGCACCGCCCAGACGCCGTCATGCGCCAGCGCCGCGGTTACATCGATCCTGACGATATCGGCGTGCGGGTGCGGGGAACGGATGACATGGGCGTGCAACGTACCGGCCTTCACGGGCAGGTCGTCGGCATAGCGTCCGCGACCGGAGAGCAGACTCGGGTCTTCCTTGCGCAGCGTCGACGTGCCGAGAGCCTGTGGCACGGGTTACCTCGTCCAGCGAATTGAGGGATGCAGAATGCTCAGCATGGCGATAGCTAGCACCGGCCCATCCTTCAGGTAAAGCCGCCCTGACACGCGCGACGGGCACGTTGACCGCACCGGGCGGCCCCTTCATAACCCCAAACCAAATGCTTCGCACGCCGAACTCTCCGAACGCAGCAGATTCTTTCCCGACGGTTGCCAATGCCGTCTTGTTCGTTCGATGCCTAAGGAAATTCGTTCGATAACGAAGGAAAAAGGAATGCATTTCGAGATACCAGCTCCGCACCAGACCTTCGATATCCCGCTGGAAGACGGGGCGCGCATCCGGATGCGCCGCCACGGCAATCCGGACGGCGTTCGCCTGCTGATCACACACGGCAATGGATTTGCAACCGACGCCTACTATCCATACTGGCAGCACCTGCTCGGCAAGTTCGACCTGTGCGTGTTCGACTTCCGCAATCACGGCCAGAACGTCCCGGTTGCGCCGTCGAACCACACCTACCAGCAGCTCAGCCGCGATCTCGAGCGCATCGTGCAGGGCGTACGCAGCGAACTCGGACAGCGACCGACGGCCGGCATCTTCCATTCGATGTCGGGCCGCACCGCGATGAAGCACGCGGTCGAGATCGGCTGGGGCTGGGACGCGCTGATCCTGTTCGACCCGCCGAACGTGCCGCCGACCGACCACCCGATCTTTCCGGCGATGAAGGCGTTCGAGGAGCGGCTGACCGAATGGGCCAAGGGCCGGCGTCGGAAGTTCGCCACGATCGACGAATTGACGCAGGAATACGCGCAGTCGCGTGCCACCCGCGGCTGGGTGCCGGGCGTGCACGAACTGATGGCGCGCTCAGTGCTGCGCAAGAGCCCGGACGGCGACGGCTACGTGCTGGTCTGCGATCCGCAGAACGAGGCAACCATCTACCGGCAGGCGCTGGAATTGAACCTGTGGCCGAAGGCCAGCGCGTTCGGCGGCCCGGTCAAGCTGATCGGCGCCGACCCAAACGCCAAGAGCGGTCCGCCGACCGGTATCGCCAACCAGGCGCTGGGAACCGAGGGCGGCTACGACTACGACTTCGTGCCGGGCACCGGCCACCTGCTACAGATCGAGAAGCCGCAGGAATGTGTCGACCTGACGCTGGAGTTCCTGAAGAAGCACAAGCTGGCGTAGCGCCGGTTTCGCAACTCGTGTCCCGGGCGCAGCGCAGCATGAAATGATGCGCTGCAGACCCGGGACCGCCAGGGAGCCGGTGTCTGTTGCGATCCCGGATCAGCGGTGCACCACGCTACGCGTGCTGCACCGCGTCCGGGACACGGCGCGCAGCGTGCGCCACATCGTCGGAACGGAGGGATTGCTACAGCAGCCTGACGAAGGTCGTGACGGTGCCGGTGCTGCTCTTGACGACAAGTTCGTTCTGCTTGAACGACTCGATCGTGGTCGTCGTTGTCCGGTTGATGAGCCGCTCGTGCTCGGCGCTGCTGACGTTCATGGTCACGACCTTGTCGGCGAGGGTCCACTTTCCTCGGATCGTGCCGGTAACGCCCTGGCCGAGCGTATTGCTGATGAAGCCGGTGGGCCGAACCCAGGCCACAAAGGTTCCGTCGGCGTTGAACCTCATCGTCTCTTTCATGTCGCCGACCGTGCCCTGCCATTCGCCGAGCAGCCGTTTCGGATAATCCGCCACCGGCACCGGCGCGTCGGACGAGCAGGCCGCGAGCCCGGATGCGAACACCAGCGCCAGCAAAGCCACGCGAAAGACTTCCAAAGCCGCTACCGTCATGCTCTCTCCTCGCCAACGCAGCGTCGCCCTGCCGTTCACACGAAAGGTAGCACTTCTTCGGTGACGCGGCGAAGCTGCGCCATCGGGTCGCCCATGGTGGAGATGCGGAACGTCACCCGGCGGCAGCCGCTGTCTTTGTACCGCTTGAGATCGGCGATGCAGTCGCGCGGCGACCCGTAGGTCAGCCAGGATTCCAGCCGCTCCTTGCTGTAGTCGGCCGAATAGTAGAGATCGAGAAACGTCTTAGAGTCGGCAAGCGCGTCGGCCTTGTCGTCGTGCACGTTGATGTGATGGTAGAGCACGTTGTCGAAAGCCCGACACGTCGCGGCCGGCGTCGCGACCGACCTGCAGGATGAACTCCCAGGAGCGGCGGAAACCCTCCGGGCTGACCGAATGCGTCATCCAGCCGTCGGCAAGCTTGCCGACGCGGGTGAGCGCCAGCTCCGAGCCGCCGGAATCCGCCTGCCCCTTCGACAGCCGCTCCGCGTTGGTGGCGAGCCAGATCGGACACGGCGATTGCACCGGCTTCGGCTCCAGCGTGACGTCGGCGAACTTGACGAACTCACCCTCGAACGGTTCGTTGTCGCGGCTCCAGAGGTGACGCATCACCCGCATGTTCTCGAACATCCGCTTGCGCCGCTCCCCGGGCGCGATGTCGAGCGCCGCGGTCTCTGCCTCCCACAGCGGGCCGGCGCCGCCGCCCGCGCAGGCGACGAGCCGCGTGCGGCCATTCGACAGCACGTCGAGCGAGGCCCACTCGTAGGCGAAGACCAGCGGATTGCGCAGCGCGAACGAGCCCATGCACGCCGGCCCGATCAGCACCCGCTCGGTGCGGCCGGCGACCGCCGCGAGCAGCGTCAGCGCATCGAGCCTGCGGTTGACGAACAAGGCGTCGCCACACCACACCGAATCCATCAGTGGCGAAGCCTCGACCGCGTCCGCGAGCCGGAACAGATCGCGCGGCGTGCAGAGATCGAGCAGCACGCCGCGATTGGAAAGCGTCACTCCGAATTTCATCGTCCTGCCCCGGTCAACGCTCTGCGATCACCGCCATGAAATCGCACTGGATCAGCACGCCCTCTTCCATCGGCACCTCCAGGATCTGCCGCGCCGGCCGCGATGCCGGATCGGGAAACATCCTGACCCAGGGCTCGTTGACCACCGGACGCTGCAGCTTCTCCATCCAGAACGAGACCTTGGCGATGTCCTCGACGGTGGCGCCGCCCGTTTCGACGGTCTGCCGCAGATGCTGGAACATGAACGCGCATTGCTGCTCGAGCGTGGCGGCGAGCTTGCCGGTCGCCGGATCGAAGCCGCGGATCAGGCCGGAGACGATGATGTTGCCGATGCGGCAGGCGTTCGGGATCGGGCTGTGGTGGGCGATGTCGCCGACATAGATGCTGCTGCGCGCCATGCATTCTCCCCCTTGGTGGCCCTTACGTCCACTACGTTAGTGACTTGCGCGGGCAGAAGATCATATTCTGCGGCTTCGGCAACAGCCAATCGAACATCAAACGCCGCCGCATACGCATGAGCACTCCAGCGCATTTGAAGGTCCTGTCCGCCGGCGCAGTGAAATACGTCGTCACCGGGCTCGCGCCGCGGTTCACGCAGGAGACCGGGCATAGCGTCGACTTCACCTTCGGCACGATCGCCGGCGTGCGCAAGCGTCTCGCGGACGGCGAGACCGCCGACGTCATCATCGGCACCACGCCGGCCGTCGCCGAGTTCGAGCAGTCCGGCGTGATCGAAGCAGGCAGCCGCGTCGAGCTCGGCCGCACGCTGACCGGCATCGGTGTGCGCGAGGGTACGCCCGTGCCCGACATTTCGACGCCGGAGCGCTTCCGCCAAGCCATGCTGGACGCGCGTTCGATCGCCTACACCAGCCCGCAGGCGGGCGGCACCTCCGGCATCTACCTGAGCGCGCTGTTCGAGCGGCTCGGCATCGCCGCGGCGATGCGGCCCAAGGCGCTCTTGTGCATCAACGGCGACGAGGTGGTGGACAAGGTCGCGGCTGGCGAAGCGGAGATCGGCTCGACCTTCATCAGCGAGATCGTGCCGCGCGCCGGCATGACGGTGGTTGGCCCGCTGCCGCCCGAGATCGGCAACGGCACCTCGTATGCGGCCAGCATCGCGGCGCACAACACCAGCCCGGAGGCGGCGCGCCAGTTTATCGCGTTGCTGGCGGCGCCGGGCCAACGGGATTTCTGGATTTCGCGCGGATTCGAGCCTGCCGGCTGAACTGTGGCGAGACTGCCGCGCGATGTGGCTGACAAGATCAACGAGAGCGTGCAGCGCATCGCCGCAGCGCAGGATTGACGGGTCACCGCGCCGGCGCTGTTATACGGACCGACGCGGAGCGCAGGTGTCGCGCGGCCGCAGCCACAGTGCGTCTTGAGCGGGCGCGTTGCATGCGCCCTCACCGGCACGGAAGTCAGTCAGTCGAGGAAACGAACGTTATGGGTTTTCATAAGGGTCACCACGAGTTCCACACCCTCGACATGCAGGACGGCTGGCATCATGTGCCGGGATATCCTCCGGGCTTTTCGGAAAAGATTCTCGCCGGCTCGCTCGACGAGAAGAACAAGCGCGGCAACCGCACGCGGCTACTGCGCATCGAGCCGGGCGCGTATTCGACCGTGCCGTTCGTCCACGAGTACTGGGAAGAAGTGTTCCTGCTGTCAGGCGACCTGATCTGCGGCAACGACGAGCGAGGCCACGGCGGCGAGCAGTTCAAGGACTACACCTACGCGGTGCGGCCGCCGGGCGTCCATCACGGGCCGTTCACATCGAAGACCGGCTGCCTGCTGCTTGAAACGCATTACTTCGACGAGGCGTAACGGGGCCATCCGCGTCGCCACCTTCCTCTTTGAACCGCGGCCGAGCCCCCGCAACGTCCCCTCCCTCGCTTGCGGGCGAGGGAGCAGACCGAGTGTGCGTAGGGAGTTTGCTGGACCAGCAAAGTTGGCTCAATGCTCCACCAGCAGCGAGCCGAAGCCGTCGATCTTGTCGTCGATGCCGTTCTGCCGCAACGCCCACCAGTAGATGCAGGTGTTGATCGCCAGCACCGGCTTGTCGAGCCAGAACTCGGCGATGCCGGCGAGCCGCGCCATCGCCAGGTTGGTGCCGACCTGCATGATCGCGTCGACATCCGGCCCGTTCAGTTCGTTGATGGTGTCGCGCAACTGACGCTCGGTGACATGGGCGTACTGCACCGGGCTCGTGCCCTGCAGCCCCTTGAGCCGGACGATCTCGAAGCCGCAATCGGTGAAGAAGCGCCGGACCTGCGCGTCGCCGACCGGCATGTAGGGCGTAATGACCGCGATGCGCTTGGCGCCATAGCGCTTGAGCGCCGCCTGCGCCGCATCGGAGCCCATGGCCACACCCACGCCGGCGCGCGCCTCGACCCGCTCCATCAGCCGCTTGCTGCCCTCGAGCCCGTCCCAGAACGTCTCCGACGACATGCCCATGATCAGATAGTCGGGCTCGCACGTCATCACCTCGTCGACCGCGTGCATCGTCTCCTTGCGGATATTGCCGATCAGCACGTTGAAATCGTCGTCGTTGCGCACCGGATCGTTCGGGATGTGGATGCGGCCGAAATGATTGGTCACGCCGCGTGGCCGCATGGCGTCGAATTCCGGCTGCACGGAGGTGTTGGTGGACGGAGCGATGACCGCAAATTTTCGGCGGAATCCGAAGGAATCTGTCATGCGGGCTGGTCTTCGGAGTTGTTGTCTCGGCGAGGATCGGATCAGCCATGATAGAGTGCCGGAGGTGCCGATACCAACAGGGAGATATCCGCCATGCTGCGAACCGGGAAGGAGCATCTCGAAACGCTGCGCGACGGGCGGATCGTCTACGTCGGCGGCGAGCGGATCGACGACGTCACGACCCACCCGGCCTTCCGCGGCGCGGCCGGCACGGTGGCGGCGATCTACGACATGAAGGCCGATCCCGCCAATCGCGACACCATGAGCTACGAGGAGGACGGCTCGCCGCCACTCGATCTACTTCCTGCGCCCGAAGACCCGCGACGACCTGCAACGCAGGATGGTGGCGCACCGCAAGATCGCCGACCTGACGTTCGGCATGTTCGGCCGTTCGCCCGACCACGTGGCGTCGTTCGTCACCGGCATGGCGATGAAGCCCGACGCGCTGCCGAAGCCGTACGGCCTACGCCGACAACCTGGCGAAGTACTATCGCCACATCCGCGACAACGACACCTATGTGGTGTACGCGGTGGTGCCGCCGCAGGCCGCGCGCAATCCCGAATTCTACCACAAGCAGAACATCCCGGTGCCGACGCTGCGCGTCGTCCGCGAGGACGACGACGGCGTCGTGATCTCGGGCATGAAAATGCTGGCGACCGGCGCGCTCTACGCCAACGAAATCTGGATCGGCAACGTCATTCCGCTCGCGCCCGACCAGAAGAAGGAGGCGATCACCTGCGCGATCGCCTGCAACGCGCCGGGCCTCACGCTGTGGTCGCGCAAGCCGGCCGCGACTGGCCTGACGTCCGAGTTCGACTCGCCGCTGGCGTGGCGCTACGACGAGAGCGACAGCATGCTGATGTGCGACAACGTCAAGGTGCCGTGGGAGCGCGTATTCGTGCACGACGACGCGCTATTGTCGCGCGACGTCTACATCAAGACCCCGAGCCACGCCTTCGGCAATCATCAGTCGAACGTACGCTACTGGTCGAAGATGCGGCTCATGCTCGGGCTGTGCAGCCGGATCGCGCAGGCGACCGGCGCCGACCAGGTGCCGGCAGTGCGCGAGAAGCTCGGCCAGATGGCGGCGATCGAGGCCACGATCGGCGGCATGATCAACGGCCAGATCAACGCCTACGAGCAGTGGCCCGACGGCTACGTCTGCTTCAACCGCCGCTTCATGTATGCGGCGCTCGACTGGTGCACGCAGAACTACAGCAGCTTCGTCGACGAACTGCGCACGCTGTGCGGCGGCGGCGTGTTCCAGATGCCGGCCGACATCTCGGTGATGGACGATCCGCAGCTCGCCAAGCAGTTCGCCACCTTCTGGCAGACGCCGCAGGCCGATGCGCTCACCCGCATGAAGCTGTTCAAGCTGGCCTGGGACATGACCGGGTCGGAATTCGCCGGACGGCATCTGCAGTACGAGAAATTCTATGCCGGCGCTTCGTTCATCATTCGCAATCACTCCTATCGCGAGACCGACTGGAGCGAGTTCAACAAGTTGGTCGACGACTTGATGGCGAGCTACGACGTGCCGGCAGGGACGACGCTGGCCGGCAAACGCGTCGCGTGACGGCGGCAGTTGGAATGCACACCCATCGGACTCGCGGATTTCCTTAAGCCCTATTTCCATAAACTACGAACGCCCGGCTCCTGCGTCCCCTCCCCCGCAAGCAGGAGAGGGAGCAGACCGAGTTCGCTGCACAAGCTTTCCCATCGCCACGCAGGCACACGTTCGCTTCGAACACTCGCGCGTCTAGTCTCGCCAGAGACGCAGCGTCACGTCATCCAAACGTCAAGGCGTCGTCATCACGAGAATAATTTTCGCCGGTATCTTGCGCTGCTTCGATAAAGGAATTATTCTGTTTGTTTTTTCCGATCACAGAGGATGGAAGCGGAACCGGTTTGTGAGCTGCCTGAGGAGTGGGAGTGGCGCTGCAATCGCAAAGCGCCGCAGCATGAAGTGTAGGGTGCTGGCATGAATATGGAGTTGTTCGGAAAGCCGAACGCAACGCCGATCGACAGCGTGATGGAACCGCCGCGGATTGCCTGGGGCGCCGCAACCGCCACCGAGCGCGGCCCGGTGATCGCGACGCTGCGCGATCCCAGCCACCGCAACGCGGTCGGCATGCATGCCGGCGGCTATTCGGTCTACCGCGCGCTCGCCATTGCCGCCAAGACGCTCAAGCCTGACCAGCTTGCCGATCTCACCGACACTGCGCCGGCCGAACACATCGGACCGCATCCGCAGTGGATCGGATGCCAAGAAGATCGTGTCGCTCGATCCGTGGGGTCATCTCGTCGGCGAGGCGTTCCGCGAGCACCTCGTGCGCGGCTACGACATCCGTCCGACGCATCGCGGTCACGCGCGCCAATATCGACATGCCGGAAATCCGCGAGGCGATCGCTGCCGGCCGCATCCGCGTCGACGGCGACATCGTTCGCCGCGAACGGCAGTCGTGCGCGTCGTCAAGGCGGCGATCGATCCGGTCTGGTACCTGCCCGGCATCGCCGAGCGCTTCGGCATCGACGAGGACGCGAGCTGCGCAACGGACTGCACGAGCAGACCGGCGGCATGTATCCGGAGCTGGTCGACGCGCCGCGACCTCAAGGTGTTCCTGCCGCCGATCGGCGGCACCACCATCTACTGCTTCGGCGATCCGGCAGAAGCTCGGCGACGGCAACACGCCGCTGGCCTGCCGCGTGCACGACGAGTGCAACGGCTCCGACGTGTTCGGCTCCGACATCTGCACCTGCCGGCCGTATCTCGCGCACGGCATCGAGATTGCGATCCAGATGGCGCAGGCCGGCGGCGTCGGCCTCGTGGTCTACAACCGCAAGGAAGGCCGCGCGCTCGGCGAGGTCACCAAGTTCCTGGTCTACAACGCGCGCAAGCGCCAGAAGGGCGGCGACCGGCCCGAAGGCTATTTCAAGCGCACCGACTGCGTCGCCGGCGTCGCAGGACATGCGGTTCCAGGAGTTGATGCCGGACGTGCTGCACTGGCTCGGCGTCACCCGCATCCACCGCTTCGCGTCGATGAGCGACATGAAGTGCGACGCGCTCATCCGCCAGGGCATCGCGATCGACGAACGCGTGCCGATTCCCGACGATCTCGTTCCCGACGATGCCCGCGTCGAGATCGAGGCCAAGATCGCGGCCGGCTATTTCGCCGGCGACAAGCCGCGCGGCGATTCCGCCGGCACGGTCGGGCGCGACGCTCGACGAATGATCGCGCGGCCGCTGCGGGCAGCGCACCGGCGCCGGATTCCTCAGAGCGCGGCGCGGCGGCGATTCGCCGCGCTGCTGAGCGCGGACGCGGTGCGCGAGCGCTGCCGCGATGGTGCACGACTGGGTCGCGGACGGGCCGCTCGCCGCACTTCACGCTCGACGCCAGGCCGGCTGGATGCGGTCGCCGACGCTGTCGCGAGGTGACGCGCGACGCCTATCCCGACCTGCGCATCCCCTATCACAGTCGCTGGCGCCATTTCGTCGGTGGGCGGCATCGACCGCTGGCAGGAACTTCGATCGCAACGTGCCGGCCGATCCGCTCGGAGCGAGCGCGCGCCGCCATCGACCTCGCGACCGTGAGCGTGTTGCTCGACGCCGGCGCCGGCGACGGCTGGCGTTATCGCGACGCGCCGAGCGGGCTGACGCTTCGCGCGCTCCGAGGGGCTTGCCGTCGCGAGCCTTGACGATGTTCCGGGCCGGCGCGTTCTCGTCCGATCCCGCATCATGCCGTGGCGCGTCGACGGCGAGGCGCTGCGACGGATCGAGGCGGCAACGCTGGCGCGCCACTTTCAGGTCGACGGCCGATAATCCGCTGATCGGGCTCGAACAGCGCGCCGCGCTGCTGCGCCGCCTCGGCGCGGCGCTCGCCGCGCGTCCCGACCTGTTCGGCCGCGCGTCCCGCGCGGCCCGGCCATCTGGTCGATCATGTCCTGGCGCGCGGCAGACGCGCGCATTGCGGCCGATATCCTCGCCGACGCTGCTCGACGAGCCTGTCGTCGATCTGGCCGTCCGGGCTGATGCTCGAC
Organism: uncultured Alphaproteobacteria bacterium; assembly: GCA_963843475.1. GTDB lineage: Bacteria > Pseudomonadota > Alphaproteobacteria > Rhizobiales > Xanthobacteraceae > VAZQ01. The sequence goes on along the minus strand of CAWJKL010000005.1, from coordinate 86,779 downwards.
GGTATCCCGATCGGCGACGCCGGCCGCCATCCGGCGGTGCGTACGGGCGACGCGACCGACGGCATCGTGCCGTTCCACAAGCTGTCGCAATGGCTCGACCTATTCGCTGCTCGAACCGCTCGAGACCGCCGGTCTCGAGGTGATCGAGGCTCGACGAGCTCACCGCGCTGCCGGAATATCGCAACGGCGGCCTGCTGATCGATCTCGGCGTGATCCGGCCGCGCGCGGCCGATCGATCCGGCGGAGCGCGTACGAGGTCGATCTCCGAGATTGATCGTCGAATGGCGCGCGCTTGACGGTGACGCTGATGGACCAATTGCTGGCGCTGGTGCGCGCGCAGCTCGGGCTCGGCGACGCGTTCAAGCTGCCGCACCTGCTGCAAGGCGGCACCTGGAGCGCGGGACGCAAGATCGCGCGGTCGTTGCGCCCGCCGGACGGGGCGCCGCCGATCGCGGTCGCCGCCGACGGTACGGTGTTTTAGCGCACACATTGGAGAGTTCACGCACAACTCTCTAACTCCCCTCCCCCTTGTGGGGAGGGGTCGGGGGTGGGGGTCCGTGCTGAAGCGCGACCACTCACACCTAGTCCCCTCCCCACCCCTCCCCCGGAAGGGGGGAGGGAGCAGACCGAGTTCGCGGCTCAACGGAATTTCATCTCGCCGAAATGCGCTCGCACTGCGCAACGCGAGCATGCAGCCGCGAGGCCTCGACTCGCGGCGCGCTCTGGCTTCAATATCCGGCGGCATGCATATTCCCAACCGCAGCGCGGACCGTTCCGAAGCCATCGCGCGCGCTTATGCGCACTTCGACGACGGCGACTTCGTCGAGAGCTTGCGCCGCCGGGTCGCAATTCCGAGTTCAAGCCAGGAACCCGAGCACGCTGCGGCGATGCACGCCTATCTGCGCGGCGAGATGGTGCCGGCGCTCGCACCGCTCGGCTTCACGAGCCAAGTCTTCGAGAACCCGAAATCCGGCGCTCCGCCGTTCCTGGTGGCCGAGCGGACCGAGGACCCGGACGCGCTGACCGTGCTGGTCTACGGCCACGGCGACACCGTGCGCGGGCTCGACGACCTTTGGCGGCCGGGGCTGGCGCCGTGGGACCTCAAGGTCGAGGGCGATCGCTTCTACGGGCGCGGGACCGCCGACAACAAGGGCCAGCACAGCATCAACATCGCGGCGCTCGCGGCCGTGCTGGCGGAGCGCGGCCGGCTCGGATTCAACGTCAAGTTCCTGATCGAGATGGGCGAAGAGGTCGGCTCCACCGGCCTGCGCGAGCTCTGCGAACAGCACAAGGACGGCGCGCTGCGCGCCGATCTGCTGATCGCGTCCGACGGGCCGCGCATCGCGCCCGACAAGCCGACGCTGTTTCTCGGCGCGCGCGGCGGCCACCCGATCGACCTGATCGTCGACCTGCGCGAGGGCGGCCATCACTCCGGCAACTGGGGCGGGCTGATCTCGAACGCCGGCATCGTGCTCGCGCAGGCACTGGCCTGCATCACCGACGCGCGCGGCGCGATCAAGGTGCCGGAGTGGCGGCCGCCGCTGTCGCCGTCGGTGCGCTCGTTGCTCAAAGGCGTCGAGGTCGATGGCGGCAGCGACGGCCCGGCGGTCGAGCCGGACTGGGGCGAGCCAGATCTCACGCCGGCCGAACGGGTGTTCGCCTGGAACAGCTTCGAGGTGCTCGCCTTCACCACCGGCACGCCGGATCGCCCGGTCAACGCCATTCCCGGTAGCGCGCGCGCACACTGCCAGTTGCGCTATGTCGTTGACACCAAGCAAGACGACATCATTCCGGCGCTGCGCCGCCAACTCGACCGCCACGGCTTCCACAATGTCGAACTGCGCCCTGGACGTGAGGGCTTCTTCAATGCGAGCAGGCTCGATCCGGATGATCCCTGGGTCGCGTGGGTGGCGCAATCGATCGAGCGCACCTGCGGCGCACCGCCGACGATTCTGCCGAACCTCGGCGCGTCGCTACCAAACGACCTGTTCATCGACGTCCTGAAACTCAAGACCATCTGGATCCCGCATTCGTATGCCGGCTGTTCGCAGCATGCGCCCGACGAACACCTGCTGGCGCCGATCGCTCGCGAGGGCCTTGGCCTGATGGCCGGGCTGTTCTGGGACCTCGGCGAGCCCGACACGCCGCATCGCCGCTAAGCACCGCACACCGCACGCAAGGAAATCCGCAAATGCCCGTCGGCGTATTCTTTGATGGTTTCTCGTCGACGTTCGAGATGCTCGAAGTCTGCCGCGCGGCCGAGGAGGCCGGCGCCTCCAGCCTCTGGTTCGCGCAGCACATGGGCTACCGCGACGCGATCGTCTGGGCGACCGCGGCCGCTGGCGCAACGCGGAACGCGACGCTCGTTCCGGTCGCGATCAGCCCCTATCTCTGGCCGCCGCTACCGGTCGCCATGTCGATCGCGACCATCGCCGAGCTCGCGCAAGACCGCGTCATCCTGAACGTCTCGGTCGGCAACATCCTCAATCTGGCAGAATCCGGCATGGAACCGGTCAAGCCGATCCGCATCATGCGCGAATATGTCGAGGCGATCCGCGCGCTATGGACCGGCGAGCCGGTGACGCAGGACGGCGAGTTGCACAAGCTGCGCGGCGCCAAGATGGTGTTCGCCAAGGGCAAGCAGTATCCGATCTATATCGCCTCGACCGGCCCGCAAATGCTCAAGCTCGCGGGCGAGATCGCCGACGGCGTGCTGCTCTCCGCCGGCCTGACGCTTGACATCGACGCGACGGTGCCTCGCGCTCGCCGAAGCGGGCGTCGAGGCCACAGCGCGTCCGCCTCGGTCGTTACAGCGCGTGTCGCTGATCAATTTCGCCGTCTCCCAGGACGGCGCTGCCGCCAAGGCCGCGATGCTGCGCCGGCTCGCCTTCCTGTTCCGTAGCCGCGGCCACGCCGACAATATCAAGTCGTCGAACCTCGACATCGACCATCAGGCGATCATGGCGGCGCACGCGCGCCACGACTTCGATGGCGCGGTGAGGCTGTTGCCGGAGGCTGCCGCAAATGTGTTCGGCGCCGCCGGCACGCCGACGGAGTGCCGGGACCGCCTGGAGCAGTATCTGGCGGCCGGGATCGACGAGCCGGCGATCGAAGTCACCGGCAGCGCCGAGGATCGCAAACTCGCGCTCGCGGTCGTGCGCGAGATCGCGAAGCGGTAAAGTTGCATGATCGATTCCGGGTTGACGGCTCCGCCGCTTCCCGGAATGAAGAGAGGCTTCGCGCATCGGGGAAAAAATTGGCAGTCGATTGGTCCAAACTCACGATCGGGATGCTCGGCGGCGACAAGCGCGAGCAGGAGATCGCGCGCCTCGCCGGAATCACGGGTGCCGATGTGCGCGCCTATGGCTTCCCATGGCCGGAGCAGGGCATCCCGGCCGTGAAGCATCTCGCCGATCCGGCTGCGGTGCTCAAAGGCGCGCGCTTTGCGCTGTTCCCGATTCCCGGCATCTCCGCCAAGCGGCGCGCTGTTTGCGCCCCAGCGCCGCGTCGCCGATCATCCCGGACCGCGCCATGCTCGCCGGCATGGCGCCGCACGCGCACATCATCCTCGGCTGGGCCGACAAGAACCTGAAGGCGCACTGCGACGCACTATCGATCGGCCTTCACGAATACGAGTGGGACCGCAGCCTGATGCTGCAGCGGACACCGGCGATCGTCGAAGGCCTGCTCAAGATCGTGATCGAGAACACCGCCATCACCATCCACAACTCTCACGCTGTCGTGGTCGGCCAGGGCACCATCGGCGCGGTGCTGACGCGCTACCTGGTGGCGCTCGGCGCACACACGCATGTGGCGGCGCGCAACCCAGAGCAGCGCGCGGCCGCCTACGTGGCAGGCGCGACGCCGCACACCGCTCGACGAACTGCCGGCGCTGGCGCCCACGCCTCGATTTCGTTTTTTCGACGGTGCCGACCGCGCGTGGTCGGCGAGGACGTGCTGGCCAGGCTGCCGAAGCATGCGCTGATCGTCGATCTCGCGGCGCCGCCGGGCGGCGTCGATTTCGATGCCGCCAAGCGCCTCGGCCTGACCGCGATCTGGGGCCGCGGGCTCGGCAGCCGCGCGCCGGTCACGGTCGGCGCGAGCCAATGGGGCGGCATCCGCGAGCGCATCGAGAAAATTCTGGCAATGACCGAGGAGACACCGACTGCCCGTCGTGACCGTACAAATGTGGACCGGACGCACGCCCGCGCAGAAACGCGCGCTGTGCAAGGCCATCACCGCCGCGATGGTGGAGCATGCCGGCTGCAAGCCGACCAACCTTCATGTCATCATCCAGGAAGTGCCCAAGGAGGACTGGGCGCTCGCCGGCGTGATGGGCGACGAGAGAAAGGACTGACCATGACCACCGAAACGATGAGCGGCAGGCGTGAGCGAATATGCCCACATGCTGCTCAAGGTCGCCGACATCGAGCGCTCGCGAGCTTCTACAAGGACCTGCTCGGCTTCACGCCGCGCAACGCCAAGCCGCTGGCCGACGGGCGGCCGTTCGTGCCGTTCATGGAAGGGCTCGCGCTGACCAGCGGAGGCGTCGAGAAGTCACCGCAGATCGACCACATCGCGTTCAAGGCCAAGGACGTGCCGGCGATCGCCGCGCGGCTCAAGCAGGCGAACGTGAAGTTCGACCGCGACCTGCACGACGGGCTCTACGGGCTGACGATCTACGTCTACGACCCGGACGGCAACATGATCGAACTGTTCGACGAGCACGCCAAGATGAGTTGAGCGACGGCGTCGACACCGAATATCCGCGCGCAGCCCCTCGGCAAACGCAGCACCGCGCTGCGCGGTCGCACTTGTCTTTGCGATATGCGGCCAGCAATCTGACGGAAACAATAGGTACAGGGGGACACGTGAAGATCGAGTGGGACGTGCCGATCGAGATGGACGACGGCATCGTGCTGCGGGCCGACGTGTTCCGGCCCGACGACGACGGACGCTATCCGGTGATCCTGAGCTACGGTCCCTACGGCAAGGGGCTCGCGTTCCAGGAAGGCTGGAAGAACGCCTGGGACCGGCTGGTCACCATGCATCCCAACGTGCTCGAAGGCACGACGCGCCAAGTACGCCAATTTCGAGATCGGTCGATCCGGAGAAATGGGTGCCGGACGGCTACGCCATCGTGCGGGTCGATTCGCGCGGCGCCGGCCGCTCGCCCGGCTTCCTCGATCCGAAGTCCGTGCGCGAGACCAAGGACCTGTACGACTGCATCGAATGGGCGGGCGTGCAGCCGTGGTCGAACGGCAAGGTCGGCCTCAACGGCATCTCCTACTTCGCCACCAACCAATGGTACGTCGCGCCGCTGCAGCCGCCGCACCTTGCCGCCATGTGCGTGTGGGAGGGCGCGTCCGACTACTATCGCGAGAACACCCATCACGGCGGCATCCTTTGCACCTTCGCGCTGACCGTGAACGACTTCGGCGTCTGGCCGATCCAGCACGGCATGGGCGAGCGCGGCCGGCGCAGCCGCGCGACCGGCGAACTCGTCTCGGGCCCGGAGACGCTGTCGCCCGAAGAACTGAAGAAGAACCGCATCGATCTTGCGAAGTCGCTGCTCTCGCACCCGCTCGACGACCGCTACTACCGCGACCGCGTGCCGGACTGGTCGAAGGTCAAGGTGCCGTTCCTGTCGGCCGCCAACTGGGGCGGGCTCGGCCTGCATCCGCGCGGCAATTTCGAAGGCTTCATGCGCGCGGCCTCCGAGCAGAAATGGCTGGAGGCGCACGGCTCGACCCACTGGGCGCACTTCTATTCGACCTATGGCGAGGCGCTGCAGAAGCGGTTCTTCGCACACTTCCTCAAGGGCGAGGACAACGGCTGGGACCGGCAGCCGCGCGTGCAGCTTCAGGTCCGCCACCCCGGCGAGAAATTTGTCGAGCGGCACGAGAACGAATGGCCGATCGCGCGCACGCAATGGACCAAGTTCTATCTCGACGCCGGACGGCCGCTTCGGGCCAGCACGAGCCGACGGACGCGCACCGACGCTGCCGTACGATCCGATGGGCGACGGCCTGACTTTCCTGACGCCGCCGCTCGAGCGCGAGATCGAGATCACCGGGCCGGTGGCCGCCAAGCTGTTCGTGTCTTCGGCCAGCAACGACGCCGACCTCTTCCTGGTGCTGCGAGTGTTCGCGCCGGACGGCAAGGAGGTCGTGTTCCAGGGCTCGAACGATCCGCGCACGCCGGTCGGCCTCGGCTGGCTGCGCGCCTCGCATCGCAAGCTCGATCCCGACGCGCACCCTGCCCTATCGGCCCTATCACACCGCACGACGAGGTCGAGCCGCTGACGCCCGGCGTTCCGGTCGAACTCGACGTCGAGATCTGGCCGACCTGCATCGTCGTGCCGCCGGGCTATCGCATCGGCTTCAGCGTGCGCGGCAACGACTATCGCTACGATGCGCCGCCGCTGAAGGTGCCGGGACTTTGGTACGAAATGACCGGCGTCGGACCGTTCAAGCACGACTCGCCGGAGGACCGGCCGCCCGAGGTCTTCGGCGCGACGGTGACGCTGCATTTCGAACCGGGCCGGCAGCCCTACGTGCTGCTGCCGATCATTCCGCCGCGCTGAAGCGCACGCGGCGACACAAGCGAACGGGAGGAACGAGGATGGCCAAATGGTGTCGCAGCGACTGACTCGTGCTGGCGGCGCAGACCCTGCTCGGCGAGCGCCGCGCGCATGCGCAGAGCAACTATCCGACCCGGCCCGTGCGCATCATCTGCGGATTTCCGGCCGGCACCTCGGCCGACATCATGGCGCGCATCTTCGCCCAGAAGCTGAGCGAGAAGTTCGGTCAGCAGTTCATCGTGGAGAACCGGCTCGGCGCCTCCGGCAATCTCGCGGCCGAAGCGGTCGCGCGCGCCGAGCCCGACGGCTACACGCTCCTGCTCGGAACCGTGGCCAATTCGATCAGCGTCAGCGCGCTGAAGAACCTGTCGCACGACTTCGGCGCCGACTTCGCGCCGATCGCGGTGGTGAGCAGCGCGCCCAACATCCTGGTGGTCAGCGACGGCACCGGCGTCACGTCGGTGCCGGAGCTCCTGAAGCTCGCCAAGGACCGCAACGATCTGTTCTTCGGCTCCGCCGGCGTCGGCACTGCGCCGCATCTGTCGGGCGAACTGTTCAACATGATGACCGGGACGAAGCTCACCCACGTGCCCTATCGCGGCAACAGCCAGGGCCTGGTCGACCTCGTCAGCGGCCGCCTGCACGCGATCTTTGCGCCGGCGCCGACGCTCGCCGCCTTCGTCAGCGATCAGCGCGTCAAGGCGCTGGCGGTCACGTCCGCCAAGCGGTCCTCGCAACATCCGCAACCTGCCGACGCTGGCGGAATCCGGCCTGCCCGGCTTCGACACCGTCGATCTGGTACGGCTTCCTCGCGCCGAAGGGAACGCCGCCGCAGATCCTCAAGACTGCTCGCCGACGCGCTGGTCGAGGCCGGCGAGAGCGCGGACGTGAAGGCGCAACTTGCCCGCAACGGTGCCGAGCCGCTCTCGATCACGCTCGACAAATTCGGCGCGTTCATTGCCGAGGACATCGCGAAGTGGCGCAAGGTCGTCGAGTTCGCGCAGATCAAGGGCTGACGGGCATCCGCGTCAATAGCCGCGCGGACCGAACACCTTGATGCCGAGCTTCTTCTCGAGCGCGCGGCCGAAGCGGTATTTCATCTCCGGCCCTTCGTAGGTCGCGGGCGGCGCGCGTTGATAGTCCGGCTCGGCCTCGACCCGCAGCCGGATGAAGTACGGGCCCGGCGCCGCGACGATCTCCGGCATCTTGCGGTCGAGATCGTCGAGATTGTCGATGGTGACCGCGCGCTGGAAGCCGGCGCCACGCGCCATCACGGCGTAGTCGGCGCCGTCCTGGTTGACCATCGGCATGGTCTCGACGGTCTGATAGCACTGGTTGTCGACCACGAAGTGCTTCATGTTGCGCGGCTGCTGCCCGGCCTCGGTCAACAGCGTGCCGGTGTTCATGCACAGCCCGCCGTCGGAGTTGATCACCCAGACCGGCGTCTCCGGGAGCGACAGCGCGAGACCGAGCGCGAAGGTCGAGGCGAGGCCCATGCCGCCGTGCATGTAGAAGCTGTCCTCGCTCCGGGTGACCGCCCACCATTCGTTGGCCGCCATGCCGAGCGCGCACACCACGACGGCGTCGCCGCGGTGCTTGGCCAGCACCTGCATGGCCTCGTTCGCCTTCATGCGTTGTTCACTCCGAGCAGCCGCTTGGTCAGGAACAGCACGAACGGCCGCTTCTGCAGCCGGTGCCATTCGTAGGCGTTCGGGATGTCGCTCGATCTCTTCGGGCTTGTCGATCACCTTGTAGGGATAGTCGTAGGCCTGCAGCAGCGGGATGGTGCGGCGGCCCTGCACCTCCTGATAGACCTTGTGGTCGTCGATCGAGCCGCGCCCGCTGACGATGCAGAACACCGGGATCATGTGGCGCAGGCAGAGCGTCGCCATCTCGCCGGTGCAGGTGAGCAGGCCGGTATTGCCCATGATCGCCACCGAGCGCACGCCGCCGAAGAACGCGCCGGCGCAGATCGCGATGGTCTCGGCCTCGCGGCCGACCGGAACGTGGCGGATCTGATTGTCCTTCGCCACCCGCCGGATCAGCGTGTTGACCCAGTCGTCCGGCAGGCTCGCGGCAAGCTGCACGCCGGCTTTCACGAGCTGGGCGTGAATTTGGTCGTTGACGTCCATCGAGCGACCGTTCGTACGTTCTGGAAACGCAATGACGATCGGACGATAGGAGACGGGAGTCCGAAGCGTCAAGCTGCGCGCCGCGTACCCGCCATGCGCCCTGATCGACGAAGCGAATGATGGGCAGGCGACCTCAGTTGCATCTTGATGCCCGATGCCTTGAGCAACGGCGTCCAGCGCGCGAGCTCCTCCTGCACGAACTTCGCGGTCTCCTCCGGGCCGATGCCGTTCACCGGCTCGAAGCCGGCCTTGATCAGCTTCCCCTGGACCTCCTTGTCGGCCATGATCGCGGTGCGACACGCCGCGATCTGGTCGATGACCGAGCGCGGCGTGCCGCCGGGCGCGAACACGCCCATGAACTGCACGGTGATGAGATCGGGGAAACCGACCTCCGAGCTGATCGGAATGTCCGGCGCGCCCTGCAGAGCGGGTGGTGACTGCCGGCCACCAGAATGCGGATCTTGCCCAGCCGATGCATGTCGAGCACCTGCGGAGAGATGCTGGCGGCGAACATCGGCAGATGGCCGCTGTAGAAATCGGCGAGGCCCGGATTGGCGCCCTTGTAGGGCACATGCACGATGTCGGGCAGACCGGTGAGCTGCTTGAACAGCTCGGCGCACAGGTGCGCCGACGTGCCAATCCCGGCAGAGCCGTACGACAGCTTGCCGCGATTGGCCTTGGCGTAGGCGACGAACTCCTTGCAGCGTCTTTGACCGGCACGCGATCCATGCACCATCAGCGCCGAGATCGACACCGCGGTCATGACGACGGGCATCGAGATCCTTGACCGGATCGTACGACGGGTGGCTCATGATCACCGGGCTGATCACCAGCTCGCTGGTGGTGCCGGCGAAGCAGCGTGTGACCGTCCGGCTTGGCTCGCGCGACGGCCGCGGCCGCGATCGTGCCGCCGCCGCCACCCTGATTCTCGATGAGGACATTGCCGAGCGTCGCCCTTGACCTGCTCGGCCCAAAGCCGTGCGACGACATCGACCACGCCGCCGGCCGCGCGCGGCACGACCAGCCTGATCGGCTGGTCGGGATACTTCGCCTGCGCGAGACGCAGGAAGCGACGAAGCTGCGGCAGCCGACAACGACGCCAGGCCCGAGCGCCAGCACGTCACGTCTACGCATGGTGCGATCTCATCCGTATGGCGAAACCGGCCCAGCAAGCCTAGCATTCGCAACGTGAATTGCGAGTCCGACCAGCGCTCATTTCGTATTCAGGTCGCGATCAATTAATGATCAGCAGCCGGTCGGTATCGAGGTAGTCCGACAGCAGCTCGCAGCCGCGTCGGCGTCACCAGCACCATGTCCTTGTTCTGCATGCCGAAGCCGTAGCCGGTCTCGTAGATCAGCGGCTCGATGCCGAGCACCATGCCGGCTTCGAGCGCGCTGATCTTCGGTCGGTCCGAGATACGGGTCTTCGTGCAGATGCAGGCCGATGCCGTGGCCGACGAACGAGATCGGCGGCAGGTTGAGCTCGGCGAGCTTCGTGAGGTAGAGATCGTAGATCGCGCGGCTCGACGCGCCGGGCTTGATCACGTCGAGCAGCAGGTATTTGCACTCGATCAGGTTGGCCCAGATGCGCTCGGCGTCCGGCGGCGGCGCGCCGACCGCCGCGGTGCGGCAGACGCCGGCATGGTAGCCGCCGATGATCGGAAAGATCTCGACGCGGCAGACGTCGCCGCGCTTGAGCACGCGCTCGGTCGGTCCGACATTCGGGAACACGCTGCGCTCGCCGGTCGCGACGATCATCAGCTTGAAGTATTCGGCGCCCTGCTCGTAGATGCCGCGCGTCAGCGCGGCCGCGATGTCCATCTCGCGTCGCGCCGGCGCTGCACCGACGTGATAGGCGTCGGTGATCGCCTTGTCGGCGATGCGCGACAGCCGGCGCAGGATGCTCGATCTCCTCCGGCGTCTTGATCTGGCGCAGCCGCGCCAGCATCGCTTGCGCGGCGACGAATGTCGCGTCCGGCAGCAGCTTCTGCAGCGCGGCGAAGTCGCCGGCCGGCAGATAGTCCATCTCGATGCCGATCGCGCGCCTTCGCGAGGCCCGTGCTTGCGCAGGAGGTCGGCCAGCACCGCCATGGCGTCGAACTTGAACTCGCGCCAGACCGCGATCTCCGTTCCGGGCGGCGACTTGGCGCGGATGGTGGTCGCCTCCATGTCGACGACGACAGAGCGCGACCTTGCGCCGTCGGCCGTCGACCACGGCCATCGCGTGGCGCCAGCGCATCAGCGGCTGCGGTCGGCGACAGGAAGCCGGTGACATAGGCGAAATTCTCCGGCGAGATCGACACGATGGCGTCGAGGCCCGCGTCCTTCATGGCGCGCGCCTGCCGCGCGATCACATCCTGGCGCATGGCCCTTACCCGCTCTCGCCGACGCGATAGCGCTCGATCTTGGCCTCGTCGACGGCGATCCCCATGCCGGGGCCCGTCGGCAGTTCGATCGCGCCGTCGACGAAGACGCATCGGCTCGGCGATCAGGTCGTCCTTGTAGTAGATGCCGCCGATCTGGCCGCGTCTGCGCCTCGGCCGGCGTCGACACCGGCACGACGCAGGACAGCACCACGGCGGGCGCGGCGGCGGCCAGCTGCAGATTGGCGAGATTGCCGACGCCGGTCTCGACCGAGCCGTTGACGTTGCAGATGATGCCGGCCGCGCGCGCCACCGCGGCGACCTCCATGGCGCGATAGAGCCCGCCGGGCTTGGTGGTGTAGATCGAGACGATCTGCGCGGCGCGCTTCTCGATGATCTGGATGACGTCGTGCGCGTTCCAGGCGCTCTCGTCGGCCATCACCGGCGCATCGATCGCGCGCGCGACCTCGGCGAGACGCTCGATGCCTTCGACCGGCTGCTCGAAGTAGATGAGGTTGTAGCGCTCCATCCGCCGGAAGGTGCGGATCGCCTCGCCCGGCGTCTTGTAGCCCTGGTTGGCGTCGCAGCAGAGCGCAACGCTCGGCCCGACGGTCTCGCGGATGCGCCGCACCATCTCGACGTCGCGGTCCGGATCGACGCCGACCTTGATCTTGATGGTGCGGATGCCTTCGCGCGCGACCTGCGCGACCTCGCGCTCGGCCTCCTCGAAGCCCATAAGGCCGATCGAATGGGTGACCGGGATGCGCCGTCGCACTGCGCCGCCGAGCAGACGATGCACCGGGAGGCCGCATTGCGCGCCCGGCGAGATCGTAGGCGGCGAACTCGACCGCGGCCTTGGCGTAGGGATAGCCCTTGATGACGCGATCCATGCGCGCATGCAGCTCGGCGATCTCGCCCGGCATGCAGCCTTTCACGGCGGGCGCGAGATATCGCGTGATGACCTCGATGGTGGTGCCGGGGCTCTCGCCGAAGTAGCGGCCGAACTCGCCGCCCCAGTCCTTGAGCGCCGGCGCCTCGCCCCAGCCGACGTTGCCGGCCGTCGTCGGTCATCTTGACCAGGACGTAGCCGCCGATCGGCTCGGTCAGGCCCGTCCACTTGTGCTCGCGCCGCGTCGGCAGCGCGACGTGATGAAGCTCGATGGCGGTGATCGGTGAGTCAGACATGGGTGGATGGTCGCGACGAAGGACGCCGACCGTATCGGCAAGGATGCAAGTTTGCAAACGCGCGCCGCGGATTGCTCCTTCGTCATCGCCGGGCTTGACATCGCAAGTCGGGTTTACCCGACTTGCGACAAACTTGAACTCGAAACTCGGACAAGCCGAGTTCGATGCGATCCATCTTATTGCGTAGATGCATTGCGATTCATGCGAAGGTGATGGCCCCGCGGGTCAAGGCCGCGGGTGACAGCGGAGGATGCATTGCGGATTATCGCGCTCGAAGAGCATTTCATCCTGCCCCGGGAAGAGCAGAACCTGCCGCCCGGCGCGCACCGCGGTAACGATCGCGAGAAGCTCCTGGGCTTCGACGTCATCGCGGAACTGCTCGACCTCGGCCAACGCCGGCTGGCCGCCATGGATGCCGCCGGTATCGACATGCAGGTGCTCTCCCACAATCAGCCGGGCTGCCAGGCGCTGGATGCAACCGCCGCGGTTCCGGTGGCGCGCGAGGTCAACGACCTGCTGTTCGAGACCGTCCGGGCGCATCCGGATCGGTTCGCCGGGCTCGCGGCGCTGCCGACCGCTGATCCCGCGGCGGCTGCGATCGAGCTCGAACGTGCGGTGATCAAGCTCGGCTTCCGCGGCGCCATGATCAACGGCCATACCGGCGGCAGCTTTCTCGACGACAGGAAATACTGGTGCATCTTCGAAGCCGCGCACGCCCTCGGCGTGCCGATCTACTTGCATCCGAGCAAACCGCACCCAGCGGTGATGCAGGCCTACTTCGACGGCTACGAGGAACTGGCGTGGGCGGCATGGGGCTTCGGCATCGACACCGGTGCGCACTTCCTGCGGATGGTGTTTGCCGGCGTGTTCGACGCCTTCCCCAAGCTGACGGTCATTCTCGGCCATCTGGGCGAGGGCCTGCCGTTCATGCTGCACCGGATCCAGGACCAGACGCAGTTGGCCGCCAAGCGCCGCGGCCTCAAGCGCGCGCCGATTGAGTACCTGACCGAAAACCTCGCCGTGACGTGCAGCGGCAATTTCTCCGCGCCGGCGTTCGCCTGCACGGTGGCGGCACTGGGCATCGACAACGTGATGTTCTCGGTCGACTGGCCTTATGAGTCGAACGAAGGCGCAGTCGAATTTCTCAGGCGCCAGCCGCTAGGTCCGGCCGACCTCGCCAAGGTCGCCCATCGCAATGCCGAGCGGATTCTAAGGCTCTGACCAGCTGGCAAATCGCCTTTTCCGGCCGAATTCTACCGGGTGCCGGACTGAAATACCTATCGACTGCAACCCAAGATGGAGGCCGGCCATTTACTGCATCCAATAGGCCGCGCTGGGTCATTTTCCATCAACTGAATCAAGGGATTTCCTTAACCAGGATGCAATCTTGTTCCCGAATTTAAGCCGAAAAATACCGCTGCCCATTACGCTCAGGGGGAATTTTCCAAAGACGTAATGCGGCGATGAAACTCCACATCCTGCAACTGCCAAAACTGGTCGCCCAACGGCGCAGCACCGCCATTCTCGGGATGATCATCATCGTGATGCTCTGGGCGGGCATCATCATGAAGTACTTCGAGAGCGTCGAAAACGATCAGCGCGAGGCCGAACGCACCAACCAGAACCTCGCGATGCTGTTCGAGGAGAACGTGCTGCGGTCGATCGGCGAGATCGACAAGGCCCTGCTGTATCTGCGGCGCATCGTCGAGACGCGCGGCGCGCAGAAGGCTACGACACGATCTACACACCTCGTGCAGTCGAGCGACGTCCTGAGCGAGATCATCGTCCAGGTCGGCGATCGTCGACGACAAGGGCATCATGCGCTGGTCCAATGCGCGGTCCGCATCCGCGCCGGCGATCAGACGTCAGCGGACCGTGAGCACTATCAAGGTCCAGCTCAACAGCAACGAGGATCACCTCTTCATCAGCAAGCCGGTGATCGGCCGCGCCAGCGGCCAGTGGTCGGTGCAGTTCACCCGGCGCTTCCTGCGACAGCGACGGCACGATCGGCGGCGTCGTCGTGGCGTCGCTCAACCCGGCCCACTTCACGACTTCTACGACAAGATCGACCTCGGATCGTCGAGCGCGATCTGCACTGATCGGCAGCGACGGCGTCGTTCGTGCGTCGAGCGGCGGCACGCAGTCGGCGGCTATAAGCTCGGCCAGGACCTCAACAGGCACCAAGCTGTGCGCAGCATCTCAAAGGCGACAGCGGCGCGACCTTCGAGGATACCGATCCCGCGACCGGCCAATCCAGCCTCGTCACCGTGCCGCCAGGTGCGCGGCCACCCGCTGTGGGTGAGCGTCAGCATCGACAACGATGACATCTTCAAGCGGCTCAGCGGCCAATCTGCAGTTGCACGCGATCGCCGGCATCGCTTCTGACCCTGCTCATCCTTGCCGCCATGGAGCAGATCCTGCGGACCGAGGCCAGGGCCCGCCAGAAGGCCGAGCAGCTGCAGCTCACGCTGGAGAACATGAGCCAGGGCATCATGCTGGTCACCAAGGACCTGCAGATCCCGATCATCAACAGCCGCTGCGCGAGAACTGCTCGACCTGCCGGCCGAGTTCATCGAGCACCCACCGCGTTTCGACCAGCTTGATCGAGTACCAGGCCCAGACGGCCGATTCCGGCCCGGTCGGCCGCCAAGGCCATTGCGCCGCGCGGCGATGCCGGCGCCGAGGCGCAGCAGTTCGCGATTAGCGAACGCAAGATGCCGAACGGCAGCGTCATCGAAGTGCGCAGCGGTCACCTGCCCGACGGCAGCTTCGTGCAGACCTTCACCGACATCACCAAGCGTTGCGAGGCCGAGGCGCATGTGGCGCGGCTCGCGTCCGAAGACCCGCTGACCGGTCTGCCGAACCGGCGCGTCTTCCGCGCGACGCTCGACGACGCTGAGCCGGCGGCACCGAGGCGCGCCGGGCCGGCGACCGACGCGACCGGACTTTGCGGTCCTGTTCCTCGACCTCGACCGCTTCAAGGTCGTCAACGACACGCTCGGACACCGCGTCGGCGATCTGCTGCTGCAGGAGGTCGCGAAGCGCCTGAAGACCGCCGCTGCCGGAATCGAACGTCCTGGCGCGGCTGGGCGGCGACGAGTTCGCCATCGTGGTGCCCGTCGGTCGAATCGCTGCGCGGCGCTCGAGACCCTGGCCAATCGCCTCGCCGAGGCGATCAGCCAGCCCTATGAGATCGACGGCCACCAGCATCCGCTCGAGCGTCAGCATCGGCATCGCGGTCGGCCCGCGCGACGGCGACAACGCCGACGACCTCCTGATGGCCGCCGATCTTGCGCTCTATGCCGTCAAGGCGGAGTGCTCGCGGCACCTACCGGTTCTACCATCGCTCCATGAACGAGGAGCTCAACGACCGCCGCCAGATCGAGATGGACCTGCGCGAAGCGATCGAGCGCAACGAGCTGGAGTTGCACTATCAGCCGATCATCGACCTGCAGCGCAACGTCATCACCGGCTTCGAGGCGCTGGCGCGGTGGCGGCATCCGGTCAAGGGCATGGTGCCGCCTGTCGATCTTCATCCCGGTGGCCGAGGACAGCGGCCTGATCCTCCCGCTCGGCGAATGGGCGCTGCGCGAGGCCTGCCGGCAGGCCGCGCAATGGCCGGAACGATCTGCAGGATCGCGGTCAACCTCTCGCCGGTGCAGTTCTCGGCACCGAATCTGCTCGAGACGATCGTGCAGCGGTACTCGACGAAACCGGGCTTGGCGCCGCACCGGCTGGAGACTCGAAATCACCGAGCGGATCTTCATGGAGAACAGCGAGAAGCACGCTGTCGACCCTGCACCGGCTGAAGGAGCTCGGCGTGTGCATCGCGATGGACGACTTCGGCACCGGCTACTCGTCGCTCAGCTATCTGCGCAGCTTCCCGTTCGACAAGATCAAGGTCGATCGCACCTTCGTTTCCGACCTCGACGGAAGGCACCGAGCACGTCGTCATCGTGCAGGCGGTAGTCAGCATCGCCCGCGCGCTCGGCATGACCACCACCGCGGAAGGCGTCGAGACGCTCGGCCAGCAAGAGTTCCTCGCGGCGCTCGGCTGCGACGAGGCGCCAGGGTTACCTGTTCTGCCCTGCGGTTGCCGGTCGACAAGCTGCCCGAGATGATTGCCGAGTGGTCGGTCGCCAAAACCATGGCGGCCTGATCGGGCTTCCGCTCAAAGCGAAATGCTTGAATCACGAATTCGCCCGAGGCCGCTATTCGATCGCATGATCTATCCGAAAAGTCCGCAACTTTTCGGGATCATGCATCAAGCCCCCTTCCCGTCTCGCCTGCCGGCGTCGACCGCGCGCTGCCGCTGCCCCTCGTGCCACAGCAGAAACAGGCCGGACGCGACCACGATGGCGGAGCCGATCAGCAGCCCGAGCGTCGGCATGTCGCCCCAGACGACGTAAGCCGATCACCAGCGCCCAGACCAGCATCAGGTAGTAGAACGGCGACACCGCCGTCGCCGGCGCAAGCAGCAGCGCGTGGGTCCAGACATACTGCGCGGCGGCGTTGGCGACGCCGCTGCAAATGACACAGCGCTGCGTCGAGTCCGGTCGGCCAGCGGAAGCCGAACAGGAGCAGCAGCGAATGGAAGGCCGCGACCGTCGTCATCTGCCACATCAGCAGCGTATTGGCGGATTCGGTCGCTGGTCATGCCGCGCACCGCCACGGTGACGCTGCCATACATCACCGCATTGCCGAGCGCGAACAACGCGCCGAGCTGGAGCGAATCCGCGCCCGGATTGGCGACGATCAGAACGCCGAAGAAATCCCGTCAGCAGCACGATCCAGCGCGCCGGCGCCTGCCCGCTCCTTGAGCCAGACGATCGACAGCAGCGCCGAGAACAACGGCGCCGAGAAATTGATCGCGATCGCGCCGGCGAGCGGCATCAGGCTGAACGGCGATGACGCGTGAAGGTCTGCGAGATCGACTGCGACAGGCCGCGCGCGATATGCGCGCCCGGACGCCGGGTCGCGAACACCGCAAGGCCGGTCACCGGCAGGATGAACGACCGCGCAGATCGACCAGCGACAGGCAGCGAGCGGAAGAACATCACCTCGCCGATCGGATAGATCGCGACCTGCCACTTCGCCAGCGCCGCGGCGATCGCGAACAGCACGGTCGCGGCGATCATGCAGAGGATGCCGCGCGGCACGTTGTCCTGCGGCTTGGTCGAAGGCGCGCTCCCGGCGGGCGCCGCGCGGTCGCTGGCAGGATCAGCCATCGGCGGACTCGCGTCGGACTTCCAGTGCGGGCGGCATGCGCCGACCGGCTGCCGCTATCTACATCCAAGCCGCGCGCGTCGACGACGCCGCTGATCAGGTTGCAGTCGAGCAGCATGCGGAGCGGCTTGCGCGGCGCTGCGCTGGATCGGAACGACCCGCTCGCCGATGCTGCCGACGTCGGCGATGAACCGGCGACGCAGTCCTGCGCGGCTTCCATCGTGACCGGCTCGAACGCGATCTTCGCTCCGATCGGCACGCCGGCCGAGCGCCGGCATGTCGGCCGAAATGACGGTCGCGATCTTCGGATAGCCGCCGGTGGTCTGGCGGTCGGCGAGCAGCACGATCGGCTGCCCGTTGCCCGGCACCTGGATCGAGCCGGGCGCGATGCCGTCGGAGACGAATGTCGAAGCCGCGGCATGATCGAGGCAGTAGCCGGTCGAGCCGCATGCCCATGCGGTCGGCGCCCGGCCGATACGAGTGTATTCGCTGTCGAAGAAGGCCGCGATCTCGCCGTCCGGCAAAGTGATCGTCCTGGGGGCCGAGGATGGCGCGGAAGCGAGGCGGCGGCGCCAGGATCGAGACCTCGGAAGCTCGCATTCGTCGCGGTCGCTTGCGCTCGGCCGGCAAAGCGGCAGCCGGTCGCCGGCGATCAGCGCGCGGCCCTGCCAGCCGCCGAAGCCGCCGCGGATATAGGTCGAGACGCTGCCGAGCACCGGCGTCGATGTCGAAGCCGCCCTCGACCGCGACATAGAGCACCGCGCCGCCGGTGAGCGAGCCGATGCGCACGACCTCGCCGCGGCGAACGCGGATGCTGCGCATGTGCTCGCACGCGCCGGCCCTCTCGCGCGCCGAGCTCGGGCAGAATCTCGATCGGCGCCGGCGCTCCGACAACTGCGATCCGCACGCTCGTCGGCGTCCACCAGAAGCGTCGGGCCGACATAGGCCACTTCGAGCGCGCCGGCTTCGGGCGCATTGCCGACCAGCACGTTGGCGGCGCGCAGGCTCACCGGGTCGAGCGCGCCGCCGACCGGAATCGCCCAGGTGCTGATGGCCGGGGCGGCCGAGATCCTGGACCGTGGTCAGCAGGCCGGGCGCCAGCGACGCGCAGTCCGGCTTCATGCGGCGGCTTCCAGCTTCGCGTTGGTGGGCTTGATGGTGAGCACGCCGGCGGCCGACTTCGCCAAGCAGGTCTTCGTATTCGCGCAGCGAAACCGGCGTGAAGCTGACCGTGTCGCCGGGCGCCAGCAGGGCGGCCGGCCGCGGGTGACGCTGCAGAAACGGCACCGGCGAACGCCCGATCAGGTGCCAGCCGCAGGCGTTTCCATCGGGAAGACGCAGGTCATCAGCGTGGCGATCGCGAACGAGCCCGCCGGTACCTTCAGCCGCGGCGTCGAGCGCCGCGGCAAGCGCAGAACTTCCGGCACGTCGCCCAGGTAGGCCTGCCCCGGCAGGAAGCCGAGCATATAGACGTGATAGATCGTCGAGCTGTGACGCTCGACCACCTGCGTCGGGCGTCAGGCCGGTTCGCGCCGCGACGTCGTCGAGGTCGGGCGCGACGCCATCGTAACAGGCCGGCAGCCGCCACCGGCGTCCTGCCTGGCGGGTCGTCTGCAGACCCTGCACCAATTCGGCGATCCGTCGAGGAGCAGCGCCGGTCGGCAGCACCAGCGGGTCGTAGTGCACCATCAGCGAGCGGAACGTCGGCACGCGTTTCGACGATGCCTTCGAGGCGCGCCTCCGTGAGCCGCCGCGCGAGCGCCAGAACCGCAACACTGACCGACCGATCGATCTGTTCGCCAAACTCGACGACCACCGCCGTATCCCCGGCGGGCAATACCCGGTACTCAGACATGCAAAGGCGGTCCCCCTGACCCATTTTTATAGTAATTAATTCCTGAATGCGGGTCAATTTTATTTAATATTCCGACCGCGTTACGCAAGTATTAACGTTAATTAGCTCTGTCTTATAGTTGATAAGCAAGAACCTCTATTTGCGCCGGGAGCATGTGAAAACTGTGTGACGCGAATCGTTACTCGCCGCCGGGGGAGGCACTACCCTGAGATACCGGCGAATGCACGCGGTATCTCGCTTCCTGGGCGCACTTGGCGACGTGAACGTCCCGATTGATCACTTGCAGATTGGCCGCGCCCCAAAATCCGAGAAGAACCGGCCACGGCGCCTCCCGGTGCTCGCGCCAGACCTGAAACAACGGCATGCGGTGATCGACCTCGGCGGTTTTCCATAACCGGGCACCGGTCTGCGCGCAGCGGCGCGACTGCCGCCGCTTCAAAATCTGCGTGAAATCGCTCGGCGCATTCCAAAGTCGCCAGGCGATCACGCAGCAGGCATGCCACCCGGCCTTCGGGTTGGGGCCGCTGCCCCATAGATCGCAGTGCCAGCCAAGGCGGTAGACCGGCTGCCCGCAGACGCAGCAATGACCCGGGCCAAGAGCGAAGCGCGGATCGCGATAGGGCGCGGGCGGGTTTCGAAACGACGCCGCTTCGGTTTCGAGCCGCCAGGTCCAGCCCGCCGGCGGGCCGCTACGGGCCGCAAGGGCGCGAGCCAGCCGATCGGCGCGCAACGGATGCGTCCGCCAGTAGCCGTCAACCGCGAGCCGCGGCATCGGCGGGATGAAGGGCCGGCAAAGCGCATGAGCCAGGACCGGCGCCGGAAATGCCGGCGGCAGCGCCCTGGTCAGCCGTGCGAGCGATTGCCGATTCCGATCGGCCCGCCATTCCGACATTTTCATCGCAACCCCCGAGTAAGGTGGACCGCGATGCTGCCAGCAAATCGTAAAGCATTATCTTAGAGCGCACTCCGATCTGATTGACCCGTCATTGCGAGCGCCGCGAAGCAATCCAGCTTACGCGAGCGTCGATAGACATATCGGGCGCGGCGTGAAGATCGTGCGGCTGCGTCGAGTGGCCGCGCTGGCGGTCATTGCGCCTCATCCTTAGAAGCCCGTAGCTACAAAGTATCATTGCTTTTCGCTAGACGGCGTGCGGCCAGTTCACCAAAATGGCCTTTATGGAGATCGGGCTTTGAGCGACGATTTCATCCTCGAAACCGAGCAGCTCACGAAGGAATTCGCCGGCTTCGTGGCGGTGAGCGGCGTCGACCTGCGGGTCAAGCGCGGCACGATCCACGCGCTGATCGGCCCGAACGGCGCCGGCAAGACCACCTGCTTCAACCTGCTCACCAAATTTCTGCGGCCGACGCGCGGGCGGATTGTCTACAAGGGCCGCGACATCACCGCGATGGCGCCGGCCGACGTTGCGCGGCTCGGGCTCGTCCGTTCGTTCCAGATCTCTGCTGTCTTTCCCCACCTCACGGTGCTCGAAAACGTGCGCGTTGCGCGTCCAGCGCGAGCGCGGCGGGTCGTTCGACTTCTGGCGCTCCAAGCGCGTGCTCGACGCCTTCGACGACCGGGCGATGGCGCTGATCGCCGATGTCGGCCTCGACCTCCTTCGCCGAGTGGACGGCCGCGGAGCTGCCCTACGGCCGCAAGCGCGCGCTCGAAATCGCCACCACGCTTGCACTCAATCCCGAAATGCTGCTGCTCGACGAGCCGATGGCCGGCATGGGGCACGAGGACATCGACCGCATCAGCGCGCTCATCAAGAAGGTGTCGGCCGACCGCACGGTGCTGATGGTCGAGCACAATCTCAGCGTGGTCGCCAATCTGTCCGACCGCATCACCGTGCTGACCCGCGGGCAGGTCCTGGCCGAGGGCGACTACAAGACGGTATCGGCGGACCCGCGCGTGCGCGAAGCCTATCTCGGGGTTGGACATGCTTAGCCCAAGCGTGACGCCGCTGCTCGCGGTCGAGGGGCTGCAGGCCTGGTACGGTGAATCGCACGTCTGCACGGCGTCACCTTCGACGTGCGCGCCGGCGAGGTCGTGACTCTGCTCGGACGCAACGGCGCCGGCAAGACCACGACGCTGACGCTCGATCATGGGCATCGTCGGCCAGCGCACCGGTTCGGTCCGCTACGACGGCCGCGAACTCATCGGCCTCTCGAGCGACCGCATCGCCCGCCAGGGATTGGCGTTCTGTCCCGGAGGAGCGCGGCATCTTCGCGAGCCTGAACGTCGCAGGAAAACCTGCTGCTGCCGCCGCGGGTGCAACCGGGCGGGCTCGAGCTCGATCAGATCTTCGAGTTGTTTCCCAATCTCAAGGAGCGGCTGTCGAGCCAGGGCACCAAGCTCTCGGGCGGCGAGCAGCAGATGCTGGCGATCGGCCGCATCCTGCGCACCGGCGCCCGCCTGCTGCTGCTCGACGAGCCGACCGAGGGACTGGCGCCGGTCATCATCCAGCAGATCGGCAAGACCATCGGCCTGCTCAAGCAGCGGGGCTTCACCATCCTGCTGGTCGAACAGAATTTCCGCTTCGCCTCGACGGTTGCGGACCGCTACTACGTGATGGAACATGGCAAGATCATCGATCAGTTCGCCAATTCCGAACTGGACGCCAACCTCGAAAAGCTGCACGACTATCTGGGGGTCTGAACACCAAGACGCCGGTCCACCGGCGAGACCAAAGAGGAGCAGTACCATGAAGGCTTTCGTGAGTCTGACCGCGCTCGCGGTCGCCCTGGCAGCGAGCGCCGCGCACGCGCAGCAGGTCAACGTCAAGATCGGCGTGATGAGCGACATGTCGAGTCTCTATTCCGACCTCGGCGGTCCGGGCTCGACCGCCGCCGCCAAGCTCGCGATCGCTGACTTCATCAAGGATAATCCGAATGTGAAGGTCGAAATGGTCAGCGCCGACCACCAGAACAAGCCCGACATCGGCTCCAACGTCGTCAACCAGTGGTTCGACACCGACAACGTCGACATGGTCATCGACGTGCCGAATTCAGGCGTCGCGCTGGCGGTGAGCCAGATCGCCACCACCAAGAACAAGGTGTTCATCGTGTCCGGCGCCGCCGCCTCCGACCTCACCGGCCCGAAGTGCAACGCCAACACGGTGCACTGGACCTACGACACCTGGATGCTGGCCAACGGCACCGGCAAGGCGATGGTCAAGACCGGCGGCGACAGCTGGTTCTTCCTCACCGCGGACTACGCGTTCGGTCATGCGCTCGAGCGCGACACCGGCGCGGCGGTCGAAGCCAATGGCGGCAAGGTGCTCGGCAAGGTTCGCCATCCGCTCAACACCAACGACTTCTCGTCGTTCCTGCTGCAGGCGCAGAGCTCCAAGGCGAAGGTGATCGGGCTTGCCAATGCCGGCGGCGACACCATCAACTCGATCAAGGCGGGCGCCGAGTTCGGCATCGTCAAGGGCGGTCAGAAATTCGCCGGCCTGCTGGTGTTCGCGACCGACGTGATTGCGCTCGGACTGCCGACCGCGCAGGGCCTGACACTGACCGAGACCTGGTACTGGGACCTGAACGACGCCAACCGCGCCTGGACCAAGCGCTGGCAGCAAGAGCGGTCCGGGCAAGTTCCCGACCATGATCCACGCCGGCGTCTATGCCGGCGTCACGCACTATCTCAAGGCGGTCGACCGCGCTCAAGAGCGCCGCCGACGGCAAGGCCGTGGTCGCCAAGATGAAGGAGATCGCCGACCGACGACCCGTTGTTCGGCAAGGGCACCGTCCGCCCCGACGGCCGTAAGATGCACGACGCCTACCTGTTCGAAGTGAAGAAGCCGGCGGAGTCGAAGCATCCCGGCGACCTCTACAAGCTGAAGGCAACGATCCCGGCGGCCGAGGCGTTCCGGCCGCTGAAGGACGGCGACTGCCCGCTGGTCAGCGGCTGACGGCCTTAACCTCTCCCCGCTTGCGGGGAGAGGTCGTTCGCCGGCGCGCAGCGACGGCGGGCGAGTGAGGGGGTCCTTGCAAATTCCCAGGCATTGAAAGGCCCCTCACCGCGACCCTCTCCCGCACGCGGGAGAGGGAGGGAGATAGCCCCATCGCATGATCGAGATCTTCGGCATTCCGTCGCAGGCGTTGTTCGCCCAGTTCCTGGTCGGGCTGATCAACGGCTCGTTCTACGCGCTGCTGAGCCTCGGACTTGCCGTCATCTTCGGCATGCTCAACATCATCAACTTCACGCACGGCGCCCAGTACATGCTGGGCGCGTTCGTGGCGTTCTTCCTGCTGCGTTACGCCGGCATCGGCTATTGGCTGGCGCTGGTGATCGCGCCGACTCGTGGTCGGGCTCGTGGGCGTGATCATCGAACGCCTGTTCCTGCAATGGCTCTATAAGCTCGACCACCTCTACGGGCTCTTGCTGACATTCGGCTTCGCCCTGATCATCGAGGGCGTCTTCCGCAATTATTTCGGCTCGTCCGGCCAGCCCTACGGCATCCCGGAAGCGCTGCAGGGCGGCTATGACCTCGGCTTCATGCGCCTGCCGATCTACCGCGGCTGGGTGGTCGTCGCTTCGCTCACCGTCTGCATCGCGACCTGGTTCGTGATCGAGCGCACCAAGCTCGGCTCTTACCTGCGGGCAGCGACCGAGAACCCGACGCTGGTGCGCGCCTTCGGCATCAATGTGCCGCGCATGATCACCCTCACGTACGGTTTCGGCGTGGCGCTCGCGGCGCTCGCCGGCGTGATGGCCGCTCCGATCTACAACGTGAGCCCGCAGATGGGCTCCGATCTCATCATCGTAGTGTTCGCCGTCGTGGTGATCGGCGGCATGGGCTCGATCATGGGCGCCATCGTCACCGGCTTCGGCCTCGGCGTCATCGAGGGCCTGACCAAGGTGTTCTTCCCGGAGGCGTCGAACACCGTGATCTTCGTCATCATGGCGATCGTGCTGCTGATCCGGCCCGCGGGCCTGTTCGGAAGGACGGCCTGACGATGGCGACCGCCACCGAAACCCCTCCCGCCGCCGACCCGCTGACCTGCGGTCACCAACGCCGAGCGCGGCGGCCCAGCGCAGCGAGACCATCGCGTTCATCGTCATGGTCGTGGTGCTCGTCGTCGCGCCGTTCGTCGTCTATCCGCTCGTTCCTGATGCAGGCGCTGTGCTTCGCGCTGTTCGCCTGCGCGTTCAACCTGCTGATCGGCTATGTCGGCCTGCTGTCGTTCGGCCACGCGCTCGTATTTCGGCTGGGCGAGCTATCTGTCCGCCCATGCCGCCAAGGTCTGGGGCTTTCCGCCGGAGCTCGCGATCCTGACCGGCGCCGCGACCGCGGCCGGTCTCGGCCTCATCGCCGGCGCGCTCGCGATCCGCCGCCAGGGCATCTATTTCGCGATGATCACGCTCGCGCTCGCGCAGATGATGTATTTCTTCGCGCTGCAGGCGAAGTTCACCGGCGGCGAGGACGGCATCCAGGCGGTGCCGCGCGGCAAGCTGTTCGGCTTCATCGACCTGTCGAACCAGATGACGATGTATGCGTTCGTGGTGGTCGATCTTCCTCGCCTGCTTCCTGTTCATCCATCGCATCATCAATTCGCCGTTCGGCGAAGTGCTCAAGGCGATCCGCGAGAACGAGCAGCGCGCGATCTCGCTCGGCTACAAGACCGACCGCTACAAGCTGATCGCCTTCGTGCTGTCGGCGACGCTCGCCGGCGTCGCCGGCGCCACCAAGGCGATCGCCTTCCAGATCGCCTCGCTCACCGACGTGCACTGGACGATGTCGGGCGAGGTCGTGCTGATGACGCTGGTCGGCGGCCTCGGCACCATGTTCGGGCCGGTGGTCGGCGCCTTCGTCATCATCGCGATGCAGAACTATCTCAACGCACTCGACCAGTGGGTGACGGTGATCCAGGGCGTGATCTTCGTCGCCTGCGTGCTGCTGTTCCGCCGCGGCATCGTCGGCGAGATCGCGCGGGTCCTGCGCATCAAGCTGTAGGCCCTAACAATCCTCCCTCTCCCGGCACGCCTGCTTCGAACCGGAGTTGCCCGTCATGGATCTGCTGCTGAACGAGGAACAGTCCCTGATCCAGCAGAGCGTCCGTGCGTTCGCCCGGCAGCTTGGCGGCCCGCACATGAGACGGTTGTCGACGCTGCCGGGGCGCTTCGCCGCGCGCGAGTTCGAGGAGGCGGCTGAGGCCGGCTGGCTTGCGCTTTTGCTCGCGCCTGACAAGGGCGGCAGCGGGCTTGGCCTGACCGAACTGTGCCTCCTGGCCGAGGATCTTGGTGGCGCCCTGGCGGCGCTGCCGCTGCCGGCGGCTGTCGGTGGCATCCTGGTGCTTGCCGACAGCGAGAACCCGCTTCCGCCGGGACTGCTCGACAGCGCGATTGCCGGCAAGGCGTTGATCGTGCCGGCCTTCACCAGCACCGCCAGCGGCGAGGCAGAACCGCTCGCGGTTGCCGGAGCGGGGAACGACCTGCGGCTCTCAGGCCTGCGGGTTGCGGTGCCCTGCGCTTCCGCAGCCGCCGGATTTGTCGTCCACGCCTTGCTCGGCAACGAACTTGTGCTGCTCTACGTGCCGAAGGACGCCACTGGCGTTGCTTTGCACGAAAAGATCGCCGTCGATGGCACGGTACTGGGCGATCTGGCCTTCGAGAACGTTCCGCTCGCCGAAACCGTCGTGTTGGCGCGGGGCCAATCGGCGGAGGAGTTGACGCGCACCGTCGGGATCGTGGTCAATTTCGGGCTCGCGGCGGAATTGCTCGGCGTCATGCACGTCGCCGCCGGCAAGACCCTCGACTATCTGCGGCTGCGCGTGCAGTTCGGCCGACCGATCGGTTCGTTCCAGGCGCTGCAGCATCGCGCCGTCAACGACCACGTGCAGGTGGAGACCGTTCGCTCGCTGCTCTACGAAGCCGCCAAGCTGACGCAGTTCGACGACAATCTCGCGGCGCTCGCCTGCGCCGCCAAGGCCAAGGCCGCCGAAGCCGCACCGGCCCTGATCGTTTCGAGTATCCAGATGCACGGCGCGATCGGCTTCACCGACGAACACGACATCGGCCTCCTGCTCAAGCGCGCGCTCACGCTCGCGGCCACCTACGGGCCGCCGCCGTTCCAGCGCCGGCGCTACGACGCGCTGCGAGACGGCCGTGACGGCAACGCCCTGCCCAACATCCGCAATCCCGACCCAAGCGGCGAAGCGTTCCGCCAGGAGGTGCGGGCGTGGATCGAGCAGACACTGCCCGACGAGCTGCGCCATCTGCCGACGCGTCCGTCGTACGAGCACGCCATGTGGTGGCACCGACAACTCACCCAGCGCGGCTGGATCGCGCCCCGCTGGCCGAAGGCCCATGGCGGCATGGATGCGCCGTTGCAGCAGCAGATCATCCTGATGGAAGAGCTCGGCCGTGCCGGCGCGCCCGAGCTGTCCGCGCAGGCCATCAACCATGTCGGGCCGATCATCATGGCGCTCGGCAGCGAGGCGCAGAAGGCGCAGCATCTGCCCGCCATGCTTTCGGGCGACGCGGTGTGGTGCCAGGGATATTCGGAGCCGGGCGCCGGCTCCGATCTCGCTAGCTTGCGCACCTCCGCCGTGCGTGACGGCAACGACCTGGTCATCAACGGCCAGAAGATCTGGACCACCTGGGCGCACCACGCGGACTGGATGTTCGCGCTGGTGCGCACCGACCCGGCGGGCGTCAAGCAGGCCGGCATCACGTTCGTCCTGATCGACATGAAGACGCCGGGCCTCACGGTTCGCAGCATCCGCACGATCGCCAACGACGACGAGCTTGCCGAAGTGTTCTTCGACAATGTCCGGGTGCCGATCGACAACGTCGTGGGCGGCATCGACAACGGCTGGCGCGTCGCCAACGCGCTGCTGTCGCACGAGCGGCTGCAAAGCTCGAACCCGCAGAAATGCATCGGTGCGCTGACCCGCCTGAAGAAGGCGGCGGCCCTGGGAGCGGCAAACGATCCGGCGTTTCGCGACAAGCTGGTGGCGGCCGAGATCGAAGTGCTGGCGCTGGCGGCGGCCTATGAGCACGCGGTCGCACTCACCCGCTCCGGCCGTCAACTCGGTCCCGAGACATCGTTCCTCAAGCTGGCGGCGAGCGAACTGGCGCAGCACCTCGCGGCGCTCACGATCGAGGCCTGCGGCAGCGAGGCGGTTCTCCTCGGCGGCGTGGCGGTGGACGACGGCGCCGTGCATCCGGCGCTGAGTTATCTGCAGAGCCGGCGCGAGACGATCTTTGCGGGCAGCTCCGAAATCCAGCGCAATATCATCGCCAAGCGCGTGCTGAATTTGCCCTGACCGTTTGCGCCACATCCCGCGACACATCTCGCCGGCACGGATCACACGAGCTTGCAGCGAACGAACGGGGTGCTAGTCTGCCCATGAGGGCCACCGCCCACTCCGCGGTCGGCAGATCAACAACGAGCGGCTCTCCGGCATGGGCGTCGGCAGGGACCCGGTTCGAGGGAGGACGATGCACATGTTCGAGCGGAGAATGCTGGCTTTGAGCGGCCTGGTCGCGGCCGCGCTGACGACGGCGGCCGTGGCCACGGTCGGTGTCGCTTTTGGGCAGGAAATCAAGCTCACGCTTGCCGACCAGAATTCTCCGACCGGATGGGGTCCGACCCACGCGTTACAGCCGTGGGTGAAGCAGGTCGAAGAGGCCACCAAGGGTCGCGTGAAGATCCAGGTCTATCCGTCGCAGACCCTGATCAAGGGCGTGGACATGTGGCGGGGCATCCGCAGCGGCATCGCCGACATCGGCTGGTGCGTCCAGGGCTACTGGCCGGAGCAGACCCCGCTCGCCGACGTCGCGTCGCTGCCGTTCTTGCCGATCAACTCGGGTGAAAAAGGCGGCGAGATGCTGTGGAAGCTCTACGAGAAATACCCCGCGATGCAGCGCGAGTTCGGGGAGATCCAGCCGCTGGTGCTGTACACCAGTTCGCCCAACATGATCATTTCCACCAAGAAGGAAGTGAAGTCGCTCGACGACTTTAAGGGCCTGAAGGTGCGCGTGCTCGGCGGGCCGCCGACCGAGATGGCCAAGGCGCTCGGCGCCGTCCCTACCCTCATTCCGATGCCGGACCTCTACCAGTCACTCGACAAGGGCGTGGTCGACGCCGCCGCCGTGCCATGGGAAGCGGTGCAGGCGTTCCGGCTTTATGAACTGGCGAAGAGCTACACCATCGCGCCGTTCTACGTGGCGTATTTCTCGCTCTGCGCCAACAAGCAGAAATGGCAGAGCCTGCCACAGGACGTTCGCGACCAGATCATGACGGTGAGCGGGCTCGCCGGCTCGAAGTTCTGGGGCAAGAACTTCTTCGACAGCGCCGAGCAGGGCGTCATCGAGCGGGCGAAGGCCGGCAACTACGAGATCAACCGCTACGAGGTTCCGGCCGAAGAGGTGGCGCGCTGGCGCAAGATTGCCGGCGAGCCGATCTGGAACGAATGGGTTAAGAAGCTCGAGGGCAAGGGCCAGAAGGACGCGCGCCCGATCCTCGATTCCGCGCTCGAACTGCTGAAAAACTAGCGCGCATTTAATCGTGAAGCACAGCGGCTCTGGGACTCCCCTCCCCCTTGTGGGGAGGGGTTGGGAGCAGACCGAGTTCGCGGCTCGATGCGACTCAAGCTCACGTGAGATCGGGTGACATATCCCGTGACGATCCTGCAAACTACCGAACGATGGCTGCAGCGCGCCGAGCTGGTGATGGTCTACGCCGGCGTGGTGGCCATGCTCGCGATGATGTGCTTGACGTCGGCCGACGCGCTCAGCCGGTATCTGCTCAACCGCCCGTTCCTCGGCGCCTACGAATTCACCGAAAAGTACCTGATCGTGGCCTCGATCTTTCTCGGGCTGTCCTACGCGTACCGCGGCGGCATGTTCATCCGCGTGACCTTCCTGGTCGACCGGCTGCCGCCGGCGCTCAAGCTCGCGGTCAATATCGTGGTGCAATTGATCACACTTGCGTTTTGCCTGCTGGTGCTGGTCGCAACCACCCAGCAGGCGCTGCGTGGCTGGCAGGACGACACGACCCTGAGCGCGCTCCCGATCCCGGTCGGTCCGGCCTATAGCTTCGTGCCGCTGGGCTTCCTGGCGCTGTCGCTGATGCTGCTGATCGACCTGCCGAGAGTCCGCAGCAACCGATCCTGCCTGTTCCGCGAAGAGACCACGCCACTATGACCGCAAGCCGCGCCAAGCCGCCCTGAAGGATCGTTCATGGTCTTGCTTCCGGTCCTGGTGCTGGTTCTCGCGCTCCTGTTCGGCGTGCCGATCGCGGTCGCGCTCGCCGGCTCCGGTTTGTTCGGCATCTATCTGGTGACCGGCGACTTCAGCAAGGTCATGGGCATCCTCAGCCTCAACCCGTTCAGCACCGTCGCCGACTATGCGCTGACCACCATCCCGATGTTCATCCTGATGGCGTTCTTCTCCGCCTCGAGCGGGCTCGCGCGCGATCTCTATGCCGCGGCGGCGAACTGGCTCTCGCATATCCGCGGCGGGCTCGCGATCGCGACCGTGTTCGCATGCGGCATCTTCGGTGCGATGTCGGGCGCGAGCACGGCGGCGGCCTCGGTGATGTCGAAGATCGCCATGCCGGAGATGCGCCGCCACGGTTATTCGGACGAACTGGCGGCGGGCTCGATCGGCATCGGCGCAACGCTCGACATCATGATCCCGCCGAGCATCGCGATGGTGATCTACGGCATCGCCACGCAGACCTCGATCGGCAAGCTTTTGATCGCCGGCGTGATCCCCGGCATCATGGTCGGCGTCCTGCTCGCCCTGATGATCTATCTCTGGGTGCGTATCAGCCCCCGGAACGCGCCGGAAACGTTCCGCGTCGACAGCCGGGAACGCTGGGCGAGCCTTGCGCGGGTCTGGCCGAGCCTGCTGCTGATCGCGATCGTGATCGTCCTGCTCTACACCGGTGGCGTCACGCCGACCGAGGTGGGCGCGCTCGGCGCGCTGCTCGCCGCGATCATTGGCGCCGTCTTCGGCCGCCTCACCCTCGCAGGCGCGCTCGACGCCGTGAAATCGACCATCCGCACCTCGGCGATGATCTTCCTGATCCTGATCGGCGCGACGATTTTCGGCTACTACATGGCGCTCAGCCGCATTCCTCAGGACGTGGTCAGTGCGGTCATCGCCATGGACCTCAACCGCTGGGTCGTGATCATCGGGATCGTGGCCGCCTACTTCGTCATCAGCATGTTCATGGACGAGATCCCGCTGCTGCTGCTGACGCTGCAGCTCACGTTTCCGCTCATCACTTCGCTCGGCTTCGACCCGATCTGGTTCGGGGTGATGTCGATGATGATGGTGGCGATGGGGCTCGTATTCCCGCCGGTCGGCCTGATCGCCTTCATCGTCAGCGCAACCGGCGGGGTCGAGCTGATGAAGGTTTACAAGGGAACCAGCATTCTGATGCTGTCGATCGTCGTCACGACCGTGCTATTGATGATCTTCCCGCAGATCGCACTCTGGCTGCCGGCGACCATGCGTTAGTATGCCTTCTCCTCAGCCCGGAGGACCGCCATGAACGTCCAGAACGCACCGCAAGTCGACGCCAAGGCCACCCCGTTTCGCGGCGGCGCTGCGCCCGGCTACATGTCCGGGTTCGGCAACTCGTTCGAGACCGAGGCGCTGGCGGGCGCGCTCCCGGTCGGCCGCAACTCGCCGCAACGGGTCAACTACGGGCTCTACGCCGAGCAGCTCTCGGGCTCGCCGTTCACCGCGCCGCAGTCGACCAACCAGCGCTCGTGGCTCTACCGCATCCGTCCCACCGTCAAGCACTCGGGGCGCTTCCGGATGATCGACAAGGGGTTGATCCGCACCGCGCCGGCGGCACGCGACGAAAGCAACCTGCCGATCGGGCAATTGCGCTGGAGCCCGGTGCCGATCCCCGCCGAACCGCTCACATTCGTCACCGGGCTGCGCACGGTCACGACCGCGGGCGATGCCGAAACCCGCGCCGGCATGGCGGCGCACCTTCTGTTCGTCACCGCCTCGATGCGGACCGAATATTTCTTCAACGCCGACGGCGAGCTCCTGATCGTGCCGCAGACCGGGCGGCTGCGGTTCTTCACCGAGTTCGGCGTGATCGATGTTGAGCCCGGCGAAATCTGCGTGATCCAGCGCGGCGTCATCTTCCGGGCCGAACTGATCGACGGCCCGGCCCGCGCCTATATCTGCGAGAACTACGGCGGCGGCTTGCAGTTGCCGGACCGCGGCCCGATCGGCGCCAATTGCCTCGCCAACGCGCGCGACTTCCTGACGCCGGTGGCGGCCTATGAGGACAAGGAGGAGCCCTCGACGCTCTACGTCAAATGGGGCGGCGAGCTCTATGCCGCCGAGATCGGCCAGTCGCCGCTCGACGTCATCGCCTGGCACGGCAACTATGCACCCTACAAATACGACCTACGGCGGTTCTCGCCGGTCGGCGCGCTGATGTTCGATCATCCCGACCCGTCGATCTACACCGTGATGACGGCGCCGTCGGAAACGCCCGGCACCGCCAACATTGACCTCGTTATCTTCCCCGAACGCTGGGCGGTCGCGGAGAACACGTTCCGCCCGCCGTGGTACCACCGCAACCTGATGTCGGAATTTATGGGACTGATCTACGGCATCTATGACGCGAAGCCGGAGGGCTTCGTGCCCGGCGGCATGTCGCTGCACAACTGCATGCTGCCGCACGGTCCCGACGAACAAGCGTTCGAACATGCCAGTACGGCCGAGCTCAAGCCGACGAAGCTCAGCAACACCATGGCGTTCATGTTCGAGACCCGGTACCCGCAGCGCCTGACCGCTTATGCGGCCGGACTGAAAGAGCGTCAGGACGACTACATCGACTGCTGGCAAGGTCTGCGCAAACATTTCAACCCGGCTCGGCCGTGATCGCCGGGCAAGGGCACACCAAAAAACACGCATCAAATATCGAAAGAGCCTACGACATGATCGACGAAACCCATGCGCCGGGCCGGCGCAGCTGGGTCGCTTCGGCGAACCAGCATGCCGACTTCCCGATCCAGAACCTGCCGCTTGGCATATTCAGCCCGCAGGGCGGCGCGCCGCGCGGCGGCGTCGCGATCGGCGACGAGATTTTCGATCTCACCGCCGCGGTCGAACTCGGCTTGTTCGCCGGCACAGCGGCCACCGCCGCGCAGGCCGCGGCCGGTGCCACGCTCAATCCGCTGTTCGCGCTCGGTGCCGAAGCGCGCGTGGCCTTGCGCCGCCGTGTCGGCGAGCTGCTCGATGCCGATGGCACGGACCGCGCCCGCGCTGAAGCCGCCCGGTCCCGGCTGCTGCACCGCGCCGCCGACTGCCGCCTGGAAGTGCCGGCATCGATCGGCGACTACACCGACTTCTTCGCCGGCATCAATCACGCCACCAATGCGGGCAAGCTGTTCCGGCCCGACAATCCGCTGATGCCGAACTACAAATACGTGCCGATCGGTTACCACGGCCGCGCCTCGTCGATCGGCGTGTCGGGCACGAACGTGCGCCGGCCCGAAGGGACAGCGCAAACCGGCCAACGAGACCGTCCCAACCTTCGGCCCCTGCCGCAACCTCGACTACGAGCTCGAGCTCGGCGTCTGGATCGGGCCCGGCAACGAGCTCGGCCATCCGATCCCGATTGGCGAGGCAAGCCGTCACATCGCCGGCTTCTGCCTGCTGAACGACTGGTCGGCGCGCGACATCCAGGGCTGGGAGTACCAGCCGCTCGGACCGTTCCTCGGCAAGAGCTTCTTCAGCACCGTGTCGCCCTGGGTGGTCACGCCCGAGGCACTGGCGCCGTTCCGCAACGCGCAGGCGCCGCGGCCCGCGGGCGATCCGGCGCCCCTGCCCTACCTGCTCGATGCGTCCGATCAGGCGGACGGCGCGCTCGACATCGCGCTCGAAGTGTCGCTGCTCACGCCGGGATCTGCAGGCGAAAGGCCTGCCAGCACACCGGCTGTCGGCCGGCAATGCACGCGACCTCTACTGGACGGTGGCGCAGCTTACGACGCATCACACCAGCAACGGCTGCAACCTGCGGCCGGGCGACATCTTCGGCACCGGCACGATTTCCGGCACCAGCGCTGACAGTCTCGGCAGTCTGTTGGAGATTTCCGCCGGCGGCCGTCAGGCGATCGACCTGCCGTCAGGCGAGACGCGCCGGTTCCTGGAGGATGGCGACACCGTGATCATGCGTGCCCATTGCCGGCGCGAGGGTTATGCGCCGATCGGCTTCGGCGAATGCCGCGGCACCATCGTCGCTCCCGGTGCTTAATCCGAACGACACCGCTGTGGCTGGCCCAGCCCCAAAAGCAAGAGGCGCCGCATGAGACCGGCGGCGCCCGAACGTTCGACTGAGTCATTGAGAGGTGGCACTCGATGGCGCCTGTCGTGAAGCCGCGGCCTCGCCCGAAATCACAACCCCATGAGAGTCCCGTTCACTTCACCTTGAGGTTTTCGGCCGACGTCTTGCCCCGATTCGACACCTCTTCGAATTCGATCGTCTGCCCCTCGTTGAGGGTCGACAGGCCTGCCTTCTCGACCGCCGAAATATGCACGAACACGTCTCGACCACCACCTTGGGGCTGGATAAATCCATACCCTTTCGTAGGGTTGAACCACTTCACCTTGCCAACAGCCATTTCCGATCTCCTGTGAGAAACTCGTCGATTACGCCGACCCGCGAAATCCCCGCAGAGGAATTTCTGATTTTTACTGTATCTCTCAGCGCGATCCGATCCTAGCGCGAATTTGCCATTCCAATCGGCTATCGCCCGTCGCGGGGAGCCGTCGTCACGACGGCTCCCCGCGGCAAGCACTCGGCTATTTCAGCGCGAATACATAGACCGCGCCGCCCTGCGGTACGTCCGGGTATTTCCCCGGAAACAGCAGATTCATGCGCGACTGCATCTTCGCCGGATCGACGCCCCAGCCGGACTGGACGGCGATGTACTGCTTGCCATCAACCTGAAACGAGACCGGAACGGCCGCGATGCCCGAAATCGTGGGGAACTCCCACAGAATCTTGCCGGTCTTGCCGTCGAAGGCGCGGAACATGCGGTCGTTGGTGCCGCCCGCGAACAAGACGTCGCCGCCAGTGGCCAGGACCGGCCCCCAGTTGAACGACGGCAGGTTGGTGGTCCACACCTTCTTGCCGGTATCGACGTTCCAAGCCTGCAACTCGCCGATGTGATCGGCACCAGCGACGATCTTCATGACGTTGCGGGCGACGCCCATGAAGCGTTCGCCGACGACGTATTTTGGAGTTTCGCCGCGCAACTCCGTGCACAGGTTTTCGTTCGCCGGGATGAACATCAGCCGGGTGTTCGGGTTGAAGGCGACCGGCGGCCAGTCCTTGCCGCCCCACAAGCTGGGGCAGAACTCGGCAGTCTTGTCCGTCCCGGGCTTGCGCGATTTGTCGATGTCGGGCCTGCCGGTCTTCGGATCGAGGCTCTTGAACACGTCCTGGCGCACGTAAGGCCGCCCGGCCACGAAGTTGATCTTTCCGGCAGTGCGTTCGAGGTCCCAGATGTATCCGCTGCGCGACACGTTGATCAGGCCCTTCACCGTGCGGCCGTCGCGCTGAAAATCGACGACGATCGGCGGCGAGACTTCATCCCAGTCCCAGGAGTTGTTGGGATGGTATTGGAAGTGCCCCTTGATCTGTCCGGTGTTGACGTCGAGCGCGATGACCGCGGTGGTGTAGAGATTGTCGCCGGGCCGCTGGTCGCCAAACCACGGCGCCGCATTGCCGGTGCCCCAGAACGTCAGGTTGGTTTCCGGATCATAGGTGCCGGTTACCCAGATTGCCCCGCCGCCACGCTTGTAGTGATCGCCGCCCGCCGGCCAGGTCTCGCTGCCGGGTTCGCCGGGAGCCGGCACCGTGTAGGTCTTCCACAGTTCCTTGCCGGTCTCGGCATCCATGGCGGCAACAAAGCCGCGCACGCCCAGTTCACCGCCGGAGGCACCGAGGATCACCTTGCCGTCGACGATCAACGGCGCAAGCGACATGTAGTAGGCCTTCTTGTAGTCGTCGACCTTTGCGCTCCAGATCTCCTTGCCGGTCTTGGCGTCGAGTGCGACCAGAATGCAGTCAGCGGATGCGAAATAGACACGGTCGCCATAGAGTGCGACGCCGCGATTGGTCGGATGGAGATGAATCACGTCCTCCGGCAGTGGACGCTTGTAGCGCCAGAGCAGGTTGCCGGTCTTGGCCTCGATGGCGAGCACCTGGTTGCCGGGCGTGGCGACGAACATCACGCCGTTGTTGACGATCGGCGGGGCCTGATGGCCCTCGATCTGACCGGTCGCCATACTCCAGACCGGCTGCAGGCGTCCGACATTCTCGGGAGTGATTTCCTTGAGCGGGCTATAGCCCCAGCCGTCATAGGTCCGACGGAAATGAAACCAGTTGCTGTCCTCCGGCTTCTTCAGGCGTTCGGCAGTGACCGGAGTGTATTTCTGCAGGACCTCCGGCATCGGCCCCGGAACCGGGGTTGCGGACGCCGGCGCGACGGTCTGCTGAGCGTGCGCCGCAACGCCAGCGAGTTCCAGCGGCCGCGAGGATCGCAACCGCGCATGCGCTTTGCGTAAATATCCTTGCACTCATGACGTTTCCTCCTTTGTTCTCTAGTTGCCGAGTTCTCGTTTTCGGGCCTCGGATTGGGTCGTTCTCGAACCTCCTTTGCGTTGATCCTCAAGGGTGACCGAATGGCCGCGGCCACCCAGACGTCAGGTTGGCACGATGCCAACGCGCCCTGTGAACGGCTTCGCAACGCTCAACTTGCCGTCCGATATTTTGAGCGGCAGCGCCGCAAGCGGGCGTGGCGCGGGTCCATCGATCACGGCGGCCCCATCGCTCGGGTTGAAATGCGAATAGTGGCAGGAGCATTCGAGCATCTGCTGTTCGCCAACCCAGACGCTGACCTCGCAGCCGGTATGGGGACAGATCGCCGAGTAGGCAACGACGCCTTCGGCGGCGCGTTCCCGGGTGACGCCGACAAGCGTCGATGGATCGAGCCGGACCAGCAAGACCTTGTTGAGACGGGAGCCGCTGCGGACAAGTCCCGCGGCAGGATCCATCGGCCAGACGAGCACAGGCGGGCCGCCGAGCGGAACGTCCTTGACCTCAAGCGGCGTCTTTCCCTCGCTGCCGGTCGAAACGAAAACGTCGCCTTCCTTGGGGCGTTCGCTCGCAGCGTCGGCAAGCGCCGGGCCGTCCACGAGGACAGCCCCGAATTCGGCGCCAAGCGCCAACAGTCCGGTCAGAACGACGCGACGCGACGCAACCTCGCCAGCACGACAACAGCAGGATCGATCCCCGGCCTTGTCCATCGGCACGCTCCCAGCGGCGAGCGCCACGCTGCCGTCTAAAGGACAGCAACCTTGCGACCAGTGCAGGCTAGCGCAACGGGACGGTGTCGCCAACACGGCTGCCGTCGTTTGCCTTACACGGTCGAACGAGGGGCCCTCGCCCACAGCGCACGCAGGACGCGCTCGGGGCTCATCGGCAGCTCGGTCAGCCGCACCCCGACGGCGTCCTCGATCGCGTTGGCGATCGCGGGCGAGACGCCGAACGTCCCTGATTTGCCGAGGCCCTTGGCGCCGAACGGTCCGTTGTTCTGCGTGGCGGCCACCAATGTGTTCCGCATCGGCGGGATGTCGTGGATTCCGGGAATCTTGTAATCGGCGAGCGACGCGTTGGTGACCTGCCCGGCATCCATCTCCATGCTCTCGAACAACGAGAAGCCGAGCGCCATGATCGCCGCACTGGACAGTTGGGTCCGCGCGATCGCGGGATTGATCAGGTTGCCGCAATCCGCGACGTTGACGAGCTTCTCGATCCGGACATGACCGGTTTCGGTATCGACCGCGATTTCGACGCCGGTGCCGCCGACCATCCAGAACGGCGTGATGTTGTCGGACAGCCCGTCAGCATCGGGCGACCGGTAGGTCGGGATGTAGGTGCCCGAGGCGACGATGTTGCCGGCCTGCATGCCGAAGCGCTTCCGGAAGATTTCGGCCGGCGGATAGTTCGTCCCCTCCGGCAGGCCGGCGTCGCGGGCGAGCGCCTGCAGCTTGGCACGGGCGTCGAGCGCAGCAAGCCGTACTGCGTTGCCCATATGAAACGTCGAGCGCGAGCCCAGCGTCCCCATGTCGTACGGCGTCACGTCGGTGTCGGGATGCACCACCTTCACGTCCTCGGCGGCGATGTCGAGCACATCGGCGGCGATCTGCGCCATCGCGGTGTCGGAGCCCTGCCCCATGTCGACCGTGTTCATGGCGAGCGCCACGCTGCCGTCAGCACTGATGTTGACGGTCGCGACCGAGGTGGTCGGCGAGATCGACGCCTTGATGCCGATCGCGACGCCCCGCCCGCGTCGGAGCTTCTCGCTGCCGTGGTCGAACGGCGCGTTCCAGTTCATCTCGTCGGCGAGCGCGTCCAGCACCTGCGCGATCGCGGTGTCGCGCATGATCGTGCCGGTCGCGTGCGGGCGGCCTTCCCGCAGAATGTTACGCCGGCGGAATTCGATGGGATCGAGCCCGGCGGCGCGGGCGAGGATGTCAGTATGGCTCTCGTAGGCCCAGACAAGCTGCGGAATCCCGAACCCGCGCAGCGCGCCGGCCGGAATGCGATTGGTGTAAAGCTCGCACGAATCGATCCTGACATTGGCGATGTCGTAGGGGCCGGGCGCGGTGAAACCGGATTTCTGGCACACCCGCGGCCCGATGTCGGCGTAGGCGCCGCCGTTCCACAGCACCTCGCATTCGCGCGCCGTGACGCGGCCGTCGCGCGTCATGCCGCTCTTGATCCGGAACGTCGTCGGGTGCTTGGTGATGGTGTAGAATTGCTCCTCCATGGTGAGCGCGATCTTCACCGGCCGGCCCGCGATCAGCGCCAGCGCCGCCACCAGAGCTTCGAGCTTGATGTAGACCTTGGCGCCGAAGCCGCCGCCGAGCAGCGGCACCTTCACCCGCACCTTGTTCTCCGGCCAGCCGAGCAGCCGCGCAATCTCGAGCCGCACGAACGACGGCGTCTGGCTGGCGGTGTGAATGGTGATTTCACCGTCGCCCGGTTCGGCGATCGACACGAACGGCTCGAGCGGCAGGTGCAGCGCCTGCTGGCTGCGGAAGGTGTGCTCCAGTACGAGATCGGCCTGCGCGAAGGCGCCATCCAGGTCGCCGCGGCGGAGTTGGAAGTCGAGGGCGATATTGGTTTTGGTCCGGCCCGCGAGGTGCTTGAGGTCGGCGAAGGTGCCGGCCGGCCGCAGCATTTCGTGGACGTAGACCTGCGACGTCTTCGCCTCCAACTCGTCGTAGACCGCCGGCAGTTCCTCGTAGTCGGCTTCGATCAGTTGCACCGCATGCTCGGCGACGTGCGGATCGCGGGCGAGGACGACCGCAACCGGTTCGCCGACATGGCGCACCTTGTCGAGCGCCAGGATCGGCTGGTCGTGGAACGCCGGGCCGTAATACGGATCCGGGATCAGCTTACGGATATCCTCACCGGTCACGACCCGATGAACGCCGGGGACCTTGGCGGCGGCGGTCGTGGCGATGTTGCGGATGCGGCCGTGCGGAACGGTGCTGCGGAAGATTTTGCCGTACAGCATGCCAGGGAGGCGCAGGTTGTGCGTGTATTCCGCCCGGCCGGTGACTTTCGCCCGTGCTTCCCGGCGGGGTATCGCTCGGCCGACTTGCGCCATGGCAGCTAATCCGAAACTTTGCGGGCATCGCTCGCCGCCGCGCGCATATCGTCACCGTCGACGTGGTTCTGCCCGATCGCCGGCACCGCGCCGCAGGGCCGCGAAACACCGTCGAACAGCGCCGCCGGCGCCGGGTAGCTGACCGGCCCGTTTGGCGTCGCGACGGTGGTGCGCCGCAGATGCGGATGCGCCGACAGCGCCGCCATGTCGTTGACTTCGGCGAAGGCGGTGTCGGATCGCGTCAGCCGGTCAATTACCTCAGTGCGAGGAAGCGCACCGAATACGCGCGCCACCATGCCATCGGTCTCCGCGCGGTGCGCGACGCGCGCCACATTGGTGCAGAAGCGCGGATCGTCGGCGATCGTCTCGTCCTGCAGCACGTCGCGGCAGAACATCCGCCATTCTCGCTCGTTCTGGATCGAGATGAGGATCTGCGCGCCGTCGCGCGATGCGAATACCCCATAGGGCGAGATCGACGGGTGTGCGAGACCGATCCGCTTGGGCGGCCGGCCGCCCTCGGCATTCAACAGCGGCACCGTCAGCCAGTCGGCCATCACGTCGAACATGGAAATGCGGATGTCGGCGCCCTGCCCGGTCCGGCCGCGGCCGATCAGCGCTTCCAGCACGGCGGCCTGCGCAGTGGCGCCAGTCGCAATGTCCACGATCGAAATGCCGACCCGCGCCGGTCCTTCCGGTCCGCCGGTGATCGAAGCGAGACCCGATTCTGCCTGGATCAGCAGATCGTAGGCCTTGCGTCCGGCGAGCGGCCCGGTGTCGCCATAGCCCGAGATCGAGCAGCAGATCAGGGCGGGGTACTGCCGCCGCAGATCGGCGATGTCGAACCCGAGCCGGGCGAGCGCGCCGGGCTTGAGGTTCTGCACGAACACATCGGCACCCGCGATCAGATGGGAGAGGCGCTTGCGATCGCCGTCATGGGCGAGGTCGAGCACCAGCGATTCCTTGCCGCGGTTGAGCCAGACGAAATAGCTCGCCTGCCCTTTCGCCACGTCGTCGTAGCCGCGCGCGAAATCGCCCTCCGGCCGCTCGATCTTGATGACGCGCGCGCCGGCATCGGCGAGCCGCGCGGTGCAGAACGGCGCCGCCACCGCCTGTTCGAGGGCGACGACCACGATCCCTTCCAGCGGTCGCGGCGGCGACATGGGTGCAGACATTCGCGCAGACTACATCTTCTGCGCCAGCATGTGATCGGCGATCTGCGCGCGGGTGCCGACCCAGATGTCGTGAGACGAGACCGCGCGCTCGACGATTTTCTCGAAGAAATACGCGCCGCGCGGATGACCGAAAATGTGGGCGTGGTTGGTGACGTCGATCAGCGCGAGCTCGTCGCGCTCGCGCGCGATCATTACGTTCTGCTCGAACGAATTGAGCATCATCTGCGGCGCGTTGCCGTATTTCATGAACGGCATGTCGTTGACGTCGGTGGCGAGCGGGATTGCCACGATCTTGCGGTTGTCGAAGGTGAGAACATACGGCAGGTCGTCGTCGAACACGTCGCCGTACCAGCGGTAGCCGGCCTCCGCGAGCATGCGCGGCGTCTGCGCCCCTGACGTGCCGCGTGGGCTCAGCCAGCCGACGACCTTCTGCCCGGAGGCCCTTTCGAGCAGCGTAGTGCAGCGCTCGATATTCTTGCGCTCGTCCTCCTCGCTCAGCAGCGCCGGTACGACGTCCATCGCGTAGGAGTGCGAGAGCACCTCGTGGCCGCCGTCGGCGACCGCCTTCACGGCCTCGGGCGAGCGCTCGGCAATCACCGCATTGACCATGACGCTCGCTTTCGCGCCCTGGCGCTGGAACGCATCGAGCAGCCGATAGATGCCGCGTTTGGGCCCGTACGACGCCCAGGAAATCGCCATGGTGTCGAGCACTCCGGCCGGCAACGGGTTGCCCATCGGACTGATGCCGGGCGCCTTGCCGTCGGACCAGGCCTCCAGGCAGACGTTGAAGACAACCGCGATGCGCTTGCCGCTGGGCCAGGTCCAATCCGGATTCTTCATCGGCCGAACTCCTTGTCTGGGCGGGCACGCGCTGAGCAAGACCTAGCAGGCGGCGCGGGTTACTGCGAGCGAGCCTGGATGGCGGCCCAGACCGCGTGCGGGGAGTACGGCATGTCGAGGTGGTGGATGCCGACCGGCGCCAGCGCATCCATGACGGCATTGGCGACGGTCGGAATGGCTCCGGTCGCTCCCGCCTCGCCGGCTCCCTTGGCGCCGAGCGGATTGCTGGGCGAGATGGTCGGACGGTCGTGTAGCGAGATCGTGCCGGGCAACAGATCGGCGCGCGGCATGTAGTAGTCCATGAAAGTGCCGGTAAGGAACTGGCCGCCGTCGCGATCGTAGACGCAGTGCTCGCCGAAGATCTGGCCGAAGCCCTGCATCAGGCCGCCCAGCAACTGTCCCTCGACCAGCTTGTGATTGTAGATCGTGCCGCAGTCGTCCACCGCCACATAGCTGAGCAACTCAAGCACGCCGGTCTCAGGATCGATCTCGACTTCGGCGATATGCGCCCCGCTCGGGAAGGCGGCGGCGGTGTTGAGCTTGGCGACCGCATCGAGCGGATGGCTCTCGCCACCGGCGTGTTTGCGGGCAAGTTCCTCCAGGCCGACGGAAAGATCGGTGCCCGGCACGCGATAGCGTCCGTTGTCGAACACGATGTCGGCGGCGGCGACCTCCAGTTCCTTGGCGGCGAGTTCGAGCCCTTTCTTCACCACCTCGTGCGCACCGAGCGACAGCGCACCGCCGTGGCTGATCAGCGAGCGCGATCCGAACGAACCGGTGCCGACCAGCGGCGGCCCATCCGGATCGCTCGCCCGCAGCGTGATCCTGTCGGCCGACATGCCGAGAATGCCGGCCACCAGGTCCGGAAATACGGTCTCGTGCCCCTGCCCAGACGGGCCGGCCAGCGTGAACAGTTGCGGCAGACCTTCGGAATCGAACCTGATCGCGATCTCCTCCTGGCCGGCGCCGCCCGACGGCTCGATGAAAACCGCACAGCCGATGCCGCGCAGCCGGCCGCGCGCCTTGGCATCCGCACGACGGCGCTCGAAGCTGCTCCAGTCGGCGTGACGTAACGCTTCTTCCATCAGTCCTGCCGGATCGCCGCTGTCGTAGGTCGAGCCGGTCGGGGTCTTGTAGGGAAACGCCTCCTTCGCAAGCAGATTGCGCCGCCGCAGTTCGATCCGATCGATGCCGGTGACGCGGGCGGCCTCATCCACCAGCCGCTCCATCAGGTACGACACGTTCGGCCGGCCGGCGCCGCGATACGGCGCAACCGGCACGGCATTGGTGAACACCAGCCGGTTCAAGCCATAGAGCGCCGGCGTGCGATAGACGTTGGCCGGCATGCTGGTCGGAGCGGCGGCGGTGTTGATGAAGGGGCCAGCACCCGAGCAATACGCGCCCAGATCGACGAGCCAACCGATCCGCACAGCCAGAAAGTTGCCGCCGGCATCGAGCGCAAGCTCCCCGGTCAGGGTCGCGCCGCGGCCGTGGTGATCCGTCAGGAGCGACTCGGTGCGTGTCCCCACCCATTTGACCGGACGATCGAGTTGGCGCGCGGCGAACGCCAGTGCGGAAAACTCCGGATAGATTTCGTTGCGCACGCCGAAGCCGCCGCCGACGTCCTTGGCGTGAATGCGGAATTGGGTGGGTGCGAGCCCTGTGACGTGCGCGAACTCCTTCATGATATCGCCCATGCCCTGGGTCGGCATGTAGACGTCGAAATTGCCCGAGGAGCGATCGTAGGCGGCGAGACCGGACCTCGGCTCCATCGGCGCGCCGGCGATGCGCTGCGCATGCACCACCGTGCGTACGATACAGTCCGCCTTGGCGAAGGCCTCGTCGGTCGCCGCCTGGTTGCCGTACTCGTAGTCCATCGCGAGGTTGTCGGGCACGTCGGCGTGCAACGCGGGCGCCCCCGGCGCGAGCGCATCCTGCGGCTCGATCATCGCCGGCAGGTCGCCATACTCGACGACAAGCTTCTCGGCGCCGTCCTGCGCGGCAAGCTCGGTCTCGGCCACCACCAGCGCGACCGCCTCACCGACAAACCGGACGCGCCCGTGGGCGAGCGCCGGACGGTGCGGGTTCTTGAGCTCGGAACCGTTCTTGCCCTTGAAGAACATGAGCGGACGCGGGCTCTTGAAACCTGCTTTCTCCAGGTCCTCGCCGGTGAACACGCCGCGAACGCCGGGCACCCCGAGTGCCGCGCTGGTGTCGATCGACACGATCTCGGCATGGGCGCGGTCGGTGCGAAGAAAGTGCCCGTAGGCCTGCCCCGGCAGGTCCCAGTCCGCGGTGTATCGCCCCTGACCGGTGACGAGGCGCAAGTCCTCCCGGCGGCCCTTGAACGCAGCGCTCATCGCACTCTCCTGCAATTTCGATCAAGTTTCACGCCGGCGAATGCGGGGCCATCGCTACCCGAACGGTCCCTGCAGGAACTGGTCGACGTAGCTGGCGGGCGATCCTTCGAGCGTCTGCGGCCAATCGGACGCGACGCGCGGTCGCTGCGCCGCCGGGCGCGGCCTGCCGTCCCAGCCGATCTGCTCCATGCTGTGATAGAGCTGGATGCAATGGCCGTCGGGGCCGACTGCATGCGCCGCATAGTCGATACCGGGATGCAGATCGCCCGGAATGCTGTCGATGAACCGCAGGTCGCGCTCACGCAGAAACGCAATCGCATCGCGGAGCTGACGGTAGGTCGCGACCTGCATGCCGATGCTCATCAGCGTGGTCGCGGGATTGAGCCCAAGTTCGGAACGCAGCGCCACCGGAAACAGCCCGATCGTATGGTGATCGGTGCCACAGCGCAGGAAAACACAACGGTGTCCGCGGAACTGCACGTCTTCGGTCTTGGTGAGACCGAGCAATTCCGTATAGAAGCGCTCCGACGCATCGATGTCCGCGACGAACAGGTTGACCGGTCCAATCTTCGTGATCTTGAACGGCCGCGGCAGCATCACACCATCCACGCAAAAATCGCAGGGCAGCTCTTCGGCCGGGCGAAAGCCGCTGTCGAGCGCGACGCCGTTCGATTCTCGACTGCATGATTTCCGTCATCTCCGACGGCTGCGGCAGCGTAAAGCCGTTGCGCACCGCCTGGACATAGGCGTCGACCGGCTTGCTGCGGCGGTCCCAGCCGATCTGCTCCATGCCGTAGTAGAACTCGACGCGGTGTCCGTCCGGATCGAGCACGTAGACCGCCCAGTTGCTGCCCGGAAAATCGCGGCCGAGCCGGCTGATATAGACCTGCCGCTCGGCGAAATAGTCGTGCGCGCGGACGACCTCCTCGAGCGTGCCGACCTGGAACGAGATCTGGTTGACGAACACACCCTTCTCGTAATGCGCCTTGCGCACGCCTTCGGCGGTCGAGGCATGGATGGCGGCCAGCGAGTGATGGTCGGTGCCGTGCGACGTGAACACGGCCGCGACGCTTGCCATCCCGCACGATCTTGTCGGTGTGCCGGAACCCGAGCACATCGACATAGAGCCGGCGCGCCATGTCGAGGTCGGTGTGCCACAGCGCGAAGTGTCCGAGCCGGCGCGGCTTTGAACGGCCGCGGCAGCAGGACGCCGCCGACGTCGTACATGCGGTCTGCAGCGGTCATGACTGGCGTCTCCGAGGA
The DNA here is from genome assembly GCA_963843475.1 of uncultured Alphaproteobacteria bacterium. Lineage (GTDB taxonomy): Bacteria > Pseudomonadota > Alphaproteobacteria > Rhizobiales > Xanthobacteraceae > VAZQ01. The sequence goes on along the minus strand of CAWJKL010000005.1, from coordinate 42,123 downwards.
ATACCCCGCACCGATCATACGTCGCCGGCGCAAGCCTGGGCAACGCTCATGCGATGTTCCGGCTCTGGACGCGAGCGGCGCGATGCGCGACAATTTCACAATAAACACGGACCGCATCGGTCCGAGAACAACCGGCGGACGCCGGATCGGGTGGGAGCGCATGACAGCATTGACGCGCAGGAAGCTCCTTGTCGCCAGCGCCGCCGGCCTCGGTGCGGCGGCCACCGCTCATGCCCAGAGCCCGACATGGCCGACCCGTCCGTTACGGATCATCATTCCGACGGCGCCCGGCGGCAGCCCCGACATGGTGGCACGCTTGCTCGGCAACAAGCTGACCGAGCGCCTGGGCCAGCCGGTGGTCGTCGAGAGCATCACGCAGGGCGTGGGCATCGGTCGGCAACCAGACGGTGTCCACGCTCGACGCCGGACGGCTCGACCTTCGCGATGCTGACCGGCGGCTTCACCACCCAGGCCGCGGTGATGAAGTCGCTGCCCTACGATCCGGTGCGCGACTTTGCGTTCGTGACAACCGTCGTCGCCTATCCGATGTTCCTCCTGGTCGCGCCCAATTCGCCGATCAAGAGCTTTCCGGACCTGATCGAACGCGCCAAGCGCGAGCCGGGCAAATGAACTACGCCATCATCGGCAGCGGCAGCGTCTATCACCTGCTCGGCAAATGGATCGAGAACCACGCCGGCATCAATTGGTCGGCAGTGCCCTATCGCGGATCGATCGCCGGCGGTCACCGACATGCTGGGCGGCCGGGTCGACGCCATGCTCGATACCGCGACCTCGGCGATCTCCCGCATCCGCAACGGCCAGTTGCGGGCGCTCGCGGTGTCGTCGCCGGAGCGCTATGCGCTGATGCCGGAGACGCCGACGATGGTCGGAAACCGTTCCCGGCATCGAGCTGATGTCGTGGCTGGGGCTCGCGGCGCGCGCCGCAAACGCCGCGGCCCGATCATCGATCAGCTCAACGCTGAGGTGCGGCGCGCGCTCGACCTGCCGGACGTCGAGACGTGGCTGGCCGAGACCGGCGTGCTGGCCGCGCCCATCCACGCCGGAGGAATTCCAGCAGCGGGTCGAAACCGAGATCGCGCTCTATACGAAGATCGCGGAGGCCAACGGCATCAAGGTGGTAATCGGACCCTGCGTCTCGCCGCGTCCTGACTGGCGGTCCGAACGGCTGGATTTCGCCACCCACTTCTCCGGAGAACTGACAATGAAGATCCTCTACTTCGACGACTTCAAGCTCGGCGTGCTCAAGGGCGACACCGTCGTCGACGTGTCGGCCGTGGTGCAAGGACATCCCGCATACCGGCCCGCACGATCTGATCAACGGCCTGATCGAGCGCTTCGCCGAGTACCGCGGCGAAGCTCGAGGAGGCGGCCGCGCAGCGGCAACGGCGTCGCCGCTCGCCGGCGTGCGCATCCGCCCGCCGCTGCCGAAGCCCGTCAACATCGACTGCATGGCGGTCAACTACATGGAGGACGGCACGCGCACCGAGCCGGCGCCGATCAACGCCTTCCACAAGTCGCCCAGCGCGATCATCGGCCACGGCGACACCATGGTGCTGCCCGACGTGCCGGCCACGATCTTCGAGGGCGAGGCCGAGCTGGCGGTGGTCATCGGCAAGCGCGCCACCAACGTGCAAGGCCGCCGACGCGATGAACTACATCTTCGGCTACATCAACTTCATCGACGGCTCGGCGCGCGGCCTGCCGCCGCCCGGCAACATCGTTCTACCAGATGAAGTCGCGCGACACGTTCGCGCCGATCGGCCCGTACATCGTCACCGCCGACGAGATCACGCGACCCGCACAAGCTGCAGATCAAGCTGTGGGTCAACGGCGACGCTGAAGCAGAACTTCAACACCGACGACATGGCGCACAAGATCCCGCGCTGCATCGAGTGGGTGAGCTCGATCCACACGCTCGAGCCCGGCGACATCCTCGCCACCGGCACCAACCACCGCGGCCTCAACGCGTTCCAGGACGGCGACGTGGTCGAGCTCGAGACCGAAGGGCTCGGGCGGCTGCGCTTCAACGTGCGCGACGAGCTCAAGCGCACCTGGGGCCGCGAGACGCGGCTCGACGTCGCCAGAACGAGGCTCGAAGGCCCGCACGACGCCGCAGCTCACCGGCAAGTACGCCAAGGTCACAGCCTGATCGCGATTGCGACGAACCGCGGACGAGACGCGACGCGTGCCCGGAGGCCTCCGCGTCGTGTCCTCGCCCGGCTCCTTGCAGGATGACGAGGCCGGGTTCCGCAACCTGATGGAGGCGGCGTGCTGTCCCGTTCCGCATCGATGCAAGACCGCATCGCGATGTACAGCGCCAATACTCTGAAGATCGGAATCTTCGGGGCCAACTGTTCGTCCGGCCGCTCCGCCACCAAGGTGCCTGAACGCTGGACCGCAAGCTGGCCCAACTGCCTGCGGCTGGCGCGCATGGCCGACGACGCCGGAATCGACTTCATGCTGCCGATCGCCCGCTGGAAGGGCTATGGCGGCGACACCAGTTTTCACGGCGCGACGCTCGAGACGATCACCTGGGCGGTCGGCCTCCTGGGCGCCACGCAGCGGATCACGGTGTTCGGCACCGTGCACGCGCCGCTGTTTCATCCGCTGATCGCCGCCAAGGAATTCGTCACCGCCGACCACATCGGCGAAGGCCGATTCGGCGTCAATCTCGTGGTCGGCTGGAACGAGGGCGAGTTCGAAATGTTCGGCGTGACGCAGCGCGAACACGACGCGCGCTACGACTACGCGCAGGAATGGCTCGACGCCGTCAAGCGAGCCTGGACCGAGCCTGGCGCGTTCGACTTCGACGGCCGGTTCCTCAAGCTCAAGAACGTCGAGGCTTCCCCCAAGCCTTATGGCGACACCCGGCCGCTCCTCATGAATGCCGGTTCCTCGCCGGTCGGGCCAGGCGTTTGCGCTGCGCAACTGCGACGCGTTCTTCGTGGCGACTGCGGGCTCGCGTACGTCACTCGAGGGCAACGCGCGGAAGGTCAGCGAGATCAAGCAGGCGGCGGCGGATATCGGCCGCGACATCGAGGTCTACACCGTCGGCCAGGTGATCTGCCGGCCGACCCAGGCGGTGGCCGAGGACTATTATCGGCACGCCATCATCGAGCACGCCGACTGGGGTGCGATCGACGGCATGCTGGCGAGCAAGAACATCACGCCGCAGACCATCCCGGTCGAGGAATATGCCGCCAAGCGACAATACTTCGCGGCCAACGCCATCGGCGGCTATCCGTTCGTCGGAACGCCCGACCGCGTTGCCGAGGAGCTCTACGGCCTCAGCAAGGCGGGCATGCGTGGAGTCGCGCTGTCGTTTGTGAATTATCTCGACGAACTGCCCTACTTCTGCAACGAGGTGCTGCCGCGCCTTGTGCGGCTTGGAGCGCGAGCTCCGCACTGAAATGATCGCGCCCGCCGGTATCGCTTTTGCCCAATCCGCAATCGAGGATTTCAATGGAATTCGGTATTTTCTCGAACGGCTTTCGCCCGCACACCACCGCCGCCCAGACCTACGACGAGGACCTGTTCGAGATCGTGCTGGCCGATCAGCTCGGATTCCGTGACGCCTATATCAGCGAGCATCACGGCGAGCCGGTCTATATCGACAGGATCGACACCCTGCCGGTGCCCGAACTGCTGATGTGCAAGGCGGCGGCATTGACCAAGCGGATCCGCATGGGCGCGGCGGTCAAGCTCATCCATCTCGCGCACCCGGTCGACACCGCGATCCAGGCCGCCGTCACCGATCATGTGATCGGCGGCGGCCGCTTCATCTTCGGCTTCGGCTCGGGATTTCCCAATCCGCTGTTCGCGAACGAGCGCGGCCTGTCGCACGAAGACCGGCACCCGCGCCTGCGGGAGTCGCTCGATTTCATCCTCAAGTGCTGGACCGCGAACGAGCCGTTCGACTGGGACGGCAAGTATTGGCGCGGCAAGAGCATCGTCGCCACGCCGCGGCCGCTGAACCTGCCGCACATGCCGATCGCCACCGCGACCGATACGCCCGACATGATCGACCTCGCCGGCGCGCGCGGCTACACGCTTCTGTCCGCGCAGCTTGAGCCTGCGGCCTTCATCCGCAGAAAGGCGGATCGCTACGCCCGCGCGGCGCGCGCCGCCGGCCACAGCGGCGCCGCTGAACAACATCACCGTCGCCCGCTACGTCTACCTTGCCGACAGCCGGAAAGAGGCGATGGACGATCTGCGCCCCGCCATCACCTTCGAGCTCGGCTTCCAGACCAAGCGCGGCCTCATCAATCTGCTCAAGAACAACTACGGCTGGAAGTTCGAACGCGACGAAGCCTCGTTCGACCAGCTCGCGGAGGCCGGCGTCTATTTCCTCGGCGATCCGGACGAGGTCGCCCGCCAGCTCCAGGAGTTCTACGACGCGTCGGGCGGGTTCGGGACGCTGCTCCTGGTGACCGGCAAGGACTGGGCGACACGCGACAAGCGCGCCCGGTCGCTCAAGCTGTTCATGGAGCACGTTGCGCCGAAACTCCGGCATCTCGACGCCGGTCCGCCTGCCCGACAGCGCCGTGGCCTGAACGGCTGCCGGCGCGCTAGTGTGGCGGACTCGACGTTCCTACCCGCATCGCGGCGAGTCCGGTGTAGGAACGTCACTAGGACGAAGCCTACGCTTAGAATTGGATGTGGGATTGTTGTTCGCGAAGGGGCTGGCGCTTGGTTCCCACGCCCACTATGTTGCGCATAGACAAGCACCAAGCTGTCTGAGAGCTACTCATAAATGAGAACTCGCCGAAGTTCTCTATTCTAACTAACCAACAGCAATAATGCCCATCGGCAGGCCAACAACAATCTGACGGCGCTCGGTCCTCTCTCAGCGCAGGTAGTGCGCCAGCGGCAGCGTAGTGACCTACGCAGTCGCGAATGAGCGGAAGCTAGAAGAATCAAACAATGAAGTCATGTTTCGTAATAAGCCCTATCGGCTTGCCGGGTTCCGAAATTAGGGAACATGCAGACGACGTGTTTGACTTCATCATAAAACCCGCAGCGGAGAAGGCTGGATACGCACCAGTTCGAGCGGATCACGAAGCCCGACCTGGAATCATAACCGAGCAAATGTACGATCACATCCTTGGGGATGATCTGCTTATTGCAATCCTGACCGGTCACAATCCAAATGTGTTTTACGAAGTTGCCATAGCGGAAGCCGCGGCTCGTCCGTTGATTTTACTTATCGAGAATGGCCACTCCATCCCGTTTGACATCAGTGGTCGCAGAGTCATGCTGTATGACCTCAAGCCCAGGGCTCTCCAAAACGGGACCCATAGTGACAGTTTGTTCCGAAGCATCATTGAACTTGAGACGTCCGGAGGCAACTCCAAGGTTCCGTTTCGCTCGAGCCTTAAACCACTGGGGGCGGGCGAAGCATCCTGGCGTCTCGTGCCGCGTTCTAGAGACGTTCCGAGCGAAGACTGGGCCGGTCTCATCGCAACGGCGCGCTCATTCGTGTGGTACCAAGGGCTCGCACTATTTTCCTTCGCAAAAGTGACAGGATACGAAGAGACGGTACGAACTGCTCTCGCGCGCGGTATTGAAATGCGTGTGCTGCTGATGCATCCAGAGAATCCCGCGCTCAGCCATATGATGCGGGAGTTCACGACAAATTACGTTGCCACCATCCGCAACGAGATAACGGCCGGTGCTGAATTCTGGGCCAGGATGGCAATGAACGGCCCATTGACGGTCCGCTTTCAAAAGAATGGCGTGATGTTCGGCATGCTGCAGAAGAGCAATTCGCGCACAATGTTCACGCAATACAGCCTTTCTCGCCCAACGGGTGAAAGTCCCACCATCCTCGCTCCTGTGGGAACGCCTTTTTACGATTCGATTAAGGCGGACTACGAATGGCAATGGGACCGTGCACAGACGATACTTTGAAGTGATTGAACACGGCGAGCGGCCGCTTCAACCGTGCTTGATGAAAGTGCCGTTGCGCAGTTCGGCCACCGCCTGCTGAAGCTCGGCGTTGGTGTTCATTACTTCTCGGTCAGGACGCCGAACGGCTGCGACGCGGTCGCGCTTCAACACTCCGGCATCTCCGCTTTGCCCCAGAAGCAGATGGACGGTCGTGACAGGGCGGTCAATCGCTATTGGCCATAAACCGACATTGGATCAATGCTCAGACGTGTGAGTGACGATATTGAAGCCTTCGTCGGGTCCCGGCGGGACGAAATAGCTCATGAACAAGTCGTATGTCTCTTCGCTCACTTCGTACGGGTGCTCGCCGCTCCGCATTTCGTCTTTCGAAGCCTTTGCTTGCAGACCGTGTCCGGAACATCCAGGACGTGAAGCTCGTGGGCGACGTCCGCCTCATTTATCAAGGATCGCATCCAATTACGCCATCTCACGGTATTGGCTGGGAAGTCGAGGACGACCGAAAGGTCGTGCCGCAGAATGTCGACAACGTGCGGACCCATCGCATCGCGAAGTCTTGCAGATAAGCGCGCGAAATCCTCAATCGTCCTGTTCTCAGTCGGAAACAGGAGCGACATCCAGTGATCCATAGTGATCAGGAGAGTTGCCGGACGTTCTGCAAGCCGACGCGCAAGCGTCGACTTCCCGGAGGCGATCTTTCCGCAGAGAAGATACAACGTTGTTACCCGATCAAATTCCATGGTCTAAGAATATTCTCTCTCGTCTATGGGGTTTAAGTCTCCTCTGGGTCCAAAATGCGACTTGGCGGAACCTCCGTGTTAAGTCCGCTTGTCCCCAAACTTCAGACATTTATGACGCGACTTGGGGGTCCGAGTTCGGGCCAAAAGCCGACATGGGCAATCTCTGGCACTTGAACGGGACGACGAGTCTGCGACGGGTCACTCGATCACGTCGTCCGCTCGAGTCAGCATAAGTCCCGGTACGGTGACCCCGATCGCGTTGGCCGTCTTGAGGTTGATGGCAAGCCAGAACCTGGTCGGCAATTCAACCGGCAGATCGGCCGGCTTGCGGCCCTTGAGAATTTTATCGACGAAGACGGCGGATTGACGATAGGTCGTTTCAGTATTGTTTGAATAGGACATCAAGCCGCCGGCAGCGGTAAACGCCGCATTCGGCGCAAATGCTGGAAGGCGGTGCTTGATCGCAAGTTCGGCAACCCGCCGATGCGGAAGGCTGGGCTGCACAATAATCGCATCGGCCTGCCATTTCGCGATGTCTTCGAAATGTGCGTCGAGTTGATCGGCGCCGTGCACCATCACGGGCTTTATGTCTACGTTCAAAGCTTTCGCCGCTGCCTGGATGTGCTCCAGCAGCTGCTTGCTGAACGGATCGGATGCATTGGCGAGGACTGCAACTCTGCGCGCCAAAGGAACCACCTCGCGGATCAGCTCCAGATTCTTCGCACCCATCTCGGCGGTGGCCCCGGATACGCCGGTAATGTTGCCGCCCGGCCGTGCGAGGCTGGCGATCAGACCCGTTCCAATTGGGTCACCAACGGCGGCGAGGACAATCGGAATATCCTTGGTGGCCTGTTTCGCCGCCGTCGCGGCGGGTGTCTGAAAACCCACGATGATATCGGCTTTCGTGGCGACCAGCTCGGCCGCCAGTGGCGCAAGCTTGTTGGGATCGCCTCCGGCAGATCGCAGCTCAACCTGAATGCTTTGTCCCTCGACGTATCCAAGCGCGCGCAAACCCTCGCGGAACTCCTTCATGAAAGTCTGCGGGTCGGGATTTCCGAGCGCCAGGACGGCAATCCTTGGCGTTCTGCTCTGCGCCATGGCGGCGCTTGGCCAAACCACTGCCGCGCCGAACAGCACAGCAAATTCCCGTCGCCTCATAGCAGCTCCTCGTTCTGCGAGATTGCTTCGGTCATATCGAGCCAAGCGCTCAGACTGCGAGTGGTCCGCTTCGGGTCAAACTCGACAAACTCAAAGTGAGCATAACTGGTCCGCTTCTGGGTGAATAGCGACCAAGTGGCTGCCGCAGAACTGAGGCTCGAAAGCTATGGCTGCGCGCTAATGAGTTCACGTCCTAGCGCGCGGCCGCTTCAACGTGCTTGATGAAAGTACCGTCGCGCAGTTCGGCCACCGCCTGCTGAAGCTCGGCGTTGGTGTTCATCACGATCGGACCGTACCAAGCCACGGGCTCCTCGATCGGCTTGCCGGAGATCAGCAGAAACCGGATGCCTTCGTCGCCGGCCTGCACCGTCACCTCGTCGCCGCTGTCGAACAGCACCAGCGATCGGTTACCGGTCCGCTCGCGGACCAGCGTTTCGCCCGCGGCCGTTTCCTTCTCGGTCAGGACGCCGAACGGCTGCGAGGCGGCGCGAAACGTGCCCGATCCTTCGAACACATACGCGAACGCGTGCCGGCCAGTCTCTACCGGCAGGGTCTTGCGAAGGCCCGCCGGGACGAACACATCCAGGTAGCGCGGGTCGGCCGCGATGCCGTCCACCGGGCCGCGCTTGCCCCAGAAGTCGCCGCAGACCACGCGCACACACGTGCCGTCGTCATCGACGATTTCGGGCACCTCGACCGAGGGAATGTCCTGATAGCGGGGCGCTGTCATCTTGAGCGACGATGGCAGGTTCGCCCAGAGCTGGAAGCCGTGCATGCGGCCGCGCTCGTCGCCCTGCGGCATTTCCTGATGCAGGATGCCGCTGCCCGCCGTCATCCACTGCACATCGCCCGCCCCCATGCGGCCCTTGTTGCCGAGGCTGTCGCCGTGCTCGACCGTGCCGGCCAGCACATACGTGATGGTCTCGATGCCGCGGTGCGGATGCCAGGGAAACCCGGCGCGATAATCGTCGGGACGATCGTTGCGGAAATCGTCGAACAGCAGAAACGGATCGAAGTCGGTGGTCTGTCCGAATCCGAAGGCGCGATGCAGCTTGACGCCCGCGCCCTCCAGCGTCGGCTGCGCCTTGACGATCTGCTTGACGGGTCGGATGGACATGGCGGCGCCCCTGTTGCTTCTGGCTTTGCGCGTAAGTGGGAACGAATTGCAACATCGTCCAGATCGGCACCCTTCACGCACCCGTGACGACAATCACCCGAGGATTCGGCAGGCGGCACAATGCCCGATTTCCGCCACCAACGGTCACTTGAAGTCGAATATCCCAGTCAGCGGAACAACGCGGCCGGAAAACCGGGTGCGAGACGCAAACTGAATGAAGTATTGTTGGACATCAGGCGTTCCTGCTAGATTATTGTTGTCGGTTCTGAGCTGGCAGGCAGGCTCTGCGACGGGAATGCGGTCCCCACATTCAGCGACCTCCAGCGGCGGCCAATGAGGACCCCCGCGCGGAGATGTTTTGCTGATCCGGCGGCCTCGGGTTGGTTTTGAGCGGATAGCGCCCTAAATCGGATATTAGGGCGCGGTCCAGGTACGTGAGGAGGCTCGACGGCGATTCCAATAGCTGGCCATAACCCCTTCATCCGCTTAGCTACTTTTGCGGTTAACACGTCGCCGAACGCCGCTTACAATTCGCTCATCTGCCAGCGAGCCGCGGGCCTGCCCAACGAGGTCTTAGGTGTTTTCGATCAAGCCTAACGGTGACAGTTCCGTTCCGGTCACTGGTAGCGTCTCCGACCCCGTCGCGCTCCCGCTTTCGGCCGGCCAGCTTGGCGTCTGGTTCGCCCAACAGCTCAATCCCTCGAGCGCCGCGTACAATATTGGCGAATACATCGAGATCGACGGGCCGATCGACCCGGTTCTGTTCGAGCAGGCGCTCCGCCAGGTCATCATCGAATCCGAAGCCTTGTGCGTTCGGTTCGTTGAGCAGGCGGACGGACCGCGGCAATTCGTCGGCACTCCACCGGACTGGCTCCTCACCTATCTCGACCTCTCCGGGACGGCCGATGCGCGTGCCGAGGCCGAAGCCTGGATGAGGTTTGACCTGGCGCAGCCCGTCAACCCACTGCTGGGGCCGACGTTCGCCTTCGCCTTGTTCAAGCTCTCGACCGACCGTTTCTTCTGGTACGCGCGCTACCACCACATCGTCATGGACGGTCTCGGCATGGCGCTCGTGGCGCGGCGCGTCGCCGACGTCTACACCAAGCTCAGCGTCGGGCCGGCCGCGCTCGGGGGCGCGTTCGGCGCGCTCTCCGACGTCCTCAACGACGAGACCGGCTACCGTACTTCCGAGCGATTCGAACGCGACCGGCGCTTCTGGCTCAATCGCTTGGCCGACCGCCCGGAGCGGGTGAGCCTGGGCGGTCCTTGGACCGGAAACTTCGACCGTTTCATTCGCCACACGGCGTTCGTCACACGTGCAGAAGTGGAGAGACTTCGAACGGGCCGCACGCCGGGCGGGCGGGCGCCTTCCGCATTTGCTTGCCGCCGCCACCGCGGTCTATCTGCATCGCATGAGCGGCGCGGCGGATCTTGTGTTCGGGCTGCCGGTCGCAGCCCGCAGCGGCGCGGCGCTCAACACGCCCGCCATGGTGTCCAACGTTCTGCCGCTGCGGCTCGAAATCAGTTCCCGGATGTCGATCGCTGACGCCATCCGCAAGGCCGGCGAAGAGATCCAGCGCAGCTTGGAGCACCAACACTTTCAGGTCGCGGACCTGCGGCGGGAAATCGGCGACGTCGACGACGGCCGTCCGCTGTTCGGTCTCAATCTGAATATCATGCGGTTCGACTACGATTTCGGATTCGCGGGTCATCGCGCCGCGGTTCGGAATCTCTCGCTCGGTCCGGTCGAGGATCTTTCGATCCAGATCTACGACCGACGCGACGGCGGCCCAGTGCAAATCGATTTCGATGCCAACCCCGAGCGGTACGACGCCGACGCTGTCGCCCTGCATCAGCAGCGGTTCCTCCGGTTGCTGGCCGCATTCGCCGAGCCCAGCCGCACGGTCGCCACTATCGACCTGCTCGGCAAGGACGAGCGTCACACGATCTTGCAAACGGGGAATGCGCCGGCGTCCACCGGTGCGGCCGTTTCACGCGCGACCAACCTACCTGAGCTGTTCGCCGCGCAGGCCCGCCGCACGCCGGACGCCGTCGCGCTGGCGTACGAGCGACCAGACACTCAGCTACCGCGATCTCGACATCCGCGCCAACCAACTGGCGCATCACCTGCGCGCGCTCGGCGTCGGGCCCGAGACCATCGTCGCCCTGTGCGTCGAACGCTCGTTCGACATGGTGGTCGCGCTCATCGCCATCCTCAAGGCCGGCGCCGCCTACCTGCCGCTCGATCCGAACTACCCAAAAGAGCGGCTCGACTTCATGCTGACCGACGCGGCTGCGCCGCTCCTCGTCACCCACGGTGCGCTGCGCCAGCCTGCCCGTACATCGGCCCGCGTCGTGCGACTTGACGTCGATGCGGCGCGCATCGACCGGCATCCGACCAGCGCTCCCCTACCTCCTCGACCCTCGCACGCCGCCTACGTCATCTACACCTCCGGATCGACCGGCAAGCCGAAGGGCGTCACCGTCACGCACCACAATGTGCTCCGCCTGTTCGACACGACGCAGCATTTGTTCCGGTTCGGCGCCGACGATGTCTGGTCTCTGTTCCATTCCTTCGCCTTCGACTTTTCGGTCTGGGAGATCTGGCGCGCACTGCTGCACGGCGGACGACTGGTCGTAGTCCCCTACGCTACCAGCCGCTCGCCGGCAGACTTCAGCAAGCTCCTCGTGCGCGAGGGGGTGACGGTTCTCAATCGGACTCCGTCGGCCTTCTATCAATTGATGGAGGCGGCCCGCACCGAGGGCGCGTTCGAGCGAGAGCAGCGGCTGCGTTACGTCATCTTCGGTGGCGAAGCGCTCGATTTCCGGTCGGCTCGGCGAATGGTATCGCCATCATGCCGACGATGCGCCGCGCCTGGTGCAACATGTACGGCATCACGGAAACCACCGTGCATGTCAGCTTCTTTGCGCTCGATCGTTCGACCGTCGAGGCGAACACCGGCAGCCTGATCGGGCGTCCGGTCTGCCCGACCTTCAGGTCTACGTGCTGGACGGCGGCCTGCAGCCTGTTCCGGCTGGCGTGACGGGCGAGTTGTACGTCGCGGGGCTGGGTCTGGCGCGGGGTTATCTGGGACGCGCGGGTCTGACGGCGGAGCGGTTCGTGGCCGATCCGTATGGGCCTGCGGGCAGCCGGATGTACCGCACCGGCGACCTGGCGCGCTGGCGCCGCGATGGCGTGCTGGACTTCCTGGGCCGGGCCGACGCGCAGGTGAAGCTGCGCGGCTTCCGGATCGAGCCGGGCGAGATCGAAGCCGCGTTGCTGCGGCATGAGGCGGTGGCGCAGGCCGCCGTGGTGGCGCGCCGCGACGCCGGTACCGATCCCAACGATCCTGTTTCCAAAGACGACCCAGCCGGCGACCGCAGCGCGCCCGAAGCCGGCGCGCTGCGTCTGGTGGCGTACGTGGTGGCGAAGGCCGGGGTGGGCGCTCGGCGCGACGGCGCCCGACGCGGCTGCGCTGCGACGGCATCTGGTTGCGCTGCTGCCGGACTACATGGTGCCGTCGGCGTACGTGATGCTGGAGCGTCTGCCGCTCAGTCCCAACGGCAAGCTCGACCGGCGGGCGCTGCCCGCTCCGGTCGCGGCGACGAATGTAGAGCGCCGGCTGCCGCGGACGCCGCACGAGGCGGTGCTGTGCGGGCTGTTCGCCGAGACGCTGGGGGTTGGCGAGGTCGGGATCGACGACAACTTCTTCGAACTCGGCGGCCATTCGCTGTTGGCGACGCGGCTGATCGGCCGCATCCGCGCCGCGCTCGACACCGAGGTCGCGATCCGCAGCCTGTTCGAGGCCCCGACCGTGGCGGGCCTGGCGGCCCGGCTCACCGACGGCGGCCGGCCCAGAGAGCCGCTGCGGGCGATGCGGCGTCCGGATGCGGTGCCGCTGTCGTTTGCGCAGCGAAGACTATGGTTCCTCAATCGGCTGGAAGGTCCGAGCGCGACCTACACGATCCCGCTGGCGGTGCGGCTGGTGGGCGAACTCGATATCGCCGCCTTGGAACTTGCGCTCGGCGACCTGATGACGCGGCACGAGAGCCTGCGCACCGTGTTCCCCGAGACGCTCGGCGTGCCGCACCAACAGGTGCTGGACGTCAGCGCGGCGCGGCCCCGGCTGGTGGCGAAGCAGATTGCATCCGCCGATCTGACCGCCGAACTGGGCACGGCCGCCGCGCAGGGCTTCGACCTGTCTGTGGAGCCGCCGCTGCGGGCGCACCTGTTCGCGCTGGACCAGGACCGGGATGACAAGCCCGTGCATGTGCTGCTGCTCTTGCTGCACCACATCGCGGGCGACGGTTCCTCGCTCACGCCCCTGGCCCGCGACCTGTCTGGGGCGTATCGGCGGCGCCGTGACGGCAGTGTGCCGGCGGGCGAGAGCGCCCTGCCGCCGCTGCCGGTGCAATATGCCGACTACACGCTGTGGCAGCATGAGGTGCTGGGACGGGAGAGCGATCCGCAAAGTGCGATCGCCGAGCAGCTTGGGTTCTGGCGCGAGACGCTTGCGGACCTGCCGGAGGCGATCGCGCTGCCCGGCGACCGGCCGCGTCCGGCGGTGGCGAGCTATCGGGGCGGCCGGGTGCCGCTGCGGCTTGGCGCCGGTCTGCACGGTCAATTGCTGGCGCTGGCGCGATCAAGCGGCACCAGCCTGTTCATGGTGCTGCAGGCCGGACTTGCGGCGCTGCTGACGCGGCTCGGCGCCGGCCACGACATTGCGATCGGCAGCCCGGTGGCGGGCCGCGGCGACAGCGCGCTCGACGAGCTTGTCGGGTTCTTCGTCAATACGCTGGTGCTGCGCACCGACACGTCGGGCAATCCGAACTTCCGGGACCTGCTGGCCCGGGTGCGGGGCCGCAACCTCCAGGCCTACGGCCACCAGGACCTGCCGTTTGAGCGGCTGGTCGAGGTGATCAACCCGGCGCGGTCGCTGTCGCATCATCCGCTGTTCCAGGTGATGCTGGCGTTCCAGAACGACGCCGAGGTAACGCTCGAGCTTGCGGGTCTCACCACCTCGTTCGAGGACGTTCCGGTTGCGAGCGCGAAGTTCGATCTGTCGTTCGCGCTGGCAGAGGAACGCGCACCGGACGGCGCGCCGGCCGGCATCGCGGGCGTGCTGGAATATGCCGCCGACCTGTTCGACGAAGACACTGCGACGAGCCTCGCCCAGCGTCTCGTCCGGCTGCTGACGGCGGCGGCCGAAGACCCCGCGTGCACGATCGGTAACCTCGACATTCTCTCCACCGACGAGCGGCACACCATCCTGACCGACTGGAACGACACCGCGCGTCCCGTCGCCGACGCCACCATCCCGGAACTGTTCGCCGCCCAGGCCCGCCGCACGCCGGACGCCGTCGCGCTGGCATACGACGACCAGACACTCAGCTACCGCGATCTCGATATCCGCGCCAACCAACTGGCGCATCACCTGCGCGCGCTCGGCGCCGGGCCCGAGACCATCGTCGCCCTGTGCGTCGAGCGCTCGTTCGACATGGTGGTCGCGCTCATCGCCATCCTCAAGGCCGGCGCCGCCTACCTGCCGCTCGATCCGGACTACCCAGAAGAGCGGCTGCGCGCTTCATGATCGAGCCGCGCGCAGCCGCGCGTCACTGCTGACGAGCACAGTCCTCCCTCCACGTCAGGTCCGACGTCGAACTGCATCTCGCTCGACCGTCTGCGACGATGTCGCAGCGCGGCCGACTACGGCTCCCGCCATCCGGTTCGAGCCCCGATCACGCCGCCTACGTGATCTTCACCTCCGGATCGACCGGCAACCTAAGGGCGCCACCAATACTCATGGCGGCTTGCACAATCGCCTCGACATGGATGCAGGACGCGTCTCGCTCTGACGCCATGGCCGACGCTGTCGCTGCAGAAGACCACCGTTCAGCTTCGACGTCATCGATCGTGGGAATTCTTGCTGGCCACTGATCGCCGGCGCGCGCCTTGCGATCGTGCGCTGACGAGTGCGCATCGCGATCCCGGCAAGCTCTCGGCAAACGAGTCTCGAGACATCGCGTGACGATCGCTGCACTTCGTGCCGTTCGATGTTGCAGGCATTCCTCGGTCTATGGCGAAGCGCCAGCTGCGACAGCGTTCGTCATGTCATCTGCAGCGGCGAGGCGCTGTCCCCCGAAACCTGGCTCAGGTGTTCGATCGCTGCCGAAGGCGCGGCTCGATCAATCTGTATGGCCCGACCGAAGCCGACGATCGACGTAATACCGGTGTCGTGCGCAGACACCGGTGCACGACATTCCGATCGGTAGCCCGATCTGCGAACTACCGCGTCTACGTTTTGGACGTTGGGCTTGCGCCTGTTCCTGTTGGTGTTGCGGGTGAGTTGTACATTGCGGGCGCGGGTCTGGCGCGGGGCTATCTGGGTCGGGCGGGACTGACGGCGGAGCGGTTCGTGGCGGATCCGTATGGACCTGCGGGCAGCCGGATGTACCGCACCGGCGACCTGGCGCGCTGGCGACGGGATGGCGTGCTGGACTTCCTGGGGCGGGCCGACGCGCAGGTGAAGCTGCGGGGCTTCCGGATCGAGCCGGGCGAGATCGAGGCCGCGTTGCTGCGACATGAGGCGGTGGCGCAGGCCGCCGTGGTGGCGCGCCGCGACGGCGCTGCCGTGGGTTCCGATGCTGACGGTGACGGCGCGCTTCGTCTGGTGGCGTACGTGGTGTCGAAGGCCGGGGTTGGGGCGCCCGGCGCGGCAGCGCCCGACGCGGCGGCGCTGCGGCGTCATCTGGCGGCGCTGCTGCCGGACTATATGGTGCCGCCGGCGTTCGTGATGCTGGAGCGTCTGCCGCTCAGTCCCAACGGCAAGCTCGACCGGCGGGCGCTGCCCGCTCCGGTCGCGGCGACGAATGCAGAGCGCCGTCTGCCGCGCACGCCGCACGAGGCGGTGCTGTGCGGGCTGTTCGCCGAGACGCTGGGGGTTGGCGAGGTCGGGATCGACGACAACTTCTTTGCGCTGGGCGGCGACAGCATCATGTCGATCCAGCTGGTGAGCCGGGCGCGGCGGGCCGGTCTCACGATCACGCCGCGCGCCGTGTTCCAGCACCAGACGGTGGCGTCGCTGGCGGCGGTGGCGGTGGCGGCCGGAGACACAGCGACACCCGCGGCCGACATCGCGACCGGCGACCTGCCGGCGACGCCGATCATGCATTGGTTGGCCGAGCGCGGCGGGCCGGTCGGGCGCTTCAGCCAGGCGATGCTGCTGACGGTGCCGGCGGGGCTCGGGATCGGGCCGTTGTGCGTCGGACTGCAGGACGTGCTCGACCATCACGACGCGCTGCGGCTGCGGCTTGATGTGGCGTTGCAGGCGACAGCGCCGCATGAGCCGGCGGCATCTTCGCCGTTCACCGGTTCGCCGCTCACCGGCGCAACTTTTCTCCACACGATTGCCTCATCTACGACGGCGCCCTCCTCGTCTTTCACCCCGTCTCCCACGCCCTGGCGTCTGCACGTCATGCCGCCGGGCTCGGTGGCGGCACGGGACTGCGTGCGCCGGGTCGACGTCGCCGGACTCGGCGGCACGGCCCTGCTGGGCGCGATCGCCGAGGAGGCCAACCTGGCAACCGGACGGCTGTCGCCGGCGGACGGCGCGATGCTGCAGGCGGTGTGGCTCGACGCCGGCGATGCGGCCTCGGGCCGGCTGCTCGTGGTGATCCATCACCTCTCGGTCGACGGGGTGTCGTGGCGCATCCTGCTGCCCGACCTGGAGGCGGCCGTTACGGCGGCGGTGCGCGGCGAGGCGGCGGCGCTACCACCAGCCTCGACCTCGTTCCGGCGCTGGGCGCAGGTGCTCGCCGAACAGGCACAGACCCCCGAACGGCTCACCGAACTGCCGTTGTGGATCGCACAGGCGCAAGGGCCTTGGCTCACACTCACGGACGGCGCGCTCGACTGCCACCGCGATCTCACCGGCGGCGCCCGCGAACTGACGCTGACGCTGCCGCCCGCGGTCACCGCCCCGCTGCTGACCCGGGTGGCGGCGGCATTCCATGCGGGCGTCAACGACGTGCTGCTGACCGCACTCGCGCTCGCCGTCCTCGACTGGGGCCGGCGACACGGCCGCCGGCATGGTGGCCAAGCCGTGCTGGTGGACGTCGAGGGCCATGGCCGCGAGGAGGCCGCGGCGGGCGGCAGCGGGTTCGACCTGTCGCGCACGGTCGGCTGGTTCACCAGCCTCTACCCGGTGCGGCTCGAACTCGGTGCGCTCGATCCGGGCGCGCTCAATGCCGGGGCGTTCGACCTCGACGATGCGCTCGCGGGCGGCGCCGCGATCGGGAAGGCGCTCAAGACCATCAAGGAGCAGTTGCGGGCGCTACCCGACCGCGGGTTGGGCTATGGCTTGCTGCGCTATCTCAACCCGCAGACCGCCGTCGCTCTCGCAGAACTGCCGCCGCCGCAGATCGGCTTCAACTATCTGGGCCGGTTCGCGGCACCCGGCAGCGCCGACTGGGCGAGCGCGCCCGAGGCCGTGCCGCTGGGCGGCGGCGATCCGGGTCTGGCGCTGGCGCATGCGGTCGAGATCAATGCGCTGACGCTCGACGGCGCCGGTGGTCCAACTCTGTCGGTGACCTGGACCTGGGCGCCGGCGCTGATGTCCGACGCCATGGTGCGCGACCTGGCGGAGGGCTGGTTCCGGGCATTGAGCGCACTGGTGCAACATGCCGAGCGGCCGGGGGCCGGTGGCCGCACGCCGGGCGACCTGTCGCTCGTTCGGCTGACCCAGGACGAGATCGACGCGATCGAACGGCAGTACCATCGCATCGACGACATCCTGCCGCTGGCGCCGTTGCAGGAAGGCCTGCTGTTCCACGCGCTCTATGACGCGCAGGGACCGGACGTCTATACGATCCAGCTCGAGCTTGCGCTCGCCGGTCCGCTCGATACCGACATGCTCGAGCGGGCGGCGCGGGCGCTGATCACACGCCATGCCAATCTACGGGCCGGCTTCCGGCCGGGCCGCGAGCGGCCCGTGCAGGTGATCGTGACGGATGCGGTGCCGCGCTGGACCGCTGTCGACCTGTCGGTGCTGGAGGCGGCTGCCCGCACGCGGCAACTCGAGGAGGTCGGCCGGCAGGAGCGCGCCGAGCGCTTCGATCTCGCCTCGCCGCCGCTCATCCGCTTTGCGCTCATCCGGCTGAACGGCCGCGAGCACCGGCTGGTTGTCACCGCGCATCACATCCTGCTGGACGGCTGGTCGCTGCCGGTGCTGGTGCGCGAACTGTTCACGCTCTACGCCCAAGCTGGCAACGCCCGAGCCAGCCATACCGGGGGCCGCGACATCGACGCGCTGCCGCGCCCGGTGCCGTATCGCGACTATCTGGCGTGGATCGCCGCGCAGGATCGTGCGGCAGGCTTGGCGGCCTGGCGGGACGCGCTCGCGGGGCTGGAGGGGCCGACCTGGCTGGCGCCGCGCGACCACGGCCGCCGCCCACCCGCGCTGCCCGGGCAGGTCGCCCTGACGTTGAGCGAGGACCTGACCGCCGCGCTGAACCGGCAGGCCCGGGCGCAGGGGCTCACCCTCAACAGCGTCATCCAGGCCGCCTGGGCGGTCCTGCTCGGCCGGCTGACCGGCCGCGACGACGTCGTCTTCGGCGTCACGGTGGCGGGCCGGCCGCCCGAGGTTGCCGGCATCGAGACCATGGTGGGGCTGTTCATCAACACGCTGCCGCTGCGGGTCAAGCTGCCGCCCGGCAAGCCGTTGGTGGCGCTGATCCGCGACCTGCAGGACGGCCAGTCGCGGCTGATGGCGCACCAGCATCTGGGGCTCGCCGATATCCAGGCCCAGGCCGGCCTGGGCGAACTGTTCGACACGCTGACGGTGTTCGAGAACTATCCGGCCGACGACCTGGACACACTCTCGACCGATGCCAATGGCGGGCTGCGGCTCATCGGCCTCACCGGCCATGATGCCACGCATTATCCGCTCAGCCTGCTGGCCGCGCCCGGCGAGCGGCTGCGGCTGCGGCTCGACTACCGCGCCGACCTGTTCGACGAAGACACTGCGACGAGCCTCGCCGAGCGTCTGGTCCGGCTGCTGACGGCGGCGGCCGAAGACCCCGGCGCGACCATCGCGTCGCTCGACATTCTCTCCCCGACGAGCGGCACACCATCCTGACCGGCTGGAACGACACCGCGCGTCCCGTCGCCGACGCCACCATCCCGGAACTGTTCGCCGCCCAGGCCCGCCGCACGCCGGACGCCGTCGCGCTGGCATACGACGACCAGACACTCAGCTACCGCGATCTCGATATCCGCGCCAACCAACTGGCGCATCACCTGCGCGCGCTCGGCGCCGGGCCCGAGACCATCGTCGCCCTGTGCGTCGAGCGCTCGTTCGACATGGTGGTCGCGCTCATCGCCATCCTCAAGGCCGGCGCCGCCTACCTGCCGCTCGATCCGGACTACCCAAAAGAGCGGCTCGGCTTCATGCTGACCGACGCGGCCGCCCCGCTCCTCGTCACCCACGGTGCGCTGCGCCAGCGCCTGCCCGCACATCAGGCCCGCGTCGTCGATCTCGACATCGACCGCGCCGCCATCGCGCAGCGCCCTGCCACCGCGCTCCCCGGCGTCCTCGATCCCGCCACCGCCGCCTACGTCATCTACACCTCGGGCTCAACCGGACAACCCAAAGCCGTCACCGTCACCCATAAGGGGCTCGCCAATCATATGCACTGGATGGCGCACGACCATCCGGCTGCCGAAGGCGACGTCGTGCTCGGCCGCACCGCCATCAGCTTCGATGCGGCGGCCTGGGAAATCTGGCTGCCACTCGTTTC
Source organism: uncultured Alphaproteobacteria bacterium (assembly GCA_963843475.1). Lineage (GTDB taxonomy): Bacteria > Pseudomonadota > Alphaproteobacteria > Rhizobiales > Xanthobacteraceae > VAZQ01. The sequence continues at coordinate 22,383 of CAWJKL010000005.1, read as the reverse complement.
CGGCGCCGCGCTGTGCATCGCGCCGACCGCGACGGCGCGCGATCCTGCCAAGCTTGCCGCGTTGATCGCAGAGCGCGGCGTCACCATGGCGCAGTTCGTGCCCGCACTGCTCGAGCCGGTGATGGCCGCAGCGCCCGAAGGCTCGCTGCGCAAGATCAGGCAGTTGTTCTGCGGCGGCGAAGCCTTGCCGGTCGGCCTCGTGCAAAGCGCGCTCGCGTCGATCGGTGCGCCGGTGGTCAATCTCTATGGGCCCACTGAAGCCACCATCCAGATCACCACATGGCAATGCGATAGCGCCGACGATCTGCCCCCGGACACGCGGTCCTCTGCGCCGATCGGCCGTCCGGTCTGGAACACGCAGGTCTATGTGCTGGACCATCAACTGCAGCCTGTTCCGGCTGGCGTGACGGGCGAGTTGTACGTCGCGGGGCTGGGTCTGGCGCGGGGTTATCTGGGACGCGCGGGTCTGACGGCGGAGCGGTTCGTGGCCGATCCGTATGGGCCTGCGGGCAGCCGGATGTACCGCACCGGCGACCTGGCGCGCTGGCGCCGCGATGGCGTGCTGGACTTCCTGGGCCGGGCCGACGCGCAGGTGAAGCTGCGCGGCTTCCGGATCGAGCCGGGCGAGATCGAAGCCGCGTTGCTGCGGCATGAGGCGGTGGCGCAGGCCGCCGTGGTGGCGCGCCGCGACGCCGGTACCGATCCCAACGATCCTGTTTCCAAAGACGACCCAGCCGGCGACCGCAGCGCGCCCGAAGCCGGCGCGCTGCGTCTGGTGGCGTACGTGGTGGCGAAGGCCGGGGTTGGGGCGCTCGGCGCGACGGCGCCCGACGCGGCTGCGTTGCGGCGGCATCTGGTTGCGCTGCTGCCGGACTACATGGTGCCGTCGGCGTACGTGATGCTGGAGCGTCTGCCGCTCAGTCCCAACGGCAAGCTCGACCGGCGGGCGCTGCCCGCTCCGGTCGCGGCGACGAATGTAGAGCGCCGGCTGCCGCGCACGCCGCACGAGGCGGTGCTGTGCGGGCTGTTCGCCGAGACGCTGGGGGTTGGCGAGGTCGGGATCGACGACAACTTCTTCGAACTCGGCGGCCATTCGCTGTTGGCGACGCGGCTGATCGGCCGCATCCGCGCCGCGCTCGACACCGAGGTCGCGATCCGCAGCCTGTTCGAGGCCCCGACCGTGGCGGCGCTCGCGAAACTCGTCACCACGGGCGCATCGTCTCGCTCCGATTTCGACACTGTGCTGCCGATTCGAGCGACGGGCCACACTTCGCCGCTCTTCTGTGTCCATCCAGCCGGTGGCTTCAGCTGGCCCTACGCGCGCTTCATCCGCCACATCCCATCCGACCGCCCGATCTACGGCCTCCAGGCGCGCAACCTGCTGCGACGCGACCAGTATCCCGACACGATCGAAGCGATGGCCGCGGACTACCTCGAACTCATCCGCGAAATTCAACCGTCCGGTCCTTACAACCTGCTTGGCTGGTCGTTCGGCGGACTGGTGGCACACGCCGTGGCGACCCGCCTACAGACTATGGGCGAAGAAGTCGCCCTGCTCGCGCTGCTCGACAGCTATCCGCGCGAGCAGCAGACTGTGCCGGCGATCGAAAACGCCAAGCCCGCAGAGGAGATTCTGTTTGCCGGCGTTGCCGACGAGTTGCTGCGCGGGATGCTGGAGCTGCTCCGGCACGAGGGCCACATCAACGCAACACTCGGTGACGATCACTTCGACGCCATCATGGGCTCGTTCGAAAACAGCACCCGCCTGATGAAGCGATTTTCGCCGCAGCGCTATCACGGCAACCTCTTGCTGTTCGTCGCCACCAAGGGCGATCCCAAGCCGCCGCCGATCGAGACCTGGCGTCCTTACGTCGACGGCCGCATCGACGTGCACCGGATCGACTGCACGCACGAGACGATGTTGGAACCGCCGGCCGTGGCCAAGATCGGCAGCGTGCTGTCGGATGTGCTCTCGATTCATCGGCAAGCGCACGCGATCGAAGACACCGTCAGCCCGCGGCTCGATGGTCTCGACGAACCGGTCCCGGACTCATGAGCCCGATATCCAGCACCGACCGCGTTCTCATCTGCCGCCGGTCATGACGGCCGATGCCGATCCCCTGCTGCAGGCGGCGATCGCGGCGCTCGCGCCGCCGGGCGTCCTGATCGGCTATCGATTGATTGCACCGGGCGATGAAGCCGCCCTCCTCCCGCCGGAACGGCCCGCATTTGCTGCGAGCGTCGTCAAGGTGCAGCGGGCGAGCGGCGCGGCACGCCTCGCCGCGCGCGACCTGCTCGCACGCCTGGGACATCCGGGCGCCGCATTGCCGAAGTCGCCCTCCGGTGCAGCGTACTGGCCCGACGGCATCGTCGGATCCCTCGCGCACGATGAGCACGTGGCGGTCGCCGCGGTGGCAAAGCGGCATGACGCAGCTGCGCTCGGGATCGACGTCGAACCTGCCGAGCCGCTGCCTGACGACCTCCTGGAGTTGGTCACCACCCCGCAGGAACGTCTAGATTTGGCGCGCGATCCCTTCCGTGGCCGGCTGCATTTCGCCGTCAAGGAAGCAGTCTACAAGGCCATCCATCCGATCGATGGCATCTTTCTCGAACATCACGACGTGCAAATTGACATCGCGCATCGAACGGCCAGCATCCGTAACGGCCGCATCGTCGAATTTCGCTTCTGCCTCGCGCCGCGCCTGGTCGCGCTGGCGTTTTTCGGCACACGCTCGCATAGCTAAAGTTCGCCGCCGCCGCGGCCAATCTCGTCATCCCAATTCGAACGTGGCAATACCAAACACGCGATCCAGCAGCATGGGACGAATTGCGCCCGTATACATCCGAGCGGTCTCGAACACGGGAGAAAGTCCCCTCGCCTGCGCGAGCGCGACCGCCTCGCGGTTCGGCTCCGGCACGTCGATAAAGACTTCGCCGCCGCCTGCATCTGCAATCAGCGCATCGAACACGACTTCGGCGCAGGCACGGTCGTCAGCCACCAGCGGCCCGATCTTGTGACCTCGCCGGCACGGCCTGATCACGCCCCAGGCGACTAGCCTGCCATCGCGTAGGAGCGCACGGCCTCGGTGCCCGGGCGCCCAAGTCCAGGCGCGCAGAAAAGCCGGACGCGACGCCGGAAACACCGTGGCATCGTTGGCCTCGATCCATGCGAACGGCACTTCGGTCAACGGCACTGTCTCGGTCGCGCGGCCGCGCACTGTCACAATGCCGCCGAAGCGGATATTGCGATTCGCGAGAGCGAAGCCCGACTTGCGATAGTTGTCCTGTTGCGCAAGAACGCCATCGAGCCCGATGACGCGGTTTCCGGCATGTTCGATCGCCTTACGCCAGATTGCGAGGCCATGGCCGCGCCCGCGCAGGTCGGGCCGGACGATATAGAAGCCGAGAAACGCAAAGCCTTCGCTGTGGTTGACGTTGGAGATGACGGCGGCAGCTTCGCCGCCGATTTCGCCGATCAGGAAGCCCGCGGGATCGACCGTCGCGAAACATGGCGCGTCGGCATGCCCCGGATTCCAGCCTTCGGCCGCCGCCCAATCGGCGGCAAGCGCCATGTCGGCTGGCGTCATTTGGCGAATTTGCAATTCCACTCAGGCCTCGTTTCAACGAACGCACCGGTGCAGCATGCGATCGAAGCCTCGATCTTCGCGTTGGCCGGTACGGAGCGCCAACCCGCTCACTGCAGTGCGCCCGCGATCATATTCCGCTGCACGGCATCGTAGAGTTTTCATCCACGCCTGCTTATGCTCGGCGGTAAATGCAAAGCTCCGAACTGCTGCTCGAGCCCCGAGATCAACGCATCACCAAACGCGAAGAAATGCGCCGGCCGCGCGCCAAAGCGGGCATGATCGCGGCCGGTATGAACGAGGATCGAGCGGAAGAGATCGCGATTCTCGATCGCGCCGACGATCGCGGCGATCATGTCCATGCTAAGAAGTGCCCCCAACCGACCTGGCCCTGTTCGAATCTCGAATGACGAATTGGCGCCACGAAATCAAGTGTTCCGTTGCCTCATGCGCGTCAGTGCAGCGGTGCGGCCGTGGCCTGCACGCTCGCGAGCAGATCGCTCGATCCCTGGACCGCAAGGCGCTGGTGATAGAAGCGCAGGCCATGCAGGCCGCCCAGTTCCTCTCCGGCGCCGGCGCGGCCTGGACCGCCGTGATTGCATTGCGGCATGACGATGCCATGTCCCGTGTGCGCCGAAGCGATCGATGGATCGACTGCGAGAATCCGGCCATGGCTCGGGCCGACATCGCGCACCATGCGCGCAAGGAAGTCCTTGTCGTCGCCAAAGACCGAGGCGACCAGCGAGCCGCCACCGCGGATCATCAAAACGCAGGCGTCGTCTACGCTTCGGTACGGCATCACGGTCGCGACCGGGCCGAACACCTCGACCTCGTTCACCGCCTTCGCGCCATCCGCATCCTTGAGCCGCAGCAGCGTCGGCGCGACGAACGCCGATTTCTCCTTGTCGATGTTGTCGAGCGACGGTGCGTCGGTCCCGCCGCAGACGAAAGCGGCTTCGGCGGCGAGCCGGCGGATGCCTTCAAAGGCGGCAGCCTGCTGGCCGCGCGTGACCAGCGGGCCCATGCGCGTCGCCTCGTCGCGCGGATCTCCGACCTTGGTCGCCTTGAGCTTGGCGGCGAGCGCTTCCGTCACGGCATCCGCCTCGTCGGCCGATACCAGGATGCGTCGGATCGCGGTGCATTTTTGCCCAGCCTTGACGGTTATCTCACGCGTCACTTCGCGGATGAAGGCATCGAACGACGGACTGCCAGGCGCGGCGCCCGGCGCCAGCAGCGCGGCATTGATGCTGTCGGCCTCGATGTTGACCGGAACACTCTTGCCCACGACGTTACCGTGGCCGCGCACGCGCGCCGCGGTATCGGCCGAACCGGTGAAAGCAATCACGTCGTCCGAGGTGAGATGCGTCAGCAGGTCGCCGGCGCCGCCGCACAGAATATTGAGTGCGCCATCCGGCAGCACCTTGGCGGCGATGACATCCTGGACCATGGCGTGTGCGAGCAGCGCGGTCGCAGATGCAGGCTTTGCGAGAACCGGAACGCCGGCGAGCAGCGACACCGCCGCCTTCTCCCACAATCCCCAACTCGGGAAGTTGAAGGCGTTAATGTGAATGGCGACTCCGCGCCGCGGCACCATCAGGTGGATGGCCTGGAAGTTCTCCGCCTTCGCGAGCCGCATCGGCTTCTCGTCGAGCAGCGTGCGCGCATCCCCCAACCCCTGGCCGAGGCGGGCGTAGTATTTCAGGGTGCCGATGCCGCCGTCGATGTCGATCGCCGCGTCGACCTTGGTGTTGCCGGAATTCGCGATCGCGATCGCCTCATAGCGCGCGCGATTGGCAACGAGCACATCGGCGACGGCGCCGATCATCTTGGCGCGCTCCGCATAGCTCATGTTGCGCAGCGCCATCTGCCCTTGCCGGCGAGCAAAGTCGAGCGCGGCCTTGAGATCGATCCCTCTCGCCGACACGGTGGCGAGTTCATCGCCCTTGACTGGGTCGACGAGCCGGGTTTCCACGCCTTCCCCGCTCTGCCAGCGACCGGAAAGATAGCTGTCGAGACGCTCTGACGTGCCCATGGCTTCACCTCGTCTCACCTGCCTTACTCTACCATAGGCTTGAGCGCCTCGCGCCTGTCCCAGGAGGCGTACGATCACGCGCCTCAAAGAAGCAGGCGGCTCATGCCTCGACAAGCAGGCTCAGATGGCTCTCCGTCCCGAAACCGGGGAGGGCTGGGACCTTTTCACTTCTTGTGCGAATGCCCGTGCCCGTGCGCGTCGGGCTTGGTCAGCATGTGTCCGCAGCCGCACTTGGTCGCCCAGAACTCCCAGGCCCGCCAGGTCTCGGTGGAATACGGACTGTAACCGGCATTGCGGGCATCGATCTCGCCTTGGCGGAGATATTTGATCTCCCCGCCGAGCGCCTTCGCCTTGAGCAGCGCGCGCGCATTGCGCGGCAGGTAGACCGACATGCGGACCACCTCGATCAGCGAGCGGCCGGCGGAGGCAAAGCCGTGTCCGCGCATCAGCGCGACGCTGCTGTTGCCAAGGCACTTCGCCAGATCGCGCCCCTGCGCGATGTTGGTGACCAGTAGATTGGTGTCGCCGAACTTGTCGGCGATGTCCCAGACCGGAACGTTGGCGCCGATGAAGCTGCCGGAATGGATGACCGGCCGCAGCGGAGTCGCCTGCGCGATACCGAACGGCAGCGTATCTTCGGCATGGGCGTGCACCACGGCATTGATATCGGGCCGCGCCTCGAAGATGGCCGCGTGAATGAAACGCTCGAGATAGAGCGCGCGGGTATCGTCGCGCACCGGCTGGCCATCGAGGCCGAGCTCGACAATGTCGTCCGGCTCGACCAGCTCGGGCGACAGCGAACGCGACAGAAAGAAGTGTCTTGGATTGTCCGGGTTGCGTACGCTGATGTGGCCGTAAGCGTCGACCACGTCTTCCTTGGCGAGGATGCGGTTGGCGATGACGAGGTCTTTGATGAGGGCTTCGAGGTTGGCCATGGGAGTTGGTCCAAAGGTTGATCAGGGAAGGCGCCGCGTGCTCCGTACCCTCTCCCCTTGCGGGAGAGGGCGGTGAGCATCGCAGCAAAGCGGAGATGCGAGCCGGGTGAGGGGTGCCTTGACTCGAAGAGACAATTCGTTTGGCAAGCGACCCCTTACCCGGCTCGCTTCGCTCGCCACCCTCTCCCGCAAGGGGAGACCGTGACGGAGTTCGCGGCTCGTTCTGCGTTCTCTCATCGGCATCAGCCGTAAGTCGGCACGAACAGGTCGTCCACCGGCACGGGCGCGGCAATCAGCGACTGGTCGGTGAGATACTTCATGAAGGCTTCGAGCGTCGGCCGGTTAGGCTCGATGCCGTAGGGCCACGGGTCGCCGTTGAAGACTTCGTGGATTTCGTCAATGTCGCGCATCAGGAACGGCGTCATGTAACGCAGCGCCCGCAAGTTGAACATCTTCTCCAGCGCGATCTTCTTGGATTTGACGAAGGCGTCGTAGAGGCTCGTGGCGATGAACGGATGCTTTTCGTAGACGTCCTTGCGGATCGCGACCAGATGCATGATCGGGTAGATCTTGGTGCGCTGGTAGAATTCCTTTTCAATCTCCACATAGTTCGGAAACAGCCGGACGATGTCGGGATTGGTCAGGATCGCCTCTGGCAGGCTGGTGCCGAGCGTGGCGTCGACCACGCGCTCCTCCAGCAGATCGCTCATCGACTTGTTGGAATGATTCTGCTCGATCGGGAACGGCTTGAGCAGCGGCAGGACGGTCGGGTTGCCGTGCGCGCCGCCGGTGTTCATCGCACCCTGCACCCAATGGACCTTGCGCAGGTCGACGCCATATTCGTTCTGCAGAATGCCGTTGATGTAGATCGCCGCCGTCATGGTGAACAGCGGCACGCCCACGCGTTTGCCTTCGAGGTCCTTCGGCTTGGTGATGCCGGCCTTCTTGTGGACGGCGATGAAGCCGTGGCGGAAGGCGCGCGATGGAAATACCGGGATGGCAACGAATGGGCACTGCTTGTTGGCAAAACGCTGCACGAACTCCGAGCTGGAATATTCCGCGACGTCGAATTCCTGGCCGGCCGACATGCGGTCGAAGATCGGGCGTGGCTGGTCGATCGCGATGAAATTGAGATCGATGCCGTCGGGCTGGACCTCGCCGGTATAGAGCGCCTGCATGCGATCGTAGAGCCCGCACGCGAACGTGAGCTGCAACTTGGCCATGGATGGCGGGTCCCCCGGTTGACAGGGCGGTAGGCATAGCACGCGGTCTGGCCGCGCGGGAGCCCCGCTTCAGCGGGCGATGACGCGGTCGGTCCAGGCGACAAGCGCATCGAGCATCTCGGCTCGGACCTGCGCATCCTTGCGGCCGGTTCGTGCCGGCACGTGGAAGGAGTGGTCGGCATCGGCATAGAGCATGAGCGTCGCACGCGGTCCGAGCGCTGCGCACAATGGCTCCAACTCGCCGAGCATCGCCAGCGCGTCACGGGTGCCCTGCAAAAACAGCATGGGAATCCGCATGTCGAGCAGATGCTGGCCGCGCTCCTGCGACGGCTTGCCGGCGGGGTGCAGCGGAAATCCGAGGAATGCCAGACCGCGGACGCCCGCCAGCGGTTCGAGCGCCTGCGCCTGCGAGGTCATGCGGCCGCCGAACGACTTGCCGCCGGCGATCAGCGGCATCCCGGGGAGAAGCCGCCCGGCTTCGGCGACCGCAGCACGCACGGCGGCGTGCGCGACCTTCGGCGGATCTGGGCGCTTGCCGCCCTGCTCCATGTAGGGAAACTGATAGCGTAAGGTCGCGATGCCGCGCTCGCCCAGCCCGGTCGCGACCGCCGCCATGAACGGGTGGTTCATTCCGGCACCCGCGCCGTGCGCCAGCACATAGCAGGCCCGCGCGGCCTGCGGCGCGAGCAACAGTCCGGAGACCCGAACCGTGTCCGACACTTCGATGCTAATGGGTTTCACCACGGTTGATGGCAAGCAATGCTCCGACATGGAAGTTCCAGCCACTCTATCGCCCGATATCGTGGCGCCCAAGGGACCTGGCCCGCGCTCGCACGCGTGGGCGGCGGACGAAAATCCGCTACAATTGATGTGAGTTATGGTCCGACGCTGATTGGAAGCTGGTTGCGTGAAGGAGAATTCTCAATGTGCCGCAACATCCGCACGCTGTTCAATTTCGAGCCGCCTGCTACCGAAGAGGAAATCCAGGCATCGGCGTTGCAGTTCGTCCGCAAGCTGAGCGGCTTTGCCCACCCCTCGAAGGCTAACGAGACCGCGTTCCATCAGGCGGTGGAAGAGGTTGCCGATGTCGCCCGGCGACTGCTCTCGTCGCTTGAGACAGCGAGCCCACCGCGCGATCGCGAGGTCGAGGCAGCGAAAGCCCGCGAGCGCGCCAAGGCCCGATTCGCGTAGCGCTCCGTTAGTCCAGCCGAAATCCCTTCGCCCGCACGAACGCGCCGAAATCGGCGCGCAGCGGCTCGGCATATTGCCGTGCCTTGTCCTCCGACCAGCCGTAGAACTCCACGGTGCCGAAGCGCTTGGGGTCGCGCTGCCGCGCAAACGGCCGGTAGGCTTCGCGCCGGCGATCGTAACGGTCGACCTTGCCCGCCAGGTCGCTGTCGTCAAAGCGGCCGTGATGCACGGTGGCGTCGAGGCCGAGCCGGGGGGTGATGTCGCGCTGCTCCGCCGGCCACCCGAGGCATAGGCCCGCGACCGGCACGACCTTGTCGGGCAGCGCCAGGAGGTCGCTCACCAGCGCGGCATGATCGCGGATCGCGCTGATCGGGCAGCAGCCGAGACCTGCCGCTTCAGCGGCGCGGATGAAGGTGCCGAGCACGATTGCGGCATCCACCACGGCGTTGAAGAACAGGTCGAGGTGATCGTTGGGAAACGGCTTGCCCCGCATCGCGGCGAGCGCCGGCACGCGGCGTCCGTTGGCGACGAACACCAGGAAGGCCGGAGCGTCCGCGATCCACGGCATGTCGGTGATCGCGGCGGCGATCCGCTGCTGTACCGCCTTGTCCTCGACGATAACGATGTCGCCCTGCTGCAGGTCGCTCTTCGACGGCGCCGACAGCGCACAGGCGCACAGGAGTCGCAACGCGTCGCGCGACGGCGGCCGTGGCAGGAACCGGCGATAGCTGCGATGGCCCGCCATGGCGGCGAGTTCGCTCAGGCCGGAAAGGGCAGGATCGACCGTGATGCGCTCGCCGAACCGATCGGAAAGCGCGTCCTGGATCATCTCGGTGCTGGCATTGTCTGACATGCGACGCTTTCCGGTTCGGCCTATGTTGAAATCCAAGTCTATCCGCGGGCGCCGCTGCATTCCAATCGCAGTGCCAGTTCCGTGTTGAAGAACCGCGCCAAAATGCGTGTCCCGTTACATGTCTTGCGGTATGCTCCCCGCCGCTCGCTGACTGCCGAAGGTGTCACATGAACAAGCCGATTACCGACCTGCAGCACCCCAAGATGCTGCTCGACCCGTACGCCATCTGGGCGGCGAAGGAAGGCGTACCGATTACCGAGGACTTCGGCGTCAACTTGCTGACCGCGCCGACCGCTCCATGGGCGCGCTTCGGCGTCGACGGCGGCATGGTGCATCTCAAGGGCCGCGGCGACTTCGTTTCGATCTTCGTGCTCGACCTCGCGCCTGGCGTCAAGACCGCGCCGCAGAAGCACATGTTCGAAGAGGTGGTCTACGTGCTCTCGGGCCATGGCTCGACCACCATCGAGAGCAGCGACGGCCGCCGGCACAGCTTCGAATGGGGACCGAAGAGCCTGTTCGCGCTGCCGCTCAACGCCCGCTACCAGCATTTCAACGCCAGCGGACGAGAGCGGGCGCGGCTCGCCTCGACCAACAATCTCGCGCTGATGCTCAACCTGTTTCACAACGACGACTTCGTATTCGCCAACGGCTTCGAGTTTCCGGAGCGGCAGGGCTCCGCGAAATACTTCTCCGGCGAAGGCGAGTTCATTCCGGTACGGCCCGGCCGCAACATGTGGGAGACGAATTTTGTTCCCGACCTCGCCGCCTTCGAGCTCAAGCAATGGGCGGAACGTGGCGCGGGCGGCTCGAACATGATGTTCATCCTGGCCGACGGCACGATGCACGCCCACACCTCGCAGATGCCGGTCGGCACCTACAAGAAGGCGCACCGCCACGGCGCCGATTTTCACGTGTACGCCGTCACCGGCCACGGCTATTCGCTCTTGTGGTACGAGGGCGAGAAAGATTTTGTCCGTCTCGACTGGGAACACGGCTGGGTGTTCGCGCCGCCCGACGGCATGTTCCACCAGCACTTCAATACGTCGCCCGATCCGGCGCGCTATCTGGCGGTCGCGTTCGGCAGCCTACGCTATCCGTTCACCACAGATAAGCGCCGGGTATTCATGGGTATGGATGTCAGCGTGAAGGACGGCGGCTGCCAGATCGAATACGAGCACCAGGACCCGCGCATCCACCAAATCTATCTGTCGGAGCTCGCCAGGTACGGCGTGAAGTCCAACATGGCCAAGTTCGTCAACGAGGCGGCGTAGATCGCGCGCGATTCTGTTGCGATGATTTGCCTACAAGGTCGGTGCGTTCCTCTCCCCGTTGTGGGGAGCGGTTAGAGGTGGGGTCCAAAGTTGACGAACTCATGGTGACGCACGCGCTACCCCCCTCCCCACCCCTCCCGAAAAAGGGGGAGCGAGCAGACTGTCGCTACCGGTAAGACATGCACGATCTTGAGTTCGAGCACCTGCACGTCGATCCGAGCGAAGGCCCGCTCAACGAGGTCGCCTGGGCGGCCGACAACGTGGAACTGACCACCGTCGGCATCGACATCGGCTCGTCGACCTCACACCTGATGTTCGCCCGCGTGCATTTGCAGCGGCTCGGCACCGCGCTGTCGAGCCGGTTCGTCGTGGTCGGCCGCAAGCTCCTGTGGCAATCGCCGATCCTGCTCACGCCCTACCTCCCCGACTACACGATCGACGTCGACGAACTCGCAGGCTTCATCGGCGGCGCATACCGCTATGCCGGAATCGAGCCCGATGAGGTCGATTCCGGCGCCGTGATCCTGACCGGCGAGGCGATCAAGCGGAAGAACGCGCGCGCCATCGCGGACCTGTTCTCCGAGGAGGCCGGCAAATTCGTCTGCGCGTCGGCCGGCCACCACATGGAATGCCAGATGTCGGCCCATGGCTCGGGTGCGGTCGCTCTGTCGCGCGGGCACGGCAAGACACTGCTCAACATCGACATCGGCGGCGGCACCACCAAACTTGCGTTGATCGAGAGTGGCCAGATCCTTGCCACCGTTGCAATCGCGGTCGGCGGCCGCCTCATTGTCGAGGGGGCGGAAGGCCTCACGCGCATCGAGCCGCCGGCCCAGGACGTGGCGCGGTCGGCGGGTATCGACTTGGCGCTCGGCAAGCCGCTCGCCGCCAACGATAAGCGACGCATCGTCGAGCGAATGGCGCGACTGCTCATGGGCGTGATCGACCTGCGCCGCCCCGGCGAGCTGGCGCAACGTCTCCTGGTCACCGAGAGCTGGCCTGAGGCATTCGCCACCAAGTCAATCGACGCCATGACCTTCTCGGGCGGCGTGGCCGAATATCTCTACAAGCGCGAGACGCAGAAATTCGGCGACCTCGGCTTCGAGCTGGCGGAAGCACTGCGCCATTTGCTGGCGCACCGCCGCGACCTGCCGCCGGTCTGGGACCCGGGTCAGGGTATCCGCGCCACCGTCATCGGCGCCGCGCAGTTCTCGGTGCAGATCAGCGGCAACACCATCCTGATCGCGGATCGCGAAAAGCTGCCGCTGCAGAATCTGCCGGTGATTTCCTGCAACTTCCCGCTCGGCGAAGAGATTGCCGCCGATGCGGTCGCGGCCGAAGTGCGGCGCACGCTGGCGCAGTCGGATTTAACAGAAGGCGAGAGCCCGATCGCGCTGTCATTTCCCTGGCGCGGCGATCCTTCGCACCCACGGCTCCACGCCGTCGCCGCAGGCATCTGTGCGGCGCTGCCGCGCACCATCGCGGAGGAAATGCCGCTGATCTTGCTGATCGACGGCGACGTCGCAATGTCGCTCGGCGAATCATCCGCCACGAGGTCTCGCCCGCCGCCGACGTCATCGCGATCGACGGCGTGCAGCTCAAGCAGTTCGACTATGTCGATATCGGCAGCGTGATCGAGCTAACCAACGTCGTGCCGATCATCATCAAGTCGCTGCTGTTCAAGTGAGCCGCGCTAGTGTCCCGATTCCGAAGTTCGCATCATCCTGCGGTACTCCCATCCGCGAACTTCGGAATCGAAGGACACTAGCAACTTATTGATCTAGTGTAGCTTTGGTTCAGAAGTCCGCATGTCCGACTCGCGGCAGGAATGATGCGGACTTCTGAACCAAAGCCACACTAGGCCGGGTTCTTTGCCTGCGCAGCTTCGATCTCGGCGCGCTTGGCGTGCAGGGTGTTTTCCACGTCCTGGAGCCACGCGATGTCTTCGCCACGCGCCGCACGCCCCTCGCGGATCATCGCCAGTTGGTCCGCCGTGGTCTTGAGCTGCCACGGCGGCGTATCGTCGTTGACGATTGTCAGCACCTCGCCGAGTTGCTGCTGGACGTCGTCGAGATCGCGCCCGACCACCGCCAGTTCGAGCAACGTGGCGTAGTCCCAGTAGTCCGCGCTGCGCCTTGCTTTCTGGGTCGCCGCGTAACGCACCACCGGCAGGATTTCAGCCTGCTGGGGATCAGGCTTGTCCAGCATCTCCATCAGCGAGACCGCATTGACGCCGGGAAAGGCGTCTCGCCAGTCGGCCTGGAAGCCGGCGAGATAGGTCTCGATCGCGCGCCGCAACAACACCGGCGCATCCGGCCCCTTGTCGCGCCGCGCGATCTTCCAGCGGTCCTTGTAGATGCGGCCGATCAGTCCGCCGGTCTCGCTCGACGGCCCGAATTCGCTCAGGACCTCTTTGAGCACCTTTTCGGCCTCCTGGAAGCGCCCGATCCGGTTGAGTGCGAATCCCAGCTGCTCGCGGATGATGCGGGTGCGCTGCAGCGGTTGCGGCATGCGGCCGTAGAGCTCGACCATTTCGCCATGCGCCTCGACGTCGCGCAGCGACAGGAAGAGATCGACCACGATACCGGCCTCAACTTCAGCCAGGTTGCCGAGCGCCGGATCGGCGGCGACCGCTTTGACCGCGGGTTGTCCTTGCCTGCGGGCTTCCGCGAGCCGCTCCTTGTATTTCCGGGAATAGTCGAAACGGTCCCGGAAGATGTCAGTCTTGCTGTGATCGACCTCCACCCGCGGCATGTAGTCGAGCAACTGGAATAGCGGGCTGTCGTCGTGTGGATTGGCGCGGGTTTCCTCCAGTTGACGGACCACCCGGGCCGAACATGCCGCCGGATCGAGCGGCTTGCCGGCCTCGTTGGTGCGGTACATGACGCCGCGCAAGAGTGCGATGTCGAACGGCAGCGTCGTGCCTTCGGCGAACAGGATCACGGTGCTGCGCGGCCGCATCGCGTGGCGGATGCCGAGCTCATAGAACACGTTGGGATTGGCGCCGGTGATGTCAGCGACGGCGTATTCGCACAGCATCAGCCGTTCGAACATCGGCTTGTGGATGGTGCCGCCGACGCGTTCCTCGTCGGCCCGGATCGGCTCGAGCCCCACCGCCTGCACCGCCGGAGCGATGATGTCGCGGTACACGGCGTCGAAGTCGGTGATCCGCCCGGCTGCGTCGGCCTTGCGGCCGAACGGCATGAGCACAAAGCACAGCGGAGACTTCGGGACCGAACTTTCCACGGGCCTCGCTCCTCCAATCGCCCGCCGCCGCCCCTATCGCGACCGAGCCGAATGTATGTATACGACCATTGACCCTGGAAGAAGCCAACACGCAGAGAGAACGTCACATGCCTGCTCGAAACAAAGTTGCAAAGAAGACGCCCGCCAAGAAGGCGGCCAAGAAGCAGCAGAAGCACCCGGCCCCGCGCCTGCCCGTCCTAGACGAAGGAAAATTGACGGCCGACCAGCGCGCTTTGCTCGATTCGATCCGGTCCGGACCGCGCGGCGGGAGCGTCCAGATTCGCGGACCGTTCGCCGTCTTCCTCCACTCCCCGGCGTACGGCCAACTCGCGCAGACGCTCGGCGGCTATCTGCGCTACCAGACCGGCGTGGCGCCACGGCTTTCGGAGTTCGCCATCCTCTGTACCGCGCGGCTCTGGCGGGCCCAGTACGAGTGGTTCGCGCACGAGCCGCAGGCCGAGCGCGCGGGCGTCAAGCCGGCCACCATCCGCGACCTGCACGCCGGCCGGGTGCCAAAATCCGCGCCCAAGGATGAGCGCGCCATCTATGATTTCATTCACGAACTCTACAAGGCGCGCCGCGTGAGCGACAAGACCTACAAGCGCGTCCAGGCCGTGCTCGGCGATTCCGCCACCGTGGAACTGGTCGGAATCCTTGGCTACTACGTGATGATCGGGATGATTCTCAACGTCTACCGGATGATGCCGCCGGAAGACGCTCCGCTACCGTTCCCGGAGAAATAACCAGGCACCGGCCTTGCCGCGCCGCAAGCGCGGCAGCCCGCCATCAGGCCACGCGTCCGATCGCGCCTTGCGAATCGGGTGCACGATCGTTGACCGGGGCTTGCGTGCTCTGTCGGTTCACCCGTTGGAGCAGCATGTCGAGGAACGCCTCCTGCGGCATGACCGGAGCAATCACCGGGCCCTGCCCGAAGTCGCAGCCCATGGCCATCAACGCGCGCAGATCGGTCTGCGTCTCGACGCCTCCCGCCACCGCCACACCACCGCTGCGGTGGGCGAGCTCGATGATCGACTTGCAAAAGTTGGCGTGGGCGTCGTTTACAGCGCAATCTTTGACAAATCTGCCATCCAGCTTGAGTTCTCCAATCGGCAACTCCCGCAGATAGCCGAACGATGAATTCGCACCGATGTCGTCGATCGCGATCGCAATCCCGCGCGATCGCCAGTCCTTAGCCATCTGCGCGACGAATGCGAGGTCCTGCACGACCTGCCCCTCGGTCACTTCGAGGACGATCCCCGGCCAGCGCTCGGAATGCGGACGATACCGGTCGACGATGTCCGAGAGAGGTAGCTCGCGCAGCAGCCGCACGGAAACATTGAGCGACAGGTGCAGATGGAATCCTCCCTGCTCGAATTGGGTCCAGTTGGTCAGCGCGGAGATCAACGCATATTCGGTGAGATGCTTGATGCCGTCCGCATCCGCGATGGGAATGAAGGTTCCGGGCCCGAGATCTCCGTGGACGGGGTGACGAATTCGCGCGAATGCCTCGGCGCCTGCCAGGCATTTCCGCTTGAGATCGATCTTGGGCTGATACCACAGCTCGAACCAGCCGCTCGCCAACGCTTCGTCGATCGAGACTTGCGGGCGATCGTCCCTCGGCATCGAATCCATGTCCTGCGCCCTTCGTCTGAAATCGGCTTGGTTCTGGCCGCCCCTGGCCGGCAAGGGGTCGCGAGCGGCGCTCGTGTGCGGAGTATGGTTGCTCAACTCTTTATAGGGGCGCTGTCTTAACCATTCGTATTCCATCCGAACCTGGTGTTATTTTACCTGCTATCATTTCTGCAAATCCATTGGGCAAATGCTGCATCATTGGGCACACTCGAAAGCGAGTTCGGAGAAGTCCAGAAAATATGCAGGGGCTGGCGCGGCAGGTCATGGCATGTGGTTTGCTCGACCGGGGCCGAGGCCAGAGCCGACTGCACACATGAATGGAGGGACTTACATGCGCCGCCGCAAATCCGATGAACTCGCTCCGGTCTCGACGAACGCCGGCAGCGCCGTGAGGCGACGGGATTTGATTGCGGGTGGCGTTGCGTTGGCCGCCGGAAGCACGCTTGCCGCTCCGGCCATTGCCCAGTCGCAACCGTCGATCCGCTGGCGCCTGACGTCCAGCTTTCCGAAGAGTCTCGAGACCATCTACGGCGGCGGCGAGTTTTTTGCCGAGCGCGTCAACAGGCTTACCGATGGCAAATTCAACATCCGCGTGTTTGCGGCTGGCGATCTGGTACCGGCGTTCCAGGCCCTCGACGCCGTCCAACAGGGCACCGTCGAACTCTGCCACACCGCGACCTATTATTACGTGGGCAAAGACTTCACGATGGGCTTCGGTACCGCGCTGCCGTTCGGTTTGACGACCCGACAGCAGAACGCCTGGATGTACCACGGCGGGGGCATCGATACGCTCAATGCCTTCTTCAAGGACTATGGCGTCATCGCGTTTCCGGCCGGCAACACCGGCGCCCAGATGGGCGGCTGGTTCCGGAATCCGGTCAACACCTTGGCCGATTTCAAGGGCCTCAAAATGCGCATTCCGGGGCTGGGCGGTCAGGTGATGGCGCGGATCGGCGCAGTGCCGCAAGCGCTGCCGGGCGGCGACATCTACCCTGCGCTCGAACGCGGCGCGATCGACGCCACCGAATGGGTCGGCCCCTACGACGACGAGAAGCTCGGCTTCTATAAGATCGCCAAGAACTACTACTATCCGGGCTGGTGGGAGCCGTGCTCGATGTACCATGTGATGATCAACCAGGCGAAGTGGGACTCGCTGCCCAAACAATATCAGGAGGCGATCATCAGCGCGTGCCGGGAGACCAACCTCGACATGGTGGCCGAATACGACGCGAAGAACCGATTGGCGCTGATGCGTCTCAAAGCCAACGGCGTGCAGATCAGAAAATTTTCCGACGACATCTTGGAGGGCTCCTATAAGGCAGCCTCCACCATGTATGACGAGGAAGCCGCCAAGAACCCCAAGTTCAAGAAAATCTACGATGAGTGGAAGAAATTCCGCGCGGAGGAGGCGCAATGGTTCGCGCTGAGTAAATCGGCGATGGACCAGTTCTTCGCGACCAAGCTCTAAGCTCCGCATCCACCGCTAATGTGGCGGTTCAAGTCCGCATCATTCTTGCTGCGAATTCAGCATGCGGACTTCTGAACCAAAGCCACACTAGATCAATAGTTGCTAGTGTCCTTCAATTCCGAAGTTCGCGATTGGGATTGCGACACAACGATGCGAACTTCGGAAGTCGGGACACTAGGGCACCGGGACCTATGCGCGGATTGCTGGCTCTTGCCGACGCCATCGACCGGCTCGACGAGCACGTCGGGCAGGCGCTCAAGTGGCTCGTGCTGTTTTCGAGCCTCATCTGCGCGGGCAACGCGCTGATGCGCTACACGATCCACTACAGCTCGAATGCCTGGCTGGAAATCCAGTGGTACATGTTCGGCGCCATGTTCCTGCTCGCCGCGGGCTACGCCCTCAAACATGAGGAGCACGTCCGGGTCGACATCTTCTTCAGCCGGATGACGCCGAGAACGCAGGCCTGGGTCGACGTGTTCGGCACGATCGTGTTTCTCATGCCAATGGCGATCATCATCGCATGGCTGTCGATTCCGATGGTGGTCAACTCGTTCCGCATCCAGGAGCATTCATCCGACCCGGGCGGCCTGTTGCGCTGGCCGATCAAGATCATGATCCCGCTCGGATTTGCCCTGCTCGCGGCGCAAGGGGTGGCGGAAATCATCAAGAAGACGGCGATTGCCCGCGGCATCCGCGCGCCGGGCAAGGCTTACGAGCGACCGGTGCAATGACGCCGTCATTCGAACTGATGGCCCCGCTGATGTTCGCGGGGCTTATTCTGTTCCTGCTCATCGGCTATCCGGTTGCCTTTTCGCTCTCCGCGGTCGGCCTGGGATTCGGCTTTCTTGCGATCTATCTCGGCTATTTTGATTTTGTCCTGTTGCAGGCGCTGCCCGAGCGCATCTTCGGCATTGCTTCGAACCAACTGCTGCTGGCGATCCCGTTCTTCACCTTCATGGGGGCGGTTCTCGAACGTTGCGGGCTTGCCGAAGATTTGCTCGACACGATGGGCCAGCTCTTCGGTCCGCTGCGCGGAGGACTAGCCTATTCGGTGATCCTGGTCGGTGCGCTCCTCGGCGCGGTCACCGGCACCGTTGCAGCTTCCGTGATTGCAATGGGCTTGATTTCATTGCCCGTGATGTCGCGCTACGGCTACGACCCAAAGGTCTCGACCGGAGTGATCGCGGCTTCCGGTACGATCACTCAGATCATTCCGCCGTCGCTCGTCCTGATCGTACTAGCCGACGCCATGGGCAAGTCGGTGGGCGACATGTATGCCGGCGCATTCATCCCGAGCTTCATTCTGGTCGGCCTGTTCTGCCTCTGGATCTTCATCGTCAGCATGATCTGGCCTGAAAAAGTGCCAGCGCTGCCCAAGGAGGTTCGCACCGCGAGCGTTGGGGTGCTGTTCGTGCGCTGCATGGTTTCGATGGTGCCCTCGCTGGTTCTGATCTTCATGGTTCTGGGCACAATTCTGGTCGGGCTTGCGACGCCGACCGAGGGCGGTGCGATGGGCGCGGCCGGCGCGCTGGTGCTGGCGATCCTGCATCGCCGCCTCACCTGGAAGCTGCTCAAAGAAAGTATGGATACGACGCTCAAGCTCACCACGATGGTGATGTTCATCCTGGTCGGCTCGACGGTATTCAGCCTCACCTTCCGTGGCGTCGACGGCGACCTATGGATCGAGAGCATGCTCTCGAACCTGCCTGGCGGAGTCACCGGATTTCTGATCTTCGTCAACGTCTTCGTGTTTTTCCTTGCGTTCTTTCTCGATTATTTCGAGATCGCGTTCATCATCATCCCGCTGCTTGCTCCGGTCGCAGAGAAGATGGGCATCGACCTGATCTGGTTCGGCGTGCTCATCGGGGTCAACATGCAGACCTCGTTCATGCACCCGCCGTTCGGTTTTGCGCTGTTTTATCTGCGCTCGGTCGCCCCACCCTCGATCAAGAGCGAGGACATCCTGTGGGGCTCGGTACCGTGGGTCATCATCATGCTCATCATGGTCATCCTGGTGATCGCGTTTCCGGGCATGGTTTCGCTCAGCATTCAGATTTTCGGCCGCTTCTAAGGTGGCGAGGCCGCTAGTGCCGATGCCCGCCCTTGGCGGCGGGCGTGGCGCCGATCGCCTCGACAGTGTACTCGATGTCGACCTTCCCGGCCCTTTCGAACTCCAGCGTGCCCTTGATGCGCTGTCCTTTCTCGATCGGCTGCTTCAGGCCCATCAGCATGACGTGAAACGAGCCTGGCTTGAGTTCGACGCTCTCGCCCGCCTTGATCTCGAGCCCGCCTTCGACCGGGCGCATCGTCATGACGCCGCCTTCCATCGCCATGCGGTGGACCTCGAAGCGGTTGGCAATCGCTACCGAGCCGCCCGTCAGGCGATCTGGCGTGGAGCCCTTGTTGGTGATGACCATGTAACCGCCGGCGACGGTCGAGCCTTTCGGCGTCGCGCGCGTCCACGGATTGCCGATCTGTAGTTCGCCGACGGAGTAATCGGCCGCCTGGGAGGCGCCACTGAACATCGCCTGCGCGGCGATGAGAGAGATAACGAAACATTTCATTGCATTTGCTCCATGCCGGACGGCCGCGCGCACGCACCGTCGCTTTGAACGAACAAGCCTGTGAAAGCCCGGTAGCCTCAGGCGCTCGGCGGGGCGCGGGCGCTGTGCGGCAGCCTGATCTGGACCGCAACCCTTTCGGCGGGGCGCAGCGCCAGCATTGCGGTGCGCAAACGATCGGGCCCGGATTGTGGAAGCACACGCGAGGGCATTGCCGCCAAACCGGCGCAACCGGCGACGAGACAGGCGAGCCCATGGGTACAGCCACTGCGATGCTCGTCGGGTAGCCGATCGCTAGATGCGCCAGCGTTCGCGCAGATCTCGGCGGAGAAGTTCGGTTGCACTCCGCCTAGACCGGCCACCAGGGCCAGCGACGGCAGCAATGCCTGGAGCGCCAGGGCATAGGCGGCCACCAGCGCAATCGATTGGCGGCGAAGGCTTGCACGCATGTTCAATGGTTTATCCATGTCACGCGGTCGCGTCCACCCGTCCCGATGCCCGGCTTCCAGCAGGTGCGGGACACCCGACGGCATCCTCTACGATCATAAAAGTTCTGCGAAATTTATACTGGTGTGGCGGTTCAGAAGTCCGCATCATTCTTGCCGCAAGTCCGACATGCGGACTTCTGAACCAAAGCCACACTAGATCATTGAGTTGCCAGTGTCCTTCAATTCCGAAGTTCGCAAACGGACGCGCGGCAGGAATGATGCGAACTTCGGAATCGGGACACTGGCGGGGGACCGTCAGGGTCGCCACATTCGCAGCGACGGGCGCGACTAGAGCTGTTGAACTCAACGCTTGCAATCGTCCGGCACCGCGCCGATACGAGCATGACCATGGAGACAAAATCCGCTTCCGCCCCTGCTCCAAGGGCCGAAGGCGACCAGAGCGAACAGGACGACGGAAAGGTCATCCCGTTCCGCCCGCGGCACGCGCCCGCCACGAGCGGCCGCGTGCCGGAGGTCGGCGTCGACACCACCGGCCCTGAGAACCTGGCAAAATACGAGCGGGGCGATGGCGAGGACGATTATCGTCATCGGATGATCATGAACGCCGCCGCCGTCGCTTTCACAATTTTCCTGGCGACGGCGGGGGCGTGGTTGGCAATTACCATTGGCGATATGCGCAAGAACCAGGACTGCTATCTCTCGGGCCGGCGCAACTGCACGCCGATCGACGTCCCATCACTTCAGCCCAGTAGATAGCAAGTCGATAAATTGCATTGACGCATCCGCCGTCCGCAGACGAGGCGGCTACCCCTCGACCTCGACCGTCACGGACGTCAGTCCCGAGAAGCCCAGCGCCCGCGCTCCCGCCGGCGTGAGGTCGATGATACGGCCGCGGACAAACGGGCCCCGGTCGTTGATCGTCACCACGACCGTCTTGCCGTTCTTATGATTGGTGACGCGAACCTTGGTTCCAAAAGGGAGCGTCTTGTGCGCGGCGGTCAAAGCGCCCGGATTGAGCTTCTGGCCGCTCGCGGTTCCGCTTCCGCTTTCGGTCGAATAGATCGACGCGATGCCGGTTTCCGCCGCTACGTTCGAGGCGGCAATCATCGATAAGGACAGCGCTACGCCACCCAAAAATACGCGGGTCAAGTTAGTTCTCACTACGCAACTCCTTGTTGTTACGGCAACGATGCCGGAGCCCGTTTTCTGCGGGGCCGGGCGGGTTGATGCTGCAATGCGGCAATAATAGGGCAGTATCACTGCCATATTACCTCCCAACCAATTGATGCAAAAAGGAATTTATCCCGCACCGTATCGCAAACGATGCGGCAGGTCGAACCTTCTGCCGGCCCTGCGTCGGAGCGGCCCGTTGCTCCGGGAACCTGCCGCGCGTATCGTCGAATTGCGCGCGAAAGGGTTCGGTTGCGGAGGGGTGCGATGATGTCGATCGTCCGGTGGCTTGCCGTCACCGTCCTGACAACGGCCATCGGTCTGGGCCTGGGGCAGCACGCCGATGCCCAGACGCCGGATTGCAAGAACCGCGGGCAACTCGACACGCTTTATTGCGATGACAACGGCGACCTGGTCGCCGATACGCCGGCAGATCCGAAGCGGTGGAAGGATCCTTCGACGCTGGTCTTCGCCTACACACCGGTCGAAGACCCTGCCGTCTATCAAAACGTGTTCAAGCCGTTCACCGACTACCTGACGCAATGCACCGGCAAACGCGTAGTCTACTACCCGGTGCAGTCGAACACCGCCGAGATCGAGGCGATGCGGTCAGGACGCCTGCACATCGCGGGCTTCTCGACCGGTCCGACCGGCTTTGCGGTCAATCTGGCGGGCGCGGTCCCATTCGCCGCCAAGGGGACGCAGAAGGGGCCGCACGGCTATCACCTGATCTCCATCGTGCGCAAGGACAGCCCGTATCAGCGGCTC
>CAWJKL010000004.1:0-221700 GCA_963843475.1 uncultured Alphaproteobacteria bacterium | reverse complement strand
CCGGCGGCGAGCGACAAATCATGGCGGCAGCCATTGCCTCCGGCACGACGAAGTCGATCTTGTGTTCATGCCGAGAAAAGTATAGATGGCCAGCAAGGATGTGCGCTTGTTACCGTCGACGAACGGGTGGTTACGCGCGATCCCGTAACCGTACGCTGCTGCGAGTTCAGGAAGTTCTGCCGCTTCGTACGCCCATTTGTTCCGCGGACGATCCAGGGCGGACTCAAGCATGCCAGGATCGCGAATTCCTGGCGCTCCACCATGGATTGCCAGCTGTTCGTCGTGGATAGCAATCACCATCGTGAGCGTCAGCCAACGTGGCTCGCTCATTTAGCAAGCTCGGCCAACGCATTGCGATAAATCTTCATTCCGCGCCGGGCGATATTCATCGCTTCCTCGAAATCCGGATCGTATGGCGTGAAGCGGATGCCACCTTCCGGTGTAAGAGTGGCGTAGAATTTGTCGCCTACACTCAAATTGAGTCGCGCCATCACTTCCTTCGGAAGGATCACGCCGGCAGAATTGCCGATCTTCTTGAGCTCGACGGTCGCGATGGGCTGTCCTTTCGAATCAGCCTCAACTTTTCTCTGCTCATTCATCTCGCATCTCCGTTATACAAATGTATAACACGCAGATGGTTGACGTTCAACAGTTGGTATACGGCGTTAACTGATTGAAAAATAACGATCTAATCAAAGCCCCTCCAGCTCCACGATCATCCGCTCGATGACGCCAAGGCCGCCCTGCCAGAACGACGGATCGCGGGCGTCGAGGCCGAACGGCTTGAGCAGCTCGGAGTGATGCTTGGTGCCGCCGGCCGAGAGCATCGCAAGGTAGCGTTCGGCAAAGCCGTCGGCCGAGTGCTCGTAGACCGCATAGAGCGAGTTCACCAGGCAGTCGCCGAACGCATACGCGTAGACGTAGAACGGCGAGTGCACGAAGTGCGGAATGTAGGCCCAGAACGTCTCGTAGCCGGGCTTGAGCTCGATCGCGGGTCCAAGGCTTTCGCTCTGCACCGTCCATCCATAGTTCGCAAATCTTCTCGGCGGTGAGTTCGCCGTTGCGCCGCTCGATGTGCAGCTTGCGCTCGAACTGTAGAACGCGATCTGCCGCACCACCGTGTTGATCATGTCCTCGACCTTGGCGGCGAGCATGGCCTTGCGCTGCTTCGGCTCGACGTTGGCGAGCAGCTTGCGGAACGTCAGCATCTCGCCGAACACGCTCGCGGTTTCGGCGAGCGTCAGCGGTGTCGGCGCCATCAGCGCGCCGTTCGGCGCCGCCAGCACCTGGTGCACGCCGTGGCCGAGTTCGTGCGCCAGCGTCATCACGTCGCGCGGCTTGCCCTGATAGTTGAGCAGCACATAAGGATGCGCGGACGGCACGGTGGGATGCGCGAACGCGCCCGGCGCCTTGCCGGGACGCACCGGCGCATCGATCCACCGGTCCTTGAAGAAGCGTTCGGCGATCGTCGCCATTTCGGGCGAGAACGCGCCATAGGCGGTGAGCACGGTCGCGCGTGCGTCCGACCACGGAATGGTGCGGGTCGCGACCTTCGGCAGCGGCGCGTTACGGTCCCAGTGCGGCAGCCGCTTCTTGCCGAACCACTTGGCCTTGAGCGCGTAGTAGCGGTGCGACAGCCGCGGATAGGCCGCCTGCACGGCGGCGACCAGCGCGTCCACCACCTCGGGCTCGACGCGGTTCGACAGGTGCCGGGCGGCCGCGACGTCGCCGAAGCCGCGCCAGCGGTCGGAAATCTCCTTGTCCTTGGAGAGCGTATTGGTGATCAGCGCAAAGGTGCGCACGTTTTCCTTGAAGGTCTTGGCGAGGGCCTCGGACGCCGCCTTGCGGGTCTCCGCCTTCGGGTCCTGCATCAGGTTGAGCGTCGGCTCGATCGCCAGCGACTTGCCTTTCACCTTGAAGCGCAGGCCTGCGATGGTTTCGTCGAACAGCCGGTTCCAGGCCGAATAGGCGGTGACGGATTTCTCGTGGAAGAGCTGCTCGATGCGGTCCTCGAGCTGGTAGGGCTTGTCCTTGCGGATGTCCTCGAGCCACGGCCGGTAGTGGCCGAGCACGGGGTCGGCCATCGCGGCCTCGAGCTTGGCGTCGTCGAGCCGGTTCAATTCGAGTTCGAAAAACAGCAGGTGCGAATAGACCGCGGTGATGCGCTCGTTGACGTCGCCATAGAATTTCGCGCGCTTGGGATCGAGCGTGTCGCCGGCCTGAATCAGACCGGCGAACGAGCCGACCCGTCCAAGCAGATCGCCGAGCGCCTCGTAGCTCTTGACCGCCTCGGCGAGCGCGCGGCCCGCGTCGGGACCGTCCGCCAGCGTCGCGAGCTTGCCCTTGTACGCCTGTTCGAAGGCCAGGCTTTCCGCATCGGCGCGCGCGAGATCGCGTTTCACATCGGGATCGTCGATCCCGGAATAGAGATCGGCCAGGTTCCATTCCGGCAGGCGTTCCGCTGAGCGGTTGGTGCGAGGCTTGGCGTGTGCGGCGGTCCGTTTGGAACGTGTAGACATGCTGTGCTGATCCTCTATTGAGCAGCCGGATGGAATGTCACGGCGGCCGTGATACCGCATCACGAATCCGTCCGTCCATGCCCTGGTTATTCGCGTGCTTGGGGAACTTGCGCACGATTACGTCGTAGGCACGAGACGCAAACTTCAATCAAATCGACCGGAATCGCCCAACCGGGGAGAAACCTCGATTCGATCTTGCACGGCAATGCGGCGACATTTCTCCCGTTGCGCGCGGGGTTGCAGCAACTCCCGCGTCCTTTGCGTCGTTGCCACTCCAATTGAGGCGGCAAGGGGCTTGTCCAACGCAGGAGAAGCAACATGGCTAGTCCGAGCATCGACCAGACGCCCATCAGCCGAGTGATGAATCAGATTGCCGGCGCCGAGGCGCTTTTCCCGGGACGGCAAGACATCGATCAGGAAACTGCGCCCGCGAATGTTCTGCCGAATCGCGATCCGCAGGACGGTGATGCGCGGCCGGCTGTGACTGCGGCGGCGCCGCAGGCCGCGCCCTCAAGTTCAGGCTGGGAGTATGGTCCCGGAATCGTCGGCACGCGTCCGACCTCGGCCGCGCCTGAAGGTGATGGCCGCGGCGATGACTCCGGCAATGATGACGGAGTACCCGGCGGCAACCCCATCGATTTCGATACCGGTGGCGATGGCGGTGATGTTGATGACGACGGCGATGGCGATGGTGACGATGATGGCGGCCAGGGCGACGATGGCGGTCTCGTCGATGATCTGCTGTCGGGCGTGACCGGTGACGATGGCGGACTCCCGATGGTTGACAGTGTTGTTCCCGGCGTCACCCAGGTGGTCAATCAGGCGGTCGGCAGCGGTGGTACGCTTCCGCCTCCGCTCGGCGATCTGCTCGGCGGGGATGGGCTTGGCCTCGACGGTCTGACCGACGTCACCGGTCTGGTGCAGGATGTCGTCTCCGGTATCGGCGGAAACGGTCTGGTGCCTGATCTCGGCAACGTGCTCACGCCGGTTCTCGACCCGGTGCTCGGGGGGCAAGGCAATATCTCGCTCGACGGGCTGCTCGACGCCGTCGGCGGCGCCACCGGCGGCCTTGTTGACGGCCTGCTCGAGCAGGTTGCCGGCGACGATAGTCTGGTTGGCGGCGCGCTGAACGCCATCGGCGACGACATCCTCGGCGGCACGGTCGGCGGCTCCGGATTGCTGGCCGGCACGCCGCTGGCGGGCTTGGTCGGCGACGGAGCGCTGCTGTCCACCGGGGTGATGCAAGGTGACAATTCCGCATCCTCCGGTCTCCTGCAACTCGGCGCCGGCAACGATCCCTCGCGGGGATTGCTGAACATCGACGCTGCGTCCGAAGACGGAGTTTCCGAATCTGGTCACATCGTGGGGCTGCAGGCGGGGCCGCAAACGTCCGGCACCGGCCTCGAGACTGACCTCCTCGGCGCGGAGCGCGATTCGTCGGGCTCGCTGGTCGATGGCGGCATCGGCCAGCACGACGGTCCTTCGGTGGTCGACATCAATGCTCTTACGGCCGCCGACAGCTTCGAATTTCCGGCCTTGAATGGAGCCGGTCTGGATTCGCTCGTTGGCACCATCGGTGTGCCCGTGGGCGGCGGCGAAGGCAATCTTCTGCCGGTCTCGATCGGACTGGATGGCGAAACGGCGATCGACATCGGCGCTGAAGGCCTGATCGATGTCGGTGGCCAGACGGTTCAGTCTGGCACCGATGTGATGCTCAACACGCCGTTCCACGCCTGACGCCCGCGCGGGGGCAGCCGTGGTCAACGACAACCAGGTGGAGGCGGAAGCCAATCGGCTTTCGTCTCCCAATTTGCCAGCTCGCTGGATTCGGGCGGCGCAGGAACGGCTCGCGGCGTCTATGCAGCGTGCACGAGCCGCGCCCGACGCCGAAGTCGACTTTGCCGGGGCGTCGCCGGAGCAGGGCAGCGGCCGACGGGGGGAGCTACCAGCGGCGATCGCCGCCTATCGCAACGCCTTCGTCGGCGTCGGCGTCGCCAGTGGCCTGATCAATCTGCTGGCGCTCACCGGCCCGTTGTTCATGCTGCAGATCTACGACCGAGTGCTGCCGAGCCGCAGCCTGCCGACGCTGGTCGGTCTCGGCTTGCTCGCTCTTGTCATGTTCGGCTTCCAGGGCATGCTCGAAATGCTGCGCGGGCGGGTTCTGCATCCGGATCGGCCGCGGCATCGACGAGCGGCTCACGCCGCGCGTGTTCGACGTCGTCATGCGGCGGCCGTTGAGAGGCGGTGCCGGCGGCGACGCGCTGCAGCCGGTGCGCGATCTCGACAATGTGCGTGCATTCACCTCCAGCGCCGGACTGAGCGCGCTGTTCGATTTGCCGTGGATTCCGCTCTATGTCGTGGTGTGCTTCCTGTTCCATCCGTGGATGGGCGTGGCGGTGCTGGTCGGCGCGGTTGTAATCTGTTCGCTGACGCTCTTGACCGAGCTGCTGACGCGCGGTCCTAATCAGAACGCGACGTCGCTCGCCGGCAAGCGGCAGGCGCTGGCCGGCAATGCTGCGCCGTAACGCTGCGGTGATTCGCAGCGCTCGGGATGACGCGGGCGCATGACGGAGCGCTGGGAGCAGATCAACCAGCGCTATCTCGCCACGCAGCAATCGGCGTCCGACCTGGTCACCGGTTTCGGCAGCCTCTCGCGCGTGCTGCGGCTGGTGATGCAGGCTGCCGTGCTTGCGGTCGGCGCCTGTCTGGTCATCGCACAGGAAGCGACCGCGGGCGTCATGCTGGCCGCCACCATTCTGGCGGCGCGCGCTCTCGCGCCGGTCGAGCTTGCCATCGCCAACTGGCGGCCGTTCGTCACGGCGCGCCAGAGCTGGCGACGGCTGATCGAGCAGTTTGCCGCGCTGCCGGCGCTGGAACCGCAGATCGAGCTGCCCGCGCCAACGCGCAACCTGCGCGTGACCGCGGCGACGGTCGCGCCGCCCGGGGCGACGACGCCGGCGCTGCACGACGTGAGCTTCGCCCTCGAGGCCGGGAGCGTGCTTGGCGTCATCGGTCCGAGCGGCTCAGGCAAGACCTCGCTGGCGCGCGCGCTGGTCGGCGTCTGGCCGCTCGCCGCGCGGTACGATCCGGATCGACGGCGCCACGCTCGACCAGTGGAATCCCGACGCGATCGGCCGTTCGATCGGCTATCTGCTCGCAGGAGGTCGATCTGTTCGACGGCACGGTCGCGGACAACATCGCCGCTTCGAGCCCGAGCGCCGAGCCTGCAAAACTGATCGCGGCCGCGAAGGCGGCCGGCGTGCACGAGATCATTCTCCGGCTGCCGCAGGGCTACAAGACGCAGGTCGGCGAGCGGGGCGCGTTGCTCTCCGGCGGGCAGCGGCAGCGAATCGCGCTCGCGCGCGCGCTCTACGGCGATCCGTTCCTGGTGGTGCTCGACGAGCCGAACTCGAATCTCGATGCTCACGGTGAGCAGGCGCTGACCGAGGCGCTTGCAGGCGGTGCGGGCCAGCGCGGCGGCATCGCGATCGTGATCGCGCATCGGCCGAGCGCCGTGACGGCCGTCGATCATCTTCTGATGCTCAACGAAGGGCGCATGCAGGGCTTCGGTCCGCGCGATCGCATCCTTCAGCAGTTGCGAGCCACATCCGGCGGCGGTTCAGGCCGCAAGATCGCTGCAGCGGAGCGGCAGCCATGACGCGTGAACGAGCGACCAAAGGTTCGATCCGGCGGCACCTCGTCGCGATCATTGCGGCGGCGATCCTGTTTGCGTCGGCGGCATCGGCGTGATTGGGCGCGACCACCGGCCTCTCCGGCGCCGTGATCGCGTCCGGCATGCTGGTCGTCGAATCGAACGTCAAGAAAGTGCAGCATCCGACCGGTGGCATCGGTCGGCAAGCTGCTCGTCCAGGACGGCTCGCGGGTCGAGGCCGGCGACCTGCTCGTCCGCCTCGATGCTACGACCGCACAGGCCAATCTCGCCATGGTCACCAACAGCCTCGCCGAATTGCATGCCCGGCGCGCCCGGCTCGAAGCCGAGCGCGACGGCGCCGACGAGATCGATTTTCCCGTCTGAACTGCATCAGGCCGGGACCGAGAATATCGGCCGCGTCCTTGCCGGCGAGCGAAACTCTTCGAGCTGCGGCGGCAAGCGCAGCACGGACAGAAGGACCAGCTGCGCGAACGCGTCGCCCAGCTCAGGGAAGAAGTGCGCGGATTCAGCGATCAGGCCGCCGCCAAACGAAAGGAGATCGACCTTCATCGGCCGTGAGCTCGATGGCGGTCCGCGACCTCTGGCAAAAGAATCTCGTGCCGATCAGCCGTGTCACCGCGCTCGAACGCGACGCCGCGCGGCTCGAAGGCGAGCGCGGGCAACTCATCGCGACCGTCGCGCAGAGCAAAGGCAAGATTTCGGAAACCGAGCTGCAGATCATCCAGGTCGACCAGACCATGCGCAGCGACGTCGCAAGGGAACTCGCCGACATCCGCGCGAAGATCGCCGAGCTGGCCGAGCGCAAGATCACCGCCATGGACCTGCTCCAGCGGATCGACATCCGTGCACCGCAAGCCGGCTTCGTGCATCAGCTATCGGTGCACATCGCCGGCGCCGTAATCGCGTCGGGCGAGTCGATCATGCTGATCGTTCCGGGCGCGGACGAACTGATCGTCGAAGTGCGGGTCGAGCCACAGACGATTGATCAGATCAAGCTCGAACAGCCGACGACGCTGCGGTTTCCGAGCTTCAACCAGCGCACCACGCCCGAACTCAACGGCCGCGTCAGCCGGATCGCCGCCGACATCACGCACGACCCGCGCACCGGCACCCCTTATTTTCTGGTGCGTATCGTGTTGTCGCCGGGCGAGGCCGAGCGGCTCGACGGGCAGACGCTGGTACCCGGCATGCCGGTCGAGGCGTTCATCCGCACCGAGGAACGCACCATGCTGTCTTACCTGTTCAAGCCATTGACCGACCAGGCCCGGCACGCGTTCCGGGAGCGATGACGTCAGGGCTTCCCGCGATAGCGGGCTCGTTACGCGATCGCGGCGAGCTGCGGCGCGACGTGTGTCAGCACTTCCTCGCCCTCGACCAACAACGGCTCGACCTTCTCCTCGAAGGCATGCCGTAGCGCGCCCCACGCCACCACGATCTGCGCCAGCAGCCGCGTCTTGCCGGCCTTGAGCAACGCTTTCGCCTGCCGGGCGAGCAGCTCGAAATCGGCGTTCTCGAACACCAGGTGGCCGGCTCCGTCTTCCAGCACGTAGAGCTTGCCCAGGCGCGAGACGCACAAAATACAGTCATGCTCGGGCGGCGGGCCGAGCAGGTAGAACTGCGGATCGCCCACCTCGGTCGCGCCGGTTTCCCAGCCGCTGGCGTCGCCACGAGCGAGTTCGCCGGCGAAGGTCTCAGCAAGGCGGTCGAGTTCGCAGATTCGCCAGCCGCTGCCGCCGGCATGATCGTCTCTGGGAGCGAATGCGATCACGGTCATTCCGTCACCTCGAACAGCAGGCGGTGAAGTTCGGGATCGTAGAATGACAGAAGTCGGCGCGCGAAGACCTGCGGCTCGATGTCCAGCGCGCGGGCCCAGAGTTCCATGCTCTCCGTCGGCACGCGGCCGAAGCCGTTCTCCACCTGCGACACGAACGTGTAGTACTTCAGCCCCAACCGCTCCGCGAGTGCGATCTGCGACAGTCCGGATGCAGCGCGCAGTTCCTTGAGCCAGCCGCCCGCCAGCTTCCGCTGCTGTTTCGCTTCCGGCGCAGCTCTTGCTGGGCGCATCAGCCGTCCCACGGATCAGAACCCCTTGATCTCAGCCGATGTTTCAGATGTACTGAACTATGAGATACAATACTTGTATTCGGTAGACGCAAACTAACTAACACGTTTCGGCGATGCGGCAAGCGGAAATCGCTGCGGAGCCGAAGCCGGAGGAGACCCATGAAACTCGCCATTGGCACCGCAGCGCGTGAGCTTTTCCAACCTGCGGGCCGAGATGCCGTTGGACCGGAGATTGCACTTGCGGCGGCATGCCTGATGGCCATCGCGGTATTCAAGCTGCTGCAACCGACGCTGCCGGACGCCGCGATGCTGCCGCTCATCGTCAGCATCTTCTTCGTGATGGCAGCGATCGCGGCACTGTGGGCCTGGTGGCGGGGAGCGCCCTCGCGCACTCGTCAATTGAGTTATTGGGACGTTTCCGGCTTGCTGACGTTCATCGGTATCTGCCTTGCCGCGGTGATCGAGCCCGAGGCATTGGCGCAGTTCGTCGCCGCCGACGATCGAGCGGCCAAATAGTCGCGGCGCGACCGTGAAATCCGAGCCTCGCGTCGAGCGGGGCGACCGCCGGCGCATTCGCCGGCCAAATTCGACGACCCCAAATTCGACGACCTCATGAGGACAACCGTGAACCTGCATCAAGCGCAAGCGCCAGCCGTCCGCCCGAACACCGAGCCGTCGTCCCAGCCGTCGCTCGAGCCGCACCGCGTACCAGCGGAAGCCGTCGTTGCCGCGCTCGGCTCCAGCGCCGCGCGCGGCTTGAGTTCGCAGGACGCCAAGCAACGTCTCGAGCAGTACGGTCCGAACCAGCTCAAGAGCGCCCCCGAGACGCCGTGGTGGAAGCGCCTGCTCGAACAGTTCGAGAACTTCCTGGTGATCATCCTGCTGATCGCCACGGTAATTTCGGTGGTCGAGTGGCTGCTGCAAGACCCACGCGAAAGCGCGCTGCCGTACGAGGCGATCGTCATCCTGATGATCGTCATCCTCAACGCGCTGCTCGGCTTTATTCAGGAATCGCGCGCCGAGAAATCGGTACGGGCGTTGATGGCGCTTGCCGCGCCCGAAGCCACCGTCATCCGCGACGGCGAGCGTCAGCGGGTCGCGACCCACGACATCGTGCCGGGCGACATCGTGCTGGTCGAGGCCGGCGACAAGATTCCGGCCGACTGCCGGATTGTCGAGGAAGCCAATCTGCAGACCGACGAAGCGCCGCTCACCGGCGAGAGCATGCCGGTATCGAAGGATACCCGGCCGATCGAGGGCGACACCGGCATCGGCGACCGCCGCAACATGCTGTATTCCGGTACGGTCGCGACCTACGGCCGATGCCGTTCCATCGTGGTGGCGACCGGCATGCAGACCGAAGTCGGCCGCATCGCCGGGCTGCTGGAGTTGGCCGAGAAGGAGCCGACGCCGCTGCAGCAGGAACTCGACCGCACCGGCAAGCGCCTGAGCATCATCATGCTGGGCATCTGCGCGGTGGTGTTCGCGACCGGGCTGATCAGCAGCCCGGTATTCACGCTCAACGCGATGCTCGGCCTGTTCCTGTTCGCCGTGGCGCTCGCGGTCGCTGCCATCCCGGAGGCGCTGCCCGCGATCGTCACCGTGGGACTGAGCCTCGGCGTGCGCCGCATGGCCGCCGCCAACGCCATCGTGCGCAAGCTGCCGGCGGTCGAGACGCTCGGCGCCGCGACCGTGATCTGCTCCGACAAGACCGGCACGCTGACCCGCAACGAGATGACCGTGCGCGCCATCGCCACCTCGGGCCAATTGGTCGACGTCGGCGGCAGCGGCTACATTCCGGAAGGCGAATTCAGCGTTGGCGGCACTGCGCTGACCGTGGACTCGCCGGTGCGCGATGCGGTGGCGCGAACGCTGCGCGCCGCGGCGCTCGCCAACGACTTCGAACTTACTCATCGCGAGGGCCGCTGGCGCGTGCAGGGCGATCCGACCGAGGGCGCGCTGGTGGTGGCCGCGCGCAAGTTCGGCATCGCCGAGGCCGAATTGGCGCGGTTCCCGCGCATTGGTGAAATCCCGTTCACATCCGAGCGCAAGCGCCACGCCACCGTGCACGTCGATCACGACAACGCGGCCGAGGTGTCGGTGTTCGTGAAGGGCGCGCCCGAAGTGCTGCTGGCGAAGTGCCGCTATCACCTGGACGGCGGCAAGTCCGTGCCGCTCAGCGATGCGCGCCGGGCCGAACTCCTGCAGCAGAACGAGAAGCTCGCCTCGCAGGCGCTGCGTACGCTGGCGATCGCCACGCGCACGATGCCGGTCGCGACGCTCGGCATCGATCTGAAGGCCGCCGGCGGCAAGAGTATCGAACCGCCGGAAACGGTCGAGGACGAACTCATTCTGCTCGGTTTCGTCGGCATGATCGATCCGCCGCGCACCGAGGCGCGCGACGCCGTCATCACCGCCAAGCGCGCGCATATCCGCACCGTGATGATCACCGGCGATCATCCCGCGACCGCCGAGGCAATCGCCCGCGAACTGACCATCTTCGAACCGGGCGCGCGGCTCGTCACCGGCAGCGAACTGCGGACCATGGACGAGGCCGCGCTCGACGCCATCGTCGAGGACGTGCGGGTGTTCGCCCGCGTCGATCCCGAGCACAAGCTGCGGATCGTCGGCGCACTGCAACGCAAGGGCCACGTGGTGGCGATGACCGGCGACGGCATCAACGACGCGCCGGCGCTCAAGGCCGCCAATATCGGCGTCGCGATGGGCATCACCGGCACCGACGTGTCGAAGGAAGCCGCCGACATGGTGCTGACCGACGACAACTTTGCGAGCATCGTGAAGGCCATCGAGGAAGGCCGCGGCATCTACGACAACATCCGCAAGTACCTGATCTACCTGTTGTCATCGAACGCCGGCGAGCTCTTGACGATGTTCGCGGGCGTGATGTTCGCTGGCATCCTGGGCCTCACCTCGGCCGAGCCCGGGCTGTTCCTGCCGCTCCTCGCCGCGCAACTCCTCTGGATCAATCTGATCACCGACGGGCCGCCGGCGCTCGCGCTCGGCGTCGACCCGAAGGATCCGGACGTCATGAGCCGCGAGCCGCGCAGCCGCGGCAGCGGCGTGCTCACCGGCGCCGACTGGACCTACATTACCGGCGTCGGACTGGTGATGATGGTCGGCACCATCGCGGTGCTCGACGCGTACTATCCGGGCGGCCTGTGGTCGCCGTTCGCCAAGGGCAGCGCGCCGAACGCCGCCGACGAGACCTATGCGCGGACCATGGCGTTCACCACGCTGATGATGTTCCAGCTGTTCAACGTGTTCAACTGCCGCTCCATATGGCGCAGCGCGTTCTCCGGCATGTTCGAGAACAAGTGGCTGCTGGTCGCCGTGCTGTTCTCGCTCGCCACCCAGTTCGCGGTGATCTACGTGCCGTTCCTGCAGGTCGCGTTCCACACAGTGCCGCTCACGGTGAATGACTGGCTCATCACCGTCGGGGTCGGCGCCACGCTGCTGGTTGCGGTCGAACTGGCGAAGATCGTGCTCCGGGCGCGGCGCGAGCCGCCGCGCGCCGCGGTGGTCGACGTGCCCGCGCGGGGCCTCTCCGCGCGGCAAGGTACGTAGCGTAAGCGCCGCTAACGCGGAACAGCAGCCGCGGTCGCGGTCACGGTGATTGCGCCCTCTCCCCTCGCGGGAGAGGGCAGCAGCTAACCTTCAAACATATTCTGATGGGTGAGGGGGCCTGGCGAGCCTGACCCTTCACTCAATTCATTGCCGTTGAACCGCTGCGGCTGCCCTCTCCCCAAAGAACCTGCGCCCAAGCGCGGCCCGGGTGGGCGAGGGTGCAACAACAGCGGCCCTTCGAATCCGCTACAGTTTCCGGTGCAGGCGACTAAGGGGATGTCGGCAATGCCGCGTTGCCCGCGGGTCGGAACGAGCGGGCCTGCGGTTGCTGCGGCGTGGCGGCAAGGCCGAGCTCGGCCATTGCCAGCAGGCGCTTTTCGTAGCGCAGGATGATCGCCGGGATCGACAGCACGATCACCGCTGCGGCGATGCTGGTCGCGATCGCGGCCGGCGAGGCGAGCTTGATCACGATGCTGCCGAACCAGTAGGCGCCGAGCCCGTAGCCCATGATCCAGATCACCGCCGCGCTCCAGCTCGACAGGTAGAACGCGCGCTGCGGCATGCAGTGGGTGCCGGCCAGCACGGCGGCGATGTTGCGCAGGAACGGCAGGAAACGCGCCACGAACACGAAGCGGCTGCCGTAGCGCTGGAACAGCCAGCGGCCGATTGTGGCTCTTTCCTCGGTCAGCCCGAGATGGACGCCGTAGCGGTTGAGCAGCTTGTAGCCGTAGGTCCGGCCAATCCAGAAGCCCACGATCTCGCCGCAGATCGCCGCCAGCGTCCCGACGCTGATCAAGAGCCAGATGTCGATGCCGTTGGTGCTGCCGGCGAACACGCCGGCGGTGATCAATGCGGCTTCGGCCGGCAACGGAAAGCCGATGCTCTCCAGCGCGATGAACGTCGCGACCAGCCAGATGCCGTAGAGTGCGACAAACTCGGCCACGCCCCGATCTCCCCCAAATCCCCGACCCTACGTCGCCACCACTCTGTGGCGGCTGTGGGGCGGCTGCGCGTAATCGTTTCGGTAAATCTGGGGGAAAAATCAGGAATTTTTCGCCGGTGTGCCCGTGGGGCCACTGATTTTCGGCAGTTTCCGCAGTTTTTGCGCCGGCAATCACAGCAGCACTTGGCGCGATTCGCGCGCTCGCATCTCAGCGCCGCTCGGATGTAAGCCGAACAATAGGCCGAAGGGGTGTAAGTTGGTGACACGCGCAGACGCTTACCTCATGTATCAGCCGTCGATGATGCCGCGAAAGAGATCGTCATTCTCAATGTGCGGCATCCGGCGCGTAGGCGAGAGCGTGAGGATGAGGTGGCAATCGGCGCTGTGGCAAACGGCGTGTGCCTCATCTGGATTTCGTGTGACTTGCTACAAGCTTTCGAACCACGTTTTGATTTTGTCCGCCATCAAAAGTCGCCGGCTCGCGAGGAATTCGTCGTAAGATTTTAGTGTGCCGTTCAACATGCCGTCGGGGATGCAGTTTTCTCGCAGGTTCGTCCGCAATTCGTTTTCATCCGTAATGCCTCCATAGCGCTTTTTCCCTCCGCTCACTTGTTCACTCAGTTCGCAGAAATATGTCCCTGGGTCTCGGTCGCCGATAGCAATATTGATCTCACTTTGGGCGAGGACGAAGTTTGCGATCTGATTATAACGGCCGCGCGGAAGCCCGTTCTTCTTGAGATAGTTCTTCGGGAAGACGTGGTGAGCATCGTTGCGATTGAGCAAGAGGTCGCGGACCGTGATGTCGCGCGAAAGAAAGCCCTTGTCACCGAGCTTTGCCTGGGCCGCTTTATAAGCGAGATAGTATGGGCTCGTGGATGACGATGTGTCCATCAGTTGTGGGAGCATTCCGGTCCAGAAGGTGTCGGGCATTTCGGATGCGATGACCGTTTCCACATGCTTCACGAGCCCGTTCGCTTCGATCTGCCGGATATCGACATCGAATGCAGTTTCGGGCGCACCGGCGTAGCGTCCGCGCAACATCGACATGGCATACCACCGTCGCACCAGCCGTTCGAGATCGGCGGCCGGGAGATTTTCCGTGCGGCCGCGCAAATATAGGATGTAGGCAAAATTGACCGCGTTCTGCCCGCCGATCAGATCGTTGATCACAAGTCCGGCCGACCGCAGGATCATGGTGATCCGGTCAAAGTGGGTCTTGTTGACAAAGTCGAGCACGCCGGATTTCAGCGAGGCAAAGGACTGCTCCGCGATCTCTTCCTCATACTGCTTCGTTTCGAAATTGCGGCCCGACAAAAGGGCAACAAGATCCTGCAATCGGCCGCGTCGAAACTGCGAAGTAAACGCCACGCGGAGCATGTCCGTATATGTTGGATCGTAAAGGTCGTCGTTGGCATCCTTCAGCCATCTCAGCTTGGGCCAATATTCCGAATCGGCGAAAGATTGGTCGTTTTTCTCGATGGTATTTGCAAAGTCGGGGGCGATGACAAGATGACAAAAATAGTCGATCGCCTTGCGCAGCGCCGATCCGCCATAGCTGCTATTGGCGGCGATTTTGGACATCGCAAAATCGGCCTGCGAGAGCGTCGCGCCCGCGGAATTCACTCGAATGAAAATCTCGGTGACCGTCTCGATATCCAGGTCGTCCGCGAGCTCGATCACGCCGACATGGTTGTTGATGACCTTGCGCAGCCGTTCGAGCGTGCCGAATAGCGCGTCCTCATCTACCCCTGCATTGGCGCCCGCGTAGGTCTTCGTGATCTGCAAAAGCTTCGCGCTCGGAGAGAATAGCGTCGCAATGTCGTCGATCCAGGCGGCGTCTTTTTGAATGGCTGGGTTGGCGACCTCGAATTTTTCTTCGATCGGATGGAAGGCTATTCGAATGCGGATTGTTTCGTAATCCTTGGTCAGGACCTCACGCCCGAGCAAGGCCGCCATAAGCGCGGTGACGCGCTGCTGACCATCGATCAGGATGCGCTTACCCGCAGAAGGGGTACCATCCTTCAATCTCACCGTCGGATTTCGCCACGCGATGAGATAACCGATGGGATATCCTTGATAGAGTGAATCCAGCAAGTTGCGAACCTTGACCGGCTCCCAGACGAAAGGCCGTTGGATTTCCGGGATTGCGATCTCACCGGACTTGACCCAGGTGAGCAGTGTTTCGATCGGATGAGGCGTGACGGAGTAACGCTGCGTTGCCCCCGCGTGTGCAAAGAAATCATACTCGCAATACGAGCGCGGGCGAAATCTATTGGTGGACAGCGTTCGGCACAGTTCGCGCTCGTGCGCGCGCATTGGCCAGCCGCGAGCGGTGTGACGCTTCCGGTCCATGCCGAAGGTTACGGCCGGTCGCATGCGCGAATCCAGCGTCCGGGCGCCGACAGGCGGCCCGAGGCCACTCCACCGGAAGAACAACCGCAGAAGGTGACGGGAAGAGCCCGGAACAGGCGCATGGCTAGCGCGCATAGACCGGGAAGAGGCCGGAACACTCCGGCATCGCCACAATCCGCGCGTAGCCTCCGCCACAGTGTCGCCACTGTAACGCCCTGTTAAGCAAACTCGTTCAGACTGCTTCATATCGGAACACATGTTACGGCGAAGCGACGGATCGTCCCTTAGTCTCCCCTAAGTAGCGATTCCCCCAAGTCGCGTTGTGTAGCGTAAAGGTAGCGTACATGAGTGAGCGTGTTCTGATCGTCGATGACGATCCCGTCGCCCGCCGCCTCCTCGACAACATGGTCCGCAAGTCCGGCTACGAGCCGGTCCTAGCCGAAGGCGGCGACGCCGCCGCCAGCCTGCTCACCGGCCCCGAAGCCGCAAGCATAGATGCCGTCATTCTCGACCTGGTGATGCCCGATCTCGACGGGCTCGGCGTGCTTGCGCGGATGCGCGAGGCGGGCCTGAGCATCCCGGTGATCGTGCAGACCGCGCACGGCGGCATCGACAACGTCGTCAATGCGATGCGCGCGGGCGCAGCCGACTTCGTGGTCAAGCCGGTCGGCGCCGAGCGGCTGCAGGTGTCGCTGCGCAACGCGCTTGCGACGCGCGCGCTCGAAAGTGAACTCAACCGTATCAAACGCAGCCGAACCGGCACGCTCACCTTCAGGGACATCATCACCCGCAGCGCACGCATGCGCGGCGTGCTGCGCACCGCCGAGAAGGCCGCGGCGTCGGCCATTCCGGTGCTGATCGAGGGCCAGTCGGGCGTCGGCAAGGAGCTGATCGCGCGCGCCATCCACGGCGCCGGCGAGCGCCGGTCGAAGCCGTTCGTCGCCGTCAACTGCGGGGCGATCCCGGACAATCTGGTCGAGTCGATCCTGTTCGGCCACGAGAAGGGCGCGTTCACCGGCGCGACCGACCGGCACACCGGAAAGTTCGTGGAAGCCATTGGCGGAACACTATTTCTGGACGAGGTTGGCGAGCTGCCGCTGGCCGCGCAGGTGAAGCTTCTGCGCGCCATCCAGGAGGGCGAGGTCGAGCCGGTCGGCGCCAAGAAGCCGATCAAGGTCGACGTCCGCATCATCTCGGCGACCAACCGCGACCTGATCGCCGACGTGAAGTCGGGCCGCTTCCGCGAGGACCTGTTCTACCGGCTGCACGTCTATCCGATCACGGTGCCGCCGCTTGCTGCGCGTCCGGAGGACATCCCGGAATTGGCGCGGCACTTCCTGGCGCGGTTCGCCGCCGAGGAGGGCAAGCGCGTGCCGCGCATCAGCGCCGAGGCGCTCGCTTTGCTCAACGCCTGCCGCTGGCCCGGCAATGTGCGCCAGCTCGAGAACGCGACGTTCCGCGCGGTCGTGCTGGCCGAGGGCGACGAGGTCGGCGTCGACGAGTTTCCGCAGATTGCCGCGCAGGTCGGCCTCGCGGGTGCGGCGGATGCGTCGGTGCCGGCTTCGGGTGCGCACGCGCTGGCGCCGTCGGACAGCGACATGGCGACCGCATTCGACAAGGTCGAGATCGCGCCGGCTTTGACCGCGCCGTACGCCAGCCTCGCGCTGCTCGATCCGGCGGGCGAAGTGCGCGCGCTCGAGGACCTGGAGGCGGAGGTGATCCGCTTCGCGCTCGCGCACTACCGCGGGCAGATGTCGGAGGTCGCGCGGCGGCTGCGAATCGGCCGCTCGACGCTCTACCGCAAGCTCGATGCGCTGGGCGTGACGAATGAGAAAGCCGCCGAAGACCCCGTGACATTCGAGTAACACTGAACGAAAAAATTTGCGCCGACGGTGGGCCCTGCGTTGCAGCCGGGTAACGGCGCGCCAAAATTGGCCCCATTCGCCATTGAGAGTGGCCGCCGCCAGTTGCCTCGCCTCATGAATTCAAGTCCATTCGAATGGGCGGGACGGCTGGATTCTTAAGGGGGGACCCTCATCGCAGGAGGGCCCGTTAAAAGATTCGGGGGAGCACTTCCATGAGTGGCGTCCGTTACGACCGCATCCTTGCGGGCACGGCGTTGGCCTTAATTTTCGCAGCGCCGATCGGCGAGGCGCGTTCACAGGATGTCCGAATTACGGCACAGGTCACAGCAGTCGCGGCGGTGACCGCGCCCAGCCGCAAGCCGGCAAATGAAGATCTTAAGCCGACGGTCGAGGACTACCGGCGCCGTCAATCTTCCGGACGAACCCAAGGTTTCAACTCCGTCGCAAATTGCGCCGGCGGCGCCTTCCGATTCCGAGCGCGGTCGTCGCGCCGGATCCGCTCGCTTCGCTCGACCCCGCCGATCGCGCCATCGCCGAGAAGGTTCGCGATCTTCTGGCAGCCAAGAATGACCGGATTTTCGCTTCCAAGAAGGAGCGGTCGGCGGTCGAAGCGTTCTATCAGAACCGCAATCTGGCGCCGCTGTGGTTCGACAAGGGCGTCGAGGCCGCGCGCACCAGTGCAGGTCATTGCGCGCCTGAAGGCCGCCGATGCCGACGGCCTCGATGCCGGCGACTACAAGGTCCCGAACTTTGCCAACGTCTCCGGCGCGGACGCGCATGGCCGAGGCCGAACTGAAACTGACGCAGGTGGTGCTGACCTATGCGCGCCATGTGCAGGCCGGACGCTTCCCGTATACCCGGGTGACCACCAATGCCGAACTGCCGCAGGCGCCGCCGGTTGCAGGCGACGTGCTTGCCAAGATTTCGGACGCCTCTGACGCTGCCCTTGCGCTCGACCAGTTCAGCCCGCCGCACGAGGCCTATCAGAAGCTCAAGGCGGTGCTGGCGGAGATGCGCGGCAAATCCGACGGAAGTCGCAAGCAGATCGCCGACGGCCCGTTGCTGAAGCTGGTCGCCAAGCATCCGATGGAGGATGCGCGCGTGCCGATGCTGCGCGAGCGACTGGGTGTGGCGGGCGACCCGTCCGACCTCAGGTACGACGCCAAGCTCGCCGATGCCGTGAAGAAGTT
This sequence comes from uncultured Alphaproteobacteria bacterium, assembly GCA_963843475.1. GTDB lineage: Bacteria > Pseudomonadota > Alphaproteobacteria > Rhizobiales > Xanthobacteraceae > VAZQ01. The sequence continues at coordinate 203,509 of CAWJKL010000004.1, read as the reverse complement.
CCAGAAGGCGAACGAACTCCCGACCACCGGGAATCTCGATAACAGGACCATCAAGGAGACTCAACGGGCCGGCGAAAAGCCAGCAGATCGACCTGATCCTCGCCAACATGGAGCGTTGGCGCTGGTATCCGCGCGATCTCGGCAAGTCCTATTCGATGGTCAATCAGCCCGACTTCACGCTCAAGGTGGTGAAGGATGGTGGCGCGATCTGGAGCACCCGCATCGTCATCGGCAAGCCGGGGGATCAGGCGACGCCGCTGCTGACCGAGACGATGAAGCACATTACCGTCAATCCGACCTGGAACGTGCCGCCGTCGATCGTGAACAACGAGTATCTGCCGATGCTGGCAGCAGGATCCGACCATACTGGCGCGCATGGGTCTGAAGGTGAGCTACAACCGCGACGGCAGCGTGCACATCTCGCAGCCGCCGGGCGAAAAGAATGCGCTTGGCCGCACTTCGCTTCAACTTCCCCAACCGCTTCCTGGTCTATCAACACGACACGCAGGACAAGCATCTGTTCGCACATGACGTCCGCGCGTACAGCCACGGCTGCATGCGCGTGCAGGATCCGGCGAAGTACGCCGAGGTGATCCTGAGCCTTGGCGCGGCCGCAGGACGGCTACACCGAGGATCGCATCAAGAAGATGTACGGCAATGCCGAGACCGATATTCATTTTACCAGCCCGGTCCCGGTTCATCTGACCTATCAGAGCGTATTCGTCGACGACGCCGGCAAACTGCAGTTCCGCCGCGACGTCTACGGCCTCGACGGCCGCACCATCGCGGCGCTCAAGAGCGAGCGGGCGGTGGTCGAGCCAAAGGAAGAGCGGGCGAGGGAAGTTGCGTCGAGCGACGAGCTCACGCCGTCAGGTGCGGTCGGTGTCCTTCTTCGAGTTGCTGTTCGGTGGTGGCTATCGCCCAACCCCGCCGCGTCGCGTCACCCGCTGAGCGACGACGAATTGACAACGGGCGTCGTCCTGAACCGGGCGGCGCCCGTTAACTATTTCGTACCTGGGTTTGGCCGATGGCCACATTTCGCCATAGTCCCCTGTCACATTTGGTCTATCGGGGGGGACTGGGTGCGCGGGGATCTGCCGTTAACCCTTCCCTAATTAAAACTGCGTTGGCCATGTTTGTCGCGGCAGGGGTGCCGTGACGGACGACAGGACCTCTTCTCGGTGGCGATCGCTGCCGGCGGGGTGTGGCTGCCGCAAATTAATAGGGTTGGCACGTGACGGTCCAAGTCGCGCCTACGAGTCGTTCGCCCTCACGTTCAGTCCTCGCGGCATCGAAGTGTAGCCTCGCTGCGCTCCTGCTGTTCGGTTGCGCGATACTGCAGAGTGCCAATGCGGCCGGCGAGACCCGGACGATCTCGTTTTTCAACACCCACACCAAGGAAAACCTCACGATCACCTACAAGGTGAACGGGCGCTATGACTCGGAGGCCCTCAAGAAGATCGACCACTTCATGCGCGACTGGCGGCAAAACAAGCCGACCAGGATGGATCCGGAGTTGATCGACCTGTTGTGGGAGGTGCATCGCGAGACAGGCGCGCGCGAGCCGATCTCGATTGTCTGCGGTTATCGCTCGCCCGAAACCAACGACATGCTGCGGCAGCGGTCGAGGGGGGTGGCCAGAGCGAGCCAGCACATGCTCGGCAAGGCCATCGACTTCTTCATTCCCGGCGTTTCGACCGATGAATTGCGCGCCGCCGGCATGCGTGCTCAGCGCGGCGGCGTCGGCTTCTATGGCACTTCGTCGTTCGTCCACATGGACACCGGCAGCGTACGGCACTGGCCGCGCCTGCCGGACGCGCAGGTCGCAAGGATCCTGGCGAAGGGGCAACTCGCCAGCCACAATGCTTCGGACGACCGCTCCACACGGCGCGTGAACGTCGCGGAAGCGCAGGTCACCCGCAGCGGCACGCCGAGTTCGCCGCCTTCGTTCTTCAGCAAGTTGTTCGGTGGCGGCGACGACGCTCATGAGAGCGATGCCGAGGCGACCGAGACCGCAGTGCAGACGCCGGTCGCACCGGCCGCGCCGAAGATCGCCCGCGCTGCGATCGCGGCCCGCGCGCCCGAAAAACCGGCCGTCGTAGCCGCCGCGCCCGAACCGCGCCGCGAGAAGGCCGCCGCCACCCCGATGCCGCAGGCCAAGCCCGTTCGGGCCGAGACCTACCAGGTAGCTTCGGCGGCATCGGTTCCCGTCAAGCTCGCAGGCTACGAGGTCGCCTCGGCGGCCTCGACGCCGGTTCGCGCCGACAGCGCGCAGTTGGCGCAAGCGCCATTACCGGTGCGGGCCGAGACCGATGCGCCCGCCAAGGCTGTCGCACCGGTTCGACCGGCTCAGGCCGCGAACGTCGTCGGCCGCGCGAACTTGTCGGCCAACGATGTCATCAACGATCGCGGCTATTGGCAGGGACTGCCGGGCGCGGATACGGCGGCGGATGCGGGACAGACCACCGTTACCCGTTCCACGCCTGCTTCGCGCCGCGCTGGCGAGAAGGTCGCGACTGCAAACATAGCGCCATGGCCGATCGCCGACCGCGGCAACGATCGCGCGCCAAGCGTTGGTGCGCTGGGATATGCGCCGCAGGCCGACATCGACCCTCGCGCGCACGTAGCCGGCCGTGGCCGGCAACCGCTGTTGCCGCAGTAAACCTGAACGCTCGATCATCCCAGTTCGCGCCGATGAACTGTCGATGGAGCGCAAGGGGCCGGATGTGGTGCAGGTCGGCGACCGCTTCAACGATCCTTGGATGCGCGCGATGATGGTCAGCCCGAATGCGCAACGGTTCCTGAAGACGACGCTTTACGGCACGCAGGACTTCCGCAGCCTCGGACCGCTGTTTGCCAAGCCTGCGTCCGTCGTATCGACGAAGTTCGTCGAGGATCCGATGTACGGGATGAGCACCGAAAAGTTCGGCGGCAGCGCGGTGGCCTTCACGCCGACCGTCAGCTTCCTCCCGCGCACCGCCGCACTGCGCTAGAACCTATCCCTCAGATTGGCGCACGTCTTATCTCCGTGCGTTCCCGCGGACGCGGGAGTTCAGGCTGCACTAAAGGCTGCAGGTCATGTCCGGCCTTGCGCCGGGCATCCACGTTCTTGCTTAGGGAATGGCAAAGACGTTGGATGGCCGGACATAGGCGGAGCGGAGCGCCGCCGTCCTTCGGGCGGCTAAGCCCGGCCATGACGAATAGAAAGATGGATTGTCGCTAAGCGCCGCAAATCAGTTGAGCATGCCGAGCGCGTGCAGGTAGGTCTCCAGAATCGCCTCCTGCTCCTTGCGCTCGTCGGCATCCTGCTTGCGCAGCCGCACGACGGTCGCGCAGCGCCTTGACGTCGAAGCCGCTGGACTTGGCTTCCGCATAGACGTCGCGGATATCGTCCGAGATCGTCTTCTTCTCTTCTTCCAGCCGCTCGACGCGCTCGACGAACGCCTTCAGATGATCCTTGGCAAAGCGGGTGGCGGGTTGCTCGTCGTCCTGCTGCTTTACGGCGGCGGCGGTAGCCATCGAAACCTCCTCCGGTGACTCGAAACGAGTGGCCTTGGGAGAAGAGGTTTCGGAAGCGCAGCCACGAAGGTCAAGGACAAGCACGACTCTTCCACAGTCGTGCACAGCAGAGAAATAAATCAGTGCTTGTGGGCCTTGTCGAACTTCGCTCAGTTGGTCCTTGGAGGCCTCCGTCTGATTCTTGGCCTTCCATTCCTCGTAGGGCATGCCGTAGATCGCCTCGCGGCTCTGATCCTTGGTCATTGCCACGCCCTGGGCGTCGGCCGCCTCCTTCATCCAGTTCGAGAGGCAATTGCGGCAGAAGCCGGCGAGATTCATCAGGTCGATGTTCTGCACGTCGGTGCGCGCGCGCAAATGCTCGACCAGGCGCCGGAACGCGGCGGCTTCGAGCTCGGTGCGGGTCTTGTCGTCAAATGGTCATGGCGCGTCCTCTCCTGCGGTACGCGTGATGCGATGTTACTCGGCCGGAACATAGTGACTGGGAAGGGCCGTTTCCAGCGGGAGCGGCGTGCGCGAATGTGCTATGTGAGCGGGGCTTGCAGCGACCGAGAGGCGCGTCACCGGCATGCTTCTGCGGCAAGACGAATGTGGACCCTCGCCGAACGGGCTCGAAATCTCCGGCTTCGAAATCGCCGGCGCTCGAGTGCGGCGCGTGACCGCCCGCCGCGCGCTTTTCTCGAAGAGCTGTTCCGCACCGCGGTTGCGGCCGCGCATCCCGTCCGGCTGCCTGACGCCGCATCTGCCGCCGCCGCCGTCATCCGGACGGCTGATCGTGCTCGCGGCCGGCAAGGCCGCCGGCGCCATGACCGAGATCGCCGAGCGGCACTACCTCGACGCGTGCGGCCTGCCGGCCGAGCCGCATCGCGGGCCTTGCGGTCACGCGGCCCGGCTACGGCGCGGCCGACGCGGGTGGTGCGCGCTGGTCGAGGGCGGGCATCCGGTACCCGACGAAGCCGGTCGTCGCCGCCACCCTCGACACGCTGGCCCTGGCCGACGGCGCCGGCGCCGGACGATCTCGTCCTGGCGCTGATGTCCGGCGGCGCGTCGGCCAACTGGATCGCGCCGGCGCCGGGCATCTCGCTCGCCGAAAAGCAGGCGGTGACGCGCGCGCTGCTCGCCTCGGGTGCGGCGATCGGCGAGATGAACACGCTGCGCAAGCATCTGTCCCGGATCAAGGGCGGGCGGCTTGCCCAGCGCGCGTACCCGGCCCGGGTGGTCACGGTCGCGATCTCGGACGTGCCCGGCGACGATCCGGCGGTGATCGGCTCCGGTCCGACCGTGCCGGATCGCGACCACGCTGGCCGACGCCCGCGCGATCGTGGCACGCTACCGGCTCGACCTGCCGCCGTCGGTCGCCCGCGCGCTCGCCGATCCGGCGAACGAAACCCCGAAGCCGGGCGATCCGGTGTTTGCCGCCACGCTCGTTCGCGCTGGCGGCGCGGCCGGCCGATGTCTTTCGCCGCCGTCGAAGCAGGCGGTGCGCGGCGGCGGGCTACGACTGCATCCTGCTCGGCACCGCGCTCGAGGGCGAGGCCCGTGACGTTGCCGCCGACCATGCGCGGCTGGCGCGCGAACTGCGGGCGGCAGGGCCGCCGCGCCGTCATCCTGTCGGGCGGCGAACTGACCGTCACGCTGCGCGGCCAGGGTCGCGGCGGCCCCAACCAGGAATACGCGCTGGCGCTGGCCGTGGCGCTCGCCGGTACGCCCGGGCATCGCGGCGCTGGCCGGCGACACCGACGGCACCGACGGCGGCGGGCGGGCGCGCCGAGGACCCGGCCGGGGCCTTCGTCGACGAGACCACGCTCGCCCGGGCCGGCCGGCTCGGCCTCGATCCGGCCGCCTTTCTTGCCGACAACAATTCGACGGAATTCTTTGAGAAACTTGGCGATCTGCTGGCGCCGGGGCCGACCTACACCAACGTCAACGACTTCCGGGCCATCCTCGTTGACAGCCCCTGAGGGTTCCAGCGATATCCGGTTCGGGTTGTCGGTCCCGGCTCGGAATGCGGGCGGGATAGACACATGACGGAACCGACATTGGGCGCAGCACCTGCCGCGTCCTGGCGCTGGCATCCGCGCGTTCGCCTGCGGCGCGCTTCGTCGCAGCCGCTTTCGCCCTGATTTCGGAGCCGGCCCGGGCCGATTTCCGCCTCTGCAACAACACCGGCAAGCCGGGTCGGTATCGCGGTCGGCTACAAGGAGAACGAAGGCTGGACCACCGAGGGCTGGTGGAACATCGCGGCCCGCAGCTGCGAGACCGTGCTGCGCGGCTCGCCTGGTCGCCCGCTTCTATTACATCTACGCGGTCGACTACGATCGTGGCGGCGAATGGTCGGGCCAGGCCTTCATGTGCACGCGGGAAAAGGAATTCACCATCCGCGGCACCGAGGATTGTCTGGCGCGCGGCTTACGACCGCACCGGCTTTTTCGAGGTCGATACCGGCGACCAGCCGTCCTGGACCGTCCAGCTCACCGAATCGGCCGACCAGGCGCCGATGCAGCCCGCTGCAGTCGCGTGTCCCGATGCTTCAGACGCCGCCGCCGGCCACCCGGCCGGCCGCCCGACGCCTCCGTCCCGAAGCCGCAACTGATGCGACGTCTGCGCCGGACCAAAATCGTCGCGACGCTCGGTCCGGCGTCCTCCGACCGAAACGCGATCGCGAAGCTGTTCCGGGCCGGCGCCGACGTCTTCCGCATCAACATGAGCCACACCACGCCACGACGCGCATGCGCGAGCTCGTGGCGACGATCCGCGCGGTCGAGACCGAGCACGGCCGCCCGATCGGCATCCTGGTCGACCTGCAGGGACCGAAGCTGCGGGTCGGCAGCTTCGCCGGCGGTCCGGCGACGCTGGTCGCACGGCGAGACCTTCGTGCTCGACGCCGATCCGGCGCCCGGCGACGCCAAACGCGTGCATCTGCCGCATCCGGAAATCATCGCCGCCATCGAGCCCGGCCACACGCCTGCTGCTCGACGACGGCAAGATCAGGCTCGACCGCCACCGAGGTGGACGAAGGGCCGGATCGTCACGCGCGTCGAGGTCGGCGGCAAGCTGTCGGACCGCAAGGGCGTGAGCCTGCCCGACACCGATGGTGCCGTTCTCCGCGCTGACCGAAAAGGACCGCTCCGATCTCGATGCCGCGCTCGACGCCGGCATCGACTGGGTGGCGCTCTCGTTCGTGCAGCGGCCGGAGGACATCGCCGAGGCGAAGAAGATCACGCGCGGCCGCGCCGCCGTGATGGCCAAGATCGAGAAGCCGCAGGCGGTCGAACCGGCTCGACGAGATCCTCGATCTTGACCGACGCGCTGATGGTGGCGCGCGGCGATCTTGGCGTCGAGATGCCGCTCGAGAAGGTGCCGGGCGTGCAGAAGCAGATGACGCGCGACGGCGCGCCGCGCCGGCAAGCCGGTGGTGGTCGCGACGCAGATGCTGGAATCGATGATCACGCGCCCGGTGCCGACCCGCGCCGAGGTCTCCGACGTAGCGACCGCGATCTTCGAGGGCGCGGACGCCGTGATGCTGTCGGCGGAATCCGCAGCCGGCCAATATCCGGTCGAGGCGGTCGCCACCATGAACCGCATCGCCGAGGAAGTGGAGAGCGACCCGACTCTATCGCACCATCATCCACGCCCAGCGCACCGAGCCGGAGGCGACCGGCGCCGACGCCATCGCGGCGGCGGCGCGCCAGATCGCGCGAGACGCTCGACCTCGTCGGCCATCGTCTGCTGGACGTCGTTCGGGTTCGACCGCGTTGCGCGTCGCGCGCGAGCGGCCGACATCGCCGATCGTGGCGATCTCGCCGAAGCTCTCGACCGGGCGGCGGCTCTCGCTGGTCTGGGGCGTGCACTGCATCGTGGCAGAGGACGCGCACGATCTCGACGACATGGTGGAACGCGCCTGCCGCCTCGCCTTCAAGGACGGCTTCGCCAAGCCGGGCCAGCGCGTGATCATCGTCGCCGGCGTGCCGCTCGGCACGCCGGGCGCCACCAACATGCTGCGGATCGCGTTCGTCGGCGCGGAGGCCGCGCGCGAGTAGAATACGCTAACCGCCGCTCGGCGTGGCTTCGCCCGATCGTGCAATTGCGGCGTCGATGGCGCGGGCGAGCGCATTCTCCGACTGCGGATGGACTTGGTCGCGCGACGGCGTGAACGACACGATCGGATCGCCGTGCCGTGCCGCCACAGCCCGCACGATCTCACGCGCATTCAGCACGGCCGGCAGAATCCAGATCGCGCGGTGGGCGCGCTCACGAATCCGTTCGAGGTTTTCGCGCAAGGCCGGATTGTCCGGGTCGTTGCTGCCGGCGGATACCACATTGATTTCGGCAGACGGGTCGACGCGCGCGATGACGGCACCCGACGAGATGCCGATCTTCGCATTCATCTTGCAGGACCGCAGGTGCTTACCGGCGACAACCGCGATGCTGTCGCCGACGATGGCACAGGACACATTGCGGCCGCGGACCGGGGCATTGGCGGCAACGCAGACGATGACGATGGCGGAAAAGGTAACGACCACTCGCACAAGCATGAACAAGGCGACGCTCCTGCACCCGCGCGTGCGCAGGCAACTTCGGTTTGAGGGATTGTTCGGCGCGATAACCCGCGACCGCGCCAAATGGTTGCAGTCCGGGATGCGCGGCTTGCGAGCCAAGATTTGCCCACAGCGGCCGGCCCGCCGGAGGTGCGGGGCTGCTCGTTTCAAATCATGGGGATGGAGTTCAGGCCGAGCCCGCGCGGGATCAGATATCCCGGCCGTCGACCTTCTCGGAGAGCTTCTTCACGAGGTCGGGAATCCGCTCGAGGTGAGGATGGATCGCGATCGCACGGCGGAAGGCTTCGAGCGCGCGCTTGTCGTCGCCGAGTCTCCTGCAGAATGATGCCGAGCCCGGAGAGCGCACCGAAATGCCGCGGCTCGCGCATCAGCACCTGCTGAAGGTCGGCGAGCGCGCGGCCCGTACTCCTTCTTCATGAAGTGCAGCGTGGCGCGCCGGTTCCATGCCTCCAGGAAGTCCGGCTTGATGTCGATGACGGAATTCAGGAGCTTCAGGGCGAGATCGACATCCTTGGCGTCGGTCGCGGTCTTGACGCGACTCATCAGCAGGTTGGCGGTATCGCTGCCGGACGCGAACCACAGCGCCCAGATGCGGCCCTCGATGTACTTGGCGCTGTCGGCGTCGGGCGCGATCTTGAGCGCCTCGAACAACCGGTCGAGATTGACGTTGGTGTCGCCGGTCTGCGCCCGCGGCAAGTCCTTCGGCGGTTCGATCATCCGTTGCGATTTGGTCCGCGCGGTGGTCGCCGACACGACGGCGGCAAACAGCACGATGAGGGCGGCGGCTCGGAATTGCGGGCTCATGAAACGCAACGTAATCTCGGGTTGCGCGACAATAAAGATAAGAAATGGTCAAGCCGCCGTGATGTTGGTGCGCGTTGCCGGCCGGCAACACTGAGTGTGCGGGGCGCATTGGCAATTAACACACTATTAATAAAGTCGAACTGTTTCCGACGGTTACGGCCGAGCTGGAGCACGCCGCCGCAATGATGCCTCTGCAAAATGCCGATGGCCGGGACCCGGCCCGGCCATCCGGTCGATGAGGCGAAGCGATCTCAGCCCTGGCGTGCCTTGAAGCGGCGCTGGGTCTTGTTGATCACGTAAAGCCTGCCCTTGCGGCGGACCAGGCGATTGTCGCGATGGCGGCCGCGCAGCGATTTCAACGAGTTACGGACTTTCATGGCACGCTCTATCGGAGTTCTGCACGGCCGTGCGGCAAGTGCTGATGTTGGGAGAAATGTGCGCGGAAACTAGGGATGCGGGGGGCGCTCGTCAACCTTTCCGGACGATTCAGGCGGCCTCTCGGAACGTCAAGCGGCCTTGGCGGCGTCGGCGATTGGTAGCTTGAGGAGCCTCGCAGCATTCTTCCAGAAGATCGCCTCGCGCTGCGGCTCGGGGATGTCGAGATCGCGGATGAGCTTGATGGCGCGCGGCTTGAGCGAGGTCAGCGGAGGGGCGTCGCTGCCGTAGAGCACCTGGTCGGGCCCGACCCAGTCGAGCACCATGCTGCACCGCCGGCGCGTTGTAGGTCACGGTGTCGAGATACATCTTCTTCAGGTAGTGGCTCGGCTGCGTGCTTGATCTTCATCGGCGTGTAGGAGCCGAGGAAGAACGCCTCGTCCTGCAGCTCCTAGGCGTAGTCCATCCGGCTGATGGTCTCGCAGATGCCGCCGCCGCCGTGCGACGCCGACGATCTTCAGCCGCGGAAAATCCTCCAGGATGCCGCGCACGATCATGCCGGCCGAGCGCGAGGCAGAGATCGAACGGCCGGCCGATCGCTGGACGCGAGTCGGTAGATCGTTCATGCGCTCCTCGCCGAAGCCGATGTGCGGCGGATGGATCATCACCGGCACGTCGAGGTCCTGCACCAGTTCCCAGAACGGGCGCGCCTCGTCGTCGTCCGGATAGTGGCCCTTGTGGCTGGAGTTGATGAACACGCCCTTGAGGCCGCAGCTCGCGGATCGCGCGCTCGGTCTCCTTGACGAAAGCCGGCCCGCCGCACGGCAGGATGGTGGCGAACGAGTAGAGCACGCCCTTGTGCTTCTCCTGCACCTCGGCGGCGTAGTCGGTCCACTTCTGCACCGCCGGCAATTCCTCGTTCTCGGCCTTGCCGCGCAGATAATGCGCCGCGTTCGTCACCACGCTGATGTCGATGCCATTCTTGTAGTGAGCGTCGAGGAAGTTCTCGAGCACCATTGGGCACCCGCGCTCGCCCCAGCGCGGGCCGCGCTTACCGTCGATGGTACCGAGATCGGCGGCGGCTTCTTCGGGCGTATAGATGTGCGAGTGCCAGTCGATGATCATGGTCTTCTCCGCTGCGGGGCGGGGAGGATAGTACGTCGCGGGGGACCGAAGGAACCGTCCATTTGCGGCGCGCTGGCGCCGGCTCGTGCGGCGACTTGCGCAGTCGCGCTGCTGTTGGCGACCTGTCATCGAACCGTCATCCGGAGATTCTAGAGAAAGTCCAGACTTTCCCCAGTCCCCCCGAAACCACGGAATCGCGGCATGGACCGATACCCCCATACGCGCGCGCAAGCCTTCGAAGCGTCGGAGGATGTTGGGCGCAACCCCAGCGACAACCCTACGATCGGCGACGTCATCGCGACCCGCTTTAACCGGCGCGATCTGCTCAAGGGCACGCTCGGTGTGGCCGCCATCGCCGCGACCGTGAGTCCGCTCGCCATTGCTGCCGCCAGCCGTGCCCAGGCGCAGGGCAATGGCCGCTTTCCGTTCAAGGAAGTCGCAGCCGGCGTAGACGAGAAGCATCACGTTGCCGACGGCTACGATGCCGACATCCTGATCCGCTGGGGCGATGTGGTGCTTCCGGGCGCGCCCGCCTTCGATCCGATGAAGCAGAGCGCGGCCGCGCAGAAACTGCAGTTCGGCTACAACAACGACTTTCTCGGCTATCTGCCGATGCCCGGCGCCGCCAACCCGTCGCAGCACGGCCTGCTGGTCGTCAATCTCGAATACACCAACGAAGAGCTGATGTTCCCCGGCATCGGCGTCGAGCAGGAGAGCAAGGCGCAGAATTTCGCCAAGATCACCAGGGAACTCGCCGACATCGAGATGGCGGCGCACGGCGGCGCGGTGCTGGAGGTCCGGCGCGAGAATGGCAAGTGGCGCGTGGTGCCGGATTCGAAATATCGCCCGCCGCATCGATGCCGACACTCCGATGGAGATCACCGGCCCGGCCGCCGGCCATGACCGGATGAAGACCAAGGCGGATCCGATCCGGCCGCCGCGTGCTCGGCATGGTCAACAACTGCGCCGGCGGCATCACGCCGTGGGGTACCTGGCTCACCTGCGAAGAGAACTTCCACGGCTACTTCTGGGGGAAGCTCGCCGACGACCATCCGGAAGCGAGGAACCTCGCGCGCTACGGCGCGCCGGGCAACTGGTACTCCTGGGGCAAGTGGCACGATCGCTTCGACATCACCAAGGAGCCGAACGAGGCCAACCGTTTCGGCTGGATCGTCGAGATCGATCCGTTCGACCCGGCTTCGACGCCGCGCAAGCGCACCGCGCTCGGCCGCATGAAGCACGAGGGCGCCACCGGCATTGTCAACCGCGATGGCCGATATGTTCTCTACACCGGCGACGACGAGCGGTTCGACTATGTCTACAAATTCGTCACGCGCGGCATGGTCGACCGGACCAACCCTGCCGCCAATCGCAACCTGCTCGACGACGGCACGCTCTATGCGGCGCGTTACAACGCCGACGGCAGCGCCGACTGGCTGCCGATGGTCTACGGACAAGGGCCGCTAACCGAAGCGAACGGCTTCAACAGCCAGGCCGACGTTCTGATCGAGACGCGGCGCGCCGCCGATCTGCTCGGTGCAACCAAGATGGACCGGCCCGAGGACGTCGAGGCGAACCCCAAGACCAACAGGGTCTACGTCATCATGACGAACAATACGAACCGCAAGGAAGCCGACGCTGCCAATCCGCGCGCCAACAACCGATTCGGTCACATCATCGAGATGATCCCGCCGGGCGGTGACCACGCCGCCACCAGGTTCTCGTGGGAGATTCTGGTGAAGTGCGGCGATCCGTCGGTGGCGGCGGTCGGCGCGAGCTTCTCGTCCGCCACGACGAAGGACGGCTGGTTCGGCATGCCGGATAACTGCGCGTTCGATTCGGAAGGCCGGCTGTGGATCGCAACCGACGGCAACTCCGATCGGGACACCGGCCGCTCCGACGGCCTGTGGGGCCTGGAGACCGAAGGCGAGGGTCGTGGCACCTCGAAGCTGTTCTTCCGCTGCCCGGCCGGCGCCGAACTGTGCGGACCCGAGTTCACGCCCGACGACGAGACGCTGTTCGTCGCCATTCAGCATCCCGGCGATGACGGCCCGAAATGGAAGGCGTTCGGGCGGCCGTCGAGCTTCGAAGATCCCTCGACGCGCTGGCCCGACTTCGATCCGAAGCTGCCGCCGCGTCCGTCCGTCGTGGTCGTCACCCGGCGTGGCGGAGGCAAGATCGGCACGTAACGGCGGCGCAGCCGTCGATTTTCGGCGCTCGCCGTCTCGTGCGAATCAGCCGCGCGGCGGCAGCGTGCGGCGCGACCACTTCTCTACGCGAGGCTCGATCCGGACCGACCAGAGATCCTGGTCGGCGACGTCCTTGAGCGTCACCGTCATCGCTCCGCTCGCGCCGTCGATCGTCACCTGGCCGAAGAACTGCAGGCCGAAGCAGGGCGCAAGGTCGTCCGGCTGACCGGCGCCGCAACCCTTCTGAAACACCGCGCGCGGACCGAACGTATTGTCGAGCGGCTGCGGCCGCCAGGTGCCGGCGTGCAGCGGCCCGGAGATGAATTCCCAGAACGGTTCGAAGTCCTGGAACATCGCCCGGTTGGGATCGTAATAATGCGCGGCGGTGTAGTGCATGTCGGCGGTGAGCCACACCGTGTTGCGCACGCCGGCGTGCTTGATGAAGGCCAAGAGTTCGGCGATCTCGCACTCGCGGCTCTGCGGCGGTCCGTCGCCCGAGCGCAATCGCATCGTGGCTCACCACGCCGATCGGCAGGTCGGCCGCGATCACCTTCCAGGTCGCCTGCGAGCGCATCAGTTCGCGCTTGAGCCACGCGAGCTGCGTTGGCCCCAGGATGTCGGCGCGTGCGCCGTCGTAGCGGTTGATTTCGCGGTACGAACGCATGTCGAGCATGAACACGTCGAGCAGCGGACCGTAGGGGATCCGGCGGTAGACGCGGCCGGCTTCCGCCTGCGTGGTGCGGATCGGCATGAACTCATGAAAGGCGCGGCCGCCGCGCGCGGTGAGCTGGAGGATGCTCGCGTCGCCATACGGCCCGCCGCGCCGGTTTTCGCCCGGACACCAGTCGTTGGTGACCTCGTGATCGTCCCATTGGGCAAGCACCGGCACTTCGGCATTGAAGGCGCGGACGTTGCGATCGAGCAGATTGTATTTGTAGTGGCCGCGGAACTCCGACAGCGTCCGCGCAATCTTCGACTTGTCCTCGGTGACCAGGTTGTTCCACGTCTCGCCGTTCGGTAGCAGCCGCTGCGCCGGCACCGGGCAGTCGCCATAGATGTGATCGCCGCAGTGAATGAAGAAGTCGGGCCGGTTGCGTAGCATGGTGGCGTAGGTGCGCATGCCGCCGCGGGCCTCGTCGATGCCCCACCCCTGGCCGGCAGTGTCGCCGGACCAGAGGAACGAAACCGCGCGCCGCTCGCTCGGCGCGGTGCGGAAGCGTCCGACCGAGGGTTCGCTCATGACCGTCGGAAACGAATGGTCCTCGAACCGGATGCGATAGAAGATGTCCTGTCCGGCCGGCAATCCTTCGAGCAGGACCTTTGCGGTGAAGTCCGACTCGGCAAGCGCGTCGACCTGGACCACATTGCGAATGGTCTTGAAGCTGTCGGTGGTGGCGACCTCAACCAGCATGCGCGATGGCCGGTCGGCCCGCGCCCACACCACGGCGGAATCGACCGACACGTCGCCGGACTGGATACCGTGCGTGACTACGGGCCGATCTGCGACGCGGCTGATCGATGGCCTTGCGATGCCGCCGCCGACAGTCAGCAATGCGGTCGAAGCCGCCGTGCGCAAGAAGCGTCGCCGCGTCAGCAGGCGCGCTGCCGCGCCGCCTCGGATGGTGACGGCCATGGGGCCTCCGCCGTCGAATTGTTGCGGCGGAAGATGCGGGTTGTTTCTGACAGCGACTCAACGCTTTCGCGACGGCTCTGTGAATCACAAACGAACCCGGCACCGCGCTACGCTGCGCGATGCCGAGCTTCAATCGCTATTGCGAGTTTACTTGGCGCTCGCGGTCTTCGGCGCATCGGGCGCGGCGAACGGATTGGTTGCCGCCTTCCGCATCGTCCCGTAGCAGGCATCGACTGCCGACAAGGCGTCCGCGAAACCTTCGAGCGGCAGCTTGAAAGCGGCCTGCGCGGTCTTGACCTCGATCATCGGGGCGCCGGCGAGCTTCTGCATGAACTTGCCGTCGGCGCCGAGATCGATCACCACCAGTTTTGGCGTCACGGCGATGGCGGTCGCATCGTTCTGCATCACCGGCGGGGCGTTGAGCTCGACCGGGAACGCCGCCTGCGGCTTGAGATCCCATTCCTCGGCGGCGAGCGCGATGCGATAGCCGCCGGGATAGCGCACGAGGACGAACTGCAGCGCGCCGCCGCTGCTGGTCGCGCCCGGTAATGGCCGCTCTGCGCTGCAGTGCGAACCGACATTGCCGCGATTCCAGGCGTTGACCATCCACAGTCCGACCTGCTTCGGCGGCGAGGCCTGCGTGATGGCCACGGGCGCGTTGGCCTGCGCCGACGCGCCGGTCGGCGCCGCGAGCAACAGCGCAAACGCGCCGGCAATGAGAGCAAGGGTGGCTTTGTTGCGAGACGAATTGAGTACGCTCATGTTTGATCCTCCGGTTGTAGCCCTGATGCCGGAAGGATCGATCGTGACGCAGATGTGCGATGTGACCGGCAACACGGAATCGACGAATTGAAAATTGCCGGACGGTGATCGCTCGAAGCGAGTGTCGCCGCACACGCGCGGCACAAAGCGCATCGGTGTGATGGCCGGCACAGTGCAAATGCGCGTCAGGTCATAGCGTGACGATCACAGGATGGCGATGCTGTCCAAGAAGAGAGAACGGTGATCGACATGGCCGCTATGATTCAAATTCACGGACCGCACGACGGCAAGTTCGTCGCACAGTTCATGACCGCGGACGGACGTTCGCTGGCAATCGCCATCCCGGCGGCGCAAGCCGAAGTGCTGCGCGATATCCAGGAGCACATGCCCTACGGACTGGCGGTGCACGACGTCGACTCGCTGGCTTGAACGCTAGCAATTAGGCCGGCAGGTCGTCCGCCGGCATGACGCCAGCTTGTTGATTTCGCAGTGGTGGGCGCGACAGGGATCGAACCTGTGACCCCTACCATGTCAAGGTAGTGCTCTACCGCTGAGCTACGCGCCCGGACCCACCAATCGGCAGCTGCCCCTCATATCGGCTCCATCCCACCGAGGCAAGGCGCGGGTACCCGACCGGCGACGGCTCAAGCCGCCAGCATCTTCTGGACCTCGTTGACGAGGTCGCGCAGGTGCACCGGCTTGGACAGGACCTTGGCGTTCTTGGGGGCGGCCGAATTGGAATTGAGCGCGACCGCCGCGAAGCCGGTGATGAACATGATCTTGATGTCGGGATCGAGCTCGGACGCGCGGCGCGCCAGCTCGATGCCGTCCATTTCCGGCATGACGATATCGGTGAGCAGCAGCTCGAACGGCTCCTCGCGCAGCCGCTGATAGGCGGAGAGTCCGTTGTCGAACGAGATCACCTCGTAGCCGGCGTTCTGCAGCGCCTTCACCAGAAAGCGCCGCATGTCGCCGTCATCTTCGGCCAGAATAATCTTCGCCATTGTCCTGCCCGCTGCGGGTGTGAGCTACGGCTCCCGCCCCCCGCTTGTCCTCGGCTCCATAAACCAGATGCCGGGTAAACAACGGGTGAACCCGCCCGCAGAACTACTGTCGACAGCCGGCCATCCAGCTTAAGACCCATGGACAATAGCGCGTTTCCAGCGATAGTGATGCTGGAAAACTGAGGCGCGCATCCAGCAGTTCTCAGCAAGGCCACCTCCCGATCAT
This sequence comes from uncultured Alphaproteobacteria bacterium, assembly GCA_963843475.1. Taxonomy (GTDB): domain Bacteria; phylum Pseudomonadota; class Alphaproteobacteria; order Rhizobiales; family Xanthobacteraceae; genus VAZQ01. The sequence goes on along the minus strand of CAWJKL010000004.1, from coordinate 187,316 downwards.
GCGCGAACACGAAAGACGAGCTCGACCCGCCCTTCGAGATCATCGAGCCGGCCGAATGGATCGGGCCGGTACGTGTTCAACTCGCCCCACAGCGGCAGCATCTACCCGCGCGGCTTCCTGGCCGCATCGCGACTCGATATCCGCCACCCTGCGGCGCTCGGAAGATTCGTTTGTCGACGAACTGGCGCTCGGCGTGGTCCGACGCGGCTATCCGCTGATGCGGGCGCATTTTCCGCGCTGCTATGTCGACGTCAACCGCGAGCCCTACGAGCTCGATCCGCGCATGTTCGATGGTCGGCTGCCGTCGTTCGCCAACACCCGCTCGATGCGGGTTGCCGGCGGACTGGGCACGATCGCGCGGGTGGTGGGCGATGCGCAGGAAATCTACGGCCAGCGCATCCCGGTCGACGACGCCATCCGGCGGATCGAGACGCTATACAAGCCCTATCACCGGGCGCTGCGCCGGCTGTTCACCCGTGATCCATCGCGATTTCGGCGTCGGCGGTGCTGATCGACTGCCACTCGATGCCCTCGACCGCCGGCTCGAAGGACGAGCGGCCGCGGGCCGACGTGGTGCTGGGCGACCGATACGGCACGAGCTGCGTACCGGCGGTCGCCGAGACGATCGAGACGACGCTGCGCGGGCAGGGCTATTCGGTCAGCCGCAACAAGCCCTATGCGGGCGGCTTCATCACCGAGCATTACGGCAACCCGGCCGCCGGGCTGCATGCGATGCAGCTCGAATTCAACCGGGCGCTCTACATGGACGAGCGGCGCTATCGAGCGCTCGCCGACGCTTCGCGCGCGTGGCGGCGGACCTGGAGACTTCTGGCCGATCGCGTGGCGGCAATCCCGATCGAGGAATTGCGGCCCTATCGGGCGGCGGCGGAATAGCAATCGCCAACAAGAAAAAGGGGCCGCTCGTTGCCGAGCGGCCCAAGTCTAGGGAGGAAACGCCCAAGGAGGGCGGCGGTAACGCGAGGCGCTACCGCACCGCAACAACATGGCACCGCACCGCACAAAAGGCAAGAGTAAAAGTAAGTGATATTGACCTAACTTGTATGCGTCCGGCGCAGGGCTTGTACCTCACCGGAGCGCTTCCCCGGGGTCGCGCGATCCAAAATAAGCAAGACAAGCCAATAGGATAAGGATCGCCTGCAGGCCGAACACGGCACGGTAGGCGTCGAGCGCGTAGGCGCCGTCTGGCGTTGTGGGAAAAAGTTCGATCACGAATCCGCTGATGATTTGCACCAGGAACGTCCCGCCCATCGATCCCATGTTGAGGATCGTGAGCCCTCGTCCGACCAGGTGAAGCGGAAACAGCGACCTGCCGTGTGCAATCAGCACCGGCCCGAACGCGCACAGAAAGCCGAAGATCGCGAACCACGCGATCAGCACCAGCTTGGCTCAGCGTGCCGACGACCGCGAGGTAGGCGAGCGCCGCTGCGCTGCCGCCCGCGCCGACCAGAACCGGCAGCTTGTAACCGCCCGCGACGCGGTCCATCGGCCCCCAGATCAGCGAGCCGACGATCTGCGCCAGCACCGGAATGAGCAGCAGGCTGCCGCGCTCCTCGAGGGTGTAGCCGTAGATGTGCGTCAGGTAAGGGCCGCCCCACAGGCCGACGATCATCGAAAACGAGGAATAGACCACGATATTCATCAAGAAGAGCCGCCCGACCGAGGGCGTGCGGATCACCGCCACGATGCCGGCCATGCTCTCGCCCCAGCGCTCGGCGCGGACCGGGCCGGAGGCCGTTTCGTCGTCGCGGATCACGAAGGCGATGAGCATGCCGACCGCGAACGTGAACGCGCCGACCAGGAGAAAGCTGCCGCGCCATCCGATCGCCGCCGTCGAGAATGCCAGCGGAGCCGTCGCGATCAGCGTGCCGACGGTGCCGATCCCGAGTTGCAGCCCGACCAGGGTGGCGAAGCGATCCGGCGGAAACCGGCGCGCATAGACCGCGAGCGATGCCATGAAAGCGCTTGACGAGCCGATACCCAGCAGGGCCCGGCCGCAGATGAGCACCGTGCGGCGAAGGCGCCACGGCAAACACGATCGCACCCAGCACCGTGATCGCCGCACCGGCCAGCAGGCAGAGGCGCGGGCCGAATCGGTCGAGCGCCATGCCGAGGGGAATTTGCACCGCCGCGAAAGCGAAAAAGAACACGCTCGACATCAGCCCGATCTCGGCCGGCGACATGCCGAGTTCGCTCGCCAGATTGGGCGCGATCACGCCGATCGAATTGCGCAGGAACTGACTGACGATGTAGATCGCAATCAGCGTGCCGACGAGCGCGACGACGGCAGCGCCGAAGTTCGTCGGTTGCGAACCGCGCGTTGGCACAAGCATGAGAGGGTCCCGGCCCTGCCAACTGCGCGCGCAGCCCTGGATCGAAAGCCGTCAGGGGCCGATTGGCTCTGGTCGGATCATTCCCAAGCTCCGGCGCAGCCGGTGCGTTCTCGTTGCACGATGGCGAAAGCCCGGCAAGCCGGGCCGGCGCCGGTGCCGTATGAGCGCCGATCAGACGGAACGGGGGTCGCCAAGGTGCGCAATCGGTTTTGCCTCCCGCCGCGCTCTCACCTAAAGAAGTGGGCGGCGCAGATCGAAGGCTCACGCGTATGGTCGAGCCCGAGTACGGTCTCCGCGGGGAGGCGGCATGACGGCGATCGATTTTTCGGCCTTTTTGAACGAGCTTGCGACCATCTCGGGCGAGACCATCCTGCCGTTCTTTCGCACCGCCCTGAGCGTTTCGGACAAGAGCCGCTCCGGCAGCTTCGATCCCGTCACCGCGGCCGATCACGCGGCCGAGACCGCCATGCGCGCCCTCATCCGCCGCACGTTCCCGGACCACGGCATCATCGGCGAGGAATTCGGCAGCCAGCAGCCGGAGGCCGAATACGTCTGGGTGCTCGACCCGATCGACGGCACCAAGTCGTTCATCTGCGGAATGCCGGCCTGGGGCACGCTGATCGGCTTGCTGCGGTAACGGGCGCGCCGGTGTACGGCATGATGAACCAGCCCTTCACCCGCGAGCGCTTCAGCGGCGACGGCGGCGCCGCGCACTACCGCGGCCCGGCCGGCGAGCGCGCGTTGCATGGTGCGGCCGTGCGAGGCGCTGTCCGACGCGGTGCTGTTCACGACCAGTCCCGCGGCTGATGAACGGCGGCGATCGTGCGACCTTCGGCCGGGTCGAGGATGCGGTGCGGCTCTCGCGCTACGGCGGCGACTGCTACGCCTACTGCATGCTCGCGGCCGGGCATGTCGATCTCGTCATCGAAACCGAGCTCAAGCCCTACGATGTGCTGCCGCTGGTGCCGATCATTCAGGGCGCCGGCGGCGTCATCACGACCTGGGAGGGCGAGCCGCCATTTGCCGGCGGCCGTATCGTCGCGGCCGGCGACAAGCGCGTGCACGCGGCCGCGCTGGAGATGTTGAAGGGCTAAGCGACATCATGTGGAGCGGTCGGCGTTCAACCGGTGCACCGCTAAGCCACTCATTGTTCATTCACTCGTCGAAGACCTGCGTCACATGCCCCATCTTGCGGCCAGGGCGAGCATGGGCCTTGCCGTAGAGATGGACGCTCGCGCCCGGCACCGTCAGCCAGCGCGCATAGTCATCGACCTCGGCGCCGATCAGATTCGTCATCTCGACCCGGCCTCGCCGCAGCGGCTTGGCGAGCGGCCAACCGGCAACCGCCCGGATGTGCTGCTCGAACTGCGAGACCGAGGCGCCGTCGATCGTCCAGTGCCCGGAATTGTGCACGCGCGGCGCGATCTCGTTGACCAGCAATTGCGTGATCCTGTCGGTGCGGACGACGAACATCTCGACCGCCAGCACGCCGCACGTAGTTGAACGCGTTTGCGATCGCGCCGCCGATACGGCGCGCCTCGGTGGCGACGTCGGCGGGCACGTTGGCGGGTACCCGCGAGACCTTCAAAATATGGTCCCGATGCTCGTTCTCGGTCAGGTCGAAGCACTCGACCTCGCCGGTCCGCGAGCGCGCGGCCACGATCGACACTTCGCGATCGAACGGGATAAAGGCTTCGAGGATCGCTGGCTGGCCGCCGATCTCGCGCCACGCGGCGTCGAGGTCGCGTGCCGGCGACGGATCGTCGTCTGGCCCTTGCCGTCGTAGCCGAACCGCCGCGTCTTCAGTACCGCCGGCAGCCCGACGCGATCGAGCGCAGCCGCGATCCGGTCGCCGGCATCGACGCGCGCGAACGGCGTCACCGGGATGCCGAGGCCGGGCAACGAACTCCTTCTCGACGGCGCGGTCCTGGGTGATCGCCAGCACCTGTGGATCCGGCAGCACCGGCTTGCGGGCCGACAGGAAGATGGCGGTTTCGGCGGGCACGTTCTCGAACTCGTAGGTGATCACGTCGACGTCGGCGGCGAATCGGTCGAGTGCGCCGGTGTCGGTATAGTCCGCGCGTGGTGACGCGATGCACGACGTCGAAGGCCGGTGCATCCGGATTGGGCGCGAAGACGTGGCACTTGAAGCCAAGCTGCGCGGCGGCGAGCGCGAGCATGCGGCCGAGCTGGCCGCCGCCCAGGATGCCGATGGTCGAGTCGGGCTTGAGCACATCAATCCTTCGGGCGCTTGGCGACCGACTTGGTCTGCGCGTCCCGCCAGGCCGCGAGCCGCTTGGCGAGGCGGGCGTCGGACAGCGCCGAGCACTGCGGCTGCCAGTAGCGCAGCATTGATGGCGCCGGGCTTGCCGATGGCGAGCGTGCCGACCGGAATGCCAGCCGGCATCTGCAAGATCGACAGGAGGCTGTCCTTGCCCTCGAGCGCGTGGGTATTCATCGGCACGCCGAAGACCGGCAGGGAGGTGAGGGAGGCCGTCATGCCCGGCAGATGAGCGGCGCCGCCGGCGCCCGCGATCACCACCTTGAAGCCCTTCCGGCCGGCCGATTTCCCGAACTTGAACAGTCGGTCGGGCGTGCGGTGCGCCGAGACGATCAGCGCTTCGTAGCCGACGCCCAGCGCGTCCAGCGTCTCGGCGGCGTGCTTCATCGTCGCCCAGTCGGACTGGCTGCCCATGATGATTGCAACCGGCTTCCCGGCCATCAGCCCCTCGAACAGGCCACAAAAGGAAGCGGCGGATTATAGGGGCGGTCGGTGGGGTAGCAAGGCGGCGAGTCGGAGAAAACCGCGGCTGACGTGTGTTTTGTCGCCCAAAGTCCGACCAAATTGACGGTCACAAGCCGACGGCACTCAGCCAATCCAATCGGTCGCCTTACGAAACGCCATTTCTGCGAGCGAACGTTCATTCTCATATTGTTGCGCTGCAAGGGTAGGGGGACCTTCATGCGCCGCGCCAATGCGCAGCTGCAATCTGACCGTCGCGCCGAAATCCTCGCGGCCGCGCAGCGCTGCTTCGTGCGTTCCGGGTTTCCACGGCGCCTCGATGCAGGACATCTGCGCCGAGGCCGGCATGAGCCCGGGCAATCTCTATCGCTACTTCCCGTCGAAGGAAGCGCTGATCGCCGGCATTGCCGAGCGCGACCGCGCCGAGGTCGAGCCAGCAGTTCGCCAGCGCCGATCTCTCGCAGGGACTGTTCGCCGTGCTCGAAGGCCTGGCGCACCACCACTTCGCGGTGCGGCCGCAGCGAACAGGTGCTGCTCTGCACCGAGGTGATGGCCGAGGCCCGCCGCAATCCGGAGATCGCCCGCATCTCGAACGCGTTCGACGCCGATGTCCGGAACTGGCTGATCGATCTCGCTGCGCGCCGCGGCCGCGCGCGGCGACATTCCGGACGACGTCGATTTCGACGGCGTCGTGACCATGCTGATGGTCATCGCCGACGGCGTCTGGTGGCGCCGCGCGCTCGATCCCGACTTCGATCCCGAAGCCATGCTCCCGATCTTCATGGACATCACGCGGCACATGCTGCGCGGCCGTCCGAGAAGCGTGACCGAGAGCCCGTAATCGCCGCGACGGCCGACAGCAAGGAGGGCGCCCGATGAAGGGAAGCCGCATCACCGCCGTCGGCCTCGTTGTCGCGGCCGGCGCTCTGGATCGCGTCCGGGCATTTCCTGCCGCACGAGTCGGCGGAAAGCCGCGCCGCCGTTCGCACCGGCGAGGGCGAGGCGAAGAAGCTGTTCCGCGTCGCCGTGGCCGAGACCCATGCGGTGCCGCACAGCCGCAAGCTCGTGCTGTCCGGCCGCACCGAGGCCGACAAGCGCGTCGTCGTCATTCCCGCGCGCACCGGCGGCGTCTGACCGAAGCTCCGGGTCCAGCGTGGCTCACTGGGTCAAGGGGCGACATCATCGCCGTGCTGTCGGACGAGGCGCGCGAAGCGCAGGTCGCGCAGGCGCAGTCGCTGGTCACGCAGCGCCGCACCGAGCTCGAGGCCAAGCGCAACGCTGATCGCTCAGCGGCGCCATGCCGCGGCTCGAAGCTGCGTCGAACCTCGAAGCGCAGCTCAAGACCGCCGAAGCCGACGCTCGCGCTGGCGCTGGCCGAGCGCGAGCGCGGCGTCGTGCGCGCGCCGTGGGCGGGCGTGATCGTCGACGTGGCGGTCGAGGTCGGCCAGGCCGTCGTTCTCGTTCGCGGGCCGCGAGATCGCGTCGCTCGTGGCGCTCGATCCGATGCTGGCGGTGGTCGAGGTATCCGAACGCAAGCTCGCCGGCATCAAGGTCGGCGAGACCGCGAAGGTGCGGCTGGTCACCGGTGAGACCGCGGTCGGGCGCGTCCGCTTCGTCGTCGAAGACCGCGAGCGCCGACCACCCGCACCTATCGGGTCGAGATCGAATTGCCGAATGCCGACGGCGCGATTCCCGACGGCATCACCGCCGAGGTCTCGATCCCGCTGGCGCCGGTGTCGGCGACGCGCGTGCCGCGCTCGGCGCTGACCTTTTCGTCGGCCGGCGAAATCGGCGTGCGCACCGTCAACGACGACGACATGCGTCGGGTTCGTGCCGGTCGACGGTGGTCGAGGACGAGCAAACCTACATGTGGGTCAGCGGCATCGCCGACGGCACCCGCGTGATCGTGCAGGGCCAGGATTTCGTGCGCGAAGGCCAGAAGGTCGACGCGGTGCCGGCGGTCGAGCTGACCGCGACCGCGAAATAGACCGGGACCGAGAACGAAGCGAGATCTGACGAAATGTCCCGGCTTCATCGACTACGCCATCGACCACGCGCGGCTGACGATCGCGACGCTGCTGTTCCTGCTGCTGGCGGGGCTCGTGGCCTATGTGACGATCCCGAAGGAGGCCGAGCCGGACGTCAAGATCCCGATCATCTACGTGCAGCTCTCGCAGCGCGGCATCAGCCCGGAGGATGCCGAGCGGCTGCTGCTGCGGCCGGTCGAGACCCAGCTCAAGTCGGTCGGCAACGTCAAGGAAATGCGCTCGACCGCGTTCGAGGGCGGCGGCTTCGTGCTGCTCGAGTTCGAGGCCGGCTTCGATTCCAAGTCCGCGCTCGCCGACGTGCGCGCCAAGGTCGACAACGCCAAGCACGATCTGCCGCGCGACGTGGACGAGCCGCAGGTGCTCGAGGTCAATCTCTCGCTCTATCCGGTGCTGGTGGTCGGGCTGTCGGGCGACGTGCCCGAACGCACGCTGCTGCGCATCGCGCGCGCCGCCAAGAACGCCATCGAGCAGGCGCCCGGCGTGCTGTCGGCCGAACTGCGCGGCGCCCGCGACGAGGCGGTCGAGATCATTCTCGATCCGACCCTGATGAACAGCTACGGCTTGTCGCTCGAGCAGCTCGGCTCGATCACGCACGTCCTTCAACACGCTGATCGCGGCCGGCGCGCTCGAAGGCCAGACCGGCCGCTTCGCCGTCAAGGTGCCGTCGCTGTTCGAGAAGCCGCAGGACATCCTGAAGATCCCGGTGGTGTCCTCCCAGAAGGCCACCGTGACGCTTGCTGGACATCGCGCAGGTCAAGCCGACCTTCAAGGACGCGACCTCGGTGACGCGGGTCAACGGCCGCCCGGCGATGACCATCGAGGTGTCGAAGCGCACCGGCGCCAACCTGATCGAGACCGTCGACGCGGTGAAATATGTCGTCAGCGAATTGCAGAAGACCTGGCCGGAAGCGGTTCACGTCACCTTCACGCAGGACAAGTCGAAGGTGATCCGGCAGATGCTCGGCGACCTGCAGAACTCGGTCGCCACCGGCGTGCTGCTGGTCGTGGTCATCATCCTGTTCGCACTCGGCTTCCGCGCCTCGCTGTTCATCGGCATCGCGATCCCGGCGTCGTTCCTGGCCGGCGTGCTCGGCCTGCAGCTTGCCGGCCTGACCGTGAACATCGTCGTGCTGTTCTCGCTCATTCTGGCCGTCGGCATGCTGGTCGACGACGCCATCATCGTGTCGGAATTCGCCGAGCGGCGGATGGCCGAAGGCATGCCGCCGCGCGAGGCCTATTCGCTCGCCGCCAAGCGGATGTCGGGACCGGTGATCGCCGCCACGCTGACCCGCATCGCGGCGTTCTCGCCGCTGCTGTTCTGGCCGGGCGTCGTCGGGCAGTTCATGAAATATCTGCCGATCACGCTGATCGCGACGCTGTCTGCGTCGCTGGTGGTTGCGTTGTTCTTCACGCCGACGCTCGGCGCGCTGCTCGGCAAGGCGTCGCCCGTCCCGCATGACGAGCGCACGAAGGACACAGGTCCCTACATGCGCACCGTCCGATTGGCGCTGCGCCGGCCCGGTCTGACGCTGACGCTCGCGGTCGCTGCTGCTGGTCGCGGTGCAGATGGCCTACGGCAAGTTCGGCCGCGGCGTCGAATTCTTCCCGAGCGTCGAGCCGGACTACGGCCAGGTGATCGTGCATGCGCGCGGCAACCTCGTCGCTCGACGAGAAGAATCGCATCGTCGCCGAGGTCGAGAAGCGCGTGCTGGCGTTCCCGGGCCTCAAGACCGTCTACACGCGCATCGGCGAGCAGCCGCGCGGCATGGGCGAGATCACCGAGGACACGATCGGCGTCATCCAGTTCGAGTTCGACCGACTGGCGATCACGCGTGCGCCCGCGCACGAGATCATGGACGCCATCCGCGCCAAGACCGCGGACATTCCCGGCATCCTGGTCGAGGTGACCGCGCCGCGCGCGCGGACCGCCGACCGGCAAGCCGATCCAGGTGCAGCTCGGCGCGCTCGATCCGGCGGTGCTGCCGGCGGCGGCCAAGAAGGTCACCGCGATCCTCGCCGCGCGCGACGACATCCGCGATCTCGACGACGGCCAGCCGCTGCCCGGCATCGACTGGAAGATCGAGGTCGACAAGGCGGAGGCGGCGAAATACGGCGCCGGCGTCAACACCGTCGGCAGCGCCGTCCAGCTCGTCACCAACGGCCTCAAGGCGACCGAATATCGGCCGGTCGACAGCGACAAGTCGGTCGACATCCTGGTGCGCTTCCCGCCGGACCGGCGCAGCCTCGACCAGATCGACGATCTGCGCGTGCAGACCCAGATGCGGCCACGTGCCGATCGGCAACTTCGTGCAAGCGCGTGCCGGCGCCGCGCGTCGGCTACATCAACCGCGTCAACGGCAACCGCGTGATGACGGTGTCCGCCAACATCGCCGAAGGCGTGCAGGCCGCCAAGGTGCAGCAGGAGATCGCCGCGCGAGCTCGCCAAGGCCGATCTCGGTCCAGGCGTCATCTTCAAGCTCAAGGGCGAGGACGAGGAGCGCGAGAAGGCCGGCGCCTTCCTGATCAAGGCGTTCGGCACCGCGATCTTCCTGATCTTCGCGATCCTGCTGGCGCAGTTCAACAAGCTGACCTCGGTCGGCCTGGTGCTCACCGCCGTGGTGCTGTCGACCTTCGGCGTGCTGCTCGGGCTCATGATCATGGGGCAGCCGTTCGGCGTGGTGATGACCGGCATCGGCGTGATCGCCAATGCGGGCGTGATCGTGAACAACAACATCGTGCTGATCGACACCTACGACCGGTTGCGGCGCGAGGGCGTGGCGGCCTACGAGGCGATCCTCGAGACCTGCCGCGAGCGCGCGCGCCCGGTGGTGCTGACCGCGGTGACGGCGATCCTCGGCGTGCTGCCGATCGCGTTCGGCATGAACATCGAGTTCATGACGCGCGAGATCACGATCGGCGCGCCGGCGACGCAGTGGTGGATCAATCTCTCCACCGCGATCGTGTTCGGGCTCGGCTTTGCGACCGTGCTGACGCTGATCGTGACGCCGGCGGCGCTGATGGCGATCGAGCATCGTGCGCGCAGCGGCGCATGCGCTGGTTCGTGGCGGCGCTGGCGGGTGCGCGCTTCGCCTCCGGACGCGCGGCGCGCGAGCGCTATTCCGGCGTGATCCCGGCGTCCTTCACCACCTGCGCCCATTTCTTGATCTCGGCCGGGATGAACTGCGGCCAGCTCGTCCGGCGTGCTGGTCGAGCGGCGTGATCGCGAGTGCGTTCATCTGGTCCTGGATGTCCGGGCCGCTTGATGAAGGCCATCAGCATCCGTTGAGCTTGTCGATGATCGGGCGCGGCGTTCCGGCGGCGCCACCACCGAGAACCAGCCGGCGGCGCCATAGCCCGGCACGCCGGCCTCGGCGATGGTCGGCAGATCCGGCATCGCCTTGATCCGTGTCGCCGACGTGACGCCGAACGCCTTCACCTTGCCGTCCTTGATCGGCCGGGATGGCGACCGCGAGGTCGACGATCATGAACGGGATCTGGCCGGAGATCACGTCGGTCAGCGCCGGCGACGCTGCCGCGATAGGGCACATGCTGCGCCTTGCGCGCCGATCATCTTCAGGAACATCTCCATGAACAGATGATGCGGCGTCGACGCGCCCGACGTGGCGTAGCTCATCTGCCCGTCCTTGCTCTTGATCAGCGCGATCAGCTCGGGCAGCGTCGTCGACGCCGAGCCGGGGATTGGCGATGAGCGCGAACTGCGACGAGCCGACCAGCCCGATCGGCGCGAAATCCTTCACGGTGTCGTAGGGCAGCGACTTGTAGACGCTCGGGCCGATCGCCAGCGTCGTCACCGGCGCGAGGAAGATCGTGTGGCCGTCGGGCGCCGCGCGCGCGGCCGCCTGCGCCGCGACGATGGTGCCGGCGCCCGGACCGGTTTTCGACGATGACCGGCCGCTTGAGCTTGTCCTGCAGCTCCTGCGCCAGCATGCGCGTCAGGATGTCGGTGCCGCCGCCGGCCGGGAAACGGGCAGAGGAAGGTGACGGTGCGCTGCGGATAGTCGTCGGCGGGCTGGGCGTGGGCGATTGAGGTAGCGATTGCGACGGCGGTGCATGCGATGGCGAGGGTAGTGCCGAACATTGCAATACGATTCATCTTGCGGGCCCTCACGAAACCGCCGGCCAAGCTCCGCGGCGCGACGATGCTACCGCCTCTCACCCGGCAAAGGCGAGGGGATGCTGGTGTTCGGCTCGACACGCCGGCAGCGGTGCTGGAGGGGGCGGACGGAGCCAACTATGGCCGCCAGGGGGGATCGCGGCCGCTGCGGCTTAATCCGGCCCGGCCGCGCGAGCCGGCGCGGCGCCCGGCTTTTCCGAGCACAATGTGTCACATTCGCGCCGGGAAACGGATCGACTAATCGAAATTGCGGTTGGGTCAGGTTTTGTGCGCGGGAGACGTGAATGCTCAAGAAATTGATCTCGGTCACGACGGTGGGGTGGCTGCTGGCGGTGATGCCGTTGCATGCGCAGTCTGATCCGGCCGGCGATTATCCCAACAAGCCGGTCAAGATCGTCGTCAGCGTGCCGGCCGGCGGCGGCGTCGACACGGTCACCCGGCTGTTTCGCGGCGCGGCTCCAGCAGCGGCTGGGACAACCGTTCGTGATCGAGAACCGCGGCGGTGCCGGCGGCAATATCGGCGCCGAGGCGGTGTATACCGCCGAGCCCGACGGCTACACCCTGCTGGCCTCGCAGCCGGCGCCGATCACCAGCAACATCGCGCTCTACAAGAAGCTCAACTTCGATCCGGTCGCGCTCGAGCCGGTGGCGGTGATGTCGAAGTTCCCGAACGTGCTGCTGGTGCGGCAGGACTTTCCGGCCAAGACCGCGCAGGAATTCATCGCCTACGTGAAAGCCAATCCGGGCAAGGTGACCTTTGCCTCGCAGGGGCCGGGCACCACCTCGCACCTGACCGCCGAGCTGTTCGCCGCAGTGACCGGAACCAAGATGCTGCACGTGCCCTATCGCGGCACCGGGCCCGCGCTCAACGACCTCGTTGCAGGTCACGTCGACCTGATCTTCATGGAGCTGTCGGCGGCCCACAAGCTGCACGACGCCGGCAAGGCCCGAATCCTCGCGGTCGCGACCGACAAGCGGCTCGACATCATGCCGGACATCCCGACCATGATCGAGGTCGGTCTGCCGAATTTCGTGTCCGACACCTGGAACGCGATCAGCGCGCCGCCGAAGACGCCGCGTCCGATCATCGCCAAGCTCAACCGCACCATCAACGAGATCGTCAACGAGCCGGAAACCAAGGCGCGGTTCCGCGAGCTCAATCTCATCGCCGCGGGCGGCACGCCGGAGGACATGGCCAAGCTCAAGAGGGAAGAGACCGAGCGCTGGAGCAAGGTCATCCGCGACGCCGGCATCCAGCCGGAGTGAGGCGATCGCCGCGATCTGCGGGTGGCTCACGCGATGATATCCGGGGTCAGCTGATCCTCGATGAACGAGATGCGGTCGCGCAAGTAGAGCTTGCGCTTCTTCAGCCGCTGAACCTGCAGCATGTCGGAGCCCCGCGCATCTTGCAGCGCAACAGATCGCGGCATCGAGGTCGCGATGCTCCTGCTGCAAGCGCGCCAATTGCTCCCGGAACTCGTGTTCTTCCTCTTTGGTCATCGCCGCTGCTGATCCGAGATCGGCCGATTCTGCTCGCTGGGGACCCCGGGTACCTGGGAAATTATCCCTTGTTGCCCGGGCCGGTTCAAGCCTTGGCGCGCGGCGTTTGACTGGGCAAAGCGGGGATTGTTGCGTTGCAGCATCAAAACGCACTTCGCCTTGCAACCGGAATAGTATAGAATATTTGTGTCAGGTGGTCTGACTGGGAGACAATCCGACATGTCCATCGAAACGCATCTTTCGGAGCTGCAACGGCGGCATCAGCGCGCTTGAAGCCGAAATCAACGAATTGCGCGCCCATCCGTCGGCAGACGATCTTACGATCGTCGAATTGAAGCGTCGCAAGTTGCAAGTGAAGGACGAGATCGCCCGCCTCCGGCAGGACAGTTTCCGTCCACTAGAGCGCGACATATCGCGTCAGACTGTTTGGTGGTTGAGAGCTGGCAGCCCGGTCGCTCCTTGGGAGCCACCGGGTTGCTTTGCTTTTGACAAGTTCTGTATTCTATCGCTGAAACAGACCCCACTAGGGCAAGGGCGTTAGACCCACAAATCGCGGGCAGGAGGGCCACAGATGCGTTGGCTGTCGTTTGTCGTGGCCGTGGTGGCCGCACTGGGCGCCGGGGACATGGCCCAGGCGCAGAACTATCCCAATCGCGGACCATCACGCCTCGTGGTGCCTTATCCGCCGGGCGGCGGCGTCGACGCCATGGCGCGCGATCGTCGCCGAGAAGCTTTCCGGTGCGCTCGGCCAGCAGGTGGTCGTCGACAACCGCGCCGGCGGCTCCGGCCTGGTCGGCACGCGTTCGTTCATCAAGAACGCGCCCGACGGCTACACGCTGTTCCTCGGCCATACCGGCTCGATCTCGATCAATCCGAGCCTCTACGCCAATGCGGGCTTCGATCCGCGCAAGGACTTCGCGCCGATCGGCCTGATCGCCTCGATGCCGGTCGCGCTGCTCGCGCATCCATCGTTCCCGGCAAAGACCATCGCGGACGTGGTGACGATCGCCAAGAAGGAAGGCGGCAAGTTCAACATCGGCACCTCGGCGGTCGGGCACGGGCGGCTATCTGTCGGCCGAACTGTTCAAGTCGATCGCCGGCATCGATGCCGCGATCATTCCCTACAAGGGCACCGGGCAGGTGATGAACGACCTGCTCGGCAATCACGTGCCGATTGCGTTCGGCGTGCTGCCGCCGGCGCTCGGCAACCTGCAGGCCGGCACGCTGCGTGCGATCGCGGTGCTCAGGCGACCGGCGCTTCAGCCTCCTGCCCGACGTGCCGACCGCGACCGAGTCCGGGCTGCCGGGATTCGAGTCGGTGCTGCACTATGGCGTGCTGGCGCCGGCCGGGACGCCGCGGCCGATCATCGACCGGCTCAACAAGGAATTGCGCGCGCTGGTCGGACAACGAGCAGGTCAAGCAGCGCATCCAGGCCGAAGGCGGCGACCCGATGACCTCGACGCCCGAGGAATACGCCGCCGACATCGACCGCGAAGAGACCAAGTGGGGCGGCGCTCGTCCGCAAGCTCAATCTCAAGGTCGACTAGCGGACTCGCGCGACCGGAAAAAGGGCGGGGCGAAATCGCAATTCAACGCGAAGCGATTTCACGCTGGGATACGGGCGTGGCAGCAGCCTCCTGCTCGATCGTGGCCCAGCGGGGATAGTCGGTGATCTCCTTGAAGCCTGCGAAGTCGACGCCTTGGTTCTCGAGCGCAGCGCCCCCATGTGCAGGTCGGCCAGTGCCTTCTCGATCGTGCGCGCGACGCGGAAGATCAGCGAAACCGGATAGGCCACCATCGCGAAGCCCAGCCGGTAAAGCTCCGCAGGGGGAACAATCGGCGTCATGCCGCCGCCTTCGACCATGTTGGCGAGCTGCGGCACGCCCTGAAAGGTCCGGCCGACTCGCTCCAGCTCCGCCATGGTCTGCGGCGCCTCGATGAACAGCCCGTCGGCGCCGGCCTTGAGGTAAAGCTCGCCCCGGCGCAACGCCTCGTCCAGGCCGTGCACCGCGCGGGCGTCGGTGCGGGCGATGATGAAGGTCTCGGGATTCTGCCGCGCGGCGGCCGCGGCGCGCAGCTTGGTCGCCATGATCTCGGCGTCGATCACGTCCTTGCCGGCCATGTGGCCGCATCGCTTCGGTGCCTTCTGGTCCTCCATGAAGATCGCCGATACGCCCATCGCCTCGTATTCCCGGAGCGTGCGCGCGGCGTTCTTGGCGTCGCCGTAGCCGTCGTCGCAGTCGACCAGGACCGGCAGCCTGGTCGCCGACATGATGTCGCGCATGCCGGCGCTCATCTCGCCGAAGCCCACGAGGCCCAGATCGGGCAGCGCAAATCGCGAGCCGACCAGCGCATAGCCGCCGATCACATACGCGCTGAAGCCGGCCCGCTCGATCAGGCGCGCCGACAGCGCGTCATGGGCGCCCGGCAGGAGTAGCGGCTCGCCGCGCGCCAGCAGTTGTTTCCAAGTCGGTCTTGATTGCATCGCACCGCCTCGCGCCAAGGTTGCGCACGCGCCCGTTAGGGCCTTCCGGCAACCTTAGCATGGGGCCCGCAAGGGCTCGTCGGCCTTCGCGCCAAAATCATCTGGGATGGCCTGAACACCCTTGCTTGCGCGAAGTCCTTAGGTCTTGCGCAGTTCGCTGGTCGCGCGATCGAGCGTCTCGATGATGCGGGCTTTCGCCTCGCGGTCGTGCTTGAGCAAATCTCGCACGGCCTCGCTCAGATCCTGGAAAGCGCCCTTGATCGAACGCGGCAGCGAGTCATCATGGCGGGCGTCACTTTCCTCGTCATCGAGGCGGCGGCGCATGCGGGTGACCTTGTCACCGATGACGGTGAGGCGATCGAGCACCGCGTCCACAAAGGCCCGGTTCTCAGCGAGATATGCGCGGCCTTCCGCGGTGATCGTGTAGAGTTTCTTGGCACCCTCGGTCTGCGCGGTGACGTGGCCGGCCTCCTCGAGATAGGTCAGTGTCGGGTAGACCATGCCGGGGCTCGGTGCGTACCAGCCTCCGGTCTTCTCCTCCAGCAGCTTGATGATCTCATAGCCGTGGCGCGGTTGTTCGGCGATCAATGCCAACGCGATGAGCCGCAGGTCGCCCTGCGCCAACATCCGCTTGGCCCGCATCATGTCGTCGCCATCCATGCCGTGACGGCCACGGAAGCCGAAGCCATGCCGATGCCGCCCGCGTCCATGGCGGCCGACGGCCCACTGGCCGCCGTGGTGATTCTCGAAATGTCGCATTCCAAACATCTAAGGTTCTCCTGTTAAGATATATCTTTAGATAGCTCACTGAAAAACATAACGCAAGATATATCTTTAAAAAAATAGTTTGATTTGGAACAATGGCTTATGTCGCAAGGCCTCGATTCGCGCTTAGAGAGGCGCCGCGACACACCAAGGTTGACTCGAGATCAGGCCGGAGGGGAACGCCCGCGATCTGGCTATGGATTGATCGCGCGCCGCGCCTGTTCGACGACGTCTTTCGGCGTGGCATAGAGCGTCTGCACGACCTCCTGCACCTTGCTGCCAGGAAGTGGCGTGATGTCGATCCGCAGCTTGGCGGCTTCCTCAAGGAACTGCGGGTCGGCCATCGTGGCGTCGAACGCTTTCCGCAACGTGGCGACCTGCTCGCCTGGCGTCCCGGGCGGCACCACATAGGGGCGTTGGAACACTTGTTGGCCGATCACCAGTTCGACGATCTTGCGTGCCTCGTCGGTCTTCACGTACTTCCAAACCGACGGTACGCCCATCCGGGTGAGTTCTTCGTTCGGCTCGCGGCCGACCTGCAGCAGCACATTGACCTTCTTGTCCCGGAGCCAATCGGGCCGCTGCGACTTGAAGCTCGACCAGTCCCAGCCACAAGCCCCGTCGATCTCGCCGCGTTCCATCGCCAGCGCGATGTCAGCGGTCCCGGCATATCCGAGCACCACGTTGTATTGTGCACCGGCCGTCCGCTTGTGCAGCCAGGCATAATCGCGAGTCGAGTCATTCGCCGAAACGGCGCCGAATGGCGCCTTCTCGGTCAGCGCATCGTCGAAGGTCTTCACCTTGGAATCCCTGCGCGATACGCACACCCGCGTGCCGTTGTTGGCGGTGCCGACATAGATCACCTTGGTCGGATCGAACAGCGCTTCGCCTCTTGGATCGAGCAATTGCCCGATGATCGCGCCCGGCATCAATGCCGCGATCGCGGTGCCGTCCTTGGGGGCGACCGCGCTGATGAAGCCGCCGACGCGCGCGCTACCAGCACCAGGCATGTTCTTCGCCACGATGGTGGGATTGCCGGGGATGTGGCGGCCGATGTGTCGGCCGAGCGACCGCCCGTAGATGTCGTAACCGCCGGCCGGTGGAGCGCCGATCAGCAGATCGATCGACTTGCCGGCAAAGAATTCAGCGGCCGAGATTGGCGATGCCAGTCCGATGACGAGTATCGCGGCAGCGGTTACCACAAGCGTTCGAGGGTGGTTGGCGGTTGCTGCATTCGAGAACATGCGGGCGCTCCTCGGGCGGTATTTTCGATCTTTCGTGCAAGGTAGGTCATTCGCGCCGGTCGAACAACGCTGCAGAAAAATCCCGTAAACTCGCTGGAGATGCGGTTTCAGCCGAAGCCGCTGCGGGAGGCGGTAAGAGCCTTTCCAGTGCCCTTTGGTAGCGATAAGATTAGAGCTCATAAAAATCGCGTCAGCCGACCCTGATTCTGCGGGCGCCGCGCATGACCGTTACGGGAGAGCACCATGGCACGAAAAAATTCACGTCCTGAGGTGAGCCGGCGCAAGTTCCTGGCCGGTGTTGCGGTAGCAGGCGCCGCGACGGCGACGATCCCGCAGAACAACGCGAACGCCGCGCCGACCAGCGTCGCGCCGCGGCTGCCATCGGCGTTGCCGCCGAATTATCATACGATTGCGACCGAGACCGGAACGCCCGGCCTGGCAGCGTCGCGCATCGGCGGCCGGCCCGGCTCCGACTTCATGGTCGACGTCATCAAGACGCTCGACATCAAGTACCTGCCGTCGAACTGCGCCTCGAGCTTCCGCGGCCTGCACGAGTCGCTGATCAACTACGGCGACAACAAGATGCCGGAATTCCTCACCGTGACGCATGAGGAATTCGGCGTCGCGCATGGGGCACGGCTACTTCAAGATCGCCGGCAAGCCGATGATGACGCTGTGCCACGGCACGGTCGGCCTGCAGCACGCCGCGATGGCGATCTACAACGCCTGGTGCGACCGGGTGCCGGTGATCATCGTCGGCGGCAACGATCTCGACGCGGCGCATCCGGCCGCCGGGCGTGCCGACCGTCCACTCGGCGCAGGACATCAACGCGCTGGTGCGCGACTTCACCAAGTGGGACGACACGCCGGTCGTCGCTGCAGCACTTCGCGCAGTCGTTCGTGCGCGCCTACAAGATCGCGATGACGCCGCCCTATGGCCCGGTCGCGATCTCGCTCGACGCCGGCCTGCAGCAGGAGCCGATCGAAGCAACAACGGCGAGAAGCTCTATATCCCGCGCTACGTGCCGACCTCGCCGCCGCAGGGCGATACCGGCGCCGTCAAGGAAGCCGCCAAGCTCCTGGCCAATGCGCAGAACCCGGTGATCGTCGTCGATCGCGCGGCGCGCACCGCCGAACGGCGTCAGGCTTCTGGTGGAGCTGGCCGAGCTGCTGCAGGCGCAGGTGATCGACATGGGCGGCCGGATGAACTTCCCGAAGACGCACTATCTCAGTCGGCCGGCTTACCGCGGTCAGCAATGCCGACGTGATCATCGGGCATGGAGACTGACCGACTTCTGGGCCGCTCGTGAACCAGTACATCGACAACGGCGAGCCACGGCATCGGCATCAATACCAGCCCGGATGAAGCCGGACACCAAGCTGATCAGCATCAACTCGGTCGACCTCAACACCAAGGCGAACTACCAGGACTTCCAGCGCTTCCAGGTGGTCGACATCGCAGATGGCCGCGGACGCCGAAGCGACGCTGCCGGCGCTGATCGAAGCGGTGCGGTCGGCGATCCCGAACGACCGCAAGGCGGCGATCGAAAAGCGCGGCGAGGCCGCCAAGAAGGCCTATGCGGAGGCCGCGATGCGCACCAAGCAGGCCGCCGCGCTCGCCTGGGACGCGAGCCCGATCAGCACCGCGCGGCTGGTCATGGAGACTCTACGCCCAGATCAAGGACCTCGACTGGTCGCTGGTCGCCTCGACCGGCAACGTCAGCAACTGGCCGCAGCGGCTGTGGCCGATGGAGAAGCACCACCACTGGCTCGGTCACTCCGGCGGCTATGGCGTCGGCTACGGCGCGCCGGCCGTCGGTCGGCGCCGCGCTCGGCCAACCGCGATCTCGGCCGGTTCTCGGTCTCGATCCAGGCGCGACGGCGACCTGATGTACGTGCCGGGCGCGCTGTGGACCGCGGCGAAGCACAAGATTCCGCTGCTGGCGGTGATGCACAACAACCGCGGCTACCACCAGGAAGTGATGCACGTGCAGCGGCTGTCGAACTTCCGCAACCGCGTGGCGAGCCTGGGCGGCGACATGGGGCCGATCGGCACCAGCATCGAGCAATCCGGACATCGAGTACCACAAGCTCGCGGAATCGATGGGCTGGTGGGCGAAGGGCCCGATCAAGGATCCGGCGCAGCTCGGTCCGGCGATCAAGGAGGCGGTCGCCCGGGTCAAGTACGGCCAGCCGGCGCTGGTCAACGTCTGGACGCAGCCGCGCTAAGCATAACGTCAATCGACGCATGCCTCCGGCCGAAGCGTCGCGCGCTTCGCCGGGGTGTGCCTGAGGGAGATTCGCCCATGCGTTTTGTTCGTGTATTCGGGCTCGCGGTGTTTGCCGCCGGTCTCGTCGTTGAGTCAGGGCGCCGCGCACGCGGCGTCCGCCGAGAAGGGCAAGTCAGCCTATGTCCAGCACGGCTGCTGGGGTTGCCACGGCTTCCAGGGACAGGGCGGTATCACCGGCCCGAAGCTCGCGCCCGACCCGATGCCGGTCGAAGCGTTCAACGCCTTCGTGCGGACCACCAACCGCACGATGCCGCCCTACATGGAGGCGATCCTGTCGAACGAGGACCTCGCGGATATCTACGCCTATCTGCAGACCCTCCCGAAGCCGGCGGACTACAAGTCCATTCCGCTGCTGAATCAGTAGGTCGCTCTCGTCGGACAGGGCTCGGTAGTCGTCATGCCCGGCCGCCGGGGCCGGGCATCGACGACTTCTTTACAGCGACGAAAAGACGCGGATGGCCGGGGCGAGGTCCGCCGTGCAATCGCGGTTCGCGATCACAAATCCAGCACCAGCCGCTCGCTCTTGCAGCCGGCGCAGCAGATCATGACCTTGGTGTTCGACGCCTGCTCCTCCTCGGTGAGGATCGCGTCGCGGTGCTCGGGCTCGCCGGAAATCACCCGCTGCTCGCACGCGCCGCAGATGCCGAGCTCGCACGAATAGTCGATATCGATGCCGGCATCGAGCAGCACCTGCAGGATGCTCTGGCCCTCCGGGATGACGAATTCCTGGCCCGAGCGCGCGAGTTCGACGACGAAGCCGCCCTTCTTGTCGGTCGCCTGCGCCTTGGGCGTGAAGTATTCGACGTGGACCTGCTCGCGCGGCCAATCCGCGGTCGCGGCCTCGAACGCATTGAGCATCGGCGTCGGACCGCAGCAATAGAGATGCGCGTCCTTCGGCGCGTCGCGCGAGGATCGCAGCGACGTCGAGAAACTTGCCCGCGCTCTCGTCGTCGAAGTGGAACTGCGCGCCGGCAGGTGCTCGAGCGTCGCCAGAAACGCCATGTCGGTGCGCGAGCGGCAGGCATAGTAGAGCTTCCAGGAGCGGCCGAGCTCCTCGAGCCGCTGCACCATGCACCAGATCGGCGTAATGCCGATGCCGCCGGCGAACAGGATGACGTGGCTGGCGCTCTTCTCGCAGCGGCGAAGTTGTTGCGCGGTGCGCTGATCTTGAGCGTCCTGCCGACGCGCAACTCGTCGTGCACGTAGCGCGAGCCGCCGCGGCTCGCCGGATCGCGCTTGACGCCGAGCGTATAAGTCAGCGGGTTCGCGCGCGGGCAGGATCAGCGAATATTGCCGGACGATGCCGTTCGGCAGATGCACGTCGATGTGCGCGCCGGGCTCATAGGCGGGCAGCGGCTTGCCGTCCGGCCGCACGAATTCGTAAAGATTGGTGTCGCGGGCGCCGTAGCGGATAGCATTCAGCCGCACCTCGATCAGGTCAGTTTCAGCCACCAGTGCTCCTCGTGCCTCCTGGCCCGGACTTCTGAACCGCCGTACGGCGGTCATCGGGCAAGGGCGGCAGTTTGTCAATTCTGCCCACAGATAGGCACGCCGGCAGCCGGCTCAAGGCGATGGTGCAAGGGCGCGGCTCAAGCGGCGGAAGCCCCCGCACAAACGAAAACCGCCGTCCGGACGGCGCCGGACGGCGGACATTCGACGCGTCCCTGAATGCGCTCAGGCGGCGAGATTGCCGAACTTCTTCAGGTTCTCCTTCTGCTTCTCGTTGCGCGGCGGCAGCTTGAACAGCCGCGCCGCGGTGCCGCCGAGGATGTTGTGCTTGGCCTTCTCGGACAGGAACGGCAGGTCCGAGATCGTCGACGGCAGATCGAAGTCCCAGTGCGGGTAGTCGGACGAGTACAGGAGCTGGGTCTCGGCATTGATCATGCGGAATGTGCACTCCAGCGCCGCCATGTCCTGAATCTCCATCGGCTGCGTCGAGTAGTACATGTCGCGCATGTAGTCGCTCGGCTTCTTCTTCAGAAGCGGAGCCTCCGACGGCCGCAGCATGTATTCGTGATCGAGCTTCTGCATCAGGAACGGCACCCAGGCGAGACCGGATTCGATCCAGACGACCGGCAGCTTCGGGAAGCGCTCGCCCATGCCGTTGACGACCCAGTTGGTGCAGTGAAGGATGTTGTACCAGCTGAAGCCGAGCGCGTGCACCGACAGGAACCGGTTGCAGGTCTTGAAGATCGGCTCGACCCAGTTCGGGCCGGAATGGAACGACAGCACAAGGCCGCGTTCCTCGATCGCCCGGTACACCTTCATGTACTGGTTCTCGTACACGCCGTTGTTGCGCACCGTCGTGACCATGAAGCCGCCGACATGCTTGCGGTCCCCGAACGTCTCGACCTGGCGCAGCGACTCGTCGGCGTCGTTGAACGGCAGGCCAGCATCGAATAGAAGCGGCCGTTCGATTCCGGCAGCACCTTCTCGGTGAGCCAGCGGTTGTAGGCCCAGCAGAGATCGACCTCCATCTCCTTCTGCGGATGCATGCCGATGTTGAGCATGCCGGTCGGGAACAGGCAGGAATAGTCGACGCTCATCGCGTCCATCCAGCGATAGCCGAGCTCGACGTCGCGGTGATGGCCTTTCTCGTCGGTCTTCTCGGTTCGCGCGCAACGGATAGCGCGTGACGCGGCCGCCCATGTCCTGGTAGCCGACGTTCTGCACAGTGAGAGCGCCGCGGCTGCCCTTGGCGATGCCCTGCATCGCGAGCTGACGCAATACGTCGTTCTCCATGTACGGCAGGAACTCGCGGATAGTTCTCGCTCTCGTAGTGATGAGCGTCGACGTCGACGATCAGCATGTCGTCGAACTTGCGCCGCACCGCCTGCTTGCGGGCGTGCGCCAGCAGCCGGCTGGTATTCAACTCCTCGACTGTGACGCGTCGGCCGCGATCAGCAATCAGATCCATGTCATTCTCCCTCGATCGCCGGGTTACGTTGCGACTGACCGTTCAGCGTCCGGTCGCGCTTTGCCAGATCCCAAGTTCGTAACACGGAAAGATCGCCGGCGCGCAGCAAGCGCGCTCGCGGTGTGAATGATTGCGGTCGGGCTGACCGACCTGTCCCTGCTTGACCGGCGTGTGCCTAGCGCCGTTGTCGACCTGCGTCGAGTAGACCCGGCAAAGCGTAGCCCATCAGCGCCTGCATGGCGTCGATCGAGATCGCGTCGTCGGTCTTGGCGAAGTGCCGCTCGATCTCGCGGGCGAGTCGCGATCGGCCCGCACGGACAGATCGTCCTTGCCGGCGACGATCTTCGGCTTGGCCGGGGCCTTCGCGGCCGCTTGGCTTGGCCTTGGCGGCGGCGGGCGGCGGCGCGTCTGCTTGGTCACCGCCTTAGGCGACGACATAAACCTCGTCTCCCTTTTCGACCACCTTGTACTTGCGCAGCTTCATCTTGCGGTCCGACACGCACTCGCCGGTCTTCATGTCGTATTCCATGCCGTGCCATGGACAGACGAAGTGCATCTCGGTCTCCGAGAAGTAGAGCCCTTGCGAGGTCTTGTCCGGGCGAAGTCGCTCCTCGACCTTGGCGATGGTGAGGCCTTCGCAGGCCGGCCCGCCCTGGTGCAGGCAGAAATTGCTGTAGGCGTAGAACTGGCCTTCGTGGCGGAAGACGCCGATCTCGTGCTCGCCGGCGAAAATGATGCGGCGGTCGCCGTCCTTGAACTCAGCGGTCTTACCGACGTACTGCTCGGCCATCCTGGCAAGCCTCCTGGAGATTCCCGTTGTCGAGGACGCTCTGACCGGCAAGCGTTCGCAATGCGGCGTCCTTCACCAAGCTGTATATTACAATTGTTTTAATGCGACCAGCGCCAAGCGCTTGCCTGCCCTCCGCGAAAAGACATGCCAGAGGCGCGAATCGTTTGATCCAGGTCGTTGCGGGTCGCCGCCGCTCGTGTCTCGGACGGCGCGCACGGCGCCAGGAATGCGCCGTGCAGCGGGCCTTGCGGTCGATCAACCTCAGGCGAGCTTGTTGGTCAGTTCGCCGATCTTCTCGATCCAGATCTTCACCACGTCGCCCTTCTTGAGGAATTCGCCGCGCCCGACGCCGACCCCGGCCGGGCGTGCCGGTGAGGATGACGTCGCCCGGGTGGAGCGTCATACCGTCGGACAGCCGGGCGATCTGCTCGGCCAGGTTGAAGATCATGTCCTTGCTGTTGGAATCCTGCTTGAGGACGTCGTTGACCCACAGCTTGAGACCCAGGTTCTGCGGGTCGCCGATGTCGCTTGCCGGCACGATCCAGGGCCCGAGCGGGCAGGAGCCGTCGAAGCTCTTGTGCTTGGTCCAGTCGGCCTTGAATGGCGAGGTGTCGCTGATGTTCGCTCGCGGGCCGCGGTCGCGCGCCGAGAGATCGTTGGCGCAGGTGTAGCCGGCCACATAGGAGAGCGCCTTGTCCTCGCGGCACGTTCGGGCCGGCCGCCGATGACGGCGGCCAGTTCCACCTCCCAGTCCACCTTGTCGGAGACGTCGGAGATCTTCACGGTCGCGCCCGGGTCGGTCACCGCGCGCGGCAGCCTTGATGAAATGCCAGGCCTTGAGGCCCAGGGTATGCGGATCGGGTTCGATCGGCCGGTTCATCTGCGGGCCATCTCTGCGGCATGATCGGCATAGTTCGCAGCCGGCGCAGATAGATCGTATGACGGCCACAGCACCGGCGGCACGCAGCTTGGTGCTTGGCGAGCGGCTGGCCCTTTACCCGGCCCTTGCCGGCTTTGGCGGCCGCTGCCTTCAGGACACCCTTGGCGGCGGTCCAGTCCTTGATGATGTTGAGCACGGTGGCATAGGCGGCCTTGCCGGTGAGCTTGGCGGCGTCGAACACCTTGTCGTCGATCACCAGGCCGGCGCGGGGCCCGTCGGCGGATTGGTAGGTCGCAAGCTTGTAGCCGGCCATGGTCGGTTGCTCCTTGGAGAATGACGGCGGGTGGCGCGCAAGCCATTGCCGAATTCACAGCGGCTTGTCGAGTGCCAACGGGCATCCCGCCACCCATGAAACCGCTGCATTACTCGTGTGCCGGTTCCGACGCTTGTATCCGCTTGCAGCCCGTTCGTTTACAAGCGTCGGAACCGGGGACACGAGCAACTTAATGATTCTAGTGTGGCTTTGGATTTGACGTTCCTACGATGAACTCGCGGCAAGGCGGGTAGGAACGTCAAATCCGCCACACTGGCCCGCGCCATCGCCATGCTCGATCCCCGCTGCCGAACTGCGCTATAGTGCGGTCACGCGCGGTCAGACCGACTGAAGGCCGGAGAGACAAATGGTTAAAGCACGACGTATCGGACACGCCACTTTCGAGACGCCCGACCTGGACAAGGCGATCGACTACTACGAGGAATTCATGGGCCTCAAGCTCGCCGAGCGCGAGAAGGACCGTGCGTTCCTCGCCACCAAGATCGGCCTGCTCACGATCCAGCTCAACAAATCGGACCGCGAACACTGCACCTCGCTCGCTTTCGAGGTCTCGCCCGATTCCGACTTCGGCGGGATGGCGCGCGAACTGGCCAAGGACGGCATCCGCAGCGAACTGCGGAACGATTCGGTGCCCGGCATGGGGCAGGTGCTGTCGTTCAAGGACAACAAAGGCACCACCATCGAGCTGTTCAAGGACTGGAGCTATCTCTGCAAGCACGCAGCAGGTGCTGGGCATCGGCCCGCTGAAGCTCGGCCATGTCGCGTTCTACACGCCGGACATCCCCGCCACCGTGCAATTCTACGAGAAGGTGCTGGGTTTCCGCCATTCCGACTCGGTCGGCGACTTCTTCGTGTTCATGCGATGCGGGCCCGACCATCACACCGTTAATTTCTTCAAGGGGCCGGACGTGAAGCTTCACCACATCGCGTTCGAGGTGAAGGACATGATGCACCTGCAGAACTCCTGCGAGCTGATGGGGCAGCGCAAGGTGCCGATCCTGTGGGGACCGCTGCGGCACGGTCCCGGCCACAACATCGCGACCTACCACCGCAACCAGGATAACCAGATGGTCGAGTTCTTCTGCGAACTGGACAAGATGCTGGACGAGGAACTCGGCTACTTCGAGCCGCGCCCCTGGCACCATGACACGCCGCAGCGGCCCAAGGTCTGGGAGCCCGGCAAGACCACGGTCTGGGGGCCGACACCCGAAGACGGCTTTCACAGGCTGACGGCGTGATTGGAGCATGCTCTCGCTCCGCAAGGGCGGGACGAGAGTGCGCCGCGGTCGCTGTCCATTCGTGACCACGCCGCCGTTTGGGAACGCGAGTGGGATTACGGCCGGACGGCGGGCGCCTCGACCGGCATACCGCGCGCGCGCCACATCAGAAATATCTCCAGCTCCACGTAGTCGGGCGCTCCGAGCGGAAACGACTCTGTGCGCATTCCGACCAGGCAGTTACGCAACCTTCGTTGCAACGAGCCGAGCGTCTGCCATTCCAGGCGGTACTGCGGATAGCCGGTGGGGTGACCCTGCGGGATCGGCGCGCCGGCGAGTTTCTGTCCCCAATTGTCGTCGTGGCAGTTGGCGCAGGACAGATTGAGTTGGCCCTGCCGAAGCTCGTAGGATTTTCGGCCCGCCTCGATGAACGGGCGCGTGTGGTCGTCGACCTTGATCTCGATCGGCATGCCGCGCGACTGCCGGGATACGTAAGCCGCCAATGCCAGCAGATCTTTTCCTTCGGTCGTGAACGGAGGCGCCTTCTGATGGTCGGTGCGACAGATGTTGATCCGGGTGTCGAGGTTGACCGGCCGTTTGCGCGCGGCGTCGTAGGCCGGGTAGCGCGCGGCGACGCCCCTCATGCTCACCGGCGCCTCGCCGTGACAGTCCGTGCACGACTTATTGGCTTCGCCATCCTTGCGCTTCCACAGCGCATCGCCGTCGAGCACCCACAACATGCCGGGATTGGTGGTGTCGTCGTCCTGCATGGCCCGGGTCTCGCGGCCCATGAACTCGTATCCGGACTTGCGCTCCGACAGCGGGATTTCGGCGAGTGCGGTGCCGGCAAGGCAAAGGAGGACGAGCGACACCGAGGCCGCCACGGCATTGATTCCGGCTTTTCGGTCGGACGTGGATGCCCAGCACAAAGCCGAGCGTGACCAAAACGGCGTTTCGGCAGTCATTGCGGCGCGGCGGTTCATTCCACCGTGATGTTCACGCTTTCGGTCGCCGCAAAGCCGCTGTCGCCCGTCCACTTGAACTCGATCTTGCCGCTCTCGGTCGCGACCGTCGTGAACGAGATGAACGGATTGGCGGCGATCGCCGGGTGAAGCTCGGCACGGAAGATTTCCTGCCCGTTGTAGGTGGCGATGAATGACTTGATGATGTCGCGCGGCACCAGCCGGCCGATGTTGTCCGGGCGATACCCGCTCTCCATCTCATGGGAAATCAGCGTCTTGATCTCGACGATATCGCCACGCTTGGCTTTGGGCGGAACGTTGATGAGCGTGCGTGCCATGATCAAAGCACCTCCAGACAGGCCGCCAACGTCACGATGACGTCCATCTCGTCCGACCAGAACGTACCGTCGCTCATCTCGGCGATCGCGATCACCCGTTGCGAGTCGGCGAGCCGGATGCGCGTCGCGATCGCGGCGCGCCCGGCGCGCGGGCCGATGTGCATGCTGATCACGTTGGGCTGCGGGTTCTTCTCGGTGAAGACGTGAATGGCCTTGACGTAGTCCTCGGACGTCATCGGGCTCTCGACCGCGACGGTGAGCGAGACCGCATTGCCGTTCTCGATCAGCGGCGGCAGGTCGAGTCTTCACCCGGCCTTGGCGCAGCGGCGCCTCGCCGATCACCTTCTTGATTGCTTCGATCATCGATTCAGGCGTGGCGCCGGCGGGTCGAGGCGCGACCGTTAACAGCAGGGCCGGCGCCGCCGGCAAGACGCGCCGTGTCAATCAAGACGTCGCGGCGGTGCGGCTGCAGGGGATGTTGATCCTGGGGCATGTCGGTTTCCGGTTCCTGCTCCTAATCGCGTAGCGTCGCGAGATAGGCGACCACATCCTCGATCTGCTCGGGCGTCAGTAGCGGTTTGCCCTGGAACGCCGGTGCCACCCGCACCAGACCTTCGACCCGATAGTAGGGCGGCATGATCGTGTCCGGGTTGAAGCGGCTCGCATCGACAATCCGCAGTCGCAATTGGCCTTCGTTTGAGCGCGTTTCCCGCACCTTTCAGATCGGGCGCCAGTGTGCCCTGAAACCGCTCCTCCGGGAACGGCCCGGTGTGGCAGAGGAGGCAGAGTCCGACCTGCCGGTTAGAGACGATACTGCGGCCCCGCTCGGAGTCTCCTTTCGTCGACGTCAGCGGCGCCGGGATGGCGTCGCCTACGACCACATAGTGACGCAACGCGGTTTCGGCAGTCGCCGGTCGCGCAGAATTGAGCGGGAACGCACCGCAACAGCGCCAGCGCGCCGGCGAAAAGCCGCTCAGCCGAACACTTCCGCCGTGATCGTGTTGAACCAGCCATTCGCGAATTTCGCTTCCTGCGCCCGGAAAGCGGCGGGGGCGTTGATTGGGCTGACGCCGCCGGCGCCATCGACGTCCTTGAGCTGACCGTCCGCCGGCCGGTACACGCCGGCGACCGAGATGCCGTAGTCAGGCGCCACCAGGCTGTAACACGTGTTGATCAGCCTTGGATCGTCGGGCTTGTCGCCGGCGAGCAGTTTCGCCACCGCTGCGGCGCAGACCTTGGCCTGGGCATTCGCCGTAAATGCCGATTTCGGCATGGCGCCCGCGATCGTGGCGTCGCCGACCACGTGGATGTTCGGCTGCAGCTTGGATTCGAACGTCACCGGATCGATCGGGCACCAGCCGGTGCGGTCGGCGACGCCGGCCACTCTCCGCGATTCGCCCGGCCTTCTGCGGCGGAATGACGTTGGCGACGTCGGCCTTGTGCCGTCCGAAATCGGTCACGAGCGTCATGGCCCCGACGTCGACCGACGTAACCTTGCCGCCGTTCGAGAGCGAGACCCATTCGAGATTCGGATAAAGCTCCTTCCAGGCGTTCTGGAACAGGCCCTGCTTGGAGAACGCGTCTTTGGCGTCGAGCACGATGAGCTTCGACTTCGGCTTCTTGGTCTTGAGGTAGTACGCGATCAGGCTGGCGCGCTCGTACGGACCCGGCGGGCAACGGAACGGGTTGGCCGGCGCCGACATCACCACCGTGCCGCCGTCCGCCATCGCTTCGAGCTGGCGTGCGCAGCAGCAGCGTCTGTTCGCCGGCCTTCCAGGCGTGCGGCATGCGCTCGGCCGCGGCTTCGTTGTAGCCCGGCAGCCCGTCCCAGCGGATATCGATGCCGGGCGCAGACGACCAGGCGGTCGTAGTCGAGGCGTGCGCCGTTGTTGAGCGTCACGTAGCGCGCGTTGCGCATCGACCGCCGTCGCCTCCGCGAAGGCGAGCGTGACGCCACCGGCGGCGACCTTGTCGTAGCCGAACTGCTGCGCCTTGAGGTCGCGCAGCCCCGCGATGACGTTGTTGCTGAACGGGCAGGCGGTGAAGGTCCGGCTCACCTCGACCAGCGTGACCGTGAGGCGCGGATCGATCTGCTTCACGAACCGGGCGCAGGTTGCGCCGCCAAATCCGCCGCCTACCACGACGACGCGGCCGGCCGCGCCCTGCGCGATTGCCGGCATTGGTAGCAGCGCGCTTGCCGCCGTGGCTGCGGTGGTCTTGAGGAACGTGCGCCGACTGCTGCGGGATGTGACCATGCGCTATTCCCTAATTCTTCTGCGCGCCATACCAGGCCGCAATCGCTTTGACCTCGTCGTCGTTGAATCCCTTTGCGATGCGATCCATCACCGTGGAGGGGATCGCACCCGAGCGAAAGCCTTGCATCGCGGAGACAATGTCAGCCGGGTTGCGGCCGGTCAGGCGCGGCACGATGGTGTTGACGGAACTCGACGTCGCGTGACAGCCCGAGCAGGACAGCGCACCGGGCGGTGCGTCTGCCGGTCCTGCCGCAGCGGCGGGTGCGATCCGCAGCAAGCACAGCATTGCGGCGGCGATCATGAAACGAGTACCGGTCATGTCGGAGCATCCCTTTAACGGGTCGCCGCCGTATTATGACGCGGAGTTCAGGCTTTTCTCAAATCATGATTCTTCAGCGGCAGTGAGCGGACGCGCTTGCCGGTCGCGGCGAATACCGCATTGCACAGTGCCGGTGCGAGCGGCGGCACCGGCGGCTCGCCCACGCCGCCCCAGGTTCCGGTGCTTGGGACGATCACGGTCTCGACCTGCGGCATTTCGACCATGCGCAGCATCCGGTAGTCATCGAAATTTGACTGCTCGACCCGCCCGTCGCTTGATGGTGATCTCGCCGTAGAGCGCGGCGGTCAGACCGTAAACGATCGCGCTTTCGGACTGCATCTCGACCGATAGCGGGTTGACCACGTGACCGGCGTCGATCGCCGCCATCACGCGTGGGCACTCGCAGATTGCCTTCGGAGTCGATCGAAACCTCGACGACGTGCGCGCAGATGGTGCCCTGCGACTCGTGAAGCGCGATGCCGCGCGCGATGCCCTTGGCGTGCGGGCGTCGTCCAGTCGGCTCTTTCGGCGACGGCGTCGAGCACCGCAAGCTGGCGCGGCATGTGCGCCAGCAACCTGCGCCGGTAACGGTAGGGATCGATGCCCGCCGCATGGGCCATTTCGTCGACGAAGCATTCCTTGAAGAACGCGTTCTGCGAGTGATTGACGCTGCGCCACACGCCGACCGGCACATGGGTCGTGCGCATGGCAAAATCGACGAAGTAGTTCGGCACCTGGTACGGGTATGTCCTCCAGCAGTCCCTGCAGGAAATGCTTGTCGACGCCGAACCGCAGAATATGCGGTGCGATGGTGGCGAGGATCGATTGTCCGGTGGTGCGGATTTTCCACGCGACCGGCATGCCGTCGGCATCGAGACCGGCGGTCATGCGGGCGGCGACCGCCGGACGGTAGAAGTCGTGCTGGATGTCCTCCTCGCGGGTCCAGATCGAGCTTCACCGGCTGGCCGACCTCCTTGGCGATCAGGACCGCCTGCCGCACGAAATCCTGCATCATCCCGCGCCGGCCGAAGCCGCCGCCCAGCATCATCGGTGAATGACCACGCGATCGTTCGGCACGCCGGCAGCGCTGGCCGCGGTGACGAGCGCGGTCTCGGCATCCTGCGTGGGCGCCCAGACTTCGACCCGGTCGGCAGTGACGTGAGCCGTGCAGTTCTGCGGCTCCATGGTGGCATGACCCAGGAACGGCACCTCGTAGTCGGCATCGATTCGCTTTGCTGCTTGCGCCAGTGCGGCGTCGGCATTGCCGACGCTGCGGCCGACGCCCGCCTGCGTCGGCATCGAGCCCGGCACTGCAGGCTGTCGCGGATGTGCGCGCTCGACACCGCGGCGCCGTCGCCGCGGATCCCAGGTAACTGCCAGCGCGTCCGACGGCCTTCTTGGCTCGCCACCAGTTGTCGGCGACGACCGCGACGGCGTCCGGCAGCTGTCACGACCCGGCGTACGCCTTTCATCGCCGGCAAGCCGCGACTCGTCGACCGACTTCAGACGGCCCTTGAACACCGGGCACTGCACGATCGCGGCGTACAGCATGTTCGGCAGGCGCACGTCGATGGCGTAGATCGGCCGGCCGGTGACCTTGTCCTGACATCTCGAGCCGGCGCTGCGGCGTGCCGATCAGCTTCCAGTCCTTCGGATCCTTCAGGCGCGACTTGCTTCGGCGCTGGTATTGCGGCCGCCGCGGCGGCCACCGCGGCGAAGGTCGACGCTGCGTCCGCTCGGGCGGTGGGTGATCACGCTGTTTGCGGCGGTGCATTCGGCGGCCGGCACGTTCCAGCGCGCGGCGGCTGCGGCGATCAGCATCTCGCGCGCGGTGGCGCCGGCGCGCCGCAGATCGTGTCTGCGAAGACGTGATGCGAGCGGCTCGCGCCGGTCGACATGTTGCCCCAGGCCCGGTCGCGCCGCGCGTTCTCGTGCGGCGTGGACGAACTCGGCCTTGACCTTGCTCCAGTCGCATTCAAGTTCTTCGGCGACCAGCATCGGCAGGCGGTGAACGCACCCTGGCCCATCTCGGATTTGGCGACCCGGATGATCACGGTGTCGTCGGGCTCGATCACGATCCAGGCGGTGATCTCCGGAGCGCCGTTCTGCGCCCGCGCGCGCGGTCGCGCCCGAACGGGATGTCGAAGCCGAGCGCGAGCGCGCCGCCGGCGGCGTGGCGCGGCCAGGAATGCGCGGCGGTCGATGCCCGCGTTCCGGCTCATGGCGTAACGCCCCACCACGCAGCTCGTCGCGGCGGCGTGGATCGCGGCGCGGATCCGCTGATAAGTGCCGCAGCGGCAAATGTTGGTGATGGCGGCGTCGATGTCGGCGTCGGTCGGCTGCGGCTTCTCCGGCGAGCAGCGCCGCCACCGCCATGATCATGCCGCTCTGGCAATAGCCGCATTGCGGAACGTCGTGCTCGATCCAGGCCTTCTGCACCGTGTGCAGCACGCCGTCCTGCGCCAGGCCCTCGATGGTGGTGATCTGCCGGTCGGCGACGCGCTCAACCGGAACGGCGCAGGCGCGAATCGGCGCGCCGTCGACATGCACCGTGCAGGCGCCGCATTGCGCCGATCCCGCAGCCGAATTTGGTGCCCATCAGCCCGAGCGTGTCCCGCAACACCCACAGCAACGGCGTGTCGGAATCGACATCGACGTCGTGGGACTGCCCATTGACGATGAGCTGCGCCACCTCCACCCCCTGAATCCGGCCGGCCGCTCCCCGGCCCCGGAATATCGCAAATTACCTTAAATGTGCGCGGATATCCCGCGCCGAAGCCGAGAAACCGGTTCTGCTATGGCCGGGCGGCCACACCACGCCAACGCATTGATCAGCAAAAGAAAACGGCGGCCGCTGGGGCCGCCGTCGGTTTCGAGCTAGTGCCGAAGCGGCGGCGCCGCTGGGCCGCCGTCCGCGTTCGCTGCGGTCAGGTCATCTCGATGTTGTGGTTCTTCAACGGGAACGAGCGGATGCGCTTGCCCGTCGCCTTGAAGTACGCGTTGAGTCACCGCCGGCGCGGCCACGCAGATGGTCGGCTCGCCGATGCCGCCCCACGGCTCGTTGCCGCCGGACGGCATGACGATCGATTCGACCTTCGGCATCTCGGCGATGCGCATCGAGTTGTAGGTGTCGAAGTTGGTCTGCTCGATGCGCGCCGTCCTTGACGGTGCACTCCTGGTAGAACAGCGCCGACAGGCCGTAGACGAACGAGCCTGCCACCTGCCGGTCGATCTGCGCCGGGTTGACCGCGTAGCGTGCAGTCGGTGCCGCCGACGATGCGGTGGACCTTGATCTTGTTCGCCGGTGACCGAGATTTCCGCCGCCGCCGCCACGTAGCTGTCGAACGCCTTCATCTGGGCGAGGCCGCGGAAGACGCCCTGCGGCGCGGGCTTGCCCCAGCCGATCCGCTCGGCCACGGCATTGAGCACCGCCAGGTTCCGCGGCAGGCTGGCTCATCAGCTTGCGCCGGAACTCGAGCTCGTCCTGGCCGACCGCCTGCGCCAGCTCGTCCATGAAGCATTCCATGAAGATGGCGTTCTGGTTGATGTTCACGCCGCGCCAGAAGCCCGGCAGGATGTGCGGGTTGCGCATGGCGTGGTCGATCAGCAGGTTCGGGATCGTGTAGCCGAACGCGTGCTCGCCGGTGCCGGCAGCAGGCCCTGGAAGGCGAGGAGTCCATCCCTTTGTCTTTGGATCCGACGCCCTGTCGGGTGCCGGGAACACGTTCGCCAGGATCGACTGGCCCGACAGCCGCATGTGCAGGCCGGTCAGGTTGTTGTCCTTGTCGAAGCCGCCGATGAGCTTGCACTGCATGACCGGGTGGATACCGGCCCTGCATCATGTCCTCCTCGCGCGACCACAACAGCTTGACCGGCGTGCCGGGCATCTGCTTGGCGATCAGGACCGCCTGCGTGACGTAGTCGTGGAAGGCGCCGCGCCGGCCGAAGCCGCCGCCGAGGTGCTGCTTGTAGACCTCGCACTTGTCGGCCGGCAGGCCGGACGCCGCCACGGTCGCGCCGAACGCGGCTTCGCCGTTCTGGGTCGGGACCCACACCTCGCACTTGCTCCGGCGTGTAGAGCGCGGTGGCGTTCATCGGCTCCATGCAGACGTGGTTCTGGTACGGATAGGAGTAGACCGCCTCGACCTTCTTCGCCGCGTGGCGATGGCGGCCTTGGCGTCGCCGTTCTGGTTGCCGACGAAGGCCTTCCGGCGCATCGAGGCCGGCCTTGAGCCACTCGGCGATGCTGCGCTCGAGACCTTGGCGTTCTCGCCTTCGTCCCAGTCGATCGGCAGCGCGTCGAGCGCGGTCTTGGCCTGCCACCAGGTGTCGGCCACGACCGCGACGCCGGACGTCGCCGACCTGCACCACCTTCTTCACGCCGGGCATGCTTCGCGACCTTGGCGGCGTCGAAGCTCTTGACCTTGCCGCCGTGCACCGGGCATTCCTTGATCGCGGCGTTGAGCATGCCGGGCAGCTTGAGATCGGTGCCGTAGATCTGCTTGCCGGTGACGCTTGTCGAGGGTGTCGAGCCGCTTCAGCGGCTTGCCGGCGATCTTCCAGTCCTTCGGATCCTTGAGCTTCATCGACCTTCGGTCCGGCTCGAGCTTGGCGGCGGCATCCGCCACCTTGCCGTAGGTCGTGGTGCGGTTCGGACGCCTTGTGCGTGATCACGCTGTTGTCGGCGGTGAGTTCCGACACCGGAACCTTCCACTCGTTGGCCGCGGCTGCTTGCAGCAGCATCTCGCGCGCGACCGCGCCGCCCTGGCGCACGTATTCGTGCGACATGCGGATGCCGCGGCTGCCGCCGGTCGAGAAGTCGCCCCACACGCGCTTGCGCGCCACGCTCTGGCCGGGCGTCGGATATTCCCAGTCGTGACCTTCGACCAGTCGCATTCGAGCTCCTCGGCGACGAGCTGGCAGAGGCCGGTCAGCGTGCCCTGACCCATCTCGGAGCGCGCGACGCGGATGACGACCGTGTCGTCGGGCTTGATCACGACCCAGGCGTTGACCTCGGGCGTGCCGTCTGCGCGCGGATCGCTTGCGGGCCGCCGAACGGAATGTCGAGGCCGAGCGCAAGCCCGCCGCCGGCGGCGGCTGCGCTGACGACGAAGGTGCGGCGATTCATTTTGGGCATGTAATTCATGGCTGCCTCCCGATCACGCGTTGGCCGCGGCGTGGATCGCCGCGCGCACCTGCTGGAAGGTGCCGCAGCGGCAGATATTGGTGATGCTGGCGTTGATGTCGGCGTCGGTCGGCTTCGGCTTGTCCTTGAGCAGCGCCGCCACCGCCATGATCATGCCGGACTGGCAATAGCCGCACTGCGGCACGTCGTGGTCGAGCCAGGCCTTCTGCACCTTGTGCAGCACGCCGTTCTGCGCGAGCCCCTCGATGGTGGTGATCTTCTTGCCGTCGACCGCGCTGACGCGGCACCGAGCAGGAGCGCATCGCGACGCCGTCGACATGGACGGTGCAGGCGCCGCACTGCGCGATGCCGCAGCCGTATTTGGTGCCGGTCAGGCCGACGTGCTCCCGCAACACCCAGAGCAGCGGGCGTGTTGGGGTCGACGTTCGACCTCGTGAGTTCTTCCGTTGATGGTGAGAGCAGCCATATGCATCCTCCCGTGAGCCGCGACTGTCGGTGCGGCGGCGATTCGACGCGGCCGACAACCCCTCGGTGACGCCGCGTGCGCTGTCCTTAAGACCAGCTTGGATTTCAATTCTAATATGGAATTCGCACGTCGGCGAGATCGAATTGCCGGTGCGCGGAGAACGCCTGCCCACGAGGCGGCGATCAGGAAAATTGTGCACGCGTTCAAAGGTTTGAATCGCGCGACGGCCATCGATGGCTGCAAATGCTTAACGGCGCGACCGAGGGTGCGGTCGCGCCGGTCGCACGCGAGCGGCGGCCGCCGCCGCATCTCTCGATCAGGCGAACGCAGATGTCGTGGTTCTTCAGCGGGAACGAGCGGATGCGCTTGCCGGTCGCCGCGAAGATCGCGTTGAGCACCGCCGGCGCGGCCACGAAGATCGTCGGCTCGCCGACGCCGCCCCAGAAGCCGCCGGACGGCATGACGATCGTCTTCGACCTTCGGCATCTCGGCGATGCGCATCGAATTGTAGGTGTCGAAGTTGGTCTGCTCGATGCGGCCGTCCTTGACGGTGCATCCGCCGTAGAACAACGCCGACAGGCCGTAGACGAACGAGCCGGCGACCTGCCGCTCGATCTGAGGCCGGGTTGACGGCATGGCCGCAGTCGGTCGCCGCGACGATGCGGTGGATCTTCACCGTGTTGCCGTTGACCGAGATCTCGGCGCAGGCGGCGACGTAGCTGCCATAGCCCATGTGCTGCGCGAGGCCGCGGAAGACGCCTTGCGGCGCCGGCTTGCCCCAGCCGACCCGCTCCGCCACCGCGTTGAGCACGGCGAGGTGCTTGGGATGCTTCGTCATCAGCTTGCGCCGGAACTCGAGCGGATCCTGGCCGGCGGCGTGCGCCAGCTCGTCCATGAAGCACTCGAGATAGATGGCGTTCTGGTTGTTGTTCACGCCGCGCCAGAACCACGGCGGCACGTGCGGATTGCGCATGGCGTGGTCGATCAGCAGGTTCGGGATGGTGTAGCCGATCTGCGCCTTCCGCGCCGCCCGGATTGAGGCCCTGGAAGGTCGCCGGGTCCTTGCCGTTCTCCAGCGCCTCGGGACGGACCGCCGCGAGGATCGACTGGCCGGAGATGCGCATGTGCAATCCGGTCAGGTTGTTGTCCTTGTCGAGCGCGCCGATCAGCTTGCACTGCGTGATCGGGTGATAGACGCCGTTCGCCATGTCGTCTTCACGCGACTTGATCAGCTTGATCGGCGTGCCCGGCATCTCCTTGGCGACGCGCACCGCGTGCGACGACGTAGTCGCTGCGCGCGCGCCGGCCGAAGCCGCCGCCCAGCAAGCGTGTTGTACACGTCGCACTTGTCGGCCGGCAGGCCGGAGGCCTGCGACGGTCGCGCCGAACGCGGCCTCGGCGTTCTGCGAGCTGGTCCAGACCTCGCACTTGTCGGCCGTATAGAGCGCGGTCGCGTTCATCGGCTCCATGCGGGCGTGGTTCTGGAACGGATAGGCGTAGACCGCCTCGACCTTCTTCGCCGCGCCTGGCGATCGCGGCCTTGGCGTCGCCCTGCTTGTTGCCGACGAAGGCCGTCTTCGGCGTCGAGCCCGGCCTTGAGCCACTCGGCGATCGATGCGCTCGAGACCTTGGCGTTCGGCGCCTTCGTCCCAGACGATCGGCAGCGCGTCGAGCGCGGTCTTGGCCTGCCACCAGGTGTCGGCCACCACCGCCACCGCGGCATCGCCGGACTGCACGACCTTCTTCACGCCCGGCATGCCGGTGACCTTGGCGGCGTCGAAGCTCTTGAGCTTGCCGCCGAACACCGGGCATTCCTTGATCGCCGCGTAGAGCATTCCGGGCATCTTGAAGTCCATGGAATACTGCATGCTTGCCGGTCACCTTGTCGGCGGTGTCGAGCCGCTTGAGCGGCTTGCCGGCGATCTTCCAGTCCTTCGGATCCTTGAGCTTGATCTTCGCTCCGGCGGCTCGAGCTTGGCGGCGGCGTCCGCCACCTTGCCGTAGGTGGTGCTGCGGTTCGACGCCTTGTGCGTGATCACGCCCTTGCTCGACCGTCACCTCGCCGACCGGCACCTTCCACTCGTTGGCGGCGGCCTGCTTGAGCATTTCGCGCGCGATCGCGCCGCCCTGGCGCACGTATTCGTGCGACTTGCGGATGCTGCGGCTGCCGGTGGCGTTCAAGTTGCCCCAGACGCGCTTGCGGGCGAGGCTCTGGCCGGGCGTCGGAATCTCGGTCGTCACCTTCGACCAGTCGCACTCGAGCTCCTCGGCGACCAGCTGGGCGAGGCCGGTCAGCGATCCCTGGCCCATCTCGGCGCGGGCGATGCGGACCACCACGGTGTCGTCCGGCTTGACCACGACCCAGGCGTTGAGTTCCGGCGTCGCGGCTTGCGCATCGGCGCTCTGCGGCGCCGAACGGAAGGTCGAGGCCGAGCGCCAGTCCGCCGCCGGCAGCCGCCGCCGTGCGACGATGAAGGCGCGGCGATTCATCTTGGGCATGTAATTCATGTTTGCCTCCCCTCACGCGTTCGCCGCGGCGTGGATTGCCGCGCGCACCTGCTGGAAGGTGCCGCAACGGCAGATATTGGTGATGCTGGAGTTGATGTCGGCGTCGGTCGGCTTCGGCTTGTTCTTGAGCAGCTCCGCCACCGCCATGATCATGCCGGACTGGCAGTAGCCGCACTGCGGCACGTCATGGTCGATCCAGGCCTTCTGCACCTTGTGCAGCACGCCGTTCTGCGCGAGCCCCTCGATGGTGGTGATCTTCTTGCCGTCGACCGCCGACAGCGGCACCGAGCAGGAGCGCATGGCGACGCCGTCGACATGGACCGTGCAGGCGCCGCAGGCCGCGATGCCGCAGCCGTACTTGGTGCCGGTCAGGCCGACCTGTCTCCCGCAGCACCCACAGCAGGGGCGTGTTGGGGTCGACGTTCACCTCGTGAGTTCTTCCGTTGACGTTGAGAGCAGCCATATCGCGAGTTCCTCCGTGACTGTTTTTGACCCGTACCTAGGCGCGGCGAGCTGTTCGCTTCGCGCCAAGCACAATCTCGTTCCGGATTGAATTGGTACAATTCTAATACGAAGACGGCAATCCCGCGAGATTTATTGCGGTGCGGCACGGGGCCGCCGCCCATCCGTGCTGGTTCCATGAAGTCTGAAGGTGGCAACCGGATGCCCAAGGCCACCGCCGATGGAATTCAGGGGTCGCGGCGCGAGCATTCCTGAACGGTATGCGGCGCGGCGACTACCGGTTCTGCACGTCCGCCTTGCGTGAAACGCGGCGCGCGTCTCTTAACCGCGGCTTGCGGCGCTCTGTGGATATTGGCAAGGCTCAAGGGGATGATTGCGGGGTCGCCCGCGTGTCAACAACGACAAGGAGACGGTGATGACCGGCAAGAGCTACGAAGCCATTAAAGTCGAGAAAGAAAAAGGAATTACCTGGCTGTACATGAACCGGCCCGACAAGCGCAACGCCATGAGCCCGCAACTCCACATCGAGATGGACGAGGTGCTCGACGAACTCGCGGTCGATCCGGAGACCGAGGTGTTGGTGCTGACCGGAGCGGGCGATGCGTTCTGCGCCGGACAGGACATCAAGCTCTATTTCCGTGGCGGCGATGCCGATCCGAAGCTGCGCCGCAAGGCTGGCCGCGCCTCGAACAACTGGCGCTGGCAGAAGCTCTCCACCTTCCCCAAGCCCACGATCGCGATGATCAACGGCTACTGCTTCGGCGGCGGCTTCACGCAGGTCTGCGCCTGCGACTTCGCGATCGCGTCCGACGAGGCGATCTTCGGCCTGTCCGAGGTGAACTGGGGCATCCTGCCGGGCGGCATCGTGTCGTGGAACGTGGCGCAGACGCTCAACTTCCGTGACGGCATGTATTACGCGCTCACCGGCGATACGTTCGACGGCAAGAAGGCCGCGCAGATGGGCTTCGTCAACTTCTCCTATCCGAAGGGCAAGCTGAAGGAAGAGACCGTCAAGCTCGCCAAGAAGATGATGGAGAAGAGCCCGATGGTGGTGCGTTACACCAAGGAGGCGCTGCGCGCGGTGCGGTTCATGAACGAGCCGCAGGCCGCCGACTATCTCGGCGCCAAGGGCGACGCGCTGCGCTTCAACGACAAGGAGGACAGCCGCGGCCAGGGCATGAAGCAGTTCCTCGACGACAAGACCTATCGCCCCGGTCTCGGCCACTTCCAGCGGCAGAAGGCCAAGGCGTAAGCACAGGGATTATCCGTGTCCCGGGCGCTGCGTAGCACGCAGTGATACGCTGCAGACCCGGGACCCAGCTCTTGTATTCTGGGTCCCGGATCGTCGCTCGCGCTATGCGCTCGCTTGTCCAGGACACGAGGGCCTACGAGAATAATGGACAGCGCGGATTTCGATGCGCTCGAAGACCACGCACGGGCGAAACTCTCGCCCGCTGCTTATGCGTTCGCTGCCGCCGGCGCCGACGACGAGTTGACGCTCGCTGACAATATCGCTGCGTGGCAACGGCTGCGCCTGCGTCCGCGCATCCTCAACGACATCACGGCGCTCGACACCAGCGTCGATGTGCTGGGCAAGCGGCTCGCCACGCCGATCATGGTGGCGCCGTTCGGCCGCCATAAGCTGTTTCATCCGGAAGGCGAGTGCGCGACCGCGCGCGGCGCCGGTGACACCGTGTTCGTGCTGCCGACCACCGCGACGGTCAGCATCGAGGAGGTGGCGAAGGAGCCGGGCAGCGCGCCGCGCTGGTTCCAGCTCTATCTGCCGGCCGACCGCGGGCTCGCCGAGAACCTGATCGATCGCGCGGCGGCCGCCGGCTATCGGCGCCATCGTGCTCACCGTCGATCAGCCGGTCTACGGCTCGAGCCCGCGCGCGGCGCGGGCGCCGCTTGCACCGTCGCCGGACATTCGCAACGCCAATCTGCCGGGCGCGCCGATCGCGCAGAACGCCTACAAGTCGGGCTGGACCGGCACCGTCACGTGGCCGGCGACCTGGCGCGACCTCGACTGGCTGCGTCGGCCGCTGCAAGCTCGACGTGATCGTGAAAGGCGTGCTGCGCGCCGACGACGCGGTGCGATGCGCCGATGCTCGGCGCCAAGGCAGTGATCGTCTCGAACCACGGCGGCCGCCATCTCGACGCCGCGGTCGCGACCGCCGATGCGCTGCCCGAGATCGCGCAAGCGTTGTCCGGCAAGGCTGAGGTCTATGTCGACGGCGGCATCCGCCGCGGCACCGACATCGTCAAGGCGCTGGCGCTCGGCGCCCGCGCGGTGCTGGTCGCGCGGCCGGTGGTCTGGGGCTTGGCGCTCCAGGGCGCCGAGGGCGTGCGCGCGGTGCTCGATCATCTGCAGCGATGAATTGCGCCGCAGCATGGCGCTGTGCGGCGTGGCGCGGCTCGACCAGATCACCGGCGACCTTGTCGCCGGTCGATGATCTGGCAATAGATGGGACGGATGATACAGGAGGGGCAGCCGGATGGCCGAGTCAGCAGCGAACGCCAAGCCCGAAAGCTGCCGACGCGCCGCGCGTTCGCGGCGGTCGCAGCTTGTCGCTTTCACCAAACGTGCGTTCGAGGCCGTGGGACTTCCGGCAAGCGATGCCGAGGCCGTCGCCGACGCTGATGGTCGAAGCCGACCTGCGCGGCTCCGACACTCACGGCGTCATCCGTCTGCCGATCAACATCCGCCGCCTCAAGGCCGGCGGCAACAATCCGCGTCCGAACATCCGCATCGTGCAGGACCGGCCGTCGGCCGCGCTGGTCGACGGCGACAACGGCATCGGCCATCTGGTGATGCGCTTCGCGACGCAAGACCGCGATCGAGAAGGCGAAGAAGCAGGGCGTCGCCTGGGTCGGGCGCGCGCATGAGCAATCACGCCGGGCCGGCCGCGCTCTACGCCACGATGCCGCTCGCCCACGACATGATCGGCATCTATCTCGCGGTCGGCAGCAACAACCATCTGCCGCCCTGGGGGTCGGTGGAGAACCTGCTCGGCACCAATCCGATCGCCATCGCGATTCCGGCCGGTGACGAGCCGCCGATCGTGCTCGACATGGCGCCGACCGTCGCGGCGTTCGGCAAGGTGCGGCTCAAGGCGCAGCGCGGCGAGGAGATGCCGGTCGGCTGGATGATCGACCGCGAGGGCAAGCCGCTGACCGATGCCAAGCGCATGGACGAAGGGCTGCTGCGTGCCGATCGGCGAATACAAGGGCTATGGCTTGAGCCTGGTGATCGGGCTGCTGGCCGGCACGCTCAACCGCGCGGCGTTCGGGCAGGACGTGGTCGATTTCACCAAGGACCTCGGCAAGCCGACCAACACCGGCCACGCCATCGTGGCGCTCTCGGTCGAAGTCGTTCATGCCGGTGGCGCAGTTCAAGCGCGCGGTCGATGAGGCGGTGCGCGCGATGCGCGGCGCCGAGCGGCTGCCCGGCGTCGACCGCATCTGGTTGCCGGGCGAGCAGAGCCATCTCAAGCGGCAGGACCGCGTGACGAACGGCATCCCGATGCCCAAGCCGCTGCGCGACAGCCTCGACGCCGTGGCGCGCGATCTCGGCATCGCGCCGCTTGGCGTGACCGCTGAACGAGATGTCTTGCAATGAGTGACACCAAACCCGTCGGCCTCATCGGCGTCGGCCTGCTCGGTCAGGCGCTGGCGCAACGCCTGCTCGGCGCCGGCTTCGAGGTCGTGGGCTTCGATATCGATCCCGCCAAGACCGCGGCGCTTGCCGAGCTCGGTGGCCGGCCGGCGGCCGCCGTCGCCGACCTCGCGGCAGCGATGCGAGCCGATCGTGCTGGCGGTGTTCAGCACCGACCAGGTCGAGGAGGTCGTCGAACGCGATCTGCTGCCGGCGCTCGGCGACGGCTCGCAACGCATCGTGCTGTGCGCCAGCACCTGCGATCCCGACCGTATCGCGGCGCTTGCGGCGCGCGGTGACGCCGCGCGGGCCTGCGCTTCCTCGAAACGCCGGTCTCGGGCTCGAGCGGACAGGTGGCGCGCGGCGAAGGCGTCGGCCTGATCGGCGGCGATCCGCGACGGTCGCCGAAGTCGAGCCGGTGCTGCGCGCGCTGTTCCCGACCTACTTCCATATCGGCAAGGCCGGCGACGGCGGCCGCGCCAAGCTCGCGGTCAATCTCATCCTCGGCCTCAATCGCCTGGCGCTGGCGGAGGGCCTGGTCTTCGCCGAACGGCTGGGGCTCGATCCCGCGGCCTTTCTCAAGGTGGCGCGGACCTCGGCGGCCTACTCGCAGGTCATGGACGTGAAGGGTGCCAAGATGGTCGACGCGGCGACTTCGCCCCGGAAGGCCGCGATCACCCAGCACCTCAAGGACGTGCACCTGATGCTGGAGCAGGCCGAACGCATCGGCCAGCAACTGCCGGCGCTCGAAGTCCATGCCGACGTGCTCGAGGCCTGCGTGCGTGCGGGCGAGGGCGACCTCGACAACTGCGGGATCATCCAGGAAATCCGCCGCCGGCGGACGACGTGATCCTGAACCGGCGAGACGCGGCCTCGGCCGAGCATTAGAATGCGTCCGTCGAATCGCGACGCGGCGCAATTGCGGAGAATGCTGACATGACTGACGGCGAAGTCCGCTACGCCCGCGACGGTCAGATCGCCACCGTGATCTTCGACCGGCCGGCGGCGCGCAACGCCATGACCTGGCGGATGTACGAGCAGCTCGGCGAGGCTTGCGCGCGCATGCGCGGCGAGAACGGACGTGCGCGTCGTGGTGTTTCGCGGCGCCGGCGGCAAGGCCTTCATCGCCGGCACCGACATCGCCCAATTCCAGGCCTTCCGTTCGGGCGAGGACGGCATCGCCTATGAGGCAGAAGATGGAAGACTACCTCGTCGGCGGTCGAGACGCTGCCGATGCCGACGCTGGCGGTGATCGAAGGCTTCGCGATCGGCGGCGGGCTCGCGATCGCCGCGGCCTGCGACCTGCGCATCGCCACGCCGCGGCGCGCGCTTCGGCGTGCCGATCGCGCGCACGCTGGGCAACTGCCTGTCGATCGCGAACTACGCGCGCCTGGTCGCCGCGCTCGGCGCCTCGCGCGCCAAGCGCATGCTGCTGCTCGCCGAGAATCTGGCCGCCGAGGAGGCGCTGGCGGGCGGATTTCTCAGCGAGATCGTCGATGCCGGCGACGCTCGATCAGCGCATCGCCGAGCTCACCGACCGCCTCGCGCATCACGCGCCGATCACCATGCGGGTGAGCAAGGAAGCGATCCGCCGCATCCTGCAGGCCGGGCTGCCGGACGGCGACGATCTCGTTCGCGCATGTTACGGCAGCGACGACTTCCGCGCCGGCGTGCGCGCCTTCGTCGAGAAGCGGGAAGCCGCAATGGACCGGGACGTGAGCCGATGATCGACTCGCATCATCATTTCTGGTGGCACAAGCGTCACGCCTACACGTGGCCGCCGGCGGTCGGGGATCGCTTCGCGCGCGACTACACGCCCGACGACCTGCGGCCCGGAGCTCGAGACGCTGCGGCATCGAGGGCACGCGTGCTGATCCAGGTGCTGCATCAGGTCGGCGGCGAGACCGAGGAATGCCTCGACATCTGCCGCGACGTCGATTTCGTGCGCGGCGTGGTCGGCTGGCTGCCGCTCGCCGATCCGGACGCCACCGGCACAGGCGATCGAGCGGCTGCGCGGCCGCGGCGGCAAGCTCGTCGGCGTGCGCCATCTCATCAGCAACGAGCCCGATCCGCGCTGGCTCCTGCAGGACGGCGTGGTCGAATCGCTCAAGCTGCTGGCGCAGCCGAAGCTCGTGTTCGACGCCATCCCGATCAACGCCGCGCAGTTCGAGTCCGTGCTCGACCGTGGCGCAGCGGTTGCCGGAGCTGAGCATCGTGATGAACCATCTCGGCCGGCCGCCGATCCCGGAGCAGGGCTGGGAGCCGTGGGCGACGCAGGTCGCGCGCGCCGCCGAATACCG
The DNA here is from genome assembly GCA_963843475.1 of uncultured Alphaproteobacteria bacterium. Classification (GTDB taxonomy): domain Bacteria; phylum Pseudomonadota; class Alphaproteobacteria; order Rhizobiales; family Xanthobacteraceae; genus VAZQ01. Next base: position 143,204 of record CAWJKL010000004.1, on the reverse strand, counting down.
CAACGTCTCGATGAAGCTGTCGATCGGCCTCGACATCATCATGCGCTGGCGCTGGTCGACCGACGAGGTGCGGCGCTATTCCGATCACGTGCTCGACCTGTTCGGTCCGCACCGCGTGATGGCGGCCAGCAACTGGCCGGTGATCCTGCTGGGCGCGAGCTACGCGGAATGCTGGAACGGCATCACCGAGCTGGTCTCGAACCTGTCCGCCGACGAGCAGCGCGCGGTGCTCGGCGCCACCGCGACGCGGATCTACGGGCTGTGATGCTGTAGGGTGGGCAAAGGCGCGTCTTCGTGCCGTGACCACGCGCAACTTCCAACGTACAAAGCTAAAACGCGTCTGTGCTCAAGACGTGTGGGCACGCGGCGCTGTGCGCCGCTTTGCCCACCCTACGAAGTTACGCAGACGCCTACCGCTATTTCGCCGCGGTGAAGATCGACTTCGGGATCATGCCGTGGATGCCCTTGGTGCCGTCCACGACCTGGGTGACGTGATAGTCCACCGCGACGCTGGCGATCATGTAGGCCTCCTCGCGCGTCAGGTGCGGGAAGCGCTTGGTGATGAAGTCGATGGTCTCGCGCACCGCGATCTTCATCGCCTCGTCGAGGTTCGGGATGCAGCCCCATCACGATCCAGTGCGTCGGCGTCTCGGCGCGCGGCCAGGTCAGCTTCATGTCCTTGCGCACGATGAACTGGAATTTGCCGCGCATGCCGGTCTCGATCGCGGTGAGATCGACCTCGCCGTGACCCTGCGCCGCGTGCGCGTCGCCGGCCGAGAACAGCGCGCCCGGCGCGTGCACCGGCATGAACAGCGTGGTGCCGGCGATCAGGTCCTTGTTGTCGAGGTTGCCGGTGTGGACGCCGGGCGGGCCGCTGCTGATGCGGCCCATCGATGCGTCGGGCGCGACGCCCATGGTGCCGAAGAACGGCCGGTCGACCGGCACCACGACGCCCTTCGCCACCTCGGCGGTCTTGGTCTGGCGGTCGATCGGGATGATCCGCGTCCAGATCGCGGTGAACTCGTCGGGCAACGTCGCCGGTATAGGGCCGCTGGCGGTTGTAGCCCCAGTCGAGCGCGAGGCTGACATCGAGGATGCGCACCTCGAGCACGTCGCCGGGCTCCGCGCCGCTGATCTCGATCGGCCCGGTCAGCACGTGCGGGCCGGGGCCGCGATCCTTCACGGTGCCGTAGATGTCGCGCTGATATTGCGGCACCGCGCTCGGCGGCACCACGCCGGACTTGTCGACCACGTCCGGTACGATCGAGGCGGCGCTCTCGATGGTGACGATGTCGCCGGAGTCGATGGTCAGCACCGGCTTCAGCGTGGCGAGGAAGTAGCCGATGTGCACGGTCTGCGGGGTCGGCATCAGCGTGTGCTCGGCGGCGCCGAGCGGCGCGAGCACGGCGGTCGCGGCCAGCAAGGCCGCGGAAATGCACGCGGAGCGGCGCACGCTTCGTAATGTAACATTGTTTAGCATGGGGCAGCCTCATTGCGTTGAATGCGCTTTGTTGGACGTTAGGGCTGCGGCTTTGCGATGTAAATCTTGGTCCGCCCACGAAGCTGCGTGTATTGTGGGCAATGCATGCTGCCTTCAGCGTTAAGGAGCCATCCATGACCACCGCGCCGGTACGCCGGCCGTCGCTCACACCGTTGCCGGAGCGGACGCTGCGCGAGCAGGTCGCGGCTTGTACGTTGCTGCTCAACGATCTCGAACTGCTCGGCTACAGCGGCCATGTCAGCGCCCGTCTGCCCGGTCGGGACGCCTTCCTGATCCAGCCGTTCGACCAGAGCCGCGCCAGCCTGCAGCCCGACGATCTCCTGGTCTGCGGCTTCGATGGCAAGGCAACCGGCACCAACATCAAGCCGCCGTCGGAGGTGTTCCTACACAGCGAAATCCTGCGCGCGCGGCCGGACGTGCAGGCGATCGCGCATTTCCATCATGACCTCACCACGGTCTTCACGCTGGTCGAGGGGCTCACGCTCAAACCGATCAAGAATCATGCGGTGCGATGGGAGAGTGGAATTCCCGTGCACGCCGATCCGAGCCACGTCAGCGATCCGGCACTCGGGCGGGCGCTCGCCGAAACGCTCGGTGCCCACCATGCGCTGCTCATTCGCGCGCACGGACAGGTGATCGCGGCCGAAAGCGTGCCGGCGCTGCTGATCGACTGCATTCACTTCGTCGAGAACGCGGTCGCGATGTATCAGGCGGAGGCGGTCGGCAAGGTGATTCCGCTCAGCACCGCCGAAATGGCGGCGTTCCGGCACGACTTCGAGCGCGAGCGCCACGTCGCCAAGCTGTGGAAGTATTACGTCGGCCGCGGCCGCGCGAAGGGGCTATTGCCGGAGGCGTGGGATCTTTGACGGGCTTGTGGCGTGAGTCCTTTCCACCGCTCGTCCCCGCGGAAGCGGGGCCCAGCACTTCGCCTGCAATGTCTTTAGCTTCTGGATGCCCGCTTTCGCGGGCATGAGCGGAGAGATTGGGGCGGACTCTGAGATCGTTGCTACCGGAACAGCTCGGGATACTTGGCGCGCACCTTCGCCGCGAGCTCCGGCGAGCTCTGGCACACCTTCGGGAACGTCTCGAGCTGCTCGTACGGCCGGCAGGCGTCGATCACCATGCGCGAGTTGTAGAGCCGCGAGTAGTCGGTCACCAGCGTGTCGAGCCGCGACGACCAGCAGTGGTCGAGCACGGTGGTGCGCGTTTTCGGGTCGCAGCGCGTGCCCATCGCCCAGATCACGTCCTGGATGTCGGTCGGATCGACGTCGTCGTCGACCACCACGATCCAGCGGCTGATGTAGCCGACCGAGGCGACCTGCGAGGCGACCAGCCCGACCTGCGTCGAATGTCCGAAGTAGCGCTGCTTGACCGAGACCACGCAGAACGTGCGCCCGCCGCCGGCCTGGTGCAGCCACGCGCCTTTCACGTCCGGGATGCCGGCGCCTTCGAGCGCATCGAGCAGCGCGGCCGAGCGCAGGAAACAGCGCTCGAACAGATGCGAGTGCGGCGGCTTCTGGCTCGCCGCGCAGGTGAGGATCGGATCGTTGCGGTGGTAGATGCGCTTGATGCGGATCACCGGCTCCTCGCTGCGCCTCGCCCGCGTAGTAGCCGTGCCATTCGCCGAACGGCCCTTCGAGCGTCGTCTCGTCGCGGCAGGATCTCGCCTTCCATGCACGATCTCGGAGCGCGCCGGGAACGGGAGCCCCGTCACCTCGCCTTCGATCAGCTCCAGCGGGCCGGTCCATCAGGCCGCCGGTCCATTCGTACTCCGGCATCGAGTCGGGCATCGTGTAGCCGGCCGCGAGATACGTGATCGGATCGCAGCCGACGATGATCACGACCGGGCAGGGCTTGCCGGCCTTGAGGTACTTGTCGCGGTGGATGCGGCCCTGCTTGCCGTTCGAGATGTACGACGCGCAGGTGTTCGGCCCCTTCACCTGCACGCGATAGGTGCCGACGTTGATGCGCCCGGTGTCGGGATCGCGGGTGACGACGCCGCACGCGGTGCCGATGTAGCGGCCGCCGTCGTCCTCGTGGTGGATCGGCACCGGGAACTTCAGCATGTCGACCTCGTCGTCGCGCATGACGTTCTCGAGCACCGGGCCGTCGCTTCACGATCTTCGGCGGCGATGCGCTTGAAGCCCTTCTTGATGTGCTTGCGGAAGTGGTCGAGCATCTCCTTGCGGTTGTCGGACAGCGACGGCTCCATGCCGAGCACGAGCGACGAGCCGGTACGGCGAGCCGAACATGCCGTAGGCGCAGCGGTAGCCCTTCGGGTAGTCGGGGATGTCGTCGAAGAGCAGCATCGGCGCCTTCTCGACCTTCTGCCGGTAGAGCACCTCGGTGACGGCGCCGAGCTCGCGGTCCCAGTGCGCATTCGGCAACGTGGGCGAGCTCGCCGCGCTGCTCGACCGGCGATGAACTCGCGCAGGTCGTTCTGCGCGGTCGGGCTCACCACGTTGCTCTTCGACATGCGCCGTACCTCTTTGAATTCACGATCAAAAATTCAGGTATCCGGGATGCTTTACTGCTCTGCCGGGAGCAACGCAAGTAAGCGGCCGTCGGCCACACGGATGCTTCGTCGCATCGGCAACGAGCCGGAAAAGGGCCAAAACGCCACGGCCTTGGGCCTTTTGGCTCCAGTGTCGATCCACTAAGATCGCGCCAGCTCTCACAATTCCCCGGAGGATGAACGACATGAAGAAAGTGCTGCTTGGTACGACCGCGCTCTTGCTGCTCAGCGCGGCGCCGGCGATGCCGCAACAGAAGACGGTCAAGATCGGCTTCATCTCCACCTTCAGCGGCCCGGTCGCGGCAATCGGCAACGACATGCGCAACTCGTTCGAGCTGGCGCTCGACCATCATGGCCGAAAGCTGGGTGGCTTGCCGGTCGAGGTCATCTACGAAGACGACCAGATCAAGCCTGAAGTCGGGGTGCAGAAGACCCAGAAGCTGATCGAGTCCGACAAGGTCGATTTCATCGTCGGCTACATCTGGTCGAACGTGCTCCTGGCCTCGCTCAAGCCGCTTAAGGATTCCAAGACATTTACCCTCGTGACCAATGCGGGTGCCTCGCAACTCGCCGGCGAGGAATGCTCGCCTTACATTTTCTCGACCTCCTGGAACAACGACCAGACGCCGCAGGCGATTGGCACCTACATGAACCAGAAGGGCGTCAAGACCGCCTTCCTGATCGGCCCGAACTACGCTGCCGGCAAGGACATGCTGGAAGGCGTGGCGGCGACCTTCAAAGGCCAGATCGTCGGACGAGAGCTCACCCGGTGGCCGGACCAGCTCGACTTCTCGGCGGAACTGTCGAAGGCCCGTGCGGCCAAGCCGGACGCGGTCTTCGCGTTTTATCCAGGCGGCGCCGGCATCCAGTTCGTGACCCAGTACGCGCAAAGCGGCCTCAAGGGCCAAATCCCGCTCTACACGGCGTTCACGATCGACTCGCTGTCGCTGCCGCGGCTCAAGGAGCTGGCCATCGGTGTCCCGGGCGCGCAGCAGTGGGTGCGCGATCTGCCAAACGAGGCCAACAAGAAGTACGTCGCCGACTTCAGAGCGAAGTACAAGTCCGACCCGTCGTTCTACGGCTCGCAGACCTACGACGCCGTGCCGCTGCTCGACAGCGTGGTCAAGGCGGTCAACGGCGACCTCAGCAAGAAGGACGAGATGCGCCGCGCGGCCGAGAAGGCCAACTTCCAGTCGGTGCGCGGCAACTTCAAGTTTGGCCCGAACCACATCCCGATCCAGAACTTCTACCTCCAGGACACGGTGAAGGAGGGCGACGAATATCGGCTCAAGACCGTCGCCACGATCGTCGAGAACGACCAGGACAAGCACGTCGGCAAGTGCAAGATGCCGAACTGACGACATCTGCAGGCCGGCAGCGAGTGAGCGCTGCCGGTTTGTTTCTGTGGGGACGGTTGGTTTGCTCCTTGCCCTGGCTTGATCTTTGCAACAGCATGTTCGCTGTGAGTTGGACTTAGAGCGCGCGGCGGATACCGATAACCCTCCCCTGGCAGGGGAGGGTTATTGCCGACCGAGCGGAGTGAGCCGCAGCGGCGGGGTGGGGTGAGGCCCTTCGCGAGCGTCACCCCACCCCGCCTGTGTTTGTTTTTGCTCTGCTGGCGCGACTCGTCCCCGGGGTAGAGTGGCGGGGCAAGCGCTGAGACGAATGTCCGCTCATCGAAGCTGGCTGGGCCGGTTGCCTCCGGGCGCGGGAATTCTTGAAACGACGCCATGCTGTACGTGATCGAGCAGTGCCTGAACGGCATCCAGCTGGGAATGCTGCTGTTCCTGCTGGCCGCGGGCCTGACGCTGATCTTCGGCATCATGGACCTCGTCAACCTGGCGCACGGCTCGCTCTATATGCTCGGCGCCTATTTCGCCGCGACGTTCGTCGGCCTGACCGACAGCTTCCTCGCCGGGCATCGGGCTGGGTCTGGTGGCGACCCTGGTGGTCGGCATGGTCATGGAGGTGATCGCGATCACGGCCGCTCTATGGGCGCGATCACCTCGACCACGTGCTCGCCACCTTCGGCCTGTTGATCTTCTTCAACGAACTGGTGCGGGCGATCTGGGGCCCGGCTGGCCTGACGATCTCGCTGCCGTCCGAAATGCTGACCGCCGTGCAGGTGCTGCCGGGCGTCTACTATCCGCTCTACCGCCTGGTCATCATCCTGGCGACGCTCGCGGTTGCGCTGCTGCTGTACATCCTGGTGATGCGTACGCGCATCGGCATGCTGATCCGCGCCGGCGCCTCCAACCGCGAGATGGTCGGCGCGCTCGGCATCAACATCAAGCTGCTCTACACGCTGGTGTTCGGGCTCGGTGCCGCGCTCGCCGGCTTCGCCGGCATGATGCAGGCGCCGATGGCTTTCGTGCAGATCGGCATGGGCGAGAACATCCTGATCCTCGCCTTCGTCGTGATCATCATCGGCGGCATCGGCTCGATCCGCGGCGCGTTTGTCGCCGCCATTCTGGTCGGGCTGATCGACACCATCGGCCGCGCCTTCCTGCCGGACCTCGTGCGTCATTTCGTCAGCTACAGCGCCGGCTCGAGCGCGGGGCCGGCATTGTCGTCGATGCTGATCTATACGCTGATGGCGGCCGTGCTCGTGTTCCGGCCGGAAGGACTGTTTCCCGGCATCGGGCAAATGAAGGCAAAGCTCACCCCGCGCAACGTGATCGTGGCCGTCCTGATCGCGATCCTCCTCGCTGCTGCCGGTCTATTCGGGCGCGACCGGCAACACCTTCGTGATGACGCTGTTCACGCGCATCGTCATCCTCGCGATTGCGGCCGTAAGCCTCAACCTGATCATGGGTTTCGGCGGCATGGTCAGTTTCGGCCACGCCGCCTATCTGGGCATCGGCGGCTACGTGGTCGGCATCCTCGCCAAGGAGGGCGTGGACAGCGGCTTCGTGCAATGGCCGCTCGCGCTCGTGCTCTCGGCGTTGTTCGCGCTCGGCGTCGGCGCGCTTCAGCCTGCGCACGCGCGGGGTCTATTTCATCATGATCACGCTCGCCTTCACGCAGGTCCTCTACTACGTCGCCAACGGGCTCGATCGCTACGGCGGCGACGACGGCCTCACCATCCGGGTGCGGAGCCAGTTCGAATCTTTGTCCCTCATTCTGCAGACGCCGTGCACATGGGTCACCGGCTTGCTGCAAAATCTCCCGTTCTGGCCCGGGCGCAGCGGGCCCGGCTCGACGCCGGAACTGGTGTGCCGCGACGTCATGAGCCTCAACAACAAGACCGCATTTTACTATCTCTGCCTGGTGTTGCTGCTGGCGACGACTTACGTGGTTTGGCGCATGGTCAATTCGCGCTTCGGCCTGGTGATCCAGGGCGGGCGCTCCAACGACCGGCGCATGCAGGCGATCGGATTCCCGACCTTCCGTTACAAGCTCGTCTGCTTCGTGATCGCCGGGGTCATTTGCGGCCTGGCCGGCGTGCTCCTGGCCAATCACACCAACTTCATCAGCCCGGCGCTCATGCACTGGACGCGCTCCGGCGACCTGATCGTGATGGCGGTGCTGGGCGGCATGGGAACGGTGTTCGGGCCGGTGTTCGGCGCCGTCGCGTTCCTGTTGCTGGAGGAAGTCCTGCCGCCGCTGATCAAGCCCTTCGCTCATCTCTTCACGCTGCTGACGGGCATCGATGCCAGCCACGCCCATGAATACTGGCAGCTGGTGCTCGGGCCGCTGTTTCTGCTGGTGGTGCTGTTCGCCCGCGGCGGCATCGACGGTCTGCTGACGAGGGAACGCCGTGACTGAGGCGATCCTGCAGGTCGACAATCTGAGCAAGCGCTTCGGCGGCGTGGTGGCGTCGGAGGCGATCACGCTTCGACGTGCCCGCCGGGCGAACTGCACGCCGTGATCGGCCCCAATGGCGCCGGCAAGACCACGCTGATCGGCCAGCTGGTGGGCGAGATCGGCTCGGATTCGGGAAACATCCGCTTCGGCGGAATCGATATCACCGCCTTGCCGACCTACCGGCGCAGTCAGCTCGGGCTTGCGCGTTCGTTCCAGATCACATCGCTGTTTCCCGATTTCACCGCGCTCGACAACGTGGCGCTCGCCGTTCAGGCCCATAGCGGCCATTCGTTCCGGTTCTGGCGCAATGCACGGCGCGAGCCCGAGCTGCGCGAGCCGGCGCGCGCGGCGCTCGACCGCGTGGGGCTCAGGCAGCCGCGGGGACGTGCTGGTGTCCAATCTCAGCCACGGCGAGCACCGGCAGCTCGAAATCGCGATGGCGCTCGCGACCAAGCCGCGCATGCTGCTGCTCGACGAGCCGATGGCCGGCATGGGGCCGGAAGAGACCGCGCGCATGGTCGGCACGTTGCGCGAACTCAAGCGCGAACTGACCATCCTGCTGATCGAGCACGACATGGAGGCGGTGTTCGCACTCGCCGACTGCATCACCGTCCTGGTCTACGGCCGGATCATCGCGTCCGGCCCGCCCGAGGTGATCCGGGCCAACCAGGACGTGCGGGAGGCCTATCTCGGCGAACAGGAGCGGTCCATGGCTAGCGAACCGCTGCTCGAGCTCGACGGCGTCGAGACCTGCTACGGCTTGAGCCAGGTCCTGTTCGGCATGTCGCTCGAGATCGCGGCGGGCGAGATGGTCACCCTGATGGGCCGCAACGGCATGGGCAAGACCACGACGGTGCGCTCGATCATGGGGCTCACCCAGGCGCGCGCCGGCGCTATCCGGTTTGCCGGGCAACAAATCCGCGGCCTGCCGGCCTATCAGGTGGCGCAGCTTGGGCTCGGGCTGGTGCCGGAGGGACGTCAGATCTTCCCCAATCTCACCGTGCGCGAGAACCTGGTGGCGACCGCGGCGAACCGGCAGCGGCGGGGCGCAGCCCTGGACGCTGCAGAAGATCTGCGAACTGTTTCCGCGGCTCGAAGAACGCCTCGGCAACATGGGCAACCAGCTTTCGGGCGGCGAGCAGCAGATGCTGGCGATCGGCCGCGCGCTGATGACCAATCCGCAGCTGCTGATCCTCGACGAGGCGACCGAGGGCTTGGCGCCGCTGATCCGGGCGGAGATCTGGCAATGCCTCACGCGGCTCAAGGGCGACGGTCAATCGATCCTGGTGATCGACAAGAACGTCGAGGCGTTGATTCGGATCGCCGACCGCCATTACCTGATCGAGCGCGGCCAGGTGGTGTGGGTCGGCACCTCGCGAGCAGCTTGCCGCCGAGCCGGAGACTCAGCACCGGTACCTAGGGGTGTAGAGGCGTAACGGTTCTCTTACCAAAATCGTTGCGGCGGGCCGCTGGACGGCGCCGGACGCCAAATCGTAACCAAATGGTAACCGGACTGGTTTCCAATTCGTGAACGGCGAATTGGGGATCTGGCGATGGGCAAGCAGGGAAGCGTTGAGGGTGTCGAGCAAGGGGTCGGGACCCTTGTGCAGTCCGAAGCGCCGGCCGCGAGGGGCCGGGGAGGGGATGCCCTCGATGATCGCGTTTTCCGCGATCGAGGGCGCTCAAGGTCGATATTCCGCACGGCGAGGCGCCGCGCATCGACTGGTCCGTCTCCCGGCGATATTCCCACGCTCGAATCGCCTCCGCTCGATCCCGGCATGACGCGGATGCAGCCCGCGCCGGCGGCAAACGAACCTTCGGAACGGCCCCCGGCGTCTGAGCCCGTTCGCCGTGATGGCGGCGTCGCTCGCTGCCGCGGCCGCAGCCGGCGCCATGCTGGGCGCCATTGTCGTGACCGGCCTTGCCCGCCCGACCCCGGTGGCAGCGATGGCCGAAACTCGGCATCGAGGAGCGTCAATGCGCTGAAAGAGCAGGTGGTCCAGGCACGGGTCGAACTGGCGGCGCTGAAGACGAGCCTCGATGCCGGCCATCGCAGTGCCAATCAGCAGTTCACCCGGATGACTGAGCGCGTCGAGCGCATGGAGCGCACCCAGGCCGAACCAGTCGCCAAGCTCACCAAGGCGGTCGAATCGCTTGAGCGCGCGCGCCGCACCGACGCCGGAGCCGCCGACGTAACCGGTTCGATCACGCCGGCGCAGCCCGCTGCCAAGCCGGGCGTGCTCGACGGCTGGATCCTGCGCGATGTCCACCGCGGCACCGCCTTCATCGAGGGCCGCATGGGCGTCATCGAGGTCGACCAGGGCGACATGATGCCCGGGCTCGGCCGTGTCGACGCGATCCGCAAGCAGGACGGCCGCTGGGTGGTCGTCACCTCGAAGGGCCTGATCGTTACGCAGAAATAGTCGGGACCGCCGGCCGGTCTGACTGATTTTTCGGCAGGCGGCGCTTTCTCGCGCTGCCTGTCTGCATTTATTGAACCTGCGGCGCCGGTGGCGCGGTCCGAAATTCCATGGCAGATTTCTTCGCGCGTGCCGTGCAAGCGTTCGCCTCCGATGCCAACGGCTCGCGTGGACGAAGGGACGGTCACATGCCGCGATCTGCACGTCTCCTGTTCAATCGTGCTCGCGACGCTCGTTGTGTTGCCGCGTTGGCGGCCGCCAGATTGATGCGCGTTCGAGCGCGTGCAGGCGCCGGCGCCGAAGCCCGAGATGATGGAGAACTGCCCGGGCCTGGTCGCCGTCACACCGCCCGCGCGTCATGCCCGCCGCGCTGCGGCTCGCGCTCAACGCCGACCAGGTGCGCATCACCTATGTGGGCCACTCGACCTTCCTGATCGAGAGCCCGCAGCTCGTGCGCATCGCGACCGACTACAACGACTATGTGCGCCCGCCGTCCTGCCCGACATCGTCACCATGAACCACGCGCACTCCACGCACTACACCGACCGTCCCGATCCGGCGATCAGGCACGTGCTGCGCGGCTGGGGACCGAGCCCGGACCGGCCGGCGCGGCACGACGTGCAGTCAAGGACGTGCGCGTGCGCAACGTGCCGACCAACATCCGCAGCTGGATGAGCGGCGGCACCGAGCGGCACGGCAACTCGATCTTCATCTACGAGATGGCCAACATGTGCATCGCCCATCTCGGGCATCTGCACCACACGCTGAACCAGCAGCAGCTCAACGAGATCGGCCGCGTCGACGTCGTGTTCGTGCCGGTCGACGGCGGCGCGACGCTCGATCTCGACGGGATGTTCGAGGTGCTGACCGCGCTCAAGGCGCCGCTGATGATTCCGATGCACTTCTTCAGCACCTTCACGCTCCATCGCTTCCTCGACCGCGCGCGGGCGCAGAACTGGGCGGTCGAGATGAGCGAAATCCCCTCGACGGTGATCTCGAAGACCACGCTGCCGGTCACGCCCAAGGTGCAGGTGCTGCCCGGGCACTAGAACGCATCGGTTTCTGATTGTTCGGCGAGTTGCGGATTGCTCTGCGCGTTCCCGATCGCCGACGAAATCGTGCATGGGGCGTCCGTCGCTAACGGCGGCATGAGATTGAATGCCGCGCCGACGCTAGGTTGTGACAATCCGGCAACTTCTCGTCGGCAATCGACACGGCGGGCGGTTTCTCCACAGGCGTTATGGCCGTTTGCGATTGATTGCGGCGCTAACATGTCCAGTAATGGGACAGATTGGGGAATCTCTTCGGCGGGGCTTCTGGCTGCTGCTTGGCAAGGCTGGTGACACGGCGAACCAGAGCGTTTCGCTGAGCGATACCGGCTGCCTTGGTGGCACCGGGCGAGTGCATGCGTGTGGGGGAGGGTATGCGCGCATCTTCTCGATATCTTTGGCTCATTGCGCTTGCCGTGATGGCGTCTCCCGCCGTCGCCGAAAGTCCGGCTGCGGGCGAAACAAGTCCGGATTTCGATGCGGTTTGCCGAATTCCATTCGAAAAGTTGAAGGACCCGAAAACCGCGGAATTCTTCCCGCTGTCCGCCGCACTCAATGAGGGCGGCAAGCTTCCGGAGAAGCTGCGTCAACGCTACATCGTCGCCGATCTGAGCTCGACGGACGAGAATGGCAATTGCCGCGGCGTGCAGGAGCATTTCACGCCCGTCGACGAACTGAGCGAGTTTCCGCGGCTGCGAGCGATCGCCGACGCGCGCGAGGTCGATGTCGCCTCGTTGGCGAACGAGAGCGTCGCAATCGCTGCTCGCGTCAGAAGCCACGCCGGCGACTCCGCCGGCCTCGCGCTGGAGCTTGAGGATCTCCAGAACTATCTCCAGCAGGTCCATCGCTATAAGACCGAGCCCGTGGTCAAGCCTGCCGTGTTCAACGGCTACTGCGTAGGACAGACGCTTGAGCTTCTGCGAAATCGTCGACGGAAAACCGAAGCTCGTCTACCGCTTCGTGACGTCGTCGGCCAAATGGCTGCCGCCGCTCTACCGCTATTACGCGCCCATCAACTTCATCAAATCGCGGAACTGGAGTTCGGATCGCCGATACACGCCTGCCGACGCCCGCCGCGATGAGCGAATGGGCGGTGGCATCGCCAGGATCGTGCCTTTCGCCAACGACGGCAATCCGATCGAAATGCCGAACTTCCTGCACTTCCTGCCTGACGCGCGGCTATTCGGGTGAGACTGCGAACGGCATCCATCAGATCGCCGGGGGGCTCGATTCCGGCGGAACGTTCGGGGCTCCCGTCAGCCTGGGGTGCATCCGTCTCAACAGGTTCCAGGCCAAGCTGGCCCGCTGGTGGACTCCGACCGGCGCGAAGTTCTTCGTGCATTTCGAGCCGAATCGCTACCGCAAGTTCGGCGTTGCGGCTACCGGCAAGGCCAGGGGATTTCAGGCACCGCGGGAAGGTGACGTGGAGGTCGCCGCGGTTACGAGGAGACCGGAAAATCGACCCCCTCCGAGCCGTCCAGTTTCCCCGGTCAGCTTTTTTTCATTCGTATTCCGGCGCTGATTGGGCCCCGGATATCCGCTCTGGGCTACAAGCGGATAAGTTCCCGAACTGCCTGTCCTTAAGCGTGCCAGAAGCCGAGCCAGATTGCGGCGAGCGCCACCACCGCCAGAACAGTGCTCACGCACAGCACGACCAGCACCGGGCGATCCAGAAAGCCCGCGCGCGCCTCGACGGCAGTCTCGACCTGACGGCCTGCTTCTTTGTGCATTTTCTCTCTCCCAGGTGCTGTTCCGAGGCTAACGTCCGGCGCGACGCCGGGTTCCGAGGGGAGCCTCTGGCCTGCGGTGGCGGCGATCCGCTAAGTTGATGCATTGCAGAGCGAATAACGACGGAACCCCGCCATGCTGAGCGCCGAGCAGAACGACCTGATCACCCGCACCGGCCCCGCGACGCCGGCCGGCAAGCTGATGCGCCGCTACTGGCAGCCGGCCGCGCTGGTCGACGAGCTCGCCGGCAACCGTCCGGTCAAGCCGGTGCGCCTGCTCGGCGAGAACCTGGTGCTGTTCCGCGACGACAAGGGCCGCTACGGGCTTATCGAGCGCGCCTGCCCGCATCGCGGCACCGACCTGGCGTACGGCCGGCTGGAGAACGGCGGGCTGCGCTGCGCGTTCCACGGCTGGCTGTTCGACGTCGAGGGCCAGTGCCTGGAGACGCCGGCCGAGCCCGAGGGCAGCCGGATGTGCGCCAACATCCGGCAGAAGGCCTATCCGGTGGTCGAGAAGAGCGGCATCCTGTTCGCCTATATGGGTCCGGGCGAGCCGCCGGCGTTCCCGCACTTCGACTGCTTCGCTGGCGCCCGACACCCACACCTTCGCGTTCAAGGGCATGATCGACTGCAACTGGCTGCAGTCGCTCGAAGTCGGCATCGATCCGGCCCACACCTCGTTCCTGCACCGCTTCTTCCACGACGAGGACATGTCGGCGAGGGCTACGGCAAGCTGTTCCGCGACAACTCGATCGATTCCGACATGCCGATGACGCAGATCATGCGCGAGTTCCCGCGCCCGCAGATCGAGGTCGAGCCGACCGACTACGGCATGCGCATCGTCACGCTGCGCCGGATCAGCGACGCCAACGACCCATGTGCGGGTGACCAACCTGGTGTTCCCGCACGCCTTCTGCATCCCGATGTCGAGCGAGATGACGATCACGCAGTGGCACGTGCCGATCGACGACACCCGGCACTACTGGTACGCGATCTTCACCAGCTTCGGCGCGCCGGTGAACAAGGACGAGATGCGCCGCCAGCGGCTCGAGCTCTATGAGCTGCCCGACTACATTCCGCGCAAGAACAAGAGCAACGACTACGGCTTCGATCCGCACGAGCAGCAGCACGAGACCTTCACCGGCATGGGCGCCGACATCAACGTGCACGATCAATGGGCGTGCGAGTCGATGGGCGCGATCCAGGACCGCACCAGGGAGCATCTCGGCCAGTCCGACAAGGCGATCAGCGCCTATCGGCGCCTCCTGCGCGGCGCGATCGAGCAGGCCGGCCAGGGCGACCGGCCGCTGATGGTGCTCGACCCGCCACGGCCGCCGCGGCTCACCGGCCCGGCCGCGATCGACGGCATCGGTCCGACCGGAGGCTGGCAGTCCTACTGGCAGAAGACCGACGCAGCGCGGCGCAAGGCGTCGAGCTGGGCGAATGGGCGCTGACGTGTCATCGCCGACGCGCCGCACGTTGCTCGCAGGCGCGGCAGCGTCGCTGGCGGCGGTGCCCACAGCCGCCGCGGCGGCGCAGCCGGCCTATCCGGCCGCCGGACCGATCCGCATCATCGTGCCGTTCGCGCCCGCCGGCCCGGTCGACATCCTGGCCCGCATCATCGTCGATCCGCTGGCGAAGCAGCTCGGCCAGAGCGTGGTGGTCGAAAATCGCGGCGGCGCCGGCGGCAACATCGCGATGCGGCGCGCCGCGCGTGCCAAGCCGGACGGCTACACGCTGCTGCTCACGCTCGAGCGTGCTGGTGGTCAATCCGCTGCTCTACAAGAGCGTGCCGTTCGATCCGGACAAGGATTTCGTGCCGATCTCGCTGCTCGGCACCTCGCCCAACCTGATGCTGGCGAAGCCCGACTTCGCCAAGACCATGATGGAGTTCATCGCCAAGGCGAAGGCGAGGCCGGGGCAACTGAACTATTCGACCCCGGGCATCGGCACCAAGGGTCACTTCGCGGTCGAACTGCTCAAGCTGCGCGCCGGTATCGATGTCGTGCACGTGCCGTATGCGAGCGGCGGTCAGGTGGTGCAGTCGCTGCTCACCGAAACCACGCAGCTCGGCTCGACCGCGCTGCCGGCGGGCGAGCCGCTGGTGCGTGCCGGCACGCTGGCGGGGCTGGTGGTCAGCGGCGAACAGCGCTGGCCGACGCTGCCGGAGGTGCCGACCATGATCGAGCTCGGCTATCTCCGATTTCGTCGCCGAGATCTTCACCGCGCTGATGGCGCCGGCCGGCACGCCGCCGGAGGTGGTGTCGCTGCTGATCGCCGAGGTCGGCAAGCTGGTGAAGGATCCGGCGCTGGTCGAGAAGGCCGAGCGCGCCGGCTACGAGTGGATCGGCGCGGGCCCGGACGCCCTGCGGCACAAGATGGCGCGAGGAGATGGCGCAATCCCAGGAGGTGCATCCGGTTCTCCGGCATCAAGGCGCAGTGACGCTGTCGTGCGGCTTGTCGCGATGATGCACTTGCCGACCGGAAGGCGCCGGTGGCTACACATCCACGCTGGCGGTGAGCGCGTTCGTCCTGGATGAACTCGCGGCGCGGCTCGACCACGTCGCCCATCAGCTTGGTGAAGAGGTCGTCGGCGTCGTCGATCTCCTTCACCTTCACCTGCAGCAGCGAGCGCGCATTGGTGTCGAGCGTCGTCTCCCAGAGCTGCTCCGGGTTCATCTCGCCGAGACCCTTGTAGCGCTGCAGCGAGAGGCCCTTGCGGCCGGCCGCGGTCACCGCCTCGAACAGGGCGACCGGGCCGTGGATCGCGTGTCTCCTCGTCCTTGCGGCGGAGCATCGCGGCGGCGTCGGCCGCGGATACGTCTCCTGCAGCGACGGCGCATGCTCGTCGAGCTTGCGCGCGTCGGCCGAGCCGAGCAGCGCCTGGTCGATGATCGCGACCTCCTTCACGCCGCGCACGGTACGCTCGAACTGAAAGCCCTCGCCCTCGGCGAAGCGTGCCCTGCCAGCCGCGCTCGGTCTCGTCCGCGAGCGCATCGAGCCGCCGGGCGATGTAGTGCGCGGCGGCGGCGGCCTTCTCCGGATCGCCGAAGATCTCGGAGTGCAGCACGCCGGCGATCGCGGCCTGCTCGACGACCTGGCGATTGTAGCGGCTGTGCAGGCCGTTGCAGGACGCTGCGGATGGCGCGCGCCTCCTCGACCAGGCGCCGCAGGTCGTCGCCGGCGCGCTCCTCGCCGGTGGCGAGCCGGAGCACGGCATCCTCGAGGCCGGTGTCGATCAGATAGTCCTCGAGCGCGCGCTCGTCCTTGAGGTACTGCTCGGACTTGCCGCGCGTCACCTTGTAGAGCGGCGGCTGCGCGATGAAGAGGTGGCCGCGGTCGATGAGCTCGCGCATCTGCCGGTAGAAGAAGGTCAGCAGCAGCGTGCGGATATGGGAGCCGTCGACGTCGGCGTCCGTCATGATGATGATCTTGTGGTAGCGCAGCTTGTCGGCGGTGAACTCGTCGCGCCCGATGCCGGTGCCGAGCGCCGTGATCAGCGTGCCGATCTGCTCGGACGACAGCATCTTGTCGAAGCGCGCGCGCTCGACATTGAGGATCTTGCCGCGCAGCGGCAGCACCGCCTGGAATTCGCGGTTGCGGCCCTGCTTGGCGCGAGCCGCCGGCCGAGTCGCCCTCGACGATGAACAGTTCCGACTTCGCCGGATCGCGCTCCTGGCAGTCGGCGAGCTTGCCGGGCAGCGAGGTGATGTCGAGCGCGCCCTTGCGGCGGTCAGCTCGCGCGCCTTGCGCGCGGCCTCGCGCGCGGCGGCGGCCTCGACCACCTTGCCGACGATGATCTTGGCCTCCGACGGATGCTCCTCGAACCAGGATTGCAGCGCCTCGTTGACCACGCCTTCGACCACCGGCCGCACCTCGGAGGAGACCAGCTTGTCCTTGGTCTGCGAGGAGAATTTCGGGTCCGGCACCTTCAGGAGAGCACCGCGGTGAGGCCCTCGCGGCAGTCGTCGCCGGTGAGCGCGACCTTCTCCTTCTGCGCGACGCCGCCCTTCTCGGCATAGCCGGTGACCTGGCGCGTCAGCGCGCCGCGGAAGCCGGCGAGATGGGTGCCGCCGTCGCGCTGCGGAATGTTGTTGGTGAAGCAGAGCACGGTCTCGTGGTAGCCGTCGTTCCACCACAGCGCGCATTCGACCGTGATGCCGTCGCGCTCGGCCTTGATCATGATCGGCGCGGGGATGAGCGGGGTCTTGTTGCGGTCGAGATAGCGCACGAAGGCCTCGACGCCGCCCTCGTAGCGCAGCTCCTCGCGCTTCTCGACGGCGTGCCGCATGTCGGAGAGCACGATCCGCACGCCGGAATTGAGGAAGGCGAGCTCGCGCAGCCGGTGCTCCAGCGTCGCGAAGTCGAACTCGGTCATCGTGAAGGTCTTGGTGCGACGGCAGGAACGTCACCTCGGTGCCGCGCTTGCCGCTGAGCGGCGCCGACCACCGCGAGCGGCGCGACCGCCTCGCCGTCGCGGAACTCCATGAAGTGCTCCTTGCCGTCGCGCCAGATCGTGAGCTTGAGCCAGCTCGACAGCGCGTTCACCACCGAGACGCCGACGCCGTGCAGGCCGCCCGAGACCTTGTAGGAGTTCTGGTCGAATTTCCCGCCGGCATGGAGCTGGGTCATGATGACCTCGGCCGCCGAGACGCCCTCGCCCTTGTGGATGTCGGTCGGGATGCCGCGGCCGTCGTCGCGCACCGTGCAGGAGCCGTCCGGATTGAGCGTGACTGTCGACCTCCGTGGCATAGCCGGCCAGCGCCTCGTCGATGGCGTTGTCGACCACCTCGTAGACCATGTGGTGCAGGCCCGAGCCGTCATCGGTGTCGCCGATATACATGCCGGGCCGCTTGCGCACCGCGTCGAGGCCCTTGAGGACCTTGATCGACTCAGCCCCGTAGTCGGAGTGCAAGGACGGAGTTCTGGCGAGCGGGTTCGGCCATGAAGAACCTTCGAATCAGTCGCGAAACAGGGCTGTAGCGAAGATGGATTTCATGTGACACGAAAAGCAGGGTGTCGTACAGCCCAAAGTTCAAGCTTTAAGTAATTGTATATAAAGGAATTTCAAGGCTAATTCGAGGCGGCCGAGCGGGTCTCGGAAGGGGTCGAATCAAGCCTCGTCGGGGAGCGTTTTCCCGGCCAACTTGCCCGCCTGCGTGAGCCTTGGCATTTCGCCCGGACGGTAGTTCGGGATCGGCTGCATGAAACTCGCCAGCGCCGACGCCCACAATTCAACCCGCGCCGCATCCGCCTGCAGTTCGTGGATCGCATCCTGCAGCTGGCGCGCGATCTGGCCGTGCGGCGTGTCCGCGATCTGCGGCGTGTCGATATCGGTGCGTTGGTCCTTCATGGCGTTGATCTGATGCAGTTCGTTGCTCTGATGCAGTTCGTTGTGCGGTGAAACCATCGGCAAGGTGATAAAGCCCGACGGCCGCTCGTGTTCCATAAACGTCCAGCGGCAAGGCGCTCGATCGACGGAACCTTTACGCAAATGTGCCCGCGCGCGGCTTTGGCGTCGCATTAGGGCGATGTGGAGAGCGCGCAGCACAGTTATGCGTCCGCCGTCCGGCTACCCCGCTCCCCGAACATCCCCGCCATGAGGGAGTCAGGGATGGGTGTACAAAACTCCACGAATAGAATATATTATGCGCCGAATCCGTCGAATAGAGAAGAAAACACCATGAGATCGACCATCGACAGGTACTTTCTTTCTCATCCCCGCTCTGTGAACGAGAGCTATGTGGAGCACGCCGGCGTCGCTTTTGGGGTTTCAATCCGACTGTTCGGGGCAGCACTCGCAGCCCTTGTCCATGCGGTGATCCCCTGCCTGTTCGTGACCACTGCGTCAGCCACGGTCAACTCTCTGCACGCAGAGATCGCCGCGCGGTCGAAGCCGACCTAGCCGGTGCGCAGCACGATATTTCCCAGCGCCTTTCCGGCCTCGACCGCCTCGTGTGCGGCAACGATGTCGGCGAGCGTCAAAGGTCTGCGCCACGTTGTGGATGAGCGCGTCCGCTTCCAGCATGCGGGTGATGTCGGCGGTGGCGCGTGCGCGCAGCGCCGGCGGCATCGTTGTAGACGAGAAGGAACCGCAGCGTGATGCTGTTCTGCAGCAGGAACTGGAACGGGATCGCCGGTTCCGGCGCGCTGCCGCCATAGACCGCGACGATGCCTTCCGGCCGCAGCACGCCTGGGCAGGAGATGCGCATTGACCGCGAGGTCCATCTCGATCACGGCGTCGACGCCGCGCTTACCGGTGATCGCCATGACGCGTTCGCCAACGTCCTCGCGCTTGTAATCGATGGTGTGATCGGCGCCCGCCTGCCGGGCGAGGTCGGCCTTGGCGGACGAACTCACGGTGGTGAGCACGGTCGCGCCCTTCTTCTTGGCGAACTGGATGACGTAATGGCCGACCGCTCCGGCGCCCGCCGCCACCAGCACGGTCGAGCCATCGCCGATGCCGGCGTATTCGACCGCCTGATACGCCGTGTAGACGGGAATGCCGAGGCAGGCGCCCGCTTCCAGGCTCACGTTCGCCGGCAGCCGCACCGCCTGCTCGGCCGGCAGCACAATATATTCGGCGGCGGTGCCGAAGGCGCGGCGCCATTGGCCGTTCCAGACCCACACCCGTTCGCCGATGCGCGAGGCGGCAACGCCTTCGCCGACGCGGTCGATCTCGCCGGCGCCGTCGCTGTGCGGGATCACGCGCGGGAACGCGATCTTGCGGTTGACGCCGGCGCGGCTCTTGACGTCGGAGGGATTGACGCCGGAGGTCAGAAGCCGCACGCGCACTTCGCCGCGTCCGGGCTCGCCGCGTCGTCGATGTCGCCGACGCGCAGCACGTCGCGGGCCGGTCCGTTCTTTTCGTAATAGGCAGCGCGCATGATGGTCCTCATGTCCTTGGGCGGATTTGTCCGGGACCGACCTCGAAGATGTCGGCCCGGCTGTCGATGTCCGCGAATGCGGCGGCGTCGGCGCCGGTGATCCAGATCTGCGCGCCGAGCTGACCCAGTTCGTCATAGAGCGCGGCGCGGCGCAACGGGTCGAGATGCGCGACCACCTCGTCGAGCAGCAGCACCGGCGCAAAGCCCGACATTTCGGCAATGCAGCCCGGTGTGCGCCAGCACCAGGACGATCAGCAGCGCCTTCTGCTCGCCGGTCGAGCCCTCGGCGGCGGCGATGCCCTTGCTGGCATACGTCACCGCGAGATCGGTGAGGTGCGGGCCGTCGAGCGTGCGGCCGGCGGCGGCGTCGCGCGGGCGGCTTTCGCGCAGGATGGTGCGGTAGCGGTCCTCGACCTCGACCGCCGGATGGGAGCCGCACCAGCTTGTCCATCCAGCCGTCGAGCGCGACCTCGGCGGCGGGGAACGGCGAGGGTGGGTTGCAGCGCTCGGCGAGGACGGTCTGCAGTCGCGACACGGTTTCGGCCCGCATCGCGCTCACCGCAACCGCGAGTTCGGCGGTTTCGTGCTCGATGGCATCGAGCCAATGCGGGTCGGCGCGCGGATCCTCCAGGAGCCGGTTGCGCGAGCGCAGCGCGCGATCGAGCGCGTTGACGCGTGTCATGTGGTCGGCATCGACCGCCAGCACCAGCCGGTCGAGAAAGCGCCGCCGCTCCGAGGCCGGGCCCGCGAACAGCTCGTCCATCGCCGGGACGAGCCAGTTGACCCGCAGGTGATCGAGCGAAGGCGGTCGCGGAAGGAACCGGCTCGCGGTCGATGCGGTACTTGCGCGATAGCGACGCATCCTCGGTTTGCGGCGGATCGATCCCGGTCGCGAGCATCGCCAGGCCGAGCGCGCCCTCGACGTCGGCCGACACCGCCCAGGAGCCGTCACCCTCGACGAATGCGACGTCCTCCAGCGTGGCGCGTCGCAACCCGCGCCCCGGCGCCAGGAACGAGATCGCTTCGAGCACATTGGTCTTGCCCGCGCCGTTGGGACCGACCAGCACGACCGCCTGCGCACCGACGTCGATCTGTGCCGCATGATAGGTGCGGAAGTTGTTGAGCCTCAGACGGCGGATGCGGGCGGGGGATGTCGGCACAGGGGAGGGGTTAAGAGTTATGGTCGTGCTGATCAAGCTCGGTCGGAGAACCCGCGAGGCGAGCGCGCTCGCTAAAGCATATCGCCAATAGAGTGACGTTCGTCACAGAGATTCACGCACCCCCCGGGCAAATGTCGGCCGGTCTGCGGACCAGCCCGGAGGGAAAGTTGAGCTTGTCATTCAGTCGTGGCCGCCGCACGCCGGGCGGTTTGATGTGGACCGCGCTGCTCGGCGCAACGCTGCTGGCATCATGCCCCGCCCGCGGAGAAATCATCGCGGCGCGCGAGATGCTGCGCGGTAGCGATGGGACCGCCGAGGCCTGCGCACGGGTAGGCAACGCCGTCTGGGTGATGGCCTACGGGCAGGGCTTCTGCATGCGCTATTACCTTTCAACCGCCGGCGGCGCCGGCGATGTGCCGGTCGTGTTCCTCAACGGCGACAGGCCGACCTTTGATACGCTGCATGAGAACGTCAGGGGCGGAAAGACCCGCAATCAAATCCGCCGGAACGAAGCCCAGGCGCGTAAAGCAAAGGACGTCGATACCGAAGATCTGGCGGAACAGGCTGATAAGATCTCGCGCCGGACGGGAAACACAGTCATCTATCTGTCGCGCATGGGGCTCGAAGGATCGTCCGGTCACCACGGCCTACGCCGGACGATGCTGGAACTGCACGTGACCAATGCCGCGCTCGATGCGATCAAGCAGCGTCACGGCTTCAGAGGATTTCACATTTTCGGCCAGTCCGGCGGCGCAACGCTGACCGGAGGGTTGCTCGCGCTCCGTCGTGATATCGGGTGCGCCATCCCGGGCTCGGGACGGCTCGCCTTAATTGTTGAGCCGAAGAAGGTCGCGGCTCCCGCGTTCGAGCGCTTCGATCCGGTCAAGATGATCCCGGCCATCCTTCAGAACAGCACTTCGGCGCGGATCATCGTACTCACCGATCCGCGAGGACAAAGTCGTGCCGCGCAGGAACCAAAGCGAGTTCGTCGAGCATTTCAGGAAGGCGGGCGGCCAAATCGAGCAATTCTACGTCGAATCGACGAGCAGCAAGAATCACGGTCTCACCGGCGTACTCGTCATTCGTCATGAGACAATGCATCCTGAACAAGAGTCACGCAGGAAATCGGGCGGCGACTGGAGCGCTTCGTCGAAAAGCGGCTCGATCAGGCGGACTGACGCGAGGACGTGGCCCTCCACCCGGCGGGCCTACTAAACCCGCATGGGCATCAGGACGTAGAGCGCGCCCTTGGCCTCGCGGTCCTGGATCAGCGTCGGCGAGCCGGGATCGGCGAGCCTGAGCACCGCGGCTTCGCCCTCGAGCTGGGCGGCGATGTCGAGCAGATAACGCGAGTTGAAGCCGATATCGAGCGGATCGGAAGCGTACTCGGCCTCGATCTCCTCAGTGGCGCTGCCGGAATCCGGGTTGGTGACGGACAGCATCAGCTTGCCGTTCGCCAGCGACAGTTTCACGGCGCGGCCGCGTTCGCTCGACACCGTCGAGACGCGGTCGACAGCCTGCTCGAATTCCTTCTTGTCGACGATCAGTTCCTTGTCGTTGCCGGCCGGAATGACGCGGCCGTAATCCGGGAACGTGCCGTCGATCAGCTTCGAGGTCAGCACCACGTCGCCGAGCGTGAACCGGATCTTGCCCTGCGACAGTTCGACCGTCACCTCGCCGTCGATGTCGGCGATCAGGCGCTGCACCTCGCCGACGGTCTTGCGCGGCACGATCACGCCCGGCATGCCGGCGGCGCCCGCCGGCAATGTGAATTCCACCTGGGCGAGGCGATGGCCGTCGGTCGCGACCGCGCGCAGGGTGGGGGCCTTGGCGGTGCCGGCGGTGTGGAGGTAGATTCCGTTGAGGTAGTAGCGCGTCTCTTCGGTCGAGATCGCGAACTGGGTCTTGTCGATCAGTCGCTTGAGATCGGCCGCAGCGACCTTGAACGTGTGGGTCATGTCGCCGGCGGCGAGATCGGGAAAGTCGCTCTCCGGCAGGGTCTGCAGCGTGAAGCGGGAGCGCCCGGCGCGGATCGTCAGCATGGCGCGGTCGCCCGAGCCTTCGAGCACGATCTGCGCGCCCTCCGGGAGCTTGCGCACGATCTCGTAGAACATATGCGCCGGCACGGTGGTCGAGCCGCCGGGCCCGACCTCGGCCGCGATCGTCTCGGTGATCTCGAGATCGAGGTCGGTCGCCTTGAAGGCGAGCTTCGATTTGTCGGCCCGGATCAGGACGTTGGCGAGAATCGGAATGGTATTGCGCCGCTCCACGACCCGGTGGACGTGGCCCAGCGACTTCAGGAGTTCGGCGCGTTCGACTGTGACCTTCATGGCGGGTCCCGGCTGCGGGGGACAGAAAGTGGCGTGGACGGCCGGATTTCGCAAGGGCGGCCGGGTGCCGGAACCGCCTTATCAACGCGATTCACCCGCCTTTGAGGCGATTCACGAACTCAGCCGCCAATGCTCGCACGGTGCGCCGTTCAGAGCGCAGACAATCCCGGCGTCGCTTCGCTCCCTCGCAAGCGGTCGCAAGCGGGGAAGCGGCCGCTGCGGCTTCATTTCAGCGCAACCGAAGGCGTGAAGTCACTCCTGTAGCTGCCGCTTGAGGATTTCGATCTCCTCGGCGAGCGCGTTGTCGGTATTGACGAGATTCTCGATCTTGCGGACCGCGTGCAGCACGGTGGTGTGGTCGCGCCCGCCGAACCGCCGGCCGATCTCCGGCAGCGAACGCAGCGTCAAGGTCTTGGCGAGGTACATCGCCACCTGGCGCGGCCGCACCACGTTGGCGGTGCGCCGCGACGACAGCAGGTCGGCGCGGCTCACGTTGTACTGCCGCGCGACGATGCGCTGAATGTCCTCGATCTTGACGCGCTTGGGTTCCTGCGGCCGGATGAGGTCGCGGACCTCGCGCTCCGCCATTTCGAGCGTGACCGGCTGGCCGGTGAGCTTGCTGTGCGCCAGGAGCCGGTTGAGCGCGCCTTCGAGGTCGCGGCCGTTGTGCGTCACCGCCCGCGCGATGAAGGCGAGCACCGGCGGCGGCACGTCGAAGCCGGGATGGATGCTGCCGCGCGACCGCGGCGCGGTATTTGAGGATTTCGAGCCGCAATTCCTCGCCGAGCGCGCCCATCTCGACCGACAGGCCGCCGGCGAGCCGCGAGCGCACCCGCTCGTCGAGGCTTTCGAGTTCGGACGGCGGCCGGTCGGCGGCGATCACGACCTGCCGGCCGGCGTCGATCAGCGCGTTGAGCGTGTGGCAGAACTCCGCCTGGGTCGACTTGCCCTGCAGGAACTGGAGATCGTCGATCACCAGGACGTCGATCGTGCGCAGCGCCTCCTTGAAGGCGATCGCGGTCTGCGCCCGCAGCGCGGCGACGAAGCCGTACATGAACCGCTCGGCCGTGAGGTAGAGCACCTTGCGATCCGCGCTGGCGTTGCCGGCCCAGGCCAGCGACTGCAGCAGATGCGTCTTGCCGAGCCCGACGCCGGCGTGGATGTAGAGCGGGTTGAACATCACGCTGTCGCCACGGCGCGCCTGGGCAACCTGCTTGGCGGCGGCATGTGCTAGCGTGTTGGAGCGGCCGACGATGAAGCTGTCGAAGCGTCAGCCGCGGGTCGAGCGGCGAACCGCCGAGCGCTTCATGCACAGCCGAGATCGGCGCGGCGCCGATCCGGACTTCGACGCCGTTGTGTCTTGTTCGGGGTCTCGCGCGACGGGACCGGGATCTCGGGCCGGATAGGGCCTTCGCCATGACCGGCCGCACCGCCGCCGAGCGGACGGTGATTTCGACGCGCGAAATGGCGGGTTGCTCGGCCTGCCAGCAGGACATGACCTTCTCGGTGTAGTGCGAGGCGATCCAGCTCTTCAGAAAGCGCGTCGGAACCGACAGCTTCACGGTGTCGCCCTCGATGCCTTCGAGGTCCATGCGCGCAAACCAGCTTGAATAAACGTTGTCGCCGACCTCGACGCGCAGGCGCTCGCGGACCCGCGTCCAGTTTTCATGCTCCGTGGCCATAGCGGTCGTCTCTGTGGTCTGTCTTGGTGAAAACGAGCGGCGAAACGCAAAGAGGAACGCTGACAGCGCCCCAGAGGGGGCGAACGCTACAGAGACGCTACGGAAGCACTTGGAACGCGGAAGCAACGCTACGGAGCGAGAACGCGGGCCATCGGAAGTGCGTTACAACCGACGGCAAGTGGCGAAAGCCAGCGGCTTCTGAACTTTCCGCGATGCCGTCATGGCTCTCCCCCATTCATCGCCGCGCACGCGCGAGGATGATGCAACGATCGAGTTTTTTAAGTAGTTGGAGTTCGCTTCGTGGCGCTACACGACTAAAGGCGGAGCGTCACGAAGCAAAGACTTATGTCCGTACAGTCCGAGCTTTGAGAACGGTGCGATCGAAACTGGGGACAATTGGACATAGCTTTCCCGCCCCAATTCTCATGGGCTCGAATACAACCGTTTTACTGAGTGATCGCCGGTGGCCCCGGTGAGCGGTGCCAAAATAGCACGGCGCGGGTCCGCTGCAACGGCTTCAAGAGCACACTTGCAGGAAAGGTCGATGCAAGCGTTCGCGTGCGGCTCGACGCCGGCGGCACGCTTCACACTTAAGCGCCTGAGATTAAAAGAACATCCGCACGTTTTGAATGGCGATGTTGAGGCGTCACGCGAACTGCAAATCAATACGCCACCCTGCAAATCGGTTCGGCGCTCCACGCGAGAACTTTAGGTCCTTTGCATCGCTTGGTCCGTAAGTCGTTCTGAAATAGGTGGTTTCTTTGAGCGGAAAGCGAGGGTAGCCCCTCCGCAAAACAACCCTCGCCGGGCAATGCGACGGCGATCATTCAGATCCATCTCGACCGGTGCCCAGTACCACATGGTCGTGACGGATTTGCAACACCAGATTGGGGAAAAAGGTGAACGTTCCACATTCTTATCACGTAGCCCAACGCTCACATTGCGGAACAACGACAAAAGCCCGGCGAAGTGCCGGGCTTAGCGATGCAATCATGAAAAATGACGGCTATTTGCCGAGTTGCGCCACGCGCTTGGTCAGACGGGCGACTTTGCGGTTCGCCGCATTGCGATGAACGATGCCCTTCTGCGCCGACCGCTGGATGATCGGTTCGGCCGCCTTCAAGGCTTCGACCGCCTGGCTACGGTCGCCGCTGGCGATCGCCTCCTCGACCTTGCGCACGGAGTTGCGCATGCGCGAGCGGCGCGCCTTGTTGACCTCGGTCCGTCGCGCGATGACGCGCGTGGCCTTCTGGGCGGAAGTCGTATTGGCCATGCCTGTTCTCATCCTGCGGGCGGCCGGCAGCCCGCTTATCTTTATCTTTCCGGCGTGATGTGAGTTGCAAAAACGAGCGGCGGCGAAAACCTCGCCGCCAGCGCGGGCAGCTTATAGTCGCCCCGTTCGCCCAAGTCAAAGCCTGCGGAGCCGGGTGGGGCAGGCCCCTAGCCGGCCTGCATCTGCCGGGCTGGCTGGCGTACCCGGTCGTATCCGGACGTCACCGCAGCCCGGTCCGTGGCCCCGAAGGCGCTGAGCGGCGGTTGCACCCGGCCCCAGGCTTGATCGTCGTGGATATGGGCGAGCAGGGCCTTCACTCCCGATACGAGCTGCTTGCCGTCGAACAACTTGCGGATTGTCACTGCGTCGTCGAGCGCACTGGCATCGCCGCTGCGCCAAGCACGGGCGCACAGATCGGCGTTGAGATTGGCGGTGGCCGAAATACAGCCGGCAAATGCGCCGGCGCGGGCGTCGAGCAGCACCGCTTCGGTCGACGGGAACACCTTGAAGCTCGGCGACAGCCCTGCCATCTCGCGCGCATACGCCATGTCGCCGGAGGAATCCTTCAGTCCGACGATGCGGCCGCCGTGGGCGTCGAGCAGCCGCTGCACCAGCTTCAGGTGCCACGGCAGGCCCGACTGGGCCGGGAAGTGATAAAGGTAGATCGGGACTGGCTTCCCTGCCGTCGCCGCCACGATGGCATCGATGTAGGCGATGAGGCCGTCGTCCGGCACGCCCTTGTAGTAGAACGGCGGCAGCACCAGCGCGCCGGCGAAGCCGAGTTCGGCCGCGTGTCGGGTCAGCGCGATCGCGTCCGCGACCGATGCGGCGCCGGTGCCGACCATCAGGCGCTCTAGCGGAACGCCTGAATCGCGATAAGCCGTCATCACGCGCTTGCGCTGGTCGAGCGAGAACGAGGTCGCTTCGCCGGTGGTGCCGAGGACGTTCAGGCCGTCGCAGCCGTTGGCAAGCAGGAACTTCGCGAGCGCAGTCGACCGCGCGCAGTCCGGCTCGTTCTTGTCGTCAACCGCGGTGGCGATGGCGGCGATCACGCCGGAAAGTGCGGGCATGTCTGCTCCCTTCGATGTTGTCGGCGTTACTTAGCGCGCGGGCGGGACGGACGCAAAATCCGCCCCGCCCGACCTCTGGCGTCAGCGCGGTGCAAGTCTCCCGCCGGCGGCGGTGCGGATGCGCAGCGCCGACGCCTTGGCGTCGCGGACGATCCTGTCGACGTCGTGGGCGACGAGCCGGCCGCCGCGTTTGACGATGCGGCCGTCCACCAGCACGGTATCGACATTGGCCGGCGTCGCCGACTGCACCACGCTCGCCTCGATGTCGGCGACCGGCGCGATGTTGATGTCGTTGCCGCGAATGAGGATGATGTCGGCGCGCTTGCCGACCGTGATCGAGCCGGTGACGTCGGCGATGCCGAGCGCCTTCGCGCCGTTGAGCGTCGCCATCTCGATCACCTCGCGGAACGTGACGTCCGGCAGTCCTGCTCGGACGGCGTGCCGCGCCACGGGATGCCCATGTTCCAGGTGAAGCGCATGGTCTCGAACATGTTGGGCGGCGCGATCGAGCTGGCGTCGAACGACAGCGAGACGATGACGCCGGCCTTGCGCATGCGCAGCAGCGCCACGCGCGGATTGCCGGCGCGGCCGAGCCGGAACTCGGAATGGGTCGCCCAGGACAGCGGCGTCTTGGTCTTGGCCATCAATTCGGCGTCGATGTCGCGCGCCGGCACGAAATGGCAGAGCAGCAGGTTCGGGCCGAGCCAGCCGCGCTTCTCGAAATCCTCGGTGTCGACCCAGTTCGGCGGCGTCTGCGCCGCGTGCAGCGCGATCGGCAGCTTGCGCTCCAGCGCGCCGGCCATGTCGATCAGGAAGGTCGGCGGAGTGCTCTGCGAATGGCCGCGCAGGTTGAGGCCGAGATGGACGAGCCCCTCGAACGCGGTGCCGGAGGAGAAATACTCGCGCTTGACGCGGTCGACGTCGGCGAAGCTGACCGGCTCCTCGCGCGGCATCAGGTCGACGTGGCCGTAGGCGTAGCGGGCGCGCAGCATCGACTCGCGGTGGGCGCGCAGCTCGGCGTCGGCATGCGCCGGCGAGCGCGTGTTGTGCGACCAGTTGTGCACGGTGGTGATGCCGGCGTTGGCGAGCTCGACCAGGCCGAGCATGACGCTCGCGTAGAAATCCTCCGCGGTGAACAGCTTGGAGGTCGCGTTCTTGGCCGGGAAATAGCCGAAGCCGTCGCCGACGAAGTTGCGGCCGAGCGCGCTCCACATGTGGTAGTGCGTGTCGATGAAGCCCGGCATGACGATCATGTCGGTGGCGTCGATGGTCTCGGCGCCCGCAACCGTGAGGTCGGGACCGACCGCCTCGATCCGGCCGTTGCTCACGTGCACGTCGGCGCGCGGCAGCACGCCGGCGCGCGATCGACGGTGATGACGGCGCCGTTCTTGATCAGGTAGTTGCCGCGCGGCGACCGCGGCGCGGCGCCTTGCGCGAACGACGGCGTGATCAGAGCCGGCGCCGCGAGGCCGGTCGAGCGCCGTGGCGCCCGAAGAGCTGGTCAAACGTCTGCGGTTGAGCATCGTCGCCTCCATTGTCCGCACGAAGCGTGGACCGGCTCGACGTGAGCCGCGGCCGCGCTGATTAAGAACGATACCGGCGGCTCGGTGTGCAGACCACGCCGCGCGGTGCATCACCCGCTCACGTTGAACGCCGCCAGCGCCGCCATGTTCACCAGCTGGGCGTCCTTGCGCCGAAGCGGCACGATCTGCACCGGCCGGTCGAGGCCGACCAGCAGCGGGCCGATCACGGTCGCGCCGCCCAGTTCCTGCAGCATCTTGGTCGAGATCGACGCCGAATGGAACGCCGGCATGATCAGCACATTGGCCGGTCCGGTCAGCCGGCTGAACGGATAGGCTGTCGCGCAGCTCCAGGTTGAGCGCGACGTCGGCCGCCATCTCGCCGTCGTATTCGAAATCGACGCGGCGCTGGTCGAGGATGCTTCACCGCGTCGTGCACCTGCGCGGCGCGCTCGCCCGGCGGATGGCCGAAGGTCGAGAAGGCGAGCAGCGCGAGCCGCGGCTCGTAGCCGAAGCGGCGCGCGACGCCGGCCGCCTCGACCGCGATCTCGGCGAGGCTCTCGGCGTTCGGCATTTCGGTGACCGCGGTGTCGGCGACCAGCACGGTGCGGCCGCGCGCCAGCACCAGCGACACGCCGATCACGCGGTGGCCGGGCTTGGGATCGATGCAGCGGCGCACGTCGTCGAGCGCCACCGAGAAGTTGCGCGTGACGCCGGTCACCATGGCGTCGGCGTCGCCGAGCGCCACCATGCAGGCGGCGAAATGGTTGCGGTCCTGGTTGACCAGGCGCTGGCAGTCGCGCTGCAGAAAGCCCTGGCGCTGCAGCCGCTCGTAGAGATAGGCGGCGTAGGCGGCGTTGCGGTGCGACAGCCGCGCGTTGATGATCTCGATGCCGCCGCCGAGTTCGATGCCGAGGTTGCGCGCGCTTTCGCGCACGCGGTCCTCGCGGCCGACCAGCAGCGCGGTGCCGAGCCCCTCGCTGACGAAGCTCGCGGCGGCGCGGATCACCTGCTCCTCCTCGCCCTCGGCGAACACGACGCGCTTCGGCCGCCGCCGCAGCCGCTCGTAGACGCGCTGCAGGACGCCGGCCACCGGATCGCGGCGCGAGCGCAGCTGTGCCCGGTAGGCGTCCATGTCGACGATCGGCTTGCGCGCGACGCCGGTGTCCATCGCGGCCTTGGCGACGGCCGGCGGCATGTACGAGATCAGCCGCGGATCGAACGGCACCGGGATGATGTAGTCCGGGCCGAATTTCGGCCGCGCGCCGTAGGCGGCGGCGACCTCGTCGGGCACGTCCTCGCGGGCGAGCTCGGCGAGCGCCTGCGCGGCCGCGATCTTCATCTCCATGTTGATGGCGGTCGCGCGCACGTCGAGCGCGCCGCGGAAGATGTAGGGAAAGCCCAGCACGTTGTTGACCTGGTTCGGATAGTCCGAGCGGCCGGTCGCCATGATGGCGTCGTCGCGCACCTCGGCCACTTCCTCGGCGGTGATCTCCGGATCGGGATTGGCCATGGCGAAGATGATCGGCTTCGCCGCCATCGACTTCACCATGTCCTTGGTCACCGCGCCCTTGACCGAGAGGCCGAAGAACACGTCGGCGCCCGTCAGCGCCTCGGCCAGCGTGCGCGCCGAGGTCTTCGACCGCGTGCGCCGACTTCCACTGGTTCATGCCGTCGGTGCGGCCCTGGTAGATCACGCCCTTGGTGTCGCACAGGATGATGTTCTCGGGCGTGAAGCCGATCGCCTTGAGCAGTTCGAGGCAGGCGATGCCGGCCGCGCCGGCGCCGTTGCAGACGAGCTTGGTGGTCTTGATGTCGCGGCCGGTGAGATCGAGCGCGTTGATCAGGCCGGCGGCCGCGATGATCGCGGTGCCGTGCTGGTCGTCATGGAACACCGGGATGTCGAGCAGTTCCCGCAGCCGCTGCTCGATGATGAAGCACTCCGGCGCCTTGATGTCCTCGAGATTGATGCCGCCCCAGCTCTTGCCGAGCAGCTTGACGCAGTTGATGATCTCGTCGGGGTCCTCCGACGACACTTCGAGGTCGATGGAATTGATGTCGGCGAAGCGCTTGAACAGCACCGCCTTGCCTTCCATCACCGGCTTGGCGGCCAGCGCGCCGCGATTGCCGAGGCCCAGGATCGCGGTGCCGTTGGTGATGACGGCGACGAAATTGCCCTTGGTGGTGTAGTCGTAGGCGTGGTCCTCGTCCTCGGCGATCGCCAGCACCGGCACCGCGACGCCGGGCGAATAGGCCAGCGACAGGTCGCGCTGCGTCGCCATCGGCTTGGTGGCGACGACTTCGAGCTTGCCGGGCCGGCCCTGGCTGTGGAACAGCAGCGCTTCCTGGTCGGTGAAGGTCGGCCGTCCGCCGCGGCCGGTCGTTTTGTGATGACATTTCAACTCCTTACAAGACGCTCGAGAGCAGCTGAACGATGGCCGGCTAACCGTCGAACCTAGCGGATCGTGCGGCGGTCGCTCAAGCGATCGCGATCGTACTCCGCCGACCGTGCGCCGTCATGACTGGCGCGGGTAAGCGGCTCGTCCACAGCGATACGGATTGTCCGGCGTCCGCGCGCCAAGTAATTGAACGGCGACGGCGGAGCGCGAGTAATCGGTAGCGCGAAGACGCACATTGTCTCCCAACGGCGTATGACCGGACACTGCGCCATGATCCGATTTGTATTTCGCTTCGTCGGGCTGTTGTGCCTCGCGCTGGGCTTCATCTTCCTGGTCTATGACGGCACCAAGTCGATCGCCGACCAGACCTTCTATCTCAGCAGCGTGGGCTCGACCTGGTCGAACGTCCATCAGACCTCGCTCGCGGCGCTGCAGCCCGCTGGTCGAGCGGTATCGTCGGGACGTCGGTTCTGGCAGGGCGTGGTCCAGCCCTACTTTCTCGATCAGCCGGTCTGCGCTCGTGCTCGGCATCATCGGCGCGCTCCTGATCCTGCTCGGCCGCAAGAAGCGCAAGCTGATCGGCTACGCGCGCGACTGAAAAAACGGCCGCGGCGCCTAGGCCGCGGCCTATCCGCTTCGCTGCCTGGTCGATGCGCGGCTTACTTGATCGTATCGACGCCGGCCTTGCAGGCCTGACCGTCCTGCGCGCCGGTGGCGCCGCTGCAGCCGATCGCGCCGATGATCTTGCCGTCCCGCATGAGCGGGATGCCGCCTTCGCGAGGCGATGATGCCGTCGAGCGTCAGCAGCGATAGCCGTTGGCCGGCATCTGGCGGCGAGCCATCCTGGAAGACCTTGGTCGGCCGGCGGAAGGTGGCCGCCGCCTTGGCCTTGTGCTGCGCGATCTGCGACCGAGGCGAACTGGGTCTGGTCCATCTTGCGAAGTGCGACGAGATCGCCGCTCGGTCGACACGACCGCGATCGCCAGCAGCCAGTTCCGTTCTTCTTGGCCTCGGCCTCGGCGGCGTCGACCGCCTTCGTGGCCTGATCGAGCGTGACGCCCGGGCTGAACCGTATTGCGGCGGGGCGCGCTGGCGCGCCGGGCGCCGGCGCTGCGGCCGGCGCGGTGCGAGCGCGAGCGCGGCGCCAGACACGCGAGCGAGGCCAGCAACAACAGTTGACGCATGACAATTGTCCTCCCACTTTGCGTTTTATCGGCACCGTTCCGGTGCTCGGAGCGCACGGGGCGCTCGGCGCAAGCATAGGCGGCTTGTGCCGGACGCGGAATAGGGTCGCGGCCCCGATGCCGCTCGCGCGGCCGTGATGGCGCCGCGGCGGTGTCGGCTCGATGCAGATGTGAGTACGGCGACGGGTGCGCAATCGCGCCTCGCCGACTATATTGGGGATCACGATCAGGGAGATTGCGCCATGTTCATGTTCAAGAAGAAGCTTGAAATGCCGTCGGCCGCCGAGGCGCTTGCCCGGCCGCTCGACGCCGATCCCGACCGCGCGCGAGCATTTCGTCCTCCACCGGCCGCTCAAGGGTCCGTATCCGGAGGGCTCGAGACCGCGATGTTCGGCATGGGCTGCTTCTGGGGCGCCGAGCGCAAGTTTTGGGAACTGGGCGACGGCATTCACATCACCGCCGTCGGCTATGCGGCCGGTCCCACGCCCAATCCGACCTACGAGGAGGTCTGCTCGCGGCCGGACCGGCCACAACGAGGTCGTGCTGGTGGTCTACGATCCCAAGAAGATCTCGCTACGAGCAAGCTGCTCAAGACGTTCTGGGAGAACCACGACCCGACTCAGGGCATGCGCCAGGGCAACGACGTCGGCACGCAGTATCGCTCCGGCATCTACGCGTTCACGCCCGAGCAGCGCAAAGCCGCCGAAGCCTCGAAGGCGATGTACGAGAAGGAGCTCAAGGCGCGCCGCTTCGATGCGATCACCACCGAGATTCTCGATGCGCCGCCGTTCTATTTCGCCGAGGACTATCACCAGCAGTATCTGGCGAAGAACCCGATGGGCTATTGCGGCCTCGGCGGCACCGGCGTGAGCTGCCCGATCGGCATGGGAGTTGCGGCGCCCGCGCACTAGCCCTGTAGGGCGCAATAAGCGAAGCGCATTGCGCCGGCTGAAGATTTCGAACGGTCGCAGGCGTGCGTGATCGTCAGGCCAAGATGGCGCAGTGCGCTTCGCTTACTGCGCCCTACGATGCGAGAGGGCCGGTCCATGCCAAGCCTCAACCTTCGCGCGCTCGGTGATCTCGGGTCGGGCGGCCTCGCCCGTCCGGCCGCCGAGAAGTTCGCCGGCGCCTGGCTCGCCTGCAGCCTGGTGATGGCGCGCGGCAATGTGCTCGCCGCGTTCAGCGTCGAGCACATGCTGACCGCCTCGATCTGCGGCGTGGTCAGCGCGCTAGTGACGGTCGCGCTGCTCCTCCAGGTGGACCGCTCGACCGACAGCGTCTATCGGCAGGCGACGATCGCCGCGGTCGCGACCTTCATCGGCGATACCTTCGCGCACGGTGCGCACACGCCGCCGCAATGGCTGGAGCCGCTGCTGACCGGCGCGGTTTCCGCTGCCATTGCGGTTGCGGTCTGGCACGCCAAGCGATGGGCGCGGTTCGCCTGACTTACCGGCGGGTCCGGCCCGCATCACTGGGTGCAAAATTTGCGCAATGTCGCACGCTGCCGGCCGTCCCGGAGGCGGCGATGAAGGCTTTGTTAACCATATCGGGCGTTAATCCGTTAACCCTGTTCGTTGGGTCCGGAATTCGCCCATGCGGCCGAGCCGCCTCCTTGTCGTGTTGATGTTCGCCGCCGCACTTGCCGGCTGCGCCCACGCGCCCGCGCCGCCGGCCGAAGCGGTCGCGGCCGGACCGGCCGATATCGACAGCATCGTCTATGGCAGGCTTGGAAGGCTGCTCGCGCCCGCACCGCCGCCCGCCCCCGGGCCAGCGCCGGTCGCCGTTCCCGTGCCGCCGCCGGTCGCCGTGCCAGCCCCGCTCCCGATGGCGGTTGCGGTTCCGCCACCGCCGCCGCCGGTCGTGCCGGTGGCCAGCGTGATGCCTGAACTGGTCCCGCCGGACGAGCCCTATACGCTCGATG
This sequence comes from uncultured Alphaproteobacteria bacterium, assembly GCA_963843475.1. Taxonomy (GTDB): domain Bacteria; phylum Pseudomonadota; class Alphaproteobacteria; order Rhizobiales; family Xanthobacteraceae; genus VAZQ01. The sequence continues at coordinate 108,759 of CAWJKL010000004.1, read as the reverse complement.
CCGGCGACCGGCTGCGCATCAATGTGTACGGGCAGGAGGGGCTGACGAATTCCTACATCGTCGATGCCAGCGGACGAATCACCATGCCGTTCATCGGCGCGGTCGTGGCGCGCGGCTGCAGCACCACGCAGCTTGCCCGCATCATCGCGGACCGGCTGCGCAAGGGGTACATCCGCGAGCCGCACGTGGCGATCGAGGTCGAGGCCTACCGGCCGTTCTTCATCCTCGGCGAGGTGCTGGTGCCGGGGCAGTATCCCTACGTGCCCAACATGACGGTCGAGACCGCGGTGGCGATCGCGGGTGGCTACACGCCACGCGCCTACCGCTGGAATGCCGAAGTCAGCCGCTCGGCCGGCGGTCTCACCGCGCGCCAGAAGGTGCCGACCATCGCGCCGGTGCGTCCGGGCGATACCATCACGGTCACCGAACGCTGGTTCTGACGGTTATCCGTTCGAAATCTCTACTTAGATACGACAGCGCAGCCGCGATGACGGTGCGCTCCCTCTCCCGCTTGCGGGGGAGGGTTGGGGAGGGGGTAATCGCGCACGATTCCCTCTGCCTGCCCCCTCCCTATCCCTCCCCCGCAAGCGGGGGAGGGGACACCGCGGCGTGGCCCTGCTTAATTTAACTGACGTGCCTGACTAGACACGCTTACTTCTTCATGTGCTTCGTGAGGAAGGCGATCGAGCGGTCCCAGGCGAGCTTGGCGCTCGGCTCATGGAAGCTGCCGCGCTCGTCGCAATGGAAGCCGTGGCCGGCGACCGGATAGACGAAGATCTCCGCGGTCGGCTGCTTCTGCTTGATCATCTCCACGTCGGTCATCGGGATCGCCGCGTCGGTCTCGCCGAAATGCATCATGATCGGGCACTTCGGCTTCTCGTCGGCGAACTTGGCGATGGCGCCGCCGTAATAGGCGACCGACGCCGACAGTCCCGAAGCCCGGCAGGCGGCGAGGAACGCGATGCTGCCGCCCATGCAGAAGCCCATGATGCCGACCGGACCCGCTGACTTAAGCTCGTTGATCGCGGCCTGGGTGTCGCGGATCATTGCGTCCCAGTCCGGATTGGCGACGAACTTGCGCGCGTTGGCGATCTCGTCGGGCGTATAGCCGCACTGGAAATCCTTGGTCTGCCGATCGAACAAGGCGGGCGCGACCGCCGCATAGCCTTCCTTGGCGAGCCGGTCGGTGACGGCACGGATGTGCTGGTTGACGCCGAAGATTTCCTGGATGACCACCATGCCGCCCTTGGGCGTGCCGGCCGGGTCGGCGCGATAGGCGCCCAACTGGAACTTGTCGGCGGACGTGAGCGAGAAATGCTTACCCAATTTGACCTCCCGTAAACGGTAAAAGCCGGGCGACTGCCGTCGTCCGGCGGCCGGGAATGTCTCTTGTCCGCTGCGACAAAGCAACCACCTCTGAAGCGTGGCGCATGATCACCGTCGTCGCTACATCATCTGAGCTGGGGTTTGTTCCTCAGGGTCGTCGGGCGGGCGCTTGGTCGGATGGCCGCTGTCATGCTTCCCACTTCACGCCGAAAGTTCCTGCAAGGCGCCGGCGGCGCTGTGCTCTTCGCCGGCTTTGGTCCTGCTCCCGCTTTCGCGCGCGCGCCGCACGGCATCGCGGCCAGCGAGCGCGATGAGATCGCGGCGCTCGCAGCCGCCTACATGACCGAATACGGCGCCCCGGGCGTGTCGGTTGCGATCGCGCATCGCGGTCAACTGGCCTATGCGGAAGGCTTCGGCCTCGCCGATCCGGCCGCCGGCGAGAAGGTCGCGCCGCCCAACCTGTTCCGCATCGCCAGTGTCAGCAAGCCGGTGACGTCGGTCGCAGTGTTCTCGCTGGTCGAGCAGGGCGGGCTCGCGCTCACCGACAAGGTGTTCGGCCGCACCGGCCTCCTGCGCAACGATTACGGCGTTCCGAAGGACCGCCGGATCGAGCAGATCACCATCGAGCAACTGCTGACCCACACCTGCGGTGGCTGGCCGAACAAGGGCCGCGACCCGATGTTCTCGAACCCGGACTTGGACCAGCGCCGGCTGATCGCCTGGACGCTGGCGAACGTGCCGCTCGACCATGCGCCGGGCACCTCCTATGCCTACTCGAATTTTGGTTATTGCCTGCTCGGCCGGGTGATCGAGAAGGTCGCTGGCCAGCACTATGGCGCCTATGTCCGCGAGGCGGTGCTCAAGCCATGCGGCGTCACGGCGATGCGCATCGGTGCGGGCCCGCGCGCGGAACGGGCGGCGGGCGAGGTGGTCTATGCGGGGCAGGGCGGAGATCCCTACCGGGTCAAGGTGGCGCGGGCGGACTCCTGTGGCGGCTGGATCGCCAGCGCTTCAGATCTCGCGCGTTTCGCGATGAATGTCGGCGGCGGACCCGGCACATCCGGCATCCTGCGGCCAGCCACGATCGAGGCGATGACCACACCGTCCGCGATCAATCCCGGTTATGCCAAGGGCTGGATCGTCAATGCCCAGCGCTGGTGGCACAACGGCAGCCTGCCCGGCACCTCGGCCATCATGGTGAGCACCCGCAACGGCTTGAGCTGGGCGGCGCTCGCCAATACCCGCCGGCGCGATCCGTCGAGCGTCGCCGGCCTCAATCGCGTTGCCGGGCAGATGGTGCGGGCGGCACGCAGCCTCGCCGGCTGAAGTGTGATGGCGATCACACAATTCCTGGTTTGCCTGAACCTCCCAGCGGTCTTCCCCGACTCATTCCAACAGGCGGTCCATCACGGACCCAACAACAAGAAGGTTGAGACACCCATGACGAGAGGTCTTCCTCGTTGAACATCCGCCGCGTCATGCGGTGGCAGCGACAAGAACAGCAACAAGAACACGCGGAAGGATGACCTGAAACCCCGGCCTCGCCGGGGTTTCTTTTTCACGCCGACGTTCGTTTCGAAACAGACCCGCCGCATCCCGCGCGCTTTCGCGCGCGGGCGCGAATCGCCATGGCATTCCGCCAAATTGTGTCGCGGGTCACATCGGCCGCCGCGCCGCTGCGGTACCAACAATACAACGCTGCTCAAGACGAGCTGCGGGGGAGCAAAGGCCGAACCAACACCCAATGCTCGAACGAAACTGGCGCGCGTGAGCACTCCGCGAGCGCCGCCGATTCATCACGCAACGCAACACACAAAGATCAGGAGACGACAATGTCCAACCGCAAAGTTCAGATCGCACTCTTCGCCGCACTCGCCGCTATCGGCTTCACCATGGCGCCAGCCGTCGCCGTCGCCAAGAGCGGCACGCCTCAGAGCGTCAGCCCGCAACCCATGAAGCACCCGAGTTGGGGCAACAAGGGCTCCAAGGTGGTCATGAAAGGCGACGGTGGCCCCAAGCATGACAAGTGGAGCAACCACAAGGGCGGCAAGCACGACAAGCACGACAAGCACGACAAGTGGGGCAAGCACGACAAACATGACAAACACGACAAGCACGACAAGCACGACAAGCACGACAAGTGGAAGCACCACGCGCACCACCACTGGCACCACAAGAAGCACTATGAGGCGCCGACGGTCTATTACAAGCCGGCTCCGACGGTCTACTACAAGCCCGCTCCGACCTACACCGCACCGACCTACACCGCGCCAACGTATGCTTACGCCAAACCGGCCTACTCGCCGCCGCCGTCGGCCTGCACCTGCCTGACGAAGGAGTACACCAGCGACGGCAAGGTCGTGTTCAAGGATATCTGCACCAAGGAGGTGGCGGTCTACAGCAAGGACGATTGATCCTCGGCGCCTCGCTCAAACTGAAGCCCCGGCCGCGCCACGGCCGGGGCTTCGTGCTGTCTGCGAATGCGTGTCGAGGCCGCGTCCCCGTGCGATCAGGCGACGGCGGACTGCGCGATCGCCGGACTGGCCGGTTGCGAGCGCCGGTCGAGCCGCAGCGTCAGGCAGAAGGCCGCGCCGCCGCTCTTGAGGAACGAGCGCAGCGGCGTGGTGGCGACGCGATAGCCGCACTCTTCCAGCGCGCCGCGCAGCCGGTCGCTGCAACCCGCCATGATGAGAGTATTTCCGAGACAGACCGCGTTGGCGGCGAGCTTCTCCGCATCGGCGATGTCGACCTCGATGCGCTTTGACCGCGGCACGAGCGCCTGGATGGTCGCGAGCCCCGCGACCGTGAACGCCTCCGGTACGTACATCACCTCGCCGCGCGGCAGCGGGGAGAGCGCGGTGTCCATGTGATAGAACCGCGGATCAGCGAGTTCGAGCGGCGTGACCTTGACCTTGAACAGGTCCTCGACCGCGAGCGCGGCCGCGGCGTCGGAGCGCTGGCCGTAGCCCAGCCAGAACATGTTGCGGCTGTGGTCGAACACGCAGTCGCCGGCGCCTTCGAGCACCACGCCGTCCGGCAGCTTGCGCACGGTATCGACCAGCCCGCGCGCCTTCAGCGCCTGGAATGCGGCCTCGAAATGCGGCTCCTCGGCCTGGCGCTCGGGATGGCGGAAGTGCGCCAGCAGCACCATGCGGTCGAGCACGACCGCGGCGTTGGCGGTGAACACCAGGTCGGGCACTCCAGGCGCCGGCGGCACCAGGTCGACCGCCGCGCCGTACACGGCGAGCTTGCGGTAGAGCCCGTTCCATTCCCGGTGCGCGGCCGCGCTGTGCAGGCCGCCGTCGCGCGCCCAGGCCGGCGGGTCCATCCACGGGTTGATGGCGTAGCTCACCGCGAAGTGCTCGGGGCGGCACATCAGGAAGCGGGCGGCGGGTTTGATCGGGATCATGGCAGTGCTCCGGCAGTCTCTTTTTTCGTTTGCGTTACGCCACGCGGCGCTTCGCGCTTTCGAGCTCGCGCGACCATCTCCTCGATGCGATCGAGCGCGAAGTCGAGATCGGCGCGCGCAATGATCAGGGGAGGCGCAAGACGCACCACGGTGTGATGCGTCTCCTTCGAGAGCACGCCCTTGGCGAGCAGCCGCTCGCAGGCCTCGCGCGCAGTCGCGATTTCCGGGTTGATCTCGGCGCCAACCCACAGGCCGCGGCCGCGCACGTCCTTGAGCACCGGGCTCTTGATCGCGCGTAGACGTTTGAGCATGTAGGCGCCGTCGATGCGGCTCTTCTCAACGAGCTTCTCGTCGCGGATCACGTGCAGCGCCTCGAGGCCCACCGCTGCCGCCAACGGATTGCCGCCGAAAGTCGAGCCGTGCGAGCCGGGCGTGAACACGTTCATGAGTTCGCGCGTGCCGACGAACGCCGACACCGGCAGGACCCCGCCGCCCAGCGCCTTGCCGAGGATCAGCCCGTCCGGCCGGATGCCCTCGTGCTCGAACGCGAACCACTTGCCGGTGCGGCCGAGCCCGGACTGCACCTCGTCGAGGATGAGCAGCACGTTGTTTTCATCGCAAAGCCGGCGCAGGCCCGCGAGATAGCCGTCGGGCGGCACGATGATGCCGGCCTCGCCCTGGATCGGCTCGACCAGCACGGCCGCGGTCTCGGGCGTGATGGCGCGCTCGACCGCGTCGAGGTCGCCGAACGGCACCGCCTTGAAGCCGGGCGTGAACGGGCCGAAGCCGTCGCGATAATCCGGCTCGGTCGAGAACGACGTAACGGTGGTGGTGCGGCCGTGGAAGTTGCCGGCAGCGACGATGATCTCGGCCTTGTCCTTGGCGATGCCCTTTGACGCGATAGCCCCAGCGGCGCGCCGCCTTCACGGCGGTCTCGACCGCCTCGGCGCCGGTGTTCATCGGGATGACGGCGTCGAGCCCGGTGAGCCGGCAGATCTTCGTCGAGGAACGGCCCGAGCCGGTCGCTGTAATAGGCGCGCGACGGCACCGCGAGGCGGTTCGCCTGCGCGGTCAGCGCCGCGAGGATGCGCGGATGCGCGTGGCCGAGGCTGACGGCCGAATAGGCGCTCATCATGTCGACGTAGCGCTTGCCGGCGGTGTCCCAGAGATAGGAGTCCTCGCCGCGCGTCAGCACGACCGGCAGCGGCGCATAGTTCGGCGCCGAATGCTGGGTCTCGAGCTCGATGGCGCGATCGCTTGCGGTCTTGCGTCGAAAGCCGTGGTCGATGGCGTTCATGGCACACTGCTCCTTGCATACATATGTAGGGCAGCAGTGCTGACGCAGGTGGCGGAAGGTGCCCGCCGGCGCCGCCGTTTCGGCGGCGGGGAGCGCAGGCCGCGACAGAAACGGCGGTGCGGGCGACGAGGCGGAAAAACGTGCTAGGCAGGGCGCCGCCCGCGCAATTGTCGTTCCTCATTCAAGCATCCAAGAAGAGCCTTCCATGTCCGTCGCCGCAGGCCGTGAGTTCCTCGCCATCCCGGGTCCGACCGTCATACCCGACGCCGTGCTCGCCGCCATGCACCGCCCGGCGGTCGACATCTATTCCGGACCGTTGGTCGCGCTCACCGACAGCCTGCTCGCAGACCTGCAGAAAATTTTCCGCACGCAGGGCCGCACCTACATCTACGCCGCGAACGGTCACGGTGTGTGGGAGGCCGCGCTCACCAATGTGCTTTCGCGCGGCGACAAGGTGCTGGTGCTGGAAAGCGGGCGCTTCGCCATCGGCTGGGGCGAGCAGGCGAAGATGCTCGGCTGCGAGGTCGAGGTGCTTGCGGGCGATGAACGGCGCGCCGTGCGCCCCGAAGCGCGTTGCGGCGCGGCTGCGGCAGGACGTCGAGAACCGCATCAAGGCGATCCTCGTGGTGCAGATCGACACCGCGTCCGGCGTGGTCAACGACATCAAGGCGATTGGCGAAGCCGTGCGCGCCGCCGGGCACGAGGCGCTGCTGATGGTCGACGCGGTCGCCTCGCTCGGCTGTATGCCGTTCGAGATGGATGCATGGAGCGTCGACGTCGCGGTCGCGGGCTCGCAGAAGGGCCTGATGACGCCGCCGGGACTGGGCGTCGTGGCCGCGTCGTCCCGCGCCCGCGCCGCGCACCGCACGGCGGGATTGCGCACGCCCTATTGGGACTGGACGTTCCGCGACGGCGACGTGCACTACCACAAATATTGCGGCACGCCGCCGGAGCAGCTGCTGTTCGGCCTTCGCGCGGCGCTCGACATGATGTTCGCGGAAGGCCTCGACAACGTGTTCCGCCGCCACCGCCTGTTGGCGGAAGCGACGCGCCGCGCGGTCGGCGTCTGGGCCGAGGGCCAGGCGATCGGCTTCAACATCGCCGAGCCCGCCGAGCGCAGCGACACGGTGACCGCGGTGGTCGCGCGCGACGAGACGAACGTGCAGCCGCTGGTCGATTATTGCGCGAAGGAGTGCGGCGTGGTGCTCGGCCGCGCGCTCGGCGCGCTCGAGGGCAGGGGCTTCCGCATCGCGCATATGGGCCACGTCAACGCGCCGATGGTGCTCGGCACGCTCGGCGTCGTCGAGATGGGCCTGTCGGCGCTCCGGATCCCGCACGGCAAGGGCGGCACCGCCGCGGCGATCGACTATCTCGCGGGTGCAGTGCCGGGGTGAGGGCGGGGGAGCAGTTATCTGCGGCGCGTTCTGGAAGGTTGGCGTTTCGGATGATATTGTAACCACCATGAACCGCCATTCCCGCGACATGACCACCAACGCCGCCGAAGGACTGCCGCGGCGCCGCTTCACCGTCGCGGAGCTCGAAGCCATGACGGCCGCCGGCATTCTCGACGAAGACGAGCGGATCGAGCTGATCGGGGGGGAGATTGTCCCGATGTCGCCGAAGGGCAATCAGCATGAGATGCTGAAGACCGCGCTGAACATCTACTGGGCGCGCCAGCTTCCTCCCGACATGCTGTTCGCCACCGAAACCACGTTCCGCCTTACCGCCGACACCTACCTGGAACCGGATTTCGTCTTCTATCCGAAGGCGAGCGGAATTCCGGGGCTCACCGCAGGGACAGCGCGTCTGGTGGTCGAAATCGCGGAATCGAGTCTCGGCTACGACCTTGGTCGCAAGGCTGCGCTCTACGCCGCGTTCGGCATCGCCGAGCTTTGGGTGATCGATGCGGTGAAGCTCGATACGCGCATTCATCGCGAGCCGACGCCGAGCGGCTATCGTTCGATTGTCGATCTGCCGTTGGGCCAGCCGCTCGTGCCGGCCGCCGCGCCGGCCCTCGCCGTCACGCTCTCCGAACTTGAGTTGCGGTGAGACTGTAGGGCGGGTTAGCCGAAGGCGTAACCCGTCGCTTTGGATGGCGGATTACGCTTCGCTAATCCGCCCTATAGGCTGTGCATGGCTTTGGCACCAACCTTTTGGGATTCTTTGGGATAGCGTGTGACGGTATGATCCGGCGTCGAGCGGTCAATGGGGGCTGTGATGCGCGTATTGCGGACCGAAATGTATTTCTCCGAAGAGCAAATCGTTGGCCTCAATAGAAGGCGAACAAGTCACGCTCGAAACCCCGGGTTGGGATTCGTTTGGTTCCGTGCGGACGCCCCTCATGAAATTCACGAACACTTATTGGAACAACGGTGGTTTGACCGCGAAGAACACGCGGCATCTGCCTTCTTGGATTTAGCCATTCGGGGCTATGAAAGAAGGCCCACTTTCTCCACGGCAGATGCCTATTTCGGTGCGACATACAATCCAGGAATTGTTCAGAGCGTGATGAATGGGGACATCGTAATTGAGAACTCTCCTCCAGAAGCGGTGACATTTCGAAGTTTGCTCGCGAAAGCACCTGGAGTTGCGATTGGTACATTTGTCGGCATGGAAGCTGCAGGCGACATGCCAACGCTTATGCTGCTCACTGTGCCTACCGGAATCGTAGTGTGCTCTTCCGCAATTGGTGTATCGAAGGCTATGGAGAAAGGACTCAATAAAGCGGTTGAAAAACTGATCAAGGGGAAGTTGCTTTAGTCGACACACTAGGCGGCGCGAAGCGTTCATTGAGGATATGATGTGCCAGCAATGGATTTCGATTGTGGGACTTGTGTTTGATGTTGTGGGCTTCATGATGATTGCTGTCGAATGGCACCATATGTTCAAACGTGATGTCTACTTGCGCCAGAAACGGATCGAGCGTGACTACAAGAAAAACCGCGCAGAAGAGCGCGGCGAAAAATTCGATGATGACACCGACCTTGAGTATACTATGTGGCGGGAGTTTCAGCGTTTATTGAAAAAGGACACGTTGTATCGTTCGTGGCTGTTCTACGCTGGAGCCACATTGATTGTGGCCGGCTTTACATTGCAAGCACTCGGTAGCTGGCCAGGTGGGATTTTCGAAATCAGGAGCTGCTAACAAAATCGCGGTTCTCGTAGTCATATCAATCGTCAGAGCGTCAATAAGTTCAGACCTCCGGTTGACTTTATTCCTATCGTCGCCTATCTTCCCAAAACCCCGCTCATTGAGGGGCGCTTCATGAGGCGTCTTGAGGTGGAGCGGATCGACGAAGTGCCGGCGTAGCAATACGTCGGCCGGGTTGGGGCCGGAGATGCGGCCTCCGGGCCGCAAATCAAGCCCGCCAACCCCCGTCGATGGCCTGCGGCGCGAGCCGCCGGTCTGGTGTGGCGCCCGCGCGCCGTGCTTCGCACGCACGGCACCCGGGAGGCCTCGGGACCCCGCTCGTCGGCCACTACGAGCCGTCTGCGAGGAGCTCGCTGTACGATCCGCGGCGCCAATGCCGCGGACGGAAACGCGGCCCCGGGGACTGAAATCGCCACCAGTGGAGCGCCGAGAGGCGAGCGCGTCGATCGCAAGACGCGCGGCCGCGCAAGCGGCATCTGGATGCGCCTTCCGGCGCTCCGCTCCCCTCGCTTTGGGGAGTCACGAAAGGGCAAGCCCGGTGCCCGAAGTCCTCTCCACCGGCGGGCAACGCATTGCGCGCAAATGGTGGCGCTGAACTCGCGGCTGTTTCCCGGGCTGCAGACCCGGGATCGCAACAGGCACCGCCGTTGGGAAGGTCCCGGATCAGCGGTGCGCCGCTACGCGCTGCACCGCGTCCGGGACACAGAGCGCATCGGCGCCGCGAACCAGTTGTGTGAACGGAGAGAGGCTGGCCGGTACGGCTACGTCGGAATGCTGCGATAGACCAGCGTCGAGAACATGCCGGCCGCCATGTGGTAGAGATTGTGACAGTGAAAGGCCCAAAGGCCCGGATTGTCGGCGTCGAAGACGACCTTCACCGTCGCCTTCGGCGGCACCAGAATGGTGTCGCGGATCGCGCCATCGATCTTCCGTTCGTCGATCTGCGTGACCTGGAAGACGTGCCCATGCAGATGCATGGGATGCGACATCATCGTCCTGTTGCTGAACACCAGCTCGACCCGTTCGCCGCGATCGGCTGTCGCCGGCAGTCCGGGCGTACCGTGGACCGGCATGTCCCAGTAGTACGCCATCATGTTGCCAGTGAGCTCGACGGGAATCGAGCGGTCCGGCGCCCTGGCCGGCAGCGGCGCGCTCGCCTTGATGAGCAGTTCCTGCTCGAGCGCGACCTGCGGTCCCGGCTCCTCGGCATTGACGTTGATCTTCGCGACCGTCGCGCCACGCGGCTGCAGGATGATGCCGGTCCGCAGCCGCCGGCCTTCGCCGATCGCCAGAACCGGCACGGCGGCGCCGTCGGCGGGCACTCGCACGATGATGTCCGCGCGTTGCGCGATCGCGATCGGAAACCGCCGCGCGCTCAACGGCACGACCGGATTGCCGTCGACCGTCACCAGCGTGCCCTGGAGGTTGCCGAGGTCGATGTTGAAGTTGCTCGACGCGCTGGCGTTGATGATGCGCATGCGCACCTCAGCGTTCCGCTCAACCTGGATGATGTCGGGATCGTCGAGCGTCCGGTCGTTGGCGAGGTAGGCGTCGTACTCAACGTCGTTGAGGTCGGGCGCCGCCTTGGCGGGACGCTCGGCCATGCTCATGGCCGGCCGGTTGCGCAGCCGCTCGAAGATCTCGCTCGGACTTGTCCACGAAAAGTCCTCCAGGAAGACCACGACCTCCTGCAGGTTCTGGCGGATGGCGCTGGCCTCGCGGATGATCAGCGGCGCGGCGAGGAGATTCTGCTCTTCGAGGCCGAAGTGCGAATGCATCCAGCGCGTCCCCGGCGGGATGGCGGGAAACCGGTAGTCGCGGGCGGCTCCTGGCGGGAGCGGCGGGCCGGAGAGATAAGGCACGCCGTCCTGGCGCCACGGCTCGGTCAGTCCGTGCCAATGCAGGCCCGCCATCACCGGCAGGCGGTTCTCCAGCCGCACGTCGAACTCGTCGCCTTCGTTCAGGACGAGGCCGAACGCGCCCGATGGCTGCGAGACCTTGTACCGGGTCGCTGCCTTGCCGCCGACCTCGATCTGCCGGGTCTGCATCCGCAGGGTCTTGCGTTCGCTCGCCCAGGCCGCCTGGGGCAGGGAAGCCGCAAGCGCGGCGGCCGCCGCATCGCGCAGCAAGGATCGCCGGGACATTCTCATGAGGCGCGCCTCGCGGTAAGTGACCGAGTAGATCGTTGTACCGCAAAGGCGATGCCGAATGAACCGCGGCCGTGGGTCCGCCGGTATCGTTGCGCTGGTTCGATCTTCCCGCCCGATGGTCACGCCGGATTATGGCTTCCGCGCCAGCAGGCTCTCCGGATAGCCGGCGAAGCGGCGCACCGGCCGCAGCGCCACATGGCTGACGATGCGCGCGACGCCGAGCGAGGCGTCGTCGAGCAGGCCGGCGGTGAGCTCCTCGTAGGCCACCATGTCGGCGCAGACCAAGCGCGCCACGTAGTCGACGTTGCCGCTCACCTCCCAGCATTCGACCACCTCGTCGAGCGCGCCGAGCCGCTTTTCGAAACGCCGGCGGTTGGCCTGCTTCTCCAGCACGATCTCGACGAAGAGGTTCACCGGCCGCGTGAGCTCGCGCAGTTCGACCACCGCCTGGTAGCCGCTGATGATGCCGGCGGCTTCGAGCCGGCGCACGCGCTCGAGGCTCGCGCGCGGCGACAGCGCCACCACCTCGGCGAGCCGCTGGTTGGTCATGCGGCCGTCGCGCTGGAGCGCGGCGAGGATCTTCAGGTCGATGCGGTCGAGGGCGGGCGGGCGCTTGGCGGCCATGTTGAATTCGGTCTGGGCGTCGGCGGGCGGCACCGCGGGGGCGATGCTGCGGCGCAAGCCTAGCCCGATTCGAGCGCGCCGGGGAAAACCCGGACCGTCAGTGTGGCGCCGGCCGGAACCGTCAGCGCAGCGCCTGCTCGTAGGGATAGATCAGGTTGCCGGTCTTGAGCTCCGGCGGCCAGACCACGAACTGGCGCGACATGTCGCGGAACTGGCCGATGTCGTTGCCGGCGACGCCCTGGAACTGGGCGTAGATGATGCGCGGCGTCTTCCACTCGCCGTCCTCGCCGAACGACATCGGGCCGATCACGGTGTCGATGGTGTTCTTGCGGATGTAGTCGGCGAGCTTGTCGTCGTCGAGCGACTTGGTCTCGGTGACGGCCTTCGCCAAGATCTGCCCGGCCGCGTAGGCGTAGGGCGGATAGGTCAGCCCGAGCGGATCGATGCCGATGCCCGGCGCGCGCTTCTGGTACTCCTCCAGAAACTCCTTGGTGCCGGCGAACTGCAGGCTCGGCGCCGGAATGTAGAACTCGTTGTTGACGAAGCCGTTGATCAGCGGCCCGAGCTGCTGCTTGATCCCGGTCACGAGCAGCCCGAGGAACGCGCCGCCGAAGAGCTTGGGGCGGAACCGCACCTCGCTCGACGCGCGCACGATGCCGACGGTATCGACCGGCAGCGTCGCGGCATAGACGATGTCCGGGTTGGCCGCCTGCATCGCGCGCACGATGGTGGCGTATTCGGCATTGGCCAACGGATAGGTGCGCTCATAGACCACGTCGAAGCCGATTTCCTTGGCGTTCTCGCGCGCGCCGTCGAGCGCGTTGCGGGAGAATTCGACGTCGGCGCCGACCAGAGCGACGCGGGTGGGCTTGGGTTGCTGTTGCTGGGCCAACTGAAAGAACCCGCGGGAATAATTCTTCGGCGAGGCGCCCTGCGAGTTCATCGAGAAGTACTTGCCGTACTTGTACTCCTTGTTGGCGCCGAGCCCGAAAATGCCGATGGTCATGCGCTTGTTCTGGATGATCGCCGGCAGCGCCGCTGCGATCACGTTGGTGCTGTAGGGCCCGATCAGCAGATCGACTTTGTCGACGCCCATCAGCTTGGCGTAGATGCCGGGCGCATTCGCCGGGTTGGCCTGGTCGTCGTAATAGACGAGTTCGACCGGTCGGCCGAGCAGGCCGCCGCGCGCGTTGACGTGATCGCGCCAGATTTCGAGCCCGGTCTGCACCTGCCGTCCGGCCGGCGCGGTAGCGCCGGTCAGGCTGAGGCTCAGCCCGATCTTGATCGGGTCGGCGGCCTGCGCAATCGCCGGAAACAATGCGAGCGCCGCCGTGCTCAACAAGGCAGCGATCAGAAATCGCGCCGAACGCAGGACGCGCTGCTGCAAGCTCATGGATTCCTCCCGGGGACCGATGCGCGCGGCTTCTTCGAACCGCTTGATGGCCGGATCGACGTCGCCGATGCGTTGGACTCCACCGTTGCGGCGCCGTTGACATTAAACGCGATTGTATAGAGCCTCGCCTGGAACGTCGAGATGAAGTGCCGACGGGCGTCCCGCGCATTCGAGCGTCGCGCACCAGTATGCTCTGCCCAAGTCCGGCGAGTTCGACCGGAGTGGGACATCGCGCCGTTGGGCCTGCCGGACGCACTAGAACAACTGACAGCAGCAAGCTGCCGGGCAACAACAACAATCTTGCTGAGACAATTTCGGGAGGAGACTATGAGAATGACATTATGGGGCGCGCTCGCCGCGCTCCTTTTCGGATGCGCCGCCGTGTCGTCGCAAGCCTCGGCGCAGGACAAGCCGGTGACGCTGCGGTTCTCGCACTGGGTGCCGCCGCAGCATCCGATGCACGCCGCCGCGGTCGCCTGGGCGGAGTCGATCGACAAGGCCTCGAACGGCACGATCAAGATCACGATCTTTCCGGCCCAGCAGCTCGGCAAGGCGTTCGACCACTACAACATGGCGCGCGACGGCATCGCCGACATCTCGCACGTCAATCCGGGCTACGAGCCCGGCCGCTTCCCGATCGTCGCGGCGGTCGAACTGCCCTTCATCTTCTCCAACTCCAAGGAGGGCAGCGCCGCGATGGACGCGTGGTATCGCCGCTACGCCGACACAGGAGATGAAGGACGTGCGCTACTGCCTGATGTTCGCGCACGATCCCGGCACGTTCCATTTCACCAAGAAGAAGGTGGTGCTGCCGACCGACATGTCCGGCCTGAAGTTGCGCCCGCCGAACGCCGTGATCGCGAGCTGGATGCGCTCGCTCGGCGCGACCAACGTGCAGGCCTCGGCGCCGGAAATCCGCGACGTGCTGGAAAAGGGCGTCGCCGAAGCGCGCCGGCGCGCCCTGGGGCTCGATGGTGCTGTTCGGCATCGACAAGGTCACGAAATACCACATCGACGCGCCGATCTACGTCTCCGAGCAGGTCTGGGTGCTGAACAAGGCGAAGTACGACGCGCTGTCGCCGGCGCAGAAAGAAGGTGATGGACGATCATTGCTCGAGCGACTGGGCGCTGAAGATCGCGGCGCCGTGGGCCGACTTCGAATCCGGCGGCCGCGACAAGATCAAGGCGCTGCCCGGGCACGAGGTCTATCCGCTGACGCCCGACCAGCTCGCGGCCTGGCGCAAGTCGGCCGAGCCGATCGTCGCCGACTGGGAAGCCGACGGTGCGCAAGGCCGGCCAGGATCCGAAGGCGATCCTCGACGACCTGAAGAAGACGGTCGCCAAGCACAAGTCGGCCTATTGAGCGACCGGTCGATAGCCGTGAGGCGCGGCGGTCCGTCGTCGCCGCGCCGCTTTGCTGCGCTCAAGCCAATGCTACGGGAACCAGCAATGAAGCGCAGCGACCACCGCATCCTGACGACCCATGTGGGCAGCCTCATCCGCCCGAAGGCGCTGCTCGAGGCCGCCAAGGACCGACCGACCGCAGCATCACGAGCAGCTGCGAAGCGCGAGGTCGCCGACATCGTTGCGCATCAGGCGAAGGCCGGCATCGACATCGTCAACGACGGCGAATTCGGCAAGTCCGGCTGGGCCAACTACATCCTGGAGCGCCTGAGCGGCTTCGAGCCGCGGCCGGACAAGCTCTATCCGGCGGTCTGGCTCGGCCGCGACCGCATCCGCTTCGCGGATTCATGAAGGAGGAGTTTCCGCGCGGCGTCGACCGGCACGCCGGGCCATGCCTGCGTCGGTCCGATCACCTATCAGGGCCAGGACAGCGTGCGGCGCGATCTCGCCAACCTCAAGGCCGCGGCCGCCGCGGCGACCGGTGGAGGACGTGTTCTTCACCGCGGTCGCGCCCGCGAGCGTCGGCTACGACGCCGAGAACGAATACTACCAGCGAGCGCGACTACGTGTTCGCGATCGCGAAGGCGCTGCGCGAGGAATATCTCGAAATCCTCAAGGCCGGCTTCGTGCTGCAGGTCGACGACGCCGTGCTCGCCAACATGTACGACCATCTCGTCGAGCGAGAGCCCGCAGCGCTATCGCGAATGGGCGGAGCTGCGCGTCGAGGCGCTCAACCACGCGCTCGAGGGCATTCCGGAGGACCGCATCCGCTATCACATCTGCTTCGGCAGCTGGCACGTGCCGCATGTCGCCGACGCGCAGCTCGACGACATCGTCGACCTGATGCTGAAGGTGAAGGCCGGCGCCTATTCGATCGAGGCCGCCAACGTGCGCCACGAGCACGAATGGCGCGTCTGGCAGAAGGTGAAGCTGCCGGCGGCAAGATCCTGATCCCGGGCATCGTCACGCATCACACCACGACCGTCGAGCATCCGCGACTGGTGGCCGAGCGCATCGTCAACTTCGCCAAGCTGGTCGGGCGCGAGAACGTGATCGCCGGCACCGATTGCGGCTTCGCGCAGGCGCGAGACGATCCAGCGCGTCCATCCCGCAGGTGATGTGGGCGAAGTTCGAAAGCCTCGCCGAAGGCGCGCGGCTCGCCAGCAAGGAACTGTGGGGCCGTTGAACGCAGCCTACCCCAATGACGCCTCGTCGACCGGCACCGTGTAGTTCAGGGCGAGCCGGCCGCCGTCGGCATAGATGGTCTCGCCGGTGATGTAGCTGGCGTCCGGCGACGCGAGGAAGACCGCGATCGACGCGATCTCGTCGGGCTCGCCGATGCGCCCGAGCGGCGTGCGCGCCAGGATCCGGCGCCTGGCCTCGCGGTCGGTGGCGACCGCCTTGAGGATGTCGGTCATGATCGAGCCCGGTCCGATGGCGTTGACGCGGATGCCGTGGGGCGCGAGCGCCAGCGCCATCACCTTGGTGAGCTGGTCGATGCCGCCCTTCGATACGCAATAGGGCGTCTGGTTGGCGATCGCCACCGCGGCATTGATCGAGCTCATGTTGATGATGCTGCCCGCCGGCTTGCCGGCCGCGACCTGCGCCACCATGCGCCGGGCGGCGGCCTGGCCGACGAGAAACGCGCCCTTGAGGTTCACCCGCAGCACGCGGTCGAAGTCGGCTTCCGCCAGCGTCGAGGAAATCGGCGCCGTGGATGATGCCGGCATTGTTGACCAGGATGTCGACGCCGCCGAACGCGCGGCAGGTTTCCGCGACCACGTGCTCGGCTGCCTGCGCATCGCCGACGTCGGTGTGCGACGAATTGGGCCTGGCCGAGGGCGCGCGCCGCCGCCTCGCCGGCTTCGGCATCGACGTCGGCGATGGTGACGCGCGCGCCCTCGGCGACGTAGCGCCGGGCAATCGCATGGCCGATGCCGTGCGCGCCGCCGGTCACGATCGCGATCTTGTCCTTGAGCCTCATGCCGCGCTCCGGATGCGCGGGAAGCGTAGCACACGGCGCCTCGTCAGCGCCGCCCGAACAGCCGGTCGATGAACCAGCCGTCGAGCCCGCGGTCGATCGGCGCCGGCCGCACGGCCGAGCCGGCCCTGGCGCGCCGAGCGGCGCCGGCGGCAGCGGAGCAGTGAACACCGGCGAGCGCCGAGGCGAACGACGGAGCGCCGGTCAAGTCCCGGCAGTGCCGCGACCGCCACGCCCTGATGGGCGCTGCGTCATGAAGCGGGTCCAGATTTCCACCGGCAGGCCGCCGCCGGTCGCCTTCCTGGTCGGCGAGGAATCGTCGTTGCCGAGCCAGACGCCGGTGACGAGGTGGCGGTGTAGCCGATGAACCAGGCGTCGCGGAAATCCTGGGTGGTGCCGGTCTTGCCGGCGGCCGGCCAGCCCGCGAGCTGCGCCTTCTGCGCGGTGCCCGATCTGCAGCGTCTCGCGCATCATGGTGTTCATCATCGCCGACATAGCGCGGGTCGATGACCGGCCGAGCTTCTGCGCAGCGCGCGCGTACAGAACCTTGCCGGCATGGCGTGCGGACCCGCTCGACCACGTGCGGCGCGATGGCGTCGCCGCCGTTCGCGAACGGCGCATAGGCGGAGATGAGCTCGATCAGCGAGACTTCCGAGGTGCCGAGCGCCAGCGACGCATTGGCGTCGAGCTTGGAGGCGATGCCGAGCCGATACGCGGTCTTGGCGACCGCCGCCGGCCCGACCTCGAGCGTGAGCCGCACCGACACCGTATTGAGCGAGAGCGCGAGCGCCTGCGTCAGCGTCACCGGCCCGTAATATTCGCGGCTGTAGTTCTCCGGCTTCCAGCCCTTGATCGCGATCGGCTTGTCCTCGCGCACGGTCTCGGGCGTGAGCCCGCGCTCGAGCGCGGTCGAGATAGACGAACGGCTTGAACGCCGAGCCCGGCTGGCGCTTGGCGACGACCGCGCGGTTGTACTGGCTTTCGCGCATAGTTCCTGCCGCCGACGAGGGCGCGCACCGCGCCGTCCGGCGTCATCGCCACGAGCGCGCCCTGCTGCGACGTCGAACTTCGCGCCCTGAGCGCGAGCTCGTCGACCAGCGCCTTCTCGGCCGCAGCCTGCAGCGCGGGATCGATCGAGGTCTCGACCACCAGGTCCTGCTCGACGCGGCCGACGAGGTCGTCGAGCACGTCCATGATCCAGTCGGCGACGTAGTTGACCGAGCCGGCGCCCGCCGGCTTCACCGCGCGAGCGGGCTGCGCCAGCGCGGTCTTCGCCATGGTCTCGGTGACGAAGCCCAGCTCCACCATGGCGGCGAGCACGGTCTGCGCGCGGCGCTCGGCGCCGTTCGGGATTGCGGCTCGGCGCCAGCCGCGACGGCGACTTGACGCAGGCCGGCGAGCATCGCGGCCTCGGCGATCTTCACCTGGCGCGCCGGCTTGCCGAAGTAGCGCTGGGCGGCGGCCTCGACGCCGTAGGCGCCGGCGCCGAAATAGACGCGGTTGAGATAGAGCTCGAGAATCTGGTTCTTGCTGAACTTGCGCTCGAGCCAGATCGCGAGCACCAGCCTCCTGCATCTTGCGCCAGAGCGTGCGCTCCTGGGTCAGGAACAGGTTCTTGGCGAGCTGCTGGGTGATGGTCGAGCCGCCCTGCGACACGCCGCGGTGCAGCACGTTGGCGACCGACGGCGCGCGCGAGCCCGATCGGATCGATGCCGTAGTGGCTGTAGAACCGGCGGTCCTCGATCGCGATGAACGCCTTGCGGCAGGTAGGGCGGCAAGCTCCTTGATCGAGACATCGGTGCCGCTCATCTCGCCGCGCACCGCGAGCGACCGGCCGTCGAGCCCGACGATCTCGACCTTGGGCGGGCGCTTGGGCACCTCCAGCGATCCTGGATCGGCGGCAACGTCGAGGCCACGAAGGCGAGCGCGCCGACCGGCTGCGATCACCGCCCACAAGCCGAGCACGAGCCACCAATAAGTTGAGCGCCGCAGCCAGTGACCGGCCGCCGCGGGCGCTCGCCACGCTTGCGCTTGCGGCCGTTGCCCGCCCGTCCGCCGGAATCGGTGCTGCCGCCGAGCCCGGATCGCCGCGCCGCTCGCCGGCCTTTCGTCCCGCCACGCTCGGCTCCCGTCGGTACCACCGAAGGCACGGTAATGTGGGCGATTTAAGGGGGGGTTACCGCAGGGCAGCCGCGCCCGCGGCGGGTTCGACTGCGGCCACCCAAGCCGCTAGAATTTGGCCGAAATCTCCCCCGACATCATCGTTTCGTATCGCGGCTTGCCCATGCAACCTGTCATTTCGGTCTCGAACCTGTCCAAGACCTACGCCTCCGGGTTTTCCGCCCTGCAGAACGTCAACCTGACGGTGCAAGGCGGCGAAATCTTTGCCCTGCTCGGTCCCAATGGGGCGGGCAAGACGACCCTCATCAACATCATCTGCGGGATCGTGCGGGCGTCCGCAGGTTCCATCTCGGTCGGCGGCCATGACATCATCGCCGACTATCGCGCAGCGCGCGCGCTGATCGGGCTCGTCCCGCAGGAACTCACGACCGACGCCTTCGAGACGCCGTGGGACACGATGTGCTTCAGCCGAGGGCTGTTCGGCAAGCCTTACAGCCCCGACCACGTGACCAAGGTGCTCAAGGACCTGTCGCTGTGGGACAAGAAGGACGCCAAGATCATGACGCTGTCCGGCGGCATGAAACGCCGGGTGCTGATCGCCAAGGCGCTCTCGCACGAGCCGCAGATCCTGTTTCTCGACGAGCCGACCGCCGGCGTCGACGTCGAGCTGCGCAAGGACATGTGGCAGATTGTGCGTGCGCTGCGCGCCGCCGGCGTGACCATCATCCTGACCACGCACTACATCGAGGAAGCCGAGGAGATGGCCGACCGGGTCGGCGTGATCAACAAGGGTGAGATCGTCCTGGTCGAGGACAAGGCCGAGCTCATGCGCAAGCTCGGGCGCAAGCAGCTTACGCTTGAGTTGCAGCACAAGATTGACGCGATTCCGGACGCGCTCGCCCGTCATCAGCTCATCCTCGCCTCGGAAGGTCGGGCGCTGATCTACAACTACGATACGCAAGCCGAACGCACCGGCATTACCACGCTGCTCGACGAACTGCGGCAGGCCGGCATCAGGTTCAAGGACCTGCATACGACGCAAAGCTCGCTGGAAGATATCTTCGTCGGGCTGCTGAGGAAGGGATCATGAATTTATACGCCGTCCGTGCAATCTACGTGTTCGAGATGGCCCGCACCGGGCGCACGCTGCTGCAGAGCATCATCTCGCCGGTGATCTCAACGTCGCTCTACTTCGTAGTGTTTGGCGCCGCAATCGGCACGCGGATCAGCGAAATCGACGGCATCAGTTACGGCGCGTTCATCGTGCCCGGCCTCATCATGCTCATGCTCTTGACGCAGAGCGTGATGAACGCCTCGTTCGGAATCTATTTCCCGCGCTTCGTCGGCACGATCTATGAAATTTTGTCGGCGCCGGTATCGCCGTTCGAAATCGTGCTGGGCTACGTCGGCGCGGCGGCGACCAAAGTCGATCATTCTCGGTCTGATCATCCTGGCGACCGCGGCGCTGTTTGTGCCGCTGCGAATTGCGCATCCGTTCTGGATGCTGGCCTTCCTGGTGTTGACGGCGCTGAGCTTCAGCTTGCTCGGTTTCATCCTCGGCATCTGGGCCGACGGCTTCGAGAAGCTGCAGGTGGTGCCGCTCCTGATCATCACGCCGCTGACCTTCCTGGGCGGCACCTTCTATTCGATCAGCGTCCTGCCGCCCGCGTGGCAGACGATCGCGCTGTTCAATCCGATCGTCTACCTGATCAGCGGCTTCCGCTGGAGCTTCTTTGAGATCGCCGACGTGAACGTCGAAATCAGCCTGGCGGCGATTGCGCTGTTCCTCGCTCGTCTGCCTCGGCATCGTCTGGTGGATCTTCAAGACCGGCTACCGGCTGAAGAACTAGGATTTCGGTCGCCGGCCGCCCGGCTTGCCGGGCGCGCGCGTGCGCTCGATACTGCTGTTCGCGATCGACCGTGGAGGAAACCAGCTATGACAAAGCTTGCTTGGCCCATCATTCTTTCGATGCTGACAACCGCGCCTGCCGCCCTGGCGCAGACGGGGGTTCCCGACGTGCGCGGTACCTGGAAGGGCGAAAGCGAATCGATCGTCCAGGGAGTCGGTAATCCCCACCATGCCGGGGCCGCAGCCCCTGCGCCGCGCTTGAACAGCATCGCCTTCACGCTGACGGTCGACATGCAGAACGGCCGCCGTTTTTCCGGAACGTTTTCGTCGGCGCGCGGCAATGATCCGGTCATCGCGGTGATCTCGCGTAACGGAACCATTCACATGGTTGACGACGACGGATTCACCACGGGCACGATGCTCGCGCCAAACCGGATGGAGTTGTGCTTCGTTGCGCTGACGCCAACCTCGCGCATTGCATCCTGTACCGAGCTGACCAAACAGCCCTGACCTCTTGCGGCTGGCGATGGCGGGCCTAGCTCGCGGCGGCGCTTCGGCCGGTTTTGCGATCGCGCGTTTAGCCGGCTCGTTGACCGAAACAGCGAGATCAGCGCGCGCTTGATGGTCGCCTGCCGGGTCGCCGAGGTGATCTTCGCGCCGAACAGGTCGGTGACGTAGAACACGTCGACCACGCGCTCGCCGAAGGTCGCGACATGCGCGGAGCCGATGTTGAGGTTGAGCTTGGACAAGGTCGCGGTGAGCTCGAACAGCAGGCCCGGCCGGTCGAGCCCGGTCACCTCGACCATGGTGTAGCGGTTCGACCATTGATTGTTGATGGTCACCGTCCGGCTCGACCGCGAACGCCTTGAGCCGGCCCTTTGCGGCGGCGCGCTTGGCGACCACCTCCGGCAGCTTGCAGATCGCCGCGCAACGCCTTCTCGATCGAATCGGCGATGCGCGCGGCGCGGCGCGCCTCGTCCTCGTCGCGCTCGAACTCGCGCGACACCGCGATGGTGTCGAGCGCGCGCCCGTCGGTGGTGGTGAAGATCTGCGCGTCGACGATGTTGGCGCCGGCGACCGCGCAGGCGCCGGCGATGATCGAGAGCAGCCAGGGATGGTCGGGCGCCAGCACCGTGAGCTCGGTCACGCCGCGCGCGGCCGGGAACGAGACCGTGGTGGCGAGCGATCTTGCCGGCCTCGCGCGGCGGCGCGCACGAAGCGGGCATGCGCGATCTTCTGCGGCAGATCGACCTTGAGCCAATAGGCCGGATAATGCAGCGCGATATAGGCGTCGATCTCGGCCGGCGTCCAATCCTTGAGCTCGGCGCGGAACTCGGCCTGCGCCATGGCGACGCGCTGGGCGCGATTGACCTCGGAGAAGCCGCCGGTGAGCACCGGCTCGGTCTCGTAATAGAGCGTGCGGATGAGCTGCGCCTTCCAGCCGTTCCACACGCCCGGCCCGACCGCCTTGATGTCGGCGGTGGTGAGGATGGTGAGCAGCTTCATGCGCTCGACCGACTGCACCACCGCGGCGAAATTCTCGATCGTCATGCGGTCGGAGAGATCGCGCGACTGCGCGACGCGTCGACATCACCAGGTGCACCTCGATCAGCCAGGCGACGGTCTCGGTCTCGGCCGCCGAGAAGCCGAGCCGCGGGCAGAGTGCGCGGGCGACGCGCGCGCCGGCGATCGAATGGTCCTCGATGCGGCCCTTGGCGATGTCGTGCAGGAACAGCGCGACATAGAGCAGCGTCGCGGTGCTGCGGCTGGATCGTGCGCATCAGCTCGGTGGCGAACTTGGTGTCGTCGCTGCGGCCGGCCTCGATGTCGGACAGCACGCCGATGCAGCGCAGCAGATGCTCGTCCACCGTGTAGTGGTGATACATGTTGAACTGCATCATCGCGACGATGCGGCCGAAGGCGGGCACGAAGTGGCCGAGCACGCCGGCCTCGTTCATCCGCCGCAGCACGGTCTCGGCGTCGTTCTTCGAGGTCAGGATTTCGAGGAACAGCCGGTTCGCCTCCTCGTTCTCGCGCAGCTTGCGCGTCGATCAGCTTGAGCGAGCGGGTGGCGACGTGCATGGCGTCGGGATGGAACGCGAGATTGTATTTCTGCGCCAGATGGAAGATGCGGATCAGGTTGACCGGATCGCGCTTGAACACGTTCGGGTCGGCGACGTTGATGCGGTTGTAGTCGACGATGAAATCCTCGGTCTCGCTCAGCGTGCGTGCCGCGCCCGCGGCCGGAACTTGCGCCATCATGCGGCTCAGCACCGGCATCGCCTTGGCCTGGCTGTCCTCGAGCTTGGCGCACAGGATGGCGGTGAGGTCGCCGACGTCCTTGGCGATCAGGAAGTAGTGCTTCATGAAGCGCTCGACGTCGCGCAGGCCCGGATGCTCGGTGTAGCCGAGCCGGACCGCGATCTCGCGCTGGATGTCGAACGACAGCCGCTCCTCGGCGCGGCCGGTGAGGAAGTGCATGTGGCAGCGCACCGCCCAGAGGAAATCGCCGCAGCGGCGGAACCGCCGGTATTCGCGCGGGTCGTAGACGCCGTGCTCGATCAGCTCCTCGCGCTCGCGCACGCGGTAGACGTATTTGGCGATCCAGTAGAGCGTGTGCAGGTCGCGCAAGCCGCCCTTGCCGTCCTTGACGTTGGGCTCGACCAGGTAGCGCGACTGGCCGGCGCGGCGGTGGCGCTCCTCGCGCTCGGCGAGCTTGGCGGCGACGAATTCGGCGGCGGTGCCCTGCACGACCTCCTTGTCGAAGCGCGTCACCAGCTCGTCGAAGAGCTTGCGGTCGCCGAGCAGAAAGCGCGCCTCCAGCAACGCGGTGCGGATGGTCATGTCGGCCTTGGCCTGGCGGATGCACTCGTTGACCGAGCGCGTGGCGTGGCCGACCTTGAGCCCCATGTCCCACAGGCAATAGAGGATCGCCTCGGCGACCGATTCGCCCCAGGCGGTCTGCTTGTAGGGCAGCAGGAACAGCAGATCGATGTCGGAGCCCGGCGCCAGCACGCCGCGGCCATAGCCGCCGGTGGCGACGATCGCCATGTGCTCGGCCTCCGACGGGTTCTGCGAGGGATAGAGATGCTTGCACGGCGAACTCGAACAGCACGCGGATGATCTCGTCCTGCATCAGGCACAGCCGCTCGGCGCAGCGCCGGCCGTGCCGATCCTTGAGCAGCAGGCTGCTCGGCCGCGGCGCGGCCCTCGACCAGCGCGACCTTGAGGCGCCGGGAGACCGCCAGCCGCAGCTCGCGTTCGTTGCCGGCGTGGCTGTCGGCGAGCGCTGCGAGCTCGGCCGCGATCGCGCTGCGCGTCGAAGAGCTCGGCGGCGCGCGCGGAGCCTGGTCGACGGGACGTCAGCATGGCGCATCGGGATAGCGGAGCGCGGGCGGTGTGTCACCGGCGCGAGGCCGGCGCGGCGGGATCGTACGCGCGGAACAGGAAACTCATCCGGCGAACCGGCCCGCGAGGAAATATTTTCCTGAATCGGCCAAAATATGACAATATTTTCTCGATTGACGCCAGTAAATGACGCCGTTATAGAATAAACATAGCGCCGATTTGAGCGAGCAGCTTGCGGGCGCTTAACAAATGCAGCTAAAGCGCGGGGCCCGCCCCGCGCCAAGCTGACGGGCGGGCGAATCATGCCCGCCTCCATCAACCGGCCTCCGGCGCGCGATCCGCGCCGAGGCCACACGAGTGGAGGTTCGAATGACCGATGCTTTCCCGACGTTCCCTGTTCGCGTCCGCCTTGCTGGTCGGCCTGCTGCCGAGCGCGGCGCTGTTCGCGGCCGACAAGCCGAAGGAAATCCGCGTCGACTGGGCGACCTACAACCCGGTCTCGATGCTGCTCAAGGACAAGGGCTTCCTGGAGAAGGAATTCGCCAAGGACGGCATCAAGGTCGTCTGGGTGAAGACCGTCTCCTCCAGCAACGCGCTGCAATTCCTCAATGCCGGCTCGATCGATTTCGGCTCGACCGCCGGCTCCGCCGCGCTCGTCGCCAAGATCAACGGCAATCCGATCAAGTCGGTCTACATCTATTCGCGTCCGGAGTGGACGGCGCTGGTCACCACGCAAGGACAGCAAGATCACGCAAGGTCGCGGACCTCAAGGGCAAGAAGGTCGCGATGGTGCGCGGCACCGATCCGCACATCTTCCTGGTGCGCGCGCTGCTGTCGGTCGGCCTGACCGACAAGGACATCACCCCGGTGCTGGTGCAGCAGCACGCCGACGGCGGCAACTTGCTGATCCGCGGCGACGTCGACGCCTGGGCCGGCCTCGACCCGATGATGGCGCAGCACGAGGTGCAAGGACGGCGCCCGGCTGTTCTACCGCAAGCCGGAGGCCAATACCTGGGGCATCCTCAACGTGCGCGAAGAGTTCGTCAAGGATCATCCCGACATCGTCCGGCGCATGATCTCCGCCTACGAGGAGGCGCGCAAGTATTCGCTCGCCAACTACGACGAGCTCAAGCGCATCTTCATCGGCGTGACCAACCTCGACGACGCCGTCGTCGACAAGCAGCTCAAGGAGCGCACCGAGCTCACCCACAACCAGGTCGGTCCGGAGCAGCGCGAATTCGATCCTCGAGGCCGGCCTGGCGCTGCAGAAGGCCGGCGTGATCAAGCCCGATGTCGACGTCAAGAAGATCCTCGACGACCTCATCGACGACCGTTACGTGACGGTCACGAACTGAACCGGCGTCATCCGCCGCGCCGTCACCCGGAAGCCGCTTCTGGTGCTTGCAGGTGGCGGCTGCGGCGATTGCGATGTTGCGAATGGAAGAGTTGCGGTGTCTCTTGTCTCCATGACGGCGACTGTCGAACAAGCCGCGGTGGAACCGCACGCGCGGCGGAGCGCTACGCGCGCTTCCTGCGGCCCGCGCTCGGCCTGCTGCTGCCGGTCGCGCTCGCGCTGCTCTGGGAAATCGCCGTGCGCCATCGGGCTCTCGAACGGCCGGCTGGTGCCGCCGCCGTCGGTGATCTTCAACACCTTCGTCGAACTCGCGCGCGCCGGCGAGCTGCAGGACGCATGCGCTCGCCACGCTGTGGCGCGTGCTGTCGGGTTCGTCTTCGGCGTCGCCGCCGGCACCATCGCGGGCGCCATCACCGGCTATTCGGCGCTGACCCATCGTCTGGTCGACCCGACCCTGCAGGCGCTGCGCTCGATCCCATCGATCGCCTGGGTGCCGCTGTTCATTCTCTGGTTCGGCATCTTCGAGGCCTCGAAGATCATCCTGATCGCGGTCGGCGTGTTCTTTCCGGTCTATCTCGGCGTCATGGGCGCGGTGATGTCGGTCGATCGCAAGATCGTCGAGGTCGGGCGCGTCTTCCGGCTGTCGGGCCCCGCCATGGTGCGGCGCATCCTGCTGCCGGCGGTGATGCCGGCCTACGTGATCTCGCTGCGCGCGGGCCTCGGGCTCGGCTGGATGTTCGTGGTGGCGGCCGAATTTCTGGGCGCCTCGACCGGGCTCGGCTTCCTGCTGATCGACGGCCAGCAACTCGGCAAGCCGGCGCAGATCGTCGCGGCGATCGTGGCCTTCGCGATCCTCGGCAAGACCACCGACGCGATCCTGGCCTGGGGCACGGCGCCGTTCCTGCGCTGGGAAGACCGCTTCGCGCGGACGTGAGGCCCGATGCTCGTTCTCGACCGTGTCGGCAAGACCTATCCCAACGGCGTGCGCGCGCTCGACGGCGTCTCGCTCGAGGTCGCGCCCGGCGAAATTCTCGTCGTCATCGGCGGCTCCGGCTGCGGCAAGTCGACCATGCTGCGGGCGATTTCCGGGCTCGACACGCCGACCCAGGGCAGGGTGGTGCTCGACGGCGCCGTCATCACGGCGCCGCACGAGAAGATCGGCATCATCTTCCAGGAGCCGCGCCTGCTGCCGTGGCTGCGGGTCGCCGACAATGTCGGCTTCGGCCTGGAGGACCGTCCGAGCGGACGAGCGGCGCCAGCGGGTCGCCGCCGCGCTCGAGCGCGTCGGTCTAACCGACAAGGCGACGGGTCTGGCCGCGCGAACTGTCCGGCGGCCAGGCCCAGCGCGTCGCCATCGCTGCGCGCACTGGTGCCGCGGCCGCAGGTGCTGCTGCTCGACGAGCCGTTCTCCGCGCTCGACGCCTTCACCCGCGCCGACCTGCAGGAGCATCTGCTCGACCTGTGGGCCGACCTCAAGCCGACGCTCATCATGGTGACGCACGACGTCGAGGAGGCGATCGTGCTGGCCGATCGCATCATGGTGATGCGGCCGCATCCGGGCCGGGTCTACGAGGAGATCGTCTGCGACCTGCCGCGGCCGCGCGACCGGCAGTCGGCGGCGTTCGATTTCGTCAAGCGCCGCGTGCTCGCCGCGCTCGACCGCTCGCTCGACCGCGCCGCCACCGTAGACGACGGCGAGACCAAGGCCGCGACGGGTGCCGCGATGTGGTGGTGATGCGGAAGTGATCCGTGTCGTCATGCCCGGCACCCGGGTCCCGCCTTCGGCGGGGCCCGAGTGTAGACTCTTGTGCCGGGCATCCACGTCTTTATACGTTATCGTTGGCTTCACAAAAAACGTGGATGGCTCGGACGAGCCGGGCCATGACGATGTTGAGAAAGCCGACGAGGATCCGCCATGCGAAGCTTCCAGATCGCCAAACCCGGCGGGGAATTGCAACTCGCCGAGCAGCCGACGCCGACCCCGCAGGGCACCGAGGTGTTGCTCAAGGTGATCGCCGCCGGCGTCTGCCACAGCGATCTGCATCTGTCCGACGGCTACTTCGATCTTGGCGGCGGTAAGCGCCTCAGTCTTTCCGAACGCGGCATGAAGCTGCCGGTCACGCTCGGTCATGAGAATGTCGGCGAGGTCGTGGCGTTCGGTCCGCAGGCCCACGGCGTGCGGATCGGCGACCGCCGGATCGTGGACCCCTGGATGGGCTGCGGCGAGTGCGGCGTCTGCCGCCGCGGCGACGAGCAGCTTTGCACCAAGCCCGGCAGCATCGGCGTCTTCCGTCACGGCGGCTACAGCGATTACCTGATGGTGCCGCATCCGCGCTATCTGTTCGACATCGGCGACCTGCCGCCGGAGCGCGCCGCGCCACTCGCCTGTTCGGGGCTGACCACTTTCAGTGCGTTGAAGAAAGTTGGAGCGACACTCACGACCGAGCCGACCGTCATCATCGGGGCAGGGGGGCTCGGCCTGATGTGCATCGCGCTGCACCGCGCGATGGGCGGCCACAGCAGCGTCGTGGTCGACATCGATCCGGCCAAGCGCGAAGCCGCGAAGCAGGCCGGCGCCAAACACGTGATCGATGGCAGCGCGGCCGATGCGGTGCAGCAAGTGGTGCAGGCGACCGGCGGCGGCTCCTGGGCGACGATCGATCTCGTCGGCTCCGCCGGCACCGTACGGCTCGGCATCGACAGCCTGGTCAAGGGCGGAAAGCTGATCATCGTCGGACTCTACGGCGGCGAGATCACGCAGTCAGTGCCGCCGTTTCCGATGCGGGCGATCACGGTTCAGGGCTCCTACACCGGCAGCCTCACCGAGATGGCGGAACTGCTGGCGCTCGTCCGCCAGAAAGGCATGCCGCCGATCCCCGTGGCCACGCGCCCGCTCGAAGAGGTGAATGCCGCGCTGCGCGACCTGCGCGCCGGCAAGATCGTCGGCCGCGTCGTGCTGACACCTGATTGACCGTCATTGCGAGGAGCCCAACGGGCGACGAAGCAATCCAGGTTTTGCAAGCGATGCTGGATTGCTTAGCTGCGCTCGCAATGACGGAGGAGAAAAAGGAGACCAACATGGATGCCACCGCCTTGCGCGCCATGCAGGCGCCGATCAAGGAGCGCTACAAGGGCGACCCGCAAGGCCGCCTTCATCACGCTGAAGGCCAAGGGCACGCTCGACGACGCCAATATCGCCTGCAAGGTCGAGACCGGGCGCGCGCTCGCCGTCGCCGGCCTGCATCCGGCGACCGGCGGCTCCGGGCTCGAACTATGCTCCGGCGACATGCTGCTGGAAGCGCTGGTCGCCTGCGCCGGCGTGACGTTGAAGGCGGTCGCCACCGCGCATCGACATGCCGCTCAAGTCCGGTGCGGTATCGGCCGAGGGCGACCTCGATTTCCGCGGCACGCTCGGCGTCGCCAAGGACGCGCCGGTCGGCTTTGCGCAGATCCGCCTGCGCTTCGACGTCGAGACCGACGCACCGCAGGAGAAGCTCGACCAGCTGCTCAAGCTGACCGAGCGCTATTGCGTCGTCTACCAGACGATCAAGAGCGGCCCGCCGATCGAGGTGACGCTCACAGCGCGGGTGATTGTGCTATCTGCTGGCTTCCAGCCTTAAGGCGTCAGCCCCGGGCTTGACCGGGGCCTCCCTCCATCGGCGAAGGAGCGCGATTGCCGGGTCAAGCTCGGCGACAAGGAATGCGCATGCCCGCGGATATGGCTTTTCTGGTACGAGCTCGCTGCTCAAGATGGTGATGACGGCGACCATCGTGGTCATCGCCTCCGTCGCGGTCGAGCGCAGTGGCCCGTTCATCGGGGCGCTGATCGCGGCGTTGCCGACCGCGGCGGGCGCGGCCTACATCATTCTCGGGATCGAGCATCCGCCGGCCTTCATCGCGGCGAGCGCGATCGGCAGCCTTGCCGCGGGAGCGGCGGTCGCGGTCTTCGCGCTGACCTACACGCGTGCTGGCGCAGCGGCACGGCCTCGTGCTCAGTCTCGCGGTGGCGACGCTGGTCTGGCTTGCCGCCGCGATGGTGCTTCAGCTTGTGCGATTGGACGCCGGCGAGCGCCATTGCGCTCAACGTCGTCGTATTCGGCCTCACCATCCCGCTCAGCGCGCGCTACCGCGTTGCCGGCGTGCCGCGGAGCAAGATGCGACGCACGCGCTACGACATCCCGCTGCGAGCGGCCGACCGCCGCCCTGGTCGTCGCGGTCGTGACCACGCTCAGCCACCAGCATCGGCTCGTTCGCTGTCCGGCGCGTTCGCGGTGTTTCCGATCGTGATGGGCAGCTTCGTCGTGATCCTGCATCCCCGCGCTCGGCGGTCCGGCTGCCGCCAGCGTGCTGGCTCACGCGCAGATGCCGCTGGTCGGGCTCGGGCTGGG
Organism: uncultured Alphaproteobacteria bacterium; assembly: GCA_963843475.1. Classification (GTDB taxonomy): domain Bacteria; phylum Pseudomonadota; class Alphaproteobacteria; order Rhizobiales; family Xanthobacteraceae; genus VAZQ01. Next base: position 78,964 of record CAWJKL010000004.1, on the reverse strand, counting down.
CTTCCTGGCGCTGCACTATCTCGCCGAGCCGCATCGGCGTCTGGTGGGGCTATGCCGCCGGGCTTGCGGTCTGCATCGGCTGGAACGGCTTGCTGTGGCTCGTGCGCAAGCACCTTCCCTAAGCTGATCCCGAAAAGTTGCAGACTTTTCGGATAAGATCATGCGATCGAAACAAATCCTTAATGCGCGATCTTGCAGGCCTTGCTCGCGGATTACCTTGCCCCAGCGCTGGGTCTCCGACCTGATGAACTGGACGAATTCCTCCGGCGAACTGGTCATCGGTTCGTAAAGCTGCTTGGTGACGAATTGCTCCTGGATCGCCGGCTGCGCAATGATCTCGCGCACGTCGGCATTGATCTTCATCACGACGTCGCGCGGTGTGCCGGCCGGTCGCGGACAGTCCAAACCAGGTTCCGGCGGTATAGCCCGGCACGCTCTCCTCGGTTGAGGGTAGATCGGGCAGTTGCGGCAGGCGCTTTGGGCTGCCGATCGCGAGCAGCTTCACGCTACGCGCCTCCGCGGGACCGAGCGCCGACCCGATGCTGATCAGCATCGTGTTGGTATGTCCGCCGACGACATCGGTCAGCGCAGGGGTTGCCCCCCGGTAATGGACCGCCACGAATTTCGCGCCGGTCGACGTTCTCCAGCCTGACCATATTCAAATGCGGCCCGGAACCGACCCCCGCCGTGCCGTAGGTCAGCGTGCCGGGCTTCTCCTTGGCAAGCGCGATCAGTTCGCCAAGGGAATTCGCCGGAAACGACGGAGTGGCGATCAGCGCATGGTGGATGCGGACCAGTCCGGTGATCTGGATCAGGTCCTTTTCCACGTCGTAGGTCAGCTTGTCCTTCGGGTAAATGTTGGGATTGATCACATAGGTCCCGGCCTCCGCGATCATCAGCGTATGGCCGTCGGGCGCGGCGTTGGCGACCTGAGAGGCGCCCAGGATGTGCCCCGCGCCGCCCTTGTTCTCGACCACGATCTGCTGGCCCCATTTCTCCGACAGCCGCTGGGCGATCGCACGCGCCACCACGTCGGTCACCCCGCCGGCCGCCGCGGTGACCACCATCGTCACGGTCTTGGTGGGATAGGTCTGAGCGTGGGCGCTCGTCGCCAAGCCCAGAATTGCGAACAGAAGAGACGCGGTCCTGATCGTCATCGCAGGCTCCCGGCCAATCGCGGCTTCGACGCCACCGCGGTCGATGATGGTTACCCTACCATACGCGGGTTCGCGCGCACCCGCGCCGCTTTGTCTCGCTATTTGCCGGCCGCTGCCTTGGCCTTCAGCGCATAGAGCGCCTCGAGCGCCTCGCGCGGCGACATTTCGTCGGGATGAAGCTCGGTAAGCGCCGCGATCACCGCATCAAGCGCGGCGTCGTGCAACGGCGCCGCCGCCGGGCGCGGCGTTGCGGCAGAACAGCGGCAGGTCCTCGAAGCCGCGCGCCGGCGAGACGCGGTCCTCGGCTTCGAGCTTGGCGAGCACCACCTTGGCGCGCTCGATCACCGCCGGCGGCAGTCCGGCGAGCTTCGCCACCTGGATGCCGTAGCGAGCGGTCGGCGGCCCCCGGCACCACCTCGTGCAGGAACACGACCTCGCCCTGCCATTCCTTGACCCGCACCGTCGCGTTGTGACAGCCGCGGCAGCTTGGCGGCGAGCGCGGTCAGCTCGTGGAAATGCGTGGCGAACAATGCGCGGCAGCGGTTGGTCTCGTGCAGATGCTCGATCGTCGCCCAGGCGATCGACAGGCCGTCGAAGGTGGCGGTGCCGCGGCCGATCTCGTCGAGGATGACGAGCGCGCGCTCGGCCGGCCTGGTTGAGGATCGCGGCGGTCTCGACCATCTCGACCATGAAGGTCGAACGCCCGCGCGCGAGGTCGTCGGCGGCGCCGACGCGCGAGAACAGCCGGTCGACGACGCCGATCTTGCGCGCTGCGCGCCGGCACGAAGCTGCCCATCTGGGCGAGGATCGCGATCAGCGCGTTCTGGCGCAGGATAAGTCGACTTGCCCGCCATGTTGGGGCCGGTCAGCAGCCAGATGCGGCCGGCGTCCGCCTGTGCGGGCGGCGACAGATCGCAATCGTTGGCGACGAACGGTCCGCCGTCGTCCGGCGAGCGCCTGCTCCACCACCGGATGGCGCCCGCCGTCGATGATGAAATCGAGTCAGGCGTCGACCTCGGGCCGCGCATAGTCGCGCTCGACGGCAAGCTGCGCCAGTGCGCTCGCGACGTCGAGCACCGCGAGCGCCTCGGCCGCCTCCTTGATCGCCGCGGCGGCCGCCGTCACGTGCGCGGCGAGGCGTTCGAAGGTCTCGAGCTCGATGCCGAGCGCGCGGTCGGCGGCGCTGGCGATCTTGGCTTCGAGCTCGCCCAGCTCGGTGGTGGTGAAGCGCACCTGGCCGGCGAGCGTCTGGCGATGGATGAACGTGGCGTTGAGCGGCGGCGCCATCAGCTTGTCGCCGTGCTGGGCGTCACCTCGACGAAATAGCCGAGCACGTTGTTGTGCCGGATCTTCAGCGCCCGCACGCCGCTGTCGTCGGCATAGCGGGCCTGCAGCGCGGCGATCACCCGGCGCGATTCGTCGCGCAGCGCGCGCGCTTCGTCGAGCGCGGCGTCGTAGCCCGGGCGCACGAAGCCGCCGTCGCGCTTGAGATAGGGCAGTTCGTCGGCGAGCGCCGCCGCGAGCGTCGGTCGCGATCGCCGGGTCGGGTCGGCGCAGCGCCGCCGCGGCCTGCGCCAGCTCGGCCGGAATGTCGCCGGCACTGCTGCAGCTCGCTCGACGAGGCTCGCCGCCGCGGCGATGCCGTCGCGGATGGCGGCGAGATCGCGCGGGCCGCCGCGGCCGACCACCAGCCGCGCCAGCGCGCGGGCGAGATCGGGCGCGGCTTTGAGGCGCTCGCGCATGTCGCGGCGCGCCGGCGCGTCGGCCGACGAAATGCGCGACCGCGTCATGCCGTCGCGCAATCGCCGCCGGATCGGTGAGCGGCGCGGCCAGCCGCTGCGCCAGCAGCCGCGAGCCCGCCGCCGTCACGGTGCGGTCGATCGCGGCCAGCAGCGAGCCGCGCGCGCTCGCCCGACAGGGTGCGCACCAGTTCGAGATTGGCTGCGCGTCGCCTGGTCGATCAGGAGCGTCGCGCCCTGCGCCTCGCGCACCGGCGGCGAGAGCGGCGGCCGCTGGCCGAGCTGGGTGCGCTCGACATAGGTGATGCAGGCCGCGGCGGCGGTCAGCTCGAGCCGCGACAGCGTGCCGAACGCCTCGGTGGTGGACGCACCGAAAAATATCCGGCGAGCCGGCGCTCGGCGGTGGCGCCGTCGAACACGTCGCGGGTGAGCGGCGTCACCGCCGGCAGCGAGCGCAGATAGGGCGCAAGCTCGGCATCGCCATAGAGCGCGTCCGAGACGATGATCTCGCTCGGCTCGAGCCGCGCGATGTCGGCGGCAAGGCCGCGCACGGTCGCGCTCGGCGATGCGGAACTCGCCGGTCGAGATGTCGATCCAGGCGAGCGCGAAGCGGCTCTCCTCGTCCGAGCGGCGCGCGCGCGCGCGCGATGGCGAGCAGATAGTTGTTGCGCCGCGCGTCGAGCAGCGTGTCCTCGGTGAGCGTGCCGGGCGTGACCAGGCGCACGACGTCGCGGCGCACGACGCTCTTGCCGCCGCGCTTCCTGGCCTCGGCCGGGTCCTCGAGTCTGCTCGCAGACCGCGACGCGATGGCCGAGCGCGATCAGGCGGTGGAGATATTCGTCGGCGCGATGGATCGGCACGCCGCACATCGGGATGTCGCGGCCGAGATGCTTGCCGCGCTTGGTGAGCACGATGCCGAGCGCGCGCGAGGCCATCTCGGCGTCCTCGAAGAACAATTCGTAGAAATCGCCCATCCGGTAGAACAAGCAGGCAATCCGGATTGGCGGCTTTGATCTCGACGTACTGCTCCATGACCGGCGTGACCCGGCCGGCGTCCTCGCGTGCGAGGCGCAGCCCGCCCTCGGCGGGCGGGCCGGATTCGAAGCCGGACGGTCACGGGCGGGCGGCATCCATGGTGCCGCGACGCTAGCAGATGGCGCGGCGCAATTCATGCGGCGAGGCGAGATAGCCACAGCGCAGCGGCGCCGCTTTGTCAGTTGTTCTTGGCAATTGCCTCGAATCCGGTCGTCTGCCATTGCGGCTGCTGCGACGGATCGGCGATGAACTTGAGAGAACTCCGCCGCCGGCTCGGGAGCTGGGCTGTTGGCCGGCGACGGCGCCGGCATAGACGATGTAGTTCTGCTGGGCGGGCGGCAGCATTCCGGCGACCGTCACGCCCTTGCACTGCCTGAGCCTCGCTCAGCAGATAAAGCCCGATGTCGACCTCGCCATTGGCGATCGAACTCCGCGCCGCCGCTGATCGCGCTCTTGGGCGCGATCCTGCGGTCGGGCGTCTCGGTGATGTCCCATTGCTCGAGCATCGCGGCGATATGCCGGCCGCCCGGCGTCGCCTGCGGGTCGGCATGGGTGATCGAGCGGGCCTGCGTCAGAGTCGCCCGCAACGCATCGGACGTGGATACATCCGGTTTCGGAGCGTCTTCGCGGACGACCACCGCGATTCCGACCCGTGCCAACAGGCGCTTGCTGTCCGGACGCATCTTGCCGGACGTCTCCAGCGCGTTGAGCAGCGGCACCGGCAGCAGCACGACGTCGGCCTTCTCGCCGCCTGCGAGCCGCTGTTGGATCGCGCCGACGACCGCGAAGGTGAAGTTCACGCGATGGCCGGTGGCCTTCTCGAATTCAGGGGCGAGCAGTCTTCAACGTCTCCTGCGGCGCGCCCCCGCTGTAGACGCGCAAGTCGGCCGCGAACGATGGCGAGACACCGATCGCGACTGAGTGCCAAGACAGTCGCCAGCAGGCGCATGCCGGCCTTCCGTTGCTGGCCGCGCTACTTCACCAGCTTCTTGCCGGTGATCCGCTCCAGGTTCTTGAAATCGATCGGCGTCCTGCGTCGGCCTTCGGGAGGTTGAGCGAATTCGAGAATCCGCAGCGTCTCGCGCGGATACATCGTGCCGCCTTCCGGATCGAACGGGCAGTCGGAGGCGAAGATGATCTTCTCGAGCGGGAAGAACTCCATGCCGGCCTTGGTCGCCGGCTCCGCCGTGAACGCCGCGGTGTCGGCGTAGAAGTCCTGCTTGAAGTAGTCGAGCGGCCGCTTCTTCAGGCTCTTGCGCAGCGCGACATAGTCCTCGTCGGTGGTGCGCGCCCCATCACGTCGTTGCCCGGCCCGAGCCGGCCTTCCAGCATCGGCACGATGCCGGCGAAATGGTGCGTGATGATCTTGAGGTTGGGATGGTTGTCCATGATCTTGGAATAGACCAGCCGCATCATCGCGCAGGCGGTCTCGTACGACCAGCCGAGCGTCCACCAGATCTCGTAGAGCGACTTCTTCTCGTCGATGTAGTCCGGCATCTCGGCGCCGCGCGCCGGATGCAGCCAGATCGGCTTGCCGAGCTCGTTCATCTTCTTCCAGAACGGCAGATATTGCGGCCGGTCGAGCGGCTTGCCGGCGACGTTGGTGTAGATCTGCACGCCGAGCGCGCCGTTCTTGATCGCGCGTTCGGCCTCGGCGACGCCGGCGTCGGGCGCGTCGAGCGAGAGATGCGCCACCCAGCCGGGGAAGTGGTCCTTCTCCTTGGCGCACAGCTCGGCGAAGCCGTCGTTGATGATCTGGCAGAACTCGTCGATGTCCTCCGGGCGTCTTGGCGAATTTCTCGATCGGCGGCTGCGGGTAGGACAGGATCTGCTGATAGTCCTTGTGGCCGTCCACGATCTTCTTGCGGACGTCGACGTCGTAGAGCGCCGGCAGCGAGCGCACGCGCTTGCCCATGTCCTTGTAGTCGCCGGCGACGTCGTTGCAGCTTGTCGAAGAATTTTTTCGGGAAGAAGTGCGTGTAGGCGTCGATCCGCATCTGCGGGTCCTCCAGCTTTTCTCTTGGATGGTGACGATCGCGCGGGCGCGGGTTCGTGCGTTGTGACGGTCAGGCGGACGTGTTGTTACCCGCTTGATGCACCGGTGTCCATTGCGTCCCGCTCCTGCCGGTCCGCCCGGCAGGCATGGTTGCGCCAAGGTTTATTCGGCGGCGATGCCGAGCGCATTCTGCCGGTCGAGCTCCGCGAGGCAGCGCGTCAGCGCATCGCCGTCGGGTCGGAAAGCGCCGCCGACGCGCGCGCTCGCGACCGCGTCGACGCCAGCCGCAACGGGATGCTGTCCCGCCAGCACCGGCCGGATCACCCGTGTCTCGATCAGGCGGTAATTGGCCGTGCCGCGCTTGTGGGTATCGCCATAGCCCTTGATCAGGCGCGCGCATTCCGCGACTTCGAGCGCCAGCTCGCCCGAGAGTTGTGCCGCCTCCTGGATCAGGCCGAGCCAGGCCTCGATCGCGCGCTGCTCCTGCTGCGAAGCGATAGGACTTCGGTCGCCAGCGGCGCAGCTTCGCGAGCAGCCAGAAACGCAGAAAGCCGCGACACCGACGCGCTGTTGACCTCCATGCCCCAATGCACGCGGTCGATCCAGTCCGCGCCGCTCGGCCGCGCGCGAGGATGCGCTTCGCGAGCCAGGGCGGCAGGATCGAGCACATTTCCTCGATGCCGGGCTTGAGGAACTCGGTCACCGTGAACGGCTCGCCCGGCTTGACGCCCATCTCGGCGGCGATGCGCGTCCATCCGCGCCGGATCGATCTTGGCCTGCGGCGACGCGGATCACGTCCTCGTAGGACATGCGCACCGCCAGATGCCGCGCGACCTCGCGCAGCAGGCGGCCCGCCGGCACTGCGCGCGCTCGTCGGCGTGTCCGGATCGGCGCCGAGCCGTTCGAGGTAGAGCCGCGCATAGGACGTCGTCCTGATAGGCGACGAGCCGGCGGGCGCCCTCGGCGAACGACGTCGCGCGCAGCCGCCGGCATGGTCGGCGACCGATGGCGCTGCAGAGCTCGGAGAGCAGGAGCGGCGCCGTAGGTGACCGTCTGACTTGCGTCAACGGCAGCCGGGACGGTCACACTGGCCTGCTGCGCCGCATCGAGGCCGGCGCGAAAGCCTTTGAGATTGCTGTCGACCGCCTTGCCGTCGGCGCGGATCGCGCCTTCGAACGCGTCTGCCGGGATCGGCAGCCGCCCGCAGCCGGCGATGATGCCGAGCATGACCGCGTTGACCATGGCGCCGCTTTGCTTGCGCCAGCGCCTCCATGTCGACCAGGAGGTGAGACTGCGCATGCTCCTCGATCGCCTTGATGCAGCCGTGCGCTGTCGTAGCGGCCGTCGGCCATCGCCATCCGCTCGACCACCAGGTAGGAGCGGCTGGTCGAGGCGATCATCAGCGGTGCGGTCGGGCGTGACGAAACCGGCCGCGATGGTGCGGCCGGCTTCCAGTAGCTCGCTCGCCAGCACGATATCGACGTCGCCGATGCCGGGCGCGAGCGCCAGCACCGGCCGCCGGCCGCCGAGCTCCGCGCGCAGGCACCGGCACCATCTCGATGTAATAGGTCGTGGCGCCGGTGCGCTGCGCGACGCCGGGGATCGACGTCGACTGCACCGGAAAGCCGCAGCGCGCCGCCGCGGCGACGATCCAGTCGGTGAGCACGCCGCCGCCTTCGCCGCCGAGCGCGGCGATCAGGATGGTGATCGGCCGGGCCTGCGGACCGCTCATGCGCGCGCGCTCATCCGCGCTCGCGGGCGCGCTCAACCAGCCGATGACGGTGCGGCGCACGCGATGCAGCGCGCGATCCCACCAGGTCGGATTGCGGATGATCTCGGCGCGATAGAACGACGGACAAAGCACGGCGGCATGGGCGACCTCGCCGCACAGGCCGCAGCCGACGCAGCTCTCGATCACGGTGGCCACCGGATCGCTGCGCAGCGGATCGGGATTGGGCTTGACCGTCAGCGACGGACAGCCCGACAGCCGGATGCAGGAATGGTCGCCGGTGCAGATCTCGTCGTCGACGCCGAAGCGTCACCCGCACCACGCGCTCGCCGCGCTTGAGCTTTTCGGCATCCTCGGCCCGCACCCGGCGCTGGCGCACGAGCTGGCATTCGCCGTCGGCGATGATCACCTTGAGGCCGCGCTCGGCGGTGCGCATCGCCTCTTTCAGCGTCTTGACCATCTTGGCGACGCTGTAGGTGCGCACCGTGCGCAGCCATTTGACGCCGAGCGAGCGCAGCGTCTGCTCGATCGTCATGCCGGTCGGCGTGCCGCTGCGGTTTGCCGCGCTCGACGGCAGATATTGCTGGCCGGTCGCGGAGGCGTAGCCGTTCTGCATCACGATCAGCACGCCGTCGCCCTTGTTGAACAGGTTCGAGGCGACGCCGGTGATCAGCCCGTTGTGCCAGAACCCGCCGTCGCCCATGACGGCGATCGGGCGGCGCTCCATGTTGGGCGTGACCGCGGCCGCGCTCGCGAGCGACATGCCGTAGCCGAGAATCGAATTGCCGAGGCTAGAACGGCGCGAAGGTCGCGAACGAATGGCAGCCGATGTCGGCGCTGATATGGGTCGGCCCGAGCTCGCGCTGCATCAGCTTGATGGCCGCTGAACACCGGGCGCTCCGGACAGCCGGTGCAGAAATTCGGCGGCCGCGGCGGGATGTCGCCGACCGCCGCCATCGCGCCGGCGCCCTGTGCGCCAGCATTTGCTTCACGCGCGCGGCGACCGCGTCGGCATCGATGCCGGCCGGCCGGGTTTCGGCGACGAAGGCGGCGAGCCCCTTGATCAACGGCTCCGACTGATACTCGCCGGTCGCGCGGCAGGCAACCCTTGCCGAGCACGCGGGTCTGGATGTCGGCGCGGCGCAGTTCGACGTTGATCTGCCTGCTCGATGTAGTCGGGCGAGCCTTCCTCGACCACCAGCACCGCGCGCTTGCCGGCGCAGAAGCTCGCGCAGCTCCTCCGGCACCAGCGGATAGACGACGTTGAGCACGTAGATCGGAATGCGGCTAGCGCCGTAGAGGTCGGCAAGGTCGAGCCGCGTCGAGCGCGCGCAGCACGCTGTTGGTGAGGCCGCCGACCACGACGATGCCGACCTCGTCGAGGTCGCCGGCGATGACCTCGTTGAGCTTGCTGCTCGCGGATGAATTGCTGCGCCGCCGGCAGCCGCTCTTCGATCTTGCAGCCGCTCCTGCGAGAAGATGACGGGCGGATGCGCGAGCTTGCCGTAGTCGAAGCGCGGCGGGCCGGCAGAGCGGTTCTTGCCGGAATTGATCGCCGCGCCGGTTGTTCTTGGCGGTGAACTCGCCGGTGACGTGGCAGGCGCGGATGCGCAGCTCCATCATCACCGGCGCGTGGCTCGCCTCGGAGAGCTCGAAGCCTTCCTCGACCATGCGCACGATGGTCGGCAGGTCCGGGCGCGGATCGAGTAGCCACATCGAGGACTTCATCGCATAGGCGTACGAGCGCTCCTGGATGACGCTCGCGCCTTCGCCGTAGTCCTCGCCGAGGATGATCATCACGCCGCCGACCACGCCCGGGGACGCGAGGTTCGAGAGCGCGTCCGCCGCCACGTTGGTGCCGACGATCGATTTCCAGGTCACCGCGCCGCGCAGCGGATAGTTGATCGAGGCGCCCAGCATGGCGGCGGCCGAGGCCTCGTTGGTGCAGGTCTCCAGATGCACGCCGAGGTCGCCGATGATGTCCTCGGCATCGACCAGCACGTCGAGCAGGTGCGAGACCGGCGCGCCCTGGTAGCCGCCGACATAGCTCACGCCCGACTGCAGCAGGGCCTTGGTGACCGCGAGGATGCCTTCGCCGTGGAAGGTCTCGCCGTCGCCGAGCTTGCAGCGCCTGCACCTCTTTCTTGAACGAGCGTTCCATCGCCGGATCCCGGATCCGAACCGGTTATAGCGGTTCCAATCGGGGGTACATCTATATCGGTGGGCAGTGCGAAAGCTACCGGACGATGGCAGCGGGTTCCGTGTCCCGGACGAGCGGCGGCGAAGCCGACGCGCCGATCCGGGACCCCGGTTGCTGTTGTGCCTCGCAAGAAACCGGGGTCCCGGGTCCTCGCTTCGCTCGTCCGGGACACGAGATCGAATCTAGAACATCCCGTTGTTGTTGGCGGCCTTCTCGGGGATCGGCTGGATCACGTCCCAGTGCTCGACCACCTTGCCGTTTTCGAGCCGGAAGATGTCGATGATGGCGTTGCCGCGCGTGCCCGGCTCGCGCACGGCGTGGACGTGCACGATGACGTAGTCGCCGTCGGCGAAGATGCGCTTGATCTCGCTCTTGTTGTTCGGGAACTTGTCCTTCAGGAAGTGGATGAAGCCTTTGAGACCCTCCGGTCCGTCGGCGGCGACCGGGTTGTGCTGGATGTATTTCGAGCCGAGATACTTCGAGGCTTCCTCGAAATCCTTCTTGTTGAGCGCCGCCTCGTAAAGCGCCGTGACGGTCTTCTTGTTCTCCTCCATCTGCTTGGCGTCGGCGGCCTGCCCGGGCGTCGCGAATGCGAACGCCGCGATTGCAGCGGCGCCGGCAACGAGCGTCAGTCGTAACATGGTCACCTCCTCGTGTGGCGGTTCAGAAGTCCGCATCATTCTTGCGGCGAGTCCGACATGCGGACTTCTGAACCAAAGCCACACTAGATCAATAAGTTGCTGGTGTCCTTCGATTCCGAAGTTTGCAACCGAGGATGCCGCGAATGATGCGAACTTCGGAATCGGGACACCAGGTCGTTCGAGGGCTGAAGCTTCACATCTTCGACGGCAGCCAGAGCGCGATGATCGGGAAGGCGATCAGAATGATCAGGCGGAGAATGTCGGTAATGATGAACGGCAAAACGCCGTAGAAGATGGTCGATATCTTCACGTCCTCCACCACGCTTTTTATCACGAATATGTTCATGCCGACCGGCGGATGGATGAGCCCGAGCTCGACCGTCATGACAATGATCACGCCGAACCAGATCGGGTCGAAGCCGAGCTGCGATGATCACCGGGAAGATGATCGGAACCGTCAGGATGATCATGGCGAGCGCGTCCATGAGGCATCCGAGCACGAGGTAGAGGATCATGATCAGCGCGAGCACGCCGTACTTGCCGATCCCGAGGCCGGTGAGGAACTCGGTCACCTTCTGCGGCGTCTGCGTCACGGTGAGGAAATAGCCGAACAGAATTGCGCCGATCAGGATCGTGAACACCGCCGCGGTGGTGCGGGTCGCCTCGAGCAGCGAGCGCCGGATGTCGCCGCGCGACAGCTTTCCGCGCAGCACGCCGATGAGGAAGGCGCCCGCCGGCGCCGCAGCCGGCAGCCTCGGTCGCGGTGAATATTCCGCCATAGATGCCACCGATCACGAACACGAACAGCAGCAGCGTCGCCCAGATGTCCTTCATCGCGTCCAGGCGCTCCGACCAGGTCGCGCGCTGGCCAGCCGGCAGGAAGCCGGGCCGTGCGTGGCCGATGATCGTGATGGTGATCATGTACATGGCAACGGCGAGCAGGCCCGGCAGGATGCCTGCGATGAACAGCTTGCCGACGTCCTGCTCGGTGATCAGCCCGTAGACGGCGAACACCGTCGAGGGTGGAATCATGATGCCGAGCGTCCCGCCGGCGGCGATCACCCCGGTCGCGAACGATTGCGGATACTTGAACCGCAGCATCTCCGGGTAGGCGACGCGGGAGAACGTCGCCGCGGTCGCGACCGACGAGCCGCAGATCGCCGCGAAGCCGCCGCAGGCCGCGATGGTAGCAATCCCGAGCCCGCCGCGCAGATGACCGAGAAAGGCGTTGCCGGCGCGGAACAGCTCGCGGCTCATGCCGGAGGTGGTGGCAAACGAGCCCATCAGCAGGAACATCGGCACCACGGCAAAATTGAAGTCCGTCACCGTGCGCATCGAGGTTTGGCCGAGCATCTTGAGCGCTGGGCCGCCGCCGACGATGTAGCCGAAGCCGGTGACGCCCACGAGGCCCATTGCCATGCCGACCGGCACCCGCAGCAGCATCAGCACGAACAGCGCGACGAACCCGATGATGGCGATGGCGTCGGTGCTCATGATGGCAGCCTCATTCCACCGGCTTGATCTGGTACCGGCCGCCGAGCAGCTCGGGATAGAAGATCAGCCGGTAGGTCCGCACCGCGATCAACAGCACGGCCGCAGCGTCGCCGAGCCAGGCCATCAGGAAGAACGGCCAGGTCGGCAGCCGCAGATCGAAGGTCAGGACGTTGTCGTTGTAGGTCGTGACCACCTTGTCGAACAGCGTGTAAGTCTGCACCGTCACGCAGAACAGCAGCACGAGGGTGGCGAATACGTCCATCACCCGCTGCAGCTTCGGCCCGACATTGGCGTAGAGCAGGTCGACCGTGATGTGGGTGCCGCGATAGCTCGTCGCCGCGATCCCCCAGAAGATCAGGATGCCGAGCAGCAGCCGGCCGAAGTCGTAGCTGTCGGGAATCGAGACGTTGAAGAAATACCGCAGCAGCACCGAGACGAAGGTGTCGGCGGCGACCAGCCCGACAAAGAACGCGGCGATCAGCTCGATGCCGTCGATGAACCGGTCCATCGGATTGCGCACGAGGAGGTCGGCGCCGAGCGCCACATCCAGCGGCACGGGCTCGCTCGCCGCGCGGTCCGGTTGATCGGGATGAGTCATTCGGCGCAGGCTCCGCCGGTGCGACGGTCAACGCCGCGCCGACCGCGCCGGGCACGCAAAACGGCGGCGAAGAGCCCGCCGCCGTTTCCAGTTGCTCGATCGCCCCCCTCGATCACGCGTCACCTCGCCGCGGTCAGTAGCCGGCCTTGTACTGTCCGAGCGACTGGTTGAGCTCCTGCATCACCGTGTCCGGATTGTTGCCGGTCTTGCGGACGGCATCGGCCCACTGCTTCTGCAGCGGCTCGGCCGACTTCTTCCACTCGGCGAGCTGCGCGGCGGTGATCGGGTAGACCTCGTGCCCGGGCAGCGCCTTCACCTTCTCGAGGCCGGCACGCTCGTAGTCGGCCCACGGATCGGCGAACTTGCCGGCCCATTCGGTGGTGCAGTGCTCGTCGATCACCTTCTTCTGCGCCGCCGACATGGCGTTGTAGGTCTTCGGGCTCATCAGCCACTGGAACGTGACGGTGTGGAGCGGCGCGTCCATGTGGTACTTCGTGACCTTGTCGACGCCGAGCAGCGGCACCGAGCCCCACGGGAAGGTGACGGCTTCCGCGACGCCCTTCTCCATGACGTCGCGCACTTCGGTCGCGCTGGCCTGCACGTTGGTGCCGCCGAGCAGCGTGACCCAGGCGGCGACGGTCGCCCTGCGACGGCCGCACCTTCATGCCCTTGATGTCGCCCGGCACGCACGATCTTCTTGTTCTTCGAATGCCAGGTCAGCGGATCGAGGATGAAGGAGAAGCAGTACTTCACGTCCTTCATCTCGGTCGGCGCGTATTTGCGATACCAGGCGTCGATCGCCCGGATGCCGCCCTTGGCGTCGCCGACCAGGAACGGCAACTCGCCGGCGGCGATGATGGGGAAGCGGCCCGGCTGATAGCCCGGATTGACGTAGGTGAGGTCGGCGATGCCGTCGCGCGCCATGTCGTAGTGGTCGAACGCCTTGCCGAGCTGCTGCGAGGGATAGATCTTGAACTTGATCGTGCCGTTCGACGCCTTTTCGACCGAGGCGCCCCAATCCTCCATCGCCTTCTGCAGCGGATGCGTCGGCGGCACCCAGTGCGAAAGCTTGAGGTCGAACGTCTTGTCCTGCGCGAGCGCGGGCGACGCGAGCAGCATCGCCAGTCCAGCCGACGCAGCCAATGTTGCAGTCCGAAGCGTGGCATGATGCCGGTGCATCGTCTCCTCCTGGTTTCCGTGGTTTCTGGTTGGGCCGAGGCCAGCCTTTGGTCCATTCAGCCTTAAGTGACAACACTGTAAAGTGACGTTCGCGCAACCGGTGTCGCGAGGCTCGAAGCGCGTCATCGCGTCGCGCGCAAGGGAGATGCACCGCGCGTTCGGCTGCCGCACCTTGCGATCCCGGCGCGGCAACTGGCGCCACTCGTGCGAATTGGTCTATGCGGGGTCGATAGGTCGCGGGTCGTGGACCCGACGAGTGCGGTCGAGGCGGAACGATCGTGGACAGTAAGAGTGCCAAGGATTCCGCCGCGCCGGCAAGCCGGCGCAGCTCCACAAGAAGATGCTGCAGCTCCTGAGCAGCCTGTGGGTGACGCGGGCGGTCGGATCGTTTGCGCGGCTTGGCCTTGCCGACGTGATGGAGGACGGCGTCGAGGATCACGCGGCGATCGCCGCGGCGCGCGGCCTGGTGCCCGACCGGGTCTATCGCCTGCTGCGCGCGCTTTCGACCGTCGGCGTCGTCAGCGAACCCGAGCGCGGGCGCTTCGTGCTCACGCCGCTCGGACGCCTGCTCGGCTCGCACGCGCCCGACACCATGCGGACCACCGCGATCTATCTCAACGACTACTTCGCCGACATGTGGATGCACCTCGACGAGGCACTGGCCGGCAAGCAAACCGCCTTCGAGGCGCTCAAGGGCCGGCCGTTCTTCGACTGGCTCGGCGAGCAGCCGGACGAAGCCAAGCGCTTCAACCGCATGATGTTCGAGGTGCACGGTCCGGAGACGCCGGCGATCGTCGCCGCCTACGACTTCTCGGCGTTCGAGCACATCGTCGATATCGGCGGCGGCAACGGCGCGCTGCTGTCGGCGATCCTGGCGGCCTATCCGGACCGGCGCGCAACGCTGTTCGACATGGCGGAAGCGATCGCCGCCGCCAGGCGCGGGCGAGGGCGGCCCGTTGCCCGGCGTGAGCTTCGTCACCGGCGACGTGTTCGACGACGGCGCCGGCGGGCGGCGACGCCTATCTGATCCGCCACCTCATGCACGACTACGACGATCCGGAATGCCTGCGCATTCTCGGGCATGTCCGCCGCGCCATGCGGCCGGACGCGCGCGTGCTGGTGCTGGAAGCGCCGCTGCCGTCCGACGACAGTCCCGGACCCGGCCGCTGGCTCGATCTGCAGGTCATGGTGCTGTGCGGCGGGCGCGAGCGCACGGTCGAGGAATACGCCGCGCCTGTTCGAGCAAGTGCGGGCCTTCGCCTGTCGCGCACGATCCCGACCCAGCATCCCGGCAATGACCGTGGTCGAAGCGGTCGCGGCCGACGCGCCACGTGCGTGATGCGTTCGCAGGCGGAGGCGCGCGTGATCCGGCGGCGGCACGTCATCTACGTCGAGGGCTACGACCCGCAGGGCGCCAAGGGCTATTACCGGCTTGTTCGAGCGCGCGCTGGTCGCGCTTCCTCAAGATCTGGCCGCTCGCGTGCGCTGCTTGGGCCCGCTCGAGCTGGAATCGCAGGACTTCGCGCACTGGGACGTCGAGGCGGCGGGACCCGAACTGGCAGGTCAGCACCCGCTACGACTTCCTGCGGCAGGAGCACATCATCCGCGCCAACATGGCCGAGCCGCTGTGGCGGCAGCTTCCGCGCGCGCTGGCCTGGGCGGTCGACTACTCGTCAGCGGCGCGCTCTTGCGCGTGATGCGCGCCTCGGGCTAGTTCGGCTCGGTGCTGCTCTACTTCCAGACCATGCTGCTGCTCTGGCTCGGCGCTGTCGATCGCGGGCGGCTGGCTCGTGGCGCTTGCGGCCATGCCCGCTTTGCTCGAGACGCCGCTCGCTGGCAATATCGTCCGTTCGGGCTTCGCGCGTCGCGCTCGCGCATCTTCGTCGCTGCTGCGCCGGCTCGCGCAGCGCTGGTTCGTGATCCAGATCAACAACCACTGGCCGCTATCTCTGCGAGTTCGCGCGCGGCGAGCCGACCTGCTTCGATCCGCCGATCGAGGCCTGCGCGCAGCGCCTCATCGCGGCGGTGCGCGCCAACGAGGTCGACGAGATCGTCGTCGTCGGCCACAGCGGCGGCGGCGCGCTGGCGCCGGCCGTCATGGTGCGTGCGCTCGAGCTCGATCCCGACGTCGGCCGGCGCGGTCCGCCGGTCGTGCTGCTGACGCTCGGCTCGATCGCGCCGGGCGCGGCGCTGCATCCCCGGGCCGAGAAGCTGCGCAGCCGTGTTCGCGCGGCTGGCGGTCGAGCCGTCGGTGCGCTGGATCGACTGCCAGACGCGGCTTGACGTGATGAATTTCTGGGACTTCGACCCGGTCGCCGGCATCGGCGTTCAGGTCGGGACCGGAGCGCTGCAATCCGCTCGATCTGGAAGCTGCGGCTTCGCGACATGCTGCACGGACGAATTCTACAACCGCATCCGCCTCGATTTCTTCCGGCTGCACTATCAGTTCATCATGGCGAACGACCAGCGCGCGCCCTACGACTATTTCATGCTGGTGTGCGGTCCGCTGCCGGTGGCGGAATGGGCGCAGGAGCCGCGCGCGGCGCTCGGCCGCGTTCGCGGTCGACGGCAGGCTGTCCGCCCGAAGTGGCAATCCGCACCGGCAGGTGCGTGAGCGCAGCACGTTATCCTTGCGGACAGCCGCTCGATGACTTCGCGTGGCAGCGGCGCGCTTTTCATGCCCTGCGCCCGGCCGGATCGCCCTTCACCCAGACCCGGGTCTCGAAGCCTTCGACCGCCAGCTTGCCGTTCTTGCTGCAGACGGTGACTGCATGTCGAAGCTCGAGCGGCGGAATCGCCGTGACCGTCGTCTCGATCGTCACGTCGTCGCCGAACCGGGTCGGGATCAGAAAGCGGGCGCGGGTGCTGACCAGCGGATGGCCGCCGAAGTCGTAGGCCTTGAGATACTCGTGCTTGGTCATGCCGAGCGCGCGCTCGATCAGCGCCGAGGTGCTGGCGTCGAAGAACGCCAAGTAGCGCGGATAGTAGACGATGCCGGCCGGGTCGCAGTCGCCCCATTCGATGCGCACGGCGCGCGTGTTGACGAGCATTGCTGGCAGGCTCCCCGATCGAGTTCAGCGCGGCGCCATGCGCAGCGCGCCGTCGAGGCGGATCACCTCGCCGTTGAGGTAGGTGTTCTCGATGATGTGCGCGCACCAGCGCGGCGAACTGGTCGGGCCGGCCGAGCAGCTTGGGGAACGGGACCGACGCGGCGAGGCTCTTCTGCGCCTCCTCGGGCAGCGCCAGCAGCATCGGCGTGTGGAAGATGCCGGGCGCGATGGCGTTGACGCGGATGCCGAACTGCGCGAACTCGCGCGCCGCCGGCATGCGTCAGCGCGGCGACGCCGCCCTTGGAGGACGCGTAGGCGGCCTGGCCGATCTGGCCCTCGAAGGCCGCGACCGACGCGGTCGAGACGATGACGCCGCGCTCGCCGTCGGCGAGCGGCTCGAGCCCTGCATGTCGGCGGCGGCGAGCCGCATCATGTTGAAGGTGCCGATCAGGTTGATGTTGATCACGCGCTCGAAGTCGTCGAGCGGCATCGGCCCGTCGCGGCCGACGATGCGCTTGGCCGGGCCGATGCCGGCGCAATTGATCAGGATGCGCGCCGGCGCCGTGCTTGCCGCGCGCCTCGGCGAGCGCCGCGGCCGCGCTCGTCGGCGTCGGTGACGTCGCAGTTGATCGCGATGCCGCCGATCTTCGTCGCGCGACCGCCTGCGCGCCGTCGAGATTGACGTCGAGGCAGGCGACCTTGGCGCCGGCCTGCGCCAGCATCTCGCGCGGTCGCGGCGCCGAGGCCCGAGGCGCCGCCGGTGACGATCGCGGCGTGTCCCGTGATGTCCATGGTCAGTTCTTCCGTGCAGTTGCAGCCTCGGGGTTCTCGATCAGCAGCGCGATGCCCTGGCCGCCGCCGATGCAGGCCGAGGCGATGCCGTAGCGCAGTGCCCGAGCGCTTCAGTTCGCGCGCCAGCGTGATCGCGAGCCGCACGCCGGTGGCGCCGAGCGGATGGCCGATGGCGATGGCGCCGCCATTGACGTTGAGCTTGTCCTCGTCGAGGCCGAGCTCGCGCGCGCAGGCCAGGACCTGCGCGCCGAACGCCTCGTTGATCTCGAAGCGGTCGATGTCGGCGAGCGTGAGGCCGGCGCGCTCGAGCACCGCCTTGATCGCCGGCACCGGGCCGATGCCCATGATCTCCGGCGGCACGCCGACCGACCGCGCCCGCGACGATGCGGGCGAGCGGCGTCTTGCCGTGCTTCTTCGACGTAGTCCGACGAGGCGACCAGCGCCGCCGCCGCGCCATCGACGATGGCCGAGGAATTGCCGCCGGTCTGCACGCCGCCGAAGGCCGGGCGGATCTTTGCCAGCGCCTCGAGCGGCGAGGGGCGGATATGGGTGTCGGCGGTCGAGCTCCTTCGTCGCCCTTGCAGCTTGATGCCGCGCGGCTCGTAGCCCGTCGAGCTCGAAGGTCTCGTTCGTCACCGGCGCGATCTCGCCGGCGAGGAAGCCCGCTGTCTGCGCGGCGACGGCGCGCTCGAAGCTCCGGGCGGCGAAGGCGTCGACCTCCGGCGCGGGTGATCTGGTACTGGCGCGCGAGGTTCTCCGCGGTGTCGCCCATGTTGCACGTTGGCGGCCGGGTCGAGCAGCGCCTCCCAGAGGAAATCCTTGAACTCGACCTGCCCCATGCGGAAGCCGCTGCGGTGGGTATAGGCGGCGATCGGGTTGCGGCTCATCGATTCGGTGCCGACGCAGAGCGCCAGATCGCGCGCGGCCGAGCGAGACCGCGTCCGCCGCCTGCATGATGCACCTCGATGCCGGTGCCGCAGACGCGCTGCACCATGATGCGCCGGCACCTCGATCGGCACGCCGGAATAGAGCCCGATATGGCGCGGCAGCACGTAGGCGTCGAAGCTCGCCTGCGCCATGTTGCCGGTGATCGACGGTGCCGATGTCGGCGGCGTCGACGCCGGCGCGCGCGAACACCTCGCGCGCCGCCTTGATGCCGAGGTCGGTCGGCGAGACGTCGGCCAGCGCGCCGTTGTAGTCGGCGAACGGCGTGCGCACGCCGTCGAGCAGCCAGGCGTCGGTGAAGAGATGCGCCGATGCCCGGTCATGACGGTCTCCTGGCGACTGGCGTCGAGCGCGATGACGCGCGGCGAGGGCGGATCGGCGTAGAGCTCGTCGACCAGCGCGGCGCGATGGCGCAGCACCGCGCGCTGGTTGATCGAGCCCTTGTCGGTGATCTCGCCGGCATCGAGCGAGGGCGGCTCGGCCAGCAGGAGCGCGCGGCAGACGCGGTTGGAGCTGCCGGTCGCGTGCCTGGCGAAGCTCGCGAGCCGCGCCGCGAATCTCCGCCAGCACGTTGCGATGCTCGAGCACGTCCGGCAGCGGCGCGTCCGGCGGCAGGTCGCGCGGCGAGGCGTGCGGCAGGCGTCGAGATCGGGGAAGATCAGCGATGCCGACTCGTCGCGGTCGGCGCCGGCGATCACGACGTCGCGCGCATAGGGCGCGAAGTGCTCGATCAGCCTGCGCCCGCAGCGGGCCGACGCTGACCCAGGTGCCGGTGGCGAGCTTGAAGTCCTCGGCGATGCGGCCGTCGAACAGGAAGCCCTGTCCGGGGTTCGCCGGGTCCTCGAACTTCAGCGCGTCGCCGAGCGGTAGAAGCCTTCCTCGTCGAACGCCTTCGCGGTCAGCTCGGGCTGGCGCCAATAGCCCGGCGTGATGTTCGGCCCGCGCACGCGCGCTTCGAGCTTGCCGTCGCAACGGTACGAGCTTGAGCTCGCATGCCGGCGCCGGCAGGCCCATATTGGTGGAATTGCTGCTCTCCCACATGCGTGCCATCGCGAACGGTGCGGTCTCGGTCGAGCCGAGACCGGTCAGGAACAGGATGCGCTCGCCGCAGGTCTTGATGGCGAGTTCCTTCATCTCGTCGAACACGGGCTGCGCGAGCGCCGCGCCGGCGAACCAGAGCACCTTGAGGCGGCTGAAGAAGTTGCGGCGCAGCTCGTCGTCGGCGCGGAAATACGGCAGCAGCGCCTCGTAGCCCTTCGGCACCGTGAAGTACCAGGTCGGCGCGATCTCCCGCAGATTGCGCACCGTCTCTTCGATCAGGCCCGGCAGCGGCTTGCCCTCGTCGATATAGATCGTGCCGCCGTTGATAGAGCACGAAGCCGACATCGTGATTGCCGCCGGCGGTGTGGTGCCATGGCGCCCAGTCGACGATCACCGGCGGCTCGTCCTGGAAGAACGCCAGTGCGGTACGGATCATCACCTGGTTCGAGCACCACATGCGCTGGGTGTTGATCACGCCCTTCGGCACGCCGGTCGAGCCCGAGGTGAACAGGATCTTGGCGATGGTGTCCGGCCCGACCGCGGTGTGGGCCGCATCCGCGGCGGGATCGGCCGCGGCGGCCAAGAGTTCGGCGAACAGTGACGCCGGCCGCGTGCGGCGGAGGATTGCGCGTCACCACCACCTCGACGTCGGGCGCCACCGCCTGTTCGATGGCGCGCGCGAAGGCCGCGCCATCGGCCGCGAAGACGAGGCCGGGCGTGAGCAGTGCGAGTATGTGTTTGAGCTTCCCGAAGTCGCCGGAGATCAGCGAATAGGCCGGCGAGATCGGCGCGTAGGGGATGCCGACATACATCGCAGCGAGCCCGAGCAGCGCGTGCTCGAGGTCGTTGCCGGAGAGGATCACGACGGCGCGCTCGGGCGAGAGATCGCGCGCTTGAGCAGCGCGGTGGCGATCCGGCGGACGCTGTCGAGCGTCTGCGCGTAGCTGATCCGGCGCCAGCCGCCGCCGGCGTCGCGCTGCGCCATGAAGGTGCGATCCGGTGCGCGTCCTCGCCCAGTGCTCCAGTCGCTCGGTGAGCTTCGCCGGGTAAGGCGCGAGCGCGTGCGGCGAGCGGATGTAGATCGTGCCGTCGGGGCGGCGGTCGAATACCGCCTCGCGCGGGCCGAGCCGCACCGGCCGCACCGGCGCGGCAGCTTCTGAGCGCAGCTCTGTCAGCGGTATCGTCATGTCGCGCGATCGGCTCAGCTTTTCGTGTGCACGGTCTTCGGCGCGCGCTTCTCCAGAAACGCCTTGCAGCCGCGCCTTGGCCTCGTCGTCGCCCTGCGCGATCGCGGCGATCAGCGCCTCGGTCAGATAGCCGCTGGCGCGGTCGCTGCTCGGCGATCCGCGGCAACACGTGCATCACGGCGAAATTCGTCATCGGCGTGTTGCCGGCGATGCGCTTGGCAAGCTCGATGCCCTTGGCGAGCCCGGCGCCCGGCGCCACCAGGTAGTGCGAGATGCCGATCGCCTGGCCTTCCTCGGCGCCGTAGGTGCGGCCGGTCAGCATCATGTCCATCATGCGCGAGATGCCGATCAGCCGCGGCACCCGCACCGAGCCGCCGCCGCCGACGAAGATGCCGCGTGTGCCTTCCGGCAGCGCGTAATAGGTCGACGTCTCCGCCACCCGGACGTGGCTGGCCGCCGCCAGCTCGAGACCGCCGCCGACCACCGCGCCGTGCAGCACCGCGACCACCGGCACCTTGCCGAATTCGATGCGGTCGAAGGCGCGGTGCCAGGTGCGCGAATGCGCGATGCCTTGCGCCACGTTGCGCTCGGTGAGTTCGCTCAGATCGAGCCCGGCGGAGAAATGCTCGCCTTCGGCGGCCAGCACGACGGCCCTGATGTCTTCGGGCAGCGCGTCGAAGAACGCCTCGATGCCGAAAACGGTCGGGTCGTCGAGCGCGTTGCGCTTGTGCGCGCGCGTCAGCGTCAGGATCGCGATCTCGTCGCGGCGTTCGGCGCGCAGCGAATTCGGCAGATCGACCGCGAAGCCGTCAGCCGGGTGGACGATGCTCACGGCTCACCTCTTGTTGCAGCGCCTCTTGCAGGTCCGGTTCGGTGACATTTCCGTTCACGGCGGTCAAGCAGCGCACAGTCGTGACCGCCGTTTCGGGCATCCGTCGCCATTTGACCCTTCGGGGGCGGCCTCGTAAATAGGCCCCTGGTAAAGGTCATCGGGCAAAGTTCGCATGTCGCGTTTTCTCTCGCTCGCCGAGGCGGTGGAAGAGACCATCCGGGATGGCGACGTCGTTGCGGCGGAGGGGTTTACCCATCTGATTCCGCACGCCGCCGGACACGAGATCATTCGCCAGAAGCGGCGGCATCTGACGCTCGTCCGCATGACGCCCGACCTGATCTACGACCAGATGATCGGCATGGGCTGCGCCGACAAGCTCGTCTTCTCGTGGGTGGGCAATCCGGGCGTCGGCTCGCTGCATCGCTTCCGCGACGCCTTCGAGAACGGCTGGCCGACGCCGATCGCGATCGAGGAGCATTCCCACGCCGCCATGGCCAACGCCTACGAGGCGGGTGCGGCGGGGCTGCCCTTGCGCGATCTTCCGCGGCTATCTCGGCGTCGACCTGCCGAAGGTCAATCCGAACATCAGGCGCATCACCTGTCCGTTCACCGGCGAGCAGCTCGCCGCCGTGCCGGCGATCCGGCCGGACGTGGCGGTGGTGCATGCGCTCAAGGCCGACCGCGCCGGCAACGTGCTGATCGAAGGCATCGTCGGCGTCCAGAAGGAAGCGGTGCTGGCCTCGAAGCGCTCGCTGGTGACGGTCGAGGAGATCGTCGACGATCTCGGAC
The DNA here is from genome assembly GCA_963843475.1 of uncultured Alphaproteobacteria bacterium. Taxonomy (GTDB): domain Bacteria; phylum Pseudomonadota; class Alphaproteobacteria; order Rhizobiales; family Xanthobacteraceae; genus VAZQ01. Next base: position 56,560 of record CAWJKL010000004.1, on the reverse strand, counting down.
CTCGCAGCCCGAATGCGGTGATCCTGCCGAGCTGGACCGTGGGCGCCATCGCCTGCGTGCCGGGCGGTGCGCATCCGTCCTACGCGCACGGCTACTATGTCGCGTGACAATGCCTTCTATCTCGCCTGGGACAAGATCGCCCGCGACCGCGACAGCTTCCTCGCCTGGATGAAGGCGAACGTGCTGGAGCAGGGCCCCGAGGCGTTCGCGGTCCACGGCCGCAAGCACAAGGCAGCGGCGGAGTGATGCTCAAACCTTGCTTTCAGGACGCAAATCTCTCCGCTCGTGCCCGCGAAACCGGGCATCCAGTCCTTTGTCAGGACAGGCGCTTGAGATTTGCAAGAGCTGGGTCCCCGCTTTCGCGGGGACGAGCGGGGAACAGTGCCGCATTCAAACGCATCGAGAGGCGCGTCCCATGACCCACACCGCGAACGAGATGATGGTGGTCGCGGCGGCGCGGGCGCTGCGCAACACCGATATCTGCTTCGTCGGCATCGGCATGCCGTCGGCGGCCTGCAATCTGGCGCGGCTCACGCATGCGCCGGACATCACGCTGATCTACGAGTCCGGCACCATCGGCACCAGGCCTGACGTGCTGCCGCTGTCGATCGGCGACGGCGAACTGTGCGACACCGCGCTCACCACGGTCCCGGTGCCGGAGATGTTCCGCTACTGGCTGCAGGGCGGGCGCATCACGGTGGGCTTCCTCGGCGGCGCGCAGATCGACCGCTTCGCCAACCTCAACACCACGGTGGTCGGTCCCTACGACAAGCCCAAGACCCGGCTGCCCGGCGGCGGCGGCGCGCCGGAGATCGCCGTCGCCTGCGGCGAGATATTCATCATCATGAGGCAGGCGCCGCGCAGCTTCGTCAACAAACTCGACTTCTTCACCTCATTCGGACACGGCGAAGGCGGCGACGAGCGCACCCGGCTCGGTATCAAGACCAAAGGGCCGACCAAGCTCGTCACCGATTTCGCGGTCTACGAGCCCGATCCCGCCAGCAGGGAAATGTCGGTCGTGTCCATGCATCCCGGCGTGACGCGCGAGCAGATCCAGGCGAACTGCGGCTGGCCGGTGCGCTACGCCGCCAATGTCGTCGAGACGCCAGCGCCGACCGATAACGAACTGACCGTCCTGCGCGAGCTTTACGCTCGCACCGCCCGCGCTCACGGCGAAGCTGCTTGAGGAACATCAAATGACCGAACTTCGTGACGTCTTCATCTGCGACGCGGCCCGCACGCCGATCGGCCGCTACGGCGGCGCGTTGGCGAAAGTCCGCGCCGACGATCTCGCGGCGGTGCCGATCAAGGCGTTGATCAAGCGGCATCCCAACGTCGACTGGGCGGCGCTCGACGAAGTCGTGTTCGGCTGCGCCAATCAGGCCGGCGAGGATAACCGCAACGTCGCGCGCATGGCCCTGCTGCTGGCGGGGCTGCCTGACAGCGTGCCGGGCCTGACCGTGAACCGGCTCTGCGCGTCGGGCCTCAACGCCGTGGGTGATGCCGCGCGCGCCATCCGCTGCGGTGAAACCGATTTCGCAATCGCGGGCGGCGTCGAATCGATGACGCGCGCGCCGCTGGTCATGGGCAAGGCGCAGGAGGCATTCCAACGCTCGGCCGAAGTCTTCGACACCACGCTCGGCTGGCGCTTCATCAATCCGCTGATGAAGCAGCAATACGGCGTCGACGCGATGGCGGAGACCGGCGAGAACGTTGCCGAGGAATACCAGGTGGCGCGCGCCGACCAGGACGCGTTTGCGTGGCGCTCCCAGCAACGGGCCGGCAAGGCGATCGCGTCGGGCTACTTCGCCGAGGAGATCGTGCCGGTCGAGGTGCCGGGCGGCAAGGCCGGACCCGTCAAGGTCGACAAGGATGAGCATCCGCGCCCCGAGACCACGCTCGATGGCCTCGCTAAGCTCAAACCCTTCGCCCGCAATCCCGGCACGGTGACCGCCGGCAACGCTTCGGGCGTGAACGACGGTGCGGCCGCGATGATCCTCGCGTCCGCAGAGGCCGCGAAGCGCCACGGCCTGACCCCGCGCGCGCGTATTCTCGGCATGGCGTCCGGTGCGGTGCCGCCGCGCGTGATGGGCATCGGGCCGGTGCCTTCGACCCGCAAGCTGATGGCAAAGCTCGGCATCAAGATCGGTGACTTCGACCTGATCGAGCTCAACGAGGCGTTCGCCTCGCAGGGGCTTGCCTGCCTGCGGCAGCTTGGCGTCGCCGACGATGCCGAGCACGTCAATCCGCACGGCGGCGCGATCGCGCTCGGCCATCCGCTCGGCATGTCGGGCGCGCGGCTCGTGCTCACCGCCGTCCATGGGCTCGAGAAGCGCGGCGGCAAGCGTGCGCTCGCCACCATGTGCGTCGGCGTCGGACAGGGCGTCTCGCTGGCAATTGAGCGGGTGTAGGCGGTTCGTCATTCCGGGGCCGGCCGCAGGCCGGAGCCCGGAATCCAACTGTGGCTTACAAGCATCGATTCCGGGTTCGCGGCTCCGCCGCGCTCCGGAATGACGCAATAGTGAAGGAGACTGTCCTGTGCCGATGAGTGCCGGCTACATTCCGTTTCATCCCAACCCGTCAAAGCCGGCGTACAAGCCGCCGGCGGGCGCGATCGATGCGCACTGCCACGTGTTCGGGCCGGAGGCGCAATTCCCGTTCGCGCCGAAGCGCAAATACACCCCCTGCGACGCTCCGAAGGCGAAGCTTTTCGCGCTCCGGGACTATCTCGGTTTCGACAAGAACGTGATCGTGCAGGCAACCTGTCACGACACCGACAACCGGGCGCTGATCGACGCGCTCGAAAGCTCGAACGGCCGCGCCAAGGGGATCGCGTTCGTCGACGAGAGTTTTACCGACGACGACCTCAAGGCGCTCGACCGGTCGGGCGTCAAGGGCGTGCGGTTCAACTTCATCAAGCGGCTGGTCGACTTCGACGCCCAAGGACGTGATGCAGCGCATCGCCGCGCGCATCGCCAAACTCGGTTGGCACATCGTGGTCTATTTCGAGCACGCCGACCTCGACGAGATGGGGCCGTTTCTGAAATCGCTGCCGACTACGCTCGTATTCGACCACATGGCCTGCCCGAATGTCCGCGAGGGCGTCGACGGCACGCACTTCCAGAACTGGCTCAACGCGCTCGACCAGAACAAGAACTGGATCACCAAGGTGACCTGTCCCGAGCGGTTTACTATCGCCGGGCCGCCATACGACGACGTGGTGCCGTTCGCGCGCGCGATCGTCGAGCAATTCCCGGACCGGGTCATCTGGGGCACCGACTGGCCGCATCCCAACATGCCGAAAGAGGCGCCGGACGACGGCGTGCTGGTCGACATGATCCCGAAAATCGCGCCCACCGCCGCGCAGCAGCAGGCGCTGCTGGTCGACAATCCGATGCGGCTCTATTGGAACTGACCGTCATTGCAGTTGACCGTCGCATCGTCTGAATCGCCGGCTTCGCCTTGCGGCGAAGTGCGGCGATGACGCCGGCTGGTTCGCATGAGCGCGCAATGGTAGGTTGAACCACCTTGCGCGATGATCCGATGGAGTGTTGGCATGCGAACCGCCCGGCTTGCCCTTGCCATACTTGCAGCACTTGCGTTGGCGCCCGCGGCGGCTTCCGCGCAGGCGCCGTACCCGAACCGCGTCATCAGGATGATCGTGCCGTTCCCGGCGGGCGGCGCGACCGACGTCTTTGCCCGGCATTATGCGACGCGCATGTCGGCGCTGCTCGGCCAGCAGGTCATCGTCGAGAACAAATCCGGCGCGGCCGGCGCCATCGGTACGCTCGAGGTCGCGCGCTCCGAGCCGAATGGCTACACGTTGCTGTTCGGCACGGCGTCGATCTACGGGCTGTACAATTCGTTGTCGAAGAATCCGAAATTCGACATCCTCAAGGACTTCACGCCGATCGCCGAAGTGGGTGCATCGCCGGTCACGTTCAACGCGCATCCCACGACGCCCGGAGACCTCAAAGCCATCATCGCCTTCGCCAAGGCCAATCCCGGCAAGCTGCAATATGGCTCGCCGGGCACCGGAACGTTCCTCCATCTCGCGGCGGAGCGGCTCAAGCACGAGGTCGGGGGCGTCGACATCACGCATGTTCCCTACCGGGGCGGCGGGCCCGCGATGGCCGATCTTGTCGCCGGGCAGATTCCGCTGGCGGTCGATGCGGTCAGCACGTCGCTGCAGCATCATCGCGACGGCCGGGCGCGCATTCTCGCGGTCGCGACCGCGCAGCGTTCGGCGCTTGCGCCCGATATTCCGACGGTGGACGAGGCGCTCGGCACCAAGGGCTTCGTCGCGACGCTCTGGAACGCCGTCGCCGTCCCGGCCGCCACGCCGGCCGACGTGGTGGAGAAATTGCATCAGGCGACGAACCGTCTGCTGGTCGATAAATCGTTTGCCGAGCAAATGCTCAAGATCGGGATCGAGACCTCGCCGCCGCGAACTCTGAAGGAGACGCGCGAGTTCATCGTCCAGGAGCAGGCGCGCTGGAAGCCGGTGATCGAGGCCGCCGGCGTCAGTTCGGACTGATTCCAAGGCGTCGCCGGCGACCCGCTCGCCGGCGATGCAGCCCGTTCCGCGGCCTCGGGTTTCGTTGCAAAGCCCCGGCAAGCGATATATGTCAGGCTCAAAATCGGCAGCCGCATCGCGTCGGGCCCCGTCCCGGCCGCTGCTTCACGGAGAGCCCCCATGGCCCGCAAGGAGCAGGCATACGACGATATTCCCGGCACGTTCGTGTTCGACGCCGAGCGCTCGCGGCAAGGCTACGGCATCAACATGTTCTGCATGTCGCTGATGAAGGACGACAACCGCAAGGCCTTCAAGGCCGACGAAGCCGGGTATCTCAAGCGCTTCCACCTGACGCCGGCGCAAGAGGCCGCCATCCTCAAGCGCGACTACAACCGCATGCTGGAGCTCGGCGGCAACATCTATTTCACCGCCAAGCTCGGTGCGACCGACGGCCATTCGTTCCAGCACCTCGCGGCGGTGATGACCGGCTCGAGCCAGCCGGACTACGCCGCGATGATGCTCGCCGGCGGCCGCTCGGTCGAAGGCAACCGCTCGCGGACGGGCAAGTCCAAACCCGCGAAGCTCATCGCCAAGGCCGATCCGAAGGCCAAAGCGAAGGCCGCCGCCAGGAGCAAGGCGAAGCGCGTGAAGACGACGTCGAAGTCCAAGCCGAAAACCAAAACCTCATCCAAACGGAAGTGACATCGTGGCCAAGATCATCGCAGGCATCGGATCGTCGCACGTTCCCGCGATCGGCGCGGCGCTCGACAACAACCGAACCGAGGAGCCCTATTGGAAGCGGGTGTTCTCGGGTTTCGTCAAATCGCAGGAGTGGCTGCGCGAATTGAAGCCGGACGTCGCGATCGTGGTCTACAACGATCACGCCTCGGCGTTTTCGGTCGACCTGATCCCGACCTTTGCGCTCGGCTGCGCGGCCGAATTCCCACCGGCCGACGAAGGCTGGGGGCCGCGGCCGGTGCCGGTGGTGAAGGGCCATCCCGAACTTGCCGCTCACATCACGCAGTCGGTCATCCTCGACGAGTTCGACCTCACCATCGTCAACAAGATGGAGGTCGACCACGGCCTCACGGTGCCGCTCAACCTGCTCTGCGGCAAGAAGGCGCCGGACGATGAATGGCCGTTCAAGGTCATTCCGCTCGCCGTCAACGTGGTGATGTATCCGCCGCCGACCGGGCACCGCTGCTACATGCTCGGCAAGGCGCTCAAGAAGGCCGTCGAGTCCTATCCGGAAGACCTCAGGGTGGTGATCTTCGGCACCGGCGGGCTGTCGCACCAGATCAGCGGTCCGCGCGCGGGCCTGATCAACAGCAAGTGGGACAAGGCGTTCCTCGACAATCTCAGCAAGGACCCGATCAAGCTCACCAAGATCCCGCATCTCGATTATATGCGCGAGGCCGGCGCCGAGGGCATCGAGATGGTGATGTGGCTGATCATGCGCGGCGCGCTGGGCGACAAGGTCGACGAGGTTTACCGGTTCTACACCGTGCCGGCGTCGAACACCGCCGTCGGCCACATCATTCTGGAGACGCGCAAACGCGCTGGCGGCAAAGGCAAGCCGTCTGCTGCCAAGATCAAGCGCGCTGCCGCCAGCGCCAAAGTGCACCGCGTCCGCGGCTAACGTCGATGAGTCACGCTCTGCGCGAGCCGTTTGCTCGGTTACCCTCCCCTGGAGGGGGAGGGTCGGCGCCGAGTGAACGGAGTGAGCGAAGGCGACGGGGTGGGGTGAACTTTGACGCTATCAAGTAAAAGGTCACCCCACCCCGCCTGCGTTTGCTGCGCTCCGCAGGCGACCCTCCCCCTCCAGGGGAGGGTGAACCGAGTGTGCGGTTCGCCCTGAGACCATTTCACCATCGCCGTAAGAGGGAATCCCATGAAAATCTGCGTCGCCGGGCAAGGCGCCTTCGGCCAAAAGCACCTCGATGCCTTGAAGCGCATCGACGGCGTTGAAGTCACGTCGCTGGTCGGCGGTAACCAGGACGCCACCGCCGAGGTCGCCAAGAAATACGGCATCAAGCATTGGACTGGCGATCTCTCGGAGGGCATCAAGCGCGCCGACGCCGTGATCCTCACCACGCCGACCAAGATGCATTTCCGCCAGGGCGAGCAGGTGATGCGCGCCGGCAAGCACGTGCTGGTCGAGATTCCGGTCACCGACAGCGTCGAAGATGCGGAGAACCTGGTGAAGATCGCCAAGGAGACCGGAGTCACCGCGATGGGCGGCCACGTCCGGCGCTTCAATCCGAGCCACCAGTACATCCACAAGAAGATCGAGAAGGGCGAACTGAAGATCCAACAGATGGACGTGCAGACTTATTTCTTCCGCCGCAAGAACATCAATGCGGCCGGCAACGCGCGCAGCTGGACCGATCACCTGCTGTGGCATCACGCCGCCCACACTATCGACCTGTTTCAATACCAATGCGGCGAGAACATCTCGGATTGCTACGCCGTGCAGGGCCCGATCCATCCGCAGCTCAACATCGCGATGGACATGGGCATCGTTGCCAAGGTGCCGTCGGGCGCGATCCTGACGCTGTCGCTGTCGTTCAACAACGATGGGCCGCTCGGTTCGTTCTTCCGCTACATTTGCGACAACGGTACCTACAAGGCGTTCTACGACGATCTCAGTGACGGCAAGGACAACAAGATCGACGTGTCGAAGGTCGACGTCTCGATGGACGGTATCGAGCTCGAGGACCGCGAGTTCATTGCCGCCATCAGGGAGAAGCGCCAGCCGAACGGCAGCCTCGAGCAGTTGCTGCCCTGCATGCGGGTGCTCGGCAAGCTCGAACAGATCATCGATCCGCAGCGCAAGGCGCACGCCTGACCGAACGCGAATTGAGGCGACATGCACAATGTGCTCCGGCCCCGCGCGTTTGACCGAGGTCAACGAGGAGGGCCGCCGCCGCGCCTATATTGAAACCGGGTGTCTGTCCGGACCCGGGGGAGTTCATCAACGGCGCGGCCGAACTGCGGGGACTTGTCGCACGGTTTCGCGACGGGCGGCGCGTGCACCATGACTTCCAATTGCCGGCAAAGTAGAGTACCGGCCAAGCAACCAAAGGGAGAACGCCTATGTTTCTACGATCCATCAGTATCGGCGGGGCGGTTGCAACCTTGCTCGCGTCGACCGGTGCCTACGCGCAGGACACCGCCAAGATCGGCCTCGTTCTGCCGTTGACCGGCGGTCTTGCGCCGGTCGGCAAGCAGGTGCAGTCCGGCGTCAAGCTTTACACACAGCGGCACGGCACCACTGTTGGCGGCAAGAAGGTCGAGGTCATCATCAAGGACGACGGCGGCGTTCCCGACAACTCCAAGCGCCTGGCGCAGGAGTTGATCGTCAACGACAAGGTCGCGGTCGTCGGCTCCGCCCTCACGCCGAGCGCGATGGCGATCGGCCCGCTTTCGACCCAGGCCAAGACCGCCAACGTGGTGATGGTCTCCGGTACGTCGGGCGTGATCAATCCCAACAATCCCTTCATGGTACGCACGAGCTTCACGCTCGGTCAGCAGTCCGGCATCATCGCCGAGTGGGCGGCCAAGAACGGCAGCAAGAAGGTGGTGATCGTCCAGTCCGACTGGGCGCCGGGCCATGAGGCCACCAAGGTGTTCTCGGAGAGCTTCACCAAGGCCGGCGGTCAGATCGTCGACACCATCAAGGTGCCGCTCGCCAATCCAGACTTCGCGCCGTTCCTGCAGCGCGCCCGCGACCTCAACCCGGACACGCTGTTCGTATTCGTGCCTGCAGGCCAGGCCGGAACGTTCGCCAAGCAGTTCACCGAACGCGGCCTCGACAAGGCCGGCATCCGGTTGATCGGCCCGGGCGACATCGTCGACGACAACGATCTGCCGGGGATGGGCGATGCGATGCTCGGCGTGGTGTCCGCCGGCATCTACTCGGCCGCACACAATTCGCCGATGAACAAGGCCTATGTCGCCGACTTCAAGAAAGAGAACAACAACCTTCGGCCGAACTTCATCTCGCTCGGCGGCTACGACGGTATGCACGTGATCTATGAGGCGCTGAAGAAGACCGGCGGCAAGACCGACGGCGAATCGCTCATCGGCGCGATGAAGGGCATGAAGTGGGAGAGCCCGCGCGGGCCGATCTCGATCGATCCGGAAACCCGCGACATCGTTCAGAACATCTACATCAGCAAGGTCGAGAAGAAAGATGGCGAGCTGTGGGCCATCGAGTTCGCCACCTTCGACGCCGTCAAGGACCCGCTGAAGCTGCCGAAGTAAGCGGCTGGCTCCTCGCGTTCATCTCTCCCCTTCTATGAGGGAGCGCGCGAGCCCCGAACTCGATGCCCACCCTCCCCTGGAGGGGGAGGGTCGCGAGTGTGCAGGCAAGTGTACTTGCCTGCACACGAGCGGGGTGGGGTGACCTTGTCGCAAACGAGTTCACCCCACCCCGCCGCCTCGCTGCCGCTCGGCGTCGACCCTCCCCCTCCAGGGGAGGGTAGGAGAGAGCAGCGTGTCGTCGCGGTAGGGCCCCAGCGTCGAAATCTGTTCTAACGGCACGTCGACGGGACCGCCGGTCGGCTAAACCCGACGAATTTCCAAGCCAACCTGCATTGCCAGGCGGTATAAGACGGCGGACGGTCGCGAGGGAGGGCGAGGCCGGCAATGCTGACCATCCTGTTCGACGGAATTGCCTACGGCATGCTGCTGTTCGTGCTGGCATGCGGCCTGTCCGTCACGCTCGGCCTGATGAACTTCGTCAACCTCGCCCACGGCGCGTTCGCCATGGCGGGCGGCTACATCACGCTCGTCCTGGTCAATCGCTATGGCGTGCCGTTCTTCGCGGGGCTGGCGATCGCCTTTCTCGTCACCGCCGCTGATCGGCGCGATCTTCGAGCGCACGCTCTATGTGCACGTCTACGGCAGCAGCCAGCTCGACCAGGTGCTGTTCACCATCGGTCTCGTGTTCATGTCGGTCGCGGCGGTCGACTACGTGATGGGCTCGCAGCAGGTGTTCATCCACATTCCCCCGCGTGCTGCAGGGGCGGTTCGAGTTCTTCGGCATCGGCATCGGCCGCTATCGCCTGCTGATCATCGTCGCTCTGCGGGCTGCTCACGGTCCTGCTCCAGTTCATCCTCGCCAACACCCGCTTCGGCAGCCGGTCTGCGGGCCTCGGTCGACGATGCGCGGGTCGCCGGCGGCCTTGGCATCAACGTCGAGCGGAGTCTTCGCGCTGACCTTCGCGTTCGGCTCCGGCCTCGCCGGTCTCGGCGGCGCGCTTGGTGCGGAAATTCTCGGGCTCGATCCGACGTTCCCGCTCAAATACATGGTCTACTTCCTGATCGTGGTGACTGTTGGCGGCACCTCCAGCATCACCGGACCGTTCGTCGCCTCGCTGCTGATCGGCATCGGCGACGTCGCCGGCAAGTACTACGTTCCCAAGTTCGGGGCCTTCATCATCTACACCATCATGATCGTGGTGCTGATCGTGCGGCCGCAGGGCCTGTTCGCCCGCGCGACGGCAAGTAGGCGGAGCCGGCGATGTCGTCGTCCACGCTGGTCACCGACGTGAGCCGACTATCTCGCCGCCCGCGCGCGCTGGCATCCGGCCGAATATCGCCTTCTGGCTGGCGGCGTTCGCGTCGATCTATCTGCTGCCGGGCAGCCACCTGATCCTGACCGAGATCGCCTGGCTCGCGCTGTTCGCGCTCTCGCTCGACCTCATTCTCGGCTATGCCGGGATCGTGTCGCTCGGCCACGCGGCGTTCTTCGGGTTCGGCGCCTATACGGCGCGGTCTGCTCGCCAAGTATCAGCATCATCAATCGAACCCGTGCTCGCGCTGGTGGCTTCGGGGTTTGCCGCCGCCGTTCTCGGTTTCGTCACCAGCTTCCTGGTGCTGCGCGGCTCCGATCTGACCCGCCTGATGGTAACGCTCGGCGTCGCGCTGATCCTGCGCGAAGATCGCCAACCAGTTTACCGAGATCACCGGCGGCGCCGACGGCCTGCAGGGCGTCACGGTCGCGCCTGTCCTCGGCACCTTCTCGTTCGATATCTCCGGCCACGTCGGCTACGTCTACTGCCTCGTGCGTGCTGTTCGTGCTGTTCGTTCTGGCGCGCAGGATCGCTAACTCGCCGTTCGGTCTCTCGCTGCTGTCGGTGCGTGGGCAATTCGCTGCGGGCCTCATCGATCGGTATTTCGGTCAATGGCCGGCTGGTCGCGATCTACACCTTCGCCGCCTTCTATGCCGGCGTGGCCGGCGCGCTGCTGACGCAGACCACGTCGTTCGTCTCGCTCGACGTGTTCTCGTTCGAGCGTTCCGCCGACCTGCTGCTGGTGCTGATCATCGGCGGCACCGGCTATCTCTACGGCGGCCTGATCGGCGCCGTGATCTTCAAGCTGATGCAGGACTGGATCGCGCACCTGACCCCGCAATACTGGCAGTTCTGGATCGGCCTCGTGCTGGTCATCATTGTCCTGGTCGGACGCGACCGTATCGGCGCGTTCACCGGCGGCGTACGGGCGCTGGTCGGGCAGTTCGTCCGCCGCCTGATGCCGCGCCGCTCGCCGGTGGCCGCGCCTCCGTCCGGAGGCGCCTGACATGACGGTGGTGCTCGAAACCCAGGGCCTGGAGAAGCACTTCGGCGGCATTGCCGCGGTCAACGACGTCTCGCTGGTGGTCCAGAAGGGCGCGCGCCACGCGCTGATCGGCCCGAACGGCGCCGGCAAGACCACGGTAATCAACCTGCTCACCGGCGTGCTGCGGCCGTCTGCGGGCCGGATCCTGCTCGAAGGCCAGGACATCACCTCGCTCGAAGCCTCCAAGCGGGTCCGCCTCGGGCTCGCCCGCACCTTCCAGATCAACCAGTTGTTCCTCGATCTCACGCCGATCGAAACCATCGGCCTCGCGATCTCGGAACGCATGGGCGCTGGCGAGCAGTGGTGGCGGCTGGTCGGCACCGATCCCGTCGTGATCGAAGAGATCGTCGAGATGCTCGAACGCTTTCATCTGACCGACGTGATGTACGAGCGGACCGGCAACCTGCCGTACGGCAAGCAGCGGCTGCTTGGAGATCGCGCTCGCGATCGCCTGCAGGCCGCGCGTGCTGCTGCTCGACGAACCGGCGGCCGGCGTGCCGGAGGCGGAGCGCCACGAAATTCTCGCCACCGTCGCGGCGCTCCCCGCCGACGTCACCGTGCTGCTGATCGAGCACGACATGGACCTCGTGTTCTCGTTTGCCGACCGCATCAGCGTGCTGGTGAACGGCTCGCTGTTCGTCGACGGCGCGCCCGACGACGTGGCGCGCGATCCGCGCGTGAAGGCGGTCTATCTCGGCGAGTCGCTCGATGCCTGACCTCCTCGTCATCGACAAGCTGACCGCCGGCTACGGCGAGGCGGTCGTGCTCAACGAGGTCTCGCTGGCGCTGGCCGAAGGCCAGGCGCTGGCGCTCCTCGGCCGCAACGGCATGGGCAAGACCACGCTGATCAACTCCATCGTCGGGGTCACGCGCTATCATCGGCGGCAAGCATCACGCTCGAGGGCCACGACATCAGCCGTCTGCGTCCCGATCAGCGCGCCCACGCCGGCATCGGCTGGGTGCCGCAGGAGCGCAACATCTTCAAGTCGCTCACCGTCGAAGAGAACCTGACCGCGGTCGAACAGCCCGGGCCGCTGGACGGTGTCGAAGGTCTACGAACTGTTCCCGCGCCTGTCGCGAGCGGCGCCGCAATCTCGGCAACCAGCTCTCGGGCGGCGAGCAGCAGATGCTCGCGGTCGGCCGCGCGCTGATCCTCAACCCGCGCTCATGCTGCTCGACGAGCCGCTCGAAGGCCTGGCGCCGATCCTGGTCGAGGAGCTGCTCGCTGCGCTGCGCCGCATCATCCGCGACGAGGGTATGTCGGCGATCCTGGTCGAGCAGAACGCCCAGAAGATTCTCGGCGTCACCGACCGGGCCGCGATCCTGGAACGCGGCAGCGTGGTCTACGAGGGCGCGAGCGCCGAACTGCTGGCCGACCGCGCGGTGCTCGAAGGCTATCTTGGCGTCACCGCCGGAGGTCTGCGCCGCGGCGGCCGGGCGCGTCACTGAGCGGCTGGCGCGCCATCGAGAAATTTCAATCCTTCAGCAGGCGACCGCGCTCGGCGACGAGGGCGGCCATGGGTGCGGCCGTTTCGCCCTGCTCGCGCAGGCCGGCGGCGACGCCGGCGCGATCGGCCGCGGGCCGGTTCTGGCTCACCTTCCACTTGCCCTCGATCCGGCCGATCGGAATTTCAATGCCGACGATGCCCTTCATCTGCGAGACCACGTAGTCCGCGGGCGCGTCGTCGACCTTCCACGGCTCGGCGCGGTGGCCTTCGCGCGAGAGCGTCAAATCCTCGAGCTGACGGCGCAGCCAGGCGGCATCGTCGACCACGCGAGGGCAGCCCCAGGCATGCACGGTGACGTAGTTCCAGGTCGGCACGACCTTTCCGGTCTCGCGTTTTGTCGCGTACCAGGAGGGCGTCACGTAATCCTGCGGGCCCTGAAACACGATCAGGCATTCCTCGACCTGCCCGAGTTCGCGCCACTGCGGATCGCCGCGGGCGACATGGCAGCGCAGCGTGCCGAGCGCCGAACCGCCGGCATCGACCAGGAACGGAATCGGATTTGCCATCAGCCCGGCCGGCCCCGCGGTGACGAGAAGGCCGAGCGGGTGGGCACGGATGAGTTCGTGCTGAACCTCGATCCGGTCCTCGCGGAATGCAGGGAGCTGGTACATGGGGCGATCTCATCGAGCGACGCGGCGGGATGCTTACCCGCACTTGCGCCGGTTGCCTACTCCTTCGCGCGATCAATGGGATAGCGCCCACATCGAGCCTCGCCGCGCGCTGCGGAATTGTCGCCGACAGGGGCTTGCAACATCGAACAGCGTGCTAAAAGAAGGCCATGCGCGCCAAGGCACCGCACAACGAACGGTGCCTGTCATTGGGTTAGGGAGATTGTTGATGAAGAGGTCCAAGCCGCCGTTCCGTGCCGATCATGTCGGCAGCTTCCTGCGCCCCGCGGCGCTGAAGGACGCGCGCGCCAAGCGCGAGAAGGGCGAGATCACGGCGGCCCAACTCAAGGAGGTCGAGGATCGCGAGATCGAGGAGCATCATCCGCAAGCAGGAGGAGATCGGCCTGCAGCTTGCGACCGACGGCGAGTTCCGCCGCTCGTTCTGGCATTTCGATTTCTTCGGCATGCTCGACGGCGTCGAGATCTACGAGCTCGATCACGGCATCCAGTTCCAGGGCGTGCAGACCAAGCCGAAGAGCGATCCGCGTCACCGGCAAGATCGGGTTTTCCAATCACCCGATGCTGGAGCATTTCAAGTTTCTCAAGGCCCACACCAACGTCGTGCCGAAGATGACCATCCCGAGCGCCGACCGTGATGCACTTCCGGCTCGAGCCGGGCGCGGTCGCCAAGAGCGCCTATCCGAACCGCGACGCCATCTTCGACGACCTCGGCGCGGCCTACCAGAAGGCGGTGCGCGCGTTCTACGACGCCGGCTGCCGCTACCTGCAGTTCGACGACACCGCCTGGGCCTATCTGTGCTCGCAGGAAGAGCTGAAGAAGGCCAGGGACCGCGGTCTCGACGTCGATCATCTGCAGGACACCTACACCCGCACCATCAACAAGGCGCTCGAAGGCAAGCCTGCCGACATGACGATCACCACGCATGTCTGCCGCGGCAATTTCCGCTCGACCTGGATCTCGTCGGGCGGCTACGAGCCGGTCGCTGAGAACCTGCTCGGCCGCTGCAACTACGACGGCTATTTCCTCGAATACGACACCGAGCGCGCCGGCGGCTTCGAGCCGCTGCGCTTCCTGCCCAAGGGCAACAAGATCGTCGTGCTCGGCCTCGTCACCTCCAAGAGCGGCACGCTCGAGAAGAAGGACGACGTCAAGCGCCGGATCGACGAGGCAGCCAAGTTCGCCCCGCTCGAACAGTTCTGCCTGTCGCCGCAATGCGGCTTCGCCTCGACCGAGGAGGGCAACGTGCTGGCCGAGGAGGAGCAATGGGCGAAGCTGCGCATGATCATCGAGCTCGCCGACGAGGTCTGGGGCAAGTGAAGCCGCACGCGGACCATATCCGCCGTCATGCCCGCGACAAGCGCGGCCATGACGAGGAGAGACCAAGGTGTAAGAAATGACCGCCAGAGCCAAGCCGCCATTCCGCGCCGACCATGTCGGCAGCCTGCTGCGCCCCGCGGCGCTGAAAGAGGCGCGCGCGAAGCACGCCAAGGGTGAAATCACGGCCGCTCAGCTCAAGGAGGTCGAGGACCGCGAGATCGAGAAGATCATCAAGAAGCAGGAGGAGATCGGGCTCAAGCTCGCGACCGACGGCGAGTTCCGCCGCTCCTGGTGGCAATTCGATTTCTTCAAGGGCCTCGATGGCGTCGAGCTTTATTCAACCGGCGCAGGGATCACGTTCGCGGGTGTCGAGACCAAGGCCGAGAGCGTGCGTGTCGTCAGGCAAGCTCGGCTTCTTCGACCCATCCTCACATCGACCATTTCCGCTTCGTCAAGGACCACACCGGCGTTGCGCCCAAGATGACCATCCCGGCGCCCTCGACGTTCCACTTCCGGCAGGGCCGCCAGTCGATCAGCAAGCAGGTCTATCCCGACCTCGATCTTTATTTCCACGACGTGGCGCAGGCCTACCGCAAGGCAATCCGCGCCTTCTACGACGCCGGCTGCCGCTATCTGCAGCTCGATGACACGGCCTGGTCGATGATCTGCGACCCGAAGGAGCAGGACGGCTCGCGCACGCGCGGCGACGACCCGGACACGCTTGCCGGAGAAGTACATGCGCATGACCAACGAGGCGCTGTCCGGCCGGCCCGCCGACATGGTCATCACCATGCATTCCTGCCGCGGCAACTTCCGTTCCACCTTCATCGCCAGCGGCGGCTACGAACACGTGGCAGAACGCCTCCTGGGAGGCGTCGAGATCGACGGATATTTCCTCGAATACGACACCGATCGGGCCGGCGGCTTCGAGCCGCTGCGGTTCGTGCCCAAAGGCAACAAGCAGGTCGTGCTCGGTCTGGTGACATCGAAGAGCGGAAAGCTCGAGAAGAAGGACGACATCAAGCGCCGGATCGACGAAGCGACCAAATATGTCGCACTCGACCAGCTCTGCCTTTCGCCACAATGCGGCTTTGCCTCGACCGAGGAAGGCAATATCCTTGCCGAGGAAGAGCAATGGGCGAAGCTCCGTATGATCGTCGAATTGGCCGACGAGGTCTGGGGCAAGGTCTGAGCCGGTTGATCAGCGCGGCTCGCCCGAGGGATCGTGAAGAATCCCGGATAAGCCCTTGATCGCGACCGATGTGGGAGGAAACCGTGATTGCGAATTCGCACAGGCGAAAGGGCTTCCGCGACCTTTCGACCGAGGTCATTCTCCACCCGCCGCAGTATAAGGCGGGCGACTTGAACTATCCGTACGAGAAGGCAAAGTAACGCGCTCGCAGACCTGAAAAGCTGCAAAAAACACCAACCTGGAGGAAAGCATGTTTGCACGATTGAAATGGCGGGCTCTCGTCGCCGCGCTCGCCGGCGTGGCCGCGTCCGCGGTGCTGCCGGCGCCGTCGCAGGCTCAGGCCCCGGCCGGGCAGCCGCTGACCATCGGCTTCTCGATGTCGCTGACCGGTCCGCTCTCGCCCAACGGCAAGTCGGCGCTGCTCGGCATGAAGATCTGGGAGGAGGAGACGAATGCCAAGGGCGGCCTGCTCGGCCGCCCGGTGAAGCTCGTCTTTTACGATGACCAGAGCCAAGCCTCGCCGGTGCCGGGCATCTACACCAAGCTCATCGACGTCGACAAAGTCGACCTCGTGATCGGCCCCTATGCGACCGTGCCGGCGGCTGCCGCCATGCCGGTCATCATGCAGAAGGGCAAGGTGTTCATCATCCTGTTCGGGCTCGGCGTGAACAGCGAATTCAAATATCCGAAATTCTTCGCGATGATCCCGTCCGGGCCGAACACCAAGCCGGCCTTCACCGAGGGCTTCTTCGAGGTCGCGGCGCAGCAGAACCCGAAGCCGCAGACCGTGGCGTTCATCGCAGCCGACCAGGAGTTCTCGAAGAACGCCTGCGACGGCGCCAAGGACAACGCCAAGAAGGCCGGGCTGCGGACCGTGTACGACCGCACCTATCCGCCGGCCACCGCCGACTTCGCGCCGATCATCCGCGCCATCCAGGCATCCAACGCGGATGTCGTTGCCGTGTGCTCCTATCCGCTCGATTCGGTCGGTATCGTGCGCGCCGTGAACGAAATCGGCTACAAGCCGAAGATGATCGGCGGCGCCATGGTCGGCCTGCAGGCGACCGCGATCAAGCGCCAGCTTGGCCCATTGCTCAACGGCTGGATCAACTATGAAACCTGGGTGCCGTCGATGATGCTGCCGGCGACCGAGGCGTTCCTGAAGACCTACCAGGCGCGCGCCGGCGCTGAAGGCGTCGATCCGCTCGGCTACTACCTCGGAACCTGGGGCTACGCGTATATCCAGGTGCTGGGCGACGCGGTTGCCGCCACCAAGAGCCTGAAGGACGACGTGCTCGCCGACTACATCGGCAAGACGACGTTCAAGACCATCCTGGGCGACGTGAAATTCGGCCAGGGCGGCGAATGGGAAAAGGGCCGCATGCTGCAGGTGCAGTATCACGGCATCAAGAGCGGCGAAGTCGACCAGTTCAAGGGCATGGACACCCAGACCGTGCTGACGCCGCCCGACCTTAAGACCGGCAACGCCATCTACCCGTTCGAGAAGGCGAAGTAGATTGCTCGTTGTCCCGGACGCAGCGCACGCTTTCGCGTGACGCCGCGTTCGGGACACGCACAACAGGCACTCTTAATGCTCCTTCCCACCTGCCTGGTCGGTTCATATCCGCAGCCGGACTGGCTGATCGACCGGGAGCGGCTGTCCAAGATCGTGCCGCGGGTGCGGCTGCACGACCTCTGGCGGGTCGAGCCCGCGCTGCTCGAGGAGGCGCAGGACGATGCCACCGTGCTCGCCATCCGCGACCAGGAGCGCGCCGGCCTCGACATCATCACCGACGGGGAGCAACGGCGGGAAAGCTATTCCAACCGGTTTGCGACCGCGCTCGACGGCATCGACCTGGAGAATCCCGGCAGGATTCCAAGCCGCAGCGGCGGCATCGCCACCGTGCCGCGCGTCGTCGGCAAGATCCGGCGACGGCAACCGGTGGAGGTGCGCGACGTTCAGTTCTTGCGCGCCCACACCGACCGCCCGATCAAGATCACGGTGCCGGGCCCGTTCACCATGGCGATGCAGTGTCAGGACGATTTCTACGGCGACGACGAGAAGCTCGCCATGGACTACGCCGCGGCCGTCAATGGCGAGATCAAGGATCTGTTCAGGGCCGGCGCCGACATCGTGCAGATCGACGAGCCATGGATGGAATCGCGCTGGGAAAAGGCGCAGCAATTCGGCATCAAGGCGCTCGATCGGGCGCTTGACGGCGTCAAGGGGACGACCGCGACCCACATTTGCTTCGGCTACGCCGCCGTCGTTCGCGACAAGCCTGCAGGCTACCACTTTCTGCCGGAGTTCGAGCGCTCGGCCGTCGGCCAGGTGTCGATCGAGGCGGCGCAGCCCAAACTCGATCTTTCGGTGCTCAAGCAGCTGCCGTCGAAAACCGTCATCCTCGGCGTCATCGACCTCCTGGACAAGACCGTCGAAACGCCCGAGACCGTGGCGGGGCGCATCCGCCAGGCGCTGCCCCATGTTGCCGCCGAACGGATCGTGGTGGCGCCGGACTGCGGCCTGAAATATCTTCCACGCGAGGTGGCGTTCGGAAAGATGCGCGCCATGGTGGAGGGCGCGAACATCGTGCGCCAGGAGATCGCCCGCGGCGGACGCAAGATCAATTGATTTTCGAGGATTGAGGAGCGAGCCATGCCCTACGTGACCGAACAGAATCTGACCGACGTCGCGCTCGAACGCTGGAAGGATATCCCCGATCCGCGGCTGCGGCAGATCATGCAGTCGCTGATCAAGCATCTGCACGGCTTCGTGCGCGACATCGAGCCGACCGAGGCCGAGTGGGCGGTGGCGATCGACTGGCTCACCCGCACCGGGCAGATGTGCTCGCAGAAACGCCAGGAGTTCATTCTGACCTCGGACGTGCTGGGTGTCAGCATGCTGGTCGACGCGATCAACCACCGGCGGCCGAGCGGCGCCACGCCCTCGACCGTCGAGGGGCCGTTCCACGTCCCGAACGCGCCGCCGATCGCGGATGGCGGCGATATGGCGGCGGGCGCGCCGGGCATTCCGTGCTTCGTCACCGGCGTGGTGCACGGCCTCGACGGCGAGCCGGTCGGCGGCGCGGTGCTCGATCTCTGGCAGACCGACGGCGAGGGGCTCTACGAAGATCAGCGCGATACCCAGGGGCCGTATATGCGCGGCCTCTATCGCACGCAGCCGGACGGCTCCTACGTGATCCGCACGGTCGCGCCGATCGCCTACACCATCCCGATGGACGGCACCGTCGGCGAACTGATGAACCGCACGAACATCAGCCACATGCGGCCGGCGCACATCCATTTCGCCCTCACCGCGCCCGGCTATCACGGCTGCGTCACGCACCTGTTCCAGCGGGGCGACGAGTTCATCGAGACCGACGTGGTCTATGGCGTGAAGGAGCCGCTGATCGTCGAGTTCGTGAAGAAGCCCGCCGGCAAGGCGCCGAACGGCGAGACGCTCACGACGCCGTTCTACGAGGTCAAGTACGACTTCGTGCTGGAGCGCAAAGCCGCGGCCCTGGCGGCGGCGGAGTAGCCTTACACGGTCGCCCGCGAAGGCAGGCGTCCGGCGGTGAATACAGGTCGTCAATTTGTCATGCCCGGGCTTGTCCCGGGCATCCACGTCTTGAATGCCGCCAGAAGAAGGCGTGGATGGCCGGAACAAGTCCGGCCATGACGCGGAGGGAGCATGCACCGAACAACACCGCCGTTTCGCGCCGATCATGTCGGCAGCCTGCTGCGTCCCGCCGCCCTGAAAGAGGCGCGGGCGAAGCGCGAGAAGGGTGAGATCGGCGACGCCGAACTGCAGGCGGTGGAAGACCGCGAGATCGAAAAGGTCATTCGCAAACAGCAAGACACCGGCCTCAAGTCGATCACCGACGGCGAATTTCGCCGCGCATTCTGGAACTACGACTTCCTCGGCCGAACTCGATGGCGTCGAGGCCTATCTCGGCGTGCGCAAGATCGCGTTCCAGGGCCCGCAACCGCGGCCGATGATGCTGCGCGTCACCGGCAAGCTCGGCGGCTACCAGCCGCATCCGATGATCGAGCACTTCAAGTTCGTCGCCGCCCACACGCGCGCCACGCCGAAGATGACGATCCCGTCGCCGTCCTCGCTGCATTTCCGCTACGGCCGCGATGCCGTACCGGCGTCGATCTATCCGTCGATGGACGATTTCTACCGCGACCTCGGCGAGGGCTACCGCAAGGCGGTGCGCGCGTTCGCCGATGCCGGTTGCCGCTATCTCCAGCTCGACGAGGTCAACTTCACCTATCTGTGCGATCCCAAGCTGCGCGACGTGGTGACGAACCGCGGCGAAAATCCGGACGAGCTGCCGCACGTCTACGCCCGCATGATCAACGCCGCGATCTCCGACGTGCCGGCGGACATGACGACCGCGATGCATCTCTGCCGCGGCAACTTCCAGTCGACCTTCGTCGCTTCGGGCGGCTACGAGCCGGTCGCGGAAATCCTGTTCAACGAGATCAGGATCGACGGCTACTTCATGGAGTACGACAGCGACCGGGCCGGCGGCTTCGAGCCGCTGCGCTTCGTGCCGAAGGGCAAGACCGTGGTGCTGGGGCTGGTCACTTCGAAGAGCGGACGGCTCGAATCCAAGGACGAGCTCAAGCGTCGCATCGACGAGGCGGCGAAATTCATCGCGCTCGAACAGCTCTGCCTGTCGCCGCAATGCGGCTTCGCCTCGACCGAGGAAGGCAATCTCCTCACCGAGGACGAGCAATGGGCGAAGCTTGCGCCGCGTCGTCGAAGTGGCGCAGGAGGTTTGGGCGATAGGTCCGGCGCGTCCCGGACACAGGAGGAAACAACATGCAACGAACCAAGCCGCCGTTCCGCGCCGACCATGTCGGCAGCCTCTTGCGTCCGCCCGCCGTGAAAGAGGCGCGCGAGAAGCGCGCCAAAGGCGAGATTGCGGAGGCGCAGCTCAAGGCGGTCGAGGACCGCGAGATCGAGCGCGTGATCAAGAAGCAGGAGGAGGTCGGCCTGCAGGCGCATCACCGACGGCGAATTCCGCCGCTCGTGGTGGCATCTCGACTTCCTGTGGGGCCTCGACGGCGTCGAGCGCTACGCCATGGACGCAGGGAGTCGCGTTCGCCGGCGTGCAGACGCGCGCCGAGGGCGCCCGCGTCGTCGGCAAGGTCGGCTTCTCCGAACCATCCCATGCTCGAGCATTTCAAATTCGTGAAGGCCCACACCACGCGCACGCCGAAGATCACCATCCCGGCGCCGTCGGCCGCCTACGGCCGGCGCGGCCGCGATGCGGTCGACGCCAAGGTCTATCCCGATCATCGAGCGAATTCTTCCACGACCTCGGCGCACGCCTACCGCAAGGCGGTGCGCGCCTTCGCCGATGCCGGCTGCCGCTACCTGCAGCTCGACGAGGTCTTCATCGCGATGCTGTGCGACCCGAAATACCGCAAGAGCCAGAGACGGGCGCGGCGACGATCCGCAGAAGCTCGCCGAGCTCTACGGCGACCTGATCAACGCGGCGATGTCGGACATTCCCGCCGACATGACGATCACCATGCATCTGTGCCGCGGCAACTACAAATCGACCTTCATGGGTACCGGCGGCTATGATCCGGTGGCCGAGGTCCTGTTCGACCGCATCAAGGTGCACGGCTATTTCATGGAGTACGACACCGACCGCGCCGGCAACTTCGAGCCGCTGCAAGCACCTGCGCAAGGGGCAGACCGTGGTGCTCGGCCTCGATGACGACCAAGACCGGCGCAGCTGGAGACCAAGGACGAGCTCAAGCGTCGCATCGACGAGGCGGCGAAATACGCGCCGCTCGACCAGCTCTGCCTGTCGCCGCAGTGCGGCTTTGCCTCGACCGAGGAGGGCAATACGCTGACCGAGGACGAGCAGTGGGCGAAACTGTCGCCGTCTGGTCGAGGTCGCCGACGAGGTCTGGGGCTAGGATCTCGTCATTGCCGGGCTTGACCCGGCAATCCATCATCTTACGAAGAAGATGGCCCCCCGGGTCGGGCCCGGGGATGACGTGCTGACCCACAGGCGGCAGTAGAGGTGAAGGACATCGCATGACAGGTATCGTCGCCGGCAAGGTCGCCATCGTCACCGGAGCCGCGCGCGGCATCGGCCGCGGCATCGCGCTGCTGATGGCCGCAGGAGGGCGCCAAGGTCGTGGTCTGCGACATCGGCGCGAGCCTCGAAGGTGCGGGCGCCGACGCTGGCCCGGCGCAGCAGGTGGTCGACGAGATCAAGGCGAAGGGCGGGCGAGGCGATCGCCTCGACGCTGTCGATCGCCGAGCCGCAGAACGCCGACGAGATCGTCAAGGCCGCGCTCGACAGCCTTCGGCCGCGTCGATATTCTCGTCAACAACGCCGGCATCCTGCGCGACCGCATCTTCCACCGCATGAGCTGGTCGGACTGGTCGGATGTGCATCAACGTCCACCTCAACGGCTCGTTCAACATGAGCCGGGCCTGCGCGGCGCATTTCCGCGAGCAGAATTCCGGCGCCTTCGTGCACATGACCTCGACCTCGGCGCTGGTCGGCAATTTCGGCCAGGCCAACTACATGGCGGCGAAGTTCGGCATCGTCGGGCTGATCGCGCGGCATCGCGCTCGACATGCATGCGCTTCAAGGTGCGCTCGAACTGCCATCGCGCCGTTCGCCTGGACCCGCATGATCGACTCGATCCCGGCCGAGACGCCGGAGGAGAAGGCGCGGGTCGAGAGCTTCCAGCAGATGACGCCGGAGAAGATCGCGCCGCTCACGGTCTATCTCGCCTCGGACAAGCGCCGACGGCATCTGCGGGCAGATCTTCGGCGTGCGCAACAACGAGATCTTCCTGTTCAGCCAGCCGCGCCCGGTGCG
Source organism: uncultured Alphaproteobacteria bacterium (assembly GCA_963843475.1). GTDB lineage: Bacteria > Pseudomonadota > Alphaproteobacteria > Rhizobiales > Xanthobacteraceae > VAZQ01. Next base: position 33,910 of record CAWJKL010000004.1, on the reverse strand, counting down.
CACGCTGCATCGCTCCGACGGCTGGACGCCGGAGAAGATCGACCAGCAGCTCAAGGGCGCGTTCGGTCCCTCGTTCACGCCGCTCGAACGATCGAGCGACGTGTTCTCCTGGGACCCGGTGTAATTTGATTGCGCACTCTGGCCGCTTGCTCTCTCTGCTCCCTCCCCCGCTTGCGGGGGAGGGGTGGGGAGGGGGTACCATCGCTCGATTTCCCCCTCCCGGCGCACTTCGTGCGCCGACCTCCCCCGCAAGCGGGAGAGGTGAACCGAGTTTGCCGCGCGAGATTAGACCGATGGTCGAAGATACAACCAACAACGACGAACTCGCGCAAATCCGCGCCGCGGTGCGCGCGCTGTGCGAGAAATTTCCCGGCGAATACTGGCGCCGGCTCGACCGCGAGCGCGGCTATCCGACCGAGTTCGTCGCGGCGCTGACCGAGGCGGGATTTCTCGCCGCGCTCATTCCGGAAGAGTACGGCGGCAGCGGCCTCACCATGACGGCGGCGGCCGCGATCATGGAGGAGATCCAGTCGGCCGGCTGCAATGGCGCGCCCTGCCACGCCCAGATGTACACCATGGGCACGCTGCTGCGTCACGGCAGCCCCGAGCAGAAGGCGCGCTGGCTGCCGCAGATCGCGTCGGGCAAGCTCAGGCTGCAGGCGTTCGGCGTCACCGAGCCGACATCGGGCACCGACACGCTCAGCCTGCGCACCACTGCGGTGCGCGAGGGCAACGACCACTACGTCATCAACGGCCAGAAGATCTGGACCTCGCGCGCCGAGCATTCCGACCTGCTGCTCCTGCTCGCCCGCACGACACCACGTGAAGAGGTGAAGAAGCGCACCGACGGCCTGTCGGTGTTCCTGGTCGACATGCGGCTCGCGCAGGGCGCGGGCATCACCATCAACCCGATCCGCACCATGATGAACCACGCCACCACCGAGCTGTTCATCGACGACTTGCGAGTGCCGGCCGACAACCTGGTCGGCGAGGAGGGGCAGGGCTTCCGCTACATTCTCTCGGGCATGAACGCCGAGCGCATCCTGATCGCAGCGGAATGCGTCGGCGACGCCAAGTGGTTTATCGCGCAAAGCCTCAAGCTACGCGAAAGAGCGCGTGGTGTTCGGCCGGCCGATCGGCCAGAACCAGGGCGTGCAGTTTCCGATCGCGCGGGCCTATGCGCAGATGCGCGCCGCCGAACTGATGGTGCGCGAGGCGGCGGCACGCTATGAGGCCAATCTCGACTGCGGTGAACAGGCCAACATGGCGAAGCTTCTTGGCCGCCGACGCCTCCTGGGCTGCGGCCGACATGTGCGTGCAGACCCACGGCGGCTTCGGCTTTGCCGAGGAGTTCGACATCGAGCGCAAGTTTCGCGAGACGCGGCTCTACCAGACCGCGCCGATCTCGACCAACTTGATCCTGTCGTACCTCGCCGAACACGTGCTGGGTTTGCCACGGTCGTATTGAGACTGTTGCGGCTCGCAATTCCGTAGGGTGGGCAAAGCGGCGCACAGCGCCGCGTGCCCACGCGTTTAACCCGTGTTATGCTTTCGCATGACGCGATACCGGCGCGCCAACATCAAGGGCGGAACGTTCTTCTTTACGGTTGCGCTCGCCGATCGCTCAAGCGATCTCCTGACGCGCCAAATCGATCGCTTGCGGCGCATTTATCGAACGGTGCAGGCCTCGACTCGCGAATTCGATAGAGTGGGCAAAGCGGCGCCCAGCGCCGCGTGCCTACGCGCGCATCACGCCGCTGGCCGCGCGATTTCGACGCGCACCGTCAGGCCGCCGCGCGCCGCAATCTCCATCAGCGCATCGAGGCTGAATTTCGTAATCCGCCCGCGCAGGAGATCGTTGAGGCGCGGCTGCGTCAGCCCAAGCCGTTTGGCGGCAGCAGCCTGATTGACGTGCCAGCCATCGATCGTTTCGCGCAGTGCGATCATCAGCTCGGCGCGTGCCTTCATGTTCGCGGCCGCGGATGGAGAAGCTTCGAGCGCGTCCCAAACGCTGTCAAACCGCTGTTTTTTCATGGAGGCTTTGTCCTTTCCAACTGCTTGAGGCGTGTCGCCGCGATCGTCAGGTCGCGTTCCGTCGTGCGCTGGGTCTTTTTTGTAAAGGCATGCAACACATAGATCGCATCTTGAAAACGCGCGACGTAGATGATCCGATACGCCCCAGAGGCATCCCTGACACGAATTTCCCGAACGCTCCTGCCAACGCTTTGCATCGGCTTCCAGTCGTCCGGATCGAGTCCTCGCTGCACCCGTTCCAATTGATATCCCGCCTCGCGGCGCGCCCGCTCCGGAAAGCTGCGGAGGCGTTCCAGAGAATTGCCAAGAAACTCTATGGGTTTCACCCCTTCATTATATCGGTATTGATATATCACAGTCAATCGCTCTTGACATTTATTCCTACTGTATATATTCCTACATGTGTCTTGTCCGTTCGAGGGCGCTCTCGCGAGGCGTCGTGACAGCGGGACAGGATGCGGCGCCTGCGGGCGTGGTTCGCAGCCACGCACCCGGGCGGTTCCGGGGCTCCGCCCGCCTGGCCACTATGAGCCGGCCGCGAGGAGCTCGCTGACGGTGAGGCGCCAATGCCTCCCGCGAAGCGCGGCCCGGAGCCGGTGATCATCTCAAGGGAGATGAGAGCCATCGCCGCGGTGGAGCGCCGGCAGGCGTGCGCGCCCGACCACGGCGCGCGCCGCGCCTCATGAGCGCGGAGTTGGTTGCGCCTTCCGGCGCTCCGCCCCCTCGCTTTCGACGGGGGCAGCAGGACGGCCCCGCCAGCGGGGCTTCGGCAGGCGTACCCGGCGCCTGTTCAAACAATACGGGCAATTAGGCTCGACTTGTCTCCAGAACGGCTTGGGTCGCGGAGCAAAGAGCCCAGCAAGACACTTTCGCATGATTTCGCCACAAACCACGACACAACGCGCGGATTCCGCCATAAATGGCGAAACCACATTGCGTGGCGACGAAACACGTTTGAAACAGAAGCGGGCTATAAAGTTAACACTGACGGTTGCCTCCCCCCCCCAACGACCCCGGCAATCGTCTGGATTGCGAGCCCCGCTTCCCCCAGCGGGGTTTTCGCTTTTTGGGGCCGGTGTCTGGTCCGGACCGCCGGCCAGGTGGATTTCTCAGTCAATCCGCGCGGCGATGGCAGCCAAACCGCCAAGGTTGCGGCACCCGCGGCCCGTGCTCCATAGGTACCCGGAGCGTTGCCGGAGAATCGCTATGCCCCGTTTTGCGGCCAATCTTGGGTACCTTTTTACCGAGCGCCCGCTGATCGAGCGGTTCGGCGCGGCCGCGGCGGCGGGCTTTCGCGCCGTCGAATTGCAGTTCGTCTACGACCATGCGCCATCGGCGCTGCGGGCCGAGATCGACCGGCACAACCTCACCGTTCTCGGTGTCAACACCGCGCCCGGGCAGGCGGCATCGGGCGAATTCGGCGTGGCGGCGATCCCTGGCCGCGAGGCGGAATTCGCGGCGCTGTTCCGGCAGGCGCTCGACTACATCGTCGCGCTCGGCGGCTGCCAGATCCATTGCCTCGCCGGCAAGGTACCGCCCGAGCAGCGGCCGGCCGCCGAGACGGTCTTCGTCCAGAACCTCGCGCGCGCCGCCGATCTCGCAGCCGAGAAGAACATCACGCTGCTGATCGAGCCGATCAATCCGCGCGACCGGCCGGACTATTTCCTCAACCGGCCCGAGCATGCCGCCGACGTCATCACCAAAGTCGGCCGGCCGAATGTCCGCGTCCAGTTCGATTTCTACCATGTGCAGATCGTCGGCGGCGATCTGATCCGGCGGTTCGAAAAACATCTGCCGGTGGTGGGCCACGTCCAGATCGCGGCGGTGCCGTCGCGGCACGAGCCGGACGAGGGCGAGGTCAACTATCCGTCAATCTTCGCCGCGCTCGATCGCAGCGGCTATGCCGGCTGGGTGGGATGCGAGTACCGCCCGCGCAAGCGCACCGAGGACGGTCTCGCCTGGGCGCGGCCTTTTGGCATCGTGCCGTCCGGTTGAGGCTCGCGGAAACGCGATGTCGCCCGATTGTCACGGCCAAATCGAAACGAGATGCTGAATCCGCCGCGCCTTTGCGCCGCCCTCATCCGGTTGCTAGGCTGCGCTGATGTGGGGTCGTAAACGCAAGGTCGAGGTCATCGGGGGGGCATCCGAACCCGACACGCCGCATTCGACCGGCCGGCTGAAGGATGCGCTGCGCAAGGCGCGGGTCGACCAGGCCGAACGCACCGGCGTGGTGGTCGATCTGCACGACGCCGAGGTCGCGCGGCTCGAACTGTTGAACGAGGCCTTGGACCCGGTCTTCGCGGAAGTGCCGAACGAGGTCGATATATTCGATCGGGGCATCAGCCGGGGCGAGACGCCGCGGTTGTGGATCGATTTCATCGCGCATGTCGCCATGGGGCGCGACAAGCGGATCTATCGCTTCGTCCAGGACACGCGCTACGGCCGCAAGGTGCTGGCGGAAACCGGCAACGTGGTCGAGATGGTCGACGCGGTGACGAGGTATTTGGCGCAGCGGCTGGTCGAGCGGGAGCGCGCGCTGGCCGATGGCACCCTGCCGATACTTGGCGATCTCAAGCGCGAGGCGAAATTTGAACGGCGCCAGCGCCGCCGGCGTGCGGTGCAGGCATTCCTGTTCGGCGTGCTGGCGGGACTGGCTACCCTGGTGGCGGCCGCGATCCTGTTCCCGGGCAGCAATCCCTAGCTCTCGGTGAAAACAAGTCGTCGCAATTCTGTGATGCCGAGGCTGTCCTGCGGATCGCGGGAAAAGCCGCGTGAGATCACCTCGCAGCGCCATCCTCCGCCATCCCGGCCGATCCGGTAGAGATTGTATGCTGCGGCGTCGTGTTCGCCGGGCGGCACCTCGGAGGCCGACGGCACGCCCACTACCGGTATCCGGCGCTGCGGCCCTTCGAGGTAGCTCACCAGATGGGCATGAGCGTGCCCGTGCAGGACAAGCTCGGCGCCGTACCGGGCGAGCGCTTCACAGAACGCACGGCTGTCGACCAGCCGCCGCAAGTGGTGCTTCGGCTTGCTCACCGGCGGATGATGAATCAGCACCACCCGGAACAGGTCCTCGCGGCGGCAGCGCTCGAGCAATTCCGCGCAGCGCGCCACTTGGTCGCCGCCGAGCTCGCCGCTGGCCATCAGCGGCGCGGTCGGCACCGCGCTCGACAGCCCGATCAGCGCGAGCGGGCCGCGCTGGCGCAGAAACGGGAATGTCGGCTCGCTCGCTGCTGCGGCATTGGCGGCAGCGTCGCCGCTCAGGTAGCGGCCCCATTGGGCCTGCGGAAACCGCGCCGCCGCCCAGACATAGGCGTCGTGGTTGCCGGGCACGAGGGTCACGTCGTGCGACGAGCCGAGCGATTCGAGCCACGCAAGCGCCGGTGCGTATTCGCCGGGCAGCGAGATGTTGACGAGGTCGCCGGTGACCGCGATGTGGTCGTAGGCCTGAGCTTTGAGGTCGGAAACGACGCGACGCAGAATGTCGCCCTGATGGATGCGGCCGCGCTTACGCCACCAGTTGAGATAGCCGATCGCCCGCTTGCCGGCGAGTTCGGCAAGGCGCGGACGGGGGAGCGGGCCGAGGTGTGGGTCCGACAGGTGCGCCAGGACGTAGGTCGTCATTCACGAACTGCCGATGAGGATGCCCGCGAGAAACACCAGAACGCCGCCGATCACAACCTGAAAAGCAGCGGCAAGGAACGGTGTGTCCATGTACCGGTGTCGGATATACGAGATCGCCACCAGTTCGATCGCCACCACCACGATCGCCACGATGGTCGCGGTCCAGAAGTCCGGAATGAGGTAGGGGAGCGTATGGCCGACGCCTCCCACCGTGGTCATGATCCCGGTGACCGTGCCGCGCATCACCGGTGCGCCTCGGCCGGTCAGCGATCCGTCGTCGGATAGCGCCTCGGCGAAGGCCATCGAAATGCCCGCGCCAACTGACGCCGCCATACCGACCAGGAAGGTCTCCCAGGTGTTGTGGGTCGCAAACGCTGCGGCGAACAGCGGCGCGAGCGTCGACACCGAACCGTCCATCAGCCCGACCAGGCCCGGCTGCACATACTGTAGCACGAACATCCGCCGTGCCGTCTCCTCTTCGTCCACGCGCTCGGTCTTGCTGACCTGGGCGCCGAGCTTGTGGGCGAGGTCCTCGTGCCGGGCCTCGATCTCGGCGAGGTCCATCAGCAGCTTGCGGGTCGAGGCGTCGCGCGTCGATTCGGCCGCCTTGCGATAAAACCGCTCGGCCTCGAACTCCATCTGCTCGGCGAATTTTCGGGTCTCCTCGATCCCCAGATGCGAGGCCAACCAGAGCGGCTTGCGCTTCATGAAGCCCTTGACGTCCTGGCGCCGGATCAGCGGCAGGTAGTCGCCGAATTTCCGCTGATAGAGGTCGATCAGCATTGTGCGGTGACGCACTTCTTCTTCGGCCATCTCGTCGAAGACCTTGGCGGAGGCGGGAAAATTGTCGCGCAATCCCATGGCGAAGCCGCGATAGATGCGGCTGTCCTCGTCCTCGGAGGTGATGGCAAGCGCCACGACTTCCTGCTCGGTGAGTTCGCTGAAGCGTTTCAATGTTGCCTCTCCAGGACCCGAGATATTCAATTTAGATATATTCTAAACTAGAGAAAACAGGAACTCCGCACCTTTGACAAGCCGTTGTTGATGGCCCTTTCTGCGCTTGTCAGCATGAGGGCCGGACTTGATCGAGCGCACCCGCCAGGCACTTGAACCGGTGCTACGGCGCGTCATGCATTTCTATTGGCGGTTCGCGCGGGGCCTGACGCTCGGTGTGCGGGCGCTGGTCGTCGACGGCCAGGGGCGGATTTTTCTCGTGAAGCACAGCTACGTGTCGGGCTGGCACTTGCCTGGCGGTGGCGTGGAGGCGAACGAGTCGCTGCGCGATGCGCTCGCCCGCGAACTCTTGGAGGAGGGGTGCATCGAACTCACCGCCCCGCCGGACCTGCACGGGGTCTATTTCAACCGGCGTGCATCCCGGCGGGACCACGTTGCGCTGTTCGTGGTGCGTCATTTCCGGCAGGTCAAAGCGCCAGTCCCAAATCACGAGATCGTCGCCCATGGCTTCTTCGCCGCCGATGCGCTGCCAGCCGACACCACCCCGGCCACGCGCGCCCGCATCGTCGAGGTGTTGGACGGAGTGCCCGCTGTCGAACGATGGTGATCGACAAGGCGGACGGCGGCCGTTCGCAGCCCGCGAATCGGTTATGCTCTGCTGAGAATTCGCTTCTACTCACCGCCCACGGCGGATGGTGCGTGAAGCGCAAGCCGGACCAGTCGCAGCGACCAAGGATGTTTCAACGACCTTCCCCGTCCCGGTGCAAAGCAGCCAACGACAATTTCATCATTGATCGCCGATGGACTGCCGCCTCACCGGCACTCTATTGTCCGATGAGGCCACACTTGGTGCCGTCCAGCGGCACGGGCTGCGGGGTACGGCCAATCCTGGTTCTGGGATTTGCGGGTCTGACGCTTGTCGCCCTGTGCGGTGCGTTCCTGCTCGGGCTTGCCGCGGTCGGCCTGCTCGCAATTGCGATTTGCGGGATCGAACTGGTTCGGCGGCGGGTCTGGCGGGCAGTCAGGCCGGCTCTCGGCCCATTTGATCGCCGCGCGATTGGATACTAAGAACGGCCCGGTCCACTGCTCCTGACCGGTCGAATCTTGGTGTATCCGCGCTTAATAGCTATCTATCGCATCCGTTGCGACGCGCGGTCGATCGACGCGCGCGCCAGTGCGCTCGCGGTCGAGCAGAGCGTCGAAATGCCACTGACGGCGATCTCCGACGACTTTGTCCTGACGGAAATCGTCGGACGCGTCGAATCGATTCGAGAGGTCGTGTCCGGCCTGTTCGATGTCACGATTTCGCTGGCGACGGCGACCGTGAATGACGATCCCGGCCAACTGCTGAACATGCTGTTCGGCAACAGCTCGCTGCACGACGATGTCGTCCTGTGGGACGTCGACCTGCCGCCCGGGCTGAGTGCGTCGCTCGGCGGTCCGCGCCATGGCGTGCAGGGACTGCGAGAGCGAGCGGGAGCGACGCATCGCGCGTTGACCTGCTCGGCGCTCAAGCCGCAGGGACTGCCGCCGGCCGCGCTCGCCGATCTTGCCGCCCGTTTTGCAGAGGGAGGCATCGACTACATCAAGGACGATCATGGCCTGGCCGATCAGGCCTATTCGCCGTTCGCGGAACGGGTGAAGGCCGTTGCCGCAAGTCTCGGCTCGATCAGGCGGGACGGCCCTCCTGCGCGATATGCGCCGAGCCTCTCCGGCGATTTCGCCGGCATGCAGCGGCAGATCGCCTGCGCGATCGACGTGGGCATCGACACGGTGCTGATCGCGCCGATGGTTGCGGGCGTCGCCAATTTTCATCGCGCTGGTGAAAGACCACCCTGGTATGGCGTTCATCGCGCATCCCAGTATGGCGGGAGCGGCCCGGATTGCCCCGCCATGTCTGCTGGGAAAGCTGTTTCGCGTCATGGGCGCGGACGCCGTGGTGTTTCCCAATCATGGCGGCCGATTCGGCTATTCGCCGGAGACCTGCCGGGCTCTGGCAGAGGCGGCGCTGGCGGATCGCGACGGACAGCGCCCGTGCATGCCGGTTCCGGCCGGCGGCATGACGCGCGACCGCGTGGCCGAGATGCTTGAATTCTATGGGCCGGACGTCATGTTACTGATTGGCGGCAATCTGCTCGAAGCACGCGAGCATCTGGTTGAAGCGACTGCGGCATTCGTGGCTGATGTCCACGGTTGCAATTTTGGACAATGAGGCAGGCGTCGCCATGGACCACGGGCGAACGATCCACCGCAAGGCGCAGAAATACCGCTGGGAAGGCGTGGAGGAGCGTCCCTATAAGGAGGACGACCGGACGCTATTCAAGTCGATCACCCGGCAGGTCCTGTTCTCGGATCCGGAGATGCATGGCGAACTGCGCTACTTCGAGGTGGCGGCGGGGGGATTTTCGACGCTGGAGCGGCATGAACATATGCACGCGGTCATGATCCTGCGCGGGCGGGGCCATTGCCTGGTCGGCGACGAGATCCGGCCGGATCGAGACCCACGATCTCGTTACCGTCCCGCCGATGACCTGGCATCAGTTTCGCGCCACCCAAGGCGAGCCGCTGGGATTTCTGTGCATGGTGAACGCCGCGCGCGACAAGCCGCAATTGCCGTCCGCGGACGATCTGGTGAAGCTACAGTCGGACCGCGCCGTGGCCGCGTTCCTGCGCAACGAACCCGTGGCCTGAAGAGTGTCCGCATGCTGAAGTTCGAGTTCCTGTTCAACCTCTCGGCGGAGGTTGGCGAGCTTATTTCGCTGGGACCGGCGCCCTTGGGAGAGCGGCGTCTGGTCTATATCGGGGCCGGCTCTTTCGAAGGGCCCGAGATGCGCGGCGAACTTATCGGCGGCGCCGACTGGCAAATCCTGCGCAGCGATGGCGTCCTCGAGCTCGATGCGCGCTACGCCATCAAGGAGCAGGGCGGCGCGGTCATCCAGGTGCTGAGCCAGGGCCTTCGGCATGGTCCGCCGGAGGTGATGGCGAGGCTCGGGCGCGGCGAGGACGTGGACTCGGCGAGCTATTTCTTCCGCACCGTCATGCGGTTCGAGACCGGCGACGGCGAGCTTGCATGGCTGAACAAGACCATCGCGGTGGCGACTGCGGAGCGCAAGGCGAGGCGCGTGGAATTGCGCGCCTGGCGGCTGTTGTAGCCGTGGGTCATTGCGAGCGAAGCGAAGCAATCCAGCTTGTTGAGAACACTGGATTGCCTCGTCGCTTAAGCTCCTCGCAATGACGGACAACGGAACTCAATCTGACTCATCCGGCACTAGTCCGGCAGCGGGATGAACTCTTTTTCGTCTCCCGGCACGGTATCGAAGCGCCCCAATTTCCAGTCGGCCTTCGCCTGCTCGATCCGCTCCTTGCGGGACGAGACGAAATTCCACCAGATATGGCGCGGCCCATCCATCGCTGCGCCGCCGACCAGTGCGATCCGGGCGTCCAGGAGTGCGCTGACGCTGATCGCATCGCCGGGATGCAGGACCAGAAGCTGCCCGGCCCCGAAGCGGTCTCCGGCGATGTCGATTTCGCCCGAGACCACGTAGATGGCCCGCTCCTCGGTTTCCGGATCGATCGGCAGGACGGCGCCCGCCGTCAGTTGTACGTCGGCGAAGACGGTTTCGGACAGCGTCGGTACCGGCGACTTCAAACCGTAAAGACTGCCGGCAATGAGGCGGATCGACTTGCCCTCCGCGCTGAGCGTAGGGAGGCTGTCCGCGTCGTGATGCGCGAAGGCGGCCTCGATCTCCTCGTGAGCCGCCGGCAGGGCGACCCATAGCTGCAGGCCATGCAACGGTTCGCCGCCGGCGCGATGATCGGCCGCGGTGCGCTCGGAATGGACGATGCCGCGGCCGGCGGTCATCCAGTTGACCGCGCCGGGACGGATTGGCACGTCGCTGCCCAGGCTGTCGCGGTGTATGATTTCACCGTCGAAGAGGAACGTCACGGTAGAGAGGCCGATATGCGGGTGCGGCCGGACGTCGATGCCGTCGCCCGCGCGGAATTCCGCCGGCCCGAAGTGATCGAAGAAGATGAACGGACCGACCATGCGGCGTTTGACGTGCGGCAGCGCGCGGCGGACCGACAGGTGGCCAAGATCGACGGTACGCGGCACCACGACGAGGTCGATGGCGTCGGCCGCGCGGGCATCGCCGGGGGCCGGGTCCTTGTGAGGGGAGAAGGTCATTTGATACTCCTTGACGGAACTCCGCGGACATCACGCCTTCAGCCGGTCGGGCTGCGTGGGCCGATCATCCCCGTAACCGGGTCATCCATGATTATGACTGACCTTTGTGTCGAGTGAAGGCCCATGAAGAATGTCCTGAGCGCGCTCCAGACGTTCATGCACCTCGCGCTGCCTTATTTCCGGTCGCAGGATCGATGGCGGGCGTGCGGCCTCCTTGCCGGCGTGGTCGGCTCGGAGTTGTTCGTCGTGTTTGTCGCTGTCAAGATGAACGAATGGAATAGGTCGTTCTTCAACGCGATCGAAGTCCGCGACGGTGGCGGCGTCCGCAACGCATTGCTGGTTTTCGTCGTCATCACGGTCGGCGCGATCCTGTCCGGCATGGGACAATACTGGTTCGGCCAGAACTCTCATCATCCGCTGGCGCGAGTGGATGACGCAGCGATACGTCGCGCTCTGGATGGCGGAAGGCCGCCACTACCGCATCCGCTTCGTCGATCAGACCGTCGACAACATCCATTTGCGCATCGGCAACGACGTCCTGCTGTTCATTCAGCGCACTCACGAACTGGGCACCGGATTTCTCCAGAGCATCGTGTCGCTCTTGTCCTTCGCATGGATCCTGTGGGGCATTTCGCTGGTCGCCCCGCTGCCGCTGTTCGGGACCGACCTGGCGTTTCCCGGCTACCTGGTACTGCTGGCCATCGGCTATGCGGCGCTCGGCACGGTCGTGGCCCACTTCATCGGCTGGCCGCTGATCCCGCTGCAATTCCGACAGCAGCGCTACGAATCCGACTTCCGCTTCGCGCTCGCCCGCGTCACCGATCACGCCGACGCGGTTGCGCTGATGGGCGGGGAGGCGGTCGAACGCTCGGAGCTGCGGCGGCGTTTCACGTCGCTGGTGCGAAACTGGGTTTCGCTGGTGAACCGGCAGAACGGCCTCAACGGCTTTATCTTCGGCTACTACCACGTCTCCACCGTCTTCCCGGCCCTCATTGTCACGCCGGCCTATCTGGCAAGCGCCATTACGCTCGGCGTCCTGATGCAGGCCGCGCTGGCGTTCCAGAAGGTGGAAAGCGCCTTCGCCTTTTGCATCACATCCTATGCCAAGATCGCAGAATGGCGCGCCGTGATGAACCGCGTGGCGCAGTTCGAGGCCGCGATGGGCGAGGTCGACCGTCCCGGTCTGGCCGGTGCGGCAATCGACATGGCGCCGGCTCCGGGCCAGGAACTGTCGATCCGGGATCTGGTGGTCAGGCTGCCTGACGGTGCGCCGATCGCTTCGGTGCCGTCGCTCAAGCTGGCCGCCGGCGACCGGTTGCTGGTAAGCGGTGCGTCGGGAGCCGGCAAGTCGAGCCTGTTCCGTGGGCTCGCCGGGACTTGGCCGCTCGGCGAGGGCCAGGTTCGGTTTCCCCGCGGCACCCGCGTTCTCGCCTTGCCGCAACGGCCGTACTTTCCGCTCGGCTCATTGCGGCAGGCGCTCAGCTATCCGCTGCTCGCCGAGGAGGTCGACGACGTCACGCTGCACGATGCCATGACCGCTGCCGGTCTTGGGCACCTGACGGAGCGGCTCGACGAGGAGGCCGAATGGAACGCGGTGCTGTCGGGCGGCGAGCAGCAGCGCGCCGGGTTCGTTCGCGCGCTAGTCTACCGGCCGACCATTCTGCTGCTCGACGAGGGAGTGTCGACACTGCAAGAATCCGAGGCGCGCCAACTCTACGCATTGCTGTCCGAACGGCTGCCGGGCACCATTGTGATCTCGACCGGACGCGCGGTCGCAGATGCCGAGCCGCACCAGCGCGTATTCGAAATGACGGGCTCGCCGGTCGCGGGACGGACGGCGCGCCCAGCGGCTCTCGCGGAGGCGCCGGCGTGAACCATCCGGGGAGAGCTACAATGTTGAACTGGTGGGAGAAGTGGGGCCTGCATCCCGACGTCTGTCCCTGCGACGTGCATTTTAACGAGTGGGTCGAAGCCGAAGGCATCAGCAACAAGCTGATCTACCATTTCGGCACCGGCACCCATCACGTGATCGGGCGGCGGCAGGCGGAGCTGGGCGCGGGCAACGTCGTCTTCGCGATCACGGCCTCTAAGGGGGAATACGATGATTATGTCTCGCTGGTGATCGACAATGCGGCCGTCGCCAAATCCTACCTGGCGTACTTCGGCGATATCTATTTGACCAACCCGCGGCTGCTTCCCGACTTCGACGTCGTGAACCTGTTTCACCTTTGCGAGTTCTTCTCCGCCAATACCACCAGCGCGGAATACGGCGGCATCGACGATCGTGTGCTGCTCGACCTGTTCACCGCCAAGACCCGGCCGGGCGGCCACATTCTCTTCTACAGCGGCTCGAACGGCTTCGACAAAACGCAGCCGATCATCGCCGCCTGGGAGAACGAGCGGCCGGTCGAACGGCTCGACGATTTCAAATCGCTGCTGGTCTATCGCAAGACCATGTGAGGGCTGCTCGGAAGCGGGGGAACCTTAGCCGACGTCGAGCGGCTCGGTGCCGGTCGGGCTTGCCGGTGGCGTCGAGGGTGATCTTCTCGACCCGCGCTTCGGCTTGCCGCAAGAGCTCCTCGCAGCGCCGCTTGAGCGACTTCGCCGCGCTCGTAGATGGCGACCGAACTCCTCCAGCGGCACCTTGCCCTCTTCGAGCCGCTTGACGATCGATTCGAGCTCCTCGATCGCCTTCTCGAAGGGCAGGTTCTTGACGTCTGAAGTGGTGGTGTCGGCCATGATGCAGGTCCGGTGTCGGCAACTCAGATCGATAGAATGGAGATAGTCAGGGCGCAGCGCAAATACGAGCGGGTCCCCGAAGCCTAGAGCATGTTGCGGAGAAAAAGGCATCGGCGCGCCACGAACTCGGTGTCCACCCTCCCCTGGAGGGGGAGGGTCGCGAGCAAAGCGAGCGGGGCGGGGTGATCTCTTTCGCAAGAAGTTTCACCCCACCCCGCCGCCTCGCTATCGCTCGGCGTCGACCCTCCCCCTCCAGGGGAGGGTAAGTAGAGACCGAGCGTGTCGTTGCTGTCATCGAAGCTGTTCTACCCGCGCATCAGCGCGGTGACATGGGCGGCGGCCGAATTCGCCAAGCCTTCGAGGTCGTAGCCGCCTTCGAGCATCGAGACCGACCCGGCCGCCGGCGCTGACGCTCCGCCGATCTCCATGAGCTTGCGGGTGACCCAGCCGAAATCGGCCTCGAGCAGTTGCAGATTGGCGAGCGGATCGCGCAGGTGGGCGTCGAAGCCCGCCGAGATCGACGATCAGGTCCGGGCGGAAATCGCGCAGCCGCGGCAGGATCGACGGTTTCGAACGCCTCGCGGAACTCGGTCGCCGCCGTCGCCCGGCGCGCAGCGGCGCATTGACGATCGTGTTGTGCTCGCCGCGCTCGGACACCGCGCCGGTGCCGGGGTAGAGCGGCATCTGGTGGGTCGAGCAGTACATCACGGTCGGGTCCGACCAGAAGATTTCCTGCGAGCCGTTGCCGTGATGCACGTCGAAGTCGATGATGGCGACGCGCTCGGCGCCGTGCTTCTTCTGCGCGTGGCGGGCGGCGATCGCGACATTGTTGAACAGGCAGAAGCCCATCGGCCGCGCGGTCTCGGCATGGTGGCCGGGCGGCCGCGTGGCGACGAAGGCGTTGTCGGCCTTTCCGGTCATCACCTCGTCGACCGCGTGCAGTGGCGCCGCCGACCGCGCGCAGCGCCGCCTCGATAGCTGCCCGGCGACATCGAGGTGTCGGCGTCGAGCCGCACTCAGGCCTTGCTTCGGCGTCGCGTCGCGGATCGCCGTCGACGTAGTCCATGGGATGGCAGAGCGCGATGCTCTCGAGCCGACGCCGCGGGCGCCTCGATCCGCGCGAGGTCCTGGAAGCGCTCGCTGCTCGAGGGCGCGTGCGATCGCGCGCAGCCGGTCCGGCCGCTCGGGATGGCCGGACCGCGTTGAGGTGCTCGAGGCAGGCCGGATGGGTGATCAGCAATGTCGTCATCAGTCGATCCAAGCCGTCACGAGACTTGCTTGTTGCAACGAAGCACGCGACCTATTCCCATCGGCTCGCGCTGACGGTGACGCCCGGCGGCGGCGGCGGGTCGTCCGGGACGAAGAAGGTGGGCGCGAGCGGCTCGCCCGGGCACCGCGCGGTACTTCTCGAAGTCGGTCACGCCTTCGCCGGCGAGGAAGCGTGTCGTCGATCAGGAAATTGCCGGTGAAGCTCCGCGCCGGCTTCTGGAAGATCAGATAGGCGGCGTCGGCCATGATCTCCGGCGTGCGCGACATGCGCATCACGCGATCGCCGCCGAGCAGGTTCTTGATCGCGGCGGTCGCGATGGTGGTGCGCGGCCACAGCGCGTTCACGGCGATGCCCTGCGTTCGCAGTTCGCCGGCAAGGCCGAGCACGACAAGGCTCATGCCGTACTTGGCGATCGAATAGGCGGTCGAGCCGGCAAACCACTTTTCCCGCATGTCGAGCGGCGGCGAATTCATCAGGATGTGCGGGTTGCTCGCTCTTGGCGAGATGCGGGATCGCGTATTTCGACACCATGAAGGTGCCGCGGGTGTTGATCTGATGCATCAGGTCGAAGCGGCGCATGTCGGTATCGACCACCGGCGTGCGCTGACACCGCGCTGGCATTGTTGACCACGATATCGATGCCGCCGAACGTCTCGACGCGTGCGTTCGATCGCGGCCTTCACCTGCGCTTCGTCGCGCACGTCGACCGACGAGCGGCAGCGCCTTGCCGCCGGCCTTGGCGATCTCCTCGGCCGCGGTGTAGATCGTGCCGGGCAGCTTGGGATGCGGCGTGTCGGTCTTGGCGGCGATGGCGATATTGGCGCCGTCGCGCGCCGCGCGCAGCGCAATCGCAAGCCCGATGCCGCGCGAGGCGCCGGTGATGAAGAGTGTCTTGCCCTTGAGCGACATGGTCTTTCTTCGTCGATCATAAGGCCGATGTCCAGCGGCCTTCGAGCCTCAGGCCAGTGCGGCCTCCGCATGGTTCACGCTGTCGGCGCCTTCGAACACGATGCGCTCGAGGCCGCCGGCGGCGACCGCGACGTTCTCCGCGAAGAAGCGCGCGAGCGCGATGCGGGCCGCGGCGTCCGCGCCGTTGCCGCTGGTCCGTTTGCGCGGCGAGCGCCTCGCTCGGCCAGCATGGCGCCGCCGGCGGCCAGTGCGAACAGCCGCAGATAGGGCGTGGCTCCCGCCAGCAGCGTGTCCGGATCGTTCTGCTGGCGGCTCAGCAGCCATTGCGTCGTGCGATCGAGGCTGTCGACGGCGTCCTCGAGCCGGCGCGCCGGTCCAGCCGAAGGCCGGGTCGTTGTTGACATTGACCGCTTCGACCGTGTGCCGCAGCTCGGCGATATAGGTTCTGACGGTGGCGCCGCCCGACAAGCGGCAGCTTGCGGGTGACGAGGTCGATCGCCTGGATGCCGTTGGTGCCTTCGTAGATCGCAGCGATGCGGGCGTCGCGATAGTGCTGGGCGGCGCCGGTCTCCTCGATGAAGCCCATGCCGCCGTGCACCTGCACGCCGAGCGAGGCGACCTCGATGCCGATGTCGGTCGCAGAACGCCTTGGCGACCGGCGTGAGCAGCGAGGCGCGCTCGTGCGCGGCCTTGCGTTCGCCGGCATCGGTGCTGCGCTTGGCGCGATCGAGCGCGACGCGCGGTCGTGTAGCAGATGGCGCGCGCGGCGCGGGTGAGCGCGCGCATGGTGAGCAGCATGCGCTTGACGTCCGGGATGCGCGATGATCGGGCTTGGCCCCGGCTGGCGCGCCGACGGCGTGGCCCTGCTTGCGCTCCTTGGCGTACGCGAGGGCCTGCTGGGTCGCGCGCTCGGCGATGGCGACGCCCTGCAGCGCCGACCGCGAGCCGGGCCTGGTTCATCATCGTGAACATGCAGGCCATGCCGTGGTTCTCCTCGCCGATGAGATAGCCGGTGCGCGCCGCCTTGGTCGCCGTACACCATGGTGCAGGTCGGCGAGGCATGGATGCCGAGCTTGTGCTCGATCGAATGCGCGCGCACGTCGTTGCGCGCGTCCGGGCGAGCCGTCCGGCGTTGAGCAGGAATTTCGGCACCAGGAACAGCGAAATGCCCTTGCGTGCCGGGCGGCGCGTCCGGCAGCCGCGCCAGCACGAAATGGATGATGTTGTCGGTCAGGTCGTGCTCGCCGTAGGTGATGAAGATCTTCTGGCCGGTGATGCGGTAGCTGCCGTCGCCGGCGCGCTCCGCGCGCGTGCGCAGCGCGCCGACGTCGGAGCCGGCCTGCGGCTCGGTGAGCTGCATCGTCCCCATCCACTCGCCGGAGACGAGCTTGGCGAGATAGCGCGCGCTTGAGCTCGTCGCTGCCGTGCGCCGCGAGCGCGTCGACCCCCGCCATGGTCAAGAGCGGGCCGAGGCCGAAGGCCATGGCGGCCGAGTTCCACATTTCGATGCAGGCGGCATTGACGGCGTAGCGGCAGGTCCTGGCCGCCGCATTGCGCAGGCGAGGCAAGGCCGTTCCAGCCGGCCTGCGTCCACGCCCGGTAGGCCTCCTTCCAGCCCGGCGGCATGGTGACGGCGCCGTCCTTGAACTGGCGTGCCGTGCACGGTCGCCGACGGCGTTGAGCGGGGCGATCACTTCGCCGGCGAAACGCCCGGCCTCCGCCAGCACGGCTTCGACCACGTCCTCGGTCAGGTCCCCGAAAAGCCCTTCGCGTAACGCCGAGGCGAAATCGGCACCGTGATCGAGCGCGGATTGGATGTCGGCCACCGGCGCCCGATAGGTCATGATGTTGGTCTCCGGATTGCCGATGCCCATTCGGCTGCGAGAGGTTCGGAATGAGCGAATAGAGCGCGGCGCTGTTGCCGGCTAATTTAGCCTCGGCGGTCGGGGGGTCAATCCGGACGGGGGCGATCGATAGTTGCCCGAGCGAGGATGTTCCGGTCCGTATCCGTCACTGCGGCGGCGTTGCTTGAGCGCGTTCTCGCCGGTATGGTCCCGGCCGCGGCGAAGGCCGCCTGATGGGGCGTAGCCAAGTGGTAAGGCAGCGGATTTTGATTCCGCCATTCCCAGGTTCGAAGTCCTGGCGCCCCAGCCAGCAATTGTTTCGATTGCTCAAGTCACTTAGCGGCGGCCGTCCGCCCGAACGCATTTTCATTCTGAGAGCAATTCCGCCCGTCATTCTGAATGTTTGTTCCCGTTGTGTTGGATGATGAGAAGCAAGCGACGCTGAGAGGATCTATTCGTCAGCAAGGGCGCTAACGCTGGAGAGCCGCTCGGGGCACTTCAAGGTCAAGCGCCTTCGCTACCTTACTGAGCAGCGTATATGACCCGGGACCGACGTGGTCTGCGTAAAAATCCCGGGTTGCAGCAGTCTCCTAGCGGGGCGTTTTATCCTTTTTGTCGGATAGCATGGCAGGCGTGGGGTAGTGAACGCCGGCGCGGAGTTGCCACCCGCGGAGCGCGATTGCCTGGATTGTACGATACAGCCGAGTAACTAACCCGAATGATCTACTCGTTCGATGCGGCCTTCCGCGGCTTGGTGGGGCGGCGCTTTGCGGAGTTCACGCGCTTACCGACACTCGATATGCACGGCCTCAAGCGGGCCGCTGTTGCTGTCATCCTGGTTGAGAGCAATGACGGATCGGGCGAGACGGCTTTCATCTTGATCAAACGCAGGCACGACCTGCGCGCCCACAAAGGACGATACGCGCTGCCGGGCCGGCGCTACGAGGAAGGCGAGACGCCCGTTGCATCAGCGCTGCGCGAAGTCGAGGAGGAGGTTGGGCTTCGCCTCAAGAAGGATCGACGACGTCCTGGGGATGCTGGATGACTATCCGACACGTTCCGGTTATCTGATCACACCGGTGGTGATCTGGGCCGAGCATGCGAGGGCGTTGATTCCCAGTCCCGAGGAGGTCGCATCGGTGCATCGCATTCCACTTGCGGAGATCGCGCGCACGGACGCCATTGACTTCATCACAATTCCAGAAAGCGAACGGAAGGTCATCCGTATCCGCATGAGCGGCGCTCTGGTGCATGCTCCGACGGCGGCCGTAGTCTATCAGTTTTGCGAGGTTCTGGCTGGCCGCCATACCCGGGTGGCCGACCTGGAGCAGCCGGTTTTTGCTTGGCGCTGACGCTTGACGTCGGCAATGCTAGACTTGGTCGCTAGTGGATGCGAAGCAGACATCCGGGCGGATCATTGAGGCAACCGTTACGACGCACGTGCCCCGAAGCAGACGTCTTGGTGACCGATCATTCAACCACTGCGTCAGCTAGCGCAAGCATGTTCGGCGGTATGTCGAAGTTAAGGACTTTTGCGGTTTTCAAGTTGATCACAAATTCCAGCCTGGTGGGCTGTTCGATGGGAAGATCGCCAGGTTTCTCGCCCTTCAAAATGCGGTCGACATAACTCGCGGCCTTGCGGACCATCTCTGGAACATTCGGGCCATAGGACATGAGCCCGCCATCAATGACGAATTCGCGCCAACCGTACATCGTCGCCAAACGCTGCCGTGATGCTCCCTCGATAATTCGGGAGCGGTTCAAGACCGCGAACCCGTGCGTAAACACGATCAGTCCGCCGGACCCTTCGCGTGCGGCAGCCTCGAATGCTACTTGCAAATCGTCCGGATGGCGCGTTGTGAGTGGCTGCAGGGCGACACCGATGGTGCGGGCTGCCGCTTCCGTTTCTCGCATTTCCAGCTCTGTCGCCGGCTCATCCGGATTGTAGAGGATGGCGATACGAGGGCTTTTGGGAAATATGCGGCTCATCAGTTCGAGGCGCTTAGCCGCAAGATCGGTGGACATGTAGGAGAAGCCGGTAATGTTTCCGCCTGGCCGGGCAAGGTTCGAGACCACGCCATTTCCTACCGGGTCTCCGCTGAATGCCATGACGATAGGGATGGTGCTCGTCGCACGTTTCGCTGCCCACGATGCAGGCCCCAAGGCTATGATCACGTCGACGTTGCTCGCCACCAGTTCGGCGACCAGCTCCGGCAAGCGGGTCGAGTCGTCCGTCGGCCCAACGATATGTTATGCGGAGATTTTGTCCTTCGACGCGGCCAAGCTCGCGTAGTGCAGCGCGGAACTGCGTCTACCAGCGAATCCCGGGCCGCCGCGTAGTTGAGAATCCCCACGTTGGAAAGGCGAGGCGCACGGTTAGATTGGGCGCGTGCCGCAAGCGGCCAACTCGCCGCCGCGCCACCAGTCGAAACGATGATGTCGCGGCGTCTCATTCGAGCCTGCCCACAAGTTAGAACAATCATCTCAATCGCATCCATCTACGCAAAGCAAATGAGTTCTTCAATACATTGAGCTCCGGCATTGTCCGCAGTAATAAGCCGTCTTCGTTAGGAACTTCGGCTGATTGGCCTGCATGAATGGAAGAAGCGAATCACGACATCGAGTTGTTCGTCATTGGCTTTTCCGACTGATCTCTCACTTCGGTTCTGTAAAGATCGCGGCACAGTCTAATCGCGGACTTCCGGAGATTTTGTTAGAAATTTTTGAGGTCAAGAATGCACCAGGAGAAGCACCCAACTCCCCGTGTACTCGCTTCGTTAAATCAGCGGCGGATCAAGGTCACTGCAGTCCTACGCCAAGCACCCTATTGGTGGGACAGAATCCACTTCGCGAGAGCTTCGGCCTCCTCTGGTGAAACGCTCGGTTGAGGAGGCATCGGCAGCTGACCCCAATTGCCGCCGCCACCATTCACGATCTTTTCGCTCAAGAGCTTGATCGCGGATTCATCCTTGCCATAGCGCTCGGCCATGGCCTTGTAGGGAGGGCCGATCATCTTGCGTTCGACAGTGATGGCAGGCCACGCAGTTCTTGCTCCTGGCCAATTCGGCGCTTGCGAAAGCCGCCGACGATGTCAGAAGCGCGGCGAAAGAGGCTATTGCGAGTTGGCGAAAGTCGACCATGAAGTCCCATCATGCGCGATCCGCATCCGACGGTATCGCAGAACAGTGGCGCACCTGATGATCTGCGGGCGTGCGCCGAATATCGGCGCTGCGTGGGCTCCCCATCGCTAGGCGACAAGTGCAGTCCCATTTGTTCATATCGTCTCGTTACGGCCGATTTCGGAAGCAGCTGCAAATTGCTGATCGCGCAATTCGACGGACGCGGTCAGGTTGGGCCCGCAGACGAAAGGTCAGGAGCCGCGCCGCCGCTGCGGCGGGCGCGGCTCCTGATCGAGCTCAGTTGGGCTTGAGCTGGTAGATGTCCCCTTGATCGGTGGCCACGTACATGTTGCCGTCCGGCGCCTGCACGACGGAGCGGAAGCGTCCGGCCGGCATCGGCAAGGACACCGTGGTGCGAGTGGCAGACGAACCATCGGGCGTGATGTTGAGCACGTCGAGGCGGTTACCGACCGGCGTTCCGTGGATGCCGATACCCATAAAGGTCACGACCATTCGGCCGTTCCAGTCCTTCCACTGCGGGCCGTTCAGGAACGTGCACGAAGACATGCCCTGCGAAAGCTGGTCGTTGTTCCAGGCCGGCTTCATGGCGTTGGGATAGGTCTTGAGGTCGGTCATCGGCATGAACGCCGACCGCTCCTTCGGATCCATCGCGCCCATCTGGTTCGGCGAGTAACCGCAATACCCGTCGGGGCAGTCGCCTCGCCCGCCGACGTTCGGGCGCGGGTCCCACCCGGCGTTGCCGCCGGCCGTGAGCGCCGTCACCTCGTCGCTATGCCAGGGTCCATTCTCAGCCGTGTAGGGCTGGTTGGTGCCGGGGCGGAAGCAGATGCCTTGCGGGTTGCGATGTCCATAGGTGAAGATGCGCGCATCGAAGCCCTGCGGCGGGTTGTTACCGGGCGCGGCTTTGCCGTCCCGGTCAATGCGGAGCACCTTACCGCCCATGCGAGTTGGGCTTTGCGGCACCTCCCCGTTGTGGGTATCGCCCGTCGTCACGTACAGGAAGCCATCCGCGGGACTGAAGCGGAGGCGCCCGCCGTTATGCGCGCCAGGATCGCCGAAGGGATGGTTGCTGGCCGCCGGCTTGTAGGCGATGTCGGTGACGATGTCCTGCCGGTTCGAGACCTTGGTCAGATCGGGACTGACCGTTAGCCGCAGCACCCGATTGGTTCCTGGTGCGGTCATGCTCGACGCCGAGTACACGTAGATGAAGCGGTTGGTGGCGAAGTCGGGGTCGATCGCCACACCGCTCATGCCGGCCTGACCGCTGCAGAAGAGATCGGATGCGGTGTCCGGGTAGCCCTTTGAATCCTTCATGCCGAGCAGGGCGTTGACAGTGCCGGACGGTAGCCGGACCGATAGCCCACGGCACTTCTCGGTAAAGAACATCGTACCGTCGGGGAGGAAGGCCATGTCCCACGTCAAGTCACGTCCCGACATCACGGTGGTGCTGGTAAGGACGGGATTGCCACTTGGGCTTTGGGCCACTGCCGACCCGGACACAACGACTAGTAATGTACAAGGCAACACGAAGCGCATACGTCGATTCATCGATGCCTCCTCGGATTGGGTAAGTCTCACTCCCTGAAATGGTCCGCGACTTGCCGGACCTTGGCCGAATGCATTCATTCGACGGATCGATTGTAGTGCGAGCGCCCAAGCTTGTGCAACATCGCTTCCCTCCGATGGCATGCCTGCTGCGCAAGGTTAGAATGGTCGCTGTTGGAGCATGAACTGACACCGGCGGACATGCGGTCCGGGCAAAGCGGAGCATTAAGTTCGTGCAGAGCGACCCGGACAGAGTTTTGAGTTGCGCCGCCCCACCTGCTGGAGCAGCTGCGCTCGCTGTCGGGAACCACGTTTCCCACCCGGCAGCTGCAAAGCAGTACCTGGAGTGGTTCTACCGGCGGGCAGTGCGCGCCCTCGGCGGCGACACTGCACCGTCACCGTCCACCGGGACACGGCGCTCGGAGTCGAGCCGGTCGCCGTCGAGCCTGTCGGCACCGAACCGGCAGGTGCCGAACCGGTAGAGGCAGACCTGGCCGTCGCCGCTCAGGGCGGCCTTGAATCTGCCGGCGGCGGAGCCGACGGTGCCGGGTACAGTGTGCGGCTGGCCAACGGCGGGACGTTGCGGGCCGACGTCGTGGTCACCGCGCTGGGCCACACCGACTCACAGCCGGACGCCGCTCGAAGGCTGGTCCGGCTTCGCCGGCCGGCACGGCGCCTTCCACGCGGCACCCAGCTACACCACCGACGTCGACTATTCAGCCCTCGCCCCCGGGCCAGGACGTCATCGTCTGCCGGGATGGGCCTGGCGTTTGTGGACCTGATGGTGCTGCTGATGGAGGGGCGCGGCGGCCGATGTCGAGGAAACGTCCGACGGCGGCCTGCGGTACCGGGCGTCCGGCAGGCGAGCCGCGGCTGTGGGCCGGTTCGCGGCGCGGCGTGCCCTACCACTCCAAGATTTCCGCGGCCCTGCGCGGCGAGACCCCCGGGGCCTGCGCTTCTTCACGGCCGCAGGCGGTGAGACGCGTGCTGGAGCGTCATGCCGAGCTCGATTTCCGCGCCCACCTGTGGCCGCTCATTGCCAAGGAAGCCGGCTACGGGTACTACCGGGAGCTGTTCACCGGCAGCCCGGGCGACCGCCATCGGAGCGCCGGCTGGGCCGAGTTTTCGAGCCGCTTCGCCGAGCTGGACTGGTACAGCCCCGGACGGGAGGAGCTGGTGGCGGCGGCCGTCCCGGACCCAGCCCTGCGCCTGGACCTCGAAGCCCTGGACCGACCCTTCGCCGGGCGGCGTTGTTTGCCGGACCTGCCGACATCCAGGAGGCGGTGGCGGACTACATCGAACGGGATCTCGCGCTCCGCGACAGCCCGGACCATCCGGAGACGCTGGCCCTCTTTGTGGCGCTGCTGAAGGTGTACATGGACCTGGGCCGGCTGGTCCCGGCCGAGCGGCTCAACGCCCGGTCCCAGCAGACCGTCCACGGCTGGTGGCACGGATTCTTCAGCTTTGTGGACTCCGGGCCGCCGCCCGCGACGGCTGCGCGGGAATGCTGGCCCTGCACCGGGCCGGGCTGCTGCGGTTCCTTGGCCCGGGCCTGAGCGTCACGGCGGATGAGTCCACCGGCGAGTTTGTGGCTGCGTCCCCGCAGGCGGGTTTCGCCGTCCGGACCGCAGCGTTCATCGAAGCGCGTCTGCCGGCCACATCGGTGGCCCGGTCCGCTCAACCCGCTGCTGGCGTCGCTGCACGCCGTCCGGGCTGGGAAGCGAACAGCAGCTTGCTCACGGCGGACGGCATCCACTCCACCGGGAAGCTCCTCGTCTCCGACCGGGCACGAACTGCTGTGACGGGCACGGCCGGGACGCCCCAAGGCCGGCTCTTCGGCGTGGGGCCGGGAACCTCCGGCTGGGGTGCCGGCGCCTTCGCCCGGCCCGGGCACCAACGCCGCCCCCTTCCGCGAGAACGACGCCCTGGCCACGGAGTGATCCTCGGCGTCGCGGCGGAAGCTGGCTTCGTCCCCGCACCGCCGCGCCAACGCCGCAACGTGCTCGAACCCGCCGCCGTCGGAAGAGGCCTGAACAATGAACGTGAAAACCAGCCTCCCCGCCAGCCCGGCGGCACTGACCCCGGACGCCCTCGCGCAGGCGCCGCTGAACCCGGCGGCACTGAACCGGTCCGCACTAAACCGGCCGCCCTCACCGTCCTGAACCTACCCATGCACGATCCGCGGGTCCGGCCGCTCCTCGACGAGCTGGCCGTGGAATACGACTCCCGCTACGGTGACCTCTTTGGCCGCGGAGCCGCCGCCGACGAACTCAACCGCTACCCGGCGTCGGAATTCAAGGGACCGGGCGGTGCGCTGCTGGTGGTCCAGGAAAACGGCGAGTCCATAGCCGGCGGCGCGTTCCGCCGGTACGACAACGAGACGGCCGAGTTCAAGCGGATCTGGACCCACTCGGCGCACCGCCGCCGCGGGCTCGCCCGTTTCGTCCTGGCGGAACTGGACGGCCCTGGCGGCCCGCCGGGGCTACCGGCGCGTCTTCCTGACCACCGGTCCGCGCCAGCCCGAAGCCAAGCACCTGTACCTGACCTCGGGTTATGAACCGCAGTTCGACCTGGAGGCGGACCCCCGGGAACAATTCGGACCCCTGGCTTTCACGAAAGAGCTGCAGGGCTAGGGCGAATCCGTGGGACTCGGACGAAGCCCGGGGCCGCCCGCTGCAGTGAATAATGGCTAGTGATTTATACTGACTAGCCATAAGTGCGACGCGGCACTGTCCGGGCCAAGGCGGCCGGGACCCGGCGTCGCCGTCATTCTGACCGGGATCGGACGGCTGCATGCTCTCGCTGGCTCTTCTCGCCCCACCCCGCCGCCCCGAAGGGTACGATGCCTTCGCCGCCGAGGCGCGGCGGCTCATCGCCTCCGCGTGCAGCCCCTCGCCCGGCAATGCCGGCCCGGCGCCCGGTGCCAGACAGCCCGGTTCGGCCCCTGGGGCGGAATTCACCGATCTTTACTGGGCCCTGGGCAGGCTCATCGCGTCCCATCAGCAGCGGCCGGGGTGGAAGGGCGGGGTGATCGAGCTGCTGTCCGATGACCTGCAGGAGTGGTTTCCCGGGCGTCGCCGGGCTGTCCTGCCGGAACCTTCAGTACATGCGCGCCTTTGCGGTTGCGTGGCCGGAGGGCCTGCGGCCCGCGCCCGGCCCGGCCCGTCTTCCGTGGGGGCGCATCGCGCTGTTGCTGGACAAGGTGCCCGATGCCACCCGCCGGAACGAGCTGGCCGCAGAGGCGCTCCGGCACGGATGGTCGAGGACCCGGCTGCAGGAGCGCGTGCTGGGCGAGCGCCGCAGCGCCTCAGGCAGCCAGCCGGGCGTTGACCGCGGAGGCGGAGAAGACCTGATTGACCAGCAGGGAGGACATCCCCCGGATGCCGGCGTCCTCGCCTAGGGCGGCAAGCCTGACGTCCAGGTGGCGGGTGGCGCGGGGGAGGGACATCGGATAAAGGGTCTCCCGGATGCCGCCGATCAGCGACGACGACGCGAGGTCGCCGGCAATGAGCAGGACTGCCGGGTTGAACAGGCAGACCACGGTGGCCATGACTTCGCCGAGCCGCCGCCCGGCCTCGTGCGTGAGCCGCATCGTGCCTCGACGTTTCCGGCCAGCAGATGGCGGCGCACGTCCTGCGCCCGACGATCCCGGGATGCCCATCTCGGCGAGCTTCGCGGGCGATGGCCCCGCCGCTGGCCCCTGCCGCGAGGCAGCCGAAGGAGCCGCACTGGCACTGCAGGTCCGCGAAGGCCGGAAGCCGGACGTGCCCGATATCTCCAGCGCCGCCGTCGACGCCCTGGTAGACGCGGCCGTCGATCACCAGCCCGGTGCCGATGCCGGTGGAAACCTTCGCCAGGCAGAGCGAGGTGGTGCCGGCAAAGCCGGCGCTGTACTCGCCCACCGCCATGGCGTCGGCGTCGTTTTCCACGAGGACGGGGACCGGGAACGTGTCCTGGATGAAGTCCACGATGGGGTAGGCGTCCCAGCCGGGCATGATGGGCGGCTGGCTGGGCCGGAGGGTGTGCGGATCAACCGGGCCCGGGAACGGAGATTCCGACGCCGGAGACCTCGTCGTCGCCGGCGTCTTGGTCCGCTTGAGCAGGCGCTGGGCCGCGTCGGTGATGGCATGCAGGACTTTCTCGGGCCCGTCGTCCACGGCGAGGTCCACGTGGTCGTCGGCGATGATGGCGCCGTTGAGGTCGGTCAGGGCGACGCGGCTGGAGGTGGTCTCAACCGAGGCCGAAATCGATGCAGGAGTGCTGGAAATTGAAGGCCAGCTGCGTGGGGCGGCGTCCTCCGGATGGCCTGTCCGCGCCGGCCTCGCGGATCAGTTCCGTCTTCAGCAGCGCATCGACGCGCTGCGCGACGGTCATGCGGGACATGCCTGTTTCTTCCTGGAGATCCCCGCGGGTCCGGGCCTTGCCGGATCGAATCAGGTGAAGGACGTCGCCTGGTCCCACGTACATCTGCGGCTCCTACCGGTTGAAAGACACTCTTGCAATCCTAGGTGCGCCTGACGACGCTTGCGGCACCAGGGACCTGCGTGCGCTCGTGTCACCTAACTCTGCAGCTAATGCTAGACAACTAGACAACATTTGGATAGCCTTTAGGCACAAGTCCCGGCTTTGTGACTGCGCTCACAGGCCAGGGAAGTTTTTGAGCACCTGGTTCTGCCGGCTCGGCCGAAGCGGTCCGGGGCCGGAGGAAACGGGGGCCGAGCGCGCGAATCCGCGGCACCGGAATCCGGCGCCGCCGAAGACAGGAGCATCGAAGTGATAGAACCAGAGGCCGCTCCAAGTGGCCGTGATTGCGGCAGCCTCCCTTGCCGTGGCAATGCTGGCAAGCTGCACGCCAAATGAAGGTTCGAGTAATGGCCCACCGCTGACGGCACGCCCAGGCGATCACCGTCTGGACCGCAGACACCCTGCCGGACCGCGTCGCCAAAACCGAGGCGATCATCGACAAGTTCACCGCCGCCACCGGCGTTCAGGTTGACCTGGTGGGCGTGCCCGAGGACCAGTTCAACCAGGTCCTGACCTCCTCCGCTGCGGCCGGGGACCTCCCGGACGTCATCGGCTCCATCTCGCTGGCGCAGGTCCGCACGCTCGCCGCCAACGACCTGGTGGACCCCGCAGGCAACCAACGCGCAGTCATCAAGAGCCTCGATGAAAGCACCTTCTCCGAGCGGGCCCTGGAACTGACGCGGGACGGCGACCAGCAGCTGTCCGTGCCGGACTCCTCCTGGCAGCAGCTCCTCTACTACCGCAAGGACCTCTTCGACAAGGCCGGCATTGCGGCCCCGAAGACCTATGACGACATCAAGGCCGCAGCGCAAAAGCTGGACACCCCGCAGCTCGCCGGCCTGGCGGCAGCCAACAAGCCCGGCGAGGCGTTCACGCAGCAGACCTTCGAGCACATTGCCCAGGGCAACGGCTGCGAAATGGTCAACGACCAGGGCGACATCACGTTTGACAGCCCCGAGTGCGTGGGTGCGCTGAGTTCTACCGCGACATGCTGACCGAATACTCCGTTCCGGGTGCCCAGGACGTGGACACGGTCCGTGCCTCCTACTTCGCAGGCCAGGCGGCCATGTCCATCTGGTCCACCTTCATCCTGGACGAGATGGCCGGCCTGCGTAACGACGCCAAGCCCACGTGCGCCGGAGTGCGTGCCGATCCTGCCTTCCTCGCCAAGAACACCGGCGTCGTGACCGGCATCCAGGGACCCGACGGCGAGCAGCCGGCCCAGTTCGGTGAAGTTGTTTCCTGGACAGTCACCAAGGACTCGGCCTCGGAGTCAGCGCGCAAGTTCGTGGAGTACTTCATGACCGACGGCTACGTTGACTGGCTCGTCCATCGCCCCCGAAGGCCGGCTCCCCGTCCGGGCCGGCACGGCCGACAAGCCGACTGAATACGCGGACAAGTGGAAGACCATGCCCGCCGGTGTGGACAAGAAGGAACCCCTGGGCAACTTCTACTCCGAGGACGTCCTACTCCGTCCTTGGAGACAGGGTCCGGATGACCTCAAGCGCTGGGGCATCACCCAGGGCCAGGGCGACCTCGTCGGCGCGGCCCTGGGCGAACTGCCCATCGCCAAGGCCGTCAGCGACGTCACCTCCGGCGGAGTGGATCCTGAAACCGCAGCCAAGCAGGCCGCGGAATCCCTTCGCTCCATCCAGGGCTCGCTGAAGTGAGTTCCGTAAAAAAGGACGTTCCTGCAGGGCCGGCGGCATCAGCCGCCGGCCTGCCGGGGGCGCCGCAAGCTTTCCCCCATGGCCAGGGAGGAGCAGCGGGCCGGCCTGACGCTGCTGTCGCCCACCCTGATCCTGGTTCTGGTCATGGTGGTCCTGCCGATCCTGTGGACCCTGCTGCTGGCGTTCCAGCGAGTGCGGATCCTGAATATCCGTACCGCCGGCATCTTCGGCCCGTACACCGTGGCCAACTTCGACAACGTGTTCTCGAGCAGCTTCTTCACGTCGCTCGGCACGACGCTGGCCTACTCCATCTTCGGCACCGCTGGCGCGATCATCCTGGGGCTGATCGCGGCACTTGCCCTTCGGAAGCCGTTCAAGGGCAGGACCCTGATCCGCGCGTCCATGCTGATCCCGTACGTATCGCCCATCGTGGCCGTGACCTTCACCTGGACCACCATGCTGGATCCGCAGTTTGGCCTCATCAACTATTGGGGCAAAGCGGCTGCTCGGCTGGGAGGAATCCATTCCCTTCCTCAGCGAGCGGGCCAGGGAAGTCTCCTTCCTCGGCCTGAACTTCGAAATCCCCACGGCACTGATTGCCGTCATCGTTTTCGAAATGTGGCGGTCCTTCCCGTTCGCCTTCCTGTTCCTCACTGCCCGGATCAACGCCATCCCGGACAGCCTGGAGGAGGCCGCCCGCGTGGACGGGGCCACCCCCATCCAGCGCTTCTGTCCACATCATCCTTCCGCAACTGCTGCCCACCATCGCCATGCTGTCCGTCCTGCGGTTCATCTGGACGTTCAACAGCTTCGATGACATCTACCTGCTCACCGGCGGTGGCGGCGGCACCGAAGTGGTGGCCGTGACCGTGTTCAACTTCCTGACCGCGCGCGGCGACATTGGTGCCGCGTCTGCCCAGGCGCTGGTGCTGGCCGTAATCCTTGGCCTGATGGTGGGAATCTACATCAAATTCTTCGGCAAGAAAGAGGAGGTCTCCTGATGGCGGTTCCCGTCGAAACGAGACGCCCGGCCTCCCCGTCCCGGCCCCCGGAGGGTTCGCGCTGGACGCGGGACGTGATCGAAACCAAGGTCTTTGGTGTGCTGCGCTGGGTAGTGATCGTCGGCCTGGTGCTGGTGACGCTGTTCCCGTTCTATTACATGTTCATCCTCTCCATCAGGCCCCTTGACTGCGCTGCTGCGCGATCCCGGCTCGCTGGTCATTCCGTTCGGCGAACTGGACTTGGGTTCCTACCGCAACATCATGACTCCGCAGGAAGACGGCGGCCAGGGCTTCCTGAAGTTCATGGGCAACAGTGCCATCGTGGCGCTCGGCACCGTGCTGATCTCGCTGCTGGTGGCTATTCCAGGCTCCTACGCCATCAGCCGGCTGAACTTCTTCGGCCGCCGCCAGGTCAGCGCGCTGTTCCTGGCCGTGTACCTGTTCCCCAGCATCCTGCTGGCCATCCCGCTGTTCACCTTCTTCACGCGGCTGGGCCTGCGCGGCCAGCTGGTGGCGCTGCTCATCGTGTACGTGGCCCAGGTCATCCCGGTCACCATCTACATGCTGCGCAACTACTTCGACACCATTCCCACCAGCCTGGAGGAAGCCGCGGCCCTGGACGGCTGCAGCAGGCTCGGCGTGCTGCGCCGTATCAGCCTGCCGCTGGCCATGCCGGCCATCATTTCCAACGGCCTGTTCGTGTTCATGATCGCGTGGAACGAATTCCTCTTCGCCCTGCTGTTCCTGGTAAACACCCGGTCCAACTGGACCGTCTCGCTGGGCCTGTCCCAGCTGGCCGGCAGCATCGAGGTGCCCACCACCGTGCTGATGGCCGGTTCGGTGATCCTCACGCTGCCCATCATCATCATCTTCTTCGCCGCTGAGCGGCTCCTCACCGAGGGCCTCACTGCCGGCGCGGAGAAAGGCTGATGATGCAGGGAGCACGGCACGCGACCGGAGCCGCCGACGAAGCGCTTGTCCGGCACGTCCGCGACCTCATGGACGCGCACTGGCGCCCGGAGCACGGCTATTCCGTGCCGAACCCCGGCACCTACCCGCACCTGTGGCTGTGGGACTCCTGCTTCCACGCCATCATCTGGGCCAAACTCGGGATCCGCCGCGCGGTCCAGGAGCTCGATGCCGTCCTGGCCGGGCAGCTGCCCAACGGAATGGTGCCGCACATGCGCTACGGCGGCGCAGGCCCGGACACCTGGCTCGGCCCGCTGGCCGGGACGTCGTCGCTGACGCAGCCGCCGATGTTCGGGCACGCCGATCCGGGTGCTGTCCGACGCCGGCGTTCCGCTGTGCGCGACGGCACCCTCGCCCAGGCGCGGGCGGGCTGGACTGGCTCTGGGAGAACCGCCGCACGCCGGAGGGCCTGCATCTACGTCGTGCATCCGTGGGAAGCCGGCAACGACCACTCGCCCGCGCTGGGACGACTGGGGTGCGCCCGGCCGGACCAAGGAAGGCTACGACCGCCCGGCCCGCACCGCGTGGAACAAGGAGCGCATGAACGAGGTGTCCGTTCGCCGACGACGGCGCGGCCGCCTGGTCCACCAGCTTCGTTGCCTGCCCGGCGGCCTTCAACGCCTACACGGCCTTCAACCTGGCGAGCTGGCCGCCGTCGCTCGGCGACGCGAGCTGCGAGGTGCGGGCCACCGAACTGGCGGCGGCCATGGACGCCCGCGCTGTGGGACGACGGGGAGCAGCTCTGGTCCGATCTCGCCGTGGTGGGCGGCGGGCCGTCCGTCCGCATTCCGATCAGCGACGGCGTCATGGGCGGCCTTGGTCACCGCGGACGAGGCCAAGGCGCGGGCCGGCCCTGGACCAGCTTGACGATCCCGCCCGGTTCGGCGCGGAATTCGGCCCCGCCAACGTGGCAAGGAGCCATCCGGCCTACGACCCGGACATGTACTGGCGCGGGGCCGGCCTGGCCGCCGCTGAACTACCTCTTCCAGCAGGCCGCCAGGCGGCTTGGCACTCGAGCGGGAAGCCGACCGGCTGGCGGGAGTCACCGCGGCCGGAGCCGCCGACCAGCGGCTGGGCGGAGTACTGGAATCCCGAAAACGGGCGCGGCCTGGGTGCCGTGCCCCAAAGCTGGGCGGGACTTGTTATTGCCATGCAGCAGTAACGGCTGCGACGGCGGCGCGGGCCAGGCAGCGATGGCCCGCGTCGTTGGCATGGACGGTGTCCGCATCCAGCATGGCGTCCGCGTCCCAGTCCGCGGCCTCCGCGACCCGCACGTTGGGGTAGCCCGCGGCAATCCGCCGGAGCTCACGGTTGTACGCGTCCACGAGGGCGTTGGAGCCGCGGTTGTGCGGGGCGTGCAGGCTGAAGTCCAGGAGGTGCGGCTGCGCCAGGGCAACCACCACAGCGTCGGGCGCCGCGTGGCGTGAAGGCGTCAAAGATGGCCGCCAGGGCATCACGGTATTCCTGGACGGCCGACGCCGCGTCCCCGCCGAGCCGGAGATCGTTGAGTCCCGTCATGAGCAGGTACAAAGCGGCGCGCGGCGGCGGATCCGCCGACACCAGCGCCGCGGTTCCGGTGCTGCTGCTCCCGCCGACGCCCCGGTTGTCCAGCGGCAGACCCAGAACCCGCGCCACGCGTGGCTGCGCAGGGTCGTCTCCGGGCCGCTGGCGCCGTCGCCGTCGATCCAGGAATGTCCGTAGCTCACCAATTGCCGCATGACGGCACCACCCTTCACATGTCCGGCACACGGCCGGCACCTCTCAGTTACACTGATGGTAACGTTATCAAAAAACACTCCCGCGATCGGAAGACCATGGACTCGACTATCCCAAGCAGCTACGACAAGTTCCCCAGCGTCACCGTCCCGGGCAGCCCCAGGGCGTGGACCGGGAGCGACGCGTGGCAGGAAGCGGCCCGCCACGGAACGAAGCCGCTCGTGGTGGACACCTACCCCGGCGTGGAGCTGGACGAACTGCAGAAGTTCATCGCCGAGGCCCTTCCCGGGCACCGCGTGCTGAACGTGGAAGAACTCGCCGCGCGGCCCGTCCGTGAGATCGACGAGCTGATCGCCGCCAACCTCACCGACGACCGCGTCTTCGGAGTCCTGAGCCACCACGCCCTCTCCGACTTCTACGACGCCGGCAAGCTCGCGGACATCGCCGCGCAGATCACCGCCGATAACGTGCCCACGGTCCTGGTGGGCTGGGGTGCGGGCCTGGTCCCGCTGCCGGAGCGCACGCTGGTGCTCGCGGACATGGCCCGCTGGGAGCTGCAGCAGCGGCAGCGCGCCGGCGCCCCCAACTGGCGCTGCAGCAACCATGACGAAGACAACCTCCGCAAGTACAAGCGGAGCTTCTTCGTCGAGTGGCGCGTGGCGGACCGCCACAAGCGGCAGCTGTTTCCCGCCGTCGACTACGTCCTGGACACGAACCGCGGCGCCGGCACGGCCAAGCTGATCACCGGGCAGACCTTCCACCGGGGGATGGCGGCTGCCGCGGCGGCGCCGTTCCGCGTGGTGCCGTTCTTCGACCCCGGCGTCTGGGGCGGGCAGTGGATGAAGAAGGTCTGCGGCCTCGACAGCGATGCGGACAACTACGCCTGGTGCTTCGACTGCGTCCCCGAGGAGAACAGCATCCTGCTGGACGTCGGCGGGGAGATCGTGGAGCTGCCGTCGGTCGACGTCGTCTTCACCCAGCCGGCGGCCTTGCTCGGGCCACAGACCTACGCCCGTTTCGGCGCCGAGTTCCCCATCCGCTTCGACTTCCTGGACACCATGGGCGGCGGCAACCTGTCCCTCCAGGTCCACCCGCTGACGGACTACATCCAGGACCGCTTCGGCATGCACTACACGCAGGATGAGAGCTACTACATCCTGGACTGTGCCGATGATGCCGTGGTCTACCTGGGCCTCAAGACCGGCACGGACCCCGCCGCCATGCTGGGGGCGCTGAAAGCGGCGTCCGACGGCGGCACCCACTTCCCGGCGGAGGATTACGTCAACGCGTTTCCCGCCAAGAAAGCACGACCATTTCTCCATTCCCGCCGGCACGGTGCACTGCTCGGGCGCGAACTCGATGGTGCTGGAGATCTCCGCCACGCCGTACATCTTCACCTTCAAGATGTGGGACTGGGACCGCGTTGGCCTGGACGGCCGGCCCCGCCCCATCCATGTGGACCACGCCAGCCGCAACATCCAGTGGGAACGGAACACCGAGTGGGCCAAGGAGCAGCTGCTGGACCAGGTGGAGGAGCTGGGCTCCGGCCCCGGCTGGACCGAGGAGCGCACCGGGCTGCACGAACTCGAGTTCATCGAGGTCCGGCGGCACTGGTTCACGGACACCGTGGAACACAACACCAACGGCACCGTCAACGTGCTGAACCTCGTGGAGGGCACGGAGGCCGTGGTGGAGAGCCCTGACGGCAGCTTCGCTCCGTTCGTGATCAACTACGCCGAAACGTTCATCGTTCCGGCCGCCGTGGGGCCGTACACGATCCGCCAT
>CAWJKL010000003.1:0-1244810 GCA_963843475.1 uncultured Alphaproteobacteria bacterium | reverse complement strand
GTCGAGCCACTGGAGCGCGTCCCGAAGCTGCGTTCCATTTTCGACGTACGACTGCGCACGGATACCGAGCTGCATCCGCCCGCGCCGGCTTCACGAACAGCGGAAAAGGCGGCGTCGCCGCGGGCCGCCGCCGCCGCCAGCCGCACTTCGTCCGGCACCGGAATGTTCATCGCGAGCGCCAAGGCCCGCACGAGCGACTGTCGTAGCAGGCCGCCAGCACGACGGCGGCGCCCCGGTGTACGCGATCCCCAGCATCTCGAGCAGCGCCGGGACATGCAGCTCCATGTCCGGGTCGTTGTTGAACCCCTCGTCGCAGAGATCGAACACCAGTGCCGGCCGATCGGACCTGAGCTGATCGGCGAGTTCATGGTGATCGTCGACATAGTAGAACATGTAGCCCTCGACCGACGACAGCGCGGTGCGCAACCGCATGACAGCGTCCGTATCTTCCGGATTGAACCGGCCGCCGTTCTTGACCTTGTCGGCAGCCCGGATCGCCGAGCAGCACCATGACGGCGGGCTTGACGAGCGCCGGCGCGGCTTCGTGCCCGGATTTTTCTGCGCGCGGCCAGCCGTGAGCAGCAAACGGTTCTGCATCTGCCCGGGTCGCGGCCCTTCTGCCGTCCAGCCTGAGGTTCGATGAATTCGATCCGGCCGAAGCCCGTGTCGCGCAGCAGCGCGCAGATGCGGTCCCGCGAGTAGAGCCGCTGGCCGTAGTATTGATCGGCGACGATGCCGTCCCGGGTGTGCAGAACGATCTCGCGCGTGACGACGCGGTCGCCGTCCGCGGTGATCTCGCGCTCCCGCAAGGCCAGATGCTGCGCGTCGATCCATTCCCAGGCGCGCGGCACGAGATGCGCCCGCAGCCAGCCGCCATCGACAATGTCGAGCGTCAGCGTTCCGCCCGGCGCCAGCGCGCGCCGGATCGCTTCGAGCAGCACGCGGTCGTCGGCAACATGCTCGAAGTAGCCGAACGAATTGCCCATCATATAGATGCGATCGAACAGCGCCTGCCCCTGCACGCAGGCGCGCGCATCGCCTTCGAGAAAGGCGACCTTGATGCCAAGCGCGTCAGCCCGCACGCGCGCGATCCCGAGCAGGTAGGCCGACTGGTCCGCACCGCAGACCCGCGCGACCACGCTGCGCCAGTTCGAGCGCGTGACGGCCCTGGCCGCAGCACAGGTCCAGGATCCGGTGGTTGGGCGCCAGCCTGGCCGCCGCGATCAGCGCGTCGACGTCGGACCTGGTGACGGCGGCGTTCTCGACCACGTCGCCGTCGGTCATCAGGTACAGCGAGCCGGCGCCGAACACCGTGCGCCACCACTCGGCGGGAACCCGGCGCGCGAGTGCGCTCGGCTGTCCGTTCGATGGTAGGTCCTGGTCCGACATCGGCGGCGCCGCCCCCTGCAGGCCTGTAGCCCGCATGGAGCGTAGCGAAATGCGGGCAACTGCGAAAGACCGTTCCCGGATTTCGCTTCGCTCATCCGAGCTACGATTCGTCCTCAATCCGCGAACGGATCGACGATATCGACGCCGGCCTTCTGGAAGTCGGCACGGTTGCGTGTGACGACGGTCAGGTCGTGCACCAGCGCGGTGGCGGCGATCAAGCTGTCCTTGATCGGCATGGCGCGGCCGATGGCGCGAAGATCTGCGATGAGCTGCGCCCAGCGCAGGCCGGTTTCGGCCTCCCACGAGAGACAATGGAGGCGCCGGACCCCGGCGTCGAACCAGCGCTCAAGGTTGTCGCGTCTCTTGCCCTTGCGCAGCAGCAGAATGCCGAAGCGCAACTCGCCCAGGATGATCGGATCGACAGCGATCTCGCGCTCGTTGGCCCGCAGCCACGCGACCACCTTGCGATCGGGCGCCGGCTTGGTCGGCTCGCTCAGCACGTTGGCGTCGACCAGATACTTCACAGCATGTCGGTCGATTCGGATTCGATCGGAACGAAGAAGCCCTTCTCGGGACACGCCAGCAGCCAGTCGATGACGCCGTCATTCGGCGCGGCCGCGCGCCGCTTGAGCCGGTATTCGCCGTGGTCGAGCCGCTCGACGTCGAACTCCTGGCCCGCTTCGATACGGTCCTGCTGCCGGATTTCGGCCGGCAACACGATCTGGCCCTTGGATGAAACGGTCGTTTTCATGTGGGTAAGATATCGTCTTACTCGCTGGCGTCAAGACTTCCCGACAGCGATTCATCCGGCCAGACCCCTGCTTGATTCCCAAGATTTTATGGTATTTGAGCCATCATGCGCCGAAACGCAGTTCTCTCCGCGTTGAAACAAGCCGAGCCGGCCCTGCGGGCGCGCGGCGTGGCGGGGCTTTACATCTTTGGTTCTATCGCTCGCGACGAGGCGGGACCTAGCTCCGATGTGGATGTGTTCATCGGTAAGGACACCTCCCGCAAGTTCGGCTTCGACGAATTCATGGATGTGTATTTCCTGTTGCAGGAGCGCCTCGGTACCGGCGTGATTACGGCACGCGCGAGGGACTTCACCCGTTGTTGCGGCCCGAGATCGAGCGGGAGGCGATCCGGTCTTCTGATGCCGCGTTCGCCGCGCATCTCGTGGTAGATATCGCTGTCAGTAATGTACATAACAGTGTGACATCACCTGCAATCTGCGTCGGCAATCTCAAAACCCGCAACCTGGACGCTGTTTCGCATCCCGGTATGTAGCGATAGCGCGACCCTACGGCCATTGCTTTCCTCATGGCCTCGCTTCCACAACTTTCGGCAAAATCTCAAGTCTTCGTTCCGCTAGTGAAAGTAATCTCATAGCGATCTGTCGAGCTCGTAAGTGTAAATAACTGTCTTCCCATGTGTGAGATATCAACCACGAGGTCATATCATTCAGCTTTTTCGGCAATGAACGTTTCGCCTCCATTTTCCCCTTTAGTAAGCGCCGCATGTAAGGCTTGGTCGACTTCTTGGTGCGATGGCTTCAAGACAAATCGCATCAACTCCCGAACCATTCCTCCTCCTAAAGCCATAGCTGATACCGTAACAACCAGCACCAAGATTGAACCGGCGACTTCCAAGGCCCCATTTCTTTTGCCGAGACGGCGTCTGATTCGGCTTTTCGGAAATGTCCGTGCGATTTGTCTCTCTTGTTGAGCAAGGGTGGAGGTTCTACCAGGAATCTCCCTTACAGTGCCTGCCTGCTGCCAGTCATTGAGCCCTTCCCGCCATACCAATGAATCTTCCGGTGCAGTCAACGCATCGTTTCATTCCTGAAGTTGCAAGGCCGACACACCCTTGTCGCCGCCTATATCCGAACCATCCAACATCAAGAGCTCACAGTCGAATCTCTGCGATGTTGCACATCCCATGGTTTCTCGAATCGCAGATCCTCCACGAGCTGTCTTGACCACTTGTCCTGCCGGTGATTGTCATTCCATCGTCGACATTCGCCAACCTAGACAGCATCCATATGATTTTGCAGCGGCCGAAGGCGCACTCCCGCTGCAGCGGCACGCTCGTCATCCGCGAGGATGGAGGACGCCTCGGTGGACACGGGAGCAGACGCCGTCGAACTTGGGCGTGAGCAGGTGCGGCTCTGGGTGATAAGAAGTCCAACATCGCATCCGTGATGAACCAGTTCGAATGTTGCCTGGGCAGAGAAGTCAGCAACAACTACAATACGATGCAGGCTCATCAAAACACTCCACGAATGTCTTCATGCCACCTTAACTTTTTCTGGGCGATCTTTGCAGTCGAGCCGATTCCGGAGTTCAGTAATAAGGTCCTCTCGAGTTCACTCACGGTACTGCTCTGGGACGGGAACGCCTTTCCTGGATGTTTCTATGGTTGCTTCGAGCGTTGGTCGGTCGAGCAATTCTGAAACTTCAATACCGCAACGCTGGCCATCGACGATTGCCTCACAGTCTGGCGGGTCTTGTCCCTGTGGCCTAGAGCAAAGCTCGCGAACTTCATGACCCGCAGCGGTAAGTACCTCTTTCGCTGCCGCGGTCTCTTTCTCCTGCTTGTCCTTCGAGTGCCAATAACTGCCGCGTCCGTCTGCACGGATGTTAGCCCGAAACTTTTCAAAGAAATAATGCCAGTTGGATTCGTCGTCGTCTGAGATCATTTTTTGTGCTTCCGATGAAACCTCACGCCTCCACATACTCCGCGATGCTGGTCGGCGGCGGCACCGGCAGGCCGTCCTCGCGCAGTCCGTCGATGTGAAAGCGGATGGCGTCGCGAATTTCGCGCTCGACCTCTTCGACCGTGTCGCCCGTCGCGACGCAGCCCGGCAGGTTCGGCACATAGGCCGATAGTTGCTTTCCGCCTTCTCGATGACGACCGCAAAGCGCATCAGCGTCCTCCTTCAGGCCCGATTGCTTCAAGATACTGTTCAACATCCCGGGCGCAATTGGCTCAGCGCGTGTCCCGGACGAGATGCAGCGTGGAGCGAAGCGGAATGGTGCATCGCTGATCCGGGACCTTACCAAGGGCGGTGTCTGTTGCGGTCTCGGGTCTGCGGCCTCAGCAAGAATACAGCAAGCCCCCTTCCCCAGCGGCCCGACCGCCTCTAAAACCCACCAAATGACCGCAGAATCGAAGAAATCCGAGCGCTACAACGCCCGTGAAGCCGAGCCGCGCTGGCAGCGCGTGTGGGACGAGCGCGGCATCTTCGCCACCCCGCGCGACGCGCTCTCCGCCAACGGCAACGCCCCCACCCGGCCGAAATACTACGTCCTGGAGATGTTCCCCTATCCGTCGGGGCGCATCCACATGGGCCACGTGCGCAACTACACCATGGGCGACGTGGTGGCGCGGGTGAAGCGCGCCAAGGGCTTCGCGGTGCTGCATCCGATGGGCTGGGACGCCTTCGGCATGCCGGCCGAGAACGCCGCCATGGAGCGCAAGGTGCATCCGCGCGCCTGGACCTACCAGAACATCGCGCAGATGAAATCGCAGCTCAAATCGATGGGGCTGTCGCTCGACTGGGCGCGCGAGATCGCGACCTGCGACCCGGCCTACTACCGCCACCAGCAGAAGATGTTTCTCGACTTCCTCGGCGCCGGCCTGGTCGAGCGCAAGCTCGGCAAGGTCAACTGGGACCCGGTCGACCGCACCGTGCTGGCGAACGAGCAGGTGATCGACGGCCGCGGCTGGCGCTCGGGCGCGCTGGTCGAGCAGCGCGAGATGCCGCAATGGTACTTCCGCATCACCAAGTATTCCGACGACCTGCTGGCCGCGCTCGATACGCTGGAACGCTGGCCCGAAAAAGTACGCGTGATGCAGAAGAACTGGATCGGCCGCAGCGAAGGCCTGCTGGTCCGCTTCGCGCTTGATCCGAAGACGACGCCTGCGGGCGAGCGCGAGCTCGAGGTGTTCACGACGCGGCCGGATACGCTGTTCGGCGCCAAGTTCATGGCGCTCGCGCCCGACCATCCGCTGGCTGCGGCGGCGGCCGCGAAGAACCCGGCGCTCGCCGAGTTCATCGCCGAGTGCAAGCGGCACGGCACCGCGGCCGAGATCATCGAGACCGCCGAGAAGCAGGGCTTCGACACCGGCATCCGGGCGGTGCACCCGTTCGACCCGACGTGGACGCTGCCGGTCTACGTCGCGAACTTCATCCTGATGGACTACGGCACCGGCGCGATCTTCGGCTGCCCGGCGCACGACCAGCGCGACCTCGACTTCGTCAACAAGTACGGGTTGGGCAACACGCCGGTGGTCTGCCCGCCGGGGCAGGATCCCAAGACCTTCGTCATCACCGACACCGCCTATGACGGCGATGGCCGGATGATCAACTCGCGCTTCCTCGACGGCAGAACAATTCCGGAAGCGAAGGAAGAGGTGGCGAAGAGGCTCGAAGAAGACCGCAGAGACGGGCGAACAGTGGCGAAGAGGCAGGTCAACTACCGCCTGCGCGACTGGGGGATTTCGCGGCAGCGATACTGGGGCTGCCCGATCCCGGTGATCCATTGCGAGGATTGCGGGATTGTGCCGGTTCCGGCCGCCGATCTGCCGGTGAAGCTGCCGGAAGACGTCGATTTCAGCCGGCCCGGCAACCCGCTCGACCGCCACCCGACCTGGAAGCACGTCAACTGCCCGAGCTGCGGCCAGCCGGCGGTCCGCGAGACCGACACGATGGATACCTTCGTTGATTCGTC
The DNA here is from genome assembly GCA_963843475.1 of uncultured Alphaproteobacteria bacterium. GTDB lineage: Bacteria > Pseudomonadota > Alphaproteobacteria > Rhizobiales > Xanthobacteraceae > VAZQ01. The sequence continues at coordinate 1,238,691 of CAWJKL010000003.1, read as the reverse complement.
GTGGTATTTCGCCCGCTTCACCGATCCGTGGATCGAGACCGCGCCGACCGACCGGTCGGTCGTGGACGCCTGGCTGCCGGTCGATCAGTACATCGGCGGCATCGAGCACGCGATCCTGCACCTGCTCTATTCGCGCTTCTTCACCCGGGCCATGAAGGCCACCGGCCATGCCGGCCTGGACGAGCCGTTCGCCGGCCTGTTCACCCAAGGGATGGTGGTGCACGAGACCTACCGCACCAAGGATGGCGAGTGGGTGACGCCGGCCGAGGTCAAGATCGACGGCGCCGGCGACGCCCGGACCGCGACGCTGTTGACGTCCGGCGCGCCGGTCGAGATCGGCCCGATCGAGAAGATGTCGAAGTCGCGGAAGAACACCGTCGACCCCGACGACATCATCGGAACCTACGGTGCCGATACCGCCCGCTGGTTCATGCTCTCCGATTCCCCGCCTGAACGCGACGTGATCTGGACCGAAGAAGGCGTCCAGGGCGCGGGGCGGATGGTGCAGCGGCTGTGGCGGCTGGTCGGCGAGGCGGCCGAGATCGCGGCTCCGATCGGCACGCCGCGGCCGGCGTCGTTCAGTGAACACAGCTCTCGCGCTGCGCAAGGCCGCGCATCGGCTCTCGCCCGCGTGTCCGAGGACGTGGAGCGGCTGCGCTTCAACGTCTGCGTCGCGCACATCTATGAATTCGTGAACGCCTTCAACGCCGCCATCGCCGACCTCGAAACTGAGCCAACGGCCGACTTCCGCTGGGCGGTCCGCGAGGCCGCCGAGATTTTGGTGCGGTTATACCACCCGATGATGCCGCACCTGGCCGAGGAGAGCTGGGCGGCGCTCGGCCACCAAACCCTGGTGGCGACCGAGCCCTGGCCGGTGCTGGAACCGGAGTTGCTGGTCGAAAACACCATCACGCTACCGGTCCAGATCAACGGAAAAAAACGCGCTGATGTCACAATTGCACGCGATGCTAACTACTCGGAGATAGAAGCTGCGGTGCTGGCCCTGGATGCGGTCACGCGCGCGCTGGAGGGGAAGCGGCCCAAGAAAGTGATCGTGGTGCCGCAGAGGATCGTGAATGTGGTGGTCTGACCGACACGATGGGGTGGGCGTGGCGCGGATGATTGCTGTGCTGGCGCTGACCGGATCATTGGCCGGTTGCTTCCAGCCGCTCTACGGCGACCGGGGGCCGGACGGCAATCCATCGTTGCGCGATGCGTTGAGTTCGGTCGACATCCAGCAGATCGCCGCGCCTAAGGCGACCGACGAAGAACGGCTGGCGGTCGAAATTCGCAATGCGCTGATTTTCGACTTCACCGGCGGCTCCACGGCGCCGGCGCCGTCCCATCGGCTGAAGATCGCGATCGCCTCGACGCGCACCTCGGTCATCGTCGACATCAATACGTCGCGGCCCGACGTCGAGAACTACGGCATCAACGCCAGCCTACACGCTGACCGAGGTCGCGAGCGGAAAGGTCGTGGTGACCGGCCAGACTTTCGCGCGCGTGTCGGCCGATACGCCCGGACAGCAGCAGCGATTCGCGCGTGTGCGCGGTCTGCGCGATGCCGAAAGCCGCGCCGCAAAGGTGATTGCGGAAAACATCCGCTCGCGGCTTGCTTCTTATTTTGTCGCCGGGACTTGATTGCGCAACTGGGCGATAACGTCGTAATCGCACTTGGGCGTCTCCCCCACCGCTCGCAAAAGCCCGCGGCGGCAGGATAAGCTGTAGCTCCCCAGACCGAATATTTTGCCGCCCATGGTCGCACTGAAATCTGCCGACATCGAACGATTCCTCGCGCGGCCCGACTCCGATCGTCCGATCGTGCTGATCTATGGTCCGGACGCCGGGCTGGTGCACGAGCGCGTCGAGCGGTTGATCAAAGCTTCGGTCGACGACCCGAGCGACCCGTTCAGCCTGGTGCGGCTCAACGGCGACGACCTCGCCGGTGAACCGTCCCGCCTGGTCGAGGAGGCGAACACCATCCCGCTGTTCGGCGGCCGGCGCGCCGTCTGGGTCAAGGCCGGTAGCCGCAACTTTGCGGCCGCGGTCGAGGCCCTGACCGCAGCCGCCCCGCCCGATTGCCGCGTGGTCATCGAGGCGGGGGACCTGCGCCGCAATGCGCCGCTGCGCGCCATCTGCGAGCGCGCGAAGAATGCGGTCGCCCTGCCCTGCTACGTGGACGACGAACGCTCGCTCGCATTGCTGATCGACGACGAAATGCGCACGGCCGGCATCACGATTTCACCCGACGCCCGCGCCGCCCTCCTCCCGCTGCTCGGCGGCGATCGCCTGGCGTCCCGCAGCGAGCTGCAGAAACTTGTGCTGTATGCGCGCGGGCGCGGCAACGTCGAGCTCGCGGATGTCATGGCGGTCATTGCGGACGCCTCGACGCTCGAGCTCGACGAACTGATCGACGCGGCATTCGCAGGCCGCACCGGCGAGCTTGAAGCGCAATTCGCCAAGACGCAGGTGGCCGGTACGTCGTCCGGGTCGATCGTTTCCGCAGCCCTGCGGCAGGTCGCAGGACTGCATCGGGCGAGGCTCGCTATCGAGGACGGCACGCCATCTCAACAAGCCGTCGAAGGCATGCAGCCGTTCGTGCATTTCTCCCGCAAGGCTGCGGTTGAGATGGCGTTACGGACCTGGAGTTCGGAACGGCTCGAGCGCGCGATGGGACAGCTTGCGGATGCCCTGCTCGAAACACGGCGACAGCCCGGCCTGTCCGACGCCATCGCCCAACGGACATTGCTGTCGTTGGCGGTGAACGCGCGCCGAAAAACCGGTGCGACCTAATTAATTGGATCGCAGCGGTTGGCTGGATCGTGAATCTGCCGTCTGTCGCCAGGTTGCCGGCGGGGCACCGACGAGACGTCGGAAAGCCCGATTGAAGGCCGCATCGGAATCGTAGCCAACCCGTCCGGCGATCTCTCCGATGTCGAGATTGCTCTCGCGCAAGAGGCTGCGAGCGAGATGCATTCGCCAGCCGGCGAGATACTGCATCGGCGATTGACCGACCAGCTCGACGAAGCGTTTGGCGAGCACAGCGCGCGACATCCCGACTTCCTTGGCCAATTCATCGACCGTCCATGGACGGTTCGGCAGCGCGTGAAGCAGACACAGAACACGTCCGACCTGAGGATCCTGCAAGCCCGCGAGCCAACCATCGTGGCCCTGCGCCGCGTATCGAAACTGCCACCGCAGCACTTCGACGAACAGTGACTCCGCCAGCCGGGCCAGGACAGCACGATTGCCAGGACCCGGCACATCGGTCTCGCCGATCAGATAGCGCAGCGAAGCGTGCCACCACTCCGCCTCGCGATGGTTTTCGATCGGGTGCGTCCGCCGACCCGCTGCATCAAGCGTCTCGAGCGTGAGGGCACCGTTGCGCGATCGGATACACAGCAATGCCGGCAAAGACTTCAGCAGCGGATCGAACTGCTGATCCGACTGAAGGTAGCCGCAAATGAAGCGGGAGCATTCGCCGCCGCCGCCATGCTTCAAGACAGTGATCCGCTCTTTGGTCACCTGCGTGTAGATGTCCTTGATGGGCACCGGCGGAATTGCCGGATCACTCGCCATCACGTGCTGATCGCCGCGCGGCAGAATGATCACATCGCCGGTTTCGATCAGCGTTGCGGGAAGCCCCTGCGGCGTCACCCAGCAGGCGCCGCCAACGAAAATATGGAATGGCGTGACGGTCCCGTCCGGAATGCCGAGGCGCGCTGCCAGCAGCTCGGGCGGCGACGTTGAAAACGCCCACGGGTGCGTGAACTCGCCGCAAAAATGAACGGCGCCCGACAACCGCACCACGCGCAGCACTTCTGACAAGACGTCCATGGGATGTCCTATCTCCCATCGGCCTAGCGTCATCGTGATGAGGGTTTTCGCCAAAGGTTGCAAGCGCCAAAGCGTTTCGGCAAAGCGTTCGAGAGCGCCGATCAAAGCGTAAAGCGCTTCGGCAAATGACCGAAGAGCTCCGATCATTGCCCCTCAAGCCGTGTGGCCGCATCCTGCTCGTGTTGTCGCAACTCGGCGACAAACCAAACACGAATGTTCAAAATAGATGGAGAGCAGAATGCCAAATTCACTGCAGGAAATGTTGGCCGCGGCCAATGCGTCGGTGCCGAAGATCAGTCCGCGGGATGCGGTCGCCTTTATTGGCAACAAGAACGTCCTCGTGGTCGATGTCCGCGACGGCGCCGAGCTGCAAAGCACGGGAAAGATTTACGGGGCAAGGCATGTCCCGCGCGGGATGATCGAGTTCCGCGCCGACCCGGATTCGCCCTACCACGACAAGGCGTTCAATCGCAGCAAGACCGTGCTCGTGTACTGCGCCTCGGGCGGACGCTCGGCGCTCGCCGGCAAGGTCCTGCAAGATCTCGGCTACAGCGACGTGCGCAACCTCGGCGGCTTCAAGGATTGGGCCGACAGCGTCGGCGCCATCGAGCCGGTCTGAGGGGGAGAGCCATGCCACGATCGGAAATTGCGGCCGCCTTGGATGGTCTGAGCCGAATCATTGCAGCAAATCCGGAAAAGGCGCGCGCCAAATTCAGCGCCGCCACCGCCACGCTTGTCGACGGGCTGAAATTTCGTGTGACCGGCCCCGCAGGAGAGCAGGTCGAGACCGACATGCCCGCGGCCTTGGGCGGGTGCGCCTCAAGCCCAAACCCGGGATGGCTGTTCCGGGCCGCGCTCGCTGCGTGCTGCTCGACCGTGATCGTTCAGCACGCCGCGCGCCAGGGGATCGACCTCACCGAACTCGAAGTGACGGTCGAAGGCGATGGCGACAGCCGAGGAATTCTGGGCCTCGACGAAAACATATCGGCAGGACATTCGGCGATCCGCACGACGGTGCGGATCGATGCACGCAATGAAGCTCCGGAACGGCTGCAAGACCTCGTGCAGTGGGCCATGAAACATTCACCCGTTGCCTGCACGGTTCGAGATGCTCCAGCGAACAATCTGCGCATCGTCCACCCGAGCGTGCCAGCATGACGTCACACGATGCTTGCAGACTAAATGCTCGGAAATCGATCCGAGCAGTTTCTATTTGGATGCACATTCCAGTCTGCCGCGGCGCGCGACTACGCAGTTCGCCAGACGACCTCAACTTCGTTCCAGCCGCCGGATCACTTCGTCGAGCTGATCGAGGTTGCGATAGCTGACCTGCAGCACGCCACCCTTGCTGCGATGCTCGATCGCGACCGTCAGACCCAGCGCATCCGTCAGCCGCCGTTCAACCGCAAGCGTATCGGCATTCTTGACGACGCGCTTCTTGGGGGCTTTGCCCGACGCCTTGCCGTGGTCCTTGGCCAAGGCTTCGACCTGCCGCACATTCAGCCCGCGTTCGACGATCTCCTGCGCCAACGCTTCCGGATTCGGCTGGCCAATCAGCGTGCGCGCTGCGCCGGCGGAAATCTTGCCGTCGCGAATGTAGGCCTTCACGGTCTCGGGCAGCTTCAAAAGTCGCAGCGTATTGGTCACGTGGCTGCGGCTCTTGCCGACGATCTTGGCGATGTCGTCGTGACTGCGGCGATACTCGTCGGCGAGCGCCTGATAGCCACCGGCTTCTTCCAGCGCATTGAGATCGGCGCGTTGCACGTTCTCGATGATGGCAAGCTCAAGTGCTTCGCTGTCGCTGACTTCGAGTGCAACGATCGGGATATCGTGCAGGCCCGCACGCTGCGCCGCGCGCCAGCGCCGTTCGCCGGCAACAATCTCGTAGCTGTCCTTCGTTCCCTTGATCGACCGGACGATCACCGGCTGGATGATTCCCCGTTCGCGAATCGATGCGGTCAGCTCATCGAGATCCGCGGCGGAAAAATTGTGCCGCGGATTTTTTGGATTGGGCTTGAGAAACTCGATCGGCACACGGCGCTGACCGCGCGCACGTTCGACGGTCGCGGGCGGCGGCGCGCCGGCGTCGCCAATCAACGCCGCAAGCCCGCGCCCAAGTCGCGATCGCCCCTCGTCCGCCATCGTCGTCTCCTGATTCGTTTCAGTCGCTCGCACTCGCGGCGCCTGCGTCCGGTTCCGGCATGGATGGCGCGCGCGGCGTCGGCGTGCCGTTGATCAGTTCTTTTTCGCGTTGAATGACTTCGGTGGCGAGCCGCAGATAGGCTTCGCTGCCGACGCATTTGAGGTCGTAGACCAGCACCGGCTTGCCGAAGGACGGCGCCTCCGAAACCCGGACGTTACGCGGGATGAGCGTGTCGTAGACCTTCTGGCCGCTGTGCTGGCGAACGTCCGCGACCACCTGGTTGGACAGGTTGTTGCGGGCGTCGTGCATGGTCAGGACGATCCCGTGGATGATCAGCGCCGGGTGCAGGCCTGAGCGAACTTTCTCAACGGTTTCAAGGAGTTGCGAAAGGCCCTCCAATGCAAAGAACTCGCATTGCAGTGGCACCAGGACGGCGTCGGACGCCGCCATCGCGTTGATGGTGAGGAGGTTCAGCGAAGGCGGACAGTCGATCAGCACGTAGGTAAAGTCCGGGCTGTCAGGCGGCCCCGGATTCAACGTTGCGAGGGCATTGCGCAGCCGGACGGCGCGATCGGCTTCCTGACTGACTTCAAGTTCGAGGCCCGACAGATCCAGCGTCGAAGGCGTAATAGACAAGTGCGGAACAGCCGTCGTGAGCACCGCATCGCGCAACGACGCTTCGCCGACCATCACATCGTAGGTGGACAATCTGCGACTCTTGCGGTCGATGCCGAGACCGGTCGAAGCATTACCCTGCGGATCGAGATCGACAATCAATACCTGCTCGCCGACCGCCGCCAGGGCGGTGCCGAGGTTGATCGCGGTCGTGGTTTTGCCGACTCCGCCTTTCTGATTCGCGACGGCCAGAACCCGCGGGGGGCCAGGCTCGCGCCTTCGCTCAACCGCGACCTCGGGCTTTGGCTGTTCCGGCGTGGCAGCAGATTCCATAGTGGAATCAGCGGTTTCGCTCATCTCTCATCCGTTCGGCAAGTCGGCCGGCCTGGACTTTATCTCGGACGAGGCCGCAATGCTCTTCCAACGATAATGCGGCCATGCGGATCGGTACGGCTCGGGATCTGTTTCGTATCCATCATCCAGGATTTGGCCGCATCGCGCAATTCCGCATCGGCATCCCGGCCCTTCAGGAACAAGCCCTGCACATCATTTCCTTTGAAAAGCGGCTCGCATAGCGAGAGCAGGCTAGGCAACGGCGCCAATGCCCGGGCGGTCACGACATCGAGCGGCTTGGCGAACAGTTCGACGAAACGCTCAATGCGCTCCGCGTGTACAATGGCGGGCGTTGCCGTCAGGCGTTGCGCCTCCCGAAGGAACGCCGCCTTCTTGGAGTTGCTTTCCACCAGGTGCACGATTGCGTCCGGCCGTTCGGCCAGCGCGCAGGCAAGCGCCAGCCCGGGAAAGCCGCCGCCCGACCCCAGGTCGACCCAGATCCGGGCTGCAGGCGCGAGGTCCAGGAGTTGAAGCGAATCGGCGATATGCCGAGTCCAGAGGTGCCGGATCGTAGATGGCGCGATCAGGTTGGTCGTTTTCTGCCAGTTCAGCAGGAGGTCAGCGAAGCGATCCAGCCGCTCCAATGTTTCACGTGAAACAGGGGTCAGGGCGAGCGCGCGGTCTCGATCGGCCGCGAGGGAACCGTCAGCCTCGGACATTGGCCGGTCTCGGCCCCCGCGTCCGCCGCTTCAGGTGCGCGACCAGCAGCATCAGCGCAGCCGGGGTCATCCCGTCGATCCGCCCCGCCTGACCGATGGTGTGCGGCCGTACAGTATCGAGCTTCTGGCGCACCTCGTTCGAAAGGCCCGGAAGCTCGGAATAATCGACGTCATCCGGGACACTCAGGCTCTCATCCCGGCGATATGCCGCGATATCGGCAGCCTGCCGGGTCAAGTAGACGGCGTATTTGGCGTCGATTTCGAGTTGCTCGCGGATCTTGGGGGCGAATTCGTTCAGCCGGGGCCAGATCACAGCAAGCCGGTCGATGCTCAGGTCAGGGTAGGAGAGCAGCTCGAAGGCGGTTCTTCGTTGACCGTCTTGGTTGAGAACGAGCCCGTGGCGCAGCGCTTCGGATGGGGTTAGCGTCACGGAAGTTGCGAAATCGCGCGCCGATGCAAGTTCCGACATCCGGACCTCATGATGCCGGCGCCGGGTTACGCCAACGCAACCGAGATCGATCCCGCGGCCGGTCAGCCGCTGTTCGGCATTGTCGGCCCGCAGCGTAAGTCGGTATTCCGCCCGCGACGTGAACATGCGGTACGGCTCCGTAACGCCGCGGGTGACTAAATCGTCAATCATTACCGCAAGATAGCCTTCCGCACGGTCGAACGTGATGTCCGGGAGTTGGCCGGCCCGAGTCGCCGCATTGAGACCGGCTACCAGGCCCTGGGCGGCAGCCTCCTCGTAGCCGGTGGTCCCGTTGATCTGCCCGGCCAGGAAAAGTCCGGCGACGCGCCGGGTCTCGAGCGTGTGCTTGAGCTCGCGCGGATCGACATAGTCGTATTCGATCGCGTAGCCCGGCCGAATCATCCGCGCCCGCGCAAGCCCTGGGATAGTGGTGAGCAACGCGAGCTGCACGTCCTCCGGCAGTGAGGTCGAGATGCCGTTTGGGTAGACGGTGTGATCCTCGAGGCCCTCCGGCTCCAGAAAAATCTGGTGGCCGTCGCGCTCGCCAAACCGGACGATCTTGTCCTCGATCGAGGGGCAGTAGCGGGGCCCCCGGCTAGCGATCTGCCCGGAATACATCGGCGAGCGATGGACGTTATCGCGGATCACCCGATGGGTAGCCTCGCAGGTCCGCGTGATCCCGCATTGGACCTGAGGATTCTCGATTCTCTCGGTCAGCACCGAGAACGGCTCCGGCGGCTCGTCACCGGGCTGCATCTCGACCGCGCCCCAGTCGATGGTCCGTCCGTCGAGCCGGGGCGGCGTTCCAGTCTTGAGGCGCCCGAGCAAAAACCCCAGCCGCTCCAGGGTCTTGGAAAGTCCCAAGGCCGGGGCTTCGCCGACGCGCCCGGCCGGCGTCTGGCGATCTCCGATATGAATTAGTCCGCGCAGGAAGGTGCCGGTAGTCAGCACCACGGCCCCTGCCCTCACCTCCCGGCCATCCGCGAGCCGCAGTCCGGAAACCCGGCTGTCGGCGATCTGGAGATCGTCCACCTCACCTTCGATCACGGTCAGATTGGCGGTTTCCCGAATTGCGTGCTGCATGGCGGCCGCATAGAGCTTACGGTCGGCCTGCGCTCGAGGTCCGCGGACAGCCGGACCCTTGCGGCGGTTGAGCATCCGAAACTGAATGCCGCCGCGATCCGCCGCCCGGCCCATCAGCCCGTCCAGCGCATCGATTTCCCTAACCAAGTGCCCCTTGCCCAGCCCGCCGATCGCCGGGTTGCACGACATCGCGCCGATGGTGGCGATGCGGTGCGTGACCAGCGCAGCACGAGCACCCATGCGCGCGGCCGCGGCCGCGGCTTCACAGCCGGCGTGGCCACCGCCAATTGCTACGACATCGAAACCAAGATTCATGACTCGAAGCCGCTCCGGCCGCGCTTTTAGCCGACCCGGATGACGCCGTCCAATGGCCGCGGTTTCACGTGAAACATACTGCTGCCTGCAGGAGCTGCAACGCAGTGAGCGCACTATTTTCCAATACAGAATTCCCGGAAGATCACGTCGAGGACATCCTCGACATCGACCCGCCCCAGCAGTCGCTCGAGCGCACGCGTCGCCAACCGCACGTGTTCGGCAATCAACTCCTCCCGGCCCTCCACGCCCTGCCCCGTGGCCAGGTCGATCGCCTCCGACAGCGCTTCGGCGGTTGCAGCCAGCATCTGCCGGTGCCGCTCTCGCGTCACGAGCCCCGGTTCGCCGCCAAAGGCCCCCGCGGCGAAACGACCGATCGCTGCGATCAGCGCGTCGACCCCCCGGCCGTCGGCCGCTGAAATCATGAAATGAGGCAGGCCTGAAGAAATGAATATATAATCATTTCTTTTAACAGCGTCGGCGCTGAGCAGATCAGACTTATTAAGTACGAGCCAACCCGGCCGTTGATACATCTTCAAGCCTGCCGCTGCTGCATCGACACCCGCGGCATCGATGACGCTGGCGTCGAGCACCCATAGAATCAGATCGGAAGCGATCGCCCAGTGCTCGGCCCGGCGAACCCCTTCCCGCTCGACCTCGTCAGCCGTTGGCCGGATGCCGGCGGTGTCACGCAGCGTCACCGGGTAACCACCGAGGTCGAGATGCACCTCCAGCACGTCCCGGGTCGTGCCCGCGATCGGCGAAACGATTGCGACGTCGCGTCGCGCCAGCCGGTTGAGCAAGGTCGACTTCCCGACATTCGGCGCGCCGGCGATGACGACCTGAAGTCCGTCGCGTAGGCGCTCGCCCTGCCCGCGCTGCGCCTGACCGATCTCATGCAAGACTGGACCGAGGATGCCGACCGCCTGTGTGGCAAGATCTCCCGGGACGTCGCCCTCGTCCGAGAAGTCGATCCCGGCCTCCAGCAGCGCACGCGCCTCGATCAGTCGTTCGCGCCAATGCTCAAGGCTGCGCGCGAATTCGCCCTGCATCTGTCGCAATGCCTGTCGGCGCTGCACCTCGGTCTCGGCGGCGACCAAATCGGCAAGCCCCTCAACAGCCGTTAGGTCAAGCCGGCCATTGTCGAATGCCCGGCGGGTGAACTCGCCGGCCTCGGCATGCCGGAGGCCATCCAGTTTTCCGAGCGCGCTCAGCACGGCCGCAACCACCGCGCGGCCACCGTGAACCTGAAGTTCCGCCACGTCTTCGCCGGTCTCGCTCTTTGGACCTGGGAACCACAGCGCCAGTCCCTCGTCGATCACGCCGCCTCCCGACGGATCACGCACACGCACCAACGTCGCGACGCGCGGCGGCGGCACGCGGCCGACCAGGCGCTCCAACGCCACGCGCGCGTCCGGTCCGGAGATCCGGATCACCGCAATTGCGCATGGCAGTCGTCCAGAGGACAGCGCGAAAATGGTGGAGCGGGCAGCCGACATGGCGCGCACCTTGCTTCAATCACCGCGACGTCACAACTGACGCGACGCGCATCGATGCCACCGGTGCCGGGGCAATCGGTTGTCGTCGGAGTGTAAGCCACCTCACACGGCCGGCGTCCGGGCAGAGTTAAACTCGCGACAACTCAACGGAGGACGCAATGCGCACGCTCATGCTGACAGTCGCCATCCTCGCGGCAGTCTCGGCGCCTACCGCTGCAGCCGACCAAGCCGCGCCGACACCCGAGCCACCCGACACGATCATTAGCTCGGCGACAACGTCGCAGGCATCTGACGCCTTGCTCACGTCGATTGTGACATGGCTCTCGACCAACTTCGATCTCAAACCGACGGTGACGCTCCCGAAGGTCAAGCATCTTTCTGCCACCGCGATGACGCAGCGCCGCTATCGCACGTTCCTGGGTGTCGACGGCTCGTCAGTCTCGCCATCCAGACTCCGGCCCTACCACCGTGGCAATCTACGATCGCAACGACGCAACGATCTACCTGCCGCTGGATTGGACGGGAAAAACCCCGACCGAACTCTCCGTCCTGGTCCACGAAATGGTTCATCACCTGCAGAATATCGCACAGACGAAATTCGAGTGCCCACAGGCGCGCGAGCAACTGGCATATGCCGCGCAGCAACGGTGGCTGACCTTGTTCGGTCGCACGCTGGAAGAGGATTTCCAGATCGACCCGTTCACGCTGTTGGTGACGACCCGCTGCATGCATTGAACGCAGCCCGGCTCGCGAAGTCTGGACTTCGATGGCGAACGCCCCTCGTTCGAGGTCATGACCCTGGCTGCGGTCGACCGCCCCACATCACGTTTGCGCAAGGCTGGATTTCACTGGCCGGCTATTCCGAGTACGGTGCCGGCATGTCCTCGGCACCCGACACGACGCATCTGAACCGTCTTGCGCAGGAGGCGTCGCCCTACCTGCTGCAGCACAGCACAACCCGGTCGACTGGTGGCCATGGGGACCGAATGCGCTGGCGGAAGCAAAGCGCACGAACAAGCCCATCCTGCTGTCGGTCGGCTATGCCGCCTGCCACTGGTGTCACGTGATGGCGCACGAAAGCTTCGAGCACGCCGCCACCGCGCAGGTGATGAACGAGCTGTTCGTCAACATCAAAGTCGATCGCGAGGAACGGCCCGACATCGACCAGATCTACATGTCGGCGCTGCATCTCCTGGGCGAGCACGGCGGCTGGCCGCTCACCATGTTTCTGACGCCGGCGGGCGAGCCGTTCTGGGGCGGCACCTATTTTCCGAAGACCGCCCGCTACGGCAAGCCGGCCTTTGTCGACGTCCTGCGCGAGGTCGAGCGCGTTTTCCGTCAGGAGCCGCAGAGCGTCGAGCAGAACCGCAGCGCCTTGATGGCGCGGCTGGCCGAAAGTGCCAGGCCCGCCGGCAAGATCGTGATCGGCGCTTACCGAACTCAACCGCACCGCCTCGCAGATCGGCGGAATGATCGACCCGGTGAACGGCGGCATGCGCGGTGCGCCGAAATTCCCGCAGCCGATGATGCTCGAGTTCCTCTGGCGCGCCGGCCAGCGCACCGAACGACCAGCGCTACTTCGCAGCCGTGCAGCTTTCCCTGGCGCGGATGTGCGAGGGCGGCATCTACGACCACCTCGGCGGCGGATTCTCGCGCTACTCGGTCGATGACCGATGGCTGACGCCGCATTTCGAGAAGATGCTCTACGACAATGCGCTGCTGCTGGAACTGCTGGCGCTGGCCTGGCAGCACTCGGCCATTGACCTATTCCGGAACCGCGCGCGCGAGACGGTGGCCTGGCTCGAACGCGAAATGACGACTCCCGGAGGGCGCGTTCAGCGCCTCGCTCGATGCCGATTCGGAAGGCGAGGAAGGCAAGTTCTACGTCTGGTCCCTCGCCGAGATCGACCCAAGTCCTGGGCGAGGCGGACGCTGCGTTCTTTGCTGCGCACTACGACGTAACCGCCGACGGCAACTTCGAAGGTCACAATATTCTTAATCGCCTCAAGCACTTACCGCGCAGCATGGACGACGAGGCGCGGCTCGCCCCAATGCGCGCCAAACTGCTCGTAGCCCGCGCCAGCCGGATACGGCCGGGCCTCGACGACAAGGTGCTGGCCGACTGGAACGGGCTGATGATTGCCGCCCTGGCCAATGCCGCTATGGCGTTCGGCGAACCCGCCTGGCTGAAGCATGCAGCCAAGGCCTTCACGTTCATCGCCGCCCACATGGGCCGGGGCGACCGGCTCGGACATTCCTGGCGCGATGGCCGACTGCTGTTTCCGGGCCTCGCCTCCGACCACGCCGCGATGATCCGCGCCGCCCTGGCGCTCTACGAAGCCACCGGTGAGCACGGCTATCTCGAACGCGCGCTGGCCTGGCAGGCAACGCTCGACCGCCACTATGTCAATCCCGGCAATGGCGGCTACTTCCTCACCGCCGACGATGCCGAAGGCCTGGTCGTGCGGCCCAGCGCGACCACCGACGACGCCACGCCGAATCCGAATGCGCTCGCCGCTCAGAACCTGGTTCGCCTCGCCGTCGCTCACCGGCCAGCACGCCTGGCGCGACCAGGCCGACCGTCTGTTCGACGGCGTCCTGGCGAGCGCGGGCGAGAACGTGTTCGGACATCTCGCACTCGCTGAACGCGCTCGATCTGCGGCTGCGCGGCGCCGAAATCGTCGTGACCGGAACAGGGGACGGGGCTGACGAACTCCTGCTCGGCCGCCCGGCGGCTGCCATTCCTCGACCGCGTCGTGTTGCATGCGCCCGATCCAGCGATCGCTGCCCGACGTCGCATCCAGCACAGGAGAAGATCAAGGTCGCAGCGTTCGGCCGCAGCATTCGTCTGCGTCGGCGAAACCTGCTCGCTGCCGGTGACCCGCCCCGATGACATCGCCGCCACCGTTGCGGCGATGCGCCCATCGGCCGAGAGGTAGTTTCAGAACGTTTCCAAGGGGCATCGCCTGCACCGGCTAGCTTGCCGGTCACGAACGAGTCGGTTTATGAATCGCGCACGGCGCGACCGCACCCAGCCAAGACCGGAGACTCAAATGCGTGGCATCCAACGTGCGCTTGCCGCACTTCTTGTGCTGCTACCGTTCTGCGCCTACCGCGGCGGACGAAAAGCTCACGATCGATCTCAACAGCGTCGAAGCGTCGGAGAACCGTTGCCGGATGAACTTCGTCGTCGAGAACAAGGGCGATGCAGGCCTGGAAAGTTTGAAGCTCGATCTCGTGGTTTTCGGAACCGACGGCGGCATTACGCGACGTTTGATTACCGAGATGGGACCGATTCGAGCGAAGAAAACCAGCGTGCGGACGTTCCTGATCGACACCGACTGCAAGTCGATCGGCGCGATCCTCGTGAACGACGTCACCGCGTGCACGCCCGGCAATCCGCCGGCCTGCCTGGACGCACTCGGACTGTCGTCTCGATTGAAGGAAATTCGGCTCTACAAATGATCGCTGACTCAGCGGACGCACCTTGTCCCTTCCCCGTCAGCGGAAGGGATTGCCTTACGCGTTCATCGATTCGAAGAAGTCGCCATTGCTCTTGGTGTTGCGCAACTTATCCAAGCAGGAAGTCGATCGCATCCATCGTGCCCATCGGATTGAGGATGCGGCGCAGGATGTACATCTTCTTGAGCTGATCGGGTGGAACCAGCAGCTCTTCCTTACGGGTACCGGAGCGCGTGATGTCCATCGCCGGGAAGGTGCGCTTGTCGGCCACCTTGCGGTCGAGAATGATTTCCGAATTGCCGGTGCCTTTGAACTCCTCGAAGATGACTTCGTCCATGCGGCTGCCGGTATCGATCAGCGCGGTCGCGATGATGGTCAGCGAGCCGCCTTCCTCGATATTGCGGGCGGCGCCGAAGAACCGCTTGGGCCGCTGCAATGCATTGGCATCGACGCCGCCGGTAAGCACCTTGCCGGAGGAGGGGACAACCGTGTTGTAGGCGCGCCCGAGACGCGTGATCGAATCGAGCAGGATCACCACGTCGCGACCGTGTTCGACCAGGCGCTTGGCCTTCTCGATCACCATCTCGGCGACCTGCACGTGCCGCGTCGCCGGCTCGTCGAAGGTCGAGGACACGACCTCGCCCTTCACCGAGCGCTGCATGTCGGTCACTTCCTCCGGCCGCTCGTCGATCAGCAGCACGATCAGGAAGCATTCCGGGTGATTGGCCGTGATGGCGTGCGCGATGTTCTGCAGCAGCACGGTCTTGCCGGTGCGCGGTGGCGACACGATCAGCGCGCGCTGGCCCTTGCCGATCGGCGCCACGATGTCGATGACCCGCGGCGAGAGATCCTTCCGGGTCGGATCTTCGTGCTCCATCCTCAGTCGCTCGTCGGGATAGAGCGGGGTCAGGTTGTCGAAGTTGACCTTGTGGCGGGCTTTCTCGGGGTCCTCGAAATTAATGGTGTTGACCTTGAGCAGAGCGAAGTACCGCTCGCCGTCCTTAGGGCTTCGGATTTCGCCTTCGACGGTGTCGCCGGTGCGCAGTCCGAAGCGGCGAATTTGCGACGGCGAGACGTAGATGTCGTCCGGACCGGGCAGGTAATTCGCCTCCGGCGCGCGCAGAAAGCCGAAGCCGTCCGGTAGCACCTCGACAACGCCCTCACCGATGATATCGGTCTCACGCACCGCGAGCTGCTTCAGAATGCCGAACATCAGCTCCTGCTTGCGCATGGTGCTGGCGTTTTCGACTTCGAGCTCTTCGGCAAAGGAGACGAGTTCGGCCGGGGTCTTGGCCTTGAGGTCTTGGAGTTTCATTTCCCGCATGCGGGTAGTCCTGTGGAGAGGATCGGCATAGGAACAGCGGCCGATCGGTCGCTAAGGGGGAGGGAATTCGCAGGTCTTGGGCGGAGGGCGAGAAGCCTTAGGCCCGATGCCGGGGCCGGTTCCCGTTATCCAGGGCCGGTACTCAAGGGCATCTGCCTGCGTCTAGGGAGATATTCCAAACATATGAAATGCCGGGCCGATACGCAAGTGCCCAGCGAATGCTGTCCCCGGAAGTCACCGTCAGAACGGCTTGAGCACCACCAGGAGCACGATGCCGATCATCAGGAGGGTCGGTACCTCGTTGATAACGCGATAAAATCGCTCCGAATGCCGATTCTGGTCGTGAGCGAAGTCGCGCACCCACCGCACCATCAGCCCATGCATTGCGGACAGCGCCAAGACCAGGGCGAGCTTGGCGTGAAACCAGCCCGCGCGGAAAAAGCTATGATCCTAGGCGAGCCAGAGCCCGAGCACCCAGGACGCGACCATTGCAGGGTTGATGATCACCTGAACGAGGCGGCGCTCCATGACCTTGAAGGTTTCGGACTGTGGCGATCCCACGGCGCGCTGCAGTGATAGACGAAAAGCCGCGGCAGATAGAGCATCCCGGCCATCCAGGCGATGATCGCGATGATATGGAAGGCCTTGAACCACAAGTAGAATCCGGATGGCCGCCACCACACCAGCAGGCCCGTCAGGATGACCGTGATCAGAATCGCGATTGCCGCACGCACGAACTCACCACCTCTTCTAATAAGAGCTTAAAGACTTTCGTTTGTAGTTATTAGGTGGTTGATTAAACTCATACTTTTCCATCCACACCGATTGCCGGGATAACCCGTCCAATCGCAGCCTTGTGGGCGACATGACGATTGAGCTTGTGGCGGTCCGAATCGGCATTCCAGCGTTGTTCGGAGCATCCTCCGCTCTCTTCCGGTGCGCAGATATTCACATTTCCCCCCTATTCGGAAATCTTCCGGATGGCTTCTTCCCGGAAGGAGGGGTGTGGACGGCCGAGCCGTCTGTCCCCGAGGGAGACGGGAACCCACCCGGAGTTCACCGTCCTGTCCCCAGGCGTCCACAGCTTGTCCGGTCCGTCCCGCCGATGATGTCCCACGCCGGAACCTACTTCCACCTGCACCTGATTTCGGACTCGACCGGCGAGACGCTGATCACGGTCGCGCGGGCCGCCAGCGCGCAATATTCCAAGGTCCAGCCGGTCGAGCATGTGTATCCGTTGGTCCGCACCCAGAAGCAGCTCGATCGGGTCCTGGCGGAGATCGGCGAGGAGCCCGGCATCGTGCTCTACACTCTGCTCGATGACGAGCTGGTGGGACGGCTCGAGAAGCACTGCCGGGAGTTGAGCCTGCCGTGCCTGTCGATTCTCGGTCCGGTGCTGCAGCTCTTGCGGTCCTACCTGGGCGCCGAGACGACGCATCGGGTCGGCGCGCAGCACACGCTCAACGCCGAATACTTCAAGCGCATCGACGCGCTGAACTTCACCATGCTGCACGATGACGGCCAGCATCTCGATGGCCTGGAGGAGGCCGATGTCGTGCTGGTCGGCGTCTCGCGCACCTCCAAGACCCCGACGTCGATCTATCTGGCGAACCGCGGCGTCAAGACCGGCAATGTCCCGCTGGTGCCGGGAATCGATGTCTCACGCTATGTGGAAGACCTGTCGCGGCCGCTGGTGGTCGGGCTCTACGCCAGCCCCGAGCGCATCGTGCAGATCCGCCAGAACCGGTTGCTCGGGCTCCAGGCGCATCACGACGACGACCAGTACATCGACCGCAAGGCGGTGGCCGAGGAGGTCGCGCTGTCGCGCAAGCTGTGCGCCAAGCACAACTGGCCGATCGATCGACGTCACGCGGCGTTCGATCGAGGAGACCGCGGCCGCGGTGCTGAGCCTGCTCGCCGAGCGCCGCCGGCAGCCGCTGGCCTGACCATGCCGTTCTGGGAAGCCGAACGGCCGCTGCTGCTCGCGTCGAAGAGCGAGATCCGCCGCATCCTGCTGGCGAACGCCGGCATTCCGGTCGAGATCGCACCGGCCAATATCGACGAGCGCGCGGTCGAGCAGACCGCGCAGTCGCGCGATCCCGGCGTCATCGCCACGCTGCTGGCGCGCGAGAAGGCGCGCGCCATCGCGTCGGTGCGGCCGGCGCGCCTGGTGCTTGGCGCCGACCAGACGCTGGCGCTCGGCGCGCAGCGCTTCACCAAGCCGGTCGACCGGGAAACGGCGCGCAACCAGCTCCTGACGCTGCGCGGCAAGGCGCACGCGCTGCATTCCGCCGTCGCGCTGGTGCAGGAGGGCACCGTGCTGTTCGAGCATTGCGCGGTGGCGCGGCTGACGATGCGCGAATTCTCCGACGACTTCCTGGAGACCTATCTCGATGTCGCCGGCTCCGCCGCGACCGCCAGTGTCGGCGGCTATCAGCTCGAGAATGTCGGCATCACCCTGTTCGAGAAGGTCGAGGGCGACCACTTCACCATTCTCGGCCTGCCGATGTTTCCGCTGCTCGCCGAGTTCCGACGCATGGGCGTGATGGCGGCGTAGTGGCAGGTTCCGGCTGGCAATCCTCACTTTTCTTGGCTTCAAGAGCTTCGGTTCCTGCATTTTTGGTGCGTGGAACCAATTTCTCCTTCCTGCGTTCTCAGTCCAGGATCGGGGAAATCACAATGCGAATTCATTCTTTTATAGCGGCCGGCGTCGGCTCGGCTCTCGCCATGGTCGCGTTGGCCGGATTGAAAATCCCGGCCACACCGGCATTCTCCGCTCCAGCCACTTCCGCACAATCAGCGAGTGAGCCGGCTTTTCAGATCGTCAACCGCACGCTGAAAGGCGACCGGTCGCTCGGAGCCTCGATAAGCGACCGCGGCGCAACGAGCGTTCCTGGCGATATCGTTATCGTGCCGGAACTACTCGATGGCTGCGAGCCGGTCATCAGTTCGATCGGAAACTCGCCGCTGGCGCGGATCGCAGGAAGCTGCCTGTCTTAAGGTGATATCCGGACTGCGCGCCGGCGCGCCGCTCGCTGCCTATCTCGCTGGCCTGACGAATCTCGCAGTGCCCTCCACGTGACGCCTTCCTTCTTTATTTCGCTCGCTAATCCTCTCCAATAGGCGCACGCTGTTTTTGGCTTGTCGCAATGTCGATCGAGCGGCCCACCCCATTGACGGATGGGCGACGCAAGCCAAGGCCGTCAAAGAATCTCGAAGGGTCTGACGCCACTGAGCAATTGGCGTGGGCCGCGATGTCGGCTCGTCCAATGGAAGGCTCAGGCATCCATGTCATCAGATCCAGTAGCGTCTTCGACGAACGTGCTTGTCGTGGAAGACGAGATGGTATTGCGCATGCGGGCCGTTGACCTTGTCGAGGATGCCGGGTTCACGGCTGTGCAAGCCGTCAATGCCGACGAAGCGCTTTCCATTCTCGAGTCCCGCTCCGACATCTCGCTGCTGTTTTCCGACATCCAGATGCCCGGCAGCATGGACGGATTGAAGCTCGCCCACGCCGTCCACGACCGTTGGCCTTCGATCAAGATCATTCTGGTGTCCGGCCAGGTCAAATTGGCCGATACGGACAAGCCGGCGGACAGCCGCTTTTTCGGCAAGCCGTTGGAAGTGCAGCAGATGATCGCCGAGCTGCGCGAGATGATAGGCGCCGGTACACTGAAGGTTCTTCCGGACGCGGCCATACCGCATGTGGTTGAAGCGCTCGCCGGTATGCCTCGCGCCGACGCACAGGAGGCTTGGACGCGCAGGAAGTCTTGACGGCCGAGAATGACAGTCTTCGGTCATTGCTGGAACAAGCCGGCATCGACGCCAAGGTCCTGCTCGCCCAGGCTGGCATCGACGCCAAGGAGCGTGAAGCCGCCGATAAGCTCCAGAAGCTCATTCTTGAAGAAATGCATCATCGCATCAAGAATACGCTGGCGACCGTTGGCGCGATTACGTCCCAGAGTCTGCGAACGGCGACCAACATCGCGCTTGCGCAACAGGCCATCGAGGGCCGCTTGATGGCGCTGGGGCGCGCGCACGACTTGCTCATGCAGGTGAGCTGGGCCAAGGCCAGCCTTGTCGATGTCGTTCGTAGCGCGATCGAGCCTTATGACGGCAAGAATGCAGAACGATTTTCAGTCGACGGAACCGATATCGCGATCTCCTCCGGCGCGGTCATCACGCTGGCGATGACCTTCAACGAACTATCCACAAACACGACGAAATTCGGCGCGTTGTCGGTGCCTGGCGGGCGCGTCGAAATCGCGTGGAGAATCGACGACGGCACCCAGCGGCTGCGACTGACATGGACTGAAAAAGGCGGCCCGGCCGTTGAGGCGCCAACCCGAAGAAGCTTCGGCACCCGCATGATGGAGTCGCTTGGGCAGCAGCTGCATGGCCAGGTTCAGCTCACCTATCGGCCGACCGGGTTCGTTTATACGCTCGACGTGCCGCTCGCCTCGCTGACCGTGCGGGCATAAGGACCGATCTGGCCCAGAAAAATCCGGCGAAGCTCAAGGAGCTGCAGGCTGCAGGAGCTGCAGGCTGCGTTCGAGGCGGAAGCAAAGAAGTACAACGTCTTTCCGCTCGATTCGCGCTTCTCGGAGTGATCTCGATCCGACGCTGCGCACGGCCGGCCAGCCGCCGACAAACTGGACGTACTACGGCAACATCGTGTGGCTGCCTGAGCCGATCGGTCCGCAAATTTTCCCGCGCGCGCACAATCACGGCCGAGGTGACCATTCCGAAGGGCGGCGCTGGGTGGATCGACGACTATGTCGCAGCAGCCTTCCGGAGTTCGCTGTTGTCTTGCGACTTGCAGAACAGCGGGAAAAGCACGAGATTCACGCCAACTCGGGAGCGACCAAGAAATCCCGGAAACATCGCCTCGGTGCCAAGGCGCAATGCGTCGCAGCGGGGCAAGGGTGGACGTGCGAAAGCAGGGTCGATCATGTTGCGACGCCATTCGTTGTGGTTCGTTGTTGTCGCGGTCATGTCGGTGGCCGGCACCGCTACGACGGTGCGCGCGCAACCCTATCCAAATCAATCGATCAAAATCATCAACCCTTACGCGGCCGGCGGCGGCGTTGAGGTGATGTTTCGTGCGTTTGCCCAGCGGATGGCGGGGAGCGACTGGCCGACGATCGTCACCGAGAACCGTCCGGGCGGTACGGCCACCATCGCCGCGATCGCGACCATGCAGGCCAAACCGGACGGCTATACGTTGATGGCGGCCGACACCGTCTCGCACGCTCTTGCGGTGAGCATGGTCAAGAACCTGACCTACGATCCGGTCAAGGACTTCACCCTGATCACGCTGCTGTATTCGTTTCCGGCCGTCCTCGCGGTACCGGCCGATTCACCCGCGAAGTCGGTCGCTGAGCTTGCGACATTGGCCAAACAGAAGCCTGGCGGGCTGAGCTACGCCTCGCAGGGCAACGGCACGATCGGTCATGTCCTCGGTGCACTGTTTCAAAAGTCGGTTGGCGTGCCGATGACCCACGTGCCCTACCGTGGCGCGGGCCCCGCCATGCCGGATCTCGTCGCCGGCCGAGTCGATTTCATGTTTTCGACCGCCGGCACGATGCAGCCCTTTGTCGACTCCGGCAAGCTTCGTGCGCTGGCGAATTCCTCAGACCGGCGCATGAATGACGTTGCACCGATGAGGGACCTGGGCTTTCCCGATGTCACGTATGAGTCATGGTTCGCGCTGGTTGGGCCCGCGGGCCTCGATCCAGACGTGGTCCTTAAGCTTCGCGAGCGCGCCCATGCGGCGTTGGCCGCGCCGGATTTTGTGCAATTGCTGCAAAAGGCCGGGATGGCGCCGCGCCCGTCCACGGCGCAGCAGTTGAAGGACGTGATCGAGGCCGACATCAAGCGGCTTGCGCCGATCGTCAGTGAAACGCTGGCCAAGAATCCCTGACCTCGGCGCCGGTCAGGAGGATTTCCGGGCCAGCCGTCGCGGGATATAGTGCAACGTTGCGACTCTCGCGCACGCGGAGGAGATACTGTGACCGAACAACCTCGGAAGATCATCGGCTGGCACTGCCACGTCTATTTCCGGCCTGAACAGCGCGACACCGCCGTCAGGTTGAACGAGGAGGTGCAGGATCATTTCCGCATCTGGGATTACCGGTGGCTTGACGAGGCAAATCCGCTGCATCCAACGCCAATGTTCCGTTTCCAATTTCCCACCGAGGACCTGGCGCGTTTCATCGAGTGGATCACGCTCAACCGTGACGATCTGAGCGTGCTGATCCACGCCATCACCGGCGACGATATTTTCGATCACTCCTACAACGCGATGTGGCTCGGCACACCGTTGACGCTTAACATCGACGGGCTGCGGGAAATGCAGGCGAAGATGAAGACCGGCGAACTGCCGGCCACACTTGCTCCGGCTTCGCAGGTTGCGACCGGTCCCGCGACGGCGGGCACCGTCCGATACCGACCGGGCGACGATGCGCACATGAGTTGACGCAAGCTCGTAGTGGGTTAGCGCCGAACGCGCGTAACCCACCAGCTGAATATACCGCGAGTTCCCTCGGTGGGTTACGGCGCGTTGCGCCTAACCACCCTACGAAGCTTCATCCGGGATTGCGCTGCGCACCTGGCGGCGGCGATAGAGTCCATGTTAACCCGGGCGAGATAGGGTCTCGGCAGCCCATTGGAGAGATCGCCATGTGTTATCGTTGCGCGACGACTGCCCCCACGCGTCGAACCTTCCTGACGGTTGCCGGCGGCGCGGCCATCGGCCTGGGATTGCCGTCGATCGCCTTCGCGCAGAAGCCGCCACCGAAGCCACAGAACGTCGTAACTCCGGACCAAGCGCTGGAGCGCCTGATCGCCGGCAACCGCCGTTATGTCGATGGCAAGTCGAAGCTGCATGATTTCAAGCACGAACGTGAAGCGCTCGTTCAGGGGCAAAATCCGTTCGCCTCGATCCTCAGTTGTGCCGATTCGCGCATCGCGCCCGAGTATGCTTTCGACTCGGGCCGCGGCGATCTGTTCGTGTGCCGGGTGGCCGGCAACTTCGCCAATGACGAATCGGTGGCGAGCTTCGAGTATGGGATCGCCATCCTCAACGTTCCGCTCCTGATGGTGCTGGGGCACAGAGCCTGCGGCGCGGTCGACGCCACGATCAAATCCCTCCGGGACGGCACCACGCTGCCCGGCCATCTGCCTTCGCTGGTGTCGGCGCTCACTCCCGCGGTGAAGGCGGCCGAAGGAATGAGCGGAAATCAGCTCGACAACGCGATCAAGCAGAACGTGCTTCTCAATGTCGAAAAGCTGAAGGCCGCGACGCCGATCATCGACAAGGCCGTCGCGGAGAAGAAGGTTCGCATCGTCGGTGCGGTATACAATCTCGACAATGGGCGCGTTGAGCTTCTGTCCTAGAGGACAGGGCAGGGCGAGCCGCAAGGCTGATTTCATCGACCGCGTTACGGGCTTTGCGCGGCGGGCCAGGTTCGCTGCGTAACCGCATCGCCGCGTTGCACAAATGGGTTGAGAGCCAGGCCCCGCCTTCGAATTCACTCAGCCAAGACGTATTTAATTGACGAGGTGTTTGTGACGCCGCTGCAAGTCTTTTGATTTGCCAAGGCATTTCTCAAATCATTTGCGGGATAGTGCGTGACGCCGAACGCCCCCGATGCGTGTGCGCCATGAACAAACGCCGCCGCGAACACCGCAACCGTACATTGAAAAGCGGAAAGATCGTTTTCAACGACGGGCATTCCGTCATCGATTGCATCGTACGGGATTTGTCGGATTCGGGCGCCTGTTTGCAGGTCAACAGCACGGCCGGCATCCCGCGAGCCTTCGAACTCATCGTCGCCAATGATAGTTCGAGCCGCCCTTGCCAGATCGCGTGGCAGTCGGAAACGCGCGCCGGAATCGAATTTCGCGCTCCAGGCAGGACGGCCAGCGGTTGTAATGAAAACGACGGGCACGCAGCGGCTGCTGCCCCGCAGCCTTCCGCTCAGTCGCAGGACGGTGGCGGCAGCGAGACACTGCGGCGCGAACTGCTCAGGCTGCGGGCGGCGCTCGATGAGGTCCCGCTCGGCATCGTGCTGCTCGATGCGAACGCGCGGGCCGAATTCATCAACCGCGCATTTCGCCGGATGTGGCGCCTGCCGGACGACAAGGCGGACTCCCGCCCGCCCTTCATGGCGCTCCTCTATCACGGCCGCGATACCAGCGCCTACGCGGTTCCGCCGGATCGCATCGATGCTTATGTGGCGGCGCGCGTTGCGCATGTTGAGGCGGGCGATCCGACGCCGCTCGATTTGCGGCTGACCAACGGCGAGGTCGTCCGCATGCAGTGCACGGTGCTGCCGTCGGGCGGACGGATGCTGTGCTACACGTATGTCAGCGATATCGTGCGGCATTCCGACGAGCTCGAAATGCTGCGCGCCGCGCTCGATCAAATGCAGCCGGGAATCATGCTGCTGGACGAGCGGCTCAATGCCCGGTTCATGAACCGTGCGGTGCGCAGCCTCTGGCGGATTTCGGACGAGAAGGCGGACCGGAAGCCTTCGTTCGCCGAGCTGGTCAGCGATACACAACGAACCGGGACCTATGGTGTGCCCGCGGAACAACTTGGCGAATACATCACGAATCGCATTGCGTTCGTGCACGCGGGCGACCCAACACCGATGGACATCCCACACGCGGACGGCCGGATCGTTCGTTCGCAGTGCGCGATCCTGCCAAATGGCGGCCGCATGTTGACCTACACCGATGTGTCCGACCTGGTGCAACGCGCCGACCGGTTCGAGCAACTAGCGATCCTCGACGGCATGACCGGCCTCTACAATCGCCGGCATTTCGAGGTGGTGGCGGAGATCGAGTGGAGCCGGTTCCAGCGATACCACCGGCCGCTGTCATTGATGCTCATCGACATCGACCGCTTCAAGGAGATCAACGATGGCCAGGGCCACGAAGCCGGCGACCGGGCGATCGCCTGGGTTGCGGCGTTGTGCGCTCAGGGCAAGCGCGCGACCGACGTGGCGGCGCGCATCGGCGGCGACGAGTTTGCCATCCTGCTGCCCGAGACCAAACCGGAGCAGGCGCGCGTGGTGGCCGAACGCCTGCGGGAATCGATCGTCGACCGGGGTGGGCGTGGGGACCGGCGCACCGCCGCCCTCAGCATCAGCATCGGAATTGGCACCGCGACCCTGAGTATGTCGGGCGTAGGGGCATTGATGCGGCTCGCCGACAGTGCGCTCTATCGGGCGAAGGCCGCAGGGCGCAATTGCGTCAGATGCTCCAGTGATTTTTCTGCTGTCCCCCGGAAAACCGCCGCCGAATAGTCCGAGAGCCACCTGGCCGACCGTTGTTCCGGCGGCATTCCGTCCTGCGGCCCTTGAACTCAATCCAGTTGAAACCTGCTTCAATAGGAGCGGGCTGTCATAGTACTCATGCGCCCGGGACCTGTCGGATCAAGGCCGGCGGTCGCTCGTGATCAGGCCGGGAGTGTCCATACGTGAAGCGATTCGAGTTCCTGCTCGCCGGTCTCGCGATCGTCGCTGCGCACGCTTCGGCGCGCGCCGACGAAGGCATGTGGACGTTCAACAACTTCCCGGCCGACCGGGTCGAGAATGCCTACGGCTTCCGGCCTGACCAGGCCTGGCTCGATCGCGTGCGGCTTGCTTCGCTCCGGTTCGGGAATGGCTGTTCGGCGAGCTTCGTGTCGCCGCGTGGCCTGGTGCAGACCAACCATCATTGCATCGGGGCGTGCCTTGAGCAGCTCTCCACCCCCGGCAAGGACCTGTCGGCCAGCGGCTTCCATGCACGCGAGGAAAAGGACGAGCGCGGGTGTGCGACCGTCGAGGTCAATCAGCTCATCGAGATCATTCCGGTGACGGAACGCATCCACAACGCCACCAGCGGCAAGGACGGTCCGGCGTTCGCGGCTGCACTGAAAGCCGAGCGGGCCGCCGTCGAGGCGGAGTGCACCGGGAACGATGCTCGCATCCGATGCAGCGTGGTCGAGCTCTACCAGGGCGGCGTCTACGATCTCTACAAGTATCGCCGCTATCAGGATGTGCGGCTGGTGTTCGCGCCCGAGGAGGCGATCGGCAATTTCGGCGGCGATCCGGACAATTTCGAGTTTCCCCGCTATGCGTTCGATGTCGCCTATTTGCGGGTCTATTCCGACGACAAGCCGCTCGATAGCAGCCGGCACTATTTCCGCTTTGCCAAAGCCGACGCGCGCCCGGGCGAGCTCGTGTTCAGTTCGGGCAATCCCGGGTCAACTTATCGCCTCGACACCGTCGCACAGCTGGTGTTCCGGCGTGACGTCCTGCTGCCGCACGACATTTTTCTGAATGCCGAATTGCGCGGCCAACTGACCAGGTTCGCCGCCGAAGGGCCTGCGCAGGCGCGCAGCGCCCAGAATATGCTGGTCAACATCGAGAATTCCCTGAAGTCGGACAAAGGCGCGTTTGCCGCGCTGGTCGACCCAACGATCATCAAGGATCGCATGCGTGCCGAGCAGGCCTTGCGCGCCAAGGTGGACGCCGATCCGGCCCTGCGGGAGCAATACGGCGCAGCCTGGGACGGCATCCGGGATGCGCTCGATCAGTACCGGCCGCTGGCGCGCCGCTTCGCGCTCCTGGTGGAGCGCGACGATTTTCGCTCCACGCTGCTGCGATATGCGCAGCAGCTCGTGCGCCGCGCCGACGAGTCGTCCAAGCCGGATGGCGAGCGGCTCAGCGAACACACCGAAGCGGCATTCGCGCGGACGCTGCGACGGCTCTTGTCGAACGCGCCGATCAATCCCGATCTGGAGAAGCTCAGGCTCACGTTCACGCTGACCAAGCTGCGGGAGCTGCTTGGGCCTGATGATGCTTTCGTCAAGAAGGTCCTGGGCGGGAAATCGCCAGCGCAGCTTGCCGGCGAGTTGATCGACGGGACCGGTCTGGCGAACGTGGAGCTGCGGCGGCATCTGATCGACGCCGACGCTGCCACGCTCGCGGCATCGACCGACCCGATGATCCGGTTCGCGCGCGCCATCGACCCGGAGCTTCGCGCCACGCGCAAGCAGCGCGACGACGGTCTCGACGCGGCGCTGACCAAGTATGCCGGCCAGATCGCGCAGGCGAGGTTCAAGATCGAGGGCACTTCAAGCTATCCGGACGCGACTTCCAGTCCTCGCCTGTCCTATGGCTCGGTCGAAGGCTACAGCGAAAACGGCCGGGAAATTGGCCCCTTCACGTACGTCGCCGGGCTGTACGCGCGCGCCACCGGCGCCGCCCCCTTTGCATTGCCGCCGAGTTGGGTTGCGGCGCAGCCGGCGCTGAACCCGCAACTGTCGTTCAACCTCGTCACCAGCAACGACACGGTCGGTGGCGACTCCGGCTCTCCGCTGCTCAACAAGGACTGTGAGATCGTCGGGGTGGTGTTCGACGGCAACATCCATTCGCTCGGCGGCGATTTCGGCTTCGACGCGGCCCTCAACCGCACGGTTGCGGTCAGCGTCGGGATCCTGCGCGAAGGTCTCGCCAAGGTCTATCGTGCGGACCGCCTGCTCGATGAGCTGACCAAGTAAGACATTGCCGCTTCGCCCGGCTGCGTAAAATCGAACCGACATATCGTCGTGCAATCTTAACATTGTCGCCGGCAGTGCGCAGCGCCTGGGCATTCCGTTCAGCCTGCATTCGGACGCGTCGGTCACGCCGGTCAATCCGCTGTTCGCGATGTGGGCTGCGACGGTACGCAAGACGATGTCGGGCAGGGTCCTCGGCGAGGGCGAGCGCATCACCGTTCCGCAGGCGCTTCATGCCGTGACCCTCGGCGCGGCTTACCTGCTGATGCAGGACGACAAGAAGGGTTCGATCGAGACCGGCAAGCTCGCCGATTTCACGGTGCTCGACCGCAATCCGCTTGAGGTCGGCTCGCCCGATGAACTGCGGGACATCAAGGTGCTGGGGACCGTGATGGGCGGCAAGGCGTTTCCGGTCGCCGCCGGCCGGTAGTGCCTGTCCCGTTCGAATTGATACCGACTCTATCCCCGCTCGTTCCCGCGGAAGCGGGAACCCAGGGCAAAGCATTCGACATTTGTCACCCTGGGTCCTCGCTTGCGCGGGGACGAGCGGAGAGAGTTTGCCGTGGAAAGGTGTGTCCGCGCCTGAGCAGAACGGATATGTCCATCCTCCGGACAGGTCCGTCCGCGCACGGAGCGTTCCGCCATCATGTTCATCCTGGGACTGACCGGCTCAGTCGGAATGGGGAAGTCGACGACGCTGCGGTTCTTCGCCGAGGCGGGCGTACCGGTCTACGACGCGGATGCGGAGGTGCACCGGCTCTATGAGGGCGCCGCGGTGCCGGCGATCGAAGCGGCGTTCCCGGGAACCACTGCCGGCGGCAAGGTCGACCGCACCAAACTCGCGGAACACGTTCTGGGCAACGACACGGCGCTGCGCCGGCTCGAGGCCATCGTGCATCCGCTGGTGCATGAGGTTGAACGACGCCTCCTCGAAGATGCCGAAGCCGCAGGCCACAAGGTCGCGGTGCTCGACATTCCGCTCTTGTTCGAGACCGGCTCGGACCGCCGGGTCGACGCGGCGGTGGTGGTGACGGCGCCCCCCGAGGTGCAGCGCGCGCGGGTCATGGAGCGGCCCGGCATGACGGAGGAGAAATTCGCCGCCATCCTCGCAAAGCAGATGCCCGATGCCGAGAAGCGCCGGCGGGCGGATTTCGTCGTGGATAGTTCGCAGGGGCTCGATGCCGCCCGCGCGCAAGTGCGCGCGATCCTGGAGGCGGTTGCTACAATGCCGAAACGCCGCAAGTGATTCGCGGCGGATTGATTGGCCGCATGATCTAGTCCGAAAAGTCTGCAACTTTTCGGGATCAGGCGGCGGGAGAAATTGTGTGCGCGAAATCGTGCTCGATACCGAGACCACCGGTCTCGACCCTTACCAGGGACACCGGCTGATCGAGATCGGCTGCATCGAGCTGCTCAACCGGTTTCCGTCCGGGCAGACCTTCCACTGCTACGTCAATCCGGAACGTGACGTGCCGGCCGAGGCATTCGCGGTCCATGGCATCTCGACCGATCAGCTCAAGGACAAGCCGCTGTTCGCCGAGATTGCCGACGAACTGCTGGCGTTCATCGGCGAGGCACCGCTGGTCGCGCACAATGCGATGTTCGATCTCGGGTTTCTCAATGCCGAACTCGAGCGCGCCGGCAAGAGCATGGTGGGCCGCGACCGGCTCGTCGATACGCTGCTGATCGCCCGCCGCCGGCACCCCGGCGCGTCGAACCGGCTCGACGATTTGTGCACGCGCTACGGCGTCGACAATTCGCGGCGCACCAAGCACGGCGCGCTGCTCGACGCCGAGCTTCTGGCCGAAGTCTACCTGGAGCTGATCGGTGCGCGGCAGGCGACGCTCAGCCTCATCGACACCGGCGTGACGGTTGGTGGTGGGCGTACGCGCGTGACCGTGATGCGGGCCCGCACGATCGCGCTGCCGTCGCGGCTTACCGGGGACGAGCTGGTGGCCCATACGGCGTTCATCGCGACGCTGGGGGAGGGCGCGATCTGGCGGGAGTATCTCACCCAGCCGGGGTAGCAGCGCCGGTCAAGGATCTCTCCATGACGGAGAACGCTCGTTTCCAAGACGCGATCAAGCCTGCGGCGTGATGATGCCGGGCGGCTGCTGTTGCTGGGCCATCCGCTGCTGGTAGAGCGAAACGAAGTCCACCGGATCGAGCAGCAGCGGCGGGAACCCGCCGTTGCGTACCGCGGTGGCGACGATCTCGCGCGCAAACGGAAACAACAGGCGCGGACACTCGATCATCACCAGCGGCGGGACGTGCTCCTTCGGCACGTTCTGGATGCGGAACACGCCCGCGAATGTCAGGTCGAACGCGAACAGCATGGTGCCGGTCTGTTCGGCCTTGCCCTCGAGCACCAGCGAGACCTCGAAGTCGGTTTCCGACAGCGGATTGGCGTTGACGTTGATCTGGATATTGATCGCCGGCTGGGTCTGGCTCGGCGCCAGCGAGCGCGGGGCGTTCGGGTTTTCGAACGAGAAATCCTTGATGTACTGGCCCAGGACATTGAGCTGCGGCGCGGTTTGCTGCGCCTGCGGGCCCGGCTGAGGGCCGCCATTGCCGGTATTCGTCATCTACGCTGTCTCCACCCCGATCGTGCAGGACTGCCGCAATCGGCGGCGTGGCTAACATACGGCCCGCGGGGGAACAAGGACGACACGAAAATTGCCGTCAACCTTTGGCTTTCGGCTTGCGGCGGCGCTTCTTGCCGGCATCCGGCAGTTGACGCCACTCGTGGGGTTCGAGGTCGATGACCGAGGGGTCCTGCCGCCCTTGGGGCTTGCGCCGGGCGGCGCGGCCGATTGTCCCGGCGGCCCACCGGCGGAATGCCGGAACGAACAGTGCCGCGCCCAGGATGTCGGTGATAAAGCCCGGTATCACCAAGAGAATCGCACCCAGCATGGTGGCGAAGCCGGGTGTTTCGAGGTGGATCGCCCGTAGTCCCTCCTGCGAGAAGGCCTGCCGCAGCCGGTCGAGGTCGCCACGGCCGGTCCGGCGCAGCAAATAGACCCCGGCGAGGGAGGCGCCCAGGAGCAGGACGATGGTCCAGAACCACCCGATCGTCGCGGTTGCCAGCAGCAGGACCACGAGCTCCGCCGCCGGCAGTGTCAACAGGCCGACAAATGTCCACTTTACCAATGACATCGGTCCGGATTCCCTGCGGGCCTTGTTGGCGTCACGATTGGGATCGTCTATGGTCGAGCCGAAAGGGCCAATTCGATGCTCCGCCTCTGGATCGGCTCGCTCGCGTACTTAGATATTCAAATGGGGAACCGGACCTTCTCCGCGGATTTCTGACCTCTGCGGGGCATCTCGCCGGTCTCCGGTTCCGTCCTCACGGCTGCCAAGAGCGTGTAAGACGTGTTCGATATCTACACCATCATCTTTCTGGCGTTGGCGGTATTCATCTTCCTCCGCCTGCGCAGCGTACTCGGTCAGCGAACCGGGCGCGAGCGGCCGCCTTACGATCCGTATTCGGCGCGTGACGCAGTGCGCGGCGCGACCAACGACAATGTCGTGACCCTGCCGGGCCGGGCTGCCGATGCCGGTACCAAGCCGGCCGAAGTGGCCGAGCCGGGCGAACGCTGGAAGGGCATTGCCGAGCCCGATTCCGCCGTGGCGGTTGGACTTGATGGGGTGGTGCGCGAGGACCCGTCGTTCGACATCAAGCATTTCGTCGCGGGCGCGCGCCAAGCCTACGAGATGATCGTCACTGCATATGCCGAAGGCGACCGGCGCAATCTCAAGAATTTGCTGGCGCGCGAGGTCTACGACGGGTTCGAGGCCGCCATCCGCGAACGCGAGACCAAGGGCGAGACGGTCGAAACCCGGTTCGTGTCGATCGACAAGTCCGACGTCACTGCCGTCGACGTGCGCGGCCGCACGGCGCAGATTACCATGCGCTTCATTTCGCAGCTGGTCTCGGTCACCCGAGACAAATCCGGCAACGTGATCGACGGCAGCCCCGACAAGGTCACGGACGTGACCGATGTCTGGACGTTTGCGCGCGATCTGTCGTCGCGGGACCCCAACTGGAAACTGGTCGCGACCGAGGCCGGGCATTAACCCGCCGTTTTTCCAGTTCATACGAGCTCTAGTGTCCCGATTCCGAAGTTCGCATCGTTCTGCGGCGCCCTCATTTGCGAACTTCAGGATCGAAGGACACTAGCAAGCTATTGACCTAGTGTGGCTTTGGTTCAGAAGTCCGCATGTCGAACTCGCCGCGAGAATGAATGCGGACTTCTGAACCGCCACACTAGGCGGCGCGTTGAACGATCGGACCTGTCCGCGGGTCGGCGGCTTTTCCGGTTCGAGACGGGAGTTCGGTTCGATGGCGGTGCGGCGAGGCACCATCTTCACCGGCATGCTTGCCGCCATCGTTCTGGCGGGCGCTGGCGCTGTGCCGTTGCGAGCCGACCCGTTCAAGTTTCCCGACGCTCAGCTCGAGCCCGCGCAGTGGACCGATCTCAACGGCTGGGCCACCGACGATCACATCGCCGCCTTCACGGCTTTCCTGACGAGCTGCCAGCCGTTCCTCAAGGAATCCCGCCCGCGCGATCCCCGTCCGGTAAGCCAAGCGCTGTGGGAAGTGTGCAGGCGCACCGCGAGCCTCAAGCCCGCGACCGGCGCGGAGGCGCGCGCGTTCTTCGAGGAGAACTTCCGGCCGGTGCGGATCACCAAGCTCGGCGACGCGGAAGGTTTCCTGACCGGCTACTACGAACCGATCGTGCAGGGCTCGCGCTTTCCCAATCCGGAATTTTCGGTTCCGCTCTACCGGCGCCCGCGCGATCTCGAAGCTCAAGGCTACAAGCCGGGTTCGCCGGGCTTCCCCAACAGCAAGAGCGTGCCGATTGGACGCCGCAACGACAAGGGCGAGCTCGTTCCTTACCCCGACCGCGGCCAGATCGAGGCCGGCGCGCTCGACGGCCGGCATCTCGAAATCTGCTGGGTGCGCGACTGGTTCGAGGCGCTGACCATCCAGATCCAGGGCTCGGCGCGCGTGATTCTCGAAGACGGCGTGATGGTGCGGATCAACTACGATTCGTTCAACGGCCATCAATACTCGTCGATCGGGCGCGTGCTGATCGAGCGCAACGAGATTCCGCGCGAAGAAATGTCGATGCAGCGCATCAAGGACTGGATGAAGGTGAACCCCAACAAGGCGGCGGAGGTGCGGGCTACCAATCGCTCGTTCGTGTTCTTCCGCATCACCGGCCTCGACAAGGAAGACGAGCCGGTCGGCGCGCAGAACGTGCCGCTGATGCCGGGCCGCTCGATCGCCGTCGACAAGACCCACGTCTACGGCACGCCGATCTACATCGAGGCGACGTTGCCGATCGACAGCGCGCGGCCGGTGACGCCGTTCCGCCGGCTGATGATCGCGCAGGATACCGGCTCCGCCATCGTCGGCCCGGCGCGCGCCGATCTCTACTGGGGCGCGGGCGACGTGCCGGCGCGCATCGCCGGCCGCATCCGGCATCCCGGCCGCTTCGTGATGCTGTTGCCGCGCGAGCTCGACATGCTCGAAGCCGGACGCGCGATGCCGCTGCCGCTCGTGAAGCCGGCGAACATCGTCGAGGAAGCCAAGAAGGAAGCTGCTGCCGAGGCCAAGAAGAAGGAGGCCGGCGCAGTCGACCCCAACAAGACCGACAATGGCGCCAAGAAGCCGGCGCGTCCGACGCGCGGCCAGGCGGTTCCCGGCCGCACCCGGTCCGGCACATGAGCGCGGAGGGGCGCAGGCCCGGCCGACGCCATCTGTCTGACGGCGAACGTACGCTCTGGCGCGAGGTCACCCGCTCGGTCCGCCCGCTCCGGCGGGTGCGGGTCAAAGCCGACGCCGCGGAAGCCGAAGCGGCTTCGCCCAAGGGATTATCCAAGTCATCGCCCAAGCCTGCTTCAGTCCCGAAGCCCGAAACATCGGCGCGCGCCACGCCGGCGCGTCCGGTCGCGCAGCCCAAGCCCAAGCCCGCGCCCGGCCTTGCGCCGATCGAGCGGCGGCAGAAGAAGCGGCTCGCCCGCGGCACCGAGCCGATCGACGCGCGGCTCGATCTGCATGGCTGTACGCAAAGCGAAGCGCATGTCGCGCTGCTGCAGTTTCTCCGCCGCGCCCAGCACAACGACGCGCGTTATGTTCTGGTAATCACCGGCAAGGGCCGCGCCGGCAACGACGGCCTTCGCGAGACCGGCGTGCTCAAGCGGCAAGTGCCGCTGTGGCTCGCGATGCCGGAGTTCCGCGGCTACGTGGTCGGCTTCGAGGATGCGGCCGCCGGCCACGGCGGCGAGGGCGCGCTCTATGTCCGGATGCGGCGCGGGCGATGATACACTTCAGCGGCGCCGGCGCTGCGTCTCGTGCCCTCTCCCCTTGGGGGAGAGGGCAGTATCGATGCTGCGACAGATTCGAATGGGTGAGCGACTGTCTTGTTAGTCAAGCGTTTTGCCAAGGTGTGCTGTCCCGGATCATGGCGTTGAGGATTGTGAGGAGCTTTCGCATGACGGCGGTGATGGCGAGCTTCTTGGCTTTTCCTGCGGAGACGAGACGTTGGTAGAAGGCTGCGAGCACCGAATTGTGCCGACTGGCGACCAGGGCGGCCATATAGAGGGCGCTTCGCACCTTGGCGCGTCCTCCCCAGGTGGTGCGTTTGCCGCGCATGGCGCCGCTGTCGCGATTGAGCGGAGCCACTCCGACGAGGGCGGCGATCTGCTTGCGGTCGAGGTGTCCGAGTTCGGGCAGGTCGGCGATCAGGGTGCGGGCGACGACGTTGCCGATGCCCGGGACCGAGCGCAGCAGTTCGTCGCGCTCGCGCCAGGCGGGCGTGCCGCGGATGCCGTCGCCGATCTCGCGTTCGATCTCGCTGAGCTCCTTCTGCAGTGCCGCCAGGACGCGTTCGACGCCCTTGACCAGGCGCCGGCTGGTCAACTGCCCCCTGCGATTGCGCTCGGCCGTCATCATCTCGATGATTTGCCGCCGGCGTGCGACCAGTTCGCCGAGCGCGCGAGCCTGCGCGTCGGGCACCGGCCGTGGCTCGGGCCGCACCTGCTCGGCGAAGCGGGCGATGACTTTGGCATCGAGCGCATCGGTCTTGGCAAGCTGGCCGGTGGCGCGCGCGAAGTCGCGGATTTGCCGGGGGTTGACGACCGCCAGCGGCATCCCGGCGGCCGCCAGAGCCGCCGCCACCGTCAACTCGAACCCGCCGGTGGCTTCCAGCACCACCAAACGCGGATCGAGCGCGCCGAGACGCTCGACCAGCGCGGCCAAGCCGACGCCGTCGCGCGCAACCGCGAAGGCTTCGTCCGAAGGCCGCACGTGAACGTCCAGCCGATCCTTCGAAACGTCGATGCCGATGAATGTCTGTTCCATGACCCGTCCTTGCAAATGCGGTCTCGCACGGCGGACCAAGCGACTGTTCGGGTTCGTTGGAACTGCGGACGGGGAGCCTCGCTCACCCACGGTCTCGAGGACCAAAGGGGTATCGGTCTCCCGCCCGCACCCGCCATCAAAACAATACGCCCGACGGCGATTCGGACAGATACAAGGGGGCACAACTCACGCGAGGGCGAGGCCCCCTCACCCATCTGAACGGTGGGCTGGTCAGTGTAGCCCTCTCCCCCGAGGGGAGAGGGCGCAATCGCTTCGTCCGCGCTCAGAGCTACAAAATATACCGGCTCAGGTCGGTGTTGCGGGCGAGATCGCCGATGTGCTTGTGCACGTAAGCGGCGTCGATCGTCAGGGTCTCGCCGTTGCGGTCGGGCGCCGCGAACGAGATCTCGTCGAGCACGCGCTCCATCACGGTGTGCAGCCGCCGCGCGCCGATGTTCTCGACGCTGGAATTCACCGACACCGCGACGTCCGCGATCGCGTCGATCGAGTCGGAAGTGAATTCGAGCGTCACGCCCTCGGTCGCCAGCAACGCGACATATTGTTTGATCAGCGACACCTCGGTTTCGGTCAGGATGCGGCGGAAGTCGCTGTGGGTGAGCGGCTTGAGCTCGACGCGGATCGGCAGCCGGCCCTGCAACTCGGGCAGCAGGTCCGAAGGTTTCGACAGATGGAATGCGCCCGACGCGATGAACAGGATGTGGTCGGTCTTGACCGAGCCGTGCTTGGTCGAAACCGTGGTGCCCTCGATCAGCGGCAGGAGATCGCGCTGCACGCCCTCGCGTGAGACATCGGCGCCGTGCCGGCCCTCGCGGCCGGCGATCTTGTCGATCTCGTCCAGGAACACGATGCCGTTCTGTTCGACCGCCTTGATCGCCTCCAGCACCAGCTGGTCGCCGTCGAGCAGCTTGTCGGACTCCTCGTTGATCAGGAGGTCGTGCGATTCAGCCACCGTGACGCGCCGCGTCTTCTTGCCGCCACCGAGTTTGCCGAAGATGTCGCCGATCGAGATCGCGCCCATCTGCGCGCCCGGCATCCCGGGAATTTCGAACATCGGCATGCCGCCGCCGCCTGACTGCACCTCGATCTCGATCTCCTTGTCGTTGAGTTCGCCGGCGCGCAGCTTGCGGCGGAACACGTCCTTGGTTGACGCGCTGGCGTTCTCGCCAACCAGCGCGTTGACGACGCGCTCTTCGGCGAACTGCTCGGCCCGCGCCTTGACGTCCTTTCGCTTGCGCTCGCGTGTCTGCGTGATTGCGACTTCGACCAGGTCGCGCACGATCTGCTCGACATCGCGCCCAACATAGCCGACCTCGGTGAACTTCGTCGCCTCGACCTTGATGAACGGCGCGCCCGCCAGCCGGGCGAGGCGGCGCGAAATCTCGGTCTTGCCGACGCCAGTCGGGCCGATCATCAGGATGTTCTTCGGCAGCACTTCCTCGCGCAGCTTGTCGTCGAG
Source organism: uncultured Alphaproteobacteria bacterium (assembly GCA_963843475.1). Classification (GTDB taxonomy): domain Bacteria; phylum Pseudomonadota; class Alphaproteobacteria; order Rhizobiales; family Xanthobacteraceae; genus VAZQ01. Next base: position 1,202,498 of record CAWJKL010000003.1, on the reverse strand, counting down.
CTGCAGACGGCGCCAGCGGTTACGCAGTGCGACCGCGACCGCGCGCTTGGCGTCGTTCTGGCCGATGATGAAACGGTCGAGTTCGGAAACGATCTCGCGCGGGGAGAAGTCGGTCATGCGTTGCGTACCATGAGAAGGGCGATGCCGTCGGGCGTATCGACGAGCTTGTCTCTGGCGAAGCCGGCCTTTTCATAGGCGCGGATCGCGCGGGTGTTGACGGGATCGGGATCTGTGACCACACGCGGCGTGCCGCGGTCGAGCAGTTCCTCGATGAACTGGCGGATGAAGGCCGAGCCGTGGCCGCGCTCGATCATGTCCGGCTCGCCGATCATCTGGTCGATGCCGCGCGTCTCGTCCGGCTGCGGGCCGAAGCAGATGTTCCAGTCGGTCAGGCGGTAGCACTGCAAGTAGGCGAACGGCTTCGCGGGCGTGGCGACAATGTATTGGTCCATCGCGGGTTCGCTCAGGTCGCCGCTGACCAGGCCGAACTGCTCGTCCGGATCGCCCCACCATTCGCGCACATGCGGCTCCGCCAGCCATCGGCGCACCATCGGCAGATCGCCGCCGCTCATGGGACGAAACTCGTAGCGCTGCGCCGTCATCCGCGTCGGTCCGTCGCTTTCTTGTGTTTCAACGACCACCTGCGATCATGCTTTCAACGTCTCGATCGTCAGGTTGCGGTTGGTGAAGACGCAGATGTCGGCGGCGATGTCGAGCGAGCGCCTGACGATCGCCTCGGCGTCGAGCGGGCCGTCGAACAGCGCCCGCGCGGCGGCGAGCGCATAATTCCCGCCGGAGCCGATGCCCATGACGCCGGTTTCGGGTTCGAGCACGTCGCCGTTGCCGGTCAGCATCAGTGAGACCTGCGGGTCGGCGACGATCATCATGGCTTCGAGGCGGCGCAGGTAGCGGTCGGTCCGCCAGTCCTTGGCCAGTTCGACGGCGGCGCGGGTGAGCTGGCCGGGATACTGCTCAAGCTTGCCCTCCAGCCGCTCAAACAGCGTGAAGGCGTCCGCGGTCGCGCCCGCAAAGCCGCCGATCACCTCGCCCTTGCCGAGGCGGCGGACCTTCTTGGCGTTCGCCTTGACGATGGTCTGGCCGACCGAGACCTGGCCGTCGCCGCCGATCACGACCTGGCCGCCCTTGCGGACCGTCAGAATGGTGGTGCCGTGCCAGTTGGGAGGGGAGGGGGATTGCATGCGCGTCCTCGGTGGTTGCCATCATGTAATCGCAGAAATCTTCGCCGCAAAGGCGGTCTGCTCCCTCCCTCGCAAGCGGGGGAGGGGTGGGGAGGGGGTGAGCTTGCACGAATCCCTGTGTGTGCCCCCTCCCTGTCCCCTCCCCCGCAGGCGGGGGAGGGGACGTTGGGGCTCGCTCAGCCCCAGGCGCGTAAGTTTTCGCGTCGCTTGAAAAGTAGCGAAAACAACAATCCCCTGATACAAGGCGCGCGAATTCGCGAGGACAGTCATGCGCAAAGCCACGGTCAAGCGCACCACCAAGGAGACCGACGTCGAGGTCACGGTCGACCTCGACGGCGCCGGCACGTCGGCAATCTCCACGGGAATCGGCTTCCTCGATCACATGCTCGACCTCCTGGCGCGGCACTCGCGCACCGACATCACCGTGAAGGCGCAGGGCGACCTGCATATCGACCAGCATCACACCGCCGAGGACGTCGGCATCGCGCTCGGCCAGGCGGTGAAGAAGGCATTGGGCGACATGCGCGGCATCACCCGCTATGCGGACGTGCATCTGCCCATGGACGAGGCTCTGACCCGGGTGGCGGTCGACATTTCCGGCCGGCCCTTCCTGGTGTTCAAGGTGGAGTTCGCCCGGCCGAAGATCGGCAACTTCGATACCCAGTTGGTGCAGGAGTGGTTTCAGGCGTTCGCGATGAATTCGGGCTTTACGCTGCACGTCCAGACGCTCTACGGCAGCAACGACCATCATATCGCCGAATCCTGCTTCAAGGGATTGGCACGGGCGCTGCGGGCCGCCGCCACCATCGACCCGCGGGCGGCCGGGGAAATCCCCTCGACCAAGGGCGCACTCGGCGGGTGAAATTGAGCGCACGTGCTGACGGCTCGCTGTCGCGAGCATGACAGCTGCATGGGACGGCCGCATTCGGCCGAGACAAGATGGCGATCTATACGGTGCATGAACCGCCGCTGAAGCGGAACGAAACCGAGCCGGACCCGGACCGCTTCGTATTCGTGCGCGACGGCTTCTATTTCTGGGCCTTCCTGCTGACGCCCTTATGGATGCTGCGCCACCGGCTTTGGCTGGTGTTGGTCTGCTACGCGCTGATCCTCAGCGCGCTGACCATCATTTTGCGCACCGCCGGCGCTTCGACGACCGTGAGCGTCTTGGTGGGTGTGCTGGTCGCGATCCTGGCGGGCTGCGAAGGCGGAACGCTACGCCGCTGGACCCTGGCACGCCGCGGGTTCAAGACCGTCGGATTGGTGGTCGGCGATGGCCGCGACAGCGCCGAGCGCCGGTTCTTCGAGGGTTGGACCGCGGGCGGGCTGCGGCAGTCCGCCATCCTGCCGCCGGCGCTGCCGGTATCCGCAGCGGCATCGTCAGCTCTGCCGGCACTGCCGTCCGCCACCGCGGCGTTGCGCCGTCCGCAGTCGAACACCGATGTGCTCGGGCTGTTCCCGCAGCCGGGAGCGCCGCGGTGACGGTGGCGATTGTCGATTATGGCTCGGGCAACCTGCATTCCGCCGCCAAGGCGTTCGAACGGGCGGCCCGCGAGGAAGGGCTCGACCAGCCGATCGTGGTGACGAGCGATCCCGAGCGCGTGCGGCAGGCGGATCGCGTCGTGCTGCCGGGGGTCGGCGCCTTTGCCGACTGCCGGCGCGGGCTCGATGCCGTGCCCGGCATGGTGGCGGCGCTCAATGAGGCGTCGCTCGAGCGCGGCCGGCCGTTTCTCGGCATCTGCGTCGGAATGCAGCTCATGGCCGAGCGCGGCCGCGAGTACACCGTGACGCCGGGGCTCGGCTGGATCGCCGGCGAGGTCGACCGAATTGCGCCCACGGACCCGAACTTGAAGATTCCCCACATGGGCTGGAACACGCTCAACCCGCGGCATGCGCATCCGCTGCTCGACGGCATCGCCACCGGGGCGGACGGGCTGCACGCGTATTTCGTGCACTCGTATCATCTCAACGTGGAACGCCGCGACGATCTGGTGGCGGATGCCGACTACGGTGGATCGGTGACCGCCATCGTCGGGCGCGACAATATGGTCGGCACCCAGTTTCATCCGGAGAAGAGCCAGCGGCTCGGGCTGCGGCTGATCGCCAACTTCCTGAAGTGGGCGCCGTGATGACTCTTCTGACGCGCACGCTCGCTTCACCCTCCCCTGGAGGGGGAGGGTCGGCCGCGAAGCGGCCGGGGTGGGGTGAGCGGCAAGGCGAAAAGATCACCCCCACCCGCCGGGCTTCGCCCGGCGACCTCCCCCCTCCAGGGGGAGGTGAAGGAGAGGCCGCGCCGTGATCCTGTTTCCGGCGATCGACCTGAAGGACGGGGTGTGCGTGCGCCTGCAGCAGGGCGACATGGCGCGCGCCACGGTGTTCCATCGCGATCCGGCCGCGCAGGCACATGACTTCGAGACGCAGGGCTTCGAGTATCTGCACATCGTCGACCTGGACGGCGCGTTCGCCGGGAAGCCGATGAACGCGTCCGCCATCGAGCACATCCTCGAGGCGATCTCGATTCCGGTACAGCTCGGCGGTGGCATCCGCGACATGGCAACGGTCGAAGGCTGGCTCGGCAAGGGCGTCAATCGCGTCATCATTGGTACTGCGGCGGTGCGCGATCCGGAGCTGGTGAAGCGCGCCGCAAAGCAGCATCCGGAACGGATCGCCGTGGGCCTCGATGCGCGCGACGGCAAGGTCGCGGTCGAGGGCTGGGCGGAGACCTCGGAGCTCACTGCGCTCGATCTCGCCCGGCGGTTCGAGGACGCCGGCGTGGCGGCGATCGTCTACACCGACGTGGCGCGCGACGGCATGCTCAAGGGCCTCAATCTCGACGCCACCATCGCGCTCGCCGATGCGGTCAGCATTCCGGTGATCGCGTCCGGCGGGCTTGCCTCGATGGCCGACATTCGGGCGATGCTCGCGCCCGGCGCCCGCAAGCTCGCGGGCGCTATTGCGGGCCGCGCGCTTTACGACGGCCGGCTCGATGCCGGCGCGGCGCTGGCGCTGATCAAAGCCTCGCGGGCCGCGGCCTAGCGATGTTCAAAGTCCGCGTCATTCCCTGCCTCGACGTCAAGGACGGGCGCGTCGTCAAAGGCGTGAAGTTTCTCGACCTGCGTGACGCCGGCGATCCGGTCGAGGCGGCAATCGCGTATGACGCTGCTGGCGCCGACGAACTGACGTTCCTCGACATCACTGCGAGCCACGAGAACCGCGACATCATCTTCGACGTGGTGACGCGCACTGCGGAGGCCTGCTTCATGCCGCTCACCGTCGGCGGCGGCGTGCGCACCGTCGAGGACATCCGGAAGCTGCTCGCTTCGGGCGCCGACAAGGTCTCGATCAACACCGCGGCGGTGGCGCGGCGAGCGTTCGTCAAGGAGGCGGCCGAGAAGTTCGGCGACCAGTGCATCGTGGTGGCGATCGACGCCAAGCGGGTGTCGAAGCCCGGCGAGCCGGACCGCTGGGAAATCTTCACCCACGGCGGCCGCAACCCGACCGGGCTCGACGCCATCGACTATGCGCGCGAGGTGGTGGCGCTCGGGGCCGGCGAAATCCTGCTGACCTCGATGGACCGCGACGGCACCCGGCAGGGCTTCGACATCGCGCTCACGCGCGCGATCGCCGATGCCGTGACGGTTCCGGTGATCGCCTCGGGCGGCGTCGGCAACCTCGATCACCTGGTCGAGGGCATCCGCGACGGTCATGCCACCGCGGTGCTGGCGGCCTCGATCTTCCACTTCGGCGAATACTCGATCCGCCAGGCCAAGGAGCACATGGCGCGCGCCGGCCTGCCGATGCGGCTCGACCCGTAGTCAACGCCCGTCGCGAGCCCAGGTGAGCGCGCGCTCCAGCCGGTCGTTGCCCCAGAACAGTTCGCCATCGCCGGTGACGAAGGTCGGCGCGCCGAAGATGCCGAGCGCCTGCGCCGCGTCGGTTTCGGCCCGCAGCTTCGCCTTGATCGGGTCGGACTGCGCGGCGGCCAGCACTGCCTGCGTGTCGACCCGCAAGCCGGCCAGGATCTCGCCCAGTACGGCGGCGTCCTCGATGCTGCGTCCTTCGCCGAACTCCGCCCGGAACACCGCGCGGCAGAAGTCGCCGCCCCAGCCGTCGGCGAGACCCACAAGCGCGACACGCGCCGCGAGCAGGCTATTCTGCGGGAACGGCTCGGGCCGGCGGAACGGCACGCCGAGATCGCCGCACAGCCGCTCGAGGTCGCGCCACATGTTGGCGCCCTTCGCCGGGTAGATGCTGAACGGCGAGGTCGTCCAGCCCTGAGCCTTGAAGATCGGTCCGAGCAGGAACGGCCGCAGCCGGACCGCGACGCCGGCCGCCGCCGCGGCGGCGTCGATCCGCATCATTGCCGGGTAGGAATAGGTGGAGGCGAAGTCGAACCAGAAATCGACCGTGGCGGCGGACATGGCGTCATGCTAACGGCCGGTCCGGGAATTGCCAGCGTCGTTCAAGTCTGGCGCCGCAAACGAGGGTAGCGTACGCGGACGCGATCTTCGGAATCGGGACACGAGCCATGCCGCGCCCCTCTCCCCGCCATCGGGGAGAGATGATATGGAGCAGGACCGATGGCGAACTTCACCCTCCATGACCTGGAAAATCGCGTCAGGGAGCGCGCGAAGGCCGACCCCGAGGCGTCCTACACGCGCAAGCTGCTCGACCGCGGCGTGGCGCATTGCGCCAAGAAGCTCGGTGAGGAAGCGATCGAAACCGCGCTGGCGGCGGTCGTCGAGGATCGCGAACGCGTGATCGAGGAGACCGCCGACCTGTTCTACCATCTATTGGTCGTGCTCGCGGCGCGCGGTGTTGCACTGTCGGAGGTCGAGGCCGTGCTTGCCGCCCGCACGCGCCAATCGGGCCTCGACGAAAAGGCGTCGCGCAAGGGCGGTTAGTGTGGCGGATTTGACGTTCCTACCGCATCGCGGCGAGTCCAGCGTAGGAACGTCAAATCCAAAGCCACACCAGAACTCATAGGGGTTGCTAGTGTCCCTTGGTTCCGACGCTTGTAAACGCGCGGGCGGGAATGGGATACAAGCGTCGGAACCGGGACACTAGCGTATGGAGCAACGGACCGACGACCACCTCTCGCCCTACCGCACGTTCTCGCGTGCCGAATGGGCGAGCCGTCGCGGCGACACGCCGATGACGCTGACGCATGAAGAGATCGGCCGCCTGCGCTCGATGCACGACCGTCTCGATCTTGCGGAGGTCGAGCACATCTACCTGCCGCTGTCGCGTCTCTTGTCGCTCTATGTCGAGGCGACCCAGCGGTTGTTCCGCGCGCAGCAGAAGTTCCTCGGCACCGAGGACGCCAAGATGCCCTACATCATCGGGGTGGCGGGCTCGGTGGCGGTCGGCAAGTCGACCACCGCGCGCGTGCTGCAGGCGCTGCTGGCGCGCTGGCCGAACGTACCCAAGGTCGATCTCGTCACCACCGACGGCTTTCTGTATCCGAACACGATCCTGATGCGCGAAGGCCTGATGGAGCGCAAGGGCTTCCCGGAAAGCTACGACCTGCCGGCGCTGTTGCGGTTTCTCTCCGACATCAAGGCCGGTCGCCGGCCGACGCGCGCGCCGGTCTACTCGCACCTCGTGTACGACGTGATCCCCAACCAGTGGATCGAGATCGACCGGCCGGACATCCTGATCGTCGAAGGACTGAACGTGCTGCAGACCGGTCACCCGCCGAAGGACGGCAAGGCGATCCCGTACGTTTCCGACTTCTTCGATTTCTCGATTTATCTCGATGCTCACGAGGACGTGCTGCTCGGCTGGTACGTGGACCGTTTTCTGACTTTGCGCGGCACCGCATTCCGCGACCCGAAGTCGTTCTTCCACCGCTATGCGACGCTCTCGGACGAGGAGGCCGTGCAGACCGCGACATCGATCTGGTCGCGCATCAACCTGCTCAACCTGCACGAAAACATCCTGCCGACGCGCCTGCGTGCCGATCTCATCTTGCGCAAGACCGTAAGCCACGAGGTGCAGGAAGTGTCGCTGCGCCGGCTGTGAAGGATTTTCTCCAGCGGCTTCGGCCGGTGCCGAACCAGGGGCTATTTCAACCGGTACCCCGCGTGGCAGCCGACGCACGCGCCCATTATCTCGCCAAGCACCACGAGAGCCGGCTTCAGATCGTCCGTCACGCCGGCATTCTGCGCTTCGATTGCAAAGCGACTTGCGGCGCGATGCATCGCAGTGCCGGCATCCCGCATGCCTTGTGGCATGTACTTGGCCACTTCATGAGCGCCATGCAGCCGAAGTGATGTCATGCCGAGCCGCTCCTCGGCGATCCTGGCGGCCCTGTCATTCTGGCTGCGCGCGAGCGCATCGTTGATCTCCTGAAGGGCCAGCAGGTGATCGCGCATATTGGCGAGCGTGTGCTCCACGAGTTCGGGCGGAAACCTGATAAGCACGCGAGTATCGGTTGCGTGTTCGTTTTCTTGATGTCCATGGTGCTGTGCCAACGCCAAGCCGCCACCGAGGACGATAGTCGCCGAGGCGAGGGCGAGAAGAAGCATGTGGCGCATGATTTAGCTCTCCGGCGTGACCGCAGAGGCATAGACCGCGCCGGTCTCCCTTGCATATGATCGCAATCATATGAATGGGCAACATTCCCTGAAAGGGTGCGGGCGCTTGGAACCGCGGATCGCGCAATCCGTCGACTGGCTGACGCTGGAAAAAACATCTCCGCTCCTCGCGGCCGTGCCTCAATCCGCTCGCCGCGCCGTGCGAGCGGTACATCTTCCGAAGTCGGCCCGGCTGTTCAGTCGAGGCGATCGGCCGGCGGCAATGTACTTCGTCGTATCCGGCGAGGTTCACCTGGTGCGGCGGTCGCCGAGTGGGAGCGAGATCGTTCTGCAGCGAGCACGCGAAGGATTTCTCGCCGAAGCAAGTCTGGATCAGGCGGCCTATCACTGCGATGCCGTTGCCGTCCTGCCGTCGGAGCTGCTGATGCTGCCGCGCAAGAGCTTTCTTGAAGCGCTGGCGGCCGACGGCTTCCGAAGCCGATGGATCATGCACCTTGCTCGTGAGCTGCGCCGCGTCCGGGCGCAATCCGAACGACTGAGCTTAAGGACTGCGCAGGAGCGCATCGTCCATTGCATCGAGACGGAGGGCGACGGCTCGATCCGTCTGAGCCACTCCAAGAAGGAGTGGGCGGCCGAGCTTGGTCTGACACACGAAGCGCTCTACCGGGCGCTGGCCCGGATGGAACGCTCCGGCGAGATCGATATTGTCGGGACGGTCTTGTCCATCCAGTCCAAACCGAGGTAGCGCGGCACCTAGACTGGCGCCCTAAGCGGCGAGCGGCTTGCGCCCCGGCAGTTGCGCCAGAACGGCGGCGAGCCGTTCGCGGTCGACCGGTTTGGTGAGGAAGCCGTCGAAGCCCGCGGCCAGACAGGCGCCGCGATCGTCGTCCGACGCATTGGCGGTGAGTGCGATGACGGGCGTGCGCCGGACGTCGTGCTCCGCCTCGCGCGCACGGATCGCCTGCGTCGCCGCGATGCCGTCGCGGACGGGCATGTGCAGATCCATCAGCACGAGATCGAACGGCGCGCCGGCTGCGGCCGCGTCCCGCCAGGCGGCAACTGCCGCATCGCCGTCCGCCACCATTGCCGGGCGATGACCGAGCCGCCGCAGCAGCGCTTCTGTCAGCAGTGCGTTGATCTCGTTGTCCTCGGCCACCAGCACAGCGAGGCCGCGGCCGTCTCCCGCTCCGAGAAGGGCTGCCGCCGGCATGTCGGTTTCGTCTCCCGCGCGCTCAAAGCCGCTCTCGTTGCCGGTGAGTTGCGCGGCGAGCGAGGTCGCACGCACCGGCTTGATCAGATATCCGGTAAAGCCCGCGTCCTTGAGGGCCGTGAGTTCGCCGCGCGCGGCCGGCGTGATCAGCACGATACGCCGTTCGATCGTTCCGGTCGCGCGCGCGAGTTCGCCGCAGGTCGCCGTTCCCAGCATGTGATCGATCAGGATGGCGCTCCACGCCCGCTCGTTGAGCAGCACCACGGCGGCCTCGCCGCTCGGCACGACACACGCCCGCGCGCCCCAGCGCATGATCCGCCGCGCCATCAGCGTCGATTCGATCGTGCTCGGCGCGACGATCAGGACGTCCTGCCCAGCGATTCCGGGTGGCGCGACCACGGCGTCCGTCGCATCGGCGTCGCGCTTGAGCGGAACGACAACGAAGAACGTCGAGCCGGCACCGGGCGTGCTGTAGACGCCGATCCGGCCGCCCATGGCACCGACGATCCGCCGCGAGATCGCGAGACCGAGTCCGGTGCCGCCGAGTTTGCGCGTGGAGCCGGTATCGGCCTGCTCGAACTCGAGGAAGATGCGCTCCTGCTCCTCGGGTGCGATGCCGATACCGGTATCGCAGACCAGGAACCGGATGTCGTCGGGCCGGTCGCCGCGCTCGACCAGGATCGAGACGCCGCCGCTCTCCGTGAATTTGATCGCGTTACCGGCGAGGTTCAGCAGCACCTGGCGCAAACGGGCGGCATCGCCGAGCAGCCGGCGGGGAACGTCGTCCTCGACGAACGAAGCGATTTCGATGTGCTTGGCTTGCGCGCGGGGCGCCATCAGCTCGACGGTCTCTTCCACCAGCGCGGGCAGGTCGAAGCCCCGGGCGGTCAGGTCGAGCCGACCGGATTCGATCTTGGAGAAATCGAGGATGTCCTCGATCAGCGACAACAGCGTTTCGCCGGATGTCTTTACGGCCGTCGCGTATGTAGTCTGCTCCGGCGTCAGCGGGGTATCGAGCAATAGACCGTTCATGCCGAGAATGCCGTTGAGCGGCGTGCGAATCTCGTGCGAGATCGTCGCCAGAAAGCGCGACTTGGCCTGGTTCGCCGATTCGGCCTGATCGCGCGCCACCGACAGCGCGTGTTCGGCCTCGACTCGGTCGGTGACATCACGCCCGACGCTCTGCATTTCGGTCTTTCCTCCATTGCGCACCGGCACGTCGCGCCACGCGATCCAGCGGGCTCCGTTGGCCGCGGCGATCTTTTGGTCATGGCAGCGGCTGCCGTCGGGCTGCGTGGCCGGGGGGCGCTGCTCCTGCACCGGCAGACTGAACGCGGCGCCGACGAGGTCCTCGCGCGCGCGGCCGGCAAGCGCGCAATAGGCGTCGTTGACGTAGGTCACCAGGCCATCGCTGTCGGTGCGCAGGATCACGTCGCCCTGGGCTTCCAGAAAACTGCGCGCGTGTTCCTCGCTCTCCCGAAGCTCCCAGTTCCGGTCGTGCAGATCCTCGATCTGCGACTGCGATGCTCGCAGTTCGGTATGCAGAATCCGGTTCCGCGAGATGAGCAGGCCGATCGCGCCGCAGGCCGCCCCGAACAGCGCCGCTGTTCCGATGGCGAACAAGTGCGGATCGTAGTGCGCGCCCGGGCTGCGCATCGCGGCGAGGAAACCGAACGCGGCGCCGATCGACATCGACAGCACCGCGACGGTGCGCAGCATGAACCCCAGCGCGCGGCGAACCGATGCCGCGCGTGAAGGAGCAATGCGCCAGAAGGTCGCCCGCATGTCCGCCCGCCGTCCCGCCGCGGGCTTGTAGCCAGCCGCTACGCGTGCCGGCATGCCCGCTTCATGCTTGATCGTTGCGGCGATCCTGACCGGGACTGTTTGCAAATCCCTTGCGGGCGGCCGCCTGGGGTTCGACTTGCAGACGGCAAGGTTGAGGCAAGTCTAAAGGGAAGGATGCAATCGGATGGAAGCGCTTAGGCGAACGTTAACGCTGGCATCCTTGATGCCGCGGCGCCAGACCTTGCAAACAGCGCCAGGCCGCCGTCACGCGGCGTGGCGCACCTCGTCGGCGAGCGCCCGATAGGACAGCGCCTCGGCAAGATGAACGCGGCCGACCTTGTCGGCGCCATCGAGGTCGGCGAGCGTGCGCGCGACCCGCAGCACCCGATGATAGCCGCGCGCCGAGAGCCGCATCGCCTCGGCGGCGTCCCGCAGCAGCGCGAGCCCGGCTGTGTCGGGGCGCGCCACATCCTCCAGTACCGAGCCCTGCGCCGCCGCGTTGGTGCGCACATGCGGCAGGCCGATCGCGGCGTAACGTTCGGCTTGAACGTCCCGCGCCCGCGCGACGCGTTCGGCGACCTCGCGGCTGCCTTCCGCCGGCGCCGGCAGAATCAAATCGGCGGCGGTGACCGCCGGAACCTCGATGTGCAGATCGACGCGATCGAGCAGCGGACCGGACAACCGCGCCTGGTAGTCGGCGGCGCAGCGCACGTTGGGGCCGCGCTTGCAGGCGAAGCCCGGCTCGCTGGCGCGACCGCAGCGGCACGGATTCATGGCGGCGATCAGCATAAAGCGCGCCGGATAGGTGACGCGGTGATTGGCGCGTGCGATCGCAACCTCGCCGAGACTCGAGCGGCTGACGCAGCGAATCGAGCGCCTGCGGCGAGAATTCGGGAAACTCGTCGAGAAACAGCACGCCGTGATGCGCGAGCGAAACTTCGCCCGGCCGCGCCCGCAATCCGCCGCCCACCAGCGCCGGCATGCTGGCCGAATGGTGCGGGCTGCGGAACGGCCGCCGGTTGGTCAGCGCGCCGCCCTCGATCTCGCCCGCGACCGAAGCGATCATCGAGACTTCGAGGAGTTCAGCGGGTGTGAGCGGCGGCAGGATCGTCGGCAACCGCGCAGCCAGCATCGACTTGCCGGAGCCGGGAGGTCCGACCATCAATAGATTATGTCCACCGGCGGCGGCGACTTCGAGCGCGCGCTTGCCGCTCTCCTGGCCCTTGATGTCCTTGAGGTCGATCAGCGTGTTGCCGATCTCGCGGACTTTCGGCTGCGGCCGGGCCAGCACCTGCGTGCCGCGAAAGTGATTGGCGAGCTGGATGAGGGAGCCGGCGGCGACGATCTGCATTTCGGGGCTTGCCCAGGCGGCTTCGGCGCCGCAGGCCGCGGGGCAGATCAAACCTTCGCCGCGCCCATTGGCGCCGATGGCCGCCGGCAATACGCCCGCCACGGCCGCGATCGAGCCGTCGAGGCCGAGTTCGCCGAGCACTGTGAAGCCCGAAAGAGCATCAGACGGAATGGCGCCGATGGCGGCCATCAGCCCGAGCGCGATCGGCAGGTCGTAGTGGCTGCCTTCCTTGGGCAGGTCGGCGGGCGCGAGGTTGACGGTGATGCGGCGTGCGGGGAGCGCCAAGCCTGAAGCGACCAATGCGGCGCGCACCCGTTCGCGCGCTTCCGACACCGCCTTGTCGGGCAGGCCAACCACGTTGAACGCCGGCAGCCCGGGCGCGACCTGGACCTGCACGTCGACCGCGCGGGCCTCGATGCCTTCGAACGCGACCGTCGCGACCCGCTGGACCATGCGCTCCCTGCCTCAAGGCAGGATAGCGCATACAACCGGCGCGCGCAAGAACATTACGGGAACGAGCGTATGGCAGTCGTGCGCCCCGGAGAACCGGCGCGCACGATGCCTCGGCCTCAATGCCTGGCTTCGAACACCAGGTTGAACGGCGTCTCGGCGGCCTTTCGGATCGTGCCGAGTCCGGCCGACCTGAGCACTGCCTCGAGCTGACGCGGACCCGCCTGGGCGCCAAGAACGTGGGTTCCCTGCTCGGAGATCGCATGGGCGCAGCACATCGTCGTCGATGCGGCGTAGTAGAGGCGTCCGACCGGGTTGATGTTGTCTTCCACGCGGTCCTTCGCGAACGGCTCCACCAGCATCAGTGTGCCGTCCTTGGCTATGGCCGAAGCGGCATGCCGCGCAGCGTCGACCGGCCGGCCCATGTCGTGGAGGCTGTCGAAGAAGCACAGGAGGTCGTAGTCCCGTTTGGTGAAGTCGTCGGCGCGCGCGGCCTCGAACGTCACGCGGTCTTCGACGCCGGCTTTTCGGGCCACCTCGCGCGCGATCGCAAGCGAACCCTCGTGGACATCGAAGCCCCAGAAGCGGCTCTCGGGATATGCCTTCGCCATCAGCACCGTGGAGTGGCCGTGGCCGCAACCGACGTCGGCAACCTTGGCGCCGCGTTCCAGCTTGGCCGTCACGCCCGTGAGCGCCGGCAACCACTCCGTGACGAGGCTTGCGACATAGCCGTTCCGGAAGATTCCGGCGACGCCGCAGAACAGCCGGCCGTCGTGCTCGCCCCAGCTCATGCCCTTTCCGGCCTTGATGGCGTTGAGCGATTTTTCCTCGTCGGCCCACATCGAGGCGACGACTTGCCAGCCGTACGGCAGGAAGAACGGACTCGTCTCGTCGGCGAGCATGGTCGCCTGCTCGGGGGTCAACTCGTAGGTCGCCGAGGCCGAATGATAGGCGACATACCCTCCTGCGACCTGGGAGTTGAGCCATTCGCGCACATAGCGCTCACCGCATCCGCTGCGCCGCGCAACTTCGCGCGAACTAAGCGGTCCGGCGCCCGCCATGGCCTTGTAGAACCCGAGCTTGTCGCCCAGCGCCACCATGACACCGCCATAGCCGGCGGAGATTTCTGCGAAAAGGCGTCCGTGCAGTTCTTCGAGCTTTTGTTGATTGACCGTCATGATTCTCTCCATCTCTGAGTTCCGCGGCTTCGGCGCAGCGGATTGGGTGCAGGAGATGACGGTTGTTGGCTGTTGCGGGGAGTGCGAGATTGGTCAGGGACGGTTCATTTGTGCCATGAGGTGGCGTGATGCCCGGCGAGACGCGGCCGCTGCATGTCAGCCTCGTCGCCATTCCGGATGCGGTGATTTCGACGCTCACCGGCATCTATGACGTTCTGGGCGCCTTTCGCATGCTTGCCGGCGCCGAGCCGTCGATCCCAGAGGAGCCGCCGTTCGCGGTCGACATTGTGTCCACCGCGGCCGGCCGTGTCTCGCTGGCCAGCGGCGTGCCGCTGGAGGTCCGCCGGGCCGTCGCTGATGTCGACGCGACCGACATCGTCATCGTGCCGTCCGTTCTGCTCGCCGCGGAAGGCTGGCAGACCGGCCGCTATCCGGAGATCGTCGCGTGGGCGCACCGCATGCACGCGCAGGGTGCGCTGCTGTGCTCGGCATGCTCGGGCGTCTTTCTGCTGGCCGAGACCGGTCTCTTCGATGGCAAGGAGACGACAGTCCACTGGGGTTATGCCGAAGCGTTCGCCAAGACCTTCCCGAACGTACCGCTGCTGCCCGAGCACGTTCTGATCGTTGCCGGCGAGCGTGAGGAACTCATCACGTCCGGCGCATCGATGACGTGGCACGACCTCGTGCTCTATCTGATCGCCCGGCATGTCGGCGCCACCGCCGCGCAGACCATTGCGCGCTATTTCGCGCTGCAGTGGCACCACGATGGCCTCGCGCCCTACATGGTCTTCCGTGGCCGCGTCGATCACGGCGATGCGGCGATTGCCGACGCGCAGTCGTGGCTGGCGAGCCATTTCTCGATTGCGAGTCCGGTCGAGGAGTTGGTCCGCCGCTCGGGCCTTGCCGAACGCACCTTCAAGCGCCGTTTCACCGAGGCAACGGGGTTTCCGCCGATCGACTACGTCCAGCGCCTGCGGATCGAGGACGCGAAACGGCGATTGGAGCGCACCGAGGCCTCTGCTGACGAAATCAGCTGGCAGGTCGGCTACGAGGATGCCGCCTTCTTCCGCCGCCTGTTCAAGCGTGTGACCGGTATGACGCCGGGCGCTTACCGCCGCCGTTTTCAGGTGCCGGCATTTGCGCGGTCGCGCAGTGCTCAGAGCAGGTAGGTCATCTCGCCCGGGAACTGCCGAAACGGCGATAAAAGAAATTATATTTCAATATCTTGCAGAGGTATTGGTGGAGCCGAGGGGGATCGAACCCCTGACCTCCTCATTGCGAACGAGGCGCTCTCCCAGCTGAGCTACGGCCCCGACAGCTACAACGGCCTGAATTGCCGGAGGTGGCTCGCGAGTGCGGGTCATTTATGGGGCCGCCCCGCAGGGTGTCAAGGGAAGCAGCCTTGGCCGCGCCGTGCGTCGTAACCGAAGCACGGATTTGCGCTTCACCCTTGCCGCACCGGCGCGGGAAATGTACACGTCGCCCAGCCAGCGCGCAGCGGCGCGCCGAAAGCGCCGGAAACCCGCGATGCTCGAATTTCTTGGTTTCATCTCGCTCCTCCTCACGCTCTACATCTACATTCTGATCGCGGCCGCGATCATGAGCTGGCTGATCGCGTTCAACGTGGTCAATCCGCGCAATCAGTTCGTCGCGATGCTGGCCGATTTCCTCTACCGGATCACCGAGCCGGTGCTGCGGCCGATCCGCAGCATTCTGCCCAATCTCGGCGGCATCGACATTTCGCCGGTGATCGTGATCCTGATCATCTGTGTTCATCCAGAGCGTCGTCCTGCAGCAACCTGGCCACGGCTGTTCATTTAGTGAGGGCCGCGCAGGCCCTGCGCGTCACCTCGGCGCCGCGGCCCTGGACGATCGCGCCGACGGCATCGCGCTCGTGGTGCGGCTCACGCCGAAGGGCGGGCGCGACGCCGTCGACGGCATCGAGCGGATGGCGGACGGACGCAGCGTGCTGAAGGTGCGGGTGCGCGCGGCGGCGAGCGAGGGCGAAGCCAACGCGGCGCTGATCAGGCTCGTCGCCAAGACGCTGGGCGTTGCCCCACGGATCGGTCGAACTCGCCGCGGGCGCGACGCGCGCGCATCAAGCGGCCTGCAGAAGATCGCCGGGCGACAGCGGCCCCGCGCTCGCGGTCGATGCTGGAGAAAATCTGCGCGATCGGGTAAGCGGGCATCCGAGCATGGTAGGCTGGCATGACCGCACAGATCATCGACGGCAAGGCGATCGCGGCGGACCTGCGCGGCAAGGTCGCCGACGCCGTGCACCGGCTGGTGCGCGACCGCGGCATCGTGCCGGGGCTCGCGGTCGTGCTCGTCGGCAACAATCCGGCGAGCGAGAGTCTATGTCGGCAGCAAGATGAAGATGACCGTCGGCAGCGGCATGCGGTCGTTCGATCACCGGCTGCCGGCGACGACGCAGCGAGGCCGAGCTGCTGACGCTGATCGGGCGGCTCAACGCCGATCCGACGGTGCACGGCATCCTGGTGCAGCTGCCGCTGCCGCGCGCAGATCGACGCGCAGAAGGTGCATCGCCGCGATCGATCCGGCCAAGGACGTCGACGGCTTCCATCCGGTGAATGCCGGCCGCCTGTCGACCGGGCCTGCCGGCGCTGGCGCCCTGCACGCCGCTCGGCTGCATCGTTCTGGCCAAGACGCGTGCAGCCGTCGCTCGCCGGGCTCGAGGCGGTCGTGATCGGCCGCTCCAACATCGTCGGCAAGCCGCTGGCGCAGCTGCTGCTCGGCGGAGAACGCCACCGTGACGATCGCGCATTCCAAGACGCGCGATCTGCCGGCGGTCTGCCGCCGCGCCGACCTGGTGTTCGCGGCCGTCGGACGCCCGGAGATGGTGCGGCGCGATTGGGTCAAGCCGGGCGCGACCGTGATCGACGTCGGCATCAACCGCGTGCGCGGGCGCGGACGGCAAGTCGCGCATCGTCGGCGACGTGGCGTTCGCCGAAGTCGCGGAGGTCGCGGGCGCGATCACGCCGGTGCCGGGCGGCGTCGGGCCGATGACCATCGCGTGCCTGCTGGCCAACACGGTGCGCGCCGCCTGCGCGATCGCCGGCTTGCCGGATGCCGGCGACGCGGCATGGAGACGATCGCAAGAACGTCGCGATGGCCGGACGACTGACGACGGCGATCTGCGACATCAGTCGACTGTCATCGTCGCATGCAGCTCAGCCGTTCCAGGCGAAGGCGACCTTGTCGAGCACCTTGGTGCCGAACCGCTCGGACGAGCGCGCCACCGCCTTGCCGCCGAGCGCGCGATAGAAGCTCGACCGCCGGCTCGTTGTCCGACAGCGCCCACACCACCAGGCTCTGCAGCCCGCTCTGCACCAGGTCGCGCCGCGCCGCGGAGAACAGCTTGCGGCCGAAGCCGAGCCCCTGGAATTCCGGCCGCAGATAGAGCTCGTAGATCTCGCCGTCGTAGTAGAGGCTGCGCGCGCGGTTGCGGCCGTAGTTGGCGTAACCCGCGACGCAGTCGCCGAACGCCAGCACCGCGATGCGGCTGCCCTTGCGGATCGCGCTGTCCCACCAGTGCGGGCCGCGCCGGTTGATCAGCTTGTCGAGCTCCGGCCCGGGATGATGCCCTGATAGGCGCCGCGCCAGGCCTCGTCATGAGTCGCCGCGATCGCCGTCGCATCGGACGGCTTCGCGCGACGGACTTCGATGAGGATCGTGCTCATGCGCATGATAGAAGCAAGCACTCCGCCGACCTTCAAGTCCTATGTTTAATGATGGGTTAACGCAGTCGGCGAGTGGTGTGAATCCGACACACATTCGGTAGTCGAGCCGCGAATCACGCGAAAAATCGAGATGTGATCGTTGATCTGGCGCGGATGTGTGCTGTAGCTCGCAACGCTGTCGAAAACAAGCACGGTGGGAAACGCGTTCGCGCACAGCCGAATCGGCATTCGGAACGCCGACGGCCCTGCACTGGCGAGCCGTACCAGCGATCGCGCGACGATCATTCGAACGGCGTCCCGATTTGCGACAGAGGTTGCGCGACGAGATCGCGTGGCTGCGCATCCTCGAGGCTAGGCTTTGGCCGAGCGCTTCGATGCTGGTCGGGACTACCGCCGTCGTCAGACCTGCTCGGCCTCCTTGCGCCGCTCGTCGCGCTTGCGGTCGTGTGGGTCGAGCAGCTTCTTGCGCAGCCGGATCGACTTCGGCGTCACCTCGACCAGCTCGTCGTCCTCGATGTAGGCGAGCGCCTTCTCCAGCGTCATGCGGATCGGCGGCGTCAGCCGCACCGCCTCGTCCTTCGACGTGGGTGCGGATGTTGGTGAGCTTCTTGCCCTTGAGCACGTTGACTTCGAGATCGTTGTCGCGGGTGTGCTCGCCGACGATCATGCCGCGATAGACCTTCCAGCCCGGCTCGATCATCATCGGGCCGCGGTCCTCCAGGTTCCACAGCGCGTAGGCGACCGCCTCGCCGGCGTCGTTGGAGATCAGCACGCCGTTGCGGCGGCCCTGGATCTCGCCCTTGAACGGCGCATAGGCGTGGAACAGCCGGTTCATGATCGCGGTGCCGCGCGTGTCGGTGAGCAGCTCGCCCTGGTAGCCGATCAGCCCGCGCGTCGGCGCGTAGAACACCAGCCGCGACGCGTCCGCCGCCCGACGGCCGCATCTCGATCATCTCGGCTTTGCGCTCCGACATCTTCTGCACCACGATGCCGGAGTGCTCCTCGTCGACGTCGATGACGACCTCCTCGATCGGCTCCAGCAGTTCGCCGGTCGTCTCGTCGTCGCGCAGCAACACCTTCGGCCGCGACACCGACAGCTCGAAGCCTTCGCGCCGCATGGTCTCGATCAGGATGCCGAGCTGCAGTTCGCCGCGGCCGGCGACCTCCATCGAATCCTTCTCGTCGGATTCGCGCGACCCGCAGCGCGACGTTGCCCTCGGCCTCGCGCAACAGCCGGTCGCGGATCATCCGGCTCGTGCACCTTGTCGCCTTCGGTGCCGGCGAGCGGCGAGTCGTTGACGCGAAACGTCATCGCCAGGGTCGGCGGATCGATCGGCTGCGCCGGGATCGGCGTCTCGACCTCGGGCGCGCAGATCGTGTGCGACACCGTCGCGTCCGGCAGTCCGGCGATCGCGACGATGTCGCCGGCCTCGGCTTCGTCGACGGCGGTGCGCTCGAGGCCGCGGAACGCCAGCACCTTGGTGACGCGGCCCTGCTCGATCAGCTTGCCGGTGCGATCGAGCACCTTCACGGATCTGGTTCGGCTTGACCGTGCCGGAGCGTGATGCGGCCGGTGACGATGCGGCCGAGATAGGGATTGGCCTCCAGGATGGTGCCGAGCAGCCGGAACGGTCCGTCCTCGACCTGCGGCGGCTCGACGTGGCGCAGCACCAGATCGAACAGCGGCGCCATGCCGTGCGTCCTTCGGACCGTCCGGGGCTGTCGGCCATCCAGCCTTCCTTGGCCGAGCCGTAGAGAATCGGGAAATCGAGCTGCTCCTCGCTGGCGTCGAGCGCGGCGAACAGGTCGAACACCTCGTTCACGACCTGCGTCGGCCGCGCGTCGGAACGATCGACCTTGTTGATCACCACGATCGGCTTGAGGCCCGATCTTCAGCGCCTTCGACACCACGAACTTGGTCTGCGGCAGCGGCCCCTCGGCGGCGTCCACCAGCACCAGCGCGCCGTCGACCATGTTGAGGATGCGCTCGACCTCGCCGCCGAAATCGGCGTGGCCGGGCGTGTCGACGATGTTGATGCGGGTGCCCTGCCAGACGATCGAGGTGCACCTTGGCCAGGATGGTGATGCCGCGCTCGCGCTCCAGATCGTTGGAATCCATCGCGCGCTCGACCACCCGCTGGTTCTCGCGGAAGGCGCCGGACTGCTGCAGCAGCCGGTCGACCAGGGTGGTCTTGCCATGGTCGACGTGGGCGATGATGGCGACGTTGCGAAGATTCATGCGTGCTGCCCAGAAAACCAAGCGCGGGCCGCAATGGGCCCGCATTTCGCGGCGAATATAGTCACGAAGTCCGTAGAAGCAATCGCTTCCTGCGCCGGTCGGATTCCGGCTCGGATGCCGGATGTCACGAAAACTACACAAGAAAACAATGCCTTGAGTGGATACCGCGATTCGGTCCGGCGAGGGAACCAAGCCGGGCGAAAGGCCAAGCCCCCTTGCCTTGCGCCGGCCCTGGGGCGACGATGGCGGCGGGTCACGATTGGGGAGGTCGATGCGCAGTCCGGTTACGGTCAGAAATGAGCGTCGGGTGCTGTGCGTGTTTCCGCACTACACCCCGGCTTTCGGCACGTTCAATCACGCCTACCGCCTGATGAAGGGCGTGCGCGCGTTCATGCCGCCGCAGGGCCTGCTGCTGATCGCCGCCTACATGCCGGAGAGCTGGCCGGTCCGCTTCATCGACGAGAACATCCGCCGCGCCACCGCCGCCGATTTCGCCTGGGCCGACGTCGTGGTGGTCAGCGGCATGCATGTGCAGGCCTCGCAGATCCACGACATCACCGAGCGCGCGCATGCCGCCGGCAAGCCCGTGATGCTGGGCGGCCCGTCGGCCTCGGCCTCGCCCGAAATGTATCCGGACATCGACTATCTCCACGTCGGCGAGATGGGCGACGCGACCGATCGAGATCATCGCGCTCGTCGACGAGAGCGTCGCGCGGCCCGCCGCGCAGATGAAGTTCGTCACCAAGGAACGGCTGCCGCTGCAGGAGTTCCCGATCCCGGCCTACGACCTCATTCCGCTCAAGCGCTACCTGATGCTGACGATCCAGTTCTCGAGCGGCTGTCCTTATCTGTGCGAGTTCTGCGACATCCCGGGTCTCTACGGCCGGCAGCCGCGTCTCAAGACGCCGCAGCAGATCACCGCCGAGCTCGACGCCATGCGCAGAGCAGGTGCATCCGCCGGTGGTCTATTTCGTCGACGACAATTTCGTCGGCAACCGCAAGGCCGCCAAGGACATGCTGCCGCGTGCTGGTCGAATGGCAGAAGCAGCACGGCTATCCGCTGCAGTTCGCCTGCGAGGCGACGCTCAACATCGCCAAGCAGCCGGAAATCCTGAGGCTCATGCGCGAGGCTTCGTTCCTCGGCCTGTTCGTCGGCATCGAGACGCCGGAAGCCGATGCGCTCCATGCGATGCGCAAGGACCAGAACAACGCCGTGCCGATGATGGAGTCGATCAAGACGCTGAACGACTACGGTCTCGAAGTAACGTCCGGCATCATTCTCGGGCTCGATACCGACTCCGACGACACCGAGAGCCGGCTCAAGGACTTCATCGACATCTCGCAGATTCCGATGCTGACCATCAACCTGCTGCAGGCGCTGCCGAAGACGCCGCTGTGGGACCGGCTCCACAAGGCCGACCGACTGGCGAACGATCGCGTCGCTCGAAAGCAACGTGCGCTTCCTGCGGCCGTACGATGAGGTGGTGGCGACCTGGCGCCGCTGCATCGCTTACGCCAACGATCCGGAGCGTCTGTTCTCGCGCTTCCACCACCAGGTGGATTCAACCTACGTCAACCGGATGATCCCGCCCGCCAAGGGCAAGCTCAACTGGGCGAACCTCTCGGGCGCGCTGGTGCTGGCGTTCCGGGTGTTCTGGCACATCGGCGTACTGTCGGATTACCGCAAGCCATTCTGGCGCGCGGCGCGACACGCGATGCGGCGCGGTCAGATCGACGCGGTGCTCGGCATCGGATTCATCGCGCACCACCTCATCCAGTTCACCCGCGAGGCGCTGCGCGGCGAGCAGAACGCGTCGTACTACTCCACCAAGGCGCGCAGCGACCAGCCGGAGCGCCGCGCGATGGGGCCGGACGGCCTCGCGCCGATGCGCAAGAGCGCGTAGCTCTCGTCATGCGCGGGCTTGACCGCGCATCCATCGCGAAAGAACTCTCACGAAAAGATGGATTGCCGGGTTATCAGGGGCGTTTACGCCCGTCTTTGACGGGCTATGCCCGGCCATGACCACGGAGGGATCACGTCGCCGGTTTGCTCCACGGGCCCCACTTCACGCCCTTGGGCAGCGCCTGGTTCAGCATCATCATCTCGCCGATGGTCTCGGGCGTCACGAGCCCGACCAGCCGGCCCATGCCGTCGACCACCGCCACCGCGGGTGCGGATTTCTCCTGCAGGGTGCGAAATGCGTCGTCGAGATAGCGGCGATGGCTTACCGTCGGCAGCGTCGGCGACATCGCGTCGGCGACGCGTGCGTCTGCTCCGCGCTCCTTCAGCGCACGGAACAGGTCGGCGCGCGCCAGCAGTCCGACCGGCTTGCCGTCGCCGTCGACCACCGGAAACTCGCTCTGGCTGGTGCGCAGAAGCGTCTGCACGGCTTCCTCGATCGGCGCGTCCGGCGTCAGCGTCGCGTACTGCGTCATCATCGCGGTGCTGACCGGCACGCCCTGCGAGACGGTACGCATCGAAACCGCATGCGCCTCGGACGCGGCCGCCAGATAGACGAAGATCGCGATAAAGATCAGCATCGGATTGTAGAACAACCCAATGAAGCCGAGCCCGAACGCCACGGCCTGGCCGATCGAGGCGGCGACGCCGGTTGCGCGCACGAAGCCGAGCTTGGTCGCGAGCAATGCGCGCAACACCCGCCCGCCGTCCATCGGGAACGCCGGGATCATGTTGAACACCGCGAGAAACAGGTTCACGGCGGCGAGCCGGTCGAGCATCGAGACGCGCGTGCTCTCGACCGCATGGAGCGCATTGGTATCGACTTGCGCGCCCGCCACCACAATCAGCACGCTTGCGATCACGACGTTGACCAAGGGGCCCGCGATCGCGATCAGGAGTTCCTGGTACGGCTCCTCGGGGATGCGCTCGAGCCGGGCGAGGCCGCCGATCGGCAGCAGCGTCACATCTGGCGTCGCGACGCCGAAGGCGCGCGCCACGAAGATGTGGCCGAATTCGTGCGCCAGCACACACACGAACAGCAGCAGCAGAAACACGCTGCTGGTCACCGCGGCCTCCGAGCCCTCCGCGCTGTAGCTCGCGAGGAAAATCCACACCAGGAACAGCAGAAACGTGACATGGACCCGCACCGCCGTGCCGGCGATGTTGCCGATGTTGAAAGACCAGGACATCGAGCCTCCGATGCGCCGCGCCGGTCGCGGACGCGCAAATGTCGTCAGGGCATACCCGAACGTAGTCAGCGGGGCGGCCCTTTGCGAGTGGGCCGCCGCTCTGGCACAATCGCCGGACAAAGAGGTTTACGCCATGGCGCAGAAACTGACCGGAGACGCCCGCAAGAAAGCGCTCGCCAAGCTGCCGGACTGGACCGAAGTCAAAGGCCGCGACGCGATCAGCCGGAAGTTCACGTTCGAGGATTTCAACGCCGCCTTCGGCTTCATGACGCGGGCGGCGCTGGTGGCCGAGAAACTCGACCACCACCCGGAATGGTTCAACGTCTACAACCAGGTCGAAGTGACGCTTGCGACCCACGACGCGGGCGGCGTGACCGAGCGCGACCTGGAACTGGCGGCCGCCATGGACCGGATCGCCAAATCGACCATCGGCTGACGGCTGCGCGCGGTTGCCATCTTGCGGTCGGGGCAAGCGATCTCCATTTAGCGCACGTCATTTCCTGCACGGGAGCCGACCATGTCGTCGTTCCAACGCGCCGCCGCCTGGGGAAGGCCAGGCTCCGACGATCGCGCCCATCGCGACGAGGAACGCGTGCGCCGCGAGTTCTGGGAGAAGGCGAAGCGCGTCGCCGCGCGATTGCCGTTCGCCGAGCAACTGCTGGCCGCCTATTACTGCGCGCTCGACCACGGCACGCCGGTTCAGGTCAAGGCGATGCTGTTCGCGGCGCTCGCCTATTTCGTGCTGCCGTTCGACTTCTTCCCCGACCTGCTGCCGCTGATCGGTTTCACCGACGACATGGCGGTGCTGCTGATCGCGTTGCGCCTGATCTCAAGCAATTTGCGCCCGGAACATCGCGCCGCCGCGCGCGATGCGGTCGAGCGGCTGCGGAGCGAGCAGCGTTAGGGGCTGACGGTCGCGCCGGATTCGCGCACGACTCCGCCGAGCCGCACAACGTCCCGCGCCACCATGGCGCCAAGCTCGCCTGGCGTGCTCGGCGTCACGAACGCGACCTGCGGCAGCACCTTGTCCCTGACCGCGCTGCTCTGCAGCGCCTTGACGAAGGCGGCGTTGAGCTTATCGACGATCGGCTTCGGCGTGCCGGCGGGTGCGAACAGGCCGAACCACTGCTGCATCTGGACGTCCGGATAGCCGGTCTCCGCCAGCGTCGGCACGTTCGGAATGCCGGGATGGCGCTCGGCGCCGGCAATCGCCAGCATGCGCAATTGCCCGGCCTCGACGTGGCCCGCGGCTGAGAGATAGGACGAGAACAACAGGTCCATCCGGCCCGCCACCGTGTCCGTCACGGCCGGCGCGATGCCGCGATAGGGCACGTGCAGCAGCTTGATCCCGGCGTGCTTGGCGAGCAGCACGCCGAGCAGGTGCCCGCCGGTGCCGATGCCCTGCGAGCCGTAGGTCAGGCCCTCGGGCTTGCTCTTGGCGAGCGCCACCAGGTCCGCGACCGAGCGGGCCGGGCTTGCGGCCGGCACCATCAGGATGTTGTTGAATGCCATCAGCGCGGTGATCGGTTGGAAGTCCTTGACCGGATCGAACTTCAGGTCGGTGTAGAGCGTCGCATTGATCGCGTGGGTGCCGGTATGTCCCATCATCAGGAGGTAGCCGTCGGGCGGCGCATTCTTGATCGCCATGGCGGCGACATTGCCGCCGGCGCCCGGCCGGTTCTCGATCACGAAAGTATGGCCGGTGTCTTCCGCCACGCGCTGCGCCACCAGCCGCATGACGATGTCGGAACTGCCGCCCGGTGGGAACGGTACCGCAATGGTGATCGGGCGCGAGGGATAGTTGTCGGTCTGTGCTGGCGCGCCGGTGATCGCGAAGCTGCCCGCCAGCAGCGCGGCAAACCACGTCAGGAGCGCCCGCCGAGCGCGCAGAAATCCTTGCAGCATGTAAATTCCTTTCACGCCGCGGCCGCGCCATCGTAGGCCGCACGTCCGGCAAGTCGCAATTGTTTGATGACGATCAGTGATGCGCGCAAGATCGTTCAGGGATGAACGATGAGCTTGCCCATGACGCTCCGGTCGGCCAGTGCCTTGATGGCCTGCGGCGTCTCGGTGAGCGGATAGACCTGCTGCACGTGACACGAGAGCTTGCCTTCGACACACCAGCGCGCGAGCTGATCGAGCGATTCCTGGTATTGCTTGCTGTCGTGCCGCACCCAGGCCCCCCAGAACACGCCCAGGATGTCGCACGACTTCAGCAGCACCAGGTTGAGCGGCAGCTTCGGGATGTCGCCGGCCGCGAAGCCGACGACCAGCAGCCGCCCCTCCCACGCCAGCGAACGCACCGCCTGCTCGCTGTACGGCCCGCCGATCGGGTCGTACACCACGTCGATGCCGTGATCGCCGCCAAGCCGCTTGAGCGCGTCGCGCAGGTTGTCCTTGCCGTAGTTGATGCCCTCGTGCGCGCCGTGCGCGAGCGCAAAGGCGACCTTGTCGTCGGTCGAGGCGCAGGCGATGACGCGCGCGCCCATCAGCCGCCCGAGTTCGACTGCGGCGAGCCCGACGCCGCCCGAGGCGCCGAGGACCGCCAGCGTCTCGCCGGGTTGCATCTGGGCGCGATGGCGCAGCGCCAGGTAGCTAGTGCCGTACGTGATGGTCAGTGCGGCTGCGCGGTCGAAATCGAGTTCGGCCGGAATCTTCGACGAGCTGGTTCGCGTTGACCGCCACGCGTTCGGCAGCCGCGCCGAAGTTGGTGTAGCCCATCACACGGTCGCCGGGCTTGAAGTCCGATCACGCCCTCGCCGACCGCCTCGACCACGCCGGCGAACTCGCCGCCCGGCGAGAACGGGAACGGCGGCTTGAGCTGGTACTTGCCGGCGATGATCAGGGTGTCGAAGAAATTCAGCCCGACGGCCGCGACCTTGGCGACGAGCTCGCCGGGCCGCGGCGACGGATCGGGCACCTCGGCCAGTACGAGGTCGTCGGCGGTGCCGAATCGTTGGCAGAGAATCGCTTTCACGTGGGGGGACTGCGGTTGATGGAGGTTAGGCGTTTCCATATCACGGCGCGGGGCGACGTGCGAGAATGACGCACGTCCGGCACGCATCCGCGACGGCGGCTGGAGCCAATAGCTCAACGATTGCGAGCGGATAGCTGTGGCAAACCGCGGCGGCGGCGGTGCCTATCGCCTTCACATTGCCGAATTCGCCAGTTATTCCATACCATTGATGACAATCCGGCTTCGCGCAAGCGTTCGTTGCCACGGAGGAGGGGCCGATGACGGCATTGCAGATCATCAGCGGGCACTGTCGATTGCGCTTGCGACCTGTCTGGCCACGGCGGCACTCGCACAGCAGCCGCCCGCGTCTCCGAAAGCGACGCAGAAGCCGGCCCCGGCCCCGGCGACGACCGCCGCGGTTGGCGGCGCGCAGCCGACGCTGCTCGGCCAGTTCGGCGACTGGGGCGCCTATACGGCGGCGCCCGACGGCTCCAAGGTCTGCTTCGCGCTCGCCAAGCCGAAGGCTTCGCAGACCGATCCGCCCGGCCGCAAGTCGCGATCCGGCCTATATCTTCGTCTCGACGCGCCCGTCCGAGAACGTGAAGAACGAGGTGTCGGTGATCATCGGCTATCCGTTCAAGACGGCATCCGACGCGACCGCCGAAATCGGCGCCACCAAGTTCGCCATGTACACCCAGAACGACGGCGCCTGGATCAAGAACGTCGCCGAAGAAGCGCGCATGATCGACGCCATGCGCAAGGGCGCCGACCTCACCATCAAGGGCACGTCGGGCCGCGGCACGGCCTCGACCGACACCTATTCGCTCAAGGGCCTTGCGCAGGCGCTCGATCGCGCCGACCAGGAGTGCAAGTGACGGCTTCTTCCGGCGGCAGAGATTAAAGTGGCCGGTACCATTCGCGTCGGCGTCGGCGGCTGGGTATTCAAGCCCTGGCGCGGAGCGTTCTATCCCAAGGGCCTGCCGCAGGCGCGCGAGCTCGAACACGCCAGCCGCAAGCTGACCACGCATCGAGATCAACGGCACCTTCTACCGCACCCAGAAGCCCGACAGCTTCCGCAAGTGGGCGGCCGAGACGCCGGACGACTTCGTGTTCTCGCTCAAGGGTCCGCAGTTCGCCACCAATCGGCGCGTGCTGGCGGAGGCCGGTCCGTCGATCGAGCGCTTCTTCGCGAGCGGCGTGCTCGAGCTGAAATCGAAGCTCGGGCCGATCCTGTGGCAGATGGCGCCGACCAAGAAGTTCGATCCGGCCGACTTTGCCGCCTTCCTGGCGCTGCTGCCGCCGCAGGTCGACGGCATGGTGATCCGGCACGCGGTCGAGGTGCGGCACGAGAGCTTCGTCGATGCCGACGTTCATCGACCTGCTGCGCAAGCATTCGGTTGCGGTCGTGCTGGTCGATTCCGAGCAAGCATCCGCTGATCGCCGACGTCACCAGCGACTTCGTCTATCTGCGGCTGCAGAACACGTCCGAGAAGGAAGCGACCGGCTATCCGGCACCGCGCGCTCGATACCTGGACGAAGCGGGCGCAAGCCTGGGCCGGCGGCGGCGCGCCGGCCGATCTCACGACGATAGCCGGCGGGTCGCCGCCGAAGACGCCGCGCGACGTGTTCGTCTACATGATCTCCGGCGCCAAGGTGCGCGCGCCCGCCGCTGCGATGGCGCTGCTCGAGCGGCTGGGCCGTAGCCCGGGTTGAGCGTGAGCAAACCCGGGACGGATGTGGCTAACCCGCCGGATTTCGCTGTCGCTCAATCCGGGCTACGGCTCCCGGAATTGCCCAGTGGTCGATCCTTCCGGGCGTTCCTATCTGTGCTAGAGAGCCCAGATGCCGCCCGATCAACCCATCACTGCCGTAGCGCCCGCGCCGCTGGACCGCGAGCCGGCCCTTGCCGGCTTCGTCGAGAAGGCGCCGCTCGAGCGCTACGTGCCGCCCACGAAGCCCTCGCTGGTCGGGCTGACGCGGGCCGAGCTTGCCGAAGCGCTCGGACGCGTCGGCGTGCCGGCGGCGCAGCGCAAGATGCGGGTGCAGCAGATCTGGCACTGGCTCTATGTGCGCGGCGCCACCCGCTTCGACCAGATGACCAGCGTGTCGAAGGACATGCACGTCACGCTCGACGCGCACTACACGCTGGCGCGGCCCGAGGTGGTCGCCGAACAGGTTTCGGTCGACGGTACGCGCAAATGGCTGTTGCGGCTGCCCGGCGAGCACGAGGGCGAGCGGCCGCACGAGGTCGAGTGCGTCTACATTCCGGAAACCGATCGCGGCACGCTCTGCCTTTCGAGCCAGGTCGGCTGCACGCTGACCTGCTCGTTCTGTCATACCGGGACGCAGCGGCTGGTGCGCAACCTGACGGCCGGCGAGATCGTCGGCCAGGTGATGATCGCGCGCGACCGGCTGCAGGATTGGCCGGGACTCGACCGCGCGCAAGGTCCGGGTCTGCCAACCGAGGGCGACCGCTTCGTCTCGAACATCGTCATGATGGGGATGGGCGAGCCGCTCTACAATTTCGAGGCGGTGCGCGACGCGATCGGCGTGATTGCGGATGGCGAGGGGTTGAGCATCTCCAAGCGCCGCATCACGCTCTCGACTTCGGGCGTGGTGCCGATGATTGCGCGTGCCGGCGCGGAAATCGGCTCGATGCTGGCGGTGTCGCTGCACGCGGTGCGCGACGAGTTGCGCAACGAGCTGGTGCCGCTCAACCGCAAGTATCCGATCGAGGAACTGCTCGATGCCTGCCGCAACTATCCGGGCGTCTCGAACGCGCGGCGCATCACCTTCGAATACGTGATGCTCAAGGGCGTGAATGATTCGCTCGCCGACGCGCGGGCGCTGGTGAGCCTGCTCAAGGGCATCCCGGCGAAGATCAACCTGATCCCGTTCAATCCCTGGCCGGGCAGCCGCTACGAATGCTCCGACTGGGAGCAGATCGAGAAGTTCTCCGAGGTGGTGTTCAACGCCGGCTATGCGTCGCCGGTGCGCACGCCGCGCGGCCGCGACATCCTGGCGGCCTGCGGCCAGCTCAAGAGCGCGACCGAAAAGCTCTCGGCCCGCGAACGGCTCGCGCTGCGTGCCATGGCAATGACAGATTGAGGCGCTAGCCGGGGTGCGCTGCCCCTCGGAGGCGCGCCGTCGCATGGAGAATTTCGGCCGGTTTCTGTTGCGCTTCGTCCTGGTGCCGTTCGGCTACCTGGCGGCGGTGCTCGCCGGCACTCTGGTGATCGTGTTCGGTTCCTGGAAGCTCGGCCAGATGCCCGATCCGGATGGCCCGCCGTTCGCCATGCTGGGGGCGTTCTTCGCCGCGCCGGTGCTGCTGATCACGCTGCATCAGCATGATGTGGCTGCCGGCCGGGATCGGCATTTTGCTCTCGGAAGGCTTCGCGATCCGCTCGTGGATCTTCCACGCCCTCAACGGCGCGGTCACCGCCTGGATCGGCTGGAACCTGTTCGGCTACATCGACGAGACCAACAACGCGGTCAACGATCCGCTCGCCGTGACCGCCGCCGGACTGGCCGGCGGCTTCGCCTATTGGCTGATCGCCGGGTGGAGCGCGGGCTTCTGGAAGCCGGTATTCCGCCGGCCCGACGCCATCTTGCTGCCTGCGTCCGGGGCCATGACGGGTGGAACGGAAATCCGTTAGGACATCCAGGGTAGAGTGCCGGCATGCGTCAGGTGCCTGAGTTCCGAAAACGACCCACGACGTGGCGCCGGCATGCCCGCCGGATCGCCTTGGTCATCGTGGTCGGCGCCGTTCTGGCCGGCTGCGATCGCTGCGGTGACCTTGCATTCCCGGGCGTCAACGCCTGCCGCCAGGAAGCGCCCAAGCAGCGGTAGCCTATCCTTCGAAGTCGTGCCCTGCGTCACCCATCCTGCGGCGATTTGAACTTGCGTCGGCGGTCGGCTAGACGGTCGCGGGGGACGCATTCATGAACCGCACCGGCCTCTGGATTACGCTTGGCATCGCGGCCGTGGTCGGCCTTGTCTTCGGCATCTGGCCGGATCTCGACCTCAAGCTCGCTGCGCTGTTCTACGAACCCCCGCCGAGGGGATTCTGGCGCAGCTTCAATCCGTTCTACCTGCGCCTGCGCGACGCCGTCACCTGGGTGATCGCACTGGTCGCGCTGCCGGCGTTTGTTGCGCTCGCCGTCAAGCTGGTGCTGCCGCGCCGCCCGCTGCTCATCCCCGGCCGCGCCATGCTGCTCATGATGATCACGCTGGCGCTCGCGCCCGGCGTCGTCGCCAACCTGATCTTCAAGGAGCACTGGGGCCGCCCGCGTCCGATCGACGTCGCCGAGTTCGGCGGCAACGAGCACTTCCGCGCCTGGTGGGACCCGCGCGGCGATTGCCCGAAGAACTGCTCGTTCGTTGCGGGCGAGCCGTCCGGCGCGTTCTGGACCATGGCGCCCGCGATGCTGCTCCCGCCGCCTTGGCGCGCCGCCGCGATGGCAGCGGCCGTGACGTTCGGTGCGGCGGTCGGCGTGCTGCGGATGGCGGCCGGTGCGCACTTCTTCAGCGACGTGGTGTTCTCGGGCGTGTTCGCGTTCCTGGTGATCTGGCTGACGCACGGCTGGCTCTACCGCTGGCGGCGCACCCGCATCACGGACGAGAATGTGGAGCGGATGATCGAGCGTATCAGCCGGCATTAGTGTCGCGCAGTCATTCCGGGGCGCGCCAAGGGGCGCGAGCCCGGAATCCAGAAACGGTCGCCCAATGGATTGCGGCGTCCCAGAATGCCTCGGAGGGGATCACCGCTTGCTGCGGCTCTTCGCTTTGCGCTTCTTCGACCTGCGGGTCTTCACCCGGGCGGAGCGGACCGTGAACCGCTTCGTTTCGCAGGCCTGGCACTTGCAGCCGAACGGCTTGATGAACATGTCGACATAGTCTCGTCCGTAGTTGTACGACAGCTCGGTGTCCGGCTTGATGTTTTTGATCGCGCGGATTTTGATCGCGTGGCCGACGATATAGACCTCGGAATTGGGCCGGTGGGAATGATTGATGTAGCGCGCAATGTTGTGGCGGCCGGCGCCGTCGATGGTCCAGCGCGAATTGATCTCGAACATGTAGCGGTTGTCGAGATCGTCGGTGATCTCGGTCGGAATCTTGCGGCCGCGATAGCGGATGATGAACTGGCCGGTCTTGATCGGCACGCGGGTGAACAGCCCGAGTCCGGTCTTGGAGCGGCCCACCCGGAGGTCGCGCGACGGTGATATCTTGGCGGACATGCGTGGCTAGTGCCCCGAATCCGAAGTCCGTTTCATTCTTCGGCGCGCTCGTAAGCGGACTTCGGATTCGATGGACACTAGCGCACCTATAGATTCTAGTGTGGTTTGGTTCGGAAATCCGCTTGACGAAACCGCCGCAAGAATGAAGCGGATTTCCGAACCACCACACTAGGGCGATTGTTACCAAAGTTTCAGCGGACGGCGATTCGCGTCCAATGATAATCTGACCTCCGCTGCCGCAATAGACAATCGCCGCTCCGTTCCCGCGGGTCCTCATGCACAATTACGACGTCATCATCATCGGGGCCGGACACAACGGGTTGACCTGTGCGGCCTACCTCGGCATGGCCGGGCTCAAGGTGAAGGTATTGGAACGCCGGCCGGTGGTCGGCGGCGCGGCGGTGACCGAGGAGTTTCATCCCGGGCTTCCGCAACTCGGTCGCCGCCTATACGGTGAGCCTGCTCAATCCCAAGGTCATCGCCGATCTCGATTTGCACGGTCACGGCCTGCGCATCGTCGAACGCCGTGCGCAGAACTTTCTGCCGGCGCCCGACGGCTCCTACCTGCTGGCGGCCGAGGGCCGTACCGAGCGCGAGATCGCGAAATTCAGCGCACGCGATGCCGAGCGTTACGGCGAATTCAACCGCCAGCTCGACGCCGCGGCCGATGTGCTGCGCGACCTGGTGCTGCAGGCGCCGCCCAACCTGACGCGCGGCGTGTCGCTCGGCGCGGTTGGCGAACTCCTGAAGGCCGGACGTATCGGCAACCGGTTGCGGACCTTGCCGACCGGCGATCTGGAGGCGGTCTACGACCTCTTCACCAAGTCCGCGACCGACTACCTCGACGGCTGGTTCGAAGGCGAGTTGCTCAAGGCGATGCACGGCTTCGATGCCATCGTCGGCAACTATGCCAGTCCGGCGACGCCCGGCACCGCCTACGTGCTGCTGCACCATGCCTTCGGCGAAGTGAACGGCAAGAAGCGCACCTGGGGCCACGCGATCGGCGGCATGGGCGCGATCACGCAGGCGATGGCGCGCGCTGCCGCAAGCCACGGCGTCGAGATCGAGACCGGCGCCGCGGTGCGCGAGGTGCTGATCGAAAAAGATCGGGCGGCCGGCGTCGTACTGGCGGACGGGCGCGTCGTCCGCGCCCGTAGCGTTGCCGCCAACGTCAATCCGAGGCTGCTCTACACCACGATGGTCCCGGGCGATGCGCTGGACCCCGGCTTTCTCCACCGCATGCGGCGGTGGCGCTGCGGCTCCGGCACGTTCCGGATGAACGTCGCGCTGTCGCGCCTGCCGGATTTCACCGCGCTGCCTGGCAGTAGCGCGGCCGATCATCACACCGCCGGCATCATTCTGGCGCCGAGCCTCGGCTACATGGAGCGCGCCTACGACGATGCGCGCCGCTTCGGCTGGAGCCGCGAACCGATCGTCGAAATGCTGATCCCCTCGACGCTCGACGACTCGCTGGCGCCGCGCGGCGCGCACGTGGCGAGCCTGTTCTGCCAGCACGTCGCACCCGAATTGCCCGACGGCCGCTCGTGGGACGATCATCGCGACACCGTCGCCGACCTGATGATCGACACGGTCGATCGCTATGCGCCGGGATTCAAGGACAGCGTGATCGGCCGGCAGGCGCTCAGCCCGCGCGACCTCGAAGATATGTTCGGCCTCACGGGCGGCGACATCTTCCACGGCGCGCTGACGCTCGACCAGTTGTTCTGGGCGCGGCCTGCGCTCGGCTACGCGGACTATCGAGGGCCGGTGCGCGGGCTCTACCACTGTGGCGCCGGTGCGCACCCGGGCGGCGGCGTCACCGGTGCGCCCGGCCATAACGCGGCGCGCGCCATCATGGCGGACCGCCGCTGGCGCTTTTCGGCCCGTCGCTAGACGCAAAGTCGGCATAATTTCCGCTTATCCCTTCGATGTCGAAGGGGATGTGAACCCATGCATCGATGCGGGTCCCTGCAGCCAGCCCGTCGCCGGCCGACGTTGATGCTGGCGGTATCAAGTCTCTTGGCCATCACGATCGGATATGCCGGCGCGGCAAGCGCGCAGGGCTTTGACGGCGGGCTTCAGCGTGGCGCCAGAGGCGCGGCCAAGAACGCTCCCGCTCCCAGAGCGGTCGCAGCACCCAAGGGATTGAGCAGAGGTGGTCCGGCGATCGTTTCGCCAAACCGCGCAGCGATTCGTCCCCATCCCGCGGCGACGATCAACCACGGAATGCCAAATCCCGGCGGGGTGAACCCGGCCCGCGTCGCGCCGCCCGGAGTTAGCAGCCCGCATGCGCCGTCCGTTGCGACGCATCCGACTGTCGCACCCGGGGTGCCGCGGACGACGGGCGTCGTCGATCCCCGCGGCCGGCCCACTCCCGGGGTTGCCGATCCGTCTCGCCCGGTGAACGGCGCGGCGACCGTCCATCCTCGTGGGCGGCTTCCGGCCGCGATCGACCCGCGCGGCGGGCCGCACACGGCCAGCGTTCCGCCGGGCCGGTTAAATCCCGCCGATCCGCGTGGACGGTTGAATCCTGTCACCGATCCGCGCGCCAGGCTCAATCCCGGCGATCCCCGCAGTCGTCACCCGGCAATCGATCCCCGCGGCCGGCTCAATCCCAGCGACCCGCGCGGCGGCCTCCACGCGGCGAACGATCCGCGGGGCAGGTTCCAGCGACCGCACGACTATCGCGGTCGTCTCATGGAAGCGCACGATTTTCGCCGGGCATTGCTCGATCACCGCCGGATGAATTTCATGGCGCGCGCGCAAATGCCGGTGCGGCCGTATTTCGGCGAACGCGGCTTCAGCGCCGTTCCGCCGGTCGGCGAGACGCGCTACGTCACCAACGAGATGGTATTCCACGTCGGCTCGAATGTGCCGCGTGCGACCGTTGACGCCGTCATGCGCCGGCACGGCATGAGTCTCGCGGCGACCGAAAGCATGAGCCTGACCGGCGGCACCATGTTCCACGTGCGGGTGGCCGGTAGCAAGCCGATGGCCGACATCGTGCGAGAACTCGAGACCGAGAAGATCGGGCTCGCGCAACCGAACTATGTCTTCCATCTGATGCGCGACGTCATCACGCCCGGCAGCGATGCGGCGACGCCAGCCCTTCCGGCACAGCCTGCGCCGCCCGAGCCGGTGCCGACGGCGGTGCCGGTTCCGTCGGCCGTACCGGTGCCGGCTGCGGCTGAGACGCCGCAGGACACCACGCTGGCCGCGCGGCCCGCCGCGAAGGGCGATCCGAGCCAGTATGTGGTGAACAAGCTGAAGCTCGGCGACGTGCATCGCGTCGCCACCGGCAACAACGTACTGGTCGCGGTGATCGACTCGAAGATCGACGCCCGCCACCCCGATCTCTCCGGATCGATCGTCGAGATGTACGATGCCGTCGGCCGCAACGACAAGCCGGACGCGCACGGCACCGGCATGGCGGGCGCGATTGCCGCGCAACGCAAGCTCTTGGGCGTTGCGCCGGGCGCCAAGATTTTGGCGATCAACGCCTTCAGCCCCGATGCCAACGACTCGCCGCAGGCCACCACCAAGCACATCCTGGCCGGGCTCGAATACGCCATCAAGCGCGGCGCCCGCGTCATCAATATGAGCTTCGCGGGTCCGTACGATCCGGTGCTGCAGCTCGCGATGAAGAAGGCGCGCGAGAAGGGCGTCGTGCTGATCGCGGCCGCCGGTAACGCCGGACCCAAGTCGCCGCCGCTGTTTCCCGCCGCCGATCCGAACGTCATCGCCGTAACGGCGACGGATGCCAACGACAAGGTGTTCGCCAAGGCCAACCGCGGTCCGCAGGTCGCGCTCGCTGCGCCGGGCGTCGAAATTCTCGAGCCCGCGCCCAACGGCGGCTATCAGCTCACCACCGGCACTTCGGTCGCGGCCGCGCATGTCAGCGGCGTCGCCGCTTTGCTGATCGAGCGGAATCCAAACGCCGATCCGGCCGCCATCCAGGACATCCTGACGATGAGCGCAAAGTCCCTCGCGCCCGGCGGCCGCAACGACGAGGTCGGCTGGGGTCTGGTCGACCCGACCCGTGCGCTCGGCGAGATGGACGCGAAGGTGGCGCGCGACACCGATTTCGTCCCCGGCAAGCCGCTGCCGGCGATGCCGAAGCCAACCGCGGCGCGCCCGATTCCGGTCTCGACGCGATAGCGGCGCCTCGATCTCGGTCCAATTCAAGACATGGATGCCCACCGCGAGCGTGGGCATGACGACCTGCGCGGCCGTGCCATGAGCCGCACGCCGCTGTCATTCGCGACGGACCGTCGTACAATGCCCTCAACAAGACACGCCCGGAGGGGACGAAGCTCATGAACGGCGCTGCACTCGTTGCCGAAATTCTCAAGCGCGAGGGAACCGAGTTCCTCTCCTGCTATCCGCGCAACCCGCTGATCGAGGCCTGTGCCGAGCTCGACATCCGGCCGATCCTGTGCCGGCAGGAGCGCGTCGGCGTCGGTCTTGCCGACGGCTACTCGCGGATCAAGCGCGGCAAGCGCAACGGCGTGTTCGCCGCGCAGGCCGGGCCCGGCATCGAGAACGCCTTTCCGGGCGTCGCGCAGGCCTACGCCGAAAACGTGCCGATGCTGATCATTCCGGCCGGGCTGCCGCTTGCCCGACAATACGTCAAGCCGGTGTTCCGAGCCGCCGATGTCTACCGGCCGGTCACCAAGTGGTCGGCGCTGGCGCACTCGGTGCAGGAACTGCCCGACCTGATGCGCCGTGCCTATCACGCGATGCGCAGCGGCAAGGGCGGTCCCGTGATGGTCGAGATTCCGGACGAGGTGTTCCAGGCCGAGTACAAGGGCGAGCTCGACTATCAGCCGGTGCCGGTGCTGCGCAGCGCGCCCGATCCGGATGCGATCCGCGAAGCGGCGCGCATGCTGCTGGCGGCGAAGAATCCGGTGCTGTGGGCCGGGCAGGGCGTGCTCTATGCCGAAGCGAGCGACCGGCTGGCGGCGCTGGCCGAGTTGCTGCCCGCGCCGGTGGTCACCACCAATCCGGGCAAGAGCGCGATTCCGGAGAGCCACCCGCTGGCGCTCGGCGCTTCGACCCGCTCGCGGCCGAAAATGTTCACCGAGTTCATGGCCAAGGCCGATGTGGTGTTTGCCGTCGGCTCGAGCCTGACCCGCACGCCGTTCGGACCGGGCGTGCCGCCCGGCAAGACCATCATCCATTCGACCAACGATGCGAGCGACATCAACAAGGAGTATCGCGCCGATCACGCCGTCGCCGGCGACGCTGCGCTGGTGCTCGATGCGCTGATCGTGGAGGTCGGCCGCCAGAAGGGCAAAGGCGGTGGCAACGCGCTCGCGTCGCTCAAGGAGGAAGTCGCCACCATCAAGAAGGCGTGGCTCGCCGAATGGGCCAAGCACCTCGATTCCGACGAGACCCCGCTCAATCAGTACCGCGTCATCCGCGACCTGATGCGCACGGTCGACCGCGACAACATCATCCTCACGCACGACTCCGGCAGCCCGCGCGAGCAATTGCTGCCGTTCTTCGAGACAACGGTGCCGGGCTCCTACATGGGCTGGGGCAAGTCGACCCAGCTCGGCTACGGGCTTGGCCTTAACATGGGCGCGAAGCTCGCGGCCCCCGACAAACTGTGCGTCAACGTCATGGGCGACGCGGCCATCGGCATGACCGGCATGGACCTCGAGACCGCGGCGCGCAACCGCATCGCCACGCTGACCATCGTGTTCAACAACGGTGTCATGGGCGCCGAGCGCGACGTGCTGACGATCTCGGACCGCAAGTTTGGCGCGATGACGGTGGGAGGCAACTACGCCAAGGTCGCCGAGGGCCTCAATGTGGCGTCGCGGCGGGTCGAGAAGCCCGCCGAGATCGTCTCCGGGATCAAGGAGGCGGTCGGCGTGACGCAATCCGGCGCGCCGTTCCTGCTCGAATTCGTCGTCAAGGAAGGCCACGACTTCTCGCGCTACAACCTCGCCGGCCTGTGACGGCCGTCACCGCTGCTAACGAGATCATCCATGAACGCCGCGACCTTCGACTTTGCGCCGCTGCTGCCGCCCGGCCTGCCGCCGCCGGCCGTCCGCTACACCGGCCTGCCGAAATATAATTTCACCGGCGGCAACAATGACTCCGACCAGGTTCCAGTCGACGGGCTGATCGCGGCCGCGAATGCGGTGTTGCGGCGCGAAGGGCCGACGCTTGCGACCTACGGGCTTGCCAGCGGCCCGCAAGGATATCTGGCGCTGCGCGAGTTTCTGGTCGCCAAGCTCAAGCGCGACGCTGGCATTGTCTGCCGCGCCGACGAAATTCTGGTGACGTCCGGATCGCTGCAGGCGCTCGACTTGGTCAACGGCGTGTTGCTCGCCCGCGGCGACACCGTGCTGATCGAGCAGGAGACCTACCAGGGATCGCTCAACCGGCTGACGCGCCTGGGCGTTAAGGCGGTCGGCGTCCCGCTCGATCGCGATGGCATGCGGATGGACGCGCTCGCCGCCGCGCTCGCCGACCTCAAGCGCCAGGGCATCCGGCCGAAATACATCTACACCATCCCGACCGTGCAGAACCCGACCGGCAGCATCATGCCGGAGACGCGTCGCGCCGAGATGCTGCGGCTTGCCGGCGAGTACGGCGTGCCGATTTTCGAGGACGACTGCTACGCCGACTTGATATGGGATCATCGCCGTCCGCCGGCGCTCCACGCCATGAGCCCGGACGGCGGCGTGATCCACATCGGCTCGTTCTCCAAGTCGATCGCACCGGCGCTGCGGGTCGGCTACATCGTCGCCCCCTGGGCAATCCTCTCGCGCATGCTGGCGATCAAGACCGACGCGGGCTCCGGTGCGCTCGAGCAGATGGTGCTGGCGGAATACTGCGCGCCGCATTTCACCGAACATGTGCCGGTACTGACGCGCGGCCTTCGCGCCAAGCTCGACACACTGATGGAGTCGCTGAACGAGCAGTTTGGCACCAGCGCCGAGTTCGACGAGCCGAAGGGCGGCATCTTCCTATGGGTCAAGCTGCCCGACAACGTCGACACGCTGAAGCTCTATCAGGCGGCGCTACCCGCGGGCGTCGCGATCAATCCGGGCCCCGAATGGTCGACCGACAAGAGCCACAGCAAGTGCCGAATGCGGCTCTGCTTTGCGAGTCCGACTCATGAGGCGATCCGTCAGGGCGTCGCCGCGCTCGCGGAGGTATGCCGGCGCGAGTTCGGCGTGCCGACGCGGAGCGCCAACGTCACGCGCGCGCAGGCGTAAGCTGATTTGACTGCCTGATGGCAGGCGACGCGTCTCCACGGTTCGTCATGGCAGCACAAGGCCGGGCATGACGGTGCACAACGCGAGCGCCGCGCTACTTAACCAGCTTGTTGGTGTAGTCGGTCAGGAACGCCTTGATCTCCGGCTTGACCCGGCCGAGCGTCGGCGACGATTTCCTGCGCGTCGGCGCCGGACACCAGGATCGGTGGCGTCTTGACGATATTGGAGTAGTCGCGGATGAACGCCGGGTCCTTCCACATCTCGACGAACGCGGTGCGCATGATCGTCACTGCCTCGGGGTTGGCCTTTGGCGGCATCATCGCGATGCGGAACATTGCGACCAGCGGATCGCTGCTGGTGCGCAGCACTTCGTACATGAAGCCCGACGGCTTCTTGCCGCCGTTGACGCTGGCGTAGAACTCCTCGAACGTCGGCACCTCCGGTACCGCGGGGCTGCGCGGATAGCTGCCGTCCTTGGCGCGCGCGGCGAGCTGCCAGAGCGGCATGACGACGTCGCCCATCGTAGGCTGGATCGAGCCGCGCCAGCCGGGCAGCGACGAGTTGGCGAGCTGGCCGATGTTCTGCAGGATCGCGGTCTCGACCTCCTTCAAGCCCGCGATAGGCCGGGATCGCCTGATACTTGAGGCCGAGGATGTCGAGCGCCAGCGTCTGGTTGACGGTGTTGCTGTTCTGCACGTTGAGCGACAGCGCCTTGAAGTCCTTGGCCTTCATGATGTCGGTCGCGACCTTGAGGCCGGGCGGCGTGTCCTTGCGGGCATAGACCACCAGCGGGTTCTCGACGCCGGCGATCGTCGACGAAGTCGGCGTAGTGCGTTCGCAGCGACGGGTTGCCGACGAACTCGGCGACCATGTCGAGCGTGAAGAAGCCGATGATGTCGCCGTTGGGCGACGCCTCGCCGAGCTGGTTGGTGCCGATGATGCCGCCGGCGCCGCCCACGTTCCTGACGATGACCGTGGGCTTGCCGGGAATGTGGTTCGGCAGATGCTGCGCGACGATGCGGCCCTCGATGTCGGTCGGGCCGCCCGGCGGGTAGTTGACGATCATGGTGACGGTCTTGCCCCTGTAGAATTGGGCAAGAGCCGTGTCCGAAGCCGCGGTGAGTGCGAGCGCTGCCGCAGCGGCAGCCAGAAGTAGTGTCCGTAACATGGGTCGATCCTCCTTGGCTGCCGGTGTGACGTCCGTCCCCTACGCCTTCGCTTTTGTGGCCTTCGCCGCCTGCTCCTTGGTCTTGAACGGCTCGAACGTCGGCTTGTAAGCCTTCTCGTCGAGGAATTGCTTCAAGCCCGTGTTGTAGGAATCCTCGGCGTCGCCGACCTTGATCGCCTGGCCCTTGGCGGCGAGGTAGTCGTAGGCCTGCGGCACGTCCATGGTGCGCACGTGGCGGATCGCCTGCTTGGTGGCGCGCAGCACCGCCGGGCTCTTCGTCATCAGCTTTCTCGGCGAGCTCGGTGGTTGCGTCCTTGAGCTTGTCCAGCGGCACCGCATAGTTGACCATGCCGATGCGGGCGGCTTCCTTGCCGTCGAACGCATCGCCGAGGCAGGCGTAGTAGAGCGCATGGCGCGGCAGCACCATGTCGGAGACCACCTTCGACACCAGCGCGCCGGGCAGGATGCCCCAGTTCACTTCCGACAGCGAGAACGTGGCGTTCTCGGCGGCGATCGCGAAGTCGCAGGCCAGCAGCTGCATGAACGCGCCGCCGACGCAGTAGCCGTGCACCATTGCGATGGTCGGCTTGTCGTAGTTGTAGATGCGCTCCCAGCGCCAGCGGTTGGCGGCTGCGGCGGCCTTCTTGCGCTCCGCCGGGTTCTTCTCGAGCTCGCGGAAGAACATCTTGAGATCCTGGCCGGCGCTGAAGTTGCCGCCTTCGCCGGTGATGACCACGACCTTGACGTCGTCGTCGGTCTCGAGCCGCGCCAGCGCGTCGTCCATCTCGTAGTGCAGCGTCGGGCTCATGGCGTTGCGCTTGGCCGGCCGGTTCAGCGCGGTCCAGGCGATGCCATCCTTGATGGTGACCTTGACGCATTCGTACTTGTAGTCGGACATCACAATTCCTCCGTGTTGTTCATTGGATGGTCGCGCCGCGGTACGGCGCTCCGCGCGCCAAGACGCCCGATCTTGCGATCCTTGCGCCGGCTTCGGTCGGACCGGGAGACTAGTGGAAGGGGTTTGGCGCGCCAAGGGTCCAATCGCGCTTTGCGGCCATGCAGCGCGGCTGGGGCAGGCGCTACCCGCCCCGATTGCGCAGCACCAGGCAGGCGCCGCCGGCGCGCTTGATGTCGTTGCAGAGCTTGTCAGCATCGGCGCGGGTCTCGGCCCCGACACGCACCTGATAGAATGGCAGGGTGCCGCGGCTGCGCAGGATGTTGCTGAGGATGCTGGGATCGCGGCCCGCGAGGACCTCGCCGTATTGCCGCGCCATCGCCGCGTAGGATGCGAGCGCGCGGTCGCGCGAGAATCCCGCGCTGAGCTGAATGCCCCATGGGCTCGCCGCCACCAGGTTGATGCGCTCCTCCAGCTTCTCGATGAACGGATTGGGCGCGCGCTTGAGCAGCGCCATCAGTTGGCGGCAATCCGGCCGGCCCGGCGACGGTTCGCCCCTGGCGCCGCGCGCCCATTCCTCCGCCGGCGTACCGGTAATCGCCAGCACATAGCGGCGCGTCTCGCCGGGCAGCGTGCGCGTGCCCGCCATCCAGTCGCGCACACGTTGCGGTCCCGCGTTGTAGGCGGCGGCGGCGAGCCCGAGATTGCCGAACCTGCTCCGCAACTCGGCCAGGAATTCGGCCGACTTCGGCAACGCCTGCACGGGATCAAACGGATCGAGGAGCCGCCGCTCGGCGGCCGTGCCGGGCATGAACTGTGCGATGCCGAGCGCGCGGGCGCCGCTGCGGGTGCGCGGCCCAACGGCGTTAGCCTGGAACCGGCTTTCCTGCCAGATGACACGGGCGAAAAACTCCAGCGGCAGGCCGTTCGCCTGCGCCGCCGATTCGATCATCAGGCACATCGACTCGCGCGTATCCGCGGGAGTGGGCGGTGGCTTTTCGGCTGCGCCCACGTCCTTGGCGGGGTTGTCCGGGGATTCCGGGGTTTGGGCGGGCGTCGTCGTATTTGCATCGCCGGAATCCGGCGGCGTCTGTCCGGCTGCGCCCAGCGCCAGCCAGGGCAGCAGTACCAGGACCGCCATCAGCCGCCAGGGCACGTGCATCGAAACCTGCCCTCGAAAAACTCCCGGCTAGATAGCGGCAGATTGCGAAGCCACCATGGCGTTCGGCGAACCCGCCGGCTGCGGCAATTCAGGCCGGCAGCCGGAACTCGATCGGTGCGTCGGCGAAAATCTTGTACTGCTGCGCGCGCGGCTTGGCCTTGTCGTCCTCGTTGACGTAGCTCGGATCGAGCTCTTTCCGATGAGCTCGCGCGGCAGGATCATCACCCGGATGAAGCGGCTCGGCCGATCGGCGGCGGCCTGCGCGAACACCGGCTCGGGCCCGGTCTCGTACCAGGCGCCGCCCGGTCCGTACGACGTCGAGCGGCCGTGGGTGTCGATGCGGATGCCGCCCTCGATCAGGCAGCGGATGCCGGGCCCCTGATGGCGGTGCAGAAAGGCGCAACCGCCGGGCGGAAACGCCGACGCTGTCGCCGCGGAGGAGAAGATCGCCCTTCGGCAAGGTCTCGAGCGGCGCCGCAAGCTTTTCGCGCGAGTCTCGACGCCTGCCGCCGGCGCGCGCTGACGGCCGCGGTCCTGCGGTCAAGCTCGTAGCGCCAGCAGGTCGCGCCCGTCGTGCCGGCCGTGAGCGTCGCACGCGCCCTCGCCGTGCCAGGCCTCGCCGTCGCTCAGGGTGACCGCTCGATCGTCACCGACCCGTGCACGACGAAAATCATGCGCGGCGATGCGCGGCAGCGCCAGCGTCGCGTCGTTCGGAGAGGATGTCTTCGTAGAGCGAAAGCACGGGCTGCATGAGGTTTCTCCGCTTGAGGGTGCGTGGAGAATAGTGAAACTCGGCCGTTCGACAACCGCGATCAGAGTCGATACGGTTCGGCAAAATCGAGCCCCGCGCATTGACCTCCACCAGTCTTCGTGAAAGCCGACCCGACGGCGCGAATGCCAGCCCTGGATGAAGCTCGCGGCGCTCGTCCTGGTGGTCGCGGCGCTCGGGCTGCCGATCAACGACCTGCCGCTACGCGCTGCTGGTCGTCGCGGCCGTGCTCATCGTTACCGGCGAGGCGACTGGCGCGCGGCGGCGCTGGCTCGGGCCGCTGCTGGTCGCCGGTGGCTGCGTGCTGGCGCAATTCAGCCTGCCGGCGCCGCGCATCGAGGAGGGCCACAACGTCTTCCTCGTGGATCGGTCCGGGCGGCGCGCTCGAAGCCGGGCTGCCGCCGCAGGTCTTCCAGTTCATGCACGCGGAATTCGACGCGCGCATATCCGCCGGCGCAGCGCTGCGATCCGGCGACTGACGGCTGCTGGCGCGGCCAGGGATTTCCGGACCGCACTTTCGCGTTCTCGGCCGACGGCATCTGCGACCGGCCGGCCTATTCGCGGCGGGTGAGCGGCATCGATTTTGCCGATCCGGTCTGGGTGCGCCTCGGGTTCATCAACGAGCTGCGCTACAACTGGAACTCGAAGGTCAGCGACGTCGAGCGCGCGCCATCGCGCGATCGCCGCGCCTCGCGTTGCTGCATCGATGGCGGCTGGAGATGCCGTGGTTCGTGATGTACCGCTTTCCGGCCGAATTCGTCGGCAGCGCGCTGTGCTGGCGCGGCGAGGTGCTGTGGGAGGGCGCGGCCGGACAGTTCGTGCCGATCCGCACGCAGCGATGGCGTGCCGCACGCCTCACCGGCGAAGACGCCGGCCGCCGCATCTTCGGCGTGGCGATCAAGCAAGAGCCGCCGCTCGCGATGCGGCTCGAACCGACGTCGTCGACCGTCAGGGTGTGGCAGCTTGCCGCGATCGGCGCTCCCGCTCGTCGGCGCTGCCGCGGTCGATGCTCTGGCTCGTTGCGGCCGCATGCCGCGTCGCACCGATCCTGCCGTTCACGCTTCATCGCGATCACGCTCGTGGTCGCGTTCCTCAACGATGCGAGCTTCATCGGTGGCGTGCGGCCGTTCGATTCCGGCGACGACGGGCTGGTCTACGACGGCTACGCGCGCGTGATGCTGCAGCACCTGCTGGCGGGCGATATCGCCGGTGCGCTCGAGGGGTGCGAGAGCGTGTTCTACTTCACGCCCGGCATGCGCTATCTGCGCGCGGTCGAGCACGTGATCTTCGGCGAG
The DNA here is from genome assembly GCA_963843475.1 of uncultured Alphaproteobacteria bacterium. Taxonomy (GTDB): domain Bacteria; phylum Pseudomonadota; class Alphaproteobacteria; order Rhizobiales; family Xanthobacteraceae; genus VAZQ01. The sequence continues at coordinate 1,158,978 of CAWJKL010000003.1, read as the reverse complement.
AGCTATCTCGGCTATCTCTCGCCTTGATGCTGTTGCTGCCGATCCTGGTCTTCGTCGTGTTCCGACGTTTCCTGCCGTCGCGCTGGGCGCTGGCGATGGCGCTGATGTTCGCCGCCATCCCGGTCGGCGTGCTGTTCGGTTCGAGCCTCGTGCTGTACGTCAAATGGGCGGCGCGCGGCTTCGGCGATCCGGCCGCCTACGTGGCCTTTCTCGCGGCGTTCATTCTGCTGCTCGGCGCGACTGCTGCCGGACCGCGCGATCGCTTCGCGCCGGCCTGCGCGCGCCGGGCTCCTGTTTGCGCTCGCGGTGTTCGTACGGCCGAACCTCGCGCCCAGACCGGCATCCTGCTCGCGGGCGCCGGACTTGCGGCACTGTGGCAGTCACAGTGGCGGCGGATCGCCGGCCTGTGCATCGGCTTCCTGCCGGTGCTCGGCATGGCGCTGCACAACTGGGTCTATGGCGGCGTGTTGGTACTGTTCACCACCACGGGCGAGATCGCGCAGTCGATGCCGCCACGCGCCTATGTTGCGGCATTTGCCGAACTGATGCGGCTCGATTTCGCCGGCGAGCATTTCAGGCGTGCGCTCGATCAGCTTGGCGCCTGGCTGGCCGGCCCCTCCGAATGGCTGGTGATGGCGCCGCTGCATCTCGCTGCGCTCGTCGTGGTGGTGCGCATGGCGTTCCGGCGTGCTTCCGATCCGTGGCTGCGGCTCACTGCCGTCGCGGTGCTGGCGCAGCAAAGTATCAATCTCTTTTTCCTGCCGTATCCGCGCTACTACTACCTGACCTGGCTGCTGACGCTGCTGATCGTCGCCGTCTGGCTGCATGGTGAAGGCTTGGCGTGGATGCGACGTCGGTGGCCGGCGTTGGCGCGATGGGGGACGGAGGTCATGCAACGTCCCGCACGGAGTTGGGTCACGCGCGGTCTCGACCGCATGGTCGGCGACTGGGACGATCGCAAGCCTGCAGCGACGAAGGCTGCTACTTAGCGCGCGTCTTACGGCGCGACGCTGCTACGCGCTTGCGGCCACCACGCGTGCGCGGCGAAAGGCGCGGCAGCTCGATCAGACCGTAAAGCTCGGCCAGCATCAGCGAGCCGATGTGGAGCTGCGAGACGAACTCGCCGGCCCGGATCATGCGCGCCAGCCCGCGTGGTGTGACGAGCCGCAGCGTGATGCCGGGCTCCGGTTCGCCAACCTGCTCGCCGGTCGCGACATAGAACGCGTGGATGCGGTTATTGAGCCGTCCGGTGCAGGGCGAGCTGTTGCCGAGCCTGCGAATGGACTGTGTGGCAAAGCCGGTTTCCTCCAGCAGCTCGCGGCGGCAGGTCTCAGCCGCGTCTTCGCCCGGATCGACCGTTCCGCACGGCAGCTCCCAGGTGTAGTCCTCCAGCGTCGGGCGATACTGACGCACCAGCGGGAAGCGGCCGTCCGGCGTCACTGCGACGATCGAGACGTAATCGGCCTGATCGACCGCGTGATAGACCTGCGCCTCGGCGCCGCGCGCGAACTCGACCTCGCGCGCCAGGATGCTCATCCAGGGCGACACCTTGGAGACCGCGCGAGATCGGATCTTCGGCCACTTGCCGGCCATGCGATCACCTAGTTTCAGATTTGCGTCCGGCGGGCGACAGTGTGCGGGGGGCGCCGCAGCCACGTCGTCCCAAACGCGTAGCCATACCAGCGCAGGTAGGCCGGCAACCATTTCAACACGCGGAACCGGCTCTCGCCGTGCCGCCGTTCGAACCACCGCACCGGCACTTCGCCGACCCGCCAGCCGAGCCGGTGGGCCTTCACGAGAAGCTCGATGCTGTAACAGAAGCCCTGGTCGGATTCGACCGCGATCTCGTCGAGCGCACGGCGCGAGAACAGCCGAAAGCCGTTGCTGGCGTCGGTCGACGGCAGGCGCGCGAAGTGGTGCAGGGTGTAATTGCCGCTGCGCACCAGCGCGGCCTTGATCGGCGGGCAGCCCACCATCGCGCCGCCCGGCATGAACCGGCTTGCGCACACGATATCGCAACCGCCGCGCGCCAGTTCGACCATGGCGTCGACCATCGTGGCGTTGGTGTCGTCGTCAGCGGGATACATCAGCACGAACGGCGCACGGCCTGCGTCGAAGCCGGTCATGACCGCGCTGTGCGCGCCGCGTCCGCGGTTGCGCACGAACTCGACCGGCAGGCCCGCATGGGCGTTCGGATTGGCGCGGATCGCCGGCAGCGTATCGTCATCGTCATGGTCGTAGCAGATCAGCACGCGGACCGGCGTTCGGACGTCGCGGGCGAGCGCCGTGAGCGTCGGCACGATGTTACGGCCCTCGTTGTAGACCGGGATGACGATGTCGAGCTTAGGCTGCATGTTGGCACACGGCCGAATAGGGTGTGGCCGAGGTTGCGACTGTGCGGCGCATGCCCTCTCTCCTGGGTTCTCGTCAAGATGGAAGTTGATGGCTCGCAATTCACAAAGGCCCCTGATTTACCTTGTGGGAATGTGAAAATACCTTTTGCGATAGGGCATAATTGACACACGCCGATACCTCTTATACATCTGCGATTGAAATCTTGGTTGGGGATTATCCATGAGTGAAACGTCAAATCGGCGGCCGCTCCTGAAAGCGGTGGGCGCCGGCGCCCTTTTGGCGATTGTACCCAAATCTTGGATGCGACCGGTCGTGCAATCGATCGTCGTGCCCGCGCACGCCGCTGCGTCGCCTCCCCGGACGTCAACGACGACGACAACCGGCACGTCGACAACCGGCACCACTACAACTGGTACTACCACAACCGGCACCACCACAACGCCACCGCCAACGACGCCTACGACGACGACGACAACAACCGTTACGACCACCACTCCGCCGACGACGACCACCACCACGACGACCACGACCACGACAACGACCACTACGACGACAACGACGACCACCACGCCGCCACCGCCGCCGCCGTAATCTTCGAGCGGCTATTTCATCGACGCCAGGGACGGCGCGGCACGTCTCCGCGGTCCTGCGAGGATTTAAGTATCGATGGCCTCCCCGGACCCGCACCGCGGCCTTGGCAGGGTTAGATTAGAGGCATGAAAAAGCGTTCGATCGCGCTACACGATCAAGCGACGGAACTGCAGTACCCCGACGCCCTCGACAGCGACATCACGCTCTTGTTTGGTGTCGAATTCGATCGCCCCCCTGCCACCAGCTGCGTGATTACGATCCGGGATGCCGCCCCGGGGCGGTATTCGCTCGAAAGCTCCTCGGCCGCTCCGCATCGTGATTTGAGCAAAGCGGAGCTGATCGACGCCTTGCTCGAACGTGCGGTCGCGTCACTGATCGAGGAGCTTGATTCGGCCGTGGCGCTTCACTCCGCCGCGATCGGCTGGCACGGGAAATCCATCCTCTTTCCGGGGTCCACCGGAGCCGGGAAATCGTCGCTCGCCGCGTGGTTCTCCGCCGAAGGCTTCGATTTCCTGTCCGACGAGCTTGTGCTCCTGCTGGACGACGCTTCGACGACCGTGAGCTATCCTCGGCCGCTCATCGCGAGAGCGGAGGCCAACGAGCTTGTTGCGCTTCTCGAGCGGTGTCCCGGTCAGATCGTTCGCTCCGCCGACAATGTCGTGCTTTGCCAGGACGAAGCAGCGCGCCGGAAAAATCACCGGCGGCCGCCCGCACTCATCGTTTTTCCTCGCTTCGCCCGCGGCGAAAACATCAAGATCGCGGGCGTGCGTCCGGCCATCGCATGCCTGAAGTTGATGGAATGCAACCTGAACGCCCGCAACCTCAACGACCACGGGCTCGGACTGCTGAGCGAATTTTGCCGGCGCACGCCGGCCGTGTCGCTGACCTATGGCGACTACGATCAACTTGCCGGTGTGGCTGACGTGTTGGTCAAATTCGCCGCCGATACGAATACCGACCCGGCCGGGCTGCAGAAATTTCTTGCGGCAGCAGCTTCGTCCCGCACGGGTATGTCGCCTCGGCGTTTTGTCGCGTCAGGACCGTCTCCCGCCTCCGTCGTTGCGCCGTCGCAAACGCCGGCGACGGGCGCCGCCAGGAAGCTGTCGATCGGCATGGCGACCTACGACGACTATGACGGCGTCTATTTCACCGTGCAGGCCATCCGGATGTATCATCCAGAAATTCTGGACGACGCCGAGTTCCTGGTGATCGACAACAACCCGCTTGGCGCGTGTGCAAAAGGTTTGAAGGACCTGGAAAACTGGGTTCCGAACTACCGCTACATTCCGCAGGGGGAAATATCCGGAACGGCCGTCAGAGACTGGGTTTTCCAAGAGGCGCGCGGCGAATTCGTCTTGTGCGTCGATTGCCACATCCTGATCCAGCCAGGGGCGCTACGCCGGCTGCTCGACTATTTCGAAACGAACCCGAACACCAGCGACCTGTTGCAGGGTCCGTTGATCTACGACGATCTCAAGAGCTATTCGACCCATTTCAAGCCGGGATGGTCCGCCGGCATGTACGGTGCGTGGGCGTCCGATCCCGCCGGCGCCGATGCGGACGATCCGCCGTTCGAGATTCCGATGCAGGGGCTCGGCCTGTTCGCTTGCCGTCGCGAAGCATGGCCGGGGTTCAACCCGGCCTTTCGGGGCTTTGGCGGCGAGGAAGGCTACATCCACGAGAAATTCCGGCAGCGCGGCGGAAAAGCACTGTGCCTGCCGTTTCTGCGCTGGATGCACCGCTTCAACCGACCAACGGGCGCGCCCTACGCCAATCGTTGGGAAGATCGTGTGCGAAACTACCTCATTGGATTCCGGGAGCTCGGCTGGGACACCGAACCGGTGATCGAGCACTTTAGAGAGTTTCTGGGCGAGGACGTTTGGAGCGCAGTGCTTGAACGCTTGGGACCAGATGATTGGAGCGAACTGGGCGTTGCCGCGGACAATGGACAGGGTGACGCGCTCGAAAGGATTGCATAATCCCTTGCACCGCGACCTCTCGGCGGACGATGTCGACCAGTTGCTGAGGCTTGTTCTCGCGCAACTGGGTCCGGATGATCAGCCGCTTGCCGGGGCCGAAGTCGCCGATCGAATTGGAACAATCCCTGCGGCACTTTGGGAGCAATTGCCGGACGCCGCGACCTATCACAGCGTCACGCCGCTTGTCGCGCCGACGATCGATATCCTGTCGAGGAGAAACGGCAGTTCCCCGGCCGAGCGTTGCCGTCGAACCTTCGTTGCGCTTGCCAGCCATCACCGCCACCTGGCTTCGGTCCGTGAAGCGTGTGTCGATGGGCTCATCCGGGACTTCACGAGCGCTGGCGTCCCGATGCTTCTGCTCAAAGGCGGCGCACTGGCTCATCTCATTTATCCGTCGCCGGACGTTCGTTCGATGATGGATCTGGATATTCTGATCGATGCAGCCGACGCGCCTGCGGCCGTGAAGATCGCCCAGGGGCTCGGCTTTGTTTTTTCGGCGCCTCCCACCAGATATAGCGGCCGCATGCATCATGTGCCGGTGGCCGAGGCCAACATCGGAGGCTTCCGGATCCTGATGGACATCCACATCGATGCGATGTCCCCCAATCAGCCGTATCGCCTGACAATGGCGAATCTTTCCGCGGCTCCGCGGACCTTCTCGCGCGGGGGCGGACCTGCGGGCGTCACGCTTGGCCACAGCGACATGCTCCACCATTTGACGCGCCACGCGTTCGAGCCAGCGCATTGCGTCCGCCTCGTTCATCTCTACGATATCTGGCGCTACCAGGCGATCTTCCGGCCGCACATCGATTGGCACGACATCGCGACAAGCTTCCCCGACGTGCTCGTTGCGTTGACGCTGATCGATCAGGTGTTTGCCCGCCGGCTCATCGAAGACCATCGCGCGGAGGCCGTGGCGCAAAGGCGTCCGTCCGGCACCGGGTATGGCATGATGCCGCTTTCCGACATCGCCGATTCGCAGGCCGGCGTGCGCGCCAGGCTTTCGGCGCTTTTCGCTCCTCCGGATTGGTGGCTGCATGGATTCTATGGCGTTCCGCCGGACAAGTCGTTACTGTTTTGTCGGGCTGTTCGCCATCCGATGATGCTGGCGCGATGGATGCTGAAGCGATATGCGGCGGCGGCCGGCGTGTCGGGCCGAGAGTGAGCGTGCGTCCAATCTGAAGCGCCCAGGAAAAGGCCGGCCATGTCAACGCAACGTCAAACAGCGCCGCACGCGTTCGATCTCGACTCCATCCCGGTGCCGCTTAAGGACCTGCGGAGCGAAGTGATCGAAGGGGAGCTGCTGCTCTATCACCCGGCGCAGACCAAGGCGGTCTATCTCAATCCATCGGCTGCAGTGATCTGGAGCTTGTGCGACGGGCAACGTCGCGTCGGAGAGATCGTCGAATTGATCAGCGAAAGCTACCCGGAAGCAAAGCCCAGCGCCGTGGACGACGTTTTGGCCACATTGCAGCACCTGAGCGCCGAACGGGTTTTGACGGCCCGCTGATCAGGCCGGCAACCTTTGCCGGACCCATTCCAGTTCCTCGGCGGTCACGGCCTGTTCGATTCCTGCGAGGTAGGTCCGCCATCGCGGCCGCAAGTCGGCAGGGATCAATCGGCCGTTCGAGCGAATGTCATCGCTATGGCTTCGCCAGCTCGCGATGTACCCCAATTGGACATCTTCGGTCCCGCCGCCGTAACCGCTGAGGTGCTGAGCGCCATTGGCCCAGCGGTAAATGTAAGACGTCGCTCCACCGAATTCGCGGGTTCCTAACGACCCGGCATCTTCGACCTGCAGGTAAACCGGATGGTCGGTATAGGTTGGGTGCGTGTCGATCGGGGCGCGCTGCAGGAAATCGGCGCGGAACACCCACGATCCCTCGAATCTATTGCTGAGCCGCGAGAAGGTGTCATCGCTGCCGTCCCAGATCCAGGATGACTTTGGCTTCCAGGCGACATTGTCGCCAATATGCTTCAGGCAGCCTTCCAGGTGCCAGGGCAGGTAGAGATCGTCATCGTCCCAGAAATGGATGAGGTCGGCCGATGGATCCGCCAGATCGAGCATCCTGCGTCGGATGAAGCGCAGCGAACCCGCAGGCGGCTCTTCGTTGACCACCCGTACCCTGGGATGATCGCATGCCAGCGGCACCGGATGCTGGTTATAGACGAGCAGCGTCGCTTGCGACGCTACGGTTTGCTGCAGGAACGACGCCAGCGCCTCGCACGCCAGGCTGTAGCGCCCGTAGGTCCCCATGAGACAATCGATTTTCATGCAGGCTGGCGGCCCAACAGGGCCCGGATGCGAGGGCCTTTTGCGAGAGGCCTGAGTTTACCCGACAGCTGACTGGGCGTGTCAATCGGAGCAACTCTCCATCACGGCTTTTCCCCGGCGGTCAGCACGAAGGGGCGGAAGGGCTCCATGACGCGCAGCCCGAAGATCGTGGCGTCGATGAAATTGTAAACCGGCAGCAGAAGCCGCGCGCGTGAGGACGCGACGTAGCGGTAGGCCAAGCCTGAAAGGTAGTGCGACGAGACCTGCAAACCGGCGCGCTCGAACACCGCCGCGACTTCGCGCGCCAGCACCGGGCGTTCGTTCTCGGTCACGCCAACTGAGCTGTAGAACGGCGATGAGCGGTCGCGATAGAGCCACATGAACGGATTCATGCGATTGGGATCGAACGCCATGAACTTGCCGCCAGGCCGCAGCACGCGCGCAACCTCGGCGGCGCAATGCGACGGATCGGGCAGGTGATGCACCACGCCGCTCAGCATTACGCCGTCGAGACTACCGGATGGGAACGGTAGCTGCTCGACGTCGCCTTCGATAAACTCCACCATCGGATAGTTGCGCCGGCCGAGCTCGATCAGCTTGGGGCTGATGTCGAGCCCGACGCATTCATAGCCGGCGCGCGAAAGGAGCTCGGTGAACACGCCCGATCCGCAGCCGAGGTCCGCGACCCGCGCCCCGCCCAAAAGTCCGGTCAGCCGCACGAAGGCGTCGACGATGCGAGCGCTCGAGTTCGGCGTGAACACGTCGTACTCGTCCGCGGCAGCGTGGCGGTCGAAGAACGCGATCTCCTTCTGCTTGTCCTGCCGCTCGGCGTTCATGCGTGTGGGCCGGCGGTGCGGCGAGCGTTGTGCTGCAGCACGATCAGCGCATCGAGCGCCAATCCGCCGCGCGGCATCGCAACGAACGGGTTGACGTCGACCGATTGGATGACGTCTTCGAGGTCGACCGCGAGCCGGCCGAGCGCGACGATCGCATCCACCACGGCCTCGACATCGAGGTTTGCGCTACCGCGGTAGCCCTCGAGCAGCTTGATGCCCCGCATCCGCGCCAGCATGTCGTGGGCCTTGTCGCGGCTCACCGGCGGGGCGCAGAAATTCACGTCCTTGATCAATTCGAGCAGCACGCCGCCGCTGCCGGCCATGACCACGAGCCCCATCTCGCGGTCGCGGTGCAGCCCGAGTACCAGTTCCACGCCACCGCGGATCTGCTGGCAGACCAGCATGCCGGTGAGGGTGTGTTCGCTCAGCCGGCGCGTCATCTCTTCGTAGGCTTGGGTGAGCTGGGCGGGCGTCGCGAGGTTCAGCGCCACCCCGCCGACGTCGGACTTGTGCAGGAGCGTCGGCGCCACTGCCTTCAGCACCACCGGATAGCCGATGCGATCGGCGGCCTTCAGTGCGGCGGCCGCAGAAGTCACCAGCGTCTCGGCGGGCGTCGCGATGCCGTAGGCGCGGAGCACGTTCTTCGACTCCGCCTCGTCGAGCGCGACCGGCTCGGCCTGTGCGCGGCTGCGCACCCGCTCGATGATGGTGCGCTGAATCGACGCCGGGGGCGATGCGTCGGCCGCCTCCGCGCCGGCAAGCCGTTCGCGTTCGGCGCGGCGGGCGACGGTCGCGATAGCGCGCAACCCCTTGTAGGCCTCCTGCAGGAACGAGATATGCGGCGCCTTGGCGCGCACGTCGCGGCTGTACTCGGTCTGGCCGAGCGTGATCGGCGACATGAAGACGATCGGCTTGGTCGCCTTGGTGGCCGCGTAGTCGTTGGCGAGGTGGATGTAGTGCTCGCTGCGGTCGGAGCCGGGAGCGCGCGGCGGCGCCTTCCTGGACGATCACGACGTCGACGTTCGGATCCCCGTGCAGGGCGTCGATCGAGGCCATGAAGTTGTCCGCGCTGCTGAGCACGCCGAAGCCACCGTCGATCGGGTTGCTGACCAGCGAGCCGACCGTCAGCACCGCGTTCAGCCGGTCGGTCGTCTCCGGCGCGAGCGGTCGGAATTCCAGGCCGTAGCGCTCGGCGGCATCGAGCAGCATGCCGCGGAACGCGCCGGACAACGTCACGGCGCCGAGTCGGCGGCCCGTCGGTGCGCCGGTGTGGACCAGCAGTTCGGTAATTTCGACTGCGTCGTCGAGGGTCTCGGCGCGGATCACGCCGGCCTCGCCGGCGATCGCGTCGAACGCCTCGACCGTGCCGGCGAGAGAGCCGGTATGTGCCAGCGCGGCGTCGCGGCCAGCCTCCGACAGGCCGAGCTTGATCGCCACCACCGATTTTCCGGCGGCGCGCGCCAGCCGGCACGCGGCCTTGAATTTCGCGACGTCGGAGATCGCCTCGATGTAGATGATGATGACCTTGACCTCGGGCTCGCTGGCGAAGAACGCGATGTAGTCCGCAAGCGACAGGCCGGCTTCGTTTCCGCTGGTGATCAGGTAGCCAGGTGCAATGCCGCGCTCCAGCAGCGCCTGGTTGGAGTAGATCATCATGCCGCCGCTCTGGCCGACCAGTGCGACCGGGCCGGGGCGGACCGTGAGCGGCCGGTCCTCGGTCAGCGTCACGAGCCGGCTCTTGGAGCAGACGTTGCCCATGCAGTTGGGGCCGGAGACGGCAAGGCCGGTCTTGACGATCACCTCGACAAGCTCGCGGCCAAGCGCGGCGGCCTCGGTGTTGAAGCCTTCACCGAAGCCGGCCGAAAATACCGTTGCGCTGCGCGCCCCAGCGGCCGCGCCGCTCTTGAGCGCCTCGATCACGCCGGCGGCTGGCACCATGATCACCATGTGATCGGGCTTTTCGGGCAGGGCCGAGAAGTCCGCATAGCAGGGCCGGCCCCAGATCTCGGTGCGGCGCGGATTGATCAGGTAGATCGGTCCGGGGAACCCGTAGGTGTTGAGGTTCTCCCAGACCTTCGCGGCCCAGCTGCCAGGGCGGTCGCTCGCGCCAACAAGCACGGCATTACGGGGCGCGGTCAATGCCGCGACTTTTTCTCTGGAGAGTTCGAGGTCCAACAGGTTCCCCTTCATGCCGTCAGGCGGTAGGGCACGCGACGCGTGTGCCGCCATTCATGTCTTGCGTTTCGGCCGGCAAGGCAAGATGCCGGCGAAGACGGTCCGGTCTGCGCGGCCCGCCGTTCCCGGCCGGAACTCACTGCGGATACCAGCTCGGTTTGCGCTTTTCGCGGAAGCTGGCGATGCCTTCGCGCGCCTCCGCGGATTGCGGGCCGTGAGGGGCCGGCTTATCGGCGAGCAGCGCGGCGAGCGAAGGAACCGAAAAGCGATCCGATGCACGCTTGAGTTCGCGCATGGCGCCGGGCGCACCATGCAGCAGGTCGTCGGCGATTCGCGCCAGAGTGTCGTCGACCTGTGCGGGCTCGCAGACCTCGTGCGCCAGCCCGAGGCGAAGCGCGATGGCCGGCGAAATCCGTTCTCCGGACAATCCGTAGCGCCGAAAGCTGCGATGTCCCATGGCGCGGATGAGAAACGGCGCCACGCCAAGCGGCGCCATGCCGACGCGAACCTCCGGAATCGAGAAGAACGCAGTGTCGGCCGCGATGACGATGTCGCAGCAGGCCGCAAACGCGGCGCCGCCGCCGACGGCGCCGCCATGAACGACCGCGACGGTTGGCTTCGGCAGCCCATCGAGCGCGGCCAGCACGTCCGGCAACGCGGCATGCGGCGTCGTTGCAGACCCGCCGCCATCGTTGCCACGCGACGCGAGAGGTCCGCGCCGGTGCAGAAGTGGCGCCCGCTGCCGCGCAGCACCACCACCCTCACATTGTCGTCGTCGGCCAAGCGAGCGAACTGCGATGCAAGCTCATCGAGCATCGTCTGGTCGAACGCGTTGCCGCGCTCCGGCCGATTGAGCAGCACGGTCGCCACTCCGCGCGGCGACAGGTCTACTGAAATCGTCTGCAGCGTCACTCCGTGCCTCATGGTTGGTCGGACATGGCCAAGCTGAATATCATGCCGATGGGCGAAGCGAGAGATCCGCCGGCGGGATATGCGTGCGGCGCTCAGACCGGCTGGCCGGCCTGCGAAGGCTGATGGTTCGGCATTTGGCCCCCGGCGGCGTACACGGCCGGAATATCGGGAAAGAAGTGCTCGCGCTTGACCTGAATTTCGGCGGCGAGCCGCGCGATGGCGTAGATATTCTTGATGATCCCGGGGTCGTCCATCCGGCGGAATTTCTCGACTTCCTGTTCGGTGAAGTCCAGATGCAGGTTTTCCTTGAGCCATTCGCGATCGAGCCGCACATCGTAGCGCAGGAACCGGAACCACTTGCCGCCGGGCGGTGCGTCCCCGACCATCTTGCCGACTTCGGAATTGATTTCCCAGGGGTCCGGGCATTCGCCAAGCCACTGCATCTGGGCGAGCGACAAATTCTGGATGTCGCTCATCAACGACAGTAGCGCGCTCAGCGTCACTCGAAGCGGACCAAAGATTCCCAGTTCCGTGAACGAGAGCTTGACCCGGCTGGTGCCGGTTCCGATCGAGACGATCGATAGGTTTTTCGGTCCGAGTGGCCACTGCAGCCCAAACCCCTTGAGCTGCGTCATCATCAGCAGCGCCATGGTGGGATTGTTGAACGGCGTCACGCCACCGTCGACAAACACCCCATGCGTGTCGGCGAGGTTCTTGCTGCTGGCGCCGTGGCCGATCGGCAGCAGTCGGCGCGCCGCCAGTAGCAGCAGGCGAATCTTGCTGATTAGGAGCGAAAGCAATGGCAGGCTGAAAAGCTTGGCATTCGCATCGGCCAGCGGCTGCGTGCGCTCGTCCTCGCTGATCGCGAGGATCTCCGGATCGAAGAAATGCGGCGCAGCTGTGCTGGCGCGCACCAGGTTCCCGAGCCGGTACGCTCTGTTGCCGGTGTGTCCCTTGCGTTTGGTGTCGGGATCGGCTGGCGTCGCATTCCAGTACGGCGCCCTCGAGTTGTTGGCGAGGATCCAGGGGCTACCGGTGTCGAGCCGTTTGGTCACGACGCAGAGTCCGGTGATCAGATCGGGGCTATCGAGTGTGCGGTCACGCACAATGTTGTCGATCTCCTCCCGCAGCGCCTTGGCGTCGAACTTCGAAAGCAGCCCGGGCACCCGCCAGAACGGCCGCGAGAAGATGCGTGGCGCAAGCTTCAGATAGAAGTCCTTGATCTCCTCGGTGCTCCTGCCGAGCGCGAGTCGCGCCGGCGATCACCGCGCCGGTCGATGTGCCGCCAACCAGATCGAAGTAGTCGCCGAGCCGCGGAGGCGCACCGCCATTGCCGTTGCCGTTCGTTCGGGCGTGCTCGTCCCGGATGATCTTTTCGATGCGCTCCAGGAACGCGACCGAGATCGCGCCGCGTACGCCGCCGCCGTCGAGCGAGAGAATCTGCTTCGGACCCGGGCCGAACAGGTGGCGGTCGCGTGGCAGCACCTCGCCACCGGATTGGTCGGATGTCTCGGTCACGGTTGCAGGGCCACGATCACTCGGCGGCGTGCGTCCGCGCCGCGGGAACGACCGGGAAGTAGTCGTTGAGCCAGTTGCGGACCAGGTCCCAGACGCGCTTGTTGCCTTCCGCGAACATGAAGTGATCGACGTCGCTGATCAGATGCAATTCGGCCGGATGGCCGGCTCGCTTGAACATCTCGATCGACTGCTCGGTCGGCGTCACCGAGTCGTTCGACGAATGCAGCAGCAGAAGCGGTCGCGGCGCGATCTTGCCGACCACGTCGTCGGCGCGGAAGTCGTACATGCTGCGCGCGGTGTCCCACGTGAATTCCTGGATCGAGTTCTGTGCCAGGTTGGTCCGCAGATGCGGCGGGATGGGCACGATGTCGTAGCGTGGCACCATCAGCGGCTTGCCATGCTTCTCGCGGTAGCCGCGGCCCTTCTCCAGCATGTCGGTGAACTTCTTCCAGGCTTCCGCGCCGGGATGCTGGCCGCGGAACTTGCGCTCGCCGTCGCCCCAGCCGCCGTTCGAAATGACAGCTGCGACCCGTGGATCTACGCCGCCTGCATAGACCGCGACCGCGCCGCCGAAGCTCGAGCCGACGACTGCGATTCGGTTGGGATCGACTGCCGGATGCTTGGTCAGAAATGTCAGCGCGCTGCTGGTGTCCTCGACCTGCTCGAGGCAGATCAGGTTGCCACGCTCGCCGTCGCTTTCGCCACAGCCGCGCATGTCGAACCGCAGCACCACGTAGCCGAGCGACGTCAGCACCTTGGTGGGCTCCATGGTGTTCGACGAGCTCTTGTTGCTGCCGAAGCCGTGCAGCACCATGAATGCGGCGCGCCGTTCGCCCGGCCGCACGTCGTCCGGAACATGCACGACACCGGAAAGCTTGAGCCCAGCGGACGGAATGGTGACGGCGGTTTCAGTCATCGGCAGGATTCCTCGTTGTTCTCGTCGCCATGGCGCCGTCGCGGCTCTTGTTGGCCCACGATGGACGGCCGGGGGACTTTATCGCAATGGCGACGGCAGGGAAGATGGCATAACGCCGGTTCGCGACGAAAGCGCTATGAGGCGTTGATCTGCCGACGGCAAGGATCAGGCCTGCTGCTCGGGCGCGGCAACAGCTTCGGAGTGTTCGGCATCCGCAGCCGGCCGCCGCGTCTTCCGGGTCCGGAGCCATTCGGCGGATTTCAGGACCACGACGAAGAACACCGGCACCAAGGCGAGCGCCAGGATCACCACGGCGATCATGCCGCCCATCACGCTGGTGCCGATCGCCTGCTGGCTCTTCGCGCTGGCGCCCGATGCGATCGACCATCGGCGCAACGCCGCAGATGAAGGCAAGCCCGGTCATCAGGATCGGCCGGAAGCGGAGGTAGCAGGCTTCGATGGTCGCGTCGGTCAGGGACTTGCCCTGCGCGCGCAGCTCCTTGGCGAACTCGATGATGAGGATGCCGTCCTTGGCGGCGAGCCCGACGATGGTGATCAGGCCGACGGTGAAGATAGACGTCGTTCGGCAGCCCGCGCATGGTCGCGGCCAGCACGGCGCCGAGGATGCCGAGCGGCACGGTGAGCATCACGGCGAGAGGGATGGTCCAGCTCTCGTAGAGCGCCGCGAGGCAGAGGAACACCACCAGCGCGGACAGCGCCAGCAGGAGCGGCGCCTGCGAGCCCGACAGCTTCTCCTGCAGCGATTGGCCGGTCCATTCGAAGCCGAAGCCGCGCGGCAGCGACGCGGCCAGCCGCTCCATCTCGGCGATGGCGTCGCCGCTGGTATAGCCCGGTTTGGCGGAGCCGCTGATGCGCACCGACGGGTAGTAGTTGAAGCCGACGATCTGCGTCGGCCCGACCTCCCAATTCACCGACGCGAACGACGACGAGCGGCACGAGCTGGCCCTGGCTGTTGCGCACGCTGAACTTCAGGATGTCATCGGCCTGCATGCGCCGCTGATCGTCGGACTGCACGATCACGCGCTGCATGCGGCCGCGGTTCGGAAAGTCGTTGATGTAGGCCGAGCCGAGATTGGTCGAGATGGTGTTGTTGATGTCCTCGAACGTGACGCCGAAGGCCGCCGCCTTCTCGCGGTCGACCATGAGCTGGACCTGGGCGGCGGGCGGCAGTCCCTCGACATAGACGTCCTGCAGGACCGGGCTCTTGTTCGCCGCCGCGAGGAGCTGATCCTTCGCCCGCATCAGCTCGTCGTAGCCTCGCTGTCCGCGATCCTGCAGTCGGAAGCTGAAGCCGCTCGAATTGCCGAGATTGTCGATCGGCGGCGGCTGCAATGCCGAAATCTTCGCATCGCGGATCGTCGCGAGCGTACCGGTTGACATCGGCCACGATGGCCTCGGCCGAGTCGTTGGGGCCGCGCTCCGACCAGTCCTTCAACGTGACGAAGGCCTGCGCGGTGTTCTGGCCCTGGCCGAGGAAGCTGAAGCCGGTGAGGAACGTGACGTTTCGACGCCGCTGCGGTTGACGAGATAGTCCTCGACCTGCCGAACCACGTCGGCGGTGCGGTTGAACGAGGCCTCCGGCGGCGTCTGCACGTCGGTGGTGATGAAGCCCTGGTCGTCGACCGGCAGGAAGCCGCCCGGCAGGCGCACGAACGCCCAGCCGAGCGCGATGAGCAGACAGAGATAGACCAGCATGGCGCGGCCGGTGCGCAGCAGGATCCACTGCACGCCGCCGCGATAGCCCTCGCGAGTGCGCTGCATGCCGCGGTTGAACCAGCCGAACAGGCCGCGGCGCGCGTGGGCATGGCCTTCCTCGATCGGCTTGAGCAGCGTCGCGCACAGCGCCGGCGTCAGCGACAGCGCCATCAGCGCCGAGAAGCCGATCGCCGCCACCATGGTCACCGAGAACTGCCGGTAGATGATGCCGACCGAGCCCGGGAAGAACGCCATCGGGATGAACACGGCGACCAGCACCAGCGTGATGCCGATGATGGCGCCGGTGATCTGGCTCATCGCCTTGCGCGTCGCCTCGCGCGGCGACAGTCCTTCCTCGGACATGATGCGCTCGACGTTCTCGACGACGACGATCGCGTCGTCGACGAGAATTCCGATCGCGAGCACCATGCCGAACAGCGTCAGCATGTTGATCGAAAACCCCAGCAGCAGCAGCGTCGCGCAGGTGCCGAGCAGCGCGACCGGCACGACGATGGTCGGGATGAGCGTGTAGCGGATGTTCTGCAGAAACAGCAGCATCACCAGGAACACCAGCACGACGGCCTCGGCCAGCGTCATCAGCACCTTCTCGATCGAGGCCTCGACCACCGGCGTGATGTCGTAGGGAATCTCGTACTTGATGTTCGGCGGGAAGAACTTCGACAGCTCCTCCATCTTGGCCTTGACCGCGTTGGCGGTGGCGAGCGCGTTGCCGGTCGGCGACAGCAGCACCGAGAGCCCGGCGCTGGGCTGGCCGTTGAGCCGGGTGGTGAACTGGTAGCCCATGCCGCCGACCTCGATGCGGGCGACGTCGCGCAGCCGCACCGTCGAGCCGTCGGGGTTGGCGCGCAGCACGATCGCGCCGAATTCCTCCGGCGTGGCGAGCTGGCCCTTGACCAGCACCATCGCGGAAATCTGCTGCGTCTTGCGGCTCGGCTCGGCTCCGATGCTGCCGGAGGCGACCTGCGCGTTCTGCGCGGTGATCGCCTTGGTCACGTCGTCGGCGCTGAGATTGAAGCCGAGCAGCTTGTCGGGATCGATCCAGACCCGCAGCGACCGCTCGGTCGAATAGAGCGTGGCGCGGCCGACGCCGGGAATGCGCCGGATCTCGCCGAGGACGTTGCGCACCATGAAGTCGCCGAGGCCGATTTCGTCGAGGCTGCCGTCGGTCGACCGCAGCGTGATGATCTGCAGCACCGCGCTCGAGGCTTCCTCGATCAGGATGCCCTGCTGGATGACGGCGCGCGGCAGCCGCGCCTCGACGCGCTTGATCCGGTTCTGCACCTCGACCGAGGCCATGCTGGGGTCGGTGCCGGGCACGAAGTTGGCGATGATCTCGACCTGGCCGAGCGAATCGCTGGTCGATTCGAAGTTGAGAATGCCGCTGGCGCCGTTGAGCTCCTCCTCGATCAGCCGCGTCACGCTGTTGTAGAGGTTCTCCGGCGAGGCGCCGGGATAGCTGGTGCTGACCGAGATCGATGGCGGCGCAATGATCGGATACTGCGCGACCGGCAGGAGCGGAATGGCGATGCGCGCCGATCAGACAGATGAAGAGCGCAATCACCCACGCGAAGATCGGCCGGTCGATGAAGAAGCTCGGCACCGGCACCCTCGGTCAGCGGGTCACGATCGTGGAGCGAACGTTGATCCGGCGGATGCTTCGGCACGGCCTCGTCGGAGGCCGTATTGCGCTCGCGGCGCCACGGCACCGGGTCGCACGACGTCGCCGGCAACGAATTTCTGGAAGCCGTCGACCACGACGCGATCGCCGGGCTTGAGGCCGTCGTGGATCAGCCAGTGGTCGTCGACGACGCGGCCGGTCCGGACCTGCTGCACGATCGCCCGGTTGTCGTCGGGCACGACGAAGACCTCGCTCGTCGCCGGCGTCGTTGCGCTGGACCGCCTGCTGCGGCACCGCGAGCGCATCGCTGTCGATGCCCTGCTCGATCTGCACGCGGACATACATGCCCGGCAGCAGCTCGCTCTTCGGATTGGGAAACTCGCCGCGCAGCGTGACCTGGCCGGTGGTCGGGATCGACGGTGGCGTCGGAGAACAGCAGCTTGCCCGGGATGCGGATAGATCGTCCCGTCGTCGAGCACGAGCCGCACCTTGGCGGTCTCGGGCTCGACTGCTTCGAGGTCGCCGCTTTCGAAGTGGCGGCGAAGCTGGTTGAGTTCGCCGACCGATTGGGTGAAGTCGGCATAGACCGTGATCGAGCTGCTGAACGGTCGCCAGATGCGTCGCGTCGCCCTGTCCGACCAGCGCGCCTTCGGTGACCAGCGCGCGGCCGATGCGGCCGCTGATCGGTGAACGCACGGTGGCGTATTCGAGATTGAGCGGGAGCGCGCGACGTCGGCCTTGCGGGCGGCGACGTCGGCCTCCGCCTGGCGGAAGGTCGGCGATCGCGATCTCGTGCTGCGACCTGGGTGGCGACCTTGCCGGCGATCAGTTCTCGACGCGCTTGGCCTGCTGCTCGGCCTGATCGAGCACGGCCTGCGCCTTGGCGAGTGCCGCTTCGGTGGCCTGCGAGCTCGACTTCGAACGACGCCGGATCGATGCGATAGAGCACGTCGCCGGCCTTGACGTCGGCGCCCTGCTGGAAGGTCCGCTCGACGACGATGCCGGAGACGCGCGCGCGCACCTCGGCGATGCGGGTCGGCGCGATGCGGCCGGGAAGCTCGCGGATGTAGGGCCGAGCGGCAGGCTGCATCGTGACGATGCCGACCTCGATCGGAATTTCGGCCGGCGTCGAGGTTTCGGCTTCGGTGCAGCCCGTCAGCAAAGCCCCGGCGGAACACACGAGCACCAGTCGCAGAACGGTCGACAACATTCCAATTCCCCCGCTGTCTTCGACATTTCAAGTTCCCGGTCGTCCAAAGGGCACTAATGCCGACCGAACATGTAATTGCCGCACTGCAGCGTGAAAAATGCTGCAGTGCATCACTATCGCGTTATCTCGCCTTGAGGAATGCGCTCTGCGGTCGCGAGCGCCGCATAGCGAAGCAACTCACATCGCCAACAAATGGTGGCGAAAGCGTTGCAGCGAGCCCGCATGGCGCAGAGTTCCATGCCCCTGCGACAATAGTTCCCGGAGTTCCACGCGCGCGCAGCGCGTGGCCGGAGTGAGTACTCGCGCGGTCTTGATGCGTCAGCCTCAGCCGCCGCCGGCCTTGCCGAGGCCGAGTTCCGCTCCAGCGCGCATAGGCCTTGTCGATGTCGGCCTTCTCCGGCCAGACCGTCGGCGGGAAGCGAGCGCCGCCGAGTTCCGGATCGGGGTCGTAGTCGAGATTGATGGTGGCGTCGATCAGCACCCGGTTCCATTTGCCGGTGCCGAACAGGTCCGGGTTGCGGTCGCGCCGGCGCGTCGACGGATCGAGCCCGGCGCCGAACGTCGCCGGCATGATGACGATGTCGTTCTCGCCGGCGTTGACGCGGTGCGCGATCGCCCAGTCGACCGCGGCGTAGTCGTGGATGTCGATGTCGTCGTCGACCACCGTGACGTGCTTGTAGCGCACGTGCGCGGCCGACGAGCCCCACAGCGCATTGGCGGCCTGCTTGGCCTGGCCGCGATAGCTCTGCTTCATGCGGATCAGCACGTTGATGCCGGTCTGCACCGGCGGGCACCACACGTCGGTGATGCCCGGCACGCCGGCGCGGTCGAGCACGTTCCAGGCGGTGGCGGCGCGCATGATCGAGGAGCACCACGCCGTTCTCCGAATAGCTGCCCGGCATCGAGCCCTCGATGGTGCCGCGCAGGATCGGATCGTTGCGGTGGGTGATGGCGGTGACGCGGATGGTCGGCTTCGGCGCGCGGTCGCCGGCGAGATAGCCGGTGAACTCGGCGTACGGGCCTTCCATCATGTAGGTCTCGGGATCGAGGCCGAGATAGCCTTCGATCACGATCTCGGCCGAGGCCGGCACGTAGAGATCGTTGGTCTCGCATTTCACCAGCTCGACCGGCGCGCCGCGGATGGCGCCAATGACGTCATACTCGCACATGCCCTTGGGCACCGGCGAGCCGCCCGTGAAGGCGAGCGACGGCTCCCAGCCGATCGCCACCGCGATCGGCATCTCGGCCTTGCCGCCGTTCTGCCAGGCGGTGAAGTGGTGGCCGATATGCTGTGCGCGCCACATCAGGATCGGGATGTGGTCGCGGCCGCCACCATGCCGCGATAGACGCCGACATTCATCATGCCGGTTTCGGGATCCTGGGTGACGACGCCGCCATAGGTGAGGAGATAGCGTCCGCCGTCGAGCCGGTTCCAATACGGCGACGGGCAACTCGAAGAGATCGATGTCGTTGCCGGTGATGATGTTCTCCTTCACCGGGCCGGTCGCGACGATCTTC
Source organism: uncultured Alphaproteobacteria bacterium (assembly GCA_963843475.1). Taxonomy (GTDB): domain Bacteria; phylum Pseudomonadota; class Alphaproteobacteria; order Rhizobiales; family Xanthobacteraceae; genus VAZQ01. The sequence continues at coordinate 1,139,338 of CAWJKL010000003.1, read as the reverse complement.
GGCGGGATGCTGCCGGTCAGGATGGTGCGGCCGATCTTCACCAGCTCGCGCGGATGGGTGTCGGGCGGCAGCCCCATCATCATCGCGATGCGCCGGTAGCTGTTGAGCGAGGAGCCGAAGATGCGGCGGCAGCGGCTGTCCGGCTTGTTGTAGTCCTTGATGTTGTTGAACAGCAGCGCCTTGCCGGTGCCCGGGCCCTGCGCCAGCCGCATGATGGTGCCGAGCTCGATGTTCCAGTCGACCTCGGCGTCGATCTCCTGCAACTCGCCCTGCGCGCGCAGCGCGTCGATCCAGCCGCGCATGTCGCCGAACGCGAGTCGGCTTGCGCTCGACGGCGAGGTCTTCTTTCCGGGTTTGGAACATGTCGGAGATCCTATATCGGCTTTGCTGATTTCGTCTTCACCAGGAACCGCTCGGCGGGCGGCGCGATCTCGGTGACGAGGTCGCGCATCAGCGCCTTGTTGGAGAGCGGCGCCAGCGTCATCTCGCGCGGCTCGAGCCGCGCCGTGCAGGCATAGACGGTCTTGCCGTCCAGCTCGATCATGCATTCCTTGCAGGCGTTGGCGTTGATGCAGGAGAACCGGATGGCGAGGCTCGGGTCGCGATTGCGCCCGGATCCAGCGCAGGCCGTCGAGCACCGACTGGCCCGGCTCGAACGGCACGTCGTAGCGCTCCCAGCGGCCCGCGTCGGCGGCTTTCGCCGCGCCAGACCTTCAGCTGTGGCGATGCTGCTCATTGCGCGGCCGCCTGAGCCGGCGACGGCGTGCGGCGTCAGCGCGATGCCGCCGCCCTCGAGCCGCGCCACCTGGTTGAGCGCGCCATTCCGGCAGCATGCCGGGATGATCCTCGCGCTGGTGCGCGCCGCGGCTCTCGGTGCGCGCGAGCGCGGCCTGCGTGACGACCTGCGCGACCATCAGCATGTTGCGCAGGTCGAACCAGTCGAGCGCGCGCAGGTCGAACGGGCCGCCGTCGCCGACCGGGCGCGGTCCGAGCGCGCTGGTCGAGATCGTCGATCGGCGCGAGCGCGCGCTTGAGCTTGGCCTCGGTGCGGAACGGCCCGACGTCGTCCGCCATCGTGGCCTGCAGCGTCTGCGATCATCGCGGCGGTGTTGATGTCGCGGCGGTCGGCCGTGGACGCGAGCAGATCGAGCGCGTCGCGCGCCGCATGCGGCTGGAACGGCTGCGCGACCAGGCCGCTGGCGCGCTCGGCGGCGCTGCGGCCGGCGCGGCGGCCGAACACCAGCGCCTCGGTGATGGCGTTGCCGGACAGCCGGTTGGCGCCGTTGGCGCCGCCGACCGCCTCGCCGGCGACCAGCAGGCCCGGCACCTCGGTCGCCATGCGTTCGTCGGCGACGACGCCGCCCATGTGGTAGTGCGCGATCGGCGCGACCTCGACCGGCATCCTGGTCAGATCGATGTCGTTCTGCGCGAGCCGGTCGATCACCGGGCCGAACGCGGCGCGCAGCTCCGCCTCCGAGCAGTGCTGGAAGCGACAGATAGGCGCCGCCGTGCGGCGAGCCGCGGCCGGCCTCGACCTCCTTGACGATCGCGTAGGTCGCGACGTCGCGCGTGATCACGTAGCGGCCGTCCTCGCTGACGCCGTAGCGCGCGGTGAACTCCTCGCCGTCGCGGTTGAGCAGCCGGCCGCCGAGCTTGTAGCGGAACGGGTCCCACATGATCGGGTCCATGCCGATCAGGCGCGGCGCAAGATGCCCGATCGGGAAGAACTGCACGAACTCCATGTCGATGAGCGGCGCGCCGGCGCGCAACGCCAGCGCGTAGCCGTCGCCGCCCATGTTGGCGGAGGCGCTGTTGCGGCGGTAGAGCCGGGTCAGCCCGCCGGTCGCGACGATCGTCGCCTTGGCGGCGATCGTGACCGGCGTGCCGCTCGGCAGATGCAGCGCGCACCGCGCCGGCCACTTCGCCGTCCTGCCGGAGCAGGTCGACGATCAGCAGATCGCCGGCCTTGCGAATCGCCTTGGCTGCGCGTGACCACGCGTGCGCAGCGTCTTCGACACCGCCGGGCCGGTGTTGAGGAAGTCGACATAGACGCAGCGCGGCCGGTCATGGCCGGGCGCGATGGCCTGCGGTGATGTGGCCGTCCTTGCGGGCCCAGCCGACGCCCCATTCGTCCATCTCGCGGATGCACTCGGGGCCTTCCTCGCACAGCAGGCGCGACAGCCGCTCGTCGCACAGCCCGCGGCCGGCCTCGAGCGTGTCGTCGTAGATGATGGCTCCAGTGGTCCGGCGTCTCCGCGCCGAGCGCGACCGCGACCGTCATCTGCGCCATCACGGTGGCGCCGCCGCGGCCGATCAGGCTGCGGTCGGCGAGGAACACCGAGGCGCCGCGCGCGCGCCGCCTCGATCGCCGCATACATGCCGGCGCCGCCCGATCCGATGATCAGGACGTCGGTCTCGACATGCATGGGTTCGGCGGTCATTGAGTCATCATATCAGACTACGGCGCCGCGAGCGTGTGTCCCGGGCGCAGCGCAGCATGCGCGAAGCGCAATGATGCGTTGCAGACCCGGGATCGTAACAGACACCGCCGTTGTGACGGTCCCGGATCTGCGATGCACCGCACGTCGAACGCGCGTACGCGCTGATGGCAAGAGCTTCGCGCTGCACCGCGTCCGGGACACCCATTTGCGCGGTCAGGCCATTTCCTTGCGCTTGCGCGCCGCGATCTTCACCGCCTGGATGATCTCCGGATAGGCGGCGCAGCGGCAGAGATTGCCCGAGAGATAGTGCCGGATCTGGTCGTCGTCCGGGTCCGGATTCGCGTCGAGCAGCTGCGTCGTCATCAGGATGAAGCCCGGCGTACAGTAGCCGCACTGGAAGGCGCCGGCCTCGATGAAGGCCTCCTGCACCGGGCTGAGCATGTCGCCGTCGGCCAGATGCTCGACCGTCGTCACCTCGGCGCCGTCGACGAAGGCCGCGAGATAGAGGCAGCCGGACACGGCGGTGCCGTTGACCAGCACGGTGCAGCAGCCGCACAGGCCCTGGCCGCAGCTTTCGCGCGCGCCCGTGAGATTGAACTCGCGCTGCAGCACCTCGACCAGATTGTGATGCGGCTTGACCGTCGGCCGCGACCGGCTCGCCGTTGAGGGTGAAGTTGATGGTGCGCGTCGGTCGCTCATGTCAGGCGTCCTCGAGCGGCTTGCCGGCCTTGGCGCGCAGCGCGCGGAACACGGCCTCGGCGTTGAGCGGCAGCTCGGTCAGGCGCACGCCGCAGGCGTCGTCGATCGCGTTGGCGATCGCCGGCGACACGCAGAAGGTCGCGGTCTCGCCGACGCCCTTGGCGCCGAACGGGCCGTTCGACTGGTGGGCGTCGACCGCCTCGTTCTCCATCATCGCCGGGCAGGTCGTGCATGCCGGGAATCTTGTAGTCGGCGAGCGACGCGTTGGTCACCTGGCCGGCGTCGATATGCATCTTCTCGAACATCGTGAAGCCGAGCTGCATCAGCGCGGCGCCGGAAATCTGCGTCTCGACGATCTTCGGATTGATCGGCCGTGCCGCAGTCGACCACGTTGATCGAGCTTGAGTGATCGCGCACGTGGCCGGTCTCGGTGTCGACCTCGACCTCGGCGCCGGCGGCGGCGCACATCCAGAACGGCGTCGCGTTGGGGGTGAGGCCGGTCGTCGGATCGGGCGGCATGTAGTCCGGCTTGTAGGTGCCGGTGCCGACGATGTTGCCGGCCTGCATGCCGTATTTCTTCTGGAACAGCTCGGCGAGCGGGATGTTGCTGCCTTCCGGCTCGCCGACCTCGCGCGCCAGCGCCTTGATCTTGTCGCGCGCGTCCTCGGCGGCGAGCCGCACCGCGTGGCCCATGTGGAACAGCGAGCGCGAGCCGAGCGTGCCCATGTCGTAGGGCGTGACGTCGGTGTCGCGCTGCACCACCCTGACGCTCTCGGTCGGCATGTTGAGCACCTCGCCGACCATCTGCGCCATGGCGGTGTCGGAGCCCTGGCCCATGTCGACGGTGCCGCAATAGAGCGTGGTGCTGCCGTCGGCGCTGATGTTGACGATCGCGACCGACGTGGTCGGCGAGATCACCGCCTTGATGCGCGACCGCGAGGCCGCGGCCGCGCCGCAGCGTGCCGCTGCCGCGGTCGAACGGCTGCGTCCAGTTCAGCCGCTCGGCGACGCGGTCGAGCGCGCGCTCGATGCTGGCGTCCTTCATGATCGTGCCGGTCGCCTGCGGGCGGCCGTCGCGCAGGATGTTCTTGCGGCGGAACTCGAGCGGGTCGAGCTTGAGCGCGCGGGCGATCATGTCGGTGTGGCTCTCGTAGGCCCACACCAGTTGCGGGATGCCGAAGCCGCGCAGCGCGCCGGCCGGCGGCAGGTTGGTGTAGAGCGCGTAGGAATCGATCCAGACATTGTCGATGTCGTAGGGGCCCGACGCGGTGAAGCCCGACTTCTGCGTCACGCGCGGGCCGATATCCGCATAGGCGCCGCCGTTCCAGAACACCTCGCACTTGCGCGCCGTGATGCGGCCGTCCTTGTCGACGCCGCTCTTGATGCGGAACGTGCTCGGGATGCTTGGTGATGGTGTAGAACTGCTCCTCCATGGTGAGCGCGACCTTCACCGGCCGCCGCGCGATCATCGAGAGCGCGGTCACCAGCGCCTCGAGCTTGATGTAGAGCTTGCCGCCGAAGCCGCCGCCGAGATACGGCACCTTGATGCGCACGCGGTTCTCCGGCCAGCCGAGCAGCCGCGCGATCTCGGTGCGCACGAACGACGGGCCCTGCGCGCGCGCTGTAGATGGTGACGCCGGTCTCCTTCCAGTCGGCGATCGAGGCGAACGGCTCGAGCGCGAGATGCAGCACCTTCTGGGTGCGGAAGGTGTGCTCGAACACGTGCGCGGCGTCGGCGAAGGCCTTGTCGACGTCGCCGCGCCGCAGCCGGAAATCGAGCGCGATGTTGGTGCCCTTGCGGCCCTTGAGATGCTTGAGATCCGCGAAGGTGCCGGCGGGCTTGAGCTCCTCGTGCACCAGCGTCTTGTTCTCGGCGGCCTCGACCTCGTCGAAGACCGCCGGCAGCTCCTCGTATTCGGCGACGATCAGCTGCGCCGCCTCCTCGGCGACGTGCGGATCGGCGGCGAGCACGACCGCGACCGGCTCGCCGACGTAGTGCACCTTGTCGATCGCCAGGATCGGCTGGTCGTGGAACGCCGGGCCGTAATAGGGATCGGGGATCACCTTGCGCACGTCGTCGGCGGTGACGACGCGGTAGACGCCGGGCACCTTCCTGGCGGCGCTGATGTCGATCGACTTGATGCGGCCGTGCGCGACGGTGCTGCGGAAGATCTTGCCGTGCAGCATGCCGGGCAGCCGCATGGTGTGGGTGTATTCGGCGCGGCCGGTGACCTTCTCGCGCGCCTCGAGCCGCGGCAGCGAGCGGCCGACCTGTCCGCCCGGCATCGTGGTCGTTGTCATGCCATCAGGTCGCTCCGCTGCTGCTGCGCTTGTTCGTAGCGCCTGCCGCACCGCGCGCGCCGACATAGACGCGCAGCAGCTCGCGCTTGTAGGCGGCCGAGCCGCGGACGTCGCGAGATGCACTCGGCCTCGGCGGCCGCGGCATCGCCGGCGCGCGCGAGCAGCCTTGTCGTCGACGGTGGCGCCGGCGAGCACCTTCTCGGCCGCCTTGAGGCGCATCGCCTTCTCGGTCGCGGCGCTGACGACGACGCGCGCCGATTTGACGCCGACCCGTCGGCCTCGAGCGCGACCGCGACGCCGAGCGCCGGCCAGTCGTCGGCCGAGCCGGTGGTGACCTTGAGATAGGCGGCGCGCGTCTTGCCCTGCGCCGGGACGCGCAGCTCGGCGATCAGCTCGTTCTTCGCCAGCACGGTCTCGTAATAGCCGGCGAACAGGTCCTCGACCGCGATCGTGCGCTCGCCGTCCGGCCCGGCGACCGATACGCGGGCGCCGAGCGCGATCAGCACCGGCGGCAGGTCCATGTGCGGATCGCCGTGGGCGAGATTGCCGCCGACGGTCGCGACGTTGCGCACGCGGACGTTGGAGAGCCGCCGCATGGCGCGCGGGATCACCGGCGCGTGCGCGCGCGACCTCGGGCGAGCGCTCGACCGCCGCCAGCGGCGTCATGGCGCCGATGGTGAGTTCGCCGTCGGCGCCGGCTGCGATGCGCGAATACTGCTCGCCGAGCTTGCGCAGGCTGACCAGCCGGGTCGGCCGGAACACGCCGGCCTTCATCATCAGCATCAGCGCGGTGCCGCCGGCGATCGGCCGCACCGACGGATCGTCGGGATCGAGCAGCGCGATGGCCTCGCGCAGCGAGCTCGGCTCGAGCAGTTCGAACGGCGTCATGTCGCCGTTCTCCGGATTGGCGGGTGCGAACGCGGCGCGCAGCCGATCTGCGCGAACTGCCGTTCCATCTCCTTGGCCTTGGCGCGCAGCACCGGCTGGCCGAGGCTGCCGAGCTTGCCGGTCAGGGCCGCGTCGATCTCGTAGCTCACCTTGGTTCCCGCGTCTTCGTCCGCGAGCCGGGTGATCGAGCTCGCGGTCAGGCGCCCGACGATGCCGAGCGGCGTGCCTTCGATCTTGGCCTCGATCTCGCGCGGCGGATCAGCTCGCATCACCTCGACCGTGACGTTGAACTTGAACTTGAGGTACGCGACCTTGGTCTCGAGCACGGCGGTGTAATGGTCCGGATCGATCTCGTTGAGCTCCTGCACGCCCTCGACGCAGGAGGCGAAGAAGCGCGCGTCGCGCACCTTCGCGAACACCGCCTCGCGCGGCGCGTCGATGACGATGTCGCCGGTGAACTTCATCGCTTGGGTCCGCGGTTCCTTTGCGCATTCGGACGTATCCGCGATGCGATCGAGGCAGCGCGGCGGGCGATGAGGGATCGGCGGATTGCCGGCCGCCAGCGATACTCGCGCATGCAGTCGAGCACGTCAAAAGCATGAAACGCGACAGGAGATGCGGAAGGTGCGCAGCCATTCTGGAACAACGAGCGGTTGCGCGTCGGCAAAATCGCATCAGTCAGCCCATAAATGGTGCTATTATACCGAAAAGATTCTCAGAATTGTTCCCGGAACGGATCGCGAGGCTCGGCGTTAACGCGTGCCCAAGCGGATCAGGCGAAGCGAAAGCAGAAAGAGGGAACCCTGTGGCTCATGTGGATTTCGCTATTCACGTTCGCGGCGGCCGCCGCTGTGTGTCTCAGCGTCGCGGCGATCATGATGCAGTCGCCGGAGCGGCGGACCATCCGCGGGTAGCGATCCGACGTGGCAAGCACTAAGCAACGGGCGGCCGTTGGGCCGCCCGCTTTGTGTGTGGTCTCTGCCAGTTTCCGGCGGGCTGGTCGCCGTTCCTTCGATTGACCTTTTGCCCAAATTCGCCTCGGTCCTAGTATGAGCATCCGGTTGCCCGAGCTATCGTCTCTTAGGTCCGGGCGCGTGGCCGCGGCCCGATCGAACGACCGGAGAGGCAATGTCCTCGTCCCTGCTCATGACGCGGCGCTTCGCGCCCTTGTTCTGGACCCAGTTCTTCTCGGCATTCAGCGACAATTTCCTCAAGAATGCGCTGGTCTTTCTGATCCTGTTCACCACATCGGGGGCGCCGACGCCGACCCGCTGATCACGCTCGCCGCCGCGGTCTTCATCGCGCCCTATTTCTTCCTCTCCGCGCTCGGGGGCGAACTCGCCGACCGCTACGACAAGGCGGTGGTGGCGCAGCGGCTCAAGCTCGCCGAGATCGGCGTCGCCCTGATCGCCGTGCTCGGGCTTCAGCCTGCACTCGGTGCCGATGCTGTTCGTCGCGCTGTTCCTGTTCGGCGTGATCGCCTCGCTGTTCGGTCCGATCAAGTACGGCATCCTGCCCGACCACCTGCCGCGCTCCGAACTGCCGGCCGGCAACGCCCTGGTCGAGGGCGCGACCTTCATCGCCATCCTGCTCGGCACCATCGTCGGCGGCATCGCCGCCAAGAACGGCGGCGATCCGGCCCAGTTCGCGCTGCTGATGATCGTGTTCTCGTTGATGTGCTGGGGCGCGAGCCTGTTCATCCCGCGCACCGGCCAGGCCGCGCCCGACCTGATGGTCGCAGAAGAACATCCTCGCATCGACCGGCGGCCTGCTGAAGTTCCTGCGCGAGGACCCGCGGCTGTGGTGGGGCGCCCTCGTGACCAGCTGGTTCTGGCTGGTCGGCGCGGTCGCGCTCTCGCTGATGCCGTCGCTGGTGAAGAACGTGCTCGGCGGCAACGAGGAGGTGGTGACCACCTGCCTGGCGATCTTCTCGATTTCGATCGCGGTCGGCTCGGGTCTTGCGGCCTGGCTGGCGGCCGGCCGGATCATCCTGCTGCCGACCCTGATCGGCGCGGTCCTGCTCGGCATCTTCGCGATCGATCTCGGCTGGTCGACCACGGGCGCGGCGCCGATCCCGCACCTCGACGGCTATCTGGCGATCTTTCGGCTCATGTCCGCGGCTTGCGCTTCGCGATCGATCTCGCCGGGCTCGCGATCGCGGGCGGCCTGTTCATCGTGCCGGTCTTCGCCGCCGTGCAGGCCTGGGCCGGCGCCGACCGCCGGGCGCGCGTGGTCGCCGCGCGTCAACGTGCTCAATGCCGCCTTCATGGCGGGCAGCGCGGTCCTGGTCGCGCTGCTGCAGACGGCCGGCCTGACGACGTCGAGCCCTGTTCATCCTGCTCGGCGTCGCGAGCCTGCTGGTTGCGATCGGCGATCGGCCGCACCATGCCGGCGAGCGCGCTCAGCGATGCGCTGTCGATCCTCTATCGCGCGCTGTTCCGGATCGAGGTGAAGGGCCTCGACAATCTCAACAAGGCCGGCCCCAACGTCATCATCGCGCTCAACCATGTGAGCTTCCTCGATGCCGGCCTGGCGCTGTCGCTGCGCGACCGCAAGCCGGTGTTCGCCATCGACGTCGGCATTCGCGCAGAGTGGTGGGTGCGGCCGTTCGTGAGGCTCACCAACGCGATGCCGCTCGATCCGCTCAAGCCGATGGCGATTCGCACCCTGATCGACGCGGTCAAGGGCCGGCAACGCGCTGATCATCTTTCCGGAGGGCCGCATCACCGTCACCGGCAGCCTGATGAAGGTCTACGACGGCGCCGCCATGATCGCCGACAAGTCCGATGCCGAGATCGTGCCGGTGCGCATCGAGGGCCTGGAGCAGACGCCGTTCAGCCGGCTGTCCAAGGAGCAGGTGCGGCGCAAGTGGTTCCCCAAGGTCAAGGTGACGATCCTCGAGCCGGTGAAGCTCACGGTCGATCCCGAGCTCAAGGGCCGCAAGCGCCGGCAGGCGGCGGGTGCGGCGCTCTACGGCATCATGTCGGACCTCGTGTTCCGCACCACGTCGACCGACCGCACCGTGTTCCAGGCGGTGGTCGATGCCGCGCGCATCACACGGCCGCAACCGCGTCGCGGTCGAAGATCCGGTCACCGGCGCGCTCACCTACAAGCGGCTCCTGATCGGTCGTCGCGATCCTCGGCCGCAAGCTGATGCCGCTGGCCCCGGAGGGGCGTGCCTCGGCGTCATGCTGCCGAACGCCAACGGCGCCGTGGTCACCATCCTCGGCGCTGATGTCGGCGGGCCGTGTGCCGGCGATGATCAACTTCACGGCCGGCGCCGCCAACATTCTGGCCGCCTGCAAGGCCGCGCAGCTCGACACCATCGTCACGTCGCGCGTCTTCGTCGAGAAGGGCAGGCTCACCAATCTGGTGGCGACGCTCAGCCAGAACGATCAAGATCGTCTATCTCGAAGACGTCCGCGCCCAGCGTCACGTTCGCCGACAAGATCCGCGGCTTGCTCAACGGCCCGCAAGCCGCTGGTCGACGCGCCAGGCCGACGACTGGGCCGCGATCCTGTTCACGTCGGGCTCGGAAGGCGTGCCGAAAGGGCGTCGTGCTCTCCCACCGCAACATGCTGGCCAATGCCGCGCAGGCCGCGGCGCGCATCGACTTCGGCTGCCAGGACAAGGTGTTCAACGTGCTGCCGGTGTTCCATTCGTTCGGGCTGACGGTCGGCGTGATGCTGCCGCTCGTCTCCGGCGTGCGCATCTATCTCTACCCGTCGCCGCTGCACTACCGCACCGTGGCGGAGCTGATCTACGGCGTGAACGCCACCATCATGTTCGGCACCGACACATTCCTCGCGGGCTATGCGCGGGTTGCGCATCCGTACGACTTCCGCTCGCTGCGCTACATCCTGGCGGGCGCCGAGCCGGTCAAGGAATCGACCCGCCGGACCTACATGGAGAAATTCGGTCTGCGCATTCTGGAAGGCTACGGCGTCACCGAGACCGCGCCGGCGCTCGCGCTCAACACGCCGATGTTCAACAAGTTCGGCACCGTCGGCCGCATCCTGCCCGGCATGGAGGCGCGGCTCGAAAAGGTCGAGGGCGTCGAGGAAGGCGGCCGCCTGTTCGTGCGCGGACCGAACGTGATGCTCGGCTATCTCAAGGTCGAGAATCCCGGCGTGCTCGAACCGCCGGCCGAGGGTTGGCACGATACCGGCGACATCGTCACCATCGACGAGCAGGGCTTCATCGCCATCAAGGGCCGCGCCAAGCGTTTCGCCAAGGTCGGCGGGCGAGATGATCTCGCTCGCCGCCGTCGAGATGCTCGCCGCCGAGCTTTGGCCGGACGTTCCTTCGGCCGTGGTGGCGGTACCGGATGCCCGCAAGCGGTGAGCGGCTGATCCTGGTGACGCAGAGGAAGAACGCCACCCGCGCCGAATTCCAGGCATTCGCCAAGGCCAAGCATGCCTCCGACCTGATGATTCCCTCCGAGGTCTGGACCGTCGACAAGCTGCCGATGCTCGGCTCCGGCAAGGTCGACAACATCGACCTCGCGCAGACCGTGCGCGAGCGTCTCGCCGCCGCGCCGCCCAAGCCTGCCGTGTTGGTGTGAGGCGGATGGCGCGGCAGAGATTTCGCTGGGAGAACTTTTCCGACGAGCAGCTGCTCAAGCTGCGCTTTCGGGATCTCAGGCTCACGGTCCGAAACACCTGGCTCGAGCAGTGCCTCGCGCAGCTCCACGAGGAGCTTGCGCAGCGGGACATCCGGGTTAAGCCCTACGCGTGGATTTCAAGCGAGTGGTTCAGTCCGGACAAGACCTCCGGCATCGCCATCCCGTTCTATCTCGCGCATCCGCGTTTGATGCAGCTCGAGAAGAAGAAGATCATCGACGTCGAGGGCGGCACCTGGTGGGAGTGCATGCGCATTCTACGCCACGAGGCCGGACATGTGGTCCAGCACTGCTACCAGCTCCAGCGCCGCCGGCGGTGGCAGCAGCTGTTCGGTCCGTCGTCGAAACATTACCCGCGGTATTACCGGCCGAATCCGGCGAGCCGGCATTTCGTCCAACATCTACGGCTGTGGTACGCGCAAAGCCACCCGGACGAGGATTTCGCCGAAACGTTTGCGGTCTGGCTCCGGCCGCGCTCGAACTGGCGTGTGCGCTACGCCGGCTGGCCGGCGCTGGAAAAGCTCGAATACGTCGACGAGTTGATGGCGGAAATTGCCGGGCAGCGCCCGTTGATCACCGGCCGGGAGCGAATTGACCCGCTGAGCCAGCTCACCGAAACGCTGGCCGAGCACTACCGCAAGAAACAGGCGCTCTACACGCTCGACACGCCGAAGACCTACGACCGCGATCTGCTGCGGCTGTTTTCCGCCGATCCGAGGCATCGCCGCTCGCAGGCCGCGTCGCGATTCATCAGGCGGCACCGCGCGCGGATCAGGGAACTGGTGTCGCGGTGGACCGGCGAATACCAGCTCACGGTCGATGCAATTCTCGACGACATGATTGCGAGGTGCCGCGAGCTCGATCTGCGCGCGGTCGGTCCGGAACGCAGGCTGATGACGGAATTCACCGTGCTGTTGACCGCAAAGACGGTGCATGCACTGTTCGGCCCGTTGAGGCGAAAGCGGATTGCGTTGTGAAACGGTTACGCGTGCTAGTGCTCGTCCACCCGGACCTGATACCCCCGGAGTCCAGCAAGGGGTACAGCGAGCAGGAAATCAATGTCTGGAAGACCGAGTACGACGTTGTCAACACGCTTCGGACGTCTCGGTCATGACGTTCGGCCGCTCGGCGTGCACGACGAGCTTAAGCCGATCCGCGAACAGATCGATAGCTGGAAGCCCCATGTGGTGTTCACGCTGCTCGAACAGTTTCAAGGCGAAGTCGTCTACGACCAGAACGTCGCGAGCTATCTTGAGCTGATGCGCATCCCCTATACGGGATGCAATCCGCGCGGCCTGATGCTGGCGCGCGGCAAAGATTTGTCGAAGACGCTGGTCCATTACCATCGGATTCCGGTGCCGGCCTTTGCGGTGTTCCCCAAGCACCGCAAGGTCAAGCGTCCGAAGCGCCTCGCCCTGCCGTTGATCGTCAAGAGCCTGAGCGAGGACGCATCATGGGGCATTTCGCAAGCCTCCGTCGTCGACACCGACGAGAAGCTCGTGGAGCGCGTCAACTTCATCCACGACAAGATCGGCACCGCGGCGATCGCGGAGCAGTATATCGAGGGGCGCGAGCTCTATGTCGGCGTGCTCGGCAACGACCGGCTGCGAGTGCTGCCGATCTGGGAGCTGGAATTCCGCAATCTGGCGCAGGGCGCCTGGCCGATCGCGACCGAGAAGGTCAAGCACGATCCCGATTATCAGGAGCGGCGCGGCATCTTGCATGGGCCGGCCAAGGACCTTGCGCCCGAGGTGCGCACCCGGATCGAACGTGCGGCCAAGCGGATTTTCCGGACGCTTGAGCTCGACGGCTATGCGCGCATCGATTTCCGCCTGTCCGCCGACGGCGTTCCATACTTCCTCGAAGCCAATCCCAATCCCGAAATTGCCGAAAGCCAGGAATTCGCGGCGGCAGCGCTGCACGACGGCATGGCCTATCCGGCCCTGCTGCAGTCGATCGTGACATTGGGCATGAGACGGGCGTCGTCGACAGGCGTCGTTGGATAACACCGGCTTCGTACCGTGACCATAGGACGAACATCTTGGGCAACGCGCGGCCGTCGCATTACGCCGACGGTTGCGATTTGATACACAATCGTCGATGAAACACGCTGTGTCGCACATCCCTTGGAGACGAGTATGCAGTTATATGAGTTCTTTACGCGCACGCTGCCGGTGTCGGGACTGGCTCTCGTCGCGACGCTGAGCCTGGCTCAGGCGCAACGTGCGGCGGCGCCGTTCGAGCCAAGCGTCGGACAGGCTGGCAAGGATGTCGTCTGGGTGCCGACCAGCCAGGCGCTGGTCGACAAGATGCTCGACACCGCCAAGGTCACGCCGAACGACTATGTCATCGACCTCGGCTCCGGCGACGGCCGCACGGTGATCACCGCGGCGAAGCGCGGCGCCAGGGCATTCGGAGTCGAGTTCAATCCCAAGATGGTCGAGCTGTCGCGGCGCAATGCCGCCGAGGAAGGCGTCACCGGCAAGGCGAGCTTCATGAGAGGCGACATTTTCAAGGCCGACTTCTCCCGAGCCAACGTACTGACGCTCTTCCTGCTGCCGGACATCAATCTCCGGCTGCGCCCCAAGATCCTCAACATGAAGCCCGGCACTCGCGTGGTCTCCAATTCGTTCGACATGGCGGACTGGACGCCCGACGAACAGATCAACCTGTCTCAGGACTGCGATCAGTTCTGCACCGCCTACTACTGGATCGTGCCCGCGAAGGTTCAGGGCACATGGAAGCTGCCGGACGGTGAGCTTGTCCTGAAGCAGGACTTTCAGATGCTGTCCGGCACGGCGAAGATCGGAGGCGCCTCGACCGAGATCAGCGGCGGCAAGATGACCGGAGATCAGATCGCGTTCTCGGTCGGCGATAACGCGTACACCGGCCGGGTCACCGGCAATATCATCGAGGGCGCCAGCAAATCGGCAACCGGCGAGACGAAATGGCGCGCGACGCGCATCAAATAGCCTGCCGCTCCGGGAGAGTGGCGGGCGGCAACTTCAGCCCGCCGAACGGGACTCCATTCCGAACGTAATGTGATTGCCGTCGAGGTCGACGACATCGAAGTCGCGCATGCCGTAATCGTAGTCCTGCGGCGGCTTGATCACCCTGGCTCCCCGTGCCGCAAGCTCGGCGTGAACGGCATCGACATCCTTCACGAACACGCAGATGCCGCCGTTGCCGGGCAGGCGCTTGGTCTCGTGCGCCGCAAGCAGGTGCAAGGCAACCTCGTCGCGGCACAAGCACGCGTAGAATGCCGGATTGCCATACTGAAACGTGACCGTGAATCCGAGTGCGTTGCCGTAGTGCTCGATGCTCCTGGCGATGTCGCTGACGACGAACACCGTCGCGGCGCCGACCATCATCGGACGTACTTCGGTCATTGGGCGCTCCGCCTCCTGTTACCCTTGTGCGTTCGCGCGGTGCGCGCGCACATGCGACTCCGCAAATCAGGGCTCGGGCTGGCCGTCGTCGGTTTGATCGTCGTCAGGTGGGGTCAGCAACCCGCTCGGTCCCGTGGATGCGAGCCGCCCCGCCTGAGGCGATAGCGCGTCGGGCATGCTGCCATGAACCGAATAGAGCGAGGGCCGCGCGCGATTGATCTGCAGGTGGAAAATGTCCGGGCGATTGTAATGGCCGGCGAAATCGTGCCGCAGCTTCATCTGGATCGCGATCTCCAGATTGCAGTCGGCATAGAGGATGCCCTCCTCGGCCCCCATCGGGCCCGCGATCACCCGGCTGTTGGGCGCGACAATCACGCTGCCGCCGCAGCAGTCAGGATCGCGCAGGAATTTCTCTCCTTCCGGACCGCATTGCAGCATTTCGATCATGTGTTCGTCGACCGTGCCGCAGGCGGAGATCACGAACGCCTTGCTCATCTGCGCGAACGCCTGCGAGTCGATCGTCACACGGTTGCGCAACGGGTCGCCGCTGGTCGGAAAATGGTTGGGCCAGCTCATCACGTGGATGCGCGTACCCTCGGCGGTCAGCGCGAACACCGCGAGCGGGTTGGAGTTCTCGCCGCAAATCAGCCCGCTCATCGGACCGAAGGCGGTCGAGAACGCGCCGAAGGTGTCACCGAAGCCTCCGGCGTGGACCAGCCGCTCGCCGACCGTCGGCATGATCTTCTGATGCTTGCCGATCAGCGTGCCGTCCGGCGCGATGTAGATCTGGCTGTTGAACATCGTCCCCATGGTGTTGGGGATCTTCTCGCAGGCGCCGACCACCACATAGGCGTTGGCGTCGCACGCGGCGGCGCACAGCGCCTCGGTCTCCGATCCCGGAATCTCGATCGAGTTCTTGAACAACTCGCCCGCGAGCCGGTTCGCAATCGCGCCGGTCGCCGCATGGTGGTGGTACCAGACCGGATGCGCCGGAATGAAGCCTTCGGGAAACCCGATCACGCGCGCGCCGTTGCGCCCCGCCTCGCGGATCAGCCGGCAGGCTTTTTCGGTGGAGCCTTCGCGGTCGAGGAACACCGAGGCGGCCTGGACGGCGGCGACCTTTACGACCGGGTAGACGTCGCCCATGCGCGCTCCGACATTTCGGTGCCGGGACGCCGCTCCGCTTGGGTTTAGCTGCGGCGAGGTTGTGTCGGGTTGGCCCGGCGCGATCTTGGTCTTGGCCCATGGTGCCGCAGGAACACTGGGCAATCAACTCGGACAAACTTGAAGTGGCGCAGGGAGCCACTCCGGCGCGATCCACGGCGCGGATGCCGCCCGTGCTTTACTTCGCGCGAGCGACATGCAACCTGACGCCCGTCGATCAACCCAGCGGTCGCCATGTTCGAAGCCTTCCGGAAATTCCTGTCCGACGTCACCGACGGCGCCAAGCACCCCATCCACTTCGCGGAGAACGACTACCGGCTCGCGGCCGCGGCCTTGCTCGTTCACGCGGCAGCGATCGACGGCGATCTCTCCGATGCCGAGCGGGACAAGCTTCATGCCGTCATCAAGCGGCGCTTCGACCTCGACGACGCCACCACCGATGTGCTGGTCGCCGAAGCAACCGAGGCCGAGCACGAGGCGGTCGATCTCTATCACTTCACCAGGCTGATCAACCGTTCGCTCGACGAGGACGGGCGGCGGCGGATGGTTGAGATGATGTGGGAGATTGCGTTTGCGGACGGGCGGGTCGGCGAATTCGAGGACAATCTGCTCTGGCGGGCCGCAGATCTTCTGGGCGTCTCGGCGCATGACCGCATCGAGCTGCGCCATCGTGTTGCCAGCCAGCGCGGAGCCCAGGAACCGTGACGCAGGAGCGCCGGCCCGTCACGCTGATCACCGGCGCATCGGCCGGCATCGGGAGTGCGCTCGCGCGCATCTATGCGACCAATGGGCACGAGGTGATGCTGGTAGCGCGGCGCGCCGACCGGCTGGCCGCGCTGGCCGACGAAATTGCCAATCGGGGCATGCCGGCGGCCGCTGATCGCCGCGGTCGATCTGCAGGCGCGGGATGCGGTGCGCCAGATCGACCGGCAGATGGCGGACCAGGGCGTCGAGCCGGAGATCGTCGTCAACAATGCAGGCTTCGGCCTTCTGGGTCAGGCGGCTTCGCTCGACCGCGGCGAGCAGCTTGCCATGATCGACCTCAATATCCGCTCGCTCACCGAACTTTCGCTGGCCTGGATCGACATGCCTCAAGCGCCGCGAGGGCGGCATCCTCAACGTCGCGTCGGTCGCGGGCTTTCTGCCGGGCCCCGGGATGGCGGTCTATTACGCCAGCAAGGCCTATGTGCTGTCGTTCAGCCAGGCGCTCCACCATGAACTCAAGCCGTTCGGCGTGCGGGTGACGGTGCTGTGTCCGGGGCCGGTGCCGACCGAATTCCAGGCGCGCGCCGGCGTGAGCAGCACGACCTTTCCGCGGCTGCTCGCGCGCTCGGCCGAGCGGGTGGCGGACGAAGGCTATCGCGGCCTCCAGGCGAACCGCGCGGTGATCGTCCCCGGCGGCCCCAACAAAGTGGTCACCGCCCTTGTGCGGTTGGTGCCGCGCCGCCTGCTATTGGCCGCCACCGCGCACCATCAGAAGAACCGCTAGCGCAGCAGCCTTGCAACGGGCTCATGCCGGGCTTCCCGACGACCGCCTTGAAATTCGCCTGCGTTCGCGGCTAACAGTTTGGTTTGTCCGCGATTTCGGTTTGATTCGACTGCCGCCATGCTGCAACCGATCCTGATCGTCATGCACCAGGAAACCTCGACGCCTGGACGCATCGGCCACGCGCTGCGCGAGCGCGGCTTTCCGCTCGACATGCGGCGTCCCCGGCTTCGGCGATCCGCTGCCGGAGACGATGGACGATCATGCCGGCGCGATCATCTTCGGCGGGCCGATGAGCGCCAACGACACCGACGATTTCATCCGCCGCGAGATCGATTGGATCGGCGTGCCGCTGCGCGACAGCAAGCCGTATCTCGGCATCTGCCTCGGCGCCCAGATGCTGGCGCACCACCTGGGCAGCCGGGTCTACAAGCACCCGGACGGCCACGCCGAGGTCGGCTACTACCCGATCCGGCCGACAGAGTTCGGGCGCGCGGTCTGCGATCCGTGGCCGGAGCAGGTCTACCAGTGGCACCGCGAGGGCTTCGACCTGCCGCACGGGCGCCGAGTTGCTGGCGGAAGGCGACAGCTTTCCGATCCAGGCGTTCCGCTACCAGACCGGCCTACTCGCTGCAATTCCATCCGGACGTGACGCACGCGATGATGTGCCGCTGGACCACGCGCGGGCACGAGCGCACGCTGCTGCCGAACGCCAAGCCGCGGGTCGCTCATTTCGCCGACCGCGCGGTCTACGATCCGGCCGGCCGCGCCTGGCTCGAGGCGTTCCTCAATCACTGGCTCGCCCAGCCCGCGACGGCCGAGGCCAAGTAGGGCTGAAGCCGGCACGGTCAGCTCTGCTTCTTGTAGAAGCTGTTGACGTGCACCAGCGCCGGAAACGCGCGCATCCAGATCAGCACGCACCAGCAGGATGCCGACGCCGCCGACCAGCACCGCCGGAATGGCGCCGAGCCACGCCGCCATCGCGCCGGCGCGGAAATCGCCGAGCTGGTTGGACGTGCCGGTGAACAGCGAATTCACCGCGTTGACGCGGCCGCGCATGTCGTCGGGTGTCTCGATCTGCACCAGCGTGAAGCGGATCACCACGCTGACGGCGTCGGACGCGCCCAGCACCGCCAGCGCGGCCATCGACAGGATGAACGACTTCGACAGCGCGAACACGATGGTGGCGATGCCGAACAGCGCCACGCTGACAGAACATGATCCGGCCGATGTTCCGGGTGAGCGGCCAGTTGGCCAGCGTCATCGAGACGACAACGGCGCCGATCGCGGGCGCCGCGCGCAGGAGGCCGAGGCCCTCGGGCCCGGTGTGGAACACTTCGTCGGCGAAGATCGGCAGCAGCGCCGTGGTGCCGCCGAGCAGCACCGCGAACAGATCGAGCGAGATGACGCCGAGGATGATCGGGACTGTGCCGGATGTAGGAGATGCCGGCGAAGAACGCGGCGAGGTTGACCGGCGTGCGGTTCGCCGGCTCGCCGCTCGATCACAGGAACGCCGAGCAGGCCCGCCGACGCGATGAAGAACCCGAAGCACACCGTGTAGGGGACGGTCGCGCCGAAGGTGTAGAGAACGCCGCCGAGAGCCGGTCCGCAGATGGTCGCCAGTTGCATCGTGGTCGCCGACGCCGCGACGGCGCGGGGGAACAGCGCGGCGGCACGATCGACGGCAGCAGCGTCTGCTGGGTCGGCGCCTCGAACGCGCGCGCGACGCCGAACACGAAGACCGCCGCCAGGATCAATTCCTTGCTGATCCAGCCGGAGAGACGTGGCGAGCGCCAGCGAGGCGGCGACCAGCGCTTCGACCGCCTGGCAGATCTGCAGCATGCGCCGGCGGTCGTAGCGGTCGGCGATCTGGCCGGCCACCAGCATGAACATCGCCATCGGCAGGAACTGCATGAGGCCGACGAGACCGAGGTCGAAGCGCGCTGCCGGTGAGCGCGTACATCTGCCAGGCGACCGCGACGCCCAGCATCATGAAGCCGAGCGATGCGCAGGTGCGGGCGACCCAATAGAGCACGAACGGGCGGTGGCGCAGGATGGAGTCCGGCACGGCATCGGTAGGGTTCATTGGCGGAGGGAGCTTTCGAGCGATCGGGTCGCCGATTGTCGAGGCTGGACGTGCCGGCGTCTTCTGAGATTACACCATTCTGCGACCGGGTGCGGCCGTCGGCGGAGCCGCCGCTCGACGAAAGCCATCGTCAAAGGCCCCGCACCGGCAGTATCATGGCGCAACAAATTCGGGAGACATTGATTGAAATCGAATCTTGCAAAGCCCGCGCTGCGAACGGCGGTCGTCGTCACGGCCGTATTGTCGGGTATTGGCGGAATAGGCCTTGTCGGTTTTGCGCAGAATGCGCCGTCGGCAAGTCCGCCGGTCTGGACCGTTCCGGAGATCGGTGCGCTGCCGAACAACGACTACGGCCGCCTGGTGCGTCAGGGGCGCGATCTTGTGACCGCGACCTATGCGTATGTCGGTCCGGCGGTCAACGATCCCGCCAAGCGCTATGCCGGCAACAATCTCGCCTGTGGCAATTGCCATTTGCATGCCGGTACAAAGATGTTCGGGCTGGCGCTCTTTGGAATCTACGGCGACTTTCCCGAATACAGCAATCGCTCGGGCGCCGAGATCAGTCTCGAAGACCGTCTGAATCACTGCATGATGCGAAGCATGAACGGCCGCGCCATGCCGAACGACGCGCCCGAGATGCAGGCGCTCGTCGCCTATATCAAGTTCCTGTCGACCGGCGTGCCGCCGGGCGAAAAGCTGCCCGGCCTCGGTACCGGCCACATGCCGGAGCTTGACCGCGCCGCCGATCCGGTACGTGGTCGGCAGGTCTACGCCAGCAACTGCGCGGTCTGTCACGGCCTGGAAGGGCAGGGCATTCGGCGCGGCCTGCCGACCACCGCTCTCGGCTACATGATGCCGCCGCTGTGGGGGCCGGACAGTTTCAACGAAGGCGCCGGCATGGCGCGGCTGATCACGGCGGCGAACTTCATCCACCTCAACATGCCGCACGGCGTCGATTACCTGCATCCGCGGCTTTCGGCCGAACAGGCCTGGGACGTGGCGGCCTACATGGTTTCGCAGCCGCGCCCGAGCAAGTCCGGCCTCGACAAGGATTTTCCCGACCTGCTCGACAAGCCGGTGGACGTGCCTTACGGCCCCTATGCGGACAGCTTCAGCGCGCAGCAGCACAAATACGGTCCGTTCGCGCCGATCCGCGCGGAGATCTCGCGCCTGAAGGCCGAAAAGGCGGGCGGGCGCGCACCGGCGCGATAGCAGTTACTGCGAAGCTAGCGCCGCTTGGCCTCGATCCTGTCCCACACCATCGCGGCCACGTCGGGACCGCCGAGATTTCGGATGGCGCGTATGCCGGTCGGCGACGTGACGTTGATCTCGGTGAGAAGGCCGTCGATCACATCGATGCCGACGAAGATCAGCCCGCGTTCGCGCAACGGCGGGCCGAGCGTCCGGCAGATTTCGCGCTCGCGCGGCGTGAGGTCGGTTTCCTTGGGCGTGCCGCCGCGCACCATGTTGGAGCGAAGGTCGTCAGGCGCCGGGACCCGGTTGACCGCGCCGGCGAACTCGCCGTCGACCAGAATGATCCGCTTGTCGCCGTGCTTCACGGCCGGAAGGAACTGCTGCACCACCCACTGCTCGCGAAACGTCACCGAGAACAGATCGTACAGCGACCCGAAATTGAGGTCCTCCTGCGCCAGGCGGAACACCGCCTCGCCGCCTTTGCCGTAGAGCGGCTTCATCACGATATCGCCGTGCTCGGCGCGGAACGCCTTGATCTCGGCGAGGTCGCGGGTGATCAGCGTCGGCGGCATCAGTTCGGGAAATTCCATCACGAACATCTTTTCCGGCGCGTTGCGGACTTCGCGCGGGTCGTTGACCACCAGCGTCTTGGGATGAACGCGTTCGAGCAAGTGGGTGCTGGTGATATAGGCAAGGTCGAAGGGCGGGTCCTGCCGCAGCAGGATGACGTCGAGCTCGCTGAGATCGATCCGCCGCGGCTCGCCCAGGGTGAAATGATCGCCGACCTGGTCGCGGACCTGCAGGCTCTGCACGGTTGCGAAGACCCGCGCGGACCGCAGCGCCAGCCGATCGGGGGTGTAATAGCAGATCGCATGCCCGCGCTGTTGCGCCTCCAGAAGGAGCGCAAAAGTCGAATCGCCGCGGATGTTGATCCGCTCGATCGGGTCCATCTGGACGGCAATTTTCAGGCTCATCGACCCGCTGCACCCCATGCAACCGTTTGGTAACGCAAACGCAACGTTAAGAGTTTCCCTGCAATCTGCGCCACATAACTGGGTATTTCAGAGGCAGGGACCGAAACGTGAAGCTGCCGCGCTTTTCCATTGCAACCAAGCTGTACTTGATCTTTGCGCTGCTCGCCACCGTCACCATCGCGCTTGCGGCGGTCGCGGTGATCAATTCCCGCCAGCATGCGGCCCTCACCAAGGAGTTCGAGGTGGCGTTCGCCGGCGCCCTCAATGTCGAGCGCGTCAAGGCGCTGCTCGATGCGATCGAGGGAGAGTCGCGCAGCATCTACACCGCGGGCGATATTGCCGGCGCAAAGACCGTCGCGACCGGCCTGATCCGCGCCAATGACCGGATCGGCGACGTCGTCACCGAGTGGCGCTGGGTGGTGAGCCCGGACGAGGCGGCGCAGTTCGAAACGCTCGCGAGCCGCATTAAGGACTACCAGGAGTTCGCGGCGCGAGCTGGCGCGGCGCGCTTTGGCGGAGGGTCCTGCCTCGGCCCGGGAGTGGAGTGAGAACGGCAAGAGCGCGCGGGAGGATATCGGCAAGCTCCTCGAACCGTTCGGCCAGATCTACTCCCATCGTTCGAAGCGAACCTATGCGGAGATCGACCAGGGCATCGCAACGACCGCCTGGCTGCTCAGTTTCATCGCGGCGTGCGCGGTTCTGCTTGCCGGGGTCGGCATGACGATGATCTGGCGGGCCGTCGCGAAGCCGCTGGCGCGGATCACCCGGGTGACGGAACAAGTCGCGTCCGGCGCGAAGGACGTGGAGGTTCCCTACCGGGAGCGCCGCGACGAGATCGGTGCACTGGCACGATCGATCGCGGTGTTCCAGGAAGCCATGCGCCAGAATGAGGAATTGAGCCATACGGTGATCGACGACGCCCAGGCGCGCGCCCGCCGCCAAGAGCAGATGTCGGCCGAGATCGTCGCGTTCAGCGCCGACATGGAAGCCACTTTGTCCGAGCTCGGCCGCATCTCCGACGACATGCTGGTCGCATCGCGGGAGCTGTCGGCCGCTGCCGACACCGCGGCGACTCGCACCAACGGCGCCACTACGGCGTCTTCCGAGGCGTCCGAAAACGTCCGGGACATCGCTTCCGCGACCGACGAGCTTTCCGCCTCGGTGTCCGAGATCGACCGGCAGGTCGCACAATCGAACAGCATCGCCACCAAGGCGGTCTGTGAAGCCGAGCGGACCAACGCGACCGTCAAGGAGCTGAACGAGGCCGCCGGCCGCATCGGCGACGTCGTCAAGCTCATCACCGACATTGCCGAGCAGACCAATCTGCTGGCGCTCAACGCGACGATCGAGGCTGCGCGCGCGGGCGATGCGGGCCGCGGCTTCGCGGTAGTCGCCAACGAGGTCAAGGCGCTCTCCGGCCAGACCGCCAAGGCGACCGAGGACATCCGGCGCGCAGATCGCCGGCATGCAGCACGCCACCATGCGCTCGATCGAGGCGATCGGTGCGATCGAGCGGACCATTCGCGAGATCGGCGAGATCAGCGGCGCGATCGCAGCCGCGGTCACCGAGCAAGGCGCGGCCACTCAGGAAATTGCCCGCAGCGTCGAGACCGCGGCCACGCGTACCATCGAGACCGCCGACGAGGTCGTGCTGGTCGGCGAGGCGACTGCCGCGACCCGCAACAATGCCGACGCGGTGAAGGTGGTCGCCGAGGACCTCGGCAGCGTGGCCGCCCGCATCCGCGGCCAGGTCGATCACTTCTTCCAGAAGCTGCGCGCTGCGTAGAGCGGACGGCTGGGCTGTTGCCTCCGATCGCCAACGCAAGATGAGCGTTGCGAGATATCTCAAGTCGGCGAACGTGAGGCATGAATCGATGTTTCACGTAACTCGATTGTGCCCAGCGCCGGGAACGCGCGCAGTTCGGCTCTGAGGTTCCACTCGACGGACCACATGATGGGACTGGGTCGCCTTCGTTATCCGCAGGGGATCGCCCGCGGAGCATGGATTTCAGGCGACAAAGTAGAGGATTTCCTTTAGAAGTCCGCGGCCGGAAGGGCTGGCGTTCTTGGAGCGCAAAGTTTGCTCGGCGTGACGCTTGGCCGCCTTCCTGCAGGTTCAACTTTGCTTATGGTGGCACGCAACTCCCGTCCTCCGACACCGCAGCACATGAAGACAGACGCTCAATCTTCGCCTCGTTCCGCGCCGACGGCCCAGCGCGAAGGCGCCAGCGCCAAGGAGGCGATCAACCGCAAGCAGATCGTCCGGGGCAATCTGCACGACGAGGTCGTCGCCGTGTTGCGCGACATGATCATTCAGGACGAGCTATCGCCGGGGATGCGCATTCCCGAAGGCGATTTGTGCGCGCAGCTCGGAATATCTCGAACGCCGTTGCGGGAGGCGATCCGCGTTCTCGCCTCCGAGGGCCTGGTCAAGCCGTTGCCGCGCCGCGGCGCGATCGTCGCCGAGCCCAGCCCTGACGAGATTCAAGGGTTGTTTTTCGCGATCGGCGCGATCGAGTCGGTGAGTGCGCAACTTGCCTGCGTCAATTTCACCGATGCCGAGATCGAGAACGTGCTCAAACTGCACAAGCGGCTGCTCCAGCTGCATGCGCGCGGGCCGCGGTCGAAGGAATATTTCCGGACCAACCAGGCCATTCACCAAGCCATCGTCCGAGGCGCGCGCAACAATTTCCTGTCCGAACTGCACAATTCGCTGAGCATCCGCATTCTGCGCGCACGGTTCTTCGTCGACGCGAGCAAGGCCGCCTGGGCGCGCGTGCTCGCAGAACACGAGCAGATTGCCGCGCTGGTGCAGAGGCGGGATGGCGCCAAGTTGTCCGAATTGCTGCTGAAGCACATGATGGGCTCCTGGCGCGACTTCGAGGTTACGCTCGATCGCCCCAAGCTCGCCCGCTCCTACCTGTCGCGGTAGTCGCGAATCTCGGCAGGTCATTCCGGTTTGATGTTCGCGTCACGAATGACCTTTTGCCAGCGTTCGCGCTCGAGACCCAAGAACGTATTCATCGCTCCGGCGGTGCTTCCGACCGGAACAATGCTCAAGGCAGATAGGCGCGCGGCGACCTCGGGCTTTCGCAGTTCTTCACCGATGGTCGTAACCAGCAGGTCCACGACGGCGGATTTTGTCGCCGGAGGAGCGACCATGCCGTACCACACGGTAACGGTGAAGCCCGGCAAAGTTTCCGCCACCGTTGGCACGTCAGGAAGAAGCGGATGCCGCTCCTCGCTCGTTATGGCGATTGCCTTGACCTTATTCGCGCGGATTTGCGGCAAGGCCGTTGCGAGATCAGCGAACATCACCTGCACGTCCCCGGCCATGAGCGCAGTGATCGCCGGCGCTACACCTCGGTAAGGAATGTGAGTGAGGTCGATTTTCGCGACGGACTTCAGATACTCCATTGCGAGGTGAGGAGTCGCGCCAGTCCCCTGCGAGGCATAGTTCAGCTTTCCCGGCTGTTCTTTTGCGAGTGCAAATAACTTGGCGACGGAATCAACCGAAACGCTGCTGTTGACGAGCAAGACATTCGGCAACGAAGCGAGCGTAGAAATCGGGGTGAATTGATCGGGATCGAAATTCATCGACGGCAGCAGCGCCTTGTTGACGACCAGCGGTGTCGGAGGCGCGATCAACAAGGTGTAGCCATCGGGCGCGGCTCTAAAGACAAATTCGCTGCCAATATTTCCGCTCGCTCCCGCGCGATTTTCGACGATGAAAGGCTGCTTCAACCGATCGTACAGCCGTTCTGCAGTGACGCGAGCGACAGTATCCAGGCCCGAGCCAGGCGGATATGGAACGATGACGCGAACTGCGCGACTCGGATATGTTTCAGCGGTTCCATCGGCGGTAGGCGCGACCAGCATCGCGATAACGATACAGGCGCATGCGATGTGTGACTTCATTGGCTGCTTCCCTTCATCACCTTGCCGAGAGTTGTATTCGATTTGCTACAACCACACGGAAGGGTCGGTTGCCGGATAGTCCCTTCTGCTATGACGCATCCCGAGTTCGACGAACATCTCCGCCGTCTTCAATGCGACAGCGACTCCGTTGACGACAGGAATGCCTAACTCATCCTCAAGCTCTTGCGGCTTGACAATAAAGGGGACGAAGACGGCGCAAAACGGAAGGATGACGTTGATATCGGTCCGTTCCATCGCCTCGCGGCAGATGCGCAAGGTAAGTTCGCGCATCTCTCCACGACGCGCCCAGCCTTCCGCAAGCGGAACGTTCCATGCCGTCGTCGCGCCGATAAAGTCGCTCATTCCCCAGCGTCTAAGCAACTTTCGTGCATAAGAACGTACCAAGTCTTGTGTGACAAGCATGGCTGCCCTGTCGCCTAAGAGCGGCGTAAAGCGCACCGACGTCGACCCCACATCTATGACCGGGATGCTCACCAGATGACGTGAGATTTCTGCGCCAACGTCGTATTCGCCGCTGAGAACGACCGCGTCGTAGCCGTCGGCTTCCGTTTTTACGACCTCCTTCACCAGAGTTGGTGCGGCTGACATGATGCGCGCCTCGTTGAGATGCCCGCCCATCGACCCGCCATGATGGCCCAGATTCAAGAACACGGTCTCGACCTTCGTGCCTTGGGAGGCATAGCTGCTCGTGAGCCGAGCAGACGTCTCCATGAATTCGGCATCCGTGCCTTGTTTTGATGCCGGTCGAATGACCTTGATTCTCATTTCGCGCTCCCTCGCGGTCTGCGGGTCGTGCCTTGTGCGACACGCGTCGGCTCGTCACCGCCCTTGCATACGACGATCTTGGTTGCTCGGATGCATGGCGTGGTCTCGAACCAGTCTGTCACCTGGCGTCGGCTGGATCGAACGGGTGCGCTCCGTGGCATTCCCGGGCGTGCCGCGAGGGTTGGCCTGAACGCCGTCACGGCCATGTCGGTGGAGCGGCGCTGTGGCCGACCGTCGTTTCTGGCTACTGGAACGACCGTGGTGTCTCCTCGCCGGACCTCCGACCTTCTCAGAACAGCGCCGCGTTGACCTTTCGTCCCCGCACCGAGCGGGCGATATCGGGCAGCCGGTCGCAGAACTCCTGCGCCCACTCTGCGGGCACCGTCGTGCTGACCTTGATGAAGCGGTGCCCGAAGCGTGCAGTGTGGTACGAGCCCTGCCGGATCATGATGTCGTGCTTCTGCATTTCGGAAACGATCGCTTCCGGCTGGACGTCCGCGTCGATGCACTCGACCACCAGGAAGTTGCCGTTCGAAGGATAGACGGGCAGATGGAATCCGGGGAGCGTGGCTCGCCACGTCGCGGATCATCGCCTGGTTACCGCGCTGAATCGACCTGCGTCACGGGAAACCATTCGGCCTTGCGCCGAAGTCCCGCGAGCGCGGCCCGCTGCGACAGAACATTCGAGCCGAGATTGTTCGGGGCGACCTGTGCCAGCGTGGCGATCAGCGCCGGATGGCCGACCAGGGCAGCGACGCGAAGCCCGGCCAGGCCGAGCCATTTCGAGAAGCTGTAGATCGTCAGCGTCTTCTCCGGATAGAAGCGCGCCGCCAGCGTGTGATTGTCGGCAAAGTGCCGGTAGGTGCAGTCGTGGATCAGGATCGCGCCGTGCTTCGCCGCGATCTCGCAAATTCCGCGCATCTCCTGCTCCGGAACGCAGGTGCCCAGCGGATTATTCGGGTCCACCACGTAAATGACGCGCGTCCGCTCATCGACCTTCTCGGCAAGCCGCTCGGCCGTCAGGTGATAGCCGCAGGCCGGATCGTAGATCGGGATTTCGATCACCTCGGCGCCGGCCGCGCGCGAGAACAGGGCAGGCCACTTCCAGCCCGGGTCGGTGGTAACGAAAGTGCCGCCCCGCTCCGCGCTGGAATGGCAGACATGGTAGAGCGCCTCGATCCCGCCATCGGTCACGACGGCGCTCAGCCCGGGTAGTCCGAGATCGTCCAGGATCGCGGCCCGCAGTTCCTCGAAGCCGAGCGGTGGTGCGTAGGCACGGAACTCGTCGTCGGCGATCGACTGGATCATCGCGTCGCGCACCGAATCCGGCAGCGGGATATGATTGGTGTTCTGCCCCATCCAGCGCAGCTTCCGATTCGCGAACAGCGAGTCGAAGTAGCGATTGCGCGTCTCGATCTCGTTCATGCCGGTTCCGTCTGTGTGGCAAATATTGACGCGCCGCGATCGCGGCTATCGAATCGGCGAGAACGGCGCGGGGACGAGGATGCGGGATTCCATGCTCACCACGATGTCGGGCGACTGCGCCAGATAGGCGAGCCAGTCCGCATCGGCGAACAGCGCCGCCCGGCGCTTCTCGCGCTCGGCAAGGCTGTCATAGCCCCACAGGTGGACGACCTTGTTCAGTTCCCCGATCTCGGTGTGAAAGTAGCCGATCAGGTTGCCGAGAATGCGCTTCTGGATTTCCAGTCCGCGCGGGTCGTAGTCCTTGTAGTAGAGCGAAACCGTTCCGGGCTTCAGCGTGTAGGTGCGCTCTTCGACGATCATGATCGTATCCCTTTGCTGTTCAATGCGCCTTACACCATGACATCGCCGCCGGCCGGGCAGAGCGTCTGGCCGGTGAAGAAGTCGGAGTCCTTGGTGGCGAGGAACATTGCGGTCGAGACGATATCTTCGACCTCACCGACTCGGCCGAGCGGGTAAGCGCCGACGATCTCGTCGCGGACGTTGTCGGGCATGAAGTTGTAGAGGTCGGTGCGGATGATCGCGGGCGCGATGGCGTTGACGTTGACGCCCTGCTTGCCGACCTCGCGCGCCAGCGCGCGCGTGAAGCCGATCATGCCGGCCTTGGCTGCGGACATGTGGGTGAAGTCGGCGCCGCCGGTGACGCCGAATGTCCCCGTCATGTTGATGATCTTGCCGCTCTTCTGTTTCAGCATGTGCGGGATCGCGAAGCGCGTACAGAGGAACATGCCGCGCAGATGGATGCGGATCATCTCGTCCCACATGTCGACGGACATGTCCGCGAGCGGCGACGAATTCAGGTGACCGGCATTGTTGACCAGGATGTCGATGGTGCCGAATTTTTTGACCGCGGCGTCGATCATGGCGCGCACGTCTTTCTCGTCGCCGACGTCGGCTTTGACCGCAAGACCGTCTGAGCCAGCGGCCTTGATCTTGGCGACTACGGCTTCGGCGGCGGAGGCGTCCTTCACGTAGTTGACGACGACTTTGGCACCTTCGGCCCCGAAGCCTTCGGCAATGCCGCGGCCCAATCCACGGCCTCCGCCCGTGATCAGTGCAACCTTGCCGAGCAAACGTTTTGTCATCGTGATTGTCTCCACAGTTCAGAGCGAGGCCTTGATGCGTCGCCAGCTTCCGTCCTCGACCGATGAGACGAAGCCGCCGACGATCGCGTTGAAAGCGTGCGGGTTCCTCCAGGTTCGGAAGATGCCCCGTTCGCGGCAGGATGCACAATGCGCTGTCAGGCAGCGCTTGTTTCAGGAACAGGTTCGGCTCGATGCACGGCGTATCCTCGTCCCCGATGATGAGCAGCACCGGTTGTGCGATCGCGGCGAGTTGCGCTTCGATGCGCCAGAGCGAGGGGCGGGTGGCCAGGACCGCCCGCAAGGTCATCGCCATGCCGGCGACTGAGTGTTCGGACAACTCGGCGACGAACCTCGTCCAAGCCCCTTCGTCCTTGGCGCGTAGCAGCCGCGCGTAGCGACTTCCGCCCATCTCGTCGGCATAAGCCGCCATCCCGATAGCTTCGGCATGGTCGGCCTCGCGCCGCATGGCGGCGTCGTAGTCCGTACTTTCGGACGGCTTGGCGCCGTAACCGCAGCCGGCGATGACCAGCGAGCGAACGATTGTCGGGTGCCGGATGGCGGTGTGGAGTGCGGCGAACCCGCCCATCGACAGGCCGACGATATGCGCGCAGTCGATGCCGAGGCTGCGCAGCACGTCAGCGACGTCGTCCGCCGCCCGTTCCTGGCTGTACGACGCGGTGGCGGCCGGTACATCGGACGGTGGATAACCGCGGGCATTGAAGGCGACACACCGACGGCTGGTGCGGAAGTGCTCGAACTGCGGCGCCCAGCTCCGAAGATCGCCGGAAAATTCATGAATGAAGACAATCGCCTCGCCGGTGCCGGCTGTCCGCACCGCGAGGGTCACTCCGTCTGAGGTCTTGGCGGTGTGGTCGGATGCCATCGGGCCGCGGTTCAAGTGACTTGCCGATGGACACATCTTACAAGATTGAATAATGAATTAAAAGTACATAGTATGTCGGGCATGATGCACCCACTGACCCTCGCGATGGCCTTCTAGCCCGTTCCCGCATCCTTCCGGCGTGAGTGGCGGTGAACCATCGCTGAGCAGTCGCTGATCCGATGCGGCCCACGTGTCGAATTGTCTGAACTTTGCAAGGAGCCTTGTATGACTGCGGACGTGATCGAAAAAGTGGAGCGTCATCTTGCCAACGAGATCTCGCTGGTCGCGACCCAGGACATGGTCCGGACCGACAGCACCAACGGCAAAGAAGGCGGGCTCGGGCGTCAGCTCTCGGACTACCTGAAATCGTTCAGCGTCGGCCGCGTCTGGTGCGAGGATGTGTTCGACGGCCGTGTCAATACGCTCTGGCAGATCGACAGTGGCCGGCCTGGTCCGCACCTGCTGTTCACCGGACATCTTGACACCAAGCCGGTTTGCGAGGGCTGGACCCGCGATCCGTTCGATGCGGCGGTCGAGGACGACCGCCTGTTCGGACACGGCGTCATGGACATGAAGGCGGGCCTTGGCTGCCAGATCGGCGCCATGATGACGCTGGTCGAAAGCGGCATGCCCTTTAACGGCAAGATCACGTTCGCGGCGGTCTGCGACCACATGGGCGATCAGACCGGCGCCATCGATCTGTTCAAACGCCACAAATACGACTACTGCGTGCTCGGTGAACTGACCGACATGCAGATCTATGTGGCGCACCGCGGCCGCTATTATTTCGACATATCCACCGTCGGCCGCTCGGCGCATACCTGCCACAAGTACCTCGCGACCAACGCCATCGAGAAGATGCTGCCGGTCGCCGAGGAACTGTCGAAGCTCAAATACTTCCCCAAGATCAGCGACGAGATGAAGCAGCTCGTCGGTCCCGAGCTCTATACGGCGGTCGGGCGCATCTACGGCGGCTTGTTTCCCGGTGGTCCGTCGATGATCCCGGACCGTTGCACGATCCGCGTCGATACGCGGCCGCAGCCGGGCGTCCCGCTCGAGGAGGTGACGAAGCTGATCGAAGGCGCGATCGAGAAAGCCAAGGCACGCGACCCGCAGATCAGGGTCGAGATCAAGGTCGCGGACGTGAAGGGCTCGTTCATGGTGCCAACCGATTCGAAGGTGGTCATCAGCCTCAAGGACGCCTGGGAGACGGTCATGGGACGGCGCGCCGAGTTCCGCGGCGGTTCGTGGCTCGCCGACACTGCCAGCGTCGGCCATCTGTGCGAGACGGTGATCTTCGGGCCGGGCGGCGAGCCGGTTTACCAGCCCGACGAGTCGCTTGCGATTAGCGACATGGACGCCGCAACCCGAATCAACACGCTCACCGTCCTCAATCTCATGGGCCGGTGACGTGCCGGTGCGGTGAGTGTCATGGCGTACGCCAAGCTCTCGCTCCAGGATTATGTGCGGCTGTCGGGCCGGCGCATGGGTGAACTGATCGCGCAGGGTCAGGTCTCGCCGGTCCAGCTTGCAGAGTGCGCGCTGCATCTTGCCAAGGCAGCCGAACCCGCGATCAACGCCTACGTCGCGTTCCTCGACGACTATGCGCTGGCGCAGGCAAGGGAGCGCGAGGCCGAGGCCAAAAGCGGCCGGTTGCGCGCGCCGCTCCACGGCGTTCCGATCGCCATCAAGGACAACTTCTACCTGAAAGGTTTTCCGGTTCTCAAAGGGTCGCGGACCGCAGCCACGGACCCGGCTGGCTACGATTCGCCGATGGTTGCGCGGATGCTCACCGCCGGCACGGTTATCATCGGCAAGACCACGATGCCCGAATTCGGCTGGAAGGGCACCGGGATTTCCCCGCTCACGGGGATCACCCGCAATCCGTACGATCCGTCGCGCAACTCCGGTGGATCGAGCGCCGGATCGGCCGCAACAGTTGCAGCCAAGGCGGTCCCCATTGCGCTAGGGTCGGATGCCGGCGGCTCGATCCGCATCCCGGCGGCGTTCTGCGGGACGGTCGGCCTCAAGCCGACGCTCGGACGGATACCGGTGTATCCCGGGACCGTGACCGAGACGCTCTCCCATGTCGGGCCGCTGTGCGGCACCGTCGAGGACGCGGCGCTGGTTCTGGCGGCGACCGAGGGCCCGGATGCGCGCGACCCGCTCTCCTACGGCAGCCAACCGGCCGGCGAGGCGCCGCGGCTCGAGCGTTTGCAACAGGGACGGGCGCGCGTCGGCTTTCTCGCACAGCCGTTCGGGATCGCGCCGGCGGACGGCGTTGCGGCCGCCTTCGCGTCGGCGACCGAGGCGTTGCGCGGCCTCGCGGTTGAGCGAGCCGACGCCGAGATGCCGGCGGCGCTTCCTCGCGCGATCTTCGAAACGTTCTGGGTGACCGGCCGCGGCTACGGCTTTGTCGAAGAGGTCAAGCGCAGCCGCGACATCATGGATGCAGGGCTCGCACGCTGCTTTGACCTGGCGCAGCACTATTCATTGCCGAACTATTTCGCCGCCATCGATGCGCGACGCCGTTTCAACGCCGCAGCGGCTGCGTTGTTCGACGCCTACGACCTGTTGGTCATGCCGACGATGCCGCTGACCGCGTTTGCGGCCGACGCGGAAGTCCCGGAAGGCGGCGAAGCGGACGCCCCGCTGCCATGGATCACGTGGACGCCCTACACCTACCCCTTCAACATTTCCGGCCAGCCGGCCGTATCGATCCCATGCGGATTGGCAAACGGGATGCCGGTCGGGCTCCAGATCGTCGGGCCGTGGGGCTGCGACCGTCTTGTCCTCGCGTTCGCGGCGCAGTGCGAGAGCGCACTGTCGACGGGCGGCAGCCGGCTGCCGTTGCCGCCGGTGCTCGATAAGGCGGGACTGCGATAGCGGCGGCCTACACGATCGGCCATCGCGACACCGGCTTGACGTTCGAGCGTTGCAAAAGCTTCGGCGCCAGTTCGCGGCAGTGAGCGCGCACCGCGTCGAGATCGATGGTGGTCAGCACGCGGTTTTCCATGAGGATCTTGCCGTCGACGATGGTGGTATCGACGCAGTCGCCACTCGCCGTGTAGACGAGGCTGTAGATGTAGTTGTAGGTCGGAACGAATTCGGGCCGGTCGATGTCGATCAGGATCAGATCCGCCTTGCGGCCTGCTTCCAGAACGCCGAGATCCTTGTCCCAGCCGACCGCGCGGTAGCCGTTCAGCGTCGCCATCTCGATCACCTCCTCGGCCGTAATGACCGAGGCGTCGATGCGCGCATCCTTCGGCAGGGTCGCGGCGAGATACATGGCCCGGAACATGTCCTTGTGGTCGCCCGAATTCACTCCGTCGCAGCCGAGCGCAACCGTAACGCCGGCCTTCCGCATTTCGAGGAACTTGCCCATCTGGGTCGTGCCCTTGGCGAGCTTCAGCGCGGCCGGCGGATTCTGGCAGACCTTGGTGTCGGTCTCCGCCAGGAACTCGACCTCGTACAGGTCTACGGCGGTCATGTGGTTCAGAAAGACGTTCGGGCCGAGCGCGCCGATCCGGTACATATGCTCGACCGGCCGGTGGCCGGTGACGCGCAATTCGGTCGCCGCTTCCTCGCGGGAGCTCGCCTTGTGCATCAGGGTATGCGTGCCGTAGCGGTCGGCGATCTCCTTCGCGCCAAGCATCAGGTCGTCCGAGCAGGTGCCCACACCCTCGATGGTCGCGAAGATCTTAATGCGGCCATTGGCCGCGCCGTGAAACGACTTGATGTTGTTCTCGGTGAGCTCGAGGCACTCCTTCAGGCTCATCTTGAGAAAATACTCGGGGCATTTCTGGCCGTCGGGTCCGGCGTGATCCCAGACCCAGCTTCCGGTCGTTGCGCGAATTCCGCTTTGCTCGATCGACTTGACGATCGTCGGCAGGAATTTGCAGCCCGGCTCCGCGATGCAGGTCGTGCCCGAGCGGATCATCTCGGCGATGAGGCATTGCGAGTACCAGTACTCGTCATCCGCCGTCGTCGCGGCGAAGTACGGATAGCACCAGTGCTTCAGCCAATCGCTGGTCTTCAAGTCGTCAGGAATCAACCCACGCGCGATCTCGTTCAAGTGCGCGTGGCCGTCGACCAGACCGGGCATGGCGAGACGATTGGACGCGTCGATCGTCTTCTTGCCCTGGTAGGTCTTGCGCAACTCGGCGGTCTTGCCGACCGCAACGATCCGGTCGCCGCGGATCGCGATCGCCCCATCCGTCATGATCCGCCGCTCGCGATCCATGGTGATCAGCGTGCCGCGCTCGATCAAGATGTCTACGACTTCAGCCATTCTCTACTCCCTGTCCCTGCCGCTTTGCGTCCTAGGGACGCATGTCCGGTTCCTTCGCGCTGAGCCACCATCGCCACGACGGAGTCATCGCATCGAATGCTCGCGGCTGCACAATTCGGCGGCAAGAGCGATCTGCCCTTGCTCAAGGTCGCGCAGCCGGCGACCGCGTCCAGCATCGCACATTTTTCAGATTGCATACTGCATTTTTTATCTCTAGAGTTCTGGTCAACTCGCAGAGGTGTGGATTTTTTGATGTGGCGCAGGTCGAGCGAGAGCGTGATTTTGGTCGGGTTCCGAGCGGAAGAGCGATATCGGGATGCCCGCTATCGGCGGCCGCCCGGTCCGGAAATTGCATCGCAGGTGTCAGCGTCGAGCGGCAGCGTTCGGCCGTTGATCGCGGAGTCAGCCTATGAAGCTTGTGACGGGTCTGCGTGCTGATGCTTTCGGTCAGACGACCTTAGTCGATCCGCCGGTGCGTCAATTGGAAAGCCGCCCCAAGCTCCGTTTTCAGGACATCTCGAAGTCGTTCGTTGTCGGCGACCGGCGCAACATCGTCCTCGACGGTATCGACCTGGACCTCGCGGAGGGTCACTTCGTCTCCATCCTGGGCGAGAGCGGATGCGGAAAGACGACGCTGCTGCGCATCGCCGCAGGCCTGATCCCGCCCAGTCGGGGTTCTGTGATGATGGGCGATACGCGTGTCACTCGGCCGAGCCGCGACATGGGGTTCGTATTCCAGCAATCCGTGCTGCTCGAATGGCGGACCGTGATGGAGAACATTCTGCTGCCGGTCGAGATCTTCCGGCTCAAGCTGCGCGACTACAGCGCCGAAGGCGCGCGAACTGCTCAAGATGATGGGACTGGCGGACTTCGAGAACCACTACCCGATTCAGCTTTCCGGCGGCATGCAGCAGCGCGTCTCGATCGCGCGAGCGCTCGTCCTCTCGCCGTCCCTGCTGCTGATGGACGAGCCGTTCGGCGCGCTCGACGCGATCACGCGTGAGCAGATGAACATGGAACTGCTGCGCATCTGGAGCATCAGCGGCACCACCGCCATCTTCATCACCCATGACATCGCCGAGGCGACGTTCCTCTCCGACCGTGTCGTCGTGCTCGGCAGCCGTCCGGGCCGCATCAAGAAAATCTTCGACATCGATCTGCCGCGGCCGCGCGTTGCCGAACATCGCTTCGACGAGCGATTCATCGCGCTGTGCCGCGATATGAAACAGTGCATGATGGCCTGAGGGACGAACGCCCATGTCCGCCGTTGCTACCTTGTCCGAACTGACCGGGCTCAAGCCGGACGACGTCGTCCGCATCCCCTGGTACACGACCCCGGTGGGACAGACGTGTCTGTCCACCGTCGTTTTCATCGGCGTGCTCTTAGCTTGGGACGCCTACGTTCGCCTGAGGGGGCTGTCGCCGCTCATCCTGCCGAGCCCCTACGGCGTGTGGGAATCGCTGGTCGAGAACACCCTGAACGGTCTGCTGCCAATGCACGCGGGGACGACGCTCACCGAGATCTTGCTCGGATTTCTGCTTGGCAGCTTCCTCGGGATCGCGCTCGGCGTCATGACCGCGCAAAGCGAGCTCATGCGTGCGATCCTCGGCCCCTATATCCTTGCATCGCAGGCGATGCCGAAGCTCGCGCTCGCGCCGATCATGGTGGTCTGGCTCGGTTTCGGCATCGCGCCCAAGGTCGTGATCACGGCGCTGGTGTGCTTCTTTCCGCTGCTGGAGAACACCATCATCGGGCTGACCTCGGCCAATCCGTATCAGCTCGAACTGTTCCGCGCGCTGACCGCCAAAGGATGGCAGACCTTTCTGAAGCTTCGCGTACCGAACGCGCTGCCGGTGATCTTCGCCGGCCTGCGCGTCGCGATCACGCTCGCGGTCGTCGGCGCCGTGGTCGGCGAGTATGTCGGCGCCAATCGCGGGCTTGGCGCGCTCGTCATCGTGACTCAGGGCAGCTTCGACACGCCGCTGATGTTCGCGGTGTTCGTCTATCTGACGGTGATCGGCATCGTCCTCTACAAGATCATGGAGATCATCGAACGGACCGCTTTCTCCTGGAGATACATCAAACGAGGCGAATGAACTCGCCCTGCTGGTTGAACGTGAGCCAAAGGAAATCGGAAGGAACGATCATGACCATCGATAGTCGATCACTGAATCGCCGGCGGCTTCTGACTGCCATGGCCGCTACCGGCGTCACCGCCCCGTGGATTCAGCAACGTCCGAGCGCCGACACGCTCGAAAAGGTCCGGATGGCGTCCTGGAGTCCGCGCCTTGCCGAGCAGGCGAACATCTATGTGTCGGAGGCCAAAGGGCTTCTTCAAGGAGCAGGGCGTCGACATGGAATTCCTGCCCGGGCAGGGCTCCGGCGATGCGCTGCGCAACGTCATTGCCGGCAACGCCGACATCGCGTTCTGCGGACCGGAAGCGATCTACCTCGCGGCCGACAAAGGCAGCCAACTCAAGGCCGTCTACGACATCTATCCGGTCAACGTATTCAACGTGTTCGCGCTGAAGAACAAGCAGATCATCACGCCGCTCGATCTGAAGGGCAAGAAGATCGGCGTGATCAGCATGGCGAGCGGCACGCGTTACAACCTTGCGACCATTCTGGCTCTGAACGGGATGAGCGAACGCGACGTCGAACTGGTGGCGCTCGGGCATCAATGCCGCGCCCGCCATCATCGAGGGCAAGGTCGATGCGATGGCCTCGACCGACTCGCTCCTTTACGGCATGCAGGCTGCCGGCCTCGGCGCGGTCGACGTGATCTGGGCGCGTGACTACCTGAATACGTCGACGGACCTCTTCACCGTCGAGACCAAATACTTCGGCGCCAAGAAGGACCTCATCACGCGGTTCCTGCGCGGCTACAAGAAGGGCCTGGAGTATACGCTGAAGAACCAGGACGAGGCCGTCGCCATCACCCAGAAGGTCGCGGTCGACGGCAAGGACCCGGTGCGCGTTGCCGCCAGCATGAAGCTCCGGCTCATGTGCTCGGAGAACGCCAACACCCGCAAGAACGGCCTTGGCTGGATGGACATTCCGTCGCTTCAGGAAGGCGCGAAGATCTACAAGGACGCGGGGTTCACCAAGAACCTCGTCGACATGAATGCGATCGCAACCAACGAACTCATCAAGAGCCTGTAACAAAGTCAGTTGGGTCTGAACGTAGCCGCGCGGCGGTCTCCTGAGTTCGAGCCGGAGAAAGAAGACGAAAAGCGATTTTTCGGGGGACGCCCCAACCCCACGGTTGGCTGCGTCCCCGAACTTCTTCGCCGGTCCCGGCTCAGCCGTTCAGGTCGAACGCCGCCGGGATGTGCTGCGGGATCCGGCCGGGCGCCACCAGCATGGCATCGAAGCGGATATCCCGGATCTTGGCGTCGCCATAGGTGGCGAGCCAGGCTTCGGCTGCGGCCGCGATGCGAGCGCGTTGTCGGCCGGTGACCGACCAGGCGGCATCGTCGAGCCGCTCGCGCGCCTTGACCTCGACGAACACCAGGAGGCCGCGGCGGCGGGCGACGATGTCGATCTCGCCGGCGGGACTTTTCCAGCGCCGCGCCAAGATGCGAAATCCCTTGGCGATGAGCAGTGCCGCTGCTCGGCTTTCCGCCGACAGGCCGGTTCGGAATGCGACCTGCCGCTCGGGATTCGGGCTGCGGGCGCCGACCGGCGAGGGACGGGGGCGATCAGCCGCCATGAGGCCGATCCTTGGTGAGCGCGAGCGCGCGCTGGTAGACCTCGCGCCGGGGATGGCCAGTGGCGGCGGCAATCTCGGCGACCGCCTCTTTCACCGAGACCCGCGCCAGCGCGTCATGCAGCATCGCGTCGAGCGCGCTAGCTTCGACCCTGGTTTCGGCGGCGGGCGGGGCGATGACGATGACGATCTCGCCGCGGGGTTCGGGCGCCTGCGCGTAGCTTGTCGCCAGCGCATCGAGCCGGTCGCGCCGCACCTCTTCGTAGAGCTTGGTAAGCTCCCGGCAGATGGCAGCTTCGCGCGATCCCAATCCGGCCGATAGGTCGGCAAGAGATGCGGCGAGCCGCGGGCCGGTCTCGAACAGCACCAGCGTTGCCGGGATGCGGCCGAGTTCGGCGATGCGGCTGCGCCGCTGCATTTCTTTCGCGGGAAGAAAGCCCTCGAAGAAGAACCGGTCGGACGGCAAGCCAGATACTGCCAGCGCTGCCAGCACCGCCGAGGGGCCAGGCGCCGTCGTCACCGCATGGCCGGCCGTGTATGCTTCACGCACCAGCTTGAAGCCGGGATCGGAAATGAGCGGCGTCCCGGCGTCGGACACGAGGGCGACGGCGTCGCCGGCCGCTAGACGGGCGATTAGCTTGGGCCGGGCCTCGGTGGCGTTGTGTTCGTGATAGGGCGTCATCGGAGCCCTGACGCCGTAATGCTCCAGCAACCGGCCGGTGATGCGGGTGTCTTCGCAGGCGATCACGTCGGCTGCCGCCAGGACTTCGAGCGCCCGTACCGTGATGTCGCGCAGGTTGCCGATCGGCGTCGCGACCAGGTGGAGGCCGCCCGGCAGAGGTGGTGCAATGACCGACTGGCCCTGCAGGATATAGGTCCGGCGGCCGGGCTGCTCGCCACTCTGCGGCGACGCGGTCGGGTCTGGGTTGGGACGGCGCATCGGGGTAATCTACCCGGCAAGGGCACACTCGTCATGGCCGCAAGAAATCGCTATGATTTTCATTCGGTTAAACTTGGGGGGCGGCAAACTTGCCCAATTGCCGCCGTGAATGGATAGTGGCGTTGGCGGTGGTGGTGGAGACGCCGTGATGCATCGGAAACTGCAGGCGTGGACACCCGCGCGGTCGCGCCGGGCGGTGCTACGGCTCGGCGCGCTCGGCGGCGCATTTCTGCTGGCTGGATGCGGCGGGGGCAATGTTTCCTTCGGCGACATCTTCGGCAGCCAGCCGAGCACGCCGTCGCAACCTGCGACGAATATCGGCCAGGGACAGGTCAAGGTCGCGCTGATCCTGCCGCTGTCGGCTACCGGAAATGCCGGCGTCGCCGCGCAATCCATGCGCAATGCCGCCGAAATGGCGCTGGCGGAGTTCAACAATCCCGACATCCAGTTGCTCGTGAAGGATGACGCCGGCAGCGCGCCGGGCGCGCAGCAGGCCGCGCAGCAGGCGGTCGACGAAGGGGCCGAAATCATCCTGGGCCCGCTGTTTGCGCTCACGGTCGGCCCGGTCGGGCAGATCGCGCGCGCCCGCAAGATTCCGGTGATCGCCTTCTCGACCGATGCCAATGTCGCGTCGCGCGGCGTCTATCTGCTGAGCTTCCTGCCCGAGTCCGACGTCGACCGGATCATCGGCTACGCCGCCGGCCAGGGCAAACGCGCGTTCGCCGCGCTGGTGCCCGACAATGCCTACGGCACCGTCGCCGAGGCTGCGTTCAAGCAGGCGGTGGCGCGCCGCAACAGCCGGGTCATCGCGGTCGAACGCTATCCGCTCGACCGCAACCAGATGCAGGGACCGGTGCGGACCATGGCGGCCGCGGCGGCGCGGGCCGACGCGATCTTCATTCCGGACGGAGCCGATGCAGTTCCGTCGGTGGTGCAAGGACTTATCTCGAACGGACTCGATACCAAGAAGGTGCAGCTCTTGGGCACCGGCCTGTGGGAGGACGCGCAGATCTTCGCCAATCCGCAGCTCGACGGTGCCTGGTACGCGGGCCCGGATTCGGCCGGCTTCAAGGGCTTCGCGGCGCGCTACAAGACCAAGTACGGCAACGATCCGGTGCGCACCGCGTCGCTCACCTACGACGCCGTCGCGCTGGTCGCGGCGCTGACCAAGACCCAGGGAAATCAGCGCTTTTCCGAAGAGATCCTCACCAACGCGTCGGGCTTCACCGGCATCGACGGCCTGTTCCGGTTCCGGCCGGACGGCACCAGCCAGCGCGGCTTGTCGGTGATGCGCGTGACGCCGGGCGGCGGCCAGGTCATCAGCCCGCCGCCGAAGGCGTTCGGCGGCTCGGCGACCTGAGGCGGCGCGCCGGGCGAAACATGCCCGGTGTTCGGCCGTGTTCGGCGTTCTTCCCGCTGTTGTTCGGACCGCAGAAGACCGCTTCGCGGCTGTTCCGCGATCTTCCCGCCGGCTTCTGACGCGCGCTATGCGGCGAGGTCGGCGACCACCGCGTCGAGCACCGGAAAGCCCTCGAGCGTCACCCGCAGCATGCCGTCCGCGGTCGTCTCGACCGCGCCCTCCTCGCGCAACATCGCAATGCGTCGCTCGTCGAGCGGCCGGCCGGCAAGCCTCGCGTAGCGCGCCGGGTCGATGCCCTCGGCGAGCCGCAGCCCCATCAGCAGGAATTCGTCGGCGCGCTCCACGTGGGAGAGCACTTCATCAGTGACGACGCCGTGGCCGCTCGCTTCGACCCGCATCAGCCAGCTCTCGGGCCGCCGCTCGGTCGCGATGGCGTGGCGCTCGCCGCCGATGTCGAGCCTTCCGTGCGCGCCCGGCCCGATGCCGGCATATTCGTGCGCGCGCCAGTAGACCAGATTGTGCCGGCACTCGGCGCCCGGCCGCGCGTGGTTGGAAATCTCGTAGGCCGGCCGGCCGGCCGCGGCGCAGACCTCCTGCGTCACGTCGTAGAACGCGCGCGCCGTGTCGTCGTCCGGCGTCGCGATCTTGCCGGCCTTATGCAGCGCGAAGAACGGCGTGTCCTGCTCGATGGTGAGCTGATAGAGCGAGAGGTGCTCGCCCGCCTCGCTGAGCGCGCGGCGAAGCTCGGCGGCCCAGCCGTCCGGCGTCTGATGCGGCCGCGCATAGATCAGGTCGAACGAGAACCGCTCGAAGTTTTCCCGCGCCACCGCGACCGCGTCGAGCGCCTCGCGCGCGGTGTGCAGGCGGCCGAGCTCCTTCAGCGCCGCATCGTCGAGCGCCTGCACGCCGAGCGACACCCGGTTGACGCCCGCTGCGCGATAACCGCGGAACCGCGTCGCCTCGACGCTCGTCGGGTTGGCCTCCAGCGACACCTCGGCGCCAGCCGCGACCGTCCAGTGCCGCGCGATGGCGTCGAGGATCGCGCCGACGGTCGCGGGCTGCATCAGCGACGGCGTGCCGCCGCCGAAGAACACGGTCGAGACCGTGCGGCCCGGCGCCCGCGCGGCGGTGGCGGCGATCTCGGCCTCGAACGCGCGCGCGAACCGCGCCTCGTCGATCGCCGCGTGGCGGACGTGGCTGTTGAAGTCGCAGTATGGGCACTTCGACAGGCAGAACGGCCAGTGGATGTAGACGCCGAAGGCCTGGTCCGACTCAGGTTTCATGCCGCTGATATGGCAGCTTTGCGGGCGGGCGTCACGTGCGAGGTCGTGACACTCCGCCTCTCGTCCTTCTCTCGTTGCGCGAAGCGCACCCTCTCTCACCCTCCCCCGCGAGCGTAGCGAGCGGCGGGGAGGGTCGGCGGCGAAGCCGCCGGGGTGGGGGCTCTTCGCCACACAAAAAGAGTGCCCCCCACCCCCGACCCCTCCCCACCATTCGCTTCGCTCATGGGGGAGGGGAGCGGAGAGACCGAGTTCGTAGGCACAGACGGCCGGGCAAAATATCGCTTCAGGCGATCGCGCCAATAGTCCGGCCGGCGATGCAAGTGCGCGACCGCCAGCACCAAGATGTCGCCGTTGTCGATAGTGTAGATCAGTCCGTACGGGAACCGGTTGAGGCGGGAGCGGCGAACATCCTCGGTGAGCGGATGCCACGCTGCTGGAAAGCGCTCGATGCGGTCGGCGGCAGCCAGCACCTCAATCAGAAACGCATTGTCCAAGCCAGGCGCCTGCGCCCTGTACCAATGAATGGCCTCATCGAGTTCGATCTCGGCGATCTCAAGAAATCGGATCGTCACGGCCGGTATTTGGCGACAATGTCGCCGAGGTCCCTGGCCGTGAGCTCGCCGCGCCGGTAGGCCGCCAGGCGGTCGCTCGCCTCCCGTGCCCACAATCGATCGATACCGGGGTCGGCATGGTCCAGGCTGTCGAGCACGTCCTCAACGAGCGCGATGCGATCTTCCGGCGGCAGCGCGCGTGCCTGCTCGATCAGCGTCTTGGCGTCGTTGCTCATGTTGGCTTCCTCGCCGTTCCAGGGTTCAAAGTAGCGGTGTGCCACCGACGGCTCAAGGCGCGAGCTCTTAACGGAGCTACGGGCTTTTCGGCAACTTGAAATGCAATTTGCCTTCAACTGGATCGATGAGTTCGGTGCATGTTATTCGGTAGGGCAGGGCGAAATTGTGAAGACCGTCCGGACCGTTGAACCGCAAATAAAAGGTATGAAGGACCAAGTTTCGGTTATGGACAAGCGAGGGAATTTCGAAAGAAACAAAATCACCGCGGCGGCTGAAGTATGGCTTACCCGGCGGTCGTGGGCGGTTCAAAGACCAGAGAGGCGTCATATCGGGCAACTCCGGTGGTTCAGGAGTCCGCGCGGTGGCTTCGGAGGCTTAAGTAGATTATCTCGCGCATGGGCAGACAAAAAACTGGGAAGATGCAGTTCGATTTCTACGTCGGTTGCCTCTGCAGAAGCCGGAATTCTCAATTGCGAGATCGCAAGGAAAAGAGAGGCACATCATCTCCCGCCATCGAGCATATTCGAAAGCATATTTTGCTGTGCGCTCATGCTGCGATTTCATGTCATATCCAGCTGTGTTCATTGGAGGCATCTTAGGCGGTTCTGCCGTAGGAGACAGCAGTTCAATTTCGGCAAAGGAGTTCCAATCGCTGAAGGTGAACTTGAGATCTGGAAGTCGACCTTCGTACCGCTCCAAGCTTTGCCTTAGCTCAAGCACTTCCTTTTCGACATCATCCAATTCATCGGGCAGACGATCTACTGCGGGCGGAGCCACGGCTGTGAGCCCTACGCCGCAGCGCTGCCGGCCGCGTTCCGCTGGAACAAGATGCTGATCGACCTCTATGCTCGACTCACCCGCAAGAGGAAAGGCGCACAACGCAGCTCTTGTCGCTTGCGCCAGGAAGCTCTTGATCTACGCCAACACCATCGTCGCGCGCGGTACC
This sequence comes from uncultured Alphaproteobacteria bacterium, assembly GCA_963843475.1. Lineage (GTDB taxonomy): Bacteria > Pseudomonadota > Alphaproteobacteria > Rhizobiales > Xanthobacteraceae > VAZQ01. The sequence continues at coordinate 1,096,623 of CAWJKL010000003.1, read as the reverse complement.
CCATGGGTTGATAAACCCGCTACGACTTAATGGTTGCTACGGGCTAGCCTATGGACTGCTTGGCGATGGGAAGGCGCAGGGGACGACCAGGTGGCCGCTCGTCCGTTGCTCTCTGCAGCGGAGGCGAGGATATGTTCTAATCTGCCGTCTCTGGTGCAGGGCGGACTGGAACGGTGAAGTATTGTCTCCCGGTTGCGTCCGACACGCTGATTGAACACGCGTTCGAGACCGCGTCCCTCACTTCGAGATCAAGCGCCAGCAACTCTGCAAGCGGGTAGGCCGCTTCCGGACTGGGAAATTCTCTCCCGCAATAGTCAAATGCTGCTCCGTCCCCTTCGAGAATGTCAAAGAAGTACTTTTTCATCGTGCCGCCCTTCGCTAGTGCAACAATCTCAGCGAGAACTTCTTTCGTCGCATTGAACAGCAGCCTCGAAATTCGCCGATCTTTTAAGACGAGTTTCACCGGAAACCAGCACAACCGCGGGCAATGTCACTACTTCAGCGCGAGTGCCGCAGGACTCGATCCCAAAGCGTCCCGTAAAGTGCGCCCCGGCGCGGAGTTCGGCGTCACGTGGCAGGTCGTGCGCCGGCGCGGAATATCTCCGGAGGCATCGCGCAGGGTTCCCGGGCGGGCTACGCTTGCCTGCCCGCTGCCAGGCGGTTGCGCACGACGCCGATGTGGTTGCGCAACAGAAACATCATGCTCTCATATGCGATCGGCATCCTGAGCTGGTTTGCCTGTCTCTCGAGGTGATCGAGGCGCGACGTCAGCGCAACGGCATCGGCTTGTGGGCCAGCAACGGTAATCTCGTCGTCCAGAAACCTCAGTTCGCCGTACAGCCGCGCGATTTTCCGGCGCATCGCCCAACCGTATACAGCCGGCAGCAGCCGCATGATCGGGTACAGGACGGCGACGATCGGAATGAGCAGGACGAGCAGCCGTCCAACAAGCGACGCCATCCAGAAAGGAAGATTGTTCTGAAGGAACGGCTGCCCGGATTTGTAGAAATGAACGGCCTCGCTGCTGAGCGGCAATTCGATCCCCTGGGGTGCGGGAAAGCGTCCGGCGCGATGGAACATGCCGGCTCCGGAGTGAAGCTGCGCCGCCGTACTCAGCAGAAGATATTGGATCGCGGGGTGGAGATCCCTCTGCACCACCAGGCTCGCCTGGGCAGCGAACACGGTGACGTCAGCCGGCGGAAGGTCCTTGGCGAGATCGCCGACGCCCCTCGGCACGATCGTCTTGCTCAGGAAGGGATAGAGCGCAACGTAAGCGTCCGCACGAGGCAGATTGAACAGCATGACGCGCTCATCGGTGATGAGTTCCTGCACGACGGGCGCATCCCACGAAGAAAGCATGGCGGCCACATCGATTTCGCCGGCAAGCAGCTTGGCCGCGGCCTCGTGGGGCGCAAGCGCAAGCAATTCACCTATTTCCCGATCGAGGTCGTTGCGTTTGAGCAACTGGAGCAGAAGCGCATGCGAGCCGCTTCCGATCGGTCCAATCGAGACCTTGCGGCCGCGCAAGGCGGCCAACGTCTCACCCTCCAGAGCGCCACGATGGAAGACCCAGAGCGGCTCGTAGAACAGCGTTCCAAGCGAATCGAGACCGGTCGTTGCCTTGCCGACGCTGCCGCCCTGAACCAGCGCGATATTTACGCCGGAGCGTGGATCGTGCAGCAGCGACAGGTTTTCCACGCTGCCGGCCGTAGCAACCAGCTTCAGCTCCACGCCGGAGCGGGCGAGAACTCGCGCGATACTGCTCGCCGATCTCGTGGTAGCCGCCGCCGTCGGGCCCGGTTGCCATCGTGATCGAGCTCGGCGGCATGCTGTTCAATAGAATGAACGCCGCGCAAGCAACGGCACCGCCGGTCACGACCGTCGTGACCACGCGCCATTGCGATCGCAGGGTTTCTCTGATCGACATGCTGCGAAGCTTGAGGAGAGATCAAACCATATAAACGTTTCGCCAGCGGCGCGAACCAGTTTTTCCAAGCGAGAGGACGCAGAACGCCGTTGCCGAGACGGCTCACCTTGCAATGAAAGCGGTACTCGTGTCGCGGGGCTTCAGGCACGCCGCCGCCAGCATGAGAAACGCGCGGGCGCGGTGCGAGAGGCCGGAGCCGTGCGGCGGCAGGCCGTGCTTCTCCTCGGCCGGCATCTCGCCGAAGGTGCGGGTGTGGCCGTCCGGCAGGAACATCGGATCGTAGCCGAAGCCGAGCGTGCCGCGCGGCGGCCAGACCAGCACGCCGTCGACCTTGGCCTCGAAGTCCTCGACATGGCCGTCCGGCCAGGCGACGCACAGCGCCGAGACGAAATGCGCGCGGCGCGTTTCTGCGGTGCGCGCGCCGCGCGCCTGCAATTCGTCTTCGACGCGTTGCATGGCGTACTGGAAGTCCTTCGCTTCACCGGCCCAGCGCGCCGAATGGATGCCGGGCGCGCCGCCGAGCGCATCGACCGCGAGACCGGAGTCGTCGGCGAAGGCGGGCAGGTTGGTGGCTTGCGCGGCGGCCTGCGCCTTGATGCGCGCGTTGGCGCGGAAGGTGGTGCCGGTTTCGTCGGGCTCGGCAAGGCCGAGTTCGCCGGCCGACGCTGCTTCGATGCCGTAAGGCGCGAGCAGCTCGCGCATTTCCCGGAGTTTGCCCGGATTGTGCGTGGCGATGACGATGCGGCCGGTCAGTTGGCGGTGCATGTCACTCATCGCAAACACATTCCCGGATTTTGGGCTGAGTACGTGCCGCACGCGTCCCCTCCCCCGCATAGCCCGTCGAAGACGGGCGTGAACGCCCTTTCGCTGGGGGAGGGATAGGGAGGGGGCAGGCAACGGGATTTCGAGCAAGCTCGCCCCCTCTCCACCTCTCCCCCGCAAGCGGGGGAGAGAGCACACCGAAGTTGCGGCGCTATTCGGGGTCGCATATGCAAGCTCGTGATCTCACATCACGGCGAGCTTCTGCAGATCGACCAGCTTGGCGATGCCCTTCTTGGCGAGCGCGAGCAGCTCGAGGAACTGCTCCTCGCTGAACGGAATCTTCTCGGCGGTGCCCTGCACCTCGACGATGCGCGCCGCGCCGGTGAGCACGAAGTTGGCGTCGGTATCGGCCTCGGAGTCTTCCGCGTAGTCGAGATCGAGCACCGGCGTGCCGTGGCAGATGCCGCACGAGATCGCCGCGACGTGATCGCGCAGCGGATCCGCCTTCAGCATGTCGCGGGTCTTCATCCAGGCGATGCAGTCGTGCAGCGCGACCCAGGCGCCCGTGATGGCGGCGGTGCGGGTGCCGCCGTCGGCCTGGATGACGTCGCAGTCGACCGTGATCTGGCGCTCGCCGAGCGCCTGCAGGTCGACGATGGTGCGCAGGACTCCGGCCGATCAGCCGCTGGATCTCGACGGTGCGGCCGTTCTGCTTGCCGGCCGAGGCCTCGCGGCGCGTGCGCTCCAGGGTGGCGCGCGGCAGCATGCCGTATTCGGCGGTGATCCAGCCGCGGGCCTGGCCCTTGAGCCACGGCGGCAGCCGGTCCTCCAGCGTGGCGGTGACCAGCACCTGGGTGTCGCCGAACTTCACGAAGCACGAGCCTTCGGCATACTTCACCACACCGCGTTCGAGCGATATGGCGCGCAACTCGTCGGGCTGTCGCCGGCTTGGACGCAAGGTTGCTCTCCCGGGTGGCGGCGCGGCGCGCCGTTTATGGTCCAAGCTTTTAGGTGAAGCCCGCACCGGGCCGCAAGCCGCCCGTGCAGTTCGCAGTCGCGATGTCAGTGCCGCAGCGGCGGTGGCTCCCCTCCCCCTTGCGGGGAGGGGTCGGGGTGGGGGTCCATCAGTGGATCACACAGCCACCCCAACCCCGCCGCCTCGCTTCGCTCGGCGTCGACCCTCCCCGCAAGGGGGAGGGTGAAGGAAACGCCGGTGCTGCTTTTCAAAGTGGAGCGCGCGTCACTCCGGCTGGATGCCGGCGTCCTTGATCATCTTGCCCCACTTGACGAGCTGGACCTTGGTGAAGTCGTCGAGCTCCCGGGGCGAGCTCGAGAACGCCTCGAAGCCGGCGTTGCCGAGCGCGCGACTTCACCTCGGCGCTGTCGATGATCTTGCGCAGCTCGGTGTTGAGCAGGTTCACGATCGGCTCGGCGGCGTGCCGGCGGGGGCGAAGATGCCGGCCCAGGAATCCATGTCGAAGCCGGTGACGCCGGCCTCGTCCAGCGTCGGAAGCTCGGGAACGAGCGCGCTGCGCTTGATGCGCGACACCGCGAGCGCGTTCAGGCTGCCGGCTTTGACGTGCGGCAGGCCGAGGACCAGGTCGCTGAACATCATCGACACCCGGCCGCCGAGCACGTCTTGATCGCCGGCGCCGAGCTCTTGTAGGGCACGTGCAGCATGTCGAGCTCGGCCCAGGTCTTGAAGCGTCTCGCCGGCCACGACGCCCGACGTGTTGCCGCTGGCGAACGACAGCTTGCTCGGGTTGGCCTTGGCGTAGGCGATCAGCTCCTTGACCGTCTTCGCCGGGATGCTCGGGATGGATCACCAGCATCAGCGTGTAGCTTCCCATCCGGGTGATCGCGGTGAAGTCCTTCACCGGATCGTAGGCGACGTTCTTCATCAGGAACGGCACCGCCGAATGCGGGCTGTTGGTGCTCATGAACAGCGTGTAGCCGTCCGGCGCCGCGCGCGCGACGTACAGTCGCCGCGATCGCGCCGTTCGCGCCCGGCCGGTTCTCGACCACGACGCTCTGCTTGAGCGCGACGCCGAGATGCTGGGCGACGACGCGGGTGATGGTGTCGGTGGCGCTGCCCGGGCCGAACGGCACGATGATGGTGATCGGCTTGCTCGGATAGGTTTGCGCATTGGCGGTGACGCCGATGCAGCGTCACGCCGGCGGCAACCAGAATACGAAGCAGATATTCCATGCGTCGTTCCTCCCTCGGTCCGATGATGTCGGGCGATTTGCGCGCTACCGTCCTCGCTTCTTTGCTTTCACTTGACCAAGCGGCAACCTTAGCGAACATGCCGGGCTAGTGTCCCGAATCCGAAGTCCGCCTCAATCTTCCGCGCGCCCGTAAGCGGACTTCGGATTCGAAGGACACTAGCAGCTTTATGGATCTAGTGTGGCTTTGGTTCAGAAGTCCGCATGTTGGACTTGGCTGCAAGAATGATGCGGACTTCTGAACCGCCACACTGGTCGATGAGGGCAGGGGTCGCACCCCTGACGATGCCGATGGCTGCCACGATCCCCGCCTGCGCGGCGCCGCGCGCGCCGAGCCGCCCGAAGATTCCGTTGCCGCCCAAGGCGTGCGACACCCACTGCCATGTGTTCGGGCCGGCCGTGCGGTTTCCGTACGCCGACGACCGCAGCTACACGCCGCCGGATGCGCCGCTCGAAAAATATCTCGGCATGCTCGACACGCTCGGCTTCGAGCGTGGCGCGCTGGTGCAGGGCAGCGCGCACGGCCGCGACAATTCGGCGATGCTCGATGCGCTGGCGCGGCGTCCCGACCGGCTGCGCGGCGTGGCGGTCGCCGACGAGACTGTGTCGTCGCGATGAGCTTCGCCGCTGGCACGGGCTCGGTGTGCGGGCCCTGCGCTTCAACCATTTCTTCCGCGACGGGCAGCTGCATTACCGCGGCGGCGTGACGCTCGACACGGCGCGCGCGCTGGCGCCGGCGATGAACGACCTCGGCTGGCACCTGCAGCTCTGGATCGACATCAAGGACCTGCCGGACACCATTCCGATCCTGAACGCGATCGGCGTGCCGGTGGTGATCGACCACATGGGCCGCAGCGATGCCCGCGCCGGCACCGGGACGCCCGGCTTCCAGTGCCTGCTGCGGCTCCTCGGCGACGGCGGCTGCTGGGTGAAGCTCTCGGGCGCGCACCGCATCAGCCGCGCGCCGCCCGACTATCCGGATGCACGGCCGTTCTGCCAGGCGCTGGTGCGGGCCAATCCCGAGCAGCTCGTGTGGGGCAGCGACTGGCCGCATCCGCGCATGGACGAACACGAGATGCCCGACGCCGGGCACCTGCTCGACCTGTTCCAGGACTGGACGCCGGACGCGACGGTGCGGCGCCGCATCCTGGTCGACAATCCGGCGCGGCTTTACGGTTTTCCGCAGTAGAGTACGCGCCGAACAGGCCGATATCTTTCAACCTGTGCATCGGGAGCAGCGGCGCCAGAGTCGGCGACCAGAGGGCGCGCGCCGTCAATGCGCCGTCAATCACGTTCAGAGAACACCAAAGTCATGTCGTGGAGCTTTTCGAGCGGAAGAGTTTTGCCATTCCGGTGTATTTGGGAGATATCGATCGGCTTCGGGCTCAAGCTGGCGGTAGATGCAACGCTGTTACGGGACAATCCGAAATAATTCGTCGCGACTACGACGATTACGAACGCGATCACCAACGCGCCGATACCTTTTAGATATTGTGTCATTTCAATCTCCTGTTGATCAGGAGAGACCTAGGCTGATCCCGCACCCGTCGATGTGATGGCCATCACATTCTTAAGGAATTGCGACTTTGAGGAATTGCGACGCAGCAAGACGTCCGGCCCATTTGACCTCATCCGCATCTTGTGACCGCCGAAGAGGTGATCGAGTAAACCGCTTCCGCGCACCCCGTTGCTGCGTTTGCTCACGACCGGTTTGTGTCCCATCTCGTCGTCTCGCTGCGATTCAATGGTTGTCGGCTGTTAGGGAAATAGCGGACATTGACTAGTGAACTACCGAACATTCTAGATTCGCGAATACACGCCCAAACTAGCCCCCCAAACGTCGGAAATCCTGTTCAAGGCCGCCCATGACATTTACGCGCCCCGTCACCGATCGCTACTTCGAGGACTACGTCGAAGGCGAGGTCTATCGCTTCGGCAGCATCGCGGTAGAGGCGGACGAGGTCGGATGAGCTTTCTCAGCAACAACGACCCCCACCCCCAACCCCTCCCCGCAAGGGGGAGGGGAGTCCGAGAGCGGTGATTCCATCCCAACGCGCCTAAGCAGAAGCAGTAACGGTTACGCCCAGGTGGCGAAGCTCAGGCCGGTGCCGGTGCCGGCGGGCGTGCGGTAGCCCGGCACATATTCGAACCAGTCGAGATGCAGGTGCTCGAGCGCGCCCGCGATACCGACCCAGTTGAGGATCTCGGAGCTGCCGGCGTTGAGCTTGTTGCGCGGCAGGTTCTGCAGGAACGTGGCGTCCCGGTCGGCGCACGCCTTGATGATCGAGCGGTCGAACTCCTCGTCCACCAGGAAGTGGCTCAGGCCGCCCGAGGCCAGCACGCCGACGCGCGCCTCGCCCGGAAACTTTTCGACCGCGCGTGCGATCGCCTGGCCGAGCTCGATAGCAGCGCTTCGGCCGCGGCTGCGTCGGCGGGAAGTAGGTGTTGAGGAATATCGGCACCACCGGCACCGGCCGCTCCGAATCCATGACGTGACGGTGCACATAGGCGACCGCGTGGCCTTCGCCTTCGCCCTCGCGCAGGCACTTGGAGGCGGCGAGATCGAAGCCCGTGTCCATCAGCGAGTTCGATCAAATGCACCGCGAGCGCCGAATGCACCGGATAGTCGCGCGGCTTCTCGGGCTCGAAGAAGGCGGCGCGGTTCTTGATGTACCATTCGGGCAGGTGCGAGTAGGTCTCGTGCTGCTTGTTGTCGTTGCGGATGGTGTCGCCGTAATAGACCGCGAAGGCCGGCCGGCAGTCCTCGAGATAGCTTTCGTTCTGGTCGTCGCCGAGCACGATCAGTGCATCGAGCTTCGCATTGGCCAGCACCTGCCGCAGGCGCCTGGTGGCGGCGCGCGCGTCGTTCTGGCGGACCACGAGCTGCTCGGGCGTCACCATGCCGGAGAGCTGCGGGTCGGCCTTCAGCAGCAGGTCCTCGTAGCTCTGCGGATTGCCGTCCTTGTCGCGGTGCTTGATCTTCATGTCGGTTTCGAGAAACCGCGGCAGTGTCTCGTCCGAGGCGAGCAGCATGGGGGTGTGCGACGTTCCCATGCCGAGCACGATCTTGGCCATTGGCGTCTCCTTGGGGCGTTGGTTCCGGCCGCGTTCTTCCGCCTGGGAAACGTAACCCGGCCGTCCGCGGCGTGTCGCAACACTTAATCCGATCGCTTCCCGTGTGGCTAGGGTGCGTGCCGGTAAACGCGGCCCTCGCGGAATGTCCGCTTTCGGGGCAGAGCGGAAAAGCGCCCGTAAAAACCACGATGAAGTCGGTCGATCTTGACCCGAAGCGGACATGCACGACCTTGGATTGTTGCAGCGCGATTTCTCCTAGCGCCCGTTTCGGCGGTGCTGGTTTCCTGATTTAATTGGTCGCATTGCGAGCCAAATTGGCGTGGCGCTGGCCTTGGAGAAGGCAATGCGACGACGCGATTTCATTTTGGGAATTACTGGATCAGCGGCGGCGTGGCCGCGCGCGGCCGCGCGCAGCAGCCGGCGAGTGCCGGTTGGATTTCGGCCACCTGAGCCACGTGGTCCGGCGACGACCCCTATCGATCGCATTCCGCCGCGGCCTGAGCGAAGTCGGATACGTCAAGGGGCGCAACGTCTTGATCGAATTTCGCTGGGCGGAAGACCAAAACGATCGATTGCCGGCAATAGCCGCCGATCTGGTTCGCCGCAACGTAACCGTCATTGCCGCGACCGAAGGAATTCCATCGGCGCTGGCTGCCAAGTGTGCGACCACGGCATTCCCATCGTCTTCTGTACGCGGCGACGCCGTCGCCGCAGGGCTCGTCGCGAGCCTCCCCCGACCAGGCGGCAATGTCACCGGTGTGACCACTTCTGCCGCAACTCGGACCCAAGCGCCTGGAATTGCTGCACGAGGTGACTCCGCACCACGAGCGTGGCGCTTCTCGTCAATCCGACAAACCGAATTCCGCAATCCTCGGGCGAGACTTGAGGCGGCAGCCACCCTTGGGCTTGAACTGCATGTCCTCCACGCCAGCCCGAACGCGACTTCGACAACGTCTTCACCACGCTCGTCCAATTGCGTGCCGGTGGGCTCGTGATCGGCCCCGATGCCTTCTTCACAAGCCGCAGCGCACGGCTTGCTGCACTCACGGTTCGCCATGCGATGCCCACGATCTACAATTATCGCGAGTTTGCCGCCGCCGGCGGCTTGATGAGCTACGGCGGCAGTTTTGCCGAATCGTACCGTACGGTCGGCGTCTACGTCGACGAGATTCTCAAGGGCGAGAAGCCTGCCGATCTCCCGGTGGAGCAATCGACGAAAGTTGAGTTGATCATCAACATGAAGACCGCCAAGGCGTTCGGCCTCACGGTGCCGCTCTCGCTGCTCGGCCGCGCCGATGAGGTGATCGAGTAAAGGCGCCAATGTCTCCTTATGGGCCCATCGCGACATTGCGCGGCAACGCAGCGATCCTGTCGCTTCCGGGGCAAAGCGGACATTCATCTCGAGCCGGTTACGGAGCCAGATGCATCAGTCCGCGACCTGCTGGACTATCGCGCGACCCAAACTCCGGACGGATGGGATTCCGCCTGACGCGGAGATCGACCTCGCGTCGGCTCTCCGTCAAGCTGACCAGCTCTTCACCGCGCGCACCATCTGCCACATCAGCCGATCGAGGCCGGCCACGCTCTCGGGATCTTTTCGCCGCGAATTGGCGAGCCCCGCCCAGCATAATCCGCTCGCTGTGCGCACCATGATGGCGGACGTACCCGGCAAGCTGCCGGTGTGCCACCAATTCCGTCCATTGGTGCTCCAGCCCTTGGCATAGTTGCGGTTGACGGGAGACGGCGTGGTCATGGTCTCGATCGTCGCCGGCTGCAGGATGTCGGGGGTATTGGCGAAACCATCGACGTGCGTGGCAAGGCGCACGAGGTCGGAGGCGTTCGCGATCCAGCCGCCGTGCGCGTCCATGCGCGTGACGTTCATGCCGTAGGGGGCGCCCCCATCCTGTCCGGCATATACGACCTCGCCCGACGCGCGTTGCGCGAGCGTATTGCCGGCGAGCCGCATTTGGGTCACGCCGCAGCGACTGAGAACCCCGGTGCGGACATAGTCGGCGTAGGACTGACGCGTTACCTTTTCGATGACGCGGCCAAGCACGCAGTAGCCGAAATTCGAGTATGCGTGGGCGACGCCGGGAGGATTTTTCAGCGGACGGTTGGCGAGGGTCCAGGCAATCAATTGCTGGTGATTCATCTGCGGATTGGAAAACATCGGATCGGTGCCATCGTTCGGCCAGCCGCCGCTGGTGTGGGTGAGCAGGTGCTCCACCGTGATGTCTTCGATGTGCGGCCCATAGGGCGGCTTACCGTAGTCGGCGCGCAGGATGCCGGCGCCGCCGAACACCTTGTCGTCGAGACGAAGCCTGCCCTGCTCGATTAGCGTGAAGATCGCAACGGCCGTGAGCGGCTTGCTGACGCTCGCGATGCGGAAAAGACTGGCCGGCGTAACCTTCTCGCCGGTCTTGGCATCGGCCAGGCCGAAGCCTTCCGCATAGACAAGACTGCCATGGCGCGCGATAGCGACGGACACGCCGGGGACGCCGTGGCTGTCCAGATAGGTCGCAGCGGACGCCGCCATGGCAGCGCGTTCAGCTGGACTAATTGTGGCTTGTGCCGCGGCGCCGCGAGGCTGCCCAAATGCGGCAAGCAGGCCGCCGGCCGCCCCGTATTGCAGAAACCGCCGCCGGGTTTGTTGGCGCATGCGGAGATCCTCCACCGCCGCGAGGCTACTTCCCAGAAGGTTCCGCCTCAACCTGCGCTAGTGTCGCGCCGCGAGGCCGTGATGTCAGGCAACGGCCCCGTCGCGTCGGTTCGCGGCAACGCCGCGGTTCAGAGCAAAGCGGCCATCATCGCGGGCAGTGAACCAGTTTCAAGAGTCCACGCCCTAGCCGGAGCCTCATCGAGCGAGCGCCGGCGGCTTGATCCGCCTTGAACTCCGCGGACCAAATAGACAATCTCCTAACCGGAGGAGCGAAATTCTTGGCCCAGGACGTCCCGATCGGCTCGACGCAGGTGAGCTTGGCCCAGCTCAACGAGCGCTCGCGCGATATCTTCCGGCAGATCGTCGAGAGCTACCTGGCGACCGGCGAGCCGGTGGGCTCCCGCAACATTTCCCGGCTGATCACCACGCCGCTGTCGCCCGCCTCGGTGCGCAACGTGATGTCGGACCTCGAGCAGCTCGGGCTGATCTATGCGCCGCACACCTCGGCCGGGCGGCTGCCGACCGAGCTCGGGCTGCGGTTCTTCGTCGATGCGCTGATGGAGATCGGCGATATCGGCGAGGCCGACCGCCGCGACATGGAGGCCAAGGTCGCGGCCGCCGGCCGGTCGATGGAGGCGGTGCTGAGCGAAGCCTCCGGCATGCTGTCGGGGCTGACCCGCGCGGCCGGCGTGGTGCTGACCGCGAAGTCGAACGTGCGCTTCAAGCACATCGAATTCGTGCGGCTCGAACCGGAGAGCGCGCTGGTCGTGCTGGTGGCGGAAGACGGCCAGGTCGAGAACCGGATCGTCGCCATTCCGCCCGGGTTGCCGACGTCGTCGCTGACCGAGGCGGGCAACTTCATCAATGCGCACATCCGCGGCCGCACCCTGCCGGACGCCAAGATCGAGCTGGAGCGGGCGCTCGAGACGAGCCAGGCCGAGCTCGATCTACTGACCCAGCGGATCGTCTCGGCCGGCTTCGCCAGCTGGTCCGGCGGCGACGGCGACGACCGCAAGCTGATCGTGCGCGGAGCGGCGCACCTGCTGGAGGACCTCCACGCGGTCGAGGACCTGGAGCGGGTGCGGCGGCTGTTTGACGAATTGGAAACCAAACGCGGCGTGATCGACCTGCTCGGCCGGGCGGAGCGCGCCGAGGGCGCCCGCATCTTCATCGGCTCGGAGAACAAGCTGTTCTCGCTGTCGGGGTCCACGACCATCGTGGCGCCCTACCGCGATGGCCAGGGCCGGATCGTCGGGGTGCTCGGCGTGATCGGGCCGACGAGGCTCAATTATGCCCGCGTCATCCCGATGGTGGATTACACCGCCAAGGTGGTGAGCAAGCTGCTCGGGACCTGAGATTTCAACCCCGGAGGCCCGGCTGGCGCGATCTCGGCTTGATTTTTAACGCCTGAGCCCTGATATCCGGGGCAAATCAAATCGTCAGTGGGACCAACACGATGACGGATACGTCCGCGCGCACCGCCGTCGATGCGGCCGGCGACCACGAAGGCTCCGAGCACCAGTCGCCCGAGGAGGCCCGGATCGCGGCGCTGGTCGAGGCGCTCAGCAAAGAGGCCGCCGACTACAAGGACAGGCACCTGCGCACGCTCGCCGAGATGGAAAACATGCGGCGGCGGACGGAGCGCGAGGTCGCGGATTCGCGCGTCTACGGCATCTCCAACTTCGCCCGCGACATCCTCGGCGTGGCCGACAGCATGGCGCGCGGCGCCTCTGCGCTCAGCGCCGAGCTGCGCGAGCACGCGGATGGAGGCCTCAAGGCGCTGCTCGACGGCGTCGAGTTGACCGAGCGCGAATTGCATAAGGTGCTGGAGAAGCACGGCATCAAGAAGTTCGATCCGCTGGGCGAGAAGTTCGATCCCAACCTGCACCAGGCGATGCTCGAGATTCCCGATCCGTCGCGACCGTCCGGCACGGTCGCGCAGGTCATCCAGCCCGGCTACATGATCGGCGAGCGCGTGCTGCGGCCCGCGCTGGTCGGCGTCGCCAAAGGTGGGCCGAGGGCCGCCGCGCCGCAGCCGCCCGCCAACGACAACCCGGACTGACCGGCGTCGCCACCCGGCGCGCATCGTGGCCGCGGGCGCAGCCCTTGTTATTGCGCCCTCTCCCACAAGGGAGAGGGCGCAATGACAGCGGCCTCGATTCTGTGATGGTGCGTTATTGTCGGGTGGCGTTGTATAAGCTGCGTCCGATCCCCGGGAGGGTCGGACGATGAAACGCAGCACCGAGCGCTTCCTCACCACGCATACCGGCAGCCTGCCGCGGCCGGACGATCTCATCCGCATGATGTACGCCAAGGAGGAGGGCGTGCCGGTCGATCCGGCGGCGCTCGCCGCGCGGGTGAAGTCGGCGGTCGCCGAGGTGGTCGGCAAGCAGGTCAAGGCCGGGGTCGACGTCGTCAACGACGGCGAAATGTCGAAGCCGAGCTACGCCACCTACGTGAAGGACCGGCTCGCGGGCTTCGGCGGCACCGGCAACACGTTCGTTTATCAGGACCTCGCCGACTTTCCGGCGCTGGCCAGGCGGGTGTTCGGCGATCCCGGTCGCTCACGGCGCAAGACGCCGGCCTGCAACGCCCCGATCTCGGTGCGCGATCCGGCCGCGGCGAAAGAGGACGCCGCCAATCTCAAAGCCGCTCTCATGCAGACCGCGGCGACCGAAGGGTTCATGAGCGCGGCTTCGCCGGGCGTTGTCTCACTGTTCTTCCGCAACGAGTACTACCCGAGCCAGGAGGCCTATCTGTTCGCCATCGCGGACGCGATGCGGGCCGAATACGAGACGATCGCGGCAGCCGGCATCGTGCTGCAGATCGACTGCCCCGACCTCGCCATGGGGCGGCACATCCAGTATGCCGACCTCAGCCTGGAGGAATTCCGCAAGCGCGCCGCGATGCACATCGAGGCGCTCAACCACGCGCTGGCGAACATTCCGCCCGAGCGGTTGCGCATCCACCTGTGCTGGGGCAACTACGAGGGCCCGCACCACTACGACGTGCCGCTTGCCAGCATCATCGATCTCGTGTTCAAGGCGCGGCCGCAGGCGATCTCGTTCGAGGCCGCCAATCCGCGCCACGCCCACGAATGGACGCTGTTCGAAACGGTGCGCCTGCCGGAGGGCCGGGTGCTGATTCCGGGCGTGATCGAATCGAAATCGAATTTCATCGAGCATCCCGAACTGATCGCCCAGCGCATCGGCCGCTACGCCAAGCTGGTCGGGCGCGAGAACGTCATCGCCGGCAGCGATTGCGGCTACGGCACCTGGGTCGGCCAGGCCGCGGTCGATCCCGACGTGGTCTGGGCGAAGATGGCCGCGATGGCGGAGGGCGCGCGTATCGCGTCACGGGAGTTTTGGACGTGATTTTGTCCACGTGCTGATTCGGGGCAAAGCGCCGAAGTCTTGTACAGTCACGGCGCTCGAAGTGTGTCGTCGGCAAGTAGCTGCCTTACCCCACAGGCCGTTAGCTGTATGGCCTTGACAAAATGAAGAATGTCTAACTTGACCCCTGTTCGCGAGTCGCCAAAAGGCATAAATTCGCAATATGTCAATTCTGCCCGATACGCCGCCCAAGCTGACCTGGAGGGTTCAACTGCCGGGCGGTCAAACGCGTTTAAGAGAAGGAATTCTTTATGTTTCCAAAGCGTGTGAAAGCGCCCCGTCTTTTGGTCTTGTGAAGCTGAACAAAATACTTTGGCGCGCCGACTTTGATTCGTTTGTGGAGAGGGGGCAGCCGGTCACTGGGCGGCAGTACCAGCGCCTCGAACAGGGGCCAGCGCCAATTGAAATGCGCCCCGTTCTAAATGAAATGTTGGCTGAAAATCTAATCAGAATAGACCGGGCACGGGTGATCGATTTTTTCGAGCAGCGTCCAGTTGCCCTCGTTGAGCCGAACGTCAGCCTTTTCAGTCGCAGCGATCTGAATTTTTTTGACCGCGCAATCGCGATTTATTGGGACAAGACAGGGAAGGAAACTAGCGATGCTTCTCATGGGGCGGCGTGGGCTTCCAGGGACAACGGCACGCCGATGCCCTACGAATCTGCATATCTTTCCGATCAGTCTATCAGTGAGCGGTTGAAGGGACGATTGTTGACCTTAGCTCAAAAGTACGGTTGGAAAAGCCGATAACGTGCGCTCGATCATCGAGGGTGAGTATTTCGCTCAGTGCGTTGATCGCCTTGGAGGCTACCGAGCAATTGATCTCGCCCTCGAATCAATCATAGAGGCACTTTCAAATAATCCGTACGCGTTCCCCTTGGTCGAGAACGACTGGTGCAGCGTTCGTTACGCGACGACAAAAACGATCGAGGGATACATTCCGGCCCTTCTCGTGGCGTTCACAATTGACGAGCAACGAAATGTCGTTCTCGAATGGGTCGAAAGATTTGATGAAGCAGAAATTCCAGACTGAGAATTCTGCAACCGGCTGGGCGCGTCAGCGCTGCTCGACGCCGTCGCGCACTGCGCGGAAGCGCTGATAGGCGGCGCGCCAGGCGTCCGTCGGCGCGATGCCGACGAGCTGCAGGTAGGCGCCGCCGCCGAACCGCAGCCATTGCACCACCGTCACCTCGGCGCCGGTGGAAGCCTCCTGGGCGGTGGCCATGATCTGGTGTCCCTGCTGGCCGCCGAGGCGCACCGATTCCGATCCGGTGATGCGGATGCCCTTGAGGTTGGGCACGGTCGAGAAGACCTCGCGGGCGAAGTGGTCGCGGTCGCCGGTCTGCGCCGGCGCGCCCGGCGCAAGCGCGACCATGATATGCGGTGCAACCCCACGCGGCGGCGTTTTCTCGTCGGCCGGTTCGCCCAGCATGAGGGCGCGGCCCGGGATCACGCCCGCGACCTTGAAGCCCGCCAGGTCGCTCACCTTGAACGGCACCAGCGCGAGCTGCTCTTCGACCGGAACCGTCGGCCGGACCGTCAGGCTCGCGAGCGCGGTGCGGATGACGGCGTCCGGGTAGCGGTCGCGCACGGATTCGGGAATCTGCGTCGTGATCAGGACGGTCGCCATCGGCAGGCTGGCGACCAGGATGAGCTTGCGGACCCAGACCTTCTCAAGCTCCTGGCGGCCGATCACCAGGAACGCCTTGCCGGTGGAGAGCGGCATGGCCTCGCGCGTTTCCAGTGTCAGCCCCTGCTTCTTCAAAGCGTCCGGGCTGACGGTCCGCTCCAGCTCCGCATAGGCGTCGGGCGGCAACGGCACCATGATGCATGGCGGCCTGGTTGGCGCGGTCCTCGTAGCCGTAGAAATTGTCGCTGGCTGTCATTCCGGGTGGAGGCGCCAGACCGACGCGCGACCCGACCGGGTAGACCACCTCGGCGGCCGAAGCCGCCAGCGCGGAGACCGCCAGAGCGAGAAACGCGAAAAACGTAGCGAGCCGATTCATGCGCGAACTATAGCCCATTGGGCGGTCGAGAATACGGCAAGGACGGGGACCGCTGTCCCAAAGCTGTGATCGGTTTGTCGGAGCGGGGCGGCTAAGATTGCCGATTGGAACCCGGGAGAGATGCCCATGTCGTCGCACGGCAGCTTCTATTGGAACGAACTGATGACCCACGACGCCGAACGGGCCAAGGCGTTCTATGCGGCGACCATCGGCTGGACGTTCGACGCCATGCCGATGCCGGACGGCACCTACTGGGTGGCCAAGATGGGCGACACGCCGGTCGGCGGCATCTTTCCGATGAACACACCGGAGTTCAAGGGCATGGGGGAGCGCTGGGTCTCATATCTGGCGGTCGACGACGTGGATACCAGGTTGGAGCAGGCCACGGAGTGCGGCGCCAAGGTGATGAAGCCTGCGTTCGATGTCCCGGGCGTCGGACGGATGGCGTTCATCGAGGAGCCGGGCGGGGCCATGATCGGCTGGATCACGCCGGCCAGCGCCTGACTCGCGCCCGATCAAGCCTCGCGGCCTTATCACTCTTGAAATAGAGCAGCGGACATGCCGCGACTGACCCTCCCCCTTGCGGGGAGGGTCGCCTGCCAAGCGAAGCGCGGCAGGCGGGGTGGGGGTTTGTTAGTGCTCAATCGAGAAGTGGCCCCATCCCCAACCCCTCCCCGCAAGGGGGAGGGGAGTGCACCACCGATGTCGCACGCCCTTTGCGATATCGGACGCTGCATCAAGACCTAACTCGGCCGGGTCACGCGGCGGAGTGTGAGATTGATCCGGCCGCCCTCGGGCAGCAGCGTCGAGGTACCGGGAAGGATACGGTCGACGCCGTGGAAGACGAGCCGCGCCTCGCCGCCCAGCACCACAGCGTCGCCGGAGGCCAGACGGACCGACCGGGTCGGATCCTTGCGGCTGGTCCCGCCGATGCGGAACAGGCAGGTATCGCCGAGCGACAGCGAGAGCACCGGCGCGGCGAGCTCCTGCTCGTCGCGGTCCTGGTGCAGGCCCATGCGGGCCTCGGGACCGTAGACGTTGATCAGGCAGGCCTCCGGAGGATGCGGGTAGCCGGCGAGCGCCTGCCACGCTTCAAGCAGCATCGGCGGCATCGGCGGCCATGGCGCCCCGGTCTCCGGATGGGTCGTCTGATAGCGATAGCCGCGCTCGTCGGTGACCCAGCCGAGCGGACCGCAATTCGACATGCGCACGGACATCGGCTTGCCGGTCTTCGGCATGCGCGGCGTATAGACCGGGGCGCGCGCGAAGATTTCGCGCAAGGCAGCCAGCAATGCGCCCTGGCTCGCCCGGTCGAGATAGCCGGGGATCAACCGCAGTCCGCTGCTCGCCGGTTCGGTCATGGGTGACTAGATAGCTGCTCGGTTCGTCCGGTGAAGGCCCGTCGCGGCCGCCGTACCGGCGCCATCCTGCGCACTTGTCTGGCGAATCCACGACCGCATGTCTTGCGGCCCATACCGCCTCTCCTATATGAGCCAAGACGCCGCGGGGGCGGCGTTTAACGTTTATCAAGGGGGTCGGACAAGGGGCCTGCGAGCCACGCAGGTAAACCTCCCTCCGGGTGCCGAACGGGCCCGGCCGACCTGCCGCAGAAGAGAGGAAAGACCATGGGCAAGGTCATCGGTATCGACCTCGGAACCACCAATTCCTGCGTCGCCGTGATGGAAGGCTCCACGCCGAAAGTCATCGAGAACGCAGAAGGCATGCGCACCACCCCGTCGATCGTCGCGTTCACCGAAGACGGCGAGCGGCTGGTGGGCCAACCCGCCAAGCGCCAGGCGGTCACCAATCCCGAGCGCACCATCTTTGCAGTCAAGCGCCTGATCGGCCGTCGCTACGACGACCCGATGGTCGAGAAGGACAAGAAGCTCGTCCCCTACAAGATCACGCGCGCCAGTAACGGCGACGCCTGGGTCGAGGCGGACGGCAAGAGCTATTCTCCCTCGCAGATCTCCGCCTTCATTCTGCAGAAGATGAAGGAGACCGCGGAAGCCTATCTGGGCAGCAAGGTCGAGCAGGCCGTCATCACGGTCCCGGCCTACTTCAACGACGCCCAGCGCCAGGCCACCAAGGACGCCGGCAAGATCGCCGGCCTGGAGGTGCTGCGCATCATCAACGAGCCGACCGCGGCGGCGCTCGCCTACGGCCTCGACAAGCAGAAGACCGGCACCATCGCGGTCTACGACCTCGGCGGCGGCACGTTCGACGTGTCGGTGCTGGAGATCGGCGACGGCGTGTTCGAGGTGAAGTCCACGAACGGCGACACGTTCCTGGGCGGCGAAGACTTCGACATGCGGCTCGTCAACTATCTGGCCGACGAGTTCCAGAAGGAGCAGGGCATCGACCTGCGCCGCGACAAGCTCGCGCTGCAGCGGCTCAAGGAAGCCGCCGAGAAGGCGAAGATCGAGCTCTCCTCCACCACCCAGACCGAGATCAACCTGCCGTTCATCACGGCGGATGCCTCCGGTCCGAAGCATCTCACGATGAAGCTCACCCGCGCCAAGTTCGAGGCGCTGGTCGACGACCTCATCCAGAAGACGGTCGAGCCCTGCCGGCAGGCGTTGAAGGACGCCGGCCTCAGCGCGGCCGAGATCAACGAGGTGGTCCTGGTCGGCGGCATGACCCGCATGCCGAAGGTCCAGGAGGTCGTGAAGCAGCTGTTCGGCAAGGAGCCGCACAAGGGCGTCAACCCGGATGAAGTCGTCGCCATCGGCGCCGCGATCCAGGCCGGCGTGCTGCAGGGCGACGTCAAGGACGTGCTGCTGCTCGACGTGACCCCGCTGTCGCTCGGCATCGAGACGCTGGGCGGCGTGTTCACCCGGCTGATCGACCGCAACACCACGATCCCGACCAAGAAGAGCCAGGTGTTCTCGACTGCCGAGGATCACCAGAACGCGGTGACGATCCGGGTATTCCAGGGCGAGCGCGAGATGGCGGCCGACAACAAGATGCTCGGCCAGTTCGATCTCGTCGGCATTCCTCCGGCGCCCCGCGGCGTGCCGCAGATCGAGGTCACGTTCGACATCGACGCCAACGGCATCGTCAACGTCCAGGCCAAGGACAAGGGCACCGGCAAGGAGCAGCAGATCCGCATCCAGGCTTCGGGCGGCCTCAGCGAGGCCGACATCCAGAAGATGGTGAAGGACGCCGAGGCGCACGCCGAAGAGGACAAGAAGCGCAAGGCCGCGGTCGAGGCCAAGAACCACGCCGAGGGGCTGGTCCACTCGACCGAGAAGGCGCTCGCCGAGCACGGCTCCAAGGTCGGCGACGGCGATCGCCGTGCGATCGAGAACGCCATGGCGGACCTCAAGGAAGCCCTCAAGGGCGACGATGCGGACGCCATCACGTCCAAGACCAATGCGCTGGCGCAGGCTTCGATGAAGCTCGGCGAAGCGATGTACAAGCAAGGCGGCGCCGACGGCGGTGCATCGCCGGGCGGCACGCCCGGTGACGGCGGCGCGGCCGGCAAGAAGGACGACGTCGTCGACGCGGAGTTCACCGAGGTCGACGACGACAAGAAGAACAAGAAGTCGGCCTGATCCCGGCAGGGTGCGCTGACATGTTCTCTGTCTGAGCGACAGTTCCTCACCCTCGGGCGCCGCGCCCGGGGGTGATTTTTTTGAACTGCGGTGAACGAACGGGTAAATGGGCCGGCGGTACGGCTGTGGGCGTAAGGGGGGCGGGAAGCGGGAATGGCTAAACGCTGCTACTACGAAGTGCTGGAGGTCGAGCGCACCGCCGGGGACGGTGAGCTCAAGGCTGCATTCCGCAAGCTCGCGATGAAGTGGCATCCCGACCGTAATCCGGGCGACGCCACCTGCGAGCATTCGCTTCAAGGAGATCAACGAGGCCTACGAGGTCCTCAAGGACGGCGACAAGCGCGCCGCCTACGACCGTTACGGCCACGCGGCGTTCGAGCAGGGCGCCGGCCACGGGCCGGGCGGCGGCTTCGGCGCCGAATTCGGCTCGGCGTTCTCCGATCTGTTCGAGGGCATCTTCGGCATGGCGAGCGCGCGCAGCCGTGACCTGCGCGCGAGCGCGGCGCGGACCTGCGCTACAACATGGAGATCAGCCTCGACGAAGCCTATGCGGGCAAGACCGCGCAGGTGCGGATTCCGACCTCGGTGACCTGCGAAGTCCTGCTCGGGCTCCGGCGCCAAGGCCGGCAGCAAGCCGAAGGCCTGTCCGACCTGCGGCGGCATGGGCCGCATCCGCCACGCCCAGGGTTTCTTCACGCTGGAGCGGACCTGCCCGAGCTGCCAGGGCCGCGGCCAGGTGATCGACAATCCGTGTCCGTCCTGCTCGGGCTCGGGCCGCGTGACGCGCGAACGCACGCTGTCGGTCAACATTCCGCCCGGCGTCGAGGACGGCACTCGCATCCGGCTGACCGGCGAGGGCGAAGCCGGCGTGCGCGGCGGGCCGGCCGGCGACCTCTACATTTTCCTCTCGCTCGGCGCGCACCAGTTCTTCCAGCGCGAGGGCGCCGATCTGCATTGCCGGGTGCCGATCTCGATGGTGACGGCGGCGCTCGGCGGCGAGTTCGAGGTGCCGACCATCGACGGCGGCAATACCCGCGTGAAGGTGCCGGAGGGCACGCAGTCGGGCCGGCGCTTCCGCCTGCAGGGCAAGGGCATGCCGGTGCTGCGCTCGAAGCAGAGCGGCGACATGTACGTGCAGGTGGTGGTCGAGACGCCGCAGAAGCTGACCAAGCGTCAGCGCGAACTGCTGAACGAATTCGAGCGGCTGTCGTCGAAGGAGACGCAGCCCGAATCCGACTGGATTCTTCGGCAAAGTCAAGGAGTTCCTGGGTCGCGCTGGGTCCGGTTGAGGAATTTGCCGCTTGACCCCCGCGGCTGCGGCTTTACCGATTACGTTCCGTAATCGGCAATGATTTCGTAGCGTTAGCCAAAAGATGCCGCTCCCAGCGCTGGTGACTTCTCGAAAAGCGTTTCGAAAAGCAGATCAGGCTTTTCGGGCTGAAGAAGAACGTTATCGAACGCAAGATCGGACAGCAGATCCGGCTCTTCGAGCTCAAGAAGGGCGCGTTCGAGCGCAAGATCGAGCAGCAGTTCGAAAACCAGAAGCAGAAGTTCGAATTCCAACGCAAGCGGATCGAGCAGAAGATCGAGCTGCAGAAGAAGAAGCTCGAGACCCACTTCCGGCGCTTCGAGGAGAAGAAGGTCCTCCGCCTCGACGACGAGGTCCGCTTCATCCGCACCTGGATCGAGAAGCCGCTGACGCTCGGCGCCGTGACGCCGTCCGGCAAGGCGCTCGCCCGCACCATGGCGGCCTACCTCGATCCGGACGTGCCGGGCCCGATCGTCGAGCTCGGTCCGGGCACCGGTCCGGTGACCGAGGCAATCGTCGAGCAGGGCATCGATCCGGCGCGGCTGGTGCTGGTCGAATTCGATCCGACCTTCTGCCGGCTGCTGCAGGCGCGCTTCCCGGCCGCGACCGTGGTGCAGGGCGATGCCTACAGCCTGCGGCGCACGCTCGAGCGGCGTGCTCGACCGGCCGGCCGCGGCGGTCGTCTCCGGGCTGCCACTGTTCACCAAGCCGCTGACCACGCGGCTGCGCCTCATCCACGAGGCGTTTGCCCTGATGTTGCCGGGCGCGCCGTTCGTGCAGTTCACCTACGCGCACCGTCCCGCCGATCCCGAAGGCGCTCGACCGCGTGCGCTCGGAAGGCTCCGAGCGGGTCTGGATGAACATTCCGCCGGCGCGCGTGTGGGTCTACCGCAGGGACTGACGCGGCGATCTTGCTCAGTTGAAGCTTGAGCCGGCGAAATTTCATCGGCGCGAACCACAAACTCGGTGCGCACCCTCCCCTGGAGGGGGAGGGTCGCGAGCGAAAGCGAGCGGGGTGGGGTGAGCCCTCTTGCAAGAAAGTTCACCCCACCCCGCCGCCTCGCTATTGCTCGGCGTCGACCCTCCCCCTCCAGGGGAGGGTGCGGAGAGGCCGTGCAGTTTCGCAACTCTTCGATTATGAAGGTCCATCATCCCGATCCTCTTCCGCAACGGGGAGAGGAACTCACCGCCGGTACGTGTCCGCCCATGCCCCAGCCGAAGATCCTCGTCATTCCAGGTTCGCTGCGGGCGAAGTCGTACAACGTGCGGCTCGCGGCGCTCGCGACCAAGGAACTGTCGCTGGCGGATGCCGACGTCACCCGCATCTCGCTCGCCGACTATCCGCTGCCGATCTACGACGCCGACACCGCCGAGAAGTCGGGGCCGCCGCTGCATGCGCTCAAGCTCAAGCAGCTCGTCTCGGCGCACCACGGCGTGTTCATCGCCAGCCCCGAGTACAACGCCTCGATCACGCCGCTGATCAAGAACGCCATCGACTGGATCTCGGTCGTTCGCGAGCCCGGCGAACCGCCGCTTGCCGCCTACCAGAACCGGGTGTTCGCGATCGGCGGCGCCTCGCCAGGCCGCTCCGGCGCGATGCAGTCGCTGATTGCCTTGCGGCAGGTGCTGGCGGTCGGCTGCCGCGCACTGGTGATCGCCGAGCAGGTCTCGGTGCCGAACGCCGAGCAGGCGTTCGACGAGATGGACGCGCTCAAGGACGCGCGCGCCGCCGAGTCAGCTCAAGGTGGTGGTGCGCAAGCTGATCGACACCGCCGCGCTGTTCAAATGACGGAGGCAAGCATTGCTCGCTGACCCGCGCGATCGCCTGATCCTTGCCCTCGACGTGTCGTCGATCGCGGCCGCGGAAGCGCTGGTGGCGCGGCTCGGCGATTCGGTGACGTTCTACAAGATCGGCTATCAGCTTGCGTTCGCGGGCGGCCTCGACTTCGCGCGCGTGCTGTCGGGCGCCGGCAAGCAGGTGTTCGTCGACCTCAAGCTGCACGACATCGGCAATACCGTGGCGAAGGGCGTCGAGAGCGTGGCCAAGCTCGGCGCCACGTTCCTGACCGTGCACGCCTATCCGCAGACCATGCACGCCGCGGTCGATGCCCGCGCCGGATCGCAGTTGCGCATCCTCGCGGTGACGGTGCTGACCTCCTACGACGACGCCGACCTCGCCGCTTCGGGCTACGACTTCACGGTGCCGGAACTGGTCGCCGAACGCGCCGCACAGGCGCGCGACATCGGCGTCGATGGTCTCGTCTGCTCGGGCGCGGAGGCGAGCCTGCTGCGGCCGATCGTCGGCCGCATGACGCTGGTGACGCCCGGCATCCGGCCGGCCGGCGCCGAAGCCGGCGACCAGAAGCGCGTGATGACGCCCGGCCAAGCGATCGCGGCCGGGGCCGACTACCTGGTGATCGGCCGGCCGATCCTCGCCGCACCCGACCCGAAAGCCGCCGCCGACGCGATCGTTGCGGAGATCGCGCGCGCGGCGCCTGAGCCCACGCCCCCTCCAGCGGCTGCGTAGACCGGGACTGCAGCCATGATCGACCACATGGGATTCCGCGTCCGCGATCTGGCCGCCGCACGCCGCTTCTACGAAGCATGCGCCTCGGCCATCGACTTGCAGGTCATCGATAATACCACCGAGTTATTCCTGATCGCGAGGAGCGCGGAGGAGTTTCTGCCATTCATCTGGGTCGGAACCGCGCAGCCGGCGTTCTGGAATGCGATGCACGCGACCTCGGTAAGCCCGATCCACGTCGGGTTCAAAGCCCGCGACCGGGCAGCGGTCGATCGATTTTATCACGCCGCGATCGCGGCCGGCGGGACTGACAATGGCGCACCCGGCATGCGCGGGCCCGCCGAGATGAAATACTATGGTGCATACGTCCTCGATCCCGATGGCAACAACGTCGAGGCGGGTGTGCGCGAATAGGCTTCTTGGAGGAGACGTTCATGCCGAAGGGCTATTGGATTCCACACCTCGACGTCGGCAATCCGGGAGGCTTCCAAGCCTACCGGGACGCCGCCGATGCGGCGCACGAGCACTATGGCAAGTCGAAGCTCTTGGCGCGGGGCGGCCGCAACGAGCGCCCCGAGGGCAAGCTGCGCGGGCGCAATGTGCTGCGCCAGTTCGATTCCTTCGACGAGGCGCGCGCCTTCTACGATGGGCCGGACTATTCCCGCGCCCGGCCGCTGCGGGCGCCGCACTCGGAATGTGATTTCCTGATCGTCGAAGGTTACGACGGTGCGCAGCCGCCGCAGCCCGCGACCCCGCCAGCCGCGGCGGCGCTCAAGGGCTACTGGATCGCGCATGCCGACGTCACCGACCCGGAGGGCTACAAGGCCTACATGGCCGCCGACATGGTGCCGCTCGGCCAGTTCGGCGCGCGCTTCCTGGTGCGCGGCGGCCGGCAGGAGGTGGTCGAGGGCAAGCTGCGGGGCCGCTGCGTGGTGATCGAGTTTCCGAGCTTCGACGCGGCGCTCGGCTGCTACCGCTCGGCCGAATATCAGGCCGCCGCCAGGCTGCGACAGGGCAAGGCCGATTTCGATCTCCTCATCATCGAGGGCGTCGCGCCCTAGAGCGCACCCCGTTCGCGTTGACGCGGACTCCATCCCCGCTCATGCCGCGCAAGCGGGCATCCAGTTCTTATCCTTCAAGTGCTGGGTCCCCGCTTCCGCGGAGACGAACGGAGAGGGGCTCGATTCCGCCGAACGGAACCTACGCTACCACACTAAAACAACAGCCCCGCCTGGGCGGGGCTGTCATGCATCGATCTGTGGGCCACCGGCGTGGCGGCCATAGAGCCGCGGTTATTTCAGCGCCGTTGAGACGCTGGATAACGTTGTGTTCAGCGTCGACCCGAGGTTTTGAACAATGGCGATGATTGCGACCGAGATGCCGGCAGCGATCAGACCGTATTCGATGGCCGTGGCGCCGCTCTCATCGCGAATGAATTTTTCGAGTCGATTTCGCATGAACATGCCCTCATTTCCGTTGGTTGCGGCGGCATCCTGGAATCTCGGGCTTTTAGATTGTGTTAGGTCAATCGATAAAGAAAGCAAAGCGATTGCCGACGCTTTGCGAATGCTTTGCCGATGCATTAGTACGACAGGCAAGACATCCGCTAACGGCCCCTTAATCAAGGCGTTCGCACGACCTGCGCCGCGAACGTGCCTTGAACGCCTCGGTGTACCGCATGAGCGGCACTAAATCCGCAGCACCGCTATCGTCGCTTGACAACGGTACGCTGGACCACGCCTGCCTACCTCACTAACTTTCAATCGATGTACGCTCCGCATGTCCTCCCCCAAGCGCGCGACTATGGCGCGATGGTCCGGTCGTTCCGCTGGCAGGTGCCGGCGCGCTACAACATGGGCGTCGACACCTGCGACCGCTGGGCGGAGCGCGAACCCGGCCGCACCGCCATTCTGAACGTGCGCGCCGACGGCGGAGTCGACGAGGTCAGCTACGGCGCACTGCGCGACACTTCGAACCGCCTCGCCAACGTGCTGGCCGCGCACGGCATCGGCGCCGGCGACCGCGTCGCGATCCTGTTGCCGCAATCGCCGGCGGTCGCGGCCGCGCACATCGCGATCTACAAACTCGGCGGGATCGCGCTGCCGCTCGCCATGCTGTTCGGCGTCGAGGCGATCGGCTATCGGCTCAAGGATTCCGGCGCGCGGGCGCTGATCACCAACGCGCAGGGCCTCGGCAAGCTGGCGCAGACCGGCGATGCCGCGGATGGACTCGCGCTCGTGCTTTCGGTCGACGGCGCAGCCGACGGCGCGCTCGGCTTCGACGAGACGCTCGCTCGCGCGTCGGCCGACTTCACTGCTCGCGACACGTCCTCCGACGATCCGGCGCTGATGGTCTACACCTCCGGCACCACTGGCTCGCCGAAGGGCGCGCTGCACGCCCATCGCGTGTTGCTCGGGCATTTGCCGGGTATCGAGTTCCCGCACGAATTCCTGCCGCTGCCGGGCGACCGGTTCTGGACTCCGGCCGACTGGGCCTGGGCGGGCGGCCTGCTCAACGTGCTGCTGCCCGGCCTGCATTACGGCGTGCCGGTGGTTGCCGCGCGGTTCGAGAAGTTCGACCCCGAGGAGGCGTTCGCGCTGATGGCGCGGCTCGAAGTGCGCAACGCGTTCATTCCGCCGACCGCACTGCGCATGCTGCGCTCGGCTGGCAACCCCCGCGGGCGCCATGATCTCAAGCTGCGCTCGATCGGCTCGGGCGGCGAGGCGCTCGGCGCCGAGACGCTGGAATGGGGACACGACGCACTCGGGCTCGCCATCAACGAGTTCTACGGCCAGACCGAATGCAACCTGGTGGTCGCATCCTGCGCGGCGATCGGCGTGTCGAAGCCGGGCGCGATCGGCAAGCCGGTGCCGGGCCACACCGTCGGGATCATCCGCCCGGACGGCTCGGTCTGCGCGCCGGGCGAGACCGGGCAGATCGCGATCCGGCGTCCCGACCCGGTGATGTTCCTCGAATACTGGGGCAAGCCTGACGCGACGCGGGAGAAGTTTCTCGGCGACTGGATGACCACCGGCGACCAGGGCGTCACCGACGATGACGGCTACGTGCAGTTCATCGGCCGCGACGACGACGTCATCACGTCGTCCGGCTACCGCATCGGCCCGACCGAGATCGAGGATTGCCTGATCCGCCATCCGGCGGTCGCGCTCGCCGCCGCGATCGGCAAACCCGAC
The DNA here is from genome assembly GCA_963843475.1 of uncultured Alphaproteobacteria bacterium. GTDB lineage: Bacteria > Pseudomonadota > Alphaproteobacteria > Rhizobiales > Xanthobacteraceae > VAZQ01. Next base: position 1,069,994 of record CAWJKL010000003.1, on the reverse strand, counting down.
CCGATCCGCACCGAGATCGTCAAGGCGTTCGTCGTGCTCAAGGACGGCTACGCGGCCTCCGATCGGCTCGCCGCCGAGATTCAGGCCTTCGTCAAGACGCGGCTGTCCGCGCACGAATATCCGCGCGAGGTCGCCTTCATCGCGCAGATGCCGATGACGACCACCGGCAAGGTGATCCGCCGGCTTCTCCGGCAGCAGGCGTGACAACGGCACGCAATCCACCGCCGCGACAATTCCGCTTGCAAGCCCAAGCCCGGTATGATGCGCTCCGCCGCCCGTCGCGGGTGTTTCGCAATCATAATCCCTGACACGAGGAGGTCACGGTGGTCGGAGTTGATAGCATTATCATCATGCTGATTGTAGGCGCGATCGCCGGCTGGCTCGCCGGTCAGATCGTGCGGGGGTTCGGCTACGGCCTCATCTGGAACATCGTCATCGGGATCGTCGGCGCGTTCATCGGCGTGTGGCTGCTGCGTCAGCTCGGATTCTCGCCGTTTGCCGGCTTCGTCGGCTCGATCGTCAACGCCACCATCGGCGCCGTGATCATGCTGGTGATTGTGGGCTTCATCCGCCGGTGATACCCACTCTCTCCGTTCGTCCCCGCGAAAGCGGGGACCCAGAATTTCGATCAATGAGCGTGGCCCTGGGTTCCCGCTTTCGCGGGAACGAACGGAGATAGGGCTTGCGCCAATGGCGCGGGACTACCGCCGCAGCAGACGGCGCAGCGACTTGGCGCTGCGGATCGCGGCGCGCCGGGAGGCTTCGAGCGCACCGGCGAGCGCGAACGCCGCGCCGCCGTCGGGGCCGACCCGGATCAGCCGGTCGGACAGCACCAGCCGCTCGCGCCAGACATGATCGATCATCGGGTGGTCCTGGTCCGCGCAGGAGTCCGTGCGGGCGATGCCCGGGTCGTCGAGCAGTTCCTGCGTGACGTCGAGCAGCAGTTGCACGCCCGGTGAGAATCGGGCGAAGCGCTCGTCATAGGCGATCTTCCAGCACCAGGCGGTCGCGCCGCTGCGCAGCACGATGATGGCGGCGAGCGCCTGGGTGTCGAGGAAAAGCCTCGCCACCCGCGCCTTGTCCTGGCTCGCCAAGCCGGTGACGGCGGTCTGCAGAAACTTGCGAATGTCCTCATGGCCGCGCGCCGCAGTGCCGGCGCGGCCCTTCCAGCCGCCGGCTTCGAGCGCGAAGAAGTCGTCGACCGCGCGCATCACTGCCGAGGTCTCGCCGGTACTTGCCCACATCACCACGCCCAGGTCGGCCAGCCGCTTGCGCTGGCGGCGCAATTCCTTGCGCTTCCGGGCGCCGACGGCGTGCTGCAGATAGTCCGCCCGGTCGCTCTCAGGCGCGAGCAACGCGCGGGCGTGACGGCCGAACTCCCGCGTCTGTCCGCCGCGCCGGTCGATCACGCGGCCGAGCGTATCGGCCCACGTGCCGGCCGCCGGCACGTAGGGCAACAGCATGATGTTCGGCAGCGCGGCGTTGCTGGCAACGTGTTCCAGCCAGGCGGCGATCACCGGCTCGCTCCAGTCGCGCGCCACCAGCGGCGTGCCGAGCGGGCCGAACGGGTGAGTCCAGCCGGTCAGGACCGAGAGCGGAATGCCGTAACGCCTGTGCTCGATGCGCGCCGGGAAGAATCCGAGCAGCCGGGCCGGCGTCGACCGCGACCAGACCAGGCCGGCGCCGACATCGCGCCCGAACACGGGCGCGGCGGCGAGCGCGAAGGCGGGCTCATAGAATGCGTTCGGTTCCAGCGCGCCCGACGCCAGCGCCTGCCATTCGGGCACCACGCCGCCCATCTCGGTCAGCGGACGCCACTCGACACGAAACACCAATTCGATCGTGCCGTGCATGGATCAACGCTCCGCGCCCCAGACGAACACGTGGAAGCCGAGGCGGCGCTTGGTCACGACGAACAGCCAGATCAATTCGCACACCAGCGCGGTGGCGGTTGCGATCGCGGCGCCGGCCGCACCGAACAGCGGGATGAGGATGATGCAGAGACAGAAATTGATGCCGAACGCGGCGGCATGCACCATCGCGCATGCCCGCTGCTCGCCCAGCATGTTCAGCAGCCGCTCGATCGGCCCGATGGCGGCGCGCGCCAGGAGGCCGATCGCCAGGATGAACATCAGATAGTAGCCGCCGGCGAACTCGGCGCCGAACAGCCGCAGGATCGGCTTGCCGAATGCGAGCAGCAGCAAGGTCGCGGCCAGCGACGGCCAGAACGTCCACTTGATCGCCTGTTTCAGGAACGCCGAAAGCCCCTCGCGGTCGCCCGCGACATGGAAGCTTGAGAACCGGTGCGCGGTGGTGGCGGCGATCGAGTAGTGGATGAAAGCGACCAGCGCGAGCGTCTTGGCGGCGGCGTAGTAGATCGCAACCTCTTCCGGCGGCCGGAAATGCTCCAGCACCAGGATGTCGGTGTACATGAGCAGCGCGTAGAAGCCTTCGACCAGCAGGATCGGCGCCGCTGCGGCGATCCAGACCTTGAACTCGTAGGCCCTGGGGCCGGGCTCGACGCGCGTCTTGAGCTTGCGGTTCAACACGAAGAGCTGACCGAGCGGCGGCAGCCAGATCGACAGCCCGGCCGCGATCATCGCGGTCGTCGCGGTCATGGGCAGATCCGCGAAGTAGGCGGCCGCCATCAGGACGGTCAGCAGCGCCTGCCGGATCACGTAGGCCGGCATCATCGACAGTCCGATCCAGTCGTAGCTGCGCGAGATGCCCTCCTGGACATTGTTCAGCGCGAAAGCCGGAAACGCGATGCAGGCCAGGTAGAGCGGGATCAGCAGGTAGTGGTCGAGCCACGGTTCGAGCAGCCGGACCAGGCCGGCGCAGCCGAGCGCGACGCCGAACGCCACCAGCGTCGCGAGCCAACGGCTCCCGAAGAGGAAGCCACGCAGCAGCGCCAGCATGCCGCGGTCACGATATTCCGGAATGAACCGCTGCGCGGCGGTGCCAAGACCAAGATCGATCAATTGGCCGAGCAGCAGCACCCAGGTCCAGACATAGACGTAGATGCCGAACTCGAAGCTGCCCATCCAGCGCGCCAGCAGAACCTGCGAGCCGAACGCCAGCGCCGCGCTGGCGACGCGGATCAGGAACACCGTCCCGGTCAGGCGCTGCACCATCAGGTGCTCGGCGTCGAGAACCCGCCGCTTCAGCCGCGACCAGGCTTCGAGCAAGGAAGCCCGGGCCGGAAGGCGGGCGGTTTGCTCGGAACCGGTCACTGCCAAACGTCCTCCTTCGCTGCGGCCGGGGACCGCGCGGAACAATCCTCACGGCTAGCAAGGGACCGTTAACATTCAGTTGGGTGCCCCGCGGAAACGGCAAGGCTGGTGTCCGATTCCGAAGTTCGCATCATCCTGCGGCACCCCCACTTGCGAACTTCGGAATCGAAGGACACCAGCAACATATTGATCTCGTGTGGCTTTGGTTCAGAAGTCCGCATTTCGGACTCGCCGCAAGAATGATGCGGACTTCTGAACCGCCACACGACGCTGCGGCATGTTGGGGCGAGGGCCCTTGGAGGCGGCTTCGGCGGTGATAGGATGCCTGTGGTCGCGGCAGTGGCGCTCGCGGCGCAATTCCCGAATTTCTCACGTAAAAGCAACAACTCGTGCCAGGAGACGGACGCCTCATGGATACCGCCACGCGACAGAAGACCAACGAGCCGGATTTCTCGACGGCGTATTTCTTCCTGGAGGGACTGAACGAGATCGGCATCGAGTACCTGTTCTGCAATTTCGGCACCGATCACGCGCCGATCATCGAGGAGATCGCGCACCGGCGCAGCCGTGGCGAACCGATCCCCGACCATCGTCCGCTGCCCGCACGAGAACACCGCTGCCCACATGGCGGCGGGCTACGCGTTCGTGACGGGCCGCGGCCAGGGCGTGCTGGTGCACGTCGACGTCGGCACCGCCAATACCGCGACCGCGATGCACAACCTGTTCCGCAGCCGCATCCCGGTGCTGCTGATGGCCGGCAAGGCGCCGTTCACGGCGAGCGGCGAGCTCGAGGGCTCGCGCGACACCTACGTGCATTTCGTGCAGGAGCCGCTCGACCAGGGCAGCCTGGTGCGGCCCTACGTCAAGTGGGAATGGACGCTGCCGTCCGGCGTCGTCGTCAAGGAGGCGCTGCGCCGCGCGCACTCGATCATGCAGAGCGAGCCGCACGGCCCGGTCTATCTGATGATGCAGCGCGAGACGCTGACGCAGACCTGGAGCGCCGATGAGGTGCATCGCTTCTCGCGCCGAGCAGCACGGCAGCACGGCCGGCGGCGGCGCCGACCCGGCGCTGATCGATCGCAGCTTGCCGACCGGCTGATCACGGCCGAGATCCCCGATCCTGATCACCGGCTATGCCGGCCGCGACGTGCGCGCCGCCGAGATGATCGCGCAGGTCGCCGAGTTTGCCGGCATCGCGGTGTTCGAAGGCAATGCCACCATCAATGTCGGGCACGACAGCCCGTGCTTCCTCGGCTTCCAGCCCGCCAAGCATCTGCCGAAGGCGGACGTCGGCCTGCTGGTCGACGTCGACGTGCCGTGGTTCCCGAGCGACGTGAAGGCCAATCCCGACACGTTCTGGGCACACATCGACGTCGACGTGCTCAAGCCGGCCTCGCCGATGTGGACGTTCCCGGGCAACCTGCGCATGCCGGGCGATGCCGCGCACGATTCTCGCGCAGCTCCTGGCGGCGCTGAAAGCCAAGGCGACGCCGGAGTTCAAGAAGACGGCCGCAGCGCCGCGTCGAGCAGCTCCGCGCCGAGCACGACGCGCTCGCCGACCGCGTCAAGAAGCTCGCCGCCGACAAGGGCAAGCCCGGCGCGATCGGCCTGCACTACCTGTTCTCCGAGCTCAACAAGGTGCTGGCGCCTGACGACCTCGTGTTCAACGAGGCGATCGTCAGCGCGCCGGCGCTGATGCTGCAGATCGACCGGCCGAAGCCCGGCACCATCATGCGGATCGGCGGCGGCGGACTCGGCTCGTCCGGCGGCATGGCGCTGGGCGCCAAGCTCGCGGCGCCCGACCGGCTGATGGTGCAGGTGGTGGGCGACGGCAGCTTCTATTTCAACAGCCCGTGCTCGGTGTTCGCGGTGGCGCAGCAGTACAAGCTCCCGATCCTGTCGATCGTGGTCGACAATTCCGGCTGGTCGGCGGTGAAGAACTCGACGCTGCGCGTCTATCCGGACGGCGAGGCCAAGGCGGCGGACGAGTACGAAGCCGAGCTGATGCCGACCGCGGATTTCGGCAAGGTCGGCGAAGCGTTCGGCGCCTACGGCGAGAAGGTCACCGACCCGGCCGAGGTGCCGGCGGCGATCGCGCGTGCCGTCAAGGAGGTCCGCGGCGGCCGCTCGGCGGTGCTGCACGTGCAAGTCACCAAGATGTAACGACCTGCACCGACCTCTCCGCTCGTTCCCGCGGCAGCGGGAACCCAGGCCTTCCTCAGAACGAAGAACTGGGTCCCCGCTTTCGCTTTCGCGGGGACGAGCGGAAAGAGCGGTGCCACGAAGAAATGATCACCGGGAGGAATCGATGACGTCGCTTATGCGGACAGCCGCGTTTGCAATCGCAACCTTGTTGATCGCCACCACGGCCCACGCGCAGAAATATCCGAACCGCACGATCGAGATCATCGTCGCCTACGGCCCGGGCGGCTCGACCGACCTGGTCGCGCGCGCGCTGGCGCACGAAATTCCAGGAACGGCTCGGGCAGTCGTTCGTCGTGCTCAACAAAGCTGGCGGCAGCGGCACGATCGGCGCGACGCTGGCGGCGCGCGCCGCGCCCGACGGCTATACGCTCTACGAAGGCTACACCTCCGAACTGGTGGTGGCGCCGCAGATCTCCAAGGGCGCCAAATATTCGATCGACGACTTCGAGCCGATTGCGGTGACCGGCATCGTCCCGCTCGTGCTGATCGTCTCGAAGAACGTCCGCGCCAACAATCTGCAGGAATTCATCGCCGAGATGCGCGGCGCGCCCGGCAAGTACACGTTCGGCGGCGGCATCGGCGCGCCGCCGCACGTCCTCGGCGCCTGGTTCAACCGCGTGAACAATCTCGACGTGCGGCATATCCCGTATCGGGGCGGCGGGCAGGCGGTCGCCGACGTCGTCGCCGGCCATATCGACATGTTCTATGCGGGATTGGCGGCCGCCAAGGGCGCGATCGATTCCGGCAGCGTCAAGGCGCTGGCGGTGACGGGCGACGCGCGCTCGACGGCGTTGCCCAACGTGCCGACGTTCAAGGAGGCGGGCATCAAGGATTTCGAGCTGGCGAGCTGGAACGTGCTGCTCGTCCCCAAAGGCACGCCCGCCGAGATCGTCGCGCTGTTGCGGCAGGAGACCGCGCTGGCGCTCGCCGAACCCAAAGTGCGCGAGATGTACCTCACGCAGGGCATCGAGCCGAGCCAGACCCAGGACGTGAAGGCATTCCTCGCCCGCGAGCGCGACGCGTTCGGCCGCGCGGTGCGTGAACTCGGCATTACGATGGAATAGCGGGGACTCGCCCTCCGTCGTTGCGAGGAGCGCAAGCGATGAAGCAATCCAGAACTCCCTTAAGCGCTGGATTGCTTCGCTCCGCTCGCAATGACGGACTTCGGCGTAAACCGCATCGGGGCAGATGCCCGCCCATTGCCCCGCCTTGTCATCCCTATGCCGGTTTGTTATCAGGACCGCGGTTTCACAACACCGTCACACGGCCTCATGCTCAATCCAGCTCAACCGGCGCAGTCATCCGGCGTTCGGGAACGTGTTTTTCGCATCTTGTGTAGCAACCGCGTTCCGATCGCCGACATCCCGCCGGCGGGTGGTGCATGAGCGTCGAAATCGAGCGCAAATTCCTGGTTTCGGACGACGGTTGGCGGGAATTAGTCACCACGCGAATTCCGATCCGGCAGGCCTACTTGTCCTCCGACGGCAAGGCATCGATCCGGGTCCGTATCAAGGGCGACGGTGTGGCGACACTGAGCATCAAGTCGCGCCCGGTGGACCTGCGCCGGCTTGAGCTGGAGTATTCCATTCCGGTCCTGGAAGCTGAGGCGCTCATTCAGCTCCGGCAAGGCCTCGTGATCGAGAAGATGCGCCACGTCGTGCCCTGGGGCGACCTGGCATGGGAGATCGACGTGTTCTCCGGTGAGAATGCCGGACTGGTCATCGCCGAGGTCGAACTCCGCGACGAGCGCCAGCACATCGAACGGCCTGGCTGGATCGGCGTGGAAGTCACCGGACAGCGCGCGTATTACAACAGCGCGCTGGTGCAACAGCCGTTCGCCACCTGGCCGAAGTCGCATGGCCGGCTGGCGTAACTTCGTCCCGCGATCACGCTCTCTCCGCTCGTCCCCGCGAAAGCGGGGACCCAGTGCTTACGGCAGCAGCACGATCGAACCCGCGGTCTTTCGCTGCTCGACGTCGCGATGCGCCGCAGCCGCGTCGCTCAGCGGGTAGGTCCGGCCGATCTCGATCTTCAGCACGCCGCGCGCCACCAGGTCGAACAGTTCCGCCGCTGCGGCGCGCATGCGCGCGGCATCGCGGGTGAGGCTCGACAGCGCCGGCCGGCAGACCGACAGCGAGCCGCCCTTGGCGAGCAGCAGGAGATCGAGCGGGGGCGGATGGCCCGACGCGTTGCCGTAGTTCACCAGCATGCCGAACGGCCGCACGCAGGCGAGCGACGCCATGAAGGTGTCCTTGCCGACGCCGTCGAAGACTGCCGAGACGCCCTGCGGGACGATGCGCTTCACCGCGGCGGCGAAGTCGGTCTCGCGGTAGAGGATCGCGTGTTCGCAGCCGTGCGCCCTGGCGACCTCGGCCTTCGCGGCCGAACCGATAGTGCCGATCACGGTCGCGCCGAGATGCTTCGCCCATTGCGTGAGGATGAGACCGACGCCGCTCGCGGCGGCGTGGATCAGGATCGTGTCGCCGGGCTTCGGCCGGTAGACGTGATTGACGATCAGCGACGCCGTGAACCCCTTCACCATCATGCCGGCGGCCTGCCGGTCGCTGACGCCGTCGGGCAGCTTGACCAGACGTTCAGCAGGGACGTTGCGTTCCTGCGCGTAGGCGCCGGTGTTTTCGAAGAACTCGCCGCGCATGCCCGCATAGGCCACGCGGTCGCCGGGCGCGACGCCGCTCACGTCGGGTCCGACGCTGGCGACGGTTCCGGCCGCCTCGTTGCCGAGGATCACCGGAAACTGCAGCGGGCGCGCGATGTAGAAGCCGCCCTGGCGGACGTTGACGTCCGAGTAGTTGACCGCAATCGCGGTGTGCCGCACGCGCGCCTCGCCCGGGCCGGGCGGCGCGATCTCATGATCCTCCCAGCGCAGCACCTCCGGCCCGCCGTTCTCATGAATGCGGATGGCTTTGATCGTCATGCTCGTCACGTCTCTATCGGCAAACCTCAATCAAGCCGCGAATGCGGTCTGCTCCCTCCCCCTTGTGGGGGAGGGTTGGGGAGGGGGGTAGCAGTTGTTGCGCGAGAACTCTCACCAACAACCACCCCCACCCCCAACCCCTCCCCACAAGGGGGAGGGGAGCACACCGCGTTTTGTTGCGCGATCGTGCTTCGATACACCCGACCGTTGTCGATGTTCGCAATCAAAACACCCACAGCGCGCTCGCCGGAAACTCGACGTGGTAGAATTCGTGCCGCAGCGGCGCCGACGAGTAGGCCCGGACGGTCAGCGCGTCCTTGACGAACACCATCTCCCAGCGTTCGCCGATGAACATCTGGGTCTTCAACGACATCAACATGCGGTTTGGGCCGGGACCGCCACCGAGCAGCACCTTCTCGACCCGGATGATGCCGGTCACCTTCTCGCCGGTCAGCGCGCCGGAGCGCGCGACGCCTTCGAGCCGCATGCCCATCAATTCGATTACCGCGGTCTTGTCGGCGCGCTCCACCAGCGTGCCTTCCAGACGGTTGTTGTTGCCCATGAACTCGGCGGCGAACGCCGTCGCCGGCTCGCGGTAGAGATCGGTCGGTGACCCTTCCTGCTCGATCAGGCCGTTGTTGAGCAGCGTGATGCGGTCGGCGACCGCCATCGCCTCGATCTGGTCATGCGTCACGATCAATGCGGCAAGGTCGAGCGAGACGATGAGCTGCCGCAGCCAAGCGCGCGCTTCCTCGCGCAGCTTGGCGTCGAGGTTGGACAGCGGCTCGTCGAGCAGGATGACGGCCGGCTGATAGACCAGCGCGCGGGCGAGCGCGACGCGCTGCTGCTGGCCGCCCGAGAGCTGGTGCGGGTAGCGCGCCGCGAGATCGCCCAGGCCGATTTGCGACAGCGCCTGCGCAACCCGTTTCTCGATGTCGGCCGCGGGGACTTTACGCAGCTTGAGGCCGTAGGCGACGTTCTCGAACACGGTGCGGTGCGGCCACAGCGCGTAGGACTGGAAGACGAGACCCAGCCCGCGGGCCTCGGCCGGCCGGTCGATGTTTTGCGCGGCGTCGAAGAACACCTGCTCGCCCAGCGCGATCGTGCCGCGATATGGCGTTTCGAGGCCGGCCACCGCGCGCAGCAGCGTGGTCTTGCCGCTGCCCGAGGGACCGAGCAGAGCGACGACCTTGCCGGGCGGCACGCGGACCGAGACGCCGCGCAGGATCTCGTTGTCGCCGTAGCGCAATGCGAGGTCGGTGACAGTGAGGTCAGCCATGCAGACGCACTCCGCAACGGACGGCGATGGCGAGGCCGACGCCGATCATCAGCACATTGACGACCGAGAGCGCGGCAACGAGATCGACCGCGCCGGTGCCCCACAGCGACACCAGCAGCGAGCCGATCACTTCGGTGCCGGGACCGAGCAGATAGATGCCGGTGGAATACTCCCGCACGAAAATCAGGAAGATCAGCAGCCAGCTCGCCAGCATTCCGTAGCGAATGAGCGGCACAGTCACGTCGCGCTTTACCCTGAGATCGCTCGCCCCCATGGTGCGCCCCGCTTCTTCGAGTTCGGGGCCGACCTGCAGCAAGGTGCCGGAGATGAGCCGCATGCCGTAGGCCAGCCAGACGATCGTATAGGCGAGCCAGACCGAGATCAGCGTCTCCCGCAGCGGTGTCAGCGGCTTGACGAACAGGAACACCCAGAGCAGCGCGAGGCCCGCGACCAGTCCCGGCATGGCGCGCGGCACCATCACCAGATAGTCGACCGCGCGCGTCCATGGCGAGTTCCAGCGGTGGATCGACAGCGCAATCGCCGTGTAGCCGACGATCGCCACCGCGCCGCCGATCACGCCGATACCCAGAGTGTTGACCATGCCGCGGATCAGGTTCGGGTAGTCGAACAGGTCGCGATAGTGCTGGAGAGTCAGCACTTCCGAGAGCGCGACACCCGGCCCCCAGGTCTCGACGAACGACCGCAGCGTGATGCCGAACAGCGGGATTGCAACCGTCACGGCGAACCACACCGCAATGGCGATGAACGCCGGCCAGCGCCAGACGCCGAGGCGCAGCGGCGCGGAGCGCAGGCCCTTGCCGCGCACCGAGGCGTAGCGCTGCGCCTCTTTCAGTAATTGCCGCTGCATGAAGATGAGCGGCACGGTGATCGCCACGATGACGACGACCACCACCGCCATGAGCTGATAGGACGGCACGCCGAGCTTGTTGGTCAGCTTGTAGAGATAGGTGGCGAGCATCAGCACGTTCTGCGGATCGCCCAGCACCAGCGGCAGACCGAACAGCTCGAACCCGAGAAAGAACACCAGCACGCCGGCGAACAGGATGGCGGGCAGCACCATCGGCAGGCTGACGTCGACCGCGACCCGCAGCGGGCTTGCGCCGGTGGTGCGCGCCGCCTCCTCGATGTCGCTGCTCAGGCCGCGCAGCGCGGCCGCGGTGTAGAGATAGACGTGCGGCACGTGAGTGAGGCCCGCGATCGCGATCAGCGACGGCATCGAATACAGGTTCCACGGCACGAAACCGATTACGTCCTCGACCAGCGTCGACAGGATGCCGACCGGGCCGAGCGCCACCACGTAGCCGAAAGCGAGCACGACCGCCGACACGAAAATAGGGATCAGGATCACCGGCTCGAGCCATTCGCGGCCCGGCAAGTCGGTTCGCGTCATCAGGAAGGCGAGGCCGGCGCCGAGCGGCACCGCGATCATGGTCATGCCGGACGTCACCACCAGCGTGTTGCCGAAGGCGGACCAGAAGTCCGGATCGCTGAACACGAACGCGTAGGCGCCGAAACTCAGGCGTGCGTTCGTGGCAAAGAACGGCGCGGTCAGGAAGCTCTGGTAGAAGACGAGCGAGAGCGGCGCCAGCACGGCGAGCGCGGTCACGCCGATGACGATGATGCGGTAGAGGTTCAACGAGAGCGAAGCGGTCACGGCCCTTTGCCCCGGCGCCCGAGCCTGTTGTGATGCACATGCGTGACCTCGCCGCGTCCAGGCGGCACGGTCGGGCTGTATGATACGGCAAGTCGGCCGGTCACATCGAGCGGCAAACTCGATCTGCTCACTCCCATTTTGGAAGAGCTTTGGGAGAGCTTTCGCGGTGCCGGCCACCACCCGGCACCTTTCTCCTGGGGAGTAAGGCCCGCGGTTACGCGGTGGATATTCGTCGCAAAGCCAACACACGAGCGCATGCGGATTTCCATGGGGCGATCCCCGCGCAACGGCCTTTGCGCGGGGCGCGGCGCTCGCTAACGTCCACGGTTCGGCGGAATCAGGCCGCCGGAGCGAGAGAAGCGACCGTCCATGTCCGAGGAGCCGAAGCCGTCAGAATCGCCCAAGGGCGATATCGACTACGGCTTGCTGTATCCGTTCGTTGCCCATGTCGTGCTCCTGCAGACGATGATCCTGATCATCCGGATCACCACGTCCTACCGGGCGCTCGAGCTCGGCCTGCCGGTGCTTCTGGCTCGGCGTCATTGCCACCGGCTTTGCCATCATCCCGGTGTTCTCGGCGGTCAAGCTCGGGCGCTGGATCGACCGCGGCAACGACGCCCATGCGATCCGGATCGGCAACGTGCTGATCCTCGTTGCCTGCGTCGGCTTCTGGCTGTGGCCGTCGATCGGCGCTGCATCTCGCTTGGGCTGTCGGTGCTGCTGGGCTTCGGCCACATGTTCTGCATGGCCGGGCACCAGATGCTGATGGTGCGCGCCGGCGGGCCGCGCAGCCGCGAGAACGTGCTCGGCTACTACATGATTGCCGCCGCGGTCGGGCAGGGGGCTGGGCCCGCTGGTGGTGGGCTGGATTGGCGGCTCCGCGTCGCTGCCGCCGACCGGGACGCTGTTCGTCATCAGTCTCGGCATCGCAGTCGTAGCGCATGGCGGTGGCGCTGATGATCCGCACGGCGCGCAGCGCGGCCCGCCCCGGCAAGGACGCCGCCCTCGTGCCGATTCGGGCGCTGCTGCACACCCGCGGGCTGCCGGCGATCTTCATCGCCAGCGTCGTGACGGTGACGGCGCTCGATCTGCTGGTGATCTACATGCCGGCGCTCGGCGCCGAGCGGCAGATCGACGCCACCAATATCGGCCTGCTGCTGACGGTGCGGTCCGCCGCGTCGCTGGTGTCGCGCGTGTTCTACTCCCGCCTGATCTTCGCGGTCGGCCGCGCGCCGCTCACCTTGGTCAGCATGCTGGTGCAGCGCCGCGGCGTTCGGCGCGCTGGCGATGCCGATGTCGCTGCCGGCGATGTACGCCACCATGGTGGTGCTCGGCTTCGGCATGGGCATCGCGTCGACGCTGACGCTGTCCGGCGTGGTGCTATCTGGCGCCGGCCGGCGCTTACGGCACGGCGCTGACGCTGCGGATGACCGGCAACCGCATCGGCCAGGTGGTGTTTCCGGCGCTCGCCGGTCTGGTCGCCGCCGCCATCGGCGTGGCGGGTATCTTCGTCATCATCGGGCTCGGCATCGGCGGTCGGTCGGGAATCGCCGTGCCGCTGAGCCTGCGCGCCGCCCGCAACGGACGTCCGACGAGATGAGATGACCAATCCGATCCAGATCCGCATGGGCGGCTACGGCCCGCGACCACCGGCTTCAGCCGCGCGCTGAAACTCATCGGCGACCGGCTCGACGGCCGAGTTCGGCGACCGGGTCGACGTCAAGTACGTCTGGAACATCATGGATCTCGGCTATCGCGCCGACGACATCCTGTGGCTGGTCGAGCAGCGGCCTGCTGACGCTCGGCTATCAGTCGTCGAGCTACCTGACCGACCGCGTGCCGGAGCTCGGCTTCGTCGACCTGCCGTTCCTGTTCGCCGACACCGCGGCGGCGCGCGCGGCGATGGACGGCGCGCTCGGCGACGTGCTGGCGCGCAAGATCGAGGAGCGCGCGAACTACCGCATCCTCGGCTGGTTCGAGAACGGCTTCCGCCACATCTCCAACAAGGTGCGGCCGGTGCGCACGCCCGCCGACCTCGAAGGGCATGCGCATCCGCGTGCTGCCGAGCAAGGTGCAGGAGCGGACCTTCGAGCTCCTGGGCGCGGTGCCGCTGCCGCATGGACCTCACCGAGGCGATCGCAGGGATCAAGGCCGGCACGCTCGACGCGCAGGAGAATCCGCTCTCCAACACCGTGACCTACGGCGTGCACAAGTTCCACCGCTTCCACACGCTGAGCAATCACTTCTACATCTCGCGGCCGATCTTCCTGCATCGCGACCGCGTTCGACGCCTGGCCGGCCGACCTGCAGCGCGCGATGCGCGAGGCGGTGACGGAGGCGATCGCGTTCCAGCGCGACCTGCACGTGCAGGAAGAGGAGGACGCGCGCAAGGCGATCGAGGCGGAGGGCTGCGAGATCGTCGAGCTGACGCGCGGGCGAGCACGACGCGTTCGCGGCGGCGGTGAAGCCGCTGCTCGACGACGCGCAGCGACGTACGGGAGAGAGCTCTTCGACCTGGTGGCCGCGCAGGGCGCCGACTCCTAGACGCTAACTAGTCAAAGTACCAAGGCACGCGTCCCGGGCGCGGCGCAGCACCTAGCCTCTTAGCGAAGTGGCGCGCCGCAGACCCGGGATCGCAAAGAAGGCGGTGTCTGTTGCGGTCCCGGATCAGCAGTGCATCGCGCTACGCGTGCTGCACCGCATCCGGGACACGTGCGTGGCCAAACGAGACCCCTAGCCGCGGCCGCCGTCGGGCGCGGCGATGATCAGCGCCCAGTACACCTTGAACTTGGATTTCGGCGCCTGGACCGCGGCGATGCCGATCTTGGTCGCGCCGTTGAGCAGCATGTTCTTGCGATGCGGCGGCGAAGTCGCGCCAGCCCGAGAAGGCTTCGGCCAGCGTGTGGTAGCCGGCGCGAGATGTTCTCGGCCGCCGCGCTGGCGTTGTAGCCACTGGCGCGGAGCCGGTCGCTGAACTCGCGGCTGACGCTATGGTCGAGCTTGTCGCGCGCCGCCATGGCGCGGGCCTGCTCCTCGGCCATCTTCATCAGTGCCGGATCGACCGTGACGGCAGTGAGGCCGTTGTTGGCGCGGTAGCCGGAAATCATCGAGGCCGCCATCTTGGCGTCGACCTTGGCGTCGGCGGTCGTCAGCTGCGGTAGAAGCTCGGATCGGTCATCACCGGGTCGCGGTCGGTCACGCAGGCGCCGAGCAGTGCCAGCGCCGGCCAGTCCGGTCAATCGCCAAAGCAAGCCTGTAGCCCCCATCGTCCGTCCCCCTCGCCAGAGTTCGCCTCGTTGCCATGCCAGCATGGCAGAAGCATGGAGAAGGCCGGACGGCAGATTGCGGATTTCCGATGGGAATCCATTGCCTTGGGCTGCGCCGTAGCGTCCCCTTCCCCGCATAGCCCGTCGAAGACCGGCGTGAACGCCCTCTTGCTGGGGGAGGGCTAGGGAGGGGGGCGGCCAAGGGGATTCGTGTGTAGTCGCCCCCTCCCCAACCCTCCCCCGCAAGCGGGAGAGGGGGCCACCGAGTGTGCCGCGGTGGTTCGTCGTCAGGGGCAAGCGTACTTCACGCCTAGCCGGATGCGGGGCGCGTGAGAGCGATCGCCTGCGGCGAGGTCATCTCGATCTTGGCGGCGCGGAATCGGCGCAGGATCTCGAGGTGCAGGTCGCTCTTGGTCAGCAGCCCGTCGTCGACGTGCCCCACATAGGCACGCAGCTCGAACTCCAGCGCGTTCTCGCCGAAGCCGAGCAGCAGCGCGCGCGGCTGCGGCTGCTTGAGAACGCGCGGATGTTCGCTCGCGCTCGCCAGCAGCGTCTCGCACACCAGGTCGGGATCGCAGTCGTACGGCAGCCTGACCTTAACGATGATCCGGCCGGTGGTGTTGGCGTGCGTCCAGTTCTTCACCGCGCTGGTGATGAACTCGGCGTTGGGAATGATGACGCTGGCGCGCTCGAAAGTCTCGATCTCGGTCGCCCGCACGCGGATGCGCCGGACGTAGCCCTCCTCGCCTTTGACCACGACCAGGTCGCCGACGCGGATCGGCCGCTCGGTGAGCAGGATCAGTCCGGAGACGAAGTTCGAGACGATGGATTGCAGGCCGAAGCCGATGCCGACCGACAGCGCGCCGGCGATCAGCGCCACTTTCTGCAGATCGATGCCGAGCTGCGTCAGCGCCAGCACGATCGCGACGATCACGCCGATATAGCCGGCGATGGCGGCGATCGACTGCTGCAGGCTCGGCTCGAGCTCGGTGCGCGGCAACAGGTAGCGTTCGAGCCACTTCTGCATCGCCTTGGTGATGAGCAGCGCCAGCAGCAGCCAGAACACCGCCGCCAGGATCGCACCGAACGAGATCGTGACTTCGCCGATCCGGAAACCGAACGCGAAGCTCTTCAGCGTGTCGAGGAAATCGCCGGCAGTTACCTCCCACGGGCCGACGATCAGGACCATCGCGCCCAGGATCAGGAACAGGCAGATGCCGCCCGAGACGCAGGCTTGCGATCAGCCCGAGCCGCCGCGGACTGACGCCGAAATTCGCCGCGATCGCGCGGCCGCGGACGGTTCCGGCGCCGAGCCGCTCGATGAACAGCGTGTGCGTGAAGATGAGCAGCAGGTAGAGCATGCCGATCACGGCAAGCGTCGACAGCATCCGCTCGGCAACGAAGGTCGCGAAGCCCGAGTAACCGGCCAGCAGCGCGACCACCATCACGGTCAGCACCAGCCAGCCGATCGCCCGGATCCACAGCGCGCGCGGCAGCGTCTCGGCTTCGACGTTCTCACGCGGGCGGTACGAGGCCCAAAGAAGCTGCGCGAGCAGTCCGCAGACCGCCAGCGCGAACGCCATGTTGGTGGTGACCAGCAGCACCGGCGCCGCCGCCAGCACCTTGTGCACGACCAGCAGCAGCACCAGCAGGCCCATCGCGCGCGCGCTCCACACCAGCGCGCGCATCAGCACCGCGACCGTCGTATCGTCGAGTGCGATCAGGCGGCGCTCCGGCGCCTCGGGCGCCAGCACGCCGGTGGCGACGGCGCGGCCCGCGGCCGCGATCGCAACCCCGATCGCCAGTCCGTAGGCGATCTCGATCAGGCGATCGGGCAGCAGGCCGAAGTGGTCCAGCACCGCGATGACCGCCGCGGCGGCGAGCGGCGCGACCAGCACGATCCGCAGCACGACGCCCAACGCCGTCACCGCTTTGCCGAACCGGGTCGGCGCACCGGGGGCGGCGACGCGCCGCCGCAGCCAGCGCCGCAACAGCAGAAGCACGGCGCCGATCGCCAGCAGCGTCAGCAGCGCGCCGCCGGCGTGCGACAGGTTCTCCGGAGCGCGCAACAGATCGGTCCACGAGCGCAGAATCTGTCCAAGCTCGCGGAGCTCGGCGCCCAGCGCATGCGCGGAATCGAGCCAGAGGGTCGGCGACAGCACGCTCGGCGTTTGCTCGAACAATTGCCGCGCATAGAGCGGAGCGCCGCAGTTCGGTAATCTGCTCGGAAAGCTGGTCGGCGCGGGAAGCCAGCAGGCGCGCCTGCTTCAACGGCCGCCTCGATCGCGCTGTATTCCTTGTTGAGGCGCGCGCGCTCTGCGGCGAGCGCCGGGTCTTCAGGCGGCGGCGTCTTTGGCGGGCGGGGGACCGAGCTGCTTGACGCGCTCCTCGAGCTGCGCGAGTTGCGGCTCCAGGTCGGCGATCCGCCGCGCAGATCGTCGCGCGCCGGATTGAGCGCTCTGCCCGAGGTCGTAGAGTGCCTGGACCGTCAGTCCTTCGCGGCGCAGCGTGACCTCGATGCGGTCGAGCAGCAGCCGGATGGCCTCGAACTGGGCCGGGTCGTTGGCGGACGAGTCTTCGGCCTTGACGGGCGCCAGGAGCACGGAGGCCGTGAGGAGGATGGCGGCAGCCATCCAAATCCAGCGGCAGGCGAATATGCGGTGCATCGGCGGCGATCCCCCGGCTCATGTTCCGTGTCGCGCCGCGGCTGCGGTCTGTCAAGGCGCGCATCCGTCGGTCGAACGTAAGTCGCTGATTTTCATCATAAATCCTTCCGGACGGGCGTCCGGACCGGTGGCGCGGGATTAACCCTAAAACAACCGGTTGTGGCTACCCTCACCGTCTCAACCTGATCGGGTTTCTCGCGACATGCTGGGTGGTCTTTCCGGACTTCCGTTCGACTTTGACTGGCGGATCCTCGCCATTGTGCTGGCCGGTGTCATCCTGGCCGGCTGCGGCGCCGCTTTGCTCTACCGGCGGGTCCGCACGCGTCGAGCGCGTCTCAAGGCCGCGCTCAGCAACATGTCAGAGGGCCTCTGCATGTTCGATGGCGCGACCCGCCTGGTGCTGTGCAACGACCGCTACGTCGAGATCTACGGTCTCGATCCTACGCTCGCGAAGCCCGGCGTCCTGCTGCGCGATCTGCTGTACCAGCGCAAGAACACCGGAACGTTCGCCGGGGAGCCGGAACACTACATCGCCGACACGATGCGCCGGATGCGCGACAAGAAGGCGATGGTCGACATCCGCGAGCTGCCCGACGGCCGGGTCATCTCGGTCTCGAGCCGCCTGATGGCGGACGGTGGCTGGGTGGCCACCCACCAGGACGTGACCGAGCGCCGCCGTCAGGATCAGGAGCACGACCGGCTGGTGTCGCATGAGCAGCGGCGCGTCATGATCGATGCGGCGATCGCGGGGTTCCGCGAGCGCGTCGAGGCGATGCTGGGCACGTTCGGCGACCACGCCGGCTCGATGCGTTCAACCGCCACCACGCTGTTCTCGGCGTCGCGCCAGACCTCGCATCGCGCCGAGGGCGCGGTCAACGCGTCGAACGAAGCGTCCGCCAACGTCGAGATCGCCGCATCGGCCGCCAACGAACTGTCGGCGTCGATCGACGAGATCAGCCGGCAACTCGACCAGACCAGCCACCTTGTCGGCGTCGCCGCGGGCGAAGCGCGCAGCACCAACGACCAGATCGGTTCGCTGGCGCAGGCCGCGCAGAAGATCGGCGACGTGGTCAAGCTCATCCAGGACGTCGCCGGGCAGACCAACCTGCTGGCGCTCAACGCCACCATCGAGGCGGCGCGCGCCGGCGAGGCCGGCCGCGGCTTCGCGGTGGTGGCGGCGGAGGTGAAGTCGCTCGCGGTGCAGACCGCGAGGGCGACCGAGGAAATCGCGAGCCAGATCGCCGCCGTGCAGGCGTCGACCGGCGCCGCCGTCACGGCCATCCGCCGGATCGCCGACCGCATGCAGGAGATCAACGATCACACCGCGTCGGTGGCGGCGGCGGTGCAGCAGCAGAGCG
Organism: uncultured Alphaproteobacteria bacterium; assembly: GCA_963843475.1. Classification (GTDB taxonomy): domain Bacteria; phylum Pseudomonadota; class Alphaproteobacteria; order Rhizobiales; family Xanthobacteraceae; genus VAZQ01. The sequence continues at coordinate 1,051,377 of CAWJKL010000003.1, read as the reverse complement.
CCGCGACCGGCGAAATCTCGCAGAACGTCACGAGCGCGGCGCTCGGCACCAAGGAGATCGTGACCGTGCTCGGCGAGGTCGCTGGCGCCGCGACCGAGACCCGCGGTTCGGCCGAGACCGTGCTGGCGGCATCGGAGGCGGTCGAGGCCGCCGCGGCCGAACTGCGCGGCCGAGGTCGAAGGCTTCCTGCAGAAGGTCGCGGTCTGACCGGCGGTCAGAACAGCCCGGCCAGCGCGTAGAACAGCGCCGCGATGAAGGCCGACGCCGGGATCGTGATGATCCAGGCGACCATGATGTTGTTCGCCACGCCCCAGCGCACCGCCGACACGCGCCGCGCCGCACCGACGCCGATGATGCAGCCGGTGATCGTATGGGTGGTCGATACCGGCATGCCGAGCTCGGTCGCCGCGAACAGCGTGATGGCGCCGCCGGTCTCCGCGCAAAATCCCTGGAAGGGCGTGAGCCGCGTGATGCGCGATCCCATCGTATGGACGATGCGCCAGCCGCCGATCAGCGTGCCCAGGCCCATCGCGGCGTAGCAGGAGAACATGACCCACAGCGGCACGTGGAACTCGCCGCCCAGATAGCCCTGCGAGAAGAGCAGCACCGTGATGATGCCCATGGTCTTCTGCGCATCGTTGCCGCCGTGGCCGAGCGAATACAGCGCCGCCGACACCATTTGCAGCGTGCGGAAGATGCGGTCGACCGCATATGGCGTGTAGCGCACGAACAACCACGAGACGATCAGGAACAGCAGCATCGCCAGCATGAAGCCGGTCAACGGCGACAGCACGATCGCCGCGCTGGTCTTGGCGAGCCCCCACCAGACGATCGCGGAGATGCCGACCTTGCCGTACCGGCGCCGACCAGGCCGCCGATCAGCGCGTGCGAGCTCGACGACGGCAGGCCGAGCCACCAGGTCAGCAGGTTCCAGCTGATCGCGCCCATCAGGGCGCCGAATACGACGCGTGGATCGACGATATCGGCGGAGATGATGCCGGTACCGACCGTCTGCGCGACATGCGCTCCGAACACCAAGAAGGCGACAAAATTGAAGAACGCCGCCCAGGCCACCGCGGTCTGCGGGCGCAACACGCGGGTCGACACGATCGTGGCGATCGAGTTCGCGGCATCGTGCAGGCCGTTGAGGAAATCGAACGCAAGCGCGACCACGATCAGGGCGATCAGCAGCGGCAGCGCGAGCGTAACGACATCCATCCCGGCTGGCCTGAATACTAGACGTTCTCGAGCACGATGCCCTGGATTTCGTTCGCCAACGTCATCGAAGCGATCCACGACCTTTTCGAGATGGTCGTAGATCTCGGAGCCGACGAAGAACGCCATCGCATTGGCCGGCTGATTGATACGGTAGAGTTCCTGCATCCCGATGTCGTGCAAGTCGTCGGCGTGGCCTTCGATCTTGGATATCTGCTCGGTGAGGACGTTGACGCGGCCGGCGTTGGTGTTGATCGACGACAGCAGCGGCATCGCCTCCTGCACCAGCGCGGCGGCGGTCACGATTGCGTCGCCCATTTCCCGCTGCTGCGGCGTGAACGCGCGCTGGTCGAACAGCATGATGGTCTTGGCGGTCTTCTGCATCTGGTCGATGGCGTTGTCCATCGACGGTGATCAGGTCCTTGATGTCGCCGCGGTCGAACGGCGTGATGAAGCTGCGGCGCACCGCGATCAGCACTTCGCGCGTGATGTTGTCGGCGTCGTGCTCGCGGTCGATCACGGTCTTGCAATGCAGCGTGACGGCGTCGCCGCCTTCGAGCATCTGGCGCAGCGCCTTGGCGCCTGCGACGACGACTTCGGAATGGCGTGCGAAGAGGTCGAAGAACTTCTCTTCGCGCGGCAGAAGCGTATGGAACCACTGCAGCATGTCGGGGCACCCGGCTCGCACCCAGACTGCTTCTAGCAGGGTCGTCGCCGGATAGCGCGGACGCCGGGGGGCTTTGCACAGGAATGATGGGTTGGCCCGTTACGGTAACAACGGGCCAGCAATGACCGTTTGGGCCGACCCGGTCGAGCTCTACTGGAAGATCTCGTTGAACCGCCGCTTGATGCGGGCGGTCTCCTTCTCGATGTAGTCGTAGTCGACCGCGAGGATCTTCAGGCTCCTGAGGTCGGGCGAGCCTGCCGGCGGCGCGATGTCGATGCGCGCCGAGTAGCCGCCGTCGGCGGGAAAGATCTTCTGCGCGGCGTCGCCGATCATGAACTCGGCGAACAGCTTGGCGGCGTTCGGATTGGGCGAGCCCTTCACGACCGAGGTCGGCGACGGGATCACGAACACGCCGTCGGTCGGATAGAGCGTCTTGATCGGATGGCCGGCCTTCGCGGTCGTCGGCGGCATAGGAATCGAGCGCGCCGACCGCGATCAGCCGCTCGCCGCGCTTGAGCATGTCGGACGACCTGCTGGTTGCCCTGCACGATCATGATGTCGTTCGCGCGCAGCTTCTCGTAGAAGCCCCAGCCGCGCTCCTTCGACATCATGCCGACCACCGACACCTGCAGCGAGGTGAACGACGGATCGGTCATCACCAGCTTGCCCTTGTATTTCGGGTCGGTGAGATCGTCCCAGGTCTTCGGCTCGTCGGCGGCCGGCGACCTTGTCGGTGCGCAGGTAGTTGGTCATCAGGTTGAGCCGCTGCGCCGACGAACAGCCGTTCGGGTCCTTGGCGGCGTCCGGCACCTTGTCGAAATTCTTCGGCTTGAAGGCGACGAACAGCGCCCTTGCGTGCCGAGCGCATTGGCGGCCGCGGCGGGATCGGAAGTGGTCAGCACGTCGACCGCGACGCGGCCGGCGTCCATCTCCTGCTGGAAGCGGCGCAGGATCGCCGAGCCGCCGGAGCGGAACATCTCGACCTTGATGCCGGTCTCCTTCTGGAACGGCGTCGGCGATCTTCTGCGCCCTGCTCGATCGGCGTCGAGGTGTACCAGACCACCTTGCCCTCGGCCTTCGCCTTGGCGACGTCGACGGCGTCCTGCGCGTGGCGCGGCAACGGCGAGCGCGATCAGCGCGATGCAGCGCAAGCGACGTCACTGCGACTTGAGCATTGTCGTCTCCTCCCGGTGCCGATCGTTCGGCCGTCATGCCCGGCACGTCGTCCGACGGCGCGATCCGCGCCTATGACCCGGTGCATCCATCTTGCGACGGATGGATGCCGGCGACGAGCCCGGCAATGCAGTGCGTCGTGGGTCGGCGCTCGCGCGCTCGGCCGGATGACATCGTGCGTCAATGCGCCCGCGATAGATCGGCTCCGGCTGCGAGAAGAAGCTCGCCAGGATGTGATAGCAGATCATCGTAGTTCTTCTGCTGGAACGAGGCGTGCGCGATGCCCGGCATCACCGCGAACTGCTTGTCGGGGTTGGGCAGCTTCTCGAAGAACTTGATCAGGTCCGTCGAAGCTCGCGATGCCGTCGTACTCGCCGCGCATGATGATGGTCGGCACCGTGATCTTCGCCGGGTCGACCACCGGCAGGTTCGAGCACATGTCGACATAGGTGCCGGTCGGCATCGAATCGTCGAGCTTGAGGATCGCGTCGGCGAACGCCTCGATCACGTTGTCGTCGGCGGTGCCGGGATGGTCGCGCTCGAAGATCGAGCGCACGAACTTGCGGTCGATCGGCCGGCGGTTCTTGGCGCGGAACTCCGGCAGCTTCTTGCTGCGCTCGGCCAGCGTCGGGCGGCCCTCGCCGGTCCACACGATGGCGTCGAGCGCGAGCCGCTTCACCCGCTCGGGATGGCGCTGCGCGAACAAGCGCGGCGCGCAGCGCGCCCGAGGAGATGCCGTAGACCAGGAGCGGCTTCTTGCCCCGCAGTCTTCTCGATGTAGTCGCGCGGCCGCGAAGCAGTCGTCGGCGCCGTTGGCGATGGGCGAATTGTGGTCGCGGTCCTTGGTCGGAGCGGCCATAGCCCTCCATGTCGACGCACCAGGTGTCGTAGCCGCGCGCGGCGAACCAGTCCATCGCGCGACGGCCGGCCCGGCACCTGCAGGTCGAAGGTCGGCTGCGAGGCCATCGACGAGCCGTGCACGAACAGGATGGTGCCGGCCGGTCCCGGCCGGATCGCCGGCGTGCTTCTCCCACAGAAACAGCCGGACGTCGCCCTTGTTGGTCCAGTGCTCCTCGCCGCGGATCACGGCGGCATGGCGACACGGGCTTGTTCATGCTGGTGCTCCGCTCTCGTTTGGAACTTGTAGCGCGATCGCTCATGCCGATCGGACGCGCTGCGGAAGACGCTGCATTGCGTCGCATCGATCTCGACCGCCACCTGTTCGCCGACGGCGAACTGCTGCAGCGGATGGGTCTGCACGCGCAGCACCTGGCCGGACGGCAGCGTCGCATAATACTCGCTGATGTTGCCGAGGAAGACGTGGTTGGTGATCGTTGCGAGCCCGCGCCGCGGCGCCGTGTCGGCGCGGCGAGGCGGATATTCTCCGGCCGGATGGCGATCTCGACGCTGTCGCCGGCGGCGAGCCCGTCGAGCTCGGCGACATCGAGCGTCAAGATCCGCCGGCGACCTCGATGGTGCCGCCGCCATTCGTCAGCGCGCGCAACTTGTCCCGGCACCAGATTCACCAGCCCCATGAAGTCGGCGACCATGCGGTTGGCCGGCCGGGCATAGACCTCGAGCGGCGTGCCGTATTGCTGCAGCCGCCCGCCGTGCATCACGGCGACCTGGTCGGACAGCGCCAGCGCCTCGGCCTGGTCGTGGGTGACATAGACGAAGGTGATGCCGGTGCGGCGCTGCAGCTGCTTCAGCTCGACGCGCATGCGCTCGCGCAGCTTGGCGTCGAGATTGGACAGCGGCTCGTCGAGCAGCAGGATCGTCGGCTCGACCACGAGGCTGCGCGCGAGCGCGACGCGCTGCTGCTGGCCGCCGCGACAGCTCGTTCGGGATAGCGGCCTTCGAGCCCGGTCAGATTGACCAGCGCGAGCGTCTCCTCGACCTGCTTCTTCGCGGCCTGCGGCCGGGACCTTGCGCAGCTTCAGGCCGAACACGACGTTCTCGAACACGGTCTTGTGCGGCCACACCGCATAGTTCTGGAACACCATGCCCATGCCGCGCTGCTCCGGCGGCACCACGCTGCCGGGCGACGAGACGAGCCGGCCGTCGACCTCGATGGTGCCGGTGTCGGGCACGATGTAGCCGGCGATCAGCCGCAGCGTCGTGGTCTTGCCGCAGCCGCGCGGGCCGAGCAGCGTGACGAACGAGTTGTCCGTGATGTCGAGGCTCGAGATCGGCGACCGCGGCGACGTCGGTCGTCGCCGGCGCCGAAGCTCTTCGACAGGCCGCGGATCGTGATGCCGGCCATCAGGCCGACTCAGCTCCACGTTCCGACCGGGGCGGCGTCGCCGCGCGCGAGGCGGCCGCCGCCGAGCCAGTTGGCGAGCCAGATCGCGACGCCGATGATCACCATGTTGATCATGGCGAGCGCCGCCACCGGCTCGATGTAGCCGGTCTCGTAGAGATTGTAGACCGCGACCGCGAGCGTGATCGAGCTCGACGAGAACAGCAGGATCGAGGCGCGACAGCTCCTGGATCACCGGCACGAACACCAGCAGCCAGCCGGCGAACAGGCCGGGCCGGATCAGCGGCAGCGTGATCTCGCGCATGGTCGTCGCCCACGACGCGCCGAGGATCTGCGCGCTCTCCTCCAGCGACGGATCGATCTGGCGCAGCGACGCGTTGGCGGCGCGCACGCCGAGCGGGATGTAGCGGCCGACATAGGCGAGCAGCAGGATCGCCAGCGTGCCGTAGAGCGCGAGCGGCATCGCCAGCCAGAACTGGATCAGCGCCACCGCGACCACGATGCCGGGCAGCCCGAGCGGAATGAGCGCGGCGTAGTCGAGCAGCTTGCGGCCCGGGATGCGTGTGCGCAGGTCGATCCAGCCGATCACCGCGCCGAGCAGCACCGCGATGGTGGCGGCGACGGTCGCAAGCATCAGGCTGTTGAGGATCGCGCGCTGGGTGACGTTGTAGTCGAACAGGATGAACTTGTAGTTGGCGAGCGTCAGCCCCTTCCAGAAATCCAGCCCCCAGGACTTCGAGAACGACACCGCGATCAGCGTCGCATAGGGCGCGATGATCGCGACGACGAAGATCAGCAGCACGAAGCCGAGCAGCACCCAGCGCAACGGCGCCGAGATCGCATCAGCTGCGGCCGCGCGCCCTTGCCGCCGAGCGTCACGTAGGAGCGCCGCGCCAGGAAGGCGCGCTGCAGGTAGAGCGCCACCACGGTGATGAGCACGAACACGAGCGACAGCGCAGACGCGAGCCCGTATTCGGGCGGATAGTCGAACAGCGCGTAGATGCGCGTCGGCAGCGTGACGATGCGGCCGGGCAGCCCGATGATCGCCTGCGAGCCGAACAGCGCGATCGCGTTGACGAAGGCGAGCAGCGTGCCGGACAGGATCGCCGGCGCGACCAGCGGCGCCGTGATCGAGAACGCGGTGCGCAGCTTGCTGGCGCCGAGGATTTGCGCCGCCTCCTCGTAGGAGGCATCGACCGACTGCAGCGCGCTCGACGCCAGCAGATAGACGAACGGGAACGTGTGCAGCACCGTGACCAGCACCAGGCCCGGCATCGAGAAGACGTTGAAGGTGAGCCACGGCAGGCCGAGCACGTCGCGCATCAGCACGTTGATCAGGCCGGCATTGGGGCTGAACAGGTAGATGAAGGCGATGGCGGTGAGGAACGGCGGCGACAGGTAGGAGAGCGTCGCGGTGACCTGGATCAGCGGCTTGCCACGGCACGTCGGTGCGGCTCACCGCCCAGGCCAGCAGCAGCCCGATGATCAGGCTGAACAGCCCGGTCCAGGCGCCGAGGATGAGCGAGTTCTTCAGCGCGGTGACATAGAGCCGGCCGGACAGCACCTCGCTGAAATGGTCGAGGCTCAGCCCTTCGCTCGCCCTTCACGCTGCCGAGCAGCAGCGACAGGAGCGGCAGCACCACCAGCACGATGAGCGCGACGATCGCGCCGCCCATCACCACGTGTTCGAGTCTGATGCGCGTATACCAGGGCGCCTGCGCGAATGCGCCTCGCACCGCTACGCTGGCCGCCCCGACCGACATTCCGTTTCCGCCCCGCGCCGTTATGACCGCTTATTGGAGGTTGGCGCGGGCGACAATCTCACGTCCCGGCGCATTTCTCCATCGTGAATTTCACCGCGTCCGGGACGCGGGATCGGCCCTACGGCTGATGACGGAACTTGCCTGCGAGCTCGTTGATGGCGCCCATGAACGGATGGAAAGTGAACCGCACCACGTGGCGGCCGCGCGGCACCAGCACGGCGCGGAAGATCACGTTGGCCTTGAGGATTTCGGTCTCCACGCCGTCCACGGTCGCCCGCCACCAGGGATGCCAGACGTCGTTGAGCACCAGGATTTCGTCGAGCGGCGCGGTCACTTCGACGACGATCTCGGTGTTGGCGTAGCGGACGATGCGGGCGCTGCCGGGCGCGCCGCCCGAAACCCGCACGATGCCGGCCGGTGCGTGCTTGAGCAGCACCGTGCGGGCCGGGTCGGCATCCGGCCAGCCGTTGCGGATCGACGTCGTCGAAATCGGCGAGACGCCAGTCGGTGAACAGCATCACGCGCGGCAGCGCGCGCGGGTTCTCGTAGATGAAGGCCCTGTCGGTCCGGGCGACCAACTTCAGATCGCCGGGCTTGAGCGAGGTGTCGACCTGCTTCGACCGGAACGCCGGTGGCGATGAAGCGCACGCCGAGCAGGTCCGCAAAGGCCGAACGATAAGACGGATAGAGCGGCGAAAACTGCCGCTGCGAGGCAAGCGCCACGGTGTCGCCAACGCGTGTAGCCTCGATAGAACCAGCGCAGCCGCAGCGGATTGTGCCCGAACACATGGTCGAAGCCCTGCGCGAGCCCGAGGTTCGGCCAGTGGTAGCCGATGCCGATCAACTCGACGCGGTCGCGGCGATCCGGTGCGGCCGCCGCCGCCAGTTGGGCCTTGAGCAGCCGCACGGTCTGGTCGGACGTTTCCTGTCGCAAGCGCTTCGAAGCGGTCGCGCGGCAGTGCGGTCAATTCGTGCGGCGCGTTGTTCCAGCGCAGATCGACCGCCATGAACAGCGCCAGCAGCGTCACCGCGGCGGCCGGTGCGCGCGCATCGACGCGGCGCGCCAGCACGAGCATCGCGATGGCCGCGGCCGTGAAGACGAGCGCGGTCACCACCGGTACGATCGCAGGTTTGATGCCGACCACCGAATGGCGGCGACCGCGAAGGCAGCCGCGACAAACGCGATCGCACAAGCGATTTCGAGCGCGCGCTGAACGCGCGTGGCCGCCGGCACCGTGCCGGAGAGCCAGCGATGCACCAGGTAGCCGGCCACGATCGCCAGCAGACGCGCAGCAGCACGAAGGTGGCGTCGGCGGCCCGGCGATAGAGCGAGACGAACGGCAGTTCGTACATCAGGTGGAACGCCGGCGTATAGGAGCCGAGCGCGTAGAGCAGCATCAGCGCCGCCGCGATCGTGAAGAAACCGGATGTCGCGCGCGAAGGCGACACCGCGGATCAGGCCGAACGACGACGATCGCGAGGATCGGCAGCGCGCCGGCATAAACCAGCGGCATGTTCTGCGAGAGATAAAGTCCCGGCCAGCCCCAGGCGGCGTCCCAGATCGGGCTCGGCGGCGCCCAGTATGCGACCTTCGGGTCCATCGCCCCGAACAAATCGGCGAATACGAATCTGCAGCAGGTGCACCGGATGGATCGAGCCGGCGGCCGCCGAGTCGTAGCTGACCTCGGGACGGTTCGAGCGCGCCGCCAGCAGCGTCGGTCATGATGACCGGAACCGCGGCCACCAGCGCCCCGCTCACGGCGGCGGCCGAGAGCGGCTTGCATGCTCGCGCGCAGGCGCTCGAGCACGCCCGAGTCGCCCGTGAGCCAGTAGGCCAGCACGATAGCCGGCGACCACATAGAGGCGACAGCAGCGCCACCTGGTCGCGGCCGATCGCCATCAGGCCGGCAATCGCGCCGGCGGCGAGACCGGCGCGCCAGGACGAGCGCTCGAGCGCGCGCGCCAGCAGCCACAGGACCAACGGCAGATAGGCCAGGCTGATGACCTGGCCGATGTGCTGCACCCGCGCGCTGGCGGCGCCGCCGAGTGCGAACGCGAGCGCCGCCACCACGGCGCCGCCGGCATGCCATCCACGGTCGCGGAAGAACAGGATGATGCCGATCCCGCCGAGGCACAGATAGACGAAGATCACCGCGTCGAACGCCCGCAGGCTGATCGCCGGGTTGAACGCCGCGAGCAGGACGTGCAGCGGCGAGAACAAGCAGCGACTGTGGATCGGAAATCTGCGGCCAGCCGGCGAACACATTGCGGCGTCCACCACGGCCATTCGCCGTGCGCGATCGAGGTCGCGAGAAACTGCACCTGCGGGAAGAATTGCGATTTGGCGTCCCACGGAATGGTCACGCTGCCGGACAACCAGGGCCACGCCGTCAACACGAATGCGGCCAGGAAAATCGCGACCGTGACGGGCAGCGAAATCTGCTCCGCATGCGCTCCGGCGGACGGCACGCCGGTCCACCATGCGCGCACACGATCGCGCCACGAGCCGGCCGGAACCGCCGCGCGCGTCAATGCCGACAACGAGTCCTCGCCACCCGGACGCGGCGGGTCGCTCCTCAACTGCGCATCCATCCCGATCGGCCCAGCCGCACGGCGAGGTGCCGGTGCTTTGTCTTCTGATTGTTGGGGCGGAGCATAGGCGATGCCTGCGGCCGCCGGTCCGGCGGCGATGTCGCACCCGGCGAGGTTCCGCCAGTATGGTGGATCGTCGTCATGCTCCCCCGTATCATCCGGCGGCGTTGGACGAAACCCCAGTGTGGCGGTTCAGAAGTCCGCATATTCTTGCCGAGTCCGACATGCGGAATTCTGAACGAAAGCCACACTCGGTCAATCAGGACACTAGCGGCCGGAGAGCCTCATGACGTCACCCATGCTGCCGCGCGACCGCTGCGAGTTCTCGGCGATCGTCGACCGGCCACCGCTCAAGCTGCCGGGCGATGCGCGGCTCGTGGTCTGGACCATCGTTAACTATGAGGTCTGGGACATCGGACGGCCGATGCCGCGGCAGGTGCTGCCGGCGCCGACCGGCATTCCGCTGCTGCCCGACGTGCCGCACTGGAGCTGGCACGAATACGGCATGCGGGTCGGCGCCTGGCGGTTCTTCGAGCTGTACGAGCGGCTCGGCATCCGGCCGACGCTCGCCATCAACGCCCGCACCTGCGAGGACTACGCGCGCGTCGCCGAGGAGGGGCAGCCGGCTCGGCTGGGAGTTCATGGGCCACGCCTACGACCAGATGCCGATCCACAAGCACGAGGATCAGCGCGGCATGATCAACCGCTCGATGGACATCCTCGAAAAATTCACCGGCAAGCGGCCGGTCGGCTGGCTCGGGCCGGGCCTCACGCAGACGCTCGACACGCCGGAACTGCTGGTCGAAGCCGGCGTGAAGTATATCGGCGATTGGGTGTACGACGACGAGCCGACTCGACGATCCGCACCGCCAAGGGGCCGCTGGTCACGCTGCCCTACACGGTCGAGATCAACGACATCACGATGATGATCGTGCAGCATCACGAGAGCGACATATCTGCTGCAGCGCGCGATCGACCAGTTCGACCGGCTGTACGCGGAGGGGAAGGATCGCGCCAAGGTCATGGCGATCGCGATCCATCCCTACATCAGCGGCCAGCCGCATCGCATCAAGTACCTCGAAGCGATTCTACGACCATGTCCGCCGTTTCGACGGCGTGCTGCACTGGAACGGCGAGCAGATCCTCGACTGGTACGAGGGCTGCCGGCGGTGACGCCACCCGGCCCGGCCCCGGACGTTCCCGGCGGCGGGTTCTGCGAGTTCCGCTGGTATTTCAGTGGCCTGGACCGAGGGAATTCGCCAACCTGTCCGTTAATTAAGTGGTCGCCCGGCCCCGGCCTGATAGCATAAGGTCGGGTGCGGGTTGGCTGGACTGCGTGCGTGGCGTTAACGCTCGTCCCCCGGTGTGCTTCATGAGCGTCTGTGGTGTTCGAGAGTTGGTCCCATGTCGGTGCGATCACGAGCGCGTGCTCTGGTTGAGGAGACAGCGCTTTCGCCGTTTCTTTGTCGCCCTTGGGGGCTTAGCTCTGGTGCATATGCTGACCGGGTGCATTCTCAGATTCGCCGCGGCCGCCGCTCACCGGCATTCCGACCGGCTATGGCGCCGGACAAGGCAATTCGGCTCCCCCCGCCCTTGACTGGTGGCGCGGCTTCAGCTCGGCCGAGCTCACCGGGATTATCGAGGAAGCCCAGACCGCCAACTTCAACATCGGCGCCGCGATCGCGCGCATCATGCAGGCCGACGCGCTGGCCAAGATCGCCGGTGCGCCGCTGCTGCCGGGCCTGCAGTTCGACGGCACCGCGACGCGGACGCGGCCGCCGGGCGGTCCGGTGCGCGAGAACTACCGGGCCGCGCTCACCGCCAGCTACGAGATCGATTTCTGGGGCAAGAACCGCGCCGCACTCGTCTGCCGCGCAGGAGAGCGCCGTCGCCACCCGCTTCGCCAAGGAAGTGGTGGTGCTCTCGACCGTCGTCGCCGTGGGCACCGCCTATCTCCAGGTGCTGGTATCGCAGGATCGGCATCCGCATCGCGCGCCAGAATCTCGCCGCCTCGACCCGCGTGCTCGATCTGATCAAGCAGCGGCTTTGCGGCCGGCACCGCCTCACAGCTCGACGTCGCGCAGCAGGAGAGTCTGGTGGCGACGGTGCGCGCCAACATTCCGCTGTTCGACCAGACGCTGCGCCAGAACATCGCGATCCTCGCGGTGCTGATCGGACGGCCGCCGGTCGAGGTCAGGGTCAAGGGCGGCAGCCTCTACTCGCTGCGCATTCCGCGCGTGACGCCCGGCATGCCGTCCGAGCTGCTGCTGCAGCGGCCCGACATCCGGCTGGCGGAAGCGAACCTCGCCTCCGCCGAGCGCCAACGTCGCATCGGCGCGTGCGGCGTTCTTCCCGAGCATCACGCTGACCGGGCAGGGCGGCTACGAGAACCCGCTGCTGAAGCTGCTGTTCAGGCCGCAGAGCTTCTTCTTCACGTCGCCACCAGCCTCGACCCAGCCGCTGCTCGACGGCTTCCGGCTGGAAGGTCAGCTCGAGCTGGCGACCGGGCCGCAGATCGAGCTGATGAAGCTCTATTGCCAGGCCATCCTCGCGGCGTTCGGCGACGTGGAGATCGCGCTGATCGCGATCGCCGACAGTGCCGAGCGCGAGCGGCTGCAGCAACTGGTGGTCAACTCGGCGCGTCAGGCCTTCAACATCGCGGAGACGCGGCTCCGCGAAGGCACGGTCGATCTCGTCACCGTGCTGCAGACCCAGCAGACCCTGTTCACGGCCGACGAACTCCTGGTGCAGGCGCGGCTTGCGCGCTTGCAGGCCGTATTGAGTCTCTTTCAGGCGCTCGGCGGAAGCTGGCTCCCGCCCGGCGTGGGGGCCAATACGACCCTAGGCGCAATGACGCGCAAAACGGCGAATTATCGTCACGTTGACTGGGCGGCCTCGTCATCGCGGGCGTCGCGGCGGTCTATTTCTGCCGCCCTGGCCGCAGGCGACGCAGCAGGTCGTCTGGCCAAAGCGCAAGGGCGGCGGTGGCCCCGGCGCGTCCGATCCGGTTCCGGTGCGTGGCGATCGACGCCAAGCTTGCCGACGTGCCGGTCTATCTCGACGGTGTCGGCACCGCGCGCGCGCTCAACACCGTGACGGTGCGCGCGCAGGTCGACGGCCGGCTGCATCAACATCTCGTTCACCGAAGGGCAGGACGTTCCCAAGGGCTTCGTGCTCGCCAAGATCGATCCGACGATCTACCAGGCGCAGTACGATCAGGCGGTGGCCAAGAAGGCGCAGGACGAGGCTGCGCTCGCCAATGCCGCGCCTCGATCTCGAGCGCTACACCCGGCTCGCGGCCACCAACGCCATCAACAAGCAGCAGCTCGACACCCAGAAGGCGCTGGTCAACCAGCTCGAAGCGACGGTCAGGTTCGATCAGGCCGCGATCGACAACGTGCGTGCGATTCTTTCCTATACCGACATCATCGCGCCGATCGCCGGCCGCACCGGCATCCGGCTGATCGACGAAGGCAACCTGGTGAAGGCGTCGGACACCACCGGCATCGTCGTCATCACGCAGGTGCGACCGATCTCGGTATTCTTCAGCCTGCCGCAGCAGGAGTTGCCGGAGCTCAACCGCGGGCTGGCCGAAGGCGTCCTGCCGGTCGACGCGCTCGGCGCCGACGGCAAGACCGTGCTCGACAGCGGCAAGGTGCTGGTGATCGACAACCAGGTCGATCCAGACCACCGGCACCGTGAAGCTCAAGGCCGAGTTTCCCAACGCCAACCTGCAGCTCTGGCCGGGCCAGTTCGTCAACGTTCGGGTGCTGATCGACACGCTGCGCCAGGTGGTGGTGGTGCCGACCGCCGCCAGTGCAGCGCGGTCCGACCGGGCCGTTCGTCTACGTGGTGAAGGACGACAGCACGGTTGCCATGCGGCGTGTGACGCTCACCAAGCAGGACGACTGCGAGGCTGTCATCGGCTCGGGGCTGCGTTCCGGCGACCGTGTCGTGACCACTGGCTTCGCCCGCCTCACCGACGGCACGCAGGTGGCGGTATCGGCCCCACCGCCGCCGGAAGCCGTGCCGACCTCGTCGGTCGACCCGCCGGCGCGGCCGAAAGGCGGCAACCGCAACCGCAGCGAAACGCAGGGCAGCGGGGAGCGGGCAAAGGGCCGGACATCGGGAGGGCCGCCGTCGGGCACGACGCCATGAGCGTTTCGTCACCCTTCATCCACCGGCCGATCGCGACGTCGCTGCTCGGTGTTGCGACCCTGCTGGGCGGCCTGCTCGGCTATCTCGCCGCTGCCGGTGTCGTCGCTGCCGCAAGTCGACTTCCCGAGCATCCAGGTCACCACCCAACTGCCGGGCGCGAGCCCGGACACGATGGCCGCCGCTGGTGACGGCGCCGCTCGAGCGCAATTTCGGGCAGATCCCTTCGCTCGCGCTGATGACGTCGTCGAGCTCGTTCGGCGTCAGTCAGATCACGCTGCAGTTCGACCTCAGCCGCGACATCGATTCCGCCGCTCAGGACGTGCAGGCTGCGATCAACGCGTCGGGCTCGACGCTGCCGCGCAACCTGCCGTATCCGCCGGTCTACTCGAAGGTCAATCCCGCCGACGCGCCGATCGTCACGCTGGCGCTGACCTCCAGCAACATCTCGCTGCGGCAACTGAGCGACATTGCCGACACGCAGTTGGCGCCGCGGCTGAGCGAACTGACCGGCGTCGGGCGCGTCACCGTGCAGGGCAACATCAAGCCGGCGGTGCGCATCCAGGCCGATCTCTCGCGGCTCGCCAACTACGGCATCTCGCTCGAAGACCTGCGCAACGTCGTCGTCGCAGCTAACGTGGCCGGCGCCAAGGGCGCGCTCGACGGCGCCCACCAGTCCTACACCATCTCGGCCAACGACCAGATCTCGGCGGCGTCCGCCTATCGCAACATCGTCGTGGCCTATCGCAACGGCGCGCCGGTGCTGCTGCGCGACATCGCCGACGTCGTCGACGGCCTGGAGAACAGCAAGGTCGGCGGCTGGTATCAGGGCAACCCGGCGATCGTGGTCGACATCCAGCGCCAGCCCGGCGCCAACGTGATCGAGACCGTCAAGCGCATCCAGGCCGAGTTGCCGAAGCTGCAGCGCTCGATGCCGGCCGGCGTCACGCTCACGGTGGTGCACGACCGCACCGAGCACCATCCGCGCCTCGATCCGCGACGTCCAGTTCACGCTCGTGCTCAGCGTCGCGCTGGTCATCATGGTGGTGCTGGTCTTCCTGCGGACGATCCGCGCCACCATCATCGCCGGCGTAGCGCTGCCGCTGTCGCTGATCGCGACCTTCGGGGTGATGTGGTTCTGCGGGTTCTCGCTCGACAATCTCTCGCTGATGGCGCTGACGATCGGCACCGGCTTCGTGGTCGACGACGCCATCGTGATGATCGAGAACATCGTCCGCCACATGGAGGACGGCGAGGGGCCGTTCGAGGCGGCGCTGCGCGGCGCGAGCGAAATCGGCTTCACGGTGATCTCGCTCACCGTCTCGCTGATCGCGGTGTTCATCCCGCTATTGTTCATGACCGGCCTGGTCGGCCGCATGTTCCGCGAATTCGCCCTGACACTGACGATTGCGGTTGTCGTCTCGGCGATCGTGTCGCTGACGCTGACGCCGATGATGTGCAGCCGGCTGCTGCGCCACCAGAAGGAGAGCGGGCCTGGCGGCAGCGTCGGACGCCGGTTTCACGGCGCGGTCGACTGGACCGTCGACCGTTACCGCCGCAGCCTCGAATGGGTCATGCGCCACGAGCACCCTGACGCTCCTGGTGACGGTCGGCACGGTGGTCGCCACGGTCTGGCTCTACATCGTCATCCCGAAAGGCTTCCTGCCGCTGCAGGACACCGGACTGATCTTCGCCGTCATGGAAGGCGGTCAGGACGTCTCGTTCACCGAGATGAAGCGGCTGCAGAACCAGGTCGAGACCGCGATCCGCAAGGAACCGGAGGTGACCGGTGTGGTGTCGGTGATCGGCGTGACGCCGCTCAATGCCACGCCGAATGCCGGGCGCATCGCCATCACGCTGCGGTCGCGCGACGTGCGCGAGACCCCGGTCACGGCGGTCATCGACCGGCTGCGGGAGTCAGGTCGCCGGCATTCCGGGCATCCTGGTGTACTTCCAGCCGGTGCAGGACATCCAGATTTCGACCCGGCTCAGCCGCGCGCAATACCAGTACACGCTGACCGGCGCCGATTCGAAGGAAGTGAGCGAGTGGGCGACGCGGCTGGTGCAACAGCTCAAGACCTCGCCGGTGCTGCGCAATGTCGTGTCCGAGGCGCAGGACAACGGCTTCCGTCTCAACGTCCAGGTCGACCGCGAAGTCGCCGGCCGCCTCGGCGTGTCGATGCAGACCGTGGTCGATATTCTGAGCGATGCGTTCGGTCAGCGCCAGATCTCGACCATCTATGGCCAGGCCAACCAGTACCGCGTCATCCTCGAAGCGAAGCCCGAGTATCAGAACGACCCCAATTCGCTGTCGAAAATCTACGTCCCGGCATCCGGCAACCAGGCGGTCGCGGCCTCGACGTCGCTGACCTCGAACCCGACCGCGCCGGTGATTTCTACCGCCGGCAATTCCCGATGGTTCCGCTCAGCGCGATCGCGCGGTTCGAGTACACCACCGCGCCGCTGGTGATCGCGCACCAGGAGCAGTTTCCGGCCGTCACCATCAGCTTCGATCTCGCGCCCGATGCCTCGCTCAGCGACGCCGTGCAGGTCATCACCCAGGCCGAGCGCGCCATCGACATGCCGAGCGCGCTCGCCGGCTCCTATTCGGGCGACGCGGCCGAATTCGCCAAGTCGCTCGCCGGCCAGCCATGGCTCATCCTCGCCGCCGCGATCGCGATCTACATCGTGCTCGGCGTGCTGTACGAGAGCTTCATCCACCCGTTCACGATCCTGACCACGCTGCCGTCGGCCGGCGTCGGCGCGCTGCTCGCGCTGATGCTGGTTCAGGATGGATCTCTCGGTGGTCGCGCTGATCGGCATCATCCTGCTGATGGGCATCGTGAAGAAGAACGCTATCATGATCATCGACTTCGCGCTCGACGCCGAGCGCAAGCAGGGCCTCACCCCGCGCGAGGCGATCGTGCAGGCCTCGATCCTGCGGTTCCGGCCGATCATGATGACGACGCTCGCCGCGCTGTTCGGCGCGATCCCGCTGGCGTTCGAGCAGGGCACCGGCTCGGAGCTGCGCAATCCGCTCGGCATCACCATCATCGGCGGACTGCTGCTCAGCCAGTTGCTGACGCTCTACACCACGCCGGTGATCTATCTGGCGATGGAGCGGCTGAAGGCGAGATTCGTGCGGCCGGAGCCGCTGCAGACCGAACTCGATCTGCGCGAGAGCGCCGTTACCGGCGCGGCCGGCGGAGTAGACGCATGGCCGGGCAGGGCTTCTCCGAGCCGTTCATCCGCCGCCCGGTCGGCACCACGCTGCTGGCGATCGGCCTCCTGCTGGTCGGCGATTGTCGCCTACCGGTTCCTGCCGGTCGCCAGCATGCCGACGGTCGAGTTTCCGACCATCAGCGTCACCGCCAGCCGGCCGGGCGCCGACCCCGAAACCATGGCGGCGACGGTGGCGGCGCCGCTCGAGCGCCGGCTGGGCGAAATTCCGGGCGTCACCGAGCTGACTTCGCGCAGTTCGCTCGGCTCGACCCGCATCTCCGTGCAGTTCGATCTGAACCGCAGCATCGACGGCGCCGCCCGCGACGTGCAGGCCGCCATCAACGCGGCGCTCACCGACCTGCCGGGCGACCTGCAGTCGCGGCCGAGCTTCCGCAAGTCCAATCCGGCGGCCACGCCGATCATGATCCTGGCGCTGACGTCGAAGAACGTGCTGCCCAGCGCGCTCTACGACGCGGCCGATACCGTGATCGCCCAGCGCCTGTCGCAGGTCGACGGTGTCGCCGAGGTCAGCGTCAACGGCGCCGAGCAGCCCGCGATCCGCGTTCGCGTCAATCCGACTCGCGCTCGCCTCGATGGGCCTCGACATGGAGGCGGTGCGCACCGCGATCGCCAACACCAACGCCGCCGGCCCGCTCGGCGTGTTCGACGGGCCCGAGCGCTCCGTCACCATCGGCACCAACGACCAGCTTCGCACCGCGTCGGACTACGATCCGATCGTGGTGCGCACCGCCAACGGCGCGGTGGTGCGGCTCTCGGCGGTCGCCTCGATCGAGCCGAGCGTGCGCAACAGTCGCTCGGCCGGCTGGTACAACGGCCAGCCCTCGGTGCTGCTGGTGATCACCAAGCAGGCCGACGCCAACGTGATCGAGACCGTCGATCAGATCTACAAGCTCCTGCCCGAGCTCAAGCGCTGGATCCCGGCCGGCATCGACATTTCGGTGCTGTCGGACCGCACCGGCACCATCCGCGCCAGCGTCGAGGACATGCAGCTCACGCTGCTCGCAACCATCTGCCTGGTGATGCTGGTGGTGTTCGTCTTCCTGCGGCGCGCCGCCGCCACCATCGCGGCCGGCGTCACGGTGCCGCTGTCGCTCGCCGGCACCTGCGCGGCCATGTGGGTCGCGGGCTTCTCGATCGACAACCTGTCGCTGATGGCGCTCGCCGTCTCGGTCGGCTTCGTGGTCGACGACGCGATCGTGATGATCGAGAACTGCTTCCGCAATCTCGAAAAAGGCATGACGCCGATGATGGCCGCCATCGATGGCGCGCGGCAGATCGGCTTCACGGTGATGGCGATCAGCATCTCGCTGGTCGCGGCCTTCATCCCGCTGTTGTTCATGACCGGCGTGGTCGGGCGGATCTTCCGAGAATTCTCCGTCACGCTCGCCTTCGCCATCATGGTCTCGACCGTGGTGTCGCTGACGCTGACGCCGATGATCTGCGCGCATTTCGTGCGCAAGCCGCCGAGCCCGGACGCCACCTGGTTCGACCGGGTGGTCGAGCGGGTGCTGAACTGGATGGTGCGGGCCTACGGCCGCAGCCTCGCCGTGGTGCTCGACTATCGCGGGCTCACGCTGCTGGTCATGGCCGCCACCATTGTGATCACCGGCATCCTCTATGTCCGTACGCCCAAGGGCTATTTCCCGCAGGACGATACCGGGCTGATTTTCGGCGGCACCCGCGCCTCGACCGAGGTGTCGTTCCAGACCATGTACGACCTGCAGCAGAAGGCCGAGGCGATCGTGCGCGCCGACCCGGCGGTGGCGGGCGTCGGCTCCTCGATCGGCACCTCGGGCTGGAGCGCGTCGGTCAACCGCGGCACGCTGTTCGTCAGCCTCAAGCCGCTCGCCGAGCGCGGCGCCACCACCCAGGCGGTGGTCACGCGGCTGCGGCAGAAGACCGCCAACATCCCGGGCCTGACGGTGTTCTTCTTCGCCATGCAAGATGTGCGCGTCGGCGGCCGGCAGAGCGACGCCAGCTATCAGTACACGCTGTGGGATGCCGACTACCGCGAACTGCTGGAGTGGGCGCCGCGCGTCCTCGCGGCCATCCAGAAGGTGCCGGGGCTGGTCGACGTCTCGACCGACCGCGAGCAGGGCGGCCTGCAGGTCAATATCGATATCGACCGGGTGGCGGCCGCGCGGATGGGCGTGCGCATCCAGGACATCGCCAATACGCTCAACAATGCCTACGCGCAGCGCCAGATCTCGACGCTCTATACGCAGCGCAACCAGTACCGCGTGATCCTGGAGGTCGATCCGCAATATCAGCGCGATCCGGTCGACCTCCAGCGCCTCTACGTCAAGGGCGCCGACAACGCCCAGGTCCCGATCACTGCGGTGACCAGGATCACCCGCGGGCTATCGCCGCTGGTGGTCAATCACCAGGGCCAGTTTCCGGCGATCACCATCAGCTTCGGGCTCGGCGAGAACGTCACGATCGAGGAAGCCACGCGACGGATCGACCGGGCTGTCGCCGAACTGCACCTGCCGGATTCGTTGCATGCAGAGTACGCCGGCGACGCCCGCGCCTACCGCCAGTCGATCGGCGCCCAGCCGCTGCTGATCCTCGCGGCGCTGATCGCGGTCTACATCGTGCTGGGCGTGCTGTACGAGAGCCTGGCGCATCCGCTGACGATTATCTCGACGCTGCCCTCGGCCGGCCTTGGCGCGCTGCTGGCGCTGCAACTGTTCAACACCGAGCTGTCGCTGATCGCCTTCATCGGCATCATCCTGCTGATCGGCATCGTGAAGAAGAACGGCATCATGATGGTCGACTTTGCGCTCGAAGCCGAGCGCAAGCGCGGGCTGCCGCCAGTGCAGGCGATCTACGACGCCTGTCTGGAGCGCTTCCGGCCGATCATGATGACGACGCTGGCGGCGCTGCTCGGCGCGATCCCGCTGGTGGTCGCGACCGGGCCGGGCTCGGAGCTGCGCCGGCCGCTCGGCATCACCATCGTGGGCGGGCTGATCGTCTCGCAGATGCTCACGCTCTACACCACGCCGGTGATCTACCTGCTGCTCGACAGGCTGCACCGCCGGCTGTGGGGCGAGCGGCGGCACCGCGAGCCCGGCACCTGGATTCGTTCGGCGGCCCGCGTCCTGCGACCCGCCGAGAATCCGCCCTGATTTGGAAGTTGCCGAAGGTTTGGCCTTCCCGCTCCGGCAGCCTTCTACCAGTGCCGCCGCTGCGGCTATAAGGATGTCGCCGCGGTCGCGGCGATCATCACACCCGGAGTCCAAACTTGTCCCCAACATCGCCGCGCGGCTTCCGCTGGCCCAACGATGCCCGCATCTGCATCGCCATGAGCTGCCTGCTCGAGAACTGGTCCGAAGGGAAGGGGCCGCCGTTCTCGGTACAGACCACCGCGCTGCGTCCAGGCACGCCAGACCGCGCCTCGATGACCTGGGGCACCTATGGCGGCCGCACCGGGGTGTGGCGGCTCCTGAAGATTCTCGGCGAGAACAAGGTGCCGGCGACTTTCATCTCGAACGCGCGGTCGCTCGAGATCAATCCCGGGGTGGCGGAGGAGATCGTGCAGCAAGGGCACGAGGTCGCCGCGCATTCCTACGCGCAGGACGATCTGCTGGCCTATCTGGGACCGGACGAAGAGCACGCGCTGATCCGGCGCTGTACCGACCTGATCGAGAAGCTCACCGGTACCCGCCCCAAGGGCTGGCTGAGCCCGGTGATCGCCTCGACCGACCGTACCGAGACCATCCTCGCCGAGGAGGGCTACCTCTGGTACGGCGACTACAACAACGTCGATCTGCCGTTTGGCGTGAGGATCGGCGACAAGACGATCGTCGCCTTTCCGCACACCGATTTCGCCGACCATCGCGTGCTGCGGCTCAACCCGCGCGACTGGTTCGAGGTCTACAAGGACACGTTCGACTATCTCTATCAGAACGAGCCGACCTCGTTCCTCAACATCACGGTGCACTGCCATTTCGGCGGTCGCCCGCTGGTGGCGGCCCACGTCGATAAGATCCTGAAATATATCCGCGGCTTCCCGGGCGTCTGGTGGGTCCGCCACGACGAACTGGCGCAATGGGTCGTCGACAACCGGATTTCGGAGTGGAGCAACCGGGACCGGTTCTTCGGCCGCGGCGGCTGAGCTTCGCCTGCGGCTACTGCGGTTCGACCCCGACGGCCTTGATCACCTTGCTCCACCGAGCGGTCTCTTCGGCAAAATACTTGACCGTATCGGTACGGGAGGTCGCACCGACGTTCAGCGAAATGTTTCGCAGGAAGTCGCCGACCTCCTTGCTCTTGAGAATCTCCACCGCCTCCCGATTGATCCTGTCGGCCAGAGCCGTGGGCGTGTCGGGCGGCGCCACCATGCCAAACCACGTGACCGACTGGATGCCCGGCAGCCCGGCTTCGGCGAACGTCGGTATTTCGGGCGCGACGGCGGCGCGCCTCGCGTCGGCGACGGCCAAGAGCTTTACCCTGCTTTCGCGGTAGAGGCGCACTGAGGTTGCAAGCGTATCGAAAAACATATCGACGTGGCCCGCGACGACATCGGTGAGCGCGGGTTGTGAGCTGCGGTACGCCACGCGCACCATCCTGATGCCGGCCTGAATTCCGAACATCTCCGCCGTCAGATGCGACGTGGTGCCGACGCCGCCCGACGCATACGAGAGCTTGTCGGGATTGGGTTTGCCGTACTCGATCAGCTCTCGTAGCGTCATCACCGGAAGGTCTTTGCGGACGACGAGGACATTGGGAATCGTCGCCAGCAGCGTGATCGGAACGAACCTGGCTGGTTCAAATCCGAGATTGTGATGGAGCAGGTGTCCGTAGGACAGCGACAGCGGCGGAGCGACCAGCAACGTATGCCCGTCGGGCGCGGCCCTTGCGACATTGGCGGCGCCGATATTTCCGCCCCCGCCGGGGATGTTCTCGACGATGACGGGCTTACCCCATAGCTGACTGAGCTGCTCCGCCATGAACCGCCCCAGGATATCGGTGGTCGAGCCCGCCGCCGCCGGAACGACGATCTTGACGGTCCGCGATGGAAACAGCTCCTGCGCCGTCGCCGTCCACGGCCCTAACAACGCGGCGGCAGCCGCAGCACAGATAAGCAGACGAGCCGAGCGGGGCATCGATTCCTCCAAGCATGTCCATTTCAGAGCGCCGACAGATCACAGTGCGCTGCGGTCATGTCACGCCGGACAGGTCCACCCGATTTCGGTGAGCACGGCGTCGTCCTCATCGGTCGTTGTTGTCGCGCATTGTGAGCATCGACCGGTCACCTTGCAATGCGCTTCCCCCACGACGGGGCGGCAGGTAAGCTCCCTTGCATAACAATAAGATGCCGGGAGGATCGTCATGCGCCGCGTGCGAATCGGATCCGTCTTGTTGGCGGCTGCTGCGCTCTTTGCCGCCCATCCCGCACCTGCCGCCGAGCCGTTCTACAAGGGCAAGAGACTCACGATCCTGATCAACTTCGCGGTAGGCGGCCCGACCGACATCGAGGGCCGGCTGTTCGCCAAGCACCTCGCCCGGCACATCGACGGCACGCCCGGCATCGTGGTGCAGAACATGGATGGCGCGGGCGGCGTGGTCGGCGCGAAGTATCTCGGCGAAGTCGGCCCACGCGACGGCACCATGGCGGGCTATTTCACCGGCACCGCCTTCATCTACGCGCTCGATCCGGCGCGTTTCCGCGTCGACTACAAGACCTACGAGTTCGTGGCGACGCAGCCGGGCACGACGGTGCATTTCGTCCGCACCGACGTGCCGCCCGGCATGCGCGAGCCGACCGACATCGTCAAGGCGAAGGGTCTCGTGGTCGGCGGCCTGAGCGTGGACACGCCGAAGGACATCCGGCTGCGGCTCGCGATGGACATGCTCGGCGTGCCGTTCAAGTACGTCACCGGCTACCGTTCGAGCCCGGCCGCACGGCTCGCGTTCCAGCGCGGCGAGATCAATTTCTTCTCGGAATCGCCGCCGAGCTATCGCGGCGTGGT
Source organism: uncultured Alphaproteobacteria bacterium (assembly GCA_963843475.1). Lineage (GTDB taxonomy): Bacteria > Pseudomonadota > Alphaproteobacteria > Rhizobiales > Xanthobacteraceae > VAZQ01. The sequence continues at coordinate 1,028,334 of CAWJKL010000003.1, read as the reverse complement.
CGAGCCCAGCCTGGTGAAGACCGGGCAGGCGATCCCGGTGTTCTACGATGCCGGCTTCGACGGCAACGAGTTCTTCGTCCCGGATGCCGTCAAGGGCCTGACGATCCCGACCTTCCACGAGCTGCATCAGAAGATCAAAGGCACCATGCCGTCGGGACAACTCTGGGACATCTACAAGGCGATCATCAGCGCCGACGGCATCATCCAGCGCATGATCGTGATGCCGCCCGGCGCGCCACCGGCCGCGGTCGCGTCGTTGCGCGCCGCGATCGAACGCGTCAATGTCGACAAGGACTATGCCGAAGATGCCGAGAAGGCATTTGGGTTCGTGCCGCTTTGGCAGGCCTCGACCGACACGCCCAAGGTGGCGCAGACCGCGCTCAGCGTGAAGCCGGAGGTCCGGGCGTTCTTGGCCGACTACATGAAGAACCTGCCGGCGAGATAATCACTGGCCCCTCATGGCGGCCTGCCATTGCTTGAGGAAAGCGAGCCGCTTGGCTTCGTCGAGATTGGTCAGCAGGCCCTCGCCGATCGGCACCGGCCGGGCCCGGTCGCCGATCAGCGCCGACACGCCCTTCACGGTCGCCTCGCCGGTGACGTCGTCGCGCAGCGAATAGAGATCGGCCTGGTTGGCGATGATCATTTGCGCCGCGGTGCGACACCAGATAGTCGAGGAACAGCCGCGCGGCATTCGGGTTCTTGGCCTTCGCCGAAACGAACGCCACGCGCGAGGTGACGAGCGTGTAGTCCTTCGGCGTCACGACCGCGAGCGTCGGCACCTTCTTCGAGCGCGCGAGCGCATACGAACCGAAGACGCCGTAGGCAATGGTGTGCTCGCCCGACGTGACGCGCTCGATCATGGCGCCGGCGGAGGTGTAGAGCTTGATGCCGGTTCTTGCCCATCGCCCGGAACAGGTCCCACGCCTGCGGGAAGTGCTTGACGTCCTCGTTGACGAACAGATAGCCGACGCCGGACTTCTCCGGGTCGTAGGCGGTGATCTTGTCTTTGTAGGCGGCGGCCTTGGTGTTGAGCAGGTCGAGCAGCGCCGCATGGTCCTGCGGCACGTCCGCGGCCGGCACCAGCCGCTTGTTGTAGACGAAGGTGATCGGCTCGTAGGTCGTGCCATAGGCCTGGTTGCGCCACACCGCCCATTTCGGCAGGGACGGAATCTCCGGCGACGCATAGGTGGCAGCGTTGCCGTCGGCGACCAGCTTGACCTGCAAGTCCATGGCGGACGACCACAGCAGGTCGGCGGTGCCGGAGCCGACGGCCACTTCGGCGATGAAGCGGCTGTAGAGCTCGGTCGAATTCATGTCGGTGTAGTCGATCCGGATGCCCGGATAGAGCGCGGCGAAATCCTTGAGCAGCGGGTTCGACGCGGCGGCATCGGTGCGTCGAATAGACCACGACGCTGGCCTTCCTCGCTTCGCCGCCTCGATCAGCTTGCCGTAGTCGGCCGGATAGCCGGGCGGCACCTGGGCCTGCGTGGCTGTGCCGGAGCGAAGAATCGCCGCGGCGACGGCCAAGATCATCCAGCGCATGTATCCTCCTCGGCGCGGTCGGGAGCTACCGCGGCTGTTGGCTGCCATTTCGGGCGATGCTATCTCATGTCCGGGCAGCGATAAATCGCTGCGCCGAGGCTCAGCCGGCGAAGCCGCCAGCGTCGAGGAACTGCCTCCTCGGCAGGCGTGGTGGTGCGCCCGAGCAGCGCATTGCGGTGAGGGAAGCGGCCGAAGCGGCGCACGATGTCGGCATGCTGCTCGGCATATTTGGTGAATTCGTCGTCGCCGAAGTCGCGCGACAGCGCGACGCAACGCTCCTGGTCGGCCAGCGTCTCGGAATGCATGAAGGGCAGATAGAAGAACCGGCGCTCGGCGGCGGGGATCTCGCTGGTCGAAGCCGCGCGCGAGCGCGCGGTCGGCGACTTCGCGGGCCAGCGCATCGGCCGCATAGGTGCGGGCGTCGCCGCGGAACATGTTGCGCGGAAACTGGTCGAGCACAATCAAGAGCGCGAGCGCGCCTTCGGGCGTAGCCTCCCAGGCGGACGAGCTCGCCGGCGGCGGCGCGCCTCGTAGGCGGCAAGAAAGCGCGCGCACGATCTCGGCGTCGAAGGCCGCGTCCTTCTTGAACCACTTGGGTCGGCCCGGCGGCGCGCCAGAACGCCAGCACGTCCGTGCGGCGGTGACCTCGCTGTGCCGCTGTTCGTCACAAGCCGTACCTCGCCCGCGTTGATGCGATCGAACAGCGCGGGATCGAGCCGCACGAAGGCGCTTGCGCTGCTGGATCGTTGAAGTAGATCGGATCGGTCGGTGGCGTCGCGGATCGAAGCCCTGCTGCGACCAGGTCGAGTCTTCTTCTGCTTGAACGTGGCGGTGACGTCGATCTCGCGACGGATGCGCAGGAACACCGGCCGGGCATATTCCGGCAGCTGCGCGCGCCAGGTGGCGTGCAGCGCGGCGAGATCGAGATCGTCCTCGCGCGACGATCGCCGCCATGCCGGCGCGGCCCTCGCGGCCCGGCACCTGCACGCCGTAGACGTTGGCCTCCAGCGACGCCGTCGAACTGGCCGAGCGCCTCCTCGACCTCGGTGGTCGAGACGTTCTCGCCCTTCCAGCGGAAGGTATCGCCGATCCGGTCGACGAAATAGAAGTAGCCGTCGGCATCCTTGCGCATCAGGTCGCCGGTGCGGAACCAGACGTCGCCCGTCTCGAACACGTCGCGCAGGATCTTCGTCTCGGTCTCGGCCTCGGTCGGCGTAGCCCTCGAAGCCGCTGTCCGGGCCGCGACGGGATCCTTGAGGATCTTGCCGATCGACCTCGCCCGGCTCGTCCGGCGCGCACTCGATGCAGAAGCCCTCGGCGTCGCGCACCGGATGCTGCGTCTCCACGTCGAAGCGGACCACCTTGGTGGGGAAGCGCAGCGCGATCCACCACGGCAGCCGGCCGACCGCGCCTTCCTTGTCGTCGAAGTTGAACAGCGACACGTTGCCTTCGGTGGCGGCGTAGAACTCGACGATCTTGGGGATCCGGAAGCGGTCCTTGAACGGCCGCCCAGACCTCCGGCCGCAGGCCGTTGCCGCAGGCGAGCCGCAGCCGGTGTGCGCGCTCCTTCGGATGCGGCGGGGAGTTGAGCAGATAGCGGCACAGCTCGCCGATGTACTGGAACAGCGTGCAGTCCCAGCGCACGATGTCGTCCCAGAACTCGCGCGCGGAGAATTTCTCGCGGATCACCACCGAGCCGCCGCGGATCAGCACCGCCCCGGTCGCCAGCACGCCGCCGGCGGTGTGGTACATCGGCAGGCAGTCGTACATCCGGTCGGTCGCCTTGGTGTCCATGACGCCCGCGAAGGCATGGCTCGCCAGCATCAGCCGGTAGTGGTTGATGTTCGCGGCCTTGGGCAGGCCGGTGGTGCCGGACGTGAAGATGTAGAGCGCACGGTCCTCGATGGTGAGCGGACGGCGCTCCGCGTCGGTGAGGTCGTCGCCGGATAGTTCATCGACCGCCCGGTCGATGCGGGCGTGGTCCACGTCGGCATCGCCATGCAGCCAGATCTTGGCGTCGGTCGTTGAGGAGCCCGCTGCGTGCTGTCGAGCGCGGGGAGCAGTTCGGCCGCCGCCACGATGTACAGCGGCTTCACCGCGTTGATGCAATGCGCAAGCGCCGCGCCGGTGAGATTGAGTGTTGAGCAGCGCCACCACCCCGCCAACCCGCGTGACCCCAAGCCAGATCGCCAGGTACTCCGGCCGGTTCGGCATCAAGAGGCAGATGGTGTCGCCCTTGCGGATACCTTGCGCGAGCGCCCAGCGGGAATAGCGGTTCGCGCGGGCGGCGAGTTCGCGATAGCTGAAGCGCTCGCGGTCCGACAATAACGCCGGCGCGTCGCCGTACTTACCGGCGAGCTCGGCGATCACCTGGGGGAAGACCCGCGTCGGATTGCGGGCGATCGGCGTGGTCATCCGCAGGGTGCGAAGTGCTCCCCGCAGACAGGCTGCGTCGGCGGTGAGCCGTTCGATCCAGCGCATGTCGCTCCCCGGCAGGGCGATCCGATTCGCCCCCTCGTTCGCACGAAAGCATCGGGCACGCCGCGCGGGGTGGCAAGCGCCGGCCGGTCGAACCGGGTGTTACTTTCAGCCGCGCGATGCGCCGATTTCCCCGCCGCCCGTCACCGCGTATGATCGCGGCCGGAAACAGGGAGATCGCGTGATGGCGGAGAAGAAAGTGCCGTACCAGGTCAACGGCAGAGAATTCGAGGGCATGATCGTCTGGGACGACGGCGTGAAGGGGAAACGGCCCGCACTCTTCATGCAGCCGGACTGGAAGGGCGTCTCACCCGACACGATCGGGATGGCACGCACGGCCGCCGGCCAGGAGTACGTCGTGCTGATGGCTGACATGTACGGCAGGGGCTATGGCGACACGCCCAAGACCCGTGAGCAGCTCGCGACCGGCATGCGCGCCGTCTACAAGGACTTGCCGTTCACGATCGCCTGCGGCAAGGCGGCGTGCGACGCGCTGCTCGCCGAGGCGAACAAGCTGGGCCTGATCGATCCTGCGAAAAAGCCGGCCGCGGTCGGCTACTGCGCTGGCGGCGGGTTCGTGCTGGAGCAGGCGCGTGCCGGGGCTGACTTCAGGGCGACCATCGTGTTCCACGTGACCAATCCGAATCCGGTGGTGGCCGGCACGCCCTGCAACATCAAGGGCCGAGTGCTGGCGGTCCATGGCTCCGCCGATCCGGTCACACCCAAGCCGATGATGGACACGCTCGAGCAGGAGCTCACCGGCGCCAAGGTGGACTGGCAGATCGTGATGGTGGGTGGTGCCGTGCACTCATTCTGCGATCCGACCGCCAATCTCGACGCGTCGCGCTACGACGAGAAGCTGTGCCAACAGTCATATCGAATGATGCGGGATTTCATTGCCGACACGCCGTAAGGCACGGATTCGGTCTACTGCCAATCGTCCAATTGCCGTCATCCCGCGCTGGGGCGAACAAGAGCTCATTCCACTCGCAGCCACGCGATCATTTCTTTGGGGTATCGATCCGCACGCCGTAGCGCGCGAACTCCTCCACGATGTCCTTCTGAATCGTCGCGGCGGCTGCGGCATCGGCCTTCGCTCCGGCAACGTCACCCCTGGTGAACTTAATGAGGCCACGGACAAAAAGCGCGCGTGGTAATTGCGGGTCGAGTTTCAATGCCCGCTCGTTGTCGGCTATCGCCTCAGCCATGCGGCCCATTCGGAAATGGACGAAGGCGCGAGTCTCAAGAACATCGGGTTGATCCGGTTCGAGCCTCAGCCCTTCATTGCAATCGGCCAGCGCCTGCTCCAGGTCGCGGTTGAACGCCGCGCGCGTCCAGCAGCGGTTCAGGCGAGCGCCGTAGTCCTTAGGTTCGAGCCGGATCGCCTCGGTGTAATCGGCGATGGCGTTGTTGAAGTCGCCCTTGGCGTGCCAGACGACACCGCGGATGCTGCGGGCAAAGTAGAAGTTCGGATCGAGTCGAACCGCCTCATTGGTGTCGGCGAGTGCGCGGTCGTAGTCGCGCCGGTCGTGCCAGGCGATGCCGCGGTTGGTAAGGGCCACAGCATCTTTTGGATTGTGCCGGATCGCCTCGGTGTAGTCGGCAATCGCGCGGTCGAGGTTGCCCATTCCGTAATATGCCCATCCGCGATCGTTGTGGATTGCCGCGAGTTCGCGTTCGCTGAACGTGCGCAACTCGATCGCGCGGGTGCAGGCAGCGATTGCCACATTGGCGCTGGCTTTCCGGCAAGTGTCGCGGTCATTCCCCGGATTGGGTTGGGCGAACGCCAAGGACGGCAGCAGCGCCGCAACAACAGCTGCCCCGAACAACCGTGCGGCCATTGTTAATCCTTCCCGCTTTCCGGAAATACCAAGCAATCTAGCGCGGTGTTGCAGGTTTTGTCAGTAGCAACCCGGATACGTGGGTGAATGGGCCACGGACTTGACGGCTAAATGCGCCGTCGAAATACTAGATCGGCTGGATTACTCCTGTTTGCAGGGAGAGGCGGCATGTGCGGCCGGTTCATTTTGGCTATTGCGGTTGCGACCATTGCATTCTTATCCGCCACAGCTCCAAGTCAGGCAGAACTTCGTGTCTGTAACAAATCCACCGAACGATTTGACGTCGCGCTCGGTTACGACGCTGGGCGCAGGGGTTGATCGCAGAAGGCTGGTGGGAAGTCGGCATCGACAAATGTATCACCATTTTCGGCGGACGACTGAACAATCGATACTACTACCTCTACGCCAAGGGCGATGACGGCGCCGAATGGCACGGCGAAGAGGATGACGACGGCTCGGAGTTCTGCATCAAGGAAGAGAAGTTCACCCTTCGACGTCAAGACGACTGCTCGAAGGGCGGCGGCGAGGCCAAAATGTTTTTCGTCGTCGACGTAGGCAATTATCGCCGCTGGACTCAGACCCTTGAGAACAGCGACGACGAGGTCGCGCAGAGTCCGCCGCCTCCGCCGGACAAGAATCCATCCCCTTCGGTCGGGACGTCGGGCGGCAATGCATGCCAGCGCTATCCGAACCTTTGCTGAGACTGTTGCGATGCTGACACGACGGGAAGCGGTCCTGGAAGGGCTCCTGACAATCGTCTGGAGCGGCGTCGGCTGCGGCTGCTTGGCGGCGAAGGGTATCCGCGGGCGTCACGGATCCGGCTGCATGCTCGACGACGATGAGGCCGAGCCGTTCCTCGCGACCGCCACCGCGCAGCAGACCTACCGGACAGGGAAAGAAGAGATCATCGCAAGCACCGGTAATCGCGAATTCGACTACGCGCTGGCGCAGACGCTCTCGCGGCTGACCGATACGTTCAACGTCCTGCCGGGGTTTGCGTATTACGACGACCACGACGGGGAGAACGCCTACGCCACGCAGGTGCGCAAGCTGGCGCGGGCGGACGGATCGGTGCTTTACGGAAAGCGCTTCTTCCTGTCCCACATGGAGCAGCCAGAACACCCCGAGGTGGTGGTTGCGACGCTCTGCGCGCATGAATTCGCTCACATCCTGCAGTTCAAGCACAAGCTGTTCGGGCGGCTGGATGCCGGCCAGCGAACGGTCAAACGCTCCGAACTGCACGCCGATTTTCTTGCCGGATACTTCGCGGGCCGGCGCAAGCTGGAGAAGCCGGATTTTCCGGCCGCGATTTTCGCGACCACGTTGCATGAGCTCGGCGACGACGACGTCGACGGCGAGAATCATCATGGCAGGCCCGATGAGCGAGCCAGTGCGGTCGTACGGGGCTTCAAGGTGGGGCACGACGAACGGCGCAATCTCGGCGACGCGATCCAGATCGGGATCAATTACGTGTCGAGACTTTGATTTGGCCAACTTGGCCAGCGCGGCGCGCCAAGGCAAATTTCCGCAAGGAAAACGGCGGCAAAATCAAATCGCGTAACGCAGAATCGCGGCAAGCGATTTGCCGTCGGGCAGGTCGGGCTTGCGAACGCCGATCACCCGTCCCCCGGACCGGATCACGCGGCTCGCGATCTCGTCGACGATGCCGTAGCTGAGTGCGCCAGGCTTGGTCGCAAACGAGACGCTGCCATCCTTGTCGTCGACGGTGCCTGGGATCACCTCGTCGATGTTCACCAGCATGGTCTCGACCGCGCCGAAGGTCGCCGCGCGCGCTGCGTGGGCGATGTCGGTGGTGGCGCGGTCCTGGTCGTTGCGGGTCGCAAACACCTGCTTCCAGTGCTCGATATCGTCCTTGTAAAGCTGATCGAGAATGACCCGCGCGCGCTCGGCGAGCTGTGCGTCCGTCATGGCGACCGGGCTGCCGTCGATGCCGGCGGCGGCGAGATGCGCGTAGGTGTTGACTGAGCGGTAGATCGGCGCCAGCGGCTGGCTCGACGCCAGGACCAACGGCAGTTCGCTGCCGGTGAGCAGCCCGCGCACCGCATGGTCGACCTGGCGGGCGTACTGCCGCAGCCGCACCTTCTGGCCTTCGGAGCCCTCGATGCGACCGCTCGGCGAGCGGTTGTTGATGCTGGCTTTGCCAACCGAGCTCGCCGCATCCTTCGGCATGCCGTCGACCTTGATGGTGGTCGGCGGCAGGTCGGCGAAGACGTGAATGAGCCGTACGCCGCCTTCCGCCAGCGCGAGGACGTACGCGGCATTGGGAAATGACACCGTCCGCAGCAGCGGTTTGAGCAGGAAACGGTCCGACACTTCGAGCAGGGGCTGCAGCGCATTGGGAATGCGGAAGGTGCGCGCGCTCTCGGGCGTGGCCAGAATGGCCAGGCCGCGGGCCTGGAAGCGCCAGAATTCCTCGTCGTCGATCAGGTCGTCGATATGCTCGACGGTGGCGGCGATCTCTCGCTTGTCGGCGCCCGCATCATGCAATTGCTGCTCGGCGGTCTTGACCATGTTCTTCAGCTCGATCCGGTCGTGAGCCGTCTCCTGGCTGAGCGGTGTGGTCGGAAGATAGATCGAAACGCAAATGCTCCCGCGATGCGCCGCGAGCGCCTTGATATCGGCCTGACTTGGAATATCAACGTAGAGCATCTTGCTAACTGCCTCCGCAATTTGTGCCGCTGACGGGGCAAGCGATGCGCCACGGCCGCGCGCGACCATGGGAGAGATGGGCGACAATAGCAAGAAAAGCTGCGCGCTTGGTTACGATCCCGTTCAGCAAGATCGGATCGGGAAACGTGCTCAGCGGTCGAGGCCGCCGAATGGCACCAGCGGATTGTCGACGATCGCCGCGCGGTCGGGTTGATCGATCCTGGCGGCGCCGAGAAATGCATCGAACAGCGCGCGAATGGTCTGCGGCTCGATATCGCGGGTGATCAGCACGATGCGCGTGCGCATGTCCTGGTCGGGCCAGGTCGGCAGCCGCGCCGGCGGATGAAAGACATGCTGCACGCCGTGGATGACAAGCGGACGCTGCGGGTCTTCGGCGAGACTTCACGATGCCCTTGAGCCGCAGCAGGTTCGGTCCGTGCATCGAGCGCACCAGATCGAGAAACATCTCGAACACCCCCGCCGGTACGGGCGTGTCGGTGACCAGCGAGAACGAGCGGATGCGATCGTCGTGGCGGTTGACGTCGTGCCGTGTGATGATGGCCGTGCGCAGGACCGCCGGCGGACTCATACGCGTCGATCGCCAGCCAGCGCGTGACGTCCGGGATCTTGCGGGCGGGGTCGTAGAGCCCGGCGGCAAGAAGGCGAGCCGGGCGTGGCTTCGCCGGCCGCCGCGTCGAGGATCGGCGCCGCCGGGTTGAGCGCGTGCAGCCGCGCCTTGAGGTCGCTCGCAGGCCGCGCGGCGTTCCGGCGTGTCGACGAGGTCGGTCTTGCTCAGCACGATTCGATCGGCGACCGCGACCTGCTTGACGGCCTCCAGATGCGCGTCGAGCGTCGCTGCGCCATTGATCGCGTCGACCACCGTGAACACGCCGTCGAGGCGATAGCGCATCGCCAGATAGGGGTGCGCCATCGCGGTCTGCAGCACCGGCGCTGGATCGGCCAGGCCGGTCGTCTCCAGGATCACGCGGCGGAACATAGCGCGTCCGTTGTCGAGATCGCGCAGAAGCTGCTCCAGCGCGTCGACCAGATCGCCGCGCAGCGTGCAGCACAGGCAACCGCTTTGCAGCAGGACGACGCCGTCGCGGATTTCGCGCACCAGCAGGTGGTCGAGGCCGACATCGCCGAATTCATTGATGATGACGGCGGTCTCGGCGAGCGCCGGGTCGCCGATCAGGCGGTTGAGCAGCGAGGTCTTGCCGGCGCCGAGGAAGCCGGTCAGCACATTGAGCGGAATGGGCTCGGCTGGACCCAGGCCTCGCTCGGTGGACGTCATCGCGCCTGCGTGGTCTGCGGGCTGGTCGCAGTGCCGATATCCGACGGCTTGGGCGCGGGCTTCTTGGGCTTCGGCTTCGCCGCCACCTCGGTCGGTGCCGTCTTCGGTGCCGCGTCCTTGGGAGCGGCGGTCTTGGGAGCGGCAGGCTTGGCCGCAGGTTTGTTGGTCTCGGTCTTGGCTGCCGCGGGCTTGGCCGCTTCGGGTTTGGCGGCTTCGGGTTTGGCCGCGGTCTTGATGTCAGGCTTCGTCTTGGCCTCCGCGGGGGGCTTTGGCTTCTTCGGCTTGGTTTCGGCCGTGACCGGCGGCGGATCGCCGGGCTTGCGCGCGGGCGCCGGTATAGACCACGACCGGCGCGCCCAGGTTGATCTCGGGACCGAGCGCAGCGCGCCCTTGGCCTTCGGGCGCAGGCTCGCGAGGAACACCGCGTAGGGCGAATCGGGATTCTCGTTCGGCGCCGAGTGCCTCGTCCTCGTCCTCGGTCGCGCGGCGCTTGCGGTGCGCGCCGCACATGTCCTCGCGCAGGTTGGGCGGTTCGGCGTTGACCGGCTGCACCGACTCGACCGTGCCGAGCGACGGCATCAGCCAGTCGATCCCGCCGGTGCTGCTGAAGCCGCGCTCCAGCAACTGCGCGGCCTTCATGGCGCGCGCCTGCGACGACGACGCGCCCAGCACGACCGCGATCAGCCGCTTGCCGTCACGCGTCGCGGAGGCGACGAGATTGAAGCCGGACGCGCAGATGAAGCCGGTCTTCATGCCGTCGGCGCCCGGATAGCGGCCGATCAGCGAGTTGTAGTTGCGCTCACCCTCTTGCCGAACTTGATCGCCGGGATGTGCCAGTAATGATCGTATTCCGGAAACTCGCGGATCAGCGCGCGCGCCAGGATGGCGAGGTCGCGCGCGGAGGTGATCTGCTCGTCGGCCGGCAGGCCGTTCGGATTGACGAAGCTCGACTGCACCATGCCGAGGCGGCGCGCGGTGGCGTTCATCTCGACCGAAAAAGCCTCGATCGATCCGGCGACGCCTTCGGCCAGCACCACCGCCATGTCATTGGACGAACGCACCATCATCATCTTCAGCGCGTTGTCGACGGTGACCAGCGTGCCGACCGGAAAGCCCATCTTGACCGGCTGCTGGGCGGCGGCCGCGGTCGAAACCTTGATCGCGGTGTCGAGCGTGAGCCGGCCTTCCCGGACGGCGCGCAGCGTCACGTAGGCGGTCATGACCTTGGTGATGGAGGCCGGATACCAGGGGTGGCCGGCGTTCTCGGCGTGCAGGACCTTGCCGGACTCAGCCTCGATGACCAGCAGCGCTTCAGCCGATGCGCGCGGAGCGCCGAGCGCGATGACGGCCAGTGCGAACGCCGCAGCCAATCAGCGACCGGACGAATCTCGTGGGCGGCAGATGTGGCAATGATCGCGATCCGGTCTGTTTGGGCAGGCCTCGGAAACGCTGTAAACAGCGATCGAGTGAGATTCCGCGAAGCCCACGGCGCATGACGGCAAAAGCACTGCGCCCCGATGTGCCCCTGCCCCTGATGACGGGACTGTGCTAAAGGAAAGCGTCCAAAATTCGGCAGCTTAGCTCCCCTATCGGGCCCGTATTGCGGTTCCCGAGAGGTATGAACGAGCACAACCGGGAGGTCGCCGTGACTGCTTGCATCGTCGGCTGGGCCCACACCAAGTTCGGCCGGCTCGAGGGCGAGACGCTCGAAAGCCTGATCGTGCGGGTCGCCGGCGAGGCGCTGGCCGACGCCGGGATCGGCCCGCGGCGACGTCGACGAGATCGTGCTCGGCCACTTCAACGCCGGGCTTCTCGGCGCAGGATTTTACCGCCTCGCTGGTGCTGCAGGCCTCGCCCGAGCTGCGCTTCAAGCGCGCCATGCCGGGTCGAGAACGCCTGCGCCACCGGGTCGGCCGCCGTGCACCAGGGGCTCAAGGCGATCGCCGCCAAGTCCGCGCGCATCGTGCTGGTGGTCGGCGCCGAGCAGATGACCACGACGCCTGCGGCCGAGATCGGCCGCAATCTGCTCAAGGCCTCGTATGTGCGCGAGGAGGCCGACATCGAGGGCGGCTTCGCGGGCATCTTCGGCAAGATCGCCGGCCTCTACTTCCAGCGCTGGGGCGACCAGTCGGACGCGCTCGCGCGCATCGCCGCCAAGAATCACAAGAACGGCGTCGGCAATCCGTACGCCCAGATCCGCAAGGATCTCGGCTACGAGTTCTGCCGCACCGAGAGCGAGAAGAACCCGCGCGTCGCCGGGCCGCTCAAGCGCACCGACTGCTCGCTCGTCTCCGACGGCGCCGCCGCGCTCGTGCTGGCCGACGTCGCCACCGCGCTGCGGCTCGCGCAAGGCGGTGGCGTTCCGCGCCGCCGAGCATGTGCAGGATTTCCTGCCGATGTCGAAGCGCGACGTGCTCAAGTTCGAAGGCTGCGGCGAGGCCTGGCAGCGCGCGCTCGCCAGCGCCGGCATCGCGCTCTCCGACCTGTCGTTCGTCGAGACCCACGACTGCTTCACCATCGCCGAGCTGATCGAATACGAGGCGATGGGCCTCGTGCCGGAAGGGCAGGGCGCGCGCGTCGTCGCGGAGGGCCTCACCGAGAAGACCGGCCGGCTGCCGGTCAATCCGTCGGGCGGGCTCAAGGCCAAGGGCCATCCGATCGGCGCCACCGGCGTGTCGATGCACGCGCTCACCGCGATGCAGCTCACCGGCGCGGCCGGCGACATGCAGGTGAAGAACGCCCGCCTCGGCGGCATCTTCAACATGGGCGGCACCGCGGTCGCGAACTACGTCAGCATCCTCGAACGGATCAGGTAGTCGCCGGCGCGCTGCGCGAACAGCGTCGCCACCTCGGTGCACGGTCTCGGTCTTGGCCGGCTTGCTTTCGCCGCAGCAGGAACTGGGTCTTGGCGAGTTCGGCGAAATGGCCGCCGAGCTGCACCAGCTCGTCGAACGTCCCGCTCTCGATGATGCGGCCGTTCTCGAACACCAGGATGCGGTCGGCGTTGCGGATGGTCGCGAGCCGGTGGGCGATCACGAAGGTGGTGCGGCCCTTCATGACCTCGGCGAGCGCGGCCTGAACCTTGGCCTCGGTCAGCGCGTCGAGCGCGCTGGTCGCCTCGTCGAGGATCAGGATCGGCGGGTCCTTCAGCAGCGCGCGCGCGATCGACAGCCGCTGGCGCTCGCCGCCGGAGAACAGGCGGCCGCGCTCGCCGGCCGTCGGTTTCGAAGCCTTGCGGCTGGCGCTCGATGACGTCCAGGACCTGCGCGCGCTCGCAGGCCGCGCGCATCTCGTCCTCGGTCGCGTCGGGCTTGCCGACGCGCAGGTTCTCGGCGACCGAGCGGTTGAACAGCAGCACCTCCTGGAACACGACGCCGATGTTGCGGCGCAGCCCCGACAGCGTGATGCCGCGGATGTCCATGCCGTCGATCTTGATCGACGCCCGACTGCGGATCGAACACGCGGTGCAGCAGCGCCAGCGCGGTCGACTTGCCGGCGCCGGTGGCGCCGACCAGCGCGACGGTCTGGCCGGGCAGCGCCGTGAAGCTCAGGTCGGCGACCGCCGGCCGCTTGCCGTCGTAGGAGAACGAGACGTCCTGGAATTCGACCAGGCCGCGCATGCGGCCGGGATCGACCGCATCCGGGCGGTCGCGCACCGTCGGCACGGTGTCGAGCACCTCGAAGAACTCCTGCAGCCGCGGCGCGTCCATCACCATGCTGGTTGGCGAAATGCACGGCCTGCTCGAGCTTGCCGATCAGCAGCGTGGCGTAGCTCATGAACATCACGATCTCGCCGACCGTGGTCTCGCCGCGTGATGTAGAACTAGACCCCGAGCATCAGGATCGACAGCATGGTCAGCGTCGTCGCGGCGCGCGTGATCACGGTCGCCAGCGCCCACCAGCCGAGCACCGGCAGCTGGGCGCCGAGCACCTCGTCGCCCAGCTTCTTCATGCCGGCAACTTCGGATTCGATGCGGGCGAAGCTCTGCACCAGCGCGATGTTGCCGAGCGTGTCGGTGGTGCGTTCGGCGACGTCGCTGTAGTAGCTCTCGACCTTGCTCTGCAGCGTCTGGCTTGCGATTGACCACCAGCGCGATCAGCATCGCGAACACGCCGCACAGCACGATCAGCAGCAGGCCGTAGCGCCAGTTGATGAACAGCGTCATCGGCAGCAGCACGACCAGCGAAACGAAGCTGGCGAAATGCTCGCGGAAGAACGCGAGCCACAGTCCCCACAGCGTGTTGGTGCCGGTCATCATCACCTTCACCAGCCGCCCGGAATGCGCGCCGGTGTAGTAGCTCAGCGGCAGCTGCAGCACGTGCTCGAAGAACATCGTCCGCACCACCTGGTACTGCCGGTGGGCGAGGCGGTCGGCGTGCAGCGCGACCAGCGTGCTGCACGCCGATCGAGAACAGCGCGAAGCCGACCCAGGCGCCGACCAGCATGACCAGGTCGTGCCAGTTCAACTGGGTCGACGCTTGCCCTGCGCGTTCGCCAGGGTGTCGATGATCCGGCCGAACAGGATCGGCTCGACGAACATCGCGGTGGCGATCGCCAGGTTGGCGACCGCCAGCACCCAGCCGAGGCGGGCCTCGCGGCCGAGCAGCTCGAGCACGCGGGCGTAGAGCCGGAGAAATTTCATGAGGCCGACATCGGGATACGCAGGACACCACCCCCTGGACCGAGCTTATCTCCAGCGCCCGAGCCGAAGGCGGCGGCAGGCGCGCTGATCCATAAACATGAGTCCGCCCGGTTGGAAAGGGTTGCTTCCCGGGACTTCGAACAATATTTGCCGATCAAGCTCCGGCTGACAACGTTTATTGCGGGGTCAAAACGCGCAATTGACCATCCGGAGCGTCGGCCACACAATGTTTCGTCATCGTCGCCACGCCATACGGTCCACGGTTGCATGATGAATATTCCGACCGATCTTCTGCGCACCCTGGTTGCGGTCGTCGACCTGCGCAGCTTCACCAAGGCCGCCCAGTCGTTCGGAGTGACCCAGCCGGCGGTCAGCGCCCAGATCAAGCGGCTGCAGTTTCTGCTCGGATTTGAACTGCTCGACAAGAGCGCGCCGGGCGTGAGCCTGACGCTGCGCGGGCAGGAGGTCGTCAAAGCCGCGCGGCAGATGCTGTCGATCAACGATCACATCTTGAGCCTGACCAGCGGCGGGCACGCGGCGCGGACACTGCGGGTCTGCATTTCCGGGCGACTTCATCGGCGCACGCATCCCGACCCTGCTGGCGAATTTTCGCAAGCGCTGGCCGTTCGTACGCTTCATCGTCAACGGCGGCCAGCTTCGAGCAGATGCTGCGCGGGCTGCAGATGGGAGAGCTTGATCTCGCGATAGCGGTGGCGAAGGCCGAGCCCTCGATCCCGTCGCGTCATCTGTGGACCGATCCAGGCGGTATGGGTGCGGTCCGAGGCCACGCAGATCGATCCGCATCGGCCGGTGCCGCTGATCTCGTTCGGCGAGGATTGCTCCTGCCGGTACACCGCCGTGCAGGCGCTCAACCGTGTCGGGCGCAATTGCGAGTTCGTATTTACGTCGCGCAGCATTGTCGGCCTGGAGGCGGCGGTCATCGCCGGCATGGGCGTGATGGTGCTGCCGCGCAGCCGGGTCGGCGACACGCGCTTGTCGATCTGGGAGGACGCGCCGCTGCCCTGCGCTGCCCAACCTCTATTGCGGAGTCTTTCTGCGCGAAGGCAGCAACTGGGCGGCGCTCGAGGAGCTTGCCGACGAGATCGGCTCGACCGTGCGCCCGCGGCTCGCCGAGACCGAAGACGAACCCGAGCCCATGCGGGCGCGGATGCTGGGCGCGGGCTGATCTCGATCGGCGCTGGCGCGCCAGGGCCGTCTCAGCGATTGGCTACTGGTGAACCTTGCGCTCGGCGAGCGGCGGCAGGAACGAGCCGTCGAAAACGTCCTCGGGTTTCGGCTTGGTCTTGAACGTGTTGGTCAGCGCCAACTGGTCGATCGATTCTTCGAGCCGTGCCGTATCGACCCCGCCGTAGCCGTTGGCCTTGACCTCCGGGCGTCAGGATGTTGTCCCGGATCGCCATGCGCAGACGTTCGAGCTCGACCGCATTGCGCGCAACGTCGTCGCGCTTGACCGTCAGGTCGATCGCATCGGCCGGGCGGCGGATGGTCTCCTTCAAGCCGCGCAGGTAGGCGCTCAGGAATCGCCTTGACGGCGTCCGGCTTCTCGGCGGCGAACTTCGGGTTCACGATGATGGCGTTGCCGTACAGCTTGAGCCCGTAGTCGGCCATCATCATCAGGACGATGTCGTCGACCGGCACGCCGCGGTCCTTGAGGTCGACATAGACCCGGAACGAGAACCCGAGCACGGCGTCGATCTGGCCGGCGGCGAGCATCGGCGCGCGGACCGGAATCGCGATGTTCTCGATCGTGACCTTCGTGATGTCGATGCCGTTGAGCTTGGCGAACAGCGCCCATTCGCCGACCGTGGTGCCGGTCGGGGGGCGCGCCGAGCTTCTTGCCGTCAAGCTGCTTCGGCTCGGTGATGCCGCGGCTCTTGCGGGTCACGATCGAGTACGGCGGCTTGTTGTAGACCATGAAGACCGCCTTGAGGGCGGATCGCGGGGTTCTGGTCCCGATGCTTGATCATGGCATTGATGTCGGCAAAGCCCATATCGTAGTTGCCGGACGCGACCCGGGTAATCGCCTCGAGCGGGGTCGCGGCCTCGTCGATGGTGACCTCGATGCCCGCCGCCTTGAAGTAGCCCCCGCTCGAACGGGAGCAGGAATGTGGCCGAGGGTCCTTCCATGCGCCCGTCGAGTGAGAATCTCACCCGGGTGGCGCCGGTGGCGGGAGCGGGCGACGCGGTCGGCGCGGTAACGGGAGCTTGCGTGCTGCCGGAATTCTGCGCCATGGCCGGCACCGCGGAGGCAATGGCCAAGGCAAGCAGATGGCTGGGCCGAAAAAGCCGGATGAATTGAGCGGGGCCCATGGGTCGCCGTACTCCCTTATACCAACGTCGGCTCCCGGCTGGCCCCAGCGCGATTTGGATTGGTGGCAGAGATAAAGAACATGATCATGCAAAGAGCAAGACGAGATACCGCGATCAGGCTGTCTCCTTCACATAATTGCGAACACCTCACGAGGCTGGATCGATCCCAGAAGAGCATCATTTCCTGGCGGTGGCCGCATCGGACTGCCGTTAAGATTAAAGTCGCCGCGCACGGCCGAGACCGCTCCATGACCCACGGTGTGCCAACCCAAGATACGCAGGTCCCCGGGTCCACGGATGCATCCGCGGTCGCCGGCCTTTTCCGCGCCCTATGCGCCGCCCGACGAGCAGATCGCCGCCGGGCTGCTGGCGGCAGCCGCCCGCTCCGACGCCGCCGAGGCGCGGATCGACCGCACCGCGACCCGGCTGATCGAGGGCATCCGTGCCCGCGCCGGCGGCCTGGGCGGCATCGAGGACTTCCTGCACGCCTATTCGCTGTCGACCAAGGAGGGCCTTGCCCTCATGGTGCTGGCCGAGGCGCTGCTGCGGGTTCCCGACGCCGCCACGGCCGACCGGCTGATCGAGGACAAGCTTGCCGCCGGCGACTGGTCGTCCCGCGAGGTGAAGTCGAACGCGCTGCTGGTCTCGGCCTCGGCCTGGACGCTCGGCATGACGGCCCGCATCATCCAGCCCGGCGAGACCCCGGATTCCATCCTGGATGGGCTGATCAGGCGGCTCGGCCTGCCCGCCGTGCGCGCCGCGACACGTCAGGCGATGCGGCTGCTGGGCTCGCACTTCGTGCTCGGACAGACCATCGAGGAGGCGCTGCAGCGTGCCGCTCGCCATCCCGGCCGGCGCTACTCCTACGACATGCTGGGCGAGGGCGCGCGGACGGCGGAGGACGCCGATCGCTACTTCGCCTCCTATGCGCACGCCATCGACGAGATCGGCGCGAGCGCCGGCGAGGGCGGGTTGCCGGACCGGCCGGGCATCTCGGTCAAGCTGTCGGCGCTGCATCCGCGGTTCGAGGCAGTTTCGCGCGACCGGGTGATGACCGAGCTGGTGCCGCGGGTGATCGAGCTCGCCCGCCGGGCGCGCCGGTACGACCTCAATTTCACCGTCGATGCCGAAGAGGCCGACCGGCTGGAACTGAAGCTCGACGTGATCGCGGCGGTGCTGCCCGATCGCTCGCTGCGCGGCTGGGAGGGTTTCGGTCTCGCGGTCCAGGTCTACCAGAAGCGTTCGCCGGCGGTGATCGACTGGCTCGCCGAATTGGCGCGGGCCCTCGATCGGCGGCTGATGGTGCGGCTCGTCAAGGGCGCCTACTGGGACACCGAGGTCAAGCGGGCGCAAGAGCGCGGACTGGCGGACTATCCGGTCTTCACCCGCAAGGCGATGACCGATCTTTGCTACACGGTTTGCAGCCGCAAGCTGCTGGCGGCCCGCCCCGTGCTCTATCCGCAGTTCGCCACCCACAATGCGCTCACCGTTGCGGGCGTGATCGAGGATGCTGGCGGCGTCAGCGGCTACGAGTTCCAGCGGCTGCACGGCATGGGCGAGACGCTCTACGAACTGCTGCTCGACGAACAGCCTGATGCCGCCGTGCGGGTCTATGCGCCGGTCGGCGGCCACCGCGACCTGCTGGCCTATCTGGTGCGGCGGCTCCTGGAGAACGGCGCGAACTCCTCGTTCGTGTCGATGGCGGCCGATCCCTCGGTGCCGGTCGCCGTCCTGCTCAAGCGTCCGCAGGACTGGATCGGCGACGCGCAGCACGCCCGCCATCCGAAAATCCCGCTGCCGCGCGACCTCTATGCGCCGTCGCGCCGCAACTCGCCGGGCGTCGAGTTCGGTGACAGCGCAAGTCTCGCAGCGCTCGTGGCGAGCGCCCGCGACGCCGTACCACCGCGGCTCGCACGCCGCTGGTGGATGGCATCGCGCGTCCCGGCATCGAGCGCGACGTCATGTCGCCGATCGACGGCGCCGTGATCGGCCGGGTGCGTGAGGGCGACGAGGCGATCGCAACCGCCGCGATGACGGCGGCGGCCGGCGGCTTCGCGGACTGGAGCGTCACGCCGGTCGAAGCCCGCGCCGCGGCGCTCGACCGCGCCAGCGACCTGATCGAAGCGAACCGCGGCCGGCTGATCGCGCTCCTGCAGGCCGAAGGCGGCAAGACGCTCGACGACGCGCTCGCCGAGGTGCGCGAGGCGATCGACTTCTGCCGCTACTACGCCGCCGAGGCCCGCACGTCGCTGGCGCCCCGGATGCTGCCGGGGCCGACCGGCGAGTCGAACGAGCTGCGCTATCGCGGCCGCGGCGTGTTCGTCTGCATCAGCCCGTGGAATTTCCCGCTCGCGATCTTCCTCGGTCAGGTCGCGGCTGCGCTTGCCGCCGGCAACGCCGTGGTGGCCAAGCCGGCCGAGCAGACGCCGCTGATCGCCGCCGAGGCCGTGCGGCTCCTGCATCAGGCCGGCATCCCGGCGGGCGCGCTGCAACTCGTGCCGGGCGACGGCAAGGTCGGGGCCGCGCTGGTCGCCGATCCGCGCGTTGCCGGTGTCGCCTTCACCGGCTCGACCGAGGTGGCGCGCGCGATCAACCGCGCGCTGGCCGCGCAAGGACGGGCCGATCGTGCCGCTGATCGCCGAGACCGGCGGCATCAACGCGATGATCGTCGACGCCACCGCGCTGCCCGAGCAGGTGACCGACGACGTCGTCACGTCGGCATTCCGCTCGGCCGGCCAGCGCTGCTCGGCGTTGCGGCTCCTCTGCGTGCAGGAGGACGTGGCCGATCCGATGATCGAGATGATCGCGGGCGCCGCGCAGGAGCTGGCGCTCGGCGATCCGCGCGAGCCGTCGACCCATGTCGGGCCGGTGATCGACGCCGAGGCCAAGGACAAGCTCGATCGCTGGATCGCCGGCATGGCAGGGCAGGGCCGCGTGCGGTTCCGCTGGGACGCCGATCGCGCCGCTGCCCGCGCGCGGGACCTACGTGCCGCCGGCGATCGTCGCGCTCGACCGCGCCCGCGACCTCCGGGAGGAAGTGTTCGGGCCGATCCTGCACGTCGTGCGCTGGCGGGCCGTCCGAGCTCGAGCGGCTGCTCGACGACATCGCCGGCAACGGCTACGGCCTGACGCTCGGCATCCACTCGCGCATCGACGCGACCGTCGAGCAGGTCGTCGCGCGGCTCGCCAACGGCAACGTCTACGTCAACCGCAACATGATCGGCGCGGTGGTCGGCACCCAGCCGTTCGGCGGCACCGGCCTCTCCGGCACCGGTCCGAAGGCTGGCGGCCCGAACTATCTGCAGCGGTTCGCGACCGAGCAGGTGGTGACGATCAACACCGCGGCGGCCGGCGGCAATGCCAGCCTGCTGGCGGTCGAAGAGTAACCATGCCGCCGGGCGCGCACCGTCCGTTGTGACGTTTTTGCCTCAGGTCAAACACATTCGTGCTATTCACTTCGCCGATGGGGATGAGGGTTGAAGGCGATGACTGAACCGCTTGACCGGCTCTATCGTGCAGTTCTGGCCGCGAAGACCGCCGATCCAGAGGTGTCGCGGACGGCGCGATTGCTGCGCTCCGGGCGCGGCAAGATGGCGAAGAAGCTGGCCGAAGAGGCGGTCGAAGTCGTGATCGACGCCATGAACGGTCAGAACGAGGCCGTGGTCCGGGAAAGCGCCGACCTGCTCTACAATCTGGTCGTGCTCTGGGTGGCGAGCGGGATCAATCCGGACGAAGTCTGGGCCGAGATGAATCGCCGCGAGCGCCTGTTCGGCATCGCCGAAAAGCTGCCGAAGGGGCAGCAGGACGAGGTCGCCGCGCTGCCACGGCGCAAGGTGGTCGCGCTCGCGGCGCACAGTCACGTCCGCAAGCGGCGTTGACCGCATCGGCCGGCCACGGCCTAGTGGTCCAATTCCAACATTCGCATCCCGCTTCGGCAGGCACTCTTGCGAATGTTGGAATTAAAGGACCACTAGAAAATCTATGTTTCTAGTGGAGTTTAGATTTGACATTCGCTTTACAAGCTTGCGGCCCGCTGGATAGCGAATGTCAAATCCACTCCACTAGCGGCGACGTGGACAATCCGGACTCCCGCCAGTAAGCACCCGCATGCTTCGCCGCCTCTACGACTGGTGCATCGCCGCCGCCGGAAAGCCGCATGCGACCTGGCTCATGGGCGTTCGTCTCGTTCGTCGAGAGCTCGTTCTTCCCGATCCCCCCGGACGTGATGCTCATTCCGATGTCGCTGGCGCGTCCGGACAAGGCGTACTTCTACGCCACGGTCTGCACGCTGACCTCGGTCGCCGGCGGCGTCCTCGGCTATTTCATCGGCGCGGTGCTCTACGATTCGGTCGGCCTCTGGCTGATCCAGCTCTATGGCTATGGCAACAAGGTCGATGCGTTTCGCGAGGCCTATGCGGAATGGGGCGCCTGGATCATCCTGCTCAAGGGCCTGACGCCGATCCCCTACAAGATCGTCACCATCGCGTCCGGCTTCGCCGGCTACAGCCTGCTGATGTTCATCCTGCTGTCGTGCATCGCGCGCGGCGGACGGTTTTTCCTGCTCGCGTTCCTGCTCCATCGCTATGGCCCGCAGGCCCGCGTCATCATCGAGGAACGGCTGGGCTTCTGGGTCACGATCGGCGCGATCGGGCTGGTCGGCGGTATCATCGCGGCGGTCTACGTGTTCTAGGTCGCGCCGTGCGCCACCCGGACCGTCATGCTATGACGGAGGTGTCGGCAGAAGCGGAAACGGGTCGCGGCGAGGATTTCGGTGAATCTCTCCAGCATGTTGCGTGAACGAGAGGCCGCCGGCCGGCCGGTGACGGTCGGCCTGATCGGCGCCGGCAAATTCGGCACCATGTTCCTGGCGCAGGCGCGGCTGACCGCCGGCCTGCACGTCGTCGGCGTCGCCGACCTCGACGTGGCGCGCGCCACGCGCCAACTCACGAGCGCCGGTTGGCATGCGCGCGCGATCGCCGCGACGTCGCTGGGCGATGCGCTGAAGACCCGCCGCACCCACGTGACACCCGATGCCGAAGCGTTGATCGCTCTGCCCGAGATCGAGGTGATCGTGGAGGCGACCGGCATTCCGGGCGCGGGTATCCGCCATGCCATGCGCGCCATCGTGCACGGTAAGCACATCGTCATGGTCAACGTCGAGGCCGATGCGCTGGCGGGCCCGCTGCTCGCCCGCAAGGCGAAGGCGGCCGGCGCGGTCTACAGCCTCGCCTGGGGCGATCAGCCTGCGCTGATCTGCGAGCAGGTCGACTGGGCGCGCACCTGCGGCTTCAAGGTGATCGCCGCCGGCAAGGGCACGCGATACGAGCCGCACTATCACCAGTCGACGCCCGACACGGTGTGGGACATCCTCGACAAATACCTGCGCATCGAGGATCGCGGCTCGATCAATCCCAAGATGTTCAACAGCTTCATCGACGGCACCAAGTCCGGCATCGAGATGACGGCGGTCTGCAACGCCACCGGTCTCGTTCCGCAGAGCGGCGGCTTGGGCTTTCCGCCGGCGACGCGGTTCGAGCTGGCCGAGGTCTGCAAGCCGAAGGCGGCGGGCGGCACTTTGGAGAAGGAAGGCGTCACAGAGGTGGTATCGTCGGTCGATCGCGACGGCCGCGATGTGCCGCATCATCTGGCGCTCGGCACCTATGTGGTGTTCGAGGGTGAGAGCGACTACGCGCGGCGCTGCTTCAGGGAATACGCCATGCTGCCCGATTCGAGTGGGCGGTTCGCCGCGCTCTACCGTCCGATCCACATGATCGGGCTCGAGCTCGGCGTGTCGGTCGCGAGCGCGGCGCTACGCGGCGAGCCGACCGGCGCGCCCACCGGCTTCCGCTCCGATGTCGTCGCCACGGCCAAGCGCGCGCTGAAGGGCGGCGAGGTGCTCGATGGCGAGGGCGGGTTCTGCGTGTGGGGACGGCAGGTGCCGGCCGAGCGTTCGTTGGCGGAGGGACTGTTGCCGCTGGGGCTTGCCAGCGAGGTCAGGCTCACTCGCGACGTTGCGCCGGGCGAGGCGCTGCACTGGAGCGACGTGGCGTATGATCCCGGCGATCTTGCCGTGAAGGTCCGCCGCGAGATGGAAGCCGCGTTCGCCCGCCCGAACGAGGCGGTGTGACCGCGGTCCGGCCCGTCACGCGCGCTACCGTTTCGGTTGATCCGCTGTCGCCGCACGGGCGATCGGCGCCCATTTGGCAATTTCACTCTCGACGAAGCGCGTGAACTGCTCCGATGTCATCGGTTCGGTTTCGATCTCTTCCTGCTCGAGCTTCTGACGCATCCGATCGGTGGCAAGCGCGCGGTTGATCTCGCGATTGAGCCGCTCGACGATGTCGTTCGGTAGCCGAGTGGGGCCGGAGAACGCCCACCAGGTATTGGTGACCAGGTCGCCGTGGCCCAGTTCTTTCAGCGTCGGCAGCTCCGGCAGCCGCGGCGACCGCACGGCCGACGACACCGCGAGGGCGTTGAGCTTGCCGGCGCGGATATGCGGAACCGACGTGGTCCACGTCATCATGCCGACCTTGACGTGACCGGCGATCAGGTCGGTCACCGCCTGGGCGCCGCCCTTGTAAGGCACATGCTCCAGCCGGACATTCTCCTTGCGGGTCAGATATTCGCCGACCAGGTGGCCGAGCGATCCGACGCCCGGCGACACGTAGCTCGTGGTGCCGCCCGCGCGGCGGGCCGAGGCAATAAGGTCCGCGAAAGCCGTCACGCCCAGCAAGGAGTGCGCGCTGACCACGATCGGCGAGCCGCCCACATAGGCGATGTGGGTGAATTCCCGTAGCGGATCGAAACCGGAGGTTGCCGTCATGGCCGGCGCGATCACATGCGACGGAATGCCGGAAATCAGGAAGGTATGCCCGTCGGGCTCGGCATTGGCGACCGCGGCCGAGCCGACCATTCCGCTGGCGCCCGGACGGTTCTCGACAAAGACCGTCTGCTTCAGGGCTTCGGCCAGATGATCGCCGAGCATACGGCCGATCAGGTCGGCGCTGCCGCCCGCCGGCCAGGGCACGACGATCCGAATGGGTTTCGTGGGCCACGCCTGCGCCGATGCGACTTCAACGAAAGCACACAGCAGGAACGCGGCGGCGAGCATCATCCGACGCATGGACTGCCTCCTCCCTCGATCTAGTCTTCTTGCCCCGGGCTCGGAAACTAGTCATGCCGCCGGGTTCGTTGACTGCAACGAATTTTGTTGCAAACATTCCGCCAGCGGCCGGGACGCGTCAAGGAGCAAAAGTCGATGCGCGTAGTCGATGCAATCGCCCAGTGGTTCGAAGTGGCTGGGTTCAAGCACTATTTCGGCTACGCCGGCGGTGCGGTCTGGCCGTTCCTCGACGCGCTCACCGACAAGCCTGAGATCGAGGGCATCCAGGCCAAGCACGAATCCCACGCCGTGCACATGGCCGACATCTATCATCGGGTCAGCGGCCGGGTCGCGCCGGTGATCGTCTCGAAGGGGCCGGGCCTGCTCAATGCGGTCGGCGCTTGCGCCAGCGCGATGCACGAGTCGTCGCCGGTGCTGATCATTGCGGGCGGCTCGACCACGCATTTTCTCGGCAAGGCCGGCATGCAGGAGATTTTCTACCACGGCTTCGAGGACGCTCAGAACATCTTCCGTCCGGTCTGCAAAGGCACCTGGATGCTGGTGCGGCCCGACACCACGATCGAGATTCTCAACTACGCGCTGAAGACCGCGACCTCCGGGCGGCCGGGACCGGTGTTCGTCGAGGTGCCATACGACATCCAGCTTGCGCCGGTCGAAGGCGAGATCGAAGCGCCGGGCGCGCGCTCGCCGCACCGCAACCGTCCGCGTGCCGATGCGCGCAGCGTCGAGCGTGTGGCGCGGATGATCGCAGAGGCCGAACGCCCGCTGCTGCTGGCGGGCGGCGGTGTGGTGCGCGCCGATGCCGCCGGCGCGTTGAAGGCAGCGGCAGAGACGCTCAACATCCCGACCGTCACGACACTGCCCGCCAAAGGCATGCTGCCGGAGGATCATCCGCTGTCGATCGGCACGCTCGGCCGATCAGGATTCGTGTGCGCGGCGCGCGCCAGCCGCGAGGCCGATCTGGTGATCGGCGTCGGTGCGCGCTTCTCTGACAATCACACTGCCAACTGGCGCAAGGGCTCGATCTACGACGTCGAGCAGACCAAGATCGTGCAGGTCGATCTCGATTATCAGGAGGTCGGCCGCAATTTTCCGGTCGAGCTTGGGCTGGTCAGTGACGCCGGGCTGTTCCTCGAGGACCTAGCTGCGGCCGTCAGCGGGCCTGGAAACCGCAAGCATCAGGCTTGGCTTGAGCGCACCCAGGGCTTCCGCGCCGAGTGGGAAGACGAGATCCGTCCGTTGCAGACCGCGACGACCGCGCCGACCCATCCAGCACGGCTGGTGCACGAAGTCGGCCGCGCGTTGCCGAGGGATGGCCGGGTGTTCGTCGATATCGGCGACGTCACGCAATACGCCGAGGCTTACATGAAGATCACGGCGCCAGGCGCCTGGCAGATCAGTCCCGGCATGGCCGAGATGGGCTGGGCCGCGTCCGGTATTCCGGGTGCGCTGGTGGCCGACGGCCGGCCCGCCATCGCGCTGGTCGGCGACGGCGCGTTCAACATGACATCGCAGATTGTCGCAACGGCCGTCGAGTATGACTTGCCGGCGATCTGGGTCGTACTCAACAATTACGAACTCGGCATCGAGCGCAAGGGCATGGAGCGCAGCTACTCGCGCTCGCATCCGTGGTGCCATTTCCGACGCAAGGATACGGGCGAGCGCTACAACCCGGACTACGTCGCGCTCGCGCGCGCCTACGGAGCGGAGGGCGTCCGCATTGAGGACCCGGCGGCGCTCGCGCCGGCGCTGACCAAGGCGCTGGCAAGCCGCCGGCCGTGGGTGATCGACGTGCCGATTGATCTCTCGGTCGGCAGCTACTTCACCAAGGGCATCGACCGCGCCTATCCGGACAAATGGGCGAAGTCCTACCCGAGCTACAACCTGTTGCGGAACGCCGAAGGGTAGGACCGTTCGACATGGCGACGCGCAAGGTCGAAGAGAGAGTTGAAGCGAGTGGCGCCCCGGCGGTCAGCTCCGGCGACGTGATCGAGGAACTGCGCCGCAACTACGACCGGCTGACACAATCGCAAAAGCGGATCGCCGAATTCATCGTCGAGCATCCGCAGGTCGTGGCGTTCTCCACGGTCGACCAGATGGCCGCGAAGCTCGACGTCAACCCATCGACAGTGGTGCGCTTCACCTACCGGCTTGGGCTCAACGGCTTCCCAGATCTGCAGGAACGGATGCGCGAACTGGTGCGCGGCCAGCTCTCGCGCACCGGCGATCCGATCGCCGAGCGGCAAGGCAATGGCGCGCATCTCGACGGCACGAGTTTCGGCGCTTCATTCAGTCACGACTGGCAGAACCTCCATCGCACCATCGCGGGCATCGACCCAGATGTCTTCGGCCGCGCCATCAATCTGATCAGCCGCGCGCGGCGGGTGTATGTCACGGCCGGCTTCTCGACGTCTCCAGTGGCGGACTATTTCGGCCTGATTCTCGGACCGAATGCGTCCGGATATTACGCTGCTCGCCTCGCGCGACGCGCTTGCCAATGTGCGGCTTGCCGAGATCAAGTCCGAGGACTGCGTGGTCGCCTTCACGTTCCCGCGTTATGCGGCCTCGACGCATCGCATCGCCGTCTGGTCGAAGGAGCAGGGCGCCAAGGTCATCGCCGTCACCGATTCGCCGATCTCGGCGGTGGGGCAGATCGCCGACGTGCTGCTGCTCGCCGCGTCATCGGGCACCGGGATGCAAAATTCCCTGGTGGCGCCGATGGCGGTGGCCAACGCGCTGCTCAACGGCGTACTGGCGGCGCGCGGCACCGCTGCGCTCGAACGCTACAGCCGGCATGACCGGCTGATGAACCGCTGGGATGCCTTCCTGCTGAAGCTGGACGAGGCCGAGTGATGGCGGCCGAGCGAACTCCAGCGGCGCTCGCCGGCCTGCGCGTGCTCGATCTCAGCACCAACCACGCCGCCTATGCGGGACGGCTGCTCGCCGACCTCGGCGCCGACGTGGTGCGGATCGAGCCGCCGTCCGGTTCGCCGGTGCGCCGGCTGGCGCCGCTGCGGCACCTGCCGGACGGCGAAGCGTTCAGCTTCGCACATGCGTTCCTCGATGCCGGCAAGCGTAGCATCACGATCGACCTCGCAACGGCCGATGGCCGGGCGCGTTTCGCCGAGCTGGCCGCCGCGAGCGACGTCATCATCGAGACGCCGGACGGCGGCGGCGTCGCCGCAGCCGACATCGGCTTCGAAATTATCCGGCCGCGCAATCCCGGCCTAATCGTCGTGTCGATCTCGCCGTTCGGGCTCGAGGGACCGTACTCGCGTCACCGCGCTACCGATCTCACGGTGCTAGCCGCGGGCGGCCTGCTGTCGCTGGGCGGCTACGCGACACCGAGCCGCTCGCCATTC
Source organism: uncultured Alphaproteobacteria bacterium (assembly GCA_963843475.1). GTDB lineage: Bacteria > Pseudomonadota > Alphaproteobacteria > Rhizobiales > Xanthobacteraceae > VAZQ01. The sequence goes on along the minus strand of CAWJKL010000003.1, from coordinate 1,001,050 downwards.
ACGGCGAGCAGGCTTTGCTGGCGTCGGGAATATTCGGCGCGGTGGCGGCGCTCGACCGCGGTCTACGAGCGTACGCAGACCGGCAAGGGCCAGTGGATCGACGTCTCGGCCAGGAATGCGTCGCGTTCGCGCTCGAAGACGCGATCGCCGAATGGTCCATCCATCGCAACGTGCGCCGCCGCCTCGGCGACGGCGCGCGCGAGGCCGGCACCGGCGTCTATCCGTGCAAGGACGGCTACATCAGCATGGTGGCGGGCCGTCTCGGCACCGCCAAGGCGTTCGTGGCGCTGACGCGAGTGGATCGCGGAATCCGGGACTGCCCGGCGGCGCCGCGCTGCTCGAATCGCAGTGGCAGGACTTCAAGTTACCGGCAGTCGCCCGAAGGCATCGCGCGCTTTGCCGAAATCTTCGGCGAATTCTGCCGCAGCGCGCGGCAAGCAGCAACTCTATCGCGAGGGTCAGGCCCGTCAGATCGCGATCGCGCCGGTGAACACCATCGCCGATGTTCTGCAGGACCCGCAGCTCGCAGCGAACGACTATTTCCAGCGAGAGTTCGACACGTACCTGCAATGCGAGGTCGCTCTTCCCCGGTCCGCCCTATCGGCTCGCGCGCACGCCGGCGCGTCGCCAGGTCCGGCGCCGCGGCTCGGCGAACACGACGCCGTACTCACGCCGGCTCTCGTCGAGGGCTGACGGCGCGATGCGGCTCGATGGTCTCCGTGTGCTGGACTTCTGCTGGATCGGTGCCGGCGCGTTCGTGACCCGCGTCCTCGCCGACTTGGGCGCCGAGGTGATCAAGGTCGAATCGCGCGCGCATCCCGACAACCTGCGGCTCTCGCGGCCACACCAGCCGGGCGCCGAAGCCGCTCGAAAGCTCCGGCTACTTCGCGTCGCGCAACACCAGCAAGAAGAGCACTCGCGCTCAACATGACGCATGCCGCAGCGCGCGGCAGATCGCGCTGCGCCTGGCAGCGCGATGCTCGCATCGTCAGCAACAACTTCCGGCCCGGCGTGATGGAGAAGTGGGGCCTCGGCTACGAGGCGGTCGCGGCGATCAATCCGTCCGTCATCTACCTGTCGATGCCGATGCAGGGCATCGAGCGGGCCCGCATCGCGACTATATCGGCTTCGGCTCGACCATCGCGGCGCTGTGCGGCCTGGTCGACATGGCCGGACGTGCCCGGACCGCCCACCGCTCGGCACCGGCACGCACTATCCCGATCACGCTCCCAATCCGGGCCATGCCCTGGTCGCGGTGCTGGCCGCGGCGATCCATCGCGCGCGCACGGGCGAGGGCCAATAGATCGAACTCGCCCAGATCGAATCGACCGTGAACATGCTCGGGCCGTCGCTGTTGGCCTGCGTCGGCCGATGGCGAGCTACCGCGAGACGACGGCAACCGCAGCATCGGAGCGGTGCCGCGCGGCGTGTTCCCGTGCGCGGCGGAGGATACCTGGTGCGCGATCGAAGTCGAAACCGACCAGCGAGTGGCGGGGGCTCGCCGCCGCGCTCGGCTCGCCGGCATGGATGGCGTGAAACGGCGTATGCCACGCTGGCTGGGCGCGAGCGGTGCGCCGATGAGATCGAGCAGAAGCTGCGTGAAGGAGACGACACGCTATCGCTGCCGTCGGAACTGGTCGAACGGCTGCAGCACGCACGGTGTCGCCGCCGCTATGGTCCAGACCAGTGCCGACGTGGCTGGCGACCCGCAGCTTCAGCGCGCACGCTATTGGGAAGACGTCGCACATCCCGGAGATGGGCTACGGTGCTGGTCAACAAGCCGCCGTTCCGTGCGGTCGGGGAGGAGCGCTCGCGTTCCCGGGCCGCCGCCGCTCCTGGGCGAGCATACCGTCGAAGATCGCGACGACGCTGCTCGGCTTCGACGAAGCCGAATGCCGGCGCCTGATCGAGGAGAAGGTGTTCTATTGAATACGCTGGACATTCAGACCGAGGGCGCGATCGTCCGCGTCACGCTCAACCGGCCGGAGAAGCGCAACGCCATCAACGGCGAGATGCGCAGCGAACTGGTCGCGGCGTTCGCCGCATTCGACGCCGACGCGGTGGTCCGCGTCGTGATCGTCACCGGAGCCGGACAGCGGCCTTCTGCGCCGGCGGCGACCTGTCGGGCTGCGCCGATGTTTCCGCCATCGGACCGGCCGCGCATCGTCGAGCCGCTCGACCGGTTCTCCAAGCCGATCATCGCGGCGATCAACGGCCTTGCCGTCGGCGGCGGGCTCGAGATTGCGCTGGCCTGCGACATCCGCATCGCCGCGACGACGGCGCGCTTCGCGCTGCCCGAGGTGAAGATCGGCAGCATGCGCCGGCAGCGGCGGCACGCAGCGGCTCGCGCGCGGTGGTCGGTCCCTCGCTCGCCGCCCGCATGATTCTGACCGGGGATCCGATCGACGCCGAGTGTGCGCTCGCCGCCGGGCTGGTGTCCGAAATGTGCGAGCCGGACAAACTGATCGGACACCGCCACGGCGATCGCGACGACGATCGCGCGCAATGCGCCGCTGGCGATCATCGCCTCCAAGCGTTCGATGCGGCTCGCGGCCGGGATCGCATCGATGCTGGAGGAGCTGCGATTTCGAGCGCAGGCTGTTCAAGGAACTGGCGCTGACCGAGGACCGCAACGAGGGTCGCGTCGCCTTTCGCGAGAAGCGCGCGCCGCGTGTTCAAGGGGAAGTGAGATGGCGTGGCGGCAGGCGGCAATCGCCGGCGTCGGCGCGACGCGGCAGGGCAAGCTGCCGGGCGAAACCCCGCTCTCGCTTGCGGCGGAGGCATTCAGGCTGGCGCTCGCCGATTGCGGTATCGACAAGGGCGAGATCGACGGCCTGCTGACGATGCCGGGCACGACCTCGCCCGAGGGGGCGAAGAACTATCTCAACGTTGGCGAACTTCTCGGGATCGACCCGCGCTTCACCGGCAGCATGACGATGGGCGGCGCCACCGGCGGTGCGCTCGTCCAGATCGCCGCCATGGCGATCGCGACCGGCATGGCGAAGACCGTGGCCTGCATCTTCGCCGACACCGCGCGCACCGGCGGCTCGCGCTTCGCCGCGGCGGCCGGCGGCGACGATTCCTGGGGCGTCTGGGGCATGTTCGGCAACGCCGCCAACAGCGCCATGGGCTTTCGCCGTCACATGGCGCTCTACGGCACGACGCTCGGACAGCTCGGCTGGATCGCGGTGACCTGCCGCAAGCATGCGTCGATGAATCCGAACGCCGTGATGCGCGAGCCGATCACCATCGACGACCACCAGAACTCGCGCCTGATCGTCGATCCGCTGCGCCTGCTCGACTGCTGCCTGATCAGCGACGGCGCCGTCTGCGTGATCGTCACGTCGCCCGAGCGTGCGCGCGACTGCGCCAAGCGCGCCGGTCTCGATCTGGGGCATGGGCCAGGGTCACACCACCGAGAACCTGCGCGTGCGTGACTGGTGGTACCTGCCGCACCAGCAGCGACTGCGTTGCGGACGCCTACCGCATGGCCGGCGTCTCGCCGGCCGACATCGACGTGGCGCAGCTCTACGACAACTTCACCGTCGCGGTGCTGTTCTGGCTGGAGCACGCCGGCTTCTGCGCGCCGGGCGAGGCCGGCGCCTTCGTCGAGGGCGGCGCGCGCATCCGGCTCGGCGGCCGACTGCCGATCAACACCGCCGGCGGCAACCTGTCCGAGTCCTACATGCAGGGCTGGCTGCACATCGTCGAAGGCGTGCGGCAGATGCGCGGCGAGTGCGGCGAGCGGCAGGTCGACGGATGCCGAGCTGTGCCTCGTCACCGGCCGCGGCATGACGCTCAACACCGCAAGCTGCCTGATCCTGGGGCACTGACATGAACGACCACCACGCCGTGAAGCCGAAGGCGGAGCCGATCCGGCCGACCGTCAACGACGTCAACCGCCCGTTCTGGGACGGCTGCGGGCGCGGCGAGCTGATGGCCCAGCGCTGCCGCTCATGCGCGCATCTGCGCTATCCGGCCGCGATCGTCTGTCCGGACTGCCTGTCCGCCGAGGCCGAATGGCAGCCGGTCAGCGGCCGCGGCAGGTGTTCTCGTTCGTCGTCTTCCATCGCGCCTATCACCCGGCCTGGGAGGGCAAGGTGCCGTACACCGTGGCGCTGATCGAGCTCGACGAGGGGCCGATTCATGCTGAGCAACGTGGTCGGCGTCGATCCGCAAGGCGGTCACCGTCGATCTGCCGGTCACCGTCGCGTTCGAGCGGTTGGACGACGAACTCGCGATCCCGGTGTTCAAGCCAGCGAAATAGTTCGAGACAAGCGCTCGCGTCGCGCAGGCATCTGACGCTCGACCGGGGGGGCGAGCGGCGCGGCGCCGAACGAGGCGGCGATGCGCTTCGGCGGCGCCTCGCGGTAGAGCGTGGTGCGCTGCCGGGGCGTCGCGGCCGAGCGAGCGGATCAGCGCCTCCATCGCCTCCGGCGGCATCTCCTGGCCGTGCGCGGCGCCGGCGGCGCGCGTGATGCTCTCGTTCATCAGCGTGCCGCCGAGATCGTTGGCGCCGGCCGCGCAGGCAGGCGGCGGCGCCGTCGCGGCCCCATCTTGACCCACGAGGTCTGGATGTTCGGGATCAGCGGATGCAGCGCGAGCCGCGCCACCGCGTGCATCAGCATCGCCTCGCGGAAGGTCGGCCCGAGCGGCTGTGGCCGCGCAGATTGCATCGGCGCTTCCATCGGCACGAACGGCAGCGGCACGAACTCGGTGAAGCCGCCGGTGCGCGCCTGCAGCCGCGCGGATGCGCAGCAGATGGCGCGCCCAGTGCGCGCGGCGCGATCGACGTGGCCGAACATGATGGTCGCGGTGGTGCGCAGGCCGAGCCGATGCGCGGCCTCGATCACGTCGAGCCATTGCGCGGTCGTGACCTTGTCGGGACAGATGATCGGCGCGCACCTCGTCGTCGAGGATCTCCGCCGCGGTGCCGGGCAGCGAGCCGAGCCCGGCCGCCTTCAGGCGGCCGAGAAAGTCCGGCACGCTCATGCCGAGCGTCGCCGCGCCCTGCGAGACCTCGAGCGGCGAGAAGGCGTGGACGTGCATGTCCGGGCGCCGCGTCCTTGATGGCGCGGCAGATCGCGAGATAGGTCTCGCCGGTGTAGTCGCGGATGGATGCCGCCCTGCAGGCAGACTTCGCGCGCGCCGCGCTCCCAGGCCTCGTCGGCAGCGGCGCTGCGATCTCGTCGAGCGCGAGATCGTAGGGCCGGCCGCGCAGATGTCTCGTGCGTCTTGCCCTTGGAGAAGGCGCAGAACGTGCAGCGGTAGGCGCAGATGTTGGTGTAGTTGATGTTGCGGGTGACGACGTAGCTCACGCGCTCGCCGCACGGTCGCGGCGCGCAGCGCGTCGGCGGCGGCGCAGACCGCGTGGAAGCTCGCGCCGCGCGCGGCGAACAGCGCGACGAGGTCGCGCTTCGCTCAGCTCGTGCCCGGCGCATGGCGCGGTCGAGGATCGGCGTCAGCAGCGCCTGCGCGCGGGCCCGATCGGCCGGCATCGGCGGCGGCGCGACGGCGGCGCCCGGCGTCCAGGCCTCGGTGCGGGCGAAGCCCTCGGCATCGGACGTGCGCAGCACCGCGGGCGCGCAAGCTCGGCGTCGATCCAGCGCGTCCTGTCGCTGCGCGTAAGCCGGGATAGACCGCGAGCCGCTCGACCAGCACCTTGCCGGCCGCCGCGGTCGCGCGCGCGAGCGCGTCGAGCGCGCGGCCACGGCGCTCCGGGTTGACGTGATCGGGCGTCACCGGCGACACGCCGCCCCAGTCGTTGATGCCGGCGGCGATCAGGCGCTGCGAGCGCGCCGGCGCGCAGGTTGGGCGGCGCCTGGATGTTCATCGCGGCGCCGAACAGGATGCGCGCGACCGCGATCGTCCACAGATGCTCGTCGAGCGCCGGCTCGGCGTGCTGCGCCATGCGCGTGCCGGGCTTGGCGCGGAAATTCTGGACGATGATCTCCTGCAGGTGGCCGTGGCGCGCGTGCAGGTCGCGCAGCGCGCAGCAGCGCCTCGATGCGCTCCGCGCGGGTCTCGCCGATGCCGATCAGGATGCCGGAGGTGAACGGCACCGCGGCCTCGCCGGCGGCGCGCGATCGTCGCGAGCCGCGACCGCCGGCAGCTTGTCGGGCGAGCCGAAATGCGGCCCGCCGCGCCGCGACAGCCGCTCGGAGGCGGTCTCCAGCATGAGGCCCTGCGACACCGAAACCGCGCGCAGGCGCGCGATCGTCCTGCGCCGGCATCACGCCGGGATTGAGGTGCGGCAGCAGCCCGGTCTCGTCGCAGCACCAGCGCGCGCCATCGCGGCGAGATACGAGATCGTGCTGTCGTGGCCGAGCCGCGCGAGCTCGGCGCGCGCCGCGCGGTAGCGCAGCTCCGGCTTGTCGCCGAGCGTGAACAGCGCCTCCTTGCAGCCGGCGGCCGCGCCGGCGCGCGCGATCGCCAGCACCTCGTCGGGCGTCAGATAGGCTGCGTTCGCCGCGGCGCGGCGGATGCGCGAAGGTGCAGTAGTGGCAGGCGTCGCGGCAGAGCTGCGTCAGCGGGATGAACACCTTGCGCGAATAGGAGACGTTGCGCGCCGTGCCCGCGGTCGCGCAGCGCCGCGGCCGCCGCCATCAGGGCCTCGAGGTCGTCGCAGTCGAGCAAGCGCGATCGCGTCGTCGGCGCGCCGGCGCTTCGCCGGCCGACGGCGCGGTCGAGCAATGCGCGCTGCAGTTCATGCGGTCGCCTTCTCGAGGTCGCGCAGCGCATCGGTGCGCGCGGTCCCACTGGTCGAGCAGCGCGCGCGTACGCGTGTCGCGACGGCGTCGCCAGGAACCGCGCCAGATCCTCGGGCGTATCGATGTCGAGCGCGATGCGCGGCAGCGCGCACGACGCGCGGCTCGATGCCGTGCGCCTTGCGCGGCTGCGAGATGCGGAAAGAAGCTGTTGTCGCCGAAGCGCAGCGGCACCGCGTCGGCGGGCGAGCACAGCACCGCGTTGGAGCCGAGCTCGTCGCGCGCCGGCACGATCGTGAAGGCCGGCGGCGTCGCCGTGCGCGGCGAGACAGGTGGCGGATGTCGTCCGGCTCGACCAGCGGAATGTCGCCCGGCACCGTCAGCATGTCGAGCGCTCGCGCGCCAGCGAGCGCGCCGCCGCGCCATGACCGCGCCGGTGTGTCCGTCGCGGGCGCCGTCGGCTCGATGACCTCGCGCGCCGTAGCGGCGCGGCGAGCGCGGCGGCGGCCGGATCGGCCGTCACCACCAGCGATGCCGGCAAGCTCGCGACGGCCGCCAGCGTCTGCAGCACGTCCTCGAACATGGCGAGCGCAAGCTGCCCGCCGCTGCGCGGCGGTCAGCACGCCGGCGAGGCGCTGCTTGGCGTTGCGCCGTGTCCTTGACCGGCACCACGGCGCAGATGTCTGCGGTGCAGCGTTCATGCGTCGGCCTTCGCGAGCGCGTCGGCGGCTGCGAGCACGTCGCGCGCCAGACGCTTCGCGGTCCTCGAGCGTTCGCATCAGCGTATGCGCTATCGTCACCGGAATGCCAAGCTCGGCCGGCGCTCGCGGCGTCCGCATGATCGAGCACATAGCCGTCGAGCAGATCGCCGTAGCGCCGCGCCACCGCCGCGGCGCTCGCCGGCAGTGCCAAGCTCGGCCATCATCTTGGCGGTCGGGCCCTTGACCGCGCGGCCGCCGATGATCGGCGACACCGCCACGACCGGCGCGGCGCAGGCCGCGATCGCCTCGCGCATGCCGGGAACCGCCAGGATCGGCTCGATGCTGATGAACGGATTCGACGGACAGATCACCACCGCGCGCAAGCCGCGGGTCGCGCAAGCGCCGCGAGCACAGCCGGATGCAGCGCGCGGCGTCTGCCGCGCCGTCGTAGGCGCAATTCCAACACCGCCGGCTCGCAGCGCCGGCGCACGAAGTAGTCCTGGAAGTCGAGCCAGCCTTCGGCGGTGCGCAGGCGGGTGCGCACCTGGTCGTCGGTCATCGGCACGATGCGGGTCGCAATCCCGAGCCGGCGGCAGAAGTCGGCGGTGATGGCGGACAGGCGTCTCGCCGGCGGCAAGCCGCCGCGTGCGCTCGACGTGGGTGGCGAGATCGCCGTCGCCGAGCTGGAACCAGGTCTCGCCGCCGAGCGCCGCGAGCGCCGCCATGAAGGTCCAGGTCTCGTCGCGCCGGCCCCAGCCGCGCTTGCGGATCGTCGAGCCCGGCGAGCACGTACATCAGCGTGTCGAGGTCGGGCGAGATCGCGAGCCCGAGATGCTCGAAGTCGTCGCCGGTATTGGCGACCACCAGCAGGTCGCCGGCCGGCAGCACGCGGCTCAGGCCGAGCGCGAGCTTGGCGCCGCCGACGCCGCCGGAAAGCGCAACCACGCGCGGCACAGCCGGTCGCTCACCGGAACAGGTCCTCGTGCGGCGGGCGGACCAGACGTCGCGGCCGGCGACGCCGGTCCGCGACCAGGTCGAGGCCGCGCACCAGCACCGCCGGCTGCGCCTCGTCCGACTCTGCCCATGAGCAGCGAGGCGGCGGCGGCGATCTCGTCGGCGAATCCGGTCTCGGTGACGCGCAGCGCGCGGCCGAAGAGATCGGGCCGGCCGCGCATGTCGAGCAGCGCCGGCAGGCCGGCGGCGCCGAGCGCGACGCCGACCGTGCCGCGCCGCCAGGCGCGGCCCCAACTGTCGCTGACGATCACGCCGGCGAGCTTGCCGAAAGTGCGCGGCCGAGTCGGTCGCGCAGCGCGGCGGCCGAGGCGTCCGGGATCTTCGCGGCAGCAGCAGCACCGGCTCCGTGCCGGCCGCCGGATCGACGTTGGAGCGGTCGACGCCGGCATTGGCCATGACGAAGCCGAGCCGATGCTCGACGATCAGCACGCCCGGCCGCTGGCGCACCACGCGGCGCGATTCGCGCAGGATGACCTCGACCAGGCGCGGGTCCTTGTCGACCTCGCCGCGAGCTTGCGTGCGCGCGCCGACGGCTCGCACGCGTCGCGAGATCGACGTAGCGGCCCTCGGCCTTGGACACGATCTTCTGCGCGACGACCAGGACGTCGCCGTCGGCGGGCGCGAGCGTCGGCGCGCTCGCAGCGCGGCGATCAGCGGCGCGGCGAGATCGTCGCCCGGCCGCAGCCTCGGGATGTTGGGAACGTGTGCAACGTTACCGGCATGGTGGCGGCCGTCCGCCGCTCAGGCCGCCCGTGTCGGCCGCTCGGAGAAATGCGGCAGCACGTCCTTGGCGAGCGTTGAACATGAAGTCCTCGGTGTCCTGGCCCTCTGCCGGGAACGGCCAGATCACGATTTCCTGCACGCCGGCGGCGGCGAGCGCCTTGAGTCGCGTAACCATCTGCGGCGCAGTGCCGACCAGCGCGAGGCTGTCGATGATTCCGCGCGGGATGAGCCGGCGCAACTCGTCCATGACCGGCGCGCGACCATTCGTGCGGCGCCTCGCGCACGAATGTGCGAAACTCCGGCGGTGACGTCGGGCGCGAGCTGGTCGGCCATCCCGCCGCAGCGCCTTGCGGCTGATCCAGAACGCGAAGCTCACGCCGCGGCGGATGCCGTCCGGGATCGGATCGTCCTCGCGCTCCAGCACCGAAACATAGAGCCAGGCGCACAGCCGGATGTCTCTTCCAGTCGCGCTTGGACGCCTCCAGACCCAGCTGGATGTGCTCCTTGGCGTAGTCGATGCCGGTCGGTGTGGCGAAGCTGCCGACCAGCACGCCGTCGGCGACCTCGTCCGGCGAGCTTGAGGATCTGCGGCCCGCGGCTGGCGATATAGAGCTGCGGAATCGACGGTCGGCTTCCAGTCGAGCGCGCCGTTCTTGAATTTCACCACTTCGCCGTCGATCGTGACCTTCTCGCCGCGCCACAGCCGTCGCATCAGCTCGGTGGCCTCGCGCAAGCCGGCGACCGGCTTGGGGCTGCCGTAGCCCGGCAAGTGTCTCGAAGTGGCTGCCCGATCCCATGATGACGCGGAAGCGGCCCGGCGCCATCTCGGCGAGCGTCGCGGTGGCCTGCGCCAGCAGTGCGGCGTGCCGCGTGTAGGGATCGATCACGCTGGTGCCGAGTCCGAGCCGGGTGGTGCACTGCGTCGCGGCGCCTAGCCGCGCAAACACGTCGCGCGCCCACTTCTTGTCGTTGTGGAAGAAGGCATGGAAGCCGAGCAGTTCGGCGAGCTTGACCTGTTCGAGGAAGCGCGTGCCGGGCTCGGCGCCGAGCGAAGCGATCGAAAGCTTCATGGTCATGCTCAGCCTTTCGCCGCCGCGGCTTCTTTGTCCATCTCATCGAAAATCTGTGCCGCGACCTGGAAGGCGCCGAACGCCGCCGGAACGCCGGCGTAGATCGCCGAATGCATCAGGATTTCCTTGACCTCGTCGCGGGAGACGCCGGTGTTGGCGGTGGCGCGGAAATGCAGCTTCAACTCGTCGAGCTTGCCCATGCCGACCAGGGTCGCGATTGTGATCATGCTGCGGGTCTTGAAGTCGAGCCCGGGCCGCGCCCAGATCGAGCCCCACGCGTACTCCATCAAGAAGTCCTGAAACTCGGCATTGAACGCAGTACGGTTCTTGGCGCCGCGCGCCGCATGGGCCGCGCCCAGGACCTGCTCGCGGATCTGTTTGCCGCGCTGAAAGCGTTCCTCGCTCATGCTGCCTCCCCAGTGATGTCAATGATTTAGCGAAGAAATCGGTTGCTGACCAGCGCCGGTCCAGCCGGGATGCCATGCGGTTTGGCGCTGCTGACGCCAGCTTATTTCGGTCAGAAGAGCGGGCCGCCGGCGGGCCGGATCAAAGATGCCGGCGGATGAACGCGCCCGCGCTCGCCAGCGCGCGGCGGCCTGGTTCGAGCTCGGCATTCCACATCGGCCACGCATGGATCATAAGCGGCCAGATCTCCAGGGTGACCGGGACATCGGCCGCGCCGGCGGCGGCGGCCAGCCGGGTCGAGTCGGCGAGCAGCGTCTCGCACGATCCGACCTGGATCAGCGTCGGCGGCAGGCCCTGCAAGTTGGCGTAAAGCGGCGACACTCGCGGGTCGCGCTGGTCCATGCCGGGCGGCAGGTAGGCGTCGCGGAGCTCTTCAAGATAGGGCTTATGAATCAGCGGGTCGACCGCATCTTTGCTGGCGAGCGTCTCGCCCGACATGGTGAGATCGGTCCAGGGCGACGCCAGCCAGAGGCAGCCCGGCACGGCCCGCGCGGAGTCGCGAAGCGCCATGGTCAGCGCCAGCGTCAGTCCGCCGCCGGCGCTGTCGCCGCCGACTGCGATATGATCGGGGGCAATGCCCTGCGCGACGAGAGCGCGCCAAGCTGTTAGCGCGTCCTCGATTGCTGCCGGAAAGCGATGCTCGGGCGCGAGGCGGTAGCCGACCGCGAGCGTGCGTGCGCCGGCGGCGCGTCCGGCCTCGGTCACCATCCGGCGATGGCTCACGATCGAACCCGAGCAGTAGCCGCCGCCGTGGAAGAACATCAGGACGCGTGAGGCGTCGCTGCCCGGCGCGATCGACCACTCGCCCGGGACGCCGTCGAGATCGGCCGGTTCAAGCGTCACGTCGCCGGCCACAGGCCAGACCGAGCCGACTTCATCGATCCGCGCCCGCCGCTCGGCCCATCCGACCGGCCGCGGCTTCGCGCTCAGCAGCGCGCGGATTGCCTCGATCTCGCTCTCGGCCATGACGTTGGTCCTGCGGCTGGTGAATTCCGCGGCGGGCAAACCAGAAAGGCGGGATTGTTTCGAAGTTGGTGCCCCTGGCCGGAATCGAACCAGCACGGTGTTGCCACCACCAGATTTTAAGTCTGGCGCGTCTACCAATTCCGCCACAGGGGCTTTGGGGGCGGATCATACCGGCGACGCCATGCCGGTCAACGCCCTTACCATTGCCGTCTTTCCTGCCATATATGGCGGCAGCAAGACCGGTGCGCCAGCACCCCGAGCCCGGGCGGAACGAGCCAAGCATTCCGATGTCCGAACAGATGATCAGCATGGTCCGCACCCGGCCGCTTGTCGCCGCCGCGACGGCGATCGCCGTCGTCGGTGCCGCGACCATCCTGGGTGCGTGGTTCTTCCAGTACGGGCTGGGGCTCAAGCCGTGCCCGCTCTGCCTCGAACAGCGGTATGCGTACTACTTCGCCATCCCGCTCGCCGTCATGGTGGTGCTGGGCGACCAAGTGGGTGCGTCACGCAAGGTGCTGGTTGCGGCGCTGGTGGCGATCGCCGCCGGCATGCTGTGGAACACCTACCTCGGAATCTATCATTCGGGCGTCGAGTGGAAGTGGTGGCAGGGGCCGACCGACTGTTCGGGTGCGCTCGAGAACCTCGGCACCGCGGGCAATCTCGTCAATACGTTGCAGACAATGAACGTGGTGCGCTGCGACGAAGCCGCCTGGCGGTTTCTCGGCCTGTCGCTCGCCGGCTACAACGCGCTGATCTCGGCGACGCTCGCCGCGGTCGCGATCTGGGGCGCGGCGATGGAGCGGCGCGCTGGAACGGAGTGGAATTCAGGTTGAACGCGATTTCGCGCTGAGCGCTTGTTCGGTCGCATGCTCTAGGTCGTGTACTCATAAATGCGCAGATGTCGGCTTTTGGAGGCAAAGCGGAAATCTTGCTGAGCTTTACCGGTTGTGACCCATCTCGGCCATTCCACGATCAATTTTGCCGCAATGCACGTCGGCCTTTTCACGCAATGGTGTGGTAATGTGCGGCCCTGACCTGTGGAGGGGACTGTGGAGGGGACACCGTGAGGCGTCGCGCGTTCATCACGCTTCTAGGCGGCGCGGCGGCGAGTGTGCCGTTCGCCGTGCGTGCGCAGCAGTCGGCGAAGCTACCAACCATCGGGTTTCTGAGCGTCAGCACGCCTGCGGCCTGGAGCCATTTTGTCGCCGCGTTCGAGCGACGTCTGGGCGCACTGGGCTGGATCAACGGACGCACGCTTAACATCGAGTATCGCTGGGCCGAAGGTCGCAGCGAGCGTTTTGCCGAGATATCGGCCGAGTTCGTCCGATTGAAGGTCGATGTCATCGTCACCGGCGGCAGCGCGGTGCTCGCGGTAAAGCAGGCGACCTCGGTGATTCCGATTGTATTCGCGCTGGCCAACGATCCGCTCGGCGCCGGTCTGGTGGCAAGCCTGTCGCGGCCGGGCGGCAACGTGACCGGGCTGTCGCTGCAGGGGCCGGATATCGGCGGCAAGCGGCTGGGACTGGTGCGCGAGGCGCTTCCCGGCCTGCAGGGGATCGCGATCATCGCCAATCCGGCCTCTACGCAGGCCAAGAACGAGCTGGATGAGGCTCAGACCGCGGCCCGCGCACTCGGTCTTGAACCCATCGGATTGCAAATCCGGCGCGCGGAAGATTTTGCGCCCGCCATCGAGGCCCTCAAGGGTCGTGCAGGCGTGATTTATGCCTGCGCAGACGCCCTCATTAGCGCGAATGCGGCGCGTATCAATAGCCTGGCGCGAGCCGCACGGTTGCCGACAATGTTTTATGCAAAAGAGTATCTCGAAGGCGGAGGTTTCATGTCCTATGGACCGAGTGTCCCGGACCTGTTTCGCCGCTCCGCCGATTTTGTCGACAAGATACTCAAGGGAACCAGACCGGGCGACATTCCGGTCGAACAACCGACCAAGTTCGAACTGGTTATCAACTTGAAGACCGCAAAGGCGCTTGGTCTCACCGTGCCTGAAACACTCCTGGCGCGCGCCGACGAGGTGATCGAATGACCACACATTTTGCTGCACTGCATGAGTCCGGCTGTGGTCCGACTCGGACCTCCGGCAATGTCCGCTTTCGCGCTGCTGTCAGGGGCATAGCGGACATCCAACGCGCGTGATCCGAGGCGATTTATGAGTACACGCCCTAATCCGAAAGTCCCAAGCTTTCCGGGATCGTTCCTTAATCCAGCTTGATGCCGGCGGCCCGGATCACGTCGCCCCAGCGCTGCGGTCTCCTCGGCGATGAAGGCGCTGAATCTCGTCCGGTGTGCCGCCGACCGGCGTCATGTTCATGCTGCGCAGGTGCTCGACGGTTTCGGGCTTCTTCAGCGCCTCGTTGATCGCCTGATTGAGCTTGGCGACGATCGCCGCCGGCGTCTTCGGCGGCGCCATCAGCGCATTCCAGGTGTTGGAGCGAAGCCCGGGGACGCCGGCCTGCGTCCATGGTCGGCACGTCCGGCACCGCGGCGACGCGCTCGTCCGCCGTCACCGCCAGCATCTCTGGCGCGCTTGGCCTGAACCTGCTCGCGCACCGAATCGAGCTGAAAGAACAGCACGTCGAGATGGCCCGCGACCAGATCGTTCACCGCCTGCGCGGTGCCGCGGTAGGGCACATGGGTCAGCTTCGTGCCGGTCAGGCGCGCGAACAGCTCGCCGGTGAGGTGCGGCGTGGTGCCGACGCCCTGCGAGCCGAAGTTGACCTTGCCGGGATTGTCGCGCGCGTAGGCGACCAGGTCCTGCACGCTGTTGACCGGAAGCGTCGTGCGCACCACCAGCGTGTTCGGGATCGAGCGTCATGATCGCGAGCGGCTCGAACGCCGCCGGATCGAAGTTCAGCTTCCGGTACATCATCGCGTTGGTGGTGAGCGGCGCCGGCTGCGCGGCGAGCAGCGTGTAGCCGTCGGGCTCGGCGTGCGCGACCGCTTCGGTGCCGAGATTGCCGCCGGCGCCCGGACGGTTCTCGACCACGAACGGCTGGCCCCACAGCTTGCCGAGCCGGTCGGCCAGCACCCGCGCGACGATGTCGACGCCGCCGCCCGGCGGCGCCGAGACGACGATCTTGACGGTCGCGGCTCGGATAGCTTGCCGCGGGGTCGGGCTGGGCGCGCGCAGCCGGCGCGACGCGACGCGGCCAGAATGCCAGTCGCCAGACACGGTCAAAATTTTCAGCATCGAGCGATTCCGGGGACTGCCAATTTGCGAGCCGCAAGGTTAATCTTGCGCCGAACGAAATTGTCTCGTGGCGGCGACAACCGACCGCAGGCGAAGGAGGAAGCCATGAAGATCGTCCAGACCGACGAAATCCCGCTCAAGCGCGCGCTCGAACATCGCGGCGGCATCTTCCACGGCCGCATCATGGTTGAAGGCGCGCCGGGCGCGCTCGACAATTTCCAGGTCTCGTACGGCCAGATGGGCGGCGATTTCAATTCGCCCCGCCACCGGCACAATTTCGAGCAGATCCGGTACCAGCTCGAGGGCGTGCTCGACTACGGCCGCGACGGCAAGCTCGTTGCAGGGCATGGTCGGCTACTTCCCGGAGGGCGTCTACTACGGCCCGCAGAGCCAGGACCCCAGCATCAACTGCAAGACCATCGTGCTGCAGTTCGGCGGTGCATCGGGTTCGGGCTATCTCTCGCAGGCCGAGGTGAAGGCCGGCATGGATGAGCTCAAAGCCGATGGCGAGTTCAAGGACGGCATATTCCGCCGGCGCGCCGACGTCGAGGGCAAGCGCAACATCGACGGCTACCAGGCGATCTGGGAGCACGTGAACGACCGGCCGATGGTCTATCCGAAGCCGCGCTATCCGCAGCCGATCTTCATGGACCCGGCGACCTACGACTGGGTGCCGGTCGAAGGCTCGCCTGGCGTGTGCGGAGAAGCTGCTCGGCGTGTTCACCGAGCGGCGCAGCGAAGCCGGCATGGTTCGGATCGACGCCGGCGCTACCTATCACGGCGCGCGGCAAGGGCATCTTTGTCGTCGTGCGCGGCAGCGGCACGGCTCGGCGGGGAGCCGATGCGCGCGCTGACCACGGTCTATCTCGACGCGCGGTGAGACCGTGACGCTTACGGCCGCGCGAGCCGACCGAGCTCCTGCATTTCGGCCTGCCCGATCTCACCGGCGTGCGCATGCCCGAGCACGACCGGGTGCCGGCCGAGGCTGCGGAGTAGGCGCAAGCCGTTGGGCAGAGCCTTCGATGCGAATTACCGACGGCCAGGAAACTGCCGGCGATCACGGATCGAGCTCGGTGTCCCAATAGAGATAGTCGAGCCAGCTATCGTGCAGATAGTTCGGCGGGAAGCGCCGGCCGTTGCGGTGCAGATGGTTCACCGTCGGCTGGAACGGCATCTGCGACGGCCACATCCTGCGCCTCGTCCATCGTCAGATTGCCCTTGCGCAGGTTGCACGGCGAGCAGGCGGCGACGACGTTGCCCCATGTGGTGTGGCCGCCGCGCGAGCGCGGCAGCAGATGGTCGAACGTCAGGTCGTCATCGCGAGCCGCAGTACTGGCAGCTGAAACGGTCGCGCAGGAACACGTTGAAGCGCGTGAACGCGGGTTGGCGTCGCGGGCTTCACGTAGGTCTTCAGCGAGACCACGCTCGGCAGCTTGCATCTCCAGGCTCGGGCTGTGCACCGCGCGGTCGTAGTTGGCGACGATGTTCACGCGCTCGAGGAAGACCGCCTTGATGGCGTCCTGCCAGGACCAGAGCGACAGCGGATAGTAGCTGAGCGGACGAAAATCCGCGTTGAGGACGAGAGCGGGAAAGCCGGTCGGCGACACATGCACGTTCAAGGCGGCTGCTCCTCGTCTCCTTGTTCCCCGACGATTAACTACAGTGTTAGTCTATAGGCCAGCATGACGGAATTGTGAAGCCTGTTCCGAGGGCTTATGCGAAAACCTACGGCGGCAGCCGGCCGGCATTCGCAGAGCCGCTGTGCGCGGCCCTCCAATGACTTTTCCTGCGCTTCTATGCGGACCATAACAAAGCGGGGAGGCGACATGCGCAATATCCTGTCTTGGTGCGTGGCTTTTGGAGTCTTGTTCGGTACGGCCGATCCGGCGGCGCGCGCAGAACTATCCGACGAAAGTGATCAAGCTCGTCGTCCCGGCCGGGCCTGGCGGTCCGACCGACGTCCTGGCGCGTCTGATCGGAGACCGCATGTCGGCTGCGCTCGGACAGAGCGTGATCGTCGACAACCGCCCCGGCGCGGGCGGCGCGATCGCCGCCAAGGCGGTGGCCGGCGGCCGACCCCGACGGCTACACGCTGCTGTTCGGTAATACCGCCACGCTTGCGAACATTCCGGCGGTTTCCAAATCTGCCGGTTACGATGCGTCGAAGAATTTCGCCGGCTGTCGCCAAGGTGATGGATTCGTACCAGATTCTGGTCGTCAATCCCGACCTGCCGATCAAATCGGTGGCCGACCTCACCGCCTACGCCAAGGCCAACCCCGGCAAGCTCAATTACGGCGCAGCCGGTCCGGCCAATCTCACCAACCTGGCGGGCGAACTCTACAAGCTCAAAGCCGGCCTCCAGTTCGTCGCCGTGCACTTCAAGAGCGGCGCGGAGTCGCTCACCTGCGTGCTCGGTGGCCAATGCCAGTTCACCATCGACAACGTCACGGCCGTGCGCGCGCTGATCGCCGACAACAAGCTTCGGCCGCTCGCGGTCACCAGCGCGGTCCGGCAGAAGCGACTATCCCGAGCCTGCCGACCATGATCGAGGCGGGCGTTCCCGACTATGTGGTGACGAGCTTCTTCGGCGTGGTGGCGCCGGCCGGCACGCCCGCGCCGATCGTGGCGCGGCTCAACGCCGTGATCAACGACAGCCTCAAATCGGAGACGGTAGGGCGAGCATGGCCAGGCTCGGCGCCGCGCCCACGATCGAAACGCCGGAAGTGTTCGGGCCTTCATCGCCGCCGAAACGCGCAAGTGGACCGAGATCGCGAAGGTCGCGGGCATCAGCGTCGACTGAGCGGCGATCGCCTCCTTCGATCGCAGACGCAGCGCTAAGGCAGCCCGGCCTTCGCCAGGCCGTCGACGATGCGCTGAAAATCGCGGGCATCCTTGTAGGGCAGGACGCGCGCGCGCTGCGTCAGCGAGAAATCCGGATTGACCTCGAGAAGCTCCGCCCATGCCGCCCGCGCCTCGTCGACGCGCCCGAGATGGCCGTAGCAGGCGGCCAGCAGCATGCGGCTCGCGTCGGTGCCGGGATTGCGGGCGATGCGCTCGACGAGCTGCTGGGCGGCGGTCTCGTAATCGTCCGAGGCTGAAATGCGCCTGCGCCAGGAAGTGCAGCAGCATGGCGGGATAGTGCGGGTCGAGCCGCATCGCCGTCGCGAATCGACTCGAGCGCCTCGGCCGGCTCGGCCGGCATACATCAGCGCCAGTCCCGGTCGCGCCGTAGCCCTGAGCAAAGTTGGGATCGAGCGCGATCATGTGGCGAAACTCCGCGAGCGCGCCGTCGTGATCGCGCCGCCACAGCAGCACGTTGCCGAGCGCCATGTGGCTCACCGGCTCCTGATCGTTCAGTTCGAGCGCGCGGCGCGCCCATCGCTCCGCCTCGTCGAGCGCCTGCGCCGGATCGGGCGCCCAGCCGCTGACGTAGTCGCGAAATCGCGGCGAGCGCCAAGCCGGCATGCGGCGCGGCGAAATTCGGGTCGATCTCGATCGCCCGGCGGTGCATCGCGCGGGCCTGCGCGACCGACTCGCGGGTGCCGCGCGCGAGCAGCTCGCGCGCGCGCAGCCAGAACTCGTAGGCCTCGACGTTCGTCGGTGCCGCGCCGGCGCAGCCGCTGCTCCTCGCCCTGCGTCAGCGTGACCGCCAGCACGCCGACGATCTTCTCCACCACCTCGTCCTGGGTCGCGAAGATGTCGGTGAGATCGCGGTCGAACCGCTCGGCCCAGAGATGGCCGCCGCTGCCGGCATCGATGAGCTGCGCCGTGATGCGCACGCGGTTGCCGGCCTTGCGGATGCTGCCCTCGAGCACGAAGCGCACGCCGAGGTCGCGCGCCGATCTCCTGCACCTTGACCGACCTGCCCTTGTAGGCGAACGAGGAATTGCGCGCGATCACGAACAGGCCGGAGACCTTCGACAGATCGGTGATCAGGTCTTCGGTCATGCCGTCGCTGAAATATTCCTGCTCGGCATCGCCGCTCATGTTCGCGAAGGGCAGAACGGCGATCGACGGCTTGTCGGGCAGAGCGGGCGCCGGTGCCGGCGTCGCCGCCTCCGAAGATGCACCATCGATCCGACCCGGAAGGCACGCACCGGCCGGCGATGTTCTTGAGCGGCTGCTCGCCGAGGTCCTCGCAAAGTCAGATCGAGCCTTGCCGTCGATCTCGCGAAGACCTTGCTCGAGATGCAGATGCCGCCCGGCTCCGCGATGCCCTCCAGCCGCGCCGCCACGTTGACCGCCGTCGCCGTAAGATGTCGTCGTCGTCGTAGACGACGTCGCCGAGATTGATGCCGATGCGGAACTGCATGCGGCGCGTGGGCTCGATGCGGCGTTGCGCTTCGCCATCTGCGCGTCTGGATCGCGACCGCGCATTCGACCGCCTTCACGACGCTCGCGAACTCGACCAGCATGCCGTCGCCGGCCGTGTCGATGATACGTCCGCGAACTCGCCGATCATCGGCAGCACGACGGCCTGATGCCCCTTGAGGTCGCGCACCGTGCGCGCCTCGTCGGCGCCCATCAGCGCGCTGTAGCCGGCGATGTCGGCGGCGAGAATGGCGCTCAGCCGCCGTTCCATGCGGTGTTCGGTCATGTCGGTCGCACCTGTCACCCCCCCGCGATGTGGGAGTTTTGGGCCCGCGTGTCCAGTGCGTCTGCTGCGATGAGAAATCCAGCGGCGCCCGCGGTCCTACGCGCCGCGCACGCGATCGATCACCGCGAGCGGATCGGCGACCGCATCGCCATGCCAGGCGATGTGCTGGTCGGGACGAACCAGCACGAGCTTGCTGTGATAGAGTCCTCGGGAGGCTTCGAGCCGCAGTGTCTTGAGCGGAACGCCGCGCATGCGCGGCGGCTGCCTCGAACGCGCGCGCGCCTTCGGGCGCGCCGAAATCGAGCAGCGTGAGTCCCTTGCCCGAACTCGTCGTAAGCGCGCGTGCTTCGGCGCCAGCCAGAAATGCGGCGCGCGCGCGCCCGGCCGGTCGAGCGGCGTGTAGGTGTCCCAGCTGTCGGGCGGCGCCGTCGTCGCCGTCGGGCCAGACGATCGGCGAGTGTTCGTAGCGCTCGCCGAGCTGGATGCCGACCGTGAGATATTGCGCGCGGTCTTCCTCCATGATGCGGGCGCCGAATGCCTTGCGGGCCGCGTCGGCGGCCGCGTTGTCGTCCTCGAAGTCCGGGCGACAGTTTCCAGCCGTCCATCACGCTGCGTGCAGCGGACGCCGAGTTGCGACGTTGCGCACGCCCATCGGACGCCGCTCGATCTCGTAGCTGTCGAGGAGCTGCGGACCGGCCCAGCCCTCGTGCACGGCGGCGAGCTTCCAGCCCAGGTTCATCACGTCGCCGATGCCGGTGTTCATGCCGAGCCCGCCGAGCGGCGTGAACAGGTGCGCGGCATCGCCGGCGAGGAACACCGGGCCCGGTCGGTAATGCTCGGCGACGAGCGCGAGCCCGCCGGTCCACGGCCCGCCCGAGATGATCTCGAACGGGATGTCGGCGCCGATCATGCCGGCGATCACAGCGCGGCCGTCGACCTTCGGCCAGTCGATGCCCGGCGGCACCTGGTAATGCACGACCCAGGTCTCGCGTCCGTCCTGGGAATACATCATGCCGCGCATCTCGGGATTGATGATCCAGGTCATGTTGGTCGGCGGCGGCCGCTCGCCGCCAGTCAGCGTGGGCGAGCGGATGTAGAACGACAGCATGGTGCCGCCCATGAAGGCGCGCGCGACGTCGTGCCGTCCTCGCCGGTCATGCCGAATCCGAGCGAGCGGCGCACCGTGCTGCCGGCGCCGTCGATGCCGAGCAGATAGCGCGACTTGATGCGGAGTGTCGCTCGCCGGTCTGCGTGTCCTCGATCTCGGCGACGACATGGTCGTCATGCGCCGCAAACGACGTTAGCCGCCAGCCGAAATGCACCTGCGCACCGGGCGCGGCTTTCGGCGCAGCCGTCGCAGCACGCGCTCGAGCACGATCTGCGAGACGTTGTTGGGAATCTCCGGCGTCGGCCAGTCCGAATACGGGCGCGGCAGCCGGCCGAACTCGTGGCCGCAGAAACGCGTCACGTAGGCGGACGCGCGCTCGATGTCGGGCGGCAGACCCTTCGGAGCGCAGCGCGTCCGCGATGCCGAGCCGGCGGAAGTGCTCCATCGAGCGCGCGTTGGTGTTGTTGCACTTCGGGATGCTGCGCGGTCTCCAGCTTCTCGGTGACCAGGATGTGGGGCACCCCGCGCCAGACAGCTCGATCGACGCCGACAGGCCGACCGGTCCGCCGCCGACGATCAGCGCAAAGGTTTCCGCTATCCATTTGCTCTCTCTGGCTCTGCGGCAGACGACGGCGGTTGCCGTCAGCGGGATGCCGGAGGGATGCGGCGCGCCAGGAACTCGCCGCCGTGGCGCAGGCCCTCCTGGTCGATGCCGTGGCCGATGCCGTGCGAGATGTGCCACTCGACCGGCACGCCGAGCGAGGCCAGTCCGCTGGAGGCATGCGAACAGCGCCTGCGCCGGGATGAGGTCGTCCTGATCGCCGTGGATCAGCAGCACCGGGCGGACGCGAGCTGATCTCGGCTGCGAGCTTGTCCGGATTGGCGTCGGGCGGCACCACCAGCAGTCCGGAATATCCGACGATCGCGAACGGCGCCACCGCGCGCCGCAGCCCGACATGCAGCGCCATCATGGTGCCCTGGCTGAAGCCGACGAGCGCGAGCGCCGAAGGCGGCAGATTGCGGCGCTTGAGCTCGGCGTCGAGAAAGCTGGTCGAGCACCGGCGCCGCCTCGTTGGCGCCGACCCAGCGCTCGTTGGGATCGCGGAACGTGAGCGGAAACCATTGCCGGCCGACCGGCGCCTGACCGCACGGTTCCGGCGCGTGCGGCGAGACGAACGCCGCATGCGGCAGCAGACCCTGCCAAGCGCGGCCGATCTCGATGAGGTCGTTGCCGTCGGCGCCGTAGCCGTGCAGGAACACGACGAGTTGGCGCGCCGGCCCGGATTTCGGCTCGAGCCGTGGACCGTCGAGTTGCGCGGCCATCAGGCCCTCCGTTTGATCTTCTGTTTTGGGGGTGAGACCGGTTTCCGGGACACTTTCGTGCGTTTCCGCGCCGCAGGCGTGACCGGTGGGCGCGGCGCCGCCACGAGCAGACCGTCGCGCTGCTTGCGGGCCCGATAATAGGTCCACAGCAGACGCGCGGCGACCGCGCGCCACGGCCGCCATGCTTCGGCGAGCGGCCCCATCTCCTTAGTGGTCGGCCGCGTCTCCAGTTCGAGCAGGAGCTTCGCCGCTTCCTGCAGGGCGAGGTCGCCGGCCGGCCACGCGTCGGCGTGTCCGAGGCAGAACAGGAGATAGATGTCGGCGGTCCAGGGTCCGATGCCGTGAACCGCGGTCAGCGCGGCATGCGCCTCGTCGGCCGGCATTCGGCCGAGCGCGGCGAGATCGAGCTCGCCGCGTCTGGATGGCCTTCGCGATCGCCTTGAGCGTGCGGATCTTCGGCGCCGAAAGTCCGGCGCGCTTGAGCTTGTCGCTGCGCGCGCGCAGCGACCGCGGCGGGATCGAGCGGATCGATCGCCGCGGTCAGTCGGCCGAGGATCGCCGCCGCGCTCGCCACCGAGAGCTGCTGCGAGACGACGATCGAGACAAGTCCGGCAAATCCATCGTTGCGCCGGCGCAGCGGCGGCCGCTCGGCGACGCGACAGGACATGACCGAAGCGCGGATCGGCAGCGATCAGCCGCGCGATTGCCTCATCGAGATCGGCTTCGGTGTGGATGAACGAGGACATGACCGGCGCGAAGCATCTACAATTGCGGCCGCCGCGCAACCGTTTTCTAGCACTCCGATGGACCTTGTGTTTCGCTTCGCGCCGAGCCCGAATGGCTATCTGCACCTCGGTCATGCCCTGTCGGCGCTGATCAATTTCGAGATGGCGCGCGCGGTGGGCGGCCGTTTTCTGCTGCGCATCGAGGACATCGACGCGACGCGCTGCCGGCCCGAGTTCGAGCAGGCGATCTATGAGGACCTGTCCTGGCTCGGAATCACCTGGGAACAACCGGTGCGGCGCCAGAGCGAGCATTTCGACGACTATCGGGCGGCACTCGAGCGCGCTCGAAGAACAAGGCTTGATCTACCAGACGTTCGAGAGCCGCGCCGAGATCGCCCGGCTGGTCGCCGCCCGTGAGGCGCATGCGTCGTGGCCGCGCGATCCTGACGGTGCGCCGCTCTATCCCGGCTCGGCGCCGACGCTTGAACGCGGCCGAACGCCGACAGCGCCGCGATGCCGGCGACGCCCTATGCGCTACGTCTCGATATGCCGGCGGCGATCGCGCGCGTCGGCCGCTTGTTCTGGGACGAGACCGGAATAGGGCCAAACGGCCAGACCGGGCGCATTGCGGCGGAACCGGCCGCCTGGGGCGACGTCGTCCTGGCGCGCAAGGAAACGCCGACCAGCTATCATCTCTCGGTCGTTGTCGACGACGCCCGGCAAGGCATCACTCACGTGGTGCGAGGGCAGGACCTGTTCTGGTCGACCAGCGTGCACCGACTGCTGCAGGCGCTGCTCGGACTGCCGGCCCCGCTTTATCACCACCACCGCCTCGTGCTTGATGCCGAGGGCCAAAAGCTTGCGAAATCAACCCGTTCCACCTCGCTGCGTGCGCTGCGGGAGGGCGGAGCCACCCCGCAGGATATCCGGCGAATGGTGGGGCTTGCTTGAGCCGCTGCTGCGAACGGCCTATTGCAGGAACGGCTTGGGCGGGGAGGGCGATGGCAAAGTCGAGGGCGACCAATCCTGCCAGACGCACCGGGCGCAACAAGGTCAGCCGCTCGCGCAAGCGTGCGCGGCAAGAGCGAACGCCCCAGCTCAACCCGCGCGCCATCGAGGCGACGCTGGCCGACGTCGCGCACGAAATCCGCACGTCGCTCACCGGCATCCTGGCGCTCGGTGAACTGCTGGCGACATCCGAACTCGGCGAGCGCGAGCGCGGCTGGGCCACGTCGATCAAGACCACGGCGGAGCATCTGGCGCTGCTCACGTCGCTGATCGTCGATGCCGCGCGCGCCCAGTCCAAGGGGCTGGTCCTGCGGCGCGAACTCGTGCGGCCGCACCGGCTGGCCGAGGCGGTCGCCATCACGCTCAAGGCGCGGGCCGAAGCCAAATCGCTGGTGTCCGAGAGCGCAATTGCCGCCGACTTGCCGGATGCCGTGATCGGCGATCCAATGCGTCTGCGGGCCGCGCTCGAAAATCTCACCGACAACGCGGTGAAATTCACCGAGCGCGGCAGCATCCGGTTCGAGGTCGCCAGCGCGCGCGCCGCGCGCGGCCGCGTGCGGCTCACCTTCACCGTAACCGACAGCGGGATCGGCCTGACCGCTGCCGAGATCAAACGCCTGTTCCGGCCGTTTGCGCAGGCGAACGAGAAGATCGCGCGGCGCTACGGCGGCGCCGGGCTCGGGTCTGGCATTCGTCAAGCACGTCGCCAACGCGATGGGCGGCGATCTGACCGTCGCGAGCGTGCCCGGCGGCGGCAGCCGCTTCCGGCTCACAGTCGTCGTGGACGAGGTCAAGCCCTCGGGCGCGGCGACGGCTGGCGGTGTTGCTGACGTGCGTGCGACGACTCTGCGTTCGCTCCACATTCTGTGTGTGGACGACAATCCCTACGGCCGCGTCGTGCTCAACACCATTCTCACCGAACTTGGCCATCGCACCGATTTCGTCGGCACCGGCGAGGCTGCGGTCGACGCGGTGGCGAACGGGCGGTACGACGCGGTGCTGATGGACGTCACGTTGCCGGGCATCGACGGCTTCGAGGCGACCCGCCGCATCCGCGCGCTGGGCGATGCCATGGCCAAGGTGCCGATCATCGGAATCTCCGGCCGCACCACGGCGAACGACGAGAACGAGGGCCAGGCGGCCGGCATGAACGGTTATCTCACCAAGCCGCTGTCGCCGAGTGCGCTGACGCAGGCGCTGGATGCACTGCCGTCGCTCGACCTGCCCGCGGCGCCGTAGGATTCGGAAAGCGAAGCGTGCCCACGAACACTCCGGCTACGAAGTTCGCACGCAGTGTAGCAGTGTGAAAGCGACGGGTGGGCACGGCGCTCTGCGCCTTTGCCCACCCTACTGTGCGCTCGCTGACAAGCAGGGCGATCCGCCCTGCTACACTGCCTTGTCGGCGCTCCTTTCGACGATGCCGACCACGTCCTTCATGATACGGTTCAGCTCGAAGTCCTTCGGCGTGTAGACCGCCGCGACGCCGGCATCCTGCAGGGTCTGCGCATCCTCGGGCGGGATGATGCCGCCGACAATGACCGGGATATCGTCGAGACCGGCATCCTTCATGCGCATCACGACGTCCTTGACCAGCGGCACATGCGAGCCCGACAGGATCGAAAGGCCGACCACGTGCGCCTTCTGCTCGCGCGCCGCCTCGACGATCTCGGCCGGCGTGAGGCGGATGCCCTCATAGACCACGTCCATGCCGGCGTCGCGCGCGCGCACGGCGATCTGCTCGGCGCCGTTCGAGTGGCCGTCGAGCCCGGGCTTGCCGACCAGGAACTTGAGCCGCCGGCCGAGCTTCTTTGACACCCGGTCGATGTCGGCGCGCAAGTCGTCGGGCGCGGGGCTGTCGTTGCGGGCGGCGCGGCCGACGCCGGTCGGAGCGCGATACTGACCGAAGTCGTCGCGCAGCACCTCGCCCCACTCGCCGGTGGTGACGCCGGCCTTCGCACAGACGATCGAGGCCGGCATGATGTTGCGGCCGTCGCGTGCGGCTTGGCGCAATTCCTTGAGTGCGGCATCGACCGCTTTCTGGTCGCGGCTGGCGCGCCAGGCGTTGAGCCGCGCGATCTGCTCGGCTTCGACCTCGTGCGGCACGGTGAGGATCGCATCCTCACCGGCAGAGAGCGGCGACGGCTCGCTCTCCTTGAACTTGTTGACGCCGACGACGATCAGTTCGCCGCGCTCGATCGCCTCGACGCGCTGCGAATTCGAATTCGACGAGCTGGCCCTTCATGTAGCCCATCTCGACCGCGGCGATCGCGCCGCCGAGCCGCTCGATATGCGCCAGCTCGTCGAGCGCCGCGCGCTTGAGCTCGTCGACCTTGCGGGCGATCTCGGTGGAGCCGTCGAAGATGTCGCCGTACTCGAGCAGGTCGGTCTCGTAGGCCAGAATCTGCTGCATGCGCAGCGACCATTGCTGGTCCCACGGCCGCGGCAGGCCGAGCGCCTCGTTCCAGGCCGGCAGTTGCACGGCGCGGGCGCGCGCGTTCTTCGACAACGTCACCGCGAGCATCTCGATCAGGATGCGGTAGACATTGTTTTCGGGCTGCGGCTCGGTAAGTCCCAGCGAATTGACCTGCACGCCGTAGCGGAACAGCCGCTGCTTCGGGATCATTGACGCCGTAGCGCTGCGCGGTGATCTCGTCCCACAGCTCGGCGAAGGCGCGCATCTTGCACATCTCGGTGATGAAGCGCATGCCGGCATTGACGAAGAACGAGATGCGGCCGACCACGTCGCCGAATGCAGATGCCTCGACCTCGCCGGATGCTTTCACGGTGTCGAGCACCGCGATCGCGGTGGCGAGCGCGAACGCCAGCTCCTGCACCGGCGTCGCGCCGGCTTCCTGCAGATGATACGAGCAGACGTTCATCGGGTTCCACTTCGGCATCTCCCTCGTGGTGAACAGGATCGTGTCCTTGATCAGCCGCATGGAGGGCGCCGGCGGAAACACGTGCGTGCCGCGCGAGAGATACTCCTTGATGATGTCGTTCTGCGTCGTGCCGGTGAGTTTCTCGCGCGGCACGTTCTGCTCGTCGGCGACCGCGATGTAGAGCGCCAGCAGCCAGGCGGCGGTGGCGTTGATCGTCATCGAGGTGTTCATCGCGTCGAGCGGAATCGACTCGAACAGCGTGCGCATGTCGCCGAGATGCGAGATCGGCACGCCGACCTTGCCGACCTCACCGCGTGCGAGCACGTGATCGCTGTCGTAGCCGGTCTGGGTCGGCAGATCGAAGGCGACCGAAAGGCCGGTCTGGCCCTTGGCGAGATTCCGGCGATAGAGCGCGTTGGAGTCCTTCGCGTTCGAATGGCCCGCATAGGTGCGGAACATCCAGGGCTTGTCGCGCTCGCGCCTAGCGCCGTCCGATGGCTGGGTCATGCTGCTGCCTTGCCATTGTGCAATGCAGCATAGGTGCGCTCGTCCCGCAAGCGCCTTCTGCGGGCAGATCGCTGAAATATGGGTCGCTTAGCCGCGAGCGCGTCGGCGGCACGGTCAAAGGGAATTCGAGTTTGCCTGAGCCGTCATTGCGAGCGCAGCGAAACAATCCAGCGTGGCAGATTATGTCTGGATTGCTTCGTCGCTTCCGTTGGGCTCCTCGCAATGACGGCTGACTTGATCCAATCGCTAATTTGCTTTGGTCGAATAGGCGGCGCGGACCTTTTCCAGCAGTTCGGGCGAAAGGTTGCTGACCGAGCGCACGACGTTTTGAAGCTCCTCGCCGGTGAACGGGTTAACGGTGAGCCGCGTCCGTTCCACCTCGGCGAGGAATTCCGGGTCCTTCATGGTGGCGTCGAACGCGCGGCGGAGCGCATTGAGGCGGTCCGCCGGAACGTTAGGCGTCGTGAAGAATGCCGAGCCGACCTCTGCGGCGTTCACCACTGCGCTCAGGATCGCGCGCTGCTCGTCGTTCTGCGCCAGTTCGACGGCGGTCGGGACGTCGGCCATCTCCGGATGTCGCTTGAGCGCGAACTGCACGAGGATCGCGACCTTCTTGTCGCGGATCCAGTCCGGGTGCGCGACCTTCAGGGCGACCCATGAGGTCGAGTGGCCCTCGGCCTCACCGCGCTCGACTGCGAGCATCGCTTCGCTTGAGCCCTTGTAGCCGAGGATCAGTCTGAACTTGGTCCCGAGCACGTGGTTGATGACGTTCGGATAGACATAGACGGTCGAGCCGACGCCGGTGG
Organism: uncultured Alphaproteobacteria bacterium; assembly: GCA_963843475.1. GTDB lineage: Bacteria > Pseudomonadota > Alphaproteobacteria > Rhizobiales > Xanthobacteraceae > VAZQ01. Next base: position 973,245 of record CAWJKL010000003.1, on the reverse strand, counting down.
CCGACAGGGTCGACTGTGTCTTGAGCGCGTCGGCGAAGGTCTTGACCGGCGAGGTGTTCCACATGAACACCATGTTGACGAGCGAATCGACGCGGCCGATCCAGTTGAACTCGGCGGTCTTGAAGCGCACGCCCTGCGTACCCAGCCGTTCATCGAGCGGAGTGGTCGGCGCCGCGATGGCGATCACCGTGCCGTCTTTCGGCGAGACGTTGAACACCGTATTGGCGGCGAGGAAGCTCCCGGCCCCCGGCATGTTCTTCGGCACGATCGTGGGCTTGCCCGGAATGTGCTTGCCGATGTGCCGGGCCAAGAGTCGGCCCCAGGTGTCGTTGCTGCCGCCGGGCGGATAGCCGATCACCAGGTCGACGTTCTTGCCCTTGTAGAAGTCCTCAGGCGCCTGCGCGGCTGCCGAGCCCGCGATCGCAATGATCGCCACAGCCAGGAGGCCCGTCCGCCAGATGCCGATCATTCCGTCTCCTTGTCTGCGTGCGCCTCGGGATTTAGGCGCAATAAGCCACCGTCAGCGTGCCGCCACAATGCGACACGCTCGCGCTAACTGCACGGCAGCCTATTGGAGACTTAGGCTCGTTTGATCAGCCGCAGGAGGAAGAGCAGGATGCAGGCGCCGATGGTGGCGCTGACGATGGCGGTCAGCCACCACGGGCCGATGCCGGGCAGCCGAAGGACGCCCCACAGCCAGCCGCCGATGAAGGCGCCGATCACACCGACGATGAGATCGCCGATGAGACCGAACCCGCCGCCCTTCATGATCTGGCCCGCAAGCCAGCCGGCGATCAGGCCGATAATCAGAAATACAATCAGACTTTGACCTTCCATGGCGCGTACCCTCCCGGCGTAGCCGCGACCAATGCGCGGCCTTGTTGCGCACTCTCTACGACAAAAGGATAACGCGCACCGAAGCCGCTGTCAGCGGCAGGCAATGCCAAAATCGCAAATGTCGCCAGTATTCTTTGGACCGTCTCGCCCGGGTGGTTGCCGGCGATGCGCCGGCCCGGCTCTGTTGCGCCGCAACATGAATTGCGGCACACTGTTTGCTCTGGGTTTGCACTCGTCTTGACGCACGGGCGCTCGATTGCGCCAGCGGTGCGGGGAGATAGCGTATGTCGACGGTTGCACGCACGGCGGCCGTGATGCCGCTGCAGGGCCCCAAGGATCTCTACGAGATCGGTGAAATTCCGCCGCTCGGCCACGTGCCGGCGAACATGTATGCCTGGGCAATCCGCAAGGAGCGCCACGGCCCGCCCGAACAGTCGATGCAGATCGAGGTGCTGCCGACCTGGCCGATCGGCGAGGACGAGGTGCTGGTGTTCGTGATGGCGGGCGGCGTCAACTACAACGGCGTCTGGGCCGGTCTCGGCATTCCGATCTCGCCGCTCGACGGCCACAAGAACCCCTTTCACATCGCCGGCTCGGACGCTTCCGGCATCGTCTGGGCGGTCGGCAAGAAAGTGCGGCGCTGGAAGGTCGGCGACGAGGTCATCGTCCACTGCAATCAGGACGACGGCGACGACGAGGACTGCAACGGCGGCGACCCGCTGCTGTCGCCCTCGCAGCGCATCTGGGGCTACGAGACGCCGGACGGTTCGTTCGCGCAGTTCTGCCGCGTGCAGTCGCGGCAACTGATGCAGAAGCCCGCGCACCTGACCTGGGAGGAGGCCGCCTGCTACACGCTCACGCTTGCGACCGCCTACCGCATGCTCTACGGCCATTCGCCGCACACGCTGAAACCCGGCGACTACGTGCTGGTGTGGGGCGCCTCCGGCGGGCTCGGCGTGTTCGGCGTGCAGCTTGCGGCAGCGTCCGGCGCCAACGCCATCGGCATCATCTCGGACGAGAGCAAGCGGCAGTACGTGCTCGATCTCGGCGCCAAGGGCGTGATCAACCGCAAGGACTTCAACTGCTGGGGCCAGATGCCGAAGGTCGGCACGCCCGAGTACAACGAGTGGGTGAAGGAGGCGCGCAAGTTCGGCAAGGCGATCTGGGACATCACCGGCAAGCGCGACGTCGACATCGTGTTCGAGCATCCGGGCGAGGCGACGTTCCCGGTCTCGTGCCTGGTGGTGAAGCGCGGCGGCATGGTGGTGTTCTGCGCCGGCACGTCGGGCTACAACATCACCTTCGATGCGCGCTACGTCTGGATGCGGCAGAAGCGCATCCAGGGCTCGCATTTTGCGCACCTCAAGCAGGCCAGCGCGGCCAACCAGTTCGTGCTCGACCGCCGCGTCGATCCCTGCATGAGCGAGGTCTTCCCCTGGGCGAAGATCCCCTACGCGCATGAGCTGATGCGCACCAACCGGCATCCGCCCGGCAACATGTCGGTGCTGGTCAGTGCGCCGCGCACCGGGTTGCGCACCCTGGAGGATGTGCTGGAAGCCGGCGCCGGCAGCGACGATCCGTTGTTCTAGGCGACGGGAAGGCGGCAGGTACCTGCCCGTCGGCTAGTCGGCCGTGATGCCGAGCTTCTTGATCTGCGGTCCCCAGTAGGCGAACTCGCGGTCGAGGTGCTCCGCGAAGGCTTTGCCGTCCAGCGCGCCGCGCACGCCGCCGGCCCTGAAGCGTTCGGCGACCGCGGGAACCTTGACGGTTTCGAGCATTGCCTTCTCCAGCTTGGCCTGCATGTCGGGCGCCAGGCCGGCCGGCGCGAAGAAGCCGTACCAGTTTTCCATCACCACATCCGGATAGCCGAGCTCGGCGGAGGTAGCGGAATTCGGCAGCAGTGGGGTGCGCTCCGGCGAGGCCAGGACCAGCGCGCGCGCCTTGCCGGACGTGACGTGCGGCAGCAGCACCGGCAAATCGGCATTCATGATATCGACATGGCCGCCGAGCAGGTCGTTGAGGGCAGGCGCGGCTCCGCGATAGGGCACGTGCACGAGCTTGATGCCGGCCGCCGCGTTGAGCTGCTCGCCGGCGATATGCATGGTGGTGCCGGCGCCGGCCGACGCATAGCTCATCTTCGCGTCCTTCTTCGCCAGCGCGATAAGATCGGTGAGCGTCGCGGCGGGATGGTCCTTGCGGACGATGAACAGCGACGGCGCCGCTCCCATCAGGCCGATCGCCGTGAACGCCTTGCGTGGATCGTAGCCCGCTGGCGGCCGCAGCACCGCGTTGATGACGAATGAGCCATGGCTCGCCACATAGAGCGTCTTGCCGTCGGGCGGTGCATCGCACAACCATCTCGGCGGCCAGCGCACCGCCGGCGCCGGCCCGGTTTTCGACGACCACGTCGGCCTTCATGCGCGGTCCGAGTTCCTGAGCGAGCAGCCGCGCCACCATGTCGACCGGTCCACCGGCCGCGAACGGGACGATGATCTTGATGGGGTCGGCCGCCACGGTCGGCGTGGCGAGCAGGACCGAAAGTGCGAAGCAAGACGCCCAACAGGCCGGCGTTTCGAAGTCGATGCATAGCGTGCTCCTTGGGTCGCATGTTCGTTCTTGGGCGACGATGCTCGAACCTATCCTGCCATCTGGCCGAGTTTCGTGCACCATTGCCCGCCGCGGGCCGGAGAGGTCCGCGACGAAATGGCTTCACCGCTCCTCTTGGTGGGCGTGATCGTGGTGGCGGCCTCGCTCTGACTTCTCTTCGCGCGCCGCCCGGAGATGGCGGGAGAGCGCCGAATTGAGTTCGCCGCCGAAGATGAAGATCGACGAGGTCCAATAGAGGAACACCAGCGCCATCATGGCCGAGGCGAGGCCCGCATAGTAGCTCACGTAGGTCGAGGAATACTGCGCCAGGTAGCGGCCGAAGGCGATGCCGGTGGCGAGCCACAGCACCAGGGTGGCGACGACGCCCGGCAGGATGTCGATGAACCGGCGGTGGCCGGCCGGCAGCCATTTATGCACGACCAGCAGCGCGACGATGAGCACCGCGCTGGCGACTGCGAGACGCGTCAGCGTGAACGTGCCCTCGAGCTCCTCGAGCCAGGGCACGAACTGCACCGCCGCGCGGAACAGCAGCGGGCCGAGCACGATCAGAATGCCGAGCGCCAGCATCGCGATCGCCGCCACCAACACGATAACCGATCGATTCCAGCCGCAGCACGAACCAATGCCGCAACTCGGTCTCGCCATAAGCGCGGTTGAGTCCGATGCGCAGGCTCTCGACCCCGCTCGAGGCAAAGAACACCGCGAGCACGGCGCCGAACGTCAGCACGCCGCGGTGCGAGGCGGTGAGCACGTTGTGGATTTCCAGCATGATCGGCTTGGCGATCTCCTCCGGCCAGGTCGCGAGCAGGAATTTCGCCACCTCGTCGGCGAGATTGCGGAAGTCGAAGAGCTCGGCGAACGACGTGAGCACGATGAAGAACGGGAACATCGCCATGAGGACCGACAACGCGATGTGGCTCGCGATCGCCCAGGCATCGTCGTCGTTGAAGTGATCGAAGGCGTCGCTGACGATCCGATGAAGCCGTCGCATGAAATCTCCCCGCATCGCTCGGCGGTGCTGGCGATGATGCAGGATTCGACGCAGCTCCTACAGCGGCAAGCGCTTTGAACCGTAATCCGTCGTGTTGCATGCCCCGCAGGTCCTGGCCAATAGTCATCTGGCGCATCGCAGGCGGATTGGACATGGTGAGCCGACCACCCGCCCATGCCGTCCGCACACTCGACCAGCTTCCTGATCCGCGCCACGCCGCTGACCTTCGCGCTGCTGTGGTCGAGCGGCTTCATCGTGGCCAAATACGCGGCTCCTTATGCCGACCCATTCACCTTCCTCTCGGCCGCACGGTTCGGGCTGGCGGCGCTTGATCCTGGTGCTGATCGCGCTCGCCAGCGGCGCGCCATGGCCGACGAGCGCGCGCGGGATCGGGCATAGCCTGGTGGCCGGCATGCTGCTGCACGGCGGCTATCTCGGCGGCGTGTGGTGGGCGATCGCGCCGGGCTGCCCGCCGGCATCGCCGGGCCTGTTGTCCGCGCTGCAGCCGCTGCTCACGGCGCTGCTGGCGGCGCCGCTGCTCGGCGAGCGCGTCACGATGAGCGGCAGTGGGCGGGCATCGGCGCCGGCCTGTCGGCATCGTGCTGGTGCTTGCGCCGCGGCTGGTCGGCGGTCGATCCGTCGCGCGCTCGTCGGTCGTGTGCGATGCCGATGATCGTGGCAACTGCGGGCCATCGTCTCGGTGACGCTCGGCACGTTCTACCAGAAGCGCTTTGTCGCCAACGCCGATCTGCGGACCGGCACCTGCCTGCAATACGTCGGCGCGCTCGCGGTGGTGGTGCCGCTCGCGCTCATGACCGAAACGCTGCGCTTCGATCCGACGCCGTCGCTGCTCGTCGCGCTGGCGTTGTCGGTGCTGGTGATGTCGATCGGCGCGATCGCGCTGCTGCTGGTGATGATCCGGCGCGGCGAGGTCGTCGCGGGTCGCGGCGCTGACTCTATCTGGTGCCGCCGCTTACCGCGATCGAGGCATTCCTGCTGTTCGGTGAAAGCCTCAATGCGCTGCAGATCGTCGGCATGGTGGTCGCGGCGGCCGGCGTGTGGCTCGCCACCCGCTAGCCGGACGTAGCGTCGAACTTCAGGCGGCCTGCACGTCGGCAAGGAAGCGGCGCACCTCGCCGTCGAGGCTTTCGGCTTCGACCGCGAGCGTGTCGGCCAGCGCCTTGACGTCGACCGCGGTGGCGCGCGCGTCGCTGGTGGCGCCGGCGACGCGGCTCATCGCCTCGGCACCCGGGCGGGCCTCGCCCGAGGCGCGGTGCACGCCTTCGGCGATATTGGACACCGCCTGATTCTGCTCCTCGACCGTGACCGCGACGGTCGAGGCGATCGCCGGACATTTCCTCGATGATGCCGTTGACCTGCTCGATCGCCTGCGCGGCGTCCGCGACGGCCGACTGGATCGCGCCGACCTGGCTGGCGATCTCTTCGGTGGCCTTCGAGGTCTGTCCGGCGAGCGACTTGACCTCCGCGGCGACCACCGCGAAGCCGCTGTCCGGCGGCGCCCGCGCGCGCCGCCTCGATCGTCGCATTCAGCGCGAGCAGGTTGGTCTGTCCGGCGATCGCCTGGATCAGTCCGACCACCTCGCCGATGCGGGTCGCGGCATCGCCAAGCTCCGCCATGGTGCCCACCGTGCGCCGGGCCTCGTCGACGGCGCGGCGGGCGACTTCGGTCGAACGGGTCGCCTGCTGGGCGATACCGCGCGATCGACGCCGCCAGTTCCTCGACCGAGCTCGCCGCCGTGGTGACGTTGCCGGAGGCGAAGCCGACGCGATCGCTCGGCGGTCTGCGTCTCGGCGGACACCAGATCGGCGGCGCCGTTGAGCTGGCCGGACGCGGATCTCGAGCCGGTCCAGCGGCCTCCCGCACCTTGGCCAGCGCCTGCGTCGACCGACGTCTCGAACCGCGCGATGGTCACGGCGATCGTCTCGCCGCGCTGCTCGCGCGCGCGCGTCGGTCTTCGGCCTGCGTCGCCGTCAGCCGCTCGCGCTCGATCATGTTGTCGCGGAACACGACGACGGCGCGCGCCATGGCGCCGAGTTCGTCCTTGGCGCGGGTGGCCGGAATCGGAGCGGACGTATCGCCGTCCGCCAGGCGCTTCATCACGTCGGCGAGGCCCCGCAAGCGGCCGCGTAATGGTGCTGTCCGATCCACAGACCGAACGCCAAGGCCGAGGATCACGGTCGCGAGGCCGACCTGGATGATCGATGTTGCGCGTGTGCTGCTGCGAACGGTTCAGCGCCGCGCTGGCCTGAGCAGCGCTGCTCGTTCGAGCGGCTCGACATTCGCGTCCGCGCTGCGGATCAGGAACTCAGCGTCGGAATCGATGCCGGCGACGCGGCTCGTGATCTCGGCGTCCGCGGCGATCCAGCGCCTCGAAGGCGTCGGCGTAGCTGCGCACCGTCTGGCGAATCTGGACCTTGAGGACATCGGCGGCGACCACGCCGTCGATGATCTTGTTGAACTTGCCGACCTCGGCATTGAACGCGGTGCGATCGGCAAATTCGCGATCGAGCATGTAGGCGGCCTCGTAGCGCCGCATCGACAGCAGGCTCGACGATCAACTGATGTGACACGTTTTCCGTCAGCCACGACATGTCGAGGCTGATGACGCGCTCGACGTCGCCGGCGGCATGCCGCAGCTTGGCGCGGATGCCGGAATCGCCGTCGATGCCGAGGCGCTCGTATTCCTTGTCGAGCTCCTGAAAATTTCCCTGCAGCCGCGCGAAGGTGCGCTCGATCGCGTCGATGCTGCTGCGTCCTGTGCCGACGCTGAACTGCCGGATGCGTGACGAACTGGGCATGCCGCCGCGTGCTGGGCGTCCGACAGGATCTGCAGATAGCCGGGCCGCGGATGGTCGGCGAAGCTGCGCGCTGCGGCCTGGATGGTGACGACCGCGCCCTTGAATTCGCGGCTGGCATCCGCCGCGGCGGTCGCCTGCCGGAGGCTGTCGAAGCGCCGCGTTGACCTCGCGTTCGCCGCCGAGAAAGTCAGGCCGTTGGCGAGGAAGCCGATCACCGGGATCAGCGAGATCGCGACGATCCGGGTCGCGGACCGAAATCTTGGAGATAAACCGTCGGGGGCAGGTCGCGCAGCAAGTCGCGTGCATGATCGGCATCGGGGTTCGCAAACGGCCGTCGCCGATCGGAAGGTCGGTGCATCCAGCAAAAGCGCGAAATGGTTAATTTTGTAGCAAATGGCTGCGTAAGCGCACGGCGCACCGAGGCGAATATGTCCGCCGCGAAGCGATTGCATTTGTGCACTGCACGCGTAGTCTGATCGGGCCGGTGCCAGCGCTGCTGCGGAGAAGTTCCGATGCTGCACAAGTCCGCCCGCCGCGAGGCGGGCGTCAAACTGATCGCCCTAGGCCCGCGAGGCGACCCGGGCGGCCGAAGCGCTGCTGGCCGAGGCCAAGGCGGCCGTGCGCCAGCGCGTGACGGTCGACGACCGACACGGTCGATCGGCTGTTCGACCGCGAGCAGCGGGCCACCCACGGCCTTGCCTGGCTCGCCACCTACGTGGAGGCGATCCGGCAGCTTGCCGCCTATGCCGAGCGGATGCACGACGGCGGCACGCTCGGCGAGATCGAGGAACTGATCGTCCAGATCGGGATCGGCGAATACCTGGCGCAGATCCAGGGCGGCATTCCGATGAGCCAGGGCGAAATCGTGCGTCCCGCCGACCTTGGGCTCTCCGGGCTGAGCGCGGTCGCGAACGGCTGGCGGGGCCGCTCGAAGGACTGATGCGGCGGGAAATGCCGAGCGCCGCGCCCGGCTGGTCGAGCTGATGCGCGAGCACCACGACGCCACGGTCGGCGAGTGCGGGCTCGACGAGACGCTGGCGACGATCCGCGACGAGATGCGCAAGTTCGCCGACAGCGAGGTGAAGCCGCAGGCCAACGACTGGCACCAGCACCAACAGCTACATCCCGCTCGAAGTCATCGCGCAGATGTCCGAGCTCGGCGTGTTCGGCCTGACCATCCCGGAAGAATACGGCGGCCTCGGCCTCGGCAAGGAATCGATGTGCGTCGTGTCCGAGGAGCTGTCGCGCGGCTATATCGGCGTCGGCTCGCTCGGCACGCGCTCCGAGATCGCCGCCGAGCTGATTCTCGGCGCCGGCACCGAGGAGCAGAAGCGCAAATGGCTGCCGGGGATCGCGTCCGGCGAAGTCCTGCCGACGGCCGTGTTCACCGAGCCCAACACCGGCTCCGATCTCGCCTCGATCAAGACGCGCGCGGTGCGGCACGGCGACGTCTACAAGGTCTACGGCAACAAGACCTGGATCACCCATCCGGTGCGCGCCGACCTGATGACGCTGCTGGTGCGCACCAATCCGAAGGAGCCCGGCCATCGCGGGCTGTCCATGCTGCTGGCCGAGAAGCCGCGCGGCACCGACGAAAATCCGTTCCCGGCTCGCCGGCATGTCGGGCACCGAGATCGGGGTGCTCGGCTATCGCGGCATGAAGGAGTACGAGATCGCCTTCGACGGCTTCGAGGTGAAGGCCGAGAACCTGCTCGGCGGCGTCGAGGGGCTCGGCTTCAAGCAACTGATGGCGACCTTCGAATCGGCGCGCATCCAGACCGCCGCGCGTGCGATCGGCGTGGCGCAGGCCGCGATGGAGCAGGCGCTGCAGCTACGCGCAGCAGCGTCAGCAGTTCGGCGAGCCGATCATCAACTTCCCGCGCGTTGCCGACAAGATCGCCATGATGGCGGTCGAGATCATGATCGCGCGCCAGCTCACCTATTACGCGGCGCGGCAGAAGGATTCCGGCCGCCGCTGCGATCTCGAGGCCGGCATGGCCAAGCTGCTCGCCGCGCGCGTCGCCTGGGCGGCCGCCGACAACGCCGTGCAGATCCACGGCGGCAACGGGTTCGCGATCGAATTTCCGATCTCGCGCATCCTGTGCGATGCACGCATCCTCTCGATCTTCGAGGGCGCGGCCGAGATTCAGGCGCAGGTGATCGCGCGGCGCCTGCTCGACGGTTCGAACTGAGCGGGAAAGTTAGCGTCCGCGACCGCCTCGCCGCGCGGCAATCACGCCGCCTTGGCGGGCTCCTTGATCAGCTTGCCGACATTGCCGGACAGGATCGCCTCGCCGTCCTTGCCGAGCGCGCGCAACTCCTTGACGAAGTCGGCGACCGCCGAGCGGTCACGGATTTCCTGCGGATAGTCGGTGGCGAACACGATGCGCGACGCCGGGATTTCGATCAGCGCGCTCTTCACCGCGCCCAGCGCGCCACAGAAGCCGGCGGTGTCGAACACGAAGTTGTTGCGGATGTAGTGGTCGAACTCCTGCTTGGCCTTCGCGCCATGGCGGGCGTTGTCGGCGGTGCCCCAGAAATCCTTGTCCTGGTAGGAGCGGATGCGGCCGAGCAGCGCCGACAGTCCGCCGCCGAGATGCGACATGTGGATCGTCAGATTGGGGTGGCGGTCGAGCACGCCCGAATTGATCAGCCGGATCATCGCCATCACCAGCGAGAACTCGCGGCCGACCGAGCGTGCGGTGTCGTAGCCGTCGAACTGCTGCGTCTGGTTGAGCTTGAGCGCCGGATGCACGAACACGAACATCCCGAGCTTCTCGCATTCGGTCCAGAATGGCTCGAACTCGGGCGCATCGAGATAGAGGTCGTTGGTCTCCGACGTGATCACTACGCCGGGAAATCCGAGCTCGTGCTTGCAGCGCGCCAGCTCGCGGAAGGCTTCGGCGCCGCCGAGCGGATTGGCATGGGCGGCGCCGATGAAGCGGCCCGGGATAGTCGCGCTCCGCCTTCTTGGCGGCCTCGTTGCACAGCTTCGATTTGTCGAGCGGCGCGCACATGCCGGCGGCGCTGGTGAGAAACGCGACGTCGATGCCGGACTCGTCCATCATCGCGATGTGCTCGTCGAGGTCGAACAGCATCCAATGCATGATGAAGCTCGGCGCGCCGTGCTCGTCATACGTGATGATCTTGCGCTTGCCCATGTCCTTCGGCATCAGCGCAAGCGGCGTGAAGTGGTGCTGGAAGTCGACGATCATGGACATGTCCTTCTTCTTCGTCATGCCCGGGACAAGCCCGGCCATGACGCGGGATAGCGGCATGCAGTCAGGCATTGACCGCGAGGTTCTGTATGGCGCGGGCGACCGCAGCGTCAAGCGGCGTATGCGGAACGTCGCCGATGGCCGCGCGCAGCTTGTCGCCGTTGATCCGGTGCGGCTCTTTCCACAGATAGGCAATCTCGGACAGCTCCCGGCAGAGCGGTACGAACGGCGCGAGCGCACTTGATCAGCCACCAGCCCATGCGTTTGACCTGCAGCCGGTTCTGCACGACCTTCGCGATCGCCGTGGTGAACTCGCGGCCCGGTGACCGCATGGCCGGGGAAGCAGAACGTCTCGAACGCGCCGAACTGCGCCGCGCATGTCAGCGATCCGCACCAGCGCGGCGGCCAGGTTGGGCAGGTAGGCCCATTCGTGCATCGACGTCGAGCGGCCCCGGATAGGTCAGGCGCAGACGCGTGATATCCTTGGCGATCACCAGATCGAGCCATGAGCCGTGGCCGCTGCCGAAGTAATCTCCGGTGCGCACGATGATCACGCGCAGGCCGCGTTCCTCGGCGGCCTCCTGCAGGCGGTCCTCGATCGCGATCCGGATTCGCCCCTTGTGCGACGTCGGATGCATCGGCGTGATTTCGTCGATCACCGGCGGCAACGGGCGAGCCGTAGTTGTAGAGATTGCCGGGAAACAGCAGCGTCGCGCCCGCCTGCTCGGCAGCCGCGATTGCCGAATAGGCGAGCGGCAGGGCCTGCGTGCGCCAGAGCTGGTAGCTCGGATTGAGCGCGTGCAGAACGACATCGGCGCCGTGCGCCGCCTCACCGACGGCAGAGTGGTCGAGAGCATCGACCTCCACAATCTCGAGTCCGTGGCGGCGCGAGCTTCGCGGTGCCCGGTCGGACCTGGCTAACCACGCTCCAGCCGGCGTCGCGAAAGCATTCAGCGGCGATGTAGCCCAGCCGGCCGGTCGCGCCGAGGATCAGAATGCGAGAACTCATGGGCAGAGAAGATCAAAATACGGCATTGCTGTCCTCCAGCGGGCGTCGCAGTTTCCGATGCATCGTAGCGTCTGCGGCCGATGGATTGAAAACGCGACATTTTTTGCTGGCTAGATTGAAAGTTGGGACATCGCGTCACCATCTGGAGTAAGAGGACGTGATGGTCGATTTTCTCAAGTACCTGCTGATCCCGCTCGCGGTCGGCGTGGTTGCGGTCGTACTGATCCTCGGCCTTGCCAACCTGATGAAGGGAGGGTCGCCGCAAACCTCGCAGAAGCTGATGCGGCTGCGCGTGCTGATGCAATTCGTCGCGATCGTCATCGTCATGGTGACGATCTGGGCGATGAAACATTAAACGGTGGAATTCGGCGATGGTCGTTCTCAATCGCATTTACACACGCACCGGCGACGACGGGACGACCGCGCTCGGCGACGGCGAACGGCGCAAGAAGTACGATCTGCGCGTGGCCGCATATGGCACGCTGGACGAGGTCAACGCGGTCATCGGCCTGGTCCGGCTCCACGTCGCCGAGCGATCCGGCGCTCGACGGCATGCTGCGCGCGGATCCAGAACGATCTGTTCGATGTCGAGGCCGACCTCTGCATGCCGTCCGAGACCGGCAAGGGCCCGGGCGGCGCGCGCCTCGACTGTCACGGACGCGCAGGTCGACTGGCTCGAGCAGCAGATCGATATCCTCAATGCCGATCTCGCGCCGCTTGAGGTCATTCATCCTGCCGGGCGGCAGCGCGGCATCGGCCTACCTGCATCTTGCGCGCACCGTGTGCCGGCGCGGCGAGCGGATGATGGTCGAGCTCAACGACAAGCCGGAGCGAAAGCGTCACGCCCGCCGCGCTGAAATACGTCAATCGCCTGTCGGATTTCCTGTTCGTCGCGGGTCGCTACGCCAACGACCGGGAGCGACCGACGTGCTATGGGTGCCGGGTCAGAACCGGTAAAGGACGCCGCATGGTCGTTCCGATCTACGACGACAATCCGTTCACGCAAGCCATCAAGCCGGTCGTCACCTGGTGCCTGATCGTGAGCAATGTCGCGATCTTCATCTATGAGATCAGCGCCACGCCGCTCGCGCTCGAGCGCTTAATCGACACCGTCAGTCTGATTCCCGCGGCACTGTTCGGCCACATGCCGTCGCCGGGACGGCTGCCCGCGATCCTGACGCCGGTCAGCTACCAGTTCTTCCATGCCGATCTCTTCCACCTGCTCGGCAACATGATCTTCCTCTGGGTGTTCGGCGACGATGTCGAACGCGAGCTCGGCCGCTGGCAGCTTTCTGACGTTCTATCTGCTGTGCGGGGCGATCGGCGGCCTGGTGTTCGCGCTCAGCGCGCCGCAGTCCCAGATCGAGCTGATCGGCGCCTCGGGCTCGATCGCGGGCGTGGTCGTCGCCTACGCGATGCTGCGGCCGTGCGCGCGCGTCACGGTACTGGTCTGGGTCATTCCGATGCGGATCGCCGCCTATTGGGTGATCGGCCTGTTCGTGCTGACGCAGCTCTGGAATCTCGGCGCCGCATCGAAGAGCGAGGTGGCGTACTGGTGCCATTTCGGCGGCATGCTGGCCGGCGCATTGCTGTTCCCGCTGATGAAGCAGCGCGAAACCAGACTGTTCGACTGCGGTCCGCACCTGCCGGACACCGTCGTGCAGATCGGCCCGCGGCGCATCGGTACCGTGCGGCCCGAGGGCTTCCGTTGACTCCGCAAGGCGGCGGCCATTAGGTTGCCGGCGCATCAGCGCGTTTACGCGCGTCTGCCACGCATTTTGGCCCCGGCGCCCGGGATCGCCGCGGCCGGTTTCTCGCGAGAGCGCATCACCCATGAAAATTCTGGTGCCCGTGAAACGGGTTGTCGACTACAACGTGAAAATCCGCGTCAAGAGCGACGGCTCGGGCGTCGAGCTTGCCAACGTCAAGATGTCGATGAATCCCTTCGACGAGATCGCCGTCGAGGAAGCGCTGCGGCTGAAGGAAAAGGGCCAGGCCACCGAGGTCGTGGTGGTGTCGATCGGCCCGCAGCAGGCGGCCGAGACCATCCGCACCGCGCTCGCCATGGGCGCCGACCGCGGCATCCTGGTGAAGACCGACAAGCCGCACCGAGCCGCTCGCGGTCGCCAAGATTCTCAAGGCCGTCATCGCGGACGAGAACCCCGGCCTCGTGATCCTCGGCAAGCAGGCGATCGACGACGACTGCAACCAGACCGGCCAGATGCTGGCCGCGCTCACCGGCTGGCCGCAGGGCACCTTCGCCTCGAAGCTGGTGATCGACGGCGACAGCCTTCTGGTGACGCGCGAGGTCGACGGCGGGCTGCAGACCGTCAAGCTCAAGTCGCCCGCGATCGTCACGACCGACCTGCGGCTGAACGAGCCGCGTTACGCGTCGCTGCCAAACATCATGAAGGCGAAAAAGAAGCCGATCGACGAGAAGTCGCCTGAGAGCTATGGCGTCGACATCTCGCCACGTCTCGAAGTCCTTAAGACCGCCGAGCCCGCCGGACGCAAGGCCGGCGTCAAGGTCAAGACGGTGGGCGAATTGATCGAAAAGCTCAAGAACGAGGCAGGGCTGTTGTGACCGACGGCAACACCCGCACCGACGCTCGGCCCGTGCGGCCCGTTGGTATGGGGCGCCGCGAACTCCTCGCTATGCTCGGCGGCGCGGCCGCGTTCGCGCCGCGGGTGGCGCGCGCGCAGGAATCGACAATGCCGGTTCTCGGCTTTCTCAATTCCGCGTCGCCGGTGCCGTTCGCGCATCTTGTGGCCGCGTTTCGCAAGGGCTTGGGTGAGGCTGGGTTCGTCGAAGGCCGCAACGTCGCGATCGAGTTCCGCTGGGCGGAGGGGGACTACAATCGTCTGTCGGCGTTCGCCGGCGAACTGGCGCGCCGGCCAGTGTCGGTCCTGCTGGCGACAGGCGGCGATCCCGCAATCCGTGCCGCCATGGCGGCGACAAGGACCACTCCGATCGTGTTCGCGATCGGCAGCGATCCGGTTACCCTCGGGTATGTCGCAAGCCTCAGCCGCCCCGGCGGAAACGTGACCGGAGTGATGCAGCTTACCGAGCATGCTGGGCGCAAAGCGCATCGGGTTGTTGCGCGGACTGGTGCCGCGCGCCCAAACCGTCGCGGTGCTCAGCAACCCGAATTTCCCGGTGTCCAACCTGCAATTGAAGGATGCACAGGAGGCGGCGGCGCAGATCGGGGTCCGGCTCCTCGTCCTGGACGCGTCCACCGAAAGCGAGTTCGAGCCGGCCTTCGCCAAGCTCGTTGCCGGGCGCGCGGATCGCACTGATGGTCGGAGCCGATCCGTTCTTCAATAGCCGTCGCAATCAGATCGTCGCACTCGCGGCGCGCCACAAAGTGCCGGCCATTTACGAATTTCGTGAATTCGCGGCGGCCGGCGGTCTGATGAGCTACGGGACCAGCCTGTCGGACTCCTACATGCAGGTCGGCAACTATGCGGGCCGAATCCTCAAGGGTGCAAAGCCCGCGGACCTGCCGGTAATTCCAGACGACGAGATTCGAATTCGTCATCAACCTCAAGGCCGCCAAGGAGCTTGGCATCGAAATGCCGCCCGGCCTGTCGGCGCAGGCCGACGAGGTGATCGAATGAGGCGGCGCGATTCATCGCGTTGCTCGGCGGCGCGGCGGGGCTGGCGCCAGGCTTGGCGCTCGCGCAGGAGCCGGGCCGGAGCTATCGGCTCGGGCGCCATGATTCCGGTCGGGCGACAGACGCCGGGGGTCGTCGCGTTCTTCGACGAGATGCGCGCGTTCGGTTTTGTCGAGGGGCAAAACCTTGTCGTGCTGCCGAACGGCTTCGACGTGTCCAATGAGCAGCTTGCCGAACGGGCCGCCGCCGTGGTCAAGGCCGCGCCCGATGCCATCATCAGTGGGCCTGACAATTACACGCGCGAGCTACAGCAACTGACACGCACGATACCGCTGATCGCGATGACCGAAGACATGGTGAGAGCGGGACTGGTTCCGTCGCTGGCCCGGCCGGCCGGCAACACCACCGGCATCAGCCTGCTTGTCGCCCGAGCTTGACGGCAAGCGGCAGGAAATTCTCGCCGAGGCCGTTCCCGGTTTGCGGAAGATGGTGGCGCTCACCGATTCCACCGTGACGCCGCCGCGCCATGTGGAAGCTCTCCAAGACGTCGCGCGCAAGCGCGGTTTTGAGCTCTCGGTGTTCGGCGTTGCGAAGCGTGACGAAGTGATCCCCGCGATCGGGGCAGCCAAGGACGCCGGGGCGCAAGCGCTAAATCTGCTGGCGACGCCGCTATTCAGCGTCAACAGCCGCGTCTTTATCGAGCGCATCGTGGCGCTGCGCGTGCCATCGATGCATCAGTGGCCGGAGATCGCCGAAGAGGGCGGGCTCATGGGCTACGGACCTCGCTTTGCCCAGACGTTTCGGCAAAGGGCGCGGATGGTCGCCCGGATCCTGCGCGGTGCGAAGCCCGCCGACATCCCGGTCGAGCAGCCGACGCATTTTGAACTGGTGATCAACATCAAGACCGCGAAAGCGATCGGTCATGAAATCCCGGCCGGTCTCGTCTTGCGCGCCGACAAGGTGATCGAATGAGGCGGCGCGAGTTCATCACGCTGCTGGGCGGCGCGGCGGCGCTGGCGCCGCTGGCCGCGCGCGCGCAGCGCCGAGCATGCCGGCGCGCATAGGTGCTTTCGTAACGCCCCAATCCGATCATGGGCCCGGCCTACCGCGTCTTTCTCGATGAGTTGCGGCGGGCCGGGTTCGTCGAGGGCAGGAACCTGATCGTCGATCAACGGCCGTCGGATCAGGATCAGGCTACCTCTCGCCGCGCAGGCGCAGGAGATGGTGCGCGCCCAGGTCGACGTGATCGCCGCGCTCGCTTCTGAATCTGTGCTGCAGGCGGCGCTTGCCGCGAGCCGCACGATCCCCATCGTGTTCGTGGCCAACAACTACGATCCGATTGCGCAGCGGCTATGTGCAGAGCCTGGCGAACCCGGGCGGGAACGCTACAGGTATTTTCTTGCGCCAAACGGAGCTCGCAGAAAAGCAGGTCGAATTGTTAAGTCAGGCCTTTCCGGACAGAAAGGGGTTGGCAATCCTCTGGGATTACATCTCCGCAGACCAGTTCGAGGCGGCTGCACGGCGCGCCAAATTGTTGCGGCTTGGCGGTCCATTCGTGCAAGATGGAAAAACCGCCTTATGACATCGCTGGCGCCTATCGAAGCGTTACGGATGCCGGTGCGAACATGCTGCTGCTCCTGACCGGTCCTTTCTTTGCCCGGCACCGTGAGCAAATGACCGAGTTCGCCATCAAGCAGCGGCTTCCGACGATGTTCATCTTCAAGAGCTACGCCGAGGCCGGCGGGTCTGATGTCGTACGGCGCGGACCCAGTGGCAATGTATCGCCAGGGTGGCACGTTCGTTGCCAAGATTCTCAAGGGTGCGAAGCCTTTCGATCTACCCGTCGAGCAACCGACGAAGTACGAGATGGTGCTCAATCTCAAGACCGCCAAAGCAATTGGCGTCGAGTTGCCGACCACGATCCTCATCCGCGCCGACGAGGTGATCGAATGAGGCGGCGCGAGTTCATCGCGTTGCTGGGCGGCGCGGCGGGGCTGGCGCCGCTGACCGCGCGCGCACAACAGCCCGCTACGGTACCACTGGTCGGCTTTCTCAATACTCCGTCGCCGGAGGCTTTCGCTTCTTACGTCGCGGCGTTCCGGGATGGGTTGCAGGAGACCGGCTATACCGACGGTCGGAACGTGACGATCGAATACCGCTGGGCGCGACGGTCGCTACGACGCATTACCGGGCCTCGCGGCCGAACTGGTTGCGCGCCGGCTCGCGGTGATTGCGACGAGCGGCGGGGAGCCGGCCGCCAACGCGGCAATGACGGCGAGCACAAACATTCCGCTGGTCTTCTTGCATCGGTGGCGATCCGGTGCAGCAGGGCTTGGTCGCAGAGCCTTAACCGTCCGGGCGGAAACGTTACCGGGATGACGCAGCTCACGATCACCCTGGACCAAACGCCTCGGGTTGCTGCGCGATCTGGTGCCGCAATGCCGAAACCATCGCGCTGCTCGCTCAACCCTACTTTTCCCGGAATCCGACGCGAAGGAGCGCCGCCCAGGAGGCCGGCCGTGCAGTCGGGTCTGAACCTGATTGCTTTGCGCGCCACGAACGAGCCGAAATCGAGCAGACGCTGTCGAACCTCGACCGCCGTCGAGCGGACGCGCTCTTGGTCGGCGGCGATCCCTTCTTCAACAGTCGTCGCAACCAGATCGTCACGCTCGTCGCACGCCTAAAGATTCCCGCCGATGTACGAATGGCGCGAATTCGTCGCCGCCGGCGGCCTGATGAGCTACGGCACGCATTTGCCGGATGCCTATCGGCAAGCCGGCAACTATGCCGGGCGCATCCTCAAGGGCGAGAAGCCGGCCGACCTGCCGGTGCTGCAGCCGACGAAGTTCGAGCTGGTCCTCAACCTCAAGACCGCCAGGCACGCTCGGTCTCGACCTTGCCGCCGACGCCTGTCGGCGCTCGCCGACGAGGTGATCGAATGAG
Source organism: uncultured Alphaproteobacteria bacterium (assembly GCA_963843475.1). GTDB lineage: Bacteria > Pseudomonadota > Alphaproteobacteria > Rhizobiales > Xanthobacteraceae > VAZQ01. The sequence goes on along the minus strand of CAWJKL010000003.1, from coordinate 955,205 downwards.
GCGGCGCCCTGTGATAGATGACGCCTCGACCGGAATGACCAACCTAACTGGATTGAAAGAATGACCACTCTGCTGATCGCCGAGCACGACAACAAGGTGCTCAAGGATTCGACCAACAAGGCGCTGACCGCCGCCAAGGCGCTGGGCGAGCCGGTCCACGTGCTGGTCGCTGGGCTCGGGCGCGCGCGCCGTCGCCGAGAGCCGCCGCCAAGCTCGACGGTGTGGCGAAAGTACTCATTGCGGACGGCACCGCGTACGAACACATGCTGGCCGAGCCGTTGGCGGCGCTGATCGTGGCGCTGGCGCCGGCCTATGCGGCGATCGTCGCCCCGGCGACGACGACCGGCAAGAACGTGATGCCGCGGGTCGCCGCACTGCTCGACGTCATGCAGGTGTCCGACATCGTCAAGGTGGTCGCGCCGGACACATTCGAGCGGCTGATCTATGCCGGCAATGCATTGCAGACCGTACGATCGAAGGACAAGACCAAGGTGATCACGGTGCGCACCTCGACCTTCCAGGCGACCGGGGAGGGCGGTTCGTCTGCTCCGATCGAGGATGCGGCCGCCGCCACCGATCCGGGCATTTCGGTGTTCGTGGGCGAGGAACTGTCGAAATCGGAGCGGCCGGAACTCACCTCGGCGAAAATCATCATTTCGGGCGGCCGGGCGATGCAAAGCCGTGAAAACTTCACCAAATATATCGAGCCGGTGGCCGACAAGCTCGGCGCGGCGGTCGGCGCCTCGCGCGCGGCGGTCGATGCCGGCTATGCGCCCAACGACTGGCAGGTCGGCCAGACCGGCAAGGTGGTGGCGCCCGAGCTCTATATTGCGGTCGGCATTTCGGGTGCTATCCAGCATCTCGCCGGGCATGAAGGATTCGAAGGTGATCGTGGCGATCAACAAGGACGAAGAGGCGCCGATTTTCCAGGTGGCGGATTACGGCCTGGTGGCCGACCTCTACCAAGCGTTGCCCGAGCTGGCGGCCGAACTCGGCAAGCTCGGGCGATAACCGTGCCGGCGGGAAGCCCCTCCCAGCCGGTGGTGTCAGATTACGGATCGGCGTAAGGTTACGAAGGACAGGACGAACGCACGGCCATGAGTGAAGTCAAAGAACGTCCAGCGGCGCGCGCCGAGAAGGCGCATGCCATCCGAACCATCGGCGTGATCGGGGCTGGGCAGATGGGCAGCGGCATCGCGCATGTCTGCGCGCTGTCGGGCTTTGAAGTCAGGCTCAACGATGTCAGCGTCGACCGGATCAAGGCCGGCATCGCGACCATCAACGGCAACATGGCGCGGCAGGTCGCGCGCAAGCGCATCTCCGAAGAGGACCGCCAGAGCGCGCTCAAGAAGATTGCGCCGGCGGAAAGCTTCGACGATTTCGGCGAGTGCGATCTCGTGATCGAAGCGGCGACCGAGAAGGAAGAGGTCAAGCGGCAGATCTTCGGCAATCTCTGTCCGTCGCTCAAGCCGGAGGCGATCGTCGGCACCAACACGTCGTCGATCTCGATCACCCGGCTGGCGTCGTCCACCGACCGGCCGGAGAAGTTCATCGGGATTCATTTCATGAATCCGGTGCCGCTGATGGAGCTGGTCGAGCTGATCCGCGGCATCGCCACCGACGATCCGACCTTCGTCACCACCAAGAATTTCGTCGACCAAGCTCGGCAAGACCATCGCGGTCGCCGAGGACTTTCCGGCCTTCATCGTCAACCGCATCCTGCTGCCGATGATCAACGAGGCGATCTACACGCTCTACGAGGGCGTCGGCAACGTCGAGGCGATCGACACCGCGATGCGGCTCGGCGCGCACCATCCGATGGGGCCGCTGGAGCTCGCCGACTTCATCGGGCTCGATACCTGCCTGTCGGTGATGCAGGTGCTGCACGAGGGGCTGGCGGATTCGAAGTACCGCCCCTGTCCGCTGCTGGTGAAATACGTCGAGGCCGGCTGGCTCGGCCGCAAGACCCAGCGCGGCTTCTACGACTACCGCGGCGAGAAGCCGGTGCCGACGCGCTAGACGGGCGCTAAGCATGGCAACTGGAGAGACCTGACCGGCGGCCTCGGCCGCCCGTCTGGTTGAGCGGCCCGCTCAGGCCGCAGCGGCCGCCGGCATCTGCGGTGCGGTCTCCTGCCAGCACGGCAGTGCCGAGACGCGGCCGAACCATTCCTGCACGTGCCGGTAGGGCGCCAGCGGCATCTCCGCCCCCTGGGCATGGAACAGCGGCGCCGCGACCGAAAAGTCGGCAAGCGTGACGTCCTTGCCGTCGAGGTAGGGCTGCTTCGCCAAATGCGCGTCGAGCACCGCGCTTCCTTGTGGAAGCACTCGAGACCTTGCGCCACGACCGCCTCGTCGGGCGGGCCGAGGTTCAGGAACTTCTTCACCAGCCGCTGGAACAGCAGCGGATCGCAGGCCTCCTTGCCCCAGTGCACGAAGTCCCAGCTCTGCCAGCGCATGATGTCGGCGCGGGTGCGCGCGTCATTCGGCCAGAGCGTGTTGGGCGTCTTGCTCGCGACGTATTGCATGATCGCGGTCAACTCCCAGAGCTTGAAGTCGTCGTCGACCAGCGTTGGGGTGCGGCCGGTCGGATTGAGCGCGAGATAGTCGGGCGTGTGTGAGCCGCCCTTGGTCAGGTCGACGAACTCAAACTCGAGCGGAACGCGAAGATGCGCGGCGACCGCGCGGACCTTCCAGGTGTTGGGCGACGGCGGGAATCCATAAAGTTTCATGATCAACTCCTCGATTTGAGATTGAACGATGAATGGTTCTCGAAGGCGCGTGGTTCGATCAGGCGAGATAGGCTTCGAGCTTGTCGAGCGCGCCGGTCCAGCCGGCGTTGTGGCGGTCGCGCGCCGGCTCGTCGAAGAATTCTTCGTGCCGAAGGGTCAGCAGCGTTCCGGTGCCTTCGCGCTTGAACTCGACGGTCACCAGCGACTCGCGTTCCGGCGTCGAGCGCCAGGCCCAGGTGTAGACCAGCTTTTCGTCCGGGATGACTTCGCGGAACACGCCGCTCACGTCATGCTCTTCGCCGTCGGGCGATCGCGCAACGATGCGATAGCGCCCGCCCTTGCGGGTATCGAATTCGGCGAGCGTCACTTGCGTGCTGCCGGGCCCAAACCAGCGCTTTACTTTTTCCGGTTCCGTCCAGGCGCTGTAGACTTGGGCGGGAAGGGCCCTGAGCCGCCGCTTGAGGGTGAGGCTTGGTTTGACGGTGGTGGTGGACATGATTCCTCCTCTTCCTCAAGGAACGCAGCGAGCCGATCGAGGCGCTCCGACCAGAATTTTTCGTAGCGGTTCAGCCAGCCGGTCGCTTCCGCCATCGGCGCTGCCCGCAGCCGGCAGACGACGGTGCGGCCGGTCTTTTCGCGGGCGATCAGCCCGGCCTCCGAGAGCACGTCGAGGTGCTTCATGACGGCCGGCAGGGACATCGTGAACGGCCGGGCGAGTTCGCTAATCGACACTTCTTCGCGCTCCCCCAACTGCGCCAGAAGCGCGCGACGGGTCGGGTCCGCGAGCGCGGCAAAGGTGCGATCCAGCGACGGATGCGAAAGGTAAACCATTTGGTTAAGTATTAGTCCACCCGACCGCGCGTGTCAATGGTGCGGGCATTGGCCAATGGCCCGGCCTCATGCGCTCCGGCGGAAAGACGTTGGGCGACAGACCCGTGAGGGAGCGCGAGCGCAGGACTACTTGTTCAGCGCGGCGGTCACGAGTTTCACCGCGTCGTCGCTCGCCCATTCGGCCGGTCCCGCGAGGGTGGCGATCTCACAGCCCGCCGGGTCGATCAGCAGGGTCGTCGGCATGCCGGTGGCGCGGCCCACGACCTTCAGTTCCTGGAACACCTTCGCACTCGGATCGGCGAAGTAGGTCAGGCGGTCGATGCCGGCCTCCTTGAGCCAGTTCTTCGGCTTGTCGAGGTCGCGCGTATCGATATTGATCGCCACTACCTGGAAGGCGGGCCCGCCAACCTTGGCTTCGAGCGCGTCGAGCGCCGGCATCTCCTTGCGGCAGGGGATGCACCAGGTCGCCCACAGGTTGAGCAGGATGGTACGGCCGCGCCACTCGGACAGCCGGTGCTCCTGCCCGGCGGCATCCCGTAGCGTGAGGTCAGGCACCCGCAGCGGCCGCCCGGCAACCACCACGCCGGCCACCTCGCCACGGGCGAGCGGGGCGATCCGGCGCGCAGTCTCCACGGCCGCAGCGCAGGCTGGGTCGCCCGCATTGCGCTGGAAGGCGGCAATCCCGTATACCGCCCCGGCCAGCGCACCGCCGACCGCGAGCCCTAGCGCCCCGGCGACAATCAGGCGACGGTTGTGGCGCGTACGATCGCCCGGCGGCGCGGACTTGGGATCGGGCGACGGTTTGGCAGGCAGATCGGTCATCAGGGCTGCGGATTACGTAGGCCTATTGCGAGCAACGGCGTGTCATGAGCAACAAGATGTGGGGCGGGCGGTTCGGCGCAAGCCCCGATGCCGTCATGGAAGAGATCAATGCCTCGATCGATTTCGACCGGCATCTTTTCCGCCAGGACATCGCCGCCAGCAAGGCCCACGCCGCGATGCTGGCCAAGCAAGGCATCATCCCGGCCGACGATGCGCGCAAGATCGCTCACGGTCTAGACACGATCCTGTCAGAGATCGAAAGCGGCAAGTTCGAGTTCAAGCGCGCGCTCGAAGACATCCACATGAATGTCGAGAGCCGGCTCGCGGAACTGATCGGGCCGGCCGCCGGGCGACTGCACACCGCGCGCTCGCGCAACGACCAGGTGGCGACCGACTTCCGGCTGTGGGTGCGCGCTACCATCGATGCCATCGACGTGGTGCTCGCGGGCTACCAGCGCGCGCTCGCCGAGAAGGCGCTGGAGCATGCCGCGACCGTGATGCCCGGTCTAACGCATCTGCAGACCGCGCAGCCGGTGACGTTCGGACATCATCTGCTGGCCTATGTCGAAATGGCGGCACGCGACCGTGGCCGGTTCGCCGATGCACGCAAGCGCGGCAATAAATCTCCGCTGGGCGCCGCTGCGCTCGCCGGCACCGCCTTTCCGCTCGACCGTGCGATGACCGCGAAGGCGCTGGGCTTCGCGCGCCCGATGGCGAATTCGCTCGACGCGGTCTCCGATCGCGACTTCGTGCTGGAGACGCTGTCGGCTGCCGCCATCACGGCGGTGCACCTGTCGCGCTTTGCCGAGGAGATCGTCCTCTGGTGCTCGCCGCTGGTCGGGCTTGTGTCGCTGTCCGACAAGTTCACCACCGGCTCGTCGATCATGCCGCAAAAGCGCAATCCCGATGCGGCCGAATTGGTGCGCGCCAAGGCCGGTCGCATCATCGGTGCGCTGCAGGCTCTGCTGATCGTCATGAAGGGGTTGCCGCTCGCGTACCAGAAGGACATGCAGGAGGACAAGGAAGGCGCGATCGACGCGCTCTCGGCCCTGAGTCTTTCGATCGCCGCGATGACCGGCATGGTGCGCGACATGACGCCGGACGCGGAACGCATGCGCGCCGCGGCCGGGCAGGGCTATTCAACCGCAACGGATCTCGCCGACTGGCTGGTGCGGACGCTCAAGATGCCGTTCAGGGAAGCGCATCACGCGACAGGAAAAATCGTCGCCAAGGCGGCGGCGGACGGTGTGCCGCTGCACGAATTGCCGCTCGCCGCCATGCAGGCAATCGAGAAGCGGATCACCAAGGACGTGTTCGCGGTGTTGTCGGTCGAAAAGTCGGTCAACAGCCGGGTGAGCCTGGGCGGCACGGCCCCGAAGAACGTCCGGCGGGAGGCCAACCGCTGGCTCAAGGTCCTGGCGAAACAGCGCGCCTGACGGCGGCAAGCCTCGCCTCATCGCATTGATGCAAACCTGCGCCGGCAGTAAGCTTCGCCGTCAATACCAAGCAGAACAGAATTTCCAGGAGGAATGCCATGCCGATCTACATTACGCGTGGTCGTTTCACGTCGAATGCCATCAAGGGCTTGTTGGCCAAGCCTGAGGACCGTGAGGAAGCGGTCGCGAAGCTGTTCAAGAACGCAGGAGGCAAACTCATCGGGTGGTATTTGACCTTCGGCCACCACGACTGGATGGTCATCGGCGAATTCCCTGACGAGAAGGCCGCGGCTTCCGCGATCCTGGCGGCTGCTGCCGGGGGCAGCCTGTCGGACATCGAGACGACAGTCGCGATGACAGCGAAAGAGGCCGCCGCCACCTTCAAGTCGGCCGGCAAGGCGGCGAAGAACTTCCGCAGCGCCGGCCGCTGAAACGCGCAAGGGCGAACGCGAGCACCCGGCGACGTGCTGTTTCGGGACAAATCCCCGGGGCAGGACCGGAATGGTTAATCATTCGGCTCGGACCGGGGCCGGAAATGCCCTGAATTCGCGCGGATTGGGGGGTAGGAATGGCCACGAGCGGTGCCCGTTCGTGCTAGAAGCGCGCGGAACACCGGGGCAGGGGAACCTTTCGTGGGCCGTTTTTCACCTCGCGCGCTGTCGCGCATCGCCGCCGTCGGAGCGCTCGTCATGGCGTTCGGCTTGACCGGCTGCGGGCGCAAGGGCGGGCTCGACCCGCCGCCGGTGGCGGCGGCCGACCCGATGATGGCTCCCGCGCCCGCGCCCGAGATTGGACCGGATGGCCGGCTGTTGCCGCCGACGCACGGTCCGGCTCGCTCCAGCCCGCTCGATTTTCTCATTGACTGAACGTCCGCTAGTGTGGCGGTTCAGAACTCCGCAACTTTGTTGCCGTCGGTTCGCAATGCGGACGTCTGAACCAAAGCCACATTAGGTCTGCCATGCACCATTTCGACTATCGCCACGGCGTTCTGCACGCCGAGGGGGTCAATCTGGTCGATCTGGCGAGCGCCGTCGGGACGCCGTTCTACTGCTATTCCACCGCCACGCTCGAGCGGCATTACCGCGTCTTTACGGAAGCATTCGCCGACGTGCCGGCTCTGGTCTGTTACGCGCTGAAGGCGAACTCCAACCAGGCTGTCATCCAGACGCTCGCGAGACTGGGCGCCGGCGCGGACGTGGTCTCCGGAGGTGAACTCAAGCGCGCCCGCGCGGCCGGCGTGCCCGCCGACAAGATCATGTTCTCCGGTGTCGGCAAGACCGACGCCGAACTCGCGTTGGCGGTCGACGAGGGCATCTTCTGCGTCAACGTCGAATCCGACGGCGAACTCGACCGGCTCTCTACAATCGCTGCCGGCAAAGGCCGCGTCGTCGACGTTTCGGTGCGCGTCAACCCGGACATCGATGCCAAGACCCACGCCAAGATCGCGACCGGCAAGTCCGAGAACAAATTCGGCGTTCCGATCAGCCGCGCCCGCGAGGTCTATGCCCGTGCGGCCCGATTGCCGGGCCTGCGCGTCACCGGCGTCGACATGCATATCGGCAGCCAGATCATCGATCTTGCGCCATTCGAAGACGCGTTCGCGCTGTTGTCCGAGTTTGTGCAGACGCTGCGGGCCGATGGACACACCATCAGCCACGTCGATCTGGGCGGCGGGCTCGGTGTGCCCTATCGCGAAGATAATGACCCGCCGCCGCATCCCGACGACTATGCGGCCATCGTCAAGCGCGCCACCCGCGGCCTCGGCTGCAAGTTGATCTTCGAGCCCGGCCGCGTGCTCGTCGGCAATGCCGGGATTCTGGTGACGCGTGTGCTCGAGCTTAAGCGCGGCGAGACCAAGACTTTCGTGATCGTCGATGCCGGCATGAACGACCTGATCCGGCCGACGCTCTATGAGGCGCACCATCACATCCGCACGGTGCGCGCGCCGATCCCAGGCGAAGCGCGGATACGTGCCGATGTGGTAGGGCCGGTATGCGAATCCGGCGACTTCATTGCGCTCGACCGCGAGTTGCCCCAGATCAAGGTGGGCGATCTGCTGGCGGTCATGACGGCAGGAGCGTACGGCGCGGTCCAGGCCGGCACCTACAATACCCGTCCGCTGATCCCCGAAGTGCTTGTCCGGCAAGCGGAATGGGCGCTGGTGCGGCCTCGCGTCGAGGTCGAGACGCTGATTGCGCTCGACCGGCTGCCGCCCTGGTTGTGAACCGGTTTGGGTTCTGGCGGTTATTGCCAATGCCGTCGATTTGAACAGCGGGTGCCTTCCTTTTGCCCGCTGGCACGGGTCTATTTGCATGTTACTATTGAGAATTAGGCAGATTCTCGCTCAGGAGAGAGAATTGACCGATCACCCCACGGACAGCGCACGGCCCTCCGGCTCGCAGCCGGAGCGAGGCGGCGGCACCGTGCTGTCGCGAGCGCTGTCACGGGCGCGCTGGACGATCTTCTGGGAGCGGTTGTGGCCGGCGCTGGCTGGCATCGCGACGGTGGTCGGTTTGTTTCTCGCCGTATCGTGGCTCGGGCTCTGGTTGTGGCTGCCGCCGATCGGCCGCGCCATCGGCCTGGGCGCTTTCTTCCTGCTGACCGCGGCGGCGTTTGCGCCATTGCTGATGCTGCGTATTCCGACCGCTGCCGATGGGCTGCGCCGCCTCGATCGCAACAGCGGTCGGCCGCACCGGCCGGCGACCGCGATGGCCGACGAGATCGCGGCGCCTACCGAGGATTCCTTCGCGACGGCCCTTTGGCGCGCGCACGTTCTCCGCGCGTTGAGCGCGGCCAAGTCGCTCAAGGCCGGCGCCCCGGCGCCGCAGGTCGCATCGCGCGATCCGTATGCGGTACGGGCTCTGGTGGCGGTGCTGGTGGTTGCGACCTTTGTCGCTGCCGGCAACGATCGCATGAAGCGCATCGCGGCGGCGTTCGACTGGCACGGCGTCATTACGCCATCCAACTTCCGCATCGACGCCTGGGTGTCGCCGCCGACCTACACCGGCAAGCCGCCGGTAATCTTGCCGGGCCTGCGCACCGGCGAGCCGGTGCCCTCCATGACCGCGATGTCGGTGCCGGCCGGGAGCACGCTCGTGATCCGCGCGACCGGGCAGGTCGATCTCGATGTGGTCGCGACCGGCGGACTCCAGGAGCCGAAGCCCGGCGCGCAGAAATCCTCGAATGGGACCGAAGAGCGGCGGTTCGTCATCAACGACGCAGGTTCGGCCTCGGTTCGTGGCGTCGCGTCGAGCGACGTGACATGGCAATTCACCGCCATTCCGGATAAGCCGCCGACGATCGCGCTCGCCAAGGATCCCGAGGGCCAGGCACGCGGATCGCTGCAGCTCAATTACAAGGTGGAGGACGATTACGGCGTGGTCGGCGCCCTGGCCCGATTCCGGCTGTTGAAGAGCGAAGGCACCAACGGCCAGCCGCCGCGCGCGCTGTTCGACGCGCCCGAAATCACCCTGGCGCTGCCGCAGGCGCGCACCCGCGCCGGCGTCGGCCAGACCCTCAAGGATCTGACCGAGCACCCTTGGGCCGGGACCGACGTCGCGATGACGCTGGTCGCGCGCGACGAGGCCGCCAATGAAGGCGCCAGCGCGCCGTTCGAATTCCGCCTGCCCGAGCGGCCGTTCACCAAGCCGATGGCGCGTGCCCTGGTCGAGCAGCGACGCATCCTGGCGCTCGACGCCGACGCGCAGGCGCGCGTGCTCACGGCGCTCGATGCCCTGACGGTCGCGCCCGAACGCTTTAAGATGGAGACCAACGTCTACCTCGGGCTGCGCTCGATCTTCTGGCAGCTCGTCGCGCGCCAAGTCCGACGATCAGCTGCGCGACGTCGTCACGCGCATGTGGGACATGGCGGTCAATCTCGAGGACGGCAACGTCTCGGACGCCGAACAGGCTTTGCGGGCCGCCGAGGAAGCGCTCCGGCAGGCGCTCGAACGCGGCGCGTCCGACGAGGAGATCAAGAAGCTCACCGACCAGCTGCGTGCGGCGCTCGACAAGTTCCTGCAGGCGCTGGCGGAGCAGCTGCGGAAGAATCCGCAGCAGCTTGCCCGGCCGCTTGATCCCAATGCCCGGCAGGTGCGGCCGCAGGATCTGCGCAGCATGATCGACCGGCTGGAGCAGATGGCGCGTTCGGGCGCCAAGGACGCCGCCAAGCGTCTGCTGCAGGAGCTGCAGTCGATGCTGGAAAATCTGCAGATGGCCCGTCCCGGCCAGCAGATGGACGGCGACGGCGACGACGACATGATGCAGGCGCTCGACGAACTGCAGGACATGATCCGCAAGCAGCAGCAGCTGCGCGATCGCACCTTCCAGCAGGGCCAGGACATGCGCCGCGACCGCCAGCGCGGCGCAACGCGGGCAGCAAGGCGAGCAGGGCGATCAGCAGATGGGTGACCTGCAGCAGAACCAGCAGGCTCTGCGCGAGCAGCTCAAGAAGCTGATGGAGGAGTTGCGCAAGCGCGGCTTCGGGCAGAACAACCAACAAGGTCAGCAGGGACAGCAAGGTCAGCGCGGCCAGGGCGACCAATTCGGCGAGGCCGGCGAGGCCATGGGGCAGGCCGAAGGTCAGCTCGGCGAGGGCAACGCCGACGGCGCGGTGGGCTCGCAGGGCCGCGCGCTCGAAGCATTGCGGCGCGGCGCGCAGAACCTCGCCCAGCAGATGCAGCAGCAGGGCATGATGGGCATGGGCATGGGCCCGGGCCAGCCCGGCCGGCTCGGTCAGCCGCGTGCGCAGCAGGAGACCGATCCGCTCGGCCGGCCGCTGCGCGGACGCGACTACGGTGACGACACCACCGTCAAGGTGCCGGGCGAGATCGACGTGCAGCGGGCGCGCCGCATCCTCGAGGAACTGCGCAAGCGGTTCGGCGAGAACTTCCGGCCGCAGCTCGAGCTCGAATATATCGAGCGGCTGCTGCGCGATTTCTGATCGACGGGTCAGTGCGTCCGGGCCGCGCGAGCCCGGAGCGCGTCCTCGACCGCGGTGCGGATGGTCGCGAGCGTGAACGGCTTTGCCACCACGTCGTGAATGAGCGCATCGAGATCGTGCGCCCGTTCGCGCTGATCCGCATAACCGGTCATCAGCAGGATGGTCAGCGTCGGATCGCTCGCGAGTGGCCGCGAGCGTCAGCGCGATGCCGTCCATGACCGGCATCCGGATGTCGGTGAGCAGAAGATCGAACGCGCCGCGCTCGCGGGCGAGAACGTCGAGCGCCTCGGCGCCGTCGTTGGCCGTCGTGACCTCGTGCCCGTCCTGCTTGAGCGCGCGGGCGACGAGCTGGCGGATCGCCTCCTCGTCTTCGGCGATGAGAATTCGTGCCACGTGATCCCCTCCTTGCATCGATTGGATGAGGCCTCCGCTCCGAACCTACCCGCCGGGCGGTTAACGAACCGGAAACCATCGCATGCGGGAATACTGGCGAAGTTCGGCCGGGGGCGGCGCTGGCCACGGGAGGGTTTAGAGGCGGTCAGCCGGTCCGATGGCTGCTATAACGCAAGGGGGCTCGGGCGGGTCGGGAGCCGCCCGGGACGACGGAGGGGATCGTGGTCCGGTTTGAGAACGTCGGCCTGCGCTATGGTCCGGGACCCGAAGTCCTCCGCGACCTGACGTTCCGGCTCGACCCGCACTCGTTCCAGTTCCTGACCGGTCCCGTCGGGCGCGGGCAAGACCTCGCTGCTGCGGCTTCTGTTTCTCGCGCTGAGGCCGACCCGCGGGCTCATCACCCTGTTCGGCCACGACATTGCCACGCTGAGCAAGGATTCGCTTGGCGACGCTGCGGCGCCGGATCGGCATCGTGTTCCAGGATTTCCGGCTGCTCGACCACATGACGACCTACGAGAACGTCGCGCTGCCGCTGCGGGTGATCGGCATGGAGGAGGACAGCTACCGCAAAGAGGTGATGGAGTTGCTGGACTGGGTTGGGCTTGGCGAACGGATGTGGGCGCTGCCGCCGGTGCTGTCGGGCGGCGAGAAGCAGCGCGCCGCGATCGCGCGCGCCGTGATCGCCCGGCCGCAGCTGCTGCTGGCCGACGAACCGACCGGCAACGTCGATCCAAGTCTGGCGCAACGTCTGCTGCGCCTGTTCGTCGAGCTCAACAAGTCGCGGCACCGCGGTGGTGATCGCCACCCACGACATCGCGCTGATGGACCAGTACGACGCGTCGCGTCTGGTACTGCACGAAGGCCGACTGCATGTCTACGAATGACGCCGCGGTGCAGGAAGCCGGTCGCTGCCGGCGCGGAGCCGGCCAGCGCCGCCGCGCAGGCGTTCGCCGAAGCCGCGAAATTCAGTCGCCGATCGTGCCGCAGTCGACCATCTCGGTACGCGCGCTGTTCGCGGTCGTCGCCATCATGACGTTTCTGGCGTCGCTGACGCTCGGGCGCGGCTATTCTGGTCCGCTCCGGTCGCCAACGATTGGCAGGCAGACGTCGCCCGCGAGGTGACCATTCAAATCCGTCCGACGGTCGGCCGCGATATCGAAGCCGACCTCGTCAGAGCCGCCGGGATCGCCCGCACCATCCCGGGCATCGACGACGTGCGGCCGTATTCCAAGGAAGAGACCGCGCGCCTGCTCGAGCCCTGGCTCGGCACCGGGCTTGCGGCTCGACGACCTGCCGGTGCCGCGCATCATCGTGGTGCGCATCGCGCCGCGCAGCCGGCCCGATTTTCCGCAATTGCGCGCGGCGCTGGCCACTGAAGTGCCGTCGGCCAGTCTCGACGATCATCGCGGCTTCGTCCTGCAGATGCGCACCATGGCGCGTGCGGCGATCCTGGTGGCCGCCTGTGTCCTGGCGCTGGTGCTGATCGCGACCGTGCTGTCGGTGACGTTTGCGACCCGCGCCGCCATGGCCACCAACCGTCCGGTGATCGAGGTGCTGCATCTGATCGGCGCGAAGAACAGCTTCATCGCAGAACACTTTCAGCGGCATTTCCTCGAACTGGGCTTGAAGGGAGGCGCGGCCGGCGGTGGCGCGGCCGTCATCGTGTTCGTGCTGGCCGAGGTCCTGACCGGACGATTCCAGCAGATCCGGCAGACAGCAGCCAGGTCGGTGCGCTGTTCGGCACCTTCTCGATCGGGTTGTGGGGCTACGTCGCGGTGATTGCTCAGGTGGTCCTGATCGCGATCGTCACCGCCGTGACCTCGCGCTACACCGTGAACAGCACCATCGAGAGCCTCGGGTGAGAGTTCCGGCACCGCCACTGGTCAGTCGAAAATTGCGTTATGATGCCTGATGTTGCGGAATGAACTGAATGTCGATGGCCGGCTCCAAGTCCGACGGCGGGACCGGCGAGATGCCCGATCCGACCGGCCGGGCGTCCCGCCGCTGGCTGCGCCGTCTCGGCTGGTCGACCATCGTGGCAGGAGTTGCGGCCGCGGCGCTGCTGACGCTCGGGTTCGTCTGGTTTCTGTCGAGCGTTCCGGACGACGAGGTGGCGTTGACCCACAATGCCGACGGCATCGTGGTGCTGACCGGTGGCGCATCCCGGGTGACCGACGCGATCGAATTGATGGCGGCCGGCCGCGGCCAGAGACTGCTCATCAGCGGACTGCATCGCACCACCACGGTCGGCGAAATCCAGCGCCTCAATCCCGACTTCACCCGCGTGATCCGTTGCTGCGTGGACTTCGACCACTCGCGCAACACGCTCGGCAATGCGATCGAGACCAAGCGCTGGGCGGAGGACCGGAGGATTTCGGTCGATCATCGTGGTGACGTCGAACTATCACATGCCGCGTGCGCTTGCCGAGATCGCGCACCAGCTGCCCGGCGTCGAGCTCGTGCCGTATCCGGTGGTCACCGAGCAAACAGCGTGCCGAACCCTGGTGGCGGACGGTCGCAGCCGCGCGACTGATGGTTTTCGAATACGTGAAGTACGTCTACGCCAAGCTCCGCATGGAGTTTCATCCCGGTGCACGGCCGGATGAGTTCGCCTCGCTGGTCGATCGCCTACGAGCCAAGTAATGTTCCAGGGTAGCCGTCGCGCCTGGCGAGGGCATGATCCCGAAAAGCTGCAGACTTTTCGGATCAGTTCATGCACCGAACACATCGTGACGCCATCGATTGATCCCGCCACGCAAGGTCCGCCCGTGTCCGTCATTCTTCGTTCGGTTGTCTTCAACGTCCTGTTCTATCTCAACCTCTCCGTTCAGATCATCGCGGCGCTGCCGACGCTGGTCATGCCGCGCCGGGCGATCGTCGAGGTCGCACGGTTCTGGGCGCGCACCAATCTCTGGCTGTTGCGGGTGGTCTGCGGCACGCGGGTCGAGTTTCGCGGACTCGACAAAATCCCGTGCGGGCCCGCTGCTGGTTGCCTCCAAGCATCAGTCGCTGTGGGAGACCTTCGCGCTGATCACGCGTGTTCCGCGATCCGGCCTACATCATGAAGCGCGAACTGATGTGGATCCCGTTCTTCGGCTGGTACACCTGGAAGGCCGGCATGATCTCGGTGGATCGCGGCCGCGGCTCGCAGGCTCTCGACCGCGATGAATGCCAGCGCCCGCCGAGAGCTCGACCGCAACCGCCAGATCATCATCTTTCCGGAAGGCACCCGCCGCGCGCCCAGCGCCGAGCCGCGCTACAAGTACGGCGTCGCGCACCTCTACGCCGGCATGAATGCGACCTGCCTGCCGGTTGCGCTCAATTCCGGCCTGTTCTGGCCGCGACGGTCATTCCGCCGCTATCCCGGCACCATCCGGGTCGAAATCCTCGACCCGATCCCGCCCGGTCTCGGCAAGGATGCATTCTTCGAGCAGATGCAGCAGCAGATCGAAACCGCCACCGCGCGTCTTGTTGCGGAGGGTCGGCGCGAACTGTCGGAGAACGGCATCACGACGAGTTCGCTGGCGTCTTCACCGTAGAGCATGATCCCGAAAAGTTGCAGACTTTTCGGATCAGATCATGCGAGCGAAGACAGGTGCATCGCAAATCGCGATCCAATCACCGTAGGCGCTGCGCTTCGGCCATCCGTTCAAGTTGCGGCTCGGATCGTCTCCACAGCCAGCGGCCGAGAATCACGGCAACGACCATTCCGGCGAGTTGCGCGGCGATGAACGCCGGCATGTCCGATGGCGAGATACCGGCGTACGTGTCGGACAGCGCGCGTGCGACCGTCACGGCCGGATTGGCGAACGACGTCGATGCGGTGAACCAGTAAGCGGCGGTGATGTAGAGACCGACCGCGATCGGCACCGCGGACGGCGTCCGCGCCATGCAGCCAAAGATCGTCAGCAGCAGCCCGAATGTCGCCACCGCTTCGGCCAACCATTGGCCGGCGCCGGTCCGCACCGTGACGGAAAACTGCAGCAGCGGAAGCTCGAACATCAGATGCGCCGCCCAGGCGCCGGCGATGCCGCCGGCAAGCTGTGCGGCGATGTACCAGCCGGCGAATGTCCACGGCAGTTCACGGCGCAGTGCGAACGCCAAGCTGACGGCCGGATTGAAGTGCGCTCCCGACAACGGGCCGAACACCAGGATCAGGACGGTGAGAATGGCTCCGGTCGGCAGCGTGTTGCACAACAGCGCGAGCGCATCGTTGCCGCCGGACAGGCGCTGCGCCATGATGCCGGAGCCGATCACGCCCATCAGCAGAAATGCCGTGCCCAGCCACTCGCAGAACACGCGCTGGACGAGCGGCGGCATCGTCAATTCGGCTCCGCGACCTTGCCGGTCGCTCCCGCCATGCGGCCGATCTCTCGCAGCCGCTGCTGCAGGCTGAATTGATCGAGGCTCTTGATCGGCAGCGACGTGAAGATGCCGATGCGCTGGTTGAGCATCCGATAGGTGTCCTTGAATGCGAACGCGATCTCGGCCTCGGTGCCCGTGGCTTTGGCAGGGTCGGGCAGTCCCCAATGCGCGGTCATCGGCTGACCCGGCCAGACCGGGCAGGGCTCGTTGGCGGCGTCGTCGCAGACCGTGAAAACGAAATCGAGCGACGGCGCACCGGGCTTGGCGAACTCAGCCCACGACTTCGATCGGATGTGCGTCACGTCATGATTCAGGTTCTTCAACAGCGCGACGGTGTGCGGGTTCACCTCGCCCTTCGGCTGGCTGCCGGCGCTGAAGGCGCGGAATTTTCCCAGCCCGATCCGGTTGAGGATGGCTTCGGCGATGATCGAGCGCGCCGAATTGCCGGTGCAGAGAAACAGTACGTTGAACGGACGGTCAGCCATCGGGTTCTCCGGGGCGGGCGGGCCGCGATCGGCGCGAGGCGGCCTACGCGATTGCTTTCTTTGGCGTTGGTGCCGTTTCCGGGTTGCAGGATGGCACCGGCCGGCAGGTATCGATTTCGCCGCCGCAGCAGTTCTGGGTGAGGTAGCCGAGCAGCGCGTTCATCGTCTCGAACCGCGCGGCGTAAATCATCTGGCGGCCGTCGCGGCGCACCGTCACCAGCCCGGCGGCGCGCAAACGGTCAAAATGAAAGGTCAGGGTGTTGGGCGCGAGGCCGAGCGAACTGGCGATCTCGCCCGCCGGCAGACCGTCCGGTCCGGCCTGCACCAGCAGCCGAAAGACGTCGAGCCGACTGTCATGGGCAAGCGCCACGAGCGCCGAAATGGCATCGGTCTTTTCCATATTTCAACGAATATCGAAACGATGGGCAAGGTCAAGTGATATTTCAACGAGTCTTGAAATGTGTTTGCGACCGAAGCGTGCGGCTTTCGAGCGGTGTCATGCGTGAGGAGCGATCACAGCTCCGCTCTCGTGGACGCCCTTGAGGCGTTCGGCCAGGAGGTGCAGTTCGGTCTCTCGAATGCCCATCTCCTCCAACGCCGCGACAGTCGCGACGACGTAGTCGCGGTTGGCGCCCGACCTTCCGTGGCCCTGCCGCACATGGTGCAATTGCTGATCGAGCGACAGCCGGCCGGCATATTGAGCGTGGCCGCGGTCGACCACGTAGCAGAGCGCCGAAACCCGCCGCTCGGGATCGCTCCGCAGCCAGACGGAACGCACGCTCTCGCGGTAGACCATGGTGGCCTGCTCGCGGGCGCGCAAATACGCGATCGTCTCGGCACGCTTGCTGGCTTGTACGCGGTACGCCATGCCGCGGCAGGCGCCGCCCTGGTCGAGCCCCAATACCAGTCCGGGCCGCTCCGGCGTGCCGCGATGGACGAACGAATAGACACACAACGCCCGATGTGCTCCCACG
Organism: uncultured Alphaproteobacteria bacterium; assembly: GCA_963843475.1. Classification (GTDB taxonomy): domain Bacteria; phylum Pseudomonadota; class Alphaproteobacteria; order Rhizobiales; family Xanthobacteraceae; genus VAZQ01. The sequence goes on along the minus strand of CAWJKL010000003.1, from coordinate 938,228 downwards.
AGCCGCGCTTCCACACGCTCGACGAAGTCGAAGCCCGGCCGCCAGATCAGGGAGCCATAGCCGAACACCCAGAGGTCGCCAGCGGAGGGGTCTAAGATCGGTTCCATGCCTAGTGTCCCAATTCCGAAGTTGGCACCGTTCTGGGCGCGCTCATTTGCGAACTTCGGAATCGAAGGACACTGGCAACCTGTTGATCTAGTACGGGTTTGGTTCAGAAGTCCGCATGTCGGACTCGCGGCGAGAATGATGCGGACCTCTAGACCGCCACACTAGGTGCAGCCATATCGACAAAAATTGTCCGGTTGAAGGGCCGCGGCAACTGCGCATTGAGGAAGCGCGGCGGTTTCCTCTGAAACGCCGCATTCCGGGCTTCATCAGACGCCGGGGGAGGTTGACACCAGGGCCACGAGTAAGGTGGCATGCGAGCCTCGTTCATGACGAAAGTATTGTATCCCATGTCTACCACCCGCCGCCGCCGCTGGCCGGTGTTCGTGCCGGTCGGGCTGGTCATTGTCCTGGCGGGCCTGTGGACCGGCTTTTGGTTCTTTGCGTCGGCAAAAGCCGAAACCACGCTGGCAGGCTGGCGCGAGCGCGAAGCCAAGTCGGGCCGCATCTATTCCTGCGAGAAGCAGACGGTCGGTGGCTATCCTTTCCGCATCGAAGTTCGTTGCACCGATCCGACCGCCGAACTGCGCAGCAGCGAGCCGCCGGTCGCGCTCAAGGCCAAGGATCTGCTGGCCGCAGTTCAGGTCTACGACCCGAACCTGGTGATCAGCGAAGTCCAGGGGCCGGTGACGATCGGCGAGCCGGGCAAGCCGCCCGCCTATACTGCCAACTGGAAGCTCGGCCAGTCGAGCGTCCGTGGCACGCCCGAAGCTCCGGAGCGGGTGTCGTTCGCGTTCGAGGCGCCGACGGTCGAACGCGTGGCGGATGGCAGCAACGTCACGGTGTTCCAGGCCGAGCGCGCCGAACTGCACGGCCGGCTGGCCGGCGGCACCGTCACCGACAATCCGATCATCGACCTTGCGTTGTTGCTGCAAGGCGCTTCGGCGCAGGAACTGCATCCGCTGGCGAAGACGCCGTCGGACGCCGATATCGTCGCGAACCTGCGCGGTCTGAAGGACTTCTCGCCCAAGCCGTGGCCGGATCGGTTCCGCGAAATCCAGGCCGCCAACGGCCAGATCGAGATCGTCAAGGCGCGCGTCCAGCAGGACGACGTGATCGCGGTCGGCGCCGGCAAGCTGGGGCTCTCGCCCAACGGCGGACTGGACGGACGGTTGCAGATCACCGTCGTGAACCTCGACAAGGCGCTGAAGAAGCTCGACATTGATCGCCTGATGTCCGAAGGCCAGGCGGCATCGACCTTCGGCGCGCTCGACAAGATCATGCCGGGTCTCGGCAATCTGGCGCGCCAGAGCGCGCCCAGTCTCGTCGCCTCGCTGGGCCAGCGCACCGTGCTGGAAGGCAAGCCCGCGGTCGCTCTGCCTCTGCGCTTCGTCGACGGCGCCGTGTATCTCGGGCCTTTCCAGGTCGGCCGCACGCCTGCCGCTGTTCTAGTGCGGCGGTTCAGAAGTCCGCATCATTCTTGCGGCGAGTCCGGCATGCGGACTTCTGAACCAAAGCCACAATAGATCAATAGGTTGCTAGTGTCCTTCGATTCCGAAGTTCGCAAATGGGGATGCCGCAGGATATGCGAACTTCGGAATCGGGACACCAGTCGCTCGCCGCTTCAAATCCGCTGCGCGATGTCCTAGTTTGCCGTGCCGACAGGACACGGAGAAACCGACATGGCGAAGTTCACCTGGGACCACGTTCATCTGCGCACCACCGACCCGGAAGCAATGGCCCAGTGGTTCGAGCGCATGCTCGGCGCCGAGGTGCTCCGCACCATGCAGGGCGGCACGCCGCGCATCGACCTCAAGCTCGGCGGCGCCAACATTTTCATCGCGCCGGTTACGCCGGGCGATGGGGTCAATACACCGCCGACGACGCCCTACCGCGGCCTCGACCATTTCGGCCTGACGGTCACCGGCATCGATGCGATCGCGGCCGATCTCAAGGCCAAGGGCGTCGAATTCACCGCGCGAGCCGACCACCGTGCGGCCGGGAACGCGGGTGTGCTTCATCCGCGGGCCCGAAGGCGTGTCGATCGAGTTGCTGGAGCGCGGCCTGAGCTGAAGCCGGAGCTGGCGAGATGGACCAGAAGCACTTCCCCGTCACGCGCACCGACGCCGAGTGGCGCAAGCTGCTCACGCCGGAGCAGTACCACATCATGCGCGAGCACGGCACCGAAGCGCCGGGAAGCTGCGCGCTCAATTTCGAGAAGCGGTCCGGAACATTCACCTGCGCGGGCTGCGACCAGCCGCTGTTCGTGTCGAAGAAGAAATTCGAGAGCGGCACCGGCTGGCCGAGCTTCAACGATCCGGTCCATGGTTCGGTCGAATCCTCAAGCGACAACAGCTACGGCATGATCCGCACCGAGGTGCATTGCAGCCGTTGCGGCAGCCATCTGGGCCATGTGTTCGACGACGGGCCGCCGCCGACCCATCTTCGCTATTGCATCAACGGTGTGGCGATGAACTTCAAACCGGAGTGACGACAGATCGCTTCGACGCTCGCATCTCTCTTCGTCGTTGCCGGCTTGACCCGCAATCCATCGTGTTGAAACGACTTTTTCTCGATGGATGCGCGGGTCAAGCCCTCGCATGACGAATCAATGACTGCTGCACTTGGTATAAAATTTAAACGTGGATGCCCGGCCCGGAGGCCGGGCATGACGGCGCGGAGGAAGGGCGTCTTAGTCCTCTCCCGCGTAGGGCCGCGGCAGCGGCTCGTGCGGCAGGTCGGGATGCGGCCGGCCGAAGTCCGGTGCGGGCGAGTCCTGGCCCATCGCCACGATACCGCGGCGGATCGCGCGCGTGCGCGCGAAGTGGTCGAATAGCGCCTGGCCGTCGCCGTTGCGGATCGCGCGCGTCAGCAGCGACAAATCTTCGTTGAAGCGGCCGAGCATCTCGAGCACAGCGTCCTTGTTGGCGAGAAACACGTCGCGCCACATGGTCGGGTCGGACGCAGCGATGCGGGTGAAGTCGCGGAAACCACCGGCGGAAAACTGCAAGACCTCCGAGCGCGTGACCTGACCCAGCTCTTCGGCGGTGCCGACAATCGTGTAGGCGATCAGGTGCGGCAGGTGGCTGGTGATGCCGAGCACCAGGTCATGATGCTCGGCCGACATGCTCTCGACGTTGGCGCCGAGGAGCCGCCAGAAGGCCGCGAGCCGCTCGACGGCGGCGGGATCAGCGTCGGGCGGTGGCGTCAGGATGCACCATCGCCCGACGAACAGTTCGGCAAAACCCGCGTCCGGCCCCGAATGCTCGGTCCCGGCAACCGGATGGGCCGGAATGAAATGCGTGCCCTTCGGCAGATGCGGCGCCATGTCCCGCAGCACCGAGCCCTTCACCGAACCGACATCGGAAACGACCGCGCCGGGTTTCAGGTGCGGGCCGATCTCTGCCGCGACCGGGCCGCAGGCGCCGACCGGAATGCAGACGATGACGAGGTCCGCGCCGGCCACCGCGGCCGCGTTGGTCTCCTCCACCTGGTCGGCGATGCCGAGTTCCGCAACCCTCCGCCGAGTTGCGGGCGAACGCGCGGTTGCGACAATCGAGCCGACCGCGCCCTGCGCGCGCGCTGCGCGCGCGATCGACGAGCCGATCAGGCCGACGCCGATCAGCGCCAGGCGGTTGAAGATGGGCGTGGTCACGCGGCCTCTCCGCGAATTCGGTCTGCTCTCTCACCGCTTGCACCGCTGTGCTCTCTCCCCCCTTGCGGGGGAGGGGTGGGGAGGGGGGTGGCTTCTTGGGTTGGTCCGACGACAAGGACCCCTACCCCCAACCCCTCCCCATAAGGGGGAGGGGGACCCACCGGAGTTGTTGCGCGAATACGGATCACTTCGGCTTCCCCAAAAATTCGGCGAGCGCCTGCACCATCAGCCGGTTGGCTTCCTCGGTGCCCACGCTCATGCGCAATGCGTTCGGAAGCTGATAGGCCTTGACGCGGCGCGTGAGGAGACCGCGCTTGGTCAGAAACGCATCGGCTTCTTCGGCGGTGTGGCCCTTCCGCTCCGGAAAGTGAATGAGAATGAAGTTCGCGATGCTCGGCGTCACTTCAAGCCCGAGCCTGCGAATTTCCTCGGTGAGCCAGGCGAGCCATCTCTCGTTGTGTGCGCGTGCCGCCTCGACATGCTCGGTGTCGGTGATAGCGGCGATGCCGGCGGCTTGCGCGGCGGCGTTGACGTTGAACGGTCCGCGAATGCGGTTGATCGCGTCGATCACGTGCGCCGGCCCGTAGAGCCATCCGAGCCGCAGCGCCGCGAGTCCGTAGATCTTCGAGAACGTCCGGCACATCACGACGTTGTCGGAGGTCGCAACGAGTTCGATGCCGGCCTCGTAGTCGTTGCGGCGGACGTATTCCGCATAGGCGGCGTCGAGCACCAGCAGCACATGCGGCGGCAGCGCCTGGTGCAATCGCTTCACCTCATCGAACGGCACATACGTGCCGGTCGGATTGTTGGGATTGGCCAGAAACACCACCTTGGTGCGCGCGGTGACGCGCGCCAGAATTGCGTCGACGTCGGCGGCGTAGTTCTTCTCCGGCGCCACAACCGGCTTGGCGCCGGAGCCCAGCGTCGCGATCGGATAGACCAGGAAGCCATGAGTGGTGTGGATTGCCTCGTCGCCATCGGCCAGATAGGCGTCGGCGATCAGGTTGAGCAGGTCGTCGGAGCCCGCGCCGCAGACGATGCGGTTCGGATCGAGGCCGAAGGCACGCCCGATCGCTTCGCGCAATTCGGCCGACGAACCCTCCGGGTAGTCCTGGAGATGATCGCCCACCGCCTTGTAGGCCGCGATAGCTTTCGGGCTCGGACCCAGCGGGGTCTCGTTCGACGACAGCTTGAAAACCTTCGCGACGCCCGGCGCTGTGCTCTTGCCCGGCACATAGGCTTCGATATCGAGCACGCCGGGGCGCGGTTGCGGACGCTTCAGGGCGGACATTTCTCTGAACTCCGAAATTGGATCAGCGGCCGCTCTTGATCGGCCGCTCATCCTTGGCCGAGACCCTATAGCGGGTCGCGTGGCTGCCGACGAGGGCCGAGGCTCGTACCGATGCGCCCGCCTCCACGAGGGTGCCGATGATCTTGTCGATGTGCCCGCCCTGCGGCACCGATACCAGCAGTGCGGCGCCGTCGAAAGCGCGGTCGGGCACTGCCACGACCTCGGCGAGCGGAGCCAGAGCGTGGGCGGTCGCGGTGTTCCAGCCGGCGACCCGGATGCTCCAGACCTCGACTTCGGTGACCATGGCGTCAGCCGCCGCGCGCGAGATGACGAACACCGGTGCCGCCGCAGGATGGTCGGCGCGGTCGACGAATGGCAGCCGCGCGATGATCTTCGGCGCCGCGTCAAACTCGAGGGCATTCCACCAGGCGCCCCCGCTGGGCACCGCGAAGGCGGGCACGAGTCCCAGATCGCCCTTGGAGGCGGATACGGCCGCGACCACGCTCGACGCCCCCATGTGAGGCACGAACGGCACCGTGAAACCGAAATGAAAGCGTGCGGAATCCCGCATGATCGCATCGCCGGCCGACAGGTCTGCGTGCACCGAGAACGGCGCCTGCACGTACGTGAAGGTGGAAATGATCACGCGCCAGATACTCTCGACGGTATCGAGCGGTAGGATGCCGCGATGGCGGTCGACGAGCCGGCGCATCATGTCGGCCTCGCGCGCGGGACGGAAAGCCGAGCCCGTCTCCTGCGTCGCCTTGACGGCGATCAGGCGATCGATGATCTCACCGCGCTCCATGAGCAGGCGATGCACCTCCTCGTCGATGCGATCGATGTCCTTGCGGAGGTCGCCGAGCGATGGTGTTCCGGCGCGAGGCTTTGTCGTCATGACATGGTTACCGGCGCGGCTCGTATCCCAAGGGCGGCGTGTCGCTCGCTGATTGCGCAGACCCGTCCGTGACTGGATGCTCGCGCTGTCCCGGAAGATCGTGCCGGGAAGCCATAGCGTGGCCGCCTCCGAAAGCAAAGAAATCGTTGACTCTGCCGGCGGGCGGCCTATCTAACCCCATTGCGGCCGCTCGGATTTTTGGCGTCTGGATGGATCGGCGGCGATTCCGCTTACCCGGGGGCGGGGTTTGTAATGGTCGAGGCCGATACCGTCACCCTTGAACCCGCCGATCGCACCCTTGAGGCTGATCGTCCGCGTTCGCTGCTGGTCCGCTTCGGCGCCGACGAGCCGTTGCGGCTCGATGCGGGCGTCAATCTCTCACCGTTCCAGATCGCCTATCAGACCTATGGCACGCTCAACGCGGATCGCAGCAATGCGGTGCTGATTTGCCATGCGCTGACCGGCGACCAGCATGTCGCCAACGTGCATCCGGTCACCGGCAAATCCGGATGGTGGGAGACCATGGTCGGGCCCGGCCGGCCGATCGATACCGAGCGATACTTTGTAATTTGTCCGAATGTGGTCGGAGCCTGTATGGGCACGACCGGGCCGGCCTCCACCAACCCGGCAACCGGCCAGCCATGGGGCCTCGATTTTCCGGTCATCACCATTCGCGACATGGTCCGCGCGCAGGCGATGCTGATCGATCACCTTGGCATCGACACGCTGTTCGCGGTGGCGGGCGGCTCGATGGGCGGCATGCAGGTTCTGCAATGGACCGCGAGTTATCCGGAGCGGGTGTTCGCGGCGCTGCCGATCGCGTGCTCGACGCGGCATTCGGCGCAGAACATTGCGTTTCACGAAGTCGGCCGCCAGGCCGTGATGGCCGATCCCGAATGGCGCGGCGGACGCTACTTCGCCGAGGGCGCCAATCCGCGCCGCGGACTCGCGGTCGCCCGCATGGGAGCGCATATCACTTACCTGTCGGACGCGGCGCTGCACCGCAAGTTCGGCCGCAAATTCCAGGACCGCGATAATCCGACCTTCTCGTTCGACGCCGACTTTCAGGTGGAAAGCTATCTGCGCCATCAGGGCATCAGCTTTGTCGAGCGGTTCGACGCCAACTCCTATCTCTACCTGACCCGCGCGATGGATTATTTCGATCTCGCGGAAGACTGCGGCGGTGTGCTGGCGAATACCTGGAAGCGGACGCCGACGCGTTTCTGCGTGATCTCGTTTACGTCGGACTGGCTGTTTCCGACCTCGGAGTCGCGCTCCATCGTGCACGCGCTCAACGCGGGTGGCGCGCGCGTGTCGTTCGCCGAGATCGTCACCGACAAGGGACACGACGCGTTCCTGCTCGAAGAGCCGGAGCTGTTCGCGATCGTGCGCGGTTTCCTCGAAGGCGCCGCCAGGGCCCGCGGCTTGCCGCCGGCGGGGGCGTAACGATGCTCAAACGGCTCAAGCGCGACCTCACGATGGCGGAGGCGGTGCGGATGCCGGGCGGCGCGCGCGTCGACCTGATCGCGGTGGCCGAGATGGTGGCGCCGGGCGCCAAGGTGCTCGACGTCGGCTGCGGCGACGGCGAACTGCTGCGCCTTCTTGAGACGCGCGGCGTCGATGGCCGCGGCATCGAACTGTCGCGCGAAGGCGTGAACGAATGTGTCGCCAAGGGCCTGGCGGTGATCCAGGGCGACGCCGATACGGACCTTTCCGACTATCCCGACGATGCGTTCGACTACGTGATCCTGTCACAGACGCTACAAGCCACCCGGCATCCCCGTATTGTGCTCGAACACATGCTGCGGATCGGCCGCCACGCGATCGTGTCGTTTCCGAATTTCGGCCACTGGAAAATCCGCCTGCAACTTCTGTTCGGCGGGCACATGCCGCAGACCGCCAACCTGCCTTATGCCTGGTGGGATTCGCCGAACATTCACTTCTGCACCATCAAGGACTTCCGCCAGCTTTGCGAAGTCGCCGGCGTGGAGATGGAGAAGGCGGTGGCGCTCGACGCCTGGGGCCGGGCGCTGCGCTTCAATGCGCCGTGGTGGTTCTGGAATCTGCTCGGCGAGCAGGCCGTGTTCCGGCTGAGCCGGCGCGGTTGATCGGGCGAGTATCCGGTAGGGCGTCACGAATCGGCTTGTAGAGTCAGTAAATTTTACAATGCGCACCTCTTGTCCGCGGTGCATCGCAAAGTGATATGATTATGCGCGGCAGCATTTGCCGTCCGGAGGAGGATCCCCCCATGATGAAGTATGCCCTGGCACTGGCGTTGTGCCTTAGCTCGGCGCCGGCGTTCGCCACCTGCAAGTCCGACGCGGCGGAGAAGAAGCTCGCGGGCGCCGCACTCAAGAGTTTCTTGGCGAAGTGCGAGAAGGATGCTCGGGCCGACGCGACCAAGGCCTGCACGTTGGATACGACCGAGAAGAAGCTCGCCGGCGCCGCCAAGGCCAGTCATATGAAGAAGTGCGTCACCGACAAGGTGAATGTGAGGGTCGGTACCTAGCGTACGCGCGCGCTCAGGAGCGCATTTGAACTTCGACAATGCTGCGCGGCGTCGCTCGTCATGACGGGGGCGCCGTTCTGCTTTTACCCCTCCCGTAACATCTTGCGTCCACAGGACGTTCGCCGTCCGTCACCGGCGAGCATGTCTTAACTTGTTCCGTGCTAGGTTTTTTGGTCGGTTCCGCCTTCGGGGAGAACAAAAGCAGGACTCCAAATGGGGTCATGGGCGGTCTATTTTGACTTGAGTAACTGTAATTTCAGCGGAGTTGCGCCATGGCGCCGCGTGCGTACTGGAAGGGACATCTCAAGCTGTCCCTGGTGTCCTGCCCGATCGCCGTGAATCCGGCCACCACCTCCTCGGAGCGCATCTCGTTCCGCCAGATCAACAAGAAGACCGGCAACCGGCTGCGCCAGCAGCTGGTCGACGAGGTCACGCGCGAGCCGGTCGATAGCGGCCGACAAGGGCCGCGGCTACGAGGTCGACAAGGGCGTCTACATCCAGATCGAGGACGACGAGGTCGAAGCGCTCGAGATCGAGAGCAAGCACACCATCGAGATCGACAGCTTCGTGCCGCGCGACGCAGATCGACAAGCGCTACTACGACAGCCCTATTACATCGCGCCGAACGACGACGTCGGCCAGGAAGCCTTCGCGGTCATCCGCGAGGCGATGCGCGGCAAGGGCATGGTGGCGCTCGGCCGCATCGTGCTGCACAAGCGCGAGCACGTGATCGCGCTGGAGCCGTTCGGCAAGGGCCTGCTCGGCACCACGCTGCGCTACGCCTACGAGGTGCGCAAGGCCGAGGACTATTTCGGCGACATCGCCGACATCAAGATCGCCGAGCGAGATGCTGCAAGCTCGCCGAGCACATCCTCGAGACAGCAAGAAGGCCGACTTCGATCCGGCGAAATTCGAGGATCACTACGAGAACGCGCTGGTCGAGCTGCATGCGGAAGAAGCAGGCCGGATTCACGCTGCCCAAGGGCAAGGAAGCGGCGGAACCGGCGCGCAATGTCATCAACCTGATGGATGCGCTGCGCCGCAGCGTCCAGACCGACCGGGCGCCGCAGGCCGGGAAGGCGAATGCTCCGGACGAGAAGCCGAAGAAGGGCCGCAAGCGGGCCGCCGGCCAGACCGAGCTGCTGCTACCCATCCAGGGCAAGGGCGCGGCACGCGAGGCCGCCGCCGCCAAACCGCGCCCGGCCGCCAAGAAGGTCGCTGGGCGGCGCAAGGCGGGCTGATCCCGCCGTCCCAGCCGGGAACTCTTGTATCTCCAGCCGAGGCCGGTCGAACGCCACGCCGGCCACAAGCGACATACCTGTGACGGTCGGCACAGTGCTGCCACCGCGGCGGCGGTATCGGTCGGCACATGGCAATCCTGCCGGCTGGAGATTTCACCATGACGCGCCATCGCAAGATTTTCAGCGCCGCCTGTCTGGCAAGCGTGCTGATCGCGGCAGGAACCGGTATCGCGGCCGCGGAATTGCAGGACTGCTTTCGCGACGGCTATCTCTGCAGCCTGAATGCGCCGCGCCGGGCGCGGACAAGTCGCTCGCGGCGAAGTGCGAGGCCCGCTGCAACGACGAAGAGAAGGCCTGCGTCGGTAAGGTGGCAGAAGCCCGCGGACGGCCGGGGCAGCCCGCCTATTCGCCGGCGATCGCGCCGATGAAGGTCCAGTGGCCCGGCAACGCGTCCCGGTCCGTCCCGCTGACGTCGGCCGCCCCGGCGCTGGCGGATTGAGCAGCCGCCGCATCCCTCCTATAGCTGACCGTTCCCCCGGCCCGCTGGCGTCGTTGCCGGGAGTGCAACGGGCGGATCGTGGCAAGCCTCAGGGTCGACGACATCACCATCGATTACCGCAGCTTCGGAAGCGGTTTGCCGGTGGTCCTGCTTCATGGGCTCGCATGCGGGAAACGCATGTGGTTTCACCAGGTGCGGGCGCTGAGCCCGTATTTTCGCGTCATCGTTTATGACGCGCGCGGGCATGGCCGCACAGACGCGCCGGATGACCGGACACGCTATTCCGCCGGACATCTCGTTCGCGATCTCGCCGGGTTTCTCGATGCACTCGGGCTCGACCGGGTCGCGCTGGTCGGTTTCTCGATGGGCGGCGGACCGGCGCTGGCGGTGGCAGCACGTATGCCGGAGCGCATTTCGCACCTGGTGCTGGCGGACGTGGGCGCGGGTGCCGACGATGGCTGGAAGATCCAGTGGCTCGCCAACCGCTGGATCGACTTCGCCGAGCGGGAGGGCACCGAGGCGATGATCGCCGACATGCTGCGCAGCGAGCAGTTCAAGTTCTACGCCAATCGCGGGCCGCGCTTCCGCCGGCACATGGCCGGGTCGACCGCGCGACCCCGCCCGTAGGCCTGCGAAACACATTGTCCGAAGTGCTGGCTAAACGGAAATCTCTGTTCCGCATGACCGAGGGGCTGAAGTCGCTCAAGGTGCCGACGCTTGTGATGCTGGGCCAGCAGGATTATCTCTGCCGCAACTCGTCGCGCCTGCTGGCGGAGACGATCCCGGGCGCGGCCCTCTGCAGGATTGCGGGCGCCGGACACATCAGTCCGCTGGAACAGCCGCGACAGTTCAACGCCAATCTGCTCAACTTCCTGCGTGCATGAGTGTGCAAAACCCAGCTCCTTCGCATGCTGCGCCTGACCGAACTGAAACTGCCGCTCGATCACGCCGAGGACGAGCTCGAAGCCGCGCTGCTGCAGCGGCTCGGCATCGCGCGCGGACGACCTCGTCGGCTTCACGGTGTTCCGCCGCGCCGTGGATGCGCGCAAGAAGTCCGCGATCGCGCTGATCTACACGCTCGACGTCGAGGTGAAGAACGAGAAGCGCGCGTGCTGAAGCGCCTCGCAGGGCGACCGCAACGTCTCGGTCGCGCCCGACATGAGCTATCGCTTCGTCGCGCGCGCGCGCCGGCAGCGCGCCGCGCGCCCGGTCGTCATCGGCACCGGGCCGTGCGGCCTGTTCGCCGCGCTGATCCTGGCGCAGATGGGCTTCCGCCCGATCATCCTCGAGCGCGGCAAGGTCGTGCGCGAGCGCACCAAGGACACCTGGGGCTTCTGGCGCAAGGCGGTGCTCGATCCGGAATCGAACGTGCAGTTCGGCGAAGGCGGCGCCGGCACGTTCTCCGACGGCAAGCTCTACAGCCAGATCAAGGACCCGCACCACCTCGGCCGCAAGGTGCTGACCGAGTTCGTCAAGGCCGGCGCGCCGGAGGAAATCCTCTACGTCGCCAAGCCGCACATCGGCACGTTCCGCCTGGTGACCATGGTCGAGAGCCTGCGCGAGCACGATCGAGGCGCTCGGCGGCGAGTATCGCTTCGGCTGCCGGGTCGACGATCTCGATATCGAGGGCGCGCGACGGCGAGCGGCAGCGTGCGCGGCGTGGTGCTCGCCGACGGCACGCATCGTGGCGGCGGATCACGTCGTGCTGGCGGTCGGCCACAGCGCGCGCGACACGTTCGAGATGCTGCACGCGCGCGGCGTCGCGATCGAGGCGAAGCCGTTCTCCATCGGCGTGCGCATCGAGCATCCGCAGTCGCTGATCGACCGCTGCCGCTTCGGCGACGGCGCCGGCCATCCGCTGCTCGGCGCCGCCGACTACAAGCTGGTGCATCACGGCGCGAACGGGCGCTCGGTCTACAGCTTCTGCATGTGCCCGGGCGGCACGGTGGTCGCGGCGACCTCGGAGCCGGGCCGCGTCGTCACCAACGGCATGAGCCAGTATTCGCGCGCCGAGCGCAACGCCAATGCCGGCATCGTCGTCGGCATCACGCCGGCGGACTATCCGGGCGATCCGCTCGCCGGCATCGCGTTCCAGCGCCACTGGGAGGAGCGCGCCTTCGTGGCCGGCGGCTGCGACCTACGCGGCGCCGGCGCAGCGCGTCGGCGATTTCCTCGCCGGCAAGGCCTCGACCGCGCTCGGCGAGGTCGTGCCGTCCTACAGGCCCGGCGTCACGCCGGCCGATCTCGCCGACTGCCTGCCGGACTACGCGGTCGCGGCGATCCGCGAGGCGCTGCCGGTCTTCGACCGGCAGATCACGGGCTTCGCGCTCGCCGACGCGGTGATGACCGGCGTCGAGACGCGCACCTCGTCGCCGATCCGCATCCGCGCGCGACGCGACGCTGCAGAGCCTCAACACGCGCGGGCTCTACCCGGCCGGCGAAGGCGCCGGCTATGCCGGCGGCATCCTGTCGGCCGGCGTCGACGGCATCCGGGTCGCCGAGGCGGTGGCGCTGAGTTTGACCGGGACGACAGCGCTACAGCCGGCCACGCTTGAAATTCACGCTGGCGACAACAGACATTCTTCGTCATGACCGGTTCGTCCCGGCCATCCACGTCTTGATGCAATTAAGCAAGATGTGGATGCCCTGCCTTTGCCGGGGCATGACGAAGCTAGTTGCCGCGCGGGCGGATGGGAAAATCGTACTGCGCGCCCCCCGAGGCGCCCGTAGGTGAAGTGCCACCATTCGCGGTGATAGTTGCGGAAGCCGCGCTTCGCCATGGCGGCGAGCAGCAGGGTACGCCAGCGCCGCTGCTCAGGCGTGATCAGCGGGCTCCTGGTGTGGCTCATGACATCGAAGCAGTCGTACCCGGTGCCCATATCGAGGCTGTCGTCCGGAGCGCGTTGCGCCGCAGGGCCGGTGCAGGGACCGTAGGTCACGTTGCGATCGAAGGGAGCGACCGGCGGATGCCCGATCTCGACCAGCGTCAGGTCGACCGTGGTGCCGGCGGAATGCTCCGAGCGGTTCGAGATGTAGCCGAGGGCGAACAGGTTCTGTTTCTGCAGTTTGGGGTAATAGCGCTTGGTGATGCCGGTGTCGCGCCCGTCGAATGCCCATTGCGCCATTGCACGCACCGCACGCGTCGGGCGATAGCAGTCGTAGAGCTTGAGCTTAAGCGTTTGCGCGGCGAGGTCGACCTGCACCTGCTTGAGCGCCGCGGCGACGTCGCGCCGCAGGACGCATTCGGCGGCATCATAGCCAGGCAAAGGGCGGCCGACGAAATTGTCGTAGCCCGCGTAGCGCATGTCCTGCTCGATCGAAGGGTCGGTTTCGCGCAGGTAAGCGAAACCCGGTGGCATAGTCGGTTGCCGTGCCGATTGCGCCCAGGCCGGTGCCACGGTTTGCAGCGCGCTCAGCGCCGCAACCGCTGCGAGGACCGAACAGAAGAGATTGCGAGTCATGCACCGCACTCTGTCGGGTGCGGCACGGTTCATCGACGGCTCGCAGGCGTCCTCATTCCGGCCCGCATGACTTTCGGCGCGGCCGCCGATGGCGGCGTGCGAGCGACTTGCGTCGTCGAGCGGGCGGCACAGAAGCTTTCGACTGCATCGACCAGGGCTGCGGTGATGATCCCCCGCCGCTCCGGCGTCGCCATCGCCAATTCTTCGTCGCGATTGATGATCGAGCCGGCTTCGAGCAGCACGGCCGGAATGCGGTTATTCTTGAGTACGATCAACTGGTCGTAGCGATAAACGCCGGCGTCGGCGTCGACCAGGATGCGCCGGCGGCTACCCATGAACGATTCGGTGTAGTGCGGCGTGTACTTCAGACCGTGATCCTTGAGCCGCTGGCCGAGCATCCGCCCGAATTGCACGCTGCCGGCGTAGTCGGCGTTGTCGTGCGAGACGAAGATCGAATGGCCCTTGAAGCGGTCGCTGTAGGCGCGCTGCTCGCCGTTGAAGTCCCATTTCTGCAGGAACCGGTCCGGCACGGAATCATGGTGGATCGAAACGAACAGATCGCCCGACATGGCTTGCGCCCGGCGAATCCGCTCGAACAAAGCGCGCCGCTTGTTGTCGGTGGTGATCAGCAAGACGGTCCTGGAAAATCCGGCTGCCCGCAGCTTCTCGTCCATCAAGGTCGCGAGCTTGAGGTTGAAGTCGTACTCGGAGGCGCCGCGTGCGCTCATGGCCCCGGGATTGCCGGCGGTATGGCCGACGTCGACGACGACCCGGAAGCTGTCGCGGTTGCAGGCCGACTTGACCGGCGTGTCAACCTTGGCCTGAGCGGAGGCGCCGGCCTTGCCGGCGTTCGCGGTCTTGGCGGGAATCTTTCCCGTCGGTTCGCCCAAGACCGGAGCGACCTGCGCCAAGACCAAAGCAGACGCGAGCAGCGAAAGCGTCCGGGCACGCGGACGTGTCATGAAACGTGCCAGATGCATGAAGTCCCCATCACCGAAGCCCCCGGGCCCCTCCGGCCCCCGAGTTGGGATCGCAGATTGGGCACCACCCGTGGCCCTTTGGTGGCGAACCGCAGGAATATGCGCGCCCAAGCGGCTCATGGTGAACCCCGTGCTAAGGAGCCTTTCTGCAATAAATTCAATGACGTCGCCGGCCGGACAATTCCGCCTCTGTAACGGGGCTGAAAAAAGTTCCCGCTCAGGCCCACAATTGCTGGCTCGCGATCCGGGTGCCCTCGACCAGGGCGCGCAGCTTGGCCCAGGCAACCTCGGGGTGAACCTCGTCGCCGGCGCCTGACGTGCCGAAGCCGCAATCGGTGCCGGCGATCACGCGCTCGCGTCCCACTGCGCCGGCAAAGCGCGCGATCCGCTGCGCCACCAGTTCCGGGTGCTCGACCAGGTGGATGCAATGCGAAACTACCCCGGGAATGAGGATTTTGCCGTCCGGCAGCGTCACGTCCTGCCAGATCTGCCATTCATGCTCATGACGCGGGTTGGCGCCCTCGATCACATAGGCGCCGGCGCGGATCAGCAGCATCAGGTCGACGAAATGCTTCAGTTCGAAATCGTGCACGCGCGGTGCGATGTTGACGCTGTAACAGGTATGGAACCGCACGCGATCTTCCTGGATGCCGCGCAGCGCGTGGTTAAGCGCTTCGACCCGCAGCGCGATGAATTCGGCGGCAATCCGCGATCGAGGCATCCGGCGCGCGATTGTAGTGCGTCGCCATGCGTGGATCGTCGATCTGCAAGAGGAAACCGGCCTCGACGATGGCGAGATATTCCTCGCGCATGGCCTCGCCGAGCGCCGCGAGATACTCCTCGTCGGAGCCGTAGAATTGGTTCTCGTAATAGAGTTCGAGGTTCGACGGCGAAATCGCCGTCATGAACGCTCCCTCGGCCGGCGTTCCCGCGAGCGCAGCCTTCAGGTTGGCAATGTCGGTCCTGACCTCCTCGTGCCCGACGTAACGAATTGGCCCGCTGCAGACCAGCGCCCGCGGCCGCACCGTGCGTTTCGCTACCAGTGCGCCGGAGCGCGCCGTGTGCATGACCTTCAGGTCTTCGTAAGCGGCCGCGAACTCGATCGAATCGCGCGTCGCGGTGCGGAACCGCACCGGGCTGTCGATCTCTTCGAGGCCGGAAAGCCGCGCCCGCGCATAGGCCATCCAGTTGACCTTGCTGTGCTCGCCATCTCCGACGATATCGATGCCGGTCTCGTTCTGCCTGGCAACGACCTCCGCAATGGCGCGACGCACCCGCGCATCGAAGACGTCCGTGTCGTACGGCTCGCCGAGCTCTTTGGCGTTGAGCAGCGCAACGAGATCGGCCGGCCGCGGCAGGCTGCCGGTGTGCGTCGTCAGGATGCGGTTCGCACTGCGCTGCATGGCATGGCGCTCGCCGCTCACACGACCTTCTGTGCGCGCAGCTCGTCGATCGCCGGGGCGCCGAGACCGAGTTCCTGCGACAGAATCTCGTCCGTGTGCTCGCCGAGCATCGGCGGCGGACGCCGCACCGAGCACGCCGTATCGGAGAACTTGAACGGAATGCCGAGCATCCGCAATTCGCCGATGGACGGATGCTCGACCGTCTCGACCATTCGGCGCGCCGCGGTGTGCGGGTCGTCGAGCGCCTGCGCGACCGAATTGATCTTGCCGCACGGGACGCCGACTGCCATCAGCTTGCTGAGCCAAGCGTCCGCAAGGTCGTGAGAGAGTGCTTCGTTGATCTTGCCGTCGATGTCGTCGCGGTTCTCGACCCGCGCCCGGTTGCTGTTGTATCGGGCATCCTGTGCCCATTCCGGATGGCCGAGCACCTCGGCGGCGCGCGCGAACTGGCGCTCGTTGCCGATGCCGATCGCGATCATGGCGTCCGCGGTCTGATAGGTCGTGTAAGGCACGATGCTGGGATGGCCGTTGCCGAAGCGCCCGCCGTCGCGGCCGGCCACGAGGTAATTCTGCGCGACGTTGATCAGCATCGCGAGCGAGGTTTCGTAGAGCGACAGCTCGACCTTCTGGCCGCGCCCAGTGTGATGACGCGCGTTAATGGCCGCCAGGATGGCATTGGACGCGAGCATCCCGGTGCAGACGTCGACGATGGCGACGCCATACTTCGTCGGCACCCCGCCGGGCTCGCCGCAGATGCTCATCAGCCCGGACTCGGCCTGCAGGATGAAGTCGTAGCCGGGAAGCGCCGCCTTCGGGCCGCTGGTGCCGTAGCCGGTGATCGAGCAGCGCACGAGGCGGGGCGTGTGCGTCTCGAACCACGCGTCCGTGAAACCCCACTTCTCCAGCGTGCCAATGCGGAAGTTGTCGATCAGCACGTCGGCCTTCTCGATCAGGCCGGCCAGGATCTTCTGGCCGGCCGGCACCGCCATGTTGAGCGTCAGCGAGCGCTTATTGCGGTTGACGCCGAGGAAGTAGGCGGCGTCGTTGCCAACGAACGGCGGCCCCCATCTGCGGGTGTCGTCGCCGCCCTCGGGCGGCTCGATCTTGATGATATCGGCGCCCATGTCGCCGAGCATCATCGTGCACAGCGGACCCGCCAGGATGCGGGTCAGGTCGACGACGCGTATTCCGTCGAGCGCTCCAGTACTTGGATTGGTCATTGTCCGCGCTTTTGCCCTGCAGTGTTCTTTGCCATTGTTCATCCCCTCGCCGCGCGCGGCGACATCATAGGCGGGGCGCGCCAGCGCGAGCAAGTTGGCTACGGAATGGCGGGCAGCACAGTGGAGGTCGCAGATGCACGATTTGATACCGCGCGCCGAGCAGGTCGGCCGTCTCCTGAAGGCACGCGGCGAGACCATCGTGGTCGCCGAATCCTCGACCGGCGGCCTGATCTCGGCGGCACTTTTGGCGCTGCCGGGGGCGTCGGCCTACTTCCTCGGCGGCGCCGTCGTCTACACGCAGGTGGCGCGACGGGCGTTGGTTGACCTGCCGGATATCGCCAAGCTCGGCGTACGCGCCTCGACCGAGCCATATGCGCAACTGCTCGCACAGACCGCGCGGCAACGCTTCGGTGCGACCTGGGCGCTCGCCGAGAGTGGCGCAACCGGCCCGACCGGCAACCGCTAGGGCGATGCCGCCGGCCACACCTGCATCGCGGTCGTGGGTGCGAACGAACGCTCGATCACGCTGGAGACCGGCAGCGCCGACCGCGTCGCCAACATGCGGGCGTTCGCCGCCGCCGCGCTCGATCTGCTGCTCGATGTTCTTGTCGCTTCAGGCGATGATGGCCAGGTCACCTCCCGCTGAGCGGGGGAGGCTGGTTTAGGTCTTGAGTGTTCCGCTCACGGCTTGCCGAGTTGATCCAGCGCCGTCTGGGCCAGAGTGGCCGGCACCCGGATGAAACCGCCAAACGGCTGATCCATCTCGATGATCAGAAATACCGCGCTGGCTACCGAAAGCGCGCAGATCCCCAATGTGATGATGACGTTGCTGTTTCGTGGAGCGAAGATGGCGAGGCTTCCAAAGATCGCCGTGAGCCAGAAGGTCAGCACAACGACAAAGGGGAGTGGAATGCTGGCCGTCGTGCTCAAGAAGGCCAACCACCGCGTTTCCGCAATGTCGTTGGTGACATCGAGGGCTTTCGATCTGAACCAGCTCTGCGCATCGCCCTTCGGGGTGAGACTGAGGAGTTGATGCTGGATCAACTCAATACCGCGTCCTTGGCCGAGCTTTGCCTGCAGCTCCTGTTCCGAAGAGCCCCGGCCTCGCCAAAGCTCGCGAATGCGCGCCTCGACGAGCGTTCGCAACAGGTCGCGGGTTTCGCGCGTTTCCGGTCCATATCCGGCGAGAGTGCGGTCGAGTTGGACGGTTTTTGCCGCCATATGTTTGAGCTGGTCGACCTTGCTTTCAAGCGATTGCCTCGCCGAGGCGACCAACAGGCCGAGGACGACCGCTGTCAGCATCCCCAGGATCACCAGGACCGTGTTCACAGTGTGCCGGGAGTCCTGATTGATGTGATCGGGGGGAATGCGGGTCTGCAGGAACAGCCCTGCCAGGGTGGCGGCAATCGTGAACGCAAACACGATGCCGCTGACAGTGAGCGCAAACATGACAGGTCCCAACGAGGGTCGGAACTTAATCTCATAAATGCGCAACAACCGCACGCGGGGTTTGCGTGTGATATGAACGGGATATGAACTGTCCCAATCGCAATTTAACCGCGCGCTTATTGATGGCGCAGATCTGGACGGGCCGACGCTACGCTCATCGGGCTCCGCAAGGGACATTGATAAGGGGCTATTGTCTCTGAAGTCCCAACGTGTCGGCGGAGGAATTGACGCTCAGCGACCGGTGAGAGGCCACGCGACCAGCGCCACGGCCGTGCCAACCATTAACGTGAGCGCGGTGCCATGCAGCCCCACCATTCGCTGGAGGGGAACAGCGACGATCATCGCCGCTATGCCGGCTAAAGCGCTCAACGCGATCCGCCACTCTTTCTTCACGGCCATCTCCCGTGCTGCGCGCGTGGCTTGAGGTTCAGAGATTCTCCCCCAGCCAGTCGGCGGCGAAGTCGATGCCGACCTGGCGGTTGTCGACATGGGCGTGCTCGGCGCCGCCTTCCTCGGTCGTGAAAATCTTGATGGTCTTGTTCGTCGAGCCGACCGCATCATAGAGCTTCTGCGCGTTCTCGACCGGCACCACGCGGTCGTTGCCGGCGTGCGTGACCAGGAACGGGCAGGTGATGTTCTTCGCCACGTCCTTGAGCGAGAATTTCTTCGCGATCTCGATGCCGCCGTCCTCGTCCTCGGCGCCGGCCACCCAGCGCCACTGGAAGTTCGACTGCGCGACCGAGCCGGGCTTGTCCTTGTTGGCGTCCTTGATCTTCTGCTGCCAGGCGGCGAGGTCCCAGTGCAGCGCGGAGAGCGCGATGCAGGCGGCGTAACGCTTCTCGAACGCGGCGACGCGCGAGGAATAGTAGCCGCCGAAGCTGTAGCCCATGATGGCGATCCGCTTGCCGTCGACGTCGGGCCGCTTCAGCAGATATTCGAAGCGCGGCAGTGCCCGGCACCTCGTAGTCGTAGCGGCTCGGCATGTCGCGCATGCGCCGCATCTCGCCCATGCCGGGGCCGTCGAGGCAGAGCGTGTTGTAGCCGCGGCGTGCGAACTCGAGCCCGCAGAAGAAGATGCTCATCTCCTTGGCGTTGTCCATGCCGTTGAGCACGACCACGGTCGGGCGCGGTCCGGGCTCCGCGGTCTTCATGAACAGCGCGGGCAAGGTCGTGCCCTCATACGGCACCTCGACGAATTCGACGTTGCGGTGGCGCAGCCGGATACCCTGGTGCCAGATCTTGTAGGCGTGCGCGCACTGCGCCTTCTTCTCCGGGCCCGGCTGCAATGAATCGCTCGGCGTTGTAGTGATAGATGCCGGCGCGCAGGTAATAGTCGCCCGCGGTGATATTGCGGTCCTTGGCCAGGGCCTCGTCGCCGCGCTTCTCGATCAGGTCGCCGAGCGCGCGCCATTCCTCGAACCAGGCCTTGCCGCGGTCCGCTTCGCCCTGGCGCGCGCGAAGTCTTCTCGCAGGCGCGGTCCATCTCCTCCAGCGCGACCACGCCGTAGGGCGCCATGCCCTTGAGAATGAGCGTGGCGTTCGACCACAGGAAGTTGTCGCCGAAGTGGTCGATCCAGGGACCGCGATTTGACATGCAGAGTGATCCTTCGAGTGATTGAGGCATTGGTGCAGCGAATGCCCGGCGATGTGCACGCCGCGCCTCTCCCAATGGGCAGAGGGAGCAGACTGGGTCTGCCGCGGTACAACCGCCCGAACGAGACAATGCATTCCGGCTTGATGTTGGCGTCCTTGATGATCTGCGTATAGATGGCGAGTTCGGATTTCAGATAGTTCTGCCATTCGCCGGGCTGGGTGGCGAGCGGCACCATGCCTTGCTGCTCGAGCGTCGAAACCACGTCGGGCGCCGAGACCGCCTTGGCGATCTCGTCGCGCAGCCGCTGCGCGATGGCGGGCGGCGTGCCGGCCGGCGCGAGAATGCCGAACCAGCCGGGCATCTCGTAGTTCGGCACGCCCGATTCCATGACGGTCGGCACGTCCGGCAGGGCGGGCGAGCGCTTGGCGCTGGTGACGGCGAGCGGCGTGACCTTGCCGGCCTTGGCCTGCACGACCATGACCGGCATGGCGTCGAACATACCGTCGATGTGCCCGCCCAGAAGATCGTTGAGCGCAGGCCCGGCGCCGCGGTATTTCACGATCGCCAGATCTGATCCCGGTCTTCGACTTCAACAGCTCGGTGGCGAAATAAAGCGAGCTGCCGGTGCCGCCGCCGGCGCCGAACGACAGCTTGCCGGGGTTCTGCTTGGCGCGGTCGATCAGTTCGCTCAGGCTCTTCACGCCGAGGTCGTTGCGCACCACCAGGATCAGCGGGCCGGTCGCCACCTGGGTGACGGGTGTGAGCTTGGTGAGATCGAACGGATAGTCCGGAGTGGAGCGGCTGCGTGATCAGCGTGCTGGTCGAGATGAAGAACAGCGTGTGACCGTCAGGCGGCGAGCCCGTGCAGGTCGCGCAGTGCCGGGATGAAGTTGCCGCCGGCCCGGTTCTCGACGAACACCGTGGTGCGCAGGTTCTCGCTCATCTTCTGCGCCATCAGCCGCGCCATGACGTCGGTCGCGCCGCCCGCCGCCAGTCCGACGATGATGCGGATCGGCTTGCCGGACTGAAGGTCCTGCGCGGCGGAAGGCTGCGTGTGGAACACCACGAGCGCGATCGATGCGCACGCCACTAGAGCACTTCCCGTTCGGAAGAGCCACGCGCTCCGCTCATTCCCGCGTAAGCAGGAATCCAGCTCTTAGAAATTGCGCTGCGTTCCCGGCATTGAAGGTGCTGGGCCCCGCTTTCGCGGGGACGAGCGGAAGAAGCGCCGATTCAATTCGCTCGAGATCAGCGTCAGGGTCACCCGCGCACCTTGCCCAGGACTTCATGCGTTTCCTCTTTGTTATTCTTCCAGCAGCGCCGCCATGATGCGCTCGCGCGTCAGCGGCAAATGGCGGATGCGCTTGCCGAGCGCGCGTGCGACCGCGTTGCCGATCGCCGCGCCGGTCGGTCCGACCGAGGCTTCGCCAAGTCCGAGCGCCGGCTCGTTCGGCTGGTCGAGCACGCTGATCTCGATCTCCGGCACCTCCGAGAAGCGCAGGATCGGATAGTCCTCCCAGGTCGCGGCCGCGACCTTGCCGTCCGGCGAACGGCACGCGCTCCTTCATCACGAAGCTCGCGCCCATGATGATGCCGCCCTCGATCTGGTTGCGCGCGCCGTCCGGCGTAATCACCAGGCCGGCATCGGCTGCGCACCACACCCGCTTGAGCCGCACCTCCTCGTCGACCTCGACCTCGGCCACCACGGCGGCGAATGATGCGATGTTCTTGTAGCGGGCGAAGCCGAAGCCGCGCGCGCGGCCTTCGCGGCAGCGCGCGCGGCTCGAACCAGCCGCTCATCTCGGCCGCCGTCTCGACCACGCGCCGGGCGCGGGGGTCGGAGAGCAGCGACAGCCGGTAGGTCACCGGGTCTTCGCCCGCGATCTCAGCGAGTTCGTCGATGAACGACTCGATCGCGAACACATTGGCCCAGGCGCCGAGCCCGCGCAGCGACGAGGTGCGCAGCGGCAGGGTCGGCAGCAGGTGGTGGATCAGCCGGTGGCGCGGCAGGTCGTAGATCGGATAGGCGTTGCGCGTGGCGCCGCCGCCGCGCTCGTCCGGCACGTCGTTGAGCTCGTTCTGCCGCGGCGGATCGGGCAGCGCTTCGGCGCCGGTGAAGTTGGCGTTGCCGTTCATGCCCGGACGCTGGGCATGCGGCGCGCTCCAGAGCTCGATCGTCCAGTCGACCGGGCTGATACTGCGCATCGAGCACAG
Source organism: uncultured Alphaproteobacteria bacterium (assembly GCA_963843475.1). Classification (GTDB taxonomy): domain Bacteria; phylum Pseudomonadota; class Alphaproteobacteria; order Rhizobiales; family Xanthobacteraceae; genus VAZQ01. The sequence continues at coordinate 915,712 of CAWJKL010000003.1, read as the reverse complement.
CGCGTAGCCCGATCGCCATTGCGGTGCTGATCGGCGCGCCGATGAATTCATCCTCGCGCGACCACTGCACTCGCACGGTCCGGCCCGGCATCCGCATCGCGATGAAGGCGGCGTCGAACGCCGCATCGTCGGCGGTGTTGTGGCCGTAGGCGCCGGCGCCCTGGCGGTGGAACACCGTGACCTGCGCGGCGGTAAGCCCGAGCGCGCGCGCCAGCCAGTCGCGCAGCACGGCAGGCCCTTGGGTGTGCGACCACACCTTCAGCGCATCATCCTTGAACTCGGCGAGCCCGCAGGACGGGCCGATCGATCCATAGGTGAGGAACGGGCGGCTGTAGAGCGCTTCGACCACCCGGCCACCGTTCTTGCCGTCGCCGGACCGGCCCGACGCGGCACTTTCGACGATGCGGTCGCGGGACGGCTGCGCCTTGAGCCAATCCGGTTCGCCAATGTCATCGGGCGCCGGCGTACCGCCGTCCCAGCGGGCCAGCGTGCGCGCCGCTTCGGCTGCGCGCATGACGGCGATCTCGCTCGCTGCCGTGAAGGCGACGAAATCGCCCTCATGCAGATCGTCGATCGGCGCCTTGGCAGTGCGGCGGACCGCTTCCATGTCGAGCGCGGCGAGGTGCGCCCCGCGCCACGGTCGGCGCAGCACCCGCGCATGCACCACGCCGTCCGGCACGATGTCGTGGATGAAGGCGGCGCCCGCGACCTTCGCCGGAAGGTCGACGCGCGGCACGTTGCGGCCGACGATGCGATAGCTCGACGGCCGCTTGACCGGCGCGGTGCCGCTCGCGCGCCGATCGAGCGCGACCTCACCGGCGAGCGACCAGTAGTCGTGACCGGTGTCGCGTCCGGCGCGGAGAATCCTGCCGGCCTCGACCGACAGCTCGCCGGCCTTGCAGCCGAGCTTCTCGGCAGCGCGATCGAGAAACAGTGCGCGCACCTCGGCGCAGACCAGACGGATCGAAGCGCCGCCGACCGCGATCGAATAGCTGCCGGACGTGAAGCCTTCGCCGGGGCTGATATCGGTCTGGCCCGACACCAGCCGCACCTGCTCGAACCTGATATCGAGCTCTTCGGCGGCGATCTGGCTGAGCGCGGTCAGGATGCCCTGGCCGATCTCGACCTTGCCGCTGCCGACGCGGACGCGGTCCTTGTCCTCGAACCCGATCCATTGCGACAGGATCGGATTGTCGATCAGGCTTTGCGGCAGGGTATTCGCGATCATGCCGTCGTTCCCGCCGCTGCGGCGCGTTCGACGGCGCGGATCACGCGGTTGTGCATGCCGCAGCGGCAGAGATGCGGATCGAGCGCCGCGACGATGTCGGCGCGGGCGGGCTTGGGGTCGCGCGCGAGCAACGCGGCGGCGGAGACCAGGATGCCCGACAGGCAATAGCCGCACTGGCCGGCCTGCTCGTTCGAGGAATGCCTGCTGCACGGGATGCAGCGCGCCGTTTTGCGCGAGACCCTCGACGGTCGTGATCCGGCGGCCAGCGACGGTTGCCACCTCGCGCGCGCAGGAGTATTCCGGCTTGCCGTCGATCAGCACCATGCAGGCGCCGCATTGCTCGGTGCCGCAGCCGAACCGGCTGCCGCGCAGGCCGAGTTCGTCGCGCAGCACCGACAGCAGCGGCGTGTCGCCGTCGCTCTCGACGCGGACGCTTCGGCCATTGACGATCAGATCGTATCCAGTGCTCACGCTTCCCCCTCGTCGTCGCGCTTCACGTCATTGCGGCTTGATGCCGTGGGCATCGATGAACTTGGTCCAGTTCGTGATTTCGTTCGCGAGCTTCAGCCGCAACTCGGTGCCCGGCGCAAAGTCCGGCGTGATGTCGAGCTTGGCGAGCCGGGCGCGCACGTTCGCGGACGCCATCGACGGTAGCAACCGCCTTTTCGATCTTGGCCTTCACCGCCTCCGGCATGCCCTTCGGGCCGAACAGGCCGAACCAGAAACGCAGGTCGACGTTCTCGGTCTTGACGCCGGCCTCCTTGAGGGTCGGCACGTTCGGCAGCGCCGGCGAGCGCTGGTCGCCGGTGACCGCCAGGGCCTTGATCTTGCCGCCCTCGACCTGGGGCTTCGCGACCGAGACCGCCGCCATGTTCAGGTCGACGTGCCCGGCGATCAGGTCGGCCATGGCCTGGCCGCCGCCCTTGTAGGGCACATGCACGGCTGTCGATGCCGGCGCCGTCCCGGATCACCTCCCAGGTCAGGTGCGACACGCTGCCGACGCCGGCCGATGCATAGTTCAGCTTTTTCGGCACGGTCTTCGACAGCGCGACCAACTCGGCCACGGTGTTGGCCTTGCACGTTGTTGGCGCACCGCCGAGCGCGAGCGGAGAGTACGCGACCGCCGCGATGGCGTCGTACTGCGTCAGCGGATCGAACGGCGAGGCCGACTTCTTGTACAGGCGCCTGGCTGATGCCGAGCGCATTCTCGGCCATCAGCAGCGTGTAGCCGTCGGGCTCGGACGAGGCGACATGGTTCCACGCCAGATAGCCGTTGGCGCCGGGCCGGTTCTCGACGATCACCGGCTGGCCGAGCGCCTCCTTGAGGTCTTCGGTGAGCTGGCGGGTGAGCGTGTCGGTGGCGCCGCCCGGCACGAACGCGACCACCAGCCGGACCGGCCGGTCCGGGTAGCGTTTGCGCGTGCGCCAACCCCTGCATGAGCAGAACGGTGGCGGCGATCAAATAGCAACGGACGAAATCGAGCATGACGCGTCCTCCCAGGATTGCCGCGGTTGTCCCGCGTCTTGTCCGGCCCATTGGATCATGGGCGGGCCGTGCCGTCGACAGGGCGAACGCCGCAGTCACGCGTAGTCGTCATTGCCGGGCTCGACCCGGCAATCCATGTGATGACACCGAGATATCCTTAAATTCCGCATTACATATTCGCCAGCAGCCAGTCGGCGATGTAGTCGACGCCCAACTGGCGGTGATCGACCTGGCAGTGCTCGGCGCCGCCTTCCTCGGCGGTGAAGATCTTGAGGTGCTTGCGCTTCGAGCCGACGGCCTCGTACAGCTTCTTCGCTTCCGACAGCGGCACGATGCGGTCGTTCTCGCCATGCAGCACCAGGAACGCGCACTCGATGTTCTGCGCCACGCCTTCGAGCGTGAACTTCTTCGCCCATTCCAGCGCGGTCTCGTTGTCGGGCGCGCCGACCACCCAGCGGAACTGGAAGATCGAGGTGGAACTGGTGCGCGGATCGACGGCGAGCGCCGCCTTGTTGCCGGCGACCCAGTCGTAGATGCTCCAGTGCATCGCGCCGAACGCCACGCAGGCGGCGTAGCGCTTGTCGAAGGCCGCGATGCGCGGCGCATGATAGCCGCCGAAGCTGTAGCCCATGACGGCGACGCGCTTGGGGTCGACCTCCGGCCGCGACGCCACGTAGTCGTAGGCCGCGGTGCCGGCGACCTCGTAGTCGTACCGGCTGTGGATATTGCGCAGCCGCAGCGTCTCGGACTGGCCGGGCCCGTCGATCGCCAGCGTGTTGATGCCGCGCTTGGCGAAGTCGAGGCCGGCGAAGATCACGCTCATCTCCTTGGCGTTGTCCATGCCGTCGAACAGCACGACGGTCGGGCGCGGGCCTGAGCCTGCGCCCTTCACGAACCAGGCCGGCAGGCTCGTGCCCTCGTAGGGCACCTCGACGCGCTCGATGTCGGGATGGAGCCGCGCCATGGCCGCCTGGTAGCAGCGCAACGCGTTCTTATACATCGCGAGCTTCTCGGGGCCCGGCGGCATGAAGCGTTCGGCGCTGTAGTAGTAGTTGCCGGCGCGCATGTAGTGATTGCCCGGCCGTGATGGTGCGCCCGTCGGCCGCCGCCTTGTCGGCGACCGCCGCGACACGATCCGCCATCGCGCACCATTCCTCGCGCCAGGCGCTGTCGGGATCGCCTTCGCCGGCGCGCGCCTTGAGCCGCCTGCGCGACGCGGTCGACCTCGTCCATCGCGACCGCCCCGTACGGCGCCATGCCCTTGACGATCTGCATGGCGTTGGTCCAGCGCAGATTGCCGGGAAAATGCACCGGCCAGGTGCTGTCCTGTTCGATCGCGCCACCGTCGCTTGCCGCCATACTGCGTTCCTCCTCGCCGGTCCAAATTTTTGAGCGTTGCATGAGACTTCGCCTGTGATTGTGACGCAAGGACACCGAGGGGTGTGGATTCGCGGCGTTGCCGCTATGATGGGGCGAGAATCGGACACACGACGTTCTGATCTTGCCGAAGTATGAACTCTACCCTCACTATCGGAGAAGACACATGACGCGAACAACCCGCGCCGGGGCAGCGATCTCGGGCGCTTTCACGCTTTTTGTCGGCATTGCTGGCACGGCATGCGCCGCCGATCAAATCCCGAACTTCAAGGGCAAATGGGTCGGAAAGACTCACTCGATCGTTGCTGGGGTGGCGCCACATTGGCCGTCGAATCGCGGGACGTTCGAAAAGCCTGGGCTGTTCGAGAAGGACCTGGTGATCGAAGTGACCAATCAGGAAGGCCGGCGATTCTGGGGCTTGCAGACCTTTAGCGGCAATGGCGAAAGTACGAACGAGCCAATGATCGGCGAACTGACCGGCAAGGACAACAAGACCGTGGTGCTGGTCGACCGTGACGGCTATCTCGACGGTCAGCTTGTCGACGATAACACCTTGACGTTTTGCTATCGGCAAGCCGGCGGCAGTGCCGGAGGGAGCGTCGTGAGCTGCAGCGAGCTCAAACGCAGGCCCTAGCCTCGCCGCCGGACCTCCAGGCTTCGGCGGCTCGACAGATCGATGAGGCCCAATCCCCCCGTCCGTACCGACCTCGTCCTCATCGGCGGCGGGCATTCGCATGTGCATGTCCTCAAGGCGTTCGCGATGCGGTCGGAGCCAGGCGTGCGGCTCACCCTGGTCACGCGCGACCTCGAGACGCCGTATTCCGGGATGCTGCCCGGGGTGATCGCCGGCCTCTACACGCGCGACGAGGCGCATATCGACCTGTTGCGGCTCACCACCGCCACCGGTGCGCGGCTGATCCATGCCGAGGCAGTCGGACTCGATCGCGCACAGAAACAGGTGCTGCTCGCCGGCCGACCGCCTATTGCCTACGACATCGCGGCAATCGACGTCGGCATCACACCGGACCTTGCGACGATCGAAGGGGCGGTTGAACACGCCATCGCCGTCAAGCCGATCGGCGACTTTCTGCGGAAATTCGACGACCTGCTATGGCGATGCCGTAGCCCAGGCGGCCCGCGGCGGATTGCGGTGATCGGCGGCGGGGCAGGGGGCGTCGAGCTTCTGCTGTCGGTGCGGTCGCGCCTGCGCGCGGAAGCGGTCGCGCACGGCAGCGCCCCCGGACAATTCTCGTTCGCGCTGGCGACGGAGGGCGAAATTCTCGCCACGCACAATCTACGTGTCCGTCGGGCGTTCCGGCGAATTCTGCGAGAGCGCGGCGTTGAGTTGTACGAGGACAGGCGCGCACGGACGATTGGGACCAATCAGATCGAATTTGACGATGCGCCGCCGCTCGTCGCCGACGCCGTACTCGCAACCACAGCCGCGGCGCCGCCGCCCTGGTTCGCGGGCACCGGACTTGCGCTCGATTCCGGCGCGTTCCTGGCGGTCGGGCCGACGCTGCAGGTGACGAACGATCCCGACGTGTTTGCGTCCGGTGATTGCGCCGGGCTTGTTGCGACGCCGCGGGAGAAATCCGGCGTCATCGCGGTGCGTGCCGGTCCGCCGCTCGCCGCCAACCTTCGCCGCCGCGCACGCGGCGAGCCGATCCAACCCTGGCGCCCGCAGCGGCGCTATCTCGCATTGATCTCCACGGGCGAACGCTACGCCGTCGCCTCGCGCGGCTGGTTCAAGGCCGAAGGCGCGTGGCTCTGGACGCTCAAGGACTGGATCGACCGGCGCTGGATGCGAATGTACCAGGACACCGGCACGATGATGGCGCGCATGCACGCGGCGGCGAGTGGCGCATCCGCTGCAGGCCCCGCGGACATGCGTTGCGGCGGTTGCGGCTCGAAGATCGGACCCGACCCTTTATCGCGGGCGCTGTCGCGCCTGACGCCGGCTCGCGCCGATGACATCGTGATCGGTCTCGACGCGCCCGACGATGCCGCCGTGACGGCGCCGCGCCAGGGCCGTCACCTGGTGCAAACCGTCGATTTCTTCCGCGCGTTTGTGGACGATCCTTACGTGTTCGGCGAGATCGCCGCCAATCATGCGCTGAGCGACATCTACGCGATGGGCGGTGAACCGCGCCATGCGCTCACAACCGCCGTGATTCCACCCGCGCCGGCCGGCAAGGTTTCGGAAATTTTGTTCCAGCTTCTGGCCGGCGCGCGCGCCAGCCTCGATCGGGACGGCGTTGCACTGGTCGGCGGTCACTCCAGCGAAGGTGCGGAACTGGCGTTCGGACTGTCGGTGACCGGCGACGTCGAGCCGGCGAGGATACTGCGCAAATCGGGATTGCGGCCCGGCGACGCGCTTGTGCTGACCCGGCCGCTCGGCACCGGCATCCTGTTCGCCGCAGCGATGCAGGCGCGGGCGCGCGCCAGTTGGATCGCGGCCGGGCTCGCCGAAATGCGCCGCTCGAACCGAACCGCGGCGGCCGTGCTGATCGCCCACGGCGCGACGGCGATGACCGATGTGACCGGGTTCGGCCTCGGCGGACATCTCGGCGAGTTGCTGAACGCAAGCGCGGCTGGAGCAACGCTCGATCTTGCCGCGGTTCCACTCTACGACGGTACGCTCGATTTGGCCCGTGCCGGAACTGCGTCGACGCTGCTGCCAGAAAACCTCGCGTTGGCGCGAACGTTGCGGCGGGACGCCGATGCGGCCACGCTGGCGGTTCTGTTCGATCCGCAGACCGCCGGCGGCCTGCTCGCCGGAGTTCCACGGGGGCACGCGATAGCGTGCGTCGCGGCGCTCCGGTCCGCTGGTCATGCGCTTGCGGCTGTCGTCGGCCAAGTGATCGCGTCGGGCGAACCGAAACGTGAATCGATGATCGATACCACCGGCCGGCTGGGCGAAGTCGAGTCGCATGCAGGCAAGAACTGATCGCAGACCGGTGCCGAAAATTCCGCTTGGCGTCGTCCGTTCGACAGTGGGATGATGCCCCACCGAAATGAGGGCCGCAGAAGCCCGCAAGGAGAGCTGCATGGAATTCGGTATTCTGTTCACGTCCCATCCCAACGTCGACGTGGAGCCCTATCCGCATCGCGAGGTGCATGCACGGGTGACGCGGGAAGTGCTGCGGGCGGACGAACTCGGCTTCGATTATGCGTGGATCGCCGAACACCATTTCAGCAACGAATACGGCATCATGCCGGATGTATTCGTGTATGCCGGCTACCTCGCGGCGCTGACCAAGCAGATTAAGATTGGCACCGCGGTGGTGACGCTGCCGCTCGGCAATCCGATGCGGGTCGCCGAGAACGCAGCGTTCCTGGACATTCTGACCAACGGCCGCTTTGTGCTCGGACTCGGCTCCGGTTACCGCAAGTACGAGTTCGACGGCTTCGGGCTCGATTTCGAGAACCGCCGCGATGTGCAGGAGGAGGCGCTGCCGCTCTTGTTTGAGCTGTTGCAGAACAAGAAGGTCGATCACCAGGGCAAGCATTTCCGCTACAAGGCCGACGGCGCCTACGAGATCTTTCCGCATGCCGTGCAACAGCCGTATCCGCCGATCTTCCTTGCCGGCGCGACCGATCGCTCGATCGCGGTCGCGGGCCGCATGGGTTGCGGCTTGATGCTGTCGAGCTGGACGCCGTTCGAGGAACTCGGCCGCCAGGCCGCGTGGTATCGCAAGCATCTCGAAGAGACGCCGGCGGCGCTGCGCACCAATCCGGCGCGCGGCCATGCCGACGTGGTGCGGTGGACGTATCTGGCCGAAACCGACGCCAAGGCGAAGCGTGAGAGCGAGGCCGGCATGATCCGCCACCTCAAGCATTTCTCCAGCGGCCACACCTCGGGCTATCTCGGTACGGTGTCGGAGGGCGGCGCGACCAGTCAGCGGGACTACGATGCGCTCAATCGCGACATCATCCTGCACGGCTCACCGGCGACCGTGATCGAGAAGATCGAGCGGTTGCGCGACCTGACCGGCATCCGCTCTGTGATGGTGCACTATCCGCCGTGGTACGGTTACGACAAGGCGATGGCGTCGCTCGAAATGTTCGCCAGCGAAGTCATGCCGCACTTCCGGCCGAAGGCGCCCGCACGCCTGCGCGCGTAACTACTTCCGCGTGGCCTTTTCCAGAAAGCGCACTAGCGCGTCGCGCTCGGCAGCCGAGCCGATGATCTGCTCGGGCATCTTGGTGCCCGGCGTGTACTGCGCCGGGCCGACTTCGAACAGCTTGGCGACCGTCTCGGGCGTCCAGACGATGTCGAGACGCTTCAGCGCCTCGGAAAAATTGTAGTCCGGCAGGCTCGCGATCTTGCGGCCGAAGATGCCGGCGAGCGTCGGGCCCGCGCGCACGCCGTCGTTCGCATCCAGTGTGTGGCACGCCACACAGGCGCGATAGACCTCGGCGCCCGGATCGCCCGCATAGGTGGCGAGCGGGTCAGCCGGCGCCCCCACGATCGCGGCGCCGAGCGGCTCGCCGGTCACCGCATCCCAGCGGCGGATGGTGCGGTCGGTGCCGCCGGTCAGCAACGTGCGACTGTCGGGGAAGAATGCGACCGACCATACCGGCAGGCCCGGTCCGACCAGCGTACGCGCGAGTTTGCGCGCGGCGCGCTCGACGATTGCGACCGAACCGCGGATGCCGGCGGCCGCGATCAGTTGGCCGTCGGGCGAGACCGTCACCGCGATGATCGGGGTCTGCGCGGCCTCGATCTGCGCGCGTTCCTCGCCGCCAGGCCCGCGGAGATAGAGCGTGCCGTCGGCGCCGCCGGCGGCGATCTCGCCGTCGGGCGCCACCGCGACCGAATTGAGCGCGGCCGGCAGCGTGACGACGGCCGGTGCGCCGCTGCCGGTCAGCGGCCAGATGCGCAGCGTCGCGTCGTAGCCGGCGGTGACGACGGCGCGGCCATCGGGCGTGAATGCGACGCCGTTGACGTTGTCGCTATGGCCTTCGAGCACGCGCGCGGGTCCGCCGTCGAGCGGCCAGAGGCACGCAGTGCGATCCCATGACGCAGAGGCGAGCATGCGTCCGTCCGGCGAGACCGCAAGCGCGACGACCGGCGCCTTGTGGCCTTCCAGCACGAGTGCGGGCTGCGCCGCGCCCGGTACCCAGATCGCGATGCGCGCATCTTCGCCGCTGGTGACGAGACGGCCGTCCGGCAGGATCGCGACCGCGTTGACCGCGCCGTCATGGAACCGCAGCACCTGTTCGGCGGCGTTCCGCTCCAGCGACCAGCGGATCGCCGAGGTGTCGAAGCTGCCGGAGAGGGCGATCTTGCCGTCCGGCGAGATCGCGAGCGCCCGCACCGGCCCGCCATGCCCGCGCAACTGGGCGTGAGCGGCGGCGGCGAACGAGACGGTGATTGCAAAGGCGGTCAGAACGCGGAACAGCATGATGACAGTCTACGCGAAATCAGATGTCGGCGGGACGCATTCCGAGCGCGCGGATCTTCTGCCGCACGGCGTCGTCGCGCAGGGCCTCCAGGAAAGCTTGCACCGCGGGGCGCTCCCGCCGCTTCTCGACCAGGAGGAAGTCGTAATCCTCGGGCGCAATCGGCGTGAACGCGAGGCCGTAGAGCTTGGCCACCGGCTCGATCGCGATGCCCCAGTCGGCGCGTCCCTGAGCAACAGCAGCCGCAACCGCGTTATGCGACCGCGGCTGGTTACTGTAGCCGGGCGGCCGTTTGCCACCGAGCAGTTGATCGATCAGCACGCGCGTGCCGGCGCCGGCATTGCGGTTGACCATCAGGCAATCCGCGTCCGTCAGCGCATTCGTGATCGCGTCTGCGATACTGCGCCCCGTAAAGCGCGCGTCATTCGCGCGATAGACCAAGCCCTGCATGCGCTGCCAGCCTTTCACCAGCGCGAGGCCGGGTCGTAGCAGGTGCGCGTTATAGATGCCGGTCGTCGGATCGACTAGGTGGGTAGGCGCCAGATCGCACTCGCCGCGTGTCGCCGCCGTCACGCCGCCCTGGCTGCCGACCGCGATGGTGCGGGCTGTGAAGCCGCGTTCGGCGAGCGCGCCGAGCACCGTGTCGAGCGCGACGCAATGGCTGCCCATGACGACGAGGTCGGGCATCGCGGCGCTCTCGCCGATCAGCTTCACGCGCGTGCGCGTTCCGGCATCCAGTGAATGGGCCAGCGCGTCGATCTCCAGGAAGCCATCGGCCTGCGAGAAGCTCGTCACCGCGCCCGAGCCCTTCTGGGTCGGGAAGGCGACCGGGCCGCTGTCGCCGGCCGCTAGCGCCACCAGCACGAACTCCTGGCGGCCGAACTCCGACGGGATACGCACCGGCACCTCGGCCTCGATGGTACGCGCCGCTTCCGGCGGCAGCCCGGCCCAGGCGCGGATCACCGGCGCGACGAAGGCATGGAACGTGAAGATCGCCGAGGTCGGAAAGCCGGGCAGCACGGCGAGCGGCTTACCGCCGCTCACCGCGAGACAGAGCGGCTTGCCGGGCTTGAGCGCGACGCCGTGCACCAGGATGCCGGGCGGACCGAGCTTCGAGACGATGTGGTGCGAAAGATCGCCCGCGCCCTTCGAGGTGCCGCCCGACAGCAGCACCATGTCGCAGGCATCGAGTGCGTCGCGCACCGCACGTTCGAGCGCGGCCGCGTCGTCCGGGAACGCGCCGAACGACACCGGCTCGCCGCCCGCTTCCATGACCGCGGCCGCCACGATGGCGCCGTTGCTGTCATAGACCTGGGCGGGACCGAGCGGGCGTCCCGGCGTGACCAGTTCATCGCCGGTCGACAGCACCGCGACGCGCGGCCGCCGCACCACGTCGATCTCGGCGATGCCGCAGGCCGCCAGCATGCCGATCTCGCGCGACGAAATCCGCGTGCTGCGTCGGAGCACGAGTTCGCCGCGCGCGATGTCGGAGCCGGCATATGACACGAACTGTCCGGGTGCGGCAGCGCGGCGCACCTCGATCGCGGGTGCGCCGGTCTCATCGAGCAGTTCGGTGTGCTCGATCATCACCACCGCATCGGCGCCGCGCGGCACCACGCCGCCGGTCGCAATGGTGGTGGCGGTGCCGGGCGTTACGGTCAGTGCTGGCGGATGGCCGCACACCACCACTTCACGATTGAGCGAGAGCCGGCGCGGGGCGGTGTCGGTCGCGCCGGTGAGGTCAGCGGCCCGCAGCGCAAAGCCGTCGACATTGGCGCGGTCGAACGGCGGCACGTCGATCGGCGCCAGCACGTCATGCGCCAGCACGCGGCCGAGCGCGGCGGCGATCGCAACGCGCTCCGCGGCCAGCGGCGACAGATCGAGATGGCGCGCAAATCGCGCACGCGCTTCGTCGGCGGAGACGACTTCGAGGAACTGCTCCTGCCGTGCCGCGCGGCGCACGGCAGCGATCAACTCCTGCTCGGATTGTTCCCTGGATGGGGCACGCGACCGGTCGCTCATGGCCACGCTCTTATCACGACCTCCGTGCCCGGCGGATAGCCTTCGCTGTCGGCAGCAATCAAAATCCAGCCATCGCTCTGAGCAAGCGACGACAACGGCAGATAGCCCGAGGCTATGGGCTCGGCGCCGTCGCCCGTCATGCGTACCGGAACGACCTCGGTCAGCCCCAGACCGGAGGCGAGCTTGCGCGTCAGCCTGGCGGTGACGGTGCATTCCGGCGTCGACGCTCCGCTGAGCTTCGCCCGCATGGGCCGGCCGAGCACCAGCCAGACCGCGAGCGCCGCGTCGATTCGTCCCGGCAGAATCAGCACAGGGAGCGACGCGACGATGCCGAATGCGGCGGTCTCGCCCGGCGCGATCGCGATGCCGTGCGCCTCGACGCGACCGGCGCGTGCCATCACCTGCACGCTGCGGTCGTGCGCGCCGCTGCCGGTGCCGCCGATCACCACAATGGCGTCTGCTTCCGCGTGACCGAGAGCCTTGGCCAGATCGTCCCGCGTTGTTTCGCCTACCTGAACAAGCTCCGCACCATCGGCCACGATCGCGCGCGCGACCATCGCCGCTGCGGCGTCGAGCACAGTGTCGGCGCTTGGGTCGGCGCGCACGAGATGAATCCGCGGCGAGCGGATCGGCACGCGTTCGATCCCGGCCGCCGACAGCACCGCGATGTCGACGGCGCGCAGCCGCGCGCCGGTCCTAAGCAGGACGGCACCGGCACGGACATCGCCCTGGGCCGGCAGCACGCCTTCGCCGGGCGCGACCTGGGCCTGAATCTCATGCCTGCCATCCTGCTCGGCCACCGCATCCGGCAATGCCACGGCGTCGGCTCCGGTCGGCAACGGGTCGCCGGCATCGACACGATGAGCCGCGGGAAGCAGCACCGGCGCGTAGCCGCCGGCATCGGCGGTCGCCTCGGACGAAACCGCGTAGCCGTCGCGCAACGCAATCGCCTTGGCCGGGAGATCGCGCGGTACGACCACGTCCGTCGCGAGCACCCGTCCGGCCGCTTCCGTGACCGCAACGTCGCGCAGGGCCACGGGCGTCACCAGCGTCGCGATGCGGTCGAGCACATGGGCGACCGGCGTGAGCCGGGCGATCCGCTGCGGCGCCTGCAATTCGTCCTTCATCGCGGTCTCACGCCGTATATTGTGTCGTCTGGAGTTCGAATCGAGACCCGAACATATGGTGGAGAAGACCATCAATCTACGCGGGCTCAAATGTCCGCTGCCGGCGCTGCGGGCCCGCAAGGCGCTCTCCGGTCTCAAGGCCGGCGACCTGCTGATCGCCGAATGTACCGACCCGCTCGCCGCGATTGATATTCCGAACCTGGTCCGGCAGACCGGCGATACGCTCGAGGACAGCGCACGCGACGGCAAGACGTTGGTATTCCGCATCCGCAAGGCTTGATGTTGTCATATCGCGGACGTGCGACGCACTCCGTCACCTCTCCCCTTGTGGGAGAGGTCGACGCACGAAGTGCGCCGGGTGAGGGGCGCCTCAAGAGGTACATCATTCGAAGAGGCCCCCCACCCCAACCCTCTCTCACGAGGGGAGAGGGAGCCCACCACCTGCGCGGCACGAGCTTCAGCACAGTCCTAGTTTACGCTCTGAGGGCCTCGCGCAGGATGGCGCGTGCCGGCTCGGAGCCGTCGAGCAGACGCAGCGACCGGCGCTTGAACTTCCAGCCGTCGGATGTGCGGACGAGGTCCCACTTGTTGGCCGCCATGCGATGTACGCGGAAGCCCTTCGACGCAGCCGTGGTTCGGCACCTCGACCGGATCGCCCTGCGTCTGCGGCACGAGAATCTGCAGATAGGAGATGACGATCGCGCGTGTCGCCATCGATCTTGACGAACGGCAGCCCGGTGAAATGCGCGAGCCCACCGGCGATCGCCGCCTGGTGGCCGGGGCTCATCACCTGCTCGGCCAGTGCCTGACGGCCGCGCGGGCTGGCAAGACCGGCGCCACGGTCGAATTCGCCGTCCTCGACCCAGCACGACGCAATGTGATCCTTGCCGCCGGTGTCGGCGCTCGGTGGATGGCTGGCGATCAGGTTGTAGATTTCGAGCCGATCTTCGATGGCGCGGATGCGGTCTTCGAGGGTGCGGTTGGTTCTGTTGGCATGGTTGTTCGCTCCAACGGAGTGGGTTTGTTCAGGCGGCGTTGCCGCAGCTTATCCCCGCGAAGCGGTGGGGAGGGTCGCGAGCGCGACGTGGGCGCGGCTTGTGCTTAGCGTTTCGGGATCACTTCGCCGATGGCGCCGGCATCGTGCGCCGAGAAGAACAGCCGGCCGTCCGGGATCGCCAGGATGGCGCGCGCGCCGCAGTTCGCGCCCGCGATCTCGTATTCGCCGACCACGCGGCCGTCGGGCGCCATGCGGCCGATCCGGTTGGCGAAATTCTCGGTGAACCACAGGTCGCCGTCCGGCGCGACGCATGACGCCGCGCAGCGAGGCGTCCGGCGTCTTGACCGGCCATTCGGTGATGCGGGCCTGCGCGTCGATGCGGCCGAGCGCATTGGCCTTGGTCTCGACGAACCAGATGTGGCCGTCGGGATGCACCGCCATGGCGCGCGGCTCGCAGTTCGGCGTCGGGATCGGGTACTCGGTGACGCGGCCGTCCATGGTGATGCGGCCGATCTGCCCGGCTTCGTATTCGCTGAACCAGATGTCGCCGTCGCGCACCACCGGCGACAGCGGGCGGCAGCCGGGCGTGAGACCCTCGGAGAATTCCGTCACCTGCCCCTGCGGCGTGATGCGGCCGACGCGGCTCAGATGCGCTTCCGAGAACCACAGATTGCCGTCTGGCCCAGCCACGATGCCGTCGGGGCCGGCGCCCGGCGTCGCCAGCGGAAACTCGGTGATCGCACCCGCCGTGGTGATGCGGCCGATCTTGTTGCCGGCGTTCTCGCAGAACCAGAGCGCGCCGTCGGTCGCGGGAATGATGCCGATCGGCCTGCGCGTCCGGCGTCGGAATGTCGAACTCGGTGAAGGCGCCGCTGTCGGGATTCGAAGCGTCCGATCTTCGAGGTGCCGCTTTCGCAGAACCACAAATGCCGGTCGGGACCGTACACGACGATGTAGGGCGCGCTGCCGGCGCTCGGGATCGGATGCAGCACGATCTCGACATCCGCGTGGCTGCGGACACTACTGCGCGGCGACACGATCGGACTTGCGGCCATGGGGTATCCTTTATCCGTTGTCATTTGCCGGGCTTGACCCGGCAATCCATCATGCCACGCCAACGCTTCTTTGTTGAGATGGATGCCCGGGTCGAGCCCGGGCATGACGGATCATAGACAGGTGTTAGCGGCTACTTCGCCGGAATGATCGGCACCAGCAGGAACGACTCCTTGTCGCCGCCGGAATAGACGGTGTTCTGCCCGTCGTTGTAGTCGGCGTGATAGTGCGTGTAGGGCGCGCTGCCGATGCCGTCGCGCGGCTGGATGTCGAGCCGCAGCCGATGACCCTTCTTGAACACCATCGAGGTCGGCCAGATCTCGACGTCGCACCTTCACGATCTCGCCCGGCTTGAGCCACTGCCGCCGCAGGTGCTTGTGGTACGGCCGGTAGGGCAGCGACAGCTCCGGATCGAGCTCGCGATGCGAGACGCGCAGCCAGCCCTTCGCGACCGGTACTTCGCCGCCCTGCTGGCCGATGTCCCAGACGTCGTTGCCGGCGGGATCGATGTTGCGGATGGTGAGGAACAGGTCCATGTCCTCGCTGGTGCTCGAGACATAAAGCTGCGCGGCGACCGGACCGGTGATCTCGGTGTCCTCGGCCATCGGCGGCGTGACCAGCGAAATCCCCTTGGCGGGCGAGATGGCCGTGCGAGCCGCCGGTCGCCTCATAGGTGCGCGACGCGGTCTGCGAAGGGTTGCTGCGTGCGAGCGTGCCGGCGATGCCTTTGCCTTCGGCTGTCGTCGGGCTTCGACAGGTCGAGATAGAGTTTGGTCCACTGCGTGCGCGCGATCGGCCATTCGTTCTCGTGGCGCCATTCGAACTCGTCGTGGCCGTGGCGGATCGCGAGCTTCACCGGCGGCTCGTCCATGATCGCCGGTGTCGATGTCCTTGAGCCAGTGATCGAACAAGCGCAGCTGATCGCGCCGGCCGTTCTCGCTGTAGAACGGCGTGGTAATGCGTGCCGCTAGTGGATGCGCAGCTTCTTGTTCTTCGATGCGGCGCGCGCAAAGCCCTCGGTCGCGCCGCGCAGGTGCAGTGCCATGCCGGACCAGTTGCCGACCGCATAGAGCGGCAGCTCGATGCTGTCCCACCGCGCCTGCTGGCTCTTGAACGCGCCGCGAGTCGAGGCTGTTGCGCATCATGGTCCAGAGCAGGTTCTCCTGGAACGTATCGGGATTGTGCGCATAGGCGCGGCCGAGCAGATGATGCGCCATGTGCATGGTGAACCAGCTCACGATGAAGCCGGCGCCGAAGATGCCGCCGTGATAGAGCATGTCGCGGTACTGGTCGGCGGCGCCCTCCCACGGCATGATGCACTTGAGCGACGGCGGCTTGAGATTCGCCACCCACCACTGCGTGCGCGCGAAGAACGAGATGCCGATGGTGCCGACGCTGCCCGAGCTCCAGGGCTGGTGGCCGGCCCATTCGATCGCGTCGTAGAAGTCGATCGCCTCCTGCTGCGAATAGGCGATGAGCTGCCCCGGCGATCTTGCCGGAGCCGCGCTCGTCGACCCGCAGGCAGATGTAGCCGCGCGGCACCCACCATTCCGGATTGACGGTCTCCCAGTTCATGTACGGATTGGGCTCCTCCTCGAGGTCGTGCGGCGGCACCCAGAGCTTGTCCTTCTGGTAGATGCCCATGTTGATGAGGACCGGAAATGTCCCCGGCGCATCGGGCCGGAACACGTCGGCCTTGAGCAGCGTGCCGTCCCGCATCGGGATGTCGACGTCCTTCTCGATCTTCATCTTGTGGACGGGCTGCGACAGCTTGCTCTGCCGGTCTTTGACTTGCTCCTGCACGGTGCCTCCCGGAGATATTTGTTCTGGTTCCATGCGAGGCTAGCAGACGAACGCTCGTACGGCCATGTAGAGGAATCTGCAGCGGACTCGGTCTGCTCTCTGCCCCGCTTGCGGGGGAGAGGTGGAGAGGGGGCGAGCTTGCTCGAATCCCTTTGTGTGCCCCCTCCCTAACCCTCCCCCGCAGGCGGGGGAGGGAACGCACTGTGCACGCTGCTAGAGCGGCTATCGTTGATGAACTACGCGCTGCCCCAGACCTCGCGCGCGGTCTCGACCACGAGGCGCAGCTTCTCGATCTCGCGCGCCACGTCCATGGTGTTGCCGCCGATGCCGCTGGAGAAACCGCATTGCGGGCGAGAGCGCGAGCTGCTCGAGCGGCGCGAACTTCGCCGCCTCGTCGATGCGCCGCTTCAGCTCGTCCTTGGTTTCCATCTGCGGGCTCTTGGTGGTGACGAGGCCCAGCACCGCGACCTTGCCCTTGGGCAGGAAGCGCAGCGGCTCGAAGCCGCCGGCGCGCGTCGCTGTCGTATTCGAGGAAATAGCCGTCGACCTCGATCTGGTTGAACAGCAGGTCGGCGATCGGCTCGTAGCCGCCTTCCGCCACCCAGGCGCCGGCGAAGTTGCCGCGGCAGAGATGCATGCAGACCGTCATGTCGGCCGGTCGGTCCCGGATCGTGTCGTTGAGCAGCTTGCGCGTAGGTCTTCGGCAGCGTGGCCGGGATCCTCGCCGATATTGGCGACCTGCGCGGCGCAGCTCCGGATCGCACAGATAGGCGAGATTGACCTCGTCGATCTGCAGATAGCGGCAGCCGGCGCGCGGCGAAGTCGGCGATCTCCTCGCGGTAGAGCCGGGCGAGATCGTCGTAGAAATCGGCGATGTCCGGATAGGCGGCGCTGTCGATCGCCTCGCGTCCGCCGCGGAAGTGCATCACGGTCGGCGACGGGATGGTGATCTTCGGCGTCGCGCGCGCGATCGAGACCAGAAACTTGAAATCGTCGACGAAGATGCCGCCGCTGCCGGGCCGCGCGAGCTTGCCGGTGACCTTGAGCGCCGGCGGCGCTGTTCTCGCGGTCGCCCTCGGCGGTATGAAAGCGCACCTTCATCTTGGACGGCACGAGGCTGACATTGGCGAACTTCAGCATGAAGTCGCGGTGCCAGGAGTGGCGATTGTACTCGCCGTCGGTCACGACCTTCAGGCCGATCTCCTCCTGCAGCCGCACCACGTCGCGGATGGCGGCGTGCTGGATGCGCCTGAGCTCGGCCTGCGGACAGTTCGCCCTTGTCGGCGCGTTCGCGCGCCTTGATCGAGCGTGTCGGGCCGGATCAGGCTGCCGACATGGTCGGCGCGAAAGGGCGGTCTGGTTCGTTCCGGCATCTACGATCTCCGGGGCAGCTGCCCACTTTCGATGTCTTCAACGATAGCACGCCTTCCCGCTGCGGCGCGCCGATGTAGACTGTGGTCGGCGCGCGTTATACTGGGAGAAGTCCAGGGGCGCGAAAAAAATCTGGGAGGAGAGGATGAACATCAGGCTGGCTTGGCTCTCCGGCATTGTGGCCGCCGGCATCGCCGTTGTCGCCACCGGAGCGGCGCACGCGCAGGGCGCCTATCCGGACAAGGTGATCAAGATGATCGTGCCGGCGCCGCCCGGCGGCCAGACCGACGTGCTGGCGCGGCTGCTGGCGCAGAAGATGCAGCAGGCGCTCGGGCAGAGCGTGATCATCGACAACCGGCCCGGCGCCGGCGGCGCGCTCGGTGCGCGAACGCTGGCGGCGGCCGAGCCCGACGGCTACACGCTGTTCTACGGCAATACCGTCGACGCTCGCCGTGATCCCGGCGGTCTCCAAGAATCCCGGCTACGACCCGGTGAAGAATTTCGCGCCGGTCGCGAGCGTTTCCGAAAGCTACATGATCCTGGTGGTGCAACCCGGCGTTCCCGGCGAAGACCGTTGCGGAGTTCCTGGCCTACGCCAAGGCCAATCCCGGCAAGCTCAACTTCGGCCACGCCGGTTTCGGCAACGTCACGCACCTGACCGGCGAGATGTTCCGGTCGCTGGCCAAGATCGACTTCCTCGGCGTGCCGCACCGCGGCGGCGCGGAATCGATCACCAGCCTGCTCGGCCAGCAGGTCGATTTCCTGTTCGAGAGCCCGGTCGTGCTGTTGCCGCTCATCGCGCGACGGCAAGCTGCGCGCGCTCGGCGTGACCAGCGCGACACGCAGGTCGAGGCCGACGTCCCGACCATGGTGGAAGCGGGCGTTGCCGGCTTCGTCGCGACGCTGCTGACCGGCATCGTGGCGCCGGCCGGCACGCCGGCCGCCATCGTCAGCAAGCTCAACGGCGTGATCAACGAAACGCTCAAGGCGCCCGACGTGCCGCGACCTGCTGACGAAATTCGGCTCGGAGCCGCGCATCGGCACGCCGCAGGAGTTCGCAGCGTTCCTCGCGGGCGAGACCCGCAGATGGTCGGACATCGCGAAGGCCGCCAACGTGTCGATCGAGTGATAGCCGCAGCGGCGATTTGTGAATTGTCATGCGCGGGCTTGACCCGCGCATCCATCGAATGAAAAACCTTCTTGCGAAGATAATGGATTGCCGGGCACCAGGGCGTTTACGCCCGTATTCGACGGGCTAAGCCCGGCAATGACGGCGGATAGGTCCGGGAGGCAGATGATGAAGGCTGGCGTTGCGAGCGAGAAGGGCGTCGTTGTGGCCGACATTCCGCAGCCGCGGCCCAAGCCCAACGAGGTGCTGGTCAAGGTGAAGGCGGCGGCGCTCAACCGCGCCGACCTCACGACCGCACGCGGTCTGCCGCATGGTCCGGGCGGCGGCATCGGCCAGCCGATCGGCATCGAATGGGCCGGCGAAGTGATCGAGACCGGCCCCGACGTCAAGGAGCATCTGGCCGGGCGACCGCGTGATGTGCTCGGGCAACGGCGGCTACGCCGAATACGCGGTCAGCGACTGGGGGCGTACTTTCCCGATCCCCGACGGCATGAATTTCGAGGATGCCGCGACGCTGCCGGTCTCCCTCATCACGCTGCACAACGCGCTGATCACCGCCGGACGCATGCAGCCGGGCGACAGCGTGCTGATCCAGGGCGCAAGCTCCGGCGTCGGCCTGATGGGCCTGCAGATCGCCAAGCTGATGGGCGCCAAGACTGGTGATCGGCACGTCCACCAACGCGGAGCGCCGCGCCCGGCTCACCGAGTTCGGCGCCGATCTCGCGATCGACACCCGCGATGCGACCTGGCCCGACCAGGTGCTCAAGGCGACCGACGGCAAGGGCGTGAACGTCGTCGTCGACATGCTGTCGGGGCCGTTGGTGACGCCGCTGATGCGGGCGACCGCGATGCTCGGCCGGATCGTCAATGTCGGGCGGCTCGCCGGCACCAATGCGGACTTCGACTTCAACCTGCATGCGCTGCGGCGCATCGACTATATCGGCGTGACGTTCCGCACCCGCATCCGTCGACGAGGTGCGGGTGATCAGCCGGCTGCATGCGCGCCGATCTGTGGGACGCGGTGAAGTCCGGCAAGCTCAAACTGCCGATTGACGCCCGCTTCCCGCTCGATCAGGTGCCGCAGGCGCATGCGCGTATGCACGACAACAAGCACTTCGGCAAGATCGTGCTGACGATGTGACGACGCATCGCGCGTGCGGTTAGCCCTCTCCACCCGCTACGTTCGCCGGGGAGGGGAGCCAAGCTGGATCATTTCCTCCCGCCCTTGAGATAGTCGGTCAGGAAGGCGCGGATCTCCGGCCGGACGGCGAGCACCTTGCGCACCTGCGCGTTGGTGTCCGGCCCGCCCTCGTAGTCGGGCACGAAGCCCATCACCTTGTTGGCGTCCTCGGCGTAGGCCTTGTCGTGGTTGAGCCGCTGTACCGCGGTGCGCAGCGCCTGGACGGCGGCCGGCGGCGCGTTCGGCGGCAGCGCGAGCAGCCGCTGCATCGCGCCGTTGATCGCGATGCTCGCGAGGTACACGTCCCAGATTGCCCCGAAGGCGCTACGCCTTTGACCTTGCGGTAGAGCTCCTGGAAGGACAGCACCGGCAAGCCCTCGACCTGCCTGGGTTCGGTCAGCGCCTCGCCGTTGAAGTTGGGGTCGTAGTAGAGCGGGATCACCTGCCCGGGCTTCGTCATGCTGGGTTCGACCACGCTGCGATAGCCGGGCGGCGATTCGGCGAACAGGTTGATCTCGTTGCGTTGCACCGCGAGCCGTGCCGCCTGGTTGCTGCGATAGCCGGTGACGTGCCGGTACGGCATTCCCAGCATGTCGAGCGTCAGCCGGATCAGCAGGTCCTTCGAGTTGTCGGCCGCGAGCCCGCCGGAGATCAGGCCCTGTGCCTTGACGATGTCCGTCGCCTCGCGCATGCCCGGCGCGACGTCGGTGCGCACGTAGTAGACGGCGGTGCCGGCCTGGTAGGCGAGAAACTCGTAGGTCCGCAGATCGACACGGTGCTTGTCGGGATCGTTGGCGTAGACGCCGGCCGCGCCGGTCAGATAGCCCATCATGGTGCCGTCCTTGGGCGCGATCTCGCCGAGATACGTGGTGCCGATCAGGCCGCCGGCGCCGTCGATGTTCTGCACCACGATCGACGGCTGGCCGTCGATATGCCGGCCGATATGTCTGGCAAACAGCCGGCCTTCGATGTCGGTCGGCCCGCCGGGCGCGTAGTTGACCAGTACCGAAAGCCGCTTGCCCTTGTAGTAGGGCTCCTGCGCCAACGCCTGCGGCGCGCTCAGCAGAAGTGCAGCACAGATCCCGATGGCAGCGCGAAATCCCGGCATCGCGAGCCTCCATGCGGTGAAGCTGCGCGATCATAGCGATGCCCCGGCGAAGCGGCCATCGCTATTTCGGCGAACGCCGGTGCCGCCGGTTGATCCACGGCGCGAACTTCTCCAAGTTGTCGCTCTCGTCACGCCGCTTGCCCCTCGCACCTAAACGCAAAGGTCCCCGATGTCGCGCCGAATTCCACTCACGTTCGCTTGCGGTGACTACGAGATCATGCGCGCGCTGAAGGAAGGCATCGTGCGGCCGGAGGGCATCGAACTCACGGTGCTGACCGACATGGCGGCCTCGCCGCGGCACTGGCGGTTCCTGCGCGGCCGCGAGTTCGACATCGCGGAGGTCTCCGGATCGGGCTACATCGCGGCGCGCGACCGCGACCTGCCGTTCCGCGCCATCCCGGTCTTTCCGCATCGCCGCTTCCGCCACGGCTTCATCTTCGTCAACACCGTCGAAGGGCATCAGCAAGCCGACCGACCTGATCGGCCGCAAGGTCGGCACCAAGGGCTTCCTGTTCACCGCCGGGCTGTGGATGCGCGGCATCCTCGAGCACGATTACGGCGTGCCGCACAAGTCGCTCAAGTGGCTGACCGAGACTCGACGAGGACGTCGATTTTACGCCGCCGCCCGGCCTCGACATCACGCAGATGTCCGGAGGGCGCTTCGCTCGAGGACATGCTGGTCGCGGGCGAGATCGACGCGCTGCTCTCGCCCGACCTGATCAAGCCGCTGCACGGCCGGCGATCCGCGCGTCGGGCGGCTGTTTCCGGACTACAAGCAGGAGGAGATCGCGTTCTACCGCCGCACCGGCATCTTTCCGATCATGCATGTCGTCGGCATCAAGCAGGAGATCGTCGAGCGGCATCCCTGGGTGCGCGATCAACCTGTACAAGGCGTTCCAGGAGGCCAAGTCGCTGGCGATGGGGCGGATGGAGAATCCGCGCATCGTGCCGCTCGCCTGGTACCGCGAGGCCTGGGAGGAGCAGGAGCGCATCCTCGGCAAGGACCCGTGGGAATACGGCCTGGGCGATCGCAACGCCCGGAACTTCGAGCGACTGGTCATCTACTCGCACGAGCACGGCGTGATCAGGCGGCCGATCCCGCTCGACGAACTGTTCCTCAACGTCTCGGAAGGCAAGAACCGCAACGTATACCGGATTTAGCGCGCAGTGCCTTTCTTTCCGCGTGCGCGGTCTGCTCCGTCCCCCGCTTGCGGGGGAGGAGTGGGGAGGGGGTGAGCTTGCACGAGTCTTTGCGTATGCCCCCTCCCTATCCCTCCCCCGCAAGCGGGGGAGGGGACGATGTGGCATGATCGTGATTATCATTGGCGTTCTGGTTGTCGAATGATCCAAGATCAGCAGCCGTCGGAAAGCACTTAGGGAGAACCAGCGTGAAACGTCTCGTAGCGGCGCTCGTGGTCTTGGCTGGGCTCACGACCGCCGCCCCGGCGCAGGACTGGCCGTCGCGTCCGGTCCGCATCATCAACACGTTCGCGCCCGGCGGTGCGGCCGATCAATTGGCGCGCATCGCGGCCGATCACCTCTCGACCGCGTTCAAGCAGCAGTTCTTCGTCGAGACCCGTGCGGGCGCCGCCGGCGTCATCGGCATGCAGGCGGTCGCTGCCGCCGAGCCCGACGGCTACACCTTCGGCATCAGCACGCTGTCGCTCGCCGTCATCATCCCGCTGACCAATCCCAAGGCCGGCTACGATCCGGTCAAGGACTTCACCCAGGTCGCCTATCTGGCCGGCACGCCGATCGTGTTCGTCGTCAGCCAGAAGAGCGACGTGCGCACCCTCAAGGAGTTCATCGCCAAGTCGCGCGCCAGTTCCAAGCCGCTGAGCTACGGCACCTCCGGGCTGTCGAGCGTCGGGCAGATGGTGGCGCAGTCGTTCGAGCTTGCGGCGAAGCTCAAGTTCGAGATGATCCCCTACAAGGGCGCGGCGCAGAGCCTGCTGGATGTCGTCGCCAACCACATCGACTTCGCTACCCCGACCGTGACGTCGGCAGCCGGACAGATCCGCGGCGGCACCATCGTTCCGCTCGCGCTCGCCGGCGACCAGCGGATGCCGGACTATCCGGACCTGCCGACCTTCAAGGAACTCGGCTACGACGTCGTCGGCATCAACTGGTTCGGCCTGGTGGGGCCGGCGCGCCTGCCCAGTGAGATCGCGGACAAGATCAATCGCGAGGTCAATGTCGTGATGTCGAAGCCGGAGAACCAGAAGCGTATGCGGGAAGACGGCATGCTGGTCGATCCGATGGATCCCGCCCGGCTGCGCCAGTTCATCGCGGCCGAGACCGTGCGCTGGACGCCGGTGATCGAGAAGGCCGGCATGCTGGGGAAGTGACGCGTCTGCGTGTTGGCGCACGGGGCTTCCCGATCACGGCGAATTCAGATGGAGTTGAGTCCGTGCAACACGCCGGGACGAGCATTCGACCGCAGCCGCTGCTTGCCGTTCGGGATGTGCGTGCCAGTACGACTTGGTATGAGCAATTGCTTGGCCTGGTCCGCCTGGGCGAGAGCGACCACGATCACATCTACCAGCGTCTGCTCGACAATGGTCAGCTCGTTCTGCAATTGCATAGTTGGGACGATGAGGGCCATCCGAACCTCACCGACCCCGGCAGGGGACCCTGCGGCCACGGCGTCTTGATCTGGTTCGAGGTGGACGATTTCGACGGCCTGGTGGAACGGGCCAGGACGATGAATGCAACCGTGCTGCTGGGACCGCAGGTCAACATCCATTCAGGGTGCCGCGAGCTATGGGTGCGGGATGACGACGGCTACGTCGTCGTGATCGCCAGTCGCGGTTGATCGCGGCCGGAAACCGCAAGAGCCTCGAGCTCAGAAGCGCCGGCCGACGCCTTGCGCCAGCGCCTTCTGGTAGATCACCTCGCCGAACGCCATGTCCTCGAGTGCGATGCCGAGCGACTTGAACAACGTCACGTCGGACGGCGAAACTCGGCCCTTGGCCTTGCCGCGTGACGATGTCGCCCAGTTCGCGGACATCGGTCCAGGCGAGCTTGCCGGCCGCCACCAGATCGCGGAATTCGGCCGCCTCGACCTTGGCCTGCGCGATCTGGTCGGTCGCCTTCACGGCGGCGCGCAACACCGTTTCGGCGTCGACCTCGCGCCGGTCGGCCGGAATTCGCGCCCGCCACGTTGACGTGCGCGCCCTTCGCCAGCCAGTCGGCGCGGAACACCGGCTCGGCCGACTTGGTGATGGTGACGACGACGTCGGCCTCGCCGACGCAGGCCTCGGCGGTCGCGACCGGACGGACCTCGATGCCGAGCGTCTTCTCCATTTCTCGGGCGTAAGCCTCGCGGCTCGCAGCGGTGCGAACGAACACCTGCACGCGCTCGATCGGCCGCACCGCGCACACCGCCATGACCTGCGCGCGCGACTGCCGGCCGGTGCCGATGACGCCGAGCGTGCGGGCGTCCGGATTGGCCATCAGCTTGGTGGCGAGCCCGCTCGCTGCGCCGGTGCGGGTCTGGCCGAGCAGGTCGCATTCGATCATCGCCTTGAGCGAAAAATCGTCGTTCGAGTAGATCAGCACGTGGCCTTGGGTCGAGCCCTTGCCGCCCGCATAGGCCTTGAGGCCGTAGATGTTCTTTGCGCCGTAGGACGCGCCCATGTGGTTGAACGCGCCGGTCGGCAGCTTGGCGCGCTGACGCGGCAGGTTCTGCATCAACGGATCGCCCCAGGAGGCGAACATCTCCTCCAGCGCGGCGATCGCATCCTTGACGGTGACGAGGCGCGCCACCTCGGCCTCGGTGATGTAGAGCGGTTGAGTCATGCGATGTCCTGATGCGATGTGCTGTAATTTTCCGTAGCGTTTGCGTCACTTTCGGTGTCATTGCCCGGTCATGACGATAGAGAGACCGCCCGTTAGCCGCCCGGTTTCAGCACGTCTTCGATCCAGTCCCACATGAAATGCACGCCGATCGTGACGTTGTCGACCTGGCAGTGATGGAAGCCGCCTTCCTCGCGCTGGAACACCTTGAACGTCTTCTGCTTCGAGCCGACCGCCGCGAAGCATTTCTCGGCGAGCGCCAGCGGAATCTGTTCGTCGCCGCCGCCGTGCAGCAGAAGGAACGGGCACTGTCATCTGCTGCACGATGCCGTCGAGGCGGAAGCCTTCGAGCTTCTTCAGCGCCGCCTCCTGGCTGTCGACGCCCAGCACCCACTGCAGATGCTCCGGCGGCACCGACAGCGACAGCACCTTGCCGGACGCAAGCTCGTCGAGCCGCTTCGCCCAGATCGCGTGGTAGTCCCACTGCGCGCCCCAGGCGACGCAGCAGGCGAAGCGCGGCTCGAGCGACGCCGCGCGCGGCGCGTAGTAGCCGCCGAGCGACAGCGCCATCACGCCGATGCGCTTGGGGTCGAACTCGCGTCGGCCGGCGAGATATTCGTAGACCGGCGTCGCATAGTGCTCGGTCTCGGCGATCAGCGGCAGGTTGCGGAAGCGCACGCTCTCGCCGTTGCCCGGCCCGTCGACGATCAGGCAGCCGATGCCGCGGGCCGCGAGATCGGGCACGCCGTAGCCGTATTGCAGCTCCTTGGTGACGTCGAAGCCGTCGAAGAACACCATGCAGGGCGCCGGCTTGCCGCCGGTGACGGCGGGGTCGGGATGCACCAGCAGTGCCGGCAGGCTGGTGGCGCCGTACGGCACCTCGACCGGCTCGATACGCGGATGGCGAATGACGGCGGCGGCGTCCTGGAAGATTTTCACCGACTTGGCGTAGACGTCCATGCTGCGCTGCGAGCGCGGATGGATGAAGCGCTCGCCGGTCTGGTAGTAGCGGCTGGCGCGCATGAAGCACGACGCCGCGGTGCGCGGTGGCCCTTGCGCTCCTCGTCACGCCCGCGGGCTTCGATCTTGTCGCCCATGCGGGTCCATTCCTCGAACCAAGCGTCGTCGTCGCCGACATGGTCTTCGAGCGCACGGCCGACGCGATGGACCTCGTCGATCTCGACGCCGGTCCACGGCGCGGCCGACAGGCAGATCAGCAGCCCCATCGACCAGCGATAGTTGGTGGGGAAGTACAGGAATGCGGGGTCGTCTTTGCGGCCGATCACGGGCGGTGCTCCATTTGCGGTTGGAGTGAGTGCGCCCTCTCCCCTTGCAGGAGAGGGCAACGCTATCGTCTCAACGCGCTCGGATGGGTGAGCGACTGTCTTGTTAGTCAAGCGTTTTGCCAAGGTGTGCTGTCCCGGATCATGGCGTTGAGGATTGTGAGGAGCTTTCGCATGACGGCGGTGATGGCGAGCTTCTTGGCTTTTCCTGCGGAGACGAGACGTTGGTAGAAGGCTGCGAGCACCGAATTGTGCCGACTGGCGACCAGGGCGGCCATATAGAGGGCGCTTCGCACCTTGGCGCGTCCTCCCCAGGTGGTGCGTTTGCCGCGCATGGCGCCGCTGTCGCGATTGAGCGGAGCCACTCCGACGAGGGCGGCGATCTGCTTGCGGTCGAGGTGTCCGAGTTCGGGCAGGTCGGCGATCAGGGTGCGGGCGACGACGTTGCCGATGCCCGGGACCGAGCGCAGCAGTTCGTCGCGCTCGCGCCAGGCGGGCGTGCCGCGGATGCCGTCGCCGATCTCGCGTTCGATCTCGCTGAGCTCCTTCTGCAGTGCCGCCAGGACGCGTTCGACGCCCTTGACCAGGCGCCGGCTGGTCAACTGCCCCCTGCGATTGCGCTCGGCCGTCATCATCTCGATGATTTGCCGCCGGCGTGCGACCAGTTCGCCGAGCGCGCGAGCCTGCGCGTCGGGCACCGGCCGTGGCTCGGGCCGCACCTGCTCGGCGAAGCGGGCGATGACTTTGGCATCGAGCGCATCGGTCTTGGCAAGCTGGCCGGTGGCGCGCGCGAAGTCGCGGATTTGCCGGGGGTTGACGACCGCCAGCGGCATCCCGGCGGCCGCCAGAGCCGCCGCCACCGTCAACTCGAACCCGCCGGTGGCTTCCAGCACCACCAAACGCGGATCGAGCGCGCCGAGACGCTCGACCAGCGCGGCCAAGCCGACGCCGTCGCGCGCAACCGCGAAGGCTTCGTCCGAAGGCCGCACGTGAACGTCCAGCCGATCCTTCGAAACGTCGATGCCGATGAATGTCTGTTCCATGACCCGTCCTTGCAAATGCGGTCTCGCACGGCGGACCAAGCGACTGTTCGGGTTCGTTGGAACTGCGGACGGGGAGCCTCGCTCACCCACGGTCTCGAGGACCAAAGGGGTATCGGTCTCCCGCCCGCACCCGCCATCAAAACAATACGCCCGACGGCGATTTCGGACAGATACAAGGGGTAGAGGCGAGTAGCGACCCTCACCCATTCTTGTCGTTGATCCGCTGCGGCGGCCTCTCGCGCAAGGGGAGAGGGCGCAACAACCGCGAGCCTACGGCTCCTTCGAGTCGATCAGAACGAAGGCGATGCGGCAGGGCTGCGTGCCACGATTGACCCAGGCATGGTTGGTGGCTTGCTGCACCAGCACGTCGCCGGCCTTGAGATGCACCTCGCTGTCATCGAGCAGCATGTCGATCTCGCCGGAGAGCACGATGGCGTAGTCGATGGTACGGGTGCGGTGCATCGCCGGGTGGCGCGGCGGCAGGCCGCGCTTGGGCACGCCGTCGCCCAGGCTCGCATGCATGGTGTGCGGATCGAGCTTGCGCATCTCCTCGGTCTCTGGCGGAAATTCGACGACGCGGCACACCGAGCCGCCGCGCGGCGGCTGGATGCCGATCTCGATCGCGGCGCGGTCCTTGGTTCCGGAGAGGTCGGCCGGCGTCTGGTCGGTCACCCACACGAGGTGCGACGTGGTCTGGCTGCTGGGCCGCGTCTTCTTGTGGGGCGAAATGTCATCGATCAGCACGACCGCCTTGTCGTTCTTGTCGACCGTAGTGATGACGCGACGAACCCCCGAACTCGTGGCCATGACGGCGCTCCTTCCTGGTTTCTGGCGGCCGGTGGTTCCGGCCGTCGTTTCCTCAGGGCACACCGTACAAAGGCGGGGACGCTCCGCACAAGACGCCCGGCGGAGCGGAAAGCGGTCTAGGCGGGACGCGACTAGACCTTGCGCTCGACCATCAGCAGTTTGATTTCGGCGATGGCCTTGGCGGGGTTGAGACCCTTGGGGCAGGCCTTCGCGCAGTTCATGATGGTGTGGCAGCGGTAGAGCCGGAACGGGTCTTCGAGGTTATCGAGCCGCGTGCCGGTCGCTTCGTCGCGGCTGTCCTGGATCCAGCGGTTGGCCTGCAGGAGCGCTGCCGGACCGAGGAAGCGGTCGGAGTTCCACCAGTAGCTCGGGCAGGCGGTCGAGCAACAGGCGCACAGGATGCACTCATACAGCCCGTCGAGCTTCTGCCGGTCGTCGTGGCTCTGCTTCCATTCCTTCTGCGGCGTCGGCGACACCGTCTGCAGCCAGGGCTGAGTCTCGGCGTGCTGGGCGTAGAAATTGTTGAGGTCGGGCACGAGATCCTTCACCACCGACAGGTGCGGCAACGGATAGATTTTCACCGCGCCCTTGATGTCGGTCGCCGCCCTCGTGCAGGCGAGCGTGTTGGTGCCGTCGATATTCATCGAGCACGAGCCGCACACGCCTTCGCGGCAGGAGCGGCGGAAGGTGAGCGTCGGGTCGATGTTGTTCTTGATCCAGATCAGCGCGTCGAGAACCATCGGGCCGCAATCGCCGGTGTCGACGTAATAGGTGTCGATGCGCGGGTTCTTGCCCTCGTCCGGGTCCCAGCGATAGATGCGGTATTCGCGCACGTTCTGCGCGCCGGTCGGGAAGCCCCAGGTCTTGCCTTCGGTGACCTTGGAGTTTTTCGGGAGGGTGATTTCGACCATGGTTACGTCTCTGGTTTGGAATCAGGATCGGAAAGGTCTTGGTTCCGGTTGCGAGATTTGCCGATCTTCCGCATTCCGTCTTGAACGTAAATCAGGAGAGAAATGACATAGCCCAAGTGCTCCATGGGGTCGTCGCCCAGCATCTCGCGAGCATTGTTGCGAATGTACGCCCAATCGTTTCCGTCATAACCGCGACCAAGCCACGCCAGGGAGACGAGATCGCCCACGTTTTCCTTTGGGAGAGTGCTGATCGCTTGTTCCAAGCGTCGGCGCGCGGGGGAATCGAATGCAGGGACCAGATCGGCTGTATTGACCCATTTGATGCCACCGAGTTCTGTCGCCTTACCAACCTGCTCCCTCACAAACGATAAGGTCTGTCCAAACTGATCGGCGAGTGCAAGAACCCGGGCCAATTCGTCGGACGATATCGACAGTCCAGCCTTCGACTCGGCGGGGCTGAGCGTGGCGGAGTTCCTCCAAGGCGATCACAAGATGGCCCGATCCGCGATTCTTGAGATGCGAAACGAACTTTTGGTCGGCCGTTACGAGCTTCGTGCCTTGCTGTTGAGCACAAGCAAGATAGACGCAATCGTAAACCGGATGATCGAACTGCCTGGCGAGGGCCAAGGCATTCTCGACAAGAGACGCCGTGGAAACCACGCCCTCGAAAAAACTAGGAAGGGCGCGACAGCCGCGTTCGGCCTGCTCTGGCGTCACCTCGCCGCGTCGAAGTTTCTTCCACAGAACATTGGCGGTTTCGGAGAAGATCAGATCGGGCGCAATCACGGAAAAGTTCTTTTCCAACAAACGCAGAGCCAACTGATGCCCTTCCTCCTCGACAAGCCACTTCACAGCGACTGACGCATCGACGACGATCACCGCAATCGATCCTCGTGCAGTAACTGCACCGCGTCCGTCTGCCGAGCAGTACGAGGCGTTAGGGCGGCGATTTCCTTTGCATATGCGGCTCGTCGACGGGCTTCGTCGAGATCGTTGAGCTCAGGACGGCCTTCGCTGGACAGCTTCATGAGCAACTTTTCCAGCTTCTGGTCGATTTGCCTAAGCAACTGCAGCGTCAGATTGTCGGTATCCGTCATGATCCGCCTCAATACACCCTTGCCTTCGGTTCGATATACGCCATTTCGTTGGTCAGCGTGTAGGTGTGCACCGGCCGGTAGTCGAGCGTAACCTTGCCGCGGGCATCGAGCCACGACAGCGTGTGCTTCATCCAGTTCTTGTCGTCGCGGTCCGGGAAGTCCTCGCGCGCATGCGCGCCACGGCTCTCGGTGCGGTTCTTCGCCGAGTCCATGGTGACCACGGCCTGCGCCACGAGATTGTCGAACTCCAGCGTCTCGACCAGATCGCTGTTCCAGATCAGCGAGCGGTCGGTGACCTTGATGTCGGGGACGCCGCTCAGCACCTCGTGAATGAGCTTGTGGCCTTCCGCGAGCACTTCGCCGGTGCGGAACACCGCGCAGTTCGTCTGCATCACCATCTGCATCCGCAGCCGCAGTTGCGCGGTTGGCGTGCTGCCCGAGGCGTGGCGGAACTTGTCGAGCCGCGCCAGCGCAAAATCGGCCGAGTCCTTCGGCAGGTCGGCGTGCTTGTCGCCGGCCGTGAGAATTTCGGCGCAGCGCTGGGCGGCCGCGCGGCCGAACACCACGAGGTCGATCAGCGAGTTCGAGCCCAGCCGGTTGGCGCCGTGCACCGACACGCAGGCCGCTTCGCCGAGCGCCATCAGGCCGGGCACGATGTAATCGGCATTGCCGTCCTTCTTGGTGATCGCCTCGCCGTGATAGTTCGTCGGGACGCCGCCCATGTTGTAGTGCACGGTCGGCACGATCGGGATCGGCTCGCGCGTCAGGTCGACGCCGGCGAAGATGCGCGCGGTGTCGGTAATGCCCGGCAGCCGCTCGTGCAGGATCGCCGGATCGAGGTGGTCGAGGTGCAGGTGAATGTGATCCTTGAGCTTGCCGACGCCGCGGCCCTCGCGGATTTCGATCGTCATGGCGCGGGAGACCACGTCGCGTGACGCGAGATCCTTGGCGGAGGGCGCATAGCGCTCCATGAAGCGCTCGCCTTCGGAATTGACCAGGTAGGCGCCTTCGCCACGCGCACCCTCGGTGATCAGGCAGCCGGCGCCGTAGATGCCGGTCGGGTGGAACTGCACGAACTCCATGTCCTCGAGCGGCAGGCCCGCCCGCAGCACCATGGCGTTGCCGTCCCCCGTGCAGGTGTGCGCGCCCGTGCAGGAGAAGTAGGCGCGGCCATAGCCGCCGGTGGCGAGGATCGTCATGTGGGAGCGGAACCGGTGCACGGTGCCGTCGTCGAGCCGGAGCGCGACCACGCCGCGGCAGCGGCCGGCGTCGTCCATGATCAGGTCGATGGCGAAATACTCGATGAAGAACTCGGCCTGATGCCGCAGCGCCTGGCCGTACATGGTGTGCAGCATGGCGTGGCCGGTGCGGTCGGCGGCCGCGCAGGTGCGTTGCGCGGTGCCCTTGCCGTAGTGCGTGGTCATGCCGCCGAAGGGACGCTGGTAGATCTTGCCGTCCTGCTCGCGGCGCGAGAACGGCAGGCCCCAGTGTTCGAGCTCGTAGACCGCGGCGGGCGCCTCGCGGACCATGTATTCAATCGCGTCCTGGTCGCCGAGCCAGTCGGCGCCCTTGACGGTGTCGTACATGTGCCAGCGCCAGTCGTCCTCGCCCATGTTGCCGAGCGCGGCGGCGATGCCGCCCTGTGCCGCGACCGTGTGCGAGCGGGTCGGGAACACTTTGGTGATGCAGGCGGTCTTGAGGCCCGGCTTCGCTGCAGCCGACGACCGCGCGCAGGCCCGAACCGCCGGCGCCGACCACCACGACGTCGTAGCTGTGATCCTCGATCGGATAGGCCCGGCCGTTGACCGCCGGAGTACTGCCGTTGCCTGAACCGTTGGTCGCCACGGATTACACCTTGAAGCTGAGCGTGAAGATCGCGAACGCGGACGCCAGTCCGACCGCGACGGTGAAGAACGTGTTGGCCATCAGCAGGAACAGCTTGTGCCGCTCGTCGTGCACATAGTCCTCGATGATGATCTGCATGCCGATGCGCATGTGGATGCACGATCGTCGTGATGAACAGCAGCATGATCACGGCGACGAGCGGGGAACCGAGAATCTGCACCACGGCGGCATGGTTGCGGCCGAGAAGCCCGACCACGATCACGACGAACGCGATGGTGAGCGGCACGCCCGCGACCGCGGTCAGGCGCTGGCGCCAGAATTCGCCGGTGCCGGATTGCGCCGAACCCAGTCCGCGTACGCGCCCGAGCGGTGTGCTGAGCTTGCCGCCGGCCATCAGCGTCCTCCTCCCATGAACAGGTAGCCGACCACCCACACGATGATCGTCAGCGTGACGGAGCCGATCACCGTGGCGTGCGCCAGCCACTCGCGTTCCTGCGGGCCGAAGCCGCGGCCGAAATCCCAGAGGAAATGCCGGATGCCGCCGAGCATGTGGTGGATCAGCGCCCAAGTGTAGCCGAACAGGATCACGCGCCCGAGCCAGGAACTCATGAACGAGCCGATGCCCGCATAGGCGGTCGGACCGGATGCCGCAGCCAGCAGCCACCACGCCATCAGCAGGGTGCCGAAATACAGTCCGGCGCCCGTGATCCGGTGCACGATCGACAGGACCATCGTGAGCGTCGGCTTGTAGATGAACAGATGGGGCGAGAGCGGCCGCTCCGCGGGGGCCTTCGCCATGCTCACTTCTCCATTCTTGATTCTATTCTTGGACGGTCGTCGGGTCGGGGCAATTGCGGCACCAACATTAGATTGCTTCTGAGCGAACGCCACCGGGCCGCGTGACCAAAATTAGCGCCCATTTGACGTCAGCTTCGTCAGATGCGAATATGAATAGTGAAAAATGGCTGCGCAATCAGATTTTTGCGTAAGCTTCCTTCGCATTATACGAAGCCTCATGCTGGGCAGCGCGACCATGCGTTTCGATCTGGCCGATCTCAGCCTGTTTCGCCACGTGATGGAAGCCGGCAGCATTACCGGCGGGGCGGAACGCGCCCATCTGGCGCTCGCCGCCGCCTCGACGCGCATCCGCAACATGGAAGAGGCGCTGGGCGCTGCCCTTCTGGTCCGCGGCCGCCAAGGCGTCACGCCGACCCAGGCTGGCCGCACGCTGCTGCAGCATGCGCGGACCATCCTGCGGCAGGCCGAGCGGCTGCGGGAGGATCTCGGCGCCTATGCGGGCGGACTCGCCGGGCAGGTGAGGGTGCTGTCCAACACCAACGCGCTCACCGAATTCCTGCCCGAGGCGCTCAGCTCGTTTCTGGCGTCGCATCCTCACGTCAGCGTCGACCTGGAAGAGCGTTTGAGCGACGAGATCGTCGGCCTGATCGCCGAGGGCGTCGCCGACATCGGTATTGTCGCCGGCACCGTCGACGCCAGCACGCTCGAGACCTTTCCGTTCCGCAAGGACCGCTTCGTGCTGGTGGTGTCGCGCAGCCACGAGCTTGCCAGCCGCCCTGAGGTGGCGTTCGCCCAAGTGCTCAATCATGATTTCGTCGGGCTTGACCGGGCGAGCGCGCTGCAGCGCTTCCTCGCGGACAAAGCCTCGCGTATCGGCCAGCCGCTCCGGCTGCGCGTGCAGCTGCGCAGCTTCGATGCGGTCTGCCGGCTGGTCGAGTGCGGCGTCGGCATCGGCATCGTGCCGGAATCCACCGCGCGGCGGGTGGAGCGCACCATGGCGATCGTGCGGGTGGCGCTGACCGATCCCTGGGCGGCGCGCGAACTGACGATCTGCTGCCGCAGCCTCGGCGATTTGCCGCCGTTCGCCCGCCAGCTCGTGGAACATCTGCGCAGTTCGGCTTGAACGGCCGGCAAACCTGCGGCCCTGCCGGCGGGGACCGGCGTTCGACCCTCATCTCGCCAATGCGTGGAACTCTGCTATAGGGCTGTGCGTCTTCATCGAACAGGATCGAGACTATGAGAGCATCCGGGTTGTGGGCGGCTGGTATTGTTGTCGCGTTCGCTGCGATCGGTGCGACGCCGGGATACTCTTACGATTCGAAGGCCGAAGCCTGGAAATTTGCGGCGCCGGCCCGCACACCGGCCCTGACCGCCAGGGCCGTGCTGATGTCGGTCGACGGCAAAGAGGTCGGGACCGTCCTGCTGACGCAGACGAAAGCCGGCGTCCGGCTGCGGGTGTCGGTGAATGATCTCTCGCCTGGCGAACATGGCTTCCACATCCACGCCGTCGGCAAGTGCGAGCCGCCGTTTACATCGGCAGGGCCGCACTTCAATCCGAACGAGAGGAAGCATGGCCTGCGATCCCGCCAGGGTCATCATGCCGGCGACATGCGTAACCTGCGCGTTCTGAAGAACGGCAAGGCCACCGCCACGCTGACGAACGCCGACGTGACGCTCGAGAAAGGCAAGCCGAACTCGTTGTTCAAGGAAGACGGGACGTCGATGGTGGTTCACGCCAACGCAGACGATCAACTGACGGATCCCGCCGGGAATTCCGGCGACCGGATCGCCTGCGGGGTGATCACCGAGGAGACAAAGTCCACGGCGCTGACGCCTCCGCGCTGACACGGCTCCGCATTCGTCACGGCGGCCTTCGGCTGGGAGTCCGCACGACCGTTGGCCTGAAAAGGAAAACCCCCGGCGTGAGAGCAGCACGCCGGGGGCCAACAACAAGGTCGAGTGAAAATCAGGCGATCATGGGAAGAAGTTACGCTGCCAGCGGAGGATCGCCGTCAGGGTGCTCTGATCGTCGATCACATTGACCGCAGGCCGCGAACCGTTCGCCGGATAGAGATTGGGCGAGGAGCCCTTAAACGCGGAGTTGAGCCGCGTGTAGAACACGTCGAGACCGATATCCATCAGCGGCGCCGGGTTGAACTGCGTCCGCGAACCGATCTGGTAGAAGCTGTAGTCCGGGTTGCAGTCGTTGGAGCCCGGCGTGATGTTGAGCGGAGGCCACACCGCGCCGGCAACCGGCACGCCGCAGGGCCTCGTACCGGCCGCGCCAGGCAAGTGCGAGAGGATGATATCCTTCGCCCGGTCGGAGTACGAGATGTTCACGTAACCGCCGTAGACCGAGGTCCGCCACTTGCCGCCGAACGTCCCGGCCGCGCCCCAGACGTGCTGGTAAGCGGCGTTGATGCTCCAGGCAGTGGTCAGTTCGATGTCCTGGCGGCCGGCGGTGTTGTCGAAGATGCCGTCGACCAGCCAGCCAATGCCCACGCTGCTGCTGGAGTTGTAGTACTGCCAGGCGTTGGAGTTCGTCGCATAGCCCGGCGCGCCCTTCGACCACACGAAGTTGACGCCGATGATGTCGCCGCCCTGCAGGTTCAACAGGCCGCTGGCCGAGAACGCCCAGCCATACTTGTCGGCCGGATGTCCGTTGTTCACGTTGTTGCCGGTGCCGTAGTAGGCGCCGCTCACTTCGTGGATCGCGGTCGAGATGCCGGCATAACCCCAAGCCTGGTCAATGCGCAGGTTGGTGATGATGTCCGGAACCCGGAAGCCGTGCTGGTTGGCTGCGCCGGTTGAGCCCGGCTGGATGGTCATGCCGTTGTCGAGGATCAAGCCGCCATTGATGCCCCAGCAGGCTTGCGTCGCGTCGCACGTGCCGGCCTTGCGGGTCGCCGGGTCTTCGAGCGAGACCGAGTAGGACACGCCGTTGCCGAACTGAACCGTGTAGGCCCAGAGGTTCTGACCGGAGGCGCCGGTGTCGCCCGCGGTGCGGACGTTCAGGTAGGAGTAGGCGCCGCCATACGTGAACATGTCGAAGAACGACTGCGCGCGACCGACCGTGAAGCCGGCGAACTGGATGAACGCGCGATCCCAGAACGAGATCGCCGTGGTGCCGCCGCCCGTCGCCGCCGGAGTGGTGTTCTCCCAGCCGGCGCGGATGTAGGACCGCAGCGTGCCGTATTCGGTCTGCGTGCGCGCGTCGAGCGTGACGACGCCGCGGACCCGGTAGTTGATGTCGTTGGTCAGATCGCGGGTGAAGCGGGCCTGGCCGGCCATCTGCGGGCCCGAGCCATCGACGATGCCGCCGGAGCCGCCATGCAGGTCGGTCTGGACGCGGACGTAGCCGCCGACCTTCAAGCAGGTGTCGGTGCCCGGGATATAGTAGAAGCCTGCCCCGTAGAGGGTGCAGATCTTGACGTATTCGACCGGCTTAGCCTTGACCGGCATGTCGGCGGCCTGAGCCCCGGCAACCGCGAGCAAGCCCGCAGCGGTCCCGAGGAGAAGTGTCTTCACCGTTTTCATCTGATCCCCCATTTTTGCCGTCGGAGGGCCCCCCCTTCCGCCGGCTGCACGCCCCAAAGTAACGTTAACAAAAGGTGTATGACGGCTTTGGCCGAACGCACAAGCGCAGTGTGGCCTTTCCGATGAAGCGGGCGCTGCAATTCCGAGAGCTGTTGCAAAAATGCTTGCCCGGAGTGGGCCTGTAGGTATCTGGGTCCGGAAATTCAGACGGTAATTATGGAGTGTTTATGCCGGCCATCGACGCGCGATGGCTCCGCAAATCGGATTTGTGCCTCTCGCCGTCGTCAGCGCGGTATCAGCACCCAGTAGTCGAGGTCGAGCAGGACTGCCGGATCGTCGGCCCCCTCCGATTTGTACGGGAAATCCGGGGTCGGCCGGTCCTTGGTGGCGACCGTACGCAGGCGCAGCGCGCCGAGGTCGGACCGGCCCGGCAGGTCAGCCTTGGCAAGTACCTCTGACCAGGCGAACACCGTAAGTCCCGCAAATAACGGGGAAACATGCCGTCCACCGTTGATCGCGGCGACGTGGAAGGCGTTGGCAAGACCGTTGAATGACAGCGCGCGGGCGAGCGAGATCACGTGGCCGCCATAAATCAGCCGGCGGCCAAATCGGTCCTGCGCGGCGGCGAACTGGTTGAAATGAATGCGCGCGGTATTCTGATACAGTCGCGTCGCAATCATGTGCTCGGCCTCCTCGACCGTGATGCCGTCGACGTGGTCGATCTTTTCCCCGACGGTGTAGTCGCCGAAGCGGGACGGACTGCCGGCGAGTTCGAAATCGTATCCGGCGACGTCGATCGGCGGGCAGGCGTCGCCCAGCGTCGAGGGCGTGACGATGTCGGGCAGCCGCGGCACATGCTCGGGTGGCGCCGGCGCCTTGTCGTCGCGCTTTCGCACCATCACCCAGCGGACATATTCCAGCACCTTGCTGCCGTCCTGCTTGAAGCCGGACGAGCGGACGAACACGATGCCGGTCTTGCGGCTGGAGTTCTCCTTGAGCCCGATCACCTCGGACACCGCATGGAGAGTGTCGCCGGGATAGACGGGGGCAAGGAAGCGGCAGTTGGCGTAGCCGAGGTTCGCGACCGCATTCAGCGAAATGTCCGGCACGGTCTTGCCGAACACGACGTGAAACACCAGGAGGTCGTCGATCGGCGACCGCGGGTAGCCGATCCGTTGGGCGAAGGCGTCGGACGACTGCACCGCGAACCGCGGGCCGAACAATCCATTGTAAAGCGCGACATCGCCCACCGTGACGGTGCGGGGCGTGGCGTGGCGGATGGTCTGGCCGGTGCGGAAATCTTCAAAGAAATTGCCGGAGTTTGCCTTCGACATGGTCGCGCTCGGTAAAGGTCTGTGGTGGTCCGGCGCCGCACGCTAGCACGAACCGGTGCGCGTGACATGCATCCCGCCGGGCGGCGGCACGTATTTCCGGTAAGCGCCGGCCGCACGCCGGCGTGACGGGAATGTGAGGCGCAGGGCCTCGCGGGGTTTGTTATATAGCGCTGTCCGACAGGTGGTTCATGGCCGTCGAAGCCGCAGAAGCTCACCATTCGATGCCGGCGGCCGCCGCGCGACCGGTCATTCATCCGGCGTGGGTGCGGATCACCCACTGGATCAATGCGGTCGCCGTGCTGCTGATGATCATGTCGGGCTGGGAAATCTATAACGCATCCCCGCTTTTTCCGTTCCGGTTTCCCCGCAGCGTGACGCTCGGGGGCTGGCTCGCGGGCGCGCTGCTCTGGCATTTCGCCGCGATGTGGCTGTTCGTCGTCAACGGCATCGTCTACGTGGCGCTTGGTTTTGCGACCGGCCGCTTTCGCCGGAAATTCGTGCCGATCCGCGCGGCCGAACTGGCCGGGGACGTCAAGGCCGCGCTGACCGGGCGCCTCGCGCACGACGATCTCGCGGTCTACAACGCCATCCAGAAGCTGCTTTATGTCGGCGTCATCCTCGCCGGCGTGCTGATCGTTCTGTCCGGCCTTGCGATGTGGAAGCCGGTGCAGTTGCAGACGTTGGCCGCACTGTTCGGCGGCTACGAGGCCGCGCGCTACGTACATTTCATCGCCATGGCGGCGATCGCCGGCTTCGTGCTGATCCATGTCGTCATGGCATTCGTAGTGCCGAAGAGCCTGCGCGCCATGATCGTCGGGCGCTGAGGAGACCGCGCATGTCCCGCATCCGCAAATATCCTCACGGCGTCGATCCGAAGCTGCTGATCAAGGATGCCGCAAGGCTGCTGCCCGATCCGGCCCGCCGCAAGTTCCTGCGCGGCGGCGCGAGCCTCGGCGCGCTCGCGGTGCTGGCGGGTTGCGACATCACCGACAGCCTGTCGGCGGAGCGCGCGTTGATGAAGATTTCCTACTTCAACGACCGCGTGCAGGCATGGTTGTTCGATCCGAACAAGCTCGCGCCGACCTATCCGGAGAGCGCGGTGAGGCGGCCGTTCCCGTTCAACGCCTATTACCCGGAGGACGAGGCGCCCGAGGTCGACAAGGCCGACTACAAACTTGAGGTCGGCGGCCTGGTCGACAACAAGAAGTCGTGGACGCTCGACGAACTCTATGCGCTGCCGGAGGAGACGCAGATTACGCGCCTGATCTGTGTCGAAGGCTGGAGCGCGATCGGTAAGTGGTCCGGCGTGCGGCTCTCCGAATTCCTGCGCCGGGTCGGCGCCGACACCCGCGCGAAGTATGTCTGGTTCCGGTGCGCCGAGGGCTACTCGACCTCGATCGACATGGCGACCGCGCTGCACCCGCAGACCCAGATGACGTTCAAGTTCGACGGGGAAATCCTGCCGCGCAAATACGGGTTCCCGATGAGGGTGAGGATTCCGACCAAGCTCGGCTTCAAAAATCCGAAATACGTGATGGAGATTGCCGTCATCAACAACTGGAATCCCGGCTACTGGGAGGAGCAGGGCTACAACTGGTTCAGCGGGCTGTAGGGACGGCAACAGCTCGCAATCAAGACCGACGGGTCGGATTACTCCGCCGGCAGCGCGGCGATGAAGGCCTGTGCCTTGCCCTTCATGTCCTTGATCCAGCCCACGATCACGTCCGTCGGGTCGATCTCGACCAGGCCGTCGACCACCGCGATGCCCTGCATGGCGTAGTCCCTGGCGGCTTTCGGATCGCCCCTCTCGCGGCTGGCCCACGCCATTGTCATCACGCAATCGATCAGCATCCACCGCCGCAGCGCGTTGGCAGGGTCGCGGCTCAGCAATGCCTGCATCCGGCCGCGGGCCTCATCGAGCGACACGAACGCGTCGTCGACTTTCGTCAGCGCGAACTGGCTGCGTCCCAGCTTGACCAGCGAGAGCGACAGCTCGAGTTCCCACGTCGCATTCTGGGCGTCGATGATATGGAGCCTGCGCTTGAAATTGACGCTGCGGCTCAGGAGGGCCAGCGCCTTGTCGTTCTCGTTCAGATCGAACAGCACGTCCGAAGCGTTGGCCAGGATATTCGACAGGTATCGCCGCATCGTCGCATTGCCTTCGTCCTTGGTGACGAGGTCCTGGGCGATCCGGATTGCTTCGGTGAAAGCCCTGGTCGCCGCCGCCAGGTCCTTCTTCGAAAACAACACCAAGGCGCTGCTGTTCAGGCTGTCGACATACTCACGCATCCACTCCGCGTTCTGGTTGTCCCGGTCGGCGAGCGCCTTGGTGAGGGCGAGCGATTCTTCCGAACGGGCAAACGCTTCGTCAAGGTTCTCGGACAACAGCTCGGCAAACGCGTAATATGTCAGCACGTGACCGAGCTCGAGTTGACGAGCGGTGTTGGCAGGATTCGCCGCCAGCAGTTGCCGCCGGAGTGCGATGCTCTCCTGGTAGGCCTTGATGGAGTCTTTCACCAGAGATCGGTTCATCAACGCCTTGGCGAGTCCTTCAAGGCAAGCTGCCAACAAATACGCGGAGTCGAATTCCTTGGGATTTGCGCTTTGCAACGGACGCAAATTGCCGATGCAATCTTCAGCGCGCTCCCTGGCCTTTTGCAAGTCGCCGAGCCCGATGTAGTTCCAGACCAGCGCACTGATCATGTTGGCGCGGCTGACTGCCAGCCGTGGCGAACGCTGCTCGGTGTCGGCAAGCGAGTCCAACTGATTTTCGATGAGAACCAGGATGCGCCGGATGTTGTCCTGTGAGATGCCGACGCGGTGCTGGAGCTCGTTGGAAAATTTAGCGACAAGCGCGTCTGACTGATCGAGCGTCCGTTCGAAGTTGCGCGCTGCGCGCTCCTCGCTGCGGATTGCCATGACGGCAGCGACGCCGGCGCCCAGCGCCAGGATCGCCATGACCACCGAGGCCGCGATGGCGCCGCGGAACAGCATGCGCTCCATCCGGCGGGTGCGCGCCTCCTGCTCCTGCGCGCGGGCGCGCTCGGCGTCCTCGGCGGCGGCGCTCTCGGCGATGAAGGCGCGCAGCGGCTCCATCTCGCGCCCGGTGAAGCGCTGCGGATAGCGCAGCAGCCAGTCGCGCGACCGGGTCAGGAGCAGGCCGCCGAGCAGCGCGTTCGGCTTCTGCTCCTCGGGAGCCTGCATCCAGACCTCGCGCGCTGCCCCGGATGCGCTCGAGGTCGGTCAGGAAGGCCTGCTCCTCCAGCAGCCATTGATCGAGCGTCGGGCCAGGCCTTGAACAGCGCCTCGTGCGTGACTTCGACCAGTTGCTGCTGCTCGGCGCCGTCGCGATCGCCGCGAATGGTGAGCAGCCGTGCCGCGACCAGCGCCTGAACGAGCCGCAGCGGCATCCGCCGGCAGTTCCGACATCCGGGCCGCCTGCCGCACGCGCTTGCCGTCGTCGAGCCGCACGCGCACGAGATGCGGCACGAACGCGTCGCGCAGCGCCGCGAGTTCGCGCGGCGAGCGGCTTGCAGGCCGGCGATCGCCTGATCGGCGACCAGCCGCACCGAGTTCTGGATCGGGTTGAGGCCGCGCTGCGGATCGCCGAGCGCCTCGTATTCGGCGATGTTCAGCTTCTTGTCGTCGGCGCCGCGCCGGTACAGCAGCCAGCAGCGTGTGGGCGAGCAGCGGCAGCGCCTCGGCGTTCTCGACGTCGCGCGCGATGCGCTCCGGCAGTCCCTTCTCGACGTTGATGCTGGCGACCGCGGCGGGCCCCTCGACCAGCCGCGGCACGCGATCGAGCGGCATCAGCGGCAGCGGGAAGGTCTCGGTCAGTTGCGCCGAGCTCGCCGGTTGCGATCAGTCCTTCCAGCACGTCGGAGCGGCCGGTCGCGACCACCATCAGCGGCAGGTCGCGCGCCGGATCGAGCACCGCGCAAACGAGGCGCAGGAACGCCGTGCGCTCGCTCCGCGGTCGCGACCGTGAACACCTCCTCGAACTGGTCGATCGGCAGCAGCACCGTGGCGTTGCGTCGCTTCGCCGATGCGCAGGTCCTTGAGCAGCTCGTCGATGTCGCTGACGGCGTCCGGCTTGCCCAGCCGCTCGTGCCAGTTGCGCCAGTCTTGCGGCTTGCCGACGTGCTGTCGCGATCGCCTTGGCGAGCGTTTCGAGCGGCGCCTTCTCGGGCCGGATCGGCGGCAGCAGAATCCATTCGCGGCGCCGCCGCGCGAGCTGCGGCAGCACGCCGGCCCGCAGCAGCGACGACTTGCCCGAGCCCGAGGCGCCGATGATCACCAGGAGGCGCGCGCCGCCCTGGCGTGCGCCGCGCATCGAGCCGCTCGATCACGGCGCGGCGTCTCGTCGTCGCGGCCGAAATAGATCGCCGCGTCCTCGGCCTCGAAGGCATGGATGCCCGGATAGGGCGAGCGGTCCGGATCGCAGCGTGAAGCCGCGCGCCAGTTCGCTGGTGATGGCGCGCAGCCGCTGGTCGAGCCGCTCGAGCCCGCCGGCGTTCCAGTCGACCAGATCGACCGCCTGCACTCTCCGGCAGCACGAAGCGGTCGCCGAGCGGCGCGCACAACGATCGGCAGGATCACCTTGCCGAGCGCGCGCGCCTGCGCCAGCTCGATGCGGCACCAGGTCGAGGCGAGCCAGTTCGGCGTCAGC
Organism: uncultured Alphaproteobacteria bacterium; assembly: GCA_963843475.1. Lineage (GTDB taxonomy): Bacteria > Pseudomonadota > Alphaproteobacteria > Rhizobiales > Xanthobacteraceae > VAZQ01. The sequence continues at coordinate 873,300 of CAWJKL010000003.1, read as the reverse complement.
ACCAGGATGACGGCGTGGCAGCGCGACAGCTCCTCGTAGAGCCGCTTCTCCCAGTTCTCGCCGGCGCCGATCCCGGTCGTCCTTGTCGAAATCGAGAAAGACCTGCTCGAAGCCGAGCCGCGCCAGCGACGCCTTGATGTCGTCGGAGACCTTCTGGTCGAGGCTCGAATGGCTGATGAAAATGGCGGGCATGTGCTCGCTAATCCTGCCGATAGTGTCGGGCGCATGCCGCCTTGCGGCCCGACCTTAGCAGCTTTATGGCGGCGGCGACTCCGGTGCAAGGGCGCGGCCTCTTGCCACCCGCGCCGCGACCGCCTAATCGATCCCGACCAATTCCCCGCAGGAACCGAGACTCATGGCCACCCACCACCTTCTCCTTCTGGCCGGCGACGGCATCGGCCCCGAAGTGATGGCCGAGGTGAAGAAGCTCATCGCCTGGATGAATGCGAACCGGATGGGCCAGTTCGAGACCGAGGACGGGCTGGTCGGCGGTACGAGCTACGACGCCCACAAGGTCGCGATCACCGACGCCACCATGGCGAAGGCGCATGCTGCCGATGCGGTGATCTTCGGCGCGGTCGGCGGCCCGAAATGGGACAGCGTGCCGTACGACGCGCGGCCTGAGGCGGGGCTGTTGCGGCTGCGCAAGGAGCTCGGGCTGTTCGCCAATATCCGCCCGGCGATCTGCTATCCGGCGCTGGCGGACAGTTCCAGCCTCAAGCGGGACGTGGTGGACGGGCTCGACATCATCATTCTGCGCGAGCTGACAGGCGGGGTCTATTTCGGCGAACCGAAGACCATCACGGATTTGGGCAACGGCCAGAAGCGCGCGGTCGACACCCAGGTCTACGACACCTACGAGATCGAGCGCATCTCCCGCGTGGCCTTCGAGCTGGCGCGCGCGCGCAAGAAGCTGCAACAAGGTCACCTCGATGGAGAAGCGCAACGTAATGAAGACCGGCGTGCTCTGGCACGAGGTGGTCGAGCAGGTGCACGCGCGCGAGTTCAAGGACGTGCAGCTGGAGCACCAGCTCGCCGACGCCGGCGGCATGCAGCTTGTGCGCTGGCCGAAGCAGTTCGACGTCATCGTCACCGACAACCTGTTCGGCGACATGCTGTCCGACATCGCCGCCATGCTGACCGGCTCGCTCGGCATGCTGCCGTCGGCCTCGCTCGGCGAGATCGATCCGAAGACCAAGAAGCGCAAGGCGATGTACGAGCCGGTGCACGGCTCGGCGCCCGATATTTCCGGCAAGGGCGTTGCCAATCCGATCGCCATGATCGCGTCGTTCGGCATGGCGCTGCGCTACTCGCTCAACAGGGGCAAGGAAGCCGACCTGATCGACCAGGCGATCGCCGCCACGCTCGCCAAGGGGCTTCGCACCGCGGACATCAAGTCGGAAGGCTGCAAGCTCGTCGGCACGGCCGAGATGGGCGACGCCATTATTGCGGAAATGGCGACACTCGCGGCATGACGCTCAATCGGCGAGGCTTGATGTTACCGGAGCTAGTATAAAGGTCGCGTGCTCATAGGATCGCGATTGGGGCGCTATTCCGCGGCGACAGGGACAAGCGAAACACTCAGATTGCAGGCCGCGATGCTGCCTTCACCTCCGCCCGCAGGCCACACGATTGCGCCCGCCGTGCTTCGCGTCATAGAGCGCCTGGTCGGCCGCTTTCATGAGATCGACGATTCCGGTCATTGCGTCGCTGCGTGCCGCCACGCCGATGCTGATCGTTGTCGAAATCCGATCGGACTTTGCGATCAACGGATTTTCTGCAACATCGCAGCGCAAACGTTCGGCGACGACTTGGGCGTGTGCCAAATCCGTTTCCGGCAGCAGCAACGCAAACTCCTCGCCGCCGATGCGGGCGAGCACGTCGGAATCGCGTTTACAGGCGCGCGCCAGCGTCGCGAGATGAACGATCATCTGATCGCCGACTTCATGCCCGAAACAGTCATTGATCGATTTGAAAAAATCGATGTCGATCATCAGGAATGAAAGCGGCCGGCCATAGCGTCGCGACCGGTTCCATTCGTGGTCGGCGAGCATCATGAAGTGACGCCGATTATAAATGCCGGTCATTCCGTCCGTGGTTGCGAGCCGCTCAAGTTCTTCCGCATGCCGGACAATGTCGGTCACGTCGCTGTAGGTCAGCATCCGCCCGCCGCCGGGGAGGACGGCGCATTGGCAGCGAATGACTCGACCGCTGCTCAGGTGTTGGTCGACGGGGGTCTGATCGCCGGAACTGACCCAGGCGAGCCGCCGGTCCACATACTGCTTGAGTTCATCGGCCGAGACCGCGTAAGCGCCGCTCCGTCGCGCATTTTCCAGCATCTCGGCAAAAAGCGGCTTGCCGTCGACGAACGTTTGCGGAGATTGGAACATCGCGTGCGACGCGGGATTGGCGTAATGCAGCCGCAAATCCCGATCGAGGAGGATGATTCCATTCTCGATATTGTCCAGCGCCGCGTAAACCGTCGCAAGTTCCTCGGTCGCGGCACTACGCGCCGGTTGCTCGCGCGTTGCCGGTCTCCCGGACGGAGCCTCTCGGCTGTGACGTTCGAGGATTGGGCCTGGTACGCTCGGCCGCGATCTGGACATCGCCTTGGCTTCCGATGCGACCTCCGAGTAGGCGCATGGCGAACACCGGCCACGCGACACGACGGAAATTCGGCGGTCGACTTTCGCGCACCATCATGCGGGAAAAATAGGCAATCCCGAGTATCTGCTGTAGTTACCCCGGACGTATTTTAGAGTGGGTGGTGAAGACAAACTTTAGTTGGTCGGCTTAATGAACCGAAAATGCCGAACGAGGCGCTTCGGAAGCAGGGCCGCTGGTCTGTCGTCTTGATATCATCGCGACACCTCATTCTTTCGCGCGACACATGGGACCGCTGCCTCAGGCGATCAGTCCGCCTGGGGTCGGATCCGCGGTGTCGGGCTGGGCCATAGCCCTCAGAGCGAGCACAAGCACAATGGCTGCGGCGAGGAACAGGGAGGCGTGGTCGACGACGCGCATGTCGACGAAGAAGCCCAACGCGCCGCCGCCGGCAAAAGCGAGCAGGATCGAGAAAAAGAGGCCCGCCCACATCAGATTTGGCTCGCCGTTGATGCCGTCCTTCCTGAACAGTCTTTGGACAAGAAAGTTGAAGGCCATCTGCACCACGAAGGTGACGGCAACGTTGCCGTAGAGCATGCCGCGAGTCTTGTGAAAGGCGTTGCCCTGGGCGCCGGCGACAAAGCTGACTGCGTAGGCGACAACATGGGCATCGATCATCCCCATCCGTGAGGCAATGGCCGACAGGAGGAGGACGAGGCACTCGAACCAAAGCACCATCGGCGTGAAGATGCGGCCACGTTGCAGCCGGCTGGTCATCAGGATGCCGCACAACGCCGCGCCCAAGCCGAACGCGATGACGGAACCGAAAGCGAATATGAATGCCCCCCAGTCGCCCTCGACCAGACGATAGCCGCTCTGGATAACGTTGCCTGACTGGACCGTGGCGAAGGTCTGCGCATGGTGCAGGGTCCAGGCGTTCATCAGGCCGGCCACAAAGGCCAGCAGAAGCCCGGCAGCCGGTTGCTCCATCAGCGGGAAGCGAATTTTTTCCGGATGGTCCTGAATGATTGCCATCGTCACATTGCCCTCATCTTCACAGTCGCATCAGGTTGGGTTCGGTAGCCGGCCTGGCCGCCGGCGCGTGGCGCCAAAGACCCGCTTGCAAGCAACTCAACTTCGATATCGGTCAAATGCGTAAATTGATATTGGCCGGAAATGCGCGGTTCGCGTCGTACCGACCGGACAGCACATTGGACGCGCGCTCGGTCCCTTGACATCTCCGGTTGTTAGGAATAAATACACAATGGTCCGTGCCTTCAGAGGACGCCTTCTAGAATCGTCCTCGACCGGCGATGGAGCGCCGGGGAGGCGCAGCGTCCGCCAACCACGGACGCGCGTGTCCCCGCAAGACACGCGGCACCCCGATCGCAAGGGGTGCCAAAGGGAGCGCGTAGCGCACGCTCCCGAGGCGCCTCCCCGGCGCTCCATTCCCGCAGTGGAATCGGAAAATTGGGATACGGCGTACCCGGCGCCGCCAAGAACACGGGCGGCGGAGCGTTGGCTGCAGGGTATCGACTTATCGACATCGTCATGTAGGACGAATGCCTCGGGCGGCGTAATGTCGCGCGCTGCACTCACGGTCGCTGGTAGGATGAGTGAGATACGTCACCGGGAATTGACGAGCGCATGCGTCTCCAGAGAATAATCGATCCTCGCGCGTGCCGCCGCTGCCTGCTCGCGGTCTTCGCCCTGCTCGCCGCCATCGCAACCGGCTCGTCGCCCGCGCACGCCCAAAGCTATCCCACGCAACCGATCCGGATGGTCGTGCCGTTCGCGGCCGGCGGGCTGAATCGACGTGGTGGCGCGACTGGTTGCGCCACATCTCGAGCGATCGCTCGGCCAGCCGGTGATCATCGACAACCGGCCGGCCGCGAGCGGCATCGTCGGCACCGACGCGACCGCCAAGGCGACGCCCGACGGCTACACGCTGCTGATGGTGGCATCGAGCTTCACGGTGATCCCGGCCACCGCATCGAAGGTGCCGTACGACGCCGCAGCGCGATCTCGCGCCGATCGTCGATGGTGGCGAAGAATTCGCTGCTGTTCCTGGTCAATCCCGAAGGTGCCGGCGAAGTCGCTGGCCGAATTCGTCGCGCTCGCCAAGGCCGAGCCGGGCAAGTTCAACTACGCCTCGCCGGGCGCCGCCACCCAGACCCATCTCGTGGTCGAGCTGTTCAGCCAGAAGGCCGGCATCAAGCATGCAGCACATCCCGTATCGCGGCGGCGCGCCGGCGATGACCGCGATGGTCGCGGGCGACACCCACTTCACGGCGATCTCGACGCTGCTGTCGCTGCCGCAGATCCAGGCCGGCGCGTCTGCGCGCCATTGCGAACGGCAACCTCACCCGCGAACCGCAGTTGCCCGACCTGCCGACCGTGGCCGAGCAGGGCTATCCCGGGCTTCGAAGCGATCCAGTGGATCGGCCTGCTGACCACCGCGGGCACGCCCAGGCGAGATCATCGAGCGCCTCAATGCCGAGGTCAACCGCGCGCTGCGCGATCCCGATCTGATCGCGAAATTCGCCCAGCAGGGCATTGTCGCCGGCGGGCGGCACGCCGGCCGAATTTCAGCGCACGATCGCGACCGACATCAAGAACTGGACCGAAACCGCGCGCGCCGCCGAACATCAAGGCGGAGTGAGCCGGTCGCGCACTGCCTGCATGACGGATCTCCGCGCGCCCGCGCGGCCAATCACCAGCCGTAACGGGCTGTTGCGGGCCGGCAGGTCCGCAGCTGGCTCCGAGCATCGGCGACCGATGGAGCCCGCCGGTATTGGTGACCGGATCCCGAATCGCGCTGTAGCCCGGCGGGAAGGCGTAGTCGGTGAACTTGCGCTCGCCCGGCCGCACCTCGGTGCCGGCATCGAGGAACGAGCGCGGCGCCACGGTGACGCGCGCCCGCGGGCCGCTCACCGACCGCGCCGTCGCGCGTGGTGGTGTAGACGTATCTGCTGCGGCTTCCGGGTCTGTGCCTCGGCGGCGGGGACCGCAAGCGCCGTCACCGCGATCGCCGCGGCGCAGAGCCCAGCCGCATAAACCTTCAAGCTCATGGCGATCCTCATCCGATTCCCAAGACGTACACAGTTTTCGGTTCCTAACACGCAGGCTCAAGACCACGTGTCGCATCGGCCGGCGGGTGTGTCAAATTTCCCGATTCTTTCCGAGTGTCTGCCGAATGCATCACTTCGCGATTTGACAATCGCGGCCTCAAGGCGTTGAATATTTCGCTAAGACGTCAACGATAAAGAGAAAAACCTGCCAGGAGGAGCGCCATGCCGTGGCAAGATTGAGCCACGCTCGACGAACCTCGCGTATGTCTCGAACGCGCGACGCGGTGGCCTTCGGCGCAGAACAGGCGTCGATCGCCGCGGCTTCTTCGGCGGCACCGGGCTCGCCGCGATGGGCGCGGTCGGAGGAGCATTCGCCATTCCGAATAAGCCCTTCGATGGACCGATCGCGACCGCCGCCGCGCAAGCTCAGCCGGCCGGACCGAAGCCGTTCAGCTATCCGGGCAAGAACGACAAGCTCGTCCTGCTCGGCGATCGTCCGCTGGTGGCCGAGACGCCCGAGAGCCTGCTGGACGACGACACCACGCCGATCGACAAGTTCTTCGTCCGCAACAACGGGCAGATCCCGGAGCCGACCAAGGACCCGGACGCCTGGAAGTTCGTCATCGACGGCGAGGTCAACACCAAGATCGAGATGACGCTGGGCGAGCTGAAGGCCAAATTCCCGGCCGGTGACGCGCCGCATGGTGATGGAATGCGGCGGCAACGGACGCTCGTTCTTCAATCCGCAGGCGCGCGGCAACCAGTGGACCAACGGCGGCGTCGGCTGCGCCGAGTGGACCGGCGCGCGCCTCATCGACCTGCTCAAGATTGCAGGCGTCAAGCCTTCGGCGGTGTTCACCGGGAACTATGGCGCCGACCGCAGCCTGGCGGACGGCACCAAGGACGCGATCTCGCGCGGCGTGCCCATCAAGAAGGCGCTCGACGACAACAATCTGATCGTCTGGGCAATGAACGGCCAGCCGCTGCCGCACATTCACGGCGGTCCGCTCCGGCTGATCATCCCGGGCTGGCCCGGTTCCGTCTCGCCGAAGTGGTTCACGCGCCTGTGGATCCGCGACAAGTACCACGATGGTCCGGGCATGGGCTCGACCTCGTATCGCGTCGCGATCAAGCCGATGATCCCGGGCGACAAGCCGCAGGAGGGTAACTTCCGCGACCTGGAATCGATGCCGGTCCGCTCGATCATCACCGACCCGTCGAACGGCACGACGCTTCGGCAAGGACGTGCGGGACATCAGATTGCGCGGCGCCGCATGGGCCGGCGATCTGACGGTCCGCCAAGTCGACATCTCGACCGATTTCGGCGCGACCTGGACTCAGGCCCAGCTTTCGGCGCCGAAGAATCCCTACGACTGGCAGCGCTGGACCGCGGTCGTGAAGCTGCCGAGCGACGGCTACTACGAGATCTGGACGCGCGCCACGGATTCCCAAGGCACCATGCAACCGCATGTCGCTGGCAACTGGAATCCGCAGGGTTACGGCGCCAATCCGATGCATCGGATCGCGATCCGCATCGCATGAACCGGATTGTCCTGAGCCTCGTGCTGTTCGCCCTCTGGTCGGCGCCTGCGATTGCGCAGGCGCCGGCGTTCGAACCGAGCGAAGAGAAGCCGGAGGACTATCCGGCCGGTCCCGGCCGCGACGATACCTTCTATGGCTGCACGCCCTGCCACGGTTTCAAGATCGTCGCGCAACAGGCGCAGACCCGTCGCCAGTGGGAAGAGACGCTCGACTGGATGACCCAGAAGCACAACATGCCTGCGCCCGACGAGAAGACGCGCAAGGCCATGCTGGACTACCTCGAGGCCGCCTATCCGGCACGCACCACCCCGCGCGGCTGGCAGAATCCGTTTCTGCCGCGGTAACGGCGTTTGCGCCGTTACCGCCGGTCGCTGGGGCTAAGGATGATCGCGCGACTCTACCCCTGTTTCCCGATCGAGATGACCGCCTCGTCGGTGCGCTTGCCGTCGGCGTCCCAGAACTTCTGGAAATCCGGGCCATCGAGATAAGCCAGTTCCTGGCCGGCATTGGTCAGCGCGGTCTTGAAGGACGCGGACTGCACCGCCTTGCCGATGGCCTCGCGCAGCGTGGTGACGATCGCGGGCGGCGTGCCCTTCGGCGCGAAGATGCCGACCCACAGGTAATACTCGACGTCCAAGCCGAGCTCCTTCAGCGTCGGCACGTCCGGCAAGACCGGCGAGCGCGTGGCGCCGAAGCTGGCGAGCGGGCGCAGCTTGCCGGCCTTGACGTGTTGCAACGTTGCCGACGCCGATTGTGTCGTCACCTGCGCGTTGTTGCCGAGGATCGCAACGATCGCGGGGCCGCCGCCGGCGGTTGGAAGGTGACGCAGCTTCAGCGGTCCGGTCGCCTTTTCCAGGTAGGCCAGGGGCAAATGTGACGCGCCGTAAAGCCCGCCCGAACTGAACACCAGCGTGTTCGTCTGCTTCGCGGCGTCGAGGAATTCCTTCAAGGTCTTATACGGCTGCTGGTCGTTGACCAGGAGCAGCATCGGATCGGCGATCAGCCGGGCGAGCGGAATGAAGTCGGCGCGCGATGTTTTCACCGGACGGCCGAACAGCTTGTCGACCTCGGCGTAGCCGGAGATGCCGTTGTTGTGGGACAGAATGGTATAGCCGTCCGGCTTGGCCGCGGCAGCGAACTGGGCGCCGATCTGTCCGGCCGCCCCGGCCTTGGTTTCGACCAGCACCGGCTGTTTGAGCACCGGTTCCATCGCGGTGGCGAGCGGCCGGGTAATGAGATCGTTGAGGCCGCCGGGCGGAAACGCATTGACGATGGTGACCGGCCGCGTGGGAAACTGCTCCTGCGCAAATGCCGGCCTGGTTGCGAGTACGGTTGCGGCGCTTCCGACGACGAATTGACGGCGATCCATGGGGTTCCTCCTCGAAATCTGGTTATCGTTCTTAATCCGGCCGAGTATGCGAGGCCGTGCGGCTGCCTCGCAAGTGCGTGGTGTGCGACGCGATGAGGCAGCAAGCCTGCCGCAATATGTGTAACCGGGCAGCGGGGGCGCCGCTGCCGGGCAATTTTACGCGTGCGGCCGTTCGACGCCATCGAACCCAAACGGAAGACCTTGCGACCAACGAATACCGTGCGGCGCTCAGCGCCGCGCCGCCGTCGATCACGTCACTTGCGGGCGAATCGCCGTTGTTTCCGTCACATTTCTCGCCTAGAAGCGGCGGGTGCAGACCGGTTTGGTTGCTGGAAGAGATTTGGAGAGCGCACATGGGTTTCAAGGTCGCAGTAGTGGGCGCCACCGGCAACGTCGGACGCGCCATGATGGACGTGCTGGTTGAGCGTGAGTTCCCGGCCGACGAGGTGGTCGCGCTGGCATCGCGCCGCAGCCAGGGTACGGAGGTGTCCTATGGCGACCGTACGCTCAAGTGCAAAGCCCTCGACAACTACGATTTCTCCGACGTCGACATCTGCCTGATGTCGGCTGGCTCGACCGTCTCGAAGGAATGGTCGCCGAAGATCGCCGCCAAGGGCGCGGTCGTGATCGATAATTCCTCGTGCTGGCGCTACGATTCGGATGTGCCGCTGATCGTGCCCGAGGTCAACGCCGACGCGGTCGCGGGCTTCCGCAAGAAGGGCATCATCGCCAATCCGAACTGTTCGACCGCGCAGCTCGTGGTCGCGCTCAAGCCGCTGCATGACAAGGCCAAGATCACGCGCGTCGTCGTCGCGACCTATCAGTCGGTGTCGGGCGCCGGCAAGGAAGCGATGGACGAGCTGTTCTCGCAGACCAAATCGGTCTTTTCGCTGGAGGAGTTCGAGGCGACGAAGTTTCCGAAGCGGATCGCCTTCAATGTGATCCCGCAGATCGATGTCTTCATGGAGGACGGCTACACCAAAGAAGAATGGAAGATGATGGCCGAGACCAAGAAGATCCTCGATCCCAAGATCAAGCTCACCGCCACCTGCGTGCGGGTGCCGGTATTCATCGGCCACTCCGAGGCGGTCAATATCGAGTTCGAGAATCCGATCAGCGCCGACGAAGCGCGCGACATCCTGCGCAAAGCCCCGGGTTGCCTGGTGATCGACAAGCGCGAGCCCGGCGGCTACGCCACGCCTTACGAGGCGGCCGGCGAGGACGCGACTTACATCAGCCGCATCCGCGAGGATGCGACCGTCGAAAACGGCCTCGTGCTGTGGTGCGTCTCCGACAACCTGCGCAAGGGCGCCGCGCTCAATGCGGTGCAGATCGCCGAGTGCCTGATCAATCGCAAGCTGATCGAGGCTAAGCGCAAGGCGGCTTGACGGTTTGCGGCTGACGTTGAATTGCAATCCGGGCGTCCACGCTTTCTGCGGGACGCCCGTTTTGTAGGCATGACTAATTTTTCGTTGACACCATAGGATGCGTGCTGCGGCTGCCGGATTTTTGGGCGGCGAGAACCGCCATCGCGTCAGAACCGAAGCAATCGGAGCGATTTAGCGGTCGGTGTGTCTTTTGCGCACTAGAGCCGGCCGGAATGGCTGTGCTGTAGTCCGCAAGCCGAGTGGGGAGGGACCCCGCTCGGAAGCCGTGCCGGGGGCCGACATCGGGCTTGGGGGATACAATGCTGCGCAAGGGGAACGTGCTCAATTTTCTGATCGGCGTCTGTGCTCTGGCCGTTGCGGCCGGGTTCGGCCTGCCGACTGCCAAGGCTCAGGATGAGGGCCAGGTTTCGGCGCCGGCAACGCAGGCTTTGGCCGCGGTCCATGTCGGTCCGGATCAGGCCGGTGAAGGTGCCAGGCCCTACTTCGTCGAATTCCGCGCTCGTAGCGCGCACAGCTACGGCCACACCTTCCTGGTGCACGGGCGTGTCGGCCAGAAGATCACCAAGCGGGACGTGATCGGTCTTCATCCTGCCAGCGAAAGCTCGGTGCCCTGGATGATCGGACACCTCATTCCGGTGGTGTCGGAGACCGGCGCCAGCGACGGCGACTACGAGGACAAATACATCATCGCCCGCTATCGCGTGCTGCTCACCGAACCCGAGTACAAGAAGACGCTCGGCATGATGCGGAGCATGCAGAAGAACCATCCGGTCTGGCATGCGGTGCTGTACAACTGCAACCGCTTCGTCGGCGACATCGCGCAGAACATGGGCCTGCAATCGCCCGGCAATTCGCTGCTGATGCCGAAGGAATACATCAACGCGCTCAAGTCCGTGAATGGTGGCCGCTCGACGCTGAGCGGCGGTTCGGCGCCTCGGCAGCAGGAAGCGGGGGCGACCAAGCGTCAGCAGACCGCCAAGCGACAGCCCGCAAACATTCGGCAGGAAGCCACCGTCAACATCAACGCGCGGCACGACTGACGGACGACGCCTTACCAATATTTGGTTTAAGTTAGTGCGATCCCCGCCCGGCAACGAGCGGGGGTCGTAGCGTTTTGTGCTCTTGGTGCTGGAGCCACCGACCGGCCATTATTCAAGACAAGCGGTCAGATCTTCCGGCTGTCGTAGGCCCAATGCAGCAACGCCTGGCGCTGACGCCGGCGGCAAAGCAGATCGCCGGGCTCGCAATTCTTCTCGACCTGCCTGACGTGACGCCGGATCGCCTTCCAGCGCCCGATCTGCCGGCGGTCCTCGTCGGGGATGCGGCGTCCCATGTAGTAGCGGCAGTACCATTGAAACCAGCCGCGTGGGTCGTCGGGATGAATCCAACCCTTATCGCGCCAGACCGACAACGGCTGGCTTGCGTCCACGCCGAAGAAATTGAGCGAGCAGTCGCGGCCCTCCGGCGAGAGCTTGGCGCGCGCGAACCAGCTCTTCGGAAACTCGCGTCGGCAATCGGTCATGTATTTGCCGCAGAACACGCCGAGCTCCAGCATCTGCTGCGGCGTAAGTTGTGGGCGGAACTCCGGGTCGAAATTCCGTCCCGGCGGGGCCGTCAGCCGGTAGCGGTAGCCGTCCTGCATCTTGTCGCGGACCGCAACGGTCCGCGGTCCGCGACGCGATGACGTCGCCGCCGTCTTCTTCTTCCTGCCTTTGGCCATGTCGGATGCGACTGGAGTTACGCCGGCTCCAGCCCCTGGCGCCGCATTACCGGCAAAGCGGCGGGCGCGGCAAGATAAGTGACGAGCGCCCGCGCAATTTCGGCCGACCGGGAGTCGGTCGGGATGCCGGCCGAGAACGTCGTCATCTTCTGCAGGTCGCCGGGCAGCGGGCCGACAATGTCGATGCCCGGTACCGGCACCAGTTCGCTGATTTGCTGCAACCCGATCTCGGCCTTGCCGTTGGCGATCAGCACGCCGACCGGCGTGCCCGGCTCCGACACGACCGAGCGGGATTTCATCTCGTCGGCGATGCCGAGCCGCGGGATCAGCACATTCGCCGTATAGATGCCGCTCGCCCCGACCCTCGAGTAGCTCACCGTCCTGGCGGCGAGGAGCGCGCGCTTGAGCGCTTCGGGCGTGGCGATGTCGGGCCGCGGCGCGCCGGCGCGCACCGCAACGCCGATGCCGGAACGCGCGATGTCGACACGGCTGCCGGTCATGACCTTGCCGCGCTGGATCAGATCGTCGATCGCCTCGGCGGTCAGGATGAGCAGATCGACGCGCGCGCCTGCATTGACCTCCTCGACGATCACCTTGGTGGAGCCGAAGCTGACGTCGATTTTCGCGCCGTGCGCGCGCTCGAACCCCGGCGCGAGGTCGATCAGCGCTTCCTTGAGCCCGTTGGTGCATTGGACGGTGATTTCGGTCGCCACCGCGTTCCTCCGTTGTTCAAAATTCTTCTGAGTACGTCCACCGATCTGCCGTCGTCATTGCCGGAGCGTGGAGGTGGCATACAAATGTCCGCTGTCTGGGGCAAGCGGACGCGCATGGCAGCGGCGGCTTGACGGCCTCTGTCGCGATTGACCCAACGCGGAATTGAAGTACCGAGCGGTTACTTCTGCTTCCGTGCCATCCGCTTAAGAGTAGCGACCTGTCGGAAGAAAATCTCGTTTTGGCTGAGCAGGGAACCCGACCACTTCCTCACCTGAAGGCACATCCGCCCATAACGCCAGCCTGCGCTCCGATCCGCGCGCCGCGGCCGATCCTGAGATGTCCATCCAAGGCGGCCTGTCCCCCGACTTGGACGAAATCCTCAACGACGGTCGAACCCGCAATGCCGGCCTGGGCTACGATGACGCAACACCGGCCAAGGACAACGTTGTGTCCGATCTGCACAAGATTATCGAGACGCGAACCGGCGCCGATCACCGTGTCTCGCATCGATCCTCGATCAATCGTCGTATTGGCGCCAACCTCGACATCGTCTTCGAGGATCACCCGACCAAGCTGGGGAGCCGTCAGAAATCCGGTTTTGGTGTGGCCAAATCCAAATCCTTCCTGCCCGATCCGCGCACCAGGATAGACGTAAACGCGCGCGCCCAAAATTGCGTAGCTGATGCTGGCATGTGCGCCGATCCGGCAATCCCGGCCGATGATCACGCCGCGTCCGATCACCGCGCAAGGTCCGATCCGGCAGCCAGGGCCGATCTCGGCCCCGGCCTCAATCACACAGAGCGGCCCGACTTCGGTGGACGGATCGATCGCCGCACTCTCAGCCACAATTGCGGACGGGTGAATTCCGGGGGAGACCGGTGGCACAGGATGGAATAGTGCTGCGACACGAGCCCAGCCAACGTGTGGTTCGGTCATCAGAATGGGCACCGTTGCCATTGGCACCCACGCCTGCATGTCGGGATGCACGATCACAGCACCGGCCAGCGTCTGCTTGAGTGCAGATGCATAACGTCGGTTATCCAGAAAGCTCACCTCATTCGGGCCGGCCGTTTGGAGGGGCGCGAGGCCGTCGATGAGCAAATCAACTTTGCGGACGGTACCGCCTGCCGCCTCCGCAACAGCTGCGAGAGAATGTGGGCCGCTTCGGCTAAAGAAGCGTGCGTCGCCAATGGCTGCTTCGTCCATTTCCATTTCCTCACTATGAATTGAAACAATTGGGGCGGTTGAGCCGCCGCATCACATTACGGACTGCACGGCGCGTTTGCTGCAACGGGACCAAGCAATTGCGCCGGTAGGTCGATTTCCCGCCGCCGCATGGCGATCAATTCCGGGGTGGGCAAAAAGTGGATTGGTTCTAGCAGCATTCTGCCGCCCGGTCTGCGGGCTCGACTTCGGCTCCTGGCCCTTCGCGCCGCTTCGCCCAATGCAATGATTTCGGCGGCTATTGGCGAAGAGCGGACATCGCCTGACGATTTCCCGGGCAATCGGGATTGTGAACGCACGCTCCGGACCCGGAGGGCTCGTTCACGCGGCGTCGATGAACACGCGGCCGTTCTCGACGGTGGTCCGGTAGGTCTTGATCGGCACCATGCAGGGCGGCGACGCCACTTCGCCGGTCTTGATGTTGAACTGGCCGTTGTGAAAGTTGCACTCCACCACGTCGCCGTCGATATAGCCTTCCGACAGCAGGCCGGGGCCGTGGGTGCACTGGTCGTCGGTCACGAAATATTCGCCGTCGAGATTGAACACCGCGAGTGCGAGCCCGGCCGCCTCCACCCGCAATGCGCTGCCGGGCGACACCTCATCGGCGGCGCAAAGATCGATGCGTTGAGGCGAGGCGGACATGCGGGGGCTCTTCGTTGACGTTCGTGGCGCGCTGATGGTACTTTGAGCAAGTTGGAACGGTGTTCCGTATGACGGAACGAGATTGGCCTATAAGTATCCCGCCCGGCGGGCTGCGGTCAACGCGACAGGATTGATTGGATTCGCGCGATGCCTCAGCGTACCGCGCGCCCGATTTGCGGGCCGGTCCCCGCGCACCCGGAGGCAGACGATGCTCAGGAAGGAACAGAACGAGCTCTTGACGCAGACCGGGCCCGGCACGGCCATGGGCCGCATGTTCCGCCGCTACTGGATCCCCGCGCTGATGGCGGAGGAACTGCCCGAGAACGACTGCTCCGCCGGTGCGGGTCAAGCTGCTGTCGGAGCGGCTGCTCGCGTTCCGCGACAGCGAGGGCCGCTACGGTCTGATCGACGAATTCTGCGCGCACCGCGGCGTTTCGCTGTGGTTCGGCCGCAACGAGGAAAGCGGGCTGCGCTGCCCGTATCACGGCTGGAAATACGACGTCACCGGCCAGTGCGTCGACGTGCCGTCCGAGCCGGTCGAATCCGGCTTCTGCCAGAAGATCAAGCTCAAGTCCTACCCGCTGGTGAAGACTCGGGCCGGTGCTGTGGACCTACATGGGCCCGCCGACGAGCAGCCGCCGCTGCCGGAGTGGGAATTTGCGACGGTGCCGGCGGAGCAGTGCTTCATCTCCAAGCGCCTGCAGGAATCGAACTGGCTGCAGGCGATGGAGGGCGGCATCGATTCCAGCCACGTCTCGTTCCTGCACCGCGGCGATCTCGCGACCGACCCGCTGTTCAAGGGCGCCAAGGGCAACGAATACAATCTGGCGGACATGCAGCCGCACTTCGAGGTGGTCGAGAGCCGGGCGGCCTCCACATCGGCGCGCGCCGCAATGCCGAGAACGGCAACTACTACTGGCGCATCACCCAGTGGGTCATGCCGTGCTTCACCATGATCCCGCCGCGCGCCGACCATCCGCTGCACGGCCATTTCTGGATTCCGATCGACGACGAGAACTGCTGGGCGTGGAGCTACGACTTCCACCCGAGCGCGCGCTCACTCAGCGCGAGAGCCGACGCCATGCGGGACGGCGCCAGGGCGTGCACTGCAAATATGTGCCGGGTACCTTCCGGCCGCTCGCCAACAAGGACAACGACTACCTGATCGACCGCGCCGCGCAGAAGGCCGGCAAGACCTTCAGCGGCGTCGAAGGCATCGCCATGCAGGATGCCTCGCTGCAGGAGAGCATGGGGCCGATCGTCGACCGCACCCGCGAGAACCTGGTCTCGACCGACAACGGCATCATCATGGCGCGCCATCGCCTGCTGCGCGCCGCCAAGGCGCTGGCCGAGAAGGGCGTCAAGCCGCCCGGCATCGATCCGGTGCACCAGCGTGTGCGCTCGGCCTCGCTGGTGCTGCCGCCCGATCAGGCGTTCAAGGACGCGGCACGCGAGGCGCTGATCTCACGGCCGGGCGTGGCGCAGACCACGGTGTGATCATGGAAAGCGAGAGCGCGCGCATGAGTTCGGCCGCGGAGGCGCGGTTCCGCATTGACGCGCCCAACTCCAGGCCGCGCGCCGTCAAGGTGATCGCGCTCGATCCGCCGAGCGAAGCAGTGGTCAAACGCGTCGCCGATCGCGTCTGGCAGCGCGCGACCTTCTTCACCTCGCTGAAGTTCGACGGCGCGCCGCGCGGCGGCGAAGGCTGGAACATGCAGGCCTGGCTCTCCGACCTGGCCGGCCGCACCAAGGCGCTGCTCGACGAAGTCGCCTCTGCCGACCTGGTCGTGATGGTGGCGAGCGCCGGCACCAGCCCGCAGGCCGCGGCCGTCATCGGCGAGGCCTGTGCGGTCCGCAAGGTGATGACGACGTCGCTCATTATCGGCAGCGAGCACGCTTCCGACGAGGTGCTGTCGACGACGCTCGCCAGCCTGCGGCCCTATTCGTCGATGCTGGTGATCGCGGCCGGCGACGACTACATCGAAGAGATGCTGGCCGCGCTGCGGGCGTAAAGGAAGCATTCTGGTGTCCCGGGACACTTGCTTTAGCGGCGATGCCTCCGCGGGAACGAAGACCCGATGTAGCTACCCCGGCGTGCGGCCCCACACCTGCGCGACCGTGTACATGGTGAATGAGGTGCCGGGCGTGCGCAGATGTGCCCGGCAGTCGGCCAGCATCTGCGGGAATTCGGCCTCCGTCGCGAGCCCGAGCTTGATGACGGTGCCGCGCAGCGATTCCACCGTCGACGGCAGATAGTCGACCATCGGGTCGATCGACCGCACGCCGAGCAGGCAGGTCCGGTACTGGACGTCCTGCAATCCGGCCTGCCGCACCACCGCGTAAAGCCGCCGCGCCAGCGTCAGGTCGGCGCCGACGCCGCCGAAGGCGCCGAGCAATGCGGCCTTCAGCCGGTCCCAGGCCGGATGCTCCGGATAACAGTTAAGCGTCGAGCCGTCCGGCTCCTGCAACGCCACCACGCCGCCGGGACGCGCCAGCCGGATTGCCTCCCGCAACAGCCGCTCCGGATCGCCGGCCGTGCTGGCGACGAAGCGCATGTGCACCAAATCGAAACTCGCAGCCGGCAGGTCCGAACCGTAGGCGTCGCCCTGGCGGAATTCGGTGTTGGCCGCTGCGCGGCCCCGCGCGTGCGCAAGAAACTCCGCGTCGCGGTCGAGCCCGACCACGCGACCCTGTGGTCCAACTCGTTCGCTCAACAGGCCGGTGATGCCGCCCGGCCCGCAACCGACATCGAGGCACGACCAGCCCGGCCCGACGCCGACCAGCTCGAGCATGGCGCGCGTGTCGGGCGCCATCGCGGCGCTCTGGGTGTGCAGCCGTTCGATCTCGCCGGCGCGGCGCTCGATCGGATACTGGCCTGAAAACTCAGCGGACATATCCAACTCCCGACAACCCGCCATACAATATAGGTGTTACTCAATCACTTGGTCGGCGATGGCGAGGAGAGACGGCGGCACCGATATATCGAGCATTCTCGCAGTCTGTGCATTGATGACTAACTCGAACTTTGTTGCTTGCATAACCGGCAAATCTGTCGGCTTAACCCCTTTGAGGATGCGGCCAGAATAGATACCCACCTGACGATATGCGTCCGTAATGTCGGTTCCGTAGCTCATCAGTCCACCGAGTTCAGGGTACTCACGGCCCGAATATGTCGCGGGGACGCGATGGCGGTTTGCAAGTTGGACTAACTGGACGCGGCGGCTATCCAAAAAGGGATCATTGCCTACGAAAAGCGTCTCCAACTTCGTGCTCACGATTGTCGCGAAGGCCGCATCGATCTCAAGGTTCGAGCTGGCGTTGAGCACCTGGATTTGTAGCCCCATGGTTCGGGCAGCCGGTTCCAGGTCTCGCAACGTGGAAGCTGTACTCGAAACATTGGCCGGGTTCACCAGTACCGCTAAACGAGTAGCCGTGGGCACTAATGTCCGCAACAGATTCCAGTCGCTTGGCGACCAATTCAGCACTGAAGAGATTGACGCCGGTGAGGTTCCCGCCCGGTCGGGCGAGGCTCGCGACCAAGCCGAGCTTGACCGGGTCTTCGGCGGCAATGAAGACAACGGGAATCGTCGTGACCGCGGCCTTCATTCTCAATGCCACAGGCGTACCTCCACTCGCGACGATCACAGCGACCGGTCGGCGAACCAATTCGTCCGCCAGCGTTGGAAGTCGATCAAGTTGGTTTTCGGCCCAGCGGTACAAGATGCTCGCGTTATCGCCCTCGACATAGCCAGTTTCCTTCAAGCCCTGGCGAAATCCGCGTAGACGTTCCGTCAGCGCCTCGGGCACCCTCGAGTCGATAAACCCGATGATTGGCATGGCCGGTTGCTGGCCCCACGCCCTTAGGGGCCACGCGGCTGCAGCGCTGCCGAGCAGGCAAATGAACTGGCGGCGATTCTTCATTTTCGATCACCTCGTCGGCGCGCAACAAAATGAAGGGCGGATCAGTGAGCCTAGTGCCTCGGAGGGGCGGGTACTGTTCAAGACGCGGTCAACATTCAAGGCATCGTACCACGGCCGGATCGCGGACGTTCAACCCGGTCACCTCGCCTACGCCCCAGCGCGCCCCCGATAGCCGAGCCGCGCCGAAACCTGCTCGGCGGTGGCGATCACGTGCGGCGTGACGCCTGCGATCGATTTGCGAGTGAGGCGTGTCGCCGGGCCGGCAATGCCGAGCGACGCCACCACGGCACCTAGTCGTCGCGGATTGGTGCCGCGACGCACACCATGCCGAGTTCGCTCTCTTCGTCCTCGATCGCACAGCCGCGCTGGCGCACGAGCGTGAGCGCCTTGATGAACCGGTCCGGGCTGGTGATCGTCTTCGGCGTGCGCGGCGCGAGACCGGCCGCGATCACCCGTTCGATGGTCTCGCCGGGCTGAAACGCCAGGATCGCTTGGCCTTCGGCGGTGCAGTGCACCGGCTTGCGCACGCCGATGTCGGAGCGCATGCGGATCGCGTGTGTGCTCTCGAGATTGTACACGTACATGATCTCGTCGCCGTCGAGGATCGCGAGATGCACGCTCTCGTTGATCTTCTCCCGCAGTTCATAGAGATACGGCCGTGCCTCGTTGGAGACATCCATGCGCCGGCGCACCAGCGCCCCAAGCCGGAACAGCGCGACGCCGAGCCGGTATTTGCCGGTCGCGCGGTCCTGCTCGAGCAGCCCGTCCGCCACCAATGTCGTCGCCAGCCGGTGCACAGTGCTCTTGGCCAGCCCGAGCCGCCGGCCGAGCGCACTGATGCCGATCTCGACCTCGTCCTCCGAAAACGCTTTGAGCAGCCGGATCGCGGTGGCGACCGACGAAAGCCGCTCACCCTCCGGGCGTGCGTCGCTCTTGCCGATTGTCTTGCGTTTTGCCATCGAAAGAAGGCTCGCCGAGACGCGTTCCGCTGTATGGACCGATGTTCCGATCTAGTCCGTCGGCCGGCGGGGTGTCAATCATCGTGACTTTCGACAACAAGGTGACGGCATGACGAGCGGCCGCAGGATCGTGGTGGTGGGGGCCGGCCCGGCCGGCGTCGGCGCGGCGCTCGCCGCGCGGCAGCAGGATTCCGCCGCCGATGTGGTGCTGCTCAGCGACGAGCATTGCGAGCCCTACGAGAAGCCGCCGCTGTCGAAGGCCGTGTTGACCGGTAAGGCGCAGCCGCACGACGCCCCGATCGCCGGACCGAAGGGCGTTGCCGGCGGCGGCGTCACGCTGCGGCACGGTGCGCGCGTGACGCAGATCGATCGCGCCGGCAAAGCGATACTGACCGAAGCTGGCGAACGCATCGGCTATGACGCACTGGTGCTCGCGACCGGCTCGGTCAATCGCGTGTTGCCGATGTTTCCGCCGGGCCAGAAGGGCGTCCACTATCTGCGCACCGAAGCCGAGGCTCGCGCCCTCAAGGCCGAACTCGACGCGGCGCGTTCGGTCGTGCTGATCGGCGGCGGCGTGGTCGGACTGGAGATTGCCGCGTCGGCGGCTGAGCTTGGACGCCAGGTGACGGTGGTTGAGATCGCGCCGCGCATCCTGTCGCGCGTGTGCGACGAGGACACCGCGGCGTTGATCCACGAGCGTCACCGCACCCGCGGCGTGACGATCCATCTGGCGAGCGCCGTGACGGCGGCACGACCGCGGCCGGCCGGGCGGTTTCGCGCTTGAGCTTGCCGGCGGGACGACGGTCGACGCCGATCTGATCGTGGTAGGCGCGGGCGCGGTGCCGGACGATCGGCTGGCGTCCTCCGCCGGACTGATCACCCAGGACGGCATCGTCGTCGACGATCATGGCCGTACGTCCGATGCCGCCATCTACGCTGCCGGCGACTGCACGCGTTTTCCGGGACCGCAAGGGCCGGTGAGGCTGGAGAACTGGCGGCACGCGCAGGAACACGGCGCGATCGTCGGCCGCAACGCCGCGGGCGGCGACGTCGCCTACAACACCGCGCCGTCGTACTGGTCGGAGCAGTACGACATGTACATCCAGGGTGTGGGCTGGCCTTTGCCGAATCCGAGCGAGCGGGTGCGCCGGCCGCTCGGCGGCGGTGCTGCGCTGATCTTCGAGCTCGACGGGCCGCTGATTGCCTATGCCGTCGGTATCAATGCGCAGCGCGACATCGCCATGGTCCGCCGGCTCATCGAGCGGCGCGTGCCGGTGACGGCGTCCGATCTCGCCGATCCGGCGAAGCCGCTCGCGCAGATGCTCAAGCCCAAGGCGTGATGCCACGGAATGGAACACGGCGGGCGGCCGATTCGCGAGCGCCGACCGTTGTTGTTGCGCCTCGCCGCTTGCGGGAGAGGGCAGCACTGAAGCGTCAGCACATTCAGAGGGGTAGCGACGCACACCCCTCTGCCATTCATTGCGTTGAGCCGCCGTGGCTGCCCTCTTCCGCAAGGGGCGAGGGCACAGTCACAACAGCCTTGCTCGCGGCTGCATGATGCTCGGCGCGTTGTCGTCGCTATGACAAATCCATTGCCGAGACGCCGCCGTCAACGAACAGGTTGGCGCCATAGACAAACGACGAGTCCTCGCATGCCAGGAACAGAACGGTCCTGGCAGCTTCGGCCGGCTGGCCGGGCCGCTTCGCCATGTTGGGCACCGGACGGCTCGGATCGAATTCGTCGCGGCCGACCGGTGAGCCGATCTTGTTCGGCACAATGGCGTTGACACGTATTTTGTGTGGCGCAAGCTGCGCAGCCATCGCGCGGGTCAGGTTGGCCACGCCGCCCTTCGCGGCCGAATAGGCGACCGCGCGGCTCCGTCCGGTGAAGCCGGAGGTCGAGCCGACGTTGACGATCACGCCGCCGGTACCCTGTGCGGCCATCTGCTGCCCGACGTGCTTGCCCATCAGGAACTGGCTCTTGAGGGTGACGGCAAGCACGCGGTCCCATTCCTCTTCGCTGATATCGAAGATGTGCTTGTTGTCGGAGATCGCGACGTTGTTGACCAGGACGTCGATGCGGCCGAACCGCTCGACCACGGCCCGCACCAGTGTTTCGACGTCGCTGCCCCGGCTGACGTCGGTGACGAACAGCTCGGCTTCGCCGCCAGACTGCCGGATCGCCCGGGTGACCCGATCACCACGCATCTTGTCGAGGTCGACGATCGCGACCCTGGCGCCCTCGGCGGCAAACAGCTTGGCGATCTCCTCGCCGATATTGCGGCCGGCGCCGGTCACGATGGCGACCTGATCCTTGAGCTTCATGGCGCTTCCCGTTCTTGCTTTGGCTTCTCCCATACCGCTGGTGTCCCGATTCCGAAGTTCGCATCATTCTGCGGCACCCACATCTGCGAACTTCGGAATCGAAGGACACTAGCAGCTTATTGATCTAGTGTGGCTTTGGTTCAGAAGTCCGCATGTTGAACTTAGCCGCAAGAATGATGCGGACTTCTGAACCGCCACACTAGCCGCATGCGACGCCAGCGCCAGGCGGCCTCGCGGGAGGCCCTTGAACATGCTAGGACTTATCCGGAAGACGGACTTTCCAGCATGACTGCGCCGCTCAAGACCATCGACAGCACGACCGACTGCGCCGGTCTGCTGCATGACGTGGGACAACGCGCCCGGGCCGCCGCGCGCGTGCTGGCGCTCGCGTCGGGGCCGCAGAAGGACAAGGCTTTGGCTGCGATGGCGGCTGCGGTTCGCGCCAGCCAGGCTGCGATCCTCGCGGCCAATGCCCGGGACATCGCGGACGCCAAGACATCCGGCGCGACATCGGCGTTTCTCGACCGGCTGGCGCTCGACGAGCGCCGCGTTGCCGCCATGGCGGACGGTCTCGACATGGTCGCCACGCTCGACGATCCGGTCGGCACAGTGATGGAGCGCTGGACCAGGCCGAACGGCATGTCGATCGAGCGCGTGCGGGTGCCGCTCGGCGTGATCGGAGTGGTCTACGAGAGCCGCCCGAACGTGACGGCGGACGCCGGCGCGCTGTGTCTCAAGGCCGGCAATGCGGTGATCCTGCGTGGCGGCTCGGAAAGTTTCCGCTCGAACCAGGCGATCCATGTGGCGCTCGCCGAAGGTCTGGCAGCCGCGGACCTGCCCGGCGCTGCGATCCAGCTTGTGCCCACCCGCGATCGTGCGGCGGTCGGGCTGATGCTGGCGGGGCTCGATGGCGCCATCGACGTCATCGTGCCGCGCGGCGGCAAGAGCCTGGTGGCCCGCGTCCAGGCCGAGGCGCGCGTCCCGGTGTTCGCGCATCTCGAGGGCATCTGCCACGTCTATGTCGACAAGGCCGCCACGCTCGACATGGCGGTATCGATCGTCCGCAATGCCAAGATGCGCCGCACCGGCGTCTGCGGCGCCGCCGAGACCCTGCTGGTGGATCGCGCCGTCGCGCCGACGCATCTCAAGCCGCTGGTGGCGATGCTGATCGAGGCCGGCTGCGAGGTGCGCGGCGACGAAGCCACCCGGGCGGCCGACCCGCGGGTCAAACCGGCGAGCGAGCAGGACTGGTCGACCGAGTACCTCGACGCCGTGATTTCAGCCAGGGTCGTCGACGGCGTGAACGGCGCGATCGGTCACATCGAGCGCTACGGCTCGCACCATACCGACACCATCGTTACCGAAGACCACGCGGCGGCGGAACGTTTCCTCAACGAGGTCGATTCCGCCATCGTTCTGCACAATGCCTCGACGCAGTTCGCCGATGGCGGCGAGTTCGGGTTCGGCGCGGAAATCGGCATCGCCACCGGCCGCTTCCATGCGCGCGGCCCGGTTGGCGTCGAGCAGCTCACGACCTTCAAGTATCGGGTCCGTGGTTCGGGGCAAATCAGGCCGTGATTGCTGCCGGAAACGCGCTTGATCCGCTCGCACGGTGCCCGGACGCGCCCGGGTTTCGGTTGCTGTCGCGCACATCGGGCAATTCCAATTGTCCCGCTTGGGGACTGGGTTAAGAGCGCACCGCGTCCGTGACCAAACTCCCTCCCCACGCGCCGGGCATGCGAATCGGCCTGTTCGGCGGCACCTTCGATCCGCCGCACGCCGCGCATCGTGCCGCCTGCCTGATCGCGATGAACCGGCTCGATCTCGACCGGGTATGGTGGATGGTGACGCCCGGCAATCCGCTCAAGGACACCCGCGGGCTCGCCCCGCTGTCGGAGCGACTCAGCGCCGCGAAGTCGCTCGCCCGCCATCCACGAATCGACGTCACCGGCTTCGAAGCCGACATCGGAATCCGTTACACCTACGACACGCTGAGCTACCTGCGCCGGCACTGCCCGGGAGTGCGATTCGTCTGGATCATGGGCGCCGATAACCTGCGCAGCTTTCATCGCTGGCAGAAATGGCGCGCGATCGCCGACATGCTGCCGATCGCGGTGGTCGACCGGCTGGGGCCGAGTCTCTACGCCACGGCGAGCGCCGCCGGCCAGGCGCTGGGGCGGGCCCGCATTCCGGAAGCGGCCGCGCGCTCGCTGCCGGACCGCAAGCCCCCGGCCTGGGTTTACCTCCACGGCCTGAAGTCGCCGTTGTCCTCGACTGCGCTGCGCGCCAAACGGCGGCAGGTATGAGCGGCGGCAGTCATAAAAACGATGTCAACGGTCCACACATTGGCGCCATCGGAACGGCTACCGGTTGAAACCGTTAACCGGCCGTGCCTATCTTAGGCGTGTACCGCTTCCAGACGCGGTGAATCGGCGAAAGGAAGCGGGCCTAGAGCAGCGAAAGGAAAGGGCCCCTGCAAACACTTGCATTCTCTCGGGTCGGCGCCCGTCGCGCCCCCGAAAAGGTCTCCAAGGTGCGTCCTGACGCCCAGGAGATTCTCCGACTGGTCCTCGCGTGCCTCGACGATATGAAGGCCGAGGATACCGTCACTATCGATCTCATCGGCAAATCCACAATCGCGGACACCATGGTGGTGACCTCTGGCAGGTCCAACCGCCATGTCGGCGCGGTTGCGGAGCGCGTGCTGGAGGTGCTCGGCCAGGCCGGCGTCGGCGGGCTGCGGGTCGAAGGCCTGCCGCACTGCGACTGGGCGCTGATCGATGCGGGCGACGTGATCGTCCACATTTTCCGCCCGGAGGTCCGTGCCTTCTACGGACTGGAGCGGATGTGGGCGGCCCCGGCGACCGCAAAGCGACGCGCCAGTTAGGCTGCTGCCGGCGCCCCGAAAGGGGGGTGACGAAATCCGTGCATGCGATACGCTGTGTGGTCATGCGTATCGTGATTGCCGCCGTCGGCCGGATGAAACAGGGTCCCGAACGCGAGCTTGCGGAGCGGTTCCGCAAGCGCGCCGCCGCTTCCGGCCGCAGTGCCGGCCTGCAGGACGTCGACATCGTCGAGATCAAGGAGAGTCGCGCCAGCGAAACGCAGCGGCGCAGGCTCGAAGAGTCCATCGCGATCGCCAACATCATCCCGGATCGCGCCGTCACCGTCATTCTGGACGAGCGCGGCGAGAGCATGGACAGCGCCTCGTTCGCCGGACGCCTGCAAGGCTGGCGTGCGGAAGACCAGTCTTCGGTGGTTTTCGTCGTTGGCGGCGCCGATGGTCTGGCCACCAGCCTGCGCGAGAACGCGAATCTGCGGCTCGCCTTCGGGCCGGCCACCTGGCCCCACCAGCTGGTGCGAATCATGTTGCTGGAGCAGCTCTACCGGGCCGTCACCATCCTGTCCGGCCATCCCTACCACCGGGCCTGAGGGCCGGTACTGGACGGCCGGAGTCCCCCGAAACGCCGGTTTTGGCGTCGTTCCCGACGTTCTGCGGCCCAGCCTTAGTCTTAATCCCGCACGAATCCCATGTCCTATTGCGGCCGTGAGCCGATCCTTCCTACATAGAGATCGATGAGCCCGGCACCTTTGCCTCGTGTCGCGATCTTGCGGCCAGCGGTTGCGGCAATCGCCGGATCGCTGCTGCTCGGATGGGTCGCTGCCTTCGCGCAGACCCCGCGGCCGGCGCCGCCGCAAATCCGGCCGCCCGCCTCACCGGGGCTCGAGGGCCTGCAGCAGCGCGAACAGGAACTTCAGTCGCTGCGCGTCGAGCAGAAGCGGATTCTCGACAACGAGGCGAAGCTCAAGCGCGAAATCGAATCGATCGGCGACGACCGGCGGAAGTTCAATCAGCAGCTTATCGATACCGCGGCGCGGGTGACGGGCGTCGAGCAGCGCATCGACAGGACCCAGGAGCGTCTCAACCTCTATGACGAAAGCCAGGAGGGCTTGCAGAGGTCGCTGGAAGAGCGTCGCCAGGTGATTGCCGAAGTGCTGGCCGCCCTCCAGCGAATCGGCCGTCATGCGCCGCCGGCGCTGATCATGCCGGCCGAGGATGCGCTGCAGTCCGTGCGCTCCGCGATGCTGCTGGGCGCGGTGCTGCCCGAAATGCGGCAGCAGACCGAAGCCCTGGTCGCCGATCTGGGCGAACTCGTCAATCTGCGCCGGCAGATCGCAGCCGAGCGCGACAAGCTTGCGCGCGATCTGTTCATCCTGGCGGATGAGCGGCAGCGGCTGTCGCTGCTGATCGAGGAGCGGCAGAGGAAACAGACCGAGGTCGAGCAGTCGCTCGCCGAGGAGCGTCAGCGTGCCGCAGCGATCGCGCGGCAGGCTGCCGACGTCAAGGACCTGATCGCCAAGCTCGAACAGGGGCTCGATTCGGTGGCGCGGGCCTCGCGCCAGGCGCTGCGCTCGGGCGACGACAAGAAGGCGATCAATCTGCGGCCGGACCTCGCGGCGCTGAAGGATCCGGGGCGCCTCAACCCGGCGATCGCGTTCGCGTCCGCCAAGAAGTTGCTGCCGTTGCCCGTCAACGGCACGAAAATCAAGGATTTCGGCAACCCGGACGGTCTCGGCGGCACCGAAAAGGGCATTTCAATCTCGGCCCGCCCCGGGAGCCAGATCACGGCTCCGTGTGATGGCTGGGTGGTATATTCCGGAACCTTCCGCAATTACGGCCAACTCTTGATCCTGAATGCGGGCGGCGGATATCATATATTGCTCGCTGGGATGGAACGGATATCCGTTGATTTGGGGCAGTTCGTGGTGACGGGTGAGCCCGTTGCGGTGATGGGTGCCGGCGCACAATCGGCCGTCCCCCTCATGCTAGGAAGCGGCCAGCCGGTGTTATACGTCGAGTTCCGCAAAGACGGTGTCCCCGTCGATCCAGGCCCATGGTGGGCCGCAAGTGAAGGCGAGAAGGTTCGCGGATGATGCGCAAGACGACCTTGATTCTACTCGGTGCAGCGGCAGGCGTAGCTCTGACGCTCATCTCCACCCAGCCGCGAATCGTATTCAACGGAGCGAGCGCGCGCGCGGCCGCCGCCGACACGTATCGGCAGCTCAGCCTGTTCGGCGACGTGTTCGAGCGGGTGCGTGCCGACTACGTCGAGAAGCCCGACGACGCCAAGCTGGTCGAGTTCGGCGATCAACGGCATGCTCACCGGGCTCGATCCGCACTCGAGCTACATGGACGCCAAGAGCTTCCGTGACATGCAGGTGCAGACCCGCGGCGAGTTCGGCGGTCTCGGCATCGAGGTCACGATGGAGGACGGCCTGATCAAGGTCGTGGCGCCGATCGACGAGACGCCCGCCGCCAAGGCCGGCATCATGGCGAACGACATCATCACCCATCTCGACGAAGAGCCGGTGCAGGGCCTGACCCTCAACCAGGCGGTCGAGAAGATGCGCGGGCCGGTCAATACCAAGATCAAGCTCAAGATCATGCGCAAGGGCCAGGACAAGCCGGTCGAGGTGTCGATCACCCGCGACGTGATCCGCGTGCGCTCGGTCCGCTCGCGCATCGATACCGACGATGTCGGCATTATCCGTCTGACCCAGTTCAACGAGCAGACCACCGACGGCTTGAAGAAGGCGCTCACCGACCTGAGCGCCCAGGCCGGCGACAAGCTCAAGGGCTTCGTCATCGACATCCGCAACAATCCGGGCGGGTTGCTCGATCAGGCGATCTCGGTGTCGGATGCGTTCCTCGACAAGGGCGAAATCGTCTCGACCCGCGGCCGTAATGCGGAAGAAACACAGCGGTTCAACGCCCGCGCCGGCGACCTGACCAAGGGCAAGCCGGTGATCATCCTGATCAACGGCGGCTCGGCCTCGGCGTCCGAGATCGTGGCCGGCGCGCTGCAGGATCATCGCCGCGCGACCATCATCGGCACCCGTTCGTTCGGCAAGGGCTCGGTGCAGACCATTATCCCGCTCGGTTCGGGCAATGGCGCGTTGCGGCTCACCACGGCGCGCTACTTCACGCCGTCGGGCCGTTCGATCCAGGCCAAGGGCATTCTGCCCGACATCGAGGTGCTGCAGGACGTGCCGGATGAGCTCAAGGCCCGCACCGACACCAAGGGCGAGGCCTCGCTTCGCGGTCATCTGAAGGCCGAGGGCGACGAGCAGACCGGTTCGCAGTCCTACATCCCGCCGGATCCGAAGGACGACAAGGCGCTCAACACCGCGCTCGAACTGATCCGCGGCACACAGAAGAACTCGGCCTATCCGCCGAACCCGAAGGCGGTCGTCCCGAACTGAGGCGGCGCTGCAGGCGAACGAATCGCAAGGGCGGCCTCCGGGCCGCCCTTGTTGTTTTTGGGATAGCCGCCGCGTTGCCCGCATGCCCCAGATGTCGCTTCGTTCATTCGGGGTACTTGCTAAAATCGGCGCAATCGATTCGGAATTAGCCGAGGCGATGGGAGCCGGCAATACGGTGCCTATCAATACGGAAGCAACTGTGAGCCGTTTCACCAAATCAGAAGGACTTACGACCTCAGAGCGCTACCTCGCCCAACTTTGCGGGCGCTCATTCTTGAGCCTATGGAGCTATCCAAATATCTTCCGGCAACCCGGCAAGGAGTTGTGTGATCATCTCGTCGTTTTTCGCGAGCACGTCATCATATTTTCGGATAAGTCCTGCCAATTCCCAGATAGCGGTGATTTGATCCGAGATTGGGGTCGTTGGTTCAAACGAGCGGTCCAGCACTCCGCGGAACAAGTGTATGGGGCCGAGCGATGGCTCCGCAACCACCCCGATCGTTTGTTCATGGATGCGAGATGCACACAACCTTTTCCACTGAGTTTGCCGCGTGAGGATGATGTTCGTTATCATAGGATAGTAGTCGCGTCGAATGCGTCAGAGCGATGCCGTCAGTTCTTTAATAACAGCGGTACGGGAAGTATAATGCTTCGCTCTGATATCATGGGGGCAGAGCACTACAGCAATCCGTTCACTGTTGGTCAGGTGGACGCCAATCGGGGTTATGTCCACGTCTTTGATGACGTGACATTGAACATAATTCTGCGAGAACTCGACACCATTTCGGACTTTACGAATTATCTGACGCGCAAGGAAGCTGTGGTGCGATCAAGTAAGGTGTTTGGCGCTGCGGGCGAAGAGGACGTGCTGGCCCATTACCTCACTGAACTTAATGAGGCTGGCGATCATGACATCGTCCTGCCTCTGGAAGCAGATGCTGTTTGGTTTACCGAGGGGGCATGGGCTTCAATGTCCGCAGACCCTCGATACACCGCAAAAAAGAGTGCGGACCGGCAGAGCTATGCTTGGGATGAACTCATTGAAAAATTTTTGACTCATATAACGGGTGGCACTCTCGCAACCGGAAATGATCTGCCGCTTGCCGATCACGAGCGTGGTGTGCGCGTCATGGCCGGAGAACCCCGCCTTTTGCGTCGAAGCTTAACGGCGGCTCTTTTCGACTTGCTGGGAACAACACCGGTAGGGCACGCAACAACGCGGCTTGTCTTATGTAAGCAAACCCCTGGCCGTGCCTACCAGTTCTATATTTGCCCGCAAGATAAGAAGGAACCGTATGAAAGGTATCGGGAGCGGCGAAATTCGGTGTTGGCGGCGTATTGCTATGTAGCGAAGGTGAAGCGCCCCGAACTCAATGATATCATCGGAATTGCGACTGAGCCTGTGGATGTACAGCGCCGCTCAGAAGATCTCGTTTATCTAGATGCTCGACAGTGGTCGCAAGCGGACCAAACTCGCGCACTGGAACTGCAGGAAACGACAGGCATCTTGGTAAACCCAAGAGAGACCGCATTCCACGACAACGAATATCCCAAAAGGCCGATAGTTTTTCCTAAGTCTCCGCCCCCATCGAATAGGCCCATCGGCAATCGGCAACGACGGCGTGCAATGCAAGCTTGGGCACGACGCGCAAAGTCGTGATCGACAGAAGAGGAGCCAAGGTTAACCGCGACCATGATGTCACGCGGGTGGCTCGGTCAGCCTGGCATGTGTCGTTCGCGGGCGGCCCGAGAGTCGCCCCCTTGTTTCCGCAGGACGATATGATTGATGTAGCCCGAATGGCCCGTCAAAGGTTTCTGGAACCGCCCTCGTGATTGCAGCGCTCGCCCATTTGTCCCGGCTCGGCCGCGCGGCCTTCGTGTTCGCGCGCGAAGGCGTGTTTGCCTCGGTCGATCCGGCGCTCCTGCCGCTGCCGGCGCGCGCGGCCGTCCGCGCGGCGCGATTGATTGAACGGCCGGTCACCGCCGGATCGGCCAACCGCATCGCGACTGCGATCACCCGGCTTGGGCCGACCTACGTGAAGCTCGGCCAGTTTCTCGCCACGCGTCCCGATGTGGTCGGCGTCGTGATCGCGCGCGATCTCGAGACCCTGCAGGACAAGATGGCGCCGTTTCCGCAGGCGGAGGCGGAGCGCACGGTCGAGAGCGCGCTCGGCGCGCCGCTCGGCCGGCTGTATGTCTCCTTTGGTCCGTCGGTCGCCGCCGCCTCGATGGCGCAGGTGCACCGCGCCGAGGTCGAAACGCCGGCCGGCCGCCGCGCCGTCGCCGTGAAGGTGCTGCGACCCCATATCGAGCGGCGCTTCAAGGTCGATCTGGACGCGTTCGTTTTCGCCGCTCGCAAGGCCGAGGCTTGGTCGGCCGAAGCGCGGCGGCTGCGGCTCATCGAGGTGGTGGAGACGCTTCGGCGCACGGTCGCGATCGAGATGGACATGCGGCTCGAGGCTGCCGCGCTGTCCGAGATGGCCGAAAACACCAAGGACGATCCCGACTTTCGCGTTCCGTCCGTGGACTGGGACCGCACCGCGCGCGAAGTGCTGACACTGGAATGGATCGAGGCGACGTCGCTGCACGATCGTGCTGAGCTCGAAGCCAAGGGCTTCGATCCGAAGAACCTCGGCCGCGCGGTGATCCAGACGTTTCTGCGGCATGCGTTGCGCGACGGCTTCTTTCATGCCGACATGCATCCCGGCAACCTGTTCGTCGACGATGCCGGCCTGCTGGTGGCCGTCGACTTCGGCATCATGGGCCGGCTTGGACCGAAGGAACGGCTGTTCCTCGCCGAGATTCTCTACGGCTTCATCACGCGCAACTACTATCGCGTGGCGGAGGTGCATTTCGAGGCCGGCTATGTGCCGCGGCACCATTCTGTTTCGGACTTCGCCCAGGCGATCCGCGCGATCGGCGAACCGATCCACAATCGCGCTGCCGAAGACATCTCGATGGCGAAGCTGCTGCTGTTGCTGTTCGAGGTGACGAGCTTGTTCGACATGCGCACCCGCCCCGAACTGATCCTGCTGCAAAAGACCATGGTGGTGGTGGAGGGCGTCTCGCGTTCGCTCGATCCGAAGCTCGACATGTGGACGGTGGCCGAGCCGGTGGTGCGCGAGTGGATCGAACGGCACCTCGGACCGGCCGGCCGGATCGAAGGCGCCGTGGAGGGTGCGGGCGAGGTGGGCCGGTTCCTCACGGGTTTGCCGGCGCTGCTGTCGCGCGCCGGCGTCGTGGTCGAGCAGTTGGACGCCAACACCCGCCATGGGCTGGTGCTCGCGCCCGAGACGGTCGAGGCCATCGCCCGGGCCGAGGCGCGCCGGAACCGCTGGAGCACGCTCGCGCTGTGGGCGATTGCGGCGATCTTCCTGCTGTGGGTGTCGTCGCAGTTTTGATTGCATTGATTGCATTGCAATCAACGTCCGGCTAGGATAGCGCGAAACTGGATTCCGTTCGCCTCATGGCCAGCCTGACTATCCGCCAGCTCGACGAGGATACCAAGACGCGGCTCCGCCTGCAGGCGGCGCAGAACGGCCGCTCCATGGAAGACGAGGCGCGAACCATCCTTCGTCAAGCGGCTACCGGACGTGCGGGCCGTCCATCCATCGCGGCCAAGCGGAGCAAGGCTGCTTTGGCGCCAAAGACCGGATCGTCGGAAATGCCCGCGGAGCCGGTAAGCGCAAATGGAGCGCGCGTGCTGCTCATCATCGGCGGCGGCATCGCGGCCTACAAGTCGCTCGATCTGATCCGGCGGCTGAAGGAGCGCGGCGCGGCCGTGCGTTGCGTGACTGACCGCGGCCGCCCGGCAGTTCATGACGCCGCTCGCGGCCGGCGCGCTCACGGGCGAGCGCGTCGTTCACCGACCTGTTCGACGCCGAGAGCGAGTTCGACGTCGGTCATATCCGGCTGGCGCGCGAGGCCGATCTGATCGTCGTCGCGCCGGCGACCGCGGATCTCATGGCCAAGATGGCGGGAGGCCATGCCGACGACCTCGCCTCGCGCGGTGCTGCTGGCCACCGACCGGCCGGTGCTGATGGCGCCGGCGATGAATCCGCGGATGTGGAGCATCCCGCGACCCGGCGCAATCTCGCGCAGCTTGCGCGGCGACGGCGTTGCGGTCGTCGGTCCGAACGCCGGCGAGATGGCGGAGCGCGGCGAGGCCGGCGTCGGGCGGATGGCGGAGCCGCTGGAGATCGTCGCCGCCGCCGAGCCCTATCTGCTTCGCCGCGGCGCGCGACCTAGCCGCTCAAAGGCCGGCGCGTGCTCGTCACGTCCGGCCCGACCCACGAGCCGATCGATCCGGTGCGCTACATCGCCAACCGCTCGTCCGGCAAGCAAGG
This sequence comes from uncultured Alphaproteobacteria bacterium, assembly GCA_963843475.1. GTDB lineage: Bacteria > Pseudomonadota > Alphaproteobacteria > Rhizobiales > Xanthobacteraceae > VAZQ01. The sequence continues at coordinate 841,211 of CAWJKL010000003.1, read as the reverse complement.
ACACGCCATCGCTGCTGCTGCTGCTGCTGCGGGCGCTGAGGTGACGCTGGTTTCCGGCCCGGTGAACCTGCCCGATCCGGCCGGCGTGAGGTCGATCAGGGTCGAGACCGCGCGCGACATGCTGGCTGCCGTCAACGCAAGGCACTGCCGGCCGACGTCGCGGTGTTCGCGGCGGCGGTCGCCGACTGGCGCGTCGATCAGCCGCAGCGCCAGCAAGATCAAGAAGCAGGCCGGCGGTACGCCGAAGCTCGGCCTGGTCGAGAACCCCGACATCCTCGCAACCGTCGCGCACGCGCAAGTCCGGCCGGCCGCGGCTGGTCATCGGCTTCGCCGCCGAGACCGATCAACATCATCGCGCACGCCAAGAGCCAAGCTCGCGCGCAAGGGCTGCGACTGGATCGTCGCCAACGACGTCTCGGCCGACATCCGGCGTGATGGGCGGCGATCGCAACACCGTGCACATCTCGTCACCGCCGACGGCGTCGAAGTCCTGGCCGCCGCAGTCGAAGGACGAGGTGGCGCGCGCGCTCGTCGCGCGGATCGCCGACACGCTCGCGCGGAGCCACGCGAGTGAGCAAGGTCGAGCTTCGCATGATGCGGCTGCCGCACGCCGCCGACCTGCCGCTGCCGGCGTATCAGAGCGAACTCGCCGCCGGGCTCGACCTGGTCGCCGCCGTTCCGGCCGACGCGCCGGTCATGATCGCGCCGGGCGAGCGCGCCGCGATCCCGACCGGAATCTGCATCGCGCTGCCGCCCGGGACCGAAGGACAGATCCGGCCGCGCTCAGGACTGGCGCTGCGGCACGGCGTCACCGTGCTCAACTGCGCCGGGCACGATCGATGCCGACTATCGCGGCGAAATACAGGTCGATTCTGGTCAATCTCGGCGACGCGTTGTTCACAGTTGAACGCGGCACGCGCATTGCGCAATTGGTCGTCGCGGCTACAATGCAAGTTCAGATTTGCGAAGTTGCAAATCTTGGATGAAACGACACGGCGGAGTTGGGGGTTTTGGTTCTACGGGCATGGCGTCGAGGGAAAGGCCGAAGACCGGACTAGACGTTAGGCTTTAAGGTATTATTGTACCGTACTTCGATTCTCGCTCTCGACGCCGGACATGCCGGACCTCTCATGCCGCTTCTGCCCCGCAAAGGCGTTCTGGCCATCGCCGCCGTCATCGACATCGCGCTCAATGCGCGGGGCCGTCCGGTTGCCGCCAAGGCATTGGCCGACGCGCCATCAGTCTGCCGCCGCGCCATCTCGAGCCGGTGCTGCAGGCGCTGGTGCGCCACGGCATCCTCAAGGGCATCCGCGGGCCGCGCGGCGGCTACGAACTCGCGCGCGAGCAGCGCCGCATCACCGCCGACGACATCCTGCGCGCCGCCGGCACGGCCGACGAGATCGACGGCGTGGCCGATCGCCGAATCGGTGCTGCTCAACAAAGTGGTGATGCCGGCGCTCGGCGCAGGCCGAGCACGCCTTCTCCGCCGCGCTGGCGCGCATCAACGTCGAGGACCTGGCGCACTCCGCCGAAGGTCTGCGGAAATCGGGAACCTGACCGTCGCCAGGCGCAACGCCGCCGGCCTAAGCACCCGCCGGGCGCTTCTTCGTCGATCTTCCGAGATCTCCGGCCGCAGAAGCTTGCTTCGCGGTCGTTCCGCCTCAGCCCGCCTTCCGCGCCCCGCATGCTGTCCCACCACGGGCACACGCCGGGCATGGAGGTTGTAGTTGCCGTCGATCACCTGCACCGGCTGGCGCTGGCCGTTCTCGGCCGCCTCGATGCACAGCAGCCGCGACTCCTCCTTCTTCTCCGCCGACATCCAGCGCCGCTCGTGGCCCCAGAAGCTCGGGCCGAACTTGCGCTCGAACGGCTTCCAGGTGTTGTCGTCGATCACCTGCCCGCCCCAGCCGTACTCGACCAGGAAGCCCGACGGATTCCAGGTGTAGAACGAGGTGACGTAATCGCCCGAGTGGCGGCCGAGCGTGACGCCGATCTTCTCCGGATCGCCGAGCGCGAGATCGTAGCCCTGGCCGACGTCGTCGAAGCTGTAGAGCTCCACCATCATGTGATGGACCATGTTGATGCCGCTCTCGACGAACGCGATCGAGTGGTGGCGCGGATTGACGTGGAAGAAATAGGCCGGGAACGGGCGCAGCCAGTAGTCGCTGAGCCTGAACTCGAGCACCTCCTGATAAAACGTCATCACGTCGGCGATGCGCTCGAAATGCATCACCACGTGGCCCATGCCGAGCGGGCCGGTGCGGAAGCCGGAAATGTTGCGGCCGGGCTTGAACGGATCGCTCGTGGTCTCGCGCGCCGTGAAAAATCTCCAGCCGGTTGCCGGCCGGATCGTTGAACACGATCAGGTCCTTGACGTGCCGCTCGTCGGCGAGCGCGCGCGAGCCGCGCGCGACCGTGGTGCCGGCGGCCTCGATCCGCGCGGCGATCGCGTCGAGCGCGGCGGCGTCCGGCGACCTCCCAGCCGAAGAAGCCGATGCCCTGGCCGCCGTCGGCATCGACCACGAGCCGCTGCTTGCGGTCGTCCATGCGGAACGCGAGCGTCGTGCGGCTCTTGTCGACGCGCTGCATGCCGAGGAAGTTGCGGCCGTAGGTCGCCCAGTCGCCCAGATCCTTGGCGCGGACGCCGATATAGCCGAGGCCTGCGATCGTGGATTGCTGCGCGTTCATGCTCGTTCTCGCCGTGGCGATCCGTTTGCGGCGCCGATGTTATGGCGGCGCCCGCCGGCCGGCAATATCGAACTCCAACCGCGTTGACATACTGACATATCCGAAATATGTCACGACATATGATTGAGCGCACCACGGTTCGGCTCCCCAAGGACCTGCTCCACCGCGCCAGGCGCAAGGCTGCCGCGGAAGGCCGCACGCTGACCTCGTTGATCGAGGACGGGCTGCGGTTGGCGGTGGGCGAGCGGCAAAGGGGCAAGGCCGGAAAGCGCGTGCTGCCGCGCGTCAGCACGGCTACAGGCGGCCCGTCGCCGGGGATCGACATCTCGGATTCCGCCGCGCTTCAGGAGATGGAGGACATGGAATACGTCGAGCGCATGAAGCACTTCAAATGATTCTGCCTGACGTCAATGTCCTGATCTATGCCTTTCGTCCGGACGCCCAACACCACCCCGTCTGCAAGGCTTGGCTCGACAGTGTCATCCTGGGCGAGACGCGCTTCGGCATTTCACCGATGGCGTTGGCCGCAGTGGTTCGGATCACCACCAATGTGCGCTCCTACCCGGCGCCAAGCTCGCATCGAGGATGCATTCGGATTCTGCGAAGATATCCTCGGTCAACCCCACTGCCAGGTCGTCGAGCCGGGCGAGCGCCACTGGGACATCTTCCGGCGGCTCTGCGTCGAGACCGACACGCGCGGGCCGCGCGTCGCCGGCGCCTGGTTCGCGGCGCTCGCGATCGAATGGGGCTGCGAGTGGATCACGCTCGATCGCGACTATTCACGTTTTCCCGGCCTGAAGTGGCAGGTGCCGGCAATGCCGGCGCGGTGATCTGCCGCGATGGAATACGCCAAGTCGCTGTGGTTATCATAGGAAACATGCCCAGACCCGCGATCCATCCCGGAGAAGTTCTCGCCGAAGAGCTGGAGGAAATTGCTGTTACGCCGACCAAACTTGCGCGCCAGCTGCGCGTGCCGCCCAACCGCATCACGCAGATCGTCCAGGGCAAGCGCGCAATCACCGGCGATACCGCACTGCGGCTCGGCCACTGGTTCGGCACCAGCGCGCAGTTCTGGCTCAATCTGCAGAGCGCCTACGATATCCGCGTAGCGCAGGCGGCAGCGGGACGGGAGATTGCGCGACTTCCCAAGCGGCGGGCATGAGCCGTCAGATCCAGCTTCTCGGATGCTTCGCAGCAAACCTGCACGCTACGCATTCACCCGCGCCTGCTTCTCGATCTGGCCCTTGAGCCGCGGATAGACGCGCAGCGCGTTGTCCTCGAACACCTTCTGCTTCTCGGCGGCCGAGAGGTCCGGCGTGTTGTCGACATAGCGCTTGGTGTCGTCGAAATTGAAGCCGGTCTTGGGGTCGATGCCCTTGACCGCGCCGACCATCTCCGACGCGAACAGGATGTTGTCGACCGGCACCACCTTGGTGAGCAGGTCGATGCCCGGCTGGTGATAGACGCAAGTGTCGAAGAAGATGTTGTTGCCCATGATCTCGTCAAGCTCGGGCCGTTTGTTGTCGAGCGCGATGCCGCGGAACCGGCCCCAGTGGTACGGCACCGCGCCGCCGCCGTGCGGGACGATCAGCTTGAGCGTCGGGAAGTCCTTGAACACGTCGGACAGGATGAGCTGCATGAACGCCATGGTGTCGGCGTTGAGGTAGTACGAGCCGGTGGTGTGCTGCGCCGGATTGCAGCAGCCCGAGACGTGGATCATCGCCGGCACGTCGAGCTCGACCATCTTCTCGTAGAACGGATACCACCACTTGTCGGTGAGCGGCGGCGCGTTGAAGTAGCCGCCGGACGGATCGGGATTGAGGTTGCAGCCGACGAAGCCGAGCTGCTTGACGCAGCGCTCGAGCTCCCTGATCGACGAGGTCGGTGCTCGCCCTGGGACTGCGGCAACTGGCACACGCCGATGAAGTTGTTCGGGAACAGAGTGCAGACCCGGTGGATCAGGTCGTTGCAGATCTCGACCACTCCTGCGACACCGCGAAGTCGCCGACGTGGTGGCCCATGCCCGAGGCGCGCGGCGAGAAGATCGTCAGGTCGGTGCCGCGCTCGCGCTGCAGCTTGAGCTGGTCGCCCTCGATGCTCTCGCGGATCTCGTCGTCGGTCATCTTCAGCGACGCCTGCGAGGGCATCGCGGTCTTGTCCTTGGCATTGGCCGCGGCGGTCTGCTCCTTGCGGAAGCGGTGCAGGTCTTTCGGCTCGGTCGTGTAGTGGCCGTGGCAATCGATGATCATGCGTCCGTCGCTGCTGGTGGGCGCGAAGGCCCGTGAGGGCAGTTTCGCGCGGGATGCTACGAACCGGGCTTGCATTGTCAAACCCGGATTGCGATCTGATAGGATGCCGGCCATCGCTAGTGTCCGATTCCGAAGTTCGCATCATCTTGCGGCGCCCCATCTGCGAACTTCGGAATCGAAGGACACTAGCAAGTATTGATCTAGTGTGGCTTGGTTCAGAAGTCCGCATTCCGGACTCGCCGCGAGAATGATGCGGACTTCTGAACCGCCACACTTGGGAGACTTCCGAAGAATGGCTGATATTCCGCGTCTGAACAACATGATCCGCGCCCTCGAAGCCGGCCAGCATGCACTCACCTGTTTTGCGCCCGGCCGTCGACTCGGCGATCGCAATGAGCACCGCCAAGTACGACGGCTGCGTCTTCGAGATGGAGCACAATCCGTGGGACATCGGGCCGGCTGCGCGACTGCCTGCAATACATGCTCAACCGCGGCGCAGATCGCCAAGTCCGGCTCGGTCGCCCGCCGGTCACGCCGATGGTCCGCATCCCGCCGAACGGCGTCGAGATGGCGCAGTTGCATGCCAAGCAGGCGCTGGACGTCGGCTGCTACGGCATCGTGTGGCCGCACATCTCGACCGTGGAGGAGGCCGCCAACGCGGTCGCCGCCTGCCGCTATCCGCGCCTGAAGAGCGCGGCGAACGTACGAGCCCGTCGGCATCCGCGGCGACGGTCCGACCGCGGCGGTGCGCTACTGGGGCCTCGCGCCAGCAGGAGTATTACGACCGCGCCGACGTCTGGCCGCTCAATCCGCAGGGCGAGATCTTCGTGCATCCTGATGATCGAGGACACGCGCGGCATCGAGAACCTCGACGCCATGCTGACCAAGGTGCCGGGCATCGGCGCGATCCTGATCGGCGAGGGCGACCTCTCCCAGGAGCTCGGCTATCCCGCGGCAGTACGAGCACCCCGAGGTGCTCAAGTGGATGGCGCGGGTGGTCGACACCTGCAAGAAGCACAACGTGGTGGTCGGCCACCCGCACGTCGAGAGCGGCAATGTCGAGCGCATCCTCGGCGAAGGCTACCGCTTCCTGATGTGCGCGCCGGTGCGGAGTTACGCGGCCCTCGAGAAAGGCTCGAAGCTCGGCCGGGCGGACGGATAGGCGCGCGGTCGTACGCCGCCTGCAACGGCTACGTCCTCGGGAGGGAGCCGTGAACAAAGCGCTTCGCCTGTCTGCTTGTTGACCGTCACGCGCGCGTGCGAGGTCGGCGACCGCTCTCGGCTCACGCGACAGCGCAACGAACCCGGCTACCGCGAATCCCACGCCGGTGAAGATCATCGTCGCGTTTCCGGTCGGCGGGCTGCTCGACACCGTGTCGCGCATCGTCGGCGACAAGCTGTCCGCGATCCTCGGCCAGCAATTCATCATCGAGGCGCAGGCCCGGCGCCGGCGGAACTATCGCGACCGCAGGCGGTCGCGCGCGCCGAGCCCGACGGCTACACGCTGATGATGATCAACGACAACCACGCCATCAATCCGAGCGTGTTCAAGAACATTCCGTACGACAGCGTGAAGGACTTCGCGTCCATCGGCTTTGTCGGCAGCGCGCCCATGGTGCTCACCGCCAATGCGCGCCTCCCGGTCGCGCACCGTCAAGGATCTCGTCGAGCTGGCGCAAGGCAGCAAGCCCGGCGACGATTTCCTACGCCTCGGTCGGAATCGGGCAGCGCCAGCCACCTGGCCGGCGAACTGCTTCGCCGCCAAAGCCGGCGTCGCATGCTGCATGTGCCGTTCCGCGGCGGCGCGCCGGCGCTCAACGATCTGGTCGCCGGGCACGTCGACACGATGTTCCTGACCGCGGTGGTCGGCGATGCAGCACATGAAGACCGGCGCGCTCACGCCGCTCGCGATCGCGGCCTCCGCGCGGTTCGAGATGCTGCCCGAGGTCCCCACGATGGCGGAGGCGGGCTTATCCGCTGGAGGCCGCCTACTGGTTCGGCCTGGTAGCGCCCGCCGGCACCCCGCCGGCCGTCATCGCCAAGCTGGAAGCGGCGCTGACCGAGGTGCTGGCGATGCCCGACGTGCGCAAGCGCATGACCGAGATGGGCGCGGTGGTGACGCCGCTCGGCGGCAAGCGTTCGGCGACTACATCCGCACCGAGATGGCCAAGTGGTCGGGCGTTATTACGGAGAACAAGATCTCGTTCCAGTGATGGGCTACATTTTGCCCGCCGCCTCCCCGGCAGCGGGCGATCCTCCGCGTGTCCCGCTGCCGCCGCGCAATGCGATCGACCGTTACGGAATCCTGTAGGTGATCCAGTCCGAGATCGTGTCCATCCGGCCCTTGTCGGCGTTCCAGGCATAGAAGCGATAATGCTGCTTGGTGCGGAAGTGGTTGTCGGCCGTCCACTCGAGCGGACCGCCGCGCAGACCCTTGGTGTCGACCTTGAGGTTCTTCATCGCTGCGTTGATCGGCCTTCGGATCCGGCTTGCCGGCCGCCTTCAGCGCGGCTTCGATCACCATGCCGGCCACCCAGCCTTCGCCCATCTGGTTGACCGGATACTGGATCTTCGCGGTCTTCGACCTCCTTGGCGATCTCCTGATGGATCGGCAGATTTTCGCTGAACAGCGCGTTCGCGCCGATCAGCACCAGGCCCGGATCCTTCAGGCGCACCATCTCGTTCTCGGCCTCGATATGGGCCCAGGTCATGAAGCGGCCCTTCCAGCCGAGCCTGCGCATCGCCTCGAACGACTTGATCTGCACGATCCACGGCGCCCAGGAGAAGCCCCAATCGGGCTGACCTTCCAGAAGCTTGGTCGCGAACGGGGTGAAGTCGGGCGTCGCCGGCGGGATCACCTGCTGGCCGACCGAGGTCATGCCGAGCTCCTTGGCGCGCGCCTCGGCGATGTCGATGCCGGTGCGCGAGACCGGGATCGCCATCGCCGCGAAGCCGATCTTGAACTTGGTCCCGTATTTCTCGCGATGAAGTTGATCATCGCGCGATTGTCGTACGAGACACCGAACGAGGTCGTGCAGAACACCGTCTCCTTCGGCGTCGGCGGATAGGATTGCTGCGGGCAACCGAGCCCGGCGAACACGAGCGGTATGCCGCCGCGTTCCGATTCCGTGATCATCGGCGCGATGGTTGCGGACGGGCCGGCGCCGACCAGCACGTTCACATTGTCCTGCGTGACCAGGCGGCGCGCATTGGTCGCTGCGCGCGACGGCTCGCCCTGGTCGTCGAGCGCGATGAAGCTTCACCTTGTGGCCGTTGATGCCGCCCGTCCGGTTGACGCGATCGAAATAGATCCGCATCGCCTCGACGGTCGGCGCATAGGTGCTGGCGGTCGGGCCGGTGATGGCGCCGCTCATGCCGACCACAAAGTCCTGCGCTGCGGCGAAGGTGCTGAACGACAGCGCCAAGCCGGCCGCGAGCAGGCCGCTCTTCAGTCATGGTCATCTCACTGCAATCCTCCCTGAGCCTTGTTCATTCGGCTGATTGCCGCTCGATGCCGGAGTCGCGCGTCGCTTCCCGCGTCGCGGCCCTCCGCTTTCGCGTTCAGTCCGCCTTTCCGGTCAGTTCGCGCCGCACGATGCGCGCGCCCTCCACCAGCGACTTCAGCTTCTGGAACGCGCGGTAGCGGATGACGCGGCGCATGCCGCAATCCGGGCTCAGATAGAGCCGCTCGGCCGGAAAATATTTCAGGCAGGTCCGGATGCGCTCCGCCACGTCCTCCGGCGTCTCGATATAGTGGTTGCGCACGTCGACCACGCCCGCGACCAGGTCGCGGTCGGCAGCCCCATTCCTTCCAGCGCTCGATCTCGGACATTTCGCGATTGGCGAATTCCAGAACGAACTGATCGGCCTTCGCTTCGAGGATCGTCCGGGAAGAACGGCGCTGTAGCTTCGCTTCGCATAGGCGATCTTCTTGTGCGTTCCGAAGCAGATATGCATCGACGAATTTCACGCCGGTCACGCCTGCGATGCATTCGTTGAACGCTGCGCGACGAGGTCCTTGCGGCGTGTGATGGTCGGCGCCATAGCCCGGAATGGTCGGCTCATCGATCTGGATGTATTTGGCGCCAGCCGCGGCGAGCCGCCTGATCTCGTCCTTGAGCGCCGGCACGAAGGCGGCGGCCAGCTCGGTGCGGTCCTTGTAATGCTCGACCGGCTTGTACCAGGCGGTGATGGCGAAGGCGCCGGGCACCGCGACCTTGGTCGGCTTCTTGGTGTTGTCGCGGAGATATTCGAACTCCTCGACGATGCCGATGCCGTTCGCCACCGTGACCGGGCCAGTGGTCTCGTAGACCGGCTCCTGGTCGATGCCGGCTTCGCCGACCTTGCGCGGCGCGCCGACATTCTTGAGCCCGGAAATCTTGTGACGAAGCCCTGCACGAAACCGCGCCGCCGCATCTCGCCGTCGGAGATGATGTCGATCCCGGCCTTCTCCTGATCCTGGATGGCGCGATCGACCGCATCGTTGAAGGTCTCTTCGGTATCGATGGGGCCGTACAGACCCCGCTGCATCCAGTCGTCCGCGGCATAGACCCACGACGGCAAGGCGTAGCTTCCCACGACCGTGGTGGGCAGAAGAGGCAGCGCGTCGGGCACTGGACGTTCTCCCGTTCTTCAATCGTTTTTGATTTGCTACTGAGCGGCAGTGTCCCGGTTCCGGGACAGCACTTATGACTGAGTTTGGCTTTGACGTTCCTACGCTGGACTGGCGTATGCTGATAGGAACGTCAAATCCACCACACTGGTGGACCAACTCATGGCATTGTGCAACTCGGCCGCATTGCCGGCATCTAGGAATTTACCTGCCACTCGGTTTTTTTGGTCCAGCATCCCGGTTCGGCGTGCGCCGCAAGAATCGCGCCCGACCATGTCCGGCGAAATGAAGTCATGAAATCTGCCGCGCGCCGGGCAGCACGTTAGGCCGCGGAAAGTGTTCCGCTATCGGCCGAAATTCTGCTAAAATGTCTGGAGCGTGCCGGACTGACCGCTTGGAATTCCGGCCAATGATGATGAACCGCAATCGCATCTATCACGGCTTATTCGGTCGCGTGGTGCTGCTCGACATGTGTCATCCATTGGTCACGCACGCGCATCCGCAACCGCATATCATCGTTAAGATCGGCGGTGCGACGGCGCGATGGAAGTGTACGGGCGCAATCTTCCGCTGACCTCCGAGACGGTGGTGCTGATCAATGCCTGGGAGCCGCACAGCTATGTCGGCTCGCGTGGCGGCCCCGCGTTCCTGCTCGCGTTCTTCCTCGATCCGGCGTGGCTCTCCGATCTAGCGCTCGCCGCGTCGAGAGTTGCGCTTCGAGCAGCATTGCGTGCCGCGGACACCCGAGTTGAAGCGGCTGATCGGTCGCTTCGTCGGTCATATGCTGCACGACTTCGCGGTCGAACGGCAAATCCTCGAACGGCTGGTCGGGGAGATCACGATGTCGGGCCACGAGTCTCAGCGAGCACAACAGCGTTGCGCGCGCCGCCGATTTCCGCATCCGCCGCACCATCCAGCTACATCCACGAGAATCCAGGACATCATTTCGATACCGCCGAGCTTGCGGCGATCTCCGGCCTGTCGATCCCGCATTTCTTCGAGCGATTCAAGGAATGCACCGGCGTCACGCCGCGCATCTACGTCAAGGTCGTGAAGATCGAGCACGCCTTCAACGTCGCTGACGTCCGGGGAATGCCGCATCGGCAAGGTGTCCGACAACCTCGGTTTCAAGGTGCAGAGCCATTTCACCCGCTTCTTCCGCGAGCAGACCGGCATCACGCCGAACCGCTACCGGCAGGTGACCGCAGGTCCTGGAATAGCGGGGAATGTGACGTCCAATCGATCAGATCAGGGCAGTCGCGCTACGAATATGCTCCGTCGCTTGATAGCCTGGCGCACCTGGATCGAGGGATGAGGCCGGAACGTCGCCGCGGCGTTCACGATCTGGACTCTTACGATTGGAATCCACTTGGAGTTAAAGTGACTTGATTCGCGGGCGGCCGGGCCGGGAGAGGCACCGCCGTGCGGCCTGCGATCACGTCGGGTCCGGCTGGCCCCGGCGAATGCGGCGATTTGGGGCAAACGGCATGCCGGAGGCAATCCGGGCCACCGTGGAGAGCGTCGAGGCTCATCCGCTGCGCGGCGGATTCCGCCGCGCCCTGTTCGCCGGCCTTGCCGCAAGCCCATCCGCCGCCGTGCTCGCCGCCGACAGCCCGCACGGACCCGACCCGGCCGACGGGATCGGCACGTTCGAGGCCTATCTCGCGGCCTTCCTGGCGCTCGACCGGCACGAACTCGCCGCGCTCGCGCTCACGCTCGGCATCCTGTGCTTCGCGGTCGTCACCGCGATCCTGCTGGTGCGCACCCGCGCCCGGCTCGCCGACACCGAGGCGGCGGCGCGCGACGAGAGCATCGCCGCGCAAGGCGGCGGTCGACCGCGCCTATGCGCTGCTGCTCGCCGAGCCGCAGATCCTCGTGGCCTGGGCGGCGGGCGTCCGACGAGCCGGAGATCATCGGCGATCCGGCGCTGGTCGCCGCCCCGAGCGCGCCGCAGCGCGTCCTCGCCTTCGGCACCTGGCTCGAGCCCGACCGGCGCAGCGAGATGGAGCGTGCGGTCGATGCGCTGCGCGCCCGCGGCGTCAGAGCTTCGCCACTGACGCTGACCACGCTGTCGGACCGCATCGTCGAGGCCGAGGGGCAGGTCGATCGGCGGCCGCGCGATCCTGCGGCTGCGCGAGGTCAGCGGCGTCAAGTACGAGCTGGCCGAACTCGGCGCGCGCCACCAGAAGCAGATCGACGACATCGCCGCGCTGCGCGCCCTGATCGAGGCGCTGCCTTCGCCGGTCTGGGCGCGCGACGACGCCGGCAAGCTGGTCTTCGTCAATACCGCCTATGCGCGCGCGGTCGAGGCCAAGGACGCGACGCGAGGCGGTCGAGCGCGGCATCGAGCTGTTCGACGGCGCGGCGCGCACCGAGCTCTTGCGCGCGCACGAGGCGGCGAGCAGCCTATTGCGGGCCGGCTGCCGGCGGTGGTCGCCGGTCAGCCGCCGCACCTTCGACGTGATCACGCGTGCCGGCCGCGCGCGGCAGCGCCGGCATCGGCATCGACGCGACCGAAGCGGAGCTGCTGCGCGGCGAGCTCGAGCGCATGATCGACGCGCACCGGCGCACCCTCGACCAGCTCGCCACCGGCGTCGCCATCTTCGGCTCCAACCAGCAAGCTCGCGCTTCTACAACGCCGCCTATCGCTCGCTGTGGGACCTCGACGCCGCGCTTTCTCGACCAGGGCCCGACCGATTCGGCGGTGCTCGATCAGCTGCGCGCCGCCCGCAAGCTGCCCGACGAGCCAGGACTTCCGCCAGTGGAAGGCCGGCGCTGCACGAGGCCTATCGGGCGATCGAGCCCAAGGAGCACGTGTGGCACCTGCCGGACGGCCGCACCATGCGCGTCGTCACCACGCCCAATCCGGAAGGCGGCGTCATCTACCTGTTCGACGACGTCACCGAGCGGCTCGATCTCGAGCGCCGCTACGACGCGCTGATCCGGGTCCAGGGCGAGACGCTCGACAACCTTGCCGAGGCGGTCGCGGTGTTCGGCAGCGACGGCCGGCTGCGGCTGTTCAATCCGGCGTTCGCGCGCATGTGGCGGCTCGAGCCCGCGAGCGCTCGCCGAGCGGCCGCATATCGAGGCGGTCAGCGGCTGGTGCCGGCCGCTGCACGGCGACGATCCGATCTGGCAGAGCCTGCGCGCGACCATCACGGCGATCGACAACCGCGAGCCGGTCATCGGCCGGCTCGAGCGCCGCGACGGCAACGTGGTCGATTGCGCCACCATGCCGCTGCCGGACGGCGCCACGCTGGTGACCTTCCAGGACGTCACCGACACCGTCAATGTCGAGCGTGCGCTGCGCGAGCGCAACGAGGCGCTGGAGACGGCCGACAAGCTCAAGATCGACTTCGTCCACCACGTCTCCTACGAGCTGCGCTCGCCGCTCACCAACATCATCGGCTTCGCGCACTTCCTCGGCGACCCGGTGACCGGCCCGCTGACCGAGAAGCAGCGCGAATACCTCGGCTACATCACCGTCTCGACCAACGCGCTGCTCGCGATCATCAACAACATCCTCGACCTCGCCACCATCGACGCCGGCGCCATGACGCTCAATCTCGGCGCCGGTCGATATCCGCAAGACCATGGAGGCCGCCGCCGAAGGCGTGCAGGACCGCCTGGTCAAGAACGGCATCAAGCTCGACATCCGCGCCGCGCCGGACATCGGCAGCTTCGTCGCCGACGAGCGGCGCGTGCGCCAGTCGCTGTTCAATCTCCTGGCCAACGCGGTGGGCTTTTCGCCCGCGGGCGAGACCGTTACGCTTTCGGCCCAGCGGCTGCACGGATGCCGTCGTGTTCTCGGTCACCGACCGCGGCCCCGGCATCCCGGCCGACGTGCAGGACAGGGTGTTCGATTGGTTCGAGACCCATTCGCTCGGCTCGCGTCACCGCGGCACGGGCCTCGGCCTGTCGCTCGTGCGCTCCTTCGTCGAGCTGCACGGCGGCACGGTGACGCTGGAATCGGCGGTCGGCCGCGGCACCACGGTGACCTGCGTCTTCCCGATCGAGCAAGCCGCGAGCGAACCGCGGCGTGATCCTCGCCTTGATGCGGCGAACTGCGCCGCGAGGTGCGGTTTCCATCGCGCGCTCCCTGCCATACCCGTCCGCATGCCAGCGCCTGACCGCCGCATGACGCCGAGCAGCCTGCGATCAATGGCCATGTCATGGCGCTGCCCCTGACCCGCCGGCACATCGACCTTCTCGGTGGCGCTGCCGGACGAGCATGCCACGCGGCGGCTCATGGTCGACATCGCCAATGCGCTGAAGCCCGGCGACCTCGTCACGCTCTCGGGCGACCTCGGCGCCGGCAAGACCACGTTCGCGCGCGCGCTGATCCGCTACCTGGCGGGCGACGCAGTCGATCGAGGTGCCGAGCCCGACCTTCACGCTGATGCAGACCTACGACCTGCCGCAGTTTCCGGTGGTGCATGCCGACCTCTATCGCCTGTCCGGACCGGCCGAGCTCGCCGAGCTCGGCTTCGACGATCTGCCGGAGAGACGCCGTCGTGCTGGTCGAATGGCCGGACCGCGCCGCCGGCTTCCTGCCGCCCGACCGGCTCGACGTCGCGCTCACGCTGGCGCCCAAGCTCAAGCTCGAATTCCGCCACGCCCGCGTCACCGGCTACGGCTCGTTCGCGCCGCGCGTCGACCGCATCGCGCGCGGTGCGCCAGTTCATCGCCGAGAGCGGCTACGGCGACGCGCTGCGCGCGCGCATGCAGGGCGACGCCTCGACGCGCGTCCTACGAGCGGCTCGCGCTCGGCGACAAGCACGTGATCCTGATGAACTCGCCGCGCCGGCCCGACGGTCCGCCGGTGCGCGACGGCAAGCCGTACAGCGCGATCGCGCATCTCGCCGAGACGCGTCGTCGCCGTTCGTGGCGATGGCCAACGGGCTGCGCGATCGCGGCTTCTCGGCGCCCGCCGATCCATGCACGCCGACCTCGAGCAGGGCCTGCTGATTCATCGAGGACCTCGGCGACGAGCGCGTGGTCGCGGGCGATCCGCCGGCGCCGATCCAGGAGCGCTACGAGACCGCGGTCGACGTGCTGCTCGCGCTGCACGCAGCAGCAACTGCCCGACGCGCTGCCGGTCGCGCCGCATGTCGAATACCGGATTCCGCCCTACGACATCGACGCGTTCCTGATCGAAGCCGAGCTGCTGCTCGACTGGTTCCTGCCGCGCTTCGGCGTCGCGGATGCCGGACGAGCGAGCGCGGGCAGTTCCGCGCGCTCTGGCGCGAGCACCTGCAGCCCGCGATCGACGTCGCCGCCGACCTGGGTGCTGCGCGATTTCCATTCGCCCAACCTGCTGTGGCTGCCGCGGCGCGGCCGGCATCGCGCGGCTCGGCATCCTCGATTTCCAGGACGCCCTGATGGGCCCGGCCGCCTACGACCTCGCCTCGCTGCTGCAGGACGCCCGCGTCGACGTGTCGGAGCAGATCGAAGTCGCGCTGCTCGGCCGCTACGTGCGCGGCGCGCCGCCAGCACGACTGCCGGTTTCGACCATGCCGAATTCATCCGGATCTACGTGACGCTGGCGGCGCAGCGCGCCAGCAAGATTCTGGGCATCTTCGCCCGTCTCGACATGCGCGACGGAAAGCCGCAATATTTGCGTCATCTTCCCCGCATATGGGGCTACCTGCAGCGCTCGCTCGAGCCATCCGGCGCTCGAGCCGCTGCAGGCCTGGTACACCGCCAATGTGCCATCGTTAAAGACAATTTAAGAACCCTGTAGCAAATAGCTCCACCAACATGCGGCGATCCCTGACCCCTCCGAAACACGCCATGGTGCTCGCGGCCGGGCTTGGCACGCGCATGCGGCCGTTCAACGGCTCGATTCCGAAGCCGCTGGTCAAGGTCGGCAACAAGGCGCTGATCGACTACGTGCTCGACCGGCTGGCGGCCACCGGGGTCGAGCAGGCCGTGGTCAATGTCCATCACCTGGCCGACCAGATCGAGCGTCACCTCGCCGGCGCGGCAGCGACCGCGCATCGTGTTCTCCGACGAGCGCAGCGAACTGCTCGGCACCGGCGGCGGCATCGTCAAGGCGCTGCCGCTCCTGGGCGACGCGCCGTTCTTCCTGGTCAATTCCGACACCATCTGGATCGACGGCGTGAACTCGAACCTGACGCGGCTTGCCGCTGCCTTCGATCCGGAGCGGATGGACGCGCTGCTGCTGCTGGCGCCGACGGCGTCGAGCATCGGCTATACCGGCCGCGGCGATTTCAAGATGGCGACCGGACGGCAAGCTGACCCGGCGCGGCGAGCGCGAGGTGGTGCCGTTCGTCTATGCCGGCGCCGCGATCCTCACGCCGGCCTTCGTTGCGGGCGTGCCGCCGGGGCCGTCGTCGATGTCGCCGCTGTTCGATCGCGCAGTCGAAGCCGGGCGGCTCTGCGGCCTTCGGCTCGAAGGCGTCTGGATGCATGTCGGCACGCCGGAAGCCGTCAGCGCCGCCGAAGCCGCCATCGTCGAGAGCGCGGCTTAGCGCTGGTCCAACTTCAGCTTCGTACGCACCTGAGGAGCCACGGCGGTGGTCTGCTCCCTGTCCCGCATAGCCGTCGAAGACGGGCGTAAACGCCCTTTCGCCGGGGGAGGGGTGGCGAGGGGGTGAGCTTGCTCCAATCCCGTTGCCTGCCCCCTCCCTAGCCCTCCCCCGCAAGCGGGGGAGGGGACGCTGCGGCGCGGGCCGCGTTCTCTCGGTGAAACATTTCTAGCCGCACGATCTGACCTATCG
This sequence comes from uncultured Alphaproteobacteria bacterium, assembly GCA_963843475.1. GTDB lineage: Bacteria > Pseudomonadota > Alphaproteobacteria > Rhizobiales > Xanthobacteraceae > VAZQ01. The sequence continues at coordinate 824,919 of CAWJKL010000003.1, read as the reverse complement.
CTGGTGTATGATTCGGCATGGCGTTCCCCCGAGTCTTCACCATCCCGGCATCGGTGCCGTTCGTGCCGACGTTGCTCGGCGCGCTGACGTCCGAGCGGCTGGTCGAGGGCTTCACCGCTGGCCACGATCCGCTCGCCTTCGCGGACGCTACGCTCTACCTGCCGACCCGGCGGGCCTGCCGGCTGGTGCGCGACAGCTTCCTCGATCTGCTCAAGGGTGATGCCGCGATCCTGCCGCGCATCGTCGCGCTCGGCGACATCGACGAGGATGAGATTGCGTTCGCCAGCATGGCGGCGGGCGAGCTTGCCGCCGATGCGCTCGAGCTGCCCGAGAGTTTCGGCGGGCTCGAGCGGCGCATGCTGCTCGCCGCAGCTGGTGCGCAAGTGGGCTGACCAGCCCGACGTGCGCACCGCCGACGGCGCGCCGCTGGTCGCCAATTCGCCCGCTGCCGCACTCGCGCTTGCCGACGATCTGGCGCGGCTCATGGACGACATGACGACGCGGCAGGTGCCGTGGGACCGGCTCGACGAACTCGTGCCGGACGCGTTCGACCCCTATTGGCAGCTGACGCTGCAATTCCTGAAGATCGCGCGCGAGACTTGGCCCGCGCATGCTCGCTGAGCACGGCAGGATCGAGCCGGCGGCGCGCCGCGACTTCCTGATCGCCGCGGAGGCGAAACGGCTCGCCGCGCAAACGCGACGGACCGGTGATCGCCGCCGGCTCGACCGGCTCGATGCCGGCGACCGCCGAGCTGATCGCCACCATCGCCAGGCTGCCGCATGGCGCGGTCGTGCTGCCGGGGCTCGACACCGATCTCGATGACCACGCGTGGAACATGATCGAAGGCCGCGTGCCGCCGACGACCTGGTCGCGCCGGCGGTCGGTCATCCGCAATTTGCGATGGAGGGGTTGTTGCGGCGGATCGGGATCTCGCGCGACGAGGTGGACGATTCTCGGCACGCCGCCGGCGCACGGCCGCGACCGGCTGGTGTCGGAAGCGCTTGCGCCCCGCCGCCGCCACCGACCGCTGGCAGGCCGAGCTTGCCGATCCGGAATTCGCCGCGCACGAGGATAGCGCGCTCGCCGGGTTGTCGTTGCTGGAAGCCGCCAATGCCGACGAGGAGGCGCTGGCCATCGCGATCGCGCTGCGCGAAACCGCCGAGACGAAGGGCAAGACCGCCGCGCTGGTGACGCCCGACCGCGCGCTGGCGCGCCGCGTGCTCGCGGCGCTGGAGCGCTGGAACGTCCCGGTCGACGACTTCCGGCGGCGATGCGCTGCCCGACACGCCGGCCGGCACCTTCGCGCGGCTCGCGGTCGATGCCGCGCTCGGCGGACTGGCGCCGGTGCCACTGCTCGCGCTGCTCAAGCATCCGCTGATCCGGCTCGGCGCCGATGCGGGCAAGCATGCGAGCGCGGTCGCGGCGCTTGAACGCGCGGTGTTGCGCGGCCCACGGCCGCGCCCCGGCAGCGCGGGGCTTGCCGGCGCGCTCGCAACCTTGCGTGTCGAGCTTGGCAAGTTACGGCGCAAGGAAGCAATCCGAGCTGCATCGTTCCGATCCGCGCACCACGCTCATGGATTGGCGAGCTCGATGCGGCTGGCGAGCTTGTCGACCCGGCTGACGGCGGCGCTGCGACCGTTGGAGGAAATCGCCACGGCGCCGCGCAGCTTCGCCGACATCGCCGCCCGACACCGCGACGCGCTCGCCGAACTCAGCGCGGATGCGTCCGGCACGCCCGCCGCCTTCGCGGGCTTCGACGGCGAAGCGCTGGCGGCGGCGTTCGACGAGATCGCGCTGGATCCGACCAGTGCGGGATTTGCACTCCAGGCGTCGGACTATGCCGAGCTGTTTCGAACTGGCGATCGGCGATCGCATCGTGCGCCGGCCGGAGCAGCGGGGCGTGCGGGTGCGCATCTACGGCCCGCTCGAAGCGCGCCTGCAGAACGTCGATCGCGTCGTGCTCGGCGGTCTGGTCGAGGGCACCTGGCCGCCGGAGACCCGCCCGGACCCGTGGCTCAGCCGGCCGATGCGGCGCGCGCTCGGGCTCGATCTGCCGGAGCGGCGCATCTCGCTGTCGGCGCACGACTTCGCGCAGGCGCTGGGCGCGAGCGAAGTGATCCTCAGCTATCCGGCCAAGCTTGCGGGCGCGCCGACGGTGGTGTCGCGCTTCGTGCAGCGGCTCGCCGCGGTGGCGGGCGAGACGCGCTGGAGCGGCTGTGCGCGAGCAGCGGCGCGCAGTATCTCGCCTGGGCGCGCGCGCTCGATCATGCCCGCCGAGGTCGAGCGCATCGACAAGCCCGAGCCGAAGCCGCCGCGCGCCGCGCGGCCTACGTCGCTGTCGGTGACCGAGATCGAGACCTGGCTGCGCGATCCCTACACCATCTACGCCAAGCACATCCTGCAGGCTGCGCGAGCTCGACGCCGATCGACCTGCCGCCGGGCGCGGCCGACCGCGGCACGTCATCCACGGCGCGCTCAGCGACTTCACCAAGACCTTCGCGGCCGGCGCTGCCGGACGATCCCGAGGCCGCGCTGCTCGAGATCGGCGCGCAGAGCACTTCGCCGCGCTCGAAGACTACCCGGAGGCGCAGCGCGTTCTGGTGGCCGCGCTTCCGGCGCATCGCGCGCTGGTTCGCCGGCTGGGAGCGCGCGCGGCGTCACGTTGTCGCGCACGCTGCACGCCGAGAGTCCGCGGCAAGATCGACGATCCCGCTGGGCGAGCGCGTGTTCACGCTGCGCGGCGCGCGCCGACCGCATCGAGCAGCTGGCCGACGGCCGCTACGCGATCCTCGACTACAAGACCGGCACGGTGCCGACCGAGAAGCAGGTGCGCATCGGCATGTCGCCGCAGCTCACCCTCGAAGCCGCGATGCTGCGCGACGGCGGCTTTCGACGGCATCGCCGCCGGCGCGCCGGTCGCCGAGCTTGCCTATGTGGCGCTGCGCGGCGGCGAGCCGCCGGGCGAAGTCAAGCCGATCGAGTTCAAGGACGGCGACGCCCAATCGCATGCCGACCGCGCGCTCGGGCAAGCTCAAGGAGCTGGTCGACACGATTCGAGGACGAGCAGCAGCCCTACCGGCCGCTGGTGCTGTCGATGTGGAAGAACCGCTACGGCACCTACGATCACCTCGCGCGCGTCAAGGAATGGTCGGTCGGCGAGGACGAGGAAGAGTGGTGACGGAGAGGGCAGCGCAGCGCGGCATCGCGGGAGCGGGCGGATGAACGTGCCACGTATCATCCCGCCCGACCGTGCGCGACGCACAGGAGGCCGCCTCCGACCCGGCGGTCTCGGCCTGGGTCGCCGCCAATGCCGGCTCCGGCAAGACCCATGTTCTGGCGCAACGCGTGATCCGGCTGCTGCTCGACGGCGTCGAGCCCGGAAAAATCCTCTGCATCACCTTCACCAAGGCGGCCGCCGCCAACATGGCGAACCGCGTGTTCGACGAGCTCGGCAAGTGGACCGCGCTCGACGACGCGGCGCTCGATCGGGCGATCCGGCGGATCTCGAACATCGCGCCGAGCGCGGACGTGCGGGCGCGGCGCGGCGGCTGTTCGCGACTGGCGCTCGAAACGCCGGGCGGCCTGAAGGTGCAGACCATCCACGCGTTCTGCACCCGGCTGCTGCACCAGTTTCCGTTCGAGGCCAATGTCGCGGCGCGCTTCGACGGTGCTCGACGAGGCGGCGGAGGCGCAGCTGCTCGACGCAGGTCAGCCTCGGCGTGCTGCTCGATGCGGCCGCGCGAGCCCGGACGCTCGCGCTCGGCCGCGCGCTCGCGGTCGCGATCGCGGCGGCCGCCGACCGGACCTTCAAGGACGTGGTCGGCGAGGCGATCCGCAAGCGCGACGTGGTGACGCGCGTGGATCGAGCATGGCGGCAGCGTCGAGGCGGCCGTCGCCGGGCTGTGCGGCACGCTCGGCGTCGAGCGGCGACGAGACCATCGAACAGGTCGAGAGCGAGATCGTGGACGGGCCCGATGCTGCCGTCACGCGAATGGGCGGCGGTCGCAGGTCTGCTGCGAAGCGGCTCGATGCCGCGATCAGGACAGAGCGGCGATGGCTGCAGACCGCGCTCGGCCGCATCGCGGTAGCGCGAAGCGCGGCCGAGCTCTATCTCCGGGTCTTCTTCACGAGCAAGCTCAAGCCACGCAAGCAGCTTGTGACCGCCAGAGCATCGCAGAAGAGCCGGAGCTCGCGCGACTGCCTCCACGACGAGCAGATCGCGTCTGCTGCCGCTGCTCGAGCGCCGCAAGGCCATCGCCTGCCGCGACCGCACGGCGGCGCTCATCACCATCGCGGACGCGGTGATCTCGCGCTACCAGGCGGAGAAGGACCGGCGCGGCCTGCTCGACTACGACGACCTGATCGACAAGACGCTCGACGCTGCTGGCCGAGCGATCGCGCCGCCTGGGTGCACTACAAGCTCGACCAGGGCATCGACCACGTGCTGATCGACGAGGCGCAGGACACCAGCCCGAAGCAATGGGAGATCATCCGGCTGCTGACCGGCGAGTTCTTCGCCGGCGCGGGCGCGCGGCAGGTCCGCCGCACGATCTTCGCGGTCGGCGACGAGAAGCAATCGATCTTCTCGTTCCAGGGCGCGGCGCCGCGCGAGTTCGACGAGATGCGGCGCGACGTTCACGACGCTGTGCGCGGGCGTCGAGCGCGAATTGCGCTATGTCCAATTCCGCCACTCGTTCCGCTCGGGCGCGAACGTGCTCGGCGCGGTCGACACCGTGTTCGCGACGGCCGCAGGCGTTGCGCGGGCTGTCAGCCGACGACGTGCAGACCGGTGCACGAGTCGCTGCCGGATGCGGCGCCCGGCGTTGTCGAGATCTGGGACGCTCATCAAGCCCGAGCCGAAGCGCGAGATCGAGGCCTGGGATGCGCCGTTCGACGAACTGACGGAGAACGAGCCCGCAGGTCCGGCTGGCGCGAAGATCGCGCGAACACGTCAGGCGCTGGACAGGCACAGGGCACGCGCGCCGGCGACGTGCTGGTGCTGGTGCGCCAGCGCGGGCCGCTGTTCGAGGCGATCATCCGCGCGCTCAAGGACGCCGGTGTCGCGGTCGCAGGCGCCGACCGGCTGGTGCTGACCGAGCACATCGCCGTCATGGATCTGATGGTGCTCGCGGACGCGCTGCTGCTTGCCGGAGGACGATCTCGCGCTCGCGACCGTGCTGAAGAGCCCGCTGTTCGGGCTCGACGACGACGATCTGTTCGAGCTCGCCTGGCAGCGCAAGGGATCGCTGCGCGCGGCACTGCGCGCACAGGCCGCCGAGACCGCGCGGTTCGCGGCGGCGGACGCCAAGCTCGACCGCTTCGCCGCATGGGCGCGGCGCGATACGCCGTTCGCGTTCTATGCGCGCGTGCTCGGGACCGGAGCGCGGCCGCCGACAGTTCTTCTTGCGCGGCTCGGTCACGAGGCCGACGACGCGCTCGACGAATTTCTCAATCTCGCGCTCGACTACGAGCGCCGCGAGACGCCGTCGCTGCAGGGCTTCATCGCCTGGCTGCGCACCGCGCAGGACCGACGTGAAGCGCGACATGGAGATCACCCGCGACGAGGTGCGGGTGATGACGGTGCACGGCGCCAAAGGGCTCGAAGCGCCGATCGTCATCCTCGCCGACACCACGACGCCGCCGGCCGGGCCCGCAGCAGCGCCAGCCGCGGCTCTTGCCGGTGCCGGCGAACGGCCGCGCCGCCCGCATGCGCCGCCGCCGTTCGTCTGGGCCGGGCTGAAGGCGACCGACATTCCGCTGATCGCCGATGCGCGAGAGGCGCGCCAGGACGAAGCGGGTCAGGAATACCGGCGGCTGCTCTACGTCGGCGATGACGCGCGCGATCGACCGGCTGGTGGTGTGCGGCTTCGAGGGCGTGGTGAAGAAGCCCGAGAACTGCTGGTACCAACTGGTGTTCGACGCGCTTGCAGGCCGCTGTCGGTCGAGGAGGCTGCCGACGACACCGACGGGACGGTGTGGCGATACCGCAAGGTGCCCGGCGCGATGGCCGCGAGATCGGCCCACATGACCGGCGGCGAATCAGCCGAGGCGCTTCCGGATTGGCTCGACCGCGATGTGAGCGCCGACGCGCCGTCGCCGGCGGCACTGTCGCCGTCGCGCGCGCTTGAAGCGGCTGCGCCAACTCGGGGGTCAGGCGCGATGAATGCCGACCGCCGGAAGGCGATGCAGCGCGGCACGCTCGTGCATCGGCTGCTGCAGGCGTTGCCCGACATCGTCCCGGCGCAGCGCAGTGAAGCGATTCGGCGGTTACCTGGCGCGCTCGGCTCGCGATTTTACCGCCGCAAGAGCAGGAGCAGATCGCTCGCCCAGGTGCATGCGGTGCTGAGCGATTCGCGCTTTGCCGAACTGTTTGCGCCGGGCAGCCGGGCCGAGGTCCCGATCGTCGGGCGGCTCACCCGCGCCGGCCGCACGTTCATGGTTTCCGGACTGGTCGACCGGCTGGTCGTGACTCGCGATGCCGTACTGATTGCCGACTACAAGACCAATCATCCGGCGCCGCGCCGGCCGGAGGACGCCCCCGAAGAATACGTGAGGCAGCTTGCGCTCTATCGTGCGGTTCTGGCCAAACTCTATCCCGGGCACGACGTCCGCGCCGCGCTGGTGTGGACGCATGTGCCCGACCTGATGGCGCTGTCGCCGGAGGCGCTTGACCACACACTGGCGCGGTTCACCCCTGCGTGACGCCGGCTTGACGGTGCCGGGCGTGCTTCCTACGTTCCGGGTCCGATTGACGGCGGCCGCCCTTGGCCCGCCCCGAGATATCAACGAGGTTCCCATGGCCGTGGAGAAGGTTTCGGACGCCAGCTTCGAGTCCGACGTACTGAAGGCGACCGGCCCGGTCGTGGTGGATTTCTGGGCGGAGTGGTGCGGTCCGTGCCGGATGATCGCGCCGGCGCTCGAAGAGATCGCCGGCTCGCTCGGCAGCAAGGTGAAGATCCTCAAGCTCAACGTCGACGAGAATCCGGCGACTGCCGCCAAGTACGGCATCATGTCGATCCCGACGCTGATGATCTTCAAGAACGGCGAGATGGCGTCACGCCAGGTCGGTGCCGCGCCGAAGCAGAAGCTGGAGCAGTGGATCACTGCCGCGGTGTAACGGCGCGCCGAGATCGATGCGACGAGGCCGGCCGCGAGGCCGGCCTTTTTCATGGACCTGTCAGTTCGTCCTTCGGACGGCTATGCCGGCCATGACGTGGAGAGAGCGATGAGCACAAGTGCGGTTCACACCGGCGGCGTGTTGTTGAGTGCCAGCACGACGCCGGCGAGATAGAGCGAGCCGGTGATGAGCACGCGGGGCGGGGCCGGGAGATCGAACAGGCGGACCGACGCCAGCGCCGCTTCGATGTCGGCCGCCTCCTGAGCCGGCACTCCGGCGCCGCGGGCGACCTCGGCAAGTTCGCCGGCCGGCATGCTGTTCTGCTGTTCGGGAATCGGCACCGCGATCACCCGCCGCGCGAGGCCGGAGAAATTTTTCAGGAAGCCTGCGCTGTCCTTGGTCGCCAGCATGCCGACCACCAGCACCAGCGGACGCGACACGCGCTCTTCGAGATCGGCGAGCGCGTTCGCGACAGTGCGGCCGCCGTCGGCGTTGTGGCCGCCGTCGAGCCAGAGTTCGCTCCCCGCGGGCAGCAGCGCCGGCAGCGGCCCCTGCGACAGCCGCTGCATGCGTGCCGGCCACTCGGCGCGCGCGATGCCCTGCTCGAAGGCGTAGGCCGGCAGCCGCAGGTCCTTGATCGTTCGCAGCGCCGCGATGGCAACGCCGGCATTCTCGAACTGATGCCGGCCGAATAGCTTCGGCGCCGGCAGGTCGAGCAGGCCGTCATCGTCCTGGTACACTAGCCGGCCGCGCTCCTCGGTCGCGGTCCAGTTCTCGCCCGCGATACGGATCGGTGCCTTGACGCGCGCCGCCTGACGCTCGATCGCCATCAGCGCTTCGCGCGGCTGCGCGGCGACGATCGCCGGCACGCCGGGCTTGAAGATGCCGGCTTTCTCGTAGGCGATCTTGCCGAGCGTATCGCCGAGATGCTCGGCGTGATCGAACGACACTGGCGTCACCACGGTGGCGAGCGGCTGCTCGATCACGTTGGTGGCGTCGAGCCGTCCGCCCATGCCGACCTCGAGCAGCAGCATGTCGGCCGGGTGGCGGGAGAACAGCAGCAGGCCAGCCGCGGTGGTGATCTCGAACACCGTGATCGGCGCGCCGGCGTTGACGCGCTCGCATTCGGCCAGCACTGCGATCAGCTCGCGGTCGTCGACCAGGTGGCCTTCGCGCGGCGCGCCGAGCCGGAAGCGCTCGTTGAAGCGCACCAGGTGCGGCGAGGTGTAGACGTGGACCGCGAGTCCGGCGGCTTCCAGGATCGCGCGCAGGAACGCGATGGTCGAGCCCTTGCCGTTGGTGCCGGCAACATGGATGACCGGCGGCAGCTTGCGTTCGGGATGATCGAGCGCGGCCAGGATCCGCGCCATGCGATCGAGCGTCAGGTCGATCAGCTTGGGATGCAGCGCGGTGAGCCGCGCGACGACGGTATCGATCTGGCTCATGACCGCGCCTGCCCGGCGGCGCTACTTTCTCCGTTCGTCCCCGCGAAAGCGGGGACCCAGGAACCAGTTTGGCAAGGCAAAGCTCTGGATTCCCGCTTGCGCGGGAATGAACGGAGTGGGCGGCTCGATCCAAGCTCCAGCGGCTTCAGGGCAACAGGATTCCCGCTTGCGCGGGAATGAACGGAGCAGATTGCTCGATCCGAGCGCAACATGCGCGAAGCATCACGCGCCGGCCGGCACGGGCAGCGCGCCGGCGGTATCCTTCGCGGGCGACTTGGTCAACAGCCGGCACAGATTGGCCAGCGTGGCGCGCAACTCATGGCGGTGAACGACCATGTCCACCATGCCGTGCTCCTTGAGATATTCGGCGCGCTGGAAGCCTTCCGGCAGCTTCTCGCGGATGGTCTGCTCGATCACCCGCGGTCCGGCGAATCCGACGAGCGCCCCGGGCTCCGCGATGTGCACGTCGCCGAGCATGCCGTAGGAGGCGGTGACGCCGCCGGTGGTCGGGTTGGTCAGCACCACGATGTAGGGCTTGCCGGCCTCGCGCAGCGACTGCACCGCCACGATGGTGCGCGGCAACTGCATCAGCGACAGGATTCCCTCCTGCATGCGCGCACCGCCGGAGGCGGCGAACATGATGAACGGCGTGCCCTTGTCGATTGCGGTCTCGACGCCGCGAACCACCGCTTCGCCCGCCGCCATGCCGAGCGAGCCGCCCATGAAGTCGAAATCCTGCACCGCGATCACCACCGGCAGGCCGTCGAGCCGGCCGTAGCCGAGCTTGATGGCGTCGTTGGTGCCGGTCCTGCTGCGGGCGTCCTTGAGACGGTCGGTGTAACGGCGCTCGTCGCGGAACTTCAGCGGGTCGAGCTGGACTTCGGGGATCGCAATGTCAAACCAGGTCTCGCCGTCGAACATCGACTTGAGACGCGCCATCGCGCCCATGCGCATGTGGTAGTCGGAGCCCGGGATGACGAAGCGGTTGGCCTCGACGTCCTTGTAGAACACGAGCTGTCCGGTCTCGGGACACTTGATCCAGAGATTCTCCGGCGACTCCCGCCGGTTGAGGAAGCTGCGGATCTTCGGCCGTACGACGTTGGAGATCCAGTTCATGACAGGTTCCGGAGACTGCGCTCAACTACATGTAGGGACGCCGGCGGCGCCACGTAAGCCTCGGCGGGAGGATAGCCTATTCGGCGGCCTGCCGTCGCGCGGCGCGCACGCCGCCGGCGAGTTCGCTGACCAGTTCGGTAACGGCCGCCGTGGTGCGCGCCGTCGCCCGGCCGTCCGGATCGAGACTGCCGCGCACCCGATCGACCAGCGCGGAGCCTACCACAACGCCGTCGGCGCCGCGCGCGATCGCAGCCGCCTGCTCGGCGGCGCGGACGCCGAACCCGACCGCCACCGGCAGGCTGGTGTGCCGCTTGATGCGGGAGACCGCCTCGGCCACCCGCGAATGATCGGGCGCCGCCGCGCCGGTGATGCCAGTGATCGAGACGTAGTAGACGAAGCCGGATGTGTTGGCGAGCACTGCCGGCAGCCGCTTGTCGTCGGTCGTCGGCGTCGCGAGGCGGATGAAGTTGAGGCCGGCCTTGAGCGCCGGCAAGCAGAGCTCGCCGTCCTCTTCGGGCGGCAAATCCACCACGATCAACCCGTCGACGCCGGCTGCGAGCGCGTCGGCGAGGAAGCGGTCGACGCCGTAGATGTAGATCGGATTGTAGTAGCCCATCAGCACGATCGGCGTGGCGTCGTCGCTCTGGCGAAATTCGCGCACCAGCGCGATGGTGCGGTTCATGTCCTGCCCGGCCTTGAGCGCGCGCACGCCCGCCGCCTGGATCGCCGGGCCGTCGGCCATCGGGTCGGTGAACGGCATGCCGATTTCGATCACGTCGGCGCCGGCCGCCGGCAGCGCCTTGATGATCGCGAGCGACGCGTCGTAGTCGGGATCGCCCGCCATGGTGAAGGTCACCAGCGCGGCGCGGCCGTCCTGCTTCAACGCGGCGAAGCGGCGATCGATGCGCGTGGTCATCGGCCGCCCGCTCCGGTGGTATGTATCACTCTTCCGTTCGTCCCCGCGAAAGCGGGGACCCAGCCGTGCTCAGCGTACAGCAAGCCTGGATTCCCGCTTGCGCGGGAATGAACGGAGTTTGTGTGACGCCCTGAGTGAAACATACATCTCTCATTGATCGGAAAGCTCGCGGCGGCGGCGCTCCCGCATCGCCGCCATCCGGACGTTGATGGTGCCGAGGAACAGGCAGATCACCGAACCGAAGAAGTTGACCCATTCCCGCTTCTCGATGATCGGTCCCGTTACCAGCAGCCGCGTGCGCAGGAAATACAGGATGAACGCCGCGGAGACCACGATCAAAATCCAGCCGATGAGTTTCTGCCTGCTGATCACGGGTCTTACCCACGCTGCCGTCCGGGTGCGCGGCCAGCTTCACGGTGCGCGCTCATGACTTCCGCATCTCCAGATACTCGGCGACGCTCGCCAGGTCCTTGTCGCCGCGGCCCGACAGGTTGACCACCATCAGGTGATCCTTCGACTTCTGCGGTGCGAGGTCCATCACCCGCGCCAGCGCGTGCGCCGGCTCGAGCGCCGGGATGATGCCCTCGAGCCGCGAGCAGAACTCGAACGCCGCCAGCGCCTCCTCGTCGGTCGCCGAGAGGTATTGCACGCGCTTGATGTCGTTGAGCCAGGCGTGCTCGGGCCCGATGCCCGGATAGTCGAGGCCGGCCGAGATCGAATGCGCCTCGTTGATCTGGCCGTCGTCGTTCATCAACAGATACGTGCGGTTGCCGTGCAGCACGCCCGGCCGCCCGCCCGCGATCGACGCGGCATGCAGTCCGGTCTCGAGGCCGTGGCCGGCCGCTTCCACGCCGTAAATCTCGATCTGGGTGTCGTCCAGAAAGGGATGAAACAGTCCCATCGCGTTCGAGCCGCCGCCGATGCAGGCGATCAGCGAGTCGGGCAGCCGGCCTTCCGCCTCCTGCATCTGCTGGCGCGTCTCGATGCCGATGATCGACTGGAAGTCGCGCACCAGCATCGGATAGGGATGCGGGCCGGCCACCGTGCCGATGCAGTAGAACGTGTCGGCGACGTTGGTCACCCAGTCGCGCAGCGCCTCGTTCATCGCGTCCTTGAGCGTGCTCGATCCCGACGTCACCGGCCGCACCTCGGCGCCCAGCGCCCGCATGCGCAGCACGTTCGGCTTCTGCCGCTCGACGTCGACCGAGCCCATGTAGACGATGCACTTCAACCCGAACTTTGCGCACAGGGTGGCGGTGGCGACGCCGTGCATGCCGGCGCCGGTCTCGGCGATGACGCGCGGCTTTTTCATGCGCCGGGCGAGCAGGATTTGCCCGAGCACGTTGTTCACCTTGTGCGCGCCGGTGTGGTTGAGGTCCTCGCGCTTGAGATAGATCTTGGCGCCACCGGTGCCGCCCTTGGCGGCGGATACCTCGCGGAGGTGCTCGGTCATGCGCTCGGCGAAATAGAGCGGCGACGGCCGGCCGACATAGTGGGTGAGATGGCCATCCATCTCTTTCTTGAATGCGGGATCGTTCTTCGCCTCGGCGTAGGCCCGCTCCAGATCGAGAATGAGCGGCATCAGTGTCTCGGCGACGAAACGGCCGCCATAGATGCCGAAATGGCCGTGATCGTCCGGGCCCGTGCGGAAGGAGTTGGGTTGCCGTTGCAGGGTCATGCGCCGCTCGCGACTTTCTGGCTGCCAGGTTCGACCGTAGCCGCGCGCGCCGCCTGAATGAAGGCGCGAATCTTGTCCGCGTCCTTCTCGCCCGGGGCCGCGCTCGACTCCGGACGAAACGTCGATGCCGAGCGCCTGCGTGATACGCAATGCTTCGGCGACGTTGCCGACGTCCAATCCGCCCGACAGCATATAGGGGATCGCGGTCTCGAGTCCCTGCAGCAGATGCCAATCAAACGCGTGGCCGAGGCCGCCCGGCCGGGTCGCGTCGCGCGGCGGGCGGGCGTCGAAGATCAGCCGGTCGGCGATCTTGTCGTAATGCCGGATCGCGGCGAGGTCGCTGCGCTCGGATATCGCCAGCGCCTTCATCACCGGCAGCCCGAAGCGGCTGCGCACCGCGGCGACCCGCTCAGGTGTCTCCTTGCCGTGCAGTTGCAGCAGGTCGGGCTTGAGCGCCTCGATGACGGCGGAAAGCTCGGCATCGCCGGCGTCGACCGACAATGCGACCTTCTGCGCGCGGCCGCGCACCTGCGCGCCGAGCGCGCGGGCGGCCTGGTGGTCGATGTGGCGCGGCGACGGCGGGAAAAACACGAAGCCGACCATGTCGGCGCCGGAATCGAGCGCCACCTCCAGAGCGTCGGGTGTACTCAGCCCGCAGATTTTGATCAGGAGGGTCATTTCGCGCTGCGTTCGACAAAAGCAATCAGCTTGTCAAGTTCGAGGACCAAGGGATCGAGACGATTTCCAATCACATTGGCGATCAACTCAAGGTCTACCTGCCAATACGAATGGACCAAGATGTTTCGAAGATTGGTAATCTTTCTCCACTCGATATCAGGCCCGACGCTCCTCACCTCCGCCGAGACTTGTCCCAATGTTTCGCCGATGACGATCAAATCATATAGCGCCGCGTGTCGAGGCTGCCTCGCGCTTGCCAGAACGTCGGCCGACAAACCGCCGGCGTCGCCTTGAGCATGCCGCGCAAATTCCCGCGCATCTCGCAGGCGTTCGAGATCGGATCGGTTCATACCGGTTCGACGATGCGGGGGAATTCCTCAGCCTCGCGATCCTTCAAACCGCTCACAAGGACGATTCCCACCGGTCGGCCGAGCAAGTCACCCAGGTCGATTTCAGCCCCTGATAACCCGAATAGATCGAGCCCCGGCCGCTTCTCGGCCAGAAAATCGAGGGCGTTATCTTCGAACACATGCCCGACGCTGCCGCGCGGCAGCAGCCCCAGAATCTTGATCGGATACTTCGCCTCGATCGAGGCGATGTGCATCCGCAGGATCGAGCGGTTGATATCAGGTGCGTTCATGATCGTAGCATTGTAGCACGGAGCGCCCGTGCCTCGAACCCCGGCCGGTCCCGCGGCGGGCCGCGAGATTTGACTACGCTGCCGGCGGCTGGATGGTAAGCCGCGGCCTGAATCCGCCGGGCAGCGCCTCGGTCACCAGTTCGGCCGGTCCGATCCGCCGCTTGAGGCGGTCGACCTCGGCCCGCAGATCGCGCGCCTGCGCTTCGGCCAGCCGGGCCTTGCGGCGCCACTTGGACTGCCGCACCCAGGCGGCGACGCCGCCCACCGCCACGCCGAGGATCAACAGCGCCAGGACAAGGGCGAACAGCGGAATTGCGACCGACAGGGCGGGCGCGGCCTGGTCGAAGGGGTCGAGCGAGATGACGACGGTCTTCCGGTTGGCCACCGCCAATGCGGCGAAGCCGACGGCAATCGGAATGAGAATCAGCGCAGTGACGATCTTGCGGACCATCCGAGGTTCCTTGTCGTTCGCCGGAACGGGACGTGCTGCCGGCATCCACGTCTGACGTGCCGCTACGGCAGACAGACGGATCGGGCCGGCTCGCCGGCCCTGACGCAACAGTTCACAGACCCCTAGGGTGTTCCGCTCGGCCGGTTGAGACGCTCGCGCATCTCCTTGCCGGTCTTGAAGAACGGAACCGACTTTTTTTCGACCGAGACGTGGGCGCCGGTACGTGGATTGCGCCCGGTGCGGGCCGGCCGATGCTTGACCGAGAAGGCGCCGAAGCCGCGCAACTCGACACGGTCGCCGCTCGCCATCGCGGAGATGATTTCGCCCAGGATGGCGTTCACGATGTTCTCGACATCCCGCTGGTAGAGATGCGGGTTCTGCGAGGCGATTTGCTGCACAAGCTCGGATTTGATCATCGGCGCCGTCCCAGTCTGGCCGTCGGGTACGCAACCCCCGACTCACGCGGTTCGAGACGCATCAGTTCGAGGACGAAGGGTGCCAAAGGGCCAGTAGACCGTCAAGGCTGAGGCGCTGCAGCGCGCCCCATTCCTCGATCCGCCGGGCGAGCGAACCCAGGCCGACGGCGTCGAGCACCATGGCGGCGGCGGTGTGCAGGAACGGCAGGTCGCTGAGCCGGTCCCTCAGCTTGTAGTCGCGGACCGGCGTTTTCGGATCGATATTTTTTTCCTTGGCGAGCCAGGCCACCGCCGCGCGCTCGTCGCCGAGTTCGTCGATGAGCTTGAGCGGCACCGCCTGCCGGCCGGTGAAGACCCGGCCGTCGGCGACCTTGTCGAGGGTGGCGTCATCCATGTGGCGGCGCGCCTTCACCAGCCCGCGGAACCAGGCGTAGGAGTCCGAGACGATCGCCTCGATTGCGGCGCGCGCCTCCGGCGAGGTCGGCTCGAAGCCGTTCGGCGCCGCCTTCAAGCGGCGAGGACTTGATCTCTTCCATCTTGACGCCGACCGTCTTCAGCAAGTCGGTGACGTTCGGATACTGGAACAGCACGCCGATCGAGCCGACCAGCGAGGTTTCCTGCGCGACGATGTGATCGGCGGCGACCGCGATGATATAGCCGCCCGACGCCGCGAGGCCGTCGACCACGACCACCAGCGGCTTGCGCTCCTTCAGCCGCATCAAGGCGCTGTACAGTTCCTCCGAGCCGGACGTGGTGCCGCCCGGGCTGTTGATGTGCACGATCACCGCGCGGGCGCGGGACTGTCCGAGCCGCTCCAGCGCCTCGACGCGTTCCTGGTCGCCGCGGATCAGACCCGTAAAGGTGACGCGGGCAATCGAATCGCCCGTCTTCCCGGTCAGCATGCTGCTGCCCGGGAACCGCAGCGCGGCGCCGAGAGCAATCACGGCGCAGATCGCGAACAGGACCGCGAAAACGCGCCAGAAGGTGAGCTTGCGCCGTATCCGGCGGCGATCGACGATGGAATCGGCATCGAGCGACATGGCTCATCTCCTTCGAGGAATTGGCAGGATGGACGCCAATGGCGCCCGCAACCGGCCGCAATTGTGGCAAGCACGCAGCCGCCGCAACGCGATCGCCCCCCGAGCATATGGCGCGGGGAGACGAACGCTACAGCGTCAGTCGTCGTCCTTCCGGTCGCCCGACTCCTCGCCCTTGCGCTTGAGCGCCGTGCCGAGAATGTCGCCGAGCGTCGCACCGGAATCGGAGGAGCCGTACTGGGCGATCGCCTCCTTCTCCTCGGCGACTTCCAGCGCCTTGATCGAGACCTGCACCTTGCGGGTGCGGCGATCGAACTGGATCACGCGGGCATCGACCTTCTGGCCGGCCGCGAACCGCTCCGGCCGCTGTTCGCCGCGATCGCGCGCCAGGTCGCCGCGGCGGATGAAGGTGCTGAGGTCGGTGCCGACGATGTTGACGTCGATGCCGCCTTCCTTCACGTCGGTGACCTCGCAGGTCACCACTGCGCCCTTCTTGAGTTCGCCGGCAGCGCCGGCTTCCATCGGGTCGCCTTCGAGCTGCTTGATGCCGAGCGAGATACGCTCCTTCTCGACATCGACGTCGAGCACCTTGGCGGTGACCTTGTCGCCCTTCTTGTACTCCTCGATCACCTGCTCGCCAGGGCGCTTCCAGTCGAGATCCGAGAGATGCACCATGCCGTCGACATCGCCGTCGAGGCCAAGGAACAGGCCGAACTCGGTCTTGTTCTTGACCTCGCCCTCGATGTCGGTGCCGGGCGGATACTTCTCGAGGAACACTTCCCACGGATTGCGCATGGTCTGCTTGAGACCGAGCGAGATGCGCCGCTTGACCGGATCGACTTCGAGGATCTGCACGTCGACCTCCTGCGAGGTCGAGATGATCTTGCCGGGATGCACGTTCTTCTTGGTCCACGACATCTCGGAGACGTGGATCAGGCCTTCGATGCCGGGCTCCAGCTCCACGAACGCGCCGTAGTCGGTGATATTGGTGACGCGGCCCTTGTAGCGGGCGCCGACCGGATACTTCGCCTCGATGCCCTGCCAGGGGTCGTCCTGCAGTTGCTTCATGCCGAGCGAAATGCGGTGGGTCTCGTGGTTGATCTTGATGATCTTGACCTTCACCTGCTGGCCGATGTTCAGCACTTCGGTCGGGTGATTGACGCGTCGCCACGCGATGTCGGTGACGTGCAGCAGGCCGTCGATGCCGCCGAGATCAACGAATGCGCCGTAGTCGGTGATGTTCTTGACCACGCCGTCGATGACCTGCCCCTCTTCGAGGTTCTGCACGAGCTCCTGGCGCTGCTCGGCGCGCGTCTCCTCCAGCACGGTGCGGCGGGAAACGACGATGTTGCCGCGGCGGCGGTCCATCTTGAGGATCTGGAACGGCTGCGGCTGGTTCATCAGCGGCGAGACATCGCGGATCGGCCGGATGTCGACCTGCGAGCGCGGCAGGAACGCAACCGCGCCGTCGAGATCGACCGTGAAGCCGCCCTTGACCTGGTTGAAGATGACGCCCTGGACCTTTTCGTTGTTGTTGAAGGCCTTCTCGAGCTTGCCCCAGCTTTCCTCGCGCCGCGCCTTGTCTCGGGAGAGAACGGCTTCGCCGAGCGCGTTCTCGACCCGCTCAAGGTAGACCTCGACCGTGTCGCCGATCTTGAGTTCGCCCTGACGCCCGGGGCCGGTGAACTCGCGGACCGGCACGCGGCCTTCGGTCTTGGCGCCGACGTCGATGACGGCGACATCCTTCTCGAGGCCGACGACGGTCCCCTTGACGACGGTCCCTTCCATGAGACCGCCCTGGGTGAACAACTCTTCGAGCAGCTTGGCGAAATCTTCACGCGTCGGTGCAGCGGCGGTAGCGGTGGCCATGAACTCTCCTGGATGCGGACGGCGCCGGTTCGGGTGAATGGACGTATCGAATGCCCGGGCCCTGAAGTCCCGCGGACCTCAGGCAACCGCCGGCAAAACTCACAGGCTGCGTCAGCGTGCCTGCGTGCGTGCCAGCGGCCCGGCGCAACGGCCGGGCGTTCGAAACGATGGTTCAGGTTTCCGGCGCGCCGTCACAGAAGCACCGTTGCGAGAAACGACGTGCGAACGGGCTCAACCTCCATGACGGGAACGCGGTCTTCCGTGTTCCCGGCCCGTTCGGACGGCTTCGACAATGTCGACGGCGGCCCGGAATGCGGCGTCTATATCCAAATGGGTGGTATCGAGCAAGTGCGCATCCGGCGCGGCTTTCAGCGGGGCAGTCGCCCGCTGCGTGTCGCGCTCGTCGCGGCGGCGGATATCGGCCAGCACCTCGGCTTCGTCGACCGTGCCGCCGGCTGCCCGAAACTCCAGGGACCGCCGGCTGGCCCGCACCTCCGGGGTTGCGGTCACGAAGATCTTCGCGTCGGCGTCGGGAAAGATGACCGTGCCGATGTCGCGGCCGTCGAGCACCGCGCCCGGGGGGCGTCCGCCCGAACTCGCGCTGGAACGCCAGCAGCGCGTCTGCCGGACTTCGGGGATGGCCGAGACCACGCGAGGCGGCCTCGCCGACCGCGTGGGCCTTGAGACGCGCCTCGTCGAACCGGCCGGGTTCGAGCGACTTGCGCCGCCTCGACCGCGGCCGCGCACGTCGTCGAGCGGGTGCTCCCGCGTCCAGCAGTGTCAGCGCCACCGCGCGGTAGATCAAGCCGGTATCGAGATGACGCAGCCGGTAATGCGCGGCGAGCCGCTTGCCGAGCGTGCCCTTGCCGGAGGCCGCCGGCCCGTCGATGGCGATGATCATGTCAGTTCGCCGCCGAGACCGCGCATCATGCTCGACGAAGCCGGGAAAGCTGGTGGCGATGAACGCGGCGTCGTCGACCTGCACGGGCTTCTCGCTGGCGGCGCCCATCACCAGCGCCGACATGGCGATGCGGTGATCCATGTGAGTCTTGACCACGCCGCCGCCGGCCGGCGCGGCCGCGGCCGTGCGACGATCAGGTCGTCGCCGTCGATCTCGACCTCGACGCCGTTCGCCCGCAGCAGGGCGGCGGTGGCGGCGAGCCGGTCGGATTCCTTGACGCGCAGCTCCTTGAGGCCGCGCATGCGGGTCGTGCCTTCGGCGAACGAGGCCGCGACGGCGAGGATCGGATATTCGTCGATCATGGTCGGCGCGCGTTCGGGCGGCACCTCGACGCCCTTGAGCGCGCAGGCTCGCACCCGCAGATCGGCGACGTCCTCGCCGCCTTCGTTGCGCCGCTCCAGCACCTCGATCGCCGCGCCCATTTCCCGCAACGTCGTGAGCAGTCCGGTGCGCAGCGGATTGAGTCATCACGCCGTCGAGCACGATCTCGGAGCCCGGCACGATCAGCGCCGCCACCAGCGGGAATGCGGCGGACGACGGATCGGCCGGCACCACGACCGGCGCGGCCACGAGTTCCGGCTGGCCGATCAGCGTGATGCGGCGGCCGTGGGCGCCGTGCGGCTCGACCCGGACATCCGCGCCGAAATGCGTCGAGCAACTTCTCGGTATGGTCGCGGGTCGCCTCGCGCTCGATCACCGTGGTGGCGCCCGGCGCCGCAAGGCCGGCGAGCAGCACCGCCGACTTGACCTGCGCCGACGGCACCGGTGTCTCGTATTCGATCGGGATCGGGTCGCGGGCGCCCTGCAGCGTGACCGGCAGCCGGCCGCCCTCGACGATCTCGCAGCGTGCGGGCGCCCATCCGCTCCAGCGGATCGAGAATCCGCCGCATCGGCCGCGTGCGCAGGCTGGCGTCGCCGTCGAAGGTCGCGGTGATCGGGCAACCGGCGACGGCCCCGATCATCAGGCGGCAGCCGGTGCCGGAATTGCCGAAATCGAGCGCGTCCGGCCGGCTCCGCGAGGCCGCCGACCCCGACCCCGCGGACGCGCCAGGCGCCGTCGCCGGTGCGCTCCACCGTGGCGCCGAGCGCCGCGCATTGCCTTGGCGGTATCGAGGGCGTCCTCGCCTTCGAGCAGCCCGCTGATCCGGGTTTCGCCGACCGCGAGCGCGCCGAAGATCAAGAGCGCGAGCGAGATCGACTTGTCGCCCGGGACCCGGGCGCGGCCTTTGAGCGGCCCCGAGCGGCGCGCGGTCAGCGGTTGCAGGACGGCGTGATCCACAAACGGGCCCCGGATTGATGTGGGGTCCTCCTATCACGGCCCCCCGGGGGTGTCATCCGCGGCCCCCCCGGACAGGCTGGCAAAACACGCACCGGCGCTATTGACAGGGCCTCTGCAACTAGCCAAGTGAGACCCCTCATTTTCGATTTTCGAGGGAACCCTGGACCGTGGCAAAATCCGAGCTCGGCACCAAACGCATCTGTCCGGAGACCGGCCGCAAATTCTACGACCTTAACAAGACCCCGGTGGTCTCGCCCTATACGGGCCATGTCGTGCCGGTGATCGCGCCCGCGTCCGGCATCGTGCCGAGGCCCGTGCGGCCGCTGCGGCGCCGAAAGAAGAGGTCGTGCTGCCCGAGACGCAGGAGGCCGAATTCGTCTCGCTCGAGGACGCCGACGCCGAGGCCCAGGGCAAGAAGGTCGATGCCGAGGCGGTGGAGGGCGGCGATGACATCGAGCTCGAGGACGAGCCGATGGACGACGCCACCTTCATCGAGGAGACGGAGGAGGGCGACGACGACGTGACCGACATCATCGGCGACGTCAACGACGAGGAAGAGGCCTGATAACTAGCCACACCGGGACGGCTCCGGTAAGGTTCGCCTGGACGGTTCGAACGCGGGTCGTCCCGACACCCGCGCTTCAAGATGGGGCCATAGCTCAGTTGGGAGAGCGCTTGAATGGCATTCAAGAGGTCAGGGGTTCGAACTCCCCTTGGCTCCACCAATTAAAAATTCTGAGACGTTGCTGAAAGAGGCCGCCTTCGGGCGGCCTCTTTCGTTCGCCGCGCCATCCGCGCAGCAAGTTCACGCCCACGCCTTCTTCGACGCGATCGCGGCGCCCTCGACGAGGGTGCGAAGCTTGGCCCACATGATGCTGCGGTGAACGCGACCGGCGAGCGGACTTTGCGAGAAGCCGCAATCGCTCCCGGCCATCACATTGTCGCGGCCGACACAGTCCACAAAGCGCATGAGCCGCTCCGCAACGAGTTCGGGATGCTCCACGACGTTGGTCGAATGCGCCACGAGGCCGGGCATGAGCACCTTCCCCGGCGGCAACCGAACGTCCTGCCAGATCTTCCACTCGTGCTCGTGGCGTGGGTTTGCCGCCTCGAAGCTCAAGGCGCCGGTTTTCACCTCCAGCACCAGATCGACAATGTCCTTGAGCGGCACATCGAACATGTGCGGCCCATTCCAGCTGCCCCAGCAGATGTGATAGCGGGTGCGCTCCGGAGGCAGGCCCTCCAGCGCGTGGTTCAAGGCATCGATGCGGAGCCTTGCCCAGGCGCGGAACTCCGCCAGGGTCTTCGGGGGCACCATCTTCTCGTACGTCATCGGCAGCAACGCGTCGTCGACCTGCAGATCGAGGCCGGCATCGATGATCGCCCGGTATTCGGTACGCAGCACCTCGGCGAGCGCAAAGAGGAAGCTTTCCTCGTCGCGGTAATGCTCGTTCTTCGCATTGGGCAGCGCGCTCGCAGGCGCCACGACGGGCAGAAATCCCGTCACGCCCGGCGTGCGCGCGAGCCCGGCCTGCAGGTTTGCGATGTCGCGCTGCAGCTCGGCATGCCCGGTATAGATCAACGGGGCTGTAATGATCGGCCGAGGGGTGTTGCGCGCGTTGGCGAGGACGCGCGCGTCATATTCGCCGTAGAATTCTGGAAAGGCCTCCCGGTCCCGGCCGCTGATCACGGCGATCATCGGGTCCTTCGCCTCGGCCTCGGTGAATGGACGCCATTCGATGCCGCCGAGCCTGCGATGCACATAGAACGCCCAGGTGCCGGATTTGCCGTATTCGCCATCGCTCACCACGTCGATGCCGGTCTCGGCCTGAAGCCGCACGGCTTCGATTACCGATTCGGTCAGGCAAGCCTCGAATGCCGGCTTGTCATAGGGCTCGCTTGCCTGGTGCTTCTGGAGATACGGAATCATTGCCGGCGGGCGTACCATGCTGCCGACGTGGCTCACGACAAAACGGCGATCGGTTCGCAGCATCGTTCCCTCCCTGGGTTCGTCGCTCGTCAAGCTGCCGGCGCGTCGGAGAAGCTGAGAACTTCGATTCCCCATGCTCAACGCCGGGTGGTTCAAGCCGAAGTCCGAGGCCTGCCTTCTGCTGCATTACTTGAATTTTTAAGTAGTTTGGCCGGGAGGATTTCGCGGGAGGCGCTCATTGTCAAGGGGCATGTGAACTGCGGGGCGGATAGTTGGCTGCGCCCGAAAATCAGGATCGCACTTTCGCCATGCCTGAACGATCGCCCCGCTTCTTGCCGCCCACGAGTTGCACCGGTTGCGCGTGCAGTAGATCGAAAATTCGTAGAATTGCCTTGAGCTGGTCCTTGAGCGTGCGAATCTGAGAAGGCTTCAGACCCTGAAATGCAATTTCCTCGTATTGTCGAACCATGGGCAGAAACCGCAAAGTCATCGCGCGCCCATGTTGCGTCAAGCTGACGACCGTAATTCGTCCATCAACGCGCGCCGACTCGCGCGCGATCAGCTTGTCGCGCGCCATACGCTTCAAGAGGTAGGACATCGTGGGAAGCTCGATTGATGTCAATTCGGCGAGCGTCGTGATGCGCTGTGGTCCTCGTGTGAATAGGCAAACCAGGACCCGCCACTGTTCGACGGCAATGCCATATCGCTTGGCCTTCGATTCGAAATCGATCCGGACCCGGCTCGTGATTCGATTGATGATGTGCGGAAAGAAGTCATCCAGCACGAAGGCGGCGCCGCCGGCGTCCTCGTTGCGCGGGTTGGGGGGTCGTCGCCTGGCTTTTCGCACTCAACGGCTCCGGTGGGTCGTCCGATGGCTGGTTCGCTGACAGAAGTGCAACAGTGGCTGCCGAGGATAGCCAATTCGCGACACGTTTCCTCACTCCGTAGAGGTCGAGGGGCGACGTCCCTTGGCTTCCAGAAATTATATAGTGATTTCAGTTTGTTATAGGCGTCAGGCCGCCTGGCGGGCGCAAATTGCGCGTCAGCAGACGGTGCCGACCGTCCTTAAACCTGATCTCCGCGATTTGCGCGCACCAGCGTCGCGGGCGCTTGTTCCTGCTTGACGAAAACCATTCCCTGTTGTCTTTAGTGCCGTCATTAGGGCTGCAAAAAGCCCGTTTTTTGCCGCAAGGAGTCGCCCTTGAGTAATGGTTCTTCGAAGAAGTCCCACGGCAAGACCCAAAAAGCTGCAACCAAGGGGAAACGCGTCCGGCAGTCCCGTCCGGTGAACTTCAAGCACGAATCCTGGTATCAGCACGCCCAGCAGGCGATCGGCGTGGTCCGGGCGTCACAAAGCGCCTGAACCGGAGCGGTGCTCGCCACCGACCGGTGAGTGCCTGCACCCGGGCGCTCGCATCATGACACCAGCGGACCTGATCGCGACGGTTTCCGTCGCGATCAGTCCGTTGCGAGCGTGGCGCCAAATGCGGTGCACGTCGCGAACGGCCTCGTCCAACGTGTCGCAAGAATCAAGAATAATGTTGAACAGGCAACTCGCTCCCTAAGCTTGCGCCGTTGCGCATGCCCGCCTTGATTGCAAGGCTTCCTGATCCCGACGTCGCGGCGAAGGACATCCGATGGCCAAAGGATATTGGGTCGCGTCCGTCGACGTCAGCGACTTCGAGGACTACAAGAACTACATCGCCGAGAACCAGATCGCCTTTCGCAAGTTCGGCGCCCGCTACGTGACACGCGGCGGCAAGTCGGAGGTTGTCGAGGGCAAAGGACGTTCGCGGATCGTCGTCATCGAGTTCAAGGACTACGCCACGGCGCTCGCCTGCTACCACTCGCCCGAATATGCCAAGGCGATCGCCAAGCGGCGCAACAACGCTGTTGCCGACATCATCGTCGTCGAAGGCTATGACGGTCCCCAGCCGGTCGAAGGCCGGTAGGCCCGAAGGCGGGGCGGAACCGAGCGGCCGCAGGGAGCGGTTGCCTCATTGTTGCGGCCGGTCCATCGTAGGCCCTCGCGCGTAGTGCCCCGCCTTCGATGCGCAAGCAGGATGCGATCGAAGCGCCGAACACGCGGCGCTCGAACCTGCGCAGGGAGCACGAGAGGACCGGCGCCTTGGCTCCAGCATTCGTCCTGATCGGCATCGCCTTGTCGATGGCCGCCGCCGCGCCGGCCGTGGCCGCCGAGAAGGCGGACGCCATCGTCGCACCGCCGATCGCCAAGGCCAGGGCGGCGATCCTGCGCGGGCTGCAGGTGCCCGAGGTCACCGAATTCAGAAACATGGCGAGCAAGGTGGCCCGCACGCCGGAGGGCCGGCTGGTGACGGTCGTCTGCGGCCTCGTCAACACCTACGGCAACGGCGGCTTCGTCGGCTTTCAGCCGTTCGTATTCGTGGTGGATCCGGTGCAGTTGATCGTGGTGTCGGCCGACACGCCGCCGCTGCACAAGGACATGACCACGCAACTCTGCGGCTGACGCACTACGTGCGGGCGTCCGTTACGGCGCCGAGTGTCGTCATCCTGTCATACGGCGCCGTCTACAGTTTGGGTTACGGCGTTTCCTTCCATTCCCATCGCTGCCCGCTGTCAAGTCACACCCGCCGCTGGAATTCCGTCCCTTGCCGGGATGCGCCATCGCCGTTCGCCAGCGCCGAAGGGTGAACTTGCGGCGGTTTCCTCGGCCTGACCGGCATGTCAGCAGCGATCCTTCCTCGGGGGCGTATCGATGCAAGCGGACATCTTCAAAGACATCCTCGTGCCGGTGATCGGCGGCCTGGGCATCTTCATGCTCGGCCTCGAATTCATGTCGAACGGCATCCAGGCGCTCGCCGTCAACAAGATGCGCGCGCTGCTGGCCAAGGTCGCCGGCACGCCGATCACCGGCCTGATGGCCGGCACCTTCATCACCGGCGTCATCCAGTCGAGCACCGCGATGACCGTCATGGTGGTCGGCCTCGTCAATGCCGGCGTGCTGGGGCTGCGGCCGGCGATCAGCGTCATCATGGGCGCCAATATCGGCACCACGCTCGGCAACGGCCTGATCGCGCTGCCGCTCGGGCCGCTCGGCCTGATCCTCGGCGGCATCTTCGCGCTGGTCTACGTGTTCGCCAAGAACGACAAGGTCCGCAACATCGCGCTCGCCTGCATGGGCTTCGCGCTGATCTTCTACGGCCTCAACCTGATGACCGGCGGCCTGCGCCCGCTGCGCAACATGCCGGAGGTCATGTCGGTCATCTCGAGCCTCAAGGCCGACAACTTCCTCGGCCTGATCTACTGCGTGCTGATCGCGGCCTTCATCACCGCGATGATCCACTCGTCGTCGGCGACGATCGGCATCGTCATGGGCCTCGGCGCCGCCGGCGTGCTCGACTGGCAGACCGCGGTCGCCTTCTCGCTCGGCGCCGACCTCGGCACCACCATCACGTCGTGGATGGCCTCGCTCAACCTGTCGAAGAACGCCAAGCGCGCCGCCTACGCGCACATCATCGTTCAACATCATCGGCGTCGCGGTGATGCTGCCGCTGTTCTTCGTGTCCATGCAGCTCCTGGTCTGGGTCATGGGCTGGTTCGGCGGCGATCCGGGCGTCGCCGGTCGTGGTCAACGGCAAGGAGACCTTCCCGCTGGTGCCGGTCGCGGTCGGCCTCTACTCGACCGCCTTCAACATCTTCAACACCGCGCTGCATGTTCCCGTTCATCAGCGTGTTCGACCGCGTGCTGTCGCGGGTCGGCCACCACGCGTCCGAGGACAGTCGAGGACTACTCGCAGCCGCGCTATCTCGATCCGCGCCTGCGCAAGGACCTCGCCGACGGGCGTTCCGCGCGATCCAGCGGAGACCGGCCGCTACCTCGAAGGCGCCGGCGCTGTTCCTGGCGATCGCGCGCGGCGTGCCGACGGCGCCGGACGATGCCGAGGAGCACTACGCCGCGATCGACGTGCTCAGCCGCGACATCCGGCAGCTACACCGCCGCATGTTCGAGCCCGAACATGCCGTATCCGCAGGCCGACCTGCTCGCCAGCCTGATCGAGGAGGAGGACTGGACCGCGAGCCTCGGCGAGACGCTCTACCAGGTCGCCCGCCGCGTCGAGCGTCAGACGTTCGGCGAGCGCCGGCCAGGAGCTGGTCGAACGCGATGCTCGACCAGATCGCCGACGCGATGCGGGCGATCGCGCCGGCGACGCAGGACGCGCCGCGCGTCTCGGCCGAGGCGGCGCCGCGCCTGCCTGCGCTGCTCGCACTTGCGCGAGCGCTGCCTGAAGCTCGGCGCCGACCTGCCCTGGGCCGAGCGCGGCGCGATCCTGACGCTGCTCGGCAGCGCCGAGCGCGCCTTCTACCTGATCGAGCGCATCGACGCCGAGCGGCGTTCGGTGTCGCGCGACGTGCCGGCGCCGAGCGGCCGCGCCGTCGCGTGCGCCGGACGCGCTCGGCGGCGCGCCGTGCCGGTGCCGGCCGAGTGAAGGGAGCATCGCATGAGACCGCTTGCAGCTCGTGCGTTGTCGCTGCTGCGCTTCGCGGCCGCTGCCGACGACGCCGTGCGCGCGCAGGAAGTGATCGGGCGCCGCGGCGTTCACCGGCGCAGGCTCGACCTTCGCCTATCCGATCATCTCGCGCTGGGCGCAAGGCCTATCAGCACTGGGTTGCGGGCGGCGGCGACTTCCCGATCGGCGGCGCCGGGCTCGACGATCCGCCGACCACGCCGGTGCTCGACTACGAGCCGATCGGCTCGCTCGCCGGCACGATGCGCGTCAAGGACCGCGCGCCGTCGATTTCGGCGCGTCCGACGTGCCGCTGCCGTCGGAGGAACTGCAGAAGCTCGGGCTCGTCCAGTTTCCGATCGTGATCGGCGGCGTGGTCGGCGGCGGTCAATCTCGACGGCATCGCGCCCGGGCGCGCTCAAGCTCACCGGCCCGCTGCTCGCCGACATCTTTCTCGGCAAGGTGCAGACCTGGTCCGATCCGGCGATCAAGGCGCTCAACCCCGGACCTCAAGCTGCCGGATGCCAAGATCGCCGTCGTGCACCGCTCCGACGGCTCCGGCACGACCTACAACTTCACCAACTATCTCTCGAAGGTCAGCCCGCAATGGCGCGAGAAGGTCGGCTCCGACCTGCTGCTGAAGTGGCCGGCCGGCACCGGCGCCAAGGGCAACGAGGGCGTATCGCAACGCGGTGCGGCGCAACCAGAACTCGATCGGCTATGTCGAATACGCGCAGGCGCGCCAAGCCAGGCTCAGCTTCGCCGCGATCCAGAACCGGGCCGGGCACGTTCGTCATGCCGAGTCCGGAGAGCTTCCAGGCCGCGGCCGCCGAGCGCCGACTGGGCACAGGCCAGCGACTTCGATCTGATGCTGACCGATGCGCCCGGCGAGAGCGCCTATCCGATCGTCGCGACCGTGTTCGTCCTGATGCACAAGTCGACCCCGCCGCGCCGGGCGCGGGCGGCGCTCAATTTCTTCAAGTGGTCGCTGGACAAGGGCGCAGCAGGACGCCGCCGCGCTCGGCTACGTGCCGCTGCCGCCGGCGCTGGTCGCGCAGGTCAAAAGCTACTGGGCAACCCAATTCAAGGCTGGGCTCTAAGCCGCCCCGCGGCGGCAAGGCTGGCGTTACGGCGGCGTATGCAGCGGCGCCGGTTCGCGCTTGCTTCGCCAATAGAGCGGCGCGGCGATCGCGATCACCACCAGCGCGATCAGCATCAGCAGCAGGGCCGACTGTTCGAGCCACGCGACGCCCGGCACGCCGGCCGCCAGCAGCACGCCGACCAGACAGATGCGCCACGACGCGGTATGGATGCCGGCCGTGAAGGTGCCGAGCGCCAGCAAGGTGAGCGCCGCAAGCGCGCTGGCGTCCGAGTTCATCATCCGCTCGACGTCAGCGATGAACACCAGCCGGATCGCCACCAGCACCGCCGCCCAATGCGCGACCTGGGTCCAGATGAGCCGGATGCGTTCGTCCCGGCCCGGCAGCTCGGGCCAGCGCGAGACCACGCAGATGATGCCGATCAGCGGCCCCAGAATGATCCAGTAGAGCGTCATCGGCGTGCGCGCGAAGCTGGTATAGGCGATGCCGAACAGCGCTAGCGCCAGCACCAGCAGATAGGGCCACTCGTGGCGCAGGAAGTTGCGCGGCTTGAAATAGTCCAGCGCCGATCGCAGGCTGCTCGGTTGCGGGTCGCTCATGATCCAGGCCTCTTGGTCCAGGGCTCTCTGCGAGCAATCGGACAGGCGGGGAGCGCGGCCGGCCCGGTGCAACCGGCAATGTATCAGGAATCGAACCGGCTCCAATCGCAGCCGCATGGCATGGTTGTCAGAAAGTGGTGGCCGCCGGTGCCGCTGTAAGGTTTGATGCGCGCGGCCAACTTTGAGGCCAGGGACGGAAACGCCAAGAACATGTCGGAGACCTTCACGCCGCTGCGGAATTTGCGCGACATCGAAGAGCTCGAGCGCGTCCCGCTCGAGCAGCGCATCTTCTCGTGGAACCTGAACGACTGGATCGCGCGCGGCTGCGCGCTCGATCCGCGACAAGATCGCGCATCCGCTACATCGCCGACGGCGACCCCGACAGCGCACGCCGTCACGCATCACCTATCGCGAGCTGAACGGCGCGGCCGACCAGGCCGCCAACCTGTTCCACTCGCTCGGCGTCGGCCGGACGACGCCGTGCTCTATCGTGCTGCCGACCGTGCCGCAGCTCTACGTCGCGATGCTGGGCGCGCTCGCGGCCGGCATCGCCTGCGGCGTCAACTGGATGCTCAAGCCGCGAGCAGCTTGGGCGAGCTGATCCGCTCGACCGGCGCCAAGGTCGATCGTCGCGCTCGGGCCGACGCCCGGCTACGAGATCTGGGAGAACCTGCAGGCGATCCGCGCCGAGATTCCGCCTGGCGTGCGCATCCTCTCGGTGCCGGGGCCGGGCGGCAGCTGCCGATCCGGAATCCGACTTCGACACGCTCGCTGCCGCGGCAGCCGGGCGACCGGCTCACGTTCGCGCGCAAGGTCGCGCCCGACGACATCGCCGCCTACGTGCATTCCGGCGGCACCACCGGCTCGCCCAAGCTGGTGAAGCTCACGCACCGCGGCTTCTCCTACAAGTGCTGGGCCAACGCGGTGGTGATGGCGCACACCGCCGACGACGTGATCTTCGCCGACTATCCGATGTTCCACATCGCGGGCATCTTCGGCCGCGGCATTTCGCCATCGCGCACGGCATGTCGATCGTGATCCCCTCGCCGCTCGGCGCGCGCGACAAGCGCTTCATCGAGAACTACTGGAAGTTCGTCGAGAAGTTCCGGATCACGCTGCTTCTCCGGCGTGCCGACCACGCTGGCGCAGCTCGCCAAGAGCGCGCCGCAGCGGCGAGGACCTCGGCTCGCTGCGCGACTATGCCGTGCACCGGCTCGACCGCGTTTCCGGCCGAGGTCGCGCGCCAGATCGAGAAGCTCTGATCGGCGTGCGCATGCTGCTCGACCTACGGCGCGACCGAATACACCCAGAACGTCGACGCAGGCGCCGCGCGACGGCGATCCGAAGTACGGCTCGCCCGGCCTCCGGCTGCCCTACACGCAGGTCAAGACCGTCGAGCTCGACGGCGACGGCGCATCAAGCGCGAATGCGCGCGTCGACGAGATCGGCGTGGTGGTCGTGAAGGGGCCGAGCGTCACGCCCGGCTATGTCGATCCGAAATACAACGAGGGCATCTTCACGCCGCGACGGCTGGTTCAACTCCGGCGATCTCGGCCGCATCGACGCCGACGGCTACCTGTGGCTCACCGGCCGCGCCAAGGACGTCATCATCCGCGGCGGCCACAACATCGATCCGACGGTGATCGAGGAGACGCTGCTCAAGCACCGCGAGGTGCTGCTGGCGGCGGCGGTCAGCAAGCCCGACGCCTATGCGGGCGAACTGCCGATCGCCTACGTGCAGCTCGTGCCGGGCGCCAAGGCCAGCGGCCGACGAGCTGCGCGACTTCGCCCTGCGCGCACATCCCGGAGCGCGCCGCGGCGCCGAAGGAGATCATCATCCTCGAGCGAGATGCCGCTGACCGACGTGCAGAAGCCCGCCAAGGTCGAGCTGCGCCGCGACGCCGCGCGGCGCGCCTTCACGGCGAGTGCTGGCGGACGTCGCGGCGCGGCAAGCATCGCGGTCGAGATGGTCGCCGATCCGCTCAAGGGCAACCGCGCGGTGATCCGGCTCGCCGGCCCGGCCGGCGATGCGCGGCGTGAGATCGAGGACCGCATTCACGAGCGCATGAAGGTATTCGCGATCGCCTACGAGCGTTGAATGGATCGAGCGTCCGCCAGCCGGCTGAGCCGGCAACGGCCGCGAGCGTTGACACTGGCGAAGAGTCTCAGATGCAAACTGCGGGCGCACCGGAGGATGAGCGTGGCGGTTCGCTCATGGTCGGCGTTCGCTGTCTCGGCCGGCGCGGTGATGCGCCGGGCGTCGGCCAGCGCCGGAGTATCCGTCGGCTCCGATCAAGGTCATCATTCCGCTCGCGCCCGGCGGCGCGATCGACGTGATGGTGCGGGCGCTCGGCAAGGCGTTCGAGCAGCGCAACCCGCACGGCTTCGTGGTCGAGAGCCGCGCCGGCGCCAACACCATCATCGCGGCCAACGCCTGCAAGGCGCGCGGCGCCCGACGGCTACACGATCTGCCTGCTGTCGCGCAGCTCGGTGTCGATCAATCCGGCGCTCTACAAGAAGCTGTCGTACGATCCGCTGAAGGACTTCGAGCCGATCACCAACCTGGCGTTCGCGCAGCAGGTCGCTGATCCTCAACAAGAACGTGCCGGTGAACGATTTCAAGGAACTGGTGGCCTATTCGAAGGAGAACCCGGACAAGCTCAACTTCGGCTCGTTCGGCGTCGGCGGTGACACCCACCTCGTGGTCGAGTGGATCAAGCACGAGACCGGCGCGAAGATGACGCACGTGCCCTACAAGGGCGCGTCCGACGCCATGCTGGCGTTCAAGGCGGGCGACATCCAGCTGCTCTACCTGATCGTCGGCAATCCCGATCTGGCGCGGCAGATCAACGAAGGCGAGGTCAAGGGGCTTCTGGTTCCGGGCGGCAAGCGCAATCCCGCTCGTTCCCGAGGTGCCGTCGTTCGCCGAGTCCGGCCTGTCGCCCGACCAGACCGCGTTCCAGACCTGGTTCGGCATGTTCGCACCGAAGGGCACGCCGGCCGACGATCGTCGACGAAGCTCAACACCGAATTCTCCGCCATCGTGAACGACGCCGGATTTCGCCGAGCAGTACCTGATGTCGAAGGGGTTCGACGCCGGTCGGCAACACGCAGCGAGGCGTTCGCCAAGTTCATCGTCGAGGACAGCAGAAGGGCAAGCTGCTCGTCGACATTTCCGGCGTGAAGCTGGAGCAAGTGACGCCGGCTGACCAACCAGAGACCCAGCACACATGGCGTTGAACTACGAACGGATCATGGCCTACGCGCCGGCCGACATCGCCGTGAGCTACGGCGAGCGCGACTGCATCATCTATGCGCTCGGCATCGGGCATCGGGCATGGATCCGCTCGATCCGGGTCAGCTCAAGTTCGTCTACGAGCGCGCCGGGCTCGAAGCCTTCCCCACCATGGCGGTGGTGCTGGGCTGGCCCGGCCGCATGACCGATCCGGCGTTCGGCGTCGACGAGCGGCTGGTGGTCGCGGGCGACGTCAAGGCTGGTGCTGCACCGGCCGCTCGCGCCGCGAGGCGCGAGCTCATGAGCCGGCCGCGCATCCGGGAGGTGATCGACAAGGGGGCCGGCAACGCCGCCATCATCCAGAATACGCGCGACCTGATCGCCGAGGACGGCACGCGTGGTCGCCACCGTCGACAGCAGCACGTTCGCGCGCAAGCACGGCGGCTTCGGCGGCAAGGTGACCGAGACGCCGGTGCCGCCGGCGGTGCCGCAGACGCGCGCCGGACGCTGATCTGCGATCTGCCGACGCCGCCCAACCTCGCGCTGCTCTACCGGCTCAACGGCGACGAGAACCCGCTGCATGCCGATCCCGAGCGCGCCAAGGTCGCGGGCTTCGACCGGCCCGATCCTGCACGGCGCGGCAAGCTTCGGCGTCGCGGCGCATGCGGTCCTGCGCACCTGCGCGGACTACCGGCCGGAACGGCTGGCCAGCATCGAGGCGCGGTTCTCGCGGCCGGTGTTTCCGGGCGAGACCATCCGCACCGAGATGTGGCCGGACGGTCGCGCGCGTCTCGTTCCAGTGCCGCGTGGTCGGCGCGCGACGACATCGTGCTCAGCAACGGCCTCGCGACGCTGAGGACCTGACCGCATGTCGTTGCCAACTGGGACAACACCACGCTGTTCGTCGACGACGACCCGGCCGACCGCGCCTTCCGCCAAGAGGTGCGCGAATGGATCGCCGACGAATCTGCCGGCGGATCTGTGCAACCGGCCGCTCCGCATCGATCCGCCCGAGCTCAAGCCCTGGCACCGCAAGCTCTACGAGCGCGGCTGGATCGCGCCGCATTGGCCGAAG
Organism: uncultured Alphaproteobacteria bacterium; assembly: GCA_963843475.1. Lineage (GTDB taxonomy): Bacteria > Pseudomonadota > Alphaproteobacteria > Rhizobiales > Xanthobacteraceae > VAZQ01. The sequence continues at coordinate 792,889 of CAWJKL010000003.1, read as the reverse complement.
GAAGTACGGCGGCATGGGCGCGACGCTGACGCAGCAGATCATCCTGTTCGAGGAGATCAGCCGGGTCGGCGCGCCGACGCCCTATCCGCATGGCCTGAACTTCATCGGGCCGCTGATCATCGACGCCGGCACGCCGGAGCAGAAGGCGCAGCACCTGCCGCCGATCCTCACCGGCGAGGTGACCTGGTGCCAGGGCTATTCCGAGCCGGGCGCCGGCTCCGACCTCGCGAGCCTGGCGACGCGCGCCGAGCTCGACGGCGACGACTTCGTCGTCAACGGCCACAAGATCTGGACCACCAACGGCCACTTCGCCGACTGGATGTTCGCGCTGGTGCGCACCGACCCGAAGGCGCAGCCGCGCCACGCCGGCATCACGCATGCTGCTGATCGACCTGAAGTCGCCCGGCATCACGGTGCGGCCGATCCAGACCATCAAGGGCGATGCCGAGTTCGCCGAGGAATTCTTCGTCGACGTGCGCGTGCCGACGCGACAACCTGCTGGGCGAGCTCAACGACGGCTGGAAGGTCGCCAACAAGCTGCTCGGCTCCGAGCGCTTCACCACCGGTCATCCGCGCAACGCCGCGGTGCTGCTCAACAAGGCGCGGCAGGTGGCCGAGTTCTCCGGCGCGCTCGCGCGAGCCGGCGTTCCTGCCACAGGCTCGCGGCGCTCGAGATCGATCTGCTGGCGTTCTCGGCCTACTACCGCCACGCCGCCGCGCTGCACGGCGCACGGCGAGGCGCCGCTCTCGATGGCGCCGGTGATCAAGATCGTCGGCGGCGAGCTTGGCCAGCGCGCGTCCGAACTGCTGGTCGATGCGGCCGGGCCGCTCGGTCGCGCTGGTCGACGACATGACGATCGGCAATCACGTCGGTCAATCCGGCCGCCGACATGTTCGAGATGCGCCGCGTCACGGTCGGCAGCGGCGCGGTCGAGATCCAGCGCAACATCATCGCCAAGCGCGTGCTCGGCCTGCCGAGCTGACGCCGTGAGCAAAGCTCGAGGGACTCGAATTGGACTGTTGCTGACCGAACAGCAGACGCTTGTTCGCCGAGACCGCCGCCCGGCTGTGCGCTCGATCACGGCGGGCCGAAGCGCCTGCGCGACGCTGCGGGCGGCCGGCGCGAGATGGACCGGAGGCGTGGCGCGCGGCGATCGCGGCGGGCTGGCTCGCGACTGGTGGCGGAGCGTCACGGCGGGCAGGGGCTCGGCGCCTTCGATCTCGCGCTGGCGCTCGAACAGGCCGGCCGGCAGCTGCTGCATGGTGCCGCTGGTCGAGGCGGCTGCGGCCGCACTGACGCTGTCGCGGGCCACGGACGGCGCGTCGCGCGGCGACGGCGCTCGCCGATCTGCTGCGCGGGTCGCGCGCTGATCGTGCCGGCGACCGCGGCGGCGGCCTGGCGCTATGGCGGCGGCAGCGTCCGACGTCCGTTACGATCGAACGCCGGCGTGCTCGACGGCACGATCGCGTTCGTTGCCTATGCGCGGTTCGGCCGACGCGTTCCTGGTTGCGATCGATGCCGGCACGCGCGCTCGTGTCTCGTGCCGGTGATCGCCGCGCGGCGAGTCGCGGTCGACGACCGAGCCGCAATGTCGACGGATCGACGTCGAGCCGGCTCACCTTCGACCGCGTCCATGTCCGCCGCGGACGTGATCGCGACCGGCGCGGAGGCGCGACGGCTGGCACCGCAGATGCAGGAATTCCTGATGCTCGGCGCCGCGCGTCGAGCTCCTCGGCCTCGCGGCCGCGCGCGCTCGACGTCACCCTCGACTACATCAAGCTGCGCCAGCAGTTCGGCGGCCGATCGGCAGCTTCCAGGTGCTGCAGCACCGCGCGGTCAACTGCTTCATCGATATCGAGCTCAATCGCTCGCTGCGTCTATCGGGTGCTGGCCGCCTTCGACGCGGGCGAGCACCATCCGGCGATGGTCTCCGCGGTCAAGGCGCGCGCCTCGCGCTGCGCGCTCGGAGATCGTTCGCGGCGCGCTGCAGATGCATGGCGCCATCGGCTACACCGACGAGCACGACATCGGCCTCTACTACAAGCGCGCGATGGCGCTCGCCGCGCAATACGGCGACGAGCTCAATCATACCGGCCGCTTCTCCGACCTGACGCTCGAAGCCGCGCGCGTAGCGGCGCGGCAGATGCTTGCCGTGAGCGCCGCGACAGTCGCGGCGCTGCGCTGCGAGATCGACGGGCGCGGCGATCGCGACGCTCACGCTCAACCGTCCCGAGAAGGGCAACTGCTACAACCAGGCGATGCTCGATGCGCTGCTGACGGAGATCGACGCGGCTCGGCGCCGATCCGGCGGTGCGCGTGATCGTGCTGCGCGGCGCCGGCAAGCATTTCTGCGTCGGCGCGGAGATCGGCGCGCCCGCACCGGCAGCCAGGAGCCGACCGCGCGCCACCATTCCCGGCCGTCTGCCTCGCGCTCGATCGGCTCGCCGAAGCCGACCGTCGCGCTCGTCCACGGCGCCTGCATCGGCGGCGGCGTCGCGCTCGTGTCCTGCTGCGACGTCGTGATCGCCGCGCGACGGACGCATTCTTCTCGATGCCGGAGGTGCGGCTCGGCTTCGCGCCGGGGCCGCTGATTCCGTTCTTCCTGCGCGCGATCGAGCCCGCGCAGCCTGCGCCGCTATCTGCTGTCGGGCGAGCGCTTCACGGCCGACGAGGCGATGCGCATCGGCCTCGTCCACGCAGCTCTGCGCTGCCGAGGTGGCGGATGCAGCGCTGGCGCGCCTGATCGACGAGCTGCTGCTCGCGGGCCCGGACGCGGCCGCGCACGCGAAGGCGGCTCCTGCGCCGGCTGGGCGGAACGCCGGTCTCGCAAGAGCTGCTGGCCGAGCTGCAGGCGCGACTTCGACGGCGCGTTCCATTCGCCGGAAGCGATCGAAGGCCGCGCCAGCTTTCGCGAGAAGCGCAAACCCGCTGGTATCCGCCGGAAGCACGAGCCATGACGGCGAAACGATTCCATGGGCTCCTTCGCGACTCGTCTTCTGCTGGCCGCATCCTGTGCGTCGTCGGGCTGCCGGCCGGCGGCGGCGCAGGCTGGCCCAGCGGCGAAGCCGATCACCATGGTGGTGCCGTTCCCGCCCGGGCCGGCGCTCGACCTGGTGGCACGGCTCGTCGGCGGCAAGCTCGGCGATGCGCTCGGCCAGACCGTCGTGGTCGACAACCGCAGCGGCGCCAACGGCACGATCGGCTCGAGCCTGGTCGCGCGCGCGGCGCCCGACGGCTACACGCTGCTGGCCGCCACCGCCGGCACGCACGTCACCGCCGTGCATCTGCATCAAGAACCTGCCCTACGACCCGGTCAAGGATTTCACGCCGATCGTCGCCGCGGTCGAGCCGGTGACCTGCCTGGCCGTGCACGCGCGCGCTGCCGGTCAACTCGGTGGAGGAGCTGATCGCCTACGCCAAGAGCCGTCCGGACGAGCTGTCCTACGGCTCGTCCGGCGTCGGCTCGGTGTTCCACATGATGGGCGAGCTGTTCAACCAGACCGCCGGCGTGCGGATCAAGCACGTGCCGTATCGCGGCGTGGCGCCCGCCATGCAGGACGTGGTCGGCGGCCACATCCCGATGGTGTTCATCTCGGTGTCCAACGCGCTCCCGGCGATGCAGGACGGCCGCGTCAAGATCCTCGCGGTGCTCGAGCCGACGCGCTATCGCCAAGCTGCCGCACGTCCCCTCGATGTCGGAGATCATCCCGGCGTTCCAGAAGCCGTCGTCGTGGTTCGGCTTCCTCGGTCCCGCCGGCACTGCCGCGCGAGATCGTGACGCGCCTCAACAGCGAGATGGTCAAGGCGCTCAATGCGCCCGACGTGCGTCGGCAAGCTCGAGGACAACGGCATGACGGTGATCGGCGGCACGCCCGAGCAGTTCGGCGCGCTGCATGCAGGACGGCATCGAGCGCTACGGCGCGATCATCAAGGCAGCCGGCATTCAGCCCGAATAGGCGGTAAGGCCGGACCGGCCCGCCACACAAACGGCCCCAATTGGTGGCCGCATCGGGCGGGGCAATGTCAGATGCCGTTGTTATGACCTCGCACGACGCCACCAGACCGCTCATCGCGCTCACCGGCGCGACCGGCTTCATCGGCCAGTACCTGCTGCGCGAGCTTGCCCAAGCGCGGCTACCGGCTGCGCGTGCTGCTGCGGCGTCCGAGCAGCGTGCCGATGGACGGCCGCGAGCGCCGTGGTCGGCGACCTGGCGCGGCCGCAGAACATGTCGGCGGCGCTCGCCGACGTCGATGCGGTGATCCATTCGGCCGGCCTCGCGCACGCCATGTCGGGCCTGCCGGAGGACGACTACCGCGTGCTCAACACCGAGGCGACGATCGGGCTGGCGCGGGCGGCGCAGCGCGCCGGCGCCCGGCGCTTCGTCTTTCTGTCGTCGATCCGCGCCCAGAGCGGTCCGAGCCGCCGACGCGCGTGCTGACCGAGGACTTCGCCGCCGCAGCCGACCGACGCCTATGGCCGCTCCAAGCTCGCCGCCGAGCAGGGCCTCGCCGAGCTCGACCTCGACTGGGTGGCGCTGCGGCTGGTGCTGGTCTACGGCGCCGGGCGTCAAGGGCAACATGGCGGAGCTGCTGCGGTTCGCGCGCTCGCCGCTATCCGCTGCCGCTCGGCGCGCTCGACGCCCGCCGCTCGCTGCTCTCGCTCGACAATCTGGTCGCCGCGGTCGACACGGTGCTGGCCGCGCCGGCACCGCTGCGGCGGCCGCTGATCGTCGCCGATCCCGAGCCGCTGACCATCCCGGACATGATCGCCGCGATGCGGCGCGGGCTCGGGCGCCGGCCCGGCCTGCTTCCGGTGCCCTCGGCGCTGCTCGAGGCCGCGCTGCGCGCCGGCGGACGCGGCGGAGATCTATCAGCGGCTGGCCGGCTCGCTGGTCGCCGACCCGGCCGCGCTGATGCGCGCTTGGCTGGACGCCGCCGGTTGCGACCCGCGACGGCCTTGGCACGCGCTGGCGCGCGCCGGGCGACGGCCTGAGAACGACGATGCCCGGCCGCGAGGGGCCGGGCATCGCCGATTGATCGCGTAGTCAGGAGGCGGTCAGCGGGTCAGCACGATGAAGTCGGTGCCCTTGCCGGTCTCGCGGGCCGAGGCCCTGATCCGAGATGATGAGCGAGGCGCCCGGCGGACATCAGGTCCTGGATGCGGTCGAGCGCGTCCTGCGGGATGGTGACGCGGTCGAGCGCGTCGGCGGCGTTGGTGTTCACCGGACCGCCGGGGCTGGACGTGGTCTCGCACCTTCTTGCCCTTCACGATGCGGCTGGTCTTCTGACCTTCTGCCGCGGCGAGCGTAGCTCGGCACCGTCACCACCATCCAGCGCAAGCTGGAATTGTCGTCCTTGAACGTCAAGCGCGGTGTAGACGTGGGTGCCGAGCGGCTGGTCGGGCTGCTCGAACGTCACCGGCGCGTCGAACACCGGCTCGAAGCCCTTGCGCACGAAGATCTTGCCTTCCTTGCGGCTGATGAACACCGCGATCGGGCCGGGCTTGAGCGGCTTGGTCACGGCGACCAGGCCGCGGATCGCGGACTGCCCGCGTCGGTCGCGGTCAGGCGCAAGCGGGCTTGGAGGCGCCGCGCTGTGCCGTCGTCTCCAGGGTGTTGTAGGCCGACTTGACGCTGTCGTCGGCCGACGGGAGCGTCGAAATGGCCGCGGCTCCGCCGGCTCGGCTGCTTCGGCTCCGGCGCGCGCTTGAACACGAACAGCTTCGGGTGCGAGAACGCCGACGGGCGTGATTTCGCCGCGGGTCACGATCACGCGGGCGCCCATGCTGGGTGATGCCCCACAGCTGCCGGGCGAACGCCTCGGGCAGGCGGATGCAGCCGTGCGAGGCCGGATAGCCGGGAACGACGCCCTGATGCATGGCGACGCCGGACCAGGTGATCCGCTGCATGAACCACATCGGCGCGTTGCCGTAGAGGTTCGAGCGGTGCCAGCGGTTCCGCTGGATGATGCTGAACACGCCGGTCGGGGTCGGATGGCTGGCGGTGCCGGTCGAGACCTTCGAATGCGCGACCGGCTGGTCGCCGGAGTAGAGCGTCAGCTGCTGCTTGTCGATCGAGATGAGAACGCTCCAAGGGCCCTTGCCCTTGGCGAGGATCTCGTCCCCCGCACCGTGGTCGCGGGATTCCTCTTTCCGGTTTTCGCCGCCGCCACGAGAGCGGAAGGCGATGCGCTCGGCCTGCGCCGGGGCGCTCCGGTAGAACGACGAGGCCCCCGGCCGGTATTCGAACGGGTTGGCGCCGGCAGGAGTAGTGTTTGCCGCCATCAGCAGGGCGGCGCCGATGCCCGCCGAGACGGCGGTCACCAGACGATCAGGAATTGTGGGTCGAAAGGTGCATGGAGAGGGCCCCCTTGTTTTTGCACACGGTAAGCCGGACCTGCCGATTCAGGTCCACACTAGGCTCGGAGGATTAGTCGCGGGGGAACCGCAAAAGGTTCGAACAGAACCAACGGAGCGCCGAGCCTGAAGGGTTGCCGGACGCGCCGGATGCGGCTGTTCGCGGCCCGAATCCGGTCCGCAAAGAGTTGACGCAAGATGGATAACGAAAGCCCAATTAAGATGGATAACAAATACTTGCCGGCGCTTCCGTTACTTCAGGGCGGTCATTGCGGCGCCCAGCATCACGGTGGGGCTGGTCGCCGCGCCGCGCTGCAACAGGACGGCGACTTGGTCGATATCGCGGCCGGCAAAATCGGCGAGCTTGACGTTCCAGGTCTCCGGCTTGCCGGTCCATTCGCCGAGCTTCATCCAGCGGCGCACGACGTTGTGATACGTCACGGTGCGGCCGTTGTTCTCGCCGCGGCCGATGGCAACCGGCACCGACTTGGAGACCGGACAGAGCCAGACCTCGGCGCGTTCGTCGCTGGCAGCCGGCACCTTGACATTGAGCTTGCCGTCGGACACCGCGAGCGCCACCGGCACGGACAACGTATCGGCGGCTTTCCGCGTTGTCGTGATGGCGCGTTCGATTGCCGACCGGTCGCTGCCCAGCACGTGCATCATCCCGTTCACGACCATCTGGGGCGTGTAGACCTCTCGGTCGTGCCGCGACTTGGCGTATGCCTTCTGACGCTTGGAGTGGCCGGCGAGCGCCAGCGTGTCCTTCCAGCCGAGATAGTCCCAGTAATCGATGGCGAGCGTCAGCGCGATCACGTTCGGATCGACGGCGAACTCGGCCAGGAGCTTGTCGGCCGCCGGGCAGGACGAGCAGCCCTGGCTGGTGAACAATTCGAGCACCGCGCGCGGCTCGGCACGGGCGGATAGGCTCGCAACCGCGGACGCAAAAACGACGGCGGCGGCGCAGACGAGACGACGGCCTGACATTCCGTTTCTTCCCACCCCCCGCCGTTCGTTGCCGATCAGCGGCAAACTCTACGCGAACTCTTAGGCGGCCACGTCATCACCCGCCACTCACTTCGCAGTGAGTTTGGGGCGGCGCAGACGGCGTCTGCGCCAGTCGCATCATCTTACCCGAAACTTTTCGAGATCATACCCTACGCCAGATGCCGCAGAACGAACTGCAGAATGCCGCCGTTCTTGAAGTAGTCGAGCTCGTCCAGGGTATCGATGCGGCAGATCAACGGTATCCGCTTGAGGCCGCCGTCGGCCGCAACGATCTCGGCGATCATGCGCTGGCGCGGCTTGATCTCGCCGTGCAGCCCGCGGATCGTGACCTGCTCGTCGCCCTTGAGGCCGAGCGTCTGCCACGACGTGCCATCCTCGAAGCACAGTGGGAGCACGCCCATTCCAATCAGGTTGGAGCGGTGGATGCGCTCGAACGACTGGGTGATGACGGCGCGCACGCCGAGCAGGTTCGGACCCTTGGCGGCCCAGTCGCGCGACGAGCCTGAGCCGTACTCCTTGCCGGCGAAGATCACGAGCGGCACCTTGTCGGCCTTGTAGCGCATGGCGGCGTCGTAGATCGTCATGCGCTGCCTTCGTCGGATAGTGGACCGTGAAGCCGCCCTCGACGCCCGGCAACATCTGGTTCTTGAGCCGGATGTTGGCGAAGGTGCCGCGCATCATCACTTCGTGATTGCCGCGCCGCGTGCCGTACTGGTTGAAGTCGGCCGGCTTGACCTTGTGCTCGATCAGGTACTTACCGGCGGGCGAGTCGACCTTGATCGAGCCGGCCGGCGAGATGTGGTCGGTGGTGATCGAGTCGAGCAGCAGGCAGAGCACGCGGGCGTCGACGATATCGTTCAGCGGCTTCGGGCCGCTGCCCCATGCCGACGAAATACGGCGGGTTCTGCACGTAGGTCGACTTCTTGTTCCACGCGTAGGTCAATCCGCCCTTGACGCTGATCTTGCGCCAGTGGGTATCGCCCTTGAACACGTCGGCGTATTTCTTGGCGAACATCTGCTTGTTGATGGTCTTGCGGATCGTGGTGCTGATCTCGCGGCTGGTCGGCCAGATGTCCTTGAGAAAGACCTTGTTGCCCTTCTTGTCGAGGCCGAGCGGCTGCTTGGCCATGTCGGCATACATCGAGCCGGCGAGCGCGTAGGCGACGACCAGCGGCGGCGACGCCAGGTAGTTCGCCCGCACGTCGGCGTTGACGCGGCCCTCGAAGTTGCGGTTGCCGGACAGCACCGCCGCGGCGACCAGATCCTTCTCGTTGATCGCCTTGGAGATCTCGGGCGCCAACGGTCCGGAATTGCCGATGCAGGTGGTGCAGCCGTAGCCGACGATGTTGTAGCCGAGCTGATCGAGATCCTTCTGCAGGCCGGACTTCTCAAGATATTCGGCGACCACCTGCGAGCCCGGCGCCAGCGAGGTCTTGACCCATGGCTTGACCGTCAGGCCCTTGGCCACCGCTTTGCGGGCGAGGAGGCCGGCGCCCATCATCACGCTCGGGTTCGAGGTATTGGTGCACGAGGTAATCGCCGCGATCACCACATCGCCGTCGCCGAGGTCGTGATTTCGGCCCTCGACCGGGACCCGCTTGCTGCCGCCGGCTTTGCCGGCGAAGGTCTTGTCGATCGAGGTGGCGAGCGAGGGATGCAGGTCGAACTCCTTGCCATCGCTCGCCTTGTTGAACTCTTTCTCCATCGCAATGGTGAAGCCGTTCTTGACGTCCTTGAGGGCGACGCGGTCCTGCGGGCGCTTCGGGCCGGCAAGCGATGGCTCGACCGACGACAATTCGAGCTTGAGCACGTCGGTGAAGACCGGATCGGGCGTCGACTTGGTGCGGTACATGCCCTGCGCCTTGGCGTAGGCGGCGACGAGCGCGACCTGCGCGGGGGTGCGGGCCGTATCGGTGAGGTACTTGATGGTGTCGTCGTCGACCGGGAAGAAACCACAGGTCGCGCCGTATTCGGGCGACATGTTGCCGATGGTGGCGCGGTCCGCGATGGTCAGGCCGGCGAGGCCAGGGCCGAAAAACTCGACGAACTTGCCGACCACGCCGCGCTTGCGCAGCATCTGCGTGACCGTGAGCACGAAGTCGGTCGCAGTCACGCCTTCCTTGAGCTTACCGTTGATCCTCACGCCGATCACTTCGGGCAACAGCATCGAGTAGGGCTGGCCGAGCATCGCGGCTTCCGCCTCGATGCCGCCGACGCCCCAGCCGAGCACCGCCAGACCGTTCACCATCGTGGTGTGCGAGTCGGTGCCGACCAGCGTGTCCGGGATACGCGACGTCGCCCACAAACGGCTTGCCGTCGGCCTTGAGCTTGTCCTTCTTGGTCCAGACCACCTGCGACAGGTATTCGAGGTTGACCTGGTGGCAGATGCCGGTGCCGGGCGGCACGACCCGGAAATTGTCGAACGACTTCTGCGACCATTTGAGGAATTCGTAGCGCTCGCCGTTCTGCCGGTATTCTTCCTCGACGTTCTTCTTCTCCGCGGTATTGGTGCCGAAGAAATTGACTGCCACCGAATGGTCGCAGACGAGGTCGACCGGAACCAGCGGATTGATCTTCTTCGGATCGCCGCCGAGCTTCTTCATGGCGTCGCGCATGGCGGCGAGATCGACCACAGCGGGCACGCCGGTGAAGTCCTGCATCAGCACCCGCGCCGGACGGAACGCGATCTCACGGTCCGAGGTCTTGGTCTTGAGCCACTGCGCGACCGCCAGGATGTCGTCCTTGGTGACCGAGCGGCCATCCTCGTTGCGCAGCAGGTTCTCCAGCAGCACCTTCATCGAGAACGGCAGCCGCGAGATACCCTTGAGGCCGTTCTTCTCGGCGGTCGGGAGGCTGTAATAGGCGTAGGTCTTGCTGCCGACCTTGAGGGTCTTGCAGCAGCGGAAACTGTCGAGTGACGTCATATGTGTCGGTTCCCATCGTCCGGGCGGGGTCGGCTTGGCGGCTCTCGGCGTACCGGAAGTCGTCCTCGGCGGGTCGCGATTTCCGCGCGGGTTCGGGTAGTGAGCGCGGGACGACGGGCTTATAAGGTCTTTTTTCGGACGGTTCCAGAAAATCGACTCTCGTCAACAGCATGCCAGCAAAACCGCAGGATTTGACGGGACTGCGAACCGGTTCCCGAGGCCTGGTCGGGCCGGGATTTCGCTGATGCGGCTCACGGTATCCGATCTCGTCTGCGTCCGCGGCGGCCGCCAGGTGTTCTCCGGCCTGTGCTTTGCGGTGACGGCCGGCGAGGCGCTGGCTGGTCACCGGCCCGAACGGCGCCGGAAAATCCTCGCTGCTGCGGGTGATCGTCGGGCTGGTGTGGCCGGCCGGTGGCCGGCTGGTACTCGAGGGCGGCGATCCCGAGCTCGGAATCGGCGAGCAGGCGCACTACCTCGGCCATCAGGACGCGCTCAAGCCCTCGCTGACGGTGGCGGAGAACCTCGCTTCTGGACCGACTTCCTGGGCGGCGGCCGGAGCAGGCGTGGACCCGGCGCTTGCCGCCGTCGGACTCGACCGGCTGGCCGGCGTGCCCGGCGAGCTACCTGTCTGCCGGGCCAGCGGCGGCGACTGTCGATCGCGCGGCTCCTTGCGGTCAAGCGTCCGATCTGGCTGCTCGACGAGCCGACCACGGCGCTCGACGCCGCCGCCCAGGTCCTGCTGGCCGGGCTCATGCGCGCGCATCTGGCCGGCGGCGGGCTCATCCTGGCTGCGACGCACGGTCCGATCGGCCTCGATGGCGCGGCCGAGCTGCGGCTCGGAGAGGTCGGCCAATGACCTGCTGGTTCAGTCCTCCAGCCCTCGCCACTTGCTCAGTGTGCTCCCTCCCCCGCTTGCGGGGGAGGGGTGGGGAGCGGGCGAACTCGCTCGAATCCCTTTATCTGCCCCCTCCCTAACCCTCCCCCGCATGCGGGGACGCAGGAGCCGCTCGGCCTGTGGTTGCCGAGTGCGTCCAGTTCCAAGGTGTCCGCATGACCGCGCTCTCCGCCCTGTTCCTGCGCGAACTGCGGCTCGCCGTGCGGGTCGGCGGCGGCGCGCTGATCGGCGTGCTGTTCTTTCTGATCGTCGTGACGCTGATGCCGTTCGCCATCGGCCCCGACCTCGCGCTGCTGGCCCGGCATCGGTCCGGCCATCCTGTGGCTCGGTGCGCTGCTCGCGAGCCTGCTCGCGCTCGACCGGCTGATCGCCACCGACCCGAGGACGGCTCGCTCGATCTCATCCTGACGGCGCGCGTGCCGCTCGAACTCGCGCTCGCCGTCAAGGCCGCCGCGCATTGGGTCACCACCGTGCTGCCGCTGGTGGTCGCCGCGCCGCTGCTCGGCCTCCTGCTCAATCTCGATCCGGCGGCGACCGGCGCGGTCGCGCTGACGCTGCTCGCCGGCACCCCGGCGTTGACCTTCATCGGCCTGATTGGCGCGGCGCTCGCGGTCGCGGTGCGGCGCGGCGGGCTCCTGCTGGCGGTGCTGGTCCTGCCGTTGACCATCCCGGTGCTGATCTTCGGCGTCTCGGCGTCGAACGCCGCGATCGTCGGCCCGGTGCCGTTCGGGACGCCGTTCACGATCCTGATCGCGCTCAGTCTGGTGAGCTTCGTGATCGGGCCGCTTCGCCGCCGCGGCGGCTGCTGCGGCAGCGGACTGGAGTGACGCGATACGTGAAGCGCCAGGTCACATTGCGGGCCGACCGGCGTCGAAGTATGAGGGCACCGCCAAGAGTAGCCGATGGCCCTGATCGACCTTGCCAATCCGACGCGCTTCGTCGCGCTTGCCGACCGCATGATGCCATGGCTGGTCGGCGCGACGCTGATCGCGTTCGCGCTCGCCATCAACCAGGCCTTTCTCGCGCCCGACGACTACCAGCAGGGCGCGACCGTCAAGATCATGTTCATTCACGTGCCGGCGGCCTGGCTTGGCCTGTTCGCCTGGGTGCTGATGAGCGTTGCGGCGCTCGGCACGCTGGTCTGGCGCCACCCGCTCGCCGATGTCGCCGCCAAGGCGGCGGCGCCGATCGGCGCGGCCTTCACGCTGATGTGCCTGGTCACCGGCATGCTGTGGGGCCGGCCGATGTGGGGCACCTACTGGGTCTGGGACGCGCGCCTCACCTCGGTGCTGGTGCTGTTCCTGATGTATCTCGGCGTGATCGCGCTGTGGCGGACGATCGACGACCAGAGCCGCGCGGCGCGCGCCGCCGCGGTGCTCACGCTGGTCGGCGCGATCAACGTGCCGATCATCAAATTCTCGGTCGACTGGTGGAACACGCTGCATCAGCCGGCGTCGGTGCTTCGTCTCGGCGGTCCGGCGATTCATGCGTCGATCCTTGTTCCGCTCGTCGTCATGACGGTCGCGTTCACGCTGCTGTTCGTCACGCTGCATCTCGCCGCGATGCGCAACGAGATCATGCGGCGGCGCGTGCGCACCATGATGATGCGGCGCGCCGAAGCTGCGGCCGGGTCGTGACCATGAACCTCGGTCCGCATGCCGCGTTCATCCTGAGCGCCTACGGGGCGGCGATCGCGATCGTCGCGGTGCTGGTGATCTGGATTCTGATCGACCGCTACCGGCTGCGGCGCACCGTCGAAGACCTCGAGGCGCACGGCATCACCCGCCGCTCCGAGGCTATGAACGAGGCGCGACGGTGACGCGCGACTGAACACGACGACGGCCGGAAGTCCGAAAGCAAGAAGGCGCCTGTTCCGCGTCGCGGCGGACCGTCGTGCTGCTGCCGCTGCTGGCCTTTCTCGCGCTATCGGCGCTGTTCATGTACCGGCTGGGCACCGGCGACCCGTCGCGCATTCCGTCCGCGCTGATCGGACAGCCGGCGCCGCCGACCTATCTGCCGCCGGTCGCCGGGCTCGAGCGCGACGGCAAGTCGGTGCCGGGTCTCGACAGCGCGGCGTTCAAGGGCGACGTCACGGTGCTCAACGTCTGGGCGTCATGGTGCGTGCCCTGCCACGACGAGGCGCCGCTGCTGCTGAAGCTCGCCGCCGACCGCGCATCCGTATCGCCGGCATCAACTACAAGGACCAGGCCGACAATGCGCGCCGCTTTCTCGGCCGCCACGGCAATCCGTTCGTGGCGAATGGCGCCGACGCCAACGGCCGCGCTGCGATCGAGTGGGGCGTGTACGGCGTGCCGGAGACGTTCGTGGTCGGGCGCGACGGCAAGATCGCCTACAAGCTGATCGGGCCGATCACGCCGGACAATCTGGAGAAGGCGCTCAAGCCGGCGATCGAGAAGGCGCTGGCGGCGCCGGCAACCTGAGCGCGCCTACTCCTTCGATCGGCCGGCTCCGGCGCGGCGTATTTCTGCAGCAGCGGATACTGCAGGGCCGCGAACACGAAGGTCAGCGGCAACACGCCGAACACCTTGAAGGTGACCCAGATGTCGGTCGACTGTGTGCGCCAGACGATCTCGTTGAGCACAGCGAGCGCGAGGAAGAACAGCGCCCAGCGCAGCGTGAGCTTGCGCCAGCCTTCGTCGGTGAGGTGGAACACCGAATCGAACACCAGGCCGAGCAGCGACTTGCCGAACGCGAGCGCCGATCAGCAACGCGGCGCCGAACAGCACGTAGATGATGGTCGGCTTGAGCTTGATGAAGGTCTCGTCCTGCAGGAAGAGCGTCAGCCCGCCGAACACCACCACGACGACGGCCGTGATCACCGGCATCAGCGGCAGGTGCCGCGTCAGCGCGTAGCCGATGCCAAGCGCCACCACACACGACCGGAATGAAGACCGCGGTGGCGGTGAAGATGCCGGCGTGCTCGCCGCTGAGCAGGGCGTCGGACAGGAACGGCCGCAGCAGCGGCGCGAACAATGCCGGCCGCGAATTGGCGAGGAAGAACAGCAGCAGCGGCCCGAGATCGAGCACGAGCTTCACGGTGGGGTTGAGTTGCTGCTTGGCAGGCGCTGGTTGGGCGGACATGGCGGATGTGTAACGTCGACTCTGCGTCGATGTCATTCGCCCCTCATCCTGATGAGGAGGCGCGGGAACCGTGTGGCTGCGCAACGCTCCTCAGGATGAGGAGTCTACGCCGTGCCGGCGATGGCCTTGGCGTAATCCTCGGCCGTGAATGGCGCGAGATCGTCGATGCTCTCGCCGACGCCGACGAAATGCACCGGCAGGCCGAACTTGGCGGCGATCGCCACCAGGATGCCGCCGCGCGCGGTGCCGTCGAGCTTGGTCATGACGAGGCCGGTGACGCCCGCGATCTTGCGGAAGATCTCGACCTGCGACAGCGCGTTCTGTCCCACGGTGGCGTCGAGCACCAGCAGCACGGCGTGCGGCGCGCTGGCGTCGACCTTCTTGAGCACGCGCACCATCTTCTCGAGCTCGTCCATGAGCTCGGTGCGGTTCTGCAGCCGGCCGGCGGTGTCGATGAGCAGCACGTCGATGCCCTCGCCGCGCGCCTCGACCAGCGCGTCGTAGGCCAGCCCGGCCGGATCGGAGCCCGGCGGCCGCGCGATGACGCTCGCGCCCGAGCGCCCGCTCCAGATCTTGAGCTGGTCGATGGCGGCAGCTCGGAACGTGTCGCCGGCGGCGAGCATCACCGAGCGGCCTTCGCGGTGAAAGCTGGCGGCGAGCTTGCCGATGGTCGTGGTCTTGCCCGAGCCGTTGACGCCCACCACCAGGATGACGAACGGCTTCTTGGCTTCGATCGTCAGCGGCTTGGCGACCGGCGCCATGAGCTTCGCGACCTCGGTGGCGAGCACGCCCTGCACCTCGCCGAGATTGCGGTAGCGGCCGTCGGCCATGACGGCGGCGATCTGCGCCGCGGCATCGAGGCCGAGATCGGCGCGGATCAGCGCTTCCTCGATCTCGACGATGCGCTCGGGCGATAGCGGCCCGCGCATCATCACGTCGGAAATCGACGTGCTGAGATTGGTCGAGGTGCGCTTGAGGCCGCCGCTCAGCCGCTGCCACCAGCTCGTTTGTTCCGTGCTGTCGTTCATGCCGGGCCCGTGATAGCGGTTTCGCCGATGGACGCAAGGATGACCCCGGAAGAGATGGTGGCGCGCCTGCTCTATCGCGATGGGCTGATGCTGATCATCGACAAGCCGGCGGGGTTCGCGGTTCACAAGGGCCCGAAGGGCGGCGAGAGCCTGGAAGATCATTTCGACGCGCTGCGCTTCGGGCTGCCGCGCGCGCCGGCGCTTGGCGCACCGGCTCGACCGCGACACCTCCGGTTGCCTGGTGCTCGGCCGCCATCGCAAGGCGCTGGCAGAACTCGGCCGGCTGTTCAAGCAGGGCAGGGTGGGCAAGACCTACTGGGCGGTGGTCGAGGGCGGTCCGGCGGAGACGGAGGGCCGCATCGATCTGCCGCTCGGCCGGCTGGACGAGAGCCGCGGCTGGTGGATGAAGCCCGATCCGCACGGCCAGCCGGCCGTGACGACCTGGAAGGTGCTGGGGCGCTGCGAGTTGCCTGCGCCCGATGAAGTAAGTTTGAGTCCGGTCAGCGCCGCGGCGTCCCCTCCCCCCTTGCGGGGGAGGGACAGGGAGGGGGGTGGCGGCAGAATTCCGAACTCACGGTTACCCCCCACCCCAACCCTCCCCCGCAAGCGGGGGAGGGAGCAGACCGAGCAAGCGGCGAGGGCAACGAGCTGGCTCCTCGCATCGCGATCACGGCAGCTCACGTGGCTGGCGCTGGAGCCGCTGACCGGGCGGACGCATCAATTGCGCGTGCACTGCTGCCGCCATGGGCTGGCCGATCGTCGGCGACACGATCTACGGAACAGCGCCGCGCACCGGCGGTCCCGGGCTCCATCTGCACGCGCGCGAGGTCGTGGTGCCGCTCTACAAGAACCGCGCGCCGATCGCGGTCTCGGCGCCGGTGCCGCTGCACATGCACGCGACGCTGCAGGCCTGCGGCTGGCAGGGTGAAGTCTTCAAGCTGGTGGATTGACTGCGGCAATCTATTGGAAAGTCGACGTCGTGACTCCTCGTGCTGAGGAGCGACCGCAGGTCGCGTCTCGAAGCATGGCCGCGGGTGCTGTGCTGGCTGCCATCCTTCGCGACGCGCACCGCGTGCGCTCTCAGGATGAGGACCGGTGGTTGCGGGCGCGGCGTCAGGAGGGCGGTGGCATGAGCCCCCGACAGATCAATACAGCGTCGCCTTGACGCGCTCGGGCGCGGCGCGGTCGTGTGCTTCGGCGTCGGTCTTGCCGCCGGTGCGCTCGGCCAGGATCGTGCCGGCGCTCGGCAGGCTCTTGCGGTCGACATGGCGAGACGCATCCCACAGCTTCGAGCGCACGATCGCCTTGGTGCACTGGTAGTAGACCTGATCGACCGACACGACGAGCACGGAGCGCGGCGTCTTGCCGTTGACGACGAAGCTCTGCGCCAGCGCCGGATCGGTCGAGATCTGCGCCCGTCCGATCACCCGGATGGTCTCGCCGCAGCCCGGAATCAGAAACAACAGCGCGACGCGCGGGTCCACGATGAGGTTGCGCAGCGTGTCGATGCGGTTGTTGCCGAGCCGGTCGGGGATCAGCAGTGTCTTCTCGTCCTGCACCCGCACGAAGCCCGGCGCATCGCCGCGCGGCGAGCAGTCGAGCCCGTCCGCTCCGCTCGAAGCGAGCGCGAAGAACGGCGCCGCCTCGATGAAGGCGTGGTAGTGCGGTGTGATGCGGTCGGCGACCTTCTGGATCGAAGGGCCGTACGGCTCGCCGTAGATGCGCTCGAGCTGCTCGACGCTGGTGACGAGATGTTCGCGCGAGCCGGCCGTGGACATGGGGTGCTCCGAAATCGTTTCGTCAGTGCGGCAAAACCGCTATGCTCTGATCATAGAGCGGCCATCCGACAAATGAAAACCGAGCCGCGGGGAGGACGCCATGGTTGTCCGTGCCGCATTGTTCTGTGCGTTGGTCGTGCGCTCGAGCCTGCCGACGGCTGCCCGCGCACAGGAGGCCTACCCGACGCGGCCGATGCGAATGATCGTGCCGTACGGCGCCGGCGGCGCCTCCGACGTGATGGCGCGTTACCTCGGCCAGAAGCTCGGCGACGTGCTCGGCCAATCGGTGGTGATCGAGAATCAGCCCGGCGCGGCCGGTACCGCCGCCTACCTGACGGTCGCGAAGGCTGCGCCGGACGGCTACACGCTGAGCTATGCGACGTCGTCGCTCGCCATCAACGCCGTGCTCAAGTCCAAGGTGGGCTACGACCCGGTGCGCGATTTCGCTCCGGTCTCGGGGTTCGTCGAGGTGCAGAACGTCCTGATCGTGCCGGCCTCGTCCTCGCTGCGCTCAGTCGCCGACCTGGTCGCGCTCGCCAAACAGAAGCCGGGCGAACTCAACTATGTGTCGCTCGGGCCGGGCTCGACGCCGCATCTCTCGGCCGAACTGCTGCTGGCCGCCGCCGGCATCAAGGCGCAGCAGGTGCCGTACAAGCTCACCACCCAGGCCTACACCGACCTGATCGAGGGCCGCGTGCAGTTCTGGGTCGCGTCGATGCCGAGCACGCTGCCACACGTCGCGTCTGGCAAGGTTCGTGCGCTGGCGGTCGCCAGCCGCAAGCGTTCCGCCGCCTATCCGGATGTGCCGACGCTGATCGAGGCGGGCGTTCCGGCGGAGAGCACGTTCTGGCAGGCCGTGTTCGCGCCCGCCGGCACTCCGCGTGCGGTGATCGACCGGCTCAACGCTGCGGTCCGCCAGGTGATCGCTGCAGGAGGACACCAAGGCGTTCTTCGCCAAGCTCGGCGCCGAGCTTGGCGCGTCGAGTCCCGAGGAACTCGCTGCGATCTTGCAGCAGGAGATCGCCAAATGGTCGAAGATCGCCAAGGACATCGGCATCGAGGCCAACTGACCGTTCATCGCACTCTCGTCATTCCGGGGCCGGCCGAAGGCCGGAACCCGGAATCCATCTGGCAAACGAGGAGGTGCGAGATTTGGATTCCGGACGGCCGCTTCGCGGCTTCCGGAATGACTTGGACACGCGTCGTCAGGCGGCGAACAGTTGGCGGCCGTCGTGCCCGGTCATTGTCAGGTCGACGATCAGACCCGGCTCGAGCGCCGGCGTGAGCTGTCACCTGCGTGAAGTGCTCGGTGCGGCCGATGCCGCCGCGTTCCGCCAGCACGCGGTGTGTCACGCCCACCTGTGCATCGAGATGACGGCGCAGCGCGGCCGCGCCGCGCTCGCGCAGCCGGCCGCGCCCGCTCCTTGACGATTTCGCGGTCGACCTGCGGCATGCGCGCCGCCGGCGTGCCCGGACGCGGCGAGAACGGAAAGACATGCAGGTGCGTCAGGCCGCATTCCTCGACCAGGTCGAGCGAGCGGGCGAACATCGCCTCGGTCTCGGTCGGGAAGCCGGCGATGATGTCGCCGCCGAACACGACGTCGGGCCGCAGCGCGCCGCACCTGTTCGCAGAACGCGATGGCGTCGGCGCGCAGGTGGCGGCGCTTCATCCGCTTCAGGATCATGTCGTCGCCCGCCTGCAGCGACAGGTGCAGATGCGGCATCAGCCGCGGCTCATCGGCGAGTGCATCGAGCAGATCGCGGTCGGCCTCGATCGAGTCGATCGACGAGAGCCGCAGCCGCTCGAGTTCCGGCACGTGCCTGAGGATCTGCCGCACCAGCCGGCCGAGCTTCGGCGCGCCGGGAAGGTTCGTCCCGTAGCTGGTGAGATCGACGCCGGTGAGGACGACCTCGCGGTAGCCGTGCGCGCAGAGCCGGCGCACCTCGTCGACCACGTCGCCCATCGGCACCGAACGCGAATTGCCGCGGCCATACGGGATGATGCAGAACGTGCAGCGATGGTCGCAGCCGTTCTGCACCTGCACGAAGGCGCGCGCGCGGCCCTCGAAGCCGTCGACCAGGTGCGCGGCCGTCTCGGTCACCGCCATGATGTCGTTGACGGCGATCTTCTCCTCGGCGGCGATCCGGAAGGGCGCGCGCGCGAGCACATCGCGTGCGCGCGCCAGAATGCGGGGCTGACCTTCTCCTCGTTGCCGAGCACGAGCGCGACCTCCGGCATGTCCGCGAATGTGTGCGGCTCGGTCTGCGCCGCGCAGCCGGTGACGAGGATGCGCCGTCCGGGATCGCTCGCGCTTGAGCCGGCGGATGGTCTGCCGCGCCTGCCGCACCGCTTCGGCCGTCACCGCGCAGGTGTTGACCACGACGGTGTCGGCGAGGCCCGCGGCCTGCGCCTCGCGGCGGATCACTTCCGAACTCGTAGGCATTGAGCCGGCAGCCGAAGGTGACGACGTCGACGCTCACGCCGCGCCGGCCGCGGCGAACAGCGCCGGATCGAAGCGGCCTTCGTACTCGTAGTCGACCGGGCCGGTCATCAGCACGTGGTCGTCGCGTTCGCGCCATTCGATGGTGAGGTCGCCGCCCGGCAGCGTCACCGTCACCGTGCGTTCCGGTGCGGCGCAGCCGTGCCGCCGCGACCGCGGCCGCGCAGGCCGCCGAGCCGCAAGCCCGGGTCAGGCCGGCGCCGCGCTCCCAGGTGCGCACCACGATGTGCTCGCGCGACTTCACCTGGGCGACCGAGATATTGGCGCGCTCGGGAAACATCGGATGGTTTTCGAGCAGCGGCCCGATCTTGCCGAGGTCGTAGGCATGGACGTCGTCGACCCAGAAGATCGCATGCGGGTTGCCCATGCTCACCACCGACGGCGAATGCAGGATCGGCTTGTCGATCGGGCCGATCTGCAGTTCGATCGCGCGGGTATCCTCGAACTTCTCCGCCAGCGGAATCTCGTTCCAGGCAAACCGCGGCTTGCCCATGTCGACCGTGCCGACAAGCGGGCGCCTCGTCCTTCCAGCAGTTGAGCAGCCCGGCCTTGGTCTCGAACGTCAGCGTGGTCTTGCCGGTCTCCTTGAACAGAAGATCGGCGACGCAGCGCATGCCGTTGCCGCAGGCGCCGGCCTCCGAGCCGTCGCTGTTGTAGATGCGGACATACGCGTCGGTGCCGGGCGTGCGCGGCGTGTGCAGCGCCATGAGCTGATCGTACGGCGCGCCCTCCGGCCGCGCGGCCGCGCGGGCGTCGGCGGCGCTGATCGTGCCGGACTGGCCGCGCAGGTCGACCACCACGATCTCGTTGCCGAGACCGTTCATCTTCACGAAGGCGTGGTTGGCGAGCGCGCTCATGGGTTCGTTGTCGCGCGGTTCTGCGTCATGCCGGGGCATATCGTCCGAAGGACGGCGTCGCTTCGCCCGCCTTGACCCGGGCATCCATCGACGAGCTTAGAAGGCTGGATTGCCGGGTCAGCCCGGCAATGCCCGATAGATGCCTATTGCGAACCGGCGATGCCGGCCTGCTTCACGACCTTGCCCCAGCGGTCGATCTCCGACGTGACGAACTGCTGCAGCTCGGCGATCGGCATGCCGTCCATCGGGACCATGCCGGTCTTGGCGATCTGCTCCTTGATCTCGGGCATGGCGAGCACGGCTCGTGAAGTCGGCGTGCAGCTTGTCGACCACCGGCCGCGGGGTCTTGGCCGGCGCGGCGATCATCTGCCAGGACGCCGCGCCGAAGCCCGGCACGGTGTCGCCGACCGGCGGCACGTCCGGCAGCGACGACAGCCGCGCGGCGGTCGAGACGCCGAGCGCCCGCACCTTGCCGGCCTGGATCATCGGCAGCGCCGGTCCGAGATCGACGAACATCAGCGGCACGTGCCCGGCGACCACGTCGTTGAGGGCCGGCAGGCTGCCCTTGTACGGCACGTGGGTCATCTCGATGCCGGTCATGGTCTTGAGCAGTTCGGCGAACAGGTGATGCGGCACGCCCGGCCCGGCCGACGCATAGGAGAGCTTGCCGGCCCGTTCCTTGGCGAGCTTGATCAGATCGGCGACCGTCTTGACCGGCAGGTCCGGATTGACGATCAGCACGAACGGGGTCTGGGCGGCGAGCGCGAGCGGCACGAAGTCGGCGGTGGGATCGTAGGGCAGGGCCTTGTAGAGCGTGACGTTGATCGCCATCGTCCCGCTCGGCGCGATCAGCAGGGTGTAGCCGTCGGGCGCCGCCTTCTGCACGGCCGTCGCCCCGATCAGGCTGCCGGCGCCGGGCTTGTTTTCGACGACGAGCGGCTTGCCCCACTTCT
The DNA here is from genome assembly GCA_963843475.1 of uncultured Alphaproteobacteria bacterium. Taxonomy (GTDB): domain Bacteria; phylum Pseudomonadota; class Alphaproteobacteria; order Rhizobiales; family Xanthobacteraceae; genus VAZQ01. The sequence goes on along the minus strand of CAWJKL010000003.1, from coordinate 771,487 downwards.
GCTCGAGCCGCGGCGCCAGCATCCGCGAGATGATGTCGCCCGCGCCGCCCGGGGGAAACGGCACCACCATGGTGACCGGACGCGACGGGAAGTCCTGCGCCGTCGCCGGGGTCGGCCCAGCAGCCGCGACCATGCTGGCGCAGGCCAGCAGCCAGTGTCCGATCCGCATCGTTTCCACCCTTGTTATGGTCGGCGGTGGCATCCGCCGTTGCGGCCGAGCCTAGCGCACCCGGCGAACGGGCCGATAAGTGGCGGAATGTCCCGGTTTTCTTGACAGCCGCGCCGCCGAGCCGCCATAAGCATGCCGTCGCAAGCGGGCCGTCTGGCCGGCTTGCGATTTTGCGTGCAGATTCAAGGATCTGCGCCAGTGCGGCGGCTAACGCCGCAGCCACCATCCACCCGACTGGAAGAAGCCGGTCCCGGATTGTTCCGAGCGCCGGAAACGAACACGAGGACAAGAACGATGTTCGCGGTCATCAAAACCGGCGGCAAGCAATACCGGGTTGCCGCCGATGACGTGCTCAAGATCGAGAAGGTCGAGGGCGAGCCCGGTGAGATCATCCAGCTCGGCGACGTGCTGGTGGTCGGCGGCGACAACGTCACGCTCGGCGCGCCCACGGTTGCCGGTGCCACGGTTGCGGCCGAGGTGCTGGAGCAGGGCCGCGGCCCCAAGGTCATCGCGTTCAAGAAGCGCCGCCGCAAGAATTCGCGGCGCAAGCGCGGCCACCGGCAGGAATTCACCCTGCTGCGCATCACCGAGATCCTCACCGACGGCGCCAAGCCGACCAAGACCGCTCGGCCGAAGCGCGAGCCGAAGCCGAAGGTGGCCGAGAATGCCGGCCGAGGAGAGCGCCGCCTAGCAGGCGCGGAGCGGGAACGGATGCCGGAATTCGGCTCCGTCCAGGCTCGAAAAGGTGATGATTTCGTCACAAACCGTTGGTTATGTAGCGGGCGAATTAAGGACTTACGGCTATGGCTCACAAGAAAGCAGGCGGCTCGTCGCGCAACGGCCGCGATTCCAACAGTCAGCGGCTCGGGCTGAAGATTTTCGGCGGCGAGAGCGTCGTCGCCGGCAACATCATCGCGCGCCAGCGCGGCACCAAATGGCACCCGGGCCGCAACGTCGGCCTCGGCAAGGACCACACGCTGTTCGCGCTCACCGACGGCAAGGTCGAGTTCCGCAGCAAAGCCAAAGGCCGCGTTTTCGTATCCGTCATGCCGACGATCGAGGCAGCGGCCGAATAAACGGTGGACTGACATCGAGGTCCGCCGGCATCCATCGAACCGGCGGACCCATACGGGTTCCATGAGGGGAGACGGGATTGCCGGCTCCCCTCTTCGCTTTTGGAGCCCGTGCGATGACATTGCTGGATCGGATTGTCCCGGAGACGTTGCCTGAAGCGCCGGATACCGGTCTTGGAGACGGAGCGGCTCGTGCTGCGCGCGCCGCGGCTCGACGACGCGCCGGCGATCGTGCCGCTGATCAACGATCGCCGCATTGCCGAAAACCTGTCGCGTGTGCCGCATCCCTATTCGGTCGCAAGGACGCCGAGACGTTCCTCGCGGTCGGCGAACCGCGACGACGAGCAGGTCGCATTTCGTCGTGACCCTGCGCGACGGCGCGCTCGTCGGCGGCTGCGGGGTCGGGGCCGTTCGATCGGGCGAACATCCGGAGATCGGCTACTGGTTCGGCGTGCCGCACTGGGGCCGCGGTTACGCCACCGAGGCGGCGCGCGCCGTGATCGACTATGCGTTCGACGATCGTGGCTACGAGATCGCTGGAAGGCGGCGCGCGCGTGAGCAATCCGGCGTCGCGCCGCGTGCTGGAGAAGTGCGGCTACGTGTGGACCGGCGTGGTTTTGCTGCCGGTGCGGGCGCTGGGCGGCGTGTCGGTGCCGGGCGATCGATTCCGCCTCGACCGCGAGCGGTGGCGAGGTGGTGCGTAGTGCGGTCACGGAGGCGGACCGGCCGTCGGCTTCCGTGCCCGCATCTGCTCGCGCCAGAAGATGTAGAGGCCGGCCGCGACGATGATGGCGGCGCCGATCAGCAGGAGGGCGTCGGGCACGTCGCCGAACACCACGTAGCCGAGCGCGATCGCCCACAGGATGAACGTGTACTGATAGGGCGCGACCACGCTTGCGGGCGCCAGCTTGAGCGAATAGTTGACGCAGGCGAGCGCGACGATCGAGATCACGCCGAACGTCGACAGCAGCAAGAAGTCGCGCAGCGTCGGCGTCACCCAGTCGAACGGCGCCCACAGCGCGCCGAAGATCAGCGTGCCGGCGATCTGGCTCGCCACCAGCACGGTGTTCGAGGTCTCGCGCAGCGACCGTGTCGCGATCATCAGGAAGGCAAAGAAAATGCTGCCGGTGAGCGCGATCAGGGCCGGCAGCGTGAAGGTCGCGGCCGACGGCCGCAACGCCAGCAGCACGCCGCCAAAGCCGACGAGCACGGCCGTCCAGCGCCGCCAGCCGACCCGCTCGCCGAGCAGCAGCACCGAAAGCGCGGTCACGTAGATCGGGCCGGCGAGATAGAACGTCACGGTGTCGGCGAGCGGCAGGTACGACACCGCCCAGAAGAACATCGCCACTTCGAGCGTCGACAGGATCACGCGGACGACCTGCAGCCACGGCCGCGGCGCCGCCGTGAACGCGGTCAGATCCCGCCTGCCAGATGAACGGCGCCATCAGCAGCAATGCCGTGGCGCTGCGGATCGAGCAGCAATTCGCCGACCGAGTAAGTCGTCAGCAGCCACTTGCCGAGCGCGTCGTTGATGCGCGAACAGGCCGATGCCGGTCAGCATCAGGCCGACGCCGGCCGCGGTGCTCCTGGCGGCGCGGCTGGGGGACAAGCGGCAACGAGGTCATCAAGGCCCTTGCTGGACGTTGAGCGGCCGCGACGCACCGCGGCCGGAGGCTATCCGGTTTGAGTTGGAAAGGGAGCGATCCTGCGCAAGCGCTGCGTTACTGGCTCACGCTCTGCATCGCCTCGAAAACCGGCGCAAGCTTGTCGACCAGATTCGGGCCGAAGTGTCCCTGCGGATTTGACGGCTTGACGCGATCCATCTGCTCCCAGCCGGCGATCATCAGGCGGGCGCGCCCGAAGGCGTACTTGAAATCCACGCCGGGCTGCAGGGACTGGTTGAACAGCGCTTCGCCGAAATAGGTCCAGTCCCGGCCGGGCGCGCAGCCGAACGAGGTGTTGGTTTCGTCGGCCGCGGTGAGCACGATCGAGTTGTCGTCGGCGAGCGGTTTCACGAACACGCCGGAATAGCAGGCCGAGACGATGATCAGGCGGTTCTTGATCCCTGCTTTGTTGAGAACGGTGGCCACCTCCTGCGGGGTGAGGACCGCGACTGGTTTGCCGGGCAGCTGCAAGGCCAAGCCGTTGTTTGCGCCGTGCGAGGTCATCAGCAGGACCAGCACGTCCTCGGCCTTGTCCATGACCTGCGCTACCGCATGAACGGCCGCGGCGAAATTCTTGTGATCCGCGAGCGGGAGTGAGGAATCGGGGTGGTTGCTCAGGCGGATGGTGCGATCTTTGAGCGGCAGCACGCGGCCCATTTTGGCGAAAGCGCCGTCGAGCTCCTTGCGAAATACATCCTGCTCCAACCATCCCGCCAGCCCGATGCCATAGACGTCGGTGACGCCTGGTTTCTGCGGGGCAAGCTCTCCGACAGCGGTTCGCACCAGTGCGGCCGGCGGACCGGCGAGCCTCGCCTTGCCTGGCGTGAGTTCGTCTCTTGCTTTGCCGAGTACGAGTTCGCTGCCGCTCGGCTCGTGCGTGTGGCCGATGCTGCCGGTATGGGCGGGTGGCTCCGACCGGACGAATTCCCACAGATTGGAATTGCGCAAATCGTAATCGGGGCCGGCAAAGACCGGTGCGTGCGGCAAGGCGTTCTTCGCCACGAATAACGCCGCCCACAGCGCAAGCACCTTGCCGAAGACACGAACAGGTGCGGCGACCTCGAAGCTTCGCAGCAACGCGAACATGGCGCCGATCCAGGACACCACTGGCGCGGCCAAGCCCGCGACCGGCGCGACGGTCTTAGACCAGATTTCGAGCAAGGCCGGATAATCGGCCGCATACTGGTCGATCGCGAGCGTCGATTGGAGCCACGGCCAGGCATATCCGAACGCCGTGAATGCGACCTCGGCCAGGACCGAGAGCGCCACCACGGCGGCGAGCGCCGTCACGCGTGCCGGCGACGGCACGAACAGCGCCGTGACCGTGAGTGCGACCGCGATCCATGCGACCACCGAGTTCAGGCCGTAGGGATTGAACAGCGGAGTGGGCCCGGCTTCGACGAACTGCAGCGCGCAGCGCACCAGCGCCAGCACCACGACCCAGCCAAGCAGCGTGGGCAAGCCAACTAAGCGCGGATTCAGGCGTGCTCCGCCAAAACGCTGCCCTGCCTGCGATCTTGAAGACCGACCACACCCCCGCAGCCCCCCAAGCGCCTGGCCGGTTGAGGCCAAGGCTCCCTCAATCGTCCCTAAGACGACAACACGGTCGGATCATGGCAAGGAATTCCGTCCGGTGGTCAAATTCGCCGCGACCCGTTGACAGCCGGGCCCGGGAGCACCACGATGAATGTGTTGACGTAATTAGATCGGGGTCGCGCTTCGAAGGCCAAGGAGGTTTAACAATGCCACCGGGCCAGTTTCGCCGCGACGATCGCCGCCAGCAACGTTCGGGCTGAGGCGTAGCGGCTAGGACGGACGGCACGTCGGGAGCGGCCTACCGGGCCGCATCAGTGAGGCATGGCCCTCCTTGGCCCCTCCCGGCGAAAGCCCTTTGATATTTTCGAAATGAACATATGTGTTTGCGGCGGCCCTCCGGGCCGTCGAATGTTTTTTGCAGCTTCTTTTTGGTATTGCGGGTCGCCATGAAGTTCCTCGACGAGGCCAAGGTCTACATTCGCTCCGGCGACGGCGGAAACGGCTGCGTGTCGTTCCGGCGCGAGAAGTTCATCGAGTTCGGGGGACCGAACGGCGGTGATGGCGGCCGCGGCGGCGATGTGGTGGCGGAAGCCGTCAACGGCCTCAACACCCTGATCGACTATCGCTACCAGCAGCATTTCAAGGCCAAGCGCGGCGGCAACGGCATGGGCAAAGACCGCCATGGCGCCAACGGCGACGACATGGTGATGAAGGTGCCGGCCGGCACCCAGATCTACGAGGAAGATGGGGAGACGCTGCTGGCCGATCTGACCAAGGTCGGCGAACGCGCCATCCTGGCGAAGGGCGGCAACGGCGGCTTCGGCAATGCGCACTTCAAGACCTCGACCAATCGCGCGCCGCGCCATGCCAATCCGGGCCAGCCGGGCGAGGAGCGCACCATCCGGCTGCGCCTCAAGCTGATCGCGGACGCCGGGATCGTCGGACTACCGAATGCCGGCAAGTCGACCTTCCTGGCGGCGGTCAGCGCCGCCAAGCCGAAGATCGCCGACTATCCGTTCACCACGCTTCACCCGCAGCTGGGGGTCGTCGACGATCGACGATCGGGAATTCGTGCTCGCCGACATTCCAGGCTTGATCGAAGGCGCGCATGAGGGCGTCGGACTGGGCGACCGCTTCCTCGGTCATGTCGAGCGCTGCCGGGTGCTGCTGCATCTCGTCGACGGCACGGGCGAACACGCCGGCGAGGCCTACAAGACCGTGCGCGCGGAGCTCAAAGCTTATGGCGAGGGTCTCGCCGACAAGCCCGAAATCGTCGCGCTCAACAAGGCCGACGCGCTGACGCCCGAGCAGTTGAAGCAGCAGGTGGCGCGCCTTAAACGTGCCGCCAGGAAAACGCCGCTGGTGATTTCGGCGGCGACGCGCGAAGGCGTGCCGGAGGTGTTGCGAGCGCTCATCGGCGTGATCGACGGCGCGCGCACGATCGATGCGCCCGCCGAAGCAGAGGCGGCCTGGCACTCCTGAACGCGGAGTGCTTGCAGCTTTCGGTTAACAAATCATCGCGCAACGAAGTGCCGCATTGACGGTGCACCTGCGCATGCGAAGCTGCATCAGACGCGATCGAGTTCGAACCAAACGACTGGCTGCTGCGACTACATCTGAGCCTTCACGACGCTCCGTAGCAGCCATCGTCGGTGTCATCGGCGCGTCAACCGGCCACTCTATGCTGAGAGTTCCGGATTCGCGCTTCGAGACGACATGAAGATTGAGCGCAACGCAGCATTCGACCATCCGACAGGTGCGGTGCAGCATGCTTTGGCGCTCGACATGGTCGTCGCGCTCGACACGGGCGTGGCTTTCGAGCCGGTCGACCCTTTCCTGATCGATTGGGACAACGACGCGCCGCCCCATCCCGTGTTGTCCGGCGAGGTCGCGCGCGCCCGCGCCACGCTGGTCGAACGAATCGATCGCTTCGGGCGCTCGCGCGCCGCGTAAGCACGCAGCGTTTCTTTCGCGCGATTCGGGTTGGGCTCAACTGCACAAGAAGGCGATCTGGCCCCCGTCCGAGGACGGATTCATCTGGGTGATCTGGGCCTTCTTGCCGAACTTGCCGCAATGAGCCTGCGCGGCGCTCATCGCGGCCGATACCGCTCCCTCTCGGTACGGAATCTTCCCACCGCGCTCATCGCCGCTGACGCCCTCGCCGCCTCCGGCGTCGCCCGAACTGGCGCACGCCGTCAGCGAGGCCGCCAAGGCCAAGGCCGCCACCGTGATGAACCGCATCGGACGCCGATCTTGCCCAGGCATGGCACCCTTCCGCGAAATGCGCACTGGCACGCAATCTGAACCATCCCGCACTGCGAGACAACGACCGGCCGCGCGGACGTGCCACGCGCTGATGCCCCATGACGGCCGGCGACGCTCTCCGTTATAAGAACGGTGGTCCAACCTGGACTCGGGCCCCAAAGACCTCTGCATGAAGCCTGCCGCGTTTGAATATTCTCGAGCCGCGGACCTCGACGAAGCCTGTGCGCTGCTGGCCACCGGCGACGATGTCCGGATCATCGCGGGCGGCCAGACGCTGGTGCCGCTGATGGCTATGCGGCTCGCGCGGCCGTCACGGCTGGTGGACATTTCCCGCATCGCCGGTCTGGCATTCATCCGCGACGAAGGTGACGCCGTGACGATCGGCGCGACCACCCGGCAATGCGTCGCCGAGCACGATCCGGTCGTTCGCGACAAGCTCCCGCTGTTGGCCAAGGTGTTCCCCTACGTCGGGCACGCCCCGACCCGGGCGCGCGGCACGATCGGCGGATCGCTGGCGAATGCCGATCCAGCGGCCGAGATCGCGCTGGTCGCGGTCACGCTCGGCGCCACGATCAGCTATCGCGACGGCAGCACGACCGCGCAGGTTCCCGCCGGGGAATTCTTTTCCGGGCCGATGATGACGGTGATGCCGCCGAGCGCTTGCCTCACCGCGGCGAGCTTTCCGGTCTGGAGCGGGAGGGTCGGCGCTGGCTTTGCCGAAGTCAGCGCCCGCAAGAGTGACTTCGCCTTTGTCTCCGCGGCTTGCCAGATCGAGATCGACGATGCCGGCCGCTGTCGACGCCTGGCGCTCGGTATCGGTGCTGCGACCCCGACGCCGCTTCGGCTCGACGCGGTCGCAGCGGCGCTGGTGGGCGAGCGTCTCGCCGAGCCGGCGGTGCATGCGGCGGTCGCCGCTGCGCTCGCCGGCATCGAGCCGATGGAAGACCCGTATGCTTCCGCCGGCTATCGCCGCCGCGCCGCCGCGAGCCTGGCGGTGCGCGCCGTCATGGAGGCCAACGGGTCTGCGCAGTCCCGAGGCGTGCATGCAGGTTGAACTCGCGATCAACGGCGCGACCCACTCGGTCGAGGTCGAGGCGCGCACGTCGCTGCTCGATTGCCTGCGCGACAAGCTGATGCTGAACGGCGCCCATGCCGGCTGCGAGCACGGCGTCTGCGGCGCCTGCACGGTGCTGCTCGACGGCATGCCGGTGCGATCCTGCCTGATGTTCGCCGTGCAGGCCGATGGCTACGCCATCACCACCATCGAGGGCGTCACGCCCGGTCCGGGCGAACTGTCGCCCGTGCAGGATGCGTTCTGCGAGACCCACGGGATGCAGTGCGGCTACTGCACGCCGGCGATGATCCTGACCGCGCACGCGCTGATCGCGCGTAACCCCGAGCCGACGCGCGACGACATCGTCGAGGCGATCTCCGGCAACATCTGCCGCTGCACCGGCTACGCGCAGATCGTCGAGGCGATTGCGCTCGCAGCAGAGCGCATGCGCGGCGTCAACCAGCCAGCGGCGGCGCAGGGCGCGGTCGCGACTCAATCCAGGTAATGCGCCTGCTCACTCCGGCTTGATGCCGATCGCCGCCAGCGTCTTTCGCCAGAACTCCGCCTGCGAGCGGCCCAGCGCCGCCGCCTCCTCGGGCGTGCCGCCGGCGACCGTGAATTCGAGCTTGCCGATTTTCTCCTGCAGGGCCTTGTCCTTGAGCACCTTGTTGACGGCCGCATTGATGCGCGTGACGACGTAATCGGGCGTGCCGGCCGGCGCGGCGACGCCGAACCACTGGTTGGCGTCGAGGCCGCCCATATCGACTCCGCTCTCGCGCAACGTCGGCACCTCCGGCATCGACTTCATCCGCTGGTGTCCGGTGACGCCGAGAATGCGCACCTTTCCCTCGCGGCCGAGCGCGATCGAGGTGGAGGGAGCGGTGAACAGAAGCCCCACATGGCCCGCCACGATGTCCTGAATCGCCGGCGCGGCGCCGCGATAGGGCACGAGCACCATCTTCGTCGCCGTCGCCTGCAGGAAGGCGACGGCGCCCAGGTGCGGCGGCGAGCCGACGCCGGAGTGGGCGAGCTTGAGATCGTCCGGCTTCGCCTTGGCGAGGGCGATGATCTCGCCCACCGTCTTGGCCGGCAGCGTGTTCGCGCCGACGAACGACAACGGCGTGCGGGCGCTGACCACGATCGGGCGGAAGTCCTTGATCGGATCGTAGGTCGCGCCGGCTACGATGCTGGGGCCGACGACCATCGCGACATCGAACGAGCCGAGCGTATAGCCGTCGGGCGCCGCGCGGGACAGCGCCAGCGCCGCCGTCGAGCCCCCGCCGCCCGGCCTGTTCTCGATCACGACCGGCTTGCCGAGCTCCTCCTGCAGCGGCGCGGCCACTGCGCGTGCGATGACGTCCGTTGGCCCGCCCGGGGCGAAGCCCACCAGGAATGTGATGGCGCGGCTCGGATAGGTCGCGGCGCTCTCCTGCGCTTGCGCTAGAGCGCCGGCAAAGAGGACTGCGAGGCCAAATGCCGCCCCCAGAGCGACCGAAACCGAACCGCGGACGACGACTGGCATGAAACCCTCCCGGCTTGCAGGACGCGACCTCGTGACCCCGCCAGTTTAGGCACGGCCCGGCGAACCCGTCCATCCGGTCGATCGAGCGACCACTTTCTCCGCCGACCAGTTCGCCCGATAGTTCGTGCAGCTGTCGTCGAAGGTGGAGTTCCAACCCGGAGATGACCCTCCGAGCGCGTGGCCGTAAATCGGCTCGTTAGTACTTGGCGGCGACGGGGGCCGCGTAAGCGCCGAAGCGGAAGTTGAGACCGGCGCGCACGGTGCTCTTGGTCTCCTTGATGTCGAGGTAGGCCGGACCCAAACCAGCGACTTGCGGCGTGAAGGCAATCAGGCGGCTGCCGAAATCGTAGTAATTGTACTCGACGAAAGCCGACAGGAAATTGCTGAAGGCATATTCGCCGCCGACGCCGACCGTCCATCCCGGCCGCGTCTCGCGCGCCGTGTAAGCGGTGCCGAGCACGATGGTCGTTGCCCAATAGTCGTCGCGTTCCCAGGCGCCGCCGCCCCGGACGTAGCCCAGGAAGCGGTCCCAGGCGTATCCGACGCGACCGGTGACCGACGCCAGCGACCTGACCTTGCTGTGATAGGCGACGCCGAACTCGAGCGCGCTGTCATGGCTGCCCTGTGCATCCGCCCAGGCATAGTCGCCCTGGATGCCGATCACGAAGCCGCCGGAAAACTGATAGTCGCAACCGGCCTGCGCGCCGCCGATCCAGCTGTCGATCGCGTGTCCGCCGAGCGACTGGCCGAAAAATGCGCCGTTGGGTGTCCGCACGATCCATTCGGTCGACTTCGCCCACAGCCCGGCAACGTGGCCGCCAACGAAGCAGCCACTCCAGTTCCAGATCGGAGCGATGGCCGGCCGTGCCTTGTAGGCCGGCGTTTTCAGATCGGCCGATATCGCAGGGCCCGCCAGCGCCATCAGCGCGGCCGTTCCCGAGAGGAATTTCCGCATGATCGCCTCCGCGTGATGCGCGGAAAGTATGCGGCGAGCCGGCGTAGAACGCTGTAGCCGATCCGACACACCCGTGGCGACAATTGCGGTGCGGCAAGGGCTTCTCGCCGCGCCCTCGCATGCTATTCGGCGAGTGGAGTCGGGTTGACGGCCGGCGGGTCGATCCGGAACGTACCGGCCGTGATGCACGTCATCGAAAAACTGCCGACGGTCGCGACCAGCGCCACCAGTCCCTCCTGTCCCATCGCCTTCTCCGCCGCCGCATAGGAGGCGTCGCTCAGGCTCCTGTTGGCGAGGATCTCGCCGCGCCACGGAAAAGCACGTTCGCTCGCGCGCATCGGTCAGGTTCGGAGTCTTGCGAGCGTTGATCGCGTCGATCACTGCCTGCTCGATGCCGGCAGCGAGCGAGGCGCGCACCTGCGCGAACCACGGATATTGCGCATTCCAATGCCGTGCGACGACGAGATGGACGATCTGCTGCTCCCGCCGCGACAATGGTCCATCGGAAAGGCAGCCGCGCATGCCCTGAGCGGCCTCGAACAGCTTCGGCAATCGGATATAGGCGGTATACGGCCCGCCCACGATGCCGCTTGTTTCCTTGGCTTTGTCGTAGACGCGCGCCTGCTCGGCGTTCATGTCGGCGCGGTCGATCGTTGTAATGCGTGCCATGCGTTCCTCTGCCCAAGATTTTCTTGCCGGCGCGACGCTATCATCGACCGTGCGGATCGCGCGAGCCGCAAGTCGGCAGGCAATACCGCCCGCTGGACCGCAAACTCAAGTTTCCTGACGAAGCCCCAAAAAAGGCGAAGCCCCGGCTAACGCAGTACGCGCCGGGGCTTCTGTTAGCCGCGCAAATCGTCGGGGGGCTGGGGAGGATCGCGCGACTGATGCGAACGTAGGTCGCGCATCCCCGGTTGCCAAATTAACGTTCTGTCATCTGCATGACAGTCTCGTGAGAGCGCCGTGAACCTCGACTGTCGAGCCGCTATTGCTTGCGCGGATCGTCAGCCGGATTGACGTAGTTGATGCCCCAGGGTCCGGTGCCATTAAGCTGGACGATCACCTCGTCGGACGTCCAGACGTAGTGGTTGGTGCCGATCGGCATGATGGCGATGGACCCGGCGGGCAAAGCATGGGTCTTGGATTTGTCGAGTTTGTCTCCGGTCCCCATGTGGAAGGTACCCGACAGCACCGTCACGCGCTCGATCGCCGGGTGGGAATGCGCGGGGATCTGGTAGTCCTTGGGGAACTTCAGGCGGATCGTGAACGGAACCGCCTGGTTCATCGGTCCCTCGATGACCGCGATCTTGGCGCCCGGCGGCAACGACGGCACGTCGGACCATTTCAGGTCGGACGGCAGGACCATCGTGTGTCCGCCGCCGTGCTGACCGACCGCGAGCGGCGCGGCCACCGCGCAGAGTCCAAGCACGAAAGCGCCGGCGACGATACGCTTCATGACATTCTCCATGATGTTGCGAGCCATTTCACTTCAGCTGTCAGCGCTTGGTAACGACGACCTCGAGATATTCGCTGCGGACCACCATCGTGCCGTCGTCGGCGCGGTTGAATTCGGCAATCAGGTCGAGGAGGTCGCGGGTCAGCGCCGCCTGTCCGGAGGCATCGAGCGCCGCGAACGCCTTGAGCATCGGTCCGTAGAACGTCTTGAACACATCGAGGCAATGCTGCGGCGAGCGATAGCGGAACGCGAACATGCGCGGCTCGGCGACGATGTTCGATGCCTGCGGACCGAACATTTCGGTGATCCGCGCGCGCGTTCCCCATAGCGCCGGCGACTTCACGCCGGCGGGCGGCGGCAGGTGCTTGCCGAGCGTCTTGAACAGCCGGCCGATGAAGCCCTCGGGCGTCCAGTTGGCGAGCCCGATCTTGCCGCCCGGCTTGCAGACGCGGAGCAGTTCGGCGGCGGCCTTGTCCTGATCGGCCGTGAACATCACGCCGAAGGTCGAGACCACGACGTCGAAGCTCGCCGGTGCGAACGGCAACGCCTCGGCGTCGGCCTCGCGGAAATCGACGTCGAGCCGCTCGGCGTCGGCGCGCTCGCGCCCGCGCTCGAGCAGCGCCGGCACATAGTCGGTCGAGGTCACGTCGCACCAGCGGCGCGCCGCGGCGAGCGTCAGCGTTGCCATTGCCGGCCGCGACGTCGAGCACCTTGCTGCCGGGGCGAAGATCGAGTGCTTCGCACAGTTCTTCGCCGACGATCTGTAGCGTGGTGCCGACCACGGCATAGTCGCCGGACGACCAGGCGCCCTGCTGCTTGGTCTTCACGGCGGTGAGATCGGGTTGCGCAGGCGCGGCGGCCTGCAAGGTGGCGGTCATGGACATGGGTCTCTCCTCCGGTGGCTGGGTAAGCGTGCAATCCAGCCGGGAAGACCGGCTGTATCGCTGGAATCACGCGCTGAAGTGCGCTTCCTGACCTTGAGACTGCCGCAGTCGCTGCTGTGTGGCTTTGAGAGCGCCTTGATTTTCCCTTGAGGTATCCTTGATTATCGGGTTGCAGCCACGGCTTCGCGGCGCGGCGATTGGGACGAACTTTGCTCTTTCAATTCGAAGACTTCGTGCTCGATCCGGACCGCCGCGAGTTGCGCCGAGCGGGCGCGCTGGTCGCGGTCGAGCCGCAGGTCTTCGACCTCATCGACTACCTGGTCCGCAACCGCGAGCGTGTGGTCACCAAGGACGATCTGCTCGATGTCGGTCTGGAATGGCCGCGTCGTGTCGGAATCGACGCTGACGAGCCGCATCAACGCGGCCCGCCGGGCGCTGGGCGACAGCGGCGACGAACAGCGGCTGATCCGGACCGTCGCGCGCAAGGGCCTGCGCTTCGTCGGCGACCGTGCCGACACAGCCGGACGGCGCCGGCGACGCGAGCGCTGAAGCCAGCGAGGCGCAGCCGCGGCGCTGCCGCTGCCCGACCGACCGGCCATCGCGGTGCTGCCGTTCGCCAACATGAGCGGCGAGCCGGAGCAGGAGTATTTTTCCGACGGCATCAGCGAAGACATCATCACCGCGCTGTCCAAGCTGCGCTGGTTCTTCGTCATCGCGCGCAACTCGTCGTTCATCTACAAGGGCAAGTCCGTCCACCTGAAGCAGATCGCCGAGGAACTCGGCGTCCGCTACGTGGTCGACGGCAGCGTACGCAAGGGCGGCGACCGCGTGCGCATCACGGCGCAGCTCAACGATGTCGCCACCGGCAGCCAGCTCTGGGCGGAGCGCTACGACCGCGAACTCGCCGACGTGTTCGCCGTGCAGGACGAGATCACCGAGAGCATCGTGGCCGCGATCGAGCCACAGCTCTACGCCGCGGAGAACTTCCGCGCCCAGCGCAAGCCGCCCGACAGCATGGATGCCTGGGATCTGGTGATGCGGGCGCTGTCGCACTACTGGCGCGTGACGCGGCAGGACAACGTCGTCGCGCAGGCCCTGCTCGAGAAGGCGATCGCCATCGACTCGCGATTATGGCCAGGCGCTCGGTGTGCTCGCCACCAGCTACATGTTCACCGCCCACATGGGCTGGATGGACATGGCGGCGGCCATGCCGATCGCGGAGCGCGCCGCGCTGGCGGCGATTCGCGCCGACAGCGAGGACCCGTGGGCGCATCACGCGCTCGGGCACGTCCATCTGTTCGCGCGGCGGTTCGACGATTCGCTCGCGGAATTCGAGCTGGCGCTGCGGCTCAATCCGAACTTCGCGCTGGCGCAGGCTTTCTACGGCCTGTCGCTGTCCTACAGCGGCCGCTGGCAGGATGCCGACGAAGCCGCCCGTCGCGCGCTGCGGCTGAGCCCGCGCGATCCCTATTCGGCGGTCTATACCGGCATCGCCGCCTATGCGCAGTTTCTCGGCGGCCACTACGACGAAGCGATGCGGCTCGCGCGCGAAGCAGTGCGCCAGCGCGGCGATTTCGTCGGCGCCCATCGTGTGCTCACCGCGGCCGCCGGCATGGCCGGCGAGAATGAGGTCGCCAAGGCCGCGCTGGAAGCATGCCGCCGCGCCCAGCCCAACATCTCGCTCGCCTGGCTCGCCGAGTACATGCCGATCCAGCAGGACGCCGACCGCGAGCGCTATCTCGAGGGATTCCGGCGGGCCGGGTTGAAGTAAGCGAGGCCGGCGACACGCGCGCCGGCGGGTTTACCGGCGCGCTGTTAGCGGCTACTTAGCCTCATGGCCGCCAATCCCAAATTCCGCTTTGTCTCGACCGATCGCCGCGTGCGCGAGGACCGGCGCTTCGTCGCCGGCAAGGGCCGCTTCGCGGCCGACATCGCGCTGCCGGATCTCAAGCATGTCGCGGTGGTGACGTCGCCCGCATCCGGCGGCGCGCATCGTCTCGATCGACAAGAGCGCGGCACTGGCGCTGCCCGGCGTGCATGCCGTGCTCGACGGTCGCGAGCTCGCGGGCGCGACCTCGCCGCTGCTGGCCGGCCTCGACACGCCGAACGTGCCGCGCCGGCCGCTCGCCGTCGACGTGGCGCGCTATGCGGGCGAATGGGTCGTGGCGGTCGTCGCCGACACGCGGGCGCTTGCCGAGGACGCCGCCGAGCTGGTGCAGGTCGAATACGAGCCGCTGCCGTTCGTGCTCGACGGCGAGGAGGCCTATCGATCCGGCAGCCCGCTGGTGCACGAGGCGCACGGCTCGAACGTGCTGCTCGACCGCACCTTCGTGTGGGGCGAGGTCGAGCAGCGATTTCGCCGCCAGCCCGCACCACTCTCGTCGCCACGCGTGAAATGGGGCCGCAGCGCGACCGTGCCGATCGAGACCTTCGGGTGACGGCAAGCTGGGACCCCTGGCGCGAGATCCTCGACGTCTGGGCCTCGATCCAGATGCCGAGCTTTCCCGACCAGATCGCGCTGGCGCTGCAAGCTGCCGGGCTCGGCGGTGCGCGTGCATCACGACGTCGACGTCGGCGGCAGCTACGGCGTCAAGCGCGGCATCAAGCACACCGTGCTGGTCGGCTACCTGGCGCGCCGGCTCGGCGTCCCGGTACGGCTGATCGAGGATCGGCTGGAGAACATGCGCGGCGGCGACATGCACGGGCCGGAGCGCAATTTCGATCTCGAGGTCGCGTTCGACGACGCCGGCGTGATCCGCTCGATGAAGATGCGCGCGCTCGACAATGTCGGCGCCTATGCGGGGCGCTCGCCGTTCCAGCTCGGCAAGCCGATCAGCGCGATCGTCGGGCCCTACCGCATCAAGAGCGTGCAGTATCAGGCGATCGCGGTCACTCACCAACAAGACCGTGCAGGAGGCGGTGCGCGCCTTCGGCCAGTCGCCGACCAACTACGCGATCGAGCGCACGATCGACGAGGTGGCGAACCATCTCGGTCTCGACCGCCTCGAGGTGCGGCGGCGCAACCTGATCCGCACAGCGAGGAATTCCCCTATCTCATTCCGAGCGGCACCACCTACGACAGCGGCGACTATCACACGGTGATCGACAAGGTGCTGGCGCAGGCCGACTACGCCGCGCTGATCGCCGAACGCGACCGGCTGCGCGCGGCAGGGGCTGCTGGCCGGCATCGGCATCGCCGCGTGCCTGGAGCCGAGCGGCGGCAACTCGACGTTCGAGCCGCTGCTCAATCCGCAAGAACGGTCACGACCACACCGATGATCCTGCCGCATCAGCGTCGATCTCGGCGGCGCGATCACGGCGACGATCCACACCACGTCGGCCGGGCAGGGCCACGAGACGCTGGTCGGCACCGTGGTCGGCGAGGTGCTGGAGATCGATCCCGATCGCATCCGGGTGGTGCGCGCCGAACTTCGCTCAATCGCTGCCGAGCAACAGCCCGGTCGGCAGCCGCATGGCGATCATGCTGGGCGGCGCCGCGTTTCACGCGGCGCAGAAGCTCAAGGCCAAGCTGATCGCGATCGCGGCGCACGATCTCGGCGTTCCGGCCGAGCGCATCGACTACGCGCGACGGCGATGTGTTCGACCGCGATCGCGCCGGACCAGAAGCGCACCTGGACCGAACTCGTCACCATCGCGCACCGTCACTTTCATCGGCTGCCGCCCGACACCGAGCCGGGGCTCGCCGTTCAGCCACATCATGCAGGTGCCGATCGGCGGCAAGCTGCCGACCGCCGACGGCCGCGTGCAGATGTACCCGTGCTACGCGTTCGAGTTTCACCTGATCCTGGTGACGATCGATCCGGAGCTCGGCAAGCCGGAGATTCCGCCGCTACCTCATCGGCCACGACTGCGGCACCGTGATCAATCCCAAGATCGTGCGCGGCATGACGATGGGCGGCATTGCCCACGGCATCGGCGCGGCGCTCTACGAGGAGTTCGCCTACAACGAGGACGGCCTGCTGGTGGCGCAGACCTTCATGGACTATCTGCTGCCGTCGTCCCACGAGGTCCCGCCGGTCGAGATCGTGCATCACGAGACGCCGTCGCCGCACACCGTGTTCGGCCAGAAGGGCTCGGGCGAAAGCGGCTATCTCGGCGCGCCGGCCGCGATCGCGAGCGCCGTCAACGACGCGCTGCGCGCCGCTCGGGCATCGCGGTGAACGCCCTGCCGATCAAGATGGCGCGGCTTGCAGACATGATTGCGGCGGCGAACCGGGCCTAGCGGAGGCTCCGGCCGCGGGTGCTGCGATTTGTCGTCGCGAGGAGCGGCGCCTGCCGTGGGATGATGACGGCGGGAATGCACTCTCATCGGTCGTAGCGCTGCCCGTATCGGGACGCCCTGCCGTTTCGGAGAGTTTCAGACAAGCCTGCAGTCCAGCGGTTGCCGGTCGCGGACCGGCATGCGATGGAACGCGTAGGATAGGGAAACAGGAGGGCGACATGACGATTCTTCGGATATCCCGGCATTGGCGGTTGACGCTGGGGCTCGCCGCTGCGCTGACGGCGCCGCTCGGCGGCGCGCGGGCGCAGCCCCTGGAAAAGCTCACCATCGTGATCTTCAGCGCCGCCGTCGCTCGGCGCGCTTCATGCCGCCGGTGATCAAGGCGCAGAAGCTCGACGAGGCCAACGGTCTCGACATCACCTTCGCAGGAGCGCACGCCCGATGCCTACGCGGCGCAGTTCAATTCCGGCGAGTTCAAGATCGGCGGCAGCGCCTCGCTGCAGACCATCGGCGCTCGCGCGACGTGCGCGGCGTCAAGGTGAAGTACCTGTTCAACCTGTTCGACTTCTGGGGCGCGGTCGTCACCTCGCGGCCCGAGATCAAGACGCTCAAGGATCTCGAAGGCAAGCAGCTCGCCGGCGCGCGCTCGACCACCAACTACGTGATGTTCGAGTTCTTCGCCAAGAAGCTCGGCGTCGACGTGTCGAAGATCCAGGTGGTCAACACCGCGACGCCCGGCCTGCGTCGGCTACGCGCTCGCCGACCGCGCCGACGCGGTCCAGATCTGGGAGCCGGCCTACACGCTGCTGATGTCGAAGAAGCCGAGCATCCGCACGCTCGACCTCGGCATCGAGAAGACCTGGAAGGCGTTCGCCGGCGGCAGCCGCATTCCCTATCTCGGCGTCGGCGCGCATGCCGACTGGGCCGACGCAGAATCCGGCAGCTGGTCGCCGAAGCTCTACGCCACCTACAAGGCGGCGGCCGAATGGATCGTCGAAGAATCCCGGACGAGGCCGCGCCGCTGGTCGCGCCAGGGCGCACGGCCGACGACGCTGAAGGCGATGGCCGCGCTGATCCGCGCCAACGAGCGGCTCGCCATGAGCCTCGCGCCGGCCGGCGAGGTCCGCAAGGAGATCGAGGCGGTCTACAAGGCCGGTATCGACGTCGGCTACTTCCCGGCGCATGCCGTCGAGCGGACCGATCTACGACAAGCCGATGCAGATGATCCGCAATCCGCGCCGTCGCGTCAGCGCTCTGCAGGCGGCCGTCAGCACGCTCGTGCTGCTGGCCGCCTGGCAGATCGCCTCGCTGTTCTTCCCGCACTACCTGTTTCCGCCGGTGCCGCGACATCGTCGCGCGCACGGTCGGACATCCTGCTCAGCTGGCCGCTGCTGTCGCAGGTGCTGGTCACGGCGGTGCGCATCTTCGCCGGCCTGCTCGGCGCCTTCGTGCTCGGCTGCGCTGCTCGCGCTGCTGATCGGCCGCTCGCCGAGCATCGAGAGCTACGTCACGCCGGTCCTGGTGTTCCTGCAGGGCATTCCCGGCGCTGTCCTGGGTGGTGATCGCCATCATCTGGTTCCACGGCACCGAGTTCCGCATCTTCTTCATCATGGTGATGACGACGTTGCCGGCGTTCACCTTCCAGATCCTCGACGCCTTCCGCTCGATGTCGAAGGACCTGTTCGAGATGACGATGTCGTTCCGGCCGCGCGCGCTGGACCCTGTTCCGCGTGCTGATCGTGCCGACCATCGTGCCCGGCATCCTGACCGCCTGGAAGGTCAACCTCGGCAACGCCGCGCGCGTGGTCGTGGTGGCCGAGCTGGTCGGCGCGACCGGCGGCGTCGGCTACGAGCTGCTGCGCCAGCAGCAGCTGTTCGACATGGCGGGCGCGCATCGCCTGGACCTTGCAGCTCGTGCTGTTCGTGCTGGTGGTGCAGCAGATCATCGTCGCGATCGAGAACTGGGTGCTGCGCTATCGCGCCGGTCTCCGAGCGGGCGATGTGACGCCGATGCGTCATGACCGAACCCGTCATCCGCTTCCACGACGTCAGCAAGGCCTTCCGCGCGCCCGGACGGCAGCGGCGAGTCTCATCGCCGTCGACCGCCTGTCGTTCGACGATCGCGAAGGGCGAGATCGTCGCCGTGCTCGGCAAGACCGGCTGCGGCAAGTCGACCATGTTCAACCTGCTCGCCGGCCTGATCGAGCCGACCAGCGGCAAGGTCGCGGTCGACCGGCCACGATCCGTTCCGCGACTTCGAGTTCTTCCGCGGCAAGATCGGCATCGTGTTCCAGAACGACCGGCTGATGCCGTGGCGCACCGCGCTCGACAACGTGCTGCTCGGGCTGCGAAATCCTCGACGCCGAGCGCGAGCGAGGCGGAGGCGATCGCGCGCGGCTGGCTCGACCGGCTCGGGCTCGCCGGCCACGAGAACGACTATCCGCACGCGCTCTCCGGCGGCATGCGCCAGCGCGTCTCGATCGCGCGCGCGTTCGCGGTCGAGCCGGACATCCTGCTGTGCGACGAGCCGTTCTCGTCGCTCGACGAGATGACGGCGCGCGACCTGCGCGCCGAGTTCGTCCGCCTGGTGCGGCAGAACGACAAGACCGCGGTGTTCATCACCCACCACATCAACGAGGCGATGGAGATCGGCGACCGCATCCTGGTGTTCCATCGCCCGGCGCGCATCGCCTTCGAGGCGCGCATGGATGAGGCGGCGCGGAAGGGCGGCCGTCAGGGGATCCACCAGCAGATCATGGACGTGCTGGGGCGCGACGCGACGGTCGGCTGATCGCCGTCAGCCAGCACCCTTGCTGTCCGCGGCGGGACCGCGGTGCGTCAGCCAGCGCCGCAGCAGCTGGGTCGTGCCGGGCCGGCGCACGAGTTCGATGTCGTTGACCAGCTTGGCGCCGCCGTGCCGGCGCTCCAGCGTGATCTTGCGGCTGTGAAACGCTTCGAGCTCCGGCCGATGGCCGACGCTGACGATCGTGGTTGCGTCGAGCTCGTTCGGTTAGCAGCTCCATCAGCTTGTCCTGGCTGTCCGGGTCGAGCGCCGAGGTCGCCTCGTCGAGCACGATGATGTCCGGCTGGTGCAGCAGGATGCGGGCAAAGGCGAGCCGCTGCTTCTCGCCGCCGGACAGCGTCTGGTCCCAGGGCGCCTCCTCGTCGAGACGATCGACGAGATGGCCGAGGCCCGACGCGCTTCAGCGCCTCGGCGACCTCCTCGACGGTCCTTGCTTCCTCGGGCGTCGACGGATAGGTCGCGGCGCGGCGCAGCGTGCCGATCGGCACGTAGGCCGTCTGCGGCATGCAGGAACATCTTGGCGCCGCTCCTTGACCTGGACGGCGCCGTCGCCCCACGGCCACAAGCCGGAGATCGCGCGCACCAGCGTGCTCTTGCCGGTGCCGGATTCGCCGGCGACCAGCACCCGCTCGCCGGGCTCGATCGTCGACCTCGGCGTCCTTGACGACGGCGGTGCCGTCGTCGAGCGTCACCGAGAGATCGCGCAGGCGCAGCGCCGCGCCGGTCGTCTCGCTGCGCTCGATGCGGCCGACGCCCGTCGCCGCTCTCGGCGCGTCTCGAGCGCATCGAGCGACACCATCAGCGAGGCGACGCGGCGCGCCGACGCGGTCCAGTCGGCGAGCCGCGGATAGTTGTCGACCAGCCAGTTGAACGCGCCCTGCACGATCGTGAAGGCCGAGGCCGCCTGCATCACCTCGCCGAGCGTCATCGAGCCGTCGAGGAACTTCGGCGCGCACAGGATGATCGGCAGCACCGGCGCGATATAGCCGCTGGTCTGCGAGACGACCGTCGTGCGCATGGTCTGGATGCAGATATCGCCGCCAGCGCCGCAGCACCTTGGTCGAGCGAACGGTCGACGCCGCTGCGCTCCTCCTCCTCGCCACCGAGCACCGCGATGCTCTCGCCGTTCTCGCGCAGGCGCGTCAGCACGTAGCGATATTCGGCCTCGGCCTGGTTCTTGTTCTCCGACACGGTGACGAAGCGGCGGCCGATGAAGACCATCGAGCCGCTCGCGAGCACCGCGTAGACCACGGCGGCGACCACGAGAAAGCCCGGGATCGTGATCGCTGGTGCCGCCGAGTTGCGAACGTGAGCGCGCCGCCGATCGTCCACAGCACGACGATGAAGGTCACCGCCGAGAGGACCGCCGTCGGTAACGCCGGTGGCGAAATCGACCGGCGACTCGGTGGCGATGCGGACGTCGTCGGCGATGCGATATTCCGGGTTCTGGTGGTCGCCGCTGACCAGGTTGAGCTGATAGTAGCGGCCGTTGCGTCAGCCAGCGGTCGAGCAGGTGGTTGTTCAGCCAGGCGCGCCAGCGGCGCTGCGTCGTCATGCGGGCGTAGACCTGGGCGACGCATCAGGCAGACGCTGGCGACCAGCAGCGGAAAATAGATCAGCGACATGAACAGAACCGTGCGCGCCGTCGCGCTTCTCCAGCGCGTCGAAAATCGCCCGGTTCCAGACGTTCATGCCGTAGGCGGCGGCGAGGTTGAGCAGCACGATCAGGAGGAGCGCCGCCGGTCAGCAGCCAGGCGCGTCTGTCGCCGTCCTTGCCCCAGATAGCCGCGAGCGCTGTGCCAGAACCGGCGCAGCAGCGCCCGCCGTCTTCTCTGGGCCACTTCGTCGGGACTGAGATCAGGTGCGCCGTCGAGCTTTACGATCTGTTCGCTTTGTACGGATGCTTTGGAAGGTGCGCTGCCGTTCATTGATGGGTCCGGTATTTTAATGCTTAGTTTGGAACTCAACCGATGGCGGGAACAACGGGTTCCATGCCGTAACCGGCGCGATGCCAAAAAACAGAGCGAGAATGCCATGCCGCGGATGAAAGGCGCCGACCTGATCACCGAGTATCTGGTCGCCAACAAGATTCCCTACGTGTTCGGGATTTGCGGGCACGGCAATGTGGGGCTGCTGGACTCGCTCTATCACGCGCGCGACCGAATCACGATGGTGTCGCCGCGCCACGAGCAGGTCGCCGCGCACATGGCGGACGCCTATTTCCGCGTCCGCCACGAGCCGGTCGCGACGCTCACCTCCTGCGGGCCGGGCTCCTGCAACATCGTGATGCCGCTGGCCTGCGCGCTGGCGGATTCGTCCGCGGTGCTCGCGATCACCGCCAACGTGCCGACCTCGCAGTTCAACCGCATCGCCGTTCCAGGAGATCAACAAGCACTTCCAGGCCGATTTCCCGAACATCATCCGGCCGGTGGTGAAGCGCAGCTTTCAGCCGACCCGCGTCGACATGCTGCCGCTCGCGTTGCGGCAGGCGATGACCACGATGCTGTCCGGGCGACCCGGCCCGGTGAACGTCGACATTCCGTTCAACGTCTTCCAGGAGGAAGACGACGTCGAGATGCCGCCCGCCGCGCCGCCGCTCAATGCGCAACGCAGTGGCGCCTCGCCGGACGACGTCATGACCGCGCTCGACATGATCGTGAAGGCGTCGCGGCCGGTGATCTTCATCGGCCACGGTGTGACGCTGTCGGAGGCCTCGCGCGAACTGACCGAATTCGCGCGGCGGCTGCGCATCCCGGTGATCTCGTCGCCCAACGGCATGGGCGCGTTCGACATGTCGGACGAGCTGTCGCTCGGCTTCATCGGCCGCAACGGCGCCTATCCGGCGAACGAGGCCGGCCGGCACGCCGACCTCGTGGTCGCGATCGGCGCGCGCTTCGACGACCGTTCGTCGTCGTCATGGATCGCCGGCTACTCGTGGAATTTCCCGCACTGCAAGCTGATCCACGTCGACCTCGATCCCGCCGAGCTTGGCCGCAACTACCCGCCCGATCTCGGCATCCTGGCGGACGCCCGCACGTTCCTGCGCCAACTGCTCGCCGAGTTGGAACGGCGGCCGTCACGCGCCGGTGCGCTCGCTGCCTGGCACGCGCAAATCAAAGGCTGGCAGGCCGAATGGGAGAAATTCGTCGCGCCGAATTTCGAGATGCACGCGTCACCGATGCGGCCCGAACGCGTGGTCGCCGACTGCCGCGCGGTGCTGCCCGACGACGCGATCCTCACTTGCGACGTCGGCGTCAGCCACAACTGGTACATGCAGTTCTGGGAGGCGCGCCGGCCGCAGACGATGCTCAATTCGTGGGGCTTCTCCGGCATGGGATTCGGCGCCGCCGGCGTGCTCGGCGCCAAGCTCGCGGCGCCCGACCGGCCGTGCATCTCGGTCACCGGCGACGGCTGCTTCACCATGGTGCCGCACGTGCTGTGCACCGCGGTCGAATACAACATCCCGGTCGTCTGGGTGATCTGGAATAACTTCGGCTGGATGTCGATCCGCGACATTCAGATGGGCATGTTCGGCGGCCGCGAACTCGGCACCGCGTTCTACCAGGGCGCCAACAACACGCCGTACAATCCGGACTTCGCCGCCTGGGCGCGCGCCGCCGGTGTCGAAGCGATCACGGTGACCAAGTCGGAGGATTTCAGCGGCGCACTCGAGCACGCCATCAAGGCCAACAAGCCGTTCCTGCTCGACGTCCATGTCGATGCCGAGGTCAAGCCGCCGTCGACCGGCACCTGGCAGTTGCCGCCGACGCCTTATCGCGAGCCGGCGTTTGGCAAGCGATGGACGCCGGATAGTGTCCCGGCGAAGTAACCAAACAAGGTCTGCATTGACGACGATTGGTTGGCGCTCAGTTGCAGTCGAACGGCGGTTGGTATTAATGTAGCGAAGAATTTTCGGAGGATGCCGTCGTAGCCGCGTCCCGGCGGCGGGCGTCCCGGACTTTCGCCCGCGGGAATAATCGTTCGACCGCCGACTGCCCCAAACTTCAGGCGCCGTCTGGCACGGGCCGACGGCATATCGGGTTGGTGCACTCAATGGGAGACGTCAAAAATACGACGAAGTTCGGGGTCGTGGCCACAGCGGTCGGCATGGTGGCTTGGTTTGGCGTCAAGAAAGCCGCGCAGATAGCCATCGGTGGAGGGCTATTGACGGCAGTGATCTTGGCTGGGTTCGCGTACTACGACTACGAAGCAAAAAAGCCTCTTGTGGCGCTCGACAAGAGTAAGCCTATCGGGAGAGGTATCCCGAACCTCGAGACTTTCGATCAAGACCCCCCGCAGAGCGCAACTAACGATCAGCAGCCAAGCCCCCCACCCCCGCCAACACAGTTCACCACTCCGGCACCACCTCAAACGACCCCGCCACCAACTCCACCGGTTGTCGTAGCGACGCCCAGTCCCCCGCCGCCAGCGCCACCGGCCGTAACGCCACCGCCAACTCCTCCGCCGACACCCGTGCCGCCGGTTCCGCCGGTCACGATCAAAAAGCAGCCGCCGCTTCCGCCGCCTGACCCGCCGCCGCCGACACCTCCGGTGGTTACGACGCCTCCAACTCCGCCAACGCCGCCGGTGCCACCGGTGGTTACGACGACACCGACCCCACCAACGCCTCCAGCTCCTGCGATTCCGGCGGTCGCCTCGAAGCCGGCCGCCGCTCCGACCGGCGTGCCGGTTCCTGGCGGCGGCTTGAAGTGCTCTTATCGGGACGGCGCATCCAGCTGGAACTTCACGGTCTTTCCCGACAAGCAGACCGGCAAGCTGCCGTTTACCGAGTGCCCGGTCATTCCATTCGGGCAATCGCCAGTGAATCCGGCGGGCGAATTCACACCGCCGCCCGATCCGACATTCGGGCGAGATCCTCATACGCCGAGGGTCGCCTCGGTGCCGCGGACGCCGTCAGAACGCATCGCGCGCGCGGACCCGGACTATCCCGGCCGCAGCATCGATCCATCTGGGTTCACGCAGCCGCTCGGCAGCCCAGTCTGGCGCCGGCCGCGCGGAGTGCCCCAGCAACCGCAGGCCACGGATCCGCAACCTCCCATGGGTCAGGCGGGCCTCCCGCCGATGAGCGGGAACGGCGGCCAGCAGCAGCCGGGGACGCCGCCGACGACGGGCCAGCAGAACCCTCCACCGACACCGACCGGTCAATCAACTCCTGGACCGACGCAACCCGCCGTGCCGCCGGTTGCGGGAACGCCTCCGAATGGCTCGCCCGGCTCGTCGCAATGCTCAGGAGACAATGTGCTGTTCCGCTGCGAGGGCGACAGGTTCATCAAATCCCGGCCGCCGGCGACCTTCACGCTCTGCATTCCGAGAGCTGAGATGGAGACGCGGAAGCGGACCTGCGAGAAAAACGAGGGGAAAGTGTCATTCCCCGAAACTCCGCCACCGACGCGCAATAACTCCGAGGTGCGCCAGGTGATGTACGCACCGGTCCCGCCCGTCGTGGTTCCGCCGCCGCATGTCAACGTCTACACGCCGGCGCCACACGCCGCCGCACGTCAACGTCTATACACCGCAGCCGCCGCGGCACACGCCGCAGTCGCACATCAATGTCTATACGCCGCAGCCGCCGCGGCACACGCCGCAACCGCACATCAATGTCTACACCCACCGCCGCGACACACACCGCAACCGCACGTCAACATCTACACGCCGCCGCGGCACACACCCCAGCCGCACGTCAATATCTACACGCCGGCTCCGCGCCACCAGCCGCAAAAGCATGTCAACATCTACACGCCGGTCGCCACCAGCCGCAGCGACACGTCAACATCTACACGCCAGTTCCAGGAAGCCGCAGCGGCATGTCAACATCTACACGCCGCAACGGCACGTCAACGTGCACACGATCAGGACGGCGAGCAAACTGACGACGCTCCACAGGGCGAGCGTCGTCCCACGGCAGAACTACCGCGCAAGGCGGCACTGAAGCCCCGAGACTTTTGCGGCGTTGGCGCAATCGTCCCGGGCCGGACGTTCAGCATTGCACCTTGCCAAGCTCCACGTTGACGCGGCAGGCTTCGACGACGGTTTGCACCGCGCGTTTGAAATCGGCGTCGCGTGACAGAGCCTGAGCGTCCATTCCGCCGACTGCCGCTTTCGAGGGTGCGGAAAGCTGCGCGATCAGGATGGCCGCATTCAGTGCGGTCAGCAGGAATCCAACGATCAAGATCGTGACGCCGCTCTTGCGGAACATGGTGTGCCTCCTGTGCAGATCGGGATCGGTCGTTTGCCGCGCGGGGAGTAAGCGCGCCTTCGCCGGTTCGGTGCGCTGGTGCTTTGCGTCATCCCGCCTGGTGTCCCCTGACCGCGACGCTCATCTCGCCGATCGGGTCGATCACTGCGCGCATGGTGTCGCCGGGCTTCACCGGGCTCACGCCTTCCGGCGTCCCGGTAAACAGCACGTCGCCCGGATACCATGTGTAGAAAGTCGAGCCCCATTCGATCAGCTTCTTGCAATCGAAGATCAACATGCTGGTGTGGCTCTCCTGCTTCTTCTCTTCGTTGACGAAGATCGCGCAGCGGTACATTGTCCGGATCGGGAATCTCGTCGGCCGTGACGAGCCATGGGCCGAGCACCGAATAGCTGTCGATCGACTTGCGGAAGCTCCGGTCTTCCTGGCCGCGTGCCGTCATGTCGAGACCGATGCAATAGCCGGCGACGTAGTCGAGCGTCTTGTCGCGCGGAATGTCGCTGCCCTGCTTGCTGAACACGATGCACAGTTCGACCTCGTGTTCGTTGCGCCGGTCGGGGAAGCGGATTTCGACGCCTTCCGATGGTCCGACCATCGAGGAATTGGCTTTCAGAAAAAGGCCCGCTTTTTCGATGAAGGGCGAGAACGGTCCCGGCTGCGCGACACCCTGCTCGACACGCGCCGCCATTTCTTCGACGTGCGCCTTGTAGTTCGTGGGCGCCGCCACGAGCTTCGAGGGCCGTGCGACCGGCGACAGCAGCTTGACCGAGGAGATTGGCTTGCCGGGCGCCTTGGAGGCCATGTCCTCGAGCCGCGAACGCCACGCCGGGAGCGCCGCGATCACCGCGTCCCCCTGCATCGCGTAGGGAGCCGCGGCGCGGATCTGCGTCTGCGCGTCGGTGACGTCATGCACCATGTTGCCGCGCACCACGCCTAGGCGGTCGTCGTCATACCGGCAGAGCTTCATCGTAGGCTCCTTGATTGATCTGGCTGCGAAAGCCGGGACTCCAGGGCCTTCGCGGGAGGGAGACGGACTTATACCGGAGTGCGCCGCCACTTGTCTCCCAGGCTGGCTTTCCGCGGCTCGCCTTGATCGCTATCTTGCACGCCGCCCTGCGCGGTCGCCGCGCGAATTGCAAACCTGGAGACCCCTCATCATGGCGGACGCCGATCCGTTCTCGCGCTATTCCGTATCGCGCGATCGTCGATCATCCGCCGGTCGATCTGGCCGAACGGTGCACGGGTGGCGGTCTGGGTCATGCCCAATATCGAGCACTTCCACCTGGAGACTCGGCCCATCCGCACCGGACGTGCGCAACCACTCGCGCCGCGACTACGGCAACCGCGTCGGCATCTGGCGCCTGATGGAGGTGATGGAGAAGCCAACGGCGTGCGCGGCACGGTGGCGCTCAATGGCGAAGTCGCGCGGTACTATCCGCGCATCATGCGAGGAATGCGCGCGGCTGAACTGGGAGTTGATGGGTCACGGCATGACCAATTCGGTCGTGCTGACCGGCCTCGTCCGGGAGACGGAGGCGTCGGTCATCGCGGAAACCCGCAAGATCGATCGAGGAGCTGCGGCCAGACGATGCGCGGCTGGCTCGGCCCGGGTCTCACCGAAACGTTCGAGACGCTCGACCTGCTGCGCGATCACGGCGTCGAATATGTCTGCGACTGGGTCAACGACGATCTGCCTTACCGCATGAACAACGGGCTCTATTCGATCCCATATTCGATCGAGCTCAACGACATGCCGCTGTTCAACATGCCGTCGATCGATATCGATGATTTCCACCGACGGATCTGCGAGACGATCGACGTGCTCTACGAAGAAGGTGCGCGCAACGGTCGCGTCATGGGAATCGCGCTGCATCCGTTCCTGATCGGTGTGCCGCACCGCATCCGGTACCTTGACCGTGCGCTCAAATACATCGCCGGCCACAGCAAGGTCTGGTTCGCGACCGGGCACGAAATCATCGAGGCGTATCGAAATCAGGAGCGCCCCGCATGAGCGGGTGGTGCCACATGTCCCGCTGCGGTTCTCTGACACCCGCCGCGTGCCGCGTTGTTCTGATCGCCTCGACCGCCGCGGCACTGCTGTTGCCGGTTGTCGCCGCGCCGGCCGCCGAAGCCATCACCGTCGGCGGTCGCATCTATGTCAATCACGGGCTGGTCGGCGTCGGCCGGATGTCCGGCGAGACGCGCGACAAGTTCGGCGAGACGTTCGGATCGGGCTCCGGCCTCGCGGCCGACCTTGCCACCTGGCGGCGCACCACTGGCGGCTACCGCGGTACGTTCTACATGCTGCCGGACCGCGGCTATAACATCGAGGGCACCTTCGACTATCGGGCACGGCTCAACCGGCTGGAGATCGTTTTCAACCCGCCCGCCGATCCGTCCCTCCTTCCAGTTGAAGCGCGGCAGCAAAGTGTCGCCGCGGCCCTCGCCGACACCATCGTGCTCACCGACAACGCTGGCGCGCCGCTCACCGGGCTCGATCCGACGGACGTGCGGCCGGCCGGAGCTGGCTTCCCGCCGCTGCCGCAGGCCGCGAACGGGCTTGTCAGCATCGACGCGGAGTCGCTGGTACGGCTTGCCGACGGCAGCTTCTTCATCGGCGACGAATACGGCCCCTACATCTACCGCTTCTCGCCGGAGGGCCGCATGCTGTCGGCGATCCGGCCGCCGGAAGCGTTCATCCCCAAGCGCATCGGCCGGGATGATTTTTCCTCGAACAATCCAGGACCGGGCGCCAGCCCGCCCGAGCCGCGCAATCCGGAAGCCGGCCGCTCGAACAACCAGGGCTTCGAGGGGCTGGCGTTGACGCCCGGCGGCAAATTCCTGGTCGCCGCGCTGCAAAGCGCCACCCGGCAGGACAGCGGCGGTTCGCGGGACCGCGAATTTACCCGGCTGCTTTACTTCGACATCGCAGATCCCGGCCAGCCTCGGCTGGTGCGTGAGCATGTGGTGCGCCTGCCGGTCTTTCCCGGCGCGGACGGCAAGCGGCTGGTCGCGGCGCAGAGCGAGCTCGTGGCGCTTGATGAGACACGCTTCCTGCTGCTGTGCCGGGACGGCGGTAACGGTTACGGCATGGACGGTGCCACCTCGCTCTATCGCAAGATCGAAGTGCTTGATACCTCGCAGGCGACCAATATCGCCGACACCGCCTACGACGGCGCGACCCCGCTGGCGCCGGGCGGCCAACTCGTTAACGGCATCGTGCCGGCGAGGCTCACGCCGTTCATCGACATTAACGATGCCGCGCAACTGGCGAAATTCGGCCTGCATAATGGAGCACCGAACGACCGCAACAACCTGTCGGAAAAATGGGAGGGCATGGCCTTGGTGCCGGCGCTCGACCCGGCAAATCCACGGGACTATTACCTGTTCGTCAGCAACGACAATGACTTCATCACACAGAACGGCCATCAGGTCGGCACCGCCTATAAGGACAAGTCGGGGGTCGATGTCGATACCGTTATTCTGGTCTATCGGCTGACGCTGCCGGACGTGACCGGCCGTCCCTGAGACTGCGTTTACGTATCATCGAAGCAGGACAGGTCTCGGATTCGTCCAAAGATTTCCCGATGCGAGGCGGTGCGTCTGAAATATTGCACTGCACCAGCGCCTGCGTCACATCGTCATCGTCCAACGTCACGCTGGACTGCTGAACGAATGTGCTATTGAAAAAAATTGTGACCAGCATTTACCCAAGTAGCAGACCTGATCGGAAATTCATTGCGGGCGTTTCCGGATCGCTTAATACACCGCAACAAGAAGCGCCTTTAGGGGGGCACGCCGAGGAGAACAGACATGCAGTCTACGTTATATCGTTGGGCACTCGGAACCGTTGCGGCGGTCTGCGGGGTGGCAGCACTCGTGCCCGCACCGGCTTCGGCCGCCTGGGAGCCGACCCGGCCGGTCGAATTCATCATCCCGGCGGGGCCCGGCGGTGGCGCCGACATCATGGCGCGCACCATCCAGGGCATCGTCACCAAACACAATTTGATGAAGCAGCCGATGGTGGTGATCAACAAGGCCGGCGGCGCGGGCGGCGAGGGCTTCCTGGACGTGAAGAACTCCAAGGGCAACCCGCACAAGATCGTCATCAGCCTGTCGAACCTGTTCACCACGCCGATGGCGACCGGCATTCCCTTCAGCTGGAAGGACTTAACTCCAGTCGCGATGCTGGCGCTCGACGAGTTCGTGCTCTGGGTCAATGCCGATAAGCCCTACAAGACCGCGAAGGAATACATCGACGCCGCCAAGGCCGCGAACGGCACTTTCAAGATGGGCGGCACCGGCTCCAAGCAGGAAGACCAGATCATCACCGAGGCGCTACAGAAGCGAACCGGTGCCAAGTTCATCTATATTCCCGCAGCGCGGCGGTGGTGCGGTGGCGGTGCAACTGGTCGGCAATCACGTCGATTCGAGCGTGAACAATCCGAACGAGGCAATCGCCCACTGGCGCGCCGGCAAGCTCAGGCCGCTCTGCGTGTTCGACAACAAGCCGCTTGATTACGACGAGAAGATCGCCGGCGACTTGTCTTGGAAGAGCATCCCCACCTGCAAGTCGCAAGGCCTCGACATCGAATATCTGATGCTGCGCGGCATCTTCATGCCGCCGGGCGCAACTCAGGATCAGGTCAATTACTACCTTGACCTGTTCAATAAGGTGCGCGAGACGCCGGAGTGGAAGAAGCTGATGAGCGACGGCGCGTTCAACCAGACCTTTATGACCGGGCCCGAATTCACCAAGTGGGTCGCGACCGAAGAAAAGCGCCACGAAGAACTGATGACGGCCGCTGGCTGGATGGGCAAGCAATAAACAATGGGTCAGAACGCCGGAGGTTTGAAAGCCTCCGGCGCATTCGCCAAGGGGAGCGCGACGGGGACGTGGAGCAGATTTCATGAGCGACGAGGTACGCGGCGGTGCCCGTTCGGGTCCATCGCAGCGCGGGGTTGAGTCGGGGGTCGCCATCGCGACGGCGGTGTTCGCCCTGGTCGTCATCGGCGGGAGCATACAGGCCGGCATCGGCTGGGGCGTCGAAGGGCCGAAGGCGGGATTCTTTCCGTTCTATGTCGGGCTTGTGATCCTGGTTTGCAGCGTCGTCAATCTGATCCACGCCTTGGCTGTGCCACGCTCCGAGCGGTTCGCGGAGTGGGGTCAACTGCGCCAGGTGCTGTGGGTTGCGATACCGACTGCAATCTACGTGGGGGTCATCCCCTGGATCGGCATTTACGTCTCCTCGACGCTGCTGGTGGCGTTCTTCATGCGCCGGCTCGGCAACTATGGCTGGGCACTGATTGCCGCGATCGCCCTCGGCGTGCCGCTGGTTGTGTTCCTGGTATTTGAGAGATGGTTCCTCGTGCCCTTGCCCAAGGGGCCGATCGAGGCCTTCTTGGGATTCTAGCGGTCCGGCAAGACCGCCGCAGTTCGAGGACAGTCGATGGAAGAGCTTGCCAATCTGTTTCAGGGCTTCGCGGTTGCGTTGCAGCCGTTCAACATCGGCGTCATGCTGCTCGGCATCGTGCTCGGGGTGCTGATTGGCGTGCTGCCGGGCCTAGGCGGCGCCAACGGCGTTGCGATCCTCCTGCCGCTGACATTTTCGATGTCGCCGACGTCGGCGATCATCATGTTGTCGTGCATCTACTGGGGTGCGCTGTTCGGCGGAGCCATAACGTCGGTCCTGTTCAACATTCCAGGCGAGCCCTGGTCGGTGGCGACCACGTTCGACGGCCACCCGATGGCGCGGCAAGGCCACGCCGGCGAGGCATTGACCGCGGCGTTCACCTCCTCCTTCGTCGGCGCGCTGTTCGCCGTGATGATGATCACCCTGGTGGCGCCGCTGGTCGCCGGCGTTCGCGCTCAAGTTCGGACCGGCGGAACAGTTCTCCGTGTATTTCCTGGCGTTCTGCAGCTTCGTCGGCATGAGCAAGGAGCCGCCGTTCAAGACCATCGCCGCCATGTTCATCGGCTTTGCGCTCGCCACCGTCGGTCTCGACCAGGTCGACCGGGCAACTGCGGCTGACCTTCGGCTCCGAGACCTTGCTCACCGGATTCGACTTCCTGATCGCGGTGATCGGACTGTTCGGCATCGGCGAGATCCTGCTCTCGATCGAGGAAGGCCTGAGCTTCAAGGGCGGCCGCGCCGGCATCAATCCGAGGATCGTGTTCGCAGACCTGGGCGAAGCTGCCGGCGCTATTGGACGACCTCGCTGCGTTCCTGCGTCATCGGCTGCTGGATGGGCATCTCGCCCGCCGGCGCGACGCCGGCCTCGTTCATGAGTTACGGGATCGCCAAGCGCGCGTCCAAGAACGGGCACAATTTCGGTAAGGGCGAGATCGAAGGCGTGGTGGCGCCGGAGACCGCCGCGCATGCCGCCGGCACCGCCGCGCTGCTGCCGATGCTGTCGCTTGGCGTGCCCGGCTCGCCGACCGCGGCGGTGCTGCTCGGCGGTCTGCTGATCTGGGGGCTGCAGCCCGGTCCGTTGCTGTTCGTCGAGCAGAAGGAGTTCGTCTGGGGCCTGATCGCGAGCATGTATCTCGGCAACATCTTCGGCCTGCTCGTCGTGCTGACCTGCGTGCCGCTGTTCGCCGCGATTCTGCGCATCCCCTTCAGCATCATTGCGCCGATGATCCTGGTGCTCTGCGCGATCGGCGCCTACACCGTGCACAACTCGACCTTCGACGTCGTGATGATGCTGGTGTTCGGCGTGCGTCGGCTACGTCCTGAAGAAGTGCAACTACCCGCTCGCGCCGATGGTGCTGGCGATCGTGCTGGGCGACAAGGCCGAGGAGAACTTCCGACAGTCGCTGCTCGCGTCGCAGGGCAGTCTCGGCATCTTCTGGTCGAACGCGCTCGTCGGCAGCATCATGGCGCTCGGGCCTGATCGCGCTGTTCTGGCCGCTGATCTCGAACGCGCTGACGCGGCTGCGGGCCGCGTCCGGCGATGTAGGGACGGCAGGTCTTTCGCCGGGCCCGTCTAACATACGGTTCCGGCAGGGAAGATCCGCTCCGGGTTGCGTGCAGGCAAATGACTGGAATATTGTATACCAGATGAGCAGCTCCGCGCGATCTTCCGATCTCAGCACCGGTTCGGACCGCGATCCGGCCGCCGCCGGCGGCTCGCCGCCGCGGGTCGCAGTCGAGCCGCTCGCCAGCCCGGAAAGCTTCAAGCGCAAGGCCTATTCGGCGCTCAAGGACGTCATCGCCGCGATGGACGTCTACCGCAGCCGCGAGGACATCCGCCTCGACGAGCGTCAGCTCGCGCTCCAGTTCGGCATCAGCCGCACGCCGGTGCGCGAGGCGATGGCGCAACTCGAGCGCGAAGGCTTCGTACGCTCGGTGCCGCGCCGCGGCGTCTATGTGGTGCGCAAGACCAGGCGCGAAGTGATCGAGATGATCACCGCCTGGGCGGCGCTCGAAAGCATGGCGGCGCGTCTCATCACGACGACCGCGAGCGACGCCGAGATTGCCACGCTTGCGCCGAGATGTTCGCGACCTTCGAGGACGGTCAGTTGCAGGCCCAGCTCGACGAATATTCCGAGGTCAACATCGAGTTTCACCAGACCATCATCCGCATGAGCGGCAACGGCGTGCTGATCGAGCTCGCCGCCAACCTGTTCACGCACATGCGCATGATCCGGCGAAAGACCATCGGCGAGACGCGACCGCGCCACGCGTTCGATCCGCGATCACATGTCGATCATCGAGGCGCTGGAGGCGCGCGACACCGTCGCGCGCCGAGGAGCTGGTCCGCAGTCACGCGCTCGGCCTGGCCGAGCACGTGGAGAAGTACGCCGACTATCTGGACTGAGAGATGTCATCGAATGCTGCGAGTAAATTCGGTGTCATTGCCCGGGCATGACGGCGGAAGAAACAGGAGGACACCCATGGCAGAAGCAGCAGTCGCCCAGAAAACTCCGGCCGCCGAAGCCGAACGCGAACTGACCGACGGCTTTCACCTCATCATCGATGCGCTCAAGCTCAACGGCGTGAAGACGATCTATGCCGTTCCCGGCATCCCGATCACCGACTTCCTGCGCATGTCGCAGGCCGAAGGCCTCCGCGTCCTCTCGTTCCGTCACGAGCAGAACGCCGGCTATGCGGCCTCCATCGCGGGGTTCCTGACCAAGCAGCCGGGCATCTGCGTCACGGTGTCGGCGCCGGGCTTCCTCAACGGCCTGACCGCGCTCGCGCACGCCACCACCAACTGCTTCCCGATGATCCTGATCTCCGGCTCGTCCGAGCGTGAGATCGTCGACCTGCAGCAGGGCGACTACGAGGAGATGGACCAGCTCGCCATCGCCAAGCCGCTTTGCAAGGCCGCATACCGCGTCCTGCATGCCGAGGACATCGGCATCGGTATCGCGCGCGCGATCCGCGCCGCGGTGTCCGGGCGTCCGGGCGGCGTCTATCTCGACCTGCCGGCGAAACTGTTCGGCCAGGTGATCGACGCCGAGAAGGGCAAGAAGTCGCTCGTCAAGGTGATCGACGCGGCGCCCGCGCAGATCCCCGCGCAGGACTGCGGTCAAGCGCGCGCTCGACGTGCTCAAGTCCGCGAAGCGTCCGCTGATCATCCTCGGCAAGGGCGCGGCCTACGCCCAGGCCGACGACGCCATTCGTGCTTTCGTCGAGAAGAGCGGCGTGCCGTTTCTGCCGATGAGCATGGGCAAGGGACTTCTCCCCGACACGCATCCGCTGTGCGCGGGCGCGGCACGCTCGACCGTGCTGGCGCAGTCCGACGTCGTCATGCTGATCGGCGCGCGCCTGAACTGGCTACTCTCGCACGGCAAGGGCAAGGCCTGGGGCACGGAGCCCAAGAAGTTCATCCAGATCGACATCGAGCCGAAGGAAATGGACTCGAACGTCGAGATCGTGGCGCCGCTGGTTGGCGACATCGGTTCGTGCGTCTCCGCACTGCTCAACGCCAAGGGTGAAGACCCGTTCCCGTTGAAGGTGGCGGACTGGATCAAGACGGTGACGGCGCAAGCGCGACGAGAACGTTGCCAAGATGGCGCCGCGCCTGATGAACAATAACTCGCCGATGGATTATCACGGCGCGCTCGGCGTCCTGAAGAACGTCGTCAAGGAGCGTCCCGACGCGATCCTCGTCAACGAGGGCGCCAACACGCTCGACCTCGCGCGTGGCATCATCGACGTCTACCAGCCGCGCAAGCGCATCGACGTCGGCACCTGGGGCATCATGGGGATCGGCATGGGCTACGCGATCGCGGCCGCGGTCGAGACCGGCAAGCCCGTGCTCGCGGTCGAGGGCGACTCGGCGTTCGGGTTCTCCGGCATGGAGGTCGAGACCATCTGCCGCTACAAGCTGCCGGTCTGCATCGTCATCTTCAACAACGACGGCATTTATCGCGGCACCGACGTCAACAACGCGAGCAGCGATCCGGCGACGACGGTGTTCGTCAAGGGTGCGCGCTACGACAAGATGATGGAGGCGTTTGGCGGCGTCGGCGTCAATGCGACGACGCCGGACGAACTCAGGCGTGCGGTGAACGAGGCCATGGACTCGGGCAAGCCGACGCTCGTCAACGCGGTGATCGATCCGGGGTCGGGCAGCGAATCCGGCCGCATCGGCAACCTTAATCCGCAGAGCGCACTGAAAAAGAAGTGATTGGGAGGCTTGTGTCCCGGACGCGGTGCAGCACGAAGTGATGCACCGCTGATCCGGGACCTCACGAGGTATCGAATTTGCAACGGTCCCGGTTCTGCAGCGCACCGCTTCGCTCTGCGCTGCGCCCGGGACACAAGATCGAGATCAAGGAGAAGCGTGATGGCCAAGGCCAGGAAGCAAGCGAGAGCCGCGAAACGGGTGAAGCGGAAGGCAGCGGTCGCGCAGCGCGCGCAACGTCATGCCGCGGCGAGAGTGCCGGGGCGCAGCGCCAAGCCTGCGACCAAGAAAGTGAAGGCGCCGAAGAAAGCCGCCGCCAAGGCGCGCAGCCTGGCGGCTGCCGAGCGCCGCGCCGAACGGGCCGCACGCCGCAAAACGCGCGCTGCCGCGCCACGCAAGCCTGCCGCCAAGCTAACGCCGGCGAACGGTCTCCCGAACCCATCGACCAGGCCCTTCGGTCAGGCCGGCAAGGCGCTCGACGGCGTGAAGATCCTCGACTTTACGCACGTGCAGTCCGGCCCGACCTGCACGCAGCTCCTCGGCTACATGGGCGCCGACTGCATCAAGGTCGAACGGCCCGGCGTTGGCGACATCACGCGAGGTCAACTCCGTGACGTGAAGGGGCAGGACTCGCTCTACTTCACGATGCTCAACGGCAACAAGCGCTCGATCACGATCGACAGCAAGCATCCCAAGGGCAAGGACATCCTGGAACGGCTGATCAAGCATTGCGACGTGCTGGTGGAGAACTTCGCGCCCGGCGCGCTCGACCGCATGGGGCTGACCTGGGAGTACATCCACAAGACCAACCCGCGAATGATCGTCGCGTCGGTCAAGGGCTTCGGCCCGGGTCCCTACGAGGACTGCAAGGTCTATGAGAACGTTGCGCAGTGCGCGGGCGGCGCTGCCTCGACCACCGGCTTCCGCGAGGGGCCGCCGCTGGTCACCGGCGCGCAGATCGGCGACTCCGGCACCGGCCTGCATCTCGCCTTCGGGATCGTCTGCGCGCTCTATCAGCGCAAACGCACCGGCCGCGGCCAGAAGGTGCTGTGCGCCATGCAGGACGGCGTGCTCAATCTCGCGCGCGTGAAGCTACGCGATCAGCAGCGCCTGGCGCACGGCCCGCTCTCCGAATACAGCCAGTACGGCGAGGGCATCGCCTTCGGCAAGGCGGTGCCGCGTGCCGGCAACGACTCGGGCGGCGGCCAGCCCGGCTGGATCCTGAAGTGCAAAGGCTGGGAGAACGATCCCGACGCCTACATCTACTTCATCACCCAGGCGCCGGTGTGGGGGCCGATCTGCGATCTGATCGGCAAGCCGGAGTGGAAGACCGATCCGGACTACGCCACGCCGCCGGCGCGGTTGCCGCGGCTCAAGCACATCTTCAACACCATCGAAGAGTGGACCATGACCAAGAGCAAGTTCGAGGTCATGAACATCTGCAACGAGCACGACATTCCGGTCGGACCGATCCTGTCGATGAAGGAGATCGCCGAGGAGAAATCGCTGCGCGACACCGGCACGGTGGTCGAGGTCGACCATCCGGGCCGCGGCAAGTATCTCACCGTCGGCAACCCGGTGAAGATGTCCGAACTCGATCACCGAGGTGATGCGCTCGCCGCTCTTGGGTGAGCACACCGAGGAAATCCTCACCAAGGTGCTGGGCTACTCGGCCGACGAACTCGCCGAGATCAAGACGTCCGGCGCGATCACCGCGCCGGAGAAGCCCGCCAAGGCCGAGGCGGCGTAGCACGAACGGCGCAACACAACAGGTGTCATGCCCGGGCTTGACCCCGGGCATCCATCTTCGAGCGAAAAGCGTTTTGTAAGATGGGTCGCCGGGTCAAGCCCGGCGACGACAGCGGAGCAGGGGAGAGATCGTGCAATGCGTATCGTTGTTCATGGCCAGCAGGCGTTCGGCAAGGCGGTGCTCGAAGCGCTCGTCAAGCGCGGCGAGAATGTCGTTGGCGTCTACGTCGCGCCCGAAAAAGAAGGCGCCAAGGCCGACCCGCTGAAGGAAGCCGCGCTCGCCGCCAAGCTGCCGGTGTTTCAGCCGGCGTCGTACCGCAAGCCGGAAGTGTGGGAGGAGTTCAAGGGGCTGAAGCCCGACCTGCAGGTGATGGCGTTCGTCACGCTGTTCGTGCCGGAGGACTTTCTCAACATCCCGACCCACGGCTCGATCCAGTATCACCCGTCGTTGCTGCCGG
Organism: uncultured Alphaproteobacteria bacterium; assembly: GCA_963843475.1. Classification (GTDB taxonomy): domain Bacteria; phylum Pseudomonadota; class Alphaproteobacteria; order Rhizobiales; family Xanthobacteraceae; genus VAZQ01. Next base: position 733,805 of record CAWJKL010000003.1, on the reverse strand, counting down.
CCTATCGCGGCGCGTCCGCGATCAACTGGCCGATCATCCTCGGCGAAAAGGAAACCGGCCTGTCGATCTTCTGGCCGGACAACGGGCTCGATACCGGTGACGTGCTGATTCAGAAGAAGACGCCAATTAGCGCAACCGACACGCTCGGCACCGTCTATTTCGACCGGCTGTTTCCGATGGGTGTCGAGGCGATGCTCGAAGCTGTCGACCTTGTGAAGGCCGGCAAGGCGCCGCGCATCAAGCAGGACGAGTCGAAGGCGACGTACGAAGGGCGCTGCGGCCCCGAAAACGCGCGCATCGACTGGGCCAAGTCCTGGCGGCAGATCGATCCGCTGATCCGCGGCTGCAACCCGGCGCCCGGCGCCTGGTCGACGCTCGACGGCAAGACCCTCAGGATATTCGACGCCAAGCCGCTTCCCGCCAAGGACCCCAAGGGCATCGCCGGCAAGATGGGCGAGATCGTCGCGGTCGAACCCGACGGCATCACCGTCGTCTGCGCCGATGGGCGGTTCAAGGTCACGCGCGTGCAAGCCGATGGGCCAAAGGTGGGCGCGGGCGAATGGGCCAAGGCTGCCAACATCTCGACGGGCGCGAGGCTCACTTGATCTCTCCGAGAACTTGCAGTCTCTCTCCGCGAGCGCGCCGTGCATTGCTGCGCCCTCTCCCGTTGCGGGAGAGGGCAGCACAGACTTTGCAAAGATTTCAGTTGGGTGAGGGGTACCCCTCACCCAATCCGATGTGCGGACAAACCATCATGCCCTCTCCCGCAAGGGGAGAGGGCGCAATCGCAAGCGCCTCGCGCGCGGACGCAATTCGAATCATTCACGCTCTCTAACCGGACCATCTCAATGCCCGCCTCCCAGCATCAGAAGCCCCTTTCAGACATCGAAATTGCCCAGGCCGCCAAGAAGCGGCCGATCCTGGAACTCGCCAAGGAAAAACTCGGCATCAGCCCTGAGAATCTCGAGCCATACGGCCATTACAAGGCCAAGCTCTCGATGGACTTCATCAAGTCGCTCAAGAACAAGCCGAACGGGAAACTGATCCTGGTCTCGGCGATCACCCCGACGCCGGCGGGCGAAGGCAAGACCACCACCACGGTCGGCCTGACCGATGCGCTCAACCACATCGGCAAGAAGGCAATGCTGTGCCTGCGCGAGCCGTCGCTCGGCCCGTCGTTCGGCATGAAGGGCGGTGCGGCCGGCGGCGGTTATGCCCAGGTGGTGCCGATGGAGGACATCAATCTCCATTTCACCGGCGACTTCCACGCCATCACGTCGGCGCACAATCTGCTGTCGGCGCTGATCGACAACCACATCTACTGGGGCAACGAACTCGGCATCGACAGCCGCCGCGTCGCGTGGCGGCGCGTGATGGACATGAACGACCGCGCGTTGCGCGAGATCGTCTGTTCGCTCGGCGGCGTCGCCAACGGCTTCCCGCGCGAGGCCGGCTTCGACATTACGGTCGCCTCCGAGATCATGGCGATCTTCTGCCTCGCCTCCGATCTCGACGACCTCAAAGAGCGCATCGGCAACATCATCGTCGCCTATACCCGCGACCGCAAACCGGTGCGGGCGCGCGACCTCAAGGCGCACGGTGCGATGACGGTGCTGCTCAAGGAGGCGCTCTCGCCCAACCTCGTCCAGACGCTCGAAGGCACGCCCGCGTTCATCCACGGCGGCCCGTTCGCCAACATCGCGCACGGCTGCAACTCGGTGCTGGCGACCACGACCGCGCTCAAGCTCGCCGACTACGTGGTGACCGAAGCCGGCTTCGGCGCCGACCTGGGCGGCGAGAAGTTCCTCGACATCAAGTGCCGTAAGACCGGCCTGTCGCCCGACTGCGCGGTGCTGGTCGCCACCATCCGTGCGCTCAAGATGCACGGCGGCGTCAAGAAAGAGGACCTCAAGAAGGAAGACTTGAAGGCGCTAGACGCCGGCATGGCCAACCTCGCCCGCCACGTCGAGAACGTGCAGAAGTTCGGCATCGTGCCGGTGGTGTCGATCAACCGTTTCTCGGCCGATACCGACGCCGAGATCGCGCTGGTCAAGGAGAAGTGCAAGGCGCTCGGCGTCGAGGCGCTGATGGCCGACCACTGGGCGATGGGCGGGGAGGGCGCCGCCGACGTTGCGCGCGCCGTTGTGAAGGCCTGCGACAGCGGTAAGAGCAAGCTCAAGCTGCTCTATCCCGACGACATGCCGCTCTTCGAGAAGGTCCGCACCATCGCCAAGGAAATCTACCGCGCGAAGGACGTGTCCGCGGACAAGTCGGTGCGCGACCAGCTCAAGTCGTTCGAGGACATGGGCTACGGCAAGCTGCCGGTCTGCATCGCCAAGACCCAGTACAGCTTCTCGACCAACGCGGACGCCAAGGGCGCGCCCACCGATCACACCATCAACCTGCGCGAGGTCAGGCTCTCGGCCGGCGCCGAGTTCGTGGTGGCGATCTGCGGAGAGATCATGACGATGCCGGGCCTGCCGCGCGTGCCGGCCGCCGACTCGATCGACATCGGACCGGACGGCCGCATCGTTGGGCTGTTCTGATGTGGCGGCAGTGCGGGGCTGATCATACGTGAATAAGATGGAGACCAAACCGGCTGCAGCCGCCCGCCGGCGTCCGGGGCGGACGCCGAAGGGACGCCAGACCGATCCGCAGGCGCTCGCCGACGTGGCCGCGCTGCTCGGCGACCGTCCACGGCGGCGCGATCTGCTGATCGAGTACCTGCATCTGATCCAGGACAAGTATCACCACATATCGGCGGCGCATCTCGCCGCGCTGGCGCAGGAGATGAAGCTCGCGCAGGCCGAGGTCTACGAGGTCGCGACGTTCTATGCTCATTTCGACGTCGTGAAGGAGGGTGAAGCGCCGCCGCCGCCGATCACGGTGCGGGTCTGCGACTCGCTGTCTTGCGCAATGGCGGGTTCGGAGCGCTTGCTGCAGGAATTGCCGAGAACGCTCGGCCCCAACGTTCGCGTCATGCGCGCGCCCTGCATGGGCGCATGCGACCGCGCGCCGGTCGCCGCGGTCGGCCACGTCCAGGTGTTTGCGGCAACGCCGCAGGGGATGACTGCCGCGGTTGCCGCCGGCACCCATGCGCATGCCTACGACACGCCGGCCGACTTCGCCGCGTACCGGGCGGCCGGGGGTTACCGGCTGCTCGCCGAATGTCTCGACGGCAAGCGCACGCGCGACGAGCTGATCAAGGCGGTGAGCGACGCCGGTCTGCGCGGCCTGGGTGGCGCGGGCTTTCCGACCGGCCGCAAGTGGACGCTGGTACGGGCCGAACAGGCGCCGCGGCTGATGGCAGTCAACGGCGACGAGGGCGAGCCCGGCACGTTCAAGGACCGCTACTACCTGGAGCGTGATCCGCACCGGTTCATCGAGGGCATGCTGATCGGCGCCTGGGTGGTCGAAGCGCCCGACACCTATTTCTATCTGCGCGACGAATATCCCGAGGTCCGGCTGCTGCTGGAGCGCGAGTTCGCCAAGGTCGAAGCTGCGGGCCTGGCGCGTCACACGCGCATTCACCAGCGCCGTGGCGCGGGCGCCTACATCTGTGGCGAAGAGTCCGCGATGATCGAATCGATCGAAGGCAAGCGCGGCCTGCCGCGTCACCGTCCGCCGTATGTGGCGCAGGTCGGGCTGTTCGGCCGGCCGACGCTCGAACAGAACGTCGAGACCCTCTACTGGGTGCGCGACATCGTCGAGAAAGGCGCACCGTGGTTCACTTCGCATGGCCGCCGCGAGCGCAAGGGCTTTCGCAGCTTCTCGGTCTCCGGCCGCGTCAAGAAGCCGGGCGTGGTGCTTGCGCCCGCGGGCGTTACGGCCCGCGAACTGATCGAGGAGTTCTGCGGCGGCATGCAGGACGGCCACGTCTTCAAGGGTTACCTGCCGGGCGGCGCGTCCGGAGGGATCCTTCCGGCCGGCATGGCGGACCTGCCGCTCGACTTCGGCACGCTCGAGCCCTACGGCAGCTTCGTCGGCTCGCACGCCGTCGTGGTGCTGTCCGACCAGGACGACATGAAGGCGGTGGCGCTCAACATCATGCGGTTCTTCGAGGACGAGAGCTGCGGCCAGTGCACGCCCTGCCGCGTCGGCACCGAGAAGGCTGCCAAGCTGATGGCAACCGGGCCGTGGAACGAAGAACTGCTGAACGAACTCTCGGCCCTGATGCGGGACGCGTCGATCTGCGGTCTCGGCCAGGCGGCGCCCAATCCGGTTGCCTCGGTGCTCAAGCACTTCCGCGGCGATCTGTCCAAGCCGCTCGGGGTGTGGTAGCGCCAGTGCTCCGGCGCGCCATTGGCGCTGCGTCGCTACGGAACTTGAGGGCGTTTGCGCCATAATATCGCAGCTTAGCGCGGCTCATGCCCGGCAAATGGGCTCGCACCGCACAGTGCGATTGCCCTAAGCTTCGCCCGACCCCCTCATAGGTAAGCAAGACGAGAATACCATGGACCGTCGCGACGTATTGAAACTCGGATTGGCCACGGCGCTGCCGGCGGCATTGATACCGCTACCGGCCTGGGCCTATCCCGACCGGCCGATCAAGCTGATGGTGCCGTTTTCGGCCGGCGGCGTGAACGACGTCGTGGGCCGGCAATGGGCCGACCGCATGAAGAACCTGCTCGGCACTGTCTATGTCGAGAACCAGGGCGGCGCCACCGGCACGATCGCGACCACCGAAGTCGCGCGTGCGACGCCGGATGGACACACGCTGATCCTCGGCAGCACCAGCACCATGGTGCTCAACCCAATGACCATGGCGAAGGTTGCTTACGATCCGATCAAGGACTTCGTGCCGATCGGCCTGCTGGCGGTATCGACAACCACGATCGCCGTGCACGCCTCGGTGCCGGCCCACAATCTCAAGGAGTTCATCGCCTACGCAAAGGCCAATCCGGGCAAGCTGTCCTATGGCTCCGCCGGCACTGGTACGATGAGCAATCTCGCGGGCGAACTGTTCAAGCAACTCACCGGCCTTGGCGACCTCGTGCACATTCCCTACAAGGGCGCCGGCCCCGGCATCACCGATCTGGTCAGCGGTCATATTCCGGCAATGTCGCCGAACGTCACCGGGCAATTGCTCGAGCTGCATCGCGCCGGCAAGATTCGCATTCTATCGGTGAATTCAGCGGAGCGGCTCAAAGGCGCGCCGGACATTCCGACCGCGATCGAGCAAGGAGTACCCGGAATGATCGGTCTCCTGGCGATTGGCCTGTTCGCGCCGGCCGCCACGCCGAAGCCGATCATCGATCAGATCGGCGACGCCAACCGCCGCCTGATGGCCGACCCGGCATTTCAGGAGGTCTTCGCCAAGGCGGGGCTCGAACCGGTCGCCGATTCGAACACCGAGAAGACCCGCCGCTTCCTCGAGGAGGAAGTGACGCGCTGGGGCCCGGTGGTGAAGGCCCTGAACCTCAAGATGTAGCAGACGACGTATGCACATTCCGTGTCCCGGACGCGGTGCAGCGCGAAGCGGTGCGCCGCTGATCCGGGACCTTTACGAAGGCGGTGTCCGTTGCGATCCCGGGTCTACAGCGTAACACTTCGTGCTGCGCTGCGCCCGGGACACGCGTCTTGGCCGGTCACCCTGTAGCGGCGACGCGCTCCGCTGCCATTCGTTGCAGCAGATTGCGGTCGATCTTGTTGGTCGAGGCGAGCGGCAGCTCTTCGACGAACCACACGAACCGCGGATGCGCATAGGCCGGCGCGTTGGCGAGGGCGAAGCGCTTGACCTCGTCGGCGTCGGGCGTGCGCTCCGGCTTCGGCACCACGAACGCCACGGGCTTCTGGCCCTTGATGTCGTCATCGATCGGCACGACGGCCGCCTGCGCGATGCCTGGGTGACGCTCCAGCATGCGCTCGACATCGGCTGGATAAATGTTTTCGCCGCCCGAGACGAACATGTCGTCGATGCGTCCGACGAAATAGTGGAAGCCGTCGGCGTCCCGCCGGAACACGTCGCCGGTGATGTAGAAGCCGTCATCGGTGAACGGCGGCTTGAGCGTCGGGCCGATTGTGATAGCCGCTCATCGCGGCCGGGCACTTCATCTCCAGGACGCCCTGTTCGGCGTTGCGCGTGTCGCCGTCGACCAGGTGTAACGCGACCTTGGGGTGCGGATAACCGACCGACATCTCGGGCTGCGGCAGCCCCTGCGGGTGCGGCCCGAACACCACCGGCCCCGCTTCGGTCGTGCCATACGCGTTGGTGACCGAGGCCTGCGGCAGCACCGCGTGGATGGCCTGCATCAGGCTCTGGCTAACGGGCGCCGAGCCCATCCGGATGAACTCGACGCTGGAGAGGTCGGTGCGCGCCAGGAGGTCGGCCTCCCGTAACATCATGGCGATCATCGGCGGCACCGCGGTGAGCCAGGTGCAGCGATAGCGGCCGATCGCCGCGATATAGTCGCGGGCGGTGAACTGCGGCAGCAGAATAATGGTGGCGTGCGCCGCGCAGGCGAGCTTGGACAGCGCCAGCGCGTTCATGTGGTAGAGCGGCGCGGCGATCAGATAGCGATGCCGGTCGAGGCCGGGCGCAAGCCGCGTCTCGACCACCCAGATGTGACTCTGGTGCGAGAGTACGACGCCCTTCGGCGTTCCGGTCGAGCCCGAGGTGTAGAGAAACATCGCCGGCTCGCCCTGGGCCGGGACGATTGTCTCGAACTCTCCGGGATCGAGGAAAGCACTGAAGTCAATGGTGCCCGCAGCTTGCTTCACCTCCCCCTGGAGGGGGGAGGTCGACGCGCGGAGCGCGTCGGATGGGGGTGAGCCTTCGTGAGGCAAGGAAAGCGCCACCCCACTCCGGCTCGCTTCGCTCGCCGACCCTCCCCCTCCAGGGGAGGGTAAGGAAGAGCCGCCGAAGCACACGACCGGAAGGCCGGCGGGGCAGTCCGCGAGCCGCGCGACGTCGCAGAAAAGGAGCTTGGCTCCGGAATCCTGCAGAATGAAATGGATGGTCGTACGTGGAAATTTGAAGTTCACCGGCACCGCGACCAACCCGGCGCGCATGATGCCGTAGTAGGCGGCGAGATATTCGGCGCGGTTGGCCGACAGGATGGCGACGCGCTCGCCGCGCGCGAGGCCGCGCCGGGCAAGAGCCCGCGCGACGCCGTTCGCCATGTCGTCGACCTGCCGATAGCTGAAGTCCCGCGGTCCGTCCTCGCCGCCGAGATCGATGACCGCGGTCTTGCTCAAGTCGCGGTCGCGGCGGATCAGGTCGCCGAGATTGCTGAAGCCGAGTTCGGAGCCAGTCCTGCTTGATCCCGAGCCGCTGCTCTTTCCCGAGTGGCGGTCGGCTCCCTCCCCCCGTGCGGGGGAGGGGTGGGGAGGGGGGTAGTTCGGTGAAACTTCAGTCTTGGCCATAGGGAATATCGATGGACCCCCACCCCCAACCCCTCCCCGCAAGGGGGAGGGGAGCGCACCGCCTTCGCGGCCAGTGCGACATCCGGCGACCGCTCAACGTCTTCGTACTCTACGCCTTCGGCGGCGCGGTGAAATAGGTGCCGCGGCCGCTGGCCAGGAGCTTGCCTTGCGCATCGAGCACCTGCGCCTCGGCACATGAGAACTGGCTGCCCAGGCGGACCGCCTTGCCCTTCACCGTGAGATCGCCCGGCATGGCGGCGCTGTGGTAGTCGACCCGCAGGTCGATGGTGGGCACCGCGCGTCCGAGCTTCTTCACCATCGCCCAGTCGGCGCCGAGATCGATCAGGGCCGCCAGCACGCCGCCGTGGGTGTAGCGGCGCTCCGGATTGACCACCCATTCTTCGCGCCAGGTCGCGGTGAGTTCGATGCCGTCGTCGTGCAGCGCCACCACCTTCAGTCCGAGCCACTGGTGATAGGGCGCGCGCGTGATCATCTGCTGCACGCGCTCCACGGTCATTTCGTCAGTCATGCCTGTTGCTCCGAAGGATCGTCAGCATCGAGGGGAACTTGGCGGTCGTCGTCACGGCGTGACGATAACCTTGCCGATCACTTCGCGGTCCTGGATCAGCCGCAGTCCCTCCGCGGCCTGCTCCAGCGGCAGGACCTTGTCGATGACCGGCTTGAACTTGCCGTCGGCGATCAGCTTCATCAGGGCGGTCAGGTCCTCGTCGTAGAAACTGTTCGAACCGAGGATCTGCAGCTCGAAGCTCCAGATGTAGCGCAGGTCTTCCTTCGGGTCGTAGCCGGCGGTCGCGCCGCAGACCAAAAGCTTACCGCCGCGCTTGAGGCAGCGCAGCGACGGATGCCAGGTGTCGCCACCGGTGAAATTGATCACCACGTCGACGCCGCCGTCATGCGAGCGGCGCTGCGGCTTGCCGTATTTGTCGACCGCCCATTTCGAGAAGTCGGTCTCCTTCACGTTGAGTACGTGGTCGGCGCCCAACTCCTTGAGCTTCTGCATCTTCTCGGGGCTCGACGTGCAGGCGATGACCTCGGCGCCCAGGAGCTTGGCGAGGATCACGCAGCCGGTGCCGACACCGCCCGAGGCGCCCAGGATCACCACCCGGTCGCCCTTTTTCACCGTGTCATGGGTGATCAGCATGCGGTGCGCGGTGCCGTAGGCGACCGGTAGCGACGCCGCCGCCTCGAAGCTGACCCCGTCGGGCATGCGCAGCAGCTGGTCGGCGGCGACCCGGCAATATTCCTCCATGCCGCCGTCGAGCATTTCGCCCATCAGGCCCTTGTTCTTGTTGAGCGGGTTGACCAGCACCCGGTCGCCGGCCTTCCAGCCGGTTACCCCGGGACCGACCTCGGTAATCTCGCCCGCCATGTCGAGGCCGATCACGACCGGGAGGGGGACCTTGATGCCCGGCATGCCCCGGACGGTGAAGACGTCGTGGTAATTGAATGAGGAGGCCCGGACCCGGATCACCACGTGACCCTCGGTGGCGGCCGGCAAGGGGTGGTCGCTGACGACCGCGAGATTTTCGAGACCGCCGTGCTGGCGCAGAACAAGGGCGCGCATGGTTTCGTGGCTCACGCTGCTGATTCCTCCCGGGAAAACGCGCGGCTGTGGACTCCGCGCTGGGGGCGAAATCCATAGCCGGAGTGGCAGGGGATTCCCACAGCGGAATCGCGGCCGGAGAATTCTACGAATCTCATGGCGAAGCAGTCGACGACGCGATTCTGTGAAAGGTTCAAAAAAGAACTAAATAAAAACCCGAAATGGAGAAATAATTTTCTTGTCACTTCTTTATCTAGACTTTACTCTGCCACCTTGTCGCCACAACTCGAAGGTGCGCCTGTTGGAGCTGGCATTGTCGGACCCCGGCGAGATGCCATTGCAACACTTGCACCCTCTAAGATGGAAGTCAGCAATGTATAAACTGGCATTTGTTGCTGCTGCTGCCGCTATGGCGTTCGTGCCGTCCTTTGCGCCGAGTTCGGCCGAAGCCGCCACGAGGGTCACGGTGAGCCCGAAGTACGTCCCGGCGATCTACTGCTCGTACAAGTCGAAGGACTGGGTGCAGAAGGGCATCGTGACCTGCCCCACCGGATGGGATCCGATCGGCTTCCCGGGCACGCGTTGGAAGGTCAGCAAGAAGCTGACCAACTGCTGGAGCACCTACGGCGCCGGCGGTAAGGACTACACCGGCTATTGGAGCAAGTGCAGGTAAGCATTCCTGGATCATCGTTCTGTTGCGCGGCCGGGCATTTGCCCGGCCGTTTGCTTTTGAGGTGGCGTCAAACGCAATCTTAGATTGAATTCGGGGAATTGATTTTACTACAATTTACGGCGCGGCGAGCCAGAATGCATAAAGTCTCAGTAAAAATAAAATCGACGTAAACGTCAATAATATCATATGGTTATGTGGAAATTCCGCTTGTAAATTCGCCATTTTGCCTCTATTTTGCCGCCCTGTCGCCACAACTCGAAGGTGCGCAGGTTGAAGTTGGCATGTCGAACCCCGGCGAAATGCCACGACTGCAGCTTGCCGCCCTCTAAGACGGAAATCTGCCATGTATAAACTGGCATTCGCTGCTGCTGCCGCCGCTCTCGCGCTCGCGCCATCCCTGGCCCCGAGCACGGCTGAGGCCCGTACCAAAGTGACCGTAAGCCCGGTCTACGTCCCGGCGGTCTACTGCTCGTACAAGTCGAAGGACTGGGTCCAGAAGGGCATCGTCACCTGCCCGACGGGCTGGGCGCCCATCGGCGAGCCGGGCTCTCGCTGGAAGGTCAGCAAGTCCCTCACCAACTGCTGGTCCACCTATGGCGCCGGCGGTAAGGAGTACGGAGGATACTGGTCCAAGTGCCGATAACGTCGGCCTTGTTGATCGCGAAGCGTATACGGCCGGGCGAACGCCCGGCCGTTGTCGTTTGGGCGCTGTTATCGCCACCGGTCATCGCGTCGCAATCCGACCAAATCGTTCTCGCGACGATCCGCCTGCAACTTCTGAATCATTCTGCTGTGTGAACGAAACAAAATCGAAGAAAGCATTTTTGGATCATAAACTTAAGACAAGGAAGACGCTTTCGTTCGTGGCTGACATCGGCGACACTGTGAGTGGCGGACCAACATCGCGTTGGACCAGACAATTCGAACCTTGAGGCATCACTCATGAAAACCATCACGCGTGCGGCGCTGGCCGCAGCCGTTCTGGCCGCTCCGGTCATGCTGGCGGCCTGGCCGGCCAATGCGCAATACGTCGGAGCATGCTCCTACAACTCCAAGCAATGGAAAGAGAGAGGCATCGTCAGCTGCACGCCCGGATGGGCGCCAATTGGTTTCCCCGGCACGCGTTGGAAGGTCGGCAGGACCACCCAGTGCTGGAACACCTACGGCGCCGGCGGTAAGGAGTATCAAGGGTACTGGGGCCCGTGCCGGTAAGCGATCCCATCCAACTTCGATTGCGCGGCCGGGCGATTGCCCGGCCGTTGCATTTTGTCCCCTCGCTCATGCGCCACCGCATCTCACCCCATGTCGCGAGACTGCTTCCGGCGGCTGCGGCGCTCCGCTATGCATAGCGCAACGGCCGCGACACCTTAGAACGCGGGCGGGTCATCGCAGGGTGCCGCATGCAGGAGAACTTCCGCCAATTCCTCGACCGGCTCGCGGCAGGTCGGCGAGCTCGTCGATCTGCACCAGCCGGTCGACATCCGGCACATCGCCACCCTGGTCGACCAGGCCAAGACCGCGCTCTATTTCCACAACGTGATCGGCTACGACATGCCGGTGGTCTCCGGCATCATCCGCTCGAAACGAGCGCGCCATCATGGCGCTCGGCTGCGAGACGTACCGGGAGGTCGAGGACAAGCTGAACGCAGGGCATCGACCAGCCGATCCCGCCGAAGCACGTCAAGACCTCGCCGACCCGCGAGGTCGTGCTGCTCGGCGACGATGTCGACCTCTACAAGCTGCCGATCCCGATGTCGTCGATCTACGACGGCGGTCCGATGATCACGGCCGGCGTGGTGATCGCGCGCGATCCCGAACTCGGCATCAACAGCGGAATCTATCGCTTCATCGTCAAGGAGAAGAGCCTCACCGGCATCGACATCGTCACGCCGAACAACATGCGGCTGTTTGCGCAGCGCGCCTTCGAGCGCAAGGAGCCGCTGCCGATCTCGATCTCGATCGGCACCCATCCGATCGAGATCACCGGGTCGGGCTACCGCGCGCCGCTCGGCGTCGACGAGATGGCGATCGCGGGCGGTATTCGTGGCGCGCCGGTCGAACTGGCGCCGTGCGAGACCATCGATCTGCCGTATATCGCCGACGCCGAGATCGTGCTGGAGGCTGAAATTCTGCCGACCGGTTGGACGTATCCGGAGGGTCGCTTCGGCGAGTTCACCCGCCTGATGGGTGGTCTGCACTGGAATCCGCTGGTGCGCATCAAGGCGATCTCGATGCGCAAGGACGCGATCTACTACAACCTGCACATGCCGTGGGAGAACACCTGGCTCGCCGCGCCGACGCGCTACGCGGCGATCCGCGCAGGCGCTCAAGACCGCCGGCGTGCAGGTCAAGGACATCAACGTCACGCTCGGCGGCTGCGCCTTCTGGCACGCCGTGATCTCGATCAAGAAGCAGCCGGGCGAGGGCAAGAACGCGCTGCTCGCCGCGCTCTCGGTCATGGACCTCAAGCACGTCGTGGTGGTCGACGACGATATCGACGTCAACGACCCGACCGAGGTCGAGTGGGCGATCGCCACCCGCGTCCAGGGCGATCAAGCGACATCATGATCGTCGGCAATGCGCGCGCAAAGCCGCTCGATCCGAGCCTGCCGCAGGGCTTCGGCGTGGTGCCGACCGGCGCCAAGGTCGGCATCGACGCCACCATCCCGGAGGGCATCCCGAAGGAGCACTACGAGCGCATCACCTACGCGTATGCCGACCGTGCCAAGATCGACGACTACGTCAATGGCAAGGCTGATCCCGTCGGGCAAGGGCGGCGATGAGCCGACGGTCGCGGCGCTGGCCGAGAAGATCCTCGGCTGCCATCGGCAAGGAGCCGCTCTACTACACCGACATCGCGGAGCGGTTCTCCGCCTACGACTTCCGCACCGTGGCGCGGGCGCTCGGCCATCTGCATGCGACCGAGAGGCTCTGGCAGGATCCGCGCGGGCGGATGTGTGTGCGCGGCTCGGAGTTCGCCGCCAAGCCGCCGCGCCGCTAACGGCGCCGGATTTCGGGCCCATTACTGAGTTAATTCAATGCGTTGGCTGAAGTTGGTTCGGGCGAGGGCGCCTGCTCGACCGCGGCTGCTATTAAATTTTAGGCAATTCGATCTGTTTTTCGACCAGTCACGCGATCGTGCAGCATGGCGTGGTCGCCAGAACCAAGCGCCGCATCGCTCCGAAACTGCAATGGTTTCCGGCCTTCGACGGGCTTGGCACGCGGTTTGCGATTCCCTCGGACGCGAGAGGCCGCCGGGGTTTTGCCAACAGGCTGCCGGGCCGTTCGCGCGCGTCAACAGAAGGACATCGCGATGCATCACATCCCTTGGCGCGGTCGCCGAGCGACCGCTCGCCCGCCGCTTGCTTGCCGCCACGGCCGGCACTGGCACTCGGCCTTGCGGCGGCGCTTGCCCGCCCAGGCCCAGGACACGATCAAGGTCGGCATTCTGCATTCGCTCTCCGGCACCATGGCGATCAGCGAGACCACGCTGAAGGACGTCATGCTGATGCTGATCGAGGAGCAGAACAAGAAGGGCGGCCTGCTCGGCAAGAAGCTCGAAGCCGTCGTCGTCGATCCGGCCTCGAACTGGCCGCTGTTCGCCGAGAAGGCGCGCGAGCTGATCACCAAGGACAAGGTCGCCGCGGTGTTCGGCTGCTGGACCTCGGTGTCGCGCAAGTCGGTGCTGCCGGTGTTCAAGGAGCTCAACAGCATCCTGTTCTATCCGGTGCAGTACGAAGGCGAGGAGAGCGAGCGCAACGTGTTCTACACCGGCGCCGCGCCGAACCAGCAGGCGATCCCGGCCGTCGACTACCTGATGTCGCAAGGACGGCGGCGAGGTGAAGCGCTGGGTGCTCGCGGGCACCGACTACGTCTATCCGCGCACCACCAACAAGATCCTCGAAGCCTATCTGAAGCAGAAGGGCGTCGCCGACGCCGACATCATGATCAACTACACGCCGTTCGGACATTCCGACTGGCAGACGATCGTCTCCGACATCAAGAAGTTCGGCTCCGCCGGCAAGAAGACCGCCGTCGTCTCGACCATCAACGGCGACGCCAACGTGCCGTTCTACAAGGAGCTCGGCAACGCCGGCGTCAAGGCGACCGACATTCCGGTCGTGGCGTTCTCGGTCGGCGAGGAAGAGCTCGCCGGCCTCGACACCAAGCCGCTGGTCGGCCATCTCGCCGCCTGGAACTACTTCATGTCGGACAAGGCGCCGGTCAACGCCGAGTTCATCAAGACCTGGCAGGCCTTCACCAAGAACCCGAAGCGCGTCACCAACGACCCGATGGAAGCCCATGTCATCGGCTTCGCCATGTGGGTGAAGGCGGTCGAGAAGGTCAAGACGACCGATCCGGACAAGGTGATCGACGCGCTGCCCGGGCATCGAGGCGCCGAACCTCTCCGGCGGCATCTCGAAGATGCTGCCGAACCACCACATCACCAAGCCGGTGTTCATCGGCGAGGTGCGCGCGCGACGGCCAGTTCGACGTGGTCTGGAAGACGCCGGGCCTGGTGCCGGGCGACGCCTGGTCCGACTTCCTGCCGGGCTCGAAGGACCTCGAGGCCGACTGGGTCACGCTCAAGTGCGGCAACTACAACACCGTGACCAAGAAGTGCGGCGGCGGGTCGTAATGAGCCGCGCCGTGAAGCCAAGACGGGAGGCGGCCCAGATGGCCGCCTCGCTCTTCCTACGATGCCGGGACATCAGAGGATGTGTGCTCTTCCGCGATCGCTGCATGGCGCTCGTCTGGGCGCTTGGCCGTGCTTGGCTGCGCTGCTGCGGCCAGCGCGCACGCGCCGGGCCCTACGAGGACGCGCTGCTCCACTTCACGACCGACAGCTTCAGCGACACGATCGAGGGCATCAACGGCGTCGCCGCGCAGCGGCAATCCGCTCGCCGCGACCGTCATCGAGGCGCTGCAGGACGGCCGGCTGCTGTTCAGCGCCGACAGCAAGCGCGTTTTCATCAGGGACAGGCTCCGACAAGCTGTTCGACGCCGCGACCGGCGAGGCTGTCGACCGGCGCTGCGCCCGCGCGATCTCGCGCCGGTCCGCCTCAACAACCGGCTGCGCGGGATCATCGCAGGCGGCGCTCGGCGGCCTGACCCTGATGTCGCCCGACCCGGCGAAGCGGCTGGAGGCCGCGCCAAGGCGGTGTTCAAGTCGCGCGATGCCGAACGCGCTGCCGACGCTCGAACAGGCGATCGCCAAGGAGACCGACGCGCGGGTGAAGCAGGCGCTGATCGAGGCGCGCGCCGCGGTCGTGCTCTATCTCGACAGCGCGTCCGAGGCCGACAAGCTCGACGCCATCGCGGTGATCCGCCAGCGCGGCGACCAGGACGCGCTCGCGCTGCTCGGCGGCCTGCCGGCCAAGCGCGCCGCCGGCGGTGAAGAAGGCGGCCGCCGATGCCATCGCGTCGATCCAGAACGGCCTCGCGCTGTGGACCGCGGTGCAGAACGCCTGGTACGGGCTTTCGCTCGGCTCGGTGCTGCTGCTCGCCGCCATCGGCCTCGCCATCACCTTCGGCGTGATGGGCGTCATCAACATGGCGCACGGCGAGATGGTCATGCTCGGCGCCTACACCACCTTCGTGGTGCAGGAGGTGATCCGCGCCCACAATCCCGGCGCTGTTCGACTACTCGCTCGTCATCGCGATCCCGCTCGCCTTCGTGGTCGCCGGCGCCGTCGGCATCCTGATCGAGCGCGGCATCATCCGCTTCCTCTACGGCCGGCCGCTGGAAACGCTGCTCGCCACCTGGGGGCTGTCGCTGATCCTGCAGCAGGCGGTGCGCACGGCGTTCGGTCCGACCAACAAGGACGTCGGCAACCCGTCCTGGATGAGCGGCGCGTTCGAGCTCGGCCACATCACCATCACCTATAACCGGATGTGGATCATCGTCTTCACGCTGCTGATCTTCGTCGGGCTGCTGGCGCTGTTGCGCTTCACGCGGCTGCGGGCTCGAGATGCGCGCGGTGACGCAGAACCGCGCGATGGCGGCCTCGATGGGCATCCGCACCGGCCGCATCGATGCGCTGACCTTCGGGCTCGGCTCCGGCATCGCCGGGCTCGCCGGCGTCGCGCTGTCGCAGATCGACAATGTCAGCCCCAATCTCGGCCAGGGCTACATCATCGACTCCTTCATGGTCGTGGTGTTCGGCGGCGTCGGCAATCTGTGGGGCACGCTGGTCGGCGCCTTCACGCTCGGCATCGCCAACAAGTTCCTGGAGCCCTATGCCGGCGCGGTGCTCGCCAAGATCGCGATCCTGGTGCTGATCATCCTGTTCATCCAGAAGCGCCCGCGCGGCCTGTTCGCGCTCAAGGGCCGGGCGGTGGAGGCATGATCGGCGGCCTCGCTCATCCGCGCGCTCGATCGCGGCGCGATCGTCTTCCTGGTCGTGCTGGCCGCGATCGCGATCCTGGTGCCGGTGCTCAATCTGATGGTGCCGCCGTCGTCGCCGTTTCACCTGTCGTCCTATTTCGTCGCGCTGTTCGGCAAATATCTCTGCTACGCGCTGCTGGCGCTCTCGATCGACCTGATCTGGGGCTATTGCGGCATCCTCTCGCTCGGCCACGGCGCCTTCTTCGCGCTCGGCGGCTACGCCATGGGCATGTACCTGATGCGGCAGATCGGCACCCGCGGCGTCTACGCCAACCCGGTCCTGCCGGACTTCATGGTGTTCCTGAACTGGCCGGAGCTGCCGGTCTACTGGTACGGCTTCCAGCACTTTCCCTACGCGCTGCTGATGATCGTGCTGGTGCCGGGCGCGCTCGCCTTCGTGTTCGGCTGGTTCGCGTTCCGCAGCCGCGTCACCGGCGTCTATCTCTCGATCATCACCCAGGCGCTGACCTTCGCGCTGATGCTCGGCTTCTTCCGCAACAATTTCGGCTTCGGCGGCAACAACGGCCTCACCGACTTCAAGGACATCCTCGGCTTCAACGTGCAGGCGCCGGGAACGCGCGCGGCGCTGTTCGTCGCCTCGACGGTCGCGCTGATGCTCGGCTTCGTCGATCTGCCGCGTCATCGTCAGCTCGAAGTTCGGCAAGGTGCTGGTCGCGATCCGCGACGCCGAGGCGCGCACGCGCTTCCTCGGCTACCGGGTCGAGGCCTACAAGCTGTTCGTCTTCACGCTGTCGGCCTGCATGGCGGGCGTCGCCGGCGCGCTCTACGTGCCGCAGGTCGGCATCATCAATCCGAGCGAATTCTCGCCGGCCAATTCCATCGAGGCGGTGATCTGGGTCGCGGTCGGCGGCCGCGGCACGCTGACCGGCGCGGTGCTCGGCGCCGTGCTGGTCAACTACGGCAAGACCTATTTCACCAGCGGCTTTCTCGCGCCGTATTGGCTGTTCCTGCTCGGCGGGCTGTTCATCGCGGTGACGCTGCTGCTGCCGCGCGGCATCGTCGGCACCATCCAGCACTGGTGGGCCGAACTGGCAGGCGCGAAGCGGCGGCCGCCGCAGTGCGCGAGCGCAGGCGCCCGAGTCGCGCGACGCGGCGCCGCGGCCGGCGGAGTGAGCGATGGACGCCCGCGCACCACCGACGGCGCTGCTCTATCTCGACGGCGTCAGCGTCTCGTTCGACGGCTTCCGCGCGCTCAACAATCTCTCGTTCACCATCGAGCCCGGCGAGATGCGCGCCATCATCGGTCCGAACGGCGCCGGCAAGACCACCATGATGGACGTCGTCACCGGCAAGACCCGGCCCGACACCGGCGACGTCTATTTCGACGGCACCTACGATCTCTCGCGGCTCGACGAGACCGAGATCGCGCTGCTCGGCATCGGCCGCAAGTTCCAGAAGCCGACCGTGTTCGACATGCACACGGTCGAGGACAATATCGGGCTGGCGCTCAAGGGCGACCGGCGCGCGCGCAAGACCCTGTTCTGGCGCGAGACCGCCGAGGAGGCGAGCCGCATCGACAGCATCCTCGAGATCATCCGGCTGTCGGCGCTGCGCGCGCGCGTCGCCGGCTCGCTGTCGCACGGCCAGAAGCAGTGGCTCGAGATCGGCATGCTGCTGGCGCAGGAGCCGAAGCTGCTGCTGGTCGACGAGCCGGTCGCCGGCATGACCGACGCCGAGACCCGGCAGACCGCCGAGCTGCTCAAGGAGATCAACCGCGACCGCACCGTGGTCGTGGTCGAGCACGACATGACCTTCGTGCGCGAGCTCGGCGTCAAGGTCACCTGCCTGCACGAAGGCTCGGTGCTGGCGGAAGGCACCATCGACCAGGTCTCCGAGAACGAGCGCGTGGTCGAAGTGTATCTGGGGCGGTAGTGAGGCGGTTCAGACAGTCCGCAATCTCGCGGCCTCGCCCCACATGCGGAGCGTTCGGACCAGGCTCACACTAGTCGATAAGTTGCTAGCGCCCTCGATCCCGAAGTTCCCGAGAGAGGGTGCCGCGAAATGCGCGAACTTGGATCGCGACACTAGCGCATGCTCGAAGTCAACGCCATCGACCTGCACTACGGCGCCGCGCAGGCGCTGCGCGGCGTGTCGCTCACGGCCGAGCCCGGCAAGGTGACCTGCGTGCTGGGGCGCAACGGCGTCGGCAAGACCAGCCTGCTCGATGCGCTCGCCGGCCAGCAGCCGATCAGCAAGGGCGCGATCATGCTCGACGGCGCCGACATCACGCGGCTCAAGCCGGACGAGCGCGCCCGGCGCGGCGTCGCCTACGTGCCGCAGGGCCGCGAAATCTTCCCGCTGCTGACGGTCGAGGAGAACCTCAAGACCGGCTTTGCGCCGCTCAAGCGCGAGGAGCGCTCGATCCCGGACGACGTGTTCTCGCTGTTTCCGGTGCTCGGCGGCATGCTGCGCCGGCGCGGCGGCGACCTCTCCGGCGGCCAGCAGCAGCAGCTCGCCATCGGCCGCGCGCTGGTGATGCGGCCGCGGCTGCTCCTGCTCGACGAGCCGACCGAGGGCATCCAGCCCTCGATCATCAAGGACATCGGCCGCGCCATCTCGTATCTGCGCAATCTCGGGCAGATCGCGATCGTGCTGGTCGAGCAATATCTCGACTTTGCGCAGGAGCTCGGCGACCATTTCGTCGTCATGGACCGCGGCGCGATCGTCTATTCGTGCAGCCGCGACGACCATGGACGAGGCGGCGCTGCGCCGCGCGCTGGCGCTGTAGTCATTGTATGGCGGCTCGGCTCGGCGCTCGTGGATGCAAAGGGCGGATGCGAGCAATTGTTCGCGATGCACGGACAAGCGCTGCAGACCTTCGCCGCCAACCGCGCGGTCGGAAAGATCGCGCTGGCTGTCCAGGCGACGCGACGGCATCGACGCCGGCGTGCGCGCGTGCGCGAGGAAGGCTCGCTGCGCGTGCGCTGTCCCGGGCGCGCCGCGCCGGCGAGCTCGAGGCCGTGATCGTCAACACCGCGGGCGGCATGGCGGGCGGCGACCGCTTCGCGCTCGACGTCGCCGTCGAGCCGGGTGCGCGTCTGGTGGTCACCACGGCGGCGGCCGAGAAGGTCTATCGCACGCTCGAGCCCGGCCGCGACCGTCGACGTGAGGCTCGCGGTCGGCGCCGGCGGCGCGCTCGCCTGGCTGCCGCAGGAGACCATCCTGTTCGACCGGGCGCGGCTGCGGCGCTCGATCGAGATCGATCTCGCCGAGGATGCGCGGCTTCTGCTTGGCGGAAGCGATCGTGTTCGGCCGCTCCGGCATGGGCGAGGCGGTGGACGACGGCGCGGCTGTTCGATCGCTGGCGCGTGCGCCGCGACGGCCGGCTCATCCACGCCGAGGCCGTGCGGCTCGACGGCGCGGTCGCCGCGAAGCTCGCGCGAGCCGGCGGTCGGCCAAGGGCGGCGTCGCGGTCGCGACCGTGCTGATGGCTGCCGGGCGACGATGCCACGGCGGCCGCGCGTGCGTGCGCTCGGCGACAATTCCGCGGCGAGGTCGGCGTCTCGGCCTGGAACGGCTTCGCGATCGTTCGGCTCTGCGCGGCCGGACGGCGCCGCGCTGCGGCACGATCTCGTCGCGGTGCTGGCGGCGCTCCGCGGCGCGTGCGCTGCCGCGGCTCTGGCTCAATTGACGCGAAGGCGCAACGACAATGAATCTCACTCCGCGCGAAAAGGACAAGCTGCTGATCGCCATGGCGGCGATGGTGGCGCGCCGGCGGCTCGAGCGCGGCGTCAAGCTCAATCATCCGGAGGCGGTGGCGCTGATCACCGACTTCATCGTCGAGGGCGCGCGCGACGGCAGGACCGTCGCCGAGCTGATGGAGGCGGGCGCCCATGTGCTCACGCGCGCGCAGGTGATGGACGGCATCGCCGAGATGATCCACGACATCCAGGTCGAGGCGACGTTTCCGGACGGCACCAAGCTGGTGACCGTGCATGAGCCGATCAGGTGAGCGAGGGCGCCAATGATCCCCGGCGAAATGTTCATCAAGGACGGCGAGATCGAGCTCAATGCCGGCCGCAAGACCGTGACGCTCACGGTCACCAATACCGGCGACCGGCCGATCCAGGTCGGCTCGCACTATCATTTCTTCGAGACCAATCCGGCGCTGAAGTTCGATCGCAAGAAGGCGCGCGGCATGCGGCTCGACATCGCCGCCGGCACCGCGGTGCGCTTCGAGCCCGGCCAGACCCGCGACGTCACGCTGGTCGCGCTCGCCGGCAAGCGCACGATCTACGGCTTCCGGCAGGACGTGATGGGAAAGCTGTGACCGATGACGGACGCTGCCATGGCGCAACCGCACGGCAAGACCGCGATCGCCCTGCAGGGCGGCGGCGCGCTCGGCGCCTACGCGCTCGGCGCGCTGAAATACATCTACGAGTTGCGAGCCCGGGTTCCGGCCGATCGTGCATCTCGCGGCGTTTCGATCGGCGCCTTTACGGCCGCGATCGTCGCGAGCCATCCGGACGACCCGATCCGCGAAGCTCGACGGCGTTCTGGGATGATCTGACGGTCTTTCACTCGTCGCTGCTGCCGCCCGACGCCGAGAAGTATCTCGCCTATTTCGGCAACCGGGCTTCTATTCGCCGCGACTCGACTATGTCGGGCCTGCCGTTCTGGACCGAACTTCTACGAGCTGCGCCCGATCCTGACGACGCTGGAGCGCTACGTCGACGTTCGACGCTGATCGCCCGCGGCGACGTGAAGCTCGTGGTCACCGCCACCGACGTCGTGACCGGCGCGATCGCGGAATTCCCGCAACGACGATCCGGCTAAGCCGCTCACGCTCGACCACCTGATCGCGAGCGGCAGTCTGCCGCCGAGCTATCCGGCGCAACCGATCGGCGACCGCATGTATTGGGACGGCGGCCTGTTCGACAACACGCCGTTGTCGGCGCTGCTCGGGTTGATCGATGCCGGCGACGCGGCTTCGACTCGCGTGATCGTTGTCAATCTGTTCCCGAAGGCGGGCGCGATCCCACGGACCATGCTCGACGTCTTCGACCGGATAACCGAGC
Organism: uncultured Alphaproteobacteria bacterium; assembly: GCA_963843475.1. GTDB lineage: Bacteria > Pseudomonadota > Alphaproteobacteria > Rhizobiales > Xanthobacteraceae > VAZQ01. The sequence continues at coordinate 712,776 of CAWJKL010000003.1, read as the reverse complement.
TGCAGTTCGCCAACAAGACCGAGAAGGATGTCGCGGTGGCGCGCAAGATCAACAAGCTGATCGCGGTGATCGAGGAACTACAGGGCGTTCCGGCCGGCGACCCGACATCGGTGCTGCGGCAGCCCGAGTTCGCCGACCTGGCGAAGTATCGCGTGTTCGAGAACATCATCGCGATCTCCAACACCGAGCCGGAGCCGGTGTCGAGCTCGACGGATTTCTCGTTCGCGAGCATCGAGCGCCGGATCGAGGCTGGCTACCGCGACGCCAAGGCGGCGCTGACCCATCCGCCAGAGCCTGCGTCTCACTTCAAGCAAGCCGTATCGAAAGTCGGCTGAGGACCCCACATGGCCGTCAAGATGACGCGCGCGTCTATGCCGACATGTTCGGTCCCACCACCGGCGACCGCGTGCGGCTCGCCGACACCGACATCATCATCGAGGTCGAGAAGGATTTCACCACCTACGGCGAGGAGGTGAAGTTCGGCGGCGGCAAGGTGATCCGCGACGGCATGGGCCAGAGCCAGATCACCAACAAGCAGGGCGCGGTCGATACCGTCATCACCAACGCGCTGATCCTCGACCACTGGGGCATCGTCAAGGCCGACGTCGGCCTCAAGGACGACCGCATCGCCGCGATCGGCAAGGCCGGCAATCCCGACATCCAGCCGAACGTCACCATCGTGATCGGGCCCGGCACCGAGGTGATCGCCGGCGAGGGCAAGATCCTCACCGCCGGCGGCTTCGACACCCACATCCACTTCATCTGCCCGCAGCAGGTCGAGGAGGCGCTGATGTCGGGCGTCACCTCGCATGCTCGGCGGCGGCACCGGGCCGGCGCACGGCACCTTCGCGACCACCTGCACGCCGGGCCCGTGGCACATCGGCCGCATGATCCAGGCCGCCGACGGCCTTGCCGGTCAATCTCGGCTTCGCCGGCAAGGGCAATGCCTCGCGGCCGGCGGCGCTGGAGGAGATGGTCAAGGCCGGCGCCTGCGCGCTCAAGCTGCACGAGGACTGGGGCACGACGCCGGCCGCGATCGACTGCTGCCTGTCGGCGTCGCCGACGACTACGACATGCAGGTGATGATCCACACCGACACGCTGAACGAGTTGGGCTTCGTCGAGGACACCATCAAGGCGTTCAAGGGCCGCACCATCCACGCCTTCCACACCGAGGGCGCCGGCGGCGGGCATGCGCCCGACATCATCAAGGTGGCGGGGCTCAAGAACGTGCTGCCGTCGTCGACCAACCCGACCCGGCCGTTCACCCGCAACACCATCGACGAGCATCTCGACATGCTGATGGTGTGCCACCATCTCGACCCGTCGATCGCCGAGGACCTGGCGTTCGCCGAGAGCCGCATCCGCAAGGAGACGATCGCGGCCGAGGACATCCTGCACGACTCGGCGCGCTCTCGATGATGTCGTCGGACAGCCAGGCCATGGGCCGGCTCGGCGAGGTCATCATCCGCACCTGGCAGACCGCCGACAAGATGAAGAAGCAGCGCGGGCGGCTGCAAGGAGGAGAAGGGCGACAACGACAATGTCCGCGCCAAGCGCTACGTCGCCAAATACACCATCAACCCGGCGATCGCGCACGGCGTCTCGAAGCACATCGGCTCGGTCGAGAAGGGCAAGCTCGCCGACCTCGTGCTGTGGTCGCCGGCCTTCTTCGGCGTCAAGCCCGACTGCATCATCAAGGGCGGCATCGATCGTCGCCGCGCCGATGGGCGATCCCAACGCCTCGATCCCGACGCCGCAGCCGGTGCACTACCGGCCGATGTTCGGCGCCTTCGGCAAGGCGCTCACCGCCTCGTCGGTGGTGTTCGTGTCGAAGGCGGCGATGCGCGGCGGCCTGCGCAACAAGCTCGGCGTCGAGAAGCAGTTCGTCGCGGTCGAGCAACACCCGCAGAGCATCTCCAAGAAGAGCATGGTGCACAACGGCGCCACGCCCGAGATCGAGGTCGATCCGGAAACCTACGAGGTCACCGCCGACGGCGAGCTGCTCACCTGCGCGCCGGCCGAGGTGCTGCCGATGGCGCAGCGGTACTTTTTGTTCTGAATTGGGAGATCGATCCGTGGGAAGACGCGACGGCCACGTCACAGGTATGGCGGGTGAGTTCAGAATAATGGAGTGCTTACTTCGTCTTGGCCACACCCCGCTATTACGATCGGCGAACACAAAGAAAATTGACATTATGGTAGAGACGAAATCGAAGCAGACTGCTTCAATAAGCGTAAAGGCGATAACGAAATCCGGAAAATGCCACTCGGAGATGTCGATGGCAATGCGCATAAGAATCTTTTTATGCGCTCTTGCTATACCGAAATTTCGAGGCGTTGAATCGCGCCCGGAAATTTATTTGATTCCTTCGACTGAAAGCGAAACGCCGTCTGCCATCCATGGTTGACGGGAAAAGCAATCTTTTATTCGCACAGAAAGCTCCGCGCTAACATCAAGCGTACGGACGCTTGGCATTGTGCCAAACATGAAACGCGCATCGCAGATCAAATCGGCCGGTAGCCTGGAACGCCGCGAGCGCCGTCGACCGCGTCGTGCTCGACGCCGACGAGCGCCACCGCCGCCGCGATCACGCTGACGGGCGAGCGCGGCACCGTCTTCCTGCTCGATCTGCCGCACGCGATCGCGCTGCGCGACGGCGACGGGCTCGTGCTCGACGACGGCGCGATCGTGCGCGTCGCCGGCAAGCCCGAGCCGCTGGTCGAGATCGCGGCGGCGTCCGCGCACGAGCTGGCGCGGCTCGCCTGGCACATCGGCAACCGCCACACCGACATGCAGGTGGTCGGCGACCGGCTGCGCATCCGCCGCGACCATGTGCTCGAAGACATGCTGCGCGGCCTCGGCGCGCAACTGACGCCGGTCGAGGCGCCGTTCGATCCGGAGCCGGGCGCGTATGAGACACATCGTCACGGCGACGGCCGTGATGAGCTGAGAAGGCGCGCAGTCGCTCTCTGCACCTCGGCCCCGACAGGGGAGCAGGTCGACGGCCGCGCAGCGCGCGGCGGGTGAGGGAGCGGCAGACTAAGCTGGTGCGACCGTGCACCCCTCACCCCAGCCCTCGCCACCGTCGCGGGCGAGAGGGAGCTGAAGCAGGTGCGCTTCGAGCGCGGCCGCGCTCTACCGGCTGATGGCGTGGCTGTCGCCGGCCTATCCGATCGGCGCGTTCTCCTATTCGAGCGGCATCGAGTGGGCGGTGGAGGCCGGCGACATTCCCGACGCGGAGTCGCTGCAGGACTGGCTCGCCGTGATGATCGCCGAGGGCGGCGGGTTCTGCGACGCGGTGTTCTTCGTCCAGGCGCACCGGCGACCGCCGCGGGCGACGACGCGGCGCTGCGCGCGGTCGCCGAGCTGGCCGCGGCGCTTCGCGTCGTCGAAGGAGCGGCACCTCGAGACGACCGCGCAGGGCCGCGCCTTTCTCGACACCACGCGCGCGGCCTGGCCGTGCGCCGCGCTCGATCGATGCTCGCGGCGCTGGGACGGACGTTCGCGCTGCCGATCGCGGTCGGCGTCGCCTGCGCCGGGCACGGCTGTGCCGCTCGCGCCGGCGCTTGCCGCCTATCTGCATGCGCAGGCCGCGAACCTCATTTCGGCCGGCGTGCGGCTGATCCCGCTCGGCCAGACCGACGGCCAGCGCGTGCTGGCGGCGCTCGAGCCGGTCGTCGCCGCGACCGCGACGCGCGCGCTCGTCACACCGCTCGACGAGATCGGCAGCGCGGCGTTTCGCGCCGACCTCGCCGAGCATGCGCCACGAGACCCAATACACGCGGCTGTTCCGGAGTTGAGCATGCCCTTCGCTGTCATTGCCGGGCTTGACCCGGCAATCCATCTTACGAAGAAGGATGGATGCCCGGGTCAAGCGCGGGCATGACGAAGGAGAGAGTTATGCTTCATCAGCACGGCCCCCTGCGCGTCGGCGTCGGCGGTCCGGTCGGCTCCGGCAAGACCGCGCTGATGGATGCGCTGTGCAAGCGGCTGCGCGACCGCTACGAGATCGCCGCCATCACCAACGACATCTACACCAAGTGGGACGCCGAATACCTGGTGCGCTCCGGCGCGCTCGCGCCCGAGCGCATCGCCGGCGTCGAGACCGGCGGCTGTCCGCACACCGCGATCCGCGAGGACGCCTCGATCAATCTCGCGGCGGTCGCCGACATGCAGCAAGAAATTTCCCGCGCTCGACCTGATCCTGATCGAATCGGGCGGCGACAATCTGGCCGCGACCTTCTCGCCCGAGCTGGCCGACCTGACGATCTACGTCATCGACGTCGCGGCCGGCGACAAGATTCCGTCGAAGGGCGGTCCCGGCATCACCCGCTCCGATCTCCTGGTCATCAACAAGATCGATCTCGCGCCCCATGTCGGCGCCTCGCTCGACGTGATGGAGCGCGACGCCAAGCGCATGCGCGGTGCGCGGCCGTTCGTGTTCAGCAATCTGCGCACCGGGCAGGGCGTCGACGACATCGTGCGCTTCATCGTGCAGAAGGGCGGGCTCGGCGCAAGGTAGAGGCGATTGCCTCACCCTGTGTCGCGCGCGCGGCGCAGCACGCGCGGTCTGCTCCCTCCCCCGCTTGCGGGGGAGGGGTCGGGGAGGGGGTTAACTTGCACGAGTCCCGCATCGCGTGCCCCCTCCTAGCACCGCTCCCCGACACAAGCGGGGGAAGGGATGCACCGTCAACCCGTCCGAACCAATCCGACCTTCCGTCAACAGCGGCTCGTCCGATACCCGCAGCAGGATGGCGTCGGCGTCTGCGGCTGATCGAGTGCTGGTGCCAGCACGGCACCGTGATCGACGTCGCCGACCGCGAGGCTCTCGTTCATGCCGCCTTCGATCGTAATGCGCGCGTTGCCGCTGATGACTGAATACAGATTGTTTACCGTGGTCTTGCCCGTCTCGTGCCTGGCGCCGGCCGGCAGCCGGATCAGGTGCAGGCCGATGGTCGGCAGCACGTCCTTGGCGATCTCGACCGTCTTCGCGTCGGTGCCCGGCCCCAGTGCGTCGCGCGCCGGAATGCGGTAGCCCGACGGCGCCGATGCGCGTCACCTCTTCGAAGCCCGCCGGGTTCGACTCGAAGAACATCGCCTCGGTGTGCTGCACGAACGGCACGTCGAGGAAGTCGATCCAGTAGCTCGGCGCGTCGCTCTCGTTGGCATGGCCGTGCCAGCACCAGGCCGGCGTCAGCACCACGTCACCCGGCAGCATGTCGACGCGCGCGCCGTCGACCACCGTGTAGGTGCCGGGCTGGGCCTCGCACGACGAGGCGCAGCGCCGCCGCGGTGTGGCGGTGCGAGCGCGCCTTCTCGCCCGCCTTCACCATCTGGTAGGCCGACGACGATGTTGCGGCTGGTAGCGTAGGCGTTGCCCTCGATCGGATTGGCCAGGATCAGGTTGCGCCGCTCGGCCTGCTCGACCGGCACGAACTCGCCGGCCTGTTCGAGCGCGGCGCGGGCGGCGGCGTAGCGCCAGAGCGCCGGCTTGAACATCGGCCGCGGTTCGCGGCCACAGCGCCGGCGCCGGGCGCGCCCAGCCGGGCAAGAGGTTCAGGCGGCCGAGATCGCGGTAATAGGGCGCAAGCATATCCTGGTTCATGACTGGCCTCCCGTCGACCTGGGCGGCATGCGCCGCCGGTCCTGCCTCGTTGTCGTTGTCTCCTGGCAGCGCGAGATTAGCGTAACTGCGCGCGCCGCGCACCACGTCGATCACCGCTGCGGCATCGTCCGGGTCGGCATCGGCGCGCCAGGCGACGTGGCCGTCCGGGCGCACCAGCACGAGCCGGCGCTGGTAGAGCGACGTCACTTCCGGCAGATCGAGATCGACGATCTCCAGCGGCATCGCCGGCGGCTGCCGCGGCGCGACGCAGACGCTGGCACGTCGGGCGCGTCGGGCTCCGAGCCTGAAGCAGCACGAAGCCGCGGCCGAACAAATCCAGCGTCGAGCGCCCGTCGGGCAGACAGACGTGCGGTGCGCGATGCCCGGGCCGCGCGGTCTGGGTATAGGTCGAGGTTTCGAGCGGCGGCTCCGGCGTGCCGTCCGGCCAGATCGACCGGCGAGCCCTCGTAGCGATAGCCGAGATGGAAGCCGAGCGTGAACCACTCGTGCTTCATCGTGTCGGTGAACCACGCCCCGTAGTCCTTCCGGGCTGCGTCGCCCGGCGGCCCGGCTGGAAGATGTCCGGCGGCGGCAGCCGCTGGCGCGTCGACAGCATGCGGCGCGAGATTTGAGCTTGCTTCGCCAACGTTGCGCACCGCGACCGGCCGCCGCTCGATCTCGTAGGAGCGCAAGCAGCTCGGCGCCGCCCCAGCCGCGGATCGTGGCCTCGAGCTTCCAGCCGAGATCGACCGCATCCTGGATGCCGGTGTTCATGCCGAAGCCGCCGGTCGGCGACATCAGGTGCGCGGCGTCGCCGGCGATGAACACCCGCTCGCGTGCCGAAACGGTCGGCGATCAGCTCGCGTCGCACCCAGCGCATGATCGAGAGAATTTCGTAGTCGAAGTCGCGGCCGACCGCGCGCTGGAGCGCGGCGCGAATATCGTCCTCCGAATGGCTCACCTTGTCGGCGGAGCCGACGATCGACATGCGGTAGTGGTCGCGGCCGTTGATCGCCACGATCGTGAGCCAGGTGCCTTCCGGTCCGACGAAGATGAAGCGGTAGCCGGGCCGTAAAGTCGATGCAGCGATGCGAAGTCCGGAATGCGCAGCATCACGTTGGTGGTGTAGGTCAGCGCCGGATTGCCGCTCATGGTGATGCCGAGCGCGCTCGCGCACCAGGCTCGAGCCGCCGTCGGTGCCGACGAGGTAGTCGGCCGAGATGATGCGGATCTCGCCGGTGCAGAGTGTCGCGCACGGTGGCGCGCACTCCGTCCGCGGTCTCCTCGAAGCCGAGCAGTTCGGTCGACGTAGCGAATCTCGACGTGCGGTGAGCTGCGCACGAATCGCTGCAGGATCGGGTCGAACATGTCCTGCGGCACGCGCTCGCGCTTCTGCGGGCTCTGCGGCGGACACTTCTCGTGGGCGCGTCCGGGAAATCGCTCGCGCCCGAGTTCGTAACCGTTGAGCCCGGTGACGTAGATGCAGTCCTGCGGATGGTCGCCGGGATAGGGCGCGTCGCGCACCCAGTCGGCGATGCCCCAGCGCCGACAGAATTCCATGGTGCGCGGCCCGACGATGTCCATGCGCGGGTGCTCGATCGCGCCGTCGGTCTTCTCGATCAGCGTGCAGGCGATGCCGCGCCAGCCGAGGTCGCCGGCCAGCGCCAGTCCGACCGGTCCGGCGCCGACGATGAGGACGGGAGTGTGCTCGGTCATGGGCCGCCTGTCGCCATCACGATTGGTCCTTCCCGAGCCGCGCGAGATGGCTCATTATAGCGGCTCACTGCGGGGGACAATCAAGCAATCGCGCGCCGGAAGGCCTGCCGCAGCGGGAGCCAGCCAATCATGCCCAATGTTCCGATCACGTTCGCTTGCGGGCTCTACGACCGCATGCTGGCGCTCTACACCGGCGAGGTGAAGCCGCAGGGGATCGATCTCAACTTCCTCGCCATCGACGACCCGCGGCAGATCTTCGACCGCATGGGCAAGAATGTCGAATTCGACGCCTCCGAGATGTCGAGCGCGGACTTCATCAGCCGCACGGCTGCCGGCCGCCGAGAGATGGTGGCGATCCCGGTATTCCCGTCGCGGGTGTTCCGCCACGGCTTCGTCACCGTCAACCGTAACCACGTCAAGACGCCGAAGGACCTCGCAGGCAAGCGCATCGGCACGCCGCTCTATACCCAGACCGCGGCTGTGATCATCCGCGGCATGCTGCAGGACGAGTACGGCGTCGACTTCGCCGGCTGCCACTGGGTGCAGGGCGCGACCAACAGCGCCGGTAGCCACGGCGCGCCCGTCGCGTTGGCGCAGCTTCCGGGCCTCTCGATCGAGCTGAACGCGTCGGGCCGCTCGCTGTCGGAGCTGCTCGCGAGCGGCGAAATCCAGGCGATCATCGGCAGCGGCCTGCCGGACTCGCTGAAGTCGAGCCCCGACGTCGTGCGGCTGTTTCCGGACTACCATGCGGTCGAGATGCAGTCCTACCGGCGCACGCGGGTGTTCCCGATCATGCATCTCGTCGCTCTGCGGCGCGAGACCTACGAGCGCAACCCATTCATCGCCAAGAGCCTGTTCGACGCGATGACGGAAGCAAAGAACATCGCGCTCAAGAAGATGCGAGACCTGGGAACGCTCCGCTATATGTTGCCCGGCATGGCGGCCGAGCTCGACGAGATCGACGACGTGTTCGACGGCGATCCCTGGCCGTACGGCATCGATCCGAACCGGCCGACGTTGGAGGCGCTGGTCCGCTACCTGTCGGAGCAGTCGATGATCAAGAGGCGCGTTTCGCTCGAGGAACTGTTCGTGCCGGTGTAGGAACGGCGGTTTGCAAGTGGGGCAGGGCTCAAGCGGCGGCCGCCGGCCGTCGCGATCGAATCGAGATGGAGCTGTGACGGATGAAGCTCGCGAGCTACATGGCGGACGGCAAGAGTTGTTTCGGCGCGGTCGTCGACGACGGCGTCGTCACGCTGAGCGGCAAGCTCGGCTACGCGACGCTGCGCGACGCGCTCACCGCGCCCGACGGCCTCGCGGCCGTCCGCCAGGCGGTGAAGGATGCGCGGCCGGATCGCAAGCTCGCCGACGTCAAGCTCCTCCCGGTCATCCCCAACCCGGAGAAGATTCTCTGCGCCGGCATCAACTACCGTTCCCATGCCGCCGAAACCGGACGCGAATTGCCGAAGCAGCCGAGCATGTTCATCCGGTTCACCGATACCCTCACCGGCCATGAGGGCGAGATGATCCGCCCGTCGGTCTCGCAGCACTTCGATTTCGAGGGCGAGCTGGCGGTGGTGATCGGCCGCGGCGGCCGCCACATCCCGGTCGACCGCGCGCTGGAGCATGTCGCCGGCTACACCTGCTTCGTCGACGGCAGCGTGCGCGACTACCAGAAGTTCTCGGTGACATCGGGAAAGAACTTTCCCGGCACCGGCCCGCTCGGCCCCTGGCTCGTGACCACCGACGAGATTCCCGATCCGACCAAACTCACGCTCACCACCCGCCTCAACGGCCAGCAGGTCCAGCACTCGGGCACCGACTTGCTGATCTACTCGGTGCCGAAGATCATCGCCTTCTGCTCGGACTTTACCGCGCTAACACCGGGTGATGTGATCGCTACCGGCACCCCGGAAGGCGTCGGCCACCGCCGTACCCCGCCGCTCTGGATGAAGGCGGGCGACGTGCTCGACGTGGAGATTTCCGGCATCGGCACGCTGCGCAGCCACGTCATTGACGAACGATAGTCCCTCGAGAACGAGCCATGGGCATTTGGCCGCGTCTCGTCGGTCTGACGCGACGGCCATGTTCGTTGCTAGAATTGGTGGAGGCGATGGGTTGGCAGTGCTGGTCGACGCCCGGACGCTGCGAGCGTGGTATTGAAGTGGAGACTAAGGCGATGAAGCGATGGTGGGTTTGGCTCGCGGCGGCGGTGCTGGTTCTGCCAAATGCGGCGCGGTCGCAGGACTATCCGAACCGCCCGGTCACGATGGTGGTGGCGGCCGCGGCCGGCGGCCCGATCGACGTATTCACCCGTATCATGGCCGAACGCATGGGTCCGATCCTCGGGCAAAGCGTGACGGTGGAGAATGTTGGCGGTGGCGGCGGGACGCTCGGCGGGCAGCGCGTTGCCAAGGCGCAGCCGGATGGCTACACGGCGCTGCTCGGTACCATCGCGACCCACACCAACCCGCAGCTTTATGGCGACAAGCCGCTCTACAACCCGCGCACCGATTTCGTGCCGGTGGCGCTGATCGCCGAGATTCCGTTGATCCTGATCGTGCGGAAGGACTTCCCGGCCAACACCTTCGAAGAGTTCGTCGCCTACGCCAAGGCGAACCAGGGCAAGCTCAACTACGGTTCGGCCGGCGTCGGCTCCGCGGCGCATCTCGGCTGCGTCATGCTCGACCAGGCGATCGGCACCAACATCCAGCACGTACCCTATCGCGGCACCGCGCCGGCAATGCAGGACCTGCTCGCCGGCCGGATCGATTTTCTCTGCGACATCGCGGTGACCGCGGTGCAGAGCATCAAGGGCGGCACCGTAAAGGGGTTGGCCAATCTGTCCGCCCAGCGCTCGGCGGTGTTGCCGGATCTGCCGACGGCGGCCGAGAAGGGTTATCCGACAGTGCAGGCCTACACCTGGACGGCGATCTTCCTGCCGAAGGGCACGCCGCCCGCGGTGGCGTCAAAGCTCAACACGGCGGCGGTTGCGGCCATGAATGGCGCGGGCTTTCGCGAACAGCTCGACAATCTCGCCGCGACGCTGGTGGCGCCGGAGCGGCGCACGCCGGCCTATCTGGCGGGCTTCGTGAACAGCGAGTGGGACAAGTGGGGCGCGGCGATCCGCGCCGGCGGCGCGATCCCGAAGTGATAGGGCCCGTCGCGGGCTTGAAATGTCGGCTTTCGGTTGAACTACGGAGGTGTTGCCTTCCGCGACCGAGACGGCCTTATGACCCAAAGCGTGCATCTCCTTGAGCCCAATTCTGAGCAATTGATACAGACTCTGCGGTCGGTATGAGTGATAGCATCAGCTTTGGGCATGCGGTTGCGCCCCAATCCCGCGCCTAAACAAATTCCGGTTAGTCGGCCGCGCGCGGGATTTCCGAGTGTGCTGAGCCCGTCACGGATGTGCTATGCAAGCAACTAATTTCAGTGAGCAGTTCACCGACATCGCAGATGCATGTGCGATTGCTCAAAGCATTGTCGACACTGTTCGCGAGCCAATTTTGGTGCTCGACAAGGGACTTCGCGTGATTGCTGCGAGCCGATCCTTCTATTCAAGTTTTAAAGTCAGGCCAGAGGATACCCAAGGCAGGCCTCTCTATACGTTGGGCGATGGCCAATGGGACATTCCAAAGCTTCGCGTGTTGCTGGAGCAGATCATCCCCGAGCACGGCGTCATGGAGAGATATGAGGTCGAGCACCAGTTCCCCGACCTTGGGCTCCGCACGATGTACTTGAACGCGCGCCAGGTGCTCTACAAAGAAGGTGCCGAGACCACCATTCTGCTCGGCATAGAGGACGTCACAGAACGGCGCATGTTGGAGCGCGAAAAGGACGCCCTGTTGCGACAAAAGGAAGTCATGCTCGAGGAACTGCACCATCGCATTGCCAATAGCCTGCAGATCATCGCTGGAATCATTTTGATGAAAGCGACGAGGGTCGAATCCGAAGAGACGCGCGCTCATCTACAGGACGCTCACAAGCGCGTCATGTCGATTGCGGCCGTACAGAAACAGCTTCATGCGTCCGGAACCGTCGGACCTATCGACATGGTGCCTTATCTCACAAGGCTCAGCGCTGCCCTCGCGACTTCGATGATTGGCGACAATCGGCAGGTCACGATCAAAGTGATCGGCGAAGGGGGTACTGCCACTACCCGTGAGGCTGAGAGCCTCGGCTTGATCGCCACCGAGCTTGTCATGAACGCTCTAAAGCACGCGTTCCCGTCCGACAAAAGCGATGGTCGCATCGTCATCGCGTATGACGTCGATGGCACAAATTGGAAGCTTTCGATCGCTGACAATGGGGTTGGCAGGCCCGACGGCGTATTTGCTCAATCAAAAACCGGGCTCGGAACCGGAATCGTGAAGGCGCTCGCGCAACAGCTCGGCGCCAAGGTTGAGACTGTAGCCGACGCTGAAGGCACAACCGTTTCGATCACTCACGCCACTTTTTGGACCAAGGAAAATCGCGCGGCATAGACAGGGGCGGAGACGCGGAGTTCTGCATGTGGCCCATCGCGTCGATTTTCTGAGTATCCGTTCTCCGGTCGTTTCGGGGAGTAGCGGACATCGGGCAAGTGCACTCAACCAGCCGGACTCGCGAGCACGTTCCCTAATCCTTCGGCAGCGGAAACTCGTCGAGATACTTCTGATACTCGTCCTCGACGTCGATCTGCAGCGTCGCCAGGATGCGCACGACCGCGTTGTAGAAGCGCGATCGTCAGCACCAGGTCGATCAGGCGCTCGTTGTCGAGGCTCTGGCTGCAGCTCCTGCGAACGTGCGCTCCGAGATCGACAGGCCGTGCGTCATCTCGCGCGCGGCGCGCAGCACCGCCTTGCTCAACGGCATCGAGCGTGCTCGGCCGGCCTTCGGTCTCGTCGGCGATGGCGCGGATGTCGTCGTCGCTGACGCCGAAGTCGCGGCCGATCTTGATGTGGTGCGAATATTCGTAGGGCGAGCGTTCGAGATAGCCGACCTGCAGGATCGCCAGCTCGCGCAGGCGCGGATCGAGCTGGCTCTCGTGCCGGATGAAATGCGCGAACTTGTGCCAGGCGCGCGTGGCGATCGGGCTGTGCACCAGCAGCCGGTGCAGATTGATGTCGCGCGCCAAGAGTTCCTGGTACTCCGGCGGAAGATCCGAGCGGTCGAGATAGGGAAGCCGCGCCATCGTCGGGTCTCTCCGTTCAGTCGCTCCGGATTTCTTCGGCTTGCCGTCGAACCGCGCCGGCGTCTCCGGCGTCAGCCCGCCGCGCTGGCGCGCCAGCGTGTCCTCTCCGGTCAGCTCCCAGTCGCCGGCGGCGGCGCGCTGCGCGAACGTCTCCCAGCGGTCGGTCCAGTCGCCGAGGGTGTAGCCGTGCCAGGGCGACTGCACGTTGAGCGGGTAGAGGTCGAGCTCCTCCCACAGCGCGCGCGCATGCTCCATGTATTCGCGCGTCGGCAGCGCGAGCGGCGCCATCGGATACTTGCGGGTGGCGTCGATCAGCATGCCGGAGTCCGACGTCTTGGGCCCGTATTGCGCGCCCTGCACGCCGCCGCGGTGCGGCACCAGCATGCACGTCCTCGATCGGATTGGTGCGATAGGCGAGCGACCACAGCACCGCATCCATGCTGGCGGGATCGATGTCCTCGCTCACCGCGATGACGATCTTGCCGCAGTTCGACTGCAGGGTGGCGGCGCCGTGCAGCGCGCGCCAGACCTCGGTGCGCGGCGTGCCGTCGGCGAACTGCAGGAAGATCACCGGCCGCAGGTTGGTCAGCCGCTCGTGCATCACCACCCGGCGGACGCCCTTGATCCCCAGCCGGTCGCGCAGGTGGCTCAGGAACAGCGGCTCGTAGGCCACCTTCTTGATCACGCTCGATTCGCTCGGCGTCACCTGGCTGATGATCGAGGCGAACACCGGCGCGCGCTTGTGGGTGATCGCGGTGACCTGCATCGGCATGTTGTAGGCCTCGAGCGCGACGTAGCCGTTGCTCTCGCCGAACGGCGCCTCGGGCTCGAGCCGCGACGGGATCGATCAGCCCCTCGATCACGATCTCCGACGTCGCCGGCACGTCGAGGTCGATGGTGCGCGGCCTTCGCCATCTCGATCGGCGCGCCGGCGAGCGCGCCGGCGACGCCGAGCTCGTCGAGGTCGATCGCGAGCTTCTGCGGGCCGGTGAACATCACCACCGGCGCGCAGCCGATCACGATCGCGATCGGCATCGGCTCGCGGCGCTCGCGATACTTGAGCCAGTGCAGGTAGCCGCCGGCGCCGCTCGCCTCGCGCGCCACCATGCGCACGACCAGCCGGTCGGTCGCCTTCAGCGCCGCCCGATAGGTGCCCATGTTCTGGATGCCGGTATCGGGATCGCGGGTGATGCAGAGCGTCGCGGTCAGGTAGGGCGCGGAATCGAAGCCCGGGCGTCGAGACCGGCACCGGCAGGCGCGCCAGGCCGCCGCCCGGCTGCCGCAGATCATCGCCGGTCACCACGACCTCCTGGCAGGGCGGCGACGTCGACCGCAACCGGCGCGATCGGATTGGCGATCGCCCGCATCCAGGCTTCGCCGATCTCGTCGACCGGCTGTCCCATGCCGATCGCATAGATTTCGGGCGAGGCCGCCAGCGCGCCGACCACCACCGGCATGTCGTAACGCCGGCCCTTGGCGTCGGTCACATTGGTGAACAGGAACGCGCGCCGCTCGTCTCTCGGGCACGCCGCCCAGGAATTGCCAGCGCACCAGCGGATGCAGCTCGGTGTCCTTGTTGATCGGGCGGTCGATGCGTACCAGCAGACCGTTGGCTTCGAGGTCGGCGAGATGCTCCTGGAAATCGAGCCGCGGCCGGCCGGTGCCGGCCTGCAGGGCGGGCGCGTAACGTCGCGGGTTGGTCGAGCATGCCGGGCTCCGAAACAACGTGTCGCAACCTAACACGATCGCGGTCCGGATATGCCACTCGATCTGCCGGATCGGATGCTCTACTCGTTTGCCGACCACGCTCGGCCGCATTCCACTCAGAGCAGGGGATCATGACCACGCAAACCATCGACGTTCATGCGCATGTCCTGACCGAAGAGACGATACGGCTGCTGCAGCGCGAGGCGCCCAAGGTGGCGCCGAAGCTCTCCGACATCGACGAGCAGTTCGGCACCCTCGACGTCGCCGGCAGCGTCTACCGGCATTTTCCGCGCGGCGGCTGGGACCTCGACCGGCGGCTTGCAGGACATGGCGGCCTCCAAGGTCGACGTGCAGGTGCTGTCGGTCTGTCCGCAGACCTTCGTCTATGACCAGCCGCCGGCGGTCGCGGCCGGCGTTCGCCCGCATCCAGAACGAGCAGCTCGCCAAGCTGGTGAAGACCCATCCCGACCGCTTCCTCGCCATCGCGCACGCTGCCGATGCAGGCGCCCAAGCTCGCCGCCGACGAGCTGCGCCACGCCGATGCGCACGCTCGGCCTGCGCGGCGCGCAGATCGGCTCGAACATCGCCGGCAAGAACCTCGACGATCCGGAGCTCGAGCCGGTGTGGGCGACGGCGTCCGAGCTCGGCGCCTTCATCCTGGTCCACCCGATCAACGTCGCCGGCATGGACCGGCTCGGCTCGTATTATCTCAACAACCTGATCGGCAATCCGCTCGACACCACGATCGCGGCGGCCTGCCTGGTGTTCAGCGGCGTGCTCGAGCGCTATCCGACGCTGAAGATTCTGCCTGTCGCATGGCGGCGGCTTCGTGCCGTATCAGGCCGGGCCGCTTCCTGCACGGCTGGCACGTGCGCGACGAGCCGAAGAAGAAGCTCGCCGAAGCCGCCGACCGAGTCGCTCAAGCGCTTCTACTTCGACACCATCATGCATTCGGGCGAGGTGCTGGAATTCCTGGTCGGCAACTGCCGGCGCCGACCGCGTCCTGCTCGGCAGCGACTATCCATTCGACATGGGCATGACGGACTGCGTGCTGCAGGTGAAGAAGCCTCTCGATCCCGCCGGCCGACCAGACCTGCGATCCTGGGCGGCGCGGGCCCGCACGCTGCTGGGCGCGGTCGACAGTCCGTCGGCCGCGCGCCGTCGGCGCGGTCTGACGATAGATCGCGCACGAACAAGAAACCGGAGGACGTCCATGGCCCAGCCCGAAGCGGCCCGCACGCCCGGCGCCAAGCGCGCCGGCGCCGGCGAGTACGTGTTCGATCTCGCCAAGGTCAACCACATCCTGGGCGGCCCCGATTATTCGACCGCCAACGGCGCCTGCGTCGAGGGCGACCGCATGATCGTCGGCGCTGATGCGCATGCCGGCCGGCACCGGCGCCGAGCCGCATTCGCATCCGAACGAGCAGTGGATCTACATCCTGGAGGGCACCTTCCGGGCGAAGATCGGCGACCAGGAGGTCGAGGCCAAGCCCGGCTCGGTGGTCTACGTCCCGTCCGAACGTCGTGCATTCCGGCGGCGCGACGCCCGACGCCGACGTGGTGTTCTTCACCGTCAAGGACGCCTCGCACAGCCTGCACGGCATCAAGGCGGCCTGATCGCCGCAGCGACAAGATCGCGCGACCGGACGTTTGTCTCCGCGGCCCGGCGTGTCTACAATCGTTGGGAAACCGCCCATCCAGAGAAGGCGGCCCCGGTCGATCCCCAAGGAGGAAAACGATGAGACGGCTCGGTCTCGCTGCTGCGACGCTGGCGCTGGCATTCGCGCCATTCCCGCTTCGGCGCAGGACAAATACCCGTCGAAGCCGGTGAAGATCGTCGTGCCCTACGCGCCCGGCGGCGCGACCGACATCACCTCGCGCGCTGTTCGGCGAACAGCTGCGCGCAGATCCTCGGGCCAGTCGTTCGTGGTCGAGAACAAGCCGGGCGCCTTCGGCATCCTCGCGATCGAGGAAATGGCGCGCTCGAAGCCGGACGGCTACACGCTGATGGTCGGCAACGTCTCGACCAATTCGATCACGCCGGTGCTGTTCCAGAAGAAGTTCTCGATCAATTTCGAGAAGGACGTGGTGTCGGTGTCGCGGCTCGCGATCTATCCGTCGTTCCTGCGTCACCACCACGGCGAACTTCGACGCCAAGACCGTGGCGGAGCTGGTCGCCTACGCCAAGAAGAACCCCGGCAAGGTCCGCTACACCAGCGCCGGCGTCGGCAGCTTCCCGCATTTCGACATGGAGATCTTCGCCCGGCGGGCCGGCGTCGACATGATCCACATCCCGAACAAGACCGGTGCCGCCGGCATGATCAACGACCTCGTCGTCGGCGACGCGCAGACCGCGTTCCTCAACGCGGCGAGCGGCGCCGCGATGATCAAGGCCGGCAAGCTGCGGCCGATCGCGGTGCTGGCCGAGAAGCGCCTGCGCGGACTATCCCGATGTTCCGACCCTGGCCGAGGCCGGCTTTCCCGGCGTCGGCACCCTGCACTGGCAGAGCATGCTCGCGCCCGCCAACACGCCGAAGGAGATCGCTGGCGACCCTGTTCAAGGCGATCGTCGAGGCCTCGAAGGTGCCGCAGCTGCAGGAAGGCTTCGCCAAGCAGCTGGTCAGCTGTCAAGCCGAGCGAATCGCTCGACGAGGCGCAGACCTGGCTGAACGGCGAGATCGCGAGCTGGCGCAAGATCACCTCCGAAGTGAAGATCGACCTGACGGACTGACCGCAAAGCCTTTGCTTTGCGAAGGCCACCGCCCCTTCCGCTCATTCGCGCGCAAGCGGGAATCCAGTCGTTCGGCTTTCGACAGCAGAACTGGGTCTCCGCATTCGCGGGGACGAGCGGGCAAGAGGGCAGTCAAATCGATCGACCGACCTGCTGAAGTCGCACATCTGAGGATGGACAACATGAAGCGATTGGGCATGAGCATCGTGGCGGCCCTGGGTTGCCTTGCGTCATCGCTAGTCCAGCGCAGGCGCAGGACAAGTTTCCGTCGCAAGCCGATCAAGATCGTGGTGCCGTTCGGGCCCGGCAGCGCGACCGACATCGTCATCCGCATCGTCGGCGATCAGATGCGGCCGATTCTCGGGCAGTCGGTGGTGATCGAGAACAAGCCCGGCGCGTTCGGCATTCTTGCCATCGAGGAAATGGCGCGGTCGCGGCCCGACGGCTACACGCTGCAGGTCGGCAATCCCGGCACCAACGTGCTCGCGCCGATCATCTACAAGAAGAAGTTCAAGGTCGACTACGACAAGGACGTGCTGATGCTCACGCGGCTCGGCGAGGTGCCGCTCGTTCTGGCCGCGACCACCAAGGACTTCGCGCCCAAGACCTACGCGGAGTTCATCGCCTACGCCAAGGCCAATCCCGGCAAGGTGCGCTACGCCAGCGTCGGCATCGGCAGCAACAATCACTACGACACCGAGGCCTTCGCCAAGTGGGCGGGCATCGAGCTCGTCCACATCCCGAACAAGGGCGGCGGCGCCGCCATCACCAACGATCTGGTCACCGGCGACGCCCAGGTGGCGTTCGTCAATGCCGCGAGCTCCGCCGGCGTGATCAAGGGCGGGCAGCTGCGTGCGCTCGCCGTCATGTCCGACGCAGCGCGTGCCCGAATATCCCGACCTGCCGACCTCGGACGAGCTCGGCTACGCCAGCGGCAAGGGCCTGTGGTCGGCGCTGTACGCGCCCGCGCGCGACGCCGCGCGACGTGCTCGAGACGCTGCACAAGGCGACCGTGCAGGCGCTCAATTCCGAGCCGGTGCAGACCGCCTTCAAGAGGCAGATGATCAAGGCGGTGCCGAATGCTTCGATCGACGACGCGCGGGCATGGAACGCGGCGGAGACCGCGTACTGGAAGAAGGTCACCGAGGAGGTGAAGGTCGAGCTGCCGGATAATTGAAGCGCGCCTAAACCCTCCCCCGCGAAGCGGCGGGGAGGGTCGACGCCGAAGGCGTCGGGGTGGGGGGCTACTTTGCGGATACCGGAATACCCTCCACCCCCCGGCCCCTCCCCGCCGCTCCGCTTCGCTACGCGGGGGAGGGGAGCACGCACTGCCCTGGCTTACGTCGAGAGAGATAGCGCATGAAAATGGAGCCGGCGCCGGCCGTTCCGAGCTACGCGTTGCGGATCGAGAAGGACGTCGACGTTCCGATGCGCGACGGCGCGCGGCTCAAGGCCGACGTGTTCCGTCCGGACGACGGCGGCAAGCTTCCCCGCCATCCTCAATCTCGGGCCCTACCAGAAGGACAAGCTCTGGATTCCGCCCGCCGACGCTGGAGGAAAAGCCCAACCCGTGGATGAACTGGGAGACCGTCAATCCGCGAATGGTGGGTGCCGCAGCGGCTACGCCGCCGTGCGGGTCGACGGGCGCGGCAGCGGCAAGTCGCCCGGCCAGTGCGAGCCGTGGTCGCTCGCCGAGGCGATCGACTTCTACGACGCGATCGAATGGGCGGCGGCGCAGCCCTGGTGCAACGGCAAGGTCGGGCTCTCCGGCATTTCCTATTTCGCGATCAACCAGTGGTTCGTCGCCAATCTGCAGCCGCCGTCGCTGAAGGCGATCATCCCGTGGGAGGGCTTCGCCGACCTCTACCGCGATGCGCTGTTCCACGGCGGGCATGCTCAGCCTGTTCATGACCAACTGGTTCACCGCGCACCTGATGCACCACACGGTCGGCCGCGCGTCGCAGCAGCTGCCGAACGGCTGGCAGATCAACACGCTGCACTTCTGGCTCGAGCAACAATCTCGACAGCGGCGCCTTCCGCGGCGCGCAGGCGCAGTGGGACAAGATCACCGTGCCGATGTTCACGGTCGGCAACTGGTCCGGCATGGCGCTGCATCTGCGCGGCAACACCGAAGCGTTCATGCGCGCCGCCTCGAAGCACAAGAAGCTGCGCATGCAGGCCGGCACGCATGTGCATCCGTTCTACACCGAGGAGGGACGGCAGCGATCAGCTGCGCTTCTTCGACTACTGGCTCAAGGGCATCGACAACGGCGTGATGGACGAGCCGCCGGTCAAGCTCGCGATCCGCAAGGGCCGCGACGAGATCGAATGGCGCCACGAGCACGAATGGCCGCTCGCGCGCACGCAATGGACAGAAGCTCTATTTCGACCTGTCGCCGCCGGCGGCCGGCATGCCGGCGAATGCCGGCGGGCTCGTCTCGACCAATCCGGACGCAGACGGCATTCACGCACCTATCCGGCGACGAGCCTCGGCTCGATGGGCTCGACCTCGGCCGCGTCCTCGCAGGTGATGGGCGGCGGCATCAAGCCCGGCATGGGCATTTCGCTCGAGACGCCGCCGCTGCCGCAGCGACGTCGAGGTCACCGGCCCGCTCGCCGCCAGCTTCTGGGTGTCGAGCTCGACCGAGGACATGGACCTGTTCCTCACGCTGCGCAACTTCGATGCCGACGGCAACGAGGTGCTGGAGACCGGCCAGCAGGGCACGCCGGTGCCGGTGGCGAAGGGCTGGCTGCGCGTCTCGCACCGCGAGCTCGATCCCGAGCTCTCGCTGCCGTACCGGCCCTATCACAAGCACACGCCGGCGGCTCTATCTGAAGCCCGGCGAGATCGTGAAGGTCGAGGTCGAAATCTGGCCGACCTCGATGGTGTTCAAGAAGGGCCACCGCATCCGGCTCGACGTCCAGCCGCGCGACGGCGTCGGCAGCCAGTCCTACATGCACTATCACGCCGACTACAACACCGGCACCAACACGATCTATGCCGGCGGCGACGGCGAATCCTATCTGCTGCTGCCGGTCATTCCGGCGAAGTCAGACGCACACTCCGGTGAAATGAAATCATCACGCACCGCGCGCATCGGCCTGCTCCCTCCCTCCTTGTGGGGGAGGGTCGACGCAGAGCGATAGTCGATGTCGAACGTGGCGTATCCTCTCGAAACTGGCTCACCCACCCGCCCCTCGGTCGCGACCCTCCCCTCCAGGGAGGTGGGCACGCGTTTGCGGCCAGCGGATGCGATCGGATCGCAGTATACATCGGCGACGCGCATCGTTGCTGGCGCGCACAAGAACGTGCTGGCCGGCCTGATGTTCATGGGCATCGCGCGCGTTCGGCCTGTGGATCTCGCGCAACTATCCGATCGGCACTGCGCTGCGCATGGGCACCGGCTACGTGCCGCGGCTGCTGTGCTGGATCCTGCTCGGCCTCGGCGTCGTCATTCTGCTGCAGGGCTTGCGCTGCGCACAGCCGCGCGCGCGCGCTACCGCCGGCCGCAGGCGGCTCGGCATGGCGGCCGGTCGATCTTCGTCACCGTGGGCCTCGTCACTGTTCGGGCTCAGCGCTCGAACGGCTGGGCCTCGTCATCGCGATCCTGCTGCTGATCGGCGTCGGCGCGCTTCGCATCGCGCGATCTGCGGCCGATCGAGACGCTCGTCGCCGCGCTGGTGCTGATCGTGCTGTCGTGGGCGCATCTTCATCGTCGGGCTCGGGCTGACGATCCCGGTCTGGCCGGAGTGGTAGATGGAGCTGCTTCAGCAACCTCGCACTCGGCTTCGGGGTCGCGCTGACGCCGGCGAACCTGTTGCTTCGCGCTGATCGGCGCCTGATCGGCACCCTGATCGGCGTGCTGCCCGGCATCGGCCCGATCGCGACCATCGCGATGCTGCTGCCGCTCACGTTCCATCTCGAGCCGATCTCCGGCCTGATCATGCTCGCCGGCATCTTCTACGGCGCGCAGTACGGCGGCTCGACCACCGCCATCCTGGTCAACCTGCCGGGCGAGACCTCCTCGGTCGTGACCTGCATCGACGGCCACCAGATGGCGCGGCAGGGACGCGCCGGTGCAGCGCTGGCGGTGGCGGCGCTCGGCTCGTTCTTCGCCGGCACCGTCGCGACGCGCTGATCGCGACTGTTTGCGCCGCCGCTCGCCAAGATCGGCCAGTCGTTCGGCGCGCCGGAATATTTCTCGCTGATGGTGCTCGGCCTGATCGCCGCGGTGGTGCTGGCGCACGGCTCGGTGATCAAGGCCGTGGCGATGATCATTCTCGGCCTGCTGATCGGGCTGGTCGGCACCGACGGCAATACCGGCGGCACGCGCTTCACCTTCGGCATCACCGAGCTGACCGACGGTCTCGACGTCGCGACGCTGGCGATCGGCATGTTCGGCATCGGCGAGATCATCGCCAACCTGGCGCGGCCGCAGGAGAGCCGCTCCCTGGTCGTCGCAGAAGATCACGCGGCTGTGGCCGACGCGCGAGGACTTCCGGCGCGCCTGGCCGGCGGTGCTGCGCGGCACCGCGCTCGGCTCGGTGCTGGGCGTGCTGCCGGGCGGCGGCGCGACGCTTGAGCGCCTTCGCCGCCTACGCGCTCGAGAAGAAGATGTCGTCAGCATCCCGCGCAGTTCGGCCACGGCGCGGTCGAGGGCGTCGCCGGGCCGGAATCCGCCAACAATGCCGGCGCGCAGACCTCGTTCATTCCGATGCTGACGCTCGGCATTCCGGGCAATGCCGTGATGGCGCTGATGATCGGGGCGCTGACCATCCACGGCATCCAGCCCGGCCCGCAGATCATGTCGGAACGGCCGAACGTGTTCTGGGGCATGATCGCCTCGCATGTGGATCGGCAACCTGATGCTGGTGATCATCAACCTGCCGCTGATCGGCATGTGGGTGCAGCTGCTGAAGGTGCCGTATCGCTTTCTCTATCTGTCGATCCTGCTGTTCTGCGGGATCGGCGTCTACACCGTGAACAACGCCCCGGCTGCGGTGATGCTCGCCGCGTTCTTCGGCGTTGCCGGCTACGTGTTCATGCGGCTCGATTGCGAGCCGGCGCCGATGATTCTCGGCTTCGTGCTCGGCCCGCTGATGGAGGAGAACCTGCGCCGCGCCATGCGCATCTCCGGCGGCGATCCGATGATCTTCGTCAACCGGCCGATCAGCCTCGGGCTGCTGATCGCCTCGGCGCTGCTCGTGCTCGCTGGTCGCGATCCCGGCGATCCGCAGCAAGCGCGAGGAAGCGTTTCAGGAGTGATCCATGTCGTTCTCGAACTTCGACCGCTATCAGCGCATCGCCTGGGTCTACGATCTGTTGGACTTCCCCTTTGAACACGGGCGCTATCGCAAGATCAGGCCGCAGATGTTTCGCGGCCTCTCCGGCCGCATCCTGGATGCCGGCGTCGGCACGGGCCGCAATTTTCCGTTTTACCCGCCGGGCTCTGAGGTCGTCGGCATCGACCTCAGCCCGGCCATGCTTTCACGAGCGGAACGCCGACGGCCCGTTGCGACAGCGCCGGTTGAATTGCGGCAGATGGACGTCACACGGCTGGATTTCCCAGACCGATACTTTGACGGCGCTGTTGCGACCTTCCTGTTCTGCACGCTTCCCGACGAGTTGCAGGTCGCCGGCATGCGCGAACTCGGCCGCGTGGTGAAACCCGGCGGCATCATCCGATGTCTCGAATACACGCGACCGAGCGGCGGATTTCGCCGCGCCATGACGCGCCTATGGGAGCCGTGGGTCTACTGGGCCTACGGCGCCAGGTTCGACCGGCCGACCGAGAAGCTTGCTCCGGATGCGGGATTGCATCTGTTTGAGTCCCGCTTCGTTCATGACGAACTGATCAAGTTGCTCAGTGCGCGGGCCTGACGGCGTGATGCGGCTCACTGTGGGGCAGGCGCTCGGCGCTTGCCGCAAGCCGGAACACCTGTCCGATGAAGACAAGCATAGGGCCGGGGTCCTCTAACTCGCCGAGCTTGGCGCCGATGTCCGCGATCGTTCCGGCGATGACCGTCTCGTCGGGACGCGTTGCAGACATAACCGCCACCGCAGGCGTGTCAGCCACAAGGCCGCCGGCCATCGCGCGTTCGGCCAGTTCGGCGATCGTGCGTTTGGGCATATAGATCACGGTGCTGGCGGTCGGATCGGCGATGCTGCGCCAGTCGATGTCGTCCGGCAGGGCGCCGTTGGCGCCGTGGCCAGTGACGTATTGCAGCCGCCGCGCGTCGTGCCGCTGTGTGAGCGACACCATCAGGCGCGCGGCCGCGCCCTGCGCCGCCGTGATGCCGGGCACCACCTCGACCTTGATGCCGGCCGCGCGGCAGGCCGCGATCTCCTCGCCGGCGCGGCCGAAGATCATCGGGTCGCCGCCCTTGAGCCGCACCACGCGCTTGCCGGCGCGCGCCAGCGCGAGCATCAGCGCGTTGATCTCGTCCTGCCGGCAGGCCGGGCCAAAGCCGGTCTTGCCGACCATGAACTTCTTCGCCTCGCGGCGCGCGTAATCGAGGATCGCGGGCGCCACCAGGTCGTCGATCAGGATCGCGTCGGCGGTCTGTAGCGCGCGCACCGCGCGCAGCGTCAGCAGTTCCGGGTCGCCCGGTCCGGCGCCGACCAGCGTCACGCAGCCGGACTGCGCGCCGTGCCCTGTGCCGCTGCCCGCGTCGGCCATCAGCCGGTCGAAGTCCGCGGTCGCCGGCTCCCGCTCCGGATGCGTCAGGGCGAGCGCGGCGAACCGCTGCCAGAACCGCCGCCTCACAGCGGCCGGCAATCCGGATTGCCGAAGCACCGTGCGCCAGCGCTGCGCCGCCTCGACCCAGCGCGCAAAGCCGCGCGGGATCAGCGCCTCGATCCGCGAGCGGATCGCCTGGCCGAAGGCGGGCGCCGCGCCGTCGGTCGAAATGCCGATGACCAGCGGCGAGCGGTTGACGATGGCGCCGAAGGCGAAATCGCAGAACGCCGGCTTGTCGATCACGTTGACGGGCACGCCGTGCGCCCGCGCGGTATCGGCGAAGCGGCCGGCCTCGCTGTCGTCGTCGAATTCGCCGACCGCGACCGCGGTATCGGCAAAATCCGCCGCGCACCAGCCGCGCGCATGCAGCACGACCGCTCCGCGCGGCGGCGCGGCCGCGACGCCGACGAGATCGTCGCTCGCCGCGGCCGCATAGACGTCCACGGCCGCGCCGGCGGCCGAGAGGAGTTCCGCCTTCCAGGCTGCCGCCGCGCCGTTGCCGGCGACGATCGCGCGCCTGCCGTCGAGCGCGAGAAACACCGGCAACCGGCTGAGCGGCGCCATGCGCGGTGGGGTTGCCTCAGTGGGGATGCGAACTGCGCGCATGGGCGACCATCCGTTTGAGTTCGGGCAGACACGATCCGCAATTGGTGCCGGCGCGCAGCAGAACGCCGATCTCGGCCACGCTGCGCGCCGTGCCGCCGTCGATCGCGGCCTGCACCGTATCCGCGCCGACGCCGAAGCACGCGCAGATCGCCGGACTGGCGATCGCGATGGCATCGGTCGAGATGCGCGCGGCGAGTTCGCCATCGGCGATGTCGGCTTCCGAGAACGCCGACGTATCCCAGGGCGCGACGTCCGCCGGCCCGACAAAGAGGCAGCCTTCGAGCGTGCCGTCGATGAAGGCCGCGGCGCCGTAACGCCCGCCGTCGAGCGCTTCGGCGAGCCGCGCCTCGCCCGCCAGCGCGCGATGCGCAAAATCGTGCCAGAGCAGCGGCCCCTGGCTGGTGGCAAGGCGGTACTCGGTGCCGCCCGCGGTCGTCACCCGCGCCCACCACGTACCGGCCGGCAGTGCGAGATCGCCGCGGCTGCGGACGTAGCCGCGCAAGGGCAGGTCGACCGGAGCGATCGCGGCCGGCGTCGCCTTGGCCTCCGGCTGGCCGGAGAAAGGGTCGGTGCGTGCCGACACCAGGTCGCCGATGCGCGCGCACGAGGCGGTCTGATCACTCCAGTGGATCGGCACGAACAGCGAGCCCGGGCGCTGGCCGTCGCTGACCACCACTTTGACGATGCAGGACCCGTGCGCGGTGGAGACGCGGGCGAACCCGCCGGCGGCGAGTTCCGCCGCTTCCGCGTCGCGCGGATGCACCTCGACGAATGGCTCAGGGAGATGCGCACCGAGCCGCGCGCTCATTCCGGTGCGGGTCATGGTGTGCCACTGGTCGCGCACGCGGCCGGTGTTGAGCCGCAACGGGAAGGCCACCGTCGTCGCTTCGCTCAGTGCGGGCGGCTCGACCGCCACGAACCGCGCCTTGCGATCGGGCGTGAAGAACCCGCCTTCGGCGAAGAACCGCTTGTCGCAGCAATCGCCGCTCGTCGAGCTTATTGCGGGATCGCGCCGCACGTTACCTTCCCCCCGCGGAGCGGCGGGGAGGGTCGGCGCCGCAGGCGCCGGGGTGGGGGGTGTTGCAAAGCGGGAAGTGCCCCCCACCCCCGACCCCTCCCCACCGCTTCGCGGGGGGAGGGGAGCCGCGAGTACCTTGCCGTGTGTCGAAGTGTCAGGAATAGAGCGCACCGGCCATTGAACCGGCGCGAGGGCGTCGAATTCGCTGTCGCTGATGTTCGCCAGTCCGCTGAGATCGAAGTCGCGTGCGCCATCGTTTTCGAACGCCGACAGCGCGGCGTGCTCGCGGAAGACATCCGCGGCCGAGCGGAAGGCGAACGCGTCGGCGTATCCCATGCGCCGCGCCACCTCGGTGACGATCCACCAGTCCGGCCTGGCTTCGCCCGGCGAGGGCAGGAACGCGCGCTGGCGCGAGATGCAGCGTTCGGAATTGGTGACCGTGCCGTCCTTCTCGCCCCACGCGGCGGCCGGCAGCAGCACATGCGCACCCGCGTCGATGGTATCGTTCGCGGTGACGTTCTCGGAGATGACGAACAGGTCGAGCTTCTTCAGCGCCGCGCGCACCGCGCCGGCGTTCGGCAGCGACACCGCCGGATTGGTCGCCATCACCCACAGCGCCTTG
Organism: uncultured Alphaproteobacteria bacterium; assembly: GCA_963843475.1. Taxonomy (GTDB): domain Bacteria; phylum Pseudomonadota; class Alphaproteobacteria; order Rhizobiales; family Xanthobacteraceae; genus VAZQ01. The sequence goes on along the minus strand of CAWJKL010000003.1, from coordinate 686,855 downwards.
ATCTCGCCGCGCGCGATCGCCTCGAACATCTGCACCGCCTTGAGGCCTTCGCGCTCCGCCATGCGCGGCGCGTTCCAGAACCGCCGCACCCGGTCGATGTCGGCGGGCGCAAACGTCATGTGCGCGGCAAGCTGGTTGGCGAGCCCGCCGACCTCGCGTCCGCCCATCGCGTTGGGCTGGCCGGTCAGCGAGAACGGGCCCATACCGGGCCGGCCGATGCGGCCGGTCGCCAGGTGGCAATTGATGATGGCGTTGACCTTGTCGGTGCCCTGCGCCGACTGGTTGACGCCCTGAGAGTAGCAGGTGACGACCCGCGCGGTGACGCCGAACATCTCGAAGAAGCTCGCGACGTTGGCCGGGGCGAGACCGGTGGCGCGCGCGGTCGCGGCGACATCCGGCGCGATCTCGCGGGCGCGCGCGAGCGCATCGGCGAAGCCGTTGGTGTGGCGATCCACATAGCGATGATCGATCAGTTCGTGCTCGTCGAGATGCACCAGCAGGCCGCAGAACAGCGCCGAGTCGGTGCCGGGCGCAATCGGCAGGAACAGGTCGGCCTCCTCGCCCGTCACGGTGCGGCGTGGATCGATCACCACGATGCGGGCGGCGCGCTCGGTCTTGTTGCGCACCATCCGCTGGAACAGCACCGGGTGGCACCAGGCGGTATTCGAGCCGACCAGTACGATGAGGTCGGCTTCGTCGAGATCGGCGTAGACGCCCGGCACGGTGTCGGCGCCGAACGCGCGGCGATGGCCGGCGACCGACGACGCCATGCACAGGCGCGAGTTGGTGTCGACGTTGGCTGAGCCGAGGAAGCCCTTCATCAGCTTGTTGGCGACGTAGTAATCCTCAGTCAGCAACTGGCCGGACAGGTAGAACGCCACGGCGCCGGGACCGTCGCGTTCGATGATTTCGCGCAAGCGCGTTGCGACCGTGTCGAGGGCGTTCGGCCAGCCGGTGCGCGCCAGACTGCCGTCGGGCTGCCGCACCATCGGATGCAGCAGGCGGCCATCGAGTCCAAGCGTCTCGTCGAGCGCGGAGCCCTTGGAGCACAGCCGGCCGAGGTTCGCCGGATGCGTCGGGTCGCCTGCCACGGCCGCGCCGCCACGTCCGTCCGGCTGCGCGATCAGTCCGCAACCCACGCCGCAATACGGGCATGTGGTGCGAATGGCGGGTTGGTGCGGTGCGTGCGCGTTCATTGCCGCGCAACGGCTCTGCGAACTCGTCCCCTACAAGGCGTCTGCACAAACGCTTCACAAAGCTTCACCCCACCCCGTCTCGCCGCTCGCGAGCGCTCGCGGCTCGCCGACCCTCCCCCTCCAGGGGAGGGTGATAACCGCGAGTTCAGTGTCACGCTTTCAGAATCGGGAGGTACCGGCAGTTTCACCCTCCCCTGGAGGGGGAGGGTCGACGCCGAGCGAAGGCGAGGCGGCGGGGTGGGGTGATCTATCGTATCAATCTGTGTAGCTTCGCGCTGCACCGCGTCAGGGACACAGAATGAGAGGGCGACATCGTACAGCATCGCGGCCCTCAATACACGTCCTGCTGATAGCGGCCGGTCTTCTTGAGATCGGCGACGAACGCGATCGCCTCGTTGGTCGAGCGCACGCCGAAGGTCGCGATCACGTCGATCAGCGCGCGCTCGACGTCGCGCGCCATATGCTTGGCGTCGCCGCAGACATAGATGTGCGCGCCCTCGGCGAGCCACGCCCAGAGGTCGCGGCCGACCTCGCGCATGCGGTCCTGCACGTAGATCTTCTGATCGCCGTCGCGCGACCAGGCCAGCGTCAGCCGGGTCAGCACCCGGGCGGCCTTCATGCCGGCAAGCTCGTCCTCGTAGAAGAAGTCGTAGCTGCTGCGCTGGTGGCCGAAAAACAGCCAGTTGCGGCCGGGCGCCTTGGTAGCCATGCGCTCATGCAGGAAGGCCCGGAACGGTGCGATGCCGGTGCCTGGCCCAACCATGATGACAGGCACCGTCGGATCGGCCGGAAGGCCGAACGCATGGGCCTTCTGCACGTAGACCTTGAGCGAGTCGCCGGGCTTCACCCGCTCGGCCAGGAATGTCGACGCCACGCCCAGGCGAGGCCGATCCTTGATGGTGTAACGCACGGCGTCGACGCACAGCGCCATGCGCCGCGGATCGACCTTGGGCGACGACGCGATGGAATAGAGCCGCGGCTGCAGGGGGTCGAGCGACTCGATGAAGGCTTCCGGGTCCGGCCGGACGCCGGAGAATTTCTGGATGGCCGCCAGCACGTCGAGGGTTGCGGCATCGCCGTCCGGGTCCTCGCCGTCCGCGAGTGCCTTGGCCCTCTGCCGCCGCTCGCCGCCCGTGATGTAGGAGAACAACTGGAACAGCATATCGGGCGCGGGCGCCAGCGAGACGCTATCGATCAGCGTTTCGCGCAGCGTGCGTCCGCCAATCGGGAAGTCCGCGGGCGCTCCGAGCGCCGAGATGATCGCGTCGGCGAGTGCCGGATCGTTGGCGGCAAAGATGCCGAACGCGTCGCCGACCTTGTACGCGATGTTGCTTTCGGTCAGGTCGAACTCGAGGTGCCAAGTTTCCTTGGCGGAGCCGGTCTTATTGAGACGAGCCCGCGACAGAAAACGGGCCTCGGCGGGGTTTTCGCGCGAACCCGGCGCGGCGGCCGGAGCAGCCGTAGCAACGGCAGTGGGTGTCGGGCTTGCCAGGGCCGGAGCTGAAGAAGGCTGGGCGGTCAGCTCCTGGTGCAACGACTTGAGTGTGCGGGCGGTCTCCTTGCCACCGGGCACGCAGAGATTCAGCCGCGGCTCTTTTTGAAAGAAGATGGCGTCGGAATAGTCCTGACAATTGTATCCGCATTGTCCGCAGTCCTGTTGACCCATGGCTGCCATCAGCTTCCGGCGGAGCGGGCGCCCCTCGGCCAGCTTCATGCGGTCGGTGAGCGCCATGGCCGGGTCGTGCCATGGCGCATCGTCGTCATCCTCGGGCGGCGCGGCGGCACCAGGCGCACCGAGATCGAGGCCGCCGGGCAGCAGGGCCGCGACCTGCTCGGCGGAGAGCGGCGTCGCGCCGGGCTCGAGCGCCAGCAGGCCGGCGAATAGGCCGTTGAGCCAGGTGCGCTGCTCGGCGCTGAACGGTGCAGTCTCGGGAATGAGCGAGGGAAGCGGCATGCGCTGCGAGCTTCATTCGACCGCCTCGCCTGCCGCCATGGTCTTGATCGCGTCGACGTCATGGCGCCGGCTGAAGGCGATGAAGCTTTCCTGCGGCGAAGCGCGGTGCGAGAGATAGGCCTTCAGCACGCGTGCGACCGTGCTGCGGTGCATCATCGGCCTTGACGTCGCGGTAGATTTCGCGCGCGAGCGCGGCATCCGGGCCGAAGCCGCCACCGACATGGATGTGGTAGCCCTCGACCGTGTCGCCGTCCTCGGAGGTCTGCACCTTGCAGGCGATCAGTCCGATATCGCCGATGTAGTGCTGCGCGCAGGAGTGATGGCAGCCGGTGAGATGGATGTTGACCGGGCCGTCGAGCGTCGACGCGGCTCTCGCACTAGCGCGCGATGTCTTCGGCGTGGCGCTTGGTGTCGGAGGCGGCGAACTTGCAGCCGGCATTGCCGGTGCAGGCCACCAGCCCGGCGCGGATCGAGCTGGCCTTGGTCGAGAGCCCGAGCGCCGTCGATCCGCGATTGCGCAGTCGGCGATCTTGTCGGTGGGCACGCCCGAGATCAGCAGGTTCTGCCAGACGGTGAGCCGGATATCGCCGTCGCCCAAGCTCGTGCGCGACCGCCGCGAGGCCGTGCATCTGCTCGACCGTCATGCGGCCGACCGGCAGCACGACGCCGATCCAGTGCAACCCGTCCTGCTTCTGCGCGTGCACGCCGATATGGGCCGTGCGGTCGAAGGCCGGGCGCGGCAGCAGCGCGTCTGCGGTGATCCGGTCGAGCTTGCGGCCGAGCTTCTCCTCGACCAGCGTCAATACCTGCTCGATGCCGAGCCGGTCGATGACGTATTTGAGCCGCGCCTTGTTGCGGTCGGTGCGGTCGCCGTCGGTCGATGAACACGCGCACGACCGCGTCCGCCACCTGCGTGGCGTCTGCCGGCCGGACGACGACGCCGGTCTCGCGCGCGAAGTCGCGGTGGCCGGTGATGCCGCCGAGATCAGGAAACGGAACCACACGCCGGGCGCGACGCCGAAGCCGTCCTTCACCTCGACCGCCTGGAAGCCGATGTCGTTGGTGTCCTCCAGCACCGGGAATGATGCCGGCGCCGTCGAACGCGACGTTGAACTTGCGCGGCAGGCCGTAGAGCGCGCGCTCGTTGAGAATGTGGAAGTGCCATTCGCTGCGCGTAGGGCCGCGTGTCGATCAGTTCCTGCGGATCGATACCGGCCGTCGGCGTGCCGGTGACGTTGCGGATATTGTCGGCGCCGGAGCCGCGCGACGACAGCCCGAGGTCCTGGATGCCCTCGACCACCGCGACGGCGTCCTTCGCCTCGATCTCGCGGATCTGCAGGTTGGCGCGGGTGGTGACGTGCGCGTAGCCGCCGCCGCAGCGCTCGCGCCAGGTCGGCGACGCCGGCGAACTGCCAATGGCGTGAGGATGCCGTTGTGGCATGCGCAGCCGGCACATATAGGAGTTCTGATTCGGCGCGACGTAGAACAGGCCGAAATAGCGCCAGCGGAAATTGTCGGGCGGCTTGGGAAACTCGTCGGCGGCGGCCTGCGCCTTCAGCCGGCCGTAGGCGTCGAGCGGGTGCTGCTCGCGCTTGAACTTCTCCTGGTCGGACAGCTTCTTCCCGGACCGCAGAACTTTGTCTTGAGCGCGGGAAGCATCCGCTTCGGGACCTTCTGCGACTCGGAAGAGAGGCCGAAGAAGCCGTCTGATCCGGCCGAAGGCGAGGTGCGGGCCGCCTTGGCGATCTGCAGGCCCGCGACGAATCCCTCCAGGTAGCGCTTCTGCTCAGGCTCGAAGTCGCCGGACATGGGTTCCCGTTAGGCCGAAGTCGCGCGGACGGGCCGCCCGGCCGCGCGTAATGCTGCAAAGCAGCAAAGAGCGTGCCATCGCTGAGTCATTGATTTATCGAGAGAATATTGTTTTCGCGGGATGCGGTCGCGGCGATGCGTGGGGCGCGGCTGCCCAAATCTTAGGCGTCGGTTTAGGGTGCCCTCGGGCGGGCTGGAGCGCCGCGTCCGCACGTAGTAGACAGGTCGCCCCTCGAAGTCCCGCCGCATGACCTCCGCCAAATCTCCCCGGACGCCGAAATCCCGCCCCGACGTGCGCTTGGCCGCCGATATCGGCGGCACCTTCACCGATATTGCGGTGTTCGACGACCGCACCGGCAAGCTTGCGCTTCGGCAAGGCGCTGTCGACCCCGGAGCGGCTGGTCGACGGCATCAACGCCGGCGTCGACAAGGCTGGCAGCAGCTACGCGGCGGCCGGGCTGTTCCTCCACGGCTCGACCATCGCGATCAACACCATTCTGGAGCGCAAGGGCGCCCGGACCGCGCTGCTCATCACCGCAGGGCTTTCGCGACATCTACGAGATCGGCCGCATCAACCGGCCGGACGCCTACAACCTGTTCTTCCAGAAGCACGAGCCGCTGGTCGAGCGCGCGCTGCGCTTCGAGGTCATGGAGCGCGTGCTGGCCGACGGCGAGGTCGACACGCCGCTCGACGACGCCGAGATCGCCGAATTCGGCCGCAAGTTCGCGGCGCTCGGCATCGAGGCGACCGCGATCCTGTTCCTGAACTGCTACGCGCGGCACGACCACGAGGCGCGCGCCAAGGCGATCCTGGAGCGCAATCACCCCGGCATGTTCGTGTCGGCCTCGCACGAACTGTCCGAGGAATATCGCGAGTTCGAGCGCTGCTCGACCGTCGTGGCCAACGCCTATGTCGGGCCGATCGTGCGCCGCTACATCGGCGAGATCGACGATCATGTCCGAGGCTCAGGTTTCGGCGGCTCGTTCCTGATCGTGCAATCGACCGGCGGGCTATTCGAGGCCGAGCAGGCCAAGAGCCATTGCGTGCGCATGCTGGAGTCGGGGCCGGCCGCCGGCGTGATCGGCACCCAGGCGCTGTGCCGTACGCTCGGGCTGAAGAACGCCATCGCCTTCGACATGGGCGGCACCACCGCCAAGGCCGGCGTCATCTACGACGGCGAGGCGCTCACCACCGGCGCCGCGCTGATCGGCGGCTACGAGAAGGCGCTGCCGGTGCAGATCGCCATGATGGATATCTTCGAGGTCGGCACCGGCGGCGGCTCGATCGCCCGGGTCGAGGCCAGCGGGCTGCGCGTCGGCCCGCAAAGCGCGGGCGCGGCGCCGGGGCCGGCCTGCTACGGCCTCGGCGGCCGCGAGCCGACCGTGACCGATGCCAATCTCGTGCTCGGACGGCTGGGCGCCGACCGCTTCCTGGGCGGTGAAATGCCGCTCGACGTCGAGGCGGCGAAACGCGCGCTCGACGACAAGGTCGCCAAGCCGCTCGGCATGGATGCGATCGCCGCGGCGGACGGCATCCTGCGGATCGCCGCGACCGCGATGTCCTATGCGGTCAAGGGCGTGACCACCGAGCGCGGTCTCGACGCCGGGGATTTTGCGCTGGTGGCCTATGGCGGCGCCGGGCCGCTGCATGCGGTCGCGGTCGCGCGCGAGATCGGCATCCGGACGGTGATCGTTCCGGTTGCGCCCGGCGTGTTCTCGGCGTTCGGCATGCTGTTCTCGGATCTTCGCTACGACTTCGTGCGCACCTGGTTCACCGGGCTCGAAGATGCGGCGTTCGAAGCCATCGAGCGGGTCTATGGCGACTTGGAGAACCAGGGTCGCGCGGCGATCACCGGCGCGTCGGTCAAGCCGCAGAAGATCGTGGTCAAGCGCGCCGCCGACATGCGCTATGTCGGCCAGGAGCATGCGGTGACCGTCGACCTGCCGATGGCAGTGTTCACCCGCCAGGACCGCAAGGCGATCAAGCGGCACTTCGATGCCATGCACCAGCGGCGCTACGGCACCTCCGCGCCCGACGAGCGCGCCGAGATCGTCAGCCTGCGCAGCACCGTCACCGGCGTCATGCGCAAGCCGCCGCAGGAAAAGATCGCGCGCGGCAAGGGCGCTCCGCATAAGGCGGCGTTCGCCGGTAAGCGCCCGGTGTATTTCGACGGTAGGTTCCGGCCGACGCCGACCTATCGGCGAAGTGCGCTGCTGGCCGGCAACCGCATCGTCGGTCCGGCGCTGATCGAGGAGCATGCCTCGACGACGGTGCTTGCTCCCGGCGACCGGCTCGAAGTCGACGGCTATGGCAACCTGGTGATCACGGTCGGCGGGCGAACAACAACTCGAAAATAGAACCGTTCCCCCTTCCCATGAAGAGAAGGGGAGCGGTATTGTCGGTCCGCAGGTCAGGCCGGGGCGTGGGCGTGATTCTTCAGCTTGAAAGACAGGGCGACAAATAGGATGCCCTCGACGATCGCAAAGATCGCAATCACCCAGACAAGCGCAAGCGCTCCGGCACCGGGAACCAGCAATATGCCGATACCAAAGAGCACCGAGAGCACGCCGCCCGCGATCAGCAGCCACTCGTTGTCGATTTCCTTGCGCAGGCGAATGGCGCCGATGATCTGGAACACGCCAACCGCGATCGCCCAGCCGGCGATGAAGAACAGCAGCACCAGCGCAGTGATGCCCGGCCAGACGAACGTCAGTATGCCGGCTGCGATGCCGAATATGCCGATCACGACCAGCCACCAGCGCGGGGCCGGCGTGCCGCCCGTAATGGCCGACACGATCGCCAGGACGCCATCAACCAATGCATAGGCGCCATAGAACAGAACCAACGTCAGCAGCGTCAGCCCGGGCCAGATGAACGCCAACACGCCGAAGACAATCGCGGCTATGCCGCGTAGCAGCATCAGCCACCAATTCTTGGCGAGTTGATGCACCATGGCGGACCCGAGGCCGCCGGCGGGATGTGGAGGGGTTGGCATTGTTGTCATGGGATGGTCCGCCTTGTTTTGACTTATATCGAGACCAGGGAACAGCCGGAGCACCTGTCCCGCAAAGAATCAACCGTGGACGCATTACCTCCTGCGCCAGCGCACAGGCCGAAGCGTCGATGCTATCTTGTTTACAACCGCAATCCGACGGGCGCCCTTTGCGCCGGTCGCGAGTGTAGAATATACGCCAATATCCAAATGGGAGCAACGCCCGTCGGTTCAGGCCGCCTCGGGCCGCTCGATCTGGTTTTCAATCGCTTGCAACTCGTTGGCCTTGTCCTGTTCTTCTTCCAACAAATTGATGATCTGCCGGCGCTGGGTCGCGTCGGTTGCCCGCTCGAGCAGTCTGCGATACCGCTCGACATTCTGCTGGTTAAGAAAGCGTGCCAAATCCATCGGAAACTCCAAGCTCTGGATGTAAACTATCGCTCAGAGGTATGACGACGCGATGAAGTGAGTGCGTCGAATTGAACCGGAACAGGCCATGAAGAAATCCAGGAAAGACAATCGCCGTAAAGCCGACCCGGTCGTCACCGAGATCGTGCGCAATGGCGTCCTCGCCGTGACCGAGGAAATGAAGACCAACCTGATGCGCACGGCCTACAACATCATCATCTACGAGGCCCTCGACTTCACCACCGGACTGTTCACCCCGCAGGGCGAGACGATCTCGATCGGTATCGGTCTGCCGATGTTCATCCGCGGCATGGCCGAGACCGTGAAGGCGAAGATCAGGCATTTCGGCCTGGACGACATCCGGCCGGGCGACATCTACGTCACCAACGATTCCTACCTCACCGGCAGCCACCTCAACCACGTCACCCTGACCCTGCCGATCTTCCACAAGCGCGAGCTCGTGGCGTTCTCCTGCTGCATGGCGCATTGGCTCGACATCGGCGGCACGCTCGGCGGCATGACGCACCGACATCTATTCGGAAGGGCTGCAGATTCCGATCCTGAAGTATCAGGACCGCGGCGTGGTCAACCAGACGGTGGTCGAGTTCATCAAGCAGAACGTGCGGCTGCCGAGCCGGGCGATGGGCGATCTGCGCGCCCAGGTGACGGCGGTGAAGACCGGCGAGCGGCGCTTTCTGCAACTGATCGAGCGCTACGGGCGCGACGCGGTGCTCTCGTCGATCAGCGATATCATGGACAACGCCGAGACGCTGGCGCGCGCGCGCACGCGCACGATCCCGGACGGCACCTACGAGGCCGAGTCCTTCATGGACGACGACGGCATCGACATCGGCAAGCGCGGTGCCGATCCGCGTGCGCGTCGTCGTCAAGGGCGACGAGATGACGGTCGACCTGAGCGAAGTGTCGAAGCAGGTGCGCGGCTTCTACAATTCCGGCATCACCACCGGCCACGCCTGCGCGCAGGTGGCCTACAAGTGCCTGACCTCGCCGACCGACTATCCGATCAACGACGGCTCGTTCCGCAGCCTCAAGACCATCGTGCCGCCCGGCCGCGTCATCAGTGCGGTACGACCGGCGCCGATGCGCTGGTGGATGACCTATCCGATGACCATCGTGGACACGATCTTCAAGGCGCTGGCGCCCGCGATCCCGGATCGCGTCATCGCCGGGCATCATGCCGACCTGCTGGCGTCGTCGTTCCACGGCATCAACAACCGCACCAACGAGTTCTTCATCGGCAGCTTCGGCCCGCTCGGCGGCGGCTGGGGCGCCAAGCGGACCGAGGACGGCGTGTCCGGCACGGTCTGCATCAACGACGGCGACACCCACAACAGCCCGAACGAGCAGGCCGAGTTCAAGTTTCCGATCGTGGTCGAGCGCTACGCGCTGGTGCCGGATTCCGGCGGCGCCGGCCGCCGGCGCGGCGGCCTGGGTGTCGAGCGCGTGGTGCGCGCGCGCAACCACATGATGGTCAACAATCAGAGCGACCGCGCCCATTGCCGGCCGTGGGGTCTCGACGGCGGTCTCGACGGCACCGGCAACGCGGTCGAGCTGCGCATCGACGGCAAGTGGAAGACCGACTTTCCCGAACGCCAAGGTGCTGGTGGCGCAACTCAAGGCCGGCGACGCCTTTACGATCCGCTCGGGCGGCGGCGGCGGCCATGGCGATCCGTTCGAGCGGCCGGTCGAGGAGGTGCGCGAGGACGTGCGGCAGGGCTATGTCAGCGCGACGGCGGCGGCGGAACTCTACGGCGTTGTGATCGACGCAGACACGCTTGTGGTGGACATCGCAGCAACCGAACGGCTGCGCGCAGCGGGGCGAAAAGCCCCTTCGGTCACCGCTTGAGCTTCACCGTATAGGACATCGCGCCGGCGCCGCAGCACGGGCAGCTCATCGCAATCAGGATATTCTGCTTCTGCTCCTCGTCGAGGTCGCTGCGATCGAGCATCTGCCGGGTCTGCTGCTCGAACAGCTGATGCAGCGGCAGGTCGTCGCCATAGACGATCGGCTCGTCGGACGTTGCCGCAGGACCGGCGGGCGAAGCCCCGGCTCTTCGCTTTATTGGCGGTTTGCGCCTTGCTATTCGCATCTCCCGCTCCGCTCTCTCCGCTCGCGCCCGCGCCAGCGGGCACCCAGTTCTTCACTTTCACGCGCATTTAGCGCTGGGTCCCCGCTTTCGCGGGGACGAGCGGGATCAAGTGCGATCACTAACTCTAGCAGAAGTGAAGAACAGAAGGAGCCTCATCACGCGCAGGTATTGGTCAATGTGCCGATGTTCTCGATCCAGACCTTCACCACGTCGCCCGGCTTGAGGAACTCCTTGCGCGCCAGCCCGACGCCGGCCGCGGTGCCGGTGAGGATGAGGTCGCCGGGCTGCAAAGTGATCATCGTCGACAGGTGCGCGATCTGTTCGGCCAGCGTGAAGATCATCTTGCTGGTGTGGGAATCCTGTTTGATGACGTCGTTGACCCACAGCTTGAGGCCGAGATTCTGCGGGTCCGGGATGGCGTCCGCCGGCACGATCCACGGCCCCAGCGGGCAGCCGTCGTCGAAGTTCTTCTGCCCGAGCCAGTCGAACTTGAACGGCGAAGTGTCGGAGACGTGCGGCCGCTTGGTCAGGTCGCGCGCCGACAGATCGTTGCCGATGGTGTAGCCGGCGACGTAATCGAGCGCGCGCTCGAGCGGGACGTTGCGCGCCGGCCGGCCGATCACGGCCGTCAGTTCCGCCTCCCAGTCGACCATCTTCGAGTAGGGCGGCAGCTTGACGGTGCTGTCCGGCGCCGCCAGGCAATGCATCGCCTTGATGAAATGCCAGGGATTGAGCCCGACGCTGTGCGGATCGGGCTCCGGCGCGATGTTCTGCACCTTGGCCATTTCCAGCATGTGGTCGGTGAAGTTCGCGCCGGCGCAGAAGATGCCGCCGGGTGTGGGTACGGGCGGCAAAAGCTTGGTGCCGCGCAGCGGCAGGCCGTCGCTCTTGCCGGCAAGTTCACCGGCTGCAGTGCTGGAGTGCGGTGTGAGCCGCAGGCCAGTCGCGCAGCACGTCCAGCATGGTGACGTACGATGCCCGGCCGGTGGCGGCCGCGATATCGAAGATCGCATCGCCGACCACCAGGCCGGCGCGCGGTCCGTTCGGCGACTGGTAGGTCACCAGCTTGAATTGCGACATGCGGAGTTCCTTGTGAGAGGCTGAAGCGGATCAGTGCGGCGCAGCCGGCCGGCGTCATTCTGGCTGGAGCCCGATCTCGCGCACGATCCTGCGCCAGACTTCGAGCTGCGCCGCAATGTAGTCGGAGGTCGACTGCGGCGTGCCGGCGCCTTCGGTAAACATGCCGACATCGCGCAAACGCTTGGCAATATCCGGATCGTTGAGAGCGGCGTCGATCTCGCGGTTCATCCGGGCCAAGATCGGAACCGGCGTGCCGGCCGGCGCGACCACCGCAAACCAGCCGATGAAGTCGAAGCCCGGCAGCGTGTCCGCGACCGGCGGGATGGCTTCGAATCCGGGCAGACGCTTGGCCGAAGTTACCGCCAGCGGACGCAGGGCGCCGCGCTCGATCAGCGGCGCCGAGGACGGTATGGCGAGGACAACTAGCTGGACCCGGCCGGCGAGCGCATCCTGCACGCCCTGTGGCATGGTCGCGTAGGGCACCTGCACGATGCTGGTGCCGGCGGCCTTGTTGAGCCAGGCGGTGACCATGCCGGAAAAATTGCGCTGCCCGTCGGTCGCGGCGGAGATCGTGCCGGGCTTTGCCTTGTCGAGCGCGATCAGTTCCGGCAGCGTCTTGGCCGCGAGTCCGGGATGGGCGAGCAGAAAGAACGGATTGCTGGCGATCATCCCGACCGGGGTGAAGTCCTTGGCGGGATCGTACGGCAGCGACTTGAATGTGAACGGGTTGGTGACCAGCGCCGCCGCGGTCGCGAAGAAGAAAGTGTAACCGTCGGGCGCCGCCCGCGCCGCCGCTTGCGCTCCGACGATGTTGCCGCCGCCGGGACGGTTCTCCACGACCACCTGCTGCCCGAGCGTGCGCGACAGCCGTTCGGTGATCAGCCGGCAGATCAGGTCCGGCGTGCCGCCTGCCGCCTGCGAGACGATGAACTTGATCGGGCGGGCGGGCCAGTCCTGCGCCCGAAGGTCGCCGGGGACGAGGGCGATCGCGAACAGCAATCCGAACAACAGCCTCAGCACGTGACCTCCCGAACCCCGCCTTCTGATCGTGGGCGGGATTTTCCTGCGGTGCGCTTTCCGCCTATAGTGCGGCTCATGATACGATACGATTGTATCGAAGGGTAGTATCAACGGCCGGGCAGGGACGGAATGACCGAGACATCTGCGGGCGGCGCGCCCCGCCCCGTCATCGATTTCCACGCGCACATCCTGGTGCCGGAAGTCTACGCGGTGGCGGCGCAGCACAACATCTTTTCCGAGCTTCCGACCGATCCCGGCGTCACCGACGCGATGCGCGACCAGATCAAGGACCGCGCCGGGTTCGTGCTCGGCCGCATGAGCGACCTCACCGACCGCATCGCCAAGATGGACGCCATGGGCGTCGACATCCAGGTGCTGACCGCAAGCCTGGTGCATCAGGGTCTGGAATGGGCCGACGCGCAGACGAGTCTGCGGCTCGCCCGCACCACCAACGACTGGATCGCCAAGGCGGTGGCATCGCATCCCAACCGCCTGATCGGGCTCGGCACGCTGCCGCTGCACGTGCCGTCGCTCGCCGTCGCCGAACTCGAGCGCTGCGTCCGCGAGCTTGGACTGCGCGGGCGTCGGCATTTCGTCGACCGCCGGCGGGCTCGAACTCGGCGATCCGCAGCTTGCGCCGTTCTGGGCCAAGGCCGAGGAGCTCGGCGCCGTGATCTACATCCATCCGGGCGGCAATCGCGACCGGCGCTTCAAGCGATTCCATCTCTGGAACAGCGTCGGGCAGGCGTTCGAAGAAGCGATGGCGATGTCGTCGCTGATGTACGACGGCGTGCTCGAACGTCACCCCAAGCTCAAGATTTGCGTTTCGCACGGCGGCGGCTACATGCCGTACTACATGGGCCGGATCGACCGCAACTACGTCGAGAAGGCCAACACGCGCGTCAACATGACGAAGCCGCCGATCGACTATCTGCGCATGCTGTATTTCGATTCCTGCGTCTACGACCGGGCCGGTGCTCGCCCAACTGGTCGAGAAGGTGGGCGCCGATCGCGTCGTGCTCGGCTCGGACTATCCGGTCGGCGAGACGAAGCCGGTCGAGTTCGTGCGCGACACCGCCGCGATCTCGAAGGCGCAGCAAGACCAGATCATCTCGACGAACGCCGCGACGCTGCTTGGGCTACCGAACTAGGCCAGGAATTGCAAATGACTGACAGACCCACGATATTTTCGCGTGTCCCGGACGCGGTGCAGCGTGAAGCGAGGCGCAACGGTGCACCGCTGATCCGGGGCCGTAACAAACACTGACCTCTTTGCGGTCCCGGGTCTGTGGCGCATACTTCGCGCTGCGCTGCGTCAGGGACACATGCGAAATAAGGTGATGGGACCGCAATCATGGACGAACGGCTGCTCAATCCGATTTCGACCGCCGAGCTCGAACGTCGCTGGACCGCGGTGCGCAAGGTCATGGCCGAGCGCAAGATCGACGCGCTGGTCATGCAGAACAACAACGACTGGCTCGGCGGCTACGTGCGCTGGTTTACCGACACGCCGCTCACTAACGGCTACATCCCCCGCAGCGTGATCTTCCCCGCCCACGACCTGATGATCACTGGTCGACATGGGCGGCAAGGGCGTGCGCCGAAAACTCGATGGCCGCGACGAAGGTCATCCGCGGCGTCGGCGAGCATGCTTTTCACGCCGGCCTTCACCTCGGTCGCCTATACCGACGAATACCAGGCGGAGATCGTTGCCGCCGAACTCAAGCGTCGCGGCTATCGTACCATCGGCTGGGTCGGCAGCGGCGCCATGCCGTACAAATTCGTCACGCGCGTCGAGCGTGAGCTTGAGGGCACAGGCCGAAATTCGTCGACGCGACCGAATTCATCGACCGCCTCAAGGCGATCAAGAGCGACGAGGAAAAAGAACTCATCCGCAAATGCGCGCGAGATGCAGGACGAGATCTTCGCGCGCGTGCTCAAGAAGATCAAGCCCGGGATGAGCGACAACGATCTCACCGCGCTCGCGCAGTACGAGGGCCGCGCTGCGCGGCAGCGAGCAGGGACTCTTCCTCGGCTCGTCGGCGCCGCTCGGACAGGCATCGCGCTTTGTCGACCGCCACTTCCAGGCGCGCAAGCTCAAGGCCGGCGAGCACTTCTCCCTGCTGATCGAGAACAACGGTCCCGGCGGCATGTATACCGAGATCGCGCGCACCATCGTGCTCGGCAAGGCCTCGAACGAGCTGATCGACGGCTTCGAATCGATGAAGGAGGCGCAGGCGCACACGCTGCGCCTGATGAAGCCGGGCGCGTCCTGCGCCGACATCGCCGCTCGGCACGACGACTACATGCGCAGCCACGGCTTTGCCGCCGGAACTGCGCCTCTATGCGCACGGGCAGGGCTACGACCTAGTGGAACGGCCGCTGATGCGCGCCGACGAGACCATGAGCATCGAGGCGGACATGAACTTCGCCGTTCATCCGAGCTACGAGACGCCCTCGCTGTTCGCGGTGATCTGCGACAACTACCTGATCGGGCTGGACGGCCCCGGGCGAGTGCCTGCACAAGACGCCGAAGCAGGTCTTCGAGCTGTGACGCCCGCATGACCATCGACGTGCTGAGTCTCGGCTCGTTTCCAACGGCCACCAATGACGAACTGGCGCGGCGCTTCGCGGTCACCCACCGCGTCCATCAGCCGGCTCCGCAAGACCTGAGCGGCGAATTGCGGTCGCGCATCCGGGCGATCGCCACCGAGGCCAATCGCGGCGCGACCGTGCGCTGATCGAGGCGCTGCCGAAGCTCGAAGTGATCGGCGTGTTCGGCGTCGGCACCGACGCGGTCGATCTCGCCGCGGCGCGCGAGCGCCGCATCCCGGTCACCAACACGCCCGGCGTCCTGACCGACGAAGTCGCCGACCTCGCCATCGGCCTGATGCTGGCCTCGGCGCGGCAGATCCTGTTTGCCGACCGTTACGTGCGCGACGGCTCCTGGAGCACCAAGGGACCGATCCCGCTCGGCCGCAGCGTCGGCGGCAAGACCCTGGGCGTGGTCGGGCTCGGCGGCATCGGCCGCGCCATCGCCGATCGCGCCGCGGCCTTCCGCATGCGCGTGATCTACCACGGGCCGCGCCACAAGCCGGACGTGCCCTACGAATACGTCGCGCGACCTCGTCGAGCTGGCGCGGCAGAGCGACTACCTGATGGTCGCCTGCAAGGGCGGGCCGGAGACGCAGCACCTCGTCTCGGCCGCCGTGATCGACGCGCTCGGGCCGAAGGGCACGCTGATCAACGTCGCGCGCGGCACGGTGGTCGACGAGCCGGCGCTGATCGAGGCGCTCGCGGATGGCCGGCTCGGCCATGCCGCGCTCGACGTGTTCGACGAACGAGCCGCAAGTCTCGCCCGCGCTGCTCGACGCTGCCGAACGTGATCGTGCAGCCGCATCACGGCAGCGCCACGATCGAGACGCGCACCGCGATCGGCCAGCTCATGATCGACAATATCAGCGCGCACTTTGCCGGCCGGCCGTTGCTGACGCCGGTACGCTGACGAACAGACACGGCGTCGCGTGCATTGTTGCTGCGCTTCGGTTAGTTTGAATACTACGACAAAGATAACAACAAGGTGCAGGGGAGGGGCCGCGGTCCATGGCTGAGCCGCAAATCGTCATCGGGGATGTCAATCATCTCTATCGGCCGCCGAGCGGCCGGCCGGTGCTGGCGCTGGAGGACGTCTCGCTCGATGTGCAGCCGCGGGAATTCCTCGCGCTGCTCGGTCCGTCCGGTTGCGGCAAGTCGACGCTGCTCTATCTGATCGGCGGCTTCCTCCCGATCGAGAAGGGCAGCATCCATGTCGAGGGCAAGCCGGTCGCGCGCGCCGGGCCCGGACCGCGGCATCGTGTTCCAGCACTTCGCGCTGTTCCCCTGGAAGACGGTGCGCGGCAACGTCCTCTACGGCCTCGAACGCATGAAGCTTGCCGCGCGACGAACGCGAACAGCGGGCGCAGTCGTTCATCGATCTGGTCGGGCTGACCGGCTTCGAGGACAGCTATCCCGTCGCAACTGTCCGGCGGCATGAAGCAGCGCACCGCGATCGCGCGCACGCTCGCGTTCGATCCGAAGATTCTGCTGATGGACGAGCCGTTCGGCGCGCTCGACGCGCAGACCCGCAGCCTGATGCAGGCGGAGCTGCTGCGCATCTGGCAGCGCACGCCGAAGACCGTGATCTTCGTCACCCACGACGTGCAGGAGGCGGTCTATCTCGCCGACCGGGTGGCGGTGATGTCGGCGCGGCCGGGCCGCATCAAGGCCATCGTCGACACCAAGTTCGACAAGAACGATCCCGAACATCTTCAAGACGCAAGGCCTTCGTCGAGAAGGTCGACGAGATCTGGAACCTGGTGCGCATCGAGGCGATCAAGGCGCAGGGAGGCCGCGCGTCGTGATCGTCGATGCAGCGATGCTGTCGTCGAGGCAATCCGTGCAGATGGAAGCGCATCGGTTCATTTGAGAGGCGGCATCTGGCTGCTTGCTCGGTCGGCACCCTCCCCCGCTTGCGAGGGAGGGGACGCTGTGGGTCGCTCCTTCGCTAAGGAAGACACGTGCATCGCGGGAGGGGCGCCGCATGAAGACGCTGTGGCGATACTCCCCGCTGCTCCTGCTCGCGCTCGCCTGGGAGATCGTGCGCGCACCGGCATCGTCTCGACGCTGGCGCTGCCGCCGCTGAGCGAGGTGGTCGTGGCCTGGTTCGAACTGCTCAAGAGCGGCGAACTGATCACCAACGGCGCCGCCTCGCTCTGGCGCGCCGGCGCCGGCCTCTTCCTCGCGATCGTGATCGGCGCGGCGCTCGGCATCGTCATGGCCTGGTGGCGGCCGGTGAACGTGCTGCTCGAGCCCGCTGGTCGAGATGTTCTATCCGATGCCGAAATCGGCGCTGATCCCGGTCACGGTGCTGTGGCTCGGCTTCGGCAACGGCTCGAAGATCCTGCTGATCTTCCTCGGCTGCATGCTGCCGGTCACCATCGGCGCCTACAACGGCGCGCGCTCGAGCGAGCAGGTGCTGGTCTGGTCGGCGCGCAGCATGGGGGCGAACCGCCTGCGCATGCTGTGGGACGTGGTGGTGCCGAGCGCGATGCCGGAACTGCTCAACGGCATCCGCACCGCGCTCGCGCTGTCGTTCATCCTGCTGGTGAGCTCCGAGCTGATCGTGGCGCGCGACGGGCCTCGGCTACCTGATCGGCTTTCTCGGCGCCAACGGCTCCTACGATGCGATGTACGCCGTGGTGCTCACGGTCGCGTTCCTCGGCTTTGCCGCCGACCGCGGTCTATCTCGCTGTCATGAACCGGATGCTGCGATGGCAGGAGTGACAGACAGCCGGATGCCGCGGCGCGGCCGACGCGCTGGACCGCCGGAGCCCGCGGTCTACCGCGTGCTGCGCGCTGCGGGCTGGGGCTTCGCGCGGGTCTTCTCCATCCTCGCTGCTGGCGGTGGCGTGGGAACTGGCTGGCGCGCTCGGGCGCGGTGACGCCGTTCATGCTGCCGAGGCTCAGCGCGGTGCTGGAGCGTATCTGGACCGATCTGATCTCCGGCGACCTGCTGCTCAACACCGGCGTGACGGTCTACCGCGCGCTGGTCGGCTTCGCGATCGCCGCGGTGCTCGGGATCGTGCTCGGGATGGCGATCTCGCGCCGCGGGCTCGCGCACTGGTTCTTCGATCCGATCGTCTCGGTCGGCTTCCCGATGCCGAAGATCGCCTTCCTGCCGGTGGTGATCCTGTGGCTCGGCGTCTACGACGCCTCGAAGATCACGATGGTGGTGCTGGACGCGATCTTCCCGGTGGTCACGGCGACGATCATCGGCATCCGCGGCGTCGAGCGCGAGCTGCATCTGGTCGGCGCGCAACATGGGCGCGAGCGAGCGCGAACTGCTCTGGCAGATCGTCGCTGCCGGCGGCGCTGCCGCAGATCATCACCGGGCTGCAGGTGGCGCTGCCGATCGCGCTGATCGTCGGCGGTCGTCACCGAGATGCTGATGGGCGGCTACGGCCTCGGCGGCGCCATGATGACGGCCTCGCGCTTCGCGGATTCGCGCGGCGTGTTCGCCGGCATCGTCGAGATCGCGGTGGTCGGCTACGTCCTGGTCAAGGCCATGGCGCTGGTGCGCCGGCGGCTGTTGCTGTGGCACCAGGAGGCGCTGGCGCCGAGGACGGTGTGAACCCAACTGGAATTGCACCTCGATCGTGAAGGATCGAAACTCTCAGTCGACCTTGGTGCCGGAGAGCTTGATCACCCGCTCCCATTTCTCGATCTCGGCCTTGGTGAACGCCCAGAAATCCTCCGGACTGCCGACGATCGGCGTCGAGCCGAGCTCGGTGAGCCGGGCTCGAATCGCTGGTGAAGCCAGAGCGGCATTGAATTCGCGGTTGAGCTTGCGCACCACGTCGTTGGGCGTACCGCTCGGCGCGCCGACGCCATACCAGATCACGGCCTCGTAGCCCGGCACGGTCTCGGCGATGGTTGGCACGTTCGGCAGCGTCTCCGACTTGGCGGCGGTCGTCACCCCCAGCGCCCGGAGCTTGCCGGCGTTGATCAGCGGCAACGTGCTCACCATGGCGTCGAACATCACCTGTACCTGACCGCCGACCAGGTCGTTGAGCGCGGGGGCCGAACCGCGATAGGGCACGTGAACGAGGTTGACGCCCGCCATCGCCTTGAACAGTTCTCCGGCCAAATGGCTCGTGGTCGCGACGCCTGCGGGAGCCATGTTGATCTTGCCGGGATTGGCCTTGGCGTAGGCGATGAACTCGGCGACGCTGTTTGCCGGCACCGACGGGTGCACCACCATCACGCTCGGTCCGAGCGCCGAGCCCGCCACCGGCGCGATCTGCTTGAGCAGGTCGAACGACAGCGACCGCTTGTTCACGGTCGTGTTAATCGCATTGGCGGAGGTGACCGAAAGCAGCGTGTAGCCGTCGGGCGGCGAGTTCACCACCGATTCGGCCGCGATATTGCTGCCGGCGCCGGGCTTGTTCTCGATCAGCACGGTCTGGCCGAGCCGTTCCTGCATCGAGGCGCCCAGGAGGCGGGCGACGATGTCGCTCGAGCCGCCAGCCGGGAAGCCTACGACCCAGCGAATTGGTCGTGCCGGATAATCCTGCGCGGCGGCGGCGACGATGAACGCCAGGCCAAGTCCGGCGGCGAGCCAGGCGGCTCTGAAGCGGATGCCGGTCGAACGATGGTTCCTCGTCACCGCTGCGTCGGAGCGGGCCGGGGTTACGCGATGCAAAGCGGCCATTCGGCGGTGCTCCGTGTTGGCGCGGAGCACGTCCGGGCCGCAACCAGCGCATCGTTTCACAGCCGGTCGGCCAGTCAAGCTGAAGCCGCGGGCACCTCTGCCCAGGTCGTCACCGCGGAGCAGGACCGCACCCCGAATGGCTTGACCCGCCCGGACACGGCGAAAGATAATTGCTGCAATACCACCGTCGCTTGAGGCAAAATATCGAGTCTCGCCGGATCGACCGTGAGACCGCCAGACACCTGCAATGGAGGGCACGCGATGAACGTGACCGTGCGCGATACCGGCATCACCGAAAGCAAGAAAAAATTGGTGAGTGGAACCTATCTGCGCAACGCGTGGTATGTCGCCGCCTGGTCGGATGACCTTAAGGACGGTCAACTGTTGCCGCGCATCTTCATGCACGAACCGGTCGTGCTCTATCGCAAGCCGGATGGCAGCGTTGCCGCGCTGGAAGATCGCTGTCCGCACCGCTTCGCTCCGTTGAGCATGGGCAAAATCATCCGGGACGACGTCGTCCAGTGCCCGTACCACGGGCTGGAGTTCGATTCGACCGGCGCCTGCGTCTACAACCCGCACGGCACCAAGAACATTCCGCCGCGCGCGCGCGTGCGAAGCTACCCGACGATCGAGAAGCACAAGGCGATCTGGATCTGGATGGGCGACAAGCCGGCCGATCCGTCGAAGGTGCCGGACTTCAGCGTGCTCGACAACGTTCCGGAGATGCACGCGACCAAGCGCGACGGGATCACCATCAGGCGAACTATCGAGCTCATCATCGACAACCTGCTCGACCTCAGCCACACCTGCTATCTGCACGACGGCATTCTCGGCAATGCCGATACGGTCGAGTCCGAGATCACGGTCGATCAGGAGGGCCAGGACATCGTTGTCAGCCGGTACGCGACCAACGTCGTGGCGCCGGGCATGTTCGCGCAGTTCTGGCCGTCCGATCCCGGCCGCGTCGACAAGTTCACGCGAATGCGCTGGATGCCGCCGAGCACCCTGCGCCTGCTGACCGGCACCTGCGCGATCGGCGCGGTGCCCGAGAGCGGGACCGGCTATCACGCCATCCACATGCTGACGCCGGAGACCGACAAGACCACGCACTACTTCTTCACGGCCGTCCGCTTCAACGTGAAGACGCCGGACGACAAGCTCAACGCGCAGCTTCAGGAGAAGATCGCGACCATGCGCCGGTTCGCGTTCGAGGAGCAGGACGCGCCGGTGATCGAGGCGCAGCAGCGTATCATCGACAACGCGCTGACACCGGTCGATCCGGTGATCCTGGCGATCGATGTCGGGCCGGTACGCTACAAGCGCATCCTGCAGAAGATGATCGAGAGCGAACAGCCGCAATAACGGGCGGCCGACGGACTCCGCAACGAACCTTCAGTTTGGGTCGTATCGTCATGCCCGGCGAAGGTCGGCATCCACGTCTTTCTTGAATGATGCAGCGAAGACGTGGATGGCCGGGACAAGCCCGGCCATGGCGAGGCATTGACCGCCGAGCGGGCGCGCTTGACCTACTTCAGCCGCTTGGCCGCCTCCTCGACGATGCTCAGATCGGTGTACTTCTTGACGTCGAGGCTTGCCCGGATGAAGCCGAGGTCCTTGGTCATGTCGACGTTCTTCTGCAGCGCGACGAGGTCCGGGATCATGTTCGGGATCGCGGTAATAGTCGCTGCTTGGTGAACAGCCAGCCGAAACGCTCCGGCGGCTGCTTGGTGACCCGCGCCGGCGATCTCGGCGACTTCCTTCTGGTTCGCCGGGTCGAGATACCAGCGCACGATGCGCAGCGTGTCTTCCATGAAGTCGACCATGGCGGCGCGGTTCTTGTCGAGGAACGGCTTGCGCGCGGTCCAGACGATCATCTCGGTCACGCCGATCGCCTCGCGCTGCGTGAACAGCGTGCGCGCCGATCTTGCGCAGTTCCGGATCGAGCGCGAACGGCAGCACGCCCGGGATGATGTCGACCTTCTTCTCCGCCAGCATCGCCCGCATGGTCGGGAACGGCGCCTCGATCACGGTGTAGTCGCGCTTGTCCTCGAGACCGAACTTGCGCAGCATCGCGCGCATGGCGACGTCGACCGCGCTGCCGGCGGCGTTGGTCGCGACCACCTTGCCCTTGAGGTCCTCGACCTTCTTGATCGGGCCGTCCTTCAGCACGAGGTATTCCTGCGAATAGTAGCCCGGCGACGCCGTCGCGGAACTCGTCGGCGATGACGCGCAGGTCGTCGAGGCCGGCATTCTGGATCGCGATGCCGAGCGTCGAATAGGCGAGGTTGGCGATCTCGAGCTCGTTGTTGGCGAGCGCCGTGATCATCGGCGGCGTGCCGGGATAGCGCACCGGCTCCAGCACGTAGGACTTGCCGAGGTGCCGGGCGAGGTCCTTCTTCTCCAGCAGGATCGACGCCCAGTTGGATGACCGGCGCCACCCAGGAAGCGCGGATCTTGATGGGCTCGGCTTGCGCTGCGCCGTGGTCAGAGCCGCGACGCGGCGAGGCCGGAAAGCAGCAACTTCAATCATGCGCATGATTTTCCTCCTGGTGACTGCTCTTACTCTCGTATGCGCGACGGTGTAGGGCCGCGCGAATCATTGCAAGTGCCGTATTGGCGCACCAGAGACGACCGACCACGGTTGGCTGGCGGTCCCGTTACTGCGATTCGCAGTCCAAGCACGTCGCGCGGCGTTGTTGAAACAGATGTCATCGCGCACTTTCTCGTCGAGCTTCACCCCATCGATGAAATGCGCCGCCTCGTCGGTCGATTCGAACGGATAGTCGGCGGCGAACATGCACGCGGTCGTGTCCGAGCGCGCTGAGCGTGCAGGTGAGCGGCTCGGCCGAGCACATGCCCGAGGTGGTCACGAAGACGTTCTCCCTGATGTACTGCGGACGGAGCTTTCTTGAGCTTGAGGCCGTGAAACTCGGCGCGGCTGTCGAAACGCCACAGCAGAAACGGCAGGGTCTCGCCGAGATGGCCGAGCATCAACTTGCTGCGCGGGAATCGGTCGAAATGCCCGCCGACCACGAGCCGCAACGCGTGCGAGCCGGTCTCGAAGCCCCATTCCCACGTTGGCCGCATCAGCACCTTGTAGCCCGACAGCACGGAGCGGCTGCGTGACCGGATCGGCCGGATGCAGATAGATCGTAGCGCCGAGCGCGTCCGCGCGCTCCCAGAACGGGTAGAGTTCGGGGGCGTCGAGGTACTGCCCATTGGTGTGGCCGTTGATCATGGCGCCGCAGAACTTGAGGTCACGCATGCAGCGTTCGAGCTCGTCCGCCGCGGCCTTAGGGTCCTGCATCGGCAGGTGCGCAAAGCCCGAATAGCGATCCGGCCGTTTCGCGATTTCCTGCGCCAGGAAATCGTTCGATTCGCGCGCCTTGCTCACCGCCTTGGCGGCATCGCGTTCGACCTGCACGCCGGGCCCGGCAATCGACAGTACCGACGCGCGCGATGCCGGCCTGATCCATGCCCTGCAGGCGGAGCTCGCCAAAATCCGTGAGACAGCCGAAGGAAGCGTTCGCCGCTCTCACGCGGCACCTCGGTCATGGTCGGTCGCCAGTACTCGATCAGGCCAGGAGAGAGAAAATGCTCTTCGAGCGCAATCTTCTTGACCATGACGTCCCTAGTCGTTTCCTGGCTCTTGTCTTCTGTACCGGATTTTGGTCAAAGCGTATCAATGCGTGAGCCAGCCGGCAAGGCGGCGCCTAGCGGGTCGGTGTCGGATCGGGAGAAGCGAGACGTGAGACGGCAGAGCGACCGCAACGCCAACAGCAGCAGCAGCAGCAGCAGCAGGACAAGAGCCAGGTCCAGGTCATCGCGCGCGCGGCCGCGATCCTGCGCGCGCTCGAGGAGCAGCCGGTGGGGCTGAGCCTCGGACAGATCGCGCAGCGGGTCGATCTCGCGCGCTCGACGGTGCAGCGCATCGTCGCCGCGCTGGAGGCCGAGAAGCTGGTGATCGCGGCGTCGCCGACCGGGCGCGTCCGGCTCGGTCCGACCATCCTGCGGCTTGCGGCCTCGGCGCGCACCGATTTCGTCGCGATGGCGCGGCCGTTCCTGGTGAGGCTGTCGAACGAGCTGGGCGAGACCGTCGATCTCGCCACCATCAGAAGGATCACCTCATCTTCATCGACCAGGTGATCGGGCCGCAGCGCCTGCGCGCGGTGTCGGCGGTCGGCGAGACGTTTCCGCTCTATTGCACGGCCAACGGCAAGGCCTATCTGGCGCAGCTCGACGAAGTCGCGATCGCGCGCCTGATCGGCACGAGCTATCGAGCGGCGCACGCCGAAGACGATCACGCGGCTCAACGCCCTGCTCCAGGAGCTGCGGGCCGTGCGCAAGACCGGCGTCGCGTTCGACCACGAGGAGCACACGCGTCGGCATCTGCGCGGCCGGCGTGGTGCTGCGCGATCTGCTCGGCAACGACGTCGCGATCTCGGTGCCGGTGCCGGCGCAGCGCTTCGGCGAGCACCAGAAGCTGATCGTCGAGCGGCTGCTGGCGACGGCAGCGTCGCTGCAGAAGCACCTCGCCGCGGCGGCGGCTTAGTCTGCCGCCTCCGACCTGCGACCTCTTGTAGTCCGCCGACGGCGTCCCTTGCGCTTGCGCCGGGCGCACGTCCGCATGTATGCTCCGTCGATACAGGCGTACCATATTATGGGACAAGCGGCCGGCCGAAGCCGCTGCTAAAGAAACCTTCCGCGCGACAGCGGATGACAAGGGAGGCGGACGTGGCGAAGAAAATTCGCGGCGTGATGTTCGAGGAGAACCTCAACAACAGCATGGGGCTCGAGTTCTACAACCTGTCCCATCGCTTCGGTTATCAGTCGCCGAACTGGCCCTACTTCGAAGACGTCAAGATCGAGCGCATCCACTACATGGCGAAGTCGGGCGTGCTGTCGCAGCGCATCACGACCATCGATGCACAACACCACGCACATCGACGCGCCCGCGCACGTGGTGCAGGGCACGCCGTTCATCGACGAGGTGCCGCTGCCGCATTTCTTCGGCTCCGGCATCGTGGTCTCGATCCCGAAGAAGAAGTGGGAGCCGATCACCTACGACGATCTCGAAAAGGCCGCCGGCAAGATCGTGCGCCCGCGCGACGTGGTGATCGTCAACACCGGCTGGCACCAGCAATACGAGGACAGCGAGGACTATTTCTGCTGCGCGCCCGGCTTCGTGTCGTCGGCCGGCGAATGGTTCGTCGAGAAGAAGGTCAAGGTCGTCGGCCACGACACCCAGGCCAACGACCATCCGCTCGCGACCGCGATCGGCCCGCAGCGCAACGGCCCGCTGCATCCGCATCTCGCCGAGGAATACAAGAAGTGGTCGGGCGGGCGCGACTGGAAGGACGACTTCCCGGAATGGGAGCCGGTGCACCGCATCCTGTTCAAGAACGGCATCCTCGGCATCGAGAATGTCGGCGGCGACCTCGACAAGGTCACCGGCAAGCGCTGCACCTTCGCGTTTTTCCCGTGGAACTGGGATCGCGGCGACGGCTGCATCATCCGCCTGGTCGCCATCGTCGACCCGAAGGGTGCCTATCCGGATCGAGAAGGGGGAGAAGTTCTGATGATCGTCCGACGTTTCGCCGAGGCGAAGCCCTACGAGGCGCCCAATCACCGCGACTACAAGTCGCTGCGCCTGTTCGGCGCCGAGATGGGCGGCTCGCAGACGCTGGTCGTCGGCATCTCGCACTTCCTGCCCGGCGGCGGCGCCGGTCCGGACGCCTCGCCGCCGGAGAAGATCTACTTCGTGCTCGCCGGCGAGCTGACGGTCATCGTCGGCGGCAAGGAGACGGTCGCTGAAGGCCGCGACAGCTGCTTCATCGGCCCGAACGAAAGCCGCGAGATCATCAACCGCGGCAACGAGGTCTGCACCATCGCGGTCGCGGTCGCGCCGGTGAAGTGACGTCGGCAGACGTCACGGGCGCTTCGCCTCGCCCCGCCCAGCGGGGAGAGGGTGGCGAGCCCGAAGGGCGAGCCGGGTAGGGGCGAATTGCCACTCGCTCCATGCTGGCCCCTGACCCCAACCCTCTCCCCGCAAGCGGGGCGAGGGAGCGCACCGAGCCAAATGGGTAGAGCCATGTCCGAAGACTTTCTGAAGAACCCGCTCTCGCTGTTCGACGTCCGCGGCAAGACCGCGATCGTCACCGGCGCGTCGGGCGCGTTCGGCGCGCTCGCCGCGAAGGTGCTGGCCGGCGCCGGCGCCAATGTCGTGCTTGCGGCCGGCAATGCCGACGAACTGAAGAAGGTCGCCGCCGAATGCGAGGCGCTGGGGCGGCAAGGTCGAGAGCGTCGCGATGCGCCCGAGCTCGGCCGAGCAATTGCGACGGATCGTCGCGGCGGCGGTCAAGACGGTTCGGCCGCGTCGACATCCTGGTGGTCGCCTCGGGCAAGAACAAGGTCGCCGAAGATCGTCGATCAGACAGCCGGAGACGTTCCTCGACGTGATGGACGCCAACGTCACGCAGTCGTGGCTGATGGCGCGCGCCGCCGGCAAGCAGATGCTCGAGCAGGGCAGGGGCGGCAAGGTGATCCTGATGTCGTCGGCGCGCGGGCTGCTCGGCCATCCGGCCGGCTACACCGCCTATTGCGCGTCGAAGTCGGCGATCGACGGCATCACCAAGGCGCTCGGCTGCGAGTGGGGCGAGACCGGCATCACCGTCAACGCGCATCGCGCCGACCGTGTTTCGCTCGCCGCTGACCGCCTGGATGTACGAGGACACCGAGCGCGCGACCAACGTGCGCAAGGGCTTCCTCAGCCGCGTGCCGAAGGGCCGGCTCGGCGAGCCGTCCGATCTCGCCGGGCCGCTGCTGTTCCTCGCCTCCAAGGCGTCGGACTTCTACACCGGCCACATCCTCTACGCCGACGGCGGCTATACGGCGGGGTGAGCCATGGCGAAGGCGCGCATCGCCGTCGATCGGTGCCGGCCTCATGGGGCACGGCATCGCGCAGGTGTTCGCGCTCGCCGGCCACGACGTCACGATCTACGACCCGGTGATGGCGAGCCTCGACAGCGCCAAGGCGCGCATCTCGGCGAACCTGCGGGACCTCGGCGACGATCGCGTCGGCGGTCGAGCGCGTGCGGCCGTGTCCCGACCTCGCCGAGGCGGTGCGCGACGCCGACTACGTGGTCGAGGCGGTGTTCGAGGACCTGTCGCTCAAGCAGAAGCTGTTCGGCGAGATCGAGCGCCACGTGCGGCCGACGACCATCCTCGCCAGCAACACCTCGGTGATCCCGATCACCAAGATCATGCGAGGGCCTGCAGGACCGCTCGCGTGCGCTCGGCACCCATTGGTGGAATCCGCCCTTACCTGGTGCCGCTGGTCGAGGTGATCGGCACGCAATGGACCTCGCCGCAGGCGATCGACTGGACGATGGCGCTGCATCGCGCAGCCGGCAAGACGCCGGTGCACGTGAAGAAGGACGTGCCGGGCTTCGTCGGCAACCGGCTGCAGCATGCGTTGTGGCGCGAGGCGATCGCGCTGGTCGAGCACGGCATCTGCGACGCCGAGACGGTCGACACCGTGATCAAGGCGAGCTTCGGCCGGCGGCTCGCGGTGCTCGGGCCGCTGGAGAATGCCGACCTGGTCGGCACCGACCTGACGCTCGCGATCCACAAGACCGTGCTGCCGGAGATCGAGTCGCCGGCCGGGTCCGTCGCCCTATCTCGAAGAAGCTGGTGGCGGAGGGCAAGCTCGGCTTCAAGTCGGGCGAAGGCTTTCGCAAGTGGAGTGCAGAGGAGCAGGCCGCGCTGCGCGCGAAAGTGCTGCAGCATCTGAAGAAGGCGCGCGCGCAGCGACTGACGACACAAGGGAGGACGCCATGACACGAAGCGAACGATTTCACGACGTCACGCCGTGCGTGACCACGCGGCCTCGGCGCTATCGCCGCACCGGCGGTGCTGCGGGTGATCCCGGCCAACGCGCAGAGCCGCGACGATCAAGATCGGCCACGTCAGCCCGCGCACCGGGCCGCTCGCCGGCTTCGGCGAGGCCGACGGCTTCATCCTCGAGCAGGTGCGCGGCATCCTCGCCAAGGGCCTCAGCGTCGGCGGCAGCACCTATCCGGTGCAGATCATCAGCAAGGACAGCCAGTCGAGCGGCAGCCGCGCCGCCGAGGTCGCCTCCGAGCTGATCCTCGGCGACAAGGTCGACCTCATCGTCGCGTCCGCGACGCCCGACACCACCAATCCGGTGGCCGACCAGGCCGAGGTCAACGAGGTGCCCTGCATCACCACCAACTGTCCGTGGCAGCCGTATTTCTTCGGCCGCAAGGGCGATCCGGCCAAGGGCTTCACCTGGACCTATCATTTCTTCTGGGGCCTGGAGGACGTGATCGCGCGCGTTCCTCGCGCTGTGGGATTCGGCGCGCCGACCAACAAGGTGGTCGGCGGCCTGTTCCCCAACGATGCCGACGGCAATGCCTGGGGCGATCCGCAGCGCGGCCTGCCGCCGGCGCTCGCGCAGGCCGGCTACAAGCTGCACCGATCCCGGCCGCTATCAGCTGATGAACAACGACTTCACCGTCGCAGATCTCGCGCGTTCAAGGCGGTCGGCGCCGAGATCGTCACCGGCAACATGATCCCGCCGGACTTCGCGACCTTCTGGTCGCAGGCGGCGCAGCAGGGCTTCCGGCCGAAGATCGTCACCATCGGCAAGGCGCTGCTGTTCCCGTCGGTGATCAACTCGCTCGGCGCGCGCGGCAACGGGCTCACCACCGAGATCTGGTGGACGCCGAACCATCCGTTCAAGTCCGGCCTCACCGGCCAGAGCGCGAAGGAGCTCACCGACGCCTATGTCAAGGCCACCAACCGGCCGTGGACGCAGCCGATCGGCTTCCAGCACGCGCTGTTCGAGGTGGCGATCGACGTGCTCAAGCGCGTCGAAGGCGCTGGAGCCGAAGGCGATCCTCGATGCCATCATGGCGACCGACTACAACTCGATGGTCGGGCCGGTGAAGTGGACCGGCCAGCCGGTGAAGAACGTCACCAAGACGCCGCTGGTCGCCGGCCAGTGGCAGCGCAAGGGCGACAAGTTCGAGCTCGTCATCACCACCAACAAGACGGCGCCGGAGATCCCGATCGGCGGCAAGCTGCGCTGCTGTCGTGACGCCGCACCTTCGCACCGCGGTCGGGTCGCGTGGGCTAGTCGTGCCGCAACGGTCCCCTCCCCGCTTGCGGTGGAGGCACGGGTGGCAGGCAACGGATCGCGTGCACGCCCGCTCCCGACCCTCCCCGCAAGCGGGCGAGGGAGCACACCGCCGCCGTGGAATGGCGAAGACCATGCCGCCCATCCTCGCCTTCGAGAAAATCTCCAAGCGGTTCGGCGCCGTCGTCGATCGCGAACGGCGATCGACCTCGCGCTCGCCGAGGGCGAGGCGCTCGGCATCATCGGGCCGAACGGCGCCGGCAAGACCACGCTGTTCGGCATCGCGACCGGCACGGTGCGCGCCGGATGCCGGCCGCGTCCTCTTCGCCGGCGCGGACATCACGCGGCTGCCGCCCGAGCGGCGCTGCCGCCTCGGCATCGGCGCGCTCGTTCCAGATTCCGCAGCCGTTCGGCGGCATGACGCGTGTTCGAGAACCTGGTGGTCGCGGCGGCCTTCGGCGGCGGCCGCAGCGAGCGCGACGTCTACGCGCGCTGCGTCGAGCTGCTCGAGCAATGCGGCGCTTGCCGACAAGGCCAACCGGCTGGCCGGCGCGCTCACGCTGCTCGACCGCAAGCGGCTCGAGCTGGCGCGCGCGCTCGCGACCGGGCCGCGCGTGCTGCTGCTCGACGAGGTCGCGGGCGGCCTCACCGAGCACGAATGCGCGGCGCTGGTCGCGCTGATCAAGGACATCCGCGCGCAGCGGCGTGTCGATCGTCTGGATCGAGCACGTCGTGCACGCGCTGATCGCCGTCGTCGACCGGCTGGTGGTGCTGCATGGCGGCGCGCTTCATCGCGCGAGGGCGATCCGCAGCACGGTGATCCGACAGCCCGGCGGTGCGCGAGATCTACATGGGGATTCCGGCCGATGCCTGAGCCGCTGCTCGAGGTGCGCGCACTCGACGCCTTCTACGGCGACTTCCAGGCGCTGTTCGGCGTCTCGCTGCGCGGTCGCGGCCGGCGAGGTGGTCGCGGTGATCGGCGCCAACGGCGCCGGCAAGAGCACGCTGCTCAAGAGCATCGCCGGCGCTGATCGGCTCGCGGCGCGACGCCATCGTGTTCGACGGCGAGCCGATCGGCGACCTGCCGGCCCACGCGGTGGTCGGCGCGCGGCATCGCGCTGGTGCCGGAAGGCCGGCGGCTGTTTCCCTCGCTGTCGGTCGAGGAGAATCTGCTGATCGGCGGCCAGCTCGGCCGGCCGGGGCCGTGGACGCTGGCGCGCATCTACGAGCTGTTTCCGGTGCTCGCCGAGCGCCGCGCACGTGCCGAGCACGTCGCTGTCGGGCGGCCAGCAGCAGATGGTGGCGATCGGCCGCGCGCTGATGTCCAATCCGAAGCTGCTGCTGTGCGACGAGATCAGCCTCGGGCTGGCGCCGATCGTGGTGCGCGACATCTATGCGCGGCTGCCGTCGATCGTCGCGGAGGGCTGCTCGCTCGTCATCGTCGAGCAGGACATCGTGCAGGCGCTCGCCGCCGCGAACCACGTCTATTGCCTGCAGGAGGGCCGCGTGGCGCTGCGCCGGCGCGGCCGGCGACGCTGACGCGCGAGGCGATCTCGGCCGCCTATTTCGGGGTCGTGAGCCGATGGAATGGGTCAACATCATCCTGCAGGGCGTGCTGGTCGGCGGGCTCTACGCCATGTTCGCCGCCGGGCTCGCGCTCATCTTCGGCGTGATGCGGCTCGTCAACATCGCGCATGGCGACCTGATCGTGCTCGCCGCCTATCTCGCGCTGGTCGTCCACCGAGACGCTCGGGCATCAATCCGCTGCTGTCGCTCATCGATCGTCGTGCCGCTGATGGCGCTGATCGGCTACGTCGCTGCAGCGCGGCATGCTCAACCGCACGCTCGGGCGACGATCTGCTGCCGCCGCTGCTGGTGACCTTCGGCCTTTCGGTCATCATCCAGAACGGGCTGCTGGAACTGTTCACCGCCGACAGCCGCCGGCTCAAGGCCGGCGCGATCGAGGTCGACAGCATCCAGCTCGCCGAGGGCGTCGTGGATCGGCATGCTGCCGCTCCTCCAGTTCGTGGTCGCGGTCGCGGTCATCGCCGGCCTGCAACTCCTGTTCTACCGCACCGCGATCGGCCGCGCGTTCCGCGCGACCTCCGACGACCAGCCGGTGGCGCAGCTGATGGGTCTCGACAACCGCCACGTCTTCGGCGCTCGCGATGGCGCTGTCGCTCGCGGTCGTCGCGATCGCCGGCGTGTTCCTGGCGGTGCGCACCAATTTCGATCCGTCGATCGGCCCGGCGCGGCTGATCTTCGGCTTCGAGGCCGTGATCATCGGCGGCCTCGGCAGCATGTGGGGCACGCTGGTCGGCGGCATCATGCTCGGCGTCGCGCAGGCGATCGGCGCGCAGATCAATCCCGGCTGGCAACTGCTCGCCGGCCATCTGGCGTTTCTGGTCGATCCTCGCCGTGCGGCCCGAGGGCCTGTTCCCGAAGGTGCAGGGATGAGCGCGCCGTTCCGCGTCGAGCATGCGACCCGCTCGAGCCGCGTCGGCATCGCGCTGTTCGCCATTGCGTTCGTGGTGCTCGCGGCCGCGCCGTTCTGGGGCGGGCGCGACGACCTGCGGCTGCTGGCCGAGATCTATGCCTACGTCGCGCTGGCGAGCCTGTGGAACCTGCTCGCCGGCTATGCGGGCCTCGTCTCGGTCGGGCCAGCAGGCCTATGTCGGGCTCGGCGCCTATGTGCTGTTCGGCGCCTGACCATCCTGGGCGGCGTGCATCCGCTCGCCGCCGATCCCGCTCGCCGGCGTCGTCGGCGCCGTCGTCGCGCTGCCGGTCGCCGCGCTGATCTTCCGCCTGCGCGGGCACTATTTCGCCATCGGCACCTGGGTGGTGGCCGAGGTGTTTCGGCTGCTCGCGTCGCAGATCTCGGCGCTCGGCGGCGGCTCGGGCATCAGCCTGCCGGTCGGCATCGTCACCTCGATGGCGCCGAGCCGGCAGATGCGCGAGTTCCTGATCTACTGGGTCGCGCTCGCGCTGGTCGTGATCGTGCTGGGCGCGATCGTGCTGCTGCTGCGCTCGCGCTACGGCCTGGCGCTCACCGCGATCCGCGACAACGAGCTCGCGGCGCGCTCGAACGGCGTCGACGTCGGGCGCACCAAGCTCGTCGTCTATCGTGATCACCGCGTTCGGCACCGCGATGGTCGGCGCGCTGATCTTCCTGCAGAAGCTGCGGGTCTCGCCCGACACCGCCTTCAGCGTCAACGACTGGACCGCCTTCGTCATCTTCATCACGGTGATCGGCGGCATCGGGCGGGTCGAAGGCCCGATCATCGGCACGATCGTCTTCTTCGCGCTGCGGCAGACGCTGGCCGACCTCGGCAGCCTCTACCTGCTGATGCTCGGCGCGGTCGCGATCGTCGGTGATGCTGTTCGCGCCGCAGGGGCATCTGGGGCTTCGTCGCCGACCGCTTCGGCTGGCAGCTTCTGCCGCTCGAGCGGCGCTTGCACTTTGTCGCGGAGCCACGCAAAACCTAAGGCGAGAAACGTCAAAACCGGGAGCGAGATATGGCGGCCAAATCCGACAAAGTCATCATCACCTGCGCGGTCACCGGCGCGATCCACACGCCGACGATGTCGGACGCGCTGCCGGTGACGCCCGACCAGATCGCCGAGCAGGCGATCGGCGCCGCCGAGGCCGGCGCCGCGATCCTGCACCTGCATGCCCGCGACCCGCAGAACGGCCGTCCGACCGGCGACCCCAAGGTATTCATGGAGTTCCTGCCGCGGATCAAGCAGGCGACCGACGCAGTGGTCAACATCACCACCGGCGGCTCGCCCACCATGCCGGTCGAGGAGCGGCTCGCCGGCGTGATGAAGTTCTCGCCCGAAATGTGCTCGCTCAACATGGGCTCGATGAACTTCGCGCTCTATCCGATGGCGGCGCGCTACAAGACCTGGAAGTACGACTGGGAGGAGCCGTACCTGCTCGGTACCGACACAACGATCTTCAGCAACACCTTCCGCGACATCGAGCGCATCTCGAAGCTGATGGGCGAGGGGCACGGCACCAAGTTCGAGCACGAATGCTACGACATCGGCCACCTCTACAATCTGGCGCACGGCGTCGACAAAGGCTGGTTCAAGCCGCCGATCTTCCTCCAGCTCATCTTCGGCATCCTCGGCGGCATCGGCGCCGACATGGAGAACCTCGCCGTTCATGAAGCGCACCGCCGACAAGCTGTTCGGCGACGACTACCAGTGGTCGGTGCTGGGCGCGGGCCGCCATCAGATGCATTTCGCAACCCAGGCCGTGATGATGGGCGGCAACGTCCGCGTCGGTCTGGAGGACTCGCTCTATATCGGCCGCGGCAAGCTCGCGACGAGCAATGCCGAGCAGGTCGCCAAGATGCGCCGGATCATCGAAGAACTGGGCTACCAGATCGCGACCCCGAAGGAGGCGCGCGAGATGCTGGGCCTCAAGGGCCCCGACCGCACGAAGTTCTAGCTAGCTCAATATTGTCTCGGGACTTTACGGCCGACACTAAGCAACCCACCATCGTCAGGTTTTACGGGTGGCGTGACCGCCATCGGCGAATAGAGCGTCGCAGGAGCTGAACCAAGAGTGCCCGAATGACCCCAATCAAGCACTTCGTTCTCTCGCGGATCGGTCTGGGTTGCTACAATCAGCAGTGGTATGGCCGAATGGTAGAGCTTTTCGAGGCCGTGACTTTGTCTTCGATAGCAAGCCAGACATGTCAGGATTTCGAATTCCTGCTCGTTGTGGATGCGGGGCTGCAAGGCGCACCCCGTTTTCAACTCCAGCGGCTAATGGCTACAAGGCCCAATTTTCACATTGTGGAAATTGATGTCACGCGCATGAACGATATGGATCTTGTTAGCAACGATTGGATCTATCGGCCGTGCAGGGACTACATTCTACGGCAAGGGCTGATCGCCGACCCGTTCGAGTATGTGGTCACCTCTCTTATCGACGCTGACGATGCTTGGAACAGGGAGTATGTCGGGACCGTCAACAGCGCCATGCAATCGCGGCTTCCGGTTATCCTGGAAGATGAGCCAAGGCGCGGAACCCACGTAAGACATAGCGGTGGAGTGGCCCTTACGTTCTCACACGCTGAAAAATGGTACGTATCGGCAAATTCAATCGAGCCGATGAGCGGCCAGTTCTACAGTGCGGCCATATCCGTCATGGCCCGCTTTTCCAGCGGTGTCTCGGCATATTCCTGCAGCCGGCACATCGCCTGGCCCTATCTCAGTACTGCCTTGATGTTCGAGGCCGTGAATATCGAAACCGAACATCCGATGTGGCTTTATGTGCGTCACGACCGAAGCACCCAGCCGTGGAGCGCCAACCATTTGGAGCCAGCCGCCGCAACACAGCCGCGTTGCCTGCAAGAAATATTCGGCATCGACGCGCCCAAAGTATCCGCATGGCGCTCCAAATATGCCTCAGCTACTAAACTTCATTCCGGTTGCCCCGTACAAGATCAGATTGATCGAATGTTTCGACTTACCGCTCTCAATCGGCAAATCGAACTTCTTGCAAAGGATTCTGCTGACGAGGTTGGCGAACCCTCACCACGAAGTGAAAATCGCGCGCTGGTCCTTGCACAGCAAATAGCCAAACGAAACGAACTCCTCGATAATTTTCATGTGGCGGCAGAGGAAGGCTACGGAACTGTTCCGTCGCCGCCAGTTGACCACTCTCCAACCAAAGAACATGCTCGGCTGAGTTTCAAATCCAATGAAGCCGCCTGGGAACAGATTCTCCAGTCTGCGGCTCAGCTCCAGCGGCAAGCGGACGCCATGCGTGCTCGCGGCGATCTATTAGGAGCCATCCGCGGCTATGACGAGTTCATTGAAATTAGTCCGCCGAACACCGCCCTCTTTTATCTCCGCGGCACCGCGCGCTTAGAGCTCGGGGACAAGGCTGGGGCGATCGAGGATTTCGAGCATGGTCTTAGGCTCGATCCCAAAAATGATACGTTGAAAAATTTGATCGCTCGGGCAGCCAACGAATGATTGCCTTGTGTGGAAAGTAGCGGAATGATTTTCCTAAGCGCATCCAACGGATCGACGCAATCTGCTATGGATGCCTTGCAATCTTATGGCTGCTTCGGTTTACGCGGCGCATTTCCAGCGGCAGATTTGGAATCCTTGCATGAAGGTGCGCTTGCGCTCTTTCAAATTGCTGTCAACGAAGGAAGAGAGGGCGTCGCGCGCGCGACGGAGTTGCCGTTGGATCACATTTCCGGACATGCCGAGGGAGCGCGTGCCAGAGGCGTTTTTCACAATTCGTTGTTGTCTTGGTACTTGTACCGTCAGCCCGACGAACTTTCGCGGAAATTTGCCAAGATGATTTCGGATGGTCGAATTCTGAAATTCATATCGGCGGCGTTGGGCGACCCGGTTCTCCACACCAACAATCTGGCGATAAGATATCGTGACGTTGGCCACAAAAATTTTGCTCTCCCCTTTCATCAGGACTTGTTTTATTTTGATCAGG
Source organism: uncultured Alphaproteobacteria bacterium (assembly GCA_963843475.1). Taxonomy (GTDB): domain Bacteria; phylum Pseudomonadota; class Alphaproteobacteria; order Rhizobiales; family Xanthobacteraceae; genus VAZQ01. The sequence goes on along the minus strand of CAWJKL010000003.1, from coordinate 651,397 downwards.
GACGGCTCGCCTCGAACATCTCGATGTTGGTGATTTGGGTGCCCTTCACAAGTATTGACGAAGACACGCCCGGTCTCGAGATTGTTCCTAAGAAGTTGCACGCGGGGCTACCGTTGCGCAACGCACCGATAACTCAGTTCAAACATCTCGAAGCGGATGTGCCTGATGATCTCGCGACGTGGTATCCCTATTTAGAAAGGGGTGACTGCCTGGTTTTTGGGGAGCACACACTACACCGCTCATTCGCAGGCGAGGTCAGAAGGGCGCGTACGAGTGTCGATATCCGGCTGTTCAGCGAGGGGATGTATCCTGAAGAGTTGAGCGGCCACTGCGGCATTCGTTTGCCGAGCCTAGAGCCCGTATCATTCATGAGCCGATCCGATGGCTGACCAACCGCTAACTATCACTGGTCCGGGCCACAACTTCCCGGTCGTAAGCATTGAACGAAAAGAATAGATTCCGGGCCCGCGCCTGCAGCGCGCCCCGGGATGACCGAATTGAGGGATCGCAATGGCTCGTGACACCATCGTCGACATCTATTGCCATATCTTCCCGGACAAGTTCTTCCAGGAGATGAATCGCATTGCGCCGAAGTTGGGCAATATCGGCGCGCGGCTGCGCGGGGTGAAGAAGCTGTTCGATCTCGACGAGCGCTTCCGCGAGATGGACCGGTTTGGCGACTACCGCGAGATCATCTCGCTGCCCAATCCGCCGATCGAGGACTTTGCCACCGGCGACGTCGGCATGGACCTCGCGCGCATCGGCAATGACGCCATGGCAGAGCTGTGCGCGCAGCATCCGGCGCGCTTCCCGACCTTCGTGGCCGCGGTGTCGATGACCGACGTCGAGGGTTCGGTTGCGGAAGCGCGGCGCGCGGTCACCGAGCTTGGCGCCGGCGGCATCCAGATCTTCACCAACATTGCCGGCAAGCCGCTCGACGATCCATCGTTCGAGCCGATCTTCAAGACCATGGCGGAGCTCGACCGGCCGATCTGGCTGCATCCGGCGCGCACCGCCAGCATGCCGGACTACGCTGCCGAATCGAAGTCGCGCTACGAGATGTGGTGGTGTTTCGGCTGGCCGTATGAGACCTCGGTCGCGATGGTGCGCCTCGTCTTCAGCGGGTTGTTCGACCGCTATCCGGGACTCAAGATCGTCACCCATCACCTCGGCGGCATGATCCCGTATTACGACGGCCGCATCGGACCGGGCATGCAGGTGCTCGGCAGCCGCACCCTGGACGAGGACTATTCGCAGGTCCTGTCCTCACTCAAGCGGCCGCACCTTGACTACCTGCACGATTTCTACGGCGATACCGCGTTGTTCGGCGGCGGCATTCATGCGGTGCGCTGCGGGCTGGAGTTCTTCGGCGCCGAGCATGTGGTGTTCGCGACCGACACGCCGCTCGGGCCCATTGCGCCGACGATTGAGGTGATTCGTCGCCTCGATATCAGCGAGAGCGACCGCTATAAGATTTACTGCGGCAACGCGGAGCGCTTGCTCAAGATGACGTTTGCCTGATCCGGGAGGACACCGTGACCAGACTATTGGCTCTGTTCGTTGCGTTCGGCTGCCTGGTTTCGGCGGCCGCGCGCGCCCAGGATTATCCGGTCAAGCCGATCACCATCGTGGTGCCGGCCGCGCCCGGCGGCGTCACCGACGCGCTCGGCCGCATGCTGGCGCAGCGCTTCACGGAGGCCTGGGGCCAGCAGGCGATCGTCGAGAACCGGCCCGGCGCCAACAACCAGATCGCCGCCGAATACGTGACCAAGTCGTCGCCCGATGGCCACGTGCTGTTCATCGCGCCCGAAGGCACCTTCGTCGCCAATCCGAGCCTCTATGCCAAGCTGTCGTACGACCCGGTAAAGGGGTTCACGCCGATCGTCGGCCTCGTCACCATCAACCACGCGCTCATTACGCACCCTTCGCTGCCCGTGAAGAACGTCAAGGACCTGATCGCGCTCGCCAAGCAGAAGCCCGGCGAGATCAACTACGGTACGTTCGGCGTCGGCTCCAGCGGACACCTCAACATGGAGCTGTTCCAGGCGCTGTCCGGCTCCAAGCTGCAGGCCGTGCACTACAAGGGCGCGACGCCGGCGCTCACCGACGTCATCGCCGGGCATATCCAGATGATGTTCATCAGCGTCGGCAGCGCCGTCCCGCAGGTTCAGAGCGCCAAGGTCAACCTCGTCGCGGTCGGCGCCAAGAAGCGGATGCCGCTCCTGCCCGAGGCGCCGACGGTGGCGGAGAGCGGGCTGCCCGGCTACGAGGCGGTGTCGTGGTTCGGATTGTTCGGGCCGGCCGGCATGCCGCCCGCGGTCGTCGCCAAGATCAATGCCGAGGTCCAGAAGATCATGGCCGATCCGGCAATCAAGAAGGACTTCCTCGAGCGACAGTATTTCGATTCGATCGCCGGCACGCCGGAGCAGCTTGCTGCCTACATCAAGACCGAAGAGCCGAAGTGGCGCAAGGTGATCCAGGACGCGAAGGTGAAAGCGGAGTGACGCGGGCGCAATATTTGTCATGGCCGCAGGCGCGGTAGTCGCAGTCACGACAGCCCTTCGGCGCGGTGCGATGTTTCGCCGCCCGCAAACACACGCTGAACGTCTGATTCAAATCCCCAGCAGCCGCTTGGCGTTGCCGCCGGTGAGCGCTGCGATGGTCGAGGCATCGAATCCTTCGACCGACGCAACGTGCCCGACCGGATCGAAGTCCGCCATGTCGAACGGATAGTCCGTCCCCATGCACGATGTGGTCGGTCGCCGAACAGCCGCACCAGTTCGGCGAGCTGATGCGGCGTGAACACCACGGTGTCGAAATAGATCTGCTTCAGATAGTCGGTCGGCGGCTTCGGCAGGTCGCCGTGCGAATCCGAGCGCGCGCCCCAGGCGTGGTCGATGCGGCCCGAATAGGCCGGCAGGAAGCCGCCGCCGTGGACCGCGAGAATCTTCAGGTTCGGGTGGCGCTCCAGCACGCCGTCGAAGATCAGGTAGTGCAGCGCGATCGTGGTCTCGAGCGGATTGCCGATGACGTTGTTGAAATAGAACCGGGTGAAGCGCTTGGCCTCGGTGAAGCCGTTGGGATGGATCAGCACCAGCGCGCCGAGCTCCTCGGCCTTCTTCCAGAACGGCGCGTAGGCGGGATCCGACAGCTCCTTGCCCGTCGACATTGGTGAGGATTTCCACGCCCTTCATCTTGAGCGAGCGTCATGCAGCGCTCGAGCTCCTTCGCGGCTTCCGCTGCCGTCCATCAGCGGCACGGTGCCGAGCGCGACGAAGCGGTCGGGCTTGCGGGCGACATATTCGGCGAGGCCGTCGTTGACCATCTGCGAGGCCTTCACCGAGATGTCGAGCGGCACCGTGTAGAAGCACTGGTTCGGCGGCGGCATGACGAGCTGCATGTCGATGCCCATGGCGTCGAGATCGGTGAGGCGCTCGTCGTACGCCGTGATGCGCGAGCGGATGTCGTCTTCCTGCTTCTGGCTGAGCGCCGTGGTCTCGGCATTGGCGAAATGGAACGAGCGGGATGCGCTCGACATGTCGAGGTGCGGCTTGACGAAGGCGCCGGCCTGCGGGATCGCGACATGCGAATGGATGTCGACGGTCGTGCTCTTCGGCCGGATCTCGCGTCCCGGCCTGCCGTGCTTGCGCGCCGCGGTCTCTCGTACTTGTTCCAGAGTGTCGTCATGTCGTGCTTCGATTCCTGCTATCGCTTGCGCAACCCTCTCTCCGATCGTCCCCGCGAAGCGGGGACCCAGGGCTGCACGATCGGTATTTGACTGGGTTCCCGCTTGCGCGGGAACGAACGGAGATAGGCCGTCGTTTACATAGAACACGCCGAGATGCTGCGACACGATGGCGTCGTCGAGCTTGAGCCCGTCGGCCGCGCCGCGTGAACACCACCGCGCCGGTGTTGATGATGACGACGTCGTCGGCGAGGTTGAGCGTCAGCTTGATGTTCTGCTCGACCAGCACGATCGACTGCCCCTCGGCCTTGAGCTGCGCGATGGTGCGGCCGACCTCGGCGACGAGTTGCGGCGCCAGCCCTTCGGACGGCTCGTCCATCAGCAGCACGCGCGGATTGCCCATCAGCGCGCGGCCGATCGCCAGCATCTGCTGCTCGCCGCCCGACAGCGAGCCGGCGACCTGGGCGTGGCGCTCCTTGAGCCGCGGGAACAGCTCGAACACGCGGTCGAGCGACCAGCCGGGCGCCGCCGCCCTGCTTCGGCCGGCTGCGCCGCCACCATCAGGTTCTCGCGCACCGTCAGCGTGCGGAACATGCGCCGGCCCTGCGGCACGAGGCAGATGCCCTTGCGCGCGATGACGTCGGGCGCGAAGCCCGCGACCGGCTCGCCGTAGAGGCTGATCGTGCCGCGCCGCGGCTTGAGGAAGCCCATGATCGTCGCCATGCAGGTGGTCTTGCCGGCGCCGTTGCGGCCGAGCAGGCCGAGCAGCCGGCCGGGCTTGCAGCGTGAACGACACGCCGTGCAGCACATGGCTGTCGCCGTAGAAGGCGTCGATGTCCGGCGATGTCGAGCGCGTCAGTCACCAAGATAGACCTCCCGGGTGCGCGGATCGGCGACCACCTCGGCGCGCGTGCCCTCGACGATCACCTCGCCGTAGTGCAGGAGCGTGATGCGCTCGGCGAAGCCGAGCGCGGTGTCCATGTCGTGCTCGATCATCACGATGGTCACGTCGCGCGGGATGGTGTCGAGCAGGGCGCGCACGGTCTGCCGCTCGCCCTGCGACAGGCCGGCGAGCGGCTCGTCGAGCAGCAGCACCTTCGGCTTCTGCGCCAGCGCCATGGCGAGCTCCAGCCGCCGCCGCTCGCCGTAGGAGGTCTCGGCGACGACGCGTTCGGCGCTGTCGCCGAGCCCGACCTGCGCGAGCGCCTCGCGCGGCCGTGTCGTAGAGGTCGCGGTGGCCGGTCAGGACCGACCAGGGATTCCAGCGCAGCTTGTCGAGGCCGAGCAGCGACAGCACCACGTTGTGCACGCAGCGTCTCGCGCGGAAACAGCGTGAGGATCTGATAGGTGCGGGCGAGCCCGAGATGCACGCGCTGCTGGCGTGCGCATGCCGATCAGTTCCTGGCCGAACAGCTTGACCGAGCCGCTGTCGGCGGTGAGATCGCCGGTGATCAGGTTGAACAGCGTGGTCTTGCCGGCGCCGTTCGGTCCGATGATCAGCCGGCGCTCGCCCGGCATGACCGTGAGCGAGACGTTCCTGGTCGCCGGCAGGCCGCCGAAGCGCTTGTTGAGGCCGGTCGACTTCGAGCGCGGGCGCGGTCATGCGGCCGGCTCCGGACGCGGCGACTTGCGCTCGGCCGACGCGGCTTGCGCCGAGTTCTGCAGCGATGCGCCGCCACAGCTGCCGGCAGCCCGGCACCAGGCCGTAGGGCATGAACATGATGACGATCACGAAGATCGCGCCGAGCAGCGTGTTCCAGCGCTCGACGTAGGTCGAGACCACGTTCTTGACCAGCGTGATGATGGCCGCGCCGACGATCGGGCCGGTGAGCGAGCTGGCGCCGCCGAGGATCGCCATCAGCAGGATTTCGGCGGACTGCTGCAGCGCGATCGCGTGCGGGCTGAGGAACAGGTTGTAGTAGACGAACAGGATGCTGGCGACCGAGCCCCAGAAGCCGGCCATGACGAAGGTCAGCCAGCTGGATCAGCCAGACGTTGTGGCCGAGCATGCGCATGCGGCGCGGCTGGTCGCGCGTGCCCATCAGGCTCGCGCCGAACGGCGAGCGCGAGAACCGCCAGATGAAGAACAGCGCGACGACGAACACGATCAGCGTGAAGTAGTAGAAGCTCGGCGCGTCGCGGATGTCGATGCCGAACGGCATCGGCCGCGCCGGGTAGCCGGATGCCGTTGTCGCCGCCGGTGAGGTCGTTGGCGCGATAGGCGATGCCCCAGACGATCTGGCCGAGCGCCAGCGTGATCATGATGAAGCCGAGGCCCGGCGCGCGCAGCGACAGCACGCCGAACAGCGCCGCCGACGGCGGTCGAGAACGCGACCGCGAGGATCGCCGCCGTGCAGCTGATCGTAGCCCGCGATCACGAGCAGGATGCAGGCATAGCCGGCGACGCCGAGATAGGCGGCGTGGCCGAGCGACACCATGCCGCCGTAGCCGAGCATCATGTTGATCGACTGAGCGCGAACAGCGCGTAGATCAGCACCTGGCTCGCCATGTTGACGTAGAATTCGTTGCCGATGATCCACGGCAGCGCGACGAGCAGCGCGGCGGCGACGGCGAGCGCGATGATCGTGCCGCGCGTCATATCTGCACCCGCCCGAACAGGCCCTGCGGCAGGAACACCAGCACCAGCACCATCGGCAGGAACAGCACGAAATAGGCGAGGTCGGGCACGAGCGCGATGCCGAAATTGTAGAGGAAGCCGACGACGAAGCTGCCGACGAAGGCGCCGAGCAGGCTGCCGGCGCCGCCGAGGATGACGACGATCAGCGCGAGCGGCAGCATGTCGGCGTCGAGGCCCGGATAGGCGTTGAGGATCGGGCCGCCGAGCACGCCGCCGATGCCGGCGAGCGTCGCGCCGAGCAGGAACACGGTGGTGAACAGCCGCGACACCGGGATGCCGACGCCGCGCGCCATCTCCATGTCGTCGACGCCGGCGCGGATCATGGCGCCGAGCCGCGTGCGCTCCATCAGGAAATAGAGCGCGACCGCCGCGACCAGCGCGATCGCCGAGCACGACCAGCCGATAGGTCGGGAAGGCGAAGCCGCAGACGCGCAGCGGCGGCCGCAGCGCCTGCGGCGCCGGCAGCGGCATCGGGTCGCCGGTCCAGACCAGCAGGCAGATGTCGGCGATGATGAAGGAGACGCCGAGCGTGACCAGCACCTGGCCCTGCTCGTTGCCGGAGAGCTGGCGCAGGATGAAGCGCTCCAGCACGATGCCGAGCAGGCCGACGCCGAGCCCGCCGACGATCGCGGCCAGCCAGAAATGCCAGCCGAGCTGCAGCAGCGTGTAGCCGAAATAGGCGCCGAGCATGAAGAACGCGCCGTGCGCCAGATTCGGAATCCGCATCAGGCCGAAGATCAGCGAGAAGCCCGACGACAGCAGGAACAGCAGGCCGCCGAAGGCGACGCTGTTCAGCGTCTGGATGATCCAGAACTGCCACTGCATCGTTCAGGCGCTCGCCGGAGGGTCTTGGGGATTGGTTGCGTCATTGTACCGGGACGACCAGCGAATAGCGACCGTCGGCCGCCGGACATGGCGCCTCCGGCACCCCAAGCTCGCGGCGGACGATGTTGGTTCCCAGCACCAGCGACACCATCTTGTAGAAGGCGTGGCGGCGGCTCATGCCCTCGCGGCCCATCCCGCAATCCGTGCAGATGACGAGGCGTTCGGGCGGGATCGAATTTCAGGGCGCGCCGGATCTGGTCGGCGACCTCATCGGGGCGCTCCACCTGCAAGGTGTGATGGTCGATGACGCCGATGGCGATCTTCTTGTCCGCGATGCCCTTGCCGATCGCTTCGAGATCGATGCCGCCGGAGCTGCAGGATCTCGAAGGTGATGACGTCGGCTTCGCAACGGTTGAAGTATTCAATCGCGGGCTTGTAGCTCTGGACCTCGCTGAACATGCGCTGCTGCGAGGGATTGCCCCAGCAACTGTGACACCAGACTTCGGTCTTGTCGCGGAGGCCTCTCGACCGTGGTGTTGTAGACCTCGACCATGAACTCGGGTTGATCACCTCGTTGACGAAGCCGCGCGCCGCCAGGAGATGGATTTGCGGCTCCTCGATCTGGATCACCGGGCAGCCGGCGTCCGCCAGATCGTGCAGCTCTTCGCGCAACGCATCAGCGATCGCGAGGATGCGGGTACGAACGTCCTTGTAGTGATGGTCGGCGCAGAGCAGACCGATGATCTCGGCCGTGACGGTGCCGAACTTGACCGGCTTCGAGGTGAGACGTTGGGCGGTCCGCCAGAGCGCCGCGTACTGCAGGTCGCCGCGCCCGATCGGGCCGACGATCGGCGGCAACAGACGGGATTCGAGGTAGTCGTGGAGAATATGACCGGCCGGAAACCAGACCAGGCTCTTGCCCGGGCTTGATGGGACGGGCCGCGGGTTGTGGCGGTCGAAACCTTCCATGTGGGACGGCGGGTAGCTGGTCCAGCTCTGGCCGCCGACATCGGTATCGAATCTGCAATCGCCGTCCGTCACGATGTCGAGGCCGGCGAGATGCTGCTCGGTCAGGTAGGCGCTGAGCGCGTCGACATATTGTTCGCGATATCTCGCATTCACCATCGCGGCCAGGAAGGTGCGCGAGCCGAGGTTCTCGGTGTACCAGGTCGGACGCGGCAGCGAGCCGATGATCGCGGTCGGCAATTCGATATTGGCAGTCCCGCGCAGCATTCCGGTTCCCCCGTCCCCGTGTCCAGCAACTGTGTATCGGCCGCGCGTGCGTCGCGCGGCCGATACGGTCGACCTGTGGCTTACGGCTCGAGATTTCGCGCCGGCGGATAGTCGCGCGAATAGACCGGGTTCTTCAGGAACTCGTCCGGCTTGTAGGTCCAGAACTGGCTCACGTCCGGATAGGTCTTGACGACCGCGTTGACGTACTTGCCGTCCTTCTTCTCGACCTTGCGGATGTAGATGTTGCCGACCACGTTGCCGAACTCGTCGAACCGCACCGGGCCGCGCAATGTGTCGGGAACATTCGCTTCCTTGAGCGCCTTCATGAACGCCTCCTTGTCCTCGATCTTGCCGTTCACCGCCTTGAGCGCGTGCTCGAGCACCTCGCCGCACAGATAGGTCTCGGCCGCGTACACGCCGGGATCGACCTTGTAGTCGCGCTGGATGGCCTCGACGAACCGTCTTGTTGATCGGGAAATCGAGCTGGGCCGAGTACCAGTTGCCGGTGATGGCGCCGAGCGCCTCGTCGCCCATCTGCTGCAGCAGCGACTTCGTCGACCGGCGTGAAGCCGCCGAGGATCTGCACCTGGTTGCCGTATTCCCGTAGCTGCCGGATGAACTTCAATCCGTTCGATCCGGCATGACCGGTGTAGACGGCATCGAGGTTCGGCTTGAGCTGCGAGATGTAGGTGCCGTAGTCGGGCGCGTTGAGCGGCGTGAACAGCTTCTGCACGACCTTGCCGCCGTTGTCCTCGAACACGCGCTGGAAGCCCGCGACGTTCTCGTGGCCGAAGGCGAAGTCGTCGGCGAGCACGGCGACGCGCTTGCGGCCGAGGTCCTTGGCGGCGTATTCGCCGACCGGATGGCTGGGCTGCGCCGAGGTGCTGCTCGGCCGCACCAGCCAAGGATTGGCCTTGCGCTGCGTCATGTCCTCGGCGCCGGCCACGGTCAGGATCGGCGTCTGCGAGGAGCGGATGTAGTCGTCGATGGCGAGCGCTTCGAAGGCCGCGAGCGGTCCGATCAGGACCGAGACGTTCAAGCGCTCGACCAGTTCCTGTGTCTTGGTGCGCGCCTGCGCCGGGTTGCCGGCGGTGTCGGCGGTATGCAGCTCGATCGGCCGGCCGGCGAGCATGTTGTCGCGTTCCTTGAAGAAGACCGTGAGGCCCTGTTCCATCTGGATGCCGCCGGAAGCGAGCGGGCCGGTCTTGACGGTCAGGAACCCGACCTGGATCGGTCCGCTCTGCGCGATGGCGGCCGGCACTCTCAGCGCCTGCGATGGCGACGCCAGCAGCGAGCGCTCCTTTGATGACGGTTCGGCGATTCGATTCTCATGCTTGTTCCTCCCTGGAATTGTGTTGTCGGAGACGGCCGTTATGGCTCGATGTTCTTGCCGCCCGGCCATGACTCGCGATTGTAGACCGGATGCTTCAGGAATTCGTCAGGATCGTAGGTCCAGAACTGGCTGACGTCCGGATAGGTCTTGACCACGGCATTGACGTAGCGCCGCCCTTCTTCTCGACCCGGCGGATATAGACGTTGCCGACCACGTTGCCGTACTTGTCGAACCGCACCGGGCCGCGCGCGGTGTCTTCGACCTTGTCTTCGCGCAGGGCCTTGATCAGCGCGTGCTTGTCTTCGATCTTCGAATTGATCGTCTTGAGTGCGGCCTCGAGCACCGCGCCGTTGGTGTAGGTCGAGCGACGCGTACATGCCGGGATCGACCTTGTAGTCGCGCTGCATGCCCTCCACGAATTTCTTGTTCGTCGGCGTGTCGATCTGCGCCGAATAGAAGCATGTCGAGATAGCAGCCCAATCCGTCGTCGCCCATCTGCTGCAGCAGCGATTCGTCGATCGCCGTCATGCCGCCGAGAATCGGAAGCTTGCCGCCATATTCGCGATACTGCTTCAAGAACTTGAAGCCGTTCGAGCCGGCGAAGCCGATGAACAGGCAATCCACGTTCGACTTGATCTGCGCAATGTAGCTGCCGTAGTCGGGGGCGTTCAGCGGCGGCCATAGCTTCTGCACGACCTTCCCGCCGGCGTCCTCGAACGCCCGCTGGAAGCCGGCATTGAGCTCGTGGCCGTAGGCCAGGTCGTCGGCGATCATCGTGGCTCGCTTGTACTTGAGCTCCTTCGCCGCGAAGTCGCCCATGGGATAGCTGCACTGCGCCGAGGACGACGTGGCGCGGCAAGAACCAAGGATTGGCCTTGCGCTGCGTCATGTCCTCGGCTGCTGCGACGCTCAAGCGTCGGGATCTGCTTGTCGCGGATGTAGTCGTCGATGGCGAGTGCCTCGGCGGTCGCGAGGGGGCCGATCAGGCAGGCGACGTTGTCCTTCTCGACGAACTCCTGCATCTTGGTACGCGCCACCGCGGGTGCGCCGGCGGAATCGCCGGTGAATGAGCTGCACCGGCCGGCCGGCGAGCATGTTGTTGCGCTCCTTCAGATAAAGCGTGAGGCCCTGCTCCATCTGGATGCCGCCGGAGGCGAGGGGCCCGGTCTTGACGATGAGAAATCCGATCCGCATGGGCCCGGACTGTGCGCGCAACACCGCGGGCGCGGCCAACACTGCGCTTGTGCCGAGCATACCCTGCAAAACGGATCGGCGGCGGATCAGCATGCCTTCCTCCCTGGTGGTTCTCTTGCCCCTTATGGCGGGACTTTAGCTGGCCGGTCATTGACCTTGGCCGCTGCAATATTCGCGCTCCGCACCGGACTTGTCACGCCGTTTCCGGCGTTCGCGACGTTGCCGGCCCGGCTGTGCTGTCCGGCGCCTGCCCACAATGCCCGCATGGGCCATAACCAATGCCGATGGGGCAGGGTGGTTTATTTCGCCTTTGGCGCCGCCCGTTTATCCGGAATGACCGGCAGCAGCAGATAGGGCTGTTTGTCGCGGCCGAAATGCAGGCTGGTCACGCCGCCGAAGACGTCCAGCGGGCGGTCACGCGGATCGTCGTGCAGGAACGGGCCGCAGCCCGTCAGCTCGTTCTTGAAATTGGAGAGCTTGCCGCCGCTCGGCGCCGCCATAGACGTAGTCGCGGCCCCGGATGCTGAGCCCGATGCGGTATCCGGCCGGCGACCACGATCGAGGTCGGCCAGATCTCGATATCGAGTTCGGCCACCTCGTCCTTCTTGAGCGGCTGGTGCTGGTCGTGGCTGTGGTAGGGGCGATAGGGCGTGGAGAGCTTCTTGTCGAGCTTGCGGTGCGAGGCGCGCAGCCAACCCTGGCCGATCGGGGTGTGCGGATCGATCGCGCCCTGAAACACCACTTCCTTCAAATCCGGCGTGAATACCCGCAACACCACGAACAGGTCGGCATCCGCGGTCGATGACGAGACGAACAGCTTGAGCGCCGATGGCCCGGTGATCTCGGTCGCCTGCGGCAGCGGTTCGGTCAGGAAGGTGATCCCGTCGCCCATGGCCTCGAAGCGCATGGTCGTCTTGGCGGAGGTCTTCTTCGAGGTCAGCGCGCCGGTCGCCGGATCGAGATAGAGCTTCTCCCACTTGGTGCGCTGGAGCGGCCATTCGCGTTCGGCGCGCTCGACGAACGTCTCGCCCGGATGCCGCACTTGCAGCATCACCCGCGGTTGCTTGTCCCAGCCGTTCTTCTTGCCGTGCAGGAAATGGTCGAAGAACTTGAGCTGCAGCTTGCGGCCGTAGTCGGTGTAGAAGTGCGTCCAGTGCTCGATGCCGTGCACTTCCAGCCACTTATCCTTGGCGGCAGCGCGCACGAAGCCCTCGAAGTTGCCGCGCGGATGCAGCGGCTGGCCGCCCCAATTGGCCGCGGACAAAAGCGGCGTCTTGACCTTGGACCAGATCGGCGAGCGGGCCTTGTGGTATTCGTCGTCGAGCGGATGGGCGCGGATGTCGTCGCCGAATGCGCTGCGGTTCTTGGCAAGCACGGCCTCCGACAGAATCTCCGGCCCGCACACCAGTTCGCCGTGAATCCGCGACCGGCGGCCACGTTCGCCCGCGCCGTACTGCACGGTCTTGACCTGCATGTCGTACCAGTTTTCCCAGAACGTGCAGAGGATGCCGCCGTGGTGCGTCATGTCGCGGTACCAGTCGGCGGCGCCCTCCCAGATGCACATGGCGGCGAGATGCGGCGGCTGCAGCGACGCCACGTGCCACTGGTTGATGCCGTAATACGAGATGCCGTTGAGCCCGACCTTGCCGTTCGACCAGGGCTGTACGCCCGCCCATTCGATGCAATCGTAGAAGTCTTTCGTTTCGCGCGGCGAGAAGTGATCGATCACGCCCGGCGAACAGCCGGTGCCGCGGGAATCGACGCGCACGCAGGCATAGTCGCGCGGCACCCATTTCTCCGGATCGACCACCTCCCAGTTCTGATAACGGTTGCTCGAGCCGGCCGTCACGTCCGGATGCTTTTCGGCCATGCGCTGCCATGCGCTCGGATAGCCGTCCTGGAAGGCGAGCCCCTTGGCGTACGGGCCGTAGGTCAGGATGACCGGATAACGGCCTTCCTTGACCGGCCGGAAGATGTCCGCGCGCAGAATGAGCCCGTCGTCCATGGCGATCGGCACATCCCAGTCGATCCGCATGCCGTCGCGGACTTCGCTGCGGCGCTGATGGGATTTCGCGCGCTTCGCGCGCGCGTCGTCGACCGAACTCATGGTGTCCTCCCAATCCCGGTACCCAATTTCTCGGCGGTCATGCCCACCGCGATGGGCATCCAAGACTCGCAGCATGAAGCGGTGGTTGCGGAGCGTGCCAGACCGCCCGCCTGCTCGGGCGACGACCCCGGTGGGTTTCTTGGCGGCCGGATACTATGATAGGAGCACGCGCACCACAATTTCGGCGAAGCCAACGCCGCGTCACAGCCGCAGGGGAGGTCCCGTGAAATTCTTTGCTTTCTGGCGGTCGCTCGCGTCGTTTCGCGTGCGCATCGCACTCAACCTGAAGGGCATCGTGCCGGACGAGATCATCGACGTGAACCTGATGCAGGGCCGTCAGCGCGACGAGGCCTACCGCAAGGTCAACCCCCAGATGGTCCTGCCGGCGTTGATCGACGGTGACGGCCCGGTGCTGTTCCAGTCGCTCGCCATCATGGAGTATCTCGACGAAACGCATCCCAGCCCGCCGCTGCTGCCAAAGGAGCCGCGGGCGCGGGCGCGGGTGCGGGGCCTGGCGCAGATCGTCGCCTGCGACTCCCATCCGCTCCTGGTGCCGCGGGTGCGCGAGTACCTGGAGCATGAACTGCACCTCGACGAGCCGACCCGGCTCAAGTTCATCCACCATTGGATTGGGGCCGCGCTCACCGCGCTGGAAACCAACCTGGCCGGCAGCAAGGAGACTGGACGCTATTGTCAAGGCGATCAGATCACCATCGCGGACATCTGCCTGGTGACGCAGGCGACCGGCGCAGGATTTTACAAATACGACACGACGCCATTCCCGACCGTACGGCGGATCGTCGACACCTGCATGCAGAACGACGCCTTCGCACGCGCCCATCCGCTCAAGCAGCCGGGCGCGCCGGCGTCGGTGTGATCGCGTGAAGCTTGTTCCGTTCGCCCCCGCGAAAGCGGGGACCCAGGGACGCGCACTCGGAGCCTGTTGCTGTGGGTCCCCGCTTTCGCGGGGACGAACGGAGAGATAGAGCATCACTCCTCAGAGATGGAATCACGAAACATGCGACTTGCATCATTCAAAGCCAACGGCCGGGTCAGCTACGGCGCGGTGATCGACAGCACCGGCATCGTCGATCTCGGCCGCAAGTTGACGAAATATCCGAGCCTGCTCGAGCTCTTCCGCGCCGGTGCGCTCGGCGAAGCGCGCGCCGCCGCGAGCGGCCCGGCGGACTTCCAGATCAAGGACGTCGAGCTGCTGCCGCCGGTTCTGAACCCGGAGAAAAATATCTGCGTCGGCATCAACTATCCGGAACGCAACGCCGAGTACAAGGACGGCCGCGAGGCGCCGAAATACCCGAATCTGTTCTGCCGGTTCGCCAGTTCGCTGGTCGGCGGCAACCAGCCGATCGTGCGGCCGAAAGTGTCCGACAAGTTCGACTACGAGGGCGAGATTGTCCTCATGATCGGCAAGGAGGGCCGGCACGTCCCGCAGGAGCAGGCGCTGTCGATGATCGGCGGCTTCACGCTCGGCAACGAGGGCAGCGTACGCGACTGGCTGCGCCACGGCACCCTCAACGTCACGCAAGGCAAGAACTTCGACAAGTCGGGCAGTCTCGGTCCGTGGGTTGTGACTGCCGACGAACTCGATACCGCCAAGCCCCTGCGCGTCACCACCACGGTGAATGGCGAACTGCGTCAGGAAGACACCACCGACCGGCTGACTTGGGGCTTCGCCTGGCTCATCAGCTACATCTCGACGTTCGCGACGCTTAAGCCGGGCGATCATATCTGGACCGGCACCCCGACCGGGGCGGGCGTGCATCGCAATCCGCCGGTATGGCTCAAGCCCGGCGACGTGGTCGAAGTCGCCTCGCCGCAGATCGGCGTGTTGCGCAACACGGTCGCGGATGAGGTGTAGGCGCGGTCACCTTGGCGTCAAAGAGATTGAGCGTCCGATCCAGCAACTCCAACTCGACAAGGAAGCCCTTGCCGGTCAGGACGACGGAGATGATGAGGCCGCCAACTGAGGCGGCCTCTCTCCTTACTCAAATAGCAAATTACTGATTCACGCCATCGACTGCGATGATGTTGAACTTCGCATACTTTTCGCCAATCTTGAGTGCCGTCTGAAATTCGGGAGAGTTGCGCCAGCGTTGTAGCGCCTCCATGCTTGCCCAGCGAAGGATCACAACGGGCCCTTGAGGTAGGCTGCCTACAATCTGTGTTCCCGGTCCTGCTGCGACATACGCGCCAGCGTGATCCTTGACCGACTTCTGAGCGGGCGGGACGTATTCTTTTGCGTAGCCCTCAGGGTCGCGGACCTCATTGATCGCTATCATGTAAACGGGCGGCGTGGCTTGAGCATGAAGGCCATGCATGCCAGCGGCGCCCAAAACAGTGCCGACCAGCACCGATGCGGCCACCGTCCAGTATGTCTTCATTTCTTCCTCCGCTCGCCTGCGGCACGCAGGCAGTAGGAATGATAACCAAATCCAGCCAATGCCGTTTTCAAATCAAGCATGAAGCAAATCGGCCGGAGCAGGTGCTCCGGCCGTAAGTCCAAATGAAGTGCCGGTGCGTTCAGTGCAGTTCGGCGACCTTGCCGTCCTTGGTGCGGCCCTGCGCATAATACTGGCCGATATTCTTCATCAGCGCGGCGTCCGACACCGAATACAGGACCGCGTCGGTCTTGCCGGTGTTGATGTGGCGGCGCCAGGTGAAGTTCGGCGCCACGAACAGGTCGTTGTGGCTCCATTCGAAGCGCTTGCCGCCCACTTCGCTCGCGCCAGTGCCTTCGATCACCACGTAATAGGCGCCGGCGGTCTCGCGCTTCCACTCGGTCTCCTCGCCCGGCCGCAGGAGTTGCGCCGAAAAGTTCAGCGTCTTGAACACCGGTTCGCCGGTGACCGGGTTGACGAAGTCGACCTTGATGCCCTCATAGGTGTCGCCCTTTTCCTTGCGCAGGGCGTACAGCATCTCCTTCACGTCGGCGCCGCGATAGTGGAACAGCGGGGCGGGCGCATGGCCGACACCGCGCTGATGGTTGACGAAGGCCGGCTTGATGCCGCCATGGCCGTACAGCGCGCGCGAGTAGCCCTCGGTTACGGTGACGGGCTGCACATTGGCATTGCCGCCCTTCAGGCCTGGCATGTCATGGTCGACCCAGGCGGCGTCAAGGAACTCCATCAGCGGCCAGTCGAGCGTGTCGATCCAGACCACCGGCTCGCTGGAGTCGTTGCCGTGGTCGTGCCAGGTGCCGTTCGGCGTCAGGATCAGGTCGCCGCGGTCGGCGGTCACGCGCTCGCCCTCGACCACCGTGTAGCCGCCCTTGTTGGACAGAATGGTGCGGCTGGCGTTGGGCGAATGCAGATGTACCGGCGCGACGTCGCCCGGATTGTAGATCGAAATCGCGCAGCGGATGGTGTTGGTGACCTGCAGCCGGCCGTTCAGGCCCGGATTCAGCAACAGGATGCTCTGGCGATCGGCGAACTCGATCGGGGACACGTCGGCCTTGCGGGCGATCTCGGAGATCTGGTTGAGGTAGGGGCTGTAGTCGTTCCAGTGCCAGATGTGGGGCTGTGTCTTCAATTGCGCGACGGCAACGCGGCCGCTGGCGAGTTGACCTGTGCCGGCACCCTCGGTCTGGCTGAACCAGGGCTTCTGCGCCGGCGCGTTCGCCTGGGTGCGGACCCAGACGTTGTGCTTTCCGGCTTCGGTGTTGATCGCCTCCATCAACTCGCGGGCCTTGTTGGAGAGCCCGCCCGGGGCGGGCGCCTTCATTGTCACGGTGGCCATGACGTTCGCTCCTGATTTACGGCCTTTCGACCGCTATTCATGATTTCGGACAGTATGCCCAAGCGGGCGGCCGTTATCCAGGGTTTGTGCCCCGTATAGCTGATGCGGCAAGATTGCAACCATCGTGTTGATTTGCGTCAAGGACGCGATCAAGCCGCCAGGAAATCCCGGATCGCGGCGGTGAAACCCTGCGGCTGATCCAGATTGGAGATATGGCCCGCGCCCGGCAATTCGACGTAGCGCGAGCCCTTCAGCGCCTCGTTCATCTTGCGCATAGCGGCCGGGGTGACGCCGTCCTTTTCGCCGGCGATGAACAGCACCGGCCGGGTGACGGTCGCGGCCGCGGCGGCGTAGTTGTGGTCGGCAAGCGCCGCCGCGCAGCCGATGAAGCCGTTGACCGGGGTGGTGCGGACCATGGCGCGGACCTTGTCGAGATAGGGCGGATTGGCCTTCATGACGTCGGGCGGAAACCAGCGCCCGACCGTTGGCTCGACCAGCGGCGCCATGCCCTCCTTCTCGGCGATCGCGATGCGCTCGCGCCATTGCTGCGAGCTCTGCGGCGTCGACTGGCAAGGCGAGTCGCAGACGATCACCTTGTCCAGCCGGTCGGGATGCTTCTGCGCGAAGCCGAGCGCGGTCGCGCCGCCCATCGACAGCCCGCCGAAATGGGCGCGCTTGACGTTCAGCGCATCCATCAGTGCGACCGCGTCGGCGATCAGCAGCTCGAACGTATAGGGTCCGGCGGGCGCGTCGGTCGAGCCGTGGCCGCGCTGGTCGTAGCGCAGCACGCGCAGGCTCTTGGACAGTTCGGCCGCCTGCGGATCCCACATATGGAAGTTGGTGGCGAGCGAGTTGCTAAAGACCAGCCACGGCGCATTGTCGGGACCGTCGACCTCGTAGTTGATGGTGATGCCGTTGGCTTTGATCTTCATTGTGATTGATCCTTCCGATCAATATCGCCCAGTCCTCGCCCCGCTCTTGCCCGCGAAAGCGGGCATCCAGTGCTGTCTAGGTCACCGCTTTCGCGGCGACGAGCGGGAATCGAAACCCTTCTACCGCGCGTGTTTGCCCAAAAAATCCTGCAGCAGCGCCAGCACCGCGGCTGGCGCCTGAGCCGGCATCATGTGCACCGCGTCGATCAGCTCGAAGCGCGCGCCTGGGATCGACTTCGCGAACTCCTCGCTCGCGGCCGGCGCCCGCACCTTGTCGAACTGGCCGGCGATCACCATCGTGGGCCTAACGATCTCCTTGGCGAGATGCGTCACGTTCGGTTCGGCGATCGAGCGGTTGAGCGCCGCGAAGCAGACCGGGTCGTGCGCCATGTAGCGTCCGCGATAGGTCGCGTAGGCTGCCGGATCGCCGATGTTCGACGGCCACGAGTTGTCGAGCGTGGTCGGTATGGCGGCGCGCAGACCTTCGCGCTCGGCAAGGCCCGCGCGCTCCTGGAGCGCCGCCACCCGGTTCGGGCTGGCGCCGGTGAACGGGTTGCAGAACGTGAAGCTCGCGACCCGGTCGGGATGCTTCGTCATGTAGAGCAGCGTCTGCATGGTGGCGGCCGCGACCGTGACGAAGTGATAGGGCGGCGGCAGGGAGGTCGCGTCGAGCATCGCCTCGAGGTCGCCGGTCAGCAGCTCGGTCGTGATGTTGCGGACTTTTTCAGTCAGGCCGGCGCCGCGCTGGTCGTAGCGCAAAACGCGGAACCGCGAGGCCAACCCCGGGAACACGCCGTCCCAGCTCGTGAGCGTGCCGCCCATCTCGTGCAGCAGCACGACCGATGGGCCGTTGCCGGCAAGCTCGTAGTGAATGCTGATGCCGTTGGCGTCGATCCAGGGCAAATGCGGCCTCCCCGTGTTGGGGCGGCATAGAGACATGTCGGCTTGCAAAATTCAACACGGCGCCCGGTTCCGGGCGCGCGTAGCGCGGCCCGGCAATCCATCGCGCCAAGCGTTGACCATGGATTCCGGGTTCGCGGGCTTCGCCCGCGCCCCGGAATGACGATAGAGTCCTCTCAACGACCCAAGGAAGAAACTCCAATGCCATCGCCGCGCCGGATCGACGTTCATTTCCACCTGATCCCTGAATTCTACAGCGAAGCCGTGTATGCGGCCGGCCGCGGACCGGCGATCGGCCGGTACCCGGACTGGACGCCGGAGCTGGCGCTCGAACTGATGGAGGCACACGGCATCGAGGTCGCGCTCACCTCGTTGGCGCAGCCCGGCGTCGGCTTCGTCGATGCCAGAACGCGGCGCGGCGCTGGCGCGGCGCTGCAACGAATATGCGTCCGACCTGGCGGCGCGCTGGCCCGCGCCGCTTCGGCGCGTTCGGCACCGTGCCGATGGGCGACATCGGCGCCGCGGTCAAGGAAACCGCTGCATTGTCTCGACGTTCTCAAGCACGACGGTGTGTCGCTGTTCGCCAGCTACGGCGAGCAGTTCCTGGGCGATCCGTTCTTCGATCCGCTGATGGAGACGCTCGACGCGCAAGGCGCCGTGGTGTTCGTGCATCCGGGACTGCATCCGTCCAGCAAGGACCTCGCGCTGCCGTGGCCGGCCTTCATGATGGAGTACCTGTTCGACACCACACGCGCTGCGGTGAACCTGCTGTTCTCCGGCGCGCTCGACCGCTTTCCCGCGCATCCAGTTCATCCTGCCGCATGCCGGCGGCGTGATGCCGTACTTCGCCTGGCGGCTCGCGGTGTCGCCGATGATCGACAAGCGGCTGCCGCAGCTTTCGCAGGCCGATGTGCTCGCCGGCCTCGCGCGGTTCTGGTACGACAACGCGCTCGCGCCCGGTGACATTACCTTCGGCGCGCTCGACCACGTGGCGCGGCCGGAGCGGGTTCGTGTTCGGTACAGACTATCCGTTCGCCAATCCGCGCGTCATTGCCGAGGCGGTCAAGACCCACGAGGCGCGCGATCTGCCGCCCGCGCAACGTGCCGCCATCGACCGCACCAACGCGCTCGCGCTCTTCCCGAAATTCGCGTGAGTCTGGAGTGAAGGGAATTTGAGCGAGGGGAATCTCTTTCCGCTCGCTCGGTCTGCTCCCTCCCCCGCTTGCGGGGGAGGGGTGGGGAGGGGGCAGGCCGCCCGAATCCAGATGTGTGCCCCCTCCCGCCGCGCTTCGCGCGTCGACCTCCCCCGCAAGCGGGAGAGGTGAAGCCGGCTCCGCCGGCTTGGCAGGTGAGCCCGGCTATGCCGGCTTGGCAAGGGAATCGAGAAGCGGCGCAACGTTGCTCGATTCTTCGATCGCCCAAACCTGTTGCGCCAGTTCGCGTCGTCCGCGCCGCGCCGAACACCGGCCCGACCAGATCGTCGAACTTCGCCTTCAGTCCCGCGTCGTCGAGCGGCACAAGGCGCGAGCCGAGCGCTTCGTCGGCCTGCCGGGTGAACCTGCCGCGCGGCGTCGTCACGGTGACGCGCGCCGGGCGCAGCCGCGGATAGAGCGCGTCGATCTCGGTCGGCGCGGTCACCGTCGAGCTTCTTGGCGAATGCGCCGAATGCCGGATCGGCCCGCGTCTGCTCGTCGAAATGCGCGAAGCTGATGCCGCGGTAGCGCGCCGCCACGCCCATCAGATACGGAAAGCTCAACTGCGCGCTGGCGAAATCGTCCCAGCCGGTATGCGCGTGCTCGGCGGCGATCTTGTAGGTCTCGACCTCGACGCGCTCGATGTCGCCGGTCTGCGATCTTCTCGTCGTTGAGCAGGCCGAACAGCGCCTCGACCGCCGGCTGGATGTGGCGGCAGCAGGCATACGGCTTGATGTAGCAGTCGGTGATGCCGAACGGCACGGCCGGCGGCAGCGCGATGGCGCGCGCCTTGTCGGTGCGGCCGAACGCGAACGCCTGCATGAAGCCGTCGCGCGCTCTCGATCACGTTGGGCGGTCCTTCGACGCCCTGCTCGGCCAGCAGCGCGGCCTGCAGGCCTTCGCGCGAGGCATGGCCGGCGTGCAGCCGCTTGATGTCGCCGCCGCCGTTGACGAAGGCGAACAGTCCGGCCGCGCTCGACGCCGCGAGCCCGAGCGCATGGCGAAGCTTGTGCGGCCGGCAGCCCGCGCAGCTTCGCCGGTCGCCATGGCGGCGCCGAACGGCCCGACCGCGCTGGTCGGATGGAAGCCGCGCTGGCGCAGGTCGGGCGCACAGGCGCGCGCCGAGCGTGATCGCGGTCTCGTAGCCGGCCACGATCGCCTCGATCAGCGCCTTGCCGCCGGCGTTCTGCGTCGTAGGCGACGCTCAGCGCCGCCGGGATGACGGTGCAGCCGCAATGTGCCGAGCCATGCCGGTAGCCGTCGTCGAGCTCGATGCCGTGCGCCGCGGTGCCGCCGAGGAACGCAGCGTCGAGCAGGTCGGCGCGGCGCGCGCGGCCCGGCACCGGCACGCGTGCCGGCCGGACGCACCGCCGCCAGCCACGGCCTCGGCGCGCGTCGCCACATCGCCCGGCGCGCCCGCGATCATCACGCCGACGGTGTCGAGCAGATGCCGCCGCGCGTAGTGGCGCACTTCGTCCGACAGAGCGCGGCGTAACGAAGCCCGTCGACGAAATCGACGATCGCCTCGGTCGCGCCGGCGGCGGGATGCAGCGTGTGGAACGGCTTCGGCGTGGGACATGAAGTCTCCCTCGTTCGTCATGCCGGCAATGACGGCGAGAGTATCGCACCATCCGCCCGTCAAGCGAGCCGCACCAGCGCGTCGACCGCGACCACGCCTTCGCCCGCGGGCCGCACGATCAGCGGGTTGATCTCGGCCTCCGCGACGTCGGATCGTCCGCAAGCTGCGACAGCGCCACGATGGCGTGCGCCAGCGCGTCGAGATCGCCCCGCGGCCGGCCGCGATAGCCGGCGAACGCTTTGAGCCCGCGCACCTCGGCGATCATCTCGTGCGCGGTCGCGAGATCGACCGGCGCGAGCCGCAGGCTGCGGTCGCGCTCGATCTCGGTCAGCACGCCGCCGGCCGCGACCAGCACCAGCGGGCCGACGTCGCGGTCGACGCGGTAGCCGATCAGCACCTCGCCGAGCCCCGCAATCATCGGCTGCACCAGCACGCGTTCGACGCGCGCGTCCGGGCCGGTCGTTCCGCGACTGCCGCGCCGATCTTGCGGATGGCGGCGAGCAGCGCGTCGCCATCCGTCACGTCGAGCACGACGCCGCCGACGTCGGTCTTGTGCGCGATCTCGGCGGAGAGGACTTTGACCGCGACGGGATACGGAGAAGGGCAGGGCAGGGGCTTCCGCGCGATGGCTGCATCGAGCGCGATCGATGGCGCGCGCGCGATCCCAAGGCGGTCGAGCAGCGCGCCCGCCTCAAGCTCGTCGAGCATGCCTGCGCGCATTTCCGGCGTCACGCTCCGCCTGGCCGCGACGGCGACGGCGCAGCGCGCGCGGCGCGCGGCGCGAGAGCGCCGCCGCGATCGCGTCGGCGCAGGCCTCGGGCGTGCGGAAGCCCGGCACACCGGCCGCGGCCAGCATCGCCAGCGCCTGCGGCGCTTCGGGCACCAGGAAGGCGGCGAGCGGCCTCCCCGCGCCGGCGCTGTCGATGATCGGCCGCACCGTCGTCTCGGGATGCGCGCGCGACGACGAGCCGACGACCGTCAGCACGAAATCGAATTCCGGCGCGGTCAGCAGAATGTCGAGCGTCGCCTTCATCGCGTCGTAGCGCGCGCCCGCGACCGTGAGGTCGATCAGGCGTGCGGGCTTCACCGCGATGCCGGTCGCGGCGCGCAGCCGCTCCAGCGTCTCGGCGCTCGGCGGCTCGACCGAGAGCCCGCGCAGGCTCAGCGGATCGACCACCATGGTGGCGCCGCCGGCCGTGGTAGTGACGACGCCGACGGCGCGGCGGCCGGGCGTGCGCGGCGCGGCCGGCATACGGGCAAGGAGCGGCATGCCCTCGATCAGTCCGTCGAGCGTCATCACGCGCGCAATGCCGCATTCGGCGAGGAACACGTCGGCGATGTCGTCCTCGCCGGCGAGCGCGCCGGTATGCGACACCGCGAGCTCGCGCGCCGCGGCCGAGCGGCCGAGCTTGTAGGCGAGGACCGGCTTGCCGCGTGCCGCCGCCGCCAGTGCGAAGCGGCGCAGCGTGTCGGCGTGCCGCATGGTCTCGAGAAACAGCATGAAGCCGTCGATGCCGGGATCGTCGAGCGTGGCCTCGCAGATTTCCCCGAGCGACAGATCGACCTCGTTGCCGACCGAGACCAGCGCGGCGAAGCCGAGGCCGCGGGCCCGGCCGCGTGAAAAGATCGAGCCGATCATGCTGCCGGAATGCGAACCGACGAAGATGCGGCCCACCGGCAAATCGGGTTCGTCGAAGGTCGGATTGGCGGTGAGCATCGCCTTTGACCGCAGGTCGACGACGCCAAGGCTCGACGGCCCGACGACGCGCACGCCGGTCTCGGCGACGATCGCGCGCAGCCGTGCTTCGCGCGCGACGCCCTCGGCGCCGGCTTCGGCGAAGCCGTCCGCCAGCACGGTCGCGATCTTGACGCCGAGGCGGCCGCAGTCGGCGACCGCAGCGATGGCGGCGTCGGTGCCGGTCACCACATAGACGTGGTCGGGGACTTCGGGCAGCGTCAGCGAGCGAAGGCCAGGCGCGCTCGCCCAGCACGCGCTCGCGCCGCGGATTGATCGGATAGACGCTGCCGGCGTATCCCGCCTGCCGCAGGTATTTCAGCGGCCGCCCGGCGGTCTTGCGACGCATCGTCCGACTGCCCGACGATCGCGACCGACCGCGGCGACAGCAGCGGCTGGAGCAGATTTGTTGAATCGCGGACCTCGCCACGTTCCACCCTCCCCTGGAGGGGGAGGGTCGGCGCGCCTTGCGCGCCGGGGTGGGGTGAAGCTGTCATGCCAAGGTCACCCCCTCCCGACGCGCTTCGCGCGTCGACCTCCCCCGCAATCGGGCGAGGTGAAGCGGAGAGACACGGACGCGCGGCAAACAGACTCACTCCGCTGCTTCGGCGGTTTTCGGCGGGCGCTGGTCGAAGCGGCGGTCGAACACGTGCTCGGCGATGCGGTTCTTCAGGATCTCCACCGAGCCGCCGGCGATCATCCAGCCGCGGCAGCGGCGCATGCACCATTCCACCAGGTTCTCGCGGCTGTAGCCCATCGCGCCCATGATCTGCACCGCCTCGCTCGCGACCTCGAAGCCGGTGACGTTGCAGGCCGCCTTGGCGACCGCGGTCTCGTAGGCCGAAGGCAGCCCGCGGTCGGCATTGGCGGCGGCGCGATAGAGCAGAAGCTGCGCGCCTTCGAGCTTGATCGCCATGTCGGCGAACTTCCACTGCAGGCCCTGAAACTCGCACAGCGGCCGGCCGAACTGCTGGCGGGTCAGCGCGTGCTCGCGCGCCTGGTTGAAGGCGTAGCGGCCGAACGCGAGCGAGCGCGCGGTGTTGCCGATGCGCTCGATGTTGAAGCCGGCCATCTGCTTCTTGAAGCCGCCGGGCCCGAGCAGCACGTTCTCGGCCGGGATGCGGCAATTGTCGAAATGCAGCTCGCACCATTCCTCGCCGCTCATGAAGCTCGACGGCTGGCCGATGGTGAAGCCGGGCGTGCCGCGCTCGACGATCACCGAGCCGATGCCGCCGAGGCCGGGCCCAAAGCGCACATAGACCAGGAAGATCGCCGCGTCCGGGCTGAAGGTGGAGAACAGCTTGCTGCCGTTGAGCACGTAATGCGTGCCGTCGGCCTTGGCGGACGGTCTTGAGCTCGGTCGCGGCCGAGCCCGCGTCCGGCTCGGTGATGCCGAGGCTCATCACCATGCGGCCCTGCAGCAGGTCGGGCAGCCAGCGCGCCTTCTGCTGCGGCGAGCCGTACTCGGCGAAGGTGCGGATCGGACCGAAATTGCCGAACTGCACCACGTCGGCGCTGCGCGGGCAGACGGCGGCGACCTGCTCGATGGCGATCACTGCGTCCATCAGCGAGCCGCCGATGCCGCCGTCGGCCTCCGGGATGGTGATGCCCATCAGCCCCTGCTGGCTCATCAGCTTCGCGACGTCGAACGGATAGCGCGGATCGTGCGCGCGCTTGAGCTTGTCCTTCTCGAGATGGGCGAGCGCGAACTTCCGCACGCTGTCGGCGAACGTCTGCTGCTCTTCGGTGAAGCTGAATTGCATCTTTCTCGTCCTGTCTGCTCCGATCCCGATCGTCCCCGCGAAAGCGACCCAGATTCTTGTAGACTGGATTCCCGCTTTCGCGGGAATGAGCGGAGAGAGTGTGCGCCTTCAATTATACCGCATACGTGTCAGGTGCCGCTCTGCAGCGCCGCCTTGAAGCGGTCGCGGGTGAGCGAGGCATCGAAGTTGCGCTGGAACGGCGCCGGCTCGGTCGGCCGCACGCGCAGCAGCACGAACGACGGTGCCGTTGCCCTCGCGGATCATGCGCGCGCCCTGCGGCGATCTCGTCCTCGGTCGCGACCGTGCAGGTGCGCTTGATGCCGGCGCCGGCCGCCATCTTCTCGAGGTCGACGCCGAGGCTGGTATGGCTCTTCTGCCAGCCGGTCTCGCCATAGTGGCCGTTGTCGACGCAGACGATGGCGAGGTTCGGCGGATCGATCACCGCGATGGTGGCGAGCGCGCCGACATTCATCAGCAGCTCGCCGTCGCCGGTGACGACCAGCACGCGCTTGTCCGGCCGCGCCAGCGCGAGACCCAGCCCCATCATGCAGGCCGCGCCCATCGCGCCGCCGAGCGAATAGACGTGCGCGCCGTCGCCCGTCACCGCGCCGACGTCGCAGGCGGTGCCGCCGAGCCCGGCGATGAACAGGAAATCCTCGTGCGCGCCGATCAGCGCCGGCACCGCTTCGCTGCGCTCCAGCACGAAGCCCGGCGCGCGCCGCGGCTGCGCGATGACCGCGCCCGCGCCGCATGCACAGTCTGTTCCCCTCCCCCTTGTGGGGAGGGGTTAGGGGTGGGGGTAGGTCGGTCATCAGATCGACGAATTTCGCAGACCTCACCTTGGCGACCGCTCCCCTCCCCCAGACCCTCCCCCACAAGGGGGGAGGGGGCGGAGAGGCCGCGTTGATGATTGCCCGATGTCTTGCTTTCGGTGCCGCATTAATCCCCTCAAAACGGCTTGGCGCCGATCAGACGCTGCGACAGCAGCACCGCGACCGCCTGTCCGCTCTTGAACGCCATGGTGATGCGCCGCGCTGACGGTCGGGATCACGTCGTCGGCGTGCTCGACCCGCAGGCAGATGACGCCCATCGCTTCGAGCACCGGCTGGGTCGCCTGGCCCATGGCAAACTGCCACGGATTTCCCTCGCCGAAATCGCCGCGCATGCTGACCAGCGTGAGGAACGGGAAGCGTCCGCCCTTGATCAGCGACAGCATGTTGATGCAATTGCCGACGCCGCTCGACTGCATCAGCAGCACGGCTGCGCGCGCCGCCGAGATCGGCGCCGGCGGCGAGCGCCACGCCTTCCTCCTCGGTGGTGAGCGGGATCGAGCGCACGCCGGAGTCGGCGAGCGAACGGTCGATCAGCATGGCGTGGCCGGCGTCCGGCACGTAGGCGAATCTGCGTGATGTCGTGCCGGCGCAGCAGATCGTACAGCTCATGCTGCCAGCGCGCTTCGCTCTTGCCTTTGCGGTCGACCGTGGCGTCCATCGGTGTTCACTCAGCCGGCGCCAGATTTGCAGCCTTCGGCCTCGATGTCATATCCGTGAAAGCGCATGGACACCAGACTAAGCTCGACTTGCTTCCCGGACGCGGTGCAGCACGTAGTGATGCACCGCTGATCCGGGACCGCAACGAATACCGCAGCCTCTGCGATCCCGGGTCTGCAGCGCATCACTTCGTGCTGCGCTGCGCCCGGGAAACGCGGTTGGAACGTCGAAGCCTACTCGGCCTTCGCGCCCGACTTCTTGACGATCGCCGACCACTTGGTCTCCTCGCGGTCGATGTCGGCGGCGTATTCCTCGGGCGTCGACGGCAGCGGCTCGGCGCCATCTTTGGCGAGCTTCTCCTTCAGGTCCGTCCGACATCACCGCGTCGCGCAGCGCGGCGCTGAGCTTGTCGATCGACCGGCTTGCGGCGTGCCGGCCGGCGCGACGATGCCGTAGTGCAGCACCGCCTCGAAGCCCGGCAGTCCGGCTTCCGCCACCGTCGGCAGTTCGGGGAACAGCGGCGAGCGCTTGGCGCCGGTGACCGCAAGCGCGCGGACCTTGCCGTCCTTCATCAGTCCGACCGCGGGCGGCAGCGAGGAGAAGTACATCGACACATGGCCGCCGATCAGATCGGTCAGCGCCGGTGCGCTGCCCTTGTAGGGCACGTGCGTGAGCTTGATGCCGGCGAGCGTGGCGAAATATTCGGCCGCCAGATGGATGCCGCTGCCGGCGCCGGCCGACGCAAAGGTGAGCTTGCCGGGTTCCTTCTTGGCGAGCGCGATCAGCTCCTGGACCGTGCGGACCGGCAGCGAGGGGTGCACCACGATCACCAACGCGCTGGTGGCGATGAGACCGACCGGCGCGAAATCCTTGCGCGGGTCGTAGCCGACATTGGCGTAGAGCGTCGGATTGATCGCCAGCGTGCCGGTGCCGCCGAGCGCCGAGCGTGTAGCCGTCGGGCGCCGCCTTGGCGATCTGCCGGGTGGCGATCGAGCCGCCGGCGCCGCCGCGGTTCTCGATCACGATCTGCTGGCCGAGCGTCTTGCTCATCTTCTCGGCGGCGACGCGCGCCATCACGTCGTTGCCGCCGCCCGCCGCATACGGAACGATCAGCGTGATCGGCCGCGACGGGTACTCCTGCGCGGCGGCCCCGACGGACGTCAAGGCGGCGAATGCGAGGACAATCGATCGAATTTGGAATGTCTGGCGCATCTGCATCGTACTTCCTGTCTCGAGATTCAGGCGTCGCTCTTGCAAGCCAACGGTGGACGCACGTCGGCAGTCTAGCTGATCGGCTCAGCGAGCGTCCGCTCAAAAAGCCCGGTTGTTGCCCTTCGGCGACAGTATATGACAAGCCCATCGAATAGGGTCTGATCGTTCATTAAGGGGTGGTGGCTCATGGAGCCTTCGTTGAAGACGAGCGTGCTCGCAGTCACCGTTCTCGCGGCAGGCACCGTCGGCGCGGTGGCTGCCGACCTGGTCGTGAAGGCCCCGGTCTACAAGAAAGCGCCGGTGGTGCAGGCGTACGACTGGAGCGGCCCTTACGTCGGTGTCAACATTGGCGGCAGCGTTGGGCGCAGCCGCATCCACACCAGCGATCCCGGCGCGATCGAAAACGAGACCACCTATCTGTCGGCGATCGGCGCGATCGGCGGCGGGCAGATCGGTTACAATTGGCAGCTCCCAGGCTTCTACAATCTTGTCGTTGGCGTCGAGGCCGACATCCAGGCCAGCGGCCAACGCGGCTCGGCTTGTCTGGCCAACTGCCTGTCCGACGGGACGATCTCGCTGAACCTCCAGCAAAAGATCGACTGGTTCGGCACCGCCCGCGCCCGCGTCGGTCTGACGGCCGGCCCGGTGATGAGCTATGTGACCGCAGGCTTGGCCTACGGCCACGTCCAAACCAGCGGCAGCTTCGTCGGGTTTGCACCGCCCGCGATTCCGTTCGCGCTCGACGAGAACTTCGCGGCGGGTTCGTCGTCGGCAGCGGCGTCGAAGCTTCAGTGGGCGGCAACTGGACCGCGAAGGTCGAGTATCTCTACGTCAATCTCGGACAATCAAATACAGTCGTCGACACCGGGCCGGCCGCCGTCATTTTCGGTGCTCCCGTCACCGTGTCGGCGCAGGCGCGGGATCATGTCTACCGCGGCGGCCTCAACTATCGTTTCGGCGGCAACAACGCATATGCGCCGCCGCCTGCGCGCTGGGCTGGATTGTACGTCGGTGGCAACGTAGGCTCTATCGTTGCCCGCAATCCCAGCACGTATGCGATCGGTCCAGGCGGCGTTCCACCCAATCTCCAAACATTCGATTTGTCGCCCTATGGCTACCTGGGCGGCGCACAGATCGGTTACAACTGGCAAGCGGGTGCATGGGTATTCGGTGTCGAGGCCGACATCCAGGGCTCGACGGCGAAGGATCAAGATAACTGCGTTCTCGCTTGCACGGCCGTGGCTGGAACCATCGGCTTTGATCAGAAGCTGTCTTACTTCGGCACTGCGCGCGGCCGCCTTGGCTACACGGTCGGCCCGGCGCTGTTCTATGCCACCGGCGGGTTCGCCTACGGGCAGACCAAGACGACCATCGCGGCAGCCGCCGTTCCTCCGCTGCAGTCGTTTTCATTCAAGCACAACGGCAGCGGCTATGCCCTCGGCGGCGGCATCGAGACGCCGATGCAATTCCTCGGAATTCTCGGGCCGAACTGGACCGGCGCCACCGAGTATCTCTACATCGATCTTGGCCGGAGCAGCCAGTCGCTGGCACCCTTTGGTTCGGTCGACACGTTCACGTCGCGGACTTAGGCGCACATCTTCCGAAGCAGCCTCAGCTACCACTTCAACGCGCCGGTGGTCGCCAAGTACTGATCTCGATAGCGATCGCGAGCCGGCGCCTGAATCGCTCCGGTTGCTATTCGCGCGCGGCCCTATCCAGGGCCATGCATTTGGCATGACCTTTCCGTCAAGGCGGCTCTATTCCGGCTTGATGCCGACCTCCTTGACCAGGGCCGACCACAACGTCAGCTCGCGGTCGATGATCTGCGCATATTGCTCGGGCGTTGACGGCGCGGGCTCGGCGCCCTCGGCGGCGAGCCGTTGCTTCACTTCGTCGGATGCGAGCGCCGTGTTGAGCGCCTGGTTGAGCTTGTCGACGATGGGCCGCGGCGTACCGGCAGGCGCCGCCAGGCCCCAGCGCAGCGGCACGTCGATGCCGGGCAGGCCCGCCTCGACGAAGGTCGGCACGTTGGGTACGAGAGCGACGCGCTTGGTGCCGGTGACTGCAAGGGGCCGGATGGTTCCGGCGGCGAGTTGACCGGCCGAAGTCGGAATGGCGCTAAACAACAGCTTGATGTGCCCGCCCAGCAGGTCGTTCAGAGCGGGCGCCGCACCCTTGTAGGGGACATGGGTCATCTTGATGCCGGTCTTGTGTGCGATCAGCTCGCCGGTCATGTGGTTCAGCGTGCCGACCCCGGGCGAGCCGTAAGGAATCGCCTCCGGCGCCGCGCGGCCGACCTTGATCAGTTCGGCCACGGTGCGGACTGGGAACTCCGGATGCGCCACCAGCAGGTTTGGGGTTTCGGCGATCAGGCCGATCGGCTCGAAATCCTTGCGCGGATCGTAGCCGAGATTGCGGAACAGGCTCGGCGAGGTGCCGACTGTGGCGCTGGTGATCACCAGCAGCGTGTAACCGTCGGGCGGAGTTTTCGCCACCGCGCGAGTCGCGACCGTGCCGCCGGCGCCGCCGCGATTGTCGATGACGACCTGCTGGCCCAGCGCTTCGGACATCTTGTCGGCGACGCTACGCGCCACGATGCTCGCGCTGCCACCCGGCACGAACGGCACCACCAGGGTGATCGGCCGGGCCGGGTAGGTCTGCGCCGCGGCCGTCCCGGCGGCGAGGCCGAGGATCAGGCAGGTCGCAGCAGCCAGTATTGCTCGGACCACATCGGGCTCCTTCATTTTTCGCACTGCCAGTCCGGCTCCAGCGATGTGCAATATCCTACCCCACCTTTTGGTCCGCGTGTTCTAGTGTCGCGGCTGAATTCCGTCAGCATGAGAGGGTGCGTCGACACGCATGGTCTGGGCGGGCCATTTCGCTCCTGCGCACGCGGCCAGCGACGCTACTTCCTCTTCGCGGTCGGATTCGCCGGCGGCGCGGGTGCGCGAGAAAATCCATCGATCCGGCGCAGCAGGACCTTCAGCGGGTCCTTGACCCAAGCGTCGGTGACAAAGTCGGCGTGTTTCACGTCGTCGGGCGAGGCGACGAACGACACGCTGCGGGGTGTAAGGCTCGCGGGCAGTGCGGTCCGAAATCCCACTCCGCCATCGGTCAACAGCCTCTGCAGCACGCCGTGCTGCTCGCGCGTCGCCTTGCCGTAGGCGCTGACAAAGAACGCTGGCGTCCGCCGCGCCAGCCAGTCGGCAAACTTCTCGAGATCGCCGAATGGTGAGTCGAGCAGGATGATGCCCTGGATGCGGTGGTCGATCGCGCCCGATTGCAGGATGAAGGCCGCCGGATGATAACCGCCGCTGTAAGCTACGATGACGACCGGCGCACGCTCGAACGTGCCGCGCACGCGTTCGTCGCCGTAGAGCTGCATCAGGCGCTCGGCGGCTTCGGCGAGATACTGCGTGAAAACGCCGGGCTGCCAGAATCGGCCGGCGCTCGAGTTCGAGCGCATCGACCGCGAATTGCGGGACGACCAGCACGGCGTTGAGCCCGGATTCGGCAAGCTGCCGCGGCACCCCCTGGCGATTTCGTACGTCACGCGTCAGCTTGACCTCGTTGCCGTGGAAGAACACGACGATCAATGCCGGCCGGCGCGGGTCGAAGCCCCTGGGCATATACAGGAGCGAACGGCGGTCGCTGTAGGTCTGGTCCTCCCAGTAGATGCCGCCGCGCGGTGAGGTGTGGCCGCGCCGCTCGCCCTCGACCGCATCGAGAAACGGGCGGTTCTTTTCCGGCACCTCGCCGCGATAGGGAAACGGCGAATGCTCGAACGGCACCAGCGCGCTCTTGGCGTCGGCGAGCGGCCTCGCTTCGCGTGCGCCCTGTGCGAAGGCGGTACCGACGGCTAACGCCGCCGCCAGCACGGCCGACACGATGACCGCCGCAAGACCGGTGCCGGGCGCCGTCACTCGATCACTTCATCGGCGCGGCCGAGCAGCGCGATCGGCACGGTGACGCCGAGCGCCTTGGCGGTCTTGAGGTTGACGATCAGTTCGACCTTGGTGGCCTGCTGCACCGGCAGGTCGGCCGGCTTCTCGCCTTTGAGTACGCGGCCGGTATAGACGCCGGCGAGGCGATAAGTTTCCGCAAGGTCGGTGCCGTAGCTCGCCAGGCCCCCGGCCGCGGCGAACTCGCGGAACGGGAAAATCGCCGGCATGGCGTGGCGCAGGCTGAGTGCGGCCAGTTGCGCGATGTTGCTGATGAACAGCAGGTCGGCAACGATCACGAGCGCGCCGATGCGGTGCTCGCGCATGCCGGCGAAAGCCGGCTCGAACTCGCCAGGGTTACGGACCTTGAGGATAAGCGTTTGCAGCCCGAGCGTGCGGGCCGCCGCTTCCAGCTCTCGGGTGTAGCGCTCGGTGGTTGCCGCGTTGTCGGGATTGAGCAACACCGCGATCGTCTTCGTCGACGGAACCAGTTGGTTCAGAACCTCCAGCCACTTTTGCGCCAGTTGCTGGTTCAGATTGACGATGCCGGTCAGATTGCCGCCGGGTCTATTGAGGCTTGCGACCAGACCGAGTTCGACTGGATCGGTGCCGACCATGAACACGACCGGGATGGTGGCGGTCGCGGCCTTCGCGGCGCGCACCGCGGGTGTATTGCCGAGCGCGACGATGGCGCTCACATGGCGGCTGACGAGATCGGCAGCGAGGGCCGGCAGCCGGTCGGTCTGGCCGCTGGTCCAGCGGTATTCGACCAGGACGTTGCGGCCCTCGACGAAGCCGGTTTCGCCCAGGCCCTTGTGAAACGCGGCGATGAGCGGCGCAGCCTCGCCCGGTGACGTGTTCCTGAGGAAGCCGATCGCCGGCAGCGCCGGCTGTTGCGCTTGCGCGGTGCGCGGCCATGCGGCGATCGTACCGCCGAGCACCCCGAGAAATTCGCGCCGCTGCATGTCAGGCCTCGATGCTCAGGAGACGACATCATAATGGCCGAAACCGGCGCACGAAACCACGCCGGTTGCAGGCCGGCCGGACGGTTCCCGCAGTTTCATCTTCCCTGGAGCGACTCAACGTGGCGCGCCGGATGAGGTACAAGGTGTCGTCTGCGCGGGCGATCACCGGTCGCCCGGCGTCCCCGGGAGGACAACGCCATGACCCTGACTGACACCAACCTGCGGAAAGTCACCGTTGCCCCGAAGGGCATGGGGCTCAACGATTTCGTCGCGCAACAGGAAGGCTACTTTGCCGCCGAGGGGCTCGATGTCGAATTCGACTGGAAGACTTTCCGCGGCACTCAGTCGAGCTGGAAGAATTTGTCGTATTTCGAACGGCCGCAGGACCGGCCATACACGCAAGACCATAAGGACGTGATCCAGGGCGCCTGCGCCTGGGGCAGCATCTGCAACGCCTCGGCCGGCATGGGCCGCTTCGTGCCGGACGCCTATGGCGTCTCGCCGTGGGCGATTTTCGTGCGGCCGGATTCACACATTCGCCGCCCGGAGGACCTGAAGGATGTTCCGATCTCGGTCGGCATGCGCGCCGGCAGTCATTTCAACGTGCCGTATCGACTCGAAAAATATCTGCCGCTTGCGCACATCAAGACCGTGAACACCGGCGGTTTCGGCGCGCGGCTGCAGGCGCTGCTCGACGGCGAGGTTGAAGCCGCGAGCCTGTTGCCGCCGCAGATCGCGATGGCCGAGCAGCTCGGCCTGCGCAAGATCATCGAGGACACCTTCCATACGCTATGGTGGGTGCCGGAAAATTTCGATCCCCAGGTCGTGCGCGGCTACCTGCGTGCGCTCGACCGCGCCGAGAAGGCCTTGGATGACAACCTCGGCAAATACCTGCCGCTGTGGAAGGGCGCGGTGCCGTCCGAGTTCGAGCATCGCCATCCGTGGGACTTCGGCAAGTTCGGCCGCGGCGAACGTTTCGTCTACGCGACGCTGCCGCGTTCCGAGTTCGACGAGGTGATGGAGCAGGTCAAGCGCTGGGGCCTCGACCAATACCTCAAGGACCAGGATTACGACCGACTGAGCTGTTCGGCGGCGGGCTAACGCTACTGCAGCACAAGCACTGTAGCGGAGCGGAAGCAGCGGTGATTGTGCCCTCTCCCGCAAGGGGAGAGGGACAATAGCGATGACCGTGTGCGGCCACCGCCATGTCACGACCTTTTCAGTGGGGCGCGCGTTAAGCCAGGAGCGGACTCTCGTGCGGCAAGAAAAAGGATGATGCCCCTTTCGCCTGCGCGCAGGCCTGATGTAGCGTCCCCTCCGAGCCGCCAGCGGGACATTCCGAATCCCGATTGCTGCAACAACAAGGGCGCCATCGGCGGGCCCCCAACCAATGGTACTGTGACCATGCCCAAACTTTACGAAGCCCTCGCAGAAGCCTTCCTTGCGGAGGGAGTCGATACGCAGTTCGTCCTGATGGGCGACGGCAACATGCACTGGTCCACCGCTTTTTCCAAACTTCCGGGCGTGGAAAGCGTCCACGTCAGGCACGAGCACTCGACCGTCGCGGCGGCGACCGCCTACAACGTCGCCACCAACAAGGTCGCTGTTGCCTCAGTCACGTGCGGCCCGGGCGTGACCCAGTTGATGACGGCGCTGCCGGCCGCGGCGCGCGCCCACCTGCCGATGGTGGTGTTCGCCGGCGAGGCGCCGATCAACGCCAAGTTCTACAACCAGGCCATCGACCAGGCGCCGCTGGTGACGGCGACCGGGGCGCACTACATCGCCGCGCACAGCGTGCCGCGCATGATGGACTACGTGCGGGAGGCTTTCCACATCGCCAAGTACGAGCGGAAGCCGGTGGTGCTCGGCATTCCCTACGACCTGCAGAAGGTCGAGCACATGGCGAACCAGCCCTACGAAACCTCGGCGATGTACCAGCCCAAGGTTGGGCGCATGCATCCCGATCCCGACCTTGTGGCCGAGGCCGTCGGGCGGCTGGCCGCGGCCAAGCGGCCGATCATCCTCGGCGGCCGTGGCGTGCTGTGGTCCGGCGCGCGCGATACGGTGGTCAAGCTCGCCGACCGCTGTGGCGCGCTGCTCTCCAACACGCTGCCGGCGCGCGGCCTGTTCCACGACCATCCTTTCGGCCTTGGCATCTCCGGCAGCTATTTCACGTCGCTCGGCCGGGAGATGTACGAGTCTTCTGATGTCGTGCTCGCGATCGGTACCAGCCTGTCGTACTACGTCGGCGGCGGGCACTACTGGGGGAAGACCTTCAGGATCCAATTGGATGACGCCCCGCGCGGCTTGCGCGACGGGCAGAAGGCCGCCGACATGTACATCCGGTCGGATGCCCTCGTCGGCGCCGAGGCGATCCTGGCCGGCCTCGACAAGAAGCTCGGCGCCGGCAAGCCGACCGCGGCGACCGTCCGCACCAAGGAGCTCGCGCATCGCATCGCGACCGAGCCGCCGGACGCGATGGAGTTCGACATCGCGCCAGGCCTGCTCGATCCGCGCGAGGCGATCCGGGCCATCGACGCGGTCGTGCCAAAGGATTGGGACGTCGTCGTCGGCGGCGGCCATCAGGCTTATTTCAACACCCAGATGCGCGGCCGGCCGGCGGAGCGCTACACCACGATCCGCGAGTTCGGCGCGGTCGGCAACGGCCTGTCATATGCGCTCGGGGTCGCGGCGGCGCGCCGGCAGGGCCGCGGCGGCAAGGTCGTGCTGTTCGAAGGCGACGGCGGGCTCTTCTTCAACATCCAGGAACTCGAGACCATCAAGCGGCACGGATATCGCATCCTGATCTGCGCGATGAACGACGGCGGGTACGGCTCGGAGTTTCACAAGCTGCGCGCGGACGGCCTCGACGACAGCCTGGCGATCTTCGGCCGGCCGGCGTTCGAAAGCATCGCGCAGGGCTTCGGCCTGCGCGGGCACGAGATCCGCGACGTGTCGGTGATCCCGAAGCTGTTCGCCGACTTCGCCGCGCAGGGCGAAACCGAAATCTGGAACATCCAGATCTCCGACCAGGTCACGGCGCCGTCGATGCGCCAGACCGTCAAGCGCGGGCATGGCGTGATGTGAGGGCTCCGGGCAGGCTGGTTTGTTGGTCGCAGACTCGGTAGGACGGAATAGCGGAGCGAAGCGACGCGTATTCCGCCATTTGATAGCGGCGCAATACGCTCGCTGCGCTCGCTATTCCGCCCTACGGGCTCCGCGGCCAAGCATTCCTAACGGCATTGGTACAGGACCGACTTGCCTTTCATGCCGAGCATGCCCTGACCGTTGAAGCTCCAAATCATTTTCATCGTGCGGACATCAAAGATTATCAGCGCTTTGCCCAAGGTGAGCTCTTGCTCGGCCATCAAATAGGATTGGCTATTCAACGTAATTTTTAATTCCTGCGGGTCTGTAATGCCGATCGACACACTGTCCGCGAACATAAGCATAAGTTGCCTGCCGTCTGGGCCAATTCGAACCGCGACAGTTGACGCCGACTGGCTCACCCAAATGGTGGCGTTATTGCTGAAACGATTGTCGAAGACGTTGCCGCGTGCCAACGGTTCACAGGCATAGGATTCGCCGGGCTTAGGCAGCTTGACGTATTTTGGATTGGGGTCAGGGGCCGGGTATGCAAATTCGATCTGGCCACTACTGCTAGCGCGTAGACGATCAGACCCAAAATATCCCATCGCAACCCCGATGCCGAGCGCTGCTGCCATGAACGCGAATTGCCGCACGACGTCTCCTATTTCCGCGAATTGGCCTTCTCACGGGACGGTCCGCTGAGATGGTAGGCGTTATCAACTCACTTCGCGATGCCGTTTTCGGGATGCTTCGACATCGCTATTTATCTCATTGAAAAGAGCCCGTAGGGCGAAATAGCGGAGCGAAGCGACGCGTATTCCGCCATCCTATAGCGACGCAATACGCTCGCTGCGCTCGCTATTGCGCCCTACGTTCCGCCTAACCGCTCACGTGCAGCTGCACGCCCGCGCGCTTCTGCAAGTAGCCGATCACGCTGAACAGGTTCTTGGCCTGCGGATTGCCGCGCGGGCCGAACATGCGGATGAGGCTCTTCGGCGGGGTGTCGGTGGCCTCGCCGAGCTTCTCGAAGCCGACCGTCGCCTTGATGTAGTCGCGCAGGATGGTCTTGCCGGTCTCGACGTCGCCGGACAGCATCGCATCCACACCTTCGCGCAGCAGCGCTTCCGCGAACTTCTTGTCCGTCTTGGCCTGGCCCTGCACGAGGTCCTTGAAGCTTTTCGTCTTTGCCATTGTTGTTCTCCGCTCAGCGCCGTCCGCGTTTTCTGTCCTTGTAGTCCTGCCAATAGGCCCGGGCAGCCTCGATGTCGCGCTGTTGGCGCTTCTTGGTGCCGCCCGTCAGCAAGATCACCAGCACATCGCCATCGCGCCCGAAATACACCCGGTAGCCCGGCCTAAAATCCAATCGGTATTCGAGCACGCCCTCGCCAACAGGCTTCACGTTGGAGAGGTTGCCTTGCTCCATCCGCGCGATCGCGCGTGCTACCTTGGCTCGCGCCACCGGCTCCACATCCGCAAACCATTCGGCGAATGGCTGGCCGCCGTCTTCGGCTACGTAGTAGCGGATTTCGAGCATGTCATCTGGTAACATAAATGTTACCATCGTTCAAGGCATGAGCCCGCTTGCATACAACCGGCGCAGGTCCGAAGCTTTGCGGGCCCCCGCAGCCGCGCTGGAGTCGCCATGTGGTTTCGCCTGCTCGTCCTCGCCTTGCTCCTGCAACCCGCCCAGGCTCTGGGCGACGTCAAGGAGAAGATGGCGGCGCTCGCTCCGGCCGGGCTGGTGTTCGCGGTCGACGCCGAGGGCAACGAGCTGGTGTCGCAGAACACCGACAAGCCGTTCGTCCCGGCGTCGGTCGCCAAGATCGTGACGGCCTGGCTGGCGATGGAGGTCCTGGGCGCCGACTACCGCTTCAAGACCCGCTTCTACCTGGACGACAAGCGGCTGCTCTATATCCGCGGCGGCGGCGATCCGTTTCTGATTTCGGAGGAGCTGGCGCCGCTCGCCACCGAACTGGTCGCGAAGGTCGGCAAGGAGCCGATCACCGGCATCGTCGTCGATGGGAGCTACTATTCTTCGCACGTCCGCATCCCCGGCATCGAGCGCACCGGCGAAGCCTATAATGCGCTGAACTCTGCGCTGGCGGTAAACTTCAACACCATCTACGCCACCCGCAGCGGCGACGAGGTGCGCTCCGCCGAGAAGCAGACGCCGATCACGCCGCTCGCGATCAAGGAGTTCCGGGCGCGGGGGCCGAACGGCACCGGCCGCATCAGTCTGAGCCAGGACCCCAAGGTCAGCCTGCAATATGCCGGCGAACTGATCGCGGCATTCGTCAAGCAGGCCGGCGGCAGCGTCACGGGCAAGGTCTCGCTCGGAACCGTGCCGAAGGGACTGGCGCCAATCTACGTTCACCAGCAGTCGCGCAGCCTTTCGGAGATTCTCATCGAGCTGCTGCGCGCCTCGAACAACTACATCGCCAACCAGGTCTTCCTGGAAATCGGCGGACACCGCCTGGGCGGGCCGGCCAGCCTCGAGAAGTCGCTCAAGGTGGCGAACGAGATACTCGCCGCGAACGGCCTTGGCGCCGCCATCCATATCGAGGAAGGCTCCGGCATCAGCCGCAACAACCACTTCACCGCCCGCGGCCTCGCCAAGGTGCTCGAACTCTTCGCGCCGCACGCCAACCTGCTTCGCGGCCACGACGGCGGCATGAACAAGACCGGTACGCTCGACGGGGTCAGCACGCTCGCCGGCTATGCCAAGACCGCAAATCACGGGCGGGTGCGGTTCGTGATCTCGCTCCGGACCAACGACGGCGACCTACGCTTCCGGCTGCTCCGGGCCATCGAGGCCGGACTGTAGCCGGAGTTTCACAGGATCGGCCGGGCGTTCCGGCCATGACGGCGCTGACGAAAACGCGATTGTGACGGCCCCTGAAAGCTGGTTAGGTCGGCCATCGCAGCAGCGGACCGCAGACCCATGGCCATCAATCCCAATCGGTTCACCACGCGTCCAGAGATCGAGGGCACCTTCGGGGTCGTGACGTCGACCCACTGGATCGCTACCGCGGTCGGCATGAGTATGCTGGAGCGTGGCGGCAATGCGTTCGACGCCGCGGTCGCGACCGCGTTCACCCTGCAGGTGGTGGAGCCGCACCTCAACGGGCCTGGCGGCGACGTGCCGGTCATCGTGTACGATACGTCGCAAAGGCAAGGTCGAGGTGATCTGCGGGCAGGGGCCGGCGCCCGCGGCGGCCACCATCGCGCACTACCGCAAGCTCGGGCTCGACCTCGTTCCCGGCACCGGGCTCCTGGCCGCCTGCGTGCCCGGCACGTTCGAGACCTGGATGATGCTGTTGCGCGACTACGGCACGATGCGGGTCTCCGACGTGCTGGCGCCGGCGATCTACTATGCCGAGCACGGTCATCCGCTGGTCGAGCGCGCGAGCTTCACCATCGCGACGGTCGACGATCTGTTCCGCACGCACTGGCCGACCTCCGCGGAGGTCTACATGCCGGGCGGCGACGTACCGGCGCCGGGCGCGCTGTTCGCCAACAAGACGCTGGCCGAGACCTACAGCGCGGATCGTGCGCGAGGCGGAGAGCGCCGGTGGCGACCGCGACAAGCAGATCGAGAAGGCGCGGCGTACCTGGAGCCGAGGGCTTCGTCGCCGAGGCGATCGACCGGTTCTGCCGCACCCAGGAGATCATGGACACGTCAGCGGCGAGCGCCACCGCGGCGTGCTCGCCGGCGACGACATGGCCGGTGGGAGGCGCACATCGAGGCGCCGCTCACCTACGACTACGGCCGCTACACCGCCTGCAAGGCCGGCGTCTGGTCGCAGGGCCCGGTGATGCTGCAGCAGCTTGCGCTGCTCAAGGGCTTCGATCTCGACGGCGCCGATCCGACCAGCGCGGAGTTCATCCACACCGTGGTCGAATGCTCCAAGCTCGCGTTTGCCGACCGCGAGAAATTCTACGGCGATCCGGAGTTCGCCGAGATGCCGATCGAGACCCTCCTGTCCGACGCCTATAACGACGAGCGCCGCAAGCTCATCCACGACACCGCGTCGCTCGAGCTGCGTCCGGGCTCGGTCGAGGGCTTCGGCGCGGTGGTCGAGCTCAAGTCCGGTCCGAAGATCGTCAGCGGCATGGGCGCGGGCGAACCGACCGTCGGCCGCATGGGCGAGGTGGTCGGCGACACGGTGCATTTCGACATCGTCGACCAGGCCGGCAACATGGTGTCGTCGACGCCGTCGGGCGGCTGGCTGCAGTCGTCGCCGGTGATTCCGGAGATCGGCTTCTGCCTCGGCACCCGCGGCGCAGATGTTCTGGCTCGAGGAGGGCCATCCGGCTGCGCTCGCGCCCGGCAAGCGGCCGCGCACCACGCTGTCGCCGACGATGGCGCTGCGCGACGGCGAACCGTACTTGGCCTGGGGCTCGCCCGGCGGCGACCAGCAGGATCAATGGACCACGCAGCTGTTCCTGCGGCACGTCCATTGCGGCATGAACCTGCAGGAGGCGATCGACGCGCCGGCCTGGCACTCAGACCACTTCCCGATCTCGTTCTGGCCGCGTACCGCGCGCCCCGGCGTGCTGGTCGTCGAGGGCCGGCTGCCGAAGGCGACCGTGCAGGAGCTCGATCGCCGCGGCCACAAGGTCGAGGTCGACGCCGACTGGTGCGAGGGCCGGCTCACCGCCGCGTCGCGCGACGGCCGCCGCCGTCGCGCCGCCGCCAATCCGCGCGGCATGCAGGGCTACGCCGCCGGGCGGTAGTTATTCTTCAGGCTTTTCATTTTGAAGAAAACGCGCGCCGCGAACGCGGTGTGCTCCCTCCCTCTGAAAGGGGGAGGGGACGCAGGAGCCGCGAGATCAAACAGTTAAGCGCAGCTACTTCGCCTTGGCGGCGGCGCTCATCGCCTTGATGGTCGGCGTCCACATCGCGACTTCGGCGGTCATGAACGCGGTGAACTCGCCGGGCGTCATCGGACGGGTCTGGATGGTCTCCTGCGCGAGATGCGACTTTACCTTGGGATCGTCCATCGCCTTGTTGACCTCGCGGTTGAGCCGTTCGACCACGTCCTTCGCCATGCCCTTCGGCCCCGACAGCGAATACCAGGTGGTGACGACGAGGTCGGGATAGCCGAGTTCGGTCAGCGTCGGCGTGTCCGGCAGTTCGGGCACACGCTGCGCCGCCGACACCGCGAGCGGCCGCAGCGTGCCGCTCCTGATGTGCTGCAGCGTGGTCGACAACGTCATGCTGGCGACCTTCACGTGGCCGGCGACCACGTCGAGGATCGCGACCCCGCCGCCGCGATAGACCACGTGAACGAACTTGAGGTTTTCCTTGGCGGCGATGTACTCCGCCACCATGTTGCCGACCGAGCCGACATTGGGCGAGGCATACTCGACGCCGTCCGGCTTGTTGCGCGCCAGCTCGATCATCTCCTTGAAATTGCGGACCGGCAGCGATGCGTGCACCACGAACACGTTCGGCGGCCCGCCGAAATACGCGATATGCGTGAAGTCGCGCACCGGATCGAACCGCGCCGGGTTCATCGCCGGCGCGATCACGTGCGACGGCATGCCGGAGGCCATCAGCGTGTAGCCGTCGGGTTCAGCGCGCGCCACCGCCTCGCCGCCGATCAGCCCGCCGCCGCCGGTGCGGTTCTCGATCACGAACTGCTGGCCGAAGCTCTCGCTCAAGCGGTCGCCGAAGGTGCGCGCCACCAGGTCATTGGCGCCGCCGGCCGAATAGGCAACGATGATCTTCACGGGCTTTACCGGCCAGTCGGCTGCCCCTGCGGCGGACAGCAGCAAGGTCATGGCGGCGCACGGCAGCAGCATCCTGCCGGCGCCCCCCATGACCCGCGCGGTCATCGCACGCCGCCTTTGTTGACCACCGGGCCGGTGTAGGTCTCGAACCGCTTGCGCAACTCCGCGACCGTCTTGTCGTCGGTCATGAACTCGCGGTAGCGGTTCGCGAGCTTGTAGGAGGTCAGCGGATTGAGTCCGTGGGGCGGCGTCACGTCGGCGCGCGGCGAGAACGTGCCGGTGCGGCTCTGCTGCTCCTTCGCCAGGTACCAGGTGAGATAGAGCTTGGCGGCGTTGCTGTGCGGCGCGCCCTTGAAGATGCCGCCGGTCACGAAGAACACCGGCGTTTCGTCCTGCGGCGAGAAATAGGCGTCGATCGGCTGGCCGTCGCGCTTCATCTGCCATGGCGTCGAGGTGGCGTCGAAGGTCGCGATGTTCTCGCCGCTCGCCACGCTGCGTGCGACCGGCAGGTGGCCCTGGATGTAGTTCGGCTTGTTGGCCTGGTACTTGTCCATGAAGTCCCAGCCGTACTTCGTCACGATGGTGTGGAACAGGTAGAGCGCGGCGTCGTCGTCCGACGGATAGACGGTGATGACCTTGCCGGTGAACTTCGGCTTGAGGAAATCGAGCGCGGATTTCGGCAGTTCGTCCGGCTGCAGCGCCTTGGTGTTGTAGGCGTAGACGATCGGGTTGACCGCCACGGCCACGAAGGCGCCGTCCGGATCGCGGAACTCCGGATAGATCTGGTCAAAGCCCTCCGGTTTGAAGTTGAGCAGCACGCCCTGCTTTTTCCAGCCGACGAAATCCTGGATGGTCTGGAAGATCACCAGGTCGGCCTCGACCTTGCCGTCCTTGAGCTGCTGGTTGATGCGTGAATTGAGCACGTTGCTGAAGCCGCCGGTGATCGAAACCTTGATCCCCGGAAAGCGCTGCTCGAACGCTTTGGCGCGGCCCTCGTGCGGCGCGGTCGGGCCGGCCGCCCACAGCGACATCGCGCCCTCGGCCTTGGCCTTGGCGTAGAGCTCGTCCATCGTCTCGGCTGCGGCCGGCGCGGCGGCGAGCGGCAATGTCGCGAGCGCAATGAATGCAAAGCTCGCCGTGCGGCGACTCGGTTCGGGCCATGGCTTCCTCCGCATTTTCGGTGGCGCTTCGTGGCGCCATCTTCGCTGTGCCGATCCTCGCACGCGCCGTGTGGGCCGCCAAGCGCCGGGAAAGCTGCGCTCAACCACGATCGTGTCCCGGGCGCAGCGCAGCGGCGCAGCCTCTTCGCTGCGCTGGTGCGCTGCAGACCCGGGATCGTAACGGACACCGCCTTCTGTACGGTCCCGGATCAGCGGTGCACCGCTCCGCAAGAGCTACGCGCTGCACCGCGTCCGGGACACTTGGCGTCACTCCGCCTTCCAGGGGATGGCCTTGCGCTCGATCTCCTGGAAAATCACCGAGGTGATCAGTCCGAGGATGCCGATGGTGACGATGCCGACGAACATCACGTCGACCTGCAGGAGCTCCCACGAATTCCAGATCAGGTAGCCGATGCCGCTCTTGGTGGCGACGAACTCGGACGCCACCAGCACGATGAACGACACCGCGAGCGCGATGCGCAGGCCCGCGAAGATCGTCGGCAGCGCGCCGAAGAACACCACGCGGGTGAACATGATCCATTGGCTCGCGCCGTAGTTCTTCGCCACGTCCCAGTAGATCTTGTCGATATTGGCGGCGCCCACATAGGTGTTGACGATCACCGGGAAGAACACCGCGATGGCGACGAGCGCGACCTTCGAGGCGTCGCCGAAGCCGAACGCGAGCAGCAGAAGCGGCATCAGCGCGATCTTCGGGATCGGAAACAGGGTGGCGATCAGCGGATCGAAGAAGATGCGCACCGGCTTGAACATCGCCATGAGCAGCCCCATGGCGACCGCCGGCACCACGCCGACCACGAAGCCGAGCGCCACCCGGTAGAGCGTGACGCCGACGTGCAGCGCGAGCTCGCCGCTCAGCGACGAGCTGCCAGAACCGTACCGCGATGTCGGTCGGCGCCGGAATGAAGCGCCGGTCGCCGAAGCCCGCATCAGCAGGAGCTGCCACAGCAGCAGCAGCCCGATCGGCGAGATCAGGTAGAGCAGCCGCTCGCGCGCCTTGGCGGACAGGCCGTCATCCTTCCATCTCCGCGCGCGCGCGCGTCACCTCGTCCTCCAGCACCCGCCAGATGTCGAGCTTGAGCTTGCCGAATTCGGCGGACGCCGACAACGTCATCAGGTTGCGCGGGATGCGGGAACGGGACGTCGATGATTTCCTTGATCCGGCCGGGCTGCGCGGTCATCACCACGGTGCGGTCGCCGAGCAGCAGCGCCT
Organism: uncultured Alphaproteobacteria bacterium; assembly: GCA_963843475.1. GTDB lineage: Bacteria > Pseudomonadota > Alphaproteobacteria > Rhizobiales > Xanthobacteraceae > VAZQ01. The sequence goes on along the minus strand of CAWJKL010000003.1, from coordinate 607,702 downwards.
CTTCGATCGAGTGCGTGATGTAGACCACGGTCTTGCGGGTCTGCTCCCAGATGCGCACCAGCTCGGCCTGCAGGATCACCCGGTTCTGCGCATCGAGCGCCGCGAACGGCTCGTCCATCAGCAGCACGCCAGGATCGGTGACGAAGGCGCGCGCGATCGCGCTGCGTTGTCGCATGCCGCCGGAGAGCTGGTGCGGATAGTGCCGGCGGAATTTGGTCAGCCCCACGAGCTTGAGCGCGGCGTCGACCCGCTCGGCGGCCTCGGTACGCGGGCACGCCGCGCGTCATCAGGCCGAAGCCGACATTGCGTCTCCACGCTCATCCAGGGGAACAGGCCGCTGTCCTGGAACACCATGGCGTTCTCGACCGGCCAGCCGGGCGCCTCGATGGTGAGCGTGCCGCTCGATCTGCCGGTCGAGGCCGGCCAGGATGCGGAGCAGGGTCGATTTTCCGCAGCCCGACGGTCCGACGATGCAGACGAACTCGCCCGGCGCGATCGAAAGATCGATGCCGTCGAGCGCCAGCACATGGCCGCGCGCGCTTTGATATTCCTTGCGCAGTCCGGCGATCCTGATCGCCGCGCCGCGCCGCTCGACGGCCATGGACTAGATCCCCTGAGATCTTGGCGAAGCGCGCCGACCTCTCCTCCGCTCGTCCCCGCGAAGCTACACGTGTCCCGGGCGCAGCGCAGCACGAAGTGGTGCGCTGCAGAACCGGGACCGCAAAGGGGCGCGGTGCTTGTTGCGGTCCCGGATCAGCGGCGCATCGCTACGCAAGAGCTTCGCGCTGCACCGCATCCCGGACACGAGCTTGATTGCAGTTCACCTCACCGGCAGCCTTCGAGCTTGCTGTCCTTGTTCTCCAGCACGAACGGCCCGAGCTTCGCGCGCGCATATTCGATGTAGCTCTTGTCGACGATGCGCTCGGCCGGGAACTGCACGTTGCTCATCTTGTTCTTGACGAACCAGGCGTTCATGTCGAGCAGGCTCCCGGTGTTGATCTCGCCGTTCGGGCTGCGGGACGGCCAGGGATACTTGTGCAGCAGCTCGGGGCGCGTCTCGGTGCCGGTGCGGATCGAGGTGTCGATCATCGCCTGTCTGATCGATCCCCCGTGATAGGCCTGGCAGTAGTCGCGGATGCCCTTCAGGTAGGCGACGTAGTAGTTCTTCATCAGTTCCTGATGGCCCTTGGCAAACTCGGTGTTGACCATGCTGACCGCGATGGTGAGCGGATGCGGCTTCACCAGTTTGTCCGGATCGGCGAAGCTGACGGCGTGGCCGCCGTCCAGGAGCTGCGCGGTGAACGGCGGGATGACGATGGCGGCGTCGATCGCCTTGTTGTTGAAGGCGAGCGCGTATTGCGTGAACGGCAGCACCTTGATGTCGACGTCGTTGATCGTGAGGCCCGCCGTCTCCAGCATCTTGCCGACCTCGTAGGTCGAAACCGCGCCGTGGCCGTTGGTGGCGATGGTCTTGCCCTTGAGCTGCTTCAGGTCGGTGATCTTGCCCTGGTGGTCGGGGCGCAGCATCAGATTGTGGCCGAGTGGGCTCGACACCCGGTCGAGCACCATGGTGACCGGCAGGTTCTTCTCCAGCGCGTTGAAATAGCCGGCCGAGATGCCGCCCTCGACGAGCTGCAACTGGTTCTGCGCCAGCAGCGCGATCGAGTTCGCGGCGGTGTCGAGGTTCTCGTTCACCACCCTGATGCCGAACTCCTTGAAGTAACCCTTCTCGGCCGCCCACAGGATCGAGGTCGTGGAGATCGAGCGCACCGTGCCGATCTTGACGGTGACCTCCTGGGCCGGCGCGACCTGGGCGAAGCCGGTGCCGGCGAGGACAAAGCCGGCGAGCAAAGTTCGTTTCAGCACGATCATGGACGGGCGCTCCTCGGGTTCTTGTCGGACGGCTTGCGCGGCCGCCGATCGTTCGCCGGCAGGATAGCATGTCCGCAAATGCCGGGGCACGGCCATGCTCCGGGAAACGTCTGCCGCTCTTTGGCGCAGGCCAATCCGGTCCCTTTCGAGTTGATACGGACTCCATCCCCGCTCGTTCCCGCGCAAGCGGGAACCCAGTGGGCAAAGCACTCCGTATTGGTGTTCCTGGGTCCCCGCTTGCGCGGGGACGAGCGGAGAGAGTTTCGGCTCACCGAAAATGAAACCCGCTGTAACCCTACTTCGCCCGTCCCATCCGGAACGGCTTGAGGATGGCGTAGACCGCCTCCTGCGTCGGGCGTCGCGATGGCGTACTTGCGGCCGAGTGCGACCACCTTGCCGGCGAGCCAGTCGAGCTCGAGCCGGTTGCCGGCCTCGAGGTCGTTCGCCATCGAGGCCCGCATGGTGGGCGGGAAGCTCGCCATCGAACGGTCGAGCTCCGCCGGGAAGTCGGCGGGAACGGGACGCCGGCCGCGCGGCCCACCGTCATCGTCTCGTGCATCAGCTTGCAGAAGAATGCCCGCATGTCCGGGTCGTCGCGGATGACGCCGAGCGGCTGGCGCGTGCTGGCCGTGATGCCGGAGGTGCCCGAGAGCAGCGCGAATTTCTTCCAGAGGTCGAGCAACATGTCGTCCGACAGCGTGATGTCGATCTTCGCCGCCTTGATCTCGTCCACGTAGCGCGCGAGCACGGCATCGGGACGCCGGTCGAGCCGGCCGCAGCGGATCTTGGCGATCGCGCCGGTGTGGCGGATCACGCCGGGCGCCGCGATGTTCGAGACCACATAGGTCGCGCCGCCGATCGTGGCCGCATCGCCGAGGATCGGGGCCAGCCGCTCGACGCTGTCGACGCCGTTCTGCAGCGTGATCACGCGGGTGTCGGGGCCGACGAGCGGGCGCGCCTGCTCGCCGGCGGCCTCGGTATCCCACAGCTTGACGGCGAACAGCACCACGTCGACCGGCCCGACCTGCTTTCGGGTCGTCGGTGACCTTGGCGTCCTTGAGATGCAGGTCGCCGAGCGTGCTCTCGACCTTGAGGCCGTCGCGGCGGATGGCATCGAGATGCGCGCCGCGCGCGATGAACGTCACGTCATGGCCGGCCGCGGCGAGCCGCGCGCCGAAATAGCCGCCGACGGCGCCCGCCGCCATCACCGCGATCCGCATCTGTGATTCTCCGTGTGCGTCGCGCGGAGACTAAACTATCCCGGGCCTGTAGGGCGCAATAAGCGAAGCGCATTGCGCCGCGCCGGGCCGCAATTTCCGGAAACGACAAAATGTGATGCCCGTCACGGTGGCAGGTGTGTCCCTGACGCACTCTGACCGGGCCGTGGCTAAATGCTTCCCTAGGCTATCCTGCGGCTTCAGAGAAAAGCCCGACGCCTCCGCGCCGGGCTTTTCTCTTGTCTCGTTCCATCCCGTGCGCTCGGTTTCGGTCTGCGCCCTCGCTCGTCATCGCGAGCGCCAAGCGGCCCGAAAAGCCTCGCGACCCGGCTTTTCCGCCTGCGCGGTCTGGAATAGGCTCTGAGCACAAACGCCTGCACAAGAACCATTCGTCTTCGACAAGAGGAAGCCCATGAACCGGATCGCACTCGCCGCGCTGTCGGCCGCAACGATGATGTTGGCAGGAACCGCGCATGCGCAACAAACGCCGGCAGCGCCGCCGCCGCCGCCGATGATCGACTGGAACGCGATCCAGATCAGGACCATCGACCTTGGCAACAAGACCTACATGCTGATGGGGCAGGGCGGCAACATCACGGTCGCGGTCGGCACCGATGCCATCATCATGGTGGACGGCCAGTTCGCGCCGCTCTCCGACAAGATCAAGGCGGCCATCCAGGCGATCGCGCCGTTGCCGGTCAAATACCTGATCAACACGCACTATCACGGCGATCACACCGGCGGGAACGAGAACTTCGCCAAGGACGGCGTCGTCATCGTGGCGCACGACAACATCCGGGTGCGGCTCGCGGCCGGCACGATCAACGGCCTGACCGGCGCCAAGGTGGCGCCGCGGCCGGCCGGAAGCGTTGCCCAAGGAGACCTATTTCGGCGGCTCGATCACGGTCGAGGCGGGCGGCCGCAAGGCGGTGCTGACCCACATCGCCAACGCCCACACCGACGGCGACACCTGGGTCTTTTTCGCCGGACGCCAACGTGCTCGCCACCGGCGACACCTTCAACAACCTCAAGCGCTACCAGAATATCGACTTCGCCAACGGCGGCGATGTGCGCGGCATGATCCGCGCGATGGACACCTACCTCAAGGCGGCGAACGACAGCACCAAGATCGTGCCCGGACACGGCCCGCTCGCCACCCGGGCCGACATCGTCGCCTTCCGCGACATGCTGGTGACCTCGCGCGACCGCATCGAGAAGCTGTTCAACGAGGGCAAGACCGAGCAGGAGGTGATCGCCCTGAAGCCGCTGGCCGATCTCGACGCCACCTGGGCCAACAATCCGCAGCACGCCCTCGGCCACACCCGCAACGTCTACAATTCGTTCAAGCGGATGTAGGCGCGGTAAAACACATCAGGCTAGGTAGGTTCGTTTCCCGTGGAATCGAACCTCTCTCCGTTCGTCCCCGCGGAAGCGGGGACCCAGCGCCGCGAACACTGAATGCGTTGCTCTGGGTTCCCGCTTCCGCGGGAAGCGAACGGGAATAGGGCCGGGCAGGCTCCGAGATTACGCCGGTTGCGCCTTCACCACATACCGGCCGTCGGCATCGCGGCCGAGGGTGCCATTGGCGCGCAGCGGTTCGAGCGCGAGCACGACCTCGCGGCCGTCGCGGCTGCCGAGCGCGGTCATCAGCTCCTCGAAATATTTCGGGCCGTCGGCCAACGCCGCCTCGACCGACGCAAAGCGCGCGCCCGCAAACGCCGGCGGCTCCGGCACGCGCGTCTCCAGCCGCCCGCCGGTGCCGAACGGCCAGGTCAGGTCGAAGCCCGCCTTGGCGCCGGTGCGCGTGCCCGGCGTCACCGACGGATCGAGCGGCAGCGTGCGCAGGCCGTCGACCACGATCAGGTCGCGGTCGGCCTGGAAGCGCGTCGCCAGCGCCCAGTCCATCTGCTCGTCGGAGAAGATGTCGATGTCGGGATCGACCACGAACACGTTCTTGACGTTGGCGAGCGCGCCGAAGCACGCCGCGATCGCGTTGCGCGCCTCGCCCGGCACGCGCTGGCGCAGCGCCACGCGCAGATTGAACATGCCGCCGCTCGACGTGGTGGCATAGACCGCGACCGGCTCGCGCACCGCGGTTTCGAGCGCGCGCCAGATCATCACCTCGGTGCGCAGCCCGGAGAGCTGCGCGGTGTCCGTACGACCAAGCGAGCGGCCGCCGATGGTCGAGGTCTGGAACAGCGCGTCGCGCCGCCGCGTGATCGCGGTGACGTGGAACACCGGGTTGAGCTTGAGCGCGCCGTAGTAGCCGAGGAACTCGCCGTAAGGCCCTTCCGGCTCGACGTGCCCGCGCTGCGTCGAGATAGCCCTCGATCACCCACTCGGCGTCGGCCGGCACGCGGATGTCGTTGGTGACGCACTTCACCACCGGCAGCGGCGCGTCGCGCAGCGCCGAGAGCAGGCCGAGCTCGTCGACCGGCAGCCGCATCATGGCGGCGACCTGGTCGACCGGGTGCGCGCCGACCACGAAGCTCACCGGCAGCGGCTTGCCGTCTGCCGCGCTCGCCTCGTAGATCGCGCGCAGATCGCTCGGCGAAACCAGATCGATGCCGGTCTCGCGCCGCCCGCGCAGCATCAGCCGGCGCATGCCGACATTGGTGATGCCCGTGCGCGGATCGACGACGAAATCGACCGAGGCCGAGATGTAGGGCCCGCCGTCGGCGCCGTGGCCGAGATGGACCGGCAGCGCGGTCAGGTCGGCCTGGTCGCCGGTCAGCACGACCTGCTGCGCGGGCGCCTCGGCGCGCGGCACCTCGACGATCTCGGGCTTGTTGCGCAGCCGGCGCTGGATTTCGGCGACCAGTGCGCGCGGCTCGACGCCGAAGGCGCGCGCGAGCCGGGCGCGGCCGCCGGCCACGTTGGCGACCAGCTCCTGCCGCTCCGGGCCGACGGCGCGGAACAGCACGGCGCGCGCATTGCCTTCGAGCGCCGGCGCGATGTCGGCGAGGTCGAGCGGCTCGTCGTGAGTTTCAAGCTCGCCGTCGGGAGGCTTTCGACGAAACGGCGCAGCCGGAAACGGTCGAAGTCCGCCCCGCCGGATGGCGAACGTGTCGGTGCCTTTTCGACGATGTTCATGCGTGTCTGATGTCCGTGATGCGGCTAGCGATGCTAGCGCGCGCTTCGATACGGCCTCATCACCTGGGCGTTTCCTTCGCCTGCAGTGTGACCGCCAATCCGGGGCGAAGCAGCAGACCGGGGTTTGGAAATTCCACCATCACGTCCATGACCTGGGTCTTGGGATCGAACTCGTAGCCGCCGCCCGCGATCCTTCCGACCTGCGGCAGTCGCTTTCCATTCGGAAGTGTCACAAAAATCTCGATGCGCTCCTTCGCTTCTTTCGGGTCAAGAAAATTTCCGTCAAACTTCAGAAGGCTCAGGTGTTCGGTATAGACCTGATAGGGCACGCTGGCCCTGACCTGGATCGGATCGAGTTCGGTGATCAGAGCCAGGCCGGTTTGCTTGTTAAGATAGGAGCCTTCGGGCACCGTGGCGCGGCCCATGATGCCGGCAAACGGCGCATAGCCCTTCATCTCCTTGATTCTCACTTCGTCGGCGCGAACCTGAACGCGCGCTTCCAGGGCCGCCGCCAAGGCGATGTCTCTCTGCGCTTCCAACTCGGCAAATTGCCGCGCGGATACAATGTTCTTGTCTCGAAGTTCGGTGTTGTTCCTCAGGACCAATTCGGCGACTCGGAGCTGCGCCTCGGCTCGCAGCAGACGCGCTTTGTCACGCTCGAGCTCGAGTTCCTCCTTTGCGGCGTTGAGCGTATAGAGCAGAGCACCCTTTTCCACGTACTGCCCGGCCACGAAGTGCAGCCTTATGACCTGCGCCTCAAACGGGGGTGCAATCTCATAGGTGCGTGCGGGCGCGACAATTCCCTTGAAACCAGGTGTCTCCGAACTTGCTCCAGGACGATCCTGAGCGGGGGCCGGATGCGCATTGCCGAGCCAGGAAAGGACTGCCAGCGCGATCGCCAAATCGGATACACGAGGGATTCTCAACATGCAGCTCTCCCTGATCCGACGCACTGAGAATGCACCGGCGTCGTCGCGACGAGGTTCATGCGGCGACTATATCGGCCGGGATAGGCTGGCGAAACCCGTGTCCCGGACGCGGTGCAGCACGAAGTGGTGCACCGCTGATCCGGGACCTTACCGAAGCCGGTGTCCGTTACGATCCCGGGTCTGCAGCGCACCACTTCGTGCTGCGCTGCGCCCGGGAAACGCGTTGAAGATTGTGCCCGATGCCAAACAGTTCAATGCCGTCCCCCGCCCCCGATTGGCAAGGGCGCACCGGCTTGGATAGGGTGCGGCCGGCCGCCTAAACGCGTGGCCGGCAGTCCGGGGAAGGCGAATGACGACCAGCCATCGTGGTGCGAGCAACGCGGCGCCGGGGCGCGGGCCCTACATCGGCCGGCCGATGCCGCGCTTCGAGGACCTGCGGCTGGTGCGCGGGCAGGGCCGGTACACCGACGACCTGTCGCTGCCGGGGCAGGCCTACGCGGTGTTCGTGCGCGCCCCGCACGCCCATGCGCGCGTCCTGCGGATCGACACCGCCGCGGCCGGCGCGGTACCGGGCGTGGTCGCGGTGCTGACCGGCGCGGGACTATGTCGACGACGGCTTCGTCGGCATGCCGCACTTCCCCAATCCGGCGGACGCCATCGACATCAAGGTGCCGAGCTTCACGCCGACGCCGGAGTGCAAGATTCTCGACGAGCCGCAACTGCCGTTCGCGGTCGACCTGCGTGCGCTTCGTCGGCGAGGCGGTCGCCGTCGTGATTGCCGAAAGCCTGCCGGCGGCGCGCGACGGCGCCGAGGCCGTCGCGGTCGACGTACGAGGCGCTCCCCGCCGTCACCGACGTGTTCGAGGCGCAGGCGCCCGGCGCGCCGGCGGTCTGGCCGCAGGCGCCCGGACAATCTCGCGCTCGACAATGCCTTCGGCGATCGCGCCAGGGTCGACGCCGCGATGGCCAGGCCCACCTCGTGGTCGAACAGACCATCCGCTGCCAGCGCACCGCCAGCGGCTTCATGGAGCCGCGCTCGGCGCTCGGCGCCTACGACGCGGCCGAGAAGAAATACACGCTGATGTCCGGCTGCCAGGGCGTGCATCGCATCCGGCATCCGCTCGCGCGTCTGCCTGAAGGTGCCGCAGGAGAACGTGCACGTCATCTGCCCGGACGTCGGCGGCGGCTTCGGCTCGCGCTACGAACCTCTATCCGGAGCAGGTCGCGGTGGTGTGGGCGGCGCGCCGCGTCGGCCGGCCGGTGAAGTGGACCGGCGACCGCACCGAGGCGTTCCTCACCGACTACAACGCGCGCGACGTGGTGACCAAGGCGCGGCTCGGCTTCAACCGGCGTGGCCGTATCCTGGCGATGGACCTCGAGCTCACCGCCAACACCGGCGCGCACACGGTGTCCTACGTGCCGCTCAGCAACGGCTATCGCGTCGCGCCGACCGTCTACGACGTGCCGGTCGCCTGCGTGCGGCTGCGCGCCGTCATGACCAACACGGTGCCGACCGCGCCGTTCCGCGGCGCCGGCCGGCCGGAGGCGACGTCGGTGATGGAGCGCATGCTCGACATCGCGGCGCGGCGGCTGAAGATCGACCGGGTCGAGCTGCGCCGCCGCAACCTCATTGCGCACGACAAGCTGCCGCACCGCACCGCCACCGGCCTGACCTACGACAGCGGCGACGTTCGCCGACAATCTCGCGCGCGCGCTGGAGATCGGCGACTGGAACGGCTTCGCCAACCGCCGCACGGAAGCGAAGAAGCGCGGCCGCCTGCTCGGCATCGGCATCGCCAACTATGTCGAGACGCCGGTCGGCATGCCGCACGAGCGCGTCAAGGTCGCGGTCTCGCCTGACGCGGTCGATCTGATCGTCGGCACGCAGTCGAGCGGGCAGGGGCACGAGACCAGCTTCCGGCAGGTGATGGCCGACCAGCTCGGCGTCGACCCGGACGCGATCAATTTCGTCAGCGGCGACAGCGCCACGCTGGCCTCGGGCGGCGGCACCCATTCCGATCGCTCCATGCGGCTTGCCGGTTCGCTGATGGTCGAGACCTCGCGCACCATCGATCGGCAAGGCGCGCCGCATCGCGGCCGCCCTGCTGGAGGTCGCCGGAAGCCGACGTGACGTTCGACGACGGCCTGTTCTCGGCGCCCAACACCAACCGCCGGCTCAACCTGTTCGACATCGCGCGCGCGATCGCCGACCGGCCGACCTGCCCGACGACCTGCGCGCGCCGCTCGGCGCCGAGGCGACCTTCACCGGGCCGCATCCCGGCGTACCCGACCGGCGCGGCGGTGTGCGAGGTCGACGATCGATCCGGACACCGGCGTCGATCGAAATTCTGCCGCTACTCGTCGATCGACGACGGCGGCCAGGCGATCAATCCGCTGATCCTGCACGGCCAGGTGCACGGCGGCGTGGCGCAGGGCGTCGGCCAGGCGATGCTGGAGCAGATGGTGTGGGAGCCGGGCACCGGGCAGATGCTGTCGGCGAGCTTCCTCGACTATGCGCATGCCGCGCGCCGATCACTTCCCGGTCATGGACATCGATCTCACCGAGGACCCGTACCGCGGCAGCGGCAACGTGCTGCGCGTCAAGGGCGGCGGCGAGGCCGGCATCACGCCGAGCTCGGCCGCGCTGGTCAACGCCGTGGTCGACGCGCTGTCGCCGATCGGCGTCGAGCACGTCGAGATGCCGCTGACGCCGCAGCGCATCTGGAACGTCATTCACCGCGCCCGAGCATGAATCCCGAAAGTTGCCGCAGGAAGTACGCTGACTTCGAGTTCCATCCAGCCCGCCTGGCAGGTCGCGGAAGTGTTGATTGACCGCGGGCCTCAAAACGGGGACCATTGATCCACTTCCAGTGCTTTGATTTGACGCGATTCCGTCCTGATAGCAGGAACATGGCATGACAAATCGATTCACGATGCCATCATCCAGCCAATGCGATCCGGCGATGGGGGCCTCCCGCGTTGCGGCGCTCGTGGCCACGGCCGCGCTGATGCGCCGCGGCTTCGCCCGCCGACGCTGCTCCCCGTCAGCAACAGGCGCCGCGTCCCGAGCGTCCGACCGAGGCCGTGGCCCCGCGCGACGCGGGCGAGCCGATCATGGCGATCGTGTCGATCAAGAGCCAGAAGGTGACCTTCTACGACGCCGACGGCTGGATCCTGCGTGCGCCGGTGTCGACCGGGACGAAGGGACGCGAGACGCCGGCCGGGGTCTTCAGCGTCGTGGAGAAGAAGGAGGACCATCGCTCGAACCTCTACGACGATGCCTGGATGCCGCACATGCTGCGCATCACCTGGAACGGCATCGCGCTGCACGGCGGGCCGTTGCCCGGATATGCCGCCTCGCACGGCTGCATACGAATGCCGTTCGGCTTTGCCGGGAAGCTGTTCGACAAGGTCCACATGGGCACGCGCGTGATCATCTCGCCGAACGACGCGGAGCCGGTCGAGTTTTCCCATCCGGCGCTGTTGGTCCCGAAACCCGAGGCCATCGCGGCGGCTCCGAAGCGCGCCGAAACGCTCGCCCGCGAGGCGGACGAGGCCGCCAAGCTGGCGCCACAGGCGAAGAACGCTGCCGCGCTGGCGGCGAAGGAGGCGGCCCCGCTCGCGGCGGCGCTGCGCAAGCTTGAACTGGCCAAGACCCGCGCCGATGCCGCGCTCGCGGCTGCCGACAAGGCGCTCGCCGCCGCCAAGACCGATCAGGCCAGGGCACGAGCCGAGGACGTCGAAGCAGAAGGCCGTTGCAAAAGTCGAGGAGGCTGCAGGCGCAACTCGACGCCGCCAACGCCAACGCGAAGGCCAAGCTCGATGCGGCCGCCACGGCCAAGGCCGCCGCCCAGGCGGCCGAGACCAAGAAGGTCGACACCGCCAAGGCGGCGAGCGAGGCGAAGCTCGCGCTCGAGCCGGTCTCGGTCTTCATCAGCCGCGCGACGCAGAAGCTTTACGTGCGGCGCAACACCCACAAGCCGGCGCCCGACGGGGTGGCGAGGTGTACGACACCATCGAGGTTCCGGTCACGATCCGCGATCCCGACAAGCCGATCGGCACGCATGTGGTCACCGCGGTGGCGCGCGCCGGCACGGGTCTGCGCTGGACCGCGGTCACGATCGACGGCGGGGACGATGCCAAGGCCGCACTCGACCGCATCGCCATCCCGCCGGAGGTGCTCAACCGCATCGCGCCGACCGCATTGCCGCGGTCCTCGATCATCATTTCGGATGAGGCGCCGCACAGCGAGACCAACTATCGCACCGAGTTCGTCGTTGCGCTGAAGGACCAGCCGCAGGGCGGCCTGATCACGCGCAAGGTGACGCCCCGCCGCGAAGCCGAAGGCTTCTTCGCCGGCTGGGGTGGTTTCCAATCCAGCAATCCGCCCCGCCGCCAGTCCGATCCGCGGCAGCAGAACTATTATCGCGCGTGGTGAGACTCGTCGCGTCGCGAGAGTGGGCCGCTCGGAGCATTTTCAGTAATCGAGGCATCGGGGTGCGCTCCCTCCCCCGAAAGGGGGAGGGTTGGGGGGGGTCTGTTGTATGCGCAAACGAAGATGACCCCCACCCGACCGCCTTCGCCGTGATTTGATTGATTCCGTCATTGTTGAAGGTGCTCTAGCACGCGGTTGAAGGTGCTCTAGCAGGCGGGGAAATGCGGAACGGCGCGCGGCGCCCTTCCTGCACATCGAGCCTGGCATCGCCATAACCTGCATCGCGTGGTCTTGCGGCTGATCCGTTACGGGTCAATCTCGACCGATTTGCGATGTCCGCGCCATGCCGGCTTTTCCTCTGACTCCAGACCTGTCGCGGCGTTGCCGCGATTGTTCGAAACGGGCCAAAGGAGACTCAGTCGGCATGGCCCTTCCGCCTGCTCCTGAAACCGATGTAGCATTTCCCGCGAACTGCCAGCGGGACGTGCCGAAACCCCGACGATTGCAATGGCAGCAAGGATGCCATCGGCTGACGTGCTACTTTACTTTGGCCCATCGCAATCAACGATTGCGGGAGAGTCATTCCGGCACTCGTTCGTTACGGCGGTACCCATGAACAGCATACTCCAGATTTCGAATACGCTAACTGTTGAGGATGATGCTTGGCTCGGCCAAGTCGGCCGCTATGATCGGTTGCCAGCGGGGACCGTGCTCATCCGTGAAGGAGAACCGATCGAATCGCTGATTTTTATTCTCAGCGGAGTGGTCTCGATCAGTGTCGCGGGGGTAGGTGAAATCGCGCGAGCGGCCAATGGCGAGATTGTTGGAGAAATGTCATTTTTGCAGGACGCGTTTCCGTTCGCAACCGTTACGGCCGTCGAGACAATTATGGTGCTGACTATTGGGCGCCGTGAACTTCACGCCAGACTTGAAAATGATTCGCAATTCGCGAGCCGGTTTTATCGCATGATAGCTCTATTTCTTTCGTTCCGATTGCGCCACACGATTGAAAGGCTCGATCAAAACCGTAAGACCGCCGCCGACACTTGAGGGGCCGCTTCGCAATAGCGCATCTTACACGAAGAGTGGCCTCTCACCCCAACCCTCTGCCGCAAGGGGAGGGAGTTCGCCGCCTGCGTGGCAACAACACCGACACACTCGAAATGCCAGATGCGTTAGCACGCGGGGAAATGCGGAACGGCGCGCGGTGCCCTTCCTGCACATCGAGGCCTGGCATCGCTACAACCCGCATCGTCTGGTCTTGCGGCTGATGTCCGTTACGAGGTCAAACTCGACCGATTTGCGATGTCCGCACCATGTCGGATTTTCCTCTGACTCTTGACCTGTCGCTGCGCTGCCGCGATTGTTCGAAATGGGCCAATCTGAGACCTGAGCATGTGCAGCAACAACCGCGTCTACTCGATCACCTCGTCGGCACGCGCGAGCAGCATCTGCGGTACAGTTAGGCCAAGGGCCTTAGCGGCGATAAGATTGATTGCGAATGTGAACTTGGTCGGCTGCTCGACTGGCAAGTCGGCAGGTTTGGCGCCGCGCAAAATCTTGTCAACATAATCAGCAGCGCGCCGGAAAAGGTCTGCATTGTTTGCTCCAAAAGCCATGAGACCTCCCGTTTCGAGAAACGCACGGTCCGGATAAATCGTAGGAAGTCGCGCTCCCAACGCTAACGTGCTGATGCGAGCGCGGTTAGCGGTTACGAGCGCGTCTCCGCATACATACAGTGCTTGCGTTGCGCTGGTGAGTCTCGCGAATGCGGGCGCGATGTCTTCGGCGTTGCGAATCTCTAGGAGTTCAACCTCGAGCCCAGTCTTGCGGGCCGCCGATTGAACTTCCCCTATTTCCACCACAGAGGCCGAATAGCCGACATTGGCCATGATCGCCAACCGGCGAAGGCCGGGCAGTACTTCGCGCAAATATTCTAGTCGCTTCCCGGCAAGATCGGTTGCCTGCATCGAAAGGCCGGTGACATTCCCGCCTGGCCGCGCGAGTGATGCGACCAAACCGGTTCCCACCGGATCGATCGCAATCGCAAAAACGATTGGGATGAGCGATGTCGCCTGCTTCGATGCCGGGACTGCGCCTCCCACCGTGAGTATGACGTTGACGTTGATCCGAACGAATTCGCTCGCGATCTCGGCATAGCGCTCGCTGCGCCCCTCTGCCCAGCGATACTCGATCAAAACCGTTCGACCCTCGATCCAGCCGAGTTCACGCAGCCTTTGCACAAAGGCACTCGTCCATTGGCTCCAAGCCGAAGGTGTGCTCGCGCCGAGAAACCCGATGGTCGGTAGCCGACCCGGCCGCTGCGCACGAGCAGGAAACGGCCACGCCGCTGCTGACCCAGAAATTCCGGTAATGAAATCGCGCCGTCGCATTGCCTTCTCCAAGGCAGAGGATTACGCCGTATTTTGCTTTCAACTTAGGCCATCAGACCAGAAGTTTGCGACCTGCGAAACGGGAGGCGATGGTCAATTTGCACTGCGGCAACCCCAGGTCGCCTATGCCCGCAGCGGGTCAAAAAAGGGAAGTGCTCAATCCCGGCAAGAGTGTCCGCTTTGCCCTGCAATGCAGACATCGCTCTTATACGCGCTCTGGATAGCCAACTCATACCATTAGGCTCACCGCCGGTCTCCTTCCCCATCCTCCCTGAGCCTCGGAGGGCGTCGGCCAACCCCGTGGCTATGTCCAGGCCGTGCATCCTTTGCGGCTCGCCAATGCGCTTCGAAGAGCGCGCTTTGCGCGCTTGCTTCCGCGCCATGGTCATGTTGATCCTTCCTCATGACGCACTCGACCCCCCTCATCGCCACGCTGGTGGCCGGCCTCGTGCTCGCCTTTGCGCTGGGTGCGCTGGTGCAGCGGCTGAAAATCTCGCCGCTGATCGGCTATCTGCTGGCGGGCGTCGTCATCGGGCCGTTCACGCCGGGATATGTCGCCGATCAGCACATCGCCGATCAGCTTGCCGAGATCGGCGTGATCCTGCTGATGTTCGGCGTCGGCCTGCATTTTTCATTCAGCGATCTCTTGTCGGTGCGCACGATCGCGATCCCTGGCGCGGTCGGCCAGATCGCGATTGCGACCCTGTTGGGGATGGCGCTGGCCTACGCGCTCGGCTGGTCGGTCGGGGGCGGGCTGGTGTTCGGGCTCGCGCTCTCGGTCGCCAGTACCGTGGTCCTGTTGCGGGCGATGCAGGAGCGGCGGCTGATCGAGACCGAGCGTGGGCGCATCGCGGTCGGCTGGCTGATCGTCGAAGACATCGCCACGGTCCTCTTCCTGGTCCTGTTGCCGCCGCTCGCCGGCCTGTTCAAGGGCCAGGCCGGCACAGACTGGATGACGCTCGGGCTGCCGCTCGCGATCACCGTCGGCAAGCTCGTGGCGTTCGTCGCCATCATGCTGGTCATCGGCCGCCGCGCCATCCCCTGGCTGCTGCACTACGTGGCGCATACCGGCTCGCGCGAACTGTTCCGCCTGGCGGTGCTCGCCATTGCTCTGGGCGTGGCCTATGGCGCCGCGGTCTTGTTCGATGTTTCGTTCGCACTGGGCGCATTCTTCGCCGGAATGATCCTGAGCGAATCGGAATTGAGCCAGCGCGCCGCGAACGAGTCGCTGCCGCTGCGCGATGCGTTCGCGGTGCTGTTCTTCGTCTCGGTCGGAATGCTGTTCGATCCGACGATCCTGGTGCGCGAGTGGGGGCCGGTCCTTGCCACCGTGGCGATCATTGTCATCGGCAAGTCGGTCGTGGCCTATGCGATCGTGCGGGCGTTCCGCCATTCGCATTCGACGGCGCTGACGATCTCGGCGAGCCTGGCGCAGATTGGCGAATTCTCTTTCATTCTCGCCACGCTTGGCGTGTCGCTCGCGCTGTTGCCGGAGCGCGGGCGCGATCTCATTCTGGCGGGCGCCATCATCTCGATCCTGCTCAATCCCCTGTTGTTCGCGATGCTCGATCGGATGCTCGCCAAGACCGACGGTTCGGGCGCGAAGTCCGCGAAATCGCCCGACGGCCCGCCGCGCGAGCCGGTGCCGAGGACGGCGCTGACCGGGCACGTCGTTCTGGTCGGGCATGGGCGCGTCGGCAGCTTCATTACCGAGACGCTGGGACACGGCGGCTCCCCGCTGCTCGTGATCGACAGCGATCGCCCCAACATCGAACGGGCCCGGCAGCGCGGCTTCGAAGTGATCGAAGGCAATGCGGCGGATCCCGAGGTCATCCAGGCGGCGAATCTGCCGGCCGCGCGTTGCCTGCTGGTGGCGATCCCGGACGCCTTCGAGGGCGGGCAGATCGTCGAGCAGGGGCGCACGCTCAATCCCGCGCTGACGATCGTCGCGCGGTCGCATTCCGAAGACGAGAGCGAGCATCTGCGGCGGCACGGCGCCAGCACCGTCGTCATGAGCGAGCACGAGACCGCCAAGGCGATGGTCGCCGGCATCCCGGCGTAACGGGTCGAGGCGGGCAGGGCAGAGGCCGTCCAAACTTCGTGCAGGGATCGTTTGCCGCTACCACGAAGAGTTGTGGCGCGTGGGGCGCGCATACGTCGTATGGCTGGCGGCCGGCCCGACGACCTGTATGATTTTGCGGCCGAGGTCAGATCGTGGAGGTGGCGGTGAGTGTTTATCTGAATCGCCGGAACTTGCTGGCGGGGGCGGCGTCCCTCGGGGTGCTCGGCCTCAACGGTCTCACCCGCGCGATAGCGCAGTCCGCCATCCCGAGCGCGCCGCCGCTGCCGCCGCGCGCGGATTTCGTGATCCGCGGCGCGTACGTGTTGACCATGGACCCGTCGCTCGGCGAGTTCCCGCAGGGCGATGTCCTCGTCCGCAACGGTGTGATTGCGGCGGTCGGTCGCAATGTCGATGCGCCGGGCGCGACGGTGATCGATGGCAGCGATGCGGTCGTGCTTCCAGGGCTGGTGGAAACGCACTGGCATCTGTGGACCACGCTGCTGCGCGGGATGGTCGGCGAGAAGCCCGAGCAGTTCTATTTCCCGATGAGCGGGGCACTGGGCAAAGTATTTCATCCGGCTGACGCCTATCAGGGCACGCGGCTCTCGACCATCGAGGCGCTCTACGGCGGCGTCACGACGGTGACCGACTGGAGCCACATCAACCAGACGCGCGAACATGCCGAAGCCAATATCAAGGCGATCGCCGACAGCGGCATTCGCGCGCGCTACCTTTATGGTCCGTATCAAGGCCAGCCGCCGACGCAGTCGAGCAACATGGCCGAGCTCGAGCGTTTCCGGAATGAATGGTCGCGATATTCGAACGACGGGCTGATTTCGCTCGGCATGGCGTGGCGCGGCCTGCACAATTTCCGCGGTCTCGGCGGCGGGGACCAGGCGGCCGATGCGAACCGCGAGGAATTGGCCGCCGCGCAGCGCCTCAAGCTGCCGATTTCCGTGCACTCGTCGAGTTCGCACGCCCGGGCGGGAGAAATCATCCGGCTCGGCGAAGCCAATGCACTCGGCAAGGACACGCTGCTCGCTCATGGCGGAGGTGCACGGGCGGACGAGATCAAGCTGATGGCCGAAACCGGTACGCCGATCGCGACCTGCCCGACCGGCGAGGGCAGCATGGGCTACCCGTTGCAACAGATCGAGAATTTCCTCAGTGCCGGCGTCAAGGTAGGGCTCGGATTCGACTCGATCGCGCTATCCGGCAACGCCGACATGTTCCGCACCATGAAGATGGTGCAGGACACCGAGAAGATCCGCAATCAAGTGCAGTTCAAGATGTCGTCGCGCCGCGTACTCGAACTGGCGACGATCGGCGGCGCACGCTGCCTCAATCTCGAGAGCACAATCGGTTCGCTGACGCCCGGCAAGCGCGGCGACGTGATCATGGTGTCGTTGCTGGCGCCAAACCTTGGCGTGGGCGCCGATCCGGCCAACCTGCTGGTGAACTCGGCCGCGCCTGCGAATGTCGATTTCGTCGCGGTCGACGGCCGCATTCTCAAGCGCGAAGGCAAGCTCACCAATGTCGATGTCCGCAAATCGCTGACCGAGGCGGCGGCATCGCTCCGAGCGGTTCGAGAGCGCGCGAACTGGAAGCCCTGACCGGGCCACGGTTCCGCGGCGTCGGTATTTTACGCGGCGCGCGTCCGCCGGCGGATGCGCACCGCCGGGTTGTTGGCGATGAAGGTCAGGTAGTCGAGCCGGTAGAGCGTGCGGGCGAGCGCCAGGTACGCGGCCAGCGCCGAGATCGCCGAGGCGGCGAGGAAGCCTAAGCCCAGATAGTTCGCGCCGAACGGGATCAGCGCCCAGGTCAGGGTCGCGTTCAAGATCAAGAAGCACGCCTGCAGGATCAGGAACACGATGCGGCGGTCGAAGTAGAGCGTCAGCGACGAGCAGGTGACGAACAGGAACTGGAACACCGCGCCGATCAGGCCGAACCGCAGCATGCCGACCTGCCGGTATTGCATGTCGAGCAGTTCGATCACCGCCGGTGCCGACAGCGCGACCAGTCCGCAGATCAGGAGCTGCGGCACCGTGATGCCGGACAAGGACGCGATGGTCTCGTCGCGCAGCCGCCGGCCGTTGGCGCGGATCTGCGCCAGCGTGCCGTGCTCCAGGATGCTGTTGTAGAACAGGCGATAGTTGCGGAAGAACTTCACCTCGAGATGTGCGACGAAGGCCGCATAGGCCGGGATCACGACGAGGTAGGAGACGAACATCGCGCTGTCGTAGAGCGGCGCGTGCAGCAGGTTGTTCTGGATCGTGGTGCCGAACGGCGAGAGCCACACCACCCATTTGTCGACCCAGGCGCCGGCCGCGCCGAACAGGCCGCCGAGCGCGATCGGCCAGTAGCGCACGAACGCAGCGCCGAGTGCCGCCATCGGCGCCGCGACATTGCGCACCGCGAACGGAAACGTCGAAATGACCCGGGCCAGGAGACCGAACAGCGTCACGCCCAATCCGGCGCTGAAGCACCACAGCATGATCGCGAGATCGGGCCGCCAGTTGTAGCCCGCCGTCACCGCCGCCACTGCGACCAGCATGCCGACCGCGAAATAGCCGGTGACGGCGTTGTAGTCGCGGGTCACGCTGCAGAACAGGCATGCCACCCAGATGAGCGCGATCAGCACGCAGTTGGCGACCGCCGCGACGCTCGCGGTGGTCGCCAGATCGAGCAGCAGGCCGAACAGCGGTGCGCCGGTCGCCACGATCACCGCCGCCGAGAGCGCGAAGGCCGCGAGCATGATGCCGGGCACCGCCGCGACCGCGCGATCGTGCAGCCGGTCGGAAATCAGCCGCGCGCTGACCAGCGCGATCGGCGCGGTGATCACGAACGACAGCGCGAAGCTGTAGATCACCAGCGCGCGGAACGCCGCGATCAGGGTCTTGCCTTCATGCTCGGTGATCATCGCGCCGATCAGCCAGATGCACAGCACCGCGGCGAGGCAGGGCCCGGCGGCGATCACCGAGGCATGCGCGAACGACGCCATCCGGTCGGTGATCGAGTTGCTGCGGTAGAGTCGCTCGAGCGCGAAGCCGATGCCCGCCATGGCTCACCCGTGCGACGCCGGCTGCGCCGGCGCGTCCCGGTGATGGCGGTAGATACCGGCATAGGCGTCGTCGACCAGATTGAGATCGTAATACCGCCGCACCCGCTCCTGCATCGCGCGTCCCATGCGCTCGCGTCGCGCCGGATCGCGCAACAGGGCGACGATCGCCGCCGCGGTCTGCTCCGGCGAGGCGACGTCGGTCAGTACGCCGCCGTCACCGAGCGGCGGGCTTTCGTCGCGCCGGCCGAGGAGGATTTCGCGGCAGGCGCCGACATCGGTGGCGACCGTCGGGATCGCGGCGGCGCCGGCCTCCAGCACGCTGAGCGGCTGCGATTCGCTGAGACTCGTCAGCACGTTCACGTGGATGCGCGGGAAGTAGTCGGTGACGTCGATCTGGCCGGTGAACTTCACCATGTCTTCGAGCCCGAGCGCGGCGGCCGCGGCCTTGCAGGCTGCATGGTAGTCCGGCTGCTCGTCGGTCGCGCCGAGCACCAGCGCGATCAGGTCGGGAAACTCCGCCCGCAAGATTTTGACAGCGTGCAGGTACGTCATGATGTCCTTGATCGGCACGACGCGCCCGACCAACGCGATCGTCGGCGGATCGTCCGCGTCGGCGGACGGCACCCGGCTCAGTCCCCGATAGTCGACGCCGTTGGGGATGATCTTCATGCGGTCCGGCGCGGCGCCGAGGCCGATCTGCGCGGGCTGGTTGGCGCCGTGCAGCGTGATCACCTCGGTGCACGCCTGGTAGCAGGCGCGGGCGTAGCTCTCGAACGCCGCCGACCAGAAGTCGCGCAGGTCGCGGCGCGGATCGTGGATCGCAAAGCCCTTGTCGACGGTGTCGACGATCCAGTCGGCCAGCAGGATCTCGATGCGGCGCTCGTGGGTATAGATGCCGTGCTCGGTGATCAGCATCGGCTGGCCGGTCTCGACCGCCGCGCGCGCCGCCAGCAGTCCCGCATAGCCGGTCGAGACCGTGTGATAGACGCGGGCCGGCGGCAACGGAAACGACAGCGTGGCGACCAGCCCGCCGAACAGCGCGCGCCACGCCCAGAAGAAATGCAGGAACGACTCGTGCGGCATGGCGCGGTCGTAGAGATCGCAGACCAGGTTCCAGGCCAGATTGGAGTCGAGCAGGTCGGCGGTGCGCCTTGCCTTCACCAATGGCGCCAAGAGTTCGATGATCCGCGTCAACTCCGCCAGCCCGCCGGTGTGCAGGAATGTGCCGACCGCTTCGTCGAACTTCGCCTGGTCGAAGGTGTGCGGCCGACGCCAGCCACCGCTTTGATAAGACGCGGTGAGATAGAGATGGTGCAACGCCTTGAGGTTTGGCAACGGGCCATATTTGGATTGAGGTGAGGGCGGCTCGGGCAGGATCGCCACCACGCAGAACGTGATCTCGGGCTGGCGCCGGATCAGTCCATGCACCCAGGACGATACGCCGCCGGAGACGTAGGGATACGCGCCCTCGACGATCAGGCAGACGTCCACGGCTTCACGGCTGTTGGCTGATGCCACCTGCAGACCCGGATGTGAGTAGGTATCGACCCGCATCTACAGCATGTTTCGGCGCATCGATGCGAGCCACGAACTCGGTGCTCACCCTCCCCTGGAGGGGGAGGGTCGCGACCCCGGCCTTGAGCCCGGGGGAGCGGGGTGGGGTGAGCTTTCTCGCAAACAAGTTCACCCCACCCCGCCGCCTCGCTACCACTCGGCGTCGACCCTCCCCCTCCAGGGGAGGGTAAGCAGAGGCCTCGCATGTCGTCGCAGCGGATTCCACATCATCGAAATCTGTTTAAGCACCTACGAGCGGCGGGTTTCGGTATCAAGCATGGCGGCGTCGCCGCCGGGTGCGGCCTGATTGGGCAAAGAAACTTCGGACCAGAGCCGGCTCCTCTCCTCGGCGTCGAGGCGGCTGGCCACGGCGGCGGCCTGGGCGCGGATGAAACCGTTGCGGTTGCGCAGCGCCCGGCGCAGGACCGGGCGGAACGCGGCGTGGTAGCGCCGGCCGATCACGCCAAGCAAGCGCTGCTGATCTTCGATCGAAGCGCTCTGCAGGATCGACTTGAAGCGCGGAACCTCGGCCCGCGGGTCGGACGCCAGCCGGCCGGCAACCACCTCGTCATAGAGATGGGCGACGCGCCCGCGCTCCACCACGCCCGAGATAAAATCGTACCACCGTTGCAGCCGCGACGGCGACGGCTGCTTTGACCACAGCGCCATCGCCATGACGGCGCAGCCGATCGCGCCGATCGGCCCGGTCGCCGCCGTCACGATCAACAGCAGGAACGGCAGCGTCAGGTCCCGGTTCTGCCAGGCGCGGATCGCCAGATAGCCCGCCGGGAGGACGAGCACGGCGCCGTGCAACAGCAGGCAATTTGGGAACTGTGCGGACGGTCTCAAACTGTGGGCGAGCACGGCGAGGCTCGCGGCGAAGGTGACGAGCGCGACCAGTGCATCGAACAGGCGAACGTCGAGAACGTCGACCTGCGTCTGGTCGAGACGAAACCGCAAGGGTTCGGTTTGTGGCAGGTCGGTCATTGCAGCGTGACCTCGCCGGGATGGCCCGGATCGGCGGGCCGGGTCAAGTCGCCCGCACCGGACGGCGCCGCGGCAACCGGATCGCGATGTCCGTTGGCTTCGCCTGGCGCAGCCGCGGCGTGCCAGTGCTCGATCAGGATGATGCGGCCAAGAACGCGCGAAATCTCCGCCAGCGTGAACGCGAACCGCCGTTCGATGTCCGGCGGGGCGTCGTCGGACGCGCTGCCGGCGATCGCGAGCATGCCGATCGCGCGGTTGCGGGCGTGAGCGTCCATCAGGGGGCCGGCGAGGAAGCCGCGGTCCCGCAGGAGGTCCCGGTCAGCCGGCAGATCCGCCATCAGGGTTCGTCGCTCGATCATCACCGCGGTGAACAACGGGTCGTCAGGCGTCACCGTCACGTCGCCCGTGGCCGTGCGCTCGTCGTTCGGCTGGAACACCACCTTGAGAACATTGTCGCGCAGCAGGTAGACCGAGAACTCCGACGTTCCCGTCATCAGGACGACGAATCGTGTCAGCCGCTCGGCAAAGTTCTCCCAGGTGGAGTCGTTCAGCTCCCGCATCGCTTCAGCGACATCGACGTTGGAGGTCAACGCGTTGGCGGCGATGTGCCGCTCCAGCACTTCGGTCCGATCCCGCAGATCGGCGCACAGGTCGGCAACCTGCACGCACTGCGAATTGCGTTCCGCCAGGTCGGCCTGCAGCCGCGTGATTTCTGCGATCTGCTGGCTGCGGATATGGCCGATCAGCAGCGACACGCAGGTCCAGGCAACCGGTTCGGCCGCGATCCGGCCGATATAGGAATACATGTCCTCGGGCAACTGAGTCGCAGGAAGTCCGCCCGAGAACTGCAATGCGGTGGCAATCAGGGCCGATGCCAGTCCGGCGGCGAGGCCGTGTTCGAGACTGAGGACGATCACCGGCAGCCACAGCGGGTTCGGATAGGGCGTTGGTATGCCTGAGCCGCTGACCAGGAACTGCTTGAGCAGCAGCGCCACCGCGAACAGCACAGCGAACTCGATGACGAGACGAAGCTTCGAAGGGCGCACCGGCTGTACCTCGGCGCCATCGTCGGCATCGAGCACGGGATCGCGGCCGCTCACCGGCGTTTCCTGTGACCGACGGTGCCTTGCGACTCGCTGCTGGAGACGCCGGTGCCGACGGGCGAGCTGTCGGTTTCCGCTGCGGCACCCTGTTCGCCGATGTCGCAGACCGCGAGCGGCGAGCGGGCGGCGACGCCGACGGTGCCAAACTCCTCCTGCTGGGCATCGCAGATCGCCTTGCGGGCCGCGGGACCGTCGAGCGCCATCATCATGCGGACAAGGCGCGCGGCCGGCAGGCTCGCTTCGGCAGGGTTCTGCCTCACCTTGCGCCAATAGACGATCCATGCGGCGCCCTTGCTGAAGGCGGTCGATCGGTCGCCGACCTGCACCAGAACATCGAACAGGGCCAATCGTCCGACGGTTCGTTCCGGATCGGCGATCTCGTCGAACCGCTCGAGCGCGTCGCGCGCGCCAAAGAGGTCGCCGTTCGCCGCCAGCAGCAGGCCGAGCCTCTCGGCGTCGTTCGCCGTGATCAGGTTGATCTTGAGCAGCCGTCGCAGCAATGCTTCTTCGCGCCCGTACTCGCCTTCGAAGCGGTAGTGCGCCAGCAGAAGACTGGCGGTCGGCAGCGACGGCGCCACGTCGAACAGCCGCTCGAGCGTGCGGATCTCGCCGGTCCTGTCCTGGATGCCGGCGTAGTGCCGCGCCAACAGCGCGAGGACGGCAGGATCGCGCGGACGATCGGCGGCGAAGCTTTCCATCACCTTGGTCGCGCGCTCGATATCGGCTTTTGCCATGTAGAGCTTGTGCATGCGCAGCACAGCGTCGGCCTCGCGGTAACCCCGGTCGTACCGCTGTTCGAGAGACCGGAGTGCTTCCTGGTGGTGGCCGTCCCGCACCAGCATCGTCCACTGCTCGCGCTCGCCCGGAATCATCGCTACGCCGGCAGCGAGCGCGATAACCGTCAGCGAGACAATGAGGGCGATGTGCCGGAACATCAGTGCATATTCACTTTCAGCATTGCCGAGAGTTCGTGTCGCCGCCGGTGTGTTGCCAAGCTTTGAAAGCGCGTTGCACAAAGCTCACCCCACCCCGCCGCCTCGCGTTCGCTCCGCGTCGACCCTCCCCCTCCAGGGGAGGGTGGCGGGTCGCATGTTCGGTGCAACCCTTCATGGTTGGGAGTTTCGGCAGGTTCACCCTCCCCTGGAGGGGGAGGGTCGGCGAGCCGCGAGCGCTTGCGAGCGGCGAGGCGGGGTGGGGTGAACCTTTGCGAGGCCTCCTGCTTTCCCGGGGGAGGTTGGCCCGCGGCACGCGTCGTGTCCTGAATACCGGCATTGCTGTACCGTTCTAGCGTTGACCGCTCGGGTTGAGACAAGCGACGTCGATCGCGACTGGATTTTGCAGCGCATCGGCGTCGACCGTGAGCGCCAGGATGCCGTCATCGCCGACGTCGGTGACGTGCTCCCAGGAATGATTCTTGTTATCGAGTGCGGTGATCCGGTAGCTGCCCGGGCGCAGTCCGCCCCAGTTCATCTGGCCGGCGCCGTAACCTCGCGCCATCACGCTGAATCCGCAGTCGCGGCGGCGCATGTCGCGGAACGTCCAGCGTCCGTCGATCAGATAGGGAGCCGGCGCGCCGGTGGCCGGCGGCGTATCGGGACCGAGCGCTACGATGACGTCCGCGCGCGCCTCGTCGAGCGCCACGTAAAGCGAGTTTCCCTTGCGCCGCTGGCCGATCACGCCGACGCTGCGGCCAAAATCGACCGAGAGGTCGGCGACGTCGTCGAAGCGCACGGTCTGCAGCGCGCCACGGTTCTGCACCATCCAGGTCATTTCGCCGAGCGACGAGATCTGCGTGGCGAAAAATCCGTCCGCGATCGCCGCGTAGTGCGACGTCGCGACCGGCGTCACAAGCGCTTGCCGGGCGGCGTCGAGATGGTGTCGGACGCTCGCGAGCTGCGCCGTCTTCTCGCCGGCAAACATGTGGTAGTAGACATTGATCGGCTTGAGCCGGCGCGGATTTTCGGTCGACTTGATCGTGGCTTCGAGATGCAGGAAGCCGTGGTCGCGGCCGCCGCCGTCGGTCGTGTAGATGAAGTCGTTGGCGTTGGCCGCGTAGATCTGCCGCTCGGCGCCCACAACCCGCGAGATCGCCGAAAGATAGGCGATCGACGGATAGTCGGCGTCGAAACGCGAATCTCCACCGTTGAGGTTGCGCAGCCCGAGCCGCCGGGTGCGCGTGATCGCGCTCTCGAACGGCTCGGCGCCGCCGCTCCATAGATACAGGGTGCCGCGCTTACCTTCGGGCGCATATTCCTCTGCGATGGTGATCGCGCCGCGAATTTCCTGGTCGAGGTTGAACGGGAACTGGCTGTAGGCGCGCGGCGGGTCTTCCGCGGCGAACTTGCCCTGCGCAACGTCCGAGGTCTTGCGCACCAGCCCGGGGAATAGCATTCGGGCGAGCTTGCGCATGCGGTCGCCGAACACCGAGCGCCATTCGGTCTCGTCCGGGCCGGTCAGCTTCTCCTCCAGCCGGCGGTCGTAGTTTTCGAAGAAGCCCCACTGGTAGGGATGAGTGTACGAATGGGTGGCGACCTCGACCTGCGGGAGCGCGAACAGCTCGCGCGCCGCCTGGCGCGCGGCCTCCGGCGTGCCGTAGCGTTCGTCGACGTCGGCGCCGATGACGCCGACCGCCACCGGCAGGTCCGGGTAGGGTGCGATCAGCTCGCGCAGGATGACGGTTGCGGCGATGGTGGGCTTGTCGCGGTAGGCCTCCACGCCGGTGACGTTGTTCCAGCCGTCGCCGTCGACATGGCTGAACCACATGCGGCGTCCCGATAGCGTCGTCACATCGGGGATGGGCGCGGTCTCGACGCCGAACGCCTTCTGAAAGAACGCGAATGGATCGACGATCCACTTGGTACGCCCGGTGACCGGCTCCTCGTAGACGAAGTAGCCGTGCGCCGCGTAGCCGCCGCGGTTGCTGGTCAGCACGACGCTGCTCGCCAGCGGCAACTTGCCCGCGCGATGTTCCAGCACCAGGTGCGAGGACACATCGTGGCCGAAGGTGCCGACGATCGGGAACGGCGGCAGCACCGGATCGAGCGGCCGCTCGAAGCCGATGAGCGCGTCGCGCTGCAGGATGCGGGTGCCGTGGGTGAGGTCGACGCCGGCGCCGCTCAGGCCGAACCCGATCTCGGCGAACAGCTTGTTGGCGTCGGCGAGCGGCGTGACCGCGGACGGCAGGCCGCTGTTGCCGATCACCACCATGCGGGTATCGCGCGCCACGACGCGATGCGCCCAGACGTAGAACTCGCTCGGCTGGGCGCGTCGGAACCAGGTGATCATGCCGCGGGCGCTGGCGGCGCGCTCCACGCTCGGCAGATCGGCGTTGACGTCCCAGTAGGTCAGCACGAAGCCGAGATGGTTGAGCGGCATTTCGGCGAAGCGGTGAATGCGGGTCAGGTCAGGCCGCGCCTCCTCACGGCTGTCGTAGAACGCCATGATCTCGCGGCGCACCGGCTCGGCGGCGAATTCCTGGCCGAGCCGTTGGGCGTTCGCGGCCGATGCGAAGAAGAGCGCGATGATCGCCAGCAGAAGAGTTCGGAAGCGGACGGGAACAATTGTTCTGCGGCAGTCTCGTCGCCGGAAGAAAGCCGGAAGACGGCCGAACAAGCCGCAATCCCGCGCGGCGGCCGGTCGGCCAAGTGCGCCGGGCTCAGGTCCACCTGCGTGAAGACCGCCGGGTGCGGGCTGCATCGTTGGTTTCCGGATGCGCGGAAGGCCGCTATTGGCGTCCGATACCTGCATGTTCCGCGCCCGAGCCTAATGAAAAACCGGTAGTTTGTTCAACTGTTTATTGCCTGGGCCGTGGCCGGGTCGTTAACCGTTTGCGCGCTTTGCGGGCCCCCGGTGCCGGCCATTGCAAGCCAAGCGGTATTCGTGCTCGATATTCGTCAGAGGGTCGGAGCAACATGATATTCGGCCGCGCATGTCTCGCATTTCTGGCGCTGACGGCCGGGCTGGCGTCGCCCGCCGCCGCCGATCCGGTCGCCGATTTCTATCGCGGCAAGACGTTGACCATGCTGGTCGCGACCTCGCCGGGCGGCGACTACGACCTGCGCGCGCGGCTGGTCGCCCGCCACATTGGGCGTCATATTCCGGGCGAGCCCGCGATCGTGGCGCGCAACATGCCAGGAGCGGTTGGCCTGCAGGCCGCCAACTGGCTCGCCCAGCAGGCGCCGCGCGACGGTACCGTGGTTCATGCCATCATGCAGAACATGTCGGCGCACCAGGCGCTCGGCGGCGGCAAGGTCGAGTTCGACACCCGCAGGTTCTTCTGGATCGGGAACAGCACCACCAGTCCCAATGTGGTGAATTCCTGGCACACCACCGGCATCCGCACCATCCAGGACGCGATGCAGCGCGAGCTCGTCGTCGGCGCGCCAGGCACCGCCACGTCCTCGGTCTACTATCCGAAGGCCATGAACGCGCTCGCCGGGACCAGGTTCAAGATCGTCTCCGGCTATCCGGGCGGTAACGACGTCAACCTGGCGATGGAGCGCGGCGAGGTCGGCGGCCGCGGTTCGAATTCCTGGGCGTCGTGGAAGTCGACCAAGCCGCACTGGCTGACGGAGAAGAAGATCTTCATCCTGGTGCAGATCGGTCTGAGAGCGGCATCCGGAACTTGCCGACGTTCCGCTCATGACCGAATTGGCCCGGAACGAGGACGACCGCAAGGTGCTCGAGTTCCTTTCCGCCGATACCGAGATCACCCGCGCCTTCGTCACCACGCCGGACGTGCCGCGCGAGCGGGTCCAGGCGCTGCGGCGCGCCTTCGACGCCACCATGACGGACCCGCAGTTCCTGGCCGAAGCTGCGAAGACCGCCATGGATATCAGTGCAACGCGCGGCGAAGAGGCGCAGAAGGTCGCCGAAGAGATCGCCAATACCCCGCCCGCAGTGCTGGCGCGCGCCAAGACCATCCTGGAAAACTGACGCTGGAATAACACACGCAATTCTGCGACCTGGAGACATGCTCATGCGCCTCGGAATGTTCATGATGCCGCTGCATCCGGCCGGCCGGCCGATGCATGAATATCTGGCAGAGGACACCGAGAAGGCGCTGCTGCTCGACCGGCTCGGCTATCGATGAACTGTTCATCGGCGAGCACTATTCGGCCGCGACCGAGCCTTATCCGTCGCCGATGATGTTCGCCGCGAGCCTCCTGCCCAGGACCGAGCGGCTGGTGTTCGGTACCGGCGTCATCAACGCGCCGCTCCACCACCCGGCGATGATCGCCGCCGAGGCGGCGCAGTTCGACCACCTGAGCAAGGGCAGGTTCATCCTCGGCATCGGCACCGGCTCGACCCCGACCGACATCGAGATGATGGGCGCGCCGACCGATCCGGGCGAGCGCGGCCGCATGCTGGCCGAAGCGATCGAGATGATCCAGGGCATCTGGGCGAGCGATCCGCCGTACGAGCTTGCCGGCCGCTATTGGACGACGCGCATTCGCGACACCATCAACCCGGCGCTGCAATTCGGCTGGCTGCCGAAGCCCTACCAGAAGCCGCACCCGCCGATTGCGATTCCGTCGTCGACACCTGACAGTGGCTCCGTAAAGGTCGCCGGCCGCAAGGGATGGAGCGTGATCTCGCGCGCCGCTGTTGTCGCCGCGAGGACTCGCCAGCCACTGGTCGCTCTACCGCCAGGGCTGCCAGGAAGCTGGCCGTCCTGCCGACGGCAACAACTGGCGCATCTGCCGTTCGGTCCACGTCGCCGCCACCGACGACGAGGCGCGCGCGCACGTGTTCAGCCCGGAGAGCGGCTACCGGCATTTCCACGACCACATGCACACTGTGTACAGCCAGCTTGGCCGCCTCGGCGTGTTCAAGACCCGGCCCGGCATGCGCGACGACGAGATCACGGTCGACTCGTTGATCGAGCAGCGCACGATCTTCGGATCGCCCAAGACCGTGCGTCAGCAAGCTTGTCGCGCTGCGTGAGGAGGCCGGTCCGTTCGGCACGTTGCTGCTGTCGGCGGTCGACTGGAGCGGCCCGAATGCCGCATGGGAACGCGAGTCGCTGAGCCGGATCGCACTCGAAGTGATGCCGGCGTTCCGCGAGCAGACCGCGGCGGCGTGAGCGTCGCGTGCGGCCGGAACCGCACAATGGAGGCAGCGGTCTCGCCCGGGCGGCCGGTTTCGCCGCGGTCTTGATCGCAATGTTGTTGGCCGCTTGCGATCAGCAGCAAGGCACACGTGGTGCAAAAGGCGACATGGGCGATCCGGGGCCGCCGGGTCCGCGCGGCGAGGTTGGACCGCCCGGCCCGCCCGGCCCGGCATCGGGCATCCGCATCGTCCGCTCGCCCTGCAACGAGACAAGCTGCTCGGCGCAATGCAACGACGATGAGGTACTCCTGACCGCCTATTGCGGTGTCGCGCATAATCCGCCGGTTTATCCGACGGAGCGTTCCGCCATCTGTCGCGCGCGTGGCGCGGCGAACAATCCGCTGGTCATCGCGTGCGTGAAGGCCCCGGCGCCGTGAAGACGATTGCGCCGAATTGGCGACGTGCTACGCCGCGACCCAATCGGCGAAACTTGCGGTAAGCAGTGGAGAACACCCATGCATCGATTTGCTTCGCCCCTCATCGGTCTTGCGATGTTGCTGGGAATGACGGCGACTGTTAGCGCCGACGATCGCCCCATTTGTCAGAATGGATCGAGCGCGCCTGCCAATGCGATAGCAGCTTGCACGCGCCTGATTGCCTCCGGCCAGATCGGCAGGAGCGATCTCCCGGGCATCTATATGTGGCGTGCGTTCCACCACACCATCGCGGGCGACCATGATCGGGCCATCGAAGACTACAACGAGATCGTGCGACCCGATCCTGTGCTTGCATCCGCCCACGTTGGCCGCGGGATCAGCTACGAGGCCAAGGGCGAACTCGATCGTGCTCTCGCCGATTTTCGACGGGCGGCGACGCTCGATTTGCAGATGCAGGATGCAGCCGAGGGGGTGAGACGAGTGGAGGCGAAACTGGCTGTCGCCACGACGACGCCTGCCCAACCCTCACCTGGCGTTGGTGGTGGCGTGCTCGGAGTACAAGTCGCCAATGTTAGCGCGGATATGGTGGAGTATAAGCAGGCAGAATCAACGCGCGGAGCTTATGTTGCCAGCGTGACCGAAAACGGTCCGGCCGCCGCCGCCGGCATCAAGGCGGATGACTTGATCGTTCAAGTGAACGACCAGAACGTCGCTAACGCGGAAGGTCTCAGGTCGATTATCGTTGCAACGCCGCCTGGCACGCACGTGAGCATCACTGTTCAGCGCAGAAGTGTGTCAGGTGCGCAAGTTTTCTTTTCCCGGATGACGCTGAAAGTGACGATTGGGCGGGCAACCGCCGAACGTCAGTGACGCATCGACAGCAAGGACGCGCGGATTGCTACTCGCCCTTGGTGCCGCCGATCCGCTTGAGCTTGGCGAATACCGCGTCGACGTCGGCCTGCTCGCTCTGCTTGCGGTCCTCGACCGGCTCCGGCTCACGCGGCCGGATGGTGGTCTCTGATGCCGGCAGCAGCGTCGCGCCTTGCGCCTCGATGTCGACCGGCTTCTCCTTCGCGGCGCGATGCACTTCGAGATCGAGGTCGATCTGCGAGCACAGCCCGAGAGTGACCGGGTCCATCGGCTGCAGGTTCTGGGCGTTCCAGTGGGTGCGGTCGCGGATGCCGGCGATCGTCGTCTTGGTAGTACCGACGAGTCGCATGATCTGGCTGTCCTTCAGTTCCGGATGGTTGCGCACCAGCCAGAGGATCGCATTCGGACGATCCTGACGGCGCGATACCGGGGTGTAGCGCGGGCCCTTCTTGCGCTTGGGCTCCGGCAGCCGGACCTTCGGATCGAGCAGTCTCAGCTTGTAGTTGGAATCGGCCTCGCCCTTCGCGATCTCTTCGCGGGTCAGCTGGCCGGTCAGCACCGGGTCGAGGCCCTTGATGCCCTGCGCGGCGTCGCCATCGGCGATCGCCTTTACCTCGAGCGGGTGCAGCTTGCAGAAGTCCGCGACCTGGTCGAAGGCGAGCGAGGTGTTCTCCACCAGCCAAACGGCGGTCGCCTTGGGCATCAGCGGTGCATCGCTCATGATAAATCTCCTTTGCGCTCCGAACACCCATCGGGCGAAGCCTGAAGTCATCGGGGATGACGAGAATGAGCGGAATATAGGCACGCCCCCCGGCCCGGCGCAATGGCGGAATTGCCGTGCGATTCCGGCGCTTTAGCGAACGCCTCACCCGAGCGTCGGATCGAGCACGATCTTGCCTTGCAATTCTCCCAATTCGACCAGCCGGTGCGCTTCGGCCGCGCGTGACAGCGGCAGGATGCGCTCGATCTGAGTCTTGATCTTGCCCTCGGCGGCGGCGGCGAAGCACAGCGGCACATCCGGCGGATGGTAACCCGGCATGCCCTTGATGGTGATGCGCTGGTGATAGAGGTACGAGAAGTCGATGGTGACGTTGGGCCCGGCGTGCGCGCCCGCTGTCACGAGACGTCCTTCGTACCCGATCGCCCGAAAAGCCTGCGGCAGCACCTTCGGGTTGGCGATGTTGTCGTAGAGCACATTGACGCCCTTGCCGCCGGTGATCTTCATGATCTCGGCACGGAGGTCGTGCGCGTTGTAGTTGATCGCATGGTCGGCGCCGAGTTCGAGCCCAGACTGCGCGCGCTCGTCCGAGCCGGCAGCCGCAATCACGGTTGCACCGATCACGTTCTTGGCGATCTGGATGCCGATCGAGCCGAGATTGCCGCCGGCGCCCATGACCAGGATCGTTTCACCCGCTTTCAGCTCGGCGACATGGAACAGCAGGTTCCAGGCGGTCGGCACGTGGCGCATCACCACCGCGGCGTGATGAAAGTCGAGCCGCTCGGGCAGTTCGATGGCCGCGCAGGCCGGGACGCAGACGAGCTCGGCGAAGCCGCCCGGGCGCTTAATGCCCATCATGCCCTCCGGTCCTGAATAGTCCTCGCCGTCCTCGGCAACGATGTTCAGCGGCATCACGCCGGCGGCCGCGACCCGCATGCCGGGCCGCCAGTTGCGCACGCCCGTCCCCACTGCGTCGACCACGCCGGCGCAGTCGACGCCCGGAATGAGCGGCAGCACCGGGCTCCGTGCGCCCTCGCGGCCGGCCCGTACGCTGACGTCGAGCACGCGGTTGACGGTCGCGGCATGAACCCTGATCCGGATTTCGCCCTCCCGCGGCTGCGGGTCGGGAACGTCCTGATACTTCAGGACGTCGGGCGGGCCGAATTCATGGATCACGATCGCCTTCATGCGGCTCCTCTGCGCGGAATTGATGTGGGAATAGGGGAGGAAGAAGTTCTTCGGTTCCTAGAATGGCATGGGCGGCGGGAAACGCCAATTGCGCAAGGCGCGCTCCGGTCCCATGCTGCTGGCAATCAAGCGCGGGGAAACACATGGGACATGACGACAAGCTCGCCTGCATGGAGGTCATCCAGCGTTGGGGGCTGTGCCGCGATCAGGGCCGCTGGCCCGACCTGCTCGCGACGTTCACGCCCGACGGCGAGATTTCGGTCTCCTGGTTCAGCGGGCCGTTTCCGAAATTCGTCGACCGCTGCCGCGCCGGGTTCGAAGCCGGCCAGCGTTCGAAACATCACATCTTGCCATCGGTGGTGCGCGTGGCGGGCGACCGCGCGATTGGCGAGACCTCGATCGTGATTCATGTGCGGCAGGACGTCGGCGGGGTGCCGGTCGATATGACGTCGCATGGCCGCTTCCTCGACCGGCTGGAGAAGCGCAACGGACTCTGGGCGATCCGCGAACGCTGTGCCATCTACGAGCGCGACCGGCTCGATCCGGTCGAGCCATCGGAAGCGTTCGACCGGATCTTCAGGACCAGCGATTTCTCTACTTATCCGGCGCAGTACCGCTACATGGCGGCGCGGCTTGCAGCGATCGGCCGGCCGCTCGCGGCGGTGGTCTATCGCGATGGCGAAGGCGAGACCGCGGACTTGTATGCGCGCTACGAGGCGTGGCTTGCCGGAAAGTAGCGCGCCTAACGCGCTTTCATTTTTCGTGTCGCAAGTTAGAGGCATTGGTGGTGCGCTCCCTCCCCTTGAAAAGGGGAGGGTCGGGGTGGGGATCATTGCGTCTGCTGAACATGACCCCCACCCGATCGCCTCCGTTGCG
This sequence comes from uncultured Alphaproteobacteria bacterium, assembly GCA_963843475.1. GTDB lineage: Bacteria > Pseudomonadota > Alphaproteobacteria > Rhizobiales > Xanthobacteraceae > VAZQ01. Next base: position 574,856 of record CAWJKL010000003.1, on the reverse strand, counting down.
CGTCGGCGGTCGACCTCCCCTTTCAGGGGGAGGTAAGTGCGCGGCAACCGCCGTGGCTGAATGATTTCGACGTTGTTGAAGTTGCGCTAACGCCTATGCCGCCACCGGTTCGCCCTGGCCTGCATCGCGAACCGCACGCCAGCGCGGAAATGCGGGCCAGCATCGCGCGGTCCCGTTAGCTGGTCTTGTGTGAAATCCAATATAGTTGCCGGAGAAGTTTTACGGGGAGGGACGTGAGATGGCGGCCGCGGCTGGCGAGCACTACGACTATGTCGTCATCGGCGGGGGCTCGGCAGGCTGCCCGCTGGCGGCACGGCTCTCCGAGCACAGCTCCAACCGGGTGCTGTTGATCGAGGCCGGCACCGACTATCCGCCGGGGCAGGAGCCGCCGGAGATTCTCGACATCTTCGCCGCGACCGCCTACGCGGATCCACGCTTCGTGTGGAGCGGCCTCAAGGCCGCGTATGGGCCGAAGCCGGGCAACGAGCCCGACCAGCGGCGTCGCGTGCGGTATCCAGCGGGCCGGGTGATCGGCGGCGGTTCCTCCATCAACGGCATGGCCGCCAATCGCGGGCTGCCTTCCGACTATGCGGCGTGGGCGGAGGCCGGGGCCACCGGCTGGGATTGGGAGGGCGTGCTTCCGTTCTTCAAGAAGCTCGAGACCGACAGCGATTTCGACGGGCCGCTGCACGGCAAGGACGGGCCGATCCGCCTGCAGCGTTACGCGCCCGAGCGCTGGCCGGGCTTCACGCCGTGGCGTGATGCAGGCGATCGAAGACGAGGGCTGGTCCAATATCGCCGACCAGAACGCTCGCTTCGACGACGGCTTCTTTCCAGTTGCCTACAGCCACACCGACACCATGCGCATGGGCGCTGCGTGGCGATATCTCACCGCCGAGGTGCGGCGCCGCCCCAACCTGATGGTGCTCGGCGACACACGCGTGGACCGGCTGGTGTTCGACGGCAAACGCTGTACGGGCGTTCGCGTGCGCGGACCGGCAGGCGACCGCGAGATCGGGGCCCGCGAGGTCATCTGTCTCGAGCGGTGCGCTCCAGTCGCCGGTGCTGCTCATGCGCAGCGGCATCGGTCCCGAACATGAGCTTCGCGCGCACGGCATCGACGTCGTGGCGGACCGCCGCGGCGTCGGCAAACACCTGATGGAGCACCCGGGCGTCAATTTCGGCTGCTTCCTGAAACGTCCGGCCCGTCTGCCGACCGAACTCCGCCGCCAGATGTTCGCCGGGCTGCGCTGGTCGTCCGGCCTCGAAGGCTGCCCGCCCGGCGACATGTACGTGATCCCGACCAACAAGGCGCAATGGCATGCCATCGGCCATCGCCTCGGCATCATCATGATGTGGGTCAACCGTTCGTATTCGACGGGCGAGGTCCGGCTGTCGTCGGCCGCCGCCGACGCGCCGCCCGACGTCGACTTCAACATGTGCTCGGACGAGCGCGACATGGTTCGCGTCGTGAAGGGCGTGAAGCTGCTGGCGAAGCTCAGGGCTCATCCCGCCGTGCAGGAGAACGTCGAGGAGGTCTTCCCGATCAGTTTCTCCGACTATGCGCAGAAGCTCGCGATGTACAGCCGCTGGAACGCGGTGCAGACCTGGGTCGGAGCGCAGGCGATGGACGCGTCGGCCGTCGTGCGACGCGCGGTGATCCGTGCGGTCATTGCGGACGCGCCCTCGGTCGACGACCTCGTCAACGACGAGGACACCTGCCGGACCTGGATCCGCTCCGCTGTGCTCGGCCACTGGCACGCGTCCTGTACCTGCCGTATGGGCCGGGCGGACGACCCGCTTGCCGTTACCGATGCGTCGGCTCGTGTGTTCGGCGTTCAGGGCGTACGCGTCGCCGACGCCTCGATCATGCCCAGCGTGCCGTGCGCCAACACCAACTTGCCAACCATCATGATTGGCGAGAAAGTAGCGGCAACGATCTTGAATCAACAATAACGTCTCGGGAGGACATGAATAATGAGACCATCTGGGCTTGTTGCGCGACTGCGATCCTGGCTGGCGGGCATCGTCGTGGCGAGTGCGGCGGTGCTGCTGCATTCCAGCGTCCCGGCTCTTGCCCAAGCGGACCCCGCGGCCGGCTATCCGAAGCAGCCGATCCGGATGATCGTCGGCCTCGCGCCGGGCGGCTCCAACGACATCATCGCGCGCGTCGTCGCCCAGAAGCTCACCGAGCGACTCGGCCAGCCCGTCATCGTCGAGAACAAGCCGGGCGCGGGCGGCACGATCGCCGCCGACATGGTCGCGCGCGCGACGCCTGACGGATACACGCTGCTGGTTGCGCCGGCCGGCTCGATGGTGATCAATCCTGCCGTCTACACAAAGCTGCCCTATGATCCGCTCAAGAGCTTCGAGCTGATTTCGAATATCGCGGTCTATCACCTCGTGCTGTCGGTCAGTTCGTCGCTGCCGATCAAATCGGTGAAAGAGCTGATCGAGTGGGGCAAGGCCAATCCGGACAAGGCCAACTACGCCAGCACGTCCGCGATCTTCCAGCTCACCACCGAATTGTTCAAGCAAAAGACCGGCGCGCCGTTTCAGCATATTCCGTTCAAGAGCGGCGCCGAGCTGGTCACCGCGGTCTTGACCGGACAGTCGACGATGACCTTTGCCGATGCCGGGCCGGCGATGCCGCAGTTCAAAGCCGGCACGTTGCGGCCGCTCGCCTCCACCGGCGCGACGCGGCTGCCCGAGTTGCCAGACGTCCCGACATTGGCCGAGGTCGGAATCGAGGGCGTCGTGGTGGAAGGCTTCATCGGCCTCGCCGCGCCCAAGGGCACACCGGCGGCGATCGTGAAGAAGCTCGAATCCGAAGTCGTGGCGATCACGAAGCTTCCCGAAGTGGCGGGGCGCATCAGGGAGATCGGTCTCATCCCCGATGGCAGCACGGGAGCCGCATTCTACGACCGGATCGCCAAGGACATTCCGAAATACACCGCCGTCGCGAAGGCCGCGAACATCAAGTTCGATTGACCGGCAGCGACGGCTTCGCTCCCTCCGCTCGTGCCCGCGCAAGCGCAAGCGGGCACCCAGTTCTTCATCCTTTCATGCGCATTGCGCGCTGGGCCCCCGCTTTCGCGGAGGCGCGCGGAGCACACGTGCGGTCGACGTGAGTGAAATCTAGCGCTTTTCTAGCGGCGTTGTTCGAGCAACAGAGGCCGGCGTGCCGATAGTCTCCGGGCGGCCCGGCGGCGATAGCGGTGAAGCTGATCGGCGATCAGTCCGAAGCTGCACAGCGCCAGGCTCGACCACACCGCGGCACTGAAATAGAGCGACATCCAGGGGATTTCGTCCTTCCAGTGCGCGAAGTCGTGCGTGACGAGCCAGCGCGTGCTCACGTCATAAAGACCCGCGAACATGCCGAGCAGCGGTTTGCCGTTGGCAACGTCGTCTTGCCAGCGCTCGAAATACATCGGCACGTCGATCGCGACCAGGAACGCTACGTACGCCGCCACGCCCAGGATCGCGACCGCGATCACGCCGCGCAGGATGCCGTGGAAGCTGTACAGCAGCCGGACCAGCGCCACTCCGATGAGCAGGAAGGTGACGGTCCAGATTGAATTCTCGATCGCGTTGCCCAGGTAGCTCGTCGTGATGACCGCGTACCACGAGCAGGCTTCCGCAACGAGGATCAGCGGCACGATGAGCAGCGCGATGTTCCGGCCGGTATCCGATCGGGCGTGATTGGCAAGGAGCCGCAGCACGATCGCCCACTGGATCACGAAGCAGACTTCCGCCACGGTGGCGACGGTCCGGCCGACCAGCACGCTCGACAGCCAGGTGTCGAACAAGACCATCCGCTGAACGTCAGCCCGTGGCAGGATCGAGCGGAAGGCGCAACCGAAGACGTAGGCGGCGCACAGCAGCACCATCAGTTCGATGCGGAAGGAGCGGCATTGCCGCCCGCGGAAATGCCGGTGCAGTGCCGACCACAGCAGGATGTTGCCGCCGGCGACCGCCAGCAGAAAGCCCCACCAGATCGCCACCGGATTCGACCATGTCAGCCAGTCGAAGTGCATTCCCTCGGACCTGTCATCCAATTCGCGCTGAGCCGTAACAATACTGACACAAACTTGCTCGCAGGCAAGCAGGAGCGAGCCCACGCCGCCGGGGCTGGCGTCGACGTCATAAGGATTGCGTTTGGAAGCGATCTATTCCGGCTGGATGTTGGCGGCCTTGGTGATCTCCCGCCAACGTGGGATCTCGCTCTGGATGTAGGCGCGGAATTGCTCCGGCGTACTGCCGACCAGTTCGACCTCGGTCTTTGCGGCCTTGAGCCGGTTACCGAGGGCGCCCGTGTCGATCGCCTTCTTCATCTCGCGTGCCAGGATGTCGATGAGTGGGCGGGGCGTGCCGGCGGGGACCAGGAATCCGAACCAGACATTGGCATCGTAGCCCGGCACGAATTCGGCGATTGCCGGAACTTGGGGCGCCGCGGTCGTGCGCTTGGCGCTGGTGACGCCGAGCGCCTTCACCTGACCGGCATCCGCGTAGGTCATGCCGCCGCCCGTGAAGGTGAAATCGACGTGGCCCGCGATCGTGTCCCGCACCGCCGGCGCCGAGCCGGTGTAGGGGATATGGGTCATGTCGATGCCGGCGAGCGACTTGAGCAACTCGCCGGCGAGATGCACGGTCGAGCCCGGGCCGATCGAGGCATAGTTGAGCTTGCCGGGGTTGCGCCTGGCGAAGTCGATCAGTTCCGGCATGGAGTTTGCCGGCAAGGTCGTGCGCGCGATGAGGTACTGCGGTGACTCGTAGGTCAACGAGATCGGCTCAAAATCCTTCACCGGATCGTACGGCAGCGATTTCTTCAGGCTCGGATTGATGACGAGCGCCGTGACGCTGCCGAAGAAAAGGGTCGCGCCGTCGGGCTTGGCGGCGGCGGCGACGCGGGCCGCGATGGTCTGGGTTGCGCCGGGCCGGTTGTCGACGATGAAGCTCACGCCCATCTGCTGGGTCAGGGTCTCCGCCATGGCGCGCGGCAGGATGTCGCCCAGTCCGCCGGCCGGGTAGGGTACGATCATGGTGACGACCTTGTGCGGGTAGCCCTGGGCGGCCGCGGGCTCGGCCATCAACGCCGCCGTCATTGCCAGAGCCAGGCTGCCGCAGCAGGCCATTTTCGTGCGCCAATTCATGGTCTATCGTCCTTGTTCGAGAGCCTTTTTGCCCGGTTTCCAGCGTACGATAATCCGGCTTCCGCCCGACGGCCATTGCTTGACAGCGCCCGGCCGTAAGGCCATGTCGGGAGTGGCCGGCAGGCCCAAACCCGAGGTTCGAATGACCGTTGCTTCGTCTTCCACGGCCGCAAAGCCAGTGTTGCGGGTGCTGCTCTGCTCGCCGCGCGGCTTCTGCGCAGGCGTGGTGCGCGCCATCGACACGGTCGAGCAGGCGATCGCCCGCTACGGGGCGCCGGTCTATGTCCGGCACGAAATCGTGCACAACCGGTTCGTGGTGGAGAGCCTCAAGGCCAAGGGCGCTATTTTCGTCGAGGAACTCGACGAAATCCCCGAGACGGCGGCGCCGGTGATCTTCTCCGCCCACGGCGTGCCCAAGTCGATTCCGGACGAGGCCAAGAAGCGGAACTTCTTCGCGCTCGACGCCACCTGTCCGCTGGTGACCAAAGTACACCGCGAGGCGGAAATCCACCACAAGCGCGGCCGCCAGATTCTGCTCATCGGCCATGCGGGCCATCCCGAGGTGGTCGGAACCATCGGCCAGCTTCCGCCCGGCGCCATTTCGCTGATCGAGACCGTCGAGGAGATCGCGACGTTCGTGCCGCGCGATCCCGCCAACCTTGCCTACGTGACGCAGACCACTTTGTCGGTGGACGACACCGCCCACATCGTGGCGGCGCTGAAGGCGAAGTTTCCGCAGATCCATGGGCCGCACAAGGAGGACATCTGTTACGCCACCACCAACCGCCAGGAGGTAGTCAAGGAGGTGGCGCCACGCGTCGACGCCATGGTGGTGGTCGGCTCGCCCAATTCGTCCAACACCCAGCGGCTGAAAGAGGTGGCCGAGCGCGCCGGCTGTACGCGCGCCGCGCTTGTCAACCGTGCCGCCGACATCGACTGGACGATGTTCAGCAACATCGGAAGCCTCGGCATCACCGCCGGCGCATCGGCGCCCGAGGTGCTGGTCGAGGAGGTAATCGCAGCCTTCGCCGAGCGCTACGACGTCAAGGTCGAGACCGTGACGACCGCCGAGGAAAGCATGTTCTTCCCGCTGCCGCGGGTGCTCAGGGAGAACGAGGCCGCGGAGTGACGGCGTGTTGCGGCGTCATGCTCGCATCAGGCCGGGCGTCCATATAGTTGGCTGTCGTTTTTCAACCCCTCCGACTTGAGCTCCAATGGCGGTCTACACCGACGTGACGGGGGAAGAGCTCGCGGGCTTCCTGGCCGGCTACGATCTGGGCGAACTCTTGTCCTACAAGGGCATCGCCGAGGGCGTGGAGAATTCCAACTTCCTCGTCCACACCAGCCGCGGCTATTTCATTCTCACGCTGTATGAGCGGCGCGTCGCCGCCAATGACCTGCCGTTCTTTCTTGGCCTGATGGAGCACCTGCACGCCCGCGGCATCACCTGCCCGCAGCCGGTCAAGAACCGCGCCGGCGACGTGCTCGGCAAGGTCGCGGGCCGCCCCGCCGCGGTGATCACCTTCCTCGACGGCATGTGGCTCCGGCGGCCGACCGCCGCGCACTGTGCGGCGCTCGGGACCGCGCTCGCCAAGATGCATCTCGCGGGCCTTGATTTCGAGCGCAAGCGCGCGAACGCGCTGTCGGTCGAAGGCTGGCGGCCGCTCTACGACGTCTGCTCCGCGCGCGCCGACGAGGTGCAGCGCGACTTGAAGCAGGTGCTGCGCGACGAACTCACGTATCTCGAAAGCGCGTGGCCGCGGGAACTGTCGCAAGGCGTCATTCACGCAGACCTGTTTCCCGACAATGTGTTTTTCCTCGGGGACAGGTTGTCCGGCCTGATCGACTTCTATTTCGCCTGCAATGATGCGCTCGCCTACGACGTCGCGATCTGCTTGAATGCGTGGTGCTTCGAGAGCGATCAATCGTTCAACGTCACCAAGGGGCGTAGTCTGCTGGCCGCATACGCGGCGGCGCGGCCGCTGTCGGCGATGGAAATCGACGCCCTTCCGCTGCTGGCGCGTGGCGCTGCGCTGCGCTTCCTACTGACGCGGCTGGTCGACTGGTTCGACGTGCCGCCGGGCGCACTGGTGCGTCCCAAAGATCCGCTCGAATATTATCGCAAGCTGCGATTCCACCAGCGCGTGAAGTCCGCGCGCGACTATGGGATCGAAGCATGAGCGATCCGCATGTCGTGATTCATACCGACGGCGCCTGCTCGGGCAATCCGGGGCCCGGCGGCTGGGGCGCGATCCTCGCGTTCGGCGATCACAAGAACGAGCTCAAGGGCGGCGAGCTGCACACCACCAACAACCGCATGGAACTGATGGCGGCGATCTCCGCGCTTGAGGCGCTGAAGCGGCCCTGCCAGGTCGATCTTCACACCGACAGCCAGTACCTGCGCAACGGCATCATGACGTGGATCAAGGGCTGGAAGCGCAACGGCTGGCGCACGGCCGACAAGAAGCCGGTCAAGAACGTCGATCTCTGGCAGCGGCTCGACGCCGCGCTCGGTCCGCACCAGGTGCGCTGGCACTGGGTCAAGGGGCACGCCGGCCACGACCTCAACGAACGCGCCGACCAGCTCGCCCGGGACGGCATCACGGCTGTCCGGGCGGGGGTGCGTGGCGCGCTGTCGGACTAGCTAGAATCCGATCTTCGCGTTGATGCCACCTCTCTCCGCTCATTCCCGCGCAAGCGGGAATCCAGGCTTCGCTATCGTAGCGCTGGATCCCCGCTTTCGCGGGGACGAGCGAGAGAGGCGTCTCTGCGAAAAGCACCGTCCCGTTCAATCGCGGCGGGCATTAATCCCGGCAGGGATGGCGCAGACCGTCGAAGCCCAGGTAGGTGCCCGACCTCGGATCGTATGAGCGGAAGCGCTGCTTGCAGGTAAGGCGGGGCGCGGCGTCGACCTCGTACACCACCTCGCGCGCCGGCCCGGCCACGCGGGCATAGGCGTCGCGGACGGCGTAGCCGTTCCTCCCCGCATAGGCGGGGACGGTGGCGGGCGGGACGGCAACAACCCGCTCGGTCACGACCGGCTGCGTCACCACTGGCTCATAGGCGTAGCCGTAATTGTAGTTGTTGGCGTAGCCGTAATTGTAGTTGTTGTTGTAGTAGTTCGGAGCGCCGCCATAATAGTTGGCGTAGTTGTAGTCCCGCGGTGCAACCACCACGGTTTCCCGCGGCTGAACGACGATCCGCTCGCGCACTGGGCCGGGCGCGAAGCGCTCGGTCACGATCCGCTCACGGACGACGGGCGCCAGGCCCGGGCCTTGCGGGAAGACATTGCGGTAGACCGTCGTGCGCTCGACCGGCGTGACGGCAATCTGCTCGGACACGACCGGGTTGAAGGTCTCTTGCACATAGACCGTCTGGGCGTGTGCGGCGCCGGATACCGCCACGATCGCAGCAGCGATCAAAGCGGGGCGGAATGGTATGCTCATGACGACGTCCTCTCCTGCTGGTTTGCGCCGGACTACCACCGGCAACGCGTCGGCAAGGGACGTTGTTCCGCCCGCTTCCTCGGCGAGGTGCCCCAGCGGCACCCCGGAAGGATTTCAGTATCCGTCCCCCGTTAACGGAGGGACAGGTGCGGGTCACAGATGTTTCATCAAATTTTCCGCGCCGGAAACATCGGCCTTGCCGGGAGCTTCTTCGACGTTAAGCGTCTTAACTACGCCGTCCTCGACCACCATGCAATATCGCTTCGAGCGCACGCCGAGACCGTTCGCGGAGGCATCGAGACTCAAGCCGATGGCCTTGGCGAAATCGCCGTTGCCGTCCGCCAGGAATTCGACCTTGCCTTCGGCGCCGCTCGCCTTCTTCCAGGCGTCCATGACGAACTGATCGTTCACGCCGGTGACCGCGATGGTGTCCACGCCCTTGGCCTTGATGGCGTCAGCGTTGTTCACGAAGCCGGGCAGGTGATTTCGGTGGCAGGTCGGCGTGAAGGCGCCCGGCACTGCGAACAGCACCACTTTCTTGCCCTTGAAGACATCGTCGGTGGTCAAGGGCTTCGGGCCTTCGGCCGTCAGAACGCGAAACGTGGCAGCGGGCAGCCGGTCGCCGACCTGAATGGACATGGTTCTCTTCCTCTCACTGACTGATGGTTTGGTGTTTCTGAGTTTCGCCCGCGCCGGCCCGGCACAGGCACGCTAGTGCTAGCACACGTTAGCGTCCCCGCCGGATTAGTCGAGACGGATCGTGACTTCGATCGCCTCGCCGCCCGCGACCGCCGTAAGCGTCAGGCGGGAACCCTGGTAGTTGGCGCCGGCTGGGGCGCCGTCGAGGTCAAAGGCGAAACGGTGCTGGCCCTGGGGTGCGCCGCTCAGGGGTGCCGGCACCGGCAAGGCCCATTCCGGGGTTGGGCCCTCGGCAAACAGATCGGCCTTGGTCCCCGGCGGCGCAGCTACATCGACCACGACGCGCGGCTTCGGCTGGTCTTCGCGGGCGACCGAACGGATGACGAGGCCAGGTCCTTCGCCCAAAGTCCGGCGTTTGGGTACCAGCGCTTCGGCTGCTGCCAGCTGCGGCTCCAGCCTGGAAGTGCCCTGCGCGATCGTCAACTCGGCTTCGCCTTCGGCCGGCGCGCAGAGCTTTTCGCAAATCGCATAGTCGGCCTTCAGCCGCAGCTTGACCGGTTTTGCCGGGTCGTCGGGTACGATCGCAAGTGGCAGGATCACGTCGCGATCGTAGCCGATGGTCATGACCGATCCTTCCGGCTGCCGCTTCGGCGCCGGCCAACGGACCTCAACGGATTTGACGTTCTGCGAACCCTTGAAGTCGAACTGCGGCGGGAAGCCGGCGTCGCCCGGGTAGCGCCAGTAGGTGTGCCAGCCGGGCTTGAGCCGGATTTCGATACCGGCCCGCACCGTTGCGGCGCCTGCCGGGTTCGTGCCGGCGATCAGGCGGATCGCACTCCGGGCGTCGCCGTGCCAGCGCGAGCTCTCGGCCGCCATCGCCGGCGTGGCGATGCAGGCGAAGACACACGCCGCGACGGCGAGTTGCAGGTTATCGGTTCTGGCCATCATTGGTCCGGTCTAGGTTCGAAACTGCTGTCGCGCCATTGAATTCATCGTGAGCATCTCGTCACACGCAAGAGCGCAGGCGTCACCGCGAAGCGACGGGTTGAACAAACGAAAATGACACATATCGTCATTCCAGTGTGGCGTTTCAGAAGTCCGCATCCTTCTTGCCGCGAGTTCGACATGCGGACTTCTGAACCAAAGCCACACTGGATCAATAAGTTGCTAGTGTCCTTCGATTTCCGAAGTTCGCAAACGAGCGCGCGGCAGAATGATGCGAACTTCGGAATCGGGACACCAGCATCGTTAGAATAGCTCGCGAAGCAGCCGCGGTGTCCGTCCGGCCCGCGGTTTGCAATCCGCAGGCAATCAGGTAGCATTTCGTCATGAAATCCGGTCGCAACACAGGTTCGCGGGGCGCGGCGTCCGAGGCGGGGCCCGACAATGGCGACGCGCGAGGGCCGGCGAAGCCCGCCAGTCGGGGCGATCGAAGCCACGCGCCACCGCCAAGCGCGGCTACCTCGACGGCCAGATGCTGATTGCGATGCCGACCATGGGGGACGAGCGCTTTTCACGCAGCGTGATCTACATGTGCGCCCATTCGTCCGAAGGCGCGATGGGCATCATCGTCAATCACCCGGCCGCGCACATCACCTTTTCCGATCTGCTGGTGCAGCTCAACGTGATTCCGGCGGCCGACACCATCCAGTTGCCGCCGCGCGCCGAAGAGGTGCGTGTACTCAAAGGCGGCCCGGTCGACACCCAGCGCGGCTTCGTCCTGCACTCGGCCGACTTCTACGTCGAGAACTCGACGCTGCCGATCGACGATGGCATCTGCCTCACTGCGACGCTCGACATTCTCAAGGCGATCGCGTCCGGGGAAGGACCGAAGAGCGCCATCTTGGCGCTCGGTTACGCGGGATGGGCGCCGGGCCAGCTGGAGCAGGAAATCCATCAGAACGGCTGGCTGCATTGTCCGGCCGATTCCGACTTGATCTTCGGGCGCGATGTCGAGAACAAGTATTCGCAGGCGCTGCGAAAGATCGGCATCGACCTCGGCATGCTGTCGAGTGAAGCCGGCCACGCCTGAAGCCAGAACAGTTGTTGCAATTACGCCTCTCTCGCTTGCGTTCCGGGACTTCTGTGTTCCCGAAATGCAGGTTGATCGCTCGCGGTTCATAGCGCCCTGATTCTGCTGGGGAACGTCGGGGGCCGCTAGCGCGCCTCGTGGTGATACGTTTGCAACACTGCTGAACGATCTTGCCGGGGTAGAACTCACTATCGAATTTTTGGCCGCATTCGCCCTTATTTTTCGCTCCGAGGAGATGGAGGGGAATTATGAAGGCGCAAGGTGCAAGCGAGGTGGATCGTTCCGCCGGAGCCATTATCGCATTGCTTCAACAAGCAGCCGATGTGGCACGGGAAGACTACGAACACGCTGTCGCGACGGCTAAGCAACTCTCCCTTCAACTTCGTGCTTCTGAGGACCGGGCGCAGAAGCTGCAAATGCAAGTTGAGCAGCTAGAGACCCGGGCGATAAAGGCCGAGAATTGGATTGCTCGGATCGGAGACGAGGTCAGCAAGACCTTCTCCTTTCAGGATGCCAAGACCCATCGCTGAGTGGGGCGGCGCAACCACGGCGGCTTCTTAGCAACTCGTTTGGAAGCGGCTACGCCGGCGTACCCGGCACCCGCTGCTTGGTGCGCGGCGCCGGGGCCGGCTCGTTGGCCTGATCCTTGGCGACAGACGCATGCAGCATGTCGCGCGCGGCTTCGACGCTCATCGGCTCGCCGAAATAGTAGCCCTGCGCGTATTCGCAGCCGAGCTGGTAGAGCTCGACGGCGTCCGAGTCGGTTTCGACACCCTCGGCGACCACCTCCATGCCGAGGTCATGCGCCAGCGCCACAATCGAGCGCAGGATCACCGGGCGGGCGCCCTTGCTGTTGTGACGAACGAACGACTGGTCGATCTTGATGGTGTCGAACGGGAAACGCTGCAGATAGGCGAGCGAGGAGTGTCCGGTGCCGAAGTCGTCGAGCGCGAGGCCCGCCCCGAGTTCGCGAATTCGCGTCAGCATCTGGGTGGCGTGTTCGGGGTTCTCCATCACCAGCGACTCGGTCAATTCGAGCTTGAGCGTTCCGCGCGCCAGGCCGGAACGCGCGATCACGGTGCGCAGGTCGTGGATCAGGTCCTGCCGGAGCAGTTGCCGGGACGACACGTTGACGCTGGCGAAGATCGGTTCGCGTGTCCGCGTGGTGCGCTGCCAGATGGCAAGCTGCTTGGCGGTGCGCTCGAGCACGAACATGCCGAGATCGACGATCAGTCCGATCTCCTCCGCGATCGCGATGAATTCGGACGGCGACGTGCGGCCCATCTTGGGATGGTCCCAGCGCGCCAGCGCCTCGAACCCGGCGACCGAACGGTCTTCAAGCCGAATGATCGGCTGGTAGAGGATGGTGATCTCGTCGCGCTCGAGCGCACGCCGCAGCTCGGACTCCAGCGTCAGCCGGTCGGTCTTGCGGGCGCGCATCGACGGCTTGAACACCTCGATGCGGTCGCCACCGATGCGCTTGGCGTGATACATCGCGAGCTCGGCGTCCTTGAGCACCTCCTCGGTGCGGGTCGGCTGGCCGTCCGCCAGCGCCAGGCCGATCGAGGCGGTGAGGAAGATTTCGCGGTCGTTGAACGTGATCGGCTGCCGGATACCCTTTCGCAAGGTTTCGGCGAACGCGATGATCTTCTCCGACTCGCGTTCCGACATCAGGATCAGCGCAAATTGGTCGCCCGATAAGCGGGCCAGCGTATCCTGTGGCTTCAACAGCCGTCCGAGCCGGCGCGCTAGCGTCAGCAGGATGGAATCGCCGACCGAGATGCCGACCGAATCGTTGACCTGCTTGAAGCGGTCGAGGTCGATCACCACGACGGTCGGCTTGATCGCCGGATCGACCTTGGCAAACGCCAGCACGTTCTCCAGCCGGTCGATGAACAGCTCGCGATTGGGCAGGCCGGTCAGGTTGTCGTGCACCGCATCGTGCAGCAGGCGCTCTTCGGCGTTCTTGAATTCGGTGACGTCGGTGAGCGTGCCGACGAGCCGTACGACCTCGCCGTCCGAGCCCACCACGGGCCGGGCCTTCAGCGTGAACCAGAAGTAGTGGCCGTCCGGGCTGCGCAGGCGGAAGTCCTGGGTCAGCCGGCCGCGGCGCTGTTCGAGCACGCTGTCGAGCGCGGCGCGGAAGCGGTCGCGGTCGAGCGGATGAAGCACGTCGAGCCAGCGCGCCGCCGGTCCTTCGAGCGTGCCGCGCTTGAGGCCGAGCAACGACTCGGTTTCCGGGCTGGTGTAGACCTTGTCGCCTGAGACGTCCCAGTCCCAGATCATGTCGCCGGCACCGGTCAGAGCGAGCGCACGGCGCTCGACGTCGGACACGATGCCGGTGGTGATGCCGCCCGCGAACGCGTGCTGCATCACCGTGAAGCCGATCAGCATGACGATCAGGACCAGGCCGCCGAGCAGCGCCGGGCCGATGATGTCGTTGGTGACGAAGCCCAGCACGGCGAGCCCGGCCGCGACCGTCCACACCACCAGCAGGAGCCAGGTCGGGATCAGCAGCACGGCGCGGTCGAAGCCGTGCAGCGAGAGGTAGATCACCAGCGCGAACCCGGCGATCGCCACCATGAACAGCGAGATGCGCGCGATGCCGGACGCGATCGCCGGATCGAACAGTGCGACGCCGACCAGCATGGCGAGGAACGCCAGCCAGCCGATCGTGATATGCGCGTACCGCACATGCCAGCGGTTGAGGTTGAGATAGGCGAACAGGAACACGACCAGCGTTGCCGCGAGGATCGCTTCGCCGGACGCGCGCCACACCCGCTCGGCGCCGGCCGACATGTCGAACACCTTGCCCCAGAACCCGAAGTCGATGCCGATGTAGACCAGCACGGCCCAGCCGAGCGCGGCGGCGGCCGGGAACATGACCGAGCCCTTCACCACGAACAGAATGGTGAGAAACAGCGCCAGCAAGCCGGCAATGCCGATGACGATGCCGTGGTAGAGGGTGAGGCTGTTGACCTTGTCCTTGTAGGCTTCGGGTTGCCACAGGTAGAGCTGCGACAGCTTGTCGTTCCGCAGCTCGAGCACGTAGGTCATCACGCTGCCGGGATCGAGCGTGATGCGGAAGATGTCGGCGGTGGCGCTGTCCTGCCGTTCCGGCCGCTCGCCGCTCGACGTAATGCTGGCCACCCGCGACAGGCCGAGGTCGGGCCACAGGATGCCCGAGCCGACCATCCGGTAATGCGGCACGACGATGATGCGCTCGATCTGCTCGTCGCCGGGATTGGCCAGCGCGAACACCGCCCAGTTGGTGTTGCCCTCGCGGGCGCGCACGTCCATGCGGCGGATGATGCCGTCGGGGCCCGGCGCCGCCGATACCAGGATGCGGCCTTCCTCGGTGCGGTGCCGTTCGGCGGCGTCGGTCAGGTCGATCGCCGATGCATCGGTGCGGACGTTAATGGCCTCGACCGCCCAAGCCGGGGACGTGCCGGCAATGACGATGGCCAGGATCGCCATGCGGCAGGCAGCACGGAAGAACTCCAACGACGATCTCCCCCAGCTCGTGCCCGGTTGCCCCCGATGGCTTGGCTGTGCGTGCAATTACCGTGAAGTGGGCAACGTCTGTCAACTTTACGTCGATTTCGCGGCTTGTGCGAGCGACCTCGCCAGCGAAATGGACTTAGCATGAATATCGAAAGGTGGCAGAAGAGGCAATGGTTTCAATGGCTTGTGACGGTCAGAACGATCTTGCCGACATGGCCGCTGCTCTCCAAGCGAGTGTGCGCCGCGGCCGCATCGGTTAATGCAAAGGTGCTGTCGATCACCGGTTTGACCCGGCCGGTCGCGATCATCGGCAATACGCGCGCTTCGAGTGCGCTGGCGATGGCGCCTTTGTCGGCGACCGAGCGGGAGCGCAGCGTCGAGCCGGTATGGGTCAGGCGCTTGAGCATGATACGGACGAAATCGACCGTGGCTTTCGATCCACCCTGGAAGCCGATCTGCACGATCCGCCCTTCGACCGCCGCGGCCTCGTAGTTGCGCGGGATATAGTCGCCGCCGACCATGTCGAGGATCACGTCGGCGCCCTTGCCGCCGGTCGCGGCCTTGGCGGCGGCGACGAAGTCTTCGGTTTTGTAGTTGATCGCGACGTCGGCTCCGAGCTTGCGGCAGGCGGCGCATTTCTCGGTCGATCCGGCAGTAGCGATCACGCGCGCGCCGAACGCCTTGGCGAGTTGGATTGCGGTGGTGCCGATGCCCGATGAGCCGCCATGCACCAGGAGCGTCTCGCCCGCTGCCAGCCGGCCGCGCTCGAACACGTTGTGCCAGACGGTGAAGAATGTTTCCGGAATGGCCGCCGCTTCGATCAGGTCGATGCCTGTTGGGATCGGCAGACAGTGACTCTCGTGCGCGACGCAATACTCCGCGTAACCGCCGCCGGAGACCAGCGCCATGACTTGGTCGCCGAGCTTCCAGCGTGTCGCGTCGGGGCCGAGCGCGATGATCTGGCCGGCGATCTCCAGACCGGGAATGTCGCTTGCTCCCGGCGGCGGTGGGTAGAGCCCGAGCCGTTGCATCACGTCGGGCCGGTTGACGCCAGCGGCTGCGACCTTGATCAGCACTTCGCCGGCACCCGAGCGGGGGAGCGGCCGCCGCTCCGGCACCAGGACCTGCGGCGCGCCCGGCTCGCGAATTCCGATGACGGTCATCTCGGCGGGCAGCGTAGGCATCATTGCGGTCCTCTGAAGCGGTCCAATTTCGTCATGTCCGGGCTTGACCCGGGCATCCATCGAAGGAGACTCTTTCTTTCAAGAGGATGGATTGCCGGGTCAAGAGGGCGTTTACGCCCGTCTTCGACGGGCTATGCCCGGCAATGACGATAAGGATGGAGGCGCGCGATGGCAGCGATGGATGAGGACGACCGGCCGAAGAAAAAGATCGTGCATGAGATCGGGCAGGAGCTTGCGCTGATCTCGGTCAAGGAGCTGGAGGAGCGCATCGCGCTGCTGCGCCAGGAGATCGAGCGGCTCGAGGCCGATATCCGCAAGAAGCAGTCGTCGCGCAATCTGGCCGACCAGTTCTTCAAGAAATGAGGGACGGCGAACCGAAGGGCGCTTGGCGGCGCGGCGCCGATCGGACGTTGGCCTTGGACGGCCTATGGCGCCTGCAGGCTGGGCGCTTGCCGCACGGCGCCAAAATCTAACGGCCGGGCCGCAACTTTGTGCAATTCATTAACGGCTTATTAAGCTTTCTCGATCATTACTCTGGTTGTCCATCTTCTGGACATCGAGTGGCTCCTGTCCACTCTGTTTGACGCCTCCCTGTTAAAACTTTGAGCCGCCGGCAACGGCGGCTCCTTTTTTTGTCCGTGACGCGAGCGCCGCCGGGCGCTGGGATGCCCTTTCCCCAAGAGCCGTGCTTGTCTGCCTTGTCCGCCGCTGGGCTTGCGCGCCGTCGCGGACTGGCAGAATAACAGGCCGAGGCGGGCCGCACCGTGCGCCGCCGACGGGGCTGTCGAATGGACGCCATCACCAAACCGAAGCGCAAATCCGTGACCGCGCCGGGCCGCGGCTATCCGGACCTGCATGACCACGTGCGCGCGCTGGAAAAGGCCGGCCAGTTGATCCGGGTCGATCGCCCGATCAACAAGGACACCGAGATGCACCCGCTGGTGCGCTGGCAGTTCCGCGGCGGCATCGCCGAGAAGGACCGCAAGGCGTTCCTGTTCACCAACGTCGTCGACAGCAAGGGCCGCAAGTACGACATCCCGGTGCTGGTCGGCGGGCTCGCCGCCAACCGCGAAATCTATCGCATCGGCGTGAACTGTCCGTTCGAGGAGATCGACGCGCGCTGGGTCGAGGCCGCGCAGAAACCCAATCGCGCCGCAGCTCGTCGATCACGCGCCGTGCCACGAGATCGTCATCACGGGCAAAGACCTCGACAAGCCGGGGCAGGGGCTCGACGGCATTCCGCTGCCGATCTCGACGCCGGGCTGGGACGTCGCGCCGTACGCCACGCTGTCGCAGTACATCACCCGGGACCCGGACACCGGCGTCCAGAACATGGGCAACTACCGCGGCCAGGTGAAGGCGCGGCGGCGGCTCGGCATGAACCCGTCGCTCGAGCTTCGCCCCGGCATCTACAATCACTGGGAGAAGCTGCGCGAGCGCGGCTTCAAGAAGCTGCCGTGCGCCGTGGTGCTCGGCGCGCCGCCCTGCATCACGTTCGCGTCGGTGCAGAAGCTGCCCGAGACGCTCGACGAAATGCACGTCGCGGGCGCGCTGGTCGGGTCGCCGATCAACGTGGTGAAGGCGAAGACCGTCGACCTCCTGGTCCCGGCCGAGGCCGAGATCGTGATCGAGGGCTTCATCGACACCGAATATCTCGAGCCGGAAGCGCCGTTCGGCGAGTCGCACGGCCACGTCAATCTGCAGGAATTCAACGCCTACATGGACGTGACCGCGATCACGCGGCGCAAGGACGCCGATCCTGACCTCGATCATCTCGCAGGTGACGCCGTCGCGAATCGAGCCTGATCAAGCGCATCGGCATGGAGCCGCTGTTCCTCAACTACCTGCGCAACACGCTCGGCATCAAGGGCGTCAAGCGCGTCTCGATGCACGAGCCGCTGACCAACATCCGCAAGGTGATCGCGCTCATCTGCGAGCGCGACATGCCGGCGACCGAGGTGTGGCGCGCGCTCTATGGCGCGGCGGTGCTGCATCGTGCCGCCGGCAAGTATCGTCATCGCCGTCAACGACGACATCGACCCGGAGAATGCCGACGCACTCTTGTGGGCGATGTCGTACCGCGCCAATCCGACGCTCGACCTCCACATCCTGCCGCACCGCGACCAGGGCCACGGTCCGCGCAGCAAGCGCAACGACGGTCAGGACGCGTCGGTGCTGATCGACGCGACGCTCAAGGAGGACTTCCCGCCGATCTCGCTGCCCAAGCGGCCCTACATGGAGCGCGCGCGCAAGATCTGGGAGGAGCTTGGTCTGCCCGAACTCAAGCCGGAGGCGCCGTGGTTCGGCTACTCGCTCGGCGAGTGGTCGAGCGATCTCGACGAGGCGGCGGAACGGGCGACGCGCGGCGATTATCTCGACAATGGCCCGCAGCTTGAGCGCCGCCGCCGCAAGGACGTGCGCATGAACACCGAGGTGCGCAACGTCGACGAGAGCGGCACGAAGCCGAAGCGCAAGGCGAAGCGAAAATCGAAGCGCTGAGCGGCGCGGCGCCGCTCAGGTGCGCGAATTTGAGTCTACACCGCGCCCGCGGCGGCGCCCGCCATTGCGATCTGCGCGTCCTGGTGCGAGGTCACGCCAGAGACCCCGATCCCGCCGATGATCTTGCCGCCGGCGATGATCGGCACGCCGCCCTCGGCGACCGAAGCGCCGAACGTCAGGACCCGCAGGCCGGCGCCGCCGCCCGCAACCGCATCTTCGAATGCCTTGGTCGGACGGCGGAACTCGACGGCGGTGCGCGCCTTGGCGTGGGCAATTCGCGGCGAGGAGAGCTGCGCATTGTCGAGCCGGTGGAGCATCACGAGATTGCCGCCGGAATCGACGATGGCGATCGAAACGCCCCAGCGGTTTCGCGAGGCCTCGGCCTCGGCCATCTCCATCACTTTGCGGGCCGCGGTGATCGAAATGGGCTCGCCATAGGGCGTGGACGGCGGCGGCTCCTGCTGTTCGGTCATGGTTTCCTCGCTCTGTCGTCAGGCGGCCGCGGTCACGGCAAATCGCTTCCCGAGCGCGGTCGCCCGGAGCACGGCGGCCAATGCCTGGATTTCGTCCCGAGTCAGCGATGCGTACGGCGGATAAGGCTCGCCGGCCGGCACGCCGATCAGGTTCATCGCCGCCTTCATGGTCGGCGCCAGGCCGCGATGCATCCACTTCGAAGGGAACAGCGCAAACTGCAGCTGCAACTCCGCGGCCCGCGCGTGGTCGCCGGCGACGAACGCATCGATGATATGGCGCGCGATCTCGGAGCCCGGCGGCGGCATGGTCGCGCCCGAGCCGCCGAGTTGCAGCGTGGCCAGCAGCATCTGCATGGTCGTGAAATAGCGGGCGTGACCGGCGCGGTCGATCTCGACGATCAGCCGGGATACGCGCGCGAGGTCACGCGAGCTTTCCTTGATGAGCTGAACGCATGGCAGCTTGGCGAGCGCGATGGTGTCGGGGATCGAGACGTCGGCGCCCGGTCCGGGATTGAGATAGAGCGTGATCGGCAGCTTGGTTTCGCGTCCGATCGCCTCGAAATAGGCGATCAGGTCGGCCTGAGTCGGTGGCCCGGCGAACGGGCGCAACGGCGCCAGCACCTGCACGGCGGCGGCGCCGAGGCTTTCGGCGAAATGCGCAAGCTCGACCGCGGTCCGGAACGACGGATGCGAAATGCCGACCATCACCGGCACGCGCCGGTCGACGCACTCGACGGTGTGGCGGATCAGCGCCTTGCGCTGCTCGTAACCGAGATAGGTGTATTCCTGCGTCTCGACGCCGGCCGCGACCACCATGGTGGCGCCGCAGTCGCCGACCACGTAGTCGATCTGTCGCCGCAGCGAGGCAACGTCGACATCGAGGTCGGCGGTAAAGGGCGTCAAGGGCGCAACGATCAATCCGGGCCGTTCCATCTGCAATTGTCCTCTCGCCAGCGACTTCCGCCTTCGCGGATTCCCGCCGTCATGGATTTGCAGCCTTCACCGGAATTGATAGACCTCCGGGGCGCGGTTTGCCATGGGTAGCGGCCGCCATCGCCGCGCGGCTGCGGTTCGATCGGGTATCTGTGACGTGAGATATTGCGGCATACTCGTTCTGCTGGCGGCGGCCTCGGAGATCGCGGCGGCGCAGACCGTGCCGTTGCCACAGCCGCGGCCCGCGGTGCCTGAGGCGCCGCCCGCTCAGACGACCGAAGCACCGGCCCCGCCATCGGCCTGCTTCCAGCGGTTGACGCCAAACCTGGCGATTGCATCCGCGCTGACGGGCGTCAACGGAACAGGCGGCTGCGGAGCCGAAGACGTCGTCAAGCTCGAAGCCATCGTGCTCGAGGACAAGACCCGCGTTGCTATCGCGCCGCCTGCGGTCGTGCGCTGCGATCTGGCGGAAGCAATCGCGCACTGGGTGCGCGAGGACGTGGCGCCGGCGGTCCGCCGGATCGGGGCGCTGCAGAGCATCGACAATTACGCCTCGTATGAATGCCGCAGCCGCAACCGCGTAGTCGGAGCGAAGCTGTCCGAGCACGGCAGGGCGAACGCCCTCGACATGCGCTCGCTCAAGCTCGCCAACGGCAAGCTCGTCGAACTGACCAGCGTGCAGGTCGCCAAGGATCTGCGCGAGAGCCTGAAACGGAGCACCTGCGCGCGCTTCACCACCGTGCTCGGGCCCGGGTCTGACGGCTATCATGAAGACCATGTGCACGTGGACCTGGCGGAACGCCGCGGCGGCTATCGCATGTGCCAGTGGGATGTGCGGGAGATCGAAGACAAGCCGGCGCCGGCTCCCGATGCGGCCCAGATTCCGTTACCGCGGCCACGGCCGTTTGTCCGCCTTCGGGGGAAGGTCTGATCCCAAACGCCGCGACCAAAAGAAACGGCGCCGGACGATGTCCGGCGCCGCCTGGCCCCTCATGCTGTCAGTGATTGTCAGTCGTGTCGCGGATCGTAAGCGAAGGCCTGGTTCGTCGCCGCCGCGGTGACCCGCGGATTGACCGGCGAGTCGCCCTGCTTGGGCGCCAGCACCACGACGATCGAGCCCATGCTTGACGCGGTTGTAGAGGTCGATCACGTCCTCGTTGGTCAGCCGGATGCAGCCCGACGAAATCGCCTGGCCGATATATTCCGGCTGGTTGGTGCCGTGGATGCGGAACAGCGTGTCCTTGTCGCCCTGGAAGAGGTAGATGCCGCGCGCGCCCATCGGATTGTGCGGGCCGCCTTCGACGAAGTTCGGCACGTCGCCGAGCCGCTTCTTGATGTCGGCGGTCGGCGTCCAGGTCGGCCACTCGTCCTTGCGGCCGACCTTGGCGATGCCGTAGAAGGACAGCGCCTCTTCGCCGACGGTCACGCCGTAGCGGATCGCCTTGCTGTCGGGCAGCACGTAGTAGAGATAGCGCGCATCGGAATCGATCACGATCGAGCCCGGCGCTTCCTTGCGATGATAACTGCACGATGGTCCGCTGATAGGCCGTCGGGATGCTCGCCTTCGCGTAAGGCGCGTTGGCCAGCAGCTTGCGATCCCGCGGAGTGAGGTTGGCGTCGGATGCGGGCTCGATGGTGCCTTGCATGCAGCCGCCGAGCAGAAGCCCCGATCAAAATGAATGCGATTGCCCGCAGAGCCATGACTGCCCCTTACTCTTGCTTCTGGCGTGGCGTGCCCCTACGCCGGTTTCCCCGAGTCGATTGACCATTCCAATTAGCTAAAACGATATGGCGCTTCCAGGGCTTTACGGCCTCACGGCGCGATTGTGCTGTGACCCTGTGGCAGGAATGTCGCAAATTCCGGCGAGGCCTGTGAGGAATTCGGGACAGCGTTCGGCGAAATCGGCGGCGCACTTTGGCAATTGTCTTAACCATTAACCGGTTGCCCTCTCCGCGCTGGAACGCCGGAGCCGGAATGTCACGATAGGACACGATTTCCTGCGTATTTCTGCCCTACTCGGGCGATCATCACGCCGCCTGCTCAAGTCATCGCAACGCAACGACTGAGAAATCGACGTGATCTGCACGACCGCAAGATCAAAAAGACTGCAACGGAGTGGGTAATGACATCGACCAATACCAGAAACGTCCAAGGTACTTCGCGTAAGGTTGCTAGCCTCGACAGCCGTTATGGCGAGATCGGCATCCCGGCGGTCGCCGCCGCGATGCAGTTATCACGAGCGACGCCAAGAACCGACCGCTGCACCGGCCGCCCAGCCGGACGAGCGCTGGCACGCCGACCTGTACGCCGACCTGGCGGCCTGATCGCCGCTCGCGGTCGCACCTCCGGCGAACGCGCGCCGGCACACCGCCGACAGCCCGGGGCCCGCGTGGCCCGGACCGCCGCCGGTGACATCTGCGCGCAAAATGCTTGCATGACGCGACGTGATTGGGCCATCACTGGTCCGGTCACATCGGTTTCGTAGCTCTGCGCTTGACTGCGGTCGGCGACGAGGCGGAAGCCGGAGGGGTCATGCTGTCAGCCTACGTTCCAAACGGCACCGCGCTCGAGCGCGATTCCGGTCGCGTCGGACGGCGACATCCCCGAGAACGCGGTCTGGTTCGACCTCGTCTCGCCGATCGCTCCCGGAAGACAAGCTGCGTGGAACGCCATCTCGGCATCGCCGTCCCGACGCGCGAGGAGATGCAGGAGATCGAGGTCACCAGCCGGCTCTACGTCGAGAACGGCGCGCGCTACATGACCGCGACGCTGATGTGCCAGTCGGACACCGACACCCCGAAGACGACGCCGGTCACCTTCATCCTCTCGGGCCATCGCCTGGTCACGGTGCGCTACGACGAGCCGCGCCCGTTCATGATCGTCGGCAACAAGCTGGTGCGCACCTGCCCGATGGGCGCGACCGGCGAATCCGTGCTGATGGACCTGCTCGACGCGGTGATCGATCGCGCCGCCGACATCCTGGAGCGCATCAGCGCCGAGGTCGATCAGATCTCCCACATCATCTTCGAGCCGGAGGGCGGGAAGTCGCTCGAGCCAGCAGGAAATCCTCCGCAACATCGGCCGCAAGGGCGAC
The DNA here is from genome assembly GCA_963843475.1 of uncultured Alphaproteobacteria bacterium. Classification (GTDB taxonomy): domain Bacteria; phylum Pseudomonadota; class Alphaproteobacteria; order Rhizobiales; family Xanthobacteraceae; genus VAZQ01. Next base: position 551,898 of record CAWJKL010000003.1, on the reverse strand, counting down.
CTCACCTCGAAGGTGCGCGAGAGCCTGGTCTCGATCGGCCGCGTGCTGCTCTATCTCGCCAACGAGGCCGAAGGCATGCGCTGGGCAAAGGAAATCGCGCTCGCAACTGCGCGGCATGCAGCGCGACGTGCAGTCGCTGTCCGATCACGCCACCTATCTGGCCAACAAGATCACGTTCCTGCTCGACGCCATGCTCGGCGTGGTGTTCATCGAGCAGAACAACATCATCAAGATCTTCTCGATCGCCGCCGTGGTGCTGATGCCGCCGACGCTGGTCGCCTCGATCTACGGCATGAACTTCAAGCACCATGCCGGAGCTCGAATGGCAGTACGGCTACCCGATGGCGATCGGGCTGATGATCGTGGCGGCGGCGCTGCCCTACTTCATCTTCAAATGGAAGAAGTGGCTGTAGGCGGGCGGGGGCGCGGGTGGCGGCAATTCGTAGTGCGCAATAAGCGCCAGCGCATTGCGCCATTCACCGATGCCGCGGCGCAATGCGCTTCGCTTATTGCGCCCTACGCGCTTCGTCGCAAGAAGCACTTTCGTTGTTTGATGGATGCGCGGGTCAAGCCCGCGCATGACGGGCGAGGGGGGTCGCTTTCAGTCGCTTCGGGCTTGGCGGCGTTAAGAAACTTTCCGCCGGCCACTTGACGTTTCGAGGTCAAGAATATAATCCTATTCACATCCCTGCTCGACGAGGGGCGTCTTCCGGAGACGTCTTGAAGGCGGAGCGGGGAGCGGCGCCCGCGGGCGAGGCTCGTAACCTCGCACCCGGGAGGCCCCGGGACCCCGCTCGCCGGCCACTACGAGCCGGCTGCGAGGAGCTCGCTGCACGATCCACGGCGCAAATGCCGTGGACGGAAACGCGGCCCCGGGGACTGAAATCGCCGTGGTGGAGCGCCGGAAGGCGAGCGCGTCGTCGCCAGACGCGCGCCGCGCCTCGCAAGCGCGGAGTTCATGCGCCTCCCGGCGCTCCGCTCCCCTCGGTTGGGGAGAAGGAAAAAGGGGACTGCGACGTACCCGGCGCCGCCCAACAATACGGGCGATGGCGCTCGGCTGTTTGACGATCGAGAGCGGTCGGCGAATTCCGGACGTACCGGCCTCACGCCTGCGTTTCAGCCTCCAGCGCGTATTTCCGGCAATGCTCGAGGTAGGCGCGTTCGTGCTCGGCGAGGAGTTCGACGATGCTTTTCCAAAGCCAGGTCGGCGCATCGAGGGACGCGGACCGGTTTCGTTGCAGTTCGGTCTGCCACTGCTTTCTGGTCTGCGAATCCATCTGCCGGCTATGCGCCTTGCCGACAATGGCGGACAAATAGTGCGCAACCTTCATCGCTTCGTCGCGGCTCAGGTGCTCGATCTCGATCTTGAGGTCCTGCGGCAGGAGTTCGCGCACGAATACCGACTTGTCCATGAGCTTTACCGCGCGCATGCGCTTGCCGAGGTAGGGTGAGAGATTGCGCGCTCCTTCCACCACGCGCTCTGCCTGATCCGACGGCATCTTGACGCCGGAGGCACGAGGAGCGGCTGCCTGAACCGCCTCTTTGAGATCCATGATGCAGAAGTCGTACTCCTCCTTCTTGTCGCCGACACGCAGGACGGCTGCGTATCGCAATCGGCCCAGCGAACTGCAGCCCTTCATCCAATAGGCCGCATCCATCAGCTTGACGCGGGCGTCATCCTTTCTCGACCGGAGCATGGTCGCCAGCTTGCTGATCTCGTCGTCTTCGAACAGCTTCTTGATCTCGTGTGCTTCGGCCTTTGAAATCGGCCAGTAGCGCTTGCCAAGCGGGATGGTGGGCCGGGCATCCTGGATACGCTCTTCCGCCAGGGTCTTCCACGAGGCCGCGGCGGCCTTCTTGGTCACGACGCGGATCGCCTCTGGCAGCGGGATGTCGCTCTCCTCCTGGAAGTCGGGCTCGAAGGATTTTTCGTAACCCTCCATCATCTGTTCGAGCATCTTGGCGGTGGTGACGCCTGGCAAATCCGAACCGCGCGCTGCGGACGCCAGCGAAAGCCCCAGCCGGATCAGGTCGTGGGCCGGATTGCCGATCACGGTCTGGTCGAGGTCGCGGATCTGAACTCCAACCTGGCCGCTCGAATTCGCAACCGGCCCGAGGTTGCCCACGTGGCAATCGCCGCAGATCCACACCGGCGGCCCGTCAGGCAGCGACCCGCGCTTTTGCTCCTCGAGCCATTCGTAGAACTTGACGGTGCTCCCGCGAACGTACGCGTGCGAGGATCGCGACATCTTGAGATTTCGGGTCTTGGTCAAGGTCATGCCGCGCGCCTTCGGGCGCACGAAATCGTCGCTCTGCTTCATGAGGGAAATCCCTGCGCGACCGGCGCTTGAGCCCAAACGTTCGGCACTCACGTTACACAAATCGATTTGACGAATTCTTCCCGCTGGCGCGCAAAATAGCACAATCCGGCCGGGATCGAGGAGGAGGCGCGGCTGGTCTTGGCCGGCCGCAGCAACCGGCCTTAGACGTGCTGGCCGCCGTTGATGTGAATCTCGGCGCCGTTCACGTAGGACGAGGTTTCTGTGCACAGCACGTAGATGATCTTGGCGACCTCGTCGGGGGTGCCGAGGCGGTGCAGCGGAATTTGCTCGACGATCTTTTCGGTGCCGGGGGAGAGGATCGAGGTGTCGATCTCGCCCGGCGCGATGGCGTTGACGCGGATGCCGAGCGACCCGAAGTCGGCGGCCATTTCGCGGGTGAGCGAGGCGAGCGCCGCTTTGGAGGTCGCATAGGCGGCGCCGGCGAACGGATGAACGCGCGAGCCGGCGATCGAGGTGACGTTGACCACCGCGCCCTGCGCGGCCTTGAGTTCGTCGGCCAGTCCGCGGGCCAGCATGATCGGTGCGAGGAAGTTGACCCGGAAAACCTGCTGCCAGACGTCGAGCGTGGTGTCGATCGAGGACAGCCGCTTGCCGCCCTCGGCCTTGGGCGAGATCGCGGCGTTGTTGACCAGTGCGTGCAGTTCGCCGTTTTCCAGCCGCTGTTTGATCTCGGCAATCGCCGCGACGGTGCTGTCCGGCTCGGCAAGGTCGACCTGGATGTGGTCTTCAGGCCCCATCTCCCAGGGGCAGTTTTCCGGGAACGGGTGACGCGAGCAGGTGATCACCCGCCAACCCGCGGCCGAGAACCGCTTCACGGTGGCGTGCCCGATCCCGCGGCTCGCGCCGGTCAGGAGCAGCGCGCGGCGCGGCTGGTTCGAGTGTGACGTCGGCATGAAGTTCGGGTCCCAAAATCCGAGCGCATGCTAGTGTGGCGGTTCAGAAGTCCGCAACACTCTTGCGGCGAATCCAACATGCGGACTTCTGAACCAAAGCCACACTAGATCAATAAGTTGCTAGTGTCCTTCGATTCCGAAGTTCGCAAACGCAAGTGCGGCAAAATAATGCGAACTTCGGAATCGGGACACTAGCTCACGGGTAAAGCCGCGTCTTGTTCCAAGGTGCGCCAGCATGCTCGCGCTGGAACTCGATGCGGTCGTGCAGCCGGAATGGCCGATCGTGCCAGAATTCCATGATGGTGGGCAGCAACCGGTAGCCGGTCCAGTAAGGCGGCCTTGGAACGGTTCCAACGGCGTATTTTGCCGTCGCGAGCGCGATTGCTTTCTCGAATGCGAGGCGGCTTTCGAGCGGCGCTGACTGCTTGCTCGCCCAGGCGCCGATCTGTGCGAGGCGGGCGCGGGTCGCGAAGTAGGCGTCGGCCTCGCTGTCGGTGACGCGCTCGACCGCGCCGCGCAGCCGGACCTGCCGGTTGAGCGACTTCCAATGAAACAGCAGCGCGGCCTTGTGGCTGGCGTCGAGTTCCTGGCCCTTCGGGCTCTCGACGTTGGTGTAGAACACGAAGCCCTGCTGGTCGAAGCCCTTCATCAGCACCATGCGGACGTTCGGCAGCCCGTCGGCATCGACGGTGGCGAGCGCCATGGCGTTGGGGAGGTCCGGCTCGCGCGCGACGGCCTCCTCGTACCACGCGGCGAACAGCCGCAAAGGCTCGTCAGCGGCCGTAAAATCACCGCCTGTTAACCAGGGCGGGTGTTTGATCGGGTTCGATTCGGACATTCGGCGGGGTATCCAGGTGGTCGCATCGGCGCCGGAGTTTCGGCAGCGCCGTTATAGTGCAAGGACGTGCCGCCGGCACCCGGCGCGATCCGGACTGGCGATGCTCGTTGCATTCGCGCTAGGCGGGCCGGCCGGCGGCTGCGCATTCTCCTATCAGCTCGATTCGATGTTCGGAAAAAGCGACGACAAGGTCGTCGAGACGGGTGGTGCCGTGCAAACGGCTGCCGCCAAGCCGGGGTCCGGCCCGGACATGGCAGAGGGCGACCTCGCCATCGCGCGCGCCGCCGCCAGCGAGGTGCTCTCGCGCGGCGGCAAGGACGCGAGCCTGCCGTGGGAGAATCCCCAGACCGGGGCGCGCGGGACGGTGACGCCGATCGCTTCGGCCTACAACCAGGATGGCTTCCTCTGCCGCGATTTCCTGGCGAGTTACGTGAAGAATGGCAGCGAGGCTTGGATCCGGGGCGAGGCTTGCCGGTTGCACAAGGGCCGCTGGGAAGTGCGGGCGCTCAAGCCCTGGCAGCGCACCTGAGCCGCAAAGGCTCACTTGGTTCCGAATTTCGGCCTCCCTGCGTTGCGGTCGGCGACGGGCCTCCCCACATTTTCCCCTATTGGCGTGGTTGGGACGGCGGCCTATCAGGAAACGGCGCGCTTGCAGATGGAACGCTCCGGCCTCGACTCCAGCGAGGCGGATGAGCAACGACTTGTGACGAACGGCATGAAAGTTTTCGACAATGCGCGACCCCTATGAGGTCTTGGGGGTGTCCAAGAGCGCCAGTGCTCAGGACATCAAGAGCGCCTTCCGCAAGCTCGCCAAGAAACTCCATCCCGACGCCAACAAGCACGACAAGGACGCGGCCTCGAAGTTCGCCGAGCTTAACGCCGCCTACGAGATCGCCGGCGATGCCGACAAGCGCAAGGCATTCGACAACGGCGAGATCGATGCCGAAGGCAAGCCGCGCTTCCAGGGGTTCGAGGGCTTTGGCGCGGGCGCCGGCCACGGGCCGCACGCCGGCTTCGGCCGCGAGGGCAATTTCGAGACCTACACCTGGGGAGGCCCCGAAGGCGGCTTTAGTCGCAGCGGCGGCCAGGCGGGCGGCAACTTCGGTGGCTTCGAGGATATCCTGAAGGAGGCCTTTGCCGGCCGTGCCAGCCGTGGCGGACGTGGCGGGCGGCGCGGCGGTCACGAGTTTGAGGGCGACGACTTCGGCGGCGGCCAGGGTGCGGATATCTCGGCGGCGCTCACCATCACGCTGCCGGAAGCGGCGCATGGCGTGAAGAAGCGGGTCGAACTGCCGAACGGCAAGGAAGTCGAGGTCAAGATTCCGGCGGGCCTCGCCGAAGGTCAGCAGATCAGGCTGAAAGGGCAGGGTCAGCCGGGATTGGGCAGCGGCAAGGCCGGCGATCTCCTGATCAGCGTCTCGGTCGCGCCCGACCCCGTTTTCGAACGCGACGGCAACGACCTACGCCTCGACCTGCCGATCACGCTCTACGAAGCGGTGCTGGGCGGCAAGGTCCGCGTGCCGACGCTCGGCGGCGCGGTCGAACTGAACCTGCCGGTCGGCACCAATTCGGGCCGCACCTTCCGCCTCAAGGGCAAAGGCTTTCCGGGTAAGAGCAGCACCGGCGACCTGATGGCGACCGTGCGCATCATGCTGCCCGAGGGCAGCGACCCCGACCTCGAAGCGCTGATGCAGCAATGGCGCGACACCAAGCCGTACGATCCCCGCAAGGGGCTGAGCTGATATCGCTGCGATAGCGCCGTCGCGCTCACCGTGGATTGCTGATTGGCTGAAGTCGATCGCGGTCTGCTGGAGTGATGTTGCCCGTCACGTCTTGGCGGGCGCGGCGCGGTCGATCTGGTCGTAGGCCGCCTGCGCCACGCCGGACAGCTTCTCGCGGTCGGACGGACCCGACACCACGTAGGCGATGCCGTGGTCCACCCAGTAGAAGCCGGCGAAGCGGTCGGCCGCCTTGAAGCGCATGGCGGTCGGCGGCGCATTCGTGCGCGCGCAGTAGAGCGTATAGCGCTCGCCCGACGGTCCTTCGTACATGAACAGCGCCGCCGGACCGAGCGGCCCCGGCAGCAGCCGCCCGCCCACCAGCTTCAGGCCGCGCGATTCGAGGTCGGGCAGCAGGAGCCGGTAGTCGAGCCGCTTCGACAGCCACTGCACCAGGTGCGGCCGTTCGGCGCCGGTCACCTCGACCGGGTGGCGGACCTCGACCACGTAGAGTCCGGTGCGCGTCGAGCGCCTGCATGGCGTACGTGTCGAACTGGCTCGGCGCTTCCGCTGAGGCGCCATGCGCCATCCATCCGACCACGCCGCCGGCGAGGAACGACACGATCGCGGCGGCGGCCGCGATCGCGCGCCAGGAGCGGCTGCCGGCGCGCATGAGCCGGTCGAGATCGAACCGCGCCGGCACCGGCTCGCCGGCGACCGCGCCATAGCGCGCGCGGATGGCGTCCGCTTGCGTGCGCCATTCGTTCACGCGCGCGGCGTCGTCCGGGTGGCTCGCAAGCCAGGCCTCGACGGCGGCACGGCGGTCGGCCGGAAGCTCGCCGTCCACGTAAGCGTGCAGCTCGTCCTCGGTCACCGGTGCATGACGGTCGATCATCGGTCTCGTCCTTCAAGTCACTTGATGCGGCGAAGCGCGGGGCGCTCGCCGTCGAGATAGGCCTTGATCTGCATGCGGGCGCGCGCGAGGCGCGACATCACGGTGCCGATCGGGATGCCCTGAATGTCCGCGACTTCGCGGTAGCTCAGTCCTTCGAGCACGACCAGCAGCAGCGCCGCACGCTGCTCTTCGCCGAGCGCAGCCAGCGCGCGCTCGATGTCGCGGCCGCCGGCCTCGGGGCCCGCCATGTCGGGCGCGTCGTTGTCGTCGATTGTCATCAGCGCCGGCCGCCGCGCCAGCGACCGCAGCCGGTTGCGGTTGAGGTTGGTCAGGATGGTGTAGAGCCAGCTGCGGATGTCGCCGCCGTGGAACAGATGCTCGGAGCGCAGCGCGCGCACGAGCGTGTCCTGCACCAGATCGTCTGCGAGCTCGGCGTCGCGCGTCAGTGCGCGCGCATATCGGCGCAAGGCCGGGATCGAGGCCTCGATCCCGCTGTGGAAACCGCCGTACCGTCCGCTCACGACGCGCTCCGTGCCGGTTCTCTAAGGCGGCGGGATGCTGGCTTCCGCCGGCTCGCCGCAGGACGCAAGCTTCGCGCCCTCCGCCGCCGCAGTCATACAAACCCTGCGGCCGTTGCGATATTCCGCGCTGGCTTGGGGCGGCTTGCTGGTCCTACCCCCCTATGCCATACGAGACCGTCGGTTCGCCGCCGGCCAGAATGAGGACCAGCATGGCGGAAAACACAGGCCTTCTGCGGGGCAAGCGCGGCCTGATCATGGGGGTCGCCAACAACCGGTCGATTGCCTGGGGCATTGCCAAGGCCTGCCATGCGCAAGGTGCCGAGCTGGCGCTCACCTATCAGGGCGACGCGCTGAAGAAACGAGTCGAACCGCTGGCGCAGGAAGTCGGCGGCTTGGTTGCCGGCCATTGCGACGTGACCGAACCCGCTACCATCGATGCGGTGTTCGCGCTGGTGGCGCAGAAATGGGGCCGGCTCGATTTCCTGGTGCACGCCATCGCGTTCTCCGACAAGGACGAGCTCACCGGCCGCTACGTCGACACGTCGGCGGACAACTTCGCCAAGACGATGCACATCAGCTGCTATTCCTTCACCGCGGTCGCGCAGCGCGCCGAGAAGCTGATGCCGCAGGGCGGCTCGATGCTCACGCTCACCTATTACGGCGCCGAGAAATGGATGCCGCACTACAACGTGATGGGCGTCGCCAAGGCCGCGCTCGAAGCGTCCGTGCGCTATCTCGCCGCCGATCTCGGCGCGGACAACATCCGCGTCAACGCCGATCTCGGCCGGTCCGATCAAGACGCTGGCGGCGTCGGGCATCGGCGACTTCCGCTACATCCTCAAATGGAACGAGCTCAACGCGCCGATGCGTCGCACCGTGTCGATCGAGGAGGTCGGCGACACCGCGGTCTATTTCCTCTCCGACCTGTCGCGTGGCGTGACCGGCGAAATCCAGCACGTCGATGCCGGCTACCACATCGTCGGCATGAAGCATCCCGACGCGCCCGACATCGCGGTCGCCAAGGAGTGAGGCTGCTGGCGAAAGCGTCATGCCGAAGCCCGTTCTCTACTATGTCCGACACGGCCTGACCGAGTGGAACGTGCAGCAGCGGCTGCAGGGCCGCCACGATGTCCCGCTCATCCCGGAAGGCCGTAGCCAGGCGCTGCGCTGTGGCGAGATCCTGCAGACCTGTTCGCGCGCGACGGCCGCGCACCGGAGGACTTCATCTATGTCTCGAGTCCGCTCGTCCGCGCACGCGAGACCATGGAACTGGTGCGCGCGTCGCTCGGCCTGCCCGGCACGAACTACGAGATTGACGACAGGCTCGCCGAGATCGCGTTCGGCGACTGGGAGGGACTGACCTACGACGACGTGATCAAGCGGGACGGCGACGTTGTCGCCAAGCGCGAGAGCGACAAGTGGGGCTTTCTGCCGCCAGGCGGCGAAAGCTACGCGCAGGTCACGGCCCGCGTCGGCGCGTGGTACGACGAGCTCGAGCGTGACGCGGTGGTGACGGCGCATGGCGGCACCGCGCGGGCGCTGTTGGCGCACCTCGCCATCGTGCCGCCGGACGCCGCGACCCACCAGGCGATCGACCAGGGGTGGTCTACGTCTATCGCCGGCAACTCGCGCTCGCGCGCTATGCGTGAGCAACGTCCGGCGATTTGACCCACGCCGACCTGCGGGCTACCACACCGCAGGCAGAAAACCATGTCGTTCAATACCTTCGGCCATCTGTTCCGGGTCACGACCTTCGGCGAGAGCCACGGGCCGGCGATCGGCTGCGTGGTCGACGGCTGCCCGCCCGGCATCGCGCTGACCGAGGCCGACATCCAGCCCTATCTCGACAAGCGCCGGCCCGGCCAGTCGCGCTTCACCACCCAGCGGCGCGAGCCGGACGAGGTGAAAATCCTCTCCGGCGTGTTCAACGACGAGAGCGGCGTCCAGGTCACGACCGGCACGCCGATCGCGCTGGTGATCGAGAACACCGACCAGCGCTCCAAGGACTATTCCGACATCAAGGACAAGTACCGGCCCGGCCACGCCGACTTCACCTACGACGTCAAGTACGGCATCCGCGACTATCGCGGCGGCGGCCGGCAGTCGGCGCGCGAGACCGCGATGCGGGTCGCGGCCGGCGCGATCGCGCGCAAGATCGTGCCCGGCATGACAGTGCGCGGCGCGCTGATCCAGATCGGCGAACACAAGGTCGACCGCGCGCGCTGGGACTGGGACGAGGTCGAGCGCAATCCGTTCTTCTGTCCGGACGCGCAAGCGGCGAAACTCTGGGAGAGCTATCTCGACGATATCCGCAAGAGCGGCTCGTCGGTCGGCGCGGTCATCGAGGTGGTGGCGGACGGCGTGCCGGCCGGCCTCGGCGCGCCGATCTACGGCAAGCTCGACGGCGATCTCGCCGCCGCGCTGATGGGCATCAACGCCGTCAAGGGCGTCGAGATCGGCGCGGGCTTCGCGGCCGCCGCGCTCTCCGGCGAGGACAATGCCGACGAAATGCGCATGGGCAACGACGGCAGGCCGATCTTCCTGTCGAACCATGCCGGCGGCATTCTGGGCGGCATCTCCACCGGCCAGCCGGTCGTCTGCCGGTTTGCCGTCAAGCCGACGTCGTCGATCCTGACGCCGCGGCGCACGGTCGACCGCCACGGCGACGAAACCGAGATCATGACCAAGGGCCGCCACGATCCCTGCGTCGGCATCCGCGCGGTGCCGATCGGCGAGGCGATGGTGGCGTGCGTGCTCGCCGATCACTATCTGCGTCATCGCGGACAGGTCGGCGATGGTACGTGTTGGCCGTTCCGGAAGCCGGAGACGTGAGCACGGACGGTGCTGCGGCGGCCACCCTCCCCTGGAGAGGGAGGGTCGATCGCCGCAGCGAAGCGAAGGCGATCGGGGTGGGGTGAGCTTTCGGCTACAAGAATTCACCCCACCCCGCTCCCCCCGGCCAAGAGGCCGGGCTCGCGACCCTCCCCCGCAGGGGAGGGTGAAGGAAGTGCGTGGAGAGAAAGAGAACCGAAGCGTGACCGATATTCATCAGCGTGTTGAGGATGTTCTTGCCGCCTTCGCCGCGGGCGAGATCGTGGTCGTGACCGACGACGACGATCGCGAGAACGAGGGCGACCTGTTCGTCGCGGCCTCGCTGTGCACGCCCGAGAAGATGGCGTTCATCATCCGCAACACCTCCGGCATCGTATGTGCGCCGCTCTCGGCCGACGAGGCGCGCCGCCTGCATCTCGATCCGATGGTGGCGGCGAACGACGCGCCGCTCGGCACCGCGTTCACTGTGTCGGTCGACGTGCGCCACGGCCTCACCACCGGCATCTCGGCCGAGGAGCGCACCAACACCGTGCGCGCGCTCGCCAACGGCAACAGCGGCGCCGCCGATTTCGTGCGGCCCGGCCACGTGTTCCCGCTGGTCGCCAAGGATGGCGGCGTGCTGATGCGGTCGGGCCATACCGAAGCGTGCATCGATCTGTGCCGGCTTGCCGAGCTGCCGCCGGTCGGCGTGCTGTCCGAACTGATGAACGACGACGGCACCGTCATGCGCGGGCCGGCAGTCTCGGCGTTCGCCGAACGCCACAAGCTCAAGCAGATTTCGATCGCCGACATCATCGCCTACCGGCAGTCGCGCGATAAGCTCGTCAAGCGCATCGGCGAGTTTCCGGTGCAGAGCGCGATCGGCACGCTTGCCGGCTATGCCTATGTGACGCCGTTCGACGCCATCCAGCACATGGCGTTCGTCTACGGCCGCATCGGCGACGGCAAGAACATGCCGGCGCGGCTGCATCGCGCCGACATCATCCGCGACGTGTTCGGCGGCGCCAATCCGGTGCATGCCTCGCTCGAGCGATTCAAGCAGGAGGGCCGCGGCGTGCTGGTGTTTCTCCGCGACGGTGCGGCCGGCGTACCGACCCATGCCATCCCGCAATCCGACTCGACGACGTCGGAAGTGGCCCGCTCGCGCAGTTGGCGCGAGGTCGGGCTTGGTGCGCAGATTCTCAAGGACCTCGGCATTTCCTCAATCCGGCTGCTCACAGCGCGCAAACTCACATACGTCGGGCTCGCGGGCTTCGGCATCGAGATTGTCTCGACCGAGCCGTTAAATCGGTGACCGCGATGGCGCGGAGTTTGTCGGGTGTTCTAATGGTCCGATTCCGAAGTTCGCATCATTTGTGCGGCACCCTCGTTTGCGAACTTCGGAATCCAAGGACCACTAGCAACTCTATGATTCTCGTGCCCCTTTTGAACCCGAAGTTCGCGATCGGATTTTGCCGCACGATGTGCGCGAACTTCGGGTTCGGGGCACTAGTTCTCCTCGTCCTGACCGCCTGCGACAGCAGCGTCAAATCGACGTGCACGAGCGATTGTATAACGGTGCGCAGCGAAGGGCCGATGATCAACGGTTCGGGAATGAGCAAGACGGAGGTGCGGCCGGTTGCGGCATTCAACGCAATCCGGTTGTCGGATGTCGATGCGCGAGTTCTGATCGAGCGCACCGGGACGGAAAGCGTCGAGGTGACGGCCGACGACAATCTGCTTGCGCTGTTCACGTCCGAGGTCAAGGACGGGACGCTTCACCTGTCGGTGGCGAAGGACAAGAGCGTGTCCGGAAAGCGACCGTTCTACAAGATCACCGTCAACGATCTGCGGCAGCTCGGTGTCAGCGGCTCCGGTATCGTCGATGCCAGCGGGCTCGACGGAGACGGGTTGGCGATGGCGGTCGCGGGGTCGGGCGAGATCAACGCCACGGGCCGGATCGAGGACTTGACGATTTCGATCAGTGGCAGTGGCTCGGCCAACGCGGCTGGGCTGAAGGCGAAGCGCGCGAAAGTGGCTGTCCGCGGATCGGGCGATGCGACGGTGAATGCGCAGGATGAACTCGAAGCCATCGTGTTGGGCTCGGGCTCCATATGGTATGTCGGCTCGCCGAAGATCACGTCGAGCGTTTCCGGCTCGGGCGAGATCAAGCAAAGATAGGTCAGGATTTTTGCGCTGCGTCGTAGTCCATCCCGACGCGATCGACGGAATAGCCCCATGCTCGTCGGCGTGCCCAAGGAAATCAAGGACAACGAATTTCGGGTCGGACTGGTGCCGTCGACGGTGCGGGAGCTGACCGCGAACGGTCACCACGTCCTCGTCGAACCGAGTGCCGGAGTCGGGGCCGGCCTTTCCGATGCCGACTACCACGCGGTCGGAGCCGAGATCGTCGCCGACGCCGATCAGATCTTCGGGCGCGCCGAGCTGATCGTGAAGGTCAAGGAGCCGCTCGCGGTCGAGCGCAAGAAGCTCCGGCCGGGACAAGTCCTGTTCACCTATCTGCATCTGGCGCCGGATCCCGAGCAGACCGACGACCTGTGGCCTCCGGCGTGATCGCCATTGCCTACGAAACCGTGACCAGTCCGCAGGGCACGCTGCCGCTGCTGACGCCGATGTCGGAGGTGGCGGGCCGCATGGCGCCGCATGTCGGGGCGCGTTGCCTCGAGAAGGAGAACGGCGGCCGCGGCGTGCTGCTCGGCGGCGTTCCCGGCGTGCCGCCCGCCGACGTCGTGGTTCTCGGCGGCGGTGTCGCCGGCACCCACGCGGCGCTGATCAGCGCCGGCATGGGCGCGACCGTCACGGTCATCGACCGCAACCCGGAGGTGCTGCGCCGGATCGCCAGTCAGCTCGGCGTCGCAGGTGCGCACGGTGTTCTCGACCAGCGATGCGATCGAGACGCTGTGCCGCCGCGCCGATCTCGTGATCGGCGTCGGTGCTGCTTCCGGGCGCCGCCGCACCGAAGCTGATCACGGCCGCGACCGTCAAGGCGATGAAGCCGGGCTCGGTCATCGTCGATATCGCCATCGACCAGGGCGGCTGCGCCGAGACCTCGCGGCCGACCACGCACTCGCGCGCCGACCTATGTCGTCGACGATGTCGTGCACTACTGCGTCACCAACATGCCGGGCGCGGTCGCCCGCACCTCGACCTTCGCGCTCAACAACGTGACGCTGCCGTTCGTGCTGGCGCTCGCCGACAAGGGCTATCGCCGCGCGCTCGGCGAGGACCTGCACTTGCGCAATGGGCTCAACGTCTACGAAGGGCTGGTGACCTATCGGGCGGTCGCAGCGGCGCTGAAGCTGAAATACACGCCGCCCGAAGCGGCGCTGCGGCTGTAATACCCAGGTCGTCGCGCGTCTGCCATCAATGCCGGACGAACAGGCTGCCAAGCTTCTTCATGCAGCTCGCGACCGCCGACCGGAACGGGCGCATCGCGATCAGATAGGCAATCAGTACGAGTAGCAGCAATCCGAGCATGGCGCGGACCAGCATGAAGTTGGCCGAGCCCGCTTCGGTCCAAAGCGGCGGAATCGATTTCAGCAACGAAAAGAAGCCGTCGATCAACCATTCCAGCATCGGCGTGTCTCCGGCAGAGTTTCCGTCCGATAAGGGCCGGTAACGCCAGATTTGCAAACAATCTTGATACTCATCAAGGCTCCTGCTGCCGCCATTTGTCTGTTAATTTACCCTTGTTTGACCGGGTAGAGTAGCGGCCATGGGCGATCCGTTTCTGAACTACTTCGCGCTGTTTCTGCTGCTGTTCGTGGTGGTCGTGATCTTCTACGGCATCATCGCGATCCACGACATTCCGCATATGATCGCGGAGTCGCGCCATCATCCGCACCAGGACGCAATCCACGCGGCCGGCTGGGTCAGCCTGTTCACCCTGCACGCGCTGTGGCCGTTCCTGTGGATCTGGGCGATGGCCTACCGGCCGGAGCGCGGCTGGGGTTTCTCGCGGCTCAACACGGGCCCGCCGGATCCGCGCAAGAACTGGCGGAGCTCAAGCGCCGCATCGCCATGCTCGAGGAAGCGCGAGCGCGGCACGGTTCCGGCTAGCGAGCGGCCGAGGCCTCGCCGTCGCAGGCCGAATCGCGCGAGCGCCGGCGAACCTCCGCTGTCAAGATGCGGCCGCCAACGCGGCTGACGCCGGCCAATGGACGGCGAGCGGACGGAGGCGCGTGATGGAGCTTCTGCTGATCCTGATCTACGTCTCGATCTGCTATCGTCATCTTCAAGATGTTCAAGATTCCGGTCAACCAGTGGTCGCTTGCGACCGCGACGCTCGGCGGCATCATCGGCATCGCGCTGCTGCTGCTGATCATGAACTACAATCATCCGTTCACGACCAATGCCCGCATCTACTTCGCGGTGACGCCGGTGCTGCCGTCGGTGAAGGGCCGCGTGATCGAGGTTCCGGTGCAGGCGAACACGCCGCTCAAGGAAGGCGACGTTCTGTTCCGCATCGATCCGAAGCCCTACGAGTACATCGTCGATCAGAAGAAGGCAGCGCTCGCGGAAGCCGAGCAGAATGTCAAGCAGCTGAAGGCCTCGCTCGACCAGGCGACCGCGGAGGTCGGAACGGGCGAACGCGCAGTTCGAGCTGGCCCAGCAGAACTACGACCGGCAGGCTCGAGCTGTTCGAGAAGAAGGTCATCGCCCAGGCGACGCTCGATACCTTCGCGCGCAATCTCGAAACCGCGAGACAGACGCTGGTCGGCGGCCAGAGCCGAAGAGGAGCGCGCACGGCTCGCCTATACGTCGAACATCGACGGCGTCAACACCGCGGTCGCGCGCCTGCGCGCCGAGCTCGCGCGATGCCCAGTACGATCTCGAGCAGACCGTCACCCGGGCGCCGGCGGCTGGCTTCGTCACGCAGTTGGCGTTGCGGCCGGGGATGTACGTGGTGCCGGCGCCGCTGCGGCCCGTCATGGTGTTCGTCAACACCAACAAGGGCGATCAGGAACTCGGGGCGGCGTTCCAGCAGAATTCGCTTGCAGCGGGTCAAGGCGGGCGACGACGCCGAAGTCGCGTTCGATGCCGTGCCTGGTCGCGTATTCAAGGGCAAGGTGCGGATCGTGCTGGATGCGATCGCGGCCGGGCAGCTACAGGCGACGCGGTACCCTTGTCGATTTTGGCGCGCGAACCGACGGCGGCCGGGCGCTCGCGGTCATCGACATCACCGACGATATGTCGGACTACCAGATCCCGCTCGGCGCGGCCGCCCAGGTCGCGATCTATACCGACCACTGGCACCACGTCTCGATGATACGCAAAATCCTGCTGCGCATGCGCAGCTGGCAGAACTATATCTTCCTGGAGGGGCACTGAGCCGGCCGGCAATGCCGGTCAGCAGATCAGGCAGCTCTGGCACATGCGCGTTACCTCGTTGACCAGCGTGTCGATCGAGGTGTGAATCTCCTTCACCAGATTCTTGATGCGCGCTTCCTGGCAGATTGATTTGTCGGCGGTGATGCTGCCGTTCTTCTCTTTCAGATTCTTGCGAAACTGCGTGATCACCTGCTGGAGTGAGGCCGGCGTGATGCAGGCCTGCACTGCGCCGATGACCCGCCGTTCGATGTTGGACGGTCGTCCGCAGAAAGCGGCAAACGATTCCATGCTGGCGAACCGCTCGACCCGCATCCAGAGCACCTTCTGCTGCTCCTGCGACAGCAACTCCACTCCCACCTTGGCCTGAATCACGTCGTCTCGGGCGGCAACCGAAGGACCGGCCAACAGGCCGGCAAATACGATTGCCAGCGCAGCCAGTTGCGTTCGAAACGGTTGCGTCATGTCCCCCCCGAAAGAATCTCGTCGCAATCGGCAAATCTCAAGCAAGTCACTGTGGCATTAGGGTGGCTTCAAGCGCTTCATCCCCGCCCGGTCAGCCGTCTTGGAGGCTGGAAATGCCCGATTTGCAGGCGTCGGGTGCCCGCTTGCGTCCCTTCCCCGGCCTCACGCCCGTGGCAGCATGTCGGCCGAGTCAGATTCCGGCGGAGGGTCGGATGCGTGGCTATTTTGCGCTGTTTTTGCTCATCGCGGCTGGGACGGCCGGGGCGATTGGCGGCTTCAGCGGGGGGATTGCGGCGCCGACGCGTCCGCTACTGGCCGAGCGGTCGGTTGGCGCAATCGCGGTCGATACCGAACTGGTTCTCGCCGTCGACGTGTCCTACTCGATGGACCCCGAAGAGCAGGCCCTCCAGCGCGAGGGGTATATCACCGGCATCACGTCACGCGAGTTTATGCACGCTTTACGCGGCGGCATGCACGGCAAGGTGGCCCTGACCTATTTCGAGTGGGCCGGCCCTTACGATCAGAAGATCGTCGTCCCGTGGCGGCTGATCGACGGCCCGGAAGCCGCCGATGCCTTCGCCAACGAGATTGCGCGCGCGCCCTACCGGCGGGCGTCGCGGACCTCCATTACGGGCGCGCTGAACTTCGCCAAGCCGTTGTTCGGTTCGGGCTATCGCGGCATTCGCCGAGTGGTCGATGTTTCCGGCGACGGCGCCAATAACAGCGGCGGCTTGGTAACGCTCACGCGTGACGAACTGGTGGCCTCCGGCATCACCATCAACGGTTTGCCGATCCTGCTTAAACGGCCGAACTCGTTCACGATGGATATCGAGGACCTCGACGTCTATTTCGAGGATTGCGTAATTGGCGGGCCCGGCGCGTTCGTCATCCCGATCCGCGATCGCAACCAGTTCAAGGAAGCGACCCGCACCAAGCTGGTGCTGGAGATCGCCGGTCATACGCCGAAGGCGCAGGTCGTCCCCGCGCAGGCGCGCGCGCCGCGCATCTCCTGCAGCATCGGCGAACAGATGTGGCGCGACCGCTGGGGCAATTGACGGCGCATCGAGCACCACGAATGGCGCACCACTTGCCGCGACGACTACTGCTGCGGGATATTGGCGTCGGCGACGACTTTCTTCCAATTGGCGATCTGCGAGGCGACGAGCGTGCGCATCTCGTCCGGTGAACTGGCGCGCACATCCATGCCGAGTTTGCGCAGGCGCTCGTCGACCGGCTTGTCGGCAAGGCCCTCGCGCACCACAGCGTTGAGGCGTGCGACCACCGACGCTGGCGTAGCCTTGGGCGCCGCCATCCCGAGCCAGGTGCGCACGTCGTAGCCCGGCACGGTGGCGGCGACCGGGGTCACGTCCGGCAGACTCCACCATTTCGTCGCCGCTGGTGACGCCAAGCGCCTCAACGGTGCCGGCGCGCACCTGCGGCTCGATCACCGTGATGGAATCGAACGACAGGTCGATCTGCCCGCCCAGCAGGTCGGTCATCGGCGCCGAGCCGCCGCGATAGGGCACATGCGTCATCGCGATGCCGGCCATCGCGCAGAACAGCTCGCCGGCGAGATGCTGGGTCGAGCCGATGCCGACCGAAGAATAGGTCAGCTTGCCGGGCGCGGCCTTGGCGGCGGCGATCAGGTCGGGGATTGTCTTGATGGCGTTACCCTTCTTCACCGCGATCATGAACGCTTGGTAGCCGTAGACCGAGACGAACTGGAAATCGTCGACCGGGTCGAACGGTAGCGACTTGTAGATCGCGGCCGACACGGCGTGTCCGCCGGTCAGGCTGATCAGCGTGTAGCCGTCAGGCTCGGACTTCACGAGGCGTGCCGATGCGGTATTGCCGCCGGCGCCAGGCCTGGGCTCGATCACTACCGGCTGGCCGAGGCG
This sequence comes from uncultured Alphaproteobacteria bacterium, assembly GCA_963843475.1. Lineage (GTDB taxonomy): Bacteria > Pseudomonadota > Alphaproteobacteria > Rhizobiales > Xanthobacteraceae > VAZQ01. The sequence goes on along the minus strand of CAWJKL010000003.1, from coordinate 534,168 downwards.
CGGCGAGATCGCTTCGCCGACGATGCGCGAGACGACATCGCCGTTGCCGCCGGCGCCGAATCCGTGCGTCAGCAGGAGCGGGCGGTTCGGATACGTCTCCTGCGCCGCAACGGGCTGCACTAGGGCAAACGCGAGCGCAGCCAAAGCGGCGCGCACCGGTGCGGCTGACAATCGTGACATGGACGCTCCCGCATTTCTTTTCTTGGACGCGCAGTTTGCCGCTGCGGCCGCGTGCTTGTCGAGCGTCCTTGCGTCGCGCCTGTCGTCAGGTTTGCGCCATCGCGCGCGCTCAAGATCGCCCGAACAGGCCCTTAAGGAAGCCGAGCTTGTCGGCAATCCCGGCTTTCACGACCTCGCCGCTTGCGGTCAGCACTTTCTCGCAATCCGCCGAAGGCTCGCCGGTCTCTTGCGCAATTCGCGCCAACAGATCGGCTTGGTGGGCGCCCTGGCCGGTGAGCGAGTCGCCCGCCTGCTGTTCGAACGCCTTGAGGATCCGTTCGCAAACGTCGGGCGCGATGCCGGTCTTTTCGGACACGCTTTGAATGACGTCGGCCTTGTTCATGTCGATCGCTCCTTCAATCGCACAGCCGATCAAGGGCGCGCAGCTGCGGCGCGCGCCCCGGCGGACGCACACTAGCAGGCTACCGAAAGCAGGTAACGATCGAGCTGGACGTTGAGGACGATGCTACGCCCAGGGGCGCGCCATCTTGGATTTCTCTTCGAAGCCCTCGATCTTGTCCTTCTTGAGATTGGTCAGGCCGATGTCGTCGAGGCCGTTGAGCAGACAGTGCTTGCGGTGAGCGTCGATCTCGAACGTCACCACGCCGCCGTCCGGCCCGCGAATTTCCTGCTTCTCGAGGTCGATCGACAGCGTGGCATTGGCGCCGCGCTCGGCGTCGTCGAACAGCTTCTCCAGGTCCTCGGGCGAGACTTTGATCGGCAGCACGCCGTTCTTGAAGCAGTTGTTGTAGAAGATATCGCCGAACGAGGTCGAGATCACGCAGCGAATGCCGAAATCCATCAGCGCCCAGGGCGCGTGTTCGCGCGACGAGCCGCAGCCGAAATTGTCGCCGGCGACGAGAATCTTCGCCTTGCGGTAGGCCGGCTTGTTGAGCACGAAGTCGGGGTTCTCGCTGCCGTCGTCCTTGAAGCGCTTCTCCGAAAACAGACCCTTGCCGAGGCCGGTGCGCTTGATGGTTTTCAGGTACTGCTTCGGAATAATCGCGTCGGTGTCGACGTTGATCATCTTGAGCGGCGCGGCGACGCCTTCGAGCTTGGTGAACTTGTCCATTTGGCACTCTGCGGGTCGGATTGCAGTAGAATTGTTCTCATTCACGGCGCGAGCCGGGGTTTGTCAAGAGCGATGGAGCGCCTGTCGGGGTATCAGGCGGCGCTGGCCTCGATCCGTGCGATGTCGTCGTCCGACAGGCCGAAGTGGTGGCCGATCTCGTGCACCAGGACGTGGGTGACGATCTCGCCCAATGTCTCGTCGTGCTCGGCCCAGTAGTCGAGGATCGGGCGGCGGTAGAGCCAGATCATGTTGGGCATCTGCGTCGGGGCGCTCTCGGAGCGGAACGGCAAGCCGACGCCCTGGAACAACCCGAGCAGGTCGAATTCGGTCTGGGCGCCGAGTTCGTCGAGCACTTCGTTGGTCGGGAAGTCGTCGACCCGCACCACCACGCCCTCGCACAGCGCACGGAATTCATCGGGCAGGCGGCGCAACGCCTCGATCGCCATCGCCTCGAACTCTGCGAGGGAGGGCGCCTTGACGGGACGCCAGGCAAGCGGATTGGCAAAGGGGGCCTCGGACATGGTGCTGTATCTAGGCGAGCGCGGCCAAAGGTGGAAGCCATGCCTCGCCTGACCCAATTCGGTGCGTTATTGACGGGGCAGCCCCGATGGGCGAGCGTGCGGCAGGGTGATCGGCCGAGGAATCAGGTTCGGGCGCGGCGCGGACCTTCCCGGGGAGGGCGCATGACAACGAGTGACCGGGTGCAGGCGGTTCGGGCAGGGGCGCTTGCGGTTGCGGCTGGCCTGCTATTCGCTACCGGCGACGCTCAGGCACAGAGCGAGCCGCGCCGGGGCGCCACGGAGTTTTCCGCCCAGTCGCGGCTCGACGCGCGGCGGCCGCCGACGCGGCTGCGGGTGCAGCCAATGTATCCTTACCGGAGGTACTCGACCGACTATCCGGTCCCGTACGAGTACGAGTATCCGGGGCCGAACGCCGTGCGGCAATGCAAGGCGCGGCTCGTGCAGGAGGCGCGTCCGAGCGGGCTCGTGGTCGTGCCCCGGATGAGCTGCTGGTGGGAGGCGCGCTGACGCCCCCTCAGGCTCTGCGCCGCAAGACGGCGTCGAGCGCGTAACGACCGGCGCCGGTGACGAACAGCAGCAGCGTGCCGCCCATCATCGAGACGTTCTTCCAGAAGTGGCTGGACTGGTTGGCGACCTGCGCCTGCTCCACGGCCCAGAAGCGGTGCGAGCTGAATGACGCGATGATGAGGAACAGCAGCATCACCAGCGACGCGTAACGGGTGGCAAGCCCCAGCAGTAGACAAAGCCCGCCGATGAATTCGACCGGCGGAGCGATGTAGCCGAGGAATTCCGGCAGGTCGCGGCGCGGCATCGTTTTGACGAAGCCCGGAATATCCATCAGCTTGCGCCAGCCGCTGGAAACGAAGATCCAGCCGAGCAGCACGCGGGCGAGCAGCAGCAGGAAATCTTGCCATTGCGCGGCGATGCCGTCGGTGCAGCCGAGCCATGATGGTGAGGCCGATTTCTCCATCGACATGAGCATTGCCCCTTGTTACGCCCGCTTTGACGCAGGGCGTCGTTGACCGTCCCCGAGCGCGGGGACGGCGCATGCTACCGGATTGCGTTGGAGTGGGGGAGAGGTCGGTTGACTGAGGCTACTTCCAATCCCGCACGTCAACGAAGTGGCCCGCGATCGCGGCGGCGGCCGCCATCGCGGGCGAGACCAGGTGCGTGCGGCCCTTGTAGCCCTGCCGGCCCTCGAAATTTCGGTTCGAGGTCGAGGCGCAGCGCTCGCCCGGCGCGAGCTTGTCGGGGTTCATGGCGAGGCACATCGAGCAGCCCGGCTCGCGCCACTCGAAGCCGGCCTTCAGGAAGATCTTGTCGAGGCCTTCGGCCTCGGCCTGCTCCTTCACCAGGCCGGAACCCGGCACGATCATGGCGTTGACGCCGTCGCGGACCTTCTTGCCCTCCGCCACCTTGGCGGCGGCGCGCAGGTCCTCGATCCGGCCGTTGGTGCAGGAGCCGATGAACACGCGGTCGATCGCGATGTCGGTGATCTTCTCGCCGCCCTTAAGGCCCATGTAGCCAAGCGAAGTTTCGGCAGCGATCCGCTTATTTGCGTCGGCGATCTCGGCCGGCACCGGCACCCGGCCGGTGATCGAGATGACCTGCTCGGGGCTCGTGCCCCAGGTGACGAGCGGTGGGAGTTTCGCGGCATCGAGCCTGATCTCGCGGTCGAAGTGCGAACCATCGTCGGAGCGCAGCGTCTCCCAGTAGCGCATCGCCTGTTCCCAGGCGCCGCCCTTGGGCGACTTCGGCCGGCCCTTGAGATACTCGAACGCCTTCTCGTCGGGTGCGATGAAGCCGGCCTTGGCGCCGGCTTCGACCGACATGTTGCAGATCGTCATGCGGCCTTCCATACTGAGCGAGGAGATCGCTTCGCCGGCATATTCCAGCGCATAGCCGGTACCGCCCGCGGTGCCGATTTCGCCGATGATCGCGAGGATGATGTCCTTGGCGGCGACGCCCTGCGGCAGTTTGCCGTCGACCACCGCGCGCATGTTCTTCGACTTCGACTGGATCAGCGTCTGGGTCGCGAGCACGTGCTCGACCTCCGAGGTGCCGATGCCGTAGGCCAGCGCGCCGAACGCGCCATGGGTCGCGGTGTGGCTGTCGCCGCAGACCAGCGTGACGCCCGGCAAGGTAAAGCCCTGCTCGGGACCGATGATGTGGACGATGCCCTGCCGCTTGTCGAACTCGTTGTAGTATTCGAGCCCGAACAGCTTGGCATTCTCGGCCAGATACTCGATTTGCGCGGCGCTTTCCGGGTCTGGATTCGGCAGATTGCGGTCGGTGGTCGGGACGTTGTGGTCCACCACCAGTAGGGTCTTCTCCGGCGAATGCACCTTGCGGCCGGTGAGGCGAAGGCCTTCGAAGGCCTGCGGCGAGGTCACCTCGTGAACGAGATGCCGGTCGATATAGATGAGGCAGGTGCCGTCCGGCTGCTCATCCACCAGGTGGTCTTCCCAGATCTTGTCGTAGAGGGTCCGCGGCTTGGCCATAACTGCTCCGAAACTCGACTCTTGTCGCCCGATATATGGGGGTTGCGCAGTCCTTTAGCGCCTCCTCGCGGGGAGGAAAAGGGCGGTGGTGCGGCCGGGTCCTCGCGCGCTGTTCAATGGCGCGGCCGGCGCGTAGCATCGCCGGCAAAACGGAGGAAACCCATGGCAAGAGCGAAGGCGAAGGGCAAATCCAAGGCCCGGACGAGTGCGCGGCGTCCGCAGGCTGCAACCAAGCGGCGAGCGGGCGCCAAGTCGAAATCGCTGGCTCGTGCCACGCAGACCAAAGCCAAGGCACGGCCGAAGCATGCGTTCACGGTGAGCCACCACCGTGACGAGGACTTCGACGCGCGGCCTGCGCCGCTATGCTCACTACCGCGACCTTGGAATGGCCAAAGCCACCCAGGGCATGGTGCAGGCGCACGTGATCCGGTTCGTGCCGCCCTGCCGGCCGGAGGAGGTGTCGAAGCGGCACTATCACGACGTCGACTTCCAGATGGTCTATGTGCTCAAGGGCTGGCTCAAGACCGAGCTTGCGGGGCAGGGTGCGCACGTCATGCGGGCCGGCAGCTGCTGGATCCAGCCGCCGCGCATCGAGCATGTCGTGCTCGACTACTCGGACGATTGCGAGGTGCTCGAAATCGTGCTGCCGGCCGACTTCGACACGGTCGAACTGGAAAGCTGAACCGCAGCCTTGGCGATCAAGCGCCGGTCTTGAGCTTCAGCAGCCGGTCGGCATTGCCGTGCGTGAGCTTGGCCATGTCGGCCGGCGCAGCGCGACGTCGTCGAGGAAGTCGCGGCCGCGCGTGTTCGGCGCATAGGGGTAGTCGACCGAGAACATGATCCGGTCGATGCCGAACGTCTGCAGCGCAGCCAGGAACGGCGGCTGGCTGAAGATGCCGCTGGTGGTGATCCAGACCTGATCGACGATGGTGCGGCTGATCGGCCGCTTCAGGTGATCGATATCGAGTGCGCACGACCTCGTCGATGCGCGCCAGCATCACCGGCAGCATCTCGCCCATGTGGCCGATGATCGAGCTTCAGCCGCGGGATACTTGTCGAGCGTGCCGGCGAGCACCAGGCGCAGCACGTGGATCGCGGTCTCCGAATGCCAGCCCCAGGCGGCGGCTTCGAGCACGCGGCCGGCGCCCGGCAGCAGGTCGGAAAAATAGGCCTGGCGCACCGGCTCGGGCGGCAGGTGCGGATGGAGGTAGATCGGAACGTCGAGCTCGACCGCGGTCGCCAGCAAGCCGTCATAGCTCGGGTGATCGAGGAAGCGGCCGTCGGTCGTGCCGTTGATCAGCGCGCCGACGAAATGCAGGTCCTTGACGGCGCGCGTCAGCTCGGCGACGCAGGCGTCGGGGCTCTGCATCGGCAGCACGGCGAAGCCCGCAAACCGGTCGGGATGGCGCGCGATCGCCGCCGCCAGATGGTCGTTCATCTCGCGCGCGATGGCGACGCCGTCTGGACCCGGCACGAGATCGGGACCGGGCCCCGTGCCCGAGAGCACCTGCACGGTGATGCCGGCTTCGTCCATGGACTTCAGGCGGCGCTCGCCGATGCTCGGGCAGGAGCTCGAGCGGGTTGACGCCGCTGGCCGGCGCTCTGCGCGACCTGAAGCCGCGCCGGCTGATGGCGGCAGGATCGATGCGGCGGACCAGAGCCGGGACGGTGAAATGCTCTTCAAGTGCAACGACGCGCATTCGCTAGTTCCTTCCTGTTTTCTCGATCTTGTTGCATTCCATGCCCGGTATCACAAGCGCACGCCACTGCGCGGTGGGGCCATTTGCGCCGCGCATACGTGGCTGCGGTCGACGACGAGTCCGCAACTGAGGCGCTGCCGTCTGGCCTCCGTCGCACCGGCATGCGATGCTTCGTGATGCAACAAGAACATCGTCAGGGAGACACGTCATGCTCAAGCCCTTCGCGGTCTGCGCCGGTCTGGTGTTGTTCGGCATTGCGACCCTGCAGGCGCAAACCCCGGTGCAGCCGTCGCCGGTCAAGCGCACGATTTTGCAGAAGACCGACGTGCCCGGCACCAACCTCGAAATGATCTACGCCAACGTCGAGATCGCGCCCGGCTTCAAGGCGGGCCGCCACTTCCATCCGGGCGTGGTGATGGCGCAGGTGATCGAGGGCGAGTTCTGGCTCCACCTGGACGGCCAGCCGGAGAAGGTGTTCCGCGCCGGCGAAAGCCTGACGGTTCCTGATCGCGCGATCCACAACGAAGGCGCGGGCTCCGACAAGACCGCGAAACTCACCGCGGTGTATGTGCTCGAAAAAGGTCAGCCGCTGGCGTCGCCGGCGAAGTAGTGCCCTGCGTGCGATGATGTTGCAAGACTGGGGCACCGAGCGGTCGATCCGTAAGTGCGGCTCTCTCGCTCCACTTCGTCGGAGACCGGAGGTCATGTCATGAAGACGAACGGCACGGCTGCATGGATCGGTACGGCAGTCTTTGCCCTCGGCCTGAGCCTGCTCGCCATACCGACCTCGCTCGCGGCGCAGAAGGCGCCCGCGATCGCGCGCGTCGGCTGGCTGGAGGTCTGCGGCCCCGGTCCCCGGCGTCCGCATTTCGATCTGTTCCGAGCGCGCCTCGCCGAACATGGCTACGTCGAGGGGAAGAACCTCGTCATCGAGCAGCGCTTCGCCGATTGCCGGTACGATCGGATGCCGGGACTGGCGGCCGAGCTGGTGCAGGTGCCGGTCGACGTCCTGTTCACCATCGGCACGCGGGCGACGCGAATTGTCGCCGCAACCGTGAAGACGACGCCGATCGTCACCTACTCATGCGATCCATTCGAGCACGTCACGCGCCTAGCCCGGCCCGGCGGCAACCTGACCGGCGTGACCTGCATGACGATCGGAGCTCATGCCGAAACGGCTGGAGCTGCTCAAGGAGCTGGTTCCCTCGGCCTCGCGGGTGATGTTTCTGCAAGACCCTGAGGCCGCGACCAACGCGTTCGAGCTGACCCAGGCGGCCGCACCGCGTCTGGGTGTGCAAGTGCAGTCTCAGGCGATCGCTGCCGAAGAGCTGCTGCCGGAGCTTGCGACAATCGCGAAGGCACGTCCTGACGCGTTGCTGGTGTATCCCGACATGGTTCTCAGCTCGCATCCCCGGCCCAAGCAACTCGCCGACTTCGCCCTCGAGGCCAAGCTGCCCACGATGCACGCGTTCCGCTTTTACGTCGACGCCGGCGGTCTCATGTCCTACGGCGCGACTCAATCCGAGGTCTATACGAGCGCAGCCGAGCAGGTCGCCAAAATCCTCGGTGGCACCCGGCCGGGCGAGTTGCCGCTGCGCCAGGCCACGCGGTTCGAACTCGTCATCAACAACGGGACCGCGAAGGCGCTCGGAGTCACAATCCCCCCGTCGCTGCTGGTGCGGGCCGACGAGGTGATCGAGTAAGCCTCTGCCGAGGCCGGAAATTGCGTTTTGCTTGATGGAAGATTCGGCTGATCCGAGGCGGTTACTTCGCCTCGGCGGCCTCGGGCTCGGCCTGATGTTCCTGGCGCTCGGTGATGCGGGCGCGTTTGCCGCGCAGGCCGCGCAGGTAATAGAGCTTGGCGCGGCGGACCTTGCCGCGCCGCACGACCTTGATCGAGTCGACCATCGGCGAATAGAGCGGGAACACGCGCTCGACGCCCTCGCCGTAGGAAATCTTGCGGACGGTGAAGTTCTCGTTGAAGCCCGCGCCCGCGCGGCCGATGCAGACGCCCTCGTAGGCCTGGATGCGGGTGCGCTCGCCTTCCACCACCTTGACGTTCACGATCACCGTATCGCCCGGCCCGAAATCCGGGATCTCCTTGCCGGCGCTCAATTTTTCGACCTGCTCGCGCTCGAGCGTTCTGAATGAGATTCATGGCAATTCTCCGTCGGCAGCGCCGTTCGGCAGGCGCGCGGTTCTGACTGGTTTGTCCGGGTCGGGCGAGCTTCTACGATAAAGAATGGGGCTTGTCACCCTTTCGGGCCGGCTGCTTCCCTTCCCGGGCCTTTCGGCCGACTGGGCCGCCCATAGGTCCGGCCGGCGTTCCCGGGTGAGATCCGCTCGGCCTCGGCGCGCCGCCAGGCGGCGACTTTGGCATGGTCGCCGGAGGTCAGGATCTCCGGGATCGGCCGACCCTCGAACACCTGCGGCCGGGTATATTGCGGGTATTCCAGCAGCCCGTCCGAGAAGCTCTCGTCCGCGCCCGAGGCCTCCTTGCCCATGACGCCCGGGATGAGGCGCACGCAGGCGTCGATCAGCACCATCGCGGCGAGTTCCCCGCCCGACAGAACGTAGTCGCCGATCGACACCTCTTCGAGCGCTGCGTGCTTCGATCAGGCGCTGGTCGACCCCTTCGAACCGGCCGCAGACGATCACGGCACCACCGCCCCGCGCCAGTGCCTCGACCCGCGCGTGGGTCGAGCGGGCAGTCCGCGCGGGCTCATGAGCAGGCGCGGCCGGGTGTCGCCGTCCGGCGCCGCCGCGTCGATGGCGCGCGCCAGCACGTCGGCGCGCATCACCATGCCGGGGCCGCCGCCGGCGGGCGTGTCATCGACCGAGCGATGCCGGTCGGTCAGCGTGCGCCCGGATGTCGCTGCGCGTCGAGCGACCACAGCCCCGCCGCCAGCGCCCGGCCTGCGAGGCTGTCGCCGAGCGGACCCGGGAAACATGCCGGGGAACAGAGTCAGCACCGTCGCGCGCCACATGGTCACGAAAACCCTAAACTCTCCTCGCTATTTCTTTACCGGGCATCCCCTTGGAATTCCCAAGACTGATGATATGCCAGCATCCGCGAGCGCAATCTCAGCAATTTTGCCGGTATCGGCATGCCTGCAGGCGCAGGCCGGTGCGCGCATTTCGAACGGAGCCCCGGATGTTTGGGTCAATTTGGACGTTATTGGCCGGCGTCGTGGCTGTCGCTTGGTTTATCCCGACGATGGCAGCGGCAGACGACCGCCCGGTGATGACGAAAGGCACCGCCGCACTGGAGATTTAAGGCATATGGCGGTCGCGCGGCTACGGCTATGTGGTCAGGATCGGCCGCGACGGGCCGAGGCTCTTTCATATTGCGGGCGATTTTTGCTACTCGGATCCGCGCGGGGAACGCGACCCTGAAGGCATCTTCGAGTACTACCGGCCGCTGCAAGATGGCGCGTGTCGCGTTCTCCAATGGACCCGGCCAAAGCCTGTATGAGTTCGAACGTCTCGCGACGATGCCGGCGGCCTGCAACGATCGATCGCCGTGGAGGCCGTCGCGGATCGCTTCGCTGGTCGCCGCTACTTTCAGCGATCTTTATCCGTCGTTTGGTGAATTCGGGATCGACTGGCCGGCGCGGGTGCGGCGCTCGAGAAGCAGCTTGGCAAAATCACGGACGATGCCTCGCTGTTCGACGCCATCGAGACGCTGCTTGCCGGGGTCGAAGATGCTCATGTCGAGTTGAATGCGACCGTCGCAGGCAGGGAGCGCGAGTTTGCTCCCGGCGACGGCCAAACGCTCACGCAAGTCGAGGCCACTCTCCAAAGCGAGAGCCAATGGCGGCAAGCGTACCGCCGCGGCATTCTCGAAACGGTTCTCCAGGGCAAAGGTACCGAGACCGCGAATGATCGCGTGATCTGGGGACGCGTTGGCGATGTCGGGTACATCAACCTGTTGACGTTGTTCGGCTACACCAAGAGCGGCGACGGAGGTCTGGCGGCGGCAGACGCGGCTTTGGACAAGGCATTTGCTGCCTTCGACGGCGTTCGCGCCGTGATTGTCGATGTCAGCAGCAATAGCGGCGGCTCTGATTTCTTCGCGCTGCACGTGGCCAACCGTTTTGCCGATCGACGCCGACTTGCTTTCACCAAAATCGGATACGGAGCCCGGGGTGCTGAGCAGCAGGCGTTTTATGTCGAGCCGTCGGCGCGCAGCCGATATCTCGGACCGGTCTATGTTCGTAATGAGCGACGTGACCGTGAGCGCCGGCGAGATTTTTGCGCATGGCGATGAGAACGATGCCGAACGTCACGTTGGTTGGCGGCGCCACCCGAGGTGCATTTTCGGACGCGATCGACAAACCGTTGCCAAACGGGTGGAAGCTCAACCTGTCGGCGGAAGTCTATCGCGATCCGGAAGGGCGTAACTACGAAACGAAGGGATTGCCGCCGCAGCTTCAGCGCGAGGTCTTTCCATCAAACGATCTGACCGGCGGGCATGCACGTCTTGTGCTGCAGCTGATGAAGGAAATCAGAGAGCAGAACGGGTCGACCCAGCGGCGCGATTGATTTTTCAATGCTCAGCCTGTCAAACGGGCGTCGCCGATCAGGATGTGTCAGATCGAGGACGCAAATCAACGTAGCTCACCGTTGCGCAGCTCGGCGCGGATGCGCTCGATGATCTTACCGAGCTTGTTCTGGCCGGTGCCTTCGCGGCCCTCGCCCCAATAATAGTCGTTCGGGGCGGCTTCGACGATCGGCTCGTCGCCGGTCGCGAGCAGCAGCTCCCGCAGCGGCGGGTGCAGTTCGAACTTGCGCCGCACCGCGCGGTACATGACGTCGTCCTTGACGGCGTCCCAGTCCGGCCGGATGCGGTCGCGATGCTTGTCCGCCAGGTTCTTGGCGATGATCGGCTTCTCGGCCTTGCGAATCTTGGTTTGCAGCTCCGGGTCGGTGAACTTCTGCGCCTGGTAGTAGTGCTCGGTGGTCGCCCAGCGCTTGCCGTCGAGGTCGATCGGAAACGGCGCGAAGTTGGAAAACTCGCGATGCGTCTCCGACTGCGAGAAGAAACGGATGACCATGGGCAATCTCTCGCTGCGCGGTACTGCCGCTTCAGCGTGACTCGGGTTCGCTGTCGGGCGGCACCACCACGAGGCGTCCGCCGGCAATGTCGATCGTCGGCACGACCGTCTCGTTGAACGGCAGCATCAGCGTCGGTCCGCCGCCCGTCGGCGCGATCTCCAGGAGATCGCCGGCGCCGAAATCGTGGATCGCCACCACGGTGCCGATCGCGGCGCCATCCCGAGCGACCGCGGCGAGTCCGATCAGGTCGGCGTGGTAGAACTCGCCGGCCTCCGGCGGCGGCAGCCGGTCACGCGGCACGTAGAGATCGACGTTGCACAGCCGTTCCGCGGCGGTGCGATCGGCGACGCCCTTGAAGCGCGCGATCAGCGCGTCCTTGGCGGTGCGGCAACTCTCGATCTCGAAAGTGCGCGTGCCGTCGGAGTTCGACAGCACGCCGTACCGCGTGACCGCCATCGGCTCGGCGGTGAACGAGTTCAGCCTCACCTCGCCGCGCAGACCGTGCGCGGCGCCGATCCGGGCGACGCAGATGCGTTCGGTCACGAGCGCCGAGGCGACCGTCAGGTCGCCGGCGCGGCGGCCTTGGCGGCGGCCGCAGCGGCTTTCGCCTCGGCGGCGGCCTTCGCGGCGGCTTCGGCCTGCGCCTTGCGCTCCTTGCGCGGTACGGCACTTCTCTGGATTGTTGCGCTTCTCGCGCTTCATCAGCCGGCCTCGTCGAGGAAACGCGACACGCGATCGGTCGGCAGCGCGCCCTTGGCGAGCCAGGCCTTCGCCTTATCGAGATCGAGCTTGAGCCGCTCGGTCTTGTCCTTCGGCAGCAGCGGATTGAAATAGCCGAGCCGCTCGATGAAGCGGCCGTCGCGCGGCGAGCGGCTGTCGGCGATGACGATGTGATAGACCGGCCGCTTCTTGGTGCCGGCGCGGGCGAGACGGATTTTCAGGGACATTTGGTTTTTCCTTTCTCAACTGAAACGATGCGTAGGGTGGGCAAAGGCGCGCAATTGCGCGCCCCCGCGTTGTTCATCGCGCTGCTCATTTCTTCTTCCCGAATCCCGGGAAGGCGCCGAGGCCCGGCGGCTTGCCGCCAACGCCGGGAAGCATCGGGCTGCCGCCCGGCAGCTTCGGCATCCCCGGCAGATTCGGCATGCCCGGCATTCCGGGCGGCAGTCCGCCGCGCGCCCGGCAGACCTTGCGGCAGTCCGCCCGGCATCTTCTTCGCAAGCTCGGCCATCTGCTCGGGCGTCGGCATCGGCATGCCGCCGCCCATCCCCAGCATGTTGGCGAGGCCGGCCATCGGGCCGCGCTTGGCGCCCGAGCCCATCATCTTCATGACGTCGGCCATGTTGCGATGCATCTTGAGCAGCTTGTTGACGTCCTCGACCTTGGTGCCGGAGCCCGCCGCGATGCGCAGCTTGCGCTTGGCCTTGAGCATATCGGGATTGCGCCGCTCCTGCGGCGTCATCGAATCGATGATCGCCATCTGGCGCTTGAGCACGCGCTCGTCGAGATTGGCGGCGGCGAGCTGGTTCTTCATCTTGGCGATGCCGGGCAGCATGCCCATCAGCCCTGCCATGCCGCCCATCTGCTGCATCTGCGTGAGCTGTTCGCGCAGATCGGCGAGATCGAACTGGCCCTTGCGCATCTTCTCGGCGACGCGCGCGGCCTTCTCGGCGTCGATCGTCGCCGCCGCCTTCTCGACCAGCGTGACGATGTCGCCCATGCCGAGGATGCGGTCGGCGATGCGCTGCGGATGAAACTCTTCCAGCGCATCCATCTTCTCGCCGATGCCGATCAGCTTGATCGGCTTGCCGGTCACCATGCGCATGGACAGCGCGGCGCCGCCGCGGCCGTCGCCGTCGACGCGCGTGAGCACGATGCCGGTGAGACCGACGCGCTCGTTGAAGGCGCGCGCGAGATTGACCGCGTCCTGGCCGGTGAGCGCGTCGGCGACCAGCAGCACCTCGTGCGGATTGGCGGCGCGCTTGACCTCGGCCGCTTCCGCCATCATCGCCTCGTCGAGCGTGGTGCGGCCGGCGGTGTCGAGCATCACGACGTCGTAGCCGCCGAGCCTGCCGGCCTGCAGCGCGCGCTGCGCGATCTGCGCCGGTTGCTGGCCCGCGACGATCGGCAGCGTGTCGACGCCGACCTGGGTGCCGAGCACCGCAAGCTGCTCCATCGCGGCCGGGCGGCGCACGTCGAGCGAGGCCATCAGCACCTTACGGCGGCCTTGTTCCGTTAGCCGTCGCGCGATCTTGGCGGTGGTGGTGGTCTTGCCGGAGCCCTGCAGGCCGACCAGCATGATCGGCACCGGCGCGGCGGCATTGAGGTCGATCGGCTCGCCCTGCGCGCCGAGCGTCTCGACCAACTGGTCGTGCACCAGCTTGACGACGAGCTGGCCGGGCGTCACCGACTTGATCACTTCGACGCCGACCGCGTTGGCCTTCACCTTGTCGGTGAAACTGCGCACCACTTCGAGGGCGACGTCCGCCTCAAGTAGCGCGCGGCGCACCTCGCGCATCGCCGCATCGACGTCAGCCTCGGTCAGCGCGCCGCGGCGCGTGAGCCGGTCGAGAATTCCGCCAAGCCGTTCCGACAGATTGTCGAACATTATCCAAACACCTATGGCGCCCGAGGGCGCATCGCGCTGTCGGGCGGGGACCTCCGGTCTCAGGGACCGGTCGGCGGGCTGCAATTTCGGCTCTTTGTGAGAGCGCGCGGAACCTAGGGTGGCGTCCCCCGGAAGTCAAGAAACCGGCGATGTGAGGGGCACACAGCCCAAGGACCATGGCCCCGCGCCCGCTTACGGCCGGATCGCTCTTCCGTTAGGCTTGCGGCAACCGTCCTGGCAGTGCCCGCCTCACAATAAATTCAACGGGAGGAAATGACATGAAGGCCTTGGGTTCGATGCTGATCGGCTGCGCTCTCGCCACGGGAGCCGCAGCTCCGGGGCAGGCGCAGGATTACCCCGGCCATCAGGTCACCTTCGTGGTGCCGTTCGCGCCGGGCGGCGGCACCGACATCCTCGGCCGGCTGGTCGGGCAGAAGCTGACCGAACGCTTCGGCAAGCCGTTCGTGGTGGAAAACCGCCCCGGCGCCGGCACCGTGACCGCGGCACAGCAAGTCGCCAAGGCCGCGCCCGATGGCTACACCATCATGATGGCGACCAGCGGCACGATGGTGCACAACCCGATCATCTACAAGAAGCTGCCCTACGATCCGACCAAGGACCTCAAGCTCGCGGGACTGATCTGCCACGTGCCGTTCGTGCTGGTGGTCAACAACGACCTGCCGGTGCAGTCGGTCGCCGATCTCCTGAAGCTCGCCAAGGAGCGCAAGCTCAGCTACGGCTCGGGCGGCGCCGGCGCGTTCCATCATCTGCTGGGCGAACTTTTCAAGTCGCAGTTCGGCGTCGACATGACCCACGTGCCGTATCGCGGCACGCTACCGTCGCTGAACGACGTCATCGCCGGTCACATTCAGCTGATGTTCAGCGATTTGGCTCCGGCATATCCGTTGATCAAGGCCGGCAAGCTGCGGGCACTCGGTATCACCACCGCGCAACGCGCGGCCTCGGCGCCCGAGTTGCCGCCGCTCGCCGAAGTCGGCGTGCCGGGCTTCGACTGGGCGGCCTGGCAGTCGGTCGCGGTGCCGAGCGCCACGCCGAAGGACATTACTCGACAAGCTCAACGTCGCGATTAATGCGGCGATCGCCCAGCCCGACGTTACCCAGCAGCTAGGTCAGCCTGCAGTTCATCCCGGTCGGCAAGGGCACGCCCGACGAACTCGACCGCTTCGTCAAGAACGAAGCGGCCCGTTGGGGCAAGGTGCTGACGCAGGCAGGAGTGGCCGGGATCGAGTGATACGGCCGGCCGGTTACGGGTGGTCCGGGTCTTGTCCCCGGCGGCGGTCAGTTCAAGCCGCCAGCCGGGTCGTCGACTGTTCGGCCACCAGCCGCCACTTGCGCGCCAGTTCTGCGAATTCCTGTCCCATGCGATCGTCAGGAAAGAGGTCGGCAGTTTGCTGGCATTCGTCCGCGCGGGCCCGGTATTCCAACAGATTGGCGGCCAACTGAGCGAAATTGCGGAACATGGTCATTCCCCTGCTGTTAGATTCAGCACTTCCACGGGGAGAGCCTAATCCGGCCGCCGGGCGGCCAGTGTGAGCTTCCTCACACTTCGGGCAGAAATCCTCCACCGCACGCTGAGGCCCGGTTCGGCACTCAGACGGCCTCGGTTCGCTGGACTTTCCTGAAGATTGACGCCCTAGCTGGCCTTCATGATCCGTTTGGCGATCGGCGCCCATCTGGCGATTTCGCCGGCGACGAACTGCGTGAACTCCTCCGGCGTCATTGCCCGGGTCTCGATCGCATCCCGCGCCATGCGCTTTTGCACCTCGGGATCGCCGAGCATCCGGGCGACCGCCTGGTTGAGCCGCAGCGTGATGTCGGCGGGCAGTCCGGCCGGGCCGGAGAGTGCGAACCATGAGACCGCGGTGAGGTCCTCATGGCCTTGCTCCTTGAACGTTCGCAGCTCCGGAAACTCGGCGAGCCGCGCGCTCGACGATACCGCGATCGGAATCACCTTGCCGGAGCGGATCTGTCCAAGCGCCGAAGTCCACGTCATGGTGCCGACGTTGACGGTGCCGCTGACCAGATCCATCAGACCCTGCGAGGCGCCCCGCGTCATGATCTGCTGCAGCTTGATGCCGGTATTCTGCGCGAAGGATTCCGCCAGTAGATGCCCGAGCGTGCCGACGCCGGGCGATACGTAGTCGATCGGCTGGCCGCGCCGCCCCAGCTCGACCAGATCCTTGAGGGAATGCACATTGAGCGAAGGGTTCACCACGAACACATTGGGCGGCCCGCCGATATAGGCGATGCGGGTGAAGTCCCGCATCGGGTCGAAGCCGGGATTGGGGCTGATCGCGGGTGCGATCACGTGATACGCGGTGCTCGACGTGGTTAGCGTGTAGCCGTCGGGCGCCGCCTGCGCGGTGGCGGCGGTGCCGATCAGTCCGCCGGCGCCGGCGCGGTTCTCCACGAAGCAGCGCTCGCGGAACGTCTCGGCGAATTGGTCGCAGAGCAGCCGGCCGAACATGTCGGCTGCGCCGCCCGGCGTGGATGGCGCGATGATCCGGATCGGACGTTGCGGCCAGTCTGCGGCGGCTGCGATGGGTCCGGCACACAGTGCCGCAAGCGCCAAGATCAGCGCAGCATCAAATCGCTTCATATTTGCCTCGGCCCGTGGTGTGCTCCAAGCAAAACACCAATGTGGGAGCGAAACAACCGTGGCAATCGCGCGCGCCATTCCATTCTTGCTTGCGGTCACGACTTGCATCGTGGCGCTTGTCGGCGCTTCGGCGCACAGCCAGGACTATCCGGCGAGACCGATCAAGATCATCGTCCCGCTTGCGCCGGGCGGGCTCGCCGACACCCTCGCGCGGATCGTATCGCAACGGCTGGCCGAAGTGTCCGGACAGCCGGTCGTGGTGGAGAACCGGCCGGGCGGTGCAGGGGCAGTCGGCGCCGAGGCGGCGGCGCGTTCGCCCGCCGACGGCTACACGCTGTTTATGGGAAGCCTCGCCACCAATGCGGTCATCGCGCACCTGACCAAGCTCAACTTCGACCCCGACAAAGACCTCGTGCCGATCACCCACGTCGCGACCTTTCCCAACGTGCTGGTGGTCAATCCCCATCTGCCGGTGAAATCGGTGCGGGAACTCGTGGAGTACGGCAAGGCGAACCCCGGCAAGCTAAGCTACGCGTCGCAGGGCAACGCGGCGTCCGGCCACCTGGTCGGCGAGCAGTTCAAGCAGGTGGCCGGGCTCGATATGGTGCATGTCCCGTACCGCGGGGCGGCGCCGGCGATCCAGGACCTCATTGCGGGCCACGTGCAGCTCATGTTTGACAGCGTCACGCTGCAAACGCCGCTGATCAACGACGGCAAGACCCGCGGGCTCGCGGTGCTGACGCCGCAGCGTGTCGAATCGATCCGCGACGTGCCGACGATGGACGAGGCCGGAATTTCCCAGATGCAGAGCGGCACCTGGTTCGGGTTGTTCGCGCCCGCCGGAACGCCGGCCGCGGCCATTGCCTGGGTCAACGCCGAGGCCCGGCGGGCGTTCGACGCCGAGCCCGTGCGGCAGCGCTACCTGTCGCAAGGCACACTCCTGCCGCTGGGGACGCCAGCGGAATTCGCCGCCCACATCGCGGCCGAGCAAGTCAAGTGGGGCGCCGTGATCCGGCAAGCCAACATCCGGTTGAAGTAGCCGCAGGTCTGGCATCACGCCGCGACCGTTGCGGGGTCTCGACATTTCCGCTTAGCTTGCCGCCGCCGGTCCCGGTGGGATCGGCGATTTTCTTTGCCGGAGACCTCCCAGATGGACGCGGATCTGATCGCGGAGCCGGGCGCCGAGGACCTGCTCAAGGGCTCGAGCATCCTCGCGGCGATCAAGGCCAGCGGCGTCGAATACATTCTCTCGGTGCCCGACATCACTACCAGCGGCGGCCTGCTTGCGCCCGATCGCGCGCGACCCGGACCTCAAGCTGATCCGCGTCTGCAAGGAGGACGAGTGCATCGGCATCGCGTGCGGCCTGTCCTACTGCGACAAGCGCGCGCTGACCCTGATCCAGCACACCGGCTTCCTCGACTCGGTCAACGCCATCCGCGGCGTCGCAGTCGAGTACCGGCAGCCGATCTGCATGATGATCGGGCTGTTGCAGCACGATCCGGACCTCACGCCGCGCAATTCGCCACGCTACGGCGTGCGCATCGTCGAGCCGATCCTGGAGGCCATGGGCATCCCGTATCACTACATCGGCGAGGAGCCGGACGTGGCCAAGATCAAGCCGGCGATCGACGAGGCCTACGACAAATCCTTTCCCGTCGCGTTCCTGATTGGCCGGAGGCCGTCGCTGTCATGATGAAACGAGACGAGTGTTTCCGCATCCTCAAGCGGCACGTGACCGATGACGAGATCGTGGTCACGACCTACAGCTCGGCGGTCGACTGGCTGGAACTCGGCGAGCGCACGTTCAACTACTTCTCGATCGGAGCCATGGGCCTCGACTACTTCGCATGCGCTCGGTCTGGCGCTCGGCCGGCCGGACAAGCGCATCATCTGCCTGCAGGGCGATGGCAGCTTCCTGATGAACTCGGCTGCCTCGTCACCATCGCGGCGGCGGCGCCGAAGAACCTGGTGCATCTCGTGGTTCAGAACGGCACCTACGAGGCCAACGGTGGCCATCCGATCCCCAACAAGGACGTGGTGGACTTCGCCGCCATGGCGAAGGCGGCCGGCTACGCGCATGCGCTACGATTTCGCGCAGCTCGCGCAATTTCGAGCAGCAGGCCGGGCATGTGCTCAAGCAGGACGGTCCGGTGTTCGCGACGCTGCGGGTCGAGCCGATCGGGCCGCTGAACTACGACTATCCGAAGCTCTACGATCCGGCGCGCCGCAAGGCGATCAAGGACGCGCTGCAGGGCGTCCTGACGGGCCAGCCCGCGCATTCGGTGTTGCGTGCGCGGCCTTCTACTCGCGGCCGGCATCAGTTCGCGGGCGCCGGCGTGGCGGCGGGCTCCCCAAGTGCCAGCCGGTAGCCGACGCCAAGCTCGGTCAGCAGGATTTGCGGCTGGGTCGGGTCCTCCTCGATCTTCTGGCGCAGCTTGCGCACGAAGATACGCAGATAGTGCGTGTCGTGGAGGTGCGGCGAGCCCCATACCTCCTTCAGCAGAAACTGGTGGGTAACGACATTGCCGGCGTGCTGCGCCAGCAGCTGCAGCAGCCGGTATTCCTTCGGTGTCAGCGTCACGCGCACGCCGTTGACGGTGACGATACGCGCCGGCAGATCGATGGCGAGCGGCCCGACCCGCACAACCGGCTCGCCCGACGGAGACTCGCGCGTGGCGGCGCATGGCGGCATGCGCCCGCGCCAGCAGTTCGGCCATGCCGAACGGCTTGACCACGTAGTCGTCGGCGCCGCTTTCCAGGAGCCGCACCTTCTCGGCCTCGTTCGAGCGCACCGACAGCACGATGATCGGGACGCTCGACCACGCTCGCAGCCGCTCGAGCACCTCGGAACCGTCCATGTCCGGCAAGGCCGAGATCCAGGATGACGAGACTCGGGCGGCTTGAGTGTCGCCCAGCGCAGGGCCTCGGCGCCGGTCTCCGCGTCCTGCACGGTGAAGCCGTCGAGCTCGAGGCCGGCGCGCAGGAACCGCCGGATCTGAACCTCGTCGTCGACCACCAGAACTACGGGAGATTCGTTCAGTCATCGGATTCGACCTCGGGTTGGTGCGCGGAACCCGCAAACGGCAGATAAACCGATACGGCGGTGCCCTGATCGGCGCCGGAACTCACCGCTTCGATCCTGCCGCCGTTGGCGGTGACGAAGGCCTTGGCGATCCACAGGCCAAGACCAGAGCCGGACGTCGTCCGCCGCGTGGCGCGCCCCGCGGAAGAAACGCTGGCCGAGTTTCGTCATTCTCGTCGGCCGTCAGCCCCACTCCACTATCGCTGACCGACAGGATCACGTCGCCGCCGTTGCGCCGCGCCGTGACGTTGATCGGCGATCCCGGCGGCGAATACTTCGCCGCATTGTCGACGATCTGCACGAATGCCTGTTCGACCAGCACGGCATCGACATAGATCAACGGCAGATTCGAGTCCATGTCGAGCGCGAGTTCGTGACCGGCGAGCCGCCGGCGGCGGCGCTCCAGCGCCGAATTGACGATGTCCTGCGGCTCGATCCACTCCTGCCGTGGCCGGATCTGCGCCCGGCTGATGCGGGTGGCGTCCAGGAGGTTCTGAATATCGTTGTTGAGGCGTTCCGATTCGTCGCGCACCACTCCGGCGAGCGAGTTCAGCCGCTCGTCGGCTGCGACCACTGCAGAATTGCTCAGGACGGTCGCGGCGCCGAGGATGGAAGCGAGCGGCGTGCGCAGCTCATGGCTGACTCGAACCGATCAGCGCTTCGCGCAGCAACTCGGCCTCGGAGCGCATCTTGGCGTCGTTGATTGCGCGCGCAACGTCGAGTCGCTCGAGCGTGGCGGCGGCGTCAGAGAGCAGGTCGTCGACCCGCTGCCGCACCTCGGCCACGGCGGCGGCCGGAACACTGCCGAGATCGATCGCGATGACGCCGAAGTCCGGCATTGTTCTCCGAAACGCGGCGCACCAGCCAGATATTGCCGGTGTCGATCGGCGACCGTGGTGGCGAGCGTGCTGCCATCCTGAATGGCCGCGACCTCGGTAAGCACGCGGTCCGGCACTGACTTCTCGTCCGGCGGCTTGTCGCGATCGCGGCTGCGCTGGCCGACGAACAGCACCACCTTGCGGCGGACCAGGTTGGCGAGGTGATACTCGATCGCGCGCATAGATCTCTTCGGCCGAACGCGCAGCGCCGAGCCGGCGCGAGAACGCGTAGAGATCGCTCATCTCGTTCTCGCGCCGGCGCGCGATCTCGGTCTGCCGCTTCATCGAGTTGGCGAGATGGCTGGTCACCACCGCAACCACCATGAACAGCAGGAGATTGAGGATTTCGTTCGGGCGCGCGACGTAGAAGCTGTAGAACGGCGAGAAGAACAGGTAGCCTGACCACAGCACCCCCGCGACCGCGGCGACGAGCGCCGGAATGAGCCCGAGGTGCCAGCCGGCAAGCAGCACGGGTAGCAGGTAGATCACCGAGCCGCGCCGGATCTCCAGGGTCTGGACCAGCACGTAGGCGACGACCGTGGTGGCGGCGACCATCAGCAATGCGAGGGCGATGCCGCGCAGCTCACGTCGAATTGTCTCAGCCTTCAACAACCGGAATCGCCTTTCGCCAAGCTGGCACCCGAAGCCAAGCATATCCCGGATTATAGTGCGTGCGCAGGAGGCGGTCATCCCGTTCCGGGCCTCGCCGCCCGTCGGTCGGCGGCCCGCGCGGGGCTTACCGGCCGAAAGCCCGCGATCCTTCCTTGCCTAATCGCACCCGCGCAATAAGCTCGCGGCCACAAGGGCGAGGCGGCGATCGGGCAGTGCGGCTGATACCGTCGCGCGGCGTCGCAACCATAAGCCCATTTGCCACGGGACCGGGGACGCCATGCACCACCCACAACGAATTCGGACGGCGGCCTGCGTCGCGGCGGCCCTGCTGATAGGCGCTGGAGAAATCGCGATGGCGGCATCGCTCGGCGGACCGCTGGAGTTGCAGGACGAGGGCAGCTTCTTCGTCAATGGCCGGCCGGCGCAATCGAGCCATCCCGGGCACCTCGGCGTTCAGCGCGCCGCAACCCGGCACGATCACCGTCAACCAGATGTATGTGCACTACCGCATCCCGAAAACCGTCACCGGTCCGCCGGTTGTCATGGTGCACGGCTCCGGCCACACCGGCATGACCTACGAGACGACCCCCGACGGGCGGGAAGGTTGGGCGACGTATTTCGTGCGCAGAGGTTTCCCGGTCTACGTGGTCGACCATTCCGGCCGCGGCCGATCGGGCTTCGATCCGACGTCGATCAACCGGGTCCGCGCCGGCGAAGCCAACGCCAAGGCGTTGCCCGACATCCAGATCGCGCCGCGCGAACGCGCCTGGTACTTCTTCCGCATCGGCAAGACGTTTCCGACGCCGTTTCCGGGTTCGCAGTTTCCGGTCGAGGCGTTCGACCAGTACACCGCGCAACTCGTGCCGAACGCCGAGGCGACGCTCGCGCGGCGGCGGCGCCAACACCGTGCAGGCGCTCGGCGCACTGCTCGACAAGATCGGGACGGCGATCGTGATCGTGCACTCGCAATCGGGCGCCTACGGCATGGACCTGGTGCGCCTCAAGGCGATCAAGATGCGCGCCTTCATCAACGTCGAAGGCAATTGCGGGCCGGTCAACATGGCGGAGGTCACGAAGATCTTCGCGCGCGTGCCGCTGCTGTCGGTCTGGGGCGACAACAGCGAGGGCGCGCCCGGGCCGAACGGCGACGAACGCCGTAACGGCTGCCTCGACACCGTCGACGCCCTCAAGTCGGTCGGCGGCGACGCCAAGTTCCTGCTGCTGCCCGAGGCGGGTCACAAGGGCAACAGCCACATGCTGATGATGGACAAGAACAACATCGCGATCGCCGACCTGCTGATCGGCTGGATGAACCAGATGGTGAAGTGACCGAGCGGGGAGCCGGGGCGGGCCAATTCGCCCCATGATCAACGGGGGCCTACCCTTGTCTCGAAGCATCCCGTTCGTTACATAGCGGGCAACCGGTGGGGGCGAATTCTGCGTCCTCTTGCGGCCTCGGAGAGGTGGCTGAGTGGTTGAAAGCACCGCACTCGAAATGCGGCGTACGGGTAACCGTATCGGGGGTTCGAATCCCTCCCTCTCCGCCACGCATAAGCTGTTGTTGTAAAATAACTTTTACTCTTGTCGGCTGCCCCTGCAAACCTTCGATACGGTTTGAAGAAACTCGGCGGATATTTGCGGCCAATACCGTGCAGATTCTCCGTTCGGCATTTTACTAGTCCGGTTGCGTGGGTGCGGTTTATGACGCTGCCGGCGCGTCGTCAGTCACGCAACGAATAGGCTGCCTGCCCGTCAAACTGCGCCGGCTACTGGATTGCAGAGAACACCCACCCGCTCGATCTCGATCTCGCAAATGTCGCCAGGTTTCATGAACACAGGGGGCTTGCGGGAAAATCCGACGCCGGCGGGCGTGCCGGTTGCGATGACGTCGCCGGGCTTCAACGGCAGGAGAGCCGAGGCATAGGCGATAAGTGCCGGAATCTTAAATATCAGTTCACGTGTATTGCTTTGCTGCAAAGTCTCGCCGTTCAAGCGTAGCGAGATAGCGAGCTGGTCCGGATCAGTGATTTCGTCCGCGGAAACCATTGCCGGGCCGAACGAGCCCGTGGCGAGAAAATTCTTGCCCGGCGTAACCTGGCTTGTATGGAATTGCCAATCGCGAATGCTGCCGTCATTGAAGCAAGCATAGCCCGCGACGTGGTTCAGTGCGCGCGCTTCGTCGATGTAGCGGCCGCCGACTCCGATGATTACCGCAAGTTCAGCTTCGTAGTCGAAATCGGTCGAGACCTTCGGCCGGATCAGAGCCTCTCCATGCCCGACGAGTGTCTCCGGATAGCGGATGAACATCGACGGATTCTTCGGGAACGGTCGCGCAATGCCAGTCTTCTGAACCTCCTGGAGATGGTCGAGGTAGTTGGTGCCGATACAGTAGATGTGGTGTGGGTCAGGAATGACCGGGAGGAATCGAACGTCGCCCACCTTGTAATCCGGCTCGTCTGCCGCAAACGATTGCGCCTCTGCCGTGCGCCCGAATTCCAACAGTGCACGCAACGACGGAATGCGCAGCCGTCTCGCAAGATCGACGATTCCCAGTTCGCTTTGAAGACCGAAGCTTTGGATGTCACCGATCTGAAAACTGACAAAACGCACGAGTGCGATCCTTATCGTTGTATGTCGAGTTGGAACACGCGGGCTGCCGTGCGCCGGAGAATGTCATCAGGATGAGGGCGCCCGTCAGGAGCCGGTCCTGAACGCTTATCGATAGAGGCCACCGCTCTCTCGCGCGACGACGTACTTCATCGGGTCGATCTCACCCGAGAGGTCGCCGTCTTCCTTCATCGTGGTCAGCAGGCGGCGCAATCCAACAAGGTCCACAGCCGCATCCTTGAGATAGAAGCCATTGCGGCCAAAATAGAGTTGGTAGGTCTTTTCGGCGATCGTGTCGTTCTGCTTGGTATACTTACGCATGATTGCAATCGCTTCAGCCTTGTTAGCCGGTTCGTGCAGCCATGCCTGCGCCTTCGCGATGGCACGCGAGGCGCGCTTTCCATTGTCTCCGTTCTGTGCCCACTTTCGAGACGTCGCATAGACCGGGTATGGATATCCTTGAAGCTTCGAAAAATCGGCAATGATTGGAAGACCGTTTGCATCCGCCACAAAGCCGGAAGGCGGCAGGAGCGGCGCTGCATCGATGGACGCCTTCTGGAGTGCCGCGAGCTTCAGCGGCGAAACGCCGATCTGGATCAGCACATAGTCGTTGCGCTCCAATCCGGCTTGGGCGAGCAGTCGCCGGACAAGAAGCGGCTCGCCTCCTTTGAGCGCCGAAACGCCAATGCGTTTTCCCTTCAGTGCCGTGAGCGACGTGATCTCGGGCCGAACGTTCATTGTCCAGTCGACACCTGCGGACGGCGCGACGAGGATACCGACGTCGGTCCCGCCACGCTGGACGGCATCGATCACCGGCTCCGGGGAACTCGCCGCAAGATGCACCGCGCCCACGATGACCTGCTGGATGGCGCTCGGCGACGATTGCAGGGCCACGAACGACGTCTCGAAGCCTTCGTCGCGGAAGAAGCCACGGTCCTGTGCGACGTTCAGGTCCCAGTAGATGGCGTTGCCGGTGACATAAGACAATGTCAGCTTTTCCGCGGTTTGGGCTTCGGTCGCCAAGCCTGCGACGAGCAGGATCGCGGCGAGCCCTCTTGCGAGCAGTCCGTTCATGTCGCTTCTCCCGTGCTGTCCGAATGGATCAGTTCTTCGATCTCGCCGGCGAGTTCGCCGAAGCGTCGGTGACGCTTGATATCCGAAGGACGCGGGCGCGGCAGGTCCACGTCGAGCATGCGGATCAACCGGCCAGGACGCGGCGACATCACTCCCACACGATCGCCGAGATAGACCGCTTCGTCGATCTGATGCGTGATGAACACAACGGTCGTGCCGGCTTGCGCGCAGATGCGGAGCAGTTCGCGTTGCATGGCTTGGCGCGTCAGCGCATCGAGCGCCGCGAATGGCTCGTCCATTAGCAGTATGGCGGGGTCGATCACTAGCGCGCGTGCCAAATTGACGCGTTGTCTCATGCCGCCGGACAACTGATGCGGGTAGTGGTTTTCGAATCCCTTGAGTTCGACGAGATCCACCATGCGCTCGACGACGCTGCCGTTCGCGTTCTTGCCGGCCAGTTCCAGGCCGAAGCCGATGTTCCGTTGGACTGTTCGCCACGGGAACAGGGCGTCCTGTTGAAAAACAAATCCGCGGTCCTGCCCGGGGCCGATGATGGGCCGGCCGTCGATCGACGCGTGTCCGGCAGTCGGGCGAGTGAGCCCCTGTAGGACGCGGAGCAGCGTGGTCTTGCCGCAGCCGCTCGGGCCCACGAGAGCGACGAACTCGCCCGGGTGCACCGACAAGTTCACCCGATCCAAGGCCAGAAGCGGTCCGAACCGGACACTCAAATCTTTAACCGTCAATCGCTCCACGGCTACTCCAACACAACGCGGCGCCATCGCGTCACATACTGTTCGGCCAACTGCGCCAGATAGGTGAGTGAGATGCCGGCTATCGCCAGGGTGATTACGCCGACGAAGAGATTAGGCACGTCAAAACTTTGACCAGCGACCAGGATCAGGTGGCCGAGACCGGCCTGCGATCCGAGAATCTCGCCTACGACAACGCCAACGATGCCGCGACCGATGGCAAGGCGCATACCGGTCAGTATGAACGGCAAGGCTGCGGGCACCATGACCTTGCGGATGGTCTGGAATCTGGTGCCGCCGAAGCTTTGCGAGACCTCGACCAGGACGGCGTCGGTGGCGAGTATGCCGGCACTGGTGTTGATCAGAATCGGAAAGACGGCGGTCAGAAAGACGACTGCGGCCTTCGAGGCCGGCCCGATCCCGAGCCAAAGCACCAACAGAGGAGCGATCGCCACTAGCGGCGTGGCGTACAGCGCCGCGATCATCAGATCGGAATAATCGCGGAACGTCCGGCTGACGCCCGAAATGATGCCGATCGGCACCCCGATGACGATGGCAAGCGCAATCCCCATGGCGAGCTCAGTGAAGCTGACGGCCATGTGATGCTGCAGCTCGCCCGTGCTCCACAGATGTGCCGCTGCGATGATGACGTCGGACAGCGGAACGAAGAACAGCTTGTTCGTCAGAATGTACCGTCCGGTCAGCTCCCACAGGATGCCGAGGACGACGAATGACGTCAGCCCGCGCCGCAGGGCGCGGTGTCGCTCGTTCCCAATCTGCCTTGCCGTGTCGTCAAACAGATTGGCTTGCGCTGGCGTCGTGCTCGACACTGGCGACAGCCTTCGTCAACTCTTCAGGGCGAGCGTGGCCAGGTCCGCGTGTGTTGTGAGCCAGGCATTGTCAGCCTGCTGAGCGCGCTTGATGGCCTCCTTCATGACCATGACGCCGGGAGGGCGGCCGAAGACATGGGCATGCGCCGTGATGTCGAGGCATGCCGGCTTCTGAAAGTCCTTCCAACCGATCAGGATACGGTCCAGGACCCGGGCAAGGGCGTCGGGTTCGTTGCCATGTTTGACGTGAAGCGGAACGTCGTTGACTTCGACGGTGAAAGGAACCGCGACGACGCTGCCGGACTTCGTTTGCGTGACATAGGGCACGTCCTGATCGAAAGCGTCGGCGTACCAGTAGAGCCCATGGCGAGCGAGCAATTCGGGCGTATTGACGCTGGGCGTTGCGCGGGGGCTGATCCAGCCGAGCGGCTTCTGACCGGAATGCGTTTCCAGTGCCGAGACGGTGCGCTTGAGATCGGCATCCTCCTGCTCGAGGGTCTGATAGGCCGGCAGGATATTCTGCGCCCAGGCGTGCGCGCCGATGATGTGTCCCTCGTCGGCGATCGCCTTCATCAGGGCAGGATAGCGTTCGGCGAGAATGCCGCTCACATAGAAGGTCGACTTGACCCCGCATTGGTCGAACGCTTCAAGCAGGTGCCATGCGCCAGTCTTTGGCCCATAGTCCGCCCACGACCGTGCCTGCGTGTCGAGCACTCCGGCCTTAAGCGGGTTGCCCATAGGGCTCAGACCCGGTGCCGAATCGTCGGTCCACCCTTCGAGCATGACGTTGACGGAAATGGCGACCGGCCGATCTTTGGGCCATCCGTCTGGAACTGCCCGGCTCACAGGGCTGGGGGTCTTCATGCAATCCTCCCGATCTTCTTGTTATCTTTCACCGGCGGTTTCGCGTTCGCCGCCGAATCTTGCCGTCGCTGACTCCGCTCGCGCCCGACAGATGCGCCTTCATCCCACCGACGATGAACCACACCAAATGGTCGGTGATCTTGTCCGGATCGCTCGTGTCGCACTGTCCATTGGACAAGCCGACCAGCCGATTGCCGCGATCGCGGTCGAGCAGGATGTGGACGATCGCGCCGATCGCGAAGTCGTAGCACCAGCAGATCCGCTCGAAATCGACATCCGGGAGAGCGACCGCTAATGCTTTGAGGAACCGCCTGGCGACCTCGTCATGCTCATGCGCTATTGCGGCATCAACCTGCGGATGGCGGACCGCATATGCCAGCACCGAGAAGCGGGCGTAATAGCGCGCGTAGCCGTCTGTTTGCAGGAGCGACGAGGTCGCCGGTACGACCAGCGCGTTGACGACCGCCGCGATGTCGAGCGGGCTGCTCCCGCCGTCCGACTCGAACTCATCGAGCGCGCCGATACGAGCTCGATTGATGGGGGCGAACACGACCCCGATCGCGGTTTTGATCAGACCTTCCTTTGAGCCGAAGTGGTAGTTGATTGCGGCCTGATTGACGCCCGCGTCCTCGGTGATGTCCCGCACCGATACGACGTCGAAGCCGCGCGCCGCGAACAGCCTGACGGCACTCTGCAGAATGCGATCCTTGGTCCCGCCCTGATGACCCACGCTCGGCCCACCGGTTGAGACCGTATCTGGACTTTCTAACGAACGCATGTTTAAATCATACGGTCATTTAAATTCGTGTCAATGACTTGCGATGGCGAGCGCCGGAGTTCCGCGTGTCTGAGACAGAAAGCCTGGTATCTGCGGCTCCGAACATTCTCGCGGAGTTGTTCCTCGCCCTCGATGCCCGGGACTACACGGCATTGACCGGTTGCTTCACGGCCGCGGGAACCTGGAACCGACAGGGGCGCGACCTCACCGGGGCGGAGGAGATCGTCGCCGTTCTTGAGCAGGCACGCTCGCCGACGCTGACCACCGTGCACGCCGTGAGCAATGTGGCGGTGACGATGCGCGGCACCGCGGAGGGAAGGGCACGATTTTATCTGACGGTGTTTCGCCATGACGATGGAACGCTTCCAAAGGGGCCCGTTCCGGTGCCGCGGCCGACTGTGGTCGGTCTGAGCACCGCCGAGTTCGTCAGGCAGGCTAACGGTTGGTGCATCCAGTTCCTGAAAACCGGGCCCTATGCGTTCGTCGGATAGGCCATCTGTCTGGGGCGACAAATCACCGCGCTGGGCCGGGACCTTCAGTTGGCCTTGAATTGAGGCACCGATCATCGTGCGACAGGTTCGGCGCAAGTTGTGCGAGGCTCACCATTGATTGGACAATGCCGTGACCATGCAGATAGCTCCGCCCGGCAGTTCCTGAAGCGTTCAAACGGCGATAGCGCAAAAAAAGCAGCGCACGCCCTACTTGGAAGGAGGACCGCCATGCCCAAGCTGAAGCGAAATTCGTTGTCTCTCTTGCTACGGGCCGTACTTCGGACCGTCGTGCCGGGGGGGGTCATTCTGGCGGTGTTGCTTTCGCCGCCGGCGGGCGCGCAACAGAAATATCCCTCCCGAAATATCGAGTTGATCATCGCATTTACGGCAGGTGGTGGAGTCGACGCCATCGGCCGCGCCGTTGCCGCGTCGCTCGCGGAGGAACTCGGGCAAAACGTCGTCGTCGTCAATCGCGACGGTGCCGCCGGCACGATAGGCTTCGGCCAACTTGCGCAAGCGGCGCCCGATGGGCACGTTCTGGGCTTCGGTCCAACGACACCGATCGCCAACGCGCCCCATCTGATGAAAGGAGTTCGCTACAGCCCCGACTCATTCGAGTACATCTGCCAAATCTTCGAGAATATCTTCACCATTGCGGTCGGCCCGGATTCGAAATTCAAGACGGCAAATGAGCTGATTGCCGCCGCACGCGAAAAGCAGTTAGTCTTCGGCCACGCCGGGCTGGGCTCACTCCCACATCTCTCGGTAGAGAATCTTGCTGAAGCGCTAAAGTTGAAGGTTCAACATCTACCTTACCGCGGCGATGGAGCGTTGTTGCCGGTGTTGATCAAGGGTGACATGGATTTTGCCTCTCCTGCGATCTCCTCGATTCGCGGCAATCCCAGTATTCGCCCACTCGTCATATTCGCTGACCATCGCCACCCCGCATATCCTGATGTGCCGACAGCCAAGGAACTGGGTGTCGCGGCGCCCGTGCCGCCCGGCCACAATGGACTTTATGCTCCAAAAGGCTTGCCGGTTGCCGTCAAGGAGGCTCTGGATCGCGCATGTGCTAATGGCGTGAAGAGCGAGAGCGTGCTCAAGGTTGTCGGCAATCTCGGCCAGAGCATCTCCTATCTCGATAGCGAAAAGTTTCAGTCGCAGACGCTCGCTGACTACAAGTTCAAGGGCGAGCTAATCAAGCGGCTCGGTCTGGCGTTACCATAGCATTGGCTACCTAGACGGCGGCTCCAGCACTAATAGAGTGTGAATCAGCGTGCGGTCTGGATGTCGAAGAGGATCGGAATGACTGCACCCGGGTTTGCCATAGGCCACTTGGCTTGAGCCACGCCGCCAGCAGCTGTCTCGACCTTCGCGACACCGCGTGCTGCAACCGGAGGTTATTCACTAGGGACTTGCCAAGACCGCGCTGGCGCTTGAGTTGCATTTCAAAGCTGGCCAAGATGCAAAGCTAGATCATCACGTGTTATCAGGGTCGGTCTGTTATTGAGAGGTTGTGTTCAATTGCTCTTGAAGGCCGTCATTACGGGTGTCAGCGAAAAGCTAGGCAAGCGAATGAACCGAACCGCGTTCGATCTCCACATGGAGGTCGGACGCGACGCGATCCTGGACGCTGGCTTGAGCGCCGACGCCATCGATGGCGTCCTGACCGGCACACCCTTCATCGAGTCCTATCCGTCGTTCAACCTGGTGGTGGCCGAATCACTGGGCGTACGCAACCTGCGCTACTCGCACATGATGACGCTTGGCGGGGCGAATCCATGCGCGATGGTGAACCTGGCGGCGCGCGCGGTGAGCCAGGGCTGGTGCCAAGCTGTGCTGGTGATCTATGCGGACAATCGCCTGACCGCGATGTCGCGTGACACTGCGATCGAGCGGATGACCGACGCAGTGCATCCGGAGTTCGAACGCCCGCTCGGACCGACCATTGCGGCGCTCTACGCGATGGCAGCCTCGCGCCACATGCACGTCTACGGATCGCGGTCGGAGCATTTCGCTGAGATTGCCGTGGAGGCGCGCCGGAATGCCATCCGCACCGACGGCGCGATCATGCAGGAGCCGATCACGGTCGACACCGTGCTGAGCTCGAAGATGATCGCATCGCCATTGCGCATGCTCGATTGCTGCCTATTCACGGACTATGCGGGTGCCGTGGTGGTCGCCAAGCCGGAGCTTGCTGCGTATAGCTCGCATACGCCGGTCACGGTGCTGGGCGGAGGCGAGGGCCACACGCACGCCCACCTGACGCATGCGCCCGATCTCTTGTGCAACGGCGCGCATATCGCGGGCGACACGGCGTTTGCCCAGGCCGGGGTTGAACGCCTGGATGTTGACTTCGTGCAGCTCTACGACTGCTTCACTATCGCAGTAGCGCTGCAGCTCGAGGAGCTCGGATTTTGCCCGAAGGGTGAGGGCGCGGCGTTCGCAGCGTCAGGCGCGCTCGGCCGTGACGGCAGCCTGCCGTTCAACACCAATGGTGGCATGCTGTCGTTCCACAATGGCGGCATCTACCATGTCACCGAGGCCGTGCAGCAACTGCGTCACGAAGCGGGTGTGCGGCAGGTCCCGGACGCCGAGGTCGGGCTGGTGCAAGGCAACGGCGGCGTCTATTCGCACCACGCGACCGTCATCCTGGCGCGTGGGGGCCGCACGTGAGCGAGGTCGTGCCCGCGGAGATTGCGCTCGCCTATCCGGCGTTCTGGCAGGCCGCGCGCGCCGGCCGTCTTGAGATGCAGCGTTGCTCGAATTGCGGCCACTTCCGCTATTTCCCGGCGCCGCTGTGTCCTAAGTGTCTGTCCCTAGAGCATGAGTGGCAGCCAGTCTCCGGCCAAGGTACACTTTACGCCTTCACGATCGTGCATCGGGCACCGACCGCCGCGATGGCGAAGGAGACACCGTACACGATCGCGCTTCGTCGATCTCGCAGAGGGGCCGCGCGTGATGGCGCGTCTCGACCAGATACCGCCGGAGGGCCCCCGGATCGGCAAACCTGTTACCTTCAACGGTGTCGGCGACAGTGGTGCCGGCCCGTGGTTGCGTTTCCGCTGTAATAGGGCGGATCGGCTGATGCAGGAACAGGTTGCACGCAGCGCGCTCTCCTATATCGCCCGGCCACAATCGGTCGCGGTGATCGGCGCGTCGCCCGATCTGAGTCGCTATCCCGGCAAGGTGATCAACAACCTCAAGCGCTTCGACTACGCCGGACGAGTCTACGCGGTGACGCCACGCTACACCGAAGTGCTCGGCTATCGCGCCTTCCCGGACATGAAGTCGGTACCGGAGCCCGTCGACGTCGCGCTCATCCTCCTCGGCGCTGCCAACGCGCCGGCAGCGCTGCAGCAGGCAGCGGAAGCCGGCTGCCGTTCGGCGATCATCTATTCGGCCGGCATGGCTGAGGTCGGCGAGACCGGACGGCGTCTGCAGACCGAGATGCTGCGGGTCGCGGCGGATGCCCACATCCGCATCCTCGGTCCGAACTGCCTCGGCTCGGTCAACGTCGTCGACCGCACGGTGCTCTGCGGCGCCGCCGCGCTGTTCCGCGACGACTTGATCCCTGGCAAGATCGGCGTCGCGGCGCCAGAGCGGCGGCATCATGGGCTCGATCATCGACCGTGCCTGGTCCCAAGGCATCGGGCTCAGCTACGCGTTCTCGACCGGCAACGAAGCCGATATCGACCTCAGTGACTGCATCGATTTCCTCGTGCAGGACGAGACAACCCGCGCAATCTCGCTGTTCATCGAGACCATCCGCGACGCCGATCGCTTCCGCGCCGCGTGTGAGGGGGCTGCAGCCGCTGGCAAGCCGGTGGTAGCGTTGAAGATCGGCCGGTCGGAGCGCGGCCGGCAGGCAGCAATGACGCACACCGCGGCGCTCGCCGGCGACGACCGCGCCTATGACGCGCTGTTCCGGCGGCTTGGCGTCACCCGCGTCGACACGCTGGACGACCTGTTCCTGACGCCGAACCTGTTCGTTCGTTCCAAGCCGCCGGCCGGCCCCCGCATCGCCATCGCCTGCAGTTCGGGCGGACTTGCGAGCCTCGCGGCCGACGTCTGCACCGACCTCGGCCTCGCGCTATCAGACCTGCAGCCCGAAACCGCGACCAGGATTCGCGAACTGCAGGCCGGTTTCGGCGATGCTTACAATCCGCTCGACATCACCGGGCACGTGGTGTCGAAGGAGTCCTGGTGGATGGTCAAACACATCTTGGAGTTGCTGCTGGCCGATCCGGGCGTCGATGCCCTGGTTTTCGGCCAGCCGACCAGCCAGTTCTCCGAAGAGGCCGCGCAGGACATCATCGCGGTGGCGGCGGCATCGCCCAAGCCGATCGTGCCGTTCTGGACCGGGCGGGACGCCATCGCGCCGGCGCTGCAGACGCTGCGCGAGGCCGGCATTCCCGTATTCGATGATCCGGCCTCCTGCCTCCGCGCGGTGCGCGCGGCGATTGCGCAGCAGGAATTTCAGTCCAAAGACAGAAGCGGCCGGGCCGCGCCGGTCGATCAGGCGCGCATCGCCAAGGCGAAGCGTATTCTCGCCGCCTCGCCGGACGGCCTGTCCGAGCATGACAGCAAGCGCCTCCTGGCGCTCTACGGCATTCCGGTCGGCAAGGAGAAGGTGGTGCGCGATGCCGCCGCCGCGGTAGTCACAGCCGAAACGATCGGCTTTCCGGTTGCCGTCAAAGCGCATAGCGCATCGCTGCAGCACAAGAGCGAGCACGATGGCGTCCGTCTCAACCTCGGCAATGCACGCGAGGTCCGGGCCGCCTTCAAGGACGTGACACAAGTCGGCCGGAACTGCCGAGGCGCTGGTCGCCCGGATGATCCCGCCCGGTACGGAGCTGATCCTCGGCCTCGCCCGCGATCCGCAGATCGGCCTGATGGTGGTCGCGGGCATCGGCGGCATTTTCGTCGAGATCATCAAGGACGTGCAGGTCGCGCTGCCACCCCTTGGTCCCGACGACGCCGAGGAGATGCTGTCTGCGCTACGCGGCGTCGCGCTGCTCGACGGTGCCCGCGGACGGCCGAAGGTCGATCGACGGCACGTCATTCGCGCCCTTGTCGGTCTCTCGCAACTTGCCGTCGAGCTTGGCGACGTCATCGATCAGGTCGACATCAACCCGCTGATCGCCGGGCCGCGCGGCGCCTGGGCTGCCGACGCACTGGTGATCCCGCGCGCCGGGCCAAAAACATAGAGCGCAAGTCGAAGGGGAGGGGAATGACAGACTGGCCCTGCACCATCGTTCAGGAGGATATCAACGCCTATGCGGAGGTGTCGGCGGACTTCAACCCGATCCACGTCGACCCGGAGTTCGCTCGCACCACGCCTTACGGTACAACGATCGCGCATGGCTGCATTGTCGGCGCGGTGGTGACGCGGCATCTGGTCGAAAACATGGGATTTGCCCGCCGGGTGAAATCGGTCAAACTTAAGTTTGTCGCGCCAGTGCGCGCCGGCGACAGCCTGCAGTGTGCTGCGGAGCCCGAGGGGCCGGCCGGAGACTACAAGGTGTCTTGCTTCAACCAGCGCAATGAGACCGTCGCGGTCGGCAGTGCATCGATCTCCGATAGGGCGATGTCCTGATGCCCGCACCAGTGCTGCCGCAACTGACCTACGACGGGCTGTCGGTCGGACAGACGTTCACCGAGACCACCATGGCGGTGAGCCCGGAGATGATCGCGAACTACGGCAAGGCCGTTCACAACCGGCCGCTGGAGGACCAGACGTCCGCCTCGCCCGGCACCCCGCTGTGCGATCCTTCCCTGGTCATCCTGTTCGGCATCGCGCGCCGTGCACTCAGCAAGGACGCGCGGCTGCCGCCCGGTGGCATTCTGGCCGCTCAAGACTACGAGGTGGAACGCGCGCTGCGCGCCGGCGAAACGGTGCGCATCAAGCCGTCGGTGGCCGCAAAATACGAAAAGCGGGGCCGCCGCTACGTCCAGCTTCATTGCGAACTGGAAGACGAAAACAAGGCAGCGCATCGGCTCCGTGGACAGCTTCATCATCTGGGCCCCCGGATCGCGCTAACGGCGATCACGGCGGTGCGACAGGAGAACGAGATGGACGCCCGTACCAACACTCAGACGCACTCGGCGGCGTATTACTTCGTGGAAGGGCTTGTCGACGTCGGCATCGACTACCTGTTCTGCAACTTCGGCACCGACCATGCGCCGATCATCGAGGCGCTCGCGGCCCGACGCGGCCGCGGCGAAACTGTGCCGAAGGTGGTGCGCTGCGCGCACGAGAATACCGCAGCGCACATGGCCGGCGGCTATGCGCTGGTGACCGGGCGCGGGCAGGGCGTTCTGGTGCACGTCGATGTCGGCACTGTGAACACCGGAAACGCCATGCACAACCTGCTGCGCACGCGGCTGCCGGTTCTGCTCATGGCCGGCAAGGCGCCATACACCACCGGCAACGAGATGCTCGGCGGCCGCGATACCTACGTGCACTTCATCCAGGAGCCGTTCGACCAAGGCAGTCTTGTGCGGCCCTACATGAAATGGGAGTGGACGTTGCCCTCCGGTATCGTCGTGAAGGAGACGCTGCGCCGCGCCCATTCGATCATGCATTCCGAGCCGAAAGGGCCGGTCTATCTAATGCTGCCGCGCGAGACTCTGGCGCAGGACTGGAACGAGACGGAAATCCGTCGTTACGACGCCGAGCAGTTCGGTCCGGCGCCGCGCTCCGCGGCCGACCCGGCGCTGGTGAAGCAATTGGCACAGCGCCTGCTGCAGGCGGAGAATCCGCTGATGATCACGTCGTATGGTGGTCGGAATCAGCAGACCTCGAAGGCGATCGAAGTGCTCGCCGAATTTGCCGGAATCGCGGTGTTCGAGTCGAACATGGTCAACAACATCTCGCACGATGGACCGTGCTTCATGGGTTTCCAGCCCGACAAGCACATCCCGAATGCGGACCTTGGGCTCTTGGTTGATGTCGACGTGCCATGGTTCCCGCGCGATGTTGCGACCGATCCCAAGACGTTCTGGGCCCAGGTCGACATCGACGTGATGAAGGCGTCTTCGCCGATGTGGACATTCCCGAGCAATCTGCGCCTCCAAGGCGACAGCGCGCTCATCCTCGAGCAGGTCCTCGCCGAGCTGGAATCGATCGCGACACCAGCGTTCCGACAGCGGGTGGCCGGGCGTATGGAAAAGCTCAAAGAACAGCGCGCCGATCGGATGAAGCGAGCTGCAACGCTCGCGGCCGACAAAGGTCGCGTCGGGGCTGTGAATCCGCACTATCTGTTCGCCGAGCTCGGCAAGCTCGTCGAGCCGACCGACCTGATCTTCAACGAAGCGGTCCGTAACGGCGGACCGCTGTCGCTGCAGGTGGCGCGCCCGATTCCCGGCACGCTCACGCGGGTTGGCGGCGGCGGCCTGGGCTCGTCGGGCGGGATGTCGCTCGGCGCCAAGCTCGCGGCGCCGGACCGGCTGGTGATCCAGGTGGTGGGCGACGGTAGCTTCTACTTCAACTCTCAGGCCTCGGTGTTCGCCGCATCGAAGCAATACGACCTGCCGATCTTCACCATCCTGCTCGATAATTCCGGCTGGGGCGCGGTGAAGATGGCGACCCTGCGGGTGTTTCCGGAAGGCGACGCC
Organism: uncultured Alphaproteobacteria bacterium; assembly: GCA_963843475.1. GTDB lineage: Bacteria > Pseudomonadota > Alphaproteobacteria > Rhizobiales > Xanthobacteraceae > VAZQ01. The sequence continues at coordinate 498,283 of CAWJKL010000003.1, read as the reverse complement.
AAGACCCAGGACGATCACGAGTTCACATCTCTGCCCGGACGTCGAATACTGCAAGATTGCCGAGGCTTTTGGTGCGCACACGGAAAAGGTGGTCGATCCGGCTGACGTTTCCGGCGCCCTGATGCGCTGCGTCGAGGCGGTACGTGGCGGCCGCACCGCGATGCTGCACGTCCAGGTGACGCCGATCTGATCGAGCGGCGTGGCCGGCCCAACGAGACCATCAGAGACCAGAGCGCATGACCACAGCATTGATTACCGGCTCGAGCCGCGGGCTCGGATTGGAATTCGTCCGTCAATTCGCAGCCGCTGGCTGTCATGTGATCGCCACCTGCCGGGATCCGGAGAACGCCACCAAGCTGCGCGCCGAGGTCGAAGCCGTTCCCGGGCAAGATCGAGACTTCATCGACTCGACGCCGCAAATCAGGAATCGATCAAGGAACTGGCCAAACAGATGAAGGGTCGGCCGATCGACTTTCTCGTCAGCAATGCGGCGATCTCCGGTAACAAGACCGGGGCGGCACACGAACTCGACGAAAAGACCTGGATCGATGTGTTTCGTGCAAACACCATGGGACCGACGTTCCTCGCCGGGGAGTTTGCCGAATGTGTCGCGGCGAGCGAGCGGCGAGTGATGGCCTTTATTTCGACCCGGCAGGCGATCATCAAGGACAATGTCCGGGGCCGGTACTACATGTACCGGTCGTCGAAGACCGCGCTCAATGCCTGCGTCAAGAACCTGGCGATCGACTACGGTCCGCGCGGTGTTGCCTGCATGGCGTTTCATCCGGGCTTCGTGCGAACCGACATGGGCGGGCCCGAACGGCGCGATCGATGCGCCGACCAGCGTCACCGGATTGATGAAGTTGCTGCAGGCGGCACGACCCGACGCACAACGGCAAGTTCTTCGAATATACCGGGATCGATCTCGACTGGTGATCGAAGTTTCCTGCGGTCAACTCGCTCGACTGCCGGCCGTCCTTCTCTGAGCATGCTTGTCGCAGCAGCGACTGGCCGAAGTCATTGCCGTTCGGCGTGCGCACCAGCGTATGGATATGCTGTCGCGTCGGCACCGGATTGACGAGCGCGACGCCGGCCTGATGGTCGAACTCGATCAGGATTACCGGGCTGTGGACACGATAATAGAACACGCTGTTATCGTCGTGGTGCCCGATCCACGCGAAGTAGGTCTTGATCAAGATGCGCCTCCACCTCCCGCATCTTGACTTCCGCGTGTTCCGGGCGGATGCGATTGACGTAGAGCCGGATCAGTTCGGTCAGCAAACGTTGCTGTGGCGGCGTCATATCGCGATACGCCACACCGGTGTACGGCAGGCGGAGATTGTCGAACGAGGCACCCGCAAACACGTCCGCCGGAATTTCCATCCCGATCGTCGCCTGCTGTTGCTGCACCGGATTCAGCGCCCGCATCACGGCAAGCCCTGCGGCTTCCTCGGTCGCTAGCACGCGGATGCCGGCATATTTCCCGCTCTTGGCCGAGACCGGCTCCGATCCTATGAAGCTCGGCGTCAGCACAAGCTGGTTGCGATAAACGAAGCAGCTCACGGTGAGATGATGGCCGTCGATCTGCCAGCCCCAGGGCTCGGTCGTCGACGGCGTCCCCATGAGACTGATCCAGTAGTAGTATTCGCCGAACTCTTCGTCGCGTCCGGTGATCTCCCTCAGATGCTCGTTGAGCCGCATGATGTCGCGTGCCGTCGCGAAGGCAGCCTCGCCCATGCAGCTGCGAAGAAGCTCGAGCGCCAGCATGCGTGGTCGGTCGCCGAGATCGTTCAGGCAGATACCGTGGCGCATGACGAACGGGTGCATGTTGCACCAAGCTCGCCAGACGTCGCTGCTCACGCGCGAAGCGAACGACGGTCTGCTGCGCGGCATCGAGCGACGACAGGAATGCGCGCGCTGCGTCGACCACCGGCTGTAGGCTCGGGCCGGTGTCTCGTAACGGGAACAACCCATCAACGGGCATGCCGTCCGAGGTCACGCCGACGAAGGGCTGCGCGAGATTCGCCTTGGTTCGGTCGAGCCATGGATGCAGCCGCTCCGGCAGCGGGGCGGGATAGAGCGCGGGCGTGCTGGGACGAAGCCGCGGCTGCGGCCGATCCTCGTCCACCGTGTTCTCAAGCGACATATGCAGCGGCTACGCTCAAGGCTTCGCGTCGCTATGCGCGTATTTGACGATCTCGACCGCGGCCGCGCGCGTGTTGCGCATGTAGGTCGCGAGTTCCTCGGGGCTGCCGCCGACGGGATCGTATCCGCCCGGCAACAAATGCACGTCTTGGAAGGCCTTGTCCTTGATGACGCTGGCGAACTCGCGGTTCAGCGTGGCGACGGTCGTGGGGGGCGTGTTCTTCGGCGCGTAGAAGGCGAGCCACGTCCGCGCCAGGAACGGCGGCAGCCCGGCCTCCTCGATGCTCGGCGTGTTTGGAAGGATGGATAGCCGCTTACTGGTGTCGACCAGAAGTGACTTGAAGTCCCCGCGATCGATTCGCTCCCTGACCGACGCGCCGGGCGTGAGGGACAGCATGTGCACGTGGCCGCCCTCGATCGCCGTCATTGCGGGTGCCATGCCCTGGAAGGGAACGTGGCCGATTTTTGCACCGGTCTTAGCTTTGATCCATTCGAGCAGCAGATGCGCGTCGCCACCGACGCCGTTCGACGCGTAGTTCAGTTTATCGGGATTTGCCTTCGAATATTCGACCAGCTCCTTCAGCGTCGTGAACGGCACAGATCGGTTCATGATGATGACGTGATCGACATAGGCGATCTTGGTCACCGGCGTGAAATCGGCCTCCGGATCGTACGACAGATCCTTGTGCTGCAGCGGGTTGAGCATCATGCTCGACATTGACAGCAGGCAGATCGTGTGGCCGTCAGGCGCTGCGTTCTTGCAGGCGGTGGCGCCGACAATGGTGTTAGCGCCCGGGCGGTTCTCGACCACGTAGTTGCGGGAATACTTGTCGCCTGCGGTCTTGAGCAGAACGCGTAGCGTCACGTCCCAAGGGCCGCCGGCCGCGTAGGGCATGATCACTCGGATCGGACGACTGCTGAGTGTTTCCTGTGCTTGGCCGTGCGAGGGCAGACATGCAATGGCAAGTGCGATGCCTGCCATAGACCACAGAACGCGCTGGAGATTCCGTAGGCGAAACTTCATCGTAAGCCCCTCCATGGGAAGCTTAAGGATTAATGCTGCGCTAGCGAGGCCTCATCGTCAAGCTTCGAGAGCGCCCGAGACTCGTGCCACTCAAAGAAGTTGTCCTTGCAGCAGCGACACTGCTTCTGCTTGCAATAGTAGGGAGAAACAATCCGCGCTACCTAGTTTAAGCAGACGTTCGAGTTTAACGACGATGATCACTGGATCGGGCCGGTGCTTCGGATTGAATGCAAGTGTACGGCGCACGAGATCGATGGCTATAATGATTGACGGCGTGCAGGGACGAAGTTCGGACGTGGCGAAACTTGCGATTGGAGCCTCAATGAAACGAGCGATATTGGTTGCTGTATCGTTATGGTGCGCAGCGACGGTTGTCGTGGCTCAACAGTATCCGGCCAGGCCAGTCACGATCGTTGTTCCGTTTCCTGCCGGCGGCGTTCCGGATTCGGTCGTTCGAGCCGCGGCCGATTTCTTCTCGCAGAACACCGGGCAGCGATTCATCGTCGATCACAAGCCTGGCGCAACTCAGATGATCGGAATGCGGACGGTCGCCCAGGCGCGGCCCGACGGGTACACATTGCTGTTTGGTACCGGCACCGGGCTCACCATCAATCCCAACCTGAAGAAAGATCTGCCGTTCGACACTTTGAAGGACTTTGCGCCGATCTCCCTAATTTACTCGGCGCCAATGTTTCTCGTCACGAAGCCGGGCCTACCAGTCAATTCGGTCGCGGATCTTGTCGCGCTTGCGAAGCGGGAGCCTGGAAAGCTGAACTATGCTTCGGGCGGGGTCGGGCATTCCTCGCACCTCGCGGCGGAATTGTTGAAAGTTCTGGCTGGCATCAGCATCACGCACGTACCGTATCAGGGAACGGCGCCCGCCATCCGCGATGTAATGGCTGGCCATGTTGACATGATGTTCATTGCCTCCGGCGTCCAATACGCCGACAAGGGGCAAGTGAAATTACTTGGCGTGACCGGCGCTAAGCGTTCGGCGGCCGCGCCGGAACTGCCAACTTTGGCAGAGGCCGGCGTTCCCGGTTACAGCGCGACAGCTTGGTTTGGACTCCTGGCACCCGCCAACGTCCAGCAAGATATCATCGCTCTACTCGCGGGAGTTCTGAAAGATTCGATCAAAACCGAAGTCCTGCAGGAGAAGGTGAGAGGCAACGCTGCAGAAATGGAGTTTGCCGGTACCGGTCCGGATGAATTCCGCGAATTCATCGAAAGCGAATTCGCCCTCTGGCAACGTGTCCTCCGGACAAACAAGATTGAAGGGCAATAGCGCGGTTGAAATATCCTCGTTGATTGACGATCGCAACTCGATCAAGGGATGGTCGAGTTCGGGAGATAAATCGCTGCAGCGGTTGGAGTCGTTGTCTATTACCAACTTGCACAGTTTCCCTCTCACGCGGTCGCTCATGACCTATTGCCAGTCGCAAAACTGCAACTCGTCTGATCACGCGACTCCGATCGCTCACGTCATAGGCTAGTTGCGGCTGCCGAAAGACCCCACAAGAGAGCCGAATGGGTAGCGTTCCCACAGAGTAGCCGGCAATCGCCTCTCAGAACGTGGTCCAATCTCCGGAACGCTCGAATGCTTTCGGCGACCAGATAGATTGTGTCCTCAGCGTAGTGCGGCCGACCAGCATCATTCCAATCGGGCGGCCAATCTCAGCAACAGTCAGACGGTTGCGATACACTCGATTTCGACGCCATGTCCATTGCTGAGTTGCATACCCACTACGGTGCAGGCTGGAGGTGCATTCAGAAAGAACTTCCGCATGACACGAAACAGTGTATCCCGCTCCAGCATGTTCGCCATGCTGACATTCAACTTCACGACTTTTTGGAGAGAGGTGCCCGCGGACTCTAAGAGGTGAGACATGTTCGACAGCACGAGTTGGACTTGCTCGCGGGTCGGCCCAACCTTGCTCTCGCCGGTTTCCGGATCCAACGGAACCATTCCTGAGACGAAAATCAGGTTTCCCGCTCTGATTCCCGGGGAATGGGGCCGGTTATGCCGACGTGAGTTGTTGAGCAGCGCGTTTTTTGGCTCGATCGGGCTGCGTGGCCTCGGGCCGGTCTGATGTCCGCCGCAGACCGCGATGCAGTCAATTTCAACTTTCATTCCGGAACTCAGAACTGCGCCGCATACATTGCGCGCGGGTGGACTGCCCGAAAAGAAGCTTCGATAGGCGTGGTTGAAACTCTCAGCTTCCAACAGACTGTGCAGGAAGACGTTCACTTTAACGAGATCGTCCAACGACGATCCAGCCCCTTCCAGAACCTCGGCGAGATTCTCGAAGATCCTGCGCGTCTCACCGCCCGTTGTACCGCTGCAGAGTTCTCCGGTGGCTCGATCGATCGCCTGAACGCCGGACAGGAAAATGAAACCATCCGCCCTGATTCCAACGGAGTACGGCAAGTCGAAAGTCTTCGGAAAATCCAAGTTTGGATTTGCCGGCACAATCAATTCTCTGGAAGGGTTCATCGCACTTCAAGCCGCGGCAATCACGTCAAGCTGAACTTTGAATCCAACCTCAATCTTCACACTCCAGACCGTACGAGCCGGAGGACCATGAGGCAAAAATTCACGGTAGGCGCGGTTGAGCACATCGTACTCGATGCGGTCGTAAATCATGGCGTGAACTTGGACTAGGCGATCGAGGCCCGAACCGTTGGACCTCATCAGCAGGTCCAGGTTGCGAAAGATACGTTTGGTCTCGCTCGTCACCGTTCCATGCTCGCGCTCTCCGGTTTCCGGGTTGATCGCAACCAAACCTGAAACGAAAATCAATCCATTTGCGCGCACGGCAGCGGATTGAGGCATTCCGAAATTTGCCCACATATCCAACCCAGCCGTGGGAGGATCGATGATTTCGCGCATCTCCATCGGTCGAACTCTCTCGTCTAGTTCGGCGATACGCCCAGCTCACGCAGGACAGCGGTGTTGCGCATGGTGTCAGATTTGACCACCGCATCGAATTCATTGGGGGTGCTGCCAACGATTTCGAATCCAAGCTTCGTGAGTCGACCTGCGACATCCGGCATCTTCAACACCTTGGCGACGTCCTGCTGGATCTTCGCTGATATGGCGGCGGGCACGCCCGCGGGCGCCAATACGCCGAACCAAGAGTCGAACTTATACTCGGGAAGTCCGGATTCGGCGACGGTCGGCACGTCCGGTAGCGCGTGACTTCGCGCCTGTGTCGAAACCGCGATGGCCCGCACCTTGCCCCCGTGGTGCAGTTCAATGGCAAGATTGACGGACAGATAGTACAGGTGAGAGTCGCCGCGGATGACGCTCGTGATCGCCTCAGGAGAGCTCTTGTAGGGCACATGGACGATGTCGATCTTGGCCGCATGCTTGAAGAGCTGGGCACCCAGGAACGCTGCGCTGGCGACGCCAAGCGAGCCGAAGTTGAGCTGACCGGGCTTTTGCTTTGCTAAGGCAACGAATTCGCCGACCGTCCGCGCCGATAGGTCTGGCGGCACAATCAGTGTTTGCGGTACCGATACAAGCTGCGTCACTCCGGCAAAATCCCTAGCGGGATCGAACGAGAGATTCTTGTACACCGCGCCGGCGATCGTGTGGCCATTGGAATTGACCAGCAATGTGTAGCCGTCCGACGGGCTGCTCGCTGCGCTTGCGATGCCGGGAATTCCTGGCTTGTTCTCGACGATGACCTGCTGCCCCCAGATGTCCGTAAGCTTTTCGGCGATGGCGCGCGCGAGGATATCGGTAACGCTGCCGGCTCCAAGGGGAACTACCAGTCGAACCATGCGGTTCGGATAGCTTCTATCGGATGTGGCTTGCGATTGCGCTCCGGCACTGCTCGCAACCAACAGAACTAGCGCCAGAAAGGTAGTCCGAAAGGCCGCGTGCATCTTCTGCTTCCTGTATGCCGCTGGTTGACGACGATAGCATTCATGGAGTGAGTGAACCAGTCGGAGCACTCCCTGAGTCTCATCGGCGCGTCCTATGCGTCCACGCTCTCCAGCGCGATATCGACCGCGAACGCACCCTCGCCCTCGGCACCGACGATGATGGGGTTGAGGTCAAGCGCAGCGAAACGTCCGGCGTGGGTGATGGCGAAATTCCCCAGCCCGACCAGGAGCGCAGCGAGCGCATCGATGTCGGCGCGGGGCCGCCCGCGTGCGCCTTGAAGAATCGACGCTCCCTTGATACGCGCGATCATGTCGAGTGCATCCGCATGCGACAGCGGCGCCATTTCAATGACGGTGTCCTTCAGGACCTCGACGAAAATTCCGCCGAGCCCGAACGCCACCGCCGGCCCGAACAGCGGGTCGCACACCACCCCTGCAAAGACCTCGGCAACGCCGGCGCGCATCGGCTGAACCAGAGCGCCCGCATTGGCGAATCCCGCCTTGCCGGCATTGGCGACGACGGCGCGGTAAGCTTCAGCCACGGCTTCCTCGCTCCCGCAGCCGAGCCGCACGCAGCCGATGTCGCTCTTGTGCAGCAGGCCCGGCGCCTCGGCCTTTACAGCCACCGGGAAGCCCGCGTCGCGCGCTGCCGTGACCGCGTCCCGCTCGGAGGAAACAAGGCGGGTTGCGACGACGGGGACACCGGCGGCGAGGAGCGCCGCGCGCAAGCTGACAAAGTCGCCAGGCAAGACGCCGCCCGCCACTACGCCCCCCGGCGGCGCGAGTCGTGCGCGGGTCCAAAAGCGCTGGCGGGCGATGAGGCGCTCCAGCGCCGCCATGGCTTCGGATATGCCGAGCAGCAACGGCACGCCCCCATCGTTGAGCGTGCTGACGATATCGGGATTGAGCGCCGCGCCGAGCGGACTCGGCTGGTACGCCGCCACGGTGCGGCCGGAGGTCTTTGCCGCGTCCGCGAAAATGCCGGCAAAACGGCGCATCTGTGCGGTGTTTGCGCTCGCGCTGACCGCGCACGCGATGACGGAATTTCCGGGGTTGGCCAGGATCGCATCCATCAATGCGGGAAGCATCGCCGGATCGTCATAGATCGAGCCGGTCCCATCGAGCGGATTGGTAACGCTGCCGAACTCCGGCAGCGTGGCGCCGATCCGCTCGATGGTCGGCGCGGCCAGCGGTGCGAGCGCAACGCCGGCGCTCTCCAACGCGTCCGCTGCGACCGCCGCCCCGCCGCCACTGCCCGACACGACGATCACATCCTGTCCGAGAGTGTCATCACGCGGCACCATGGCGAACAGCTCGATCGTCTCGACAAAGGTGTCGTAAGTCTCGACCTGCACGATGCTGCACTGGCGGAGGAACGCCGCCAGAACGGCGTTGTCGCGCACCAGCGCGCCGGTATGCGAGCGCACCATCTCCCGCCCGGCGGTCGAGCGGCCAGGCTGGAACATCACGATCGACTTGTGGCTCGCGAGGGCGCGCTGTGCGGCGTCGAACAAGAGCTGCGGCTTGGTCAGTGTCTCGATGATGCAGGCGATCACCTCAATGTCGGGATCGTCGACGAAATGGCTGACATAGTCCTCGACCGCAGTGACGGATGCGTTGCCGCAGGAGACCACGTAGCCAAATCCAAGAAAGCGATGGTTCATCAGCGGCGAGAACGCGTTGTGTCCGAGCCCGCCGCTCTGCGAAACAAGAGCAACCGGCCCAGGCCTCAAGGGAAACGAGACCCCGCCGCTGTAGAGCGCCGCGCCACTCTTGACGCTGAGCAGGCCGAAGCAGTTCGGACCGCAAATGCTCATGCCGCCCGCGGCGAGACGCTGCAGCCTCGCGGCGCGGTCGGCGCCGTGCCCGCCCTCGCCGAAGCCCGCCGACGGAACGACGCCGGCGCGGGTGCCGGCCGCAAATGCCTGTTCGAGTGCGGTGCAGGCGGCCTCCGCGCCGACCAAGACTACAACGCAATCCGCGGGCTGCGGCAGGTCGGCGATGGAGGGGTAGCACTTGTAGCCAAGGACATCATTATATCGCGGGTTGATTGCAAAGACCTCGCCGGCATACCCCGCCGTGCGAAGGTTCTGCAGGAGGATGCGCGCGCGATCGCGCGTTGGCGATGCGCCCACAACCGCGATCGACTTGGGATTGAGCAAGACCGGCAACGAATTAGGCACGACGCATCACTCCCGGCGCTGCGATCATGAATTCAGCCTCCCACGTCCGAGGCTTGCGTCATCGCGCGCTCTGTCCGCGCATGTTGCAATTGAAAGACCTGCAATTGTGAGACCCCAAGCAATTCAATGAGTTCGCACGGCCTGCTTTCGAAGTCCGCATCGTTCGTTGCCGAGACGATGCGAACTCATGATCCGTCGTGCTAGTCGGTATTTGTCAAACAAATTGCCATAAGGCTTGCGCGGCTGCAACGAGCTCCTATGATGGTCTGGTACGAGGCGAGAGCATGTCCGAATTTCCGGTCATCGTGACGGCAGGACTCGCGAAGCAGATCGCCGAGAGCCTGCGCGAGCATATTCTCAGCGGCAGGATCAAGGTCGACGAGCGCCTGCCGACCGAGGAAGAGCTGGCGCGTCAGTTCGGTGTGTCGCGGCCGACCATCCGCGAGGCCCTTAAGCGGCTTGCCGCTGAAAATCTCATCCAGTCACGCCGCGGCCCGCGCGGCGGATCGACCGTCAGGCGCCCACGCCCGGAGGAGATTTCGCTGACCTTGAGCAACGCCCTGCGATTGCTTGCGAGTCTGGGGCAGTTCGACCATAGCGATATTGTTGAAGCGCGGTGCGAGCTGGAAAGCACCTGCTGCCGTCTGATCGCACTGCGACGGGGCAAGGACTATCTTGAGAAGATGCGGGCCGAGCTTGCGACACAGCGTGATCCGCTGTTGAGCGACGAAGAGTTCTGCGCATCCGACGTGCGCTTCCATCGTACCCTGGTCGAAGCGACGAAGAACCCAATCCTGCAGGTCATGCTAAGCGCGGTGAGCGAAGCCCTTCAACCGGTCACCAACTTGGTGGTGTTCCGCTTCCGCGACCGCAAAGTGATCTGCCAGCAGCACCAGCGGCTGATCCAGGCGCTGGAGGCGTCCGATGCCGACAAAGCGATTACCGTGCTGCAGCGGCAGGCTCGCTATCTGGCCGAAACCTATGGCAAGGCCCGCACGTGGCGTCAGGCGCGCGAGCAGAAGCGGGCAAGAGCCGCAAGGCCCGCGCCGGCGCGGTAACAGGGCTTAGGACCCATGTTTGGAACCCCTGACAACGGCTGCGGACAGGTCCGATGACAGCACAGCCTCCATCCGTTTCCAGGCAGGGCGCGCAGGTCCATTTACGCGGGCTCACAAAAATCTTCGGTACGTTCCGCGCAGTCGACGATGTCTCCCTCGAGATTCCGGCGGGCGCCTTCGTCTCGCTGCTGGGACCCAGCGGGTCCGGCAAAACGACGACGCTGAACCTGATCGCAGGCTTCCTGACTCCTGATGCTGGCGACATCCTGTTCGATAGCCAACCGGTCTCCAACGTTCCCTCGCATAAGCGCAACATCGGAATGGTGTTCCAATCCTATGCGCTGTTTCCGCACATGACGGTGGCGCAAAATATTCATTTTCCCCTGCGCATGCGCACGTCACTCAAGGGAGAGGGAGCCCGCCGTCGCATTGCTGACATGTTGGACCTGATCGGGCTATCGCATCTCGAAGGCCGCTACCCGCGCCAGCTCTCCGGTGGCCAGCAGCAGCGCGTGGCCATGGCGCGCGCCCTCGTTTCGTCGCCGCGCCTGCTGCTGATGGACGAGCCGCTCGGCGCGCTCGACAAGAAGCTCCGCGAGCAGATGCAGATCGAGATCAAGCGCATTCACCGCACTGTCGGCACCACGATCGTTTATGTGACCCATGATCAGAGCGAGGCGCTGACGATGTCGGATCTCGTCGTCGTTATGCATCAGAGCCGCATCGCGCAGGTGGGCGCGCCGCGCGAACTCTACGATGCGCCGGCCAACGTCTTCGTCGCCGACTTCCTCGGCGACTTCAACCTGATCCCCGTCAAGGTTCGCGACGCAACGGGTAGTTCGATCTTGGTCGAGATGCAGGGCGGGCAAACCCTGGCGGTCGCGCAGCCACGACGGAGCGCCCGCAAGGGGAGCGCAGGCAGCGTTGCTGATCCGTCCCGAGGAGGTCGCGCTCACGAGCATGCGCGGCGCGGCGCCAGACCTGCAGACGTTGAGCGGCACCGTCAGCGACATCAGCTATCACGGCGACTCCTATCGGGTGAGCGTGTCCAACGGCACCGGCGGCACGTTGCGCGCGACGATCCCGCGCGCCACTGGGCTGAACTTCGAGCCCGGCCAGCCGGTCACGTTGTCCTGGCGCGCCGAAGCGGCTCGGCTCCTTCCTGCCGACGGCCCGGATTCCCGCGCCGCGGTGAAGCCATGACAGCGACCGCCGACCATGCACCGGTTGCGGCTGGGCTGAGCACCAGGGCGGCGATCCCGCTGCTGTCGCGTCCGGAACTCATGGCTGGCCTGCTCCTGCTGCCGACCTTCGCGTGGATCACGGTCTTCTTCCTGATCCCGCTCGCCATGATGGTCTGGCGCAGCGTCGCCGGAGAAGACGGGTCGATCGGAATCTACTGGGAGATCCTGACCTCGCCGCTGTACCACAAAGTGTTCGGCACGACGTTGCAGATGGCGAGCATCACCACGGTGTTCGCCCTTCTGCTCGGATATCCGGTCGCCTACGTGCTGACTATGTCCGGGCCGAAACTGCGCGGACTGATCCTGCTGATGGTGCTGGTCCCGTACTGGGTCGACATTATCGTCCGCAGTTTTTCCTGGCTGGTGATGCTCGGTGACAACGGCATCGTCAACAAGGGGCTGATGTGGCTCGGACTCACCACGCATCCGGTGCAGATTCTCTACACGCCGTTCAGCGTCCTGCTGGGCATGGTGCAGATTCTCCTGCCGTTCTCGATCGTCACGCTGTTCGGCGCGATGCTGCGGATCGATCGCACGCTCATGACCGCGGCCAAGATCCACGGCGCCAGCGGCTGGCAGGCGTTCCGCACGATCTTCCTGCCGTTGAGCCTGCCGGGCGTCTACGGCGCCGGGCTGCTCGTGTTCGTCCTTGGGCTCGGATTCTTCGTCACCCCGGCGCTGCTGGGGAGCCCGAAGGAGACCATGATCGCGCAGACGATCATGGTGGAGGCCACGCAGATTTTGGATTGGGAGCACGCCAGCGCCGCCGGGGCGATCCTGCTGTGCATCACCACGGCGATCGCCGCGATCTACAATACCTTCTTCAGCCTCGACCGGTTGTGGGGAGGTTCGGAGAAATGAGCGCGATCGCCGGACGGCTTCTGCTCGGATCGGCGGTCGGCTCGGTCCTGCTCTACCTCATCATTCCAGTGGTGGTCGTCGTCGCAATCTCTTTCAGCGCGGGCAACTACCTGGCGTTTCCGCCGCCGGGTCTGTCGCTGCGTTGGTATCAGACCATCATCAACGATCCCGAATGGGTCAACGCGTTCTGGGTGACTATCAAGGTCGGATCGATCTCCGCCGTCATTGCGACCGTCCTGGGCGTGCCGGCAGCGTTCGCGCTCGTCCGTCACGTCATCCCGGCCAAATCGCTGGTGAACGCCCTCATTCTCTGCGCGCTGGTGACGCCGCCGATCGTTACGGCGCTGTCGACATACCTGTTCTTCGTGAAACTCGGCTTCGTCAACTCCGTCTTCTGGCTGGCATGTGCGCAGACCGTGAGCGGGCTGCCGTTCGTGATTATCAACGTGGCGGCGAGCCTGCGCAGCGCTGACCAAAGTCTCGAGCGGGCGGCCGTCATCCATGGCGCGCCCCCGCTCTGGGCGATCATGCGCATCACGCTGCCCATCATCATGCCGGGGATCGTAATCGGCGCGATCTTTGCATTCGTCCATTCGGCGCACGAATTGCTGATCGCCATGTTCGTGCTCGGCGGCGTCGGCAAGCCGGTGTCGGTCAAGATGTGGTCGGATGTGCAGGCCAATACCGACCCGACGATCGCCGCAGTTTCAACGCTGCTGATCGGAGTTGCCGTCCTTACGTTTGCCAGCGTCACGCTGACCCAAGCCTTGACCAAGCGACGCACCACCTGAACGTCCGCGAGGGAACACATGACAGTGCTCGATGCCGATAAGACCAGTGCTGTGGTTCGCGACGCCCTCCTGACGACACGAACGCGGCGCGATCTCATTGCGACGCTCGCGAAGACCTCGGCTGGCAGCGCGCTGCTCGGCGCACTGGCCGGCATTCGGCCGGGCGGCGCGCAGGCTCAGCCGCAGGCGGTCACCGTATTCGTGTTCGGCGGGGCGTGGCGGCGCGCGATCGTCGAGGCCGGCGGAAATCCGTTCACCCAGCAGTCCGGCATCCCGGTGCGCTATCAGGAGCCCTACACCTGGGCCAAGCTGCGCGCCATGCACGAGGCCAAGGCCCAGCAGATCGACTGCGCGTCGGTTCAGGGCACCGAAGTCATCCTGGCCCACCGCCTCAACATGGCGACGCCGCTCGATTGGCGCGTGATCGACCGCTCGATTCTGGACGCACGGCAGTTGACCAAGCCGAACGCCATCGGCTGCTACTCACTATCTATGGTGCTCTGCTACAACAAGAAGACTTGGCCCGGCGCCAATCACCCGAGATCGTGGGCCGATTTCTGGGACATCGAGAAGTTTCCCGGCCGCCGCGCGATGCGGCGCGATGCGACGTGGACAATTGAGGCGGCGCTGCTGGCGGACGGAGTGAAGGAAAGCGAGTTCTATCCGATCGACCTCGAGCGCGCGTTCAAGAGCCTCGACCGGATCAAGCCGCACGTGAAGGTGTGGTGGAAGGACAACTCGCAGGCTCAGGCCCTGATCGAGCAGCAGGAGGTCGACCTGATCGCCGCCATGGACGGGCGCGCGAGCGATACGATCGTCGGCAACGGCGCGCCGTTCGAGATCGTCTGGCACCAGCAGATCAGCAGCGCCAGCGGCCAGGGTTGGATCGTGCCGGCTGGCTGCCCCAATCCCGAAGCGGCGATGAAATTCCTCAACGTGTTGGCCCGACCTGAGACCTGGGCGGTGTTCGCCCGCCTGCTGTACTACGCACCGCTCAACCCCAAATCATATGACTTCATTGATCCTGAGCTCGCCAAGCGCCTTTCGTCCTACCCGGAGAACGAAAGGACTGCGCACGCCGTGAACTACGAATGGTGGGCCGACAACCTCGCAGTCGTGCAGCGTCGCTTCGAACGCTGGCTGCAATCGTAATGCGCGCGCGGCGGAGCACAGGCAACCGCTTCGCTTGAAGCATGGAGTTCAGCACAATGGGCACCAACCGACATGATGTTGCAGAAGCCTGCGCGCGGCTGCGCCAGGTTCTCAACGAAACCCGAGGAATGGAACGGCGCGAGTTCCTGAAGGCGCTGGGAGCCGCGGCCTCCGGATCGGCTCTGATCTCGACCTTGGTTGGCGCCGCCACCGGGCCGGCCGTGGCAAACGAGCAGCCTGTCACGGCGTTCGTGTTTGGCGGGGCGTGGAAGCGGGCGGCAATGACTGCGTTCGGCGACCCTTTCACGGCCAAGACAGGTATCCCGATGCGGTATCAAGAGCCGTACAGCTTCGCCCGCGTTCGCGCCATGCACGAGGCTAAGGCCCAGCAAATCGATGTATTCTCGTCCAACGGAGCCGAGACGATTCAGGCAAACCGCGCCAAGATGCTCATGCCAATCGACTGGGGCATCGTCGATCGCTCGCAGATCGCCGGCGAGCAGTTGCGTGCGCCGAACGTGGTCGGCAGCTACACCCTCTCGATGGTCATCTGTTACAATAAAAAGAAATGGCCCGGGGATCATCACCCGAAGTCATGGGCCGATTTCTGGGATGTCGACAAGTTTCCCGGCCGGCGCGGGGTGCGGCGAACCCCGCCGATCTGGACGATCGATGCGGCACTGCTTGCCGATGGCGTCAAAGAAGAGAATTTCTATCCTCTCGACATCGACCGCGCCTTCCGTTCGCTCGACCGGATCAAGCCGCACGTCAAGGTCTGGTGGTCCGACAACGCTCAGGCGCAGCAATTAATGGAGCAGGAGGAAGTCGACCTGATTACCATGATGAACGGACGGGCGACCGAGTCGATCAACAACAAGGCGCCGTTCGAGATCGTCTGGAACGGGGCGGTGACCGAGGGCGATCGGCAGGGATGGGCCGTTCCGGTCGGTTCGCCCAATCCAAAGGGCGGCATGAGGTTCATCGACTTTGTCGCGCGGCCCGAGCCGCAAGCGGTGTTCGCGCGGCTCATCTACTACTCTCCGCTCAATCCCAAAGCCTTCGACCTGCTCGCGCCCGAGCTGGCAAAGCAGCTACCGACCTACCCCGACAATCTGCGCGTCTCTCACGTGCTCAACGTCGAATGGTGGGCGGACAATTATCCGCAGGTTCAGCGCCGGATGGAGCGCTGGATTCAATCGTAACATCCATCTGGAAAGACAGAAGCGACACGCATGAGCACGTCGGAGATCCTCTATAGCGTCGACGAGAACATCGCGACCATCACGTTGAACCGGCCCGAGCGGATGAACGCGCTCACGCCAGCCTTGCAAAGCGAACTGCACCGCCTGTTCGACCAGGCCGATGCCGACCGCGCGGTGCGCGTGATCATCCTGACCGGAAGCGGCGCGGCCTTCTGCGCCGGCTACGACCAGGGCCAGAAAACGACGTCCGGCAAGCGCGCGTCGGATCCCGCGGGCAAATCGATCGCCGAATTCATCGAATTCTGGCATCGCAACGACGGCAATCGCGTGGTGCAGTGGACGCACATGTGGCGGCTCGGCAAACCGATCATCGCCGCGGTGAACGGCTGGGCCATGGGCGGGGGCTTCTGGTACCAGTTGGCGGCCGACATCACCATTGCGTCGGACCGCGCAGTGTTCGCGCAGCCGGAGGTGCGTCATATCTCGAACTCGACGTTCCTGTTTGCCGCCTTGTGCGGCTGGAAGACCGCCAACCGGTGGGCGCTGACCGGCGACCACATGGACGCGCAGGAAGCGCTGCGCATCGGCATGGTCAACGAAGTCGTGCCGCACGACGACCTCGTGGAACGCACCCGCGTGCTGGCGCGGCGGATCGCACTGACGCCGGAGCCTGCAGTGCGGCTCAACAAGGCGATCACGATGCTCGGAATTCAGGCGTCAGGCGTCTACTCGGGCTTGCTGGTCGAAGGTGCGCTCGGTGCCCTGGCCCATGCCTCGCACAACGAGTTCCGCGAGAAGCTGTTCGAGATCCAGCGTAACGAGGGGGTCAAAGCGTACCTCGACGCACGTGACGGCCCTTTTCAGCCAGAACCGATGGGGCCGCGCTCCAAAAAGGCTAAAGTCTCCAAAAAAGCCTGAGACGATTCTGAGATGATCTGCTTTGAAACGGCAGGGACGTTGGCGCCTGCACCGCGATGCGTCCGGTTGCCCATCAATGTGCCGGCGCCACCAGCGGCGACAATCCGCGCGCGATGATTTCCTCCGCTTGTCGCGAGATTTGCAGGACTACATCCTCGGCTTTGGGAATGTCGCGGACCAGTCCCGCGTCCTGCCCCATCGACAGCGGACCTTCGTCGACGTCGCCGATCCTCGCGCCTCCTGCAAGCCCGCATAGGCCTCGACGCGGCCTGCCGCAGCGCCCATTCGCGGCCGGACCAGCGCTCGACGAAGCGATTGCGGCGCGAGCGGGTCATCGCGCCGGGCCACACCAGCCCCGAGGCGAGATCGGGGATCACCGAAAGCTGCGTGTCGTGGCCGTCGCTGTCGACGATCGCCTGCTTGAAGTTGGGATGCAGCGGCGATTCCACGGTGGCGAGAAACCGCGTGCCGAGCAGGATGCCCTGCGCGCCGAGCGCCAGCGCTGCAACGAGCCCCCGGCCGTCGGCAAAGCCGCCCGCCGCCAGCACCGGGACCGGCGCGACCGCGTCGACGATCATCGGGATCAGCGGCATGCTGGCCATGAAGCCGACGTGACCGCCGCCTTCGGTGCCCTGCGCGATGATGATGTCGGCGCCGGCCTTTGCGGCGCGCACCGCCTCCGGCACCGAGCCCGCCATGTGCGTCACCTTGCTGCCGGCAGCGTGGGCGCGGTCGAACAAGCCCTTGAGGTCCTGCTCGGGCTTCGGCCAGGCGAACTGCATCACCGCGGGGCGAAGCTTCAGCGCCGCAGCGAAGCTGTCCTCGCGCGTATCGAACAACAGGAAGTTCAAGCCGAACGGCTTGTTGGTCTCGCGGCGGATCGCCGCGGTGCGTCCGATCTGCTCCGGCGTGAGATAGTGGCAGCCGAGCGCGCCGAGCCCGCCGGCCTTCGACACCGCGGCAACCAGTTCCGGCGAGGTCGCCGAGCCCATGCCGCCGAGCGCGATCGGATGCTCGATGTCCAACAGATCGCAGACCGGCGTGCGGATCATGCTTCCCCGATATTGGAGCGCTTAGCCAACGTGAAGTAGGCCCTGCGGCATCGCTGGCCCGGCAATCATCGCGAGGACCTGGCCGTTGCAACGACGCTCGTCACGCCGCCGACGAGTTCGGCGAGGCTTTCTTGTTCGCCCAGTAGTTCGGGTCGGCTTGGAGCGCTTCAGCGCCTCCATGTTCTCGAAGCCGGGCGCCATCGAGCCGTCGGTGCCGGCGAGGATCTGGTGGTGCTCGATGTCGAGCGTCCGCAGCCAGCGCTGCTGGCCCATGGTGATGGCGACGAAGTAGCCGATCTCGACCAGTTCCGGCTCGGAGAAGTGCTGGTGCAGCCGCGTCCACAGGGCGTCGGTCGACGGCAGGTCCCAGGTGATGCACTCGGCATAGGCGAGCGCAGCCTTCTGCCGGTCGTCGTAGCGGGTCGAGGTTTCGAAGTTGATCAGGTCGAGATAGTCGGCCTCGACCGGCCCGCCCTTGGTGGCCTTGATCGAGCGCTGGTTGCCGCAGAACTCGCACAGCACCGAGCGCGACACGTAGAGCCGGCACAGCTCCTTGATGTCGTGATCGGCGACGCCGGGGTGGAACACGTCGCGCCAGGTGTTGGCGAACGACCAGAACGCGCTTGGCACATGCGCGCGGATCGCCTGGCTCTCCGGCCGCGGCGTGCCCTCGCGGCGGCAGCGATCCAGTTCGTCCAGCATGGCCTTGTCGTTCATGGTGGCGGGGTCGACGTAGCTGATGCGGGGTGCCATGAGGCCCCTCCGATCTGGACTTGCTACTGCAAACGTTTGTAAACAGGACTGTCATTCAATCCCTCATTGCTTTGTCAACGTCCGCTAAATACGGCAGTGGAACCGATTGCAATCGTTTGCTAGCAAGGCGATCATGTCCGCCCGTAAAGACCGACCCGTCACGCTCAAGCAGGTCGCCGAGGCGGCCGGCGTGCACTTTTCGACCGTGTCGCGCGCGCTCAAGCCCGGGACCCGGCACCGGGTCAAGCCGCAGATCGCGACGCGCATCCTCGGACCGCGCAGCGGCTCGGCTATCGCACCAACACGCTCGCCTCGAGCCTGCGGACGCGGCGCTCCCACGTGGTCGGCGTGATCGTGCCGGACATCGCGAGCCTGCTGTTCCCGCCGATCCTGGAGGGCATCGAGTCCACCCTGCTGCAGGAAGGCTACATGACGATCGTCGCCAACTCCGCGAACGATCCGGCGCGGCATCGACGCATCCTCGCCGGCATGATCGAGCGCCAGGTCGACGGCCTGATCCTCGCCACGGCGACCCTGCGCGATCCTTTGGTCGACCGGCCGGACGCCCGCCCCGGTCGTGCTGATCAACCGCACCGACGAGACCGGCCGCGCGCCCGCCGTCATCAACGACGACATCCGCGGCATCGGCCTCGCCGTCCGGCACCTCGCCGCGCTCGGCCACCGGCGCATCGCCCACATCGCCGGGCCCCGCTGGCTCTCGACCGGCTCATGCGCGCGCGGGTTCAAGCTTGCGATGAGCGAGTTGTCGCTCGCCGACCGAAATCGGTCGTAATCGAGGCCGAAGCCTTCACGCGCGAGGCCGGACGTGCCGCGTGTCTCCGGGTTCTTGCGCGATGCCCCGACATCACCGCGATCGTCGCCGCCAACGACCTGCTCGCGCTCGGCTGCTACGACGCTTTGCGGAGCGCAACATCTCCTGCCCGGGCGACATGTCGGTCACCGGCTACAACGACGCACCGTTCGTCGACATGGTGAGCCCGCCGCTCACCACCGTTCGGATCCACCAGCGCGAGATGGGCATCGAGGCCGCGCGCCTGCTGCTCGCGCGGATGAACGGTCAGGAGATCTCGGCCGACGTGCTGCTGCGGCCGGAACTGGTCGAGCGTCGCTCAACCGCTGTTCCTCGCGCTGATTAACCGGACAGATATTAGATTGGGCGGCGGTTGCCCCGACCTGGATGCTTTGGCGACTATGCCGGAGTCATCCGTACGGGAAGCCTGGCGACGGCGCGCAGCGTATTGTGCAGGAGCCGCTCGGGCGTCCCGGTCAGTTCGATCGACGCAACGCGCTCGCGCAGCGCAAGGAGCAGCATCTCAATTTCCATGCGGGCGATCATCTGGCCGACGCAGCCGTGGATGCCGGCGCCGAAGCCGACATGTCCCGCCGTCCTGCGGTCGATGTCGAAGCGCGCGGGCTCCGCCCAGCGGCGCGGATCGCGATTGGCCGCGGCAACCGAGACGTAGATCTTCTCTCCTTCCAGGATCGGCACGCCGGCGATCTCGGTTGCTTTCGTGGTGGTGCGGAAATAGCACTGGAAGGGCAACTCGAATCGAATCACCTCCTCAATCGCAGGACGAACCTTGGCCGGATCCTGCCGTAGCTTCTGCCATTCGGCAGGATGCTCGGCAAAGCACAGCAGCAGCGTTGCCGAGCGCGAAGATCGTGGTATCGATTCCGGCGGAAAGAAACGACCGAACCAGCAGCGCCGCTTCCTGCTCGGTGATGTCGCCGGTATCGGCGTGCTTGTACACCTCGGCGCCGAGGCTCCCCGGCCGCAGTGCCGAGCGTTCGCAGCGCCGCATGACCCAAGGCAAGACCTCGTCGACCGGCGCAAGCGCGGCGTGGTAGAAATCATTCTTCGGGCCCATGGTGTTGAACACCATGTTGCCGTACGGCAGCAGCGTTTCGCGCTCGTCGTCTGCGAGCCCGACTGCGTCCGGAAACACCTTCAATGGATAGCGCTGCGCCAATTCGGCCACCGCATCGAAGGAGCCGAGATCAAGAACCCGATCGATCGTTCGAATCGCGTCCTGATAGAAGCCGTCACGCAACTCGCGCAAGTTCCTCGGCGACAACACGCGGTTCATGACGGTGCGCGCGCGTGTGTGGTCTGGCGGATCGGTCTCCAGCAGCAGGCTTGGCGGACGCCAGTTGCGTCTCTTTGTGAAAATTGGCCAATCCGACACCCGCGCCGGAACTGAACGTCTGCCAATCGTTCAGGATCGCTTGCACCTGCTCGTGACGGAACACCGCCCATGCGTCATAACGTGCAAGGCGTATGACCGGTCCGGCCTCTCGTAGTTGCTCGTGGTAGGGATAGGGATCGGCGAGAAACTCGCGCGAAAACGGGTCGATCTCCGACGTCACAACACGGTCATTCAACGTCAACGACATGACGGTCTCCGCAGACTTCGGCGCCTTGGGCGCCGGCCGGTTTCTCACCCTCAATGCATCACCGATCCACCATCAACGACGATCGTTTGTCCGGTGATGAAATCGCTGTCGGTTGACGCGAGAAATACCAGGGTGCCGAGCAGGTCGTCGGGCATGGCATTCGCGTTTGAGCGATCGGGCGGCGGTATTGCCGGCGACGAACGCTTCGTCGTAGTCGCTATTCGAGATCACGCCGTCGCTCAAGATCAAGCCGGGGGCGATGCAATTGACGCGAATGCCGTTCGGCCCGAGTTCGCGCGCGAGGCTGCGTGTCAGGGCGATTACGGCGCCCTTCGAGGTCACGTAATGCGCCATCAGCGGCGAGCCCTTGAACACCGTGCCGGAGGCGATGTTGATGATCTTGCCGTAGCCCCGTGACTGCATTCCGGGCACCACCGCCTTGGAACATTCGAAGGTGCCGCGCACGTTCACGGCGAGCACCCGGTCCCATTCCTCCGAGGTGATGTCGGTGAACGGCTTGAGCGACAGCGAAGCGAAGATGGCCGCGTTGTTGACCAGGATATCGATAGGTCCCAGTTCGGCTGCTGTGCGCTTCACCAGCGCGGCGACTGCGCCGCCATCGCAGACGTCGGCGACTGCGCTGATCGCCCGGCCGCCGTCCGCTTCGATATCGCGCACCGCCGCCGAAGCATCCTTGACGTCGCAGACGCTCACGCTCGCGCCGGCTGCCGCCAGCGCCTTGGCATAGGCGAGCCCGATGCCTTGGCTGGCGCCGGTCACGAGTGCGACCTTGCCCTGGAGTTTCTTCATTCGCTTCTCGTCGCGTGTTCCATTCGCGTTCGACAATAGCTCATCAGACCGACAGTCGCTGCCGGATTTTTTCGTCGGCCATGACATCAGCGGGCAGCCCATGTGCGATGATCTGGCCCTTTTCCATCACGTAGCAGGAATTGCTCATCGCCGCGGCGCGACGCACGTTCTGCTCGACCAGGAGGAGCGCGATGCCGTCGTCGCGCATCCTGACGAGCGATTCGAAGATCTCGTTGACCACGATCGGCGCCAGCCCCTCGGAGGGCTCGTCGACCAGGAGGAGTTTCGGGTCGCCGATCAGCGCGCGCCCGATCGCCAGCATCTGCTGCTCGCCGCCGGAGAGCGTCTTGCCGAGTTGCCGGCGCCGTTCGCCCAGTCGCGGAAACAGCGCGATCGCCCGGTCGAGCCGCCGTTGCCGCTCCGCCCCGCTCTGCCACAGGCTGAACAGGCCGAGCGTGAGGTTCTCCTCGACGGTCAGCGTTCCGAAGATGCGGCGGTCTTCGGGAATGAAGGCGATGCCCTTGCGGAAGATGCGGTCGGGCGACTGTCCGGCGATGCTCTCGCCGGCAAACGCGATCGTTCCGGACGACGGCCTGAGCCAGCCCATCAGCGTGCGCAGCGTCGTGGTCTTGCCCGCGCCGTTGCGCCCGAAGATGCTGACGATCTCGCCGGCATTCGACCGAGAACGAAATGCCGCGCAGCACCGGCGCGAAGGCGTATTGCGCGTGCAGGCGCATCGACCTCAAGCAGCGGCATGGTCGAACCCGAGATAGGCCTGGCGGACCGCAGGGCTGGCGGCACCGCGCTCGGCGTGCCTTCGAACAGCTTCTGCCCCTGGTGCATCACCACCACGTGGTCGGACAGGCTCATCACCAGGTCGATGTCGTGCTCGATCAGCAGCACGGTCACCCGCCCGGCCAGCGATTTGATCAGCCCGTCGATCTCGGCGGTCTCGCTCGGCGACATGCCCTGCGTCGGCTCGTCGAGCATGAGCAGCTTGGGGTCGAGCGCCATGCAGAGCGCGATCTCCACCCGCCGCTGGTCGCCGTGCGAGAGATTGCCGACGAGTTCGTCCGCCTGTTCCGAAAGGCCGAACTCGTCGAGGAGTTCATCGGCGCGCGCGAGCGGCGCGGCCAGCCGGTCGAGGCGCACGAGATAGCTGCTGCGCCGTTCCAGGCTCTGGCAGGCGAGCCGCACGTTCTCCAGCACGCTCAGGCCGAAGAACAGATTGGTGATCTGGAACGAGCGCGCGACGCCGAGCCCGGCCAGAACGTAGGGCGCCATGCCGGTGATGTCGCGGCCGTCGAGCTCGACCGTGCCGGAGTCCGGCGGCAGCGTGCCGGCGATGAGATTGAATGCGGTGCTCTTGCCGGCGCCATTCGGTCCGATGATCGACGTGATGCGGTTGCGCTCACCCTCGAAGCTCAGATTGTCGACCGCCCGCAGGCCGCCGAAGGCCTTGTTGAGATTGCCGACCTTGATCATGATCCGGCCTTCCGCCGCCTCACCAGCCGCTGCACCAGGCCACACAGTCCGTCCGGCAGGAACATCACGAAGACGATGAAGATGACGCCGAGCACGAACAGGTGGCGCTCGGTGTAGCTGCCGACCACCGACTCGAGGAACGTGATGATGACGCTGCCCATGAGCGGGCCGAGCAGCGTGCCGACGCCGCCGACGAGCGACATCACCACCGCCTTGGTCGAGACTTCGAAGCCGAACAGGTGCGGCGCGACGAAGCCGCGCAGCAGCGGATAGATCAGGCCGCCGAAGGCGGCGATCTGCGCCGCCAGCAGGTAGGCGAGGAGCTTGTACCAGAACGGATTGTAGCCGAGGTAGGGAACGCGGTCGGCATTGTCGCGGATGCCGCGCAGCACGCGAACCGAAGGCGGTGTCGAGAATCGCGGCGCGTGCCGACATAGAGCAGGACGATCGACGGCGAGCACCGCATAGTAGAAGACGAAATTGCTGTTGAGATCGAGCGCGACGCCGGGAAGGAGCGGGATGGTCGGAACCGGAATGCCGAGAATGCCGTCCGAGCCGCCGATCGCGCGCGTGTTGTGCGCGATCTTGGAGAGAATTTCGGCAGCGCCGAACGTGATCAGCGCGAAGTAGACGCCGCGTGGCGCGGATCGCGACCGCGCCGAGCAGGAACGAGAAGATGCCGACCGCAGCCATGACGGTGAGCATCACCAGCCAGAACGACTGGGTGACGTGAAGATACATCAGCGCCGCGATATACGCCGCCAGTCCGAAATAGGCGGCCTGTCCGAGCGAGAGCAGGCCGGCATAGCCGAGCAGGATATCGACGCTGAGCGCGACCGAGCCGAGCAGCAGCGCCTCGATGCCGAGCCGCGTATAGAACGAGCCGCCGAGCAGCGGGAAGACGACCGCAAGGGCGAGCATTGCCAGGCCGAGCCAGCGCAGCGGTCCGGCCGAAACGGCGGCCGGACGCATGCGCCCGCATCAGCCGGTCGCCAATCGTCCTCGCGGTCGTGGCCGGGCGTCGCACCTCGTCGTCGGCACGCGACGCATCCGAGGGCGGCATCACGCGGCTCCGAGCCGGTTGAACAGGCCGCCGGGTCGCACCACCAGCACCAGCAACATCACGCCGTAGACCAGCGTCTCGGCCCACACCGGCGGAATCCAGAGGCTGGCCAAACCCTGCACCTGCGCTAGCAGCAGCGCGGCGATCACCGCACCGATGATGCTGCCCATGCCGCCGACAATGACCACGGCGAACGCCATGACCAGAAAATCGTGGCCCATGGTCGGGAATACCGCGTAGATCGGGCTGAGCAGCACGCCCGCCAGTCCTGCGAGGCCGCAGCCGTAGAGAAAGGTGAAGCCGTAGACCAGCCGGATCGGGATCCCGAACGACGCCACCATGGTCGGGTCGACGGCGGTGGCGCGCAGCACCGCGCCGATCTGCGTGCGATAGACCAGCCACCAGGTGACCAGAGATGGCGAGCAGGCCGAGCGCGAAGACGAACAGCCGATAGCTCGGCACGATGACCCCGGCGAGCGTTCACGATTCCGGAGAGCGGCGCCGCGACCGCGTGCGTCTCGGTGCCCCAGACCACCTGCGCGACGTCGCGCAGGATGAGGCTCACCCCGAAGGTCAGCAGCAGTGTGACGATGGCGCGATCCGCTCGCGGCAGCAGCGGACGGATCCCGAGCTCCTCGAGGCCCCAGCCGACCAGGCCGACCAGAATCGGCACCAGGACGAGTGCGCTCCAATAGCCCGCGCCCCAGCCGAGCAGCGTGAAGGCCGCGTAGCCGCCGAGCATGTAGAGGTCGCCGTGCGCCAGGTTGATGACGTCGAGCAGGCCGAAGATCATGGTGAGCCCCAGCGCCACCAGGCCAGCGCCACGCCGATGATCAGCGCGTCGATGACCTGGGGCAGCACGACGAAATGCAGATAGGCGAGAAGATCTTCCATCAGACCTGTTGCGGCCGATCGCTCCCGGTCAGAACTTCTCGCACTTGTCCGGGCCGACGGCTTCGGCGCCCGGCACCTTGCCGACGGTCTGGAAGTCGTTGCCCTTCACCTTGACGACGACCATGTCGACGATCGCCTGGTGGTCGCCCTTGCGCATCTTCTTGATGCCTTGCGGAGTCTCCCAGCT
The DNA here is from genome assembly GCA_963843475.1 of uncultured Alphaproteobacteria bacterium. Lineage (GTDB taxonomy): Bacteria > Pseudomonadota > Alphaproteobacteria > Rhizobiales > Xanthobacteraceae > VAZQ01. The sequence continues at coordinate 473,155 of CAWJKL010000003.1, read as the reverse complement.
CGCGTCTTCCATCGCGGCGCGCACCTTGGCGGTATCGGTGGCTGCCTGCCTTCTCGATCGCCTGCTTGAACAGATAGAACAGGCCGTAGGTGTCCGCGCCGAACAGGTCCGGATCCGATCTGGAATTCCTTCTTGAATGCCGCGACGAACTTCTTGTTCGCCGGCGTGTCGATGTCGATCGAGTAGCCGGCCGCGCTCAGGAAGCCCTCGCCGGCGCCGCCCATGGCGCCGATGTTTTCCTGCGTCACGGCGCCGGCCGCGCCGGCCAGCGTCAGCTTGTCGGTGAGGATGCCGTATTCCTTGAGCTGCGTGAGCAGCCGCACGGTGTCGTTGCCGGCGGTCGCGGTCATGATCACGTCGGGCCGCGCGGCGCGGATCTGTCCGATATATGGCGTGAAGTCCTTGGCGCCGAGCGGCGGATAGGTGGAACCGACGTCGGTGCCGCCGAGCCGCTTGATGTCGTCCTGGAACGCAGCCGATCGTGCTGCGCCCCATCTCGTAGTCCGGGCCGATGAAGAAGTAGCGCTTGCCGGACACGTTCTTGATCAGCCAGTTGGTCAGTGCGTTCGACTGCATGAATGCGTTGGCGTTCACGCGGAACACGTTCGGATTGCACTGCGCGCCGGTGATCGAAGGCGCGTAGGATACGGTCGTGACCAGGATGCGGTCGTTGCGCTCCGCGAGCTGGCCGACCGCCAGCGTCGAGCCGCTGTTGACGGTGCCGGTCAGCAGATCGACCTTGTCCTGCTGGAGCAGCTTCTCCGCCTTGCGCACCGCGACCGGCGGATTGGCCTCCTCGTCCTCGAACAGAAGCTCGAACATGCGGCCCTTCACGCCGCCGGCGGCGTTGATCTCCTTGACGGCGAGCTCGGCGCCCCAGCGAACCTGCTTGCCGATCTGCGCGTAGGTTCCGGACAACGGCGTTACGACACCGACCTTGATAGGGTCCGCGGCCTGCGCATGAGAGCTCAGGCCAACCGTCAAAGCAGAACACGCGGCCAATCGAAACAGTCCTGACGCACCGAACATTTATTCCTCCCTCAGGCACTCGTTTTTGGCATTACCACAACAATATCGCCTGCTCTCATGAATCTCCAGCCATCTCAAACAACGTACTGAGCAGTGGCCGCGGCATTTTATCAGGGTCTTCGCTAGCCCCATCCCGGCCGCACTGCGCCTTCCAGGGCCAGGCCATACAAGCAAGATCATCGTGACGTTTCGAGCGAGATCCGCCACCTGCCGCAGGATTGGTACGAACTGGAAGGTCGCTTTGGTCCGGCCGCTAAGTGCGCCGGAGCGCTTCCCAGATGCGTGCAGGCGAAGCAGGTAAATCGATGTGCTGGACGCCAGCGGTCGCAAGTGCGTCGACGATCGCATTCATGGCCGAGGGCAGCGACCCGGCTACGCCGGATTCGCCTGCGCCCTTCACCCCTAAAGGATTGTTCGTGCACGGCACCGCGTGAAGCGCGGTGGTCATGTTCGGCATGCTGTCGGCGCGCGGCATCGCGTAGTCCATGAAAGATGCGTTGAGAAGCTGACCGTCCTGGCCGTAACGGACCTGCTCGCCCAGCACTTGGCCCAGACCCTGCGCGATGCCGCCGTGGGTCTGGCCGTCCACGATGGTTTCGTGGATGACGACGCCGACGTCGTCCACTGCCACATAGCCGACCACCGCAACGGCGCCGGTCTGCGGGTCGATCTCCACCTCACAGACATGGCAGCCGTTTGGGAACGACATCTGCGGTGAGGTGAATTCGGATGTGCTATCGAGCCCGGCCGCGAGATCGGCCGGCAGGTTGGGAGCCGATCGAGCACGCCTCGCCAATTCGAGGATCGGCACACGAAGGTCGGTTCCAGCCACCGAAAAAATGCCCTTCGAGAATTCCACGTCGGTGGGCGCGACCTCCAGTAGGAGCGACGCCAGCCGATGCCCCTTCTCGATCGCCGAATCGCAGGCCATCACCGAAGCGCTTCCGGCCATCATCAGCGAGCGTGACGCAACGGAGGGAGTGCCGTCCGGCACCTCGTCGCTGTCACCCTCGATCAGCTTGACGGAACTCACATCGATCCCGAGCCTTGTCGCGACAATCTTCGGCAGGGTGGAGAGATGACCTTGCCCCATCGCCTGCACGCCGAGGCGGATCGCCGTTGTGCCGTCGGCTTCGAAACGCAAGTCCGCCTTCTCGTTCAGGATACCGCCCGCGACTTCCAGGAAGCAGCACATTCCGATGCCGCGAAACTTGCCGTTCTTGCGTGAAGCGGAGCGGCGCTTGTTGAACCCGGCCCAGTCGGCAAGCGCGAGGGCGCGGTCCATGACCACCTCGAACTCACCGCTGTCGTAGATCGGTCCGTTCGGTGTGCGATAGGGAATCGCCTTGGGCGGAATGAGATTGCGGCGGCGCAACGATACGCGATCGATGCCCATCCTGCGCGCAGCACCGTCGATGAGCCGTTCTACCAGGTAGATCGCTTCGGGGCGCCCGGCGCCGCGATAGGGTCCGAGCGGCGCCGCATTGGTGAACACCATCTTCACGTCGATGGAGATTGCGGGAATACGGTAGACGCTGGAGAGGCAATTCTTGGTATTGGCGGTGCCGAAGATCGCGGCGTACTGCGTGGTATAGGCGCCGATGCCCACCAGGTTGCGCACGCGCAGTGCCAGAATCTTCCCGCGCCGGTCGAGCGCGAGGTCGCCTTCCAGGATGCCATCGCGTCCGTGCGAGTCGGAGAGGAAGCTTTCCAGCCGGCTATTGCACCACTTGACCGGCCGGCCGAGCTTGCGGGCGGCGTAAAGGATCGCGGCGTACTCCGGATAGCATTGGGCCTTCATGCCGAAGCCGCCGCCGACGTCGTGAGTCAGCACGCGGATGGTCGAAGTCGGCACCTTGAACACACCTTCAGCGAGCAGCTTGCGAACCACCGCGACGCCTTGCGTGCTCGCAATCAGCGTGTAGCGCTGACGCTCTTCGTCCCACATTCCGATTCCGGACCGCGGCTCCATTGAGACCGGGGCGAGCCGCGTATCGATCAGCGTCACGCGCTCGACATGCGCTGCCGCCTCAAAGGCGGCGTCGACGGCCTTGGCATCGCCGTCCGTCCAGTCCAGCGCGATGTTGCTGAAGCGCCTGAGGGTGAATGGGCGATGCGGCTGCAGCGGTCGCTCGGTCGATGTCCGGAGCGCTCGTCAGTTCTTCGACATCGACGGTGATTTGCTCGACGGCGTCCTGCGCCTGCGCGAGCGTACGCGCGATAACGATTGCGACCGGCTCGCCGACATAGCGGATGCGGTCGGTCGCCAGCACCGGCATGGCGGCGGCGACCATCGGCTTGCCGTCGCGCCCGGTCGTGCTGGCGACCGGCGGAATTCCGCCAAGGCCGTCGTCGGTGAGGTCTCGCCCGGTGAAAATGCCAATCACGCCAGGCAATGCCCGTGCCGCATCGGTATCGACGCCGCGGATTTTCGCGTGGCTGACCGACGCGCGCAGGAACACGGCGTAGGTTTGGTCCGCTGCATTCAAGTCATCGGTGAAGCGACCGCGGCCGATGAGCAGTGGCGTATCTTCGCTGCGCAGGGCACCATGATCGCTGCCGAACCGGGCCGGTGTTTCGTCCATCGCTCACCTTGGCGGTCAGTCGGGAAGATTGCCGAGCCGCAGCATCAGCTCGACGGCGCCGCACAGATCGCCGGCGAGAGCTTCACGCGCGGCGGCGCCGTCGCGCTGCCGCATCGCTTCGATCAGGCGGTGATGGCAATCGGGAGCATATTTGCTCATCTCTTCGCGGCCACGCAGGCCAAGCGCGAAATGAAGGAACGGACCGATCCGTAGCCACAGGTTCTCGATGATACCGAGCAGGACAGGCATTTCGGCCGCGCGATAGATCGTGAAATGAAGTTCCTTGTTCGCGCGAAACATGCGCGCGGACTCGTGGCGCGTGCGCATTTCTTCGTTGAAGGCGTCGTTCAGCGCTTCGAGCTGCTCGATGGTGGCTAGGCGGATACGCTGCGCGGCCTCCTCGACGGCCATGCCCTCGAGCATAAGTCGGATGCGCAGGATCTCGTTGCACGCGCGCCTTGGTCATCAGCGGCACGCGGATGGCGCGGTTCGGCAGCACCTCAAGCGCGCCTTCCGCCGCGAGACGCTGGACTGCCTCGCGCACCGGCATCAGGCTGGTGCCGAACGCTGTCGTCAGTCTGCCGGAGCGTGACCTTCTCGCCCGGCTGCACTCCGCCGACCATCAGGTAGTCGCGCAGCTCATTGTAGACGCGCTGACCGAGCGTTCCGTTGTCGACGGGTTGCAGACCGGCGAGGGCAGGATGTTGAAGATTCATGAGATTCGTACGCTCGAACGGTTGGCGCTTGACATCATAACCTGCTGCCGATCGAAACTGGTGATATGTGATCACATCGCGATCATGTCTGATGACAGTTCGCGGGGCAAGGGTCCCGAAGGCTGTCCGGCGCGGTGGTGATCAAAGAAAAGATAACAAAGATAACAACGAAAGATCCGGGAGGCGATCATGGTCGACGAGTGAAAAAGCGTTTCTCCGTGGTGCCGCTGCTTTGGCGGCTGTCGTCAGCGTTGCACTTTTGGCCGGTACGGCCGCAAGCGCAGCAGAAGCCGCCGATCAAGATCGGGCTCCTGCCGCCGGTGACCGGCCCGCTCGCCTCGCCGGGCGCGGAGATGGTCAACGGCTTCCGGCTGTTCTGGGAGCAGGCCAATCAGACGGCGGGCGGCCGCAAGGTCGAGGTCGTCATCGCCGACACCACCTGCAATCCCGACCAGGCGCTGGCTCAGGCGCGCCGGCTCGTGCTGCAGGAGAAGGTGAATTTCCTTGTCGGGCCGCTCTGCGGTCACGAAGGCCCCGCGGTGGCGCAGGTCAGCCGCGAGACCGGCGTGCCGCTGGTCATGGACGCGGCGGGCGCCGACAACATCACCAAATGGGAGCGGACGCCGACGGTGGTGCGCACTGCGGTGTCGTCGAGCCAGATCAGCCATCCGTTCGGTGAGTATCTCTACAAGGACCTCGGGCTGCGCAACGTGACCTTCATCGGCCAGGACTACACGTTCGGTCACGAGGTCACGCTCGGCGCGATCAAGACCTTCACCGACCTCGGCGGCAAGGTCGCGCGCCTGATCTGGAATCCGATCGGCACCAAGGACTACGGCACCACCATCAACACCATTCCGGCCAATACGGACGGCGTCGCCGTGACCATCGTCGGCGCCGACCGCATCCGGCTGTTCGAGGACTGGTTCAACTTCGGCATGGACAAGAAGCACAAGATCTACGGCACCTACTGGCTGCAGGAGGATATGCTGCCGCAGATCGACGAGCGTGCGGTCGGACTCATCAGCAACTCCCTGCACTACGTCTCCGGCATCGACACGCCGGAGAACAAGGCGTTCGTCGATGCCTACGTCAGCAAGCACAAGCGGTTGCCGTCATGGTTCGCGGAATCGGCCTACACCGCCGGCCTATGGGTGAAGACCGCCATCGATTCCATCAATGGCGACGTCGAGAACCGCGACGCCTTCCTCAAGGCGATGCGGACCGTGCAGATCAAGGCGCCGCGCGGCCCGCTCAAACTCGATGAGTACGACAATCCGATCCAGAACGTCTATGTCGCCAAAGTCGAGAAGATCAAACACCCCGTGCTCGGCGACGTGCTGATCAACAAGCCGGTCAAGACCTACCCGGCGGTTTCCCAGTTCTGGACCTGGAAGCCGGAAGAGTTCCTCGCGCGCGGACCCTATAAGCGCTGACGAGACCTTGTCGAAGCCGTGCTGCGGCGATGCTGCAGCACGGTTCCGTGTCCCGCGTGAGCAGACCAATCGACAATGTCGACCGCCGCGGTTCTCCAGGCCATCAACGGCATCTCGCTGGCGGCGCTGCTGTTCCTGCTGTCCAGCGGATTCACACTGACGTTCGGATCTGATGCGCGTGGTCAACATGGCCTACGGCGCATACTACCTGCTTGGCGGCTATGTCGGATTATCGGTGGTCCGGGCCACCGGCAGTTTCGAGCTGGCGATCGTGGTCGGCGGTCTGTCCATCGTGGTGCTGGGCTATTTTGTAGACCGGTTTCTGATCCAGCCGATCGGCAGCAACCACCTGGCTCAGGTGCTGTTGACTGTCGGTGTTGCGTTCGTGATCGGCGAGGTGTGCCTGGCGATCTGGGGCGGAGACAATCTCAAGGTCCCGACTCCGGCCTATCTGCGTGGTTCGATCATCCTGCCGGGCGACATCTACTACCCGCGCTATCGCTTCGCGCTCATCTTGTTCGGGGCGTTCGCGGCACTCTCTCTGTGGCTTCTCTATAAGAAGACGCAGATCGGCGCCGTGGTTCGCGCCGGCGTCGACGATCGCGAAATGGTCAATGCGACCGGCATCAACGTTGATCGGTTGTTCGTCCTGGTATCGGCGCTGGCGTCGTTCTTCGCCGGCGTCGCCGGCGTTGTGGGTGGCGCATTCCTGACGCTCAATCCGGGCGCCGAATGGGACATCCTCGTTCTGGCGCTGGTGGTCGTAATTATTGGCGGACTGGGCAGCCTCGAAGGCGCGATCATCGGCAGCATCATCGTCGGGCTGCTCGATGCCTATGGCCGGTGGCTGCTGCCGGAATTCTCCTACTTCGTGCTGTTCGGACCGATGGCAATCCTGCTTCTGTTCCGGGCAACCGGAATCTTCGGCAAGGAGCATTGAAGATGGCGGGCCGCATCGCCCTGACCGTTGTGCTCCTGCTCGTCGCAGCGAGCGTTCCGCATTTCGCCGGCGAGTTCTGGACGCGGATTCTCATGCAGGTCATGATTTTCGGGTTGCTGGCGCTCTCGACCGACCTGCTGCTTGGCCATGCCGGCCTGTTTTCCCTCTGTCATGCGTCGTTCTTTGCTGTCGCCGCCTACGCCACCGCCATCCTTCAGGTGCGTCACGGCGTCGGCACCATCCTGGCGGCGCCCGCGGGCCTGGCAGCCGGTACGATGCTGGCGCTGATCTTCGCCGTCGCCGTGCGAACGCGCGGCGTCTACTTCATTCTGATTACGCTGGCGTTCGGATACATCGTTTGGGGTGTCGCGTACCGTTGGGCGTCGTTTACCGGCGGCGACAACGGCGTGACCAATGTTCCGCTGCCGTCGGTCGGCCCGTGGCGCGTGACCGATGTGACCACGTATTATTACGTCGTTCTCGTGGTCGTCCTGCTCTGCGCGCTCGCTTACCGGATCCTGATGGCGTCGCCGTTCGGCTTGGCGCTACGCGGCATCAAGTCCAGCGAGTCGCGCATGCGCAGCTTGGGATACGATGTCGGCCGGCACCTCTATGTCGCTTTCGTCCTGTCCGGTGTGTTCGCCAGCATCGCGGGCGTGCTCTATGTGTACTTCAATCGCTTCATCAATCCGAGTGCGGCGTCGTTTCCGGTGTCGGTGGAGGCGGTGCTGATGGCCATCATCGGGGGCTCCGGGACGATCATTGGATCGTTCCTGGGCGCCGGCGTCATTCTCGTCCTCCGCAATTGGGTGAGCGGCTACTTCCACTACTACACGGCCATTCTGGGCATCGTATTCATCGTCACCGTACTTTGGGCGCCGCAGGGCATCATGGGATTGCTCCAGCGCTGGCGGTCGGGCAATCGCGGGGAGGGCGCATGACGTCCGCCATCGCAGTCGAACGGCTAACCAAGATATTCGGCGGCCTGCGTGCCGTCGACAACGTGACCTTGGCGGTTGCGGGTGGGGAGCGCCGCGTGCTGATCGGTCCCAACGGAGCGGGCAAGACCACGCTGTTCAATTGCATCGCCGGCACCTTGCGGCCATCGGACGGGCGGGTGGTGATGTTCGGAGCGGATATCTCCAATCTGTCCGAGAACCGCCGCACCGCGCGGGGCATGGGCCGTACGTTCCAGATATCGAACGTCTGCACGGACCTGACGGTGATGGAGAATCTGCAGTTGGCGATGCTGGGCACCGACCGGCGCAAGTGGACGATGTATCGCCCGGTAACGACGTTTGTCGAGTTGCGCGAACGCGGAGAAGCCGGCCTTGCGCTCGTCGGGCTGGAGGGGCGCGCCGATGAGACGGTAAAATTCTTGTCTTACGGCGAACGGCGGCAACTCGAACTTGCCCTGTCGCTTGCATCCGATCCAAAGGTGCTTCTGCTTGATGAGCCGTGCGCGGGCCTGTCGCCGAGCGAGCGCCAGCGTCTGTTCCGGTTGATCACGGAATTGTCGCGCGAGATCACGTTGATCATGATCGAGCACGATATCGACATCGCGCTGGCGCTGGCCGATCGAGTCACGGTGCTCCACCGCGGCAAGGTGATCCTCGATGGAACACCGAACGAGGTTCGGACCAACCCGGAAGTGCGGGAGGTCTACTTTGGCCGCGTCTGATCCGCTGCTCGCCGTGCGCGAGATCCATACCTACTATGGCGACAGCTATGTGCTGCACGGGCTCAGCCTTGAGTTGCGCGCCGGGCAGATCGTGGTCATCCTTGGCCGCAACGGCATGGGCAAGACCACGCTGATCCGCTCGATCGCGGGGCTGACGCCGCCGCGACGCGGCGACGTTGTCTTCGAAGGGCATTCGTTCGTTGGCCGGCCTCCGTATTCGATTTCACAGGCTGGCGTCGCCATCGTTCCGCAGGGGCGTCGCATCTTCAAATCGCTGACGGTGCGCGAGAACCTGGCGCTGCCGACCAGCGCGCTGGCAGGCCGCAAGCATGACCAGCAATCCGGCCGCAAACACTGGGACCTTCAGGGGGTCCTCGAGGAGTTTCCGCAACTCGCCGAGCGCCTGAACAATGCGGGCGGTTCCTTGAGCGGCGGCGAGCAACAGATGCTGGCCATCGGGCGGGCGCTGATGGCAAACCCCTCGCTGATCCTGATGGACGAGCCGTCCGAAGGGCTGTCACCGAAACTCGTTCAGCGGGTCGAAGAAATCATGCGCAGCTTGCGCGAGCAAGGGCACTCGATCCTGCTGGTCGAGCAGAATCTTGCCCTCGCCATGTCGGTGGCCGACAGCATCTATGTGATTTCCTCGGGACGTTTCGTATTTCACGGTACGCCTGACGAGTTGTCCAAGAGCGCCGAGATCCTGGACAGCCATCTCGGTGTGTCGTCCACCCAGGTTCACTGACCGGCGAGGAAACCATGCGCCAATTCGATCTCACCGGCCGCGTTGCCGTCGTCACCGGCGGCAACCAGGGTATCGGGTTCGGCATCGCGCAAGGCCTCGCGACGGCGGGAGCCACGGTGGTCGTGTCGGGCCGTCGGGCCGCCGCCAATGCAGATGCGGTGAAGAGAATCGAAGCAACCCGCGGCCGCGCGGTGGCGATCGAGGCCGACATGCAGGACGAGGCGTCGATGCCGGGCGCTTTGCGGACAAGCCGTCGAGCGGCTCGGCCGCCTGGACATTCTGGTCAACAACGCTGGCATCGCCAACCGCAAGCAGCCACAGGATCACACCAGCGCCGAATGGCGAAACGTCATCGACGTCAATCTGAGCGGAGCCTTCTGGTGCACACAGGCGGCCTATCCCGCCATGCTGCGCGCCGGCGGGGGCAAGATCATCAACATCGGATCGATGTTGTCGATCTTCGGCGCTTCATTTGCGGTCGCGTATGGAGCGAGCAAGGGCGGTATCGTGCAGATGACGAAGGCGCTTGCCTGCGCCTGGGCGAAGGACAACATCCAGGTCAATGCGATCTTGCCGGGATGGATCGATACCGACTTTACGCGGACGGCGCGCAAGGAGGTTGCGGGCCTCAACGAACGCGTGCTCGCGCGGACGCCCGCCGGCCGCTGGGGCAAGCCAGAGGATTTCGCGGGGCTTGCCGTGTTCCTGGCCAGCCCAGCATCGGATTTCTTGACCGGAACCGCCATTCCGGTCGATGGCGGGTATTCGTCTCAAGGCTAGCGAATGCAAACGGACGTCGGTTTTGGCTGGTCCAGAGAAACAGGGGTCGAAAGGGACAACCATTCTTACTTGCTCCGGACGCTGTTCCCGATCATCCTTGATCCAGCGAAGATATGCTTGCGGTGCAAGGAGAGAACCATGTTCAAGATAGGTCTTGCCGTTGCTGCCGTCGCTACGATGGTGCTGATCGCGCCCGCCGATGCGCAAAACCGGAAGTACCGCGATGGTGGCGACTATTATCGGTCCGGTGCCGCTTACGGCAGTACGTCGCAGCAATACATTTCCGGCGAAAAGCGAGGGCGTCCCGATCCCACCTCATATGATGGCCGTAGAACCGGTTATCCCCGCACGTGTGGGCACGACTTCTTTATCTACAGCGGGCGCACCACGGCCGGCCCCTACTGCAACTGAGCATCTGGGCTTCGTCGCAACCCTTGCTTCCCGAAGATGCTTCACGCGGATGGCAATATGCGTGTCGTGCTTGCTGTGACTATTGGCATGTTCACGCTTTCTGCCGTTCAAGCCGCCGAGCTGAAGGTGCTTAGCGGCAACGGCGCACGTGCGGCGGTGCGCGAGCTTTGCACGCAGTTCGAGCGTGCGACCGGGCACGAGGTCAACGTGCAATTCGAGGTCAACGCTGCACTGGCGCGCAAGATCGAGGCCGGAGAGAGCTTTGACGTGGCCGTGCTTAATCCCCAGCCGCTCGATGCTCTGATCAAGCTGGGCAGGATCGTCGCGGATTCGCGCGCAGTGATTGGACGGATCGGGCTTGGGGTGGCGGTGCGGGCGGGCGCGCCCAAGCCCGCGATCGCCACAGTGACCCAATTCAAATCTGCGCTGCTTGCTGCCAAGGCTGTCGCCTATCCGGGCGAAGGCGCGAGCGGTATCTACTTCGCGGCCCTCGTCGAGCGGCTCGGCATCGGCGAGCAGATGAAGCCGAAGATGCGGCCGATGGCGGCGGAAGATACCGTCGAGGTGGTCGCGCGTGGCGAAGCCGATCTGGTGGTCGTCGTTGCGTCTCGGATAGTCGGGGTACCCGGCGTCGAATTTGTCGGACTAATTCCTGCCGAGGTGCAGACCAATATCGGCTTTACTACCGGCATCGGCAGCGCCAGCAAGCGGCCGGAGGCGGCGCGCGCGTTGGTCCGGTATCTCACCGCGCCTGATGCCGCGCCGGTGTTGCGCAAGGCTGGCATCGAGCCATTTGTCGAATAGTGCCGTAAGCACCGGTTCAGCCGGTCAATCTTCCTGTTTGATCCCGGCCGCACGCGCGACCGCCTGCCATTGCGGGATCTCCCGCTCGATCTGAGCCTTCAGCTCCTCTGGCGAGCTCATTGTATTTTGCAGCGCAAGCTTGACGAGCCGGCCGCGATAGTCGTCGGTCTCCGACATCGCCTTCAATTCGCTTGCGAGTCGGCCGAGGATGCTGTCCGGCATTTTCGGCGGGCCGAACAGCCCGTACCAGATGCCGATGGTGGCTTTCGGCAGGCCGAATTCCACGATCGTCTTCACCTCCGGAAAGGCCGCGATGCGCTGATCGCCGGTCACCGCCAGCGGCTTCATGCGGCCGGCGGCGATATGCGCGCCGCCGCTCGTTTCGGTTGCATAATAGAGATCGATCTGCCCCGACATGATGTCGGTCATCGCCGGCACGGCGCCGCGATAGGGCACATGGATCATCTTGATGCCGGTCTGGGCGGAGAGCATTTCGGCGCCGAAGTGCTGGGGCGTGCCGGGGCCGGGAGTGCCGAACGAAAGCTTGCCGGGATTGGTCTTGGCGAGTTCGATGAACTCCGCGAGATTGCTCACCGGCAGGCCTGGTTTCGAGACGATGATCATCGGCTGGTTGGCGAGGCGCGCCACCGAAGTGACTTCGGTACGCGGGTCGAATCGCAGCGTCTTGTAGAGCGCGGGCTTGAGCGTCAGTGCGATCGAGCCCATCACCAGCGTGTGGCCGTCGGGATCGGCCTTGAGCACGGATTCGGTGCCGATGTCGCCGCCGGCGCCGGGCCGATTTTCCACAACGACCGGCTTGCCGAACTGGTCCTGCAGTTTCTGAGCGATGATCCGGGCGAGCACGTCGTTGACGCCGCCGGCCGCGTTCGGAACGATGATCTGGATCGTCTTGGACGGAAACGCCTGCGCCCGCGCGACCGACGGCATGGCGAGGGCGCCGGCGAGCCCAAGCGTGAAAGTACGCCGATCGAGCGGCGACCTGCCGCTTGTCATTTTCGTCATCTCAACTCCTCCCGGTCACTGTTCTCGTTCTCGATATTTCAATCCCGGAATTCCGGGCCGTCATGAATGCGTCCCGTTGTCCGTTAGTGCTCAAATCTCGCGGCTAGATGACGCGCGCCCCCCTCAGTTCGGCGACCCGCTCTGTCGAGAAGCCCAACTCGTGCAGCACCTCGTCGGTGTGCTCGCCAAGATCGGGCGGGGGCCGGAAGTCGATGTCGCGGCTGCCGTCGATGCGCACCGGCCGGCGCGGCGCCTTGACCTTGCCGTGTCTGGGATGCTCGACCTCGTAGAACACGTCGAGATGCTTGACCTGTGGATCGTCTTCGAGGTCCTGCACCTCGTTTTCGACTCCGAACGGAACGACCGCACTCTCCAGACGCGCGACCCATTCGCTGCGATCGCGGGTCCGGAAGATCGTGCTCAGCTCCGACGCCAAGACCTCGTAGTTCTCGATGCGGTGTTGACGCGTCGGATACTTCTCGATCCAGTCGTCGCGCTCGATCGCCCGGCACAAGCCGTGGAAGAACTTGTCGAGCATCGACGCATGCAGGCCGATCCGTTTCCCGTCGCGACAGGTGAGGTTGTACGCCTGTGACGTTGCCGCGCGCTCGAGCACGGGAATTGGCTGGCGCAACGTGAAAAACGAGGTGATCGGCTCGATCGCGAGCCCGATCATCGACTCCAGGAGATTGACCTCGATCAATCTGCCTTTGCCTGAGCGGGCCCGCTCGACCAGCGCACCCAGCACGCCGATCGCCGCGTAGTAACTCGTCACCGGATCGGCGATCGCGGGCCCCGCGACGTGCGGATCGTCGCCGCGCCGATGCCGGCTCATCCAGCCGGATAGGGCCTGTCCGACATTGTCGAACGCCGGGCGGTCGGCATAGGGGCCGTTGGCGCCGAAGCCCGTGATCGCGCAGTATACCAGCCGCGGGTTGATCAACTTGAGATCGTCGTAGCTCGCGCCGAGCTTCTCCATGACGCCGGGACGCGAGTTGATGATCAGCACGTCGGACGCGCGCACCAGCGCATGCAGCACGTCGCGGCCGGCGGGCTTGGCGTAGTCGAGCGTGATCGAGCGCTTGTCGCGATTGTGCGCCTGAAACTGCGAGCTGTAGAGTCCGCCGCCGACGGCGCGGAACTTATCGCCCCGTCCCGGCCATTCAACCTTGATCACGTCGGCGCCGAGTTCGGCCAGCAGCAAAGCGGCGAACGGTCCGGTGATGAACCCGCCGAGATCGAGGACGCGGATGCCGTCCAGCACCTTCATGGCGTCTGTCTCCCGCTCGTACCTGAGCGGCTCGCTCTATTAGCTCTTGACGGTCTCGTGGCCGGCGAGACCGGGCTTGTAAAGGCCCTTCATGAAGTCGCCGATGCCGCTCTCGACCCAGGCGCCCTTCTGCACGAGATAGAGCTCGTTCTCCTTGGCGGCGCTGTAGTTCATCGCTGCCTCCCAGCCCATGTCGAGCGAATGGCGGTAGGCATCCTTGGTGGCGCGGAGCGCCGCCGGATCCTTGCCGGCGATCTCCTTGGCGACCGTCATGGTCTCGGTTTCGAGCTGCGCGAGCGGGACCGAATAGTTGACGAAGCCGATCTCGGCGGCCTTCTTGCCGTCGAAACGGCGGCCGGTCATGCCGTAGAAAAGCGCATCGCGCGGGCGGAACAGGTTGGCCAGCGTCTTCGACACGTGGCCGCCCGGGAACAGCCCGAAATTGATTTCGGAGAGGCCGAACTGCGCCTCGTCGGCCGCGATCGCGAGATCGCAGCATTCGACGTTGGGGAACGCGCCGCCGAAGCAGATAGCCGTTCACCATCGCGATCGTCGGCTTGGGATAGAAGCGCAACGTGCGGCCGCGCCATTCCTGCAGCATGCGGTAACATGCGGTCGTATTCGTTCGGCTTCTTGCCCTTGAGGTCGTAGAAGAACTCCTTGAGGTCCATGCCGGCGCAGAACGCGTCGCCGGCGCCGGTCAGGACCAGCACCCGTGCGTCATCGTCGTAACGCAGGTCTTCCAGAACCTGCGTCATGTCCATGATGAGCTGCGGGTTCATCGCGTTCTTCTTCTCGGGGCGATTGAAAATGACCTTCGCCACCTTGTCTTTGATTTCGACCAGCACCGTCTGGTAGTGCATCGGCATTTCCTTCCCGGCATCGCGGGGGCATCGAACGGTCTTTGCCGTCCCGGCACCCCTCGCCTTGAATTTGCTAATTCAGTATATTGGACATGTCAAACCACTATATGAGACAGTGGCGACGGACCGCATACGATGACCCAGCCCGAAACCAAGCTCAAGTCGAAGTCCGCCGCCGGCCGGGCGTCTGCGGCGGACACGCGCGACGCGCCCGAGGTTCGGGGCGGGGCCGCGAACTCGACGGCGGATCGCGCGATCGACATTCTGATGGTGTTTTCGGAGGACAAGCCGGTCTGGTCGACGGGCGAGATCGCCGAGCATTTCGGCATGCCACGCAGCACGACCTATCGCTACCTCACGAGCCTGCGCTCCTATGCGCTGATCGTCGAGGACCGACATGGGGGGTACCGCCTCGGCCCGCGTATCTTTCCGCTGGCGCGGGTCGCCAAGGCCGGTACGTCGATCATGACGATCGCGATGCCGCACCTCATCGAGCTCAATCACAAGTTCAGCGAGGCGGTTACGCTCTACGAGCGGGTCGGGCACCAGAGCATCCCGGTCGAACGTCTCGAAAGCCGCCACTCGGTGAAGATGATCTATTCACGCGGCCAGATTCTGCCGTGGCCGGGCGCTGCGAGTTCGAAGGTGTTGCTGGCTCACGCGCCACCAGACGAGCAGGAGGCGATCTTCCGGCTGCTGGTGCCGGTCCGTTACACCGCAAAGACCATCAAGACACCCAAACTGTTGCGCAGCGCACTCAAGAAGATCGTAGCGGACGGCTACACCTATAGCGATCAGGAGCGCGAGGAGGGGGTACGCGCCGTGGCCGCGCCCATCTTCAGCCGCGGCGAGGGCCGGTATTGCGTGACGATGAGCGGTCCGATGTTCCGGTTCACCGACGCGAAGCTGCCGGCGATGATCGCTGCCGTGCGGTCAACGGCGCAACACGTCAGCGGCGAGCTTTGCGCTACTGAGTACTAGCGGCGCTGTTGATTTGGAACAGCGATTGCCGTCGGACGCCGTTCTCGAGATTGGAAATTAATTGCAGCAACAGCTCACAGAGTTGTCGGCTGGCGGCATCGTCCATTCCGCGCGTGGCCTCGATGTTGACCGAGTTCACGACGGGGACGAGCTCCTTCTTCAGTTCGCGCCCGCGGACGGTGAGGAACAGCTTGGATTTCCGCTTGTCCTGACTGTCGCGGGAGCGGAGCAGCAAACCGTCGTTGACCATCGCTTCGAGGATGGCGGTCAGATTGGCCTTCTCGACCAGCATGCGGTCGGCGAGCTCCACCTGACTAATACCCTCTTCCTGGGACAGCACACGAAGCACCGCCCAGCGGCTGATCGTGGCATCACGTGACTTCAATTCGTCCGCCAAGGCCTTGATGAACGCCCGGTCGGCGTAGCGCAGCAGGAAACCGACATTGTGCCGCGCGGGCCGGATTGCCCGCTGCGACCGTTTATCGGACGCACCAGAGCCGGAAGCCTGCTTGAGAATCCTGCTATTCGGCATCGTTCCGTCAATCCACGCGGGCTAACCGCCCCGGCAATCGCCTGGAATTCAAACGTCCGGCTCGAAATCCGGAAACGAAAACTTGTCATTCAGAGCGCGCCAATGGACGCGCACCCGCATTCCGACCCGCGCGTCCTCCAGCTTGCAGTTGACGATGTCGGTGAGAAACCGCACTCCCTCGTCGAGCTCGATCGTGGCGACGAGATACGGCTCTTGACCCTTGAAGGCGGGTGGTCCCCGTCTCGTGATGGTCACGGCATACACGAACCCTTTGCCGCTGACCTCACGCCATTCGATGTTGCGCTTGCCGGTGTAGATGCTGACCGGACGCGGGTAGTGCTGGTACTTCCCGGATTCCGGGCAATACTGGATGACCAGTTTCTGCTGGCGCGCGGCTTCCCAAAACGGCGCGGAGAATTCCGTCGGAACGGGAAGCGGCGGTGAGGGGGAAGGGGCTGGCATCGATCAACTCCCGGCTTCCAGGATCATCACCGCGCTCGTCGACCAATTCCTCGCATACGGGATGGTGCCGATCCCCGTCACCATCGCGTTTGCGGGATTGCGAACCTGCCGCTTCCCTGCGACGCCAAACAGTTGACGCGTCGCTTCGACGAAGTTGTGCGCGCCGCCGGCGAGGCCAGCCTGCCCGGCCGAAATCTGTCCGCCGCCGGTGTTGAGCGGCAAGTCGCCCGTATAGGACAGGTCATGGTCCAGAATGAAGCGGGAGCCTTCCCCCGGCTCGCAGAAACCGATCTGCTCGTACTGCAGGAGGACCGCGATGAGGAAGTCGTCGTAAGGATGGAACATGCGGATGTCGGACGTTTTCAGGCCGGCTTGGTCAAGCGCCCTTCGCCCCGCGGCAGAGTGGCCGGTCTGGGTAATGTCGGGGCAGGGGTCCGTGATCTGGTGGTTGACCCTTTCGCCGTAACCGAGGATTTCGGCTCCGCTTGCGCAGCGCAAGCGATCGCGCGCGCTCTGCGCTCGTCACTACCACCGCGCTCGCGCCGTCGCAGACCATGACGCAGTCGAGCAGGCGAATTGGCTCGGAGATCATCCGTGAGTTCAGGTAGTCCTCCCGCGTCAACGGAACGCGAAGCCGGTCGCAGGCGAGATCGTTGAGCAGCGCGTGATTGCGCTGGACGACCGCGAGCTTTGCCAGCGCATCGAAGTCCAGCCGGAACTGCTGCATGTAGCGGGACGTGATCAGCCCGAACGCGCCGGGTGGTCCCATCAATCCGACCGGATCCTGCCATTCCGTCCGGTATGCTCCATACCGCATATGGTTTCCGGTCGATTGCGAGTCGGCAGCCAAGACCAGCACCGTATTGCAGGCGCCGCCGCGAATGGCGAGCGCGGCTCTGGCGACACCGGCGACGAACGAGGCGCCGCCGACGTCGATGCCCTGGCACCAGTCCAGTTCGAGGCCCAGATAATCGGCGACAATCGTCGACCAGAACGGATTGCCCGCCTCGCTCATGCTGTTGGTGACGACGAAACCGTCGATCTCGGATTTGTCGACGCCGGCATCGGAGAGCGCGCCCGCCATCACCTCGCCCGCGAGATCGTAAGCGCTCCGGCCGGATCCGACCTGAATCTTGGTTTCTGCACAGCCAACGACAACGACGTCCGTCACGGCGTTTCCGTCCAATCGCTTCTATTCAGCGCAGCTTGCACATGCGAAGTTAATTAGTATACTAGTTTACGAATATGGCGGGCGTCAACGTCCCCTGAGAGGCAATCAAGAAAAGCCCTGCCGCGTTCCGGAGCGGCAGCCGTCTTCGGGAGGAGATGTTGGATCTGGCCGCGATCGAGACGACGTTGTGTCAGGCGATTGGCCGTCGCGCAGTGATCGAAGACTATGTCGCGCCCGTGATGGCGGCCCGCCTTGCCGCGACGCTGGAGGTGGATGCTCCGGATGCGGGCGAACCGTTGCCGCCCGGATGGCACATGATCTTCGGCCTCGATGTGCCGAACCGAAGCGAACTCGACACCGACGGGCTGCCGCGCGGCTTCGCACTGATCCCGCCCGTCGACATGCCGCGGCGGATGTTCGGCGGCGCGCGCCTGTCGTTCCATGCGCCCCTGACAGTCGGTCAGCCGCTGCGCTGCGAGAGCGAACTGGCGGACGCCAAGATGCGATCTACCGCGACCGCCCATCTGGCGATTGCGACATTACGCCATCGGTTCTTTGGCGCCGAGGGACTGGCCGTTGTCGAGGAGCAGGATATCGTTCACATGCTGCCGATCGACGGCGGGAACGAGAAGGCCGCGGCCCCGGCCGAGCCAGGCCCGACGCCGACCTGGCAGCGTGACATCTACCCGGATGAAATCATGTTGTTCCGGTTCTCCGCACTCACCTTCAACAGTCACCGGATTCACTACGACCGGCCGTATGCGGCGGAGAAGGAGAAGCTGCCCAACCTCGTAGTCCAGGGCAAGCTGATCGCTTTGCACCTGCTCGAAACCGTTCGCCATTTTGCGCCTGATTCCAAGGTGGCGCAGTTTGAATACCGTTCAACGCGTCCGCTCTATTCTGGAATGCGATGCAAGCTTGCCGCCAAGCTGGCTTCGGCCGGCGAGGATTTGAAGCTTTGGGCGCAAAATGCCGACGACAAAGTCGTGCAAGCCGCAAGCATGAAGCTTGCGATCTCCGGGAGGCAATGACCATGTTCGGAAAAGCCAAAGTCGGAATGCTGTCGGTTTTGCTGCTGTGTGCGCTGTCGGGTGCATCGATGGCCCAGGACGCCTTTCCCAACCGGTCGCTGCGATTGATCGTGCCCTATACGGCAGGCGGTACCTCCGACACATTGGCGCGCGCATTGGGACATGAGCTGAACCTCGCGCTCGGTCAGCCCGTGGTGATCGAGAACAGGCCCGGCGGGGGCACGGCGATCGGCGCCCAGGCGGCCGCGCGGTCCGCGCCCGACGGATACACGCTGCTGTTCGTCAGCGATCAGACGCTGACCACGCTCCCGATGCTTCACAAGAACCTGCCGTTCGATCCGCAAAAGGATTTCGTGCCGATCATCGCGCTGTCCTACATGGACTTCGTGCTGGTCGCGAATCCCATCCCTCGGGGTTGGAAACCTCGAGGATCTGGTTGCGCTCGCGAAGGCGAAGCCCGGTTTATTGAACTATGGCTCGTTCGGAGTTGGAAGCCCGGCCCATCTGGGAATGGAGCTGTTCAAGCAGGTCGCGGATCTCTCGGTTACGCACGTGCCGTCGAAAGGCGTAGCCCAGGTCGTCACCGACCTGCTGAGCAACTCGGTGCAAATCGCGATTCTCGGCATCTCGGGCGCGCCCCTGATCAAGGCCGGCAAGGTCAATGCTCTTGCGCTGGCGAACTCCAAACGTTCGTCGCAGCTCCCGGACGTGCCGACGTTCGCCGAGAAGGGCTACCCGCAGATGTATGTCAGGGCATGGTGGGGCATCGTCGCCCCGGCCGGCACGCCAAAGGACATCGTCGACAAGTTGAACGCCGCGTTTGCGCGAATTGTGAACGACCCGGACTTCCGCCAGAAGCGCATGATCTCGCAGGGTCTTGAGCCCTACGACAGCAGCCAGGAAGCGTTCGCCAAACTGATCCGCGAGGACACCAAGCAATGGGAGAAGGTGGTCGAGCTTGCGAAGATCAAGCCTGAATAGGCGTGCGCACGAAGGCAGCAAGGAAGAAGAACATGAAGCTCTTGTCGGGGTTCACCGTCCTCGATCTCGGCACGTTCATCACGGCGCCCTACGCGGCGATGCTCCTGGCGGAGCTCGGCGCCGATGTCATCAAGGTCGAGCGGCCGAACGGCGGCGATCCCTTTCGCTGGTTTTCCGGTGGCGTTTCGAGCCCGCACTTTCAGGCACATAATCGGCACAAGCGAAGCGTGGCGCTGGACTACGTCGTGCCGGAGGGGCGCGAACTGCTCCATGCGTTAGTCGAGCGTGCTGATGCCCTGGTGATCAATGTCCGGCCCGGCGTCGAGCAACGCCTGGGGCTCGATGAGGCAACCCTGCGCCGCCTGAATCCCAAACTGGTGTTCTGTTACATCACCGGATTTGGCGCCGACGGTCCTTACGCAAAGCAGGCCGCATACGACAACGTCGGGCAGGCTGCGTCGGGACTTCTGGCTCGATTTCACAATTCGTCCGATGCCCGTGTCGCCGGCCCGGCGATCTCGGACGCGGCGACTGGAATCTTCGCCTGCATCGGAATTCTGGCCGCGTTGCTGGAGCGGGAGCGGACCGGTGTCGGGCGCAAGGTCGAGGTCAATATGATCGAGGCGACGCTGGCTCTCGCGATCGAGCCGCTCGCGCACTACTTTACGACCGGCGCCGACCAGCCGTTTTATGTTCGCGGGGCCTATTCGCAGGCCTATATTTTGACCTGCAAGGACGGCAAGCGCATCGCGCTGCAGATGTCGTCGCGGGAAAAGTTCTGGCGCGGCCTCGCCGCCGCCATCGAGCAGCCTGACTTGCTGGAGCGGTACCCGGATCGCAAGAGCCTCGTCGACAACTACGCCAAGATCGCCGCCGAGCTTGCCGGCATTTTCGCGCAGAGGCCGCGCAGCGAATGGCTGGAGCGGCTGTTCGAGCACGACGTTCCGTTTGCCGCCGAGCATCAGTTGAGCGAGCTCGAACAGGATCCGCAGGTCCGCCATCTCGCCCCGTTTTACGAGCTCAATCATCCCGTCGCCGGTATCGTGAAATCGGTGCATCGGGCCGTCCGCCTCGACGGCAGCCGTGAGATCGATTTTCGCCCGCCGCCGATGCTGGGCGAGCACACGTATCAGGTGCTTTCGGCGCTGGGGATTGCTGACGAGCGGTTGAATTCGCTCGCAGCAAGCGGAATCATTCAGAAAGCGGCTTGAGCGCCTTCCCTGTATCTTGCACGTCCTTGGAACAAGGAACGCCCCAGTGAGTGTCATGTTCACGAACGAGCAGAAGCTCTTGCGCGAGAGCGTGCGCAAGCTGATGCGTACGCATGCAAATCGCGACTACGTCCGCGATAAGGACTCGAAGAAGGCCTATCCTTACGAACTCTACGACAAGTGGGTCGACGCCGGACTTATGGGCGTCGCGTTTCCCGAGAAATACGGCGGCTCCGGCGGAAGCGTGATCGATCTCGCCATTTGCGCGGAAGAAATCGCCTACGTCAGTGCCGATTTTCAGATGTGCTTCGGTGGTTCCATATTCTGCGGACTGACACTGCTTCACAAGGGCAGCGAGGAGCAGAAGCAGCATTGGCTGCCGAAGATCATCAGCGGCGAGCGTCGCTTCTCGATCTCGATGTCGGAACCAGATGCGGGATCCGACGTCGGTGCGATTCGCACGCGCGCGGACAGGAACGGTTCGGGCTGGGTGATCAACGGCCAGAAACTCTGGAATACCGCCGCGGGCGCCCGCGACAATACGCTCAACGTCTATCTGAAGACCGACACTTCGGTGCACTACCGCAAGGGCATGTCGCTGGTCCTGGTCGACAACGACATGCCCGGCGTCAAGCTGAACAAGCTGAACATGCTCGGACGCCATTGCGCGGGTACCTACGAGGTGTTCTTCACCGATGTGAAGGTCGAAGACGACCGGATCGTCGGTGGCGAGAACAAGGGCTGGGACTGCGTTCTCGCGGGACTGCAGGCGGAGCGCATTGTGTCGTCCGCCGCCAACGGCGGCAGCGCGCAGGCGGTCGTCGACATGGCGGCTGAGTTCGCGCGCGAGCGCAAGCAGTTCGGCCGTCCGATCGGAACGAACCAGGCGATCGCCCACATGCTGGCCGACATGCAGACCGAGGTGTCTGCCGCCAAGGCGCTGATATGGCAGGCCGCGGCCAAAATGACCGCCGGCGAAGATGCCCTGCAGGAAATTACCATGGCCAAGCTGTTCTCGTCGGAGACCTACGCCAAGGTCGCCAACATGGGCATGCAGATCATGGGAGGTTACGGGTACTCGATGGAGTACGACATGCAGCGGCACTATCGCGACTGCCGCTCCGCCACTATCGCCGCCGGTTCATCCCAGATTCAGCGTAACCTGATCGCAGGCCTCATGGGCCTGAAGGTCGGATAAGCGGATTACGTGCAGTAATAGTGGAAGTGTCGGGCGGCGCGGGATGGTTGCGCGCGAACGCCGGTTTCGCTCGGGGGTCCGAGGACCTGGGTTCATCCTGACCAAGGCAATCCGGCCGGATTGCAGCATCGCGACGAGCCGGCAGCTTGCCAAGAACTCGAATTTAATTTGCGCTTGACCGCGCCAAGCGCACCTCGTTTTATGTCGTCATGAACTTGGAACAATGTTCCGATAATAGGAACGCGGTACAGACGCTGTCGCGCGGGCTGGATTTGCTCAAGCATCTGGCTGCGGCCGACGGGGATATGGGCGTGCGAGAGCTCGCCCGGACGCTGGCGCTTCGTCCGCCGATGGTTCAGCGGTTGTTGAACACGTTGGCGGCGCACGGCTTCGTCGAGCAGGCGCCGCAAACCCGGAAGTATGCAATTGGACACGGCGCGTTCATGGTCGGCCGCGCCTATCTCGCCACCGGTGGCGTCGTGGATGCAGCGCTGCCGGTGTTGCGTTCCCTGGTCGATACGACCGAGTTGAACGCCTATGTCGGCGAGATGCGGGATGCCCACGCGCTCTATCTCCTGGTGCTGCAGAGCAAGGGGCCGGTTGCGGTCCGCGCAGTCCCGGGCGAACGCACGTTGCTGCACACAACTGCGATGGGCAAGGCGCTCTTGGTCGACATGGCGCCGGTCGCCGTGAAGAAGCTGATTGGTCCCGGCCCGTTGGAGGCCAAGACTC
This sequence comes from uncultured Alphaproteobacteria bacterium, assembly GCA_963843475.1. Classification (GTDB taxonomy): domain Bacteria; phylum Pseudomonadota; class Alphaproteobacteria; order Rhizobiales; family Xanthobacteraceae; genus VAZQ01. Next base: position 450,573 of record CAWJKL010000003.1, on the reverse strand, counting down.
GCCGGTCGATCACCGACGTGTCCGCCTTGCTGGCGGATCTGGAAACTGCGCGCGTGAGTGGCGTCACCATCTCCGACGAGGAGAATCTCCCCGGCGTTTTCTCCGCCGGAGCGCCGCTGTCCGACGCTAACGGCAACATCATCGCCGCCGTAAGCCTCGCCTGTCCGGCCGCGATGGCGGATGCGTCCGCCCGCGCCATCATCTGCGTTCAGGTTCGGCAGGTCGCGACGCAGATATCTCGCCGGCTGGGAGCATCGCGATGAGTACGGCGCAGGCAACTGAAGCGCCCGCCCGCCAGCGGATCGCAGGCCTGCGTTGCCTGCGCTGCGGCGCACTTTATCCTCCGGATCATTTCGTCGCCGACTGCCCGGCCTGCCGCAAGAACGCGCCTTCAAACCTGGTCCGTCGAATATCGCGGCGATGTGCTCGAAGGTGTGACCCGCGAGTCGCTGGCGTCGGGTCCGCGCTCGATCTGGCGCTATTCGCACAGCCTTCCGGTCGGCTCCGCCGAGGGCGTCTCGCTCGGCGAAGGCCTGACTCCACTGGTCGAACTGCCGCGGCTCGGACGCGCAACTCGGCCTCGGCGGTCTGCATGCGAAATGCGAATTCGCCAACCCGACCGGCTCGTTCAAGGATCGGCTGGCCTCGGTCGCTGTCTCGGCCGGCCGTGCATTGTTCGGCGCCCGGGTGATCGCATCGAGTTCCACCGGTAACGCGGGCGCGGCGGCCGCCGCGTATGCGACGCGCGCCGGTCTGCCCTCCATCATCTTCACTGTCGTTGGCGCGGCCGGGCCGATGATGACGCAGATGCAGGCGTACGGCGCTTTGGTCGTTGCGGTCGAAGACAAGGCGCATCGCTGGACGCTGCTGGAAGCGGGCGTGCGCCGGTTCGGCTGGTTTCCGACCTCGCCCTTCTTCGGCCCGGTCGTCGGCAGCAACCCCTACGGCATCGAAGGCTACAAGTCGCTCGCCTACGAGATCGCCGAGCAGCTCGAGTGGCGCGTGCCCGACTGGGTCGTGCTGCCGGTCTGCTACGGCGACGCGCTGGTCGGCATGGCGCGCGGCTTCGCCGAACTCGTTGCGCCTGAAGCTGGATCGATCGCATGCCGCGGCTGGTGGCGGCGGAAATCTACGGCTCGCTGACGCAAGCCGAGCGGGAGAGCCGCGACGACCCGCCGTCGATCCCGCGCACCTACGACACCGTCGCCGTGTTCGATCGGCGCGGCGCAGAGCACCTTCCAGGCACTGAAGATTCGTTCGCGAGACGCGCGGCGTCGCCATGCGGGTGCCGGACGACGTGCTGCTGCACTGGCACCGCGACCTCGCCCGCCAGGAGGGCCTGTTCGTGGAACCGTCCTCCGCAGCGGCAATCGGCGCGGTCGACTTGTTGCGGCGCCAAGGCACGATTCGTGCAGGCGACACGGTGACGTGCCTGATCACCGCTGGGGGACTGAAGGATCCGGCGTCGCGGTGAAGGACGTCCCGCCGATTCCGACCGTGCCGCCCGACCTCGATCGGGTGCTGGACGTGCTGGAAAAGGTCTACGGCGTCGATGCGAGAAAATTGTCGAAATCCGCAAGGATGACGGAGAACGAATATGATGCCCTCGACAAAATGGTTCATCCAAGCAGCGAGCCGCGGCCATCGTCGGACTGGCCGCCCTGGCCGCCGCGCCGGCATTCGCGTTTCCGGATCGTCCGATCACGATGATCGTGCCGTGGGCGCCTGGCGGCAGCACCGACCAGACTGCCCGCGTGCTCGCCCGCGCCGCCGAGAAGCAGCTCGGCCAGCCGATCGTGATCCTCAACAAGCCGGGCGCGTCGACCATCATCGGCATGCGCGAAATCGCGCAGGCCAAGCCTGACGGCTACACGATCGGTACGCTGTCGAGCTCGAGCTACCTGGCGCCGCTCACCGGCCAGGCGGCGTCGTACGACATCCTGAAGGACTTCACCTTCATTTCCTACTACGGCGACAACCTGATCGGCATCGCCGTTCTCAAGGACAAGCCCTGGAAGACGCTGCAGGACCTCGTCGAGGACGGCAAGAAGAACCCCGAAAAGATCAACTACGGCACCGGCGGGGTGAACACCACGCAGCACCTGATGGTCGAGGCGCTGTCGCGCCGGACCGGCGCCAAGTTCACCATGTGCCGCAGCGCGGCTCCGCGGGCTCGGTGCCGGCCCTGCTCGGTAACCATGTCGATTTCATCTCCGAGGTGTCCGTCTGGGCTCCGCACGTGGAGTCGGGACAGGCTCGGCTGCTGGTCCTCAATACGCCGAAGCGGGCCGCCGCCTATCCAGACGTGCCGACCTATGCCGAGCTCGGCTTCGAATATCTGCGGTCGGTGCAGGCGATCATCGGGCCGGCCGGAATCCCCGAGGACATCCGCCAGAAGCTGGAGACGGCGTTTCCGCAAGGCGCTCGACGATCCGGGCTTCCGCGAGACCATGACGAAGCTGCAGATGGAGATCTTCGACCTGTCCGGGCCGCAGGTGCGCGAGGTCGTCGTCTCCGAGATCGAGAAGGCGAAGCGCCTCATCGGCTTCGTCGGTGCGAAGTGACACGCTGCTTCGCTCGCAGAGCCTTCCCCACACAACACAACGGGAACTGGTTCCATGTTGATGAATGTGCAGCGCCTGTTCGCGCGGATGCGGCGCGACGGCCTCGACGCGGTCGTGGCGACATCGCCGGAGAACGTGACCTATGCCAGCGGCTTCTGGCCGATGAGCCAATGGATCCGGCGCGGTCCGCAGAACTACGTGCTGGTGCCGGGCGAGGGCGGCGGCGCGCCGTGCATCGTCGCCAGCACCGGACTTGATCGATCTGATCGCCGACCGCGTATTCGAGCGTCGATGTCGCGATCACCGACGTGCGGCGCTACGGTCTGTTCGCGGTCGAGACCGACGCCACTGCGACGCTCGATCCGGTCGAGCAGCGGCTCGGCGGGATGCTGGCAGGCAACGACTACGGCGACGCGGTCGCCGCGCTGGTCGGCGGCGATCAGCGAGCGCGGACTCGAGCGCGCCACCATCGGGGTCGACGATCTCGGCATCCTCCCGGTCTACTGGGAGCGGCTGGTCGCGGCGTTGCCGGACGCCAAGCTGGTCCGCGCCAACGACGTGTTCCGCCACGCGCGCGCCGTCAAGACGCCGACCGAGGTCGAGCGCCTGCGGCGCGCCGCGCACATCGCCGAGCATTCGATCGACGCGGCGCTTGCGGTCGCCCGCGAGGGCGCGACCGAGATCGACATGGCGCTCGCGTTCCATGGCTGCACCGTGCGCGAGCAGGGATCGCCAGTGCTGGGCTGCCTGGCGGCCGGCCCGCACACCGCTTTCGCCAACGTGCAGCCCTCGCCGCGGCCGATCCGGCGCGGCGACATCATCCGCTTCGACGTCGGGCGGGCGCTACAACCACTACCGCGCCGACATCGCTCGCAACGCCGTGGTCGGCGAGCCGTCGGACAAGCTCGCGACCTATCATCACGCCATTCGCGCCGGGACTGCTGCGGGCGATCGAGATGGTGAAGCCCGGGGTCCGCGCTGCCGACATCTTCGAGCAGACGGTCGAGACCGTGCGGCGCGAGGGCATCCCGCATTACAAGCGCAACCATGTCGGCCACGGCATCGGGCTCGACGGCTACGACGCGCCCGACTTCAGCCCGTCGAGCAAGGAGGTGCTGGAGCAGGACATGGTGATCTGCCTGGAGACGCCGTACTACGAGCTCGGCTTCGGCGGTCTGCAGGTCGAGGACATGATCCGCGTGACCGCCGACGGGTTCGAATCGCTGATGAGCACCGGCAGCGAACTACGCATCGTGTGACGGCATCCGGAATCAATATTCTCGAAGCGGAGCGAAGCCTTGTCTGAGCTCAGCATCGCCTCCGACGGTCGCGACGCGCCCGCCGCCTTCCTCGGCAAGGTGGCCGTGGCCGACCGCGCGGGTGTGCAGGCATGTGGATCGCCAACCATCTGTTCCTGCGCGACCCCATCTCGCTCGACTGGCGACCGCGCTCGGTGCCAGCGCGACCTGCGCGTCGACCTCATGGCGATGAGCCCGTTCACCGTCCATCCCGGTGCAGCTCGCCATGGCGGCGGCGACGCTCGACGAGTTCTATCCGGGGCGCGTCGGGCTCTGCCTCGGCTCCGGCGCGCCCGCCGACCTCGCATCTGTCGGCATCGACAATTCCCGCCCGCTCGGCGCGCTACGCGAGGCGTTGCAGCTTGTCCGCGCGCTGCTGGCAGGAGAGACGGTGACGCTGCCAGGGCAGAACCTATCGGGTCGATGCGCGGCAACTGGCCATCGGCGCCGTGCCACTCCGCTGACATTGGCGGCCTCAGGGCCGAAGATGCTGGAGATGGCCGGCGCCGAAGCGGATGCGGTGCTGATCTCGGCCGGCACTTCGGTCGAGTTCGTGCGCTGGTCGCTCGATCATGTCGCGCGCGGCGCCAACGGTCGCCCGGTTCGACGGGTCGGCCTCGTCTATGCGGCGGTCGACGACGATCCCGGGTCGGGCGCACGACCGGCTGCGCCGCATCCTGGCGATTACGCTGCGTGGTCCGCATCACGCGCACAACCTGCAGCTTGCCGGCCACCGCCTCGACCAGGATCGCCTGCGCGCGGCCGTGGCCGCTGATGACTGGAACGGCCGCCAGCTGCGCTCATCACCGACCGCATCGTGGAGACGCACGCCGCCAGCGGCACGCCGGCGCAACTGGCGGCGCGGCTGCGGGCATATTCGCGATGCCGGCCTCGACGAGATCGTCGTCAGCGGCGTTGCCGACCCGGACCACCTGGAGCGGATCATCGCAGCCGCGGGCCTGGTCGCCGGCGAAGGGGGAGCCATGAAGTTCAGCATCATGTCTGCCGACCGGATTCGAAGGCGTGATGTATCCGATCCCGTTCGTCGAGCCGAGCGACTTCATCAAGCTCGGTCAGCTCTGCGAGCGTCTCGGTTACGATTCCGTCTGGGGCAACGACCACATCACCACCCAGAAGTACGTCCAGGAACTGTTCCCGGGCCAGCAGCCGGCATTCTACGAGCCGCTGATCACGCTGATGGCGATCGGCGCCGCCACCACCACGCTGCGGCTGGGCACGGCGCTGCTGGTCCTGCCGATGCGCGATCCGGTCTATCTCGCCAAGCAGGTCACGACGCTCGATCAGCTTTCCAACGGCCGGTTCACGCTCGGCGTTGGGCTCGGCGCCTACCGCGAGGAGTTCGCGGCCTGGAACTCGCGGCTGGCCAAAGCCCGCCGCGGCGACATGCTGGACGAGGGGCTCGACGGCGCTGTTGAAGCTGCTCAACCAGACACGCGCCAGCCACGAAGGACCAGTTCTACGCCTTCAAGGACGTCGAGCTCGCTCCCAAAGGCGCGACAGAAGCCGTTCCCGCTGTTCATCGGCGGACACAGCATCGAGACCGTCGAGCGCGCCGCACGCATCGGCGAGGGCTGGCTGCCCGGCTGGCGTCCGCTGTCGGAGATGAAGGAGCGCATCGAGCTCCTGCGCCGCCGCGTCGGAAGAGTGTCGGCCGCGATCCGAAATCCATCGAGGTGGCGCCGCAGTTCTTCGTTCACCATCGCCAAGACCATGGAGGACGCCGAGCGCATCTACATGGAGAGCGGGCTCGTCGCGCATCGCAAGTCGCTCGCCTATACGGGGCGCGACCTCAGCCAGCAGGTGGTGGCCAATCTGGTCGGCTCGCCGGACGTCATCCTGGAGAAGATCGCCTATCTGCGGTCGATCGGCGTCGACCACTGCTGCGCACTGATGATTCCCGGCGAACTCCATGTCCGAGCTCATCGAGCAGATCGAATGGTTCGCCGCGGACGTGATGAAGCGTGTCCCCGCCTGATGGGAACTAAAACTCCGATCGGCGTATGTATCGCGGAAAGGATAGACGACCGAATTGTCGTTCGGCGACCGTTCGATCAGGACGCCGTCTCGCCGTCCAGCGCATCGAGATTCCGATAGACCTGATTGAGCGCCTGGCGGAGCCACTCGGCCTCCTGCGGCGTGAAAGTCTGAACGCCGACCTGTTCGAACCTGATCGCGATCGGAATGAGCTTATCGACAAGCGCGCGTCCCTTGTCGGTCAGGCCGATCTGCACCGTCCGGGCGTTTTCCTCTGGCCGGACCCGGGTCACGAGCCGGTCTCGGCTCATGGCGCCGATCAGCCGCGACAAGGTTGAGGGCTCGGCCGAGACGATTTCGCCGAGTTCGCCCAGACGGAGCGGCGCGCGCTGACGTAGCGCGGCGAGCACTCGATACATCGGCAGGGTCAGTCCATACTTGCGCAGGCGCCGTGAGAACAATTCGCCCATGCGAACCCCGACCCGATTGACGGCATAGGGAAAGGATTTCGTCAGTTCGTACGGCAAGTTCGGGCAAATCCTGTCTGGCGACGATAGCTCTGTAACTCAATCTACTCGCCAAGCAAATGTTGCGTTGACAAATATTCCATTGACAAGTAAAAGCAAGGCGCAGGGAGGAGCCGAGATGAACGCACACACGCTGGACGACAGCGTCGGCGCGGACTTCCGCGCGACGATGCGCAGGTTCCCGGCCACCGTGACGATCGTCACCGCCAACGACGGCGATTGCGATCACGGCATGACGGTGACGGCGGTCACCTCGGTGTCGATGTCGCCGCCTTCGCTGATGGTCTGCCTGAACAACCGCACGCTGCTGCACGAGATGTTGCTGACGCAGGCGAATTTTGCTGTGAATGTACTCGGCCACGAGCATCCGGACATCTCGGACGCATTCAGCGGCAAGGTGGAGCCGCAGCAGCGTTTCGCCGCGGGCGGCTGGGAGCGCGATGCAGCCGGCATGCTGGTGCTGCCGGCCGCGCACGCCACCGTCGTGTGCCGACGGATGGCGGCCGTGCCCTACGGCACCCATACGATCTTCATCGGGCAAGTCATGCGCGCCCGGGTCGACAGCGAGACCCGGCCGCTGCTCTATGCCGAAGCCTCGTACTGCACGTCGCAGCGTGCGCTCTAGCAGAGCGCCGCACCTCGTCCGCCAAGGGAGGCGTCCATGCCGGTGGCTGCCACGAAGGCAATCTCTCCCCTCGGCCTGAAGGAGCGGATCGCGCCGCTCTTGCCACAGTTCGCCGCGCAAGCGCGCACGACCGAAAAGGCCGGCCGTGTCCCGGCCGAGGCGGTCGAGGCCCTGCGGGCGTTGGGTTACTTCGAGTCTGTCAAGCCCGCGTCCTATGGCGGCAATCCCGGCCGTTTCGCCGATCTGCTCGATGCCAACATCGAAATCTCGGCCGCGTGCCCGTCGACCGGCTGGGTCGCGGGCCTGCTCGCCGCCCACCAATGGCTGCTGGCGATGTTTCCGAAAGCCGCGCAGGACGACGTTTGGGGCGCCGACCCCGAAGCGCTGCTCTGCGGCTCCTATGCGCCGACCTTGATGGCGGAAGGCGTGTCCGGCGGCTATCGCCTCAGCGGGCGCTGGGCGTTCGCAAGCGGCTGCGACAACGCGCAATGGGCGCTGTGCGCGGCGATCTTGCCGCCAGCCGAAGGCCGTTCCGCGGGTCCGGCGTTCCTGCTGGTACCCGCCGCCGACTACACCATGGACGACGATTGGGACGTGGTCGGCTTGATCGGCACCGGCTCGAAGACGCTGCTGCTCGACGGCGTGGTCGTGCCGCCACATCGCATTCTCACCTTCGCGCAGGCGACCTCCGGCCACACGCCGGGCGCAGAGCTTTACGCCGATCAACCGCTGTTCAACATTCCGCTCTTGAGCGCGATCCCGGCCAGCCTCGCCTCGACCGCCGTCGGCGCCGCGAAGGGCGCACTTGACGCCTATCTCGACGGCGTCGCGGGCCGGGTCACACGCGGCGCGGTCGCTGGAGCCAACAAGCGGATGCGGGAGTTGCCGACCATTCAGCTTCGCGTCGCCGAGGCCGCCGCGAGCGTTGATGCGGCACGGGAAATTCTGCTGCGTGACGTGTCGGACGCCGAGGATATCGCCGCCAGGACCAAGGCGTTCCCGCTCGATCAGCGGCTCAAGTGCCGGCGCGGCCAGGCCTTTGCGGTGAAGCTTGCGATCCAGGCGGTCGAGGCGCTGAACGCCTCGACCGGCGGGCTCGGCCTGCAGATGTCGAATCCGGTGCAGCGTGCGTGGCGCGACGCCAACGCCGTGGGCCGCCACATCTCGATGAACTGGGACACCGTCGGGACGATGGTCGGCCAGCATTTGTTCGGCCTCGAGCCTAACGGGCAGTATTAGTTCGGCGCTTTCCTCGCCCCGCGACGTGCGGGGCGAGCCATCACAATATCCTCGGCATCAGAAAATTCCCTGCGGCTGCAGTCCGAGTTGCTGCGTTCCGTACAGCGCCGACAGGGTGTCCCAGTCGATGCTGGCAGTGCAGCGCGGCGGTGTTGGCGTCGCGCCAGAACCGCTGCACGCGGTTCTTCTCGTCCGCCGCGGCCGCGCCGGATTTGATGAAGATGTCGTTCACGACCTCGGCGGAGGTCCGCGCGGCAAAGCCGTGATTGCGGCGGATGCGGACGCGCTGCTCGATGTCGAGTGTGCCGCCCGCGCGCGACCAGGTCCTGTCCCTCCTTGCAGGCTCGTCACCATCAGCGTCCGCGCCGCATCGATCCGCGCCGCGGCTTCGCCGATCAGGCTTTGGATCAGCGCCGATTCGGCGACCTTCTCGAACACGCCGGGCCGCGCCATGCGCTTGGCGCCGCGCGCCGTCTCGGTGAAGGCGTCGAGCGCGCCTTGCGCCATGCCGACGATCGGCGCGACCAGCGCAGTCGGCCCGAAAGTCGGATAGCCGAAGCGCGCCTGGATCGTTGTCCGGCACTTCCAGACCCGGAACCTTGCCGGAAAAGATCGCGCTCGACCGGCAGAATGCGATGCTTCGGCACGAACATCGGCTCGGTGACGACGACCGTCTTCGAGCCGGTGCCCTGCAGGCCGCAGACATTCCAGCTGTCGTGATCGACGACGACGTCACTGACCGGAACAAGGCACCAGGCCAGCGTCGGCGGCCCGTCCTTGCCGGGGATCAGCGCGGACAGGATCAGCCAGGCCGCGCTGTCGACGCCGCTCGCCCACGGCCAGCTTGCCGGAGATCTTGATGCCGCCGTCGACCACCTCGACCTTCGGCGACGGCATGTAGGAGACGGCGAGCAGGTTGTCCGGATGTCGTCCCAGACCTCCTGCTGCGCCTCGAGCGGGAAGAACGCCGTCATCCAGCCGAAGCACACCGCAAGCGTTCCGCACCAGCCGGTGCTGCCGCAGGCGCGGCCGAGCTCGAAGCCGATCTGCGCGAGCTCGGCCGGGCCGTATTCATAACCGCCGAAGCGCTTCGGGCTGCATGAGTGCGGAAGACATCCGCATCACGCAGCGCCGTCCATGGTTTCGGCAGGAACGCGCTTGGCTTTCTCCGCGGCGAGTGCGCGCGAATCGATCTCGGGCGACGAGTTTGCGAATCCGACCGAGGATGTCGGCGAAATCGGGCCGCGGCGGCGTCCTGTGGCGAGCGACGGGGCGCGTGGCTTCCAGCTGCATTGCCTTTTCCTCCCTGCGAAAGTGTAACGAACGTTACGGTACGCAGTCTGCACCTTTGCCGCCGGTTTGACAAATCGAGAATCGCGCTCCGCGCCTTTTCGCAGGCGCAGGGCGCGTTCGACGTTGAGCGCGGCAATGCCGCCGACTTCGCGGGCGCGCGGTCGCCCGGCACGGGGCAGGGTGCGGCGTTTTGTCCGTGAATGCCTTGAAGCGAGGGCTAGGCGCGGTCGCTCTTGGATCGGACTTCGACCGATCGCGCTTGCCGGATGCCGCCAGCGCCTCCGGCTGAGCGCAGCCTTGCAGGAAGACCGTCACGGCGAGCCTGACCGTCTGGTCGATGCGCTTCGCGCGGTCCTTCTCGCTGGAGGCGGACGTGAGCCAGCTCAGCTGGTGCTCGCCGATCAGCATGTCGTGGAACAGCACTGCGAGCCGGTGCGGATCTTCGTCGCTGCGGATATTGCCGCTGCCTTCTGGTGGAGGGCGATCCAGTCCGCGACGATCTGATAAACCGTGCGCGGCCCGGTGTCGTAGAACAGCCGTCCGGCCGCGGGAAAGGTCCGGCCGATCGACGTCATCAGCCGGTGAAACGTACAGAATTTGCAGCGACAGCACCTTGGAAACGAAAGAGTGCGCGATGCGCGTCAACTGCTCTTCGATCGTGCCGACCGGCCGCGTGTCGATGCGGATCGTGACGTCGGAGCACATCTGCTCCACGACCGCTTCGAACAGCTTCTCCTTGCTGCCGAAATTGGAATAGATCGTCCCCTTGGAGCCTCCGACGACGTCGATGATGTCGTTGATCGAGACGTTGTCGTAACCCTTCTCGAGGAACAGCTTGGCGGCGGATCGGACGATCTTGTCGCGCTTGGTGTCGGCGCGCTTGCGCCCGACCGGCTGCGGTCTGTTCCCCGACGATGCGGGGCTTGATCGTTCGACTGAGTCCATGGTCGCAACCTATGGCAAGTATTCCGCGCCGAGGCCAGCAGAAAACTTTTGACTTGAAGCGGCGGAATACCGTAACATACGGTACGGTATTAACAACAATGCGGCTCGCTGAAGAGCCGGCTCAGGGAGGAATGGCATGTCGGCGGACGGCAAGCGGGTCGGCGCTCCGATCGGCGCCAAAGGATTGCGCAACAGAGCTCCTGTGGCGCGGTCGCGCGGCCGAAGCCTGCATGCCACAGGGGCGCCGAAACGGCCGACGGTCACGATCTCGCTGTCGCAAATGCCGTGAGCGCCTTGCCTGACCAAAGCAAACAACGAGACGCCACGAACGGAGCCAGGTCATGATCCGAGTGAAGAAGATTTCCCACGCCGTCTACGAGACGCCAGATCTTGCGCGTCAGACGGAATACTACACCGAAGTGCTCGGACTGAGCCAGGTCGACAAGGGAAATGGCGCTGTCTATCTCGGCGGCAAGGTCGATCCGCATTCGGTCGTGCTGGAGAGGGGACCGGCGGCGCGCTGCACTACGATCGGCTTTCAGCTCGCCGCTGGCGAGGACCTCGCGGCCTTCGGCAAGCAGGTTGCCGGGCATGGCATCAAGGTCGAGTCCGCGACCGACCCCGAGCCGGGCATCGGCAAGGCGCTGAGCTTCGACGATTTCAAGGGCACGAGAATCACGGTCTTCTCACCGGACGAACCGAGCCACAATGCCTTTTCCGGCAAGGGCATCCAGCCGCACAAGCTCGGCCATATCGCCTTCCACGTCGCCGATGTGAAGCCGTGCACGGATTGGTACTGCAAGGTGCTCGGGATGCGGGTCAGCGACTGGATGGCGGATTTCTTCTCGTTCCTGCGCTGCGATCGCGACCATCACACGATCAATCTGGTCGGTACCGGCCAGAACGCGCACTTCCACACCGCCTTCGAGCTGCGCGACTGGGGGCATATGCAGACCGCGGCAGATTTCCTCAGCAGCCACGGCTACAAGATCATCTGGGGGCCCGGCCGCCACGGCATCGGCCACAACCTCTTCACTTATCATCGCGGGCCGAATGGCCTGATCACCGAATTGTTCTGCGAACTCGATCAGGTCGCCGACGACAGCATCGGGCTGTTCGAGCCGCGCCCGTGGCATCGCGACAACCCGCAGAAGACCAAGGTCTGGCCGAAGGGGCCCGAGAGCGCGAATCTCTGGGGCCCGCCGCCCCCGGACGAAATGATGAAGCTCTGACGAAGCGCGCACCCGCACCGCGTCGTCGCCATTCGGAATTGGAACGGAGGAAGTCATGATCGAAGTCTCCAGGCGAATCCCCGTCAACGAACCCGGTCAGCCGGTGCTCACGCGCAGCGACGTCTGGAAGGGGCTGGTGATGAAGGCCGACAACGCGCTGCCGTTTGTGCCGGCGATGACCCATTGCCAGGTGCTCAACCGCGAGAGCGATACCGTGTTCGTGCGCGAAATCGAGTTTCGCGGCGAGCGCTGCCGTGAGCGCATCACGCTGATGCCGCAGGAGCGCGTGCGGTTCGAGCGTCTCGACGGCTCCGTGCTCGGCACCATCAACAACGTCATCGAGGAGGACGCGGAAGGGCTCTGGCTGCGCTTCGCGTTCGGCCTCAAGCTTGCGGGCATCGCGGACGGCAGCCCCGAGGAGGTCGAGTACGGCAAGATCGTCGAAAAGGACTATCTGCGCGCGGTCGACGCGACACTCGCGGCGATCCGCAAGATGAAGGCCGGCCGCGACACGCTGATCAAGCGGTATTACGACGCCGTCGACGCCATGGACCTGGAGACGTTCAAATCCATGCACACCACCAACGCCCGAGTGATCTTTGGCAATTTCCCGCCGGCCGAGGGCCCTGACCAGATCGCCGGCGCGATCGGCCAGTTCTGGTCGACCATCGGTGGGCTGAAGCACAACGTCGTCAACCGTTGGGACAACCCGGACGAGTCGATCCTTGAGGTCGCGGTGGACTACCAGCGCAAGGATGGCAGGTCGGTGCGGGTGCCTTGCGTCTCGATCCTGAAGCCGGAAGGCGATAAGGTCGGCGAATTGCGGGTCTTCATCGACGTCGCCCCGCTCTACGACGAGGAACCGGCGGCGGCGCGGGTCGCCATCGCCTGACCCATAGGGCTCTGTGGGCAGGGCCCGCAAGGCAACGAACGCAGAGAGGCCGATGTCCGTTCGTTATCGCGATCTCCGCTACCTGCGTGTCGAGGTCGACGACCTCGACGCCGCCACGCGGTTTGCGGCCGACCTCTTCGGCCTGCAGCCGGCGGACCGCGACGAGTCCCGGGCGATGTTCCGCTCCGACGCCCGCAATTACGCGATCTGCTTCTCGCGCGCCCGCGACGGCGAGGCGGTCGCGCTGACGGTGGCGGATCGCGCCGATCTCGACCGCCTCGCGGAACGGCTGACGGCGGCCGGGCACGCCCCGCGCCGGCTCAGTGAGGTTGACGCCGTCGCCCGCCAGGCCAAAGAGGTGCTCGCCGTCACCGCGCCGAACGGCGTGACGGTCGAGATCGTCTGGCGGCCGATGACCTCGGGCTGGCGATATCACGGCCCGCGCGACGCCGGCATCGTCGGGCTGCAGGCGGTGTCGCTCGCCTGCACCGACATTGCCGCGAACGAGACGTTCTGGACGCGCGCGCTCGGCCTCACCGTGACCGACTGGATCGGCGATGCCGCGTTCCTCGCACTCGATGACGCGCATCACCGCGTCGCGCTTTATCCGTCGCGGCGCGACGGCATTCTCGGGGCCACCTGGGCGGTCGAGAGCAAAGACAATGTGATGGTCAACTGGTACTTCTTGCAGCAGGCGCAGGCGCCGGTCGTCGCCGGACCGGGTCGCCAGCCTGCCTCCAACGCGATGTTCGTCACGACACGGGGACCGCGCGGCCTGCTGATGAGCTACGCGGCCGAGACCGATACGGGGCCCCACATTGTGGAGCGCGGGCCGCGCCAATTCCCGGCCGACCCGGCGTCGCATTGCACCTGGGGATCGCCCACGGAGCAACCGGAATTTCTCGGAGTACCGCCGTCATGATCAAGCTCAAGGACGTCGTCTATTGCCGTCTCGGCACGACCGACCTGACGGGCGCCGAGTGGTATGCGGTCAACATCCTGGGCCTCGAAGTCGCCGAGCGGCGCAAGGGCGCGACCTACTTCAAGTCCGATCACCGCGCCCACACGCTCTGCTATTTCGAGGGCGATCCGGAGGACCAGGCGACCGGATTCGAACTCGGCCGAACCGAGGATCTGCAGGTGGCCGGCGCGACGCTCGAGCGGCTCGGCCATGCCGTCCAGTACGGTACGGCGGAGGAGTGCACGGTGCGGCACGTGCGCGAGTTCGTTCGCTTCAAGGACCCGACCGGAAACACCATCGAGTTCGTCGTGCGCCCCGAAACGACCGGCCGGCGCTATCACGGCACGCGCGACGCCGGCATCACCGGTTTCTCCCATGTCGGGCTGTGCACCACGGATGCGGTGCGCGACGAGGAGTTCTGGACCACGGTCTGCAATGCCCGAGTCTCCGACCGGCTCGGCGACGCGGCGCTGATGCGGCTCGACACGGTGCACCATTCGATCGCGCTGTTCCCGTTTCACAAGGCCGGTATCCAGCACATCAACCACCAGGTCGGCGGCACCGACGACATCCAGCGCAGCTTCAATTTTGTGCGCGACAACCAGGTGAAAGTCACGTTCGGTCCTGGTCGCCACCCGACCTCGTCGGCGCAATTCCTCTATTTCACCGGACCGGAGGGCATGACTTACGAGTATTCGACCGGCGTGCTGCAGATCCACGACGAACCTGCCTGGCGCGACCGCCAGTTCCATTTCGCGCCGAAGGGCTTCTGCCAGTGGGGCGCAGCGCCCGACATTCCGGCCTTCCGCAACGACCGAACCTGATCGCTAATCGCGGGGTCTGTCGGCCCATCTCTCTTCGTCATGGCCGGGCTCGTCCCGGCCATCGACGTCTTTGGCGTAGCTCGCCGAAGGCAAGACGCGTGGATGCCCGACCTTTGCCGGGCATGACGGTCAGGTATTCCGCCGACGCTAAGTCATGTTCCCGGTGCTGCGGCCAAATTGCCTCTTGCGCAGAAAAAAACATACTGTAACGTACGGTACGTTTTTGGCCAAGCCGTCGCAAGAACGGTGGGCTGGACGGAGGGAAACACGTGAGGCTGCACGCGGTGGCGCAAGCGCCTGCGACGAACATCGTCGAGGTGCGTCAGGTCTCGATGGCGTTCGGCGCCGGTCCGGCCCGTCACGTGGTCTTCGAGGACATTTCGTTCGACGTCGCGCTCGGCGAATTTCTCTGCATCGTCGGCAGTTCGGGCTGCGGCAAGACCACGCTGCTGCGGCAGATCGCCGGGCTGCAGAAGCCGACGTCCGGTTCGGTGATGTTCAACGGTGCGGCCGTCACCCGCCCGACGCAGGACAAGGCGATCGTCTTCCAGGACTACAGCAAGGCGCTGCTGCCCTGGCGCACGGTAGAAGGCAACGTTGCGCTCAGTCTCGAAGTCGCCGGCGCGTCGGCGGCGCGGATCAAGGCCGAGGTCGACGAACTCCTCGCCAAGACGGGCCTCTGCGCGGCTGCCAAGAAATATCCGGCGCAGCTCTCCGGCGGCATGCAGCAGCGCGTGCAGATCGCCCGCTCGCTGGCGCAGCGTCCGAAGATCATCCTGATGGACGAGCCGTTCGGCGCGCTCGACGCCATCACCCGGCAGGGGCTGCAGGACGAGCTTCAGATGCTCGCGCGCGAGCAGCAACATGACTGTCGTGTTCATCACGCACGATCTCGAGGAGGCGCTCTATCTCGGCGATACCGTGATCGTGCTCGCCTCCAATCCCGGCCGGATCGTCAAGCAGATCGACATCAACCTGGAGCGGCCGCGACGGCAACTGGAGACGCGGGAAAACTCGACCTTCCTGCGCCTGCGCCATGAGCTGCACGGCCTGATCGGCAAGCACTGAGCATGCTGTCGTCCTGGCGCGCCATAGCCGTTCCCGCCGCAGCCCTGTTGCTGTGGGAACTCGCTGCCCATTTCCGCGTCGTCGACCTCGAGTTCATCTCGCGTCCGTCGCACATCCTGATCGCTGCGATCGCAGGCTTGGCCGACGGTTCGTTCCTCTACGCTACCTGGCAGACGCTGGAGGCCTGTCTGTTCGGCCTCGCCATCGCGCTCGTGGTCGGCGTCAGCGTCGGGATCGTGCTCGGCCTGTCGCCGTTCGCCGAATTCATGTCGCGGCCAAGTCTCGAATCGCTGCGCTCGATCCCGTCGATCGCGTTCGCGCCGCTGACGCTGCTGCTGTTCGGCTTCGGCCTGCCGATGGAAGGCATGATCGTCGCCTATGCGTGCCTGTGGCCGATCCTGATCACCACGCTCTCGGCGGTGCGCAACATCGAGCCGCGTCTGCTCGAAGTCGCGGCTGCACTGGAGCTGAGCCCAGTCCAGCGGGTGCAGAAGATCATCGTTCCGGCGATGCTGTCGCGCGTGCTGGTCGGGCTGCGCACCGCGGTCGGGTTTGCGCTGGTGGTCGTCGGTGACGGTCGAGATCCTGATCAACCCGCGCGGGCTCGGCTACGGGCTCATCATCGCCCAGCAGTCGCTCCGCATCGACGTCATGTACGCCTATCTGCTCTGGCTCGCGGTGCTCGGCCTGATCGTCAACGCGCTGGTGCGGATTCGCCGACCGTGAGGCCGCGGCATGACCCGCGCGGCGCCCCGAAACCTCGCGGCGGCGTTCCTGTTCACGCTGCTGGTGCTCGTCCTCTGGCAGGCGGCGGTCGAGAGCGGGTTCGTCAGCCGACTGTTCGTCGCCGCGCCGCTGGCGGCGTTCGAGCGTGATCGTCGAGCGCGCCCGCGACGGCACGCTCTGGACCACCGTCGGCGCGACGGCGCAGCGCCTGTTCGCCGGCTGGTCCGCGGCCGTCGCCGTCGCCCTGCTGCTTGGCATCGCGGTCGGCAATTCGCAGCACGGCGCACCAATACCTGTCGCCGACGCTGGAGTTCTTCCGGCCGCTGCCGGCCTCCGCCGTCATCCCGGTTGCGATCCTGTTCTTCGGTCTAACCACCGGGATGTCGACGTTCGTGATTGCCTTCGGCTCGCTCTGGCCGGTTCTGCTGGCTGCGATTCACGGCTTCGTCAAAGTCCCGCGCGAACTGCGCGAGGTCGCTGCCACGCTTGAAATGAGCAAGCTGCGCTACATCCTGACGATCGCCACGCCGTCGGCCTCGGTCGACATCATGGCCGGGCTGCGGATCAGTCTTGCGCTGGCCCTCATCCTCACGATCGTGACCGAGATGCAGGCGTCGCTGCCGGGGCTCGGCTACGAGATCTTCTACGCGCAGCGAACCTTCCGCAGCGCCGACCTGTACGCCGGGCTGATGACGCTCGGCATCTTCGGATTCCTGATCAACCAGGCGCTGCTGATGGCGGAGTGTCGGCTGATGCACTGGCAGACGCCGTGACGCGTCCTGCGATGTACGGAACAGGCAACGACGGGAGGACCCTATGAGATTACCGCGAACCGGCCTGCGAACGGCGGCCACAAGCCTGGCGGCGCTCTGTGCGCTCGCGGTCGGCGCGTTTGCGCAGACCGTCAAGGTCAATATCGGCTACGTCACGGCGGCGGACTATCTGCCGGCGTTCGTGTCGAAAGAGAACGGTTGCTTCGCGGCGAACGGCATCGACGCGCACCTTCACCCGCATCCCGGTCACCACCAACATGCCGGCCGCGCTCATCGCCGACACGATGCAGATCGGTGCGCAGACCGCCACCCTGTTCCTGCCGGCGGTTGAGAACGGCCTCGACCTCGTCGTGATCGCGGGCGCAACGCGGATCTCTGCAGGGCAACGAGACGCTGAGCCTCGTCACCAGCACCAAGTTTCAGGTCAAGCGAGGCGCCGACCTGGTCGGCAAGAAGATCGGCGTGCCGGGCATCAACAGCGTCGCCGACGTCGTGTTCCGCAAATGGCTGAAGAACGAGGGCGTCGACGTCGCGAAGGTGACGATCATCGAGACGCCGTTCCCGCAGATGAAGGACCTGATCAAGTCCGGCACAGATCGACGGCGCGATCGCGGTCGAGCCGATCCGCTCGATGATCGTCAACGAAGGCGTCGGCCAGCGCGCCGCAGTCGAGTATCACACCGCCGTCGCCAAGGATTCCATCCTGGCGTTCTGGACCGCCTCGCGGAAATGGGCCGACAAGAACCCCAAGGCTGTCGCGGGATTCCGCAAGTGCCTCAACGAGGCGGTCGACTGGATCGGCGCCAATCGTGACCGCGCCCGCGAGATCGAGAAGCAGTATCTCGGTTTCAACACACCGGTCCGGCCGGACTGGAACGTCGATATCAAGGACGACGACTTCAAGTTCTACATCGATCTCAACCTGGAACTCGGCGTGATGCGCAAGCGCATCGACTCGAAAAACCTGGTTTGGGCGCCGCGCTAACCGACTGTGAGGCGCTACCGGCTGCAGCCGCGGGCTGCAACCGGCCAGATGGCGTCGAGGCGTCCGTCGCGGATCACCATGTAGTCGGCATGGAGATTGACGGTCGTGTCGCAATGGCTCGGGATCAGTTCGACCTTCTCGCCGAGCCCGAGCCCGAGTGTGAGCGGCTGCCCGTCGCGACGCTTGATAATGCCATGCTCGTCGCCGGCAAACTCGAACACCAGGTCCGTCCGTTTCGGAACCGGCGGGCCGGAATCGTTGCTGGCAGACTTCCATCCGACGTCGATCACCGCGCGATCCGCGGCCGGACGGCTGACGACGCTGCCGAGGATGCTGAGTGCTGGCTGGAACGGAGCCGGCTCACAAGCCTCGTTCCAAAGGATATTCCGGTAGCTCGAGTCCATGAACACGTAGCTGCCGGGCTGTAGCTCGTTGAGACCGCCAAGTTCGAGATCGATCGCCGCGCTGCCGGAGCCGCCGCCGGTCAGGATTTCGATGTCGTGGCCTGCCTTGCGGCAAAGTTCGGCGCTCTCCTGCAGCAGGTCAAGCGCGCGGCGGACGCCGGCGCGCCGCTCGGCATAGGTGCGCATCATCTGCAGCTTGCCGTGATAGCCGTGCAGCCCCTTGAAGCGCAGCCGCTTTGCGCGGCCGACCGCGTCGGCGAGTTGAGCCGCCGCCGGACCGGGGGGTACGCCGCAGCGGTTCTGCCCGACGTCGACTTCGATCAGCACGTCGATTTGACGATCCTCGGCGGTTGCAAGCTCCGAAAGCGCGGCAACCGCCGTCTCGTCGTCGGCCAGAACCGCGATCTTCGCTACGCGCGACAGGCGTGCGAGCTGCTTGAGCTTGCCCGGCCCGACGAGCGGCGTCGTCACCAGGATGTCGCCGACGCGGCCGTCCCGAGCGATCGCTTCGGCCTCGCCGAGCTTTGCGCAACAGATCCCGGCGGCGCCGGCGTCAAGCTGCATCGCCGCGATGATCGGGGTCTTGTGGGTCTTGGCATGGGGCCGCAGTCGCACCGGCTTGCCAGCGCACAGCCTGGCCATCGCCGCGATGTTAGCCTCGAGCGCGATGCCATCGACAAGCAGGGCAGGGGTGTCGAGGTCGCTGACCGGAGTGCCGACCATCGTTTCAGCTATGCCAACCGGGCGATTCATAGACGATCCTCCCCCCCACCATGGTCATGCGCGCGGAGATCTCGCAGATGTTCGTTTCCTTCGACCGTCATCGGGTCGTCGCTCAGGACCACCAGATCGGCGAGTTTCCCGGCTTCGAGCGAGCCCTTCTTGTTTTCATCGAACGTGAGATAGGCGCCATTCGCCGTCGCGCAGCGGATGGCTTGCTCGCGCGTCAGCGCCTGTTCCGGCACGACCTGCTGATTGGTGTACCGGTTCATCCGGGAAATCGCCTGCCAGACCGGCCAGAACAACGACACCGGCACATTGTCGGTCGCCAGCGTGACACTGACGCCTGCCTCGACGAGGCTGCGAAGCGGGGAAATCTCCGCGTGCCGCTCCGCCGGGAGCCGTTTTTGCAGCAGGTGTCCTTCCTTATAGATGTAGCGATTGGTGTGCGTCGTGATGACGAGACCCATTCGTACGACCCGCTCGATATCGCGCGGCGACAGCGTACTGATGTGCCCCAGCACCCAGCGCCGTCCCTTGAGCGGGATTTCGCGATCGACCTCGTCGAACAGGTCGATCATGTTCGGCCAGATGGCGACGGCGCGGATGTCGTTGTAGGCGCAGGCCAGCAGCAACTCCTTGAGCTTGTCGCGGGGCAGGCCGGTGTCGTAATTGAAGCCCGACCAGCCCGTGTATGGCGCGGACTGCGCCGCGCAGCTCATTGGCGGCGCTATGGCCCGATGTCGACGAAGAGGCCCGACATCTTCAGGTAGTCGTCTCCAAACGCGGGCTCGCCGAGCCATCCGGCCCACGCCTGAACAAATCGCGATATCGACACGTCGCCGGCGGCCTTCCAGTCCGGGCTGAGGACCAGCGAGGTGCGCATGCTCAGGGTGCCGGCGCGGTAGGCGTCCTTGTAGGCACGGACCAACTCGGTCGCCGCCCCGTGCTCTTCGAAAGTGCTTGTCGTGCCGTACGCGTGATAGGCCTGCGCGGCGGCCGGCAACGTCCGGGCGCGATCGGCCCGGGTAAAGCCCGGCGCGCCGCGGAACCAGCACAGTTCGGCAATCGGCTGCAATTCGTTCTCGAAGAAAATGCCGGTCGGATCCCCGCGCGAATCCCGGTCGATGATCAGCGTATCGACCGGCGAGACGGTGTCGTGCGTAATGCCGGCACGTTGCAGCGCCAGAGTGTTGGTGCAGCACACCAGCGGCAGCGTATGCCGCCAGAATCCCCAGATGGAGCGGATGAGCAACGGATTGTTCGGCGCGGCAACGTCCAGCTCCTGCCGCGTCGGCCAGCGCTTTTCCGCCAGCAGTTCGGGCATGTCGAAATAATACGGCGGATCGCCGATCGGCATCGTGACGATCCAGTCGCCGGGCCGGCTTGCCCGCGCCAGTTCCGCGATCCGGTCCTGGATATCCTTGATCGAGCGCACGGTCCCGAGCGAGGGAAACACGGTTTTCAAGCCTTCGCGGTCCATGTGTGCATGGCCGTCGATCAGGCCGGGCATGACGGCCCGTCCTTTCAGGTCGAAAACGCGCGTGTCGGATGTGACATGCGCGTTGATCTGCGCGGCGGAGCCGACGGCGAGGATTCGATCGCCCGCGATCGCGATCGCCTCCGCGATCGCGAAGCCGGCGTCGACCGTGATGATCTTCCCGTTGGTCAGGACAATGTCGGCTGGTTTCGTCATGGTCACACCGCGATCGCGTGTGCTTCGCGCCGGTGATCGGCGACTGCGACGACGCCGCCGCCCGGCAGGCGCTCCACGCATTCGGCCGAGCCGAAGAACGGCGAGCCCGTGGCGCCGCGCGCAGCCGCGACGCCGAGTTTGTTCAGGTCGTTGAGTACCGCTTGCGGCATGTCGGCCTCCAGTATGACCTCTCCGGCCAAGTCCATGCTCCAGCGTGGCACTGAAACAGCCTCGTGCAGCGGCAGGCCGTGATCCACCATGGCTTGCAGGACTTGCGTCAGCGTCAGCGTCTGGCCGGGGCCGCCGGGTGTCAACAGCACATGGCGAGCGCCGGACTTGTCGAATGTGATCACCGGGTTGAGCGTATGCGCGGGACGCTTGCCGGGCGCGGCGACATTCGGGTGACCTTTTTCCAGCGTGAAGCCAAGCATCCGGTCGTTCATCAGGACGCCCGATTCGGGGTCCGCAACTCCCGATCCGAACACGAGGAACACGCTCTGCACGATCGCGGCGGCATTGCCCTTGTCGTCGACCATCGCGATCACGGTTGTGCCGCCCTTGTTCGGGACCGCGGCGCCGGCGCGGCGCCGAAAGTCGGCACGAACCGCCTTGAGGCCCGCGTCCGAGAGCGGCGCCGGCTGGCCGGTCCCGACCACCGCCGGGTCCGCGACACTGCGGTCTCCGGCCGCAAAGGCCGACCGGGCGGCTGCAATCAGGGCCGCATATCGCTCGGGCGCATTGGCATCGAGCTTCGAGAAATCCGCCTCCGACAGCGCCGCAAGTTGGAGCAGCATGTAGAGACCGTAGGAATTCGGCGGCATCACGCACACGTCGAGGCCGCGGTAGCTCAGTCGCAGCGGTTCGACCCAATCGGGCGTGCATACCGCGAAATCGCTGGCCGCCAGAGCGCCGCCACGCCCCTGTACGTAGCGGCCGATGCTCTCGGCCGCCCGGCCACGGTAGAACGCTTTTGCGCCGCCTTGCGCGATCTGCTCGAGAGTTGCCGCTAGCGCGGGCTGCCGAAACATCGCACCGGCTTTGGCGGGGCCGTTCTGCAGGAAGATCGCACTCGCGCCGGGATCTTTCTCCAGCAGAGCACGATGGCTGACGGTCTGCGAGGCTAGTCCCGGCGACGCCGGGAATCCTTGCCCAGCCATTTCGATCGCTCGCCGAAACAGGTCCGCCCAATGCAGCCTGCCGAAGCGCTGATGCAGCATCTCCCAGCCAGCCACGAGGCCGGGCGTCCCGCACGACAGCGGGCCACGTTCGAGATCGGCCGCGGTGAGGCGATCTGCATCGAGGGCTGCGGGCGAACGGCCGGAGGCGTTCAGGCCGTACGTCTTTCCGGTCGCCGCGTCATGATAGAGAAAGAAGCCGTCGCCGCCGATTGTCACCGCCTGCGGCAGCACCACGGTCAGGACCGTCGCTGCCGCCAGCGCGGCATCCGCGATGCTGCCGCCGCGCGCCAGCGCCTCCCATCCGGCAGCGGCTGCCGCCGGATGTCCGCAGCAGATCGCGGCGTTGCGGCCGTAGACCGGACGAACGGTGCTCATGCGACTAGTGTCCCCGGTTCCGACGCTTGTATCCCATTGCAGCGCGCTCGTTTACAAGCGTCGGAACCAAGGGGACACGAGCAACTCTATGATTTTAGTGTGGCTTTGGATTTGACGTTCCTAAGTTGGACTCGCCGCGATACTGGTAGGAACGTCAAATCCGCCACGCTAGGCTTCCTTGCGCCAGCGGAACAGGTACGCCTCGATCGGCCGAATGATCAGACCGTCGACGGCGGCGATCGTTCCGATCAGCAGGATCGACCAGGCAAACACATTGCTCATCTGCAGGAGGTCGGCCGACCGCACGATCATATATCCGACACCCGCCGACGAGCCGAGCGCTTCGGCCACCAGGCTGACGCGCGCGCCGAATCCGAATGCCAGCCGTGCGCCGGAGAAGAAGAACGGCAGGATCGCCGGGATGTAGATCTTCCAGAACACCTTGTGCGCGGGCATCCGGACCGAGCGGGCGAGCTCCAGCCATTCGGCGTTGACGTTGCGTGTCCCCTGCCAGACGTTGGTGACGATCAGCGGCAGGCCCGTCATCAGGCAGACGAAAATCGGCGTCATATCCGAGAGGCCGAACCAGACCACCGCAATCAGCGACCAGATCGCCGACGAGACCGAGTTCATCACCGGCAGGACCGGAGAGAAGAATTCGCCGACTGTCTTCGACGAGCCGAGCAGAATTCCGAGCGGCACGCCGATGAGGGCGGCGATCACGAATCCGACGGTGACGCGGTACATCGTGACGCCGAGCTGGAGGCCGATGCTGCCGTCCTTCCAGATGCGGAGGAATGCTTCCCAGGTCTGGAGCGGTCCCGGAAACAGGTAGCCCGGGACCGTACTCGAGCCGGCCTGCCAGAGCGCGAGGAACAGCAGCACCAGCGCGACCCGCTGGAGGATCGTCTTGAGATGGGCGGAGCCGGCTGCCGGAGCCGGCAACGCCATTTGCGCGCCGTTCACGCTCATCGCGTGGCGCCTACGATCTCTCTCGCCTTGAGGTAGAACTGCGGCATGAACACGTCGCGCGTGACGGTTCCGGGGAAGTTGTCGGCCGCCTTGAAGATCTCCGCCATGCGCAGGAGCGATGTCATGTCGGCCTCGTCGAACGAGGCGATATAGCTGTTGCTCCAGGTTTCGGCGAACGCCTTGGCGTCGGGTTCGCTCATCTGCAGGCGCCGCTTGAGGATGTCGGCGACCTTGTCGGGATTCTTGGTGCCCCACTGCGTCGCCCTGATATTGGCGACGACGTGCTTCACCACCGCATCCGGCTTGCTGTTGGCGAACGCGATGTCGACCACGCCGACGCCGAGCAGCGGCGGCGCGTCCGCCTTGATCAGCTTCTTCCACTCGTCCGGCACGGTGCCGAGATTGCGCAGCTTGGCCTGGCTGCCGAAGGTCCGCAGCGTGATGGTGCGGATCAGCGCGGCGTCGATCTCGCCGCGCTGCATAAAGGTGAGGAGCTGCGCTTCGCCCGACGGGATCTGCTGGAAGTCGCGCTCGGCGAGGCCGTAGTTGCCCAGCAGGATCGCCGCGACCAGCGCGTGCATCGTGCTGCCGGGCGGCGTCGAGCCGATCTTCTTGCCTTTCAGGTCGGCGAGCGTCTTGATCGGCGAATTCTCGGGCACAACGAAATTGGCGTCGGCGATCAGGTTGGCGAGCATGATCTTCGCCGGCACGTTCTCGGCGCCGAGCCGCAGGCTCGGCAGAGTGCCGCCCACCACAGCGATGTCGATCGAGCGGGAGATCAGCGCCCGGTTCACCTCGGCAAGCTTGGTCACCGTAGTCCAGGTCGGCTTGAGACCTTCGGCTTCCAGGAATTTTCCCTCTTCGAGAATGAGCCCAAGCGCGGCCGAGGCGCCGCTCGCCCAATAACCCACTTTGATGTCCTGGGCGTTGGATGGCGTCGATGCCGCCACGCCGAGGAGAGCCAAGCCAAGAAGGACAAGCTTCTGCATGTGAACCTCCTAGTTGATCAAACCCTTCAGCTCGCGAATCTGAGCTGCGATGTCCGTCATGGCGCTGTCGCGGGGGCGAGCCTGCCTCACCGGCAGCACCGTCTTGATCCGGCCCGGCCGCGGATTCATCACGATGATCCGATCCGCGAGGATCACCGCTTCTTCGACGTCGTGGGTGACGAAGATGATCGACATGTCGAGCATCTCCTTCAGTCTCAGCACCTCGACGTGCATCTGCGCTCGCGTTTGTGAATCGAGGCGACCGAACGGCTCGTCCATCAACAGGATGGCGGGATCGAGAACGAGGGAGCGCGCCAGCGCAACGCGCGAGCGCATGCCACCGGATAGTTGATGCGGGTAGGCCCTGGCGAAACCGGTCAAATCCATCAGTTCGAGCACGCGTCTCGCGCGCTTGTCCCGCTCGCGGCGCGGCAACGAGCCGGCTTCCAGGCTGAACGTCACATTGCGCAGCGCCGTCCGCCACGGGAATAGCCGGTCCTCCTGAAACACGTAGCCGAGCGATGGCATGCTGCGGGGCGTCACCGTCCGGCCGTCGACCATAACGGTGCCGGCGTCGGCGCGCTGCAGCCCGGCGATGATGTTCAACAACGTGCTCTTGCCGCATCCCGACGGCCCGAGCAGCGCGATGATCTCGCCAGGTGCGAGCGCGAACGATACGTCCTCCAGCGCATGCACGTGTCCGCCGCTGGAATCGCGGAAATAGCGTGAGACGTTCTGCACCGAGACCATCGGACCGTTGTCGCGGGACGGCAGGGCGACGGCGGTCACAGCGGTGGCTCCGGCGCATCCGCGAACATGCCCCGGACGGTTGCGGGAAATTCGCTCAGCACCGCGCGCATCGCGGTCTGCGCAGCGGCCGGATCGTGCGCCGCAATCGCGGTGGCGACCGCGACGTGACTGGCCATTTCGCCCTTGACCGCCTCGATCGGCCGCCGCGGCAGCGCATGATGCCAGAAGCGCAGCGCGCTGTTGTGCAGAGTAACAAGCGTGCGTTCCAGCCACACGTTGTGCGCGGCCGCCGCCATCGCGTGATGAAACGACCGGTCGCAGGACACCAGCAGCCGCCAGTCCTCATTGGCGATCGCGCGATCCACATGCGTCAGCGACGCCATGATCGCGTCAATCTCGTTCGGTCGCGCGTTGCGGGCCGCGAGCGCGGCGCACTGACCCTCGATCTGAACGCGCAGTTCGAAAACCTGCTGCAGCTCGAACAGACTTGGCGACGACACCACCGTTCCAAGCCGAGGCCTCCGCTCCACCAGACCCTCGAGCGCCAGTCGCAGCAGTGCATCCCGGACTCCGGCCCGGCCGACGCCATACCGGCCGGCGAGGGCGGTTTCGTCCACCCACTCGCCGGGCGCGAGATCGCCGCAGATGATATCGAGCAGAATCCGCTCGTAAGCGGCGTCCCGCTTGAGGTCGGCATCGTGCTCGACCGGAACGACTTTGTGTGCCGCCTGGGTGACCATTACGCGCCCTGAAATGTCAGAAAATCGTCTTCTGAAATGTCACGGGAGTCAACAAGGCTTCCGCCCGCAGAGGTAGAGCGCTGACGTTGGTCAGATAAAGTATCGAGCCGCGATCTTGCTCTGCCCTCCTCTCCACAAGCACCGGACTTCGCACATAGCGTGCTTGTGCTTGTTTTTCCCTCGCCCCGCGAAGCCGGGGAGGGTTCCCGAGCGAGCGCGAGGGCGCCGCACGGGCGTGCCATATAGAGGGGAGGGCGCGCGACGCATCCGTCGCGCGATCGCGCGGTTACCCGATCAGCTTGTCGAGCGTGATCGGCAGGTGGCGCACGCGCTTGCCGGTAGCGTGATAGACGGCGTTGGCGACGGCCGCGGCGACGCCGACGATACCGATCTCGCCGACGCCCTTGAGGCCGAGCGCATTACTGTCGTCCGGCTCGTCGACGAAGATCACCTTGATGTCATGAATGTCGGCATGCACCGGCACATGATACTCGGCGATGTTGGCGTTCATGATCCGGCCGAACGTGTCATCGATCAGCGCCTCCTCGTGCAGCGCCATGCCGATCCCCCAGACCACACCGCCGAGGATCTGGCTGCCCGCGGTCTTGGGATTCAGGATGCGCCCGGCGGCGATCGCGCTGACGGCGCGGGTGACGCGGACCACACCGAGTTGCTCGTCCACCTTCACCTCGACGAAATGCGCCGCATGCGTGTTGTTGGCATGCGTCTGGTCATGCTCGGGGTTGGTGGACTTCTCCTGCTCGATGCGGTCGAGCTTGCCCTGCCGCATCGCGTCGGCGATCGATACCGTGCGCGAAGCGTCGCGCTTGCTTACGAGCTTGCCGTCCGCGAGCGCGACTTCGCCAGCGGCGGCGTCTGCGAGCGGCGAGTTCGGCACCTGCTTGGCCAGGCGCAGCAGCTCGTCGCGGACCGCGTCGGCCGTGATCGCGATGCAATTCGCCACCGAGGTCGCAATCCACGATCCGCCTTCGACCGGCGATTGCGGCAGGCTCGAGTCGCCGAGCTTGATGCTGATGTTGTCGAGCGGCAGGCCCAGCATGTCGGCTGCGACCTGCGCCATGATGGTGTAGGTGCCGGTGCCGATGTCGGAGGTCGCGCACGCCACCTCGGCGTGGCCGTTGGCGGTGAGGGCGATGCGTACCGTGATCGGCGCCTGCAACGCTTCCCAGACGCCGGTCGCCATGCCCCAGCCGACCAGATCGCCGCCGTCCCGCATTGATCGGGGCGCGGGATTGCGCTTGCTCCAGCCGAACGCCTCCGCGCCCTGCTGGTAGCATGCGCGGAGCGCCTTGCTGCGGAACGGCTTGTTTTCGTTCTGGTCGCGGTCCGAATAACAGCGCAGGCGGAGTTCGACCGGGTCAAGTTTGAGCGCGACGGCGAGTTCGTCCATCGCGGATTCGAGGGCAAACAGCGCGGTAGCGGCGCTCGGCGCGCGCATGTCGCCCGAGGTCGCGAGGTCGAGCCGCGCCAGCCGGTGGGCGTATTTCGCATTGGCGGCTTTGTAGAGCAGACCGGACCAGCCGGTCTCCTGGCGATGGAATTCCTCGAATTGCGACGTCACGGTCACCGCATCGTGGGTGATAACGTCGAGCGTTCCGCCGGTATTCGCACCAAGTGCGATGTTCTGGATCATCGCGGGCCGGTAGGCCAGGGCATACATCTGCGCGCGCGTCAGTACGACCCGCACCGAGCGCTGCAGCGCGCGGGCCGCGAGCACCGCCAGCACTACTTGAAACTGCGGACGCAGGCCGGAGCCGAATCCGCCGCCCATGAAGGGCGACATGACGCGGACCTCCTCGGGTTTCATGCCGAACACGCCGCAGAGATATTTCTGCACGTTCTGCACGCCCTGGGTCTTGTCGTAGACCGTGAGCTTGCCGCCCGCCTCGTAGACCACCGTCGAGGCATAAAGCTCCATCGGGTTGTGATACTCGTTCGGGACGAAATACTCCGCCTCGTGGCGAACCGCCGCTGCGGCCAGTGCGCGGTCGGGATTTCCCCGCGTCTTCGGCGGGGCGAAAGCAGCCTCCATCGGAGACGTGGGAGCCTTGACCGGAACCGCCGCATCGCGCTCGCGATAGATATCCGTGACGTGCGCTTCCTGGGCGTATTCCGCGCGAACCAGCGACGCCGCAAACTGCGCGGCCTCCGACGTTTCAGCGATGACCAGCGCGATCGGCTGGCCGTTGAACATGACTTTGTTGTCGTACAGCGGCCGGAACGGCGATCCGTCTGGCGCCACGTCGTCCTTGTAGGCTTCGTCCTTGTCCGCCATCGTCGGACGATTCTCGTGCGTGAGGACGTCGATCACGCCCGGGACCGCACGCGCTTTGCTTGTATCGATGCGCGTGATTCGGCCTTTGGCGATGGTCGCCCCGACAACGCTGCCGTAGGCCAGGTTTGGTGCGTCGAACTCGGCGGCGTACTTCGCCGTGCCGGTGACCTTGGCGCGCCCGTCGACCCGGGAGGTGGGGGTGCCGATATAAGGCGTCATTGCTTTGCTCGCTTGATTTTGCTGCTGAACTGCGATGGCGGCTTGCTGCGCAGCCTCCGCGCTGCCGGCGCCATATCCGAGTGCTCCGAGCGCGGCAGCGCTCTGCAAGACGCTTCGGCGGCTGATGGCGCTCGAACTCGGCGGGCGGGAAGAATCGGAAGAACTGCGCGTCATTGCCGGCTCACGCGATTTTCTTGTTGGACTGAACCTGCGGCGTGCCGTTCGCCGCCTGCCTCAGCGTGCGGATCGCGGTCCGGCGCGCCAGCTCGATCTTGAAGTCGTTGTGCGAATATCCTTTTGCGCCGCGCAGCAGCAGGTCGGCGGTGCGGGCAAAGGCGGCGTCGTCCGCCTTTTGTCCGCGCAGCGCCGCTTCCGCCTCCGGGACGCGCCACGGCTTGTGGGCGACGCCGCCGAGCGCCACGCGCGCTTCCGCAATGCGATCTCCATCCATTTCCAGGGCAACTGCGGCCGACACCAGCGCGAACGCGTAGGACAGCCGGTCGCGGATTTTCAGGTAGCTGTAGTTCTTGGCGAAGCCGCGCGCGGGAAGCTCGACCGCGGTGATGATCTCGCCCTGCTCGAGATTGTTGTCGCGTTCGGGGGTATCGCCGGGCAGGCGGTGAAAATCCCCGATCGCGATGACGCGATCGCCCGCCGGTCCCGTCACATGAACCTTCGCGTCCAGCGCCGCGAGCGCGACGCACATGTCGGAGGGGTGAGTCGCGATGCAGGACTCGCTCGTGCCCAGGATGCCGTTACCCCGGTTGATGCCCTTGAGGGCGGAACAGCCGGTGCCGGGCTGGCGCTTGTTGCAGGGAGTGGTGACGTCATAAAAGTAGAAGCAGCGCGTGCGCTGTACCAGGTTGCCGCCGACCGACGCCATGTTGCGCAATTGCTGCGAGGCGCCGGCGAGAATCGCGCTCGACACCAGCGGAAAACGGGCTTGCACAGCGGGGTGGTAGGCGAGGTCGGTGTTGGGTACGAGCGCGCCGACCTTGAGGCCGCCGCCCGGCAACTCTTCAACCTTGTTGAGGGGAAGCCGTGAGATATCGATCAGCCGTGCCGGATGCTCGACCTCGTACTTCATGAGATCGATGAGATTGGTGCCACCGGCGATAAATTTCGCCTTGGGATCTGCCGCGAGCTGACGAACGGCGTCGGCGACATCGGTGGCGCGCGAGTATTGGAAATTGATCATGAACGGCCTCCCATGACGGTCATCGCCTGCTGGATGGCCGCCACGATGTTCGGATAGGCGCCGCAGCGGCAGATGTTGCCGCTCATCAACTCGCGGATTTCGTCGGGCGTCTTGGCCTTGCCTTCGGCAATCAGCCCCGCCGCCGAGCATATCTGTCCGGGCGTGCAGTAGCCGCACTGGAAGGCGTCGTGGTCGATGAACGCCTGCTGCAAGGGGTGTAGGGCGCCGTCGGCGGCGAGCCCCTCGACGGTCGTGACCTTGGCGCCATCCTTCATTACCACCAGCGTCAGGCAGGAATTGACCCGCCGCCCATCGACCAGGACCGTGCAGGCGCCGCACTGGCCGTGATCGCAGCCCTTCTTCGTCCCGGTCAGGTGGAGTCGCTCGCGCAACGCATCGAGCAGGGTCGTCCAGGGTTCGGCCTGAAGGGTGCGGGTCTCGCCATTGACGTCGAGCGTAACGGTCATGGCCGCCACCGGGTCGCGGCGAGGCGTTGGGAGTCGTTGGTCCATGCAATGCTCCAGTCCGAGTCGGTAATCCGGCACCGATATTGTGCAAATCGCTTCACTACTTTCGACTTACATTTATTCGTAACAACTATGCGAAGTCGGGAGTTCCTGGCGACGCTCGTGCTCTGACGACCGCGGCCCTTGCGGATATCTGTCCTTCTGCCAGATTGCGGAAAATTTGCATTCAAACGCAGGTATTCGCCGTGCGCCTCCTGACCACCTCTGAAGTCGCTGATTACCTTCGGATCAAGGAGCGCAAGGTCTACGAGATGGTCTCGGAGTTGGCGATCCCATGCACCAAGGTGATGGGCAAGTGGCTCTTTCCCAAGGATCAGATCGACCGCTGGCTGTTGGCGAATCTCGTCCGTCCAGACGGCATGACGCCGGCGGACCCGATGCCGATCGTCGGCGGCAGCCACGATCCACTGCTGGAATGGGCGCTGCGCGAAAGCCTCTCCGGGCTGGCGACCTTGCCGGAAGGGAGCGAGGCGGGTCTGCGCCGCTTCGTTGCCGGCGAACTGGTCGCGGCCGCCATCCATCTGCATGCG
The DNA here is from genome assembly GCA_963843475.1 of uncultured Alphaproteobacteria bacterium. GTDB lineage: Bacteria > Pseudomonadota > Alphaproteobacteria > Rhizobiales > Xanthobacteraceae > VAZQ01. Next base: position 420,032 of record CAWJKL010000003.1, on the reverse strand, counting down.
CTGGACGACGAGACGCTCGATGCCAACGTCGAGGCGATGAAGATCGAGGCGACACTTTACGACGCGGTTTTGATCGGGTTCGCGCGCCGCGAGGTCGGCTTGCTGACGGCGCCCGGCGATCCGCTCGGGCTGCGCGATCTGCACGATGTCGCAAAGCAGCGGGCCCGGCTGGCGGTGCGTCCCGACGGCGCCGGCGCCCAGCTGCTGCTGCTGTCGCTGCTGCACCGTGCGCAACTCCCTCTCGACCGTATGTCATTGATATCTCAGCCGTCTCCGACGGGAGCGGACGTCGCGCAGGCGATCCGGGCGGGGCGCGCCGACTGCGGCATCGCGATCCGCGCCGTGGCCAATGCCGCCGGGCTCGACTTCGTCCCGATCCTGTGGGAGCGCTTCGATCTCGTCGTGCGGCAGCGACACTATTTTCGCCCGCAATTGCAGGCGCTTGTACGGTTTCTGTTCAGTGACGCGATGGCGGCCCGGGCGGCCGAACTCGGCGGGTATGATCTCAGCTGCGCGGGTCAGGTTCGGTTTGCGCCCTGACATGAATGCCCGGGCGCGCTTCTTCGGCACTCTTCCGGGTTCTTCGCCGGCATCCAGCGCGCTCTTCTCGTCGCAGAACACCTGTTCGGCCGCGTTCCGGCGGGCGAAGAATTATGGCGGCCAGCCGATCGGTCCGGTCTGCTGGATCAGCTTGGCGACCGAAAGAATCCTGGGCTCGTCGAACCGCGGCGCGACGATCTGCAAGCCGACCGGGAGTCCATCCTTTGTCTTGCCGGCCGGCACGCTACCTGCCGGCAGGCTGACCAGCGTCACGAGAAACGCCGGCGCGATCCAGTCGACGTAGTTCTCGAATTTCTGCCCGTTGATCTCGGATGGGAAGTTCATCGTGACCGGATACGGCCGCACCGGCGCCGCCGGCGTGATCAGCACGTCGAAGCGGTCGAACAGTTCGCGAAAGCGATGAAAGACCTTGAGCCTCGTCTGCTCAGCCTTGGCAAGGTCGAGCGCGGTCACATTCAGCCCCGCTTTCACGTTGCCTTTGAGATTCGCCCCGAATTGTTCGAGCTGTTCGAGGCGCGCAAACTGCTGACCGACCATCCAGGCGCCGCGCCAGGTCTGATAGGGATCGCGTCCGTCGGAGACATCGAACGACACCTGCTCGACCGTTGCGCCGAGATCGCCCAAACGCCAGGCGGCCCGCTGACAGATCGCGTCGATCTCGGCATCGACCCCGATGCCCGCAATGTCGGACGCATACGCGACCCGCAGGCCCTTGCAGTCCTCAGCTCGTTCCACCACCGCCAGCGCGCTCGCCCACGGCGGCGCGACCGAGATCGGCGAGAGACGGCTTAGCCCGATCATCGCGTCGAGCATCATGGCGGCATCTTCGGCGGTGCGCGCCAGCGGCCCGTGCACCTGACCGAAGTCCCACGCCAGCGGCATCGGATAGTTCGGCGTCAGCCCGGGTGTCGGCCGGATGCCGACGATCCCGCAGAACGCAGCCGGAATGCGAATCGAGCAGCCGAAGTCGGTGCCCTGCGCGAGCGGCAGCATGCCGGTCGCGACCGCGACCGCTGAGCCGCCCGACGAGCCCGCCGGACTGAGCTCCGGATTCCACGGGTTGCGCGTCGCGCCGAACACCGGGTTGACGGTGTTGGCGCCGGTGGCGAATTCCGGTGTGTTGGTCTTGGCCAGCACGATGGCGCCGGCCGCCTTCAGGCGACGGACGACTTCGGCGTCCTCCTGCGGGACGTTGTCCTTATAAAGTGGGGAGCCAAACGTCGTGCGGATGCCGGCGGTGAGCGTGATGTCCTTGATGCCGATCGGCAGCCCATGCAAAGGCCCGACCGGCTCGCCACGCTTGATCGCCGCCTCCGCTGCGCGGGCCGTCGCACGCGCCTCGTTCTCCGCCAGCGTAACGATGGCGTTGAGCTTTGGGTTGACGCGGTCGATCACCGCAAGGTGCGCGTCCAGCACCTCGACGGGGCTCACCGCACCGGTACGGATCAAGCTCGCCAGCTCACGGGCGGTCTTGCGCGGCAGGGTCGTATCGCTCATGACGGCTACTTGCCCGACCAATGGACGAAACGCCGCTCGACGACGAGAAACAGCAGGTTGAGCCCGTAGCCGAGCGCGCCGGCCGCGAAGATGGCCGCATACATGTCGGGCATATTGAACAATTGCTGCGCCTCGAATACGCGGTGCCCCAGTCCGTCGGTCGAGCCGATGAACATCTCGGCCACCACGACGATCACCAGCGCGAGCGACACGCCGTTGCGCAGCCCGACGAAGGTCTGCGGCATCGACTCCAGCAGCATGATGCCGGTGAGCACCTGAAATCGCGACGCACCCATGACCTTGGCGGCGAGTAGCCTCGTCTTGCGCGCATTCATGACGCCGTAGGCGACGTTGAACAGAATCACCAGCATGGCGCCGAACGCCGCGACCGAAATCTTAGTCTCGTTGCCGACACCGAACAGCACCAGAAACAGCGGAAACATTGCCGAGGCAGGTGTTGACCGGAAGAAATCCACCACGAACTCGACCGAGCGGTAGAGCCGCTCGGACGCACCGAGAAAAATGCCAAGCGGAATGGCGATGACCGCCGCGATCAGGGTGGCGAGGACGGTGCGCTCGACAGTCTTCATGAAGTCGAAGCCGAGCCGGCCGCCCGCCATGCCTTTGTACATCGCCTCGAACGTGGCGGTCGGCGAGGGGAGCAGCACGGGGTCAACAAGTCGCTGCCACACCGCGAACGACCATATCGCCAGCAGGCCGACGACGCCGACCACCGGCAGGAAGGGATCGAGGGCGCGTCTCATCCCTTGCGAACCTCGCGCTGGAACACTTCGAGGCAATGCGCCTTGGTGGCGACGAAATCGCTCTCGGACATGGTCGCGTCGGTGCGCGGCCGGGCCGCGTCGTAGCTCACGTTGTCGGCAATTTGCGCGGGACCGCGCGACAGCAGCAGAATGCGGTCGGCCAGATAGACCGCCTCTTCGAGATCGTGCGACACCAGCACGGTGGTGGTGCCGGTTTCCATGAATATGCGCTGCAACTGCGCGCGCATGAACAGCGTCATCTCGTAGTCGAGTGCCGAGAACGGCTCATCCAGAAACAGGATTTCCGGCTCGACCACCAGCGCCCGCATGATCGAAACCAGTTGCTGCTGGCCGCCGGACAGCTCGTAGGGATAGCGGTTGAGATCGATCTTGACTCCGAGATGCGCCACCAGCCGCTCCGCCCGCGCCCGGCGCTCGCTCTTCGATAGCTTCATCAGCTTGAGCGGATATTCGATGTTGTCGATCGAGCGCAGCCAGGGAAACAGCGCCTCGCGATAGTTCTGGAACACGTAACCGAACTTGATGGCGCGCAACGGTTTGCCGTCGAACAGCACCTCGCCGGCATCGGGCGGGATCAGCCCCGCGATCATGTTGATCAGCGTGCTCTTGCCGCAGCCGTTCGGACCGAACACGGAGACGAGCTTGCCGCGCGGAATGTCGAGGTCGAAGCGGTCGTAGACCGCGGTCTTGGCGTTGGCAAACCGCTTCGACAAACCGCGAACGGTGACATGGGCGGCTGCCGGCGCCGGCTGTGCGCCGCCCGGTACTGTGCGCTCGTCCAGCCGGATCACGCGGCCGCCCTGGCTCATCGGCTCAGAACGCCTGGAGATAGTTGTTCACGTCGACCGGCTTCTCGAGCGTGCCCATCTTGACCGAGAAGTCGATGAACTTCTGGAAGTCCGCCTTGTCCTTGGCGGTGAGGTCTTTGACCATGAAGTAGCGGATCATCGGCACGGTATCGACCACGTCGTCCGGCGTGAACGTGTTCTTGACGAGGTGCTTGCGCGCCTCTGCCGGGTTGTTGTTGATCAGGTCGATCGCCTTCCCCCACGCCGCGGTAAAGCGCCGGGCAACGTCCGGGCGGCTCTTGATGAAGTCACTGGTCAATGCGCCGCCGGCGACGAACGCGTTGGCGTTGGGATCGCCGAGCACGTATCGGGCGATGACGCCGGCCTCCAGCGTCGAGGCGACGCCCATCTTGCGCATGGTCGATGCGTTCGGCTCCAGCGTATAGCCGGCGTCGAACGTGCCGGCCGTCATGGCGTTGACGTGCTGGCCCATGTCGAGCTGGTCGATCGAATAGTCGCCTTCCTTCAGCCCGGCGGCGGCGAGCGCCGCCCTCGCCATCGTGACGTTGGCGGGCCCCGGCGCCGACATGATCTTCTTGCCCTTGAGGTCGGCGAGCGTCTTCGCCTCCAGCCCGCGGCGGATGACGAACTGCTCCATCTGGTACTTTTCGTTCTGGCTGTTGATCGAGATGTACATCGCGACGCCGGGCTTCTTGATGTTGGCGTTCATGCCCTCGATCGTGACCAGCACCGCGGATGCGTCGATCTGGTTGGTAATCATTGCGGCGACGTTCGGCGGGCCGCCGATCAGGCGGACCATCTCCGGCTCGATGTTCTGCTCCTTGAAGAACCCGCGCTCGACCGCGACGAAGTAGGGCAGCGACGAGCTGACCGGAAACACGCCGACCTTGACCTTGTCCTGCGCGGCGGCGGGTGCGGCGGCGACTGCGAGCGCGAGCCCAGCGAACAGGCCGGCGAAATTCCATGCGTGCTTGCTCATATGCGGTCTCCCATTGTCATTGCGACGATCGCGTTCAGTGCGTTCCCAGGCAATTTGCGTGACTCATTCGCCCATATCGACGATGGCGATCACCGGCCCGCCGCCGTGCGGGCCCTGGTGCATCGCGTCCACCGATACGAACACGGCGGCATCGCCGATCGCCATTGCGGCGACGCCGCCCACCGCCGCCTTGATGTGGCGGTGCCAGGAGACGTCGGAATTGTCGAGCATGATCTGCCGCCGGCCGCGCAGCGTGCCGCGGCGGTCGGCTTCGCATTTCATGAAGCAGTTGACGACGCGGCTGCCGAGGTCCTCGGCGCGCGGCCGTGCCGGCAGTTCGAGACCGGCGTCGCGGATCGAATCGTAAATGCCGTCGACATCGAGCGCGTCCTTCATGACGGAATGGCCGATGCGGTAGCGCCCGCCAGCGCCCGGCCGGTTGCCGAGCAGCACGATCTGCGCCTGCGTGAGTTCGACGCCGGAGGAACAGGAGGCCACCGACGAGTAAAGGTCGAGGTCTTTGCAGATTTGCTCGGCCCGCGGCATCTTGACTTCGCCCAGCGCGACCGCGATGCCGAGTGCGGTCGTGCCGTTCGACACGCCCATCGACTCGTGGACCTCGCAGGCGACATCGTGCCCGCGCTTCTCGGCATCGAGCACCGCATCGATCGTCAGCAGCGGCGTCTTGGTCTGGACGTAGTGCACGTCCTTCGGATCGGCGATGCCGGCATCCTTCATGGCGGCCTTCACGGCATCGGCGACCTTCGCGACCATGGCGGGCCGGCCGATGTCCTCGGGCAGAAGCTCGACGCTCATCGCGGTGCCGATGGCGAGGCGCGATTTCGATTGCGGGCCGGTCTTGCCGTTGGCGGCGAACACCGTGGCATGCGGGGTGATTACACCGTCGCAGCCGCCCGACCACACCATCGGGATTTGCGCGACGTCAGCTTCGCTGCGCTTGCCGTGCTTCATCAGCACGCGCCGGAATGCCTCGTCGGCGAGAATACGGGTAAAATCGTTGACGCCGCCATTGCCTTCAGTCTTGCCGATCACCGCCACGACCTCGTCAGCGGCGAACTGCCCCTTGGCGATACAGGCTTCGAGGCCCGACGCATCCTTGACGGTCTTTAACTCGATCTTCGCAACTTCGATCGCCATCGTCTTAAACGCTCCTCATCCGCGGTTTGGCTTCGCCGCGCAGCATGACGTCAAATCCGGGACCGCGGTCAATCATTTTCGTTGGCGCACGCGCCGCGCGCAGCGCGCTGCGCAAGCGTGCGGTTTCGTCCGGATCGATCTCGTAGCTGGAGCCCTTCAGCACGACGCCGTAGTCGTCGCGAGCAGCTGCGGCCGATACCTTGCCCTCGATCGCATCGCGTTGCACCAGTTCCGGCTCACGTTCCAACGGATCGCCCCAACCGCCGCCACCGGTCGTGACGACCTGCACGATCTGTCCGGCCAATACGGGTTCGCCATCGACCAGGCCACCGAGATCGCGTTCGGCGCCGCCGAAATCGACCGTGACGCAGAACGGCTGGCCGGCCTTGCCGCCGTTGAGGCCGTAGCAGCCGAGCCGCACGCGGTCCGCCGTGACGATGGTGCGGCAGTCGACGAGGGCCCGGTAGTGCTTCTCGTAGCCGAGCCCGCCGCGCCGCTTGCCGGCGCCGCCGGAATCGGTGCGCAGCGCGAGCTTCTCGACCAGCAGCGGAAAGCGCGTCTCGGTGAACTCGGCCGGCTGGTTGCGCGAGTCCGGCACGATGTGAATGGCGTCGTTGCCGTCGGCGTAGTAGCGGCCGCCCGAGCCGCCGCCCAAAACTTCGCGCGACAGGAACGATTTGCCATCGGCGTCGGTGCCGAAGAACCCGGTGTAGCGGATGGTTTCCTGGTCGGCCGGCATGCGTCCGTTCACCGCTTGCGCCACAACGCCTGCCAGCAGCCCAAGGCAGCGCAGCAGCACGAACGAGCGCGCATTGGTGGCGGCCGGCCATTCGGGCGTCATCAGCGTGCCCTTGGGCGGAAACACAATGTCGAAGATGTCGCAGACGCCTTCGTTCACGTGGATTTCGGCGGCGCGCTCCGGCGTGTCGGCAAGGTTGCGCAGGATCGGCGCGATCCACTTGATCAGGAATGCGCCGCCCGCGTAGTCGGCCGGCCAGTTGATTGGTCCGGTGGACTGCGGGTCGGTGCCGGTGAAGTCGAGCGTGATGCGGCCGTCGCGCTTGGTCATCTTGAGCGCGAGCTTGTGCAGCTTCGGGTCGGTGACGCCGTCGTGTTCGACGTAGTCTTCCCAGACGTATTCGCCGTCGGCGATCTTCGGTAAGAGCTCGTTGCGGTAGATGTCGCGGCACTTGTCGAGGATAGCCTGGAAGCAGGCCTCCACCGTCTCGATGCCGAAGCGCTCGAACAGCGAGGCCATGCGCTGCGCGCCCATGATGCAGGCCTGGATCTCGCTGTCGAGGTCGGCCGCCAGCATGTCGGGCACGCGGGTATTGCGCTTGATGATGGTGAACACCGCGTCGTTGCGGACGCCCTCGCTGTAGAGCTTGACCGGCGGGATCGCGAGGCCTTCCTCGAACACCGTGACGGCGGTGCCCGGCATCGAGCCCGGCACGCGGCCGCCGATGTCGTCGTGATGGCCGAAGGCCTGGATGTAGGCCACGACCTCGCCGCCGTGAATGACCGGCACGGTGCTGCAAAGATCGGGCAGATGCCCGATGCTGCCTTCGGTGAGGTAGGTATCGTTCATCAGGAAGACGTCCCCCGGCCGCATGGTCTCGGGCGGGAAGTCGCGCACCACCGCGTTCGGCATCGCCGAGTAGGAGCGGCCGGTGAGCTTGCGGCAGTAGCGGTCGAACAGGCCGACGCGGTAGTCGTGCGCCTCGCGGATCATCGGCGAGCGGGCGGTCCGCTCGATGGCGTACTCGATCTCCGCCTCGATCGAGTTGAGCGTGCCCTCGACGATCTGCAGCACGATCGGATCGACCTCGCGCGCGGCGCGTTGCGGGGCGGTCGGCCAGGGATGCTTCAGTGCGGCGGCCGGCGTCATGAGCGAACCTCGCGCGGCCGGCGGTTGGCGCGGACGATCAGCATGCCGTAGCTGTCGACTTCCAGAGACTGTCCGGGAAAGACGACCGTGGTCGAGCCGAATTCCTCCACGACCGCAGGGCCGTCCAATGAGATGCCGGACGACAGCGCGGCGCGGTCGTAGACCGGCGTGTCGCGGAAGGCGCCATCGAAATAGACCGGCCGCACGTCCTTGCGCGCAGGCGTCGCACCGGAGCGGGCCGGCAGCTTCGGAATGTCCGGCCGCTCGATCAGGCCGAAGCCGGACACGCAGAAGTTCACCAGTTCGACCTTCTGCTGGCCGGCGTAGTTGTAGCCGAACGTGCGCTTGTGCGCGGCGTGGAACGCCTCGATCAGGCCGTGGAGGAAGTTCGCGTCGATCGCACCGCCCGGCGCCGGCACGCGCACTTCCATCGACTGGCCGGCGTAGCGGACGTCGGCCTCGCGCACGAGCCGGATGCGCGACCGCTCGATGCCGTCGCGCGTCAGCGTCTCGACCGCGTCCTGTTCGAGTCCGGCGTAGATTGCGGCGACCGCCGCAAGGTCGACGGCGTCCTGGTGCATCACCTTGGTGAGGATCCGGTCGGTGCGCCAATCCACCGCGAGAAGCCCGAACGCCGACAGGTTGCCCGGGTTGAGCGGCACGATACAGGCCTGCATGTTGAGCAGGTCCATGACGGCCGGCGACTGCGCCGGACCGGCGCCGCCGAACGACAACAGCGCAAATCCGCGCGGATCGATGCCGCGCTGAATCGTCATCTGCCGGATCGCATTGGCCTGGTTCCAGTTGGCGATCTCGATGATGCCATGCGCAAGTTGCTCGGCGCTCATCTGTCCCGGCAGTCTCACCGCCAGCGCCGCGATCCCGGCGCGCGATCGGGCGACGTCGAGCGCGATGCCGCCGCCGATCAGCGCAGCCGGAATCCGCCCGAGCACCAGGTTGGCGTCGGTGATGGTCGGCTCGCTGCCGCCGCGCGGGTAGCACATCGGCCCAGGCTCGGCACCCGCGCTTTTCGGCCCGACCTTGAGGTGGCCTTCGCGGGTGATCCAGGCGATCGATCCGCCGCCGGTGCCGATCGTTTCAATGTCGATCATCGGAATGCGCACCGGGAACGCGCCGACCGCGCCGCTGTTGGTGACGTGCGGCCGGCCATTCTCGATCAGGCAGAGGTCGGTCGAGGTGCCACCGGCGTCGAGCGTGACCACATTGGGGAAACCCGCCATCTCGGCCACGACCGCGCTGCCCAGCGCGCCGGCGGCCGGGCCCGACAACGCCGTGGTGATCGGCTTGCGCACCACTTCGGCGGCGCTCGCCACGCCGCCGCTCGATTGCATCACCAGGAACGGCTTGTCCCTGAGCACACCGAGTTCGTCCTGCACGCGCCGCAGGTAGCGCGCCATGTACGGCTTGACGAATGCGTCGACCAGCGTCGTCACCGCCCGCTCGTATTCACGGTATTCGGGCAGCACATCGCACGACAGCGACAGCGCGCAGTCGGGATATTCCTCGGCCACGATCTCGGCCACTCGCCGCTCGTGCGCCGCGTTAGAGTATGAATGCAGCAGGCAGACGCCAACCGCACGGATGTTCTGCGCGCGGAAGAACCGCGCCGCCGCGCGGACGCTGTCCTCGTTCAGCGGGCGCAACTCTTCGCCGCGGAAATTGAGCCGCCCGCCGGCCTCGCGCACCCATTGCAGCGGAACGATTCGCTCGGGCTTCACCCAGAAATACGAATTGCCATAGCCCTCCGGCACCGACTGGCGGGCGATCTCGAGAATGTGCCGGAAGCCCTCGGTGACGATCAGGCCGAGCGAGTCGATCTGGCCCTGCAACAGCGCGTTGGTCGCGACCGTGGTGCCGTGCGCCAGCCCAGTCACCTGGCCGGCATTGGCCCCGATCTGCCGCAGGACAGCCTCGACCCCGCGGACGAGGCCGATGGCCGGATTGGCCGGCGTGCTGGCGACCTTGGTGACGCTGACGGCGCCGGAGCCGGTATCGACGGCGACGATATCGGTGAAGGTGCCGCCGGTATCGATCCCGATCCGATAAGGGCCAGACCTGCTGGTTTCCGCCATCGCGCGCCGTGCTCGAAGCTGGAGAAAACGGCCGATTTCGCGCGATTCCGGCCATTCCAGCCGGGGAGCGCGATCTCGATGGGCGAATTATGGGCGGGCCGCGTTGCGCAAGTCAAAAGCCGTTTGTCGATACCATTATCGGAATTTCCGATAGCTGGCCGTTAGAGCAACTTCAACGATGACGTAATCATTGAGGCCACGGCGCGCGCCTTAGGCATCTTCATTCGCGCAACAGACCCCCACCCCGACCCTCCCCCTTCCAGGGGGAGAGTGCGCACTGCCGATGCCTCGATTCCTGAAAATGCTCTAGCCATCAATCCTTCAGCGCATCGCGCAGCGCGGTGAGGAAGCCCTCCTTGCGGCGGGACAGCGGCTGGCGGCGGCGGAACAGGCTCAGCATCACGGTGCGGGCGGGCGCGATCGACAGCACTTTCAGCGTGCCGAGCGCGGCCTCGTTGTCCGCGCACGGGCGCGGCACGATGGCGATGCCGCCGCCGGATTGCACGATCACCTTCATGGTCTCGATGTTGTCCGCGACCGCCAGAATATTCGGGCGCATGCCGAGGTCGGTGAACAGGGACAGCACCACTTGACCGTAGCCGACCGTAAGCTCGCTCATCACGATCGGCTCGGCGACCAGCTTGCCGATGTCGACCGGCTGGCGTGTGCGCGCGAGCGGATGCTTGGGATGGACAATCAGCGCCATTGGCGCGCCGGTCAGCCGGTCGAACAGCAGGCCCGACGGCACCCGCTCTGGATCGGACTCGATGGCGATGCCAGCGTCGATGCGCTCCTCGTGCAGGTCGTCGAAGATGTTTTTGGTTGGCGCAGTGAGGATTTCGAGCCGTACACCCGGCAGAATTTTTTTCAGATCGCCGAACAGGCGCGGCATGAAGATCTGCGCCATGCCTGAGCCCATGCCGAGCGTCAGCGTGTCGAACGGCTCGCCGCGCAACCTTCGCGCGGTGTCCGACAAGCTGAGTACGTCGCCGACGACGCGCTCAGCTTCGTACAGGAAGGTCCGGCCGCGCTCCGTCACCTCGATGCCGCGCGGCGTCCGGCGGAACAGCGCGAAGCCGATGGCATCCTCCAGCAGCCGCACCTGTTCGCTGACCGCCGACTGCGAGATGTTGAGCCGCGTCGCCGCTTTGGTGAAGCTCCGCTCCTTGGCGACCGAAAGCGCGTAGCGAATCTGGCGAAACTCCACGTCCGCCTCCAAGCGGCTGTTCCTGGATCAAGCATGCGGGCAATCAGGCCGAAATGAAAGGCGCGAGCGGGCGACGCTGGAATTGGTTCAGCAATTCACTCCGCTCGTCCCCGCGAAAGCGGGGACCCAGCACTTTTCAAGGACTGGATGCCCGCTTGCGCGGGCATGAGCGGATAGCGGGCAATGTCTCGCTGGATCGCAGCTTATCTGGCGTGCGCGATCTTCATCTCCGCCATGATCTCGGCCTTATAGGCGGCGAACTCCGGCGTCGTCAGGCTCTCGATCGAGCGCGGGCGCGGCAGCTTGACGGCGATCTCGCGCGTGATCTTCCCGGGCCGGGCCGACATGATGCAGATACGATCGGCCAGCAGGATCGCCTCGTCGATATCGTGCGTGACGAACAACACTGTGGTGCCGAGCGTCTGCCAGACGTCCAGCAACAGCTGCTGCATGGCGAGCCGCGTCTGGGCATCGAGCGCGCCGAACGGTTCGTCCATCAACAGCGCCCGTGGGTTCATCACCAGCACGCGAGCGATGCCGACACGCTGGCGCATGCCGCCGGACAGTTGCGCCGGTAGTGCCTGTGCGAAGGCCTCGAGGCCGACCAGCTTGAGCATGTCGCGCGCCTTCGCCTCGTAGGCATCGCGCTTGAGGCCCTGCACGCGCGGGCCAAACGTGATGTTGTCCCAGACGTTGAGCCAGGGAAACAGCGAGGCCTCCTGGAAGACGACGCCGCGGTCGGGGCCGGGCTTCTCGACCGCCGCGCCGTCGAACAGCAGATCGCCGCCCGAGCGCGTCTCGAAGCCGGCGAGCAGGTTCAGCAATGTGGACTTGCCGCAGCCGGACGGTCCGAGCAGCGCGACGAACTCGCCGTCCCCGATCTCAAGCGTGATGTCCTCGAGCGCGCGCACCGGCACCTTGCCGGGAAACGTCTTCGACGTGGCGCGGAACGAGATGGCGCCCATCGGCTAGGTCACCGGCGCGAGCGACGAACTCGGTGCCCACCCTCCCCTGGAGGGGGAGGGTCGCGAGCGGAGCGAGCGGGGTGGGGTGGGATCTTTCGCAAGCAATTTCACCCCACCCCGCCGCCTCGCTAGCGCTCGGCGTTGACCCTCCCCCTCCAGGGGAGGGTAAGGCAAGAGCGAGCGTGTCGTCATTGCAGGCCCCATTTTTGGCGACATGTGCTCTAAGCCTGGAAGGATTGCAGACGGTGCCAGCCGAGCACCCAGTTCTCGATCGCGATGATCAGCCGGTCGCCGAGAAATCCCAGGAGACCGATCGATGCCATGTCGGCGATCACGACGTCCATGCGTCCGACGTAGTAGGCATCCCACAGCACATAGCCGAGGCCGGATTTGACCGCGACCATTTCGGAGACGATTACCGCTGTCCAGCCGATGCCGAGCCCGACACGTAGGCCGGTGAAGATCGACGGCAGCGACGCGGGCAGCACGACGCGCGTCAGAATGTCGATGGGCTTGGCGCCCATCATCAGCGCCGCGCGGATCCAGTTCTTGTCGACGCCGCGCGCGCCCTGGGTGGTGTTGATCACGATCGGGTAGAACGCGCCGAGCGCGATCAGGAACACCGATCCCATGTCGCGGATGCCGAACACCGCGATCGAGAACGGCAGCCACGCGGTAATCGGAACCGGCCGCAGCACCTGGATAGTCGGATCGAAGACGGCGGCCGCCAGCCGCCACCAGCCGATCGCAACGCCCAGCGGCACGCCGATCAGGATGGCGAGGCCGAAGCCCTTGGCGACGCGTTCGGTCGAGAACAGCGCGTTGTCGAACCACGTGCCGCTGTAGGGGTTGAGTCCCATCCCGGCGGGGCCGAACGCCCATATTTTCCAGGCCTGCCAGACCCGGTCTGGCGTCGGCAGGACGCCGCCGAACAGCGAGCCGTTGGTGCCGGCGGCCTGCCACAAGCCAATGACCAGCAACGGCAGCAGCAGGCCAAGTGCGATCTTTCCGGCCCGATTGTCCAGAAGCAGATCGGCCGTCAGCTTCATTTCTTGAGCGCGTTCGCGACGAACGAGCCGTCCCAATATTTGCCGATATCGCCCGAGACGTCCTTCTGGATGACGTTGAGATCGGCGAACGCTTTGGCCTGGGCCCTGATCTGTTCGGGCGAGACCACTGCGCCGAGCTTGATCGCCTTGGAGGCTTCGGCCGAGACTTTCGGATCAAGGCCGGTGAGCCGGGCGTAGGCTTCGGCGAACTTCTCCGGCGAGGCGGCAAGTTCTTCCTGGATTTTCAGGTACGCCCACACGATGCGCTCGACGACAGGGCGCTTCTTCTCGGCCATGTCCTTGGTGGTCATGATGAAGCCGAGCTCGGGGCCGACCGCCTTCGACGAGCCGTATTCGAGGTTCTTGGCGAAGAAGCCGTAGCCCTCCATCACCGGGATCGACTCGAACGGCTCCCAGGTGACGATGGCGTCGACCTCGCCCTTCTGCAGCGCCTGATTGAAGTTGGCGCCGCCGCCCTGGATGTTGACGGCCTGGAAGCTGTTGTACGGGATGCCCTTCTCGACCAGCGTGGCGGCGTACTGGAACCAGACCGCCGAGCCCGGCGCGATGGCGATCTTCTTGCCCTTGATGTCGTCCCAACTGTCGAGCTTCACGCCCTTGCGGCCGATGACGTATTTCGGCGAACTGCCGACGCCCATCAGTCCCATGACGTTGGTCGAGCCCTGCGACAATGCGATCGCGAGATCGGCCGGCCCGACGGTCGCGACATCGAGCGAGCCCGCCAGCAGCGCGGTGCGTGCATCGGCGTAGCGGACGAATTCCACGAGCTTCAGATTGACGCCCAGCTTCTTGAGCTCGTCGGCCAGCGTGACGATCGGCGCCAGATGCCCGACCTTCTGGTAGCCGAACGTGACGTCGACCGGCGGCGACAGCGGCGTCGGCTGCGGGCCGACCGCGCGCGCCGCAACAGGCAGGATCGCCGCAATCGCGATGGCTATGAGCCACTTGCGCATCATCGTTCTCCATCAAGATTGGCGGACGCCGCCGCCCTTGGAAGCGAGATTGCAAGTTTCCCGCCACGGCGGCAATGGCCACGGTGACGCTGTGAAAGCTACTTGCCGAGGATCGCGTTGACCATCGCGCGCGGGTCGCGGGCCGGCCAGCGACCGGAGTCCACCGCATGCAGGAAGTCCGCGACGTGCTGGTTGAAGGCGGCGGGCTCCTCAAGGTTCAGCGTGTGGCCGGTATTCGGCATGACTATGAGCCCGGCGGTCGGGATCGTGCGTTTCATCAGGAGCGCGGGCTCGAGGCACGGCCAGTCCTCGTCGCCGGTCATCACCAGGGTCGGCGCGGTGATGGTCTTCATCTGCTCGACCAGGTCGAACAGCGACGGCCGCCGCTTCTGAACGCCCCGCATGGTCAGTGCCGCACCGCGGGTCGAGTTACCGGCAAGCTGGTCGGCGAACTCGCGCCAGCCGCGCGGGTCCTTGTTCTGGAACTGAACGCGCGACGGCGCCGACGCATAGCCTTCGGCCGCCTTCGCCATGCCGATCTCCTCGAAACGCGCAGCGGCCGCCTCGACCTCGGCGGCGAATTGCGCACGCTTGTCGCCGGACGCGCCATAGCCGCAACCGGCGACCACGAGCGAGAGTGCGCGCTCCGGATAGGTGAAGCCGAAATGCAAGGTGGCGAAGCCGCCCATCGACAGGCCGACCACATGCGCCTTGTCGAGCTTGAGCGCGTCGAGCACCGCGCGGATGTCGTCGCGGGCGCGCTCCTGCGAATACTTCTCGACGTCGTCGGGCACGTCCGACGGCGGATAGCCGCGCGCGTTGAACGTGATGCAGCGATAGCGCCGCGCGAAATAGCGCACCTGGGCTTCCCACGAGCGGCAATCGGCGGCAAATTCGTGGACGAATACGATCGGCGTGCCGGAGCCGACATCTTCATAGTGCAGCTTCACGCCATCGTCGGTCGTCAACAGCGGCATTCGATTCTCCGGATTTCAGATGATCTTGTTGGCGCGCAGGCGCGCGATGTCGTCCGCCGAATAGCCGGTCTCGTGCAGCACTTCGTCGGTGTGTTCGCCCTGCTCGGGAATCGCCGGCGACGACGCCCGATGGCGTGCGCGACATCACGATCGGCTGGCCGACCACGCGAATGTCGCCGTGCTCGGGATCCTTCAGCGGCACCGCGATGCTGAGGTGCTGAACCTGCGGGTCGGCGAACACCTCGTCCATCCGGTAGATCGGTCCGGCCGGAACGCCCTCGGCCTCCAGCCGCGACAGCCAGTCGGCCGAGGTGCGCGAGGCGAGGATCGGCTCCAGCAGCGCCTTGAGCTCCGGCCGCTTGCGGGTGCGGTCGGCGCCCTTGGCATAATCGGGATCGATTGCCGAGTTCGGGCCGCTCGATCGCCTTGCAGAACGCGCGCCAGTGGCCGTCGCCGCCGACGCCGATATTGATGAAGCCGTCGGCCGTCGCCACCACGCCCATCGGCGTGATGGTCGGATGATCGTTGCCGGCCTGCGGCGGCACCTTGCCGTCGACCAGGTAGCGCGCCGCCTGAAAATCCATCAGCGCGATCTGCGCCTCGAGCAGCGACGTGTGGACCCACTGCCCGAGCCCCGACTTCTCGCGCTCGGCGAGCGCGATCAGGACGCCGGTCGCCGCATAGATACCGGCGGTGGAATCGGCGACCGCGATGCCGGCGCGCATCGGCGGCGTGCCCGGCTCGCCGGTCACGCCCATCAGGCCGCCCATGCCCTGCGCGATCTGGTCGAAGCCGGCGCGGGTCTTGTACGGTCCGGTCTGGCCGAAGCCCGAGATCGAGGCGAGGATGATGCGCGGGTTGACGGCTTTCAGCGCCTCGTAGCCGATGCCGAGCCGCTCCTTCACGTCCGGCCGGAAGTTCTCGACCACGATGTCGGCGGTCTCGACCATGCGCAGGAACACGGCCCGGCCCTCCGGCTTCCTTCAGGTTGAGCGTAACCGAGCGCTTGTTGCGATGCAGGTTGAGCATGTCGTAGCCGTGCCGCTCCCCGCTCATGCCTTCGTTCGGATCGACGCCGGGCGGCGCTTCGATCTTGATCACGTCGGCGCCGAAGTCGGCCAGGATGCGGCAGCAGGTCGGTCCGGCGCGGACGCGGGTCAGATCGAGGACGCGCAGATGGTCGAGCGCGGATGAAGCGATCGGCCGCGTCATGGTGCGGGCTCCGGTTGCGGCACGAGATCGGCGATCGCGGTCGGAACGCGGCCGTGCCAGTCGGTTCGATCCTGGACATGCCGGACCAGATCGAGAAGGGCAAGGTCGGAGCCGGGACGGCCGACGATCTGTACGGCGATCGGCAAGCCGCGCTGGTCGAAACCGGTCGGCAGCGCAACAGCGGGAAAGCCGAGCAAATTGACGAAGCGCGTCAAGCGGCTCATGCGCGTAGAGCGTCTTCGGCGAAAAACGCATCGGAGGACGGATCGCACTCGGCGGCGCGAGGCGTGTTGATCGCCATCACCGGCAGCGCGACGGCGTCGGCGCCGTCCAGGACCTGTTCCTCGAAATCCCGGACCAAGCCCGGCCGGGCGGCGACGCTCGCGGCCAGCGTCGCGTCGGGAACTTCGAGGCCCTTGGCGAGGCGTCGGCGCAAGACGGCCGGCACGCCGGGATCCTCGATGCGCGCGCGATGAACCCGCGCGCTTTCGGCGAACATGATCGTGAGCGCATGGGCATCGATGGCGTCGAGTGCGGCTAGCGCGTCCTTGGACTCGATCGCTATTCCCAGGCCAGCGAGCACGTCGACCAGATCGGAATGGGCCTCATCGATGTCCGGCGTGCAGAGCGCCACGATGTCGGGCGGCACCACGACCTTGCGGATCGGCCCTGACGCCGGCACATCGGCCAGGATCGGAACGACCGGCAGCAGGTCGGCGGCAGCACGCGCCAGCAGCCCGATCGTGTCCATCGTCGGTGACAGCGTCATCGCGCCGTGCGTCGAAACCGCCCCATAGGTCGGCTTCCAGGCGGTGACGCCGCAGCAATGCGCCGGAATGCGCAGCGAGCCGCCGGTATCCGACCCAAGCGCCACCGCAACTGCGCCGCTTGCCACAGCCGCCGCCGAGCCGGACGACGATCCGCCGGTCACGTGATCGAGGCTCCAGGGATTCTTGACCCAGCCGCGCGAGGCGTTGAAGCCGGATGGCTCGTAGGCGAGTTCGGTCATCTGGGTGAAGCCGATGCGATCTGCCCCGGCGGCGTCGAGCCGATCCAGGAGGTCGCTGTCGCCGGCGATGCCGAGATCGATCGTACCGGCGAGCCCGCCGCTCGGCCGGTGTCGCACGATCTGGAACATGTCCTTTGCAGCGTACGGCATGCCGTCCAATGCGCCGCTGGAACGAGCGCGCGCAGGCTCGATCGCGACGAATGCGTTGAGCATCGCATCGAGCGTCTCGGCGCGCAGGCGCGCGCTCGCCAGCCAGCGCATGCGCGCCGGAGCATCAAGCGAGGTCCAGTCGGGAATGCGGCGCATTGGCGAAACGCGATCGGGCGGAAGAGCCGGGCCAGCATATGGCCGGACGCGCTCAAGACAAGGGTAAGCGCTTGTGACGCTTCACGCCCCCGTGTATGCCTCCGCCATCCCCCTGAGCGCGCAGGAGTTCGCACCGTGCCTGACACCTTGGGCTACCGAAAGCGTATCGGCCTGGTCGTGCCGTCGACCAATACAACCGTGCAGCCCGAGACCGATGCGATGCGAGTGCCGGGCGTGACCTGCCACACCGGCCGCGTCACCATCAAGGAACGTCCGCTCAACACCGAAGAGGCGTTCAACGAGCACATGCAGATGATGCGCGACGGCATGGGCACCGCGATCGACCAGATCATGACGGCCGGTCTCGACCATCTCATCATGGGGATCGCGCTCGAAACCTTCTGGGGCGGCGTGGCGGCCGCCGACAAGCTGCAGGCCGAACTGGCGCAGCGCGCCGGCGTCGGCGTCACCATGGGCTCGACCGCGATGGTCGCAGCGCTGAAGAAGTTCGGCGCGCGGAAGATCGCGATCCTCACGCCGCATCAGCCGCGCGGCGACGAGATGGTGAAGGCGTATTTCCTGGAGGCCGGCTTCGACGTGGTGCGGCTCAAGGGGCTCGCATGCAAGACGCCGCGATTGATCGCGCAGGTGCCGCAGCAGGACATCCGCAACGCGCTGCGCGAGCTCGACGGCGCCGAGGTCGATGCGATCGCTGACGGTCGGCACCGCGCTGCCGTCGGGTGCGGTCGCGGCCGAAGCCGAGCGCTGGTTCGGCAAGCCGGTGATCGCGGTCAACACGGTGTCGTTCTGGGATGCGCTGCGCCGCTGCGGTGTCGACGACCGCCTATTCGGCTACGGCCGGGTGCTGGAGGAATTTTAGGCGCTTCCAAGGAGGTGTTCCCGTCGCCACGAGGAAATTCGCTATAAGCTTGTTGTTTTCACGAATGCATTCGCGGAAAGATGTTTAACACCGTAATGTCCTAGCTCAACCGCCCCTTCTCGAATTACAGTAGATCGATTCGCTATGGAGCCAACATGGCGCGACAGGCCTTTGAACGGGATCTCGCTTCACAACTTTCGGCTGCGGAACATTGGATAAGGGCATGCCTCATAGCTGATGGCTCAATTCTCTCTCATTCCCCACTTTGGACGGATGATCTGGTTCGAGAAGTTCATCATGCTTTCGTCGATCATCCAGATTATGGAGCCGACAATTTCGCAACGAAGCTGAAAGGTCAAATGAGTGCAGCTTCTGCGCCAGCTAGGCAGTTGATGGCCGAGATGTTATGGGCATTGCTGTTGTTTCCCTCAAAAATGAAAGCGAAAACGAAGCGCCAACAGGTACGAGACATTTGGGCACTATCTGGGGAACAATTGGATGACGCCGCGCCAGTCTTGAGCGATACAGCGTTGGCGGGAATTGGTTCAGGAGGTCCTGGCTTCAACACCAACCGACCTGCCGAAATGACTTTTCTAGTCGAGTTGACACGTGACCTAAAAAAACGTGGGCTCGACGAGCGCCAGAAAATTTTCTCGAATTATGACTGTTTTTGTGGCTTGGATGGAGACGGTTCCACAGAACGGAAACCGGCAATTTCGCCATATGCTTCGATTTTTTGCCTTTCCAGACCGCGTGGAACGTATGTCGTCTAATGGTGACCGGAGGCGCGTGCTTATTGCGTATGGAAGCGCGCATCGACAGGAAGTTCAGAATTGGAGCGACCGGCAACTAGATGAAGCGCTTCTTCATCTGCGGGACAAGCTGCAGCAAGCAAGCCCGTCTGAAGTGGTTGATTTCTATTCTCCAAAGTTTAAGGAGAGATGGGCAGAGGAACGCACAGTCAAGACTATCGAAGGTGAGATTGCCGTTACAGTACCGGTTGACGAAGATGAGGATGACGGTGACGCTCTTGCTGCTGAGACAATCGTGCCGGATGTCCGGCAGTCGCTCAAAGTTCAAGATATGCTCGCTGAAATCGGCGCAACAATGGGTTTTAGAATATGGATTCCGAGAGCGGACAGGGGACGTATTCGCGACCTTGTTCAAAGCGTCTTGCGTGACGCATTTCTCGACGATCTTCCTCTCAACTATGACCAGACGACATTGGATACTATCGAGCAGATAGACGTTTTATGGTTACGGGGACGGTCGATTGCAAGAGCATTCGAGGTGGAACACACCACGGCAGTATACTCTGGCCTGCTTAGAATGGCTGACCTGCTCGCGCTGCAACCGAACATGGATATCAGATTGCACATCGTTGCTCCAGATGAGCGCCGTGAGAAGGTATTTAAAGAGATGTTGCGTCCGGTCTTCACGTTACTAGATCGCGGGCCCCTATCCCGCAGTTGCACATTCATTTCGTATGAAAGCGTGAATGAACTTCGTGCTTTGGAGCATCTGGCGCACACGAATGATTCGATCGTAGCGGAGTATGAGGAGCCGGCCCAGCCTTAATTGTGAGGTTGCGAAGAATCGTCAGTAAGGACGACTCGTCCTATCGCTCTGCGGGAGAGGGCGCAGTCACAGCGGCTCTCGACTTAGGAGAACGCGCGTCATCTCATGCCGACGGCGTCTTACCTTGACCCATCTACTCCGTCATTGCCGGGCTTGACCCGGCAATCCATCGTGTTGAACGACTCTTTTTTGATGGATGCGCGGGTCAAGCTGGTCTCACACCTTCTCGGCCTGGCGCTTGCGAACGCTCTCGATCAGCGAGGCGCGCAGCAGGTAGGCGCGGTGCTTGTCCGGGTCGGCGGCAGTCTCGCGCAGTGCTGCGTTGCTCTTGGCGCGCGCCTCCGGATCTTTCTCCTCCAGCCGCTTCTTGTTGGCGATGGTCTGCTGCTGGACGTACTCGACGTTCAGCGGCCGGCGGAACCGGTCGTAGAAATCGAGGATGTCCGGCGCGGCTTCTTCGCGCATGACCCGGCCGAGCAGGTCGTTCAACTCCATGGCGTCGTGGATGCCGAAGTTGAGGCCGAGTCCGCCGAGCGGATTGTTGACGTGCGCGGAGTCGCCCGCGAGAAACACGCGGCCCTTGCGGAACGATCGCCGCGACCCGCTGATGGACGTTGTAGATGTTGCGGTGGACGACCGGATAGGTGCCGGCCTTGGGGAAAAACTTCTGCAGCCGCCCCTGCACCGATGCTTCGTCGAATGCCTGCTCGTCGGTCTCGTTGAGCCGGGTCGGGAACAGCACGCGCCACAGTCCCTTGCCGTCGTCGCCGGTCACCTTGAACAGCGCGCACCATTCATCCGGATCGGAGAAGTAATTGCGCGAGCACTGCGCGTATTCGGTGTCGAACGCGAAGGTCGTGGTCAGCACCAGGAACCGCTCGGCGTGGGTGTAGCCCTCGAAGTCGACGCCCATCGCCTTGCGCACGGTCGAGCGCCCGCCGTCGCAGCCGATCAGGTAGGAGGCGGTGATGCGCTGCGGTGCCTTTCGCGGTCTCGACATCGACCTCGACACGGTCGTCGTGCTGCTCGAACCCGGCCACGCGCGCCGAGAACGTCACGCTGGCGTTGGGAAACGCCTTGAGCCGCTCGATCGTCATGTTGGCGAGCTTGTGCTGCTCGCACTGCACGACATGCGGATAGCGCGTGTCGTTCTTCAGCATGCCGAAGTCGAACTCGACGATCATCTCGCGGCTGGCGCGGTCCCAGATGCGGAACTTCGGCTCGATCAGGCCGCGCCGGGTGACCTCATCGACCAGGCCGAGCCCTTCCAGCATTTCCAGCGTGGCCGCATGGGTGGTCGCCGCGCGCGGCATGTCGTTGACCCGCGTTTCGGCCTCGAACAGCCGGACCTCGAAGCCCTGCCGGGCGAAGGCGAGCGCCGTGACGACGCCGACGGGACCGCCGCCCGCGATCACGATAGGACGTTGCGATGGCATTTTGTGCGGTCGTCCTATTGGGCCTTGAGGCCGGTCACCGCGACCGCATCCGCCCAGGTGGCGAGGTCGGCCTTGATCATGGCGGCGAATTCGTCCGGCGTGTTGCCGAGCGGATCGGCACCCGCGGCTTTGAGCCGATCTGCGAATTTCGGGTCCTTCACGGCGCGGCCGATCTCGCCCGCGATCTTGTCGACGATCTCGCGCGGCGTGCCGGCGGGCGCCGCGAGGCCGTTCCAGGTGATGACGTTGAAGCCCGGGAAGCCCGATTCGGCGACCGTCGGGACATCGGGGGCTTGCGGCGAGCGCTGCGCAGTCGACACGGCCAGCAGGCGGATCGCGCCCGAGGCGGCGTGCGGCAACGCGTCGGCCAGGTTCGAGAACATGGTCTTCAAGTGGCCGGCGATGACGTCGTTCATGGCGGGCGCATTGCCGCGGTAGCTGACATTGGTCATGTCGAGCCCGGCCCGTTTGGCAAACAGCGCCATGGAAAGATGCGTCACGCTGCCGGCGGTGCCTTCCGCGTACGACATCTTGTCCTTCTGCGCTTTGACGTACGAGATGAACTCGGCGACCGTCTTGGGCGGGAAGTCCTTGTTGACCACGAGGACGAAACCGTTGATCGCGACCGCGCTGATCGGTGCGAAATCCTTGACCGGGTCGTAGTTGAGCTTGGTCATCGCCGGCGCGATGGTCATCGGCGGCGTGACAGCCCACAGCAGCGTGTAGCCGTCGGGGCCCGATCGGATGACCGTATCCGCCGCCAGCGCGCCGTTGGCGCCGACCCGGTTCTCGACGATGAAGGTCTGGCCGAACGCTTCCGTCAGCCGTTGCGCGACGACCCGCGCCATCACGTCCGAATTGCCGCCGGCCGCGTAGGGCACGACGATCTTGACGGTGCGTGACGGCCAGGTTTGCGCCTCCGCCGGCGTACCGAACGCGGCACAGGCAGCAACGACAAGGGCGGCGGCGACAAGCTTGCGCAGGACCATAACGGGCGGCTCCAATCTGGCGACGATCCGGCGTCGTCTCTTTTGCATGACAGCGACTGGCGATACCGTGCGACAGTTTTGCAATGGCAGCAAGCCGCGCCATTGCATCGTGGCAGGGACCGATGCGCGCAGCGCGGTTCGGCGCGCCGTGGCGGAGCAGGAGAATGGAACTCAGTCGGCCGATCTTGGTGACGGGCGCATCCGGCAAGACCGGGCAGCGGGTCGTGGCCGCCATCGCGAGGAAAGGCGGCAAGGTCCGCGCCTTCGTGCGGCGGCCGGAGGCGGGCGCCGCGCTCCAGCAGGCCGGCGCATCCGAAATCGCGATCGGCGACCTGCTGGATCGTGAATTGTTGCGGCGTGCGATGACCGGGGCCGGGCAGGTGCTGCACATCTGCCCGCCGATGCATCCGCAGGAAGACGCCATCGCGCGAACAATGATCGAACTCGCAGGTGAACTTTCGGTCGATCGCTTCGTACTCTATTCGGTGCTGCATCCGCTGCTGGCGGACGTGCCGCATCATGACCGCAAGCTGCAGGCCGAGCGCGCGCTCGTCGACTCCGGATTGAACTACACCATCCTGCAACCGGGCCGCTACATGCAGCACCTCGCGGTGATCTGGCCGGCGGTGCTGGCGACCGGCGTGCACAGCATGCCGTTCAGCACGGCCTCGCGCTTCAGCCTGACCGACCTGTCCGATCTGGCCGAGGCGGTGGCGCGGATCATGACCGAAGGCAGACACGAGGGCGCCACCTATCAGCTTGCCGGTCCCGAGGCGCTCAGCCAGGACGACTGCGCCGTCATTCTGACGCGCGTGCTCGGCCGTCCGGTCCGGGCGATGGCGAAGCCGCTCGAGGAATTTCGCCGCGATGCGGCCGCCGCGGGACTACCGGCGGAGCGCATCGACGGCATGACCAGGATGAACAGGCACTACGACGCCCACGGCCTCGTCGGGAATCCGAACGTACTGCGCTGGATACTGGGACGCGAACCGGCCCGGTTTGCCGACTATGTCGTGCGCGAACTGCCGCTGAAGTAATTCAGCGCCGGCGTCCCGTTACGCCGGCCCGCACCACGGCGCGAGCGCGGGCTTGGCGATCATCAGCCAGAAGATGGCGAGCACGGCGGCGAACGCCGGAAAGCCGAAGGCGAACCAAGTCCAGAACAGGCGGTGGTAGCGCTGGGGGAGGGGCGTGCCTTGCTCCACAGCCGTACGAGCGAGGTCGCGCATGCGCATCTGCATCCAGACGACCGGCAGCCAGAGCGCTCCGATGACGACGTAGAGCAGGATCGACAGCGCGATCCAGCCTTCGCACAGCGAGGTGCCGGTGGCATGCGCCAGCAGCACGCCGGTCACCGGCTGGGCGACGACGGCGGTGGCGGTGAACACAAAGTCGGCGATGACGACGGTGCGCGCGACCTCGGCCACCGCTTCGGCCCGGCCGCGCAGATGTGCGATTAGCATAAAGAATGCGATCCCCACGCCGGTGCCGAGCAGCACGGCCGCGCCGATCACATGCAGATACTTCAGCGCCAGGAAGTAAGTCATCGATCCTCCCGGGCGCAGGCTGCGCCGTTGACACGTGAACGTCCAGATCGAGGCTGGTCCCTGGGGACGGAATCGAACCGCCGTCTCCTGAGCCACATTCAGGCATTCTGCCGCTGAACTACCGCAGGGATGGAGAGCGTTTGCTTCGAGCGTCCTGCTCTCCACATTCGTGTTCGCTGAAAATCAAGACGGCGTCGGACAAGGGCGATTCTCGTGACTGCGGTCACAGCGCTCGCAACGCCCTCGGACCTATGGTGATCGGGCAATCAAGACGATTGCTTCCGAAATCACCAGGAGAACTCGCCATGTCCAAGTCCTTTCTCGCGCTCCCTCTCGTCCTCGTCGCCGGTCTCATCGCCAGCGAAGCAAACGCCGCGTGCTCCGCCAACGGTCAACTGCGCATCTCGCAAGGCAGCTTCGTGCTGCGTTGCGAGCTCGAGCAGAACGGAACCAAGCTCAGCGGCAGTTGTACCTCTGGCAACAAGTCCGGCGGTAACCAGAACGGTGGCGATATCGTCAGCGGCAGCTTCCTCAAGAACGGTCAATTCAAGATGGTCGTGCGCTGGGACGGCGGCGCACGCGGCATCTACACTGCCTTCGTCGACCAGAACAACGGCAGTATCTCGGATGGCACGACGCGAGATGCAGCCAACCCCGGCAGCTTTGCGCGGTGGTCGACTTCCCGAAAGTTCGCGTGCACTTGAGCCAGACGGGCATACGGTTACGACGTCTATGCGGCGCTCAGCAATGGGCGCCGCTTAGCATTTCCGATCGCCTCGTGACTGCCTCTTTCTGCTGAACGACCGCAGGGACTGGTGCCGGCGGGTTGATTTGAACAACCGACCTTCGCCGTATGAGAGCGCCGCTCTGACCGCTGAGCTACGCCGGCTTGTGCGCGGAGACCGTTCCGGTGGGCGGCGCCGGAACGGCAATGGCTCCCCCTCATGGATTCGAACCACGATCGCCGCATTCAAAGTGCGGCATCCTGCCGTTAGACGAAGGGGGAACGGCTTGAGTGGTGCTGCCTGCGGGATTTGAACCCGCGTTGTCCGCTTGAAAGGCGGTGATCCTGGGCCACTAGACGAAGGCAGCATGATGCGTGGAGCATGGAGCGGGCAGCGGGAATCGAACCCGCGTCGTCTGGGTGGAAGCCAGTGGCTCTGCCATTGAGCTACGCCCGCATTGTTCGGTTTGCCTTGAGAAGCATTGGCGGAGAGTGCAGGAGTCGAACCTGCCCGACCCGAAGGTCTCGCCGCATTAGCACTGCGGTGCCTTGCCGCTCGGCCAACTCTCCAAACGCATTTTCGCGCGCGTCGCATGCTGCATCACGCGCCGCGTCTCGCTGGGGTCCACGGCGCGACTCGAACGCGCAACCTGGGGCATCGGAAACCCCCGCTCTGGTCCGTTGAGCTACGTGGACGATTGGCACCCTCGGCAGGACTCGAACCCACATCGTCCGAGGTTGGAACTCGGCGCTCTCGCCATTGAGCTACAAGGGTATGGAAGCGATCTCGCGCTAACGATCGCCGTTGGCGAGGTCGCGCGAGTGGTTGGAGTTGCGGGCGGGACTTGAACCCGCATGTACGCGCTTTGCAGGCGCGGCCGTATCCGTTCCGGTCACCGCAACAAGCTTGATCAATCCTTGAACGGATCGAAGATGTCGGCGCCCGCCATCAGCACCATGAACGGGCGCAGCACGTGCTCGATCTTCACGGTGCCATCGTGATGCGCGAGCACGTCGGTCAGCCGCCGGTAGGCCTGCGGGGCTTCGTCGAGATCGCCGCCGACGAGATGCACGCCCTTGGCGCGCAGCCAGGCTTGCATGTCGTCGGGATTGACCTTGCCGGGTGCGAGCACTTCGCCGGTCTTGCGGTTGCGCTTGCCCTTGGCCTCGGTGCGCGACATTACGCGGCCGGCGCCATGCACGGTCGAATAGAGGCTTTGCGCCGAGGCTTCATTCTCGATGCCCGACAGGATGACCGCGTCGTCGCCCATCGAGCCGCCGACGAAGCCGCGCTGGCCCGGGAACGCCGGCGTTGCGCCCTTGCGCACCACCCACAGGTCACGCTCGCCGTGGCGCTCGCGCCAGGCGTAGTTGTGATGGTTGTGCACCGTATCGGTGACCTTGGCGCACAGAATGCGGCGCACGCGGTCCGTCACCCACTCGCGGCCCGCATAGGCGTACTCTCCGGCGAGCGTCATGGCGGCGAGATAACGCGTGCCGAGTTCGCTGCCGGCTTCGACGATCGCCGGCGCCACGTCGATGCCGTCCTTACCGCCCGCGAGCTTGACGTATTGCGTCGCGCTCTTGTGGCCGAGGCCGCGCGAGCCAAAATGGACACCGATCCAGACATAGCCGTCCTCGTCCTCGAACAGGTCGACATAGTGGTTGCCGGAGCCGACGGTGCCGAGCTGCGAGCGCGCCATCTGCCGGAGATGATCCATGCCCGAATCG
The DNA here is from genome assembly GCA_963843475.1 of uncultured Alphaproteobacteria bacterium. GTDB lineage: Bacteria > Pseudomonadota > Alphaproteobacteria > Rhizobiales > Xanthobacteraceae > VAZQ01. The sequence goes on along the minus strand of CAWJKL010000003.1, from coordinate 393,678 downwards.
TGCCAGAGCGGGCTGTCGAACACCGCGTGATCGACCGGATTCGGATTGTGCCGGCCGAGCCCGAAGCTCACCTGTTTGGCGATGTCGTTTGCGATCGCCGGCACGCGTTCGCGGATGTCCTCGTACTTGAGGTTCACGCGTGCCGCCATGTTGCCGCAACCGATGTCGTAGCCGACGCCCGAGATCGAGACGTGGTCCTCGTAGGCGATGACGCCGCCGACCGGCTGCGCATAGCCGAGATGGCCGTCGGCGCACAGCACGCCGCCTGCCACGCTGCCGACGCCCATGCAGCGCCACATCTGCGCGATGGTGCGCTCGTCGTGCTCGCCGAAGATTTTCAGCTCCGTCATGACGACCTTCTGCGGCGACACTACCGCGTTCATTGGTCAGGGTGGGTGGATTCGAACCACCGGTCTCCTGCTTCCAAGGCAGGCGGGTAGTCCATCTAGCGTACCTAGCGCGGAAGGCTCGCGGCGCTGCTAGGAAGCGGCGCGGCGCTGCGCGCGCTGGTTCGGTGAGGACTCAACGACCAACGTTCTTCGAATTCGCCTTTACGAACCAATCTGTGCGTGGGTTCCCGGGTTTCGGCCCGAGGTCCCCTGGGATTTCGTCAATGTAGGAATGTCTGCGTTCCGTTTTTTCCGTGGGGACTCCGGCACTGAGGGCGGCTCCAAATGCTTTAATCGCCTCCCGGTGATTAGAGCGCATCATGGCTTTCGCGAGGTCCTCGAATGAATCTGGGTGGACCAGCGTAGCCAAGTGCTGACCCTGTCTAGTGGTGCTCGAAAATTGTACGCCATCCGAGTAGACGCCGATGTGTTTGCCCTTCCAGATAGCCTCGTCGTAGCCGTTCGCCTGGTCCGGCTTACAGGCGATAGTCGTGTACGTCATTTGCCCACCTCATTTCGTTTGACCGAAATCACTGTACCACGGACAGACCCTGATTGGCCTGCACCCGGTTTCGTTGACACCCGCCTAAGCTAATCCCGCCTGCCGTTCGAACTCCATCGGGCTCATATAACCGATCGTAGAGTGTCGGCGCTTGGGATTGTAGAAGCGCTCAATGTAGTCGAACACATCAGCTCTGGCCTCGTCTCTCGTTCGGTACATTTTGCGCGCTGTCCGTTCGGTCTTGAGCGACGAGAAGAAGCTCTCCATCGCTGCATTGTCCCAGACGTTGCCCGAGCGGCTCATCGAGCAGACGACGCCGTTGTCGGCCATCAGCCGCTGGAACTGTTCGCTGCTGTATTGGCTGCCGCGATCGGAGTGATGCAGCAGCGCATCGGGCTTGCCGCGCCGCCAGATCGCCATCACCAGAGCGTCGGTGACGAGCTGTGCCGTCATCGCCTGCGCTCATCGACCAGCCGACCACGCGCCGCGAGAACAGATCGATGACGGCTGCCACGTAGAGCCAGCCTTCCGCGGTCCAGACATAGGTGAAGTCCGCGATCCATTTGCGGTTGGGAGCAGGCGCTTCGAAGCCGCGGTCGAGCACGTTCGGAGCGACGGCGCCGGCCTGCCGCTCACCCAGGTCGGGCGGCAGCCGACGCCGTCGCGGGCGTGCTTTGAGGGCCTGTAGCCGCATCAATCGCTCGATCCGATGCAGTCCGCTGAACACACCTTCGGCTGCAAGGTCCTTCCACACCCGCCTGGCGCCGTAGGTTCGGTCGCTGCCAAGGAAGCTCGCGCGAACCTTGGCGCCGAGCTCTTCATCGCTGCGGCTGCGCTGACTGCGCGGCCGTGTCAGCCAGGCATAGAAGCCACCCCGCGAGACACCGAGCGCCTCGCACATCCAATCCGCCGGCCAGATCCCCCGGTGCTTCGCGATGAAACCGAACTTCACGTCGATTCCTTCGCGAAGTAGGCCGCGGCTTTTTTTAGGATGTCTCGTTCGGCCTTGAGCTTGGTGACCTCGCGCTTGCAGCCGCGCGATCTCGAGCTGCTCCGGCTTCATCTGTCCCTGGCCGGGGAAGGCATGCTGCGGATCGTCCGCAAACCTCTTCACCCAGCCGCGCAGCTGCGACTGATGCACATCCAGGTCTTGCGCGGCCTGGGCATACGAAACGCCGCGATCCTTGATCAGGCGCACAGCCTCAAGCTTGAACTCTCGCGTGAACTTCCGCCTCTCCATGACGCACCTCCGGTCCCATCAAAACACCTAACTCGGTGTCTTCGGAACCGGGTGCAGGCCATTCAGGGATTCGGGCGGCTCGTCTTTCTTTTCGAAGGACCTAGCCCACTCCTTCCATCGGTTAGCGTCCCACGTTCTGATATCGTCATCTTCAACACGTTGGGATTGTCGGCCGACGCGTTGAGTGAACAGGATTGAACTAAGGTAAATATGCCAAGGGTAAAAGTCGCGTAGAAGGCGATAACGGAAGCGGCGACTGGGTCGTCGAGGTACGTTCTAATTCGGTCTAGTGCGTCTTTCCGCGTGGCTAGCAGCGACAGAAGGGCGGTAATGAATCCCACTATCAGCGGCAGGAGGGCAGCGGTAGCAAGGGGAAGTTTTTTCAGGAAATTCCACACGAATAAACTCCGAGGGATGGCGGCTTTTCCGCTCCGTTGTCGGCGTTGCTTGGCACAACCATACCGCGGCAAGCGGGCGTATTATACCGGCGGCAGCATTCGTGCAAAAATGCTGCAAATGCTTCGTGCAAATCCAATTAGTATAGGTGTAACCTCAATATCTTATTGATATATATAGGTAAAATTGGTCAGAGTGGGTGGATTCGAACCACCGGTCTCCTGCTTCCAAGGCAGGCGGGGACAGCCAGGCTCCCCTACACCCTGTGAGAATTCATCCGCCTCGCCCTCGTCCCGGAGTGCATCCGGACTGATGCGGCTCACGGAACGAGGGCGCGGGCATTGGGCCACCCAGCAGGACTTGAACCTGCGGCCTTCGGCTTCGCACGCCGACGCTCTGTTCCGGCTGAGCTATGGGTGGATCGAGTTGGCGTCGCCGGCGGGATTTGAACCCGCGCCTCCCGGTTGAGGGCCGAGAATCCTTGGCCGCTAGACGACGGCGACAAAGGGCGAAAACCGGGAAACGATTTCGCCCTCATTTGCTTGGTCGCATGATCTCGTCCGAAAAAGTCTGCAACTTTTTCGGGATCATGCTGAGTTGGCTTCCCGACCACGACTTCGAACGTGGATTCGCCGGTTAACAACCGGATGTCCTGCCATTGGACGATCGGGAAATGGTGGAGACACCGGGAGTTCGAACCCGGCCCGGCGATCTTGCAAGGATCACCTGCAGCCCGCTGCTATCCCCATTGGATGTTGGTGCCTGGAGTTGGTTTCGAGCCAACCTCTCCGCGTCTTCAGCGCGGCGCTGTCACCAGATCAGCTTCCCAGGCGTATTGGTGCGGACGGCGGGAGTCGAACCCACACCCCCTGAGTGGCGCTCAGGGACTCTGCCGTTAAGCCACGTCCGCAAACTTGGTGCGTCCCCGAGGATTCGAACCTCCCGTCGGCCAACCTGCCCGTTTCATAGACGCCGGTTTTACGGACCGGTGGCAGGACAAGGACGCAAAGAACCCGATGTAAAGAATTGGCGGAGGGCTGAGGGTTCGAACCCCTGTCCTTGCGGACCCCTCGGTTTTCGAGACCGATTGCCGGCCGCTCCAGCGGAGCCCTCCGTCGGCGATGCACAGTTGACGATGTCGTTGGGCGCAGGTCGTGAGCGATGTCGATCCGCGTGGCAGCGGCCGCGCTAGTCGCGACCGTCATCCACAGTTGCCGCGCCTCGCCGTGTTGCCAGTGATCCGGTGGCTCCGTAGTGTTTCGGCCTCGCCTGACGCCAAGGGAGACCCACATGGCCAAGAGGACCACGCACCGCAGCTCAAAGGGCACCAAGCTCTACGCCGTCCGCGACAAGGAAGGTAAGTTCAAGGACATTCAGACCTACAAGCGGGCACACACCATGGACATGAAACGCAAGAGCAAGAGCGAGACCGCTACCCCGAAGCCGAAGGCAAAGTCGAAGTCGGCACCGAAATCGAAATAACGGCGCGACCGGCTGTCGCCCGGCGGCGCAGGTAAATGGCGCTCCGTAGGGAGATCGAATCCCTCTCGCCGGTTAGACAGACCGGCCGCCTCACCAGATGCGTAACGGAGCCTGATTGACACCATGCTCCCGCGTCGCCAGACGAGGGAGCAGGTGGTGCGTCTGGGCCGACTCGAACGGCCACTGAATGCGCTCTCAACGCACTCCCTCTGCCTATTGGGGTACAGACGCGTTTCACTTTGAGTGAGCGATACTGTTGACGCACGCGCGGTGCGCTCCCTCTCCCCTCCGGGGGAGAGGGTCGGGGTGAGGGGGCTCCGGTCAGTGAGATGCACGCATGCGAAGCGCCCGCCTCACTCGCCTCGCTTCGCTCGGCGACCTCTCCCCCGAGGGGAGAGGTGATGGAGTTCGCGGCAAGAGCCGCTCGGTCGACTGATTGACGGCGCAGCGCGGAAAGCGTCAGAGTTCCAACAGCACGTTCGCATTTGCGGTGCGCGGCGCTTGCTCGCGTGCCGGCGGAATCCGGATCAAGGACCGATGGTGACACAACCGAAACCAGCTCCCGCGCGTCCGCTGTTGTTGGAGCCGATCGCGCTCCGCGGCGTGACGGCGCGGAACCGAATCGTGGTGTCGCCGATGTCGCAGTACGCCGCCGTCGACGCTGCGCCGACCGACTGGCACCTCGTGCATCTCGGCAAGTTCGCCATGGGCGGCGCCGGCATCGTGTTCGTCGAGGAGACCGCGGTCGAGGAGCGCGCGCGCAAGACCTACCACTGTCCGGGCATCTACAACGACGCGCAGGCCAAGGCCTGGCGGCGTGTCACGGATTTTCTGCGCAGCCAGGGCGCGCTGAGCGCGATGCAGCTCGGTCACGCCGGGCGCAAGGTCGCGACCAAGGCGCCGTGGGAAGGCTTCGCGCCGCTGACCGCGGAGGATGCCGTCCATGGCGAGCCGCCGTGGCAAGGCATCGCGCCCAGCCCGATCGCATTCAAGCCGGGCGCTATGATTCCGCGCGAAATGGATCGCGACGACATCAGGCAGGTGATCGCGAGCCATGTCGAAGCCAGCCGGCGGACGCTCGATGCCGGCTTCGACATCTGCGAGGTCCATGGCGCCCACGGCTACATCATCCAGCAGTTCCTCTCGCCGATCACCAACCAGCGGACCGACGGCTATGGCGGCGATCTCGCGGGCCGGATGCGGTTCGCCTTGGAACTGATCGAGGCGGTCCGTGCGACATGGCCGAAAGACCGGCCACTGTTCTTCCGCGCGTCCTGCGTCGACGGCAAGGGCGGAGCCTGGGACATCGACGACACTGTCGCGCTGGCGCGCGAGCTGAAGCAGCGCGGCGTCGATGTCATCGACTGTTCGTCGGGCGGGATCGAGGGCCCGCTGACGCTAGCGGTCGTGCCGCGCGTGCCCGGCTATCATGTACCGTTCGCCGAACAAATACGCCGCGAGGCCGGTGTGCCGACGATGGCCGTCGGACTGATTACCGATCCGGTGCAGGCGGAAGGCTACCTGGCGGAAGGGCGGTGCGATCTGATCGCGCTCGCGCGGGAGTTGATGTGGAACCCGAACTGGCCGGTCCATGCCGCTCAGGCGCTCGGCAGCGGCGATCCGCTGGCACTGTTGCCGCCGTCTTATGCCTGGTGGCTGCGCCGGCGCGAAGAGGTCCGGACGCTGTATCCGACCGGAACCGAGCAGATTTAGGCTGAACGCATCGCGCTTGGGGCGGAGGCCGCTTCGCCTAAGCCCCTCTGGCCCGGAAGTTGCTACGGCGATGGCACTGACAACGTCACGCGAGTCGACTATGAAGCACCATCTGCACGCACAAGTTTCAGGCAATTCTTTCATCGGGGCAGCAGGATCGCGCGCCACCCGGCGCGGCATAGGCCTGCTGGCGTTGGCGGCGCTGCTGGCGGTCATGCCCGCGCACGCCGCCGAGTGGCCGGCACGCGCGGTCACGGTCGTTGTCCCGTTCGCGGCCGGCGGATTCACCGACACGCTGGCGCGGGTCTCGTCGAAGTATCTGTCGGAGAAATTCGGCCAGCCGTTCGTGGTCGAGAACCGGCCCGGCGCGGGTGGCGCGATCGCTGCCGCCTACGTCGCGGCGGCCTCGCCCGATGGTTACACCTTATTCTTCGGCTCGGCTTCCCAGCTCGGCATTTCGCCGATCATCTCGAAGGTGTCGTACGAATCGGATTCGTTCGAACCGATCGCCGTGTTCGGGACCATCCCGTTCCTGTTGGGGATCAAGGCGTCGATCCCGGCCAAGACTGTGCCCGAGTTCATCGCCTACGCGAAAGCCAACGCCGGCAAGCTCAACTACGGAACGGCCGGCAACGGCGCGACGAGCCATCTGCTGGCGGCCGGCTTCACCGCGCGCGCCGGCATCGATCTGACCCATGTGCCGTTCAAAGGCTCTGCGCCGCTCACCTTGGCGCTGGTGCAGGGCACCGTCGACATGGCCTGGACTGGCGTGCCCGACATGGGCGCGCAGATGACGAATGAGAACATCCGCGTGATCGCGATCTCGGCGGGTCAGCGCCTGCAGAGGCTTCCCGACGTCCCGTCGATCTCCGAATCCTTGCCCGGGTTCGCGCTCGATACCTGGAACGGCTACCTGGCGCCGCGCGGAACGCCGCGGGCGATCGTCGACAAGATCGCCCACGGGGTGATGGAAGCCGGCAGGTCGCCGGAGATTTCCACGCGGCTGGTCGGTGTCGGCATTACGCCGAAGACGACGCCGCCGGACGAAATGGCGGCAATCGTCAAGGCCGACAAGGGGTTCTATCCCGATCTCTTGAAAGCTGCCGGCATGTTGCCGTGAGGCAGGCAGCCGGGTTGAGGGCAAACGTGGAGGACCAGGCAGGATTCGAACCTGCGATGGGCGTGAGCCGGCGGATTAAGAGTCCGCCCCGTTCGGCCGCTTCGGTTACTGGTCCATGATTCAATTGAGCGTTCGCGATGCGCTGGTGAACCCGGGTGGTTTCGAGCCACATGCCGACGGATTAAAAGTCCGCTCCCTCTCCATTCGGGTGTGAGGCTCCGGGTCCGGATTGGTCCTTCCTCCAGGTGCTGCCCCTGGATCGCTCGCTTATCGAGCGAGTGCTCTGCTGTTGAGCTAAGGAAGGCGAGTGTCCCGATTCCGAAGTTCGCATCATTCTCCGGCACGCTCGTCTGCGAACTTCGGAATCGAAGGACACTAGCAACTTATTGACCTAGTGTGGCTTTGGTTCAGAAGTCCGCATGTCGGACTCGCCGCAAGAATGATGCGGACCTCTGATCCGCCACACTAGGTTGGTGCGTCCTCACGGATTTGAACCGCGGGCCTTCTGCATGTCGGGCAGACGCTCTGACCTGCTGAGCTAAGGACGCATTGCCGGTGGCGAAGTGGTGCCTCCTCAGGGAATCGAACCCCGGATCGCGCGGTGTAGGCGCGCAGCTTTGGCCGCTAAGCTAAGGAGGCTGAACCCGTCTTAACCGCTGCTGCTCCATCCCCGCTCGTTCCCGCGCAAGCGGGAACCCAGGGGCGAAGCATTCGGAGTTGCAGTACTGGGTCCCCGCTTCCGCGGGGACGGACGGAGAGAGACCGTAGGCCGTCAGATCTTGTCTTCCGCGACCGGCGGCGGTTCGGGCGAGCGCCGGTCGCGCGGTGGGCCGGCGAAGTTTTCGGGCACCGGGACGCAGAAGCTTCCAATGCAGAAGTGCAACTTGCCCGATCCGTCGGGCGCGCGGGACTGTTGGTCGCGCAACTGCCGTTGAAACTCGCGCACGACCTCGCGCCACCAGTCTTTGCCCAAAGCTTCGAGCTGGCGGGGCAGGTTGTTGAGCTGCGCCTTCTGTTCGTCCGACAGCGACGCGTAGAAATTCTCGAGCGCCGGTCGCAGCGCGGCGACCGCCTCGCCGATCTTCTGCTCGGCCGCCTCGATCTGCTGGATGTTGGCCGCCGACCGTTCGTTGGCGCAGGCTTCGCGCACGAACGCGCGGGCCTTGGCGGCCGCCGACAGGAACGCGTCGTACGCGCTGCGCTGCGCCTCGCTGGTCAGCGGCGCGCCTTCGAACCGGTCGGTGACGGACCGGATGATGCTTTCCAGCCGGTAGCCGCAGGGCGCGGCATCCGGACGGAAAGCCGGTGGCGCGGGCAGCGGCGCAAGATTCGTGTCGGGGCCCGGAGCAGGCGTTTGCGCCGCAAGCGGCATGGCCGCACCGGCGGCGAGGGCGGCGGCAAAACTGACAATCGCGGATCGAGACAAGGCGGACATGGCGCGCGAATTCCTAAGCTTGCCCCCGAGCACAATGTTCCTATCGCCAAAATATGGCGTCGCCGCGCCGGTTTGCCACTCCGCACATTAACGCGAGCTGAACGGCTCGCGGTTGCTGCGGCGCAGCGGCGTGCGTGCGCCGCAAGAGCGTCACATCGGCTTGAAGGCGCGGTCGAGTTCCACGTCGATCAGCATCGGCCCGCCATCCTTGAGCGCCTTGCCGAGCAGGTCGGTTGCCTCGTGGACGGTCTTCGCCCGGTCGGCCGCAACGCCGAGCGAGCGGGCGAGCGACACGAAGTCGATCTTGGGATCGATCAGTTCCATGCCGACATAGCTGTCCGCCTGTTCGGCAAGCCCGCGCATGTTGTGCAGGCGCTGCTTGAGGATGCGGTACGAGGTGTTGTTCAGGATCACGAAGATCGCGCCGATCCTGTAGCGTGCCGCGGTCCACAACCCCTGCACCGTGTACATGCTGCTGCCGTCGCCGATCAGGCCGATCACCGGCCGGTCCGGCAGTGCGAGCTTCACGCCGATGGTGGCCGGCAGGCCCCAGCCGATGCCGCCGCCGCGCAAGCCGAAGTAACTCTGCGGATCGTCGCTGCGGATCAGCTGCCGGATGCCGGGCGACGATGACAGCGCCTCTTCAACAATCACTGCATCCTTCGGCAGCATCTCGCCGATGGCATGCAGCAACGCCAGCGGCTGCACCGGCGAGGCGCCGGCGAGGCTCTTGGCGCGGTTGACCAGCGCGGCGCGTTCGGCGGCGATCGCGTCGGTCGCGGTCTTGAGCCGGTCGCGGGCGCTCCCTCGCGCGCCGGCGCTCATGCGTTCCCGGACCGCGGCAATCAGATCGGGCAGGGTGCCTTTCGGGTCACCAAGGATCGCGACCTTGGGCGGATAGTTCTTGCCGAGCTCCCAAGGATCGACATCGAGATGAATAAGGTCGATGCCGGGCGGCATCGGGTCGACGTCGGACGGCAGCGACAGCGTGAACAGGTCGGCGCCGACCGAGAACAGCACGTCGTATTGCTCCAGCGTCTTGCGCGTATCGGGCGCGAGGCGGACCACCGACCCGCGGAACAGCGGATGCGAGGTCGGGAACGACGCGGTGTTCGGCACGAACTCGGTGTAGACCGGCGCGCCGAGAAGCTCTGCAAGCTCCACCAGCTCGGCGTGCGCGTGGCTCTGCGCCACCGCGTCGCCCGCCATGATCACCGGCCGCTTGGCGTTGGCGAGCAGTTCCGCGGCCGCCTCCACCGCGGACTTGTCGCCGCGGGTGCGCGGCGCAATCCGTGTCGGCGCCATGAGGTCGAGGTCGGCATCACCGCGCAGGATGTCGCCCGGCAGCGACAGGAACACCGGACCGGTCGGCGGCGCCAGCGCGGTCTTGCAGGCACGGTGCAGCAGGCGCGGCAGGTCGACCAGCCGTGTCACTTCCGTCGACCATTTCACCATCGGCCGCGCGATCGTCGGCAGATCGGCCCACAGGATCGGCTCGGTGGCCGTGAAGGACTGTTCGTGCTGGCCGGCAGTGACCAGGATCGGCGAGCCCGCCTTCTGCGCGTCGTACAGCATGCCCATGGCGTTGCCGAGCCCGGGCGCGACATGCAGGTTGACCACCGCGAGCTTGCCGGAGGCCTGGGCGTAGCCGTCGGCCATCGCCATCACGGCGGCTTCCTGCAGGCCGAGGATGTAGCGGATCTCGTTCTCGGTGGCGAACGCATCCATCAGCGGCAGCTCGGTGGTGCCGGGATTGCCGAACAGATACTCGACGCCTTCCTGCTTCAGGAGATCGAGGAAGGCGCGCTTTCCGGACATGACAGGCAAAGACGTTCTCCCAACCTTGTTGTGGTGACTGACGGCCGGCGGGCAGCGGCCAAGATCAATGAGGGTACATGTACCGGCAGCTCGGGTCTGCCGGGTCGTGGGCGAGGATGCGATCGTAGAGCCCGCCGGCGTCGGCGACCAGCGCGTCCGTTTCGTCGGGCAACAGGAAGCCCTGACGGACGACGTCAGCCGCGGCCGCCCGCACCTCGGCCTCATAGGCGGTGCGGTCGGCATAGCGGGTAGCGAGCGACGGCCGGGGATCGCCGGCCGCCCGGCGTTCGGCTTCAGTGCGTGCAAACGGCACGAACGAGCCGTCCCAGCGGCCGGTGGCCCAGGGGAAGCCGGCCGCAGCGTTGCGGGTATTGAAGCCGGTGCGGGTTCCGAGCGGCGCCAGCATCTCGGGCAGGCGGATGCCGCCGAGATCGAGCCCGTCGGCATCGGGCTTCGGCACCAGGGCGCCGAACGCCGGCCCGACGATCGGCGGGACGATGTCGGCGATCCGCTCGCTATCGAAGCGCGGACCGAAGTCGAGGCGTGGCGGCCGGAGATTGTTTTCCGGCAGCCGGAAATTCGGGATGCGGGGGAACGTTCGCTTGAAATCTTTGACCGTGATCAGTGTGCCGTCCGCGATACGCGGATAGGTGCTGGGCGGCGGCTCGATATCGTCCCGCACCCAGCGCTCGAATGCGACCATCAAAGCGCGCATGGAACGATAGTGGTCGAGCGTATTGACGCAACTCGTGAAGATGCCGCGCTGGCGCTGGACCCCGGCGTAATGCTGGGCCCCTGCGACGTGATAGATGCGCGCCTCGGCCGCGGGCGGCAGATCGCGCTCGCCCTGCGGATCGGTGCCGATCAACGAGGCCGCGCGGTTCCAGTATTCCGACGAGTTGTTGACGTAGAACAGTTTCGGCACGAACCCGAGAGCGCGTGCGCGGTCGAGCACGGAGGCCTCCGCGCCGCTGACCGGATCGCGCGCCGTCACAGTGGTGAACGGGAAGTAGTCGGTCGGATAGATGTGGTCTTCCAGCACGCTGAAATGCCGCGTCGGCATCGCGAACCGGTAATCGAAGCCGCCCTTGCCGCCGCCGGCGACATGAATGAACGCGCCGTCGAATGCCGGGCTGCCGTCCTCGTCGACATGCAGGCCCCGCAGCAGCATGGTCTGGATCAACCGTCCCGACTGCGAGATGCCGAAGATCGCACTCTTCTGCGGCGGCGGTGCTTCTTCCAGCGGATTGCTCCGCAAGTGGGAAAGGAGGTCGCGGATGCCCGCCATGCCGAGCGCGACGACGATGGGATCGCGCGCCGTGTAGGTGAGCTGATAGATGCGGCCCGGCTTGAAGCCGCCGTCGAGCCTGATCTCGGTCGGCGTGCCGCCGCCGGCCGGCTGCACGAACGACCACGCGGTGCGCGGAATTTCGGAGCGCGGACCGTCCGGCCGCTCGCGCCAGGTCAGCATCGCGTCGTCGGCGCTGCCACTGGCCGGCGCATACGCGGTGCCGAGCAGCCCGGTGAAGCGCGCCGCCGCGCTCGGCGTGTTCACAATCAGGTCGTAGGCCACTTTGCCGGTGATGGTCCTGCCGCGGTCGGTGGCGACCGGCGGCTCCAGCACCATGCGCTTGTCGCCGGGTGTGGTGGCGACGTCGGCGGCCCATGCCGACCAGAGGAGCGTAAAGCCGCGCCGGAACAGGAAGCCGTTGCCGGCGTCGGCGGCGGTCGCCGGATCGTTGCTGCCAGTGACCGTGCCGTTGAGCTGGCGCAGGATGCCGATGTTGCCGCGGTTGTTGACCTCGTAGAGCAGCACGCCGTTGCCGCGCGCTGCGTCCACCGGTCGCAACACCATGAACTCGGCATTGAAGATCACCAGGCCGCGGTTGTTGCGCGGCGCGAGTTTGAGATCGGCGATCGGCGCATTGGCCGTGTGTTCGGGATCGAGCGCGAACCAGGCGCGGCCGCGCAGCTTCTCGTAGGCGCCGGCCTCGCCGAACTCCATGCCGGACGCGAACGGATCGCGGCTGACGATCTCCAGCCGTTCGACCCGTGCGTCTGCGGGGCCGGCGAGGCAACTCCCGGCGAGCACACATCCCAGGACGATCAAAGTGCGCAGCATTTGCGATTGCATCGTTACGGAAGGAATGCCGCTCAGTATAGGTCGTCGCCGCCGCCGGTCCATTACCGCGGATGCTGCTGGCGCCATTCGCGGGGCGGCGTGAAGGTGCCGGCCCAGATGCCGCGCTTGGCGGCCTGGGCTTCGTCCTGTTCGGACCGATAGACTTGCGAGTGGCCGTAAGCCAGCGCCCAGCCTTGCCGGACGATCCAGGCGTTGAGGTCGGAGCCGTCCGCCATGAAGCAGACGCCGAGCACGCGCTTGAACTGGTCGAGGCCCTTCGGATCGCACCGGAGATCGTGGCCCTGTACATGGCTGCGTAGCGCGCGCAGGGCCCAGCGGCCGCACGGCCAACTCTTCCCGTTGGCGTCCTGACAGGTCTGGTCGAGTTCGACCGCGTCGATGCCCTCCAGGCGGATGCGCGTACCGTAGATCTCGATGGTGTCGCCGTCGGCGACCGTCGCGATACCGGTGAGCGGTGGGGGCGGCTTGGCGATGAAGTACTTGTAACCGTAGTAAGCGAGGGTGCCGACCAGCAGGATACCGATGATCAACGCCCGAACGTCGACCGGCCGTGCGACGGCAGGTCTGGCGGTTTGTCGCGGTATTCGTCGAGTCATTCGTCACGCTGCGAATCGGTGGAAATTAGGAGCAGGGTACTCCGAGAGAACGCAGCAATCTTGATGATTGGATGGTGCGCCAAGCAGGATTCGAACCTGCACTGTACTCCTTCTGAGGGAGCCGCCTCCTGCCGTTGGGCTACTGGCGCATCGTGGTGCCGAGCAAAACAAATGGAGCCCGCACGACTGCGTCGAGCATGCGGGCCTAATGACGTGCGCGTGGAGTCTTGCGGGTGCGAGACATCGACGGGCAGGCCGGACAATATGAATGGTGCCGGCTGCGTGAGTCGAACACGCATGTTCCGCTTTACGAGGGCGGCGCTCTACCTGGTTCAGCCAAGCCGGCAAAAGACATAAATGGTCAGCGGCGCGCACCCCACAAAGGGAAGCGACCTTGCAACAGGGACTACCGCTCCAAGCAGAGTGCGGCGCCGCTGGCCAATTCTGGACGTTCACGATGTCAAACAGCGAAACGCAATACTTCCACGCTCGCCGAAGCGATGAGCTTCGGCGTCGAACTTTGTCGTGCACAAACGTCATCTCAGCCGCGGCGCTTCACGCGCGCGACGTTACTTCCAGCGTCGTGACGCGACGGCATGCATCCGGAACGCCGGATCGCATGCGCGAACACGCCAGGACAGGCAGAAACCTTTGTTTTGTTGAGTCTTTTCGGACCATTCGGTCCCTCCTGCCTGTTCGGCGGAGGGCTGGCCCACCGCCGGATTAGTCCGGTTTGTTCAACCCGCTAAAGGGTTGCTTCGCTAGGTATGAGAAACCGCCACTCGCACACACGACGCCGCAATCGTCCGGTCGGATAATTCGACCGGCCGCTGGTGGCGGCGCAGAGCGCGATATGTGTGCCAGTGTGGCGCATCGGGTTCCTCATGGTGTCGCCGATATGGTGCCTCGGCGACGTGTTCGCCAGCCGAATCCAGCTCGCGACGCGCGTGTGTATCTCAAATCATTTCGACAAAATCAAGGAGCGTCACGCAAGTTGGTGTGCGCGTGATGAATTCGTCACGCATTTGCCGCGGCGAAGCCCTCGCGTGCCGCTGGGCTTCGCGCGTCGCCGCCGGTAAACTGCAAACAAAGACGCGGGCTCGACCCGCGCGTGGAAACGTCAGATGCACCGGTCGAGCTTGGCGGCGGTCTCTGCCGCGATCATTGCATTCGGAAGTTTCGCCGGCGCGGCCTGGCCGCAGTCCGATCCGTTCGCCGGCAAGTCCGTGCAGATGATCATCGGCTTCGGGCCGGGCGGCGGCTACGACCTGTGGGGACGCATCGTCGGCCGCCACATCGGCCGGCACCTGCCCGGCACTCCGAACGTCGTGCCGCAGAACATGCCGGGCGCCGGCAGCTACACGGCGGCGAACTACATCTACAACGTCGCGCCGAAGGACGGCATCGGTGCTCGGCATCATCGCGCGCGACGCCGCGCTCGGGCCGCTGACCGGCGCGCCGGGCGCGCGCTTCGACGCCACGAAGCTGTCGTGGATCGGCACGCCCGACGAAGGAAACCAATGTCTGCATCGCGTTCCACACCGCCAAGGTGAAATCGCTCGCCGACCTTTATCGTCAAGCAACTGATCGTCGGCGACACCGGCCCCGGCACCGGCACGCGCTCCTATCCGAAGGTGCTGAACGAACTGCTCGGCACGAAGTTCAGGCTCGTCGGCGGCTTCCCGTCGTCGACCGAAGTCTTCCTGGCGATGGAGCGCGGCGAGGTCGAGGGCATCTGCGAAAGCCTCGACAGCGTCAAGAACCGGCGGCCGGAGTGGATCGCCGGCGGCAAGGTCGCGATCCTGTTTCAGGCCGGCGCCGCAGCCGCATCCGGAGCTGCCTGGTGTCCCGTTCGTGCTCGATCTGGCCCGCGACGGCGAGCAGCGCCGGATGCTGGAATATCTTTATGCCGGGCAGGGCATCGGCCGGCCGTTCGTGGCGCCGCCCGACCTGCCGCCGGAGCGGCTGAAGATGCTGCGCGATGCGTTCAACGCCACGATGAAGGATCCGCAATTTCATCGACGAGGTGCGCCGAAGTCGAAGCTCGAACTCGAGCCGGAGGACGGCGAGCATCTCGCGGCGCTGATCGCAAAAATCTATGCGACGCCGCGGACGATCGTGGATAAGATCGCTGCCATCATCAAATAGGACCGCCGAGATGAGATTCACCACGACGCGATGCCAAGGCTTACGCCCGCGCCAACTTCAAGGGCATCTGGGCCGCGGCGCTCACGCCGTTCACTCCCGACCTGGCGATCGACGAGGCCGGCTTGCGCCGGAACCTGCGCCACTGGGTCGACGACCTCGGCATCGACGGCGTGTTCGTCTGCGGCAAGCAGGGCGAGTTCTTCTCGATGTCGGTGCCGGAGCGCAAGCGCACCTTCGAGCATCGCGGTCGACGAGATCGGCGGCGCGCCGCACCATCATGTCGTGCTCGGACCAGAACATGGACGTGGTGATCGAGCTCGCCCGGCACGCCAAGGCGATCGGCGCCGACTACATCGTGGTGCACGCGCCGGTGCTGCACTTCCTCCACGAGCAGGACGAGACGCTCTACGAGTACTACCGGCACATCAGCGAGCAGGTGGAGATCGGCATCGCGCTGTGGAGCCATCCCGGACAGCGGCTACCTGATGAGCCCGGAGCTGTGCGCGCGCATCGCCGAGCTGCCGAACGTGGTCGCCATCAAGTACAGCGTGCCGCGCGAGATGTATGCGCGGCTCACGCGGCTTGCCGGCGACAAGATCCTGGTGAGCACGGCCTCCGAAGAGGAATGGTTCGACAACATCGTCGAGCTCGGCTGGCAGCTCTATCTCTGCTCGTCGCCGCCCTATCTCGCTGCAGACCAAGGCCGACCGGCGCATGCGCGAATACACCGACCTCGCGTTCGCGCGGCGAGATCGGCGCGCGCCAAGGCGGTGCGCGACAGCCTCAATCCGGTGCGCGAGGCGTTCCGCCGCACGCGGCCGCCGGAGAAATTCCATTCGCATTCGAAATACTGGCAGGAACTGCTCGGCCAGGTCGGGCGGCGCGGTGCGCCGGCCGATGCTGGAGCTGACCGAGGCCGAGAAGGAGGCGACGCGGCGCGCGTTCGAGAGCTGCGGCCTCAAGCTCGACCGCGTGCGCTCAGCGCGGCGTAGGAACTCCGCGTCCCGGGCGCAGCGCAGCACGCAGTGTGCGCTGCAGACCCGGGACCGCAAAGGGGTCAGTGTTGACGACGGACAGAGTGCTACTGTCTGCACCGCGTCCGGGACACGAACGAGGACGACCATGGCGACCGGACGACTGCAGGCCTTCAACTTCCAGAAATGGATCGACGAGAACCAGCACCTGCTCAAGCCGCCGGTCGGCAACAAGAAGGTGTTCGAGGACGGCGACATGACCGTGCAGGTGGTCGGCGGCCCGAACGAGCGCACCGACTATCACGACGACCCGGTGGAGGAGTTCTTCTACCAGCTCAAGGGCGACATGGTGCTCAAGGTCGTCGACAACGGCAAGTTCTACGACGTGCCGATCCGCGAGGGCGAGGTGTTCCTGCTGCCGCCGCACGTGCCGCCACTCGCCGCAGCGGCCGCAGGAAGGCTCGGTCGGGCTCGTGGTCGAGGCCGCGCGCCCGCACGAGCTCGATGCGCTTCGACTGGTACTGCTTCGAATGCGGCGACCTCGTTCACCGCATCGAGGTGAAGGTGCAGCACCTCGTGAAGGACCTGCCGCCGCTCTACGAGGCGTTCTACGCCGACGACCGCAGGCGCGCACCTGCAAGAAGTGCGGCGCCGTCCATCCCGGCAAGAAGCCGCCGGCCGGCTGGGTGAAGGTATAGCGCGGGGCTCTCAACCTCTTTCCGCGCGGTGCGCCGCCTGTTGCTGCGCCCTCTCCCCTTGCGGGAGAGGGCGGCCGCAGTGGTTCGACAACAAGAATTGGGTGAGGGGTCGTTGCGCGGTTACCCCTTGTATCTGTCCGAATCGCCGTCGGGCGTATTGTTTTGATGGCGGGTGCGGGCGGGAGACCGATACCCCTTTGGTCCTCGAGACCGTGGGTGAGCGAGGCTCCCCGTCCGCAGTTCCAACGAACCCGAACAGTCGCTTGGTCCGCCGTGCGAGACCGCATTTGCAAGGACGGGTCATGGAACAGACATTCATCGGCATCGACGTTTCGAAGGATCGGCTGGACGTTCACGTGCGGCCTTCGGACGAAGCCTTCGCGGTTGCGCGCGACGGCGTCGGCTTGGCCGCGCTGGTCGAGCGTCTCGGCGCGCTCGATCCGCGTTTGGTGGTGCTGGAAGCCACCGGCGGGTTCGAGTTGACGGTGGCGGCGGCTCTGGCGGCCGCCGGGATGCCGCTGGCGGTCGTCAACCCCCGGCAAATCCGCGACTTCGCGCGCGCCACCGGCCAGCTTGCCAAGACCGATGCGCTCGATGCCAAAGTCATCGCCCGCTTCGCCGAGCAGGTGCGGCCCGAGCCACGGCCGGTGCCCGACGCGCAGGCTCGCGCGCTCGGCGAACTGGTCGCACGCCGGCGGCAAATCATCGAGATGATGACGGCCGAGCGCAATCGCAGGGGGCAGTTGACCAGCCGGCGCCTGGTCAAGGGCGTCGAACGCGTCCTGGCGGCACTGCAGAAGGAGCTCAGCGAGATCGAACGCGAGATCGGCGACGGCATCCGCGGCACGCCCGCCTGGCGCGAGCGCGACGAACTGCTGCGCTCGGTCCCGGGCATCGGCAACGTCGTCGCCCGCACCCTGATCGCCGACCTGCCCGAACTCGGACACCTCGACCGCAAGCGGATATGTTGAGCGTTGTCGGCGATTACACCATCTCCCGCATCATCAGAGGGCGCAATCGACGTTCGCGGCTCGCAGACGGACAACCGACATCGAAGCTTCGCTACTGCCCGATACTTCTTCGCTTCCTTGCCGTGAGGCCCGTTGCCGGGCCGATCGGGCGCCACGGCGTAGCCGTCGACGATCCGCAGCGGCTGCTCGACGATCTTGTCGGCCCAATCGACATATTCGAGGAAATGGCAGGTCGGCGTCGCGGCCAGCAGATGCGCGCTCACCTCGGGAAAGAGATGCGACGACATCGCGATGCGATGGGCGGCGGCGAGCGCGGCGGCGCGCTGCCAGCCGGTGACGCCGCCGATGCGCTCGAGGTCGGGCATCACGTAGTCGGCGGCGCCGGCCGCGAGCGCCGCCGCCATGCCGTCGGCGCTAGCGAGAAATTCTCGCCGATCTGGATCGGCGTCTTCAGCTCGCGCACCAGCGTCGCATAGCCCGCATAGTCGTCGTGGCGGATCGGCTCCTCGAGCCAGTAGATGCCCTCGCCGTCGAGCGCGCGGCCGCGCTCGAGCGCCTCGGCGAGGCTGAGCGCCTGGTTGTAGTCGACCATCATGGCGATCGCGTCGCCGACGCGCCGCGCGCACCGCATGCAGCGCGGCGAGATCCTCACCGAGCGTCGGGTAGCCGAGCCGCAGCTTGACGGCGCGGAAGCCGCCGGCGAGCAGCTTCTCGGCTTCGTCGGCGACCTTCTCGGGCGCCATCAGGCCGAGGCCGCAGGAGTTGTAGGCGGGGATCGGCTTGGGCTCGCTGCCGATGAGCGTCGCGAGCGGCACGTTCAGCGCGAGCGCCAGCGCGTCCCAGGCGGCGACGTCGAGCCCGCCATCGCCATGCGCACGATGCCCTGCACGCCGATCAGCGCGAAGCGCTCGGCGAGCTTGGCCCACAGCTCGACCGGCGCGACCGGCTCGCCCTTCACGATGCGCTCGACCTCGTCGAGGATGCTGGCGATCGCCGGCATCGCGGCCGGGAAATAGCACCACAGATACGAGCGGCCGGTGACGCCTTCCTCGGTCTCGAGATCGATCAGCAGCAGCGGCGCCTTGGTGATCGTGCCGCGGCTGGTGCCGAGCGCGTAGGTCATCGGCACCTCGACGCCGACGGCGCGGATCGGCGCGGACCGTGAGTTGCGCGGCGGAGGCGCTCTGGCCATCAGCGGCGCTCAATGCGCCGCTTGCCGGCGGGGCGGCCCTCGGCGTGCAGCAGCAGGATGTCGCGCACCGCGCGGTTCATCGGCGTCGGCACGCCGACCTGCGCGCCGAGATCGACCACGCCGCCGGACGAGCCAGCGCACCTCGAGCGGCTTGCCGCCCTGCAGGTCGTGGTGCATCGAGGTGGTCATCTCGGGCGGCCAGCCGTCGAAGAACGGAATGCGCTGCTCGGCATAGTCCGCCGGCAGGTTGACGCCATGGGCGCGGCCGACCGCCACCACCTCGCGGGCGAGATCGAGCAGGAATTCGCGCGTCAGCGGGTTCGACGCGGATCGGCCCGATGGTGCTGCCGCATCGGCGGTGGTGGCGCCCGACATCGCGACCAGCACCACGTACTTCTCCCAGATCGAGCGGCGGACGTCGTCGCTGAGCTCGGCATTGATGCCGCCGCGCTTGCAGGCCGCGCAGGAAGGTCTCGGCGCGCGGCGAGCGGCGGCCGTCGTATTCGCCGAACACCAGCCGGTTGCAGCGGGCCCGGTCTGCGCGATCACGCCCGGCCGGCCGATCGCGGTCCCGACATAGGCGACGCCGCCCATCAGCGCCTTGTCGCCGAAGATCGGCCGCAGCATGTCGTCCTTCTGCACGCCGTTCTGGAACGAGATGATGCCGGTGTCCGGCCCCATGATCGGCAGGAGCTGGCGCGCCGCGCCCTCGGTGTCCCACAGCTTGACGGCGAACATCACCAGGTCGACCGGGCCGATGGTCTTCGGGATCGTCGGTCACGTTGACCTTGGGCAGGTGCAGGATTGCCTCGGGTCGGCGCTCTCGATCGCGAGCCCGTGCTCGCGCATGGCGGCGAGGTGGGAGCCGCGCGCGACGAAATGAACGTCGGCGCCGCCCTTGACCAGCCGGGCGCCGAAAAAGCCGCCGACGCCGCCCGATCCCATGATGGCTATCCGCAAGGTCGCTCTCCGTAGGCTCAGTCCGATGAACGCGCTGGATCAATACTGTGCCGCGCCTGCGCTCAATCCGGGCGCCGCGCGACCGCGCCCGCGGCGCAAGCGGACGCGCCGACGGCGGGCTTTCTTCGATGCATTCTTGAAGCCTTAACGGCACCTGCCCATATTGGCGGTAGTCGGTCACCGCGGGCGGGCAAAGCCGTCCGCTCGGACGGTCGAGGGGGCGCCGCAAGGGCCCCGTCAAAGTCGCTTACGAGGGCTTTGAGACCATGTCCCGAGTTCCGTCGCTGTCCAGTCCGTTTCTGCTCGGCTTCGACGAGATCGAGCGTGCGCTCGATCGCGTCGCCAAGGCCGCGGACGGCTATCCGCCCTACAACATCGAGCGGATCGCGCGCGAGAACGGCCATCCCGAGCGGCTGCGGATCACGCTGGCGGTCGCGGGCTTCACCCGCGACCAGCTCGACGTGACGGTCGAGGAGAGCCAGCTCGTCATCCGCGGACGGCAGCAGGACGACAAGGCCCGCCAGTATCTCCACCGCGGCATCGCCGCGCGCCAATTCCAGCGCACCTTCGTGCTGGCCGACGGCATGGAGGTGCTGGGCGCGGACCTGAAGAACGGGCTGTTGTCGATCGATCTCGCCCGGCCGGAGCCGGAACGGATCGTGAAGACCATCAGCATCACGGACACGCGATTGAACCCGAACAGGGCTCGACGCGTTAGAGTAGAAAGGAGTTGAGTGCCATGACAAACAACGAAATCGACTCACCAGCAGACCCAATGATCTCGCCCGAAGCGCTGGCGCTGCTCGGGCGGCGGCAAGATCGCCTACGTGAAGACGATCCGCTCCGAGGACGTGCAGAAGCAGTTTCCGCAGGCGCCGGCAGCTCGCGCCGGGCATCGCTGCTCTATGCGCTGCACGCGGCCGACGGCACGCCGATCATGCTGACCGACAGCCGCGAGGCGGCGATCGCCAATGCCTGGAGCCAGGAGCTCGAGACCGTCAGCGTGCACTGAAGCGCGCGCTCACCGACCGCCTCGGTGCCGGAGACGATACCCGCACGTCCTGCTCGTGTGATTTGGGCCACACGCGGACGTCAACAATGACGACCGCGGTCGCGGAGCACATTTCCGCCCAGCAGAAGACTGCGTGATTGTGTGATCCACAGTCACAGCCTAAGTCGCGCGAATTGGACGATAGTGCTCCTCGCGCGAATGCACAGCGCGAGGAGCACGTGTCATGTTCGATCCGTCCGCAGCAGCCGCCCTGGAATGTCGCCCGAGATGTTCGCCGCCTTGGGCGAGAACCGTCTCGCCTACATCAAGGCGATCCGGTCGGAGGACGTGGCGTTCCTCTGTGCGGACGCTCCGATGCTCGAGCCCGGCCACTGCGTGTTCGTGCTGCATGCCGCGGACGGCACGCCGATCGTGCTCGCCGACAGCCACGAAGTCGGCCGGCCGAGGGTGCCGCGAGCCACGAGCTCGAAACCGTCAGCGTGCACTGAGAAGCGGCACCGATCGTTCCAGCGACGGCACGCCTTATCTGACTGTCGTCGAACATCCAGAGTTACGCCGCGCTCGCCGACGGCATCGCCAGCACGGCGTAGAGCGCCTCCGCATCGCGTGAATCGCGCAGCTTGCGGGCGACGTCGGGATCGCGCAGCAGCCGCGCAACGCGCGCCAGCGCCTTGAGATGATCGGCGCCGGCGCCTTCCGGCGCGAGCAGCAGGAACACCAGATCGACCGGCTGGCCGTCGAGCGCCTCGAAATCGACCGGCCGTTCGAGCCGCGCAAACAGTCCGAACAGCTTGCCGAGCTTCGGCAGCTTGCCGTGCGGAATGGCGATGCCGTTGCCGACGCCGGTCGAGCCGAGCTTCTCGCGCTGCTGCAGGATTTCCAGGATCGTGCGCTCGTTCTGGCCCGAGAGCTCGGCCGCCTTGGCGGCCAGCTCCTGCAGCACCTGCTTCTTGCTGTTGACCTTGAGCGCCGGAATGATGGCGTTGGGCGCGACGAGATCGGTGAGCAGCATGGACCTGTTCCAGTAATCCGGGAGCTCAGCGGGGCGGACGTCGCCAAAGGCGGCGGACCATAAGAAGGGGCTCCGGTGGCCGTCAATGGGCGTCCTGCTCGATCGGCGGCGGATCGATCCAGCCGATGTGGCCGTCCGCGCGGCGGTAAACCAGATTGATGCGGCCATGTCCAGCGTGCCGGAAGACCACGACGGCAGCGCCGCGTCATGTCGAGTTCCATCACGGCTTCGCTGACCGACAGCCGTTTCAAGGCGGTCGTCGATTCGGCGATGACGACTGGATTCCACTCGGTCGCCTCCTCGTCGGTGTCGTGCTCGGGCGCGGCGATGCACGTAGCTCGGGCGCGTCGACTCGCGGCGCAGTCGTCGTGCGGACGGCCGTCTGGCACGCGCCGTCTGATGGTCCTTCAGCCGCCGCTTGTAGCGGCGCAGCCGCTTTTCGATTCGCAGCGCGGCCTGGTCGGCGCTGGCGTAGGCGTCGGCCGCGAGTCGCCTCGGCTTCGAGCACGATTCCGGAATCGAGATGGATGACGCATTCGGTGCGGAAGCCGAAGCCTTCCTTGCCGATGGTCACGTGGCCGGAAAAGCCGCCGTCGAAATACTTCGCCGTCGCCTCGGCGATCCGCGCGTTGACGCGCGCTGCGCAACGCCTCGCCGATGTCGATGTTCTTGCCCGAGACGCGAAACGGCATGATCGGCCTCCGATCGAGTCAGCGCCGACTGGTCCTGATCACGCACGCAGCCCGTTCTTCGGACATATGCGACGGTAACGCACGAACGCCAGATTGCGATCCCTGCAGCAGAGCGACGCCGCAACCGGACATCGCAGCGCTGCTTCAGGCCATCGCGCCCATGGAGCGTCTGCTTCTCGCGCCGCCGCTGCACCGAGGACGGGTATCCGCATGGCCTCGCGATACTTCGCGACGGTCCGCCGGGCGATGTCGATGCCGGCCTCGCGCAGCATCTCCACGATCGTGTCGTCGGACAGCACCTGCGTCGCGGGCTCTCGGCGTCGATCAGCTGCTTGATGCGGTGGCGCACGGCTTCTGCCGAGTGCGCCTCGCCGCCGTCCGCCGCCGCGATCGCCGAGGTGAAGAAATACTTCAGCTCGAAGATGCCGCGGCTGGTCGCCATGTACTTGTTGGCGGTGACGCGCGAGACCGTCGATTCGTGCATGCCGATCGCGTCGGCGATGGTCTTGAGATTGAGCGGGCGCAGGTGCTGGACGCCGTGCGCGAAGAAGGCGTCCTGCTGGCGCACGATCTCGGTCGAGACCTTGAGGATGGTCTTGGCGCGCTGATCGAGCGCGCGGATCAGCCAGGTCGCGGTCTGCAGGCAGTCGGCGAGATAGGTCTTGTCCTTGTCGTTCTTGGCGGTCTTGGCGACCTCGGCGTAGTAGCTCTGGTTGACCAGCACCTTCGGCAGCGTGTCGGAATTGAGCTCGATGAGCCAGCCGCCGTCGGGACCCGGGCGCACGAACACGTCCGGCACGATCGGCTGCACCAGCGTCGGTGCCGAACGCCAGGCCGGGCTTCGGATTGAGCTGGCGGATTTCGCCGATCATGTCGGTCAGATCTTCGTCGTCGACGCCGCAGATCTTGCGCAGCGCCGCCAGATCGCGCCGGGCGAGCAGATCGAGATGGCGCGACCAGCGCCTGCATGGCGGGATCGAAGCGGTTGCGCTCCTTGAGCTGGATCGCGAGGCATTCGGTGAGATTGCGCGCGCACACGCCGGGCGGATCGAAGCCCTGCAGGATGGTCGAGCACCGCTTCGACCTCGCGCAGACGGGCGCGCCGAGCTTCTCGCCGACCGGCGCGAGGTCGCCGATGAGGTAGCCGGCCTCGTCGACGAGATCGATGAGATATTGCCCGATCATGCGCCGCGCCGGATCGGTCGACCGCCAGCGCGAGCTGCTCGGCGAGATGATCGACGAGCGTCGTCTCGGCCGGCCACGAAGGCCTCGAGATTGTAGTCGCCGTCGTCGCGGCGAGTAGCGCCGGTGCCGGCCCCGACCATTCGGAATAGCCCGGCCGGCGTCTCGGCGTTGGAGCGCGAGGCCACGGCGTCGGCATCGGCGGGTGGCATGTCGTCGAGCTCGATTGCCGTGCGTTCGGGGCACGCGGTCGAGCTGTCCGCGCTGCCGTCGCCGCCAGCCAGTCTCGCCGTCACGCGGTCCTTCGGCGGCAGCCGGCGTCGGCGTCGTCCGGGCCGGCGCCTCGTCGTCCCCGGTCCGCTCGAGCAGGGGATTGCGCTCGAGCTCGCCCTTCCACGTAGGCGGCCAGATCGAGATTGGAGAGCTGCAGCAGCTTGATGGCCTGCATCAGCTGCGGCGTCATGACGAGCGCGTGGCTCTGTCGGATTTCCAGTCTTTGAATGAGCGCCATGGCCGTCCCGGGAAATTGGTCCAATTCTTGCTTATCCGGTTCTTGGCGTCCGGTGTACATCCTTCGAAAGATGAGTGTTAATTGCGGGCGTTCGCGCGCGAAAGGCTTGCGCAGCGGACGGGAGGACCCGACTGCCTTATAATTCGGCAATTCGCCGGCTGCCCGAGGAAAGGGCTAGGCGCGGAAATCCTCGCCGAGGTAGAGGCGCCGGACCTCGGGATCGTTGACGATGTCGTCCTGGCGGCCTTCCATCAGCACCTCGCCCGAATAGATGATGTAGGACCGGTCGGTGAGCGCCAGTGTCTCGCGGACATTGTGGTCGGTGATCAGCACGCCGATGCCGCGGTTGGTCAGGTGCCGCACCAGCTTCTGAATGTCCCCCACGGCCTTCGGGATCGATGCCGGCGAACGGCTCGTCGAGCAGCATGTAGCTCGGCCGGCTTGCGAGCGCGCGGGCGATCTCGACCCGGCGGCGCTCGCCGCCCGACAGCGCGATCGACGGCGTCTTGCGATGCCGCGTGATGTCGAATTCCTCCAGCAGCGCGTTGAGATCGGCCTCGCGCCGGCGGCGGTTGGGCTCCACCACCTCGAGCACCGAGCGGATGTTGTCCTCGACATTGAGGCCGCGGAAGATCGACGCTTCCTGCGGCAGATAGCCGATGCCGAGCCGGGCGCGCTGATACATCGGCAGGTTGGTGACGTCGTAGCCGTCGAGCTCGACGATGCCGCGGTCGGCCTTGACCAGCCCGGTGATCATGTAGAACGCGGTGGTCTTGCCGGCGCCGTTCGGTCCGAGCAGGCCGACCGCCTCGCCGCGCCGGACATAGAGGCTGACGTCCTTGACGACCTTGCGTCCGCCGTAGCTCTTTTCGAGGCCGTGGGCCGCGAGATAGTTGTCGCGAACCTCGGCCTGCGGGTCCGAGGGAGCTTCCCGGTGCTGGCGCTGTCTGATCTGGGCGGCTTTCGCGGCCTCGCGGCGGGCGTCTACGGCGTTCGTGCCGAAACCGTTGAGCCCGGCCTTCTGATGCCAACTGCCGTTGGCGCCCTTCTGCTGGCGGGGCAGGCGCCGCTGTCGGAACAACGTCAGAATATTGATCACGCCTGCCTCAACGTGGTGTTCCCGTAAGGTCGGCCCCCGACACCAGCCAATTCTAGAGCATGATCCCGGAAAGTTGCACTGGATTCGGAAAGGATCATGCGGCGGGACAATTGCTTAGGGCGAAATCCCGAGTTTGAATTTCCACGGCATTTCGCCTCGTGGGGCGCGGAGCCGGCTTCAGCCCACGCTACATATGATCGCGGGACCGGATTTGCTGCGGTTCGCCCGATAATCGGCTTCGATGGAATGGGGTTACTGCGGGGGAGGTGCCCCGCGCGGGTCATCGCTTTTCGGAACTGCGCGATGGCTGAAACAGGCCTTCGACCCGTCCGGGTCCGAATCCAGGGTGGTCCGGCCGGTACCGAGATCGACGAACAGCCGCTGACCGCGGAGCACGTCGGTGCCTCGCGTCACGATCACGTTCCCGATCAGCGTGACGGTATTCCCGTGCATGTCGAAGATGCCGCTGTCGCCTGACGCTTTCTGTTCCTTCTGGGTCACCGTCACGCCGCCCTTGGCCTCGATCCGGCGGATTTGCTTGGAGGCGGAATCGCTGCTCTTTGCGCCCTTGGTGTTGGGGTCCTCGTCGTAGAGCACCACCAGTTGCTTGCAGCGCATTTCGGTGTCGCCCTGGACGACGTGCACGTCGCCCGAGAAGGTCGCCATCCGCTCCTTGTCGCGGACCTCCAGCGAGATCGCCTTGATTTTGACCGGCTCCTCGCGGTTCTGCGAGAACCCCTGCAACGCATTGGGCGGAGCCGACTGAGTCTTCTGGGCGAACGCGGACGAACTCGCGAGTGCGAGCATGGCGGCGAGGGCCGCAACCGCAGTGCGCCGGCAAAGCTGCATGGTGAGCGAGCCGCTCATCGCGTGCGCACCGCCGCGTCAAACCGATTCGCGGTTTCGCCTTCGATCGTCACCGACACGCCGCGGTCGAATTTGACGACGTCGCCAGAATTCGGTGATCTCCATGCGGTTCGACTTGACCAGCCATTCGAACGATTTCACCTCGACCGGCTTTTCCGAGACGATCTTGCCGCCGCGAATGTCGATCACGGCTTCCGCCAAGCGCGCCTGATAGCCGGACGAGGTCGTGACCAGGATGTTCTTTTCGAGCGTCAGGAGTTCGCTCTTGGTGTCGTAGAAGCCGTTGTTCGCGGTGGTTTCGAACGAGACCTTGTTCTGCATTTCCATGGTCGCATGCAGGCCCTGCAGTTCGACCACGTCGGGCTTGAGCAGGTCGCGCGCGGCGGCCTGCGCCGTCAACTCGTAAGCCCGCTTATCGGTGGTGAAGCCGGCGATCCGCGGCTGCTGCATGGTGATCTTGGTGCCGGACACGACCAGGTTGCCGATGTCGATCGGCACCTTGGCGAGTGCGCGCAGCGGCTTGGTCAGGCTGGTGTAGGCCACCCCGCCGGCGATGCCGACCACGATCGTTGCCGGCACAACGACACGCAGGATGCGGACCCATCGGCTGTGACGAACCGCCGCCCGGAACACCAGGTCGTCGTTACCGCGGTTGGCCACGTCAAAGACGGCCGGTCCGCGTTCGTCGAAGTTTGCTGCGACGGTCACGATTTTGATCCCCAGCCCGCCGCCTGACGAATCGAATCAGGCAGCCCCCTAGCCTTAGTCCCCACTCTCGGCCTGGCAACAGTCGGCTACAAATATGGCCTGCCCGGGGCAGGCCATAAAAACAAACTGGAGGAAAAAACGATTGATTAACAATGGACTACGAGTGCGCAAAGATATCCTCAGCGGCCCAGCCGGCGAAATCCAGCCGGACCCGGTCCGGCAGGAAGCGGAAGCAGGCCTCCGCCAGGTTCGCGCGTTGTTCGCGGACCAGCATGGTGTCGAGCTTGGCCTTGAGCGCATGCAGGTGAAGCACGTCGGAGGCCGCATAGCTCGCCTGTGCGTCGGTCAACTCGTCGGCGCCCCAGTCGGACGACTGCTGCTGCTTCGACAGTTCGACCCCCAGCAGTTCGCGCACCAGGTCCTTCAACCCGTGCTTGTCGGTGTAGGTGCGCGCGATGCGCGAGGCGATCTTGGTGCAGTAGACCGGCGCCGGCATCACCCCGAACGCGTGCTGCAGCGCGCCGAGGTCGAACCGGGCGAAATGGAAGATCTTGAGAATCGCCGGATCGCCGAGAGCTTCGTGAGGTTGGCCGCCTGCGTCGCGCCGGCGGGAATCTGCACGACGTCGGCCGAGCCGTCGCCGGGCGACAACTGCACGACGCAGAGCCGGTCGCGGTGCGGATCGAGCCCCATGGTCTCGGTATCGATCGCGACCGCGCCGACCCGGTAGTGCGAGAGATCGGGCAGATCGCCGCGGTGCAGGCGGATGGTCATCGCGGCTCCAATGCGAACTGGCAGTACTCGTCCGCTCGTCCCCGCGAAAGTGGGGTCCCAGTTCTTCCGCCTAGATACTGGATTCCCGCTTGCGCGGGAATGAGCGGAAATCGAGGAACCATCGCGACCCTCAATGCACGACCTGCTGATACCCGTCGTTATCGCGTAACGCCTCTTCGCGATAGAGCCCGAGCGCATGCATGGACGGCAGATCGTTGAACGCGAACAATACCGCGTCGTCGCGATCCGAAGCGTTGGCGTGCTCGTGCCATGCCCAAGACGGCACGACGAAGATATCGTTCTTCTTCCAGTCGAACCGCCGGCCCGCGATGATCGAATATCCGGAGCCCTTGGCGACGTTGTACACCACCGACCCGGTATGACGGTGCGCACGCGTGCGCTCGCCGCCGCGCAGCAACTGGATCGTCGCGCCGAGCGTCTTCATCACCGGCCCGCCGGTCGCCGGGTTGACGTACTGCATGATGACGCCGTCGTAGGGCGAGCCATCGCTGGTCTGCGCCGCCTGCGTGAGCGTGTCGTAGGTCGAATTCCATTCGTACTTGAGGAGCGGCGAGTATGGCTTGTTCCAGGCCTCGCCGCCCATCGGTAAGAGACCGCGTCCGCCGTAGGTCGAGACCGTGTCGTTGAGCGGGAAGTTCGACTTCTGCACGTGCTCGGGATGCACGGCGTAGAAATTGGCGTCGAGCTGGTTGACCAGCAGCATGTCGAGGCCGTCCTGCCAGATCGTGACGTCGCCGTCGGCCTCGACGCCGTGATCGTGCCAGGTGCCGTTCGGCGTGATGACGAAGTCGCCGGCCGCGAGACTCATCTTGTGGCCGTCGACCACCGTGTAGCCGCCCGCGCCCTCCATGATGAAGCGCAACGCCGACGAGGCGTGATTGTGCGCGGTCGCGAACTCGCCGGGCCGCATGATCTGCAGTCCGGTATAGAGCCAGCCGACGCAGGCCGAGAGGCCCTTGCGGCCGGGATTCTCCAGCGCGATCACCCGCCGCCCGGCCTTCTCGGGGCTCACCATGTCGAGCGCCTGCAGCACCAGCGGCCGCAGCGCCGCGTAGCTCCACAGCGTCGGCAATGATGTCGGCTGCGGTTGCCACGGCTCGATGTCATTCGCCACGGTCCAGAGCGCGTAGCTCTGCTGACGGCCGAGGTCGCGGTAATAGGCGTCGAGTTCGGCCGTGTCCTCGACGTTTGCTCGACCGATCACGTCTTCGCGCATGTGCCACCTCCGCGGGGTTGTCGAGCGGGGACGCGATGTTCAATGAGGATGCTAAAAAAGTTGGTGCCCAGGAGAGGACTTCGAACCTCCACGGCTCTCACCGCTAGTACCTGAAACTAGTGCGTCTACCAATTCCGCCACCTGGGCACGTGCGGCGATAGGTAGGCAGGGGCTTCGGCCTTGTCAAACCGAAATGGCGGCCTTGCCGCCGCCCCTATACAGGGCGAAATCGTTCCGGTAATCCGGCCTCCGCCCGGGCACATGTGAGCGTGGCATGATCGCAAATCCTCTCGACACCCTCGTCACCGTCTACGGCGGCTCCGGCTTTCTCGGCCGGCATGTGGTGCGCGCGCTGGCCAAGCGCGGCTACCGCATCCGCGTCGCGGTGAGGCGGCCGGAACTGGCCGGTTTTCTGCAGCCGATCGGACGGGTCGGGCAAATTCATGCCGTGCAGGCCAACCTGCGCTATCCCGAGTCGGTCGCCGCGGCCGCCCATGATGCCGAGGTCCTGATCAATCTGGTCGGCATCCTGTTCGAGCGCGGGCGCCAGACGTTCGACGCCGTGCAGGCGTCCGGCGCCGATGCGGTGGCGCAGGCCGCGAAGGCCCACGGCGCGCGCCTCGTTCATGTCTCGGCGCTCGGCGCGGACGAGAATGCAACCTCGCTCTATGCCCGCTCGAAGGCCGCGGGCGAGCGGCTCGCGCTCGCTGCCGTTCCCG
The DNA here is from genome assembly GCA_963843475.1 of uncultured Alphaproteobacteria bacterium. Classification (GTDB taxonomy): domain Bacteria; phylum Pseudomonadota; class Alphaproteobacteria; order Rhizobiales; family Xanthobacteraceae; genus VAZQ01. The sequence continues at coordinate 364,088 of CAWJKL010000003.1, read as the reverse complement.
CGGCGACGATTTTCCGGCCGTCGATCGTGTTCGGTCCGGAGGACGACTTCTTCAACAAGTTCGCGGGGCTCGCACGTATCACGCCGATCCTGCCGCTGGTCGGCGGTGGCCACACCCGGTTTCAGCCGGTGTTTGCCGGCGATGTCGCGAATGCTGTTGCCGCCGCGGTCGACGGCAAGACCAAGCCCGGCACGACCTACGAACTCGGCGGCCCGGAGACGAAGACCTTCAAGGAATTGATGGAGTTCGTGCTGCACACCATCGGGCGCTCGCGGCTCCTGGTGCCGATCCCGTTCGCGCTCGCCAAATTTCAGGCTTCGTTCCTGCAGTATGCGCCCAAGCCGCTGCTCACGCCCGACCAGGTGGATCTGCTGCGCGGCGATAGCGTGGTGTCGGAGGCCGCCAACCGCGAAGGCCGTACCTTCACGGGCCTCGACCTCGACCCGGTCACCATCGAGTCGGTCGTGCCGTCCTACCTGTGGCGCTTCCGCAAGACCGGGCAGTTCGGCGCCCGCATGGCGTAAAGCTAACATCGGCGCTCGCCACGGACTCGATGCCCACCCTCCCCTGGAGGGGGAGGGTCGCGACCGAAGGGAGCGGGGTGGGGTGAGCTTCTTCGCCGACAAGTTCACCCCACCCCGCCGCCTCGCTATCGCTTGGCGTCGACCCTCCCCCTCCAGGGGAGGGTTAAAGAGAGATTGAGCGTGTTGAGGCTGTGAGCTCCTTATCTAGGCAACCCGCCCATATCCCAGCGCCAGCGCGATCAGGCCGAGCGAGCCGACGATCACCCGCCACCAGGCGAACAGTGCGAAGCCGTGCCGCGTCACGTAGTCGAGCAGCGTCTTGACCACGAACCAGGCGGCGACGAACGACGTGACGAAGCCGATCACCACCAGCAGCGTCTTGTCGAACGTCATCAGCGAATAGTTCTTGTACAGATCGAGCGTGAACGCGCCGAGCATGGTCGGAATGGCGAGGAAGAAAGAAAACTCGGCTGCCGAGCGCTTGTCCGACCCAAGCAGCATGGAAGAGACAATGGTCGCCCCCGAGCGCGACACGCCCGGGATCATCGCCAGGCACTGCGCCAGCCCGATGATGAAATAGGTCATGAGCGAGAACCGGGTAGCATCGTGGTAGCGCGGCTGCAGGTTCAGGTTGTCGACCAGCAGCAGGATGGCGCCGCCGACGATGAGCGAGAAGCAGACCACCCACGGGTTGAACAACTGTCCCTTGATGAATCCGTGCAGCGCCGCGCCGATCACCGCGGCCGGCAGGAACGCGATCAGCACGCCGATCACGAAGTGCCGTGCCGCCGGGTCGGTGAACATGCCGAGCGCGATCCGCCATAGCCGCCCGAAATAGATCGACAGGATCGCCAGGATGGCGCCGAGCTGGATCAGCACTACGAAGGTCTTGCCGAACTGGTCGTCGTCGAAGCCGAAGAAGGTTTCGAGCAGCAGCAGATGCCCGGTCGAAGATACCGGAAGAAACTCGGTCAGCCCTTCGAGCACGCCGAGGACGAAGGCCTTGAGAACATCGAATGACATGCGGCCGCTCCAGCGGATGGGATCAAATCGGCGCGTGCGCCGGCACGAAGAAGGTGCGCCGCACGCGGCCGGCGCTTGGACGACATCCGGATTTCGACCCCGGGGTGCAGCTTTTCCCGCATCATTAACCGCGGAGCAACGGGGAAGCCCCAAAATTACACAAATTGATCCGCGGCCCGCCGGGCGGCGGGCTGCTGCTTTACTCTTTGTTAACGCTCCGGCCAGCGCCAGTGGCGGCAATTCTCGACGCGGACATGCTCACCCTGTTTCAACACTCATTCTGCCCCCATTCACGCTTCATCCGGCTGGCGCTCGGCGAGCATGGCCTTGCCGTGCGGCTGATCGAGGAGCGGGTCTGGGAGCGCCGCGAGGAGTTCCTGCTGCTCAATCCGGCCGGCACCACCCCGGTGCTGGTGGAGGAGGGACATGCGGCGATTCCCGGCGCCGGCATCATTGCCGAATTCCTCGACGAGACGCGGGGGCACGAGTTCGGCGAACGCCGCTTTCTGCCGCGCGATCCCGATCAGCGGGTCGAAGTGCGCCGGCTGATGAACTGGTTCAACGACAAGTTCTTTGCCGAGGTGAGCGGGCCGCTCACCATGGAACGGCTTTACCGCCGGCACATGCCGGTCAGCGGCGGCGGCGGGTCCCCGGATACCGAGGTGATCCGTGCGGCGCGGCACAACATCCGCTATCATATGGCCCATATCGGCTGGCTGGTGCGCACGCGCGACTGGCTCGCCGGCGAGCGGCTGACGCTACGCCGACCTCGCCGCGGCCGCGCACCTGTCGTCGGTCGATTACCTGGGTGACGTGCCGTGGAAAGAGGACGAGGCCGCCAAGAACTGGTACGCGCGGGTGAAGTCGCGACCCTCGTTCCGTCCGATCCTGGCCGAGACCGTCGCGGGGATTCCGGCGTCCGAGACCTACGCCAATCTCGACTTCTGAACGACCCGGCCGCGCTCAAGGCCGGGTTGATCGCCGCCGCACGCGCGCATGGCTTTGATGTCGTTGGCGTCACGCATCCCGACGCCACTCCGCTCGCCCGGGAGCGGCTGGCGAGCTTCCTCGCCGAGGGCGCGCACGGCGACATGGATTGGATGGCGGCGACGGCGGAACGGCGGGGCGATCCACGCGCGCTCATGACCGAGGTTCGCACCGTCGTCATGCTGGGCATGAACTATGGTTCGGACGTTGATCCGCTCGCGATCCTGGCCGAGCGCGAGCGTGGCGCCATTTCGGTCTATGCGCACGGCGACGACTACCACGAAGTCATCAAGCCGAAGCTCAAGGCGGTGGCACGCTGGCTAGTCGCGAATGCGGGCGGCGATGTGAAGGTCTTTGTCGATACTGCGGCCCTGATGGAGAAGCCGCTCGCGATGGCGGCCGGGCTCGGCTGGCAGGGCAAGCACACCAATCTGGTGTCGCGCGAATTCGGCTCGTGGCTCTTCCTCGGCGCGATCCTCACGACCCTCGAACTGCCGCCCGATGCCGCGGAGCCCGACCACTGCGGCACGTGCCGGGCGTGCCTCGACGTCTGTCCGACCGCGGCATTCCCGGCGCCCTACCGGCTCGATGCGCGGCGCTGCATTTCCTACCTCACCATCGAGCACAAGGGGCCGATCCCGCGCGAATTCCGCCGCCCCATGGGTAACCGCATCTACGGCTGCGACGACTGTCTCGCGGTTTGCCCCTGGAACAAGTTCGCGCAGATGGGCGGCGAAGCGAAGCTCGCGGCACGCGCGGCGCTGCAAGCGCCACGGCTCGCCGATCTCGCCCGGCTCGACGACGCGGGCTTCCGCGCCCTGTTCGCGAAATCGCCGGTCAAGCGGACTGGTCGCGACCGCTTCCTGCGCAACGTGCTGATCGCTATCGGCAACTCGGGCGACGCCGCGCTCGCTGGCGAAGCCGAGCGGCTGCTTGACGATCCGTCGCCGCTGGTGCGCGGCGCGGCGGTCTGGGCGCTAGGGCAACTCGACGCGGCGCGGCTCGCGGAGCTGGTGCCGGGTCGTAGCGCCATGGAGAGCGACGCGAGCGTGCGCGACGAGTGGTCCGCGGCGCTCGCTGCGAAGACAGCGTGATGCCGACGCTGGTCTGTCTCGGGTTCGGCTATTGCGCGCGGCATTACGTGTCCCACTTCGGCGGCCGCTTCGGCCGTATCATCGGCACGACCCGCACGGCCGAGCGCGCCGCGGCGCTTTCCGCGCAGGAGTTCGGCAGCCGTACTGTGGAAATTCTGGTGTTCGACGGCAAGGCCCCGTTCGACGATCTCGCCGCGGCGATCGCTGCCGCCGATGCGCTTCTTGCGTCGGCTGCGCCGGGCGAGGGCGGCGATCCCTTTCTCGCGATCCTGAGCGACCGGATCGCGGCTGCAACGCGATTGGCGAGCGTGGTGTATCTGTCGTCGCTCGGAGTCTATGCGGATTCCGGCGGCGCCTGGATCGACGAATCTACACCGGTCGTGCGCGGCCGCGCGCGCCGCGGCAATGCGCGCATCGACGCCGAGCAGGCCTGGCAGGAGCTTGGCAAGCGCCATGGCTTTCCGGTCGCGGTCCTCCGCCTCGGCGGCATCTATGGTCCCGGCCAGAACGGCATGCTGCGCCTTCTCCGCGGCACCGCGCAGCGCGTCGCCAAGCCCGGCCACGTCTCCAATCGCGTTCACGTCTTTGACATCGCCCAGGCGATCGATGCGGCGTTCGCGCGCCGCGCCGACGGCGTGTTCAACGTGGTCGACGACGAGCCGGCCTCACCGAGCGAACAGATTGCCTTTGCGGCCGAGCTCCTCGGTATCGCGGCGCCCGCCGAGATCGCTTACGCGGACGCTGCCCGGCATCTCTCGCCGTTCGCGCTGAGCTTCTATGACGGCTGCATCCGCGCCCGCAACCACAAGCTCAAATCGGTGCTCGGCGTGACGTTGCGCTATCCCAACTATCGCGACGGTCTGCGGGCGCTCTACGAGGCGGGCGATCACCTCGCCGACGTTGCTTCGACGGCAACGGGTTGAGCCGCGAAGGCTTCGGCTGGCGGCGTCCCTACTGCGGCTGGAGGCCGGCCTTCTCCGCCACAGCCGTCCACCGCTCTACTTCGGACTTCAACCGCGCACCGGTGGCCTTGGAATCGAGATACATCGTGGTGTTGCCGTGACGGCGGAACGCCTCCTGCGCGTCGGGGTTTTCGGCGACCGCCGCGAGTTCCTTCTCCCACCATTGCACGATCGCCGGCGGCATGTTCGCCGGGCCGAGGAAACCGAACCACAGATCGAAGTCGAGGGTCGGATAGCCGAGTTCGCCGAGCGTCGGCACATCGGGCGCAAACGGCGAGCGCTTGCTGCCGACGTTGGCGAGAAAGCGGAGCTTGCCGGATTGCACGTGCGGCAGCGCCGAGCTGACCGGCAGGTAGGTCAGGTGCACCTGGCCGGAGACGAAATCGGTGATGGCCTGCGAGGCGCCGCGGTACGGCACATGCTGCACCTCGAGCCCGAGATGCTGTTTGAACAGTTCGAAGCCGAGTTGCTGCAGCGTCCCGAGACCGGGCGAGGAATAGTTATAGTGGCCGGGCTTCGCCCTGATGGCGGCGATCAGTTCGGCAAGCGAGTTGACCGGCATCACCGCGGGATTGATCACTAGCGCGACGCTGCTCGCCGTCAGGCTTGCGATCGGCGTGAAGCTCGTGACCGGATCGTAGCGCAGGTTCTTGACCAAAGCCTTGTGCACGGTGAGCGGCGCTCCCGCGGTCACCAGCGTATAGCCGTCGGGCGCCGCGGCCGCGACCAGTTCGGTTCCGAGCGTGCCGCTCGCCCCCGGCTTGTTGTCGACCACGACCGGCTGGGCGTAACGCTCGGTGATCCTCTGCCCGGCGGTGCGCGCGATCAGGTCAAAGGCGGTGCCGGGCGAGAACGGCACCACGATGTTGATGCGGCGCGCGGGAAAGTCCTGCGCGACAGCCGGCGATGCCAGCATCAGCGTCAGCAGTGCGCCGGCGAGGCAACGAATGCGCGTCTGCGTCATTTGAATTCGAACCCGGCAGGGCCTCCCTCAAAATTCCGCCACGGCGGCGATCAGCCGCTCGATATCTTCCGGCCGTGACAGCCGGTGGTCACCGTCCTTGATCATCGTCAGCACGACGTCGTCCTGGGCAAAGCGCGATACCAACTCCACCGCATGTTGCCACGGAACGTCAGGGTCGTGCACGCCCTGAAGGATGCGAACCGGACATCCGGTCTCGATCATGCCGCCAAGCAGCAGGTGCTGGCGACCCTCCTCGATCAGCCGCCGGGTGATCAAATATGGATCGTCCGAGTATTGCGAGGGCCGCGCCCAGACGCCGTTGTCCTCGATCTCGCGCCGGATTTCGGGTGGAAATCGCTTCCACATCAATTCCTCGGTGAAATCGACGGCCGGCGCGATCAGCACCATCCCGGCGAACGGGGCGGGGGCCGGGCCGCCCGCGGCTCCGGCGCGTCGGCTCAGCTCCTGCGCTCAGCAGCAAGCGCCAGCCAGCCCCCCATCGAGGAGCCGACGACCACCTGCGGACCGCGGCAATAGGCCTCGAACACTGCGACGCATTCCTCGAGCCAGCGGCCGATCGTCCCGTCGGTGAAATCGCCGCCCAATTCGCCGTGACCCGAATAGTCGAAGCGCACCATGGCCCGGCCGTGCTCGCGCGCCCAGGCGTCCAGCGCTTCCGCCTTGGTGCCTTTCATGTCGGACTTGAAGCCGCCGAGCCAGAGCAGCCCGGGGGCGGCTTCCGGCGCGCAGGCGTATAGCCACGCGCCGCGCCCCCGAACCGGTTCCAACTTCCAGAAATTTCAGGCAACAATCGCTCATCGGGGTTATGCAGTCTGAGCATTTCAGCGGCAGGCCTTGCCGTGTTTGGCCGCAGACTGGCGACTGAATGCAAGGGTACCGCCTGCGAACGGAAGGTCGCAGCGGCCAAAATCGGGGCGAAAGGGATCAAGTCGGTGAGCAACGGCTACGGCGACACCCAGGAGGCCGCGCGCACATTGGCGGGCGCGACCATCTTGCAGATCGTGCCGGCGTTGCGCGAAGAGCCGGTCGCCCGCACGGCGCTCAACGTCGCCCACGCGCTGCTGCAATCGGGCGCCCGCGCCTGATCGCGGCCGAGGAAGGGCCTCTGGTGGACGAGCTCAAGGCGTTCGGCGGCGAATGGGTTCCGCTCGTCAACGACAGCGGCAATCCGTTCAAGCTGCGGCGCAGCGCGCGCACCCTCGAAGAGCTGATCGCGGGCGAGCGGGTCGACATCGTGCACGCCCAGAGCGTCGGCGGCGCGTGGAGCGCGCATCTCGCGGCCTCGCAGATCGCGGTCTGGCTGGTCACCACGTTGCCGGATGTGCCGCCGAAGTCCCGGGCTGCGCGGCGTTCTGGGCCAGCGCGCTCGCGCGCGGCGATCGCGTGATCGCGCCGTCGAACTTCGCCGCCGCGCCGATGATGGAGCGCTACGACCTGACGCGCGAGCGGCATCACCGTCATTCCGCGCAGCATCGACACGGCGACCTTCGATCCCGCGGCCGTCGATGCGCGGCCGGATCGCGGCGCTGCGCAAGGCGTGGAAGATTCCGGACGACGCGCGGATCGTGCTGGCGCCCGGCCGCGTCGCGCCCTGGAACGGCCAGCTCATGCTGCCCGCGGTCGCGCGCGCGCTGCGTCGATGGCGGGGTGCGCGACATTCGTCTTCGTCCTCGCCGGCGAGAACCGCAGCCATCAGCAAATATGCGCGCGCCGTCCTCGAGCAGGCGCAGGCGCAAGGCGTGCAGCCGCTGTTCCGCCTGATCGGCCACTGCCGCGACATGCCGGCGGCATTCGCGGCCGCCGATGTCGTGGTCGTGCCGGCGATCGCAGCCGCCGGTGCTCGGCCGCGTGGTGGCGCGAGGCGCAAGCCATGGGCCGGCCGGTGGTCACCACCGACGTCGGCATTCTGCCGGAGCATGTGGTGACGCCGCCCGAAATGCCGGAGGACGTGCGCACCGGCTGGGTGGTCAAGCCCGGCGACGCGAAGGAATTCGCCGGCGCGCTGCAGCGCCGCGCTTGTCGCTCGACGACACCGCCTACCAGGCGATGGCGCGCGCGCCCGGCAGTTCGCCGAATACATGTTTTCGCCCGGAGCGTCGCCGTGGCGACCCGCGCGGTCTATACCTCGCTGCTGGCGCGCGACACGTGAGGCGGCCGCCAGGTCGTGGTGTCATTCGCGATCGATGCGTTCCAGCAAGGCGCTGCCGTCGGCAGCTACTGCGTTGCGAACTTCGAGAATTGCGCCGCGCTCGCGGATATCGATCGCCGTTCCGTCGCCTTACGCGCACCGTTGACTTGTACGGTTTTCGCGATCCTTCGCGGCCTGCGCAGCAGGCCGTTGCAACAACATGAGGAGAGCAAAGCCATTCGTCGTCCGATGAGAACCGCGCAGCCCGCCGCCAAGGACGGCCCGCGCATCAACGAGGAGATCCGCGTCCCGCGAAGTCCAGTTGATCGACCAGACCGGCCACAATCACGGGCCGATCGATATCCAGATCGCTTTGGCAAAGGCCCAGGAGGCCGGGCTTGATCTCGTCGAGATCGCCCCCAATTCGGTCCCGCCGGTCTGCAAGCTTCTCGATTACGGCAAGTACAAATACCAGGCGCAGAAGAAGGCGGCGGAAGCCCGCAAGAAACAGAAGGTCGTCGAGGTCAAGGAGATCAAGCTCCGGCCGATGATCGACGACCACGATTACGACGTGAAGATGCGCTCGATGCAGCGCTTCTTCGAGGAAGGCGACAAGGTCAAGGTCACGCTGCGGTTCCGCGGCCGCGAAATGGCGCACCAGGAACTCGGCTACCAGCTGCTCAACCGGGTCAAGGACGACACCTCCAAGCTCGCCAAGGTCGAGCAGGAACCGCGCTTCGAAGGCCGCCAGGTGGTGATGGTGCTGGCGCCGCGCTAATCAGTCCGAACAGTATAAGCGGACGCCGTTAGGTCGATCTTGCCTGACGGCGATTTTTTTTCGCCATCGGGCCACGTCTTTCGCCATCGGGCCACGTCTGCGGCGTTCTGCCATCAGTCGAAGCTGCCGCCGATCCCGCGATCGGCCTGGATCGATCCAGTGTCCCGCGCGAATGCCACGCCGTCGCGGGCGGGCGGAGCCCGCGGCCACGATGAACTGAGACAGCACGAAGATCGCACCCACCAGCACGAAGCAGATGCGGGTCCGCCAATGGGCTCGAACCAGCGAAGCGGATGGCGGGCCTCCTGACAGGACCGTACTCGCACGGACCTATGCAACGGCTGTGCCGCCGTCGCAGTACGGATGAAAATTGCCGATCGTGGCGTTTGGTTCCGGCTCCTGGGGGAAGGGGCACGACTTCCCGCTTCCTCCCCGCCGGATGCCCACCGACGCCGGACACGTCCCCCTAAGTTCTTGAGAGATCGCACGATCTTGGACGGAAGGGGCACTCGCTGCCGGAACCGGCTCTAGCCCCTTGCGGCGGTTGTGTTTTCTAGCGGCCTCTGCCATAACCCCGGCCTTCCGCCGCCCGGCGCAAGGGCTGCCGTGGCGGCGGTGAAGTGCTCAATCAGCACGCTCAATACGAGCAAAATCCGGTCAGCCGCGGCATTTGCGCCATGGCACGGCCGAAAGGAGAGCCAAATGCCCAAGATGAAGACCAAGTCGGGCGCTAAAAAGCGCTTCAAGATTACCGGCACCGGCAAGGTGCTGTATGCCCAGCGCGGCAAGCGCCACGGCATGATCAAGCGGACCAAGAAGCAAATCCGCCAGCTGCGCGGCACCAACGTGCTGTTCAAGACCGACGGCGACAACATCAAGAAGTACTTCTTGCCCAACGGCTGACCGCCGCTCGGCCGCCTCGGCGGCGGCTGCCCCAACCCATCGTTGCACGTAATCTGTCAGGAGATCAGCCATGGCCCGCGTCAAACGCGGCGTCACGTGGCACGCCAAGCACAAGAAAGTCCTCAAGGCCGCCAAGGGCTATCTACGGCCGGCGCAAGAACACCATCCGGATCGCCAAGCAGGCGGTCGAGAAGGCGAACCAGTACGCCTACCGCGACCGCAAGCGCCGCAAGCGCACCTTCCGCGCGCTGTGGATCCAGCGGCTCAACGCGGCGGTGCGCCCGTTCGGGCTCACCTACAGCCGGTTCATCGACGGCCTCGACAAAGCCGGCGTCATGGTCGACCGCAAGGTGCTGTCCGATCTCGCGATCCGCGAGCCGGCGGCGTTCCAGGCGATCGTCGAGAAGGCCAAGGCCGCGCTGCCGGCCGACGGCGTAGGTACCTTTCGGTCGTCATCGCCGGGCTGCGACCCGGCGATCCGTCCCGGCTCTCTTCGCAGGAAGATGGGATGCCCGGGCTCAAGCCCAGCGCATGACGGAGGAAGCCGAGGCACGTCCGTGCCACAACGCGATCTGTGTGGGGCGATCCGATGATCGACGCCGCCTATGTGCAGCGCATGGCGCGCTACAATCGCTGGCAGAACCAGAACCTGTACGGCGTTGCCGACGCGCTGCCGGACGACGAGCGGCGGCGCGAGCGCGGTGCGTTCTTCGGCTCGATCCACAAGACGCTCAGTCATCTGCTGTGGGCCGACCGGATCTGGATGAGCCGCTTCGCGAGTACGGCGAGAAGCTGCACGGTCGGCATTCCGCAATCGGTTCGATCTCTATCCCGACTGGGAGCCGCTCAAGCGCGAGCGTGCGGCCTTCGACGAGACGATCATCGCCTGGGCCGACCGGCTCGACGCCCCGTGGCTCGCCGGCGATCTGACGTGGTCTATTCCGGCGGTGCGCAGCGCGAGTTGACCAAGCCGAAGTGGCTCCTGGTGACGCACCTGTTCAATCACCAGACCCATCATCGCGGCCAGGTGCACTGCATGCTGACGCAGGCGGGCGGCAAGCCGCACGATACCGACCTGCCGCTGATGGCGGAGTGAGCGACGATGTCCGATCCGAGCGCGCTGGAACAGGAGATTCTCGTCGGCCGTCGCCGGCGGCCGGCGACGAGGCCGCGCTGGAAGCGGTGCGCGTCGCGGCGCTCGGCAAGAGCGGCTCGGTCTCGGCGCTGCTCAAGACGCTCGGCACGATGACGCCGGATGAGCGCAAGGCCGAAGGGCCGCTGCATCAACGGCCTCAAGGACCGCGTCACCGAGGCGCTCGCCGCGCGCCGGGACGCGCTCAAGGACGCAGCGCTCGACGCGCCGCCTCAACACCGAGACCGTCGACGTCACGCTGCCGGTGCGCGAAGTCCCCGGCCGAGGTCGGGCGCATTCATCCGATCAGCCAGGTGGTCGACGAACTGACCGCGATCTTCGCCGACATGGGCTTCGCGGTCGCCGAAGGGCCGGACATCGAGACCGACGATCTACAACTTCACCAAGCTCAATTTTCCGCGAGGGCCATCCGGCCCGCGAGATGCACGACACGTTCTATCTTCAACCCGAAGCCGGACGGCTCGCGCATGCTGCTGCGCACGCACACCTCGCCGGTGCAGGTGCGCACCATGCTGAGCGCAGAAGCCGCCGATCCGCGTGATCATTCCGGGCCGCACCTATCGCAGCGACTACGACCAGACCCACACGCCGATGTTCCACCAGGTCGAAGGCCTGGTGATCGACAAGGGCGCGCATCTCGGCCACCTGAAATGGATCCTGCGAGGAGTTCTGCAAGGCGTTCTTCGAGGTCGATCACGTCAAGATGCGCTTCCGGCCGTCGTTCTTCCCGTTCACCGAGCCGTCGCTCGAGGTCGACATCCAGTGCCGGCGCGACAAGGGCGAGGTGCGCTTCGGCGAGGGCGACGACTGGCTGGAGATCCTCGGCTGCGGCATGGTGCATCCGAACGTGCTGCGCAATTGCGGGCTCGATCCCGACGAGTACCAGGGCTTCGCCTGGGGCCTGGGGATCGACCGCATCGCGATGCTGAAATACGGCATGCCGGACCTGCGCCCGTTCTTCGAGGCCGATGTGCGCTGGCTCGCGCACTACGGCTTCCGCCCGCTCGATTTTCCGACGCTGGCGGGGGGATTGAGCTGATGCCGACGCGTGATCAACTGGTGCACTGGCTCGGTGCGTCCCCTCCCCCGCTTGAGGGGGAGGTCGGTCGGCGAGGCCGGACGGGCAGCGGCGGTAGCCGCGAAACGTGCGCATCGCCCCGTATCGCCCGGTCATCGCGCGGTATGCGCGCACGATCGCTGCGGAGTGACATGACCGATGCCGAGCGGCACCGTCTGGTCCGCTTTGCGGGCGGCATCGACTTAACGGATTGAGCTTTCGACGGCAGACGCCGATCGGATCGTTCATCGCGGATTTTGCGTGCCATGCAGCGGCGCCTCGTCGTTGAAGTCGATGGCGGGCAGCATTTGCAGCAGACATCATGCGAGTGACCTCAGACGAGATCAGTGTGCTGGCGTCTAAGGGTTATCGTGTGTTGCGTGTCTGCGAATCTCGCACGTGCTGAGCGAATCGCGACGGCGTGTTGCAGGCAATTCGCGAAGCCGCGCGGCAATCGACCCCCCTCCCTAACCCTCCCCCTCAAGCGGGGGAGGGAACATAGTCGGCAGTCGCGGGCGAGGGAAGCGCCGCCATGAAATTCACCCTCGCCTGGCTCAAGGAGCATCTCGACACCGACGCGCCGCTCGACAAGATCGTCGACAAGCTCACGATGATCGGGCTCGAGGTCGAGAAGGTCGAGGACAAGGGCAAGGCGCTGGCGCCGTTCACCATCGCGCGCGTGATCTCGGCCGAGCAGCATCCCAACGCCGACCGGCTGCGGGTCTGCATGGTCGACACCGGCACCGGCGATCCGGTGCAGGTGGTGTGCGGCGCGCCCAATGCGCGCGCCGGCATGACCGGCGTGTTCGTGCCGCCCGGCGCCTACATCCCCGGCAAGGACATGACGCTCGGCATCGGCAAGATTCGCGGCGTCGAAAGCCGCGGCATGCTGGTCTCGGAGTTCGAACTGCAGATCTCCGACGATCACGAAGGCATCATCGACCTGCCGGCCGACGCGCCGCTCGGCGCCAACTACGCCAAGTGGGCGGGGCTCGACGATCCGGTGATCGAGATCAACCTGACGCCGAACCGTCCCGACTGCACCGGCGTGCACGGCATCGCGCGCGATCTCGCCGCCGCCGACATGGGCGCGTTCAAGGACCCGGCCATCAAGCCGGTCGAGGGCAAGTTCCCTTGTCCCGGTGAAGGTGACGCTCGACTTCGGATCGACGCCGTCGCTCTGCCCGGCGTTCGGGCTGCGCCTGGTGCGCGGCGTCAAGAACGGCCCGTCGCCCGATTGGCTGCAGCGCCGTCTCAAGGCGATCGGACTGCGCCCGATCAACGCGCTGGTCGACATCACCAATTTCATGACCTACGACCGCGGCCGGCCGCTGCACGTGTTCGACGCCGCCAAGGTGCACGGCAATCTCACGGTGCGCCGCGCGCAGCCGGGCGAGACGCTGCTCGCGCTCGACGGCAAGACCTACACGCTCGACGACACGCATCTGCGTGATCGCCGACGAGAACGGCGTCGAGTCGCTTGCCGGCATCATGGGTGGCGAGGCGTCGGGCTGCTCGGAGACCACCACCGACGTGCTGATCGAGTCGGCGCTGTGGGAGCCGCTCAACATCGCGCAGACCGGCCGCAAGCTCGGCATCAACTCGGACGCGCGCTATCGCTTCGAGCGCGGCGTCGATCCGGCCTTCATGCTGCCCGGGCTCGAACTCGCCACCAGGATGGTGCTCGACCTGTGCGGCGGCGACGCCGTCCGCCGTCACGGTTGCCGGCAAGGTCGAGGCGCCCGAGCACGTGATCGATTTTCCGCTCAACGAATTGCCGCGGCTCGCCGGCCTGACCGCCAGCCTGGCCGAGGTCAAACGCGTGCTCGAAGCGTTGGGTTTCGGCGTGGCCGGGCAGGGCGACCGCGTGAAGGTCACGGTGCCGACCTGGCGTCCCGACGTGCACGGCAAGGCCGACATCGTCGAGGAGATCGTGCGCATCATGGGCGTCGATCGTATTCCGGCGACGCCGTTCGATCGCGGCGACGCGCCGCGCAAGCCGATGCTGACGCCGATCCAGATGCGCACCCGCAAGGCCAAGCGGGCGCTCGCGGCGCGCGGCATGGTCGAGGCGGTCACGTGGTCGTTCGTGTCGAAGCCGCAGGCCGAGCTGTTCGGCGGCGGCAAGCCCGAACTGGCGCTCGCCAACCCGATCGCCGCCGATCTCTCCGACATGCGGCCGAGCTTGTTGCCGGGGCTGATCGCGGCGGCGCAGCGCAACGCCGACCGCGGCTCTCGCGACGTCGCGCTGTTCGAGGTCGGACAGATTTTCCGCGGCGACCGGCCGGAGGATCAGTTCACCGCCGCGAGCGGCGTGCGGCGCGCCCTTGCCAAGGCGAGCGGCAGCGGCCGTTACTGGTCGGGCCAGGTCGGCGAGGTTGACGCCTTCGACGCCAAGGGCGACGCGCTCGCGGTGCTGGCGGCCGCCGGCGCGCCGCCTGCCGCGCTTCAGGTCGTGCCGGGCGGGCCGGCGTGGTTTCATCCCGGCCGCAGCGGCACCATTCAGATCGGCCCGCAGAACGTGCTTGGACATTTCGGCGAACTGCATCCGCGCGTGCTGGAGGCGCTCGAGGCCGAGGGCCCGCTGGTCGCGTTCGAGGTGATCCTCGAGAAGATTTCCGAGCCCAAGGCGAAGGCGACCCGGGCCAAGCCCGTGCTCGAGCTGTCGCCGTTCCAGCCGGTCGAGCGTGATTTCGCGTTCGTGGTCGACCGCGGCGTCAAGGCCGCTGACATCCTGCGCGCCACCCAGAGTGTCGACCGCAAGCTGATCAGCGACGTGACGGTGTTCGACGTCTATGAGGGCAAGGGCATCGACCCCGGCAAGAAATCGATCGCCATCGCGGTGACGTTGCAGCCGCGCGACAAGACCATGACCGACCAGGAGATCGACGCGGTCGCGGCCAAGATCGTCGCCGAAGTCGGCAAGCGCACCGGCGGCGTGCTGCGGACGTAATCCCCCGCGACGGGGCATGGCCGGAACAGTCCTGTCCGAGATTTAGAGACTGCGACTTACACTAGCAGATCAAGCGGTACCTTGAGCGCACGAGAAACGCCACGCAGGCGTAGTGCCGTTCCGCGACGGCCGTTCCGAGTATCGCTCCGCTCATGCCCGCGAAAGCGGGGGCATCGCAGCGCGAAATCTCGCGATTGAAGAGCTGGGTCCCCGCATCCGCGGGGACGAGCGGAGAGTGCGCGAAGGACGCGATTTGTCGCGTTTCGCGATATCAACGAGCAAATCCGCATACGCGAAGCCGTCGCGCTCGACCGTCTCGCCGATCGTGACCGGAATCCGCCGCGACAGCATCGGGCCGGCCGCCACGAAGGAGTGGAATTCGCCGTTCTCGCCGCAGGGATCTGCGCCGGCGGGCAATTCGGCGAGCAGGGCATCGTCAAGCCGGCGGCCGGCGAACGCCCTCGGCAACTGCTTGAGGTCGACGCAGGTCAGATAGGTCTCGACACCCGCCGCGATCATCTCGCGCGCCAGTGCGGCGGTCGGCCGGTCCCACAGCGGAAACATCGGCGCGATGCCGGTGCCGGCGAGCTTCTGTCTCGCGATATGTCCGCACGTCCTGCAGAAACAGATCGCCGAACACCATGCGGGTGACGCCGGCTTGCTTGGCGTCCGCCAGCGCCGCCGCCATCCGCGCCTCGTAGACCTCGTTCGGACACGGAAACGGAATGCGCACCAGCACCGCCGGCAGACCGGCCGCCGCGAGTTGCGCGTTCAGCAATTCCTGCCGCACGCCATGCATGCTCACGCGCCCGAAGGTGTCGGTGACGGTGGTCAGCGCGCCGACGATCTCGCAATCGCCCGTGCGCCGCATCTCGTGCAGCGCCCAGGCGCTGTCCTTGCCGCTCGACCAGGCGATCAGCGCCTTCGGCCGAACGGTCATCGGCGTCCGATTGCCCGCAGCGCCGCTTCGGCCGCCCGCTCGCCGGATTCCCAGGCCCCGCCGACGGTGCCCCACAGCGTCTCGTGAGTAGCCTCGCCGGCGAGGAAGACGCGGTTGTTGAGCGGCTCGGTGAGCACCTTGCGCATCGGTTGTGCGCCGGGATCGGCGGCCGAGATCGCACCCATCACCCACGGCGCCTCGTTCCAGCGCGTGGCCGCGCTGCGCTTGACGATCGACTTCATGTCGGTGCCGTAGAGTCCGGTGAGCCAGGCCAGCGCGAAGTCGATCATCGCGCGCTCGCCCTTGGCGGACAAGTTCGCGCCCGAACGAGCCCGCGACATCGACCAGACAGACCGTGCTGCCCAGCATGTTGCCGAAGATCGCCGCGGTGCGGCGGCTCTCGGACTTTTCAAACGTCAGTTCGTCGGGCCGCAATCCCAGCGGATTGCCCGGCAGTTCGAGCGCGATGTGGTCGTAGCTTCCGAGCTTGAGCCGCGTCGCGCGCTTCGAGATGCCGCTTGGGCAGTTCGGGCTGGAACTTGATCTTGCCCGACGTCAGCACATTGGTGGACGCCGTCACGATCACGGCCCGCGCGGTGAAGAAGGCACGGTTGGTCTGCACCTCGATCGGACCGCGCCCCCACCACATGATGCGGTTCACCGGCGAGTCGGTCTGCAGCACGTTGGGCGGCACCAGCTTGGCGAGCAGCGTGCCGAGGCCCTGCCGGCAATAGGAATTGTGTGTCGCGATCGACAGCGCGGGCGAGGTCGACGGTGGAGACCTCGTTGAGGTTCTTGCCGCAGGTGAACGGCCCCGCCACGAACTCGATCGTGTGTTGCCATTCGCCGAGGTCCTTCGGCAGCGCCTTCTCGGCCGGGATGTCGGCGCGGCCGCGGGCCGCGGTCGCGATGGCGTTGTTGGTGCGCACGAGAGTGGCGAGGAAGTCCTCGAGTTCACCCTCGCGCGCATAGCGCCGTCCGATCCGCAATCGCTGGCCGGGCGGTGCCGGGTAGATCTCCAATCCGGCTTGCGGGCCCAGCCTAACCAGCGGATTGACGTCAGCCGCATAAATCCAATGCGCGCCGCGATCGAACGGGATCCCGAACGTCTTGTTGTCGGTGATGCACCGGCCGCCGGGCTCGTTGCTCGCCTCCAGCACGACGAATTTCAGGCCGCGTGAGGCCGAGAGCCGCCGCGCCGCCGCGATCCCGGCCGCACCGGCGCCGACCACGACGATATCGACCGGGCCCGGACCGCGGCGTCTCCGTCGGTTCCGTTCCTTTGGGTGCCGGCCGCGGTGCGCCGAACGCCGGCCCTGCGCCAATGGCGGCAGAAGCGGCGAGGAACGACCGTCGGGTGAGGCGTTTCATCATGTCCGGGAACTGAAATTTGGAACGCCGGCACCATGCCGGAATGCGCTTGCTCCCGCAATTCATTTGACGCCGCGCGCGCAGATGTGAAGGGCAGGGACAAGACCAAATCGACGCACAGGCTGGGCTAGTGTCCCGATTCCGAAGTTCGCATTTCTATCCGGCGGCTCGTTTGCGAACTTCGGAATCGACGGACACTAGCAACCTATTGATACAGTGTGGCTTTGGTTCAGAAGTCCGCATGCTGGACTTGCGGCAAGATTGATGCGGACTTCTGAACCGCCACACTGCTGCACGGGCTTGTGCCGCCCGGCCGCCATCGTTACGTCTGCCGATGTTGCGTGGAGATGACCGAATGCTCGACGCCGCCGTCAGGGCGCTGTCCCAGATGTTCTCGCCGCCGTTTCGGACGATCCTGCTGAAATCGGTCGGGCTCGCGCTGGTGCTGATCTTCGCGATCGGCATTCGGTCTGCACCGGCTGCTGGTCTGGCTCGCCGGCGAGGGCGGGATCTGGGCCGAGGGCATGCTCGGCGCGAACGCGCATACGCCGCTCACCATCCTGGCTTGGATCCTGTCGATCGCGGCCGGGCCTCGGCATCGTCGTCGGCGCGATCTTCCTGATGCCGGCAGTGACCGCGCTGGTGGCGAGCTTCTTCGTCGACGACATCGCGCTCGAAGTGGAGCGGCGCGACTATCCCGACGAGCCGACCGGCATGCCGCTTCCGCTCTCGAGTTCGGTGTGGGTCGGCGTCAAGGCCGCGCTGCTGTCGATCCTGGTCTACATCCTGGCGGTGCCGTTCCTGCTGTTCGCGGGCTTCGGCTTCGTCATCTTCTTCGTCGCGACCGCCTATCTGCTCAGCCGCGAATATTTCGAGCTCGCCGCCATGCGCTACCGCCCGCCGCCCGAGGCCAAGGCGATGCGCAAGGCGCAACCAGAGCACCGTGTTCATGGCGGGCTTGCTGATCGCGGCGTTCGTGTCGATCCCGATCGTCAATCTCGCCACGCCGCTGTTCGGCATGGCGCTGATGGTGCACATCCACAAGCGGCTGTCGCGGACGATCCAGCTCGACGGTCAGGTCGCGCGATAGGGACGCGGCGGCGGCGACGCTCGTCACGCCCGTCACTGCCGCGCAGCTGCTGTCACCGCGACCCGCACGGTGCCGTCGGCTTCGGCGATCACCCGCAGCGTCTTCGCGTCGAACTCGATCCCGACGAGCCGAAGTGCCGTCACGGCAGCGTCGACGCGTACGCCGTCGGCGGCCTGACGCATGTCGGCGATCGCCGCTTCCAGGCTCTGGCGGGCGTTCTGCGCCAGCGGATTGAGGTCGACAACCGCGCTGTCCGCGACCGCCTTCTCAAGGTACGGCGCGGTGGCGCGTGCGGCGGCGCCCAGAATGCCGAACGCCGCCTCCGACTCGACGTCGAGCGCAACGTCGGTGAGCCGAAGCATCTGCCGCGTCGCTATCGAGCACCGGCCGGCCCCAGACGTGCACGGTCGCTTCGGCGCCAAGCCCGAACCAGCTCCTGTTCTCGTTCGCCTTGACGCGCAGCGAGATCAGCAGCCGGTCGCCCGATGCGACCACGCTCACGCCGCGGACCGTCGACGGCAAATGCGCCGCTCCGGTCTTCCGGAAAGGTCTTGCCCTTGAGCTGTGCTTCGAGAAGACGATTGAGCTCGGTGAACGGCACGTCGATCGGCACCGCCAGATTGACGCGGCCCTGCTCGAGTTGCGGAACGATGTCGAGCTGCGCCGGGAACGGGCAGGTCGGCTTGGTCTCGCCCGGAACGATGCGTGTCTCGGCCTGCACGCCGAGCGTGAGGGTAACGGCGGTCTGGTCGGTGCGCGGCTGCGCGGCGAATGCGCGGGTGGGCCGAATCTCGAGCCAGAGGTTCGGCATGCCTTGGGCCATCGCGCCGAGCGCGACCGAGCGGCACATCTTGCTCCACTCGCGCCGCGCGATCGTTTCGAGGAACGGATCGCTGCGCACCTTCGCCGTCAGCTCGCTGACCTGCTCGTTCACGGCCTGGTCGACCATCGGCTTAACGTCCTGCGCGAGATTGAGCCGGAACCCCATGATGGTCGTGCTGGCGTCGGCCAGCGACACCTGCGCCGAGAGATTGGGCTCGATCCGCCAGGCCGGAAGAATCGTCGGACGGGACGTCATCGTGACGTTGCCGCGCAGATTGCCGCGCTGGTCGATCGATCTGTCGCTCGGCCTCTCGCTTCGCCCGTCGGGGCCGCGGCCGAAGTTCTGCAGCAGATTGCCGATCAAGCCGGAGAGGTCGCCGCCCTTGTCGGAGAACTGACCGGTCGCGCGCAAGGTGCCGTTCAGCGGCGCCGACACCGCGATCGAATCCGCCCGCCCGGTGACCGTGAGCGGGCCGCGGTTGATATCCCAGCCGATCTTGCCGTCTTTCAGGAACTGCGAAATCACGTCCGAACGCTCGCCGGCGATATTCTTGGGCGCCGCCTGCTCGATCACGTCGCGGATCGCCGTGAGCGACACCGCCGTCGGCGTGACGATCATCGACGTGCGCGAAAGCGGCTTGAGCGGCGGCACCTCGGCGAGGGCGGGCCGCCGGTCGCTGTCAGGCGACCATACGTGCATCGCCCAGAATGCGCCGCCGAAGGAGGCGGCGATCACCACAACGCCGGCGGTGATCTTGCCGATGGAAAGTGCCATGCGAGCACCCTTGCTAGTGTCCCAATTCCGAAGTTCGCATCATGTGCGGCACCCTCATTTGCGAACTTCGGAATCGAAGGACACTAGCAACATACTGATCTAGTGTGGCTTTGGTTCAGAAGTCCGCATGTCGGACTCGCGGCAAGAACGATGCGGACTTCTGAACTGCCACACGAGTCGCGGCGGAATGTTATGTCAGCGGCCGCCGCGGCGCCAGCGCGGTGGCCGGCACGAAACTTACGCAGCCACGGTCTTGGCGGGCCAGTTGCACAGGTCGGCGATAATGCATTTTTCGCACAGCGGCCGTCGCGCGATGCAGACGTAGCGGCCGTGCAGGATCAGCCAGTGATGGGCGTGCAGCTTGTACTTTTCCGGCACCCGCTCGTCGAGCTTCATCTCCACCTCGAACGGCGTCTTGCCGGGCGCAAGCCCGGTGCGGTTGCCGACCCGGAAGATGTGGGTATCGACCGCGATGGTCGGCTCGCCGAACGCGATGTTGAGCACGACGTTGGCGGTCTTGCGGCCGACGCCGGGCAGCGCTTCGAGCGCCTCGCGGTCGCGCGGCACCTCGCCGCCGTGCTCGGCGATGAGCTTCTGCGACAGCGCCACCACGTTCTTCGCCTTGGTGCGGAACAGTCCGATGGTCTTGATCAGGTCCTGCACCCGCGCTTCGCCGAGCGCGGCCATCTTCTCCGGCGTGTCGGCGGCGGCGAACAGCGCGGGCGTCGCCTTGTTGACGCCGGCGTCGGTCGCCTGCGCGGACAGCACCACCGCGACCAGCAGCGTGAACGGATTGACGTACTGGAGCTCGCCCTTGGGCTCGGCGTTGGCCGCCTGAAAGCGGCGGAACGCTTCCTCGACTTCGGCCGGTGTCCACTCCTTCACCACGCCGGCCGCAGCCTTGCGGTCGGCCGATTTGCGCTCGCCGGCGTCCTTCACCTTGGCCGCCGTTCCCGCACGCGCCCTGCGCAGACCCTGCGCGGTGCGCTTCAGAGTTTTGTGGGATCCGCGGCGAACCGCTTTGCGAGGAGTTTTGCGCGCCATGGGATTTGGTATAGTGCGCGCCATGACGCCGGACAACGCAGCCCCGCAGGAACCCACGCTCTTTTCCGCCGTGCTCACGCCCCACCGCTCGCTGAGCCGCAAGGGATTCCGCAATCTGATGCTGGTGATCGGCGGCCTGAGTTTCGGCACCGGCATGTATTTCCTACTCAAGGGGGCGTGGCCGGTCTTCGGCTTCTGCGGCCTTGAAGTGCTGCTGGTGTACTGGGCGTTCCGCATCAACTACCGGCGCGCCAGAGCCTACGAGCAGGTGACGGTCACGCCGTCGGAACTGACCGTGCGCAAGGTCACTCACCACGGCCGAATCAGGGAATGGACGCTCAACCCGCTGTGGGTCCGGCTCGATCGTGTGGTCCATGCCGAGTTCGGCATCGAGCGGCTGTTCCTGGTTTCGCATGGCCGGCGGCTGGCGATCGCCGGCATGCTGGGGCCGGACGAGAAAGCGAGCTTCGCTTCGGCACTCAGCGCGGCGCTGGGCGAAGCCAAGCGCGGTCCGACCCGGACGGTGATCAATTAAGAGCTCACCGAGGCCGCCAAGACAGAAATCGGGTGGGCGCTCCATGCCATCGGGCGTAGACAGGAAGCAACCAATGGAGGCTTCCATGCTTTCGCCCGAACGCCTGTCCGACCTGACGCAACTGACCTGCGCGGTCTCCGACTATGACGTCGTGCGCCGTGCCGTCGAATACATTTCCGAGCACTGGCGCGACCAGCCGGACACCGATGCCATCGCGCGTGCCGCCGGCACCAGCGCGACCGAATTGCACCATCTGTTCCGCCGCTGGGCCGGATTGACGCCCAAGGCGTTCCTGCAGGCGCTGACGTTGGATCACGCCCGGCGCCTGCTGCGCGATTCGGCGAGCGTGCTCGACGCGTCGTTCGAGGTCGGGCTGTCGGGACCAGGTCGGCTGCACGATCTGTTCGTGACCCATGAGGCGATGTCGCCGGGCGAATGGAAGTCCGGCGGCACCGGGCTGACGATCTCCTACGGCTTCCATCCGTCGCCGTTCGGTACTGCGCTGGTGATGGCGACCGATCGCGGGCTGGCCGGCCTCGCCTTCGCCGATGCCGGAGAGGAGAGGGCGGCGCTCACCGACATGCGCGGCCGCTGGCCGCATGCCGCCTGTGTCGAGGACAGTGCGCGCACCGCGCCGCTTGCGCAGCGCATCTTCGACTCCAAGCTCTGGCGAAAGGACCGGCCGCTGCGCGTGGTGCTGATCGGCACGGACTTCGAGGTGCGGGTGTGGGAGACGCTGCTGACGATTCCGATGGGCTGCGCCACCACCTATTCGGATATCGCGGCGAAGATCGAGCGGCCCGCAGCCTCACGGGCCGTCGGGGCCGCGGTCGGCAAGAACCCGGTGTCGTTCGTGGTGCCGTGTCACCGCGTGCTCGGCAAGAGCGGCGACATCACCGGCTATCACTGGGGTCTCACCCGCAAGCGCGCGATGCTGGGCTGGGAAGCCGGGCAGGTCGCGGCGTCATGAACGGTAGCGGCGTCTTGAACAGACCTGGCATCCTGATTGATGCTGGGCTGAATTTGAGGAGTTACCTGCGGCGCCGGCGGTCTGCTCTCTCCCCTGCTTGCGGGGGAGAGGTGGAGAGGGGGTGAGCTTGCTCGAATCCCCTGTCTGCCCCCTCCCTAGCCCTCCCCCCGCAGGCGGGGGAGGGGACGATGTGGCCCGGCCGTCGGCCCACATCGAGCAGTCGTCGGACGCTCGAAAAAGAAAAGCGCGCCCGGCCTGACGGCGGAGCGCGCTCTGAGATGCGGGATCGCGGCTGCTATTTCCCGGCAAGCAGCCCCGAGATGTTGCGGAGAGCGACGCGGCGGTTGTCGCGATTCGGACCGTCCACCGGAACCTTGAGAAACTGCTCGCCGTAACCCTGCGTGACGAGGTTCTCGGGCGGGATCTGGAACTGTTCGGTGAGCACGACCGCGACTGACTCGGCGCGCCGGTCGGACAGCGACAGATTGTCGACATCGGCGCCCACCGCGTCGGTATGGCCCTCGATCATGAACACCGCATTCGGATGGTTTGCCAGCACCTGCTGGATGCCATTGGCGACGGCTTCGAGTTCGCGGAAACTGCTCGGGCCCGAGTTCCCACGAACCGGAATCGAACGTGATCGCGGTGAGGTCGACCCGGCGCACGCGGTCGCGCAGGGCGACGTTGTAGCGGATCTCGTCGAGCGCATAGGCGCGTTCAAGCGGCATCACCGGCGGCGCGTTGAAGGTCTCGTAGAGCAGCGCCGGCGGCGCCGCCTGAACGTCGACGATATAGCGTTCGCGCGGGAATCAATATCTGCGGCGCGGCGAGCGCCAGGATGAAGCCGGTGGCGACCGCGGCGCCGACCACGGCGTTGTTGATCAGCACGACCTCGCGGCCGTCCGGCCCGCGGCGGATGCGACGGAGCATGCGCCCGTTCGGATCGGTGACCGTGATGATCTGATAGCCGCCGGGCCGCCCGACATAGGCGAACCGCTCACGGCCGCGGTCCTCGAAGCGATGATTTCCGCCGAAATGCCGGAAACGCTCGGTCTCGTCGTGGCGGATAAATACACGGCCGCGATCGCGCACGATGACGCGTCCGCCCGGCTCCTGGATCACGACACGACCGTCACTTTCCTTGCGCTCGATCCGGTGCGAGCGCAACTGATCGACGTTCCCGCGCATCGGCGTGAGGGCCGCCGCGGGCGGCGGCGGCTGAACGACACCGGGCTGCGGGCGTGCGAAGCCGGGCGTGCCCGCTCCGACGGGCGGGGGCGTGCCCACCCCGACGGACGGTTGTCGCTGCACCGGCTGGGGTCCCTTCAGGGCAGGTTGGGTTAGAGCCGGTTGCGGGCCTTTCGGCGGAACGGGCTGGGTCTGCACCGGCTGCATTGTTTTCGGCAAGCCGGGCTGTGCCTGCGGCGTCTGCTGAGTCTGCACCGGCGGTTGCTGCACGCTCTTGGGGCCGCCGAACTGCCGCGGCGCTACGCCGGGCGGCGGAGGTTGCTGCACGCCGGTCTGTGGCACGGTCGCGGGAGCGCCTTTGGGCACGCCGAACTGCCGCGGTTGTGCGGGCACGGGCGGCTGTGCGGTGGGCGCCGGCGGCGGCGTCTGAACGGCCTTCGGTTGCACCGGCGGTGGCGGCGGCGCGGCACGCGGCACCGCGGCTGGCGGCGGCGCTCCCTTCGGCGGCGGCGCTTTGGTCTTCGGTTGCGGATCGATGGCTTGCGCGAGCACGATTGGCGCCTGCGTGAAACCAGATGCGCCAACTCCGTCGGCGGCCATCGCGGGCGCAGCGGCGATGACCGACATCATCGAGCCGGCGAGCAACGCACAACGCGTTCTTTGCTTCATCGTGATTTCAGCGAACGGCCCGGCCACGTAGTCCTCCAATCGAAGCGGTGAGGACGCGAGAACTAGCGAGGTATTGCGGCCGGAGTTTGTTGCTAAAATCGCACACTCGATGAACGTCTGTTCAGACAACATGCGACATCGATCGCGATGCCGCGAGACTCCGTGCAACGGAACTTTCTCGTGACAAACGACTTAACTTCTTCTGCCCGAAGGAAACGACTTAACTTCTTCTGCCCGAACGAATTGAAATCGTCAGCGCTGAACGCCGCGCAATCGCGCAAGCAGTTCCGCGGTCGGCCAGCCGTCGGCCGGCATGCCGAACTTGATCTGCATGTCGCGGATCGCGATGCGGCTCTTGAGGCCGAGCACGCCATCGATGCGGCCGACGTCGTAGCCGCGCTTTCTGCAGGAGCTCCTGCAGCTCGCGCGTCTCATCGAAGGTGATCTTCGGAATATTCGCGCTGCCGCGGTTCATCGCCGGCGCGCCGTCGAGCCGCGTCGCGTAGTAGCCGGCGGTCAGCGAATAATTCAGCGACTGGTTCCACTTCAGATAGGCCTGGAAATTGTCGTAGGCGAGAAACGCCGGGCCGAACCGTCCGACCGGCAGCACCAGCGACGCCTTCATGTTGTCGGTCGGCAGCGGCTTGCCGTCGGGCCGGGTCACGCCCCACGTCGCCCATTGCGAGCGCGGATGCTGGACCGACAGATCGGCTTCCTTCCAGGGCAGGTTGGCGGGCACGCGCACCTCCTGCAGCCACGGCTCGCCGCGCTTCCAGCCGAGATGGACGAGATACTTTCCGGTCGAGCCGATCACGTCCGGCACGCTCTTGATCAGGTTGCGCTTGCCGTCGCCGTCGTAGTCGATGGCATGCGCCATGTATTCGGACGGCATCATCTGGGTCTGGCCGAGCTCGCCCGCCCACGAGCCGATCATCTCCTCGGCGCGCAGGTCGCCGCGCTCGATCAGCCGCAGGGAGTCGAACAGATGGCCGCGGAACATGTCCGGACGGCGGCAGTCGTAGGCCAGCGTCGCGAGCGACTTGATCGAATGGTCCTTGCCCTGGCCGGCGCCGAAATCGCTTTCCAGTCCCCAGAACGCGGTGATCACCGAGGCCGGAACGCCGAAGTCCTTGTCCTCGCGCACGAACAGCGCCTGATGCTGCTTGATCTTGTTGACGCCGTTCGGGATGCGCCCGCCCGCCAGCATCTTGTCGGAGATCTCGAGGAAATTCTGCGCGAAGAATTTCTGGCCGCGATCGATGTTGATGATGCGCTGGTCGAGCACCAGATAGGGCGAGGCGGCGGCGATCGCGGCTTCGCGAGATGCCCTGGCTGCGGGCCTCCTTCTTGAAGGCGGCGAGCCACGGCGTCGAAGGTGCCGGTATTGCGGCAATTGGCCTGAGCGAAGGCCGCGGTCGGCATGCCGATCAGCAGCGCCGCCAGCAGGGCCTGAGCCCGTCGCATTGTTCGCGTCTTCATGTCCGTCGGATTCCCCGTATAGCGCCGCTTGCTCATCCGTCGAACGTGCAGCCTCGCTGCGCGTCTTGCTCGCGGAACGGCAACTCGCCTATCCTGTTCGAAGCTCGCCCAAGCGCACGACCCCAGATGAGATGGATCATCCAGCGCGATCCGCAAAGACGACGAATTTTCGACAACATCATGACGCCTTGGACGGCGCGGTAGAAGGTGGAGACAGGACCATGCGACCTCATGTCTTGATGGCGCTGGGCATCGCGCTCGGCGCTGGTGTCGGCGACGGCTTGCGCTGGCGCAGCAGCCGGCGCCGCCAGCCCGGCTCCGGGTCCGATCGCGCCGCCCGACTACGGTGCCGCCCATCACCAACGAGCAGGCCAAGGCAGTCGCTGGCGCGGCTTTTGCCGAGGCCAAGAAGAACAACTGGCGCATGGCGTTTGCCATCGTGGGGCCGGCCGGCGAGCTCGATCTATTTCGAGAAGATGGACGGCACCCAGCACGCGTCGGTCGAAATCTCGCGCGCCAAGGCGCGCACGGCGGTCTTGTTCCGCCGGCCGAGCAAGGCATTCGCGGATCAATTTGCCGCAGGCAACACCGACGTTCACGACGTTTCCCGGATGCGCCGGTCGCCTCCGAGGGCGGTGTTCTGATCGTCCTGAACGGCAAGAT
This sequence comes from uncultured Alphaproteobacteria bacterium, assembly GCA_963843475.1. GTDB lineage: Bacteria > Pseudomonadota > Alphaproteobacteria > Rhizobiales > Xanthobacteraceae > VAZQ01. The sequence goes on along the minus strand of CAWJKL010000003.1, from coordinate 337,995 downwards.
CATCGGGGCGATCGGTGCGAGCGGCGGCACCGGCCAGCAGGACGGCGTGGCCGCCGCCGCCGGCGCTGCCGTGCTCAAGTAACGGCGCGCAAGCTCCCCCGCGCGGGCGCTCCGGGCGCCCGAATCGAGGCATAAGCCATTCAAGAATCAGCGGTTCTTGACAGCCACTGGCATTGTCGTCACGGCCGTCATAAATTGTGCGCGACGATCCGGAGAGGCTTTGCCGGATGGCCTGGGATCGATTAGGTAATGAGCGCGGAACAATTCGCCGCGAACCTTCGTTTTCGTCACCACAATGAGTTGCTCCTCCAGCCCGGGATAGGGCATGACGCCCGCGACTTCATCACCTCCTTCGTCGCCATCGCGACGATGAGAGTTCGCACTGACAACTCACAGCCTCCTCCGACGATCCACGGGCGTACTGGCGCGACGCGTTCCGCCGCGTGCGCGCCGAGACCGAACGGCGCGCTGCGCCGCTCGGGCCGGAGGACCAGATCGTGCAGTCGATGCCGGATGCCAGCCCGACGAAATGGCACCGCGCGCATACGACCTGGTTCTTCGAGCAGTTCCTGCTGGTGCCGCATCTCGCCGGCTATCGCGTGTTCGACGACCGCTTCGCCTATCTGTTCAACTCCTACTACGTCGCGGCCGGTCCGCGTCACGCGCGCCCGCAGCGCGGACTGGTCACGCGGCCGGACTGCGCGCGGCGTCGCCGCCTATCCGCGCGCATGTCGACGACGGCGGTCGAGCGATTGCTCGCGACGGTGCCGGACGCCGAGCTGGCGCCGAGGTGCTGCGCATTCTGGAGATCGGGCTTCATCACGAGCAGCAGCACCAGGAGCTGCTGCTCACCGACATCCTGCACGCCTTCGCGCAGAATCCGGTCGCACCGTGCTACGATGCCGGTTGGCGCGCGCCGCCGTCGCGCCATCCTCCGACGCGTTTGCGCGAGCTGCCGTCCGGCATCCACAGCATCGGTTTCGCCGGCGACGGCTACTGCTTCGACAACGAAGGGCCGGCGCATCAGGTCTTCCTGCAGCCGGTGCGCATCGCGCGCGGCCTCGTCACCAATGCGCAATGGCTCGAATTCATGGCCGATGGCGGCTATGCGACGCCGTCGCTCTGGCTCTCCGACGGCTGGGCGACGGTCGAGGACGGAGGACTGGGAGGCGCCGGGCTATTGGCGCGACATCGACGGCGTGTGGCTTCACGCTCACGCTCGGCGGCCTCGGCCGGTCGATCCGCGACGCGCCGGTGACGCACGTGAGCTATTACGAGGCGGACGCATTCGCGCGCTGGGCCGGCAAGCACCTGCCGACCGAAGCGGAATGGGAGGTGGCGGCGCGCGCCAATCTGCTCGACGACGCCTTCGGCATCGTCTGGCAATGGACGCGCAGCGCCTATCTGCCCTATCCGGGCTATCGCGCGGCCGAAGGCGCGCTCGGCGAATACAACGGCAAGTTCATGATCAACCAGATGGTGCTGCGCGGCAGCTCGCACGCGACGCCCGAGGGGCATGCGCGCGCGAGCTATCGCAATTTCTTCTATCCGCCGGCGCGCTGGCAGTTCAGCGGGCTGCGGCTTGTGGAGTACGCCGGAGCGATGACGCATGGCGAGTCGCTAATGGCCGCGCAGCCAGGCCGTCATGCGGTCGAACCGGCCGAAGCGGATTCGCATTTGCCCGCGACGTGATCGCCGGGCTGACGGCGCGGCCGAAACGGCTGTCGCCCGAAATATTTCTACGACGACGCCGGCGCGCGGCTGTTCGAGGAGATCACGGCGCTGCCGGAATATTATCCGACCCGCGTGCGAGCTCGCGATCCTGCGCGACGCACGCGGCCGACATCGCGCGGCTTATTCCCGCCGGGCGCGGCGCTGATCGAGTTCGGCAGCGGCTCGAGCACGAAGGTGCGCATCCTGCTCGGCGGCCGCGCCGGCGATCGCCGCCTATGTGCCGGTCGACATTTCCTCCGAGATGCTCGCGCACGAGGCCGACGAGCTGCGGCAGCGATTATCCGCAGCTTGCGGTGCTGCCGGTCGAAGCCGACTTCACCAAGCCGTTCCGTCTGCCGGCGGCGGTCGCCAGCATGCCGCGGATCGGATTCTTTCCGGGCTCGACCATCGGCAACTTCGAGCCGCACGAGGCCTGCGTCGTTCCTGCGTCATGCGCGGCAGCATTCTGGGCCGCGGCGCGACGCTGATCATCGGCGTCGACCTGGTGAAGGACGCCGGCGATCCTCAACGCCGCCTACAACGACGTCGCCGGCGTCACGGCGAAATTCAATCTCAACCTGCTCACGCGCATCAACCGCGAGCTCGACGGCCACTTTCGATCTCGCCAGCTTCAGCCACCAGGCGTTCTACAATTCCGAGCGCCACCGCATCGAGATGCATCTCGCCAGCAAGAAGCGCCAGAAGGTGCGTGTCGCGGGCCGGATGATCGAATTCCGCGCCGGCGAGACCATCCACACCGAGAACAGCTACAAGTACACGCTCGAAGCCTTCGGTGCGCTGGCGCGCGGCTCCGGCTGGAAGCCGGTCGGCGGTCTGGACCGACGACAAGCGGTATTTCTCGGTGCAGGCGCTGGTCGCGCAGGACGGACCAAGTCGCGTGAAGATCAGGGCTGCGTGCGCAATCACTTCGTCCGTTGATATCTTGGCACATGCCGATCTGCGAAGCCGATCCCTGGCGCCTGCAATATTTCGAGCGCGGCGAACTGTCCGCCGGACGTCAATATCCCGACCGAAGACAGCGACGCCTGGCTCTGGTATCCGGAGCATCGCTGGGTCTACGACAAGATCGCGATCGCGCAGAGCCAGGGTCTCGACGCCGCGCCCCACGGCGTACCGCCGCCGCGCTTTCCGGTGTTCTCAAAGCCGATCACCAACCTCAAGGGCATGGGCGATCGGCAGCCGCGTTCTTCACACCGTCGCCGAGTACGAAGCGAACCTCACGCCGGGGCACATGTGGATGACGCTGCTCGAAGGCCGTCATGTCAGCTCGGACGTCGCGGTGGTGGACGGCGAGCCGCGCTGGTGGCGGCACGTCACCGGCGCGCCGAGCGGGGAGGGCACCTTCGACCACTGGACGGTTCACGCCGCGCACGCGAGCCCGAGGTCGAGAACTATTGCGGCGCCTGGATACGCGAGCATCTCGCCGGCTACACCGGCATCCTCAACATCGAGACCATCGGCGGCCGGATGATCGAGGTGCACCTGCGCATGAGCGATCAATGGCCGGATCTCTACGGCGCCGGCTGGGTCGATGCGGTGGTCCGGCTCTATCACGACGCGCAAATGGGACTTCGCCGACGCCGACCGCCGCGACGGCTACAGCGTCGTGCTTGTTCGGGCCGCATGGTCCGCGCTATCGACATCCGCCGACGAGGTGGTCGACGCAGGTGCGGCGGATGCCGGGGATTTCCAGCGTGCAGATCACCTTCCACGAGGACAAGGATCCCGGCGCAGCACGCCATGCCGCCCGGCGGCTTCCGGCTGGCGGTGGTGAACGCCTGGAGCCTCGAGGCCGGCGAAGCCGCCCGCGACGTGCTGCGACGGCATTTCCGGGTGCGCGCATTGGCACGCCCGGCATGAGCCCGGTATAGTCCGGCGCTTTCCCTCCCCGCTGACCTCCCGGAGCAAGTTGGATGCAGAATGGCCTGGATGCGGTGGCGCGCGCGGCGCGCGTCGTTCGGCTCGATCGCAAGTTTCGCTGGCCGGGCGGGCGCCATGTCGCGGTCGTGCTCAACGTCGCCTACGAGGGCTGGTCGGACGGCAAGGCGCCCGGCATCGGCCCGATGGGTAATCCGCTTCCGGCCGGCGCGTTCGACACCAATGCGCTGTCCTGGGGCAGCTACGGTGCGACGCGCGGCATCGAGCGGCTGCTGCGTGTCGCTCGATCGCGCCGGTACGCGCGCGAGCGTGATGGTGAGCGGCGTGTTCGGCGAGCGTACGCCCGCCGCGGTGAAAGCGATCGTCTCGGCCGGCCACGAACTCGTCGCCCACTGCTACGCGCAGGACATCATCCCGGCGCAGCTCTCGCCCGAGCAGGTGAGAGCCGACATCGCCAAGACCACCGCCGCGCTGGAGGCGGCGGCCGGCCAGCGGCCGCGTGGCTGGGTCAGTCCGCGCGGCACGCCCTCGGCCGAGAGTGCGCGCTTTCTGGCAGAGGCCGGCTACGTGTGGCAGGGCGACGTGTTCGACGACGATCGGCCCTACCTGCAGATGTTCGATGACGGCCAGGAATCGTCGCCATCCCGCTGACCATGGAGGTCAACGACCTGCCGCACGCCATGCGCTTCGGCCGTTCGCCGGGACAGTTCGTCGAGCTGTTCGACGAGGCGCTCGGTCACATGCTCAAGGGCGAGGACGAGGCGGTGATGCTCGACGTCACCTGCCATGCGCACGTCTATGGACGGCCGACCGGCGCCTGGGCTTTCGAGGAGATCGCCCGCAAGGTCAAGGCGCGCGACGACGTGTTCCTGACGACCCGCAACGAGATCGCTGCGCTGGTCGGCAAGGCGTTTGCGTGACGTCGCAGATTGCGGCGACGCCGATGCGCCTTCTTAACGAACAAGGAACGTGACACATGAAAATCGTAGGGTTTGAAGCCGCGGGGATTGCATCTCGGCGTCGTCGAGGGCGACCAGGTGATCGACCTGCAGGCGGTCGACAAGAGCATCCCGGACGATCTCGGCGAGGTGCTGCGCGCGCGGCAACGGCGACCTGTCGGCGCTCAAGGATGCGGCGAAGCACGCGCCGGCGTCGGCGCGCCGCCCGCTCAAGGGCCTGAAATTCGGCGCTGCCGGTGGCGCGGCCCGGCAAGATCGATCTGCCTCGGCCTGAACTACCTCGAACACGTCAAGGAAGGCCCGCAGCGCGACAACCTGCCGAAATTTCCGACCATCTTCATGCGCGTGCAACACCTCGCTGGTGCCGCACGAGCCAGCCGATCATCCGGCCGAAAGCGTCCGAGACGCTCGACTACGAGGCCGAGCTGATCTTCGTGATCGGCAAGCGCGCCAAGCACCTCACGATGGACAATGCCTATTCCTGCATCGCCGGCTATTCCTGCGGCAACGAAGGCTCGGTGCGCGAATTCCAGCGCAAGACCACGCAGTGGGACATGGGCAAGAACTTCGACCGCACCGGCGGCTTCGGCCCCTGGATGGTGACCGCCGACGAAGTGCCGGCGGGCGGCAAGGGCCTGAAGATTCGAGACGCGGCTCAACGGCACGACGCTGCAGTCCGACAACACCGACAACATGATGTTCCCGGTGGCCGAGACGCTGGTCTATGTGCCGCAGGGCATCACGCTCGAGCCGGGCGACATCTGCTTCACCGGCACGCCCTCGGGTGTCGGCCACGCGCGCAAGCCGCCGCTCTGGATGAAGCACGGCGACACCTGCGAGATCGACATCGAGGGGATCGGCGTGCTTTCGAATCCGATCGAGGACGAGCAATGATTGCGACAATGCCGCATAGGAGGTCTGCTCCCTCTCCCGTAGGGAGAGGGGTGGGGTGAGGGGTTACGGTTTCGAGATTGGTAATCCCCTCGCCCCAACCCTCTCCCAAATGGGGAGAGGGAGCGCACCGGTCACGTGGAAACATCGCGCGACGCACGCGCGAGAAAAAAAACAGTTGGGAGGATGCATGGCTTTGTTGCGTAGTTCGCGCCTGGCGCTTTTCGCCGTTGTCTTTTCGAGTTTTGCCTTGGCGCCGCTGCACGCGCAGGACTGGCCGAGCCGGCCAATCAAACTGTTGGTCGGGTTCGGCGCGGGCGGCGGCACCGACATCGCGGCGCGCCTCGTCGGGCAGGCCATGTCCGAGATTCTCGGCCAGCCGGTGGTGGTGGAGAACCGCGTAGGTGCTGGCGGCATGACCGCGGCTGACGCCGTCGCCAAGGGGCCCAAGGACGGCACCTTGGCGCTGATGATGAGCAACGCGCACGCGATCTCCGCCGTGATGTACAAGACGCTGCGCTACGATCCGGTCAACGACTTCGAGATGGTGTCGATGGTCGCGACTGCCGGCCTCGCGCTGGTGACGCGCCCGGACTTTCCGGCGAACGATCTCGCCCGCACCGTGGCGCTCATCAAGGCCAACGCCGGCAAGTACAACTTCGGCAGCGCCGGTGCAGGCACGACCCAGCAGTTCGCCGGCGAGCTGATGAAACAGATCGCCGCGCTCGACATGCGCCACGTGCCGTACCGCAGCACGCCCGCGGTGCTGGCCGGCATGCTGTCGGGCGACGTCGAGATGGTGTTCGAACTGATCCAGACCATTCAGGGGCAGGTCAACTCTGGCGCGCTCAAGGCGATCGCGGTGACCTCGCCGCAGCGCAATCCGATCTTGCCGAATGTGCCGACCTTTGCGGAATCGGGCATGCCGGGCTACGACGTCACGAGCTGGTATGGCGTCGCGCTGCCGGCCGGCACGCCGCCGGCGATCGTCCAGAAGATGAACAAGGCGATGGTCGAGCTGCTGGCGCGCGACAGCGTGCGGGACCAAATCCTGAAGCTCGGCGCGCAGAACCGCAGCTCGACGCCCGCCGAGCTCAAGACCCATATCGCAGGCGAAATCGCCAAGTGGCAGACGGTGCGCGAGAAGGCCGGTATCGAACAGCAGCCGTAGCCCCTGGCCGCGGGCGCGGTCATTGCGATTGTGCCCTCGCCCACGCATCCGGGGCTTGCCCCGGATGCGCTCGTTATGTGCAAGTCGGGCAGGCCCGACTTGCGTCGGGAGAGGGCAACCGCGGCGGTTCAGCGCAAAGAATGGGGTCTGGACGCGCAGCGAGTTCCGACCGCTCTCCAACTTGAGTGCGTTGAAAATTCAGTGCTGCCCTCTCCGACAAGGGGAGAGGGCATAGTCACAGCCGCCTCGACCCTGGAATGCATCGACGCAAACCTTATGACTGCACGCGCAGTTGACTTGTCGGTCCCGGCGCGTCCCGGTAGGGAGAGCCAGGGGCGCGCGGTCGTGCGCCGGCCGACCATTAAGAGGGCGACATGGCACTGAATGTGATTTCGATCTGCGGCTCGCTGCGCAAGGGCTCCTTCAACGCCATGGTGCAGCGGGCGCTGCCGTCGCTGGCGCCGGACGGCATGACCATCACGGCGGCGCCGTCGCTTCGCCGACTTTCCGCTCTACAACGCCGACATCCAGAACTCGACCGGCTTCCCGGCGGCGGTCAACACGCTGGCCGATGCGATCCGCGCCGCCGACGGCGTGATCTTCTGCACGCCGGAATACAACTTCACCATTCCGGGCGGCCTCAAGAACGCCATCGACTGGGTGTCGCGGCTGCAGAACCAGCCGTTCGCCGGCAAGCCGGTCGCGCTGCAGTCGGCCTCGCCCGGACCGGTCGGCGGCGCCCGCGTGCAGTACGACATGCGCAAGGCGATGGCGTTCCTCGACGCGTTCGTGCTCAACAAGCCGGAAATCTTCATCGGCAACTGCGCCTCGAAGTTCGACGAGAAGACCGGCGAGCTCAAGGACGAGCAGACCCGCGGTTTCATCAAGCAGCAGCTTGCCGCGTTCGCGACCTACATCGCGCGTGTGGCGCCGAAGGGCTGACCTGCCGGCGACTCGCATGCCGGCCGGCGGATCCCTTGCCCGGACCGTGGCGATCCGCTATCAATGCGCCGGACCGGCGCCCTTCGGCGCCGCGCCTATTTCGGGGGTGACCGTGGCTGACAGAAACTCGATACGCTTGGTGATCTGCGGCTCGCTGCGCAAAGGCTCCTACAACGCCGCGCTGGCGCGCGCACTTGCCGGCGCTGGCGCCGGCCGGACTGTCGCTGCGCGCCGCGCCGTCGTTCGAAAAAATTCCGATCTACAATTTCGACGTCCAGCAGTCGGCGGGCTTCCCGGCCGAGGTCACGGCCTGGGCCGACGCCATCCGCAGTGCCGACGCGCATCGTCATCGTCTCGCCCGAGTACAACTGGTCGATCCCCGGCGGCCTGAAGAATGCCATCGACTGGGTCTCGCGCATGAAGGACCAGCCGTTCAAGGACAAGCCGGTCGCGCTGCAGTCCTGCGCCGGCGGCATCCTCGGCGGCTCGCGCATGCAGTATCACCTACGCATGGCGCTCACCGCGCTCGATGCCCTCATCTTCGGGCGGCCGGAGGTGATCGTCACGTTCGCGCGCGCAGAAGTTCGACGAGAAGACGCTTGAGCTGAAGGACCAGACCGCGCATCGACCTGATCAAGCAGCAGCTTGCCGGCTTCGAGACAGTACGCCCGCAAGGTCGGCGGCAAGCCCTGATCGCAACCTGCCTGGGGGCTTGTTGTCATTGAGCGGATGGCGGTGCGCTCGCGCTCCCTTGGTAACAATTGCACAATCCCTCACCCCACCCCGCCGCCTCGCTACCGCTCGGCGTCGACCCTCCCCCTCCAGGGGAGGGTGAGGCGTTGCGGTGAGCGCGGATGCAGGACTGCCGGCACCTTTGCTGGCAGATCCCGAAGACGTGGCACTGAGGGTACCGTTGCCACCCTCCCCTGGAGGAGACGGGGTGGGGTGAACCATTTGTGCAAAGCTCACCTGAGAATGCGCGAGCATGCGGGACTGGCTTCACGGAAGGCGTTGCCGTAACGTACGTGACGAAATGACCGCAACCGAGGTGCGGCGATGACCGATTACTCGCTCAGCAAGCTGTTCTACGACCTGCACAACGATCCGAAGCTCGCGGCGGAGTACCGCGCCGACATGACGGGTTTCCTCGACCGCTACGGCATATCGCCGAAGATGCGCGCCGCGGTGATGGCCGACGACGTCGGCGCGATCGCGCCGCACGTCAACGCCTATCTGCTGCGGTTCTATTTCCAGGTCCGCGGCATGCCGCAGCCGGAGTTCATGGCGCGGCTGAGCGCGCTCAGCGACCAGAGCAAGCAGCCGCAGAAAGAGGCCGCCCATGGCTAGTCTGGTCGGAGTGTTCGCTGCGAGCCACGGCCCGATCATCGCGCGGGATTGGGAGATCATGCCGGCCGCTCATCGCGCGCAACTGACGCGCGCGTTCGACGAGCTTGGCGGCCGGCTCCGCGCCTGCCGGCCCGATGTGCTGGTGGTGATCTCGCCGGACCATTGGGTCAACTTCTTCCTGAACAACCTGCCGGCGGTCTGTATCGGCATCGGCGACGAGCACGACGGCCCGCCCGAGCCGTTCATGCAGAAGGTCTATCCGGTGTCCCGGCTGAAGGGCCATGCGGCGTTCGGCCGGCACCTGCTCAATGTCGCACTCGACAGCGACTTCGAACCGGCGCTGTCGCACCGGCTCAAGCTCGACCACGGCACCTGCATTCCGCTCTGGCGCATGGGCGTCGATCGCGACCTACCGCTCGTTCCGGTCATCGTCAACGATCTCGAAGAGCCGATGCCCAGCATCCACCGCTGCCTCGCCTGGGGCCGGGTGCTGCGCAAGGCGATCGAGAGCTATCCCGAGCCGCTGCGCGTCGCCATCCTCGGCACTGGCGGCCTGAGCCATTCGATCGGCGAGACCACGATGGGCTGGATCGACGAGGAGTTCGACCACGCCTGCATCGAGCATTTCCAGGACGGCGAGGAGACGCGGCTCGCTGCCTTCCTGAGCGAGCGCGCTGCCGCGCACCGGCAACGGCGCGCACGAAATCCGCGACTGGGTGGTCGCGCACGCGGCGGCCGGCAGCACGGGCTTCGAGCTGATCGACTATTTCCCCAGTCCCGAGACGCTGGTCGGCGCCGGCTTCGCCTCGTGGAAAGTCGCGCAGGCTTGAGTGGCCGCGACTGTCAGCCCAGCCGGAGCAGCAACCATGGCAAGACTGGACGGCCGTGTCGTCATCGTCACCGGCGGGGCCAAGGGCATCGGCCGGCACTATTCGCAGGCGCTCGCCGACGAGGGCGCGCGCGTCATGATCGCCGACATCGCCGACGGCAAAGAGATCGCCGAGGAGATCGCCGCCCGGCATGGCGTCAACTCGGTCACCAGCGCGATCGCCGACGTCAGCGACGAGACATCGGTGAAGAAGCTGGTCGCGCAGACCATGGAGCGCTTCGGCAAGATCGACGTGCTGGTCAACAACGCCGCGCTGTTCGCGCCGCTGCCGGAAGCGAAGTGCACCGAGATCGACGTCGAGACCTGGGACAAGGTCATGGCGGTCAACCTGCGCGGCCCGTTCCTGATGGTGAAGCACGTCGCGCCGCACATGATCGCGCAGGGCTACGGCAAGATCATCAACATCGGCTCGGGCACCGCGTTGCGCGGCATCCCCTGGTTCCTGCACTACGTCACCGTCGAAGGGCGGCATCATCGGCATGACCCGGGCGCTGGCGCGCGAGCTCGGCGAGCACGGCATCCGGGTCAATACGCTGGCGCCCGGCTTTACGCTGAGCGACACGGTGATGCGCGAGAATCCCGGGCCACGTCGCAGACCGCCCGCGACCGCGCAGTCCAGTCGCGCTCGCTGCGCCGGGACGAGCAGCCGCAGGACCTGCTGGGCGCGCTGGTATTCCTGGCCTCGGCCGACAGCGACTTCGTCACCGGCCAGACCATCGCGGTCGACGGCGGCAACGTGAACACCTGACCGGGCCGCCGGAGCCCGGGCGGCCGTTCCGTCCCCGGGGCGGCAAAAACCCCCGCCGGGACGGCTTCCGCCGGGAGATAGTTTCATTATATACTAATTGCCTGTTCCGCATTGTTCGTACTGTAATTGGCAAGAAGTTCCCCAACCGAGAGGAGAGCGCGATGGCCACCGCGACCGTCGACCAAGGACCCCGGGCCCCAAGCACAACATCGAGGCGATGCGGGAGGAATACTACGAGCGCATCGCCAAGCACGGCATGACGCCGCTCTGGAAGGTGATGAGCAGCGTCGTCACCAAGGAGCCGAAGACCCGCGTGCGCGCCGGTGATCTGGCACTACGACGACATCAAGCGCCTGGTGATGGAATCCGGCGGCCTGATCACCGCCGAGGAGGCCGAGCGCCGCGTGCTGATCCTGGAGAATCCCGGCATGCGCGGGCGAGTCGAAGGCCACCAACACGCTGTTTGCCGGCGTGCAGATGATCCTGCCCGGCGAAGTCGCGCCGGCGCACCGGCACGTGTCGTCGGCGATCCGCTTCGTGCTCGACGGCGACGGCGCCTACACCGCGGTCGAGGGCGAGAAGTCCTTCATGTCGCCCGGCGACTTCGTCATCACCGCCAACTGGGCGCCGCACGACCACGGCAACACGTCGGACAAGCCGATGCTGTGGCTCGACGTGCTCGACTTCCCGCAGGTCAACTTCTTCGAGACCTCGTTCGCCGAGCATTTCGAGAGCGCCACGCAGGCGACCAACCGCGCGGACGGCGATTCGCTCGCGTTCTACGGCTCGGGCGTGCTGCCCGACGGCGCGCCGGCGACGATGACCAAGCGCAGCCCGGTGATCAACTACACCTATGCGCGCACGCGCCCGATCATCGAGCGCATGATGAAGGCCGGCGACGTCGACAAGCGTCATGGCGCGCGCGTGCGCTACGCCAATCCGATCAACGGCGGCCCGGTGCTGCCGACCATGGGCGCCAACCTCGCGCATGTTCCCGAAGGGCTTCAAGGGCGAGCAGTACCGCAGCACCGACGGCACCATCTTCGTCTGCGTCGAAGGGCAGGGCACGACCACGGTCGACGGCGAAGGTGCTGCGAATGGGGCCCGAACGACGTGTTCGTCGTGCCGCCGTGGAAGCACTACGCGCACAAGCCGACGAAGGAGATCGGTGCTGTTCTCGATCTCCGACCGTCCGGCGCAGGAAGCGCTCGGCATCTGGCGCGAGGACAAGGCCGCCGCCTGACGCGATCCGACACTGACAGGATGATTGCATCGCCCGCATGTTGCGGGCGATGTTCTTCTTGAGCGTATGCGCTTGAGGTTTCGCGTCATTCCGGGACGACGCATCGAAAGCAGTTTACGCAGCCTGCGTACACTTGGCTGCATGCGGTTCGCCGACTTCGTCGCGCCCTAAAATGACCGGGATCAGTGCGAGATGGCCTCGCGCTTCCTTGCGCTCTCGCGCCGCAGATGGTCGAACGTCAGCAGCGCGATTCCGGCTGCGATGCCGATGAAATTGACGTAGTGCCCGCCGGTGAACGTTTCCGGCGGCAGCACGATCGGCAGCGCCACCACGCCGTAGAGCACGCGCGCATCGGCACCGACAAGCGGCGCGAGCGCAAAGCCGACGATCGCGGCGGTGCCGACGAACAGTCCGAACAGGACGCGCACGAAGTTCCACACGATCAGATAGGCCGGGCCGTCCATCAGCAGGCTCGGCGTCAGCACGAACAGGAACGGCAGGACGAACGTGCTCCAGCCGACCAGGCAGGCGACCCAGCCGGTGGTCCAGCCGTCGGTGCGCGCGATGTTGGCGGCCGCATAGGCGGCGAACGCCACCGGCGGCGTGATCATCGACAGCATGCCGTTGTACATGACGAACATGTGCGCGGCCATCGGCGTCACGCCGAGCTTGACCAGCGCCGGCGCCAGCAACGTCGCGGTCAGGATATAGACGCTCACCGTCGGCAGGCCGATGCCGAGCACGAAGGCGAGCACCGCGATCAGCAGCAGCAGCAGGAACACGTTGTCGCCGGACAGCGCCAGCAGCTGGAGCGTCATGCTGAAGGCGAGGCCGGAAATGCTCATGATCCCGACCATGATGCCGGCGGCGGCGCCGATCAGGATGATGTCGAGCGAGACGCGCCCGGTCTCGATCGATCGCCATCAGCATGCCGGGCAGCGTCGGGCGCTTGCCGCGGTAGCCGAAGATCAGCGTGAGCACCATCAGGATGCGCGGTCGACGACGATCGCGGCCTTCTCCGGCGTCAGCCGGAAGATCTCGGGATAGATCAGCGCGAGCGACCAGGAAGGTGATCGGCACCAGGAAGTGCCAGCCCGATTTGAGCACCTCGGAGAGCGCCGGCGCATCCTTGATCTCGGCGGCGCCGATCTTGTGCTTGGCGGCCTCGAGATCGACGTGGATGAACAGGCAGGCGTAGTAGAGGAACGCCGGAATCGCGGCGGCGACGCAGACCGCGCCGTACGACACCTGCAGGAACTCCGCCATGATGAAGGCGGCCGCGCCCATCACCGGCGGCATCAGCTGGCCGCCGGTCGAGCCGACCGATTCGATCGCCGCCGCCCGGTAGCGCGTGAAGCCCGACTGGATCATGGTCGGGATGGTGACGATGCCGACCGCCAGCACGTTCGACACCGCGCTGCCGGAGATCATCCCGAACAGCGCCGGAGCCCACCACCGCGATCTTGGCGGCGCCGCCGCGGAAGCGGCCCATCGCCGACATGGCGACGTCGGAGAAGAAGTCGGCGCCGCCGGTGCGCGCCAGCACCTGGCCGAGAATCGTGAACGGAATGACGATCAGCACCGCCACCGCAAGGATCGCGCTGATGATGCCGTTGACGTCGAGGCCGTTGTAGACGACGAGCCGTTCCGGCGAGACGTAGCGGGTCTGGAAGTCGCCCGGCAGGTGCGGGCTGATATAGATGTAGACCGCCATCGCCAGGATGATGCCGACGAAGCCCCAGCCGGAGATGCGCCGGCTGCCTTCCAGCACCAGGATGATCAGGATGCGCGCTGCCGATGATGCCTTCGCGCGGCAGCATCGCGATCTCAGTAGGTCAACGGCTCGTAGCGCACCGCGATATAGCCGCAGAGCAGCGAGCGAGACGATCGCGGCGATCCAGTCGATGCAGCGCGCCGCCAAGGCGCGGTTGCCGATCGCGCGTCCAGACCAGCGCCAGCGCCCAGTCCGGCGACCGCCCACGGCGAGACCTCGCCCGGTCTTGACGTAGCTGAAGACGAGATAGGCGGCGATGAAGATCGACGCGATCGCGCCGCCCGGGTCGATGGCCGCGGGCTTGCGCGGCTCGCCGGCGATGAAGGCGAGCGCAAGCGTCAGCCCGAGGCAGACCGTCAGCAACTGCTCGGTGTAGAACGAGACGTTGAACACCTGCCGCGGAACGTCGAGCACCCACAGCACGACGACGGCGATCAGCAGCGCCTGCAGGACGTTGGTGCGAGGCACCGTCGCTGCGCGACGCGGTGGAGGCGAACTCCGCCGCGCCGGCGATGATGCGTTCTTCGGTTGCCGCGCCGGGACGTGCGCGCTCGGTCAACGACGCGTCTCCGTCGGTCACTGGCACCGTCCTGCGGCCTCGAGATTGTTGCTCCTTGAAGTATTTCAGCGCGCCCGGGATGATACGGCACATCGTATTTCTTGTAGACGACATCGCGGCCGAGAACTCGCGCAGCACCGGCTGCACCGCGATCAGATCGGGCTTGTTCTTCTCCAGCGTGTCGAGGAACTTGTAGACGAAGTCGTCCTTCACCTTGGCGCTGGTGAACAGCAGGTTGTCGAAGCTGTAGACCTTCATCGGCTTCTCGACGCCGACGAAGACCGGCCCGGGACTGACGTCGGTGAGATAGCCCCACCGCTCGATCTTGCGGGCGGCCGGCATGCCCTGCGTCGTCGATCTCGGTCATGCGGATGCCGCCGACGGTGACGTCGACCTCGCGCACCTTGGGCGCGCCGAACGCGAAGTAGAAGGTGTCGGCCGCGCCGGAGACGAAATCGTCGGCGCTGCGGATCACGTTGGGCACCAGCACGGGCTTGATGTCCTTCTCGGTCAGGTCCGGCCGTCGCCAGAATGGCGCGCACGGTCGGCTCGAGCGTGCGCATGGCCGAAAAGCCGTACGGCACGCGCTTGCCCTTGAGGTCGGCGACGGTCTTGCATGCCGCGAGTCCTTGCGCACGAAGAAGCCGACGCGCAGAGCGTGCGCCGCCGCGATGATGCGCAGGTCCTTGAGGCCCTTCGTCAAGCCGTCATGCACTTCCATCGCGTTGGAGATGCCGAGCTCGACCTCGCGCGCGGCCGACCATGGGAACGATCACCTGGTCGCCGGCGGTCGGCTGCACCAGCACGTTGAGGCCGGCCTTTTCCTTCAGCACCTTGGCGATCGCGGACGCGGTGGTGTGGTTGAGCGTGCCGGGCGGCAGCGTGGCGAAGCCGTAGGTCTGCGCCGCCGCCGGCACGGCGAAGCCCGCGATCGCGGCGGCAGCGAATACGGTTGCAAGCGTTCCACGGCGGCCCGTAAGCCTGACGTTCTCCGTCTTGAATCGCATGGCAGTTCCCCTCGAATGATTCCGGTTCGTCGGGCGTTCGCGGCGTCGAGCGGCGAACGAGTTCTTGCTTCCGCGGGCCGGCAGGCGATGCACCGGGACGCAGCCGAACCGCCGCGTCCCGCGCCGCTCGTGTCCGTCAGTAGGCCTTGGCCTCGATCTTGTTGTCCTGGAAGTACTTCAGCGCACCCGGATGATAGGTCATGTTGTGCTTGCGGTGAATCAGGTCCGGCGTGAGATCGTTGAGGACCGGCGCCACCGCGACGAGCTCGGGCTTGTTCTTCATCATGGTGTCGAGCATCTTGTAGACCGCCTCGTCCTTCACCTTCGCGTTGGTGAACAGCACGTAGTCCATGCTGTAGGACTTCATCGGCTTCTCGACCCCGACGAACACCGGGCTCGGCCTGACCTCGACGAAATAGCCGTACGGGAAGATCTTGCGGCTCGCCTCAAGTCCCTCGGGGGTGTCGATGATCCCGAGCGCCCGCACGCCGCCGACGGTGGCGTCGGCTTCGCGCACCTTCGGGCCGCCGAACGAGAACATGAACGTGTCGTTGGCGCCGGCGAGGAAGTCGTCCGCGCCGCGCAGCACGTTCGGCACCATGACCGGCTTCACGTCGTTGAGCGTCAGGCCGGCGGTCGCCAGCATGGCGAGCGTGTTCCTGTCGAGCGTGCGCATCGCCGAATAGCCGGCCGGGACGCGTTTGCCCTTGAGGTCGGCGACGGTCATGATGCCGGCGTCCTTGCGCGAGAAGAAGCCGATCCGCAGCGTGTAGATCGAGCCGATGATCCGCAGGTCGTTCTGCAGGCGGCCGGTTTCGACGCCGTCCAGCACCTCCAGCATGTTGGCGATGCCGAGATCGATCTCGCCCTTCGCCACCATCGGAATGAGCACGGTCTCGCCGGCGGTCGGCTGCACCAGGGTGTTGAGCCCGCCCTTCTCCTTCAGCACCTTGGCGATCGCCGAGGCGGCGGTGTGGGCAAGCGTGCCGGGCTGCATGGTGGCGAGACCGTAGGTCTGCGCGACCGCCGTGCCGCTCGACAGCATGAGGGTTGCGGCAAGTGCCAGACCGGTACCCGCGCCGGTTCCGATGCGCAGCTTCCAAGCCATGAAATTCCTCCCTTCCCGTCGTGGGATTTATCGCTTCGCGGCGTTCAACCCGCCGCCTTTCCACAATGATTGCACACCGCATCGGACAATGCGAGGTTGCCGGCGCTAATACAGCGTCGCAGGCCAATGGGCTGGAGCGGGGAGGCGTGACCCAAGCCTTCGTTCATGATGTCCCATCGCAACGCGTGGTGTTCGCGCCGGGCGCCGTTGCGCGTGTGCCGGAGGAAGCGGCGCACCTCGGCCTCTCCCGGTTGCTCGTGATCGCGACGCCGGGCAGCGGTGCGCGCCTCGGCCAGCGGATCGCCGATCTGTTAGGCACCCGGGCCGCGGGGCTGCACGCGCAGGCGGTGGTGCATGTGCCGAAATCCGTGGCGGAGGCCGGGGTGGCGGCCGCGCGGGCCGCCGGCGCGGACGGCTTGGTCGCGGCCGGCGGCGGCGCCGCGATCGGACTGGCGAAGATCGTCGCCCGCGATCTCGGCCTGCCGATCGTCGCGGTGCCGACCACCTATTCGGGATCGGAAGCGACCGCGATCTGGGGCCTGAGCGACGGCGACCGCAAGTTCACCGGCAAGGACAACCAGGTCCTGCCGCGCACCATCGTCTACGACCCCGACCTCACGCTCGCCCTGCCACCGGCGGTGAGCGCCGCGAGCGGCCTGAATGCGCTTGCTCATTGCGTCGAAGGGCTGTGGGTGGCGGGCTGCACGCCGTACCTGGCCGCGCTGGCAACCGATGCGGCGCGCCGGTTCTCGATCTATCTGCCGCGCGTGGTGGCGGACGGCAACGACCGCGAAGCGCGTGGCGAGTGTCTCATCGCCGCCTGGCTCGCCGGCATCATGCTGGCGCCCGGCACGGCGTTGCAGCACAAGCTCGCCCACGTGCTCGGCGGGCTCGGCCTGCCGCACGGCGAGAGCCACGCGATCATCCTGCCGCATGTCACCCGCTTCAACCTTGCTGCGGCGCCGGACGCGCGGGAGCGGCTGGCGCTGGCGCTCGGCACGACCGACCCGGCGGTTCGGATCGCCGATATGCTGGCGGGATTCCCAATCCCGCAACGCCTGCGAGACATCGGCTTCGACCGCGGCAAGATCGAATTCGTCGCCGGCGAAATGGCGAAGCTCGGCATCCAGGCGCCGCGCCCGGTGTCGGGCGCCGACGTGCGCAACCTGCTCGCGGCTGCGTACTAAAGCGAGGCACTCGGCCAAATCTCCCGCACCACGCCGAGCAACGCGCGCAAGCCCGGGTCGTTGTCCCGGCGCGCCGGATAGAGAAATTGCAGGAAGGTCTGCGGTCGGCCTTTGTCGAGCACCAGCACCGCGCCCGCAGCCTCCGCAGTCCTCGCCAGATCCTCGCGCATCAGCCCGAGCCCGACGCCTGCCGTGATCAGGCTGGTGATCACCGCCTCGCTGTCGGCCTCGATCACCTTGGCGGGCTCGAAACGATACCGGCTGAACAGGTCGGTCGCCATCTGGAAATGGGAGCCGTTCTTCGGCGCCGAGATCCACGGCGAGGCGGCGATTTCGCCCCAGCTCGCCCGGCGCCGTTCGTTCGGCCATGTGCCGGGCGCCACCACGCGATACTGCAACTCCTTCAGCCGGATGCGCCGCAGCGTCGGAATCCGTCGGTTGCCCATCGCGATGCCGGCGTCGAAGTCGCCGTTCAGCAGGCCGGCCACGATCGCGCGCGAGTTGCGATTGTGAATTTCGATGGCGAGCAGCGGGTGGCGCTCCACCATCAGCTTCATGATGTCGCCGAGCCGCAGCAGCGAGGTGTCGGCGAGGGTGGGCGATACGATCGCGACCTTGATGGTCCCCGACAGCCGTCCGCGCAGACGCTTTGCGGACACTGCGAGCTTGGTGGCGGTCTCCAGCAAGCGCCGGGTCTCCGGCAGCAGCGCAGCGCCCGCGCGCGTCAAAACGAGGCCGGTCGGCTTGCGCTCGAACAGCGCGATGCCGAACTCCCGTTCGAGCGATTTGATCTGCGCGCTCGCTGCGGGCTGGGAGATATGCAGGCGGGCCGATGCCTGGGTCAGGCTGCCGAGGTCGGCGACCGCCGCGAAGGTTTGCAGCTGATAGATTTCCATCTTCGGAAAAGTGGATGACCACTCCCAAATAAAACGAATAGCCACAACTTATACGATAACTCAAACTTCCGCCGGGCATTTTTTTGCGCCCGGCCGGAGGCAACGATGATGGCTAAGACGACGCTCGTGCTCACCAACAAGGAAGCGTTCGGGCTGCTCTCGATGGGCGAATGCATCAGGCTGATGGAAGAGGCTTATGCCGACCTCGGCCGGCGCAGCGCGCAGGTCATTCCGCGCCGCCGCATCCACACGCCGCTGAACACCGCGCCCGACCAGCGCTGGGGATGGATGAACGTCATCCCCGGCGTCGTGCCCTGTCATGGCGTCGCCGCCATCCGGCTCGACTGCGCCCATATCAGCTTCCCGCTCAAGGGCGGCCAGAAGCGCATGGAATTTCCCGGCGACTATTCCGGCTTCGTGCTGGTCTGGGACCTGTACACCAACGAACTGCTCGGGATTGTCCACGACCATGCCGTGTCGGCGCTGCGGGTCGGCGCCACCTCGGGCGTCGTCGCCAAGTATTGTGTGCGCGAGGACGCCGAGACCATCGGCATCCTCGGCTCCGGCGAGCAGGCGATCTCGCAGGTCGAGGCGATCTGCTCGGCGCGGCCTGAGATCCGCAAGCTCAAGGTCTATTCGATGACGCCAAGAAACCGTAACGCCTTCGCCGACAAGATGGGCAAGATGCTCAACATCAACGCCGAAGCCGTCGACTCGGCCGAGCAGGCCATCCGCAACTCCGATGTCGCCATCGCTGCGACCAATTCGGCAGACCCTATCCTGTTCGGTGAGTGGCTCTCGCCAGGATGCCACGTCATTGGTATGATCGGCACCAATAAGTTCGATGGGCGCCGCGAACTCGACGACGAATGCGCGCGGCGCGCCGACTTTATCATCGCCAATCTGAAAGAGCAGATCGAACTCGACGAGCAGCCGGAAATCCTGATGCCCATGCGCAAGGGATACGTCACATGGTCCAGCATCTACGAGGTCGGCGACCTCTGCATCGGGCGTCACGCCGGACGCACCGCCTCGGCGCAGATCACCTATCACCATAACAATGTCGGCATGGGAATCCAGTTCGCCTCGGCGTGTCTGCGCATCATTGAAATCGCCCGCGAGCGAGGTATCGGCACGGAATTGCCGATGGACCTGTTCATGACCCGCCGCGAAGGCGGCGAGGTGTACGCGCCATAACGAATTGGTCCAGCATTCCGCCGGACCGGGAGCAGACGTCATGCAGCGGCTGGTGGTCCTGTTCGGTGCGATGGTCGCAATGCTCGGCACGGCGCTGGCCGACGAGTGGCCGTCGCGGCCGGTGCGGATTGTCGTGCCCTATTCGGCCGGCGGCAGCGGCGACATCGTGGCGCGCGAACTGGCGCAGAAGCTGACGTCGATCGTCGGCCGGTCGGTGTTTGTCGAGAACCGTCCGGGCGCGAGCGGCAATATCGGCACCGAGTTCGTCGCCAAGGCGCCAGCCGACGGCTACACGCTGCTGATGGGCTCGGACATCCAGTTTGCGATCGCGCCGAATTTTTCGAGCAAGCTGCCGTATGCCGTGAAGGAATTCGCGCCGATCAGTCTGGTCGCCAATCTCGATCTCGTACTGGCGGCCCATCCTTCGCTGGCGGCCAATCACCTCCAGGGTCTGGTCGCGCTGGCGAAGAAGCAGCCGGGTGTCATCAACTATGGCTCGACCGGGCCGGGCAGCACGCACCAACTGGCGATCGAACTGTTGCAGCAGCTCGGCGGCTTCAAGCTGACCGAAGTGCCCTACCGCGGCAGCGCGCAGGCGCTGCCCGATCTGCTCTCGGGACAATTGCAGGTCATGCTGATGGGCATCCCGCAGAGCCTGCCGTATCTGCGCGACGGCAAGCTGAAGGCACTGGCGGTCGGCGCGTTGCAGCGGGTCGCCTCGGTGCCGGACATTCCGACCATCGCCGAGCAGGGCTTTCCGGGCTTTGAGGCCAACAATTACTGGTGCTTCTATGCGCCCGCCGGGACGCCGCAAGCGATCATCGACAAGCTGCATCAGGCGACTGCGCAGGCGGTGGCGGCTCCCGATCTGCGCGAGCGCTTTCTGGCCACCGGGCTGACGCCAGTCGGAAGCTTGCCCGATGCGCTCGGCGCGCGCATTGCGCTCGACACTACGCGCTGGGCCAAGGTCATTGCCGATCTGCGGTTGAAGGACAAGTAGGCGGGCGCCGGCGGCCGGGACCGGCATCTCCTTCACGACAATTCGGCACGCACGATGGCGGCACCGGCGCTCAAGGCCGAAAGCTTCCCGAACGCGGTTTCGCGCGTCAGGTACTTCATTCCGCAATCCGGGGCCGGGATCAGCCGGTCGGCCGCGACATATTTCAAGGCGTCGCGGATACGGCCGGCAACCTGCTCCGGCGTCTCGACCGCCGCATCCTTGAGATCGATGACGCCGAGCACGATGGTCTTGCCGGCAAGCTCCGACAGCAGCCCGAGGTCGAGCTTCGGCTGTGCGGCTTCGATCGAAATCTGCTGCGCCGCGCTGTCGGCGAGCTGCGGCAGGAACGAGTAGCCGGTCGGCTTCTGGCCGTGCACCACGGCGGCATAGCCGAAGCAGAGATGCACGACGGTGGGCACCGTCAGTCCTTCGAGCGCGCGGTCGATCGCCCTGATGGCGATCCGCTTGGCCGCCTCCGGGTCGTTGCGCAGCCAGGGCTCGTCGAGCTGGATCACGTCGGCGCCCGCCGCCTGCAGGTCATGAACCTCCTCGTTCACCGCCGCGGCGAAATCCATGATCATCTCGTCGGCGTCGGCGTAGAATTCGTTCTTCGCCTGTTGCGCCATGGTGAATGGGCCGGGCAGCGTGATCTTGGCCTTGCGGTCGGTATTGCGCCGCAGGAACGCCATGTCGGCGACCTCGACCGGGCTCCGGCGCCGGATGCGGCCGACCACGCGCGGCACCTGCACGCTGCGGCCGTTGCGATTGGTGATGACACCCGGCTTGTCGTTGTCGATGCCGTCGAGCGCGGTGGCGAAGCGGTTGGAATAGCTCTCCCGGCGCATCTCGCCGTCGGTGACGATGTCGATGCCGGCGCGCTCCATGTCGCGGATCGCCAAGAGCGTCGCGTCGTCTTGCGCCTGCGCCAGATAGGGCTCGGCGATTCGCCACAGCTTGTGCATGCGCACCCGCGGCACCGTGTCGACCAGCATGGCGCGGTCCACCAGCCAGTCCGGCTGTGGGTAGCTGCCCACGACGGTGGTGGGTAACAGGTGTTCGGTCATGCGGACGCCTTCCTCGTGCTTCGCGACACAATAAGCCTTTGACCCCTTGCGATGCATCAAGCATGCTTTCGCGAGCTCAGGAAACAATGAGCGACAAAATTCAGGGAGGTCGTCATGCCTACACGCCGGCACTTCATCGGCGGCATCGCCAGTGCGGCTGGACTTGTGGCAATCGGTTCTCGCTCCGCAAGGGCGCAGGGCACCGTCGACGGCTGGCCGTCCCGCAGCGTGCGCGTGATCTCGCCGACCGGCACCGGCGGACCGGGCCAGAACTTCCGTTTCTATGCCGACCAGTTGAAGGACAAGTTCGGTCAGGGCTTCGTCTTGGAAAACATGCCTGGCGGCTCCGGGTCGATCGGCTGCATGGCGGTCGCGCGGTCGGCGCCCGATGGGCACACGCTGCTGCTCGCCTCCAACAGCCACATCGTGCTGGCGCCGCTGGTGCTGTCGAACTCGCCGGTCAACGTGAAGAAGGATTTCACGCCGATCGCACTGATGTTCACCTTTCCGTTTCTCCTGCTGGTCAATGCCGGGCTGCCGGTGCGTTCGCTCAAGGAACTTGTCGCCTACGCCAAGGCGCGGCCGAAAGAGCTTAACTTCGGCTCGCCCGGCGTCGGCACCGGCGGGCACCTGGTTACCGAGCTCCTGGTCAAGCGCACCGGCATCGATGCCGTGCATATTCCGTATCAGGCGACGACCCAGCAGATGATGGCAGCGGCCGCCGGCACGCTGCAGTTCACCTTCGACACCGTCGGCAATGCGCGCGGCATGGTCGACGCCGGCAAGGTCATTCCGCTCGCGGTCACCGGCGCCCGCCGCGCCATCTCGGCGCCCGACGTGCCGACCTTCAAGGAGCTCGGCTACGAGGGCTTCGACGATCTGTTCGTGGCCAACGGGCTGCTGGCGCCGACCGGGACGTCGCCGGCGATGATCAAGGCGCTCAACAGCGAGATGGTCCGCATGAACACCAGCGGCCAGATTCGCGAGCGGCTCGTGCAGGCGTCCTACGAACCCGGCACTATGTCGCCCGAGGAATACGGCGCGATGATCGACCGCGAGCTCAAGCTCTGGGGCGATGTCGTGCAGGAGACCGGCGTTCGCATCAAGGCGTAGCGCACCGGGAAAATTGCATCGGCGCGAGCCACCAACTCGGTGCCCACCCTCCTCTGGTGGGGGAGGGTCGCCGAGCGAAGCGAGGCGGGGTGGGGTGAATTGTCCGGCCGCATGATCACCCCACCCCGGCTTGCATCGTCGCTTCGCTCCGATACGCGCCGACCCTCCCCCTCCAGGGGAGGGTGTAGGAAACGTCAGCGTGTAGCCTCGGCGAATGTCATATAGTGGAGCGATGTTGGAGACCTCACCGTGAGCATTCCACAGACGAACTTCAGTCCGCCGTTCAACATCACGCGCGCCAGCCATCTCGTCTTCACCG
The DNA here is from genome assembly GCA_963843475.1 of uncultured Alphaproteobacteria bacterium. Taxonomy (GTDB): domain Bacteria; phylum Pseudomonadota; class Alphaproteobacteria; order Rhizobiales; family Xanthobacteraceae; genus VAZQ01. The sequence goes on along the minus strand of CAWJKL010000003.1, from coordinate 314,969 downwards.
CGCGCGATCTAGCGGCGAGCCGCGACTTCTACGTCGAGGTGATGGGGCTGATCGTGAGCGACGAGGATGCCAACACGATCTGGCTGCGGGGCGTCGAGGAGCGCTGCCATCATAGCCTCACGCTCAAGCACACGGCCGGCCAGCCACTATGCGAACGTGTCGGCTTCCGGGTGTTCACCGACGAGGACCTCGATCGGGCCAAGGCGCATTTCGATCGCATCGGGATTGCGTCCGCATTCGTCGAGGTGCCGTTCCAAGGCCGCACGCTGCATTTCAACGATCCCGCCGGCACACCGGTCGAGCTCGTCGCCACCATGAAGACCGAGCCGCGAATGCACACCAAGGTTCACACGCACCGCGGCGCCGGCGCGCTGCGGATGGATCACTACCAGGTGCTGGTGCCGGACGTGCTGGCGGCGGCGAAATTCTACATGGACCTCGGTTTCCGCATTTCCGACTACCTCTATGTCGAGGCGGCCGATCGCGTGGTCGGGACGTTCCTGCATCGCAAGGACAATCCCTGGGACATCGTGCTGCTGACGCGATCGGGTCCGCGCTTCCACCACGGCGGCTATGTGGTCGAGCAGGTCGAGGACATCATCCGCGCCTGCGACGTTGCCGGCAATCTCGGCTTCTCCGATCGCATCGAGCATGGGCCCGGCCGCCACGGTCACGATCACTCCTACTATCTCTACGTGCGCGATCCGGACGGCCACCGCACCGAGCTGCTGCTGCCCGGCATCCAGATCATCGACATCGACGACGAGCCAGTGCGCTGCATCGTCAAGCCGAACGCCAACTCGAATCTGTGGGGGCTGCCGGCGCCGCGCAGCTGGGTCGAGGAAGGGACCAACTTTGCCGGCGTCGAGATCATGCGGCCGCCGGTCGAAGGTGAGCCGATGACGGCCGAGAAATATCTCGCCGCCCGCAAGCCCGACGCCGTGGCGTCGTAGCGCAACGCTGGTCCCTCCGCTCATGCCCGCGCAAGCGGGCATCCAGTTTTTCTGTCATGCGCATTTCGCGCTGGGTCCCCGCTTTCGCGGGGACGAGCGGAGGCGGTGATATCCGATTGTTACCGTCAGCCTGGCGGCGGGTCGACGCGGAAACCCTCGCCTGGCTGCAGCGCAATGTGGCCGTCCGCCACCGCCTGCGCCCAGCGCGCGCTGCCCGCCAGTCCGCCGAACGAGAAGAAATGCGGCGCGATCTCGCCCGCGAGGCCGTTGGCGCGCGCCTCGGCCAGCGCCCGCACCAGCGGATCGGGCGACGACATCGCGAACAGCTGACGCATCAGCCCGGTCTGCCGCGCGAGCGCCTGCGCCGACGCGCGCACGCCGCAGCGCTTTGCATAGCGCAGCAGGGTCGAGAGATTGGTCGGGCCGGCAAGTCCGATCCGCACCGGATGCTCCATGCCGAAGCTGCGCAACCGGCGGACCCATGCAAGGATCGCCTGCGGCTCGAAGCAGAACTGCGTGACGACGTGGACGCCGATCCCGACCGCCTCCGCGGCCGCGACCTTGTCGGCCAGCGCGACGTCGAGTTCCTGCTGCGAAATGCGCGGATGACCGTCCGGATAGCCTGCGATGCCGATGTCGCGGATACCGTGCCGCTGCAGGATGCCGCCGTCGATCACCTCGACGGCGCGGCGGAAGGCGCCGGCCGGTTCGTCGCGGTCGCCGGCGATCACCAGCAGGTGGTGGACGTCCGCCTCACCGCCGAGCCGGGCGAGGAATTCTTCGAGCTCGCGTGCATCGACGAAATTGCGCACCGCGAGATGCGGCACCGGTTCGAGGCCGGCCTGCCGGAGCCGCGCCGCCGCCTCGACGATCTCGGCGAGCGGGCGGTGCGCGACCGCGCTGATGTACACGTGGGTGCCGGGAGCGACGATCGCCGCCAGCGCGGCGACGTCTTCGGCGGAAGGCCGGGTCGCCTCGATCGAGTAGCCGCGCGTGAAGTCGGCGATCGCCGCGACCTCATCGGCGCGGGCAGTGGTCGTCACTCGTGAAGCTGCCGTAGCATCATTCATGCCGCGCACTCGCTCTGTTTCCACAAGCACGCTCGACTCCCTCCCCCGTTTACGGGGGAGGGTCGGGGAGGGGGTGAGCTTGCACCAGTCCCTCTGCCTGCCCCCTCCCTGACCCTCCCCCGCAAGCGGGGGAGGGGACGCAGGAGCCGCGGGCTCGGCACTTGCCGTGCCGTAAAGGTGTCTGCCGCGCCTACTTCAAATCTGGCGAGGCAAACACGGCACTACTCGCGCCGCCGCGAGATCACGTAGGACTCGTCGTAGAACCACAGGCCGCCATGCTCGCGCAGCACCTCGCGCGTGGCTTCGAGGTAGCGCCGGTCGGCGACCACGCTCGGCGAGCCGGTCATCCTCGACCTGCGCCACGTAGATCGCCGCGTTCCACGCCGCGAACAGCGTCGAGGTGCCGATCGACGCCTCGGTGATCTCGGTCGGCAGCGTGTGCATGTCGTAGCGGAACAGCGAGCGGTTATCCGCATAGGCGTTGAAATTGAGATCGCGCCCGGCGGTGCCGAGCTCGTGCTTCACCGCCTTCATGATCTGGTGGCGGTCGTGCACGAACGGATTATCGTCCGGCCAGACCTTCCGGATGATCTCCATGCCGGGATCGTGCCCGTGCGAATGGATGGCGATCAGCCGTCCGCCCGGACCGAGCGCCTTGGCGAGCGGCGCGATCACGCGCTTGGCCTTGAAGTCGAGCGAGGCGCGCGCGCGGTAGGGCTGCGACGCGATCACCAGGTCGTAGTTGGCCATGGTGCCGCCGGGCTTCGGGATGATCGGGTCGAGCAGGAACTTGTGGTCCTCGCGATAGAGCACCAGCACCACCGGCCGCTCGTAGACCGGATTGCCGGTCTTCGGCGACACGCCGGCCTTCCAGTTCTGCGACAGGAACGGCACGAGGTCGGTGATCTGCTGCTCGAAGCGATAGGCCGAATTGCCGACCAGCGGCACCTCCTGCCAGACCATGCTCGACGCCGCCGACAGCGACTTGACCGCGAGCCAGGGCGCGTCCGCATAGGCCAGATTGGTCAGCACCACGCACGGTCGCCGGATGCTCGAAGAAGCGGTCCGACATCTTCTGCATGGCGAGGCGAACGTCTTCGAGACTGATCTCCTTGCCGACCACGTAGAACGGCGTGTGCGGGATAGCGGTCGTGCATCGCGCGCATCACGCGCACCAGCACAGTGCCGTCGCCGACGCCGGCGTCGAACAGTCGCAATGCCGGCGGTCGCGGATGAATGTTGGCGAGTTCGAGCCCGACCCGGCTCGCGACCACCCACTTTTCGCTGCAGGTGTTGACGAACAGCAGATACTTCTGCCGGTTGTCGAAGAAGCGGAAATTGCGCTGCGGATCTTCGTGTCGGGCGTGGGTGGGCGGTCGGCTCGATCATCGGTGCGGGCGTGGTGGGGAGCGCGGCGGAGCCGGTCGGCTTTCGCGGCGCGATCGATGATCGGCGGACGGGCGACGCCGGCGGCGGTCCGGTTGCTGTCCATGAAGGCGCGGATGCGGTCGAGCGTCTCGGTGGTGATGCGGCCGCCGTTGCGCAGCCGCGCGGTGAGCTTGCCGTCGTTGACGGCGCGGCGTCCGAAGGTCGATTCCGCAAGGCCGGTCTGGCGGCAGTAGTCGGAAATTTCGGTCAGCAGTTCCTGGGCGTTCATGACGCACGCCTCGCTTGGGATGTTCGCTCCGGTCCGCGCACCCGCGTCCTTGAACCGGACGGCTTTCGGCGCAAACGACCGGCGCCAGCGAACCAATCGCCCGGTTTGCCGTCAACCACAAAACAGCCCACCATCCTGATGGGCGAAGTAATGGGCTAATTCCCAATTACAATATAGTAATGCTAGTTCAGAGGCTTGGCGCAAGGCGGCGTCCGGATGTCCCGCGATCCGGGACAGCTGTTCGTAGGGCGGGACGCTGCCCATTAGGCCCATCAAGAATTCAGGTTAGGCCCTGCCCGCCGCGTCGAGCGCCCCCAGGACCGCGCGCGCGACCGCCGCGGTGCCGTCCGGGCCGCCGAATTCGGCCGGTTTCAGCCCGCCCGCGAAGGCCGTATCGACCGCGGTCTCGATCTTGCGCGCGGCATCGGCGGCGCCGGCATGGTCGTGCTTGTCGGCCAGCCAGTCGAGCATCAGGGCGGTCGACAGGATCATCGCGGTCGGATTGGCGAGCCCCTTGCCCATGATATCGGGCGCGGTGCCGTGGCAGGGCTGGAACACCGCGTGGGTGTCGCCGATGTCGGCCGACGGCGCCATGCCCATGCCGCCGATCAGCCCGGCGGTCAGGTCGGAGAGGATGTCGCCGAACATGTTCTCCATCACCAGCACGTCGAAGTCCCACGGCTTCTTCACCAGCATGGCGGCGCAGGCGTCGACATAGATGCGGTCGGTGGCGACGTCCGGATGTTTCGCCGCCGCTTCGTCGAACAGCGTGCGGAAAAACGCATAGGCCTTGAAGGCGTTGGCCTTGTCGACGCAGGCGAGCTTGCCGGGGAGCCCGCGTGCCTTGCTGCCGCTCGGCGAGGCGGAACGAGAACTCGAACAGCCGCTCGCAGGTCTTGCGCGTGATCACCAGTGTCTCGCGCGCCTCGTCGTGCGTCACCACGCCCTTGCCCATGGAGGCGAACATGCCTTCGGTCGATTCGCGGATCACCACGAGATCGATGCCGCGCTCGGCCGCGCCGACGATCGGCGTCGGGATGCCGGGGATGAGCCGGCACGGCCGCACGCCGGCATAGAGGTCGAAGATGAAGCGCAGCTCGACCTGCGGCATGATCTCGGTGTTGTCGGGATAGCGCACCGTGCGGCAGCCCGCAGGCGCCGAGCAGGATGGCGTCGGCCTCCTCGCACAGCTTGATCGTGCTTTCGGGCATCGACTTGCCGTGGTCGCGATAATGGCCGGCGCCGGCCGGCGCTTTCGGTAAAGCGGAACTTGAGCCCCGGCGTCGTGGCCGCGACCTTGCGCAGCACCTCGAGCGCCGGTGACATCACCTCGGGGCCGATGCCGTCGCCCGGCAGTACGGCGATGTGGAAGGCGTCATTGGCGAGCATGCGGCAATCCCCCTCAAGCGGTGCTCAGATGCGCCGCCGAAATCAAGATGAATACGCTTCAGAACGATCCTGCAAGGCGGTAGGATTGATGCGACCCGCTCGTTGTGTCCTCGCCTTGTAGCCGTCGTTCGCAACCGATCACGGAGGTGACCATGATGGCAATAGCGCGATGGATGGTCCACGCGGCCGTTGCGGTTGGCGCGGTCGCATCGATGATCCCGGCGTCGGCCGACGACCTCGTGGTCGTCAACAGCCTGCGTCCCGGAATCACGGTGAACACGCTGGTGCTCACGCCGCCGGCCGCCAAGGCGACCGTCATCCTGCTGCCGGGCGGCGACGGCTGGCTCTCGATCGCCAGCGGCCAGCCGACGCGGCTGACCGGCAATTTCCTGGTGCGCACCCGCACCGCGCTGCTGGGGCAGGGCTTCCGCACCGTGCTGGTCGATGCGCCGTCCGACCGGCAGAACGTGACCGGCGTAAGCGGCGGCTTCCGCACCACCGTCGATCACGCACGCGACCTCGCCGGCGTGGTGAAGCACTTCGTGCCCGACAAATTCATCGTCATCAAATTCCTCGGCTTCGAATTCCGGTTTCCCAACTCCGATCCCTTCGCGCGCATTCCGAGCGCCGTGGTCGGCACCAGCGCAGGCGCGGTGTCGGCGGCGCTTGCCGCCAATCTGCCGGGCACCAGCACGCCCAATCCGAACGTCACGGGTGTCGGCCTGACCGCATCGGTCACGTCCGGCAACGACTCGATCAACAACATTGCGCTCGCATCCATCAAGCAGCCGGCGCTATTCGTCCACCATGTCAACGACGCCTGCACCTCGTCGCCCTATATCGACGCCACGGCGGCGGCCTACAACATGATGATCGCGGGGTCGGACTTGACCTTCAACGAGATCACCGGCGGCGCCACGACCGATCCCGACCCGTGCGAGGCCGGCACCTATCACGGCTTCTCGCGCGCCGGCGCGCCTGCGCTCGATTTCATCAAGAAGTGGGTGCTGTCGCTGAAGCGGTGAGGGTGGCTGTGCGGCCAGCCGAAGGCGTCTGAAGTTTTCTCAAGCGACATACCTCCCCATCCGCGCAAGCAGGACCTGCCACCATTCGCCATGCCGGCGCAGGAAAATCGCATCGGGAAAGCCGTGACGGGCGACATGCTCCGGCGGCACGCTGTCCCAGCCGCGATGAGTCACAGTCACGCGCGTCTCGGCGCCAACCGCCGCGAAATTGATTTCAACCTCGGTGTCCTGACCGGGCCGGAACGTCGCCTGGCGCCAGCCGAAGACGAGCCGCTCGCCAGGCTGCCACACCCGGATGCGCCCAATCTCGAAAACAGTACCGTTGGCCAGTGTCTCGGTGAAGCGTCCGCCCTCATGGGGCTCGAACGCGAGCGTGCCGGGCGATCGCGGCGTGAACTGGAACAGCACGTTAGGTGTCCACCAAAGCGCGATGTCGCGCGTGAAGATCTCGAACGCCCGCGCGGGCGAGGTCTTGACGCGCAACGAGACGAAGACACGCGAAGTCACGGTGTGCGCTCGACATGCCGCTTGAAGGCCGCGAGTTGGACACTCCAAAGCGCCTCGGTCTCCTCAAGCCAGCGCTTCAATGCCAGCATCGGTTTCGGATCGAGCGTATAGATACGAACTCGGGCGTCGAACTCGGGATGGCTCTCGGATACGAGGCTGCATTCGCGCAACTGCCGCAGATGCCGGCTCGTTGCGGGCAACGACAGGCCCGTCCGCCGCGCCAGCTCTCCGGCACGATGCGGCCGCTCGCGCAAGAGATCGACCATATGGCGGCGATGCGGATCGGCCAGCGTTGCAAGCGTGCGGTCGATGGCAGCTTTCCGGCTCACACCCAGCCTTCGATCTTAAGGCCGCTCGCCTTCTCGGCTTCCTCGCGCGAGACCTGCCGCACAGTTTGGCCGAACGACCAGACGTGGCCTTCAATATCCGCCGCCCGGTAGGTGCGATCGCCATAGAACTGATCTGAGGGCTCCGCAAGAATCGTGGCGCCCGCCGCTCGCGCCCGAGCGCAATGGGCGTCGATATCCTCGTCGAGATGAACGTGAACGGTTTGCGTCGTCATGCCACCCGCGGATTTCGGACTCTTGTGCGTGTCGGTCCATTCGCCGCCGATCATGATCACCCCGTCGCCGAGCCGCATCTCGGCGTGGAACTCGTCGGCGCGATAGACGCCGCTTTGACCCATGATGAGCATGGCCGTCTCGAAGCCGAAGGCGCGTTCGAGCCATTTCAGCGCGGCGACAGGGTCCTGATAGCTGAGTGCCGGGATGAACGTCTGTCTCTTGGTCTCTGCCATGGCGTGCTCAATAGTTGACTGATGTCGAAATATTTAACAAAAATCGAAACGATCTGCAAGCTCGATCGGTGGCCGAGCGAACAGACTGCATTGCTCTCTTGACAGAATTCCTACGGATGATATTCCTATTCCCCGTCCTGTCCACTGAGGGCGCTTCGCGAGGCGTCGTGACAGCGGGACAGGATGCGGCGCCTGCGGGCGTGGTTCGCAGCCACGCACTCGGGCGGCTCCGGGGCTCCGCCCGCCTGGCCACTATGAGCCGGCCGCGAGGAGCTCGCTGACGGTGAGGCGCCAATGCCTCCCGCGAAGCGCGGCCCGGAGCCGGTGATCATCTCACGGGAGATGAGAGCCATCGCCGCGGTGGAGCGCCGGGAGGCGTGCGCGCCCGACCACGGCGCGCGCCGCGCCTCATGAGCGCGGAGTTGGTTGCGCCTCTCGGCGCTCCGCCCCCCTCATACACATGTCGGGCCTGCCCGATATGCGGAAAAGAGCCGGGGGCAAAGGGACGACGGCGTACCCGGCGCCGCAAACAATACGGGTGGCGAAGCTCGGCTATTGCCGGGGAGGCTGCTTGCCGGGACAGGTGCCCGGCCGCGCCGATGCCTCACGACCTGTTGAGGGCGCTGTCCGTGGCCGATTCATGCGAGTATGATGTGGATCGATATTTCGACCGTCGCGCATCATGAGGTCGATTATGAACGATACGAAGAGGAGGCGGAGAACAATGACCATATCTCGCGACACCGATCCGGCGAACTTCCTCAAACTCGGCAAAGGACAGACCGAAGCGCTCACCACGCTGCAAAAAGAGCTGATGGAAGCCTACGAGGAGGCCGGCCGCGCCTGGAGCGAACGCATGCGGACCGAGATGGAGCTCTGGAGCGAACTTGGCAAGAAGCTGACCTCGACCCACTCCATGCCGGAGGCGATGCAGGTCTACCAGCAGTCCATGACCCGGCGCATGCAGATGGCGGCCGAGGACAGCCAGAAGTTCGCCGCCGATTGTCAGAAGTTCGCCCAGAAGATCGCCCGCACCATGACGCCCGGTGGCGGATGGGGTGGCGGAAGCTCGTAGGCCGGGACGGCAGCCGGCAAGGCGGCCTCGATGAAGAATGCACGCTATCGCGATCTCGCCTGGGACGATCTCGCCGAAGTCGTGCGCGAGGCGGCCGCGGCCGCGAACATGAGCAACGAAGTGGAATTGGCGCTCGTTCAGTTTCGCACCAGCTTCAATGCCGCCGTCGATGCGGTCCCGCCGGTGGCGAAGGCGCTCGACCGGGTTGCCGACGACCGGGAGGCCGAAACGGACACTGTCGATCCGATCAACCGCGCCGACGAGATCGCCGCGCACATCGGCGAGACGTTCAACAAGAAGTAGCCGTCATCCGGCTTGGTGCGCGGCTTGCGCTCACGTCCACAGCTTCGCGAACTGCGTCGCAACGACGCCCTCGTACGGCACGTCGCCCTTCAGGATGCCGAGGTCGCGGGCGAACTGGTTCATGCCGGCGACGAATTGCGCGCGAGATCGACGCGTCGTAATAGGGCAGGTCGCGGCGGATCAGCTCGGCGATCAGCTCGGCCTCCGACGGCGGGAACAGCTTGCGGCCGACTTGCGGTGGCGAGCGACGAGTCTGCCTTCAGCGCCGCTTGCGTCTTGACCAGCGCGCGCACCGCGGCGGCGGCGGTCTCCGGCGAGCGCGCGATCAGCGCGTCGGTCGTGGCGATCGACGCCATGGTGTAGTTGAAGCACGGCTTCGGGCCGTCGCCGCGCCGCACGTCGAGCACCACGGTGCCGACGCCGCGCCGGACCGCGACCTCGGTGCCCATGCCGTTCGCCCAGAAGCCGTCGATCTTGCGATCTTCCAGCGCCTTCGCGGCGGTGACGCCGAAATTGACGCCGGCGCCGAGCGCGCCCGGCACCGGCGCGATCGTGACCTGGTCGCGCTCGAGATCGAGCCCGGCTTCGATCAGCAGCCGCCGCAGCCCCATCTCGACCCAGGGCGCGGCGCCGATGCTGCGTGCCCTTGACCACGCCGAGGTCGCCGCGCGCGGCGCCGAAGTCCGTGTGCATGACCAGGAACCAGTACATGCCCTGCGCCTGCGCGCAGAGCAGCTTGACGCCCTGCCACTCCGGGAACGCGGCGAGCGCCGAATGCGCCGAGCCGCCGACGAAATCGACCGCGCCGTCGCGCAAGGCCACGTACGACTTGTCGACCGGGAAGATCATCTCGAGTGAGACGTCGAGCCCTTCCTGCTTGAAAAAGCCGAGCTCGATCGCCGCGATCGCCGGGAAGTACGAGTTGGAGATCATGTCGGGTACGGCGAGCTTCATGGCAGGCAGATCCGGTTGTGGGGCGAACGGCGTGACGGCGAACAGGCAGTAGTGAAGAAGACAGGCGCGTTCTACGCGCTATTGCCGCCCATGATTGGCGCGATCGCGGCGGAAGCCGCGAATACGTCGGCATCGCCGTGCAGGAAACCGGTCACCTGCAGACCGAGCGGCAGGCCCTCGTCCTGCAGCACCGGCAGCGAGATCGCCGGGATGGCGAGCAGCGAGACGTGGACGGTGCAGTTCGGATCGCCGGTCGATTGCAGCCCGATCGGTGCGGCTCCGGGCGCGGCGAGGCTGACGCACATGTCGCATTCGGTCTTGAGCGCTTCGTAGACCGCGCGCGCCTCTTCGCGCCTCTTGAGATCGGCCCGGTAGTCGTCGAGCGTCATCGCCTCGGCTTCTGCGAGACGTTCGAGTGCGACGCGGCTGAGCTTGCCGGCGTCGCGGTTGCGGTAGGTGTTGAGCGGCCAGCGGCCCTCCCAGGCGTTGATGCGCATCGAGATGGGCCGCGCGTCCGCGATCGCTGTTTCGGTCGCCGCGACCTTGGCGTTGTTGGCGCGCGTCAGCACCGCGATGCCGGCGGCTTTCAGACGCCCGAGCGCCTCGTCCATCGCCGCCTTGGCGCCGGGCGAGGCGGCAGCCCAGCCGGCCGTCTCGATGAAGGCGATCCGCTTGGGTATTCTGCGCCGCCGGCATGCTGGCCGGGCCGTAGAGTCCCGGAAAGCCCGGGATCGCCGCCGGCGCGTTGCGCGATCTCGTAGGCCACCTGCCAGGCGTCCTCCAGGGTCGTCGCCAGCACGCCGGTCGAGCTCTGGCTCAAGCCGTCGTAGCTGCCGCCGCGATTGAGCGCGCCGACCGTTGCCCTGAAGCCGATGCAGCCGCAATAGCTCGCCGGCCGGATGGTCGAGCCGATCACCTGCGTGCCGAGCCCGGTGCTGATCATGCCGGCCGCGACGCCGGCGGCCGATCCGCTCGACGAGCCGCCGGGCGTGCGGCGAAGGTCATGCGGGTTGCGGGTGCCGCGCGGCTCGCTGGCGGCGAACTCGGTGGTCACCGTCTTGCCGACGACCACCGCGCCGGCCTCGCGCAGCGCCGCGACGCTCGCGGCATCGCGCTCCGACCGGAAGCCGGTGAACAGCGGCGAGCCGTTCTCGGTCGGCATGTCGATCGTCTCGATGATGTCCTTGATGCCGACCGGCATGCCGTCGATCTTCGACAGCGGCTTGCCGTCGCGCCAGCGCCTGGTCGACTGGTCGGCCGCGACGCGCGCGGCGTTCAGACTGAGATGTACGAACGCGCCGATCTGCGGCTCGAGCCGTTCGAGGTCGGCGAGGCAGCGCTCGAGAAAATCGCGCGGCGTGTCAGCGCCGCTGGCAAACTTGGCGGTTGCGGAGAGATAGGGCTTGGGTGACAGCTTGAGCGTCTGGTCGGTCGCCGACATGGTCTTTATTCTTTCGCTCAACAGCTTGATATTCTTTCGCTCAACAGCTTGATTGTTTCTGACGTCATCACCCGAGGTTCGGCAGGGTGCGTACCCGGTAGGCGTGGGCGATCTTGCGGCCGAGCACCGGGTCTTCCAGCTCGAACGCGAACTCGCGCGTCGGCGCGCACGCCGCCGCGGGCGGCGAGCGTGCCGCAGAACATCAGCGTGCCGTCCGCCAATCGGCCGTCCGTTCGTGTAGCGCTTGATCAGGTCGCGCGGATCGATCATCGCGGCGACCGAGCCGTCCTGGTAGCGTCACGCTCTTGCCGTTCTCGACACGTCGACGAGCGCAGCAGCAGGCGGTCCCAGTGCGGCGCGACTTCGTCGAACGCCCAGAAGGTCGGCGCCATCGGCTTCTCGCACATCTGCTTGGAGACGGTGACGCCGTACTTCTCGACCTCGCGGTCGGTGTGATCGGAGCCGGTGCCGACCCAGAGCCTGCCGTCATGCTGCAGCAGCACGAATTCGACCTCGCCGCCCGAGCTCTCGCCGACCGCCTCGATGGTGTCAGCGGTCGTGAGCCGCGCCGCCGAGACGCGGTAGAAGATCGGCGTGGTGGCCGGGCGCTTCACGCCCAGCGCCTCCAGCTCCCGGATGTGCTTTTCGACCGCGGCGGCATCGCGCCCGGTCCAGCCGGCGACGACCGCCTCGTTGATCGTGACGTCGGCGCGCCGTGTGGCGGCGACCGGTCTGCAACGATGAGGCTAGAGGACGGGCACGCGAATTCCTGCGATGCATGGAAGGGTGTGAGTTGCCGAACGTAGCAGGCGACCAAGCGATGTGGAAAGCTGCTATTTGTCATGGCCAGACGGCACGATATGGTCGGGGTGGAGACATGATGCGCGGCATCGGCGATATCGTCAAGACAGTTCCAGCAAGGCGCGAAGAGCCGCGATCTGGTCGAGGAATGCCTGGCGCGCATCGGCGACCCGGCGGGTGAGGGCAGCCGGGTCTTTCTCAAGGTGCACGCCGAGCCGGCGCTCGCGGCGGCGGACTATTACGACCGTCTGCGCGCGCACGGCGCAGGCGCCGTCGCCGTTCGCCGGCATCCCGGTCTCGATCAAGGATCTGTTCGATATCGCCGGCGACGTCACCACCGCCGGCTCGACCGTGCTGCGCGACGCGGCGCCGGCCGCGCACGATGCGCCGAGCGTGGCGCGGCTGCGGGCGGCGGGCTTCATCCCGATCGGCCGCACCAACATGACCGAGTTCGCGTTCTCCGGGCTCGGCATCAATCCGCACTACGGCACTCCGGCCAACCCGTACGATCGCAAGGCGGGCCGCATCCCCGGCGGCTCGTCGTCCGGCGCCGCCGTCTCGGTGACCGACGGCATGGCATTCGGCGCGCTCGGCACCGACACCGGCGGCTCGTGCCGCATTCCGGCGGCGTTGTGCGGCATCGTCGGGCTTCAAGCCGACCGCGCATCGCGTGCCGACGCAGGCGCGTTCCCGCTGTCGACCTCGCTCAATTCGATCGGGCCGATTGCGCCGACGGTGGCCTGCTGCGCAATCCTCGACGCGGTGCTGGCCGGCGAGCCGGTCGCGGAACTGCCGGATGTCTCCGCTCGACGGCCTGCGGCTTGCGGTGCCGCAGACCATGGTGCTCGACGGCGTCGCGCCCGACGGTCGCGCGCGCGTTCGAAGCCGCGCTCGCAGCCTTGCGCAAGGCGGGCGCGAAGGTCGTCGACCTGCCGCTGCGCGAGCTGTCCGAACTCGGCGCAGATCAACGCCAAGGGCGGGCTGGCGGCGGCCAAGTCCTACGCGATCCATCGCGGCCTGATCGCCAAGGGCGGCGACGATGTACGATCCGCGCGTGCTGGTGCGCATCCTGCGCGGCAAGGAGCAGGACGCCGCCGACTACATCGAGCTGTTGGAGCCCGGCGGGACTTCATCCGCCGCGTCGCGGCGGTCACGGCGCCGTACGACGCGCTGGTGATGCCGACCACGCCGATGACCGCGCCGCGCATCGCCGATCTCGAAGCCGACGACGCCTACCGCCACGCCAATGCGGCGATGCTGCGCAACCCGTCGGTCGCGAATTTCCTCGATCGCTGCTCGATCTCGATTCCGTGCCATCGCGCCGGCGATGCGCCGGTCGGCCTGATGCTGATCGGCGAGCACGGCGCCGACCGCAAGCTGCTGGCGATTGCGGCGGCGGTCGAGAGAGTGGTATCGCCTTGAATAAGTGGCGCGCCGACCAAGCCGCTTAGGCACGAGCGGAAAGAGCGCGCGGAAATATGTGAGCACATGGATTTCGCGCTGAATCGAAGAGCAGCAGCAGATCAGGGACTCGATCCTGAAGCTGTGCGCGCGCTTCGACGATGCCTACTGGCTCGAGAAGGACCGCAGCGGCGATTTCCCGCACGAGCTGCATGCCGCGCTCGCCGCAAGCCGGCTGGCTCGGCATCGCGATGCCGGCGGAATACGGCGGCGCCGGGCTCGGCATCACCGAGGCCGCGATCATGATGCAGGCGATCGCCGAATCCGGCGCCGCCATGAGCGGCGCGTCGGCGGTGCACATCAACATCTTCGGACTGCATCCGGTGGTGGTGTTCGGCACCGACGAGCAGAAGCGCCGCATGCTGCCGCCGCTGATCGCCGGCGAGGACAAGGCCTGCTTCGCCGTCACCGAGCCCGAACACCGGGCTCGACACCACGCAGCTCAAGGTGCGCGCCGACCGGCGCGGCGATCACTATCGTGCTGTCCGGCCAGAAGATCTGGATTTCGACCGCGCAGGTCGCCAACAAGATCCTGATCCTCGCCCGCACCACGCCGCTCGAGCAGGTCAAGCGCCGGACCGAAGGCCTGAGCCTGTTCTACACCGACCTCGATCGCAGCCAGGTCGTCGATCCGCGTGATCGACAAGATGGGCCGCCACGCGGTCGATTCCAACGAGATGTTCTTCGACGGCATGGTGGTGCCGGCCGCCGACCGCATCGGCCGGCGAAGGCGACGGCTTCCGCTCGATCCTGCACGGCATGAATCCGGAGCGCATCCTGATCGCCGCCGAAGCGGTCGGCATCGGCCGCGCGGCGTTGCAGCGCGCCGCCAAATACGCGCGCGAGCGCGTGGTGTTTCGGCCGCCCGATCGGCCAGAACCAGGGCATCGCGCATCCGCTCGCGCGGTGCTGGATGGAGCTGGAGGCCGCCAACCTGATGGTGATGAAGGCGGCGTGGCTCTACGACCAGAAGCAGGAATGCGGCGCCGAAGCCAATGCCGCCAAGTATCTCGCCGGCGAGGCCGCCTTCCACGCCTGCGAGACCGCGGTGATGACCCATGGCGGCATGGGCTATTCGAAGGAATTCCATGTCGAGCGCTATCTGCGCGAGGTCATGATCCCGCGCATCGCGCCGATCACGCCGCACATGATCCTGAACTTCATCGCCGAGAAGGTGCTCGGCCTGCCGAAGTCGTATTAGCGTCTCCGGCCCCTCCGCCGCTCATTCCCGCGCAAGCGGGAATTCAGCGCTTCGAACGCGCAGGAAAAAGAGCTGGGTCCCGCTTTCGCGGGGACGAGCGCAGAGATATCAACGTGCGGCACCGATACTCGTCGTCGGTTGCAGCCAACAATAATTCCAATCTCAGGATCCACATGTCCATCCCCAAGCCCGTCTACAACCCGCCGTTCAACGTCACGCGCGCCAGCCATTCGGTGCTCACCGTGAAGGACCTGGCGAAGAGCCGCGCGTTCTACGTCGATCTCATCGGCTTCATCGTCAGCGACGAGGACAAGGACACGATCTACCTGCGCGGCGTCGCCGAAGCCTGCCACCACAGCCTGGTGCTCAAGCGCGCGCAGCGGCGAGCCGCAGGCCGAGCGCGTCGGCATGCGCGTCTTCACCGAGGAGGACCTGGAGAAGGCCAAGGCGTTTTTCGACAAGGCCGGCCTGCCGGCGAAATGGGTCGAGGTCCCGTACCAGGGCCGCACGCTGCATGTCGTCGGACCCGCTCGGCTGCGCCGATCGAGTTCTGCGCCACCATGGACGTGAAGCCGCGGCTGATCGTCGAGTTCGAGCACCACCAGGGCGCGGTTCCGCAGCGGCT
Organism: uncultured Alphaproteobacteria bacterium; assembly: GCA_963843475.1. Taxonomy (GTDB): domain Bacteria; phylum Pseudomonadota; class Alphaproteobacteria; order Rhizobiales; family Xanthobacteraceae; genus VAZQ01. The sequence continues at coordinate 299,711 of CAWJKL010000003.1, read as the reverse complement.
CGATCATTTCCAGCTGCTGGTGCCGGACGTGCAGAAGGCCTGCGAGTTCTGGATGAGCCTCGGCTTCCGGCTGTCGGAATACATCTCGCCCGACGGCAAGCGACGATCTGCTGTTCGTGTTCCTGCAGCGCAAGGGCAACCCGCACGACATCGTGTTCGCGCCCGGCGCCGGGGCCGCGGCTGCATCACGCCGCGTTCGGCATCCCGGAATCCTATCAGTTCTTCTATGTCTGCGATCTCGCCGCCAAGATGGGCTTTGCCGCCAACATCGAATTCGGCCCGGGCCGCCACGGTCCCGGACACGCGCTGTTCGTCTATCTGCGCGATCCCGACGGCCACCGCATCGAGCTGTTCAACACCCACTACCAGGTGATGGACATCGAGAACGAGCCGGTGCGCTGGGACGCGTCCATGTCCGGCAAGCGGCGCTGGCAGCTGCCGGCGCGCCGGCAGTGGTACACCGAGGCGAGCCGCTTCGCCGGCGTCGAGCCGCGCGAGCCGCGCACGGAAGGGCGATCCGATGACGCTGGAGAAATTCGTCGCTGCCGGCATTGCGATAGGATAGAGGCCCTAGCCGCGACAGGTCTCGCCGCGAAAGAGTCATCGTGACGAGCCCTCTCCCCTCGGGCGAAGGGCGCACGCATCGCTTCGTTGCGCGAGTGACTTATATTCTGCTGCCTATGCCCGGCCTTGCGGCCGCATCTCGCTCGATGAGTTGATCACCGCGTGGATGCTGCGGGCGTATTCGATCGCGCCGGTCGACATCCATGTCGAGCGCGGCGCGCGCGTAGTCCTTGCAGCCGACCCGCGCCGGCCGCGGCGCCTTCATGATCTGCGCGCACAGCGCATCGACCGCGGCGTCGAGCTCGGCCGCCGGGAACACCTCGCTCACGATGCCGGCCTCGCGCGCGCGCAGCCGCGCTGACGATCGCGGTCGACCACACCAGATAGGTCATGGCCTTGCGCGGCACGCGGTCGACCAGCGCCGACATCACCATGGTCGGCATGATGTTGTGCGCCATCTCCGGCACCTGGAACTTGGCGGTGTCGGCGGCGAGCGTGATGTCGCAGACCGCGGCGATGGCGCAGCCGAAGCCGAGCGCGCGCCCCTTGCACCACGCCGATCACCGGGATCTCGCAGCGCCGGAACGCGCCGTAGCAATTGAACACCACGTCGTTGCGCCGGCGCAGCTCGAGCGCGTCCGGCTGCGCGCCGGGCGGCCGCTTGCCCATGGTCTCGCGGCCGACGCAGAAATCGTCGCCGGCGCCGCGCAGCACCACGATCTCGGCGCTCTCGCCGGCGCGCCAGCAGCAGCTTGGTCAATTCGATCGCCATCGCGTCGGAGGCGGCGTTGCCGATCTCCGGCCGGTTGAGCGTGATTTCGAGCACCGGTCCTTTTCTGGTGGTGACGATTTCGTTCGACACGGGCGTTCTCCCTTGCTTGGCGTGCGATGGCGTAGCGACACCTGTTTTTCCTCATCTTTCGCTACGATGGCAATGCCTGTTCGTCTGCACATCGCGGAGAGACAAGCATGGCCGCACGACCGACGCGCCGCGCACCCGCCGCCGACGATCGGAGCCGACGCTGCGCGCCATCGCGATGCCGGCCGACGCCAATCCGCACGGCGATATTTTCGGCGGCTGGCTGCTGTCGCAGATGGACCTCGCCGGCGGCACGGTCGCGACGCGGCGGGCCAAGGGCCGCACCGTGACGGTGGCGATCACCGCCATGACGTTTCATCGCCCGGTCTTCATCGGCGACGAGGTGACCTGCTACGCGCACGATCATCAAGGTCGGGCAGCACGTCGATCACCGTGAAGGTCGAGAGCTGGGTGCGGCGCGGCACCGGCGAGGAGCATGATCGCGGTGACCGAAGGTATTTTCACCTATGTTGCGGTCGGCTCCGATCGCCGGCCGTGCCCGGTGCCGCCCGAAGACTGACGGCTTTCGAAGGCTGGATTGAAGCGCACGCGGCCGTTCAAAGTCGCGCATGGGCGCATTGATGGAACCGGCGGGGTTATCAATCGTACCCGATCGCTGCGAGATTGAACGTGTGGAGCCGGATCGCGATGAGCGATTCTCCTTTCGCCGGGACTGGATCACCAAGCCGATCTTCCGGTGGGCGCGGCACGTGCTGCCGAGCTTGTCCGACACCGAGCGCGAGGCGATCGAAGCCGGCGACGTCTGGTGGGACGCCGACCTGTTCACCGGCAATCCCGACTGGGCGAAGCTGCTGGCGTTTCCGCCGCGCGAGCTCACGCGCCGAGGAGCAGGCGTTCCTCGACGGTCCGGTCGACGAGCTCTGCCGCATGCTCGACGACTGGCAGATCAACTGGGAGCTCGCGCGACCTGCCGCCGGAGGTGTGGGACTTCCTCAAGGCGCACAAGTTCTTCGCGATGATCATTCCGAAGAAGTACGGCGGGCTCGGACTTTTCCGCCTACGCGCATTCCGAGGTGATCCGCAAGCTCTCGACCCGCTCGATCTGCGGCGGCCGTCACCGCCATGGTGCCGAACTCGCTCGGCCCCGGCGAGCTGCTGCTGCAGTTCGGCACCAAGGCGCAGCAGGACTACTGGCTGCCGCGCCTCGCCGACGGCGACGCGAAATTCCCTGCTTCGGGCTCACCAGCCCGGAGGCCGGCTCGGACGCCGCCTCGATGGTCGACACCGGCGTGGTCTGCCGCGGCACCTGGGAGGGCCGCGAGGTGCTCGGCATCAGGCTCAACTGGCACAAGCGCTACATCACGCTCGGCCCGATCGCGACCGTGCTGGGCCTCGCCTTCAAGCTCTACGATCCCGATCACCTGATCGGCGAGCGAAGACGAGATCGGCATCACGGTCGCGCTGGTGCCGACGCAATCTGCCGGGCGTCGAGATCGGCCGCCGGCATCTGCCGGCGCTGCACGCGTTCCAGAACGGCCCGAACCGGGGCCACGACGTGTTCATCCCGATGGACCACGTCATCGGCGGCGTCGAGCAGGTCGGCAAGGGCTGGAAGATGCTGATGAGCGCGCTCGCCGCCGGGCGCGGCATCTCGCTGCCGTCGCTGTCGGCGGCCGGCTGCGCCTTCGCCGCGCACACCACCGGCGCCTATGCGCGCGTGCGCGAGCAATTCCACGTGCCGATCGGCCGCTTCGAGGCGATCCAGGAGCGGCTCGGCCGCATGGCCGCCACCGCCTATCTGCTCGACGCCGCGCGGCGGCATCACCTGCGCCGGCATCGATCAACGGCCACAAGCCGGCGGTGGTCACCGCCATCATGAAATCGCAGGCGACCGAGCGCTGCGCGTGTCGGTCAACGACGCGATGGACGTGCACGGCGGCAAGGCCGTGCAGGAAGGCCCGCTCAACTATCTCGGCAGCCTCTATCGCGCGGTGCCGATCGGCATCACGGTCGAGGGCGCCAACATCGTCACCCGCAGCGCTGATCCAGTTCGGCCAGGGCGCGATCCGCAGCCATCCCTATCTGCTCAAGGAAATGCCGGCGCTCGAGGACCCGACCGCGCGCGCGGCCTCGACGAGTTCGACAGGTGTTCTGGGGCCATGTCGGCCACAGCATCGCCAATGCGTTCCGCGCCTGGGGCCGCGCCTGGACCGGCGGCATGTTTGCGCCGGCGCCGGACGCCGGCAGCGCGAGCCGCTTCTACAAGCCGCTCGGGCGCTACGCCTCGGCCTTCGCGCTCGCGGTCGACATCGCCCTGCTGACGCTCGGCGGCGCGCTCAAGCGCCGCGAGATGATCTCGGCGCGCTTCGGCGACATCCTGTCGGAGCTGTTATCTGCTCTCCGCCGTGCTCAAGCGCTGGGAGGACGAGGGCCGCCAGGAGGCCGATCTGCCGCTGCGTGCGCGTGGTGCATGGAGAGCGGGCTTCGCCACCATCGAGACGCGGTTCGACGAGATCTTCGCCAATTTCCCGAACCGGCCGGTGGCGTGGCTGCTGCGTTTCCTGATGCTGCCGCTCGGGCTGCGCCGGCGCGGTCCGTCCGACCGTCTGACGCAAGCCTGCGCCGAGCATCCTGCTCGAGCCGTCGGCGACGCGCGACCGCGTCGACCGTCGACATCTTCCACGGCAGCGGCGACGAGGGCGTGGCGCGGCTCGAGCGCGCCTTCGGCTCATGATCGCAAGCCCGAGCCGCTGCGCGAGCGCTGCGCAAGGCGCGCGTCCGCGACATCGCCAAGGCGCGCGCGCAGGGCCTCATCAACGACGCCGAGGCGGCGCAGCTCGAAGACGCCGCGCAGGCGGTCGCCGTCGGCGATCGCGGTCGACGACTTTGCGCCGGAAGAGCTGTCGCCGCGCCGAGCGTCCCAGGGAGACGTGCCATCGCAAGCGATGTCGCGACCGACCGCCGCGGAGTGAGCGGCCGCCCGGTCTACATCGTCGACGGCAGCCGCACGCCCTTCATCAAGGCGCGCGGGCGGCCCGGCCCGTTCACGCCGGTCGATCTCGCGGTCGCCTGCGGGCGGCCGCTGCTGCTGCGCCAGCCGTTCGCGCCCGACGCCTTCGACCAGGTCATCCTCGGCTGCGTCAACGTCATCGCCGACGAGATGAATCCGGCGCGCGTCGCGGCGCTGCGGCTCGGCATGGGCGAGGCGATGACGGCCTTCACGGTGCAGATCAACTGCGGCTCCGGCATGCAGTCGATCGACACCGCCTACCAGTACATCCGCGAAGGTCAAGTCCGATCTGATCCTGGCCGGCGGCGCCGAGGCGCTGAGCCACGCGCCGCTGGTGTTCCGGCAAGAGCGCGGTCGAATGGTACGGCGCGGATGTTCGGCGCGCGCGACATCTGGTCGCGGCTGATGGCGTTCGCGGGCTTCCGGCCGTCGTTCCTCAAGCCGGTGATCGGGCTCGAGCGCGGGCTGACCGATCCGGTGGTCGAGCTCAACATGGGCCAGACCGCCGAAATCCTCGCGCATCTCTTCCACATCTCGCGGCGCGCACGCCGACGAATACGCGGTCGAGAGCCAGCAGCGGCTGGCGCGCGCGCAGAAGCGAAAAGTGGTTCGACGGCGAGCTCGAGCCCGCCTTCGCCCGCAACGGCAAGGTCTACGACTCACGACGACGGCGTGCGGCCGGACACCTCGGTCGAGAAGCTCGCCGAGCTCAAGCCGGCGTTCGAGCGGCCGTGGGGCAAGGTGACGGCCGGCAACAGCTCGCAGATCACCGACGGCGCCTCGTGGGTGATCCTGGCGTCGGAGGAGGCGGTGAAGCAGCACGGCCTCACGCCGCGCGCGGTGATCGTCGACAGCGAATGGTCGGCGCTCGATCCGTCGATCATGGGGCTCGGCCCGGTGCTGTGCTGCGACCGCGATCCTGCGCCGGCACGGCCTGGCGCTCGGCGACGTCGGGCTGTGGGAGCTCAACGAGGCGTTCGCCGCGCAGGTGCTCGCCTGCCTCGCCGCCTGGGAGGACGACACGTTCTGCCGCGAGGTGCTCGGCCTCGACGGCGCCGCCGGCCGCATTCCACGCGACAAGCTCAACGTCGACGGCGGCGCCATCGGGCTCGGCCATCCGGTCGGCGCCAGCGGCAACCGCATCGTGCTGCATCTCGTCAACGCGATGAAGCGGCTCGGCGTCAAGCACGGCATCGCCACCGAGTGCATCGGCGGCGGGCAGGGCGGCGCCATGCTGATCGAGACGGTGTGAGGCAGCGGCGCATGGGAAAGGTCTTGGACGTTCTCGCGCCGCGCAACCTGGAGCTCGGTCCGGTCGCGCCGGCGCAGCGGCAGGCCCCTGGCGCATTGGAAGGCTCGCGCGCGACGACGACGGCATCGCCTGGCTCGTGCTCGACAAGCAGGGCGCCAGCGCCAACACGCTGTCCGAGGACGTGCTGGTCGAGCTCGACGACGTGCTCGCGACGCTCGAGCGCGACCTGCCCAAGGGCCTGGTGATGCGCTCGGCCAAGCCCGGCGGCTTCATCGCCGGCGCCGACATCGACGAATTCCGCGGCATGACCGACGTGGCCGCGGTCGAGACGCGCCTCACGCAGGCGCAACGCGATCGTCGACCGGCTCGACCGCCTGAACGTGCCGACCGTCGCGGTCATCCACGGCTATTGCCTCGGCGGCGGGCTCGAGATCGCGCTCGCCTGCGACTACCGGATCGCGGTCGACGACGCGCGGTTCGGCTTTCCCGAGGTGATGCTCGGCCTGCATCCCGGCCTCGGCGGCACCGTGCGCCTGCCGCGGCTGATCAATCCGATCGAGGCCATGACCATGATGCTGACCGGCCGCAATGTCCGCGCCGGCCGCGCGCAGGTCGCTCGGCCTCGTCGACGCGGTCGACGCACGAGCGGCACGTGCGCGGCCGCGGTGCAGGCCGCGGTCGACCGGCAAGCTCAAGACGCGCGCGCGGCGGCATGCTGATCGACGTCATCAACAGCACGCTCGGCCGCAAGCTCGCCGCCAAGCGCATGCGCGACGCGAGACCGCGAAGAAGGCGCCGATCGAGCATTATCCGGCGCCGTACGCGCTGATCGACCTGTGGGAGAAGCACGGCGGCGACGTCAGGCGCATGCAGAAGGCGGAGATCGCGTCGTTCGCGCAGCTGATGGTGACCGACACCTCGCGCAATCTCGTGCGCGTGTTCTTCCTGCGCGAGAAGCTCAAGGGGCTGGCCGACGGCGACTGGACCGGCAAGCGCGTCCACGTCATCGGCGCCGGCGCCATGGGCGGCGACATCGCGGCCTGGTGCGCCTGGCACGGCTTCACCGTCACGCTCGCCGACATGAAGGCCGAGCCGCTCGGCAAGGCGATCGAGCGCGCCGCCGAGCTCTACGGCAAGATCGGCCACAAGCGCATCGAGATCCGCGATGCGCTCGACCGGCTGATCCCCGACCTCACGGGCGAGGGCGTGCGCGCCGCCGACCTCGTGATCGAGGCGGTGCCCGAAACGCTCGAGCTCAAGCGCAAGGTCTATGCGGCGACCGAGCCGAAGATGAGGCCGGCGCCATCCTCGCCACCAACACGTCGAGCATTCCGCTCGAGCAGCTGCGCGACGGACTGCAGCGGCCCGAGCGCCTCGTCGGCCTGCACTTCTTCAATCCGGTGTCGCGCATGCAGCTGGTCGAGGTGGTGAGCCACGACCAGGTCGCTGCCGATGTGCTGGCGAAGGCGCGCGCCTTCCTCGGCCGCATCGACCGGCTGCCGGCGCCGGTCAAGAGCGCGCCGGGCTTCCTGGTCAACCGCGCGCTGACGCCCTACATGCTCGAAGCCATGGTGATGCTGAACGAGGGCATCAAGCGCGAGACCATCGACGCCGCCGCGGTGGAGTTCGGCATGCCGATGGGACCGATCGAGCTGGCCGACCAGGTCGGCCTCGACATCTGCCTGCACGTCGCCGAGATGCTCAAGGCGAGCCTCGCCGCGCCCGATGCCCGACGTCGCCGCAATGGCTGCGCGACAAGGTCGACGAGCGGCGAGCTCGGCCGCAAGACCGGCAAGGGCTTCTACGACTGGAAGGACGGCGAGCCGGTCAAGGATCGCGACGCGCCGAAGCCGACCGACGAGATGACCGACCGGCTGATCCTGCCGATGCTCGACGTCTGCGTCGCCTGCCTGCGCGAGGGCGTGGTCGCGGACGAGGACACGGTCGACGGCGCCATGATCTTCGCCACCGGCTTCGCGCCGTTCCGCGGCGGCCCGATGCACTATGCCCGCTCGCGCGGCGTGGCCGAGCAGGTCAGCTGGCAGACGCTGCGAGCGCAGTTCTCGGCGGACCGCTGCTACTGGCGAGCGCTTCCGGCCCGATCCCGGGCCTGGGACCGATCGTGGTCATGACGCCTGCGATGCGGGTCGTGCGCATCGGCCTGCTGGCGCAATGCGCAGCCGACCGTCGACGATCCGGATCGCGTCGCCGATGCCATCATCGCGCGCGTCGGCAAGAACATCGTGCTGGCGCTGCCGCTCGGCCTCGGCAAGGCCAACCACGTCGCCAACGCGCTTGTTCGCGCGCGCGTCGGCCGACCCGTCGATCCGCCTGCGCATCTTCACCGCGCTGACGCTGGAGAAGCCGCGCCGCGCGGCCGAGCTCGAACGGCGCTTCGTCGGCCCGCTCGCACGAACGCGTGTTCGGCGGCTATCCGGACCTCGCCTATGCGGAGGCGCTGCAGCGAGCACGGCTGCCGCCGAACATCGAGGTCGACGAATTCTTCTTCCTGGCCGGCACCCGGCTCGGCGTCGCCGCCGCGCAGCAGAGCTACATCTCGCGCCAACTACACCCATGCGCTCGCGCTATGTGCTCGAGCGCGGCGTCAACGTGGTGGCGCAGCTCGTCGCCAGGCGCGCGCGGCGGCGAGACCGCGCTGCAGCCTGAGCTGCAACCCCGACCTCACGCTCGATCTGCTGGCGTCGCGCGCCGCGCGGGCAGCTGCGAATTTCTGTTCGTCGGGCAGGTCAATTCCGAGCTGCCGTTCATGCCCGGCGACGGCGACTTGCCCGCCGGCGAATTCGACCTTCATGCTGGAGGGCCCGGCGACCGACTTTCCGCCTGTTCGCCCCGCCGCGCGAGTCCGATCGAGCTCGCCGAGTACGCCGCCGGCCTGCACGTCGCGCGCACCGTCGCCGACGGCGGCACCTTGCAGCTCGGCATCGGCTCGCTCGGCGACGCGGTGGCGCAGGCGCTGATCCTGCGGCACCGGGACAACGCCGACTTTCGCGACATCGCTGGCGCGGCTCGACCCCGCCGACAGCGCGCCGGCCGGGCTGCGCGAAAGCGATGCCGTTCGATCAAGGCCTCCACGGCGTCAGCGAGATGCTGGTCGAGGGCTTCCTCGATCTGATGCGCGCCGGCGTCCTCAAGCGCGAGGTCGACGGCGCGCTGCTGCAGGCGGCGTTCTTCCTCGGCTCGCGCGCGTTCTACCGCGCGCTGCGCGAGATGCCGGAAGCCGAGCGCGCAAAGCTGCGCATGACCGCGGTCTCCGTTCGTCAACGAGCTCTACGGCGACGAGGCGGCCAAGCGGCGCGCGCGCGTCAAGGCGCGCTTCATCAACAACGCCATGATGGCGACGCTGCTCGGCGCCGTGGTGTCGGACGCGCTCGAGGACGGCCGGGTCGTGAGCGGCGTCGGCGGCCAATACAACTTCGTCGCCCAGGCCTTCGCGCTGGAGGACGCGCGCTCGATCATCATGCTGCGCGCGACCCGCGCAGGCGAAGCGGCGAACGCACCTCCAACATCCGCTGGAACTACGGCCACACCACCATCCCGCGCCATCTGCGCGACATCGTGGTGACCGAATACGGCGTCGCCGATCTGCGCGGCAAGACCGACCGGGACGTGATCGCGGCCATGCTGGCGGTCGCCGATTCGCGCTTTCAGGGCGAGCTGCTGCGGCAGGCGAAGGACGCCGGCAAGATCGAGACGCGGCTTCGAGCTGCCGGCGGCGTGCCGCGACAATACGCCCGAGCGCATCGCGCGCGCGCTGTCGCCCGCGTACGAGCAGGGGCTGCTGCCGGCGTTTCCGTTCGGCACCGATTTCACGCCGGTCGAGCAGCGGCTGATTCCGGCGCTGGATGCTGTTGCAGTCGGTGACGCTCGCCGCGCACTCGCGCGTTCTGCTGGCGCGCGGGTTGTTGTCATCGCGCGCCCGCGCCGGACGTGCGCGACTGTCTCGCCCGCATGGCGCTCGATCAGCCGTCCGACGTTCAAGCGAGCACGTCTATGCCGCGCTGCTGCGGGCGCGCTCGATGACCGAGTACGCGCTCAAGTCGTGCTATGAAGCCAGCTACAGTGTTTGCTCCTCGCAAGACGAAGGGCTATGTGCGATGACCGCAATCTCGCTCTACAAGATCTCGGTTCCCGATCTTCGTGCAATTCCTCACCAGCCTGTCGGCCGTGCTCGACAAGGCGGCGGCCTTTGCCGAGGCCAAGAAGGTCGAGCCGTCGGTGCTGCTGAACACCCGGCTCGCCCCGGACATGTTTCCGCTGGTGCGGCAGGTGCGGGCCGCGACCGACCACGCCGTCAACGCCTGCGGCCGGCTCGCCGGCGTCGAGCTGCCGAAGTTCTGCCGAACGACGGAGCGACCATTCCCGAGCTCAAGGACCGCATCGCCAAGACCATCGACTTCCTCAAGGGCCTCAAGCCGGCGCAGATCGACGGCACCGAGGACAAGGAGATCAAGATCACCTTCCCGAGCGGCGCCGTCCGCGAGTTCACCGGCCAGTCGCTGCTGCTCAACAACTCGCTGCCGAACTTCTATTTCCACTGCACCACCGCCTACGACATCCTGCGCCATTGCGGCATCGAGCTCGGCAAGCGCGACTTCATGGGGACGCCGGTGTCGATGTAACGGCGGAGCGCCGGCGGGGGCCTGTCTTGACGCGACCGATGCGCCAGCGGGTCGGCTACGACGACGAGGTGCGGGGGTTTTCACCGCCCTCGTGCCCGAACGCGAACCTCACCTGCCAATTGCTGGTGGTGGGTGGCGGCCTTTCCGGGCTGAGCGCCGCCGAGGCCGCAGTGACGCGCGGGCTCGACGTCATCGTGATCGAGAAGGGCGTGTTCGGCCGGGAAGCCGCCTCCGGCCTCAATGCCGGACAGTTCCTGACCGGCTGGGCGAAGCCGATCGATACGATGCTCGCCGAGCTCGCCCGGCATGAGCAGGATCGCGGCGTGGCCGCGGACCTGGCGCAATCGCGCACACAGCGCCGGGTGCGAGATTTCTTGCGCCGGACGATCGAAGGTTGCCAGCGGATCGTCCAGCTTGACCGCGACTACAACTTGCGGGCCGCGGTCCGGCAGGGCGCGACCATCGCGGCGCTGAATCCCTCCGACATGACGGGCCTCGCGGGCGCCTACAAATTCATGGAGGACGCCAACTTTCGCCACCTTATGCCAGTGGTCGGCAAGCGCCACGCGCCATTTTTCCAGATTCATTCCGAGCGCGAGTTGCAAGAAATGTGCGGCACGGCAGATGGTTTCTATGCCGGCGGCGTCACGGATTTTTTCGGTGGCAGTTTCCATCCGCGCAGGCTGCTCAACGGGCTTGCGCGCTCCCTGCGGAACAAGGGCGTCCGGTTTTTTCAGGAGACGGAGGCGCAGGCGATCGATTTTCCCGACCATCGTGTCACGGTGTTTTGCGAGAACGGCGCGGCGATCAAGGCCGATTACGTCTTCATGGCGAACGCCTATGCGCGGCACATCAACGGAGATGCGCTCGAACGTGCGATCTTCCTTTACAACTACGTGGTCGTCGTGGATTTGCCCGAGCGGTCCAACGTGCTCACCGGCACGACCGTGCTGTCCGATACGCGCGATCCATGCTTCTACGCGCGCCGCCAGCGCCGGCGTCTCTATATGGGTTATGTCGAGACCGCTGAATCGTCGCCCGAGATCACCCGCGACGTCGCCGGCCAGACACTCGCGGAAGCGCAGCGGGTATTCCCTGCGTTGGGCGCTCTCGGTGAGCACGACATCGCCGGCGCCTGGAGCGGCCGTGTGTTCTACACCTCCGACGACTACCCGTTCGTCGAGCGCCGGCACGCCGGCCGGGTGACGACCTTCGCGGCGCCGTCGGACCACGGCAACTCGCTCGCCGCCAAGGTCGGCCAATTGGTGGGCGAACTGGTCGCGCATGCGGTGGTCAAGCCCGCCAGCGACGAGGACGTGCGTAGCCGCTATCGCGCGCGCCGCCAGCTCAAGCTGTTCGAGGGCTTTCCGAAGGGGCTGCGGCTGCGGCCGGGCATGCGTTACCAGGAGGCGGCCGCCGCCGAGGAGAGTGGCCCCTCGGTGAGAACGGCGTCCTCGCAAATTGATGCTCGCGCGAAGCCGAGCTCGCGCGCGAACGATGCTCTTCCCGCTCCTGCGAGCAGTATCACGCCTGGGCGGATGTGCGCGCACGGCGTCCTCGTTGACCTCGGTGCCCCAGCCGGCGCCGGTCGGCAGCAGGTAGTCGCCGTTCTCGATCACATAGGGATTGGTGAGGAGCGTCGACTTTCCACGGCACCTCGTCGACGTCGAACTCCATGATGCGGAAGTTCGGGATCGACCGCGCAGAAATGCGCGCTCATGATATTGGCGAGCGGCCCGTTGAAATTGTGCGACGCGACGTTGACGTCGTAGGCGTCCGCCATGCGCGGCCATGCGGATCGACTCCGAACACGCCGTTCCATTGCGCGTCGATGATCGCGACGTCGACCGAATAGTTCTCGAGGTAGGGCTTGAGGTTGCGGCGGCCGAGGATGGTCTCGAGCGAGCCGATCGGCGTGGTGGTCGACTGCCGGATCAGGCTCAGCGCCTTGGGGTCGGGCATGTCCATCTCGAGCCACAGCAGGTTGAACGGCTCGACCGCCTTGGCGATGCCGCTTGCAGGCCCTCGGGCTTGTAGTTGAAGTTGAGATCGAGCAGCAGCCGCACGCCCGGCCCGGCGCCGTCGCGCAGCGCCGATAAGCTGGTCGAGCAGTGGCGTCGAGGATGTCGTCGGTGAGATTGAGCTCGGGATGGCCGGGGCCGGTGCCGGTCATGCCGGGTGCGAACTGCCGCCCGCCCTTGGCGTCGAACAGCAGCACGTTGGTCTTGACCGCCTTGAAGCCGCGCTCGCGCGCCTCGCGGCGCGGCGGCCTTGAGATCGTCGAGCGTGCGCACCGCCGGGCCGGTCGATCACCTTGCCGTCGAACATGTCGGCGCAGCGCGCGCGCAGCACGCCGCAGCGCGACCAATAGACCGGCATGCGGTCGCGCACCGCGCCGCCGAACAGCTCGTAGACCGGCACGCCGAGCGCCTTGCCCTTGATGTCGAGGCAGGCATTCTCGATCGCCGCGATGGCGTGCGACGTGCAGCCCGCCCGCGGTCGGCCGCGACGGTCGCGATACAGCGTCGCGTCGATCCGGCCGATCGCGCGCGGGTCCTGGCCGATCAGCGCCGCGCCGAGGCCCGTGGATGATCTGCCGGTCATGCCCCGGCGGCGGCTTTCGTTGAACTCGGACCAGCCGACCACGCCCTCGTCGGTGGTGATCTTCAGGAACGAATAGGTGTCCCAGCCGCCGTCGGCGTGGAAGTCCTCGAGCTTCACGATCTTCATACGAACCTCGGTAGACGGGCGGATGCTGTGACCTTGGGGACAGGGGAGACCTACGTTCGGCGGGCGACGAACTTCAGAAGCAGCCGCATGCTGAAGCTAAGCTACTGCGGCTCGATGCCGGCGGCGCGCGCGACTGCGCCCCACTTCTCCATTTCTTCCTTGATGTGGGCGGCGAATTCGGCCGGCGTGTTGCCGACCGGCTCGGCGCCGTCGGCGGCGAGCCGCGCCTTCATCTCGTCGCTGCGAGCGGCCTTGGCGGTCTCGGCATGGAGCCGAGCGACGATCGGCGCCGGCGTACCGGCGGGCGCGAGCAGTCCGTACCATTGCAGCGCCTCGTAGTTCGGTACGCCGGCCTCCGCCATCGTCGGAATGTTCGGCAGGCTCTCGATGCGCGTGAGGCTGCTTGCGGCGAGTCCGCGCAGCTTGCCGGCGTCGACTTGCGGCCTGGTGGTCGAGCACGCCGGCGATCATCGCCGAAACCTGCCCGGCGAGCACGTCATTGAGGCCCGGCCCGACGCCCTTGTAGGGAATGTGTCGGACGTCGATGCCCGCCATGGTCTTCAGCAACTCCATGGCGAAATGCGGGTTGGTGCCGGTGCCGGCCGACGCGTAGGTCAGATCGCCGGGCTTGCGCTTGGCGAGCGCGATGAACTCGGCGAGCGTGCGCGCCTCGACCGAGGGATGCACCGCCAGCACGCTCGGCAGCGACACGACGATCGAGATCGGCGCGAAATCGCGCACCGCGTCGAACAGCACCTTCTTGTAGGTCAGATGATTGATCGTCAGCGTGCTGGCGGTCATCAGCAGCGTGTAGCCGTCGGGCGCCGAGTGCGCGGCCGCCTCGATGCCGATCATGTTGCCGGCGCCGGGACGGTTCTCGATGATAGAACTGCTGCCCCATCGATTGCGAAAGGAACTGCGCGCAGCACGCGGGCGGAGATGTCGGTGCCGCCGCCGGGCGCGGACGGCACGATGATCTTGACCGGCTTCGACGGATAGTCGGCCTGCGCATGGGCTGGGCCAGCAAGGAGACATAAGCCGATCCACGCGGACGCAAAGATACGGAACATTGGGCGATCTCCCTGGGCGCGTGTCCGGCCCGTTGCGTTGTCCTGCTGGTTCAGGCGCCGCACTCGGCTATTCCGCCTTGACGCCGGCCGCTTTCACGATCGGGTACCACTTCTTTACTTCGGCAGCGTGGAATTCGGCGAATGCCGACGGCGTGCGCTGATCCGCCGGTGGCAGGTCCAGCCCCATCGCCGCGATCCGCTGCAACACCGCAGAGTCGGCCATGGCGGCATTGGCGGCGGAATTGATCTTGGCGACGATGTCGGCAGGTGTGCCCTTCGGGGCCCAGAAGCCGTGCCAGGTGGAGAAGTGCAGCCCGGGAAAGCCGAACTCATCGGCCGTCGGGACCTCGGGCGCCACAGACCAGCGCTTGCTGGTCATGACGGCCAGCGCCTTGATGTTTCCGGCCTGGGTCTGGGCCAGCGAGTTGGTGGCGAGATCGCACGACAGATCGATCTGTCCGCTGACCAGATCGTTCAACGCCGGTGCGCCGCCGCGATACGGCACGAACTGGTAGTCCGTCCCGGTTGCCGCCTGAAACGCCATGCCGCAGAAACGCGCGAGGCTCGCGGTGCCGGTCGATGCCGCCGAGGCCTTGTTGGCTTTGAGCCACGTCACCAGCTCTTTGAGGTTGGCGGCGGGCAGGTTCTTTCGCACCACCATCCAATACGGCACGCTCGGCAGCAGCGCGACCGGTTCGAGGTCCTTGAGCATGTCGAATGGCAGCGTATAGACGGCGCCGGAAATCACGTACTGGCCGAGCGTTCCCATGCCGATCGTGTAGCCGTCGGGCGCCGAGCGCACCACGCGCTGAATCGAAATCGTGCCGCCCGCGCCGCCCATGTTCTCGACGATGATGGGCTGGCCCAGTGTCGTCTTCATGTGGTCGGCGAGGAGGCGCGCCAGCGCGTCGACGCCGCCGCCGGCCGGCAGCGCCACCACGACGGTGATCGGACGCGACGGGAAGCTCTGCGCGTTCGCAATCGCCGTACCCGAAAGCACCGCAAGCGCCGCGGCAACGATCAGTCTTCGCATTCATGTCCTCCGAAGGGGCCGCGCCCACTTGGTCTTGGGTTGGCTGTGACGAGGCCGCAACGGCGCACGTCTGTTGTCCGAGTCCTCTCAGCCCGCCTTCAGGCGCGGCAGCAAGGCCAGCGCGTTCTCCCGGTCGATCTTGCGCAGGTCGTCCGCGCTCAATCCGAACGCGTCGAGCGCCGCCACGTATTCGCGCCCGAAGCGGAACGGAAAATCCGTGCCCCACAGGATCTGCGAGGACGGCACGAACTTGACAAGCGCCGCGAGCGGCACCGGGTGCGCGATCTGCGCGATGTCGTAGTAGAACCGCTGCAGCTCGGCCATCGCGCCGTCGGGTACGGCGTCGACCAGCTTCTTGTTGAGCTGCGGCAGGCGGATGAGGCGTTCCGCGAGGAACGGTGCCGTTCCCCCGCCATGCGAAAAGATCCAGCGGACATCGCGATAACGTCTCGCGGTCCCGCTGAACACGACCCGTGTGATGGCCCGCGTAGTGTCGGTGCCGTATTCGATCACCGGCTCGCGTACCTCCGGAACCATCGGGTCGCGGCAGCAGTTCGGTGCGTCGGGGTGCGTGTAGATGATGGCCTTGCGGCGGTTGAGCTCTGCCATCACCGGTTCGAACGCCGGATCGCCGAGCCATTTGTCGCCGTAGCTCGTGAACAGCGAGACGCCGTCGGCCTTGAGGACGTCGAGGCTGTATTCGATCTCGCGCAGGCTGCCTTCGACGTCGGTCAGCGGCAACGCTGCGAACATGCCGAAGCGGCGCGGATGATCGCGGACCAGCCCGGCGGAGAATTCGTTGCACTCGCGCGCGACGCGCCGCCCGTCCTTGCCCATGAAGACACGGCCGGGCGTCGTGACCGAGGTGATCGACATGGCGACCCCGGCCTTGTCCATGTCGTCGAGCGATCTGGACACGCTCCAGGCGATCACCGGCGGCTGCAGATCGCTCTTGAATTCGGCGACGTATTTCGGCGGCGCGACATGGTGATGGGTGTCGATGCGATGCGGGGTCGTCGGCGCCTGGGCCAGCACGGGCCTCGGTGCGACGCTGGCGGCAAGCCCGGCGGTTGCCGCGCCGGCCACGAAATTTCGCCGGGTCAATGCCGGGCTGGATGACATGGTTTGTGTCGCATCGCAGCACACGCAGCCGCGGAACGAAAACCGGCGCTTGAGTTGCTGGATCATCGCGTTTCCTCGCCTGTTTCTCGACCGTTCTTCTAAGCCGCACGGACCCGATGCAGCATCGATCCCGTGGGCCTGCGGCCGATGGAGTACGGTACATCAAGAGTTCAGCGTTGCCCATCCGGCGCGTGGGCAACGTCTCCGCGGTACAACGCCGCCGGTCTGCACACGCGCGCAATTGCATTTCCGCCATGGCGGGTGGATGGTGCGCACAAAGCAAGATCGCAGAGCGAAGAAAACGAGCGCAGGGAGGTTTCATGATCTCGAGCATGCATCGCCGAACGATCGCCTCGGGCCGGATGGCGCTTGTGGGCGCCGGCCTCGCGTTTGCGGTTTTGATGCCGGCCGGCGCCGGCCACGCACAGGACTATCCATCGCGCGCCGTGCGCGTGATCGTGCCCTATCCGGCAGGCGGCGCCACCGACATCGTCGCGCGCGTCATGCAGGAATGGCTGATGCGAAAGTGGAACCAGCCGATCGTCATCGACAACCGTTCGGGCGCCGCCGGCAATATCGGCACCGAGGCGGCATTCAAGTCGGAGCCGGACGGCTACACCGTCCTGGTCAATGCGCCGTCGCCGATGACCGTGAACCAAAGCCTCTACGCGAAGCTCAATTTCGAGCCGTCCGAATTCGTGCCGGTGTCGATCCTGACCGTCATCCCGATCGGGCTCATCGTCAATCCGAAGAAGATCCCCGCCAACACGGTCGCCGAGTTCATCGCATACGCGCGCGCCAACCCGGGCAAGATCAACGCGGCAACGCAGGGCACCGGCACGACCTCGCATCTGACGACCGAATGGTTTCAGATGCTGACCGGCACGAAATTCCTGAACGTACCGTTCCGCGGCTCGGCTCTGGCGCTGCCAGCCTTGATCGCGGGCGATGTCGACTTCATGTTCGACAATCTCACCTCCTCGATGCAGCACGTGAAAGACGGTCGGTTGAAGATGCTGGCGGTGACGACCGAGAAGCGTCTCCCCGACCTGCCGGATACGCCCACGGTCGCCGAGACGCTGCCGAATTTCGTGTCGGCGACCTGGGTCGGAGTCTTCCTGCCGCCCAAGACACCACAGCGCATCGCCGATCGGCTGAACGCCGACTTCAACGAAGGACTCAAGCAGCCCGACGTCATCAAGCGCTTCCGCGACAACGGCAGCGAGCCCCTCGGCACGACGTCGCAGGCCGCGGCCGATTTCGTGCTAGGCGAGGCGGCGCGCTGGAAGACCGTTATCAAGGCGGCCGCCATCAAATCGGAGTAGCCCAATGCTGCGGAGCACAGATCGGGTCCTGACGACCCATGTCGGAAGCCTGCCGCGTCCAGCCGACCTGCTCGACGTCTTGCAGGCGCAGGAACAGGGCCGCAGCTTCGATCAGCAGGCCTATGCAGCGCGGCTGCGCGGTGCCGTCGCGGAGGTGGTCCGCAAGCAGGTCGACCTCGGCATCGACGTCGTCGACGATGGCGAATACGGCAAGCCCAGCTTCGTGAGCTACGTCAACGAGCGGCTTGGCGGGTTCGAACTCGAAAAGGAAGCGCCCGGGCAGAGCCCCTGGGCCGGCAGCCGGGAAGACCGCTCGTTCCCGGAATTCTACGCCCTCGGCCATGTCGCCTCGCGCCAACGGCACATGGTCTGCACCAGCCCCGTCACCTATCGCGGCCGGGAGCACCTGCAGCGCGACATCGACAATCTCAAGGCCGCGGTCACGAGCGCCAAGGCCGGCGAGGCGTTCATGCCGGCGATCTCGCCGGCGAGCGCCGCCGACTGGCAACGCAACGCCTATTACAAGACCGACGAGGAATACATGTTCGCGGTCGCCGAGGCCTTGCGTGAGGAGTACGAGGCGATCGTCGATGCCGGCTTCCTGCTGCAGATCGACGATCCGCATCTCGTGACCTATTGGATCAAGATGCCGGACCTCACGCTGGAGCAAAATCGCAAGTGGGCGGAGGGCTGCGTCGCGGCGCTCAATCACGCGCTGCGCAACATCCCGCCCGAGAAGGTCCGCCACCACACCTGCTATGGCATCAACATGGGGCCGCGCATCCACGACCTAGAGCTCAAGAATATCATCGACGTGATTCTGAAAATCCGCGCCGGCGCCTATTCGTTCGAGGCGGCCAATCCACGCCACGAGCACGAATGGAAACTGTGGGAGACGGTCAAGTTGCCGCCAGACACGTCGCTCATTCCGGGCGTCATCAGTCATTCGACCGTGCTGGTCGAGCATCCCGAACTGGTGGCCCAGCGGATCGGCCGCTACGCCGAGGTGGTGGGCCGCGAGAACGTCATCGCGGGCGGCGATTGCGGCTTTGCGACGTTCGCGAGTTCCAAGGAAGTGCATCCGAGCATCGTATGGGCCAAGTTCCAGGCGCTGGTCGAAGGCGCGCGGATCGCCAGTAAGCAACTCTGGGGCAAGGCCTGATCGCGTGGTTGCGCGCGATCAGCGCGTCAGCCCGGCGACGTTAAACGCTGGCAGTGGAGCACGCGCAAAATCGCCCTTGCGGTAGGCGGCGAGCGTCTCCGAGTTCTGCTGGTCCATGAAGTCGGCGAGCTTGCGCGTAGGTTACGCACCGCACCTCAGGCAGGGCACAGACCGAGCGCGCGAACGACTTCAACGCGTCGTTATAGGCGCCGTTCTGATAGGCGGAGAAGTGGTGACCGATGTGCACCGGCGCGCGGTTGCCCGCGTAATTGGTCTTGAAGTAGTGCAGGTACGTCGCGAGCATCTGGTCGCGGGCCGCTTCGGTGCGGCGGGCATCGTTCACGATGCGGCCGTGCGCCACGAGGAAGTTGTAGTCCATCGACAGGGTGTTCCTGCCGGTGCCCTGGATCTTCACCCGCGCCAGGTTGAAACGCCAGATGCCGTCGATCTTTGAAGGCCACTCGTCGATGGCGCTGTCGCCGCTGGTGTCGTAGCGGAAGCCGTGGCTGCGCAGCGCCTGGAACAGGCCCGGGCCTTTCGCCAGATAGGGCGCGCGGAATCCGATGACCTCGTTCGGTGAGAACGCGAGCTTGACGTCGGCTAGTCCGTTGTTCGGCCCGACATTCTTGACCAGGTCGCCATAGGCGCGGAATTCCTTGTCCCAGTCGGCAGCCGACCATGACCTGCCCGTCGAAATGGCCGATCGCGTGCGAGGCGATCTCGTGGCCGTTGTGGTGCAGCTCGTTGACGTAGTCGACGCGGCGGCGGATGTCCTCCTGCGAACCGCCGAAATTGATCCGTGAGGTGCCGCGGCGCTGGTGCGGACCTTCGTAGACGTTGCGGCTGGCGTCGGCGAGGTAATTGATGCCGCTGACGAAGAAGGTGAAGTGGACGCGGTCGCCGTCCTTGTTCATCTGCGCGGCGAAATCGGTCAGCTCCTGCCAGCGTTCGAGCTCGGTGCAGTTGTCGAACGCCATGACGACGAACTGCGGCGGCCGCTCGACGCCGGCCTGTGCCGGCGTCAGCAGGGCAAGCGTCATCAGTCCCGCAAACGCGGGCAACATGGTTCGCGCGGCCAAAACAGTCCCCCGACCGAAGAGTGACGGCTAGACCTTCATTCTAGCGGAGTCGCGCGACGAATAGATTGGTGTTTGCTGGATTAACCATATGGACCGTTGGGATTTCCGGCTTGTGTGACGCATCCGACACGTTGTGCCTATCGCTTGACCGAACCTCATCCTGAAGGAGGGCGCAAAGCGCGCGTCTCGAAGGCTGGCTATAGACGAGCATGGCCACAGACACTGTGTTCGCGGCCATGCTTCGAGACGCGACCTGCGCTCGCTCCTCAGCATGAGGGCCGGAAGCGGGCCGGTCCCCCCGCTCTGGATACGACGCACGAATTGAATTAGGTGGAGGGAAACGAAAGGGCAGTTCGCATGCAGGCGCGTCGTCCCGTCATGCTGGTGGTTCTGGACGGTTGGGGTTGGCGCGAGGAGCGTGCCGACAACGCCGTCCGCCAGGCCAGAACGCCGGCCTTCGACCGCCTGTGGAGCGACGGCGCCGCATGCCTTCCTGCGCACATCGGGCCACGACGTCGGCCTGCCCGACGGCCAGATGGGCAACTCCGAGGTCGGTCACCTCAACATCGGCGCCGGCCGCGTGGTGATGCAGGATCTGCCGCGCATCGCCGACGCCATCGCTCGGGCGAGATCGCGCGCGCCCCGGCGCTCGTCGATCTCATCGCCAGGCTCAAGGCAGAGCGGCGGCACCTGCCATCTGCTCGGTCTTGTCTCTCCGGGCGGCGTGCACTCGCACCAGGACCATGCAGTGGCGCTGGCGAAAATTCTCGTCGGCGCGGGTGTGCCCGTGCTGATCCATGCGCTGACCGACGGACGCGATACGCCGCCGCAGTCTGCCGGCGACGATCTCGAGCGGCTTGTTGCCGCGCTGCCGCCGTCGGTGCGGGTCGCCACGGTGGTCGGCCGCTACTACGGCATGGACCGCGACAAGCGCTGGGAGCGGGTGAAGAAGGCCTACGATGCGATCGTTGCGGCGGAGGGACCACGCTTCCCCGACCCGCAAGCCGCGATCGCGGATGCCTATGCCAAGCAGCAGTTCGACGAGTTCATCCTGCCGTCGGTGATCGGCGAATATCGCGGCATGAAGGACGGCGACGGCGTGCTGTGCTTCAACTTCCGCGCCGACCGCGTGCGCGAAATTCTGTCCGCGATGCTCGATCCGGATTTCGCCGGCTTCCCGCGCTCGCGCGTCGTGCGGTTCGCCGCGGCGGTCGGCATGGCGCAATACTCGGATGAACTCGACCGGCTGATGGCGACGATCTTTGCGTCGCAGGCGTTCCCGAACATCCTGGGCGAGGTGGTCGCCGCCGCCGGCCGAACGCAGCTCCGCATGGCGGAGACCGAGAAATATCCGCACGTCACCTACTTCCTGAACGGCGGCCGCGAGCAGCCCTATCGACGGCGAGGACCGCATCATGGTGCCGTCGCCCAAGGTCGCGACCTACGACCTGCAGCCGGAAATGTCAGCGCCCGAACTGACCGCGAAGGCCGTCGAGGCGATCCGCTCCGGCAAATACGACCTGATCGTGCTGAACTATGCCAATCCCGACATGGTCGGTCACACCGGCAACCTCCCGGCCGCCATCAAGGCGGTGGAGACGGTCGATGCCGGGTCTCGGCGAGATCGCCGCCGCCGTCGAGCAGGCGGGCGGCGCGCTGCTCGTCACCGCCGACCACGGCAACTGCGAGATGATGCGCGACCCGGCGACCGGCGGCCCGCACACCTCGCACACGCTCAATCCGGTGCCGCTGTTGCTGCAGGGCGCGCGCAACCGCTCGCTGGTCGCGGAAGGCCGCCTCGCCGACCTCGCGCCGACGCTGCTCGAACTGATGGACCTGCCGAAGCCGCCCGAGATGACCGGCGTTTCGCTGCTGCAGGGTTGATCGAGCCGAGCACTCGCTGCGTTCCCTCTCCCGCTTGCGGGGGACGGTTAGGGAGGGGCATGTCGAAGGCGTCCCGCATGTCTGCCCCTCTCCACCTCTCCCCCGCAAGCGGGAGAGAGCAGAGCGCGGCTTGCCTCGCTATTGGAGAGTTGGGCGAGGCACGCTTAAGTGCTGCTCAGCCCCAGCACGTCCATCATCGAATAAAGCCCGGGCTTCTGGCCGCGCGCCCACAGCGCCGCGCGCAGCGCGCCGCGCGCGAAGATCATGCGGTCCTCGGCCTTGTGCACGAGCTCGATGCGCTCGGCCGGTCCGGCGAAGATCACCGAATGATCGCCCACCACGGTGCCGCCGCGCAGCGACGCAAAGCCGATGTCGCCCGACTGGCGCGCGCCGGTGTGGCCGTCGCGGCCGCGCTGCGAGCGCTGCTTGAGGTCGATGCCGCGGCCGTCGGCGGCAGCCTGGCCGAGCATCAGCGCGGTGCCGGACGGCGCGTCGACCTTCTTGTTGTGGTGCATTTCGACGATCTCGATGTCGAAGTCCTCGTCGAGCGTCTTCGCCACCTGCCTGGTCAGTGCGACCACCAGGTTGACGCCCATGCTCATGTTGCCGGACTTCACGATGACGGCGCGCTTTGCCGCCTCGCGCGATCAGCTTCTCGTTCTCGCCGGTGAGCCCGGTGGTGCCGATGACATGGACGCGGCCGTGGCGCGCCGCCAGTTCGGCGTAAGCGATGGTCGCGGCCGGGACGGTGAAGTCGAGCAGCCCGTCGGCATTGGCCAGGAGCGGCTCGACATCGGTGCCGACCGTCACGCCGTTCTTGCCGAGGCCGGCCAGTTCGCCGGCATCGCGTCCGACCACCGCCGAGCCCGGCGCATCGACCGCGCCCGCGAGCGTCGCATCCTTGCTGGCCGCGATCGCCTGAATGAGCGTCCGCCCCATGCGCCCGCCGGCGCCCGCCACGATCAGCCGCATGCCGGACATCGCTGGTACTCCGCTTCGCGCCGGTGTTGAGCGTTACCGCCGCGCCTGGGTCAGCACGTTGAGCATCACCGGCGTGCCGGCGCGCACCGCCTCCATGCCGCGCCGCAGCGCCGGCAGCAGGTTCTGCGCGCCCTCGACCTTCTCGCCCTTGCCGCCGCAGGTCTCGATCACCTTCTCGTAGTCGGGCGACGGCTTGAGCTCGGTGAGCGGCATGACGTTGGCCTTGGCGGCGTGGCCGTCCGGGAACACGTCGAGGGTCGATTGCCGCACCGCCAGCCAGGTCTGGTTGTTGGCGACCACCGTCAAGGTCGGCAGGTTCTCGGCGCGTGCCACGAAGTGATACGGAATCGGGTTGCCGAACATGTAGGAGCCGTCGCCGACCGTGACGATCACCTCGCGCTCGGGCGCAGCGAGCTTGGCGCCGAGCCCGGCGCCGATGCCGAAGCCGAGGCCGCCCGACAGCAGGCTGCCCATGTAGCTCTGCGGCTTGTTGAGTTCGAGGATCGGCAGCGGCGCGCCGAGCTCGCTGATCACGATGGCGTCCTCGGACTTCACCTGGTTGATGCAGGCCGCGAGCCAGGCCGGATGGATCGGCGTCTGGTCCTTGACGCTGTCGATGAACTTCTGGCGCTTGGCGACGATCGTCCTCGCGCAGCTTGGCGAGCGTCTTGCGCCGGCTCTCGATCGCGGACTTCTTGCCTTTCATGGCGTCGGCCAGCGTCCGCGCGCAGCATGCGTCATGGCGGCGAGCGAGGAGCCGGCGACGTAGAGGTCGGCCTCCAGCTCGCGGAACGGATAGCGCGTCTCCAGCGGATCGGCCGAGATATGGATGACCTTGGCGTCCTTGCGCGGCTGGATGTTGCGCGGCATCCACGGCACGGCGCTGTCGATCACGATCACCACGTCGGCCTTCGCCAGCAACTCGCCGACGTCGTAGCCGAGATGCATGGGATGGTCGGTCGGCAGGTTCAGGTCGCGCGGTTCCGCCTGCACCACCGGGATGGCGAATTCCTCCGCGAGCGCCGCGAGTTCGCCGACCGCAGCCGCGACGCGGCCGACGGCTCGAGGTCACGATCAGCGGGAACTCGGCCTTGGCGATGAGCGCCGTCGCTTCCTCGATCGCGGCCTGCGCCGGTTCGGGCGCGATGCGAGCCGAGCGGCCGCACCGTGTCGCGGCGCGTGTGCGACCGCCGGGCCGCTGAGGACCTCGCGCGGCAATGTCAGATACACCGGCCCGCGCGGCTCGCTCATCGCGATGTCGAGCGCGCGGTCGACCACCGCCTCGACCGGCTGGCCGGCGCGCAGCTCGTAGTCCCACTTCACGTATTCGCGCAGCATGCCGCCCTGGTCGAACGCTTCCTGGCCCCAGTGGATCGGCCGGTTGCGCGACGCGATGCTGCCGGTCTCGGTGATCGGCGTTCGCCCGGCGGCGAGCAGCACCGGAATGTTGTCGCGGGCGGCGTTGATCATGCCGTTGAGCGTGTTGGCGGTGCCGACCGTGACGTGCACCATGACGGCCGCCGGCTTGCCGGCGATCCGGTAGTAGCCGTGCGCCATCGCCATGGCGACGTTCTCGTGGGGAACCACCATGAACCGCGGCACCTTGCCGTTACCCTTCTTGTGGGACAGCGCCTCGACGATCGGGGCAAAATCGGTGCCGGCGTTGGCGAACACGTATTCGATGCCACGTTCGCCGAGCCGCGAGATGTAGGCCTCGGCCGCCATCCCGTCCTGATGTTCTTTCTGGGTCACGATCTCGTCCTCGCCTGGGTGCGGAATAGGGCAGGGTATGGCATAAGACGCCATCGCAAGGGAAGTTATGGCTGGTATCGAGGAGCGGCGGGTCGATGGCCGATGCGGACGACAAGAAGCCCGGCGGCAAGCACACTCTCACGGATCACCTGCTCGGCCGGGATTTCGTGCATGAGCACGATGGCGACGCCGACCACGATCACGACCATTTCGAGTTCGACCCGAACGAGCGGCTGGAAGACAACCCGATCTGGATCCAGGACCATGTGACGCTGGTGAGCGTCGGGATCGACATCGGGTCCGCCGGCACGCAGGTGATCTTCTCCCGCATCAATCTGCGCCGCTACGGCGAGGATCTGACCAGCCGCTACTACGTGGTGTCGCGCGAAACGCTCTATCAATCGCCGGTGGCGCTCACGCCTTATCAGAGCGACGAGCGCATCGACGACGGCGCGCTCGCCGCCATCATCGATCAGGCCTACGCGGCTGCCGGCATCCAGGCGCAGGACATCGATACCGGCGTGGTCATCCTCACCGGCGAGGCGCTGCGGCGCGAGAACGCCGAGGCGATCGCGGGGCTCCTGGCCGAGCAACGCGGCGACTTCGTCACCGCCACTGCCGGCCACCACATGGAGTCGATGCTGGCGGCCTACGGCTCGGGCGCGGCGCGGGTCTCGCACGACGAGGACAAGCGCATCCTCAACATCGACATCGGTGGCGGCACGACCAAGCTCGCCGTCCTGGAAAAGGGCAGCGTCATCGCGACCGCCGCCGTTCACATCGGCGGGCGATTGCAGGTGGTCGACGACAACGGCCGCATCGTGCGGCTCGACCCGGCGGGTCGCTTCCATGCGCGGCAGGCGGGCTTTGCGTGGACCCGCGGCGATGCGGTGACCGCCTCGCAGCTCGATCAGGTCGCCGAGACCATGGCCGACGCGTTGGTGGTGGCGCTGACCGCGCGTCCGCTGCCGCATGCGGTGGAGCATCTCTATCTCACCGACCCGATCGCCGATCTCGGCCGTATCGACGGCGCTGATGTTCTCGGGCGGCGTCGGCGAGTACGTCTATGGCCGCGAGGATCGCGATTTCGGCGACATGGGGCGCCGGCTTGGGCGGGCGATCCGCAAGCGGCTCGACAGGGGCGCACTGCCATGGCCACTGTTGCCCGCCGGCGAATGTATCCGCGCCACCGCGCTCGGCGCCTCCGAGTACAGCGTGCAGTTGTCCGGCAATACCAGCTACATCTCCAAACCCGGCGAGTTGCTGCCGCGGCGCAATCTGCAGGTGCTGCAGCCGAACTACGAATGCGGCGAAGTGATCGACGCCGTTGCGTTCGCCAAGGCGATCCGCGCGCATTTCACCGCTTTCGACCTGGTCGAGGGCGAGAAGGAGGTGGCGCTCGCGCTGCGCTGGCTCGGCGCGCCGACCTATGAGCGCATCTCGGCCTTCGCCGAAGGCATTCGGCGCGGGCTCGCCACCACGATCGAGCGGAAGCTGCCGGTCTACGTCATGCTCGACGGCGACATCGCCCAGACGCTGGGCGCGATCCTGCGCGAAGAACTGCTGGTCGAGAGTGAAATTCTCGCCATCGACGGCGTGGTGCTGCGCGACTTCGACTACATCGACCTTGGCCGCATCCGCATGCCGTCCTACACGGTGCCGGTGACGATCAAGTCATTGCTGTTCAGCGAGGATCCGCGCAGTGGCCGGCCGCCGCAGCGAATTCATCATCATGAACACGGCGACCATCATCATGGCCACGGACACGATCACGGTCACGGACATGATCACCGCCACCATGATCACGCGCCCGGTCACGGCCATCGTCACGGGCACGATCACCATCATCCCCATCCGCACGATCGCGGCCATCGCCACGACCATGATTAGCGTGCCGTGGCCATCGTTCGCTGATCTTGCGGCTTTCTCGGTCGGCTCCCTCCCTCGCTTGCGGGGGAGGGGTGGGGAGGGGGCGAACTTGCCCGAGTTTTTGTTCGTGCCCCCTCCCTGTCCCTCCCCCGCAAGCGGGGGAGGGGACGATGCGGCGCGAACAGTCGCTTTTGAGAAGTCGGGAGGGGCGGCTCGATGAGCATTGCGGCCGGGCGAGTCGCCGCCGCGCCGGCCGCGAACGCGCGTTTTGATTTGACGTGGCTCATGATCGGCGCGCCGGTCGCGCTGGTGATCTGGCTGGCGCTGGTGCCGCTCGTGTTCCTGCTGTGGCAGAGCGTGCTGACGCCGCAGACCGCTGACGCGCCGGCGCAATTCACGCTCGACAATTTCCGCGCCGCCTATTTCAGCGCCGACACCGCGCGGTTGTTCTTTAATTCGGTGCAATTCTCGGCCGGCTCGGCGGCGTTCGCGCTGGTCGTCGGCACGACGCTGGCGTTCCTGAACGAGCGCACCAACACGCCCTGCAAGGCCTTGTTCTTTGCGCTTGCGATCGTTCCGCTGGTCATTCCCGGCATCCTGTTCACGGTGTCGTGGATCATGCTGGCGAGCCCCAAGATCGGGTTGATCAATCTCGCGCTGCAGGCGCTGTTCGCCACCGATGCGGTGTTCGTGAACATCTACAGCATGGCGGGCATGATCTTCGTCGACGGCCTGCACTACTCGCCGATGGCGTTTCTGATGATGACGGCGGCGTTCCGGGCGATGGACCCGGCGCTCGAGGAATCCGCGATGATGAGCGGCGCTTCGCTGCCGCAGGTCGCCCGCCGCATCACGCTGAAGCTCGCCTGGCCGGCGGCTTTCGGCGCGCTGCTGATCCTGTTCGTGCGCTCGATCGAATTGTTCGAGGTGCCCGCGCTGCTCGGTCTGCCGGTCGGCATCCACGTCTATACGTCGTCGATCTACGAGGCGATCCACCAGTATCCGAGCCGGCTCGGACTTGCCGCCGCCTATGCGGTGACGCTACTGCTGCTGACCTCGTTCGGCATCTACGCGCAGGCGCGGCTCTCCCGCCACGGCGCACGTTTCGCGACCGTGACCGGCAAGGGCTTCCGCCCGCGCACCATCGACCTCGGCGGCTGGCGCTACGTCACGGCGGCGCTCTTCGTCGTCTATTTCGTCGTGATCGTGCTGCTGCCGTTTTGCATCCTGGTCTGGACCTCGTTGCAGAAGTTCTACAGCGCGCCCTCATGGGCGGCGCTCTCGCGCGTCAGTCTCGACGCCTACCGTGCGGTGCTGGAAACGCCGCAGTTCGTGCAGACGGTCTGGAACAGCCTGATCTTGGCTACTGCAAGCGCGACCATCATCATGTTGGTCGCGGCGGTCGTTGCCTGGATCGTCATCCGGACCAGGTTGCCCGGGCGCTGGCTGCTCGACAATCTCGCGTCGCTGCCGCTGGTCTTTCCCGGCATGGTGCTCGGGCTCGCCATCATGGTCTGCTATCTGACGATCGATATCGGCGTCTACGGCACCCTTTGGATCATGCTGATCGCCTATGTGACGCGCTTCCTGCCCTACGGCATGCGCTACACCTCGGCCTCGATGCTGCAGATCCACAAGGAGCTTGAGGAATCCGCCGCCATGAGCGGGGCCGGCTGGGGGCTGACGTTCCGCCGCGTCGTTCTGCCGCTGCTCAAGCCGGGGCTGCTCGCGGGCTTCATCTATGTGATGATCGTGTCGATCCGCGAGCTGTCGAGCTCGATCCTGCTGTATTCGCCCGGGACCGAGGTGGTCTCGATCATGATCTGGGAGCTGTGGCAAAATGGCCAATATGTCGAACTATCGGCGCTCGGTGTGATGCTGATCGTCGCATTGTTCGTGCTGGTGTTGCTGGCGCAGCTTGCCGGCAAGCGGTTCGGAGTTGCGGAAGCCTAGCGATTGAGACTGGGCGACAAGACTGATCTGTGGGAGGACGAGATGCTGACCAGATTGCTTCTTGCGATCGTGCTTGCGACCACGGTGGCCGCTCCTGTCGCCGCGCAGACCTATCCGACGCGCCCGATCAACATGATCGTGCCGTATCCGGCGGGCGGCGTGACCGACGGCCTGGCACGCCTGGTGGCCGAGCACATGAAGACCGCGCTTGGCCAGCCCGTCATCGTCGAGAATGTCGGCGGCGCTGGCGGCAGCATCGGCGCCGGCCGGGTCGCGCGTGCGGCGCCGGATGGCTACACCCTCCTGCTCGGCAATGCGGAAACGCACGTGTTCAACCCCGTGGCGCAGACGCTGCAATATGATGTGGTGAACGATTTCGAGCCCGTGGCGCTGATGCCGACCTACCCCTTCATCCTGGTCACCAGCAACGCTGTCCCGGCCAAGACCCTCAAAGAGCTGGTGGAATGGATCAAGGCCAATTCCGGCAAGGTGTCGCAAGGGACCGTGGGCGCCGGCACCGTTCAGCATCTGTGCGGCCTCTCCATGCAGAAGATGATGGGTGTGCAGTGGCAGTTCGTGCCGTACCGCGGCGGCACACCGGCGATGCAGGACCTCCTTGCCGGCCAGATCAACCTGATGTGCACCGCCTCGGGCAGCTTCCTGCCGCTGATCCGCAACAACCAGATTCGCGCCTATGCGGTCACGACCAAGGAGCGCATCGCCGGCGCGCCCGATATTCCGACCGTGGACGAAGCCGGGTTGCCGGGCCTGTACGTGTCGGTGTGGAACGCCTTGTATGTCCCCAAGGGCACGCCGAAAGAGGCGATCGACCGTCTCAACGCCGCCGCCAACGCCGCGCTCGCCGATCCGGTGATCCAGCGGCGCGTGACCGTCGACATGGGGCTCGACATGCCGGCTGCGAACATGCGCACGCCGGAGGCGCTCGGCGCGCTGCAGAAGGCCGAGATCGAGAAGTGGTGGCCGATCGTCAAGGCTGCCAACGTCAAGGCGCAGTGAATGCTGAGTGTCAGGTCGCTGTTCACCGAGTACGCCAACGAGCGCGGCGAGCCAGTCAAGGCCGCGCAGGACGTCTCGTTCGAGGTGCCGGAGGGCAAGCTGTTCACCCTGCTCGGACCCTCGGGCTGCGGCAAGACCACGACGCTGCGCTCGATTGCCGGCCTGGAGCGGCCGACGTCGGGCGAGATCGAGGTGGCCGGGCGGGTCGTCTATTCGTCCGGTCGCGGCGTCTTCGTTGCGCCCAACAAGCGCAACTTCGGCATGGTGTTCCAGTCCTACGCGATCTGGCCGCACATGAACGTGTTCCAGAACGTCGCTTTCCCGCTGGAGGTCCGCAAGCTCAAGAGACGCGACATCCGCGAGAAGGTGATGCGGGTGCTCGGCGCGGTTCAGCTCGATCACCTGGTCGATCGCGATGCCACCAAGCTGTCCGGCGGCCAGCAGCAGCGGCTCGCGCTCGCCCGCGCGCTGGTGATGGAGCCGCAGCTCTTGTTGCTCGACGAGCCATTGTCCAATCTCGACGCCAAGCTGCGCGGCCGGATGCGGACCGAGCTCAAGCGGCTGCAGCGGGAACTGAGCCTGACCACGGTCTATGTCACCCATGATCAGAGCGAGGCGCTCGCGCTGTCGCACGAGATCGCCGTGATGAACGAGGGGCGGATTGTTCAGATTGGCACGCCCCGCCAGATTTACGAGCAGCCGAAGAACCAGTTCGTCGCCGATTTCGTCGGCACCACCAATTTCATCGGCGGCACCGTCGCAGCGCTCGACGGCGATGGCCGCTGCATTGTGCGCTCGGCGGTCGGCAATCTTGCCGCCCATGCGAGCGACGGCGTCGCCAAGGATGCTCCGGTGATCGTCTCGGTGCGGCCGGAAGACATCGAACTCACAGAGGCGGCGCCTGCGCCCGCCGACGGCGAGAACGTGTTGCGAGGCGTCCTCGCCGCCAGGGACTTCCTCGGCGATTATCTCGATTTCCACGTCAAGGTCGGCGACACCGCGATTCTCGCCAAGGCGCATCCCTCGCTCGGCACGTCGACCGGCGAGCCGATCCATCTGCGCATCAAGGCCGAGAAGTGCGTGGCGATTGCAACGGACTGACGGCTGCGGCGCGGACTTGATCTGCTCAGGTCAGGGCTGGCATTGCATGCCCGCGCTTACTGATCGATTCGGATGTTCTTGGCGCGCACAAAGTCGGTCCACTTCCGGATTTCCGATTGTGTTTTGGCGCTGAACGCCTCGGGCGAGCCTCCGCCCACCTCGATGCCGCGGCTGGTGAACGCCTCTTCGAGGCTTGCAGTTGCCAGGATACCGTTGACCTTCCGGTTGATCAGATCGACGACTGCCTTGGGCGTGCCTGCCGGAGCGAACAAACCGGACCACGTCACAGACTCAAAATCCGTAAGACCCGACTCGGCGATGGTCGGATACTCCGGAAGAATGCGCGAGCGCTGCAGCGTCCCGACGCCCAGCAGCCGGATCGCTCCGGACTTGACCGGGCCAAGTGAGATCGCGATCCCGTCGATCACATACTGTAGACGCCCGGCCATCAGGTCCGTCATGGCTGGAGCAGCGCCCCGATAAGGAATGTGGGTGGCTCGAATGCCCGCCATGGCGTTGAACAGCTCGGCATACAGATGATTGATGCTGCCGATGCCGTACGAACCGAAGCTCAGCTCTCCGGGCTTGGCGCGCGCCAGCGCGATCAGGTCGTTCACCGACTGGGCGCCGAGCGCCGGCGATGCAATGAGCGCCAGTGGCGAGTTTGCGACATGGACGACGGGGACGAAATCGCGGACCGCGTCATAGCCAAGATTGGTATAGAGACTCGGGTTGGTGCCGTGAGTGCTGGCGGTGCCCACCAGGAATGTGTAGCCGTCGGGCGCCGCCTTTGCGACCGCCGCCGCAGCGATCGCTCCACCCGCACCGCCGCGGTTCTCGATGATGACGGTCTGGCCCAGTTCTTCGCTCAGGCGCGGAGCGACGATCCGCGCCACGCCGTCCACGCCACCCCCCGCCACGAACGGCACCACGATCTTGATCGGCTGGTTCGGGTAGACTTGTCCCGTTGCCGGAGCGAATGCGCTGGCGGCAAGGATCGCGACAGCACATGTCGCGACGATGAGAAAGCAGTTTGATTGCCGGTTTGTCACGCTTGCCTCTCTCACCCCGGCGGGTGCCCGCACCATAGCGGGCGTGCGAAACAGCAGCAATTCGCGCGCCGCCCGCCGGCATCATGGGAGCCCTGCATCCGGGGCGGGTATCCATAATCGCGCATGCGGCGCGTGATGCAAGCGAGTTCGAATTTCGGTAGTCTCGCTGCCACGGGCCGCGACCCACAGGAGAACTGCATGGCCAAGGATGCCGTTGTCTCGGACGAACTCGCCAAGAAATTCGCCACCGAGAAGGATACCCCCTATCTGCGCTGGGTGCGGAGCGAGGGGCTCGACATCATCGGCGCGCATTACGTCCGCAACCTCAATACCGTCGAGTTGAAGCCGTGGGCGCGGCGCGGCGGCTCCGGCGTCTATGTCAACCATGAGGCGTCGCGCACCTCGAACGACTGCTACGTCTGCGAGATCCCGCCGGGCAAGAAGCTCGAGCCGCAGCGGCAACTGTTCGAGGAGATGGTCCTGGTGCTGTCGGGCCGCGGCTCGACCACGGTCTGGAACGACGAGGGCAAGCGCATCACGTTCGAATGGAAAGCGGGCGCGCTGTTCGCCATTCCGCTCAACTGCTGGCACCAGCATTTCAACGGCTCCGGCCAGCAGCCGGCGCGCTACGTGGCGGTGACGAACGCGCCGCCGGTGATCAATCTCTACGAGGACATCAACTTCGTGTTCAACACGAAGCACGACTTCAAGGAGCGGTTTGCCGGCGAGCCCGACTACTTCAGCGCCAAGGGCGAGCAGAAGGGCTTCCTGCTGCAGACCAACTTCGTGGCCGACGCCGTCAACCTGCCGCTGATCACCGCCAAGGAGCGCGGCGCCGGCGGCGGCCATATCCGCTTCAACATGGCTAAGGGCTCGATGAACAGCCACATCTCGCAGTTCCCGACCGGCACCTACAAGAAGGGCCACGCGCATGGTCCCGGCGCGCACGTCATCATCCTGTCGGGCGAGGGCTACTCGCTGATGTGGCCGGAGGGCGAGGAACCGCGTCGCTACGACTGGGAGGTCGGCACGATGGTGGTGCCGCCCAACATGTGGTTCCACCAGCATTTCAATTCGGGCACGGCGCCGGCGCGCTATCTCGCGTTCAAGCACGAGGGTGTCGCGATCCGCAACGGCCAGGGCGTGCCCAAGGCCTGGATCAGCAAGCGACTCGGCGGCGACCAGATCGACTATGCGGACGAGCTGCCGGCCGTGCGCAAAATCTTCTCTGACGAACTCGCCAGGCACGGCCTTGCCCCGCGCATGGATGCGGCCTATGCGGCCGAGCTACCGGACCTGCCGCCGCTGGCGAAGTCGGCGTAGCCTCTCACCGCGTGTCCCGGGCGCAGCGCAGCACAAGCGAAGCGCAGTGGTGCGCTGCAGACCCGGGATCGCAACAGACACTGTCTTTGGTACGATCCCGGATCAGCGGTGCACCGCTGGCGCGCTGCACCGCGTCCGGGACACGAGACATTGAATCAACGGAGCCCGACCACCCATGCCCGACGCACTCGATTTCGTCCGCCAGGAAGTGGCGATCGCCAACCGCATCCTGGCGAACGAAGGCATCATCGATGCCTTCGGCCACATCAGCATGCGCCACCCGACCGACCCGAACCGCTACTTCATTTCACGCCACCGCGCGTCCGAGCTGGTCGAGCCGGCCGACGTCCTGGAGTTCGATCTGAACTCCAGGCCGGTCAAGCCGACCTCCGTGCGCCTCTACAGCGAGATGGTCATCCACGGCGAGGTCTTCAAAGCACGGCCCGACGTCAATTCGGTCTGTCACCATCACGCCATGTCGGTGCTGCCGTTCTGCGCCACCGGCGTCGAGCTCGTGCCGCTGTTCCATCTCGGCGGCACGCTCGGCATGAAGGTGCCGTTCTGGGATAGCCGCGACGAGTTCGGCGATACCAATCTGCTCGTTCGCACTCCGGAGGAGGGCGCCTCGATGGCCCGCGCTCTCGGACCGCACGCGATGGTGCTGCTGCGCCGGCACGGCGCGACGCTGGTCGGCAAGAGCGTGCGCGAATGCGTGTTCCGTTCGATCTACACCACGCGCAACGCGGAGCTGCAATTGCGCGCGATGGCGATCGGCACGCCGGGCCCGCTCTCGCCGGGCGAAACCGAAAAAAGCGGCGGACACAATCTTGGCGGCCGCGGCGTCGAACGCGCCTGGGAGTACTGGGCCGTCCGGCTGATGAAGGCCGAGGCGATGTGGGCGGCGGCCGGCCTGCCCCGGCTGAAGGGCCTGATGGAAGCGGCTCGTCCGGCGGGCGCCGGGCTGCCGGCGGCGAAGCGCGGCAAGCCGGTGGCGAAGGTCAAAGCGAAGTCTACAAAAGCGAAGTCTACAAAAGCGAAGTCAGCCAGGCGGCGATAACCGCCGGGACTACTTCACCAGTGCTGCGGCCTTGGCGGCGACCGCCGGCGAAGTCTGATAGATGTCGGCCACCAACCGCGCGACCGCGTCGCCCGCAACCGGCGTGATCTCGAACTTCGCCCGCTCGGCCTCGGCCAGAAAGTCTCTGTCACGCATCGTCGCCATGAAGGCGTGGCGTAACGCCTCGACGCGATCCTGCGGCAGGCCGGGGGGCGCCAGATAGGGCCGTCCCATCACCTGGCGGGCAAAGATCAGCTTGAAGATCTGCTGCTGTTCTTCGCCCTGGGCGAGATCCGTCACCAGCGGAATGTCCGGCAGGTCGGCGTGCTTGGAGAGCGCGAGCTGCAGCAGCACGGTCATCTTCTTCTGCTCGATCCACTGCATCCGCGTCGCCTTGATGCTCGACCACGACCAGCCGCAGCGTCCCTGCACCTCATGACGCTCGAGCGCGAGGCTGACTTCGTTGCCGCCCGGATAGCCGGAGACGATCTTGAACTTCGTACCCAGCACGCGGTTGAGCAGCGCCGGAAACTGATAGGTGTCATCGCCGACGCCGGTCGAGCCGATCGCCAGCGGCTTTTCCAGGAGGTCCGAAAACTTGCCGATCCCGCTGTTCTCCCAGGCAACGCAGACGCTGACCTCATTGTTGGCGCTGCCGATCCAGGTCAGCTTGGTGGGGTCGTATTGCGCGTTCTTCTGGCCGAGCAGCGGGTCGAACGCTGCGCCGCGGCTGTTGGCTCCAATCACGGTGCCGTCCTTGGGCGCGGCGCTGTAGAGCCAGTTGGTGAGGCGCAGGCTGCCGGCGCCTTCCATGTTCTTCGGCACCACCGTCGGCTGGCCCGGAATATGTTTGCCAAGGTGGCGGGCAATCATGCGCGCATAGAGATCGTAGCCGCCGCCGGCGCTGTAGCCGATGAAGAATTCGACGGTCCTGCCTTTGTAGAAATCGGTCGGGTTTTGCGCCCCTGCGGGCGCGGTCGGAAGCACGGCCAGCAATACCGCCGTTGTTCCCCGTGTGAGCATCCAGGCTGCCATGAGCGTCGTCCCGGATCGACTTCTGGGCGGTTGCCGACGGTGTCCTGACGTTCGCCGGCCCGCTGTTTCGGCTATCTTAGCAGATGTTCCGCCTGCCGAAACGCGCCCGAGGCCATGCGGCGTTGCACCTCGCGGGACAATCCCGTAATGACAGCGTACATCGATGCTCGCTTGCGTGACCGGCGCCGGCACAACCGGCCAGGACCGATTTGCAAGGCAGGCGGTTCCCAGGAGCGCCCGAATGACGGGGATGTACGAGCAGGCGCGGCCGGGCATCGGCCACAACCAGCCCGACGAATACGCCGAAGAGAAGAAGCACGCAGAAGTGGGAGCGCTGGGCCAAGAAGCGCACGTTCGTGCGCGCGCTCGAAGGCACCTACAGCCACCTCTACAAGGCGCTGCTGGAGGAGAAGCGCGTCTACTCGTCGACACGACGTGCCGTGGAAGGGCGGACCCGGCCAGTACGGCAAGCAGCGTCATCAGCCCGCAGGCGACCGACGATCATCCAGTCGATCGAGACGCATATCGAGGCCTACGCGCCCGGGCGCCTTCGGCCAGAAGCACGGCCACCTCAACAGCGCGGTGTTCTACGTGCTCAAGGGCCGCGGCCACGACGTCCATGACGGCCGGCACATCCACGTGGAAGGCCGGCGACGTGATGATCGTCGAGAACGGCTGCGTGCATCAGCACTTCAACGACGACCCGGAGAACGAGGCGATCCTGCTGGTGTTCAAGGCCAAGCCGCTGTTCCTGTTCATGCACCTGCTGTTCCAGAAGATCGTCGAATGGCCGCCGGACGAAGCTGCCGCGCGGGCCAGGACGATTACAAGCCGCCGGCGGACGTCTAGAGCGGAGGAGCGCGCACCATGGCGATTCGAGGACAAGGCGCCGGCGCTTTCCGGATCGAACACCTGCACCTTCCACGCCGACGCGCTCGCGGCGTCGCAGGAATTCCGCAAGCAGCTACGAGAGCGCGCACCAACGTGGTCAAGGCCGAGGACATGCCGTGGGAGCGCTCGCCCGACGGCCTGATCAAGCATCTCGTCCACCACAAGCTGAACACGCGCGAGTGCTGCGTCGAAGCCTACATGCAGTTCCTCAAGCCGGGCGAGCGCTCCGGCAAGCACCGCC
Source organism: uncultured Alphaproteobacteria bacterium (assembly GCA_963843475.1). GTDB lineage: Bacteria > Pseudomonadota > Alphaproteobacteria > Rhizobiales > Xanthobacteraceae > VAZQ01. The sequence goes on along the minus strand of CAWJKL010000003.1, from coordinate 263,748 downwards.
ACATGTGGGAGGAGATCGATCTTCGTGGTCGAAGGCTCCGGCTACGACCTGCACTGGGACATGAAGTTCGACTGCCTCGACGCGTTCAAATGGGAATGGGCGGAGGTGCCGCAAGCAAGCTTCGAATGGAAGCGCGGCGACTTCATCTACATTCCGCCGTTCACCACCCACCAGCATTTCGCCGACCGAGGAGGCGCGGCTGATCGTGATGAGCAACCGCATCGTCAAGGAGATGGGCTTCGACTGGTTCGACCAGGTCGAGAACGCGCCGGGGTTCTGAGCGATCATCCGTAGCGTGAGCAAGCGACGACGCGCAGTGTGCCACGCGTCGAAGCAGGCGACCTGGATGCATGACGTCGGACGTGAAACGAGTCGAGCCGAGGTGCTCGCGCATGCGCGATGCACGGCGCCTCGGCGCTTGCGCCATGCTACGGTGTTCGGCGTCGCGGCCGTCGACTGTGCTCGCGTCGCTCTCGCCGCGCACGCGCAGACCCGGCGGCATTCTACAAGGGCAAGCAACGTCGAGCTCTACATCGGCTACAGCGTCGGCGGCGCCTACGATCTCTATGCGCGCGTGATCGCGCGCCACCTCGGCAAGCACATTCCCGGGCAATCCCGACCATCGTGCCGAAGAACATGGAAGGCGCCGGCAGCCTGCGGCTCGCCAACTGGCTCTACAACGTCGGCGCCAAGGACGGCACCGTGCATCGCCACCATCGGCCGCGGCACCGCGTTCGATCCGCTGCTCGGCTCCAAGGCGCGCGCAGTTCCAGGCCGACAAGTTCACCTGGATCGGCAGCGCCAACAACGAGGTCAGCATCTGCGTCGCCTGGAAGGCGCAGCGGCGATCACCAAGCTCGAGGACACGCATGAGCAAGGAGCTGATCGTCGGCGGCACCGGCGCGGCGGCCGACACCGATCAGTTCCCGCGCATCCTCAACGGCGTGCTCGGCACCAAGTTCAAGATCGTCACCGGCTATCCGGGCGGCAACGACGTCACGCTGGCGATGGAGCGCGGCGAGGTGAAGGGCCGCTGCGGCTGGTCGTGGTCGAGCGTGCTGGCGACGCACAAGCGCTGGATCGACGACAAGTCGATCAACATCCTGGTGCAACTGTCGCTCGCACAAGCATCCCGGACCTGCCGAATGTTCCGCTGGTGCATGGATTTCGCCAAGACCGACGAGCAGAAGCAGATCTTCCGGCTGATCTTCGCGCGGCAGGTGATGGGCCGGCCGTTTCTGGCGCCGCCCGGTGTGCCGAAGGACCGCGCCGAGGCGCTGCGCAAGGCGTTCGACGACACCATGAAGGACCCGGACTTCCTCGCCGACGCCGCCAAGTCGCAGCTCGAGATCACGCCGGTCACCGGCGCCGAGGTCGAGAAGCTGGTGCAGGAGGTCTACCAGACCCCCAAGGAGGTCGCCGACAAGGCGGCGGAATTCATCCGGCATAGTCGGCGTTACATACGCCGCGAACTCGGTGGGCTCCATCTCCCCTCGTGGCAGAGGTTGGGTCAGGGGCCTCTGCGTGAAGAGCATTGCGAGCAACCCTCACCCGGCTCGCATTCGCTCGCCACCTCTCCCGCAAGGGGAGAGGGGATACGCCGCGCCGACGTTGTCACAACGGTGGAAAGTACCGGAGAAGGGCGTCACGATGCAGGAACAAACCGGGCGCGGACCGTACACCAGCGCCAACTACCGCGGCTGGCAGTCCGACGTCATCGTCGACCTGATCAAGCGCTACGGCTTCCCGTACATCACGCTCAATCCGGGTGCGAGCTTCCGCGGCCTGCACGACTCGCTGGTCAACTACGGCGGCAACGAGCCGCCGATGATGCTCTGCCAGCACGAGGAGATCGCCGTGCAGATCGCGCACGGCTACGCCAAGGCGACCGGCAAGCCGATGGCGGTGATCCTGCACGACCTGGTCGGGCTGCTGCACGCCTGCATGGCGATCTACTACGCCTATATCGACCGCGTGCCGATCTTCATCATCGGCGCCACCGGCCCGATGGACGAGGCCAAGCGCCGGCCGCACATCGACTGGACGCACTCGGCGCTGGTGCAGGGCAACGCGGTGCGCGACTACGTGAAGTGGGACTACCAGCCGACCTCGATCGAGGGCGTGCCGGAGAGCTTCGCGCGCGCCTATTCGATCATGACCACCGAGCCGCAGGGCCCGGTCTACATGTGCTACGACGCCGCGCTGCAGGAGGAGCCGCTGGCGCGCGCCGGTCGCGCTGCCGCCTGCCGGCATGGTCGCGACGCCGTCGCCGATGGCGCCCGACCCGCGCGGCGCTCGACGGCGATCGCCGACAAGCTGCTCGCCGCCGAGCATCCGATGCTGCTCGCCGAATATGCCGGCCGGCGCGCCGGCGGCTTCGAGAGCATCGTCGAGCTCGCCGAGACCGTCGGCGCGGCGGTGTGGGACGTCAACAACGCGCTCAACTTCCCCAACAAGCATCCGCTTTGCCTGAGCATGGACAAGGCGTCGCTCAAGCACACCGACCTCGTCGTCGGGCTCGACGTGCAGGACTGGGAGAAGCAGCTCACCGAGCTCAACAACGCCAAGCGCACGCGCGAGAAGCTCACGCCGCCGCCTTGCGATTTCGTCGAGATCGGCTTCGGCGAGATCAACATCAGCAAGTGGTCGTTCGACTATTGCCGCATGCAGCCGTGCTCGATCCGCGCGCTCGGCGACACCGCGCTCGGCATCCCGGAGCTCACCCGCGCTCTGCAGGGCGCGCATCGCCGGCGACGCCACGCTCGCAGACGCGCATCGCGGAGCGCAAGGCCGCGATCGGCAAGCGCCACGACGAGGTCTGGGCGCAGTGGCAGGAGGAGGCGCGCAAGAACTGGGACGCGTCGCCGATCACGTTCTCGCGGCTCGCGCTCGAGGTCTGGGACGTGATCAAGGACGAGGACTGGGTGCTGACCGCCAACAACCTCAAGCACCAGGTGCGCAAGCTGTGGGATTTCGACAAGCCCTACCGCACGCCCGGGCGTCGAGCTCGGCACCGCGACCCAGATCGGCATCTCGCTCGGCGTCGCGCTCGCGCACAAGGGCACCGGCCGCGTCGTGGTCGACATCCAGCCCGACGGCGACCTGATGTTCGACGCCGGCGCGCTCTGGGTCGCGGCCAAGTACCAGATCCCGATGCTGGTCGTGATGCACAACAACCGCGCCTACTACAACGACTGGGAGCATCAGATGCGCATGGCGAAGCTGCGCGGCACCGACGAGGCGCAGGGCCCATATCGGCATGGACCTGTTCGGGCCGGAGCCCGACTTCGGCGCGCTCGCGCGTTCGATGGGCTGCTACGGCGAAGGCCCGATCGACAAGCCGCAGGACATCCGCCCGGCGCTGCTGCGCGCGCTCGCCGAGGTGAAGAAGGGCCGGCTCGCGCTGGTCGACACCATCACGCAGCACCGGTGATCCGCTCGACCGGATGCAAGGCGCGATCCGGGAGGCCGAGCGTCGCGATCGACCGATCGAGGGCCGTACCGTCTTCGTCGGCGAGCGCCGCCGCGATCAGCGTCGCGAGTTCGGTCGCACCATCGGGCCGTGTACCGAACTGCGGCACCAGCGACACGATGCGAGCATACTTGACCTCGCCGCGAGCATGGGTATCCCCATATCCGGTCACCAATGAGCGCGCGCGCGCCACCTCGACGGCGAGCCGGTAGTTCGAACGGCCGGTGTCCTCTACGACACGCAGCCAGGCCGCGATCGAAGCGTCCTCATGGGCAAAACGTAACGACCGCGGGCGCAGGCGCTTGAGTCGCGACAGCAGGTACAGCAGCGAAAAGCCGCCGAGCGACGTGGTCTTGACCACCCGTCCCTTGCGCGTGAGCCAGTCGACCAGTCCACGCGCCCATCCGGTGCGCAGGAGCCAGCGGCCAAGACCGGCGGGCAGCGTATCGGCGATTTCCTGCGTGCGCGGGTGGAGGAATTCCGCGATTTCGACAATCTGGCCGTCGCCGACGTTCACTTCTTCGCGCACACGGGTGAAGCGGCTCGGCCGAATTTTCAGTTCGGCGACGCGGACCGTGTCCTCGTACGCCATGGCGAGTGCGAGCTGTCGCGCGGTCTCGTCGAGCAACCGGTTCGAGCCGTCGCCATGCTGCCGTTCGACGGCAGCGAACGGTGTAAGACGGTCGAGATAGCGGCGGGCATATGCCGTGTCCTGGTAGTCGCACAGCCGCTCGAGGCCGGCCGCGATCATCGGCAGCACTTCCGGGGGAAAATCACGTTCGGCCGCGCGCAGCAAGTCTTGCATCGGCCGCGCTGCGGCGCGGGCGTCGCCGCCGCCGGACGGCAATGGCGTCGCGGGTTCGCCGCTGCTCGCCGCTTCGAAACCCGCCGCGAACGCGCTCACGCTGCTGCCGACACCGACGCCGCCGCGCCGGATCGCCGCCTCGAACGCCGGACGCGGAAACGGCAACGCACCCGAGCCTGCGAGGGCGCCGAACAGCACCGCGCTCAGTGCACTGCCGGTCGCTTCCGCCAGCGCCGCCATGTCGAACGCCACCAGCCGGTTGGCGGCATCGCGGCAGCCTGACAGCAGACCGGCGGCGTCCGCGCGGCCGTCGCCCAGCGCGATCTTCTCGGTCATCGCAAACACGCGATGCGTCGAAGCGATCAACAGAGTGCGGTCAGGCGTGACGAAGCCGCGCTCGATCGCCCGTGCCGCCTCCATCAACTCGGAAGCGAGCACGATCTCGACGTCGCCCGGCATCGGCACCAGCGAGAGGATCGGCTCGCGGCCTGCCGCCTGCGCGGCAGCCTTGGGGAACAGTTCGACGTAGTAGATGGTGGCGCCGGTGCGCTGGGCCACGCCAGGGATCGAGGTGGTCTGCGCCAGGTAGCCGCCGTGCTGCGCCAGGTCGACGATCCAGTCGGCCAGCACGCCGCCGCCCTCGCCACCGAGCGCAAGGATCGCGATGGTGATCGGCCGGACTCTTGTGACGCTGGCGTCCATGATGAGATTTCTATCCGGGCGCTCGCTGGCCCAGTTTGCGCCCTCTCCCCTGGGGGGAGAGGGCAATGCTGTCGTTTCAACACATTCGAACGGGTGAGGGGGCTGAGTTCATTGTTCGAGCCCCCTCACCCGTTTTGGAACTCGCGGAGGATTCGGAGCTGCCCTCTCCCCCGAGGGGCGAGGGCGCAGTCACGCCGTCCTCGCCGCGGATGGAGTCACGTCGCTGCGCTGCAGCCAGTGGATGACACGCGTCCGTATGTTGTTCTTGAATTTATCCCACCATGTCGGGTTGGCGATCACCGAGGCGCGGTAGAACGACGGACACAGCACAGCGGCGTGCGCGATCTCGCCGCACAGCCCGCAGCCGACGCAGGAACTGATCACCTTGGTGATCGGCGCGCGCCGCAGCGGGTCCGGATTCGGCGCCAGCGTCAGCGACGGGCAGCCCGAAAGCCGGATACAGGAATGATCGCCCGTGCAGGTATCGGGATCAACGCCGAAGCGCTCGGTGACCACGCGCTCGCCACCCGCCACGCGCTGGCGCATCAGCGGCCGCTCCCGCCGCTGCTTGTTCAGCATGCATTCCGACTGCGCGATAATGATCTTGGGGCCTTTCACGGCCGTGGTCAGGGCTTCCTTGAGGGTGTCGCGCATTTTGGCGACGTCGTAGGTACGCGTCAGCGTGCGCACCCAATTGACGCCGACCCCGCGCACCGCCTTCTCGATCGGATGCCGCGTCGCGCGCATGCGGTTGTCGGCCGCGGACGAGAGCACGTCCTGTCCGCCGGTTGCGGCCGAATAGCCGTTGTCGACCACGATCAGGACGTTGTCGCTCTTGTTGAACACCGCGTTGCCGACGCTCGACGCCAATCCGTTGTGCCAGAAGCCGCCATCCCCGATGAACGCGATGGCGCGCTTGCCGGTGGGCGCGCTGAATGCCGCCGCGCCGGCGCCGCCGAGACCGTATCCCATGGTCGATGCGCCGACGTTGAAGGGCGGCAACACCGAGAACAGATGGCAGCCGATGTCGCAGCTCACGTGATGCGGTCCCAGTTCGCGTTCGACGAGCTTCATGGCGGCAAAGATCGGCCGCTCCGGACAGCCGGTACAGAACGACGGCGGCCGGACGTGCACCTTGCCGGCGATTGTGCTCTTGGCTTTGGCGAGTCTCGTTGATGCCGCCACTTGCTCGGTCTGATCGGTGGGAAGGGGGGTAGGTGTTGTTGGGCGAATCATCTCCGCAACTGCTACCCCCACCCCCGACCCCTCCCCGCAAGGGGGAGGGGAGCCGACCCCCGTCGTCGCACCAGTGTGCTTCTGATGCGAACCGGCGTCAGTATCCTCCAGCAAATCCGGCCGGTAGGCGGCGACGAACTTGCGCAGGCCGTCGCGCATGACGCCGCCGGTGTATTCGCCCGCCATCGGCAGCATGCCCTTGCCTTCGATCCGGGTCTGGATGTCGGCCCGGCGCAGGATGGTATTGACCGCCTGCTCGATGAACTCCGGCTGGCCCTCCTCGACGATCAGGATCGTGCGCTTGCCGTTGCAGAACCGCACGAACTCGGCATCGATCAGCGGATACGTCACGTTGAGCACGTAGAGCGGAATTCGGCTCTGGCCGAACACGTCGGCGAGCCCGAGAAGTTCCAGCGCGCGGACGATCGTGTTGTACATGCCGCCCTGCATGACGATGCCGATATCGCCCGCATCGCCATCGAAGAACTCGTTGAGCTTGTTCTGCTCGATGAATTGAACGGCGGCCGGCCAGCGCTTCTCGACCTTCTCCTTCTCATGCAGGTAGCTCGCGGGCGGCAGCACGATGCGGTTGGTGTCCCGGACCGGATTGTTCAACGCATCGTTCAGCGTAAACGACGGCCGCACATTGTCGCGTGCCGCGAAACTGCCGTAGACATGGCAGGCGCGAATGCGCAGCTCCAGCATGACCGGGGTGTTCGACGCTTCCGACAGCTCGAAGCCTTTTTGCACGGCGTCCACGATGGAGGGCAGGTTGGGGCGGGGGTCGAGCAGCCAGATCTGCGACTTCATCGCGAAGGCATGGCTGCGCTCCTGCATGATCGACGAGCCTTCGCCGTAGTCCTCGCCGACGATGATGAGCGCGCCGCCGGTCACGCCGCTCGACGCCAGATTGGCGAGGGCATCCGACGCGACATTGGTCCCGACCGTCGCCTTGAAGGTGGCGGCCCCGCGCAACGGATAGTTGATCGAGGCAGCGAGCGCCGCCGCGGCCGCCGCCTCGTTTGCGCTGGCCTCGAACCGCACGCCCAGGTCCTGCAGGATGTCGTTGGCGTCCGCCAGGACGTCAACGAGGTGCGAGATGGGGGCGCCCTGATAGCCGGAGACATAGGACACGCCGGACTGCAACAGCGCCTTGGTGACCGCCAGGATGCCTTCGCCGCTGAAGATCTCGCCCTCACCGAGCTTGAGCTTCTCGACTTCGTCCTTAAACGAGCGTTCCGCCATTCCTGCGTCCTCTTGCGCCCCCCGGTATGATTGACTTGCCGCGGTTGAGCCCGATTATATGGAATGGTTCCAGCGGCCGACAGGCTCAGGGTCGGCCCGGAGGAGGAAAAATCATGCGTCCGATGCTTCTTGCGGGTTTGGCGGCCGTTTTGTTGGCGTCCACGGCTACGGCCCAGGAGGTCACCCTGCGCGCAGTCTCCTCGTTCGCGGAGGGGACCGAGTTCTCGAAGAATTTCGAGCGCTTCGTCGAAAAGGTGAATGCCGAGGGCAAGGGCATCATCAAGATCAACTATATCGGCGGTCCGCGCGCGGTGCCGCCATTCGAGGTCGGCAACGCCGTTCGCACGCGGGTGGTCGACATGGCCAACGTGACCGGCGCGTTCTACACCAATCTCATGCCCGAGGCCGACGGCTTCAAGCTCAACGGCAAGCCGATGAGCGAGCAGCGCAAGAACGGCACCTGGGAGTACATCAATCAACTCCATAACCAGAAGCTCAATTCGCAGTATCTGGCGCGCCAGTTCCACAACGTGCCGTTCCACATCTATCTGAACAAGAAGCTCGACAAGATCGATTTCAGCGGCCTCAAGATCCGTGTCACGCCGGTCTACCGCGACATCGTCGAGTCGCTCGGCGGGACGCCGATCACCACGCCGCCGGGCGAGGTCTATACCGCGCTCGAACGCGGCGTGGTCGACGGCTATGGCTGGCCGGTGACCGGCATCTTCGACCTGGGCTGGGACAAGGTGACCAAGTTCCGCATGGAGCCGGCGTTCTACAGCGTCGAAGTCAACGTGCTGGTGAACCTCGACTCCTGGAAGAGCCTCAATGACGCGCAGCGCAAGGTGCTGAACGACGCTGCGTTGTGGCTCGAAGCGCTGGACAGCGAAAAGGTCGAGGTGATCAAGGCCGAGCGCGAACGCCAGGCCAAGGCCGGCATTCAGGGACTCGACTTCGGCCCAGCGGCCTCCAAGGCCTTCCTCGACAAGGCGAATGACGTGGCCTGGCAGTCGGTGATCAAGAAGGCGCCGGAGAGCGGTCCGAAGCTCCGCCAACTGGCGGGGAATTAATACGTCGCACGCGCCGCAGGCGCTTCACCTCCCCCTGGAGGGGGGAGGTCGCCGGGCGCAGCCCGGCGGGTGGGGGTGAACCTTGGCTCTGCACCAGCAAAGCTCACCCCACCCCGGCTCGCGTCTCGCTTTGCTCGATGCTTCGCCGACCCTCCCCCTCCAGGGGAGGGTGAAGTACGTTGCGAGGCCGGAATCGAAATTCCCTCCGCTTGTCCCCGCGGAAGCGGGGACCCAGTACCAAGACTTCCGAACGCTCGACTTCTGGGTTCCCGCTTGCGCGGGAACGAGCGAGGATGGAGCACGTGTCAACTCGAAACGGATAGGCGCTGACACCTCGCGCTCGAAGAGTGCATCGTGAACCGCCTCTCTTTTGCCTTCGGCCGGTTGTTCGACGCGCTGGCATTCATCGCGGCGCTGATCCTGCTGGCGATGGTGCTGACCGTCACGGCCGACATCGTCCTGCGCAACGTCACGCGCGGCGGCATCTCGTGGGCGAATGAGGTGACCGAGTACGCGCTTTACATGATCACGCTGCTGGCCGCGCCATGGCTGCTGCGCCGCGGTCAACATGTTCGGCTCGACCTCGTCCTCACCGCGGTGCCGCCGCGTCTGGCCTGGCTGCTGGAGGCCATCGGCGACGTGCTCGGCCTGCTCGTATGCCTGGTGCTGCTGCGCTACGGCGCCGCCATGGCGTTTGACAGCGCGCGGCTCGGGGCCATCACGATCAAGAACCTGGTGTTTCCGGAGTGGTGGCTGCTGGTGCCCTTGCCGATCACGTTCGCGCTGCTGGCGATCGAGTTCGTGTTCCGCCTCTATCGCCTGCTGACCGGTGAACGCGGACGCCGCATCGAAGCGACCTCGGTGGGTTGAATGACGACAGGGGAAGGCGATTGTTGACTCATCGTCGTTGGCATCGCTTTGCGAGGGCACGCAGCGAAGCGGAGTGGCGGGGAGGGGTCGGGGATGGGGGGCTCTCGAAAAATCCAGAGCACCCCCCACCCCGGCGCTTTCGCGCCGACCCTCCCCGCCGCTCGCTCCGCTCGCGGGGGAGGGTAAGCCGCGTCGCCAGCGGAGCGTCAACGCGCGGTTTGGCATGACCTGGGTCGAAGGAGCGCTGTTGCTGTTCGGTGGGCTGGTCGCCGTGATGGGGCTCGGCCTGCCGGTGGCGTTCGCGTTCCTCGCGCTCAACGTGCTGGGCGCATGGCTGTTCCTCGGCGGCGAGCCGGGCCTGTCGCAACTGGCGCGCAACGCCGTGCAGTCGATCACCAGCTTCTCGCTGACGCCGATCCCGTTTTTCGTCCTGATGGGCGAGGTGCTGTTCCACACCGGCGTGGCGCTCAAGGCGATCGACGCGTTCGCGGTCCTGATCCGGCGGGTGCCGGGGCGGCTTGCCGTGATCTCGATCGTCGCCGGCACGGTGTTCTCGGCGATCTCGGGCTCGACCATCGCGACCACGGCGCTGCTCGGCAGCCTGATGCTGCCGACCATGCTGCAGCGCGGATATGAGCCGCGCTTCGCCATGGGACCGATCATGGGCATCGGCGGGGTCGACATGCTGATCCCGCCGTCGGCGCTCACCGTCCTGCTCGGGAGCCTCGCCGGCATCTCGATTTCCGGGCTGCTGATCGGCGGCATTGTGCCGGGATTGATCCTGAGCGTGATGTTTGTCGCGTTCATCGTGCTGCGCGCGAGCCTCAACCCGTCGCTGGCGCCGGACGAAATGCTCGAAGCGGCGCCCGCGGGGCTGGCGCGCTGGGGGCCGTTCTTCATTCACGTGCTGCCGCTGGTGATGATCTTCGGCCTGGTGGTCGGCGCGATGACCCGCGGCTGGGCGACGCCGACGGAAGCCGCGGCGCTCGGCGCGGCCGGTACGATCGCAGCGGCGGCCGCCTACCGGCGGTTGACGTTCGGCAACCTGATGAAGGCGCTCACCGGCACGGTCGCGATCTCCGGGACCATCCTGTTCATCATCGTGGGCGCTACCACGTTCTCGCAGGTGCTCAGTTTCTCGGGCGTGGTCAACGGGATGATCGGCGAGGTGACCGGGCTCGGCCTCTCGGCCACCATGCTGGTGCTGCTGATGCTGCTGCTGCTGCTGTTCCTCGGCTGTTTTGTCGACCAGGTCAGCATGATGCTCATCACCCTTCCGTTCTTCATGCCTTTGGTGCAGCGCTATGACGTCGACCTGATCTGGTTCGGCGTTCTGTTCCTGATCTGCATGCAGCTTGGCCTGTTGACGCCGCCGTTCGGCCTGCTGCTGTTCACCATGAAGGGCGTGGCGCCGTCCAACATCACGATGAAGCAGATCTACCGTGCGGCGCTGCCCTTCGTGATCATGAGCCTCGTGATCCTGATCGCAATTTTCCTCATTCCCGCAATTGCCACCTGGTTACCCCGCGCGCTGGGAGGATGAGCCCTGCCTGTGCATCGATCCGCGTCCGTGCCGCGTCGATTGTGGACATTCGGCTGCGGGCTTCGGCCGGCGGTCATGGGAGGTTCCGGAGCGGTGTGGCGACATGTGGGCTATTTCAATGTACCGTGGGTAGAGCGACGACGAATCGATCCTTGGCCACTTCGAAGTTCAAACGAAGAACAATGAAAGAAAATTTGTCGACGCCACTTGGAATGACGCAAAGGGGAAGTCCGAAATGGCCCCTGCGGCGGACGTAAAGCATCGACTCGCGGCGCCCACGGCGATGGCCGGTATCGCGATTTTCCTCGGCCTGCTCATGGGCGGCTGCAATCTGGCCGAGGCGCCGATCCTAGGTCCCAAAGGCCCCGTCGCGCTCGCAGAACGCGACATGCTGTTCCGCGCGCTTGCCATCATGATGATCGTCGTCGTGCCGGTCTTTGCGATGACGTTCTGGTTTGCCTGGCGCTACCGCGCATCCAACGTGAAGGCGAATTACGACCCGGACTGGGAGTCCTCGAGGGTCGATGTGGCGACATGGATCATGCCGGCGCTGATCGTCGCGTCGCTAGGTGTTCATCTTTGGATCTTTACCCATGCGCTCGACCCATACAAGCCACTGCGGTCCGACACCAAGCCGGTGGAAATTCAAGTCATCGCGCAAGATTGGAAATGGTTGTTCATCTATCCGGCGGAAGGCATCGCAACGGTCAACGAGCTGGTGTTACCAATCAAGGTTTCGATCAGTTTCAAGATCACCTCCGACACGGTGATGAACTCGTTCTTCATCCCGGCGCTCGCCGGGCAGATCTACGCCATGGCCGGCATGCAGACTCGGCTCAATCTCAGAGCCGACGAGCCCGGCCGATTTGTCGGTAGGAACACGCAATACAGTGGCCGGGGCTTCGCTGACCAGCAGTTCGTCGCCATTGCGGCGACGCCGGCGGACTTCGATAGCTGGATTGAGCGGGTTCGGGCATCGCCGCAGAAGCTCGATTCGACCACCTATGCAGAACTCGTCAGGCCGAGCGCCGCCCATCCGGTCACGTATTATTCGGGCGTCGAACCGGGCTTCTTCGACGGGATCATCCGCAAATATGAAGGGCTGTTGAAACGCCGTGAGGCCGCGGCGAACTGAGCCGCGGCCGGGGAGCACTGGCCGATGTTGGGACGGCTGACGATCGACGCGCTGCCACTCTACAGCGCGATTGCCTTTGGCGGGGCCGCCGTGACGGTCGGCGGGGCGGCCGCTGTTGCGCTGGCCATCACATGGCTGAAAGCTTGGCGCTACCTCTGGACGCAATGGCTGACCAGCGTCGATCACAAGCGCATCGGCATTATGTACATTGTGCTCGCGCTGGTGATGCTGCTGCGCGGGTTCATCGATGCCTTGATGATGCGTGCCCAGCAGGCGATCGCGGTGAAATCAGACGGCTACCTGCCGCCCGAACACTTCGATCAGATATTCTAGTTCGCACGGCACCATCATGATTTTCTTCATGGCGATGCCGTTTCTGACCGGCTTGATCAATTTCGTGGTCCCGCAGCAGATCGGCGCGCGCGACGTCGCGTTCCCCTATTTGAATTCGGTGAGCCTCTGGCTCACTGGATCGGGCGCGGCGCTGGTTATGGTCTCTCTGGTCATTGGCAAGTTCTCGACCGCCGGCTGGACGGCGTACCCGCCGTATTCTGGGGTCGAAACCAATCCCTATGTCGGGGTCGATTACTGGATCTGGGCGGTGTTGATCAGCGGCGTGGGATCGACGCTCACAGGCATCAATTTCATGGTCACCATTCTGAAGCGGCGGGCGCCGGGCATGACCCTGATGCGGATGCCGTTGTTCACCTGGACGGCGCTGTGCACCAGCATCCTGATGGCGTTTGCGTTTCCAGCCCTTACCGTGGTCGCCGTGCTGCTCCAGCTCGATCGTGTGCTCGGCATGCATTTCTTCACCAACGATGCCGGCGGCAACATGATGAATTTCGCCAACCTGCTTTGGATCTGGGGACACCCCGAGGTCTATATCCTCATCCTTCCTGCCTTCGGGGCTTATTCCAGCGTCGTCACTACATTCTCCGGCCGGCGGCTGTTCGGCTACACCTCGCTGGTCTATGCCACCGCGGCGATCGCTATTCTATCCTTTACGGTGTGGCTGCATCACTTCTTTACGATGGGCTCAAGCGCCAACGTGAACGCCTTCTTCGGCATTGCCACGATGATCATCGCGGTTCCGACCGGCGTGAAGCTGTTCAACTGGCTGTTCACGATGTATCGCGGTCGCATCCGCTTTCACACGTCGATGATGTACACGCTGGCCTTCATCGTGACTTTCGTCATCGGCGGCGTGACGGGCGTTCTCCTCGCGCTGCCGCCGGTCGATTATCTCATGCATAACTCGACATTCCTGGTGGCGCATTTTCACAACATGCTGATTCCGGGCGCCCTGTTCGGCTATTTCGCCGCGTTCAATCTCTGGTTTCCGAAGGCCTTCGGCTTCCGCCTCGACGAGCGCTGGGGCAAGCGCGCGTTCTGGTGCTGGGTGATCGGCTTCTATCTCGCCTTCATGCCGCTCTATGTGTTGGGATTCATGGGCATGCCACGCCGCATGGAGCACTACGACACGCCCGAATGGCAGCCCTATCTGGTCGTCGCCGCCGTTGGCGCGGTGTTCGTGCTCTTCGGCCTTATCTTCATGGGCGTGCAACTCGTGGTCAGCATCCGGCGTCGCGCCGAGTACCGCGATTGGACCGGGGACCCGTGGAACGGCCGTACACTGGAATGGCTCACCTCGTCGCCACCGGCGCCGTACAACTTCGCCGTCATCCCGCGGGTGCATGGCCTCGACGCGTTTCTCGATCTGAAGGCGAGGGGCGTCGCTTATGATCGCCCGGCTCGCTACCAGGATATCGCCATGCCGAAGAACAGTGCATTCGGCGTCATTGTCGGCGGCCTCAGCTTCGTCCTCGGCTTCGCGATGGTGTGGCACATCTGGTGGGCAGCAATCGTAAGCCTTGTCCTCATCATGCTGACGGTCATCGTCCGCAGCAGCAACGACGGCACCGAATACCTGCTTCCGGCCGATGAGGTTGAAAAGATCGAAGCGCAGCGCCTGCACGACATGGCCAGGGCGCCTCGTTCCGCCGAAGCAGCCGAGCCGTTCGCGCTGCCAGGCGGCGCACTGCCGGAGCGCGTGTGATGGCCGAAGCAGCAATCGCAATGGATGACCGATTTGCTATCGGACGCGACGACGAGAAGGCGATCGGCTTCTGGATCTACCTCATGACCGACGCGATTCTGTTCGCGTTGCTGTTCGCGACCTATGTGGTGATGATCAACGGCACCGCCGGCGGCCCAACCGGAGGCGATCTGTTCGACCTGCCGCGGACATTTGCCGAGACCATGCTGCTGCTATTCAGCAGCGCGACGTTCGGTTTTGCCACGGTGGCGGCCGCGGCGCGCAAGACAACATTGGTGATCGTCATGCTGGCGCTGACGTTTCTCCTGGGCGCCGGCTTCGTGGTCATGGAAATCGTGGAATTTCGAGGCATGATCGCAGTTGGCGCCGGGCCTGATCGTAGCGGTTTTCTCTCCGCCTTCTTCACGCTCGTCGGAACGCACGGCCTTCACGTCAGCGTGGGCCTTCTTGGCATTCTCGTCATCGTCGGTCAGATTCTCGTCAAGGGGCTGACGCGACCGGTCTGGTCGCGGCTCTATCGCCTCGGTCTGTTCTGGCACTTTCTCGACATCGTCTGGGTCGGCATTTTCTCGATCGTCTACCTTCCGGGAGTCCTCTGAAATGAGCGACTCCACTGATCGAAATATGCCGGATGTCCGATCCTACCTCACCGGATTGATGCTGGCGCTGCTCTTGACCGTCATTCCATTCGCGCTGGTCTACTTACAAGCCTCTGCCCTCTGGCATGACGCTCGTTTTGATCTCCGTCATGGCGATCATCCAGATTCTCATCCACTTGAGATGCTTCTTGCACCTCGATCTGACCAGCACGCCGCGCGAAAATCTCCTGGCGTTGTGCTTTGCCGGGATTCTAATCTTTCTCATGGTCGGAGGCAGTCTGTGGATCATGTTCGATCTTCACCACCGCATGGCGCTGCACGTCCATTGAGCGGAGTGACGTGGCCTGTTCGGTTCGGCCGAAGCCTGCCCGTTTCGACAGCGACGCGACGGGGATCGACTTGTGATCCGGCAAGGAAGCCGGTCCACCGCAAAGCGCCGGTCATTCGTTAAGCGGATAGTTTTTGGTAGGTGGCGCGCCCGACAAGATTCGAACTTGTGACCTCTGCCTTCGGAGGGCAGCGCTCTATCCAGCTGAGCTACGGGCGCGCGGTGCGCACTCCATAGCCGATGGGTCGGCCCGCAGCAATGTGCATGCTTGCCCGTTCATCGGCCGTGGGGCGGTGTCGGCTTAGGGCGCCGCCCCCGTTGCCAGGATAATTTACCCATTCAGCTGTGGCAAACCTTAAGGGCCGATCGGGGCTGCCGTCCTCGAGCGGCGCTGCGATTCGGGCCGGAACACGGGCTTTGGAACGGTTCTCCGCCGCTGCCCTGCGTCCGATTCCGACAGCGCTTCGGCGCGAAAATATCCGGTTCGCGCCTCGGGCGGCCGCGCGGTATAAGCGGGCGACAGCGAACCGGGCCGGTGCAATCCGACCGTGAAGGAGTATGAGAGATGACGCAGCTTGCCGAGAAGCGCGCTAGCAAACCCGCCGCCATCAAGGACGCCGCCTTCGATTGGGAGGATCCTCTCGACCTCGAAAGTGAACTGACCGAAGAAGAGCGCATGGTGCGCGACACCGCGCGCAGCTATGCCCAGGACAAGCTGTTCCCCCGCGTGCTCACCGCCTACCGCGACGAGCGCTACGACCCTGAGGTGGTGCGCGAGATGGGTGAACTCGGCATGCTCGGTCCGACCATCCCGGAGGAATACGGCGGCGCCGGGCTGGGCTACGTCGCCTACGGCCTGATCACCCGCGAGATCGAGCGCGTCGATTCCGGCTACCGCTCGTCGATGTCGGTGCAATCGTCGCTGGTGATGCACCCGATCTTCGAATACGGCAGCGAGGCGCAGCGCAAGAAGTACCTGCCGAAGCTCGCGTCGGGCGAGATGGTCGGCTGCTTCGGCCTGACCGAACCCGACTACGGCTCCGACCCTGGCTCGATGGTGACCCGCGCAGAGAAGGCGTCGGGCGGCTTCCGGCTCAACGGCGCCAAGATGTGGATCACCAATGCGCCGGTCGCCGACGTCGCGGTGGTGTGGGCGAAGCTTGACGGCGTCATCCGTGGCTTCATCGTCGAGCGCGGCACCAAGGGGTTCTCGACGCCGAAGATCGAGGGCAAGTTGTCGTTGCGCACCTCGATTACCGGCGAGATCGTCCTGGAAGACGCCTTTGTCCCGGAGGACAGCCTTCTTCCGAATGTGAAGGGCCTTGCCGGTCCGTTCGGTTGCCTCAACGTGGCGCGGGCAGGCATTGCGTGGGGGGCCATCGGCGCGGCGGAGTTCTGCTGGCATCGCGCCCGGCAATACGTGCTCGACCGCAAGCAGTTCGGCCGGCCGCTCGCCGCCAACCAACTCATCCAGAAGAAGCTTGCCGACATGCAGACCGAGATCACGCTGGGGCTGCATGCGGCGCTACGTCTCGGCCGGCTCTTGGAGGAGGGCAGGGCGGCGCCGCCCGCGGTGTCGCTGCTCAAGCGCAACAACTGTGGCAAGGCGCTCGATATCGCTCGCATGGCGCGCGACATGCACGGCGGCAACGGCATCTCGGACGAGTTTCACGTGATGCGGGTGATGGCCAACCTCGAAACGGTCAACACCTACGAGGGCACGCACGACATCCACGCGCTGATCCTCGGACGCGCGCAGACCGGCATCCAGGCGTTCTTCTGATATGAGGGCCTATCGTCGTCCGGACGCGCGACCTTCGTGGTCCGCGCGTCCGGGCTTGGGCGGGTTCAGGGAGCGGCAGACAGAACGCCGGATTCGACTGAGCGCGGCGCGTCAGGCGCCGCCGGTGATGCTGCTTTCGTGAGCTTGGCAATCTCGCCTTGCCGCACGATCTCCTGACGAATGAACGCATCATACTTTGCAGGCGTATTGTCGGCTGGCACGGTCATCCCCAACGCACCGGCCCGCGCCTTGAAAGCGTCGGACTGCACCACCGCGTTGAGCTGCTTGTTGAGATATTCGATGATTGGCTTCGGCGTCTTAACCGGGGCGGAGAGACCGACGAAACCGCGGAAGTCGACCTTGTAACCCAGTTCTTGGAAGGTCGGCACATCGGGCCAGGCGGCCAGCCGTTCGGGCGCCGCGACCGCCAGCGCGCGTACCTTGCCGTCGTCGGCCAGCGGCTTGGCTTGCGAGAAAAAGGCGAACACGCCCTGGATCGCGCCCCCTGCCACCTCGCGTGCCGCATCGCCGGAACCGCGATAAGGTACGGCAACGATGTCGGTCTTGGCCGCCATGTTGAGCTGCGTCAGCGCCATCGCCGGCGAGGAGGCGGGGCCTGAGGTGCCGAAATTGACGTTCTTCGGGTTCGCTTTCGCGGCGGCGATCAATTCCGCCAGCGACTTGTACGGCAGTTGGGCGTTAATCATCAGCACCAGCGGTGGCCCATCGACGATCCATCCAATTTGCGCGAAGTCATCGACGGGGCTGTAAGTCAGCGGCACAAAGTGAATGTTCTGAGCGTCGGCGAGCGAATTGGCGAACAGCGTGTAACCGTCCGGCGTTGCGCGCGCTGCAAACGCGGCACCGATCGTGCCCGTGGCGCCGGTCTTGTTCTCGACCACAAGATTATGGCCCATCTTCTCCGACATCATCGTCGCCGCAATGCGGGCGGGTACGTCGGTCAATCCCCCGGCTGGAAATGGCACGATGACGTTGATCGGACGGTTCGGATAGTCTTGCGTGTGCGCAGCCAGGGGCATGAGCAGCAGCAGCAGCAGCAGCAGCAGCAAGAGTCGCGGCCAAGTTGTCATGTGTCGCTCCTGGTCACCAAGAACTGAAACGAAGGCGGTACGGACGAGGCAAGCGTCATGCCAGCTTACACCCGAAGCCCCGTCGTTCGAGAAGCCGAGTGCCCGATCATGAGATTAGGCCAGCGCCCGTCCGATATGGCACAATCTTCCCAGTATCCCGCCTAAGTGCGAGTGTTGGCACTCGCCGCTCAAACGACCCAGAACCAATCGTGAGGATGTGATGGCCGGCAAAGAAGCATCATCGGCGGTGGAGCCCCTGCTGCCCGTCGAACTTGGTGGCGGCAAGGTCAAGTTCGCCCAAGGCATCAGGGCGGGCCGCTGGGTGTTCGCGACCGGGTTGATGGCGCAGGACTTTTCGAACGGCATCGCGGCGGATGTGCTGGCCGAACGCGCGCCGCACGCCGGCCGGCCCAAGCGCGAGAGGGAAGCCGCGCGCGTCTTCGAGAACCTCGATGCGGTGCTGCGCGCCGCCGGAACCGATCGCACCAATCTCGTCCGCACCGACCAGTACTACACCACCGTGAAGGCCGTGCCGCCTTATCAGCAGGTGCGCCGCGAGGTGCTGGCCGGACGCATCCCGCCATCGACGTCCATCGCTCAACAGCGCTTCCCGCTGCCGGGTGCGGACATGAACATCCAGGCGATGGCGATCGTCCCAGAGAAGGGCTTCGAGGTGGAGCACCTCAAGCACGAGCACCTCAGGGGCCGGCCCACGTCCGGCTATTCGCCCGCGCTGACGGCCGGCGATTTCATCTTCATTCCCGGCATCACGTCGTTCGCGGTCGGCGACGAGCCGCGGCGCAATGGCGTTGCGGCCGAGGCGCTGATGACGGAGGGCGCGCAATGGGCCGGTCAGCCGATCAAGCTCGAAACCGAGTTCATCATCACAAAGCGTATGGTGCAGTCGCTGGCGCTGGCGGGCGCCAAGCTCGAGGACGTGGTCCACGCCCAAATCTATCTCACCGATCGCGAGGACTATTCGGCTTTCAACGAGACGTGGACGAAACACTTCGGTTCATCGCGGGCCGAGCTATTCGATCATCCCGTGTATCGATCATGGCCTCGCGCCCTACGACGGCAAGATCGAGATCAACGTCATCGCGGCGAAGCCCGGCAGCGCGGCGAGCCGGCGCCCCGTCGACGCCGGCGTCGTCACCGCGTTTCGCCATCAGCCGCAGGCGGCGAAGGCGGGCGACCTGCTGTTCATCTCAGGGCTCATGGCCGATCGACCGCGAGGGGCTGGTGGCGAGCGCAGCGGTCGACCCGCGCCAGCCTTGCTTCTCGTCATCGCCCGAGGCACAGGCGGAATGCATCGTCGACAACATCGCCAGGCTTTGCCAGGCCGCCGGCACCTCACTCGCCAATGTGGTGCGGGTGCTGCAGTTTCACACCGACATCGGCGAGTTCTATCCAGTCTACAAAGTCTGGGAACGGCGCCTCGGCGGTCGGCCGGTGCCGTTCTCTGCGGTCGAGGTGCCGTCGCCGCTGCCGGTGCCCGGCGCAACGGTGCAGATCGAGGCCTGGGTTTACGCCCCGTGAGCTGCCTATGAATCTTTTTCGTCAGTTCGACGAGCCGCGCCACCATGGCGCTGTCCGGATCGCTGAGCGGATCGAGCGCGGTGAAATGGTTGGCGCCGGCGATCTCCTCGTAGCGGGTGTCGGCGCCGCCCTTCTTCCAGGTCGACGCGATCTCGCGGCTCTGGCGCAGGAACTCGGAAGATTCGGCGCCGCCGACGACCGCATCGAAACTGCGGCCGGCCGGCGCCGGCCAGAACATCGGCGATGCCCGGCGCGCTTCGTCGCCATCGAGCCCCAGGTCGCTGGCCGACGCGACTTCAAGCAGCGGGGTGAGATCGAACAGCCCGGAGATCGAATAGCCCGCGGGAATGAAATCGGCCGGCATCTTCGGATAGAGCGTGTGCCAGTCGGTCGCCACCATCGCGCCGGCGAGATGACCGCCGGCGGAATGGCCGCAGACCAGCATGCGCTGTCCGGTGCGCTGCCAGAGAAACAGGCAGGCGTGACGCATCTCCTCGATGATGTCGGAGACGGTGACCTGCGGGCAGAGATTGTAGCCGGCGACCGCGACGCCGATGCCGCGGGCATTGAGGCCGCGCGCCATCTGGCTGAACATCGACGGGTTCCAGCGACTTCCAGTAGCCGCCATGAATGAACAGGGCGAGCGGCGCCTTTTCGGCCGAGGTCGGCCAGAACAGGTCGATGAACTGCCGCGGCGTCGACGAATAGGCGAGGCCGAGCTCGGCGCGACGCTCCTCCATCGCCAGCAGGCGATACTCCTCCGCCTCCCGGGCCCAGCGTGCGAAAATCTCCGGATGGTCCGGCACGCGCGCCCGGTTGTTGTATTCGACTTCGTAGTCGATCGCTGCCATTCTCTGCTCCCGTTTGCGCGAAGCTAGTGGTCCAATTCCAACATTCGCATCCCGCTTCAGCAGGCACCTTTGCGAATGTTGGAATCAAGGACCACTAGCAAATTTATGGTTCTAGTGGAGTTTGGATTTGACATTCGCTTTGCGAACCTGCGGCTAGGGGGTAGCGAATGTCAAATCCACTCCACTAGGGGCCAAGGCGGTGTCGCGGGCAAGTCCGCTTTGCGCCCGCGCCGAACCGCGTTATGACACCCTGCATGAAGGTGGACGGCAAGCATACCCGCAGCATCTGGCTCGAGCCGGACGGCTGGTCGGTCGGCGTCATCGACCAGACCATGCTGCCGCACCGATTCGTCACCCTGCGGCTGACCACCCTCGACCAGGCCGCCCACGCCATCCGCTCGATGCAGATTCGCGGTGCGCCGCTGATCGGCGCGATGGCGGCCTACGGCATTTGCCTTGCCGTGCAGGGCCGACGCCTCGGACGAGGCGCTGGAACGCGCCTATGCGACGCTGCTGCGACGCGGCCGACCGCGATCAACCTGAAATGGGCGCTCGACGAGATGATGGCGGTCCTGCGCAACCGCGCGCGCGAAGAGCGTGTTGCGGCCGCCTACCGGCGCGCGAGCGAGATTGCCGAAGAGGATGTCGCCATCAACCGGGCGATCGGTCGTCACGGCGTGAAACTGATCGAGGCGATTGCCGCCGGCAAGAAGCCGGGCGAGCGCGGTCAACGTGCTGACCCATTGCAATGCCGGCTGGCTCGCCACCGTCGATGTCGGCACCGCGACCGCGTCGATCTACGCCGCGCACGACCAGGGACTGCCGGTACATGTCTGGGTGGACGAGACCCGGCCGCGCAACCAGGGCGCCTCGCTCACCGCCTGGGAGCTCGGCCAGCACGGCGTGCCGCACACCGTGATCCCGGACAACACCGGCGGCCACCTGATGCAGCACGGCATGGTCGACATCGCGATCGTCGGCACCGACCGTGTGACGGCCAACGGCGACGTGTGCAACAAGATCGGCACCTACCTCAAGGCGCTGGCGGCGCGCGACAACGGCGTGCCGTTCTATGTCGCGCTGCCGTCGCCGACCATCGACTTTACCGTCTCGGACGGCCTTGCCGAAATCCCGATCGAGCAGCGTGCGCCCGAGGAAGTCGCCACCATGACCGGCCGCACCGCCGACGGTCGCATCGAGACGGTGCAGGTGGTTCCCGACGGTTCGCCGGTGGCCAACTACGGTTTCGACGTCACGCCGGCGCGGCTTGTCACAGGGTTGATCACCGAGCGCGGCGTGATTGCGCCCAACCGCGAAGCGCTGGCGCGGGCTTTCCTTGAGCGAGTGGCCGCGGCGGAGTAGGTTTACAGGCCGTCCACCTCGCGTAATGCGCTCATGGCGCATACCACAGGATGACGGATTGATGATCAGTGCGGGTGTGGAGTCGTTGCATGCGTATCGTTCAGCGTTCGCAGAGAGACGTGCCGTTGCCGGGAATTCTGCACTCCATGAGCATCGCTTCGCTCGCCGCAAGCCTGCCAATCGACGGACGCCAGTCGACGACTGCGCTGGCGGTCGCGCGCGGTACGACGCGGCTGCTGCACTCGCTCGGATTTTCGGTGGTCAACGAACTTGCCCTCGCCTCGGGCCGGCGCGCCGACCTCGTCGCATTGGGCGCTGCTGGAGAAATCTGGATCGTCGAAATCAAGTCCTCCGTTTCCGATCTTCGCGCCGACCAGAAGTGGATGGACTATCGCCTGCACTGCGACCGGCTGTTCTTCGCCACCACGCTCGACGTGCCGTGCGACATCTTCCCGCCCGACACCGGTCTGATCGTCGCGGATGCGTTCGGGGCCTCGGTGGTCTGCGAGGCGCCAGAGCATAGGTTGCACGCCGGCACCCGCAGAAGCATGCTGCTCGCCTTCGCGCGCGCGGCCGCGCTGCGCCTTTCGGCACTTGCCGATCCGGAAGGTGCCAACGGGGTCGAATTCTAGCCGGCCGCGCGCCATGCCGACCGATTGGGTCAGGCCGGCGCCTTGGTGCCGATATAGGCCGAAATGACGCGGGGATCGCGCAGCACCTCGGCCGGCGGACCTTCCGCCAGCGTGCGGCCGTAGTCGAGCACGTGGATGCGGTCGGCGAGGTCGGCCACCATCTGCATGTCGTGCTCGATCCAGATCATGGTGATGCCGAGCTCGTGCTTGATGCGCAGGATGAAGCGCGCCAGGTCCTCGCGCTCGTCGCGGTTGAGCCCGGCCGACGGCTCGTCGAGCATCAGCAGCGTCGGCTCGAGCGCCAGCGCGCGCGCAAAGCCGACGAGCTTCTGGATGCCGAACGGCAGGCCGGCGACGCGGCGCGTGGCGATAACGCTCGAGCTCGACGAACTCGATGATGCGCTCGACCGCCTCGCGATGGCGCACCTCCTCGCGCCGCACGCTCGGCAGGAACAGCATCTCGGCGAGCGGATTGGTGCGGATGCGGGCGTGCCGGCCGGTCAGCAGATTGTCGAGCACCGACATCTGCGGAAACAACTCGCCGTGCTGGAAGGTGCGGGCGAGTCCGAGCCGGGCGATCTCGTGCGGCTCGCGGCCGGCGATATCCTGGCCGCGAAAGCGGATCGCTGCCGTCGCCGCGGTAGATGCCGCTGACGCAATTGAGCACGCTGGTCTTGCCGGCGCCGTTCGGCCCGATCAGCGCGAACAGCTCGCCCGGCTCGCACCGCGAACGACATCGCCGTCGAGCACGGTGAGCCCGCCGAAGCGCAGCGTGAGGCGGTCGATCGCGAGCTCAGCCATACCACCTCCGGCTGCGGCGATATTGCTTCACGTCGCGGTAGCTCCGTGCGCTCGCCGCTCGCTGGTGCCGAGGTAGAACTCCTGGATGTCGGGATGGCTGCGCAGGCGCTCGGCGCTGCCGTCGAGCACGATCGCGGCCGTTCTCCATGACGTAGCCGTAGTCGGCGATCTCGAGCGCGACCGTCGCGCTCTGCTCGACGATCAGGATGGTGATGCCGAGCTCGCGCCGGATTTCGACCAGCCGGCGCAGCAGGTCCTCGACCACGACCGGCGCCAGGCCGAGCGACAGCTCGTCGACCAGCAGCAGCTCCGGCCGGCAGACGATGGCGCTGCCGAGCGCCAGCATCTGCCGCTCGCCGCCGGAGAGCAGGCCGCCGATGCGGTTCTTGAGCTCGGCGAGCCGCGGAAAGAACTGGTAGACCAGCGCTTCGCGCCGCCGGCGCTCCGCTGGCTCGATGCCGCGCGGCACCGGCGCGAGCAGGTTCTCCGCCACCGTGAGATTCGGGAAACACCTTGTCGCGCTCGGGCACCAGCACGATGCCGCGTCGCGTATTCTCGTGCGGCGGCCGGTTCTCGATGCGCTCGCCCTTGAAGATGATCGTGCCCTCGGTGACGCGCGCGTCGTCGATGCCGAGGAAGCCCGAGATCGCGCGCAAGGTCGTGGTCTTGCCGGCGCCGTTGGTGCCGAGCAGCGCGACGATCTGCCCCGGCTCGACGGCGAGCGTGATGCCCTGCACCGCCGTGATGGCGCGCTGATAGACCACCTCGAGCTTGTCGACCGCGAGCAGCGGCTCGGTCATCGCGCGACCCCGAGGCGGGCGGTGCTTGAACGGCCACAGCAGGAAATAGCTCTGAATGCGCTGCCAGATGCCGACCAGCCCAGCGGCTCGAACATCAGAAACAGGATCATCACCAAGCCGAAGGCCGCGTAGTTGACCGCGAACAGCACGCCGGCGTAGCGCTGCGCGCCCGGCAGCGCGAGCAGGCCGGCTTCGATGATGTAGGGAAACAGCGTGACGAACGCGGCGCCGAGCAGCGCGCCGAGCAGCGAGCCCATGCCGCCGATGATGACCATCGCGACGTACTGGATGGTCAGGAACAGCGAGAACGCCTCGACCGAGACGAAGCCGCGGTAGTAGGCGAACAGCGCGCCCGCGACCGCGGTGATCGCCGAGCTGATGACGAAGGCGAGCAGCTTGTAGCCGGCGATGCCGATGCCGAGCGCCTCGGCGACGGTCTCGTGGGTGCGGATCGCGCGCCAGGCGCGGCCGGTGCGCGCGCGCAGCAGGTTGACGCAGAGCAGCAAGCGTCGCCGCCGCCGCCGACAGCAGGATGAAGTACCAGGCCCGGCCGTCGGTGATCGCAAAGCCGCCGAGCTTCGGCGGGTCGATCACGATGCCGGTCGAGAAGCCGCGCTTGCGTCTCGTACTCGCCGCCGAGATAGATCACCACGAAATGCAGCGCCAGCGTGCTGACCGCGAGATAGAGCCCGCGCAGCCGCAGCGACGGCAGGCCGAAGATGATGCCGAGCAACGCCGCCGACCACGGCGGCGGCCGGCAGCGTGATCCAGAACGGCGCATTGGTCTCCCGGAACAGGATGCCGACCGTGAACGCGCCGGCCGCCATCAGACCGGCATGGCCGAGCGAGATCTGGCCGGCATAGCCGGTGAGCAGCATCAGCGACAGCGCGCCGATCGAGGCGAGAAACACCTGGCAGGCGAGATCGAGCTGGAACGGCGAGGCGATCGAACGGGAAGGCCAGCAGCGCCAGCGACGAAGACGCGCGAGGACTGACGCGCTCGAGCCGCGTTCCGAGCAGCGCGAGGTCCTGCGCGTAGTCGGTGCGGAAATAGCCGCTGGCGCGCGGCTGCCTAGACACGGTCGAGTTCCTCGCGGGTGCCGAACAAGCCCCAGGGCCGCACGATCAGCATGGCGATCAGCACCAGGAACGGCACGACGTCGGACAGCAGCGGATCGATGTAGTGGATGGCGAGCACCTCGGCGCCGGCCACGATCAGCGAGCCGACGAGCGCGCCGATCAGGCTGTCGAGCCCGCCGACCAGCGCCGGCGGAAACGCCTTGAGCCCGATGATCACCATGGTCTGGTCGAGGCCGGAATCGAGCGCGATCAGCATGCCGGCGATCGATCCGGTCAAGGTCGAAAGCGCCCAGGCCAGCGCGTAGATGGCGTGCAGATTGACGCCGCGCTGCGCCGCCAGCAGCGGATTTTGCCCGGCGGCGCGCATGCGCACGCCCCAGCGGCCGAAGCGCAGGAAGACGAACAGCCCGCCATAGACCACGACGGTCATCAGCACCATCAGCGCCGCGCAGGTCGAAATGCGCGCGCCGCCGATCAGCTCGATCGGCGGGTTGGTGAATGCAGAGCCTGCAGCGGATGCTGCTGCGACGCCGACCAGATCAGCACGATCACGCCGCGCAACAGGATGCCGAGCGCGATGGTGGTGAGGATGGCGGCGAGCACCATCTCGCCGGTCATCTTGCCGCATCAGCAGAACATAGACGAGAATGCCGATGACCAGGCTCATGACGACGGCGACGACGATGGCGACGAGCGGATGGCCGACGAACAGCGATGCGGTGGTGAACAGGAGATAGGCGCCGAGCATGGACAGCTCGCCATGCGCCATGTTCATCACCCGGCTCACGCGATAGATCAGCACGTAGCCGCACGCGAGCAGCGCATAGATCGCCGACAGCACGATGATGTTGACGATGAGCTGCACTTGGGTCGCTCGAATTGGCGGAGAGTGCAGGCGCTGACGGCGTGGCGTGTAGCTGGCGGGAGCCGTGGACCGGTCGCGCATCCATCGGATGGCGGCCGGTACGGCGATGCGGATGGCGCTAAGCCTTCACGGCCATGCGCGGCACGTGCGGCCGTCTCACTTCACGTCGTAGCCGGTCCAGTCCTTCGCCTGCGCGATCGCCGACTTGGCGCGGGTCCCAGCGGTAGACGCGGTAGTACTGCCGGGTGCGGAAGTGGTTGTCCTTGCTCCACTCGATCGGGCCGCCGCGCAGGCCCTTGGTGTCGACCTTCACGTTCTCCATCGCGGCGCGGATCTTGGCGGCGTCGGCCGGCCAGCCGGCGCTCTTGAGCACCGCCTCGAGCACCATGCCGCCGATCCAGCCTTCGGTCAGCTGCTCGGCCGGATATCGCACGTTGCCCTTCTTGGCCGCGTCGACGATCTCGCTTGTGGATCGGCAGGTTGTCCTGGAACAGCGAGTTGGCGCCGATCACGTAGAACTTGCGGGTCCTTGATGCGCGCCAGCTCGCCCTCGGCCTCGATGTGCGCCCAGGTGATGTAGTCGCCCTGCCAGCCGAGCCGGCGCAGCGCCTCGAACGTCTTCACCTGCGTCACCCAGGGCGCCCAGGAGAACATCCAGTTCGGCGTTGGCATCCTTGAGCTTGGTGGCGAACGGCGTGTAGTCGGCGGTCGGCGGCGGGATGACCTCCTTGTCGACCGGCGGTCATGCCCATGGTCTTCGACTGCTCCTCGGCATAGTCGATCTCGCCGCGCGACAGCGGGATCGCCATGGCGGCAAAGCCGATCCGCACCGGCTCCTTCGCCGTCTCCTTGATGAAGTCGAGCGTCGCGCGGCTGTCGTAGCCGCCGGCATAGGCGGTGGTGCAGAACTGCAGCGCGTCGGCCGGCGGATAGACTTCCTTCGGGCAGACCGCGCCCATGAGCATCAGCGGCACATTGGCGCGCTTGGTCTCCGCGATGACCGGCGCATAGGTCGACGACAGGCTCGACAGCACCAGCAGGCTTCACATTGTCCTGGGTCAGCAGCCGCTTGGCGTTGGCGGCGGCTTTCGACGGCTCGGCCGAGTCGTCCTGCAGGATCAGCTGGATCTTCTTGCCGTTGATGCCGCCGGCAGCGTTGAGGCGGTCGACGTAGAGGCGCAGCCCCTCGATCGGCGGCGCATTGGTGCCGGCCGACGGCGCCGGTCAGCGCGCCGGTGACGCCGACCACATAAGCGTCCTGCGCTTGCGCCGGCAGCGCGAGCGCCGCAGCGGCAAGCAGTGCGCCCATCAGAATTCGTCGTCAGCATCATGGTCCTCCCTTGTTTTTCGATCTTCAATGTCTCAGGCCGGTTGCGCTGCGCCGGCCTGGGCAGCGATCAGGCGCTCCTCGCGGTCGTCGTACATGTCTTCGACCAGCGCCTTGAAGCGCTCGTACATGAGCTGCCGCTTCACCTTGCGGGTCGGCGTCACCGGCTCGCCCTCCTCCTCGGGATCGAGCGCCTTGGGCAGGATGCGGAAGTCCTTGATCTGCTCGACCCGCGCCAGCTCGCCGTTGGCCCGGTCGATCTCCGCCGCGATCAGCCGTCCACGTCGGGATTGCTGGCGAGGCTGGTGAAGCCGGTATAGGGCACGTCGTGGCTGCGCGCCCAGTCGGCGACGGTGTCGAAGTCGATCTCGATCAGCGCGGTCAGGTACTTGCGGCCGTGGCCGAACACGATCGCCTCGGCGACGTAGGGGCTGGCGCGCAGCGATGTTCTCGATGAACGACGGCGAGATGGTCTTGCCGCCGGAGGTGACGATGAAGTCGCGCGCGCGGTCGATCAGGCGCAGCGCGCCGTCGCGCCATTCGCCGATGTCGCCGGTGCGCAGCCAGCCGTCGTCGCTCTTGCATGGCGCGGGTCGCCTCCTCGTTGTTCCAGTAGCAGTCGAACAGATCGGGGCTGTGCACCAGCACCTCGCCGTCGTCGGCGAGCTTGCACCTCCCAGCCCGCCGGCACGGTGCCGACGTCGCCCGGGCGCGGAAACGGGCCCGCGCTGGCCGCTGATGATGCCGCCGGCGGTCTCGGTCTGGCCGTACATCTCGCACCACGTTGACGCCGAGCATCTGCCAGAGCGTCATGGTCTCGGGCGGCAGCGGCGCGCCGCCGCAGATCATCAGCTCGAGCTGGTCGAAGCCGAGCTTGTTGAGGATCGGCCCGAACACGCCGGCCCGGCAGGCGCGATAGAGCGCGTTCCGCCGCCGGCCGGTCCCGCCGTCCCAGCGCCGCCGCGCATGGTCGCGCGCGAAGCGCATCGCGAGATCGGCGGACGCTGCGCTTGAGCGCGGGAGGAGTTGAGAATGCCGACCAGCACCTGCGAGGCGAACTTCTGCAGATAGCGCGGCACGGTGAACAGCACGGTCGGCGCGGTCTCGAACAGCGTCGCTGGCAGGTCCTCCGGCGCTTTCGCCGAAATGCGGCACGAGCTGCGCAGATCAGCGGCAGCGTGACGGCGACGTCGCGGCCGAGCACGTGGCAGAGCGGCAGGTAGACGACGGTGCGGTGCGGCTTGTGCGGCGAGCGTCGGATAGTGGCTCGACGATGTTGGCGGTCGCGGCGAGATGCTTGCCGTGCGTGACCAGCGCGCCCTTGGGATGGCCGGTGGTGCCGGAGGTGTAGACGATGAAGGCCGGCTGCGGCGGGATCGAGCTTCGCGACCTGCTGTCTCCAGCCATGCGGGAGATCGGGCTCACCGGCTTGCGCCAGCAATTCGTCGTAGCGCCTGAGCTTCGGATGCTCGTAGGCGAACATGGCGGTCGTCGATCACGACGATCCAGCGCAAGTGCAGGCAGCTCGTCGACGATCGGCAGGATCTTGTCGACGTATTCCTGGTCCTCGGCGATGAAGACCGCCGCGCCGCCGTCGCGCATCTGGTACTCGACCTCGGAAGCCGAGGCGGTCGGATAGATGCCGTAGACGATGGCGCCGAGCGATTGCGCGGCGAGGTCGCAGATCATCCACTCCTCGCAGGCGTCGCCCATGATGGCGACGCGCTCGCCCGGTTGAGGCCGAGCGCTTCGAAGCGCACGCGCCGCGCGCGCGACCATCGCGGCGTAGTCGTGCCAGCTGCGCTCGCGATAGAGGCCGAGGTGCTTGGAGCGGAACGCAACCGCGGCGGGCTCGGCGCGCGCCCGCTCGCACAGCAGGAGCGGCGCAGTCTTGCGGCGCAGCGCCTGGTAATCGACCGCAGGATGGCCGTCATGGGAGCGCTCTCTCTGCAAAATTCAATAAAGCAATAAAATCGAATCCACCATGGGGCTGCGACCCTATCGCCGGCTTTGCCGGCGCGGCGGTTTTCTGGTCACGCCGGTGAGCAGCACTTTCAGAAACTCATCGGAGATGCGGCCGATGGGCACCTCTTCCTTCGGGTACCAGTTGGCCACCGCGTTGGCCATGCCGAGCAGTGCCGAGCACCGCCAGGCGCGTATCGAGATCGGAGCGGAATTCGCCGCGGCGCACGCCTTCCTTGAAGACGTTCTCGAAGCACCCGCTCCAGGTCCGCGCGACCATTTGCCGATCCGCCGCCGGCTCTCGGCCGGCAGGTGCTGGCGCTCGTTGAGGAAGACCCGGACGAAGTCGCTGCGGTCGATCAGCGGCGAAAGGTGCGACTTGGACGAGGCGGGTGAGCTTGTCGGCCGCGGTGCCCGGTCCCGCGCGATCGCCTTGGCGACCTCGAAGAAGCCGCCGACGCCCTGCAGGCAGACGAGCTCGAGCGCGCCCTCCTTGGAGGGAAAGTAGTAGTAGAGGCTCGCCTGCCGGATGCCGAGCACGTCGGCGATGTCCTGGGTGGTGGCGCCGTGGAAGCCGCGCTCGGCGAACACGCGCGCTGCCGCCTCGATGATCTCGGGCGCGCGGCGCCGCGGGGCTCCGTCGCGG
Organism: uncultured Alphaproteobacteria bacterium; assembly: GCA_963843475.1. GTDB lineage: Bacteria > Pseudomonadota > Alphaproteobacteria > Rhizobiales > Xanthobacteraceae > VAZQ01. Next base: position 233,945 of record CAWJKL010000003.1, on the reverse strand, counting down.
ACGCGCCGAGGATGCGGACAGGGTGACGACCGTCATGGCCGCATGCTCCTCCGCAAACCATGCGCACGGCAGCGGCCGGGCGATTGTGTTGTGCCATGGAGGCGATCTAAATTCTACCTATTGACCTATAGATAACAAGCCCTGAGCGGCCGGAGCGACCACGCATGAGCATCCGTCCCGACGGGCGCCCGCCGTTTCGCGCCGACCACGTCGGCAGCCTGCTGCGGCCCGCCGGCGCTGCGGCAGGCGTTCCGCCGGCATGCCGGCGGCGAGATCGGCGACGACGAGTTCGACCGCATTCAGGACGAGTGCATCGCGACGTGGTCGCGCATGCAGCAGGAGATGCGGGCTCGAGGTCGTGACCGACGGCGAGTTCCGCCGCGGTTCCTATTGGGGCCGTTTCGTCGAACGCACCGAGGGCCTCGAAGTCCGCGCCGCGCTGCTCAAGTTTCGCGACGACCACGGCCACGAGGTCGACTTCACCGCGCCCTACGCGGTCGGCGCCGATCCGCCGCACGCAGCCGCTCGCGCTCGATGAATTCGTGTTCCTGCGACGTGACGCGAGGTGACGCCCAAGATCACGCTGCCGGCGCCCTCGACCATGCATTTTCTGCGGCTTCACCGACTTCGCCGACCGCAGCGTCTATGCCGAACGTCGAGCACTTCTTCGCCGATCTGGTCGCGGTATTCCGCAGGAGATTGCCGGACCTGGTCGCGGCCGGTTGCCGGTACGTGCAGACTCGACGAGATCGCCATCGCGCTCCTGTGCGATCCGGCGATCCGCGCCGGGTCGAACGCGCGGGCGGCGACCCCGGCGCGCTGGTCGATCGCTACATCGATGCCACTCAACGGCGCGGTCGCGGCGTGCCCGCCGGAGGTGTGTGTCGGCGTGCACATGTGCCGCGGCAACTTTCAAAGGCCACTATCTGGCCGAGGGCGGCTACGAGTCGGTCGCCGAACGCTTCTTCGCCGCAGACCGGGCCAACCATTTCCTGCTCGAATACGACACGCCGCGGGCCGGCGACTTCGCGCCGCTGCGCTTCGTGCCGAAAGACAAGGGCGTCGTGCTCGGCCTGGTCAGCAGCAAGACTCCCGCGCTCGAGAGCCTCGACAACTCTGCAAGCGGCGCACCGAAGAAGCCGCGAAGCCATATCGATCTCGACCGGCTGGCGATCAGCCCGCAATGCGGCTTCGCCAGCAGCGCCGCGGGCAATCCGCTGAGCGAGGCCGATGAGCGGGCGAAGTTCCGTGTCCTGGTCGAAGCCGCGAGCGCGATCTGGAAGTAGCGGTTATTACCCATCGCTGTTGTCGCTCTATCCGCTCATGCCCGCGCAAGCGGGCATCCAGTTCTTTGATGAGTGCTGGGTCCCCGCTTTCGCGGGGACGAGCGGAAGATAGAGGGAAAACGCTTGTCAAAATCCAAACAGCTTTGCCGGATTGTCGACCAGGATCTTCTTCCGTGTCGGTTCGTCGGGCGCCCAGTCGGCCAGCAGGTTAAACAACTGCACCGAGCCGACCTTGTCGGCGAACGACAGGTGTGGAAAGTCGCTGCCCCAGATCAGCCGGTCGGGCGCCGCTTCGATCAGGGCGCGCGCCATCGGCGCGGCGTCCGCCATGGCGGGGAGGGTGGCGTTGCGGTAGGTACCGGTGAGTTTGATCCACGTGCGGCCGTCGCCATGGCGCAAAAGGTCGAGCATCTTCTGGAAGCCACGCTGCTGCGGCCCGTCCTTGGCGAGGAACATGCCCATATGGGCGACGGTGTGAGGCGCGCGCAGCTTGGCGAAGAGCGGCAACAGTTCTTCCGTCAGCCACCCGGGATTTAGAAAGTCGATCTGCCAGCCCATCTCGGCGCAGCGCGCATCGAGGCGCTCAATCCGTGGCAGCATCGTCGCGGAGAAGCCGGGCTCCTGCGGCTTGACCGGCGACACGTTGACCCGCACGCCGCGCACGCCGAGCTTGTGCATTTCGGCGAGCGTGGCGTCGGGTGCATTCTCGTCGACGTCGACGATGCCGCGGCGCGCGCCCGTACCGATCTCGCGCATGGCATCGAGCATGCAGGCATTGTCGCGGCCATAGGCGCTGGGCTGAACGAACACGTAGCGCTCCACGCCGAGCAGCCCGGCGACCTCCAGATATTCGGAGAGCGGCGCGTACGGTGGCGCATAGCGCAGGTTCTCGTTGACACCGCCGTGCGGATAGCGGTCGGCCGGGCCGAAAACATGAAAGTGCGCGTCGCACGCGTTCGGGGGCGCCCGGAACGCGGGCGGTGGTTCGTCGCGGTGGCTCAACGTCGATGTCCTCGCTGGCTATTGGATCGTCACGTTGGCAGTCTTGATCACATTGCGCCAGACGGCGATCTCGCGTTCGAGATGGCGGGTCATCTCCTCCGGCGTCGAGGTGACGGCGAGCGCCGCCTGTTGCAGGAACGCGTTCTGCAGCCGAGGTTGGGCGCAGGCCTTGACGATCTCCGCGGTGCATCCGCTCGATGATCGGTTGCGGCGTGTTGGCGGGGGCGGCGATGCCCCACCAGTAGCTCATGTCGTAACGCGGTACCCCGGCCTCGATGAAGGTCGGCACCTCCGGCAACAGATTGCTGCGCTTCTCTCCCGATACGGCGAGGCCGAGAAGTGTGCCGCCCTTCACGTGCGCCACACCTGCGGCGAGGCTGGCGATCGCCATGTCGATCCGGCCGGCGATGACCTCGGCGATCGCGGCCGCGACCCCGCGGAACGGTACATGCAGACCCTTGGTGTCGGTGACGTTGAGCAGCAATTCCATCGCAAGGTGAGCCGACGATCCCGGTCCGCCGGAGCCGAACGTGATCTGTCCCGGCTTCTGCTTGGCGAGTGCGATCAGCTCGGCGAGGGTACGTCGGCCCGAGGCCGGGCCTGCACCAGCAGGATCGATGGCGAATTCGCGATACGACTGATCTGTGCGAGGTCTTTGACCGGGTCGTAAGGCAGATTGGGATAGAGGCCCGGCGATATCGACAGCGACGTGTCGGTCAGGAGCAGAGTGTGGCCGTCCGGCGGCGCGCGCACGACCATGACGGTACCGGTCGTGCCGCCGGCCCCGCCGCGGTTCTCGACGATGACCGATTGGCCGATCTGTTCGGTCAATTCCTGCGCCAGCAGCCGCGCCGAAACATCGGTGAACGCGCCCGGCACGAACGGCACGACGATGCGAACCACCTGCTGCGGCCAGTTCGTTTGCGCTTGGGCGTTGCCTGCGAGCGGCGCGAGGCTCGCGCCGAGAAGGAGTGTGCGGCGGTTGATCACGGGGTCGTTCCTCCGGTCCGGGTGTCATGACGGCCGAGCGCCGCGCGCCAGCGTGCAAGCAAAGCCGCGCGGCACTGCGGGTCGAGAAGCCGGCCAAAGCTCTCGTCCAATGGGATCGGCGTGACTGGGTAGGCCGCGTGCGCGGTGATCGGAAATATGCCGGCTTCGCCGATTGCTGCCTGGCCTTCAGGGACAGCAGATAGGCGAGGAAGGCCGCTGCGGCTTCCGGATTTGCCGCACGCTTGGGAATGAACGCGACGCGTGAAACCGCCATGGCCGGCACCGACGAAGGTGCAATGTGCAGCGACGAGTTGGTCGAAACTGCGCGCAACGCATAGGCGCCGAGCAGATGGAGTGCGAGCTCCGCCCCGTCCGTCACCGCGGCAATCAGAGCAGGCGCGGAACCAACGGCGCGCGGCCGGCACGATGCCAGCGCGTCCAGAAATTCATCGAGCGCTGGCTCCTCGCTCCAGCGCAACATCGCGAGGAAGCCCAAGCCGTTGGTCTCGATGTCCGGAACCGCGATGGCGCCGCGGTATCGCTGCGGGTCGGCAGCGATAAGCGCGGCGATCTCCGTCGGCGAGCCGGCGGGACGGGAAGGATCGCGGCAGAGCGTGAACAGCGGCTCGGAGGTGGTCGCGACGGCAAGGTCGCGATAGGCGGCGTCCGAAGGCAGGGTGTGGCGCACGCCGTGCGGCTGGGCGTGGCCGCCGAAGACCAGTTCCATCACCTGGTCCATGGCGCTGCTCCAGATCAGATCGCTGGTCGCGCCCCCGGATGCTGCTTCTTGCAAATAGCGCCGATGGAGATCGGTGCTGATGCCGAACACGAAGTCGACGTCGATCTCGGGATGCCGTTCGGCGAAGCCGCGCAGCAGCGGCTCGCAATAGCGCCGTTCGGCCGCCGACAGCAGCGTCAGCCGGCCACGGGTCCTGATTGTCCCGGTAGGTTCGCGCGGCGTAACGCGCACGAGAGTGCTGTCGTTCACGCCGTTTCCTCCGTTGTTGTGCCGTGAATTTCGGCGGTTTTGCCGCGCACGCTAAGGGCGGGGCCGCGGAATGTCCAGCAAGGTCAGTCCGTGTCGTCGCCGCAGGTTCATGCCGCGCGCGTGCGTTCGGCATCCCAGGCGGTCGCGCAAATCGACGACCATGTGGGCCGCGCCAATTCCTCCCGCAGGCCGTCGAGGATCGCGTGCGTCGGCAGCTGCGAGCAGCCGATGAACAGCGCGTCGCACTCCGGTCCCATGGTGGCGCGCGCCAGATCGCGCACCTGCTCGGCGGTGATGCGCCCGAGCGAGACGACGTCCTCGGCGCCGGAACGAGTCCAGCCGGACCACGCCGATGCCGCCGTCGGCGAGGAACGCGTTCGAGCTGCGCGTTCACCGTGTCCGGTAAGGCGTGACGACCGCGATGCGCTTTGCGCCCTCGTGCTGCAGCGCGTGCACCATGGCGCGCGCGGTGGTGACCACCGGCAGGCCAGTCGCCTCGGTCAGCATGGCGGAGAGCTCGGCGTCGCCGGCCGGGCCGGAGAGAAGCCCGCGGCGGTGCAGCCGTAGGCGATCAGATCGAGCTCGCCGTTGCCGAAATGCTGGCGGGCCAGCGCGATCGCGCTGTCGCGATAGGCCGGAAGCGTCTCCTTGGTCAGCAGTCCCTGGCCGCGCGGGATCTTCACCGTCGTCACCGTCGAGCCCTTCGGCAGCCAGGCCGCAAGCTCGACCTCCATCGTGGTGTTGTTGGTCGGCACCATCAGGCCGACCTTCATCGGGAGCGCCCGTCGCTCATGCGGCCACCCATCCGATCTGCGAGGCCTTGAGCACCGGCCGCGTCACCGAATGCGCCGCGCTGCCGGGTGCCGGCCGGAACCGAGCGCCAATGCAGGGCGCGCAACTCGCCGAACACATGCGGCAGGCGCGTCCAGCGTCTCGCCGCCGTCGGTCGAGCGGAACAGCTCGCCGAGATTGGTGCAGACGAAGATCAGCATCGGATCGGCCGCATTGGTCGCGATGCACCACACCGTGCTCTCGAGCGGGCCCGGCAGCTTGGCGTCCTGCCAGGTCCTGCCGTAGTCGCGCGAGCGCAGCAGGAAGCCGTCGTTGCCGGGCGGGCCGTTGCCGTTGGTGAGGAACACGACGCCGGTGTTGTCGGCGCGCGGCACCACCGCGCGGGTGTAGGGCCACGGCGACGGAAGCTCCTGGAGCACCCAGGTCTCGCCGTTGTCCTCGCTGCGGTGCAGGCCGCGATTGGTCGTGGCCAGCACGGCCTTGCCGCCTTCGGCAGCCGCAGCACCGCGAGCCCGTGCACGTCGCCGGAGACCAGGCCCTTCGTCCTTGTACTCCCAGGTGGCGCCGCGATCCTTGCTGCGATAGATGCTGCCGATCTCGATCGCGGCCCACACCGTGCCGTCGTCGACCGGATCGAACAGAATTTGCGTGACGCGGGTCGGCCCGCCGTTGACGTCGGAAGCCGGGATGCACGCCGGACGCGGTGAGCGCCGTCCAGTTTCTCCCGGCATCGTTCGAGCGCCAGAACCCGGCGGGCCGCGTACCGGCGATCAGCGTATCCGGATCGGCGGGATCGACGGCGATCGACCAGACGTCCTGCATCGGCGAGGGCAGATGCGTCCAGCGCGCCGTCGTGTTCGTCCCAGCGGAACACGCCCATGTCGGTGCCGGCGAACAGACGATCGCGAGTCGCGGGATGGCTCGCGAACGCCCAGACGCGCGCCTCGAGATACATGCCGGAATGGCTGTTCGGATGAACCCAGGTCTCGACCGACGTCGTCGCTGAACCAGGCCGAGTGGCCGGCCGTTCCGGCGTAGACATGGATCTCGCGTTCCGGCTGTTGTGTCACACGCTCCTCCTCGCCAGCCTGCTAAACCGGCCTTGACCGTACAGTAGCAAAAATTCCAACCTGCAAAACCTGCAAAAAATGCGTCGACAAGAAATTACGGGAGGACTGCCATGCGTATTACTGCGACGAGACGAGCCTTCGTGCTCGGTGCGGCGTTGGCCCCGTTCGTCGCGCGCCGGGCGATTCGCGCAGGCATTCCCTTCGCGGCCGGTCCGGATCGTCATCGGCTTTCCGCCCGGTGGCGGCATCGACATCCTGGCGCGGCTGATGGCGCCGAAAATGTCGGAGCGGCTCGGCCAGCCGGTGGTCGTGGAGAACCGTCCGGGCGCGAACGGACAGATCGCGACGCAGGGCGTCGCGCAATCCGAGCCGGACGGTCACACCATCCTGTTCGGCACGACCGGCAACCTCGCGGTCAATCCGGTGCTGTACGCCGGCCGCCCCGGCATGAACATGGAGCGCGACTTCGCGCCGCTGTCGCACGTCGCGTCGCTCGCGTTCGTGCTGGTGGTGAACCCGTCGGTGCAGGCCAAGTCGCTCGCGGAGCTGATCGACCTGGCGAAGTCGAAGCCCGGGCGAGATGCTGTTCGGTTCGAGCGGCAACGGCGGCCTGCCGCATCTGTCCGGCGAACTGCTGAACCTGCAGGCCGGCATCCAGACGCGTGCATGTTCCATATCGCGGCAGCGCACCGGCCTTCACCGATCTGATCAGCGGACAGGTGCATTTCGTGTTCGACGCGCTTGCGATCGCGCAGCCGCATATCGAGGCCGGCCGGCTCCGCGCGCTCGCCACCACCGGGCGCGTCCCGCATGAAGGCGCTGCTCGAGCGTGCCGACCGTGAAGGATACGCTGTCGAATTTCGAGGTGGTGAACTGGTACGGCATGGCAGTGCGTGCACGGCACGCCGCCGGAGATCGTCGCCCGGCTGCACCAGGAAGTGGCGAACGCGCTGCGCGCGCCGGACGTCGCCGAGCGCGCGGCCTCGCTGGGGCTCGATCTCGTCGGCAGCACGCCGGCGAGTTCGGAAAATTCCAGCGTGCCGAAATCGCCAAGTGGGACGATGTGATCCGGACCGCCAACATCAAGGCCGATTGACACCTTGGGACTTTTCATCCCGCTGTGCTTCGCGTCGGCCTAACGCCAGCCCCAGCCGCCCCAATTGCGCTGCTGACGGCCGTCGTTGTACTGCCACCCGCCGTAAGACCAGTCGCGATATTCTCCGCGCGAATAATAGTAGTGGGACTGGTCCTCATAGCGCGCCGCGCGCCGCCGTCGCTCGTCGTGCCTGGCTTGCACGGTGGCGCGGTCCAGCAGGCGGTCCTGGGTGTCGATGATCCTGCCTTTGGCGTCGACCCGGAAGCATTCGCTGACGCTGCGGTGCTTCCCGGACGCGGCTTCGCCGGTTTCAACGCCGACCGACTTGCACGACAGCATCCGTTTGGCTTCCGGCGAGGGCGGGGCCAGCGTGGTTCGCGGCGCGACATTGTTCCAAACCGCCTGGATGACCGGGGTGAAGATCGGAACCGCGAGCCCGCCGCCAGTCGAGCCGCCACCCAAGGTCCGGCGCTTGCCGTCTGCGTTGTCGTAGCCGACCCAGACGGCCACGGTGGCCTCGTTGGTGAAGCCGACGAACCAGGCGTCGTTTTCGTCGTCCGAAGTGCCGGTCTTGCCGGCAACGTAGGGTGCCAGACCGGCGATCGACCGCGCGGTGCCGCGCGCCAGGACGCCCTGCATGATCGATTTGAGCTGGTAGAAGGCGGCCCGGTCGACGGAACTGACGGTCACGCCTTCGCCGGGCTTGTGCCGATAGATCACCTCGCCATCGCGCTCAATCGCATCGATCACGTACGGCGTCGGCCGCCGGCCTTCGTTGGCGATCGTCGCGTAAAACGCCGCAAGATCGATCGGCCGCACCGGCTGGGCGCCAAGGACGAAAGGATAGAAGCGCTGGCACTCGCGATAGATCTGCGCCTCCAGCGCCAGCTTGCAGAGTCGGTCGAGACTCGCCTCCGGCGTCTTGCCGATGCCACCCTCGAGCAGGTGCGCGGTTGCGAGGTTTCTCGAATTCTCAAGTGCGCGCCGCAGCGTCAGCGTGCCGCCGCCGCCGCCGTCGTAGTTTTTCGGCGACCAGTAGTCCTTTTCGCGCCCCCGCCCGCCACCGATCGGCGGCAGGTTGATGTCGCCATCGCTGACGAGCGTATTGGGCTGCAGGCCGTTGCCCAGCGTCGCAAGGTAGCTGAGCGGCTTGATGGCGGAGCCAGGCTGGCGAGTCGCCTGGGTCGACCGGTTGAGCTGGCTTAGCGGGTACGAGAAGCCGCCGCTCATCGCCAGGATCCGGCCGGTCTTGTTTTCCAGCACGACCACGGCGCCCTGCACGGCCGGGCGGATACGCAGTTCAGCCCGCGCGGCCTTGCCTTTGGCCTCGGTGACGCGAACATAAACGACGTCGTGCAGCGCGAGCTTGCGGCCGGCGGTTGCGTTATCGACGGCGAGCGGCAGGACCCGTCCGTCGACGAGACCGACGCGCCACGTTTCATTCTTCTTGGCGCCGGGCTTTTCCACCACGACGGCGGGCGTCCAATGCACGTCGTAGAGCGGGAGGCGCGCATTCGCGAGCGCATGCTGCCAGGGAGGCCGCTTCTCGTCCGGCGATTTGGCCGTCTCGATCCGTCGAATAGCCTGGCCGAGGTTGGCTTCCGCCTCGCGGAACTGCAGCCGCCCGGCATTCCGCTCGTAGCGCCACAGCCCTTCCTGCAGCGTCTCCTCCACGGTCCGTTGCAGTTGCGGATCGAGCGTCGAGCGCACCGAATAGGAATCAGCGGTGATCGCCGTGAGGCCGGCGAGCGCCTTGGCCTCGCGCGCGACCTGATCGACGAAGTGAAAACCGACATCCCGGCGAGGCCGCTCATGGGCCACCATCGTCGGAAGCATCGGCAAGGTTCGGCCGGCATCGGGCACGCCTTCGACTTTGCCGTCTTCGCGCATGCGGCTTAGAACGTACGCAAGCCGTTCGCGAGCCCGGACCGGGTGCCGATCCGGACTGTAGAAGTTCGGCCCCTTGGTCAGGCCTGCAAGGAGCGCGCTTTCTTCGACGGTCAGCGCACTCGGCGGTTTGCCGAAATAGCCTTGGGCCGCCAACCCGATCCCCCAGGCGCTGCGGCCGAGATAGACGGAGTTAAGATAGAGTTCCAGAATCTCGCCTTTGGTGAGGGTGGATTCGACCCGCGCGGCGACGATCATCTCCCGGATCTTGCGCTCGTAGGTGAGGTCGTCGCCGACGAGGAGGTTTTTGACCACCTGCTGCGTAATGGTCGAGCCGCCTTGCGGGCGCCCGGACTGGGCCAGATTGCCGATGAAGGCACGGATCAGACCGTGCTCGTCGATGCCTTTGTGCTGATGGAAGCGTTTGTCTTCGGCCGCCAGGAACGCATTCTGTACGTGCAACGGAATGTCGGCGAGGACCACCCAGACGCGCCGCTGGTTCTCCTCGAAGACTTCCGCGAAGCGGTTGCCCTTGCGATCGAGCACCACGCTCGCACCGGGGAGCTTCAGGCCTTTGAGCTTGGTGTGGTCCGGCAGGTCGGCGGCGGCCTTGTTGTAGAATGCAATAACCTCCGCGAGGTCGACGGCCGGACGCTCCACCGGCTGTTTCTTGCAGAACTGGCGGTAGGCGATCTGCAGGTCGGCGAAATTGATGCCCCGAAACGCTTTGTTCTCGCCGATTGCCTGCGGGTCATCGAGCGCCGTGACCAGCAGATCGTCAAAGTTGATGTTTTCGAGATCGAAAACCTTGAGCATTTGGTGACAGCCCCGGTGCAGGAGCTCGGCCACCATCGGCTGGTCGCGATCCGTGTCGAATTCGGTCTTGATGGCGTCGGGCGTCGTGGTGACTTGGCTCAGAGCCAGACCGGTTGCAAAAATCTTGACGAGGATCGATTCCATGTGAGGTATTTACTCAGACGTCATCATTCAGGAGGGCTCGGCGATCCGGAAATGGGGCGCGCGAGTACGAATAGCCGTCGCCTTTTCGCGGTGTCCTGGTAGGTTCCGGACAGGATATTCGAAGGGCAGAGATCGATACGCCTGATCTCGCCACCTTCAGACGTCCGCATCCGCCATTGCGCTCAGTCGCCGTTCGGCGGCGCACAAGAACACACGCACCCAAGTCTTCAGAGTGAGTACCTAATCCGCGAAGTCGCATGAGCACCATCGCCTTTAAGTAACCCTTCGATTGCTCCGCCCGCGGTGTCAAGCGCGATGCGGACGTGTGTGCTTAGAACCAAAGTCGCGAGGCGACGGCCGGCGGGCTGGTCGTCGGTTGTGCACTGAACAACGGCTCTGAGCCGCCGGTGGCAACGCGCTGAAAAGCTTTCCGACTTCGCAGACCATGAGGTCATTGGATTTCAACGTAAGGCGTGCCGGTCACAACCGCGTGACTGCCATGCCCGCAAGTGTACCCCGCGTCTTACAATTTGGTCGACCGGCAGCTCACCGTTGTCGATCGCGCTCGACTTTGCGTGGCGCGCGATTGCCGTATTCTTAAAGCCGACCTGCCAAAGCCAATCGTGGTGTGGTTTTGGATGCGTTGCGCCGAACATGCTTAAGCGGCTGCTACGCCCGCCCGGCGTGACCTGTCCCGGGCCGGCGAAGCGACGCTGTCACAAATCCCACATCGCGTTATCTTAGCGTTCAAGTTCCTGCACGATGCGCTGGAGGCCAAACACCGTGGTCCGATCTCTTTCAGTGGTGCTTGTGGCGGTTCTGGGCGGCCTGCTAGGACTGGCGGTCGCGGCGGCACAAGGCCAAAGGGATTCCACCGTGGCGGCGACGACGGCGCGCACTGGCGCACCCCTGGTGATCGGCCATCGTGGCGCACCCGGTTACCGGCCCGAGCACACGCTGGCTTCCTATGCCCTCGCGATCGACCTCGGCGTCGATTTCATCGAGCCCGATCTGGTGTCGACTAAGGACGGCGTACTGATTGCCCGGCACGAGAACGAGATTTCGGGTACGACCGACGTCGCGCAGAAATTCCCGGCCCGCAAGACACGCAAGACCATCGATGGCAGGACCATCGACGGCTATTTCACCGAGGATTTTACGCTCGCCGAAATCAAGACCCTGCGGGCGAAAGAACGGCTGCCGTTTCGCAATCAGGGCTGGAACGGCATCTACGAGATACCGACACTGGAGGAGGTCATCGATCTTGCCCAGCGCAGGAGCCGTGAGACCGGGCGGACCATCGGGATTTATCCAGAAACCAAGCACCCGAGCTATTTCCGCTTCATCGGACTGGCGCTCGAGCCGCCGCTCGTGAAGGCGCTCACCGCTCGCGGCTATACCGACCCCAGCGCCCCGGTCTTCATTCAGTCATTCGAGGTTCAAAACCTCAAGGATTTGCGCAAACTGACGCAGGTAAGGCTGGTCCAACTCCTGGCGAGCGAGCGGGCGCGGCCCTACGACTTCATCGCCGCCGGCGACCGGCGCACCTACGGTGATCTGATGAAGCCGGAGGGTTTGGCCGAGATTGCCACCTACGCCCAGGGCATCGGCCCGTTCAAGCGCAGCATCGTGCCGCAAGGTCCCGACGGGACGCTACTGAAGCCGACCAGTCTGGTCGCCGATGCTCATCGGGCAGGGCTCGTCGTCCACCCTTATACCTTCCGGGATGAGCCGGAGTTCCTTGCGCCCGACTACCACCTCGATCCGGCCAAGGAGTACCTGCAGTTCTTTGAACTGGGCGTCGACGGCGTGTTCTCCGACTTCGGCGACACGGCCGTTCGTGCGCGCAATTTGTTGTCGCGTGGCGAGAAAGTCATTCGCATCGACTAAGTGCACGATCGTAAAGAGTCGCCGGCTCCTAGGCTGCCCAGCGGTGCGCCTGCTCCAGCGGAAGCGGCGCGAATTTTCGAGCGCAATACGTGAGCCAAACGTTTATACTATTCCGCACTCATCATCGCGGCCGGATGGCGGATATACAGCGAGATAACTCCAGGTGCGCGAGGCAGGAGCCGTAAGTCTTGCCTATCCGGGTTATCGGAACAGGAGGCCCCGATGTATTGGAAACAGTGTTGCGCCGCAGCATTCATATTGGCGCTTTCAACGTCCGCCGCTATGGCAGTCGAACAGCCCTGCTTCGAGCTTTACCCGAACAACAACACCTCGGGACCGGAAGGCGCCATCCTGTTGAACAAGTGCACCGGCCAGACCTGGCTTCTGGTCGGCGTGAACACCGGTGGCGGTAATGCGATCGGATGGCAACCGCTTCCGATCGATATGTCCTCTGACGATTCGCTGAGCCCCGCAAAGTCGAGGGACAGGCCAAAGACCGACACTGACGCGGCCTACGCGGACTGATCGCGCTACCAGCAGTTCACGCACCGCATCGGCGCACGGGTTCCGTCGGCGTGGCAGTCTTACGCGATCGGCTCGTCGACGATCGCGAGTGATCCGGGCGGGAAGGTGAGGCGGAGCGCCTTGGCGATCTGGAGGTTGATCAGGAGCGCGAACGGCGCAACGTCACCAGATCCATACACCGATGAAGATGCCGGCCGCTCCAAGGAATACGACCGCAGCGATGGCATAATTCAAGATCGCGCTCATGGAGCGATCAGACTTCACCGATGAGGTTCGTACGGCGGCCGCGATAGGGTCGGTCATGACAAGTTGCTCGCTGCGTCCTGAATGGGGCCGTTCACCGAACCGCCGGTTGGAATCGAAGAAACCTGCATTGCCTTCGCCCTATCGACATAGCCGTTACTCCGGGTGGAGCAGCAATCGTTCCATTTCCGCCCACCAGCGAAACGACCTTGCGGCCTCGCGGCTCTCTTGTTCGGTCGAAGCAGACTGCAGGCGGCGCAGCATCAAATCCCGCGTCATCGGCCAGCGCCCGGCATAGCCGCCAAGAAAATCGGCGGCATCCGCGAGCGATCGAATGGAGACGGCCGGCGTTCCAGCCAGTTGCAGGGGCGGTGTGAACAGAAAGGTCATGCGACCGCTCTAAGGCCCCAAGGGGGAAGTCGGCCACTCGGACATCGCGCGGTGACCGTCGCGCTCTGAACCGGTAGTGTGCCTCGGCTCAGGCCATTGTGTTCACGAAACTCGGAACGAACGCCATGAGGCCGAAGCCAAGCGTCTTCGGGCCGTCGAGAGAAGCTTCAGTTCCTTCGATAATTACTTGGCAGCATCGGCTATTTTTCTATAGATGTCGATATATTTTATTGTATTTCACTTGCCGGAGGCCGTAATATTAGTGGTTCTCGTAGTTTTTGCAGGATTTCTATTTTGGACGGGCGTGCACGCTGGAGGCCACCGCCAATGACACAAAGTATCGACTCCCGGAGCCTGCAAGGCAGAGCAGAAGAGCGCCTGGCGGTTCTCAAGGACGAAAAGCTGGTCACCCGAATTTCCGTCGTGTCGACCTTGCTCGGGCAAGGCAAAGTCACCGAACGTCTGATGGTCGGCATGTCGGTCGAAACCCACAAGACGTCTCCGGATTTCGACCAAAAGAAATGTCTTGAAGCCAAGAGCCGGATTACGCAGGCGCTGGGCGATATCGGCTGCGACGTGTTTATTGAAATGGACCGCTAGGGAAGAGTCGCTCTCACGTCCGGGACCTCTGTTTCAGCCGGGGTTTCCCCGCTGACACAAGGCATTCTCGCCCAAACTTTGGGCGGTGACATCCCGATGCCGACGATGTTCCCGCGGTAGCAGCCATCGGGCGAAATGTCGCGACCGCCGTGGGGCCTGCGGGCGTTCGGGGGCCAAAGGCAGGCATTCGCCGTCTGACCGTGCGGTAGTCATTTGCCTAACAAGCAGGCCGGCTGTTGCGCGTTTCCTAGTCAGCCGGCGCGTGCAAATGACAAAAGTGCCGGTGCCACCGGGCGGGCCGGTTTGGCACATCCATTGCTATTCCATTCGCAGTTTGCCGCCTGAGCTCTCCGGCATAGCGATGGAGCGCGTCCCCGATGTCTACCTTCGACAATCCGTTCGATCCGCAGCGCCGGTTGGCCCCGGGATGTCCGTGCGGCCGGCACGCCACTGCGCTCGACCACGAGCAGGAGGCCGCGGCGCGGTTGCAGTGCGCGCCGGTGGAGAACGAAGACAAGCGCTATGAGGGCGTGGTGGCGTCGGCGGTCATGCGGGCGGTCTTTCCCAAGGACGCCGCGCGCCGCGCCTTCCTGAAGTCGGTCGGCGCCTCGACCGCGCTCGCGGCGCTGTCGCAGTTCTTCCCGCTCAAGACCGCGACCGAAGTCTTTGCGCAAGGCGGCGCGATCGAGAAGAAGAACCTCAAGGTCGGCTTCATTCCCGATCACCTGCGCGACGCCGATCATCATGGCGGAGCCGATGGGCTTCTACAAGAAGCACGGGCTCGACGTCGAGGTGATCAAGACCGCCGGCTGGGCGGTGATCCGCGACAAGACCATCAATAAGGAATACGACGCCGCGCACATGCTGTCGCCGATGCCGCTGGCCATCACGCTCGGCGTCGGCTCGCAGCCGATCCCCTACACCATGCCGGCGGTCGAGAACATCAACGGCCAGGCGATCACGCTCGCCGTCAAGCACAAGGACAAGCGCGATCCGAAGTCCTGGAAGGGCATGAAGTTCGCGGTGCCGTTCGACTACTCGATGCACAACTATCTGCTGCGCTACTACGTGGCCGAAGCCGGGCTCGATCCCGATCAGGACATCCAGATTCGCGCCGTGCCGCCGCCCGAGATGGTCGCGAACCTGCGCGCCGACAACATCGACGGCTTCCTCGGCCCCGATCCGATGAACCAGCGCGCGGTCTATGACGGCGTCGGCTTCATCCACCTCCTGTCGAAGGAGATCTGGGAAGGCCATCCATGTTGCGCGTTCGCGGCCTCGAAGGAGTTCGTGACCCAGACGCCGAACACCTACGCGGCGCTGCTCAAGGCGATCATCGACGCCACCGCATTCGCCACCAAGGCGGAGAACCGCAAGCAGATCGCCGAGGCGATCGCGCCCGCGAACTACATCAACCAGCCGGTCACCGTGCTGGAGCAAATTCTCACCGGCACCTTCGCGGATGGGCTCGGCAACGTGAAGCGGGTTCCGAACCGTGTCGATTTCGATCCGTTCCCGTGGGAATTGTTCGCGGTCTGGATCATGACCCAGATGAAGCGCTGGGGGCAGATCAAGGGCGAGGTCGACTACGCCGGCGTCGCCAAGCAGGTCTATCTCGCCACCGACACCACGAAGCTGATGAAGGAGGTCGGGCTCACGCCGCCGACCGCGACCACGAAGAAATTCGTCGTGATGGGCAAGGAGTTCGATCCCGCCAAGCCCGAGGATTACATCAAGAGCTTCGCCATCAAGCGAAGCACCTGAGGAACCCACACGGATGCTGCACGCGCCGGGCGTACACGCGCATCTCCAAGTATGGTGTTTACCCTTCGCCACGGGCGGGATGTTTGTCGTTGCGCCCTCTCCCCTTGCGGGAGAGGGCAGCGAGAGTTGTCCGCACATGAGGACGGGTAAGGGGGCCGGCGTCGCCAAGGCCCTCCACCCCTCACCCATGAGTGCTGTGCGGAGCGACCGCCTCAAGGGGAGAGGGCGCAGTAACGCGCGCCAAGCGCTCGCGGAACGACGCGGGCAGGGCGCGTCATGAACCTGCCGATCAGCCTGCGGGCCACCGTCGTGTCGCTCGCGATCTTCGTCGCGTTCATCATGGCCTGGCACGTCGCGACCCGCGGCGCCGGCCCGGTGGCGGACATGGACCCGGAATACGCCAAGCTGATGGGCGTGACGGCGACCCAGGGCAAGTCGGCGATGCCCGGACCGCTCGACGTCGGCGCCAAGCTCTGGGAGCATCTCCGGCGGCCGTTCTACGACAACGGCCCGAACGACAAGGGCGTCGGCATCCAGCTCGCCTATTCGATCGCCCGCGTGATGATCGGCTATCTGCTGGCGGTGCTGGTGGCGATGCCGGTCGGCTTTCTGATCGGCATGTCGCCGTTGATGAACCGGGCGCTCGATCCGTTCATCCAGGTGCTCAAGCCGATCTCGCCGCTCGCCTGGATGCCGCTGGCGCTCTACACCATCAAGGATTCGAGCCTGTCGTCGATCTTCGTGATCTTCATCTGCTCGCTGTGGCCGATGCTGATCAACACCGCGTTCGGCGTCGCTGCGGTGCGCAAGGAATGGCTCAACGTCGCCCGCACGCTGGAGGTCGGCACGTTCCGGCGCGCCTTCACCATCATCCTGCCGGCGGCGGCGCCGACCATCCTGACCGGCATGCGGATTTCGATCGGCATCGCCTGGCTGGTGATCGTCGCAGCCGAGATGCTCGTCGGCGGCACCGGCATTGGCTACTTCGTCTGGAATGAATGGAATAATTTGTCGATCACGAATGTGATTATCGCGATTTTGCTGATCGGGGTGGTCGGCATGCTGCTCGACCAGGTCCTCGCCCGCCTGACGCGGCTCGTCACCTTTCCGGAGTGAGAGGTGCGATGCCATGACCGACAAATTCATCTCGATCGAGGGCATCGGCAAGCGCTTCCCGGCGCCGGGCGGCGCGCAGCATGACGGTGTTCGACGACCTGTGGCTGGCGATGGCGCGCGGCGAGTTCGTCTGCATCATCGGCCATTCCGGCTGCGGCAAGACCACCGTGCTCAACATCCTGGCCGGCCTCGACTTGCCGTCGAGCGGGACCGTCATCGTCGATGGCCAGGCGATCGAAGGCCCGAGCCTCGACCGCGCCGTCATCTTCCAGAGCCACGCGCTGCTTGCCCTGGCGCAGCGTGATCGGCAACGTCGCCTACGCGGTGTCGTCGAAATGGCGCCGCCGCAGCCACGCCGAGAACCTGGCGCAGGCGCAGAAGTTCATCGACCTGGTCGGCCTCACCGGCGCCGAGCACAAGCGCCCGGCCGAACTCTCCGGCGGCATGAAGCAGCGCGTCGGCATCGCGCGCGCGCTGTCGATCGAGCCGAAGATCATGCTGATGGACGAGCCGTTCTCGGCGCTCGACGCGCTCACCCGCGGCACGCTGCAGGACGAGGTCCGCCGCATCTGCGTCACCACCGGGCAGACCGTGTTCATGATCACCCACGACGTCGACGAGGCGATCTATCTCGCCGACCGTATTGTGCTGATGACCAACGGCCCGGACGCGGCGCTCGCCGAGATCGTCGACAACCCGCTGCCGAAGGACCGCAAGCGCACCGACTTCCACCGCCACCCGCTCTATTACGGCGTGCGCAACCACATCATCGATTTCCTGGTGACGCGCAGCAAGAACTTCGCCGCCGGCGCCGAGGGCGCGGCGTTCGACAAGCGCCACGTGCCGGTGGTGCGGCCCGGCGCGCCCGTCGACCGCCGTCGAACGACCGCCGTCGAGACGCCGCCGGCGACTGCCCGTCATGCGGCTCGCGTCGGGGCATTGAGCGATGCCGTCGCGATCGATTACCGCTCTCTCCGCTTACCCTCCCCTGGAGGGGGAGGGTCGCTCGCCGCAGCGAAGCGCAGGCGAGCGGGGTGGGGTGAACTCTTTTGCGAATAGGCCCACCCCACCCACCCGCTCGCTTCGCTCGCGACCCTCCCCCTCCAGGGGAGGGTGGGCACCGAGTCCGTTGCCGCGCCGATCCGATTTTCGACCGAACACGATTTAGCCCGGGAAAGGAGACCCCCATGCAACGCGCCGCTCTCACCGAGAAGCTTCTCGACATCAAGCGCGAGAAGGGCTGGACCTGGAAACACATCTGCGACCAGATCGGCGGCATGTCGCCGGTGATGATCACCGGCGCGCTGCTCGGCAACCACAAGCTGACCAAGCCGCAGGCCGCCAACGCCGCCAAGCTGTTCGGGCTGTCGAAGGCCGAGCAGGCGATGCTCAACGAGGTGCCGATGCGCGGCGCCGGCGCCACGATGCCGCCGACCGATCCGCTGATCTACCGCTTCTACGAACTGGTGCTGATCAACGGCCCGGCCTGGAAGGCGCTGATCGAGGAGGAGTTCGGCGACGGCATCATGTCGGCGATCGACTTCGACATGACGATGGAGCGCCTGCCCGACCCGAAGGGCGACCGCGTCAAGATCGGCATGTCCGGCAAGTTCCTGCCGTTCAAGTACTACGGCGCCACCGGCAACGCGCAGGCGTATGGGTATAAGGAGGAGTGAGGCGGCGTCGTTCTTCGGGCTTGTTCGGTCGTCTTCCCGCTTCTTCTGCGGCCTCTTCGGCTTGTTCGGCGCGCTTCCGGCTTGTTCTGTGATCTTGCCCGTTCTCCGTGACCCTCTCCCCTTGTCGGGATAGGGTGCCCCACTGAAGCGAGGGCCGGTGAAGGGGTACGTGCCGAGCGCGTAGCGCGTAGCAACCATTAAGTCGCGGCGGGTTTTTCGACCCATGGGGTTCCGCGCGCGACGACGGTGTTGGCGTAGATCAGGAGTTTCCTGGCGCAAGCGACCAGAGCGGCGTTGTGGGCTTTTCCGCGTGCGGTGAGGCGGGCGTAGAGGTCGATCAGGGCCTTGTTCCAACGGAAAGCGGCCGGGAGCGCCGCGGCGTATAGGGAGCGCCGCAGGCGCCCCCGGCCTCCGGCGATGTGCCGCTGGCCTTTGTGCTTTCCGCTGTCGTCGTCGAAGGGCGCGAGGCCTGCCAGCGCTGCCGCCTGCTCGCGGCTGATGCGGCCGAGCTCGGGCATGCGGACGACGAGGGCGAGCGCGGTGCGCTCGCCGATGCCGGGCACGCTGAGCACCAGATCGAGCCGGCGGGCGAGATCGTCATGGGCGCGCAGCGCGACCGACGATCCTCAACAGCTCGGCGCCCGCCGCGCTTTCAGGCGCGCGATGTCGGCCATGACGATCTTGCGAATGCGGCCGTCGTCGACATGCTCGAGCCGGGTCTTGAGACGCGCGATGTCCTCCTCGATCTGCTCCACGAAGGTCAGATGGTCGGCAAGCGCGGCCAGCCGCGCATCCGGCTCGATGCGCGGCCCATCGATCGCGGCCGTGCAGGCTGCGATGAGAACCGCATCGAGCGCATCGTTCTTGGCGCGGCGCAGATGCAGACGCGCATAGGCGCGCACCTGCATCGGCTGCAGCACCAGGACCACGAAGCCCGCGGTCCGCAAGTCCTTCACCACGCCGCGTTCATAGCCGCCGCTCGCCTCGATGCCGACGCGCGCACACGCCGGCCTTGGGCAAGCTCCGAACGCAAGCGTCGCCAGCCACGCGCCGTATTCTCGACCTGCCAGCGCTCGGTCCGGCCATGAACCGCAACGTCGAGCTTGTCCTTGGCCGTATCGATGCCGGCCACCGTCGTGCTAATCTTCTGTCATCTTCGTCGACCCTGCCTTGTGAAGCGAACCAGGTTGTTCCGGCAACCATCCGGGTCCGATGAAGGTGCTGACGACGATCACGCTACGGGGCAGCCACAAACTGCTCAGGGTGGGTTCGATCCGATCGCCAGCCGCTCTGCCGCGGATAGCCATCCGCGGCAGAGCATTCCTTTCGGAACGCACCGACGATAATCGGTTTCGCTATTACAAGGGTGGGTTAGCGCCGAAGGCGCGTAACCCACCGGCTGCCTATCCTCGAAACCATGATCGTGGGTTACGGCGCTGTGCGCCCAACCTACTTTACGCGCTTAAATGTAACGCGCGTAGTCACTGCTGACTTTGTCGCCGGAGACATATTTCAGAACCTCGCCGACGGCGCGGGCAGCCCGGATGGGAATCGGGAGCTTCTGGTTCATCTGCGTCGAATTCCAATTTACCTTTGTGAGGGCCAACACTTCGCTCGCGATCTGCGCGATGGTGCTGTCGCTTCCTTTATAGGGGCATAGGAGCAGAGGCCTCGGATCATACACCCCCGGATAGGTCCCGTAGTAGGGAATGCTTCCGTTCGTATAGAGCAGGCCCTTCCCATCAAGCTCAACGAAAGTGCCGCGCATGACGGGGTAGTTTCCGTCCCGAAGCACCTTCACTGAATACGGATTCTTGCACCCACACAAGGTCGCGCAGCTCGGCATCCGCCTCGTCGAGTGCTTCGAAAATCCCCTCCGCTTCTTCTTCACGAAACTGCGACGTCTTTAGAACGATAACACGTGCGGGATAGTGCTTGTGGTGATTTTTGTACGCTGTGAGGGCGCCCGCAATTAGCTGGCGCGCGTCGTCCTGGGTCATATAAGGGTGGCGGCCGCGGCTCTCCGTGTGGGCGCGCCTTCCTTTCAGGATGAACCCGCGTCCCCGCTCATCGAACATCTGGGCCGCACTCGTGAACAACTGCTGACCGCCGACCTCGCGATAGAAGCTGACGCCGATGTAGCAAGCGGTGAACTCGCCATCTAGCGCCGCCTTTCGCCAAGGAATGCGCCCCGTGCCTTTGTAATAAAGCGTGGTCATCAAGTTCCAGGTGCGATCTGCTTGGTCCTAAATCTTCCGAGAGCGGTTCTCCTTAATCTTGCGCGGGATGCGGGCGGTCTCATCGAAGACGTCTTCCCACACGATCTGTATCGGGAAGCTGAGGCTCATGGCCTTCGCCTTCAGCATTCCGCGAAAATCGGGAGCGTCAGAACCGCCACTGTCCTCCTTCTCGGTCGTGCCCTTCGTCTCGACCTTCGCATTCCAAACGCGCTCAAGCAGGGCGACGGGTAACGCCACGATCGCGACGTTCGGCCGGTGGCTGCTTTCGTCGAGGATTTCAAGTTGCTGGACAATCTCGTCCACGGCTATTTCGACCGCTTTGACGTGATTGGGCTCTTGCCTGATTTTGTCGATCTTCGCCTGCGTGATGGCGGCCGTGGCGCCTTCGGAAACTTCAAATTTGCAGCGAAACGGATTTTGATTGCCAAGCCCCGGAAAGTCGGGATGCAGGTTTGGATGCTTTTCGCCTTTGCCGGCAAAGCCGCTCGCCGCTTCTTCGAAAAACTCCTTTGTATCCTCGACCGTCTTGGCGCTGCCTACCACGGCGATTCGAACGACGTCGCCAAGGGGTATCTGAAGCGGCCCCGCTTCAAACAGGCCGAGCCGAGGGTCTGGATGATGATGTTTGTCGCCAAACTCCAGGTTTGGCTCATCGAATATCTTCGTCTCGAATTTCATTAGAGGAGCCTCTCCTGCGCCAAATCGGGTTCGGGGGCGGCCTTCTTTTGCGGGCTCCAGACATCTTCTGGCACGCGTGTCGCCAGCTTGACGACCGGCGGTTCCCCAAATCGCAGGCGGTACTCTGACGACGATTGCGTGAAAAGACCTTGCGCCTCGCGGTCAGTCTGGCTCAAGAAGCGATGCCACATGATGACTTGCCCGCGAAGCGAGGCGCTGTTGTCGAGCCGCTTTTTTCCGGCAAGAAGGGCGGCCGGGTAGGAATGCGCAATGAATCCGTTGACGGTGAAGAAATAAGTCGGGTTGATTACCAAGAACCACTGGTCGTAAAGCCGTTCGAAGCGGGGAACGAAGGCGTGATGGCGGACAAACTCGACGCGGCTCTTGTCCGACTTGTTCTCGATCACGTTCACTACTTCCGTTGATGTCTTGTTCTTCGAGGCCTCGTAGGCGAAGACGCGCGGCGTGTTTTCGGCAAGCGCCCGAAAGTAGAAGAGCTTGCGTTCCTTGTTCCAGCTGAGATCCTTCCGCACCTGATGGTCGAACGCTTTTCGCAGCAAGAACGCGAAAGTGTTTTGCTCGTCGTAATCTTCGTGGAAAGCGAGCGTAGCCGTGTCCACGGCTTCAACTTGATCGAGGTCCACTAACTGCCGGCATACCGACTCGCGCGGGTCGGAAAACGACCAGAAAGTCTCGCCTTTGATTACCCAATCAAACCGGGGTGGCTCGTCGCCACTCAGAAGGATCGCGGCTGACTTCTTCGCAGTATGCGGGGTCGATGAAACGAATATCTCGGCCGGCAGGGTCATGGGCAGGATGTTAACGAGCGCTTCTTCGCCTCCGCCAAGCGGTGGCACGTAATACCCAAACCCGGCCTTCGACACAGTAAGTGCAGCAAGCCGATCAACCGCGTCGGCGTCTAAGACGTCGAGGGTCTTATCGAAATTCAGCCTGCGGTCTTCGTTGGACCGCGCGTCGACATGTTTCCAGAAGTAAGTGTCGTCCGACCTACGATAAAGAACGAGGATGACCGGGAGATTGGAGGGACGCCAATAAGCAAGATCATCGGGCCGGACCAAATAGGTGAAGCCCATGTGGTCTTCTGACACGTAGCGCGACGACTCGGTCGCCTTGATCTGGACGGCGATCATGCGGGCGAGTGGCTTTCCGTTGTCCATTACCTCCGCGATGCCGTCCACGCCCGCTTCCAAGCGGGAGCGGCCGTCGAATTGGAAGCCCATGGTGAGAAAGCGAAGGCGGACCGCAGCCTCGCCAATCTCTCCCAAAAGCTGGTTCTGGGTGATCTTCTTTGACACTCTGCAATTTTAGAACAATCCATGAACGCCGTTAAGCGGTTTTTTCCTTCACCGCACAACAATCCGCGGTTTCGATCGCGCTGAACGCGTGGATGTGCCACTGCGCAAGCGCGGGCTGATTGCCTTGCGCGCTGCGCCGTAACCCACCATCCGAGTCGCAGGTGGCAACTTAAGCCGGTGGGTTACGCGCCTTCGGCGCTAACCCACCCTCCGGCCTACCGCTCCTTCTGCATCATCCAGGCGTGATAGTCGGCGCGGGTGAAGCGGCGGCCGCGCTGGCGGCGGCGCTTCGGGGGCGGGGGTGCGCGGCTTGCGATGAAATCCATGAGCGCGTCCTCGGGCGCGCGCTGGGTGTCCACGCCGGCGGCGCGCAAGCTCCGGACCACCGTGCGCGGACCCGCATCCCAGAGCTGCGAGTCGACGCCGGCGGTGTCTTCGGGCTTCCGGCGCTTTCGCGGGCGGGCCGCGACCTTCGCCATCTTGAGAAGCTCCAGCGCCTCGGCGAGCTTGTCGGGATCGATGCTCGCGGCGGCTTCAAGTTCGCCGATATGGCGCTCGGCCAGCGCGGCGAGCCGCGCAAACAGCGTGCGCAGCTTCAGCCGCGCACCGGCGCGGGCGCTCGGCACCGTATCGGTGGCGCGCGGCGCAAACAGCGGGCGCTGCCATTGGCCGTCTCGCGTCCAGCGGCAGATGCTGGCGCGGCCGACGCCGGTCTTCGCCGCGATCTCGCCGTAGGTCAGCGTGGTCTGCTCGACGAGCCGGCGCACCGCCGCGACCTTCGCATCGGTATGCGGACGCCGCGAGCCGCGCGGCTGCGGGCCGACGATGCCGGGCGGCCCTTCCGCCGGCGGGTCGGGGAGTACGCGAAGACGGACGATGGCGGGCAGGGGGTATTTCATGCAGTGGAATATATTCCTGTTGCCGCGCCGAGGCAATCGCCTTGTTCGCGGCCGAAATCGAGGTTGAATAGGGGATGACCCTCGCGACGCAGTCATTCCGGGCTCCGTCCTTCGTACGGCCCCGGAATGACCGGAGAGACCGCGTCCGTCGCCGCAAAGTCGTTGGCGGGTTTTCGGCCGTCAGGCAGTTCGTAGGGCGCAACAAGCGCAGCGCATTGCGCCGTTCTGCACGCTTGCCCATATTCGCCTTCAGGCGGCGCAATGCGCGTCGCTGCCCGCGCCGCTTATTGCGCCCTACGGGGACGCGTTCCGAAATCAGTCCTCTCAGCAATCCCCCATGAAAAAGATCGGCTTTCTTTCCTTCGGCCACTGGACGCCGTCGCCGCAGTCGCAGACGCGATCGGGCGCCGACGCGCTGCTGCAATCGATCGAGCTCGCGGTCGCGGCCGAAGAGCTCGGCGCCGACGGGGCCTATTTCCGGGTGCATCACTTCGCCCGCCAGCTCGGCTCGCCGTTCCCGCTGCTCGCGGCGTGCGGCGCGCGGACCAAGCGCATCGAGATCGGCACCGCGGTCATCGACATGCGCTACGAAAACCCGCTCTACATGGTCGAGGACGCGGGCGCGGCCGACCTGATCGCCGGCGGGCGTTTGCAGCTGGGCATTTCCCGTGGGTCGCCCGAACAGGTGATCGACGGCTGGCGCTACTTCGGCTACGCGCCCGCCGAGGGCATGACCGACGCCGACATGGCGCGCCGCCACACCGAGGTGTTTCTCGACGTGCTGCGCGGGCAGGGCTTTGCGCGCCCGGCGCCGCAGCCGATGTTTCCGAACCCGCCGGGGCTCTTACGCCTCGAGCCCTATTCGGAGGGCCTGCGCGAGCGCATCTGGTGGGGCGCCGGCTCGAACGCGACCGCGGTGTGGGGCGCCAAGCTCGGCATGAACCTGCAGAGCTCGACGCTCAAGGTGGTCGAGAGCGATAAGCCGTTCCACGTCCAGCAGGCCGAGCAGATCCGGCTGTTTCGCGAAGCGTGGAAGGAAGCCGGGCATGCGCGCACGCCGCGGGTGTCGGTGAGCCGTAGCATCTTCGCGCTGGTCGACGACCGCGACCGCGCCTATTTCGGCCGCGGCGAGGACGGCGAGGACCAGGTCGGCTTCCTCGGCGACAACACCCGCGCGATCTTCGGCCGCAGCTACGCGGCCGAGCCGGACAAACTCATCGCGCAGCTCAGAGAGGACGAGGCGATTGCGGAGGCCGATACCCTGCTGCTGACCGTGCCCAATCAACTCGGCGTCGACTACAACGCGCACGTCATCGAGGCGATCCTGAAACATGTCGCGCCGGGCCTCGGCTGGCGGTGAGACACATTGCACTTGGTAGGGCGCAATAAGCGAAGCGCATTGCGCCGTCTGTACGTTGCCGCCCATTCACGGCGCAATGCGCGTCGCTGGCGCGCGGCTTATTGCGCCCTACAGAAGCCCCGAACGCGGTCAGTTGGTAAAATTGATCACCCAGATGTTGTCGGTGACGCCGACGCCGATCGTTTTCCAGTCGGGCGTCAGCATGTTCTGGCGATGGCCAGAGGAGTTGATCCATTTATCCAGAATGTATTTCGCGCCGCCCTCCTCGAAGCCGCTGCACGCGGCGTTCTCGCGGAAGCGGCGGCCCGGGAACGCGGCCTTCATGCGAGCGTGGTAGTTGGAATCGTGATGGAGGAACCAGCACGCTTTCCACTTGTTCAGGTGGTCGGACCAGTATTGCGATTCGCGGCTGACCGCAGCATCGAGTTGCACCGCCTTCAGGCCGTTCTTCGCGCGGTACTCGTTCACCAGCCGGCACATCAGCGACTTGTTGTCCTTGCCGGGACAATTCGGATCGCGAACCTCCGCGGGTGGCGGCGGTTTGCTGGGTGACTTGGGCTGCTGGGCGTAGCGCGGGGCCGCAATGGGCCGGGACTGATCTTCGGAATAGAGCGAAGCTGCGTTGGTTCCGCCGTGAACGCCGCCGGGCGGGGCGGCGGAGACGCTGCCGGCAGCATCGAGCGCAAGAAGCAGCGAACCGGCAATGAGCAGAGCGAGCTTCCTGCCGTCAAGAATTGCCATGTGCTCCTCGGGGCGGGCGCGTGCGGTTGGGGAAGCGCGTAGCCGCCTCGGGCGAAACAGGCAAGCCCTCGCTGCCACGGCCCATCTTCGTTAGACAGAAGCAGTTGGACGCCGGTATTGTGCGGCGATCCGCACGAACGAGAGGTGGAGCGATGGCGGTCGGAGCTGGGTATGGCAGCTGGGCGTCGGTATGCGCGGTGCTGCTCTGCGTGTCCGCGGTCCCGGCGTGGGGGCAGGGCGCTGGCGCCGCCATCCGGGACTGCGAGGACTGCCCTGAAATGGTGGCGGTCCCGGGCGGTACTTTCCTGATGGGCCGCAAGTCCGATCCGTTCAGCAACATCCAGCCGCCGCCGAACGAGCAACCGCAGCATCCGGTGACGCTGAAACCGTTCGCGCTCGGCAAGCACGAGGTCACGCAGGAGCAGTGGTTCGCGCTGATGGGGGACAACCCCAGCTACAACAAGGGCCGCAACCTGCCGGTCGAAAACGTCTCGTGGGACGATATCCAGGCCTTCATCGCAAAGCTGAACGCCAAGACCGGCAAGCGCTACCGGCTGCCGACCGAGGCCGAATGGGAATACGCCGCGCAGGCCGGCAGCACGGCGAACTATTCGTTCGGCAACGACGCCGCCCAACTCCCGCAATACGCCTGGTACATCGTCAACGCCCGCGACAAGACGCATCCGGTCGGCGAGAAGCTGCCGAACAAGTTCGGCCTGCACGACATGTACGGCAATGTCTGGGAGTGGGTGCAGGATTGCTACGTCGACAGCTATGCGGGCGCGCCGGCGGACGGCACAGCTACGCCCGAACGGCCGGATTGCGACCGCGTGGTGCGGGGCGGCTCGTGGGAAAGCGACCCCGACTACCTGCGCTCGGCGTTCCGCGGCCGGGTGCGTCCCGTGCACAAGGTGCTCAACCTGGGATTCCGTCTCGCCCGGGATTAGCAGTCCGCTGAAGACATTCTTTGGTCATCCGAGGCCGGCCGAAGGCCGAAGCCTGGAATCCAAACTCTTGTGTTTCCGTCTCCCGACCCGCGATGATGGATTCCGGACAGCCGCTTGGCGGCTTCCGGAATGACGACGATGAATTCTTCAGCGGCCTGCGAAGCGGAGCGCGCCGGCGTAACGCGCAGCCGCTCCCGCTCAGCAGCGCACGATCGTGATGGTGCGCGGGCTGCCGTCCCGCCAGGGGATGGTTTCGGCGGTGGATTCGCATCCGCCGCGAACGACGATGATGCGCGTGACCGACTGCACGACCGGCGTGGGCGCGGGCGGCGGCGGGCTCGCGGCAGGCGGCGGTGGTAACGCGTAGGCCGGATACTGTCGGTCCGGATAGCGTCCGGTGCCGCCGTCATACTCGCTGGCGATCGGGCCGAGCCAGCCGGCGCCCGCGAGCGGCCACGCAAATCCAGGAATGCGCCCGAAGCGATCGCGCGCGAAGCGGCCGGTATGCGGCCCGAATCCGGGGCGCGCCCACGGATGGCCCTGGACAACCGGCGCGCGCACGGTGTGCACGGGAGCTTGCAGCGCCGGACCCCCTGCGGTTCCGCGAGGACCGGCCGCCGTCTCGGCCGGTAGCAACATCGCACCGGCGCATATACCGGCCAACAAGGCCGCGAACATCCGAGGAGTCATGCACCCACTCCCTGCCTACGCTGTCACGGCCGCATCTGCCGCGACCTTAGCGGCTGCCGCCGCCGGCGGGAAGTATCGTTAACTGATGGTTAACAAACGCAGGGCTTCAGCCATATCCGGGCGTTTCAGCCCAGGCTTGCGGCTTGGGAAGTTGCACTTGGCCCGTCGTCACGCAGCGACCCTAAGACGGTCGCTCGCGTCGGGTTGGCATCGGGCGACAAAAACTGGGTTGATGGCGCATCGCTCAACTGTTTTTGGGCGTGCAAGTACCCCGGAAAATTTCGTCTTTGGCTTGGTTAGGGTGAGCCATAACGATCCGCTCAAGGTCGAAAAACTGTCCGTCCGGCTTCTACCTCAAATCGACGCCTTCCCCACCTTCGGGCCAGCGATGCAAGTCGAATCGCGGACCCATGCGCGTCGCAATTTGAAGGCCGCTCCGGATCGGCACGCTGCCAGGAATTTTCCAGCTTACATCATTGTGGCCGGGACTGAACGCCCACCATTGATGCACTGTCAGTCGAAAGAATAGCTTCGTTTGCGTCGTCGATTCGTTCACCACACCGGTGCACTCGTAGATTGTCCGGGTCCGCGAGAGACTAGGTACGAAGATGTTGCCAGAACCAGAATGACGATGGTGGCAACGATGAATTTCAGAATTCGCATGGCGACCCACCTGATCAACGGGCCTCTTATTGCCCCTTGGATCGCCACAGCCCGAATGTCGCTATCAAGTTGAAAAGAACGAGGCCGGTCAGAACCTCTAGCGAAAGCGTCATGAAATCCCCCTGAGCGAAAATGCGACCTTCGCACAATCGCGCGGGTCTTGCGATTGGGCGCTGACGCCTCGCGTAGGGATTGGCGCAGACCCTCGCAGGGGCGGCGATAGTCGCGGCTAGGGAATGCCGATCGGACCGGTTGCCGTCATTCGGTGCCAGCGACCGACGGATTGGGTGCCTTCCTCCAGCGACCGCCGCCGTTGGAGCCATTCCACGCCATTTTAGGACGAGGACGATACTTGCTTTCCTGATGTGCGCATTGCGCTCGTGTCCCTTCGAATAGCACTTGGAATGAGTAGGGACCGGCCTCTGGCCAGTTGCGTGTGAAATGATGTTTCGACCGCGACCTAATGTTGTTTGTGATGCCAACATAGCCTTCGCTATAAGGGTCGCTCATTTGTTGTGTCTTCACCCAGTAGACGACGCAGGCATCATCGGCGTTGGCAGGCATTGTCCGGAACTCCCATTTTGCGCGCGGGAACTTCCGTGCGCTCAGCGGCGGAATTCAGGCGGACCGGGGATTGCCCTTGCCGGAACGTTGGGCACGCGCCCCGCTCCTCGGGCCGGACCGCCGATAACCTTCGCACAGAACGTCAGTCACGCGATTTTCGCGGTCGCCTGTAGGGTTTTCCGGCAGGGGGCAATTCGCTTCCCTGCTCGTCGCAAGCGAAGTCGGTCGTTATCAATGGTTGATGCACGAGGTGGGTGTTCAGGCGCGCGGCTCGCGCGCCGCCGTGTCGGCGTGCGCCGGCGGCGCCCCGTAGATCGGGCTGGCGTAATACTGCGCGATGCCGTAGCGCACGAGCACGCCGAGGGCGGCTGCGAGCGGCACCGCGATCAGCAGGCCGACAAAGCCGAACAGGTAGCCGAACGCAAACAGTGCGAACATCAGCCAGACCGGATTGAGATTGACGCGCCGGCCGACCAGGTAGGGCGACAGAATGTAGTCGGCGAGCGACTGGCCGATGAAAAAAATCACCGGCACCGCGACGATCGGCGTCCAGTTCGGCCAGAACTGCGCGATCGCTACGCAGGTCGCGACGATCATGCCGGTGAGCGAGCCGAGATAGGGCACGAAGCCGATCAGGCCGGCGGCAAATCCGATCAGCGGACCGTGGTTGAGGCCGATCAACCAGAGCGCCGCCGCATAGAACACGCCGAGGATCAGGCACAGCACGCTCTGGCCGCGCACGAAGCCGCCGATGGTGTCGTCGATCTCGCGCGCGAGTGCGCGGACGGTTTCGCGCCGCGCCGGCGGCACCCAGTTGTCGACGACCGCGACCATGTGCGGCCAGTCGTAGACCAGGTAGCAGGCGACGATCGGCGTTACCACCGCGAGCGAGAACACCGACAGGAGCGCCTGCCCGCCGGTCCATACCGAGTGCAGGAACGCCGCCGACCAGCCGGCCGCCAGCGTGGTCAATTCGCCGAGCGACTTCTCGGCGGCGCCGATGCCTTCGCCGACGATCTTGTTCAGCCAGGGATGATCGGGATTATTGGCGAACGCTTGCAATTGCTGCAGGTAGCGCGGAAGGTTCTCGATGAAGTAGGTGAGTTCACGAACGATGATCGGCGTGGTGACGACCAGCAGCGCCCCGAACCCGACGATGAAGATCGCAACGATTACCAGTGTGGCGACGAGCCGGTTCATGCCCATGCGCTCGAGCCGGCTGGCCAGCGGATCGAGCAGATAGGCGATCACCATGCCGGCGACGAAGGGCAGCAGAATTCGCGCAGCAGGACGACCGCCGCAATGACGGCCGCCAGCATCGTGATCCAAAACGCGATGGGTCGTGCGGAATTCATCTGCCGGCAGTGTGAAACAAACCTGCGCGGCCTGTCAAAAGCCGCGCCCGGCGCCGCCCGATGACGCCCCTGCGCATCGGCACGTCGGAGCGCGACGGTACGTTCTTCACCCAGGGCGCCGCGCTCAAGGCCGTGCTCGAAGCTGCCGGGCTGCCGGCGGCCGTGCTCGAATCCAATTCGGCCAGCATCGAGAATGCGCAGCGGCTCGACACCGGGGCGATCGAGTTCGGCTTCATGGCGTCGAACTGGATCGGCCGCGCCCGGAACGGCGAACCGCCATTTCCGCATCCCATTGATCTCGCGATGGCGGCGCCGATGAATGCCGGCCCGCTGTTCTTCATCACGCTGGCGGGTTCGGCGGTCGGCTCGATGGCGGACCTGCGCGGCCGGCGCATCGCGGTCGGCAAGGAAACCAGCGGCATGGTGCAGCATGCGCACGGGATCTTGGCCGCGCTCGGGCTTGGCTTCGCCGACATCGTGCCGTGCTACCTCGATTTCGCCGACGGCGCGCGGGCGCTGGCGGACGGCGAGGTCGACGTGCAGTTTCAGTGCCCGATCCCCAACAAGGTCATGAGCGAGCTGGCCGACCGGGTGGCGCTGCGCGTGCTGCCCTACGCGCCGGGGCAGCTCGAAGCGATCCTGCAGGCGGCGTCCTACTATCGGCGCACTGTCATGCGCAGCGGCGCGCTACCTGGATTGGATCGCGATACCGAGCAGGTCGCAGTGGTCAACGTCCTCGTAACTCACGCGCGGGTGTCGCCCGAAACCGTGCGCGCGGTTGTCGCGGCGATCGTCGCGGGGAGTGGTGAGCTCGGCCGCCGCAATCCGTTGTTCGCCGGGATGGCGGAGCTGTTCGAGCCGCTGCGCGTTGCGGGCCGGCCGGCGCTCGAGTTCGGCGGCGTGCCGCTCCACTCCGGTGCGCTCGCGGCTTATCGCGAAGCCGGGCTCTTGCGATAGCGCTTGATCCCGTTCGAGTTGGCACTTGGCCGTGCACGGCCGTGATGTGTGCCGGGAGGATCGCCAAGTGTGACGCGCTAGAGCATTTTCACTTTCGGTGTCGCGAAGAGCTTCGATTGCTGAAAATGCGCTCGGGCGCCAACAGCACCTGGCGGCAGGCGGCGGGGAGGTCGGCCATTCTCAGCGGGGGTTTCTCCTTTGGCGGAACGGGCGACGGCTCCGGATGCAGGACGGCATCGGTGAACCAGCGGTCGAGATCCTTGCCGCTACAGCCGTCGCCCGCTACGAGCGGTGGCTCCGGCGTGCATTGGGGACTGTCCGCTGGACAGAAAATCCGCACATGGAAGTGATAATCGTGCCCATACCACGGTCGCACTTTGTTGAGCCATGCGCGATCGTGGCCTGCATCCCGGCATAGCGCCTTTTTGATCGCGGGGTTCGCAAAGATACGCGAGACCTGCGGGTCTTTCGCGGCCGCTTTGATGATGGCGGCGTGCGCAGGTGTCCATACATTGGGGTCCACGTCCTTGCCATCCTTCGCAACCACCACGGTCGCCATCATCTCTTCGCGTTCTTGGCGGGATAGCTTTCGGTCCGGCATGGGCGTGAGCCAGATGTCGGCGTCCAGTCCCACTTGATGGCTGAAATGCCCAGTGTGCATCGGTCCGCCGCGTGGTTGCGTCATGTCGCCGACCAGGAGCCCGCGCCAGCCGATCTTGGGCGCCTGATTGGCGAGACGTTCGAGCAACCGCACCAGGTTTGGATGCCCCCAATTTCGGTTACGCGACTGTCGCATCACCTGCCAGGTGTCGCCGTCGAGAGGCAACGCTTTGGCGCCGGCGATGCAACCCTTGGAATACAGGCCGATGGCGCGCGTCGCGAGCGATGCGGGCGTCGTCTTGCGGCCAAACAATTCCTTTGGCTGGCGTTGCCGGATCGTCAGGATTTGCCAGCGGCGGCAGCGGCTCGGGATTGATGCTGCCCTTGTCCTGCGCCGCCGCAAGAGTTGAAGCAAGCAGCGAGAGTGCAAGCACGAGTGAAGTGATGCGCCACGCATCCATATCCGGCTCTTGCGCGTCAATCGCGTTGCAGTTTTCTCAGGCAACCTTTCTCAGCACTTTCGCCGTTCGTTCAAAAGCGGAGGTCACCTGACGAGCTCGCGGCCAATCACTGCTTCACCGCGATGCCGAGTTCCTTCGCCGACTTGGCCAGGACCGCGCGCTGCTCGTCGATCGACTTGGCGAACTCGGCCGGCCCGCCGGGGTTGGGAATCTGAGCGGTCGACGATCAGCCGGTTCCTTGACGATCGCATCGCTGTCCATCACCGCCTTGATGTCGGCGGCGATGCGCTCGCGCAGCGCCATCGGCATGCGGGCGGGCCGAACAGTCCGACCAGCCCGTCCATCGTCAGCGCCGGATAGCCGGCTTCCGCGACCGTCGGAATATCCGGGATCGTCGAGGCGCGGGCGGTGTTGGTGACCGCGAGGACCTTGACCTTGCCGGCCTGAACCTGCGGCCGCGCGATGGCATAGGCCGACTCGTAGACCTGGACGCGGCCGGCGGCGAGGTCGTTGGCGGCCTCGACCGGATTGCGGTACGGCACCTTCTTGATGTCGACGCCGATGCTCTTGAGCCAGCCCTCGAACATGATGTCGAGCGCGCCGGTCAGAGCCGGCCCAGTTCAGTTGGCCGGGCTTGGCGCGCGCCGCCTCGACCACGTCCTTGAGCGATTTGGCCGGCAGGTCAGCCGGCACCGAAATTCCGACCACCGTGTTGGACACCCGCGCGATCGGGGCGAGATCGCTCGGCCTTGTACGGCAGATTGTCGTGCAGATAGGGGTGGTCGATGAACGACGAACTCGGCGCGAACAGCAGGACGTGATCGTCCTGGGCGCTGACGAAGGCGTTGATCGCGACGATGCCGTCGCCGCCCGGCCGGTTCTCGATCACGATCGGCTGGCCCCATTTCTTGGTCAGCCGGTCCGCCAGCAGCCGCGCGCCGATGTCGGCGCCGCTGCCCGGTCCGAGCGTCAGGATGAACTTGACCGGCCGTGTCGGCCACGTCGTCTGCGCGGATGCCGGCGCAGCCGCAAGCAACGGCGTCAACAGCGTCGCCAGGATCAATGTGCAGATTTTGCCTCGCACGCCGGCCATAGGGTTTCCTCCGTTCTTGATGTTTGCCCGCAAACTAAAGCAGGTTTCGTTTCAGTGGAATCGAAACTCTCTCCGCTCGTCCCTGCGGAAGCGGGGACCCAGGTCACAAATGCCGAATGCGTTGTTCTGGGTCCCCGTTTCCGCGGGGAAGAGCGGAATAGAGTTCCGTATCAATTCGAATGCCCGCAGAGTATCGCAGCTACTGCGGCTGGATCCCGGCCTCCTTGATGACCTTGGTCCAGAGTGCCGCTTCGTCCGGCGAAGAACTTGGTGGTTTCGGCCGGCGAGGTCGCGCCGGCCTCGAGCGAGAGCCGTGCGCAGGCATCTCGCCGACCTCCTTGCTCTTGAGAATCTCGACCACGTCGCGGTTGATCTTCTCCGCCAGCGCCGCCGGCGTGCCGGGCGGCGCCACCAGCCCGAACCAGGTGATCGACTTGAAGCCCGGCAGGCCGGCTTCCGAGAAGGTCGGCATGTCCGGCACGCTGCGGGCGCGCGTGCAGGTCGGCGACCGCCAGGAGCTTCACCTTGCCGTCGCGATAGAGCGGCACCGAGGTCGCCAGCGTGTCGAAGAACATGTCGACGTGGCCGGCGATCACGTCGGTCAGCGCCGGCTGCGCGCCGCGATAGGGCACATGCACCATCTTGATGCCGGCCTGCGACTTCGAGCTGCGCGCCGGAGAGATGCGCGGTCGAGCCGACGCCCTGCGACGCATAGGACAGCTTGCCGGGATTGGCCTTGGCGTAGTCGATCAGCTCCTTCAGCGACGTCGCCGGCAGCTCCTTGCGCACCACCAGCACGTTGGCGATCTTGGCCAGCATGGTGATCGGCACGAACTTGGTCGGGTCGTAGCCGAGGTCGCGGTAGAGCAGATGGTTGAACGACGAGCGGTGAGGGCGGCGCGACCAGCAGCGTGTAGCCGTCCGGCGTCGCGCGCGCGACGAAGGCCGCGCCGATGTTCATCGCGCCGCCGGCGATGTTCTCGACGATCGTGGGCTTGCCCCAGTTCTGGCCGAGCTGATCGGCGACGATTCCGCGCCAGCGTGTCGGTGGTCGAGCCGGGCGCGGACGGTACGACGAACTTCACGGTGCGCGACGGAAACGGCTCCTGCGCGAGTAGCGGACACGCTCCACAGCGCCGCGCCGCGCAATCGCGACTGCTGCCAGACTGAGATTGAGCCGGCGTCTCGTCAGTCCCGTCATTCTTGTTGTCCTCGTCTTGTTCCTTAGGCTCCCGTCACGATGGTAGCGCGCCGGACTAGATGCGCAAATCTGTCGGGCCAACGCCTCTGTTGTGGAGGCGTTCAGCGACGATATGCCGCCGGGGTAACGCGTTCGGCAATCAACTGCCGTAATCGTCCTTCGCCGCTTCCGGTGTGACGTAGCCCTCGGCGAGATCGCGCGCGAGCGCGGCGCGGATCGCGCCGGCGCGGATCGCCGCAGCCGCCGCCGCCCGCGGTCTCGATCCGGAAGCGGTCGCCGGCCTTCATCTCGAACCGGCCCGACGACGGCGTCACCTGCTCCTGCGGCGTGCCGAGCCTGATGGCGAAGCGGGCGCCGCGTCCGGCTCCTGCCGCCGGCGATGCCGTGCGGTGGCACGCGCGCCTTGTCGTAGCGGCGGATGACGGTGGCGTCCTCCAGCAACTCGTATTCGCGCCGCAGGCTCAAGCCGCCGCGCCACTGCGCCGGCGCCGCCGGAATCCGGCACCAGATCGAAGCGCGTGATGCGGCAGGGAAACTCGGATTCCAGAATCTCGATCGGCGTGATGTGCAGGTTGCTCGAGATGGGTCGCGGTGGCGGACGGCGCCGTCGTGGCCGATACCGCCGCCATAGGCCGAGCCGACGATCTCGTATTGCATGGTCGACTGTCCGGGCCGGCCCTTCGCCCAGGCGATGGTGAGCGCTCGAGACGAGCCCGCATTGGCGATGGCGCGCTCCGGGCTGGAAGTGCGCCAGCGCCTCGAGCAGCACATCGACCAGCTTGAGGTTGACCATCTGGTAGTCGGAGACCGGCGACGGCGCATCGGCGTTGACGATGGTGCGGGCGCGAACGTGAGCCGCACCACGTCGCGCATGCCGTCGTTGAAATGCAGGTTCGGTCCGAGGCTGCCGATCAGCGCATAGAACACGCAGGCCTCGACCATCGAGGGCCGCAGGTTGACCGGGCCTCTGGCCTGCGGATCGCTGGCGGAGAAATCGAAGTGCGCGATCCCGTCCCTGATGGTGACGGTGACGGCAAGCTTGATCGGCTTGTCGACCACGACGCCGTCGCTGTCGAGCAAGCCTTCGGCGGACGACTGGCCCTCCGGCAACTCGGCGATCGCGCGCGCGCAGTTCGTCGGCTGCGCCCTTGAGGATGGCGGCGAACGCGCCGGTCACGCGTCGCGGCGCCGAACCGTTCGCACAGTTCCTTGACGCGCGTCGCGCCCATCTGGGTCACGGCGATCTGCGCGTGGATGTCGCCGCGCATCAGCACCGGCTGGCGGCTGTTGGCCAGGATGATGCGCTCGATATCGGCGAGCGGCTTGCCGGCGTCCCAGATCTTGATCGGCGGCAGCAGCAGCCCCTCGTGGTACATCTCGGTGGCGTTGGCCGAGGTCGAACCCGGCGACCGTGCCGCCGACGTCCGCCTTGTGGGCGATCGAGCCCGAGAACGCGACGATCTCGCCGCCGACGAACACCGGCGCGACGAACGCCATGTCGGAGACGTGCGGCAGGCCGCCTTCATAGGGATGATTGGAGACGTAACACGTCGCCGTCCGGATTTCGCCGGCCGCGCCCTAGCACCTCGAGAATGCGGCCGACCAGGTGGCGGTAGACCGGCGCGTGGAAGAACATCGGCGGCGCGCACGATCAGCCGGCCGCCGCGGTCGAGGATCACGCAGCTGAAGTCGCGCGACTCGCGGATGATGGTCGAATAGCCGGAGCGATAGAAATGGTAGTGCATCTCCTCGACCAGGCTGGCGATCTTGTTGCGCAGAATCTGGATCGTGATCGCGTCCATGGTCAGGCCTTGTGTCCGCTCGGGCGTGCCCCGGACGCGGTGCAGCGTGAAGCGAAGCGGAACGGTGCACCGCTGATCCGGGGTCCCGGTTGAATGAGGCTCAGAAAACCGGGGTCCCGGGTCTGCAGCGCATCACTGCGTGCTGCGCTGCGCCCGGGACACAAGAGAAGGGGGTGCGACATCACGAGGCTCGCTCCAATACTAAATTGCGATAGCCGTCGACGCTGCCGCGCCAGTCCGGCGGGATCACCGTCGTGGCGTCGAACTGCTCGACGATCGCCGGGCCGGCGATGGTGCTGCCGATATCGAGCCGGTCGCGTTCATAGAGCGTAGCTTCGCTCAGCGCGCCGCCCAGCGAAATCCGCCGCCGGCCTTTGATCGCGTCGGCGAGCGAACGCGGCGAGGCTGGCGGCGCTTCCTCGCGTGGCTGATACTTCGGCACGGCGACGCGCACCCGCAGGCGGTAGCTCACCACTTCGACCGGCCGGTCGCCGGCGGCGTGGCCGTGGATCTGCGCGTGGCGTTCGTCGAAGCGTTCGCGCGCGGCCGTGAGCGAGTTGCGTGCTCAGCGCGCCGTCGAACAACCCGTCGAGCGGCGTGCGCAATTCGTAGCCCTGGCCGGTGTAGCGCAGGTCGAGTTCGCGGACGAAGCGTGCATCTGCTTCGGGTCCATGCCCTCGGCGGCAAGCTCGTCGCTGGCCTTGCGCTTCGAGCGCGCGGAACATCTCCTCGGCATCATCGGCCGTGACCGCGGCAAGCGGCCGCAGCCCCGAGCGGATGTAGTCGTGCACCACGTCGGTGCAGAGGAGGCCGAGCGCCGAGAATGCACCGGGGCGCGGCGGCACCAGGATGCGCCGCATGCCGAGTTCCTCGGCGACCGCGGCGGCATGCACGGCGCCGGCGCCGCCGAACGGCAGCAGCGTGAACGCCGAGAGGTCGACGCCGCGCTTGGCGGCGAACAC
The DNA here is from genome assembly GCA_963843475.1 of uncultured Alphaproteobacteria bacterium. Taxonomy (GTDB): domain Bacteria; phylum Pseudomonadota; class Alphaproteobacteria; order Rhizobiales; family Xanthobacteraceae; genus VAZQ01. The sequence continues at coordinate 197,141 of CAWJKL010000003.1, read as the reverse complement.
CCGCACCTCGTCGGCCATCCGCATGTCGACGATGCGCTGGATGCCGGTCGCGGCCGCGAGCACGTCCATGCCGAGCGGATCGGCGATGTGCGTCTTCAGCGCAGCGTGCGACGCCGCCGCGTCGAGCCCCTGCGCGCCGCCGAGGAAATAGTCCGGATTGAGATGGCCGCAGACGAGGTCGGCGTCGGTGACGGTTGGACGCGCCCCGCCGCGGCCGTAGCAGGCCGGGCCGGGATCGGCGCCGGCGCTCTGCGGTCCGACATTGAGAAAGCCGCCGCCGTCGATCCAGGCGATCGAGCCGCCGCCCGCCGAGATCGTCGTCATGTCGAGCGCCGGCAGATCGACCTGCCGGCGCGCGATCACGCCCTCGGTCACTTCGAGCGGCGCGCCGCCTTCGATGAAGGCGATGTCGGCCGTGGTGCCGCCCATGTCGAGAGTGACGAGGCCGCGTTGCGCGTCGTCTTTGGCGCAGATAGGCGCTGGCCTGCGCGCCGGCGGCCGGACCGGAGAACAGCGTGTGCACCGTGCGGCTGCCGGCGATCGCCGCCGAGAACGGCATCACGCCGCCGTTCGACTGCATCAGGAAGCGCTGCTGCGAGGTCACGCCGATGTCGTCGAGCCCGCGATTGAGATGGGCGATGTAGTGCACCATCACCGGCTCGAGATAGGCGTTGAGCAGGGTGGTCGAAAGCCGCGGCCATTCGCGGATGCGCGGCAGCACCTCGCTCGACAGCGACACGTGCACGCCGGGCAATTCCTCGTGGATGAGCGCGCGCGTCTCCTGCTCATGCCGCGGGTTCATGAACGAGAACAGGTAGCAGACCGCGATCGACTCGACGCCTGCGGCCTTGAGCTCGCGCGTGGCCTCGCGCACGGCGTCGCGATCGAGCGGCAGGAGCACGTTGCCGGCGTAGTCGGAACGCTCGGGAATTTCCCTGGTCAGGCTCTGCGGCGCGATCGGCGCCGGCTTCGAATAGAAATAGTCGAACAGATTGCCGTCGCGCGCCTGGTTCTGGATTTCCTGGACGGCGCGATAGCCCTTGGTGATGAGCAGGCCGACCTTGGCGCCGCGCATTTCAAGCAGCGCATTGGTCGTGATCGTGGTGCCGTGGGCGAAGAAGCCGATCTCGTCGGGCGCGATGCCGCGGGCGACGAACTTCGCGACCCCGTCGAGCACGCCGAGCGCGGGGTTCTTCGGCGTGCTCGCGACCTTCTCGACCAGTCAGCTCGCCGGTCGCCGTGTCGAGCAGCACCAGATCGGTGTGCGTGCCGCCCACGTCGACGCCGAGGCGATAGCGGGATGCACTCATGATGCGCGCTGGCGCGCCCTCGCTGGTCTACTCATCCCGATTGAGATGATAGTCCGGCGTGGGCGGCGGGCCCCAGCCGGCGACCGCGCGGTTTTCCCGGCTCCATACCTTTGGTCGCTGCGGACGGTCCGCATGCCAGGGGCGCGGATCGAAAAAGCCGAGCTCCTCGTCCAGCACCTGGTCGAGCTCGGCAAAGAACTCGATCACGTGCTCGTCGGGATTGCGGTGGTAGATCGAGACATTGTGTCCGGGGCCGTGGCGCAGAGGTCCCCAGATGATCGGGATGCGGTGATGCGAGCAGCACATCGCAACCCTGCTCGACCGCCGAGAAGTCGCGCACCTCGAAGGCGATATGGTGCATCTTGGCGCGCTTGCCGCGGATGAAGTTCACGGTGTGGTGGTCGGGGTTGCAGCGCATGAACACGAAGAAATCGCCGTTCCAGTCCGACACCTTGAAGCCGAGTACGCGCTCATAGAAATCGCAGGTCTGCTGCACGTCCGGGACGACGAAGGCGCAGTGGCCGAGCTTGATCGGGCCGATACCCACGCACTTGCTGGTTGGGGGTGAGCGTAATCCCACTCGGTGAACACCTCGATGGCAGTCCCCTTGTTGTCCTCGAAGGCCAGCAGCTTGGGACGTGCCCGGAAGGTCGTCGCTGCGAAGCTCGCTCTTGATTCCGTCGTCCGAGAGCGCGCGCGCAAGCTCCTTGAAATCCGATTCGGGAGCCACCTGAAAGGCGAGCTTGGCGCAACGCGGCTCGTCGCCCTTCCTGAGCTGCACCACCAGCTGACCGAGCTTGGTCGCCAGCAGGGCGCGATCCTTCTCGCGGGCGGCGACCACGAGGCCGGTCACCTGCGTGAAATGCTCGATCTGCTTGTCGAGATCGGCGTCTCGAAGGTGGCATGCCCGATGCGTCGCAACTTTGATCATGGCGTTTCCTCAGCCGTAGGTCTTGAGCACGTGGCGGGCGATCACCATCTTCATCACCTCGGTCGCGCCTTCGGTGATGCGGTAGCTGCGCTGCTGGCGCCACAGCTTCTCGATCGGAAGATCGGTGGTGAGCGCAATGCCGCCGTGGATCTGCATGCACTTGATCGGCGGTCTTGAACGCCATCTCGTCGGCGAAATACTTGGCGACGTAGGCGTCCTCGCGCGCCTCCTCGCCCTGGTCGAGACGCGCTGGCGGTCTTGTAGACCAGCAGGCGCGCGACCTGCAGCTCGATAACATGTCGGCCAGCATCCACTGCACGCGCCTGGCGGTCGGCGAGCGGCTGGCCGAAGGTCGAGCGCTGCTTGGCGTAGGACGTCGACATTTCCAGGCAGCGCTCGGCGACGCCGAGCGCGCGCGCGCCGTGCTTGACGCGGCCGATATTGAGCCATTCCTGGCCGAACGCCATGCCCTGGCCTTCCTCGCCGACCAGGTTCGTGGCCGGCACGCGCACGTTGTCGAACACGATCTCCCACGGCTTGTCGCCCATCATGGTCTCGTACTGCGCGCCGAGCTTCACGCCCGGCGTGTCCATGTCGACCAGGAACATGGAGATGCCGCCGCGCGAGCCCTTGCTGCGGTCGGTCGCGGCCAGCAGCTGCAGAAATCGGCCTTGCCGGCGCCGGTGATGAAGCGCTTCACGCCGTTGATGACGTAATGGTCGCCGTCCTTGACGGCGGTGGTGCGCATGCCGCCGGGATCGGAGCCGGCGTCGGGCTCGGTCTGCGCGAAGCAGGCCTTCTTCTCGCCGCGCAGCACCGGCAGCAGGTACTTCTCCTTCATCTCGCCTTTGAGCGAGTAGAGCGCGCGCGCGTGGCGAAGGGCCGGTGATGCCTTCGCCGCGCGCCGGCAGCGCGTGGTGCGCGAGAACTCCTCCCACACGATCGCGCGCGCCAGGATCGACATGCCGCCGCCGCCGTATTCCACCGGCACGTCGAACTGCCAGATGCCGAGCTCCTTGGCGCGCTTCTCGAAGTGCTCCTGGTAGTCCGGCTTCATCTCCTCGAGGATGCAGGTGTCCTTCTCGACCGGGATCAGCTCATTGTCGACGAAGCGCCGCACCGTCGCCTTGAGCATCTCGCAGCTCTTCGGGCAGTTCGAAATCCATTTGCTTATGCTCCTGATGCTCTGAACTCGGAGTTGTGAACGACGATATGTTGTGCTGGCTGAGGCGCGCAATTGCCGCAACCAAGCTTCACCCCACCCCATCTCGCCGCTCGCATGCGCTCGCGGTTCGCCGACCCTCCCCCTCCAGGGGAGGGTGGCGCTGAACTCGCGGCTGTCACCCCCCCCTGGAGGGGAAGGGTCGACGCCGAGCGAACGCGAGGCGGCGGGGTGGGGTGAGTCATTGTGCAAGGCTCCCAAAAGGCAAGGGAGCGCAGCGCCTTCATCGATCGAGATGGGCTCACGATGCGCAATGTGGGAATGGTTTCATTCAGTAGGTCTCATCACGCCACAGCACGCGCACGTCGACCGCGACCGCGCCGTTCTGCGCGCACCATCAGCGGATTGATCTCGATGTCGGCGATCCTGGCGCGGTGATCGAGAAAGAAACGGCCGAGCGCGAGCGCGCGTCTTCTCGAGCGCCGCGCGGTCGGCGGCCGGCCGGCCGCGATAGCCGGCGAGAAGCTTCGACAGCTTGAGGCCGTCGACCATCGCGGTCAACGTCAGCGGCGTTCACCGGCAGCAGCCGCAGCGCCGCATCCTTGGCGAGCTCGACCAGCACGCCGCCTGCGCCGATCAGCAGCATCGGGCCGTAGAGCGGATCGCTGCGCGCGCCGACGATCGCCTCGACGCCGGACACCATCTCCTGCACCAGGAAGCCGTCGATGCGGGCGTCTGGGCACGGCCTTCGCTGCGCCGAGGCGGTCAGTCGCTCGGCGGCGGTAGCAACATCGGCCGCGTCGCGCAGGTCGAGCGCCACGCCGCCGGCCTCGGTCTTGTGCAGGATGTCGGGCGAGCGGATTTTCAGCACGACCGGGAAGCCGATCTGCCGCGCGGCCGTCGGCGGCCTCGGCGGCGGTCGCCGACTTCGCGTGCTTTCGGCAGCGTGATGCCGTAGCGCGCGAGCGTCGCGTCGAGCGTCGTCCGGCGTGAGGTCGCTCTTGGGCGCCGGCGGCGGCGGCTGCCGGCGCACGGCCCGCGCCGCGCGGCGTGGAACCACAGCGCGTTGAGCGCGCGCAACGTCGCCTCCTGGCCCTGCAGGAACGGAAAGCCCGACGGCCTTCTGCGCGCTCGACGTGCTGCTCGCTGACCTGGTGGATCATGCGGCCGAAGCCGACGAGCGGCTTGTCGGTCCCTTGAGGTAGCAGCTGCGCAACGGCGTCATGTCGCCCCAGGCATTGGTCCGCGGCGGCATCGGCGAGGCCCAGGCCACCATGTCGATGTTGGGATCGTTGCGCCGCGGTCGAGGCAGACCTTGGCGGCGACCTCGGTCGGCGGCGGAATGCCGACGTCGAGCGGGTTCTTCGGCGCGATGCCGTCCTGCATCATCGGCTTCAGCGCCGCCTTGGTGGCGTCGGTGAAATCCGGCATCGCGGCGCCTTCCTGCTCGGCGTAGTCGTAGAGCAGATCGACGGTGCCGCCCGACGTGGTGACGAAGCCGATGCGCGGGCCCTTCGGCAGCCGGCCGCCCTCGAACGCGAGCGCGGCCTCGACCAGGTCGTCGAGCGAGCGGTAGTTGACGATGCCGTAGCGCTCGCACATCGCCAGATAGGCCGCATAGTCGCCGGCGATCGCGCCGGTGTGCGACTGCGAGGCGGCCTGCGACTTCGCGGTGACGCCGGTCTTGATGGCGAGGATCGGCTTGCCCATGGCCAGCGCGCGGCCGGCCGCGTGCATGAACGCCTCCGGCCGGCGGATGCCTTCGATGAACAGCACGACCATGCTTGGTCTGCGGATCGTCGATGACGAAGTTGAGATAGTCGGCGAGCCCGAGATCGGGCTCGTTGCCCGACGTGACGCAATAGGAGTAGCGCAGGCCGCGCTCGGCGGCGGACTTCATCCAGAACTGGATGGTGCCGCCGGACTGGAACAGGCAGGCGACCGAGCCGGGCTCGAGCCGGCACAGGTCGGTGTTGGGATAGCCCATCAGCGCGCTCGCGGTACGAATAGGCGCCCATGCAGTTCGGGCCGGCGACCCGCAGACGGCTCTTGGCGACGAAGTCCTTGAGCCACGTGCCGCGCTGCGACCGACTCCGGTTCGTCGCCGTCGCCCATCATCGACGCATAGACGGTGGCGGACTTCGACGCCGGTGGCCTCGGCGTCGGTGAGCACGTCGGGCACGCCGCGCGCCGGAACGATCACCAGCGCATGATCGACCGGTTCGCGGCAGGTCGCGCAGCGTCGGATAGCAGCGCTGGCCGAACACCTGTGTCTGCCGCGGATTGACGAGTGCGATGCGGCCCGGATAGCCGAAACTCGCGCAGGTTGCGTGTAGATCTCGCTCGGCCAGCGTGGCGCGCTCGGAGGCGCCGACGATGGCCAGCGATTTGGCCTGCAGCGTGCTGACTGCCGAGCGGAACAGATTGCTGGTATCGGTCACCCGTTTCCCCTGGACGTGTTCGTTGCGGCGGCTTCGGTGGCCGCTTGGCCGATTGTTTAGGACCTCGCCGCGCGCCGGTCAAAGGGCCGCCGATGCAGGGCAGGTAGCCCAGATGTGCGAGGCGAGTTGCCGCCTCGCGTGTCAGTGGCGCCGTGCAATCACGCAGGAGTGCGCGGGGATGCGCCTTCGACGATTGCGAGGGCTATTTCGCCTGGATGTTCGCCTCGCGAATGATCCGGCCAAACTCGGCATATTGATCGCGGACGAGTGCCGCGAAATCCGCGCCGCATCTCGCGACCGGGAACAGTCCGTGGGTCAGGAGCTTCGGCCTGATCTCGGCGGCCTTGACGGCGTCGGTGAACCAGTCGGCGAGTTGCGCGGTGGCGTCGTGCGGCGTCTTGCCGGGCGCGAACAGCCCGAACCAGTTATCGACCTCGAAGTCCTTGTATCCGAACTCGGCGACCGTCGGCGTATTCGGCAGCGGCTCGATGCGCGCCCGGGCGGCGACCGCGAGCGCACGCACTTTTCCGGCCGCGATCAGCTCGGCGACGTTGGCGTAGCCCGCGAAGGCCGAGGTCACGTGCTGGCCGAGCAAGGCGTTGATGGCCGGCGCCGAGCCCGGAAACGGCACGTAGGTGATGTCGGCATTGGCGAGCCGTTTGAGGGCTTCCAGTCCCAGTTGATACGCCGACGCCGGACCGATGCTGCCCATCGTCACCTCGCCGGGCTTGGCGCGCGCCGCCGCGAGCAGATCGTTGAGCGTGTGATAGGGCGACGCGCTGTGGACCAGGAATACCGTCGGCGAACTCACGAGCTGGCACACCGGCTCGAAACTGGTCAGCGGATCGTACGTCGCCTTCTGCAGGTAGGGGCTGATCAGAAGGCCGGTGGTGTTGATGAGCAGCGTGTTGCCGTCGGGCGCAGCGCGCGCCACCGCCTCGCTGCCGATCACCGATCCGGCGCCGGGCCGGTTCTCGACCAGCACGCTCACCCCGGGCCGGCGCCCGATCTGGTCCGCGAGCAGCCGCGCCAGGATGTCGGTCGTCCCGCCCGGCGGCACTGGCGTGACAATTCGAATGGTTCGCGTTTGGGCCCATGCCGGCCGGTCGAGCGGCGACGGTCCGATAGCCGAGAGGATCGCCAGAGCGCCGGCGCCCACGATCCAGCTTCACAACATGACGACGCAGAAGTTGCATTGCTGTCTCCAGACCTTCCGGCAGATTTCATTCTAGCAGCGGGACATCGGATGACTTCATGCTTTTGACGCCGGGGGCCTGCCCGAATAGACGGCATGCAGTTCTGCGCATCTCTGTCAGGCGAAGCGCGAGATTCGACGGATGGCGCAAGGGCGCTCGCGCGGACGACCGTGTCGTTACACCGACGGGATGACCTTCAGCGCCGGGAACCACTGGCCGAGCAACGTCGGCGGCCAGGGCACGGACATGAACTAGTCGAACGCGAGCCAGATGCCGAGGACCAGGACGACCGCGTAGGGGATCACCAGCGACCAGCGCTCCGTCGCCTCGAGGCGCATGAAGAAGACCACGAAGATCGCCACCGTCGGAATCAGACCGATCACCGCCATCACGCGCCATGAAGGCGAGGAGATAGCCGAAGAACCGGGCGGCCCGCGTGACGATCGTCGCGCACGCGGCAGGTGCGCCGGTGTCGGAGGTCAGGTCCATGTGGATCTTCTCGTCCGACCTCGCGCTGCTCGCGTCCTGCTCGGCCAGGCCTGTCGGCGCCGGCGACCGTCGGCTTGCGGCACATGTCGTTGAACAGGCTCAAGGCCGCCATGCAGCAGCGCCGATGCGTGCCGACGACCAGCGGCACGATCTTGGCGCTGAAGTCCCAGCGCAGCGCGACCGCGACCACGCCGTGCCGATCAGCGCGATCATGAACATCGTGAACAGCTGCGAGGGGTGGAACGTCGGCGCCTGGAAGCTGCGTCAGCATCTGCCGCAGCGCCGCCCTGGCGGCGGATGTCCTGCAGCAACGGCCGCACCAGGCCGACGATCGCCATGGTCGAACAGCACCGCCACCACCGGCCGCAGCAGCCAGCTCAGGCCGTAGCGCTCGACCGAGATGAACATGTAGCGCTCGATCGTGTCGCCGAGCACGACGCCGAGGATGAGCGGCGGCCGCGGCCACTTGAACTGCTTCATGATCCAGCCGACGCAGGCCGAAGAACAGCAGCGTGAACAGGTCGCCCCACTGAGCGCGACGCCTCGAACGCGCCGATATAGACGATGCCGAGCACGGCCGGCAGGATCAGCGTGTAGCGCAGCGTCGCGAGCCGGGCGAACTGCGGGCTGAACGCGTAGCAGAGCCCGGCGCCGAGGATGTTGGCGAGCGCCACCGACCACACCATCGAATAGGTGATGCTGAGGTTCTTGGTCAGCATGTCGGGGCCGGGCACCAGGCCGTGGATCAGGAAGGCGCCGAGCAGGATCGCCATGGTGGCGCTGCCCGGCACGCCGAACGCGATGGTCGGCACCAGCGCGCCGCCTTCCTTGGCGTTGTTGGAGCTTTCCGACGCGATCACGCCGCGCACGTCGCCCTTGCCGAAGGTCTGCGCCGCGCCCTTCTCGGTCTTGAGCGCGTGGCCGTAGGCGAGCCAGTCGACCACCGACGCGCTGATGCCGGGGATCGAGCCGATGCCGCCGCCGATCCACGAGCAGCGCAGGATCAGCCACCAGTTGTTGAAGCAGTCCTTCACGCCCTGCCACTGGCCCTTGTAGATGTTGGCTTGTCGGTGCTCGGCCGACGATCGCGACGCGCGCGATCAGCAGGTCGCACAGCTCCGGCAGCGCGAACAGGCCGAGCAGCAGCGGCGTCAGCGGCAGGCCGTCCCACAGATAGAGACTGTCGAAGGTCCAGCGCAGCGTGCCGGTCTGCGGATCGGTGCCGATCATCGCGATCATGACGCCGAGGCAGCCGGCGACGACGCCGCGCAGCGGCGCGTTGCCGGACAGCACCGCGACCATCGATATGCCGAGGATCGAGAAGGCCAGCAGCTCCGGCGAGCCGATGATAGAGCATGACCGGCCGCAGGATCGGGATCGAGATCGCCAGCAGCAGCGCGCCGAAGATGCCGCCCATCAGCGACGACATGTAGGCGGCGCTGAGCGCGCGGCCGGCCTCGCCGCGCTTCGCCATCGGGTAGCCGTCGAGCACGGTCGCCGCCGAGGCGGCACCTCCGGGCACGCCGAACAGCACCGCCGGGATCGGATCGCCGGTCGCGGTGGTCGCGCCGAGGCCGAGCAGCAGCGCGAACGCCGAATAGGGATCCATGGTGAAGGTGAACGGCAGCAGCATCGCCGTGCCGGTGAGCCCGCCGATGCCCGGAACGATCCCGAGCACCAGGCCCATGATGCAGCCGAGCGCCAGGAACATCAGGCGCTGCGGCTCCATCAGGGTCAGGAAGGCCTTGCCCGCCGAGGTGGCCATGAAGCCGAGTTCGCCGCGATACTTTCCATCTCATCCGCCCTCCGCGATGTTCCGTCACGCGTACGCGAGCAGCAACCAATGCTCTCGCGCACCCGCGCTTCGCCCGTGCATCGGCCTTGCAGGGCCAGTTCAGGACATCGGATGAAAGCGTGCATCACGCCGGAGTTCGCGTCTGACTGTTCGCCCTCCCCGAGCTCTGTGACGCATCCGCGGGACGTCCGCCCGGCTGCATGTGGAGGTCATGTAATCAGAAGATCATGATGAAGCCGTTTGGCAGCGCGCACGACCTTGGAGTGCGGCCGGCTGCCACAGCCCCGGGCCCGGCTGCGGCCGGAGTGAGGTGGGCAGCAGGTCGAAGTCGCGGCGGCCGCTCGGGTTGCGACTGCTCCGACTGGTCCGCCTGGGTCTCGACCTGCGTTTCTACTTGGTTTCACGAGGTGGGACGATGCAGTTCGATCGAATCGAGGGCAAACCCGACGAGAAGGTGGCCTGGGGCAGCGACATCGCCGCGCAGATGCTGCGCCGCCTCGGCATTCCCTATATCAGCCTCAATCCCGGCGCGAGCTATCGCGGCCTGCACGACAGCCTCGTCAATCATCTCGGCAACGAGCGGCCGGGCATCCTGCTCTGCCTGCACGAGGATCATTCGGTCGCGATCGCGCACGGCTACGCCAAGGCGACCGGCGAGCCGATGGCCTGCGTGCTGCACAGCAATGTCGGGCTGCTGCACGGCATGATGAGCCTGTTCAACGCCTGGTGCGACCGCGTGCCGATGATCGTGCTCGGCGCCACCGGCCCGCTCGATGCCGAGAAGCGCCGGCCGTGGATCGACTGGATTCACACCTCGCGCGATCAGGGCGCGCTTGATCCGCTCCTTCATCAAGTGGGACGACCAGCCGACCTCGGCCGCAGGCGCTGGTCGAATCGATGTGCCGCGCCAATCTCGCGACCCGCACGCGCGCCGACCGCGCCGGTCTATATCTGCCTCGACGCCGGCTTGCAGGAGCAGCGGCTCGACAAGGAGCCGGAATGGCCCGACCTGGCGCGCTTCATGCCGCCGGCGCCGTCGCGGCCCGCGCAAGAGCGCGGTCGACGCAGGCGGCGGCGCTGCTGGCGCGTGCCGAGCGGCCGCGTGATCATGTTCGGCCGCGGTGCGCGCAAGCCGGAATTCTGGCAACCGCGCATCCGCCTCGCCGAGCGGCTCGGCGCCTGCGTGGTGACCGACCTCAAGCAGCGGCGCGATGTTTCCGACCGACCATCCGGCGCACTATCTTGCCGCCGTTCAACGTGCTCGCCCAAGCCGGCGCGCGAGCTTCTCTGCGAGGCCGACGTCATCCTGGCGCTCGACTGGGTCGATCTCGGCGGCGCGCTGCGGCAGGCCAGGACCGCCGGCAAGCGTATCGGCCAAGATCATCGCCGCGACGCTCGACCAGAACCTGCACACCGGCGCCAACATGGAATACCAGGCGCTGCCGGCCGCTCGACGTATCGATGGCGACGAACGGCCGACGCGGTCGTCGCAGATCTGCTCGACGCGCTGGGGCCGGTGCCGCAAGGAGCCGTGGAAGGCCACGCGCCGCCGGCGAAGCCGCACGCCAGGCGACGGCGCACGCCATCACGCTGGAGCACGTCGCCTCGACGCTGCGCGCGGAGTTCAACGATCCGGAGAACGTCACCTTCTGCACGCTCGGCCGCGGCTGGCCGATCGACATCTGGCCGTTCCAGAACGGCCTGGCCTATCTCGGCAAGGACGGCGGCGGCGGGCTCGGCTCGGGCCCGGGCTCTCGGTCGGCGCGGCGCTCGCGCTGCACGACCGCGGCCGCTACGCCATCTCGATGCTCGGCGACGGCGACTTCTGCATGGGCGTGACCGCGATCTGGACCGCGGTGCGCCACCGCATCCCGCTGCTCGATCCTCATCAACAACAACCGCTCCTACTTCAACGACGAACTGCACCAGGACATCGGTCGCGACGCACGCGCGGGCGCGAGATGAAGAACCGCTGGATCGGACTGCGCATGGAAGACCCCGTGCCCGACATCGCCAAGCTCGCCGAGGCGCAGGGCGCCGTCGGCATCGGCCCGGTCACCAGCCGCGGCCGACGTGAAGGCGGCGATCTCGAAGGGCGTTGCAGTGCTCAAATCGGGCGGCGTCTGCGTGATCGACTTCCACGTCGAGCCGCCTGCCGACCGCTCGGACGGCATCGGCCATCGTCCGACGGGGGATTGATGGCTGGTCGGACCGGGCGGCGCAGCACGAGTCGTGCGCTGCAGACCCGTGACTCGCAAAGGTGACGGACGATAGCGGATCGAGCGTGACCGTTCCGACCGATCCGCTGCACCGCGTCCGGCACGCCCACGGCGCGAACCGTGTTGGGCGCGATGAAGCCCTTCACGTCCGCCAGCACCTCGGGGAACAGCCCGCGGACCTGGTCGATGTCCATGCCGGGCTGGACGCGCGGATGATAGAGAACGTTGAGCAGATACTGGTCGTAGACGTCGAAAAAGCCCATCCGGACATGGTCGTTGAACATGGTCCACGGCACCGCGTCGGTGTCGTTGATGGGGCCGAGCGCCTGCAGCAGTTCTTCGTAGACGCAATCGTAGAACACGAACTCTCCGGCGTCGGCGACGACGATCACGTCCGACTGCACGATGCGGAAGGCTCTCGTCCTTGCGGAAACTGGCGAGGCACTGGGCGACGAGCGAGCGTTCGACTATGGGCTGCGCGCGGTCAGCCCCGTAGAATCTTGCTCGAGCGCGCGAGGCAGGTCGCGATCGTGCACCAGCGTGACCACCACGTTGGCGGCCGCGGCGTTGTCGGTGATCGAGATGTCGAGATGTTGGATCGAGAGCGGATGGTCGTCGACCACTTGCGGCGACCTGGCGCTGCGGTCGGGGCGGGCACGGTTCTCGACAACACGCGCACCGGCGCGTCGAACTTGCGGATGCGGTTGACGGCTCCGGCGCGATGCAGTTCGGCGCCGAACGCCGTCTGGAAGAATCCGTCGGTGATCTCGGCGTCGGTAAAGGCCTTGCGCTCGGTGCGCCCGCCGGCTGCTGATCTCGGGATCCTCGGCGAGAGCAACCGGGCTCGCGAGGCAAGTGACTGCGAGCGCGGCAGCGATGGCAACGGCTTTCATGCCGCAATTTGTTGCATGAATCGGGCCCTCAGAAAGGCCGCGCGCGAAATCGTGATCGCCGTGGCGCAGAAATCCGCAAGCGAGCTATGACGGTGGCGCAGAGGAACACGAAATGAGCGACGAAGCGGCTCAAGGCGCCTGGCCGACGGAACTGCGGCTGCGGAAGGATCGCAAGGTGCTGACCGTCGCGTTCGATGACGGCGAGTCGTTCGAACTCGATGCCGAATACCTGCGGGTCAAGAGCCCGAGCGCCGAGGTGCAAGGACACTCGCCGGAGGAGCGCAAGACCGTCGGTGGCAAGCGTAACGTCGCCATTCTGGAAGTGCATCCGGTCGGCAATTACGCCGTGCGGCTGGTGTTCGACGACCTCCACTCGACCGGCATCTACAGTTGGGACTACCTGCGCGATCTCGGCCGTAACCGAACCGCCTATTGGCAGGACTATCTCGACGATCTCGCCGGCAAGGGGCTGACGCGCTGACCGCGGCCAGTATTGGCCGGCCGCCGGCCGGACATCCTCGGTTACCGCTGCACGACGACCTGTCGCGCCGACCCGGACCCGGTTGTACAGGTCGATGATGTCGTCGTTGGTCATGCGGATACAGCCCGACGAGGTCGCGCTGCCGATGGTGTGTGGCTCGTTCGAGCCGTGGATGCGGTACATGGTGTCGCCGAGGTAGAGCGCCCGCGCGCCCATCGGATTGTCCGTGCCGCCGCGCATGTGGACGGGTAGATCGGGCCGTCGCCGGCGCATTTCCGGCGGCGGAGTCCAGTCCGGCCACTCGGCCTTGCGGGTGACAGTCTCGACGCCCGACCAGGTGTAGCCGTCGCGGCCGACGCCGATGCCGTAGCGCATGGCCTGGCCCTTGCCCGTCACCAGGTAGAGCCGCCGCTCGCTGGTACGAACGACGATCGTGCCGGGCGCGTGATTGGTCTGGAACGCCACCGTGGTGCGCGGAACCGCGGTGAACACGGCGAGGAAGTGCGAAAACGGATGGTGACCGGGACCGCCGCTCTGAGCTTGAGGCTGCTGCTGCTGACGGTTTTGGGGCGCCGCAACGGCGCCTGTGACGGTGAGCAGAACGGCTGCGCAAAGAGCGCCGACAAAACGCGCATTCATCGCAAACCCCCAAGTCGTGCGATTGAGCGATCCATCCGCATTTTTACAGTCTACCGGCCGCGGCTGTCGATCCGTTGTCGACAGATTTGCCACGGGCGACCCTTGTTTCCCGTCGGGTGTTGCGAAAATATCGCTCTAATTTCGTCGGCGTCGTTCGGAAATCGCCGCCAATCCCAAGATAATCTGCCGAACCAGGGTTAAGCAGCCATGAATGGCGCCTGGGGTGAAACCCGCGCCAAAAGGTGCTAATCGGTCGGCGAAGCCCCCGCTCGCGAAATTCCAGCAACGAAAAAGGTACGAGGATCCCCCATGTACACCGATCTCGCGCTCTACATCGATGGCGCCTGGCATGACGGCAAAGGCCGCAAGGGCGAGGACGTGCTCAATCCGGCGACCGAAAAGCCGCTCGCCCATCTGCCGCACGCGTCGAAGGCCGACCTCGACCATGCGCTCGACGCCGCCAAGAAGGGCTTCGCCACCTGGCGCAACACCTCGGCCTACGATCGCGCCAAGATCATGCACAAGGCGGCCGATCTCATGCGCGAGCGCCACGACCACATTTCCAAGGTGATGGTGCAGGAACAGGGCAAGGTCTATGTCGAGGCGCGCGCCGAGGTGCTGGTCTCGGCCGACATCATCGACTGGTATGCCGAGGAAGGCCGCCGCAGCTACGGGCGGATCGTGCCGGGCCGCGTGAAAGGTACCCGCCAGCTCGTCATGCAGGAGCCGGTCGGCGTCGTAGCGGCGTTCACGCCGTGGAATTTCCCGGTGCTGACGCCGGCCCGCAAGGTCGGCGGTGCACTCGCCGCCGGCTGCTCGCTCATCCTCAAGGCGTCGGAGGAGACGCCGGGCGCCTGCGTCGAGATGGTGAAATGCTTCGTCGACGCCGGGCTGCCGGCGGGCGTGCTCAACCTGGTGTTCGGAGTGCCGGCAGAGGTTTCAGAACATCTGATCCCAAAAGACGCCATCAAGAAGATTTCGTTCACCGGCTCGATCCCGGTCGGCAAGCACCTGGCCGCGCTCGCCGCGAAGTATATGAAGCGCACCACCATGGAGCTCGGCGGCCATTCGCCGGTCGTGGTGTTCGAGGACGCCGACCCGGAGAAGGCGGCCGATACCATCGCGGCATTCAAGTATCGCAACGCCGGTCAGGTCTGCATCTCGCCGACGCGGTTCTACGTGCAGGAGAACGTCTACAAGAAATTCCTCACCCGCTTCACCGAATACGCCAAGGCGGTCAAGGTCGGCGACGGCCTGGAGAAGGGCACCACCATGGGTCCGATGGCGAACTCACGCCGCCTCGATGCGATGGACGGCTTTGTCGCCGACGCCAAGGCGCGTGGCGGCAAGGTTGCGACCGGCGGTGCGCGGCGCGGCAACCAGGGCTATTTCTACGAGCCGACCGTGATCACCGACGTGCCGGACGACAGCAAGATCATGACGCAGGAGCCGTTCGGCCCGCTGGCGCCGATCGTCACCTTCAAGACCTTCGACGAAGTGGTCGAGCGTGCGAATTCGCTCGAGTTCGGGCTCGCCGCCTATGCGTTCACGTCGTCGAACGCGACCGCGGCTGCGGTCGGCGACGCGCTCGAAAGCGGCATGGTCGGCGTCAACTCGATTGCGATCTCGACGCCCGAGACGCCGTTCGGCGGCGTCAAGGAATCCGGCCACGGCAGCGAGGGCGGCATCGAGGGGCTCGGCGCCTATCTCAACACCAAGTTCATCTCGCAGGGCTGAACTTCCAATTCGCCAATTGAGGTCTACGCGCGCCGCGAGCACGGTCTGTTCCCTCTCCCGCTTGCGGGAGAGGGGTGGGGAGAGGGTTGGCTTGCACGGGTCTCCGTGAATGCCCCCTCCCTAACCCTCCCCCGCACGCGGGGAGGGAACGCACCGGGTCTGCCTCTCGATCAACTCAAGCCTGCCTCGCCTGCTGGCACGCCTGCCCAGATCTTCTGCGGCGTCGCCGGCATGTCGAGATGCGCGCCGGCGCCGCCCGGAATGGCGTCGGCGATCGCGTTCATCAGCGCCGCGATCGCCGCGGTGGTGCCGCCTTCGCCCGCGCCCTTGACGCCGAGCGGATTGGTCGTGGCCGGCACGTTGTGAAGCGCATCCTTGAACTCCGGCATGTCCTCGGCGCGCGGCATCGCATAGTCCATGAACGAGCCGGTGATGAGCTGTCCGCCGGACGGGTCGAAGATGGCGTGCTCCATCATCGCCTGGCCGAGACCCTGCGCGATCGAGCCGTGGACCTGGCCCTCGACGATCATGTGGTTGAGCGCGTTGCCGCAATCGTCGACCGCCGCATAGCCGGCGAGCGTCGAGCGCGCCGGTCGCCGGGATCGATCTCCACCTCGGCGATGTGGCAGCCGTTCGGGAAGGTCAGCGGCGTCTCGGCATTGACCTTGGTGTCGATGTCCTCGGGGATTTCGCCGCGCTTCTTCATCTCGGCCGCGCGCGCCGCGAGATCGAACAGCGAGATGCGCGCGGTCGGTGCCGACCACGCCGAACCGGCCGGTCGCGATATTCGATGTCGGCTTCGGCGGTCTCCAGCACGTGCGCGGCGATCGTCTTGCCCTTGCCGAGCAGCGCCTCGATGGTCTTGATCATGGCGTGGCTCACCGTCATGGCCGAGCGCGAGCCGACCGAGGCATAGCCCGCGATCTCCATCGCCGAATCGCCGTGCCGGTGCTCGATCTGCTCGGCGTCGATGCCGAGCCGTTCCGCGACCATCGGATTGAACACGGTGGCGTGGCCCTGCCCGGTCGACTGCACGTTGAGGTCGAAGATCAGGTGGTCGCCGCCCGGAAAGCTGATCGTAGGTGCCTTCGAGCGGGAAGCCGCCGGCGTGCTCCAGCATGCAGGAGATGCCGAGCCCGCGATACTTGCCGCGCTTGGCGGCTTCGCGCCGGCGCTGCTTGAAGCCGTCGTAGTCGGCGAGCGCCAGCGCCTTGTCGAGAATCGATCTCGAACTCGCCGCTGTCGATCGTGGTGCCGACCGCGGTCTTGTACGGCATGGCCTTCGGCTTGATCAGGTTGCGCCGGCGCAGCTTGACCGGATCGATGCCGGTGATGCGGGCGGCCTCGTCGATCACGCGTTCGAGCATGTAGTTCGCCTCCGGCCGGCCGGCGCCGCGATAGGGCGCGGTCGTGCATCGTGTTGGTGAACACGCACTTGGTGGCCATGTCGATCAGCTTGATGTCGTACATGCCGGGCAGGCAGCGCGCCAGGTTGACGGTCTGGATGTTGGCGCCGACCGCGCCGATATAGGCGCCCATGTTGCCGAGGTGGCGGATGCGCAACGCGAGAAACTTGCCGCGCTCGTCGAGCGCAAGCTCGACGTCGCTGAATAGGCGTCGCGTGCGTGGTTGTCGCTGAGGAACGATTCCGCGCGGTTCGACATCCAGTGGACCGGACGGCCGATCTTCTTCGCCGCCACCAGGATGGCGAGATATTCCGGATAGGGGCCGGTCTTGAGCCCGAACGCGCCGCCGACGTCCTCGGTCACGACGCGCAGCTTTGGATTGGGCACGCCCAGAATGGTGGCCATCCCGTCGCGCAAGGCGCGCGCGCTCTGCGAGCAGCAGCGCAGGAAGTAGCTGTCGTCGGCCGGATCGTAGCTCGCGGTGGCGCCGCGCGGCTCCATCGAAGCCACCACGATGCGCTGATGCAGCACCGAGACGCGCGCCACGTGCTTGGCCGTCGGCGATGATGCGGTCGACCTCCTTGGCGTTGGCATCCGGATCGGGCGCGAGGCCCGGCCAGTCGACCGCGATGTTGCCGGGAGCCTCCGGCCAGACCTGCGCGCGCACCCGGCTCGACCGCCTCGCGCAGATCGACCGCCGGCTTGCGCTCGTCGTAGTCGACCGTGACCAGCTCGGCGGCGTCCTGTGCGGCTGTCAGCGTCTCGGCGACCACGACGGCGACCGCCTCGCCGATATGCCGCACGGTCTTGCCGGCGAGCGCCGGACGGAACGGCACGATGAGCTTGGCGCCGCCGCGCCCGGCCAGCGGCGGGTGCTGCGACACGTTGCCGATCTTGGCCTCCTCCATGTCGGCGGCGGTCAGGACCGCCAGCACGCCGGGCACCGCTTTCGCGGCGGTGGTATCGATCGAGCGGATGTCCGCGAAGGCGTGCGGCGAGCGCACGAAATAGGCCTGGGCCTGACCGGTCATCGTGACATCGGCCGCGAACCGTCCGAGGCCGCGCACCAGCGGGTCGTCCTCGAGGCGTGGCGTGTAGTGCGCGCGGCTTTCGGCAGTCTTGGAATCCATGGCGATTTCCGGTGTGGGGGGACCTGTGGGGTCGCCGTTTATAGCGCAATTGGCGGCGGACGGGAGTGGGTTTGTCGGCCTGCCATTGGGCTTCAACAAACGGCATCGGCGCTTTGCGTCCTCTCGCGGAGGGCGCACTGCCCAATCGCTCACCCACCCCGCCGCCTCGCATTCGCTCGGCGTCGACCCTCCCCCTCCAGGGGAGGGTAAGAGAGTGCGTGGCGGTGTCACCCTCCCTGGAGGGGGAGGGTCGGTGAGCCGCGAGCGTCGCAAGCGGCGAGACGGGGTGGGGTGAAGCTTGTCGGGCCTGTGCGAAGCCAGCCTCAGCGAGTTAACGGTTCTCCATCGCGGTTCGCACGCGCGCCACCGTTTCGGCCGGCGTGCGGGACACCTGCTCGACCAGGGCCGCGACCTGTTCGCCGGTCAGCGGCTCGACCTCGATCTTGAGCTTGTCGGCCTCTGCCAGATAGGCCTTATCCTTCATGGTGGCGTCGAATGCGCGCCGCAGTGCCTCGACCCGCGCCGCCGGCACGTTCGGCGGCAGGAAGAACGGCCGGCCGTATTCCAGCCGCGCCAGCATCAGCCGCAGCGCCGCGCGCTCGGCATCGGTCTGTGCCAGGTCGAAGAAGAACGGGACCTCGCCGAGCTCCGGATGCTTCTTGAGCGCCCACTGCGCAAGAATCCGGATTTTCTTCTCGTTGATCCAATTGGTGTTGATCGCCTTCAGCGTCGACCAGTTGGCGATCGTGCCGTGGACCTCGCCGCCCTCCATCGCGAGATGGATCTTCGGCGTGCTCTCGTAGCCGGTCACCACCTTGAACTTGAAGCCGAACAGGCTGTTGGCGAGCACCGGATAATCGAACTGGGTGGAGCCGGGCGCCTGCGCGCCCATCACGATCTGGGTGGTCTTGACGTCCTCGAGTTTCTGCGCGGGCGCGGTGTGCCAGACGTAGCTGACCTGGGTCTCGCGGTTCGTGCTGCCGAGCCAGTTGAGCTTCACCGGATCGAAGCGCGCGCCGCCGGGCTGCAGCAACGGTGTGGTCGGCATGCCGTTGAACGACGCGCCGATCACAGTGCCGTCGAACGGGCCGTTGTTGTAGAGCGCGTTCGTCATCGTCAGGCTGCCGGCGCCCGGCTGGTTCTGCACGATGATCGTCGGATGCCCGGGAATGTGCGCGGCCATGTGACGGGCGAGTAGCCGCGCGTTGATGTCGTAGCCGGAGCCGACGCCGATGCCGACGAGCAGGCGGATGGTCTTGCCCTTGTAGAAGGCGGCGACGTCCTCCTGGGCGAAAGCCGGGGTCGATGCGGCGATCAGGAGCGAAAGCGCGAGCAAGGATCGTGTCATGGGCTCCTCCCTTAGGCGGCCCGGCGTTCTTCGTCCGGGTCCAATGGCAACTTCACCGGCTGCTTGCGCTTGGCCGACAGGTCGAGCGCCTTGGTGAGCATCAGGCGGTTGTGCGCTTCCTCGACGGTGGCGGCCGGCGACGGCAGGCCGAGCGCGACGCGATTGAGCCAGGAAACGGTTTCCTCCGCCATCGGGCCGCGCAGTTCGCCCGAGCGCCATGTCGCCGGGCGGATAGGAGCCGAGGAAGTCGACCAGCCGGGTCTGGTCGGGTGCATAGCCTTCCGACTGCGGCTTAGACACCGCCAGCACCATGTCGCGGTGGGTGTCGTCGATGGTGAGCACGCCATCGGTGCCGACGATGCCGACCTCGAGCGAATAGACCGCGCCCGGCCAGGTCACCGGCAGCGCCCACGAGATGTTGAGATGATAGACGCTGTTGTCCGACATCATGATCATGCCGGCGGTGGCGTCGATGCCCTGATAGAGCGGGCCCAGGACCTTGTCGATCGAGCGCGCATAGCATTCGACCGGCGTCTTCTTCTCCAGGTACCACATGCACATGTCGAGCGCGTGGGTGCCGGAGATCACCATCGGCGATATGGTCGTCGGGTCGTCGGTGCGCTTGTAGTTGTCGATCGCGACGAGGCGATTCATGAAGGCGCGTGAGGTGACGAGTGTGACGTCGCCGAGCGCGCCCGACGCGACCTTCTCCTTGCCGGCGAGCCACTTGCGGCGGAAGCGCTGGGTGTAGCCGACCACTGCATCCAATTTGGCGTCTTTGATCGCCTTGAGCACCTTGGCGGACTGTGCGAGGTCGGTGGCGAGCGGCTTCTCGATCAGCAGCGGAATGCCGCGCTCGACCGCCGCCATGATCGGCTCGACGTGCAGGTGCTCGTCGGTGGCGATGATGGCGCAGGTGACCTCGGGCCGCTTGAGCAGTTCGACGTGGCTCTGCGTCACGAAATCCGCGCCGACCTTCGGCGCGACCTCGCCGGCGCGATTGGGGTTCTTTTCGGCGAGCCCGATCCAGCCGACGGACGGATGGCGATTCGCGACCTCACCGCGGAACAGTCCGACCCGGCCGCCGCCGATGATCGCGAGCCCGATCTCTGCAGCACGCGGCCTCATGATGGCGCCCCGCTTTGCCTTTGAGCGTGCATCACACTCGGTGCCCACCCTCCCCTGGAGGGGGAGGGTCGCGAGCGAAAGCGAGCGGGGTGGGGTGAGCCTTTTCGCGAGTCGGTCACCCCACCCCGACGCCTTGCTGACGCTCGGCGTCGACCCTCCCCCTCCAGGGGAGGGTGACCGAGTTCGCGGTAAGTCCTGAGCATCAAAGAGGGAGTCATTTCTGCATCGCGGGGTTGTCGCCCTTGCGGAACTTGGCCTTGAAGTCCGCCACCGCCGCGATGGTCTCGTTGGTCAGCGGCAGGTTGACCGGCTCGTTGCGGTCGGCCGAGAGGTCGGCCGCCGTGTAAGTCTCCATCACCATGCGGGCGCTCTCGGGCGTCACCATCACGGGCGTGTCGCGGATGCAACTCTCCACGAAGTGGATGGTCTCCGGCCCCATGCCGCCGGCGAATACGTGATCCACTTGCTCACCCGGCATCGTCGACATCGGAAACACCTGGCCGGTCTGCTCGGTGTTGAGCCAGTGGTCACGCGCGGTGTCGTCGAGGACCAGGGCGCCATTCGTGCCGGTGATCTCGATCCAGGTCGAGCAATAGTTCGGAAAACTCTCGGGGAAATTCCACCCGCCGCCGATCATCACCACCACGCCGTTGTCCATCGTGACCGTGGTGAACATCACGTCGTGCGAGCCGTTGATCGGCTCCATGTAGCCGTAGGCGCCCTGCGAATAGACCCGCACCGGCTTGGCTGGCTCGAGCAGCCACATGACGAAATCGAGGTCGTGCGTCGACTCCATCACCACCGGCGAGAGCCGGACACGGCTTGCGATCTTCTTGCCGAGAGCCCGCGACAGATGCCGGCTCACCAGAACGGACACCACCTTGCCGAGCGTGCCGTCGGTGATCTTCTTCTTGGCGTAGGCGATCTTCTGATTGAAACGCTGCGAATAGCCGATGGTGAATTTCAGGCTGTTGCGCTTGGCGATCGCGATCAGCTCGTCGGCTTCCCAAAGCTCCAGCGCGATCGGCTTCTCCAGCATCACGTTCTTGCCGGCGCGCAGACAGTCGCGCGCGATCGGATAGTGGTTCGATTCCGGCGTGGTCGAGATGAACACCACCGAGATATTGTCGTTCTTGATGATGTCCTGATAGTCGAGCGTCGCCGTCGCGGGCCGATAGCGTGCCTTCAGTTCCGCCAGCCGGTCAGGCTTGATGTCGCAGAGGTGGAGCTTATCCACCAGCGCCGTCCGGGAGAGGGTTTCGACTCGCGTTCCCCCGACCCAACCTACGCCGATTGCACCAACTTCGACCTGCTTCACAGAACGAACCTCCATCGCGCTCTCACGGTCGTCATGCCCGGGCTTGACCCGGGCATCCATCTTGCAAGCGTCCGTCTTGCGAAGAGGATGGATTGCCGGGTCAAGCCCGGCAATGACGAGGGAAGGGCCGCGCCCTTTCCGAGAGGATAAAGCACAGCGGTAACCGCACTTCAAACCCCTGCCGGAACGCCAAAGACCTCGGCGGCAAACTTCGGATAGACCTCGACGAGGTGCGGCGCAACGACGGTGCGCAGGAGCCGCAGCGTCTCGGTGGAGGGCGCCGGCGTCACCGGCACCTCGTCCGGGCGGTCGAAGGCGAAGCCGGTGTGCTCCTGCGATCTCCGCCAGCGTGTGGCCGGGATGCACGCTCGCGAGGCGGAAGCGCTTGCGGTCGCGGTCGAACGCAAACAGGCAGCGGTTGGTGATCAGTGCGATCGGCCCGCCAGGGCGATGGACGTTGGCCGGGCTCGTGCCGGGCGCGCTGATGAAATCGACCTTCTCGACCAGCGTGCGGCGCGTATGTTCCAGCCGGAACAGGATCACCTTGGGCACGACATAATAGAGGTAGCCTGAGCCGAACGAGCCGGGGAAACGCACTTTCGGATGCTCGTAGTCGCCGATGCTGACCAGGTTGACGTTGCCCGCGCCGTCGATCTGGCCGCCGGAGAGAAAGAACACGTCGACGCGCCCCTGGCCGGCGCAGTCGAACAGCTCGCGTCCGCCGTCGGTGAAGAAGCTCAGCCGCCGGCTGCCGAGCAGCGAAACGTAGGGCCGGCCGCGGCCGCGCTCGCGTGCGAGCAGCGCAGCGGTCGCTGGGATCGGCGAGGAGACGCCGATCGCGGCATGGCGCGCGTCGCCGATCAGGCCGGCGATGGTGTTGGCGAGCAGTTCCTCGCTGCGGAACGGTTGTTCGTGTTGAGGCGAGACGCTTGCCACGAGTCACCTCCCCCCTTGAGGGGGAGGGTTAGGGAGGGGGGTAATCCCCGCGCACTGTGCATGTGGCTTACCCCCCTCCCTAACCCTCCCCCGCAAGGGGGGAGGGGAATGAGAGACCGCTCGCGTCGCTGAGAAATTACGCGGCGCGCTGGGCATGCACGTAGCGGTCGAGATAGGCGGCGAAGCCGTCGGCGGTGGCGGCGAGGCGGGCGTATTCGGCGAGGTGCGCGGTGTCGGCGGCATAGTGATCGGCAAGCCCGAGCGGCCAGGCGCCCTTCGGCGCGACCGCGATAGCGTCGATGTAGAAGCCGCCCAGCGCGCCCGCCGCCAGCACCGGATCGTCGAACAGATTGCCGTCGTGGATCTTCTCCACCGTCACGACGGTCTTCTTGGCGGCATGCGCCATCATGGCGAACTCGCGGTCGCGGCCGATCCAGACATTGCCGTCGCGGTCGGCCATCGGCGCGTGGAACAGCGCGACGTCCGGCACGATCGCCGGCAGCAGCACGATCGGATCGTGATTGCCGAACGGATTGTCGATCACCTTCCAGTCGGGGCGGTGGTTGAGAATGTCCGAGCCGATCAGGCCGCGCAGCGGCATGAACGGTACGCCCTTCTCGGCGGCCTGGAAGCCGGCGTGCAGCGCCGGACAGGTGGCGTCCTTCATGCGCAGCGCGCCCGACGTCATGGCGGCGGTGAAGCGCGGCGCGGGGCCGAGTTCGCCGAGGCTGACTGCCGAGGTCTCGAGCGTCTCGACGCAGCCGGCGCCGATCAGCAGGTCGGCCTGCAGGCTCGATGTCGGCAGCGCCACCAGGGTGCAGCCGTTTGACGCCGCGGCGCAGCAGCGCGCGGGTCGCTTCCATGGCGACGCCGGAGATGTCGCGCGGCACCGCCAGCACGCAGCCGTCGGTGATGGGGGCAATAGCTTCGTCGAGGGTGCGGACGATCATGAGGGAGTGATAGCACAACTGGTGCGGCTTGCTCAGTCTGCTCTCGCGGCTTGCTCGGTCTGCTCCCTCCCCCGCCTGCGGGGGAGGGGTGGGGGGAGGGGGTGAATTCGCTCCAGTCTCGGTGCTGTGCCCCCTCCCCAACCCTCCCCCGCAAGCGGGGGAGGGGACGTTGTGGCGCGAGCGATCCAATATGTCGCATCGAGCGCGACTTGCCGTCACGCGGTCTACGACAGCGCCTGCTTCACCCGGTCGGGCGAGAACGGCACGCGGCGGATGCGCACGCCGGTCGCGTCGAAGATCGCGTTGGCGATCGCGGCCGCGACCGGGCGGATCGACGGCTCGCCGGCGCCGGTCGGCGGCAGCTCCGGCTGGTCGATCAGCACGCATGTCGATCGTCTCCGGCGTCTCGGTGATGTCGAGGATCGGATAGGTCATCCAGTCGACGCTGGTCACCGCCTTGTTGTCGAACTTGACCTCCTCCCACAGCGTGCGGCTGATGCCCTGCACGATGTTGCCCTCGATGCGTGTTGACGCAGACCGTCCGGGTTGATGATCTGGCCGCAGTCGTGCGCGACGGTGAACTTGCGCGCCCAGATCTTGCCGGTCGCGCGGTCGACATCGACCTCGGCGACGATCGCGCAACGCGTGCCGTTGCGCTGCGAGTAGGCGATGCCGCGTCCCGACACCTTGCTGCCGGTCTGGTCGCGGCGCGGCGAGGGCCGCGTCTGCCAGCCCGCACTTCTCGGCCGCGGCCTTGATCACCGCGATGTCGCGCGGCGTCCTTGACGTGGCGCAGCCGGAACTCGACCGGATCGACGTCGAGCGCACGCCGCCACCTCGTCCATGAAGGATTCGCTGGCGAAGTGGATCTGCGGCCCGACCGGATCGCGCAGATGCGACGATGCGCAGCGGCGAGGCGCGGTCGAGCAGCGGCGGGATCGTCTCCCACGCCATGCGCTTGTTGGCGAACTCGTAGGACTTCGGCCGGCACGCCGAAGCCGTCGACCGGCTTGCAGCGGCGACGCCGAGCGAGTCTGGCCGGCGAGCGTGTCGGCCGGCTTGCTGCCCGTTCGTGCTGCACGTCGAGGCGCGAGAAGCCCTTGCTGATGAAGTCGTAGGCGATGACGTTGCCGTGCGCGTCGATCGCGGCGCGCGCGCGGTGGATCGAGGCCGGGCCCTTCGGATCCCAGCCGGTGCCTTCGTCGCGCGTGTATTGCAGGCGCACCGGCTTGCCGACCGCCTTCGCGAGCACGCCGGCGTCCATCGCGGCGTCGTCGGCGTCGTTGCGGCCGTAGGACGCCGGGCCCGACCACCCAGATCGCGCGCACCTTGCTCGAGCGGCATGCCGAGCGTCGCGGCGACGCCGTTCGCGACGAAGTGCGACTTCTGCGAGCCGGTCCAGCAGGTGACCTTGCCGTCCTTGATCTCGACCAGCGCGCAGGCCGGTCCCATGCAGGCGTGCGACTGGAACGGCCATTCGTATTCGGCCTCGACCACGCGCGCGGCGGTCTTGAACGCCTCGTCGACGTTGCCGGTCTCGCTTGCCGTCGATCTCGCGCTTGCGGACCGGCGCCTTGCGGATGTGGTCGTAGAGCGCGGTCTGGTCGGGGAACGGCGGCTTGACCTCCGACCACTCGACCTTGAGCTTCTGCGCGGCCTTGATCGCGTCCCATTCCTTGTCGGCGACGACGCCGAGGAAGCCCTTCTCCCAGACGACCTGCGCGCCCGGGATGTCCTTGATCGAGCTCTCGTCGACCTTGACCGGCACCGCGCCGGCGACCGCCGGGCGGATCATGCGGCCGTGCACCATGCCGGGCACCTTGATGTCGGTGCAGTAGTCCTCCTGGCAGAACACCTTCGGCGCGACGTCCTCGCGCTTGATCGGCTTGCCGACGATCTTGTACTCGCGTCGGCGTTCTTCGGCTTCGCCTTGCCGGGCGCGTAGAGCGGGTTGCCGCATCTGCTTGTTCCAGTCGAGCTGGACGTTGAAGTAGCGCCGCCGATCAGCTCGGCGTAGCTCACCTTCTTGGCCGCATCGCTCTTGGCGTGCACGACGCCGTCGGTGACGGTGAGCTGATCGGCCGGCAGCGCCGAGCTTCTCGGCCGCCATCTCGACCAGCACGCGGCGCGCTTCGGCCGCCGCCATGCGCATCTGCATGCCGCCGCGCTGGATGCCGGTCGAGCCGGAAGCGCCGCCCTGGTTCACGCTGGTGGCGGTGTCGCCCATGAGAACCGTGACGGCCTTGAACGGCACGTCGAGCTCTTCGGCCACCATCTGGCCGATGGCGACGAACAGGCCCTGGCCCATGTCCATCTTGCCGAAGAAGGCCGAGACCGTGCCGTCGGCGTTGACGGCGATGTAGGAGGACAAGCTGGTCGGGCGTCAGCGGCGGCTTGGCGCCCTGGGCGAAGGCCTCGCCGATCGCCCAGCACGGTGTCGAGCGCCGATCGGGCTGCCGACCGAGACGACGAGGGCGCCGCCGGCCTTGAGCAGCGAGCGGCGGGAGAATGCGGAGGCTTTCTCGATCTTGGTCATGGCGCGTCCTCCCTCAGCCCATCATCGCGGCGGCGCGCTTGACCGCGCGCATGATGCGCCATGTGCGTGCCGCAGCGGCACTTGAGCCCGTCGAGCGCCTCCTTGATCTCGGCGTCGGTCGGCTTCTTCTTGTCGCGCGAGGAACGCCGCGGCCGTCATGATCCAGCCGTTGATGCAGTAGCCGCACTGCGGCACCTGCTCCTCGACATAGGCGGTCTGCAGCGGATGCGGCTTCTCGGGCGTGCCGAGGCCGGCGAGCGTCACGACCTTGCCGTTGCCGACCGCCGACAGCGGCGTGACGCAGGAGCGGACCGGCTGGCCGTCGAGATGCACCGTGCAGGCGCCGCATTGCGCGAGCCCGCAGCCGAACTTCGGATTGTTCAGGCCGAGGTCGTTGCGCAGCGCATAGAGCAGCGGCATGTCCGGATCGGCGTCGATCGTGTGCGTGCTTGCCGTTCACGTCGAGGGAAATTCGGGCCATCGGTGCGTGTCTCCCAGGATTGGCGATCGGGGACGATCTGAGGTCGTCCGGGTCGCGCGCGTCGCTTGTTGCGATCAATTCCAAACGGGAGGCTAGTCCAACCGCCGGCCCTTGGGAACAGACTTGTAGGGCGCAATAAGCGCAGCGAAGCCGCGCGCATTGCGCCGAACCGCTGGGCGAAAAGTGAAGGAGAAATGGCGCAATGCGCTTGCGCTTATTGCGCCCTACGATGGTGCAAGGTCGCGCACCGCCGCGAACAGCGCGCGCACCTGCGCCTCGCCGATATTGCGGGTGATGAAGACCAGCCGGCTGGCCTGATCGCCGTCCGGCCAGGCCGCGAGTTCGACCGGCGGATGCGCGAGGTGCTGCACCACCTGCACCAGCACGGGCCCGCGGCAGCCCGCGACGTTGAGGAAGCCTTTGACGCGGAGGAGGTCGGGACCGCGCAGCGCCAGCAGCGTTTCGAGCGCGCGGGCGAACACCGTCCACTCGACCGGCGAAGCTCTCGGTCCACACGAAGCTCGCGATGCCGTCGGTGTGCTCCGCTTCGGCGACGAACCCCGCATGGTCTACGGCGGCGCGGCCGCTGTCGTCGGCGGCGTCGGTGAGCGCGCGCGGATCGAGGTCGCCGGAGATGGCCGTCACGATGGCGGCGCGGCTATTGAGCTCGCGCAGGCGCTCGCTCAGGCACGCAATGGTGTCGGCGTCGCGCGAGGTCGGTTTTCGAGATCACCAGGCGGTCGGCGAGGATCACCTGCTTGCGCGCCTCCGCCGACCATTCGAGCGTCGCGAGGCCGCCGGCCGCATCGACCACCGCCAGCACGACCTCGACGTGGAACTCGCCGCCGAGCGCGCGGTCGGTCGCGAAGGTCTGCAGGATCGGGCCGGGATCGGCGAGGCCGCTGGTCTCGATCAGGATGCGGCGGAACGGCGGCACCGTGCCCTGCTCGCGCTCGGCGACCAGCCGGCGCAGCGCGTTCTGCAGATCGGAGCGGGTGTTGCAGCACAGGCAGCCGTTGCCGAGCAGCGTGATCTCGTCGGCGGAGTCGCGCACCAGCGCATCGTCGATGCCGACGCTGCCGAACTCGTTGATGATGACGGCGGTGCCTTCGCCCTCGGGCGTCGCGAGGAAGCGGCGCACCAGCGTGGTCTTGCCGGCGCCCAGGAAGCCGGTGACGACAGTGACGGGAATGCGTCCGCCGCGCGCATGTTTCTGCCGCCGCCCGAACGGGCCCGCCGCGCGCGATGGAAACAGCTCGAGCATCATGATGGCTCGCAACTGCCCTCTTCACCCTCCCCTGGAGGGGGAGGGTCGGCGCGCAAAGCGCGCCGGGGTGGGGTGAGCTTGGCGCGGCGCGAATGCTTGAACGGCTTTGGGTCTTGCACGGTTGACCCGTAGAGGTAGGCGTGAATGGTTTCCATCACGCCCTGCAAGTTCGCGGTCAAATCATTGTTCCAATACCGGAGCACGCGATAACCTTCAGACCGCAGCCACCGAGTGCGGGCATAGTCGTGCGCCTGAGCGGTCTTCTCGCCATGCTGCGATCCGTCGAGTTCAATTACCAGCCGTGAGGCGAGACAGGCGAAATCGGCCACGTACGGTCCTATCGGCACCTGCCGTCGGAAATGCGTGCCCTTGACTTCAAGCTTGCGGAGTTCGCGCCAGAGCGCCATTTCCGCGCCGGTTTGCCTGGCGCGGAGCCTCCGCGCCGTGGCGCGCCGGAAGCCGGCCAGTGATGCGCTCTTGCTCATAGCGTCACCCCACCCCGCTCGCTTCGCTCGCCGACCCTCCCCCTCCAGGGGAGGGTGAGCACCTTCTATGCCGCTCGCCTCAGAAATCCATCTCCAGGATGTAGAGCCCGCCGACATGGCGGTCGACGCAGTAGACGATCTCGCGCTCGTCGACGAACACGTCGTTGATCTGAATCGTTCCCGTCGGTGCAAGCGGCGGCGCCGGCGGAATGAACACGCCGACCTCCTTCGGCTGATACGGATTGGCGATGTCGTAGGCGCGCAGGCCGCCGTTGAAGAAGGTGCCGAGCACGATCTGGTCGGACTGCCAGCAGGTCGGCAGCGGCACGTTCTCGTGGATGTTGTGCGCGCCGAAGCGGCCGGCCTTGGCGTAGACGGTGTGATCCGGCACCGGGCAGGTGGAGATCGGCACCAGATTCGTCTCCTCGCGGGCGTCGAGAACCCAGATCAGCTTCGGCCAGTCCTTGCAGTTGTTCTCGGTCGCCTCGTCGGTCACCAGCATCAGCCCGCGGTCGAACAGCGGCACGACCGTGTGCATGAAGCCCGTGTAGGGCGGCGAGTTGGTCCACGACGAAATCTTCTTCGGGTTCGCCTTGTCGGAGATGTCGAGCACGAACATGCCGCCGTCGATATAGGCGAGGTAGCAGCGGTCCGGCCGCTGCGGATAGACGTTGCAGTTGTGCGCGCGGTAACCCTTGTCGAGCGGATGGCGCGGCGGCGGCATGACGTTGTCGCCCTGCCGGGTGCCGGGCATCCACCAGCGGCCGACCTCGACCGGCTTCGATGGATTGCGCACGTCGACGCAGCGGTAGAACTGGTCGTCGTTCGGATGCGTCGGCTGGAAGTCGGCCGCGCCCGAGGCGCAGTGGACGTATTCGCCGTCGCAGAACCAGAGCTGGTGCACGCCGCGCGAGGTCGCGCCCGAGCAGTCGAAGAACGAGATCGACTTGGGCTTTTCCGGCACCGAGATGTCGAACAGCTCGAAGCCGGCGGGCTGCAGGCCCTTCTTCTGGGTCTGGTAGGCGACCGCCATCAGGTTGCCGCAGGTCTCCAGCGAGTTGGAGCGCATGTGCGCCTGCGGCAGGTCGGTCTGCACCACCACCTTGGGCTTGCGCGGGTCGGAGACGTCGACGCCGGTGAAATTCTTCGGCGCGCTCTCATGCGCGAGCCAGAGGATGCGCCGGCCGTCCGGCGCAATCTGGATCGACATGCCTTCGCCCATGCCGCCGAACCCGTCGAGCGCGTGCTGGCCGATCAGCTTGAAATTCCAGGTGACGGGTTCGTACGAGCCCGATCTGCGCAGGGCTCCGGTCGATAACGGCCATTTGGGCGTGCTCCTTGGGATTGGCAATGCGCGGGGATTTAGCGCGTTTCGCCCGGCAAAGAAAAGGCCGTGGACGCATTGCGCATAAACGCGCGGCAATGTCGGTGTACTCCGCTCTCCCGCTTGCGCGGGGCAGCGGTTGGGGAGGGGGTGCACTTGCGCGAATTCTTATTGCCTGCCCCCTCCCTATCCCTCCCCCGCGAAAGGGCGTTCACGCCCGTCTTGCGACGGGCTATGCGGGAGAGGGGACGCCGCGGCGCGGCCGTACCTTCAAAGCGCCAAGGTGGAGCGCGCAGAACCGCTACGCGCTGGCCTTCTGCCCAGAGGTCCGGGCGCAGCGCCTTCTTCCAGTCGGGGATGGCGGAGATTTTCTTCTCCCGCAGCAGCACCTCGGCGTCGCTTCTGCAACTGGGGCTGCAGGTCGGTGCGGGAAGCCCGGGTTGACCTCGACGCGGGCGAGCGCCTTGGCGAAGGTATCGCGCGACATGCTGTAGCCCTTCGAGGTGAAGAACGCATAGATCACGTCCGCGACCTTGTTCGGGTTGTCCTTGAAGTCGCGTGGCGACGTCCTGCCAGCACTTGAGATAGGCGACGACCGTGTCGGCATTCTTGTCGACGAAATCGGGCGTCGCGGCCATGAACACCGGCATGCGGTCGACGCTCGAGAAGTCCATGATCGACGTGCCGATGCCTTCGGCGACGGCGATTGCGTTGTAGGGCTCGACGTTGACCATGGCGTCCACGGTCTTGGCGGCCATCGCGGCGACCATGTTGTTGACGTTCATGCGGACTTCCTGGAAGTCGCCCTTCTTCAGCCCGGCGTTCTGCGCGATGATGTCGACGAAGATGTTGCCGACCGACGAGCCGGTCTGGTTGGCGACCTTCAGGCCCTTGAGCTGCTCGACCTTGGTGATGTTGAGGTCCTTGCGCACCACGATCTGCGCGGTCTTGCCGACATATTCGATCATGCGCGATGCGCGACGAGCCCGCCCTTGTCGTGGCCGATGGTGAAGGACTGGCCCGCATAGGTGCCGAGGTCGACCTGCCGCGCCACCATCTGCTGCATGGTCAGGTTGCCGGACGGCACGGCGAATTCCTGGAACTTGATGCCGCGCTTCTCCAGCAGGCCCGAGCGCATCAGGTAATAGGTCGGCATTCCCCAGATGTTGGTCTGGTAGCCCTGGCGGATAGGCTCGAGCGCGGAGGCGGGACGGAAGCCGAGGCCGGCGGTGAGCGCGGCCGCGCCGGTTGCGGCGAGATATTGCCGTCGCGTGAGTCTTGCGGGCTGCTGTCGCATGGCTTTCCTCCTGGCCGACGTGGGCGCTGCGGGTTTCCAGTGACCGCCTCTTGCCGGGCGGCTCTCGTCCAATTGTAGCTCAATCCTTGGCGGCGGCGTCCTGCCCGAGATGACGCAGGAGCTGCTTCTGATATTCGAGGAATTCGACGCTCAGCGGATCGCGCGGCCGTGCCAGCGAGATCGGGACCACGGCCTTCAGCGTGCCCGGGTGCGGCGTCATCACCACCACCCGGTCCGCCAGATAGACCGCCTCGGCGACGTTGTGGGTCACGTAGACCACGGTCTTCTTGGTCTCGCGCCACACGTCGGCCAGGAGCCGCTGCATGTCGTCGCGGGTGAGCGCATCGAGCGCGGCGAACGGCTCGTCCATCAGCAGCACGGCCGGATTGTAGGCAAGCGCGCGGGCGATCGCGACGCGCTGCTGCATGCCGCCCGAGAGATGGTGCGGATAGGATTTGACGAACTTCTCGAGCTTCACGAGCTTGAGCTGCGCGCCGCGCGATCTCCTCGCGCTCCGCCTTGGCGACCCCCTTCATCTCCAGCCCGAACGACACGTTGCCGAGCGCGGTGCGCCAGGGAAACAGCTGCGCGAAGTCCTGGAACACGATGCCGCGGTCCATGCCGTGGCCGGTGATCGGCGCGCCGCCGATGCGGATCTCGCCGCGCGCTCGGTCGCAGGAAACCGGCGATGATGTTGAGCAGCGTCGTCTTGCCGCAGCCGGACGGCCCCACCAGGCAGACGAACTCGGACTGCTCGATATCGAAGCTGACGCCGTCGACGCCCGCGACACGGCCGGCCGGCGTATCGTAAGTCAGCGAAACATCGCGGATTTGAATGTGAGCCATGCCGTCCCGGAGCGCAAACTCAGGCTCCAAGGTCTAGCAGCAGCATCCGCGCTTGATAAGGGACCGCTACAGCAGCCACCAGTTGGCCGGCCAGACGATGCCCGGATATTGCTCGTTGAGCTCGGCGAGCGTCAGCGATGACGTCTGTGTTTCGTCTCGCAGAGCTGGCGGCTCGTCCGCGCCGCTGGTGGCGGCGGAACTTGCCGGTTCAGCGGCGCCGGTCCTGGGAGCAGTCGCAGACGTCGGGATCCAGCCCGGATACCAACCCGGGTCGTCGTCAAAATCCGGGGTCACCTGCCAATCGAGCCCAGCGGGACCCGGGGCCTAAGTCTCAACTCCCATATCGTCTTGCGACGACGTATCCGGCGGTGCAACGTCATCGTCGGGCGTCGTGGAGTCGTCCTCTTCGGAGTCTTCCTCTCCGGATTCTTCGGACGACGGCTGCGTCACGACGCCCGGAACCCAGCCCGGATCGTCGTCGAAATCGGGCGTGATCCGCCAGTCGAGGCCCGCGGGCACCCACATTCTGAACCGCTGAGACTTCCGGATCGTCTTGCGACGACGCATCCGGCGGCGCGGCGCTGCGGGAGGCCTCGTATCGGTCGACGGCTGCGTCACGACGCCCGGAACCCAGCCCGGATCGTCGTCGAAGTCGGGGGTGATCCGCCAGTCGAGACCCGCGGGCCCCACGTCTGAACCGCTGCAATTTCCGGATCGTCCTGCGACGGCGCAACCGACCGCGGATCGCCGCCATCGGTGGCGGATGACGTCCACTCGGACATCGGCGGCCAGACGATGCCGGGATAAAGCGCCGTCAGTTCCGCGTACGTCAGCGACTGCGTTTCGCCCGGCACGTCCTGCACCGAGGCCACCGCGGAATCCCTCGCCGTGTCGGCGAACTGGATCGTGTCGTCGACGAAGTCGACCTCGATCGCAACGCCGGACCAATCGTCTGCTGCGGGAGCAGCGTCCGGGGCGGCGGTGTGAAACACAAAGGCGTGGTCCGGCAGCAGGATGCCGCCGTCAGGCGCTGTCGCGCCGTCGGTTGCGTGGCCGTCGATCGTGGACGGGTCCCAGAGATTTCGCCGGACTGACATTATCTCATTATTCCCGGGCGGGATCGCAGACGCCTATACCCCATCCTATGCCAAAAATCGTGACCGTTTCACACCCTTTCGGACCGCATTTAGAATGAATGTTATTAACGCTGCTCTCTTGCCGGCGGCGTCAAACCGAGGGCGACGGGGGCGGATCGGGCAATCCAAGCTCCGCCTGCGCCAGAAGGCGCTTTTCCCAACGTAAAATCGCGACCGGAAGCCCGACGACGATCGCCAGGGCGATCGCCGCCAGCCCAATCGTGGCCGGCGAGGCGGCGTGGGCAAATGCATCGCCGAACCCATAGGCGGCCAGCCCGAAGATCAGCACCCAGGCCACGGCCGCGGCGGTGCTGGCGAGGTAGAACCTGACCTGCGCCATGCGATGCGCGCCCGCCAGCACGGCGGCCATGTTGCGCAGGAACGGCAGGAACCGGGCGACGAAGACGAACCGGCCGCCGTAACGCAAGAACAGCCACTGTCCGATTTTGATACGCGCCTCGGTCAGGCCGACGCGGTGGCCGTAGCGCATCAGCAGCCGGTAGCCATACCGGCGGCCGATCCAGTAACCGGCAATGTTCCCCACGATGGCGGCGAGGCTTGCGATCGCCAGCAGCCAGCGGATGTCGAGTTCGTTGGTCGTGGCCGCAAACACCGCGGCAGCGATCAGGGCGGCTTCGGCCGGCAGCGGCGCGCCGATGGTCTCGAACGCAATGAACGCGGCGACCAGCCACACGCCATAGACCGCAATGAACGGAGCCAATTCCATCTTCAAGTCCGTGCGGCGGTTGCGCGTCGCCCATGCCCTCCCGCAAGATGGGTTACGTCCTACAGGCACGGCTCTACAATGCCGTTTCGCCAAGGAGCTTGTGGAAGCTATCGACGGTTTCCAAGGCGAAAGGAAGGGGCTTGCCGGGATGCTGGAAAATTTCACCCGCACCGAAATCGCCACCTCGGGAGCGCGCATCGTCACGGTGCACGGCGGCAAGGGTCCGCCGCTGCTGCTGCTGCACGGCAATCCGTTCACCCACCTGTCCTGGCACAAGTTTGCGCCGCGCCTCGCGCAAGAGTTCACCGTGGTGGCGACCGACCTGCGCGGCTACGGCAATTCCGAGAAACCGCCGGGCGGCGACGATCATTCCGGCTATTCGTTCCGCGCCATGGCGCAGGACCAGGTCGAGGTGATGGCGGCGCTCGGCTTTGCGCGCTTCATACGCCGCGGGCCATGACCGCGGCGCGCGCGTGCTCCATCGCATGTGCCTCGATCATCCCGAGAAGGTCGCGCGCGCGGCGATCCTCGACATCATTCCGCAGCACCACCTGTTCAACTCACGTGACCAAAGCCTGGGCGACCGCGTCCTATCACTGGTTCTTCATGATCCAGCCCTACGACATGCCGGAGCGGCTGATGAGCGCGGACCCGGACTTCTATCATCACCAGGAAGCTCGCCAAGACCGCGCAGGGGCTGAGCTTCTTCGGCAAGGAGGCGCTCGAAGAATACAAGCGCTGCTTCCGCAATCCGGCGACCGTGCACGCGATGTGCGAGGACTATCGCGCCACCGCGACGGTCGACTTCGCGATGGACACCGAGGATTTCGCCGCGGGCCGGAAGATCGCCTGCCCGACGCTGCTGCTGTGGGGCGCCACCGGCGCGGTCGGCCGCAACCACAAGCCGGCCGAGGTGTGGAAGGACTACGCCGCCGACATTCGCGGCGCCAAGGCGCTGCCGTGCGGGCACTATCTGTCGGAAGAGGCGCCGGAGGAGACCTACGCCGAGCTGCGCGCTTTCTTCGCCGACGGCGAGCTGAAATAGCGCGCGGAAGAAGCGCCTCGACGTAACTGATCTGTTATCGATGCCGAGGCCGCGGAGACCAGCTCGTCAGCCCGGTACGTGGAGGCGTGCACCATACGTGCTGCACACGCTTGTACGTAGCTGCATGATGGCGGCGAACTGCTGACCATCCGGCCGTGCCGCTTTGCGTGGTTGATCTGCAAGGGCGACATTCTGGAGGTCGAATCCGCGGCCCGGATCATCGATTGCACCGACATAGTGACAACTCCTGCAACAAACGCAGGAACGACGCCGGGCGCGTACGTCTACCGCGCCCTGGCCTGGCGCATCCTCGACGATTTGCAACGCGCGATCGCAGACCTGACCGAGGCGATCGGCTCGATCGAAATACCGCAGTGCTTACGAGTGGCGCGGCAGCCTCCTGGTCGATACCGGTGACTACGATCGCGCCGTTGCCAACTACACCGAGGCCCTCAGCCGTTCCGGATAATGACGACCAGTATCGGCCACCGGGGCTATGCACATTTCTATCGAGGCGACGTCCCTGCTTCGGCTGCTGATCTTCACCGGGCCAACAGCTTCTTCCGTCCTCAACGAACAATCAGGACCGCGCCGATGCTTTGGCGCGCGCTCGCGCCGGCCGGACGGGACTGCGGAACTGAAAGCAGAATTGGAAAGATTGAAGCGCATCAACGCAACGGCTCCGCTTGCATTCGATCTCTATCTTGGACGCCGTTCGCCCGAAGCCGTGCTCAAGGCTGGCATGGAGACGCTGCGCACGCAGTGCGAAACGAATTTCCATGTCGGACAATGGCGCCTGCTGCGGAACAACCGCGACGAGGCGCGACGGCTGCTGCAGGCGGCGTCTGCCAACAATGCCCGGGCTTCCATCCGACCGGTCCGGGGGCGGCTGCAGAGCTGAAGCGATGGGACCGTGACGCGGCGGTCGGCTTCTGAGGCGAACTGGCCGACGGCATAGTTGCGTCATTGCGAGCGAAGCGAAGCAATCCGGTTAGAACGATGAAGGATCTGAATTGCTTCGTCGCCCCCGGTTTGGGGGCTCCTCGCAATGAAGCTGGTTCAATCCGACTAGACGGTTGATCGTGTCAGCGCGCCGCGGCGTTGGCCTTGTCGGCGAACGAGTTGTCGTAGGTATCCTTGAGGTCGACCTTGACGTTCTTCAGCGTCTCGTCGTGGGCCGAAACGGCGCGGTAAGTCGTTCTCGGCCCATGCAGGGTCGGTCCGGCAGTCCTTGGTGAAGGCGCCGCGGTTGAGCTCGACCATCCTGGCGTACACCGCCCGGTCGCCGCCGGCATAGTATTCCGTCGGCACCGCCGCGACGATCTCGTCGACCGACGCCTTGGCGATCCAGTGCATCGCCTTCACGGCCGCGTTGACGAAGGCCTGCGTCGTGCGCGGGTTGCGCTTGATGAAGTCCTCGGTGAAGTAGAACGACGACCCGGCCATCGGGCCGCCGTAGAGCTCGTCGAGTCCCTTCGGCGTGCGCGAAGTCGACCACCGGCACGAGCAGCTTGTCGCGCTCCAGCAGCAGGATCGCCGGGTCGAAATTCGACATGCCGTCGATCTGGCCGGATTTCATCGCCGCCACCGCGCTCGCGCCGGTGCCGACGCCGATGATCGAGACCTTGTCGAGCGTCAGGCCGGCCTTGGCGAGCAGCAGGGCTACTCCCAGGCTCGACGCCGAGCCGGGCGAGGTCACGCCGATCTTGAAACCCGCCAGGTCCTTGGGCGCGCGGTAGGACTTCGCCTTCTCGGGCGTCAGCCCGATGACGGTGCCGAGCGAATTGTTGTGCAATGCCACCGACTTGATGTTGACGCCCTTGGCCCGCATCAGGATGGTGTGCTCGTAGGAGCCGCACACCACGTCGGCGCTGCCGCCGACCAGCGACTGCAGCGCGCGCGAGCCGCCGGCGAAGTCGTTGATCGTGACCTTGAGGCCTTCCTTTTCGAACAGCCCGAGCCGTTCCGCGATGGTCAGCGGCAGATACGCCACCAGAGTCTTGCCGCCGACCGCGAGCGTCGAGATTCGGCTTCTCCAGTTGAGCACGGGCGGGCTGGGCGCCCACGATGACAGCGATCAGCGCAATGAGAAACAATCGGCCGCGCATGGCGTCCTCCCGAGTGGTCGTGACGCGAATGCGTCGTTGCTCGATTTATGACTGCACGGCTGCCGGCGAGGCCAGGAAGTTTTTCACCGCATAGTACAGCAGGTGCCGATTGTTACTGTACCCGAGCTGTGCGCGGTATGCGGCAGGATCACGAACTGGCGGTCGCCGTTCGGCAGGTGCGGAAGAAGTCGAGCAGATCCTCGTTGGTCGAGTTGCCGTCGTGGCTCGCCGCGGATCATCAGCACCGGCGAGCAGCACCTTCTTCGGATCGACCAGCGGCAGATTGCGCCGCCATGTCGAGATAGGTGCCGGTCGGGATCTGTTCGCCGAACTTCATCTCCTGGGCGATGATCGCCTCGGGCACCGCCGGGTCGTAGCTCGAGGCATGGCCGTCGCGGGTGAAGATCGAGCGGATCATCGCGGCGTCGCGCTTGCGGCGATTGATTGGCGCGCAACTCGGCGACCCGCGCGTTGCGGCGCGCGATCTCCGGCGAGCCGGTGCCCTTGTAGGTGAAGGCGACCAGCACGAGCCGGTCCGACATGCTCCGGCTGGGCCTGCGCATAGGCGCCGGCGCGGATCGCGCCCGACGAGGTGCCGTAGAAATGCATCCTGCTGCTGCCCGGTCTCCTGCACCACCACCGGGATCGCGGCCTTGAGATCCTCGACGCCGCTGGCGATGTCCGAATTGTTGCCGGAACTGCCCGAATGGCCGTAGCCGTCGTGGTCCATGGTCCAGACGTCGTAGCCGTGGCGCGCGAAGACGTTCATGAACGAGTATTCGCCCTTGCCCGGCACGGTCAGGTCGTAGGACGAGCGCGTGGAATTCGACGAGCCGTGCACCAGGAACAGCACCGGCAGCGGCGGCTCGCCCGGCTTCGGCGCGCCGACCCGCTTGCGCCAGAGATTGAGCGTGACATTGCCCTTGTTGGCCCAGTATTCGGCGCTCCAGATCGGCAGCTCGGTGCCGGGCGCGGCAGCGGTCTGCGCCTTGCGCGCTCGGCGCGAGACCGGACACCAGTCCCGCCCCGACGCCGAGGCTGGCACCCATCAGCACGGTGCGTCGCGGCAATCCATCGGCGGCTTCGAAATCTGCGGTCATGGGAGGGTCCTCCGATTTTCTTGTGGGCGTCAGGTCGGCCCCGTTGACGGAGCGGCCGCGTGCCTCGCTTGCGAGTTGAAGTTCACCTTACCAGAACGTCCCGGGAGCCGGCAGGGGGCTTGTCTGTGGACCGGTGCGGTAGAAGAAGGCGCGCTCTCGCGTCGCTACCGGAGTTTTGCTAAGCGTTGCCGACTACGGGTTCCGGACCTGGTTCCCGCCTTTATTGCCGGCCGCTGCCAAGACGGGATGGAAATCGAACGCCGCAACGTCGATATGTGCAGAATGCCGGAAGCTTCCCTCGCTGGATCGACTGATGGACGCGCAATCACCCTATCGTGAGCCGGGCGCGCTCGGTCTGCTGCGCGCCGCAGTCCGTGCTCTGCGACCGGACTGTCGGGCTGCATCGCATCGGCGTCGTGCTGAGCTTGGCGATCATCGCGATTGCGGTGATCGTCCTCTATCGCATCCTGCGCAACATCGACGTCCACGAGGTTGTCGAAGCCTTGAAGTCCGCCAAGTGGCGCGACATTGCGCTGGCTGCGGCATGCGTTGCGGGCGGCTACTTCACCCTGACGTTCTACGACCTGTTCGCCCTGCGCACGATCGGCCGGCGCGATGTTCCCTATCGGATCGCCGCGCTTGCCGGCTTCACCAGCTATTCGGTCGGTCACAATGTCGGCGCCAGCGTTTTCACCGGCGGCGCGGTGCGCTACCGCGTCTACTCGGCCTGGGGCGTCAGCGCCATCGATGTCGCGAAGATCTGCTTCGTCGCCGGCCTGACGTTCTGGCTCGGGCAATGCCACCGTGCTGGGCCTCGGCATCGCCTATGCGCCGCAGGCCGCTTCCGCGATCAACCAGTTGCCGGCCTGGTTCAACCGCGGCGCTGCGATCCTCATCCTTGTCATCCTCGCGCTCTACGTGGCCTGGGT
Organism: uncultured Alphaproteobacteria bacterium; assembly: GCA_963843475.1. Classification (GTDB taxonomy): domain Bacteria; phylum Pseudomonadota; class Alphaproteobacteria; order Rhizobiales; family Xanthobacteraceae; genus VAZQ01. The sequence continues at coordinate 158,351 of CAWJKL010000003.1, read as the reverse complement.
CTGGCAGCAAGCCGCGGACCGTCGGCCGCCACGGCTGGAGCGTCACCCTGCCGGGCGGGCCATTGACGCTGCTGCAGATCGGCATCGGCATCGTCGATCTCGGCTTCTGTGCGCTGGCGATGTACATGCTGGTTCCGGCCGAGCCCCATGTCGGCTTCATCACGGTCGCGGTGATCTTCGTCGCGGCGACCCTGCTGGGCTTCGCCAGCCACGCTCCGGGCGGGCTCGGGGTGTTCGACGCCGCGATGCTGGTCGCGCTCTGGCAGTTCGACAAGGAGGAACTGCTCGCCGGCCTGCTGCTGTTCCGGCTGCTCTACTACATCGTTCCGTTTGCGCTTTCGTTGATGATCCTCGGCGGCCGGGAGCTTTGGCTTGCATTCGTGACACCGCGCGTGATGCCAGCGACGTCGCTGGCTCCAGCTTCGGCTGCCGACCAGGCAGGCGCCACCGAACCGCACAACAAACACGCGGAGGATCGCTGATGCCAGCCGATCCGTTCCATCGGCAAAGGTCGGCACGCCTTCGAACGCTCGCACCATGAGCGTAACTCAGGGCAGCGGCGAAGCCGGGTGGCGCGAGCTTTGGCTGAGCCGGCTGAAGCGCGCGCGGCTGGTGCTGTCGGTGACCGTTGTCGCGGTGGGCGGGCTCTGGTTGGGCGGCGTGCTCGCGACGGTTCCTGCGTTGGTGACGCTTGGCGCGGTCGTCCTCGCCGTTGTGGCGACCGCTTCCGGCGAAGTGTTGCCCTCGGCGCTGCGGCCGGGCGAGCGTCCCAGTCTGCGGATCGACGAGCGGCTGATCGGCTCGGTGCTGGCGCGGGCTGCCCGACGCGGTGATTGCGCTCGACCGCCACGGCGGCGTGCTCGCGATGAACGCCGAGGCCAGGATGATCGCACCCAGCCTGCGCCGCGGCGAGCCGGTCTCGGCGGCGTTGCGCAATCCCGAGATCGTCGATGCGATCCGCCGGGCGCGCGCGGACGGCATTGCGCAGCGGGTGGAAATCTTCGACCGCGTACCGGTCGATCGCTGGTACGAGGTGATCGTCAGTCCGATCGCGGGCATCACGACGCCCCCGGCGGGCGGCCTGATGCTCGTCGCGTTCCACGACCTGACGCCGCTGCGCCGGGCCGAGGAGATGCGCGCGGACTTCGTCGCCAATGCCAGCCATGAACTGCGCACACCGCTGGCCACGCTGTCGGGATTCATCGAGACGCTGCAGGGTCCGGCGCGCGACGATGTCACGGCGCGCGAGCGGTTTCTCAAGATCATGCAGGCCCAGGCCACCCGCATGGCCCGGCTGATCGACGATCTTCTGTCGTTGTCGCGGATCGAGCTCAACGCCCATCTGCGGCCGGACAAGGAGGTCGATCTTGCCGCCATCGTCCGTCAGGTCGCCGACGGTTTGCAGACGCTCGCGCGCGACCGCGGCGTCGAGGTCAAGGTGACGGCGCCGGCAAAGCCGCTCCTGGTGCAGGGCGACCGCGACGAACTGCTGCGGGTGTTCGAAAATCTGGTGGAGAACGCGCTCAAATATGCCTCCTCCGGCAAGCGGGTCGATATCGACGTCGCGATCGGCGAAGGTCTGGGCGCGCGGCGCGAAGCGCGGGTCGCGGTTCGCGACTACGGGCCGGGGATTGCGCCCGAACATCTGCCGCGACTGACCGAGCGCTTCTATCGCGTCGATGTTGTCGAGAGCCGCGCCCAAGGCGGCACCGGCCTCGGGCTGGCTCTGGTGAAGCACATCCTCAATCGTCACGGCGGCCGGCTGACGATCGAAAGCGCGCTGGGGCAGGGCGCTACCTTTGTTTCCTTCCTGCCGCTCGCAGAGTCTGCGTCGGCCAATAATTTGCGAGTTTCGTCAAAGGCTTAAGGTGTCATTTTAGTGTCACGAAACGATCATACAAGAAAGACAAGAGACGCATAGATGGTTCCGCAGCCGCTGGAACTGGTCAACACAGGCAACTTCTGAGTTCCGCGGCGCGTCGTTCATTCGAACAGCAATACCAACCACTCAAGGACGCGATCGAGCCGCGGGCGCGAGCCCGTGCGCCCGGGTATTTGTCCTTCATAACAGGAGAGAGCATGAGATTCCTTCAGACCCTGACCACGGCCGGCTTCCTTGCCGCGGTTGCAGTCTCACCGGTTGCCGCAGCCGATATCTCCGGCGCGGGCGCTTCCTTCCCGTATCCCGTCTACGCCAAATGGGCCGATGCCTATAAGAAGGAGACCGGGATCGGTCTCAACTACCAGTCGATCGGCTCCGGCGGCGGCATCAAGCAGATCCAGAACAAGACCGTGACGTTCGGCGCGACCGATGCGCCGCTCAAGGGCGATCAGCTTGAGAAGTTCGGGCTCATCCAGTTCCCGATGGTGATGGGCGGTATCGTGCCGGTCATCAATGTCGAGGGCATCAAGCCGGGCGGCCTTGTCCTCGACGGCACGACGGTGGCCAACATCTTCCTCGGCCAGATCAAGACGTGGAACGATCCGGCGATCCAGAAGCTCAATCCCAGCGTCAAGCTGCCGGCACAGCCGATCGTGGTCGTGCATCGCTCCGACGGGTCCGGGACTACGTACAACTTCACTTACTACCTGTCGGAAATCAGCCCGGAATGGAAGGCGAAGGTCAGCTACAACACCTCGGTCGCATGGCCGGCAGTCGGCCTCGGCGCCAAGGGTAACGAAGGCGTCGCCAACAACGTGGCCCAGACCAAGGGTGCGATCGGCTACGTCGAGTATGCCTACGCGCATCAGAACAAGCTGACGCATGCCAAGATGGTCAACAAGGACGGCAAGACCGTCGACGCGACGTCTGCGACTTTCCAGGCGGCAGCCGCCAACGCCAAGTGGGACTCGGTCCCAGGTTATGGCGTCATCCTCGCCAACCAGCCCGGTGCCGAGTCGTGGCCGATGACGGCGGCAACCTGGATCCTCATGCACAAGAAGCCGGCCGATGTCGCCGCGAGCTCCGCCGCCCTGAAGTTCTTCGCCTGGGCGTACGAGAAGGGCGACAAGATGGCCGACGAACTCGACTACGTTCCGATGCCGACGGTCGTGGTCGACAGCGTGAAGAAGAGCTGGGCCGACGAGGTCAAGGACGGCAGCGGCAAGCCACTGTTCACCAACTAAGCCGTGCTGCACCACGAAAGGCGCCGACCCCGGCGCCTTTCTCTCTGACTCTTGTCCGTGGTTGCTGGGGGCGCGTTTCCTCGCAGAAGCGTTGCCGTGAGGGCCCTCGCAGATCGCCGCTTCCCAAGTCGCCACGCGTCATCCCGCGGGACATTACAGTGGAATCACGCTATGACTGACGCTGTGTTGCCGGGACATGCCCTGCCTGCCGATGCCGTCGCAAGCCGCACGCGTGCGATCAGTCGAATGCGGTTGGGCGACATCCTTTTCCGAGCGCTGACTCGGACCTGCGCGATCAGTGTTCTGCTTCTGCTGGGCGGCGTGATGGTGTCGCTGTTCATCGGCGCCTGGCCGGCCTTGCAGCAATTCGGCTTCGAATTCCTGTTCACGCAAAGCTGGAACCCGGTAACCGAACAATTCGGCGCGCTGGCGCCGATCTACGGCACGATCGTCACCTCGCTGATCGCGATGCTGATCGCGGTGCCGATCGGGTTGCTGATCGCGATGTTCCTGACCGAGCTCTGCCCGATGGTCCTGCGGCGGCCGATCGGCATTGCAGTCGAGCTGCTCGCCGGCATTCCGAGCATCATCTACGGCATCTGGGGCCTGTTCGTGTTCGCGCCGTTCCTGCAGGAGACGCTGCAGCCGTTCCTGATCCGCATCTTCGGCGACGTTCCGGTGCTGTCGACTTTGTTCGCCGGTCCGCCCTACGGCATCGGCATGCTCACCGCCAGCCTGATCCTGGCGATCATGGTGCTGCCGTTCATCACCTCGATCTCGCGCGACGTGTTCGATGCGGTGCCGCCGGTGCTCAAGGAGGCGGCCTACGGCGTCGGCTGCACCACCTGGGAGGTCGTGCGCAACGTCGTGCTGCCCTACACCCGCGTCGGCGTCATCGGCGGCGTGATGCTGGGCCTTGGCCGCGCGCTCGGTGAGACCATGGCGGTGACCTTCGTCATCGGCAACGCGCACAAGATATCGGCGTCGCTGCTGGCGCCCGGCACCACCATCTCGGCAACCATCGCCAACGAATTCACCGAGGCGGTCGGCGACCTCTACACCTCGTCGCTGATCGCGCTCGGCCTCATCCTGTTCGTGATCACGTTCATCGTGCTCGCGATCGCGCGCTACATGCTGCTGCGCATCGAGCGCCGGATCGGATAACGCCATGAACCCGCTCTACGCACGACGCAAGCGCCGCAACGTCATCATGAACGGCCTCTCGCTGGCTGCGACCCTGTTCGGGCTGGGCTGGCTGGTCCTGATTCTCGGCGCGCTGCTGTGGGAGGGCTTCAGCGGCCTGTCGCTGCGGGTCTTCACCGAAATGACGCCGCCGCCGGGATCGAGCGGTGGGCTGCTCAACGCCATCATCGGCAGCCTCATCCTGACCTTCCTCGGCGTACTGATCGGGACGCCGATCGGCATGCTGGCCGGCACCTACATGGCCGAGTATGGCCGGCACGAATGGCTGACCTCGGTGGTCCGTTTCATCAACGACATTCTGCTCAGCGCGCCGTCGATCGTCATCGGCCTGTTCATCTACGAGGTCATGGTGGCGCCGATCGGCCACTTCTCCGGCATCGCCGGCGCGGTGGCGCTGGCCGTGATCGTGATTCCGGTCGTGGTGCGCACGACCGAGGACATGCTGCTCCTGGTGCCCGACCAGTTGCGCGAGGCGGCGGCGTCGATCGGTCTGCCGCGCTCGCTCATGATCATGCGGGTCGCCTACCGGGCCGCCCAGGCCGGCATCATCACCGGCGTGCTGCTGGCGATCGCGCGCATCAGCGGCGAGACCGCGCCGCTGCTTGTTCACCGCGCTCAACAACCAGTTCTGGTCGACCAACCTGAACGCGCCGATGGCGAGCCTGCCCGGTGGTCATCTTCCAGTTTGCGCTTTCGCCCTTACAAGGACTGGCAAAGCCTGGCCTGGACCGGCGCGCTGATCATCACCTTCACCGTGCTCGCGCTCTCGATCACCGCGCGCGCCCTGTCCTCGTCGAGAAAGCAGTCATGAACAGCGTATCTGCCGCGATAACGCACCCGAGCGTCGCCGTCCCGACCGTCTCGCACGCCAGCGAGGATCCGGCCCATCTCAGGGAGAAGATTTCGATCCGCAACCTCGAGTTCTTCTACGGCGACAGCCGCGCGCTGAAGGCGATCAACATCGCGCTCTACGAGAACAAGGTGACGGCCTTCATCGGGCCGTCGGGCTGCGGCAAGTCGACGCTGCTGCGCGTGCTCAACCGCATGTACGACCTCTACCCGCACCAGCGGGCGGACGGCGACGTGCTGTTCGACGGCGAGAACATCCTGTCGCCGAAGCAGGACCTCAACCTGCTGCGCGCCCGCATCGGCATGGTGTTCCAGAAGCCGACGCCGTTTCCGATGTCGATCTACGAGAACATCGCCTTCGGCATCCGGCTCTACGAGAAGCTGCCGAAGTCGGAGCTCGACGAGCGGGTCGAACACTCGCTGCGGCGCGCCGCGCTGTGGGAGGAGGTCAAGGACAAGCTCAACGCCAACGGCCTGTCGCTGTCCGGCGGCCAGCAGCAGCGGCTGTGCATCGCGCGCACCGTCGCGGTGCAGCCCGAGGTGATCCTGTTCGACGAGCCGTGCTCGGCGCTCGATCCGATCTCGACCGCCAAGATCGAGGAGCTGATCGACGAGCTGAAGGTCGACTACACGATCGTGATCGTCACCCACAACATGCAGCAGGCGGCGCGCGTCTCCGATTTCACCGCCTTCATGTATCTCGGCGAGTTGATCGAGTTCGACTACGACGAGCAAGATGTTCACCGCGCCGAGCGACCGCCGCACGCAGGACTACATCACCGGCCGCTTCGGCTGAGTTGCGCGACGCGCGTTCGCCAGCCGGAAGGAAAAGCAGACGATGACCGAACACACCGCCAAGGCGTTCGACGTCGATCTCCAGGAGCTCGACCCGCATGGTCGCGGAGATGGGCGGGCTTGCCGAGAAGCAGATCGCCGACGCGGTCGACGCGCTGACCCGCCGCGACGCCGAGCGCGCCCAGCGCAGTGGTGGCGAGCCGATCCGCAGCATCGACGCGCTGCAGGCGGAGATCGAGGAGAAGGCGGTGCTCACCATCGCCCGCCGCCAGCCGATGGCGGTCGATCTGCGCGAGATCGTCGGCGCGCTGCGCGTCGTCCAACGATCTCGAGCGCATCGGCGACCTCGCCAAGAACATCGGCAAGCGGGTGCTGGCGCTGACGGCGATTTCCATCCGCCGAAGCTGATCCGCGGCGTCGAGCACATGGCGCGCGCTGGTGCTCGCGCAGCTCAAGCAGGTGCTCGACGCCTATGCCGGCGCACGATCTCGGCGGGCGCTGGCGGTCTGGAACGGCGACGAGGAGATCGACGCGCTCTGCACCTCGCTGTTCCGCGAGCTGCTTACCTACATGATGGAAGACCCGCGCAACATCACGTTCTGCATCCACCTGATGTTCTGCGCCAAGAACATCGAGCGCATGGGCGATCACGCGACCAACATCGCCGAGACCGTACATTACATGATCGAAGGACGGCCGATCGCCGACCAGCGGCCGAAGGGCGACACCACGAGCGATCGCCGCCGCTGGCGTGCGGAGAATTCGAGGGAGGCTGACGATGAAGGCCCGCATCCTGATCGTCGAAGACGAGGAAGCGCTGGCGCTCCTGCTGCGCTACAACCTCGAAGCGGAGGGCTACGAGGTCGAGACGGTCGCGCGCGGCGACGAAGCCGACCTGCGGCTGAAGGAAGCGCCCCCCGACCTCGCTGATCCTCGACTGGATGCTGCCGGGCCTGTCCGGCATCGAGCTCTGCCGCCGGCTGCGGGCGCGGCCCGAGACCAAGAGCTTGCCGATCATCATGCTGACCGCGCGCGGCGAGGAGAGCGAGCGCATCCGCGGACTGGTGACCGGCGCCGACGACTACGTCGTCAAGCCGTTCTCGGTGCCCGAGCTGATCGCCCGGGTGCGGCGCGCTGCTGCGCCGCGCGGCGCCCGAGCGCCTCGCGGACGTGCTGTCGTTCGGCGACATCGATCGTCGACCGCGAGAAGAAGCGGGTGTCGCGCGCCGGCCGGTCGATCGATCTCGGGCCGACCGAGTACCGGCTGCTCGAATTCCTGATGGAGCGGCCCGGCCGGGTGTTCTCGCGCGAGCAGCTGCTCGACGGCGTCTGGGGCTCGGACGTCTATATCGACGAGCGCACCGTCGACGTTCATGTCGGCCGCCTGCGCAAGGCGCTCAACCGCGGCCAGGAGAGCGATCCGATCCGGACCGTGCGCGGGCTCGGGTTACGCGCTCGACGATCAGTTCGAGGCGGCAAGCCGCCCGGGCGCCGACGCGCGCCGCAGCTCCGGCTGACTGGCGAGATTGATACGCGCTCTCTCCCCGCTTATTCCCGCGCAAGCGGGAATGCAGGACGCGACATCGCTTTGCTTTGCAGGGCTGGGTCCCCGCTTTCGCGGGGACGAGCGGAGAGGCTTTCGACTGCGGTTAAAGCAGATCAGCCCCGGAACGGCCGCCGGTCGCGCCGCTGGTTCGACGGCTGATACGCCAAGCGCGAGTGATACGCGCAATAGGGCCCGGCGGTCGGGGCCTGTCCGCCGCAAAAGTAGAAATCCGCCGAACCAGGATCGCCGATCGGCCACCGGCAGGTGTCTTCGTTCAATTCGAGCAACGTCCGGCGCTGTCCCAACGGGATGATGTTCTCGACCAGCTCCGGCTCGGCCTCGACCTCGTATTCGAACGCTTGAGCGAGGGCGGTGTTGCCGCGCATCGCCGGCCGCGACACGCGCAGCATGTGCTGCGAACGCGGCTTGCGCGGACGAGGCGCTGCCGACGTGGCAGACTTGGCGCGGCCGGAGAGTCCAAGCCGATGCACCTTGCCGATCACCGCATTGCGCGTGATCCCGCCGAGCTCGGCCGCAATCTGCGAAGCGGAGAGGCCGTCGCCCCATAACTTCTTCAGCGTCTCGACGCGTTCGTCAGTCCAGCTCATGGCCTCATGTCCCCGGCAGTCGTCACGGCAGAGTGCTTCGACGGAATCCAATCGCGACCCGGGCAACGAGCGTTGACCGACGCGTACTCCACTGACGATGTACTCAGAGACAGTCCGCCGCACGAAATGTCTAATGTACAATCGAAAACTATATTATGGCGGGAGTCGGGCGCAAGGACCGCGCTCCTGCGCGTCCACATGTTCCGATGCGGAAAGCCGCTTGCGTCCACACTTATTAACGCCCGTGTGTTGACGACGCCACGAGTTGGCGATGCTCGCTCTGTTCGAATTGCCCTTCGCGTCGCCCTCGGCGGTGCGTCCCGGCGCTCAAATAACGCCTCCCCAATGGCTCGGTGAGCGTGTTGACAGTGCGTTGCGCTGCAATAAAATAGCTCGTCGTGCCGCCCGTTGTGGCGGCACTTTCATTTCGGTTCAGGGACGGCCAAGGCGATGAGCGACGCTCAGACATCGCACCTGCTGCCAACATTTGCTCGCGTCGACCTCGCGTTCGAGCGCGGCGAAGGCGTGTGGCTCGTTGCGAGCGACGGCGAACGCTATCTCGACTTCACCTCGGGCGTCGCGGTGAACGCGCTCGGGCACGCGCATCCGCATCTTGCGAAGGCGATTGCCGAACAGGCCGCGACACTTTGGCATGTGTCCAATCTGTTCCGCATCCCGGAGGCGGAGCGGCTGGCGACGCGGCTGTGCGAGCAGAGCTTTGCGGACTATGCGTTCTTCGCCAATTCGGGCGCCGAGGCGATGGAGTGCGCGATCAAGATGGCGCGCAAGTACCAGGCGGTGAGCGGCAAACCCGAACGCTATCGCATCGTTACGTTCGAGGGCGCGTTCCACGGCCGGACGCTGGCGACGCTCGCCGCGGGCGGACAGAAGAAGTATCTCGAAGGCTTCGGTCCGGTGGTCGACGGCTTCGACCAGGTGCCGCTCGGCGACCTTGAGGCGGTGAAGCGTGCCATCGGGCCCGCAACCGCCGCCATCCTCATCGAGCCGATCATGGGTGAGGGAGGCGTCCGGGTGATCGCCCCAGATTTCCTGCGGGCGCTGCGGTCGCTCTGCGATCAGCACGGCCTGCTCTTGATCTTCGACGAGGTGCAGACCGGCATGGGCCGCACCGGCAGTCTGTTCGCGTACCAGCGCACCGGCGTGACGCCGGACATCATGTCGCTCGCCAAGGCGCTCGGCGGCGGATTTCCGGTCGGCGCCTGTCTCTCCACGGCCGAGGCCGGCAAGGGGATGACGGCCGGGACCCACGGCTCGACCTTCGGCGCCAATCCGCTGGCGATGGCGGCCGGCAACGCGGTGCTCGACGTCATGCTGGCGCCGGGCTTTTTCGACCATGTCAGCCGCGTCTCGCTCGTGCTCAAGCAGAAGCTCGCCGAAATCAAGGACCGCTTTCCTTCGGTGATTGCCGAGGTGCGGGGCGAGGGGCTGCTGGTCGGACTGCGCGCCGTCGTGCCGAGCGGCGAACTGGTCGATGCGCTGCGCGACGAGAAGGTGCTGGCGGTCGCGGCCGGTGACAATGTCGTGCGGCTGTTGCCGCCGCTGATCGTGAGCGAAGTCCGAGGTCGCCGAGGGCGTGCGGCGCCTGGAGAAGGCGTGCATCCGGCTGGCCGCGACGCGGCGCGGCGCGCAGGGAGCCGCCGGATGAGCGCCAAGGGCGTGCGTCACTTCCTCGATCTGACCGAAATTCCGAAGGCCGAGCTGCGCGGAATGATCGAGGCGAGTTGCGCCATGAAGACGAAGCTCAAGCGCAAGGGCCCGCTCGCCGACCGGCCGCTGGCGGGCAAGATGCTGGCGCTGATCTTCGAGAAGCCTTCGACCCGCACCCGCGTGTCGTTCGACGTCGCCATGCGGCAGCTTGGCGGCGACGTCATCATGCTGACCGGCCAGGAGATGCAGCTCGGCCGCGGCGAGACCATCGCCGATACCGCGCGCGTGCTCTCGCGCTACGTCGACGCCATCATGATCCGCATCCTCGATCCGGATGCGCTCGCCGAGCTTGCCGAGCATGCCACCGTTCCGGTCATCAACGGCCTCACCCGGCGCTCCCATCCCTGCCAGGTGATGGCCGACGTCATGACCTTCGAGGAGCATCGCGGTCCGATCCGCGGCAAGACCGTGGCCTGGACCGGGGACGCCAACAACGTGCTGACGTCGTGGCTGCACGCCGCCGAGCGGTTCGATTTCCAGATGCGGGTCGCGACCCCGCCGGAGCTTGCCCCGAAGAAGTGGCTCACCGACTGGGTCAAGGCGTCGAAGGCGCGCGATCCGCATCGGCACCGATCCGGACGAGGCCGTGAAAGGCGCCGACTGCGTCGTCACCGACACCTGGGTGTCGATGGGCGACCGCAACGGCGCGCGCCGGCACAACCTGTTGAAGCCCTACCAGGTCAATGACCGGCTGATGGCCCGCGCCAAGCCCGACGCGCTGTTCATGCACTGCCTGCCCGCCCACCGGGGCGAGGAGGTGACCGACGAGGTCATCGACGGGCCGCAGTCGGTGGTGTTCGACGAGGCGGAGAACCGCCTGCACGCCCAGAAGGGCATTCTCGCCTGGTGCCTGCACGGCGGCTCCGCTGGCGTTCGAGTGTGCGCCGGCGCGAGCACTGTTACTGCCGCCCCGCCGCCTCGCGTCGCTCGGTCGCTCCCCTCGGCGGCGCGAGCATGGTTGCGAGCCGCGAACGGCGCGGGGTCTCTTCGCCGCCGACGCTCCTATATATGCTGCCATGACCAATCCCGACCTCGCCATCCCGGTCCGCGAGCCTGCCGCGACATCTGCCGATGACACCATCCTGCCGTTCCAGGTCGAGGCGCTCGACCTGCGCGGCCGCGTGGTGCGGCTCGGCCCGGCCGTCGACACCATCCTGTCCCGGCACAACTATCCGCCCCCGGTCGCCAAGCTGGTTGGGCGAGGCGATCGTCCTCACCGTGCTGCTCGGCTCGGTGCTGAAGTTCGAGGGCCGGTTCATCCTGCAGACCCAGACCGACGGGCCGGTCCGCATGCTGGTCGTGGACTACCGGACGCCCGGCAACGTCCGCGCGCTCGCTCGCTTCGACAAGGACCAGGTCGCCGCCGCGATCGCCGAGGGCCGCGCCGATCCCGGCGCATTGATCGGCCGCGGCCATCTCGCCATGACGATCGACCAGGGGCCCGACACCGCCCGCTACCAGGGACTGGTGGCGCTCGAGGGCAAGGACCTCGAGCACGCCGCGCACGAATATTTTCTGCGATCCGAGCAGATCCCGACGCGCGTGCGGCTCGCGGTCGGCGAGGAGATCGCGGCCGGCGCCGGCGGCGCCAGCCACCGCTGGCGGGCCGGCGGGCATTCTGCGCAGTTTCTGCCGCTCCGCCGGAGCGCGCGCGCCAGCCCGACCTCGACCCGGGCGACGTGCCGGAAGGCATGAAGCCGCTGGAGGTTGCGGAGGACGACGCCTGGGTGGAAGGCCGCGCGCTGATCGGCACGGTCGAGGACGTCGAACTGATCGACCCGTCGGTTTCGGCCGAACGGCTGCTCTACCGGCTCTTCCACCAGCGCGGCGTGCGGGTGTTCCGGGCGAGCCGAGCTCAACGCCCATTGCTCCTGCTCGCGCGGCGGCGTGGAAACGATGCTGCGGAGCTTCCCGCAGGACGATCGCGACCACATGGTCGAGAACGGCAAGATCACCGTCACCTGCGAGTTCTGCAGCTCGACCTACGTGTTCGATCCGCACGAGGTCGAGGGCGGCGCGAGCGAGTGATTGTCCGGTTCGCCCCCAAAGCGACCATCCGTCGTAACTGTGCAGGCCGTGTCGACAAGGGTCACAAGCAGAAATCACGAGAAACAGTCATGGCCGCGATGCTCCGTGGTCGGCTCCCATCGAGTGCACGTGAGTGCTCTTCATCCGGCCAGAGTCGGCTTAATTTGTGAGAGATTGCGATGAGGTTGCCCGCGCGTCGATCTTGTCCTGCGTCTTGGTCTCGAAATCGCCGGCGTCATGGCGTTCGCGCAATTGCCCTTCGAGCGGTCCGGTGGCGCGGTTGACCATCCGCCCGCGCTTGACGGCCGGGCGCCCCTCGATCTCGTTCTTCCAGCGCGTCAGGTTCTTGTATTCGTGCGTCTGCAGGAACTTGCGCGGGTCGTTGTAGGAGGCGCCGTTCAGCATGCCGTTGCCGTACCACGGCCAGATCGCCATGTCGGCGATCGTATATTCGTCGCCGGCGATAAATCGATTGTGCGCGAGCTGTTGGTCGAGCACATCGAGCTGGCGTTTCACTTCCATTGTAAATCGGTCGATGGCGTATTTGATCTTCACCGGAGCATAGGCATAGAAGTGCCCGAAGCCGCCGCCGAGATAGGGCGTTGAACCCATCTGCCAGAACAGCCAGTTCAGCGCCTCGGTGCGCTTGCCGCGATCCTTTGGCAGGAACGCGCCGAATTTATCCGCCAGGTAGAGCAGGATCGCGCCGGATTCGAACACGCGCTGCGGCGTCGGTTCGCTGTAATCCATGAGCGCCGGTATTTTGGAGTTCGGGTTTACCCCGACAAATCCGCTACCAAACTGGTCGCCCTCTCCGATCCGGATCAGCCAGGCGTCGTATTCGGCTCCCTTATGACCGGCGGCCAGCAATTCCTCCAACATGATCGTGACCTTGACGCCATTGGGCGTCGCCAGTGAGTAGAGCTGCAGCGGATGCTTTCCGCGCGGCAACGGCTTCTCATGCGTCGCGCCTGCGATCGGGCGATTGGTGTTGCTATAGCGCCAATTGGGGCTGTCGCCTTTCTCCCAGGCCCAGACTTCCGGCGGCGTATATTCAGAGGTGTCATTCATGTCGGGATCTCGTGTGTTCGCTTGATGGGCTCGCCGAATGGATATCGTCGCGATCAGGCGCTGTCTAATCCTGGCTATGGGCGCGCTCGTTCGCGGTGGGTCAGGAGCGCGCTATTCCATGCAGTTGGAGCAAACTACGTCCAAAATCGTCTGCAAGGAGACGTGATTTCAGCAGCTTGCGGGGTCGAAACTGGACCGCCTCACTAACCTGAGGAGGGTTACCTGACCGAACCTTCAAGCGCCACAGCCGCGAGGGCCGCCGCCGGGGTCAGGAACGGACGTTCAACAATACCCGTCTGCCGACGTCCGCTAATGGGTCATGCGCGCCGCAGTTGCCGAAGGCAGCCTTCCTCAGCACTTCCGCTGTTCACTCAAAAGCCGACATTATCGATTGCCTTGGCATTTGACGCGAAGGGCCAAGTGCTGCCGTAGCAGATGCAGCGAAGCGCGTGTTATTCGATCACCTCGTCGGCGCGCAGTAGGAAGGTTTCTTGGACGCTAAGCCGGAGCGCTTTTGCGGTCTTGAGGTTCACGAGGAGTTCGAACCGCGTTGGCTGCTCCACGGGCAGATCGGCGGGTTTGATGCCTTTAAAGATGCGGTCAATCATCTCCGCAGCACGACGGAAGTGTTCGACGTATTTAGGTCCGTAGGCGATCAAGCAGCCGGCGAGGGCATACTCGCGCAAAGCGCACACCGTTGGAATACTGGCCTTCATCGCGGTGTCGGCGATAATTCTTTGGTTGGGAAACACGAGCGGACTCGACAACACAAAGACTGCATCCACGCGCTGCGCGGTAAAAGCGGCAAAGGCGGAAGCGAAATCCTCGGCAAGGCGGACTTCGAACGGGTACAGCACTAAGCCGAGCTTGGCTGCTGTCGCGTTCGCTTCCGCCAACTCAAGCTTGTTCACGGGGTTGCCGGCGCTCACGAGGACGCCCACCCGTTTCGCGGTCGGCAGTACCTCTTTGAGCAGTTCGAGACGCTTGCCGGTGAGTTCCACCGCCATCACACTTAATCCGGTAACATTGCCGCCGGGTTTGTCGAAGCTGGCCACAAGACCAGCGCCGATCGGATCCCCCACGCCGACAAATACGACAGGTACTGTGCTCGTCGCTTTGGCAACAGCTAAGGCGGGTTGCGGCGCGACAGCGAGGACGGCATCGGGGCGCCTCGCAAGGAGTTCAGCGGCCAGCGCAGCGAGCCGATCATCGCGACCTTCGGCGTACTTCGGATCAATCGCGTACTGAGCATCTTGGTAGCCGAGATCATTCAGACGACGTGTGAAGGCCGCAACAAGCTGCGGACGTGTGCCCGGCCCTCCACCCTCAATATAGCCGATACGCCAAATCTTCTCGGTCTGTGCCGAGGCCGCGAAGCATGGTGATAGCAAGCCAAGCACAATGCCCAACAAAAGGAGCCGCGCTTTCATGAGTGTACCTCAAAAATAAAGCTGCCCATTAACCCCATACGCCGTGCAACCCGTTCTTCCCCCACCGGCGGCTGTTGCGCACGTGGGGCGAATGGCAACGCGGCAACCGCGCCGGCGCGAAGCGTCATAAACTCGCCCCGCTTCATTGCGCTGACCCACAATCCAAGGGCCACGGTTAGTATAGCAGGTCGGGGCGTGCATCGCAGCAAAAGTGGCTTGCGAATGTCCGGTTCGGGTCATGAACGTCGCCGTGGTTGCTCGGAGCAACCGTCCGTATGTCCGCTTCGCCCCCAAAACGACCATCCGTCGTAATTGTGTAGGCCGGTCGATAAGGGCCACGAGCCGACCTGAGCAGGCGCAGCAAACAGCCTCGCTATTCGATCACCTCGTCGGCGCGCGCGAGAAGCATGGGCGGCACTTCGAGGCCGAGCGCCTTGGCGGTCTTCAGGTTTATCACCAGCTCGTATTTTGTCGGCGCTTGCACCGGAAGGTCGGCCGGTTTCTCGCCTTTGAGGATGCGATCGACGTAGCCGGCCGCTTGCCGGTAAACGTGGATTGTATCTGCTCCATAAGACATCAGGCCGCCGCCGGTGACGTGATTTCGAAAAGGATAAACCGCAGGCAACCGGTGTCGGGCCGCAAGCGAGATGATCAACTGGCCGTGGAGAAGCGCCCGCGCGCCTGCCATTACGATTCAGCCGCCGTTAGGATCACGCGCGAAAGCGGTGACGGCGTGTTCAATCTCGTCGGCGTCGCGCAGGTCGACCGGGCGTAACTCCACCCCTAGCGACGCCGCCGCCGATTGGATGCCACCCAAAAGGCCGATCTGGGAAGCGATGCCGGAATCCCGAATTACGGCCGCGCGCGTCACGCGGGGCGCAACCTCCTTAAGAAGTTCCAGCCACTTTCCGCTGAAGCCAAACTCTTGTGAGGTGAAACCGGTGACGTTGCCGCCGGGCCGCGCGAGGCTGGCAACCAAGCCGCTACCGACGGGATCGGTGATGTTCGCGAACACGATCGGAACGGTGCGGGTCACCCTTTGCAGCGCACTTACGGTCGCCGTACCGTTGCCCAGGATCACGCCCGGTCCGAGCGCAACCAGTTCTTCCGCGAATGTTCGATAGCGTTCGACATTACCCGCACCCCAGCGATAATCGATCCGAATATTGCGGCCGACGGTCCAGCCCAACTCTCCTAGTGCCTGCAGGAATGCCGCGTTGCGATCTTGGTATTCAGGATGGTCCGGCGCTCCTGGCATAAACACGCCGATCTTCCGCCCTCGTTCCCTCTGCTGCCCCATTGCCACCACCGGCCAAGCCGCCGCCGCGCCTCCGAGCAGGGAGATGAACTGCCGCCGTTTCACTGCGAAGTGCCTCCAGTGCTTGCGACCGGGAGGATAGCACACCTCAGTACGACAGGAGACTGCTGCGATGCGGGATTTCAATCCCCGCAATGACCGCTCTGGGTCAATCACGTCACTATGGTTGCCCAGTCAACCGCCCGAATGCCCGCTTCACGCCTGGAAGTGACCGACGCGATGCGCTGCATCATATGATCGGAGCTAACGCATCAGAACGCGGCTTTCGCAGAGGGAAACGTCCTATTGGGCCGACGCCTTCCCCGGGGCAGACCGGCGTGGTGGCCGCTTGGTCGGTTCACGTAGCCAGGTACGGTTCAGGACTTTCCGCGCAAGCGCACGATCAACATGGGGCCCGACCAATGTTTCAAATGCGTGCGCAACTTGTTGGTATTCGTCCTCGCACTGCTCGGCTCGCTCCTTCGGCAAGTGCTTTTTCGCAACGTCCGCAAACACCTTCGGCTCGGCGCCATACGCAATGCATAGAACATTGTACGCGCGCTGCGCGGGCGTGCCATGCTCGTTGGCGAATTTCTCCAGCGTGAGAGGGCCAGCGCTTTTCGCTTCGGACATGTAGGCGTACGCGGTGCCCAGGATCAGTCTGCGCGCTTCGTCCTTTCCGAAGTGCAGATAAATGTAGGATGCCAAGAGATCGGCGGCGTCTTCCTCGCGTCCCAGCACCGGTAAGTCCAGCATGTCGATCAAGGCATGACCAAACTCGTGCAGGGAGGTGTCGACAAAGGGGCCCAGGACCGCGTCAATCGGCGTCACGCCGTCCGGCGTCGTCTGCGCCGGCCTGTTCTTCCACAGGTCGGCGATATACTCGTAGCAGATCGTTATTGCGTCATCCCCGTAGAACGCATCGGCCTCTCCGTCACAACCCGCCAGCGACAGTTTCAGCCTCCGGGGGAGGCGGAACGGGCTGAGGAGAACCTGCAGCTTCTCGAGTGCGCGCCGTTCCTTCAGTACGTCGTAGATCGGCTGATGCGCAGGATTCTTCGGAACCACGTACGCGATGCTGACGCGGTTGGTTCTCGGAGCGGTGAGCGCTGTTGTCGATGTTGCCATTGCGGTCACGAAGACGATGCCCGCAACCGTCAAAACCCACGCGACTTTCATCGTTGCAGCCCTCCGCGCCTGCAGGATCGCGTCCGCTTTGACCGTATCACCGACAATTCGCGTCCGTCGGTAGCCAAGGTCGCGTGCCTACGCATGTCCGTAGTGGCTCCAATAACGGAAGCAAATTGAGCCGTTAGCAATCGGTCGAAACGTGCCAGAAGCGGAAGTGCCCCCTCATTCGACCACCTCGTTGGCAATGCTGAGCAGTGCTGGGGGTACGGTGAGGCCGAGTAGCCGCGCGGTAGTCACATTGATGACGAACTCGAAATTGGTCGACTGCACCACCGGCAGGTCGGCGGATTTCGCACCCTTAAGGATGCGACCAACATAGACGCCGACCTGGCGATGCGCATCGGTCCGGCTCGCTCCGTAGCTCATCAGCCCTCCGACTTCGGGATAAGCGCGCGCCGCATGGATCGCGGGGATGGCGTGGCGCGTCGCGAGATGAGCCAATTGGACGCGCCGGTTGGTGAAGAATGGGCCGCTACTGATGAAGAGCGCATCGAGCCGCTCGTTCGCAAGCGTTGCGAAGGTGGCGTCGATGTCGGCGATGGTGCTGGCGTTGAGAATTCGAAGATGCAGTCCCATGGCGGCCGCGGCCGTTTCCGCGTCCCGCAGGTTGGCGGCGGCAATCGTCGGCTCCGCTGGATTGAACAGCGCGGCCACGCGGGTAGCAGTGGGGATGAGTGTCCGCAGCAGTTCCAGCCGCTTTGCCGCCAACTCGGCCGCGAAGAAATTGACGCCGGTGGCGTTGCCGCCCGGTCGAGACAGGCTTGCAACGAGGCCAAGTTTGACCGGGTCTTCGGGAACCAGGAACACGATGGGAATCGTCTTGGTCGCCTTGGCCGCAGCCAGCGATCCGGGCGCGCTGCTCGCGAAGATTACATTGACCCTCCGGCGGACAAGATCGGCGGCCATCACTGGCAGTTGGTCGGGCGCGTTGTCGGCCCAGCGATATTCAATCGTGACGTTCTCGCCTTCGACATAGCCACTGTCCTTGAGGCCCTGGCGAAATGCACGCAGCAGATCAGAATATCCATCTGGCGCCGAGGCGTTCAGATAACCGATCACCGGCTTTGATTGTTGCGCAAGCGCGACGCGCGGCAAAACGAGCGGCCACACTGCGGCCGTGCCGCCGAGGATGGTGATGAACTCGCGCCGCCTCATGGGCTCCGCTCCTCATGCCGAAGGCAACCGTCCACTGCTTTTCCGCCGTTCACCAAAAAGCGGACGTCAAGCACTGTCGAGCCTATGGCTGCACTGCCCTAATTGAGCGTCCGCGCCTTCTCGGGCGTGTCGAGCGAGAACGGCGGAATGTCGATGTCGAACGGCTCGCCGCGGGCCGTCACCATGCCGTAGGTGCCGGTCATGAAGCCCGAGGAGGTCGGCAGCGGCACGCCGCTGGTATATTCGAACTCCTCGCCGGGTTTGAGCACCGGCGTCTTGCCGATCACGCCCGGCCCGCGGACTTCCTGCAGCTTGCCGTGGGCGTCGGTAATCCGCCAGTAGCGGGTCTTGAGCTGCACCGTCTCCCGGCCGAGGTTGGTCAGGGTGATGGTATAGGCCCAGAAGAAATAGCCGTTTTCCGGAGAGGAACGATCCGGCAGGAACTGCGGGTTGACCTTGACCTCGATCTCGCGGGTCACGGTGCGGTAACTGGTCTGGGGAACATTCATGGTCGCGTCTCTTGCCCTTTCGGGAGCAAGGTGGTGCATATCATTGGAGCAAGAAATTCGCCGGACGGGGAGACACAAAGTCGCGACGACTTGATCCCCGGACCGGGCCCGGGCGCGGTAGAGGTCACGTGTCGCAGGCCGCCCAAGAAAGACCGCCCAGCATGCACGCCCCCGTGGTTACGACCGGACGCGACCTGCGGCTCGATCTGTTCCGCGGGCTGGCGCTCTGGCTGATCTTTCTCGATCATATTCCGTCCAACCTCGTCGCCTGGGTCACCATCCGCAATTACGGCTTCAGCGACGCCACCGAGATCTTCGTCTTCGTCTCCGGTTACACCGCGGCGTTCGTCTATGGCAAGGCGATGCAGGATCGCGGCTTCCTGATCGCCGGCGCCCGCATCCTGCGCCGGACCTGGCAGATCTACGTCGCCCATATCTTCCTGTTCACGATCTACCTGGCCGAAATTGCCTACGTCGCGACCAGCTTCGAGAACCCGCTCTACGCCGAGGAAATGAACATCCTCGATTTCCTCAAGCAGCCCGAGGTGACGATCATCCAGGCGCTGCTGCTCAAGTTCAAGCCGGCCAACATGGACGTGCTGCCGCTCTACATCGTCCTGCTGCTGCTGTTTCCGCCGATCCTGTGGCTGCTGCATGCGCCGGCCGAACGTTGGCGCTCGGCGCCTCGGTGCTGCTCTACGTTCTGGCCTGGGAGTTCTCCTGGAACCTGCCGGCCTATCCGTACGGCCACTGGTACTTCAACCCGTTTGCCTGGCAACTGCTGTTCGTGTTCGGCGCCTGGTGCGCGCTCGGCGGGGCGCAGCGCCTGTCCGCGGTGCTGCAGTCGAAGGTGACCGTGGCGATCGCGCTGGCCTACCTCCTGTTCGCCTTCGTCATCACGCTGACCTGGTACCTGCCGCGCTGGCCGGCACGCTTCCCGCATTGGCTCGAGGCGGTGATCTACCCGATCGACAAGGTCAACCTCGACGTCCTGCGCTTTGCCCATTTCCTGGCGCTGGCGGCGCTGACGGTGCATTTCGTGCCGCGCGACTGGCCGGCGCTCAAATCGTGGGCGTTCTGGCCGCTGATCGTGTGCGGGCAGCATTCGCTGGAGATCTTCTGCCTCGGCGTCTTCCTCTCGTTTGCCGGCCATTTCGCCATGGTGGAGATTTCCGACGCCCTCTGGGTCCAAATTCTGGTCAGCCTGTTAGGCATTTTGATAATGATTGCGGCAGCGGCTCTGATAACATGGTACAAGTCGGTGGAAGGACGAACTCCAGGAAGTCCAGGATCGCGCCCCAAACAGCGCGACGCCGACCTCGCGGGAGGCGAGGCATGAGGACGCTGATCGCGGCATGCATTGGCCGTCACGTGGCTTGCCGGGCCAACGCTCGCCGCCGAGCCTTGCGACATTCCGGGCTATTTCTTATTTGGCAGCAATGAGTTGAAGAAGGTCGCGGCGGCCGTGAACGGCGACCGGCGGCTGACCATCGCGGTGGTCGGTACCGGCTCCTCGATCCTCGCCGGCCCGGATGGCCCCAAGTCGGCCTATCCGGCGCGGCTCGAAGCGGCGCTTGCGCGCCGCCTGCCGGGGGTCGCCGTCAAGGTCGTCACCCTGGTGCGCTCACGCCAGACGGCTGAGGATATGGCCCGGGCATGACCAAAATGCTGGTCGACGAGAAGCCGGATTTGGTAATTTGGCAGACCGGAACAGTTGATGCCATTCGCCGGATCGACCCGGATGCATTTCAGGGACGCGCTCGACGCAGGGGCTCGACGCCCTGCACAAGGGCGGCGCTGACGTCATCGCTGATGAACATGCAATACAGCCCGCGGACCGAGTCGATGATTGCGCTCGGCCCGTTCGCTGGACACGCATGCGGGTGGTCGCCCAGCAGCATGAAGTGCCGGTGTTCGACCGGTTCAACATCATGCGGCACTGGTCGGAGACCGGTGCCTTCGATCTCTACGCCGCAGGCAAGGACAACGTCCTTGCCCAACGCGTGCACGACTGCATCGGACGCGGCATCGCCACGCTCATCGTCGATGCCGCACATCTCAAGGCCGCCGAAGTCAAGGCCGGCCAATAACAAGCGCTCCAACAGGGACGAAAATCACAATCATGCATCGCGAATTTCTTCAGCGTCGCTCGCCGGTCGTCCTGGCGGCGGCGGTCAGCCTCTTGATGGTCGGCGCGGCGCGTTCGGAGGCGCCTGGCCCGGTAGCGCTGTCCTCACCGCCGGCGGCGGCGATCCCCGCGCCGGTCGCGGAGCGCTCGCCCAACTGCGCGGTCGATGTCGGCAAGGCCAAGTTCGACCGGCCGCTGCGTGAAGTCGCGCGCAAACTCGCGGACCACCGCCCGGTCAAGATCGTGGCGCTGGGCTCGTCGTCGACCTTCGGCGCCGGCGCCAGCACGTCGGCAGGCTCCTATCCGAGCCGGCTCGCCGAGGACCTGAAGCATCGCCTGCCTGGCCAGGACATCACGGTGCTCAACCGCGGCGTCAACGGCGACGAGGCCACGGACATGCTGGCCCGCCTCGAGAAGGACGTGACTCGCCGAGAAGCCCGGACCTCGTGCTCTGGCAGGTCGGCACCAACTCGGTGCTGCGCGACAAGGCCGTGCTGCCGCATGCCACGCTGCTGCACGAGGGGCTTGCGCGGCTGAAGGCGATCGGCGCCGACATCGTGCTGATCGATCCGCAATACGCGCCCAAGGTGCTCGCCAGGCCGAACCACGAGGGCATGGTGTCGCTGATCGCGACCGCCGCGAAGGCCGAGCACGTGTGCGTGTTCCATCGGTTCGAGCTGATGCGCCACTGGCACGAGGTCGAGCGTCTGCCGTTCGAGACCTTCGTCTCGGCGGACGGGCTGCACATGAACGACTGGAGCTACGCCTGCGTCGCCAAGTGGCTCGGCGCCGCGATCGCCGAGGCGGCGACGCGCCCGACCGCGACCGCAGCCGGGCCGCAAACTCCGCGCTGACGGTTGGGGCGAAACCGCTCCGATCCGCCTGACGTCACGCCGCCTTCAGCGCGGTCAGCAGGTCCTCGACGAGGTCGTCGGGGTGCTCGAGCCCGCAGGAGAGCCGCACCAGCCCGTCCGTGATGCCGAGCTCGGCGCGCTGCGCCGGCGTGAGGCGCTGATGCGTGGTGGTCGCCGGATGGGTGATCAGGCTCTTGGCGTCGCCGAGATTGTTGCTGATCTTGACCAGCTTGAGCGCGTCCTGGAACCGGAAGGCGGCGGCCTTGCCGCCCTTGATCTCGAACGCGACCAGCGTCGAGCCGGCCTTCATCTGCCGGTGGATGATGTCGGCCTGCGGATGGTCGGGCCGGCCGGGATAGATCAGCCGCGTGATCTTCGGATGCTCGGCCAGCGCGACCGCGACGATCGCGGCGGTGTCGGTCTGCCGCTGCACGCGCACGGCCAGCGTCTCCAGGCCCTTGAGCAGCACCCAGGCGTTGAACGGCGACAGCGACGGGCCGGTCTGCCGGATCAGGTTGTGGATGTTGTCCTGGATGAATTTCTCCGAGCCCAGGATGACGCCGCCGAGGCAGCGGCCCTGGCCGTCGATGTGCTTGGTGGCCGAATAGACCACGCAGTCGGCGCCGAGCTCGAGCGGCTTCTGGTAGAGCGGCGTCGAGAACACGTTGTCGACCACCAGCGTCGCGCCCGCCGCGTGCGCGATCTCGGCGATCGCCTTGATGTCGAGCACCTCGAGCGTCGGATTGGTCGGGCTCTCGAGGAAGAAGGTCTTGGTGTTCGGCCGCACCGCCTTGCGCCATTGCGTCGAGATCGGTGCCGTCGACCAGCGTCGAGGTGACGCCGTAGCGCGGCAGGTGGTCCTCGACCACGTAGCAGGCAGGAGCCGAACAGCGCCTTCGAGGCGACGACGTGGTCGCCGGCCCGCACCTGTCCCATCAGCGCGGTGGTGACCGCCGCCATGCCGGTCGCGGTGGCGCGCGCCGCCTCGGCGCCTTCGAGCGCGCACATGCGCTGCTCGAACATCGTCACGGTCGGATTGGAGAAGCGCGAATACTGGTAGCCCGGCTCCTCGTTCTTGAAGCGCTTCTCGGCGCTGGCGGCGCTGTCGTAGACGTAGCCCTGGGTGAGGAACAGCGCCTCCGAGGTCTCGCCGAACTGCGAGCGCAGCGTGCCGGCGTGCACGAGCTGGGTCTCGGGGCGGTAGTTTCGCGTCGTGGACGCGGACATGCGGGAGCTCCCTCAGCGCAACAAAAAACCGGCCGGAACATGTTCGGCCGGGCTCACGCGTCCCCGGCCTTTTAGCAATTTGTTTTACGTGGCTTGCAAGCCGGCCGGCTCAAATCACCACGGGATAATGAACCCTCTAGCGCGGCTGACGTCTTTCCGTCAAGTCGGCCATCGGCTAACGCTTCGTCCTCATCCTGAGGAGCACCCGCAGGGTGCGTCTCGAAGGATGAGGCCCCAGCCGTGGCGGCTCCATCCTTCGAGACGGCAGCTTTTGCTGCCTCCTCAGGATGAGGACCGAGGACCCGTAATCTCATGCCGCTCGCCTTCGCAGTCGATCAGAAAGGCATCCTGCCGGACCACATGATCGTGGCGCTCGCCCGGTCGGCGCCATCCTGGCCGCCTACGATTTCGTCCCCGACCAGATCCAGCCGGCGAGCCTCGACCTGCGGCTCGGCGAGGTGGCCTATCGCGTGCGCGCGAGCTTCCTGCCGGGCCCGCGCACCACCGTCGCCGAGCGCATCGACGACCTCAAGCTGCACGAGATCGCGCTCGCCGACGGCGCCGTGCTGGAGACCGGCTGCGTCTACATCGTTCCGCTGATCGAGAGCCTGGCGCTGCCCGACGACATCGCGGCTGCCGCCAATCCGAAGAGCTCGACCGGCCGGCTCGACGTCTTCACCCGCGTGATCGCCGACGAGACCCGCGGCTTCGACCGGATCAGCGCCGGCTACCACGGCCCGCTCTATGCCGAGATCAGCCCGCGCACGTTCCCGGTCCTGGTGCGCGAAGGCTCGCGGCTGTCGCAGATCCGCTTCCGCCACGGCAATGCGCTGCTCGACGCCGAGGCGCTGCGCGCGCTGCATGCGCGCGAACGGCTGGTCGACGACGACGACGCCGATGTCAGCGACGGTGTCGCGGTGAGCGTCGATCTTTCGCCGTCCGCGACCAGCGACGGACCGGCGGCCGTGTCGTCGGCTACCGCGCCAAGCGTCATACCGGCCTGATCGATGTCGAGCGGCGCGCCGGCTACGACGTCGCCGAGTTCTGGGAACCGATCCGCGCGCGCAAGGACGAGAGCCTCATTCTCGATCCGGACGAGTTCTACATCCTGGCCTCCAAGGAGGCCGTGCAGGTGCCGCCCGACTACGCGGCCGAGATGGTGCCGTTCGATCCGCTGGTCGGCGAATTCCGCGTGCACTATGCGGGCTTCTTCGATCCCGGTTTCGGCTATGCGGGCGCGGGCGGACGCGGCGCGCGCGCGGTGCTGGAGGTGCGCTCGCGCGAAGTGCCGTTCATCCTCGAGCACGGCCAGATCGTCGGCCGCCTGGTCTACGAGCAGATGCTCGACCGGCCGAAGTCGCTCTACGGCGAGGGCATCGGCTCCAACTACCAGGCGCAGGGGCTCAAGCTGTCGAAGCATTTCCGCACCTGACGCGCCACGCGACGTCGGCAACGTCAAGCAGCGAACTTCGACTATGTCGCGAATCATTCAGGCCACGGCGGTTGCCGCGCGCTACCTCCCCTGAAAGGGAGAGATCAGCCGCTCGACGCGCAGCGGAGGCGGTCGGGTGAGGGTCATGTTCAGCAAGCGTGCGATCCCCGACCGCCCGACCCTCCCCTTTCAAGGGGAGGGAGTGCACCACCGATGCCTCGAACTGCCGAAAACGAAAACGCTTCAGGTCAGGCCGCCGATTGCAGGCGCGGCAGCGGCGAAAATCCGTGCGCGTCGGCGAGCGCCCATTGCTCGGCATAGTGCTGGTTGCCGGTTCCGGCCAGAAGCTCGCGGTGGCCGAGGAACGTGTAGACCTCGGCGAAGCTTTTCACCTCGCTCGGCGAAATCCGCTTGAGAATGTGCATCGGCCGCAACTCGCTCGGGTGGGCGAGACCGCTGCCCCCACGAGGTCGCCCAACGCCGCCAAGGTGCTCTGGTGAAACTGAAAGACCCGCGGGGCCTTGTCTTCGACCACCAATGCGCGCTGCCGCCACGGATTTTGGGTCGCAACCCCGGTGGGGCAGCGGTCGGTATGGCAGGTCTGCGCCTGGATGCAGCCGAGCGCGAACATGAAGCCGCGCGCCGCGTTGCACCAGTCGGCGCCGAGCGCCAGGAGCCGGGCGATGTCGAAGCCCGTCACCACCCGTCCGCTCGCGCCGAGACGAATCGAATGCCGCAGTCCCGTGCCCACGAGGCAATTGTGCGCGAGCACCAGGCCTTCGCGCAGCGGCGTGCCGACGTGATCGACGAACTCGAGCGGGGCGGCGCCGGTGCCGCCTTCCGACCCGTCGATGACGATGAAATCCGGGCGGATGCCGGTCTCCAGCATGGCCTTGCAGATCGCCATGAACTCCCAGGCGTGGCCGATGCACAGCTTGAAGCCGACCGGCTTGCCGCCGGACAGGTCGCGCAGCCGCGCGATGAAGTGCATCATCTCGACGGGGCTTGCGAAGGCCGAATGGCGGGCCGGCGAGATGCAATCGACGCCAATCGGAACACCGCGTGCCTCGGAAATCTCGGGCGTGACCTTGGGACCGGGCAGCACGCCGCCGTGACCGGGCTTCGCGCCCTGCGACAGCTTGATCTCGATCATCTTGACCTGCGGCTCGCGCGCCTGTGCGGCGAAGCGGTCGGGACAGAAGCTGCCGTCCGCCGTGCGGCATCCGAAATAACCGCTGCCGATCTCCCAGATCAGGTCGCCGCCGAACTCGCGGTGATAGCGGCTGATGCCGCCTTCGCCGGTATCGTGCGCGAATCCGCCGAGCTTGGCGCCCCTGTTGAGCGCGCGGATGGCGTTGGCGCTCAACGAGCCGAAGCTCATGGCCGACACGTTGAACAGCGACAGCGAATAGGGCGCCAGGCAATCCGGTCCGCCGACCATGAGGCGAAAATCGCTGTTCTCGACGTGCTGCGGCGCGATCGAATGATTGATCCATTCGAAATTGTCGCCGTAGATGTCCTGCTGCGTGCCGAACGGCCGCTTGTCGAGCGCGCCCTTGGCGCGCTGATAGGCGACGGCGCGCTTCGACCTGTTGAAGGGCATGCCGTCCGTCTCGCTCTCAAGGAAATATTGCCGGATCTCCGGCCGGATTTTCTCCAGCCCGAAGCGGATGTGGGCGAGGATCGGATAGTTGCGCCGGATGCTGTGACGCGACTGGATCAGGTCCCAGATGCCGATGGCGCTCAGCACCAGGCAAGGGACGGACAGCAGGGCGAACACGATGTGGTAGGGGGTCAATACCGCAAGAACGATGGCGCCAATTCCGCTTGCGGCCAATGCGACAAATCTCATGGACCCTTCCCGATGCCGCGGCTTTCCCGGTGATCTAACCCCGTGCGCCGGGCTCTTTTGGTTGCGCCCGAGGGTACGGTTGTCAGATGACGGCTCCATGTCATTGCGAGATGTCATTGCGGCTGACCGGCGTCCCGGGTGTGCCACCACGCTCCCTGTGTTTTCCCGGCGCCTGACCGTCTGGACCGCCGCTCCGGCCCGCGATTTAATGCACGCCGATGGCGGCACTCGAGGAGGGATACCCGTATGCGTTCGAGTTCGGAGGCCCTTGTCGGCGGCCTCGCCGTCCTGCCTGCCCTGATCGTCCTGACGCTGGCGATGTTTTTCGATAGCCCTGCCGTGCTCGCGCAGGCGCCGCCGACCGACCCGAACGCCAATGAGGCCAAGAAGGCCCCGCCGCCCGGCAGCCGGAAGTCGTCGGGCTGGACGCAGGAGCGCATGCTGCGCGCCAAGTCGAAGCCGATACCGCAGGTCGATCCGACCGCGATCAAGAAAAGCGGGCCGGCCCGCGCTGGACGTCCGGCGAGCGGCAATGCGCGCGATGCCGGCAAGGGGGATGCCCGGGTCTCAGGCGACGTGAGCGGCGTCCCGCTGAAATGGGCCGGCAAATTGTTCTACCAACAGCCCGATGGCGGTTATGTGTGTTCCGGACAGTTCATCAGCACCAACGTGGTGCTGACCGCCGCGCACTGCCTGCGCGACGATGCCACCGGCGACTGGTTCGACGATTTCGTTTTTTCCCTGCAGTTCAACCGGGGCCGATCGACTGCGAATTACGCGTACGACTGCGTCATGACCAAGCGCGGCTGGGTGATGGCAGACGGCAGCCAGTGGAACTTCGACTATGGTCTGCTCCGCGTCGTGGGCAGTTCCCGCACCGGACACTTCGGCTGGCACGCCAACTGGCTGCCCGACACCTATCGGCGCGGCACGAAGGTCGGATATCCGTCCGACATTCTCAACGGTTTGGTGATCCAGATGGACAGCGGGCCGGTCGCGGACGTGGCGGGCGAGGAGGATATGCTCTCCCTGGCGCACGGCAATCCGCGCAATGCCGGCGGCTCGAGCGGCGGCGCCTGGGTCGGCAATTTCAGCCGGTCGACCGCGGGCGCCAACAGCAACCGGGTGATCAGCGTGACGTCGCACCACCGTGGCGACGATACGACGGTCACCTACGGCGTCCGCCTGGGCACCGGCTTCATCGAATTGCTGGAGGAGATCAACCGCTGCTAGAGTGGGCCTCGTATCCGCACCGGATACCTTGTGTCGCAGTCCGCGAGCGATGGGCCGCCACATTTTCGACGGTTGCCGGACGCAGACCCAATGGCCCAAGAATGCGCCCAATCCCCCGGCGCGGAGAACCCCCATGACCAAAGCTGCCGTCTATCGCGTTGCTGCTGCTGCTGTTGCTTCTGCTGTTGCCGCGACCATCGCCGTGGCGCAAGAAACCAAAATGCCGAAGACTCCGCTCGACCTGATTCATGAGCGGGTCAACAACAAGCTCATTCGACAGAAGGTCATCCTCGGCAAGCCCGCGCCGGCGGGAGCCTATCCGTTCCAGGTTTCCATGATCGACGCCGGCGTCAAGCCGGGCCTGGAGTTCGACGGCCATTTCTGCGGGGGTTCCTTGATCGCTCCGACCTGGGTTCTGACCGCGGCGCATTGCGTCACCGTCGATGGCAAGATTGCGCCCGCCAAGGCGATCAACATCTATGCCGGCTCCAACAATTTCAAGAACGGCGACCGTATTCAGGTGAAGGCGATCTTCCGCCACCCGAAGTTCACTGACGACTACCTGGAGAACGACGTCGCGCTGCTGCAGCTTGCGCGCGCACCGAAGGCCGGCGCGAAGGTCCAGTCCATTGGCTTAGTCAATTCCGCCAGCGAGTCGAAGCTGACGGCGCCGGGAACCAACGTGACGATCATGGGGTGGGGCACGACCGAACTGGATCAGGGCGCCGAGACTCTGCAGCATGCCTCGGTCAAGATGGTCGACCGCGGCGTCTGTAACAAGAACCTGCTGGCCAAACGCACCCGGGATCTCGAAGGCGATCTCGAGGTCCTCGAGCGGCGCTTCCGCATCCCGAAGGAGAACCTGTCCACCGTCCGCGATGCGATCGTCGCCGCCGTCAGCAAGAACTCCGGTACGCTGATCAGCGACAACATGATCTGCGCCGGCGAGCCGGCGCCGGGCGCGACCGCCGAACGGGTCACGGACACCTGCCAGGGTGACAGCGGAGGCCCGTTGATCACCACCGCGGACGGCAAGCCGGTACAGGTCGGCGTCGTGAGTTGGGGCGACGGTTGCGGAATTCCGACGGTGCACGGCGTCTATACCCGCCTCGCCAAATTCAGCGACTGGGTCAAGAACACGGCTCGTTGATCGGCGTCGGTGGCGTCGCGGCAGGGCATGATCCCGAAGAGGGTTGCTAACTCTTCGGACAAGATTGTTAGCCCGGGTCAACACGGCGTCCGCGCCGTGTTGACCAAATCCAAATTCTAAACTTTCTGTAAGCTAACGGCCGCAGATGCGCCCAAAGCGGGCCGTACGCGCGCCCTCATCGGCGGCGATGATGTTCGAGGGTGGTCGGGCAACATCGCTTCCGTGAGGAACACAATGCGTCGACGCGATTTCATTGCCGGATCAGGTGCCCTCTTGCTCTCAGGACTGCCGCAACCCTCGTTCGCAAAATTCGCCGACAAGAGCGGCCTGCTGGCGGCTCAGGCAAGACTCAACGCCAGCCTCGTTGGACATCTGCAGGGTGCGCGCGGCAAGGGCGACAACATCGTGGTTTCGCCCGCGAGCCTCGCCGCCATCCTCGCCGTCCTGGCGCAGGGCGCCGACGACAAGATGCAGGCGGCCATTCACAAGTGCCTCGGCCTCGCCGCCGTGCCGGGCGCGGCCTCCGGCGAATTGCAGGCGCTGCGTGCGCAGCTTCGCCAGGTCGGACTGGCGCGGGAAGAGCAGGGCGCGACCTTCACGCTCGCGAACCTGATCGTGATCGATCCGCAGTCGCAGCCGAACACGCCGGCGGTCGACAAGCTGCGCGACGGTGCGGAAGTGGTGATCGACGACCTGTCGAAGGCGGCGACGGTCGACCGGATCAACGCATGGGTTGCCGGCCAGACCAAGGGATTCATCCGTAAGGTGTTCGACGGCCCGCAGCGCGCCACCGGCCTTGCAGGCGTCAACGCGCTGTACTTCAAGGGCCTGTGGAAGGACCGCTTCGACGCCAAGCTCACCCAGGTCCGGCCGTTTCACCTGGTCGGCGGCGGCACGAGCGACGTTCCGCTGATGACGCGGATCGGCAGTTACCGTCATCGCGAGGACGAACGGTTCGTCGCCGTCGACCTGCCGTACCGGAACGAGCGCTTCGGTCTCGTGGTCGCAACTACCAACGATCGTCCGGCGTCGGCGGCAGAATTTGCCTCTGTCGGCGACTGGCTCACGGGCGAAGAATTCTTTCCGGGCCGGGTCGATCTCTCGCTTCCGCGCTTCACCATGACTGAAGGCGCCGACATTCTGGAGGCACTCGATGCCGCCGGCCTGAAGCCGGGCCGCCTGTCGCCGACCTCGTTCGCGCCGCTGTTCTCGGTTCCGCAGACGCTGTCGCGGATCGCGCAACGGACCTATCTGCGGGTGGACGAAGAAGGCACCGAAGCCGCGGCCACCACCGCGATCACCATGACCCGAACGGCGGTGCCGGCCCGGACCGTCAAGGTCGTGGTCGACAAGCCGTTCGTGTTCGCGCTGCGCGACCGTCAGAGCGGGCTGATTTTGCTGTCCGGTTATGTCGGACGCATTCCCGGCAGGTCCGTGGAAAGCTGATCTGGCACTACTTGCGCGCCGCCGATCGATCGAGCTGCCAGTCCAGGATCGCAATGGCGGGGGGCCCCGGCGACGGGGTTCCTCGCCGCGCGCTCGCCTCGCCGGTCAACTCGTCGTCGAAGGTGAATCCCCCGGTCGTGCCGCGTGCTGTTCCCGCCGTATCGTTCAGATCGCCGATGTTGTCGAAAGCGGGCGGAGACATGCCAGGGCGTGCCGGGGAGGACAGCACCAGCACGCTGTAACCCGCCACGTTGGCGATGTCGGGATCGTCATTCGTCACGCCGGCGCGGCCGTAGCGGGTTAGTTCGCAGTCGCGACTCTCGCGCGCCGCCAAGATCGCGCCAGTGCCGCTTGTATCGGTCGTACAGCCGAGCCGGAGATTCAACTCACGGTTCATCACCTGGCGAATGTTCCAGTCGCTGTCGATCAGAAACACGTGGATGTAGCGGGGCCCAGCGCTGGTGTTGGTCACGCGCACCATGATCTGCGAGCACGGTTGCGCCCGCTGCCCATCCGCGGTGTCGCGCGCCGCGCCGCTGCCGGCCGGGCAGTCCGTCGAGCGGGTGACGTCGGTGCGCGGGTTGATCTTGAGCTCGACGCGCGGTTCGTCCGTGCCGGCAGCATCATGCGCGGCCATCCGCCGCAACCGCTCCACCCGGTAGGCGCGCTCCATTGCCCGAACGGTCGCAACCCTGATGTCGTCGGCCGGAGCCTTCGCCGGGATGGTCACACCTGCGCCGGTCTGGATCGCCGCGACGTCGACGCCGGCCGGCGCCAGCCGAAAGCCCTGCGGCGTCACCCACCAGACCAGGTCAGGCTCGTTATCCTCGAACCGCAGGCGATGCCGCGACGCCTTGCGGTCCTGGTCCGAACCGGCGATCGCCGCATGCGTCTGCGCGGCAATCGACCGATTGAGCGCCGATGCGCCCTTGGCGGGCCGCGGTGACGAGACAGCGAGCGCAAAGTCGCGCGGCGGCGCGACGAGGCGGGCATAGCGTGCGCCCTCGAGCACATCCGAGCCGCCGTCGCGGCATTCTGGGCTGCCGTTGACGAACAGGCAGGGGTACTCCCGGATCGGCCACAACACCGAACTCGGTCGCGGTCGCCTCGCGCACGATGGCGTGGCCCTTGGCTTGCGAAGCCGTCATCCGTGGATCGGCGAATAGCGAGACGATCGAGCCGGTCTCCAGGCCGTGCAACACCCCGGCCGCGATGCGGTCGCCGTCGTAGAGCGGCCATTGCTGGGTCGCTGTCGCGCCAGGGCTGCCGCCAAATACCGGGGCGTTGATCAGATCGCCGTCGTGCCCGGCGGTTTGTGTGATCCGCCGTCCGGCCATGTCGCGCATGATCGCGTTGGCTTCGGCGACCAACTCGCGATAGGTGAGGTTGGGCTGGCGCGCGAGCGCCATCGTCATGGCGTGCGTGAACGCCGAGCGCCAGGTTGCCTTGGCGCGCGGCACCGAGAGCGGCAGCGGCAGTTCGGCAGCCTTCTCGCTCGCCTGAGCGGCGTAGAAGAATGCGGCCTTGCCGCGGCTCGACGCGGCGGAGCGGGAGGTTTGGTCGCCCGTGGTCTTGTCGCCGAAGCTGATATTCGCGGGCCGCGTGCGCTCGGCGGTGACGCCGAGCACCGCCGGATCGATGAATTTGTTGCGGACCTCTCCGCTCGCACGCATTCCGGTGCCGGAATGGCAACTGTCGAGCGTGAACCAGAGATCGACACCCTTGTCGCGAATCGCGGCGGCGAACTTTCCTAGCTCGTCGTCAATGATGCCATTGGTGATGTTGGTCGCGCGGCCGTCCGGCGAACTTATCTCGACATCGTAGGGCAGGAAGACCTCGTCGAGGCCGTCCTCCTCGTCGCGGTCAGGCCCATCGGGCTGGTCGGGCTGAAACGAGCCGTGGCCGGACAGGTAGACGATGGCGAAATCGCCCCGCTGCGAGCTCTTCGTCAGCGTTTCGAGCGCCGCCATGATGTTGCGGCGGGTCGGCATCCGCTCGCGCTCGGAAGCCGTCAGGCGTTCGGCCGGCTTGCCGGGATCGGTCAGGATCGTGATGTTCTGCCGCTTGATGCCGCGCTTGATCAGGAGGTCGCGCATTTCGACGACGTCGTTGCGCGGTGCCGACAGGTGCTGGCTCTCGTCGAGATGCCGGTAGGCCGCAACGCCAACCAGCAGCGCACGGCTCTCGGCGCATGCCGCTGCGGTCGTTGCGAGCAGTGCGACGCCCGCCAGTGCGCTCCGAAACAGGGTCATGAGCCGGCGTCTCCGGTGGCCGTCCTTGATGTGGCCAGACTTGTGCTATCATAACGAATGTATGCGGCGGGCGGCATCTGGCGAGAGGGTAGTATGGCCATCGAATGTCTTCCGGGTACACCGCGCCGCGGCATGTTTCGCTTCCGGTTCGCGGCGGTCGCCATCCTGCTGACGCTGCCGTTCGCGCCCTCGGCCGCCAAGGCCGCCAATTACGCGCTCCTGATCGGCGTGTCGAACTACACCTTCAAGGACATTACCCCGCTCAAGGGACCGGCCAACGACGTCACGCTGATGTGGCGGGCGTTGGGCAAGCGCGGCTTTTCGGACACGACGGTGCTGGCCGACGGGCTCACCGACGGGCCGGAATTCCCGAAGAGTGCCGGCCAACCGACCCGTGCCAACATCCTCAACGCCTTCGCGGCGCTTGGGCAGCGCGCCAAGGCTGGCGATCTGGTGTTGATCTACTTCTCGGGCCACGGGACCGAGCAGCCGGTGCGCAACACCAGCCAGGACCCGGAGCGCGGCAATTTGGACCAGGTCATGCTGCCGATCGATGCCGGCGGTTACGACCGCGCGACAGAAACCGTCAAGAACGGCATCGTCGACGACGAGATCGGCGCCGCGCTCGACAAGATCCGCGAACGTGGCGCGGATGTCTGGATGGTCATCGATGCCTGCCACGCCGGCTCGATGACGCGCGGCATCTTCGACGGTATCGCAGTGCGCGGCATCGAGTCGTCGCGGCTCGGCATCCCGCCCGCGCCGCGTACTGCCGCGACCCGCGGCAGCAGCGGCAAGTCGTCGCGGTTCCTGACCAAGCCATCGGCGCCGAACGAAGGCTCGCTGGTCGAGTTTTTCGCCGTCGACAGCTCGCGCGAGGCGATCGAGCGCAGCTTCGACGAGTTCGACCGTCCGATGATCGGCAAAGGCAGCGACCGGCGCGTCGGCGTGTTCACCTACTTCCTCTATCGCGCACTCACCGACAGCAGCGGCCGCATCGCCACCTATCGCGATCTCGCGCATCACATGGTGCGCGAGATGCAGCAGTCGCAGATCGCGCCGCCCGCGATGCCGACGTTCGGCGGCGCGCTCGACCGTCCTGTGCTCAGCATCGGCAAAGCGCCGCCGCCGGCCGCATGGGAGGTCGCGTTCAGCGGCGACACCGTGGAGGTTCCGGCGGGCGCCTTGCACGGCCTCACCGAGAAGACGGTGCTCAAGCTGTCGGCTTCGCCCGCGCCGGATGCCGCCCAGTGGGCACAGGCGACCGTGACCCGCGCCGATCCGATCAGCGCGGTCGCCGAGATCAAGGGCCGCGTACCGTCACCGCGGCCGCCAGTGCTGTGGGCCCGCGTCGCCGCGCCCGGCGTCTCGTTCGCGCTGAAGGTGGCGGCGCCGCCGCCGAGCGATCTCGATGCGGACACGCGCCGTCTGCTCGACGAGACCAAGACGCAGGCCGCCCGGTCGCGGCAGGGCGCAATCGACTGGGTCGACGCCAAGGATCACGCCGACATCCGGTTGCGCGCGCACGGCGGCCGCCTCTGGATCTTGCCGGCCGACGGCGAGTGGGTGCGCGAGGACTCGCGTCGCGACGTCCCGAAGCTCCGGGCTCACCCGTTGACGCCGTCCTATCCGGTAGCGTCGAGCGCGAGCGTCGATCAGGTCGCGGATGCGCTGCATAAGATGGCGCGCGCCCGCAACATGGTGCGCCTTGCGGAGATCGCCGACCCGACGCGCTCGTCCAATCCCTGGCATGCTCTGAAGGTGTCGGCCGAAAGGGTGATCGCGCCGGGCGAGGACAAGCATCCGCAGCGCGCCTGCCCGAACCTCAACCGTTTGTCCGACCGAGAGCTCAAGGGCCGGCCGTTCGATCTCAAGCTGCCGGAGCCCGTGTATCACTGCGACCTGGTGCGGATCACCGTCCGCAACACCGGCAGCCGCGACGTCGACATCAACATTTCGTACATCGATGCGCGCGCCGGCATCGAGAAACTCGGCCAGGACTGCACCGTCACGGTGCCGCCGGGCGGACAACTGGTGCGCCCGCTGTGGATCACGACCTGGGACCGCAAGCGGAATGCGCCCGACAGCGTCGGCCGTGAGCACGTCGTGATCACGGCGGTCGAGCGCAAGGGCGTGTCACAGACCAACCTGTGCTTCATCCAGGAGGCGGTGCGCGGCGGCCCGGAGCTCCGCACCCGCGGCGGCAACGTGCTGCCCGGCAATGCCGGCTGGCTGATGAGCGCGCTCAACGATGCGGCGGTGGCGTCCTCGGGCACGCGCGGCGTCCAGGTGCCGGAAGAGGACGACGCGCCCGACGCGCCGCGCGCCGGCATGTTTCTGGTGACGCTGCAGGTGACGCCGTCTCCGCCCGAACCGTAGCGGCGGCTACCGGGCCGTGCGGGCTTTC
Source organism: uncultured Alphaproteobacteria bacterium (assembly GCA_963843475.1). GTDB lineage: Bacteria > Pseudomonadota > Alphaproteobacteria > Rhizobiales > Xanthobacteraceae > VAZQ01. Next base: position 123,834 of record CAWJKL010000003.1, on the reverse strand, counting down.
GCAAGCCGGAGGATGGCCTCGATCATCGCGGCAGCGCTGGCGATGCCCTTGCCGGCGATGTCGTGCGCGCTGCCGTGCGCGACCGACGAGAACAGCACCGGCGTGCCGATTGTCATCGCCGCCGTGGCATTTGGCGCCAGAAGCTTCGCGGTGATGTGCCCTTGGTCGTGCAGCATGACGACGAACGCGTCGATGCCCTTCATCTGAAACATGGTGTCGGCGCCGAACGGCCCACTCGCCTTGATGCCTTGCGCAGCGGCGTCCGCAATTGCCGGTTGGATGATCTCGATCTCTTCGCGGCCGAACAATCCGCCTTCACCGGCATGCGGATTGAGGCCGCTGACCGCGATCGCGGGCGCTGCGACACCGAGCCGTTTGAGGGCCCGATCCGCCGCCTGGATCGTGCGCGTGACGTTCTCGCGCGTGACCAGCGTCAGCGCGTCTCGCACGCTGCGATGGAGCGTGGCGTGCACGATCTTGGTCGCGCCGAAGCACAGCATCAGGTAGACGGCGTCCGGGTCGGTGCCGGTCTCGCGCGCGACGAACGACGGATAGCCGTCGAACGCGATGCCGGCGCGCGCGATCGAGGTCTCGTTCTGAGGTGCGGCGACGACGGCTGCGACGTCGCCCGCGAGCGCGGCCTTGATCGCCGTGCGGGCGAAGGCGAGCGACGCGATGCCCGCGACCGCGCTCGTGCCGCCGAAGGCGAGGCCCGCGGTGTCCGCCTGCGGACAGTCGAGTACGTCGATGGCTTCACCTGTGGCGTTTGTCTCGCTGGCGCGACCGACGCTCTGAAGCCTGGCTTTGATACCGCAGGCCTGGGCATGCCGTTCAAGGAGGCGCGCATCGCTGACGATCACGGGATTGCATGCGGCCTGCACCGCCGGATCGAGCGCGGCCTTGAGGCTGATCTCCGGCCCGATTCCGGCCGGGTCGCCGGTCGCGATCGCTATGGTCGCCTTCTGCGTCATGGCACTCTGTGCGTGACCGTCCCCGGTCAACTGCGACGACGTTCCAGTCATCACTCCCAGGGCATCAGCGAGGCGTGGATCACGTCAGGCACGCCCTTGCCGCCGACCGAGCGGATAGCGAGGTCGACGTCATTGAGCCCGAAGCGATGCGTCGTGACCTTTTCGAGCGGGAAGCGCTTCGAGGCGAGTTGTTGCAAAGCGAGTTCGCACGCCCGGTAGCTGTGGCCGCGCGCACTCTTCATGGTGATGAACTTCACCGTGAACTTCTCCAGCGGGAAGTTCGGGAATTGCGCCATCTCGCCTTGCGCGACGATGATGCCCCCCTTGCGCTTGAGCGCCTCGATGCCGAGCAGGATCGGGATCGTCCCGGCGCCCGCCGTACAGTCGAGCGAAACGTCGACGCCCTTGCTGCCAGTGATCTCCATGATGCGCGCGAGCGGGTCTTCCTTCTGCACGTCGATGACGTAGTCGGCGCCCAGTTCCTTGGCGACCTTCAGGCGCGCCGCGTCCTTCGAAGTGCCGGTGACGATGATCAGCGATGCGCCGGCCTGCTTGCAGATCACGGTCTGGGAGAGGCCCTGCTGGCCAGGCCCCTGGATCAGCACGGTCGAATCGTAGCCGACGCCGCCGTCGAACAGCGACCACTCGACGCCGTTTGCCATCGGCGTCACCAGCCCGGCCAACTCCGGCGTGACGCCGGCCGGCACGCGATGCACCACCGAGTTCCACGGCAGATAGACGTATTGCGCGAACCCGCCCCAGAGGTGCGGCGGCTTTTCGTCCGACGTGTAGCCGTAGCGGATGGCGTCCGGGTTGGTGCGCCAGTTGGTGTTCTCGCAGTGCCGGTACTGGCCGGCGTGGCACCACTCGCACTTGCCGCAGGAGACGTAGTGCTCGACGAAGACGAGATCGCCTTCCTTGAAGCCCTTGCGCTGGGTGAATTCGCGGCCGGCCTTGGCGATAAAGCCGATGTTCTCGTGGCCCATGATGGTCGGTTTGTCGTTCGGTGGGTGCGCGTACAGCTTGACGTCGGTGCCGCAGATGCCGGCGACCTCCATCTTCATCAGCGCGCCGTCCGGCGGGACGTCCGGCATCGGGTATTCGCGAATTTCGGTCTTGCTCGGGGCGACCCGGACTGCCGCCAGCACTTTCTCGGTCACGTGTATTCTCTTTCTGATTCTGAAGAACTGGCGGGTGGCGCGCTATTGCACCGCCGCTCCGGAGGCGCGCACCACCGCACCCCAGCGTTCGGCCTCGTCCTTGATGAATTTGGCGAGTTCGGCCGGCGAACTGCCGGTGGGCACCATGGTCATGTCGGTGAGCTTCGCGGCCATGTCGGGCGACTTCAGCGCCTCGGCGACGGCTGCCGAAATCTTCTCCGCGATCGCCGGCGGCGTCGCGGGCGGCGCCACCAGCGCCCACCACGACGTGACCACAAAGCCCGGCAGGAATTCCGCCACGGTCGGGACCTCGGGCAGTGCCGCGAGCCGCTTGTCGCTGCTCACCGCCAGCGCCTTGAGCTTGTCGGATCGCACATACGGCATCGACGGCGCGAGCTCGCCGAACATGATGTCGACATGGCCGGCAATCAGATCGTTGAGCGCCGGCCCGCTGCCGCGATAGGGCACGTGGTTGATCTTGACGCCCGCCATCGAGTTGAACAGTTCGGCGGTCAGGTGCGCGGCGGTCGCGATGCCTTGCGAGGCGTAGTTCAGCTTGCCCGGATTGGCCTTGGCGTAGGCGACCAGCGCGGGCAGGGTCGCGGCCGGGACGTTCGGGTTGGCGAGCAGCGTGCTGTAGGCGACGACCACGAGCGAGACCGGCGTGAACGCATCCGGATCGTAGTTGAGCTTGCCGTAGAGGCTCTTGTTGACGACCAGCGGTCCCTGTGCGGTGAACAAGAGCGTGTAGCCGTCCGGCGCGGCGGTGAACACCGCCTCCGCGCCGAGATTGCCGCCAGCGCCGGCGCGGTTCTCGACGATCACCGGCTGGCCCCACTTCTCGTTCAGCTTCTGCGCGACCATGCGGGCGACGAGGTCGGTGCCGCCGCCGGCCGCGTACGGCACGATGATACGGATGGGCTTGGTCGGGAATTCTTGCGCCTGGGCGGGAGCCGCGACCGCGATACCCGCGGCCAGCAGCACTCCTCCAAGTGTGGTCCTCATGGGCGTATTTCCTTCTTGTTTGATCTCAAGCCTGCGCTGTGGCCGGTGTGCGGCCGCGGCTCGCGTCGCCGAGGCTGTCGGCCGGCGGTCGATAGGCGCTCCATTGCGTCGCACGCTCGTAGCCTGCCGCAACCCGCAGCAGCGTCGCCTCGTCGTGGGCGCGGCCGACGAACTGCACCGACAGCGGCAGTCTCAGGCGCTTCGACACCCCGCTCATCATCGCGATCGCCGGGTGCCCGGTGAGATTGAACGGGCTGCGGCCCTGGCGCGGATAGGTGTAGGCCAGTCCTTTCGGGTCGTCGATGCGGAACGGCGGGTCCATGCCGCTCGCGGTAAGCAGGACGTCGACCTCCCGCAGGGCGTCATCGACAGCGGCGATCATCCAGCGGCGATGTTGCTGCGCCGTGACGTAGTCGCCGGCCGTGAGGAACGCGCCGGGCATCACCTTCCGCCGCGTCGGCAGGGTGTAATCCTCGGGGCGCTCGCGCAGCCATTTGGCATGAACGGCCCAAGTCTCCGACAACAGGATGATGCGCTGCACCGCATGCATCTCCTGCACCTTCGGCAGCGCGATGTCGCGGACTTCGGCGCCCTCGGCAGTTAGGACGTGGGCGACCTCTTCGAGCGCAGCATGCACCTCCGGGTCGGCGATGAAATCGACCTCGTGCCAGCGCCGCACGAAACCGATCCGCATGCCGCGCAGGGAGCGCGCGAGTCCCGCGCCATAGCGCCGCGCGGGCGCATCGCCCGCGGGCTGCGCCATCGCGTCGAGCGTCAACGCGATGTCAGCGACCGATCGAGCCATCGGCCCGATGTGGTCGAGCGTGAACGCGACCGGAAACAGCCCGCGCCGCGAGATCAGGCCATAGGTCGGCTTAAGCCCGACCACGCCGCAGTTGCCGGCCGGATTGCGGATCGAGCCGCCCGCGTCGGTGCCGATCGAGATCGGCACCATCCCGGCGGCGAGCGCGACGCCTGACCCGGACGACGAGCCGCCGGGGTGAAAGTCGGTGTTCCAAGGGTGCCGCGCATACGGAAACGGCAGGTCTTTCGACGGCCCACCGAACGCAAACTCGTGCAGCGACTGCTTGCCCAGCATGATCGCGCCGGCGGCCCGCAGGCTCGCGACTACGGCAGCGTCCTCTCGCGCCACGTTGCCGAGCAGGATCTTGGAGTGGCAGGTCGTCGGCAGGCCGGCGACGTCGATGTTGTCCTTGAGGCCATACGGCACACCATGGAGCGGCCCGAGCGCGCGCCCGTTGGCGATGTCCTTCTCGGCCTGGCGCGCCGCATCGAGTGCGGGTTCGACGTCGACGCGGATGAACGCTCCGACGCGCGGATTGTCGGCCTCGATCCGGGCGATCAGGGCCTTGACCAGTTCGACCGGCGACAGCTTGCGCGCCGCATAGGTGGCGGCCACCTCGCTCGCCGTGAGCCGTTCCAGATCGGTCACCGCTCGCTCCCGACATGCATCGGCGGCCACGGCTCGGTCGTCCCATCGATCTCCGGCATGTCGTTGCGGTCCTGCGCGGCGGCGCGGGCGGCGTCGGCGACGCAGTCCGGGAACTGCTCGACGGCCTTGCCGAGCCCGGCCGCGCGCGCCAGCGCCAACGCCAACACGTCGAGCGTCGCGTCCGGAGGTGGTCTGCCTGTCATTCTGTGTCCTTCTGCGGGAAACGGCCGGACGCTATTTTCGTCCAATTCGCCCGAGCCGTCCATGCACCGGCCTGCATGGCGATGTCGCGCGGGTTTGATAGGATGCGCCCGCAAGCTAAGGATCCGACCGGTGGCGAATTCCAATCGCGCGCAACGACTGACGGACGCGGCCGCTGCGCGCGGTACGATGCGTTCATTTGGCCGCCAGGATGCCGCCCATCAGGCGGCGCTCGATCGCGTCCGTGAGTGGGTGCGTGGGCGGTTTGGACTTGATGACGGCAGTACGGTCATGGTCGCCGAAGTCACCTGCGCCGTTCCGGGATGTCCGCCGCTCGAAACCGTGATTGCGTTCTGGTCGGTGGAGCGGCGGTACCACCTCAAGGTGTTCAAGCCGGTGCTCGAAGTCGTGGAGGACGATCTGCCGCCGGGCTGGCTCAAGCCCGCGTTTGCCGTTCCGGACGAGTTCGATTGCACCTGTTGCTGACTGGGCCCGTAGCCAATCATCAATCGATCGCAAGGCAGACGCCGAACAGGCCGCACCACAGGGAGAGACTTCGCATGGCGGGACCGAGGCTCAAAACCGTCACCCGTACGCAGGGCAACAACCAGGCGCTGAAGGACGGCACCGTCCGGCCGCAGAAATTCGAATTCGATTTCGAGGAGGTCGATCCGATCATCGCGGCGTTCCGCCGCATGGTCCGTGGCAACGAGTTCGACATCTGCGAGATGGCGATCACGACCTACATCTGCGCCAAGGCGCACGGCAAGCCCATGACCGCGATCCCGGTCTTCATCGTGCGCGCGTTCCACCACGGCGCAATCCTGGCCAGCGCCAAGGCCGGCATCAGCCGTCCCAAGGACCTCGAGGGCAAGCGGGTCGGCGTCAATCGTGGTTACACGGTCACCACCGGCGTCTGGGCGCGTGGCGTGCTGCAGGACGAGCACGGCGTCGATCTCAGCAAGATCACCTGGGTGCTGTCGGGCGACGAGCACGTCGCCGAATACAAGCCGCCTGGCAACGTGGTGCCCATCGAGCTGGGCAGGAAGATGGAAGACATGCTGGTGTCGGGCGAGCTTGCCGCCGCCATCGGCGTCGACGTGAAATCGCCGGACGTGAAGCCACTCATCCCCAACGCGCTGGACGCGGGGCTCGCGGCGTTGCGCCAGCGTGGCCACTACCCGATCAACCACGCGGTGGTGATCAAGGACGAACTGCTCGCCGCACACCCGGGCCTCGCCGCCGACGTGTTCGATGCGTTCGTGCGCTCGAAGCGCATCTACCTCGATCGCCTCAAGAGCGGGCACATCGAGAAGCCAACTGCGGTCGACGAGGTCCACCGCCGCGTCATGGAGATCGCCGGCGACCCGCTGCCGTACGGCGTCGCCGCCAACCGCAAGGTGCTGGACGAACTGATCGGGCATGCCGTGGCGCAAGGCATCGTCGCGCGGCGGGTGAGCGCCGACGATTTGTTTCACGCCAGCACGCTGGGATTGGAGGATGTCGTGCCTCGATAGCGCGCGCCTGCAGGAGGTGCGGCGCTGCGGTCTGATCTGGCATGCCGGAATGTCCGACGCACCGCGTGTCGCTGTGCTATGGTTTGCTGCCGGGGTTGAGCCACAGCAGGGCAGGTCTCATGGCGAAGTTTCGTACGGCGCAATGGGTACTTCCGGTGGTTGCCGGAGTTGCAGCATTCGCAATGGCGGCGGGCGCGCTTTCGGCTCGCGCACAGACCTATCCCAATCAGCCGGTCAAGATCGTGGTGCCGTTCGTGGCGGGCGGTGGCGTCGATCAGGTGGCGCGGATCATTGCGCCGAAGCTCAGCGAGGTACTCGGCCAGACGGTGGTGATCGAGAATCGCGGCGGAGCGGGCGCCAGCCTCGGCGCCGCCGCGGTCGCGAGCGCACCGCCCGACGGCTACACCTTCCTGATGGGGACCGGCAGCACGCACGGCACCAATTCCAGCGTGTATCCCAAGCTCAGCTACGATCCGGTGCGCGATTTCGTGCCGGTGGTACAGGTCACGACCTCGCCGCTTGTCCTGATCGTGCCGCCGGGCCTGCCGGCGAAATCGGTCGAGGAACTGATCGAACTCGGGCGCAGCAAGCCCGGCGAACTGAGCTTTGCGTCTTACGGAACCGGCAGCATCAACCATCTGGGCGGCGAGTTGTTCAACGCCATGGCCAAGATCAAGGCGAGTCACATCCCGTACCGGGGCGCGGCGCCGGCGCTGACCGATCTGATGGCCGGCCGGATTCAATATACCTTCGACGGAGTCGCAACCTCGCTCGGCTACGCGCGCGCAGGAAGCATCCGCATTCTCGGAACCGCCGGGCCCAAGCGGTCGCCGGTCATCCCGGACACGCCGACGATCGCCGAAAAGGCGTTGCCGGGCTTCGAAACCGTGGTCTGGTTCGGGCTCTTTGCGCCTGCCAAGACGCCCGCCCCGGTGGTCGAATTGATCAATCGCAAGACCAACGAAGTGCTGGCCATGCCAAGTATCCAGGAGAGCTTCACCAAACTCGGCATCGAGGGCGTGGGCGGCACGCCCGACGCGCTGGCGGCGCGGGTGCGCGCCGAGATGGAGAAGTGGGCGAAGCTTGTGCAGGAGCAGAACCTGCGCTTCGAGCAATGAGACGGGGCGCGCCGCCGCGAACGAGCGCCGCCAGGAAGAGGAGACGCAAGCCATGACGGCCCCACGGCGACAGATGCATCTCGGCGTTTTTGTTCTCGGCACTGGCGATCACTCCGCCGGCTGGCGCTATGAGGGGGCCTACACCTCAGGTTGCAGCCTACCGGTGATGAAATCCATCGCCTGCATCGCCGAACGCGGCAAGTTTGACCTCCTTTTTCTTTCCGACGGGCTGGCGATGGACGTCAACGACCATCCCTCGTTCCTCAACCGGTTCGAGCCGCTGACGCTTTTGTCGGCGCTCAGCATGGTGACGAAGCACATTGGGCTTGGCGCCACCGCCTCCACGAGCTTCAACGAGCCGTATAACGTCGCCCGTGCTTTTGCGTCGCTCGACCACATCAGCGGCGGTCGCGCAGGCTGGAACGTGGTCACCAGCACCAACGCTGCGGCAGCGTTCAATTTCAGCCGGGAGCGGCTCAACGAGCATGACCTTCGCTACGAGATCGCCGGCGAGTTCGTTGATGTGGTGCGCGGCCTGTGGGACGGCTGGGACGACGGTGCGATCGTCGCCGACCGTTCGACCGGCACCTTCCTCGACGCCAGCAAGGTGCGGCCGCTCAATCACAAGGGCCGTTTCTTCCAGGTCAAGGGGCCGCTCAACATCGAGCGCTGCCCGCAGGGCCAGCCGATCATCATCCAGGCCGGCGGCTCGCCGCCCGGTCAGGAACTGTCGGCACGCTCAGCGGACCTCGTATTCTCGGTGGTGAACGGCGACCCCGGGTCCGCCAAGGCGGCGTATGACAGCCTCAAGCAGCGGGTGGTCAAGCACGGCCGCCGTCCCGAGCATGTCGCGATCCTGCCAGGCGTAATGCCGATCGTCGGCGACACCGACGCCGAGGCCAAGGACCAGCTCGACAGGCTGCAGAGCTTCCTCACGCCCACGAACGCGCTCACGCTGGTCTCGCAGCGGATCGGTTACGACATCTCAGGATATCCGCTCGACGGCCCAATCCCGGACTTCCCCGAGAAGACCGACCGCGGCCAGTCCTTCTCGCGGACGCTCCTCGAAATGGCCCGCCGCGAGAAAATGACACTGCGCGACCTTTACAACATCACCGCCGCGGCGCGCGGGCACTGGGTGGTGTACGGCTCGCCGAAACGGATCGCCGACGTGTTCGAGGAGTGGTTCACCGCCGAGCGCGCCGACGGCTTCGTGGTGATGCCGCCCTATTTCCCTGGCGCGTTCGAGGACTTCGTCGACAAAGTGGTTCCGGAACTCCAGCGCCGGGGCCTGTTCCGCACCGACTATACCGGCCCGACCTTGCGCGACCATCTCGGGCTGGAGCGGCGCCCGAGCCGGGGCGCTGCGCTGCAGTCGGCATAGGGCGCGGAGTTGCCGGATCGGAGCGAGTTCGTTGTCCGCTCATGCTAGCGCTGGTTCCCCGCGTCCGCAGAGACGAGTGGGGACGGAGTCGCCGCGGTGGACAGCAGCCGCGGGCGGGCGGTACGGTGGCGACAAATCGCCTGCAACGGACCCGGCATGACCGAGAAAGTCGACATCACGCTCAACATCAACGGCCAGGACTACGAGGTGCGGGTCGAGCCCCGGCGCACCCTCGTCGACGCCATCCGCGACGACTGCGGGCAGACCGGGACGCACATTGGCTGCGAGCATGGCATCTGCGGGGCCTGCACCGTTATCCTCGACAACGAGGCGGTGCGCGCCTGCCTGATGTTCGCGGTGCAGGCCGCACGGCAAGCGCATCCGCACCGTCGAGGGGCTCGCCGACGGCGACAAGCTGCATCCGTTGCAGAGCGCCTTCATTGCCCATCACGGATTGCAATGCGGCTTCTGCACGCCCGGCTTCCTGATGCTGGCGATCAATGCGCTCGAGATCAATCCGGATATTTCCGACGACGAGATCCTCGACGTGCTGTCGTCCAACCTGTGCCGCTGCACCGGCTATCAGAACATCATCAAGGCGGTGCGCAGCGCAGCCGCCGAGATGCGCACCGCACGGTGACTCGCACCTCTCCCGAAAGCGGAGGAAGCGCACCGAGACCGCGGCACGCCTCTCGCGACGCTCAAGATCATTAAGGAATCGCATGCCGATCGACGTCCACGCCCATTACGTTCCGCCGCAACTGATCGACGCGATCGACGCGCGCGGCCAGGACGTCGGTGTCGAACTGGCCTGCGCTCGGATGGCGCCGACGCCGGCGCTGCATTTCGACTACGGCTTCAAGGTCCGGCCGTTCTTCCCGCGGCTCGATCGAGCCGGTGGCGGAGCGGCACGACCTGGCTCGACCAGCAGGGCATCGACCTGCAGATCGTCGGCACCTGGCCGGACATCTTCGGCTACGGGCTGCCGCCCGAAGCCTGCGTCGCCTGGCACCGCATGCTGAACGACACGCTCGCCGAATGGTGCGCGGACAACAAGCCGACCGGTTCGCCTGGATCGCGTCGGTGCCGCTGACGCACGCGGAAGCCGCCGCCGCAGGAGCTCGAACGCGCCGCCGCGATCGGCGCCTGCGGCGTGATCATCTCGTCCAACATCGAGAACATCAATATCGGCGAGCTGCCGCTCGATCCGTTCTGGCGCAAGGCGGAAGCGCTCGATCTGCCGGTGCTCATTCATCCGGTACTGGTCGGGCCGGCGCCGCGCGCCGCGAAATTCGGCCTCGCGCAGGTGGCGCAATACACCTTCGACACCACGCTCGGCGTCGGCTCGCTGCTGATGTCCGGCGTGCTCGACCGCTTTCCCGGCCTCAAGCTCGTGCTGTCGCACGGCGGCGGCGCCTATCCGTATCTCGCCGGCCGTTTCGACATCATGCATCGGCGCATGGACCGCGCCGCGCAGGGCGACGTCGCGGCCCAGATGCCGTCGGCCTACGCGTCGCGCATGATCTACGACAGCATCGTGCACGCGCCCAAGGCGCTGCGGTTCCTGATCGACGTGGCCGGCCTCGACAACGTGGTGCTGGGGACCGACTATTCGTTCCCGCCAGCCGACATGGAGCCGCTGGCGCTGCTGCGAGTCGGCAGGCCTGTCGGCGGCCGAGATCGAGGCGATCGCCGACAGCAATCCCCGCCGCGTGTCTTCCGCGCGATTGCGCTGACGGAGCCGCGATCGATGGTCGTCGCACGCCAAAGGCGATGGCGGACCTGGGTCGGCCGCTCGATCCGGCGGGTCGAGGATCCGACGCTGGTCGACCGGCCAGGGCCGCTTCACCGGCGACCTGCCGGCGGCGCGCTGGGTGCGCTTCGTGCGCAGCTCGGTCGCCGCCGGCCGGATCGTGCGGATCACCGCGCCCGAGGGCGCGACGGTGCATCACCGCCGCCGACCTCGCCGGCGGTGAAGCCGATCCGGCCGATGCTGCACAAGTTCAACTACGTGCCGATCAGCCAGCCGATGCTGGCCGACGGCGTGGTGCGCTTCGTCGGCGAGCCGATCGCGGCGGTGGTGGCGTCGAGCCGGGAGGAGGCCGAGGACATCGCCGATCGCGTCGAGGTCGAGATCGAGCGAGACGCCGGCGGTCGTCGATGCCCGCGCGGCGCTCGCGCCCGGCGCTGCCGCGCGTGCATGCGCGAGGCGGCCGGCAACGTGATCGTCGAGGGCCGGGTCAAGACGCCCGGCTTCGACGCGAAACTGGCGGCCGCGCACCGGCGGATCAAGGTCGACATCCGCTCGCGCCGGCAGAACGCGCTGCCGCTGGAGCCGCGCGCCGCGCACGCGGCCTGGGATCCGCCAGCCGGCGGGTGACGCTCATCTGCGCGACCCAGATGCCGCACGCGATGCGCACCATCATCGCCGACCTGATCGGCATGCCGGAATCCGACCTGCGGGTGATCGCGCCCGACGTCGGCGGCGGCTTCGGGCAGAAGATGTCGCTGGCGCCCGAATTCGTGCTGGTGACCTGGCTCGCGCGCAAGCTCAGGACGTCGGTGGCCTGGATCGAAGACCGGCGCGAGAACCTCGTCGCCTGCTTCCATAGCCGCGACCAGTACGTCTCGCTCGAAGGCGCGTTCGACGCCGACGCCAAGCTGCTCGCGCTCGTCCGCCGACATCCTTGCCAATGTCGGCGCCTATTCCTGCTATCCGACGACCTGCGGCGTCGAGCCGCTGATGGCGATGGCGGAGATGCCCGGTCCCTACGACGTGCGCGAATACGCCTGCCTCTCGCGCGGCGTCGTGACCAACACCTGCCCGATGGCGCCGTATCGCGGCGTCTCGCGTCCGGTGATCACGTTCACGATCGAGCGGCTGATGGACAAGGCGGCGGCCGCGTTCGGCATCGACCCGGTCGAGATCCGCCGGCGCAACCTGATCCGAAACGTTCCCCTACACGTCGGCGACCGGCCTCGTGTTCGACGAGGCGACCTATGTCGAGACCATGGACATGGCGGTCGACGCCGTCGACGTGCCGGCGTTCCGCGCGCGCCAGGCGAAGGCGCGCGCCGAGGGACGCTATCTCGGCCTCGGCTTCGCGACGTTTTCCGAGCGCACCGGCTACGGCACGCCGGCCTTCGCGGCGCGCGGCATGGAGGTGACGCCCGGCTGGGAAACGGTCGAGATCGACGATGGATCCGTCCGGCTTCATCGAGGCGCGCATCGGCGCCTCGCCGCACGGCCAGGGCCTGCGCACGACGCTGTCGCAGATCATCGCCGACGAGCTCGGCACCTCGCCGGACCGCATCAAGATCGTGCACGGCGACACCGACCGCACGCCCTACGGCTGGGGCACCTTCGCCAGCCGCTCGCTGGTGATCGCCGGCGGCGCCACGCTGCTGGCGGCGCGCAAGGTCCGCGCCAAGCTCATCAAGATGGCGAGCATGCTGCTCGAAGCGTCGGCCGACGACATCGTGCTCGAAGCCGATGTCGCGCGGGTCGCCGGCACCGACCGCGCCATCGCGATCGCGACGCTGGCGCGCGCCGCCTATCATCAGACCCATCGGTTCGGCGGCGAGATCGCGCCCGGCCATCGCGAGAGCGCGACCTACGATCCGGCCGGGACGTTCTCCAATGCCTGCCACGTCGCCGATGGTCGAGGTCGACATCGAGACCGGGGGCGTGCACGATCGAGCGCTTCGTGGTGGCGGAGGACGCCGGCCGCCTGATCAACCCGATGATCGTCGACGGCCAGATCCACGGCGGCGTCGCGCAGGGCATCGCCAACGCGCTGCTCGAAGAGATCATCTACGACGAGACCGGCAACATCCTCACCGCCACGCTCGCGGACTACCTGCCGCCGACCGCGCGCGAGATGCCGCCGATCGAGATCCATCATCTGGAGACGCTGGACGGAGGCCTCGATCACCAAGGCCAAGGGACTGGGCGAGGGCGGCGCGATCGGCGCGCCGGCCGCGGTCGTCAACGCCATCAACGACGCGCTGTCGCCGTTCGGCGTGTCGATCGACGAGTTCCCGGCGACGCCGCAGCGCATCCGCGCGGCGCTGCGCGCGGCCGCGCGCGGGACAGGCATGACATGAGCTTCGTCGGCCGTTCGGTTCCGCGTCTCGAGGACCGGCCGCTGGTGACCGGCCGCGGCCGGTTCGCCGCCGATGTCGTCTTTCCGCGCATGCTGCACATGCGGGTCGTGCGCTCGGCCCACGCCCATGGCCGGATCGTGTCGATCGACGCCAGCGCGGCGCTGGCGCTGCCGGGCGTCGTCGCGGTGTGGACCTTCGACGACGTCGCCGACATTCCGCCGATCGACTTCCGGCTGACCCGCATCGAGGGGCTGGCGCCCTACCGCCAGCCCATCCTGGCGCGGCAGCGCGTGCGCTATGTCGGCGAGCCGGTCGCGGCGGTGTTTGCGACCGATCCGTATCTGGCGGAGGACGCGGCCGACCTCGTCGCGGTCGAGATCGAGGAACTGCCGGTCGTGCTCGACGCCAGCGCGCGCGCCCGGCGAGTTCGAGGACGGCCGCTCGACCGAGCCGGCGATCGTGGAAAAGTCCTACGGCGATCTCGCCGGCGGCGTTCCGCGCGGCGCATGCGGTGGTCGAGCTCGATCTCGCGATCGGCCGGCATTCCGGCGTGCCGATGGAAACGCGCGGCGCGATCGCGCGCTACGACGCCGCCAACGACGTGCTGGAGATGCACGGCGCCGCCAAGGTGCCGCACTGGAACCGCGACAACATCGCCCGCATGCTCGGCCGCGATCCCTCGACCGTGCATCTGTTCGAGGGCCATGTCGGCGGCGGCTTCGGCATCCGCGGCGAGCTCTATCCCGAGGACGTGCTGGTCTGCGTCGCCGCGCTGCGGCTCGGCCGGCCGGTGAAATGGATCGAGGACCGGCGCGAGCACCTGATCGCCGCCAACCATTCGCGCCAGCAGCATCACCGCGTCCGCGCCGCGGTCGATGCGCGAGGGCCGCATCCTCGGCATCGACGACGAATTCTTTCACGACCAGGGCGGCTATGTGCGCACCCACGCCGCCACGGTGCCCGACCTCGCGGCGGCGATGCTGCCCGGGCCCGTATCGCGTGCCGGCCTATCGGGCGCTCGGTCATGTCCGGCTGACCAACAAGACGCCGGGCGGCACCTATCGGGCGCCCGGCCGCTACGAGAGCACGTTCGTGCGCGAGCGGCTGATGGACGCGATCGCGGCAGCGGCTCGGAATCGACCGCGATCGAGGTGCGCCGGCGCAATCTCATCGCCAAGGAGCGAGATGCCGTATCACGCGGCCGCTCGCGACGCTGGGCACCGACGTCGTGCTCGATTCCGGCGACTATGCCGGCCTGCTCGACAAGGCGCTCGCCGCCGTCGAGTGGGATGACGCTGCAGGACGATCTGCGCCGCCGCCGCGCCGCCGGCGAATGCGTCGGCGCGGGGCTGGCGATCTTCGTCGAGAAGAGCGGGCTCGGACCGTTCGACGGCGTGCGGCTGATCGCGTCGACAGTCCGGCGGCTGCGTCGAGGTCGTCACCGGCGCGGCGTCGGTCGGGCAGGGCGTCGAGACGGTGGTGGCGCAAATCTGCGCCGATGCGCTCGGTGTCGACTATCGCGCGCGTGCGCGTCGTGCATGGCCGCACCGACCGGATCGCGTTCGGGCAGGGCGCCTTCGCCTCGCGCGTCACGGTGATGACCGGCGAGGCGACGCGGCTCGCCGCCGTCGAGGTCCGCGCACGAAGGCGATCGAGGTCGCCGCCGAGCTGCTGCAGCAGCCCGCCGACGCGCTCGACATCGTCGACGGCAAGGTGATGCGCAAGGGCGCCGCCGTCGGGCCGTCGATGACGCTCGGCGAGGTCGCCAAGGCGCTTGGAGCCGGCCTCGCAAGCTGCGCGGCGGCCGCGCGCCCGGGCCTCGCGGCCGACGGCTGGTTCTACACCGATCACATGAACTATCCCTACGGCGTGCACATCGCGGTCGTCGCGGGTCGATCGCGAGACCGGCGGCGTCGACGATCGAGCGCTATCTCGTCGCCTACGATGTCGGCCGCGCGGTCAATCCGATGCTGGTCGAAGGCCAGATCGCCGGCGGCGTTCGCCCAGGGGCTCGGCGGCGCGCTGCTCGAGGAGTTCCTCTACGACGAGCGCGGCGAGCCGCTGTCGGTCAATTTCGCCGACTACCTGATGCCGACCGCGCGCGAGGTGCCGGCGCTCGACGTGCTCATCACCGAGGATGCGCCGAGCCCGCTCAATCCGCTCGGGCTGAAGGGCGCGGGCGAGGGCGGCATCAATGCGGTCGGCGCGGCGATTGCCGCCGCGATCGACGACGCGATCGGCATGCCGGGCGCGATCACGCAGCTGCCGGTGACGCCGCAGCGGCTGCGCGCCATCCTGCAGCGTGCGCCATCGAAATAATCCGCACGACTCTGTCCGTGCGTCATGGCCGGGCTTGTCTCGGCCATCCACGTCTTAAATCCATGCAGAACAAAGACGTAGATGCCCGGCCTTCGCCGGGCAAATGCTGAGATCGTCATGTCCGCTTAGTGCCCAATAGGCGACATGCGCAGCTGACTTTGCGACAGCTATTTCTTTCTGGCCAACGCCTTCGCAACGCTTCGCGTACAGTCGATAAAGCGCTCAACCACCGGACTGACCGTTCGATCCTTCAATGTGACGAGCGCGATCGGCCACGGTCGGACGGGCAGATCAATCAGGAGCAACTTCAAGGGAAATCGCTTCGCAATTGATTGAAGATCGATCTGGGGATCGGCGCAATGTAGTCGCCTGTCTCCAGAAGATCGCCCCGGAATCCGAACGACTGGGTGCCAAACGCGATAAAGGGCGGCGTGAGGCCGCGCTGCCGAAAAATCTGCATCATATGATTGTAAATCGCCGCTCCGGGTGGCGTCAGAATCCACGGTTCATCGAGCAAGTCAGCAAGATCGACCTTGCGGCGATGTTTGAAACGACTCTGCACGCCGGCAGCTACGACGAGATCGTCATCAAAGAGGCTCTCCATATGCAAATCCCTGTAGGTCGGATCATCTGTCGTCTGGTATCGGCGACCGTGCGACAACCAAGTCCAATGTCCGGTCATGTAACTGCGGCAAGTCGAGCGTCGGAGTATTGAGAAGAATCATATTGATGGCCACGCGCGGATATTGACGAGCAAACTGTTGAACGACCGGCGAGACCAGCGTGGTCGCCAGCGATTCCGGGCAGCCAATCCGAACCTCGCCGGCCGTGAAGTCGGTCAGAAACTCGATGTCGCGGACGCCTTGCCGGAGCTCGTCGAAAGCAACCTTGACCCGCCGCAGGAGTGCCGTCCCATAGATCGTGGGTTCGACACCCTGTCGGCTGCGATCGAACAGGCGCACGCCGAGCGCATGCTCGAGATCGGCAATGACCTCCGAAACGGTCGGCTGCGACACGCCAAGCTCGGCGGCAGCCTTGGCCATGCTTCCGCGCTGCACGACTGTCGAAAACACGTGCAGGTCGCGCAGCCTGAGGCGCCGGCCGATCTGGCTTTCCCAGTCGATCTTCTTAAGCATAGGTATCAACCTATCATAGCAAAGCCAGATAGGGAATTTCCGCTATGGATCGAAATCGCCTAGAGATCGGTGCCGCGCCACAGCTTCGGCGGCGCAATTCGGCATGATGGACGCGTTAGACCGCAGGAGAAGGACATGCGCCAAACACTGAACGCGCTGCTCGCAGCCCTCGCCATCGCGGGGGTTCATGCCAATTGCACGCCGCTGGCGCAATCCTATCCGTCGCGCCCGATCACCATGGTCGTGCCGTTCGCGGCCGGCGGCGGCACCGACACGCTCGGCCGCATCATTGCCGAAGGCATGAAGGCATCGCTCGGTCAGCCGGTGATCGTCGAGAATCTGCCCGGTGCGGCTGGCAGCGTGGCGCTCTCCCGGGTCAGCCGCGCAGCACCAGACGGCTACACCGTCGTGTTCGGCAATTGGGCCACCCACGTCGTCGGGCCTGCAACGCGGGCAGCGCCATACGATGTTGTGAAAGACTTCGTCCCCGTGTCGCTGGTGGCGACACAGCCGCTGGTGATCATCGCGAACAAGCGCGTGCCTGCGAATGATTTGCAGGGATTGGTCGCCTGGCTCAAAGCCAACCCGGACAAGGCGACGGTCGGGACGGCCGGGTCCCGGGAGCGCGACGCACGTGGCCGGTCTCTTCTTCCAAGCCAAGACAGGAGTTCGCGTACAGCTCGTGCCGTATCGCGGCGGCGGAACCCAATCCATGCAGGATCTGATCGGCGGACACGTCAATCTGGCATTTACGCAAGCGTCCAACGCGCTTCCGCATGTCCACGCCGGGCGAGATCAAGGCCTATGCGGTGACCGCCAATGCCCGGCTGGCTGCGGCGCCGGACATTCCCACCGTCGACGACGCAGGCGTGCCCGGATTGCACGTTGCGGTATGGCACGCGATCTGGGCTCCCAAGGGCACCCCGGAGGCGATCGTGCGCAAGCTCAATGGTGCGGTCGTGAATGCGCTCGGCCAACCCGGAAACGCGCAAGCGGCTGGTCGACATCAGCCAGGAGCTGTTCCCGCAGGATCAGCTGACGTCAGAAGCCCTTGCCGCCTTTCATGCAGCCGAGATTGCGACGTGGTGGCCGATCATCAAGGCGTCTGGTAGCAAGGCCGAACTAGTCGTTCAAGAAAATTGCGATGTCTGCCCGATAACCGGACCTGCAAGGCACAGGGGCGGGACATCATGGAGACAATCAAGAAGGTCCACGCGGACCGTTCCATTTTGAATAGCTGCCAAAAGGACCCGACGACCAGAGATACCCGGCCCTACGAGAATTTCAGCAAGTGGAAAGACTTCCGCTGCTGCCTCGAAGATGGCAAGCGCTACGTCCTTGAAGGTAAGCTCTGATTGCTGCCTTCGTCATCGAGGTGGAGGGGACTGCGGCTACGCCAACCCAGATCACTCCTCTCTTCTCCCCGCAGTCAACGGCCGCGGTCCACTTGTTGTTTGGTGTAGCGGCGGGTCGGCACGAGGCCATTGCGGATGATTCCTGGCGAGATGGCTAGCCGTTAGACCAGTCTAGACCGACAAGAAGCTGCGCTGCACGGTGACGTCGCCGGCGAGGTCCGACATGCGGCCCTGCCACTGCAACTGGCCCTTCTCCAGCACATAGACGCGGTCGGACACCAGTTCGGCGAAATGGATGTTCTGCTCGGACAGCAGCACCGACAGACCTTCCTTCTTCAGCTCGACGATGGTGTTGGCCATCTGCTCGACGATGACCGGCGCGACGCCTTCGGACGGCTCGTCGAGCAGGACCAGCAGCGGGTTGCCCATCAGCGTGCGCGCGACCGTCAGCATCTGCTGCTCGCCGCCGCTCATGTGCGCGCCGAGCCGGTCGGGCATGCGGCCGAGATTGGGAAACAGCGTGAACAGCTTTTCGGGCGTCCACGACGGCGCCGGACGGCCGTCCGGAAACTGGCGCGGCGGCTGCCGGCCGATATCGAGATTTTCCAGCACCGTCAGGTCGGAGAAGATGCGCCGATCCTCCGGCACGAAGCCCAGCCCGCGGCGGGCGATCTCGAATGCGCTTGCAGGCGCGAGATATCCTCGCCAAGGAAACGCACGGTACCGGCGCGGCTGCGCGATCAGCCCCATCAGCGTTTTGATGGTGGTCGACTTGCCGGCGCCGTTGCGCCCCATCAGCGCGACCACCTCGCCGCGTCCGACGTGGAACGTCAGGTCGTACAGAATCTGCGCGGCGCCGTACCACGCCTTCAGGCCGGTCACTTCGAGCATCGGTTCGCTCATGGCGTGGCACCTGCGCGCGGCGCAGGTCTTGCCGGTGCCGAGATAGACCTCCTGCACCTGGCGGTTGTCGCGGATTGCCTGCGCGTCGCCGTCGGCGATCAGCACGCCGCGCGCCAGCACGATGATGCGGTCGGCATAGGCGAACACCACGTCCATCGAGTGCTCGGTGAACAGTACCGAGATGCCGCGCTCGATCACCAGCCGCTTGACCAGCGCGATCAGATCGTTGCGCTCGCGCGGCGCCATGCCGGCGGTCGGCTCGTCCATCAAGAGAAGGCGCGGATCGTTGGCGAGCGCGATCGCCAGCTCGACCCGCTTGACGTCGCCATAGGCGAGCTCCTTGCAGGCGCGGTCGGCCGCGTCCGCCATGCCGACCTGGGCGAGCAGTTCGAGCGCGCGTTCGCGATGCCGGCGGGCGAATGTCGCGGTGAACCGGAAGATCTCGCCGTGGAAGCTCGCCAGCGCCAGCTGCACGTTCTCGACCACCGTCATCGACCCGAACGTGGCCGCCACCTGGAAGGTGCGGCCGACGCCGAGCCGCCAGATGTCGCGCGGCTTGAGGCCGACGATGCTGTGCTCGGCGAGCTGGATATCGCCGCCGTCGGGCGCGAGCTGGCCGTTGATCATGTTGAAGCAGGTCGACTTGCCGGCGCCGTTCGGGCCGATCAGCGCCAGGAACTCGCCCTGCTCGACGTCGAAGCTGACGTCGTCGACGGCGCGCACGCCGCCGAACGACTTCGCAACGAATGCGACCGACAGCACGCTCATCGCCGCACCGTCTCGCTTCGCTTGCCGCTGCCGATCCACTTGGCGAGCGTGCCGACGATGCCGCCGGGGAACACCAGGACCAGCAGCAGGATCACGCCGCCGAGCAGTCGCGCGCCAGAATTCGGTCTGGCGCATGATGGTGTCCTGCAGGATGACGAAGACCGGCGCGCCGACGATCGGCCCGATCAGGGTCTGGATGCCGCCCAGCAGCACCATGACGAGGCCGTCGATCGAGCGGCCGACCGCGATGCGTCTCGGGCGAGATCGAGCCCTTGGCGAAGGCGAACAGGCCGCCGGCCACGCCGCAGATCGCGCCGGCGATCGCAAAGCGCGATCCAGTGCACGCGCTTGACGTTGATGCCGATCGCTTCCGCGCGCAGCGGCGAGTTGCGGCCGGCGCGCATCGCATAACCGAACGGCGAGAACAGCATCCGGCGCATCAGCAGTACGGCGCAGACCGTGACGGCGAGCGTCAGCAGGAAGTAGCTCCAGCGCTGCGTCGAACGGCCCGGTCGGCCAGATGCCCAGAATGCCGTTGGAGCCGCCGGTGACGTTCTCCCACTGGAACACGATCGACCAGACGATCTGCGCGAACGCGAGCGTCAGCATCGCGAGATAGACGCCGGACAGCCGCACCGCGAACCAGCCGAACAGCAGTGCGCCGGCGCCCGCCACAACCGGTGTCATGAGCAGCGCCACCGGCATGCTGGCGGCAAAGAACTTGACCAGCAGACCGGCGCCGTACGCGCCGAGGCCGAAATACGCGGCGTGGCCGAACGAGTGCATGCCGCCGGGCCCCATGATGAAGTGCAGGCTGGTGGCGAAGATGACGGCGATCAGCACGTCGATGCCGAGCACGAGGACGTAGGGATAGAACGGCTCGACGAGCGGTGTGCCCATGAGCAGCAATCAGCACGGCGAGGCCGGCGAGCTTGAGGGCAGTCGAGGCCGGCCGGATCGGATCGTCCTCGGCGGAGGGGTTGCGCACCGCGACCTGCTGGCGTCCGAGCAGGCCGTAGGGCCGCACGATCAGCACCACCGCCATGACCAGGAACTCCGCGACCAGCGTCAGCTTGGAGAAATTGACCGTGAAGCCGCCGAAATTGACGACGCCGATGGCAGATGCAAAGCGCCTTGATCTCGGCGATGATGACGGCGGCGAGATACGCGCCGGTGATCGAGCCCATGCCGCCGACCACCACCACCACGAATGCATCACCGATCACGGTGAGATCCATCGCCAGATTGGCCGGCTCGCGTGCGAGCTGCAGCGCGCCGCCAAGTCCGGCCAGGAACGAGCCGCAGGCGAACACCGCCGTAAACAGCAGCGCCTGGTTGACGCCGAGCGCGCCGACCATCTCGCGGTCCTGGGTGGCGGCGCGGATCAGGCGGCCGAAACGGGTCTTGGCCAGCAGCAGATAGATCAGCAGCAGCACGACCGGGCCGACAACGAGCAGGAACAGGTCATAGGTCGGGAAGCGCCGGTCGAGGATTTCGACCGAGCCGCGCAGTCCCGGCGCGCGCGGCCCGAACAGGTCCTCGTTGCCCCAGATCCACACGCGTCGCGTCGTTGATCACCAGCAGCACCGCGAAGGTCGCGAGCAACTGGAACAGTTCGGGCGCCTGGTAAATGCGCCGCAGCAACAGAATTTCGATGATGGCGCCGATCACCGCCACCACGAGCGGCGCCAGGATCAGGCTGCCCCAGAAGCCCAGGCCGCCGCCGACCTTGGTGGCGATGCTGTAGGCAATGTAGATGCCCAGCATGTAGAGCGAGCCGTGGGCGATGTTGACGATGCGGCGTGACGCCGAAGATCAGCGACAGCCCGGCGCCGACGAGGAACAGGCCGGAGGCCGCGGCGAGGCCGTTGAGCGCCTGGAACAGGAGGGCATCAACGGTCATCGGGGCAACGAGAGACGAGCAAGCTGCGGCTTCTGTTCATTCCAGGATGAGCAGAGCACAGCTATTCTTGCAGCAGCGGCGATGTTGCCGCTGTGCCCTCTCCCCTTGCCGGAGAGGGCTGCTCGCTGCTTCCGCGAAAAGGAACGGGTGAGGGGGGCTCTTCGCAGGGAAGCCCTTTTCCGAAGAGACCCCCTTGTATCTGTCCGAATCGCCGTCGGGCGTATTGTTTTGATGGCGGGTGCGGGCGGGAGACCGATACCCCTTTGGTCCTCGAGACCGTGGGTGAGCGAGGCTCCCCGTCCGCAGTTCCAACGAACCCGAACAGTCGCTTGGTCCGCCGTGCGAGACCGCATTTGCAAGGACGGGTCATGGAACAGACATTCATCGGCATCGACGTTTCGAAGGATCGGCTGGACGTTCACGTGCGGCCTTCGGACGAAGCCTTCGCGGTTGCGCGCGACGGCGTCGGCTTGGCCGCGCTGGTCGAGCGTCTCGGCGCGCTCGATCCGCGTTTGGTGGTGCTGGAAGCCACCGGCGGGTTCGAGTTGACGGTGGCGGCGGCTCTGGCGGCCGCCGGGATGCCGCTGGCGGTCGTCAACCCCCGGCAAATCCGCGACTTCGCGCGCGCCACCGGCCAGCTTGCCAAGACCGATGCGCTCGATGCCAAAGTCATCGCCCGCTTCGCCGAGCAGGTGCGGCCCGAGCCACGGCCGGTGCCCGACGCGCAGGCTCGCGCGCTCGGCGAACTGGTCGCACGCCGGCGGCAAATCATCGAGATGATGACGGCCGAGCGCAATCGCAGGGGGCAGTTGACCAGCCGGGAGGACGCGCCAAGGTGCGAAGCGCCCTCTATATGGCCGCCCTGGTCGCCAGTCGGCACAATTCGGTGCTCGCAGCCTTCTACCAACGTCTCGTCTCCGCAGGAAAAGCCAAGAAGCTCGCCATCACCGCCGTCATGCGAAAGCTCCTCACAATCCTCAACGCCATGATCCGGGACAGCACACCTTGGCAAAACGCTTGACTAACAAGACAGTCGCTCACCCGGCAGAGCGCGTCGCACGAATCTTCAGCCCTCTCCCGCAAGGGGAGAGGGCACGAGATGCGTAAGCCGTATCGCATCAATCTGCAGCCGGGCGCAGCTTCTTCACCTCGTCGTCGGACGGCAGCACGCTGGCACCATCGACATATCTGAAGTCGCCATGGTGCCCTTGCCGTCCTTGAGGGCGATCTTGCCGACATAGGCGCCGACGGTCGCCTGGTGGTCGCTGGCGCGGTAGTCGAAGGTCGCCGAACGGTCCGCCGGACACTTTCAGCCCGCGGAACGCATCGACCAGTTTCTCGGTGTCGGTCGAGCCCGGCCTTGGCAATGCCGGCCGCGAGCGACTTCATCGTGTCGTAGCCGACGACCGAGCCGAGCCGCGGATAGTCGTTCCAGCGCTTCTGGTAGGCGGCGACGAACGCCTTGTGCTCGGGCGTGTTGATTTCGCTCCCAGGGATAGCCGGTGACGATCCAGCCGACCGGAGCTTCGTCCTTGAGCGGATCGAGATATTCCGGCTCGCCCGAGAGCAGGCTGACCACGGTGCGGTTCTTGAACGTGCCGCGCGTGGTGCCCTCGCGCACCAGCTTGGCGAGATCGGGTCCGAACAACACGTTGAAGATGCCGTCGGGCTTGGCGTCGTCGATCGCCTGCACGACCGCGCCGGCCTCGACCTTGCCGAGCGGCGGCGCCTGCTCGGTGACGAACTCGACGTCCGGCTGCGCCTTGCTTCATCAGCTCCTTGAAGTTGGCGGCGGCCGACTGGCCGTACTCGAAGTTCGGATAGACCAGCGCCCAGCGCTTCTTCTTGGCGGCGACGCGCGTCCGGCATCAGCATCGCGACCTGCATGTAGGTCGAGGCGCGCAGCCGGAACGTATAGCGGTTGCCGTTCTGCCAGGTGATCTTGTCGGTCAAGGGCTCGGCGGCGAGGAAGAACACCTTCTTCTTGCCGGCGAACTCGGTGACCGCGAGCCCGATATGGGACAGGAACGTGCCGGTCGAGAGTTCGAC
Organism: uncultured Alphaproteobacteria bacterium; assembly: GCA_963843475.1. GTDB lineage: Bacteria > Pseudomonadota > Alphaproteobacteria > Rhizobiales > Xanthobacteraceae > VAZQ01. The sequence continues at coordinate 100,485 of CAWJKL010000003.1, read as the reverse complement.
GCCTTCGCGGGTGACGAGTTCGTCGGCGACGCGCACGGCGTCGCCCGGGTTGGCGCCGTCGTCACGCGAAATCACTTCGAGCTTCTTGCCGAGCACGCCGCCCTTGGCGTTGATCTCCTCGATCGCGAGCTCCCAGCCCTTCTTGTAGGGATCGAGAAATGCCGGCTGCGCCTTGTAGCTGTTGAGCTCGCCGATCTTGATGGTGTTCTGCGCCGAGCGCGGGGCCGGCCAGAGAGACGGCGGCGGCGCTCGCAGCAAGCCGCAGCAGGTGCAATCTCGTAATCATGCGCGTTCTCCATGGAAGCCGGATCGCGCCAGCGGGGGAGAGGTGCGCGTCCATTGCTGCATTTCTGGGCAAATAGTCCGTGCCGCCCGAAACGTTGTCAAGGTCACATCATCGCGCACCGATGCCGCAAATCGCAGCATCACGTCGATTTGGCACCGACCCGTCCGTTGTCATTGCCGGGCATAGCCGTCGAAGACGGGCGTAAACGCCCTCTTGACCCGGCAATCCATCTACTTCGCAAGAATCCTTCATTTGATGGATGCGCGGATCAAGCCCGCGCATGACGCGTCGAGAACGTGCGCTTACTTGCGGTCGCGCAGGCGATCCATCAGCGATTTCTCCTGGCCGCCGTCGATCTCGATCTGCGTGCCGTTGACCATGTGCATCAGCGGCGAAGCGAGCATGACGACCAGATTCGCCACCTCCTCGACCTCGGCGATGCGGCCCATCGGGATCGACGACGGCGCAAGCTGGTCGGCCTCCTCGTAATGAAGTTTCATGTCGCGCGACATGGCCTGCACGAGTCCGGCCCAGCGCTCGGTGCGCACCGGTCCCGGGATTGACCGCGCAGAAGCTGATGCCGTGCTTGCCGTATTGGCCGGCGAGCGACAGCGTCAGGTTCTGGCCGGCCGCATTGGCGGCGCCCGGGCAGATTTCCCAGTAGGACGGCTTGACGCCGTCATTGCCGATCAGGTTCACGACGCGGCCGCCGCCCTGCTTGACCATGATCGGCAGCACGTAGCGCAGGCAGCGCACATAGCCCATGAACTTGAGCTGCAGGCCTTTCTCCCAGTCGTCCTCGGTCAGATGCTCGATCACGCCGCCGGCCGCCGAGCCCGCATTGTTGACCATGATGTCGACGCGGCCGAGCGCCTTGTGGCCCTGCTCGATGAAATTCTTGGCGTCGGCGTCCTTGCGCAAGATCGGCCGGGATGGCGACGATCTTGCGGCCGGTCGCCTTGGCGATCTCGGCGGCGGCCTGCTTCGAGCGGCTCCTTGCGGCGCGCGCAGATCGCGACGTCGACGCCTTCCTTGGCGAGCAGCGAGCGCGATGCCCTTGCCGATGCCTTCGCTGCCGCCGGTCACCAGCGCGGTCTTGCCCTTGAGCTGCAGGTCCATGTCGCTCTCCTTGAAACTGACGACTACTGAGTTACGTGCGTGGCTTGTGAGAGAGCCAGGTGCCTCTCTCCGCCTCGGCGAAGAATTCGGCGAGCGCGGCATTGAACTTCTCCGGTTCCTCGCTGGTCAGCGTATGGCCGGTGCGCGGCACGACGACCAGACCGGCGGTCGGCGCGGTGCGGCGCAGGAACACGCTGGCGTCGAGGCACCAGTCGTCCTCGTCGCCGACCACGATCAGCAGCGGCGGCGCGAATTTCTTCAGATCGGCCTGCATGTCCCACAGGTCGGCCGCTTGGCCTGCAGATTGAGCCATGGTCAGCGCATGGCCGAGCGGCGAATGCTCGCTCAGCATCCGGACGAAATGCGCGTAGCCGCGCGGGTCCTTGTTCTTGTGCGCCTGGCGCGTCGGACCGTCGCCGTACTTCACCGCCGCGTCCGCCATGGTGCTCTCGGCGAACATCTTGGCGGTCTCGCGCGAGGCCGCGCGCGACTCCTCGACGATCTTCGGATCGGGCGATCGAGCCGTAGCCGCAGCCCGCCGCCGTCACCGAGATGCAGCGCTCCGGATAGCGGATGCCGACATGCAGCGCGGTCGAGGCGCCCATCGAGTGGCCGACGACGTGCGCCTTGTCGATCTTGAGCGCGTCCATCACGGCGATGACGTCGTCGCGGAAGATGTCCTGCGTGTATTTGTTGCGGTCGTCCGGCACGTCGGACGGCGGATAGCCGCGCTGGCTGTAGGTGACGCAGCGGTGCGAGCGGGCGAAGTGCCGCATCTGCGGCTCCCAGGTGCGGTAGTCCGCCGCGTATTCATGCACGAACACCACCGGCGTGCCGCGACCGGCTTCCTCCACGTAGAGCTTTGTTCCGTCGGACGTGGAGATGTGCGGCATGCAGGCTTCGCGGCGGCTATCGGTCAGGGATGGATGGGTGTGACGAGTGCGACGGATTCGACACTAATCAACTCGTCCCGGTGGAACAAGCCGCGCAAGGCATGGCACGTCCTCACTGCGGCTCGATTCCGGCGTTCTTCACCACCTCATTGACCTTGTCAATTTCGCGCTTCAACGCCCCGATGAGCGTCGCGGCGTTGCCGCCAGCCGGCTCGATGCCGGCGGCGCGAAGCTGCTTCTCGGCCGCCGGTGAATTGACGGCGGCGATCGCCTCGGCGGTGATGCGGTCGATGATCGGCTGCGGCACGCCGGGGCGCGCGAACAGCCCGACGATGGTCGCCAGATCGAAATTCGACACGACCTCGGACACCGGCGGGACGTCCGGCGCCTGGAACCAGCGCCCCTCGCCGTTCTGCGCGAGCAGCTTGACCTTCTTGCTCTCTGACCGCGCCCGCCAGCGACGGATAGGCCGCAAACAGCACCTGCACATGACCGCCGAGCAGCGCCGGCACCGACTGGCCGGTGCCGCGATAGGGAATGTGCGTCATCTTGCAGCTGCAACGGCGCCTTCATCGCCTCCATCGACAGGTGATGGATGCTGCCGACTCCGGAGGAGCCGTAGTTGATCTCGCCCGGACGGGCTTTCACGTAGTCGATGAACTCGCGCAGCGTTGATACCGGCAGGTCCGGATGCACCGCCAGGAACATCGGCGAGCGGCCGAGCAGCGCGACCGGAACGATGTCCTTTCGGATTGTAGCTGAGCTGCTTGAACAGCGCCGGGTTGGTCGAGACGATGCCGCCGTCGGTGACGAGAAACGTGTAGCCATCGGCCGGCGCGCCCATCAGCGCGTTGACCGCGGCGCGCGGCGCCGCCGCCGGCGCGGTTCTCGATCACGACGGACTGGCCGAGCCGCTCCTGCAAATGCTGGCGCGACGACGCGGGCGACGGTGTCGGGCAGGCCGCCCGGCGCATAGGGCACGATGAAGCGGATGCCTTGGTTGGGATACGGCGACTGGGCCTGCGCACCTGAAGACAAGGACGATGGCCAAAGCCGCGGCGAGGCGCAGCGCGCGACATGAGGCATTTCATCGATCGCCTCCGGGTCGTCGGTGTCAGTGGATTCGCATCGGCAGGCTTTGCAGGCGCAACTCGCCCACCGCGCCGCCATAGACCGGCGTGAAATTCGGATCGCGCATATGCGCCTTCGGGAAGCGCGCCAGCAACCGCGTGATCGCGATGGTGATCGTGGTGCGCCCGAGGATGTTGCCGATGCAGTGGTGCGGGCCGGCGCCGAACGACAGGATGCGCTTCGGCTTGCGGTGGATGTCGAAGCGCAGCGGATCGGGAAACGCGTCCGGGTCGTAGTTCGGCGCGAGCGGCGACGGCCGCACCACCATGCCCTTGAGGATGCGGGTGCCGCCGACCTCGGTGTCGCGCGTGGCGATGCGCGGAAAGGTGAAATAGCCGTTGCTGCCGAGCCGCAGGCATTCCTCGATCGCGTCCGGGATGAGCGACGGGTCGCCGATGAGTTGCTGCCGCTGGTCGTCGTGCGTGTAGAGCAGGTAGAGCGCGCCGCCGGCGGCGCGGCTGGTGGCCGACAGCGAGCGCGCCGCAGATGCCGAAAATCTGGTCGAACAATTCGCGGTCGTTGAGCTTGTCGCCGGCATCGCGGGCATTGACGAGATCGCTGATGAAGTCCGGGCGCGGGCTGACGCGCCGCTCGTCGATGATGACCTTGATCTCTTCCATGGTGCGGTCGAAGGCGAGCCGCAACTCCGGCGACCACGACTCGCCCGGCTTGACGTAGGTGGTGCCCGGAATGAGGTCGTGGAACGCGACGAAGACCGCCTTGCGCCGCTCGTCCATGTCCACCATGGCGGTCGAGCAGCGCATCGACGACGAGATGTGCGCCGTAGTCCGTCATGCCGTCGAACGCGGGGCCGTTCGCCTCGATGCGGTCGAGCATGCCGTCGACGATCGCCGGTGATGCTCTCCTGGAGTTGCTCGATCCGCCGCGACGAGAACGCCGGCATCAGCAGGCGGCGGACGCGGGCATGCTGCTCGCCGTCCATCTGCGTGACGAACTGCGCGTCCATGATCTTGTTGAACTGCTCCCAGCCCGGACCGCGCGGCATCTCCGAGGCGAACGTCTGCGGTATCGGAGAACACCTTGTGCACGTCGGCATAGCGGCCGACCACCACCTGCGGCTGGCCCTGGCCGAGCACATAGAACGGCGGCCGCCGCGCCCATTCGGCCATGTGGCGGTGCGCGTTCGCCTTGAACTCGGCGCTGCCGAGATCGATGTCGACGACGTTGTCGGTGTCCAGGTCGAGCGTTAACGACATGAGTGTTCCTCTTCCAAAACTCGAAGCGGCGAGGCCGCTCTCTCAGCGGCCGAAAATCGCCTTGGCGGCGTCGCCGACCGCCTCGACGTTCTCGCCGCAATCGAGGAAGGCGACGATGCGGCACGGGCAGCCTTCGAGCCCCTCGTAGCGCCACGGGAAGGCGCCGATGATGCGCGCGCTTGTTGAGCATCAGCTCGATGTCGCCGCCGAGGTTCTCGGCGTGCAGCAGGCCCTCCTGGAACGCCCAGTTGTGGAACGGGAACACGTCGGCGGAGACCTTGCCGGCCGGACTTCTTGTGGGTGTATTCGAAGGTGCCGAAGAACTCGCCCGGCGTCTTGCCGTGCTTCTTGGTGAACTCCTCGGCGAGGTCCGGCCGCATGTAGCGGATCGAGGTGTTCATGGCGTGGTCGCAGGAGCCGGTGTCCATGCCCCACCACTTGATCTTCTTCTTGAACATCCAGTGCAGCGTCTCGAGGCTCGGGCCCGGGTGGTAGCAGAAGTAGCGCACCAGATCCTGCTGCGACTGGCCCTCGTAGTGCTTGTGCCAGCCGGTGTGCAGGATGAGGATGTCGCCCTCGCGGATGTCGGCGCCCGCGCTCTCGATGATCTCCGGCGTGATCACCGCCCAGTCGTGCATGTGCTTGGAGATGTCGACCACCACGCCGCGGTTGCACGAGATAATCGAGCGGCAGGTGCGCCATGTCGCCCTTGCGGTTGTCGGTGGCGTGCATCGCGCCGTCGAAATGGGTGCCGACATGAAGCGCGGTGTCGATGCGCTGCGCGACGATCCGCACGGTCTGCAGGTTCTGCGCGTAGTACATCTTGTTGCCGGCGTAGCCGACCCAGCCGGGCGTGTGCACGTTCATCACGTGAGTCATGTCGATGATTTTCATCGCTCGATCCTTCTTGATTGCGGGTATGGGCGTTCGCTTGCAGTTTCGCGAGGTGCGGACTACCGTTCAGCCGCTGTCGAAATCCTGCGTGAAGATTCACTCATGAACCTGCCAGCAGCGGCGCTGATCGGTCAACCGGTCGATCGGGCCGAGGATCCTGCGCTTTCTCACCGGCGCGCGGCCAGTTCGTCGACGATCTCAAGCGCGACGGCATGCTGCACGCGGTCGTGCTGCGCAGCAGCGTCGCGCATGGCCGTATCCGCAGCATCGACGCAGCCGCCGCGCGAGCGATGGCCGGGCGTGCGTGCGGTCATCACCGCGGCGGAGATCGGCGACGATGCCCGTCGATCCCGCTGCGGCTCGCGAACCTGCCGGAGTTCAAGCGCTTATCTTCAGCCGGTGATCGCCAGCGACAAGGTGCGCTATGTCGGCGAGCCGATCGCGGTCGTGGTCGCCGAGACGCCAGGCGCTCGCCGAAGACGCGCTGGAGGCGATCGAAGTCGACATCGAGAGGCTGCCGGCGGTGCCGGACCGGCACGCGGCGGCGAGCGACGAGTCGCTGCTGTTCGAGGCCGGCGGCAGCAACCGCGCGGTGCGCTACGAGGCGTCGTTCGGCGATGCCGACGCGGCCTTCGCCAAGGCCGAATACACCCGGCGGAGAGCTTCCGCTGCCATCGCCTGACCGGGCTGCCGCTGGAGACGCGCGGCCTGATCGCCGAATGGGACGCGGCGACAAGCAGCGCCTCACGGTGTTCGGCGCCACCAAGGTGCTGTTCTTCAACCGCCGCATCGCTCGCGCCGATGCTGGGCGTCGCCGAGGACGCCATCGACATGATCGAGCTCGACGTCGGCGGCGGCTTCGGCGTGCGCGGCGAGTTCTATCCGGAGGATTTCCTGATCCCGTTCGCGGCGCGGCTCGTCGGCCGGCCGGTGAAATGGATCGAGGACCGCCGCGAGCACCTGATGGCGACCAACCATTCGCGCGAGATCGACTGCGATCTCGAGATCGCCTGCACGCGCGACGGCACCATCCTCGGCGCTGCGCGGGCACATCTACGGCGACATGGGCGCCTATATCCGCACCAATGGCGGCGTGGTGCCGGCGAAGGCGGCGCAGTTCCTGCCGGGGCCCTATCGCATCCGCGACGTCGCGCATCACGGTCGAGGCCTTCGTGACCAGCAAGACGCCGGTCGGCACGCTGCGGGCGCCCGGGCGTTTCGAGGCGAACTTCTTCCGCGAGCGGCTGCTCGACATGGTGGCGCGCGATCTCGGCCTCGATCCGATGGAATTCCGCCGCAAGAACCTGATCAGCGAGGCCGAACTGCCGTTCGCACACCGGCAAGCTCGTGCCCTACGAGGCCGAGACCGAGTTCGACACCGGCGACTATCACGTGACCTTCGAGCGCGCGCTCGAGCGAGATCGGCTGGGAGGAGAAGAAGTCGCTGCAGGGCCAACTGATCGACGGCCGCTATCACGGACTTGCCGCGGTGCCGTTCGTCGAAAGCGGCGGCTCGGGCAAGGAGAACTGCGCGGCGTCGCGATCGAGCAGGACGGCTCGGTCACCGTCTATGTCGGCTCGTCGGTGCTCGGGCAGGGGCTCGAGACCACGCTGGCGCAGGTCGCGGCCGACACGCTGCAGCTGCCGTTCGAGCGCATCAGGATCCTGCACGGCTCGACCACCTATCTGCGCGAGGGCTTCGGCACCTTCGCGTCGCGCTCGATGGTGGTCGGCGGCTCGGCGGTGATGGACGGCTGCAACAATCTGCTCGTCGCGATCCGCGCGGCGGCGACCGAGCGCCTCGGCTTTCCCAACGAGGAGATCGCGATTGCGGACGGCATGGTCGCGCGCCGGCGGCAAGCAGGCGCAAGCTTGCGGAGTTCGCCGGCCTCGAGGCGGACGGCACGCTTCGCGACCACGATCCGCACCTACAGCTACGGCGCGCATGCCTGCCATGTCGCGGTCGATGCCGCGCACCGGCGCACGTCGAGATCCTCGACTATGTCGCGATCGAGGACGTCGGCCGCGCGATCAATCCGCACATCGTGCACGGCCAGGCGATCGGCGCGCTGGTGCAGGGGCTGGGCGGCGTGTTCCTCGACCAGATCATCTACGACGAGCGACGCGCAGATCCTCAACACCTCGCTCGCCGACTATCTGGTGCCGCTCGCGTCCGATTTCTCCGAACGTCCGCGCCATCACGATGGAGCTGCGGCCGCTCGAAGACCAATCCGCTCGGCGCCAAGGGCGCAGGCGAGGGCGGCATGGTGGCGGTCGCGGCGACCACCGCCAACGCCGTCGCGGCGGCGCTTGCGCCGCTCGGCGTCGAGATTCGCGACCTGCCGCTGTCGCCGGCGCAGCTCTGGACAGCTGCGTCCAGACATAGGTCGTGGCGCTGGAACGATTCCGCGACGCAATGCTTCATGACCGTCGCGCATGCAGCGGGAACATCGGAGAGAGCGCAACATGAAGAACGATACGCCTCCTCGCTTTGGCACGTCGCTCGCGCTTCGCGCCCGCAAGTTGCAGCCGCGCAGGACGCCTATCCGAACCGGCTCGATCAAGCTGGTCGTGCCGTTCGCGCCGGGCGGCAACACCGACGTGGTCGGCCGGGTGACGGCCGCCTACATGCAGAAGGTGCTGAACGTCAACGTCGTGGTCGAGAACCGCGCCGGCGCCGGCGGCATCAACGGCACCGACGTGGTCGCGAAGGCGGCGCCCGACGGCTACACGCTTTGCGTCTGCGGCATCGGTCCGATCACGGTCGCGCCGGCGACCGAGAAGCTGCCCTACGATCCGCTCAAGGACCTCGTCCCGATCAGCCTGATCAACACCAATCCGCTGATCCTGATCGTCAATCCGAAGCTCGACGGCGAAGACGGCGGCCGAGCTTGTCGCGCTCAGCAAGAGCGACGCCCGGTGGCCTGAGCTACGGCACCGTCGGGCGCCGGCGGCCTCATGCAGTTCGCGGCGGAAATCTTCCGCGTCAAGACCGGCGCCAAGTTCACCTCCGTGCCCTATCGCGGCGGCGCGCTGGCCACCGGCGCGGTGGTGACCGGCGAAGTGCACCTCGCGTTCTCCAACATGTCGGACGCGATGGGGCAGCTCGGCGGCGAACTCGGTGCGCGCCGCTCGCCATCACCACGGCCAAACGCAGCCCGCATACGCCCGAAATTCCGACGCTGGTCGAGCTCGGGCTGGTCGACTACCCGGTCGAGTCCTGGAACGCGCTGTTCGCGCCGGCCGGCACGCCGCAGCCGATCATCGACCGGCTCGCGCAGGTGATGGCGCAGATGGCGAAGGACCCGAGGTCCAGAAGCGGATGGCCGATTTCGGCTCGATCGCGGTCGCCAACTCGCCCAGCGATTTCGCCAAGATGCTGCGCGAGGAAACCGACCAATGGGCGAAGTCGCTCAAGGACGATCGGCCTCAAGAAATGACCGTCCGGACAGCCAAACTGTAGGCAAACTCGCCAGAACCCGCTAACCTCTAATGCCATTGATTCGCCGTGCAACCCCGGACGAGGAGATGGCACGTGACGGGTTCGATTATCACGGTTGCGACCATGAAGGGCGGCAGTGGCAAGAGCACTGTCGCCAGCTGCCTGGCGGTGTATTGGCAGCTCTGTGGCCGCCGTCCGAGCATTATCGATGCCGATCCGCAGCGCTCGATTGCCCGTCTCGCGGCCCGCGAGCGGGCGCTTGGCGGCGTACCGGTGATCGAGGACGCGACCGAGTGGGCGTCGGTGACGGCGCATCGTCTGGCGGCCACCGGGCCGGTCGTCATCGATACCCCGGGTTTTCGGTCCGAAACCACGCTCGCCTGCCTTGAGGCCACTGATTTCGTGCTCGTGCCGGTCAAGCCATCGCCCTTCGACGTCGACCGAATGCTCGATACGCTCAATCTCCTGATCAATGGCGCGAGCAGCCGGCGGCCGCCCTTCCGTTGCTTGCTCACCCAGACAACTCGCGACTCCATTATCGCCAAGCAGATCCGCGAAGAACTGGCGGCGGCGGGGTTCCCGGTGCTCAAGAGCGAAATGACCAACCGGGTCGGCTACGCGGAGGCCGCGCTCTGGGGTGCGACACCGAGCCTGATCGACCGCTCAGGGCCCGCTGCGCGCGAGATCGCGGCGATTGCCGAGGAGGTCGATGGCCTGCTCCGGCTGAAACAGGCGGCCTGACATGGCGAGCAAAAAGCTTCCGAAGGCGGTCAGCATCACGGCGGACGAGATGCGCCGCGCTACCGTTGCGCCCGATCTGAAGCTGGTGTCGCCGGTGCCGGAATTGCCGCGAGGACGTCCCGCTGCCGCGGTGTTGCCGGAGGGCGCCGCGGCCGGGCCGCTGATCGAGATCGCCAAGAACGAGCCGGCGGCGGCCAAGACCGGGCCCGATGCCGCACAGGTCAAGGCGTGGGCGCTCGACGTCGTCCATCGCCACGCCGCCTATTCGGTGATCGGCGGGATCATTCCGCTGCCGCTCGTCAATGCGGCGAGCGTCGCGGCGATCAATATCCGGATGGTGAAGGTGCTGAGCGAGCTTTACGCCGTGCCGTTCGAGCAGGGCCGGGCTCGTGCGGTGATCCTCGCCCTGATGGGCGGGATCATGCCGGCCGGAATTGGCACGGTGACGGCCTCGACGCTGCTCTACGTCATCCCGGGCAGCGCCCTCGTCGGTCTTGCGATGTCGTCGGTCTCTGCCGCGGCCTGCACCCGCGCCATTGGGCGGGTGTTCGTCGAGCACTTCGCGAGTGGGGCGACGACGCTCGACGTGACGGCGGTTCCGTCGCGCTGATCGCCGCGCCGTGCGCGCGCGGCGTCAGGACGCCGGCTGCGGCTTCAACTCCGGCGTCGCTTCGCCGATCCGACTGTTTTCGCCGTCGGTATGCAGCGCCAAGTGGCGATGGTGGAACACCTTGAGCGTGGAGCGGTGGCCGATCGAGATGATCGTCGTGCCGGGCAGCCGCTCGTGTAGCAGCCGGTAGACCCTGGCTTCCGCCGGCTCGTCGAGCGACGCGGAAGCTTCGTCGAGGAAAAGATAATCCGGCCGGTGCAGGATGGCGCGGGCAATCCCGAGCCGCTGCTGCTCGCCCAGCGACAGGATGCGATTCCAGTGCGCTTCTTCGGTCAGCCGCGTTGACAGTGCCGGCAGCCCGACGGCCACCAGCACCTCGGCGATCTGCTCGCTCGTGAACGCTCCGCTCTCGGCCGGATAGATCACCGCCTCCTCCAGCGGGGCAACCGGGAAGTACGGCCGCTGCGGCAGGATCATCAGCTTGGCGCCCTTCGGCACCACCACCTTGCCGGTCGCGAACGGCCAGAGGCCGGCGATGGCGCGGAAGAACGTCGACTTGCCGCCGCCCGACGGACCCGACACCAGCGCATGCTGGCCGGACTTCGATCACGATGTTGTCGCTGGTGACGAGCGGCGCGCCCGACGGCAGCCGCACCGACAGGCCCTCGATCGACAGCCCGGTCTGGGTGTCGTGCGTTTCGATGTCGACCCGCTGCTGGGAGTTGTTGGTCGCCCGCGCCACTGCGATCGAGTGTTCGAACCCGTCGAGCCGTGCGATCACCGCGCGCCATTCGGCGAGTTCCTTGTAGATCGTGATGAAGAACGACAGCGAGTTCTGTACGCTGTTGAAGGCGGAGGAGGTCTGCACCAGGCCGCCGAGCTGGATCACGCCCGAGAAATAGGCCGGGCTCACCACGATGATCGGGAACACGATCGAGACCTGGGTGTAGCCGGTGGTGAAGAACGTCAGCTTCTTCTGCCGCAACATGATCTGGTGCCAGTTGTCCACGACCCGGCTGAAACGGTGATACAGCCGGTTGGATTCGGTCTTTTCGCCGCCCAGCATGGCGATCTGCTCGGAGTTCTCCAGCACCCGGACGAGGCTGAAGCGGAAGTCGGCCTCGTAGCGCTGGTGGTCGAAATTGAGCGGCACCAGCGGCCAGCCGATCCAGTGGGTGAACGCGGTTCCGGCGATCGCGTAGATCAGCGCCGCCCAGACCAGGTAGCCGGGAATCGCCGTGACGTTGAAACCGAACAGCTCGAACGGCGCCGCGTTCGACAGCGTCCAGAGAATGACGATGAACGATGCCAGCGTCACGATCGCGCTCATGAGCCCGGCGCCGATGGTCAGCGTGCGCTCGATGAACATCCGGATGTCTTCGGAGATGCGTTGGTCCGGATTGTCGGCGGTGTTGCCGAGCAACTGCATGCGGTAATGCGTCGAATCGGTGAGCCAGTTGTTCAGGTATTGCCGCGTCATCCAGCGGCGCCAACGGATCTGCAGCCATTGGTTCAGGTAGAGCTTGTAGACCTGCAGGATGGTGGCGCAGGTTGCGAGGAAGCAGAAGTAGATCAACTGGTTGACGAAGACGTCCCAGTCGCGGCCCTGCAGCGCGTTATAGAAGCTGTTCTGCCAGTAGGTGAGCAGAACCGTGATGCCGACCAGGCTGAGCTCCACCGCGATCACTGCCGCGAGTAGAATGCGTCCCGGCCAGCGATCCTCGGAGTAGAAATAAGGGGCGGCGAGCCGCCAGATGGTGGAAAACGACGAGAAGATGGCGGTCACAGTGCTCTCCGACAGATTAACCGCGGTGTGGTCGAGCCGTTGCCGGCCTCCGATAGAATGATTGTCGCAGGACGATTTGGCGGGCGCAGGCTGGGCGCTCGCCAACGATCATTTCCCGATGCCGATGTCGGTTCGATAAAGCCAGCGCACCGCTGATTTTGGCGTTCGTCACACTAGTGTCGTGTCGTCGAGCCGACGACGTCGCCGTCCGCGGGCCCGGAGGCGCCACCGGCGGTTTCCTGCGCTTCCCGCCGGGCCTGTTCCTGCATGCGGCGGATCAGGCTGTTGGGCCGCATGTCGGTCCAGTTGCGGTTGATGAACTCCAGGCAGGCAGCGCGGCTCTCGGCCTTATGGACGATCGTCCAGCCCTGCGGCACGTCGACGAAGGTGGGCCAGAGCGAGTGCTGTCCCTCGTCGTTGACGAGCACGTGATAGATGCCGTTTTCATCTTCGAACGGATTGGTCACTTCGGTCTCCTTGGACGCCCGGTGGCAGCTTGCGCGGGTTGTCGGCCAGTCGAACCCGGTCGCGCGCCTTGGAGCGTCAGCTGGTACATCGGGGCGCTGCCATGATCGTTAATGCCGATCCATTTTCATCAAGATGGCTCGACGATTTATGTAGCAGCTTTCAACCAAATATTCCTATTAATAGCCAGCTTTCGCAAGTAGGACGCCGGGAAATACCCCGGTGCCGCCCTTGGCACCGGCAGCAGCCGTGTGTTAGAATTTTTTTGTTCGCACGCCGCCAAGGCGGCGCGTGCCGACAGCGAATTTCAGCGCAGAATTTGCTTGAAACGTGCTGCGCGTCGCGGGCGGCCAGACGACACGAAAGGATTGGTAGATGGCACAGGAAGCGACTGGGTCGGTGGCCCCGCAGAGCAAGACCCCCGACGCACCGGTTGCGACGACGGCCGAAATGACGGCGGCTGAGCGCGCCGTGGCCGCGGAAAAAATGATTGATCACTACACGCTGTGGTCGGGCGCCGCCGGTCTTGTGCCGATCCCGCTTGCCGACATCGTGGCGGTGGGTGGCGTTCAGGTTCAGATGCTGCGCAAGCTGTCCGAGCTCTATGGCGTGCCGTTCTCCGACAACATGGGCAAGTCCATGATTGCGAGTCTGGTCGGGTCGCTGCTTCCGGCGAGCGCCGCGACCACGACCGCGATGGGGATCACCAGCGCACTGAAGCTCATCCCGGGCGTCGGAACGATCATCGCGGCGGTGACGATGCCGGCGTATTCGGCGGGCGCCACCTACCTGATCGGCAAGGTCTTCGCGCAGCACTTCGCCTCGGGCGGAACGTTGCTCGACTTCAATCCGCCGGACTATCGCGAGTTCATCAAGACGCAGAAAGAGAAGCTGGACGCCCAGAGAGCGAAGCTGACGGCGCGGTATCGCAGCCCGCCGTCCGCCGCCGAGCCGATTGCGCCCGCGACGCCCAGCACCTCTGGTAAGGGAACGACGCCGGCAAGTTCCTGAGGGTCTTGACCCGGGCTTTGACCCCTTGTCCATGTTTCAAGCGGCGGTCCAGCCAAGGCATGGCAGCGATGGAGAGGGAGACTTGGCATCATGGGCGAGGCCGTTATCGTCGTTGCATATATCGTGTTCTGCCTGCTGGTCGGCGTCTGCGGCAGCCAGCGCCGCATGGGCTTTTTCGGCACGTTCATCGTTTCGATCTTCATCACCCCCGTCATCATGCTGTTGATTTTGGTCTTCACTGCGCCGCGCGAGGAGCAGCGGCGCCGCGCGCAAGGCAACTGAGCGTCCTCGCTACGGACGCGCTCGTTCCCGGCAGCCATTGCAACTTGCGCCTCCGGCGGCGTAACCGGAATACGTTCCGCTAATGTCGTTCTTTCAACTTGTCCGCCGCGAAATGCAGAGCTCGCTGCAGCGGCTGGTCGTCATGTCGTGCCTCGGCGGCGTCAGCAACGCGGCCATCCTGGCCGCGATCAACGCCGGCGCGCAGGACGCCGGCCAGGGCTCGGTCAGCGTCTGGGCCGCGATGCTGTTCGTCGTGGCGCTCTATCTCTTCGTCAAGACGCAGCACTACATCTTCATCACGACGACGGTCGAGATCGAGGCCATTATCCATCATCTGCGCACGCGCCTGATGGATCTCGTCCGCCATTCCGAGCTCATCCCGCTCGACGCGATCGGCCGCTCGGAGATCGTCGCGGCCATCAACAAGGACACCGCCGCGCTGACGCAGGCGACCAACATGATTGCGTTCGCCGGCCAGGGCATCGTGCTGGTCATCTTCGTCGGGATCTATGTCGCCTATTTGTCGATGCTTGCCTTCCTGTTGAGCGTCGCCATTCTGGGCATCGCCGCGGTGATCTTTCACTCCAAGAGCCATGAACTCGCCGCCGGCCAGCGCGAGGCCGCCACCTGGGACAACCGGCTGTTCGACCGGCTGATGGATCTGCTGGACGGCTTCAAGGAAGTCCGGCTGAACAAGTCGCGCAGCGGCGACCTCTACGACGACATCGTCGAAGTGTCGCGCAACGCCGCCAACATCAAGATCCGCACCCAGAGCGAGACCTTCAAGCGGCTGGTGTTCTCGCAGACGTCGATGTATCTGCTGCTGGCCTCGATCGTGTTCGTGGTGCCCGCGCTCAGCAGCACGTCGGACGGCTCGATCGCCAAGACCACGACGGCGCTGATGTTCGTTGTCGGCGTCTGCATCGGCCTGGTGCAGACCATCCCGATCCTGACCGCGGCCAATGCCGCCGCCGACAACATCGAGCGCCTGGAGGCCAAGCTGCGCGCCATCTCCGGGCAGACGTTGGAGGGCGAGGGCGCGGCGCGCCCGCGCTTCGACAAGATCGAGATGCGCGACATTCTGTTCCGCTATGTCGACAAGCTGTCGGAGGCGGTGTTCCAGGTCGGGCCCGTCGACTTCACCTTGCGCAAGGGCGAACTGGTCTTCATCACAGGCGGCAACGGCTCGGGCAAATCGACCTTCCTCAAGGTGCTGGCCGGCCTTTACACGCCGGATTCCGGTACCATCACGCTCGATGGCGAGAGCGTTAACGACCGCACCCGCGACGATTATCGCTCCCTGATCTCGGCGATTTTCGTTGACTATCACCTGTTCCAGCGGCTGTATGGGATTGCCGATGCGAACCCGCAAGAGATCGATCGGCTGCTGACGGAATTCCGGCTGCGGGACAAGACGCGTCTCGTCGACGGTGAGTTCAGCACGCTCGATCTGTCGAGCGGTCAGCGCAAGCGGCTTGCGCTCATCGTGAGCATGCTGGAGAAGCGTCCGCTCCTGCTGCTCGACGAATGGACCGCGGACCAGGATCCGGATTTCCGTCGGAAGTTTTACGATCAACTGTTGCCGGCATTTCAACGCGCCGGCGCGACCATAGTGGTCATCACGCATGACGATCGCTATCTCGACGAATTGAAGATGCCGGCGCGCAGGTTGCGGATGGACGAAGGCCGGTTTGTCGGGCGGCAATCGGTGGAGACTGACTGATGAAGGCGTATCCGACACTGGAAGGAACACCTCTCCCGCCCCCGCGGAAGCACAGCGCGTGGCGGAATTTCGTCGAGCGGAAGCTGCCCGGCATCGTGATCTTCATGATGGTGATCACGCTGATCGCCGTCGTGCTGTATCCGTACATGGTGGTGTCGGTGCCGAGCGCCCAGGTCGGCGTGCTGTGGAAGCGCTTCGGCGGCGGCACTCAGCTCGACCGCAGTGCGTTGCGCGGTGAGGGACTTCATATCCTGCTGCCTTGGGACAAGTTGTTCCTGTACGATTTGCGGCTGCAGTCGCTCACCGAGACCTATCATGCGATCACCCGCGACGGCGTGAACATCGGCGCGACGATTAACGTCCGATTCCAGTTGCAGCGCGAGTTTGTGCCCAAGCTGCACGTGGCGGTGGGCCCCGATTATCTCAACCTGCTGGTGCGCCCCGAAATCGGCGCCCGCGTGCGCGAGGTCATCGCCGAGTTCACCGCCGAGGAGGTCTATTCGACCAAGCGCCAGGAGATCCAGGATCTCGGCCGCGAACGCACCAAGAAGATGATGGGCGAGATGGCCGAGCGCGAGCCCGGCGAGCAGCAGCGGATCAGGCTGAACGAGACGCTCAGCATCTACGACGTGCTGATCCTGGGCATTGAGCTGCCCGCGGTCGTGGTCGGGGCCATCAACCGCAAGATCGAGCAGTACTATATCGCCGAGGAATACAAATTCCGCGTCGAGCGCGAGCGCCGCGAGTCCGAGCGCAAGCAGATCGAGGCAGTCGGCATCCGCAATTTCCAGCAGACCGTCAGCCAGGGCATCTCGGATTCCTACCTGCGCTGGCGCGGCATCGAGGCGACGCTGCAGTTGGCGCAGTCGACCAATTCCAAGGTCGTGATCGTTGGCGGCGGCAAAGACGGCCTGCCGATCATTCTCGGCAACGTCGACCAGCCGGCGCCCGTGCCGCCCGCGCCCGGCGGAACGCACCTCGACAGCGATCCGGCGACACGTGAGCGCACCACTGCCGCCAGCCCGGCAAGGCCGTTGGAAAAGACCCCGGCCTCCGGTCTGACCGAACCCGCGGAGAAGCCCCTGGTCACCACATCCGATCCCGCTGCGACCACACCGGCCGCCAATACGCCGAAGGCGTCATGGCCGCTGTCGCTCCAGGATCTTCAGGCCGCCCTGTCCCGGTTGATCCATCCGCCTCAGGACAACGTCGCTCCACCGGCGACGACCCCTGCGGTTTCTGCACAGCCGACGAATCCCCCGGCCACGGCCGGCACGACCCCCACGACTGCGCCGTCCGCCAAGCCGTCCTCGGAATGGCGCAACGTGATCCCGGCGGTCCCAGCCCGTTGACGCGAACAGCGTGCGGCTCGCCCGCACGCTGCGCCGGCTGCCGCCTTTGCGGGCGTCCGTAGGCGTCCCGTTGCACGTGACTGTGCGTATCTGTGCGAAGCCGCCGCTCCGGGCGGGTCCTGCACTGAAACCATCTTGCCGCAATGTTATAGAAGCGGGCGAATTGCCACCGCCGTTACCGAATCTGCCGATGGCCGCCCTCAAAGCCCTCACTCTGGTCGAGTTTCTCGATTCCCTGCTCAGCATGTTCAGCGCGTTCGTGCTGGGCACGTTGATCGGCGCCGAGCGGCAGTACCGGCAACGATCCGGTGGGTTGCGCACCAACGTGCTGGTGGCGGTGGGCGCCGCCACCTTCGTCGACCTCGGCATGCGTCTTAACGGCGTCGCCGGCGGCGTGCATGTGGTCGCCTACGTGGTCTCCGGCATCGGCTTTCTTGGCGCCGGCGTGATCATGAAGGAGGGCAAGAACGTCTGGGGCCTGAACACCGCGGCGACGCTGTGGTGCTCGGCTGCGGTCGGAGCCTGCGCCGGTGCGGATCAGCTTGTCGAGGCGATCGTGCTGACGATGTTCGTGTTGGCCGGAAACACCCTGCTGCGTCCGCTCGTCAATGCGCTCAATCGCGCACCGATCAACGAGCGCGCGATGGAAGCGACCTATGACGTCCGGGTCACGACCGATGCCGACCACCGCGACGCCGCGCGCGACTTGATGGAGACGCAGCTCGAGACCGCGCAGCTTCCGGTCCGCAGTATCGCGGTCCTGAGCCGGGCGCCGAACTCGGTCGAGTTGGTGGCAGCGCTCGTGGTGCATGCGGCCGATCCAGCCGAGCTCGATCAGGTCGTCGCACGCTTGCGTGACACGCCGTTCATCTCGCATGCGAGCTGGACGGTGAACAGCCCCGAGTGACCGCGGCCGCCTTACGCGGTCAGCAGACTGCGATCCAGTTAAATCTGTTGCTCGATCGAAGCCAGCAGGCGCCGGCCGACGGCGGCGAGCAGAAGATTGTGGGCGCGCTCGGCGATTTCGTCGAGCGATGGCGTCTTCGCGAACATGGCCTTGGCCGCGGCGAGAAATTCCTCCCGGGTCGGCATGTGCGGCAGCCGCGGCGTGTGCGAGTGATGTGCCGAAAGCATTTCGGTCGCACGGTCGTGCGCGCGCGCCAGGCGTTCCCGCAGCGCGGACAGTTCCGTCGCGTGCAGCGCGGTCGTAATGGCCAGCGCGATGCGCTCGGAATTGAAGCTGCGCCGCGAGTTGTTCGGCCGCGCGATTGACGACGCGCGCGCCGAGCCGCTGCTCGTTGCGCAGCACCTGCTCGGGCGGTGTCTTCAGGTCCCAGACGATGCCCAGCCAGGAGAGCAGCTTCAGAATGTAGTAGGTCATGTCGATCTCCCACCATCGGAAGCCCTGGCGCACGCTGCTCTGGTAGGCGTGATGATTGTTGTGCCAGCCTTCGCCCATGGTGAAGAACGCCAGCAGCCAGTTGTTGCGGGAATCGTCGCCGGTCACGTAGCGCTTGCGGCCGTGCACATGCGCGAGCGAGTTGATGCAGAACGTGGCGTGATAGACGCAGCACCGTGCTCCAGAAGAAGCCGACGACCAGGCCCGGACCAGCCGGCGAGCAGAAAGCAGAGGACCGCGAGCGCGATCGGCGGCACCAGTTCGAACCGGTGCAGCCACATCAGCTCCGGATAGCGCGCGAAATCGGCGATCTTCACCAAATCGGTCGTCGTCGTGCCTGCCGCGCGAAGATCCATCCGACGTGGCTGTAGAGGAAGCCCTTGTGGCGCGGCGAATGCACGTCGTGCTCGGTGTCGGAATGCAGGTGATGATGCCGGTGCTTGGCCGCCCACCACAGCACGCTCTTCTGGGTCGCTGCTCTGCGCCAGCACGGCGAGCACGAACTGGAACGACCCGGCTGGTCGAGTAGGCGCGATGCGAGAAGTAGCGGTGATAGCCGGCGCCGATCGCGAAGATGCGCAGCCAATACAGCGCCACGCAGATTGCGATGGCCTGCCAGGTGATGCCGGTCCAGATCGCCGCGAAGCAGGCGAGATGCACCAGCACGAACGGGATGGCGGACGGGTAGACGATGTCGTCGTGCGCGGCATCGGTATCGTGAGCCATTCGGCTTTGCCCTCAGCGTTTCGGTGCGTTTTTTTTGGCGGCCGGTCGCCGCTTCGCGGCGACCTTGGCAGCCGTTCCCTTGGCAGCCGTGCCCTTGGTGGCTGCAGCGGTGTCGGCAACTTGCTCGGCGGCTTGCGCTTTGGCTTCGTTGGCGAGGCGGATGGCGCGCAGGCGGGCGGTCTTGGCGAGGACCGCGGTCTTCTCGGCCTCGTATTCCTGCATGGCAATCACCGCATCGCGCTCGCGATCCTGCTTGGAAAGGGTCCGCGTCGCACGCTGCTGTTCGACAGTCTTGTTCGTCATGGCCAATTCCGTTGCTCGATCCGAGCGAGATGACGTCGTCGTCAGGCCGTATGACCGTCCTGAGGGGCGGCTCATTAAGAAAAACCCCGCGGCCGGCATTCCCGGGCGCGGGGTCCTCATCGTCCATCAGCCTTGCCAGTACATCCGTGGTCAAGGCGAGATGGGCGCGCGCGGCTGGTTAGGCGGCGCGCAGGTTCTCGGCGGCGGACTTGCCGGTCTTGCGATCTGCAACGAGTCGTAAGGAGACCTTCTGGCCCTCGTTCAGGCTTCTGCAAGCCAGCGCGTTCGACCGCGCTGATATGCACGAAGACGTCCTTGCTGCCGTCGTCCGGCTGAATGAAGCCGAAGCCCTTTTGTCCGTTGAACCACTTCACGGTTCCCTTGTTCATGGGAGACCTTTCTTTCAGATACGAGTATGGAGCCGCGCGCAAACGCAGCCGGTGTGTTCGAGATTTTGGAAGAAATTCGTCAGTCAGGCGCGCTGTCGCGGCGAGGCCAATTCGTTCGGCCGAAAACTCGATAAACGATAGATAGTGTGTCCTCTCGTGGTTCGCAAGGTAAATCGGCGCATCCGCAGAAAAGACTGGCAATTCAAGCGTGAAGCGCCCATGTTCCCCCCATCATCGGCTTTTGCCTCGGGCGCCGGTGGCTGAGAGACCGGTTGCGCTCCCGCCTCAATCAGGGAGAGCGCAATGCTTCAGGCCAGGCAATTCGGTGCCGCCGAATCGATCGGTCATCTCGGGAAGCGCCAGCTCGATGTTCCAGTTGTGATCTGCGGCGCAAGCGCGCGCGGCGGCGCTCATTGTCCTGCCTGCGGGCGGGCCGGTTCGGTCGCCCCGGCGTCGTCGGAATATCACGGCAAAGGACGCATTCATCATCATTGGCTCTGCGGCGCCTGCGGTCATGGCTGGGTCACGGTGCTGCAAGTGGCGACATGAGGACCTCGCGATGATGCACCGATACCGCCTCGGGCAGATGGTCCGGCTCAGCCGCCGGTCGTCATATCAGAGTGTGGCCGATGGCACGTACCAGGTCGTCCGGCAGCTTCCCTACGGGGAAGGCGACTATCAATACCGCATCAAGAGCGCGCGCGAGCAACATGAGCGCGTCGTGAAGGAAAGCGAACTCGACCACGCCTGAGGCGCTGGTTTGGGGCGGACGAGTTTTTGATGTTTCATCTGGCCGGGCTTGCGATGCAAGCCCGCGAACAAAGGAGTGAAGAATTGCAGGTGCTCGTTCGCGACAACAATGTCGATCAGGCGCTCCGCGTCCTGAAGAAGAAGATGCAGCGCGAGGGCGTGTTCCGTGAAATGAAAATGCGCCGGTTCTACGAGAAGCCTTCGGAGAAGACGACGCGCGAGAAAGCCGAGGCGATACGCCGCGCCCGCAAGCTCGCCCGCAAGCAGGCCATCCGCGAAGGGTTGATCGCCGCGCCGAAGAAGAAGCCGCTCGACGCCGCAAGACGCGACGGGCGCACCCCCGGTCCCCGCTCTGCCCGGCCAGAGCAGTGAGGCAGGGCATGCGAATTTACATCTTCAAATCGGATGCGAAGAACGGGCTGCGGGCCTTTACCGCGGACGTCGCCGGCACCAAGCTGCCGGATCAGCTCGGTCCCTGGAGTGCGGTCGGTGTCATCGGGCCGGAAAAGGCTCCGCCGCACAACCTGTCGCGCGCGCAGATCGAGCAGGCCCTCGACGACCAGGGCTTCCAGCTCTGGCGGATCAAGCCGACCGTGCCGGCCGCCTGATCGGCATCGCGGCGCATCGTCCCCGCAGGTTTCCGTGTGAACCCGCGGGGAGCGATGCGCGCGCCTGAGCGCCCGGCGTCCCCTCGCGTACCGCGCAAGAATGCTCCAAAATGCGTGGCCGTGCCCGTGCGCGGCCAACAGTCCGCAAAAGGAGCCTATTCCGATGAGCGTCGCCACCGAGGTCACCGCGCTGAACGTCGCGTTCGACGACTATCCCCACACGTTGCCGCTCAAGCGCGGCGAGGTTTCCTCGCCCGATCTCGCGCTCCACTTCACCGACATCAAGCCGGCCAACCGGTTCTTCAAGCCGATGGTGCGCGAGCTCAAGTTCGACGTCAGCGAAATGGCAATCGCGACCTTTGTGCAGGCCAAGAGCTACGGCAAGCAGCTGGTGCTCTTGCCCGCCACCATGATGGGCCGCTTCCAGCAGGGCACGCTCCTGTGCCGCGCCGCTAAGCCGATGACCCCCGCCGACCTCCCCGGCAAGCGGGTCGGCGTGCGCTCCTACAGCCAGACCACCGCGGTTTGGGTGCGCGGCATCCTGCAGAACGATTACGGCGTCGATGTCGACCGCATCCACTGGGTGACCCAGGAGGACGGTCACCTCGCGGAATATCGTGAGCCCGCCAGTGTCGAGCGGGTCGGGCCCGACAAGAATCTCCTGAAGATGCTTCGCGACGGCGAACTCGACGCCGCGATCTACGGCGCCGACCTGCCGAAGCGATCCGGCGCTGACCAGCGTCATCGCCGATCCGGACCTAGCGGCTCAGGCCTGGTTCGCCAAGCACAAGGTCGTGCCGATCAATCACATGGTGGTGGTGACCGAGACCCTGGCGAAGTCGAGCCCGCATGCGGTGCGCGAAATCTACCGCCTGCTGGCGCAGGGCAAGAAGGCGGCCGGCGGCCCGGCGCCGGGCGCGATCGACTTCCTGCCGTTCGGTTTCGACGCGTGCCGCCCGGCGCTGCAGACCGTCATCGACTACGCGTTGCAGCAAAAGCTCATCGGGCGGAAAATTGCCGTCGAGGAACTGTACGACGACACCACCCGCGCGCTCGCGCCATAAGCGCGAATCATCTACCGGGCGGGTTCCACGTCCGCGCCGTTTACCCTTTGCCTGCAAGGGGATAAAGCGATGACCCGGCGTCGCGCAGGCGCGGAGATTTGTTTACCGAATCGTCGCACCATGAGGCGACTGAGTGCGCTCCTGCGTTTCAACAAGCCAATCGACTTTTGACGTACGCCGCGCATATTCTGCGATGAGGAATCGGCCGCCGCACGGCGGCCCGTGTTTCTGCGCGTTGGCATCAATGCGTTCGGGAGCGCGGTGCAACAAGTGGAGAGAGTGTCTTGACGAAACTCGTCGAGGTGATCCCTTCGGCATCCGTTCGCGGCCTGCCGGTTCGGCGCATACCGGTGCTGCGTGTGCTCCTCGCGGCGAGTGCCGCGCTGGCATTCCTGGCAAGCCTCCCGACGCCGGCGGAAGCGCAGCGGAGCAATCGCTATTACAGCCCATACTACGGATTTACCGGCTTCGGCTCTTACGCACCGCGTCGTGCGCGGCCCGCGGCCGTCCAGACCAGCAAGCCCGAGCCTCAGAAAGACGTGGGCTTCGGCGAACTCCCGAAGGGGCCGTTGCAGATCGTGGTGTCGATCGGCAGTCAGCGGGTCACGCTGTTCGCCAATGGCGAACGGGTGGCGCAGGGACCGGTCTCGACCGGCGTGCCGGGCCATCCGACTCCGCTCGGCGTGTTCAGCATCATCGAGAAGAACCGCCACCACCGCTCCAACATCTATGCCGGTGCGCCGATGCCGTTCATGCAGCGCGTCACCTGGTCGGGCATCGCACTGCATGAGGGCGCGCTCCCCGGCCATCCGGCGTCGCACGGCTGCATCCGGCTGTCGCACGATTTCGCGAAGAAGCTCTGGCCGACGACCAAGCTGGGCGCGCGCGTGATCATAGCGCGGTCAGAGCTTGCGCCGACCGACTTTGCGCATGCCAAGCTGTTCGCGCCGCGGCCCAAGCCGGTGGTCGATACGGTCTCGCAGCTCGACCGCCCGATCCGGCTGGCGCAGAACGACGCCGCGACACAGGACGGAGCGACCATGACCGATGCGCGGCCGGTCGAATCCGGTGCGGTTGCGCCGGTTGCGGCCGACGACGAAAAGCGTCCGGTGGAGGCCGCGAAGCCCACGGAAGCAGCAGAGGCCACCCAGAAGCTGGCGGAGGAGAATGTCGCGGAGACCGTGGCGAAGCCGGCGGAAGCGGCGCAAACGGTTGAGCCAGCGGCCGACAAGCCGGTCGAGGCAACCGGCACCGTTGCGGCGCCGCAGCCGGCCGCTGCGCCCGCCATTGAGCTGCGTCGCGCCTTCGAGGCGCCGCAGCCTGCCCAGCCCGAAAAGCCTGCCGTGGCCGCGCCGGCGAACACCGAACCGGAGAAGCCAACGCCGGCCCTCAGCGACCCGCCCAAGCCAATCCCGCCGCGGACCAAGAACGCCAGCCAGCCGAAAAAGCCTTCCGGCCAGGTCGCGGTGTTCGTGAGCCGCAAGGAAAAGAAGATCTTCATCCGCCAGGGCTTCCAGCCGATCTTCGAGATGCCGATCACCATCGATCAGCCGGAGCATCCGCTCGGCACCCACCTCTTCACCGCCCTGGGCGTGACCGATGGCGGCACCGGCATGCGCTGGAACCTGATCACGGTGCCGAACGACGTGTCGCGGGTGGACGAGCCGACGCGGAACAGCCGCCGTCGCGGTCAAGCACCGGCCGTCGTGCAGGCACCGGTCAGCCATCGCGCGCCCTCGAGCGCGGCCGAGGCCCTCGACCGCATCCAGTTCCCGCAGGAGGCGGTGGACATCATTGCCGAGCGCCTGATCCCGGGCTCGTCGCTGGTAGTCTCCGACGAAGGCCTTGGGCGGGAAACCGGCCGCAGCACCGAATTCATCGTGCTGACCCGCTGACCTCGATCCCGGCCTGCGCTGCTTTGACAGTGGTCGCGCTAAATTCGATCGGCTAGTGTCCCGATTCCGAAGTTCGCATCATTCTGCGGCACCTTCGTTTGCGAACTTCGGAATCGAAGGACACTAGCAGCTTATTGGCCTAGTGTGGCTTTGGTTCAGAAGTCCGCATTTCGAACTCGCCGCAAGGATGATGCGGACTTCTGAACCGCTACACTAGGCTTGTGGGCCTGCCGGTCGAATAACGCATGAACCTGCGGCGGTGAGGGAGAAGACAGCATGATCAAGTGGCGGATGAAGCCGGCGGCGCGCCGGTGTTTCATTCTCGCGGGCATCGCGACGGTGTGTTGGATGTCGGCCGCGCCGGCGCTCGCGCAGTCGTGGCCGACCAAGACCGCGCGCATTGTCGTCCCGTTCTCGCCCGGCAGCGCCACCGATCTGTTGCCGCGTACCGTGTTCGAGAATGTCTCGGCGCGCGCGGGCCATCCGATCATCATCGAAAACCGGCCGGGCGGCGGCGGAGCGATCGGCGTGACCGCCGTTACCAAGGCCGAGCCCGATGGTCATACGCTGCTGGTTCATTCGAACGCGCTGGTCACGGCCCCGGCCATTCAGGCAATGCCCTACGATCCGGTCGCGGACCTGTCCGGCATCACGCCGCTCGGCGGCGTGCCGCTGGTGCTCGTGATCAGCCCGGACCGCGGCATCAAGACGCTCAAGGAACTCGTGGACGCCGCCAAGGCGAAGCCAGGCGCGTTCAACTATGGCGCGGCCGGTATCGGCACGCCGCCGCACCTCACCATGGAGCGCTTCCGCCTCGTCGCCGGCTTCCAGGGGCAGCTCGTGCCGTTCCGCGGCGCGCCGGAGGCGATCACCGAAATTCTCGGCGGCCGGCTCGATATGTACTTCTGTCCGATCACGCCGGCCATGCCGTTCATCGAGAGCGGCAAGCTGCTGCCGCTCGCGGTGTCGAGCGCAAAGCGCGCTACCGCGTTGCCGAACGTTCCGACCACGGTGGAAGCGGGCTTCCCGGACTCCGATTTTGAATTCTACATCGGGCTCACCGTTCCGAAGAAGACGCCGCGGGATGTCGTTGCGGCGATCCACCGGGAGACGATGAAGAGCATCGAGGATCCGGCGGTGAAGGAGAAGCTCGTCAAGCTCGGCGTCGAGCCGTTGACCATGACGCCGGAGGCCTACGACGCTCGTATCGCCAAGGAAGCGCCAATCGCGGTGGCGCTCGCCAAGGCGGCCGGCATCGCCTTGAAGCCGTAGGGGCGGTCGACGCCTGCCGGGCGCGCGTCTCACCTACGAGCGGCGCGCGTCCCGAATATTTCGGCTGCAAATCGGAGCATAAGCGGGATGAGTCCGGCGAGCCTTGCCCGCAACGTCCGCCGTGTCGGTCATCTCGATCTGCCGGGTGCCGGGCAGGTGTGCGTTTCCGGCGGCCATGCCTATGTCGGGCACATCCCAAACGCGGACCAGCTCGGCACCTCCATCGTCGACATTTCCAATCCGGCAAACCCGCGGGTGGTGTCGGCGATCACGCTCGACGATCCGGGCTCGCACAGCCACAAGGCCCGCACTGTCGGCGATATCCTGATCGTCAACCACGAGCGCAACATGAGCAGGATCGGGCGCCGCGCAGAGCAATTGCCAGCGGCGCGGCGGGCGCTTGCCGGCGAACTCAAGCGCGATCCGACGCGCGCCGAGATCGCCGCGAAGATGAGCGTGACGGAAGACGATCTGAGCGCGCTCGAGGAATTCGAGAAGCGCGGCTACGGCAACGGTGGCTTCAAGATCTATGACGTCTCAAAGCCGTCGCAGCCGAGGCTGATCTGCTACCAGAAGACCGGCGGCATCGGCGTCCACCGCTTCGACATGGATGCGCGATATGCCTACATCTCGACCGAGATGGCGGGTTACGTCGGCAACATATTGGTGATCTACGACCTGAGCGATCCGGCGAACCCGCAGGAGGTCTCGCGCTGGTGGATGCCGGGACAGCACCTCGCGGGCGGCGAAACGCCGGGCTGGTCGGGGCGGCGCCACCGGCTGCACCACGCGCTGCGGTTCGGCAACGAGATGTGGGCAAGCTGCTGGCACGGCGGCTTCTGGGTGGTCGATGTTTCCGACCTGAGCCGGCCGAAGAGCGCCGGCCACTACAACTACCATCCGCTGTTTCCCGAGCCGACGCACACCGTGATGCCGGTCGCCGGCAAGCTCGGAGGCCGCCGTATCGCGCTCGCGATCGACGAAGAGGACCAGGCGCAGAGCGCGGACGAAGAGACGGCACGGCGCGGTCGCGCGCATGCCTGCATCCTGACCTTCGACGTCAGCGATCTCACCGAGGTAAAGCCGCTCGGCCAGTTCCAGGTGAGCGAGCTGGACTCGCCCTTCAGCCGCACGCCCGGTGCGCGCTTCGGCGCTCACCAGTTCTGCGAGAAGATGAGCGGGACGCTGGTGCACGCCGTGTGGTTCGGCGGCGGCCTGCGGATCGTCGACGTCGCCGATCCGCTCAGCCCCCGCGAGGTCGGTCATTTCATTCCCGAGCCGGTTGCCGGCAGGTCAGCGCCGCAGAGCAACGACGTGGCGCTCGACGAGCGCGGCCTGATCTACGTGGTCGATCGCCACGTCGGCTTCGATATTTTGGAATATTCCGGCACGGCGTGACGTTTGGCTCACGACGAAGGACTGCATCAGAGCGGCAAACTCGGTGCGCTCCCACTCCCCGAGGGGGAGAGGGTTGGGGTAAGGGGGCTACCGCACTATTGAGAGACCGTAACCCCTTGTATCTGTCCGAATCGCCGTCGGGCGTATTGTTTTGATGGCGGGTGCGGGCGGGAGACCGATACCCCTTTGGTCCTCGAGACCGTGGGTGAGCGAGGCTCCCCGTCCGCAGTTCCAACGAACCCGAACAGTCGCTTGGTCCGCCGTGCGAGACCGCATTTGCAAGGACGGGTCATGGAACAGACATTCATCGGCATCGACGTTTCGAAGGATCGGCTGGACGTTCACGTGCGGCCTTCGGACGAAGCCTTCGCGGTTGCGCGCGACGGCGTCGGCTTGGCCGCGCTGGTCGAGCGTCTCGGCGCGCTCGATCCGCGTTTGGTGGTGCTGGAAGCCACCGGCGGGTTCGAGTTGACGGTGGCGGCGGCTCTGGCGGCCGCCGGGATGCCGCTGGCGGTCGTCAACCCCCGGCAAATCCGCGACTTCGCGCGCGCCACCGGCCAGCTTGCCAAGACCGATGCGCTCGATGCCAAAGTCATCGCCCGCTTCGCCGAGCAGGTGCGGCCCGAGCCACGGCCGGTGCCCGACGCGCAGGCTCGCGCGCTCGGCGAACTGGTCGCACGCCGGCGGCAAATCATCGAGATGATGACGGCCGAGCGCAATCGCAGGGGGCAGTTGACCAGCCGGCGCCTGGTCAAGGGCGTCGAACGCGTCCTGGCGGCACTGCAGAAGGAGCTCAGCGAGATCGAACGCGAGATCGGCGACGGCATCCGCGGCACGCCCGCCTGGCGCGAGCGCGACGAACTGCTGCGCTCGGTCCCGGGCATCGGCAACGTCGTCGCCCGCACCCTGATCGCCGACCTGCCCGAACTCGGACACCTCGACCGCAAGCAGATCGCCGCCCTCGTCGGAGTGGCTCCGCTCAATCGCGACAGCGGCGCCATGCGCGGCAAACGCACCACCTGGGGAGGACGCGCCAAGGTGCGAAGCGCCCTCTATATGGCCGCCCTGGTCGCCAGTCGGCACAATTCGGTGCTCGCAGCCTTCTACCAACGTCTCGTCTCCGCAGGAAAAGCCAAGAAGCTCGCCATCACCGCCGTCATGCGAAAGCTCCTCACAATCCTCAACGCCATGATCCGGGACAGCACACCTTGGCAAAACGCTTGACTAACAAGACAGTCGCTCACCCCACCCCTCTCCCAGTGGGAGAGGGAGCAGACTGAGCAAGCGGCACAATCTCGCATTGACCTCACGCAGCCGTTGATCACCCGCGCAGCGAGGAAAGGTCAATCCGGCCGTCGTAGAGCGTCCGTAGCAGCGCCAGCGCCTGCGCGGCGCGCGCCTCATCCCAGCCGCCGTGGCGGGCGCACAGCATGAACTTGTCCTCGATGTCCTGCCGCGTCAGCGGCTCGTGTGCGCCGCCGCGCATGTGCGGCTGACGCTCCTCGACCACGCTGCCGTCGTTGAGCACCGCGCGAATGTGACCGGTGAAATTCCTTGGGTAGGGATTCTGCGGGTCGATCCGGTAGCGCACCTTGGCGGCGAGCGCGAGGACGCGAGGATCGCTGCACGGCACCGTCGGTGAATGCATCGAGCCCGACATTGCCGCGCACGAATCCGGCGGCGATGCAGTAGGGCGTCGAGAACTTGCCGGCGTAACCGTTGGCCGGGCGCTGCTTGGCGGCGAGCGGCTCCCAGAGCCGGTGCACGGTGCCTTCGCCGACGTCGCAGATCATCTCGCGGATGTCTTCGGCCTTGATGCGCGCCGCCAGCCGACGCGCGCAGTCGATGTAGGGATGCGTCATCGTCCCGCACGGATAGGGCTTGAAGGCGAGCGTCTCGGTCACCCAGCGGTCGCCGAAATCGCCCGTGATCGCATCGTAGTCGCCGTCCGTCGTATTGGCGAAACCGTGGAACAGACCGTGCGCGCCTTCGAACACCGTGCGCGGGCCGCGGAAGCCCGCACGCGCCAGCAGTGCGGCGCGCATCCCGGATTGCGCCGCCCAGCCGGCATGCATGCGCTTGGTCCAGGTGCCTTCCGCGAGATACTCGATGATGCCGCTCGCCATCGAGCCGGCGACGCCGAGCGCATCGACGGTCTGGCTCGGCGTGAGCTCGAGTGCGGCGGAGACGCCGGCGGCCGCGCCCATCGCGCCGAACACCGCGGTCGGGTGGAAGCCCGCCTTGTGGGTGCGCCATCGGTGCGACCAAACTCAAGCCGGCACATCGTCTCGCACGCCGACCGCGATGCCGAGCAACGCCGAGTGGCCGTCGGGATGGTGCCGCTCGCAGGCCGCGAGCACCGCCGGCACGACCACGGCGCCGGCATGCACCGGGCCGCCCTCGAAGGTGTCGTCGAAGTCCTCGCCATGCGCGGCGGTGCCGTTCACAAAGGCTGCGCCGGCGGCGCTCATCGTGCGGGCGTGGCCGATCGCCGTGCAGGGACCGTCGTCATCCCAGCCGGCGAGCGATGCCTTGACGTAGTCCTCGTGGCGCGCCGTGAGGCAGAGCCCGGCCACGTCGACAGCCAAGTCCTCGCATTTGCGCCGCACTGCCGCGGGCAGCCGCGCCGGATCGAGCGCGGCGATGCGCTCGGCCAGAACCTCGGCGACGGCGATCGCGGGAAGCGCGGAACTCATGTGCGCAGGCGGGCCTCGCCGAAGCCCGGGATGCGGTTGACCGCGATCACGACCGCAAACGTGATCGCCAGCATCAGCAGACCGAGCACCGAGATGGCGCCGAGATCGCCCGATCTCGTTGAGATCGAAGATCAGCACCGAGATCACCTTGGTCTCCGAGGTGAACAGCATGATGGCGGCCGAGAGCTCACGGATCACACCGACGAAGATGAAGCACCAGGTCGCGATCACGCTGGTTCGCAACAACGGCGCGGTGATGTCGCGCAGAGTGTACGCAGGCGTGTCGAACCGAGAATGCGGCTGGCGTCCTCGAGGTCGGTGTGCACCGAACGGAACGCCGACTGCAGCTGCTGGTAGGCGGCCGGCAGCGCGATGGTGACGAATGCGATCAGCAGAATCCACAGCGTGCCGTAGAGCACGAAGCGGCGGCCGCGCGTAGCTCAGGAACAGGCCGACGCCGAGCACGATGCCGGGGATCGCGACCGGCGCGGTGGCGAGGAAGCCGAGCGTGCGATGGCCCGTGATGGCGCGTCGCGTGGTCAGATAGGCGATCACCAGCGCCATGAGCGTGCCGAGCGTCGCGGCCGAGGCCCCCAGAATGAAGGTATTCTTGCACCGCGAGCTTGGTCGCCGACAGCTCGAAGAACACGAAGTGGATGTTGTGCAGGGTGAAGTTGTCGAACCAGATGAATGTGGTCGCGACCTTGCGAGAAGGTGGCGTTGAGCAGCGCGCCGTACGGCAGGAACACCGGGCACATGCAGCACGATGAACACGAAAGCCAATGCCACCCAGTTGAGCAGGCCGAGCTTGACCAGTCGCGGATCGCCCTGCTTGCCGCCGACCACCGAATAGCCGCGCCGGCCGAGGATGCGATGCTCGCGCGCGCAGCAGCATGACGGTCACCACCAGCAGCGGCACCGACGCGGCGGCCGCCAGCTCGGGCTTGGGCGGATAGTTGAACAGGCTCCAGATCTTGGTCGTCATGGTGTGGAAGCCGGCCGGGATCGCCAGGATCGCGGGCGAGCCGAACAGCGTCATCGCCTGCAGGAAGGCGACCAGCGCGCCGGCGAGCAACGCGGGCAGCACCAGCGGGATCGTAATGCGCCGCGCCGTGCTCCAGGTGCGGCCGCCGAGGATCGACGAGGCGTCCTCGAGGTCGCCCGGGATGCGGTCGAGCGCGTTCGCCATCAGCACGAACACATAGGGGAACGTGTAGCAGGAGATCACGAAGATCAGGCCGGGCAGCGAGTAGATGTTGAACAGATACTCGTCCTGCGGCATTCCGGTCAGCACGCGCCAGGTCTTGTTGAGCAGGCCGCTGTTCGGCGCGGCGAGCAATTCCCAGGCGATGGCGCCGAGGAACGGCGGCGTCACGAACGACGCCGTCACCAGCGCGCGCACGGTGCGGCGCAGCGGCATGTCGGTGCGCGCCACCAGCCAGCCCATCGGCGCTGCCACGACGCAGCAGATGACGCCGAACTGGTCGCCAGGATCAGCGTCGTGATCAGCGGCTCGACGAACGCCGTCGTCGGTGACACAGGCGCTTGAAGTTGTCGAGCGTGAAGGCGCCGTTGCGGTCGATCAGGCTGTAATAGATCAGCCAGGACATCGGCAGCACGATCAGCACGCACAGCAACGACGGCGAACAGGATCAGGATCGGCCAGGACAGGTCGATGCTTGTGCGTCGGCCGGACGGGCTGCGCGGGGAGGGCGATGGTCATTGCTCGTGCCGCGAAGCAGAGCGCCGAGGTGCCGGTGGAATCCCTCTACGCTCGTCCCCGCCGGAGCGGGGACCCAGGACCACAATCCCCAATGCTTTGCCCCTGGGTTCCCGCGTGCGCGGGAACGAGCGGGGATGGAGTCCTTTGCCAATCGCATGGCCCGCTCAATCATTCCGGTCACGCGCCGCCTAAACCTTGAAAATCTTGGCGTAACGCGCCTTGATGTCCTCGCTCGCCGCCTCGATCGCGGCTCGGGTCTTCCTTCATCAGCTTGATGTCCGTGAGCGTGCGTACGCCGGGCTTCTCGACGGTCTGGCCGTGCGGCGAATACTGGCGGGCATAGTCGACCAGGAGCTGCTGCGCCTCGCGCGAGTGCATCCAGTTCTGGAACAGGCGCGCGGCATTCGGATTGCGGCGCGGCCTTGAAGATCGCGCTCGGGCTGGTCGCGACCGGCGTGCCTTCCGCGG
The DNA here is from genome assembly GCA_963843475.1 of uncultured Alphaproteobacteria bacterium. GTDB lineage: Bacteria > Pseudomonadota > Alphaproteobacteria > Rhizobiales > Xanthobacteraceae > VAZQ01. Next base: position 68,842 of record CAWJKL010000003.1, on the reverse strand, counting down.
GATAGACGATCTCGACCGGCTGGCCCTCCTCCTTGTAGCGGATCACCAGATAGCCGGCGCCGTCGATCATGACCGCGCGCTCGCCGAGCGCGATCTTCTTCGGCGTATCGGTCGCCGACTGCACCTGCATGACGCGCTGCCTGGCGAGCTTCTCGAAATAGTCCCAGCCGAGGTCGCGCGCGATCTGGAAGGTCGCGTTCATGATGGTGCCGCTGTAGGCCGGATGCGCCTTGACCATCTTGCCCGCCCATTTCGGATCGAGCAGGTCGGCGAAGCTCTTCGGCGCGTCCTCGGGCTTCACCAGGTTGGTGTTGTAGCCGAACGGCGAAACCAGAACGCGCGTCGTGATGTGCAGCGCCGTCCGGATCGTAGTAGCGCCTTGTCGTAATGCTGCGCGACCTCCTCCGGCAGATAGGGCGCGAGCCAGCCGTTGCGCTTCCAGACGATGCAGTGCGCCTGGTCCGCGGTGTTGACCACGTCGACCACGTGGATGTTGCTGCCGAATACTCCTGGGCGATGCGGGTGAAGATGCGCTCGGCGCCGGAGCGCTCCACGCGCACCGCGATGCCGGGGAACTTGGTCTCGAACACCTTGCCGAGCTGCTCGCGCGAACGGCAGGTCCATCGCGGTGTAGAACGCGACCTTGCCTTCCTTCTTCGCCGCCTCGATCAGCGCCGGCGTGATCGCCTGCAGCCGCCGGCGGCGCCGCGCCGCACACGCGCGATGGCGAACGACGCTCGGTCCGAGCCGCGCGCCGCGGTCGAGGCCTTGAGGACATCGCGTCGGGAGAATTCGCTTGCGAGTCATGGCGTGCCATCGGCCGGGTCTCACACCCCGAACAGCTTGCTGTAGCGCGTCTTGATCTCCTCGCTCATCTTCTCGACCGCGGCCGGGTCGTCCTTCATCTTCTTGATCTCGCTGAACGGCCTGCGGCCGGGCTTCTCCTTGGCCTGCGGATGCACCGAGCGCAGCCCGCCGACATCGATCGATGAGCTGCTGGCACTCCGGCGTGAAGCAGAAGCTCTGGAACAGCCGCGCCGCGTTCGGATTGGGCGCGCTCTTGAACATGCCGTTGGGGCCGACGATCAGCGGCGTGCCCTCGGTCGCGTAGACGATCTCGACCGGCTGCCCTTCTCCTTGAGCTGGAACATGTTGTACTCGTTGCCGTCGGCCATGACGGCGCGCTCGCCGAGCGCCAGCTTCTTGGGCGGATCGGCCGACGACTGCACCTGCATGACCCTCTGCTTGGCGAGCTTCTCGAAATACTCCCAGCCGAGATCGCGCGACATCTGATAGGTCGCGGTCATGATCGTGCCGCTGTAGCCCGGATGCGCCTTGACGATCTTGCCGGTCCATTTCGGATCGAGCAGGTCGGCGAAGCTCTTCGGCGCGTCCTCGGCCTTCACCAGGTTGGTGTTGTAGCCGATGACGCAGACCCAGGCGCGGAAGGTGGCGAACATGCCGTCCGGATCCTTGTGCTCGGCGGGATAGTGCTTGGCCACGTCCTCGGGCACGTACGGCGCGAGCATGCCGTCGCGCTTCCAGACGATGAAATGCGCGGCGTCGGACGAATTGACCACGTCGACCGCGTGGATGCGGCTGGCATATTCCTGGCCGATGCGCTGGAACACGCGCTCGGCGCCGGTGCGCTCGACCCGCACCGCGATGCCGGGATATTTGGCCTCGAACGCCTTGGCGACCCGCTCGGCCACCGGCAGGTCGATCGAGGTGTAGCAGACGACCTTGCCTTCCTTCTTGGCCGCCTCGATCAAGTGCGGCGTGACCGCGGTCGCCGGCGGCGCCGCCGCCAGCACCCGCGTGCCGAACGCGCTCGGATGCCGCGAGCGCGCCGGAGGCCTTGAGCACGTCGCGTCGGGAAATGATCGGCTTCCTCATTCGTTCCTCTCCTGTCGAATCTCGTATTGCTTGTTGCGGCTGCTTCAACCGCTCAGCACGCGGCAGCGCTCCGGCGGCAGGTGCAGCCAGACCGACGCGCCTTGCGCGATGTTCTCCGCCGGCGACGTCACCACGCGAAGTTGCGTGCCGTCCGGCGTCTCGACCATGTAGTCGCGGCTGTTGCCGAGAAAGACCTGCCGCACCACCGTTGCCGGCACGACGTTCTCCATCGCCTGCGGCTCCGTCGCCCACAGCCGGATGTCGTGCTGGCGGATCGAGACGGCAGTCGGCGCTCCCGGCACGAGCGTGCCGCCGGTGCAGCGCAGCGGCATGCCGGCGAACGAGATGTGGTTGGCGTCGAGCGCCTTGCCCTTGATCACGTTGCTCGAGCCGATGAAGCGCGCGACGAATTCCGAGCGCGGCCGGTCGTAGATCTCCTCCGGCGAGCCGGCCTGCTCGATCTTGCCGACGTTCATCACCGCGATGACGTCGGCGGTCGTCATCGCCTCCGACTGGTCGTGGGTGACGTAGACCGTCGTGTAGCGATATTCGTCGTGCAGGCGGCGCACCTCGAAGCGCATCTCCTCGCGCAGATTGGCGTCGAGATTGGACAGCGGCTCGTCGAGCAGCAGCGTCTCCGGCTCGACGATCAGCGCGCGCGCGAGCGCGACGCGCTGCTGCTGGCCGCCCGACAGCTCGCCCGGATAGCGGTCGGCCAGCTCGGCCGAGTTGCGTGGTGGCCGAGGATCGCGCGAGCTTGCGTCTTGATGGTGGCGCGGTCGATCTTGCGCAGCTTCGAGGCCGTAGGCGACGTTCTCGCGCCACCGTCATGTGCGGCCACAGCGCGTAGCTCTGGAAGATCATCGACATGTTGCGCCGCTCGGGCGGCACCGTGCGCGCCGGCGAGGACACCACCTGGCTCGCCGACCCGGATCTCGCCGGCGGTCGGCTCGACGAAGCCCGGCGATCAGCCGCAGCGTCGTGGTCTTGCCGCAGCCCGACGGGCCGAGCAGGCACACGAGCCGGCCGTGCTCGATGGTCAGCGACACGTCGTCGACCACCGCGAGTGTCGCCGTAGCGCTTGGTCAGACCCCGCAATTCGACCGATGCCACGCCGTTTCCTCCCGCTATCCGGCCGCTGTATCCCGGCGCTTGGCCTTGCTATCGAATCACCGAACCGTGCCCGGCATCCGCGACAGCTTGCCGCCTCGTGTGCTCCGCGACTCAGGTCACGTCCCGGTGAACGCCGGCTTGCGCTTCTCCATGAAGGCCTTGCGGCCCTCGATGTAGTCGTTGCTGGCGAAGCACGGCGTCACCAGGTCGCGCGCAGCGCTGCAGGTCGCGCTTGCTCTCGTCCTTCATCGACCTCGCCGACGATGTACTTGACCGCCTTGACGGTGAGCGGCGCGTTGCCGGCGATCGTCTCGGCGTAGTTCTTCACGTAGCTCTCGAGCTCGGCCTCCGGCACCACGCGATTGACGAGGCCCATCTCGCGCGCCTCCGCGGTGTCGAACTGCCGCGCGGTGAAGAAGATTTCCTTGGCGAAGGACGGGCCGACCACGTCGACCAGCCGCCTGCAGGCCGTTATAGCCGTAGCCGAGGCCGAGCTTCGCCGCCGGCACCGCGAACTTCGAGTTGTCGGAGCAGATGCGCAGGTCGCAGCAGACCGCGAGCCCGAGCCCGCCGCCGATGCAATAGCCGCGGATCATCGCGATCGTCGGCTTGGGGAACTCGTGGATGCTCGGCATTGGCGCGCTCGACGGTCGCGTTGTAGATGCTTGGCGGCGTCCTGCGGTGGCGCGCTCGCTCTCGAACTTCGAGATGTCGGCGCCGGACACGAACGCCTTGCCGCCGGCGCCGGTCAGCACGACGACGCGGACGTCGTCGTCCTTGGCGAAGTCCTCGAGGATGCGGCCGGTCGCCGTCCCACATGTCGAGCGACACCGCGTTGTGGCGCTCCGGATTGTTGAAGATCAGGTAGCCGACGCGCCCGTCCTTGCGGGAGAGCATCTTGTCGGTCTTGGTCACGTCGTCCATCGCTGTCTCCGGCGCGCCGTGCGGCGCGCGATGCGTCGTGATCCGATCAAACCGCGTTGGCCTTGCGCAGCGCCGCGATCTCCTTGGCGCTGAATCCGAATTCCTTGAGCACCTCGTCGGTGTGCTCGCCGAGCGTCGGGCGGCGGCGCCACCAGCTTGCTCGGCGTGCGCGACAGCGACATCGGCTGGCCCGCCATGCGCAGCTCGACTTGCCCTTGGTCTTCACCGGCTGCGCCATGCCGAGATGCTCGACCTGCGGATCGGCGAAGACCTGGTCGATCGAGTAGATCGGCCCGCACGGCACGCCGGCCTTGTTGAGCAGCTCGATCCATTCGGCGCTCGTGCGCTTGACCGTGTGCCTCTCGATGTCGGCGTTGAGCGCGTCGCGGTTCTTCGAGCGTCGGCGCCGGTCTGGTAGTCCGGATGCTCGAGCAGCTCGTGGCGCCGGCGGCCTGGCAGAACCGCTCCCAGATTTTCGGGCCGGTCGTGGCGATGTTGATGTGGCCGTCGGCGGTCTTGAACACGCCGGTCGGGATGCGGGTCGGATGATTGTTGCCGGCCTGCTTCGGCACCTCGCCTGTCGATCAGCCAGCGCGCGCCCTGGAAGTCGAGCATGAAGATCTGCGCCTGCAGCAGCGAGGTCGTGACCTACTGGCCCTTCTTCGACTTCTCGCGCTCGAGCAGCGCGACCAGGATGCCGAGCGCGCAGAACAGCCCCGCGCACGAGGTCGGCGATCGGAATGCCGACGCGCACCGGCCCCTGCCCGGGCAGGCCGGTGATCGACATCAGCCCGCCCATGCCCTGCGCGATCTGGTCGAAGCCCGGCCGGTTGGCATAGGGGCCGGTCTGCCCGAAGCCGGAAATGCTGGCGTAGATGAGCTTCGGATTGATCTTGGCGAGCGTCTTGTAGTCGATGCCGAGCCGCTGCTTCACGTCGGGCCGGAAATTCTCGACCACCACGTCGGCCTTCTTCGACCATGCGCTTGAACGCCGCGAGCGCCTCCGGCGCCTTCAGGTTGAGCGTCATGCTGCGCTTGTTGCGGTGCAGGTTCTGGAAGTCGGAGCCCTTCGCGCGGCCCGCCCAGCCCCTCGCCGGCGCTCGGGATCGGGCGGTAACTCGATCTTGATGACGTTGGCGCCCCAGTCGGCGAGCTGGCGCACGCAGGTCGGGCCGGAGCGCACGCGGGTCAGGTCGAGAACGGTGAAGCGCTCGAGCGCGCGCGAGGCCCTGGGAAACGGCATTTCCGGCACCCTATCGGGGGTTCTTCGTTGGCCCGGCAGGCGCCGGGGAGGCCGACATTCCCCGATATCCCGCGGCCTTGTCCACCGAGGAACGGGTTTGAGCGCAGCGGCCGTTTTCCGCTATGGTGAGCCGCGCCGGGGGGCGCCCGAGAAGTATCCGACCAGGACGCCCGAATGACCTTTCCAGAGATGACGAAGCTTGCCCGGCTTCTGCTGGCGCTGCTGCTGCGCGATCTGCCGCCGGCTACGTCGCGAGCGCGCAGGAGCGGCCGCAGCGGTGCGCCGCGTCCGCATCAGCCGAGCAGCGTCCAGCACCGATCAACAGGCGTCGCGGACCGCGCGACAGCGTGCTGCGGCTGCTGCCGCCGGATTCGGTGACCGAGCACAGCGTCGACATTCCCGGCGGCACGCTCGCCTATACCGCCACCGCCGGCACGCTGTCGCTGTTCGACCAGATCGGGCGAGCGGTCGGCCGCGATCTACTACACCGCCTATGTCGCCAAGAATGCCGAGGCCGCCAACCGCCCGATCACCTTCGCCTTCAACGGCGGGCCGGGCGCGGCGTCGGCCTTCCTGAACCTCGGCCTGGTCGGCCCGCGAATTGCCGAGTTCGCCGGACAACGATCCGCCGGCGACCGCGGCTGCACGACAACCCGCAGACCTGGCTCGCCTTCACCGACCTGGTGATGATCGATCCGGTCGGCACCGGCTGGAGCCGGCCGGCCAAGCCCGACGGCGGCAGCGCCTTCTACGGCGTGCGGCGCGATGCGCAAGCGCTCGCCAAGATCATCGCGCTCTATCTCGCCAAGAACGGCCGCGGCGCACTCGCCGAAATATCTCCTGGGCGAAAGCTACGGCGGCTTTCGCGCCGCCAAGGTGGCGCGCGCGCTGCAGCGCGAGCAGGGCATCATCGGTGTCCGGCATCGTGATGGTGTCGCCGCTGATCGAGGGCGGCGCTGATCTTCGGCGGCAACCGGTTCGCGCTCGGCGCCGCGCTGCAGTTGCCGTCGCTGGCGGCGGCCGAGCTGGAGCGCAAGGGCACGTTCAGCCAGGAGGCGCAGGCCGAGGCCGAGCGCTTCGCGATGAACGAATACCTCACGACGCTCGCCGGCCCGCCGCCCAAGGGCGATCGCGGCGCGCGACTTCTACGCCAGCGCGTCGCCGAGATCAGCGGGCTTCCCGAGGCGGTCGTGACGCAGGTCGCGCGGCTTCATCCGCGACGCCTACGTCAAGCACCTGCGCTCGGCCGAAGCGCAAGATCGTCAGCCGCTACGACGCGACCTTCGCGGTCGCCGATCCGTATCCCGAACGCGAGACCGCGCGCGGCCCCGATCCGCTGCTCGACGGCCTGACCCGCGCCTACGGCAGCGCGTTCGCGACCTATGCGCGCGACGAGCTCGGCTTCAAGACCGAGATGACCTACATCCTGCTCGCGTCCGACATCTCCGGCAAGTGGGACTGGGGCGAGGGCGGCGGCCGCGGCCAGGCGAGCGTCACGCGACGACCTGCGGGAGCTGCTGTCGCTGACGTCCGTCGTTCCGGCTGCTGGTCGCGCACGGCTACAGCGACATGGTGACGCCCTATGCGGTGAGCCGCTACGTGCTCGACCACCTGCCGCCGATCGGCGAGCCGGCGCGCACGCAGCTTCAGGCTCTATCGCGGCGGGCACATGTTCTACATCGACGCGGAATCGCGCAAGGCGTTCAGCGCGGACGCCAAGGACTTCTATCAATCCAGGCAGTGATGACGACGAGTCTCGCTGTTGGGAGCGCACGCGATCTGAGGGGGAATGAACGGATGAGCAACGAACTCGCCGGCCGGGTCGCGATCGTGACCGGGGCCGGACGGAATATCGGCCGCGGCATTGCGCTTGCGCTCGCGGCGGGCGGCGCCGCCGTCGCGGTCAATGCGCGCGCCAACCTGGCGCAGGCGGAGTCGGTCGTGCGCGAGATCGAGCAGGCCGGGGGGGCGGGGCTCGCCGTTACCGCCGATGTCGCCGATCCGGCCGCCGTCGGCACGATGGCCGCTGCGACGCTGGCGCGGTTCGGCCGCATCGACATCCTGGTCAACAACGCGGCCGTGCGCGCCGAGCAGGCCTTCGAGCAGATGACGCTCGATCAATGGCGCGCGGTGACGTCGATCATCCTCGATGGCGCGTTCAACTGCGTGCAGGCCTGCCTGCCCGCGCTCAAGGCCAGCGGCCACGGCGTCATCGTCAACATCGGCGGCCTCTCGGCGCATACCGGCGCCGCGCGCCGGCCGCACGTGGTGACGGCGAAAGCCGGGCTCATCGGCTTCACCCGCGCATTGGCGCATGAACTCGCCGACGCGCACATTCGCGTGAATACGGTGACGCCGGGGCTGATGTCGACGCCGCGCCCTGCGGGCCAGCCCGAGCCGCAACATCATTCGCTGGTAAATCCGCTGGTCGGGCGCCGCGGCGAACCGGACGATATTGCCTCCACGGTGCGGTTCCTGTGCGGCCCCGGCGCGAGTTTCATCACCGGACAGAATTTTCAAGTGAATGGCGGCGCGTTCCTGGGGTGAACCCGGCGCTTCGCTGGCCTTCCGATGTCAGGTTTATGACGACACCGCGACCGACCGCGCTGTGGACAACTTCGCGCGCGTGAACCCTTAAGGCCACATTTGTCGGGTTGGATTCTCGGCCAGTACGAGGTGAGGAATGGCCGAAGTTCAGTCGACTGTGGATGATGCGTTTTCGTTGAAGAGTCGTATCGAGCGTTCCGAACAGCGGGTCGCGCGCCAGCGCGAGATCGTTGAAGACCTGATCAAGTACAACGTCGCCGGTCCGGCGCAGCGGCTGCTCGCGCTCATGGAGCAGGCGCTCGCTGATCTGCGCGAGCAGGCAGGCGAAGAGCAGACGGGCGAAGAGCGGGCGGCAGCACCTACGCCCGCAGCGGCTCCGGAGCCGGCGCCCGAGGCCACTCCGCCGCAGTCCGAGATGGCCACGACGGAGTGAGGCGCGGCCCACGCGCTCACGTCGCGAGCGAGGTGATATAAACTGCGATATCCTCTTGCGCTCGGGATGGCGCCAGGGTGACGCAGGATGAATGACGCAACCTCGCCGCTGCTGACCGATCTCTATCAGCTCAACATGATCCAGGCCTATCTGGATCATGGTCAGACCGAGACCGCGGTCTTCGAGTTTTTCGTCCGCACAGCTGCCGGCGCGGCGCCACTTCCTGATCGCCGCCGGGCTCGAACAGGCGCTCGATTTCCTGGAGGACCTGCGCTTCTCCGCCGACGACCTCGACTGGCTCGCCGGCAGCGGGCGCTTCGGCCGGCGATGCATCGACTACCTCGCGGCGACTGCGCTTCACCGGCGACGTCCACGCCATGCCCGAAGGCACGGTGTTCTTCGCCAACGAGCCGATCCTGCGCGTGACCGCGCCGCTGCCGCAGGCGCAGCTGGTCGAAACGCCGGCTGATCAACCTGCTGCACTTCCAGACGCTGATCGCTTCCAAGGCGGCGCGCTCGGTGCTGGCGGCGCCGGCAAGCTGCTGGTCGACTTCGGCCTGCGCCGCGCCCACGGCGCGGAAGCCGGCATGCTGGCGGCGCGCGCGAGCTATCTCGCGGGATTTGCCGGCACCGCCACGGTGCTCGCCGGCCGCTGTTCGGCATTCCGATCTTCGGCACGATGGCGCATTCGTTCGTCCAGGCGCACGACGACGAGAGCGGCGGCGTTCGAAGCATTTCGCGCGTGTCGCGGCCGAACAACCTGACGCTGCTGATCGACACCTACGACACCGAAGCCGCGGCCCGGAAGGTGGTCGCGCTGGCGCCGCGGCTCAAGGCGAGGCATCACGATCGGCGCTGTGCGGCTCGACAGCGGCGATCTCGCGGCGCTGTCGCGCGCAGGTGCGCCGCATTCTCGACGACGGCGGCTGCGCGGAGATCAAGATCTTCGCCAGCGGCGGTCTCGACGAAGACAGCGTCGCCGCGCTGCTGCGCGCCGGCGCGCCGATCGACGGCTTCGGCATCGGCACCAGCCTGACGACATCGTCCGACGCGCCCGACGCTCGACTGCGTCTACAAGCTCGAAGAATATGCCGGGCGCGCCGCGGCGCAAGCGTTCCGACGGCAAGGAGACCTGGCCCGGCCGCAAGCAGGTCTGGCGCCGGCTCGGCGCCGATGGCCGGATGGTGGGCGACGTGCTCTCGCTCGAGAGCGACCGCCAGGACGGCGCGCCGCTCCTGGAACCCGTCATGCGGGACGGCAGCCGTCTGGCATCGCCGCCATCGCTTGCCGAATGCCGCGCGCGCGCCGTGCGCGAGCTCGCCCGATTGCCGGAACCGTTGCGCCAACTTGGGCCGCAAGTGCCGTATCCGGTAGAGGTCGCGGACGCCCTGGTGCGGCTGACGAGCGAGGTCGACGCCCGGCTGGCGCGCGACGGCGCGTCCGCCTGAGCGCAGTCCGTCGCAGATTTGATCTCGTGCAAGGCCGGCGGATTTGCATCGTCTGGGCGGCCGTAAGGACGTCGTATGTGAAGGTCGGCGACAGCTCGATTGCGCGAATGGCTCAAAGCTCTTGACCTGCGACCGCGGCCGGTATCCGCTTCAGGCTTGTCGTGCGCCATGAGGTTTCGATCCAGTCAGGAACTTGGGGCCAGGCTCACGGCTTTTACGGTAGCGCACCAGCGGAGTTGATCATGCAGACGCCCGTTCAAATCGACTTCCAGGGCATGTCCGCGACACCGGAAATCCGCGCGGCCATCGAGAAGCACATCGAGGCCCTTGAGCAGCGCTTCGGCCGGACCACCGCCTGCCGGATCGCCGTGAAGGCGCCGAGCGCGCACCACCGCAACGGCGGACTCTACGAGGTCAGCATCCACCTGGCGTTGCCGAACGGGCGGCAGGTCGATGTCGGGCGCACGCCGCCGGCCGACGAGCGCCATGCCGATCTGAACTTCGCCCTCAACGACGCATTCAAGCACGCGCGCCGGCAGTTGCAGGATCAGGTCGACCGGCTGCAGGGCAACGTGAAGCAGCACGCCGGCAAAACCGCCGACTGAGCGAAAACACTCCGCGCAGAGTGGATCGAACTTTCGCGCTCGCTCCAATAGCTTGCCGATTGAATTTTGCGCGAGGGTCCTCGATCGCGGCACTGTTGCACAATTACCGCGGTGGCTGGAATTCAGCCGGAAAACTCAATTTAGGGGGAGCGACTCCGGGGCGGATGCGGTTATGTACACTCATCTGTGTATGTGCGTACGGGGGGTCAAACAATGATCAAGGGTACATTGGCGACGCTGGCGGTGGCTGCGGCTCTGCTGGCATTCGGATCGTCGGAGGCTTCGGCCTGGGTTTGCCGCGCGGGCGGCGTAGGCGGAACCACTGTCGGCCGGCACTGGAACATCATCGACGCCAAGCTCATCGCTCTGCGCAAGTGCGAGCGTCGCAGCCCGATTCCGGTGTGCACGATCCTCTACTGCCGCTGACGGACACGTCGCGCGCAAGAGCAGGGTTTGGGTGGCGGCATTGACGGCGCCTCGCGAGAGGCGCGCGTCGTGCTTGCCCATATGCGCCAACGGCGAGGCTCCCGACATTGGCGATTGGCCTGTCGCTGCGGGGCCTCCTGCCTATCCAACAACCACCGTCGCCTCGGGCTTAGCCTCGAAGGGCCGGGGCTTTTCGGCTAAGAGCGCGTGGCCGAGAGCGCAGTTGCGCTTCAACCTGACACGATTTGGCGCTCGCGGACGCCACCGCAATTCTGCTATCCACGGCGGACGGGACCCTGGTTGGCGGAAAGGTGTCGGCGATGTCGAAGCAATCGATGCGTGAAGAGACCGAGCGCCTGGTCAAAGAGGCCATGGAACGCAACCTGGCCATCAAGCAGGGCAAGACCCGCGTCGACGCGAAATGCGGCAAGTGCGGCGCGCCGAACCGGGTCTTCGCCGCCCAGGGCGAGGCCCGGGTTGAATACACGTGCAAGGAATGCGGCCACAAGCAGAAGGCGCTGTGAGACGGCATGATCGCCGCGCCGGCAGTCGGCTCAATTCCTGCCTGGACGCAGGTGCGGCTGTAGCGTGTCGTCCTTCCAGGGCTTCGGGGGACTTCTCGTAAATCGACTTGAAATTCGCGAGATCAGCGGGCGGTCCGTCGTAGGCCTTGCCGAAATCAGAGACCGGCACCGTCCAGTTGATTGGCTGCCCGGTAACGCGGATTGCCTGGACAGTCATGTAACGGCCGTCCTTCATTCTGCCGATCATCTCATCGGAGACGGTGTAGTCGGATACGCAGCCGCTGGCCCCGCACACCACATAAGCAGCGTTCATCGGATCTCCAGAATCGACGATCATTCGGGTACCCGGTGCGATCATGACGTTATGCGGCAACGCGATGCGTAAGATTTGGTCCGATCTGCCTGCTTGCTCGAACAACATGACAGACACGGTGGTGGCTCCATGCCGGAGACGGCCATCCGACCGGGTGTAGCAAACCTTCTTGTCCTGCTCCTGCCCGCACATTTTGATCCACGGCAGATAGGTCGGTACTTCCAATGCCGGGAACTCGAACGGTTCGGTGGGCGAAGGTGGGACCTGTGCGGCGATCGTCTCGACGTCGAGAACGGCAAGCAACGTCACCAGCACTAAGGCGACAAGCCTGTCGGTGCGCTGCATGGTCATTCCCTTTTCGGAGCGAGCCGAATGGACGATACCAAGAGAAATGAAATAATAATGGCGTGCCAACGAGCCGAGAAGGCTGGTGGGCGCTGCAGGGATCGAACCTACGACCTCTCCCGTGTGAAGGGAACGCTCTACCGCTGAGCTAAGCGCCCGGAAACCGGCAGCACGATTTAAGGCACCGCCGCCGCAAGTCAAGCGTCGGGAGGGGCAGCCGTCAGGATGCCTGCTGAACCCGCGCCGAGGCCCGGCTCTGCAACGCCCGGATCCGGTCGGCGAGCGTGCCCTTGGACTCGCCGCCGTTGGGCGCGATCGACGGCACGGCCTTGTCGCCGGCGCCATTGCTGGTGATGCCGTTGGCGGCACCCGCGGCCGTCGGGGCCTCGGCGACGATCATGTCGATCGGCGAGCCCGGCCCTTCCAGCGCTGCGGTCAGCCGCGCGACCTCGGCCGCCACGTCGTTGATGCGCTCGCGCAGCACCGCGTTTTCCATGCGCTCGTCGGCCCAGACGCTGTCGGCGTCGCGCTTCATGCCGGAGATGTCGCGCTGCAGCTTGAGGCGCTCCTCCTCGGACTGGCGCAACTGCGCTTCGAACGAAGCCTTCTCGGCGCGCAGGCCTTCGGTCGCCAGCCGGTGACGGTTCTCGGCATCGGCGAGCTCGGCGCGCAGTTGCGCCTCGATCTCGTGCGCGCTGGTCGCCTCGCTGCGCAGGCGGTCGCTGGCGAATTCGCGGTCGGCCAGCAAGCGGTCCTGCTCGTCGAACCGCGCGCTCAGCTCCTGCACGCGCCGGCCGAGGATTTCCGCTTCCGTCGTCTGCGCGATGAGCTGGCGGTCGAGGTCGCCGACCCGGGTTGAGAGCTGTTCGGCGCGCGCCTGCTCCTCGGCGAATTGCCGGCCGGCCGTCTCGGCCTCCGCGGTCTTGAGGTTGAGGCGCTCCTGCAGGTCGCTGGTTTCCTTTTCGTAGCTCTCGACCTGGCCCTTGAGGACTTCGGTCTGCGCGCGCAACGTCACAAGCTCGATGCGGTGACCGTCGGCCGTCATCGAGTTGTCGTTGAATTGGTCGGTGATGGCGGCGAGCCTCGGCCTGGGCCTCGGCGAGCGCGCCTTCGGTATCGTTCAGCATCTTGATCCGGGCCGTCAGGTCGCTCTGGGAGTGCAGCACGTCGTCGGCGAGCTGTCGCTCCTTCGCCTCCAGCGCCATCAGTTGCGCGGTCTTCTCGCCGAGCTCGAGCTTGAGCCGGCCGATGGCCTCGCTCTTCTTGCCGATCTCGGTGAGCTGATTGGCGGTCTTGGCCTTGAGTTGCTCGACGCTCATTTCGAGGCGCCGCGTCGACATGGCGAATTCGGCGCGCAACTGATCCTTTTCAGCCTGGATTTCCACCATCGATAGCGGCGTCGAGGCTTCGAGTCGGCGCATGGTCAGGCGAACCGCGCGGGCGTGCACCATCGGGATGACGCCGATCACCAGCAGGCCGGCGACCAGAAACCCGATTCCCACGAACATGATCTGTTCGATCATGGGTACGCCTCCTCAAAACCGCATCGGAAAGAATGTGTTTACCACAATGCCATGCTTGGCCTCGCGCGACCAGCAAGGTCCAGGATTAACCTAAACCGGCGCGCGGCAAGCGCCTGGATCCGGCGTCACGTGGTGGACGTTGACCTTACGGCTCAGAACGGGTTCCAGGTCGCCGACGGGGTGAACTTGAGATAGCCCACATTGGCGCCCGAGCCGGAACCCGACGCCCGACCGGATCGGCACCACCACCATGTTGTTGGCGGTCAGCGCGGTCATCCCGAGCCCGCCGACGAAATAGGCCGAGCCGTCGATGCCGGCGAAGCGCTGGTAGATCGCGTCGGTCGCGGGCAGGCTGTAGACCAGCATCATGGTGCGTGCGCCTTCGCCGCCGACATCGAAGCCGAGCGACGGCCCCTGCCAGTAGACCCGCAGGTCGCCGGCATTCTTGGTGTAGAGCACGCCCTCGCCGTAGCGCAGCCCGGCCACGAACGCGCCGCCGGCTTCCTGACCGAGGATGTAGCCGTTGGGCAGGCCCCATTGGCTTCCGGCCCGTTCGACGATCTGCGCAAGCCCGCGCGCGACCGTGCCGAAGAACCGGTGTCCGGTGTCGAGCACCTCATTCGACGAATATTGCTGCACCGGCTGTTGCTGGCCGGGCGGAGGCTGCTGTCCGGGTGGCGGGGGAGGCGGAGGCTGCTGAGCCCGCAACGGCCCGATCACCAGCAGTGCGGCAAAAATGAAAGCGACAGTCCGAAAGACGGCGCGCATCAAATGCTCCTCGGCAATCACGGGCTAAAGCTTGCCCGCCGCTCACCCAAGTACCGTAGATTTGCGGCCAAACCGCAACCGAATCGCCCAGTCCTTGGCAATACTATGACGATCCCACGGCGGCGACGGAAGCGCGCCCACGGCGGGCTGGTCGGGCCGGACCTGGCGGTGCTTAGGTCCTTGGGGCCGCTGCCGGATCGCCCCAGGCAACGAAGCCCGGCACCCGAAAATGGTCGGCGGCCCGGCCATATGGCAGCTCCCGCCGTCGAGCGCCACCACCATGCCGCCGGCCGCCGCCAGCACCGCCTGACCGGCCGCGATGTCCCATTCACAGGTCGGACCAAAGCGCGGATAGACGTCCGCGAGCCCTTCCGCCACCTGGCAGAACTTGATCGCCGATCCGCAGTTGAGCGTCGTTGCCGACCGGCAGCCGGGCCAGAAAGGCCACGGTTTCGGCATCGAGGTGCGAGCGGCTGACGGTGGCGATCATGCCGGTCGCCGGACAAGTCCGGGTGTCGGATCGGCTCCGCCGCGCCGGTGCGGGCCGGATGCCCCGCAGGCGCAAGCGTTCGGCGCCGCGGCCCGGATAGCCGCGCCACAGCAGCCCCAGCGCAGGCGCGGCCACGATGCCGAGGTGCGGGCGGCCGCCGCTCATGAGGGCGACATTGACGGTGAATTCGTCGCGCCCGGCCACCAGTTCGCGGGTGCCGTCGAGCGGATCGACCAGAACGAAGCTCCAGCCGCGGGTCCGGCGGGCGGCGTGTGCCCGGCCGCTTCCTCGGACACCACCGGCACGCCGGGAAGCACGCGGGCGAGCCCGTCGAGGATGATCGGCTTCGGCGGCCTCGTCGGCCGCGGTGACCGGCGAATGGTCCGCCTTGGTCCGGGTTTCGAGCGAGCCCGCGCGGATCTTCAGGATCGCCGCCGAGGCGGTGGAAACGATGGTCGTCAGTTCGTCCAGGAGACGATCCATCCCGCTGTTGCCGTCCCCCATTGCGACGCCGTCTCCTGGGTCATTTACTGCCTGTTTACCGCAACGATCTTGTCTTGGCAGGCTGAGCGGGCGCGGTGTATCACACCTGTCTCGCGCCGCCATGTGCTGAGTCGCGCTCCAGCACCACAGTTCTGCGTATTCGAGACCTTGACCGGAGGCACTTCATGTCCGCTAGCCGTTGCTCTCGACGCACTCGATCTCGCTGCGCTGCTGTGTTCGCGCGTCTGCCACGACCTGATCAGCCCGACCGGCGCGATCGTCAACGGGCTCGAAGTGCTCGAAGAGAAGCAGAGCGACGAAGAGACCAAGACCTTCGCGCTCGACCTGATCAAGAAGAGCGCCCGGACGGCGTCGGCCCGGCTGCAGTTCTGCCGCTTGGCGTTCGGCGCCGCCGGTTCGGCGACCGCCCAGATCGATCTCGGCGACGCGCAGAACATGGCGCGCGCCTTCCTCGAGGACGACAAGACCAAGCTCATCTGGAACCTGCCGCGGGTGCTGCTGGCGAAGAACCGGGTGAAGCTTCTGCTCAATATGCTGATCATCGCCGGACAGACGATCCCGCGCGGCGGCACCATGACGGTCGATCCGGTCGGGGAGGGCGAGACGCTGGGGTTCCGTATCGCCTGCGCCGGTATCAATGCCCGCATCCCGCAGGCGATCCCGGCGCTGCTGGCCGGGACGTCGGAGAGCGGCGGTGTCGACGCTCACGCCATCCAGCCGTTCTATACCGGCCTGCTGGCGCGCGCCTGCGGCCTTACGGTCGATCTTGCTGCCGAAGGTGAATCGATCGTGGTGTCGACCCGCTGAGGCGGGCTCGGGCGTTCAGACATTGTTGTGACTTGTGGCACGCGGAACTCAGTCCGTGCACGCGCTTCTATTTCTCAAGCGAATCCACGGTGCTTTCCTCCGCTCCCGCAAGAAGCAGCGGGCGAATGACCGCTTTGTTCGAACGGAAATCGGCGAATAAACAGACGCGAATGTGGGCGTCGGTCGTCGATTGGCGCAACCAAAATTAAACCGTTTACCAACACACTGGCCACGCGTGTAACAGCCGGACCGGCGCGTGACAGCCCGTCCGTTCCTTTGCGTGTTGCGCCGAAAGCCCGAGTTCATGGACGAACTGCTGCGCGAATTTCTCACGGAGACGAGCGAAAGCCTTGATGTTGTCGATGCAGAGCTGGTTCGCTTCGAGCAGGATCCGAACAACGCCAAGATTCTCGGCAACATCTTTCGCCTCGTTCACACGATTAAAGGGACCTGTGGCTTTCTTGCATTGCCGCGGCTCGAAGCGCTGACGCATGCCGCCGAAGCATTGATGGGCAATTTCCGCGACGGCGCGCCGGTCACCGGCGAGGCCGTCTCGCTCATCCTTGCCACCATCGACCGTATCAAGCAGGTGCTCGACGAACTGGAGCGCCACCAGGCCGAACCGCCCGGCGCCGATCGCGATCTGATCGAACGGCTGGAGCGGATGTCGGCCGAGGCCGCAGGCCATACCGGCGATCGCCGCGCCTTCGGCACGCTCGTGCCGCAGGTGCTCGAGCGGCCGCTACGCCCGGGCGAAGTCACGCTCGACGAACTCGAACGCGCCTTCCGCGAGGCCTCGGGACCCGACCAAAATCCGGCCGAGCCCGTGCCGGAGGCGCATGCGGCCGCGATGCCCGAGCGTGCGGACGAGCGGGACGACGAGCGCGGCGACCCCAAGGTCGCGCAACAGTCGATCCGCGTTCATGTCGACACACTCGAACAACTGATGACCATGGTCTCCGAGCTGGTGCTGACGCGCAATCAGCTCGTCGAGATCGGCCGCCGCAACGACGATTCCGAATTCAAGGGGCCGCTGCAGCGCCTCTCGAACATCACCGCCGAGCTGCAGGAAGGCGTGCTGAAGACGCGGATGCAGCCGATTGGCAATGCCTGGCAGAAACTGCCGCGCATCGTGCGCGACGTGTCTGCCGAACTGGGCAAGGCCATCGATTTCGAGATGTACGGCGCCGATACCGAGCTCGACCGGCAGGTGCTCGAACTCCATCCGCGATCCGCTGACACACATGGTCCGCAACTCCGCCGATCACGGGCTGGAACCGGCGGCCGAACGGCGCGCCGCGGGCAAGCCGGGGCGCGGGATGATCCGGCTGACGGCCTGTCACGAGGGCGGCCAGATCCTGATCGAGGTGTCCGACGACGGACGCGGTCTCGATACCGCGCGGATCAGGGCCAAGGCGCTCGCCAAGGGCCTCGCGACCGAAACCGAGATCGCGAAGCTGTCCGAGGCCGAGGTCCAGCGATTCATCTTCATGCCGGGCTTTTCGACCGCCGACCGGATCACCACGATCTCCGGCCGCGGCATCGGCATGGACGTCGTGCGGGCCAACGTCGACGGGATCGGCGGCACCATCGACGTGCGCTCGGCGCCCGGCCAGGGCACCAGCTTCCTGATCAAGATTCCGCTGACGCTTGCGATCGTCTCGGCGCTGATCGTAGAGGTCGCCGGCAGCCGCTTCGCCATTCCGCAGATCGCCGTGGTCGAACTGGTGCGCGTGCGGCGAAACTCCGAGCATCGCATCGAGCGCATCAAGGATGCGCCGGTGCTGCGGCTGCGCGACAAGCTCTTGCCGCTCGTCGATCTGAGGTCGCTGCTCGGCTTCGATCGCGCCGACGCGGTGGAGCTCGACCGCGGCTTCATCGTGGTGACGCAGGTCGGCCGCCAGACCTTCGGCATCATGGTCGATTCGGTGTTCCACACCGAAGAAATCGTCGTCAAGCCGATGTCGAGCAAGCTGCGGCACATCGGCGTCTTTTCCGGCAACACCATCCTGGGCGACGGTTCGGTGATCCTGATCGTCGATCCCAACGGGGTGGCGCGGGCGAGCGGCACCGTCGAGACGCCGCGCACCGCGGCCGACCGGGTGTCGGAGGACGGCAACGGGCAAACATCCGAGGCGCCGCCGGAGTCGCTGCTGGTGTTCCGCGCCGGCTCGCCACAGCCGAAGGCCGTGCCGCTGTCGCTGGTCACGCGGCTCGAGATGATCGATGCCGAGAAGATCGAACTGTCCGGTGGCCGCCCGCTCCTGCAGTATCGCGGCCAGCTCATGCCGCTGGTTCCGGCGACCGAGACGGTAACGATGAAGACCGCCGGCCGGCAGCCGCTCCTGGTGTTCGCCAGCGGCGACCGCTCGATGGCGCTGGTGGTCGACGAGATCGTCGACATCGTCGAAGCCCGCCTCGAGGTCGAACTGGCGAGCGCACGGCCAGGCGTCATCGGCACCGCGGTGGTCAAGCAGCAGGCGACCGAGATCATCGACCTGGCGCACTTCCTGCCGCTGGCCTTCGAGGATTGGCTCGGCTGGAAGGAGCGGCCGGATTCCCGGACGCGGCGCCATGTGCTGCTGATCGACGACGCGGCATTCTTCCGCAACATGCTCGCCCCGGTGCTCAAGGCCGCAGGCTACGCGGTCACGCCGGTCGGCTCGGCGCAGGAGGCGCTCGACCTGCTGCGGAGCGGACGGCGTTTCGACGTGATCATCACCGACATGGAAATGCCCGGCATGGACGGCTTCGAGCTCGTCGCCGCGGTGCATGCCCATCCGGGCGCCGCCGACCTGCCGGTGATCGGGCTGTCGACCATGGTGTCGGCGGAAGCGATCGAGCGCGGCAGGCGCGTCGGCCTCAACGACTATGTCGCGAAGTTCGACCGTCAGGGGCTGATTGCGGCGCTCAAGGAACAGACCACCGACTTCGGATGCGCGGCGTGAGAGACCGGCAATGAACGCAACTCCCGAGCAAGGCGCGATGTATGTGACCGCGACCGTCGGCGAGCAGTTGTTCGGCCTGCCGATCGCGCGTGTGCAGGACGTGTTCGTGCCGGAGCAGGTGACGCCAGTGCCGCTCGCGGCCGCCGAGGTCGCTGGGCTCATCAATCTGCGCGGACGCATCGTCACGATGATCGACATGCGGCAGCGGCTCGGCCTGCCGTCCGGCGGACATCGCCCGACCCCGATGGCGATCGGCGTCGAGTGGCGGAACGAAGTCCTACGGCCTGCTGATCGACGAGATCGGCGAGGTGCTGATGCTGCCGGCCGCCGGCCGCGAGCCGGTGCCGGCCAATCTCGACGTCCGCCTGGCGCGGGTCGCGGCCGGCGTGCACCGGCTCGATGACCGGCTGTTGATGGTGCTGGACGTGGATCGCGTGATCGATGGCGTCGTGGAGGCTCAGGCGGCGTGAGGACAATGCGGCGCGGATGCGAACCGTGCCGTGAAAATGTGAGAAGCGGGACCGAGTCCCGGGAGCAAGGAGGTTGGCATGAAGACCTGTCTGGTCGTTGACGATTCCAGCGTCATCCGAAAGGTAGCGCGGCGAATCCTGGAAGGACTCGAGTTCAAGATTTCCGAGGCCGAGGACGGCGAGGAGGCGCTCGCGCTCTGCCAGGTGCAGATGCCGGATGCCATCCTGCTCGACTGGAACATGCCGAAAGTCGACGGCTACGAATTCCTGCGGATGCTGCGTCGCCTGCCGCAGGGCGATCTCCCAAAGGTCGTGTTCTGCACAACCGAGAACGACGTCGCCCACATCGCCCGCGCACTACATGCCGGCGCCAACGAGTACATCATGAAACCGTTCGACCGCGAGATCGTCGAGGCCAAGTTCCAGGAGGTCGGGCTGCTCTGACGCAGGCCGGTCACCCGGCCCGCCGTCGGCTCGTCGCTGCACATGGGAGTCGTCAACACCCCCGTTTTGGACGCCGCGCTCGCCTCCGCCGCGATCCGCGTGATGGTGGTCGACGACGCCGTGGTCCCGCGCGGCATGATGGCGCGCTGGATCAATGCCGAGCCGGATCTGCGGGTCGTGGCCGCGCTGCATAACGGGCGCGAGGCGATCGAACAGTTCGAGCGCACGGCCCCGGATGTCGTCCTGCTGGACGTCGACATGCCGGAGGTCGACGGTATCACCGCGCTGCAGAGGTTGCTCGAAAAGCGGCGCGATCTCGTGGTGCTGATGGTCTCGACGCTCACCCGCCGCAACGCCGAGGTCAGCCTGCGCGCACTGTCGCTCGGCGCGCTCGACTATCTCACCAAGCCCGAAACCGATCGCGACCTCACTGGCTCGCTCACGTTCCGCCGCGATCTGATCGAAAAGATCCGGACGCTCGGCGCCCGCCGGCGCCAGCGGCCCGGTTCTGTGGCCGGCAACGCAGTCCGAGTCCGGACCCTGGCGAACCGCCTGCCGGGCCGCGGCCCGAGTTCCCAGCATCGTTCCGGCTGCGCATGAGGCGGACGAGCGCCCGGGCCGGGTGCTGCGACCGTTCTCGCGCGTCGCGCCGCGTGCCC
Source organism: uncultured Alphaproteobacteria bacterium (assembly GCA_963843475.1). Classification (GTDB taxonomy): domain Bacteria; phylum Pseudomonadota; class Alphaproteobacteria; order Rhizobiales; family Xanthobacteraceae; genus VAZQ01. The sequence continues at coordinate 48,412 of CAWJKL010000003.1, read as the reverse complement.
TGGTGATCGGTTCGTCGACCGGCGGACCGCAGGCCGTGAATACGGTGCTCGGCGGCCTCGGCGCCGTGATCGATCTGGCGCCCGTTCTCATCACTCAGCACATGCCGCCGACGTTCACGGCGATCTTCGCCGATCATCTGTCGCGAACGAGTCACCTGTGCGTGCGCGAGGCGGAGCACGGTGAGCCGGTCCATGCCGGGCGGGTCTATGTCGCGCCCGGCGGTCGTCACATGCGGGTGATGCGGGCCGGGGGCGAGACCCGGATCGTGCTCGAAGACAGCCACCTGATCAATTTTTGCAAGCCGGCCGTGGACCCGTTGTTCACCTCGGCGGCGTCGGTCTGGGGAGCGGCCACCGTGGCGCTCGTCCTCACCGGCATGGGATCGGACGGCACGCACGGCGCCGCCGACATCGTGGCGGCGGGCGGCAGCATCATCGCCCAGGACGAAGCCAGCAGCGTGGTGTGGGGTATGCCGGGTTCGGTCGCGAATGCCGGGCTGTGCTCCGCGATCCTGCCGGCCGATCAACTGGCGGCCCGCATTGCGCGCTTGTTTTCCGGAGGCTGGGTATGACGCCGCTTGACTACGACTACCTGCGCGAGCTGCTGCACGAGCGCTCCGGCCTCGTACTGTCGGCGGACAAGGAGTACCTGGTCGAAAGCCGCCTGCTGCCGGTCGCCCGGCGCGCCGGTCTGTCCGGCCTCGCCGAACTCGTGCTGGAGCTCAAGAAAGGCCGCAGGAGTGAGCCGCTCAGCGTGGACGTCGTCGAGGCGATGACCACCAACGAGACGTTCTTTTTCCGCGACAAGCTGCCGTTCGAGCATTTCCGCGACACCATGATCCCGGCGCTGATGGCGGCCCGCGCAAATACGCGACGGCTGCGGATCTGGTGCGCCGCCGTCTCCACCGGACAGGAGCCTTACTCGCTCGCCATGCATCTGCGGGAGATGGCGCCGCGGCTTGCGGGCTGGCGCATCGAGATCGTTGGAACCGACCTGTCCCGCGAGGTGCTGGCCAAGGCCAGGGCCGGAATCTACAGCCAGTTCGAGGTCCAGCGCGGCCTGCCGATCGCGCTGCTGGTCAGGTACTTCACCCGGATCGGCGATACCTGGCAGATCGCGCCCGACATTCGCGCCATGGTGCAGTTCCGCCCGCTCAATCTGCTCGCGGATTTCAGCCATCTCGGCATGTTCGACATCGTGTTCTGCCGCAACGTGCTGATTTATTTCGACCAGGCCGCCAAAACCAACGTGCTCGACCGCATGGCGCGGACGATGACCTGCGACGGCTATCTGGCGCTGGGTGCGGCCGAGACCGTGGTTGGGCTGACCGACAGCTTCCGGCCGGTGCCCGACCGGCGCGGGCTCTACGCGCCGGCCTATGGGGCGCCGGCGCGAAAACCGGTGCCGGCGCTGCGCGTTGTCGCCGGCGGCCGGTAGCGAAGAGCTTCGATCAGTCCCAGGCCGGCGCGCGGCCCGCCGGATTGGCGACGCGGCCGTTCGGCCGCTTCAGGGCGGCGATTTCCCTCATCTCGTCGTCGCTCAGCGCGAAGTCGAAGACGTCCATGTTCTCGCGCATGCGTCCGGGATTCGATGATCGCGGGATCGGAACCACGTTGCCCTGCTGCACCAGCCAGCGCAGCGCGACCTGGGCCAGCGTGCGGCCCTTGCGTTTGGCGATTCCCTCCAGCACCGGATCGCCGACGACACGGCCGCGGCCGAGCGGGCAGTAGGCGGTGAAGACGATGCCGCGTTGCCGGCAGGCCGCGAGCAGCCTGGTCTGGTCGAGATAGGGATGGCACTCGGCCTGCAGGTTGATCAGCGGCTCCGGGCACAGCCGGATCGCCTCGTCGAGCAGCGCGATGTTGAAGTTCGCGACGCCGATATGCCGCGCGAGGCCCTGCCGCTTCGCCTTGGCGAGCGCCCCCATGGTCTCGCCGAGCGGAATGGCGGCGTTTGGCCAGTGCACCAGCAACAGGTCGACATAGTCGACGCCGAGGTTCGCGAGGCTCTCGTCGACCGAGCGCGCGAACGCATCGGCGTGCAGGTATTCGTGCGACACCTTGGTGCAGAGGAAGATCTCGTCGCGCGGCACGCCCGCGGCGCGAATGCCTTCGCCGACGCCGCGCTCGGTGCCATATTTCCACGCGGTGTCGAGGTGGCGGTAGCCGAGCTTGAGCGCCTGGGCGACGGTCTCGCCGCAATCCCCGAGGGATGAGGTGCCGAAACCGATCGCCGGAATCTCGGCGCCACCGGCGTTGAGGAGCGGAATAGGGGAGGGTGTCATGAGCCGGCCGGTGCGGGGAGGGGACGTTTGCCGCGGCACTTTACGGCGCAGGCGCGCCGGGTCAATCGCGCCTCTCGCACAGTGTGGCGGCAGGCCGCCTTCGGTCAGCCTTCCACGAACGACTTGAGCCGGGCCAGCGCGTCGTCCCACTGCTCCGACACGCGCGCCAGGTAATCGCGGACGTCGGCGATCGGTTTCGGCACCAGCGCGAACAGGCGTTCCCGCCCGACGCGATCGCAGCGTACGACACCCGCGCCCTCGAGAACGCGTAGATGCTTCGTCACAGCTTGGCGCGTCATGTCGGTGCCGGCCGTCAACCGGGAGATCGACTGCGGCCGGCCGGCGGAGAGCCGGCCGAGCATCGACAGCCGCGTTTCGTCGCCGAGCGCCGCGAATACGGCTGCGCGGGTCTTCAAGGCGGCTGCGCTATGCCGCGGCCGGTTCGACATGATGCTTGATGTTCTCCATCTGGATCCCCCAGCCTTCCGAGTTCATGCGGAACGCCTCATCGCGACGATGGCTCGGCAGCTTGTCGAAGCCCGACTCCACGACGCGGACCCGGGTGCCGGTCGCGGTTGGCTCGAGCGTGAATTCGACCAGCGTCGGCGACTCGCTGTTGTAGTCGGTGTCTGGGTCGACGGCGAAGGGGTGCCAGGTGAACGAGAACAGGCGCTCCGGCTCCATCTTCTGGATTACGGCCACCCAGCGGAGGTGTTCGTAGCCCGGATAGGTGATCTGGCCGTGAACGGTCGCGCCCGGGCGAAACGGCGTCTCCAGCCGGACGCGGAACCACGTGCCAAATTCCTGATGGTCGGTCAGCGCCCGCCAAACACGGGCGAGCGGGGCCTTGATCTCGACGGTCTTCTCGATGCGGTCGGTCATACGCAACCTCCTGGTTGCCTATGACCTAGTTCGGGTTCGCTGTAAATGCAACCGTTTTGTTGCGTGTCAGAACCGCGTCGTCAGCTCCGTGAGCCATTCCGGCGAAGCCGCGACCAGCGCCGCCTCGATGCGCTTGTCGAGCCCGGTCAGGATGAGAATGCCGACCGTGATCAGGAGCGCGCCCATCAGCGGCTTGCCGCCCTTGCCGGCGGCCAGCATCCGGTTGCGCCAGCGCGCCAGCGTCTGCCGCGACATCAGGCCGATCGCCAGCAGCGGCAGCGCGGCGCCGATGCCGAAGGCCAGCATGGTGACCGCCACCAGCGTCAGGTTCTCGGCGCGCGCCGCCAGCACCGAGGCGGCACCGAGCGTAGGACCGACGCACGGGCTCCACACCACGCCGAGCAGGAGGCCGACGCCGAACTGCCCGCCGAGGCCACCGGTCGTGCGGCCGCCGGCATGCGACTGCGCCCAGTCACCGATCGGACCCGATGCGGTGGCGAACTGCGTCTGCAGTCGCGGTACCAGCAGCACGACGCCGACCGCGACCAGCAGCACCGCCGCCACGGAACGGAACAGGTCATGGTCGAGACCGGCGGCGAAGCCGACCGTCGCCACGAACAGCCCGATGATCACGAACGACAGTGCGAGCCCCGCGGCGAGCGCCAGCGGGCCAAGGCGATGTTCGCCGAGCGCGGTCGCGACCACGATCGGCACGAGCGGCAGCACGCACGGCGAGAGCGTCGACAGTACGCCGGCGATCAGCGCGAGCCCGATGCTGCCCATGTGCCGTTACCCGCGCGGTCAGATCGACTTGTTCAGCAGTGCCTCGATCCGGCCCGGATTGGTGTCGCCGGTCGAGCGGCCGACCTCCTTGTTGCCCTTGAACACAATCAGCGTGCTCTGCTTCTGCACCTTGAGCTTGCGCAGCAGGTCCTTCTGCGAATCGAAATCGACCGTGAAAATCACCAGCGACTTCATGCGCGGCTCGCTGGCGAGCCGGGCGAGGATCGGCGCCTGCGCCCAGCAGACCGGGCACCAGGGCGCCGACACGTCGATCAGGATCGGATGGCCGGCGGCCTGGGCGGCCTCGAACGCCTTCTGATCGAACGGCTGCTTGCTTGCCGCGAGTGCCGGCGGTCCGAACGAAAGCGTGGCGGCAAGCGCGAGCGCCCCCAGGAGATGACGTCGGTTCAAGGTACTGCCCTCCATGAATGTCGAGACGGCGCGATGCTAGTGTCCCGATTCCGAAGTTCGCATCATTCTCCGGCACCCTCGTCTGCGAACTTCGGAATCGACGGACACTAGCAACTCATTGACCTAGTGTGGCCTTGGTTCAGAAGTCCGCACGCTGGACTCGCCGCAAGACTGATGCGGACTTCTGAACCGCCACACTAGCTTCGTCTTCGCACCGGACGATTTCACATTTGCTGCCCGCTGGATCACAACGCCGTGCCGGTGCGCGTGATCTGCCGCGTGGCCGTCTAGATCGACCTGCAAGCGTCGTCCGCAAGGGGCTGGACACGTCCGGCGCGACCTGTTGCGATACCGAACTCTCTTGGAAATTGAGGAGCTTCCTCGGATGACGATCATCGATTCCCAGGTCCACGCTTATGAAGCGAACACGCCGAAGCGCCCCTGGCACACCGTGGCGAACTGGCCACCCAGCGCGACGGGTGACGAGATGGTCGCGGCGATGGACAAGCTCGGTATCGACGGCGCGATCTTCATCTCCGCCTTTTCGCTCTACCAATACGACGCAAGTTATGCGGTGGAGGTGCAGCGGGCCCATCCGGGACGGTTCGGGCTCGTCAAACCGGTCGACCCGGACGATCCCGCCGTGGACGATGTCATCGCCGAATGGAAGCGGACGCCGGGTACGGTCGGCATCCGCATCATCCTGACCAAGGAGCCCGGGCGCGATCGTGATCCCAAACACCCGGGCTTCGACCGCATCGCGCGCGAGGCCGTGAAGCACGACTTTCCGGTCAACATCCTGTGCTGGGGCAACCTCGATGCAGGCACCACGGTGATCGACCGGCATCCCGATACGCGCTTCATCATCGACCATCTCGGTATCTTGCAGCCGCGCACACCGCCGGCCCCGCCGGAGCCGTGGGCCGACTTGCCGAAGGTGCTGGACCTTGCGAAGCGCAAGAACGTTGTCATCAAGGTAAGCGGCGCCTGCACGCTGTCGCAGAAGCCCTATCCGTTTCCGGACATCTGGGATCCGCTCGCCCGTGTGTTCGATGCCTGGGGATTCGAGCGCTGCCTGTGGGGCACGGACTGGACGCGCGCCTACGCCGTCGTCAACTACGAGCAGGCGGTCGAGCCGTTCCTCAAGACCGACCGCCTGAGCGACAGCGAGCGGGCGATGCTGATGGGCGGCGCGTGCGCCAAAGCCTATCGTTGGTCACCGACGAAATAGCATCGGCGCCGCAAATTCGGTGCCCACCCTCCCCTGGAGGGGGAGGGTCGCGAGCATCGCAGGCAAGTTCAACTTGCCTGCGTGCGAGCGGGGTGGGGTGAGCTTCTTAGCAAGGCCGTTCACCCCACCCCGCCGCCTCGCTATCGCTCGGCGTCGACCGTCCCCCTCCAGGGGAGGGTAAGTAGAGAGGCCGAGCATGGCGCGCGATACGCCGCCGCTCCGTTACTACGCGCAGGTAAAGCGGATCTGCTCGATGTGCCGGTGATCGGTGCCGCAGCAGCCGCCGAGCACGGTGATGTGGCCGAAGCGGTTGCGCAATGCGCGATATTGCTGGCCGAGTTCGGCCGGATCGCCGTCGTCGAGGTCGGTGGCTTCGTCAAGTTGGGCGTGACTGCGCCGCGACGCGTTGGCGCGGATGCCGCGGATTCGCTTGACCCAGTCGCCGCCCGTCAGCACTTCCTCGAAGTGCGTCGGGTGCGCGCAGTTGATCATGTAGTAGGTCGGCGCGCGGCCGGTCGCAGCGTCGACTTCCGCGATTGCCTCGGCGAGCGGCTGGCCGGTCGGCAAACGGCCGTCGGTTTCGACCGTGAACGACATCACCAGCGGCATGCCGGCCGCCATCGCGGCGCGGGTGCAGCCGATCGCCTCGTTGGCGCTGGTGATGGTGAAGGCGCTCACCATGTCGGCCTCGGTGCCGGCGAAGGAGTTGACCTGTTGCGCGTGCAGCGCCTGCGCCGCGTCGGCGGTCATGGTGCCGGCCGCATAGCCGTCGCCGAGCGGGCCGAGATTGCCGCTGATCACCATCGGCGACGCGGGCGTCTCCAGTTCGTCGCGCACCTCCACCAGCATGCGAATCGCTTCACGGTTGAGCGCGTCGAGTTCCTGCGGCGAATAGCCGAGCTTCGCACCCCAGTCGGCGTTGCTGCGCCAGGTCGCGGCCTCAAGCACGAAGCCCATGCCGGCGTCGACCGCGGTCTGCGCGTGCTGGCGGAAATAATCGGCGAGGCGCTGTCGCCCGCGCTCGGTCTTGAGCAGTTCGAACGATGCGAACTGGTTGAGTTCGAAGCCGTCGTGGAAGATCAGCGTGGTCTCGAGGCCGCTGTCGGTCAGGAACACGCGCTCGCCGAGCTGCGGCAGCTTGTTGCGGTACTTGGCCATGCGCGGGTCTCCATCTCACGTGCGTTCTCGGTTGCTCCGGCCGGGCGGGATAAACCAAACCCGCGTAACAATCGAGTCTGTCGTTGGGCCGCGGGCCGCAAAAGCCAAATCCAGTTCGGGTCGTGAACTGATTGGCGTGGAGCTTTTCTCCCTGCACCACCATGCTAACCTCTGCCCATGAGCTTGAGGTCGACGCCATGAACCGACGTGAAGCGATTGCACTGGTGGGTGGAGCGGTCACATGGCCCTTTTCTGCTCATGCACAGCAGAACGAAAGGGCGCGACGCATCGGGGTCCTGGTAGGGCTTCCCGAGGACAACGCGAACATAATCGAGCGCTTGGCGGCTTTGCGGCAAGCACTCACAAGACGCGGATGGACGGAGGGCCGCAATATCCACATCGACTATCGCTACGCGCCTGCCGGCGCAAAGGCGCAGGCGCTCGCTCGCGAGCTGGTCGCGTTGCGGCCGGAGGTGCTACTCGGACACACGGTCAACATTGCAGCTGCCTTGAAAGAGGAGGCCGGGACGATCCCGATCGTCTTTGTCAGTCTTGCCGATCCGATAGGTTCCGGCTTCATCGCCAGCCTTGCGCGGCCGGGCGGCAATATGACGGGTTTGACGACATTCGAACCGAGCATTGCAGGCAAATGGTTATCGATGCTGAAGGACGTTGTGCCTGGGATCAAGCGCGCAGCTTTTGTGGCCAATCCGGAAATCAAGACCTACGATTTCTACTTGAACGCATCGCAATCACCCGCAGCATTGCTCGGCATCGAGGTTGTGCCGCATCCTGTCAAGAACGCCGACGACATCGCGAACGTGATCCGGGACGTTGCGGCAGTGCCCAGTTGTGGCCTGATCGTGCCGCCAGACGTGTTTACTGCGTCCCACAGCCCCCTCATCATCGAATTGACAGCGCGGCATCGCGTGCCGGCCGTATATGCGTTCGGCTATCTCGTTTCGGCTGGTGGGCTGATGTCCTATGGGACCGATCGTGTCGATGAGATGCGACAGGCGGCGGCTTACATTGATCGTATCCTGCGCGGCGACAAGCCATCCGATCTTCCGGTGCAGGCGCCAACCAGGTTCGAAACGGTTGTCAATCTCAAGACCGCGAAGGCCCTTGGTGTTACGATTCCGCCTGCGCTGCTCGTGGCCGCCGACGAGGTGATCGAATAACGATTTGTTGCGGGGGTGCTTCCGCAATCGATCGTTAGCTGACATTCTGCAAAAGCAGAATCCGCGCCGCGCGGCGAGGATTTGTCGTTCAGCGCGGGTCGGCCGCGCCGCGCGCCGCCCGGATCATTCGACCTTCACGCCGGTGAGATTGATGACGGACGCCCAGCCGTCGGAGTCGCCTTTGATGCGGGCGACGAATTCCGGAACCGATCCGGGCCGCGTATGGAAGCCGATCTTGTTGAAGCTCGCCTGCGTCTCCGGCAGCTTCAGGCCTTTGTTGATCGCCGCATTGAGCTTGTCGACGATCGCCGCCGGCGTGCCGCCGGGCGCGACGATTCCCATCCACACCTCGGGCGGATAGCCGGTGAGGCCGACTTCGTCGAGCGACGGCAGGTCGGGCAACTCCGGCAGGCGCGGGCCGGCGACCACCAGCGGCCGCGCGGCGCCCGACTGGATGTGCGGCAGCATGACCGACAGGCTTTCGGAGGTCGCCTGAATCTGCCCGGACAGGAAATCCGGGATCGCCGCCGCCGTGCTCCGGTAGGGGACGTAGGGCATTTCGATTCCGGTCTTCGCCCTGACGAACTCGCCCAGCATGTGCGGCGGCACGCCGAGCGAAGCGCCGTGGTTGAGCTTGCCCGGGTTGGCCTTCGCGTAGGCGACGAACTCGGCGAGGTTCTTCACCGGCAGCGACGAGCGGACCGCGAACAGATTGGTGGTCGAGACCACCAGGCCGACGGGCACCAGGTCCCTCAGTCCCGGGAATTCGATCTTCTTGTAGAGGATGGGGTTGATCACCATCGAGCCGGTGCTGGCGAGCAGCAGCGTGTAGCCGTCGGGGTCCGACGTCGCTACCGCCTTCAGGCCGATGGTCGTGCCGCCGCCGGGCCGGTTATCGATCACCACCGGCTGCCCAAGCTCGACCGAAATCTGCTGGCCGATGATGCGCCCGACGATGTCCACCGTGCCGCCGGCCAGGAACGGAACGACAATCTTGATCGGACGCGACGGATAGGATTGCGCCCACGCAGCGCCGCCGGTGATGGCAGTGAGCCCAAGCGCCGGAATTGCGGCCAGCAGCGATCGCCTGCGGATCATGGTCCTCTCCCTTGGTCTTCGGGCCGGCTTGCGCGGCCGTTTTGGCGATCTTAGCGGAGACGGCGGCCGAACGCAGCCGCGATGATGTCACGCCCGGCAGTTGGCTCCCGGGGAGTTGCGGGCGTGGAGCGAAAACCCGCCGGCGCTAATCCATCGGAGGTCCGGGCGGCTTTGGACGGAAGACCAGGTCTTCGGGGACGTAGAGCATGCGCACGTTGTTGCCAGTCACCTGAAGCGCATCCTGAAAGCCGATGAACCGGCCATCGGACAAGGTGTGAACGCGTTCGTCCTCGCTCTGCTCAAGCCATCTCAGAAAACCTTGCAGCGTCGGGCCGTTCCAGGCATCCAGGCGCCGGAACAATTTCGGGAAGATCGGCGGCAGAGCATCGAGGGCGTTCGGCCCCATGTAGGTTACCCCGGCGTTCGATTTGTCCAGATTGATGTGTCCGTTGCCGTTGCTCCGGGCGATTGCCAAGCCCTTCAGCAATTCCGTGCGCAATTCCATGAACAGAAGTCTCATAGAACAACGGGTAGACCATTCCGGCTTCGAGCAGCTTGAAGTTGACGCTCTCCCGCACACGGTCCGGGCGGAGAAAAACGGTGTCGCCGTCGTCCTCGTTGGTCTCGCCGGGATAGACGAAGCAGATCGGCCGGCCGGATTTCTTGTCGCCTTCCCGGGTGAGGATATAGCCGCGCGATCCGTCGGGATCGTCGACGCCTTGTGTCCCAAGAAGCCGCAGGTTGGTGTCCCGGGCATCTCGCGCGTGCGGCTGGATCGCGTGCTTCTCGAGCGCGTCGATGCCCTCGTACCGCAGTTGCACGGTAGTAGCGGTGAGCGGCATGCGGACTCGGGGGATCGACCGCATCAGGTCGGCGTCGTCGGGCTCGAATTGGAACCGAGTCGCCGTCGGGCACGCCGGCGGTCGGGCGAAACTGTCCTTTGATCAAGGTGAAAGACATGAGGCGCAGACCGAGGTGAAGGACATCGGGTGCAAGGCGATGCTAGGCGATCTTCTACCCGCGGTAAAGGATTCTGCCGCGCATGACGCCGTTTGCCTCGCCTGCATCAGCCCGCAGGCGCCGGAGGAGCGCTGATGCGATCCCAGCGCGCGGGATGGATACCGCTGCCACCGGTATGGAATTCGACGTGGCCCGGTCCGTTGGTGCAACTGCGGTCCAAGGTGAACTGGTTCTGGCCGGTCACGACACCCGCGCGCCAGCCGTATTGGACGACGTAACCGCTCACGGTGGCGGTTCCGGTCGCATTCCCCATCCCCTGTTCCTGCGCACTGTAACGGTTGTTGCCGAGCGGGGAGAATGTCCAGGTGGATTGACCAAATGGGGCGGTCATCCGCCATTGTCCGCCAATCTCGCAGGTCGCAAAGCCGCGGTGCTGATAGAGCCAGGCACCCGCCGCCACCAGCGCAACACCAATGCCGCCACCGAGCGCAGGCAGGAGCCACCGCTTGCGCGCACGGCTCTTGGCGAATGCTTCGCCCATCGGCGGGCTCATGCCGTCGCTTGCTGCAGAACGGCCGGCGTTGCGATCCGGATGCTGCGCGGAAGCCTGCGCGACGCGAGCCGAGTCGTCCGCCTGCAGGATTGCACTCACGGTCTCGGTCAGCTGCCGGAGGTGCTTTTCGATCGGGGGCGTCAGCGCGTCGAGCCAATGGATCGCGCCGAGAAAGTACTCCATGGATCTCGTCGGCGTGACGTCCTCGATGCGCACCGGGACGATCGGGACGCCCTTGCTGACGGCGCGCTCGATCTCGCGATGGATCTGTCTTAGAGTCGTTCGCGCTCGACGAGAAAATCAGCACCATCACGCGGCATTGGTCGATCGCGTCGATTATGGCGGCGCCGTATTCTCCGCCCGGCCGGATATCGCGAGGGGCGATCCAGCACCGGACCCCTGCCGATTCGAGCATGGCGCATGCGGCGTCGGCTATCGTCTTGTCCTTGCTTGAATAGCTGACGAACGCATCGAAAGCCATTACGTGCTCAAGTACATGCTCAAGTCGCCTCAAGGCGATCCATCATCGGCCGCAGCTCAGTCATGCAAAGCTGAATATTAGTCGATGGCTTGCCTGCTCGCCAGTGAGTGTCGAGCGGAGCCGCTTGCCGGCGCGTCCGTTCAGGACCGGAGCGACAACCGCGATGCGGGCGTTACACCGCCTCGATGCGAACCGCGATGGCGGCGCTGGCGATGACCGCGGGATCGTTGTTCTCGGGGTCGGCAACATCGAGACCGCCCTTGACGGCCTTCACGGTGACGTTGCCCACGCGGCAGCGACGTCTTGACCTGTTCGAGGTCCACCTGCTCCGGCCGCTGGACGCCGATCGTGACCTCCACGTCCAGCTTGGTCTTGTCGATCTTCAACGTGCGAACGAACGACAGCGAGCTGTGATGCAGCGCATCCTGCACGGCGCGCAGCGCGGCCTTGGTGTAGTCGGAGCCGTGCAGATCGTTGCCGGAGCCCAGCTCCAGAATGACGCGTGTCTTTGGCATGGATGCCTCCCTCAGGCGATGTCGAGGCTGACGACGACGCAGGCGTTGGCGATCAGCGTGCGGTCGGTGCCGGCATCGTTGGGGATCTCCAGGCCGCCTTCGATCACCGTCACGGTGCCCTTGCCGTAAGGCAGAACGGCCAGCACCTGCGCCTTGTCGACCGTTTCGGGCCGGGGCACGCCGATGTGCACGTCGACGATCATCGCGTCCAGCGGCTGGCCGAGCGCCGGTCGCGATCGACAGCGAGTTGTGCCAGAGCGCATCGCGCAGCGCCCTGCAGGCGGCCTTGGTCGGGTCGCCGCCGCGGATGTCGGTGCCCATGCCGATTTCGAGCACCATGCGCTTCTTCGCCATTGTCGGAAGGTCCGTTGGTTATGCGAGGTGCACGGTATCAAGGCGGATCGGATATCACCACCCTCACGAACTGCCGTTGAACGCTCAGGCCTTTGCCGCGATCGTTTCCATCTCGACGACCCATTGCGGATTGGCGAGCCGGCTGACGACCACCCAGGTCGAGGCCGGAATGTGGCCTGGCTTGAGATACTTTTCTCGATGCGGCTTCACGAATTTGAGTCCGTCCGGATCCGTCGAATAGACATTCAGCCGGACGATGTTTTCAGGTCCCATCCCGGCATCGGCAAGGATCGCCAGCGTGTTTTTCCAGATTTGATCGTGCTGCGCTTCGAAGCCGTCCGGCACCGTGCCGTCCGGACGCACGCCGACCTGACCGGCAGTATAGAGCCACCGCGCATTCGGCGGGATTTCGACGCTGTGACTGTACATGGCCGCGGGCGGCGCGACGGACTTGGGATTGCTGGTCTTCAACATGCGATGCGTTTCCTGTTCTGATTTGTGATCGTCCGCGCTCAGTTGAACTTCAGCCCAGCCTCCTTGACGATCCTGAGATTGACCGCGATTTCGCGGGCGATCATGGCGTCCATTTCGGCCGGCGTGAGCGGCGCCGGCTCGACGCCCTGCGCCGCGAGCTTGGCCTGCACCTCCGGCAGCGCCAGCACCTTCGTGGTCTCGGCATGCAACCGATCGACGATCGGCCGCGGCGTCTTCGCCGGCACCAAGATGCCGTTCCAGTAATTGAAGTCGGAGTCCTTGAAGCCGGCCTCCAGCGTGGTCGGCAGATCGGGCAATGTTGGCGAGCGTTTCGCCGAGCTCACCGCCAGCGGTACCAACTGGTTGTTCTTGATGAACGGCAGCCCGGCCGAAATGCCGATGAAGATGAAATCGACCCGGCCGGTCATCACTTCGGTGAGCGCTTCCGGACCGCCGCGGAACGGCACATGCGTCGCCTTGATGCCGGCGCTGACGCGGAATCGCTCGGCCGCCCAGTGCGTGGCGCTGCCGACGCCGGCCGACGCGAACGTCATGTTGCCGTCCCTGGCCTTGGCGGCGAATTCCGCGATGGTCTTGATGCCCTTCGACGGCGCGATCAGCAGGACGTTCGGTACGTTGCCGAAGCTCGCGACCCCTGCGAAGTCCTTCGCCGCGTCATAAGGCAGATTGGGATAGGCGGCGGGCGCGCCGGAATGGGCGGCGGCATTGATCAGCAGCGTGAAGCCGTCGGGGTCCGCCTTGGCGACCTGCGCCGAGCCAATGCTGCCGCCGGCGCCGCCGCGGTTCTCGACCACGATGGTCGTCCCGAGCTGGCGCGACAGGGGATCGAGGACGATGCGGCCCAGGATGTCGATGGTGCTGCCGGCGCTGAACGGCACCATGGCGCGGATCGGCTTGCCGGTGGGCCAGGTGTCTGCTGCGGCGACGCGCGGCAGCGCCGTTGTCGCGAACGCCGCGGCAGTGAGCGAGAGAAAGTGGCGGCGGTCGCTGACGGTCATCGTGTTTCCTCCAAATTGTTTCCGGAAACTTTACCCGGACATCATGGCGATGGAAACCGCCAGGGATCGCCTGCGACTTCAAGGCCGCATTGCCGATCGCTTCGCAGCAGTCGTGTAGGATGGGTTGAGCGTAGCGAAACCCATCATCGTTCCGCGCGGGATGAGCTTCGCAGACGCTCAATCCATCCGAGCAGCCAGATCAAGCTAGTTCAGCGCAAACCAGAACTTCGCGGCAAACGTGGCGCTGCACCAGCGCGACATCAGGCCTTCCGGATTCCTGACCGGGTCGATACGTCCGCCGGGAGTTGCTCCAGGATCGCCGGTGAAGACGAAGCAGTCTTCCTTCGACAGATTGGTGTCGTAATAGCGCAGGTCGAGATTGAGATTCTTGCGGCTGAACGTCACCCCCGCATTCCAGTTGAGGTAGGCCGGCAGCGGAAAGCCGCCCAGTTCCGGCGATTGATTGCCGAACCAGGAATATCCGACGACGCTTGTCAGCGACACCGAAACTTCGGGTGGCAGCACCTTGGCAGGAATGTCTATGCCCAGGCCAAATGCAGAGTATTTGCTCCAGGCGCCGGTGTTCGAAACATTCGGCGAATATGCGAAGCCGCCGGCGACGCGCAGCAGCTCGCCGATCTTGGTGTCGGCACGCGCGGTCATTTCCCAATATTCGATGCCGGCTATCGTGTCGGGCGGCGGCGTCTCACCGGGGTAATAATAGCGCGTCCAGCCGAAGTCGAACGTGATGTCGCCAAGCTTTGGACGGATCCCGCCGCCCATCGTGATTTCGGCCGCCGGCTGGCTTGGCAGCTTCACGCTGGCGAATGTCGTGCCGGCGTAAAAGATACCGAGCGCCGTCAATTCAAAGGCGGCGCCGACCGCCGGCAGGCGGGCTGAGAGCGTGGTGCCGCGGTAGATGTAGTCCGACGCAAACCCGCCGCGCGCGCTGAATTCGAAAAGATTGGACGTGTCGTCGGTGCGCTGATCTGTCGGTGCTGCCGTCGCGCCGGCAACTCCGCCGCGCGAACCGAGATTGATCGAACCCTGCGCGTGCGCAAAATTCGTCGTCAAAGGCGCGAGCCCGAGCATGGCCACACCGGCGACGGCGATTGCGTGCGTACCGCAGCCCAACAGCGCTTTCGTTGGCATGCACCCCCCGTCCCTCAACCTGGGAGAAATGCCTCGCAAGCAGACGTCGCAAATGAGGCTGTTCTCGGGCCGGTGCTTGTGCGCGAGAAGAGGGAAGCTACGATGCGATTGACCGACGCAAACAAAAACCCCGCCATCGCTGGCGGGGTTTTGTTGTCTTCGCGGTGATGGCTTGACTTACGCCGGAATCCTTGACTCTTCCTCGGTCGGCTCGCGCAGCACGTAGCCGCGGCCCCACACCGTCTCGATGTAGTTCTTGCCGTCACTCGCATTCGCAAGCTTCTTGCGCAGCTTGCAGATGAACACGTCGATGATCTTCAGCTCCGGCTCGTCCATGCCGCCGTAGAGATGATTGAGGAACATCTCCTTGGTCAGCGTCGTGCCCTTGCGCAGGCTCAGGAGCTCCAGCATCTGGTACTCCTTCCCGGTCAGGTGCACGCGGGCGCCGTTCACTTCCACCGTCTTGGTGTCGAGATTGACCACGAGGTCGCCGGTGTTGATCACCGACTGCGCGTGGCCCTTCGAGCGCCGCACGATGGCGTGGATGCGCGCGACCAGTTCGTCCTTGTGGAACGGCTTGGTCATGTAGTCGTCGGCGCCGAAGCCGAGACCGCGCACCTTGTCCTCGATGCCGCCCAGACCGGTGAGGATCAGGATCGGCGTCTTGACCTTCGACACCCGCAGCGAGCGCAAAACCTCGAAGCCCGACATGTCGGGAAGGTTCAGGTCGAGAAGGATGATGTCGTAGTCGTACAGCTTGCCGAGATCGACGCCCTCTTCGCCGAGATCGGTGGTGTAGACATTGAAGCTTTCGGACTTCAGCATCAGCTCAATGGATTGAGCTGTGGCGCTATCGTCCTCGATCAGCAAAACGCGCATGCCAAGTCCCCTTCCTCGCCGCACCTAGCCTAAGGTCGGCACGCCGCAGCGGCGGCCCTTCGGAAAACGCTCTGGGACAAACTGAGTCGGAACACCAACGAAGCTTGGTTAAGGAAGCCTGATTCCCACCTGCACCCGCGCTCTCGGCGAACTCTGACGAATCGCCTTAAGATATTGCACAGAACAGGTTTTTTAGCCAAGCGCCAGTTCATGTTCAGCTTTAGGACTCGGGATTAACCGAACTCGCTGGACTCACAAGCCCCCGTTCAGGCCGGCAGAGGCCGCCTGAACTCCCCTTAAACAGTGACGCAATGATTAACGACGCGGGTAAACACGAAGTTAAGACGTTGCTTGAAATGCGATCCGGTATCCCCCTGTGGCAAGAAAGCAATAGTCGCCTGGCAGCGAGCGTTGAGGGCGCCGCTCGTGTTCCCGATTCCGAAGTTCGCATCATTGTGCGGCATCCTCCTTTGCGAACTTCGGAATCGACGGACACCAGCAACTTATTGATCTAGTGTGGCTTTGGTTCAGAAGTCCGCATGTCGGACTCGCCGGAAGAGTGATGCGGACTTCTGAACCGCCCCACGAGCGCGGTCGCGGGCTTCGTCGCGACCCTTGGCGCGATCCTTGGCGCGATCCTTGGCGCGATCCTGCGAACACGAGACCGCGATTCCGCCACCGCCCATCACGCATCAGCCCGGCCGGAGAGGGCCTGTTCCGGCCCGTTGCGCACGCGAATTCGGCCTTCCGGGAGGCCCCGGCGCCCGCCCGGCGTGCCGAAGAAGCGCCCCAAGCCTATACGCCGCTTAAGGAAATTCTCGGGATCGTGGAAACCGAATAATAACACTGTACCCCCAAACTCGTGTCTGGAGCGGCCTCCGCGGGAGTATGGCGGCCGCAGGAGAGACGGATTTTGCGGCCTCGGCGCACGGCAAATGCCATGTGCGAGGCAGCCCCAGTCAGGGGCGACGGGGGAGTGAGAGCCGATGAAATCACGAGAGACGCTCATTCGACTGAAGAAGTTTCAGGTCGACGAACGGCGCCGCCGGGTCGCGCAGATCGAAACCATGATCGCCGAGTTCGACCGCATGGCGGTCGACCTCGAGCGGGAGATCAAGACCGAGCAGGACCGCGCCGGGATCCACGATCCGGCGCATTTCGCCTATCCGACCTACGCCAAGGCTGCGATGTCGCGGCGCGAGAACCTCAAGCGCTCGGCCGACGAGCTCAAGGCCCAACTCGATGACGCCCAGGCGGTGCTCGGCGAGGCGTTCGAGGAGCTCAAGAAGGTGGAGCAGCTCGACGAGCGCGACCAGGCGCGCGAGCGGGCCGAGCTCGACGCCCGCGAACACAGCGACCTCGACCCGGTCGGCCTGCTGCGCAGCCACGCCCGGGCCTAACCCTGCCGGATCAGTCCTGCGTTTGCGGAGCCGGACTCGTCTGACCCATCACTTTGAGCACAATCCGCGCGCCCGGAGTGCGGCGCGGCATGCGCGCGGACGACTTTAAGCCGAGCAGGCGCGGGCGATGGCGAGGAAGTGCTCGCTGACCTGGCCGCGCGTCACCTCCATGCGGGTGATATCCGGCCCTTCATTGACGAACGAGAGTTCCCAGCCGGCGTCGGAGCGTAGCCGCACCCGGCCCGCCTCCTCGACCTTGGTCAGCTTCCCGGCCTGCCGGCGGCTGAGCTGCGTCTGCGCGCAGTTCGCGAGCGTCTGGTAGTTGCCTTCCAGCGGCTCGATGTTGGTCGCGCCGAGCGATAGCCCGCCCGTCAGGCTGGAGCACGCACCGAGCGCCAGCGCCGCGGCGGCAAGAACGAGGCGCGTGGATATCGTCGGTGATGTCGATCGGGCCATCGGCGAAATCCTACAGGAACGAGCCGAGTGCAGAAAGTCACCATGCCCTTCCTCTAGACGCCACCTGGATTGCGGTATTCTGTGGCCGAACAGGTGAGGGCGCTTCGGCGCACCCCGAAGAAAATGCCCGGTCAGGCGGCACCGAACTGAGGGAGGATATGGTGGGACGGACGATCGTCGCCTTTGTCTTGTTAATCGGCCTCCTGGGCGCGGGTCCCGCAACCGCGGGTCCGGAGGAGGATGCTGCCGCGGTCCGCCGCAACTTCGAACAGACTTTCAATTCCAAGAACTGGGATGCGCTGCTCCAGCTCTTCACCAGCTCATTCCAATACTGGGGCGCCGGAAAGAACGAACTGATCATCACGCCGGACGACTTGCGCGCGTATTTCTCGACATTGCCGCGCGACGTGAAGATCGAGATGGGAGATCACAGCGTCTTCCAGATCGCGCCCAACACATTGCTCAGCGCCGGCTTCGTGGTCCTGACGCCGAACAGCCAATCGAAACCGGTCGTGTTGCGGCAGACGATCGTCATGGCGAACGTCGATGGCCGGTGGATGATCGTGCAGTTTCACGCATCGCTCATGCCGAGAAGTTGAGGCGGCGGCTCGGCAGCGCAAAGCGGCATTGGCGTTTGCGGCGGCGTCCATTAGGGTGCGCGCTTTGCAAGATCAGGGAGTGCGTATGAACAAGCTCAAGGCGCGGCTGAAGTCCGGCAAGGCCTGCGTCAACGCGTGGCTGGCGATCCCGTCGGGGTTCTCGGCCGAGGTCATGGCGCAGTGCGGTTTCGACAGCGTGACCGTCGACATGCAGCACGGCGTGCAGGACTACCTGTCGATGGTGCAGTGCTTCCAGGCGATGGACAAATATCCGATCACGCCGCTGGTGCGCATCCCATGGAACGAGCCCGGCATCATCGGCAAGGTGCTCGACGGCGGCGCCTGGGGCGTGATCTGCCCGATGGTCAACACGCCGGCCGAAGCCAAAGCGCTGGCGAGCGCCTGCCTTTATCCGCCGAAGGGCAAGCGCAGCAACGGTCCGATCCGGGCTTCGGCCTACGGCGAGGCCGGCAACTACCAGACCATCGCCAACGACGAGGTGCTGGTGATGCCGATGATCGAAACCCAGGAGGCGATCGACAATCTCGACGCCATTCTCGACGTGCCCGGCATCTCGGGCATCTACGTCGGACCGAGCGATCTCGGGTTCTCGCTCGGCATGAAGCCGATGCTCGATCGCGAGGAGCCGGAAATCTTCCCGATCTACGAGAAGCTCATCAAGGCCACCGCCAAGCGCGGCCAGTTCGCCGGCATCCATAACGCCACCGGCGCCTACGCGGCGCGGATGATCGCCATGGGCTTCCGGTTCGTGACGATCTTCAACGACAGCGGCCTGATGGCGCGCGCCGCCCGCAACGAGATTGGCATCACCCGCAAGACCGCGGGCGAGATCGCGAGCTGACATTTCCCTTCGCACATCCTGAGGCGGGCATAGGCACCCCTCTCGAGCGCGTTTCCCGGGCGCGGCGCAGCACGCAGTGGTGCGCTGCAGACCCGGGATCGCAAAAGAGAGCAGTGTTGGTTGCGGTCCCGGATCAGCGGTGCACCGCTCCGCAAGTGCTACGCGCTGCACCGCGTCCGGGACACACGATGTACAGGTTGCGCCTGACTCGCGTCAGTCCAGCTTCGGGATTTTCGCGTCGGCGACGACCTTGGCGAACTTGGCGACGTCGGCCTTGAAGAACGCGGCGAATTCATCCGGTGTGCTGCCGACCGGCTCATTGCCGGTGACGCTGATCCGCTCGATCACGTCCGGCGACTTCAGCACCTCGGCCATTTCTTTCTGCAGCCGCACGACGATGTCGCGGGGCGTCCCCGCCGGCGCGAACAGCCCGTACCAGGACCCGTCCTCCAGGCCCTTCACACCGGCTTCCAAGAAGGTCGGCAGATCGGGTAGCGCCTTCGACCGCTTGCGGCCGGTCATCGCCAGGCCCTTGACCTGGCCGGTCTGCACCTGCGGCACGCCGGTGCCCACCGGCATGAAGCCGATGTCGATGTCGCCGGCCAAGAGTGCGGTCAGCATCGGAGCGTCGCCGCGATAGGGAATATGCGCGATGTCGAGCCCAGCGCCGTGCTTGAACATTTCGGCCTGCATGTGCAGTGGGGCGCCGACACCGCTCGAACCGTAGTTGAGCTTGCCCGGTTTGGCGCGGGCGAGTGCAATCACGTCCTGGAGCGTCTTGGCCTCCAGCTTCGGCGAGCCCACCAGCACGAACTGGCTGGCGGCAATTTGCGTCACCGCCTCGAACGCCTTCACTGGGTCGAACGGCAGCGATTTATAGAGCGCCGGGCTGGCCGAGAGGCCATTGACGGTCAGCAGCAGGGTGTAGCCGTCCGGCGGGGACTTGGCGACCACGTCGGCGCCGATATTGCCGCCGGCGCCGGGCTTGTGCTCGATCAGGATCGGCTGGCCGATCCGCTCGGACAGCTTGTTGCCGAGGATCCGCGCCATGGTGTCGACGCCGCCGCCCGCCGGGAACGGCACCACGATGCGGATGTTCTTCGACGGATAGCTCTGGCCGAAGGCATCGGCCGCGAGGCCGAGCGCCGCGAGGCCCAGCGACGCAAGGCCCGCCAGCGCGCAATACAACCGCTTCATGTCTCCACTCCTGTGACGGCGTTTCCCCGGACGATGTTTTCTGGCCGAAACTCTTTGCGCCTTTCCGCGGCCTTGGCAAGCGACGCAGGGTCGCGCGGCGGGAGCCACCGCCCGCGCCTGCTCGGCTTATACCAGCGCTGGCAAATTCTTCCCGTCATGCCTGCGCTCGCAGCCAAGCTTGCGCAGGCTGCGTAAACTTGCCTGCGCGGGCATCCACGTCTTACTTTCTCGACTGCTGCAAAGACGTGGATGGCCGGGACAACAGCCCGGCCGTGACGGTGCGGTCGAGTTCATCGTCAAGCGCCGCTGGTATTGAGTTGCCCGCGCTCGTGCTGCGCCGCACCCGGCATATGCGGACTGTGCTCAAAAAGCGACGCGCTACAAGAGTTCCGCCGATCAACCGCAGATTGATCGGATTCCGATTGAACTGCGTCCGCACAATTTGATTATTAACAGACTGCTAATGTCGACACTTTTGCCGCGCTGTTTCTGGGGGGCCAGTCATGGGCGCACGGAGTACATTTACTCTTAAGCTGGCGACCAGGATCGCGATCGCCACCGGCGTGCTGCTGCTGACGCTGCCCGCCGCGTCGGCGCAAACGCCGTGCGTCACACTGGCAGTGTGCGAGGCGGGCGGTGGCGAGCAGCTCGGCTCTATCTGCGCCGGCGGCACGCACAACGGCGCGCCGCTCTGTCTGTCTCCCAGCGATCCGAAGAACGTCAAGATCATACGGCGCACGCCGGTGGGCATGGATTATTATGGGCTTTATACCAGCCCGAATGCCGGGTTGAGCTTCGAAGAGCCCACTGCATTCACCCAGTTTATGCAGAGCGGGCACCTCACGGAACACGGGAATCCCTATGGTGCCGCGAACCGTCTCGGCATGAGTATTTCTCCTGCCACGAGGTCAGGGATTGAAATATCCGGTGGTGGCGGCGTCACCCGCAACAGCGGCTACAGTCTTACCGACACCGCCGGCCTGTTGGCGCCGGGCGCCAAGAGCGCGAGCTTTCGCGAAACCGGCGGTGGCGGCCGGATCGGCGGCTTCGTCGACCTGAGTGGCATGCTGGCGGCCAACCAGAGCCTGGTGGCGCGTGGCTTCTATCAATATTCCGCAAGCGACACGACCTACGGCGACGCGAACCTTCCCATTGCCGGGCTGAACCTCGCGTCGCTCAAGCAGGACACCCACGTCTTCGGTGGCTCGCTTCACTACCAGGTCGAGAGCGTCTATCTGCGCGGCTTCGCGGCGTTCGACTTCGGACGAGGCGACCTCACCAATAACGCCACCGGCGGCGTCGGCAGCTATTCGACCGGTGGCTACGCCACCGGCCTGCGGGCCGGCAAGGTGTTCACGCTGGCGCAGGGCGTCACGTATGCCCGCTCCGCGCGCTACACCAAGGCGCCACCGAAGCCGGTCCCGGCCTATCTCCTCGGCCTCGATCTCAGCGGACATGTCGGATACGCCAACGGTCGCGCCGAGGGCTTCACCGACACTGCCGGTTTCGTCTATGGCACCGAAAACAATCGCAGCGGCGACATCGGCGCGCGCGCCAGGCTGTTCGCGCTGCTGCCGGGTTATGGCGTGGTCTGGGCTCCATACATCGGTGCGACCGTCAACCAACTGGTTGGCGTGTCGCACACGCAGACATTCCCGAACCAGGTTCAGTTGGCAGGCGGCGACCTCGTCAGCTATTCCCATGCGCGAACTTTCTGGGGCGCCGAGGGCGGCGTCGACGTCCTCAACGGCGGCGTCTATGGCTGGCGCGTGGGTGCGCGAGGTTTCTACACCTCCAGCGCCGACACCAGCATCGCGGGCGGAAGTCTCAGTCTCAACATCCCGCTGTGGCGCGGCGCTCCGGTGCTGCGGTAGACCGCGTGTTTGCGTGACGGAGACTCCATCCCGTTCGTGCCCGCGCGAGCGGGCATCCAGTTCGTATCTCGCAAGGTCTGGGTCCCCGCTTTCGCGGGGACGAGCGGCGAGAGCTTCAATTCATTTGAACGAGATCTGTTCTAACGCTTCGCTTCGGGCTTGCTCCTGGCGGCAGGCTCCTTGAAGCACTGGCGCATCGCCGCGCACCGGGCCGGGCCGCTGAGATGCACCGCGCTGGCGCGTCCCTTGCTGATGAATGCGCAGACATCTTCGAGTGCTTGCGGCGTCAGCCAGCCCTCGCCTTTGCCGCGTCGAACCGAAAAACAGTCCGCCTTCGATTCATCCACGATCCCTTCGATGTGAGCGCACTCGTGATGATAAATCCAGAGCGCGACCGCCGTCGTCACCGAGCGCATCACGTCGGGTCGCAGGACGATGAAACCCGGCAAGGAGAGCGCAAAATCGTTCAGGTCGGGGTCGAGGACCGTGGGTACGCGCTTGCAGGCCACCGGTTTGCCATCGATCGTCATCTCGCCCGCGGGGACGATCTGCGCCCGGCTGCCAAACCGGGAGACATAGGCCTCTGGCGTCGGCGGCGACGAGGTTTGAGCCAGCGCGGCTGTCGTAAAGCCGAGCGCAGCGATGAAGATCAAACGATGCATGACCGGGACACGCGGTTGGTCCCATCAGGATATCCGCTTGGCCACCGCGCGTCACTTGCTGCAACCTTGCTGCCAGCGTCCGGAGCGTGTCCTTGCCATCGCCCGCGCCTGCTCGGCGGCATCGACCGCTCTTATTGGCCGCCGGCGAGAGTATTTCGGCTGTTTGGCCGCAAATCAGCGGCCAAATTCCCCGTAAATTTGCGTCTCGACGGCACCCGGATTGCCCTGCGATAATAAGCCGGCGGCGCAAGTCCGCGCCGACCGTCAAGTTGAGTTGAGTAATGCCGCCGTCTACGCCGGTCGAAGTCACCTGGCTGCTGGGAGCCGTTGCCAAAGGCGATGCGGACGCCTTCGAGCGGCTGTATGCGGGAACCTGCGCCAAGGTCTATGGCGTGGTGCTGCGCATCCTGCGCCGCAGCGATCTCGCCGCCGACGTGATGGAAGACGCCTACCTGCAGATCTGGCGGCGCGCCGGCGAGTTCGATCCGACCATCCAGTCGCCGATGGCCTGGATGGTGGCGATGGCCCGCAGCCGCGCGATCGATTTGGTGCGGCAGTCGACCGCGGCCGGCGGCGACGGTGAGGGCGACATCGCGGACGATGACAACGGGCCGGGCGCGGTGCCGCGCAACGCCATGACGCCCGACCTGCGGCGCCTGCTGACCTGCATCGGCCGGCTGGAGCCTGACCGCCAGCGGATGATTCTGCTCGCGTACTACGGCGCATTCACCCACGACCAGCTTGCCGCCAAGCTCAACATGCCGCGCAGTGTGCTGCGCTCTTCGCTGCGGCGTTGCCTTGCCGAAATCGACGTGTGTTTAAGCCTATGAGTGAAACCGACATCGACTCGCTTGCCGCCGAGTATGTGCTCGGCACGCTTGACGCCGGCGAACGCGCGCAGGTGCAGGCGCAGCTCACGGTCGACCAGGCGCTTGCCGCCAAGGTGCGCATCTGGGAGCGCAGGCTGAGCGAGCTGCACCTGATGGTCGAGCCGATCGAGCCCGAGATCGAGATCTGGGAAGTCATCAAGCGCAAAGTTCCGCGGCCGGCATCAGCAACTCCGCCGGTGGCCGCGCCGGTGATTGCGTCGGCTGTCGTGGCGGCTGCAGCCGAGACCAGATCGCCTGAGCCACCGCCCACATTGCGGCCGGTGCTGCCGGTCATTCCTGAGCCGTCGGCAACGGCGGACCCCTGGCCCGCCTTGAACCTCGATCCGCCCGCGCGGGCGAAGGAGCGCCGCAGCCTGGAGTCGCTCGAGGAGGCGGTGTTGCGGGCGGCCGACGACCTCCAGCGCCGCGCGACCGAGGAGCCGGTCAGGGAGCCGGAGCCCGAGCCTGAGCCTGAGCCGGTCGTGGAACGGGTTGAAACGATCCCAGCCGCTTCTTCCGGGCCCGCAGAAGCGGACGGGAAGACCTCGGAAGTCACGGGAAGCGCCCCAGAAGAGAGCGCGAAGAGCGCCGAAGAGGGTCCGAAGACTGAGGAAATTCCGGCGGCTGCCAAGGCTGCGTACGAGGAGCCATCGCCGGCCGGCGTGGTCGACGACAAGTCTGAGCTCAAACCGGAGCCGAAGCCGGAGCCCAAATCGGAGCCGAAGCCGGCCGATCCGCTTGCGGCTTTTCCGAGCTCCTTTACGGCTTCTGGACCTGCGTCCGTCGTTCCTACGCCCTCCAAAACCGCAATTGCGCCGCCGCCACCGCCGCTTCCGCCGCCAACCCCCAGCGTTGCGGTCCTCCGCCCGGAGAACCGCCTGCTGCCGCCCGCGCCCAAGAGCCGCTGGCTCGCCCGTACCGTCGCGACCCTCTCGACGCTGATTGTGTTGGCGGCAGCGGGACTTGTGGCCGCCTGGCGGTTCGCGCCGGAGCGTGTGCCGCAGCAGCTGCGGCCGCTCGAACTGCTGCGGGCCGCCGGCATCGCGGTCCCGACCGTGGTGGTCGGGCCGCCACCCCGCAAGCCCGCCCCGCCGGAGTCGCAGTACGACGAGTGACGCTGGCTAAGCTGTTGCCTCAAAAGAAAAAGCGCCCCGCGAGGGGCGCTTGAAGTTTGGGGGTTGAGATCGAAAACTCAGCGAATGACAGTGTGGTCGAGGATGGCGGCCGTCATGGGGGTGCCGGCCTTGAAGACGACCGGCGTGGTCGCCTCGAGGCGCCCATTGTCGGTGATCCGCGAGGCGACGCCGATGCCGGCCACGAGGGTGGCGCAAACGAGCGAAAGCACCACGATTTTCAGGTGCGTCGTGCGATCGGCGGTCAAAAGTGTGGAATTGTTCATCACACCCTCCCCAAGGGTTATGCACGTTAGTCGCGGCCGCCAGCAAAAGGTTCATGCGTTGGGTGCGGCCGCGTAAGAAACGTAGGAGGCTCGGCCGCGGTTCCCAACGGGCCTCACGGAAGGTTGAATACGTAGTGATTCCAGTGAATTAGCTGGACCGGGCGGGCGGGAGCCGGCGGAAATCCGTGCCGTCTCAGTGTGTTATGGAGAGTGGGCCCGGGCCGGCGAGCAGCGTAGCGAAGGGGGCAGGTCGGCTGTACAATTCGGTCAGAGCCGAAAAGGGGGCCGGTCGTGACAAGCGTGATTCAGTGGTGCGGCCGCGTCGGACTGGTCGCTGTAATTCCTGCGTTTTTCGGGGCTCCGGCCGCGCAGGCCGACGGCCTCCAGCCGGGCCTGTGGAGTGTCCGGCAGTCTCCGGTGATCAACGACATGACCGGTCCGGTTCAGCAGAACCTGCGCTGCCTGACCGCGGAGGCCGTCGCCGATCTCGACAAGACGTTCAGTCCGGTCAGCCGGACGACCAACTCGGCTTGCGAGCGCGTCGAGCACGAGTCGACCCCGCAGAAGCTGAAGTGGCGCCTGCAGTGTACCGGACAGCTCAACATGGACGTCGCCGGGGAGTTCGTGTTCGAGACCCCGCAACGCTACACAGCCACGCTGACCACCGAGGCCTCGATGGCCGGGAAGCTCATGCAGAAGTCGCGCGTGACCATCGAGGCGCAGTGGATCGGCGAGTGCCGGTAGCGTTGGTTAGGGGTTGCACAAGAGAGAGACGCTGCAATGCCAGACAGCGCTGAAGGCGGATCGGAGATAAGTCGCACCACCTGCGTGGTCGCGGGTGGCGGCCCGGCCGGAATGATGTGCGGAGTGCTGCTGGCGCGCGCCGGTGTCGACGTCGTCGTGACGGAGAAGCACAAGGACTTCCTCCGCGATTTCCGCGGCGATACCATTCACCCTTCGACGCTCGATGTCATCGGCGAACTTGGGTGGCTGGAGGAGTTCCTCAAACTGCCTCATCAAGAGGCACGGCACCTGACTGGCGTGATCGGTGGCGAGCGGGTGCGGCTTGCCGACTTTACGCACCTGCCAACCCGTTGCCGCTTCATCGCGCTGATGCCGCAATGGGACTTTCTCGATTTCCTCGCCCGGAAGGGCGCGCAGTACCCGACGTTTCACCTGCGAATGCAGACCGAGGTGACCGGCCTCATCGAAGAAAACGGCCGGATCGTCGGCGTGCGGGGACGAACGCCCACGGGAGAGGCCGACATCAGGGCGGACCTCGTCATCGGAGCGGACGGCCGGCATTCGGTGGTGCGGGAGCAAGCGGACTCAAGGTCGACGACATTGGCGCTCCGATCGATGTCCTTTGGATGCGATTGACACGTCGCCCGTCGGACGGCGCCGAACCGCTCGGCCGCGCGGATGCCGGGAAGATGTTCGTCATGATCGACCGCGGCGAATACTGGCAGTGCGCCTATGTCATTCCGAAAGACGGTCATGAAAAGGTGAGGGCGCAGGGGCTCGACGCTTTCCGCGCCTCGATCGTCGAAATCGCACCCGTGCTTCAGGACCGCGTCGGCGAGATTGCAAGCTGGGACGACGTCAAGCTTCTGACCGTCAAGGTCGATCGTCTGCAGCAATGGTACCGGCCCGGCCTGCTCTGCATCGGCGATGCGGCTCACGCGATGTCGCCGGTTGGCGGCGTGGGCATCAACCTGGCGATCCAGGACGCGGTAGCGGCGGCGAACATTCTGGCTGCGCCATTATGCGGCGGGTCGCTCACCGTCGACGATCTGGCCGCCGTTCAGCGCCGGCGCATGTTTCCGACGCGCGCGACGCAATGGCTGCAGGTGCAGGTGCAGAACCGCTTCATCAGCCGGATCCTGGCGGCCCGCCAGGCGCTGTCGCCTCCCTGGCCAGTTCGGTTGATCAATCGCGTCCCCCTCCTGCAGCGATTGCCGGCGCGCATCGTGGGCGTGGGCTTTCGGCCGGAACACGTGCGCGGCTAGGGCTGACTGCCTCGACCCGCTGCGTTTCTCGCCGCCGCCGGCATTATATCCGGTGACATCTCCGTGACCCCGTCGCGTCCGCCGGATGGCAGGATATAGTGAGCGGGGCCACAAAGGCCGCCGCGATCGGAGCCGACATGTCCTGTGCTCGTCACCGACCCTCGATCCGAAGCGTTCTGCCGTTGACTGCCGCGCTCGTTCTGACGATGACGGCGTCCAGCCGGGCGCAGACGCCGCCGCTGGAAGAGCTGATTTCCGCGGTCGTTCAGATCAAGACCTTCATCAACCCAGACGGCCGCACGCTGCAGAATCTCGGCCGCGAACGCGAAGGCTCGGGCATCGTCATCGACGGCAACGGGCTGGTGCTGACTATCGGCTATCTGATGGTCGAGGCGCATGCCGCGCAGGTCACCACCAATGACGGCCGAACCGTGCCGGCCAACGTGGTCGGCTACGACCACGAAGTCCGGGTTTGGATTGCTGCAGGCGATCACGCCGCTCAAGGTCAGACCGCTGGCGTTCGGCAAGTCGGCGGATGTGAAAGAGCGCGATGCGGTCGTCGTGGCGAGTTTTGGCGGTCCCGACCGTGCCGGCCGCGCATTGGTCGTGGCGAAGCGCGAATTCGCCGGCAACTGGGAATACATGCTCGATGAGGCGATTTTCACCTCGCCGCCGCATCCGCAATGGAGCGGGGCAGCTTTGATCAACCGCGAAGGCAAGCTGGTCGGCGTCGGATCGCTCATCGTCGGCGACGCGAGCGGCAAACGGGATAACGTACCCGGCAACATGTTCGTCCCGATCGACCGGTTGCCGCCGATCCTTGGCGATCTGATCGCGGACGGCCGCGCAGCGGGGCCGCCGCGGCCTTGGCTCGGCCTGAATACCGAAGAGGCGCATGGCCGCCTGATCGTGAGCCGCGTGACGCCCGACAGTCCGGCCGAGAAGGCCGGCGTTCAGCGGGGCGACATCATCGTCGGCGTCAATGGCGCAGCGGCGGGTTCGCTTGCCGACCTTTATCGCAAGATCTGGGCGGTCGGGGAGGCTGGCACGACCGTTCCGCTCGACGTGCTGCACGACAACGAGAAGCGGCGGATCGAGATAAAGTCAATGAACCGGCTCGACCATCTCAAGCTTAAATCGTCGTTCTGATCCTCCCGCTCAGTCACGACCGCCGCCGAGCGCGCCGTAGACCATGGCGCGCAGCTCGGCGTGGTAGAACGCGCGTTGCGACGGCGCCTGCATGAACAAGATCGCGACCAGCCTTTCCGCCGGGTCGAAGAAATAGCGCGGCCCGCGTAATTCCGCCCCAGAACACGTCGCCAATGCTGCCGGCGAAGAACGGCGCGCCCTCGCCGATACGGATCGGATTGAACAGGTTCCAGGCATAGCCATCGCCGGGATGCGCCATGCCGCGCGCAGTCGCCGATATGATTGGCCATCGCCCAGCGTACCGTGTTCGGCGAAAGCAGACGCGCGCCGTCAAGCGCCCCGCCGTTGAGCATCAACTGCAGCACCCGGTAATAGTCGTTGACAGTCGAGGCCATGCCGGCGCCGCCGGAGAAGCGCTTGGGCGCCTTGGTGACGTCGAGCCAGTCGAACACCCAGAGGTCGGGATCATTCGAAAACGGCCGGGCCATCCGCTGCAGGGCAGCGCCCTGCACAAAGAACATCGTTTCCTGCATCTTCAGCGGATCGAGCACCAGTTCCTTGAGCGCGACGTCGAGCGGCTTCTTAGTGACACGCTCGATGATATGGCCGAGCAGGTCGGTGGCGATCGAGTATTCGAACGAACCGCCGG
The DNA here is from genome assembly GCA_963843475.1 of uncultured Alphaproteobacteria bacterium. GTDB lineage: Bacteria > Pseudomonadota > Alphaproteobacteria > Rhizobiales > Xanthobacteraceae > VAZQ01. The sequence continues at coordinate 19,871 of CAWJKL010000003.1, read as the reverse complement.
GCTGAAACGCAAGCGGCAGGGTGGCGAGCTTCTGCAGCATCTCGTCCGCGTTCAGGGTATCAATGCGGTCGATGCCCAGCGCGCGATACTGGTCGCGCAGCGCGTTCTTCGGGAAGAAGAAATACGTGAAGCCCGCGCGGTGAGTCATCAGGTCGTGCACGTTGGGCGGACGCACGGTCGCGACAAGCTCCGTGGTGGCGACGCCTGCCTCGTTGCGCCGTTCGACCGCGACCTTGAGGTCTTTCAATTCGGGCAGATAGGCCGAGATCGGCGCCATCATCTTGATCTTGTTCTCTTCGACCAGACGAAGCGCCGCGATGGTGGTGATCAGCTTGGTCGACGATGCGATCGGATGGATCGAGTTCACTGCCATCGGGATGTTCTTGTCCTTGTCCGCCCAGCCGACGGCTTCCTGCAGCAGAATCTTCCCGTCCCGCGCGACCAGGACGACCGCGCCCGGAATGCGGCCTTGGTCCACGTCGGCTTTCAGCCAGGCCACGATCGCCGAAAGCCGTGCAGATTCGACGCCCGGACGCAGTTCAGTGACGACCGCGGGTTGCGCCGGGACCGGCAGCGGCGTGGCAAGAGCGAACAATGCAGCAAGCAACAATCGCGGCAGATGGCTCATGCTGTTTCCTTCCGTGAGACAGGTTTGTCGGCGTGTGAGGCCCGTTTTTGCCGCCTCGCCGATCATTGTGAAAATTGCCTTGTCTTATCCTAGAGGTGGGCAGGAGGTACGCGATGCCAACTTTAGTTGAGGGAACGATGCCCATTGGCCACGCCCACTGCTACGCTGGCGCCCCGCCGCCCAACACCGACCGGGAACGACCATGGGTTTCACGCTCTACAACGCGCCGCAATCGACCTGCAGCCAGCGGGTGCGCTTCGTGCTCAACGCCAAGGGGCTGCCGTTCGACGAGGTCAAGCTCGACCTGCTCGCCGGCGATCAGCTCAAGCCCGACTATCTCACGCTCAACCCGAACGGCGTGGTGCCGACGCTCGACCACGACGGCAACATCGTGATCGATTCCTCGGTCATCATCGAATATCTCGACGAGATTGCGCCGGAGCCGAGCTTCACGCCCCTGCGGCCGGTGGTGCGTGCGCAGATGCGGTCGCTGATGCGCTTCATCGACGAGATGCCGGCCGCAGCGGTGCGGGTGCCGACCTTCAACCTCGCGTTCCTGCCGCGCTTCGCGGCGATGAGCGAGGAGGAGTTCCTGGCATTCGCCGAATGCAAGCCGCTGCGCAAGGAGTTCATGCTGGCGATGGGCCGCAAGGGCTTCCCGGAAAAGGAGATGAACGCGGCGCTCGATCGCCTGCGACGCACCTACGAGCGCATGGACGCGGCGATCGCGGAGAGCGGCGGTCCCTGGCTGCTCGGCAAGCAGCCGACGCTCGCCGACATCTCGTTGATGCCGGCGATCGTGCGCATGGCCGATCTCGGCCTCGACACGATGTGGCAGGACATGCCGCGTGTTGCGCGTTGGTACGACGCAATCCGGGCGCATCCGGCGTTCAAGCCGACCTACTATTTCGGCTCGCTGCTGACCGAGCGCTTCCCGCACCTGCTTGAGCGCAAACAGTAGGGGCCTCGTTGCCGGTTATGGCATGTTTACGCGATGCAATTGCGCAGAGCGTGCCGCGTAATTCACCTTCCCGCGGCATTGCGCGCTTGCTATCAACGCGCAGCTCAAACTTCATCCGGAGACTGTCGTGAAGCAAATGCTGTTGGCCGTGATGCTCGCGGCCGCACTGGCGTCGCCTGCGCTCGCAGAGCGGTTCGGATTCCCGCCGACGATCCGATCGTGACGGTCGAGGTGCCGGAGGACTGGACCGCGACGCAGATCGACAAGGGCATCGAGGTGAGTTCGGACGACGACGAGGTCTATCTCGCCGTCGAAGGCACGCCGATGAAGGGTCTGGTGGAACTCACCACCGACGCCGTCAGGTTCCTCAACCGTGCCGGGGTCACGGTCGACAAGTCGACCGAGAAGTCAGATGAGGGGACGGTCAACGGCTTCAAGATGAACTCGATCGGCTGGGCCGGCCGCGACAAGGATGGCGACGTGCTGGTCCACCTCATGATCCTCACCATCACGCCGACCCGCGGCGTGCTGTTCACCTACTGGGCGAGCCCGGAGGGCGACAAGGAGCATGAGGAGACGATCCGCAAGATCATTCGCAGCGTCAGGAAGGCCGGCAGATAATCTCGGGGACCCCGCTGGTAGCATCGGGGCGCAGGCGATTTCGGCCCGGTCAGTTCGCCCGCGCGCGCCGCTTCCCGCCGCCGTCGAACACCGCCCGGCAGCCCGCGCTGAGGTTGCGGCGGTTGCGCGACATGCAGGCGCTGACGCGGCCGACGTCTGGTACATACGCGCTGCAAAGCCGCATGGCATCGCCCTCGCAGGCCGCGCGCTGTTGCGGGGTTCCCTGCGCGGCAGCGGGTGCCGGCGCAAGAAAAGCCATCAGCGCAAGGCCGGCTGGCAGTGCCAAGTAAAGGGCGAGCCGCCGAAACGAGCGGCGGTTGCGGACGTCCATGGTTGATTTCCCTTTAACGCGAGTTGTCGCGGAAGCGCGGAGCGGCGCGCTGCCTGCATGCGGATGGTGGCTTTTTTCCGCTCGAAGATCAGTAACGGTTAGCAATCGGTAACTCCTCTGCCGGGAACAGCGTGATCACCCGGCAGCCCTTGTCGGTGACCACTACCTCTTCTTCGATGCGCGCGGCCGAGTAGCCGTCGGTCGCCGGACAGTAGGTCTCGATCGCGAATACCATGCCCTCCTTGATCTCGGTCGGATGATCCATCGAGACCACCCGCGAGATTATCGGCCGCTCATGCAGCGCCAGACCGAGGCCGTGGGCGAATTGCAGGCCGAACGCCGCCATCTCGTCAGGGAAGCCGAATTCGCCGGCCTTCGGAAAAGCGCTGCAGATGTGGGCGGTGGAAGCGCCCGGCTTGATGCGCTCCATCGCATTGTCGAGCCATTCGCGCGCCTTGCGGTAGGCGTCGTGCTGCACCGGCGTGGCGCGGCCGACGTTGAAGGTCCGGTAGTAGCAGGTGCGGTAGCCCATGAACGACTGCAGGATGTCGAAGAATGCCTGGTCGCCCGGCCGCAGCATGCGGTCGGTGAAGTTGTGCGGATGAGGGTTGCAGCGCTCGCCCGAAATCGCATTGACAGCTTCGACGTCGTCGGAGCCATGGGTGTAGAGGAACTGGTTGACGTTTGCGACGATGTCGTTCTCGCGCACGCCCGGCTTGAGCTGCTCGTGGACCAGATGGTAGGCGCCGTCGACCATCGCGGCGGCGCGGTTAAGCAGCGCGATCTCGTCGGCCGACTTGATTTCGCGCGCCTCCAGCATGATCTGCTGGCCGTCGACGATCTTGAGGCCGGCCTTCTGCAGCTCGAACATCATCGGCGGCTCGACGATGTCGATGCCGATCGGCATGTCGGCGACTCCGGCTTCTCGCAGCAGCGACGCGATTTCCTCGGCGTGGCGCTTCATCAGCCCGAACGCGGGGTTGACCGTTCCGCGGAGGCCAATGAGCCCGGCCTTGCAGTTCTCCGGCTTGAGCCAGGGCGTGTAGAGCTTGTGGTGCACGGCGGCTGAGCCGAAGTCCCAAAGGATCGGCTCGCCATTGCGCGGCAGCAGCGCCCAGCGCGAAAGCTTGTCGCGTTCCCATTCGCCGATCTTGGTCGAGGTGATGTAGCGGATGTTGTTGACGTCGAAAACGAGCAGCGCGCCGACGTCGGAGTTCTCCAGCGCCTGGCGCACCCGCGACAAACGGTAGCGGTGCAGCCGGCGGTAATCGACGCGCTCCTCGAAATCGACACCCATGATTCCCAGCGCCGGCAGCGCCCGGCCCCAGTTGAAGCGCGGGTTGATGTCCTCGGCGCGGATTTGCTTGGGCTCGCGCGTGATGTCGTCCATGGGGGTCTCCTGCACTTTGACGCCCTTGTGGGCTGAATCCATTCTTGATCGCGTTTTGGGCTGCTTGTTCTCCGAAGTCCAGTGGTGCTCCGGCTCCGTTTAGCGCGAAACGTCCACCGACCTTTTGCTTGTATTTTAGGACAATTACAATCTATCGTTGATTGGAGTGCCGAGCGTGAACTAAGCTTCGCATCTGGTACGGAGGCAGGGTGCCCCACTCCATTTTTCGGCAAAATGACCCAGAGATTTCCGGCAGGGGGTTGGCATGTTCGAAAAGCTTCCCGCATGGCTCGTGCGAATCGTCGTCTGGCTTGCGGATCGTTGGAGTTGGCTGGGCAATAAAATCAATGCCATCATCATCAACCAGTCGGTCAACAGTGCGCGGCACAGGCCGCATCCCTGGAGTACGGTTCATGACTATGTGTCCTGGTCGTCGCTGACCGATCTGCGCTACAGCGCGCGTCATCTGCCGGCCTTCCGTCTCAAGGGCCTGCCCAATTCAAAGGACCTCACGGCCTTGTTCAAACGCCCGGAAGGGCAGGAACAGCGCTATTGCGAAAAGTCGACACTGCTATTCCCGGCATTCGCACAGTATCTGACCGACAGCTTCATCCGCACACGAATGCCGAATGCTTCGGCGAATGAGCCCGAAAGCCTGCGCCGCCAAAACACGTCAAATCACCAGATCGACATGTGCCCGCTCTACGGCCGCACGGAGGCGCAGATCCTGGCCTTGCGCCGTAGGAGCGAGGCTCGCGGCGAACGCGGCCGGTTGAAATCGCAGATCATTGCGGGCGAAGAATACGGCGAGTTCCTGTTTCTGGCTGATGGAACGAAGAAGCCCGAATTCGTCGTGCTCGACAAGTCATTGGGGATCGATAAGCTCAAAGACCTTCCGGCGCAGCGCGCACGTATCTTCGCATTCGGGGGCGACCGCGCGAACGCGTCCCCGCAGATTGCGATGATGAACACGCTGTTCCTGCGCGAACACAATCGTCTCGCCGGCGAACTTGAAAAGCGAAATCCGGCGTGGGATGACGAGCGTGTTTTTCAAACGGCGCGCAATATCATCATCGTTATCTTCATAAAGCTCGTGGTCGAGGAGTACATCAATCATATTGCGCCGTCGCCGTTTCGGTTGCGGGCCGACTCCAAGATCGCCATCAAGGCGCCTTGGAACAAGCCGAACTGGATCACCACGGAATTCAGCCTGCTATATCGCTGGCATTCGCTCATTCCCGACACGATCTCATGGAACGGAAAGCCGTATCGGGTCGGGGTGACGTTCATGAACAACCAGCTCCTCCTCGATATCGGGCTTGCGCGTGCTTTCGCCGAGGTCAGTGCGCAAAAGGCGGCAAAGCTCGGAGCGCTCAACACGGCCGACGACCTGCTCGACATTGAGGTGTTGGCCATCGAACAGGGCCGTCTGTGCGATGTCGCGCCCTATGTCGACTATCGCGGTTATGTGAAATTGACGCCGGTGGAAAAATTCGAGGACATCTCAACCGATCGGCGGGTCGTTGACCTTCTCAGAAAGCTCTACAAAGGCGATGTGAAGAAGGTCGAATTCTATGTCGGATTGTTTTGCGAGGATACCGTCGCGAATACGCCGTTGCCGTCGTTGATTCTGAAGATGGTGGCGTTGGATGCATTCTCCCAGGCGCTGACGAACCCGTTGCTGTCGGAGCACGTGTTCAACCCGGGCACGTTTTCCGACTACGGCTGGGAGGCGATCCACAGCACTGGCTGCCTGCGCGATATTCTTGCGCGAAACACCCCCGTTCCGCTTGGCGACGAACGGATCAGCATGACGCGCGCCGATTGGGCGTATCGGTGGTAACCGTTCACGCCACCTCCTTCCCCCAGAGGCGGGCGGAGGCGATGTCGGCGCCCTCACGGATCGACTTGAGCTTGAGCCAGACGGCGGGCTCGATCACCCACTCGCGTTTGGCGAAGGTGCCGAAGCCGCAGTCCGTCGAAGCGATGACGCGCTCACGGTCGCCAACCGTCGCGACCGCTTCCTCGATCCGCCGCGCGACCACCTCGGGGTGCTCGACGAAGTTCGAGGTGGTCTCGATCACGCCGGGGATGAGGACCATGTCCTTCGGGAACGGCACCTGCTTCAGGGCTGGGTACTCGTGCGCATGCCGCGGGTTCGAGAACTCGATCGACAGCGCGCCTACGTTGGCCTGGTAGAGCGCGGGCAGGATCTTCGCCAGCGGGATGTCGTGGATGTGGGGGCCTTCCCAGTTGCCGTAGCAGACGTGGAGCCGCACCCGGTCGCGCGGAATGCCCTCGATCCCCTTGTTGATCATGGCGACCAGCATCTCGGCGGTCTTGGCGAATTCGCTGTCCGACTGGTCGCGATAGAGCATGGTGCGGTCCATGGCGAGATCGGGCGCATCAATCTGCAGGATCAAGCCAGCCTGGTAGATCGCCTGGTATTCCTTCTTCATCTCGCGGGCGATCGCCTCGAGATAGGCTTCCTGCGTCGGGTAGTAGGCGTTGAGCATGGTGCTGGCGATGATGCCCGGCGAGGCCGCAGTCATGAACTGTTCGGCAAACGCGCCCGCGGCAATGCGCTTGAACCGTGCGATCTCGCTTTCGACTGCGGTCGTGTCCTTGTAGTGGATTTCGCCCTGTGCCTCGGGGGCGGCGTGCTGACCTTTGGTCTGATGGGGAAACCGGCGCATCAGATATTGCACGAGCTCCGGGAATTCCTCGTATTCGCGCGATCGCCGCCGTTTCGAATTCGCCCGCAAAACCGGTCATGCGTTGCGGCACGTAGGTCTGGAAGCCGACCCGCTGCTGTTCGCCGTCGTTGCCGATGTCGATCCCGGCTGAGCGCTGCTTGTCGACGATGCCGCGCACCGCCTTGTCCATCTCGGCCTCGAGCCCGGCCGCGTCATAGGGCTCGCCCGCCTCTTGGCTCACCAATAGTTCCGAGAGCTTCTCGTTGCGCGGCAGGCTCCCGACATGGGTGGTCAAGATGAGATCGCGGCTGAGAATCATTTCGTGCTCCTGCATTTGTGGCCGGCACGTTGCCACGGCTCGCGAGCGGTCGAAAGCGCGTTGCGCCGAGCGCCGCCGACGAGCCAAGCATTGCGAGGCCGGTGTCCCGGCTGCATAATCCCGGCGCTAGTGTCCCGATTCCGAAGTTCGCATATTCTGCGGCATCCCCGTTTGGCGAACTTCGGAATCGAAGGACACTCAGCGACTAATTGATCTAGTGTGGCTTTGGTTCAGAAGTCCGCATGTCGGACTCGCGGCAAGATTGATGCGGACTTCTGAACCGCCACACTTGTGGGCCATCGCCCGCCGGGATGCGAAGGACCTCTCGATGGCACTCGCCGAACGAACCGCTTCTGCGCGGGCTTTCGATCCCCGCGCAGCCGTTGCCGCGGTCCCGCGCGACTACAATTTCGCCGCCGCGGTGCTGGAGCGCAATCTCAAGGCCGGCCGTGCCGGCAAGCCGGCCTACATCGATCCGCGCGGGACGTGGACCTACGGGCAACTCGCTGATCGCGTCGGCCGGTTCGCCAATGTGATGCGCGCACTCGGGGTCCGTCGCGAGGAACGCATCCTGCTCGCACTGCTCGACACCATCGACTGGCCCACCGCTTTCCTGGGAGCGATCAAGGCCGGCGTCGTCCCTATTCCGGTCAACACGCTGATGACGGAGGACGACTATCGCTTCATGCTCGCCGACAGCCGGGCCAAGGTCCTGGTGGTCTCCGAAGAGTTGCTGCCGAAGTTCGGCAACTTGATCGGCACGAGCCCCGATCTCGAGCACGTGATCGTCTCGGGCAAGAATGTGCACGGCCATCTTGGCTTTGAGGATTTGATCGCGGGCGCCTCGGAGAAGTCCGAGACCGCGTCGACGAACTGCGACGACATGTGCTTCTGGCTTTATACCTCCGGCTCGACCGGGCGGCCGAAAGGGGCCGTGCACACGCACGCCAATCTGCCGCTGACCGCCGACCTCTATGCCGAAGGAGTACTGGGTCTCAAGGAGACCGACGTCTGCTTCTCGGTCGCCAAGCTGTTCTTCGCGTATGGGCTCGGCAACGCCATGACCTTTCCGCTGATGGCGGGCGCCACTACGATCCTGTCCCCGGAACGGCCTACGCCGGATAGCGTCGCAAAAATTCTGCGCGAGCATCCGGTGACGGTGTTCTATGCGGTGCCGACGTTTTATGCCGCGTTCCTGGCGAGCCCTGGCGCACCGGAGCGTTCCGAGCTGAAGCTCCGGCTGTGTATTTCGGCGGGCGAGGCGTTGCCGCCCGAGGTTGGCCAGCGATGGAACGGTCGTTACGGCGTCGATCTGCTCGATGGCATCGGCTCGACCGAGATGCTGCACATCTTCATCTCGAACTATCCGGGGGACGTGAAATTCGGCACCACCGGCAGGCCCGTTCCCGGCTACGACATCCGGCTCATCGACGACGACGGCAACGTCATTACCAAACGCGGCGAGATGGGCGAGATGCAGGTCCGCGGTCCGACCGGCGCGATCATGTACTGGAACAACCGGGAGAAGTCGCGCGACACGTTCCATGGCGAATGGACGCGTTCCGGTGACAAGTACATCGAGGACGAGGACGGTTACTTTGTCTCCTGCGGCCGGCGGGATGACATGCTCAAGGTCGGCGGCATCTACGTCTCACCATTCGAGGTCGAGGGCGCACTTTCGAGCCACCCCGAGGTGCTGGAGGCCGCGGTCATCGCGTGGCCGGACGACGATGCGCTGATCAAGCCCAAGGCGTTCGTGGTGCTCAAGAGCGTAGACAAGGCGTGCGACGCGCTGGCGCGGGAGCTGCAGGATCACGTCAAAGCCAAGCTCGCGCCCTACAAGTATCCGCGCTGGATCGAGTTTCGCAGCGGCCTGCCCAAAACGGCGACCGGCAAGATACAGCGTTTCATGCTGAGAGCGGAACGCGGGCCGCAATAACCCTCGCGTCAGAACTCGACGGGGTGCGGTATCCAAAGCCGCGCGTCCTGGCTGACGCCCGGCATGTGCGCGGTTCTTCTTGACTGCAACCTTCAACTCGCCCCCACTCAGAAAGGCGAGACATTCTTGCGGCTTGCGAGCTGCTGTGGGCGGAGAAGCGATGCGAAAAGCGACCTTGGGGCGGACCGGACTGGAGATATCCGAGCTCGTGCTCGGCGGCGGCGTGACCGGCGGGATCCTGATCAATGCCGACGAGGCCACGCGCTTTTCAGCGCTACGTCGCGCCATCATGGGCGGGATCAATTGGATCGACACAGCGCCGATCTACGGCAACGGAGCCTCGGAAGAAACCATTGGCCGCCATATCGAGTCGCTGGTGCCGCGGCCGCAGATCTCCACCAAGGTGCGGCTCGAAACCGAGGATATGGAGAACATCCCGAACGCAATCCTGCGCAGCCTGGAGGCAAGCCTGACGCGCTTAAAGGTGCCGCGGATCGAGCTGTTCCAGTTGCACAATCATATCGGCACCACGCTTGGTGGGCGCGCGCCCGTGACAGTAGAGCAGGTGCTCGGCCGCGGCGGCATTGCCGACACCTTCGACCGTATCAAGGCGCATGGGCTCGTTCAGGCCACCGGGTTGACGGTCGCGGGCGACACCAAGGCTTGTCTCGAGGTCATCAACAGTGGGCGCTTCGATGCCGCACAGGTCTACTACAATGCGATCAATCCCAGCGCCGCCTGGTCACGTATTCCGCCAGGTTGGCGCGGTCAGGAATTTTGCGGTGTGATCGCTGCGTGTTTCCGCCAGAACATGGGGGTGCTGAACATCAGGGTTTGGGCCGGCGGCGCACTCGCAAGTCCGGCGCGCCCGGACGGACTGTTCATGATGACCAGCGGGACCGACCTCGACAACGAGGTGCGTTGCGCCGCCGCGGTCCATCAAGTCCTGGGCGACAGCTACGGGAAGCCGGCGCAGACAGCGCTCCGGTTTGTCCTCGGCAACCGCGACATCACCGCGCGAGTGGTCGGCATTTCCACGATCTCGCAACTCGAGGAGGCGCTTGATGCGGTCGCGCGGGGGCCGCTGCCGTCTGCGGCGATTTCCAAGCTGAATGGCCTGTGGGCGAATGAATTCAAACTGAATTGACTCGGACCCGAGCATGAACTATAGTGCATGAATTATATTTCCTGCACTTGGATTCATGCTCGTGGCAGAGACTAGGGCCAAGGCCCGGACACGCGAGCGCGCCGCGCTCGACATTTCCGCTCAGGAGATCGACGGCTTCGCTGCCGAGGTCGGTCGTCTGGTGAGGCTCGGTCGCGCCAAGCGCGGCATGACCCGCCGTCAGTTGGCCGAGGGTGCCGGCGCTTCCGAGCGTTACCTCGCGCAGATCGAGGGCGGTCAGGGCAATCCGTCCATCGTGATGCTCAAGTCGATCGCCGAGGCGCTCGAACTGCCGGTGATCGAACTCTTGCCGCGCACCAACAGTCGTGCCGGCGCCGTTACCCGCATCGTCGATCTGCTCGGGCGGCTCCCGCAGTCCGACTTGCCTGCGGTCGCCGAATGGATCGAGGCGCAGGTCATGCGGCAGACGGCGACCGACCGGGCCCGGCGGATCGCGCTGGTGGGACTTCGCGGCGCCGGCAAATCGACGCTCGGGCAGCGCCTGGCGGCCGACCTCGGCTGCCCGTTCATCGAACTCGACCGCTTGGTCGAACAGGAATACGGCGCCCGCATTCCCGACCTGATCGAGATTGCCGGCGTGGCGACCTTCCGCCGCTACGAACGCGCCTGCCTCGAGCGGGTGATCGCCGCCAACGAAGCCGCGGTGATCGCCGCCGCCGGCGGGATCGTGGCGAACGCCGAGACCTACGGACTGCTGCTGCGCCATACGCACACGGTTTGGCTCAAGGCGCGGCCCGACGACCATATGGGCCGCGTGATGAAGCAGGGCGACTTCCGCCCCATGGCGCAGAATCGCGAGGCGATGGCCGACCTCGTCGCCATTTTGGATGCGCGCGGCCCGGACTATGCGCGCGCCGATGCCGAACTCGACACGTCCGGCGACAGCGTCGAGCAGAGCTTCGCGAAACTCACGCGGATCGCTGAGCGTTATGTTGCTGGAAGGGTACGATGACCTTTCAATGCGTCATCGCCGGGCCTGCCCCGGCGATCCATCTTTCTCCAAAAGGAAGATGGATGCGCGGGTCAAGCCCGCGCATGACGGCCGTCAGGGAGGAGAGCGTGTGACGCTTGCCGACCAGGGCTTCCTCGATGTCGGCGACATGCGGCTCGAATACCGCATGATCGGTCCGCATCCCGATGCGGCGCCGACGCTCGTGCTGCTGCATGAGGGGCTTGGGCATGCGGGCATCTGGGGCAAATTCGCCGATGACCTTGCGGCCGCGACCGGCGCTGGCGTGTTCGCCTATTCGCGCGCCGGTTACGGCAGTTCCTCGCCGTCGAAGCTGCCGCGCACGGTGTGGTTCATGCATGAGGAAGGGCGCGACGTGCTGCCGCGCGTACTCGATGCGATCGGGTTCCGGCGCGGGCTGCTGGTCGGCCACAGCGACGGCGCCTCGATCGCGGCGATCTGCGCCGGCACGATTCAGGATCACCGGATACGCGGCTTGGCGCTGATGGCGCCGCACTTCTTCACCGAGGACATGGGCATCGAGGAAATTGCCCGCGCCAAGGTTGCGTTTGAACAAGGCACGCTGCGCGAAAAGCTCGCGCGCTCGCACGTCAACGTCGACAACGCGTTCTACAATTGGTGCGAACCGTGGTTGCTGCCCGATTTTCGCAACTGGGACATCACCGACGCTCTCGCCTACATCCGCGTTCCGATCCTGATCGTGCAGGGTGAGAACGACCAGTACGGAACCATGCGGCAGATCGAGGTCGCGCGGGAGGAATGCTACTGCCCAGTCGAGGTCGCGTTCCTGCCGGAAATCCGGCACGCCCCTTATCGCGAGGCACCGGAGGCGACGCTCACCGCCATCGCCGATTTCGCCAACCGCCTGCTGCGCGACCACCACGAAGGCGATTTCGCCCGACGTGCCGCTGAATGATGTGAGGATGCAAATGGCCGACGCTGAGCGCAAATTGAGCAATGGCAAGAGCCGGATCGATTTTCAGACCGACCCGTTGCGCTATCGCCACTGGAAACTCAAGGTCGATGGCGATGTCGCCACGCTCACCATGGATGTCGACGAGAAAGGCACGCTGTTCGAGGGCTACGAGCTCAAGCTCAATTCCTACGATCTCGGCGTCGACATCGAGCTGGCGGACGCGATCGAGCGGCTGCGTTTCGAGCATCCCGAGGTGCGGGTCATCCTGCTGCGCTCGGGCAAGCCGCGGGTGTTCTGCGCCGGCGCTAATATCCGCATGCTGGCTGGCGCGACCCATGCCCACAAGGTCAATTTCTGCAAGTTCACCAACGAGACCCGCAACGGCATCGAGGACGCGAGCGCATCCTCGGGGCTGGCGACCATCTGCGTGATCAACGGCACGGCCGCGGGCGGCGGCTACGAACTCGCATTGGCGGCCGATCACATCATGCTGGTCGACGATGGTTCTTCCACCGTGTCGTTGCCCGAACTGCCGCTGCTCGCCGTCCTGCCCGGTACCGGCGGAGCTCACCCGCGTCACCGACAAGCGCAAGGTGCGGCGCGACCACGCCGACGTGTTCTGCACCACCGAGGAAGGCATCAAGGGCAAGCGCGCGGTCGACTGGCGGCTGGTCGACGAGGTCGTGCCGGGCTCGAAGTTCGAGGAGACGGTGACGTCGCGCGCCCGCGAGTTCGCGGCGAAATCGACCCGCCCGCAGGGCGCCAAGGGCATTGCGCTCAATCCGCTCAACCGTGAGCGCACGGCTGACGGGGTCGAATACGAATTCGTCTCGGTGGAGCTGGCGCGGGCGCAGCGCCTTGCTACCATCACGGTGCGCGGGCCGCAGGCCGCGCCGCCAGCGTCCGCCGACGCGATGGTGGCGCAGGGCGCGGATTTTTGGCCGCTCAAGCTCGCACGCGAACTCGACGACGCCATTCTCGACATCCGGATCAACGAACTCGAAACCGCGGCCCTGGTGTTCAAGTCGTCGGGCGATCCGGCGCAGGTGCTCGCCTACGATGTGTTTCTCGATGCCCACCAGGATCACTGGCTGGGACGCGAAATCCGGGCGCTGTGGAAACGCACGCTTAAGCGGGTCGATCTGACTTCGCGCTCGCTGGTTGCGCTGATCGAGCCGGGCTCGTGCTTCGCCGGTACGCTGGCGGAACTCGTCTTCGCCGCCGACCGCTCCTACATGCTGATCGGCCAGCTGCCCGGCGACAACAAGCCGCCGGCCACGCTGTCGCTCGCGAACGTGAATTTCGGCGCCTACCCGATGTCGAACGGACTGTCGCGGCTCGGGAGCCGCTTCCTCGCCGATCCGACAGACCTCGACCGCGCCAAGGCCGAGATCGGCAAAGCGCTGGATGCGCAGGCGGCCGAACGCGCCGGGCTCGTAACCTTCGCCCTCGATGATATCGACTGGGAAGATGAGATTCGCGTGTTTCTCGAGGAGCGCGCGAGCTTTTCGCCCGACGGGCTCACCGGGCTCGAAGCCAATCTGCGCTTCGGCGGTCCGGAGACGATGGAAACGAAAATCTTCGCGCGGCTGACCGCCTGGCAGAACTGGATTTTCCAGCGCGGCAACGCGGTCGGCGAAGAAGGCGCACTCAAACGGTACGGCACCGGCCAGAAGCCGGTGTTCGACACGAGACGCGTGTGATGCACGGAGGGCGCCGCGAACTCCGGCGCGCTCCTCTCCCGGTTGGGGAGGGGGTAGTTCGGTGAGTAGCTGAAGGAACTCACCCCGACCCCTCCCCGCAAGGGCGAGGGAAGGGCGAGGCCGGAGCAAGAATTACAAGGAGAGTGCCATGGACATCCAGAACGTCGATTATTCGACCAAGATACCCAACAACGTCGGACTGACCGAGGACCGCACCGTCCTGCGCGCGCTCGAAGGCTGGCACCCGGGATATATCGACTGGTGGATGGAGATGGGGCCGAGCGGCTTCCAGGATTCGCTGGTCTACCTGCGCACCGCCGTCTCGGTGGACCCGAAAGGCTGGGCGAAGTTCGACTACGTGAAGATGCCGGAATACCGCTGGGGCATTCTGCTTGCGCCGCAGGAGGACGGGCGGAAGGTGCCGTTCGGCCAGCATCTCGGCGAGCCGGCGTGGCAGGAGGTGCCGGGCGAATACCGCGCCATGCTGCGCCGTCTGATCGTGATCCAGGGCGACACCGAGCCGGCTTCGGTCGAGCAGCAGCGCCATCTCGGCAAGACCGCGCCGTCGCTCTACGACATGCGCAACGTCTTCCAGGTCAACGTCGAGGAAGGTCGTCACCTCTGGGCGATGGTCTACCTGCTGCAGAAATATTTCGGCCGCGACGGCCGCGAGGAAGCTGGGGAACTGCTGCAGCGCCGCTCCGGCTCCGCCGACAAGCCGCGCATGCTGGGCGCGTTCAACGAGGCGACGCCGGACTGGCTGTCGTTTCACATGTTCACGTTCTTCACCGACCGCGACGGCAAGATGCAGCTCGAAAGCCTCGCGCAGTCGGGCTTCGATCCGCTGTCGCGGACCTGCCGCTTCATGCTGACCGAGGAAGCGCACCACATGTTCGTCGGCGAGACCGGCATCGGCCGCACCCTGCAACGCACCTGTGAGGCGATGAAAGAGGCCGGCATCGAGGACCCGAACGAGATCGAGAAGGTGCGCGCGCTCGGCGTGATCGATCTTCCGACCATGCAGAAGAAGCTCAACCTGCACTACACGCTCTCGCTCGACCTGTTCGGCTCGGAGGTCTCCACCAATGCGGCCAATGCTTTCAACTCCGGGCTCAAGGGCCGGTTTCAGGAGACCAAGATCGAGGACGACCATCGCCTCGAGAACTCGACCTATCCGGTCCTGAAGTTCGTCGACGGCGAGATCAAGCGCGTCAACGAACCGGCGCTGACCGCCATCAACATGCGGCTGCGCGACGACTACACCGCCGACTGCCAGCGCGGGCTCGATCGCTGGAACAAGATCATCGAACGCGTCGGCGTGCCGTTCAAGCTGGTGCTGCCGCACGTCGGCTTCCACCGGCAGATCGGCGAGTTCAGGAACGTCAAGGTTTCGCCAGCCGGTGTGATCGTCGACGACGCCACCTGGAATCGCGCGAAGGACCAGTGGCTGCCGACGACCGCCGACGGCGATTTCATCCAGAGCCTGATGAAGCCGGTCACCGAGCCCGGCCAGTTCGCGAGCTGGATCGCGCCGCCGCGCGTCGGCATCGACAACAAACCGGGCGACTTCGAATATGTGAAGATCGCGGCGTAGGTGTTTTGGCCGCATCTCGACTGAACTTGCGACCCCCCCCCCACCCCTCCCCACAAGGGGGAGGGGAGCCCGTGAGCGGTAGCGCTTCAAACTCACCGAAACATGCTTGCGCCGCTGCGCGGTGTGCGGCATCAGGCCGGCGGCATTGGCGCTGTCGGCCACGCGCCGGTCGTAGCTGTCGGCGAGCGCGTGCAGCGCCGCGGCGCCGTCACCCGTATACGACGGACCGTGCATGACTGCGAGCGTCAGCGGCGAGAAGTCCGCGAGCTTGCGGATCGTGGCGCCCATGCCGGGGTTGAGACTCGAATACTTCGCGATGCCGAGCATCATGCACTGATGCGGGCTATCGTGGAGATGCGGATGGGGCCGTACTTCGCCGCCTACAAAGACGTGCTCGGCGCAAAGCTCACTGCCAAGCAGCGGCCGATGCTGCAGGTCGCGCTCAGCTTCTGGACTTGGCGCACGCTGGTGCGCGACGCAGGCTTGAAATCGGCCGCGGCGATGACCGCGATGATCGAGGCCATCGAGTGCAGCCGGTGAGGCAGGTGCGCGCGAGCGACCGGAAACAGTACCCGCAGCAACCTGGACGGGGTCAGCGTTCGAACAATAGTGTGGCCACTACTCCGCGGCTTCGCCGCGCAGCATGCCGTCCCACCAGGGGCAGACCCCAGGCATGCGGTGATAGTTGCCTTCCATCACGTTGACCGGCTTGCGCAGGCCGGAGGAGGCCGCCTGGATGCGCAGCTTGCGGGCCTCGACGCGGGTTTCGGGCGGCAGCCACATGCGGTCGTGACCCCACATACTGGGACCCCAGGTGACCTCTTCCTCTTTCCAGTTGTCGACGTCGATGACGCGACCGCCCCAGCCGTACTCGAACATGAAATTCGAGGGTGAGTTCGAATAGAAAGAGGTGACCTCATCGTTGATGTGGCGGCCGAGCGTCACGCCGATCAACTTCTCCGGCTCGGTCAGCGCGAGGTCGTAGCACTGGCCCACATCGTCGAGGCTGAACAGCTCGACCATCAGGTGATGCGTGGCGCTGCGCCCGGTTTCGATGAAGGCGATCGAATGGTGGCGCGGATTGGCGTGGAAGAAATAGGCGTTGAACGGCCGCACCATGTAGTCGGAGAGCTTAAAGCCGAGTACGTCGCGATAGAATGGTATCGCGTCGTTGATGTCCTTCACGTGCAGCACGGCGTGACCCATGCCGAGCGGGCCGGTGCGGAAACCGGAGATCGAGCGGCCTGGCTTGAACGGCTCGCTGGTGGTTTCGGGCCCGTGGAAAATCTCCAGCCGGTAGCCGAGCGGATCGTTGAACACGATCAGGTCGGCGACGCGGCGCTCCTGCGCAAGCGCGCGCACACCGCGCGCCACCTGCACGCCGGCCTTTTCGAGGCGCGCGGCCATGGCGTCGAGCGCGGCGGCATTCGGCACTTCCCAGCCGAAGAAGGCAACCCCTTCGCCACCGTCCTCGGTGACAACGACGCGCTGCTTGCGGTCGTCCATCCGCAGCGCGAGGCTCTTGGCGCTCTTGTCGACGAGCTGCATCCCGAGGAAGCGGGTGCCGAAATTCGACCAGTCCTCCAGCGACTTGGCGCGAACGCCGACGTATCCAAGACCTTCGATCGACATGGGCCGCCTCCGCTCCTGCGATTCAAACCGCTTACCTAAAATTATGATCCTTCCGGACCTTGATGGCAATTGCCACTAGTATCTTGATTCCGAAGTTCGCATCGTTGTGCGGCATCCCATCTGCGGACTTCTGAACCGCCACCCTGGTTCGACCGCTCAATCCTGGGTCGGAATATTCGCATCCTTGATGATCTTGGCGAACTTCATGATGTCGGCGCGAAAGCGGGCGTCGAACTCCTCCGGCGTGCTGCCCACGCCCTCGTTGCCGCCGGTCTTCAGGCGCGCCACGACGTCCGGCAGCTTGAGCGCCTTGGCGGTTTCGCCCTGGATCGTCAGCACGATGTCGCGCGGCGTGCCGGCGGGTACGAAGAGCCCCTGCCAACTCGTGGATTCGAACCCGGGGATGGTCTCGGCCACCGTCGGGACGTTGGGCAGGGCCGGCGAGCGCTTGGCGCCGCCAATCGCCAGCGCCTTGATCATCCCGCTCTCCAGGTGCGGCAGCACCGTCGCCATCGGCACCACGGCCGCCTGAATCTCGCCGGTGATCAGCGCGGCGTTGAGAGGGGCATCGCCACGATACGGGACCGCCTGGATGTCGATGCCGGCGGTGCTCTTGAGCATCTCCATGGTCAGGTGCAGCGGGTTGCCGATGCCGGTCGAGCCATAGTTCAGCCCGCCCGGCTTGGCCTTGGCGAGAGCGATCAGTTCGGCGATGGAATTGGCCGACAGCTTTGGCGTCGCCGCGATAACGAGCTGCGAGGCGACGACCTGCGTCACTGCGACGAAGTCCTTTTGCACGTCGAACGGCAAGGTCCGATAGAGCGACGGGCTGATGGCGAGCCCGTTGGTGGTGAGCAGAATGGTGTAGCCGTCCGGCGGCGCCTTCGAGAGTGCGTCGGGGGCGAGATTGCCGCCGGCGCCCGCGCGGTTCTCGACCACGACCGGCTGGCCGAGCTGCTCGGACAGCTTGCTGCCGAGTAGCCGCGCCAAGGTATCAACCGCGCCGCCGGCAACGAACGGCACCAACAAGCGAATAGGCTTGTTGGGATAGCCTTGCGCGTTCGCCACGCCGGTTGTCGCAAGGACGATCGTGACGACTGCTGCCCACAGCGATTTCATGCAGTCCTCCCTGCGGTCTCGAACGATGTTCTCACGCTACTCCGCGGCCACCCGGGCCGGGCTCCGGCTGCGCGCGGAAATCAGGTAGTCGATCGCCGCCTGCACGCCGCCCTTCTTGTGCGGGACGCCGGCGAGCGCGAGCGCCATCTCGGTCGAGGCGAGCGCGCCCATCAAGGTGCCGTCGTTGATGTCGCCGAGGTGGCCGATGCGGAAATACTTGCCGGCGTAGGCGCCGAAGCTCGCGCCATAGGAGATGTTGAAGGTCGTCGAGCGCGAGGTTGCGGAAGGCGTCGGCGTTGTGGCCCTCGGGCAGCATCACCGCCGTGACGGTCGGCGAATAGTATTTCGGCTCGCGGCACATGATCTCGAGGCCCCAGGCGCGCACCGCGCGCCGCGTCGCCTCGGCGAGGCGATCGTGGCGGGCGAACACGTTGTCGAGCCCTTCCTCGTGCAGCATGTCGATGCCGGCGGCGAGACCGTGCAGCATCTGGGTCGCCGGCGTGTAGGGGAAGAAGCCGATCTTGTTCATGTTGAGCATGTCGTCCCATGCCCAGAACGACTTCGGCAGCTTCGAGGTCTTGCGACGCCGCCAGCGCCTTGTCGCTGATCGCGTTGAACGACATGCCGGGCGGCAGCATCAGTCCCTTCTGCGCGCCGCCGACGGTGACGTCGACGCCCCATTCGTCGTGGCGGTAGTCGGTCGAGGCGAGCGACGAGATGGTGTCGACCAGGAACAGCGCCGGATGGCCGGCGGCGTCGATCGCCTTGCGGATCTCGGCGATCGGCGACAGGCAGCCGGTCGAGGTCTCGTTGTGCAGCACGCAGACCGCCTTGATCTCGTGCGCCTTGTCCTTGCGCAGGTGCTCCTCGATCGCCGCCGGGTCGGCGCCGATGCGCCAGTCGGTCTTGATGAACTCCGGCTTGAGCCCGAGCTTCTCCGCCATCTTCTTCCACAGCGTGGCGAACTGGCCGGTCTCCACCATCAGCACGCGGTCGCCGGGCGACAGCGTGTTGACCAGCGCGGCTTCCCACGCGCCGGTGCCGGTCGCGGTGTAGATGATGACCGGATTGGTGGTCTTGAAGATGGTCTTGATGCCGTCGAGGCAGCGCTTGGCGAGCTTGGCGAACTCCGGGCCGCGATGATCGATGATCGGCGTGTCCATCGCCCGCAGGACGCGGTCGGGCAGCGCGGTCGGTCCCGGGATCTGCAGGAAGTGGCGTCCGACGGGGCGCGAAGAGTTCTGGGACATCGCTAGTTCCTTGATCGTGCGGATATCTTTGGACTTGTCGGTGGGCCGGCTGGGCCAGCGGCGACTGGCCGCCATCAATGACGAATGGCGCGGTCAGTCAAGCCTTCCGGCCTCGCCAGGCTGCCGCCTTTTGACCCCGGTCCGCCGCTTCGGCTGCCCCTTCCGGGGTTCACCCGCGGGCAATCCCGAGCTGTTCAATGACGCCCGTCCAGCGCGCCACGTATTCGGTGACCGTTTGGGTGAATTCTTCGGGGGTGCCGGCCTTGGCAGTGTTGCCCATAGTGCGCATGCGCTCTTTCACCGCGTCGGTGTTCACGACGGCAGCGACCTCGCGATTGAGCCGCGCGACGATCGCGGGCGGCGTCTTCGCCGGCGCTGCTAGACCGAGAATGGTGCCGACCGAGAAGCCCGGTGAGAGTTCGCCGAACGACGGCGTGTCCGGCAGCAGAGGTTGACGCCCGGCCGACGTGACGGCGATCGCACGCATCCGTCCGCTCTGCGCCAGCGGCGAGATGGTGAGCATGGAGTCGATCGACATGTCGACCCGGCCCGCCATCACATCGTTGAGCGGCATGGCGCCACCCACATAGGGAACGTGGGTCCACTCCACGCCGAA
>CAWJKL010000002.1:0-418908 GCA_963843475.1 uncultured Alphaproteobacteria bacterium | reverse complement strand
CGGGTACCAGTACCGCTCCTGATGCTCGACCTCGACGACCACTGGGTAGGGGAGACTGACATGGAGCTGCACAAGACTGTCGGGCACGCGGGACTCATCGGATGGCGGGAGAAGGTCGCGGACGTCGTCGCGCCGCGCGCGCCCATCAACGACGACACCGCGCGGGCGCTGATCGGCGGCGCGTTCTTCGTGCTGTCTGTCTACTACGTGATTCAGACGATCATCAGGGTCGTGAAGGACTAGACTTGACGGAGCGGGACGCGGCCGCATGTGCGGACACTACACGTGCGGCTGAGAGCGCTCCCGCGTTTCCTTGCGCTCCCACTTGTCGCAGTCGTAGCCGCCGCGGTGCCGCTTCTCGAGCACGAGCTCCGGCGACGGCGCCGCGGGCGTCGGGGTGGCGGCGGCGATGGCGAGCGTGCGGTCCACGCTCGTCATCCCGTGAAGAGAAGCACCGAGCAGTCCCACGCCCGCCACCAATGTGGCGGCAAATCCGGCCTTGCGCATGCCCACAGTCAAGCCTCGGTTGCTGAACGCAACCTCAAAGCAACCGACGAAACCACCTAAGAGAGAGCCCGCCGCCCAGCAGCAGCAGGATCGCGGCGCCACCCGCGAACGCGCTCGTGACCTCGCGCTTCTCCATCTTGGTCGCGACCTCGGACCCGAGCTGCTCGTACACGGCGCTCAGCGCGTCGGACTGGTCGGCGGTGAACGCCTCGCCACCCGAGCGCTCCGCGAGCTGGCGCAGCGTGTCGACGTCCGGCGGGACCGCGTCGCCGTTGGGCAACGTCCCCGACGCCGTGCCCAGCGCGACGGTGTAGATCGGCACGCCGGCCTCCTTGGCCTGATCGGCGATCGGCAGCGGGTCCTGCCCGTGCGTCGCCTTGCCGTCGGAGAGCAGCACGATCGCGCCCGGCGCCTTCTGGGAGCTGATCATCGCGAGCGACGTCGCGAGCGCGTCACCGGTCGCGGTGCCGCCGCTCGGCGTCATCGCGGCCTCCAGCGCGCTCGCGCACCTCGTCGCGGTCGGTCGTCGGCGAGGACACGGCCTGCGCGCGATGGTTGAACACCACGCCGCCGACCCGCACCCGGTCCGGCACCTCGTCCAGGAACGCCTCGCCCGCATCCTTGGCGGCCTCGAGCCGCGAAGGCGCCACGTCCGTGGCCATCATCGACCCGGAGTGATCCATCGCGAGCACGATCGTCGCCTGCTCGGCCGGCACCGCCACGCTCACCTGAGGACGAGCCAACGCGGCGATCAGCGCCGCGGTCGCGAGGCCCGCGAGACCGAGCGGGAGGTGACGGCGCCAGCCGGGCGAGCGCGGGACGGCCGAGACCGCCACACGCGGGGAGGCGAACGCCGCCGCCGCGCGGCGGCGGCGACGCTCGGTGAACACGTAGGCCACGCACAGCGCCGGGATCAGCGCCAGGCCGATCAGCAGCCATGGGGACTGGAAGCTCACGGCCGCGTCCCCAGCGTGGCCTGGATCGTCTGGTCGGAGCCGCCGCGCCGGATCTCGATCGAGACCTGCTCGCCGGGACGGCGGTCCTGGATCGCGGCCGCGACGTCGTCGGAGTCGGCCACGCGCTCGCCGGCCACGGAGCGGATCACGTCACCGACCTGCAGGCCGGCGTCCGCGGCGGGGCCGCCGGAGGTGACCGCGGCGACGGTGACGCCGCCCGTGCCGCCGCTCGTGGAGACGCCGAGGTACGCGCGCCGGATCGACTCGCCGCGCTCGAGGCGCGGGATCACGTCGCGCACCGTGTTGGACGGCACCGCGAACCCGATCCCCACGCTCCCGCCGCTCTGCGACGCGATCTGGGAGTTGACGCCGATCACGCGCCCCTGCGCGTCGAGCAGCGGACCGCCCGAGTTGCCGGGGTTGATCGGCGCGTCGGTCTGGATGACCGAGTCGATCTGGAAGCCGTCCGGCGCCTGGATGTGGCGGCCGGTGCCGGACACGATGCCCGCCGTGGTCGTCTGCGAGAGCCCGAACGGCGAGCCGATCGCGACCGCGAGCTGCCCGGTGCGCACCGCGGTGGAGTCCGCGAGCGACGAGCGCCTTGAGCCGGCGGCCGACATCCACCTTCACGACCGCGAGGTCGGAGGAGCGATCGACGCCCATCACCCGCCCGGAGGCGGTCTCGTCGTCGGCGAACTGCACCTGGACGGTGGTCGCGCTGCCGACGACGTGCGCGTTGGTGACGATCGTGCCGTCCGCGCCGGTGACGAAGCCCGTGCCGGACCCGCCCCGCGTCTGGATCGACACGACGGACTCGCGCGCGGCGGCGTAGATCGCGGCCACGTCGCCGGTCTGCTTGGCGCCGACGAGCGCGGGCCCGCTGTTCACGGCCGCGGGGTTGCCGTCGGTGTCGACGACGCCGAACGCGAACGCCCCGCCCGTGACGAGCGCGGCGGACACGAACCCACCGGCGACGCGCCGCGCGGAAGTGGCCGCGCTGCTTGGGCGCAGACGGGCGGCGGTGCGGCCGACGGCGGCGGAGCCGGCGGCACCTCCGGTTCGTACTGGCGCACACGACGACCGTCAGTCGGGTCACCGTCGAGCCACAGCAGGGGATCGGTCATGTCCACCGAGGTTGAAGCCCGGTGCGTCAGATCAAGATAAGGCGAACGCCCGATGTGCACCGCGCACCCCGGACGTAGGGTCGCGCCATGACCTACGCGCACCGGGCGTGGCTCCTCGCCGGAGCCGCCTGCCTCGCGAGCGCCGCACCGGCCGCTGCCGCAAGCGCCGGTCAACGGGCGCATCGCGTACACCACGTTGTCGAGCCTCGCCGCCGCCGACGGGAACGTCTGGACGATGAACGCCGACGGCTCGGACAAGCAGCAGGCCGTGTTCGACCCGTACTACGACGCGCAGACCGACTGGTCACCGGACGGCACCCGGATCGTCTTCCGGAGCCGTCCGAACGACACGTCGTCGTTCCAGATCTCGATCGTCGACTTCCGCGTCCGCGACGCCGCGGGCCGCCCGGTCACGACGGAGGTGACGCGCCCCACGGACGGCACCCAGTCCAGCCAGCCCGCGTGGTTCCCCGACATGACCGGGATCGTCTACCGGCGCACGAACGCGCCGGTCACCACCGCCGGTGACATCTGGGCGATGGACCCGGACGGCACGAATCGCCGGTGCTCTACGCCGGCCCGGGCCATCAGTGGTACCCGAGCCTCTCGCCCGACAAGTCGAAGCTCCTGTTCTCCACGACCATCCTGGGCAACGACCGCAACATCCAGGTCATGGACATGGCGACGGGCGTGGTGACGACGCTGTTCGACACCCCCGGGAACGACTCCGCGCCGGCGTGGTCCCCGGACGGTCGCCGGATCGCGTTCGAGAGCGACGGCGAGCTCTATCTCATGGACGCCGACGGCGCGAACGTGCAGCGGCTCACGAACAACACGGTCTGCGAGGAAGGCCCGGCCTGGTCGCCGGACGGGACGCGCCTCGCGTTCAGCCGCGCTCCCGACCAACACCGACAACGACATCTGGACGATGGCGGTCGACGGCACCGACGAGCGGCGGCTGACGAACAGTCCGCAGCCCGAGGAGTCGCCCGACTGGGGCCGCAACCCCGGTCCCGCGACGGTCGGCGGCACCGTGCCGGCGACGCTCGCGCTCTCGCTGGCCGGCCCGGTCAGCCTCGGCACGCTTCATCCCGGGCATCGCCCGCGAGTACACGGCCTCGACCACCGCCACCGTCACCTCGACGGCGGGGTCCGCGACGCTGAGCGTCTCCGACCCGGGCCACCTGACCAACGGCGCCTTCACGCTCGCGCAGCCGCTCCAAGTGGAGATGACGCCCGCGGCGTGGAACGGCCGGTGTCCAACGCGACCGTCGCCGATCACCTTCAGCAGGCGATCGGCGCGACCGACCCGCTGCGCACCGGCACCTACACCAAGACGCTCACGTTCACGCTGGCGACGACCGAGCCCTAACCTGGTGCGCGCATGGCCGACCGCATGCGCGCATCCGACGCCGAACGTGAGGAGACCGTCGCGGCCCTCCGCCACGCCGTCGGCGAGGGCCGGCTGGACATGGAGGAGTTCACCGACCGCACCACGCGCGCGTACCTGGCCAAGACGCGCGGCGAGCTGCTGGAGCTGATCGACGACATCCCGCGCGCGCAGCTCGCGCCGCCCCCGCCGCCGCGCGAGCTCCCGAAAGCGCCGGGCCGCGCCGGGTTCACCGCGCGCTGGCTCGCGCCCGCCCGCCGCCGTCAAGCCGCGACGGAGCTGCTCGAGTTCGTCGCGCCGCCGATGCGCTCACACGGCTACGCGCTCGAGCTCAACTCCGAGGCGCAACCTGGTCTTCGTCCGCAAGCGCCGGCCCGCCTGGACGTTCGTGCTCGCCGTGCTGCTGTTCCCGATCGGGCTGCTGGCGCTGCTGCACACCGAACGCGACGAGATCGTGTTCGAGCTCCACGAGCACGGCGAGGAGACGATGATCAACGTGAGCGGCCGGGCGCCGCTCGCGATCAGGCGCGCGCTGAGCGAACTCGAGCGCTGACGATCTCCCACGCCGGCGGGAACCACGCGGTGAACTCCTCGTCGCGCGCGCGGGCGATCCACTCGTCGAGCTCGTCGAGCGGCACGAAGCGCCACTCCATGACCTCGTCCGGGTCGGGCGCGGGGTCGATCGAGATCTCGGTCACGAGCAGGTGGTCGAGCTCGTTCTCGACCAGGTCGGCGAGCTCCGCGCGGTAGCGCAGGATCCCGACCTCCTCGAGCGCGTTCGGCTTCGATCCCGAGCTCCTCCGCGAAGCGCCGCGCGGCGGCGTCCTCCGTGGTCTCGCCGGGCCGCGGGTGCCCGCAGGCGGAGTTCGTCCACAGCCCGGGGGAGTGGTACTTGCCCAGCGCGCGGCGCTGCAGCAGCAGCTCACCGGCGGGGTTGAAGGCGAAGACCGAGAACGCTCGGTGCAGCGCACCGGACTGGTGCACGGCGAGCTTCTCGCCGACCCCCAGCTCGCGGTCTTCCTCGTCGATCAGCACCACGTTCTCCTCGGACACGAGGAAGACCCTACCGAGGTCCGGGGCCGATACCCCGGACCTCGGCCGAACGTACGACTAGGGCTACGGCGTCGTCGTCGACAGGGTGAACGTCAGCGTCTTGCTGTACGTGCCCGTGCGCAACGCGTCGCCTGGCGTTGATCTGCTGCTTGAACGTGATCGTGGGCTGGTCGTTGGAGACCGGGCCCGTGTACGTCTTGACCACGCCGAGGCCCTGCAGCGGCTGCGGCAGGACGAACGCGCCGTTGACCAGGTGGCCCGGGGTGGTGCCGGCGTCGGCCACCGACAGCGTCGCGTCACCCGCGGTGGAGATGACGTTGGCGGTCGTGGAGGCCGTGTACTCCTTCGCGACGCCCGGCGTGAACGCGCCGAACGTGGCCGGAGCGCCCATCGTCAGCGACAGCGTCGGGGCGACGGTCCCGCCGGCGTTCGAGGGCGGTCGAGTTGACCACGTAGTTCACGGTCTTGACCGTCGTGTTGCCGGCCTTGTCCACGGCGGTGACCGTGTACGAGGCGTAGCCGAACTTCGACGTGTCGACGTTGGTGACCGAAGCGGTGCACGAGTCGACGCCCAGGCCCTCGTCGGCGCACGCGAACGCGGCCGGGACGGTCGAGCCCTGCAGGTAGCCGGCGCCCTCGTTGGTCGACGTGACCGTCGGGGCGGCGTTGTCGGCCGCGATCGCGCCGATCTGCGTCTGCGGGTTCGAGTACGCGACCGTGTTCGCGCGGTCCGTGAACGCGTTGTCGAGATCCCACACGATCACCCGGGCTCGCAGATGGGTCCGATGCAGCAGCACTACGACCTTGCCCGTACCGGCCAGGCCGACGTGTCCTGGTTCCTGCACGGTGCAACGCCCGGCCGTTTTCCCGCTCACCGAGATTTCACACTTGCCGTATCTGGTCGGCAGTTCCGAGATCGGCACTAAAGTGCTCAACGACCCCGAACTTCGCGCAAAATATCTCGATGCGGAGCATCGCGGTGTGAAGGTCTTGCTGCTACTCACGCATCAGCCCGGTAACGTGCACACCACCAAAAAGGCAATCCGTAGCACCAATGACATGAAGGGCATGCGGTTGCGGTTTGCGTCGCCGACTATTCGGGAGTTCGTCGCTGCGTTGGGAGGCACGCCGGTCGGCGTGGTCGCGACCGAGCAGGTCGAGCAACTGCAGAAGGGCACGATCGACGGCACCTTCATCGACTACGGCGGGGCAGGGATAGCGTTCAAGATCGGAGGACCTTGAAGTACAGCACCGAAATGTACTCCTACATTTCGAGTTTCGCCGTCGTGATGAAGTCCGACTTCTGGAACAAGCTGCCGCCCGATCTCCAAGCGCTGATCACGAAGTCGATGACCGGAGTTCGAGAAGGAAGTCGGCGAGGCCTGGGACGGCCTCGACGTCGCCGGCAAGAAACTCCTGGTCGACGGCGGCGCTGAGCCGATCACACTCTCGTCTGAGGAGAACGCTAAGTTTCGTAAAATCGGTGGCGAGGTTTCCGAGAAACACATCAAGGAAATGGAGGGCAAGGGAGTTCCGGCGCGCGCGATCTACAGTCAGATGAAGGCGCTTGCTGACAAACACGCCCCGACATCGAAAAACTTCTGGAATTAGACACCGCTTCGACTGCAATTTTTTAGATGACCGGACGTCACCGAGCGAACCGCTACGTCGCTTCTCTGGTCTGTGTGCCAGCCGTCCACGTCTGTCAGACACGAGAGGGGACGCGGGCGCCCGGCTTGCAGGCAAACGTGACCGTGGCGAAGGCATCAGCCGAGAGGCTCACGTGACGCGCTGGCGCGAGATTTGCTCATTAATCTGTGGCGTGCTGGCCTCTGTCGCGCTTGTGGCCATGCTGATGATCACGGTAGCTGATGTCACACTGCGCGCCTTCAACGGTCTACCGATCCGCGGTGCCTTCGAACTGGTCGAGCTTTTGCTCGCCGCTACTTTCTTTCTTGCGCTGCCCTGCGTGTTTCTGCGCGACGAGAATATTCTCGTCAACGCGATCGATGATTTGGCGCCGCGCCTTGTGCCTGCGCTGAAGCGTGCTGCGCTCCTGCTTTCGGTTGTCGTGCTCGCGGTGATGGCATGGCAGGGGTTCATCGCGGCGCGCGACAGCCTCGAATTCAATGATGTCACCGCCGACCTTGCGCTGCCGCGGTTCTGGCATTGGCTTGCTCTGCTTGTCGGCATGGTCGGCGCGGCCGCCGCCGCGCTTGCGATGGCGCTTCGTCGCCAGCAAAAATCCCGAGATGCGCGATGAGCGTTACTGTCATCGGCATTCTCGGTATAGTTCTCCTTCTCGTTTTGATCTTCCTGCGCGTGCCGATCGCGGTTGCGCTCGCAACCTCAGGCCTGCTGGGTTACTCGGCGATCGACGGCTGGGCACGCGCGTTGAAAATGTTCGGCCTGGTGCCTTACAATCTGGCGAGCGCCTATTCGCTGTCAGTCATTCCTCTTTTCATTCTGATGGGGACCGTCGCCGCGCGCGGCAACATGGCGACCGAATTGTTCCAAGCCTGCAATGCGCTATTCTCCGGAGTCCGGGGTGCGCTCGCCAATGCGACGATCGGCGCGTGCGCAATGTTCGGCGCGATCTGCGGGTCGTCGATCGCGACGGCGGCGACGTTCTCGCAAGTCGCGATCCCAGAGATGCGGCGCCACGGATACAATCCAGGATTCGCGGCGGGCGCCGTGGCCTCTGCCGGAACGCTCGACGTGTTGATTCCACCCTCGGTGCTGATCGCGATCTACGCAATCGTGGCCGAACAGTCGCTGGTGAAACTCTATGCCGCCGCGTTCATCCCGGGGTTCTTGCTTGCGGGGCTGTACGTGATCGCCGTCTGGATCGTCGCGGCGCTGCGACCTCATTGGATTCCGCGGGTCGCGGCCATGCCTTGGCACATGCGGCTGCGGGCCTCGCTCGGCATGTGGAAGCTCGCTGTGCTGTTTTTCTTTGCCGTGTTCGGCATCTATCTCGGTTGGTTCTCGCCAACCGAGGCGGCCGCCATGGCGGCATTCGCGGCAATCGTGATCGCCTTTGTGACCGGAGCCATGGGCTGGCGCGGCCTCGTCGACTGCCTGCTCGAAACAGTGTATACGACCGCGGCAATCTTTTTCATCGTTGTCGGCGCGTTCATCTTCTCGCGCTTCATCGTGCTAACGCAGTTTCCAAGCGAGCTGACAAAATGGACGCAGATCGCCGGCCTCACTCCGTTCTGGATTATCATGGCCGTGATGGTGCTCTATATACTGCTCGGCACGTTCCTCGATGAAGTTTCAACTATTCTGATCACCGTGCCGGTGACGCTGCCGCTGATCACCAGCATAGGATACGACGGCGTCTGGTTCGGCATCTTCGTTACGGTCATGTGTACGATCGGGCTTATAACTCCACCGACCGGGATGACCGTGTTCGTGATCCAAGCGCAAAATCCCGAGATACCGGTGGCGCAAATCTACCTCGGTACGCTGCCATTTCTGGCAGCGGATTTTGTGCTGGTCGGGCTTCTAATCTTTTCGCCGTCGATCGCGTTGTGGTTGCCGAGTGTGCTTAAGTAGGCCGAATCATGAATGTTCGATCCGCACCGCACAGTCGGCGCCGCCCGCGGAACCATATTGACCTGATGACGCAAATTCAGGTTCTCGATCTCAAGCCGGCTGCGACTTGAAGCAGGATCAGCATCGCAGTAGGGGACGCGCCGATTTCATCTCACATTGCCAAGCCCACCCGGACGAAATTGTCGGGAAGTACATGGGCCATCGCGTGCTCGTTGTCCTTGCTCAAATTAACGGCCGACTACTATGTTATTCGAGAATCGCCTTCGCACCCGGCATCGGTGAAATCCGGGCAACAAATCCAGCACTGCCGCGTAAGTAAATCACTTTGATGGATGTCATTGCGGTTGTATTCCTGCGAGCTTGGCCAGTTCCTCCCATTTCTTCATCTCTTTCGGAATAAATTCAGCTAGGTCCTTTGCGCCGCCTTGGAATGAAGCAGCATACTTGTTCGCAAGAAAGTTTTGAGTGGATTCCATTTTGCCGATTTCATCAAACCAGGATTCGAGGCGGGCGACGATGTGCTGTGGTGCCCCCGCAGGTCACCATGCATCAGCCGCTCGAGCTGCCAACCGAGTGTGATGATAGTAATTCCTCCGCAGTCAATCTTGAATGCGATCGCTCGAGAATGAATTTCCGTATCACCAAGCGTGCCGTGATAATGGCGGCAAGCGGAATAATCCATATGACGCGGGCCAGATATCTGTCGTACGCACCAGACAGGCCGCCGGTTACGGCTGCATTCCAAATGATTGCCAGCGGCAAGAATAGATATAAGGCCTTCAGCCTTGTCGGCAGCGTTCCCCGCCAGAATATAAAACAGATGA
The DNA here is from genome assembly GCA_963843475.1 of uncultured Alphaproteobacteria bacterium. GTDB lineage: Bacteria > Pseudomonadota > Alphaproteobacteria > Rhizobiales > Xanthobacteraceae > VAZQ01. Next base: position 409,493 of record CAWJKL010000002.1, on the reverse strand, counting down.
TGCAGAAGATTAGGCTGACAGCTAGCGCTGCAAGATGCAGCGCACGGAATTCCTCGATAGGAAGAGTGCCGTGAGCTTGTCTTGAATTTAAAAGATCGCTCTCAACGGCTGAATCGTAGAGGCCCTTGAGATGCGGGGCGACCAACTTGGCGTAGGTCGGGGTAAGACCGTCACCGGCTCCGAAGCGAGTCATTTGCTGCAGAAAATCAAAAGTCGCAATTGCAATAATCTCCAACGGAGATTCGAGTAATGTGTTTCTGACAATGAGCTCAGCTTCGGGCTCGAGAGAATCAAAACCTCCAATCTTATGGAACGGGCTATGGCCTCCCCATTTGAGATCGTTGTGAGTCAGGCCCTTTAGTTCTTCAACATAATCACAAAGCGCGTACTGGGCATCGGGGCACTTCCTTTCCAGATGTGAGAGCGCCGGTCCCTCGTCTATCCATTTGGCTAACATGAACACGTTGCTATTCCGCGCTAGCTTCCATTGACCAGCCGAAACGAAATTGACTGCCAACATAGCCGCGATTGCGATTGCGACAGGCGCAGCAATCAGGATCGCAAATCGCTTGGCGCTTATCGAAGGTCTTTGGGCGGCCTGTAAGACCGAGCAAATTATAGCCAGGCCGATGGCGATCGGCACGTGGCTGAGATGGGTGGTGACGGCGACAGCAGTCAAAATCGCAACGTAGATGACCTCGGTACGAGACAGTGCATATGAGCAAAAGGCGAGCAGGTAGATTCCAAGTACCAGAATCGACGTGAACACGTCTGGCATCACTTGTCCGACGACCCACGGCAGACTTGAGAAAAGACATAGCAGCGTGATCGCAATAAGCGTCGCGCTCCTCGACGACACCGCATCTGCGCTGCATCGTATGACGAGATGAATTAAGTGCGCCATCATAGCGGCCTGAGCGAAGACCACCGGCCAAAGTGATTTTCCGCCATGGAGCGGCACGATCAGGTAGCTATAGAAAACGCTGAAGAGGCCTGGTACCTCGCCCTTTAAAGCCGCGGTCGTGTAGGCGATGGAATCGGAGAACACCAGTGGGGAGGAATTGAACAGCGCAACCCACGACAGCGTCAATATAGAAATTGCGCCGACGGCAATCACGTAAGATGTGTTTCTTGCTGATCGCTCTTCTGTCGACTGGTGCTCGGAAGAGAGTTCCATATTCGGTTGAGCCAATAAATTTTGCACCTACAAAGAGGCCGCCCTCTTGGAGCGGCCTCTTCATTTCCGACTACTTGCAGACGATCTTCAGTTCGCGTTCGGCTTCGTCGCGGACCTTGTAAGCCTTGTTGCCGATGACCACGATCTTGGTGTCGGTCGGCCTGGTCTCGACAATTCGGCAGGGGCCGGTGGGCCCCTCGCGCACGATAAAGAAATCTGCGAGCGCGGGGGTTGCGAAGGCGGTGAGAACCGCGGCGGTAGCAATGAGCGTCTTCATGGGAGTTCCTTCGATCATAACCCAGTGCACGGAAGGTGCTGGATGCGGGCTACAAGTCGAATGAGCTGGATCAGTTCCTGACGGTCTATGTGGAGGAGAATCAAATAATTTTACAGTTTGATTACGTCTTATACTGTGCCCGTCGGGTCACCGGATCGAGCCGTCTCTCGGGGCTGGTTGGAAAAATGGAGGGAAATGAGGGCAACCCCGGAATCGGAATGGGAGATGTTCTCGATGTCTGCTCGGCGCGCGACGAGGGGCCCTCACAGCGGGTGAAACTACGGAAGCTCACGCCATGAGCGACGGACTTTCAGCTGTCCAGATAACGAGCCTGGTTTTTTATGCCTCGGCTATGACGGGCGGGCAGCTTCTCTTCAAACTGGCAGCGTCGCGGTACCGGCGAAGGACCGTTGCTGGAGCAACTCGCCGCTCTGAACTCAAGCGGTACTTCCTCCTCGCTGTCGCCCTCTACGCCGCGTTGACAGTGCTGTGGGTTTCGCATCGGATGGTTCTATCCTCCGCGTCAATCAGGCTGAGCTCGACCTGCTGGGCTACACACGGGAGGAATATGTCGGCCGACATATTCGGCCGCACCGCACGGCACGATTCTCGCGTAGTTCTGTGGCCGTATTTCATCGGCGGCCTGAGAGGAGCATGAACCGGCATAAGTTTACCACCCATTTTCGCGGTCGGTAGTTGCGTGGCCGCTCGCGGCGCGCAGCGCGGCGCGAAAGCTCGATGGAACTCTTGCACCCGTGCCGGATTGTTTTGGCGACCCTGTGAGGAGGTGGCCATCATGTCAGCTCAGGAAATCCGAGAATTTGCAGAAGAGTGCCGGAATTGGGCGCGTGTCGCTGTAAGCGAGGAGCAACGTGATCCGCTGTTGCAGATGGCGCGTACCTGGACAATAGCTGCTTCACGATACGAAGCCGATTGAGGCTCGGCACGACATCGGGCCCATTTTCGTTTTTCACGGAACCGGGTCCGCACTGGCGGCATTTTCGTGTATGCCGAGATTTCACTTTCATCTCGCGTCCCATGACGGAGTCATCGACGATGATGAGGGCATCGAGTTGCCCGACCTTGCAGCCGCGAGAGAGGCTGCAATGGAAGGAGCGAGGGACCTCGTGGCCCAGGCAATTTGCCGAGGCGAAGACGGGCCGTGGCAGGCTGTTATAGTAACGGATGATGCTGGAAAGCGGATGCTCAAGTTGCCCCTAGAAGAAGCCTTGCCACCTCGGTTCCGGTCCGACTGAGGGCTTCGGCCAACCGGCGTCACGTTGTTTCTTCAGCTTGCCCGTGCCGTGCTACAGCCTGCCAAAGTGAGGTTCAAAAGTACGCGTTGCGGCTTGTTGCGGCACGATGTGGACGCAGTGCACTGTAAAGCGTGCGGCTGCGTGCCGTCCGTTCGGTTTTGAGCGACGAGAAGAAACTCTCCATCGCCGCATTGTCCCAGACGTTGCCCGAGGCGAACTCATCGAACAGACGACGCCGTTGTCGGCCGTCAATCGCTGGGACTGTTCCCAACTCATCGCCATAAACTCATCGGGAGATTGCCTTGATCAAAACCGCAGCCATTCTAATCGTCGCATCGCTGACGGCCGGGGTTGCCTACGCACAGAGCAGCTCTAGCAGTTCGACTGGTTCAACCGGCTCAACGGGATCCATCGGTTCGACTGGCACGTCTACCAGCCCCTCGACCACGTCGCCGACGGCGACGAACCCCACCACGACTAACCCCTCCGCCACGAATCCTCGTTGAACAACCCCGCCAATCCGACGCTGACAACTCCAACTCCGACCCCCGGCAATACTCAGCCGCCAGCGGGACCAAACGCGCAGGGCAATACCTACGCCCCCGGCACCGTCGGCCAAGCTCCGACCGGCAATCCGACGAATCCGCAGGATCGAACAAGCCAACCAAATCCCCAGAACCTCAACAGCACCACCGGGCAAAATCCGCAGGATATGCTCGGCCCGTCCGGTAACCCGCTGAGCATCATCAAACCGGAACCGCGGTAGACGGACCTAGGAGCTTCGATGCGCGCACTGTTCACGGCTTTTGCATTGCTTGCCTTCGCAAGCCCTGCCTCCGCCCAAGTAACAATTGCGCAGCCTATATCCGGACAAACGAACGATTGGCCCGTCTCCAAGGTGATCGGAGTGCCGGTCTACAACGGTCAGAACCAAGCAATCGGGAAGATATCCGATCTCCTCATGGACCAGCAGGCGCGAGTGGCGACTGCGATCCTTTCCGTTGGCGGTTATCTCGGCATTGGTGAACGGCTGGTACAAGTGCCCTTGAGTATGCTTCGATTCCCGAAGGACGCGGCAGCGCCGAGCGTGTATCCGGAGAAGGCGATCTTCAATACGTCCAAAGAAACATTGGCTGGGATGCCGGCGTTCCACTACTAGCTCCTATCGGTTGGGCAGAAGCCACATTCTGCGGGGCACTGGTCGTTCGACATCCGCGTACGTGCCGTCAGCATGGCTGCGCCATACCGAAAAAGGATCGAAGTATACGACGAGCAATGACTCAGCTAGGCGTCGAGGCCCGATCTTACCGAATTGCATGAAGTCACCTCTTTGGCAATCCGGCTTCGAAGCATGGCGAGGACTGCCGCTTCTTCCGGCTTTAAGCCTGGAAGCGATTCTCGCAATTCATTCTCGACCTCGAATTTGACCTCCAGCAAGAGATTGCCGTCCATATAGGAGTTAAGCACCTCAGGGTGAACGTAACATTTTCGGCAGATGGTTGGTGTGTTGCCCAGACGTGATGAAACGGCTTCGATCGCCGATCTCAGATTTCGCTTCGCCTGTGCGGTACTGTCAAAACTCTGCATTTCACTCAGCGCCATGGAAGCCAAGACCGTTCCGGCCCATGTGCGGAAATCCTTAGCTGTTATTTCTTTCCCTGTAATCTCCTTCAGGTAGGCATTCACGTCGCTTGACGTGACGTCCTGCGGCTTGCCGTCGACGTCGATATACTGAAGCAGTTCTTGGCCGGGCAATTCCTGGCATGCCCTGATAATCTTGGCGATGCGACGGTCCTTAACGTTCAATGACCATTGCTTCCCGCTCTTGCCTGTAAAGCGGAAGCGAACCTCATTTCCTTCAACCGCGACATGGCGGTTCTTTAGCGTGGTCAGTCCATAACTGTTGTTTTGTTTGGCATAGTCATCGTTCCCAACGCGAATTAGCGTGGTCTCTAGCAGATGGACAACCGTCGCCAAGACTTTCACCCGAGGAAGGCCTCGAAGCGCCAAGTGCTCTCTTACTTTCTCGCGAATGGCTGGAAGAGCGTCGGCAAATTCGACGACGCGTTCGTACTTCGTGCTCTCTCGGACTTCGCGGAAGCGCGGGTGGTAACGGTACTGCTTCCGCCCCTTCGCATCTCTGCCGGTCGCCTGGATATGGCCATCCGCGTGGGGGCTGATCCATACGTCCGTCCATGCCGGGGGAATGGCAAGCGCCTTGATGCGCTGGAGAGCGTTCGGTTCTCTTAGACTGGACCGATCTGCCTTGAAATAGGTGAAACCCTTGCCGGACTTCCTTCGACCTACACCTGGCCGAGTGTCCGAAACATATCTCAGCCCGACCGATTCAGCGGCGTCTTTGGGATCGACGATTGTTTGGAGATCATTCTCGGCGTCGAACACGGCAGTACTTTCGTCTACGCACATGGAACGTACAGCCAGGACGGCGGTTCCATATCTCGACACAGATGGAAAATGCGGCGCCGTGGCGAACGGGTCATCACGTATCGTCAAGCGAGAGACCTGAAAGCTGTAGTGACAATCGAGAGTTGTGTCCCACCGTTAGACAAAGCAGCATCGCGTGAGGCAGGGCAATTATGGGGCAGCGATGGCCAGAACGCCTGTGGATCGTTCGTCACGGGCAAAGTGCTGGAAATGTCGCGCGGGATTCCGCACACGCTGCTGGTCTTCATCGCATCGACATCGATACTCGAGACGTGGACGTACCTCTCAGTAGATTGGGGGAGCGCCAGGCCATTTCGCTAGGCCGATGGTTTGCATCTCAACCGGAGCATCTTCGTCCAGACGTTGTGCTGACTTCCCCGTATTCTCGAGCGACGCTCACGGGCGAATTCCTTCGTCAGGAAGGGGGGCTTGCTCTCAGTCAAGATCAAGTATTCTTCGCCGACGAGCGGTTGCGAGAGAAGGAATTCGGAGTTCTAGACCGTCTAACCCGCGTAGGTATTGCGAAGCTGCACCCTGAGCAGGCCGAATTCCGCAGACTTCTCGGAAAATTTTATCACCGTCCCCCTGGTGGAGAGAGTTGGTGCGACGTAATCCTCCGTCTAAGAAGTGCACTCGACACAATCAGTCTTCATCACAGCGGCCGACGCGTGCTCATCTTGACGCATCAGGTGGTCGTCCTATGCATGCGCTATTTGCTAGAGAATTTGTCGGAGACACAAATCCTGGCAATCGACCGTGAGGGCGACGTTGCAAATTGCGCTGTTACTGAATACCGACTCGAGAGGAGCATTGGACCAAACGGAAACCTCTTGCTCGTCCGATATAATTTTGTCGCTCCGCTCGAAGAGCAAGGAACGCCTGTTACGGCAGAGCCCGATTTGAACGTAGCTGCGCGATGACGAGATTAATTGCCGTCACACCCGAATTCTTGCGGCAGATGCCGCTGCCCGATCCAGAAGATGGTGACAAAACAGCGCGCGGAAATGTTTTGGTCGTGGCGGGTAGCCTGCAGGTACCGGGAGCAGCGTTTCTGGCCGGCACTGCTGCATTGCGCGCAGGGGCTGGCCGGCTACAAATCGCAACCTGCACAACGAATGCACAGGCTCTCGCAATCGCAGTTCCCGAAGCGCTGGTGATGGGGCTTTCCCAGTCGCCCGAAGGCGGAATCCGTCCAAGTGAAATCGAGCGTTTGAAGCCGCTATTGAAACAGGCCGACGCCGTGCTGATCGGACCGGGACTAGAGGATGAGCACGCAATAAAGACCCTCACGTCCGAGGTGCTGCATAAAATCACACCTGAGCTTCCGATTGTAATCGATGCCAGAGCAATAAAAAGTTTGCGCGGCATAATTTCATCGCAGGGCTATCGTCCTCACCGAATGGTGCTCACACCGCACGCCGGAGAGATGGCAGGTCTCATGGCCATTCGACGAAGCGAGGTTGAGGCAAATCCAGTCACAGTCGTCGAGCGGGCTGCTCGTGACCTTCATGCGACTGTCGCGTTGAAGGGAGCGCAGACATTTGTCGCTTCGCTAGACAAGGAAACAGTGGTGTGTCGCGAGGGAAACGTCGGTCTAGCGACATCAGGTTCTGGTGATGTACTTGCTGGCGTCATAGCGGGTCTACTTGCCCGTGGTAGTCCGCCGTTTGAAGCCGTTTGCTGGGCGGTTTACCTACACGCAAAAGCCGGCGACCATCTCGCTCGGACAGTTGGACCGGTAGGATTTCTTGCGCGCGAGCTTCTTTCTGAGATCCCTCGAATTATGGGAGAGCTCTCTTCGGTTTAATTTCCCTCCAGATGGCCTCCTGAATCACCAAAGCTTACGTGAAAACTATTCAGAGATCATCCAGGCCAAATAAGGAGAGTAAAGATGCTCGATATGACCATGGGGGTAGGAGAGCACATCACCCGAGCAGCCGTCGTGTATGTTGTTTTGTTTTTGTTGCTTCGACTCGTTGGAAAGAAGCACGTCGGCGATCTTGCACCGTTTGATTTAGTTGTGTTGCTAATTTTGAGCGAAACGGTACAGAACGCAATGGTGGGCGACGACAATTCTTTGACCGGAGGACTGGTGTCAGCTGCGACGCTCATCGTTTTGGCACAGGCTATGGGATATTTGTGCTGGGTAAGCAAACGCGCCGAACGTCTCATTGAGGGCATTCCAAAGATTCTCGTGCGTCATGGTCGGCGAAACACCGAGGCAATGCGCCGGCAGCAGGTCTCGATTTCGGAATTGACGGAAGCGATGCGCCGAGAGGGCTGTTCGAACATCTCAGATATTCAAGCCGCGATTCTAGAGAACGACGGCACAATCTCGGTGATTCGACGCCAGAAGTCGCGTGATAGCTAAAGTTCGAGAAATGCGTTCACGTGAGCCTTACGTAGTACTGTCTATCACAACCCGATGCCCACACCGAAGGCCACCAGAGCTAACGTCAAACGCCGCAGCGGCCACAGCTTCCGCAGCGATTGCCGACCAGGAAACGCCGGATGTTTGGAGGTCGACGACCGTAGCAGCGTCCGTGCAGCACGAGACAATTCCATGATAACACCTGTTGTTGGAGGCTCCGCGTAGAGTTGGCTTGCGTTGTGCGACGGTGAGCCTGAGGCTTGGCGATCACTCTTGCTTTTAAGTGTGCGAGGAAGCCAAGTTCTGAGATCGCAACTAAATTTCCGTGCGATCCGGCTTCTACTTGAACTGGAAGGCCTGGGGCTTGGTGGCCAGCAGAAGCACCGCGAGCCAGCGGCGGGCGTCCACCTCCTACAGTCGCTGGCGCTCGCCGGACGTGGCATCGCAACCTCCCCGGTGGGGGGCATTGCGCGGCGGTCGTGCAACCGTTTGTTGAAAGAGCGGATTTTGCCGGTCAATCCGACGTCCTGATCGTCCCTGATCCTCCTGAGGGACACTTGGCTGGCCCGAAAGCGGTGCTGGAGTCAGTGGGAGGGTGAGTTCAGCTTCTTCGCAAAAGACGCTTCGCGCGCCCGAAATTCGTAATCGCAAACGAGACGGCAAGACCGCTTCGGCGGGTCGGGGGCCCCGCATGAGGCAGCCTGCTAGGCCGTTGCCGTTGCACCGAGATTTCAACGCATGTGCGCGTCGGGAACTCATTTCGGAACCAGAACTTACATTCCCATGCGAGAACGCCGCCGATCCTTGTGTCCAAAGAAATCCACGTCCCGGGAGCGCCGGCGACGTCGGTGCAGTATGATCGTTTCTGCTGCGATGACTGCTTTCTGCACCGCGTCGGCGCTAGGGCTGGATGCCAGAGTCTGGCAAGTTTATGCCGATCAGTACGGGACCCAGGTCGAATATCCGTCTGACGTATTTTCGAGGTCGGGCGGCCAGTCCGAGCGCGGAATTGGGGAGCGGTTCCTCACCCCCGACGGTCAGTCGGTATTAGACGTCTACTCGATACTCAACGAATCTCCAGTCTCACCTAAAGAGTTCCTGCGCGCCAATTTGAAAACACCTCGTAACGAACTGGAATATGAGCGGATCACGAACTCATTCTTCGCGATCTCAAATGTCAACGAGGGGATGATCTACTATAGCCGCTGCAATTTTAGCCCCACTCCGCAGCGTCTCATTTCTTGCATTGATCTGAAATATCCTCAAGACCAGAAACGCGCTTGGGACGGAGTTGTTACCCGCATTAGCCGATCACTTCGACCTCTAATTCGTTGATTGGACGCCTCTTCGCGCTGGATTCACCGGCTCAGCTCATTCGTGTTTCGTATCCCTAACCGGCCCCCCGTCGGAATCGCGTGGGAACCTTTTGAAGTCGGCATGCTTTCTAGGCATCTGCTCCTTGGGAAGCATGGAGGAACGGGTGGAAGCTTCAATTCGCAGGGACGGCGCGGTTTGGTCCGACATTACGACAGGGATCTCTTGGGCCAGCATTGCTGCCGGCGCCGTCGCTGCGGCAGCGCTGTCGTTAGCATTGTTCGCTCTCGGGGCGGGTTTGGGGCTTTCCTCCATATCGCCTTGGACAAACTCGGGCGTTTCCGCCTCCACCTTCAAAATGGCTGCGGGAGTGTATCTGGTGCTTGTCGCCGTCATGTCCTCTGCGATCGGAGGATATCTAGCGGCGCGCCTCCGTCCGAAATGGACTGACCTCAATACCAACGAAGTTTTCTTTCGAGATACAGCCCATGGGTTCATCGCTTGGGCATTTGCGACGGTCCTGAGCGCCAGTGTTCTGGGCGCTGCTATCACTCACATCGTGGCGGGGGCCGCATCAGGGATCGCACCTGCCGCCGCACAGGCGGCGCCGCAGGTCGACCCCTCCCAAGTTTATGTCGACCGCTTGTTCCGTCCAGACGGTGCAGCTCCGCAGGCAGGCACGACTGCGGGCGGCAATGAAGCCGCTCGTGCGGAGGTCCTTAGACTTTGGAGTTCAAGCTACCGCGACAACGGCCAGATCGCTCCTGCGGACAGAAGCTATATTGAACGCCTAGTGGCTGCGCAGACCGGAATGAGCGCGACCGACGCCGAGAAGCGCGTCAATGATGTCATAGTGGAGGCCAAAGCCGCCGCCGATCGCACGCGCAAGGGTGCCGCCAAACTAGCATTCTGGATAGCAGCGGCGCTTTTTTTCGGTGCTTTTGCAGCGAGCTTGGCGGCAGTTGAGGGAGGGCAACTCCGAGATGGAACGTGGACCGATCGAAAACTTGTCCCGCGAGCCTGGTAAAGGAGAATATCGTAATGCCGATCCTTCTTTGGCTGCTGGGTATCCCAATCCCGATCATCATTCTACTGCTGCTTTTCGCCCGCTGATCCCGAGTCAGGAGCGGCGAGCGTTTGCCAGCTGGCAGCTTCTGGAACGGATATTCTACAAGAGCCTTGTTTGGTGAGAAGGCCTCATTTTTTGTTCGGGAACCTCGGGCTGTACTACAGCGTTTTGCTGCGGTTCAAACTCAGTCGGAGGTACATCATGATCCGCTTGGGTATCGCAGCTGCGACTATTGCAAGTATGTCCGCGATTCAACCCGCAGACGCTCAGCGCACCTGCCGGCAGGACTGTATTAGCCCCCTCTGTGCAGAGAGCTGCCTGAACGGCGATCTGGTCATTGAGCGCGACCGTCCCGTGAGCGATGGTCGAGTGCTCCGCCATGAGCGAAGCCCGAATGTGCTTATCGAACAGCGAATCCGGAGTGAGGGGCGAACCGAATTCCCTCGGCCGGGCGTTGAAGTGGACTTAGGCAGATTTCGCTAGAGGCTTGGTCTGGCTTATCCGTCCGGCGGACCTTGCGGGCGTAGAGGCCAGACTTACTTGATCACTTTGTCGGCGCGGGAAAGAAGCAAGGGCGGCACGTCGATGCCGAGCGCCTTGGCGGCCTTGAGGTTGATCAGCAGCTCAAAACGCGTGGGTTGCTGCACCGGCAGATCGCCTGGCTTCGCCCCTTTGAAAAATTTGTCTACGTACAGGGCGGTAAAACGGATCATGTCGTCGACATTTGGGCCGTACGAAATCAGCCCACCCACCTGCACCCAGGCACCCCAGCCGCCGACGAGCGGGAGACGGTTCTTGGTGGCGAAGTCGACGATGCGTGTAGCGCGTGCCACCATATGCCGCGACGATACCGCGTAAATTGCATCAATGCCCGCCTGCGTGGCGGCGGCGAGGGCGCTATCGAGATCTTCGGGGCGGCGCATCTCCCCGTTACGGAACGGCCGGTATCCGCTATCCATTATCCTATGCTCGACCGGCTCGGGCTTGCTGCCGGCAGTGATGGTGTCGAGCGGTTGCCCGATCAAACCGATCACGGGTCAGCGGTGCCAAACGGCGGGACGAACGCCCCCAGTTTGATGCGCTTTGCCGGGACGCTACCAAACGACAGTTCGAACTGCTGCCTCGGCCGTTTGGAGGACGGCAGCCCGCTCCTGCCCGCTGCACCCCTGTGGGGGACGGCTGCTAGATGACCAAAGGAAAGGCCCGGGGGAACCCGGGGTAGTAGCGGCGGCGCAACACTGCTGTCGGCAACAAAATGCCTCGGCACAAACCGGGGGCTGAGTGGGGTACAACCCTCAACATCGCACATGGCTTGACAAGGACAAGAGAGAACCCCCGGCAGCGGATGGTGTCACGCGCCGGGGGTTCGGCGACGCTGTGCGCCCGTGCACACAGCATCGGAGAGCGCGCGATGTCCAACGGACAGGAAGTTCACCGCGCGTTGACTCGTAAATCTTGGGGAGCCTGCTCGTTCCACCGAAGAAGACACCGGCTGCTGCTATCCGCCTCTCGCTTCGCTCAACTCTTTTGAAATCCGTAAACTTCGAAAACTTCGCGCTGGTTCTCCCGCAAGTTCATCTCGTGTAGAGCTGGCATCGTTTTGATACCGTATCCTGACTTGCGACCGAAATCGGCGCCGATGGTTAACTCATCGGTTGGCGCCGGCTCCGATCGCTACACGAAAGCTTCGTTCATTGACCTCCTTTCTTCAGCTCGGCTTTGCCGAGCCTAATCGCCCGCGCTCTCGTTGAGGAAAAGTACACCGACCCGACGCCACCAGCTGTGGCACTTACTTTCAAAGCTTTCACCTGACCGACTGGGTCGAATTATCGGTCCGCCCGCAGTCTGCACGAATTTTTGCCTGGCGTTTGGCGTCTCTGCCTCCGAGCGCCCGAGAATTCAATCACCTCGTAGGTTCAACTCAGCGATAAGCGGTAGGTGATCGGACCCGAATGCAGGCAACACTTTCATTGAGCAGATATCGAAGTGCCTCGTGTTGAAAACGTAATCCAGCGGATAGCGGAATCCTGGCCAGCGGGCCGGATAGGTGTTGTAGAACCCTCGGCCGCGCCTCGGATCCAATAGATCGCCGGACTTCATGAAGATCATTGTAGTAGGCGACCACGCCACATCGTTCAAATCTCCTACGACAATAGCCGGCGCACCCGTTCTTTTGATTTCGACGGCCAGCCTTACCAATTCGACATCTCGCTCTTTGGTATCCTGCATAACGGCCGGTGGGCGCGGATGCACGCCGTATAAGCTTATCACGGCCCCTGAGCGCAATCGAACGTCTGTTCGCAGAGAGGGGATGGCCTCATCGAAGATAAATCGAACTTCCGGTCGGATCAGCTCCAAACGCGAGAACAGTGCAAGACCATAGCCGTTGGAAAGCGGGTAGCAAATCGTGTAGGGGTAATTGGACGTGAGCCCGTCGCTAAGGCTCCGCGCCCACCATTCATCGACCTCCACCGCGAGTACCAGATCGGGGTCCGCCTCTCTGATAATTTCAATCAGCTCGGGTGCCCCTCGACTTTCCTGAAGGACGTTCGTGGTTAGCACTGCAATCCGACTGCTCGATTCGGTGTGTTGGCAGGTCTTAACCGGACGCGGTGCACCCGGTAGATAGGGTCCGACCCAAGTAGCCTGCCAAGCCACGACAGCGATCAATGAACTCAGAAAAAGATAGTCAAGCAGGTCGACCGGGGGACGCAAGATTGCTGTCACCAGGAGAACAACTAACGCAAGGATTGCGATCTGAAAGCGTGGGAAATCACAAATACGTACCCACCACCGTGTCGTCCGCCAGATCGGAATGACCGAGGTGACAATCGCCAAAGCTCCGAGGCCGAAAAGTGACACGCGAATCCAATCCATGCTCATTCCATAACACGTGGTAAGGCTCCCCGCGCCATCCCAATGAATGTGCGCCGCGACCCGGACTGAACCGTCCCGTGTTTGCCGGAGGCTCCAACGCCTGAGAAGGTGGAGCCATGAGCAGCAGACAAGCAACAAGTTCTCGCCTGAGGTCCGTTCCCGCGCAGTGCGGCCGGTGCTGGATCAAGAACATCAGCGTCCGTCGCGATGGGCGACGATCGTTTCGGTTTCCGCCAAGATCGGCTGTACGGCACAAACGTTTCTGGACTGGGACTGCGCCTGAACCCGGGCGAATGACATAGAAATCGCCAGCGATCAGATCATAAGAGCTTCGGTGACCTCGCTCCGCGCCGACAAGGTGATCGAAAGATGACCTCCCGTGACTGCCGCGTGATGGGCATCGCTGATAGTAGGCCCCGACGGCGGGTCAAATCGCCGGCTTGCAGCCCTCGGAAGACGCCCGGATGTAAACCGCTGTCTGGCGACCGGGAATCCGGCCGTTCAGTGAGGGATTAAGGCACGTTTCACCAATACCCCCGGCCGCGGCCCCAATAGCCTCCTCCCCCTAGTACTACGAGCAACACGATTATGATCACGATCATTTCCGTTGACATGGGATCCTCGTATTGAGAGTTGGGACAGAAGTGCCTCGGACATTTACCGCCCACCTGTGGCGTTTAGCGTCGCACCGTTATGCGATAGGAACGCGGCCGCAGTTCCCAAGGTTCCGAAGGGGCTCGCTTGGCGAAGCTGGCGAGTTACCACCGGTCGCTACCGTTGGTTCCAGTTCTCCGACGCTGAGCCGCGATCGCCACTGTCGTGTCCCTACATTCCCGATCACCGCTTGCCGTCCTCACCGTGGGGGATGGGCTGTAGCGTGGGAACCTTTGAAGGCATCTGCTCTTAGGGAAGAAGGAGTAACGGGTGGAAGCTTCAATTCGCAGGGACGGCGCGGTTTTGTTGTCCGAGGAAAACGCCTTGGCGCCTCGCCGGAAAAGCGCACCGGCGGGGTTCTTCCCCACTGCACTCCTTGATCCTAGTCACCGCCGGCTTCCTTGGATTCTTTCTCTGCTTGTTCCGCCAAAGCCTCCCAGCGTTTTGCGATGGCAATCCACGCGACGCGGTCATCATCCATGGCAACCAGCTTCGCATAATGCCGCGCGCGGGCTGCCTGTTCTCTGAGTGTGGCCGCACGATCCAAAGAGCGAACTCGCGGAGCGGACTCGATTTGGAGCAACGGAGTGCGAAGAGATTGGTTTCACATCCCTTGGAACGACTAATATTTGGGCGCTTTGATAAAGCGATAAACGAGCACCACCCTGTTGCGCCACCGGAAAGTGCCGCCGGCGTTTCGTAGCGTGGACGGGACGATAGAGTATCCCGACCCTCTCTAGCCATAGGAAGCGGGCCCAAGTTTGGTCGAAGTCGTCCTGATCGCAACGCGGCGTGTAAGCTCGGCCGCAGGGTGAGATCGCGCGCTTGCGCGATCTCGACCTTGGCGTTTCAGGCCGTTCTGATCCGGCAGGCTAGTTTAGGCGCCCTCGCGCTGAAAATAACGCCCTCGCCGGGGAGGTTGCCATCCGGCGAGGGCGGGCGACTCCCATTGGGCTGGCGAATGGACGCCAAAGAGCCGCCAACGGCTAGCTTTGGAGCGGGGACGCACCTGGGACGATAGGACGCCCCGCTCACCCGGCCTCGCAGTCGGGCTTGGTTAAAGAACTGCATAATCAAGATGCAAACAACGCTGGTTGCGAGCCCCCGCAACCACCTTTACCGAACGTATGAACTCATCATGAACAGCCCCAGCAGCGGGGCTGCTTTTGTTCGAGTTCTCGGCCAAATGAACCATCCTGGCGATGTCGCCCACAAGTTCGACTTCAAGACAACCTCGGCCGTAGGCCGAAAGATTACCTGTTCGACCAATGAGCGGATGATAACCGCCTCGGTATGTGTGGCGTCCCTCTCCAGAAGCTCCTCAAGGGCGGCCACCTTCCCCCGATAGAGGGCAGCGAGATTGGGGTGGAGTGGTGCCAACTCGGCCGAAAGGGTGGCAAGCTCTTTGCTGACCAACTCCTGGCGCGCCTCCAATGCTTCTACTTGGCCTGGACGCTTGCGCCCTTCAAAGCACCGGAAGCAAACGCATTTAGTAGCGTATCGATCCGGCGCTGCAGGTCCTTCTGTTCCCGCAAGAGTCCGTGGCGCCGCTGATCACAGTCACGCCGTGTTCCGTTGACCTCGTCGTTAAAGGTACGAATGAACTCCTTCACGAGGTCGGGCGCCATCAGCTGATGCCGAAGCGCTTCGACTATCCAACGTTCGATTTCGCTTCGACGAATGCTTGCGCTATTAGTGCAGGTTCCTTGCCGCCTAGCAGCGGAGCAAGCGATGTAATCCTTGCCGATCGAAGCGGCCGGCCCGCCACAATCCGGCGACTTCTCCCGGCGGACGCCCTTAAACTTCTTGCTTGTCCATGAACTTGCAGTCTCGCGATTGCGCTACGTCCACTACTTTTGACCTTCCATTTTCGTCGCAAGCTGTGAACGTTGCGGACTGCGCCTTTGCGGGCTGTCGCCGGTCGGTTGATTGATTGCTATTGTGTACTTCTGGGTCAGCCACTGCACGCGTAGAGGAGGAGAACGGATAGCAAGATCGAGATGATGATCGATCCTGCAATGCCTACACCATTGGAGAAGAACAAGAACATACGGCCGTAACCGATCAACCTATGGAAAGTTCCGGTTTCTCGTCGCGGCACGCCGATCCAATACGCGAATCTAAGCTACTGGCGAAACAGGGCCAACGCATCCATGACTATTGCGTGCGGTCCCGATCCATCGATATGAAGGTGAAGTGTCAGCCCTCGGCTTGGCTGCATGTCACTGTCGGGTACCTATGGACCGACCAGCGACAAAGCTGGCGTAGCTCACGTCGCCCTTGGTATCACAATGCTCGAAACGTCAGATGCCTACGGCTCGGGCCACGACGGGTCACTGGTGGGCCCGTGCTATCAAGGGTCGTCGCGGCTGGCGTGGCTGGGCGCACGAGATAGCACGACGGCTCCCGCTCGTCCGGCTGACGCACTCACTGCCGGCCCGGCGATGGTGCGCCAGTGCCGCGACGGAGATACTTCGGCACCACTACCTTACCGTCCCTATGCCGGCCACCCTCGTACGCCGCAAACCATGCGACCGCCGCGCCCAGCAATGCAGCCGTTCCAGCCATGAAAGCGAGTATCACAGCTGCACGACGTGCCTTACGGATGCCGTCCCGAGCTTGCACGATTGCAATATCGGTGCGACGCTCTGCCTCCGGAGGCTGCAGTCCGGTGCTAGCGGCGGTCAGCCTGATCAGATAGGCACGGTCATCTGGAGTAATGCCGGCGTGGCCTGCCGTAGTCAGCAGGATGCGCGCCGCCTCCGATCGCGCGTAACCGAGGTCAATGTTCTGCGGACGCCGCTCTGCGCGGAAGAGCTGGTCCAGATCGTAGGCGATGAGGTTTTCGCCCGCGACCGACTGCGCGGCTCCGGAACCGCCCGACGGAGCCACCACTCGGGCAAGCGATTGGGCCGATGCCCAGGTCATCAGCACGGTGATCAAGATTGCAATCGCCCACGAAAGGACGCCGAGACTTCCATCACGAAACTCAATCTCGTCTTCGGTCCCACCCACCGGCGACCGCATGCGGCCCGCCAAGTAACCGCCGACGCCAAACGCCACGATGGCGGCGAAAATCATGTATAGGCCAGAGAGCAATTGCAGCATAAAAGAGGAATCGCGCCACGTCGGGGCGGATGAACTCACGGCGAGTCCAATGGCCACGGCAAATGCGTGGAGCAGGAAGGCCAGGGCCGCTGCCACGAGCGCGCCGGCAACTGCCGGCCCCCACTGCATGTAGGACCCTTGCTCTTCGGTGATGGTTGCTACCGGATGGACGATTGTCATGGGGGTGCCTTGTGTAAGCGCAATCAGCGCAGGCCAAGGAACGACAGGATAACCATCACGACTACGATCAAGCCGATTAGATAAATCAGACCGCCCATGGGGGACCTCCCGGATAAGATGTTATCTCGCGACAGGCGCGCGACTAAATTTCACAACACGTCATCGCGTGAAAAGTTCCGGATTCCTAGGCCGGCGTCAGCGGACTTCTTTGAGATATGCGTTCAGGCATATTGAGTTGCATAGTCGGAACAAAACTGTCTGATCAGCATTCGTTTTAGTTGTGTTGGAAACTCGTTTCTAGCGCATGGTTCCGCCCAGGGTGCTGGATATGGCTGATCGGATTGCCAAGGGCGTCGGCCGGGCGAGGGACAGCGAGGATGGGAGATCGCCCTTGGCGGTCGCCGGCGCGGCGGGAGTGCAGCCAGCAAGCGTTGCCCGGGAGGCGGAA
Organism: uncultured Alphaproteobacteria bacterium; assembly: GCA_963843475.1. Lineage (GTDB taxonomy): Bacteria > Pseudomonadota > Alphaproteobacteria > Rhizobiales > Xanthobacteraceae > VAZQ01. The sequence continues at coordinate 392,317 of CAWJKL010000002.1, read as the reverse complement.
GCCCATCCTTTCAAACAGACGCGTGACCGCCTTAGACGCCTCTATGAGGGGAGAACCAGACGAGCCCACGGCTTTCGCTACGGGCTGCTGATCTTCGACATCGTCACATTGTTATTCGTGGTCGCAACATCATTCATTGAACGTAATCTCTGGATCGAGGTGGCAGACGTCGCGTTCGGACTCCTCATTCTGGCCGACTTCTGTGCCCGGCTGCTGATCTGCGACAAGCCGTGGCGTGAATTCTTGCACCCGGTGACTTGGGCCGACATGGCTTCAATTGTCTCATTCCTGGCGCCGCTTGCGGGTGAGGCTGTGGGCTTCCTGCGCGTGTTGCGCACGCTTCGGCTTCTCCGCAGCTATCAATTGCTCTCGCGCCTGCGGGCCGACTTCCCGTATTTCCGGGAGCACGAAGACGTCATCATCGCCATCGCGAACTTCGCTGTCTTTCTATTCGTGATGACGGGGCTCGTTTACGAAACGCAGCATGCCCACAATCCGGGGATTCATAATTACGCCGACGCGCTCTATTTCACCGTCACTGCTCTGACTACTACCGGGTTCGGCGACATAACGCTGCCCGGAACGACCGGTCGGCTGCTCTCGGTCGTCATTATGATATTCGGCGTCACCCTGTTCTTCGGTCTCGCGCGCGCCGTCCTGCAGCCCGCCAAGGTGCGGTTCGAATGTCCCAGCTGCGGCCTCATGCGCCATGATGTCGATGCTGTGCATTGCAAGGCGTGCGGAGAACTTTTGAAGATACCGAACGACGATCTCGACTGATTGCGTCGAGCGCAGCCGGCCGCTGCGGAACTCACCAGCGGTTTTGCGGTGTCGGACGGCCTTCGGGTTTGTGAAGCCGTAGCGGCCTCGTTTTGCAGTTCGAGAGCGCCTAGATCGGAGTTCGTTTTAGCCTCTCGCAGGCCTCTGGGGCCGAATACCAGCGGCAACTTCGGGTCCACGGGCCGAGCCTCCCTAGTGTGTGGGCTCATTTGCCGCTGCCGCTCCACGCAGCGTTCATCCCGTGAGAACATTCGCGGTGAACAGCGCTGCGGGCTCCGCTGAACCGTCGTCGACCGAAAAGCGGCTCAGCGAAATGCCAAATGTCGCCGAAGTACGATGTGAAAAGCGCAATAGCGCTTTCCATGCGATCAATGCATGCTTAGCTTTAGTCGAAGTATGAATCGTGCCTCATGATGTGCAAGAGACGGCGCCGCTTATCAAGCGTCGCTGACAAGGAGTTCAACGATGCGACGAGCAATGACACAGCGAGGCGTATATGCTGCAAGCCCGTTTGCATTTTACATTGTAGCCATATACGTGGCGCTTTGGGGATTCTTTCGATTGGATACCTTGGATTGGCATGCTGGTGCGACGATTGCTACTTGGTGTATGACGCTTGTTATCCAACGAGCGGAACATCGGGACACGCAGGCTATCCATGCTAAGCTTGATGAAATTCTGCATGCCTCAAAGCGAGCGAGGAACGAAATCACAAAAATCGACGACAAGGAACCGGAGGAGATCGAAGAAGAGCGCGCACAGATGCGCAGAAACGACTGAGTGTTTCGCGCGTAGGTAAATAAGGGTTGGCTCCGAACGGTTTCTGCTTTAATGGCTGATCGCGATTAAACGCAAGAAACTGTCCCTCGCCGATCATGGGCGCTCTTGGAATATAGCGCGCCGGGCCTGCGACGAAAATGGCTGCAAGCGAAGTGAGGCAGACCAACGCGGCAAATCGTAAATCTGTTCGATAGCCCTGTTTCCAAAACGCGACGCGCTCGTGCGCTCGTCGAGACCATGAAAAGCGATGGTCGTATAGGCGTCCAGGGTGCCGCCACGATGGCGGGCACGCTGTTGGTCCTGTCGAAGGCTAAAATGGTCGCCCACCCAATTGGTGTGGCGGCGTGCAGCAGGTGCCTGACCGGCCTTCACCTCTTATTCACGCTTCGGCGTAGAGCATCCGTCAGGTTGACAAAATGTCGGTGGTTCGCGCCGCTCAGGGAGTTCAATTGGGCCACCTCCTGCTTCTTTTATGCAGGTCTTGAGTGCGTTCTCGTACCGAATTGCTTGGGTTAAAGTGCGCCGCTTTGGTCTCCACGATGTGCCGGACGACACCGATGCAGCCGGCGCGGTCAATTGATGCGAATTGGTCAGGCTGAACTCGGGCACCTGCTGTCCGACTGTTAGGGATGAGGCAGCAGGCGCAGGCTTCTTCGATGCTTCGTCCGCATTGTTGGGGGCGATGGTGGCTGCGACATCGGCGGCCATGGTTTCAAGCAAGGCAACCTCGTCGTCTTTCAGGGTGCGGGGTTCGGAGTTGAGAATGCATAACGCCCCGATGATCTGACCATCAGCGATGCGCAGCGGTGCGCCGGCGTAAAAGCGTACGTCCCAGAGTTTGATGGACTCGTTATCGGCAAATCGCGGGTCGCGCTCGATATCCGGAACCACCAATGCCTCGTCCTCACCTACAACGTAATTGCAGATCGCCTGTTCGCGGGTCATCGGCAGCAACGCACCTTCATCATCGGTAATGGCTTTCGGGAATTTTCCGCTTTGTCCAACAAAGTATTCGCGTTGCTTATCGATCGTGGAGATCACGGCGATGCCGGTATTGAAGACGTCTGCCGCGCGCTTGGCGAGCGCATCGAGCGCTTCACGCTTGTCGCCCTCCAGGACTCGGGTAGCGGTCAACGCGTCCACACGCTTTGCGTCATCGTCAGGCAATGACGCTTCCTGGGCCGCCTTTGCTTCTTCTGGATTGACCAAACGCTGAATACGACGAACAGCTTCTTGCACTGAAGTCACAACTGCATCGACCTTGAGCGCTTCAATGGATTCGCTTGTCAACAGCTCCGGCGGCGCATTCCATAGCGCCAAGACGATGCGCACATTCGGCCATCGTCGTCGCAGGCGCCGGCAGGCGTGCCGGGCCGGGATGACTGGGTTCGTGCGTAAAGTAGCTCAGGCAGACAATATCCGCTCCTTTCAGGTCAAGTTTGGCCAGATAATCGGCATTAACGCTTGCAGGTGGTTGGAAGGATGCGGCGATCCCTTCAAGAGCAAGGGCGTGCGCCAGCATCTCGCCGGCGAGGGCATCGATTTCCCATTTTCCGCCGATACACAGAACCGCTGGCTTTTCCTCCGAACCAAGAGTGGATGGGTGTTGATCTCTCAGATCGTCAAGCAGCGTATCCATGCCGCTAAGCGAGACGCAGGCGATGCTCGGCGCTCGCGTTTCGTAGATGCTCCTCGCTGGCCAACCGGAGAACGTCGATACCAACTGTATCATAGAATGATACGACCGAAGACTTCTCGATTTCAGCACTTGCGATCTCGATAGCTTCGTCGGCGTCGTTTGCAATCAGTCGCTGATAGATGCGCGTGGGAGCGTCCAGCGCAGGTGTAGAACCCAGCATCGTCTCAAGGAACTGAAGTTCCGGCAGATTGCGACCGAGGACGAGTAGGCAAACCGTAAGGGGGGTAGACAGGAGCAATCCTATGGGGCCCCAAAGCGCCGTCCAGAATACCGCCGCAGCGATCAGGGATATAGCCGATAGACCCGTGCTGGCACCGTAGAGCAGCGGCTCCACAATGTTATTGCTTACCAATTCGAGGATCACAATGAGTGCAACTGTCCAGAGCAGCAGGCTCCAACCGTCATCGACGGCAAAGGCGAGCGCGATGGGAAAGACGGCAGCAATCAGCGGGCCGAGATAGGGGACGAATCGCAGGACAGCGGCTACGGCGCCCCACAGCAGTGCGCCTGGCACACCGATGATCCAGAGACCGATGGCGAGCGGAACGCCATAACTAACGTTTACGAGCAATTGCATCAGCAGATATTTGCTGATGCGCGCGCCAGCCTCCTCTATCGCATCGGTCGAACGATGGAAGTTGCCACCCAACAGGCGCAGGAACCGGTCCCGGAGCTCGCCGATATCAAGCAGCGCAAAAAGTACGAAGATGAAGATGATGCCGGCGGTGGCCAGTGGCTCCAACAAACGCAACAGCCAGGTAATGGCCTGCTCCAACGGCGTCGGCTGCGTCGGGACGACTTCGACGCGTTGTGGTAGTGGGCCTTCGTCGGGCTTCTTCTCTGTTGATTCGACCTCCTTCTGCACGCGTTGAAGTGTTTGCAACACACCGTCCAGGAAGCCAGGGGCTTTGACGCTCTCGCGCAGATCCGAAAGTTTTTTCAGGATCGTGGATTGATAGGCCGGCAGCTTCGACCGCGATCGAGCGGACCTGTGCTCCCAGAATGACACCTAGCCCTACCAGAACGCACTACCACCACCACCATGACGAGGCTCGTCGCAAGTAGCCTCGGCAGCCCGCGGCGGACCAGCCAGGTGACCGGTGGGTTCAGGGCGAAGGTAATCAGAAAGGCGATCGCGAGGGGGATCAGTATCTCGCGGCCGTAATACAGCCCGCAGATGACCACAGCCGCCGACACCAGGGCAGCGGCGACTTTCCTTATATCTAGTTCGCGAGACGGGACCGGAGGCCCGCGGAGCTGACCGGGAGACCTTGGGTCGGTGGACGCATCAGACATGTGTTCCGCCCTCTCACGAGAACGCGTCAGCCCTCTGGCAGGTTCCCCCTGCCACTCCTGGCGTAAGCATAAGCGTTTGGCGGGCTTGCTCGTTTCGCGCCGACGCTGTGCCAGGCCGTGTATGGACCGCAATCGTGTCCACAGTTCCTCTGATTTGCGCGAGTAGGTTGTGGAGCGAAATCATTTACTGGGCGTAGATGACCTTCTACATCTTGGGGATGATCACGATTTGCGGCTGCACGCCCACAGAGGCCGTAAGCCGGCACCTGAGGGAAGCCAACGGGAGCGTCCCTCACCATGCCAAGGCATCCCGCCTTAGCCGACGGTATGCCGACGGTATGTGAACGCCGCTTGCAACTGAACGCTAAAGCGAGTTCGTTCGGAGAAATTGGCGTGCCAAAACGGGCACTCTTCGGCGCCGGTTTCAACAATCGAATCTCACGTTCTGCTTGGCATGGCGGAGCAGGCCGTCACTGGCTATCCTCGAAGTGCAGAGCCCATTCACCCAGAAGGGCGCCCCTGGCATTTCACCAAAGCGCAAAAGCTCGGTGAGCCAGGCAAACACACCAAAAAGCCCGGCAGCAAGGGCGCCAGTTGAGGTCGATGTAGTGATGATCGTTGTTGTGGTCGAGCTGTTACCTCGACAATTGGAGCGACGATGCTAGCGTATGCGTCCGTCCTAGGGCGCGTACCCGATCGTGAGCGTCAGCGCGCGAAACACACGCCTCTGCCGACCTGAGGATCTATGCATGGAACACCTAGTTCAGGAGTTTGGTGCTTGGCTTAAACAGGGATTTGGTTGGCTCGTCGATGTCATCGTGTTTGGATGCCTCTGGGGCATAAGACAGATATCGCGGCTTTTCGGTACGCAATTCGCCGACGCTTCGATCTTACAGATTGTTGTGTTTATTCTTGTACTTCTGATCCTCTTATTTGCATGCTATTGGTTGTTCAGCCGCTTCATCGGAGTGATCCGGTGGGCACTCGATCGAGTCGCATATGCGTTGGGAGTAATCCTGTTGAGCGCAATAATTGTCTCGGGAGTCTTCGCCAGCGCTGGCCTCGTTGCGGCTGTGGCGATTTGGGTCATGAGGAACATCAACTTGGCAGTGCGGTGACCCATAAGTAGACCGGTAGGCGATAGCTCCTGAGCGGTCCGGTTAGGCATCGATGATCATGACGATCCGAAGCGTGTCGGGTTCGACGATGATGATCTGATCGCCAACGAGGAAATATCTATATCCCCGCCACGCCGGATAAATCTCCACCACCGTCGCCGGCAGTACAACCAGTGTGACCGTTCTCGGCACGACCGTGCCAACGCTGAGTGAGAAGTTGACGTTGGTCACCCGCGGCGCGTTGCCGGATCTGACGATTGTTTCACGAATCCGGGTGCGCTGCTCTGGCGTTACAGTTGCGGCGGTGCCAGGGGTTGGTTCCGCAGGCTTCGCCTGCGGGGCCTTGGGGTCAGCCTTGGGCTCTGCCGCCTTCGGCGCGGCCTTGGGTTCGGCCTTGGGCTCTGCCGCTTTCGGCGCGGCCTTGGGTTCGGCCTTGGGCTCTGCCGCCTTGGGCGGCCTTGGGTTCGGCCTTGGGCTCTGCCGCTTTCGGCGCGGCCTTGGGTTCAGCCTTCGGCTCTGCCGCTTTCGGCGCGGCCTTGGGTTCAGCTCTTCGGCTCTGCCGCCTTGGGAACTGCCTTGGGTTCGGCTTTCGGCTCTGCCGCCTTCGGCGCTTGCTTGGGTTCAACGTTCTGCGATGGCGCAGGGCGTGGTTCAGGCGTGCCGGTTTGAGGCTGTGGTTGGGCGCTGACCCAGAGGGTGCCCGCCAACAGCGCGGCCGTTGTCGATGCGATCGCTACCTTGCACTTCATCTGATCTCTCCCGAACACGGCCCCCGGGCTTCATCAACAAGGTCGCCGGTCGAGGTTTGTTCCACACTGAAGACCTGTTATTTTGAACACTTCCTTCGTCGTATATCGTCTGGCCGGATATCGGCTGCGCAATCGTGACTTGCGCCCTGGTGGGCATTGCGACGAAAAGTAAAAACTGAAGAATATCCGAATAGAACCTCCGGTCCGTGCGTCGGATCCTTACGCGCTCCACAAGACGCCGTAGTGCGAGCGCGGCCTTCGAGCTAGGACAGATGGCCCAGTTGAACTGCGCAGACTACGCAGTTCAAACGCACTTAGTTCATTATCCTCTTTCCGCCGGCATTTTCTGTCCTGGGGTTTACGCCAGGACCAACGCAAGCCGCAGACCAACGTTCCTGCTCAGCCGGCCTTCTTTTGACGCACTGTGCCCTTTGCTAGCTTTTCTTTCGCAGTGGCCCGGCCCGCTCCCGACGCGTGCCGCTGGCCGCTCGATCCGCTCGCCCTTCTGCTTCTTCTGCAACAACTCCTTCACAGGTACGCCCGTCCGGACGGTTTCTGTCCTGCCATCAAGGCGCGACGCGCCTGAATGCGAGCCGGGCGGATGGCTTGCCGCTTCGATCGTGGCGGGACGCCCGATCCGCGAAGAGTGTGTTCTGACGCGGCCTCAGACCGAATAAGGAAACGTCAGTATCGTCAGCGTGCCCTTCGGCACTGCGGCAGTGGTGAGGCGCCCGCCGAGTTGACCGGCGAGACTTTCCGCCATCCGCAAGCCGAGCGCACCCTTGCGGGTCGGGCCGCTCATCCCGCGGCCATTGTCGCGCACCGAAACTTCAGCTTCGCCGATGGTCGTGTCGACCCGGAACACAACGTTGATGATGCCGCCCTCGTCATCGAAAGCGTATTTGACCGAGTTGGTGACAAGTTCGTTCACGATCAGGCCGACCGGCACGGCGCGGTCGAGCGGAATGCCGGCCGACGTCCACGTCCACCTCGATGGCAATCTGCGGTCGGCGCGGATCGATGTTGGCGCACAACGCTCTGAGATAGTCGTGCATTTCGACAGTGCTCGCGCTCTGCTTGAACGCGAGCTGATCGTGCGCCAGTCCGATCGCAAGCACGCGGTCCATCACGCTTGAGATGCGCTCGCGCGCTTCCTCGCCGGACGCCTGCCGGCGCTGCAGCGCGAGAAAGCTCACGATCACCTGCAGATTGTTCTTCATCCGATGCTGCAGCTCGCGCAGCAGGATTTCGGTTTGCCCACGGGCGCTGTTCGTGTCGTTCGCGGCCTTCAGTGCATCGGCCTGGCGAGCGCGGCGCGCCAGCGACAGGCCGATGATGTCGGCGAACACCGAGAGCGAATGAATTTCAAACTCCTCGAAAGCGGTCTTCTCGACCGTGTCTACCTCGAGCACACCCCAGTGGCTGCCATCGATGAAAATCGGCACGTTGAGCACGGAAATAATTCCGTGCTCGCGCAGCACATCGGCGTAGCGGAATTCCGGATCGTTGCGGATGTCCTCGCATGCGACCGGCGCTCCGGTTTGCAGCGATCGCCCGGGCGAGGAGTGGCGATCGGCGCCGAAGCTGACATGGCCGACCACGCCGGGCTTCCAGCCGACGCCAGCCTCGATCAGAAGGTCTCCCTGATCGGGGCGATAACGCAGCACTTTGACGTGACGGATATGCGTAATGCGCGCGACCTGCGCGGCGGCGTTCTGCAGCAATCGTTGCTCGGAGTCGGCTTCGCCGACGATGCGCGTAAAGGTCGCGAGTGCATGCTGATAGTTTAGGGCTTTGTCCGAATCAACCAAGCTGGCCACCGATGAGTCAAAAAATACCGCGCTTGGTGAACTTATGTGCGACCACTGCCGTTGGCGGCGTACCGTCAGGAGAAATCACTTAGATAGCCGTCGCTTTTTGATCCGACCCCGCTTTTTGCGCACCTTCGTGAGTTTCGCGGCGATCCCACGCCCATTGGCTCCTCTGATCGCGGCGATTGTAGGAGCCGTTTCCGTCTTGACCCGAGCGCTCGCAGCAGCCGTTTCGACTCCAGCGAGCGAGTCAATCTCAGCAACTATGGAATCCGCCTTAGAACGAGCATCCACTCCGCCTCCTGCAAAACCCAATAGTCGCAGCGTCACTTTCTGTGCTTCCCATCCGTGCCGAGCCGCTTGAAACGAGAATTCTATCCAGGGATTGAACATGTGCGAACTCCGAGGGGCCCCGGAGTCTTCGGGGCGCTAAAAAGGAAGCCCCGCAGAAGCGGGGCCCAGGTCTGTCACCGTTGCGTAGGCAACGTGGGTTCAAGCTGTGACGTTCCTCCGTTTGGATTTGCGGGAAGAGGCGTGGAGGGCGCACGGTCAGATCGGCCGCTCGTGGTAGGAGCGGCTGGGTTCACGGCGGCGCGATGGTCGCGGTCGGAGAACATCCAGAAGGTCAGAGCGAGCATCAAAGAATGTCCTATGGCGCCTAAGGTCCAAGGCGACCTTAAACCCCTAGCTGATCGATCTCTCGGACGTCCCAAATTCGGTTGGCCGGCGAATGGTTCTTGGTGCAGAGTTCATGTCGGACAGTTAGGTAACCTCCGAAGACCCAAGGGGTTCCGAGACGGAGATGGCGCCCTCGACAGGCAGGCTGCGTAATTTTGATCCTTGCATTTCATTGCCGCAGTGAACCCGCGGTCCATCTCTTCAGTCCGCACTCAACGGTTCTTGCGAATTCGAGTTCCATCCCACGGGTGAGGCGGAACGCGTTGGGCCTAACGACACTTAACTAATTGACATTCGTCCTCACGTGCGAGGGCCCCATCGAAATGTGAGCTCGTTTATGAAATGGCTCGTCGCAGCAATCTTTCTGTGCCTCCTAAGTCTCCCGTTGGCAGCAGAGGAGTGCATTGCTTCCGTCTACAGCACTGGTGATGGGTCGCAGTCCGGGTCCCAAACAGCTAGCGGTGTCCCCCCAATATGATAAGGCGTTGACTGCAGCTCACAAATCTCTTCCCTTCGGATCTAAGGTGAAAGTAACAAACAGGAAGAACGGCAATTTTGTAATCGTAACAATCACTGATCGCGGTCCCTTTGTGAAGGGCCGCTGCATTGATGTAAGTAAGGCCAGCGCTTCAGCTCTCGGATTCTCCGGCCTTGCACCAGTCAGTGTATTATCTGCCAAATAGAGCTTGAGCGCTTTTTATGTTGGATTGTCTCGTCATCGGCGGGGGATCGGCTGGCCTTCTTGCCACGGAAATCGGGCATCGCGTTCCTTCCGGCGCCGTTCCAGAGTAAATCTCTCGCCGTTCAGTTCGGAGGCGCGCACGAGTCTGCCATCCGCTCCCATTTGTGAGAAAGATGCATCCAAAAGGCGCTCTCTCCAGGATCAGCCTTAGTGAGCAACGCACGTCCGCTGGCCTCTTCCGCCAGCCGTCGGCATTCTTGTTTGCTGATCTCCAGACTCAGAATTCGGTTCTCCAACATGTGAGCTCCGGGTGAGTAACCCAACAAGCGGATACGTCCGTGCCCAGGCCGCCGGGTGGGTCAGTTGAGATTAGGAAAGACAACTTCCGGCTACTCGCGCCAGCGGCGAGTTGACGATCGAGCTGATTAGGGGCTCGCAGCCATCAAGCAATTCGGGAATGACAACAGTATCGCGAAGATCGTTTTGGTGGCTTGCCGGCGAGCGTATCAGCGGCAGCCGATCCGCTTTACGCATACGGTTGATGCTCTGCAGTGCAGATTCGCCTGCTGATAGTTCGTTCACGAACAATGCCGGCGCGGCTGAGATTTTCAATCCGGCCGATGCAAATAAGGCAAGAGCCAAGCCCAAGCCGGCCGCGATAAACGAATGTTTCGACATTTGATTTCCCCGATCCTGAACTGAGAACTCAGGAAGCAGGAATTCGTTCCCCGGGTTTCATTTCGGGTGCGGAGATATTTAGGAGGTTTGGTGTATCTCGGGACCGCAGTCGCAGTGTAGCCAGCTACCCCTAGGAATCTGCGGGTGATTTTACGGTGCGACCGGCGCGTGACATCGCGGCTTTACAGCACCCGTCGTATCCGAGAAGGCTGCTTGGCATCACTCTCGAGACGCAAATCCTGGCCCGCATTGCTCTACTGGAACCGCCACGCCGGTAGACGCGCGGCCTCGGCTGCCAGTTGGTTCCACTGCGTCGCCAAGTTCAGCCATGAAGCCTTGTCCTCCGCCATGGTAGCCTGCGCGGCACGTTCCCGCGCAAACTCCGCTTGTTGTCTCAAGTCCCGCACGCGATTCATGACGCTCACAACATCCACTTGAAATCCCCCGTTGGGTAAGGCCAATTAGATGGAATAATCGGTGTTAAAGAACGCCTGCGATTTGCGATTGGCGCCGGCCCAGCATTTGATTCCGTTTCAGTGATGTATATTTGACGCACATGCTGCCCACAGCGTCCCGCTTCGTCACGCTCGATCCCCGCATTCCAACCCAAGCGCACCGGCCGCCGTCCGGCCCCGGCTGGCCGCACGAGATCGAACACGGAGGATTTCGCCTGGTAGCCCGCCGTGATGGCGCTGGCGTGCGGCTCATGACCCGCAATGGCCACGCTACCCGGCGATCACCAACGCTGCGCTGCCGCTCCTGCGTGATCTTGCCCGGCTTCGGCGGGCCGGGTCGTGCTTGGAAGGAGAGTCGTTAGTTGGTCGGTTGTACCCTGCCGCTCGCGCTCTGGCTCGACTTGGCAGACCTTGCGATTGCCGACCTCAACGAGGTCTCCGGGCTCACCATGGATTGCGCCCTCGCGATCGCCTCCAACTCGGTCTCACAGACGACCCGACTTCTCCAACACGAACGTCGATGATCGAGTGTGGCTGCAAGAGCACATGGCACCATCTTTCCCCAAGAGTTAACAGGAACCATTCACCATATGGCGCATTCCTTTGTGGGACGTGACGGAAGGGGACCACCATGACATTCGCTCTGACCCACTCGGGACCTGCTCCTGCAATGCGGGTCGCCGCGCCGCCGCAGGGCTCGTCGGATATGGCGTTGATCGAACGGATCGCGCGTGGCGATCAGCTGGCGATGCGGACGTTGTTCGCCCGCCATCAAGTTCCGATGTTCCGGTTCGTGGTTCGTCTGGTCCGCGACCGCGCCTTGGCCGAAGACGTGCTCAGCGAGGTGTTCTTCGACGTGTGGCGGCAGGCCGGCCGCTTCGAGGGGCGATCCTCGGTCTCAACCTGGCTGCTGTCCATTGCACGCTATAAGGCGCTCTCGGCCTGTCGCCGCCCGCGCGACGCCGAGCTGGATGACGCTGCCGCGGCGCGCCTCGCCGACCCGGCCGATACGCCCGAGGTTTCGCTGCTGCGCAAGGATGCGTCCAAAATGCTCGGTCGCTGCCTGGCGCAACTGTCGCCCGAACACTGCGAGGTGATTGATCTCGTCTATTACCACGAGAAGTCGGTGGCCGAAGTCGCCGCGGTGATCGGCATCCCCGAAGCAACCGTCAAGACGCGCATGTTCTACGCGCGCAAGAAGCTCGCGCAACTCGTCCAGGCAGCCTAGGGCGGTCGGTTACGCTCATCCTAGCGCAATCGACTGGAGCACGTGCGACGTTCGATATTCATGACGCCCTCCGGCCATGCAAACCGATCTCGAAACGCAGTCTGTTTCCCACCAAGGCTCGGGAAGCATATGCTGCCTCGAGGCGGGCTTTGGTTTGCCCGCGCGAACCGGCCAAAATCTGACCTGACGGATGATCACCCTCACCAAGATCCGCGAGCTCAATCTGTCAGCCGCCGCGAGTGCCGGGCGGCCCTTTCATTTGAGTGCCGCAAGCGGGCTCGTGTGCCTCAATTCCTTCAGCTACGTCGTCTCGGACGACGAACTTCACCTTGGCGTGTTTCGAACGGAGAACAGCAAACCCGGCCATCTGATTCGGTTGTTTGACGGCGCGCTGCCCGACTCCAAACGGGACCGCAAGAAACAAAAGCCTGACTTTGAAGCGCTCACACTGCTTCCCCCCTTCTGGGAATATCCTCGCGGCGCGCTTTTAGTGCTTGGTTCCGGCTCCAGGCGCAATCGACGCATGGGCGCTTTGCTCGGTCTGGACGCGCAAGGCGCCATGCGGGGTTCATCGCATGTTGTCGATCTCTCGCCGATTTTTGCTCCACTCGACGATGAGTTGCAGGCGCTCAACATCGAAGGCGCTGTCGTCAGCGGCAACGAACTGCGACTTTTCCAGCGTGGCAACGGGCGGCATGCCGAGAACGCCATCATTCGATATGAACTTGCGGCTGTGCTCGATGCGTTGAGTTCTGAGCAATGCGGCTCGATCAAGCCATCCGCCATCAATACGTTGGATCTGGGACAGATCGATGGAATTCCATACTGCTTCACCGACGCTGCGGCTCTACCGAATGGCGACATGGTATTCACCGCCATTGCAGAGAATACCGACGACGCCTATAACGATGGACCCTGCATGGGGGCAGCCATTGGAATAGCGGGCAATGACGGACGTCTGCGTTGGTTGCGCGGGCTCGACCGGCCATACAAGGTGGAAGGCATAGATGCTCGAGCGGACGGCGGTGTTATAAGACTTTTGCTAGTGACGGATGCCGATGACGCCCACATTCCGGCAGGTCTGTTTTCAGCGACGATTGAGAAGTGAACCGGCCTTTTCGTCTGTTTTTGGAAGGCCGTGATTGGAAGTGTCGGGCGTGCGACCTCGCTACGCAGACAGCGGGCAGCGACGCGGGCATGCAGCATCGCTGGAATGTCAGGTCGGCGGGCTTGTCGCCCTTGAGGATGCGGCCGGTATAAATGCCGGCTTGGCGGAAGGCCGCCGCAATACTTGTGCCGCAGCTGATCAGGCCACCGGCTGCGGGAACTCGCGGAACTGATAAACCGCCGGGCACGCCGAGGCGCGCAGCCGACACGATCAGTTGCTCGCGTCGCACCAGAAGGAAAGGGTCAGAGCCGACCAGAATTGCATTGGGACGCTGGTGGGCGAGTGCTGTGAATGCGGCGTCTATCTCGCTCGGCGTGGTGGCGTTGAAAATGCGCAATTCGAGTCCCATCGCCTGTGCCGCCGCCTGCACGTCCCTGATCTCAGGCACTGCGTCCGGACTGGCCGGATTGTGCAGTAAGGGTACGACCTCGCCTTGGGGGCGAGCTCACGCAGAATTTCGAGCCGCTTCTGGCCGAGCCGGCCAGTGATCAACGTCATGCCGGTGGCGTTGCCGCCCGGCCGTTGAAGCTTGTAACCAGGCCCGCCGCTACCGGATCGACGCCGACAGGCGGTGGCTGATTACTGGCTCAGCGAAACGCGGCTCCTGCCGAGAGTCTGGCTGTATACGTCATATGCGCTCGCGCTCATTGCGATCGCTCTTCTGGTCAAGGAATTGTACCAGTGGTGGATCACTGAGATCGCAGTCACCAACCGGCGTGTCATCTATAAGCGAGGTTTGATCCGGCTGCAGAGCAACGAAATGAACATGGACAAAGTGGAGAGCGTCCAGGTCTTTGGCTGTGTCGGCAAACATCGGATTGGCCCTTCTGACTTTGGCCGTTCAAAATGGGCTGCCGCGTGCCGGTGCGCAGTGAAGCTGCGTGGCTCACCAGATAATCCTGCTACATGGGGGTGTATCTTGACTGCGGTGGCACCACGTGTTCCGTGAGACTGGAGGCGTTGACAACTACGCTTCGCAGCCGCGGACAAATGCGGGGTTGACCCAGCTTCGCGAGTGCTGGAGCAGCGCACTGGCGCGCGCTGTTCGTCGAGCGGCTCGCTTCATCAGATCCTGTGGTTTCGGCAACTTCCTGAACGGATCAGCATTTGCACTTCCCGGCCAGCATTTTCGTTCCTTGCTCGCCATTGAGTTCCTAGCACGAGAAAGTCATCGCTCCGCCAGCAGCGCGAGGGTGTGCCGCGCGATCATCAGCTCCTCGTCGGTCGGTATGACATAAAGGCGAACCTTGCTGCCAGGCGCGCTGACGACGAGGCGGCCTGCCTTGTTTGCGGCCTCGTCCAGTTCGGCGCCCAGCCATGTCAGGCGCTGCGCGATGCGCTTGCGCATGGCGGCCGAGTTCTCGCCGATTCCAGCCGTGAACACGAAGCCATCCAGTCCGCGGAGCGCCGCGGCAAGCGAACCGGCCTGTAGTCCCGCTCGATACGCGAAATACTCAAGCGCGAAGCGCGCCCCCGGGTCATGGCTCGCTTCGAGGTCGCGCACATCGTTGCTGATGCCGGAAAGACCCTTCAATCCGCATTCGCCGTACAGCAGGTGCTGGATCTTCTCCGCGTCCATCTGCTTTTCACGCACGAGGTAGAGCACGACGCCGGGGTCAAGCTGGCCGGGCCGCGTGCCCATCGGCAGCCCGTCGAGCGCCGTAAAGCCCATCGAGCTCTCGACACTGCGGCCTTCCGCAAGCCCGCACATCGAAGCACCGCTGCCGAGGTGCGCCACGATCACGCGGCCACGCGCAACCTCAGGCGCTATGGTTCCCAGCCGATCGGCGATGAACTCGTAGGACAGGCCGTGGAAGCCATAGCGCCGGACACCTTCTGCATAGAATCGGCTCGGGATCGCATAGTGATCCGCCAGCGCATCGTGAGACCGGTGAAACGCCGTATCGAAGCACGCGACTTGAAGTAGGTCGGGATGACTCGCCAGAATTGCGCGGATGGGTGCGAGATTGTTCGGCTGGTGCAATGGCGCGAGCGGGACATAGCGTTCGAGCTTTGCCAGGACTTGGGAATCGATTCGGACCGGACTGACGTAGTCGGGTCCGCCGTGCACCACGCGGTGCCCGACGGCGGCCGGTGCGAGCTGGCGATCGTCCCGCAGCCATCCGCCCGCGAGGGCCATGGCCGCCGGGACATTTGCGACCTTTCCTGCCTCGTAGGTCCGGTCAATCAGGATCGCGCCGTCGGCCGCGCTCGCACGCAAACGCGGATGCGTCCCGATGCCGTCGACCTGTCCTTTGATGACGCGATCGAGCCCACCGCCGGCGCCGGCCGCGAATGCCTGGAACTTGACGCTCGACGACCCGGCATTGATGACTAGGATCGAATCCATCCGTTAGGCCGCCGGCACCGCTGCCTTGCTGCGGCGCGCATCAGCGTACAACACCGCGGCGGCGCACGACGCCATCCGGGCGCGGACCGAATCGGCTCGTGACGTTAGGATGATCGGCACCCGGGCGCCGAGCACGATGCCGGCGGAATCAGCTTTCGCCAGGAAGATGAGATTCTTTGCCAGCATGTTGCCGGCTTCCAGATCGGGGACGACCAGGATCTGCGCGCGGCCTGCAACTTCGGACTTGATGCCCTTGATCCGCGCCGCCTCCGGTTCGATCGCATTGTCGAATGCCAACGGGCCATCGAGCACCCCGCCGACGATCTGGCCGCGATCGGCCATCTTGCACAGCGCCGCTGCTTCGATGGTGGACGGAATCTTGGAGGTAACGGTCTCAACGGCGGACAGGATGGCGACTCGCGGTGTGCCGAGTCCAACCTGAGTGAACAGGTCAATGGCGTTCTGCACGATGTCGCGCTTGGCGTCGAGATCGGGAAAGATGTTGATCGCCGCGTCGGTGATGAACAGCGTGTCGGCGTGCGTCGGCACGTCCATGATGAAGACGTGGCTGATGCGCCGCGCGGTCCGCAAGCCGGTTTTGCTGGAGGCGACCTCTCGCATCAGCTCGTCCGTATGCAGGCTACCCTTCATCAGCAGTTCGCCTGCGGATTCGTGGATGAGTTCGACGGCGCGCGCGGCGGCCGCTTCGCTGTGCCCCGCGTCGACGATCTGGTAGGGGCCGATGTTGATGCCGTGCTCGCGGGCGACGGCCTCGATCCGTTGGGTCGGCCCGACCAGGATCGGCTTGATCAACCCAGCTTCTGCGGCCTCGACCGCCCCTCGCAGCGAGGTCTGGTCGCAGGGATGCACCACCACGGTCGCTACCGAAACCACATCCCTGGCGCGATCAATCAGCCTATCGTACTTGCGGCGCAACGGAGCGGTTGTCGGCTCGGCATGGCTCATGGCGTCATGAAGCCTTTGCCTGCAGCTCACGCCGCCGCGGGCGAAAAGGACTGGGAGTGGCGTCGGTGTTTTCGCCGAACAGCCTGATCACTTGAGCCAGCCGAGACTTGTCCTCGTCCGACAGTTCGCCGCGCGCCGCCAGGACCTGCCGGATGATATCGAGCGCCTGCTGCCTCACCTTCGGCTCGGGCGGCAACATCGCGGGAATCGTCGCCAGTGCCGCGTCTTGATCGAGCAGCAGCATGTAGAACTGCTCCCGTACCATCGTCTTGAATTCGGATAACGGCACGGCGTCGTTTTCCTGACGGATGCGTCGCACCATTTCAAAGCCGCGCTCGTCGACCGCCGCGCGCGACATGCCGGCATAAAGGAGCCCGCGAATCAGGGCTTCGCGCACGCCGCCAGCCGACATGCGCTTCTTGAGGTCGTCGATCCGGCTCTGCATCAGTTCGTGATGGAGCGGGTTCTTCGCGACCTTGCGTGGCGCACGATTTTCGGCCGGATCGATGCCAGCCGCGACCTGCAGGCTCGGCGCGCCGTAGATCGTAAGGAACATGCGCTCAGAGAGCGCCTCGTTCATGTCCCGCCAGCGATCGAGCGCCTGAACGATCTGCCGCGACGCGGTCTCCTGCACGGCCAACAGCGGGTTATCGGCTGACGCCGGTTTGCGCTCCCGGCGCACCTGCTCGGCCATCGTTCCGATCCATGCCATCATCGGATTGGCATTGGAGAAGAACTCGTACTGCAGCCGCAACGGATGCATCTGCTGCAGCCACTCGGCCATCGGCGAATTCACCATGGCGCGGACCATCGGCTGCGCGTAGGTGCGGTAAAGGGCCAGATTCATTTCGGACAACCGCGCCGCGGTCGCAAACCGGCGTTCATCGGCGGCGTCGTTACCGCCGAGCGCGCGGACGTCGTCGAGCGTTCTGGCTTCGCACCGCATCACCCAGTCGCCCGTGGTGAGGTCCGGGTTGACGGTATCGCCGGTCTTGCGTTCGAACACCGCCTCGTAGAGACCGGGCGGCAGCGTATCGATCAGATCGATGTTGCTCGAAAATTCGCCATGTTCCTTACGGGCGACGCCGCCGGACACAAAGATTCCGAGATGACCGACGGTCTCGTGAATCGTGTAGATGATGGTCTGTCCAAACGATCTGATCTCGTCGACGTTCTCATAAAGATCGAGAATCCATCCAAGCGCCTGTTGCGGTGGCGTGACGTTGTCGCCCTTGGAGCAGAACACCACGATCGGCGACCGGATGTTGCGCAGATCGATCGCGGTGCCGTCGGAGGTCTTGATCAGGCCGGCGGCTAGCTTGTTGCCGACGAAGAGTTCGTCGACGATGAACTGGATCTCCTCGGCGTTCAGGTTGACGTGGCCGCCCCACCAGCGTTCGAACTCGAGATAACGCGGCGCCTCGGTGTCGATCTTGGAGTAAAGATTGTACTGCTTGGTCCAGAGCGTATTGGCCGGGTTCTGGTTCTCGAAATTCTGCACCAGCCACGCGCCGTCGAACTTGCCGTGACCGAGATCGCTGCTCAGCGCCGTCAGCCAGCTGCCTCCCAGCAGGCCGCCTGAGTAACGCATCGGGTTCTGGCCATGCACGCCCGCCCAATAGGAAAGGGGGGAGCCGGCAACGATCAGCACACCGAACAGTTCGGGACGCAAGGCCGCCAGCATCATCATCGCCCAGCCGGCCTGACAGTTTCCGACCACGCACGGCTTGCCGTCGGCGCGGGGATGCAACGCGATCACCTTTTCGAGGAAGAGCGCTTCTGCGCGGGTGATGTCCCCAATGGTCTGGCCCGGCATCGGGTCGGGAAGGAAGCCGACGAAATAGCAGGGATGACCGGCCTTGAAGGCGACGCCGATTTCGCTGTCGGCCTTGAAGCCGCCGATTCCGGGACCGTGCCCGGCGCGGGGGTCGACGATCACGAACGGCCGCAGCTTTGGATCGATCTCGACGCCGGCCGGAGGAAGCACGCGCGCGAGGAGGTAGTTCACCGGGCGCTCGAAAGTGCGCCCGTCCATAACCAACTCAACTTTGTAATTCAGGACATGCGGCGCGGTTTCGGCCATATGTTCGCGGTATTGGTTGCCGCGCTGTCGCAGCGTGTCCCAGAAGAGAACCGACCGCTGCGCCGCATCAACGGCGTATTCCATGAACGGCGTAAAGAAGCCGAGCGACGGCACAGAGGCGCCGCCCGATACCGTTTGGTTCTGGTTTGCTGGCATGGTCCCTGTCTCCGCTGGCGAAATCTTGCGCTTCGACCGACCGTTGGAATTTGCAACAAGCCTGCGGTCTTAGAATTGTCGCACGGCGCAGAAAACCCCGGTATACTACGCCAAATTGAGTGCTCGTTCGAGGCCGATCTGCGCAAAAACAAAATTTAAGACAATGTTCCGCGATCTGCTCCTCACTACGAGCTCAAGTAGGAGCGACGAGAACAATGACCAAATCTCGTGACGCAGACGCGACAAAATTCGTCAATGCCGGCAAGGAGCATGCAGAGGCACTCACGGGCCTGCAAAAGGAACTTATGGCAGCCTACGAAGACGCCGGCCGCGCCTGGTCTGAGCGCGTCCGGACGGAAATGGAACTCTGGACCGAGCTCGGCAAGAAACTGACCGCGACCCGCTCCGTGCCCGAAGCGATGCAGATCTACCAGCAATCCATGACCCAGCGTATGCAAATGGCGGCCGAGGACGGTCAGAAGTTCGCGGCCGACTGTCAGAAGCTTGCGCAGAAGATCGCCCGCAACATGTCGCCGGGATCGGCATCTGGATGGAGCGGCGGAAGCTCATAAGTTCCAGCGAAACGTCGTCGGTTGCATTTTGCTCGCAACTCGCCGGAGCCGAAGCAGTAGCGCAACGAGGGCGCGAATGAAGGAGCCAATCGTGCTTCCCATGCGGCAACCGCCGCTGCGTGACTGGGCGCAGATCATCCGTCAGCTCCGCCGGATCGGATGCGACGAGCATGCCCGCCGTCTGGAGGAATCGTTGCTGTCCTTGCAGAAGCAGCACGGCAATCTCGTGCGCGGTCAGTCGCCGCCTATCCACTTCCCGCGCGAATAGACCGGGCATCAGCCATGCGAACCGTCTCGCTCGATCAAGCAGTTGCCATGATCCCGGACGGCGCAAGCGTGATGGTTGGCGGCTTCATGGCGGTGGGCACGCCGGAGCGCCTGATCGACGAGATCGTGCGGCAAGGAAAGCGCGAACTCACCGTGATTGCGAACGACACGGCGGCGCCGGGCCGCGGCATCGGCAAGCTGATATCGGCGCGATCGGTCCGCAAGGTCATCGCCAGCCACATCGGTCTCAATCCGGAAACCCAGCGGCAGATGATGGCGAAGGACATCGACGTCGAACTCGTGCCGCAAGGCACGCTGATCGAACGCATCCGCGCCGGCGGTTACGGCCTGGGCGGCGTCCTGACGCAGACCGGCATCGGCACGCCGGTCGAGGGCGGGAAGCAGCAGGTCGAGGTCGATGGCAAACCCTACCTGGTGGAGGTGGCGCTACGCGCCGATTTCGCGCTCGTGCAGGCCTTCATCGCCGACTATCTCGGCAATCTCGGTTACGCGCTGACGTCCCGCAACTTCAATCCGGTGATCGCGATGGCGGCCTCGACCGTCATCGTCTGCGCGGACAACATCGTCCCGATCGGCGTACTCTCGCCAGATCACGTGGTGACCCCGGCGCCGGTCGTCGATTTCCTCGTTGCCAACGCGTAAGCAGCATGGACCCGCAGACCATCATCGCGCGCCGCATCGCCAGGGAGTTGCAGCCCGGGATGCTGGTCAACCTCGGGATCGGTATTCCCACCCTGGTGGCGAACTACCTGCCTGCCGACATCCACGTGTTCTTCCAGTCCGAGAACGGTCTCATCGGCACCGGCGCTCCGCCCGCGGAGGGCATGGCGCATCCCATGTTGACGGACGCCGGCGGCCGGCCGGTCACCGCCTTGCCGGGCGCCAGTACGTTCGACAGCGCAATGTCGTTTGGCTTGATCCGCGGCGGCCACCTCGACCTCACCGTGCTGGGCGGCCTGCAGGTCGATCAATCCGGGTTGCTCGCCAACTGGACAATTCCGAACAAGATGGTGCCCGGCATGGGCGGCGCCATGGACCTCGTCTGCGGCGCCAAGCGCGTGATCGTGGCAATGCAGCACACCGCAAAGGGCGCATCGAAGATCGTGAAGACCTGCACGCTGCCGATCACCGCGACGCGCGCGGTCGACATGGTCGTCACCGAACTCGCCGTCATCGTGTTTCCACAGGGACGGGCTACGCTGCTTGAGACCGCCCCCGGCGTATCCGTCGCGCAGGTCACCGAGGCGACCGCGGCGTCGCTCGCCATTCCGGACAAGGTGATCGAAATGCCGTTGTGAAGCGGCGTAACAGGGAAGAAGTGCGCGAATGCCTGCAATCAAACCGGAATGGAAGCCGGTCGAAGGCTTGCCACTCGGGCGAGGCGCAACCATGCAGGCGTTTACCGCCTCGGTAGAGGCGAAGCTCTCGAGATCGATGTCTCGCCATGGGGTGAGGGAAGTCTCAAAGTCAACGGCCGGGAAATCGCCCATGTGGACGATGGCAAGGACCGGCGCCAGGCCTTCCGCGAGCTGAAGAAGATCGCCGAACGCTACCTCGACGGCCAGTCCATCAAACGGAGCTCCTCAATGATACCCACCGTGAAAGCCAAGCTGCTCGAGGGCAAACGCGGTCTCATCGTCGGGATTGCCAACGAGAACTCGATCGCGTGGGGCTGCGCCAAGGCGTTCCGTGCGTTCGGCGCAGAGGTGGCCGTTACCTATCTCAATGAAAAAGCAAAGAAGTACGTCGCACCGCTCGCGAAGGAGCTGGAGGCGCCGATATTCCTGCCGCTCGACGTCAACACGCCTGGCCAGATGGAGGCAGTCTTCGAGCAGATCTCGAAGCAATGGGGCAAGCTCGATTTCCTCGTTCATTCGATCGCCTTCTCGCCCAAGGACGCCCTGCAGGGCCGAGTCGTCGATGTCTCCCGCGACGGCTTCCTGACCACGATGGACGTGTCAGTCTGGACCTTCATCCGCATGGCGCATCTGGCGGAGCCGCTGATGCGCAAAGGCGGGACGATGTTCACGATGACGTACTACGGCAGCCAGATGGTGGTGAAGAACTACAACATCATGGGCGTTGCGAAGGCGGCGCTCGAAAGTGCGGTGCGCTACCTGGCGGCGGAGCTTGGGCCGAAGGGCATTCGCGTTCACGCCATCTCGCCGGGCCCCCTCGCGACCCGAGCTGCCTCCGGTATTCCGGAGTTCGACGCTCTGCTCGACAAGGCGAAGGCTAAGGCGCCGGCCCGCAGCTTGGTCAGCATCGACGACGTCGGCGTCGCGACGGCGTTCCTCGCCCACGATGCAGCGCGACTGATCACCGGCGAGACGCTCTACATTGACGGTGGTTATCATATCATAGACTAACTGATATGCGTCGTCGCGTGCGCTGAACTTGCCGTGCCACTAATACCGATGCTGAGATGCAGCACTAGCGCCGCTGGAAGCATCCCCATGCACGCGATAGGCGAATCAATGGTCATCGGACTTTTTCGTTCTCCCAGCTCATTAGCAGCAGCAGCGGTGCCATTGGTGATATGTCGGCCGAGCAGAGCGGCCGCATCTGGCGCTAATACGAGCATCGGGTAGTACAAGAAGGCTCCCGTCTAGAGATACGGTTTCTTGTTGAGGAGATGCCGATCTGGATTGGCTGATTGATGGCTTTTTCTCTCTGCTGAAGTCCATTTCGGCTGTCTTCACCGAAGAGGGCTCGGCTAACTTTATGCTGGTCCGCGCTATGCTGGGCTTGGTGCTGGTCATCTTTTTTGCCTGCCTGTTCACGGCAGCACCAATTCGCTCGGCGATCGCCAACGGTTTCAGGAAGCTGACAAGCTTGTTTGCCCGCCACCAGTAGCAGGCAGTCCTTCAGGGGTTGAATGGCGTAAGCCGTGTCATCTGTGAGTAGTGGCGCTTGGCAGGAAGAAGAAGGTGAGGCCGAGGACCAGATAAACAGTCAGAAGTTGCGCGCCCTTCAGCCAATCGGAACGGCCGTCGCCTGCCACCTGGGCAGTGATCAGTACGGCCAGCAGCACAGTCAGAACGAGGCCGGCAGGGAAGGCCAAATCCAACGGTGCAGGGCCGATTAGCAGGCTCGCAATAACCAGTGACGGAGCTACGAACAGTGCCACTTGCACACTGGAACCGACCGCGATCGACAGTGACAGGTCCATGCGGTCTTTCATTGCTGCGCTGATCGCCGTCGCGTGCTCGGCGGCATTTCCCATTACCGCTATAACAAAAACACCCACAAAGACATTGCTGAGGCCTAGCTCGCGCGCGGTGGGCTCGATTGCGCCCACCATGATCTCGCTCATCCAAGCAATTCCCGCAGTGGCCACAGCAAGCATTGCCGTGGCTCTCCCCACGGATGAGCGAATTGTTGCGTCCTTCGGGATGTATGAGCCAGCAAAGAGTGCAGGGTGGGTGATGAGTGCGAACACGAGATACAGAGCGTAGACAACCAACAACATTACAGAAATCGAAACGCTCAGCCAACCAAGCCCCTCCGCCGTTGTACCCGTCGCGGTTTGAAAGGCAGCCGGAACGGTCAGCGCGATCGCGGCCAGCAGGAGCATCGTCGCTTGCGAACGAGCGCCTGCTGCATTGAAGCGTTGCTCGGGATGGCGCAATCCACCTGCCAACATTGCGGCGCCGAGCACTAGAAGGGCATTCCCTATGATAGAGCCGGCAATCGACGCCTTTACCACGTCGTGGAGGCCGGCGCGCAAGGCGGCGAGGGCGATGATGAGTTCGGCCGCGTTGCCGAACGTCGCGTTCAGAAGCCCGCCAACCCCTTCGCCCATGCGTTCCGCCAACTTCTCCGTAGCGCGGCCCAGCCAGCCGGAGAGGGGCAGAATAGCAAGACACGAGGTGGCGAAAACGAGGAGATGCAGTTCGGGCGCGAACAACTCCAGGCCGATCGCGATCGGGAAGAACAGCAGCAGCCAGTTCATCACAGCCGGTCGGCCTCCCTCCTCAGTTAGCGTCGGCAGTTCAGTCTACCCACTCCACTGCATGGCTCTTGATGTAGATGCTGACCGCGGACTCAATGGTAGGAAAGACGGAGCTTTCGCCAATCTGTGCGAAAAGTCCGAATCGCTTGAGCTTGTCTTGCACCGGGTCTTTGAGTTCGGCGAAACACAGCTTAATTCCGTCGTCACGGAGTGTCTCCTGCAATTCAGCGAGAAATCAGCGTAAAGCGTCTCCCCCGCGCGAAGCTTCCTCTCGTTCTTTAGCTTCGTAGTATGACGCCGAAAACTTGAACGACCATCGTGTGAAGAATTGCCTTGTTCGTTCACTCAACAACGATGCCGGCCGCCGGCTTGCTTCGCGGTAATGCTCAGAATAACGCTGGACGAGCCCGCCGAGCCGCGGGATTCCAGATAGGATTTCAATCGAGGCGCTCGCAACAGAGTTAATTGCGCGCCCAGCCGCGTTCGCCGCAGCACTGAAAGTGGTCAAGAGCAAATTGGATAGTTGGGTGAGCCCGATGACAGAAGCCAACACGGCTGCATCATCAGCATCCGTCGCGATGGGCGACGATCGTTTCGGTTTCCGCCAAGATCGGCTGTATGGCACAAACGCTTCTGGACTGGGTGAAGAAGGCGGAATTCGACAGCGGCAAGCGGACTGGAGTTCCGACCGATATGGCCGAGAAGCTGAAGGCCCTGGAGCCGCGAGAACCGCGAACTTCGACAGGCGAACGAGATCCTTCGCAATGCTTTAGGCTTGTTCAGCACTCTCGCACACGGAATGGCCTGGATTCGCCTTCACCTGGGGCGGCGTCATGGTGCCCCATGGGAGCTAACGGCTACTAAAGGCTCGCCGAACACGGTCGGCCAGCCGGCGCGAATAGCTCGCCGCGGTCGGCTTTCTGGTGCGAGGCGCATCGCGCACGCAGTGCGAGCACAGCTGTCCCGATGGGAACTCACTTTCCGGCTGCACGTTATGTGGAGCGAGTCTCTTTCGTGACCGTGCCGGGGTTGCCCACATAGGGGAGGACGTCCGGCGTCCGAGGTCTGCTGGACGCCTACTCGTCTGAGCGTTTGAAGCGCTAATCGCTTATTGGGGGAAATGGTGCATGTTGGCTGCCGAACCTTATCTACAGGTGAGTTTATTTCGGAGCCGGCTGCTGATCGAGCACTCTCAGCGCCTTGCCAAATACCCCGAGCGTGATGGCTCGAGCCACGTACTGGGCAAGACACGCGTATCCACCTTCAATCTGGTGAAGATCATCTAGCAGAAAATCAGGACCGGTGCCTTCAGCTTGAGCGATCAGTTCCATGGCCTCGTAACGACGAACGATAATTACATGTTCCTGCGCCGCGACTTTTCGCAATAGTGCTCGTACCGCCTTATAATGATCATCCTGCGCCATAGGCTGGACGAACTGCAGGCCCACGAGTACGACGTCTACCTTGTGCGCCTTCAACCAGCGGACCGTATCGGTCACGGTCGCTTCCAACTGCTCGAGCGGTACATAAGCGAGCGCGTCGTTCGTTCCAATCTGCCAAAGCACGAGATTGGGTTCTGAAAGTGCAACTTCATTCTTGATCCGTGTCGCCGCGTCGGCCGCGAGCTCGCCCGAGACGCCGCGATTGATGATAGTGACGTCGAGCCCCTTGTTTGCCTGCTCCAGCAGCTTCTCAATCTGCGCGACGTAGCTGCCCGGTCGGCGGCGAGACGCGGAGGCGCCGATGGCAAGGATCCGCAACACCTTCCGGTCCTTCAGCACAGCTGCCACATTCGGTAGGTGGTGCTCAGTAGCGACCGGAAGGTCACCGATCTGACAAGCCTTCGTCAGGGGCGCAGGTGCTGGGTCCTGCGCATATCCGGTTGCGACACCAGAAGCAAAAAGCAGGCTGATCAAGAAGAGGGGGGGCTTGCGCCAACGGGAGGTTTGCGTGCACGAACGCGCCATTCGGACAACCACGCGGTCAAAGCCATGATTCCGATCCCTAGGACTACCACAGCAACATCTACGCCGAAATAGCCACGATACACGAATCGGACGATCTGGCTCGCCAGGCTGAGAAGAGACCCAACACAAAATACTTCCAGGGAATTGCGCCCGAGCATGGAAAAGAACTGAACGAGCCAGGGCGCCGCTTTGTCGATGTAGGGGAAGGCAATCGAGAACACCGCAACCAGACTGAGAAACTGAATGAGCCTGATCGGTGTCATGTAGGACTTATCCAATATGAAAAAGAGTCGCGGTTGCGGCATGCTGGTTGGATCGTGCCACCAATTATTCCACTGAACGAGAAATAGCCCCACCAAAATGACCAGAGAGACCACGCGAATCGGAGCAATGTAGCGCCGGACAAATCCGCCGAGACCCTCATCTTTGGCCAGAACGAAGCCAAGGACGAAAACGAACTGCCAGGCGAGCGGATTGAAGAACCATTGGCCCTCGACCGGCCAAGTCGGCATTTGAATGGGGATGGCAAGCGTAATGCAATACAATGCGGCTGAGAGCGCCAAGACCCATTGTGGGGCGAATCGATTGGTCACAGCGATGCACGGCGCCATGAGCATCAGGACGACGTAGAGGGGCAAAATGTCGAAGTATCCGAGTTGATGCGTGATCAGTGCCAACCCTATGTGCGTCGGTATCGGATCGTAGAACACGGCGGCGGCGTTATTCCATTCCAGCAGAAGCGGATTCGCCAGGATGAGCGCGGATGCCGCCAACATGGCAATCGCAAGCATCGCTATGAACACTTGTACCGCATAAATTTGTAAGGCGCGCCCGCCAAGTCTGTACACGACGTGGTGCGTCGGCATTTTTCGATCGCCAGACTCGACCAACAAGCGGACAGACCATCCCGCCAGGAAGACAAACAAATCGGCGGAGTCGGATAGGGAGTAGCGGGCGTGAGTAAAGTTGTTGAAGTATATGCCCGGGATATGATTGATGAAGATCGAGATCAACGCAAAGCCACGCCAGAAGTCGACGGCATTCACGGGGCGTGGCATGCAGGAGTTTCCTTGGTCACGAAATTCTGCAACGAACCATCAGGCTGGTCGGCACGCAAGAACCCTAGTCGATGCCTTTTGCTGCGCCTTTCAACCAAGCGGCCACGCATTGCTGGCGCCAACCAATAGTATGTTGGATTATCGAGCGGCTTCAATCGTGCCTTTGCAGCTAGGAACACAGTTTCGGGATGTCGCATTTCGTTGTCTGGCGCAAGCCGGGCAATCACGCGGTGCACCGGGCCGTCGCATCCGCGTCGTCAGTGTGAATCGGCGCGGGTCCAGGCGTCCATCCGCGCCGGGGTCACTCCCCAAACGAGGAAGATTGCGCCCACATAGCGATTTCTGGTTCGACTGCCGATTCAATAGCATGACTCTTCGGCGCTGTCTTGACGGCTCCATGCGACGAAGGGAGATCGAATATGCTGGTCGAATGGTCCAGGTCACTTCGATTGGCAGACAGCAGAGCAATTGGAAAGGCTCGCAAGGCAGCTGCGCGAAACGTCCGGCTCCTTCGCGGCTTGATCGGGTCGATGGGTTCCTTGGCTTTTTTGCGAACATCGGGTCAGTTCTTGGAAGCACGTCTGGCACGCATTTTCGTGTGAGAGTTGCAGCGCCCACTCCCGGCATGTTCCCGCGCACTGTTGGGAAAGCCGTAAGCTGAGATCAATGCAATCTCGCCGAGGACCTTCTTCAATCGGCGCACTGGAAAAATGTCGCTGGCAAACAGTGTCAACGTGCGTTCGGTGCAATGACCTGCAGGCTTGAATGCATTCGGCGCGGCGTCCGCTGACTTGCATCGCCAGGCTCGAATAGCCCAAGCGCGCCGCTTCTTCCAGGCGTGACAGATTGCTTTGAGCCGTTTTGTCACCAAGCCCCGCCGCCTTTGTAAACCAGGATTTGGCCTCGGCTTCATCCCGTTCGACTCCACGGCCGTTCAGGTAGAGAAGCCCGATGTTGTTCATTGCAACGGCATTGCCACGGGCTGCGGCCTTCTCGAAGAGCTCTTTTGCGAGGCTGAAATTCCTCGGCCCGCCGCCGCCGGTCAGATAAAGCTGACCCAGCGCATTGAGAGCGCGCGGAAGTTCCGACGTCGCGGCTCGCTCGTACCAGAGCCTTGCCTGCACGAGGTCTTGCGGTACACCCCGTCCATGTTCAAAAAGAGCGGCGAGGTTTGCCATGGCGAGTGGGCTGCCTAGCGCTGCGCCTTTCTCGTACCATCCCCTCGCGACTGTCAGATCCGGCGCCACCCCGCGGCCGTTTTCGGAGAGCTCGCCAAGGTGTGCCATGGCGTCCGGGTCGCCAAGCGCGACGGCTCGCTCGTACCATTGACGCGCCAACGTCAGATTACGCGGAACACTCAAGCCGTTTTCGTTCAGTTGCCCGAGATGGGTCATTGCTCGCGGCAAGCCAAGGTCGGCGGCTTTGACAAACAAGTCGCGAGCGGCCCCCAGATTTTGCGGCACCCCGCGACCTTCCTGGTAAAACTCGCCGAGCCGGTTCATTGCGGCGGCGCTGCCGAGAGTGGCTGCCCTTTCGTACCAGAGCTTGGCTGCTCCGAGATTGACGTCGCCGTTCGTCCCATTCTCGCTCCATCGGCCAAGCTCGTTCATGGCTAGCAGGGTGCCACCATCGGCGGCCTGTTCGTACCAAGCCTGGGCCGTTGCCAAATTTTTCGGAACACCTCGGCCAAATTCAAACATCACTCCAAGCTCGGTCATGGCGGCGCCATGGCCACGAACCGCAGCGTCGAAAAGGAGTTGGATTGCCTCCCGGTGCCTGCCGCCGGCTGACAGCGCC
Organism: uncultured Alphaproteobacteria bacterium; assembly: GCA_963843475.1. Taxonomy (GTDB): domain Bacteria; phylum Pseudomonadota; class Alphaproteobacteria; order Rhizobiales; family Xanthobacteraceae; genus VAZQ01. The sequence goes on along the minus strand of CAWJKL010000002.1, from coordinate 364,003 downwards.
CGGCCCAGACGAAACATCAGTTCCGGATCGTTCCGTTGAGCGTCGAGTGCGGTGCGGCAGGCCGCAATCAGCGCATCGACATCGCCTGTCATCGCCGATGCGCCGGACTGAAATCCAACAATGTCAATCGGTGGCTCGCATCCGGCATGTTGCTGCGCCAGTCCGCTGCTCATCAACGGAATGGAGCACAACGCCACCAGAGCGATCTTCTGTCTGACGTCCATCCGGGCTTTAGCAGGGGACAACCTATTGGAACTGGACCATTCTACCACGGCGCTTCGCCGATCTTCCGCACGAATTCCACGGTGCTTGTCGAGCCAGGCACGCGGCTCCGCAATATCATCCACCTCGCCTACGAGCGAATAGCGATGACCGCGATGCCGATTGTGGAGACTAACTCGATCCAGGCGCTGAAGCGACTGGTCATCAACAGTCCGCGCGTCTCGCTGCTCAACCGACTGGATGTCGTCGAAGAATGCCAAAGGGGCGCGCTCGTCTTCCGCAAATTGTCCGACGCAGAGCTTGATTCTCAACCACTAGCACTCGTCTCTCGCGCGCGCAGCACGCCGAGCCCCATGGCGAGCCTGTTCGCAGAGGCCCTTCGCAGCGTTCTGCCTGATCTGATTGATTGAACATTGACTATCGAAGCTTCCGTCGAGTTGCAGGTTATGCAAGCCGGGGCGCATTAAAGAGCAGGTTAAGGTGGTTGCGAGCCCCGCAACCATCAAGAACGTACCGCCGTCTCCCAAGGAGGCGGCGTTCGTTTTTTGCTGTCCGAACGCGAGGATTTGAGCCAAGGTGCCGACCACGGCGACTTCGCAGTTGCCTCGCATTGGCCGGGGTGGGTCTCAATGCGATCGATAAGTGAGCGAATATTCTCCACAACCTGCGGGCGCGTGGCCTCGTCTTCCAGCACTTCCTGCAGTTCGGCGACTTTTCTGCGTAGAGGTTAGGAAGATTTGGATGGATAATAATCTCCAGGTCCGCTGGACGCGGATTTCCGGACCTAGAGAATCGTTTTTCAAATACCCGCATGAGGCGGCGAAAGTCGAATGGTCGCGCCGGGAGTGCAATCCGTTGAGGAACGCGGCAGGGTCGTCGAAACCGACGTGCCGGCGCGACTCGATCGCCTGCCATGGAGCCGCTTTCACACGCTAGTGGTGACGGCGCTCGGTATCACCTGGGTGCTCGACGGGCTCGAAGTAACGCTTGCGGGCGCGATCGCGCCGGCGCTCAAGAGCAGCGAGAGCCTGCAATTCAGTAACGCCGATGTCGGGTTTGTCAGCAGCGCTTATCTGGCGGGCGCGGTGCTCGGCGCGCTCGGCTTCGGCTGGCTCACCGACCGGCTCGGCCGTAAGCGGCTGTTCTTCATCACGCTCGCGGTCTACTTGGTCGCAACCGCCGCGACCGCTCTGTCGTGGAGCGTGGCGAGCTTTGCCGTATTCCGTTTTCTGACCGGCGCCGGAATCGGTGGCGAATACACCGCAATCAATTCGACGATCCAGGAACTGATACCGGCGCGCTACCGGGGCTGGACCGATCTCGTGATCAACGGCAGCTTCTGGATCGGCGCAGCGATTGGCGCAGCCGGATCCATTGTCCTGCTGAACCCGGCCGTCGTCCATCCCGAACTCGGCTGGCGGCTGGCCTTTCTGATTGGTGCATTGCTCGGCCTCATCATCTTTGTCATGCGGATGTGGATTCCCGAATCGCCGCGCTGGCTGATGACGCACGGCCGTGTAGTGGAAGCGGAGGCGATCATGCGCCGGATCGAGGCCGGTGTGAGCAGCGATGCCGGTCGGTCCAAGGACGCGCTGCCCCGCATCCGGCTCACCACGCGCGCCTTCACGCCGCTGAGTGAAGTTGCCCGCACGCTGTTCCGCGATCACCGGCAGCGGACGCTCGTGGGGCTTTCGCTGATGGGCGCTCAGGCATTCTTCTACAACGCGATCTTCTTCACCTACGCGCTGGTGCTGACCGATTTCTACGGCATCCAGGCCGACCATGTGGGGTGGTATCTGCTACCGTTCGCGGCCGGTAACTTCCTCGGACCGGTCCTGCTCGGCCGGTTGTTCGACACGGTCGGCCGCCGACCAATGATCGCTATTACGTATGGGCTTTCGGGTCTCCTGCTCGCAATATCCGGCTATCTGTTTGCGATCGGCGTCCTGACAGCTTCCGGACAGACCGTCGCGTGGATGGCGATCTTCTTCTTTGCATCGGCGGCAGCCAGTTCGGCCTATCTGACGGTGAGCGAAACTTTTCCGCTCGAGGTGCGGGCGCTTGCAATCGCGTTCTTCTATGCCCTCGGCACTGGCATCGGCGGCGTTGCCGGCCCTTGGCTGTTTGGCTTGTTGATCGACACAGGCTCGCGCTGGAGCGTCTATGGCGGCTACCTGTTCGCCTCGGTGCTGATGTTGGCGGCAGCGGTCATCGCGGGCCGTTACGCGGTGGCCGCGGAACGGAGGCCGCTCGAAAGCGTGTGCCGCCCGCTGAGTGCGATGGAGTGAAGAGGCGACAGCGCTCTTAATTGGCGCGCGACTTCCGGATGATCCTCGTGCCGCGGATTAATGCGCGAAGGCAGCGTGAATGGCGGTCTCCGGCGGGAGTGTCGGGCGCGTGGGCATCCTGGCAGTGACCCCGGTCAAAGCGTCGAGAAACCGCTCGCCCCAGGCGTTGAGGTCGTTGCGCGAAATCGCCTGATAGAGCGCCTCGTGGCGCTTCTTGCGTTCGGCGAGCGGCATTGACAGTGCCTGCGCGATCGAACTGGCGACCCGTTCGGGGTCGTACGGATTGACGAGTAGCGCGGCGGAGCATTCTTCCGCTGCACCGGCAAAGCGCGACAGGATCAACACGCCGGGATCGTCCGGATCCTGCGCGGCGATATATTCCTTGGCGACCAGGTTCATCCCGTCGCGCAGCGGCGTGACCAATGCCACCCGCGAGGCGCGATACAGTCCCGCCAAGACTTGACGGCTGTACGTCTGATTGACGTAGCGGATCGGCGTCCACGCAGCTTCGCCGTAGGTACCGTTGATGCGTCCGGCCGCCGTGTTGACCACGTGCTCCATGTCAACGTATTCGCTGATTTCCGACCGGCTCTTCGGCGTGATCTGAAGATAGGTGACCTTGTTGCGCCAATCCGGATTGAGCGCGAGGAACTGCTCATAGGCGTCCAAGCGCTGAGCAAGCCCCTTCGAATAGTCCAGCCGGTCGACGCCGATGATCATCGCGCGACCAGCGAGGCTATCGACGACATTACGTACCATCGGAGACCGCACCGACCGCCGCGCAATCCGGCTGAAGGCCTGAGTCTCGATGCCGATTGGAAACACGCCCACCTGCGTCTGCCGTTCCGACGCCTGAAACCGAAGGCCCCCGAGCGCTCGGTAGCCGCACTCGTGCTTGAAGTAACGAGCACAGTTGTTGGCGTCGGCCGCGGTTTGAAACCCGACCAAATCGTAATCGCCGAGCAGTGGAATGAGGCTTTCGTGATTTGGAAGTGCGGTAAGGATTTCGGGCGGCGGGCACGGGATATGCAGGAAAAACCCGATCCTGTTGCGGTGGCCGCGCTCGCGCAGCATCCTGGCAAGCGGGATCAGATGATAATCGTGAACCCAGACGACATCGTCGTCGCGAAGAAGCAGATGCAACTGACTGGCAAAGTGTTCATTTACCCGCCGGTAGCCGCCAAGGTCGCGGCGCTGGAATTCGGCCAAGTCTAGGCGGTAATGCAGAATCGGCCAAAGCACGCGGTTGGCGAAGCCGTTGTAGTATTCCGCATAGTCGTTCTTCGAAAGGTCGGTCAGAACGTATGTCAGATTGTCGCGCTCGATGGTCGTCGCCGCCAGGCGTTCGCCCTCCGACGTCTTCCCGCTCCAGCCGAACCACACGCCCGGCCGTTCGCGCAGCAACGAACGAACGGCAACCGCCAAGCCGCCGGCGTGGTTGGAACCCGCGGTAGGCACCGCCACGCGATTGGAGACGACGATGAGGCGTCCGGTTCCACCCGAAGATGACGCCTGACGAGTTCCATTAGAATAAGCGACGGACACCGCGCCATTAAAATCCTCAGCGGCGCTGTCGAGAAAGTCTGCTGAAATTTGTTCCACGATCTCACGCTCAATGACGGATGACAGATCGCGGCGTGGGAACAGAAACCGCTCAGGTGGCTAACGACTTTGGCAGCAAAAAGTTCGCCGCGATCCACCAAATCGCGCACGGGGACGGACTTCAGGTGCGACCGGGCTGCAGGCCGCGCTGGATTCGCCTGATTTAAGCCCGATTTCGTGCCGGATCGCTCAGCCAGGAGAGTTCCATCAACCAGCGACGCACGTTCATAGGCTTGTCGAAGCGATACGAAACGCCCCTTGGTTGCGAGCCGACGGCGATTGCGATCCCGCCGTACTCCGGCGCGACCGTAAACATGCTTTCGTCGGTCACATCGTCTCCGAGCAGAACCGGCCGCCGGCCGGTGAACGGGGCGAACTTCATCAGTTCGCGCACGCCGGTGGCCTTGTCGAAGCCGACCTGCTTGACCTCGATCATGAACTTGCCGGGCAGCAGTTCGATCGCGCAGTCGGACATGTCCGCCAGCAGCACCGTGGCGGCCTGCAAGACCGTGCTCTCTTTGTCCGGCGCTAGGCGGTAGTGAATCGCAAGCGAATAGCCCTTGTCCTCGAGAATGATGCCGGGGCCAAGCTCGGCAATGGTCGCGAACCGTCGCTTAATCCGTGACTCGAGAGGCGCAAGCGCCGCATGAATCGAGATTTTTCCGTCAGAGACCGGCCGCAGCTCGGCACCGTGTCCCCCGACGGCTGGAAGCTGCAGGGGCGAGAAAATCAGATCGAGTTCGTCAATTGGCCGGCCGCTGACGAACGCAACAGCACCGCCGGTGCGTTGCCAAAGCCGCTCCAGCGTCTCGCGCAACTCCTGGGGAACTTGGACTTCCCGCGGCGTCGGGGCGAGATCGAGCAAAGTTCCATCCACGTCGAGCAGAAACGCCAATCGGTCAAAGCCTGCCGTCAGGGTGGGAGGGATGCCCGTCATCGGAACCGTTTTCATCGTTCCGGCGATCCCCGGCGGCGCACGAAACATGGAATTGTGAGCAAATTCACTTTGTTAACGCGCCGCATCTACCGAGGTTCCTACTCGCTCAGCCAAACTAGGCTACGTCACTTGCCCGGCCGGGCGTTCGATCGCCGGCGGCCGCACGGGTTCAAAAGTTGGCATTTGGCCGATCCTGACAGCGTTTGTTGAACGACACCACGGCAGGCGGCGGGTTCCATTCGTAAGCCGAGGCGCACGCGCTGCGCGCGCAAACGAATGAAACTACAGCGGCGTTGCGGCGTTCGCCCCCTGTCGGAGGGACAAAGGATTCGACTATGCCGTTAAAAGTCCTGGCGTTGAACTGTACGCTGAAGGCCTCACCATCGCCCTCGTCCACCGACAAATTGCTCACAGAGCTGTTGGACGCACTGCGCGAATACGATGCCGAGGGCGAGATGGTGCGCGTGGTCGATTTCAATATCAAACCCGGCGTCAGCTCCGACGAGGGCGCGGGCGACGACTGGCCCGCGTTGCGCAAGCGGGTACTGGCGGCGGATATCCTGATTATCGGCTCACCGATCTGGCTCGGCCAGCCGTCCAGCGTCGCCAAGCGCGTGCTGGAACGGATGGATGCGTTCCTGGATGAGCGCGACGAGATGCAACGCATGCCGAGCTACGGGAAGGTCGGGCTTGCGGCCGCCGTCGGCAACGAAGACGGAGCGCATCACGTGGCCGCCGAGGTTTGCCAGGCGCTGGCTGAAGTCGGCTTCACGATCCCGAGCGGCGGTGTGACCTACTGGGTCGGCGAGGCGATGGGCAGCAAGAACTACACCGATCTCGACGCCACACCCAAGGCGGTCGCCGAATGGACGCCGGTCCTGGCGTCCAACGCCGCGCATCTGGCGAAGCTGCTCAAGCAGAACAATTATCCGGGACGGAAGCAGAATTGAAAAAACAGACAAGCCGGCATCAGCGACTGCGTGCTCCTAATCCATGCGACAGGCGATTGATTACAGATAGTGGCCGATCGCCGGGCCTGGGCCGGCATGGAGCGACGCGATTGCCCAGCGCCCAAGGCGTGCCGCATCGCGCTCGCCCTGCTCCACCCGCTCAAGAATGAGCCGGGCCAATTGAACGCGCGCGTCACAGGCTTGGCGAGGCGACAGCCGACGCTTAGCCGAGCCCATCAACCCCCAGGCTGCTTCGAATGCCGCGCTCATGACTTCCGCGGCCGTCGCGTCTCGGGTGCCGCCTGGCGTAACGGTGAGGGTCTCTTGCATGACACTTGCTACCTCTAATGCCCGGTCAAACTGGTAACCCGGGGCCATGCGCTTTGGTTCCGTTGCATTGCAACATCGCACCGTCACAAACTAGGCCGGGGCGAGATGCGCCATCCCGTCCCGGGTTGACTCGTCAGCGGGTGATCTTCGTAGTGCTCGACCGCCTGAGCGGCTGCGATCAGCGCCGCGTCAGCACCGTCCAGTGCTTACGCCGGCTCGCGGTTGGTGAAGCGGGCGTTACCGAGCCCGGTCCCGATCGTCAGCACTCCCCAGCGCTTGACGTTCTGCATGAAAGGGACCTCGCTCAGCCCCTGCACCACCGCATCGTTGTGCAGCAGGATCGATGTTTCCTCACCGCCGATCTTCGGCAGTCCCTCGACCAGCGCGGCCGGCAGGCTGAACGACTTGCTCGCCCAGTTGCCCGGCAGGTTCTGGACGCCACGGTCGATCGAACCATCCTCGCGGATGAGGCCGGGGCAGCCGATGCCGATGAATGGCGCGAGCTTGAAGCCCTCCTTCTCGGCGCGGCTCGCGAGCTTGTCGAGCATCTTGATCAACCGCTCGACGGCCGCATTTCGCGACAGCTTCTCTTCGCCGGCATGTTTCCACAGTTCCATTTTCCAAACAGCCGCCTGGGACAGGTCGGGAGCCCGCTTGAGATTGGTCTCGACCACGCCGGCGCGGATGTTGGTGCCGCCGATGTCGACCGCGAGGATGGCATCGTGGCCCTTGAATATCCAGGACGGCGCCAGGAACAGCGCGCCGATCAAACCGGCCTCATCCGGATCACGACGCACTGGCACTAGGTCAATATCGATGTCGTCGGCCTTCAAGATCAATCCGGCCCGTCCGATCGCGATCTCGCCGACCCGGCTGGCGCGAAAGCCGCCGCCGACCACTACGCGCTCTGTCTTCTGCCAGGGTTTCTGCTTGAGATAGCGGCGGATCACCAATGCGAATTCTTGGGCAAACTCCTCGATCGCCGTATGGACGAGGCCGGCCGCCGCTGCGTCGTCACCGATCAACGCGGCGTCGAGCTGCTGTTTGCTGAGTTCTTCGCTCGGGTCTTCACCCAGCGGGTCTTCGCCCTCCTTGCGCAACAGCTTGCGCCAGTTGTCGAGGATGGCACGAAACGCGCTCTTACTGGCCCGGTCGCCGAGAAAGCCTTCGTCGTCGCGGGTCTCGATGTTGTAGCTGTCGACTTCGACCGCAGGCAGAACGGTTGCGCCATGCGCCGCAATCGTCGGTGCCACCGCCTGCTCTGCCATGATCTTTCCCTCTCGGACCTCGACAACGAGGTACCGTGGCCAAAGTTCCATGAACGGCGGGCCCATGCCATTTCGCGCGTCGTAGCCGGTTAGCCCGCCCGAATAGCCTGCGATGATCGGAAGGACTTCGTCCGTGATGTAGCTCGCGCAGCATGGCGCGGCGAGGAACACGAAGGCAGGCGCGATCTCGTCGGGCTGCGCCGGCGGCGCTAGCGCCGCGCAAATTGGCGGTCCGCGCTGACCGGCCCCACGCGGACATGTGGCATCGCATAGTCGCGCTGCATCCGTTCGATGTCGGCGAGCGAGGGCAGGCCGGCTTCGTTGCCGAGATGCTGAATCTTGAAGGCCGCTGCCGCCTTGGCGAACGCGAAGTGATCCGCCCAGCGCGCCGCCGGATCTGCCAGGTAGGCGTAGATAGAGGCGCCGTGAAACACGTCGCCGGCGCCGCTGGTGTCGACGACCCGATCGGCCGGCACTGGCATCGCGGCGTCTGCGCGCACCTCACCGGATTCGTCGTACCACAGCATGCCGCGCTCTCCGAGCGTCACCCCGCCGATCCGGCAGCCCCGGCTCTTGAGATACTCCAAAGTGTCCCCAGGGGTCTTGCCAAGCTGTTCGCAAAAACGTTCGGCGACGATCGCGACATCGATGTAGTGCAGCAGTTCATGGGTGTTCGAGCGGAGCCCGCCGCCATCGAGTGACGTCAGGATGCCGGCCTCCCGGCATCGCCGGGCGTAGAAGATCGCGGCATCAGGCTGATGGCCGTCGAGATGAAGCGCCTGGAAACCGGCCACGTCGAGCACCGGAAACGGCGCAAGGTATTGGTCGTCGCGGCAGCGCACGATCGCGCGCTTGCCGTTCTGCGGCATGATGAACGACAGCGACGACGACCTGACCTTGCGGGTGTGCAGCTCGATGTCGTACTTCGCCGTCATATCGAGGAACATGCGGCCCAGCCAGTCGTGCGCGAAACTCGCGATCAGGTCGACTCGGGCGCTCAGCTTGGCGCAACAGAACGCGGCGGTGACCGCGTTGCCACCGAACGAGACCGCATAGTCCGATGCCACGTTCTTCTCGTCGCCGACCGGAATGTGGTCGGCGAGTAGCGTGACGTCGATATAGGTATGTCCGATGAACAGCGCGTGCATGGTCGCCCTCTCGTCTCGAACTCATCTAGGTCCGTGTGACCAAACATTGAATGTAGCGACTTGGGGGAGTAACTCATTTAGCGTAGCTTTGCCGCACGTCGCCCGTTAAATTTTTTGGCGCCAGTCAATGGCATGGAACTTTGCGATTTTACCACCAAGAAGCGGAGTGAACGGGCCAGGGGAGTGCCCCGGATGGAGTTTTTGATCATTCAAGCGGGCAACATGGAAAATAAATTGCTGGGCTGACCCTGCTCTGAACCCCCTGCATCGGGACCCTTGGGACGCGGTGTCCTGTCGCCCGGTTCTAGCGCGGTTCAGGGCTTCCATCGATGCACGCGGCGGTCAACCACTGCCAGCGTCACTTGATCACTGCCTGCTCATGTCGCGCGGCCCGCAGTGACGCTTGCTTTCCTGGAACGCCAGGATGCTTGTAGTATGAGCTCGGTGCGAGAGGGCATCTTCTGTCTGGCAACTCTGACAATGCCGGGCAGATGGCTCGCGCCTCGCTCCGGGATTCGGTTGCATGGAGCCGGTAACCGATGATTTCGATGATCGGCTGTCGCGACGAGCTAAGCGGACCGAAAGCGGTATGTGGACGAGGGTTCGGTGACTAGGCCTTTGGATCAGATTTTGCTGGCTGACATAGGCGGAACTAACGCGAGATTTCGCGTTGCTTGTGGATGGTCAGCTGGGCTGGATCAAATCGGTTGCAGTCTCCGATTATCCGAATATCGCCGACGCGATTGAGGCGCTTCTTGCCCGTCATGCGGGATCAGTTCGGCTGTCTGCCGCAGTGCTAGCGACGGCTGGTCCGATCAATGGTAACAGCGCCGAGCTTACCAACAGCGCTTGGGCTATCGATGGCGCCAAATTAAGCGAAATGTTCGAGCTAGCATACGTTCGGGTCGTCAATGACTTTGAGGCCATCGCATGGTCATTGCCACATCTGACGGCGACTGACCTGTTCGAGATCGGCCGCGGCAAAGCTGTGATAGGAGCGCCAGCAGGAGTACTGGGACCAGGCACCGGGTTGGGTCTGGCCGGCATTGTTCATGGACCTCAGGGCGTAGTCGCGGTCACCACAGAAGGCGGGCACGCAACGTTGCCAGGTACGTCTCGGCGGGAGGATGCAATCATCCAGCATCTTCGTGAGCGTTTCGGGCACGTCTCGGCGGAACGGGTGCTCTCAGGCCCAGGGCTGGTCAATCTCTACGAGGCGATCGGGGCAGTCGACGGGATAACCGCCCCAACGCGGAATGCGGCAGAGATCACGAAAGCCGGGCGTGATGGCAGCTGCGCGGTGAGCCGGGCGGTCCTCGATATGTTCTGCGCAATCCTTGGCACAGTTGCTGGCAACGTCGCACTTTCCCTAGGTGCGCGGGGAGGGATCTATATCGCCGGCGGCATCGTTCCTCATATGGTTGACTATGTGGCAAGCTCGCAATTCCGCGCTCGCTTCGAGGCCAAAGGGCGTTTCGGTTCCTATCTGGCGGCCATTCCGACGTACGTGATCGTTCATCCTGGCCCCGCATTTGTCGGGCTGAAATACCTCGTGCAGCGAGAGATCGCTCGATAAAGTCGGAAACAATTCGAGCAGGAGCAGACGCGGCGCGCACGTTCGACACTACGATCAGCCGCGCCAATATCGATCCTCCCAGCTTCGCGACAGCCGCATCGCAGTCAAGATCAGACCCGCCATCGAATAGGTCTGCGGAAAATTTCCCCACAAAGTCCCGGTTTGGGGTCGATATCCTCCGACAGCAGGCCGTAGCGATTGCGATAGGCCAACGCATCCACGAACAATTCACGCGCCTCCTCGCGGCGACCGAGCGACCACCAGGCATCGACCAGCCAGAACCGGCAAATCAGGAATGCGGTTGCCGGCAGGCCGAAATCGTCCGCCGCCGCATAACGCATAACGTGCTTCTCGCGCAAAAGTTCGCGCTCCATGGCCTTGACCGTGCTCACGAACCGCGGATCGTCGATCTCGATCACGCCGAGATCGGGCAACAGCAGGACGCTGGCGTCGAGATCGTCCGATCCGAAAGCGGCGGTAAAAGCCTGGCGCTTCTCGTTCCACGCGCGCCTTGCAGCAGCGCCTGGTGCATCGGCTCGGCGATCGCGTGTCCAATGGGTCGCCCGATCCGAAAGACCGAGCCGCGTCGCAATGGCGGCGAGCCGGTTGCAGCCCGCCCAGCACATCGCGGTCGAATGGGTGTGGATGCGCTGGCGACCGCGATATTCCCAAATTCCGTTGTCGGCCTCCAAGGCCAGCTCGCCCGCCTTGGTCGCCGAGCGTTTCGAGCAGCCGGAACAGTCCTTCGTCGCCGAGCCGCGGCAGCCGTCGGTCGTAGAACATCGGCATCGCGGCGAGAATGACGCTGCCATAGGTATCGTTCTGCACCTGCTCGGCCGCGGCATTGCCGATGCGCACCGGTCCGTCGCCGCGATAGCCCTTGAGTTCCGGCGCCGTTCTTTCGTCCATCGGGTCGGTGTGGGACGACGCCGTAGACCGGCCGCATCACCTCATTGGGATTGGTCGCGATGCTCAAGGTGAAGGAGATGAAATCCTCCATCGTCTGCGTCGCGCCGATGCGGTTGAGCGCCTTCACCACGAAATAGGCGTCACGCAGCCAGCAATAGCGATAGTCCCAGGTGCGTCCGGAACCCGGGCGCTTCGGGAATCGAGGTGGTGTGCGCGGCGATGATGCCGCCGGTTTCCTCGAAATTGCTGAGCTTCAGCGTGATCGCGGCGCGGATGATCTCGTCCTGCCAGTCGTAGGAGATGGAGAGACCGCGCGACCAGTTCATCCAATAGTCGACGGTACGGTCGCAGAATTCGCGGCAGGTCGTTTCGAGATCGTCTTGAAACGGCTCGTCGACGCCGAACACCAGATGCAGCGGCCGCGTGAGGACGAACGGCGCCTCGCTCTCGATATAGGACAGCGGCGCGTCGGTGGTGAGCCGGATGACGGTGCCTCGTGGATGTAGCGGATATGGTTGCTGCCGACGGAGTGACGCGTCGAACGGATGCCCGTAGTCGTGGGTCGGGCGAAAGCGAATGGTGATGCGCGGCAGCCCGGCCACCGGCTCGATCATCCGGACCAGCTGCGGCGGCCGGAAGACGCGGCCGAATTGCCGATAACGCGGCGCAAAATCGGTGATGCGGACGGCGCCGCCTTGACGATCGGTCAGAACGCGTCGACACGACCGCGGTGTTGCGAAGATATTCCGACTGGAAATCGGCCATGTCGTCGAGTACGACGTCCGAAAATCCCTTTTCGTCGTCGCCGGACGAGCAGGCGGCAGAAGATCGGATCGCTATCGAAGCGCGGATAGCACCACCACACCAGCCGCGCGGTGGGATCGACGAGCGCCGCCGTGCGCCCGTTGCCGATCACCGCAAGATCGAGCCCGTGGTCCGTCATGATATCGCGACTGCGTCGTTGCGTGATATCCGTTCGAGCCAGCGGCTCACGCCGTCGTTCTACGTGAGAACATGCCCCAGAGCACCAACACGATAATGGCGCCGACGACTGCACCAATTAGCCCGGCGCCCTGGCCTGCTCGATACCATCCAAGAGCTTGCCCTAGGAAAGTAGCCACAAACGCTCCAGCGATGCCCAGCAGTGTTGTGAGAATAAAGCCCGTCGGCTCATTTGGACCAGGATGCAAGAACTTTGCAATGATGCCGGCGATGAAGCCAATGACGACAGTCCATAAAATATTCATGCCAGAGCCTCCGCAGCGTTAGGAATGAGAAAGCTCCGCTTCTGTCGGAAGTCGGCCTTGGGGCGTATATCGGTCGACCGCGTCGGGGAGTTCTCGAGACAGCTTGGATAATAGCTCTTCCCGGGACATTCCAGTTCGTTTGGAAAGAACATCCAAGCCTTCTGGGCCGATCGCCTGCGCAAGCTCGGACGGGGTGACCGGCTTGTTCGGACCAGTTTGAACCCATGAATCCGCCTTATCCCCCTGACCGGCCTGCTTGAACCGTTCAATGAGTTCGCCAAGACCTCCGCTCAGCAGACCACCGGCGCCAGCGCCGCCTAGTGAATTCAGCAGTCCACCGAGCCCGCTTTGCCCCGCGCCAGCTGTCCCTGGCTTGCCTCCCAACATCTCGGCAATCTTGTCCCGATTCTGATAGCCGGCGATTGCCAACAATCCCAGCAAAGCAGTCATCGAGGGAAATCCGCGGCTCATTGCCAAGCTCCTTCTTGATCGGACCAAGTCAGCCCTGGTGGCTCCGACTGCAACAGACCTGCATCAATAAAGTTCCATTTCCTGGTAGGCGCGAATTGCGAACGTGACAGCGAAGGCCCGAACTGCCTGACAGTTCTTGTGAGCGCCTTCCGACAATAGCATTGTCGGCTCCGTAGCCGGGCAGTGCGCTGCGTGCAAGAATTGCTTTGGCTGTAGCAATGCGGTCGGTGTCTCAATCTAGCGCATTTTCACGCCAAGAACTCCTCATGATTACCAAGCGCAAGAGCATTCATTCGGGCCAGTCGCTGTGGGAACACCTACGCGCGCCAGGTGTCGCGCAACGTCGTCTTGCGCGCGACTTGCACACTGAGATCCTTATCGTCGGAGCCGGTATTACGGGCGCGATGGTAGCGGATGTGCTCTGCGAGGCCGGGTTCGAGACGACAGTAGTTGATCGTCGGCGTGCAACTCACGGCGCAACGGCCGCGAGCACCGCGCTGGTACAGTATGAAATCGATACGCCGCTCCGAGAGCTTGTTCGCAAGATCGGGCATCGCGACGCCGTGCGCGCATGGCGGCGGTCGCGCCTTGCAGTAATTTCCCTCAAGGCACATCTCCACGAGGCTGAAATTCCTTCAACCAGTCGCAGCTCGCTCTTTCTTGCTGGAAACAAGCTGGACAGCGTTGCCCTGGCCCTTGAAGCGCGGGCTCGTTTAGCGGCCGGTCTGGAAACGGTCTTCCTTTCGCGTGCAGCCCTCAAGCAGCGCTTCGGCATTGCGCGATCTTCGGCGCTCCTCGGCTTCGATAACCTGACGGTCAATCCGCGCTACATGGCTGCTGCGTTCCTGAAGAGGGCAGGCAAATCGGGCTTAAAAATCTTTGCGCCCGTGGACATTGCCGACATTGAAGCTACAAAGACGCGCATCGTTGCCACAACACGAGAGGGATGCCGTATTCGTTGCCGACGTCTGGTGCTCGCAACCGGCTATGAATTGCCGAAGATCGTGCCGGCGAAAGGGCACAAGATCGGATCGACCTGGGCGCTTGCTACGCCGCCGCAGCGACACCGCCTTTGGCCGGAAGAATGCCTGATCTGGGAGGCTTCGGATCCGTATCTTTATATGCGAACTACCGACGACGGCCGGGTCATCTGCGGCGGCGAAGACGAAGAATTTTCCAACACCGAGCACCGGGACGCCCTCATTTCACGCAAGACCGCGGTTCTGCAGCGAAAGCTTGGAAAACTGTTTCCCCAGCTCGATGTGACAGCGGAATTCGTGTGGACGTCGTCTTTCGGTGAGAGCCGCACAGGCCTTCCTACCATCGGCGAGATTCCCGGTTATCCGAATTGCTGGGCCACGCTCGGATATGGCGGGAATGGAATCACATACAGTCGTATTGCTGCGGAGATTCTGCGAACGGCCTTTCTTGGCGGCCAGGATGAGGATGCCGATCTGTTTTCCTTCTAATACCGACAGACTTCCAGTCCGACCTTTTCCACCTCACCCAGGGCAAGATCAAACATCCGGCCTAGAGAACCGAACGCGACCGCGCCCCCCTTGCAGGAGACCTTGCGGCCATCCATATGCCATCCAGTTGGATGGAGAAAGGATGGAGAGCAGATGGGAACAATCGAAGACTTTCGGCCTAAGGACAGCGAGAAAATTACAATCAATCTCGGTTTCGTTGACCTCGGCCATATCGACCTCTTGGTGCAGGAGGGCTTTTACTCAAACCGCACCGACTTCATCCGCGCAGCCATCCGAAATCAGCTCGATCGCCAAAACGACGCGGTCAAGCAGTCCGTAGCTAGGCGCCAGCTCGACCTTGGAATGCGTCAGTACAGCCGGGAGGACCTAGAAGCCGCGCAACGGGCTGGTGAGACGATTCACATCCAAGTCCTCGGACTGGCTGTCATTGCGGCTGACGTTTCTCCCGAACTCGCACGAAAAACAATTGCTTCCATTCACGTGCTCGGTGCCTTGCAGGCCACGCCCGACGTGAAGGCGGCACTAAGCGACCGCATCCGCTGACTGCATCGTCTATCGACAGCTAAACAACGAGCTGAAGCCATCACCGATCCCTCCGTGAGGCGGGACCATGCTCTCCCTTTGCCGAAATTCACCTAACCAGGAAGTACCCATGAACGCCCGGTTGAAAATCAACATGGTGGAGGTAACACGCCTCACTCGTGACGGACGACTCGACGAGGCGATGGCTCTCCTGCGCGGGGCCGTCCCCAGCGCGCCATCGTCAAACTGGGGGAAACATGCAACCAGGGTCTAAAGGCTCAACTATCGAGATGGTGCCACCTTCATTCATTGACTGGGAAATCGTGGACCTTTCCGAAGTGGGGCGACGCAGATCGTCTCGCACAACTCGGGCCGACCAAACCGCGTTGTGACCTCGGCAAAGCTGGCAGCAACTCGATTTAGGACGTGGGCTTGAAGGGTTGGCTAGGCCCTCGGTGAATCGCGCACCCATCGCCGTGCCAGATGGTGCACAGTTTGGAGAACACGTCTTTGCTAATCAGGCGGGAAGTCGCGCATACAAGCTCTATGTTCCGAGTGGCTACAACGAACAGCCGTTGCCCCTTGTGGTGATGCTGCACGGCTGCACCCAGTCGCCCGACGACTTTGCTGCCGGCACGCGGATGAACGAATTGGCTGAGGAGAGAACATTCCTGGTCGCCTATCCGGCGCAGGCCCAGTCGGCGAATGTCTCCAAAGTGCTGGAACTGGTTTAGCCCCGCTGATCAGCAGCGCGATCAGGGAGAGCCCTCGCTCCTCGCGGGCATCACCCGCCAAGTCATGCGCGACTTCCGTGTCCAACCTAGGCGCGTGTATATCGCCGGGTTGTCTGCTGGAGGTGCCGCAGCCGCAATCATGGGGGCTACTTACCCAGACCTGTATTCGGCGATCGGCGTCCACTCTGGATTGGCATGTGGTGCTGCCAGCGACATACCTTCCGCCTTCGCAGCAATGCGGCAAGGTCGGTCTGATCTTGCGAGAGCGAACGGCAGGGCCGGACGCGCCGTTCCGACCATTGTATTTCACGGAGACCACGACACCACCGTCAACCCCATCAACGGCGATCAGGTCATATCCCAATCGAAGGCTGCGGCGAAGCTCCGAACAACCGTCACGACTGGCGAGGCGCCCGGCGGAATTACGTTACACCTGCACGGTGCAAACGGACGAAAACGGGCAATCGATTCTGGAGCAGTGGGTTCTACACGGAGCCGGCCACGCATGGTCCGGCGGGAGTACTGCCGGATCGTACACCGAGCCACGCGGGCCCGATGCGAGTCGCGAGATGATGCGTTTTTTCCTTCAATGAGGCGGCGAACGATTTCGGTTCTTAGGAGTATTCAAGGGCCGCGTGGTCGATCGTCCGCAAATTAGGTTCATGGTCCCGGTGGAAGACGCCTATCGCGTATCTGGGGCCTCTCGCGATCGCTGCCAAAAAGCGGCGGGGCTGGAGGCCTCTTTGCCCCGCCAATGCTTTGAGAGGGTTGCGTCATGGCCTCTGGCGCGGCGGCCGTCCTGCTCGCTATCGCCAGAATCTGTTCGACCACGTCATTCAGTGAGTGCTCGACAAAATCCGCTTTTTCGGATTCTCCCGCCGCTTCCATTTGTTCGGTATCACCAAACAACGCCACGAGGATCGGCACGTCGGGCACCCGCCGCCGGATACGGCGAATGGCGTAGCGGATTTGCGCCGGCGAGACGTCTTCGACGTAGCAAAGGCAGATCAAGGCAACATCCTCGGTCTCCCAGGCGAAAATGCGCGACATCGACAACGCACCAGCCTGCTCCGCCCGCGCGCCAATCCCCTGCCGTTCGGTGAGTTGCGCCACCATTGCGGCGGCAGCCTCGTCGAGCAGGCTTGGGCCCGGAATGCAGAGAACCGGCTTGCCCTGCCGCCACCGTTCCGGCAGCGCCCGTTCCTCTGCTTCAGCTTCAGCCTGCTCAAGTCGCGCCAGCGGCGATGAAGCGTCGCGCTCTTCCGGTTCCGGCGCGGCCACGACCTTGTCCTTGTGCGTTGTGAGGTCGTCGATGATTTCAGAGACGGCATCGCGGATGTGCTGCATGCGTTCATCATCGAGCAGGCCGCGACCGGCATCGGCCTGTGCGAGCTTCAAGCCCGCCATCAGGATCTCATCGTAGTAGTCGGCAAGCGGCTTGTCCTTCAGGTAGGCGCGCGCCTGCTCGACTGCTTCGACCGGATCCCGCGCCAGCATGCGCTGGTAGATCAGCTCAGCCGGCGTCAACGGCGGCTCGTCGCCGAACATCACTTCCAGGAATTTGAGGCCGTCGACGTGACGGCCGAGCACGACCAGGCACATGGTCAGCGGCGTCGCCAGAACCAGCCCGATCGGTCCCCACAGCCAGGTCCAGAAGGTGGCCGACGCAATGACCGCAACCGGCGACAAGCCGGTGCTTTGACCGTACACCAACGGTTCGATCACGTGGCCGACGATCGGCTCGGTGATCAAGAACAGCGCCGCGGTCGCCATCACCATGTCCCAGCCGGGCCCAACCGCCGCCGCCAGAACCAGCGGGAAAATCGCCGAGATCAGCGCGCCGATATAGGGTACGAAGCGCATGATCATCGCCAGCATGCCCCAGAGCGGCGCGCTCGGAACTCCGATCAGCCAGAGACCGATTCCGATCACGAGCCCGAAGCCTGCGTTCAGCGCAAGCTGCGTCAGGAACAAGCGGCTGAGCCGCTGCCCGGCATCGTCGAGCGCCGCGGTCGTACGCTGCAGATCCTGCGCGCCCGCGAGGCGCACCAGCCGATTCCGCAGATCCTGCCGCTGCATGAGGATGAAGATGACGAAGATGACCACGATGCCGGTCGTCGTCAGCGGATGCAGCAACGGAGCGATCAGGCCGGACAGTACCTGGAGAGCGCCGGGATCGGGCTGCCAGACTTCGACCTGAATCGGCCGCTCGCGCTGGCCCAACGAAGGAACCGCCGGGCCACTGCGCGGCCGGTCGATTTCCTTGCTCAGATCCTGCAAGACCTCGGACGCGCGTTCAAGCGTGCCTGTGCCCGCCGCCGCGCCGCGCAGGCTCTGGATTTTTTCGCGCAGCGTCGTCTGGTAGACCGGCAACTGTTCGGCAAGCTGGGTGACCTGCGACACCATCAGCGCCCCAAGGCCGAAGATGGTCGAGAACGCGAACAGCGCCACGATCAGGACCGCGGCGATGCGAGGGACGTACCAACGCTGCAGGAGAACGAACCAGAGGCGCCAGCACGAAGCTCAGCAGCAGCGCCAGCGCGATCGGCACCAGCACCTCGCGCCCAAAATAAAGCGCCGCGATGACGATCACCGCGACGACCACAGATGTCATTGTCGAAGCCGGGACAGATGGAATCTGCCGCGGCAACTTGTTCGATGGTAACTGGGGCATTCGATCCGCCGAAGCGACGAGAGAATAACTAAAGTCCGTCGTCGGTCTACGAGACAAGCAGGAACGAGGTATCGGGTGACAACAACCCCAAGACAGCAAAGTTCCATCTCAACCCGCTCAGCCGCACACAACGGTACTGAATCGCTTCGTCGCTAACTGACAAGACGGCGAGCTGAAGCTGGAACGATGGCTTGCCGTTGGCGTTGGTCCGTTGCGTAAACCCAGGAGTAGAAATGAATCAGAATAATCCCAATCCGAACCAAGGTGGCCAACAGGACCAGCAAGGCGGCCAGGGCGGCCAACAGCAAGGTGGCCAGCAGCAGAAGCCGGGCCAGCAGTCCCAGACAAACCCGGGCCAGAAGGGCGGTCAGCAGGGTGGCCAGGGTAGCCAGCAGCACCCGGATCGTTAAGCCGACACTATTCGCGAAGACCTGCCCCCGGCTCTCAGCCCGGGGGATTTTTTTGCCCTGAAACGGGCTCGACCAAGCTCAGCGCACTAAGCATTGCGATCGCGTGCCAGGAGGCCGCGCCCTCGATGAAACGCCTAGCCAGACCCGAGATAATCCGTCCGGGACTCTTCAGTTTCAAACAGTGTTCAAAATTATACAGGGAGCAAGCGCATGTGCGGGAACGATGTTGCATCGTCGAGCGAAAGTGCCGCAGCCATAGCGCTCCTCCCCGGAGCGATCGCTAGACGGCTGAGGGCTGAATATGTCGCTGCACTGCCGCCCTTACCCGAGCAACTCGCCGACCTGGTGCGAAAGTTTGACCAGGTGAAAAGCACACATGCTGAGCCTCGCGTTAGTCCATCGCCTGGCGGTGGCTGACCGGCTTATGTCGGTCGATGCCTCCTGCACGAGGTCAAAAAGCGGCTTTTCGCCACGCAGGGTGCGATTCTATGTAGGTAAAGATCCAACACATCTATGCACACCCGCGGCGCTATTCGTTGAACGCGCGAGTGGATCGGACGACCCAAGCAGAAATCGGGAACTACTTCACTTACCGGCGGGTTGTCGAAGGTAACGCTGACAGGAGCTTCAGCTAACAGGAGCCTCAGATGCCGGACGATTCCGTAGAGCGTGCCATTAGTGATGCGAAGGAAAATGCGCGCAGTGTCGCGAGAGAGGCTCGGGGCGCGGTCAAAGATGTCACCGAGGCAACTACCGATGCCCTTACGGCAACGGCCGATTCTTTCGAACGTGCATTGCGCAACATGATCGAAAAGCAGCCGTACACCGCGGTGGCGATCGGAGTCGGAGTTGGTTGGCTACTTGGGCGAATTCACCGTCCATTCTGATCTGCCTCGCAGGACCTTAAGCAAACCGGCAAGTCACTCGGGCGAGCCGATTCCGGCAAGACCGCCATAGAGGTCGATTTCCAGCTTCGCTGCTGGTTTGGTCTTAATTCGATCAGGTCGACGAGGGGGCGCAACAGGGGCTCATATTGCGGCCGTGAGAACAATTTCGATGAGGGAATCGCCGGTAAGTCCCGCGGCGACGCAGGCGCGCATTGGCGGGTTTGTGCGATCGGCCCATTCATCCCACGCCCGGTTCATTTCGTCCTTCTGCCCCATGTCGGTGATAAATACCAACGCGGTGAGAATGCGATCTTTACTGGTGCCGGCCTCGGCCAAGTTCGCGTCAACTTGAGCGAGGGCCGATTTGGTCTGCTCGTAAAGCGACGAGCTCTTTGTCGTCGAAATCGCGAACATTGAAACGATGCCGTTATGCACTACCGCGCGACATCGTGTCGGGTAAGCGCCGGGCAGACGCATGATCATTGAGGCTCTCCTATTTCTTGCGTGCGGCTTAGCTTGAATATAATTGCCTGAGGACGGCGCAGTTAGAAACTGGTTCGTGGCGGTCTTAGAAAGAAGTTGATTTGGCGTCACCAAGGCTGCGCTGGCGTGAAGCCAGCGACGGGGCCATCTCCGGCAGAATCGGCGTGCTGAGCTTGGCCCGCTCGCTACTGCGATGAGGATCGATATCCGACGGAATTGCACCGATCGCTCTGGTTCGCTGGGACAAGGTTGAATTCGGCCTCGGCGATCTGCGCAAAGAACTCCTTGTGTGCATCCTGCGGCAATGGCCATAGAATCGGCGTGCCTTGCTGATCAGAGTACCAGTTGCTGCAACCGACCCAGACGGTGTCGGGCAAGGCGGCGCGAATGCGCGCCAGGAAATTCTCGGTGGCGGCGACAGTTGGCTCGACGGTGACGCCGCGTCGCCGGGACAAGTCGATCAGACGCATGATGAATGCGATTTCCTGATCAAGGCCCATCGGCACCGGCACGTTGTTCACCGGGCTGAAGGGGCCATACAGCATGAACAGGTTGGGAAAGTTCGGCAGAGCAATGCCGCCGTAGGAATAGACTTTATCCCGCCAGACCTCGTCGATCGTCACACCATCTCTGCCCACGACACGCATCGGCCGCATGTAAGCGTGGGCATCGAATCCCGTCGCATAGACCAGCACATCGAGCTTGCGGACGGTTTCGTCCGCCATTTCAACGCCGTCGGGTACGATGCGCGCGATGCGACCGGTCTCGATGTGGACGTTCGGTCGTTGAATGGCCTCGTAGTAGTGCTGGTCGGACTTCGGGATGCGCGTGCAGCCCAGATGGTAGTCGGGCGTCAGCTTCCGGCGCAATTCCGGATCCTTGATGGCATCGAGATAGCCCCTGAACTCGCGCTCCATCGCCTTGCGCTGAGGTCCGGGTTTGAGGCGCCACTGGTCCGTTTGGTTGATGAGCTTCCACAATTGCCGCTGGCGAAATTGATAGCCGAATGGGAGCCGCAGAAGGATCCGCTCCAACCAGGTCGAACGCGGGTTCTCCCGGATGTGAATCCACTGTGGGCGGCGAACGAACTGGGTGACATCGCAACCCTTCCAGGCCAATGCTTCGGTGATTTGGATTCCGCTCGCGCCGGCACCGATGACGCCCCAGCGCTTGCCTTCGGTCGGAACGCTATGGTCCCAGAGTGCGGAATGGAACGACGGACCATCGAAGCTGTTGCGGCCTGGAATGTCGGGATAGAGCGGATCGCGCAGGAATCCGGTCGCCGCGATGAAGACATTGGCTGTCGTCGTCTCGTTCCTCGCCGTGGTGAAATGCCAGCGGCCGTCGGCGAAACGAGCTTCAACGATCTTTTCCTTGAATCGAATGAATTCGCGCAGACCGCACTCGTCCGCGACCTTTTTGATGTATGCCTGGATCTCCGATCCGGGCGCATACTTGCGCGACCAATCGTAGTTCGGCCGGAATGGAAATTCATATTGCCGCGACAGGACGTCGACATAGAGACCCGGATAGGTGTTGTCTCGCCAGGTCCCGCCGACATCGTCGGCGCTCTCATAGACCGTGAAATCGATCCGGGCCCTCTTGAGCTTTTCCGCAATGAAGAGCCCGGAAATTCCCGCTCCGACGACGACAACCCTGAATGTGTCCTCCGGCATCGTACCGCACCTCAAGGATTGGCTTGCAGCAACGCCGCGTGATCGCTGGTTGTGCTCGCGCCTCCGCGACCTGGGCCGCAAGCTAGAATTGTGCGAAATTTTCGCCGCCGCCAACAGGGGGTACCGTACGGTGCGGCATGACGTCGGGTGTCGTATGCTGCATTGAACGTCTTCGAGCAGCCATCTAGGATTGGTGAGCGCAACAAAGCCGGCCGAGACCGGTGAATAGCCAGAACCGAACAGTGTGGAGGAATTGACATGGTACGAATGTGGGGTCCGTTGGCCGTTGGCGTAGCGCTTCTCGCGACCGCTGTTTCCTCCGCGATGGCAAAGCAGAATTCTTGCGACGGGCCGATCGTGCTCGGCACGACGATCTCGATTACCGGCATCAACGCTTCGCTGGCCGGCCGCTGGGACAAGATGACCGATGCCTTTGAGCGCGAGTTCAACAAGCAAGGCGGCATCTTCGTCAGCTCCTGCAACAAGAAGCTGCCGATCAAGTTCGTCTACTACGATGACCAGAGCATTCCGGCTACCGCCGTGAGCCTCTATGAGAAGCTGGCGACCGTCGACAATGTCGACTTGTTCGTCGGCCCCGATTGGTCGACCCACGGCTTCCCGGTCTCGCAGCTTTTCGAGAAATACAAAATCCCAAGCGTGATGTCGAACGTCGCCACGCCGAAGGTGTACGAGAGCGGGTTCAAATATATCGCCGGTATCGCGCTCGATGCCAGAACCTGGTCGAAGAACTACTTCGACATGCTGTCGGAGTTGAATCCAAAGCCGAAGTCGATCTTCTGGATCGTCCAGGACAACCTGGTGACCAAGGCGGTCCACGAAGCGAGCGCCAAGTTCGCGGATCAGATTGGCCTGAAGACGGTCGGAGTTGAAGGCTTCGCGAGTACGACTAAGAACTTCTCGGGCGCCATCCTCAAGGTCAAGGCCGCGCAGCCCGATATCGTCTACATCTCGTCATTCGACGCCGTGTCCGTGCCGTTGGTGCAGCAGATGCGCCAACTCCAAGTGAAGGCCATGGACGTTCATCACATCATGGCGAATGGCTCCATGGCGCGCCAGGCCGACCTTGAGGGTGTCACTGGCGAGATCTATTGGCATGAGGGTCTGGGAGGCAACTACGCCGAATTCACGCGTGAAGTGCTCAAGCAGGCCAATATTGAGATTTTCGACTACCTCTGGACAGTCGGCCGCATCGACGCCTACCTGGTCATGGCACAGGCGATCGAGCGAGCCGGAGCCGTTGACCGCGAGAAAGTGGCGACCGAGCTACGCAAGCCAGGCGCGGTGTGGAAGCATGTCGGCGGTGAGTTTCAGTTCGACGGCGGCGGCTTGTCGCAGATCGTCTCCTACACGCACCAGATGCAAAAAGGCAAACCAGTCGTGGTCTGGCCAGCCGCACAAGCCAACGGCAAGATGGCCTGGCCGTCGCCGAGCTGGCGCTGAGCGAGCCTGAGTTTCATCCGCCGAGCGCAGTGGCTGTTTCGGCCCCGGCGCTCGGCGGCGTTGTCTTCCTCCTTCGCCGCGGCTCCGTAGATGACGGCTATCATCATTCAATTGCTGATCGGCGGTGTCTTGCTTGGGGGTCTTTATGCATTGATCGCATTCGGATTGTCGCTGATCTACGGTGTCGTACGCATCCTTAACTTCGCGCACGGCACGTTGCTGGCGGTCGCCGGGATTGTCGCGAGCGTCATGTTTGCCGCCTGGAATTTGAACCCGTTGCTGATTGCGCTCGTATTGTCTCCGGTGTTTTTTGCGTTCGGCTGGCTGATGTATGTCATGTTGCTCGAGCCTCTGAAGAGCCGTGGCCCCATGCAGATGACGGTTGGCACGGTGCTGGTGACCGTCGGCCTGCTTCTGATCCTGAGCGACGTGGCTGCGCAGCTCGCAGGCCCGACCTCTCGCAACATCCGTCTCGATCTTGACGTCTTTCAGATCAAGGGCGTTATCGTCTCGCTTACCGAGCTCTACATTCTACTGGGCATCGTTGTGTTGACGCTGGCGCTGCATTTTCTCCTGCGTCACACTTGGTTCGGCTGCGCAGTCCGTGCCGTGACGCAGGATACGGTCGGCGCGCGGCTATGCGGAGTACGGGCGGGAACCATACATGCGGCGACGGTTGCCTTCGGCTGTGCGATTGTGGCGCTCGCGGGCGTGCTCTACACGCTCAATTTCCCGATCAATCCTTATGAAGGTTTCGCGCTCACCGTTAAGGCCTTCACGATCATCATCCTCGGTGGAATTGGCAATCTGCCAGGCGCTTTACTGGCCGGAATTTTTCTTGGTGTTGCCGAGGCGCTAACCGGGTTCTTCTGGACGTCCGATTGGGCGCCCGGTCTGAGCATCATGCTCCTGCTCTTAATCCTGATCGTGTTCCCTAAAGGGTTTTTGTCGCGGAGCGCCGCGTGATGGCGTTGCGGCCGCTGGCAGCCTATCTGGTGGTGGCCGGCGTCCTCGTCACCGCCGTCCTCGTGCCTGTCTTTGGGAGCCCCTATCTTACGACCTTTCTCTTTACTCTGCTCTATGCCTACATCGTCGCTCAAAGCTGGGATTGGCTGCACGGCGAGGCCGGGTACGTCAATCTCGGGCACTACATCTATTTCGGAGTCGGCGCCTACGCGTTCGCTCTTGCGAACGTGAACGGCATGCCTGTTGCTCTGTCCTTTCTGGTGGCCGCGCTCGTTACCGGCGCGATGGCCATGCTGCTGAGCTTTCCGCTGTTCCGCCTGCACGGCGATTATTTTGCGTTTGCGACGCTCTCGCTGTTGCCGCTGTTCGAGCTGCTCGCTTCCAACCTCTCTCCGATTACGCGAGGCAGCGACGGCATTCTGCTGCCACCGACGACCGCCATGATACATGGCATCGACGTCAAGGTGTTCGCGTACTATGCGGCGCTTGCCGGCTCGGTTGCAGTCTTCGGCCTGAGCGTATGGATGACACGGATCCCGTTTGGCTATGCGCTGAAGGCGATCCGTAACGACGAACAGGCCGCAGAGGTTGTCGGCATCAGGATATTTCCGGTGAAGCTGCAGGCGATGGTCTACGGGGCCATGGCGGCTGCTGTCGCAGGCGGAACCTACGTCTGGTCATTCCGCTATATCGAACCCCGCACCGTATTCGGCCTCGACGTCGCGCTCATTCCGGTGGCGATGGCGCTGCTCGGCGGTTCCGGCCTGTTATGGGGTCCGCTCATCGGCGCCGTTTTGCTCTCGGTCGGAATCCAGGTGCTCATCCTGAATCTGACCATGCTGCAGTTCACCATCATCGGCCTCGCGATCCTGCTGATTGGGCGTTTCATGCCGGGCGGGCTGTTGCGCGTACGAGCTCTGCAACGAGTCCCTTTCCTGGCGCCGCTCGGTCACGAGCATCATGAACGGATGGCCGCTTCGGTGGTCGCTACGTCTAGTGATGACGGCTTGCCGCTTGTAAAGCTTGAACCTGACCGGTCGCGCGTCCTTCTGGCGACGCGCGACCTCACCATGGCGTTCGGCGGCAATGTTGCCGTCAACCGACTGAGCCTGGAGGTTCGGGAGGGCGAGATCGTCGGCCTGATCGGCCCGAATGGCTCAGGCAAGACCACCCTGTTCAATTGTCTGTCAAAGGTATACGAGCCCAAGAGCGGAGATATCGAGTTCTCAGGCAAGAGCTTGCGCCACTTGCGACGCGATACCGTCTCGCGGCTTGGCATCGGTCGCACCTATCAAATTCCCCGTCCATTCGGCGATTTGACCGTACAGGAAAACGTCGCGATGCCTCTCATGTTTCGCGCCGAGGGTCGCCTGAGTCGTCCGGCGGCGATGGCGGAGGCCGTCCGCTTTGCAACATTCGCCGGTCTCGGAGACAAGCTCGCCGAGCGAGCCGATCGACTTACGTTGCAGCAACGCAAAGCGGTCGAACTTGCGCGCGCACTCGCCTGTCGGCCCAAGCTCCTTCTGGTCGACGAGGTCGCGTCGGGGCTTACGTTCGCCGAGGTTAAGCGATTTGTCGAGCATATCCGCGAAGCGCGCGACCGCTACGGCATTACGGTCATTTGGGTCGAGCATATTATTTCCGCCCTTGTCCAGGCGGCAGACCGGCTGGTCGTTCTCGAGCAAGGCTCTATTATTGCCGACGGCCCGCCGCATGCCGTGCTGCGCGAGGAGCGCGTGCTGCACTCCTATATCGGGTCAGGTTCACGAGTGAACTAGAGATGCTCGAGGTCTCAAATCTCGCGGTCGATCACGGCCCGCTCCGCGCGCTGTGGGATGTCAGCTTCCGTGTCGGCGAAGGCGAACGGGTTGCGCTGCTCGGCGCCAACGGCGCGGGCAAGTCAACCACGCTCGGTGCCCTCGTCGGGCTTTATCATGCGGCGGAAGGCACCATACTTTATCGCAGCCAGCCACTGATCGGTCGCGACACCGCGGAAATCGTTGAAGATGGAATTGCGTTGGTGCCCGAAGGCCGGCGCCTTTTCCCCGACATGACTGTACGCGAGAACCTGCAGATGGGCGCCTATGGGCGCGGTCGGCGACACAAGGTGGCGGAGGGGCTCGAGCGCTGCTTTGCCCTGTTTCCGGCGCTCCGCGAAAAAGCAGATCAGCCCGCAGCCCAACTCTCGGGCGGTCAACAGCAGATGGTGGCGATCGGCCGGGCGCTGATGACGCGCCCGCGATTGCTGCTGCTTGACGAGCCGTTTCTTGGTGTTGCGCCGATCATCATCGATGAGGTCATGGCCGCGCTCGCGCGGTTGTCCAATGAGGGCGTTACCCTTTTGCTGGTCGAGCAAAACATTCGACGCGCGATGGACTTCGTGGCCCGCGCCTATGTCATCGAGAATGGCCGAACAGTTCTCGACGGTTCTCGAGACACATTGTTGGGAGACCCGAATTTCAACAGCAAGTTTCTTGGCTTGGAATGATTGCGAAGATCGCGCCCGCGTCCCGCACGGCCTTTGACTTGCCAATGCAATGGAATTTCGCGAGATTTGGGCCGCCGCTTGCCGGGAGCGCAAGTTGATGACTTCGCGACCTACCTGCATGACCAGTTTCCCACTCGGGCGCCTTTGGTCTCGCGCCGCGGCTGTATCATGCTGACATGACCGAAGGGAGAATTGAGGATGAGCGCACCATTTCTAAATCGCAGTAAGCTCGCTAGCTCGATCACCTGCCTGAATGCGCTGCTCGTCTTTTGCGGCCTGTCGCTGTCGGCGCAACCAGCGGTGTCGCAGGAGGTCAAGCTCAACGAGGTGCTGCGGAGCCTGTTCTATACACCACAATACGTGGCGCTGCGGATTGGCGCCTTCGAGCAGGAAGGGCTCAAGATTACGGGCCCCAAGACGACCTGGGGCGTCCAGGCGGCGCTCACCGAGATTGTGAGTGGAAACTCCAATATCGCCCTCATGGGGCCGGAGGCCGCGGGGCTCACGCAGGAGGCCAGCCCGGACCGGCGGCTGGTCAATTTCGCGCTGCTGACGAACGGAGACGGCGGTTTCATACTCTCGAAGACGCCGATGCCGAATTTCAAGATTGCCGACCTGAAAGGCAAAACGATCGTCACGGCCGGCAAGGGCTCGACCCCGTCGCTTGTGCTGGTGGATTTGATCAAGAAGGCCGGGCTCGATCCCAACAAGGACGTGACCATCCGCAACATTCCGGTGTCGGCTAACATCATTCCATCCTATCTCGAGCCCAATACCGACTTCGCGCAGGCGTTCGAGCCGATGGTGGTTCAGGCGGTCGCCGAGAAGAGGGGACATCGCGTCGCCTCGGTCGGCGAGCTGGCCGGCCCGATGCCCTACACCGCCTTCATGGCGTCTGCGAGCTACATCGAGAAGAATCCGGCGATCATCCAGGGGTTCACCAACGCCGTCTACAAGGGCCAGATCTGGACGCACGGGCGCTCGGCTAAGGAGATCGCGGAGCTGATCGCGCCGGATTTCAAGGACGTTCCAGTTGCGACGATCGAGACGGTGATCTCGGAATACAAGAAGGTCAAGATCTGGGCGAATGATCCGCTCCTTCGTCCCGATGGGATGGATCAGATGCTCGCTCTGATGGTCGATGGCGGCATTCTGAAACAGAAGCTTCCGTACGACCGGCTCGTCAACGCAACCTTTGCGCAAAAGGCTCTGCAAACGATCAAGCAATGAATGAACGGGTACGGATTCGCGGCGAAGGCCTGTCCTATACGTATCTGACCCGCGCGGGAGAGACGCTAGCGCTCAAGGACCTGAACCTCACGGTCCGCGATGGCGAGTTTTGCAGCATCGTCGGACCGAGCGGCTGCGGCAAGTCCACGCTCTTGGCGCTGATCTCCGGCCTGTTGCGGCCGACCGAGGGCCGCATCACTCTCGACGGCGTGCCGATTCACGGCACCACCGCGCGAGTCGGCATCCTTCTGCAGAAAGACTATCTGTTCGAATGGCGCACGGTTCTGCAGAACGCCGAATTGGGATTGGAGATCACCGGCAAGAGTACCACCGAAGCCCGCCACCGGGCGCACAAGCTGTTGGAATCCTACGGCCTTCAGGGCTTTGAGAACTCTTATCCGTATCAGCTCTCGGGTGGCATGCGCCAGCGCGTGGCGCTGGTTCGCACGCTCGCGACCGATCCCGACGTTCTCCTGCTGGACGAGCCGTTTTCCGCGCTCGACTATCAGACCAAGCTCATCCTGGAACGCGACGTGCACCGCATCATTCGTTCCCAGAAAAAGACCGCGCTCCTTGTCACCCACGATATCGAGGAAGCGGTGTCGATGTCGGACCGGGTGATCGTGCTGAGCGGCCGGCCTGCGCAGGTGAAGAACGTCTACGACATTGCGCTCACCGTCGCGGACGAGCAGACGCCGATGAGTGCACGGGACGCTCCGGAATTCCGCACCTATTGCAAGTCGATTTGGGAGGACTTGGACATTGAGCGACGCACTCTCTAACGGGTTCCTGTCCCGCGGCGCGGTGTCCTATCGCCATGCTCGGTTCCTGCGCTCTCTC
The DNA here is from genome assembly GCA_963843475.1 of uncultured Alphaproteobacteria bacterium. GTDB lineage: Bacteria > Pseudomonadota > Alphaproteobacteria > Rhizobiales > Xanthobacteraceae > VAZQ01. The sequence continues at coordinate 335,194 of CAWJKL010000002.1, read as the reverse complement.
CGGCTACGCCAGATCAAGGTTGTCGTCGTCCAGCTGGCGGTGCTCGTAGCTTTTCTCGGTCTTTGGCAGATCGCGGCGACGCAGCGCTGGATCGATCCTTTCATCACGAGCCAGCCGTCCGCAATTCTGCAGAAGTTCTTCGAACTCGCCGATGACGGCTCGCTCGGCTACAACGTCGGCGTAACCGTCATCGAGACGCTGGTCGGCTTCGGCGTGGGCACGGCGCTGGGCATCGTCATCGCTGGACTATTCTGGTGGTCGAATTTCCTGAGCGACGTGGCCGACCCTTACGTGGTCGTCCTGAATGCCACGCCCAAGATGGCACTGGGGCCGGTCTTCATCATCTGGCTGGGTGCCACGATGACGGCCGTCATCGCGTTGGCGGTCTCGATCTCGCTGTTCGTCACGATCCTGTCGGTCTACAGCGCCTTTCGCCAGGCCGACCCGGAGAAGCTGATCGTGGTGTCATCGTTCGGCGCATCGAAGTGGCAGCAGTTCAGCAAGGTCGTATTCCCGTCGGCGGTGCCAACGATCATCGCGACCCTCAAGGTGAATATCGGCCTTTCCCTGATCGGCGCCATTGTCGGCGAGTTCCTCGCCTCCAACGCCGGCCTCGGCTACCTCATCATCTACGGCCAGAATATCTTCAACATGTCGCTCGTGATGACGAGCCTGGTCATCCTGACGGTGATCGCGGGCGTCATGTACTACGGCGTCAGCCTGCTCGAGCGAATCCTGGTCCCCTGGCGACGCGACTGAGCGCGTCCAAGGGCATCGCGTCCAAGATCATTCCGCCGCCTGGCTCAATGTTCGGGACAGGCAGCCCACGACCTCGTCCGTGCTCATGACATCGGCGAACATCGCCAGCATGATGCCGAGGCTGGCGTTGTGCTCCTCGTCGTTGAAGGTGGCGGTTCCGTCCGATACGAAGATTACCTTGTAGTTCATCATCATCGCGTCGCGCGCGGTCGATTCACAGCAAACGTTGGTCGCCGTTCCGGTGATGATGAGCGTGTCGATGTTTCGGGCCTGAAGAATGGAATGCAGGTCCGACGAACCCTGCACGAAAGCGCCGAAGCGGTTCTTCTTGACCTTCAGGTCGCTCGGCAGCACTTCGAGCTCCGGCCACAGCGCATGGCCGAAGCTGCCGTCGGCGAAGGCCGCCTCCATCGCGCCCTTGCGCCGGTCGCCCGACATGTAGGCGAACCAGTTGGACCAGGCCTGCTTGGCAGTCTCGTCGATCGTGTTCTGGATATAGATGACGAGGCCGCCGGAATCGCGGACCGCTCTGCTGATGCGATTGACGTTTGGAACAATCTCGCGCGCAGCCGGGATTTCGGCCGGTTGACCGGGCGCCATGAACCCGTTCTGCAGGTCCACGACGACATGAGCCGTCCGGCTCGGATCGAGATCGGTGAAGACGTGCAACGACTCGCGCCGCTTCAAGACCCGATCGACGGCAGCCTGCGGAATTGCGATGCGATGCATGACGTTCGCCCTCATCTCAGGAATTGGAAGTATCACAAAATCCGGCTGCGAAGGCAATCGCCGCTGCGGCCGACCTCATGCTGCCTGGCGCCTGGCAGAAGTTGCAGCACGGTCGACGGCGGCTGCGGCGGCCCCGATTTGAAATAGAACTCGAACGGACCGCGAGTGACAGTTCGGGCCGCTGCTTACCGCTCGTCTCCTGCTGGACGCTTGTCGTCACGCGCCGCAAACGGACGGGCAGAAAATTTCAGGATAAGGCCCGCACGCGCCTATTCGACTTTGATGCCGGCCTCCTTGATGACCGGGCCCCACTTGGCCAACTCGGCCTTAAGGTAGGCGCCGAGTTGCTCGGGTGTCGAGCCGACCACAAACAGGCCGAGCTCTTCCAACCGCCTCTTGACCGCGGGATCTGCGAGCACGGCGATAGTGTCGGCGTGCATCTTCCGCACTATCTCCGAGGGTGTCTTGGCCGGCACGAAGAATGCGTACCAGCCAGATACGTCGAAGGCAGGCAGACCGGACTCAGCCAAGGTCGGAATGTCTGGCGCAGCGGGCGTTCGCTTAGCGGTTGTCACCGCAACGATGCGAAGCTGCCCTTGCTGCATCAGTGGCATGACGGGAGCGATGTTGTTGAAGAACGAATCGACGCGACCCGCAATCACGTCGTTGAGCGCGGGCGCAGCCCCGCGATAGGGCACATGAGTCAACTGGATGCCGGCACTGCGCTTGAACAGTTCGCCAGCGAGATGTGGCCCTGTACCGTGGCCGGGCGATGCAAACGTGACCTCGCCAGGACGAGCTTTGGAGTATGCGATGAACTCCTGGACCGTCTTGGAGGGCGACGAGTTCGGCAGCACCACGGCAGTTGGATATTGAACGACGAGAGAAACTGGGGCGAAATCGGCAATCGGATCGTAGGTCAGCTTTGGATAGAGGTGGATGTTGGTCGATTGAAACTCGCCCGCAAGGTAGAGCGTATAGCCATCCGGAGCGGAACGTGCGGCGGCCTCGGACGCGATATTGCCGCCGGCACCGCCGCGGTTCTCGATGATGACCTGCTGGCCCCACTTTTCAGCGAGCTTGCCACCGACGAGACGCGCAATGGTGTCGGCGCCCCCGCCTGCTGGGTACGGTACAATGAGACGGACAATGCGGTTCGGCCAAGCCTGTGCTTGCGCCGTGACGATGCTCGCCATCGTGGAGAGACACAGCGCAAGCATGCATGCTGCGGAAATCCTCCGAAATCGACGACGACCAGTCATCTGTCCCTCGTGTCGCTTGCGATCTATCTTAGCTCAAAGTCAAAAGAAGTACCAAATCCGCGCCGCTCTCAGAACGTAACGCTCTTTGATTGTTCTAGTGCGGTCCGCGCGTCGATCAGAAGCGCCGTCCTCGGCATCCAAGACCCGCGATACTGCATGACCCCGGATAGCGTAGTTTCAGCATTCGCTGGTTTGAGAGGCGACGAGCTCAAACAACAAAATCGATTGTTCTTGTGGGTTTCGTAGCCGAGTTCCTAACGAATTGGATGTCGAAGCGTAACAGGAGGATACGAACGATGTCTACGCAGTCTGTTCGAGGGGTAGAAGGCGAGAGCCAAGTTAGGCGTCAACTCGCGCTCGATTTCGATATCAAGCGGCTCGATGTAACATTTCTTGACGATCCTTTTCCCACCTATGCGGCACTGCGCGAGCACGATCCGATTCATCGCATGCCTGACGGATCGTATTTCCTAAGCCGCTATGATGATTGCGCCACCGTGTATCGCGATCCGGGAACTTGGAGTTCCGACAAGAAAGTCGACTTCCGGCCCAACCTCGGGAGCGGCTCGCTTTACGAGCACCACACCACTAGTCTGGTGTTCAACGATCCGCCCTACCACAGTCGGGTCCGCAAGCTGCTGGCGCCAGCCTTCACGCCGCGTGCTCTCAAGGCGTTGCAATCCCGGATCGAGGCTTTGGTCGACCGACTGCTGGACCGCGCCGCGGTGCGTGGCAAAATTGACTTGATCGAAGATTTCGCAGCGGCAATCCCGCTGCAGCTTATCGGCGATATGTTGGGCGTGCCGGATGGCGAACGCGCACCGCTACGCGATTGGTCTCTTGCGATCCTTGGCGCGCTTGAGCCCGTTCTAACTTCCGAGCAATTTCAACGGGGCACCAGGGCGGTCGACGATTTCAAACTCTATCTGCGTGACCTGGTGGTGCGGCGCTCGCGCGAGCAAGACCTCGATGAGGGCGAGATCCTGTCCAAATTGATCGCTGCCAGCGAGCTGGCATCCGTCGGGGCATCCGGCGAGCGAATGACCGATCTTGAACTCCTTCACAACTGCATCTTCATCCTCAATGCCGGTCACGAGACGACCACGAACCTGATCGGCAACGGCATCGACCTTCTGATCCGAAATCCCGACGCGATGCTAGAGCTTCGAGCGCATCCCGAGTTGATCGAGACTGCAGTCGAAGAGTTTCTGCGGATTGAAAGCTCCAACCAGCTTGGCAACCGGCGCGCGGCGAAGGACACGACATTGGGCGGCGTTTCGATGCCGCAAGGCACCTATATCCATATCGGCATCGGGGCCGCCAACCGGGATCCGGCACAATTCCCCGAACCTGACCGCCTGGACATCAGAAGGCAACCAAACCGCCACCTCGCGTTTGGAACCGGCATCCACGCCTGCGCGGGAATGTCATTGGCTCGGATGGAAGCACAGGTTGCCATCGGAAGAATGGTTCAGCGATTTGAGAGTATTGAGCCCGCGGGCGAGTTTGTTCGCGGCGGGCGCGCTCGCTTTCGTGGGTTTCTTCGCTATCCGCTACACCTAGCTTAGTTCATTGCGCAAGGCTCAGATAGCAGAGCCAGAATCGTTAAACACCAAGATAGGCGGCCTGGACACTTCCGTCGGCGAGAAGCTCCGCGCCTCGCCCGCTTGCCGTAATTCGCCCGGTTTCGAGCACGTAGCCGCGGTCCGCGATGGCAAGCGCTGCGCGCGCGTTTTGTTCAATCAGCAGCACTGTCAGGCCAGCACTCTTCAGGCCAGCTACTGCCTTCAGGATCTGTTCGACCAGCATCGGCGCTAACCCCATCGATGGTTCGTCGAGCAAAAGAAGTTGAGGCTTCGACATCAAAGCGCGACCGACCGCGAGCATTTGCTGTTGTCCGCCGGACAGCATACCGGCAGAGGCGTGCCGTAGTTCCTTAAGCATCGGAAACAACTCGAAAATGGGTCCTAGCGTTCCCTCGAAATCCTTCGTGGGACGAGTCCACGCGCCGAGCTTGAGATTGTCCTCGACCGACAGTGGCGCGAACAGCTGCCGACCCTCCGGCACCTGCGCGATGCCGAGCGCGACCCGTCGGTGCGGGGATACGCGCTCAATCGGCTGGCCTCGGTATAGGATTCGGCCTGACGAAATCGACTGCACGCCGGAGATCGCACGCAGCAGCGTCGTTTTGCCCGCGCCGTTGCTCCCAACCAACGTAACAATCTCACCGGCATTCACCTCGATCGAAACGCCGTGCAGCGCCTCGATCCGTCCATAGCCGCTTTTCAGGTTCTCAACCGTTAGCACGGCCGGTCTCCTGCGTTGCCTGCGTGCCGAGGTAAGCCGCTATCACGGCTTGGTTGGCTCGGACCTCGGTGACCGTACCTTCGGCGAGCGTGCGGCCGTTGGCGAGTACATGGATGCGGTCTGAAATATTCATCACCAGCCGCATGTCGTGTTCGACCAAGACAACGGTGATCCCGTCGTCGCGGGCGATGCTGCGGATGATGTTTTCGATCTCGAAAGTCTCCACCGGATTGCAGCCGGCGGCTGGCTCGTCCAGGAGCAGGACCTTGGGCTCGGTCGCCAACGCGCGCGCGATCTCTAATCGCTTCAGCGCGCCGTAGGGAAGGGTGCCTGCGGCACGGTCGGCCAAATCTGAAAGGCCGACACGCGCGAGCAATTTTTCAGCCTCGCTTCGGCTCTTACGATTCTGCCTCGCAACCGAAGGTAACGCGAGCAGTTGAGCCAGGATATTGCGGCGTTCGTGCCGGTGGCGGCCGACCATCACATTCTCAACAGCGCTCATTCGGAAGAATATCTGTAGATTCTGAAACGTGCGCGACAGTCCATAAGTGGCCAGGCGGTGTGCCGGTTCACCGGTTACGTCGATGCCGTCAAGCATCACGCGGCCGCGCCGCGGCGAATGAAGACCTGAGAGCAAATTGAACAGCGTGGTCTTGCCGGCGCCGTTCGGTCCGATGATGGCGAAGATTTCGGCGGTTTCGACCTTAAGCGATACGCCGTCAACGGCCTTGACGCCGCCGAATTCGATCGCAAGGTCGTCTGCTATCAGTGCGCTCATGGCAGTCTACGGGCGATCAGGGCGGCGAGGCTCGGCACGATTCCGGCCCGCAGGAAGATCATGAAAACGATCATGATCGTGCCGAGCGCGATGGTCTCGTAGTCGTGAAAAACGGTCAGTACCTGCGGCAACACAACCAGGACCGCGGCGCCGACTACACTGCCAAAGATCGAGCCGAGACCGCCGAGCACCGCCATGGTGACGAACTCGATCGAGCGCAGGAAGCCCGCTGTTACCGGTGTGACGAGGCCGTCAAACAGCGCCAGATAGGCTCCCGCGACCGCGGCATAGACCGCCGAAAGCACGAACACGATCAGCTTGTAGCGTGCGACATCGATGCCGAGAACGCTCGATGCGGTTTCACTGTCGTGGATGGCGCGGAAGGCCCTGCCGGTCGGACTTTCGATCAGATTCACAGCGAGCAGCGCGGCGAGCGTCAGCGTCACGCCGGAAATCCAATACCAGGTCAAGGTGCCGCGCGCGGTCCAGCCGAAAAGCACCAGTCGCGGGACCGGCATGCCGTCGGGACCGCCGGTCCAGCGCGCCTCATTGTTCAAGACCATGCCGATCAGTAGGCCCATACCCAGCGTTGCGACCGCGAGATAGTGACCCTTGAGTTTGAGGATCGGCTTTCCGATTACGAACGCGATGAACCCCGCCAGTGCCCCGCCGATCAACAACGCTGCCCAGGACGGAATCCCCAGATGCGTCGGACCGACAGCCACCGCATAGGCTCCAATGCCGAAGAACCCCGCATGACCAAGGCTTACCTGACCGGCGAAGCCCATCAGCAAATTCAGCCCCACGACTGCGAGTGCGAAGATGAAAACGAGGGTCGCGATGCGCAGATGAAATGAGGATGGCACGACAAGGGGCAGCAACAGCACCATAGCTGCAATCGCACCCACAACGGCGTATCGCGCTGTTAAGAGGGAACGTAGGAAGGGCATCACACCCGTTCAACCGCGTTGCGGCCGAACAGACCCTGGGGCATCACGAACAGCACGGCGAGTATGACCAGAAACGCAATGGCGTCCTTGTAGGCCGACGAAATGTAACCCGCGCCGAAGGCTTCCAGCAGTCCGAGCAGGAGCCCTCCGACGACTGCGCCCAGCGGGCTCCCGATCCCGCCCAGCATCGCCGCAGCGAAGCCTTTCAGGGCCAGCAGCGTGCCGACGTCATAGCTGGTAAGCGCGATCGGCGTCACCAGGATGCCGCCCACGGCGCCGATTGCGGCCGATACTGCGAACGACAGGCCGACGATGAGCGAGGTATTGATTCCGACCAAACGGGCGGCGACGCGGTTGGACGCGGTTGCGATCATGGCCTTGCCGTACATCGAGTAGGTCATGAACCCCCATAGCGCCAGCACGATCGCGCCAGCACCAAACAGTACCACCACTCCCTGCGGCAGCACGGCCGCGCCGCCGATGAGCCAAGGCTCGGCTTGAAGGAACGGCGGCAGGCTATGGAAATTCTTGTCGAACGCAACGCCGGCGACTCCTCGAAGCAGGATCGAGGCACCGATGGTGATGATGATCAGCGTAACGGCGGAAGCGTCACGCGCGGGCTCGATTGCCAGGCGGTGCAGCAGCACACCGACGAGCACCGCAATCCCAATTGCCAATAGCGCCGCAAGCGGGAGGGGCACGCCCGCCGCGGTCAGAAAGAAGGTCGCCATGCCGCCGATCATAACAAACTCGCCCTGGGCGAAATTAATTACGTCCGACGACGCGTAAATCAGCGTGAAGCCGACGGCGACCAACGCGTAGATCGCGCCGATTGTCAGTCCGGAGAAGAGAAATTGGAGGAACTCGGGCATGAGCTCTATAGCGCCGATGGTGTATCACTCCCTCTCCCCTTAAACGGGGAGAGGGATAGATAGGCGGTGCTCTACTGCGCCAGCGCCCAGTCGCCGCTTTTTACTTCCAGCATGCGGAAAGCGCTAAGGTCGAGACCCATGTGGTCGGTCGGCGTCATGTTGACAACGCCGCCGGTGCCGATGAAACCCTTGGTATTCTCGATCTCATCGCGCACCTTCGCCTTGTCCGCACTTTTGGCCCGCTGCATTGCACCGACTAGGATCATCAGCCCGTCGTACATGTGGCCGCCGAAGGTCGAGACCGGCTGCCCGGTCTTGGCTTCATACGTCTTCTTGTAATCGACCACGACTTTCTTCTGTGGATCAGTATCGGGCAATTTTTCTGCGACGAGCAGGGCCGCGGCCGGAAGACGGATGCCCTCAGCCGCAGCGGGGGTTGCGAGGTCGATGAACTGCTTCGTGCCAATACCGTGGCCATGATAGAGCGGCACGGGAATGCCGAGCTGGCGGTAATTGCGCGTTACGATCGCCGGACCCTGGCCGAATCCCGGATTGATCACCGCCTGCACCGCACCTTTGGATTTGATGTTTGTCAGCTGCGGGGTCATGTCGCTGTCCCGCGGCTGATAAGTCTCCTCGTGCAATACCTCGATGCCGTACTTAGCGGTCACTGTCATGCACTGGTCGCGCATTGATTTTCCGAAGGCGTCGGCACCGGAGATGAGGGCCACCTTCGTGAGGTTGCGCTTCTTCAAGTCCTCGAAGATCTTCTCGCAGGCCATCAAATCAGTGTGGGGGGTTTTGAAATTCCATTTCTTGACTGGACTCACCGCCTGCACAGCGCCGGCGAAGTTGATCAGCGGAATCTGATTTTCCTCGGCAAGAGCGATGATTGGCATTGTGGTCGCGGTGGTGGAGCCGGCGAGGAGGGCGTCCACCTTGTCCTGCTCGATTAGCCGGATAGCAAATGTACGCGCCTGATTGGGGTCGCTGCCGTCATCGTAGATCGTCAGCTTGATCTGCTGGCCGTTCAAACCGCCTTTGGCATTGATGTCCGCGACGTACATTTCAAGCGTTTTCTTCTCGGGGTCGCCGAGGAACGATGCGGGTCCGGTCACCGATAGCACCGCGCCAATCTTGACGTCGGCCAAGGCGCCGCCAGCGCTAGCAACAGTTGCCAATCCCAAGGCTGCGGCGATGACGAATCTTGAAGTCGAAGTCAGCGTCGTCATTGTCTTCCTCCCAATATCGTTGTTGGCATCGTTGTCGGCGACTTTATTACGAGGAGACGTTATGTCCAACCAAATCCCGAGACAACTTGACGCGCCGTATGGCTCGGCCGCGCGGTTTTCCTTTGGTGAGAGCGGCCAGGAAATGCGCGGCACCAGCTCACCGAACGACCGGCGAAGGGCATTCTTCAATGCCACGGCGCCGCCCTGCCGATTGCAAGAGCGCTTCGTGGCGTCGAAACCAGCATCGGGCGTGATTGAGATTGAGCGCACGATCCGTCACATCTAACATTCGTCACGCGGCTATGCCGGGCCGCATGGCGCCCGGTGAAGGAGGATCAGGATGACGTTCCGAAGTCGGTTTGGCTGCATGCTGCTGGCTAGCCTTGTCATCATGCCCTTCACCGCTGAAGCACAGTACTATCCCGATCGCGCGGTGCGCGTGGTCGTGACGTTTGCGCCTGGAGGGGCGCCAGATGTCGTCGCGCGCGCCATCGCCGCACAGGTCGAAATCCAGCTCAAGCAGTCGCTGATCATCGACAACCGTGCGGGCGCAAACGGTATCATCGGCACCCAGGCGGTCGCGCACGCGCCTGCCGACGGATACACATTGCTGCATGCATCGGCGTCGTTCGTGGTGAATCCGAGCATCTACAAGAAACTGCCATATGACATCTGGAAGGATTTCGCGCCGATCGCCAATCTCGGCATCGGCGTCGGCTACCTGTTGCTGGTGAATTACAGCCTGCCGGTCAAGGACACGGCGGAATTCATCGCCTATGCCAAGAAGAACCAAATCGCCTATGGCTCGCCGGGCGCCGGCAATACGCTGCACCTCGCCTCGGAATTGTTCAATGTCAAGGCCGGCATCGCCATGCAGCATGTTCCGTTTCGCGGTACGGCGCCGGCATTGAATGCTCTGCTCGCCGGTACCATTCAAGCCATGTTTATTCCGCCGGCCGCGGCGCTTGCGTATGTCGAGAGCGGTCAACTGCGGGCCATCGGGTTTGCCGGCGACATCGCGCTGAAGGAGTTGCCGAATGTGCCGCTCATCAAACACACTGTCCCGGAGTTCCGCGTCGAAGGCGCTTGGCACGGTTGGTTCGCGCCGGCCAAAACGCCGATGGACATTGTCGATCGAACTCAACGACGAGGTACGCAAAGCGTTGAAGGTGCCGAAGGTGCGCGATTTTGTGCTGCGTGCCGGATACGTGCCGGACGACAAGTCGCCGACAGAATATCGCGCGTTCTTGCAGGAGGAATTCGATCGCTATGCGGAAGCGGCCCGCGCTGCGCAAGTCGAATTGCAGTGATCTCAAAGGGCGGGGATTGAGAAACGGGGCGGGTGCAGATTGCTGCATGGCGCGCGCCAAGCCGCCAGCGTCCCGCCCGCTACTGAGAAATGCGGCCCGTGTGCAAGGTGAACGATGAAAGCGATTCTACTGACGCGGACCGGTGGCCCGGAGGTTCTCGACTATGTCGAAGTTGCGACGCCGCGCCCGCTCGACGACGAGGTGCTGGTCAAGGCGGAAACGATCGGGGTCAGTCGTCCGGAGTTGCTCGTGCGCAAGGGTGTCTATCCCTGGATGCCGAAGCTGCCTGCCATCCCCGGCATCGAACTGACCGGCATCGTCGTAGAGCGTGGCCGCAACGTAGACAGACTTGCGGTTGGCACCAAGGTGTTCATCAGCGCCCGCGAGTTGGCCGAACGTGCCGGCTGTTATGCCGAGTACATTGCCGTTCCGGCACGCGCGGCCTTCCCTCTGCCGGACGATGTTGACCTGGACGCCGCGGCCTGCCTGTCGAACTATCAAGTCGCTTACCACATCATCCACACGGCCGGCCGCGTCGTGCCGGGCGGTATGGCGGTGATCGATTCCGCCGCCGGCGGTACCGGCAGTGCCCTGGTACAACTCGCGAAGATCGCCGGCATGAAAGTGATTGCGATTGTTGGCGGCGAAAGGAAGTTCCTGGCACTGCAGAAGTTCGGCGCTGACCACGTGATCGACTACCTGAGCGAAGATCCGGCCGGACGCGTTGCTGAAATCACGGCCGGCCAGGGAGCGGATTTGGTGCTCGATGGTATCGGCGGGAAAGGTTTCGCCGAAAAATTTCCAATGATTGGCGCCTTTGGGCTGATTGTCTCGTACGGAAAGCTGCAAGGCCCGCTGGAGGAGAATCTCGTCACCAATTTCGGGGGAAAATACTTTGAGGCGAGCCCGGCCGTGCGCTTCTTCACGATGCACACCATGGACGACAAGCCGTGGTTGCGAGCGGAATCCATGCGCTATCTGATCGGCAAGCTCAGCGAAGGAGAGATCAGGCCGCTCATTCACGCGCGCCTGCCGCTGTCCGAGGCGCGCCGAGCACATGAGATGCTCGAAGCGCGGCAGGTGATCGGAAAACTGCTGTTGAAGCCTTGACTGTTCAGCGCTATTGGTTGCCGAACGCTTCTATCGCCGACGAGCTAGGGCGCAGTGCGTGCGCGAAGGGGCATTGAAAGAGTAGGACCCCCGGTTTCGGGCGCATCAAAAATTCAGCGCGGTAACATCGCCCAGGCTCCCCGTGTATGGAGACCGCATTCTGTCTTGTCGTCTTGCTCCCACCACCAGCGGCCCGCGCGCTCCGGTTCGCCGGGCGCGATAGCGCGGGTGCAAGGCGCGCAGCCGATCGATGCGAATCCCTTGGCATGGAGCGCGTTGAGCGGAATGTTGTTGGTGGCGGCGAATGCAAGCGTATGCTCGCGGCTCCAATCGATGAGAGGATTAAACTTGATAAGGCCGCGGGCTGCGTCCAACTCGACCAGCGCCATGTCGTTGCGGTAGTTGGATTGGTCACCGCGCAGGCCCGTGATCCACGCCCGCGCACCGGCGAGCGCACGGTTGAGCGGCTCGACCTTCCGGACGTGACAGCAGGCCAAGCGTGCGTCGTGAGACTCGTAGAAGCCGTTGATCCCCTGCCGTTTTATCAGTGCCTGGACGTCGTCGCTTCGCGGTGCGATGGCCTGGATGCGCCGACCGTAACGTTGCTCCGATGCGACCCACACCTCGTAGGTCTCATTGAACAGCCGCCCGGTGTCGAGCGTGACAACATCGATATCGAGGTCCTGTTCCGCGAGCAGGTGAAGCAGAACCTGATCCTCGAGGCCAAAACTGGTGGTGAACGCAATCCGCCCGTCGATCTCCGCACGCAGGCGGGCCAACCGCTCTCCCGCAGGCAGGCTCGCGAGCAGGCCTGAAAGCCGCCTAGCTTGGGCGAGCGGAGCCTCCCGGTCTTCGAGCCGGGTCGACAACTGGGGGCTCGCGGGAGTTGACGCGGCGGGTGCGTGCTGGTCCGCAGCCAGAATGAGACCACCGCCGGCAATCCGCCCCCCGAACTCAAGCACAATCCGCCCGCTGCGCGGATTCTCAGTGTGGAGATCGGCGGCCAGCGGCTTGGCGAGTTCGAGTAGAATTTCGCCGACGTGGTTTTGGCCGATGCGATCGCTCCCGGTTGCTGCGATCTGGCCGGGATCGATGGCGCGGTCGACCGACAGCACCACACCGCGGGTTTCGGCGGTCCCGATACGGATCGCAAGGCGCGAACCGGCCGTCAGCGGCTCACGATGCAGCCAGAATACCCGCGCACGCAGGTATCGTCCGGTCCGGGCAGGCAGCGTCGCATGAGACAGGACGTTGCCGCGTTCGACGAACAGCTCGCGATCGAGGGTAATGCCGACCGAGTGCCCCGCGAATGTCTCCTGCGAATGCGACGCGCCGTCTGTCGCAGGCCAGGTCTCGATCGAGCTGACGCGCGCGGTCTTCCCCGACGGCATCAGGATCACCTCGTCGCCGGCCGTAAGCCGTCCGCTTTCAACCCGTCCGGCCAGAATGCGGCGATCGTCGAACTTGTAGACCGCCTGGATCGGAAGACGCAGGGCCAGGTCGACCGGCTGCTGCGCCGGCGTGAAACGCTCCAGCGCCTCGATCACCGTTGGTCGATCGGTGGCAAATGTCGCGTGATGCGCGGTGATGCCAACACCCTCGCGTGCCGACGCCGGAATGACCGCCGTTGGCGCGAGGCCAAGCTCGTTCAGGTAGTCCGTGATTGCCGTCTCGATCTCGCCAAAGCGCACCGGATCGTAGCCGAGCCGATCCATCTTGTTCACGACGACGATCAACTGCCGGATACCGAGCAGGTGGACGAGATAGCAGTGCCGGCGCGTCTGCTCGCGCACGCCCTCGGTTGCATCGACCATCAGAACGGCGCCGTCCGCTTGCGCGGCGCCGGTGATCATGTTGCGCAGGAACTCGGCGTGTCCCGGTGCATCGATCAGAACGAAATCGCGCGCTTCGGTGCGAAAGCGAATCTGGCTGGTGTCGATGGTGATGCCCTGGTCCCGCTCGGTCTGCAGTGCGTCCAGCAGAAACGACCATTCGAACGGCATGCCGCGCCGCGCGCTGACCGCCTTCAGATGGTCGAGCTTGCCATCCGGCAGATTGCCTGTTTCGTGCAGCAGGCGTCCGATCAGGGTCGACTTGCCGTGATCGACCGACCCGAGGATGACGATCCGGACCAGCGGCCGGTCTGAATGGCGGGTCGGACGGTTGAGTACGGAAGGAAGGATCGCGTTCATGTTAAGTCCTGATCAAAGGTAGCCGGCCGTCCGCAGCCGCTCGAATGCATCTTCGGCTTCATGATCCATCGCGCGGCCCGATCTCTCAGGCGTTCGTGTGACCTCGAGCTCGGCGATGATCTCGTCGAGCGAGGCGGCATGGAAGTCGACCGGCGAGGTGATGTCCGCATCGCCGAGCGAACGGTAGCGCTTGCCGTCGCGCGCCAGATAGAGCGGGATGATCGGGATGTTTTCGCGCCGGGTGTATCGCCAGATGTCGCTCTCGGTCCAATGCAGGATCGGATGAACCCGCAGATGCGCGCCGGGCGGCGGCGAATCGTTGAACTGATTCCAGAACTCCGGCGGCTGGTCGCGAACGTCCCAATGGCCTTCCGCACCGCGCAGCGAGAACACCCGCTCCTTCGCCCGCGTCGCTTCCTCGTCGCGCCGGATGCCGGCGAACAGACCGTCGAAGCCGTGCTTGGCGAGCGCGAGCTTCAGGCCCTCGGTCTTGCGCGCCGCAGATCGTGCGGCTGGCGGCAGGGTCGGATCGACCGCCTCGATCGACGGACAGAATTCGACCAGAAGGTCCACGCCCCATTCCCGCGCGTACCGGTCGCGGAACGTATACATCTCCGGGAATTTCTTTCCGGTGTCGACGTGCATCACCGGAAACGGCACGCGTCCAAAGAACGCCTTGCGCGCCAGCCAGATCATGACGTTCGAATCCTTGCCGAGCGACCACAGCAGGGCGAGGTTCTTCAGGCGCGCGAAGGCCTCCCTGAAGACGTAGATGCTTTGTGCTTCCAGTTCGTCGAGCCGGTCCATCGTCAGGCCTCTCCGGACCGGTACATGCCGAAGCGCAGACGGCGCCGTTCGCCGCGGGATTCGTCGTCGTCGGGCCGCCAGATCGGACGAAGACCCGCGCTTCCGCACTCGGCCGCAGTTTCGACGCCCCATTCGCGAGCTACGCCGGTGAGATTCGAATCGGCGTCGAACGATGGTCGCCGCTGCTGATCGAGATCGAAAAGATTTGTCTCGGTGTGTGGTGGAACACGCATGTGAGCTTCCAAGATGCGCTTTTGATTTAGAAGAAGATTTTTCTACCCAAGCGCTTGTTTCTCAGTCTTAATTGGAAAATATATTCTCGTCAACCGCAGAGTAATCCCCGATGCGTTTCCTTCCCGTTTGTCTCGATCTTTCGGCCGGCAGCGTCGTCCTGGTCGGCTCGGGGCCGCAGGCGATCGCCAAGCTGCACCTCCTGCGCGCGGCTGGCGCCAACGTGCGCTGGTTCTCACCGCAAGCGGATGTTGCCGAGGAGTCGCTGCTGGCCAGCCACTATGCCGGTCACATCGGCCTCACCATCGGTCAGCCGGACGAGCGCGATCTTGCGGGCGCCCTGGTGGTCGTGACGGCCGCCGGCGGCGACAGCGACGTGCGGGTTGCCGTGCTCGCGCGCACCGCCGGTGTGCCGGTCAACGTGGTCGACCGGCCCGATCTCTCGACCTTCATCTTTCCCGCCATCGTCGACCGCGGCGATGTGGTGGTCGCGATCGCGACCGGCGGTGCGTCGCCGGTTCTGGCGCGGCGGCTGCGCGAGCGGATCGAGGCGCTTCTTCCTGCACGTCTTGGCGAGTTCGCGGCGCTGATGAACCGGTATCGCGGCCGCCTCGCGGAGGCCCGCCGCCGCGTTCCGGCGCTGTCGCTTCGCCGCTTCTGGGAACGGGTGATCGACGGTCCGATCGGTGCGGCATTCCTGGCCGGACGCATGCGCGAGGCGGAAGCCGCTCTAGTCGCGCGCGATCGACGATTCGATCGCGATCCGCCGAAGGCGGTCAGGGCGTGGTGCATCTGGTCGGCGCCGGTCCCGGCGACCCCGATCTCCTGACATTGCGGGCGCTCCATGCGCTGCAGGGAGCCGACGTGATCTTCTACGACGAACTGGTCGGGCCCGAGATTCTCGACCGCGCGCGGCGCGACGCCGAACGGGTATTCGTCGGCAAGCGCCAGGGTGTGCCCGGCATCGGCCAGGCCGAAATCAACCGGCGGCTGATCGAGGCCGCGCAGTCTGGCCGCCACGTGGTGCGGCTCAAAGGCGGCGACCCGTTCATCTTCGGGCGCGGCGGCGAAGAGCTCGAAGCGCTGGAGCAGGCGGGCATTCCGGTTCACGTCGTCCCTGGCATCACAGCGGCGCTGGGGTGCGCCGCCGAGGTTGGACTGCCGCTGACTTTTCGCAGGGAAGCAACCCGGCTCTCGCTCGTCACCGCCAACACTGCCGAGGGCGCTGCATCGGTCGATTGGAGCGGGCTGTCGGACCCGGCGACGACCGTCGTCGTCTACATGGGGCTGTCGTCCGCGGAGCTGGTGCGCGCCGGCCTGATCGCGGCCGGTCGCGATCCTCGCACGCCTGCGGCGGTGCTGGCGCGCGGCACGCGGCCAGACTCCGCGGCGGCGGTCGGCACCTTGCAGGATTTGCCAAGGCTCGCGGCCTCGGTCGGCGAAGGACCTGCTCTGCTGGTCGTCGGCGATGTGGTCGCGCGTTCGCAGCCCTGGAAAGCCGGTACGCCCGCGCCCGCCGAGGTGGCCGCATGACCGCACCCAGCCAGCAGAAGCTCAAGGTTCACGGCCCGGTCGTCGTGACGGCAAACCGCCTCAGCGACGGCGCGGTGGTCTATCGCGCCGCAGTTGGCGGCTGGACCGCGCGGTTGGCAGACGCCGCTGTGGTGACAGACGCCCGAGCGGCCAAAGACCTGCTTGCTGAAGCGACCGCCGACGATCTCGGCGCGGTTGGCCCCTACGTAGCTCCGGTGGTGATCCTGGATGGCCGCATCGAGCCGGGGAATCTGCGCGAGCATATCCGGCTTGGTGGCCCGACCTTCGACCTGCCGGTCACGTTTGGAATCTGATCCGAGAGCTTCAGCCATGTACCTCTATGACGATTTCGACCAGACGCTGGTCAACGAGCGCGTCGACGAATTCCGCGACCAGGTGGCGCGCCGTCTTTCGGGCGAACTGACCGAGGAAGAATTCAAGCCGCTGCGCCTGATGAACGGCGTCTACCTTCAGCTTCACGCCTACATGCTTCGCGTCGCAATTCCGTATGGCACGTTGTCGTCGAACCAGCTTCGGACGCTTGCGCATATCGCGCGGCGCTACGACCGCAACTACGGCCACTTTACAACGCGGCAAAATCTGCAGTTCAACTGGATCAAGCTCGCCGAACTTCCGGACGTGATGGCCGATCTGGCGAGGGCCGGGCTGCACGGCATGCAGACCAGCGGCAATTGCGTGCGCAACGTCACGACCGATCAGTGGGGCGGTGTCGCGCCTGACGAAATCGAAGACCCGCGCATCTGGGCCGAAATCCTCCGGCAGCATTCCACGATGCACCCGGAGTTCACCTACCTGCCGCGCAAGTTCAAGATCGCGATCACCGCGGCGACGCAGGATCGCGCGGCGGTGCGCGTGCACGACATCGGGCTGCGGCTGCATCGCAACGGCGCGGACGAGACCGGCTTCGAGGTCATTGTCGGCGGCGGCCTCGGGCGGACGCCGTTCGTCGGCAAGACCATCAAGCCGTTCCTGCCGAAGCGCGATCTTCTGAGCTATGTCGAAGCCATTCTCCGCGTCTACAATCAGTACGGCCGGCGCGACAACATCTACAAGGCGCGCATCAAGATTCTTGTTCATGAACTCGGCGCCGAGAAGTTCGCCGCCGAGGTCGATGCCGAATGGCAGACCATCAAGGACGGGCCGCTCGCCATCAGCCCGGCCTTCATCGCCGAGATCGCCGCGCGCTTCCGCTATCCGGATTACGAAAATCTCAGCGACGACCCGCCCGAATTGCGCAGCGCGCGTGCCGCGGACGCGCTTCGAGGCTTGGTACCGAAACGCCGTGTCGCCGCACAGGGTGCCGGGCTATTCGATCGTCACGCTTGTCGCTCAAGCCGGAAGGTGGACCGCCCGGCGATGCGACCGCCCGAGCAGATGGATGCGATCGCCGACCTCGCCGATCGCTACAGCTTCGGCGAAATCCGCGTCGCGCACGAGCAGAACCTGGTGCTGCCGCACGTAGCGCAGCG
This sequence comes from uncultured Alphaproteobacteria bacterium, assembly GCA_963843475.1. Classification (GTDB taxonomy): domain Bacteria; phylum Pseudomonadota; class Alphaproteobacteria; order Rhizobiales; family Xanthobacteraceae; genus VAZQ01. Next base: position 317,632 of record CAWJKL010000002.1, on the reverse strand, counting down.
CGATCTCGCGGCGCTCTGGACCGCACTCGACGGCCTCGGCCTTGCCACGCCGAACGTCAATCTGGTGTCCGACATCATCGCGTGCCCGGGTCTCGATTATTGCAGCCTTGCGAATACCCGTTCGATCCCTGTCGCGCAGGAACTTACCCGCCGGTTCCGGAATTTGGATACGCAGCGAGATATCGGCCCGCTGCACATTAACATTTCCGGGTGCATCAATGCCTGCGGCCATCACCACGTCGGGCACATCGGCCTTCTCGGCGTCGAGAAGAACGGCCAGGAGTTCTACCAGATCACGCTCGGCGGTCGCGCCGACGAGGAGGCGGCGCTCGGAACGCTGCTCGGCCCGGCGGTACCCTATGCCGAGGTCAGCGATGTCATCGAGGACGTGGTCGCGGCTTATGTCGAACTGCGCCTCCGGCCGGGCGAGCAGTTCGTCGATACCGTCAAGCGCGTCGGCATCGAGCCGTTCAAGGAGCGCGTCTATGCCGCTCGTTAAGGACGGCGCCATCATCGAGGATCGTTTCGTCCGCCTCCTGGACGACACGCCGGTGCCGGACGATGTTTCCGTGATCGTTCCGGCGGCAAGGCTGTTAGCCGATGCCGGCGAGTTCCTCGCGCGCAGCGCACCGTTGGGCGTACTCTGGCCGAACGACCGCAACGTGCAGGAGGTTGCTTCGCACCTCGACCGGCTTTCGCTGGTTGCGCTGGTGTTTCCCAATTTCCGGGACGGCCGCGCCTATTCGCAAGCGCGCATTCTCCGCGAGCGCTACCGCTTCCGGGGGGAATTGCGCGCGACCGGACAAGTGCTGCGGGACCAGTTCTGTCCTGCTGCAACGCGCGGGCTTCGACGCGTTCGAAGTGACCAAACCCGCCGATGCTGCGGCATTTAGCGAAGCGATCAGGCGCTACAGCGTTCACTACCAACCCGACGACGACGACACCGTATCGGCGTTTCGCCGCCGGCTCGGCCGAGTATCCGACAAGATAAACGCCCCTCGCAAACAATTTGATGCAATCAACGAATAGGTATTAGTAAAATACAGCCGCGTCGATCCAGAATATGAAAGTCCATTTTATTGACTGACGGCGTCGTGCAATGCAGCATATTTCTTAGATTTACAATCTTAACTGCGGAAATCGATGGAGATTTACATGCTTCGCATCTTGATCGGTCTTGCGGCCGGCCTCGCCATGAGTGGCGCCGCCAGCGCCGCAGACGTGACGCTCCTCAACGTGTCCTACGACCCGACACGCGAGCTTTACGCCGACTTCAACAAGGCGTTCGCCGCGAAGTTCAAGGCCGACACCGGGAAGACCATCGAGGTCCGCCAATCCCATGGCGGGGCGGCACGTCAGGCGCGTTCGGTGATCGACGGCCTCGCCGCAGACGTCGTGACGCTCGCGCTCGCCTACGACATCGATGCGATTGCCGAACGCGGTCTGATCGCGAAGGACTGGCAGCAGCGGCTGCCGAACAACTCCTCGCCCTACGCCTCGACGATCGTACTGCTGGTCCGCACCGGCAACCCGAAGAACGTCAAGAACTGGGACGACCTGGTCCGCCCGGACATCAAGGTCATCACACCCAATCCCAAGACCTCCGGCGGCGCCCGCTGGAACTACCTCGCCGCCTGGGGCTACGCGCTGAAGAAATTCGGCTCCGAGGCCAAGGCAAAGGAGTTCGTCCAGAAGATCTACAAGAATGTTCCCGTGCTCGATACCGGTGCGCGTGGATCGACGGTGACCTTCGTCGAGCGCGGCGTCGGCGACGTCTTCATCTCCTGGGAAAACGAAGCGTTCCTGGCGCTGAACGAACTCGGCAAGGACAAGTTCGAGATCGTCATCCCGTCGGTTTCGATCCTGGCCGAACCGCCCGTGACCGTGGTCGACAAGGTTGTGGAGCGCAGGAACACGCGCGCCGCCGCCGAGGCCTATCTCAAGCACCTCTACAGCAAAGAGGGCCAAGACATCGCCGGCCGGCACTATTACCGCCCGCGCGATCCGGACATTTCCAAGAAATACGAAAAGCAGTTCCCGAATGTGAACCTGTTCACGATCGACGAGGTATTCGGCGGCTGGCAGGCTGCACAGAAGAAGCACTTCGCCGACAAGGGCGTGTTTGACGAGATCTACGGCCAGTGAGCACCATTGCTCGCATGGCCCCAAGCGAGGCGTCACACCCGTCGCGTGCCGCCTTGCCTCCGCCCGCGGTCAGGCACCGGCGGACGGTGATTCCAGGCTTTGGGCTCACGCTCGGCCTGACGCTGACCTGGCTCTCGCTCATCGTGCTGATTCCGCTTGCGGGATTGTTCCTGAAGAGCACCGAGCTCAGTTTCGACCAGTTCTGGTCGATCGTGACGGCGCGGCGCACGCTCAATGCGCTGCGCGTCAGCTTCGGGCTCTCGCTCGCCGCCGCGGTGATCAATCTGGTGTTCGGAACGCTGATCGTCTGGGCGCTGGTGCGCTACGAGTTTCCGTTCAAGCGGCTGTTCGACGCCCTCATCGACATTCCGTTCGCGCTGCCGACGGCCGTTGCCGGCATCTCGCTGACGACGCTGTTTGCAGAGAACGGCTGGCTCGGCAGCCTGCTGCTGCCGCTTGGGATCAAGGTCTCGTTCACGCCGCTCGGTATCCTGGTGGCGCTGGTCTTCATCGGCATTCCGTTCGTGGTGCGCACCGTGCAGCCGGTTCTCCTCGATCTCGAGGCTGAACTCGAAGAGGCGGCCGAGACGCTCGGTGCGAGCCGCTGGCAGACGATCCGGAAAGTGATCCTTCCGGTCATCGCACCGGCCATGCTGACGGGGTTCGCGCTCGCCTTCGCGCGCGCGGTCGGCGAGTATGGCTCGGTCATCTTCATCGCCGGCAACCTGCCGAACGTCTCCGAGATCGCGCCGCTGCTGATCGTGATCCGGCTGGAAGAATTCAAGTATGCCGACGCGTCCGCCATTGCGGTCGTCATGCTGCTGGCATCTTTCGTTCTCCTGTTCGCCATCAACCGCCTGCAGCGCTGGTCCGAACGGCGAACCGGATACGCTCTGACATGAGCATCACCCTCGGCACCATCTCGTCCCGTTCGCTCCGGCCGTCGCGGCCGCCCGTCAGCCGCGTGCGGTCGGAACCGGCGGCGGTCCGCTGGATCGTCGTCGCGCTGGCGCTGCTGTTTCTGCTGGTGTTTCTGCTGCTGCCGCTGATCGCGGTTTTCCACCAGGCGCTGGCCCGCGGCCTCGGTACCTATTTCAACGCGCTGACGACGTCCGGACGCGCTCGCGGCGATCCAGCTGACGCTCGTGGTCGCGGCGATTTCCGTGACGCTCAATCTCATCTTCGGCTTGGTCGCGGCCTGGGCGATCGCCAAGTTCGAGTTCCGGGGCAAGACCTTCCTGATCACCCTGATCGACCTGCCGTTCTCGATCAGTCCGGTGATCTCCGGCCTGGTGTTCGTCCTGCTGTTCGGCGCGCAGGGCTTCTTCGGCGGCTGGCTTCAGGATCACGACATCAAGATCATCTTCGCACTACCTGGCATCGTTCTGGCAACCGTGCTGGTGACGTTCCCGTTCGTCGCGCGTGAGCTCATCCCCCTCATGCAGGAGCAGGGCACCCAGGACGAGGAGGCCGCGCTGTCGCTCGGCGCGTCCGGCTTCAAGACCTTTCTACGGGTGACCTCGCCGAACGTGAAATGGGCGCTGCTCTATGGCGTGCTGCTCTGCAATGCGCGCGCCATGGGCGAGTTCGGCGCGGTGTCGGTGGTCTCGGGCCACATTCGCGGCGAGACCAACACGATGCCGCTGCACATCGAGATTCTCTACAACGAGTATCAGTTCACCGCGGCATTCGCCGTCGCATCGCTGCTCGCATTGCTCGCGCTCGTGACCCTGGTGGCCAAGGTCACGCTCGAGCGGCACGCATCACACTCGGAGTGAAGCGATGAGAATCGACATTCAGTCTGTCACCAAGCGGTTCGGGGCATTCACCGCGCTGTCGGACGTCGATCTCACAATCAAGTCCGGCGAACTGGTCGCGCTGCTTGGGCCGTCGGGCTCCGGCAAGACCACGCTGCTGCGCATCATCGCCGGGCTGGAGTGGCCGGATGCCGGGCAGGTGGCATTCGACGGCGAGGATGCGCTGTCGCGCACGGTCGGCGAGCGTAATGTCGGCTTCGTGTTCCAGCACTACGCCCTGTTCCGGCATCTGACCGTGTTCGAGAACGTTGCCTTCGGGCTGCGTGTCCGTCCCCGGCGGGATCGCTTGCCGGAGAGCGGCATCAGGGCCCGCGTGGACAAGCTCCTCGATCTCGTCCAGCTCCGCTGGCTCGCCGACCGCTATCCGAGCCAGTTGTCCGGCGGCCAGCGCCAGCGCATCGCGCTGGCGCGCGCGCTCGCGATCGAGCCGCGCGTACTGCTGCTGGACGAGCCGTTCGGTGCGCTCGACGCCAAGGTCCGCAAGGAGTTGCGACGCTGGCTGCGCGATCTCCACCACGATATCCACGTCACCTCCGTGTTCGTGACGCACGACCAGGAGGAGGCGCTCGAGGTCGCCGACCGGGTGGTCGTTCTGGACCGGGGCCGGATCGAACAGGTGGGGACGCCGGCCCAGGTCTACGACCAGCCGCGCACCCCGTTCGTCCATGAATTCATCGGCGAGACGATCGTCGTACCGATCGACATCGATCAGGGCGCGGTCTTCTTCAACGGCAGGCCGCTCGGTCTCGACTCTCAGGGCGTCAGAAGCGGCCAAGCCCGGCTGTTCGTCCGCCCTTATGAAATGTCGCTAGTGCCATCGCAGGAGGCCCCGTTCTCCGGGTCCGTGAAGCGGGTGCATGGGCTTGGCGCGGCCCGGCGTGTCGAAGTGGTGCTGCCGGGCGATCGGCTCATCGAAGTCGACGCGCCCCGGTCGCACGACGTGAACGTCGGGCAGGTGATCGGCCTTGCGCCGAACAGGTACAAGATATTTCAGGTTCAATAGCGCGGCATCAGATAGCCTCTTCAGGACACGGCGTGGAGCACGGCTTCAGTCGGGCCTATCTCCACGGTTCTTCGGCTGCTTGACCTTTGAACGAGAAACTTGACTTGCAGGGGTACATCCCATTCAATTTGCTAGGCGACATTCAACAGCCGCTGACCCGTCAGTGGTGTAGCAAACCGTGGAGAAGACAATGGGACCGAAGCCGATCATAGGATTGGCTGCTGGGTTGTCGATTTTGGCATCACCAGCTTCGGCCGTCGAGCTTCGTGCCCTGTCGAGTTGGGATCAGAGCTACGTTCCGCGAACGGCGCTGTTCGACAAATTCCTGAAGAACGTCGAAACGGCCTCGAAGGGAGATATCAAGTTTAGGGTCAGCGGCCCTGAAACCGTTCCTGCGTTCGAACAGCTACAGCCCACCGGATCGAACGTTTTCCAGGTCCTGTTCTCGCATGGCGCCTATCATTTTGGCACAACACCCTATCTTGTCGCGATCGAAGGTCTGTCCGGTGACCTGGCGAAATGGCGGGAGGCCGGAATCAAGGATCTGGTGAACAAGCACTACCAGAGGTTCGGCGTGAGGGTGCTGGCATTGCCGCAGGTGCCGGAGGGGAGCTCTTACAACATCATGCTGAAGGCCCCCGTTGGGGCCCAAGGCGATCTTCAAGGCCGCAAGATTCGCGCGACTCAAACCTATGCCGGCGTGCTGTCGATGCTCGGCGCTTCGCCGGTCAATCTCCCGCCGGCGGAAATCTACCCCTCTTTGGAAAAAGGCGTGGTCGACGGAGCGGCATGGCCGGTGATTGGCCCGTTGGGATATCGTTGGTACGAGGTCGCAAAATACGTTCTGCGGCCGAGCTTCGGCGTCGTCGTCAACTCGATTCTCATGAGCACCGCGGGCTGGAATTCGCTGTCAGAAGGTCAGCGCAAGATTCTGGATGACGAAGCGCGCAAGATTGAAGATGCGTGGTACGTGGATTGGCTGAAGCTCGCGAAGGAAGAGGAAGATGCCCTGCTGGCGAAGGGCGCGCAGCTGACCGAGATGGGGCCAACGCAAAAGGCAAAACTTTCGGATGCCTGGACGGCGGGCGTGCTCGAATTCACCCTGTCCCGCAATCAGAAGGACATCGGCGAACTTCGTGACCTTGCGAAGAGCAAAGGCCTCCTAAAATAGACGATCGCGCGGGCCACCCGTCACAAGTTCGGCGCTCGCGATCATTCGTGGTCGGCGACCCTGATCAGGCAGGTCATGGTGAGTCAGGATAGCGTGCCGCCCGATTCCGGCCTTGCCGGCCGCTTGGCAAATCTCCACGACGGGCTGAGCAGGGTTTCGTTCGCGGCCGCGATGTTCGCGTTGTCCGTCATTGCCGCCTCATTCTGCTACGAAGTTGGCGCCAGGTACTTCTTCAATGCGCCGACGATTTGGGCCAACCCTTTCGCCTCCTATGCTCTTTGCGCGAGCATCTTCCTGGCCATGCCGGAGCTCACCCGCACGTCATCGCACATTACGTTAAACTTCCTGGAAGATGCACTGGTGCCGGGCACGGCGAGGCGCATGCGCAGGGGCCTGCAAGTATTGTCCGCCGCCGCGTGCGGGCTAGCCGCCTGGATAACGGCGGAGGCCGCCTGGAACGACTTCGTGGTCGGCATCGTAACCAATACCTACTATCCGATCCCCAAATGGTGGCTCTCGGCGGTCATCCCTTACGGGATGGCAAGTTCGGCTATCTATTTCCTCCGCCAAGCCGCGGCTGCCGGCGAAAATCCTTCAAGCCAGGGCGCCATTTCATGACCTGGTGGATGGCCCTGCTGGCGGGCGTTTCAATGCTCTTGATTCTGCTCACGATCGGCGTTCCGATCTTCGTGAGCTTTCTCCTGCTCAACGTCGCAGGAGTGCTCGCCTTCCTCGGGCCCGCCGGCTTTGGATTGTTCGCTGCGAGCATTTTTACGACTGCGAACATCAGCGCCTTGGCGGCCGTGCCGCTCTTCATTCTCATGGGCGATATTCTGTTCAGATCTGGAGCCATGGAGGTTCTGTTCAACTCGCTGGACCGCCTGATTGGGCGCATCCGCGGCCGGCAGTACGTGCTTTGCATCGTCCTGTCCGCGATTCTCGGCGCGCTGTCCGGCGCCGCGATGGCGGTTGCCGGCATGCTGGGACGTTCGCTGTTTCCCTCAATGGTCGGTCGCGGCTACGACGTTCGGCTCTCGGTCGGAACCATTCTCGGCGGAGCAAGCCTCGATCCGATCATCCCCCCGAGCGTACTGGCCATCATCATCGCGACGTTGGCTCAGGTGTCCACCGGCAAGCTGCTGGTTGCGGGAATTCTGCCGGGAATGCTCTTGGCGGGGATGTTTCTGGTTTACGTTCTCATTCGTGTTTGGATGAAGCCTGGTCTCGCACCCGACGTCGCGGTCGATGTCGCCGATCGGAATGTCAAGAGTAGTGCGTTTCTTGCGCTCCTTCGCATGCTCCCGAGCAGCTTCATTTTTTTCATGGTCATGGGCCTGGTGATGTTCGGTATCGCCACGCCCACGGAGGCGGCGGCGACCGGCGTCCTCAGTGCGATCATTCTCGCGCTGTATTATCGGCGCCTGACTTGGGGAATGTTGATGGAGTCGCTGCGGTCCGCAGTGACGGTTTCGACGCTTCTGCTTCTCGTCATGTGCTGCGCCGTGATGTTCAGTCAGTTGCTGACGTTTGCAGGCGCGCCATCGGCGCTGGCGGAGATCGTCGCGGGCCTTGGCTTGTCGGCGCCGAGCATGGTTTTCTGGATGCTGGCGCTGCCCTTCGTCCTTTTCATGTTTCTCGACCAGATCGCCCTGATGCTGGTGCTCGTTCCCATCTACATGCCGATCCTCAAGTTCTATGGCATCGACGAGATCTGGTTCTGGACGCTGTTTCTCGTCGTCGCGACCGTCGGCGGAATTTCTCCGCCGTTCGGTTACACCTTGTTCGCGATGAAGAGCGCGGCCCCTCAGGTGCCGATGAGCACCATCTACAGCGCGGCGTGGCCGTTCGTCTGGATCATCGTGCTGGGAATGCTGATCATGGCGCTGTTTCCGTCGGTGATCACGTTCCTGCCAAGTCTCGCGACTCCATAGTCGATCAAGCTGCGCTATGAGCACGAAGCCTGCAGGTTTGCGATCCGCTTGAGTTCCGAGCGTTGAATCTTGCCGTTGACCGTACGCGGCAGCGTGTGCGTAAACTCGATCTCGCGCGGATACATGAAAGGCGGGGCCGAGCGCTTGAAGAATTCCTGCAGCTCACGCTTGAGCACATCACTCGCCACTGTCGGTTCCCTGAGCACGACGTAGGCCTTCACGATGTGCGGCCGCTCGCCGGTGCGATCCGGCGCGGCCGTGCAGGCGCACTCCGCGATGCTCGGATGCTTCATCAGCACCTGCTCGACGTCGATCGGAGAAATGGAATGACCGCCCGTCACGATCATTTCGTCATGGCGCGCGATGTAACGAATGTAGCCTTCGGAATCCCACGCAACCAGGTCCTGGAACACGTTCCACCCATCACGGACCGTCCGGCGCTGCGCTTCCGGCTTGTTCAAATAGTGCGTGCCGGTCGGTCCTCGCACGCACAACAGACCCGGAACGCCGTCGCCGACCGACTCGAAGGTCTCGGGATCACGAATTGTGATTTCGTAGCCGGGAATAGGCCGGCCCATCACGCCGACCTTTGGGCGGGACATTCCGTGCCGAAGTCCTAGAAAGATGTTCAACATCTCGGTGGTGCCCAGGAACTGTTCGAGCGCCACGCCGGTCGCGGCAAGCCATGCTTCCTCCACCTCGACCGGCAGCGGTTCGCCACCGCAGAGAGCGAGGCGCATTTTCGGCAGCTTCAATCTCTGCTCGGCAACCAGTCGGCCCAGGCGGTTGTAGTACGTGGAGACGCCGACCACGATCGTCACGCCGAACTGCGCCATGTTGGCGAGCAAGGTCTGAGCCGATTTGTCGGTCGAAAGGACCGCGGCCGCGCCCGATCGGAGGGTGTAGTGAACGAAAAACCCCAGCCCGAGCGCGAAGGGAATTGCGGGCGGTCCGGCAATGACGTCCTCCGGACCGAGTCCGAGGCAATAGTCGCCGTAGGTATCGGGCGTGGACAGCAGGTCGGCATGGCTGTGGCAGGTACCCTTGGGCTGGCCCGTGCTGCCGGACGTATAGAGGATCAGACAGACATCATCGGCGGCCGTATCGGCATAGGTCACGGGGGCGCTATCAGTCGCAATCTCAAGCGATGAGAATCGGCCCGTTGGATCGCTCGGCGTCACGAGGACATCGCGTAGCGAAGGACATTGGTCGCGGAGCCCTTCGACTTCGCCAAGCAATTCCGGCTCGACAACGATGGCCGTTGCCGCTGCTGTCGTTGATGCGGTAGGCGAGATCGTCTGCTCGAAGCTGCACATAGGTTGGAACGGCAACGGCACCGATCGTCTGAACCGCCAGCACCGAATAGATGAGCGCGGCGGTGTCCTCCTGCCTGAGGATGACACGATCCCCTCCTCGCAGACCCGCTCGACGCAAGGCATTCGCGCGGCGATGAACCTCGCTCCGGACGGTGTCGTAGGTGATGCGCTGTCCGCTGCAAAAGTAGGCCGCCCGCGTGCCGAATCCCTTCGCAATCGCCCCTTCGAGCAAGGACTGCGCGATGTTCAGCTTCTCGGGGTAGTGAAGCTCCGGCAGCCCCTGAAACGTTCCCGGCCGCTCCTCAGGTGGCAGCCCTTCGTACTTTTTCATCCGAACCAACCCGATGTATTGCCGCCGATACCATGCCCAAGAGGGCCGTTCACGCTGTCCAACGCCGCTATCGCTTCAGGAGGGGTATCACTTCTTCAGCAATGCGCTTCATTTGGCCGAATTGGTCAGGAGAGCCAATAACGAGTTGGAAGACCGTTACTCCGATATCGATGTAGCCCTGCAATGCGGCAGCAACCTCTTCGGGCGGTCCCGCAACCGCCCAGCGATCGACAACGTCATCCCACACCGGCGGACCATGAAAGTCGGCAAGGTGACGTTTCACTCCATCGCGCGCTACGTCCGGGTCTTTATCGACATTGACGAAGCAGTTGAACGCCTTGGTGAAGGCCTTGCCGGGCGCTTTCTCGCCTGCGTACGCGCTGACGCGCTCCCACTTTTCTTCATATTGTTGCGGGCTGAGATGAAGGCCAAGCCAGCCATCGGCGTGGTCGACGATGCGCTTGTAGGGACCGAAAACGAACCTGCCGGCAAACTTCTCCTGCCAGCCATGATGGACCGGGGCGCCCGCCTTGAGAGGATAGTAGATGCCTGCGCCCATCAAGACGGGGGGAGTGACCGGAGGACGGGCCTGCCCGAGCGTCACCTCGTCGAACGTATAGAACTCCCCACGATACGACAGCTTGTCTTCCGACCATAGCCGCCGAACGACTTCCATGGTCTCGCTAAAGAACCGGCCGCGCGCCTCGTAGATTCGCTGCGGATCCAGCGTGGAATCGTGCCGCAATGCCGCCAGCGCCTCATATTCTCGCTTGAGTAGCGTTCCCGTCCCGGCGCCGGTCCCGACGCCCATGATGGCGCGTCCGCCAGAAGCGGCGAACAGCGTTGCCCATTGCTGCGCCAGGATCACTGGATTGCGGACATGCGGCATGAGAATGCCGGTTGCGAGTGCGATACTCTTCGTCGCCCCGCCGATATACGACAGCACGGCGATGGGATCGTAGGCGGCAGTCGTGCGGCGTCCCAATGGAGCGTCATGGACCCAGATGGCGTCGAAGCCCATGGCCTCCGCCTCCACACCGGCCCGCACTAGATCAGGCATGTCGTAGGTCTTGCCCGTGATGCCGGTCGCGTTGTTGATGGAAACGCCGACGATCACCCGGGCATTCAAGTCCATTTTGCTGCTATTGCCCCTGAAATTCAGAATGGAGGCTAATCGTAGGGACGATGTTGCCGGATCGCCAGCCGTCCGCACGGGGAAATTCACGGCAACGCTGAGTTGTCGTTCTCCCCGCCTCGCATCGCTAGACCGCGTGCACGAGGTATTTGCTGCGCCAGGGCGGCCTGGGCGCTATGGTCGATCCGGACGTTTCGGACTGAACGGAGAAACGGCGTGTCGCTTTTCAATATCGGCTTCGTCATCTTTCCTGATTTGACACAGCTTGATTTCACAGGTCCGCTGCAGGTGCTCTCGCGCTTGCCCCAGTCGGCGACGCATATTGTCGCGAAATCTGAGGCGCCCGTGCCCAGCGATTGCGGACTGAGCCTCGTGCCGACTCGCACGTTTGCGAACTGTCCCGACCTCGACCTGATCTGCGTGCCGGGAGGAAACCTCGGCGTCGTCGGAGCCATCGACGATCGGGAGACGGTCGAATTCGTTCGCCGACAGGGGCGCAACGCCAAGTATGTGACGTCCGTCTGCACCGGCGCATTCATACTCGGCGTTGCCGGACTGCTCAACGGACGTCGGGCGACGACGCATTGGGGCTTTACCGATCTGTTGCCGCTGGTCGGCGCCACATACCAGAAGGGGCGCGTCGTCAAGGATGGCAACCTCATCACGGCGGGGGGCGTAACGTCGGGCATCGATTTCGGGCTCAGCCTCATCGCCGAACTTGCGGGGGAGACGACCGCACGGACCATTCAACTCGGCATCGAATACGACCCGGCGCCGCCGTTCCAGTCAGGCGATCCCGACAAGGCGCCGGACAGCATCAAGTCAGTGCTTCTCTCCCGATACGAGGGATCCCGCTCGGCATATCGGACAAGCATCGATAAGGCTCGCGACCAAGCGGTTTTCTGAATAAGGATTTACGAAATCGCCTTCGACAGGCTTTCAAGCCTTTAATTCGGCATCCAAAGCAAAGAGCGGGTTTCCCCCAACTCTCTCGGCAACTTGGTCCAAGTCTCTCCACCGTCGGCGCTTCGGAAAAATTTTCCAAAAATCGTGGAGACGAAAATCAGGTTCGGATCAGCCGGATTGGTGGCGATACACCAGGGCGTGCTCATTGTTTCGCCGGACAGGCCGGCATCCTCCCAGCTTTCCCCGAAGTCGCGGCTGCGCATCAGACTACCTGTCGATCCCGGCACGTCGTCCCCGATCGTCACGAACAAGACACCACTGTCGTCGGCACGGGGTGCGATATTGCGCTGATATTGCCACGGCTTGGGGAGCGGGCGAAACGTCCAGGTCTCGCCGTCGTCGTGGCTCACATTCAATCCCTTGTTCGTCGTCATGAAAAGTATGCGCTTCTCGTTCTTGCGCATGAGAGCCACACCGTGGCCGTCTTCGGAAATCGCACCAGTGACGTGTTTGGCCCAGGTCTTGCCACCGTCGAGGCTGCGCCAGATGCCGTCGATTTCCACAGTGGCCCAGATCGCGTTGGAGTCCTGCGGGTCGATCAGAATTTGCGTCACCCTGGGTGTCAGCACCGCAGGACAATTCTCAGCAATTCCGGTTCGAAGTGCGGTCCAGGTCTTGCCGCGGTCGTCGGACCGGTAGATGTCAGCCGGCGAAGTCCCGGCAAGGATCAGGTTCGGATTTTTTGAATCCCGCGCAAAACTCCAGATGTGCAACTTGTCGAGGATGGAAGGGAGGTGGGTCCATTGGTTCGTTGCGCGGTCCAGTCGGTAAACGCCGGAATCCGTGCCAGCCAGTACTTCGCCCGGCATAGCCGAGTGTGACGACAATGCCCAAACGCGCGATTCGCTGTAGAGTCCCGACGGACTAAAATGTCGCTCGAATGTCTGCCCACTGTCCTTGCTGTACCAAGTCGACATACCACCAGTCGCGATATAGAGTTGCACACTCACCGCGTATTCCTCCAAATCCGATGTCGCACGAAGCCAAGATGATGTCTTGGCGAAAATAGCACAACGTCACTTCATGTGCGAGTACAGTCAATCGCGCGCTGGAGATTCTGAAATCGTGAACAAGCGGTGCGCTGCCATTTGTTGAGCGCAACAAGGCAATCAAAACCGCAATTCACAATTCAGATGTATTGAGCCGATCGAGGAAGAGATGGGAACCATTTCAGCCGGGAAAAGTGAGCTTTATTACGAATCGTTGGGGGAGGGGCCGGCCTTGCTTTTCGCGCACGGCGTCGGCGGGAACCACGCGGGCTGGTTCGGCCAACTCAGAGATTTCTCCGCGCATTGCCAGGTTGTGAGTCTTGACCAGCGCGGATTTGGAAATTCCAGCGACGTCGAGCAAGCAGGCCGCACGGAAATGGCCAACGATCTTGGAAGGGTAATGGATGCCTTGAAACTCGACCGTGCGACGCTCGTTGCGCAGTCGATGGGCGGCGGCGCCTGCGTCGGCTTCACCTGCCGCCACGCACGGCGCGTCAGGGCGCTGGTTCTGGCCGATACGCTCGTGGGACTGACACTGCCGCAGGAGCTGGAACGCGAAATGGAAAAGGTTCGCGCGGCAACCGCAAACTTGACGCAGATCGAACGCGTGATCGGGCGGCAGACGAGGGAGCGCGATCCTGACCGGGCTATCCTCTATTCGCAGATCGCAAGCTTCAACCGCGTCAATCTCCGCACGATCAAAGGTGAGTTCGAATCGTTCACCGTCGAGCAACTCGCGGCGACGAAGGTTCCAATTCTGTTTGTCGTCGGCGAGGACGACATCCTCGCTCCCCCGCACATCGTCCGCGCAGTGCACGAGTTGATCCCGGGATCGAAGTTTCATCTGATCCCGGGCGCCGGCCATTCGGCGCATTTCGAACAACCCGCCGCGTTCAACGCCGCCGTGCTCGACTTTCTCCGGAACGTCTGAACCGCGAAGCGAGGACGGACTATCCCGGTTGGGCCGCGGTTGCGGCTTTGGTTTTCCGGTCCGGCGCTGGCTAGTTGACCGGATTGATGCCAGCGTCGCGGATCACCTTGCCCCACTTCTCGACGTCGGCGGCCAGAATCCTGCGGAGCGCTTCTGGAGACCGCTGACCGGACCCCGGCGCTTCCGCACCAAGATCGTCAAACCGCTTGCGGGCCGCCGGAGCATCGACGCCCTTGGCGATAGCCGCGTTGATCTGATTGACGATCTCCGGCGGCGTACCCTTGGGCGCGAACAGCGCGTTCCAGAGAACCATTTCCGCGCCGGGATAGCCCGCTTCCGAAATCGTCGGAACGTTCGGCAACGCCGGCGAACGCTGTTCGGCGAGCACCGCAAGTGCCGTCGCGCCACCGGCCTGGACCTGCGACATCACGCTCGTCGTCTGATCACACATGAAGTGAACCTGGCCGGCCAGGATGTCGTTCATGGCCGGAGCCGTGCCCTTGTAAGGTACGACAGTAGGCTTAGCGCCGATCCGCGCGTTCAGCAGTGCGCAGGCCAAGTGCGAGCTCGATCCCACGCCCGCGTGGCCATTGACAATCTTGTCGGGCTGCTTGCGGACATGTTCGGCGAACTCCTTCACATTGTTGGCCGGCACCTGCTTGCCGACTACCAGCACAATTGGCGCCGATGCGACGATGCCGACCGGCTCGAAGCTGTTGATCGAATGCGCCTGCAAGTTGGGATAGATGGCCGGGCTAAAGCTCATGGTGCTCATGCCTGCCAGCAACAGCGTGTAGCCATCCGGGGCTGAACGCGCGGCGCGGAGCATGCCGACGGTGCCTGCAGCGCCGACCACGTTCTCGACGACCACCTGCTGGCCGAGGCTGTTGGACATCTCCGCGGCGATAACGCGAGCGACGATGTCCGTCGGTCCGCCGGCGGCGAACGGCACGATAATGTTGATCGGTCGGGACGGAAACGATTGGGCTTGCGCTGCAACGGCCGACGCAATCACCGACACGCCGACAGCGATGCCGCTCAAGAGATGCCTCATCATGACCTTTCCTCCGGATGCTCAAGCCTGGCGAGTTGGTAAGCCAGTTGTCAAACGAGCCACTCAACAATGATGGCTTTGCCAAGACGCGTCAATTCCTTCAATGCCGCAGGCTCGCCGCGCGGGGCCAGCAAGTGGAGGAAACGCGCGCTGGGAAGAGCCTCCTGTGTGTACCAAGAATTCAATCCTGCAATTCGATGGTGAATTTCACCGAGTTCCCGATCGTGCAGTTATTTTAGCCGAGGCTCTCGATTGCTCGACTAAGCTGGAGCATCCTTGCGCAAAGAAAGACGAATCTGCAATTCATGCAGTGGGGCGGCGTACCTGCGAAAGGACGCGAACTGAGTTTCGAGCCGCGCCCTTGCCCTTTACTCAGTTACGGCAACCGCAGCATCACTCGCCCTGAATGCCAGTCAGCTTGACGATCTCAGCGTAATTCTTGATTTCCGAAATCGACGTAGCTTCGAAACTCCTCCGGACTATTGCCGATCGGCCGAAGGCCAAGTGCCGCGAGACGTTGCTTGACGGTCGCATCCGACAGCGCGGTCTTCATCTCCGCAGCCAGCCTCGCGACGATGGGCGCCGGCGTGCCGGCGGGCGCGAAGAGTCCAAACCAGCCCCCCGAGAACTCGGCTCCCGTGATGCCTGCCTCCGCCATCGTTGGCACGTCAGGCGCCAGCTCGGCTCGGGTCGGATGGGTATAAGCCAAGGCACGCAATGTCCCGCTCTTGATGAATTCGATCGACTGCGTTGCCGGGACGACCATCATCTGAACGTCGCCTGCAATCACCGCGGTCACGGCCGGCCCGCCGCCGCGATACGGAACGTGCGTAGCGTCAATGCCCGCGCGCTTGATGAACAATGCACCGGCGAGATGCGTGGTATTGCCCACGCCGATCGATGCGTACGACAGCTTGGTCTCGGGTTTCTTCGCGAGCGCAACCAGTTCCTTGACGGACTGGACCTGCAACTTGGGAGTCACGACCAGGAACATCGCCTCCTGGTCGGCGATGTTCGACACCGGAATCAAATCGCGCTGCGAATCGTAAGGCAGCTTCTTGCCCATGCTCGGATTGACCGCGAATGACACCGACGTGATCAGCAGGGTGTAGCCGTCAGGCGCAGCCTTGGCAGCCACATCGTTGCCGATGATGCCGTTGGCGCCGGGCCGGTTGTCCATTACGAACGGCTGGCCCATCTGCGTAGAAAGTTGCTGCCCGACGATCCGCGCCAGCGTGTCGGGGGCGCCCGGCCCAAACGGAACGATCACGCGAATCGGACGAGTGGGATAATCCTGTGCCGAAGCGGACAACGTCGCGGCGATCGCAGCAACGAACGCCAGAGCGGCAAGCGCTTTTTTCAGCACAGTGACTCCTCCCTTTTCTTTCGACATTATCCTACCGTTTGTTGGAGCGGACAGAGGGAACAAGGTCGCATGGCACGTGTGAATTCCGGCGGGGTCGAGATCGTTTACGATGTGATGAACGCCGATGGGCCTGGGCTGCCGCTATTTCTCCTCGCCGGGCTGAATGGCATGCGCCAAGCGTGCATGAAACAGGCCATACCGTTCTCACGCGAGCGTCCCGTCGTGGTCCAGGACCAGCGAGGCACCGGCGAAAGCGGCAAGGCGCTGGGCGTCTACAGCGTTCAAAACATGGCCAAGGACGTGATCGCCATCATGGACGACGCCGGCATCGAGAAGGCGCACATGGTCGGCACGTCCACCGGCGGCGCCATCGCCCAGGTCCTGTGCCTGGATTATCCCGACCGCGTCCAGACCGCCGCCGTGTGCTGCTCCTGGATGAAATGCGATCACTTCTTTCGCCGCCAGTTCGAGATGCGCAAGCGCATACTGCTGGCCATGGGCACCGAAGCCCTCATGCTGCTGACCTCGACGACGCTGAACGATCCGAAGTGGTTCACCGAACACTACGACGAATTGCTAGAGCGCGAGAAGGGCCTTCTCGAAAGAGCTGGACCGCCGCAAGTGGACGCCGAGCGTATCGACGCCATCATGGCGTTCGACGAAAGCAAGCGTCTGCACCAGATCAAGACTCCGGTCGCGGTCATCGGCGCCAAGAACGACGCGGTCTGCCCGCCCTACTATTCCGAACAACTGGCAGCGGCCATTCCGGGCGCGACATTGAGCCTCTACGAAGATGGTGGACACTTTTTCTACCTGGTCCACGCCGACCGCTTTAACGCGGAGATCCGCGACTTCATGAATCGTCACCAATAGCGACGTTTGACGGAAGAGGACACTGTGGCACAGATCGTTGCGGGTTTCGGCGCTCCCCATTCACCTCACGTTCCGGAACAGGTCAGAATTCAGGGGCCATCGCATCCCGTGGTCGCGCTCTATGCTCATATGGCCGAGGCAATCGAGGCGATCGCACCGGATGTACTCGTCGTGTTTGACTGCGATCATTTCAGTACGTTCTTTCTGAACAACCTTCCAACCTTTGCGATTGGGGTTGCCGAGAAGACGGCTGGCCCGAACGACCAAACGCCGATGCCGCGCTATGAAGTGCCGGTGCATGCTGCGCTGGCGGCTCATCTGCGAACCGAAGGGATCGCGGCGGGCTTCGATTTCAGCCTGGTGCAGGACTTCGAGGTCGACCACTCGATCCTGGTGCCGCTGCATTTTATTACGCCACGCATGAGCATCCCGATTGTTCCTGTATTCATCAATTGCTTTGTTCCGCCGCTTCCCAGCGCGCGCCGCGTCTATGCCTTGGGCCAGGCGATCCGCGCGGCGGTTGAAACCTATCCGGAGCCGCTGCGTGTTGTGTCGATCGCCAGCGGCAGTTTCTCGCTCGAGATCGGCGGGCCCAAAGTGGCGCCTGGACGACGGCAGGGCGTACCGGACCCGGCCTGGGCGGCGCATGTAGCGGCGCTCATTCGGAACGGGGACATCGACACTCTGTTGCAGGAAGCGACTTTGGGGCGCATGCTGCGCGCGGGCAATGTCGCGACCGAACTCCTGGTGTGGATCGCCATGCTAGGCGCGATCGGGGCATGTCGGCCGGAGTGGATGGAAGTGCGCCCGAGTGCGGGCGATGCCTACGGCATTTGGCGTGAGACTGCGTGATGAGCGTCTATCAGATCAACAAGCTCTGTCATCGCACGTTGCACGATCTGGAATTCCGGGCTGCGATGCAGCGCGATCCTGTGAAGGCCGTAGAGGCTTTCGACTTCACTTCAGAGGAGCGCGATGCATTGCTGGCGGGCGACGTCGCGACTTTGTTTGAGATGGGAGTGCACCCCTTCCTGCTGAGCTTTCTCACCCGCTATGAGATTTCTGGCCTGACCACCGCGGTTTACAGCGAGCGCATCCGGAAGGCGCGCGACCCGTGGGCATCCAATGCCGATCGCGATAGCGCGCCCGTCTGACGATCCCGAATAACTGCTCCCAGCGACGGATTTCCGATTCCGAGTTTCCGGATGGCCCGCCCCGTCCAGCTGTGCGATATGGAGCCACCGTACTGCAACTTGGTGTACGCAGGATGCCGCAAACTATTGGTTCGATCCTGCATCCGACCGATTTTTCCGATCTGAGCGGCATTGCGCTTGCGCATGCGCTCCGGGTGGCGCTGGCGGCGCGGAGCGAACTGCACCTGCTGCACATCTCGGAACGCGACACCGGCTCGGCGCAGGCATTTCCACAGGTGCGGCGGCTGCTCGTGCAGTGGGGTCTTGCGGCCCCCGACGACCCGCCCTGGGTAGTCTCGGAGAAGCTTGGCCTGGTTGTCGACAGCATCACCGTGCGCTGGCAGGACCCGGCGCAGGGCATCCTGAGTTACCTCGACCAGAAGCCGTGCGACCTCGTGGCGTTCGCGACCCATGGCCGCGACGGCATCGAGCGCTGGCTGCGAGGATCGGTGTCCGAGGTGGTGCTCCGCCAACTGGCAATCCCGGCGCTGTTCATGACGCAGGGCGCGCGCGGCTTCGTCAGCCAGATCAACGGTGATATCCAGCTGCGTCGCGTCCTGATCCCGGTCGACTTTGCGCCAGCGCCACGCGAAGCCGTGGAGGTAGTGCAGAATTTCGTCGAACTGATCGGCGACGAAAGCACCGCTCTGCACCTCCTGCATGTGGGGCCCACGATTCCCCCGCTCCCGGCCGAATTGTCTCAAGGCGCGCCCTTGCCGCCGGTCATTCTGCGTTCGGGCAACGTCGTAGATGCGATCGTTAATGCGGCTATCGAATTCGACATCGACCTCATCGGAATGCCCACCGCCGGTCATCACGGCGTGCTCGATGCCCTGCGCGGAAGCACGACCGAGCGCGTGATCCGCCACGCGCCATGCCCGGTTCTGGCGGTGCCGGTGGTCTAGGGCAGCGGCTTCCCCCTGACATCCGCTGCGCGCGCAATCTTGATCAGAACGCCGATCCCCTTGTCGGCGCCGTCGTGTTCCTGCTCGCGCTTGCTGAGCCGCCTGAAGATTGCTTCGCGCAAAGGGCCGTGCTCGTGCAGTTCGGCAGTGCCGTAAAAGCGCAAGAAACCGGATTCGAGTACGCCGTCGCGCTGCGCTTTGAAGTTCTGATACATCACGCAGACCCGCCGGTCGTTGCCGAGATTGCTGAGCGCCTGCTTCTTGGAGCGCTCCCAATAGGCGAGGTGGTCGTCGTCATAGACCAGCATGGAACCCTTCGGCGAAATGTTGGGCCCATCGAGCCCGGCCGTTGCGAGCATGCACGGGTAGCCGTCGACCCATGCATTGTCGACAAGCGCTCGGATCTTATGACTGATCGGCATCGTAGCTCGTCCCTTCTCGCGTTGGCGTCGCAAGATTAACGCGGTGGGGATGCTTGCGCCATTGCAAACGCCGAGGGTCTTGGCCAGAAGGCGGCGCTGGGGGCCACGCATGAATCGCTGTGAGGCGAGGGGTGTGCCGGTGGCTCACGGCAGCCGCAGCAGCGGCTGACCCATGCGGATGGTCGCGCCTTCCCGCACCTGGTCGCAGAGCGTGAATTCGCTTGGCGCAAACACGACGATGGTCGAACCGTGCTGAAACCAGCCCATCTCCTCGCCCTTGCGGAATGCGGCGTCGCAGGCCCTGACGTTCGGGCCGGGTCCGCGCAGCAGCGTGTCGAGGAAGTGCAGCCGGATGCTGGCGACCAGCATGGCGGCGACCGGCACCAGTGTGACAAGTCGGCCGGTCGCAGTCGAGCCGGGTTCGCAGTACTGCGCGCTCGTTCTTGCAGAACAGCTTCTCGATGCGCTTGAGCGCGATCGGATTGACGTTCCAGGTGTCGCCGGAGATGTAGGTCACCTGCTCGACGCGGCAGTCGTGCGGCGCATGGAAGCGGTGATACATGCTGGAGGTCAGCCGCAGCGTGACGTAGCGGCCGTCGCGATGCGCATCGACCAGCGCCGGATCCGGCAGCAGGTCCTCGAGCGTGTACGGGAATGCCCTTGATCTGGAACAGCTCGGTGCCGGCGATCCGGCCGCATGCGCCGACGATGGCGTCGCAGGGGCTGACCAGTATCGCCGGATCGGGATCGATCGGCCGCGCGCCGTCCTTGAGCTCGCGGATGAAGCAGTCGTGCATGCTGCTTGAACTCGCGTTTCTTCGCCTCGCTGAGGTCGAGGTCGGAGAACAACCGCCAGAGACCGATCGACACATCGCGCACCAGCGGCTGCTCGATCTGGCTGAACCAGCCCATGAACCTGGTCAACAGCCGCCGCGGAATGCGGTTGGTCAGCAGGAAATTGATGTCCTCCTGCTGCACGATTCTGAGAAACTGGGAGCGGATCGTCATGGTGCCGTAAAATCCCCGGGCTAGATCTTCCGAATCGATGGAACTCGGCACCGCCACTCTTGCGCTCTATGCGGCTCGGCGCCGCCGCGCTGGCGACGTCGCTCGTGAAGCTCAAGACGCGGCTGCAGCTGTCGCGCGCCAAGCACCCGTCGCTGACCGGGCATGCGCGGATGGCGCGGCGGATCGCGTCGCTGATTCCGTTCTACGAATACGACGAGGCACCGTTTCTTCCGCTCCGACGACGCGCCGGACGAGATCGCCGCCCGCCGGCGCGCCGGCTTCATGCGGCTGGCCGAGCTCTATCGGGAGCGCTTCGCCGAGACTGCCAAGCTCACCGCCGAGGTCGCCGAGGATATCTCCGACCTGCAATTCACCGACGCCTACCGGGTGCCGTTCCAGTTCAGCCGCTTCGTGCGCCAGCACCTCAAGTCCGGCGCGTTCGTCCAGTCGTCGGCCGGCGTGACGGTCACCGATCTCGACGGCAACCGATTCTACGACCTGACCGGCTCCTACGGCGTCAACGTCTTCGGCTACGACTTCTACAAAGGCTGTCTTGCGCGCGGCCAGGAGCGTGTCGGCGAGCTCGGTCCGGTGCTCGGCAGCTACCATCCGGTGGTCGCCGACAACGTCGGCGCCGGCTGACCGAGATCTCCGGCCTCGACGAAGTGTCGTTCCACATGTCCGGCACCGAAGCGGTGATGCAGGCGGTGCGGCTCGCGCGCTATCACACCCGCCGGCTCGCACCTGGTGCGCTTCTGCGGCGCCTATCACGGCTGGTGGGGCGACGTGCAGCCGGGCATCGGCAATCCGGTGCCGGCGCACGAGACCTACACGCTGAAGGACATGTCGGAGGACGCGCTGCGCGTGCTGCGCACGCGCCGCGACATCGCCTGCGTGCTGGTCAATCCGCTGCAGGCGCTGCATCCGAATGCCGGCGCGCCGGCGGACTCGTCGCTGGTCGACAGCTCGCGCGCGCGCGCATTTCGACAAGGCGGCCTATGCCGACTGGCTGCAAGCGAGCTGCGCGCGGTCTGCACCGAGCGCGGCATCGTGCTGATCTTCGACGAGGTGTTCGTCGGCTTCCGTCTCGCGCTCGGCGGCGCGCAGGAATATTTCGGCGTCAAGGCCGACCTCGTCACCTACGGCAAGACGCTCGGCGGCGGCCTTCCGATCGGCGTGGTCTGCGGCCGCCAGCGATCTGATGAAGCGGTTCCGCGACGACCGGCCGGCCGACATCTGCTTTGCGCGCGGCACCTTCAACTCGCATCCCTACGTGATGGCGGCGATGCACGAGTTCCTGCGGCATCTCGAGACGCCGGAGAGCCGCGCGAGCTCTATCGCGGCCTCGACGAGCGTCTGGAACGGCCGGGCCGAGCGGCTCAACCGGCGGCTGCGCGGAGAGCGGCCTGCCGGTGCGAGGTCGCGAACCTGTCCTCGATCTGGACGGTCTGCTACACGCAGCCGTCGCGCTACAACTGGATGCTGCAATATTACCTGCGCGCCGAGGGTCTGGCGCTGAGCTGGATCGGCACCGGCCGCCTGATCTTCAGCCTCAACTACACCGACGCCGACTTTCGACGCCGTCGCGGACCGCTTCGTCGCCGCCGCCAAGGCGATGCAGCGGGACGGCTGGTGGTGGACGCGATGCCGGCGACGACCAACAAGTCGATCAAGCGGCGCATCCTGAAGGAGATGATCGCGCATCGCTTCGTACCCGGTCGCGGTGGCGAGACGCAGTCCTGAGAGCGGATGCGTCTCGCCGCGCGTCTGGCATCAGGAATAGCTCTCGGACGGGGCGTCGTGCTCGTCCGGCGTGTCGATCAGCTCGCCGCGCAGCAGGTAGAGCGGCGCCTTGTGGTAGAGCTTGATGTCGTGGAACGGGTCGGTGAGGATCTTCGTCGCCCAGACCAGGCCGGTCTGCACGTCCTTGATGAAGAACAGATGGACGGTGCGGAACAGCAGGCCGCCGAGGCCGATCACGAGCCAGATCAGCGCCACGTGGCGGATGAATTCGCCGGCGTCGGCGTGCGGCTCGAAGATGCCGAACAGCGTCGGATCGAAATAGAGCGGCAGCGGCGACAGCGCCCAGATCGTCATCAGCACGACCTTGCGCTGCAGATTGTAGCCGACCTTGATCTCTTCCTTGTGCTCGTGGCGTGGCCTGGTTGACCTCGTCGTAGTCCTTCGGCTCGAAGAAGAAGTGCCCGATCTGCCGGCTGGTCATCGCCACCAGCCAGCCGATCAGCGCCGCCGACGGCCGGATCCTTGAACATCATCACATAGGCGAACAGGAAGCTGATCGCGCTGACCAGATGCAGCGACTGGTTGATCGCGGCTGTGATGGTAGTAGCGATGGTCGTCCCACCGCTGCACTCGCAGAGCCTCCAGAAATCCGGCCATCGAATTGCGTCCTTGTCCGTTGGTAGAGTTATGAACGCGTGTACCCGACTCGGAGATACGCAAATTCGCAGCAGCCGGGTGCAGCGGCGCACTGGCCGATGCCTGGCGAACGTCAGCCGTAGCGCGCGTGCCTCGACGCGTTCTTCGCGCACGGCGGCTGCCGCCGGTCTTGGCGAAGCGGATGAGCGAGAAGTGCCCGAACGGCGGCATGGCGCGGCGCTCGATCAGGCGCATGTCGTGCGTGCGCGGCCGCCCAGCGCGCATAGCGCTCCCAGGAGAACTCCGTCCGCCAGCCGAGCTTGCGCGGCGGCCGGCGCGAACCACTGCTCCAGCGCGCGCCGCAGCCCCGCCTCGGCGCCGACGCGGCTGACCAGCACGATCTCGCCGCCCGGCTTGAGCACGCGGGCGAACTCGTCGAGCGTCGCCTCCGGGATTGGGCACCGTGGTGATGACGTATTGCGCCACCACGACGTCGAACGAGTCGTCCGGGAAGTCGACAGATGCTCGGCATCCATCACCGCGAGCCCCTCGACGTTGCACAGGCCGAGCTCGGCGACGCGCTCCTGCGCCTTGCGCAGCATCGGCTCGGAGATGTCGACGCCGAACAGGCGGTTGCGGCTGCGAATAGTCCGGCAGCGAAATGCCGGTGCCGACGCCGACCTCGAGGATGCGGCCGCCGATGCGCTCGGCCGCGTCGATCGCGGCGCGCCGGCCGCGCTCGAACACCGCGCCGAACACCAGATCGTAGACCGGCGCCCAGCGCGCGTAGGCCTTGCGCGATCGTGTCCTTGTCGAGTTCCGTGGCCGTCAGCTCAGCCATGTCGTCTGCTCCATTCAGTTGCCGGAGGCCAGACATTGCCTGTGTTCGCCTTCAGACGAACTGCGCCGCGCGCGGGCGCTTCGACCGGTGCAATGCGGCGCGCGGCGTGCCGATGGCCACTCGCTTGAGATGCCCGATGAACTGCCGGGCGCTGTTTTCCCAGGAACGCGTCAGCGCGAAGGCGCGGCAGGCGTCCCGGGAAATGTTCAGCGCGCCGAGGCAGGCGACGCGCAGGTCTTCGTTCAGCACGCCGACCGGATGGTCGCCGATCACGTCCTTCGGTCCGGTGACCGGAAAGGCCGCGATCGGCACGCCGCACGCGAGCGCTTCGAGCTGCACGACGCCGAACGTGTCGGTCCGGCTCGGGAACACGAACACGTCGGCCGCCGCAGACGTGCGCCGCGAGCTTGCCGTCCTCCAGCAGGCCGAGGAACTTCGCGTCCGGGAAACGCGCGTCGCAGCTCGGCCTCCTGCGGTCCATGTGCCGATCACGACCTTGGTGCCGGGCAGGTCGAGCGAGAGGAACGCTTCGAGATTCTTCTCGACCGCGACCCGTCCGACGCTGACGAAGATCGGCCGCGGCAGATCGAGCGTCGATGGCGCGCTCGGGCCTGAACAGCTCGGTGTCGACGCCGCGCGTCCACATGCCGAGATTGCTGAAACCCGCGTCGCCGCAGCTCCGCTCATCAGCGATGGCGTCGAGACCATGGTGACGGCCGCGGCGGCATGGAAGCGGCGCAGCGCGGCGTAGCTCCAGCGTTCCGGGATCGGCACGCGCGCCGAGATGTATTCGGGAAAGCGCGTGGTGTAGCTGGTGGTGAATGGCCAGTCCGTGCCTGCGGCAATAGGCGCGCACCTGGTAGCCGATCGGTCCTTCGGTCGCGATGTGGATCGCGTCGGGCTCGGCCTGCTCGATGCGCCGCGCGATCTCGCGCCGGCTCGGCAACGCCAGGCGCAGGCCCGGATAGGTCGGCACCGGCACGGTCGGAAATCCGTCCGGCGACAGAAACTCGATCGTCGACGCCGAGCTTGGCGGCGCTTCGCGCGAGCGACGTCAGGGTGCGGACCACGCCGTTGACCTGCGGGTGCCAGGCATCGGTCGCGATGAGTACGCGCATCAGGCGGTCTGCGCTCCGGCGGCTGGGTCAATGGCTGAGGCGGGGGCTGCGACCGAGGCGAGGAGGCGGCGTCGAGCGTGGTGCCGTCCGCCTTGAGTCATCTCGTTGTCGAATCGCATGCGACAACAATTGCAATTCATGTCTCATTCGTGTGACGACGAATGCGCCGCGTGACATTTGCCGTCCGACGATACCGGTCGGCGACGCGTGCGGCGCCGATTGTAACAATGGTGTTGCAACGCTTTGGCAGAGTGCGCTGCGAATCGCAGTCCGCGCACGATCTTCATGCCCGAATGCCAGAACGCGATCAGCGGCTATCAAGCGGACCGTCGGGGAGAGGATCGGCTGGAACCGCATCGGCGTCGCGATCAGCGTGCTGATCGTGGCGGTCGCCTGCGCGGTGCTGTTCCGTCTGCTGCGCGACATCGACCTCGACAAGGTCGCCGCGGCATTGCGCGCGACATCGTTCGAGACCGTCGCTGATCGCCGGCTTGCTTCGTCGTCTGCGGCTACGTCACGCTGACCTTCTACGATTTCTTCTCGCTGCGCACGATCGGTCGGCACAGCGTGCCGTACCGGATCGCCGCGTTCGCGAGCTTCACCAGCTACACCATCGGCCACAATCTCGGCGCCACCGTCTTCACCGGCGGGCGCGGTGCGCTTCCGCATCTATTCGGCCTGGGGCCTCGGCCTGATCGACGTCGCCAAGATCGCGTTCGTGACCGGGCTGACGTTCTGGCTCGGCAATGCCTTCGTGCTCGGGCTCGGCATGGCCTACGCGCCCGAGGCCGCCAGCGCTCGTCAACCAGTTGCCGCCGTGGCTCAACCGCGCGATCGCGCTGACCGGGCTCGCGGTCATCGCCGGCTATCTGATCTGGCTGCTGCCACGGCCGCGGGTGGTCGGGCGCGACAACTGGCAAGTCGACGCTGCCGAATGCCTCGCTGACGCTCGTGCAGATCGGGATCGGCGTGCTCGATCTCGCCGTCGGCGCGCTCGCGATGTACACGCTTGCTGCCGGCGCATCCGTCGGTCGACTTCATCACGGTCTTCATCATATTCGTGACGGCGACGCTGCTCGGCTTCCTCAGCCATGCGCCGGGCAGCCTCGGGGTATTCGATGCCGCGATGCTGCTCGGGACTGCCGCAATTCGAGAAGGAGGAGCTGCTCGCCTCGCTGCTGATCTTCCGCGTGCTCTATTTCGTGCTGCCGCTCACCCTGGCTGTTCTGGCTCTGGGCACCCGCGAGGCATGGATCGCGTTGCGATCGCGCGGCCGCGCGGAGTGACATTGGCCAGACGCTGCGCGCGCAATCCCGTTTGAGTTGGCGCACGATTCTATCCCTGCTCGTTCCCGCGCAAGCGGAAACCCAGGGCTACACACTCGGCGCATGCGGCTCTGGATCCCCGCTTCCGCGAGGACGAGCGGAGAGCGAGCCAGCCAACCGCAGCGCCGTCAGCGCGGCGTCGAGGTCGCGCACCTCTGGCCGCACCGGAGTTGGCAGCTTGACGGGCGGCTCCAGCGGAAGCTCGGGCTCGGCGACCGTCGGCCGGTTGGCTTCCCATTTGACGATCTCGAAGGTGCCGTCGAAGTGCTCGACCACCGCGGTGCAGCTTTCCACCCAGTCGCCGCAATTGATGTAGGTGAGGCCGAGCTTCGTCCCGGATCACCGCATGGTGAATATGACCGCAGATCACGCCATCGACGCCGCGGCGCGCAGCTTCGGAGGCGAGCGTGTTCTCATACTCGCCGATGAAGTTGACGGCGTTCTTGACCTTCAGCTTCGCCCACTGCGACAGCGACCAGTACGTCAATCCGAACGCCCGTCGGATCGCGTTGAAATAGGTGTTGAGCCAGATCGCGATGTCGTAGGCATTGTTGCCCAGCAGCGCCAGCCAGCGCGCGTGGCGGATCACGACGTCGAACAGGTCGCCGTGGATCACCAGATAGTGCCTGCCGTCGACGCCGACATGGATGGCGTCTTCGATCACCTCGATCCCGCCGAAATGCGTGCCGTAGTAGTCGCGGAGGAATTCGTCGTGATTGCCCGGAATGTAGATGAGCCGGTGGCCCTTGCGCGCCTGCCGCAGCAACTTCTGCACGACGTCGTTGTGGGTCTGCGGCCAGTACCAGTTGTTGCGCAACTGCCAGCCGTCGACGATGTCGCCGACCAGGTAGATCGTCTGAGCTTCGTGGTAACGCAGGAAGTCGAGCAGCGTATCCGCTTGGCAGCCCCTGGTCCCGAGATGGATATCGGACAGAAAGAGTGTTCGAACCCGTCTCGGACCATTCGTGGTCCGTTCCAGCATTACCGCCCCTGTGGATAACCTGTGGGAAGGTTTCGCTGATTTCTGTTGCAGCCAAATGACGAGCGGGTGTGTCGCGTCCGATGTTCGCGCGCTTTCGCCAATGAGTTGCCACAACAACGCAGTGTCTATTGCAGGAACTGCGGGACTCTCGAACCCACACTAGGCGGCGGATCCGCGGTCGGCGATACGCATGGCATTGTCGCGCCACACGAAGCCGTTCCCCAGCCAGCTTGCGCACCATAACACCGGCAGCAATGCGTCGCGCATGATCCATGCGAGCGGCGACAGCCGCGACAATTGCCAGCCCGCTGCGGCCGCAAGCGACGCTTCGGCGCCATACCAGAGCGTGACGAACGCCGGCAGTGCGATCGGCAGCGGCCAGTCGTTCATGACGGCCAGAACCGTCCAGGCCGCGAACGGTGGAATGCATCCGGAGAGCAACTCCGGCAGGAAGAACGGCAGGAACGTGTCGCGCCGCAGCCGTGCCCAGCGGATCTGCCGACGCCACACCTCGGCGGCGGTGCGCCGGCCGAGCGGCTGAACGAATGGGCGGTTGACCACGCGCACGCGCAGGCCTTGCCGGCGGACGATCTTGGTTGAGGCCGCGTCTTCGGCGAGTTCCGATCCGAGCGCGCGGATGCCGCCGGCAGCCTCGATCAGGTCACGGCGATAGAGCATGGTCTTGCCCTGCGCGAAGCCCATTCCGATGTCGTCAGCGAAGCACTGCCAGCGTGCCTGGTAGGTGTTGAGGAATGCGCATTCGAGTTCCGCCCAGATACCCTCAGGCCGGGCGCCGATCGCCGGGGATGAAACGACGCCGGTGTCGGCCTGCCATGTCCCGAACAGCTCCTGCAGGTAGTCGGCCGGCATCAGCACGTTGCTGTCGGCCATGACGATCCAGGAATAATTCGCCGCGTTCCATCCCTTGACCACGTTGTTCAGCTTGGGATTGTCGCTGACGCGGTCGTTGCCGACGAGCAGCCGTGCCGGAACGTCGGGACGGGAATTGATCAGCCGTTGCACGACCGGGATCACCGGATCCTGCGGGTGGGCGACGCAGAATAGGATCTCGCAGCGCCGGTACGCGAGATCGAACGAGGAGGCAAGCGTCGCCTCGGTGAAGTTCTCGATCCCGCACAGCGGCCGCACGATCGAGACGCCTTCGTCTCGCGCCAGAACCGCCGAGGCTGGCCGCAGCCGCCGCATCCGTGCGACGACGACGGTGATGCTCGCGATGTGCAGGAGCGTGGCAATGGCGCAGAATGCGCCGGTGGCAAAACCGACCAAGGTCATCCAGCCCTGGATAGAGCCGACGTATGACCCATGAATGACAAGCGTAAATGGCTTGCTTGTCATGGCCCTGTCACGGCTTCGATGAAGCGCTGTCAGCACCCGCCGCCAAGCTGGCGGCGCGCAAATCAGGGAAGGGAGGGAGCGTGATGGCGATTCGCATTCGTAGCGATCTTTCCCGGCGGCGGCTGTTGACGTCCGCTGCATCGGTTGCGGCGCTTGCAGCCACCGGCGGGATCGCCAGGCCTTCGATCAGCCGCGCAGCCGGGCGTCCACAGGTGACGCACGGCGTGCAGTCCGGCGATGTTTCGGTCGACTCCGGCATGATCTGGGCGCGTGCCGACCGTCCGGCGCGGATGCGGGTCGAGGTTTCGACGACCGACAGCTTCAAGGCTATTCGGCAAGGTGCATTCGTCGATGCGCTGCCGGAGAGCGACCTCACCGCCAAGGCGCTGCTCGAGGACCTGCCGGCCGGGCAGGACATCTTCTACCGGATCCGCTTTCAGGACCTGGCCTCGCCGACGATCGAGAGCGAGCCGATCGTCGGGCGGTTTCGCACCGCACCGGGCGACCGGCGCTCGATCTCGTTCGTCTGGTCGGGCGATACCGCCGGCCAGGGCTGGGGCATCGACGAAGCGCGCGGCGGCATGCGCACCTACGCAGTGATGCGGCGCAACCGGCCGGATTTCTTCATCCACTCGCGGCGACACGATCTACGCCGACGGCCCGATCGCCAGCGAGCAGAAGATGCCGGACGGCGGCGTCTGGAAGAACCTCGTGACGGAGGAGAAGTCGAAGGCGGCCGAGACGCTCGCCGAGTTTCGCGGCAACTACAAATACAACCTGCTCGACCGCAACCTACGTCGACTTCAACGCCGAGGTTCCGATGTTCGCCAGTGGGACGACCACGAGGTCACCAACAACTGGTGGCCCGGCGAAATGCTGACACGCGCCGAGCACCGGCGCAGGAAATACACCGAGAAGAGCGTGCTGCTGCTGGCCGCGCGCGCCGGCGCGCGCCTTCCACGAATACATGCCGATCCGCACGCACCATGGTCGAGCCCGGCCGGGTCTACCGGAAGATCTCCTACGGACCGCTGCTCGACGTGTTCATGATCGACATGCGCAGCTATCGCGGCCCGAACGGCGAGAACAACGCCGAGACCTATGGCCCCGACAGCTACATCCTTGGGCCCGCGCAGATCGCGTGGCTCAAGCGCGCGCTGGGCGCTCGCGCGCGACCTGGAAGGTCATCGCGGCCGACATGCCGATCGGGCTGGTCGTGCTCGTACGACAGCGACCGGAAATGGGGCTTCGAGGCGATCGCGCAGGGCGACGGGCCGGCGCGCGGCCGCGAGCTCGAGATCGCCGACCTACTGGCGTTCATCAAGCGCGCCGGCATCCGCAACACCGTCTGGCTCACCGCCGACGTGCACTACACTGCGGCGCACTACTACGACCCGAACAAGGCGGCGTTCCAGGATTTCGAGCCGTTCTGGGAGTTCGTCTCCGGGCCGATTCATGCCGGCACGTTCGGTCCGGCCCGGCTCGACAACACCTTCGGGCCGCAGCTCCGTTTCATGAAGGCGCCAGCGGAGGAGCAGGGTCAGAACCTGCCGCCGAGCGAAGGCTTGCAGTTCTTCGGCCAGGTCGCGATCGACGGCGCGAGCGAGGTCATGACGGTGACGCTCAAGGATGTTGAGGATCGCGCGCTTTGGTCGGTCAATCTCGAACCCCGTGCGGGCTGACGGAGAGATCGCGAACGGTGTCGACAGCCTGGCTCGCACTCTTTCTCGCCGGACTCCTGGAGATCGGCTGGGCGCTCGGGCTGAAATATTCCGACGGCTTCACCAGGTTCTGGCCGAGTGTCGCCACCGTCACGGCGATTGCGTTGAGCTTCCTGCTGCTCAGCTTCTCGCTCCGGGCAGTGCCGTTCGGCACCGCCTATGCGATGTGGACCGGCATCGGCGCCGCCGGAACGATGGTCATCGGCATGGTGATGTTCGGCGAATTGACCGATGGGTTTCGCGTCGGCTGCCTGGTGCTGATCGTCGCCGGGATGGTCGGGCTCAAGCTTGCCTCGCAGAGCTGACCACGCTTCGGTTCCCCGTATTGACAGCCACCGGGACGCTTCGGAACATCGCAGCCCCGTCACGATCGGAGACGTCGCATGTTTCTCGTCCGGACACTCGGCCTGCTGGCAGCGGTTGTCGTTGCGGCTGCACCGATCGCCGGCTGGTCGCAGACCGCGCGCACGATCCGGATCGTGATCTCGGTGCCGCCCGGCGGCACCATCGACCTGCTCTCGCGGCTCCTCGCCGATCAGGTGAGCAAGACGAACGGCCAGACCGTCATCGTCGAGAGCAAGCCCGGCGCCGGAGGCATCATCGCGGCCGAAACCGCCGCGCGCGCGGCGCCCGATGGCAACACGTTGCTGGTCAACACCAACGGCATGTTGATCAACGCGCTGCTGCGCAAGGTGAGCTTCGATCCGGTGACGAGCTTCGAGCCGGTCTGCTATCTGGTGCGCTCGCCCCAGGTGATCGCCGTCAATAGCACCTCGCCCTATCGCACGCTCGCCGATCTGATAGAAGCCGCGCGCGCCAAGCCGGCGGAACTGTCGATTGCCAGCGTCGGGCCCAACACCACCCAGCATATTGCGATCGAGCAGCTCAAGCGGCGTGCTGGCGTCAACCTGACCTACGTGCCCTATACGGGTGGCGCGCCCGCCATCAATGCGCTGCTCGGCGGCCACATCACGGCGGTTCTGCAGAACTATTCGGAGATCGGCGAGCAGTTGCGGACCGGCAAGCTGCGCGCGCTCGCCACGCCGGCGGCGAAACGGATCGAGCCGCTGCCGGACCTACCGACGGTGGCAGAGTCCGGCTACAAGGACTTCGAGGCCGAAGTCTGGTTCGGGCTGGTGACGACCGGGAAGACGCCGGGCGAGACGGTCGCGCAACTGACCGACTGGTTCAACGCAGCGCTGCGCGTGCCCGACGTGAACGCGAAACTCGTCGCGCATGGGCTCTACCCCAATCCGGTCTGCGGGGCCGATTTCGCCGCCTACATCCGCCGACAATCGGAAGACTATGCGCGCATCATCCGCGAGCTGAACATGAAGGGCGGCTAGCGTCCCGCCTACGGGTGCCAGTCCAGCGGATGCCAGTCCAGGCAGGTCCGCGGAAAGATCGACAACTGACTGTCCGGCGTGCCCACCGGAATGAGGCCGATACGCTCCGAACTGAGCGCGCACGCATGTCCCGCCGTCTTGACGGTCAGTCCACTGCGGTTGCGCTGATCACGAGAGCGCCAATCAGCGCAAGTACTGCGGCGACCCTGCTCAAGGTTGTGCACATGGCTTTTCTCTTTCGTTTTCTTGCCGGCTGTTTGCCGGAGTTGGCCGTTACCGCGGCCGTCTGGACCTTGAGCCAGACTCGTGGCGCGCGGGCTTTCCGGCCACTTAACTGGGGGCGTACAGTCCCTCTCGCAACGCACAATGAAGTGACTCGATTGTGAAGTAGCTTGCTAAAAAACTCCATTTTGGCAAATGGTTACCCCGATTCTTGGGTTTATGGAAAATTGATGCGGCGCACGCGGATCACGACGCCCGAGCCGTCTGCGGAACTTTCAGGCGGGCGGTGGAGCATCCTCGCTGGGGCCGCGCAGCGGCCGCTCCTCCATGCAGATCAGCGCGATCAGGCTGATCGACCAGGCACAGCACCCCGAGCGCGAACACCCCGCGGAAGACATGCGCGAGATCGACGCCGAGCGCGTCTGCGCCGCTGCCGTCACGACGGTGACGCTGCCGCCGCGTTCGGGCGCGACGCCGAGCGCGTCGAGCACGATCGCGCCCATGGCCGCCACGATGAACGCCGCCGTCAGCCCGCGGAAGAAGTTCATCGCCCCCATCGCGGCGCCCGACCTGATAGCGCGACACCGCGTTCTGGATCGAGACGGTGCCGACCGGATAGGTGGTGCCGATGCCGAACGCGACGACGCTGAGCACGACCGCGACCGATCGATCGGCGGCATCGCCGGGTTCCAGGCGAGCAGCGCGAGCGCCGCGATCGAGCACGCGAGGCCGATCATCGGCACCCGCTTGTAGTGGTCGAGGTGCATCATGGCGCGGCCGGACACGATCGATCCGGGCGTCGACATCACCACGATGGGAATGAGCGCGAGGCCGGAATCGCTGGCCGAGAACTTGTGCACGACCTCGTAATAGAGCGGCAGGAAGATGGTGAGCCCGATCACCACGCCTTGCGAGAACGAGGTGCAGACGGTGCCCATGCGCATCACCGGATTGGCGCAGCACGGGCAGCGGCAGGAACGGCTCGGACGCCCGCAGTCAACCGCCAAGCGAACAGCATCGACAGCACCGCCGAGGTCACGACCAGCGCGACGATCGGCGGCGAGAGCCAGGGATAGCGCGCTCCCGCCCCAGGTGAGCGCCAGCAGGAGCGGGATCGCCGACGGCCATCATCAGGCCGGCGCCGAGCAGGTCGAGCTTGTGCTTGCGGTCGTGGCGCGGCAGGCGCTTGAGGCTTCGGTGCGCCATGAGAGCGCGATCAGCCCGAGCGGCACGTTGACCCAGAAGATGATCGACCAGTGGAAATGCTCGGCCAGGATGCCGCCGAGCGCCGGGCCGCCGAGGCCGGCCGTCACCCAGACGCTGCCCATATAGGCCTGGTAGCGGCCGCGCTCGCGCGGCGCGACCGCGTCGGCGAGAATGGATTGCGCCAGCGGCAGGATGCCGCCGCCGCCGATCCCCTGCAGGCCGCGGCCGAGGATCAGCGTGATCATGTCGGGCGCGACCGCGCAGGCGGCGGAGCCGGCGATGAAGATGCCGATGGCTCGCGAGCATCATGGCGCGCCGGCCGTGGATGTCGCTGAGCTTGCCGTAGAGCGGCGCGACCGCGGTCGAGGTCAGCAGATAGGCGGTGACGACCCACGGCAGCAGCTCGAAGTCGCGAAAGTCGCGCCCGATGGTCGGCAGCGCGGTGGCGACGATGGTCTGGTTGAGCGCGGCCAGGAACATCGCCAGCATGAGGCCGAACACGATGGTGCGGATTTCGCCATGGCTGAGCACCCAACGTCCGGGCTGCGGGCCCGACGGCGGCGCGGGCGGGCGCTTGGTTTCGGGCATTCGCGATCATGTATTCCGCGTTCTTCATGCGTCGCCGAGTACGCCGTGCCGCGCCGTTGCTAGCATTGCCGCAAATAGCCCGGAGACTGACTCTGCCGCAAAACGTGGATCGAGCTGGCAATCCGGAGTGAGGCTGGGATACCGCACCGGGAGGCGGCTCATGGCCATGAAGACGCATTCTGGTTCCGACCGAGCAGCACGAGCTGCATGACCTCGACGTTGCAGACGCGCGCTGCTGCTGGCGCGAAAGTTCGACAGCTACATCGAGGGGTTTGCGCTGTTCCCCGCCATGGTCGAGCTCTACGCGCTCGACCCCGGCGGTCCGCTGCCGATCGAGTTCAACGAGAACGAAGCCGAGATGGCGAAGCAAGCCCGCAGCCTGTTCGAGACATTCATGAGCGACCATGGCGTGGCGAGGTCGACCAACGTGAACGGCTCGCTGTCGTTCGGCTGGCTGGATGCAGCGCCCGACGGGGATCGCTTCGTCGGCAGCTACGGACGCGTCTTCGACGTCATCGTCTTGGGCCGGCCG
Source organism: uncultured Alphaproteobacteria bacterium (assembly GCA_963843475.1). GTDB lineage: Bacteria > Pseudomonadota > Alphaproteobacteria > Rhizobiales > Xanthobacteraceae > VAZQ01. The sequence continues at coordinate 283,460 of CAWJKL010000002.1, read as the reverse complement.
GACACCGGCGCGGGGCCAGGCCGAGCATGACGACGATCGAGGCCGGCCTGTTCGAAACCGGCCGGCCGATTCTGATCGCGCCGCCGTCGCCGCCGCAGCGCATGGGCGAAAACATCCTGATCGCCTGGAACTGCAGCACCGAGCAAGCACACACGACGGCGCTTGCGATGCCGCTGCTGCAAGAAGGCAAAGCGCGTCGTCGTGCTCACGGTGGAGGGCGGAACCGTGCCGGGGCCGACCGGCGAGCAGACTTGCGCGCTATCTCAAGCGCAACGGCATGCAATGCGGAGCCGCTCACCGTGTCGCCCGACGGGCCGCAGCACCGGCGAGGCCATCCTGGCGCAGGCCGCGGCGCTCGGCTGCGACCTGCTGATCAAGGGCGCCTACACCCAGAGCCGCTTGCGGCAGATGATCTTTGGCGGTGCCACCCGTCACATCCTGGCGCACTCAACCTGCCGGTCCTGATGGCGCACTGAACGCCGCCCGACGTCCGCGCGATCCAGGTTTGTTCCAGAAGAACGAATCGAGGCGGATCGAATCGAGCGTTTGCGTTTATTTTCGAGGAGTTAATGGGCGGCCGGTGCCCAACCGGCCGCGTGCCGCCTAATGCCTGCATGAAGATCGCCACCTACAACATCAACAACGTCAATAAGCGGCTTGGCGATCTGCTGGACTGGCTGCGCGAGGCACGGCCGGACGTGGTCAGCCTGCAGGAGCTGAAGGCTGCGGATGCCGAATTTCCTGCCGGAGCGATCGAACAGGCGGGCTACGGCGCGGTCTGGCAGGGCCAGACGTCGTGGAACGGTGTCGCGATTCTGGCGCGGGACGCCGAGCCGATCGTGACGCGCGTCGGGCTGCCGGGCGATCCGGACGACTTCGCAAGCGCGCTACATCGAGGCTGCCGTGAAGGGCGTCATGGTGACGTCGCTCTATGCGCCCAACGGCAACCCGCAGCCAGGACCGAAGTTCGACTACAAGCTCGCCTGGATGAGGCGTCTCGAAGCCCATGCGCGTGCGCTCTACGATGCCAATGTTCCGGTCGTGCTGGCCGGCGACTACAACGTGGTGCCGACCGACTTCGATATCTATGCGACCAAGTCCTACGCAAAGAACGCGCTGGTACAGCCCGCGAGCCGCGCGATGTTTCGCCAGCTCCTCGACCAGGGCTGGATCGACGCCATGCGCAAGCTGCACCCCGACTCGCCGATGTTCACCTTCTGGGACTACATGCGCAATCGCTGGCCACGCGATGCGGGTCTGCGGCTCGATCACCTGCTGTTGAGCAAGCCCGCCGCGCGCCGCTTGGTCGACGCCGGCGTCGACCGCGACGTCCGCGGCAGGGTAGACGCGAGCGACCATGCACCTGCCTGGATCGTGCTGCGTGAGGCTGCCAAGCGCCGCAGCACTGCACGCTGCAGTCCTGCGCCCCGGAAAGCCAAAGCCGCACGCAAGGCAAAAACTCTTGCGCGCCCGCACGTGAAGAAGGCGCCGCCGAAGCGACCCTTGCTGGTGATCGATGGCAATTCCTTCGCGCATCGCGCCTATCACGCGCTGCCGAAGACCATCATGCGTCGCGGCGACAAGCCCGCCGGCGCGATCCTCGGCTTTGCCAACATGCTGTTGCGTTTCTACGAGGCCGAGCATCCACGCGCCGTGCTGGTCGCGTGGGATACGCTTGACGAGCCGACCTACCGGCACACGGCATTCGAACCCTACCAAAGCGGTCGAGAATTCGATCACGCGCTGCTCGAACAACTCGATGCGCTGCCGGAGTTCGTCGCGGCGTGCGGCTTCGCCAACGCCAAGGCGGCGGGCTACGAGGCCGACGACTTTCTGGCCTCCGCGGCTGCGGCCGAAGAGCGCCGCAAGGGCACGGTGCTGGTGGCGAGCGGCGACCGCGACACCTTCCAGCTTGCGTCCGACGCGACGACGATCCTGTACCCGGTGCGCGCCGGCGAGATCGCCCGCATCGGCCCCGCGGAGGTGCGGTCGCGCTACGGCGTCGAACCCTGGCAGGTGCCGGACTTCATTGCGCTACGCGGCGATCCATCCGACCGCCTGCCGGGCGCTCCGGGTGTCGGTCCGCAGGGCGCCGCCGGCATCCTACGCACGTATGGGTCGCTCGAGGCGGCGCTCAAGGCGGGCCGGTTTCCGGCGCTCGCCGAAGGAGTTGCGGCTGTTCCGGTCGATCGCCACCATGGACCGCAAGGCGCCGCTGCCGCGGCTGCGCGATCAACGCCCGGCCTGGGCGAAAGCGTCGGCGCTCGCGCGCGACTGGCAGCTCACGCAGCTCTCCGAGCGACTCGCGAAACTCGCAGCGGGCGAATCCGCTTAACCATGTCTGGAAGAATTCGGCTCGCGGGCGCTGGATTGCTCTCGTCGCAACCGTGCTGATCGCCGCTGCGGGGCGCGTGCGAGTTACCGAAGCGCGCTTGATCACCGGAACACGCGCAGAGGCGGGCATGTTCCGGTTTGTTCCTTGGAGAACGAATCGAGGCGGGTCGAATCGATCGGCTGCGTTCCTTGTCGGCGAGTTAATCCGATTCATTGGAAGCCAGAACGAATGATTGCTCGGTCACTGCAAGCGCAACAGACGCGCGTCCTGCGGCCCTTGCCTCAAGAAGCAACGGCTCCGATCGCGGATTGAATATTTCGAGGGAGGCTGGAATGCACCACCGCGCGATTGCGCGCCGGTGGCTGACGATGTCAGGCCTGCTCGGAATCGGTCTTGAGATGCTGTTCGAGATAGCGCCGGAGTTCTTTCTCGAGCGCAGCAAGCTTTTCGAGGCGCTGGGAGATGCTCAGAAGCCGCTCCGAAGACCCGGCTTGCTCGTCCGGAAATGCGGCGAAGTATCGCTTTCCGTTCAACATTGCTGCCCCCTCCCGGCTCAGTGTCTTCTACGTCCCGCGCGCGTACATAGAGAATCGAAGCAGTGTGAGTCGCACAAGCATAACAAATCGATAAAAACCGGCTGTTGCATTCCCGTCACGAAACTTTCATGCAGGTGTTGCCGATCGGACGCGGCTCGTCCAGTACTCCCACGCGCGCCCCATCGGCTTGGCTTGTAGATTGAAAGCACAGGCCTTTTCGGCCTCGCCGGGGGTCAGCGGGCTGACGCCGCCGAGCCCATGTGCTTCGCGCTGCATCTCGGCGTTCCGGCATGAATAGATCGCTCGAAACACCATCTGCTCCAGCGTCTCGCCGGCCACCGTGGCGCCATGCCGGCGCATCAGGACCAGCCAGTTCGGCCCGAGCGTTCGCGCCAGTGAGCGGCCTTCCTCCGGTTTGGCCACGATCAGGGTAGTGTCGCCGAACTCGTCGCGCTGGTCCCAGAACGGCACCTTCGCTCCCATCGTCGCTCCCAGGTGGCTGACCGGGACAAGCGGCACACCCGAGATGCAGAAAGGCATGATTGCGCGGGCGTGATGGTGACAGACCGCATTCACGTCCGGCCGGGCTTCATAGATGCAGCCGTGAATGACGCGCTCGCCGTAGAGCGGCACCGTCGGCGGCACGACTGGCTCTGAGTCGAGCGTGAAGTCGAGGATATCGCCGGGTGCGACGAGTTCCGGGCTGCGCGAGCGCGGCAGGAGATAGCGCCCCGGATCGGACGGGTGACGCATGCTGACATGACCGAAGGCATCGAGTACGCCCTCGCGGGCGAGAATGCGGTTGGCGAGCGCGAGCTTCTCGCGCGCTTGATCGAGAGCGGTCATCGCGGGTCTCCGGTTTGAAAACTCAAACGCCTGGCGTCCAGTCTTGCGCCGCGAGCTCGAAGCCGGCGAACTCGAAATCCGGGCGCGACCGTGCAACTCACCAGCGTCCAATCGCCGAGGCTGTGTGCGGCCTGCCAGACGTGCGCCGGCACCACGGCCTGCGGCCGCTCGCCCGCGCCAAGGTCGGCGCCGAGAATGAGACGTTCGGTCTGCCCGTTCGCCGGCGCGATCTCCAGGCACAGCGGCGCGCCGGCGTGATAGAGCCAGACCTCGACGGCATCGACCTGATGCCAATGCGAACGCTGGCCTCGCACCAACAGAAAGTAGATGGCCGTCGAAGCCGAGCGTCCACCGTCGATCTTGCGCGCATCGCGGAACGTCTCGCGAAAGTGACCGCCTTCAGGATGTGGCTTGAGGTCGAGCAGGCGGATGATGTCGGCGGCGGACAGCATGGCAGGGGAGGACCGGCGTTGCGGACGAACATACGCGCCCGTGCGGTCCGCATGCAATCGGAACAGGCCGCTTCGCAATGAAGAGGCCAAGCGAACCAGCCTCTACAACAACAGCCAAGAAAAATGCGCGGGCCAGACGGCCCGCGCACACGTTCTTCGTGAGACAAGTCCGAGGCGTCAGTTCGACGCGAAGCAGTAGAACAAGCCGTTGCCACCGGTGCCGCGCAGATCGCTCTGGCTGCAGCCGCCTTCGGGACCGCGCGAGGGGTGAGACGAATTCCACGACCTCGACGGGACGTCGTCGCGCAGGCCCTTACGGTCGATATGACCGACCATCGCGGCGCCCTTGGTGCTGCTGGTCCAGTTGCCGCAGGTCCGGTCCTCGCCGGCCGGGAAGGCGCGGCCGTCCGGCTGCGAGCCGGTCAGTACGTCGTGATAGTTGGGGGTGATAGCCGACGCCGGCCACGATGGTGCCGCGCTCGGTCAGCGAACCCTGAAAGCCCAGCTTGTTGTTGTCGCTGTGCAGATCGTCGAGGTTCTGCGCAACGACCTCGCTCTTAAAGTTCTGCCACGGCCCCTTGCCGATGCGGTCGCGGGCATTGACGCCGGCTTCCCGTCGGCCGCCTGCGTGCTGAGATAGGCGCGCCAGGTCTTGGCGCCGGCGCCGGCGTTCTGCGCCAGGGTCTGGCATTGCCGGTCCGCACCCTCCAGGCCGCCGAGGTCGGCGCCCTTGCCGGGGCCGGTGGTGACGACGAAGAACGTCATGTTGGGCGATTGCGGCGGCGGTTGCTGTGCCAGGCTCGCAGTTGCGCCAAACGTAACCATCAGTGACGCGAACGCACACAACTTCTTCCAAGACATGGGTTGCCCTCCTGTATGCCGGCGAGCCGTTCTCAGCTCGCCTTGGCGCGGCAACTTAACATGAATTCCGGTTGGGCAAGCGACCGCACCGCTGCTCGCGATCATTTGAACGGCAAGCGTCTGTTCCGGCTTGACGCTGGTGTGCGAGCGCGGGGTCAGGACTTGTTCTTGCGCTCGCGGATTTCCGCGAACACCTTCCACGCCGGATTGCCGGACAGTCCGACCGAGGCGGCAACCTCCGGAAGGTCGGCGCGCAGGAAAGGATTGGCGGCCTTTTCTTCGCCGATAGTGGAGGGGATGGTCGGCTTTCCGGCTGTCACCAGGCCTTTCACCTCCTGCTCGCGCGCGGCGAGCGCGGAATTGTCAGGCTCGACCGTCCGGGCAAAACGAACATTCGCCTGCGTATATTCGTGACCGCAATAAATCCTCGTGTCGTCGGGCAGGCCGCGCAACTTGAGCAGCGATTGCCACATCATTTCGGGATTGCCTTCGATCACGCGGCCGCAACCGATCGAGAACAGCGTGTCGCCCGCGAACACGAGCTTGTCGGCATCGAACACGTAGCTGATGTGCCCCGCGGTATGTCCGGGCGTTTCGAGAACCCGGCCCTCGAGGCCACCGACCCGGACCTTGTCGCCTTCGCGCACCGTCTCGTCGACCAGCGGGATGCGCTTCGCTTCCGCCTGCGGGGCAACCACCCGGCAACCATGATGCTGCTTGAGCGCCGGAATGCCATCCGTGTGGTCGGCATGATGGTGCGTCACCAGAATGTCGGTGAGCTTCCATCCCGTCGCTTTCAGCGCAGCCTCGACCGCGGCCGCCTCCGGCGCGTCGATGGCGGCCGTGGCGCCGGTTTGCGGATCGTGCAGGAGAACGCCGTAGTTGTCCTTCAGACAGAGGAACAAGTGGGTCTTTGCCGGCATCTCTCTGGTCCTCCGTTGATAGCGCGTCGCAGATGCTCACATGACTTTGGCGTCTTGGCGAAAGGATCGCAAGGCGCAGGATCGCCGCCGCCGCGGCAGGTTGCGGCAACGACGCCGCACCCGATCCATGATAGCCTGATGTCGTCATGTCCATCGACGTCGTCGACCTCCGTAATTTCTACTCCGGCCATCTTGGCGGGGTGGCGCGGCGGTTCATCAGCCGCGGCATCCGCAAACGCTTTGACGACCTGCACGGTCTGCGCGTTCTCGGCGTGGGATATGCGACGCCGTATCTCGGGTTGTTCCGCGAAGAGGCGGATCGCTGCCTTGCCTTCATGCCGGCGGTTCAGGGCGCCATGAAATGGCCGACCAGCCGCGCCGGCCTCGCCGCGCTGGTCGACGAACTGGAACTGCCGCTTCCCGACTCCGCGGTCGATCGTGTCCTGCTCGTGCATGCGCTCGAAATCGCGCACGATCCGACGGCGTTGCTGCGCGAAATTTGGCGCGTGCTGGCGGCGGGCGGACGTCTTCTAGTCGTCGTTCCAAACCGGCGCGGTGTCTGGGCGCGCATGGATACGACGCCGTTCGGTCACGGCCGGCCGTATTCGCGTTCGCAGATCTCGCAGCTCATGCGCGAGACCTGGTTCACGCCGACCGGTTGGGGTGAGGCCTTGCATATGCCGCCAGTGACGCGCCGCTGGTTTCTGCGGTCCGCGGTCGCCTGGGAGCGCGTCGGCGGGATCATTGCGACGCCGTTCGCCGGCGTGCACATCGTCGAGGCGACCAAGCAGGTCTATCGGGTAATTCCGGCACGGCGCGAGCGATCACGCCTCGTTCCGGCGCTTGAACCTGCGCTGGCGCCTTCGCCTGGAGGCGCGTAGCGCCAGGGGCCTATAGCTTGGCGCGCAGCGGCGGGGCTAAGCCCCAGTCGGTGGGATTGCGGGTTGCTAGTCCTCGCGCGGCGTCTGGTCGCCACCTCGAGTATCGCCGCCCGGTGCGCCCTCATGGCGCGGGCCGCGATGACGCCGCCGCCGGCGATGCAGCGGAAAGCGGTCACCTTGCGCTTCGTGCCCGTTCTGCCCGTTGCCCTGAGCGCCTGGCTGCGGCGCGCCCTGTCCGCCGGTAATGAACGACGGCAACCGGTCGATGTCGCCATTCTCCGCGGCGGGCGTTCCTTGCTGCGCGCGCGCCACCGGCTGAGGTTGCTCCCGGTGCGGGAAGGGCTGCGCATCGCGCGGCAGGTAAGGCTGTTCGCCGGTCCCGTACGGCGCCGCCTCGCCTGCGCTCGCGTTGGACTGTGGCTGCTGGGTTTCGTCGTCACTGCCGTCGCCGTCTTCGAAATTGTCGTCGCGCGCGCCGGCGACTTCAGTCTCCTGCCGGGCCAGATGCGGATTGTTCTGACGGAACTGCTCCTGGGCCGCGGCGATCAGACGGAAATAATGCTCGGCGTGCTGAAAATAGTTCTCGGCCGACACCGGATCGCCTGAAGTCTGCGAATCGCGTGCAAGCTGCATGTACTTTTCGGCAATGTGGGCGGGATTGCCGCGAAATCTTGACTTCCGGTCCGTTGGACTCGTAGACGCGCGCCATCGGATTATGACTCTTGCGGTGCTGCCCGTGATTGTTGTGAGCATGATTGTTATTGCGTCCGCGCATCCGCTTGTTTTGACCGTTTCTCATGACTTGTCCGTTTGCAGCCTTATTTTAGGACGGCGAGCCGCCGTCGCGCTTCACCAACTCCAACCGGTGCGCGAAGCCGCAATGCGGCCGCGTGCTGCACGGTGCTTGCAAGAAGAGTTGCGGCGTCTTCCGCCGCGCATTCAGGTTCCGTATCGCGAAGCAGAAACCCCATGACCGCGACTCTGCCGCGGCGTTGCCCGATTCTTCCTCATGCACATACGCAGATCATCCGCTGATCGCAGCATGTGTGCCGAACCGCTGAAGCTCTCGTCCCGACTGGGCGAATTTGCCTACCGGACCGATCCGGCGCTCTACATTCGCTCCATTCGCACCATCGGCTCTCCGCGTTCGCTCGGGGCTCGCTATCGGTGCGCTCAATATCTCGGGTCGATTCCGTGCCTGGAAGCTAGTCGGTTCTGACCCGTAATCCAAGTGCTTTTTTTGAGACCTGCAATGTGGAATTTCATGGCCCACGCCGCAGCGTCAAGGCCCTCGGGAGGCCTGCGAGGTCGGTCCGTGGCGGCTGGCAGACGGTGAAGCCCGCGCCCTGCATCAGCGCACTGACGGCCTCTCCCTGTCCCGCGCCCAATTCCAGCACCGTGATACCGCGGGGCGCCACCAGCCGCGGAGCGTCGCGTGCGACCGCCCGGTAACCATCGAGCCCGTCCACGCCGCCGTCGAGCGCACGCACCGGGTCGAAGTGAGCCACCTCGGCAGACAGGCCGGCGATGTCGCCGCGGACCACATAGGGCGGATTGGCGATCACGACATCGAACGGGCCCGAGAGCCCCGCGCCGTAATCGCAGGCCACGAAAGCCGCGCGCGATCCGAAGCCCATGACTTGGGCATTGCGCTGCGCACAGACAAGTGCCGCGGGACTGATATCGGTGCCGACGCCCCAGGCAGATGGAAGCTCGGACAGCAGTGCGAGGAGAAGCGCGCCCGAACCGGTGCCGAAGTCGATGATGCGCAGCGGGCGGCCGCGCAGGCCGTCGCGGTCGAGTGCGGCGAGCGCGGCTTCGACCACGGTTTCGGTTTCGGGCCGCGGCACCAGCGTGTCGCGATTGAGCGCCAGCGGCAGGCTCCAGAATTCCCGCATTCCGACGATGCGAGCCACCGGTTCGCCGGCGAGCCTGCGGGCGGCGACCGACGCCACCGTCTCGATTTCGTCCCCGCTGAGCCGGCGCTCGGACTGTGCGGCGAGTGCGCTGTGGTCGAGGCCGAGTGTGAAGCCCAACAACAGGCGCGCGTCGAGTTCGGGGCTCTCGATGCCGGCCTGTCGCAGCAGGCGCGCCAATTCGCGGCGCGCCGTCGCGAGCGAAGCGCCCGGCGGAAGCGCAGCGGCGGGAGCCGCGATATCGAGGACCTGACCGGCGGGCATCAGGTCGTACCCTCGGCGGCAAGTAACTCCGCCTGATGCTCGGTCACCAGCGCATCGATCACTTCGCCGAGCGCCTCGCCCTCGACGATCTGCGGCAGTTTGTAGAGCGTGAGGTTGATGCGATGGTCGCTCACTCGGCCTTGCGGAAAGTTGTAGGTACGGATGCGCTCGGAGCGGTCGCCCGATCCGACCTGGCCGCGCCGCTCGGCGGCGCGCGCGGCGTCCTTCTTCTGCTGTTCAAAATCGTAGAGCCGGCTGCGCAGGACCGCCATCGCCTTGGCGCGGTTGCGGTGCTGCGAGCGGTCTTCCTGCATCATGACGACGATGCCGGTGGGAAGATGGGTGACGCGCACCGCGGACTTGGTCTTGTTGACGTGCTGGCCGCCGGCGCCACCGGAACGCAGCGTGTCGATCTTCAGGTCGTCGTCGTGGATGGTCACGTCCACTTCCTCGGCCTCGGGGAGCACCGCGACAGTCGCGGTCGAGGTGTGGATGCGGCCGGAACCCTCGGTGTCCGGCACGCGCTGGACGCGATGCACGCCGGATTCGAACTTGAGCTTGGCGAACGCGCCGCGGCCGCGGATCTCGGCGATGATTTCCTTGTAGCCGCCCATCGTGCCTTCGCTGGCCGAGATCACCTCCACCTTCCAGCCCTGCTTGGCGGCGTAGCGCTCGTACATGCGGAACAGGTCGCCGGCGAACAGGCTGGCCTCGTCGCCGCCGGTGCCGGCGCGGATCTCAAGGATGACGTTGCGCTCGTCCATGGCGTCCTTCGGCAGCAGGGCGAGCATGATCTGATGTTCCAGCGCTTCGCGCTTCTCCTCGAGTGCTGGCTTTTCGGCTCCGGCCATCGCGCGCATTTCCGAATCGGTCGCGGGGTCGGCGATCAGCGCCTCGAGGTCCGCGATCTCGTCCGTGACATGCCGGTAGTTGCGCACGGTCTCGACCACCGGACCAAGCTCGGAGAACTCGCGCGACAGCCGCACATAGGTTTCCGGGGCGACTTGGCTCGCCAGTTCGTGCTCGATCATGCGGTAGCGGTCGAGCAGCGCGTCGAGTTTATGTTGCGGAAGCATATGCCTTCATGGGCGCAATGAGAAAACGTGGCTCCATCGTCATAGCTGCAAGTTATGCTCCGCGGCAAAAGCCGCCAGCCGCTCGCGGATCGGGATGCTGCCCGAAGGGCTGTCGATCAGCGGGCTCAGGAGGCCAGTGACCTTCTTGAGGTCGAGATCGAGCAGCATGGCCTTCACCGGCCCGACCGCCGAGGGCGAGAGCGACAGCGAGCGATAGCCGATCGCGGTCAGCGCAAGCGCGCCGATCGGTTTCGACGCCAGTTCCCCGCAAAGCGTCACCGGCTTGCCGTGGCTGCGGCCCTTCTCGGTGATCAGCCTCAGTGCGCGCAGAATCGGCGCCGACAGCGGGTCGAACCGCTCGGCGACGCGGACGTTGCCGCGGTCGGCCGCATAGAAGAACTGCATCAGGTCGTTGGAGCCGACCGACAGGAAATCGACGCGCTCGAGCAGTTCGTCGAGCTGGTAGAGCAGGGAGGGGACCTCGACCATGGTGCCGATTTCCACCCGCTCCGGCAGCTTGTGGCCATGCCGGCGCAGGTGCGTGAGCTCGCGCTCAACCAGGGTCTTGGCCTCGTCGTACTCCTCGACCGAGGCGATCATCGGAAACATCACCCTGAGTTCGCGCCCGCCGGCGGCCCGCAGCAGCGCGCGAATCTGGCTGCGCAGCAGGCCGGGCCGGTCGAGCCCGAGCCGGATCGCGCGCCAGCCGAGCGCCGGGTTCTCCTCCTCGACGTTGCGCATGTACGGCAGGACCTTGTCGCCGCCGATGTCGAGCGTGCGGAAGGTCACCGGCTTGCCATCGGCGGCGTCGAGCACCGCCCGGTAAAGCGTGAATTGCTCGGCGGTGCGCGGGAACGCTGCCGCCACCATGAACTGCAGCTCGGTGCGGAACAGCCCGATGCCAGCGGCGCCAGTTTCCGCAATGTGCGGCAGGTCGACCGCGAGTCCCGCATTAATCATCAGCGTCACCTTCTCGCCGTCCTTGGTGACGCAAGGCTTGTCGCGCAGCGCGTAGTACTGCATCTGCCGGCGCGCTCGCAGCCGCACCCGTTCGATATAGGCCGCCTCCATGTCGGGCGAGGGGCGGATGTGCACGTCGCCGGAGGCGCCATCGACGATGACGGCATCGCCCGGGTCGGCAATGCCGGTGGCGTTGGCGATCTCGCCCACCGCCGCGATGCCGAGCGCGCGCGCGACGATCGCGACATGCGAGGTCGGGCCACCCTCCTCGAGGATAAGCCCGCGCAGCCGGCGTCGGTCGTAGTCGAGTAGCGCTGCCGGCCCCATGGAGCGGGCGACCACGACGGCGTTCTCCGGCAGCCGTTCGCGGGCCGGGGCATGTTCCTGGCCGGTGAGCTGACGCATCAGCCGGTTGGCGAGGTCGTCGAAGTCGTGCAGCCGTTCGCGCAGGTAGGGGTCGGTGATTTGTAGCATCCGGGCGCGGGTGTCGGACTGCACACGCTCGACCGAGGCTTCGGCGGTCAGGCCGGTCCGGACGGCTTCCTCCAGCCGGTGCTCCCAGCCGCGGTCGTAGGCGAACATGCGGTAGGCTTCGAGCACGTCGCGGTGCTCGCCGCCGTCGGCGACCTCGCCGCGCTCGAGCAGCACGTCGAGGTCCGAGCGCATGGTCTCGATCGCCGCTTCGAGCCGCCTCAGCTCCTTCGGGATATCGTCGGCGATGAAGTTGGTGATCACGACGCGCGGCTCGTGCAGTACGACGTGGCCGAGCGCGATGCCGTCGTTGAGCGCGACGCCTTTCAGGTGCAACGGCCGCCGGGCCGCGGGCTCCAGGCCGGGCTTGGCGATGGCCGAGAGCTCGCCCGAGGCGATCATCTCGGCGAGCACCATCGCGGTGGTCTGCAGCGCCTCCTCTTCCTCCTCGGTATAATTGCGGCGTGCGCGGTTCTGCACCACCAGAACGCCGAGCGTGTTGCCGGCGCGCAGCACCGGAACGCCGAGGAAGGCGTGATAGATTTCCTCGCCGGTCTCTGGCCGGAACGAGAACGCCGGGTGGTCCTGGGCCTGCGAAAGATTGACTGGGTTGGCCTCGCTGGCGACGAGGCCGACGAGGCCCTCGTCCGGACGGAGCACGGTCTGGTGGACGGCCTCTGGCTTGAGACCCTCGGTGGCGTACAGTTCGAGCGTGCCGTCCACGCGCAACACGTAGACGGAGCAGACCTCCGCAACCATGTTGGCGGCGATCAGCACCACGATCTTGTCCAGGCGTTCCTGCGCGCTGACCTGCTCCGCCATCACCTCGCGAAGCCGGCGTAACAGCACGCGCGGACCGCCGAGCGCGCCACGCATGACGAGGTCCTCGATCAGCCCATGAGTGCCGGCGCTGCCTCGCTGCCGGCACGACAAAGTCAGGAAACAGCGTCCGCCGGGCCCAGGCGCCCGCGGCGGCTACCATCCACTCCGCCGTATAGCGAATGGGGCGTGCGGCGGGCAAGATAAACTCGGCGAATCAGGGTCATCGGACCGTCGTACGGCTCTCTACCAGGCGTAACTCGCCGAAATCCGGCCGCAGGCCGCCCGAAAAGCATCGGTGTCGATCAACGCGGCATAGAGGTCCCGCACGGTCGCCTGCGGAGGAATGACCAGGCCACGGATCGACTCGGCTCCGGTGCCCGGGCCAAACAGCCGCTCGACGGCGCGGGCGACTTCTTTAGCGTCAGCCGGCTTGGCGAGATCGTCGGCTGTGAAATCGGCCGTCAGCAGTTCAAAGGACTGCGCCGGATCGAGCAGGGGCAGGCGGACCATCGCGGCACGGGCGACCAGTGTCGCCAACAGGTGGTCCGGATGGCTCCCGTCCGTGAGTGCCGGCTTGGCGTTGCGAAACTGCAGCTTCTCGTCGAACGAGCTGGGAGCGGTTTCGAAGCAGTGCGCGAGTTCGTTCGCCTCCTCGGCCAGGTAGTAGCGGTTGAGGCTGTCGAACAGGACGTAGCGATAACCGTGCTGGGCCAGGAACGGCTCCCATTGCTCGAACGCCGGGGCGAGCGTGTAGGGCGCGAGCGCCTCGACGATCACGATCTTGGGCCGGTATTTCTGCCAGTCGCCGTTGAGCAGAACGTCGGGCTCCGCGCCCTCGACATCGACCTTGAGGAATTCGAACGTGGGCGGCGCGTAACGTTGGCACAACTCCTTCAGGGTCAGCATCGGGACCGTGATGACATCGGCCGCGCGGCCGAACTGGGTCTGCGCCAGGACGGCGTGCTCGGCCACCGTCGTCGAAAGGCCGTGAAACTCGCGCACCACGTGGAAGGAGGCTTGTCCGGACCTCGCACCCACCACCGCCTCGACATGCTGATCGCGCGGCCGAACCGCTCGGGTGAGCCGTGCGAGCCACGGGTTCGGCTCGACCGTGATGCCGCGCCAGCCCTTGAGATAGAACGCCAGCGACATGTTGTCGTAGACCGGGTGGCCCGACCCGATGTCGATATAGAAGCCGGAGGCTTGCGCGCCGAAGCAGCGCAAGACGTAGAGGTCTTCAAAGCGCTGCGCGTAGGAGATCGAAGAGGTCACGGGCATTGCTGCAATTTCGGTAGGGGCAAAGGCGCCAAAGGCGCCGTGCCCACGCGGTTCTCACACTATCGGAGTCACAGGAGTCTTACGCGTGGCCACGCTGCGCTGCGCGCCGCCTTGCCCACCCTGCGTCGCATACTACGTGGCCAACCAAGTCTACGCCTTGTCCAAATCGTAGAGCGAATGCAGCGTGCGCACCGCCAGCTCGGTATAGGCCTCGTCGATCAGCAGTGAGAACTTGATCTCCGACGTGGTGATGGCGCGGATGTTGATGCCCTTGTCGGCCAGCGCTTTGAACGCCTTGGCGGCGACGCCGGCGTGGCTGCGCATGCCGATGCCGATGACCGAAACCTTGGCGACGTCGGTCGCGCCGTCGAGCCGCTCGTAGACGACCTGGCCCTTGGACTTGGTGAGTACGTCGGTGGCGCGCTTGTAGTCGCCGGCCGGCACCGTGAAGGTAAGATCGGTGGTGGCGCCGTCGGCCGACACGTTCTGCACGATCATGTCGACGTTGATGTTGGCCTCGGCCAGGGGCCCGAAGATCGCGGCCGCGACGCCGGGCTTGTCCTGCACCCGGCGGATCGAGATCTGCGCTTCGTCCTTGGAGAACGCGATGCCGGTGACGACCTGCTGCTCCACGATCTCCTCCTCGCCGCAAATGAGCGATCCGGGCGGCGTGCCATGCGGATCGATGTCCTCGGGTTTCTCGAAGCTCGAGCGCACGAAGATGCGCACGTTGTGCACCATGCCGAGTTCGACCGAGCGCACCTGCATCACCTTGGCGCCGAGCGAAGCGAGCTCCAGCATCTCCTCGTACGCGATCTTGGGCATGCGCTGCGCCTTCGGCACCACACGCGGATCGGTGGTGTAGATGCCGTCCACATCGGTATAGATGTCGCAGCGATCGGCCTGGATCGCGGCCGCAATCGCCACGGCCGACGTGTCGGAGCCGCCGCGCCCCAGCGTGGTGATGCGGCCGGTCTCCTTATGCATGCCCTGGAAACCGGCGATGACCGCGACTTCCTTGCGCTCCTGGAACCGTTTGATCAGCTCGGTGCCGTTGATGTCGAGGATGCGCGCCGAGGCGTGCGCGTTCGACGTCAGGATCGGGAGTTGCCAGCCCTGCCAGGAGCGGGCGTTGATGCCCATGCCCTCGAGCGTGATCGCCAACAGGCCGGCAGTGACCAGTTCGCCGGTGGCCACGACCGCGTCGTATTCGCGCGCGTCGTGCATCGCCGAGCACTCGCGGCACCAGGCCACCAGTTGATTGGTTACCCCAGACATCGCCGAAACCACCACGGCAACCTCGTGCCCGGCGTCGACCTCGCGCTTCACATGGCGCGCGACGTTGCGGATGCGCTCGATGTCGGCGACCGAGGTTCCGCCGAATTTCATCACCAGACGCGCCATGGCCGGACGGGGTCCCTCGATCTGACCGGCCGGAACCCCGCGATTATCGCGCGCCTCCGAGCCGAAAGCCGCGTATACATAGCTGCGAGGTTTATTCGGAGCAACCGAACTTGAATTGGATCGCAGATCGCGCCGCGATCTCCGCTGTGCTCCCTCCCCCCTTTTGGGGGAGGGGTGGGGAGGGGGGTAGCGGTTGTTGCACACGCATTGTCGGTAACCGCTACCCCCACCCCCGACCCCTCCCCACAAGGGGGAGGGGAGCCGAGCGCGCGCGTGGAGAGGATTGATGACCAATCCGTCTCAAGCTGTCACCACCGTCGACGACGCCGAAGTCGCACGGTTCTCGGCGCTGGCGGCCGAATGGTGGAACCCGCGCGGCAAGATGGCCGTGCTGCACAAGTTCAATCCGGTGCGCCTCGGCTTCATCAAGGAGGCGGTCTGCCAGCAGTTCGGCCGCGACGCCAAGCGGCTCGACGCGCTTGCCGGCCTGCGCATTCTCGACATCGGCTGCGGCGGTGGCATTCTATCGGAGCCGCTTGCCCGCCTGGGCGCGAGCGTCGTCGGCGCTGATCCTGTCAACCGCCAACATCGCCGTCGCGCGGCTGCATGCCGTCGACGCCGATCTGTCGATCGATTATCGCGAGACCACGGCGGAGGCGCTGGCCGACGCCGGCGAGCGTTTCGATATCGTGCTGGCGATGGAGGTGGTCGAGCACGTCGCCGACGTGTCGCTGTTCGTCAGGCGCTGCGCCGAGATGGTGAAACCCGGCGGCCTGATGATTGCGGCCACGCTCAATCGCACGCTCAAGAGCTTCGCGCTGGCCATCGTCGGCGCCGAATACGTGCTGGGCTGGCTGCCGCGCGGCACTCATCAGTGGGACAAGTTCGTCACCCCGAACGAACTGGAAATCGCGCTGGAGAAGAGCGGGCTGCAGGTCGTGAACGAAAGCGGCGTGATCTATAACCTGCTGGCCGACCGCTGGCAGCTCTCCTCCGACATGGACGTGAACTACATGACGGTGGCCAGCCGCCCATCTCAGTCTAAACGGATTCCAATGGAGGTGCTCCGATGATCGTCGAACTGGTCACCTTTCCGTCGCCGGCCGGCTGGGATCGCGCGCGCATCCTCGAAGACGCCAAGCACACGATCCCGAAATGGACCGCCAATCGCGAACTTGTTCGCAAGCATTTCCTTGCTGGCGATTGGCGAGGCGGCGGATACCGGCGCCGGCATCTATGTCTGGCCGTCGGTCGAAGCGGCGCAGAAAGCACATGACGATGCCTGGCGCGAAGGCGTGAAGAAGCGCACCGGCGGCTATCCGACCATCCGCTACTTCGATCTGTTCCTCCTCATCGACAACGAGCACGACAAGGTCGTCGAATGGGCGGCCGACGGCTCGGCGCGCGAGCTCGAAACCGCCTGATTGCAGATAACCGGGCTGGCCGATGATCGAAGCAGGCTGGCTCTGGGCCGTCTTCACGCTGGTGGCGTCCGCGGCGCAGACCGTGCGTAATGCCACCCAGCGCGGGCTGACCGCCACGCTGGGGACGGTCGGCGCCACGCACGTCCGCTTCCTGTTCGGATTTCCGTTCGCACTGGTCTTTCTCATCGTGGTCGCGATCGCCACCGGCGCCGCGCTGCCGCGTCCGCCCATGGTCTTCTGGCCGTGGGTTGTGCTCGGCGCGGGCGCGCAGATCGCTGCCACCGCGCTGATGCTCGCCGCCATGAACGACCGCTCTTTCGTGGTGGTCTATGCCTACATCAAGACCGAAGCCGTGCAGGCGGCGCTGTTCGGCTTGATCTTTCTCGGCGACACCGTGACCCCTGCGGCCGGCGCGGCCATCCTGATCGCCACCACCGGCGTGGTCATCATGGCGCTCAAGCCGGGCACCGCGATGGATGTCGGGGCGACGCTCCTCGGCCTCGCCGCCGGTGCAATGTTCGCGCTGTCGGCGGTTGGCTATCGCGGCGCGATCCTGAGCCTCGCGTTGCCTAGTTACATCATGGCGGCGACCTTTACGCTCGTGGCCGGCCTTGTTCTGCAATCCGTACTGCTCTCACTCTATCTCTGGAAACGCGATCGCGACGTACTGTTCGCCATCGTGCGCGCTTGGCGACCCTCGCTGTTCGCCGGTTTCATGGGCGCGCTCGCGTCGCAGTTCTGGTTCCTGGCGTTCGCGGTCGCCTCGGTCGCCAGCGTCCGTACACTGGCCCTGGTGGAGGTGCTGTTCGCGCAGGCGATCTCGCGTTTCGTGTTCAAACAGGCGACCACCGTGCGCGAAATGGTTGGTATTCTGCTGATCGTTGTGGGGGTCGCACTCCTGCTTTGGGCGTATTGAGGAGAGACCGAAGGACCGCGCATGCCAGACGATCGAACCGCATTCCTCGCCGCGGCGGCCGGCAGTGATGACGTCGAGATCCTGCAGTCCGATGCGGTCAACCCGCCGGGCCTGCCGTTCTCGGACGGCGTGCGCATCGGCCGGCTGGTCATCCTGTCCGGGATGCTCGGCATCAAGCCGCACACGCTGGAACTGGCTGCCGGCGGCCTGGAAGCCGAGACGCGCCAGACCTTCGAGAACTTGCGCAGCGTACTGGCGGCGCACGGCATGTCGCTGAGCGACGTCGTGCGGGTACAGGTAATGCTGGCGGATATCGCGGACTGGCCGCGCTTCAACGAGGTCTACCGCGAATTCTTCTCTGCGCCGTTTCCGGCCCGCAGCGCGTTCGGGACGAATGGCCTGGCGCTGGGCGCGCGGGTTGAGGTCGAGGCCTTCGCCGTCAAACGGTCGCGCTGACTAATTCCGTTCGTCCGGCAGTACCGGCAACGCGTGAAATTCGATGCCTTCCTCGTGCAGTTCCTTGGCCTGCTCGGGCGACGCCTCGCCGTAGATCGAGCGATGCTCGGCCTCGCCATAGTGCATCTTGCGCGCTTCTTCGGGAAACTTCTGACCGACATTATCGGCGTTCTTGACGATGTGCTCGCGCAGCTCCTTGAGCTTGGCGCGGAATTCGCGTTCCTGCGGTGACATCATCGCGACCGGAGCCGAGGTCGCCGGAGCGACAGCCGGCGTGTCGGTGGCTGGCATATCGGTGGCTGGCATCTCGGGCGGAGCCGCCCGGGCGCGTTTCTTGACGCCCGACAGGCGCGGCGCCATCAGCGCCTTGGAGACTTTCGCCGAATTGCAGACCGGGCAGGTCACCAGCCCGCGCTTGACCTGTTTGTCATAGGCGGCGGAATTCTGGAACCAGCTCTCGAAGCTGTGCTCCCGCTCGCAGACGAGGGCGTAACGGATCATGTCGGCGCCCCGACGGCATGCAGATGAGTAGGCTCGGCGATCGGCTCGATGATTTCAAACCGCCGCCCATGCTGCAGCGACGGAATCCTGGCACGCGCCGCCGCCACTTCGGCCGGATCGATCAGCGCCGTCACCACGCCGGGCTCGGTGCTGCCCTCGGCCAGGATGCGGCCCCAGGGATCGACGATCAGCGAATGGCCAAACGTCTCACGGCCGTTCTCGTGCCGGCCGCCCTGTGCGGCGGCAAGTACGAACGAGCCGTTTTCGATCGCCCGGGCGCGCAGCAGCACGTGCCAATGCGCTTCGCCGGTCTGTCGGGTGAACGCCGACGGGATGGCGAGGAACGAGCTGTCGGCTTCGGCCAGCGCGCGATAGAGCGTCGGGAACCGCAGATCGTAGCAGACGCTCAAACCGAGCCGGCCCCACGGCAGGTTGGCGACGACGGCGATTTCACCGGGTCGATAATTGCGCGATTCGCGATAGCTCTCGCCGTTGGCGAGGTCGACGTCAAACATATGGATCTTATCGTAGCGGGCGACAATCGCGCCGTCCCGGCCAATCAGGAACGACCGGTTGGCGGCCTTGTCAGGCGACACCTTGATGGCGAGCGAGCCGACATGAAGAAAGATGCCGAGCTTACGCGCAATGTCGCGGAACGCCGCGAGGCTCTTGTCATCGTCTTCATCGACGATGGTGCCGAGCAACTGCTCGCGCTTGAGCGCCAGGATGTTGGTCATCTCCGGCGTCTGGACATAGTCCGCGCCGCTCTTCTGCGCCTGTTCGATCAGCTTGATCGCATTGGCGAGATTGTCGTCGGGATTGAGCCCGGAGCGCATCTGGACGAGCGCAGCCGTGAAGCCGGACGCCTTGCCGGAGGTCATGCGGTCATCCTCGGTTCGCGGACTGGCCGGCAGCGACAACGCCCGCGAGCAGCGGGTCGAGGCCTCCGGCCTGATCGAGCGCATACAGGTCGTCAAACCCGCCGACGTGGGTCGATCCGATAAAGATCTGCGGCACGGTCATGCGTCCCCGCGCTCGATCGACCATGACGGAACGCTGGGCGGGGTCGCGAGCCACATCGATCTCGGTGAAGGTCACGTCTTTCTCGGACAGGAGCCGCTTGGCGGCGACGCAATACGGGCAATAGGGCGTGGTGTAGATTTCGATCTGGACCATCGGGTTGGGGCTGTCTTCGCACTTAGTTGGCTCAAATAGTCTATATGGGAGTGCGCGATGCCGCCACAACCCGGGCGAATACCAGCACATCGACATTGGCTGCGCCCGCCCGCAGCAGCGCCCTGGCACACGTGTCCGCGGTCGCGCCGGACGTCAGGACGTCGTCGACCAGGATGAGCCGCCGTCCGGCCACCTCCAGCTTGCCTTCGTCTGGCACGCGGAACGCACCCTGGACGTTTGCCGCGCGCTGGGATTGCGACAGTCCGACCTGCTGGGGCGTCGCCTTCACGCGCTTGAGCGCCGTGTAGGCGACCGGGAGGGCGCTTGCCTTCGAGATCACTTCGGCAAGCAAAGCCGACTGGTTGAAGCGCCGCGCCCACTGCCGGCGCCAGTGCAACGGGATCGGCACGAGCGCGTTGGCGTCGTCAAACAACTCCCGTCCGGCGGTGGTCATCCAGCGCCCCATCACCGGCGCAAGATCGAGGCGGTCGCCGTACTTGAAGGCCTGCACAAGCGTGCGCGCAACATCGTCATAGCGCACGGCGGCGCGGGCGCGGCCATAGGCGGGAGGGTCGGCCATCGCCTCCATCGAGAGCAGCCCCGGCCCGCTGTCGAACGGGAACGGGATGCCGAGCCGCTCGCAATACGGCCGGGCGATGAACGACAGCTTCGACCAGCAGGTAGCGCACAGACCGGCATCGTTGACGGGTTCGCGGCACGCCGGACACAGCCGGGGCAGCGCCACGTCGACGGCGAGACCGAGCGCGGAACGCAAGACTGCCGAGACGCGCGCCGATACCGATTGGACTCCCGCCCGCGAAACAAATGTCGGTGCCATGGGGAAAAGCTAGCGGCGCCAGGTCTTACGGGCAAGAAGGCTTGGTCTTGCAACCGGCGGCTTTGACCTGACGCTCGGCCGGCGGCATAAGCGGCGTCAGGCAGGCCAGGATGACGCAAGCTCACATCGTCTTCGACCGCCGAGTGCTACGCGAACGGCGCGTGCGTGCGCTGGCGCTCGGGCCGGCGACCTTTCTGATCGAGCGGGTGGCGGCAGACTTTGGCGAGCGTCTCGCCACCATACTGCGGCAGTTCGACCGCGCGCTCGATCTCGGCACGCCCACTGGCGAGTTGCGCCGGGTCCTCGCCGACAGTGGCAAGGTTGGAACTATCGTTGCCGCAAGCCCCCTGGTCCAACTCCGAAGCGGCGCGTCCGTAAGGGATGCCGCTACATTGCTGGTGGCGGCGGACGAAGAGGCGCTGCCGTTCGCGGACGCTTCCCTCGACCTGGTGGTGTCGGCGCTCGCCTTGCAGTTCGTGAACGACCTGCCCGGAACGCTGATTCAAATCCGGCGCGCGCTCAAGCCCGATGGTCTGCTGCTTGCTGCCTTGAAAGGCGGTGACACGCTGACCGAATTGCGGGAAGCGTTTGCGGCAGCCGAATCCGAACTCGAAGGCGGTGTGTCCCCGCGCGTCGCGCCGTTCGCCGACTTGCGCGACCTCGGCGGCCTGCTGCAGCGGGCAGGATTTGCGTTACCGGTCACCGACGTGGACCGGCTCACGGTGCGCTATGCGTCGGTCGAAGCGCTGATGCACGATCTACGTCGCATGGGCGCGACGAACGCGCTGGTGGCGCGCCGCCGCCAACCGCTCCGGCGCGCGACGCTGGCTCGCATGACTGACATCTACCGCGAGCGGTTTGGCGATCCGGACGGACGTATTCGGGCGACGTTCGAGATCGTCTGGCTTTCCGGCTGGGCTCCCCACGCCAGCCAGCAACAGCCGCTCCGGCCGGGCACGGCGCGGACACGCCTCGCGGCCGCACTCGGGGTGAACGAGATATCGACGGGTGAAAAGACGGGCCGCTGACGCGGCTGGCCGGTTAGAACAGCGCCGAGACGCTGGCGAAGAGGTTGGCGGTGGCCGAACCGAGATTGGTCACGGTGGCGGCGACCGCGACCCCGATTCCGGCAGCGATCAGCGCGTATTCAATCGCAGTGGCGCCCTTGTCGTCGGCGAGACGCCGGCGCAAGACCGCGACCGTGGCTCTCAGGTTGGACCTTGCCGGCATCTTCCGCATGTCTGGTTCCTGTGGCCTCGACTCACAACAGAGTCGTCAGATGGGAGATCAGCGGCTCATCCGCTGGCGGCATCGGAAACTCCCGCAACCGGTTCGGCATCACCCAGCGAAGCTTTTGTCCTTCCTGTGCCGTCACGGTCCCATCCCAGCGCCGGCAGACATAGAGTGGCATCAGAAGATGGAAGTCCGGATAGGCGTGGCTCGCAAAGGTCAGCGGCGCGAGACAGGCCTCGTTGACGGTGATTCCCAACTCCTCCTTCAATTCCCGGATCAGGGTCTGTTCGGGCCGTTCGCCGGTCTCGACCTTTCCACCAGGGAATTCCCATAAGCCCGCCAGCGGCCGCCCTGCCGGACGCTCGGCGATCAGTACGCGCCCATCGGTATCGATGAGCGCGCATGCAACGACCAGGACGAGCTTCACGGTCACGGTGTCGCCATCCGACGCTAGAAATTCACGGTTAAGAGGGGCTCAACGTCGGCAGGCACCGCATTTGTTCCAGCCCGCTGGGTTAACGCCGGATTGCGCGGCCGGCGGGCAATCGCGGCAAATGCCGGCGGACGTCCGCTGGCGCTTGGTGTTCAACTGCGGTAGTCGCCGTTGATCGCCACATACTCCTTGGTGAGATCGCAGGTCAGCACCCGGTCGCGGCCTTTGCCCAGACCAAGCCCCACCTTGAGCGTAATCTCCGGCCGCTTCATCACGGCCGACACCTCGGCCTCGTCGTAGTCCGGGTCGCGGGCGCCTTTGTGGGCGACGCGAATTCCGCCGAACCAGATCGAGAGCCTGTCACGGTCCGCCCGCTCTCCGGCCTTGCCGACTGCCATGACAACGCGGCCCCAATTGGCGTCCTCGCCGGCGATCGCGGTTTTCACCAGCGGCGAATTGGCGATCGACAACGCAATTTTGCGTGCGGCGGCTTTCGAGGCCGCACCCTCGACGATCACTTCGACCAGTTTGCGTGCGCCCTCGCCATCGCGCGCGACCTGCTCGGCCAGGTTGGCGAGCACGGCATCGAACGCCTTGCGGAAGGCCGGGAGCCGCGGGTCGCTGGACTTGGTGATCGGTGCCACGCCGCGCGCCGCCGCGGCGCCGGTTGCGAACGCCAGCAAGGTGTCTGACGTCGAGGTGTCGCCGTCGACCGTCACGGCGTTGAACGTATCTGCGACTCCCTGAGTCAGCAGCGATTGCAGAACGTTTCTGGCGATTGGCGCGTCGGTGAAGACGAACGACAGCATTGTCGCCATGTCGGGCGCGATCATGCCGGCGCCCTTGGCGATCCCGCAGATGGTGATCGGCGTCCCGCCGAGCCGAACCATCGCAGCCGCACCCTTCGGAAAGGTATCCGTGGTCATGATGGCCTTGGCGGCCTCGTGCCACTGGCCCGGTGTGGCGCTGGTGGCGAGCTGATCTATGACCCCTGCAAATTTTGTGGCGTCGAGCGGCTCGCCGATAACGCCGGTCGAGGCGAGGTAGACGTCCGCCGGCGCGCAGCTGATGGCCTTGCTGGCGATTGCGGCCGTGAGTTTCGTCGCTGCGCGGCCGGACTTACCGGTGAAGGCGTTGGCGTTGCCGGAATTCACGACAAGCGCCGCGGCCGTTCCCCGCTTGAGTTGCGCGCGGCACCAGTCGACCGGGGCGGAGGGGCATTTCGACTTGGTAAACACCCCGGCGACCGTCGTGCCAGGCACGAACAGCGCCATCAGCACGTCGGTGCGGCCGGCGTAGCGAATGCCCGCGGAGGCGGTCGCAAGCCGCACGCCATCGATCGGCGGCATGTCGGGAAACTGCGCCGGCGCGAGCGGCGAAATGGCGGTCGACAAGGACGTTCCTCCGTTGTCATCCCCTGCGGGAGAGGGCATCGCTTATTTTCAACGGGCGAACATTAAAGACGCCGATGGCCGGGACAATAGGGCATCTACCCCCGTCTTCGCGGGCTATACCGGCCATGACGCGAAATCGATGAGATCGCTGAAATTTTCCGGCCGGACGCGGAGAGCCTACTTCTTCTCTTCGGCCGGCTTGTCGAGGCGCTCGATCTTGCCGTTCTGCCGCAGCTTGGCGACGTACTCGGTCTGCGCCTTGCGGGTCAGGAAGGTCTCGATCTGGTCTTTGACCTTCTCGAATTCCGGCACCGGCCGTTGGCGCTTGTCCTCGAGTTTGATGACGTGCCAGCCAAACTGCGACTTCACCGGGTTCGAGACCTGGCCGGGATACATCTTGAATGCAACATCGGCGAACTCGGGCACCATTTGATCCTTGGTGAAGTAACCGAGATCGCCGCCGTCAGCTGCGCCCGGATCCTTCGACTTTTCCTTGGCGAGGGTCGCGAAATCCGCGCCGCCCCTGATCTGTTCGGCGATCGCCTTGGCCTCGTCCTCGTTTTCGACCAGGATGTGGCGGGCGCGCGCCTCTTCCTGCGGGGGCATCGACTTGACCGCTTCGTCATAGACCTTGCGGAACGCCTCGTCCGTGAGCGCGGACTTGACCTCGTCCTGCAGCGCCAGCCCCATCAGCACCTTGTTACGCAGCATGGCGAGGCGCCGCTTGAACTCGTCGCTCTCGCTGAGTTTCTTCTGCTCGGCTGCCTGGCTGACCATAATGATATCGGCGAGGTAGGTGATGAGGTGGTCGCGCTTCTGATCGGGCGGGATCTGCTGCATCTCGGCCCCGAGGTCTTCCTCAGCCAACGCAAGGTCGCTCTGCCGGATATCGACGCCGTTGACCCGGGCGACCACTTGGTCGGAGGCGGACGCTGCCGGCACCTTGGAGGACGACGACGATTCCTGCGAGCACCCGGACGCAAGCGGCAGGGCCAGCGCCAGGGCCGCAAACGTGGCGAGCGTCACCATGCGCGAGCGCCGCGCGGGACCAATCGGCAAATTCAGGGAAGTCATACAGGCTGTCCTAGGATGGGGCGGCTGTCGGCGGGCGACAATCGCGCAGGGAGCCCCTCTCGGGCAGATCACTTAAATGCTGATTTTGACGAGAACAAGAGGCCCAATATCGCGGATTGACAAGGGTTCGACCCCCTCCTAAGTGTCGGAAAGCCCGTCGGTCGCCTGCCGGGGCTACACTTGCATGGTTGAAGTCCGAAAACCGCCGTATTTTCGGCCTGCGCCGCGATTACGCAGATTTCGGCCAGCCCCGGCTTGGCGGCACACGCTTTGGCGGCAAAGCTAAGGACTTCCCCAATGATCGGCGCGATCGCCCGCAAGTTGTTCGGTTCCTCCAATGATCGGCGGATCAAGGGCTACCAGCCGCGGGTCGCCGCGATCAACGCCCTCGAAAAGGACCTGGAGAAACTTTCGGACGACGCGCTGCGGGCGCGTACCGAGAACTTCAAGAACCAGATCGCGGCCGGCGCGTCGCTCGACGATATCCTGGTCGAGGCCTTCGCCACCGTGCGGGAGGCCGGCAAGCGGACCATCGGCCAGCGCCATTTCGACGTTCAGTTGATCGGCGGCATGATCCTGCACGAAGGCTCGATTGCCGAAATGAAGACCGGCGAAGGCAAGACGCTGGTCGCGACGCTCCCGGTCTATCTCAACGCCCTGTCCGGTCGCGGCGTTCATGTGGTGACGGTCAACGACTACCTCGCCAAGCGCGATTCCGAGTGGATGGGCCAGATCTACAACTTCCTTGGCCTCAAGGTCGGCGTGATCGTGCATGGGCTCGACGACGAGCAGCGCAAGGCCGCCTATGACTGCGACGTCACCTACGGCACCAACAACGAGCTCGGCTTCGACTATCTGCGCGACAATATGAAGTACCGGCTCGAGGATATGGTCCAGCGCGGCCATATCTACGCGATCGTCGACGAGGTGGACTCGATCCTGATCGACGAGGCGCGTACGCCGCTCATCATCTCGGGCCCGCTCGACGATCGCTCCGAGTTCTACAACACCATCGACACCTACATCCCCAAGCTGGTGAAGGCCGACTACGAGGTCGACGAGAAGCAGCGCACCGTGACGCTGACCGAAGCCGGCATGGAAAAAATGGAGCAGGCGCTCAAGGCCGACAATCTGCTCAAGGGCGAACACCTCTACGACGTCGAGAACGTCTCGACTGTCCATCACATCAATCAGGCGTTGCGCGCGCACAAGCTGTTCCAGCGCGACAAGGATTACATCGTGAGGAACGGCGAGGTCGTCATCATTGACGAGTTCACCGGCCGCATGATGCCGGGCCGGCGCTATTCGGAAGGGCTGCACCAGGCGCTCGAGGCCAAGGAGCATCAGCCGATCCAGCCCGAGAACCAGACGCTGGCCTCGATCACGTTCCAGAACTACTTCCGTATGTACGAGAAGCTCGCCGGCATGACCGGTACGGCGCTGACCGAGGCGGATGAGTTCATCGACATCTACAATCTCGAAGTCGTCGAGGTGCCGACCAACATGCCGATGGTGCGGCTCGACGACGACGACGAGGTCTATCGGACGGCGGCCGAGAAGTACCGCGCGATCCTGACGCTGATCGACGACTGCAAGACCCGCGGCCAGCCGGTGCTGGTCGGCACGACCTCGATCGAAAAGTCCGAGCAGCTTGCCGAGATGCTACGGCAAGCCGGCTGGGAGCAGCACGATTTCTCCGATCCCAACGCCTTCGCGGCGCTCTACTCCGGCGAGACCGATGGGAAGGTCAAGGTGTTCGCAATTCTGAACGCCCGCTACCACGAGCAGGAAGCGCAGATCATCTCGCAGGCCGGGGTGCCGGGCGCCATCACGATCGCGACCAACATGGCGGGGCGCGGCACCGACATTCAGCTCGGCGGCAATGCCGATATGCGCATCCGCCAGGAGCTCAAGGATGTCGGCAACGAGACCGGCGCCTACGATGCCAAGGCCGTAGAGATCAAGCAGCAGGTAGCGCGCCTCAAAGACAAGGCGCTGAAGGCCGGAGGTCTTGTGGTGCTCGGCACCGAGCGCCACGAGTCACGCCGCATCGACAACCAGTTGCGCGGCCGCTCCGGCCGTCAGGGCGACCCGGGACACTCCAAGTTCTTCCTGTCGCTCGAAGACGACCTGATGCGCATCTTCGGCACCGACAAGCTCGACACCATGCTGCAGCGGTTGGGCCTGAAGGAGAACGAGGCGATCGTCCACTCCTGGATCAACAAGGCGCTGGAGAAGGCGCAGCAGAAGGTCGAGGCGCGCAACTTCGACATCCGCAAGAACCTGCTCAAGTTCGACAACGTGATGAACGATCAGCGCAAGGTGATCTTCGATCAGCGCGTCGAGCTGATGAAGGACGAGAATCTCGCCGAGACCATCAACGACATGCGTCACGACGTGATCCACGATCTCGTCGCCAAGCACGTCCCGGAAAATGCCTATCCGGAGCAGTGGGACACCAAGGGTCTGAAGGACGAGCTCAAGCGGGTGCTCGATCTCGAGTTGCCGGTCGACGAATGGGCGAAGGAAGAAGGTATCGCTGACGAGGAACTGGTCACGCGCGTGCAGCGGCGCGCCGACGAGCACATGGCCTCGAAGGTCGCGCAATGGGGTTCGGACATCATCCGATACGTCGAGAAGACCATTCTGCTGCAGACGCTCGACCACCTCTGGCGCGAGCATTTGGTCATGCTGGAACATCTGCGGCAGGTGATCGGCCTGCGCGGCTACGGCCAGCGCGATCCGCTCAATGAGTACAAGCAGGAATCGTTCAACCTGTTCGAGACCATGAGCCAGAGCCTGCGCGAGGCGGTGACGGCGCAGTTGATGCGTGTCGAGATCCGCAACGCGCCGCAGGAGACGCCGCCGACGCTGCCCTATATGGAGGCGCACAAGATCGATCCGTCGAGCGGCAACGACGAGATGGCGATGGCGGATGCCGCGCTCGTTCCGGCGCTGGCCGGCAACGGCAATGGCGCCGCGCGCAGCGCGGAGCGCAACCCCAAGGACCCGACGAGCTGGGGCAAGGTCGGCCGCAACGAAGTCTGCCCGTGCGGTTCCGGCAAGAAATACAAGCACTGCCACGGCCGGTTCGGGTAAACACGCGACGACGACGGCGAAGAAATCCGCCCGCGGACGTCCGTTCGCGGTTGCTTGGTTCGGGCGGCGTCACCATTCCTTCGGCCCATTCAGAAACGTCGACTCGTCGTCAATACTGGCCGCGAATCCGATATCCTGATATTTTTTGAACTGATCAAAATCAGCTATCCGTCCACTCAGGATGGAAATTTATGCCGACGCAAATGGGATATTAGGGCCGCTCGCAGAGTGAAATACGAGTGGTTTGGAGCGCTTGGCGCCTTGACGTAGAAATTCAGACTCTGCAATTATCTATAGATGAAATATCAGCCAGCGCGCGACGGGACAGCGCTCGTACGGGACGATGTCTATCGGTCCCTGCGCGCCGATATCATCGCCTGCCGCCTGCCACCCGGCGCTGAACTACGGGAGGGTGACCTGGCGCAGCGGTTCGATGTCAGCAAATCCCCGGTACGGGACGCGCTTCACCGGCTGGAAGTCGAGCGGCTGGTGAGCGTTCTTCCGCGTCGCGGCTATCGAATAACGCCGATTTCGATCACCGATGCGCGCGAAATGCTGGAGTTCCGCTCGGTCGTCGAGCAAGCCTGCGCGGTCAAGGCGGCGGATGCCGCATCGGATGCGGCGTTGCGGGATCTCGACCAGTTCCGTCGCTTTGACGCCGTGCCCAGCGAGGACAATTTCGTTCCTTACAATCGATCCTTCCATCAAGCGATCAATCGGCTGTCGGGCAATCGTCGTATGTCCGAATACTCGCGCGATCTCGGCGAGCAGTACGATCGGTTGGTTAGGGTCAGCATCTCCATGACGCCACCGCGCGACTACGACGGTTTCATGCGCGAACACTGCGAGATCATCGACGCGCTGCAGGCCCGCGACGGCCGCAAGGCCGCCCGACTGCTGGGCGCCCACATCGAAAGCGGGGAGAAGCGCATCATCGGGGTCCTCTCGTGCGCTCCGATCGTTCCCTGATGTTTCACAATCAAAAAAGCCTCGGGAGGTCACGATGACTCGACGATGGATTTGCCGAAGCTGGGCACACGCCCCGCTTCTCGGACTGCTACTCGCGCTTTCAATCCTGACGCAGGCCGTTCCGGCTAACGCACAGGAACCGATCAAGATCGGGTTCAGCGTGTCGCTGACCGGCGGGCTCGCCTCCTCCGGCAAGGCGCACCTGCTGTCCAAGCAGATCTGGGCTGGAGGAGATCAACGCCAAGGGCGGGCTCCTCGGGCGCCCGGTCAGGCTGGTCTACTACGATGACCAGACCAATACGCACACCGTCCCGGGCATCTACGCCAAGTTAATCGACATCGACAAGGTCGACCTGCTGATGGGCCACGCCACCAACCTGATCGTCGCGGCCATGCCGCAGATCATGCAGCGCAACAAGATGGTCATGGTGCTGCTGGCGCTCGGTTCGAACTCCGAGTTCAAATATTCGAAGTATTTCCAGAGCGCGCCGTTCGGGCCCGATTCCAAGGGCGTGCTGTCCGAGGCTTTCTTCGAGGTGGCCAAGTCGCATCAAGCCGGCGCCGAAGACGGTGGCCCTGGTCGGCGCGGACGCCGAGTTCTCCAACAACGTGCTGATCGGCGCGCGCGAGAACGCCAAGAAATTCGGCCTGCGCATCGTCTACGATCGCAGCTATCCGCCGGCGACCGTCGACTACACGCCGATCGTGCGGGCGATCCAGGCGACCAATCCCGACGTCGTCCTGCTCGCCTCCTATCCGCCGGACTCCGTCGGCATGGTGCGGGCGGCAACCGAAGTGGGGCTGAAGGCCAAGCTGTTCGGCGGGGCGATGGTCGGCATGCAATACGCCTCGCTGATTGGGCAGCTGTCGGAGAAGCTCAATCGCGTGGTCAACTACCACTTCTACGTCCCGAGCCCGAAGATGAACTTTCCCGGCATCGAGGGGTTCCTGAAGAAATTCCAGGCGCAGGCCAAGGACGCCGGCGTCGATCCGCTCGGCTTCTACCAGCCGCCGTTCGCCTACGCGGCGATGCAGATGCTGGAGCAGGCGATCAAGTCGACCGGAAGCATCGAACGACGATAGGCTCGCCGACCACATCCATAAGAACGCATTCAACACGATCGTCGGCGAGGTCCGCTTCAACGAACTCGGCGAATGGGCGACAGCGCGGCCGATCATGGTGCAGTTCCAGAACGTGCAAGGTAGCGGTCTTGAACAATACATGACCGGGCGCCAGCAGGTGATCGTTCATCCGCCCGAGTACAAGGACGGTGAACTGGTGTACCCGTTCCAAAGTGACGATTTGCGAGCGAGTGCGACCAGGTCCGCTTCATTCGGATCGGAGCGCGCGTTTAGGAGCCGAAACGCAGCATGCAGATCACGGCCGCCGTCGCGCGCGAACGCTTCGGGTCTTTCACCATCGAGCGGGTCGAACTGACCGAGCCGCGTCCAGACGAATTGCTGGTGCGGATCGTCGCGAGCGGCATGTGCCAGACCGACCAGCACGGCCGCGACGGCTACTACGACACGCCGCTACCCGGCGGTCTTCGGCCACGAGGGTGCCGGCGTCGTCGAGGCGATCGGCAGCGGCGTGACCGCTTCGCACCTGGCGACCACGTCGTCATCTCGTTTCCCTGGTGCGGCACCTGCCCGAATTGTCGCCGCCGATATGGAGTCCCATTGCTTCAACAACTTCGACCTCAAGATGCGCGGCACGCGCGCCGACGGCTCGACCTTGATGAGCAGCGACGGCGCGCCAATCTACAGCGCCTTCTTCCAGCAATCCTCCTTCGCGACACACGCGATCGCCAACGAGCGCTTCGCGGTCAAAGTCCGCCAGGATGCGCCGCTCGAGCTGCTCGGACCATTCGCCTGCAGCGGACAGACCGGCGCCGGTGCCGTGCTCAATTCGATGCGGCCGCAACCGGGGGACGCCTTTGCGGTTTTTGGCGTCGGCGCCGTCGGGCTCTCCGGGCTGATGGCCGCGAGGATCGCCGGCTGTGATCCGATCATCGCTGTCGACATCCACGAAGACCGGCTCGCGCTCGCGCGCGAGCTCGGCGCGACGCACGCGATCAATCACGCCGGCCGCACCGACGTCATCGCCGCGATCAGGAAGATCACCGGCGGCGGCGTTCGGTTTTCGCTCGAGACGTCGGCTCAGTCGTCAGTGCTGCGCGAGGCGGTAGAGGCCTTGATGCCGGGGGGCACGTGTGTACTGCTGGGCAGCGCGCGCGCCGGCACCGAGGTCGCGTTCGACATGCCGTTTCTGCAATTCGGCCGCACTGTGCACGGCGTGATCCAGGGCGAGAGCCATCCGCAGGAGTTCATCCCCAGGCTGGTCGACTACCTCATGCAGGGCAAGATGCCGGTCGAACGGATGATGACGTTCTATCCCCTGTCCGACATCAATCGCGCGGCACAGGAACTCCTCGAGCGGCAGGACGATCAAGCCTGTGCTGCTGATGCCGCACTGATGTGGCGCGCGACCATGCGTACACTATGCTTGAAGTGAAGCACCGGTAGTCGCGAATCGGCGGCTACTGGCGCCAGCCGCCGAAGCGGTTGTCGAACGCGTTGGCCTGCACGGTCGGTGCGGCGCCGCTGAGCAGCGCGGCAGCTGCTTCCTGAGTCTGCGGGCGGACGGCGGCCGCGCTTGCAGATTTGGTGTTGGTCTGCGGCGGTTCGGCCTGCGGCTTCGCCCGCGCCGGGATCACCGAGGCGGTCGCGGTCTGCGCCGGCTTGTTGGCCGGCTTGGCGTTCGCCTTCGGTTTCGGAAGGTCAGCCAAGGCCTGTGCGGGCTCTTCCTGCCGGGAACCGAACGACGAGAACACGTTGCTGAAGAAGCCGCCCGATGACTGGCCGGCCGACGCGACCTGCACGGGCTTGGACTCCGAGGATGCCAAGCCAAAGATGCCGCCGGTCGGCTGGCTGTCCGCCACTTCGCGCGGCGGATTGACGTGAGCCGGGATGGTGCCCGGAGCTTTCGGGGGCGGGTTGAACGCAGCGATGCGGCCGTCGGAATCGATGAAGTCGCTCTTCTTCC
Organism: uncultured Alphaproteobacteria bacterium; assembly: GCA_963843475.1. GTDB lineage: Bacteria > Pseudomonadota > Alphaproteobacteria > Rhizobiales > Xanthobacteraceae > VAZQ01. The sequence continues at coordinate 251,876 of CAWJKL010000002.1, read as the reverse complement.
GGATCGCGGCGAGGAACACCTTGTTCATGCCGCCGTCGACGCCGGCGCGGCTCGCCGCGACCGGAGTGCCCCGGTTGATAAGCTCGGCCGTCCGGACGTCATCCCGGCGCTGCTTCTCGCGCACCAGCGTGGCGATCTGTTCGGGGACCCGGTAGGCCGGGCAGCGGTCGGCGGCGCTGAACCGGCCGTTCGACTCGGCATTGAACACGTAGCGCTTCTCGCAGACGTCGACCTTAGGCTCGTAGCGGGTGACCTCGAAGTGATCGTAGCCCTGCTTCAGCATCTGCCAGAACGCCATATGCGGCGAATTGCGGTGGCGCGCCATGTTGGCGGGCGTCATGCGGAACGGAAAGGCCTGAATCTGGAAGGCCTTCTGGCCGCCGAAGAACAACTCGCGGGCGAGCGCGTAGATTTCGGCGATCTGCTCGTCGGTCATCGCGTAGCAACCGCGCGACGAGCAATCGCCGTGGATCATCAGGAAATCGCCGGTGCGACCGTGCGAACGGTCATAGGCGTTCGGAAAGCCGGTATTGATGGCAAGGTAGTAGCTGGAGTTCGGGTTCATCAGGCCGGGCGTGATGGTGTAGAAGCCCTCAGGCGCCTGACGGTCGCCTTGCTTGACCTTGGGACCGAGATCGCCCGACCAGCGGCAGATCGGGAAGGTCTTCAGCAGTGCGAAGCGGCCGTTGCGGTCTTCCTTCCAAATCTCGAGTTCGGACTCTTCCTTGAAGATCCGCACCAGGATGGCGAACTCCTTGGACATGTTCTTCTGCTCGATGTCGGCCGCCATGCGGTCCGAGATCGGCTGCATGTGCCGGCCGTTGAGTGCAGGCGTGCCATCGGAATCGCAGCCGGCAAGCGCAACAGCAGCAGCAATAGCAGCAGAAGCCACCAGCGGGCGGATCAAAAGCCGACGATTCAAGGGTAACTCCCCCGAGTTACAGGCTTCCCCAAGCCTTCCCCAACTCGAACGATAACCGCTAGGCCGAACGTTTACAAGACGTTAACCCGGCTTTTGCCGTTTGAGCATACCAATGGTGAACGAAGGGTTAACACGCAAACGATCCCTCCCGCCGTTCGCCGTCAGCGAAATCATTGGGAACGCTAGGGGATGACTTGGGTAAGATAAGGGCAGCGAGGCCGAAACGCCGGCGACCTGGTTTCTTGGTGAGGAGAGCCTTACGGCCTGAATTCACAGCAGAAAACAGCGCTCGGCAGTCGGTCAGGTGAACGCCCGGCCCATCGCCAGAAACTTCTGCCGCCGCTGTTGCCGGATGGCCGCACGGTCGAGACCCTTGAGCCCGTCGAACGCGTCGGCGATGGCCTGGCCGGCGGTCGCGATCGCCGCGGCCGGATCGCGGTGTGCCCCCCCGGGCGGCTCATTGATGATTCGATCGATGATGCCGAACTCCGCCATGTCTTCAGCGGTGATCTTCATACCGGTGGCGGCTTCCTGCGCCTTCGAGGTATCGCGCCAGAGGATCGAGGCGGCCCCTTCCGGGGATATCACGCTGTAGATGGCGTGTTCCAGCATCAGCACCTGGTTCGCGGTGGCAAGCGCGATGGCGCCGCCGGACCCGCCTTCCCCGAGGATGACGGCGACATTCGGAACGTTGAGGCCCAGACATATGTCGGTCGACCGGGCGATCGCCTCGGCCTGGCCGCGCTCCTCCGCGCCGATGCCCGGGTAGGCTCCCGCGGTGTCCACGAGCGACAACACCGGGACATTGAATCGGTCGGCCATTTCCATCAGCCGCGCCGCCTTGCGGTAGCCTTCCGGGCGCGCCATGCCGAAATTGTGCTTGAGCCGGCTCTCGGTCGACGAGCCCTTTTCGTGGCCGATGATGCACAAGCTTTCCCCGCGAAAACGGCCGAATCCGCCGACGATCGCCTCGTCGTCGCCGAACTTGCGGTCGCCGGCGAGCGGCACGAAGTCGGTAATCAGGGCCGCGACATAGTCGAGGCAATGCGGCCGGTCCGGATGGCGTGCCACCTGGGTCTTCTGCCAGGGGGTCAGCTCCGCATAGAGCTCGTTCAGCGCCTGCGCGGCCTTGAGTTCGAGCCGCGAAATCTCCTCGCCGATGACGACGGCATTCTCGCCGGTTTGAAGCGCGCGCAACTCTTCGAGCTTGGCCTCAAGCTCCGCGACCGGCTTTTCGAAATCGAGATAGCTGCGCATCGGGCCGCCCTACGCCCACCCTGTGCCCTCAGCGGCGGCTGTCCAGTGTCGGCTAACGCTGTTCGTCATCGCATGACGGGGCCTTATGGCACGCGGCGCCGGGCGATGGCTAGCCTCGCGTAACGTCCCGGAAGTTAACGATTTTCGCGCATTCCGTAGCGCGCGTACTCCTCGGCAATGTCCGGCTGGAGGGCCTTGGCGGCGGCGATGTCGGCCTCGCCGGTTGAGTCCTCGTTGCGGAGCTTCGCCAGCCCGCGCCCGTATAGCGCGCCGGCCTGCGAGGGGTTGCGGCGAAGCGCAGCCTCGTAGTCCGAAACCGCGGCATCGAAATTCGTCATCTTCAGAAAGATAAAGCCGCGGCTTTCGAACGTGCCGGCGCTGCCCGGCGGTGCAAGCTTGAGCGCCTGGTTGCAGTCGGCAAGGGCCGACTTGAGGTTGCCGACCACGGCCCGCGCCCAGCAGCGATTGTCGTAGGCGCCGGCGAAATCCGGTTTCAGCCGGATCGCTTGATCGAAATCTGCGATGGCCTGTTCGTACTGGCTCTTGCCCAGATAGGCGTTGCCGCGATTGAAGTGTGCGAGCGCCGAGGGTTTGAGCTTGATCGCCTGATCGAAATCCTGGATGGCGCGGTCGTAGTCGCCCTTGTGGTCGTGGGCCACGCCGCGATTGTGAAACGCCTGCGCGAATTTCGGATTGAGCTTGATCGCCTGATTGTAATCGGCGATCGCGAGATTGATTTCGCCCTGGCTGCGATAGGCGGCGCCGCGCAACTCAAACGCCTCGGCGAGCTTGTCGCCCTTTTCGCCCTTGGCGGCCTTGATAACCGCCGAGCAGCCGGCGATCCGTTGCTCCGGGGTGGCGCCGTCGTCCGGGTCGCAGGTGTCGGCGAACGCGGCCCCGGCCAACAGCACGCCCACGGCCACGATCGCAGGACCGAAAAGCTTCGCAGCGGGAATCATTGCCGTCTCCATCGCTCTTTAGGGCTGCCGGCGGCCGCACAATATTCCCCGGTGGACGCTGCCGGCGGCAGTCTGCGCGGCCAAAAATGTCATGTTCGTGGCACGTCCGCGGGGCGAATTGCCCCGGCAGGATCTTGCTACTTGTCCTGCTAAGCGGTTTCGCCCAGCGGATGCAGGTCCCGCACCAGGCTCTTGAGGCGTTCCTCCAGCACGTGCGTATAGATCTGCGTAGTCGAAATGTCGGCGTGCCCGAGCAGCGTCTGCACCACCCGCAGGTCGGCTCCATTGTGGAGGAGATGGCTCGCGAATGCGTGGCGCAGCACGTGCGGACTGACGCTGTCGGCGCGCAGCCCCGCCGCCGCCGACAGTTCCTTGAGATCGCGGGCAAAATGCTGCCGGGTCAGGTGGCCGCTTTCGCCGAACGAGGGAAACAGCCATTTCGATTTGCGGTCGCGGCCGGCTTCCGCGAGCAGCGCCAGATAGTCGCGCATCGTGGTCTTGGCCGCGTCGTTGAGCGGGACCATGCGCTCCTTCTCGCCCTTGCCGCGCACCACCAGCATGCGGGCATTGCGCTCTGCCGCCGACAGCGGCAGCGCGACCAGTTCGGAGACGCGCAGCCCGGTGGCATAGAGCGTCTCGATCAGGCAGGCGAGGCGCGCTGCACGCAGCCGCCCGAGCGGACTTTCTGCGCGGCTCGACGCATTTCGTGCCGCGTCGAGCAGGCGGTCAACATCCGCGATGCTCAGCACCTTCGGCAACGTACGGCCGCGCTTGGGACCCTCGATAATGGCTGCGGGATCATCGGTGCGCCGGTTCTCCGCGTAGAGAAACCGGTAGAGCTGGCGCATCGCCGACAGCCGCCGTGCGACCGAGGCCGCCGCGAAACCGCGCTTGCTGAGCGAGCCCAGATAAGCGCGCAGATCCTCGGTCGAGGCGTTGGCGATCGAGCGTCCGCGCTCCGCCAGGAAGGCGGACAGATCGGCGAGGTCGCGCGTATAGGCCGCAAGCGTGTTCCTGGCGCCGCCGCGTTCGGCGGCCAGCATGTCGAGGAACAGCTCGGTCAGGGCTTGGTCGGAGTTTTGGCGGGCGTTCGCGGCCATTCCGGCGCGGCTTACTGTTGCTTCACGAAGCGGTCCGGCGGGATCGACACCGTGATCTCGCGCGGCTTCGGATCGACCCATGTGGCGAGCATGAAAATGGCCCCGTAGACCAGACCGCCCAGAACGGCGACCACAGCCAGGAAGCGGAATAGGCTAGGCATGGCGACCTCTTGCTAGGGCTCCGGGGTGGCACCGAAGAATGGAGAAACTACGGCCATATTCTACCCCCGGAGGACAAGGACCCCGCCGGACGGGTTCCGGGCTGGACATGGTAAAAGGCAGCGATTGTGTCGCGCTTGTGCTACCAGAACCGGCCTGCCGGAGGATGCAGAGGGGCATGTTTGACGCGGGTGGGAGGACGGCTAGAGGCGTATTGTGGACGGCATGATGGACAGCGGGACGCACGAATGGCCGGCCGGAAAAAGGCCGGAGACCGTCCTGGTCGAAGCGCTCGGATCGCGATCGATCGTGCTTGTCGGCATGATGGGGGCGGGCAAGTCGTCGATCGGCCGGCGGCTGGGGTTGCGTCTGGGCATTCCGTTCGTCGATGCCGACACCGAAATCGAGAAGGCGGCCGGGATGAACATTCCGGATATTTTCGCCGCGCACGGCGAGCCGGACTTCCGCGCCGGCGAGGCGCGGGTGATCGCGCGCCTCCTGGAAAGCGTCCCGCAGGTGCTGGCGACCGGAGGCGGCGCGTACATCAATGCCGATACCCGGGCCCTGATCGCCACCAAAGGCATCTCGATCTGGCTCAAGGCCGATTTCGATGTCCTGATGCGGCGCATTCGCCGCCGCCACGATCGGCCGCTGCTGAAGACCGACGACCCCGGCGCGACGCTTCGAAAACTCATCGATCTGCGCTATCCGGTCTATGCGCTGGCCGATCTGACCATCCAATCGCGCGAGATTCCGCACGATAAGATCGTCGACGAGATCGTGATCGCACTCGCCGACCACCTCGGATGCGAGGTTCCAAACCTCGTCAGCCAGGGAGATGAAGCGCCATGACCGTCCCGCTCCGCTCAACCGATCCGATCACTGTCAACGTTGCGCTTGGCGACCGCAGCTACGAGATCGTGATCGGCCGCGGCCTGACTGCCTCGCTCGGCCGCAGGATCGCGGCGCTCCGGCCCGGCGCGAGGGCGGCGATCGTCTCTGACGCGACCGTCGCCCGGCACCATCTCGCAGCCGCCGAGGCGGCGTTGGCTGCGGAGCGGATTGCCGCCACGTCGATCACGGTTCCGGAGGGCGAGAGCTCGAAGAGCTTCGGCTGGCTCGAGACCGTCTGCGAGGCGCTGATTGACGCGCGGATCGAACGCGGCGATCTCGTTGTCGCGCTCGGCGGCGGGGTGGTCGGCGACCTTGCGGGTTTCGCCGCGTCCGTGACGCGCCGCGGTCTCGACTACGTGCAGGTGCCGACGTCGCTGCTGGCGCAGGTCGACTCTTCCGTCGGCGGCAAGACCGCGATCGACACCAAGCACGGCAAGAATCTGGTCGGCGCCTTTCATCAGCCGATCCTGGTGGTCGCCGACACCGCGCTGCTCGATACGCTCTCGCCCGCGCGAATTTCGTGCCGGCTACGCAGAGGTCGCCAAGTACGGCCTGCTCGGCGACGAGGCGTTCTTCGCCTGGCTCGAAGCCAACTGGCAGGAGGTGTTTGCCGGCGGACCGGCCCGCGAGCATGCCATTGCCACGAGTTGCCGGATGAAGGCCGCGATCGTGGCGCGCGACGAACGTGAGACCGGCGAACGGGCCCTGCTCAATCTCGGCCACACGTTCGGACACGCCTTCGAGGCGGCGGCCGGCTTCTCGCAGCGGCTGCTGCACGGCGAAGCGGTCGCGCTCGGGATGGTGTTGGCGTTCGACTTTTCGGCGCGTCAGGGCCTGCTGCCGGAGGCCGATGCCGCGCGTGCGCGCCGCCATCTGGCGGCTGTCGGCCTGCCGACGTCGGTCTCGCAGATTTCCGGCGGCGCGCCCGGCATCGATCGCCTGATGGACCTGATCGCGCAAGACAAGAAGGTCAGCCGCGGAACGCTGACCTTCATCCTGCTGCGCGGGATCGGCCAGAGCTTCATCGCGCGCGACGTCGATGCCGCCGAGGTTCGGGCCTTCCTGGTGGAGAAACTCGCCTAGGGGAGTGGATTTGACATTCGCTATCACTTGGCCACGGGCTCGCAAGCAATCTCAAATCCAAAACTCCACCAGCAACATAAGTTTGCTGGTGGCCTTTGATTCCGAAGTTCGCAAACGGGGGCGCGGCAGAAGGATGCGAACTTCGGAATTGGGACACTAACGATGCTGATCGAAGACTGGCTCGCCCTTGCGTTCATTCTGATCTGCCTCGTCGTCGCTTTCTTCTTCTCCGCGAGCGAGACGGCGCTGACCGCGATGTCGCGCGCCCGCATGCTGCGGATGGAGAAGGCCGGCAATCCCCGGGCCACGGATCGTCAATCGCCTGATCGAGACGCGCGAGCGGATGATCGGCGCGATCCTGACCGGCAACAACGTCGTCAATATCGCGGCCTCGGCCGTCACCACCAGCGTGCTGCTGTTCTGGTTCGGCGATGTCGGCGTGCTCTACGCCACCGTCATCATGACGGTGCTGACCGTCGTGTTCACCGAGGTGCTGCCGAAGACGCTGGCGATCAATGCGCCCGACCGTGTCGCGCTCCTGGTCGCGCGGCCGATTTCCTGGGTGGTGCGGCTGTCTCGGCCCGATGCTGATCGGCATCGAGGCGATGGTGCGCTGGATCCTGCGGTTGTTCGGCATGAAGGTCGGCACCGATCAGGCCTACCTTTCGGCGCACGAGGAACTGCGCGGCCAGGTCGACCTGCTGCATCACGAGGGCAGCGTCGAAAAACAGGACCGAGACATGCTCTCGGGGCTGCTCGATCTGCGCGATCTCAGGTCGCCGACGTGATGATCCATCGCACCGAGATGATCACCGTCTGCGCCGACCTTTCGCCCGAGGACATCGTCAAGGCGGTGCTCGATGCCTCGGTCACCCGCATTCCGCTCTGGAAGGAGCGGCCGGAGAACATCATCGGTGTTCTGCACGTCAAGGACCTGCTGCGCGCGATCCAGGCGGTAGACGGCGACCTGACCAAGATCGATATCGCGAAGATCGCGCGGCCGCCGTGGTTCGTACCGGACATCCGGCCGCTCTCCGAACAGCTCAAGGCCTTCCGGCGCCGCAAGACGCCGTTCGCGCTGGTGGTCGACGAATACGGCGAGGTGATGGGCCTCGTCACGCTGGAAGACATCCTGGAGGAGATCGTCGGCGACATCAGCGATGAGTATGATATCGTTGTGCCTGGCGTGCGGCCCCAGCCGGACGGATCGGTCACGGTCGACGGCAGTGTGCCGATCCGCGATCTCAACCGCGCCATGGAATGGCACCTGCCGGACGAGGAGGCGACCACGATCGCCGGTCTGGTCATTCATGAGGCGCGATCGATCCCCGAGCCAGGGCAATCGTTCACGTTCCACGGCTTTCGGTTTCGCGTGTTGCGCCGGGAGCGCAACCGCATTACTGCATTACGTATTACGCCACTGGTCAAGAAGCCCGTCGCCAAGACGGCATGAGAAGCGGCGAGTGATGCCGCACAGGGAGAGGATCGTCATGCTCGCATGCGCCGGGTCACGCGCAATCGCATTCGTCTTCGCGCTCACACTCCTGGCATCGTCAGCATCCGCGCAGGACTTTCCGTCGCGGCCCGTGCGGGTGATCGTGCCGTTCCCGCCCGGCGGGCCGACCGACGTGCTGGCCCGCGCATTGGGCGAGGGGTTCCGCGAGCGGACCGGACAGAGCCTCGTGGTCGACAACAAGCCGGGTGGCGGCACCGCGATCGGTGCGGCCGCCTGCAAGAACGCCGAGCCGGACGGCTACACCTTCTGCCTGCTCACGGCGAGCACCATTTCGCTCAACCCGTTCCTCTACACCAACCTGTCCTACGACCCGCCCAAGGATCTGGAGCCGATCACCAACGTGGTCTTCACCCAGCAGGTGATGATCCTGCACAAGTCGGTGCCGGTGAACACGCTGGCCGAACTGATCGCCTACTCGAAGGCCAATCCGCAGAAGCTCAATTTCGGATCGTTTCGGCCTCGGCGGCGATTCGCACCTGGTGTTCGAATGGCTCAAGGCGAAGAGCGGCGCGCAGATGACCCACATTCCGTATGGCGGGGCGGCGCCTGCGCTGGTGGCGTTCGAGCGCGGCGACGCGCATCTGCTGTTTCCGGTCGGCTCGCCGGCGGTGCTCGAGCGCATCAAGTCCGGGCTCGCCAAGCCCATCGCGGTGCCGGAAGGCCAGCGCGCGGAGACGCTCCCCGGCGTGCCGTCGTTCAGCGAATCCGGACTGCCGCCCTACAACGCCAAGACCTGGTTCGGTGCGTTCGCGCCGGCCGGGACGCCGAAAGCCCGCATCGATGAACTCAATCGTCAGCTCGTCGCGGTGATCAAGTCGCAGGCGTTCTTCGACCGCTTCCTCAAGCTCGGCGGTTACGATCCGGTCGGCAACACGGTGGAGGAATTCCGCAAGTTCCTGGCCGAAGACCGCGTGCGCGGCGAAGAACTCGTGAAGATATCGGGCGTGAAGCTCAATCAATGATGCCGGCGTAGATGTCATGAGCCGACCGTGAGGGTGCGATGCTCGGGCCGATCCTCGAAACGCTGATCGGCGGCCTGCTGACCGGCGTGCTCTATTCGCTGGTGGCGCTCGGCTTCGTGCTGATCTTCAAGGCCTCGGGCGTGTTCAACTTCGCGCAGGGCGCGATGGTGCTGTTCGCCGCGCTGTCGTTCGCGCGGCTGTCGGAGGTGATGCCGTTCGTCGTCGCGCTCGCGCTGTCGGTCGCTGATCATGATCGCGCTCGCCTACGCGATCGAATTCCTGGTGCTGCGCCGCCTGGTCAACCAGGAGGGCATCATCCTGTTCATGGCGACGCTCGGGCATCGCCTATTTCCTCGACGGCTTCGGCCAGACCGATCTGGGGCAGCGACATCTACAAGATCAACCTCGGCATGCCGAAGGACCCGATCTTCATCTTCGAATCGGTGTTTCCCGGCGGCCTGCTGATCGACCCGACGGAGCTGATCGCCGCGATCATCTGCGCCGTCGATGGTCGCGGTGCTGGCGGTCTTCTTCCAGGTCACGCGGGTCGGCCGCGCGTTGCGCGCGGTCGCCGACGATCATCAGGCCGCGCAGTCGGTCGGCATCCCGCTCAACCAGATCTGGCTGATGGTGTGGGCGGTGTCCGGCATCGTGGCGCTGGTCGCCGGCATGATGTGGGGCGCCAAGCTCGGCGTGCAGTTCTCGATCTCGCTGGTCGCGCTCAAGGCGCTGCCGGTGCTGATCCTCGGCGGCTTCACGTCGATTCCGGGCGCGATCGTCGGCGGGCTGATCATCGGCGCCGGCGAGAAGCTCGCCGAGGTGATGCTCGGCCCGGTGCTGATCCGCTGGTTCGATCTCGCCGGCGGCGGCATCGAGAACTGGTTCGCCTACGTGCTGGCGCTCGTGTTCCTGCTGTTCCGCCCGCAGGGCCTGTTCGGCGAACGCATCATCGAGCGGATGTGACGCCGTGCTCTATCGCGAAGCCGGCCAGTTCAAGACCTCCTACGCGCGCCGACCAGGCGATCTTTCCGATCGCGCAGGATCGCTGGTTCGTCATCGGTCTGGTCGCCTTCGCGTTCCTGGGCGTGCCGCTGTTCGCCGGCCAGTATCTCTACACCGAGGTGCTGATCCCGGTGCTGATCCTGTCGATCGCCGCGATCGGGCTCAACATCCTGACCGGCTATTGCGGCCAGCTCTCGCTCGGCACCGGCGGCTTCATGGCGGTCGGCGCCTACGCGGCCTACAATCTCGCGCTGCGGCTGCCGGAGACCAACATCATCCTGGTGTTCCTGTTCGGCGGCGTGATGGCGATGCTGGTCGGCATGCTGTTCGGCCTGCCGTCGCTGCGCATCAAGGGCTTCTATCTCGCGGTCGCGACGCTGGCCTCGCAGTTCTTTCTCGAATGGGCGTTCGCGCGCGTGAAGTGGTTCACCAACTACGCGCCGTCCGGCTCGGTCGCGGTCGGCAAGATCGAGCTGTTCGGCATCCCGATCGACACGCCGGTGCAAGAACTACCTGTTCGTGCTCGCGATCGTCGTCGTGCTCGCGCTCGCCGCCAAGAACCTGGTGCGCGGCCGGCTCGGCCGCATGTGGATGGCGATGCGCGACATGGACATCGCCGCCGAGATCATCGGCATCCGGCCGCTGCACGCCAAGCTGTCGGCCTTCGCGGTGTCCTCGTTCTACATCGGCGTCGCCGGCGCGCTGTGGGCGCTTCCTGCGGCTCGGCTCCTGGGAGCCGCTGGCCTTCGACATCAACCGCTCGTTCCAGATCCTGTTCATGATCATCATCGGCGGGCTCGGCTCGATCCTCGGCTCGTTCCTGGGCGCCGCCTTCATCGTGCTGATGCCGATCTTCCTCAACCAGCTGCCGGCCTGGCTCGGCATCCCGATCTCGACCGCGATGATCTCGCACCTCGAATTCATGATGTTCGGCGCCATGATCGTGTTCTTCCTGATCGTCGAGCCGCATGGCCTGGCGCGGCTGTGGGCGATCGCCAAGGAGAAGCTCCGGCTATGGCCGTTCCCGTATTGAGCGCCGGCGGTATTCGCAGGGCACTATCGCGGCCAAGGCGCGGGCTAGATGAGCCCGCAATCGCAACATGGACCGCGCGGCCCGCTCATGGCGGCGCGTCCGGTCAGTCAACGGAGGAAGATCAATGATACGCAAGACATGTTGGGACTCGCGCTCGCGGCGGCGCTCGGCGGCGCGGCTGGTCGCCGCGCCGGCGCTGGCGCAGAACGAGCAGTTCATCCCGGCGCTGGTGTATCGGACCGGCGCCTATGCGCCGAACGGCGTGCCGTTCGCCAACGGCATCGCCGACTACTACAAGCTGGTCAACGAGCGCGACGGCGGCATCAACGGCGTCAAGATCGTCTACCGAGGAATGCGAGTTCGGCTACGCCACCGACCGCGGCGTCGAGTGCTACGAGCGCCTCAAGAACAAGGGCCCGACCGGCGCCGCCTACGTGATCCCGCTGTCGACCGGCGTCACCTTCGCGCTCACCGAGAAGACGCCGATCGACAAGATCCCGATCATCTCGATGGGCTACGGCCGCTCCGAGTCGCGCGACGGCTCGGTGTTCCAGTGGAACTTCCCGCTGCTCGGCACCTACTGGACCGCGGCCGACATCATCCTGCAGCACATCGCCAAGAAGGAAGGCGGCTTCGACAAGCTCAAGGGCAAGAAGATCGCGCTGGTCTATCACGACTCGCCCTACGGCAAGGAGCCGATCGCGCTGCTGCAGAAGCGCGCGCAGATGCACGGCTTCGAGACCGATGCTGCTGCCGGTCACCCATCCGGGCGTCGAGCAGAAGGCGACCTGGCTGCAGATCCGCCAGAACCGGCCCGACTACGTGCTGCTGTGGGGCTGGGGCGTGATGAACTCGACCGCCATCAAGGAAGCGGTCGCGGTCGGCTATCCGCGCGACAAGATGTACGGCGTGTGGTGGTCGGGCGCCGAGCCCGACGTGCGTCCGGCCGAGGACGGCGCCAAGGGCTACAACGCGGTCACGCTGCAGCACACCGTCGGGCCAGTTCAAGCTGCACGAGGACCTCAAGAAGCACGTCTACGACAAGAGCCAGGGCTCGGCCAAGTGGGAGGAGACCGGCGAGATCCTCTACGTGCGCGGCCTGATCAACGCCATGCTCGGCGTCGAGGCGATCCGCACCGCGCAGGAGAAGTTCGGCAACAAGCCGATGACCGGCGAGCAGGTGCGCTGGGGCCTCGAGAACCTCAACCTCACCGCCGACCGCATCAAGGAGCTCGGCTTCGAGGGCGTGCTGCAGCCGATCAAGGTGTCCTGCGCCGACCACGAGGGCGCGCGCACCGGCCGCATCCAGACCTGGGACGGCAAGAACTGGAAGATCACGTCGGACTGGTACACCAGCGACGACAACGTGATCGCGCCCGATGGTCAAGGAGGCGGCGGCGAAGTACGCGGCCGAGAAGAAGATCACGCCGGGCTGCCTGGCGACCAACTGATGCCGGTCCCGGCCGACCGATCGCAACGCGGAGGAGGCGGCGGCAACGCCGCCTCCGTCCGCGATGCGACGCCCGATCGCGCCGGCCGCGGCTCCGCCGCCGATCCTCTCGGTCAACAACATCGAGGTGGTCTACAACCACGTCATCCTGGTGCTCAAGGGCGTGTCGCTCGCGGTGCCGCAAGGGGCAGATCGTGGCGCTGCTCGGCGCCAACGGCGCCGGCAAGTCGACGACGCTCAAGGCGATCTCCAACCTGCTGTCACGCCGAGCGCGGCGAGGTCACCAAGGGCTCGATCGTGTTCGAGGGCGCCGAGGTGCACGCGCTCACGCCCAACGAGCTGGTGCGGCGCGGCTGCATCCAGGTGATGGAAGGCCGCCACTGCTTCGCCCACCTCACCGTCGAGGAGAACCTGCTCACCGGCGCCTACACGCGGCGCGACGGCAACGCGGCGATCAAGCGCGACCTCGAGCTGGTCTATTCCTATTTCCCGCGCCTCAAGGAGCGCCGCGGCGTCGACCGCCGGCTACATCTCGGGCGGCGAGCAGCAGATGTGCGCGATCGGCCGCGCGCTGATGTCGCGGCCGAAGATGATCCTGCTCGACGAGCCGTCGATGGGGCTCGCGCCGCAGATCGTCGAGGAGATCTTCGAGATCGTCGGGAACCTCAACGACAAGGAAGGCGTGTCGTTCCTGCTCGCCGAGCAGAACACCAACATGGCGCTCAAATACGCGCGCTACGGCTACATCCTGGAGAACGGCCGCGTGGTGCTCGACGGCGAGGCCAAGGCGCTGCGCGAGAACGAGGACGTCAAGGAGTTCTACCTCGGCATCGCCGAGGGCCAGCGCAAGTCGTTCCGCGACGGCAAGCACTACCGGCGCCGCAAGCGCTGGCTGGCGTGACGCCGGTTCCGACTGGCGGCACGATCGCGCTGGCAATGACGACCGATGGCGCACGCATTACGACCGCTCGAAACCCGCGATCCGCGAGGAGCGCGAGCGCGAGCTGTTCGGCCGGCTGCCGGACCTCATCGCGCTGGCGACTGAGCGCGCCCGGCTGGGCCGCAGCAGCTCGCCGGCGTCGATCCGAACGCCGTCACCTCGCGCGCGGCGCTCGCCAAGCTGCCGGTGCTGCGCAAGTCCGACCTCGTCGGCGCGGCAGAAGGACGCATCCGCCGTTCGGCGGCCTGAACGTCACGGCGCCCGGCAAGGCGCGGCGCCTGCTGATGTCGCCCGGTCCGATCTTCGAGCCGGAAGGCGAGCGGCAGCGATTGGTGGGGCGCGGCGCGCGCGCTGTTCGCCGCCGGCTTCCGCGCCGGCGACATCGTGCACAACTCCTTCGCCTATCACCTCACGCCGGGCGGCTTCATCATGGAGTCGGGCGCGCACGCGCTCGGCTGCGCGGTCATTCCGGCCGGCACCGGCAACACCGAGCAGCAGCTCGAGGCGATCGCGCATCTCAGGCCGACCGGCTATCTCGGCACGCCGGACTTCCTGAAGATCCTGCTCGATGCCGCCGCCAAGGCCGGCAAGGACGCCTCGTCGCTGCAGGCGCGGGCTCGTCTCCGGCGCGGCGCTGCCGGGGTCGCTGCGCGAGGAACTGGCGCGGCGCGGCGTCGCGGTGCTGCAGTGCTACGCCACCGCCGAGCTCGGCGTCATCGCCTACGAGAGCGCCAAGCGCTGCGAGGGCATGATCGTCAACGAGACCGTGCTGGTCGAGATCGTGCGGCCGGGCACCGGCGATCCGGTGGCCGACGGCGAGGTCGGCGAGGTCGTCGTCACCTCGTTCAACCCGGACTATCCGATGATCCGGCTCGCGACCGGCGACCTCTCGGCGCGTGATGGCGGGACGCTCGCCGTGCGGGCGCACCAACATGCGCATCAACGGCTGGATGGGCCGCGCCGACCAGACCACCAAGGTCGAAGGGCATGTTCGTGCATCCCGCGCAGGTGGCGGAGGTCGGCAAGCGTCATCCGGAGCTCGGCCGGCTGCGGCTCACCGTCACGCGCGACGGCGAGCAGGACGTGATGACGCTGAAGGCCGAATGCGCGGCGCCCGCGGCCGGGCTCGAGGACGCGATCGCCGCCACGCTGCAGGCGGTCACCAAGCTGCGCGGCGGCGTCGAACTGGTCGCGCCCGGCAGCCTGCCGAACGACGGCAAGGTGATCGCCGACGAGCGCCCAGTCGGATAGCCCGGAGCGGCGCGGTGGCTGCCTGGCATTTGCATCCGCGCATGATCGATTCTCGTCGTGAGCCGTGCGAGTGCCGGGACGAATTCGCTTCTGCTTGAGCCGCGATCTCCCTGTGCTCGCCCGCACGATGTTAACCGAACACCTGTAAGCTTTTCGGATCGCGCTAACCGGCGAGGGAATTTTCCGTGGACACGACAGATATCCTCAGCAAGTTCAACGAGATTCTGACCAGCCCTCTTTTCATCGCGCTGCTCGTCCTGTTTCAACTCGCCGAGTTCTGGAAAATCTTTCGGGAGAACCGGTTTCTCAGCGTCGTCACCTTTGTCGGCGTGCTGATCATCGGCTGCATTCTTGCGATCGATCTTTTCCTGACGATGACCTCGGAATTGAGGGCGCATCCGTTCTGGCACATCGTCTTGACCGTCGTGATCTTTATCCTGCTGTCGTCCTACGTCCTGATCTATCTGGTCGAACGCTGGGGCTATCTGTTGACCGAGAAGGAAAACATCCGGCGATTTGTCGGACCGAATTGGGTCAAGTGGTTGGACGTCGTCTATCTCGCCTTTGCCTGCGGCGCGCTGGTGAAAGCGCTCAACAGTCCGACGTTTGGCGTGAGCCCGGACAATACGATCGACAAGATTGCTCCGCTGTTCCTGGCGGCAGCTCTTTCGATCCGGCTGACCAAGGCCATGATCGAGATTTTCGATCTCGATAAGCCGAGAAAGCTGCGCTGGTTCGAACGCTGACCGCCGGTGCGCGCGGTCACTTCAGAATGAGGCGATCGCCAGTCACGGTGCGCACCGTTCCGATCCGCGCGATATAGTCCATCACGTCGGTCGAAATGAGCGGCGCGTCGGTCGCGGGCAGCATTTCCGGGGCGTCGCGGAACATGGTGTAGCCGTCGCCGCCGCGCAACATGTAGTCGTTGGTGGCCACACGATAGATGCGCTTCTCATCCAGCGGGACGCCGTCGACTTTCATCGACAGCACGCGGCTTCCGGCCGGACGTTTCGGATCGGCCTCGATCGCGAGCCCCGATACCTGCGGAAACCGGCCCGCCGGATTGGGCAGCAGCGACAGGCCGTTCTCGATCGCCTGCTTGAGCGCGGCGCCGTTGATGTCGATGGCGACCAAACGATTGTCGAACGGCAGCTCGGCGAGGATGTCGCGGCGCGAGATCGCGCTGCCGGGCGCATAAATCCGGCCGCCGCGAATGCCGCCGCCGTTCGTCACCGCCGCGTCCGCATGCGTCGAGGCTCGCATCGCGTCGGCGATCAGAGCGCCGATGGCGGCTTCGCGCGTCCGTACCGTCATCGTCCTGCTGTCGAGTTCCACGGCGGTCGTGCCGATCGGCTGGTCGAGTGCGCGGCTAAGCTGCGCCTCGTAGCCGGCGACGACCGCCGCGACCTCGGGGTCCGGCGTCACCGTCGCGGTATCGATCACCCGGAACTCCGGCCACCAGGTCGGTGATGCGCTTGCCGTCCTCGACCTTCACGTCGATCCGGATGTCGATCACCGTGACATAGTGGGCGTCGTGGCTCGACTCCACCATGGCATGCCGGCCGTTGTAGTTGATGAACAGGTCGTGGGTATGTCCGGTCAGCAGCAGGTCGAACAGCCCGGTATCGAGGACCGCGAGGCCGTCGGTGCGTGTGACATGCGCCACCCCCACGACGAAGTCGGCGCCCTCGCGGCGGAGCGCCTCGGCCTGCGCCTTCATGGTCGTGAGCGTCGGCTCGAACTTCAGGTCGCCGGGATTCGCGACCGCCGCCGATTGGTCGTAGGCGGCGCCGGTCAGGCCGATCCGCAGGCCGTCGATCGTGATGATTTCGCGATCCTTGAACTTCGGCAGCGGCTGGCCATCCGCCGCGCGCAGGTTGGCCGCATACAGCGGAAAATTCGCCTCCGCCATGCGCTGCAGGAACGTGTCCTTGCCGAAGTCGAACTCGTGGTTGCCCGGAACGAAGATGTCCGGCGGAATCATGTTGGTGAGCCTGATGATGTGCGCGCCGCGATCGATGCCGGACATCAGCGAGGGCGAGAGCGTGTCGCCGCCATGCGCAAACAGCACGTGGCCGCCTTTGGCGCGCTCCGCCTTCACCACGGCGGCGAGCCGCGCAAAACCGCCGCGGCGCTGGCCGACCGGGCCCGGCTCGTCGTCCATCAGATAAATGTCGTTGGTCAGGACGAAGGTGATGCGCCTGGCCTCGGCGCGAGCGGGCGTGCCCGCCCCGATTGTGGTAAAGGCGGCGAGCAGCGCGAGAGCTTGGCGGCGAGTGGCGGACATGGTCGGCTGAAGCTAGGATGGAGCGAGGATGGGGCGTGTGTCTAGCACGCGTGCACGACGCGCCGCTATCGGCTATCGTGTCATGAAGGACCTTGGAAGAACCGCGATGAACGACGCCTCCACCGTCCAGGCCCTGCGGCCCACGACTGCTCCAGCCGCCCCAGCGCCCGCCGTTTCGGGCAAGATCGGCGTGCTGCTGGTCAATCTCGGAACGCCGGATACGGCCGATGCCGCGGGCGTACGCCGCTATCTCAAGGAGTTCTTGACCGATCCGAGGGTGATCGAGGATCAAGGCCCGCTTTGGGACATCGTTCTCAACGGCATCATTCTGCGGGTGCGGCCGTGGCGGAAGGCGCGCGATTACCGCAAGATTTGGAACGAGGAAAAGAACGAGTTGCCGCTCAAGACCACGACCCGTTCGCAGTCCGAAAAGCTCGCGAGCACGCTCGAACCGCTGGGACGCCATATCGTCGTCGATTGGGCGATGCGCTACGGCAACCCTTCGCTCGCATCGAAGATCGAGCTCCTGGTGTCGCAGGGCTGCGAACGCATTCTCGTTATGCCGCTCTATCCGCAATACTGCGCGGCGACGACCGCGACGGTGTGCGACGAGGTGTTCCGCGTCCTGATGACCATGCGCCGCCAGCCGGCGGTGCGGATCGCTCCGGCGTATTACAACGACAGGGTCTATATCGAATCGCTCGCCTCTTCGACGCGGGTCGAGCTGGGGCGCCTGCCGTTCCAGCCCGAGGTCGTGCTGGCCTCGTTTCACGGCGTGCCGAAGGAGTTCGTCGACAAGGGCGATCCATACTATACGCATTGCATCGAGACCATGCGGCTCCTGCGCGACGTGCTCAAGTTCGACGACAAGAAGTTGATGATCTCGTTCCAGTCGCGTTTCGGGGCCGGCAAGTGGCTCGAGCCTGCGACCGACAAGACCGTCAGGAGGCTCGCCAAGAGTGGGGTGAAGAACCTCGCAGTCATGACGCCGGGTTTCTCGGCCGACTGCCTCGAAACGCTGGAAGAGATCGCGGTCGAGAATGCGCACATTTTCAAGAAGGCAGGCGGCGAGAACTTCGCCGCGATCCCCTGCCTCAACGACAGTGCGCCCGGCATGCTGGTGATCTGGCAGATGGCGCTGCGCGAACTCAAAGGTTGGATTTGAAACCAATCGCGCTAATCATCCGGTTGTGGCGGTTCAAGACATTGGTTGCAGCGCAACGACGAAATTAACTGGCTTGCGGGCGGCTGTGACGTTCATCACATTCAAAGGTGCGCGGTTCGGCTAGCGTCTCGACCCCGGCGCTGCGAGCTTCGGAGTCGAACAACACTGGCAACTCTCGGTGTTGTGTGGCTTCTGGTTGAGAAGTCCGCACGCGGCAACGACAATGCGGAGTTCTGAACCGCCACCCTGGAGGGCACGTCCATGTTTTTCGGCTTCGACGTCTTCGCGATCGTCTTTCTGGCGCTCGTGGTGCTGGCGCTGTTCGCCGGCGTCAAAATGGTGCCGCAGGGCTTCCACTGGACCGTCGAGCGGTTCGGCAAATACACCAAGACGCTCCAGTCCGGGCTCAATCCGATCATTCCGTTCATCGATCGGGTCGGCCGCAAGGTCAACATCATGGAGCAGGTGATCGACATTCCGCAGCAGGATGTGATCTCCAAGGACAACGCCACCGTCACGGTCGACGGGATCGCGTTCTTCCAGGTGTTCGACGCCGCCAAGGCGAGCTACGAGGTTTCCAATCTGCATCAGGCCATCGTCGCGCTGACCATGACCAACATCCGCTCGGTCATGGGCGGCATGGACCTCGACCAGATGCTCTCCCACCGTGACGAGATCAACGAGCGTCTGCTACGCGTGGTCGACGCCGCGGTCTCGCCCTGGGGCGTGAAGGTCAACCGCATCGAGATCAAGGACATCGTGCCGCCCGCCGACCTGATCGCCTCCATGGGGCGGCAGATGAAGGCGGAGCGCGAGAAGCGCGCCGAAATCCTCACCGCCGAAGGCCAGCGCCAGTCCGCCATCCTGAAGGCCGAGGGCCAGAAGCAGTCGCAGATCCTCGAGGCCGAGGGCCGCCGGGAGGCCGCGTTCCGCGACGCCGAGGCGCGCGAACGTTCCGCGATGGCTGAGGCCAAGGCCACCGAAGTGGTGAGCGAGGCGGTCTCCCGCGGCGATATCGCGGCGCTTAACTACTTCATCGCCGACAAGTATCTCAAGGCATTTGGCCAACTGGCCAGTTCGCCCAACCAGAAAATTCTGATCCTGCCGTTCGAGGCGACCAGCGTGCTCGGTTCGCTTGCCGGCATCGGCGAGATCGTCAAGGCGACGTTCGGCGATGATGGCCGCGGCGGCGGTACGCCGGTTGCGCCGGCGCGCCGCCCGACCGTCCCGACGGCGGGCGCGACATAAGGAGCGCACACCATGTGGTCGTGGATCGTCTCGCTCGGCACCTGGAACTGGTTCATCCTGGCGGCGGTGCTGCTGCTGCTCGAAATGTTCGCGCCCGGCGCGTTCATGCTCTGGCTCGGGTTGTCCGC
This sequence comes from uncultured Alphaproteobacteria bacterium, assembly GCA_963843475.1. Classification (GTDB taxonomy): domain Bacteria; phylum Pseudomonadota; class Alphaproteobacteria; order Rhizobiales; family Xanthobacteraceae; genus VAZQ01. The sequence goes on along the minus strand of CAWJKL010000002.1, from coordinate 232,520 downwards.
CATTCTGGTCGGCGCCATCTCGCTCGGCGGCGTCGACTGGTCCTGGCAGACCCAGGTCATCGCCTTTGCGGTGTTCGCGGTCGCAATGATCCCGGCCTGGCGCCGATTTGCCCGCCGGGTCGAGCCGCCGACCGACAGCCCGTTCCTCAACCGCCGGGCCGACGGCTATGTCGGGCGCGAGTTCACGCTCGACAAGCCGATCGTCAACGGGGTCGGCACCATCCGGATCGACGACACCGTGTGGCGCGTCACCGGTCCGGATTGTCCGGCCGGCAGCCGGGTCAAGGTCGCCAGCGCCGACGGCGCGAACCTGGCGGTGGAAGCCTCATAGATCACGCGGTGCATACGCCGCGGGCGACCGCAGAACAAAAAAAAGCCCCGAACGAGTCGGGGCTCAAGTCAAGGAGGAAACGCCCATGATAGGCAGGCGAAACCTCGCCGATATCGCGTGCCCAGCCAATTGAAAAATGCGCCGGATTTTCAGAATGGCGGCGAGTGTGTCGTTCGCGCCACAGTCGGAATAACGGTCATTGCCGGGCTCGACGCGGCAATCCATCGTCTTCGCGTATGACTTCGTTTTGATGGATGCCCGGGTCAAGCCCGGGCATGACGAAGGAAAGCGCCACGCCAGCCGGCACAGCGGGTCGTCGTTACGCCACGCCGGCGCGCAACAGATCGTGCACGTTGACGATGCCGACTGGCGTCCCGGCGTCCGCGACGATCAGCGCGGTGATCTTCGAGCTGTTGAGGATTTCCAGCGCTTCGCTGGCGAGCTGACCGGGCTGCACGGTCTTCGGCGCGCGCGTCATGACCGTGTCGACCCTGGCATCGAGCAGGTCGGATCGCATGTGCCGACGCAGGTCGCCGTCGGTGATGATGCCGACGAGACGGCCGCCCGGATCGGTGACGCCGACGCAGCCGAAGCCTTTCGTGGACATCTCGACCACCGCGTCCGCCATGCGGGTGCCGAGTGCGACGAGCGGGATTGCGCTTCCGGTATGCATCAGGTCGCTGACGAACTTCAGCATCGCGCCGAGCCGTCCACCCGGGTGGAATTTGCCGAAGTCGACCGCTGTGAAGCCCCGGCTTTCCAGTAGCGCGACCGCAAGCGCGTCGCCCAGCGCCGCCTGCATCAGGGTCGAGGTTGTGGGCGCGAGGTTGTGCGGGCAGGCTTCGCGCGCCTGCGGCAGGGTGAGCGTGACGTCGGCCGCGCGGCCGAGCGTACTGTCGGCCGCCGCCGTGACGGCGATCAGGCCGATCCCGAAGCGCCGCGAATAATCGATCAGGTGCTTGAGCTCGGCGGTTTCGCCCGACCAGGACAGCGCCATGATGACGTCGTCGTCGGTGATCATGCCGAGGTCGCCGTGGCTGGCTTCGCCGGGGTGGACGAAGTGCGACGGCGTTCCGGTCGAGGCCAGCGTCGCCGCGATCTTGCGGCCGACGTGACCGGATTTCCCCATGCCGGTCACGATCACGCGGCCCCGGGCGTCGCGGATCAGGTCGACCGCGGCGATGAAGGCCTGTCCAAGGCCGTCGCCGATTGCCTCGATCAGCGCGGCGATGCCTCCGGCTTCCGCTTCGAGCGTCCGGATCGCGCAGGCCACGAGGTTGCGGCCGTGCGTGCCGGTCGCCTTCGCGGGGGTCAGCGGTTTCGACTTGGCCATGACAAGGGGTGCGCCGGTTAGGCCGACACAGATAGCACGAAACCGCCGCCGGGGAGCGGCCGAGTTCGTCCGGGTCAACGCCTCGTTAACCATAACCGTTTTAGGTTCGTTAACCAAAGTTTGCGGCCGATGGCCGTCCGTTGTCGGGGCAGGGACACCGGGACCATCGGTTCAAGATTCCGATCTCAAAAGCTTCCCGGTACGCGGCAACCACTGTCCGCAACGCCCGGCCGGGACGTGGGGAACATCAGTTGCCGCGTCGTCGCCGCCTCATGTCCGCGTTTGCGCTCGGCGCCAGTGCGCTGCTGCTCGCGCTTGTGTTCGCGGGTGATGACGCACGCGCGCAGGCGACCGGCGGCTCCGATCTCCTCCGCCCGCAGCTCGATGGCGATCCGCGCAATCCCCCGCGCTTTGACCGTTCGCGGCCCTCCCGCAGCGGCGAGCCGGCGCAATTCACGGTTCCGAACTTTCATTACCGACCGGCGATCGGCGCCGGCACCACTGGATTCAATTCGGCCGGGACACCACCGGCGCGCGTCATCCAGAGAGGCGGCCGGATCATCCGCGTCGTCCGGCCCGGAAGCGCCGCGAGCACGCCGGAGGCGGCCGGCCTCCCGGCTGTCCGCGCCAGGCCGGTGGCGCCACCGATCCGCGTGGTGCCGATTGAGCAGCCCGCGCCGGCGCTCACGCTGCCCGAGACTGTGACCAATCGGCCGGTCAGGCGGCCGGTCGTAACGCTGCCTGCGGTCGCGAGCCCCGTTGTGCTGGCGCCGGCGCCGCCCGTGCCGCTGCGCCGCGTCCTGCCGTATGAGTTCAATCCGTTCGAGGCGATCGGCACGACCTACGGCAGCTTCCTGTTCCGCCCGGCGGTCGAGGTCACGCGCGGCTACGACACAAATCCGGCGCGCACCATGCGGGCCCACGGCTCCTGGTTCGAGCTGGTGGCGCCGCAGCTCATGGTCAATTCGCTGTGGTCGCGCCACGAACTGACCGCGACCTTGCGCGGCGCCTACTGGAACTACGACACCTTCGACCGCATGAGCCGGCCCTTGGTCGACACCAAGGTCAACGGCCGCTACGACGTCACCAGCCTCGCCCGCGTCGAGGTGGAAGGCCGCTATTATCTCGGCACCGACGCGCCCGGCAGCCCGAACGTCCAGGCCGACCTGAAGTGGCTGCCGATCTATCATCAGGTCGGCGGCACGGTCGGCTTCGGCCAGCGAATCAATCGCTTCGACTTCATCGGCCGGCTCGGCGGCGACCGCACCACCTACACCGACTCGCACTTCGAAGACGGTCAGGTGAGGAGCAACGCCGACCGCAATTTCGAGCGCTACTTCACCGTCGGGCGCATCAATTACGAGCTGTCGCCGGGCATCGTCCCGTTCACCGAGTTCAACGCCGACACCCGAGTGTACGATCTCTACATCGACTCGGGCGGAGACCACCGCAATTCGCAGGGTGTCAGCGGCAAGATCGGTTCGAGCTTCCTGGTTCTCGGCACGCTGACCGGCGAAGCCTCCGTCGGCTATCAGCGGCGGCGCTACGACGACTACAAGCTGCCGAGCTTCGGCGCCTATCTGGTCGACGCCTCGCTGATCTGGACCATGAATGCGCTGACCACCGCGCGATTCACCGCCGTCACCACGGTCGCCGAATTCGAGGCTCATCGGCGTGTCGGGCGTGCTGACGCGCGAATACACCGCCCAGCTCGATCACGCCTTCCGCCGCTGGCTGATCGGTACGCTGCGGTTTAGCCGCGGCATGGACGACTACATCGGCTCGCCGCGGCTCGACCTGCGCTACTCGGCGGCCGCGCAGCTCACCTACATGCTGACGCGCGACTGGTGGGCGCGCGCCGAATACCGCAACGAATGGCGCGATTCCAACATCCCGGGCCAGAACTATTCGGCGAACGTCTACCAGCTTGGACTGCGCTGGCAGCGGTGAGGCTGAAGCGAAAACGTTTCATCGCCACAGGCTCCCGCTCACTCAGGTCCGAACACCTGCGCGCCGCCGAGGAACGTCCGCTCGATCCGGATGTCCTTGAGGCGGTCGAGGTCGCAGGTCAGCGGGTCTTCCGCCAGCACGGCCATGTCGGCGACCTTGCCGGGCTCGAGCGAGCCGAACCGGTCCTCGTTCCAGGTCAGCAGATGTCCGCTCTGCGCCGCCATGCGCAGCGCTTCCTCGCGCGTGAGGTGGCTTTCGCCGAGCTGGCGCTGGCCGTCCTCGTCCCAGCGCGCGATCGCCTCCCAGGCGGTCCACAGCATCGAGTAGGGCACGCCGTCGGTCGACAGCGCGACCGGGACGCCGCCGTCGAGCAGGCGCCGGATCGGGATGCCGTCGCTGCCGAGCTTGTCGAGGCCGTAGCGGTCGCCCGCCATCCAGAGGAAACCCGGCACCACCGTGGCGATGACGCCGAGCGCCTTCATGCGGCGGATCTGGTCGTCGGTCGCCTGGTTGACGTGGACCATGACCCAGCGCCGGTCGCGGATCGGCACTTCCTTGTCGATCGCCTCGAAGGCGCTCAGGCCGTACTCGATGTCGCGGCTGATCACGCAGTTCACCCGCAGCCCGAGCCGCGCCGCCTCGATGCCGAGCTTGACGAAGCGCTCGGGGTCATCGCCTGATAGAAATGCCCGGCCCACTGGTCGTACGGGTAGCCGGCCGCGATGATGTCGGCGACCGTGCGCGTCGGCATGGCCGCCGAGGTTGATGCCTTCGACCCGCAGAATGTCGTCGCCGCGGCCGCGGCCGCCGGCCGGGCCGGCATAGTGATAGAACAGATCCATCAGCCGTTTGTCGTCGAACGCCGCGCTCGGCATGCTGACCGGGGCATGCATGCGCAACGGCAACGCGTTGCGCTCGGCGTTCTCGCGGTAGGCGCGGATCACCGTGGGCGTGAGGCCGTGGCCTTCGTAGAGCGAGGTCGTGCCGGCCGCCGCATAGGTGTGCGCGCCGAGCCGCACGCTCTCGACGCGATCGCAATACTTGAAGCGCGGCAGGTCGCGGAACAGCGTGTATTCGAGCACCGGCACGAAGTTGCGCTCGAGGAAAACGCCGGTCGGCTCGCCGCGCGCGTCCTTCACGATCTCGACATTGTGCGGCGCCGCGGTGTCGCGCGTGACGCCGGCGCGCTTGAGCGCCAGCGAGTTGGCGACCGACGGAAACGGACGGCGGCTCCACCAGCCCCACACCGCGCGGATGTAGACCGCATGGTCGGGCGCGACCGCGTCGAGGTCGTGCCGGGTCGGGAAAGCGGCCGTCGGTCAACTGGTCGGGGCGGCTGAAGTATTCGTGCGGCGGCTCGCCCATCGGCATCAGCACGATCCACTCGCCGGCCGGCGTCGTCTGCGCGGCGCGCTTCACGACGTCGACGATGTCGGCCACCGAGTGCAGCCCGGCGATCGGGATGCCGCCGCGCGCCTTGAGGCCTTCGCGGTCGGCATGCGGATGAGCGTCGAAGAAGCCGGGCAGCACCGAGCGGCCCTTGAGGTCGATGAGCCGGGTCGTAGGCGCCGCGTCCTTGAGCAGCGCCGCGTCGTCGCCGACCGCCACGATGTGACCCGATCGAACCGCGACGGCTTGCGCCACGCGCGAACTGCGATCGAGCGTGATGATCTTGCCGCCATGCAGGATCAAATCGGGCGGAAGCATGCGTGTTCCTCTCCGTGACGTCGGCTCAGGGGAATCGGGACACTAGCCGAATTCGTGATTGAACCTAGTCGAGATCGGCCCGTCCACTCATATTGGATGCATCGACCCAGCGCAGAAAGCGCCCGACGGCAATGCCGCGCATCAGTGCAAGTTGGTATTCATCGACCATGCGGGGCGTGTGCCAGCCTTTGGACGGCCAGTTCTCCAGGCTGCGTTGCAGCCTCTCAATATCGATGGCTTTCCGCACGATGGGAGAGGTCGCCAGCGCGGCAATTTCAGCGGCGAGCGTCCCTCGCTTCTCCGCCAGCTTCTCGTGCCAGTCCGCCGCCTGATAACCCATCAGCCGGTTGGTCAACACCAGCTCGGGCAGCAGACCCCACATGGCGCGCCGAACGAGCGATCTGTCGACGTCCTCAACCAGAAACTGCTCAGGCGGCACGCCGAAGCAATACGCGACGACATCCATATCGGCCGTAGGATCGCGGGTCTCGACGCCGTGCAGCGCTTTCTCGGCGGCCTGCCAGTCGCCCAGGTAGTCGACCATGGTCAGGCCTCGCGCGCGCTCGCCGCGCCGCATTCGGTAATGGAAATCGTGGCCGACCTTGAGAGCACGCACGTCGACGCCCATTTCGGCAGCAAATTCCTGGCGGATCGCCGTGTGATCTTTCCAAGGTGCGCTGCGATGTGGTCGTTGGCGGCGGTCCCTCCAAGCAACGAACCGGTCCGGCGCCAGCGGCTCGAGCAATAGCTTGCGGAAGGACTCCCAGCGCGAATCAGCAGTGTGTCGATAGAACTGGTGCCACTGGCGGTAGACCGTTGTCAGCCGGCCGCGCAACAGGTGGTCGGGCGTCTGCGACCAGCCGAACCAGCTGATGGTGAAATTGCCCATCAGTCCGCTGAGCAGGACGCGCCGGCCTTGTGCGCGCGCGCTCCGGCCGATCGCGAGCATCCAGCCGAGATTGGATGGGTTGCGCACGGGCGCGTCGAGGGTGAGGAAAAGGCGCTCGAGATCGGCAAGATCGTCACATTCGTTGTTGCGCACGTAGGTGACGTCGATGTGGCCGGCCATCGTACGGATGGCTTCCACATACGGCGTCTCATCGTTGTAGCGCCCGGCCGGAGCTTCGGCCTTGAAGCCGTCCCGCGGCACCTGGGTGAAAGCGGCAAGCCGTTGTCCCTTCTCCGCCAATGCGCGCGCCGCGAGCGCCGCTACGGATGAGGAATCGAGGCCGCCGCTGAGATGGCAACCGATGGGATGGACGCTGCGCATCTGGCGGCGAACGGCTCCGTCGAGCACCGCACGGAGACCGTCGGCGTAAGCCGCATTCGAGCCGAGCCGCACCGGCTTTATGTCGGCGGGCGACCAATAGCGGCGTTGAGTCATCGAGCCATCAGGCTTCACAGTCATGAAATGGCTGGGCGCCCGAGGCCTCCCTAACCCAGCAGCGATTTGATCTCGGCGCGGATGGCGGGCGCCAGGTCGTCGCGGGCGAGCGCATAGGCGAGATTGGCGGCGAGAAACCCGACCTTGGAGCCGCAGTCGAAGCTGCGGCCCTCGAACTTCAGGCCGTAGAACGGCTGCGTCCTGGCGAGTTCGATCATCGCATCGGTAAGTTGGATTTCGTTGCCGGCGCCGCGCTTTTCGGCTGCCAGGATGTTGAAAATCTCGGGCTGCAGAATATAGCGGCCGGTGATGATCAGGTTCGACGGCGCCTGCTCGCGTTTGGGCTTCTCGACCATCTGGGTCAGCTCGAACAGCTTGCCCTTGCGCTCGCCGACACCGACCACGCCGTACATGTGCACCCGTTCGGCCGGCACCTCCTCGACCGCGATGATGTTGGCGTTTTCGCCGAGCGTGCGCGCCGCGTCGATCATCTGCGCCAGGCAGCCCCGGCTGTGCTGCACCAGCACGTCGGGAAGCAGTAACGCGAACGGCTCGTGGCCGACCAGTTCGCGCGCACACCACACCGCGTGGCCGAGGCCAAGCGGAAGCTGCTGGCGCGTGAAGCTCGCGGTGCCCGGCCCCGGCAGGTCGCGGGCGAGCGCGTCGAGATCGGCGCTGCGATGGCGCTCGGTCAGCGTGTGCTCGAGCTCGAACTGGCGGTCGAAATGATCTTCGATGACTGCCTTGTTGCGGCCGGTGACGAAGATGAAGTGTTCGATGCCGGCTTCGCGGGCTTCATCGACGACATGCTGGATCAGCGGCCGGTCGACCACCGGCAGCATCTCCTTCGGCATCGCCTTGGTGGCGGGGAGGAAGCGGGTGCCGAGACCGGCGACCGGAAAGACGGCTTTGCGAATTGGTTTCATGCCTGCGCCATTCATCCGACAACCCGTGCGATCCCACAAGGACCGCGGCTTCAAGTCGGAGGTGCGACCGATGGTTTCACCGCCGGCTTAACCGTCCCGCAACCTAATTTCGTCCCCATAGGGGACTACCGGGGAACGGTGTGCCGCACATATGATCGTTTGCGCGCATTCCGGCAGTGCGGGAGACCACATGGCGAGACGTTCCGTCATTCCACAACTGTGTGCCGCGGTGCTGCTCGCGTCCGGCACCGCCGGAGTGGCGCAAGCCCAAGGCTTCGACTTCCGCTCCCTGTTCCAGGGGCCGAGCACGACCGGCACGGCGACGCCGGCCGAGCAGTCGCCCGCGAAGCCGTCCGGGCCGGAGTGGAGCGGCGAATCCGGCGCGTCCGGCCATCCGACCATGACTGCGGCAGCGATCCGTGCCGCGGCGGCAAATTTTCGCGGCTGTCTCGAACGGCTGTGGCCGCTCGCCGCCCGCCGCAACGTGCCGCGTGCGGTCTACGACCGGTACGTGACCGGCGCTGACGCCGGACCTGCGGATCATGGATCTGATGGACTCGCAGCCCGAGTTCACCAAGTCGTTCTGGGAATATCTCGATATCCTGGTCAACGAGCAGCGGGTCGCCAACGGCCGTGCGATCCTGGCGAAGTACAAGGCGGAATTCGACACGGTCGAGAAGGCCTACGGCGTGGACCGGCACTTCGTCGCGGCAATCTGGGGCGTGGAGTTCGAACTACGGCACCCAGATCGGCGAACGCTCGGTGATCCGCTCGACCGCAACGCTCGCCTGCATCGGCCGCCGGCAGGATTTCTTCCGCGAGGAATTCCTCTCGGCGCTGGAGATCCTCGCGCGCGGCGACGTGACCGCCGAGCACCTCAAGGGCTCGTGGGCCGGTGCCTTCGGACCGACCCAGTTCATGCCGACCTCGTTCAAGCGGTTCGCGGTCGATTTCGACAAAGACGGCCGCCGCGACGTGGTTGAATCGATCCCAGACCTGATTGCCTCGACCGCCAACAATCTGAAGAAAGACGGCTGGGTCCCCGGCCAGACCTGGGGCTACGAGGTGGTGGTGCCCAAGGGGTTCAACTTTCTGCTGGCGGACCGGTCGCGCATGATGACGATCCGGGATTGGGAGAAGGCCGGCATCCGGCGGGCGGGCGACAAGCCCTTTCCGCGCCTCGACGACCGCGCCTTTCTGCTGGTGCCGGCCGGGTCCCAGGGCCCGGGCTTCCTGATGCTGCAGAACTTCCGCGCCATCATGAAATACAACCCGGCCGAGGCCTATGCGATCGCCATCGGCCATCTCGCCGACCGGCTGCGCGGCAGCGGCCCGTTCGTCCAGCCGTGGCCCCGGCATGAGCGGGTCCTGACCCGCACCGAGCGTTACGAGCTGCAGCAGCTGCTCGCACTGCGCGGCTTCAATGTGGGCGAGCCCGACGGCCGGCTCGGCGGGCGGACCCGGACGGCGTTGCGCGAGTTCCAGGCGTCGATTGGCCATGTGCCGGACGGTTTTGCGTCGGCGGCGATGCTCGATCGGCTGCGAAGTCGCTAGGGATCGGCCTGCGGGGTAACCACCGGCCGACCTTCAAGTTGACATTTTTGCCGAGCTATCGTTACGCGAAGGCGGATAAAGGCTCCTTTTGGGGCCAAATTGCCATTGGTGAGAGTGGCGGATGGCATCGGGACGCAAGAAATCCTCGATCATGCTTCTGGGCGGCCTCGGAGCGACCGTGGCGATGGCCGCGAGCCTCGTCCTGCTGTTGCCCGCCAACGCGCAGTTCTGGGGCGATTCCTGGGGCGGCCGCCAGCAGCGCGGCGGTGGCTGGGGCGGCTGGGATCGCGGAGGCGGCGGCTGGGATCGCGGAGGCGGCAGCTGGGACCGGCCGTACCGTGAGTATCGCGAAGCGCCCGTTGATTTTTCACGCGCTCCGGCGGCAACGCCAAAGAAAGAAGCCACCACCCACATCGTGGTGATCGGCGATGCGATGGCCGACTGGCTCGCCTACGGGCTCGAGGATGCCTATGCGGAAAAGCCCGACATCGGCATCGTGCGCAAGCATCGCACCGATTCCGGCCTGATCCGCTACGACGCGCGTCGCGAGAACGTCGACTGGGCGCAGGGGATCCGCGAGATGATCGCGGCCGATAAGCCGAAATTCATCGTCATGATGGTTGGCGGCAACGATCGCCAGGCGATCCGTGAAAGGGCGCCGGTGGTCGTTCGCCCGGCGCCGGGCGCGAAGCCCGCCGCGCCTCCGCAGACCATCACGCCCGATACCAAGCCGCCGCTCGATGCCGAATTGCAGCGTCCGGCGACGCCGGAGCCGCCGGTCCCGACGACCGAGCAGGGCCGGGTCGCGGCCTACGGCCCCTGGGAGTTTCAGACCGAGAAGTGGGAAGCCGCCTACATCAAGCGGGTCGATGCCGCGATGGCGGTGCTCAAGAATTCAGGCGTGCCCGTGGTTTGGGTCGGCCTGCCGTCCCGGAGCGTCGCCAAGGCGTCGAACGACTCCTCCTATCTGAACGAGATCTATCGCAGCCGGGCCGAAAAGGCCGGTATCACCTACGTCGACATCTGGGACGGATTTGTCGACGAGCAGGGGCGATATTCCGCTCAGGGTCCGGACTACGAGGGGCAGACGCGCCGCCTGCGAAGTGGCGATGGCGTCTATTTCACCAAGTTCGGCGCCCGCAAGCTGGCGCACTATGTGGAGCGCGAGATCGAGCGTCATCTTGTGAACCTCTCGGTGCCGGTCGCACTTCCAATTCCGGTCGATCCCGGACCGAAGGGACCGGGTGCGACGCCGACCGCCAAGCCGAGCGGCCCGCCGCAGCGGCCGTCCGCCGGTCCGGTGTTGCCGCTGAACGCACCGCCGGCGGCGGGCGAGGAATTGCTCGGCGGCGGCCGCGCCCCGCAGGCCCGCCCGTCGACGATCGATCCGGTCGCGGCCCGCGTCATCACCAACGGCGAGCCGACCTCAGGTCCGGTCGGCCGCGCGGACGACTTTGCCTGGCCTCGCGGGACCGTTGCCGAGGAGCCGGCGGCGGTCACGCCGGCGGCCATGACGGCGGGTCAGAAGCCGCCGGCGGCGGCGGTCGTCAGCGAGGCGCAGCAGAGGACCGACGCGCAGCAGAGGGCCGCCGTCGAGGCGCAGCGGCGCGCACGCGCGGCGCGAGACTCCACGCCCTCGTTCTTCAACAATCCAACGCAATTGTTCCGCGGCTTCGGCCGCTGGTGATCGCGAAGCCGCCGCGCTCGCACCCGCACTCAGCCTGCATTGATCGCGCCGGGTCACTGGCGCGCATGTCGCGTCGTCACGTCCAATTGCCGACTTGACCCGGGCGAGCGCCCACTTTTCTATGATCCCGACCGTCGGACAACGGCGGCGATGGTGTCCGCGGCGCAGTTCGGCCGTGCGCACCAGAGCATCCGGCGAATCGGCCGGTGACCCGGAGGGATACCTGTGGAGGACGACGCCAGCGTTCAGGCGGATACGTTTCCCAAGCTGTTGATCCGCAACGGGGCGCGCTTCTCCGGCCGGCCCGCATACCGGCACAAGGATCTCGGCATCTGGCAGGTATGGACCTGGGCGCAGGTGCTGGCCGAAGTGCGAGCCTACGCAGTCGGACTCTCCCGGCTTGGTCTCAAGCGCGGAGATGCGGTTGCAATCGTCGGCTCGAACCGGCCGAAGCTCTACTGGTCGGTCACGGCCGCACAGGTGCTCGGCGCCATCCCGGTGCCGGTCTATGCCGACGCCGTCGCCGATGAACTGGCCTATGTGCTGGCGCATGCCGACGTTCGCTTCGCCGTGGTCGAGGACCAAGAGCAGGTGGACAAGATCCTGGCGGTTTCCGAACGGCTGCCGAAGCTCGAACGGCTGATCTATGACGAGCCGCGCGGGCTGCGCGACTACGATCACGCGCGCTTGCACGCGCTCGAAGACGTGATCAAGGACGGCAAGGTGGCGCTCGCCGGCGACGCGTCGCTCGGAACATGGCTCGACGGCGAGATCGCGGCGGGCCGTGGGGACGATCCGTCGATCATCCTCTACACGTCCGGCACCACCGGGCAATCGAAGGGCGTGGTGCTGTCCGCCATCGGCTGTATCAAGGCGGCATCCGACACCGTGGCCTTCGACAAACTGACCGAACAGGACGAAGCGCTCGCCTATCTGCCGCTCGCCTGGGTCGGCGACCATTATCTCAATTACGCGCAGGCGCTGGTGGCGGCGTTCTGCCTGGCCTGTCCCGAAAGCGGCGAGACCGTTACGGCTGACATGAAGGAGATCGGGCCGACGTTCTATTTTGCGCCGCCGCGGGTGTTCGAGCAGATGCTGACCCGCGTGATGATCCGGATGGAAGACGCCGGTGCGCTGAAACGGTGGATGTTCCGCCAGTTTCTGGCGGTCGCGCGCCGCCACGGCGAAAAGATTCTCAATGGCGAGCCCGTGCCGTTGTCCGGCCGGCTGGCCTACGGGGTTGGAGAATTTCTGGTCTATGGGCCGCTCAAGAATGTCCTCGGGCTCGCGCGCGTGCGGACGGCGTACACGGCCGGCGAGGCGATCGGGCCCGATCTGTTCTCGTTCTTCCGGTCGATCGGCCTCAACCTGAAGCAGCTCTACGGCCAGACCGAAGCCTTCCTCTATCTCACCGCGCAGCCCGACGGACAGATCTTCTCCGACACGGTTGGGCCGGTCATGCCGAACGTGCAGTTGCGCATCGCCGACAACGGCGAGGTGCTGTTCAAGTCGCCGGGCATGTTCGTCGGCTATTTCAAGGACGATGCCAAGACCGCCGAGGTCACCACCGAGGACGGCTTCATCAAGACCGGCGACGCCGGGTTCTTCGATCCGCGCACCGGGCATCTACGTATCATCGACCGCGCCAAGGACGTCGGCCGGCTCAAGGACGGCACACTGATCGCGCCGAAGTACATCGAGAACAAGCTCAAGTTCTATCCGAACATCCGCGAGGCGGTGGTGTACGGCGACCAGCGCGACTTCGTCTGCGTCATGCTGAACATCGATCTGACCGCGGTTGGCAACTGGGCGGAGCGCAACAACATCGTCTACGGCTCCTACCAGGAGCTCGCCGGCCACCCGCGCGTCTATGAACTGCTGGCGCAGCATGTCGCCGCCGTGAACCGTTCGCTGGTCGAGGAAAAGGCGATGGCGGGAGCGCAGATCAGGCGATTCCTGATTTTGCACAAAGAGCTCGATGCCGACGACGGCGAAGTCACCCGCACGCAGAAGGTCCGCCGCAGCTTCGTGGCCGATCGCTATGCGCCGCTGATCCGGGCGTTCTACGACGGCTCGCAGGAGGCCGACATCTCGACCGAAGTCACGTTCGAGGACGGCCGCAAGGGCATGCTGTCGGCGCGCGTGAAGATTCGTGATGCCGATGTCGTGCTGGTGGCGCCGGCCCTGGAGAAGGCTGCATGAGAGCGCCGGCGGAAACCGCGGCCGGAGAGATCCTGCTGTCGGTGGAGGACGTATCGCTGTCGTTCGGCGGCGTGAGGGCGGTGAGCGGCGTCTCGTTCGACATCCGCAAGGGCGAAATCCGCGCGATCATCGGCCCGAATGGCGCCGGCAAGACGTCCATGCTCAACGTCATCAACGGCTTCTATCATCCGCAGGAAGGCCGGATCACCTTCAAGGGCAAGGCGCGTCGGCGCATGCGTCCGTACGACGCGGCACGTGGTGGCATCGCGCGCACGTTCCAGAACGTCGCGCTGTTCAAGGGCATGACGGCGCTGGACAACATCATGACCGGCCGCACGCTCAAGATGCGGCGCGGCTTGCTCTGGCAGCTCGTGCGGATCGGGCCGGCGCTGCGCGAAGAGGTGGAGCATCGCCACCGCGTGGAAGAGATCATCGACTTTCTGAAGATTCCGCACATCCGCAAGGTCCAGGTCGGGCAACTTCCCTACGGCCTGCAGAAGCGCGTCGAGCTTGCCCGCGCGCTCGCCATGGAGCCCGACCTCCTGCTGCTCGACGAGCCGATGGCCGGCATGAACGTCGAGGAGAAGGAGGACATGTGCCGCTACGTTCTCGATCTCAATGCGCATTTCGGCACGACCATCGCGCTGATCGAGCATGACATGGGTGTGGTCATGGACCTGTCCGACCGCGTCGTGGTGCTCGATCACGGCGTCAAGATCGCCGACGGCACGCCGGCCGAGGTGCAGGCCAACCAGGCGGTGATCGACGCCTATCTGGGCGTCGGCCATGGCGACAATTAGCGCCTGCATGCGGCCCAGGGGCTTGCCGCATACTCAGGCGCGTTCGCGTACAAGAAGAATATCAAGCGGGCGCGTGAGCGCCCCGAATTCGCAGGTGGAGGAAACGAAGTGATGGCCATTGGATGGCGCGCCCTTGCGCTCGCCGTGCTGGTTGCGTGCCTGTACGGCACACCGGCGCTGGCGCAGACCTATCCCAACCGCGCGGTCAGGCTGATCGCGCCGTTTCCCGCCGGCGGGCTGGCCGATGTGTTGGCCCGTTTGGTCGGAGACGAGATGTCGAAAGCGCTCGGCCAGCCGGTGATCGTCGAGAATCGCGCCGGCGCCGGCGGCAATACCGGGGCGGACGCGGTCGCCAAGGCCGACCCCGACGGCTACACCTTGCTGATGTCGTCGGCGGGCATCCTGACCGCCAATCAGTTCCTCTATGCCAAGATGCCGTTCGATCCGGAGACGGCGTTCGTCCCGATTTCGATCGTCGCCGACATGTCGATGCTGGTGGTGGTCAATCCCCAGGTCGAGGCCAAGACGCTCGCGGACTTCGTCACGCTCGCGAAATCCAAACCCGACAAGATCAATTTCGGGTCGCCCGGCGTCGGCACCACCGGGCACCTCGGCCTCGCGCTGTTCATGCACGCGGCCGGCATCAAGCTCACGCACGTACCCTATCGGGGCGCGGCGCCAGCCCTCAACGACCTGCTGGCCGGGCAGATTGACGGCGTCGTCGACAATCCGCCGACAGTGCTACCGCACATCAAGGCCGGCAAGCTGCGCCCGCTCGCGGTCGCCGCCAGGCAGCGCCTCGCGCTGCTCCCCGACGTGCCGACGGCGGCGGAAGCTGGCGTGAAGAATTTCGAGGCGTCGTCGTGGTTCGGCATCATGGCGCCGACGGGCACGCCGCCCGACATCGTCGCGCGGCTTCATCGCGAGATTGCCGCGGCGCTGGGCAAGCCTGTCATCGCCGAACGCATCTCGAGCTCCGGCGCAAGGGCGGTCGGCAACAGCCCTGCGGAGTTCGCCGCGCAGGTGCGGGCGGAGCGCGCGATGTGGGGCGAGATCATCAAGGCGGCGAACATCACGCCGCAGTAGCGGTTTGAATGCCTTGCGTCTGCGCTCAACGTTCGCCGAGCGTTTCCTCGACGATGCGTGGGTTGCGGGCAAGCATTGCAAGGAGGACGCGGGCAGGGCCTTCAGGTGATCGACGTCCCTGTTCCCAGTTGCGCAAAGTGCTGGCAGACACGCCGATCCGCCGCGAGAACGCTTCCTGCGATAGCCCGGTCTTGCGGCGGACCGTCCCGACATCGACCGTGCGCGGGATGGAAAGCCTCAGGCCGGGCACTTGCTCGCCGCGCGAGTGCGCGGCAGCTTCACGCAATCCCTGCATGATTCGATCGGCTGCTTTTTTCATTTGCTTCTCCGTCGCCAATTGTGGGCGATCTCCGATGTGAGCTTTCGAAATCCGGCAATCTCGCTGGCGGTGAAATTTGCTCGCTCGCCTTTGCTGAGAAGTGCGAGGAGATAGACCGGAGCTGCCGGCCCGAAATAGGCGGTCACGACCCGGTATCCTCCGCTCTTTCCTTTGCCGCGGCCTGCGATGCGGACCTTACGCACGCCGCCAGAGCCTCGGATCTCGTCTCCCTGAAAAGGATCGGCGGAGATCGCATCGACGATCGCTTTGTATTGCTCCTCTGAAACGCCGGCCGCACGGCAATCGCGTATAAACTGGGGAAGTTCCGCCACGGTGTGGAGCGGGGATGGCATCGCCCTTATATGCGCCAATGGCGTATATAAGTCAATGACGTATAGCGAGTTCGCTTACCCGCCCGGCTCGCCCGGCGCGCTCGCGTGGATGGCGAGCGCGTGAACCCCGCCGGTCAGCTCGCTTGAAAGTGTCTCGTTGACCATGCGGTGCCGTTCGAGCCGGCTCTTCCCGCGGAATGAGTCCGACACGATATGAACCCTGAAGTGGGTTTCGCCGCCCGGCCGATGCCCGGAATGCCCGACGTGCTGGTGCGACTCGTCGAGCACCTCGAGCCGCTGTGGTGCGAAGGCCGCCGTCAGTTTCTCGGCAATGAGGTCGCGGACCGCCATGGTCCCCGCATAGCGGCTGGGGCGGACCGCCGTCAACTTGCGGAAGCGCGAATTCCGATCATTCGCACTTGTCAAGACTTGAAGGCGTCATCGCCGCGCGCGCATATTGTAAGGTCATGAAAAACGACTCGCCCCTGTTCGACCGGATCAAGGTCAAGCCCAGCAAGGACCGGCGCATCCGCACGGATGCGCCCGCCTGCGAATGGCCGGGCTGCGACGGGGCGGCGAACCATCGCGCTCCGAAGGGGCGGACGCGGGAGAACGAGTACTGGCGGTTCTGCCTCGCGCATGTGCGTGAATACAACCATTCGTACAATTTCT
Organism: uncultured Alphaproteobacteria bacterium; assembly: GCA_963843475.1. Taxonomy (GTDB): domain Bacteria; phylum Pseudomonadota; class Alphaproteobacteria; order Rhizobiales; family Xanthobacteraceae; genus VAZQ01. The sequence goes on along the minus strand of CAWJKL010000002.1, from coordinate 216,237 downwards.
TCGCCGGCATGAGCACGGACGACATCGCCAAGTACCAACGCGACGCCACCACCGGCCACCGCCCGACCTGGAAGATGGGCATGAACGGCGGTGGCAAGACCGACGCTGCGGGCGCCCACGATCCGCTCGGCCTCCAGCGCGAATTCGGCGCCGCCGCCAGCCGGGCGCGGGGGCCGGAGCGGCCGAAGCCGGACAGTCCCATGGTCGGCAACGCCGCCCGCAAGGCGTTCGACGCGCTGGGGCTCGAAGCGGACGCCACCACGGTCGAAATCAAGACCCGGTTCAAGGCGCTGGTGAAGCGCCACCATCCCGACGCCAACGGCGGCGACCGTTCCACCGAAGACCGCCTGCGGGAAATCATCCAAGCTTATAACTATCTGAAATCTATCGGTTTCCGCTAGGAAAGCGGGACCGCCTAGTTGCGCATAGGGTGCGCGACGGCTATCTGAAACCGCAAGCCTGTTGACCGTCCCGGCGGCTTTCGCTGGCGGACCGCGATCTGCTAAGTTGCTGCATCCGCAACCCTTTGTTACCGACCGATAGGGGTCTCGGTCGCGGCCGAGACCACGGAGGATCAATGACTGCCGCAACGCAAGAGGTCGCCGGCCTGCCCGATATCAAAGTGTCGGTTCGCCAGCAGTTCGGGTTCGACAGCGACATGGAAGTCCCGGCCTACTCGGAAGGCGACGACTATGTCCCGGACGTCGATGAGGATTACCGGTTCGACCGGGCGACCACGCTGGCGATCCTGGCGGGCTTCGCGCACAACCGCCGTGTCATTGTCTCGGGCTATCACGGCACCGGCAAGTCGACCCATATCGAACAGGTGGCGGCCCGCCTGAACTGGCCGTGCGTGCGGGTCAATCTCGACAGCCACATCAGCCGTATCGACCTGATCGGCAAGGACGCCATCGTCATCAAGGACGGCCTCCAGGTCACCGAATTCCGCGACGGCATCCTGCCGTGGGCCTATCAACATAACGTCGCGCTCTGCTTCGACGAGTACGATGCCGGCCGTCCGGACGTGATGTTCGTGATCCAGCGGGTGCTGGAATCCTCCGGCCGCCTCACCCTGCTCGACCAGAGCCGGGTGATCCGTCCTCATCCGGCGTTCCGCCTGTTCGCGACCGCCAATACGGTGGGCCTTGGCGACACCTCCGGCCTCTATCACGGCACCCAGCAGATCAACCAGGCGCAGATGGACCGCTGGTCGATCGTCACCACGCTGAACTACCTGCCGCACGACAACGAGGTCGAGATCGTGCTCGCCAAGGCGAAGCACTATCGCACCGATCAGGGCCGCGACATCGTCAGCAAGATGGTGCGGGTCGCCGACCTCACCCGCAACGCCTTCATGAACGGCGACATCTCGACCGTCATGAGCCCGCGCACCGTCATCACCTGGGCGGAGAACGCCGACATCTTCAAGGACATCGGCTTTGCCTTCCGGCTCACGTTCGTCAACAAGTGCGACGAACTGGAGCGGCCGATCGTTGCCGAATTCTATCAGCGCTGCTTCGGTCAGGAGCTTCCGGAAGTCTTCGGTCAACGTGGCCTTGAGCTGACTTGGCGTCGCGCACCGCATCGGAGTTCGCGCGCAACTCGTTCGGTGTCCTATGATACGTTTCATCCCAACGCTGCTGTCGGGGCTGGTGGTCCTGCTGCCGGTGGCCATTACAATCGCGCTCGTCGCCTGGCTCGGCACCTTCATCTATCAGTTCGTCGGTCCGGGCAGCGTGTTCGGCCGGCTGCTGACCGCGATCGGGCTCGGCTTCTCGACCTCGCCGCTCGCCGCCTATGTGATCGGCATGGTGATCCTGATCACCGCCATCTATTTCCTCGGTCTCATGGTCGAGACCCGGATGGAGCGCTACCTGTCCGGCCTGATCGACTGGGTGATGCGGCGCATTCCGCTGGTCAGCAACGTCTACGACCTGACCAAGCGGTTCGTCGGGCTGGTTGACCGCAAGCAGGGCGACGGCCTCAAGAGCATGAGCCCGGTCTGGTGCTTCTTTGGCGGCCCCGGCAACAGCGCCGCCGTGCTGGCGCTCCTGCCGTCGCCCGATGCCACCATGATCGGTGACGAGAAGTACCATTCGATCCTCGTTCCGTCCGCGCCGGTGCCGGTCGGTGGCGGCCTGATCTACGTTCCGGCATCCTGGATCAAGCCGGCCGAGATGGGTGTCGAGGAACTCATGACGATCTACGTGTCGATGGGCGTATCGGGACCCAAGAAGCCTGCCGCTTCGTCACCCAGATTTCCAACGGCCAACTCACTCCGTCCCCGCAGCAAACATGACGTCGAATCTCAAAGGCAAGAGTCCGCCGTCAAGGAACTCGCCGACCGAGCCGTTCAAGCGGGCGGTGACCGGCTGCCTGCGCGCCATCGCCCGCAAGCCCGAGCTTGAAGTCGCATTCGCCGCCGAGCGTCCCGGCATCATCAGCGGCAAGGCCCGCCTGCCGGAGCCGCCGCGCAAGCTCTCCGGTCCCGATGCGGCGATCGTGCGCGGACACGCCGACGCCATCGCGCTCAAGCTCGCGTGTCACGACCCGACCGTCCACCGCAAGCTGGTGCCGGGCGGACAGCAGGCGAGGGCGGTATTCGAGGCGGTCGAGCAGGCGCGCGTCGAGGCGATCGGGGCGCGCCGCATGTCGGGCGTGGCGAAAAATCTCGCCGCCATGATCGACGACCGCTTCCATCGCGGCAAGTTCGACGAGGTCACCGACCGGGCCGATGCGCCGATCGAGGAGGCGGTCGCCATGATGGTGCGCGAGCGCCTCACCGGGCAGGCGCCGCCGCCGGCCGCCAAGAAGCTCGTCGACCTCTGGCGGCCGCTGATCGAGGACCGCGCCGGGCGCGAACTCGACCGGCTGGAGCGGCTCATCGAACATCAGGCCGATTTCGGCGACGTGGTGCACGACCTGCTCGACAGCCTCGACATGGGCGACGACCGCTCGACCGAATCGGACGAGGAGGAGGGCGAGGAGGGCGAGCAGGAACGCCGCAAGGAGGAAAACGGCGAAGACGGCCAGGGCGCCGATTCCGAGGACATGCAGACCCGCATGGACGAGGCCGACGCGACCGGCGAGGACATGTCGGAGTCGACCGCCGAAGCCTCCGAGGCGCTGTCGGCCGAGATGGCAGAAGACGCCGAGATGGGCGATTCCGAAACTCCGGCCGAACCGCGCCGCCCGCGCCGGCACGGCCAGAACGAGCCGCGCGGTCCGGACTATCATCCGTTCGTCGTCAAGCACGACGAGGTCGTCCCGGCCGAGGATCTCGTGCGAGCCCGAAGAGCTCGACCGTTTGCGCGGCTATCTCGACAAGCAGCTCTCGCACCTGCAGGGCGTCGTGGCGCGGCTTGCCAACCGGCTGCAGCGCCGGCTGATGGCGCAGCAGAACCGCGCCTGGGAGTTCGACCTGGAAGAGGGCATGCTCGATCCGGCGAGGCTTCCGCGCATCATCATCGATCCGTTGCATGCGCTGTCGTTCAAGCACGAGAAGGACACGACCTTCCGCGACACCGTGGTGACGCTGCTGCTCGACAATTCCGGTTCGATGCGGGGCCGGCCGATCACCGTGGCGGCGACCTGCGCCGATATTCTCGCGCGCACGCTGGAGCGCTGCGGCGTCAAGGTCGAGATTCTCGGCTTCACCACGCGGGCGTGGAAGGGCGGCCAGTCGCGCGAAGCCTGGCTCGCGGCCGGCAAGCCGGCCAATCCGGGGCGGCTCAACGATCTGCGGCACATCATCTACAAGTCCGCCGACGCACCATGGCGCCGGGCGCGCAAGAATCTCGGGCTGATGATGCGCGAGGGCCTGCTCAAGGAGAACATCGACGGCGAGGCGCTCGACTGGGCGCACAAGCGCCTGTTGGCCCGCAGCGAGCAGCGCCGCATCCTGATGATGATTTCCGACGGCGCGCCGGTCGACGACTTCCACGCTCTCGGTGAATCCCGGCAACTATCTCGAACGCCACCTGCGCTGGGTGATCGAGGAGATCGAGCAGCGCTCGCCGGTCGAGCTGATCGCCATCGGCATCGGCCATGACGTGACGCGCTACTATCGTCGCGCCGTCACCATCGTCGATGCCGAGGAGCTTGGCGGCGCCATGACCGACAAGCTGGCCGAGCTGTTTGACGAGCACGCCGAGACCGAAACGCAGCGGCGTCCTGCGCGGAGGCGCAGCGCGTGATCGACGAGCCCCGGCACTCCGGTGCCGGAGACATCAGCCGGCGGGGCGCGCTGAGTGCGCTGCTTGCCGGAGCGTCCTCGCTGATCGCTCCGGCCGCGGCGGCCCAGACCGCGCAGGTACCCGACCCGCCGGTTGCGATCGACATCCAGGCAAGGCCGCTCGCGGGCTTCGAGGTCCGCGATTCATCGCGGCGCCAGTTCGGACTGCTGGAGTTTCGCGGCGGGCTGGTGCTGAGCTCGTCGTTCCGCCATTTCGGCGGCATCTCGGGCCTGCAGGTGCAGCCCGACGGCGCGCGTTTCATCGCGATCACCGACCGGGGCTGGTGGCTTCGTGGGCGGCTGGTCTACGACGGCACGCGTCCGGCAGGGATCGCGGACGCCGAAATGGCGCAGATGATCGGATCAGACGGCCGTCCGATGGCGGCGCGCGGCTGGTACGACACCGAGGCGCTAGCCCAGGATGGCGGCACGCTCTACGTAGCGGTCGAGCGAGTCCACCAGATCGTACGCTTCAACTATGGCCGCGACGGATTGCGCGCACGCGCTGCGACGATCGCGGTGCCTGCTGCTTTCAAGTCGTTGCCGAACAACCGCGGAATCGAGTCGCTGGTGTTCGTGCCCCGCGGATTGCCGCTGGCGGGCACGCTGATTGCAATTTCCGAGCGCGCTCTCGACAAGGCCGGCAATATTCGTGGCTTCCTGCTCGGCCCGAAGCCCGGCACATTCACCGTGACGCGCATCGCGGACTTCGACATCAGCGACGCCGCGCTGCTCCCGAGCGGCGATCTCCTGCTGCTGGAGCGCAAGTTCAGTTGGACCGGCGGCTTGTGGATCCGGCTTCGGCGCGTGGCGATGGCGGAGATCCGGCCGGACGCGGTGATCGAAGGAGCGGCGGTGATCGAGGTCGATCTCGGCTACGAGATCGACAACATGGAGGGGCTGTGCGTTCACCGCGGAGCGGGCGGAGAAACCGTACTGACGCTGATTTCGGACGACAATTTCTCCATCATCCAGCGTACGCTGCTGCTTCAGTTCACGCTGGCGGAGCCGTGAGAGGCTTGGCGGCCGTCAATAGACCGTAACCGGGATGCTTTTTCAGTCGCACGTTTTCGTCTTTGTGTTTTTGCCTGCGCTGCTCGCGATCTATTACGCGGCGGTGAGAGTCCCGGTGGTGCGGCATTGGGTGCTCATCGTCGGCTCGCTGGTGTTCTACGGCTGGTGGGACGTCCGTTTCATCCCGCTGCTGGTCGGGCAGATCGGCGCGACGTGGCTGCTTGCGCTGCTGCATGAGCGTACCGGCGCGCGGGCCTGGCTGATCGCCGGTGTCGCGCTCAATCTCGCCTCGCTGGGCACCTTCAAGTATCTCGACTTCATGGTGGCTTCGCTCGAAGCCGCGACCGGCCTCGTTCTGCCGCGCGCCAACATCGTGCTGCCGATCGGTATCAGCTTCTTTTCGTTCCAGTTGATCTCCTACCTGGTCGATCGCATGCGCGGCGACGCGCCGATCTATCCGTTCCGGCCGTTTGCGCTGTTCGTGCTGCTGTTCCCGCACCTGATCGCCGGACCGATCGTCCGTCACAACGAGCTGGTGCCGCAATTCGCCGAAGACCCGTTGCGCGAAGGCCTGTGGCAGCGTTTCGGCACGGGGCTCGTCCTGTTCGCGCTGGGCCTCGCCAAGAAAGTGCTGCTGGCCGACAAGCTTGCGACGGTGGCGGACCCGTTGTTCCTGCAGGCGGCGACGCGTTCGCTGACGTTTGGCGAAAGCTGGACCGCCGCGCTCGCGTTCTCATTCCAGCTTTTCCTCGACTTCTCGGCCTACACCGAGATGGCGATCGGCATCGCGCTGATGTTCGGACTGCTGCTGCCGGAGAATTTTCGCCGGCCCTATATCGCAACCGACCTGCGCGACTTCTGGCGCCGCTGGCACATCTCACTGTCCAAGTTCCTGCGCGACTATCTCTACATTCCGCTGGGCGGCAGCCGGGCCGGCGTGTCGCGCTATGTGTTCGCCACCATGGCGACGATGGGACTGTGCGGACTGTGGCATGGCGCTGGCTGGACGTTCGTGGTCTGGGGGCTGTGGCACGGCGTCGGCTTGATCGTCTGCCGCGCCTGGCAGCAGGTCGGGCGTCCGATGCCGGCGCCGGCCGGATGGCTGCTGACCATGGCGTTCGTGCTCGTGGGTTGGGTGGTGTTCCGCGCCGTCGACTTTTCAACGGCGGCTTCGATCCTGGCGTCGCTCGTAGGCGCAAACGGGTTCGGCGGTGTGCTGGCAAGTCCGGGCCTGATGATTGCGGCTGCGCTGGTGAGCGCGCTGATCCCTTCGGCCCACGAGATCAAGGACCTGTATCTGCGACCATGGCCGGCTCTCGCCGCGGCCGGAGGGGCGACGGCGGTCTACTGCATGCTCGAAGTCGGGCAGGGGCCGCCGCTCAATTTCATCTATTTCCAGTTCTGAGGGCGCCGTGCAGCGAAGCCTGTGGCCGAGTTCCGTTCACGCTGCCGCCTCGGCGGCTGGCTGGCGGGGCTTCGTCGCGCTGTTCCTGGCGACATTCGTCGGCGGCAGCGTGCTGATCGTTCTTCTAGTGCTCGCTGTCGATCCCTACGACAGCGGACGGTTTCCCTCGCTCGGGATCGTCGGGATTGTCGATGAGAATCCGCGGACCGCCAGTGTCAGCCGCGGCCGGGATGCACGGTTCAATGCCGCCATCGTCGGCAACTCGCATGGCCAGTTGCTGGCGCCGGCACGGATCGACCGGGCGACCGGATTGCGCTTCGTGCAATTGACGGTGCCGGGAACCGGCCCACGCGAGCAGGTCGCGATCTTGCATTGGTTCGTGCGGCATCATGCCCGGATCGGCGCGATCGTGATCGCGGTCGATCGCGCATGGTGCACACCGGACGCGTCGCCGCCGATGACGAACCCGTTTCCGTTCTGGCTTTACGGCGAGAGCGATCGCGAATATCTCGCGAACCTGTTCAGTATCCGCTCGCTCGATGTTGGGTTCCGCCGCGTGATGTTGGCGCTGGGCCTGCGCACGCCGAGCGATCCGGCCGGTTACTGGGACTATGAGACAGGCCACGAATGGAATTTCCGGCCGGCGATCCCGAATGATGCGCCTGGAACCGTCGAATCTATGAAGAAGGAATTCAGCTTTCCGGCGGTGGCGCTGCTAGCCGATGAGCTCAACCGGCTGCCGGGCGGTGTGCCGGTCGTCGTGGTCATGCCGCCGGTGTTCTTCACCGAACTACCGCGTCCGGGCAGCGAGGACGCCGCGCGTCTCGATCAATGCAAGCAGGTCGATCGCCCGCGCGGTCGCGGCTCGGCCGGGCAGCGCGTTCCTGGATTTCATGCGGGATACGCCGGTCACGCGCGATCCGGCAAATTTCATGGACCCCGGGCACTATCGCGCGGGCGTCGCGATGCAGATTGAATCCGAAATTGCCAGGTCGCTGGCGAGCGCGCGAAATTGAGCCGGCGCGTGGGCTCAGGCCTCGGCGGTTTCCGGAGCCTCCGCGCCCGCGCGCTTCTTGCGGATCTGCCGCTTGAGTTCGAGCGCCTTGGCGGACAATTCCTCGTCCTTGGCCTTCAGCAGGAATGCGTCGAGCCCGCCGCGGTGGTCGACCGTCTTGAAGGCGTGCGCCGAAACGCGGAATTTAACCGAGCGGCCGAGCGCGTCGGAGATCAAGGTCACGTTGAGCAGGTTGGGCAGGAACCGCCGCTTGCTCTTGCGGTTGGAGTGGCTGACCTTATTCCCGACCTGCACGCCCTTGCTGGTCAGTTCGCATCGCCGTGACATTGCAGCACCTCAACATGGATCGGTCGTCTGCCAAAGCCGTCTGGCAGGCATGGATGCCGGACCAACCTGATGCGATTTAAGCCGGCGGAGCCCGAAAACCAGGGTTTCCCTGAGCCGCCGGACCTATAGTGAGCGCATCCGGGGCCGTCAAGCCGAATTGCCCCGTTTCCGTGCCCCTGGCCGCCGAAGAGCCCGCCGGAACCCCTGGATTGCCTTGTTCGGGTCAAGATGCCCGGTCAAGCCTGCATTGGCGTCGGTTTTGGCGGCGTCGGGTTGGCGTACCGCCGAATGGGGGGCGTGCCTCCAGGGGCAATTCTTGACGTCGAGCGGCATTCGACACGCGATCCGGTGCGCGGCTGCGGCTGCGGCGATGGCGCTCGTGCTGGGACCTTCGGAGCCAGCCTTTGCCCAGGGCAAGCTCGACGCCCGCTTCGACTTCACGCTGGCGGGCATCTCGGTCGGACGCGGCAGCTGGGTTATCGACATCGGCGACGATCATTTTGCCGCATCGGCGAGCGGCCAGACCGCCGGGCTGATGCGCGTCCTTGCCGGCGGCCGCGGTCAGGCCAACGCCCGCGGCACCATCGTGGATGGGCAGTTCGTCCCCGGGACCTATCGTTCGAGCATCTTCACCGACCGGAGATACGACGACGTGCGCATGACCATCGGCGGCGGTGTCGTGCGCGAGTTTGCTGCCGAACCGAAAATGCCGCCGATGCCGAACCGGGTGCCGCTCACCGAAGCGCACCGCCGAGGCGTCATCGACCCGATGAGCGCGTCGCTGTTCCGCGTGCCGGGCACCGGCAGCCTGTTCACGTCCGAGGCCTGTCCGCGCAAACTCGCGATCTTCGACGGCCGCATGCGCTACGATCTGCACCTCACCTTCAAGCGGATCGAGCGCGTGAAGGCCGAGAAGGGCTACCAGGGCAACGCGGTCGTCTGTTCGGTGATCTTCTCGCCGATCGCCGGCCATGTGTCGGATCGCGCCGCCATCCAATATCTTGCCAACCTGCGCGAGATCGAGGCGGCGCTGGCGCCGATCGCCGGAACAAGGGTGCTGGCGCCCTACCGGATCACGGTCCCGACGCCGCTCGGAACCGGCGTCATGCAGGCGACGCAGTTCGTCTCGACGCCGCAGCCCGCCAAGCCGAGCACGTCGGCCAAGGCGCAGTAGCTTTTCGCCGCACCCCCATGAAATTAACGACGGCCCGGCTCGAAAAATCCTGCACAATTCCGCGAAACACAGGATGTGGTGGTCAGCCGTAAGGTGAAGTGCCAGATATGGCCGTGAACGAAGTCATACAGCTCGCCGAGTCAGCGATTCGGGCGCGTTTCGTTCGAGACTCGTTCCACAGCTTAAGCACATACCCTTCCACCGGCCTGCACCGGTCTTTTCCCCGTCGCAATCTGGCACAGATTTCGTGCTTTAGTCGGATGCGGGGAAGCTGATCAGTCAGACGCGGAACGGCCCGGACCGACGACCGGCGATCGTGGCGGACTGGACGGCGTCGAACGGGAAGCGACGGGCGATCAAGTGCCGGCGAGAGCATTTCGAGGCGACCTGAGCAGGCGTTGTTGGCCGGATGGGGAGCGGGGATTGAATTGAAGCCGACCGGCAGGAGCGATTATCATGTGCCGATACGAGACGACGCTCCGAGCAGCGAGATGCGACGCGCTGCGGCCGTTCGAGGCGGTCTTCTCAGAGTGTCGCTGCGCACAAGGCAATTCCTTGATTTCGACTTCCCCTGATGGCCGGATCGACCCGGCAACACGTCGAACGCGCTGGCTCACCAGAGTTGGCGGCGCGAGGCTGAGCCTGCGCACATGAGCTGAGCCTGCGCCCAGAAGCGCTGGGGGACAATGGACCTTTGATGCCCATCTCATTCTCTTCTCCGACCGCTCGTAGCAGCGGTGCCCGCGGTGCCGGTGTAACCGCCGTGCTCGGGCCGACCAACACGGGTAAGACCCACCTGGCGATCGAGCGCATGCTCGGCGCATTCGTCGGGCGCCATCGGCCTGCCGCTGCGGCTGCTCGCGCGCGAGGTCTACAACAAGATCGTCGACCGGATCGGCGCCGCCGAAGTCGCGCTGATTACCGGCGAGGAAAAGATCAAGCCGCCGAACCCGCGCTTCTGGGTCTCGACCGTCGAGGCCATGCCGCGCGAACTCGATGTGGCGTTTGTGGCGATCGACGAAGTCCAGCTCGGCGCCGATCTCGATCGCGGCCATGTCTTCACCGACCGCATGCTCAACCGGCGCGGCCGCGAGGAGACGCTGGTGCTCGGCGCCGCGACCGTGCGGCCGATGGTCGAGAAGCTCCTGCCGGGCGCGCATGTGCTGACACGGCCGCGGCTGTCGCAGCTCACCTTCGCGGGCGAGAAGAAGCTGACGCGCCTGCCGCGACGGAGCGCGATCGTGGCGTTCTCCGCCGAGGAGGTCTACTCCATCGCCGAACTGATCCGCCGGCAGCGCGGCGGCGCGGCGGTGGTGCTCGGCTCGCTGTCGCCACGCACTCGCAACGCGCAGGTCGCGCTCTACCAGTCGGGCGACGTCGACTATCTGGTCGCGACCGACGCGATCGGCATGGGCCTCAATCTCGACGTCGATCACGTCGCCTTCGCGTCCGATCGCAAGTTCGACGGTTATCAGTTCCGCAAGTTGAATCCGGCCGAACTGGCGCAGATTGCCGGCCGTGCCGGCCGCGCCAACCGCGATGGCAGCTTCGGGACCACCGGCCGCTGTCCGCCGTTCGAGACCGAGCTGGCGCAGGCGCTGGAGAGCCACTCGTTCGAGCCGATCCGGGTTCTGCAGTGGCGCAACACCGCGCTCGACTACGCCTCGCTCGGCGCATTGCAGGCGTCGCTGGCGGAGACGCCGACGGAAAGCGGTCTCACGCGCGCGCCGGTCGCCGAAGACATCCTGGTGCTGGAGCATGCGGCGCGCGACGACGAGGTCCGGACGCTGGCGACGACACGATCCGCGGTCGAGCGGCTGTGGGAGGTCTGCCAGGTTCCCGGACTACCGGAAGATTTCGCCGGCCACCCATGCCGAGCTTGTCACCACGCTCTACGGTTTCCTGATGCGTGACGGCGCGATCCCGATCGACTGGTTCGCCCGCCAGATCGAGCAGGCCGACAAGACCGACGGCGACATCGATACGCTGTCGAATCGCATCGCGCATATCCGCACGTGGACGTTCGCGGCCAACCGGCCCGACTGGCTCGCCGATCCCGAACACTGGCAGGAGCGTCACGCGCGCGGTCGAGGACAAGCTCTCGGACGCGCTGCACGAGCGGCTGACCGAGCGTTTCGTCGATCGCCGCACCAGCGTGCTGATGCGGCGGCTGCGCGAGAACACCGGGCTCGAAACCGACATCAGCAAGACCGGCGAAGTGGTGGTCGAAGGCCACGTCGATCGGCCGGCTCGACGGTTTCATCTTTACGCCCGCGGCCTCGGCTGCCGGTTCGGAAGCGCGGACGCTTGCGGGCGCGGCGCAGAAGGCGCTCGCCGGCGAGATCGACGCGCGCGCGACGAGGCTCGCGCAGGCCTCCGACGAGCAGTTCGTGCTGGCGTCGGACGGCGCGATCAGGTGGCTCGGCCAGGCCGTCGGCAAGCTCGTCGGCCGCCGAGGAGGTCCTGAAGCCGCGCGTGCGGATCATCGCCGACGAGCATCTCACCGGCGCGCCGCGCGATGCCGTGCAGGCGCGGCTCGACCTCTGGCTCAAGACGCATATCGAAAAGGTGCTGGCGCCGCTGTTCCAGCTCGGCGCGGCCGAGGACGTCACCGGCATGGCGCGCGGCATCGCGTTCCAGCTCATCGAGGCGCTCGGCGTGCTGGAGCGGCAGAAGGTCGTCCGAGGACGTCAAGGGGCTCGATCAGCCGGCGCGCGCCGGCCTGCGCAAGTACGGCGTGCGGTTCGGCGCCTATCACATCTATTTCCCGGCCTTGCTGAAGCCGACGCCGCGCGCGCTCGCCACGCAGCTCTTCGCGCTCAAGCACGCCGGACCGGAGTCCAAGGGCATCGAGGCGATCGAGCAGCTTGCCAAGAGCGGCCGGACCTCGATCGCAGCCGACAAGGACGTCGATCGGACGCTCTATCGTGTCGCAGGCTATCGGGTCTGCGGCGAGCGCGCAGTGCGCGCCGACATTCTGGAGCGCATCGCCGATATCATCCGTCCGGCGCTGGCTTGGCGGTCGGGCGCGCCGGGGATCAAGCCGCCGGGCGCGCTCGACGGTTCGGGATTCACCGGTCGTACCGGCGATGACGTCGCTGGCCGGCTGTGCGGGCGAGGAATTCGCGTCGATCCTGCGCGCGCTTGGGCTACCGGATGGAGCAACGGCCGAAGCCGGTCGAATCCAAACCGGTCGAGCCGCCGGTTGCGGCAACCGCGACCGATGCCGCCTCGCCGGCTTCGGACATAGCGCCGGATGTGGAAGCGACTTCCGAAGCGTTGGCCGGAGTGGACCTTGCCGTCGCCGCGAGTGCGGAAGCTGCCTCGGCCGAAGCCGCGGCTCCCGATCTGGCGCCGGCCATCGCGGCCGATGTGGGTCAGGCGGACACCGTGCCGGCCGAAGACACGCCCTCGCACGAACCGGAACCGGTCCGGCCGGAACTTCGGAATCGACATCGCCCCGGACGAAGCTTCGGTAACGGCTACCGCGTCGGTGGAAACGGCTGCGGGCGAAATCGTTGCGACGGAATCCGCTGCCGCCGAATTGATTGCACCGCCGATGCCTGACGCTGCCGCGGCGGATCCGGTCGAAGAGACCGAAGCCGGTCGAGCCCGAACTGATCGAAGTCTGGCGGCCGGGACGTCCGGAGGGCCAACGGCGGCATCGGCGGCCTCAGCGCCCGCCGCGAGAGGCCGGCCGCCGCCGGGAGCACTCCGCGCCGCCGGTCGTGCCGGGCGAAACCGTCCCGGCCGTGGCGCAAGGCGAGGGCGCCGCGCCGGCCGACGCGGCCGCCCTACAGGTTGCGGCTGACGCCGGAGCGGTTGGGGAGGGACGCCCGCCCCATCATCGACGGCCGCGGCATGAGCGCCGGGATGGAACTGGCGAAGGTACCGGCCGTCCGCCGCGTCCCGATCGTCCCGAGTGGTCGAAACGCGCCGACGCCGGTGAGCGTCGTCCGCCCCGTGGCAACCGCGATCGCGGCGACCGTCCGGATCGCGACCCCGATCTGCGCGCGAAATACATTAAGGGCCGCGGCGACGGCGGCGACCGCCGCGACAAAGCTCCGGATCCGAATTCGCCGTTTGCCAAGCTCGCCGCGTTGAAGGCGCAGCTTGAGGGGAACAGCAAGGAGCCGAACTAAGGGGCACCGGTCGGTTGGATCGCCAGCGCATCGACAAATGGCTGTGGCATGCCCGCGTGGTGCGCACGCGCCAGGCGGCTGCCGCGCTTGCTGCCTCGGGGCATGTCCGGGTCAACGCCCAGCGGATCGATGCGGCGAGCCGGCCGGTCAAGCCGGGCGACGTCGTGACGGTGGCGCTGGACCGCGCCGTGCGCGTGTTGAAGGTGGTCGGGTTCTCCGAACGCCGGGGGTCCGCGGACGATGCGCGTACCCTGTGTGAGGACATTATTCCGGACGAAAAGCCACCGGCCAGGGCCTCGGCGCCGCCTCTGGCGATCCGCGACCGTGGAACCGGCCGCCCGACCAAGCAGGAGCGCCGGGCGATCGACCGCCTCACCGGCGACGGTGAAGCCTAGTCGATTGAACGGGTACCGATCCCGAAAAGTGGCAGACCTTTCGGACAAGATGGCGGGTGCCTTGGACCATCGCTCACTTGCCCCCCGGTTGACCTTGCGCTACTGACCGGCGTGCCATCCGGAGTTGCTGATGACCTACGTCGTCAACGAAAATTGCATTAAGTGCAAGTACATGGACTGCGTCGAGGTCTGCCCTGTGGACTGTTTCTACGAGGGCGAGAACATGCTGGTCATTCATCCTGACGAATGCATCGATTGCGGCGTGTGCGAACCGGAGTGCCCGGTCGAGGCGATCAAGCCCGACACCGAGGCCGGTCTCGAAGATTGGCTAACGCTCAACGCCGAATACGCGAAGGTCTGGCCGAATATCACTGCTAAGAAAGAGGCGCCCGCCGACGCCAAGGAGTGGGACGGTGTAGCCGGGAAGAAGAAGTTTTTCTCGCCCGAGGGCGGTTCCGGCGACTGAACGTCGGCGTTGTTTGACGCGCGGAAGGCGCGCCCACACATCCTCCTTGCTTATCTTGATCGGTCGCCGCGGAAGAACTTGCGCTTTCCGGCATGTTCCTGCGGTGCGCAGGAATTACGAACGACATGGCGTCGTGCGTTAACCAGCGGTGACAAAATTGTAATACAGAAATGCGCGAAAACAGACTTTTCGCATGCGGTAAAGCTTTGATTTCTGCTGAAAATGTGCTATATACTTTGAAAATGAGCAAATCACCGCACCCTAGGCGCTCCCGGTTGGGAGCTTATTTTTTCAGGGTGCTTCCGAGGAACCGTTAACTAGGGACGTGAGACCCACGTAAGTTCCGTGGCAGGAAAAACGCGCCATCGGCCCAAGAAGAGCCCCGCCGTAACCCGGCGTTCCAAGAAGACCTCCGCCGGCGCACGCCGGAGGGCGTCGCCGGCACCGCGCGCCGCTACGCGTCGTGGGGCCCCCGTAGCCAAAGCGTCCGCCCCCCGAAGGCCGGACGAAGGAGCAACCCCTAGTATGACTGTCAAGAAGGCGACCCATCAGCGCCAGGGCTTCAAGACCGGCGAGTTTATCGTCTATCCGGCCCACGGTGTTGGCCAGATCATCGCGATCGAGGAGCAGGAGGTTGCGGGCGCAAAGCTCGAACTGTTCGTCATCAACTTCATCAAGGACAAGATGACGCTCCGGGTGCCGACCGCGAAGATCGTCTCCGTCGGCATGCGCAAGCTGGCCGAGGGACCGGTGGTCAAGCGCGCGCTCGAGACCCTCAAGGGCCGCGCCCGGATCAAGCGGACGATGTGGTCGCGCCGCGCCCAGGAGTACGAGGCCAAGATTAACTCGGGCGATATCGTCGCCATCGCCGAGGTGGTGCGCGACCTGTTCCGGTCCGACACCCAGCCCGAGCAGTCCTATTCCGAGCGCCAGCTCTACGAAGCCGCGCTCGACCGGCTGTCGCGGGAAATTTCGGCGGTGCATCGCATCACCGAGACCGAGGCCGTGAAGGAGATCGAGGCCGCGCTCGCCAAGGGCCCGCGCCGCGGTCCGAAGCCGGCCGAGGGCGATGCGGATGCCGAAGAAGACACCGCAGTGGAGGAGGAAGCGGCCTGAACAGCCCTTCCTCGTACCGGAAGATAGCGGAAGCCCGGCGAAGAGCCGGGCTTTTTGCTGTTCAGGGGCCAACGGTGTTTCGGTGCAAGTGTACCTTAACCCTCTCAGGCGGCACGAGAAATGGCAGGAAATAGGCAGCCGGCGTCATAAATTAGCTGTGTTTCCAAAGACACTGTCACGCGCTTAGTTGGGGAAAGGCGCGAGGGGGAATGCGGGGCATCTCGAGTCAGTTCGGCGCGCGTGTGTGGTTGTGCTGCGCCATGATCGGCGCCGGGGGACTTGGCGGTCTCGTCGGCGGCTATCTGTTTGACGCCGGCCAAAATTCCGCTCGGCAGGCACTGGCCAATCTCAAGGTTTCGGCGGCCGAAGCGGTTTCGTTCCGGTTTCCCAATCAATGGCATGACGGCGAGCCTGAAGCCGAGACGGCGGCTGCGGAGGCCGAGCCTGCCGCGGCGCCGCGACGGTATGCGGTAGCCTCCGTCGGCTCGGTGCCGATTTCGCTGGGTCAGCGGCCGCTCGCCGAGGCTGTGGTCGCGAAGGCGACCGAAGAGGTTCCGGAAACTCAGTTGCCGCCCTGGGCGATGGCGGCTGCAGTCCCACTCCCGACCCCCCGGCCCAGGATGGCTGTGGTGGCCACGGCAACGCCCGATGCGGCCGTGAAACAGGCGACGGTGGCGCCGAAGCCCAAGTCCAACGCGGTGCTGAACAGCACGCAGATCGCCAGCATCAAGCGGCGGCTCAATCTGACGCCCGACCAGGAGCGCTATTGGCCGGCCGTCGAGGCCCAATTGCGCAAGATGGAATACAAGAAGGGCCCGAACGACACGCGCACGGCATCGATCGACACCAGCAAGATGGACGTGCAGGGGCTGCGCACCGCCGGCTTCCCGCTGGTCATGAGCTTCAACGACGAACAGAAGCGCGAACTCAAGTCACTCGCCCACTTGCTGGGCCTCGAGAACGCGATGTCCGCATTTTAGCGTGAGAGCATGGGGAACTGACGAGCCCGGCGGCAACGCCGGGCTTTTTTTGTCCGCGTGAAGAAATCGGCCGCGCCACGCGCTCGCGAGGCTACGCGTTCAGGTCGGGGTCGAGCGCGCGGCTTGCCGCGGATCATGTCGGAGGCCTTCTCGGCCATCATCAGCACGCAGGCGTTGATGTGCGCGGAGACGAGATCGGGCATGGCCGAGGCGTCGACCACGCGCAGCCGCTCGATGCCGCGCACCCGCAGTTCCGGATCGAGCACCGCGTCGGGCCGATGCCCATCGCGCAGGTGCCGCAGGGATGATGCGCGGTGATCGCGGTCCGTCCGGATCCAGGCGTCGATCTCGGCGTCGGTCTTGACGCGCTCGCCCGGCGAGGTCTCGACGCCGCGATAGGGCTCCATCGGCTTCTGGTAGGCGACGTCGCGCGCGCGCTTGAAGCCCTCGCGCAAGCGCGGCAGGTCGTTCGGCGCGGAGAAGAAGTTGTAGACGATGCGCGGCGGGTCGCGCGGATCGGTCGAGCGCAGCAGCATCTCGCCGCGGCTGTCGGGATGCAGCAGGGTCGGGCGGATGCCGTAGCCGTCGGGATAGGCCGGCCGGATCAGCGGAAACCAGAGATGCGGCTGCCGCCGGCGCGCCGCGGAACATGAACTCGATGTCGGGCACCGCGAGCTCCGGCCGCGTCTTGATGAAGGCATGCAGCCCGCCCGGCACCACGCGTGCCGGGGCCGGTGCCGAAGAAGTAGGCGCGCAGCATGCTGACCGCCATGCGGTCGAAGCGCATCGTCGTGGCGGAACGCGCTGGCGTTCGAGCCGCGCGAAGAAGATCATCACCGCCAGATGGTCCTGCAGATTCTTGCCGACCGGCAGATCGACCACCGGCTTGATGCCGATCTCGCGCAGATGTGCGGCCGGGCCGATGCCCGACAGCATCAGGAGCTGCGGCGTGTTGAAGGCGCCGCCGCGAGAGGATCACCTCGCGGTCGGCCTCGGCCCGCACGACGTCGCCGGTCGCCTTGACGTATTCGACGCCGGTCGCGCGCGTGCCCTGCATCAGCACGCGGGTCGCGATGCGCGCCGGTCTCGACCGTCGAGATTGCGCGCGGCTCGCGCGCCGGCTTGAGATAGGCGGTCGCGGCGGACGAGCGGTAGCCGTTGCGGATGGTGTACTGGCCGCGGCCGAAGCCTTCCTGCTGCTGGCCGTTGTAGTCCTCGGTCACCGGGAAGCCGGCCGCCGTGGCGGCGTCGAGCCAGGCGTCGTAGAGCGGATCGCGCGGTCTTGCGCGAATTCGGTGCCGACCGGCCCGATCGCCGCCGCGCCAAGGATCGTCTCGCCGTCCTCCCAGGTCTCGCACGCGCTTGAAGTAGGGCAGCACGTCCGCATAGGACCAGCCGAGCGCGCCCTTCTGCGCCCAGCGGTCGTAGTCGCCGCGATGGCCGCGCGTATAGGCCATCACGTTGATCGACGACGAGCCGCCCAGCACCTTGCCGCGCATCGCCTCGATGCGTGCGGCCGTTCAGGTTCGGCTCGGGCTCGGTGTGATAGCCCCAGTCGAACATGCTCGTACTCGTGCATCTTGCCCAGGCCGAGCGGGATGTGGATGAGCGGATGGCGGTCGCGGCCGCCGGCTTCGAGCAGCAGCACGCGCGCGGCGCCGTCCTCGCTCAGCCGGTTGGCCAGCACGCAGCCGGCCGAGCCGGCGCCGACGATGATGTAGTCGTAGCCTTGAGAATTCATTTCGGTGATCCAGGCGCGAGAATTGCGGTTGTCATCACCGGACCGGCGCAAAGCGCCGTGATCCGGTGATCCATCCTCTTTCGAAGATGATGGATCGCCGGGTCAAGCCGGGCGATGACGATGGGAGAGCATACCTGGCCTCACACATCGAGCGTACTCGCGGCGAACAGTTCGGACAGCGCGACGCGTCGCGGCGTCAGGCCCTGTTCGTGCACGTACTGCGCGATGGTCTCCAGCACCGGGCGCGCGGCCTTGAAGCCGTAGGCGAGCGGATCGTTGGCGGCGAGCGTGCGGCGGACGCCGTCGTCGAGCAGGCCCGGTCTCGAAGTACCAGTGCAGGTAGGACTTGCCGTATCGCGCGATCTCGGCCTTGGCGGCGACGAAGGCCGAGTAGAGATTGAGCGCGATCCAGGGATGGCTGCTCCAGCAGCGACCGCCGCACCACCACCGTGTGGTTGATCGGAAACAGACCGGTCTTGGCGTAGTAGCGGCGGCCTTCGGCGGCGCGGATCGGGAAACAGGTGGCGCGTCACGCGCCGACACGTCGACCGTGCTGCGGTCGACCAGGTTCTGCTCGTGCAGATAGTGCAGCGACGCCGTCGAGCTCGCCGCGCATCAGCATCTCGCCCATGTTGGTGGTCGGCGGGATCTGGTTCACCCGCACGCCGTCCGGCGGCGTGAAGCCGGTGGCGCCGCCATGGCTCTTGTCCGGATTGCGCTCCATGAACCACTCGATCTCGCGCGCGATGCACGCCGAACTCGTGCTGCAGCGACGCCGCGCGACCAGATCGCCCAGGTCTGCTGATATTCCGGCACGCCGATGCGCTTGCCGCGCAGTTGCGCCGGCGTAGTGATGCCGGAATCCGTGCGCACGATGATGCTGGTGTGGAAGAACTGGCGCATCGTGAACACCGGGATCGCCACCCAGCGCGTATCGCCGCGCGCGGCCGAGATGATCAGCGACGACATCGACATCTCGGAGACGTCGAACTCGGCGAAGCGCAGCTGCCGCCAGAACATCTCGGAGGGATGAATCATGGTGGGGATGAGCCTGATCCCCTGCGGCGCGACGCGGCCTTCGAGCAGCGGCCGCGTGCGCTCGTTGTCCGACAGCGCGATGCTCAGGTCGAGGTGGGGCGCGGTCATCGCTCGGCTCGGGACTAGGCGGAGTTCATTCGATGCCCGCTCCGCGGTTCGCAAGGGCTCGCCGGGGAGGAGTGGTTGCACAGCGAAGACGGCTGCGCGTTCAGTTGGCGCCCGGCAACCTCACGAAGACGTGGTTGTCGCTGCACCCGCACGTCGACCGGCCGCAGGCGATATTTCGGATCGCCGCAGTGCCGGCCGGTCTCGATGTCGAATTCCCAGCCGTGCCAGGGACAAACGATGTTCTGTTTCTTCGAGAACCGCAGCCCGCGGCTGGTCTGATCCGGCGCCAACTCCTCCTCGACGCGCGGGATCACCTTGCCCTGGCAGACCGGCCCGCCGTCGTGCGGACAATGATTCTCGTAGGCGATCAGGCGATCGCCCTGCCGGAAGATGCCGAATTCGAAGCTGTCGACCTTCAGCACGCGGTAGCTGCCGTCCGCGAACTCGCTGAATTCGCCCACCATGATCTCGCTCATCGCTTCACCCCGTTCGTCTTGGCGCTTGTTGGGCCGCTGCCGGTCATTCGTTCTGTGCGCGGCGGTACCACATCTGCAGATCGAAGAAGTTGAGATCGGCGGCGCGCATGATGGCGCAGATCGCCGTGACGGCCTCGGTCGCATTCACCGGCTGGTCGCCGAACGGCGGCAGCTCGCTGCGCGCGATCCTCCCACTTGGCGGCGTAGAGCCGGACCGCGGCCGACAGGACGCGCTGCAGGCTCTCGTCCGGGATCGCGTCCGGCGTGCCGCTTGCGCAGCGCCTCGTCGACCGACGAGCAGAACGCCGCGCCGGTATCGGCTCGCGACATCGCCATTGGTCGCAGGATGACCCTCACCTTGCCGACCTCACGTCCGCCGAGACGCGCTCATTCCGCCGGCACCGCGACGCGGCTGCGCCGGCGCCTTCACGCCCGATTTCGCCGGCGGCACTTCGAGCCCGAACAGCTTGGCGGCGGTAAAGGCCGAGGATGTTGCGCTTGGCCTGCTCGTTGAGGAACGGCAGCTTGGTGATCGAGGTCGGGCGCGTCGAAGTCCCAGTGCGGCCAGTCCGACGCATAGAGCAACTGCGTATCGGCGTTGATCGCCTCGAAGGTCGCCTGCGTCAGCTTCATGTTGCTGCGCTCGAGCGGCTGGCTCGTGTAGTACATCTCCTGCATGTACTCGCTCGGCTTGCGCTTGAGCAGCGGGCACTCCGACGTGCGCATCATGTACTCGGAATTGAGCCGCTGCATGATGAACGGGACCCAGGCGAGTCCCGATCTCGATCCAGATCGACTTGAGCTTGGGGAATCGCTCCGGCAGGCCGTTGAGCACCCAGTTGGTCATATGGACCATGTTGAAGTGCGCGAACGACAGCGCATGCATGCCGATGAAGCGGTTGATCTGCGCGAACGACGGATCCGACCCAGGTGAAGCCGGCGTGGAAGCCGAGCGGCATGCCGGTGTCCTGCAACGCCGCGTAGAGCCGCATGTAGGAATTGTGCCAGACCGGCTTGTGACGCGTCGATGTGACCGTAGAAGCCGACCACGCCCGGCTTGCCGGCGAACTCCTCGACCATCTCGACGCAGGCGTCCGGATCGTTGAACGGCAGATAGAGCAGCGCCATCTGGCGCTTGTCCTGCGGCAGAATCTTCTCGACCAGCCAGCGGTTATAGGCCTTGGCGAGCGCCACTTCGGCGTCGACCTGCGGATGCATGCCGAGCGAGAGCATCGGGGTCGGGAACACCATCATGTAGTCGATGCCCATCGCGTCCATGGCGCGCTGGGTGAGCTGCACCTGTCGGTGCAGGCCCGGAGGCGTCGGCTCGCCTTGCTACTGCTGGTGGGATGCGTCCGGCGACGTCCTGATAGAGCGGGCCGTTGGGGTTCAACAAGCCCGGGCGGCGAACCGCCGCGATCGCGGAACGAATCGCGCGATGTAGCGCAGCACATCGTTGTCGATCCGGTCGGTGATCTCCGCCCAGAACGCGGTCTCGTTGACATGGGCGTCGACATCGACGATCAGCCAGTCCTTGAGCTTCTCCGGCCTGCTGCGCCGCCTTGGCGAGGTAGTCGCGTGTGTCGGTGCGGACCGAGATCTTCTCGAGCTCGGTGACCCGGGGCGGCGTCTCGTGGATGTTCATGCTTCCACCCTCAATGTGATGACTCTGCAGGGGAAATCAGAAAGTCATCATGGTTCTAATGTTTTGCCCACTTTAGGTGCGGGTTCGCGGCCGTGCAACGCCCAAGCGGGCGCGGTTTCTGCATCGCAGGGCTCCGTCCGCACTGCGTGTCTGCGAGTGTGACTTTGTTCGCACGCTCGCGAGATCTTTCGCGCCGCGCATTCGCCGCGCGCAAAAACGCCGCAATCGGTCGGCGGTGCTAACTGTGTGATATTATTGAAACAATTTGAAAATTGCCGCAGTTGGCCGGTTGGCGTGAGCGCTCGCGCCAGATAGGTTTGCGAACTTCGAGACGTGTGGAGTTCGGAGATGTTCGCCGGCCTGTGCCGACTTCTGGCGGTGTGTGCGATGGTCAGCGTTTCGTGCGCTGCCGTCGCGCAAGTGATTCCGCCAAGCGAACTTCCCGGCCGCGAGCGCGAGCGCTTCACGACTTATCCAACGGCGCCGACGCAGCCTGCAGGATCGCCGACGGTCGGGCTGCCAAGTGCGGCGCCGCCGCCCGGCGCGGAATCGACGTTAATCGTCATCCGCGATGTCCGAGTCGCCGGCTCGACGGTCTACTCGGACGCCGAACTCGCGCAGTACTACGCCGAGTTTATTGGTCGCAAGGTTCCGCTCACTGCAGTCTACGAGATCGCAAAGCGGATCACCGACCGGTATGGCGTCGACGGCTACGTGCTGTCGCGTGCGGTGATCGAATCGCAGACGCTCGATCCGGCCGGCGCGATCATTCGGCTGCGCATCGTCGAAGGCTATGTCGACAAGGTGGTGTGGCCGCGGGAACTGCTGAAGTACCGCGACCTGTTTTCCGAATACGCCGCGAAGATCACGGCCGAGCGACCCGTGAATCTTTTCACGATCGAGCGTTATCTCCTGCTCGCCGGAGATCTTGCCGGGCCTGCGGCTCAAGAACCGGCTGGTGCCGTCCGGGACCCACCCCGGCGCCGGAACGTTGATCGTCGAGGTCACCGAGAAGCCGGTCGATGCGCTGGCGCGGCTCGACAACCTCGGCACCGAAGCGCGCGGTCCGCTGCAATACCTCGGCAGCGTGAGCTTCAAGAATCCATTCCGCATTCATGATGCCTGGACGTTCACCTACGCGGGGACCTACCAGACCAAGGAACTGCAATACGTCTCCGGCAACTATCGCCAGGTGCTCAACAGCGAAGGGCTGTCGTTCTACACGTTCGGCGCCTACGGCTGGGGCCGGCCCGGAACGGTGCCGCTCGAAAGCATCAACTACCGGACCAAGAGCCTGGTGTTCGAGGCCGGCCTGACGCAGCCGGTGCTGCGCACGCGCGAACGCAACGTCAGCCTCACCGCGCTCTACTTCCAGTCCGACGACCAGAGCGAACTGACGTTCTCGCCGACGAGCCCGCTGCCGAGCTTCGACCGGATACGCGGCTTCCGGCTGCGGCTGGAGGCCGACTGGGTCGATCCCTGGAGCGGCGTCAACCAGTTCTACGGCGTCTTCAGCCAGGGCATTCACGGCCTGGGCAGCATCAACAACAACGACCCGTTCTCGTCACGGTTCTTCGGCCGCGCCGACTTCAACAAGTTCGAGGCCACGTATGCGCGCCTGCAGGCGCTGGGCGGCGGGTTCTCGTTCTTTGTCGCGGCGCTTGGTCAATATGCCGGGACGCCTCTGCTGTTTCCTGAGGTATGCGGCTACGGCGGCCGGGTGTTTGGCCGCGCCTACGATCCCTCGCAGCTCATTGCCGATCACTGCGCCGAAATCCTGGGCGAACTGCGGCTCGACGTGCGTCCGCCCAGCCCGTTGATCAGCCAGGTGCAATTTTATCTCTATGCGGATCAGGCCTGGCTTCGTAGTATGGCGCCGTTCAACGCCGGTTTTCCGGTCGGTGGATTCGTGGGACCCTTTGGGACGGTCCCGAGTACGTTAGGCAACGTCAACGCAGCGTCGGCCGGGGGTGGACTTCGGCTTGGTTGGCTCAATGCCGTCACCGCGGACCTCTACGCCGTCAAGGCGATCGAGGGGCCGCGCGACGATTGGCGGTTCAGGTTCATCCTGACCAGCCGCTATTGAGGACGCTGACATGATCAATCACACACGGCGTTTGATTTTGGCAATTGCTGGCTTGCTGGCCGCGGTGACGTTCTTGGCTGCCGGGATGCCTGCACCCGCCGGTGCCCAGACCAACTGTACTGAATGCTACATTCAGCGGCGTGCCCCAACCGTACATCCGAACGCCGGCGTCGCCCCGCAGATGGGCGTGCTGCAGAATCTCACCGACCCGACGATCATCAACATCCTGCCGGGGAAGGTCGTCGATCGCGACGCCTTCAACAAGCCGCCTGCGCAACCGAACATCCAGATTTCTCGGTCAGACAGGCACAGGCCGGCCCGGCACGCCCGGCACGCCAGGCATCACGACTCGCACCACCGGCATGCCGCCCGTCGGCGAAAACCGCTTCGTGCCGGATCAGGTGCTGGTGATCAGCCAGGGCCCGCTGACCGCGCAGGTGCTCGACCGGATCGCGGCGTTCGGCTTCACGCTGATCGAGCAGCAGAGCCTGACGATTGCCGGGCTGTATACCTATCAGTTCCGCATCAATGACCCCGGCGCGATGCCGGTCCGGGATGCGATCCGCATTCTGCAGGGCGCCAATTTCGCCAATGTCCCGCTGATCCAACCGAACTATCTGTTCCTGGTCGCGCAACAGACGCAACGGCCGGCACCCACGCCGGTGCCGGCGTCGGCGAATCAGGGGCAGGGCGGCGCCGCGCAGCAATACGTCGTCGAGAAGCTGAAGCTCGGCGACGTTCATCAACTCGCCACGGGCAACAACGTCATCATCGCGGTCATCGACTCGGAAATCGACGCCGGCCATCCCGATCTCGCCGGCGTGGTGAGGGAGCGGTTCAGTGCGGTCGGTCCCGAGCCGCCGCATGCGCACGGCACCGGCATGGCGGGTGCGATCGCGTCGCGCCAGAGGCTCGTCGGCATCGCGCCGAATGCGCGCCTGCTCGCCGTGCATGCGTTCTCCACCAAGGCGGCGACCGCCGAAAGCACCACCTTCCAGATTCTCAAAGGCATCGACTGGTCGGTCGTGCAAGGGCGCGCGCGTCCTCAACATGAGCTTCGCCGGCCCGCGCGACCCGTCGATGGAGCGCGCACTCAAGGCCGCCTATGATCGCAACGTCGTGTCTGATCGCGGCGGCCGGCAATGCCGGTCCGAAATCGCCGCCGCTGTTTCCGGGCGCCGATCCGAACGTGATCGCCGTGACCGCGACCGACATCGACGACAAGCTGTTTACGGGCGCCAACCGCGGGAAGTACGTGGCAATCGCCGCGCCGGGCGTCGACATCCTGGTGCCGGCGCCGCAGGACACCTACCAACTCACGACCGGGACGTCGGTTGCGGCCGCCGAAGTCAGCGGCGTGGTGGCGCTGATGCTGGAGCGGAATCCGAACCTGCGGCCTGCCGAAGTGCGAAAGATCCTGATATCGACGGCGCGCCGCCTCGGCACCGCGCCGCGCGACGACAACTTCGGCGCCGGTTTGGTCGACCCGCTGCGGGCCATTCAAGCCGCCGGACCGAAGGTCAGCAGCATCGCACCGCGCTGAGCAACGTTGCCATCGTCAGGCGTCGGCTTCGAAGCGGAAGCCATTCGCGTGGCGCGTTACGTAGCCAAAGCCCGGAAAGTCCATGTGCGCACCGGCGACTCGCAGCCGGTCGGCGGCGATGCGGTCGAACATTCGCTGCCGGGTAGCGCCGGCCATTTGCGGGTCGACGTCGTAGACCAGCCCGGTGTCGGGACGCGGCACCTGGATAGCCGCGAGGTGGACGAGGTCGCCCCAGATCAGCAGGCTCTCGTTGCCCGACTGCACCAGCCAACCGGTGTGACCTGGCGTGTGCCCGGCCTGCAGGATCGCCGACACGCCGGGGACGGCTTCGCCGTCGGGCACCCTGCGTATGCGCGCGCGGTACGGGCCGGTAGTCTCCCGCGCCTTGGCGATATTGCGGCGGATGCGTTCGTCGCTTGCGCTCGACTCGTCGCGGTCGAGCCAGAACCTGGCCTCCTGCTCGTGCAGGATGACCTCGGCTTTGGGATAGATCGCGTGGCCTGCATCGTCGACCAGCCCATTCGAATGATCGGGATGCAGATGAGTGAGGAAGATGATCTCGATCTCCTCCGGCGCGACCCCGGCCGCCCGCAGGTTTTCGGGTACTCGGCCGAGCGTCGGACCCATGGTGTTGCCCGAGCCGGCATCGACCAGGGCGTACTTGTTCTTCAGCTTGAGCAGGAACGCATTGACCGAAATGTGAACCGGGTCGCCGACCTTCTTGCCGGAGAGCCGCTCCTTCTCGGCGCGGTCAAGCTTGAGCACCACGTCAAGCGACGTCTGCAGCACGCCGTCGCTGATGGTGGTAACTTCGATATCGCCGATGGTCCGAACCGGTTCCATTATTTTGCCGGAACCATTTGCGGGCGCCGCGCGGTTCGGGGCTCCTCGCCGCGCAGGTACGGCATGACGTCGCTGGCGAACAGGCGCAGGTTCTTCTCGGTGAGATCGGCCGGCAGGGTCGCGACCTGCAGCATGGCGATCAGGTTGCCGACGCCGAGTTCGCGCGAATAGCTCGGCCAGTTGTTCGCGCACGGTCGCCGGGCTGCCAGCCACCACCATGCCGAGGTCGATCAGGTCCTCGGCCTTCATCTCCTTCATGCGGTAGGCGAACTTGCTCTCGATCAGCGCCTTGGTCGAGGCGATCGACGAGTAGCCCGGCGGCATGCGCATCTCGAGCGGATAATGCAGGAACTTGTTGAAGAACGCCTCGATGTGCGGCTTGAGCTCGCGGCGTGCGATCTCGTCGGTCTCGGCCACATAGGTCGGAATCGCCCAGCCGAGCTGCGAGGGCTGCGACTCGTAGCCTTCGCGTTCCGCCACCCGGCGGTAGAGATCGAACGCCTTCTGCGCCGATTTGATCGGGCTGAAGGTCTGCAGATAGGTGTACTTGCGATTGGCCGCCGCGCACCATTCGACCGTCTCGGAGCTGCCCTGCGAGGGGATCCAGACCGGCGGATGCGGCTGCTGCAGCGGCCGCGGCCACAGGTTGACGTAGTCGAACTGGTAGTGCTTGCCGTGATAGCGGAACGGCCCGGTCTTCGGTCCACGCCCGCAGGATCAACTCGTGCGCCTCGTAGTAGCGCTCGTGCGAATAGGTCGGGTTGACGCCGCTGGCGAAATATTCGGTGCCGATGCCGCGGACGAAGCCGGTGATGATGCGGCCGCCGCTGATCTGGTCGAGCATGGCGAATTCCTCCGCCAGCGCGACCGGATTATTCACCAGCGGCAGCGCGCGCCCGAGGATCGCGATCTTCGCCTGCTTGGTCGAGCGCGCGAGCGCGGCCGCGATCAGGTTCGGCGCCGGCATCAGCCCGTAGGCGGTCTGATGATGCTCGTTGACGCAGATGCCGTCGAAGCCGAGCTGATCGGCGAGCTCCAGCTCGCCGATGTAGCGCTGGCATAGAGCTTCTCGCCCGTCCTTTGGATCGAAATAGGAATTCGGCAGCGTCACCCAGGCGGAATTGTAACGGTCGGTGTAGCTGAGGTCCAAGTCGGCGTAGGGCATGAGGTGGAAGAAGAACGTTTTCATCCCTGTGCTCCTTGGAAGAAGGCCTCGAGCCGCGGCCCGATGTCTCTTGCGCGCGCTCGATCGGCAGGGCATGTCCGGTACTTCGGCAACGAAACGAAGCGCAGCGTTCTTGATCTCGCGCTTGAACGGCTGGTGGCAGGCGAGGGGGATCACCCGGTCGTCCTCGCCCCAGACCAGCAGCGTTGGAAGATCGATGCGGTGCAGCCAATAGCGGCAGTTGCGGACTGTGCAACCGCGGGTTCCAGGCAAGGCGCGCGAGACCGGTGCGGTTCTGCAGCACGATGTCGATGTCGAGCTTGGCCTGCGCCGCTTGCCACGCTGCGGCGAGCTTGGGGTCGTGGAACTGGCGGCGGGCGAATTCCTCCGGCCCCCAGGCGAAGATGTCGTCGATCGACGCGTCGCGGGCTCTCGACTCCGGCTGGCGCCAGCAGCGTCAGCGAAGCGAGCCGCTGCGTGTTGCGGATCGCCATCTCCGCCGCGACCCAGCCGCCGAGGCAGTGGCCGACGAGATGCACGTCGCGCAATTCCATCGCCTGCAGCAGGTCGAGATAGAAGATACGCCAGGTCGCCGACGTATTCATCATCCAGCCGGGAATCGGCGAGCGTCCGAAGCCCGGATGCTCCGGGGCGATGACGCGATGCTGCGCGCTGAGCGCATCGAGCAGCGGCGACCAGGTGTCGCCCGTCGGCGCCGTGCAGGAACAGCACGGTGGACCCGCGCCGGCTTCGCGGTATCGCAGCTTGGTGCCCGCGACATCTCAATGGATTTGTCGTCGACATGCCCGGTCATCGCGGCAGCTTAGCGAAGGAGGCGTACGCCTGTCACGGCATGTCAGGGCTGCGACACAGGCGAGGTTGCCGGGGCGTACCAGGGAACGATATCGTCGAACACGACCGAACAAGAAGATCCGGCAGGCAAGGCCGAGCCAGACGAGGGTGCCGGAGGATGCTGCCAGGACCACAGATAGCCGCTGCGGTTTGCGCGCTCGTGCTGGCAATGCCGGCGGAGGGCGCGTGGGCGCAGGATTACCCGAACCGGACCGTCACCATCGTGGCGCCGTCCGCGCCCGGCGGCATGTACAGCATCCTTGGCCCGGCTGATCGGCGCCAAGCTCGAACGGCTGTACGGGCAGTCGTTCGTGGTCGAGAACCGGCCCGGCGCGAGCTCGGTGACCGGCGCGCGTCGGTCGTGCGCGCCGCGCCCGACGGCTACACGCTGATGGTCGCGACCAGCTCGACGCATGGCGACCAACGTCTCGCTGCACAAGAATCTGCCCTACGATCCGCTCACCGACTTCGTCCCGATCACGCTGATCGCGATGTCGCCCGAGGTGCTTCTGGTCAATGCGTCGCTGCCGGTGCGTTCGATCGCGGACCTCGTCAAGCTCGCGCGCACCGACCCCGGGCGGACTGTCGTTCGGCTCGGCCGGGCCCGGCACCGCGCCAGCACCTCAACGGCGAACTGCTCAAGATCGCGCTCGGCATTCCGATGCAGCACGTCCCCTACAAGGGCATCCAGCCCGCGCTCAACGACCTCGCCGGCGGGCACATCGCGATGATGTCGTCGCCGATTCCGGTCGCGCTGCCGCTCGTGCATGGCGGCAAGGTGCGCATGCTCGGCGTCACCACGAAGGAACGGGTCGGCGCCATTCCGGACGTGCCGCCGCTCGCCGAGATCGGCGTGCCCGGCTACAACGCGCCGTCCTGGTTCATGCTGGTCGCGCCTGCCAAGACGCCGCGCGCGATCGTCGACAAGCTCCACGCCGACCTGCGCGTGGTCCTGGGCGAGGCCGACGTGCGCGAGGAATTCATCCAGCGCCAGGGCCTGATCCCGGTGCACTCGCCCGCGCCCGACGAGCTGCGGCGTTTCGTCGAAAGCGAGATCGCCCGCCTCGGCGAGATCGTTCGCAAAGCCGGCCTCTCTGCGACCCAGTAACGTCGCGCGCCAACAGGAGTCTTCCGATGTGCTTTGCCGCCTTCATTGCCCGGTCACTCGCTACGGTCCTGGTGTTCGCCGGTGTGCTGGTGGCAACGGTTTCGACTGCCGTCGCGCAATCCTGGCCGAACCGCGTCGTCACGCTCGTGGTGCCGTTCCCGGCCGGCGGGCCGACCGACGTGATCGCGCGCGCGGTCGCCGCCGATCTGGCCGACAAGCTCGGCCAGCAGGTCGTGGTCGAGAACCGCGCCGGCGCCGGCGGCAATGTGGGCGCCGCGACGGTCGCCAAGGCGGCGCCGGACGGCTACACGCTGCTGCTCGGCACCACCAGCGTGGTGAACAACCGGTTCATGTATCGCAATCTGTCGTTCGATACCGACCGCGACTTCGCGCCGATCCTGCTGATTTCCAAGACGCCGATCGTCTTCGTGGCCAATCCGTCGACCGGACTCAAGACGCTCGCGGACCTGATCGCCCGCGCCAGGGCCAATCCCGGCAAGCTCAACTACGGCTCGCCCGGCCACGGCACCGCCGCGCACATCACCGCCGAACTGCTGCAGCGGATCGCCGGCTTCAAGATCACGCATGTGCCGTATCGCGGCTCGGCGCCGATGATCGCCGATCTGCTCGGCAACCAGATCGACCTCGGGGCCGATCTGTTCCCGACGCAGATACCGCAGCTCAAGGCCGGCAAGTATGCCGGTATCGCGTTGACCAGCCTGACGCGCTCCGCCGCGCTGCCCGATCTGCCGACGGTTGCGGAAAGCGGCTTTGCGGGCTTCGAGGCGTCGTCCTGGAATTCGCTGCTCGCTCCCACCGGCGCGCCGGCCGAGGCGATCGGCAAGGTGAACGCCATTGTCAACGCCTACCTCAAGAGCGAGCAAGGGTCGCACGGATCTCGCCAAGTTCGAGATGCAGGCCGGTGGCGGCACACCGGACGATCTGAAAGCCTTCATGGCGAGCGAAGCCGCCAAGTGGGGGCCGATCATCAAGGCGGCGAAGATCACCGTCGAATAGACGCCGATACCGGCGAGGGAGAGGCGGCCAATGATCACGGCAATGCGCGGCGTTCTTTTGGCGCTGCTGATCCTCGGCGCCGCGTCCGAGCGGGCGGTCGCGCAGGCCGTCGGACTATCCGAGCAAGCCGGTGACGTTCATCGTGCCGTTCGCGCCCGGCGGTGTGACCAGCCTGTTCGCCCGCATTGCTTGGTCAGAAGCTCGAGCAGCGTTTCGGCAAACCGTTCGTGATCGAGAACCGGCCGGGCGGCGGCGGGGTTACGGCCGCGGTGGCGGTCGCGAATGCGCGCGCCCGACGGCCACACCATCATGATGGCGTCGAGCACGATCCTCGCGATCAACGTCAGCATGCGCAAGAACCTGCCGTACGATCCGCGCAAGGACCTGCAGCCGATCTCGCTCCTGGCGCGGGTGCCGTTCGTGCTGCTGGTCAACCCGGCGCTGCCGGTCCATTCGGTCGCCGATCTGGTCAAGCTCGCCAAGGACAAGCCCGGCTCGGTGTCGTTCGGCACGCCCGGCCCCGGCACCTTCCATCATCTCAACGGCGAGATGTTCAAGGGCATCTTCGGCCTCGACCTCGTGCACGTCCCCTACAAGGGGTCGGCGCCCGCGCTCCAGGACGTGGCTGGCGGCCACATCCAGATGATGTTCTGCGACCTGCCGCCCGCACTGCCGCTGATCCAGAGCGGCAAGCTGCGCGTGCTCGGCGTGACGACCGCGCAGCGCGTGCCGGCCGCGCCCGACATCCCGCCGCTGGCCGAGGTCGGCATCCCGGGCTACGACACCTCGTCGTGGCACACCGTGACGACGACCGCGAACGTGCCGAAGCCGATCGTCGACAAGCTCGCCGGCAACATTCGCGAGATCATGAACGATCCATCGGTCGTGGACGTACTGACGCGCGACGGCGCGCTGGTGCAGGTCAGCCCGTCGCCGGATGGGATGAAGCAGTTCGTCGCGAGCGAGATCGCGCGCTGGGGCAAGATCATCCAGGATGCCGGGATCGCCGGCTCGGAATGAAGCCGTTCGCCGTCAGGCGCCCGGATCGTCCTGTTCCACCGCCTTGCCGGACAACATCGTGTCGAGGTGACGCAGTTCGGCGAGCGCTTCGCGCAGGTGCGCGCGCCGCCGATCCAGCCGTTCGATCAACTCCATGCACTGGCGACGGCCGGCCTTGATGCTCTCGGGCGTCGCGTCTGCATCGGCGGCCTTGAGCAGCGGCCCCATCTCGTCTAGAGGCAATCCGACCCGGCGGCCCTTGATGATGAATGCGATGCGGTCGCAGTCGGCCCAGCCATAGACGCGCGTGTTGCCGACCCGGTGTCGGCGCTTGATCAGGCCCCGCCATTCGTAGAAAAGCAGGGCGGAGCGCGAGACGTTGAACATCCTCGCGACATTTGAAAGCGACAGGAGGGTATCGTCCGGCGCCGGATACTCGCCGCGATCGTCAACCCACACCACCTCGTTGTCGTTGGAGGTGCGGTCTTGGTGGTTCGACATAAAGGGCCTCGTTCAACGGCGGGCGGCGTTCACCCGGCATCCAGACGTGAAACGCGGCGTGAGCCGGGCGCCTCGAAGGAAGCAGGGGTCTGAAGTCGGGCCGCCGACCAGGGCGTCGCCCGTCGAGGTCCTGGCTTGCGCTCGGACGTCTCGGGATGACGGCAAAGGGAGTCGGTCCGGGGATGCCGCCGTTGGAAATCACGGCGTCCATCCGGTTATGGGAGCGGCCTTCTCGGAACCTGGGCGCCCAAGGGCAAGCAACTTACTGCTAAATGAGCACAAGGCTCACGAATTATCGAACGATCACATGGGGTTATAAAACGCCCGGACGACGGCGCGGGCGGGTTAGGAGCGTCCGCCGAGCCCCGCGGTGGCGAGGTCACGTCCCAGCCGATCAACGATTCCCGGGTTGGGAATGAAGCGCCGCAGTTCCTGCCGCGGGTCGTCCCGCCAGGCCGGCGCCAGGGCGATGAGCCGGTCGATCGCCTCCCGGGCGCGGGCCGCATCGCCGGTTGCCGCCGCCGCCAGCGCCTTCGCCAGATAACCTGCCGCGTAATCCTCGGCGGTGATCTGGCTGGCCTGGTAGCTCGCCTCGTGCAGGTCGCCGGCGAGATAGTGACCGAGGAACAGATAGAAGTGATGCCAGGAGGGAAGGATCGGCTGAAATTGGGCGGCACGGCGCAGCATGGTCATCCCGCGCGCGACCTCATCGCTCAGCACAAGCCGGCCGCCGTATTCGGCGAAGGTCAGCATGTCATAGGGATTGAGCGCGAGGGCCTTGTCGCCGGCGGCGAACGCTTCGGCGACGTCACCGCGCGCGAACAACGCCACCATCAGGACCACATGGGCCCGCGAACTGGCCGGATTAAGCTCGACAGCGCGCCGGGCGGCACGCAGCGCACGATCGAGCGGCGGCGAGTCGCCGGGGCGCGCGGTATAGCCGAGCTGGTGCTCGCGCGTATAGACGACCGTCAGAAACGAAAAGCCCACCGCGAAACTCGGATCGAGCGCGGTGAGACGTTCGAGACAACTGCGCGCTGCTTCGTATTCGGCGGGCTGCTGGGAGCGTAGCGCGTCGGCCGCGAGCAGGATGCAACGATAGCGCGGGTCGCCTTCGCTCGACGATATCTGCCTGGCGCGGTCGCGCGACCGGATGACGCCGTAGGACTGCAGCAGTGCCGTCGCCAGCGCAGTGACGATCTCGTCGGTGACGGCCTTCTCGCCCTTGGCCGAATCGTTGTCGAAAGTCTGCGACCACACGATGTTGCTGTCGGACGAATCCAGCAGGCGGAAGCGGAAGCTTGCCTGATCGTCGCGATAATCAATCGAACCGATAAGCCGATAGTCGTTGTTGGAGCTGTGCTTCGGTTCAACGACAATGTTGATGGTGTCGAAGCGGGAAAACGCGTCGCGGATTCGCTCTGAAAGAACCACAGGCGACGGGCCAGGAGGATTAGACGGCGGCGTGCCCGTTGTCTCCAGGGTCTCGACCAGCATGACCGGCATGCCGTTTCCCGGCGGCAGCACCATGGAGGCGGTATGCTCGGTCACCGATGTCCCGCCGCCACGCAGCAGGATCGCGGTAACGACGATGCCGACTGCAACGGCGGCGATGCCGGCAACGACCGCCGCGCGCCGCCAGCCGCCCAGAACTCCCACCTGTGGAGCGATCTGGGAAGGCGCTTCGATCTTCCGCCGGCGAAACGTCGGTACGTAGGAGCCGCGCGGCAGATCGATCACGATCGGATCGTCGGCGCCCGGCCCGGCATAGTAGCGTTCGATCGTGCGCCGCAGCCGCGTCGCCTCGACGCGCACGATTGGATCGGCCTGTGGATCGAACTTCGGGTCGCGGCGCAGCACTTCGACGCCGATGGTGTAGCCCTTGATGCGGTCGCTCTTGCCTTGCAGAACCGCTTCGACGACGAAGCGCAGGAAGGCGGCGAGTTGCGGCGAACGCGCAAAGTCGTCGCTCAGCATCATGCGATCGACGGTCTCCCGCACGTCCTGCGGGCTCGGTCGCTCATCCGTGGGCTCGGGTCGGGACGTCATGGGCGTCCAGCTATGCCCCGGTGGTTGCAAGCGCAACCGCCGGTGTCTTACCACTTTCGATCAATCGCCGCGGCCTGCACGAGACTACTGACGGCTGGCAAGCCCTTTGCCCTTCAGCGCGCCGCCGATTTCATCGAGAATCGCCGGGTCGTCGATCGTCGCCGGCATCGACCACGGCTGATCGTCGGCGATTTTCTTCATGGTGCCGCGCAAGATCTTGCCGGACCGCGTCTTCGGCAGGCGGTTTACCGCAATGGCAAGCTTGAAGGCGGCGACCGGCCCGATCTTTTCGCGGATCAGCGCCACGCATTCCTGCTCGATCTCGGCGGCCGGACGGTTGACGCCGGCCTTGAGCACGATAAAGCCGCACGGCACTTCGCCCTTGAGCGAATCCGCGATGCCGATGACGGCGCACTCGGCGACGTCCTTGTGGCCGGCCAGCACCTCTTCCATGCCGCCGGTCGAGAGCCGGTGGCCGGCGACGTTGATGATGTCGTCGGTGCGGCTCATGATGTAGAGGTAGCCGTCCTCGTCCTTGAAGCCGGCGTCCGCGGTCTTGTAGTAGCCCGGGAACTCGTCGAGATAGCTCTCGCGCATGCGCTCGTCGGCCTGCCACAGCGTCGGCAGGCAGGACGGCGGCAGCGGCAGCTTCACCACGATCGAGCCCATCTGGTTGGCGGCCACCTGCTTGCACTGTTCGTCGACGACCTGCACGTCGTAGCCCGGCATCGCGACCGTCGGCGAGCCATGCTTCACTGGTAATTGCCCAAGCCCCACCGGATTGCCGGCGATCGCCCAGCCGGTTTCGGTCTGCCACCAGTGATCGATCACCGGCACTTTCAGCATCTGCTCGGCCCACTCCACCGTCGGCGGGTCGGCGCGCTCGCCGGCCAGAAACAGCGTGCGGAATTTCGACAGGTCGTATTGCGAGAGCAGCTTGCCCTGCGGGTCCTCCTTGCGGATGGCGCGGAACGCGGTCGGTGCCGTGAACATCGCGGCGCAGCCGTGCTCGGAGATCACCCGCCAGAACGCGCCGGCGTCCGGCGTGCCGACCGGCTTGCCCTCGTAGAGGATGCTGGTGCAACCGTGAAACAGCGGCGCGTACACGATGTAGCTGTGGCCGACCACCCAGCCGATGTCGGAGGCCGCCCAGTACACCTCGCCCGGATCGATGCCGTAGAGATTGTGCATCGACCATTTCAGCGCGACCATGTGGCCGCCGTTGTCGCGCACCACGCCCTTGGGACGGCCGGTCGTGCCCGAGGTGTAGAGAATGTAGAGCGGATCGGTGGCGGCGACCGGCACGCATCCCCAAAGCGACTTGGCCCACACGAGCGCGTTGTCGCGTGCCGTCGCCCAGTCGTGATCGCGGCCCGCGACCAGCGTGGCTTCGGCCTGCGGCCGCTGCAGGATCAGGCAGGCCTCGGGCTTGTGCGACGACAGCGCAATCGCCTCGTCGAGCAGCGGCTTGTACTTGACGATGCGGCCCGGCTCGATGCCGCAGCTTGCCGACAGGATCAGCTTCGGCTTGCAGTCCTCGATGCGGGTCGCGAGTTCCTTGGCGGCAAATCCACCGAACACCACCGAATGAATCGCGCCGAGCCGCGCGCAGGCCAGCATCGCGATCACCGCTTCCGGTACCATCGGCATGTAGAGAATGACGCGGTCGCCTTTGCCGACGCCGAGATCGCGCAGAATGCCGGCCAGCACCTGGATCTCGGTCAGCAGCCGGTCGTACGTGATGGTGGTCTTTTTCTCCGCGAGCGGCGAATCGTAGATGATCGCTGCCTGCGCGCCGCGCCCGGCCAGCACGTGCCGGTCGACCGCGTTCCAGCAGGTGTTGCAGACGCCGTCCACGAACCAGCGGCCGTACACGCCGGCCGATGGGTCGAAGATCCGCTTGGGCTGTTCGATCCAGTCGATGGCTTGCGCGGCCTCGCCCCAGAACCCTTGCGGGTCGCGCATGCTGCGGGCGTAGACCTCGTGATATCGGCTCGTGCGGGCATCCATGACGCGTGCCTTCCCTAGTAGGCAGCCTTTGTCGCCATTGTGAGCGGGACCGTGCTGTTTGCAAGCCGCACCCGCGCGACCAATGGGTCAAAAAGGCTGGCGCGGACGGCGGGCCTGCGCTTTGATCGAGATCACTTTGCGGGCGCACCGCTCGCTTCCCACCTGCCGGGCCCCGTGACTGCCGATCCTGTCTTCCTCTTGGTTACCGCGGTTGCGGTGACGTTGATTGGCCTCTCCAAGGGCGGCTTCTTCGGCCTTGGAGTCATGGGTCTGCCGCTGATGTCGCTTTATGTGCCGCCGCTGCAGGCGGCCGCGATCCTGCTGCCGATCGTGATGGCGCAGGACGTGTTGACGATCTGGACCTATCGCCGGACCTGGAGCGCCTGGAACCTGAAGGTCATGCTGCCCGGCATGGCGGTCGGGATCACGGTGGGGGCGCTGTTTGCCGCTTCGCTCGGCGCGGCGCATATCCGGCTGGCGATCGGCCTGATCGCCGCCGCGTTCGTGCTGCGGCATTGGCTTGGCGAGCGGTTCGAGCGCCTGCGGTTCACGCCCAACGCATTCACTGGCGGGTTGTTTGGCGCGATCGGCGGCTTCACGACGCTGCTCGCCAATGCCGGCGGCCCGGCCTGGCAGATTCACCTGCTGCCGCAAGGTCTCGACAAGTTCACCTATGCGGGCACGCTCACCATGCTGTTCGCGCTCAGCAACGTGATGAAGGTGCCGGCCTACGGCGCGCTCGGCCAGTTGACGGCAGAGAACCTGATGTTCGCGGCGGTGCTGCTGCCGCTCGCCATCGCGGCCAACTATGTGGGCCTCTGGCTGGTTCGCCGCATCTCGACCGAACACTTCTTCCGCATCGCCTATGTGCTGATGTTCTTCATCGCGGTCGAACTCATCCGCAGCTCGCTCACCGAGTTGTGGTGGCGCTGAGCGCGCGCTCGTCCGCCATGCAGAAAACCGGGTGGCGCCTTGGCACGGCGAAGCCCTATATCCGCGCCTGCCGGTTCCGCCGAACTCCCGCTGCGATGACCATCATCACTGATCCGCTGTTCTATACTCGCTGGCGATTCCGGCCATTGTGGCGCTCGGAATCAGCAAGGGCGGCTTCGCGGGCGCCGGCATGATCTCGACCCCGCTGCTGGCGCTGGCGGTGCCGCCGCTGCAGGCCGCCGCCGATCCTGCTGCCGATCCTGCTGTGCCAGGACGTGCTGTCGGCCTGGGTCTATCGCCGGTCGCTGGAGCGCCTGGAACCTCAAGGTGCTGCTGCCGGGCGCCGTGGTCGGCGTGCTGGCCGCCTGGCTGTTCGCCGCCTACGTGCCGAACGCCTATGTCGAGATCGCAGTCGGCGTGATCGGCATCGTGTTCGTGGCTTGGTCGTGGATCGCACACGTGCCACCGGAGCCGCAGCGGCCGAGCGTGCCGATGGGCGATGTTCTGGGGGTCGCTCGCGGCCTTCACCTCGACCATCATCCAGGTCGGCGCGCCGCCCTATCAGGTGCACATCCTGCCGCAGCGGCTCGACAAGTTCACTCTGATCGGCACCACGATCATCTTCTTCGGGCTGGTCAACGTGATGAAGGTCGCGCCGTATTTCGCGCTCGGCCAGTTCTCGACCGCAACGCTCGGCACCTCGCTCGTTCTGCTGCCGGGCGCGATCGCCACCAACATCTTCGGCCTGTGGCTGGCGCGTCGCGTGCCGGCGACGCAGTTCTACAAGATCGCCTACGTGCTGGTGTTCTTCATCTCGATCGCGCTGATCTGGCAGGGCATCCACGAGATGCGCAAGCTCTGACCCGTGGACACCATCTAGTAGGAGCGTTCATAGACGCGTTCGATGAACGCCTGGGTGTCGAGCTTGCTGGCGTCCATCACGCCGATTGCTCCGCGCGCTTGGCCGTCATTGTCGAACGTCAACTCAATGCAGCCATAGCCGTTGTCCTGGCTCCACATGCCTTGGAGCATCAATGCAACGCTTGCACTCCGCGTGGCGTGTCGACGTTGCACGACCGGGACGAGCCGCAGCCGTCCATTGCGCCAGGGGATGCGGAGTTGTAACGCGCCGTCGCCGGCGGATGCGTCGACGATGTCGTGCCAGGTCACGTTGGGCGCGCCAGTTGGCGCCGATGTTTCGGCCACCCAACCGTATCGGAAGCGTCGGTTCGCGAATGTTGTTGGCAAGGTCGGCAGCGATGTCTGCGCCATCCGGATGCTTCTGGTCCCTGACGCAGCGAGCGCGCACATCGGCGGTGCTGACCGGACCGGACGGCGGCGTCGGTTCGGCCCTTTGTGCCGGACGCTCGGAGGCCTGCGGCCGGCTCGGTGCCCGTCC
Organism: uncultured Alphaproteobacteria bacterium; assembly: GCA_963843475.1. Lineage (GTDB taxonomy): Bacteria > Pseudomonadota > Alphaproteobacteria > Rhizobiales > Xanthobacteraceae > VAZQ01. The sequence goes on along the minus strand of CAWJKL010000002.1, from coordinate 178,456 downwards.
GAACCAACCCGCCTGCCACGCGCCGAACCCGGCTCCCGCGATGAGCACCGCGATGACAACGGCGGCCGCGACGGCCGGCCATCGGGTACGTCCTCGCAACATCGAAATATCTTTCGCAAGGCCCGCAAGATCGTTGCGAAACAAATCCGTGCTGACGCGTGCGGCTTGGTGATCGAGCAGGCCTTTCAAGTCCTCCGGCAGCGCCGCCTTGTCGGGGAGCTGAGCTGCTCCGATCATCACCGGGATGACGACGATGCCTCGCTTCAACGCCTGCCCGATTTCAAGCCGAACCCAGTCGTCGGGATCTTCCAGCCGATGGCGGCCCTGAGCGTCCTTGACGTTGAGCCATTGCGGTCCGATCAGAGCGAGCAGGACGCTGCATTCCGAAAGCCGCTTGCTGAGTTCGCGGGGAAAGTTCGTGCCGGAAATCATGTCCACGTCGAGGAAGACTTGATTGCGGCCGAACGCGCGCCCAAGATACTGCGCGATGCCGTGTACTGTGCCGGCGCTGTCGTCCCGGCGATAGCTGATGAAAATCTTTCCACGCATGTCAACGGACCATTGTTGCTGCGCTATCTTATCCCGGTGCGGTTATCCAGGTCACCCGGTTGGAAGGCTGGACAGTCGACGGCTCGGCTCACACGCCGCGAACGGAATAGGCTTAGGTTATGACACTTACGCCCTACGACACCGATCTCGACCGCAACCCGGCGAATTTTCAGCCGCTCACGCCGCTGTCGTTTCTGGAGCGCTCGGCGACGGTGTTTCCCGACCGCACCGCGATCGTGCACGGCGCGCTGCGGCGGAGCTATCGCGACTTCTACGCGCGGTCGCGCCGGCTGGCGTCGGCCCTGCGTCAGCGCGGCATCGGCGCGCGGCGACACGGTCTCGGTGGTGCTCGCCAACACGCCCGCCATGCTCGAATGCCACTACGGCGTGCCGATGAGCGGCGCGTGTGCTCAACACGATCAATACGCGGCTCGACGCCGCGATCATCGCATTCCAGTTCGATCATGCGGAGACCAAGGTGCTGATCACCGACCGCGAGTTCTCCAAGGTCGTGAAGGAGGCGCTCGCGCCTCGCCAAGGTGAAGCCGCTGGTGATCGATTACGACGATCCCGAATACGGCGGCGACGGCGAACGGCTCGGCACGATCGAATACGAGGACTTCCTCGCCGGCGGCGATCCGGATTTCGCCTGGCAGATGCCGGACGACGAATGGGACGCGATCGCGCTCAACTACACGTCGGGCACCACCGGCGACCCGAAGGGCGTGGTCTATCACCACCGCGGCGCTTACCTGCTGGCCATCGGCAACGTGCTGACCGGCAGCATGCGCAAAGCATCCGGTCTATCTCTGGACGCTGCCGATGTTCCATTGCAACGGCTGGTGCTTTCCGTGGACCATCTCGGTGGTGGCCGGCACGCCATGTGTGCCTGCGCGCAGTGCGCGCGCGCGCCATGTACGACGCCATCGCCGAGCACAAGGTCACGCATCTGTGCGGCGCGCCGATCGTGATGGCGACGCTGCTCAACGCGCCGGCCGACGAGAAGAAGCCGCTGCCGCATGTCGGATCGAGTTCTTCACCGCGGCCGCGCCGCCGCCCGAGGCCGTGCTCGCCGCGATGAAGGAGGCGGGCTTCAACGTCACGCATGTCTACGGCCTGACCGAGACCTACGGTCCCGCGACCGTCAACGAATGGCAGCAGGCGTGGGACGCGCTGCCGCCCGCCGAGCAGGCCGCCCGCAAGGCGCGGCAGGGCGTGCGCTACGTGCCGCTCGAAGCCCTCGACGTGCGCGACCCCGACACGATGCGCGCCGGTGCCGCGCGACGGCGAAACGCATCGGCGAGGTCATGTTCCGCGGCAACGTGGTGATGAAGGGCTATCTCAAGAACAAGACCGCGACGCAGAAGGAATTCGCCGGCGGCTGGTTTCACTCCGGCGATCTCGGCGTGATGTATCCGGACGGCTACGTCCAGCTCAAGGACCGCTCCAAGGACATCATCATCTCGGGCGGCGAGAACATCTCGTCGATCGAGGTCGAGGACGCGCTCTACAAGCATCCGGCCGTGCAGGCCGCCGCCGTGGTGGCGAAGCCCGACGACAAGTGGGGCGAGACGCCGTGCGCATTCGTCGAACTGAAGCCCGGCGCAGCAGCCACCACCGACGAACTGGTCGCCTGGTGCCGCAAGCATCTCGCCGGCTACAAGTGTCCGCGCTACGTGGTGTTCGTCGAACTGCCGAAGACCTCGACCGGCAAGGTGCAGAAATTCAAGCTGCGCGAGCTGGCGAAGGGAGTGTGAACAATCTCAATCTCGCTGCGAATTTTTGCCGCGCGATACGAGATCGATGGTCTCGCATACTTTCGTGCATCTCGCGCGCGATCCGCGAAATTCGACGCTTTCAGGAGTCTTTTGATCATGACGTCAACCAACCACTGTGGCGTATCGATCATGACGTTATGTCCGGCATCCGTGGTTTCGTAGGTCTTCCACGACTTGTCGGCCTTGCACTCCGCCAGCGCCTTGTCGAACGCCGGCTGCGGAAATCTCGGGGCGCGGATGTAGGTCTTCTTCGCGATCTTTTCGCGCGCGCCGGTCAGCTTGATGGGTTGCACGGCGACGCCGTTGGGCTGCGGCGTGGTCTTGGAATCGACCCAGGCGCGGTCCTTTTCGTTGACGCGAAACACCTCCGCCTTCGGCGACGCGCGGCCCGGCTCGCCGCGTGCGATCGCCTCCTGGAAATTCTTGCGGTTGAACTCGGAGGCATAGTCGAGGACTTTCTCGCCGTTGTCCGGCTTGAACGCATCGAGCCAGATGATCGACGAGACGCGGTCGCCAATCTGTTCAAGCGCGCCCGAACTCGGCCAGCCGCCGTAGGAATGGGCCACCAGGCAGACGTTGTTGAGGTCCTCCCACTTGAACAGGTTGACGATATCCGCGATGTGGGTGTCGAGATTGATGTCCTTGCTTAGGAGATGCGAGCGGTCGCCTACTCCGGTGAGCGTCGGCGTAAAGACCTTGTGGCCCTGCCTCTCAAGCGGGTCGGCGACGCGCCGCCAGCACCAGCCGCCATGCCAGGCGCCGTGCACCAGGACGAATGTCTTCTGCTGCGACTGAGCCCATGCCGGACCGGCGAACTCGCTTGACGTGACCGCCGCTACGAGCCCGGCGCCGGCCGCCATTGTGCCGATCGCGCCGCGGCGGGTGATGGTGCGGCCTTTCGTCATCTTCTTCCTCCGGTATGCTCGCGTTTCTTACATGCCGTGTTCTCAGGCGGCATTCGGTGTCACCGAAACGATTGCGATGTCGACGCCGGCGATGTCAATCGAGCGTGATCGCGATACGGCTCAGCAACCCCGGCCAACGAGCGAAGTCGGCATTCACGGACTTCTTGAACGCAGCGGCATCCTGAGGGCCGGTGAGCCCGGCCGCGAGGAGTTGCTCGTTGATTTTTGGCGACCGAAGAACTTGCATCAAGGTTTCCTCAAGCTCTTTGCGGCGACCCTCAGGCACCGCGGCCTGAGTGAATATTCCGTACCAACTCGACAATACCAATCCAGGAAGGCCGAGTTCGCCCGTGGTCGGGACGTCGGGCAGTTGATCGGCACGCTCCGATTCAAAGACCGCCAATGGCCGGACGTTGCCGGCCCGAACGTACGGCAGAACGCCGATCACCGAAGTGATGATGTAGTCGATCTGGCCGCTCAGGATGTCGGTGAACGCAGGGTTGAGGCCGCGATAAGGCACATGCACGGCCTTGATGCCCGCGGCGTCATTCAGCATCTCTCCGGCGATGTGCAGCGCGGTGCCGTGTCCGGTCGATCCGTAGGTCAAATTCTTTCCGGATTTGCCCAGCGCAATCAGCTCCGGAAGCGTTTTTGCCGGGAGATCGCTCCGGACGACCAGAACAAACTTGACTGCGCCGATCCTCGTCAAGGGTTCGAACGCCTCCGCAATCTCCTTGGACTTCCCGCGGATGGTTGCGTTGATGACAAACGAACTGGTGTGAAGCAGGAGCGTGTTGCCGTCCGGCGTCGCTTTGGCGGCGGCCGACACGCCGATGTCGCCTCCCGCGCCAGTGCGGTTGTCAACGATGGCGCCGCCTTTCGGCATGTTATTGGCGACGACGCGTGCGACATGGTCGACGGCACCGCCGGCCGCGAAGGGGGAAATGATCTTGATCTTTTGATCCGAACCAAGCAATTGAGCGTTGGCTTGCGCACTCGCGAGAACCATCAGTGCGGCGAACAAAACTCTCCCGAGGGGCATGCTAACTCCGTCAGCGCTGGCCGATCTTCGACGGCTTCCAGATTTGAAGCCGTTCCCGTGGCGTTCCTTCTTTCCCAGTTAACGGTCAGCATGCTAGATCGTCAACAGCGCACAAAATGCGAATTCATGTATGTGAAACTACCGGTCGAGCAAATCCGGTAGGTCCGTGCGCGTGTGACAATTGGCCACCGCTGCCGCGAAGGGAACAAGCACAATGGATCTGGGAATTGCCGGACGTACCGCGATCGTATGCGCATCGAGCCGTGGGCTCGGCCGGGCCTGCGCGACGTCGCTGGCTCGTGCCGGGTGTCAAGTGGTGATCAACGGGCGCGACGCGGCGGTGCTGAACGCGACCGCCGATGCCATCCGGGCCGAGACCGGCGCCAAGATCACGCCGGTTGTGGCGGATGTCGGGACCGCCGAAGGGCAATCCGCCCTGTTCGCGGCGGTGGGAGAGCCGGACATTCTCGTCAACAACAATGCCGGGCCTCCCGCGCGCGACTTCAGGGAGTTGACGCGCGAACAGATTGCCGCGGGCGTCTCCGCCAACATGATCGTGGCGATCGAACTCATTCAGAAAGTCATCGACCCGATGGTGCGCAGGAAGTTCGGCCGCATCATCAACATCACGTCGGGTTCGGTCAAAATGCCGCTGGTCGGCCTCGACCTGTCGTCTGGGGCGCGCGCGGGTCTGACCGCGTTCCTGGGCGGCGTCGCGCGGTCGGTCGCGGCATCGAATGTCACCATCAACTTTTTGCTGCCAGGGCCGTTCGGGACCGAACGCCTTTACGGCTATCTTGAAGCCACGGCAAAGAAGAGCGGTATCAGCAAGGAGCAGGCGTTCGCAGCCCGAACCGCGGCGGTCCCGGCCAAGCGTTTCGGCGATCCCGCCGAGTTCGGCGATGCATGCGCCTATCTCTGTTCCGCGCAGGCGGGCTTCATCACCGGGCAAAGCCTGCTGCTGGACGGCGGAACCTTTCCGGGCGCGTTCTAGCATCACCGCGGGTCGTTTTGTCCGAGAGGACTATCGCGCGGCCGCCTGCTGCGGCTTGGGAACGTACGGGTAATAAGGAGGGTGGGCCCCGATCGTTTTCATATCGACTTCGACGATCGTCGGTCCGGTATGCGCAATGGCCTTGCCGACCGTCGATCCGAATTCGGAGCTCTTCGTCACTCTCCAGAACGGCACGCCTGCCAACGCGGCGAGCTTTTCCAAATCCGGCGCCATCAGATCGCCGTAGAACTTCCGGCCCCCGTACCACGCATCCTGAATCGCTTTGATCACGCCATAGCCGTAGTCGTTCATCACGATAATGACCATGTCGGCGCGCTCCTGCACGGCGGTCCAAAGCTCCGACATGTTGAGGCTGAACCCGCCGTCGCCCGTCATGACCACAGTCTTGCGACCGCCGCCCGACAATGCCGCGCCGATACCGAGGGAAAGACTCGGACCGATGGCGGCGCCGACCGGATAGATGCTGTCGCGCGGTCCGTAGACCGGGAACAGACGATTGCCCCATGTCGTGTTGCTCATCGTAACGTCACGGACCCAGATCGCGTCGCGAGGCATCACGTCGCGAAGTTGTTTCGGGAAGTCCGAGTACGGGCCAAGCGACTGGCGGAATTCCTCCTGGACGGCGGCCTTCAGCGCCTTGAACGCCGGCGCAAACGTCGGATCGACCGTCATCCTGCCGTCGATGCGCTTCAACAGGCCCTCGAGCACGAGCGCGCTGTCCGCGCAAATGAATCCAGTGTTGGGGTAGGCCCGTCCGTTGGCGGCCGGATCGACGTCGATGCAGATCAGGTTCTTCGGCAGTTTGAGATTGAAATCTCCGGTCTCATGGCCCCGCAGACGCGATCCGACCACCAACATCAAATCGACCGTGCGGTAGAAATCCTCGACGGCAGGAAAGCCGTTGCCGTTCAGCGCGCCCAAGGTCATCGGATGGTCTTCCGGGACGATCCCCCGGCCGGCCCAACTGCTGACCATCGCGAAGCCGAGATCCAGAAGTCTTGAGGCGGCCGGACCGGCGTCGCGCGCGCCATTCCCGAGCCACAACATCGGACGTTTGGCCGCGATGACCTGGCGCGCGAGCATGTCGAGGTCGGCATCCGATGGCCGGACCGGTGATGGAATCGGCAGCACGAAATAATCGAGCGCCGTCGGCCGTTCGATTGCCGTCTGCTGAATGTCGATCGGTATCTCCACGCTGACCGGGCCTTTGGGCGGCGTGAGCGCCTCGACGGCCGCTCGCGTCAGGACGCCGAGAGCCTCGCTCGCGGTGCGGATCCGGTAGGCCGACTTCGACACCGATCGCAACATTCCGAGTTGGTCGGCAACGTCATGAACATTGCCCAGCTGCTTGTCGACGAACTTGGAGGCGGTCTGTCCGGTCAGATGAAGAACCGGCGTTCCGGCAAACCGCGCCTCGACGAGTCCGGGCACGGCATTCGCGGCGCCGGGACCGGTACTGCTGATCGTCACGCCGAGCTTGCCGGTGGACCTCGCGAAGGCGTCGGCCATGTGGCCCGCGCCCATTTCTCCGCGCGCCATGACGAAACGAATGACGTTGCGACGGCCGATCGCATCGAGCATCGGGATATTGTGAATCGATACGACGCCGAATGCGGTTGTTACTTCACAATTCGAGAGAAACTCAGCGACCAGGTCGCCAACGTTGTAGTTGCTCATTGCTTCCCTGCGATCACGGACATTCTTGATAGGCAAGCACACCGGAACGGGCGTGCTCCTGCGCCAGGATTGACGGCCGAAAGTCACGCGTCATTGATCTTCGCGCAGGTTCGCTTGAGTGCCGCAACGTGGCCTTCGATGGCGCCCTGCATGCGGCCGGCCGGTCCGGCGATGGAAATTCCGAACGTCCCCGCGTTGATCGTGACCGGCATCGCGACGGCAGCCAGGTCCTCGACGCTCTCCTTCGAATTGCCGAACCATCCGCGGCGCATGGAACTGCGGATATCCGTTTCGAGGCCTTCTGCCGACAGAATCGTCTTGGCGGTGAACTTCTTGTACTGAAGCTTCTTGAGCAGGGCGCTGCGGGTCGTGGCATCCATGCGGCTCAGCACCGCCTTGCCGATCGAGTTGGCGTGCACGGGACGCATGCTGCCGGGACGGATCGAATACCGTATCGCCTGCTTGGATTCGACCACGTCGATGTAGATCACCTCGTTTCCTCGGATCGTTCCGATGACGACGGTTTCCCCGCATGTCTCGCTCAATGCCACCAGGTGCCCGGCGACGCGCAGAGAGATCGGATCGTTCGCGGCGATCACGCGGGCGAGTTCAAGCAACCTCGCGGTCGGATACAACGGCCCGCGGTCGCGAAGCAGGTAAAGGTAGCCGCGCGCCTGGACGGTGCGGACGAGATTGGAACAGCTCGACAGCGGCATTCCGATTGCGGCCGCCAACTCCGACAGCGAGGCCGGGCGCCGCAGCTTGGCAAAAGCCTCGAACAGCTCGACTGTACGGCCAGCGGTCTTCACATCCATGAATTTATCTTCTGTATTTCGAATTCGATGTCAAGCGTGCTGCGCCCCGTGAAGGGTCACGGGCCAAGGACGGACGACGCTGCATTCTCTCGCGACCGGCTGCCTTCACATCGCGGAAAAGATATTCTAAATCGTGAATTGTGTGTCAAGTTGGCGGCGTTCGAGCCTCAGGGAAGACGGAAACAGTTTCTATGGTCGACCGGCATTCAACGGAGCCGCGGACTCCGCAGACGCGCGGCGTCGCCCGCTGGCGGGATTTGCGCGAATGGCTGGATGTCATCAGGGACCACAAGGAATTGTTGTCCATCGATGCCGAGGTCGATCCTGACGAGGAATTGTCCGCGATCACGTTCATGGGGTGTCAGCGTCCGAACGCGCCGGCGTTTCTGTTCAGCAATCTGACCGGGAACCGGACGGAAGCGCGAATCCTGACCAATATGCTGGCGGCCAGCAAAGAACGTTACGCGCTGACGGTCGGCATTGATCCGAAGCTCTCGACCACGGACATGATCGCCGCGACGCGTGAAATCCTGAAGCGCCGGATCGCTCCGGTCTACGTCTCGATGGAGGAGGCCCCGGTCAACGAGGTCGTTCTTCGGGGCAATGAAATCGATCTTACGGCGTTTCCGGTCCCAAAATTCTGGCCGGGTGACGGCGGACGATTCATCGGAACCGGCACGGTGACTTTCACCAGGCCGCCGAACAGCGACCGCATCAATGTCGGGTCGTACCGCCACGCGCTGCATTCCGCAGATCGGGTCGGTTTGAACTGCGTGCCGGGCCGACATGGCATTCTCGATTGCGAAGCCTGGTGGGCGCTGGGGAAACCCTGCGAGATCGTTGCGGTCTATGGCATCGATCCGGCCCTCCTGATCGCCGGGGCGCAGGGACTAGGACGCGACGAGTTCGAGATCGATTTTGCCGGAGGATTGATGGGGCGGCCGATGGAGCTTACGCAGGCCGAGGCCGTCGGCCTGCCAATTCCCGCTCGCGCGGAATTCGTGATTGAGGGACTGGCTTACCCCGGCGATGTCGAGATGGAAGGCCCGTTGGGCGAGTTCCACGGCTTCTACAGCGGCGACCGTGCGGCAAAGCCTGTCATCCAGGTGAAGGCGGTTCATCACCGCCGTTCGCCGATCATGACGGCATCGTTGATGGCCACATATCCGGCGTGCGAAATGGGCGCGTATCACTGCATCATCCGAGCGGCGCGCATTCTCGACAGCCTGGTCCTGAACGGAATGACCGGCATTCGCGGAGCTTATGTCCATCCGGCCGCCGCGTCCGGGATGTGCATGGCGGTGATATCGCTCAAGCAGATGCGGCCCGGCCATGCGGCGCAGGCGCTCGCGCTGGCGGCGCAATGTGTTGCGGCGCCCTATCTCAAATGGATCATCGCGGTCGACGAAGACGTCGATCCCACGGATTTCGATCAGGTCGTCTGGGCGCTGAGCACGCGCTGCAATCCGAGCGACGACCTGGACATCCTTCGCAATACCTGGACGTACCGGTCTGATCCCAGCCTCGCCCCCGAAGCCAGGCCATACGGCTCTAAGGTGCTCATCAATGCCTGCGCGCCGCATCGCTATCTCAAGCAGGCGCCGAAGCGGACGCTGCTTCGGCGCGAGATCTACGAGCGCGTCTCGAGCCGGTGGTCTGAACTGGGACTTTCGGAACGCCCGCCGGAGATCAAGAATTTTCATGACCTCTAGAGATGATTGGCGCGTGACCTGCGCGGCGTAGAAAACAAGGAGAGGTGGCTGTGAACAAAGTGGCGCTTATCACTGCGGCCGGCAGCGGGCTCGGCGCCGCCTGCGCCCGCGAACTCGCGGCGGCGGGCTATCAGGTGGCGGTTTCATCATCGTCCGGGAAGGGCGAGCAGCTTGGCAAGGAGCTTGGGGGGCTGGGCTTCACAGCCTCGAATACGTCGCCCGAGGACATCGACCGTATCGTGCGCGAGACGTTGGCGGCCCGCGGACGGATCGACGTCGTCGTCAACAGTTGCGGCGCCGTTCCCCGCGGCGATCTCCTCGCGATTTCCGATCAGGACTGGCACGCCGGACTCGACATGATCCTGCTTTCGGTCATTCGAATTGCGCGCGCGGTCACGCCGATTTTCGAGCAGCAGGGCGGCGGGGTGATCGTCAACACGACGACGTATTCCGCCTACGAACCGGACCTGACATATCCGGTATCGTCCGCGTTGCGGGCGGCGCTCGGTGGCTTTGCGAAGTTGTATTCGGACCGGTATGCCGACAAGAACATCCGGATGAATAATGTCTTGCCGGGATATGTCGCCACGCGTTGGCCGGAGCAGGACGCGATCAAGCAGCGCATCCCCATGAAGCGCTACGGGACCGCCGAGGAAGTCGCCAAGACGGTGGCGTTTCTGGCATCCGACGGCGCCGGTTACATCACCGGTCAGAACATCCGTGTCGACGGCGGTTGGACCCGATCGGTCTGACAACTATTCGTCGAACCGAAGCGCGCCGCGCGGTTCGGCTAGCTCAGGACCAGATGATCGATACTGGCAGCATGTGCCATCTGAGAACGCTCCGTGAACAGGACTACTTAAGTCGCACCGCTGCGATGCAAAAAACCCCGAATTGTCCTCTCGATTCGAGGCGGTTTCTCCCTATATATGTGAGGCGGTTGGTCAGCCGTTCAATTTTGGTTCGTGATTTGGAGTTCGCCCCATGTCGAAATTCGATTACAGCGCGCCCGCCGAGCTGTTTCCCTCCCGCAACCGCAAGTTCAAGCAGGTGATCAAGTACCGCCGCTTTGACAACGCGGCCGAAGCGATCCGTTTTGCGATCGAGGAGCTGCCGCAGCCGCTGCTGCTTGGCGCCTATATCGAGATCGCCGAGAGCCGCCTCGATCACCAGCGCATCCGTGCGCTCTACGACAGCGCCGACTTCCCGCACAAGAAGAAGCAGCGGGTCGCGGCCTAACGCAGTCTGCCTAACGCGCATCGCGGCTTAGCGCACGCGCCCCATCCCATTTCGAGACAATAGCGGCCGTCGAGACTTCGGCGGCCGCTATTGCGTCAGCGGCCCCGCGGCTTCCAGCCGCCGCGCATGCCGGCGCGCCCTGAGGTCGAGCGCGGGCCCGGCCGATAGGGCTTGCTTTCCGGACCCGGGCCCATTTCGTCGAGGTTTGGCTTGCGCGGGTTCCTAAGCCACGCGGCATTTTTTCAGCAATTCCGCAGCCTTCTCGCGGTCAATTTCGTTTCGAAAATAAATTCTGTAGGCACGCGCAGGCAACTGATCAGCAATGTCACTAATTTCTCCAAGTGGTTCAAAATCGCCACCTCTCATTATCATGATATTCAGTAAGAAGTTGGGATCCATTACGGCAAATTGTTTGTATGACTTGGCAGGCGGAACATCATCGAAGTAGTCAAATCCTTCTAGCTTTAGAGCCTCCACAAATCGGGCCGTTAAGCCAGGAATGAGTTGCTTCTTTTTGGAGACCGGAAGTTCGATGCACTTGTACAAATCGCGTCTCAGGTACCTTCTGGCAGTTTCCGATATCGGACCGTAATTTCGAGCGCCAATTGCCGCTACCAAAGACACAATCGATGCATCATCCAACTCCAAGTACCTTTCGACGCTTTGATGCTCCTGTGAAGCCCAGTATTGGATTATAGGAAAGGAAGGCTGCAAATCGGTAAGAATTCTGTTGTCCGCGAATATGCCGCTAATGATGTCTCGGACCATGCTGAACAGCCCGGGTCGCTTTGTGAAAGTATACTTTCTGATACATCTGCGTGTAAGCAATTATGAAGTCCTCCATTACGCTGACGCCTTTTGGTAGCACGACGAAGGAGTAGGCTTTGATACCTTTAAGTGGGTCAATCGGAACCTCCGCTATGCGTAAGCTGTCAAAGAGCCACTCTAAATCAATCTCCGCGGAGCGAAGTCCTGCGTGATAGCGGTCCCGGACAAGAAAAATCTAATCTGTCACGATCCAGCTGACTCGAAATAATTGCGGTGTAGGGGTCGTATACCGGGCTCTTTCTTGAAGAAAGTCGCTACTTCTTGGGAGATTTCGTGTCGATTGAGAATGTCCTTGATAGGACTTAGCTCAATCAAATTTCAGGGTGTATTCTTCGTGGGCCATTTCGAGCCCGAGGCTTTCGGAGATTTCTTCAAATACGTGGGAGTACGGACCGTGGCCCACGTCATGAAGAAGCGCAGCAGCAAGAGTTGCCATGCGTCGTTTCTTGTGCGCCTCGCCAGCGGGAAATACGGCCGTCCGTTCAAAGACATTAAGCATACGGCGCGCCATTTGCATGGCGCCTAAGACGTGAGAGAAGCGACTGTGTGTTGCGCCGGGATAAACGAACTCCGAAAATCCAAGCTGCTTGATTCTGCGCAATCGCTGCACAGCCGGAGTTTGTATTAGCTCCCAAAGAAGTTGATCTTCGGGATTTTGATGTGAGAAGCTGATCAGGTTGTGGACTGGGTCTCTAAGTCCGCTGGTCGCGCTTCATATGGGGTTAGTCTAATTGTTGAATGATCTCTTCGGCTTTTTGTATGACCGGTGCAATAGTTTTGGTAGGCTTCATTTCCACCGTCTCTTGAATTGCCCTTTGTTTTGAAAAGCCTTGTCGCTCAAAATATCGAATTGTAGCCGCCACTTCGAGTTCTATTGTTGAATAGGTATCCAAGGACTTCAATAGCTCCTTGTGATGAGGTGTCAAAAAATTGCACTCGTATGCTCTTTCTGCGCCCATTGAATAGATGGTCATAAATGTATTGAGGGCACCACTTTGTTCAGTTCTTTCATCAATCTTACCGAGGGCCGTCAGCCAATCGGCAGTCTTCGCGATCTCAAAGCTGAAAGGACCGTAATCCCAAAGCCTGAACGTAGCATCGCAACCAACACCGGCTTCCTTCATCAAGAAGGCGAGCTTCTGTAAGCGCTTCTTGCCTCTCACTTCGTGTTTTGGAAGCGCGGCCAAGACGGAAAAGATGAGTTTGTCCGGCTTCATTTGACCCGCGGGTAATTCTTGAAATGTTAAGTCGTCAGCATAGAACAATTAGAGAACTAAAGTAAATAGGAGTTTAAGTCGTTTCCAGCGGATAGTTGCCGCCCTACCGAAGGAACCTGATTCCGCAACTAGCTACCGACGCCGCGGCTTCCAGCCGCCGCGCATGCCGGCGCGCCCTGAGGTCGAGCGCGGGCCCGGGCGGTAGGGCTTGCTCTCCGGACCTGGCCCCATTTCGTCCAGGCCCGGCTTACGCGGGCCTTCGCGCTTGCCGTCCGGTCGATGAGGGGAAACCTCGTGCCAGACCGCGATGCCCATCTCGTCGAGTTCGGGCTTGTGGACTTTGCTCCACCCCTCACCCCGCCCGCCTTTGGCGGACGACCCTCTCCCGATCCGAACTCGGGTTTACCCGAGTTAGGCACCTTTGATTGGCCGAAGTCGGATGAATCCGACTTCGGCTTGGGAGAGGGTGACGGAGCGCGCGGCGCGTTCGCGCCATATCGTGAAATCGCCACCGCCTTCGCGGTCGGATCGTCGATCACCGCCAGCTCGGTCGCGCGCAGCCGTTTGAGCTCGTCGCGCAGTCGCGCGGCCTCCTCGAAATCGAGGTCGGCGGCGGCCTCGCGCATGCGCGTCTCGAGGTCGGCGATCACCGCCTCGAAATTGTGCCCGATGGTTGCGGTGTCCTCCTCGCCGATGCCGGAGAGTCCGCCGCCGGTCGAGACCAGCACGTGGTCGCGCTCGTAGACGCTGGAGAGAATGTCGCCGATCGACTTCTTGATGCTCTCGGGCGTGATGCCGTTTTCGGTGTTGTACGCGGTCTGCTTCTCGCGGCGGCGGCTGGTCTCGGCCATCGCCCGCTCCATCGAGCCGGTGACGTGGTCGGCATACAGGATGACGCGGCCGTCGATGTTGCGCGCCGCGCGGCCGATGGTCTGGATCGAGCGACGTCTCGCTGCGCAGGAAACCTTCCTTGTCGGCGTCGAGGATCGCGACCAGCGCGCATTCCGGAATGTCGAGGCCCTCGCGCAGCAGGTTGATGCCGACCAGCGCGTCGAACGCGCCGAGCCGCAGGTCGCGGATGATCTCGATGCGCTCCAGCGTATCGATGTCGGAGTGCATGTAGCGCACGCGAATGCCCTGCTCGTGCAGGTATTCGGTCAGGTCCTCGGCCATGCGCTTGGTCAGCACGGTGACGAGCGAGCGATAGCCCTTCGCGGCCACCTGCCGCACCTCGCCGACGAGGTCGTCGACCTGCGTGCGCGCCGGCCGCACATCGACCGGCGGGTCGATCAGGCCGGTCGGGCGGATCACCTGCTCGGCGAAAACGCCGCCGGCCTGGTCGATCTCCCAGCCGCCGGGCGTCGCCGAAACCGCCATGGATCTGCGGTCGCATGGCGTCCCATTCCTCGAACCGCAGCGGCCGGTTGTCCATGCAGGACGGCAGGCGGAAGCCGTATTCGGCGAGCGTCGCCTTGCGGCGGAAGTCGCCGCGGAACATGCCGCCGAGCTGCGGGATGGTGACGTGCGATCTCGTCGACGAACACCAGCGCGTTGTCCGGCACGTATTCGAACAGCGTCGGCGGCGGCTCGCCGGGCTTGCGTCCGGTGAGATAGCGCGAATAGTTCTCGATGCCGGCGCAGCTTCCGGTCGCCTCCATCATTTCGAGATCGTACATGGTGCGCTGCTCGAGCCGCTGCGCTTCGAGCAGGCGTCCGGCGGCATTGAGTTGCTCGAGCCGCTGACGCAGCTCGAGCTTGATGCCCTGGATCGCCTGAATGAGCGTCGGGCGCGGCGTGACGTAGTGCGAGTTGGCGTAGATCTTCACGAACTCGAGCTCGTCGGTCTTGTGGCCGGTGAGCGGATCGAATTCGTGGATCGATTCCAGCTCGTCGCCGAACAGCGACACCCGCCAGGCGCGGTCCTCGTAGTGCGCGGGGAAGATCTCGATCACATCGCCGCGCACCCGGAACGAGCCGCGGAAGAAGTCGCCGCCGGAGCGCTTGTACTGCAGCGCCACCAGGTCGGCGATGATCTGGCGCTGGTTGATGCGCTCGCCACGCTTGAGCGTGAACGTCATCGCCGAATAGGTCTCGACCGAACCGATGCCGTAGATGCACGACACCGACGCCACGATGATGACGTCGTCGCGTTCGAGCAGCGAACGCGTCGCCGAGTGGCGCATGCGGTCGATCTGCTCGTTGATCGAGGATTCCTTCTCGATATAGGTGTCGGTGCGCGGGACGTAGGCTTCCGGCTGGTAGTAGTCGTAGTACGAGACGAAATACTCGACCGCGTTGTCCGGAAAGAACGACTTGAACTCGCCGTAGAGCTGCGCAGCCAGCGTCTTGTTGGGCGCGAGCACCAGCGCGGGTCGCTGCGTCTCCTCGATCACCTTCGCCATCGTGAAGGTCTTGCCCGAGCCGGTGACGCCGAGCAGCACCTGCGTTCGGTCGTGACGATTGACGCCCTCGACCAGGTCGTGGATCGCCTGCGGCTGGTCGCCCTTGGGCTCGAAGTCGGACTTGATGACGAGCGGGACGCCGCCCTCGGATTTCTCCGGCCGCGGCGGCCGGTGCGGGGTCCACGGCCGTTCAGCGAATTCAGGCCGGCCCTCGCGCAGCAGCGATTCCAACGCCGATGCGGTGGCCGACGATCCAGTGATGCCGCGGAAGGACGATGTATCCGCGCCAGCATCCGAGTTGGTTGCCGAATCTCTTGCCGCGCGGCCGGTGCCCACCTCCCCCTGGAGGGGGGAGGTCGATCGCGCGGAGCGCGATCGGGTGGGGGTGAGAGAGCGATCCGCGGGTGGGGCTTCTTCCGTATTGTTCACCCCACCCCGCGCGCCTTCAGCGCGCGACCCTCCCCCTCCAGGGGAGGGTAGACTCGCGGCGTCACCTTCATCCTCGTCGATGCCCAGCGCACGCGCCAGATCGGGGTCGAGTTCGCCGGGCGAGACCGGCCCCTTGGCCACATAGCCCGATTGCGGCGCCTCGCCGAAACCTTGCGTCGACTTGCGCGCGCGGTGCGCCTCCGAGAAATCCCGGCGGCGGTCGAACGAATTGTCCGGCGGCGGCTTCAGGCCGGTCTGGGAACCGGGTCCCGCGGTGCCCTGCGCAATCCCTGGATTGAGCAGTTGCGCCAGCGCCGGCTCGATCGGCGGCAGATCCGGCCGTGACGCTTTGGCGCGCGTCGGCCGGGCCGGATCCTTCTTCGAATGCTTGGCCGGATCGCGTTTCTGCGGCGGCTTGCCGGGAGATTTCGCCATGCCGGGAATATGGCCTCCCGAACTCGGCGGAGAAAGGGCCGCCCGGGCAATTCACACGGGTTCCCGCGCGCATGCCGAGGCCAGCCATCAATCTGTGCGAATTTGAGGATCGCGCGTGCGCGCCCGCCGGTTGACTCCCGTCGTCGGCGTCGGGTTGATCCGCCCCGACATGGCGATTCCCGGCGAGAGACTCGGTATTGCGCTCGGCTGTGCGGGCGTTCTGATGTTTGCCGGAACGCTGCCGGCGACGCGCCTGGCGGTCGGCTCGATCGAACCGCTGTTCCTGACGGCGGCGCGCACGACCATCGCGGGCTGCGCCGGTCTCGCGCTCCTGCTTCTCCTGCGCCGGCCGCTGCCGCCGCGCGCGCTGTGGGGCCGTCTGATCTTGGCCGCGCTGTGTTCGACGGTTGCTTTCCCGGTGCTGATGGCGCTGGCGATGACGACGCGTGCCGGCCGCGCATGGCGGCGTCGTGCTGGGCATCGTCCCGCTCGCGACCACCGCTGCCGCGTGCGTGGTCGCGTCGGAACGTCCGAGCGCCGGCTTCTGGCTGGTCAGCCTCGCAGGCGCCGCGATCGTGATCGTCTTCGTGTTGAGTCAGGGCGATGCCTGGACGATTGCGCCCGGCGACATCTTTCTGCTCGGCACCGTGGCGGCGGGGGCATTCGCCTATGCGCTGTCGGGCCGGTTGAGCGTGAGCCTGCCCGGATGGGAGGTGATCTCGTGGCAGGTCACCGTGGTGCTGCCGCTGTCGGTCATTGCATTGGCATGGCTGTGGCCGTCCGATCTGTCGGCGGTGCCGCCGAAGGCCTGGGCGGGTCTCGCCTATGTGAGCTTCGTCAGCCAGTTCCTGGCGTTCTTCGTGTTCAATGCCGCGATGGCGATGGCCGGAGTGTCGCGCGTCGGACAACTGATGCTGCTGCAGCCGTTCTTGATCGTGGCGCTGGCGGCGCCGGTCAACGGCGAGCCGATCCGGTTTGAGACCCTGGGCTATGCCGCCGCGGTGGTCGCGACCGTCATGATCGGGCAGCGGATGCGCGTCCGGCGCGGTTGAGGGGTCCGTTTTCTCTCCGTTTGGCGTATAACTCATTGAATCGTCATTAGATCGCCACGGCCGAGATGGTACCTTAGGGGCATCGGGAAGGCGCATTGTCTATGGGTCCAAGGCACCCGATCTATTGATTTGAGGCGCGGTTCGCGCCTGCCGCCGCGGCGTTGACGGCGCTGGCCCGGTCTGGCACCTCAAAGGCAAAGGGAGAGCAGCATGTCGACTGCGGCCGAGCCATTACCCCGACGCAGCGCGGTTCCCGTTTATGTCGGCAGCGTGAAGGTCGGCGGCGGCGCGCCGGTCGTCGTGCAGTCGATGACCAACACCGACACCGCCGACGTCGAAGGCACCGCCCGGCAGGTCGCGGCGCTTCATCGCGCCGGTTCCGAGATCGTCCGCATCACGGTCGACCGCGACGAGGCGGCGGCCGCGGTGCCGCATATCAAGGACCGTCTGCTGCAGATGGGCGTCGACGTGCCGATCGTCGGCGACTTCCATTATATCGGCCACAAGCTGCTGGCCGATCATCCGGCCTGCGCCGAGGCGCTCGACAAGTATCGCATCAACCCGGGCAACGTCGGCTTCAAGGACAAGAAGGATCGCCAGTTCAGCGCCATCGTCGAGATGGCGATCAAGCACGACAAGCCGGTGCGGATCGGCGCCAACTGGGGTTCGCTCGATCAGGAGTTGTTGACGCACCTGATGGACGAGAACGCCAAGTCCCCCAATCCGATGGACATGCGCGCCGTGACCCGCGAGGCGATGGTGCAGTCGGCGTTGTTGTCGGCGCAGCGCGCCGAGGAGATCGGCCTACCGCGCTCCAAGATCATCCTGTCCGCGAAGGTCTCGGCGGTGCAGGACCTGATCGCGGTCTATATGGATTTGGCCAAGCGGTCGGACTACGCCATCCATCTCGGCCTCACCGAGGCCGGCATGGGCTCGAAGGGCATCGTGGCGTCGTCGGCCGCGCTCTCGGTGCTGCTGCAACAGGGGATCGGCGACACCATCCGTATCTCGCTCACGCCCGAGCCGGGCGGCGACCGTACGATTGAGGTCAAGGTCGCGCAGGAGATTTTGCAGACTATGGGCTTCCGGGTGTTCGTGCCGCTGGTGGCGGCGTGCCCGGGTTGCGGCCGCACCACCTCGACCACGTTCCAGGAACTGGCCCGCGACATTCAGGGCTTCATCCACGAATCGATGCCGGCCTGGAAGAAGCAGTATCCGGGCGTCGAGGCGCTCAACGTCGCGGTGATGGGCTGCATCGTCAACGGCCCGGGCGAGAGCAAGCATGCCGACATCGGCATCTCGCTGCCCGGCACCGGCGAGTCACCGGCCGCGCCGGTGTTCATCGACGGCAAGAAGTCCGTGACCTTGCGCGGCCCGACAGTCGCGGCCGACTTCAAGCAGATGGTGATCGATTATATCGAGCGCCGGTTCGGCCAGGGCGGCACGGGGCGGACGGCGGCGGAGTAGGCGAACGCAGCCCGGATTGAGCGGTTAGCGAAATCCGGCGCGGACCTTTCCAATTTGGTTCAGCATCCCCGCATTTCGCTCCGCCCAATGCGGGCTACGGCTCGCTGAACGAATTACTTTCGCGTGTGGAGCGGCTTCCCGCGTCAGGCCTGCGAGCGCGTCCGCCGGACATCGGCCGGCTTACGCTCGACCGAAGACCAGCTGGCGCACAGCGTGATGACCGTCATCAGGATGCACAGAAGTGCGACCTTTTCCATTTCCAGAATCTCCCAGATCCCACGCCCGGCACTACTTCCGATGCAACGCAATCGTGGCGGCATCGGTTCCGTCTCGGGGAAATGTGGTGACACCGCGACTGCACGCCAGTAGATGCCCGTGCGGTTCGTACGCCGGCGCGATGACGATCGTGTGATCGAGGCCGGCGAGATGCCCGAACATGCTCATCGATGGTCATTCCGGAGCGCGCAGAAGCGCGAGCCCGGAATCCATCTATGCTCCGACGTTATCCATCTACCTACGCTGGATTCCGTCCGGAATGACGCAGAGATTGACCCTGCAGCGAGTGGGTCAAGGCCCGCTCAAGCGCCGAGGCCGCGCAATTGCTCGCGGCTCACCGTATCGGCCGGATCGATCGACAGCGCCTTGCGGAAATCCGCAATCGCCTCCGCCCGCCGGCCGAGCGCCTTATAGGACAGGCCGCGGTTGTTGTACGCCTCGACATAGATCTGATCGAACCTGATCGCCTCGGTGTAGTCCGCGATCGCGCGGTTGTGGTCGCCCTTGCCGGCGTACATCTTGCCGCGGCTGTTGTAGGCCCTGAAGTATTTCGGATCGACCGCGATCGCGTTGGTGAGGTCCGCGATCGCGCGGTCGTAGTCGCGCATGCCAGCGTAGCAGTCGGAGCGGTTGTGATAGGCCGCGCGGTTCTTTGGATCGAGCCGGATCGCCTCGGTGAAATCCGCTATGGCGCGGTTGTAGTCCTTCTTGCCGAGGTAGGCGCTGCCACGGCAATTGTAGCCGCTGGTCGACTTGGGCGTCAGCCTGATCGAACTCGCTGCAATCGGGGATGGCGAGGTCGTATTCGCGATTGGCCGAGTAGGCCAGGCCGCGGCTGCCGTAGGATGCGGCATCGGTCGGATTGAGCTTGATCGCCTCGCTGTAGTCGGCAATCGCCGGCGCCCAATCGCCCTTCTTGGTGATGAGCTTCTTCTGGTAGTGGGCGAAGCCCCTCTGGTGCCAGGCATAGGCGTACTTTGGATCGAGCCGGATCGCCTCGCCGAGGTCCGCGATAGCGCGATCGTATTCGCCTTTGGATACCCAGGTCCTGCCGCGCCCGACGTAACCGCGAGAGTCGTTGGGATTGATGTTGATTGCCGCGTTGTGGTCCGCCATGGAGCGGTCGAAATCCTTCAGCTCGAAATAAGCATTGCCGCGCTGGTTGAAGGCGTTCAGGTATTTCGGATCGAGCTTGATGGCTTCGCTGGTTTCGACAACGACGCGGGCGTAATCTCTCGTGCGGATGTAGACGACGCCGCGGTTGTAGTAGGCGGAGGGCAGCTTTGGATCGAGCCTGATGGCCTCGCTATAGTCCGCGAGCGCGCGGTCATAGTCGGTCTTGGCCACATGGACGCTGCCGCGTCCGTTGAATGCCCTGGAATAGTTCGGATCGAGCTTGATCGCGTTGCCATAATCCGCGAGCGCGCCCTCGTAGTCCTTGTTGCCGAGGCGGGCGCCGCCGCGGTTGCTGAAGGCGGCAACACGGTTCAC
The DNA here is from genome assembly GCA_963843475.1 of uncultured Alphaproteobacteria bacterium. GTDB lineage: Bacteria > Pseudomonadota > Alphaproteobacteria > Rhizobiales > Xanthobacteraceae > VAZQ01. Next base: position 158,127 of record CAWJKL010000002.1, on the reverse strand, counting down.
CGGCGTCTCCGAACTGTCGTCGATCACGCGGTTGCAGGCCGCGATTCTGCGGTCGAGATTGGTATTGCTCGCACAGTCCTGCCGGTCGGCGGCGCTGGCCGCCAGCGCCGGGCCCGACGCGAAAAGCAAAAGCCCGGCGAGCGCGGCGCGCCGGCCGGACTGACGGAGTCCTGTTGCGGACATGGGACCCTCCAAGGGCCTGAAAAACGCATCATAGCGCGGATTTCGCCGGTATCCTATGCCGGCTTCCGCGGTGAGCTGTCGCAACTGGGCCGAGGCGCGGTTCGCGGTAGGTCGCTGGACGATACTCAGATCGCGCTGGCCGCGATGTTGACGATCAGCGCCAGCAGGGCGGCATTGAAGAAGAACGACACGATCGCGTGCGCGGTCACGACCCGGCGAATCTCGCGCGACACAATATCGACATCGGAAACCTGCGCGGCGGTGCCGATCCCGAACGAGAAGTACACGAAGTCCCAATAGTCGGGCGGCTCTTTGGAGGGGAATTTGAGCCCGCCGCTCTCGCCGCCGGATCCGTAGAACTCGTGGGCGTAGTGCAGGGCGAAGATGGTGTGGATGAAGGCCCAGGACAGCACGATGGTGACGGTCGCCAGGACCAGTTGTGCCGCGCTGCGGGCGACGCCCTGGCTGGTGCCGAGCTCGGCCACGATTGCGCCAATGCTGGCGAGCGCGGCTGCGACCGTCAGCGCCAGGATGGCCATGGCTCCTTCGTCCTCGGCTGCAGCGTGATGCCTGATATCGCTCGCCGAGGTGCGGGCGAAACGCCAGTACACCAGCACCAGGTAGAGCAGGACGCCCGCATTCCAGCCCCCCAGCAGCCGGCGCGACAGCGGGATGGCCTCCGGCAGCAGCGGGATCAGCACGATCCCGAGCGCCGCCGAGATCAGCAGGCGCGGCCGCGCATGCAGGATGCGCAGGACATAAGGCAGCCGCGATCGGAGCGAATGGTGCGACATGGCCGCAGTCTGTCATGCCGGGTGCCGGCGTGACAGACTGCCGCCACGGACGAATCGCCGGGACGTACCGACAACCATGCGACCGCACGCCTGATGCCTGCCGCCGCGCCCGCGCAACGCCAGCGACCGCAGCCCGCCGAGCGGGGCCGGGGCTGGCTCGGCCGGATCGTGTGGCTGCTGGTTCTGCTTCTGCTGTTTGTTCTGCTGCTGCCGTATCTGCTGGTGCCGCTCTATCGATTCGTCAATCCGGTCTCCACCCTCATGCTCGCCCGCTGGGCGACCGGCGCGCGGGTCGAGCACACGTTCGTGCCGCTTGACCGAATGGCGCCGGCGCTGCCGGTGACGGTGATCGCCTCCGAGGACGGCCGGTTCTGCTACCACCGCGGAGTGGACCTCAAGGAATTGCGCGAGCGCATCGACGCCGCCGACGACCTCAGCGAAGCGCGCGGCGTGTCGTCCATCACCCAGCAGGTGGCGAAAAATTTGTTCCTCTGGCCGGGCCGCAGCTTCGTTCGCAAGGCGCTTGAGCTGCCGCTGGCGCTGTGGATCAACCTGGTGCTGCCGAAGTGGCGGGTGCTCGAAATCTATCTCAACATCGCCGAGTGGGGTCCGCGCGGCGAATTCGGCGCCGAGGCCGCAAGCCGATATGCCTTCAACAAGCCGGCGCGGTCCCTGTCGCCGCGCGAGGCCGCGCTGCTGGCGGCCGTACTGCCCAATCCGCATCGGCGGAGCGCTCGGCAGCCCGGCCCCGCAGTGCGCCGGCTGGCCGGCATCTACGAGGTGCGGGCGACCGCCCAAGCCGGACTGGCGGGGTGCGCCAAGCGTCCGCAGCGCTGATCCTCCCGATGAGCCCTCGGCCGAAATCGATCGCCAATGCGCCTGGTTAACGCGATTTGAGGCTGGATTCGGGCCGCCCCGGCAGCCATGGGAGCGGGCCCAAGCCCTAGCCTTCCAGAAAGGCTTACTTTATAAGCCCGGCTTCCAGCACATCAGGCATTGCGGCGCGCGGCGCCATCTGATCAGGAGTTCCATCGTGGCTGTCCCCAAACGCAAGACCTCGCCCTCGCGCCGCGGAATGCGCCGCTCGGCCGATGCCCTCAAGAAGCCGGCCTATGTCGAGGACAAGGATTCCGGCGAACTGCGCCGGCCGCATCATGTCGACCTCAAGAGCGGGATGTATCGCGGCCGCCAGATTCTCAAGCCGCAGAAAGAAGCCTGACGGCCGCGCGGGATCTTACCTCACGAACTCGGCCGCTAGCTTTGGCGCCGCGGTCGGTCGACGAGGCCGGTCGCCATCCGGTTTTGCGGGTACTGAACACCGCGTCATAAAGGGCGCTGGGCGGGAACGAGCCAGGGAACATATCTGTCCGTCGGGGAGTCCGCCGCCATGTTCCTGATTGCCTTCCCGCTGCTGCTGATCCCGTTCGTGCTCTACAACATGGCAGTCTTCCTGCTGGACCTGCCGCCGTCCCACGAACTCGCCGCGATTCCGCTCCCCACCGACACCCGGTTGCCGATCAGTCTTGGCGACGCGCTGGTCGCGCTCGCGATGTTCCTGCTTTATCTCGAGGCGCTCAAGGCGGCGCGGTTTGCGAGCAAGGCAGTGATGGATCACGTGCTCGCATTTCTGCTGTTCGTCGCGATGGCGGCCGAACTGGCATTGGTGCCGAAGGCACAGACCTCAACCTTCCTGCTGCTCACGGTGCTCGCTTTCGTTGATCTGCTGATCGGCGTTTCGGTCGGATCGCGCCCGCATCGCGACATCAGGTTCGAGGATAACGACCGGCCTCCGGATTGAGGCCGGCGCGGGCGGTCCTGAGAAAGGCGCTCAGCCGCCGGTATCGGCCTTGAAGCCCGACCCCTCGATGCCAACGATGGCGGCCGCCTCGTCGTTCTCCGAAGTGTCGCCCGATACGCCGACCGCGCCGACCAGCGCGCCCGACTGATCGCGGATCAGGACGCCGCCGATCACCGGCACCAATGCGCCGCCCGTCATCTCGACCAGGGCCGCCGCCATGTGCGGACGCTCGACACCGATCGCGTGCAGCCGGCGGGTGCCGGTTCCAAACAGCACCGCGCCGATCGCCTTACCGGATGCGATCTTCCACCGCAGAATTGGATTTCCGTCCTCCTCCGCATAGGCCCGCAGCGCTCCGCGGTTGTCGACCACCGCGACGCCCATCGGCCGGAATTTCTTGTCGCGCGCGGCTGCGAGCGTCTTGTCGAGAATGGAGCGGGCTTGCGCAAGCGTCAGTGTCATTGCGTTTCCTCCTGGGACAGCTTGGCCTTATGGCCGGCTCTTCGATAGCGCAGCCGGCAGGCCGGAGCCATTCCCGATTGCCTATCCACGGTATGATGGCCGCGCCGGGCGGAGGTGCGTGCGGTGAGACCGCAGAGAACAAGTGCGAACCGAACGAGCGCCCGGCCTTGTGCCGGAACGCTCGCCGGTCCCACCAACTCGGGTCGAGGATGCTGTTCCGGCGCGGGGCAGGGGCATCGGATCATCCGGTGGATTTCGGACATCTCGCCGCTGTTGTGGCCGTCTTCTGTACCGAACTTGAACAGTTCCTCGCTTCATTGAGGAACGTCGCAAGATGCGTGCCCGGTCGCGCACACCCGGCTCCGCCGAAGCCGAACGAAACCCCAAGTTTTCGCCGATCATTTTCGAACAATTTAAACGATTGCTCCCTAGCGTTCCGGCAGGCACCCGCGCGGTTGCGGAAAGGCCACAGAACGCGGCGGTGCGAACGTGTCCTATCCGGATTTCAGCGTGGCCGAACCGCGCGATGACATTGCCTCCGTGGCGAATGCCGGGACGACCACGCGACATTGCTCGCAGGCGCCCCTCGACCCGTCGCGCTACGACGAATTGACCGGCGAGATGAACCGTTCGCATATGGCGGAAGTTCTGCAAGCCACCCTGGAAGCGGCCGCCAAGCTACGGGCCTCTTGCGGTTTTCTGCTCGTGGCTATCGACGAGCTTGATCGCATCAACGGGGCGCACGGCTCCGGAATCGCCGACGAAGTTGTCGCGGAGGTTGCCAAGCGACTGCGCTCCCAGCTACGCGGCAAGGATCATCTGGGCCGCTTCTCCGGCGACGAGTTCGGGGTCATCCTGAACGACTGCACGCCCGACGATCTCGTCATCGCGGCCGACCGGTTGCTGACGAGCGTGCGCGGCGACGTGGCGCGGACCTCGGCGGGGCCTATTGCGGTGACGGTGACGATCGGCGGCGTTACAGCGCCTCGCCACGCCCGTACCATGCACGACGTGCTGTGCCGCGCGCAGGAGGCGCTGGATGCCGGCAACAGATCGGCGTCGATCTGGTCGAGATCGACGGCGCCTTCGTCCAGTGCCTGCGCCGTTCCGACGACGACCGCGCCTTCGTCCACACCGTAGTCGACCTCACCCGGCGGCTCGCCTGAGGCTGCAACGAGTTGCAGGTCGAGTTGGTCGGGCGCGCTTCCCGCGAAACGCCGTGGCGGCAAACGCAACCAGCGCGCATGGCCGCGCCGGTGTAAGGTAGCGACCCCCAGATTTCGTCTTACGCCTTGTCCTTGTCGCTCTGGTCGCTCAGGCGATCGAGCCGCTTCTGCATCTCTTCCATCTGCCGCCGGAGATCGCCAATCTCCTCGCCGCCGCCGGGGCGCGCCGTGCCGGCAGTCTTGTCGGCATCGGTGGCGGCGGCCTGCGCTTCGCGCTTGGCGAACGGTGTGAACATCGCGAACGCGCGCTCGAACATTTCCATGTTCCGCCGCACCTGGTCCTCGAGCGCGCCGAACGGCCCGCCGCCGAACGCCTGGGTGATTTGGTTGCGGAATTTCTCCTGCTCGCGGCTCAGCGACTCGATCGAGACTTCGAGATAGCGCGGCACCAGCATCTGCATACTGTCGCCGTAGAAGCGGATGATCTGGCGCAGGAACGCGATCGGCAGCAGGCTCTGCCCTTCCTTGTTCTCCTGCTCGAAGATGATCTGCGCCAGCACCGAGCGGGTGATGTCCTCGCCGGTCTTGGCGTCGAAGACCACGAAATCCTGCCCGGCCTTCACCATGGTGGCGAGATCTTCGAGCGTCACGTAGGTGCTGGTGCCGGTATTGTAGAGCCGCCGGTTGGCGTACTTCTTGATCGTGACGGGTTCTTTGGTGTCAGCCATGGCGTGCACGCTCGATGATGATCTGTTTGAGGATCGATGGCGTGATGTCCTCGCCGCTTGCGGCGTCGTGGACCACGAAGAACTCCTCGTCCTCGACCATGCCGGCCAGATCGTCCGGGGTCACATAACGGCCGGCGGCGGGAGCGTAGAGCCGCTGGTGGGCATATCGCTTGATCGTGACCGGCGGAACGAGATGGCCCATGCTTGATCACTGGAGGCCGCCCAACCCCGGCGGCCCGTGGCTTCGAATATGTAAAATAAGCAGTTTTCGCGCCGGGGAGCCACCGTTTTGTGCAGGCGCCTTCCGGCCGATCGCATCGCATGCCGGAGTTGCGTGCCGGTGGGCCGATCGCCGGTATCGCCAGCTTGCGGCCGTGCCAATGGGCGGTCATATGGACATGGTACGGCCCGGCGGGCTATCGAACAGCACGGGACAGCAGGACATCGGCGACGAGCGCGCATCGCGGGAACGCCAAGTGGCGGCCAGGTGGCTTTGATCCGAACAGTGGCCGCCCATCGTCCCCCGGACAGAGGAGTTTTCAGGATGAAAGACGACGTTGTCATCGTCAGCGCGGCGCGAACCCCGGTCGGCGCCTTCAACGGAGCGTTCGCGAATCTGGCGGCCCATGAGCTCGGCAAGGTCGCGATCCAGGAGTCGCTCAAGCGGGCAGGCGTCGAGGGCGGCCAAGTCTCGGAAGTGATCCTGGGGCAGATCCTGACCGCCGGGCAGGGCCAGAACCCGGCCCGTCAGGCGTCGATCGCTGCCGGCATCCCGGTCGAAAGCCCGGCCTGGGGCGTCAACCAGCTCTGCGGCTCCGGCCTGCGGGCGGTCGCGCTCGGCTACCAGGCGATCCTCAACGGCGACAGCGATATCGTGGTCGCGGGCGGCCAGGAATCCATGAGCATGTCGCCGCACTGCCAGCATCTTCGCGGTGGCGTGAAGATGGGCAACTTCGAGATGATCGACACCATGATCAAGGACGGCCTGTGGGACGCCTTCAACGGCTATCACATGGGCAACACCGCCGAGAACGTCGCGCGCCAGTGGCAGATCACGCGCGAGCAGCAGGACCAGTTCGCGGTCGGCTCGCAGAACAAGGCCGAGGCCGCGCAGAAGGCCGGCAGGTTCAAGGACGAGATCGCGCCCGTGACGGTGAAGTCCCGCAAGGGCGACGTCGTGGTCGATACCGACGAATATCCCAAGGCCGGCGTCACCATGGACTCGGTCGCCAAGCTGCGCCCGGCTTTCGCCAAGGACGGCTCGGTGACGGCAGCCAATGCGTCCGGCATCAACGACGGCGCGGCCGCTGTGGTGCTGATGAAGGCGAGCGAAGCCGCCAAGCTTGGCAAGACACCGCTCGCCCGCATCGTCTCGTGGGCGCACGCCGGCGTCGATCCGGCGATCATGGGGACGGGCCCGATCCCGGCCTCGCGCGCCGCGCTCAAGAAAGCCGGCTGGAACATCGGCGATCTCGACCTGATCGAGGCCAACGAGGCGTTCGCCGCGCAGGCCTGCGCGGTCAACAAGGACCTCGGCTGGGATACCGGCAAGGTCAATGTCAACGGCGGAGCGATTGCCATCGGCCATCCGATCGGCGCCTCGGGCGGCCGCGTCCTCGTGACGCTGCTCTACGAAATGCAGAAGCGCAACGCCAAGAAGGGCCTCGCCACGTTGTGCATCGGCGGCGGCATGGGCATTGCAATGTGCGTCGAGCGGTAGGCTGCCGAAGGACGTCGAGTTTGTTGCGTCATGGCCGGGCTTGTCCCGGCCATGAACGTCTTTAAGGTACCGACAACAAGACGTGGATGCCCGGCACAAGGCCGGGCATGACGAAGAATGGGAGGAGCGTTATGGCACGCGTTGCAGTCGTCACTGGAGGAACCCGCGGAATCGGCGAGGCGGTTTCCATGGCGTTGAAGGCGGCCGGCTACAAGGTCGCGGCCAACTACGGCGGCAACGACGAGGCAGCGCAGAAGTTCAAGGCCGCGACCGGCATTTCAGTCTACAAGTGGGATGTGTCGTCCTATGAGGCCTGCGTCGCCGGCCTCAAGCAGGTGGAAGCCGATCTCGGCCCGGTCGAGGTGCTGGTCAACAACGCCGGCATTACGCGCGACGCGACGCTGCATCGCATGACGCCTGAGCAGTGGAGCTCGGTGATCAACACCAATCTCGGCTCGCTGTTCAATATGTGCCGGCCGGTGATCGAGGGCATGCGGGCGCGCAAGTTCGGCCGCATCATCAATATCTCGTCCATCAACGGCCAGAAGGGCCAGTTCGGCCAGTGCAACTATTCGGCCGCCAAGGCGGGCGAGATCGGCTTCACCAAGGCGCTGGCGCAGGAGAGCGCCAAGGCAGGCATCACCGTGAATGCGATCTGCCCGGGCTATATCGCGACCGAGATGGTCAAGGCGGTGCCGAAGGACGTGCTCGAGAAGAACATCCTGCCGCACATTCCGCTGGGCCGCCTGGGCGAACCCGAGGAGGTCGCGCGCTGCGTTGTCTTCCTCGCGGCCGACGAGGCCGGGCTGATCACCGGCTCGACGCTGTCGGCGAACGGCGGCCAGGTAATGGTGTAGCCGCAATCGCGGTTGAGGCCGCGACGCGCCGGACTAGCTGTGTCCGGGAATTCGCCCTCGGCGCGCCGAATCACTCAAAACGGGTGTTATTCCGGCGGTGTGGCCTCGCGGTAATGGCGTACACCCATGCCGACATTTAGCGTGCCTCCGGGGAAGTACAACCTTGGGGGCGTGTGATGAAGAAATTCCTGATGGGTGCGATATTGGCGGCCATGGCCATGCCGGCGATGGCGGCGGACTTGCCGGTGCGAAAGTCGCCGGCCTATGCGGCTCCGGCTTTCAATTGGACCGGCTGCTACATCGGCGTGCATGTCGGCGCCGGCGGAATGAACGACTATTGGACGGGCGAACATGGCAATGGTGGTTTGGCGGGCGGGCAGATCGGCTGCAACTATCAAACCGGCATGCTCGTGGTGGGGATCGAGGGCGAGGGATTCTGGTCCGGAATCAAGACCAATTTCGACACCAATTTCGTCATTCCGCCGTTCGGCGCCGTCACCTATGAGACGAAGAACAAGTATGACTATGACGTTGCGCTTCGTCTCGGCATCGCGCTCGATCGAACGCTGATCTACGGCAAGATCGGCTGGGTTTGGGGGCAATTCGATTTTCGTTTTTATGACAACAATCCCGGCGGCGTGCCTTACACGCACACCGGAAGCAGCGGCCTGAGCGGCTTATTGCTTGGACTTGGCGCCGAGCATGCGCTTGGCGGCAACTGGTCCGTGAAGCTGGAATACAACTATCTGAACTTCGCGGCCAAGAGCGTGGCCTTCACGCATTGCTTCCTGCCCGGCGCCTGCTTTCATGAACTCAATAAATCGCAGAGTGCCGAGAAGCACATCGTGAAACTCGGCATCAACTACCAGTTCGGATTGGGGAAGGCGCCGGTGGTCGCAAAGTACTGAGCGACGCTGTCAGCCATCGGTAGGCTGCTCGAAAATCACAAAGCCCCGGATACGCACCGGGGCTTTGTTGATTCCAGCGTTAGTCGACGTTAAGGCGCGCCGACGGTCAGATGCGCACGCCCGATGTCGTGTAGGCGGTCTCGACCGGCTTCTGGATATTGCCGAGAACAACGACGCCTCCGATCGCAATGATCGCGGCGGCGACGCATGCAATGACAAATGCCTTCATGATCTGGTTCTCCCTCGTTTAGAACCACACTAGCACAATCGGCCGGGAATACGACCGTCTGGATGGCTCAGAGGTCGCGATACTGCGCCGCAAGACGGCTGGCTTCGGCGGCGTCCTCGGGCGTATTGACGTTGAAGAACGGGTCGACCGGCACAGCCGGCCAATCGGCGATTGCGACGCCATGGCGCGCGGTCCAGACCTCGATCTTGTGCAGGTCTTCCTCGACGAGTGCCCGGCGCAGCTCGTCGCGGAGCGACACCGGCCAGAGCCCGACCACCGGATGCCGCCAATCGCCGGACCGGGCGCAGGCGAGCGGCGTCCCTTGTGCGGCGCGCGCGGCCGACAGTTTCGTCACCAGGTCGGATGGCAGAAAGGGGCAGTCGCCCGGTACGCTGACGATGTCGGTGACGGCGGGGTCGTTGGCGGCCGCCCAGTCGAGCCCGGCCAGAATACCGGCGAGCGGACCGGCAAAGTCCGGGACCGAGTCAGGCACCACCGGCAAGTTGGTGTCGGCAAAGCGCGCCGGATCTCCGTTGGCATTGATGATGACGGCGCCGCATTGCGGGGCGAGCCGCGCCAGCACGCGTTCGAGAATAGTCTTGCTGCCGATGCGGATGCGCGCCTTGTCGCCGCCGCCCATGCGGCGCGCCAGCCCGCCGGCGAGCACCAGTCCGAGCGGTAATTGATTCACTGAACGAGCCGCAACTCACCTCCCCCTAGAGGGGGGAGGTCGCCGAGCGAAGCGAGGCGGGAGGGGGTGATGCGCGTAGCGCGATGCAAACTCACCCCACCCCGCTCGCTTTCGGCGAGCGACCCTCCCCCTCCAGGGGAGGGTGAAGCGGAGTGGGCGGCGCGTTCGGTTTCAATCATCATGCACCGCGGCCTTGCGCCGGTGCTTGGCGCTCTCGTCCTCGACATAGGAGAGGTCCTGATCGAACACGATGCGGTCTTCGCCCGCGAGCGCGACGAAGCGCTTGCCGCGCGCTCGCCCGATCAGCGTCAGGTTGGCCTTGCGGGCAAGCTCGACGCCCCAGGCGGTGAAGCCCGAGCGTGACACCAGGATCGGGATGCCCATGCGCACGGTCTTGATCACCATCTCGGAGGTGAGACGGCCGGTGGTGTAGAAAATCTTGTCGCCGGGCGCGACATGATGCTGGAACATGTAGCCGGCGATCTTGTCGACCGCGTTGTGGCGCCCGACGTCCTCCATGTAGATCAGCGGCTTGTCCTCGTGCGCCAGCACGCAGCCGTGGATCGCGCCGGCCTCGAGATAGAGCGAGGGCGTGGTGTTGATCTGGTTGGTGAGCGCGTAGAGCCACGAGGTGCGCAGTTCGGTCTTCGGCAGCGTGATCGTCTCCAGCGCTTCCATCAGGTCGCCGAACACGGTGCCCTGTGCGCAGCCGGAGGTCTGCACCTTCTTCTTCAGCTTCTTCTCGTAATTGGTCTTGCGCTTGGTGCGCACCACGACGACGGCGAGTTCCTCGTCGTAATCGATGCCGGTGACGACGTCGTTGGGCAGCAGCATGTGCTGGTTGAGCAGGTAGCCGAGCGCGAGATATTCCGGATAGTCATTGATCGTCATCGCGGTGACGATTTCCTGCGAGTTCAGGTAGATCGTCAGCGCGCGCTCGACCGTGACGGCGGTTTCGACCCGCGCGCCGGTCTGGTCGACTCCGGTGACGCGCTCGGTCAGCCGTGGATCGTGCGGGTCGGGACGCAGCAGGTAGGGGTCTTTGCTCATAGGGCTAATGTAGGCGATGAGGGCCGGGGGCGGAAGCGATGCGCCGGAACGAGACGAGAAATCAGCCCGGCAGGAATGCGGCGGCTCCGGTCGCCGTATCGGTTAGCGTCTCGACCGGTGCCCCATAGAGCGCCTCAAGCTGGCTGCGTGTCAGCACGCTGCGCACCGCGCCCTCGGCGATACGCGTCCCGCCGCGCAACAGATAGGCGCGGTCGGCGGCGCGTAGCGCATGGTTCGGGTCGTGGGTGGTAAAGAGGACGCCGTGGCCCGCCGCGGCGAGCGCGCGGATTTCCCTCATCACCTTGCCCTGGTTGCCGAAATCGAGGCTCGCGGTCGGCTCGTCGAGCACAACGAATTGCGGTTCCTGGGCAAGCGCGCGGGCAAGCAGGACGAGCTGGCGCTCGCCGCCCGAAATCATGGTGTAGGGCCGCTCGGCGAGATGCGAAATGCCGAACTGGTCGAGCGCGCGCGTCGCAACCTCGCGGTCGTGCGCGGACGGCCGGCTGAAGAGGCTGCCGTGCGCGGTACGGCCCATCAGCACCACGCTCTCCACCGTGAACGCAAAGGTCGGCGTATGCACCTGCGGCACATAGGCGATCAGCTTGGCGCGCTCCTGAATCGGGATAGTGCTCAGAGTTCGGCCGCCAATCGCGACCTCGCCGGCGCGCGGCGCCAGAATGCCGAGCAGAGTCTTGAGCAGCGTGGTCTTGCCCCCGCCGTTCGGCCCGAGCAGCGCCAGCACCTCGCCCTGTTCGAGCGCGACGTCGAGATCGCGCCCGACCTCGCGGTCGTGATAGCCGATGGTGAGGCTGCGGCCCGCGAGCGTCATGACCAGGTCTTCTGCATGCCGGCGAGCAGCCAGATGAAGAACGGCGTACCGATCACCGCCGTCAGGATGCCGAGCGGAATCTCGACCGGCGCGGCGGTGCGGGCGAGCGTGTCGATGAACAAGAGGTAGCCGCCGCCGAGCAGCGCCGCGGTCGGGAGGAGGCGAGGGAAGTCCGGCCCAACCAGCGCCCGTGCGAGATGCGGCACCACGAGCCCGACCCAGCCGATGATGCCGGAGGTCGCGACGCTCGCCGACGTCACCAGCGTGGCGGCCAGCACGATCACGATCCGCATCGGCCCGGTTGCGATGCCGAGCGCGCGCGCCTCGTCTTCCGGCAGCGACATCACGTTCAACCGCCATCGCAACGCAATCAGCACGAACGTGCCGAGCGCGACCGGCCCGAACAGCGGCATGAGATCGGACACCGTGGTGGCCGCAAGGCTGCCGAGCAGCCAGAACGTCATGGCGGGAAGCTGGTTGTACGGATCGGCGAGATACTTCACCAACCCGACACCGGCGCCGAGCAGCGCGCCGACCACCACGCCGGTCAGCACCAGGATCAGGATCGGGTCGCGCGCGCGCAGCATGGAGCCGATCGCATATACGGCCGCGACCGCGATCAGTCCGCCTACGAAGGCGAGGCCCTCGATGCCGAGCACGCCGAGCGAAAAATAGATGCCGATGACGGCGCCGAGCGCCGCACCCGAGGATGCCCCGAGAATGTCGGGCGACACCAGCGGATTGCGGAACAGGCCCTGGAACGCGGTGCCGGCGACCGCCAGCGCCGCGCCCACCAGCACCGCGGCGACTACGCGCGGCCCGCGCACCAGCAGCACGACGTTCTCGACCGCCGCCGGCACGTTCGCCGTTCCGCCGGTTGCGCGCGACCACAGCACGTCGAACAGCTGGGCGAGGCTCACCGGGTAGCGTCCGACCGTGAACGCGACGACAAGCCCAAGTGCCAATATCGCGAGCGCGATCAGGAGGCCGGGCATGAAGCTGCGGGTCATGGAAGTCCTGCGGTCGAGGCGACGCCGACTATAGCAACGTGCGCCGGGCGACGCGCGGGGGTCCGGAGCCGGGATGCGAATGTCGCAGGGCGGTGCATAGGAGGGGCGAGACTCGCGGCGGATTTTGGTGTAGAAACTCATTCGGCTTGTTTCATTATTCGAAACAGAGTTTTGCATGCCGGAACGAAGCCTGACACCGATCAAGCCGGCCGCCGCGGTCCGCGGCCAGGCCGTGCCGCGGAATGTCCCGCGACGGAAGGCGCGTTCGGCCGCGGCGCCGAAAGACACCGGCACGCTCGACCTGGCCTTGCGCATCCTGGATCACCTTGCCGAACAGGCGTCACCGATCGCACTCACGGCGATCGCGCAGACTTTCGCCGCGTCGAAATCGACCGTGTACCGGCATCTGAGCGCGCTGGCCCGCCACGGCTTCGTGCGGCGCGATATCAGCACCGGCCGCTACGCGATTGGCATCAAGCTGATGGTGCTCGGCGAAACCTCGCGCAGCAACTTCGAGATCGTGACGGTCGCCCGGGACGCATTGCTCGGGCTGCGGGATACGACCGGACAGGCGGTCTCGCTCTGCGCTCTGCTCGATGACGATCTGGTCGTGCTCGATCTCATGCATGGCCGATCGGTGGTCGAATTCTCGACGCGCCCCGGCACCCGGCTGGCATTGCACGCCAGCGCGCACGGCAAGATCTGGCTGGCGTTCGGTCCGGAAGGCTTGCTCAAGAAAGTCCTGAGCGCGCCGCGGCCGGCCTGGACATCGCACACGATCACCGATGCGAAGGCCCTCCTCAACGAGGTGCAAGCGGTGCGCAAGCGTGGCTGGTCGACCGCGCCGAACCAGGCCGTCATGGGCGTCAACACGCTCGCCGCTCCGGTATTCGATCATCGCGGCGCGCTGGTCGGGTCGATCGCGTTTGTCGGCTCGACCCAAGTCATCGCGTCAAAGCCCACACCGGCGCAACTCGGCGTGGTGCTCGATGCTGCCCGCAGCGTGTCGCGCGACCTCGGCTGGAAGGGTTGACCGTGGCGTATTCGCTCGCAGTCGATATCGGCGGGACGTTCACGGATATCGTGCTGCGTCACGCGTCGGGTGAACTGACCGTCGACAAGGTGTTGACCACCCATGACGACCTGCTGGAAGGATTTTTCGCGGGCGTGTCGAACGTGATGCATGCGGCCAAGATCGTGCCGCGCGACGTCGACGGCGTCGTAGTCCATGCCACCACCATCGTGACCAACGCGCTGATCGAGCGCAAAGGCCGGCCAACAGCGCTGCTGGTGACGGAGGGGTTCCGCGACATCTTGCGTATCCGCAACGAACACCGCTATGAGATGTACGATCCGCAGATCGAGTTTCCCGAGCCACTGGTGCCGCCGGAGTTGACGTTCGGCGTCGCCGAACGGGTCCGGGCCGACGGCGCGATCTTGCGCCGGCCGGACGAGCGGGAGATCGAGGCGCTGGCCGGCAAGCTCAAGGCCAAGGGCGTCGTTTCGCTCGCCATCTGCTTTCTCAACAGCTACGCCAACGCGGAGAACGAGCATGCGGTCGGCAAGCGGCTTGCCGCCCTGCTTCCGGATGTATTCCTGACGCTGTCATCGGACGTGGCGCCGCAGATCCGCGAATATCCGCGCGCCTCGACCGCGACCGTCAACGCCTACACGATGCCGATCTCGCTGCCCTATCTTCGCGGCCTGAGCGGGCGCCTCAAGCACGAGGGCTTTCCGAATTCTCCGCTGATCATGCTGTCGTCCGGCGGTGTCGTCGGCGCCGAGACCGCGGGCCGCAATCCTGCGCGCATGATCGAAAGCGGCCCCGCCGCCGGTGCACTGGCCGGCTGCCACTATGCCGAGGTGCTGGGCATCCAGCGGCTGATGTCGTTCGACATGGGCGGCACGACCGCTAAGGCGTGCCTGATCGAGGACGGCGAGCCGCTCATCACGGGCCTGTTCGAGGTCGACCGCCGCTGGCGCTTCAAGGAAGGCAGCGGCCTGCCCGTGACCATTCCGTCGATCGACATGATCGAGATCGGTGCGGGCGGCGGTAGCATCGCCCGCGTGGACAGTCTCGGACTGCTCAAGGTCGGCCCCGACAGCGCGGGCTCCGCGCCCGGTCCGGCCTGCTACGGCCGCGGCGGGACGTCGCCAACCGTCACCGACGCGGACCTCGTGCTCGGTCTGCTCGACGCCGACAATTTCCTCGGCGGCGACATGAAGCTCGACCGTAAGGCGGCGGAAGCGGCCGTTGGCAAGCTCGGCGACGATCTCAATCTCTCCTGCAACCAGGCGGCGCGCGGCATTTTCCGCGTCGTCACCGAGTCGATGGCGGCCGCGGTGCGAACGCACGCCACGGACCGCGGGGTCGACTGGCGTGGGATGCCGCTGTTCGCTTTCGGCGGCGCCGGCCCCGTCCATGGCTGCGAGGTCGCGGCGTTGCTGCAGAGCTCGGAGGTGATCGTGCCGCCGCAACCCAGCGTACTGTCGGCGTTCGGCACGCTGGTGACATCGGTTCGGCTCGATCTGGTGCGCAGCGATCTGGTGCCCGTCCATGAGCTGGAGTGGTCGCGGGTCGACCGCATCCTCGGCCAGCTCGCGAGCGAGGCAACGGCGGCCTTGAAGGAGGCCGGCTGCTCCGAAGAATCGGTCACACTGATCTTCGCCGCTGACCTGCGCTATGTCGGCCAACAGAGCGAGCTGACGGTTGCCCTAGATGTCGATCCGCGCACCCACCATGACGTGAGCCGCATCGTCGACGTGTTCGCGCCGGCCTACAAGAAACTCTACGGCGTCAATCCGTCTCACGTCCCCATTGAACTGGTGACTTGGCGGGTGACCGCGCGCGGCCCCATCATCCCATTCAATCGGGCGATGAACCTGCCCGCGACGCCCGGTCAACCCAAGGGCGCGCGGCTGGTCCATGCCTGGAGCGACGGGCTCTCCGTTCCCGTCTACGACCGCAGCACGCTTGCTGCAGGCCAGAGCGTCAAGGGAGCGGCCATTATCGAGGAGCGCGAGACGACGACGGTGATACCGCCAGGATGGACGGCGACGGTCGACAAGATCGGCTGCATCTTTGCGCGGAAGGGATGAGGCGATGGACGGCGTCGAACTCGAAATCCTGTGGTCCAATCTGATCGGCATCGTTTCCGAACGCGCCAAGGCATTGCAGCGCATCGCCTTCAGCCCGGTGGTGCGCGAGGCCGGCGACCTCGCCTGCGCGCTGTTCGACCGGCGCGGCCGCATGGTGGCGCAGGCCAATACCGGCACGCCAGGGCACATTAACTCGCTGGCGATCGCCGGCGCGCATCTCGTTCGGATGTTCGCCAACGATCTGCGGCCCGGTGACGTCGTCACCACCAACGATCCGTGGCTGTCGGCCGGGCACTTCTTCGACATCACGGTGCTAACGCCGATCTTCGACGGCGACCGCATCCTCGCCTATATCGGCTCGACCATTCACCACACCGATATTGGCGGCTACGGCATTGGCGCCGGCGCCCGCGACGTGCACGAAGAAGGTCTCTGGATTCCGCCGCTCAAGCTCTACAACGCCGGCGAGCCCTGCCCGGTGCTGCACGCGATGATCAAGTCGAACGTGCGGACGCCCGACGCGGTGTTCGGCGATCTCGCCGCGCAGGTGTCGAGCGGGCAGGCGGCGAGCGAGCGGCTGATCGCGATGTGCGAGCGCTACGGCCTCGTCGACATCGAGGAACTGTCGGACGAGATCATCTCGCGTTCGGAGGCGGCGACCCGCGCGGCGATTGCCAAGCTCAAGGCCGGCACCTATCACGGCGAGAGCTCGTTCGACGTGCCCGGCGGGCAGGTCATCACGCTGAAGTCCGCCGTGACGATCGATCCGGACGCGGGCGAAATCCTGGTCGATTTCACCGGCTCGACGCCGCAGACCACGAGCGGCATCAACGTCGTGCTCAATTACACCCACGCCTATTCGACCTTTGCGATCCGCTCCTGTCTCAATCCCGACCTGCCGAACAACACCGGCAGCCTCGCGCCGATCAAGGTGCACGCGCCGGAAGGCTCGATCCTCAACTGCCAGTATCCGGCGCCGGTCAACGCCCGCCACGTCGTCGGCATGTATGTGCCGATGCCGATCCTCAAGGCGCTCTATCATGTGATGCCCGACCGGGTTCTGGCCGAGGGCTCGGGCGCGGTGTGGACCATGCAGATCCAGGGCAAGCGTGAGGACGGCCGGCCGTTCACGTCGTCGATGTTCAACTATTCGGGCGGCATGGGCGCGCGCGCCACTAAGGCCGGCCCGAGCGCCACCTGCTATCCGACCGGTGTGGCCGCCGTCCCCGTCGAGATCGTCGAGGCGGTGACGCCGGTGCTGTTCGACCGCAAGGAGTTGCGTCCCGGCTCCGGCGGCGACGGCGCGATGCGCGGCGGCGACGGCCAGATCATTCAGTTCCGCCTGCAGACCAAGGACGAATGGCTCCTCAACGCGGTGGCGAGCCGCGTCGAGGAGGGCCCCGAAGGGCTGGGCGGCGGGAAACCGGGTACCGCCGGCAAATTCCATATCAACGGTGTACCGGTGCGAGACCTCAAGAAACTCACCCTGCAACCGGACGACGTGGTGTTGTTCGAGACGCCAGGTGGCGGCGGATACGGACGCCGCTGAATTCAAGCAACAACCGAAAGGGAGGAAAGCATGATGATGAGGTTACTCACGGCGCTGGCCGCCGCGGCGCTGGCGCTGCCGGCCGCACCTGCGGGCGCGCAGCAGCCCTACAAGATCGGAATCTCCGCAGGCCTGACCGGCTATGCGGCGACCGTGGACCGCGGCTGGCGTGACGGCGTCGAAGTCGCGGCCGCGGCGCTCAATGGCCAGGGCGGCATCATGGGCCGCAAGATCGAAGTGATCACCGAAGACAACAAGTCCGAGCCGCAGGAGGCCGTGACGGTCTACCGCAAGATGATTTCGTCCGACAAAGTCGACATCTTCCTGTCGGGCTGCGTCTCGGCCGGAAATTTCGCCGGCGCACCGCTCACCGTGCGGGCGCAAATCCCGATGGTGCTGTGCTCGATTCTGCCGCAGAACCCCGAGCACGTGAAATGGGCGTTCAGCACCCTGCCGCCGGCCGGCTTCGAGGTCGCGACGCGGCTCGATTATCTCAAGACCAAGACCGCGATCAAGAAATTCGGCGTACTGCACGATCCGTCGCCGTACGCCGTCCTGCAGAAGAACATCGCCGAAAAGACCGCGAGCAACTACGGCCTCGAACTCGTCGGCATCGAGCAATACAAGCAGGACGATGCCGATCTCAGTGTGCAGATCAGCAAAATGAACGCGGCAGGCGCCGGCGCCATCCTCAAGATCGGGCTCGGCGGCACCACGCTGACCGCGGCCAAGAACATCAAGCAGCTCGGCCTCAACATGCTGATGCTCACCAGCGTCGAGGATCTGGCGGTGTTCCGTCCGGTCGCCGAGGTGCTGGGCGACAAGTTCTTCTTCGTCGCATCGCCCTCGCAGGTCTATGACGCGCTGCCCGACAGCCCGATGAAGGCCGAGATCACCAAGTTCCTCGGACCGTGGAGCGCGAAGTACAAGGATCGCGATCCGAACTGGGCCGCCCGCGGCTGGGATGCGGTACAGCTCACCAAAGCGGCGGTGGAGAAGGACAAGAGCTTCGAAGGCGCCAAGGTGCGCGACGGGCTCGAAACCATCACCGGCTTTCAGGGCACCACCGGCGTCTACAACATGTCGCCGACGGTTCATCAGGGCATCACCGTGAACCCATTCCTGCTCGCGAGCATCATCGGCGGGCGCGTCATCGTCGACAAGTGACCTCGGTTCTCGAGGTCCGGCAGCTCTCGGCGCGCTACGGGCGCGTCGAGGCGCTGCACGACATCAGCCTGTCGGTGGCGGACGGCGAGTTCGTGGCGGTGCTGGGCCCCAACGGCGCGGGCAAGAGTACCTTGATGCGCGCCATCATGGGCCTCATCGCCAATTCCGGCGACGTGACGTTTCGCGGCGCAGCTTTGCCGCGCCACGCGCCGGACGCCTGCGTCGCCCGCGGCGTCGTGCTGGTGCCGGAAGGCCGCGGCATCTTCGCCCCCATGACGGTCGCCGAGAACCTCGAGCTCGGCGCCTATCTGCTGAGCGACGCCGCCGAGTTTGAACGCCGCCGCGAACGCGTGTTCACCCTGTTTCCGCGATTGCGCGAGCGGCTCAGTCAGATCGCAGGCTCGCTATCCGGCGGCGAGCAGCAGATGCTGGCGGTCGGCCGTGCGCTGATGGCCGAGCCGAAGATTCTGCTGCTCGACGAGCCGTCGCTCGGCCTCGCGCCGAAGGTCATCGACGAAATTCTCGCAACGCTTGCTCTGCTCAACAAGGAAGGCCTGCCCATCGTCCTGGTCGAGCAGAAGGCTCCGCTGGCGCTGCGCCTGACCAGCCGCGCCTATCTGCTGTCGGTCGGCCGGCTGATCGCCGAAATCGATCCGCGCACCATCACCTCCCATGACGAAATCGCCCGCTACTATCTTTCGTGAGCTGCTGCCGCGCGCTGTCGCCGCGCTGCCCTGGGCGGTTGCCTGCGGGATGCTGACCTATGCGTTCATCGCCGGCGGCTTCTTCGTCACCATCATGTCGTTCGCGATGATCTATGCGGTCTTCGTCATCGGCCTGAACGTGTTCATGGGTTTCGCCGGACAAGTGTCGTTCGGGCACAACGCGTTTGCGGCGCTGTCCGGCTACGCGTCGGCGGTCCTCACCGCCACGTATTACTGGGACCCGATCCCGGCCTTTGCCGTCGGGCTTGGTCTTGCGCTGTTGGTCGCGCTTGTCATCGGCTGGCCGACGTTGCGGCTCAAGGGCCACTACCTCGCGATGGCGACGCTGGCGATCGGACTGATCGTGTACGAGATCGCGGTTCAGTGGCAGTCGGTGACCCAGGGTTACATGGGGATTTCCGGCATCTCGCCGCTCGGCGTCTTCGGCTACGAAGTCGTGTCCGATCGCGGCAAGCTGTTCGTGCTCGTTATCATCGTCGCGCTGGCGACGATCGCGGCCGCGCGCCTGCGTGGATCGCGGTTCGGGCGGGCACTCGCCGCTATTTCCGGAAGCGAGGATGCGGCGCGTTCGCTCGGCATCGAGGTTGCGCACTACAAGCTCGCCGCGTTCCTCGTCTCCGCCGCCTATGCGGCGCTGGCGGGTTCGCTGTTCGTGCATGTGGTGGAATTCGTGAGCCCCGAAGTGTACGGCCTCCACATGGTCGTGCTCGCCTTCACCATGCTCTATGTCGGCGGCATCGGCACCTTGGGCGGGCCCATCCTCGGCGCAGTGATCATCAGCTTGCTGCCGGAGATCTTTCGCGATCTTAAGGATTATCAGGACCTGTTCTACGGCGCCGGTCTGATCCTGCTGCTGATCTATGCGCCGAAGGGTTTAGCCGCACTCGGCAGCCTCATCCCGCGCGGGGGCAAGGCATGACGCTGCTCTCGCTGCAGAACGTGACGCGGCGGTTCGGCGGGCTCGTCGCCGTCGACGCAGTCGATCTTGAGGTCGTCGATGGCGGCGTCACCGCGGTGATCGGCCCCAACGGTGCCGGGAAGACGACGCTGTTCAACATGATTTCCGGATTTCGGACGCCGGATGCTGGCCGCATTATTTTCGCCGGAACCGATATCACCGCGCGGCCGCCAGAAGCGATCGCAGCCGCCGGCCTGGTGCGGACCTTCCAGTTGGTGCAGCTGTTCCAGAATCTGTCGGTGCTGGAAAACATCCAGGTCGGCTGCCATCTCCACACCAAGGGCGGGGTGTTGGCGGCGCTGCTGCGCACCCGCCGCACCCGGCAAGCCGAGCGGGAGATCGAGGCGCGCGCCCGCGAACTGCTCGACTTTGTCGGGCTCGGCGAGAGTGCCGCCGGGATGGAGGCGAGCGCACTGGCCTACGGCCAGCAGCGGCTTCTGGAAATCGCCCGGTCGCTTGCCGCGCAACCGCGGCTCCTCCTGCTCGACGAGCCCGCGGCCGGATTGTCGGCAGACGAGACCAAGCGCCTGTCGGCGGCAATCCGCGGCATCGCCCAGCGCGGCACCACGGTGCTGCTGATCGAGCACGACATGAAGCTGGTGATGAACACCGCGGATCACATTGCGGTCCTCGATTTCGGCCGGAAGATCGCCGAAGGCCCGCCCGCAGCGGTCCGCGAGAACCCCGCCGTCATCGCCGCTTATCTGGGGGTGGGCCATGCCTGACCTCTCCTACCTGCCGCAGATCGCGCTGTCGGGAGTCGCCATCGGCTGCATCTACGGGCTGATCGGCATCGGCTTCTGCGTCATCTACAACGCCAGCGGCATCGTCAACTTCGCCCAGGGTGCGTTCGTGATGATGGGCGGCATGATCGCCTACAGCGCCTTGAAGACGTTCGGCCTGCCGCTGCCGCTCGCCGCGGCCGTCGCCATTGTCGCGGTCGCGGCCACCGGAGTGATCATCGAGCGGACGGTCGTGCGGCCATTGTGGGACCGCAAGGCGACCATGTTCGTCCTGATTCTCGCGACGCTGGCGGCGCAGATCGTGATCGAGCGCCTGGCGCTGATCGTCGCGGGCGACCAGCCGAAGACTTTGCCGCAATTCACCGACCTGCCGCCGATCCGGCTCGGCGGCGTCTTCGTCAGCTACCAATTTCTCTGGATTGTCGGCATTTCGCTGCTGCTGATCTTTCTGCTCGATCTGTTCTTCAAGCGCACGAAGGTCGGCAAGGCCATGCGCGCCTGCGCCTACAATCGCGAGGCGGCGTCGCTGCAGGGGATCAACGTGTCGCGGATGCTGGCGCTGTCGTTCGCACTGTCGGCGGCGCTCGGCGCGATCGCCGGCGTGCTGATCACGCCGACGCAGTACACCGCCTTCAACGTCGGCGTGCCATTTGCGATTTCCGGCTTCATCGCCGCCATCGTCGGCGGCTTTGGCCATCCGCTTGGCGCCTTCATGGGCGGCATCATGCTCGGGCTGGCGCAGTCCATCGCCATCGTCGCGTTCGGCGCCGGGCTGAAGAACGTCGCCGCGCTGTCGGTGCTGCTGATCTTCCTTTTCATCCGCCCCGGGGGCATTCTCGGGGAAAGCAAGTAACGGAGGCCTGCATGGACCTGCACAAGATCGACTGGGAGAACATCCCGTGGGAGCCGGTGCGAGAAGGCATCGTGCGCAAGGCATTCTCCGGCAGCGGAGCGACCCTGGCGCTGCACAAGCTCATGCCCAAGCACGAGCCGAAGCCCCACAAACACACCTATGAGCAGATCGTCTACATCCTCGCCGGCCACATCCGCTTTCACGTCGGCGACGAGAGCGTCGTGCTTGGCCCCGGCGGGTTGCTACAGATCCCGCCGGACGTCATGCATTGGGGCGAAGTGGTCGGCGATGAGCCGGTGCTCAATCTCGATATCTTTACGCCGGTGCGCGAGGAATATGCGGCTGCGCCAAAGTAGCGGTTGAATCCTATCCGGCCACAACGGAAATGATTTCATGAAGCGCGTGCTGATCCGATGCGGCTGGCTGGTCACCCTTGATCCTGACATCGGCGACTTCAGGAACGGAGAAATCCTGTTCAGCGGCAATCGGATCGAAGCGGTGGGCCGCAACCTCGGCGCCACGGCCGACGAGACGATCGACGCCGGCGACAAGATCGTGATGCCGGGCCTCGTCAATGCCCACATGCACACCTGGCAGACGGCGCTGCGCGGCATCGGCTGCGAATGGTTGTCGGTCGACTATTTCAAGACCGTCCATGGCAACCTGGCCACCCGCTACAACGCGGAAGATAATTACGTCGGTAACCTGGTCGGCGCGCTGGCGCAGATCGACGCCGGCGTCACCACGCTGGTCGATTGGTGCCACAACATCACGTCGCTCGACATGGCGGAGCGCGCGGTCGACGGCCTTGCCGACAGCGGCATCCGCGCCGTGTTCGCGCATGGCACCGCCAAGCCGCTGAGTCAGACGCAAGGCACGCCGTTCACGCATATCCCGCATCCGCGTGACCGCGTCGAGCACCTGCGCAAGGGCCGGCTCGCCGGCGACGATGGCCGCATCACGCTTGCCATGGCGATCCTCGGTCCCGACTGGGGCACCTGGGAGGTGGTCGAGCACGACATCCGCATGGCGCGGGAGTTCGGCCTGGTGTCGTCGTCGCACACGCGGCGGCGCGAGGATTGCGTCGTCCCCGACGGCTATCGCCGCATGGCCGAAGAAGGATTGCTCGGCCCCGACCACAACCTTGTGCACGGCACCTCTTATACGCATGCCGATCTGCGGGTGGTGGTCGACAGCGGCGCGACGTTGACTTCGACCGCATTGGTCGAGCTTCATCATCACATCGGCGACACCATGGTCGCCGCTTACCGCGAGGCCGGCGGACGGCCGTCGCTTGGTATCGACGTCGAACTGTATGGCTCCGGGCAGATGTTCCGCGAAATGCAGGCGGCGCTGCTGTTCGCGCGCGGCAAGGAAGTTCGCAACAACGTGCTGCGCGGCAACTCCCAATTCAAGACGATCCCGGTGCGAACGCGCGAGGCGCTGGAATGGGCGACGGTCAACGGCGCGCGCGCTTTCAAGCTGGACGGCAAGATCGGCACGCTGTCGCCCGGCAAGAAGGCCGACATCGTGATGCTTCGGGCCGACGACGTGAACATGGCCCCGGTCCACGACCCGGTCTATTCGATCGTCGAGATCGCCGGTGCCGGCAACGTCGACACCGTGATCATCGACGGCAGCGTCCGCAAGCAGAACGGCAAGCTCACATTCCCGGCCGACGTGCTGCGCCGGCGCCTCGGCGAACTCAGCGAGTCCGGCGCCCGCATCATGCGGGAGGGTGGTTTCCGGCTGGAAACCGCGCCGCAGTAGGCTGCGGCGAGGGCGACTCGATCTCAATCCCGGCCCGCCAAGACGCGTTCGATCTGCGCGTCGCTCGGCGTCACGTGATAGAAGCGCGTGTAGAATTCGCGGGTCTGCGCCTTCAGATCTTCCGGGAACAGATCTGGATAAAGAATTTTGGCGAGCCACCGCAGCCCGATCAGCCGGTTCACGCACGGCGGAAAATCGACCCAGCCGAACGGCATCTTCGGCGACAGATGCACGCGGCCCTCGCGCACCGCCTTGACCGGCGCCCATGCCGGATCGCGGCGCACAGTGGCGGCAAAGTCCTGGTCGATGGTGACGATGACGTCGGGGTTCCAGAGCAGCACCTGCTCGATTGAGACGGTCGCCAGCCCGCCGCGCGTGCCACCCGCGACGTTCTCGGCGAGCAGTTCGATGGTCTCGACGTTGATCGAGCCGCCGAGCCCGGTCTCGAGCCCGCGCGGGCCGCGCGCGTAGTAGACACGCGGGCGGCCGCCCTTTGGGATCGCGGCGATACGGCCGGTTACGGTCTTGATGGTGTCGTCGACAATCGCCGCGGTGTCGTCGCCCTTCTGCCGCTGCCCGATCAGCGCGCCGAGAATGCGGTAGGCGGCGGCGGTGCCGTCGAAGCGGCCGTCGAGCAGCGCGTACGGAATGCCGGTCTGCTGCTGGACCCGGTCGGCGAGCGATACGTAGGTGGCGCTGGTGCTGCCCATGTCGAGAATGAGGTCGGGTTTCAGCGCCAGCACCACTTCCAGGTTGGCGGTATTGCCGCGGCCGGTGATGCGGCCGACTTCCGGACGCGCACCGACGTCCGGCAGCAGGAACTCGCGCTCCTCCGGCCGGTTGGCGCGCGGCCAGCCGAGCAGCAGCTCGGGGGCGAGCGTGTAGAGGAAGATCGCCGCCGGCGGTCCGGCCGGAAACACCCGCTCGACCTTGGCCGGCACCGGCACGGCGCGACCGGCCCCATCGGTGACGCTCTGCGCGCGCGCTGCGCGCGAGGAGAGAAGGGCGGCCGGCAAGCCGGACAGCAGGGCGCGGCGGTTGATCATGAATTGCCCATCCGGTCGGGGTCAGCGGAACAGCGCCGGCTCATATAGCACACCCAGTCATGGACCTTGGCCGCCGGAGCGACGGTCGGCCGCTTGCGCGCCTGGGCGTTTCGGCCGCCGGCCATGCCTCGAAACGGTGCATACGAGCGGGTGACAGGCGAGACCCGGAGAGGCTATTTTGACTCCCAGGTTTCCCGGACGAACGGGTCGCAAGTCAGTTCGATGCCAAAGATCGTCATCTCATATCGCCGCGCGGATTCCGACGCCATCGCTGGGCGAATCAAGGATCGCCTCGCCAGCCAATTTGGCGAAGGCTCGATCTTCATGGACATCGACAGCATCCCGTTCGGCACCGATTTTCGCGACTATGTCAGGGATGCCCTGTTCGACAGCGACGTGCTGGTCGCCGTCGTCGGCCCGAAGTGGCTGGGCCCGGCCGAGGGCACGTATCTGCGCATCAAGGAGGAAAACGACCCGATCCGGATCGAGGTCGAGACCGCCCTGAATCGGGGGGTCAGCGTGATCCCGGTGCTGGTGAACGGCGCGGTCATGCCGAAGCCCAGCGAACTGCCGGTGACGCTGGAGAACTTCGCGTTCCGCAACGCGGCCGAGGTCGATTCCGGGCGCGACTTCCATCCGCACATGGACCGCCTGATCCGGTCGATCGACCAGATCATGCGGGCCAAGGCCCGGCAGTCCGGCGGCGTTGCGAGCACCTCGACGATGGCGGCGGCCGCCAATGTGCCGCCCCCCGCCGAGGCCGTTCCGGCGGCGCCGAAGCATCAGCCGCTGGAGCTGCCTCCCGCACCCAAATACGAGTCCGCGCAGCCCGCTTACGTCGCCCCGACGACTGCGGCGAGCATTCCCGAATCTCCTGCGCCGCTGGCCGCGAAAGCGAAGCGTTCCGGCGCGGTGCTGGCGCTTGCCGCGGGCGGCGGTGCGGCGATCGCCGCCGCCATTGCCGGCGTTGCGATCTGGCTCTACGGCCGGCCCGCCGCACCTCCCGTTATGCCGGAGCAGCCGGTGATCGCTCAGCCGAAACCGGCGCCGCAGCCGCAGCCAGTACCGGCCCCGCGACCGCCGGGTCCGACCATTGCGGCCGGGTGCCCCGGCACACCGGCGTTCCGCGACGATTTCAAGACGCCCGATCCGGGTTGGGACCTCAACCAGAATGCGTACTATGTGGATGGTCAGCTCGCCATCAAGGCTCCTGCCGACACCAGCTTGGCGGTCCTTTACCCCGCGCTGATCTACAAGAATGCGACCGTCTGTCTTGACCTGAAGACCCCGCCCGCCATGAACAGCCCCGATTACGGGGGCGGTCTGATATTCTGGGCTACCAACTATTCGAACTTTTACCGTGTCATCGTGACGATCGACGGCCGGTATCAAATCATTCGCAGATTTGGCGGGTCAAATCGGGTCATCACGCCGTTCACCAAATTCGAAGGCCTCAAGCAAGGCTATGGCGTTGTGAACCGCATCAAGGTGACGACAGCGGGCGACATCGCCACGATCTATCTCAACGATCGCAAGGTTCTGGACCTCAAGGGCCAGGCCCCGAGAAGTGGCGGTTCGGTTGGCGTGTTTGGCACCTCCGAAGAGCAACAGGCCAACGAGTGGCGCTTTCTCGAAATCGCGGTGGTCGAGTTGCCGGCCTCGCAAACCATATCCGTTCCGCCTCCGGAAGCAGTCACCAAGGCCATGTTAGCTGCGTGCAAACTCGGTTCCAATGCGGTGTTCGCTGACGATTTCAAGGTCCCCGATGCGGGCTGGAACGGCGTGGGAACCGACGAGGTCTATTACGCCGACGGCCGGCTCGTCATCAAGGCGCAGGAGGACAAGCTCGCACGCGTTCTGAACCTGGGTCTGGTCTACAAGGACATCAGCCTCTGCGCCGACATAAAGTCTCCAACCGAATTCAAGGCCGAGAACGACACCGCCGGCGGCGTTGTTTTTTGGGCGTCCGATTTTGCGAACAACTACTACACCCGCATTTTTCCCGACGGCAGCTATTCGATTAACCGGATGGTGGACAGTACATTCGTCACAGTCGCTGCCAAGACCAGCTCTCCTGCCATCAATAAGGGGCCAGGCGCCCAGAATCGCGTGAAGGTGGTTCTCAGCGGCAATGTCGGAACGCTCTACATCAATGAAGTCAGGATTCGCGAGTTTCGCGGCCAGCCTCCAGCGAACGGCGGTTCGATCGGTCTCTATGCGGACTCGGAGGCCAAGAACCGCGCGGCCTGGGGTTTCAACAGCATTGTTGTTGCAGAGCCGTAGTGTTCCTCACAGTTAGGCTTCGGTCCGACGTGCGTGTTCGGTTGGTGCGCGACCCGATCCGAGTTCCGATGCTTGCGCCGAGCGACGCAGAGCAGCCCTGCGCTCTGCCCGCATTCGCTCGGCACCACATCTGCCGAGATTACCGCGGCGATCGCCGCTGAGATCGATTTGTGGAAAGACGTCGCCAGGCAGGCGAACCTGACGTTTGAATAGTGAGGCGGCGAGCCCGCTGAAGAGCGACGAAGGCGCTGGCACTCCACCAGAGCATGATCCTGAAGAGTTGCAGATCATGCGCCCATTGCTGTGCCGCGTCAGTCGACGCCCACCATCACGTCGCTCGCCTTGATGACGGCGTAGGCGCTTTGCCCCTTGGCGAGCTTCAGTTCCTCGACCGCCTCGTTGGTGATCGCCGCGGTCACGATGGTGCCGCCGACGTCGATCCGGACGTGAGCGGTCGTGGCGCCTTTCGTGACTTCGACGATGGTGCCCTTGAGTCGGTTCCGTGCGCTGATCTTCATTGGGAACTCCTGCCCGTCCGGTTGAACTGTCAGAGTGCGATATATTTTCTCGAATACGCCGATCAGCGGGTTGCTGGCGTAAAGCCCTGCTCGGCGAGAATGCGCTGGCCGTCGGCGGACAGGATATACATCGCGAACCGATAGGCCTGCGGCGATGCGCCGTCGACGACAGTCAGTCCGTAGTCGGCGCCGACCGCGAGCGCATCCGGCAGCGCGACGACTTGCTGGCCGGGGTTTTGTTTCTGAGCTTCTGTCGCAGCGGTGCAGTAGGCCAGGAATATGTCGGCGCGGCCCTCGGCGACGTGCCAGCCGTAGACCGCGCGTCCGGGTGGCGGCGGAGCGCTCGCGGGCCCGCCGGTGAGCTGCAGCGCCTTCTTCTCCAGCGCCGCGCCGGCGCCGGGCTTGAGTGCGTCCGCCTTGCGGAAAACCTCCCAGGCGTAGTCGCCCGAGGGATCGGCCCGCGGCGTCGAGGTGCCGAGCTTCACGCCGGGATCGAGCATGCGATCGAGCAGCGTTGCCGGTGAGACGTCCAGTCCCGGCCGCACCAGCCCGCACAGGCGGTTGCGGGCAAACAGCACGACCGGGCCGCTCTTGCCGGCGACTGCGAGCGCCTGCGGATGCTCCATGTTGGCGGAGGCAAAAACCTCCGCCCGCGCGCCGGCCGCGATCTCATCCTTGAGCGTTCCGGACGGACCGAACTTCGCCTGCACCTTCTGTCCGCTTGCGGCCTGGTAGGCGTTCGCGACTCCCGTCAGGGCGCTTTGCAAGCTGCCAGCAGCATGAAGCAGAATGGGTTCGGCGGCGAGGACGGGCGTTGTCATGGCGATTGTCGCTGACATTACGATCAACAGGAATGGGCGAAGCATTGGTTTGATTCCTACCCAGAGACTTCCTCGGTCCTCATCCTGAGGAGCGGGCATCGCAGCCAAGTGTACGCAGGCTGCGCCTGCTATGGTCCGCGTCTCGAAGGATGGCGGCAAGCACTGCACTTGCGGCCATGCTTCGAGACGCGCGTCTCCGACGCGCTCCTCAGCATGAGGTCGAGAAGGGAATTGCCGGGGCATCAAGCGCCCGGCGTGTCGGCGTTGGGAAAGAACAACTGCTCGTCGCCGATCTTGAAGCCGGCAATCGCCTTCTGTCCTTCCGGCGAAATCAGCCAATCGACAAAGGCCTGGCCCATGTCCTTCTTGACGTGCGGATGTTTGGCCGGGTTCACGAGGATCACGCCGTACTGGTTGAACATGCGCTTGTCGCCCGCCACCAGGATGTCGAGGTCGCCGCGGTTCTTGAAAGCGAGCCAGGTGCCGCGATCCGCCAGCACGTAGCCGTTGGAGGCCGACGCGGTGTTGAGCGCCGCGCCCATGCCCTGGCCGATCTCGCGATACCAGGGGCCGAGCGTCTTGTCGGCCTTCTCCTTGGCGATATCGATGCCGGCGATCTTCCAGAGATTGAGCTCGGCGACATGAGTCCCCGACCTGTCGCCCCGCGAAATGAACGGTGCGCCCTTGGCCTTGATGGCCTCGAGCGCCTTGGCGATGTCGTTCGTGCCGTTGATGCCGGCCGGATCGCTCTTCGGCCCGATCAGCACGAAGTCGTTGTACATCACCGGGTTCCGCTTCACGCCGAAACCGTCGGCGACGAACTTCTCCTCCAAGGGCTTGGCGTGGACGAACACCACGTCGGCATCGCCGCGCTTGCCGGTGTCGAGCGCTTGGCCGGTGCCCTGCGACACGACCTTCACGTCGATGCCGGTCTTGGCCTTGAACAGCGGCAGGATATGGCCGAACAGATCGGAATCCTGGGTCGAGGTGGTCGACGACACCACGATCGACTTGTCCTGCGCGTGGGCGGACAACGGCGCGGCAACGGCCATCGCGGCGGCGATAAGAAAGAGCGTGCGGCGTGCAAGCATTTGGGTACTCCGTTGTGTTGGATCAGACCAGCAACTCACCGGCGACGAAGCGGCGGGCCTCGACGGTCTTGGGCGCGGAAAAAAATGTTTCGGCCGGAGTCTGTTCGACGACGCGGCCGCGATGCATCAGCACGATCTCGCCCGCGAGACGCCGCGCTTCACCCAGATCGTGGGTCGACATCACCACCTTGATGCCGCGCGCCGCGACCGTGCGCACCACGTCCTCGATCGCCTTGGTGGCGGCCGGATCGAGGCTTGCGGTCGGTTCGTCGAGGAAGAGGATCTGTGGGTCTTTGGCGAGCGCGCGGGCGAGCGCCAGACGCTGCTGCTCGCCGCCGGATAGCCGCCGTGCCGGCCGCTCCGCAATCGCCTCCAGTCCGACCAGCGCGAGCAACTCGGCGGTTCGTGCGCGCCGCTCGGTGCGCGCGATCCCGGCGGCATTGAGCGCATAGCGCAGATTGGCCACGGCGGTGCGCCGCAGCATCGCGGGCCGTTGAAAGACGAAGGCGCGGCGGGTCAAGGGCGCGTCTGTCCGGCCGCCCCAGGTGAGGCGTCCCGCGGTTGGCGCGATCAATCCCATCGCGAGCCGCAGCAGTGTGGTCTTGCCGGCGCCGTTCGGGCCGATCAGGACCGTCGGCGGTCCATAGCCCAGCGTTACAGACGTGCCATTCAGAATGCCGACGCCGCCCGCGGAATAGGACACCTGTTCGAACGCGACCGGCAGATCGGAAGCAATGTCGCGCATGATCATGCCGCCAGTCGTTCGCTCGCGCGGCGCACGCCCCAGGCCGCGGCATTGACCAGGATCACGACGGTCATCAGGACGATGCCAAGTCCGATCGCAAGCGCGAGATCGCCCTTCGAGGTTTCGAGCGCGATCGCCGTCGTCATGACGCGGGTGAAGCCTTCGATGTTGCCGCCGACGATGATGACCGCGCCGACTTCGGCCGCGGCGCGGCCGAAGCCCGCGAGCAGCGCCGTCACCAGGCTGAAGCGCGCGTCCCAGATCAGCGTGCCGATGCGCGTGAATGGCCCGACATCCCATGGCGGCGAGCTCGTCGCGATATTCGGTCCAGAGGTCTTCGATGGTCTGGCGGGCGAGTGCCGCGATGATCGGCGCGATCAGGATCGTCTGGGCGATCACCATCGCCTGCGGGGTGAAGAGGAGGCCCCACGAACCGAGCGGGCCGGCGCGCGACAGCAACAGGTAGACGGTGAGGCCGACGACAACCGGCGGCAGACCCATCAGCGCGTTGAGGACGACGATGACGGCTTGGCGTCCGGGGAATCGGGTCAGCGCGACCGCCGCGCCGGCCGGTATTCCGATTATTCCGCCGAACAGAACAGCCGCGAAGCTCACCAGAAGAGACAGGAAGACGATCGAATAGAGCGCAGGATTGCCCGAATAAACCAGTTCAAGCGCCGACATGTTCTCCGGCATGGGGCGAGCGACCTGCGGATCCCGTGATCGAGGGCAATTTGCTAGGCGAAGTGTTGCATCCTTGCAGGATACGGTCAATTTTGGTAATTAGATCGTGAATTTACATAAATTAACATATTGATCGACACGGAACGGACAGGGTCCTCCGAACAGGCGGGAAGCGACGAGTTCGCCCACGAACACGTCTTCCGAGACGTTTCGATACGAGTAAACCGCCGGGATGCGCCGGGCTGTGTCCCGGTGCAGTAGATCTGTTCAGGCGTGACCGCAGTTGTTCATAGCTATATAAGTCCGCGCCCGGGGGTCTGGAGGGATGGCCGAGTGGCTTAAGGCGCACGCTTGGAAAGCGTGTATACGGGAAACCGTATCGTGGGTTCGAATCCCACTCCCTCCGCCAGTCGTTCGATCGTCAGGCCGTGCTTGGTGGGCGCCTGCACCGGCAGGTCAGCCGGCTTCTCGCCCTTGAGAATCCTGCGGACAGAGATGCCCGTTGTTTGGACGAACAAGAACGGCGATTACAGCCGCTCTCTGGCTAGCTCGCGCAACAGTTCTATTGCTTGGCACCCAGCACTCCGAGGAACTGTCCCACTCCCATGACGTTGCCGCCTGAAGGTGCCCTCGAACCGAACTCCTAGAGCCTGACAATCACCACCACCGAATGGGGCATTCGTTCAGCCGCTCGACGCGGTTGGATGTCACCCACCAGATATCCTCCCAGCAGGCGGTGCCGAACTCTTTTTTGACAAGCATCGGCTCGAAGCAGAACACCATGTTTTCTTCGAGCTTCTTCGGGTTGCCGGGCGCGAACGAAGGCAGGTCGTGGGTGGCGCAGCCGATGCCATGTCCCCGAAAATACAGGTACTCCTCGTAGCCAGCGTCGCGGGCGATCTTGATGCCGATTTCTGCCAGATCGGCAATAACCGCGCCCGGCCTGGCGGCCTGCGTCACTTCCTCGACGATCTGAATCTGGGTCTCCATGAAGCGCAACTGCTCTGGCGTCGGGTCGCCGCAAACACGTTGCCTCGAACAATCACTGTAGTAACCCATGTAACGGCCGCCGAGATCGACATAGACGATGTCACCCGCCTTGACTTTGTTGTTGGTGGGCGCGACGTGCTTGAAGCCGGAACGAGGCCCTGCCGCGACGGCAATGGCAAATGCGGGATGCTCCGAGCCCGCCTTGAACATGGCGTAGTTTGCCTCCGCCGACAGATCGAACTCGCTCACTCCCGGTTTGACGGCATCCATGGCCGCTTGCAGGCCGACATCGGCGAGATGACAGGCCTTGCGCATCACCGCGATCTCAGCGGGGCTCTTGATGGCGCGCATAGCGGTGAGGATGGCCGGTGTGTGTTTGATGGTCGCGTTGGGAAACCGCGCCTTCAGGAACTCTTCCAGCTGGCCGACGTTGAATTCGCCCACGAGCCCAATTTGGCCCTTCCCGGCCCGGCTCTCGTTGATGAAGTCCTCGACGTGATCGAAGATGGTGACCGGATCAGCGTCTCCGGTCACCGTGCGGGGCGCAGCCGCACAACGTGCGTTTTCGATCCAGCAATCCTGTATGCCGGAATGCATCGGCTCGCCGTGCATGATGGCATTGGTCGTGAAGCCGGGTTGACCCACAGCCGGAACGACGACGATGCTTTCGCCTCCGTAAAAGTCTTCGAAATTGCTCAGGTAACGAACGTTGGAGTTGTCTGCGCGATTGCCCACCACGACGATGGCATCCAGCTTGTTCTGAGCCATGTGGCCGCGCAGGCGTTCGATCCGCTGGTGATACTCCGAAACCTCGAAGGGAAGATTCATCCAAGGCAGACGATCTTCGAGCGAATAGGGCACGCGCCCCCAGCCATACGGCATCTCTGGACGATTGCGCGCACCCATAATTTCTCTCCTTGCCGGATGGCACTGCGCCGCCATTTCCGCGCGGTTTCACATGTTGAAACTGGAACGCAATAACGGTGACATTGCAAAAAATGGCTGTCAATGTGCGCCCGGAAAACGCGTCGAAGTTGTGATAGACTTTCGGTGATCGCCGCTGATGACTAGCGTCGAGAACAAGAACGTGCCCGCCTGTAAGGCGGGCACCCAGGGACGTCCGCAGCGATAGCGGCCCTAAGATCTTGTCGTGGAATTCCTGAGACTGGAACGACGCCGATGAATGCTATTCATGACATGATCGCCGCTCTCGAGGTCGGGTTCGACATCCCGGCTGTGCCTGGCATGCGTGAGGCCGACATCCAGACGCCTTGCCTGATCCTCGATCTCGACGCGCTGGAGCGTAACATTAGGAAAATGGGCGACTACGCCAAGGCGCACGGCATGCGCCATCGCGTCCACGGCAAGATGCATAAGTCGGTCGACGTGGCAAAGCTGCAGCAACGCCTCGGCGGAGCGGTCGGCGTCTGCTGCCAAAAGGTCAGCGAAGCCGAGGTGTTTGCGCGCGGCGGCATCAAGGACATCCTGGTCTCCAATGAGGTCCGCGACCCCTTGAAGATAGATCGGCTGGCGCAGATACCGAAATCTCGGCGCCCGCACGATTGTCTGCATCGATGACATCGCCAACGTCGCCGACCTGTCGGCGGCGGCCCAGAAGTATGGCACCACACTTGGATGCTTCGTTGAGATCGACTGTGGGGCCGGCCGCTGCGGCGTGACGACGACTGCAGATGTCGTCGCCATCGCCAAAGCGATTGCCGCGGCACCGGGGCTGAGCTTCACCGGCATCCAAGCTTATCAAGGGGCGATGCAGCACCTCGACAAGTACGACGAACGCAAGGCGAAGCTCGATGCCGCTATCGCCATGGTGAAGGACGCCGTCACGGGACTGAAAGCTGCGGGCCTCACTCCCGAGCTTGTCTCAGGCGGCGGTACCGGCTCCTATTATTTCGAGAGTGCGTCCGGCGTGTACAACGAGTTGCAGTGTGGCTCCTACGCCTTCATGGATGCTGACTACGGTCGCATCCTCGATAAGGAGGGCAAACGCGTCGACCAGGGCGAATGGGAGAACGCGTTGTTCATTCTCACCTCGGTGATGAGCCACGCCAAAGCCGACAAGGCGATTTGCGACGCCGGTCTCAAAGCACAGTCGGTCGATTCCGGCCTGCCCTTCATTTTCGGCCGCAGCGACGTGACATACGTCAAGTGCTCCGATGAACATGGCGTGATCGATGACCCGCGCAATGTATTGAAGATTGGCGACAAGCTGCGCTTGGTGCCGGGACACTGCGATCCGACCTGCAATGTTCACGACTGGTATGTCGGCGTGCGCAACGGCAACGTCGAGTGCTTATGGCCGATCTCGGCCCGCGGCAAGGGCTACTGAGGCGTCCGCAAGCGGTGGGATCGCGTGCCCACCGCGTCGCCGTCAGATCCAGTCCGGAGTAGCGGTCACGCACTCGATCCCTTCGCTCTTGAGGAAGGGAACACCCCGCGGAGTCGTGGCCACCTGTCCGCCCTTTCCGACGACGGTTCCGGAGCGCACGATGACTTGACCATTGGCGAAGACCCACGTCGCCTTCCGCTGCACCGGATCGATGATGGCGACATCGGCATCGGCGCCCGATCCGAGATGGCCCTTCGACTTAAGCCCGAACATTCGCGCGGCATTGAGACAAGCCTTGCGCACGAAATCATCCAGCGTGAGCGCGCCGAACTCGACGAGAGCCAAGCCCTGCTCGACGGTCGTGTTCCGGGGGATCGCACCGCCGTCGGTGCTCAATGCGGTCACGACGAACTCGCCATCCTTCTTCGCCAGCGCGATGCTAATCGCGGAACCCGGGGGGTTGACCGGAAAGCTGATGCCGACATTGGTCTGGTTCGATGTGTAGTGCGCGAGTCCGGCCTCCGGCGGCAGCAGGACGCTTTCCCCGTCCTCCATCCCCTGGATCATAGCCCAACCGGAAAGAATGGCGTCGCGCATGCCCGATGCCGTCGCCGGAAAACCGCCGAGCTTCAAACAGGTCTTGACGACGTTGCTCTTGGGTATGCCGTCGACGATCAGCGCATTGGCGCCATTGATCGTTGCGAGATAGGACTCGGAGCGCGCGCGTGGCGCGCGAACCAACGCCGCGACGGCGCGGCTCGCCTCCTGCAGCGGATCGCCGGTATGCTGGCCTCGGCAGTACGAGTTCACGTGGGCGACGTGGACCGGCAAGCCATCGGCGAGCTCAAGCAGTTCCTCGAGCCCGGTGATATCGCTCCCGGATTTGCTGGTTCCGCAATGCACCGCGCACCAGCAGCGCACGTCTGCGGCGGTTCTTATTGCAAGTGCGGTTGCCTCGGGGGTGAGCGGATAATGGCCTCCCAGGAGCTTTATTCCCAATGCGCCGTGATCGAGTGAGGTGTTGCAGGCGGTCTGGATTTCTTCTTTTTTCGGATCAAGGCCGCTCACGCTTTCCCCAGGGACCAGAGGATAAACGAAGCCGACGGTGATGCCGACCCCGCCGGATTTGATGCCTTCGATCAGCGATCGAGGCTGGCCCGCCATATCAAGAGCGCACGTTACTCCAGCCCGAGCCAACATCCGATGCCCCTGGGGACCACCGAACGGCTCGGAGAGGTGCACGTGCGTATCAACAAGCCCGGGAATGACAAGACAATCGGTCGCATCAACAACGAAATCGGTTGCTGCGCTGGAAATATTCTCGCCAACTGTATCGACACGGGTCCCTCGAAGTCTGACATCGCATTTACCGTGCACATCATTGGCGGGATCGATGACCGTTCCTCCCCTGATCAAAATCGTTTCCCGCGTCATCTTGCTTCCTTCGAGTTGCGCTCGATTATTGACAGGTCATCGACCCACTGTCATCGTTATTTTGGACGGTGTTTCAACGTGTGAAACTCTGCCAGGCAAGTCCATGCCGGGCATTCGCGAATGAGATTGAGATGTTCTCATGAGATCATGGATGTTTTTGACGGGCATGCTTTCGGTGCTGGCCGCGCTCCCGGCCAATGCTCAAACCTATCCGGAACGCCCGATCACGCTGATTGTGCCGTTCGTTGCCGGGGGCGGCGCCGACGCTGTTGCTCGTGTCATCGCCAACGGAATGAGCACGCAACTCAATCAGCCCATCGTGATCGAAAACGTCGGCGGCGCCGGCGGCACCCTGGGGGCCGGTCGCGGCGCTCGCGCCCAACCTGATGGATATACGCTCACCCTCACGCATCTGGGCCAAGCGGCCAGCGCTACGCTTTATCGGAAGCTTCCTTTCGACCCGATCGGCGACTTCGAACCAATTGGCATCACTGCAGTCGTTCCGATGGTCGTCATTGGTCCAAAGAGTTCGACTGCAAAGGACATTGTAGAACTGGTTGCGCAAATCAGAAGCAAGAAGGACGGCATGACGATCGCAAATGGCGGCGTCGGGTCCGGGTCGCACTTTTGCGGCATGCTGTTCATGACCGCGCTGAAAGCGCAGATGCAAGTTGTGCCCTACAAGAGCGCGGCTCCGGCCATGAATGATGTGCTTGGCGGGCGCATCGACGTCTTCTGCGATCAGGTGACGACTGCCGGTGCGCAGGCCAAGTCCGGGACCGTGAAGGCTTTTGCGGTTTCGACGAAGGCCCGGCTGCCGGGAATGCCGGATCTGCCGACCCTGAACGAAACGGTTCTTCCCGGGTTTGAACTCGGCATCTGGATCGGCCTGGCCGCCCCGAAGGGAACGCCGCAGCCGATCCTTGAAAAGCTGGCGTCAGCGATGAAAGCCGCGCTCGCGAATCCGGATGTTGTAAAGCGGCTTGACGAGTTCGGCACTCAGCCTGCTGCCAAGGAACTGCTTGAGCCGGTTCAATTCAAGAAGTATTTCCAAGAGGAAGCCGACAAGTGGCGTCCCATCATCATCGAAAGCGGCACATACGCGGATTGAGAGTTCGCAACTCGATATCGACGTTTCGCCTCGCGCGAAACCGCGTCCCATAGCGTGCTGAAGCCGTCGCGAGCGATTGCCGTGCGGCGCTTCGATCTTTCGAGCAAATGTGCAACTCATGAGTTTCGTAGGACCAATTCGCAGCGAAGACCTGAATGACCTCGTTCGCGCGCTGCTCGTTGGCGCAGGCGCCAATGCCGACGATGCGCGCCTGGTCGCGGAGCAGCTTGTCGACGCCGAAGCGCGCGAAAGCCGCGGGCAAGGTTTGATCCGGCTCCGCCCCTACGTCAACTGGATGCGAGCCGGGAAGATCGTTTCGCCTGCCAAACTCGAGATCGAGCGCGAATTTGGAGCGACGCTCTTGCTGGACGGCGGCAACGGCTGGGGTCAGGTCGTCACGACACAAGCGATGACGATGTGCGTCGAGCGGGCGCAGAAGTACGGCATCTGCTTCGCACTGGTGCGGAATTCCAATCACATCGGGCGGCTCGGCTACTACGTGGAGGCCGCGGCCAGCGATGGCCATGTCGGCTTGGTGGCGTGCTCGGGCCATCCCTCCTCGGCTTGGGTAGCGCCATGGGGAGGAACCAAGCCCATCTTCGGCACGAACCCGATCGCGTTCGGGTTTCCGCGCAAGGACGGTCCTCCCGTCGTGGTTGATCTGTCGACGACCCAGGGCTCGCGCGGCGCGGTATTGCTAGCCGGCAAGGTCGGAAAACTCCTGCCGGAGGGATGGGCCTTCGACGCCGCGGGAAATCCTACACGCGATCCGTCCAAGGCGTTGCCGCCGCATGGCACGCTTGCTCCACTCGGCGGCCACAAGGGTTACGGCCTTGCTCTTGCGGTCGAGATTCTGTGCGGAGTACTCAGCGGCATGTGGCCGCCGAGTGGTGGAGCGATTCTGGTCGGCGCCGTCCGTGTCGAAGCATTTCAGTCGCTCGATGACTACCATCGAAGCCTCGAGAACTTGCTCGGCGAAATCACATCTGGACCGACGGCGCCGGATACCGACGCCATCCTATTCCCTGGACAGGGAAGCGCCCGGCGCGAGAAGCATAGTCGCGACAGCGGATTGCAGATCCCTGATGAGCTTTGGTCTGATGTTGTCAGCCTGGCAAGTGACCTCGGGGTTCAACATCGATTGATTGCCTGACCACCCCAGGACAAAGCGAAGAAGCTTGCAGCCAATTGCCGCGTCACCCATCGATCAATTGGCCTGATAAATTTGCCTCGTTCGGTTAGTCGACAGCGTATGGCGATCGCAAGGCACAGTCGCGGGATAACGCCAGTTGTGAAAGTCGTAAAAGTTGCAAAGCGTACCGAAGGCGCTTTGCTTCAAAGGGGTGGCTCTGAGTTCCCGTGATCATCGGCGGTAGGAACCATCGCGCCAGATGCGCGTTCTACATTCGAATACCCGGTCTCTTGAGGCGTGAACTGTAAGTAGCGCTCTCGATCCCGGATTTCGCATAGAAGAGCCTGGCTCGGCCCATTCTGCTCGCCAGGCTCTTTCTATTTGATCAATGATCTAGACTTGCCCGATCGAGAGAGCGGACGCTCACCTGGGGCCGACGCCAGCCCCGTCAATTTGCGTCTGTTTTGGCGTGAAGGTGACATGGTGGGATGCCGGCCAGATCGGAACCGGTAAGCCGCTCAGGCGTTGCCCGGTCGCACGCGGCCCCAACAGAGAGGATGATCGCCTGCGGTTTTGCCGGTTTCTCGCGGCGACAGTAACGCATAGCTACGCGTGGCATCTCACCTGTTCCCGGCGCGTGCTCTCCATCGCGACTTGAGTCAATTATCGCGACCCGAGTCCCTTTGACCTGGGCGTCGAAGCGCCCGCCAAGCGTAACGTAGCGCGCGGCAGATCTTCAGAGATTAAAGTGCTGTCGCGCCATTTGACAGGCATCATCTCCAGGCAAGCAGACTTTGCACACCTCCGGCCTCACGGTGTAGATCGCGCATGCCGTCGAGATGCCGACGTCGCCTTCAAGCGCTGCACAGCGATTGCCGTCACATCGCATTCGCCCTTGATCCCGGTCGACGAAAATGCGTGGGATTCGCGCGAGGTCGGCGTCACTTTCTAAGGAGAACCGCGGCCATTCCCGCGAAAACGAACAGCATGCACCACAAGAGCGGCATTCAGCGGTAGTAAGCTCCATGGGCCGCGCTTGGACTATCTGACCTTGAGCCTGACAGCGGACTCTTTCCCCCGATTACTCTCAATCTCGTATTCGATGGTTTGTCCCTCATTAAGTGAACTTAGGCCCGCCTGCTCAACGGCCGAAATATGGACGAACACATCCTTGCCGCCGCCTCCTCCTGATGGCTGAATGAACCCATATCCCTTTGTCGGATTGAACCACTTCACTGTACCTGTCGCCATTTCAGTCTCCCATTTGGCGAGGCATCCTACACGCCGCGGCCGATCGCGACTAGCGCCCCTCGCCCCAAGAGGGCAGCACCGTCTTGGCGACGTTGCACGACAAATCGGAACTTCTCTTCGGAAAGAGGAACAAGTCCTTGCAATCACTGCTTGCACTGTTGTGTGGAGTACGGAAGAAAGTCGGAGGCTCGGGGCCGCAGGCCTTAGCGAAGGCTTAGTTCGAGGTTGAGCACGTTCTCACATTGCTTCGGCCTGTCCCGCCGTGGCCTGTCCCGCCATCTGTGCCCACTTGCTAGAAAGATGCATCCAGTAGGCAAGCTCGCCCGGAGCGTTCTTCGGGAGCAACGCACGGCCACGGGCCTCTACAGCGAACCTTCGGCATTCATCTCGGCTGATCTCTAGGTCTAAAATGCGCATTGCGAAAGTCCAAGCAAACCGCGATTAATCGGTGCGCGCCGACAGAGGAAATCGTATCGCCAAATCGTCAAGGTAAGCCGCAACATCCGTTTCACTGGTGGAGTACCTCGTTTACTGGTGGACATGCCTCGCGAAAATGCAGCACCCGTTTGCACGTGTACGCCGGCGATCGCAACGACTTTTCGAGGCCGCCCTTACTTAAATGGACTTGAAGATCGCTTCGGCGGGTCGTCCCGCTCGCCCCACCGCGTCGCCGCGCTGACTAGCTGTTAGAGCAACTATTTCGGCGCCGTCGAGACTGCCCCCAGCGTCGTGTTACCGCGCCCGCATACATCAAGGAAGAGGCCCCGGCTGGGGCCTCTTGGAGTCAATATTTAACAGGACGGGACCCATCGTACCCGCCCATGTCGGACTATTCTCACCATCGGACATGCTGCGTAGGCCGAAGGCGCGCCGAGATAGATACCAATTCCAGGCACGGAGCCACCATGCCGTCGATTGTTGCCGTTTCCGTTCCAGTGTTGGTGATTGGAGCCGCGGTTCCAATTGCGCGAGCCGTCACTATCACCACCATGGCGCTGGGCAAACGCGGGCATAGATACCGCCACTACCGCTAGCGCTGCTATGCCGAGTACGATCACGCGCATCCTAATTCTCCGATGTGTTTGTGTGGGTCGTCAACGAATGGCGGATGCGCTTGTTCCCGATAAAGTTTGGCAAAGTAGGGTGGCACACCGAGCCTGACCATTCCGGTGACCATCCGGCCCGCCAGGGTACCACCCCGAAAGGGCAGCACTCCCGCAGATGCTAATAAAAATTGCCTATACCCGTCGACGCAGGAACGCGCGACGACTGCCGCAACCACACGCTTACATACAAGAGCTCGGGTCATCGGATGCTGCCTCCAACCCAGCCAGCACCTTGAATCACAATCCCAAACCAAGGGAATCCCTACCGAATTTCAACTATGCAATGAAACGCTCTAGCGCCGCGCGGATTGCCGCCCCGTGCCGGCTGGGGCCGCGCGGACGTGTGGCATCGCATACTCGCGCCGCATCCGTTCGATGTCGGCGAGTGTGGGCAGGCCGGCTTCGTTGCCGAGATGCTGGATCTTGAAGGCCGCTGCCGCCTTGGCGAACGCGAAGTGATCCGCCCAGCGCGCCGCCGGATCTGCCAGGTAGGCGTAGATAGAGGCGCCGTGAAACACGTCGCCGGCGCCGCTGGTGTCGACGACCAGATCGGCCGGCACTGGCATCGCGGCGTCTGCGCGCACCTCACCGGATTCGTCGTACCACAGCATGCCGCGCTCTCCGAGCGTCACCCCGCCGATCCGGCAGCCCCGGCTCTTGAGATACTCCAAAGTGTCCCCAGGGGTCTTGCCAAGCTGCTCGCAGAAACGTTCGGCGACGATCGCGACATCGATGTAGTGCAGCAGTTCGTGGGTATTCGAGCGCAGCCCGCCGCCGTCAAGTGACGTCAGAATGCCGGCCTCCCGGCATCGCCGCGCGTAGAAGATCGCGGCATCAGGCTGATGGCCGTCGAGATGAAGCGCCTGGAAACCGGCCACGTCGAGTACCGGAAATGGCGCGAGGTATTGATCGTCGCGGCAGCGCACGATCGCGCGCTTGCCGTCGTGCGGCATGATGAACGACAGCGACGACGACCTGACCTTCCGGGTGTGCAGTTCGATGTCGTACTTCGCCGTCATATCGAGGAACATGCGGCCCAGCCAGTCGTGCGCGAAGCTGGCGATGAGGTCGACCCTGGCGGAGAGCTTGGCGCAGCAGAACGCGGCGGTGACCGCGTTGCCACCGAACGAAACCGCATAGTCCGACGCCACGTTCTTCTCGTCGCCGACCGGAATGTGGTCGGCGAGCAGCGTAACGTCGATGTAGGTGTGTCCGATGAACAGCGCGTGCATGGTCGCTCTCTTGTCTCGAACTCAACATGACCCGTGTGCAAAATAGCACCTATTGGGGATTGGCGGGCATAGCGGTGCCGATTGTTGGACAAAGATGCTCCGGTCTTGCGCCCAGTTCAGCGGATCAATCAATTCAAGCATTCCTTGGCGGATTTCATCGCCACTACATTCAGATCTTGGTCTTCAAAAACAACGGTAGGGTGGCGGCTTGAACTATGATTTCGCCTATTTTATTGACTTCGCTCGATCCTAAGCTTCTTTGAAAAACCGCAGGTTTTGCATACGAGCGAGAGTTCTTCGAATCTCCCGCTGAACAGAATTGGCGTGATACGGACGATGACCATTTCTATTCCGCAGTCAGGACATGCCGACGAAGCTTTTTCGGGTGGCAATTCTTGGCCAGCCACGTGATCTCCTTTCCCCCACGATTGTTCGGACGAGACTGGTCGAGGGAAGTCGTCACGAGGGGCCTGCTCAAAAAAGATGTTTCCCTGCGTTAGCCTTGACCGTTGTAGGCGAGAACATCGCCGCGCCCTGCGCTCTGACGTCGTGTAGGCCTCAAGTTCGAATCGAAGTGTGATGCCGACTCACGTCCCGGAAGGAGACGAGGCGCTGCCGGTCTTCGTCCCACAGTACGAGCCGCACACACCTGAAGCTCTGAAGCAGAGTCAGCCGGCCGACACCGTCGAGGTCCGGGTGATCGCGCAGCACGAGCGGAAGCCGGTAGCACGGGATTCGACTGTACAGATGATGAATGTGGTGAACGCCGATATTGGCGGTGAACCAGCGCAACAAGCCTGGTAGCGCATAGTGCGAGCTCCCGTGAAAGCGCGACCTCTTGCTAGATTCCAGGCGCCTTCGTGAGCCCACACGGTATGTTCGAATTGGTGCTGCACATAGAACAGCCAGACGCCGATCGAAGCCGCGAACAGCATGATTGGAAGATGCACGAGCACGAATTGGACTGACGCCGACAAGCCACATCATCATGACGACGAGCGCTGCGATGGCGGCATTGGTCGCCATGGTGCTGAGCCAGGGCATCCAACCCTTTCGCATGAGCCCGACCGGTAGCCGATGATCCAGGATGAACAAGTAGGCCGGGCCGATGCCAAACATAACAAACGGATGCCGATAGATCCGATAGCGGAGCCGACCCCATCGAGACCGAGCAAGATATTCATGCACAGTCAGCGTGTCGATATCGCCGATTCCACGGCGCTCGAGATTGCCTGACGTCGAGTGGTGAATGGCGTGTTTGCGTCGCCAATAATCGTAGGGCGTGAGCGTCAACACCCCGATCACGCGTCCGACCCAGTCGTTGGTGGAGCGGCGTTGGAAGAAGGCGCCATGACCACAATCGTGCTGGATCATGAAGAGCCGCACGAGAAAGCCCGCGGCTTGGTACCGCGAGCAATCAGGCAAAGCCAGTAGCCAACATCGAGCGTTGCCCACATCAGCGACCAGAGCAGGACAAGCGGCCCGGCTGTGATCACTGAGCTCGATGATGCCGCGCGCGAGGCTCGGCGTGCGATATCGGGCGAGAATCTTCGTCCAGCCGCGGGCATCGGTGGTGTCAGGGGCCGACGATCCAATTTTCTTGCTATTCAAGCGATCCTCCTTGTCGTCGCGGAAGCGCCCTCTTGAAGACTCAGAGGTTCCATTCACTCAACATGTCTCGGAGAGTATGAGCGCAGCGGTCATTGAGAGTGGGCTCCGGCCAGATAAATCAAAACCAAACTGCAGTTCAGCCCTGCGGCTGGGCAAGCCAGCGCGCAAGCATCCGATCGACACGTACCTCGGTTCGGCCGGCAGAGCGCTCGAACCGCCAGCCCTGCTGCCGGCTTGCGCCTCCAGAGCGAGGCCGGCGCCTGTTGCAGTGTTTGGTCGAGCAAGGATAGGACCTTGCTGCCGCCTGCTATCGCCGTCGTCGGGGGCGACGCGCATCTATGCGCTCCCAACGGCTTGCATCAACGTGGAAATCTCTAGCGTCGCGAACTCCGAAAAGGTGTCAGATATCGCATAGGGGAGAATGATCCGTTCGCGGTGTCGCATTGCGCCGCACGTATAGACGACATTGGGCACGTAACCTTCGCGTTCCGTAGGTTCGGGACGAATCAAAGGCTCGCGCGTGCGTGCGAGAACCTTTGAGGGGTCCTTCTTGTCCAAAAGAACAGCCCCGATCGAATATTTCCTGACTGGACCGACGCCGTGTATCAGCAACAGCCAGCAGTCATCCAACTCGATCGGCGAGCCACAATTGCCGATCTGCACGAACTCCCAAGGGTATTCGGGCTGCAGGATGGATTGACCGCCATCCCATGAATAAAGATCGTCAGAATAGATCAGATAGAGGTTCTCGTTGTCTTGCCGACCGATCATCGCATAGCGGCCATCGATTTTCCGCGGGAACAGGGCCATGCCCTTGTTGCGAGTTGCCGATCCACTGAGCGGCGTCATCCGGAATGATCGGAAGTCGGTCGTCTCTAATAACTCAGAGCGGATCGCCTTGCCGCTGTACGCCGTGTAGGTCGCATAAAAGGTCTTTCGTGTGCCGTCGTTGAATTCAACGAAACGGGCATCCTCGATGCCGTTTGCTTGGGCGTCGGTGATCGGAAAGATGACCCGTTCGCTCAGTTCTTCGTCCGGCCGAAAGATGACTTCAACATCGTGCCCGTGGGGCCCCGATGTCCGATTGTGGACTTTCGGAACCGACGCGAGACGCGCGGTCGGATCTATAGCCACACTTCCGTCTGCTCTTACGCTACCGGAGCGGAACGTTAGCGATGAGATATGCCCTTCGCCGACAGCGCGCAGGCTCAAGATGAACCGGCAGCCATTTTCCGGCGCGTCAGACTGGTCGGGATGCCG
Source organism: uncultured Alphaproteobacteria bacterium (assembly GCA_963843475.1). Taxonomy (GTDB): domain Bacteria; phylum Pseudomonadota; class Alphaproteobacteria; order Rhizobiales; family Xanthobacteraceae; genus VAZQ01. The sequence continues at coordinate 114,176 of CAWJKL010000002.1, read as the reverse complement.
GACGATACTCGGATTGAATAACGCCGATGCTTCGAACGAGTACTCGTTGAGAAAATATGCACCGATCAAGCCACGCTGGGTCTTACTCAATTTGGCATGTGGCTCGAGCGCTTCCTCCATCTCCGCGGCGCGCGTCTCAAAAATTTCGAGCAAATTCCTATGGCGACCGTCGAAGTTTTCAAGCACTTCGTTCAGTTGTTGTGTGGCGGCTGCGGCGTCGAGCCGAAGAACCCTGTCGACGATATGGTTGGCCCGGAGCTTATCAGGCGGGTTGAGGTCCCGGGGTTCAGTCGCCGGCTTGAAGGGCCTGACGACGACCCTGGCTGGATCCGGGCGCAGATACAAACTCTGGCGATTCAAAAATCGGGATTGAGACAAAGGTGCTCCCTGGGGGCGCTGTAGGTTCACTCGTACTGATAGCGCTGGGTTCGAGCTGGGATTTAAGTCTCGTTCCGCGTATCGCAGCAGTGCGCTTGAACGCGCGAATCTCAATAAGGCCGAGCAGGTACGATAGCATTGATTCTGCTCCCTTGTTCTCATTGGAGCGATCTGGATGGAGCCCATCCGAGCAACTGCCCGTGTCACGATCAATTAGATTTGTCTGCAGATCATTTTCGCCCCAAAACCAACCGAAAGCGCGCATCGCCGCTATCGGCCATTCCGCGTCATCATCCGCCCTCCAGGCAGCAAAGCACGCGGAAATGGTCGCTGACGCTTCGACGGGTTGCTGATCAAACGCTTCGGGTTTCCGGCGGAGCCGGCCGAAGCTCTGGGTTCCGACTGGCCTAAAGTGTCCGGATGAGGTGGTTTGGAGCGTCATGAGCCAACGGAGCGATCGAAGTCCCGCCTCGACGTAAGCTGGCGTATGAGTCGTCAATCCCGTCTGGATCAGCGCCTGTGGAAGGCGCGCATTGTCGTATGCGAGCAGTTCTTCGAACCAGACCCAATCCTTGCATTCGATCTTGGAGAGCAGCGACATCAACCTATCAGCCAGTAGACTGCGGAAGCGGTTGGTGAGATCGTCGCTACCGGCAGACGTGCAATAAGCATCCAATCCTAGGAGGGCGAAGGCCCAGGCTCTGGGAGAAGAGAATTCCTCCACGACGGGAAGTGCGGTCTTGAAGAGCGCCGACGCCCATCGGCGGCGCGATGAATTCGCGTCGTTGCGTGCGCATTCGGCCAATGCCCAAAGCGTCCTGCAATGACTATCTTCCGAGCCTGACTCTTCCAGCCATCGGCGGTCGTAGCTCATGAAATTTCGGAATCGAGCGGTATCGGGATTCCATGCATGCTGGATGAATGCCGCAAACCGAGCCGTCATCGCTTCGGACAATCGCTCTTCCCCAGAATTAAAGAGCGCGGTCGAAAGCAGCAAGGCACGAGCGTTATCGTCGACACAGTAACCGTGCGTCCGATCGGGCACAGAATAGGTGGCGTGCTGGAGAATGCCGGTACTATCACAGAGCGAAAGCAGGTGCCCGAGCTTCACCTCTGGAATTGCGGCTGCCTCGCTCCAAGAGTCAATTGTATCAACTGGAAGCGATCTATCAGATCTAGCTTGCTCGCACGCAGTCTCAAAAACAGCGACATAACGCTTCGCGGTTTGTGCCCAAGTCATCGATCGGCTAGCCGCGTACGCGCGTTTGCGTAGGGCAAGACGGCGGGCATCGTTGGTTAGCAGGCCGGCGATCGCAGAAGTCACAGCTTTGGAATCCCCAAAGGGAACCAGAATCCCGCGCCCTTCACCAAGAAGCTCCTGAGCATGCCAGTAGGGTGTCGATACGACCGCTTTTCCCAACCCGAAGCTGTAAGAGAGTGTGCCCGACGTCATCTGCGCTTCATTAAGATAGGGCGTTACATAGACATCGCACATAGAAATGAAGTCCAACAGCGTTGCCTGATCGACGAACTGGTTGAAGAAAATCACATGGTCTTCAACTCCAAGTTCGCGCGCACGTGCCGCCAAGCTCTCACGGTATATCTCGCCTTCATGCCGGAGAAGATTTGGATGGGTCGCGCCAAGGATGACATAAACAACGTTCGGGCAAGATTCGATAATGTCCGGCATGGCGTCGATTACGATTTCGATGCCCTTGCTCGGTGAGAGGAGGCCGAAGGTGAGAATGATCGCTTTCTCGCCAAAACCGTATTTAGTCTTAGCGTGAAGCGGTTCGGAAAATGGGACGTCCGGTATTCCGTGCGGAATGATATCAATCACGTGATCCGGTACGTCATGAACGGAACGGAGTAGTTTTTCACCTTTTTTCGACATGACGACGATTTTGGTCGAAAGGTCTATGACCCGACGCATTACGTCGCGCTGGATCGGCGTCGGCTCGGAGAGCACAGTGTGAAGCGTAGTTACGATCGGAATTTCAAGGCGCGATAGAAGCTCAATGATCTTTTCGCCGGCCTCACCCCCAAAAATTCCGTATTCGTGCTGGAGAGAAACGACGTCGAAACGAGAGGTGTTCAAGAACTCGGCGGCGCGAACATAATCATCGACCACGTCGTCGCGGATCTGGAACTGCACAGCCGGGGGGTAGTCATAAATTCGACCGGAGTCCGTCATTGCGACGACGCACGTCTCCATATCGGGGTGCGCTGTTGCGACCGCCCGATGAATGTCATGCGTGAAGGTCGCTATACCGCACTGACGCGGGAGATGGTTGCCGATGAACGCCACTCGGCCAATAGACTTCAGCGGAGCTTTTCTTCGCTCTCGTCCGTTGGAGTGGCCATTGCTCGCGTGAATCAAGTTTGCACCTGCACATGCTGCCGCTGGTTTGCGTCGACTGCTTCTGGTTGCCTGACGCGCCGCAGCAGGTGCGGAACCGAATTTCCACCCGTGTACGCGACAAGGCCCACCATGCCATTCCCGCCGGCGCATATATTGACGCGGTCGGACTGGGCGAAAATCGCCTGGCCCAAGGCGACGTCGAACGACCCAATGCGGGCATCGCCGCCGACAATAAGAAGCCAAGTCTCTCGATCCGCTTCCAGGCACCAAGCGGAGTGTGGCGTTAGATCGATCCGCTCGAATACGAAGTGAGAGTCTGAAACAAGTAGTACCCGCTCATTGGTGAGTCGGAGCTTTTGTACTGGCGATTTGGCCGGGCCAGCATCCGCCACCATGATTGCGCTTTCGGCGTGGAGTTCACGATTTCGGCCGAAATCGAACATGCGAAACGTCGCATCGCTGCGCTGTTGGATCTCTGCCATTACAAGTCCCGCACCGATTGCGTGGATCGTTCCGGCGGGGATGAAAATGACGTCGTCTGATGATACGGCTCGCCATACGACAATATCCGCGATTGATCCGTCGCGGATGGCTGCACGCAATTGCTGCGCTGTGAGATCATGAGTAAGGCCACAGGCAATCTTGGCCCCAGTACGGGCGCTCAGGACGTACCAGGCTTCGGTTTTGCCGTTCGGCAGCCCTATTGAATGCGCAAATGCATCGTCCGGATGAACTTGGATGGACAGTGGCTGATTGGTGAATAGAAGTTTAAGTAGAAGCGAGGGGACAGCGCCTGCCTCTCCTGGTCGCTCGTACCAGATCTCGCCCGACGCACTGCCTTCATTGTCGGCGTTATTCCAAGGACGTAAATCAAGTATGCCCCAAGGCTTTGGTTTAACGCTCGCTCGCGCGAGTTCAATCGCCATTGGCCTTACCTCTTGTCTACGCGCACTAGGCAAGCGTCGATAGGGGCTGCCGGAGCCCTTCTGCGCGTGAGCAAAAGGCTTCGGCTGCTCGCTAGTCTCTTTTTTGGTCGATGCGCCACGCAAGATGGCGCAGAATCAGATCTCGCATCGCGCCCCGGCGACCAGCGTATTCAAGCAGAACACCCCTCGCTTCACCGAGCGCCCACGCGTCGGCTCAGGGGATATCTGTCGCTGTCGTACAATCGACGAATTTCGTCGCGGTCGAATACTAGCTCATCAACTTCCAGGCAGGCATTCGGAAGAAGTTCGGACGGAAGCTCCTCGATCGCGAACCGGATAGCATCCGCGGCGCGGGCAAATCGTCCGTAGCCAATCGGTTCTCGCCTGAGCCTTCGGACCTTGGACGGGAACAACTCCGCTTCGCTCCTTGTAGGGAACAATTCCGCCACGGCGCTGTAGTCAAACGCAGCATTTGCAGCGACATCGATCATCCAAAAGCCCAAAAATAGAAAAAAGCATCATTCGATCGGTGAACACCCAATCGCTACTGAATGCACATAGTCACGAAGCACAAGAAAACCAGACCGCGCGCAGGAAATATTCACGAAACCTCAATTGAATTGACCGTTTTTCTTTTATTGAGCGGAGTTTTGTGACATATTTGCGCGGGAAGCGCTTGGTTGACGATCACCTGCTCTGGCGCATCACCTCTTTCATGCTTGTCGGCAAGCATTGCACCTTTCGGTGCGGTGAGTGAAAGCTCCGTCCGAGCAAGCCATGCGCCTCGATGGAGTCGTTCGTCGAAATTGGCCGATTAATCGGACGCGTTTGCGATTGTCGAGGCGTAACCATGTGCGGGCTGCTCGATGAGAGTACCGTTCCTCCATACTAGTTCCAACGCAGCGGGACTGCGTATTTGTGCTCACGGTGATTTCGCATGAGCATGCCGTGGTGGCAGCAGGGCGTGATCTATCAGATTTACCCACGCTCCTTTCAAGATACGAACGGGGATGGTGTCGGCGACCTGAAGGGAATTGAGCAGCGGCTCGATTATCTCGTGCGGCTTGGCATCGACGCGATTTGGATATCGCCGATCTTTACCTCTCCGATGGCCGATTTCGGTTACGACGTGGCTGATTACTGCGCCGTCGATCCGCTGTTTGGGACGCTGGAGGACTTTGATCGGCTGCTCGACAGCGCACATGCGCGCGGTCTGAAGGTGATCCTGGACTTCGTCCCCAACCACAGTTCCGACCAGCACGCTTGGTTTCTTGAGAGCCGAGCCTCACGCAACAATCCGAAGCGCGACTGGTTTTTGTGGCGCGATCCCGCGCCGGGTGGCGGGCCGCCGAACAACTGGATCAGCGACTTCGGTGGAACGGCTTGGACCTTGGACAAGGCAACCGGGCAGTATTATTACCACGCGTTTCTGAAGGAGCAGCCGGATCTCAATTGGCGCAATCCGCAGCTGCGCCAGGCGATGTATGACGTTCTACGCTTTTGGCTGGACCGCGGTGTAGATGGATTTCGTATCGATGTGCTGTGGCATTTGATCAAAGCGGCCGACTTCCGGGACAATCCCATCAATCCGTCCTACCACCCGTCAATGGGCGAAATGCATCGCGTCCTGCAACACAACTCCACCGACCAACCGGAAGTCCACGAGATCGCCCGCGAAATGCGGCACCTCACAGACGAGTATGGCGAGCGCTTGTTGATTGGGGAGATTTACTTGCCGGTCGAGCGGTTGATGGACTATTACGGCAACACGCTGAAAGAGGTCCACCTTCCGTTGAACTTTCAGCTTATCGACGCGACCTGGAATGCGCGCGATCTCGCCTCGCTGATCGCGCGGTATGAGGGGGCCCTTCCGACCGGTGGCTGGCCGAATTGGGTTCTTGGCAACCATGACAGGTCACGCGTCGCCGTTCGTCTTGGCCAGAAGCAGGCGCGCGTGGCCGCGCTTTTGCTCCTCACGCTGCGCGGTACACCAACCATCTATTACGGCGATGAACTTGGCCTCAACGACGTGGAGATTCCACGCGATCTCGTCCGTGATCCGCGCGAACTGCGCGAGCCGGCTCTCGGGCTCGGCCGCGACCCCGAACGTACACCGATGCCGTGGGATGGCTCGTCAAACGCCGGTTTCACGAGAGGTGAGCCCTGGCTGCCCCTTAACACGGACTGGCGCGAGCGCAATATCGAAGCGTTCGAGCGCGATGCATGCTCGATTTTGAGCCTGTATCAACGCCTGCTCGCGCTGCGACGGAGGCATCGAACGCTGAGCGTAGGAGACATTTCGCTCCTGAAGACGCAAGGCGATACTCTTGCCTACGAGCGGCATTCCGGTGACATGCGCCTGTTGGTCGCCCTGAATTTGGTAGCGACACCGCAGATCATGTCACTGCCAACCTGGGCGCGGGGCGGGAAGGTACTGCTGTCCACGCTCGACGGATCGACAGTAGGTCAAAACTCCAATTTCGTACTGCGGCCCGACGAAGGGGTGATAATCGCACCCGCCAATAGCTACACATAGGAAGGGCCGAAGCCTCATTTTCACTAACGGCTACGGATCCCGAAACATAAGGACATCCCGTGCGCATCGCGATGCTGGGACCAATTTCGTGGCGCACGCCGCCGCGCCATTATGGTCCCTGGGAGTTCGTCACCAGCCTCCTGACCGAAGCACTTGTGGCGCGCGGCGTTGACGTCACCCTGTTTGCGACGGCCAATTCGGAGACCGCGGGTACCCTCGCCGCTGTCTGCCAGAGACCCTATTCCGAAGATCCATCGATCGATGCGAAGGTCTGGGAGCTGCTGCACGTCGCGCATGTTTTCGAACGCGCCGATGAGTTCGACCTGATCCACAATCAGGCGGATTTCGTCCCTCTCGCGTTCTCGCGCCTCGTGGCGACGCCGATGATCACCACGATCCACGGTTTCTCCTCCGAAAGAATCGTCCCCATCTTTGCCCAATACAATGACCGCGTTGCCTACGTCTCAATCAGCGACGCCGACCGTCATCCGAGCCTCAACTACGCCGCCACCATTCACCACGGCATTCCGCTCGGCGACTTTCCGTTCAACCCGGCCGGCGGGGAAAATTTGCTGTTCTTCGGCCGTATCCACCCCGATAAGGGTGCCGCAGAAGCGATCGAGGTGGCGCGCCGTACCGACCGAAAGCTGGTGATGGCTGGAATCATCCAGGACCAGGACTATTTTGACCGGAAGATCGCCTCGGCCATTGACGGAACCCGGGTCGTGTATCTCGGAGCGGTTGGTGGTTCTACGCGAGCCGAGACGCTTGGCAGTGCTGGCGCGCTGTTGCATCTGATTAATTTCGAGGAGCCGTTCGGTCTTTCAGTCGTCGAGGCGATGGCGTGCGGCACCCCGGTTATCGCCTTCAAACGGGGCTCGATGCCCGAACTCATCGAGCACGGTGTAACCGGCTTCCTCGTCGATACCCTCGACGAGGCGATCCAAGCAATCGGACGGATCGGTGAGATCGATCGCGCCCGGTGCCGCGCCGTCGTCAAAGCCCGCTTCACGGTGGACCGAATGGCCGACCGCTACTTGTCGCTTTATCGCTCGTTGCTTGAGAAGGCTTAGCGGGTCGAAACAGTCTCTGGTGGACACTTCTCGTGTCCAAGATATTCTAAGCGTCTCGACGGCGTTCTTTTTTCGAAGGCGCGCAAAGGGATGGCAACGGGGCTCGGCCTTGCATTTTCATCACGCTCGCCCGCCATACCGGTGTTTCTCCCCGCTGTAGCTGGGTTTCTTTCAACCCCCGGCAGGATCAAGCCGGCGAGGAGGGACACCTCGACGGATCGCACGCCGAATGACGCGCACGTCACCCGGCTCGGCCAAACGAAAACCCCCGCCCTTTCGGCCTCCCGCCGGTTGCGGCGGGGCTTCCCGTTGCGAAGTGGATCGATGTTTTCCGCGTGGTGAAGCGCCCAGGATTTTCAGGGTCCTGGCCGCAATCCACTAGGGTTTCGCGCGTTTGCGCAGGTGCATGCGCGAAACACCCCGCTAACCCCGCGCCTTCATCGCTTCATATCTCGCGACTGCATCGTCGATCCCGGCCCGCGCCAACACACGATTGTCGTCCTGGATTGGCGCGTTGCGATCGTAGCTCGCTTGCCGCAATACGTTGCTGCCGCGCAGTTTCGGCCGCACCTCCTCGGCGATCAATTCCAGACTGCGTATGCGTTGCCTGCCAATTGGCCCAGTCTTGTGCGAACACCAGAATGCCGCCGAAGCCCCCGGTGACCTCAAGCATGTGTTCGATCTTTTCCACCGCATCATCCGGTGTGCCGATGATCGCGCGTTCGTTCTCCAAGAGCCAGCTTGCAGGATCGGCGAGACCGCGCGGCGGGGGATTAGGTGCCGGAACAATATCGTTGGCGTAGCCGATCCACTTTTCAAGGCCATATTCCACATCTTTTCGGGCCTGTTCGCGGCTTTCCGCAAGATGAATCTGAACCGCAAATTGCCAGTGCGAGCGATCGGCCGTATGGCCGCTTCGATGGCATGTCTCTTCGTAGATTTTCCAGTTGGACACATGGTGTTTCAGCGAGGCATCGTCGACGCCCGATAGCACGAGGAGCCCCGCACCGTGCCGTCCGGCTGCAAGCGCGCCGGCCGGTGAGCGGACAGAAGCAATCGCAAGCTCCATTGTCGGCTTCGAATAGCAACCAACGGACAAACGTGCTTCGCAGAGCTCGAACCAGCTGGTCTTTTTTGTAACTGTCTCACCTCGAAGCAACGCCACGATGCAATCCAGTGCTTCGTCCATACGCGGACGAAGATCGACTGGGGTCAGGCCAAACATCTTGGAATCCGATGGTAGGGCGCCTGGTCCGGCGCCAAACATGACGCGGCCGCGAGTCATGTGGTCGAGTTGTGCCATCGTTTCAGCGACGATGAAGGGATGATGATAGGGCAGTGATTTAACGCCCGTGCCTAGCCTGATGTGTTTCGTGCGCTCCGCCGCGGCGGCTATAAAAACCTCAGGAGCCGCGATGATCTCAAATCCGCCGGAATGATGCTCACCGATCCACGCCTCGTCGAAGCCGAGCCGGTCGAGCAGCGACACAAGTTGCAGATCGCGTTCCAAAGCGTAAGTGGGATCGAGATTGGTGGCATGGAACGGTCCCATGAACATGCCGAAACGCAATGCGTTGCCGTACAACCTATTTTCTCCAATGGTACTCATATTTTTTCTCGTCCTTATTCACTCGGATGATGCGGTCGATCGCCAAAGAGCGCAATCGCGGAGGTCGTGTGCATGGTACCGGCACCGGCTTGACTGCCGACTTAGCGGTAGATGTCGTCAACACTCGCGCCGCAGTTTATGAGGTTGGATCCCAAGATTCCGTAGCGCATTGAGTACCGGGATGGTGGTTCACGCGATCTCCACTTTCCGATGCGACCTCAACAAAGCAAAGCGCATCACACCGATCGAGGCCCACGCAGAAGCTCGCGCGATCGCCCGGCTCATCCCTGTCTGGCGCGGTCGCTGACAGCGCGTACCGATTCTGCGGCCTCGCGTGCCGTCCTGCGGATGTCGATCGCAGCAAGCTTTCCGCCTCGCACGAGGACACGGCCATCGACCATGGTGGTCTCGACATTCGATGGCTGGCCGAAAAATACAATCGCATAGTAAGGGTCGCCGGCGGGTGCGATGTTAATGTCGCCAGTGCGGATTGTAATGAGATCGGCGCGTTTCCCGGGGGTCAACGAGCCAGTCTTGTCGCCAATTCCCAACAATCTCGCACCCTCGATGGTGGCAAGTTCGACCAACCGTTTCGGTTTGAGCTTCTGCGGAGCGCCGCGGCGCTGCCAGTCTGACCACATCAACGCCCGTATAACATTGAAGAAATCCGCATTGGTGGCAGCAGACGAATCGATGGACAGGCCGAGTTGCGTATTCATTGCCTCAAGTTCGTGATACTGGATCTGGCCATTGCGAACGGCGGAGTAGGACATCTCGATGACCGGCGCGATGCTCCACGGTGTCCTTGTTTCGCCGATTGTCTGAAGCTCCGCTGCGGTCATGCCTTGCGGGTGGACCAGCAGCATGTCCGGACCAAGCAGGTTGTTCTTGCCCATGAGGTCGACCAGACCTTTCGGCCCACAATGAACCGTCATCGGCAGTCCTAGCCTGCGCGTTGCGTCGAACTCCGTCCGAAATAGTTCCACCGGTATGGAGCCACGTTGTCCGGCCGCACCCGGCGTCCGCAAGCAGGCCCCAATCCCGAGCATCTCGCTGGTCCACTGCTTTTGCACACGTTCTAGTCCTGCGAGATCCATTGTCTTGTCGGCCGCGTGGCCTTGCCCCGTTCCATACGAAAACCGGGCACGCAGGCCAGTGTCCCTCAAGGCCTCGAGCTCGGCGTCGGCATGCTCGGGAGTCACCGTGTTGTGCGACCAGTCGTGGACCGTGGTAATGCCCGAGAGAAGTCCTTCCGCAACGCCAAGGCGAACCGCGACGTAGGAATCCGCCGGCTTGAAATGCCGGCCGAGACGAACCGTGGTTGGAAAATAGCCCTCCTTGGGGTCGTCGGCGCGGACAATCATTCGTAGCGCCGTACTCCATAAATGCCAGTGCGTATCCACAAATCCTGGCAGCACGATCATATCACTCGCATCGATCACTTGGGCATTGGGCGCGCTGATATTGGCGGCGACAGAGACGATCGCTCCATCGCGCACGTGCACATCGCCAGACGAAAAATCGCCAAGGGCGGGATCCATCGTTAGAACATGGCCTCCGCGCACAATGAATTCACCGCGCGCAGGAACATCTCCCCCTGTACCGGCCGGCACCGAGGTCTGGGCCCGCGCGGGCGAGGCACGCAGGCCTAAAGCGGCAGCAAATCCACCGACTAGTGCGAAGATGCCGCGGCGATGCAATTCCCAGCTATTGGACATGGCGAAGCCCCAGTCTCAGTTTGACGATTGTGAGCGCGCTGCACCCTTGCAGCTTCGCGCCTCCCAATTCATTTCGGAGCAAATGACTTGCGCGAGTCAAGTGAAGTTACCGGTGGGAAACGGCAGCCGCGGAATCTTGACTTTCGCCCGCATAGCGTCGGAAATCGATTTTTGTTGTGTGTGGACGCGGAACGGCAGGATGCAAATCCCAGGGAGACATATACTCAGTCACCTAGAAGCCGGCCTCCTTTAGCCCGGCGGCGGACATGGGCTGGCGAATGAATAGTGATAAGCCGAAGGCCAAGCGGCGGCCGATCCATCGCGCAAGCAACAGTGGACGAAACGCTTCCGACACCCGTGAGAGGATTCTGACAGCGGCATTCCGCGAATTCGCCGATAAGGGCCTTGACGGCGCTCGCGTCGACGAGATCGCAAGCCGCGCAGGGGTCAACAAGGGAATGCTCTATCACTACTTCGGCAACAAGGAGCGGCTGTTCTCGGCTGCCCTGGAGCGGCTCTACGGCACGATCCGCACCAAGCAGGGAAGCCTGGAGGTACGGGATCTCAAACCCGAGCAGGCGATGAGGAAGCTGATCGCCCACACGGCCGAGATCTGGATGGAGCATCCCGATTTCTTCGGCGTCCTCAACAGCGAGAATCTGCACCGGGCCCGGCATGTGAAACGGTCCAAGCGGATCATCCAAATGTACGAGCCGGTGCTCGATCAGATGACGCAGTTGCTGGCGGCGGGAAGTCGCGACGGCACGTTTCGGAAGGAGATCGATCCGCTCGATCTCTACATATCCATTTCGGCTCTCGCGGCTCATTACATCTCGAACCGCTATACGCTTGAGACGCTGTTCCATACGAAGCTTCTGGAGCGCAAACGCTGGGCGCAGCGTTGCGAGCACATGACCGACATGGTCATGCGGTATCTCAAGGCCGATTGAGACGACCGCGTTCAAATCTCCTTTGTGGCCGCGCTGAGAGGCATGAATTCGGAGAGCCGCGATCCGGGATAGAACGCCTTACCGTAGGCGGGACGCGCGCGCATGCGCGCGAACCAGTCGGTGACCCGAGGGTGCTTGTTCTCCCAAGCTTCGGCGAAGCCAAGGTCCGCCATGCGATCAATCAACGGGGCCACGACGATATCGGCGAGGCTGTAGCGTGCGCCGAGCAGCCACGGTCCGTCCGCCAGCGCCTTCTCCATTCGCGTCCAGGTATTGCCAAGTTGCTCCAGCGAGGCTTCGACATCCTCCTTCTTGAAGCCAGTCGGCCCCATCCGGCGATAGAAATGCTTGCGCAACGGCCGGATGTCGGCCTGCTCGCGCAAGAAGCCATCACGGTCTAGTCCGGCGAAGCGCGGCAGGAACGCCATGTTGAACGAGGGTACCCGCACCGCAGACGTCGGAACCTCTTCGAGAAAGCGCATCCAGGCCCGCATCCGCGCGCGCTCCACGAGATCGTCGGGTGTGAGTCGACGGTCGGGATAGCGCTCGTCGAGGTACTCGCAGATCACGCTGGAGTCGACGATCGGCCTGCCATCGTCCACGAGGGTTGGCACGACACCGTTCGGATTGAGTTTCAGATAGTCGGGCTTGAGGTGATCTTTGCCGGCTCCGAGATCGAGTTTGATCTCCTTGAACGGCAGCTTCTTTTCCGCAAGACAAAGGCGGACCTTCTGGCTGCAGGTGGAGTGAGGTGCGTTATAGAGGACCAGCATTTCGGGGCATTGCTTTCCAGTTGCTCTTTAATCTTGGATGACCGCCGCCGCGCCCGTTACCGCCAGAGGCGGCTTGTGGCGATTTGCGCACCCTCGACGAGCGCGCGCAGCTTCTTGAATGCGATATCGGGGTCGACCTTGGCGTACCCGGCAAACGTACCAAATCCGCAATCTGCGCCCGCCATGACGCGCTCCCGCCCGACGAAGTCCGCGTAGCGCTCGATCCGCTGGGCAATCAATTCGGGGTGCTCGACATAGTTGGAGGACGTGTCGAGCATTCCTGGGACGAGCACGACATCGTCGGCCACCTTCGCGTCTCGCCACACCGTCCATTCGTGCTCGTGGCGAGGGTTCGCTGCCTCGAACACCAGCGCGCCGGCCTTGGCCTTCTTCACCATCGGCATGATCCGTTCCAGCGGAATGTCGTGGTCGTGCGGTCCCTCATAGTTTCCCCAGCAGATGTGGATGCGAATCTGCGAGACGGGGATGTTGGCCAAGGCCGAGTTGAGCGCTTCGACGTTCATTGCCGCGATTCGCAAGAATTCCTCGTCGCTCAGATCCTGAAATCCGGTGTGGCGCGACATCGCGAGATCCGGGCAGTCGACCTGAAGCACCAGCCCCGCCGCCGCGATCGCCTCGTACTCGGGCCGGATCGCTTCGGCCACCGCCTGGACGTAGGTTTCGTGGTTCGGGTAGTGCCGGTTGGGGAGAAAGGACGCAACCACGCCGGGCGAGGCCGCATTGAGGAATCCCTCGGTTGCAGTTGTGGGGCCAAGCGCGCTGAGGAAATTGGAGATGTCGTTGTGCACCGCTTGCGGGTCCTTCAGGGTGACCTCACCGATGCAGCAGGCTCGCTTAAAGGGCTGAGACCCCATGTACAGCGCCATTCGCCGCCGAAATTCCGGATGGTCGGCAAGGTCGCGGTTCGGTTTCGGCGTAAAATCTCCACCGAAGCCGGAGAGGCGCTCGCGGACGTAAGTCGAATAGCCAATCTTTCCGGTCTCGCCGTCGCTGACGACGTCGAGCCCAATCCCGGTCTGGCGACCAACGATCTCCGCGACCCCCTGTTTGATAATGCGGTCGAAGTCCTTCGGATCGTAGCTTTCGCCCTTCTCGCGCCGGACCAGGATTTCGACGGCCGCTGCCGACCGCGGCAGGCTCCCCACATGGGTTGTCAGGATGCGGTCCGAGCTGAGCTTCATGCGACGTCCTCATTGTCATGCGAAGCCGCGGTGCGACCGCACATCCTCCGATCAAGAAGGCCATGCGACCGTGGTCCGTTGTGCACGTATCCGTCAAGGCGGCTCCCTCGGACCGAGCCATGCTTGATCTAACTAACCAGTTGGTCAATAGTCAAAGGAAGCGAAGCAGTACGGGGATTGTCGTAATTCAGACTACGGACGTGCGGGTCTCGATCCTGGCGTTCGTTCAGCAATAGCCTCGACAAGGAGTAGAACATGGCCTCCATCAGGCATCCGATCGCCGACGAACTAAAGAACGTACCGCTTGAGGAACTGCTGACCAGGCGGGTCGCCCGCTTCGGCGAGATACCGCCCGACTGGGACGCATTCGCGGACTCGCAGGTCGAAGGCCGCCGCCGGGCGCAGCATCGAATGATTGGCGCGGGCGGCTCCGGCAAGCACGATCCCAAGGCGATTCCTGCGGGTGGCTTCACATTGAGCATCATGCGGCTGCCGCCCGGACAGGGCGGTTCGGCGCACACTCACGAGGTCGAAGAAGCCTTCTTCGTGCTGGACGGCGTGCTGACGGTGTTTTTCGAGGACGCCAGCGGCAAGCGCGTCGCTACGAAGCTGAAGAAGTGGGAGGTCGTGTCCTGCCCAGCAGGTATCCTCCACGGCTTCGAGAACGAAGGCGCCGAAGACGTGCTGATGCAGACATTCATCGGTTCAGGTCGTCCGGGTCCTGTCGGATTTGCTGACGACGCCATCTACCAGGAGGAAGAGCGGCGGCTGGCGTCGCGAAAGGCGGGCTGAACGGCGCGCGCGCGACATGTCGCCGCGTGCGTTCACCGACCGCCATTGCGGTATGACACGAAGACGCGTGGCATCCGAGTTGCTTCGTGAATCGCTGGGGACGAGACGTTCCAGGAGCGGAGTGGAAAGTATGAACCGGAAGAACGAGTTTCGCTCCAACAGCCTGATCCGATGGGTTGCGCTTGCCGCCATATTATCGGTAGTTGCATCGCCCTCGGCTTTCTCGCAATCCTATCCAAGCCGCAATATTACGATCGTCACGACGGTGCCGGCCGGCGGTTCAATCGACGCGGCCGCGCGCATCATCAGTGCGGGGCTGACGAAATCGCTCGGCAAGAGTGTCATCGTCGAAGCGAAGCCCGGCGCCGGCGGCAACGTCGCGGCCGGCCATGTCGCGAACCAGCCGCCTGACGGCTACACCTTGATTATGGGCAACTCTGCGACAGTCACGACCAATCCCCACATCTATAAGTCAATCCCGTTCGACGCGGAGAAAAGCTTTACGCCGATCATCATTCCGGCGCGCGTGAACCAAATCCTTGTTGTCGGCCCGAGCGTGCAGGCCAAGACCTACGAGGAGTTCGTTGCGTTCATGAAAGCGAACCCCGGAAAGCTGAACTACGGAAGCAGCGGCATCGGGGCCTCGTCGCACCTCGGCGCGGAGATGCTCGGGTTACAAACCGGTACCAGCGCCACCCACGTGCCTTATCGCGGGATCGCGCCCGCGATCACGGCTCTTCTCGCCGGGCAGATCGACTTTGTGTTCGATTCCGCGACCACGGTTCCACAAATTCAAGAAGGCCGGTTGCGCGGGCTCGCCGTCGTCGGGCCCAAGCGACTCGCGGCGTTGCCGGACCTAAAGGCGTTCCGCGAACTCGGGCTGCCCGACATGGAACTGGCGAACAGCTGGTACTTCATCGCGGCTCCCACGGGCACGCCGAAGGCGGTGATTCAGCACCTCAACGGCGAGATCAAGAAGGTTCTCGAACTGCCCGAGACGATCAAGGCCATCAACGCGATGGGCCTTGAACCGGCCACGTCGACGCCTGAGGAAATCGCCGAGGCGTGGCGGAACGACCTGCTGCGTCTCGGTCCGATCGTGAAGCAGGCGAAGATCACGCCGCAGTAGCTGCGGTGGACATCGACTGATCGGTTTCGGCCCGAGCACGCAATTGCATATTGCCCCGCTCTGGCCGAGTTCGAACCGAACGCGGGCCTTTTGCGGACGGTTCCTTAGCCTGGTGAGGGACAATCGGAAAGGCGGCTGCTATGCTTCGTCGTCAGCGATGCTTGGCGCATCAGGAACCCTGTTCAACTGGCACAGGCGTTCCGCGATGAGTTTAGTCGCTTGCAACACAGACTGATTTAGGCTCGCGTATTCGGCAATCTTGCGCTCCACCCGCTCGCCTTCAACGTAAAGACGTTCGCGTGAAATCTGCAGCTCATCGATGAGATGGTCGATTTCTTCGACTGCACTCAAAGATGTCTGGTGAAGCAGCGAGTGCATATTGTTGGCCCCGACGTCGCCGTCGTTCGGGAGCGCACGCAGCCCTACAACATCGCGTTGCACCAGCTTTACGATTTCGTCTTCCACCGCCTCCTCGACAGGCGCCTCACGCACGAACATACTCATGACTTACTCCCCGTTTCTTCGGGCAAAGCCAGCAGTCGGCTATGTCAATAGTTTGACGAGGTCGCGGCTGCGCACGCTCCGGCACTGGCCCAATTTGGGACATCAATGCCGAGATGGGGAACTCAAGGGAGAGTGCGTTCTGAAGGAAGGGTTGGACAATTCGGTTCAGACCGAGATCGCTCGATCGGCCGCCGGCGAATTCGCGCGCCCGTTTTTTAGTGCATACAAGCATACAATTTGAGAGAACAGCTGTCGAACTGCGAACGAACACGCCACCATTTCCATTCGGAAAACTAGGAGCTAAATCCCACATGTCGACTGTATGGAGCTGCAACGAGTGGGATCAGCTCGAAGAGGTGATTGTGGGCAATCCGCTGAACGCGCGATTTCCCACGCCGGACCGCAGCACCCAGGTTGCGGAATTCCCTGACCGGCCATTGGCCGATATCCCGCGCGGCCCTTTCCCGCAGCGGATCATCGAAGAGACCGAGGAGGATCTCAACGAATTCGTTCAAATCCTGACGCAGCTGGGCGTCACTGTGAAGCGTCCGCAAACCTGGCCGCATGAAGCGAAGTTTTCCACGATCTATTGGGAGGCCGAGGGGTACTACAACTATTGTCCCCGTGACGTTCTGTTGGTCATCGGCGACCAAATTATCGAGACGCCAAATGTCATCCGCAGCCGTGCGCAGGAGACCTACAGCTATCGCTCGCTGCTGTTGGACTATATGCGGTCAGGCGCCAAGTGGTACAGCGCCCCCAAGCCCATGCTTTTGGACTCGCTGTTCGACGTCGATTTGAGCAAGCCAATGCCGCGCAACGACGAGCCCGCGTTCGATGCCGCGAACGTGCTGCGGTTTGGCGAGGACTTGATCTACCTGGTCAGCGCCACCGGCAACGAGATGGGAGGGCGTTGGCTGCAATCCATTTTGGGCGACAAATTTCGAGTCCATTTCCTCAAGGACGTCTACTACGGCAGTCATATCGATTCGACCCTGGTTGCTTTGCGCCCCGGCCTAATTCTCTGCAACCCGGCTCGCGTCAATGATGAGACCCTGCCGAAAGTGCTGAAACAGTGGGAAATTCTCTATAGTCCGCCGATGGAAAATACGGATCGGCACGATGCCGACTATCTATCGAAGGCGATCGGCAGCGACTGGATCGACATGAATGCGTTCAGTATCAATCCGAGCACCGTTGTTGTCGACCGCAATCAAGCGACCCTGATCAAGCTCCTCGAGAAGCGCGGTTTTGACGTGATTCCTTTGAAACTGCGACACTCCAAGATGCTGGGCGGCGGGCCCCATTGTGTGACGCTGGATGTCCGGCGAAAGGGGCCGCTCCAGCGATACTTCGACTAGAGCGCCGTCGGGTCGTTGAGAGTTCAAGAAGCTAAATTCGGGAAGAGGTGAGAAAGCGTTGGCGGTTATCCTTGTCGCAGCCATCCTGGTTTTCCTTGGCGTGACCTTTGCGGCGTGGCGGCGGTATCTTTGGGCGTCGCAGAAGGTTCCCCAGGCGGATACCTGCCCGTACAGCCTGACGGATGTGTTCGGCGATCGCCTCGTGAACGTGCCGCACCAGGAAGGGGCGCGGTGGCTCACCGAGATATTCAGCCGCTCGGCTGCGAAGTTTCCGCATCTCACGGCCCTGCAGATTCCCCATACCGGGGAGTCCTTGACCTACGCCGAGCTTGACGTGCGAGCCGAGACGGTCGCGTCGGCGTTGTCGCCCTTTGTCACCGGACCCGATCAGATCGTGGCCGTCGCCATGTCGCAGGACAATTGGCACATCGTGGCCGCGCACCTCGGCGTGCTCAAGGCTGGCGGTGCCGTGATGTTTCTCGATACGACGCTGCCCGAGGCCCTCATCACCCACATGCTCAATGATGCTCAGCCGGTGGTCGTCCTGACCCGGGGGCAAGACAAGTTCCGCGAGCTCCCGACCCTCGATGTGCTGGCATTGCCGGAGCGGTTACCCGGAAAAGCGCCGCCAGCCTGGCTCGACGATCCAACGCAGCGTCTGGCCACCATCTTCTACACCAGCGGAACGACCGGGATGCCGAAAGGCGTGGAGTGCCCGCATGCCGGCTACGTCAACCTGGCCCTGACCTACGCCGATTACTTCGATCTCATCCCCGGCATGGATGCGACGTCGCTGACGTCGTCGCTCGGATACGATGGCAGCATCTCCGAGATGTACAGCGCCTGGGTGTCGGGCTGCGCCGTGGTCATGCTCACCAAAGAGCAGATCCGGTCCGGCCCGGACCTCGTCCCCGTCCTGCGCGACGCCGAGGTGACGGTCCTGTTCTGTCCGCCGGTGTTGCTCACGACATTGACGCCGACACCCGAGCTGGATCTCCCTTATCCGCTGTGTCGCTACGTCGTGCCGGCCGGTGAAGCATTCCCCAGCGCGCTTGTGGAGCCCTGGACCCGGGCCAGGCGCCAGATCATCAACACCTACGGCCCGACGGAGGCGAGCACCGACACGAGCCGTCAGAGCCTGCGGCCTGGGGAGCCCATCACCATAGGCTCGCCCTTCGCCAACGTGACCTACGCCATCCTCGAGGTTGGTGGATTGCAGCCGTTGCCGCACGGCGAAGTCGGAGAGCTGTGCATTGGCGGGGTGCACGTCGCGCGTGGATACCGCAATCTGCCGGAGCAGACCGCAGAGAAGTTCATCAGCCACCCTCGTTTCGGCCGCCTGTACCGCACCGGCGACAAATGCAGGATCGACATCGAAACGCAGCGCGTGCATTTCCTCGGCCGGATCGACACGCAGCTCAAGGTGCGTGGACATCGTGTCGAGGCACAGGCGGTCGAGGACATTCTCCAGACGCAGTTCAGCGAGATCGAAGCCGCCGTTGTCGACTACCAGAACGAGGCGCTGGTTGCCTTCGTCGTTGCGCCGGCGGTCTTTAAGGAGGCAATTGCGCCGATTGCGCCGGCACCGGCGGAATGGGCCGCCGGAGTGACGACATCCCTCAGCCGACAACTGCCGGCACCGTCAGTTCCGAGCAGGATCTTCCTGGTCGACAAGTTCGTGTTGAAGCCCGTATCCGGAAAGATCGACCGGCAACGCTTGCCGGAATTCTCCCACCTGTTGCGAGAAGTCGAACCGGCTGCGGAAAATGCGCGCGAATGGACGTCGCCCAGTGCGCGCGTCGCGGATGTATCGGAGACCCAGCCGCGTGATACGGAGATCGGCCCGGAGTGCGAGGAAGTGCTTGCCATCTGCAGGGCCGCGCTCGAGACGCCGTTGGGATTGGACGATGGCTTTCTGGAAGCCGGCGGGCATTCAATCGGGATCGCGCGCCTGGCCCAGCGACTGCGGGCGGCCGGATGGATCGTGCCGGTCCGAGCGTTGCTCGGCGACTGCAACACGGCGCGAAAGATTGCCAGCCGGCCAAGGCTTCAACAGGTCGGCGAAGTCGTTGCGCCACGTCCAGCGAACTCCGATGCGAACAATCCTGTCCGCGACGAGGCCGCAACGGAGGTGCTGCCTGTTGGATACTTCACCGCTCTGCAGGTCCTGTTCGCGACCCTGTTCTATTCTCCGGGCCTTCTGATTGCACTGGTCACCCTCGGTTATGTCGAGATCGGTGAGTTCTTTGCGACCGCTAGCCTCGCGATGTTCATTGCCGCGGCCCTTGTTCTGTACCTGGTCGGTCTCGCGATGCCGTTCGTCGTTCTGCTCTGGGTGATGATCATCAAGCTCTTCATGGGTGGCGATCTATTCAAGAATAATGTGATCCCGGGCGTTTATCCCAAATGGAGCAGAATGCACCTGCGCATATGGTGTATCGAACGGCTCGAAAACTCGGTCCTTCTCCTGCTGGGTTCGACGTATCGAAGCGCACCGCTTCTGGCATTCGTGCTGCGGCGGCTTGGCGCAACCGTGGGCCGCAACCTGGAATGCGCCCATGATGCTTACTTGTCCGGTCCGCTCGACCTGATCGCCATCGGGGACGGTGTCGCGATCCAGACCGGCGCCTACATCCAAACGACACGATGGTCGGGGCAGGAGTTGCACATTGGACCCGTTCGGCTCGAGAGCGGTTGCAAGATCGGCATGCGCGCGGCGGTCGCCAACGATGTGACCGTGGGCCGCGGCTCATGGATAACTCCGTTCACGCCCATTCTCAGTGATGTCGGTTCGCAGGAAATGTGGGAAGGGGCTCCTGCGCGATTCAGCGGCCGTTGCATCGAGCTCAAACGCACGGCGCAGGTCTGCCAGTACGCCTATCCGGTCTGGCTGCTGGAGACCGTCAATCTGCTGATGCAGAGCCTCATTCTCTGCTGCTACAGCGTGATCCCCGCAGCCGCGATCCTCTGGTTCGCCCGCTATGTGATTCCGGCTGGGGATACGAACTCTCCGTTGAATATTTCAAAACGACGCCGCTGCCCGACCTCATCTGGCACCTGTTCCTATTCGCGTTCATCGCCATCTGGGTCACGACGGTGGTGACGTCCGTGCTGGGCTGCCTCTTCATCCGCTGTACGGCTACTGCGCCGGGGCTCTATCCCTCACGCGGGCTCGGCGCCGCGATCCTCATGTACAGGATGCGCATGATGAACAGCATCCAGGGATGGTGGACCTGGACGATCACCGGCCAGTACTTGCGGGCCTTGGCTGGCGTGCGGTTCTCGCGGCTTGGCGCCTCAGAATGTGACGTCATGTTCAACGTCGTCCCGGAGCTTGCTACCGCCGACGCCCAGGTGTTCTGGGCCAACGGCGGTTTCACGAACATGCTCGATCAAGGCGCCGAGCACATCATGCTGCGTCAACTCGACATGCCGCGAAACTTCTTCAGCGGCAACAACTGCGTCCTCGAGCATGGGCAGTACCCGTCCAACTTCCTCCTGGGCGTCTCCACGCCCGGGAGCGACATCCAATTCCGGCGGCAGATGCGGTCGAGGAATGGCGCACCAATCACCGTTGCGGGAAACCCGCCGATGAAATTTGCGAGTGCTTCCTTCGACAAGGAGAACGAAGCCCACGCGCGACCCGAGTTTGGTCTGTTCCTGACGCGAATATTCCTGTTCGACTTCTTCAGCATCGGCATCTTGCGCATCGCCGAGTTGCTGGCCTTCGTTATCCTGTACGTGGCGATCCTTCGGACTGGTGCGGGAGCGATCGTTGGCGCCTTGACTGCGCTGGTGCTCACCGAGATCGGTCTGGTGCTGCTCTGCGTCGCGATCAAGAAGGCATTTGTCGGCAGAGACTGGGGGTCCAACCACGCGACACCGTTCTGGTCCTGGCGTCACTTCGCGTACTTCTTCGCGCAGGACTGTTTCTTCGTCTGGTGCAGGGCGCCCTTGACGTTCCTCGCCGGGACCGTTTTGTCGAATGTCATCCTGCGGTGGATGGGATGTCGAATTGGCGCCCGGACGATCGTGACCCGACCAATGCAATGCTTCGACTGGAACGCGGTGAATTTCGGTAACGACGTCGTCATCGACGGCTTCCTGCAGTTTCATACCCTCGAGAACATGATGCTGAAGGTGAAGCAGACGAGCATCCAGGATGGCTCGACGGTTGCGTTCGGTTCCACGGTCATGGGTGGAGTTGCTATCGCGCGCGAAACAACGCTTCTGCCGTTGTCGCTGGTCCTCAAGGAGATGAAGATGCTTGCAGCGACCTACGAAGGGAGCCCCGCGGAGCCTGTAAGCAGCCCAATCCTCGTCCCTGCAATGGCACCGCGCTGACGAAAGGGTGGCTGATGAACCGGGCGATGGAGCAGGGCGGGGAGAACGAGGGGGAACGGGAAATCCTTTAGAACGTACCCCGCGTGCCAGACTCGGTATCGCTTTACTTGGAGCTTGCAGGCTGCGCAATCCAGGCCGGCCATGCCCTGCTACCGGGCAGTGGCGGTTCGGAATTTTCTTCTCGATGTTTGAGCCAAAGCTTCCACTCCTCCGTATGGTACGGCCACTTGCCCATCCGCACACACCACGCGGGAGGCGTTACGTTGAGGAAAGCGCCTTCCAATTCACCCCGGGTCAGGCATCGCGGTGCAATCTGCTTGGCGCATTCCGCGCGCAATCTCACTTCGTTTACGTCGCGAGAGGAATTTGTGAGGTTGACGCATCTTTGGTTTCCAATCGCCATGAGTTCGTCCGGCACCTTGTGCTGTTCCAACTCCATTGCGAGTTCGCCGGTGTCAGCATCCCACACTCTCACGATTCCGTCGGACGACGCCGTGATCACCCGATTTTCGTCAACGAACGTTGCTTTCAAGACGTCGTCCCGATGCGGCAATACAGCAAGCTGCTGCAACGATTGTCCATCCCAGATGCGCGCTGTTCGATCGCTGGAGGCCGTCACCAGGCGGCGTCCATTCGGGCTGAAAGCTCCATCGAGCACCGGCGCTTGGTGGCCGTGCAGGAGGCCAATCTGCTCATTGCCCGCGATATCCCAGATCCGCGCGGTATTGTCGATCGCGTCCAAGGCGTCGACGCCCCCCGCCGTGGTCAGCACTCGCTTGCCGTCGGTATCGAAGGTCGCGGATTTGATGGGCCGCTCATGACCTTTCAGCGTGCCAAGACTTTCGCCGGTTTCCGCGTTCCATAGATCGACGATCCGATCCGTCGCAATCGTGAGCAAGACGGCGCTATTGGCGCTGAAGCCCGCCGATATCACCTGACCGGCCAGATCGGCAATCTTCGTATTGGTTCTTGCATTCCACAGTTCCGCCGGTGCGCCCGCCCGAAAGACAACCGCGCGGGTACGGTCCGGACTGAATGCATCCGTCCGGAGGAGCATCGCCGTTTCAGTTGCCTCCTGCGACTGCGAACTCCTTGGGACTGGCGTTCCCGTCGTAAGATCCCAGACTTCGAACCAGGACAGGCACCGAAAGCCAGGGCGGATCGTCGACGTCGGGACTGGTGTTGAGGCAACTATCGCCGCGCAGTTCGCCCTCTTCCTGCGGCTCATAGGGCGCGGCATTCGTATCGCACTTGGCAACAGAAACCAGTCCATCGCCCCTGTCCAGAAATGCCGCGCCTAACAATTCAATGCCAGAACTGGTCAGCCGCTTGACCAGTTGCCCGGTCTTCGCATCCCAGATGCGGAGGTCGCCTTTGGCGGACGCGGTCAGAATCAATTTGCCATTCGGGCTCCCGGCCACGATTTTCTGGCTGAGGTCGTCCTGGGCCACCAGCAATCGCCCCGAGCTTGCATCCCAAAGCCTCACAAAACGATCCTGGGAGGATGTCACGACTGTTCGCCCGTCGGGACTGAACTGGGCACTCCACACCGTTCCGTCATGCCGGTTCAGGATGACGAAGAGTTTAGGTTCCGTCTCGACCGCGATATTCCAGAGACGCGCCGTGCCGTCCTTCGACGTCGTGATGACCTCGGTGCTGTCGGGATTGAACGTCGCGCTGGTGACCGCCAGGGAATGCCCTTGCAGGACGGCAATGAGTTCGCCTGATTGTGCATCCCACAACCGGGCTGTGCCGTCTTCCGATGCGGTCAGGATGCGGCGGGCGTCCGTGCTGAAGCGGGCCGTTGAAACGGGCGCCTCGTGACCTTTGAGGACCGCGCGCTGGACGCCGGTTTCGGCGTCCCAGACCCGCGCCGTGTTGTCCTTGGGATCCTCGTAGCCGCCCGCAGCCGTGGCGATCCAACGCCCGTCGGGACTGAACACGGCGTCCTGCAATTCTCGATCGTGACCCGAAAGAGTGTGGAGCAATGCCCCGGTTGCCGCATCCCAGATGCGTGCGGTCGTATCGCGCGACGCCGTGACGATCTGCTGGCCGTCGGCGCGGAAGAAAGCCGAAACGACGGAATCCTCGTGTCCCTCAAGAATCGCGATCTTGGATCTGCTCTCGACATCCCAAAGTATCGCCGTTCCGTCTTCCGAAGCGGTTACCAGATTGCGGCCGTTCGGATTGAGTTCCGCGGCCAGAACAAGATCTTTGTGTCCGGCAGGCGTCGGCGCCGGTGCAGGTGGAGGCGTGTCATTGTCGGCATCCAGGGGAACTGGCGCCGACACCGGACACCTCTGATCGTCGTGCGAAGGAAGGGTTCCGAGTGTCGCAAGGAGTTCGAATGTCTCGGCATCCCAGATTCGCGCCACAGTATCATCGGAGGCGGTGGCCAGAAGCCTGCCGTCCCGGCTGAATGACACCCTTCGCACGGTGTCCGCATGATCCAGCTTCGCGATAGCTTGCCCCGATCTGGTATCCCATATGCGAGCCGTGCAGTCCTCGGAAGCCGTCGCCAACCGACGGCCGTCGGGGCTGAACACCGCGCTCAGCACGCCGGAACCGTGCCCAACAAACATGCCGAACTTGGATACCGGAGTATCCTTTTCGGCATTCCAAATGCGTGCTGTGCCATCCGCGGATGCGGTCACGACCCGCTTTCCGTCGGGGCTGAATGATGCGGCTACGACGGCCCGTGAATGGCCGCGGAACGTGGCGAGTTCCTTGCCGGTGAAGACGTCCCATGTCCGGACCGTTCCATCCTCGGAAGCAGTGACCGCGCGGTCACCATTTGGACTGAACGTGGCGCTCCAGATGATACCAAGATGGCCCCGAAGCGAGCCCGCTGCTCCGCTGTTGATGGCGTCTTGATAGTCCTCGGCTTTCTGACCGAGCACCAGCGGCTTTATTGTCTGGATCTCCCAGATAATCGCGCTGTTGTCCGTCGAATCCCTCGGCGAACCGGAGGACGTTAACGCGAACCGGCCATCCGGACTGAATTCCGCACTCTTCACCGGGCGCTGATGTCCGTTCTCGCCGCCGAGGCGGGCAATCAGATGACCGGTTTCGGCACTCCAGACGACGGCCGTCCAGTCGCGTGACGCGGTAACGATCTGCTTTCCGTCGCGACTGTACTTGGCGGAGATGACGGCATCCTGATGCCCCACCGCTTTGCCGGCATGAACGCCTTCGGCGCACGACATGGTCGTCGTCGATTCGATCGAAGGATCGGTGAGAAGTTGCGATGCCCCGGTCGCCACATCCCATAGGCAGGCCGTACCGTCCTGCGACGCAGTGACGATCTGTTGATCGTCCGGACTAAATCGCGCGCTCCACACGATATCGCGATGCCCCTTCAGGACGATAAGCTCATTGCCGGACTCGGTATCCCAAACACGCGCTGTCATGTCCGCCGAAGCAGTGGCCACCTTGCTGCCATCAAAGCTGAACTCGACGCCGTAGATTCCGGCCTCGCGATCGTCGCTTATCTTGGGGCGGGGGAGCGTTCGCAGTAGCTGCCCGGAATGAGCGTCCCAGATGCGCGCACTGCCATCGAGCGATCCGGTCACGACCTTTCCGCCGTCGCGACTGTAGGCGGCCGTCGTCACCGCATCGTCGTGGCCCACGAGCTTGAGCCGCTCCGCACCGGTCTTGGCATCCCACACTCTCGCCGTATGGTCGGACGATGCGGTCAGGATGCTTCGCCCGTCCGGGCTGAATACCGCGCCGTTGATGCCGCCCTCGTGCCCCTTGAGCACGAACATTTCCTGCAGACGCTGCGCCGCGTGAACAAGGGCGTTCTCGGCTTCCAGGACGATATGCGGCTCGATGCGTCGGCTCTCGCCCTCCGGCAGTGCGGCCAGCGCATACAGCATGGCGGAGCCGGAATTGCCGGCGGTCACATTCTTGGATGCCAGATCCGCGAGAAACCTCGATTGCGCGGCGAACGTCTCGTCCCGCTGCCTTGTCAGTTCGTCTGCCCGGGCCTTCAGTTCGTCGCGGCTCAACCGCAGCGACTGGGCTTGCTCTTGCAGGGCCGCGGTTTGCTTTTGCAGTGTTTCGGTCTGCTGCTCCAGTTGCTTCTTCTGCTGCTCCAGGGTTTCTCCTTGCGCTTGCAACAGCTGTCCGCGATGCCACGCTTCTCCCCATTGCCAGCCCAGTCCCGCGCCAAGGAGTGCAAGCAGAATCACGGCCGCGAGCGCCAGGCGGAGGATCTTCTTTCTGGCTTCACGATCCGCATCGACGCTCGTGCGAATGAATTCGCGGACCGGCTCCGACAGATCATTGGGGCGCCGGCTCATCCATTGCTCGGCGAGTGTCAGATCCAGACCCTTGAGCAGCGCCAGCTTGTTCAAGGTAGCGCGCCAGCGCCGATCCGCTCGCTCCACGTCCGTCTTGAATGTCAGGAACTCTGCGTCGTCCTTGAGCCACTCGACCAGTCGCGGCCAGCCCACGAGCAGCGCCTCGTGCGCGACTTCCGCGGCGACTTGCCCCTGCGCGTCGTCGTCTTCGCCAATGGAGATGAGCCGCCACCTCTGATCCGCCAGTGTCTCGGCGATTGCCCACTCTTCGTCCGTACACTCGGATCGAAGGGCCAGCCGGCGAACGTGCTTTCCCTCGGGCAACGTCAGTGTAAGCTTGAGCGTCAGTAGCCGCTTGAGTGCAGCCTCGGCGGCGATTTGGCTGCGCCAATACTCCTCGGCACGCGCCGCAAGCACGCCTCCGATATTGATGACCTGGCCGGGCAGCTTCAGGAGGCCGTCGCTCCGTCCGACCATCTCCTTCCACATGTCGGTCAGCAGATAGGACAGCAGGGGGAGGGCGCCCGCGGCATTCATCGCCGCGCTGACGATTTGCTTTGGCACTTCCTGGCCGTCGAACTTGATGCCCAGGGCGGAGGCAGGCTTTGTCACCACCTCCGTCAGGCCCTGTTCCGTCAGAGGCGAAACATTGACGTGCTCGTACACATCGAAGAGCGGTCGATCCGCCTGCAACTTGTCGAAGTAGTCGCCGCGCAAACTCGCAAAGGCGCTCAGGCGTGGGTCTGACGCCGCTTGAGCTAGCAGTTCCGAAAACCGCCGCGCGTCCCGTGAACCCGCGGCGAAGGCCGGGCTGTAGAGCTCTTCTGCCTGATCCACATAGAGAAGGATTCGTTCGAGCTTTTCCACGCCGCCCAACCGATCCTGTGTGGCGTCGATCAGGTCGACGAGTGTGTTGGCCTTACGCAATCCTTCTGCCCATTGGCGCGCGCGCGGGCCTCGGTCGGGATCGGTCGCGTCATTAAACCAGATACGAGTGAAGGCGGTAGCAAGCGCCCTCAGCGGGTCGTTGCCGGGTCGCAAGATCAGCCACGCCCAGCCGTTGCGGCTGTTCTTGAAGGCGCCCGGCCATGACCGTGGGTCATGTTCCTGTACCGCCGCCGGCCATTTCATCGCCTTGAGCGCCGAGATGACGCCGGCTTGCGCGACCGAGGATTTTCCCGCCCCGGAGGCGCCGACCAGAACGGGAACCCGGCCGGGGTTGTCGGCCAGGAGCCGCAGGAACTCGTTCGGTTTCAGCCGTGCGACCGTAAAAATAGTCGGCGTTTGCCTCCGTCATGGCGAGCAGTCCCTGATAGGGCTGCACGAGCTTCCAAATTTCAGTTCCGGACGACTGCTGCTCACCATGCATGACAGCGATGATCCGCCGTAGAACCGGGTCGTCGCCAATGCTGCGCCCCTCGACCCAATTCAACTGCCGTAGAAACGGCAGGCCAGGTGCGAGACCGCCATCTGTGATGATAGGAATGACAGGAAAGCTTCGATCCTTGACGTGACGATCGAATGCCTGATGGTACTCAACCTCTTGCCAAGGGCCAACGCCCTTGGGTCCAAGCAACAATAGAAACACATCCGGTTCATCGATGCCGGCTGCGAGTCGCGGCAGCCAAAATCCGTGAGAAATCGAAACCGGAGAGAAGAATACTTCTGCGGTCGGCTCAAGCTTCTTCAGGCCGGAGCGCAATGTCTCAGCAAGTGACGCATCTCGGGAATTGAACGAAATAAATACACGCAAGATGACCCCACCACCCAGGTCGCTGCCTTCCTGTCCTTTCTCGCCAGGTTCAGGGCCGCGAGCCGGTGAATGCTTTGAAACTCAGGGCAAGCGTACATCACCTTGCTCGCGAAGTCTGCCGTCATCCGCACTTGATCGACCTTGCCGGCTGTCTATCATGGTCTGAGCAGATCGCGCGAACCGTGACGGGGCCTCCGCTGATGTTGACCAGACGCAACTTTGGCTTGCTCGCCGCCGGAACCGCGCTGTGCGGACCGAGTGCCGCGCACGCACAAGCCTATCCGGAACGCCCGGTCCGGATGTTGATCGGATTTCCACCGGGTGGAACGGCCGACACCATCGGGCGGATTTTTGGGCCGGCGCTGTCCGCGCGATTGGGCCAGCCGATCGTCATCGAGAACCGAGGCGGTGCCGCCGGCACGCTGGCGGTGGAAGCGGCGGCTCGGGCTCAGCCCGACGGTTACACGATCGTGTTCGCGTCCGCCGGCGCGCTCGTGATCGTTCCCCACATGCAGTCGAACCTGCGGTACGACCCGTTCAAAGATCTGGCGCCGATTTGCCGCGTGGTCGGTACGCCGATGGTGCTGGTGGTCGGCAAGCGCGTGAAGGCGAATACCGCGAAGGAACTGCAGGAACTTGCCAAGGCAAATCCAGGAAAGCTGACCTTCGGATCGACCGGTAGCGGCAGTTCGGTCCATCTCGCCGGCGAATTGTTCAAGCTGCGGGCCGGGATCGATGTCCTTCACGTGCCATACCGGGGTGGAGCTCCGGCCGTCACGGCGCTCCTGGCGGGCGAGATCGATATGCTCGTCGTCGACGTGCCGGTGGTGGTCTCTCATATTCAGTCCGGCGCCTTCAAAGCGCTGGGGGTCGCGAGCGAGAAGCGGGCCGAGAGCTTGCCGGATGTGCCGACCATCGCCGAGGCAGGCATTGCCGGCGTGATCTCGGAGGGCTGGTACGCGATGTACGCCCCGGCCGGCACGCCTGCGGCGACGATCAGAGTCTTGCAGAGTGCAATTTCGGATGTCCTGTCACAGCCCGCGACCGTCAAGGCGATCGCAGGTGTCGGGGGCATCGTGCAGACCGGTGCCGCCGACGTGCTGTCGGCCTACCAGCGCGCCGAATTCGACAAATGGGGTGAGGTGGTGCGGGTCTCGGGCGCCCAAATGAATTGATGCGGCCGGAGAGGCGATCCGGCCGCTGTCGTTATTCCCGGAACTGGGCGGCGCGCCACTCAAGCGCGGCCTTCAGGTTCTTCTCCTGCACGATCCGGCCGAATTCCTTGCCGACTTCGGTTTGCTGCGCATAGAGCGACACGAACGAATCGACGCCGGCCTCGATCGCCGCGCGGAAGCCGGCGATCTCGGCACCGCGATTGATCACTTTCTTGCCCCAGCGCAGTGCCTCGGGCGAAATCAACGACAGCCGCTTGGCGTACTTCATCGTCTTTTCGCGCAGTTCGGTCGCCGGAACCACGCGGTTTACCATGCCGAACTCCAAGGCGGTCTTGGCGTCGATCATGTCGCCGAAGAATATCAGTTCGCGCGCCCGTTTGAGCCCGACGATCCAGGGCATCACCATCACGGGCCCGAGATGCGAGAAGCGTACTTCCGGCTCGCCGAACTTGGCGTCGTCTGCCGCGATCGTCAGGTCGCACATCATCGTAAGCTCGCAGCCGCCGCCCAGCACGTGTCCCTGCACCGACGCGATCACCGGCTTGGTCGCCGACCACGGCGCCATTCCGAAATCGAAGCTGCGATGCAGCATCGGATCCCAGGTGTTCGGGTCGGCCGCGCCCGACGCCTTGCCGCGGTCCGGCGACATGCCGATGTCGAAGCCGGCCGAGAAACTGCGGCCCTCGGCCCGTAGCACAATGACTGATGTCGTCGTGTCCTTGTCGGCGTGCGCGAACGCGTCGATGATCTGGTTCTTCATCTCGGCGTTGATGGCATTGAGCTTCGCGGCGCGGTCAAGCGTGATGATGCCGACTTTGTCGTCGGTCTCGTAACGAACCATTTGTTCCGGCATTTCGAATTCCAAACCTTTCCTTTGATTTGACGCGGTCAAGACGGATCAGGTCGTCAGCCACTGGCTCCAGCGTTCGCGAATCGAGGCAAGGCGCGGCGCAAGCCAGGCCGCATCATGCTCGAACATGACCTTCTCGTTCCCCGGCCAAGCGGGAGTCTGCCGCAGCCTCGCCTCCGTCATCAGCGTGCGTGCGGCCGGATTGGCCGGCCCGTAGGGCAACAGCATCGCGAAGTCGGCCTGCGGCTTGGGTTGCGAGACGAAATTACAGAACTCCCAGGCGGTCTTGGCGTTCGGGTCGCCCTTCGGGATCATCAGGTTGGCATTGTAGAGTTCAGCGCCGTCCCAGACGATCTCGAGCGGCACGTTGTCTTCGATCAGGTCGACCGCCCGAGCACTCCACATGCCGATCATGACAACTTCACCGTCGCGGATCAGTTGTTGCGACTGTGCGCCCTGGCGCCACCAGACTTTGATATGGGGCTTGATCTCATTCATCTTGCGGAACGCGCGATCGACGTCCAGCGGATAGAGCTTGTCGACCGGTACTCCGTCCGCCAGCAACGCAAAGGCGAGGCAGGTGAAGGAGCGGTCGAACAGACACCGCGGACCGGGGAACCGCTTCACGTCCCAGAAGTCGGCCCAGTTCTTTGGGCCACCATTCGGGAACCGATCCTTCCGGTAGACCAGGTTTGTCCCGAGCGAATAGCTGACGATCCCGAAATCGCGGACCATGTGCGCGGGCAGCTGGTCGGTCTTGACGGCCGACTTGTCGACCCGTTCGAGCAGCCCTTCATGCACCGCCTGGGCGT
This sequence comes from uncultured Alphaproteobacteria bacterium, assembly GCA_963843475.1. GTDB lineage: Bacteria > Pseudomonadota > Alphaproteobacteria > Rhizobiales > Xanthobacteraceae > VAZQ01. Next base: position 83,625 of record CAWJKL010000002.1, on the reverse strand, counting down.
ACTCGACGTCGCCAAGGTTGATGACGTTCCAGTCGAAGTTACGGCTCTGAACCTGCGCCTTCAATTTCGCGAACGAAACGCCAGGCACGCTCTTCACCTGGATGCCGGTCTGCGCCGTGAAGGGATCGAAAAACGCCTTCTTCCAGGACGTTTCCCAGACCCCGCCATAGGAGTTCATATAGACGGTGCGCGTTTGCGCATGCCCCGAATGCACGAATGGCGCAGCAACGAGTGATCCCGCACCGAGCGCCAAGGCGGATCGGCGGGTCAGAAAATTGCGGTTGCTCATGACGTCCTCAGTGAGTGGGGCTCATCTTGCCGATGGCGGACGAGCGGCTTGGCGAGACAAAGAGGCGCCGCAGCCGGTTTTGATTGACCGGTGATGTTACATAAACAATGATACGGCACGCAATCGGGGCCGTAGGTTGCATCCGCGCAGTGGGTGATCGGACGAAGAGAATGGTCGAACGATCGCAACCCGCGCTGGCCGGCGGTCAAAATCCCGCGCTACGCCGCGCTCGGTCCGGCCATTTTCCTGAACAGCGCGCATCATGACTGCTGGGAGTACGCTCGAAACCTCCCCGATGGTCGTCGCCGGGGTAACCCGCCGACGCTCGCCCCGCGACGAAATGACCGCCTGGCTGCTGGTGATCCCCGCAGTGCTGACCATCGTCCTCATGTTCGTCGTTCCGGTCGGATACGTCCTGCTGCTCAGCGTCACCGACCCGACAGTCTCGCTCGCCCACTACCAGCGACTGTTCACGGTCCCGCTCTACACCAGCGTGCTGATCAACACGTTCAAGACGTCGCTAATCGTGACGGTCGCGTGCGTTCTCCTCGGCTACCCGCTCGCCTATGTCATGTCTCGCCGGAACGACTGGGTGGCGCTGCTCTTTCTTGTCGCCGTCGGCATGAGCTTCTGGACCGGGTTCGTGGTGCGCACCTACGCGTGGCTGGTGATCCTCGGCAACAAGGGGCCGGTCTCGGCGTTTTATGCCTACGCCGACCTCGGGCGGCCGCCGCAACTGCTATTCACGACGTTCAGTTCGACGCTCGGCATGGTGCACATCCTGCTGCCCTACATGGTGCTCGCACTCTACGGCGTCATGCGGAAAATCGATCCCAACTACATGCGGGCGGCGGAAGGCCTGGGTGCGCGGCCATTCTCGGCATTCCGGCACATCTTCCTGCCGCTCAGCCTGCCGGGCCTGGTCAATGGATCGGTGCTGGTTTTCACGTTGTGCCTCGGCTTTTACATCACGCCGATCCTGCTCGGCACGCCGAAGGACATGATGATCTCGCAACTCATCAGCCAGCAAATCGAGGATCTGTTGGCGTGGGGCTTCGCGTCGGCGATCGCCATCGTACTGCTGGCCTGCACCCTGTTCCTGCTCGCGATTTACAATCGCTTCGCAGGACTCGACCGGTTGTGGGGCTAGGCGATGGCGCGGCTTCTTCCGCTGGCGCTTGCCTGGGCCGTGGCGGTCTTTCTGATCCTGCCGATGGCGATCATCGTGCCGATGTCGTTTTCCAAGGCCGTCTCGTTCGAATTCCCGCCGCCTGCGTACTGGACGGGATATTATACGCAGTACTTCAGCAACCAATCCTGGCTCCATGCCACCGCGAACTCGTTCATCATCGCACTCGGCACGATGGTGGTGACGCTGCTTGTGGCGTTGCCGGCGGCGTTCGGATTCGTGCGCTACCAATTTCGCGGCAAGAGCGCGTTGAACTTGTTGATGATGACTCCGATCATCGTTCCGGCGGTCGTCAGCGCGCTCGGCTACTACGGCTTTTTAAGTCTCATGCGTCTTGTCGGGACGCATCTGGGGATGATCATCGCGCACAGCGTGCTGTCGATCCCACTCGCGTTCCTGGTGATCGCGGCGGCGCTCAAAGGCTTCGATCGTAACCTCGAGCGCGCCGCCATGAATGCCGGCGCCGGCCCTCTACGTACGTTCTTCTGGGTGACGCTGCCGATCCTGCGCCCGGGCATTCTGATCGGTGCGCTATTCGCCTTCCTGCATTCCTTCAACGAAGCGGTGGTCGCAATCTTCATCGCCGGGCGCGATGCCGAGACCCTGCCGAAGAAGATGTTCGAGTCCATCAGGCTCGAATCCGATCCCGTCATCGCTGTCGTATCGACCCTGCTCACCGGCGCCGTGCTGATCGGCGTGATCGTCTCATTGTTCTTCCGTCAAAGGCCCGCCAATGCGAATTGATCCCCTCGTTGCCCCTCGTTCCGTCGCCGTCGTCGGCGCTACCGACCGGCCCGGCGCGGCGCGGCAAGTCATGGAGGCGCTGGGGTCGATCGGGTTCACCGGTAAGATCTATCCGGTCAACCCGAAGTATCAGACCGTGCTCAATCACGTCTGCTATCCGACCCTCATGGAGCTGCCGGAAGCGCCCGACGTCGTCGTGCTGAGCGTCCGTAACCCGCTGGTGCCCGAGCAGCTGCGGCTCGCGGCGCGGCGCGGTGCGCGCGCTGCGGTGATCTACGACAGCGGTTTCGCGGAGCTCGGCGAGGAGGGCGCGAATTTGCAGAAGGAGATCGCCGGGTTCTGTCGAGAGGCCGGGATCGCGGCCTGCGGTCCCAACTGCATGGGCATCCTGAATCCGACCGCGCGGGTGACGACCTACAAGCAGAGCATCATGAAGACCGAAGGCCTCTCCGGCAACGTCGGGCTGATCTCGCAGAGTGGGTCGGTATGCATCGCCATGCTCTCCGATTTGCGCCGCTTCGGCTTCAGTCTGTCGGTCTCAGCGGGCAACGAAGCGGTGACGCGGACCGTCGACTACATGGACTACATGATCGACGATCCGGCCACCAAGGTGATCGCAACCTTCACCGAAACCATCCGCGAACCTGAGCGCTATGTGGCCGCGCTCGACCGGGCGGCGGACGCCGGCAAGCCGGTTGTGGTGCTCAAGGTCGGACGCACCGAACGCACGCAGCGCGCGATCACCAGCCACACCGGTGGGCTGGCCGGCGAGTCGCGCGTCTTCTCCGAGCTTTTGCGTGCGCACCGGGCAATCGAAGTCAACGACCTCGACGAGATGACGGAAGTCCTGGCGGTGTGTCAGGGCAGGCGCTGGCCGAGCGGCCGAGGCATCTCGGTGATCACCGGCTCGGGCGGCCTTGCCGAGATGATCCTCGACAATGCTGCCGCTGTCGGCCTTCACCTGCCACCGCTGACCTCGGACGAGCGCGTCGAGGCCGAACGCGTGATCGGTCGGATCACGGGCGACGGCAATCCGTTCGATGCCTGGGGCAATGGCAACTATGCGGTGAACCTGCCGCACGCGCTGTCCGTGGTGGACGGCAGCGAGCACATCGATTCGGTCGTTTATTGCGCCGACACCAGCGACGAGGGCCACCTCGGAGATCCGGAACGCGTCCTCGCGAACGTGGACATGCTGGCGAAGGCGTTTCACGCCTCCCGCAAGCCCTACTACTTGATGAATTCGCGGCCAGGTCAGATGAACCGCCGGCAGGCCAAGGCATTGCGCGACCACGGCATGGTGCAGATCGGCGGCACCCGTCAGGGCCTTGTCGCGCTCGACCTGGTTGGCCGCTACATGACGCCCCGCGCACCGGTCCGCATGGGATCGCAGCCGGCAAACGGTCAGATTGCGGATGCGCTTCTGAAAAATCCCGCGCGCCGGACCATCAATGAATTCGACGCCAAGCGGATGTTGAGTGCGTGCGCAATTCCCGTCACCCGGGAGCGGCGCGTGACCACGCTAGCGGAGGCGCAGAACGCCGCTCGCGAGATTGATTTCCCCGTTGTCCTCAAGGTCGTGTCCGACGACATCGCGCACAAGACCGAACTTGGGCTTGTCGCTCTTGGCCTCGGCAGCGAGGACGATGTCGCAGAGGCCTTCGCTCGGCTCACCGAGCGCGTCGCCCGCATCGATCCGCCCGCACCCGACCATGCATTCCTGGTTCAGGAATTCGTTCGCGGCGGTGTCGAAGTATTCGCCGGCGTCTCGCGCGATCCCGATTTCGGCCTGGCGCTGGCGTTCGGCATGGGCGGCACCGCCATCGAGATCACGCGCGATTTTTCGCTGCGCATGCTACCGCTGTGCGAAGGCGATGCCGAAGCCATGATCGCCGGCACGCGCGGCGCCGCCATGCTCGGGCCGGTACGGGGCGGTCCACCGGCCGACGTCAAGAGCCTGGTCAAGTGCCTTTACGCGCTCTCGGACTTCGCGTGGCACAACCGCGACCTCCTGCAGGAGATCGACCTCAATCCGATCAAGGCGTTGCCGGGGGGGCAGGGCTGCGTCGTGGTCGATGCACTCATCGTCGCGCGGCCGCCGAAGGAGTGAACGTGGCCTATCTGCGCCTGCGCAACGTGGTCAAGTCCTACGACGGCAAGAGCAATGCCGTCGACGGGATCTCGATCGACATCGAGCGCGGGGAATTCGTTACCTTCCTCGGTCCGAGCGGTTCCGGCAAGACCACGACCCTCATGATGATCGCCGGCTTCGAGCATCCGACTGCCGGCACGATCGAACTCGCTGATCAGGATCTGACGCTGAGTAGGCCCTACGAACGTAATGTCGGCATGGTGTTTCAAAATTATGCCCTGTTCCCGCACATGACGGCGGCGAAGAACGTGATGTTCCCGCTGCGCATGCGCCGCTTTCCGCGCCGCGAGCTCGGGGCCCGTGCGGAGAAAATGCTGAATCTCGTTGGGCTAGGTTCCTTCGCCGGGCGATACCCCCGCGAATTGTCCGGCGGGCAGCAACAGCGTGTGGCGCTCGCCCGCGGTCTCGTCTTCAATCCCGACGTGCTTCTGCTCGATGAGCCACTGGGGGCGCTCGACAAGAATCTGCGCGAGCAGATGCAGGTCGAGATCAAGCGCATCCACCGGGAGGTCGGCATCACAATGATCTACGTGACGCACGATCAGACCGAGGCGATGACGATGTCGGACCGCATCGCGGTGTTCTCCGACGGACGGCTGGAGCAGGTCGGCGCCCCGCTCGAAGTCTACAACCGGCCGGTCAATCGTTTCGTCGGCGAGTTCATCGGCGACAGCAATTTCCTTTCCGGCCGGATCGACCCAGCGCAGCCCAACATCGTCGACATCGCCGGCATCGGCCGCGCTCATGTTGCGACGGCGTCAGGCACGCCGACGGGCGATGTGCTCGTCATGATCCGGCCGGAGCGGCTGCGGGCATCGCCGGGGGCTGCGACAGACAACACGATCGAGATGGCAATCGACGAGACCATCAACTATGGCGACTCGGTCCTTGCGATCGGGACGTCGCACGGTTTTCCGTTGCGCGCGCGTCATGTCGGCCGTGCAGGCGAGGCATTGCGCCGCGGCGAAACCGTGACACTCTATTGGTCGCCGGCCGATGCCCACATCATTGCGGGCCATCAGACGGGGACAACCTCCGGCAGGATCGATACACGCCACGCTAACGATCGAGATAGAAAGTCATGAAAGCATCACTTTTCGCAATAGTTCTTGGGCTCACGGCCTCGACCGCGCTCACCGACGCGGCACAGGCGCAGAGCTATCCGTCGCGGCCGGTCACGATGGTGGTGCCCTTCCCGGCCGGCGGATCGACCGACAATATCGGCCGCATCCTCGCCGAAGGCATGCGCGGCCCCTTGGGACAGTCGGTGGTGATCGAAAACATCGGTGGCGCTTCCGGCAACATCGGTGTCGGACGGGTCGCGCGCGCGGCGCCTGACGGCTATACGTTCGTGCTCGGCAGTTGGCCGACGCATGTGCTGAACGCCGCGATCTTCAAGCTGCCCTATGACGTCCAGAAGGATTTCGAGCCGGTCTCGCTGGTTGCGGCTCAACCGCTCTTCGTCATTAGCCGGAAGTCAGTCCCGGCGAACACTCTGACCGAACTGATCACGTGGCTGAAGACGATTCCGGGCCAGGCGACCCAGGGCACCGCCGGCACCGGCGGTGCATCGCATATTGCCGGCGTGTTCTTCCAGAACGCGAGTGGAACGAGCTTGCAGATGGTCCCGTTCCGCGGTTCGGCACCGGCGATGCAGAACCTGATCGCCGGGCAGATCGACACGATGATCGACCTCGCCGCAAGCGCGACGCCGCAGGTGAAGGCCGGAACGATCAAGACCTTTGCGGTCACCGCCAAGACTCGCCTCGCCGCGACGCCGGAAATTCCCACCGTCGATGAGGCCGGGCTGCCGGGCTATTACGTGGCGTCGTGGCACGCGGTATGGGTGCCGAAGGGCACGCCGCAGGACGTCATCGAGAAGCTGAACAGCGGCGTCGTGCAGGCGCTCACCGATCCGCATACCCGCAAACGCCTCGCCGAGGTTGGGCAGGACGTATATCCGACGGATCAGTTGACGCCCGCAGCACTCCGCGCCTTCCATACCGCCGAAACGGAAAAGTGGGGGCCGATCGTGAAGGCCGCCAACATCAAGTCGGAGTAATCCGCTCCGGTTCGCTCGCCTCTTCAGGAACGCGCTATTGGCGCGTTCCTGAAATTCGATTCGCGACCTCCGTTCAGGCACCGGATTTCTTCTGCCGGGCCTTGGAGCGCGGCCCCATCGGTTCGGGCTGGAACGGGCCATCGCGCAGCTCCAGATAGGCCTTGGTCCCGCCTTCCTGCTGGGCAGCAAACAGCTTGTCGCGAAACTCGTTATGCGAGGAGTGCGCCAGCGCGCCGAGCGTGCCTTCGAGCAGCAGCCCCGAATAGACGCCCGCGGCCTGCATGCCCAGCATGGTGACGGCCTTGTTCATGCGGACCGAGGGCTCGGGAACAAGGGCGATGCGCGCCGCCAGCGCGCGAGTGCGCGCCATCAGTTCGTCGTGTGGCACGACTTCGTTGACCATGCCGATGCGCAGGGCCTCCTGGGCGTCGAAGTGATCGCCGGTGAGGCCCCAGCGGTTGGCGGCTTTCCAGCCGCACAGTGCGCCGAACAGATACGTGGTGTTGGAAATGTGCCGCACCTCGGGCTGCGCAAACACCGCCTGGTCGGACGCAATCGTGATATCGGCGGCGAGCTGGTACCAGAAACCGCCGCCCATCGCCCAGCCGTTGACGGCGGCGATGATCGGCTTGCCGAGCCGCCACATATGCGTCCAGTAGGCGATGCGCTCGCCGTCGTTGCGCTGCCAGAACTCGATGTATTCGGCGTGCGATTTGCCCTTGGGATCGATCGCTCGCGTGCTGGTCTTGCCGGTAGCGGTCTGATCGTATCCCGAGCAGAACGCGCGGCCGTTGCCGGTGAGAATGATGACGCGCACGGCACGATCGCGGTCGGCCTTGTCGAAGGTGCGGTGCAGTTCCGCCTCGAGGTCATGCGTGAGCGCATTCATCCGGTCGGGTCGATTAAAGGTGATAGTCGCAATACCGTCTTCAACCACGTAAAGGAGTTCGTTCTCGCTCATGTTGATTTGTTCCTGCTTGTCATCGAGCCGGCGCCTACCGGATGATTTCGGCCATCGGTGAAGGTACGAAGGAAGGCAAGTCCACCTTAGGCCCTCGGGCTTAGGCAGACGACGCCGCAAAACAGATTACTGCCATGAAAATGACGACCACAACCTGCGCAGACTTGCCGCCAAGTCCGCGGTAAAAGCGTCGTCAGGGCGATCTGTTGCGTAAAGGTTTCGCAATATCGGTGGTCTCGCCTGATGCCCGTCGGGCGGACCGAGACGGGCGGGGCAAACCGAGGTGGTCACGCAGAGTGCGCCCAGTGTACTCGGTGCGAAACAATCCTCGTCTCTGCAAGATGGGCACAACGTGTTCGACGAAATCGTCGAAGGCTCCTGGGAACCAGGGCGGCATAAGGTTGAACCCGTCAGCCGCTCCCGCCACGAACCATTCCTCCAGGCCGTCGGCAACGGTCTCGGGCGTTCCGCATAAGAGACGGTGCCCCATCGCGGCGGCTGCAAAATCACGCAACTCGCGCAGCGACATGTTGTGCTTCCCGGCAAGCGCGGACAGCGTGACGGCGTGGCCCTGCATGACGGTAGATGGCGGCAGGCTTGGGACCGGCCCGTCCAGAGGATAGCACGACAGATCATGCCCAAGGCGATCGGACAAGACCTTCAAGGCGGCGACCGGATCGTTCACGTTGCCGAGCGCTGCCAGTTTCCGTTTGGCGTCCGCTTCGGTCTCGCCGACGATCGGGCAAACTCCGGGCATGATCTTAATATGATCCGGCTCCCGCCCGAACTTGGCCGCGCGAGCCCGCAAGTCTGCGGCGAATGCCTTGGCCGGCTCAAGCTCCTGCTGGACGGCGTAGACAATTTCCGCAATCGATGCAGCCAGGTCGCGGCCGACATCGGATGCGCCGGCCTGAATGATGACCGGGTGGCCCTGCGGCGGCCGCGAGATGTTGAGCGGTCCCTTGACCGAGAAAAATTCTCCTTTGTGATCGAGGACATGCATCTTGCCGGTGTCGGCGAAACGCCCGCTGCCCTTGTCCATGACGATGGCGCCGTCCTCCCAGCTGTCCCACAGCCCTTTGACGACATCGACGAACTCCGCCGCGATCGCATAGCGCTTCGCATGCGGGGGATGACTTTCGTGACCGAAATTGGCCGCGGCTTCGGCAAAGGCCCCGGTCACCACATTCCAGCCGGCGCGCCCGTCGCTGATGTGGTCGATCGAGGCAAATGCGCGCGCGAGATTGTAGGGCTCGCTGTAGGTGGTCGACGCGGTAGCGGCAAGACCGATATGCGACGTGCGCGAGGCAAGCGCCGCAAGCAGAGTCAGCGGCTCGAGGCGGACCATGATCGAAGGATGTGCATCCGGACCGGTGTTGAGGGCGTCCGCGAGAAAGAACAAATCGAATTTGCCGCGCTCCGCGGTTTGAGCAATATGCAGCAAGAGGGGGAAATTCTCGGCCCCGGCCTGCGCCTCCGGAAGGCGCCAGCCGGCGACATGATGTCCGGTACCCATCGCATAGACGCCGAGATGCATTTGGCGTGCGGTCTGAACCATCGCGATTGTCCCGTTGATTACTTTTCGTTGGTCCACTGGACGACCGGACTCGAGCGGTGCCTCGTATAGGCCGACCAGTGCGCATGCCCGTGGCGATCATGCCGCCATGCATATGTCATTGTTCTACAATATTGGCTCGGGCGTGTAGCCCGCAATTTCCCGACAGGGTTTCCGCTGGCGAATGCTTTGCCGGGTGGCGCAAATTTCGGAGAGGGAAGGCATGGTTCAACGTCCCAGCCGGCGCTGGATGTTGAAGTCGGCGGCAAAGCTCGCCGTTGCCGGTTCGATGGCGGCTCATCCGACCGCGTTCGCGTTCACCCAGAATGCGGCCAGATCTGGAAGCGGCGAAGCGTCGAAGCTTGACACTATGCTTCGCGACGCAGCGAGCGCGGGAGACCTGCCCGGGGTCGTGGCGTTGGCCGCGACGGACACCGACATCATCTATCAGGGGATTTCTGGCAGCCGCCGACTCGATGCCGAGCCGCCGATGACGCCTGACACCGTATTTCGCGTCGCCTCGATGATTAAGCCGATTACTTCAGTGGCGGCGATGCAACTCGTCGAGCAGGGCAAGCTCTCATTGGATGCTCCGGTACCCGATATCGATCCGGAACTTGGATCGCCTCAAGTGCTTGACGGCTTCGACGCCAAAGGGCGCCCGCAGTTGCGGCCGGCGAAACGTCCCGTCTCGTTGCGTGACCTGTTGACCCATACGGCGGGCTTTGCGTACCGGCTCTGGGACACCAGCGCCGTCCAGTACGCGAAGTCGCTTGAGTTGCTGCCGAAGGCAGAACGGGCCCGCGCGCCGCGGACGCCGCTGATGTTCGATCCGGGCGAGGGCTGGCGGTACGGCACGAGCATCGACTGGGTCGGCCGCATTGTCGAAGCGGTCGGCGGCGAGCCGTTGGATCGCTATTTCCGCCAGCACATTTTTGATCCGCTTGGAATGAAGGATACGGCTTTCAACATCTCGGTGCAGCAGCGCCAGCGGGAGGCGAGCGCACATCGGCGTGGCGCGGACGGCGCGCTCACGCCGCAGCCGATGGAACCGCACGCGACGCGCCGGTCATTCTCTGGCGGTGGTGGGATTTATTCGACCGCGCCGGATTACTTGACGTTCATCCGCATGCTGCTGCGCGGTGGCTCGCTGAACGGCGTCCAGATCCTCCGTCCGGATACCGTCGCGCTTATGAGCCGGAACCAGATCGATGGTGTCGACGTCGGAGTTCTCAGAACGACGACTCCGTCGCTTTCCAACGACGTCAATTTCTTTCCGGGCACCAGTTGCAAGTGGGGCTTCGGTCACATGATCAACATGCAAGCCGTTCCGGGCGGTCGCAGCGCCGGCAGTTTGACCTGGGGCGGCCTTCTCAACACTTATTATTGGATCGACCCCGGCAGGCGGATCGCAGCCGTTTTCATGGTGCAGGTCTTGCCGTTTGCAGACACCCTGACTTTGCGGATCTATCGTCAATTCGAGCGCGGTATCTACGCGCTTGCAAAAACAGGTTAGGACATTTGCAGCGCGCCACGGATTGGCGAAAGAGGCCGCAGGATCAAGCAGCTTCGATCGTCGATCGGGGCGATAGCATGCTCGCGAGCCGCTCGCGCGGCGTTCGTGGTTCGATTGACCATGCCGACTTTCAGCCCTACGGTTTCTGCCGACGAATTCATGCACGCGCAGTGAGCTTTTCCGATGGATCGGAGCAGCGCCCAGGCCATTGATTTGCATCCGGGCGGCAGCCGCGCCGGCGTCGGTCCCGCGCTACTGCTCGACATCCGACAAATCTCGAAGACCTATCCGGCGCGGGATGGCAGGCCCGTACGGGCGATCGACGAGATTTCCTGCTCCGTTCGCAGTGGCGAATTTGCGTCAATTCTCGGCCCCTCGGGTTGTGGCAAGAGCACGTTGCTACTGATAATCGCCGGGTTGGTTTCTCCGACAAGCGGGACGTTGACGTTCCGCGGGGACGAGAGCGTAGGCGGCGCCGCGGAGTACGGAATCGTCTTCCAGGACCCGGTCCTTTTCCCTTGGCGCGACGTGCAGACCAATGTGGAATTGCCGGCGGAGGTTGCGGGCGTGCCCCGGGAGCGGCGGGCCGAGACGGCGCGCAGGCTCATCGCGTTGGTCGGACTTGAGGGCTTCGAGCGCAAGTATCCCTACGAGCTGTCTGGCGGCATGCAGCAGCGGGTGGCGATCGCACGCGCGCTGATGCTGTCGCCCTCCCTGCTGCTGATGGACGAGCCATTCGGCGCGCTGGATGCGATGACGCGGGAACAGATGAACCTGGAACTTCAGAAGATCAGCATGGCCACCGATGCGACGGTGATCTTTGTTACGCATTCGATCGCCGAAGCCGTATTCCTTTCGGACCGGGTACTGGTGATGACCGGCCGCCCCGCGGTGCTCAAGGAAATCGTGGAGATCGACATTCCACGTCCGCGCAGCCTGGACATGATGGCGTCAGGACGGTTCGGCCATCTTGTCGGTCACTTGCGGCAACTCCTCGACGCCAAGGTCGATGCGTTATGAGCGCGCCGACGACCGCCGAAGAACGCCTCGCTCCGCTGCCGGCGGAAGGGCGGCGATCTGCGAAGCTCTGGGACAAGGTCGGGCAATTGGTGGGTCTGATTGTCTTTCTTGCGGTGTGGGAGGGCAGCCTCCGGATCTTCGATGTCCCGCAGTTCATCCTGCCGACTCCCATCGAGATCGTAAAGCAGATCGTGCGCGATGCGTGGTCGGGGCTGATCTTCGTTCATTTGCAGATTACGCTGCTTGAGACGTTGTTGGGCTTTTTCCTTGCCGCAATCCTCGGTATCGGGCTCGGCTGCGCCGTCGGCCTGATGCCGCGGTTCGAGCGCATTGTCTATCCTTACATCCTCGCACTTCAGACCATTCCGAAGGTCGCGGTCGCGCCGTTGATGATCATCTGGGTCGGCTATGGCATCCAATCCAAGATTCTTACCGCGGGCCTCATCGCATTTTTCCCGATCCTGGTGAACGTGGTCGTAGGGCTAAAGACGGTCGAGCCGCGCATGCTGCTGTTGATGCGTGCGCTCAAGGCCGGGCACGTCCAGACCTTCATGAAGGTCAGATTACCGAGCATGCTGCCTTATCTGTTCGCCGGACTCGAGACCGCCGTCATCTTCGCGGTGATCGGCGCAATCGTCGGCGAGTTCATCGGAGCATCGCAAGGCCTCGGCAGCCTCATCATCCAGCGCCAGGCCGCGATCGATGTGCCGGGCGTCTTCTCAGTCCTGTTCTACCTTTCCATGATCGGCATTGTGCTGGACGCAATCCTGCGCGCCATCGCGCACCGCTATGCGTTTTGGTCGCACCGCGCAGCCGCGGCTTGACGGTTCGCAAGAGAGAAAAGCAAGAACGCAATCAACAGGAGGAAGCAATGCAGAGAATCAGGCGTTGGATTGGAGGAGGCCTTTGCTTGATGCTGGCTGCGTTTCTGTCCTCGGTTGCGCAGGCGCAGACCAAGCTGATCGAACAGGCGGGCTATCCGGCCCCGGACCTCAGCAACATTCTCAACCTGATCTCCGAACAGGCCGGCTTCTTCAAGGATGAAGGCCTGCAGGTCGAAGTGCGGTTCAGCACAGGTGGCCCGCAAGCAACCCAGATCACGGCTTCCGGCGGCGCCGATGTCGGCCAAGTGACGCAGGAGCCGCCGATTCAAGGCTATGAAAAAGGCATCCGCGGCAAGATGTTCTACACGCAGTTCACGCGGCTGATCTATCACGTGGCCGTCCCCGCGGACAGTCCGATCAAATCGATCGCGGACCTTCAGGGCAAGAAGATCGGTGTCTCGAACATGGCCAGTGCGTCGCTGGTCGTCGCCCGCTCGGCACTGCGTCACCACAAGGTAGCCGTCGAAGGCGACACCTTTCGGCCCGTTGGACTCGGCGATGGCGCTGTGGCTGCCCTGCGGAGCGGGCAGGTCCAGGCATTGTCGATGTGGACGGCCGCCTATGCCAGCATGATGCGCGCCGGCATCTCCTTCCGCTTCCTTTATCATCCGACCGTGGCCGATATCGGGAGCGGTGGATTCTTTGCATCCGACAAGGTCATGGCCGAAAAGAAGGACAGCTTGATCGGGTTCGGCCGGGCGCAAGCCAAGGCAACCGTCTTCTTCCTTGAGAACCCCGAGGCCGTGCTGCGAATGTACTGGAAGGCCAATCCAGCCGGTAAAGGAAGCGGTTCCGACGAGGAGGCGATGAAGAACGGTCTCATCGAGCTGAGCGCACTGCGGCCGCTCTATTCGACCGAGCGGCGCGCGGACAAGCGGTATGGATTTGCCGACCTTGCTGGCATCCAGACCTATGTGGACCTGTTCCGCGACGAGGGCATGATCTCGCGCCCGATCCCCGCATCCGAACTCGTGACCAACGATCTGATCGCACCGATCAATGATTTTGACCAGGAGAAGGTGCGCGCGGTCGCGCGGGCCTGGCGCTAATCGGGAACGCGGTGCAAGAAAACAACAGGGCGGAAGTGACGATGAACGACTACGTGAAATTTGAGCCGAATACGCGCAGACCGGCGGAACTGCCGCCGCCAGGGAGCTTCGATAGCCAGGTGCACGTGTTCGGACCGGTCGAGCGCTACCCGACCCGGAAAGGGGCGTCCTATGTGCCATGGGCCGACGCCACCGGCGAGGCCGCGGAACGTATGCATCGCGCGTTGGGGATCGAGCGCGGGGTAATCGTGCAGGCGACCGTCTACGGCACCGACAATCGCGCGATGGTCGACGCCTTGAACGGACGCCCCAACTACCGCGGCGTCGCCATTATCGACGACAGCGTCAGCGATCAGGAGTTGCGCCGGCTGCATGAGGCCGGCGTGCGTGGCGCGCGGTTCAACTTCTGGAAACAGCTCAACATCGTCCCGACGCCGGAAGGCTTCCGGCGCTCGATCGAGCGAATCAAGGAGTACGGCTGGCACGCACGCATTCACGCCGCCGGCGACGAATGGCTGGATCTCAAGGAACTGCTGGTGAAGCCGCGGATTCCCATGGTCATCGACCATATGGGGCATCCCGATCTGAGCCGCGGCCTCGATCAGCCGGCGGTGAAGGTGCTGCTGGACCTGCTCAAGGATGAGAACTGGTGGGTGATGATATCCAACGCCGATCGATTTTCGGCAGCTGACAGGACGTACGAGGACGTCAAGCCACTGGCGCGGACGTTGTTTGAAGCCGCTCCCGACCGGGCGATCTGGTGCACCGATTGGCCGCATGTTCAATACCGCAAGCGGATGCCAAACGATGCGGAACTCCTCGAATTCCTGTTCAGCGTCATTCCAGGCGCCGAGTTGCGTCGCAAGGTGATGGTGGACAACCCGTCTCGCCTTCACAACTTTTAAGCCGACTCGGCCTGTACCGGCCCACCAGTTTCGGGGCCGGACCCGGACAGCGATCCCGACGCCGGCCTAATTGCCGACGTACGTCGAATGTCACGTGGCCCGTGCGGTTCGTGAGAGGTGCGAATGAATGAGATCGGCGTCGCCGACCCGACGAACCGCATTCCATCGGTCGACGAAGTGCTTCGGACGGCCGTTGGCATTGTTGCAGTCGAACGGTTTGGGCGGCAAGCGACCGTCGCCTCCGTGCGCGCTACGCTCGATGCAATTCGACGAGCGATACGCGGTGGCCTGCGAAATGGCGCTGCCGCGAACGATGTCGCGGCCGAAGTGCTGGCAAATCTCGAATCGCAGGCGAAGCCCAACGTACGGCCGGTGTTCAATCTGACCGGAACCGTTCTGCACACCAATCTCGGCCGTGCGATCCTCTCCGAAGCTGCGGTCGAGGCGGCGGTCGTCGCCATGCGTGAGGCGCTGGCGTTGGAGTTCGATCTAACTGCCGGTAAGCGTGGTGAGCGGGATGCCTTGATCCGAGACCTCCTGTGCGAGCTCACCGGTGCTGAGGCTGCGACGGTGGTCAACAACAACGCCGCGGCGGTGCTGCTGGTGCTCAACACGCTCGCCAAGGGCAAAGAGGCAGTGGTCTCGCGCGGCGAACTGATCGAAATCGGCGGCGCGTTTCGGATGCCAGACATCATGGTGCGCGCGGGTGCCAAGATCGTCGAAATAGGAACCACCAACCGTACGCATGCGAAGGACTACGTCGCGGCGATCGGCCCGAAGACCGGCCTGGTGCTGAAGGTCCACACCTCCAACTACCGGATCGAAGGCTTCACCAAGGAGGTGTCGCCGCGCCAGCTTGCGGCCTTGGCGCTTGATGGCAAGGTCCCGATGTTTCACGACCTCGGCTCGGGTACGCTGGTCGACCTGTCGCGTTGGGGACTGGCGCACGAGCTGACCGTGGCCGAAGCGATCGCCGATGGCGCCGACGTCGTCACGTTTTCCGGCGACAAGCTCCTGGGCGGGCCACAGGCAGGGTTCATCGTCGGCCGCAAGGACTTGATCGAGGCGATCAATCGCAATCCGATGAAACGTGCGCTGCGCGTCGACAAGATCAGGCTTGCGGCGATCGAAGCCACGTTGCGACTTTACCGCGATCCCGACCGGTTGCCGGAGCGGCTGCCGACGATCCGCATGCTGGCGCGTTCAAGGCAGGAGATCGAGGCGTTGGCACAGCGTCTCGCGCCAGTGATGGCGAAGACCGTGGGGCAGGGGTTCTCCGTTCGGGTGGTTCCGTGTTCGAGCCAGATCGGTTCTGGCGCGTTGCCGCAGGAGACGATCGCCAGCGCCGGCATTGCTATCGCCTCCGCCGAGCCGAGGCACAGTGGACGCATTCCCGAAGCAGTCGCCGCCGGCTTTCGCAATCTCCCGATTCCGGTGATCGGGCGAATTGCTGATCAGTCGTTCATCCTCGACCTGCGATGCCTGGAAGACGAGCCTGGCTTTGTCCGGAATCTTGCGCTGCTCGCTTTGCAGGGGATCAAGCCATGACGTGGCGGCTCCCGGAACCGATCGCATGATCATCGGCACCGCGGGTCACATCGATCACGGCAAGACATCGCTGGTGCGCGCGCTGACCGGCGTCGATACCGATCGCTTGAAGGAGGAGAAGGCGCGCGGCATCTCCATCGATCTCGGCTTTGCGTATCTGCCGACTCCCGACGGCCGCGTTCTCGGGTTTGTCGACGTTCCGGGCCACGAACGCTTCGTCCACAACATGCTGGCCGGTGCGACCGGCATCGACTTCGTCCTGCTCACGGTGGCAGCCGACGACGGTGTGATGCCGCAGACCGTGGAACACCTCGCGATCGTCGACCTTCTCGGCATCCAGCGCGGCGTGGTCGCAATGACCAAAGCCGATCTGGTCGATGCCGACCGGCTGGCAGAGACTAGGCGGCAGATCGCGGATGTGCTCGCATCGACCGCGCTGGCGCGGGCCGACATCGTTCCGCTTTCAACCGTAACCGGGCAGGGTCTCGATGAGTTGCGGCATCTCCTGTTTGCGGATTCGCAAGTCCAGGGCAATCGTGCCGACAAGGGTCGCTTCCGCCTGGCGGTCGATCGTTCGTTCACGCTTCAGGGTGCTGGCACGATCGTGACCGGAACCGTCCTGTCCGGGCGCGTAGCGGTCGGTGATCACGTGCTGGTCAGCCCATCGGGCCGCGCTGTGCGCGTTCGCAGCATCCATGCCCACAATCGCCCGGCCGAACAGGGCAGTGCTGGCGACCGCTGCGCCCTCAATCTCGCGGGCGAGGGAGTTACCAAGGATGCGATCACGCGCGGAGACATCGTGCTCGATCCGGAACTGCACGCTCCCGCCGAACGGATCGATGCGACGCTCCGCGTCTTGGTGGTCGAGTCCAAGCCCGTCGGTCAATGGATGCCGGTGCGGCTGCACTATGCCGCAGCGGAGGTTGGCGCCCGGATCGTGTTGCTTGGCGACCGGCCGATTGCGCCGGGTGAGGAGGCGCTGGTCCAGCTCGTTCTGGAACAGCCCATTGCTGCGGCGGCAGGCGACCGTTTCGTGATCCGCGACACCAGCGCGAAGCGGACGATTGGCGGTGGCCGCTTCCTCGATCTCCGTGCGCCCGCCCGCCGGCGGCGAACGCACGGACGCTTGGCGCAGCTTGCCGCCCATGCTTTCGCAGACCCGGCGCAGGCGCTGGAGACGCTGCTCGATTGCCCGCCCGGCCATACCGACCTGACCGAGTTTGCCCGCGACCGTGCCCTGGCGCCGATAGAGATCGAATCGATCGCCGAGCGCATCGCACTTGTCCGGTTCGCGACGCCAAAGTCGGTTATCGCTCTGTCGTCGGCCAACTGGCAGCGGCTCAAGCGAAGCATGGTCGCGACACTCGAAACATTTCATCGGGACAATCCCGATCTCGCAGGCATCGGGCTTGAGCGTTTTCGCATCCAGCTTGAACCGCGGCTGCCGGTCCCCGCGTTCATGACGATGCTGCAGAGCCTGGCGCGCTCCGGTGAGGTTGCGCTCGATGGCGCTTGGGTCAAGCTACCGAGCCACGAGGTCCGTCTCACGCCGCGGGACGAAGCGCTCTGGCAGAAGGTGCGCCCGATGATCGGCGAGGGCGAGCGCTTCCGGCCGCCGCGAGTGCGCGACATCGCCGGCTTGGTTGGGGTATCGGACGCGGATGTGCGCCGCCTTTTCAAGCTGCTCGGGCGCATGGGCCGCCTCGACGAAGTCGCCCCCGATCACTTCTTCCTGCGTCAGACGGTTGCGGAAATCGTCGACATATGTTCGGACCTGAGCGCGGCCGGGGAGGCAGGGCAATTCTCAGCGGCACAGTTGCGCGACCGGCTGGACAACGGCCGCAAGGTTGCAATCCAAATCCTGGAGTTTCTCGATCGCCACGGTGTGACGCTGCGGCGTGGCGACTTGCGCCGCATCAACAAGCATAGATTGGATCTGTTTCGGCAGCCCGCGACCGCCGCCGCCGATCCACCAGGCTTGGTTTCTGGAAGGGCATCGTCCCCGGTGGGGCGTCCGGACTTCAAATCCGGGAAGGGCCGCGAGCCGGTCCTTGGTGGGTTCGACTCCCACTCCTTTCCGCCAACAGGTACCCGCAAGGCCGGGCAGTGATGGCGCTTGCTGTCCGTCCGTGGAGCCTTTGAAAAGGCCGAGCGATCAAAATGGGCTCGCCAGGTTGACCAATCGGGCGAGGGCTTTGTAAGCAAGCTGGCGAAGCAAGCCGCAAGTTGCCGACTTCATGGCGGCTTACGCGGATCTCAAGGTGGAGTTCACCCTTAACGATCGTTTCATCGACCCGATCGAAGAGGGCGTCGATGTCACGATCCGGATCGCGACGCTTGAGGATTCGAGCCTCATCGCCCGCAAGCTCGCGCCGGCACGGCGGGTGCTGGTTGCATCGCCGGCGTATCTGGCGCGCAACGGCGAACCGACGACGCCGGCAGACTTGGCCTTTCACCACTGCCTCAACTATGGCCACTCCACCATGTTGCAACGCTGGCAGCTCACGCACGACGGCAGAGAAATCGTCGTTCCGATCGCCTCGTTCCTGTGCTCGAATAATGGCGACGTGCTCAAGGCGGCGGCGATCAACGGACAGGGCATCGCCATGCTACCGACGTTTCTGGTCGGCCCGAATATCAAGGAACACCGGCTGCAAGTCGTAATGCCGCACTTTCCGCCGACCGAGCTCGGTATCTATGCGCTCTACGCGCCAAACCGCTTCCTCGCGGCCAAGACACGCGTATTCATCGATTTTCTCGTCGAGCGGTTCGGCGATGAGCCGGATTGGGACCGGTTCGAGTCGCCTGCCGTGCCCGCGTGACCCGCTCAAACTATTGCGGCTTCAATCCCGCAGACTTGACGATCTCGGCGTTGATCGCGATTTCCTTGTTCACGAAGTCACCGAACTCGGCGGGCGTCATCGGGGCTGGCTCGCCGCCAAGCGCGATAATCTTGTCGGCCACCTGCTTGACCTTCAGCGCCTCGACGATCTCCCGGTTGAGGCGATCGATGATCGCCCTCGGCGTTTTCGCTGGCGCGAAGGCGCCGATCCAGAAGTTGTAAAGCGCAGACCCCAGCCCGGTCTCCGCGAGTGTCGGCACATCCGGCATCAGCGACAGCCGTTTGGCGGAACTGATCGCCAGCACGCCGATCTTGCCGTCCTTCTGTAGCGGCAACGCATTCAGCGCGGGCGCCGGATAGACGTCGAGGCGGCCGGCAACGAGCTCGTTCATGCCCTCTGGCGTGCCCCGGAAAGGTACGTGGGTCGCCGGGAAGCCGGCCGTCATGCAGAATCGCTCCATGAACAACTGCCCGGAGGTGCCGATGCCGGCGGTGCCGTAGAGGATATTGCTGCCCGGCTTCTTACCGGCGTCCACAAGGTCCTTGATCGTTTTGTATTTCGCGGCTGTCGCGATCACGAATGGGATGCTTGCGAGAGCCGAAATCGCGGCGAGATCGTCAGCCACGTTGTACGGCAGCTTGGCGAAGGTCGACGCCACCACGACGTGCGAGGTCGAATTCACCAGCAGCGTGTAACCGTCCGGATCGGCCTTGGCCACCATGTTCGAGCCGAGCGTGGTGCCGGCTCCGCCGCGGTTCTCGACGACGAAGCTCTGCCCAATTTGTCTGCCCACCTGATCGAAGACCGTGCGCGCCACGATGTCGGTCGCGCTGCCGGCGGAAAACGGTACGACGATCTTGATGGGTTGCTTGGTGGGCCAGTCGTCCGCCATTGCTGGAAGTGCGGCGATCAGCAGGACCAGCAATCCCCAACCCAGCGCCCGCGTAGCCGACATCTTCTTCATGACGTTTCTCCCTCCCATGGGCGCTGACCATCAGCAATTTTTCCATGC
This sequence comes from uncultured Alphaproteobacteria bacterium, assembly GCA_963843475.1. GTDB lineage: Bacteria > Pseudomonadota > Alphaproteobacteria > Rhizobiales > Xanthobacteraceae > VAZQ01. The sequence continues at coordinate 63,896 of CAWJKL010000002.1, read as the reverse complement.
TGACATCTTGTCGAAATGGTCCTTATCACAGAACGCCTGTGCGACCATCCCGGCGTTTCGCCGCTGTCTGGGGCAACCGGCACGAACTCGGACGCTTTGCTCCGCTGGATGTCAACGCAGCAACTGTCTGTTGTTTTGCGCAACGGCGAAGCCGGAAACCGGCCGGGTCAGTTTGCCTTGATGCCCGCCTTCTTCACCACCTCGGCCCACTTCGCGGTCTCGTCCGCAATGAACTTCGCGAAGGCGGATGGTGTCCCGACCATTGGTACGCCGCCCAGCGACGCGATGCGGGCAAGCACGTTCGGGTCAGCGAGACCGGCGTTGACCTCTTTGTTGAGCTTGTCGACGATCTCGGCCGACGTGCCGCGCGGCGCGACGATGCCGTACCAGGTGCTCGCCTCATAGCCCGGAACGACCTCTGCGACTGCCGGAACGTCAGGCAGAACCTTGGAGCGCTCTTCGGTCGTGACCCCGAGCGCGCGCAGTTTGCCCGACTTGATCAGTTCGACCGCCGACGCGAGGCCCGGGAAATAGACCTGGATGCGGCCGCCCATCACGTCGGTCAGGCCCGGCGCATCGCCGCGATAGGGAACGTGCGCCATTTCGATGCCGGTCATGAAGCGGAACAGCTCGCCTGCCACGTGCGGCGGGCTTCCGACGCCGCCCGAGCCCATGTTTATCTTGCCGGGATTTGCCTTTGCGTAGTCGATGAACTCCTTGATCGTCTTGGCGGGGAAATCGGGATTGACCACCATGACTAGCGCACCACGGGAGATGCTGGCGATCGGCACGCTGTCGCGGATGAAGTTGTAGTCGAGCTTGTCGTAGAGCGAGGCGTTGACCGCCTGGGTGACGAAGCCGACCAACAACGTGTAACCGTCGGGCGGCGATTTCAGCGCGGTCTCGGTCGCCAGGTTGGTGGCTGCGCCGGGTTTGTTCTCGACCACGACCGGCTGTCCCATCCGCTCGCTCAGCCACTGCGCGACCAGCCGCGCGACGATGTCGACGCCGCCACCGGCCGGAAAGCCGACCAGCAAGCGGATCGGCCGGGTCGGGTAGGACTGCGCGGCCGCGCCCTGCGTCAGCACCGGCAGCGCGGTCACGCCGGCGGCGAGTTGCAGAAATCGGCGGCGTTGCATCGTCATCGGAATCCTCCAGACCATTCACAACCGCGCACAGGCGCAGGCATCGTTGTCACATAGGGCCGGTATCCGGCTTCAAACAGACCTCGCCAGGCAGACCTCGCCCGCGTCCTGGTCGCCATCCGTCGTGACGACCATGCGGAACGGCTGATAGCCCGGGTGGGTGATCTCCAGCGTGTACCGGTGTCCGCTCGCCAAACCCTTGATCCAGAACTCGCCGAATTCATCGGAGCGAGCGCTGACGCTGCCGGATTTCAACGCATCGATTGCTGTAACCTGCGCACCGATAATGACTTCGTCTTGCACCGGATCGACCAGCGTGCCGGCAATCCACGGCTTCGGCAGACCCTTCCAATACACCGTCGGCTGGGTCATGAACTCCGGCCGGTAAACCTCCAATGCTGCGGCATTTTGCCCGGCGGGATCGTCGGTGAAGACGATTGCCTCGTGCGGGCAGACGTCGGCGCAGCGCGGCAGCAGGCCCTCGTCGACCCGGTGCGCGCAGCCTGTGCATTTCTGCGCGATGTTGAGGTCGGTGTTCATGTAGATGACGTCATAGGGGCACGCCTCCTGGCAAAGCCCGCAGCCGTTGCACAGCGCGGGATCGATCCAGACCAGGCCGTCGTCGCGCCGCTTGATGGCGCCCACCTGACACGCGGTCATGCACGGCGCGTCGGCGCAATGCTGGCAATGGATCGGCAGGTGGGTGACGCGCACCCGGGGAATGTGACCCCGCTCCTTCGAACTCGATGCGGATCCAGAACTGGCCGGTGTCGGGCTGCGGCGCCGACCACGGCGCGTAGCCGCGCCCAACGTGCTCGTCCTTGCAGGCAATGACGCAGAGCTGACAGGCCGTGCACTTGTCGGCATCAACAATAAAGGTCTTGCCCATTACCCCACAGCCTTCTTCCCATCGCAGAATGAGCTTCTTCCCGTCGCAGCAAGCGTCTTCCGGCTTATTCCGGCACGGTCGATCCCTGTCCGATGCCGGTGCCGGGGACGATCTCGGACACGTCGATCTTGCCGGCCTCGACCAGAAAGCCGGTCACGTTCATCTCGGGAATCTTGATTTCCTTGCCGGGCCCGTACTTTTCGGTCGGCGCCGGCGCGATCAGGTTGATGCAGCCGCCGCGGTCGATCAATTCGTTCTTGAGCGTGGCAAGATCGATCTTGGCGCCATGGTCGATCGAGATGGCGCCCGGAATGATCCGTTCCGTGACTACCGCGCCGACCAGCACGGCGCCGCGGTCGTTATGGACGCGCAGGATGTCGCCGGTCGCGATCTTGCGGGCTGCTGCATCGACCGGATGGATCCAGCACGGCTCGTACATGTAGCCGTCCGGTCCGCGCACTTTCCCGATTTCGCGAATCCAATCGATATCGTCGCCCTGGACGTGAAACCGGAACCGCGGATGGTTCGACATCACGGTCAGTGGATAGTCCTGCGACCTGGGTGAGCCGGGCAGTTCAGCATGAGTCAGCCATTTTGCGACTGGCGGCCGCTCGGTGTTGTCCGCGTCGAGTTCGGCGATGCGCTGCGACACAAATTCGATCTTGCCGCTCTTGGTGTCGAGGCCGCTCGCACTTTCCCAATACCAATGCATCCCGCCGTCGTTCTCGCCGTAGCCGTAGGCCTTCTTGATCTCGACCCATTCGTCCCAGGTCGGACAGTCGTACACGACGTGCTTGCGGCGCTTGAACTCGTCCCAGCCGATGCCGAACTTGGTCGCCGCGAGCGTGCCTTCGTACGCGGTCTTCAGCCACTCGTCCGCTGGCGGAAACACCTTGTCGAGTCCGAGGCGCAGTCCGATCTGACGGTGGATTTCGAAATCGCTCAGCGAGTCGCCGACCGGCTCGATCGCCTGATCCTGATAGAACATCGCCAGGATGTCGCTGCGCTGGACCGTGATCAGGTCGGCGTGTTCGTAATTGGTCTGCGCCGGCAGGATCAGGTCGGAGAACGGCATGTCGTTCTCGAGCCACGGATGGATGCCGACGACGAAATCGAGGCGCGGGCTGCGCAGCGCCTCCAGCCATTGCCATCCATTGCCCCAGCTCCCGGGTTGGCTGCCGTTCTCGTTCCACACCATGCGGATGCCCGGATGGTCGGGGCTCGGCGGATAGCGATAGCTCTTGAACTGATCTTCGGTCTTGGCGAGCGCGGCCGACGTACTGCGCCACTCGATCGACGGGCACATGATGGCTTCCGTCGCCAAGGTGCGCGGGATGAACACCGGCGACTTCGGTCCCTTGCCGATCGCGTATTCGATCATCGGGTTGAGCGCGAGGCCGTGCCGGTCGATCTCCGGATAGCGAGGCACCTGCGCCAGCGACTTCTTGTAGAACGACGGCGCGCCGGTGCGCAGGAACTGGCGGCCCGGCCGGCCGATCCCCTGCATCGCCAGCGCATAGGCCTCCAGTCGGCAGGCCAGATGCGACAAATTTCCGCGAATCTTCGGGCCGCCGAAATAGACCGAGAGCGACGTCCGCTTGCTCGCCCACTCCCGCGCCAGCGCGCGGATGGTGTGTACCGGCACGCCGGTGATCTGCTGAGCCCAAGCCGCGGTCTTCGGCGTGCCGTCATCCTCGCCCATGACGTGGCGCTTGAACTCATCGAAGCCGACGGTGTGGCTCGCGACATACTCCTTGTCGTAGCGGCCCTCGACGATCCAGGTATGCGCCAGCGCGAGATAGAGCGCCGCGTCGGTGTTCGGCCGGATCGGAATCCAGGTGTCGGCGTGAACCGCGCAGGCGTGGTTGAGGTCGGGCGCCAGTGCGACGATCTTGATGCCCGCGCGCTTGAGCCATTTCGGCATTTCGAGCGCGATCGATCCGGACATGCCGAGGCCGGTCGCCTCGGGATCGTTGCCGGAAAAGATCACCATCTCGGCGTGCTCGAGCACGTCGTCCCAGACCGCGTCCTGGTAGGGCTCGCCGAGCGTGGCGTCGAAGCCCCAGACGTGCTTGGCGCCCCAGTAGTAGCCCTCCCAACTGTCCGGGTTGCGGACCTGCTGGGTCCACCAGCCCCAGCCGAGGTGCTGCTGGATCATGTCGAACAGATAGTGGCCCCAGAAGTGCAACGACTGCAGGTACCCGCTCTGTCCGTGGCCGTCGGCCTGGACCAGCACCGGCTCCATCGAGCCGTACTTCTCCCGGATGCGGTGCAACTGCTCGACCACGATGTCGAGCGCCCGGTCCCAGCTGATCCGCGAATAGCTGCTGCGGCCGCGCATGTCGGAGTTGGGTTTGTCGGGGCTCCAGTCGTCGCGCAGCAGCGGGTACTTGACCCGGGTCGAAGCGTAGACGCGCCGCTTGGCGGCGATCGCCAGCGGCATCTGCACCTCCTTGCGGGGGCGCGTGAACGTCCCGCGGGAGGTGGTCTTGATCTCATAAAGCCGCACGTCATCGGGCACGTGGAACGGCAGCGTCCGGACAATCTCGGAGCCCGAGACATGACAGGTCATCGGGAAATTGGAGCGGGCGAGACCGCTCGCCGGATGAGACACATAGACGACGCGATGATCGTCACGATCAGACATGGAGCAACCCGCCTGCCTGCGTTCGCCACGGCCCGGTGGCCGGCAGGGCCGGTCTCGAAGCCTGGCGGCGAACGATGAAAGGCCCGGTTCGGCAGCGAGCAGGATCAACCCGCGACGGCGGCCGGTCCGGGGGAGCGAACCTAAGGATAACGTTGAATAATTCTAACACCAGAAAGCAATAGGCTAACCGGCTTCCGACGTTATAGGCTGCCCACTATGACCTCCCGGACGAACCCATGATTGCCACCTCTATGCGCCGCCTCGAGGTCTTTCTCGCGGTGGTCGAAACCGGCCGCTTCAGCCAGGCCGCCGACCGTCTGGGCATCGCGCAGCCGTCCGTCAGCGCCCATATCGCCGGCCTCGAGCGACAGATCGGGCAATCGCTGTTCATCCGCGCCCCCGGGCGGCCGCCGGCTCTCAGCCGCGCCGGCAAGTCGTTACTGAACTATGCGACCGACGTGCTCCGCAAGTCGCGCGAAACCGCCGACGCTCTGAAGACCATGCGGCCGGCCGGCCGGCAGGATCTCACCATCGCGGCGCAACGCTACATCGCCAATCATCTGCTGCCGCCGCTGCTGGCCGACTTCATGGACGCCAATCCCGAAATCAAGATTTCGATGAACAGCGAGATCCAGGAGAACGTGGTCTCGCTGGTCACAGAAGACCGAGCCGATCTCGGGCTGTTTCTCGGCCTTCAGCGCATCAGCGGACTGCCGTCCGAGGTCATCGGCTTCGAGCGGCTTGCGCTCGTCGTCTCGGCGGATCACGAACTGGCGCGGCGCAAGCGGGTGGAGCCCGAAGAGCTGCAACACTATCCGTTCCTTGGCGGGCTGCCGAACTCCAACTTCGCGAAGCTCGTCGATACCGTGCTTCGCAAGATGGGTGCTCGGGACCGGCAATATGTCCTGCGGCTGCAGGATGGTGCAGCGCTGACCGCGGTCGCCCGGCGTGGCGTCGGCATCCTTTGCACGCCGATGTGTAATGTCGAGGCCGATATCAACGCCGGCCTGCTGAAATTGATCCCGGTGACCGTTCCGCCGATGCCCGTACAAATCCGCCTCGCATTCCGGCCCTCCGGCCAGATTTCCAGCGCGGCACAGCGGTTCGCCGAATTCCTGCGCGGCCGCAACGCCTGGGCCGCCTGACGGCCGAGATCAGCGCTCCGCTCAGCCTACTTCAAGGTCATAGGCTATCGCCTATAACCCTCGGAGCCCCTTGGCCTATTGCTTTGCCGACGAGCGCCTATGCAACCTGCCGGCGCATCCGCGCCTCATCGCGAGCGGAGCGCACGGGCAGGGCAGGCGGACGTGATCATCGTTGGGATCGATATCGGTGGTACGTTTACCGATCTGATGGCCTTCGATGAATCGTCGAACAGCTTCTTCCAGGCCAAGTGCCTCACGACGCCGAAGAATCTGATCCAGGGCATCATCGACTGTATCAACAAGTGCGACCTGCCGGTTGCGCGCATCGACCAGATGATCCATGGGTCGACGACGGCGATCAACACGCTGATCGAACGCAAAGGCGCGCGCACCGCGCTGATCGTCACCCGCGGCACTCGTGACGCCTACGCCATCGGCCGCGGGAACCGGCCGGAATCCTACAGCATCTTCTTTCACCGCCCCCGGCCGCTCGTGCCGCGCCACCTGATCTTCGAGGTCGACGAGCGGATGGTCGCGTCCGGCGAGGTCCACAAGCCGCTCGACCTTTCGCAGATCAAGTCGCTTGCGGACCTGATCGCCCACGGCGGGGGTTCGCCCGACGGCGGCCGGATCGACGCGGTCGCGGTCTGCTATCTCCACGCCTACGCCAATCCCGAGCACGAGCGGAAAACCGGCGAGGAACTGCATCGTACGCTGAACGGGCGCTACATCTCGCTGTCGCACGAAATCCTGCGCGAGTACCGGGAGTACGAGCGGATTTCGACCACCGTGGTGAACGCCTATATCGGCCCGACCGTCGCCACCTACGTGGGCAATCTCGAATCGAGCCTGGAGACCATCGGCTTCACCGGCGATCTGTCGATCATGCGGTCGAACGGCGGCGTGATGGCGCCGAGCATCGCGATCGAGCGTCCGGTCGCCATGATGGAGTCGGGTCCGGTCGGCGGCATCATCGCGTCGTCCCTGGTCGGACAGAAGCTTGGCTACCAGAACGTCATCTCGTTCGACATGGGCGGCACCACCGCCAAGACCAGCCTGATCCGCAACAACGAACTGACGATGTCGGAAGGCTACTATGTCGGCGGCTATGCCAGCGGCGATCCGGTCATGAGTCCGGTAGTCGACATCGTCGAGGTCGGGGCCGGCGGTGGCAGCATCGCGTGGATCGACGAGGTGCGGGCGCTAAAGGTCGGGCCGCAAAGCTCCGGCGCCGATCCGGGGCCGATCTGCTACGGCAACGGCGGTACCGACCCGACCATCACGGACGCCAACGTCATCCTCGGCCGCGTCGGCGTGTCGGACTTCCTCGGCGGCGAGATGAAGCTCGACGAGGACAGCGCAAGGCGCGCCTTCGAGACCAAGCTCGGGCAGGCGTTGACGATGGACGTGGTCTCGATCGCCGACGCCATCGTCCAGATCGCGATCGCCAAGATGTCGCTCGCGGTGCGCGAAGTGTCGGTGCAGAAGGGTTACGATCCGCGTGAGTTCGCCATGGTGGCCTCGGGCGGGGCCGGCCCGCTACACGCGGTGGCGATCGCCCGCGAGTTGCACATACCGGTCGTGATCATCCCGCGCTTTCCGGCGCATTTCTCGGCGCTCGGCATGTTGATGGCGGACGAACGCCACGATCTCGTTCGCACCTATCTGGCCTCGCTCGAGGACGTCGATTTCGACGCTCTGGTCCGCATCTGCAAGGAGATGCACGCCGAGGCGTATGCGGTTTTGAAAGAAAAGCGCAATATGCGCACCCAGATCATGGTCGATCTGCGTTATGTCGGCCAGGAATTCAGCCTGTCGGTGCCAATCGAGCTGCGGCAGCTCGAAGCGCGCGACGTGGCCGGCATGCGCAAGGCCTTCGACGAACTGCACGAACGCCGATATGCGCACCACGCTGCCGATGAGCCGGTCGAGGTCATCAACATCCGCATGGTTGCGGTCGGTGAGCGCCCCCGATTCGATTTTCCGAGCGTGGGGCAGGGCAACGGTGAGGCCAGGATGGTCCGCCGGCCCGTCTACATGGGCAGCACCGGCAAGCCGGTCGATTGCGCGGTCTATCACCGCGAGCGGCTGGCGCCGGGCACCGAGATCGATGGGCCTGCCCTTATCCAGGAATACGCGTCGACCACCGTGATGTTCGCGGGCGACCGCTGCAAGGTCGCTGAGACCGGCGAGATCGTCATCACTCTGGGGAACGCCTGATGTCCGGCCGCCTCGATCCGGTCACCCTCGAAGTCGTTCGCAACGCGCTTCCGGCGGTCGCAAACGAAATGGCGGCCGACCTGCAGCGCACGTCCTACAACATGATGATCTACGAGGTGCGCGACTTCTGCGCCGCGCTGGTCGACGTCAAGGGCCGGCTGATCTCGCAGAACGTCGGCGGCGTGTCGCACTTCGTTGCCGACCTCGGCGTGATCATCGAGGACGCGATCGCCCGCTACGGCATCGACGGCTTTGCGCCGGGCGATGTGCTGATCACCAATCACCAACGGGTCGCCGGACAGCATCTCAACAACATCGTGATCTTCGTGCCGTTCTTCTTCGAGCAGCGGCTGATCTGCTTCTCGATGGTACGGGCGCACTGGATCGACGTCGGAGGCATGAGCACCGGATTCGGTGCCGGCGCCACGGTGCGCGATCCCTGGCTCGAAGGGCTACAGCTCGACCAGCTCAAGATCTATCAGGCCGGCAAGCTCGACGAACAGCTTCATCGTGTCATCAGAGACAACATCCGCTTTCCGGAATCCTCCATGGGCGACATGCGCTCGCAGATCGCCGCCTGCCGGCTGGCGGTCCGCCAGCTCGAAGAGCTGTTCAACAAATACGGCTCGCAAACCATGCTGGCGGCGATCGATCACATCTTCGCCGAGACCGAGGAAAAGTGCCGCAAGATCGTCACGCAGATTCCGGACGGGGTCTACGAGGCGGAGTCGGTCTATGACGACGATAGCGTCGCGCTGAACGAGCCGGTGCGCGTGCATGCCCGCGTCGAGGTCGACGGCGACCGCATGACGATCGACCTGTCGGGCTGCGCGTCCTACCGCAAGGGCGGCATCAACTCGCGCACGCTTGCGGCCGCGCGCGTCGCCTACAAGGCGTTGACCGCGCCGCTCGATGCGGTGAACGAAGGCTCCTTCAGCGCGCTCAAGGTCGTGATTCCGGAGGGCAACATCATGATGGCGCCGTTCCCGGCGCCGATGGCGTCGTGGAGCCTGATCGTCCCGACCGTCGTCGATATCATTTTCAAGGCGCTCGCGCCGGCCATCAAGGAGCGCATCCCGGCCGGCCACCACGCTCTGCTCGGCGGCTCGATCGTTTTCTTCGGCACGTTCCCGAACTCCAACAAGAATTTCGTGCTGCAGAGCCTGGAAGGCGGCGGCTGGGGCGGCCGCCCGTTCGAGGACGGCGAGTCCGGTACCGTGACGGTCTGCCAGGGCGACGTCCGCAACGCCGCGATCGAAGCGATCGAGTTGAAGTGTCCGGTGATGGTCGAGCAGCGGGCGCTACGGCCCGACTCCGGCGGGCCCGGCAAGTTTCGCGGCGGCTTCGGCATCGAGATGAAGATCCGCAACTTCGTCGAGGGCCGCTGGAACCTGGCCCGCCCGCGCCGCCAGAAGGACCCGCCGTGGGGTCTTTGGGGCGGCAAGGCCGGCGGCATTGCACAGTTCTTGCTGCGGCGGCCGAACGAATCCGAATTCGAGGCGGTCGACTCGGTGATGCAACTGGTGCCGAAAGATACGCAGGTGATCGCGCAGACCGGTGGCGGCGGCGGGTGGGGCGATCCGCTCGAACGCAGGCCCGACGCCGTGCGCTGGGACGTCATCGAAGGCCTGGTGTCGCGCGAGTCGGCGGAACGCGACTACGGCGTCGTGCTGAAGCCGGACTACTCGATCGACCACACGGCAACAGCGGTGTTGCGGCAACGCAAGGCCACGCGCGAGGCAGCCGAATGACTCGTTCTTGCACAAGGGCGGCATTTTTGCAGACGCGCGGAGATGCCAATGAGTGGTGATGAGCGCCTCCGGCGCGTGCTCGCGGCAATGGACCGAGAGAACCTCGACGCGCTCGTCGCGGTGAGCGGCGACGTCCATGCCTTTCAGCAGCCCAACGCCGTGATGCTGCTGACCGGCTTCCGGGCGATTGGGAGTTCGTACGTCGTGTTGCGCCGCGACGGCGAACTGACGCTGACAGTCTCGCCCGCCTGGGAGGCGGAGCGCGCCGCCGCCGGCGCCCGGCCATTGCGCGTCGATGGTACGGACGACATCCGCTCGTCGCTTGCCACCGCGCTCGGTCATATCGGCCCGGCCGCACGGCTCGGCGTCGTCGGCCTCGATACATTCGGCTACGGCGACGCGGACTGGCTCATGCAGATGGTCGGTGAGCGCGGGCGGCGATTCGACAAGGAATTCCTGGCGCAGACGCGGCAGAAATCGTCCACCGAAATTCGCAACGCCGAACGCGCTACCGAGGTCGCGGTACAGGGCTACGAGCGGCTGCTCGAACTGGCGCGCCCCGGCCTCAGCGAGATCGATCTTGCGGCGGACATCTGCGCCGAGATGGCGGATGCCGGGGCTGACGACAATTTCCTGATGCTCAGCGCCGCCCGGCATAACCGGGCGGTCCGGCCGCCGGGTAGTCACAAACTCGAAACGGGCGACATCATTCTGTGCGAGATCTCGCCGTCGGTCGGCGGGCAGTTCTCGCAGATCTGCCGAACCGCGATGGTCGGCCGCGCGCCCGAAATCTTCGTCGAGAAATACGCGCTGCTGCAGCAGTCGTTCCAGAACGGCGTGCGGGCGGCCGTGCCGGGCGCGCGTGTGACCGACCTGGTCGCGGCGATTAACGCCAACCTGGTCGAGGCGGGCTACGGTGAGTTCTGCGTACCGCCTCACATGCGCGCCCGCGGCCACGGTCTCGGCTTCGGTTCGATCGATCCTGGCGACCTGTCCGCCAACAGCCAGGCGGTGCTCGATCGCGACATGATGTTCGTGATCCACCCCAATCAATATATGCCGGAGACCGGCTACATGATGTGCGGCGACCCGGTCGTCGTAACTGAATACGGCGCGCGCAATCTCGCGGCACAGCCTGCGTCGTTCGACCAAATCGAGTGAGTGGAGGTCGAACGCATGCAGACGCTTCAGCCGGTTCTTCTTTATGGGCGCTACGAATGGCAGCAAGACCTGCTCCCTCGTGCCGAGTTCGAGGCCAGACTGGACGCGGTCCGGAGCGTCATGCGTGGGAACGGCTGGGACGCGCTCGTGGTGCATGGTGACAGCCGCGAGAATGCGGCGCTTTGTTACCTCACCAACGTGGTGCCGAACCAGCGCTGGGGCTTGGCGCTGTTTGCTCTTGATGGTCCGCCGCAACTCGTCGCTTCCGTCGGTTCGCGCGACCTTCCGGCGGTGCAGCGGCTCACCTGGCTGGACGAAATCCGGGCATCAGGGGAGGTCAGGACACCGCTGACGCAATGGCTGACGGCGATCGGCGGCAAGGAACGCGGCGAACTGAGGATCGGCGTCACCGATCTCGCGCGCATGCGCGCCAATATTGGCCGCGATGTCGTGGAGGTCTGCGGAGGTTTTGGTGAGATCGTGGATGCAACTCCGGCGCTGGCGGCGTTGCTTCAGGCGAAGAGCCCCAACGAGCTTAGGTTGCTGCGGGACTGCTACGGCATCCTGCAGAGCGCGTTCGCCGAGATCGAGCGGCGCCGGCAATCGGCGTCGACGATCGGCGCGGCGATGATTGCGGCGGAGCGCACAGCACGGCTCGCCGGCGCCCAGGATGTCAGGTCGCTGGGCAACGCCGGCGGGCTGGGCCCGCTGTGTCCGATCGGCGCCGCCGCGCAACTGAGTTCGGTCGGGCCTTGGAGCGTGTACCTCGCTGTCCGATTCGGCGGCTACTGGACCGAGGGTTTTGCGACCCTCGAATCCAAGGCGACGCCAGCCGTTCAGGCTGCTCGCGCCGCCGCTGATGCGGCCGCGAACGCGGTGAGCGTCGGTGTCAGCGGTCAACAACTAGGCGATGCGATCAAGCTCCAGCTCACGGGCTTTGGTCCTCACCCGATGCTGGGCGCGAGCGTCGCGCGTGCTCACGGTTTGTCGCTCGACAGGGAGCCCTGGATTGCAGCGGATTCCGCCGAGCGGTTGACCGGCGACGGCGCTTATTTGGTCGTTGCTGGCGCGGTCGACGGAGACGGGCGGCAGGTCTTGGAGTCGGCGACCGTCATTCTCGACCGAACGCTCCGCAGCGTTTTGCATCCATACCGACTTCGATCGCGGCGCCGCCAAAGGCGGCGCGCGCGCCACTCAAGAGTCGAAGACGGGAGCAAGTACTTGAGCGAGATCGAATGGCTGGCCACCAAGATCAGCGGCTCAAGTGTCTGGGCGCTGGACCAGCGAGCGGTTGCATTGCGTATCCTCGATACGATCGGCGCGCTGGTTGCAGGCGCCAGCACCGAGGAGGGCCAGATGCTCCTCGCGATGCGCCGCCAGGAGCGCGAGGCTGCGGGTGCGTTCGGCCGGGCTGATGTCGATCTCGACCTGACGGTCCGCTGTGCCTTGGCGCGCCTCAGCGAGATCGATGACGTCCACCGGGCTTCGATGATTACGCCCGGCGCAGTCGTCATCCCGGCGGTGCTGACGCTGGCGAGCGAATCCGGCGCGGATGTCCCGACCACGATGGCGGCGATCGACGCGGGGTACGAGGCGATGATCCGGTTGGGCCGCGGCATCGACGGCCCGGCGATTCTCTCGCGCGGCGTCTGGCCGACGTACCTGGCGACGCCCTTTGCGGTCGCCGCGGCGGCGGCGCGGCTCTGGAGGCTCGATCCGGTTCAGACCTCTCACGCACTCGCGTTGGCGTTTGGCTACGCGGCGCCCGCGATCGGACGGCCGGTTGGGACGGCAACGTCGCGCTGGCTTGCGGTCGGTCAGGCCGCCAAGAATGGCCTTGCCGCCGCCAGCGCGGCCAGGTTCGGATTTGTCGGCGATCTCGGTGTCCTGCAGGACAAGACACTGACGGCGACGCGCGGGCTGAGTTTCGATGCCGAGGCGTTCCGGGCCGATCCGGAGACCCCCGTCATGAACGAGGTTTCATTCAAGCCCTGGTGCGCGGCCAAACAGACCATGAGCGCCACGCACGCGCTTCGTGTCCTCATGCCGGCGAACCCGGACGAGGTGGCGGACGTGACCGTGCGGATTCCGCCCGCCTACGCCGGTATGATCAGCCATCAGCCGGCGCCGGCGAATCGCAGCTCTCATCTCACCAGCCTGCGATATCAGATGGCATTGGCGGCGGTTGCGCCCGACGCGATGTACGACGTCAATCAATTCGCTGGCGGACAATCCGCCCGGCTCGACGATTTCAGCCAGCGCATCAAGGTGGAAACCGCGGACGAGCTGCAGCACTACTACCCGGCGCGATATCCGGCCGAGGTCAGCCTGGTCACGCGTTCGGACGGAACGCGCACGGCGCGCATGCTGAGCGCACCAGGCGATCCGGAACTGCCGATGAGCGAACGTCAGGTCGTTGAGAAGTTCGAACGGCTGGTGACGGTCGTAGTCCAGCGGCCGAATGCGATGCTGCGGGCTGGACGGGAATTGCTGGCGCGGCCCCAGTCGCTCACGCCCCTGATCGGAACCGTCGAGATGGCGCTGCAGCAGACCGACGGCTGCTATTAGACAGCTCTCCCGAGAATCGTCCCGCCCCCGCGAGGCCGGGACAGCCTCACGAGGGCGGGTGGTTGGGGCCTCGGCCGGTGGTGGAGTTGGACCGCCGTCGAGGCCGCCGGGCTGTGGGTTTCTCCGTTTCGTTACGCTGCCTGTGTTACGCGGCCTTGGCGGTGACGGGGGCGTACTCCTCGGCGATCGCGCGCTCCAGGATGTCCATGCCTTCGGCCAGTTCGGCGTAGCTCGTGGTCAGCGGCATCATGCACTTGATGACCTCGTCCTCCGGGCCGGCCCGCTCGATGATCAGGCCGTAGCTGTAGGCCTTCTTGGTGACCGCAGCGGCGCGGGCCGGGTCGGCGCAGCGCACGCCGATCATCATGCCGCGGCCCTTGACCTCAACCAGGTCGCCCGCGAACTGCTCGACCATCGCGCCGAGGCGCTTCTCGAGATAGCGGCCCTTGGCCTGGATTTCGTTCTGGAACTCGTCGGTCGACCAGTAGTGCTCGATCGAAGCGGTCGCCGTCACGAAGGCGTGGTTGTTGCCGCGGAACGTGCCGTTGTGCTCGCCAGGCTTCCAGACGTCCAATTCACGCTTCAGGACGACCAGCGCCATCGGCAGGCCGTAGCCCGAGAGCGACTTCGACAGCGTGATCACGTCGGGCTTGATGCCCGCGGGCTCGAAGCTGAAGAACGTGCCGGTGCGGCCGACGCCGGCCTGGATGTCGTCGACGATCAGCACGATGCCGCGCTTGTTGCAGAGAGCCTCCAGCCGCTTGAGCCAGTCGATGCGCGCCACGTTCAGCCCGCCCTCGCCCTGCACGGTCTCGAGGATCACGGCCGCCGGGGTGTCCATGCCGCCGACGGGTCCGAGAGGACCTTTTCGAGATGCGCGATGGTGTCGACGCCCTCGCCGAAATAGCCGTCGAACGGCATCGCGGTGGTGTTGGTCAGCGCCACGCCGGCGGCGGCGCGCAGATACGAGTTGCCGGTCACCGCCAGCGCACCCATCGACACGCCGTGGAAGCCGTTGGTGAAGTAGATGACGTTCTGGCGGCCCGTGACCTTGCGGGCGATCTTCAGCGCGGCTTCGACCGCGTTGGTGCCGGTCGGGCCGACGAACTGCATGACGTAGTTGTCGAGGCCGCGCGGCTTGAGGATGACGTTCTGCATCGCCTCGCAGGAAGCGCTCCTTGGCGACCGTGTGCAGGTCGAGCGAGTGGGTGATGCCGTCGTCCATGATGTAGTCGACCAGGGCCTGCTTGAAGAGCCGGGTTGTTGTGGCCGTAGTTCAAGGAACCGGCGCCGGCGAGGAAGTCGAGGTAGCGGTTGCCGTGGACGTCGGTCAGCACGGTGCCGTTGGCGCGGCTGAACACGGCCGAGAAGCTGCGGGCATAGGAGCGCACGTTGGATTCGAGCCGCTCGAACACGGCGGTCTCGGTCTTCGGGGCGGCGATCTGGGTGGTGGTGCGGTCCAACATGGCGTCCTCTTTGTCCCGGTTCGGGGGCGTCCAGTCGCCCCGTCCATGACCCGGACACTACGGACACCCCTCTCCACCCGATGTGCTCGCCATCACCTTTTGGCGGTTTGGAATTTCCGGCCGGCGAGGGTGGCTGGAGGGCGCGGAAGAATCTGACCAGCGCATTGTTTCTAAACGATTTTCAATGCGATGACGGCCCGCGCTGGAGAGGGGCGGGCCGCCAGATTTTGCATCTCGCGGCCGTTTCACCGCGAGTTTATCGCCCAGCTAGGCGGCGAGCCGGACGTCGAGTTCGGGGGCCGCCGGGCCCGCCAGGTCCAGTTCGAGGATGCCCGGAACCGCGACCACTAGGTCGGCCCGGTTGCCGTTCTCGAAGCGCGCGAACTTGAAGGCCTCGGCGCGGCTGACGAACAAGCCGCCACGCAGGCCGTCCTGATCGCGGGCGATCCACTGGCCGCGGCTGTTTCGGCCGACCAGGAAGATCGACGTGCTGGAGCCGGTCGCTTGGAAAATCTCACCCTGGCGCATGGTCGTTGTCCTCTGAAATGCTGCGGGCGACGATTGCCCGTTGTCAGCATCATCCTAGGGACAGCGCGTGCGCGGCGATGTGCTGGGCATCACGAAATCGCGGATTGGCGGCAATGAAGCGCGCACAAACAAGGTCCGGCTTGCGGCAGGAAATCGTTGCAGCCTAAAGTGCAGGCCGACCCGCCGAAGACCTGCCTTCTGACACCAGGCAATCCCGCGATGAATGAATTCGCGCGCCGCGCTCAAAGCGCCGGCACCTTGCGACGTGTACCGCAACGCATCCTTCATCGCTTATTGGAGGAACCACCCCCGGTCGCGTGTTTCACGCGCCAGATTTGGTACCCGTGGCTCATTGTTGGGCTGGTTTCCATTGGCGCCTTCATCGGTCAGCTCGACGCCACCATTGTTCAGCTCGCATTGCCGACGTTGGGCAAGACTTTCGACGCATCGATGGAAAATGTCAGCTGGGTATCGCTCGCCTACCTCGTTGCATTTGCCTCATGCCTGCCGATCTTCGGGCGGTTGTGCGAGATGTTCGGCAGGAAATCCCTTTATCTGGCTGGGTATCTTCTGTTCGTCGTAGCCAGCACCTTGTGCGGTCTGGCGTCCGATCTCTCCTGGCTCATTGCGTTTCGGGTGTTGCAGGGCATCGGTGGCTCGCTGCTCGGCGCGAACAGCATTTCGATCCTGGTCCGAGCGGTGGACGAAGAACGGCGGGGGCGGGCCCTCGGATTCTTCGCGGCCGCGCAGGCGATCGGCATGAGCGCCGGGCCGGCGATCGGCGGCCTCGTGCTCGGTACGCTCGGATGGCCCTGGGTGTTCTGGATCACGGTGCCGTTCGGGATTGCGGCGGCGGTTATCGGTTGGCTGGTGCTGCCGCAGATCGAGGCCGGCGCGCGCGACCAGCGGTTCGATTGGCATGGCGCACTCCTGCTGGGACCGGCACTGATCTTCCTGGTCCTCGTGCTCAATCAGGTTTCGGTCTGGGGGCCGGCGTCGCCGGTGATCGTTGCGTTCACCGTCATGTCGGCCGTGCTGATCTGGCTTCTGGTCCGCCAGGAGAGGGCGTCGCCGTCGCCGCTGGTCGATCTCCGGTTGTTTGGCAGTGCGGCCTTCTCCTGCGGCGCGATCGCGGTCCTGCTTGGCTACGCCATGCTGTACGGCATGTTCTTCTTGATGTCGTTTGCCCTTGAGCATGGCTATGGCGACAGTCCGTTGGCGGCCGGGCTCCGCCTCGCGGTGATTCCGGTCGCGCTCGGCATTGTCGCCCCGTTCAGCGGCGCGCTGAGCGACCGGCTCGGCGCGCGACTGCTCAGCGCGGCCGGAATGGCGCTGTGCGTCGTTGCGCTGCTCGTTCTGGCGCTCGAGGAAGCCGATCCGAATGCGAGCCGGCTGTTCGGATCGGCGGCGTTCGCGTTATTCGGGGCCGGGCTCGGCGTGTTCATCGCGCCGAACAATCACCAGACGATCAAGGCCGCGCCCGCGTCGCTGTCCGGCGAAGCCGGATCGATGCTCAACCTGATGCGCGCTCTCGGCACCAGCCTGGGAGTCGCCGGCGCTTCCTCGACGCTGTCGTGGCGGCTCCAGGCGACGACCGGCGCGCACGACAGTTCGGGACCGTTTGCCGGTCCTGCCCTGCTGGGTGCGGTCGAGAGCAGCCTCGCGATGCTGGCCGGGATGGCGATCGCGGCCGGCGCGGTGTCGCTCGTCCGCAGCAAGAGCCCTCCCGAGTCCAACGGCTGGTGGCGATCCTCAGCGCAGCGGCACGAAGCGGTAGGCCGTGCCGCTTGCTTCCACCATGCCGACGCCGGGCCACGGCAGGTGGAAGCCGATCAGCGCGAGCTTCTCGGTACTCAGACGGTCGAGCAGCCGGCGGCGGGTGGCGACCGCGCGGTCGCTGTCGTAATCGGTGCCCCAGCGCCAGTCGGGCCGCGCGAACGAAACCGCCGCATGGGTCAGCACATCGGCGCCGATCATCAGCCGTTCATTGCGGCTTTCCACGAGGACCGACATGTGGCCCGGCGTATGCCCGGGCGTTTCCAAGAAGCTGACGCCGGGCGCGATCGTGTCACCGTCCTTGCGCCGCTCGATCTTCGCATCCAGCCGCTTGAGGATGCGCGCGCTGCCGCGCGCCATGCCCTTGAGCCAGTCCGGGACCGCGAGATGGCGTGCTCAGGATCCAGCCAGAAATCCCACTCGGCCGCGGAGATCACGTAGCTCGCGTTCGCGAACCGCTCGCTGTCGTCGAAGTCGTCGATCGCGCCCCATAGATGGTCGGCATGGCCATGGGTGAATACGACCTTGGTGATTTTCGCCGGATCGAGGCCGGCGGCTTCCATGTTGTCGGCGAGCTTGCCGGCGGTCGGCTGGAAATTGGCGCCCGAGCCGGCGTCGATCAGGATCAGTTGGTCGCCGCTCGTGATCAGACTGACATTGGTCGGCACCGGCGATCCGCCGGGCGGCAGACCGTGAGCGGCGAACAAGCTTGCCGCGGTCGGCTGCCGGTACGTCCGGCAGCGACATCGACAGCGGAACCAGCAGGCTGCCGTCGCTGATCACGGTGACGGCGATGGCGCCGACGTTGCGCCGGACCGGCGGCACTGCGGCCCAGGCAAAACCAGCCGGCGCTGCCGATGCGGCCATCGCCGCTGCCGCGCCATGCAACACAGCGCGGCGGCTCCATGTGGCATGCCGGACGTCCACCCGCGTGGCGGGCGCCGTCCGGCCGCCTGCCGTCACGAGAAGATGTCGGCGATGATGCCGGAGTACCAGCCCATGTTCTCCTGCTGCGTCTGCCGGCGCAGGTCGGCGCTCTCGCCGGTCTTGGAGACGAACGTCTCGACCGCGACGATCTTGCCGTCCTTCGGCTCGTAGCGGCCGCCGACCTTCACGGTGTCGTCGGTCTCGATCAGGCTCCAGCAGGTGTTGGTGTAGCGCGCCGGGAAGGTCTGCGACTTGGTCAGCTCGCCGCGGATCATCATCGCCGCGACCTTGGCCTGGCTGTTGGCGGAGAACGCCGACTTCGGCATGTCGCCCGCGATGCAGGCGTCGCCGATGACGTAGACGTTCGGATCGTTCGCCGACTTCATGCTGGCCGGATCGATCGGGCAGAAGCCGCTCTCGTTGGCGAGCCCGGCGTCGCGCGCGATCTTGCCGGCCATCTGCGCCGGGATGACGTTGACGAGCGACGCCTTGTAGGTGGCGAGATCGGTGTTGACCGTCATGGTCTTCGGGTCGACGCTCTTGATGCCGCCGTGCATCTTCGGGTCCTGCCACTCGACCATGCCGGGGTAGTGCTTCTCCCAGCCTTCCTGGAACAGCCCCTGCTTGGAGAAGTTCTCCTTCGGATCGAGGACGACGATGCGCGACTTCTTGTGGCCCTTGGCCTTGAGCACGTGCGCCATCATCGAGACGCGCTCGTAGGGTCCGGGCGGGCAGCGGTAGGGATTGGGCGGCGCGATCATGACGATCGTCGCGCCGTCCTCCAGCGCGTCGAGCTGGCGCTTGAGCAGTTGCGTCTGCGGGCCGGGCTTCCAGGCGTGCGGCATCGCCTCGGCTGGCAGCTTCCGAATAGCCGGGCACGGAATCGAACTTGATGTCGATGCCGGGCGCCACCACCAGCCGGTCGTAGGACAGCTGCGTGCCGTCGGCGAGCCGCACGGTCTTCTTGTCGCGGTCGATGCCGGCCGCCATCTGGTGCGCGAGCTTGATGCCGTGCTTCGACGCCAGCGTGTCGTAGGAATGCGTGATCGACTCCCAGGTCCGGAAGCCGCCGAGATAGAGGTTGGAATGGAAGCAGGTGGTGAACTGCTCGCAGCGGCTCGACCAGCGTCACCTCGATGGCGCCGGCCGAATCCTTGGCGACGTATTTGGCGAGCGTCGCGCCGCCCGGCCCGCCGCCGACCACGACCACCTTCGGCTTGGCCTGCGCGAGCGCCGGCATCGCGAAACTGCCGGTCGCGGCCGCGACGGCGCCGACGCCGCCGAGAAACGTCCGGCGATTGGTCGAGGTCATTGATGTTCTCCCTACGCGTTGTCTGTTGCTGGCCTATCTTCGTCACCGGCTTGCAGGCTGCCGAAATAGGCCGCGAGCGCCGCGATCTCCTCCTCGCGACAGCCGGTCCGCGATCGTCTGCATGATCGGGTTGCTCGCCGCTTCTTGGCGATAGTCCTTCATGATCGCGATGAAGCTCGCTTCCGGCCAGCCGACGATCGGCGGAATGCCCTCGTACCGGCCGGTGAGCTGATGGCAGGTCACGCACTCCGACGACAGATACTCGCCGAACGCCTTGTCGGCCGGCGACGCGCGCCGGCCGGCGTCCAGATAGCCGCTGCGAGCGCGACGCGGACATGCGACGGCATGACGCTTCATGACGCTCACTCGACCTTCGGCCCTTTCCGGCCTCCGGCGTCACGTCGAGCGCGCGCGCGCGGCCGATGATCTTGGCCTCGCCGGGCAGGCAATTCGTCATGCAGGGCTCGCCCGCCAGAACGCCTTCTCCGTGCTCTCGCGGTCGTCGTCGAGGAAATTCGGCTCGTTGGGAAGCTTGATGGTTTTGAAAGTTCTTGTCGTTCAGCTCGAAATTTTCGTCCTTGATGATGTCGTTCAGATAGAGCACGTATGCCGTGACGGCGTAAAGCTCGTCGTTGCGTCAGCGACTGCGCGTTGCCGAACGGCATGGCGCGGCGGATGTAGTCGATCACCGTCGACGCATAGGGCCAGTACGAGCCGATCGACTTGACCGGATCGTGGCTCGCCAGCGTGCCGGCGCCGCCGGCGAGGATCGGCCAGCGGCCGGCGCTTTCGCCGAACTCGCCGTGGCAGGCGGCGCATTGCTGCATGTAGAGCGCCTCGCCCTGCTTCACCGTGCCCTTGCCGGGCGGCAGGCCCTGGCCGTCGGGGCGGATGTCGATGTCCCAGCCGGCGATCTCCTCCGGCTTGGCCTCGCGGCCGATGCCGAGCGGCTTCGACGCGTGTCGGATGCGGCGACTTCGGCTGCAGGCGCCGTTCTGCGCGCGGCCAGCATCCCAGCGCATGGCGCCACGACAGCCGGCGAGCGACGCGCTGCCGGCGCAGCGATCGCGCGAGCCTAGCAGACCTCGACATTCTCGACCTCGCCGTTCTTGTGCACGTGCCAGGTCTGGATGCCGTTGTTGTGGTAGATCGAGTTGACGCCGCGATGCTTGCGCAGCTCCGCCTTGGTCGGCTGCACGTAGCCGGTCTCGTCCATGGCGCGCGACTGCAGCAGCAGTTCGCGGCCGTCCCAGTCGAACTCGTAGTAGAAGCGCGTCAGCGCCTTGTCCCAGACCGGACCGTCGATCTGCGCGGTGCGCCAGTTGCGGCCGCCGTCGAGCGAGACGTCGACGCGCGCGATCTTGCCGCGGCCCGACCAGGCGATGCCGGACAGCACGGTGAAGCCGGACTTGTGCTTGAGCGGCGCCTGCGGGCTCGGATTGGTGATGACGGACTTCGCGTCCATCACGATAGGTGAAGCGCCGCGCCTTGCCGTTCTCCGAGCAGGTCGGTGTATTTCGACGTCTCCTCGCGGTGGTGCCAGGGCTCGTCGCCGACCTCGATGCGGCGCAGCCACTTCACCCACATGTTGGCTTCCCAGCCGGGAATCACCATGCGCACCGGATAGCCGTTCTCCGGATAGAGCATCTCGCCGTTCATCCGGTAGGCGACGAGCACGTCGTCGAGCGCTTTCTGCAGCGGCAGCGAGCGCGTCATGGCGGCGGAGTCGCCGCCTTCCAGCAGCAGCCACTTGGCGTTCGGCTTGAGGCCGGCTTCCGTCCAGCAGCACCTTCAGCGGCACGCCGGTGTACATCACGCAATGCACCATGCCGTGGGTGTACTGGCAGCCGTTGAGCTGCGCGCCGCGCCACTCCATGCCGGAATTGGCGGCGCATTCGCAGAAATAGGCGCGGTTGACGCGCGGCATGCGCTTGATGTCGTCGAGCGTGAAGATCAGCGGCTTGTCGACGAGGCCGTGCAGCATCAGCCGGTAGTCGGCCGGGATCGATCTCGGCGATGCCGGCGTGATGGCGCTCGAAGCACAGGCCGTTCGGCGTGATGATGCCGTCGAGCTCGTGCAGCGGCGTGAAGCTGACCGAGCTTTGCGGCGACGCCGTGAGCCAGGCCACGTCGCGGCGGATGACGTGCGCCTTCGTGCTTGCGACGGCTTGCCGTAGGTGCGCACGGCGACGCCGTCGCCGAGCATGCGTGTCCAGTCCGGCACGTTCGGCGGCTGGTTGGCCGGATTCGATTGCCGGCCGCCAGCGCCGGGCCGCGCCAGCGCGGCGCCGCCGCCGGCCGCGAGCGCGGCGCGCAGGAACGCCGCGGCGCGAATGGACACGTCGCGGGATCGTGTCGGTCGTTCATGCCTCTGTCCTCGGTGTCCCCAATCCAATCATGCACGAATTGCATATGTCGGGCAAATTTCAGGTGCCCACCACGCGGACGTGGTCGGCTCTCGCTGCGGCGCAACGACGCCCTTCTTCTGGATGTGGCGCGTCGACCACGTCCCAGATCGGCGGGCCTTCGGTGCCCTCGTTGACGCTCGCCCAGCCGGCGACGATGTAGTCCTTCGCCGGCATCGAGCGGCTTGCCGGTGCGCAGCAGCGTCAGGTCGGAGATGCGGCTGCCCATCGGCTTGCCGACATCGATGGCTGTAGCGACACGCCGCCGACGCGGACCATGTCGCCGCCCTGCTGGTAGTAGGGATCGGGGTTGAACAGGTTGTCGGCGACGTCCTCGAGCATCTCCTTGAGGCGCGCGCCGGTCATGGTCATGCGGTAGGCGGCCGGATAGGTGATCGCGGTGGCGTTGTAGATGTCCTCGCGGGTGATCGTCCTGCCCGGGCAGCAGCGACGCTGCCCCAGCGGAAGCCCGGCGACAGCGCGATCTCGGCGTCGCGCTCGGCGAGCAGCGCGTCGCAGATCACGTCGTCGAGCGTGCCGTTGAAATTGCCGCGCCGGTAGAGCAGCGTCTCGGTGCGGCCGATCACCTCGCGCAGCATCGCCTCGTGCGGCGCGCGGATCGCGCGCGATCTTCGCCGCCATCTCGGCGTCGGGCGCGATCGCGTCGGAGAAGACCGGGATCAGCTTGTAGCGATAGTCCTTCACCTCGCCGTCGCGCACGTCGAGATCGAGCCGCGACACGAACTTGCCGTGGCTGCCGGAGGCGACCAGCAGCGTCTTGCCGACCTTCACCACGTCCGGCAGCGCGTCGTGGGTGTGCGCGGTCAGGATCACGTCGATGCCGTTGACGCGGGCGGCGAGCTTGCGGTCGACGTCGAAGCCGTTGTGCGAGAGCAGCACGACGAGCTGCGCGCCGTCCTTGCGCGCCTTCTCGACGTTGCGCCTGCAGATCGTCCTCGCGGATGCCGAACGACCAGTTCGGGATCATCCAGCGCGGATTGGCGATCGGCGTGTAGGGAAGGCCTGGCCGATCACGGCGATCTTGACGCCGCCGCGCTCGATCATGCGTCATCGGCTCGAACGCCGGCTCGTTCCATTCGGTGTCGCGGACGTTCTGCGCGAGGAACGGAAAGCCGAGCTTGCTCCGACGATCTCCTTCACGCGCTCGGCGCCGAGCGTGAACTCCCAGTGGCCGATCATGGCGTCGGGCTTGCAGCAGCGCCATGCAGTCGACCATGTCCTGGCCCTTGCTGACCAGCGACGTGTAGCTGTTCTGCCAGGTGTCGCCGCCGTCGAGGAACACGACGCGGTCGCCGCGCTCGGCGCGGATCGCCTTCACGATGGTGGCGATGCGGTCGAGCCCGCCGAGCCGGCCGTAGCTCTTGGCCAGCGCGGCGAAATCCTCCGAGGTCAGCGCGTAGGCCGCGGCCGAGCCCGGCGGGATCTTGTAGAGATCGAGAAGGGCGCGGCCGGTGAGGTGCGGCACCAGGCCCTTCGCCTCGCCGACGCCGAGGTTGGCCGACGGCTCGCGGAACAGCAGCGGCACGAGCTGCGCGTGGATGTCGGTGACGTGGACGAGCGTGACGTTGCCGAGCGGCTCGAAGCGCAGCAGGTCGGCCTGCGTCAGGCGCTGCTGCGCGAAGCGCGCGCGTCCAGCCGCCCGGGCACGATCGCCGCGGTCGCCGCGGCCACCTGGAGGAAATCGCGCCTTGAGAGCATGCCACGCTCCCGTGATCGCGCAGTCGCGACCGCGACATGCCTGCGGCGCGTCCGCGCTTCGGCGCGGAGCCAACGGCTTGCAGCTGGACGCGCGAGCCGCAGGGCTGCATCGTTCCGCGGCCGGACGGGCCACGGCGACGCCGTCAGGTCACCGTGATCGTCTCTTCGCCGACGATCTTCGAGCCGTCGTCGTCGATCCAGGTCAGCACGACCGGGCCGGATTCCTGGGCCTTGAACTTGAACTGGATATACGGGTTGGCCGAGATCGCCGGCTCGAAGTCGGCGGCGAACACTTCCTTGCCGTTCACCGTGCAGGTGAACTTGTTGAGGATCTTGCGCGGGATGGTGTTGCCGCCGGCGTCCTTGCGCTGGCCGGTCTCCATGACGTGCGACACGAGCGCCTTGACCTCGACGAGGTCGCCCTTCTTGGCCTCCTTCTTGTCGAGCTTGATGCGCGGTTTGACGTCGCCATCTGTTGTCCTCCTTGAGCGGATGCTGCGGGTGCCGGGCCTGCTCAGCCGCCGCAGCCGCCGATCGTGACCTTGACCTGCTTGCTCGCCGTGAAGAACGAGCCGTCGTTCATCTTGGCGACGGCGATGACGTTCTGCGTCTCGGCCAGGCGGATGCGGGTATTGGCCTCGGCCACGCCGCTCGCCGGCGAGAAGTGGAAGGTCGCGACGCCGCCGCGCGGATTGCCGTCCGCGAGCACCAGCACGTCGCTGACGTAGGACTGCTCCGTCATCGGGCTGTCGACCGACACCGTCATCGGCACGGTGTTGCCGTTCTCGGCGATCTCCGGCAGGTCGAGCTTGACGCGGCCTTCGCGTCGCGGTCTTGCCGCCGGTGAACTTCTTGATCAGCTCCTCGGAGTCGTTCTTCGCGGCGAAGGCCGGAACGCGGGCGCGGCGCCGAACGCCAAGGCGCCAGCGCCGAGCGTCAAGACGCCTGACGGCGATTGACAGTCATGCGACATTTCCGTCTCCTCAGTCGGCTCGCGGCGCGGCGATCCATGCTGACGCGCGGTCGCTGCCATTGCGCACGTTGACGGCATTGCATTGCGTCGAGATTGCCGTCAGCATGCGCTCGCGAACATATTCATATCTTTGCAAGTATCTAAGCGAGCCGCACGGCAAATTGCAAGTGGATTTCGACGTCGCTCCACCACCGGCCTTGGATGCGGACAACGACGCCGCTTTTCCATCCAGGAAAATGCATGTATTGTGTCGTCGCGCGTCGGTCCGACCTGCTGGCGACTGGGCCGCACGGCCGACAATGCGCCGACGACTCACAAGCGCCTGAAAGCAACGACACTCGCCGGAGGAACGATCCGGTGACGACTCAGAACGACATCTGATTGCAGCCGCCTGTGCGTCTGTTCGCGGCGACCGCCGTGGCGACCGGCCAGGACGACGGACCGAGAAGGCGATCGAGAAATACCGCGCAGATGCTGAAGGACGATCCGTGGAGCAATCCCGGGCTGCTCGACGCCGACCGCGGCGAGGCGCTGTGGACGACGGCCGCGCGGTCCGAACAAGGTCTCGCTCGAGCAGTGCGATCTCGGCAAGGGACCCGGCAAGGTCGACGGCGCGTTCGCCGAGCTGCCGCGCTATTTCGCCGACGCCGACCGCGTCATGGACCTCGAGACGCGCATCCTCTGGTGCATGGAGAAGCTGCAGGGCTTCAATCGCGCCGACCTGGTCAAGCGGCCGCATCCCGGCGGCGGTCAGCCGGTCAAGGAGCTCGGCGCGATGGCGACCTACGTCGCCAGCAAGTCGAGCCGGCATGAAGTTCGCCGCCAAGCTCGAACATGCCGAAGGAGAAGGAGGCGGTGGCGCTCGGCGAAGCGCTGTTCGTCCGGCGCTCTGGGCCGTTCGACTTCGCCTGCGCGACCTGCCACGAGGCCAAGGGCATGCGCATCCGCCTGCAGGGTTTGCCGTAGCTCGTCGAGCCCGGAAGAGGCCCGCAAGGTGATCGGCGAATGGCCGGCCTACCGCGTGTCCACCACTCACGTCATGACCATGCAGCACCGGCTGTACGACTGCTACTGGCAGATGCGCATGCCGGAGCTTGAGCTTGGCTCCGAAGCGAGCGTGGCGCTGATCGCCTATCTGACCAAGCAGGCCGAGGGCGGCGAGATCGCCGCTCCCGGTCTCAAGCGCTGAGCGGGGAGAGCGCCATGAGAATCATCGCCATCGTATGCCTCTTGATCGGGTTGAGCGCGGCACCTGCGTTTGCCCAACAGAAGCCTTCCGTCGATCCGGCCCGCGTCGATGCGGTCGATCAAGTCGGCGTTCCCGACCGCGCCTGCCGACTGGCAGTCGCGGCTCGTTCCGGACGAGACGATGAGGCAGTGCTCCGCCCACCACAACCGGCCGCCGCGCGCGGTCGCGGAAGCGATCCAGCAACGCGAGAAGGCCGCGATCGAGTATCCGGCCGACGGCAAGTTCATGGGCGACTGGAAGAAGGGCGAGCGCCTTGCGCAATCCGGCTACGGGCTGCGCTTCACCGACTATCCGGCCCGCGGTCCGAACGGCGGCAACTGCTATGCCTGCCACCAGCTGACCGTGCAGGAAGTCAGCTACGGCACGATCGGGCCGAGCCTGCTCAACTACGGCAAGCTCCGCAATTTCGGCGAGGCCGAAACCAAGGCGGCCTACGAGAAGATCTACAATTCGCAGGCGGCGCTGGCGTGCTCGCAACATGCCGCGGTTCGGCTCCAACAAGGTTCTGACGATCGATCAGATCAAGGATCTGGTCGCGCTGTTGATGAGCCCGGACAGCCCGGTCAACAAGTAATCCGGGCGGGTCCTCGAACTACGGAGACGGCTTATGATCAAGAGCAGGCGAGAGATCGTCGGAGCGCTGGCGGTGTCGGGCGCGGTGCTGGCCTCCACGCAGGGCGCGCGCGCCAATCCGGTCGCGCTCGATCTCGCCACCGACAAGAAGGACACCGACATCGCCTGCGTCTATCACTGCGACTTCGGCGATCCGCAGCGGTTCTCGCAGATGCTGCAGAACATGCTCAATCACTACTCGGCCTACGAGTTCGACAACTTCAAGCTCAAGCTGGTGGTGGTGGCGCACGGCGCCGGGCTGAAATTCTTCCTCGACGACCGAACCGGGACGCCGTGGGAGAAGGACACGATCGATCCGGAGATCTACAAGCGCTTCGTCGGCCTGACCAAGTACGGCGCCGAGGCGTATCTCTGTCAGATCACCTACAAGCGCCTCAAGATCGATCCGGCGAAGACGCGCAGGGACGAGTTCCTGAAGTTCGTGCCGTCCGGCGTCGCGACGGTCGCCGAGCTGCAGACCAAGGGCTTCGCGTATCTGAAGGTCGGGTAGCGCGCCACGTACCGCTACGGACGCGCGCCGGGCCGCAGGTGGTCGGGCAGGCGCTCGCGTTCGTAGGTGCGCTCGGACACCAACCGGAACATCGCGAGGAAGTCCTCCGGCACCAGATAGCCCTGCGCCCGCACGACCTCGCGCGGGCTTGCGGGCCGCGAGCCCGGCCGAGCGCTCCGCAAAAAACTGGAAAGTCGGCGTGAACCGGACGCCGTATTTCTCCGCCAGCCGCTTTTCCGGCAGCTTCTCGCCGTCGAAATCGACAACCTCGCGCGCGCCGATGATGTTGAGCTGGAGAATGTCGAACCGCGCCTTCACGAACTCGACGATCTCCGGCTTGGCGAAATTGATCACATGCGTGTCGCGGCAGAACGGGCAGCCGCGCAGCTCCCACATGATGGCGAACCGCTTGCCCTGCGCGGCGGCGGCGTCGAGGTCGTCCGACAAGTTCGAGCAGGCTCTCCAGAAACCACGGCTCATGATAGAGGCCGTCGTCGTTCAGTTTCGGCGTGGCCCATGCGGGGCCGGCCAGTCTCACCGAGGCGACGGCGCCTGCCGATCCGGCCAGAAACGACCGCCGTGACACCATTGCGGTGCTCCTGACATTCATAATCTTGCAAGTGTATCGTGCCACCCGGCCGCCGCACAAGCCGTGGATGGGCGTTCGATCCAGCCTCGGCTACCAGCCTGTCGTTCGGCGTTCGAGACCCCGGTGAAACATATTCAATTCACACTATATTTGTAGTAGCCTCGCTTCGGAACCAACGAGAACTCACCCGTGCGCCATGTGTCGCTGATCGTTGCGGTGCTCGCGGTCGCGCTCAGCGCCACCGCGGCAGCCGCCATGGAACTGGTGATGTTCCGCCGGGCGGGCTGTTCGTGGTGCGCGGCATGGGATCGGCAGGTTGGCCCGGTTTATCCCAAGACCGAACTCGGCCAGCGGGTGCCGGTTCGCTTCGTCGATCTCGACCGGGCGCGCGACACGGCCGGGCTCGAAGACTCCGGTGCTGTTCACGCCGACGTTCGTTCTGTTCGACGACGGCCGCGAGATCGGCCGCATCGAGGGTTATCCGGGCGAGGACTTTTTCTGGGGGCTGCTGCAGAATCTCGTACCCGAGCCGAAGCCGGCCGCGGCCAAAGAGCCGGCATCCGGAAACGTCACCCAGACGGCGCCGCACGGCGTGCCAGGAGGGTGAGGATGAAGACGAAGGCCGTGGCGCAGCGGCGCGCGAAGCCCGGCGATGGCGAGCTCGACCTCGATACGCTGGTCGCCAATGCGCGCGAGGCAAGCGAGTTTCTCAAGGCGCTCTCGCACGAGTCGCGGTTGATGATCCTTTGCCTGCTCGCGACCGGCGAAAAATCGGTGAGCGAGATCGAACACACGCTGCGCCTGCGTCAGCCCGCGGTCTCCCAGCAACTTGCGCGGCTGCGGATCGACAACTTGGTCGATACCCGGCGCGACGGTAAGAATATCTACTATTCGCTGACGCGGACCGAGGTACGTGAGGTGATCGAGGCCCTGCACCGCGCGTTCTGCGCGCCCGGAAAGGCAGGGTAGGGAGAACCACGCGCGATTTCCTTCGACCCGCCGGTCGTTCAGCCGAGCGGCGCTCGGTAAGTCTCTTTCATGCGCCAGACGACGGAGAGCGAGACCGCCGCTGCGGCCATCATTAGGTAGGCGGGCGCAAGCTGATCGGCGGTGCGGTTCACCAGCCAGGCCGACACCAGCGGGGTGAGCCCGCCGATGACGCCGAGGCAAGCGTTGTAGCCGAGCGCGACCGCAGTACAGCGAACCGCCGACGGCGCGGCCTCGACCATCGCGGCGGACTGCGTACCGCCGTAGAGCCCGATCAGCACGCCAAATCCCATTTGGCCCATCAAGATGAGCACGGTCGAGGGGTGATACATCAACCAGAACAGCGGCACGGCGGTCACGAACGCGGCCAACACCGCGAGCAGGAGAACCGGCCTGCGGCCGAAGCGATCCGACAGCCACCCCGATATGACAAGTGCGGGCAGAAGAATCAGCATGCTGACGGTATTGATCTCGAGCGCGTGCGCCGGCGAAATTCCGTCGGCTGTTTGCAGCCAACTCGCGACGTACACGAACATCACGTAGAAGCTGACGCCATTGAAGACCGACAGCGCAGCCAGCCACGCCACCAGCCGCCAGTGGTGCTGCATGGTTTCGACAAACGGGCTTTTCTCCCGGGGCGCAGCGGGCGCGCCATCCGAAACATGGCGGCGCAGGAAGAAGCCGGCGATTCCGACTAGAATTCCGAGCAGGAACGGAATGCGCCAGCCCCACGCATGAAGCGTCTCGGGCGACATCGCCGCCGCAGTGATCGCGCCGACGCCGGAACCCATGAGAATTCCCAACGTCGTTCCGCACCCGGTCAAGGCTCCCATCAATCCGCGCTGCCCCGGCGGCGCCTGCTCGACCATGAAAACCATCGAGCTGGTGTACTCTCCGCCGACCGAAAGTCCCTGAACCATCCGCAGCAGGACGAGCGCGATCGGCGCCAGCAGGCCAATTGTCTCGTATCCGGGCAGCAGGCCCATCAGAAAGGTCGGGACCGCCATCGCGGCGACCGAGACGGTGAGAGCATTGCGGCGTCCGTAGCGGTCGCCGATATGGCCGATCAATGCGCCGCCGATCGGCCGCACCAGGTAGCCGACCGCGAACACCGCGAAGGCGGCGAGCAACTGGGCGACAGGCTCGTCGCGCGGAAAAAAATGCTGGCCGATGGACGCGGCGAAGTAGCCGTAGATGGCGAAATCGTACCATTCGAGCACGTTGCCGATCATGCCGGCCGCGACCGATCTGCCTTTCGGTGATGTCATGCGTGTCGGGCCCCCGCTGCTCGCGGGGACATAGGCTTCGAGTCCGGCGCGGTGGTCAACGGGTCTCCGTTTGCGTCACCCGGCCGCCGGTCACTTGGTTTCGCGCGCGACCTGCTCGAGGATCGGCCGCCACTTGGTCTGCTCCGACTGAACGAACGTGGTGACCTCTTCGGGCGTCATGTGGCGCACGAACGCGCCATTGGCGGCGAATTTCGCCTTGACCTCGGGATCGTCGAGCGCGATCCGCAGGTCGGCGTGGACCTTGCGAATGATCGCATCCGGCGTGCCGACCGGCGCCAGCATCACGTTCCAGGCGCCGACGAAGAAATTCGGGATTGTCTCCGCGATCGTCGGCAGGGTCTCGAAACCGGGCAGCCGCTCGAGCGAGGTCGCCGCCAGCGGCTTGATCAGGTCGCCCTTGAGCGCGGCGGCAAGTCCCGCATAGGCGTCGAGCACCAGTTCGACGCGCCCGCTCATGACGTCGTTCATCGCCTGCGCCGGGCCGCCCGCATAGGGCACGAGCTGCAGCGTCGCGCCGGTGCGCGCCTGGAACAACTCCATGGTCAGGTGCGTGAGCCGTCCGCGCCCCGTCGCCGCGTACGAAATCTTACCCGGGTTCTCTTTGGCGAGCTTGATCAACTGCGGCAGGTCGTTGATGCCGGACTTGTGCGATGCGCCGATGAACAAGGGCTGCTGCAGTACGAACGCGATCGATGCAAAATCGCGCGGCAGCTCGACCGGCAAGTTCGGCGCAACCCCAGGACCGCCCGGCAACGCCAGGAACACCGACGTCGCCGGCAAATAGAGTGAATAGCCATCCGCCGGCGAGGTCGAGGCGACGCGCGCCGAGATGCTGCCGCCGGCGCCCGGCTGGTTCACGGTGAGGACTTGCTGGTTCCAGATGCGGCTGAGCCGGTCGGCGAGAATGCGCGCGGTCGCATCGTTGGCGCTGCCGGCCGCCGAATCGACGATGAT
This sequence comes from uncultured Alphaproteobacteria bacterium, assembly GCA_963843475.1. Lineage (GTDB taxonomy): Bacteria > Pseudomonadota > Alphaproteobacteria > Rhizobiales > Xanthobacteraceae > VAZQ01. Next base: position 33,073 of record CAWJKL010000002.1, on the reverse strand, counting down.
GCGAACCGGCTTCGACGGGTAGTCGCCGGTCTGCGCGCGGCCGTCGCCCGGCACCACGAGCGCGAGTAGCGCGAGGGCAAGGATCGCAAGCGGTGGCAGGAATCTCATGGGCATTATCCAGCTATCGTGATGGCGTGCCGTGAGGTCGACTAGCCGAAGCGTGGCTTGAAGCCGTCCGCCGCCGCGTCGACATAGCCGGCGAACGGCGCCCCGACGTGGCAGGGCAAGGCAAGCGCGCCGGTTGATGCGCAATGCTCCAGCACCATGCGCCGGCTGGAGCGCGCCTGCTCGGGGTCCGAGTTCTTCGGGAAGTTCCAGTGCGGGTAGTAGATCTGCAGCAGGTGGTGAAACACATCGCCGATAAACACGGCCTGCTGGCCCTGTGAAGCGAGCTTGAACACGACGTGACCGGCGGAATGGCCGGGCGCCGGTGCGATGTCGATGTGCTCGTTGAAACGATGCGGCCCGGTGATGAGATCGGCGCGGCCGGCCTCGACCACCGGCAGCACGCATTCGCGGAACGTGCCGAACTCGACCGGCGCGGTCTGCGGGTCGGCGTCCGCCTTCAGGTAGTAGTCGAAGTCCGGCTTGGAGAAGATGTAGCGCGCGTTGGGAAACGTCGGCACCCAGCGGCCGTCGCGAAGTTGCGTGTTCCAGCCGACATGGTCGTGATGCAGGTGCGTGCACATGACGAGGTCGATCTCGTCAGGCCGCGCGCCGGCCGCAGCGAGCCGTTCGAGATACGGCGTCTTCAGCATGTGCCAGAACGGCCGCAGCGGGCGGTCCTTCTGATTGCCGCAGCAGGCGTCGATCAGAATCTTCTTGCCGCCGATCTGTAAGAGCCAGCTATGGACGCTGAGCTTGATCAGGCCGGTTGCGGGATCGTAGTGGTTCGGAACCAGCCAGTGCCGGTGCTGGTTGTAGATGTCCTCGTTCCACTCCGGAAACAGGTCGAGCGGCTTATAGACCGGCTGATAGGTCTCCTCGATCCGCGCGATCCTGGCTTCGCCTACAGAAAACACCGTCATGCACACGTCTCCGGTCGGACTTCGATCGCCAGCACTTACTTCGGCAGGAACTGGTTGGTGAAAGTCGACGGGAAGTCGATCGGCACCGTGCCGGACGGTTGCAGATACGCGAACGTCGCCCTGGCCTGTTCCTCGGTGATCCGGCCGTTACCGGGCCAAATCTGGCTCACGGTTTCGTAGGCCTTGTCGTTGGTCTCCGGCGTCATGGTCGGATATTCCTTGGCCATGAGCGCTTTGCCGCGCTTGGGATCGTTCTTGAGGATCATCGCCGCCTCGTTGAATGCCGCGACCGCCTTGCGCAGCGTTTCCGGCTTGTCTCTGACGATGTCTGGGTGAGCAGCGAGCACGATGAACAGAATGTCTCGGAACTCGGGGATTTCGCCGTTCATCATGTTGAGCAGGATCTTGCCCTTGCCGGCCTGCTGCACCAGCACGCCGGCGGGCTCGAACGGCAGCGCCGCATCGATCAGTTCGCGCTGAAAGGCCGCCACGTAGGAAGCGGCTTCGGCGCCGAGATAGACGCTGGTGATGTCGCCGGGGAGCGTCAGGCCGTATTTCTTGGCCAGCACCGTAAGCATCTTCTCGCCCGAACCGGCCGCCGACGGCATCGCGACGCGCGCGCCCTTGAGCCGCTTCACCTTGGCCTCGATGCTCAGTGCCTCGGCGCCCGCTGCTAGCTTGTCGTTTGCGATGACGTTGTTCACCGGGCGGTTGCACACGGTGTAGATCGCCATCACTCGCCTGCCCTGCACGCCGGCGGTGAGGATGTGCTCATAGCTCAGGATGCTGATATCGGACTGCTTGGTCAGCGCGGCTTGCAGCGCCAGCGCGCCGCCCTGGACAAAGGACACGTCCGGTTCGAGGCCGTACTTCTGGAACAGCTTCTCCTGCACCGCGACGTACAGCGCGCCGGAATAGTAGCCGTGACCGATATTGGTGATCTTGATCGGTTCCGCGCGCGGCGCGGTCGCGCCGCATACCAGTGCCACGCCGGCGAAAAGCAAGAGTCTCCCGATCGACTGCATGTTGTTTCCTCCTCGATTTCTTATCGGCTGACGATCCGCCAGCGTTCGATCCGGCCCTGCGCCACGTCTACCACGTAGTTCAACGCCACCGCGAGCAAGGCGATCACGATCAGGACTGCGAACACGCCGGCGGTGTCGAACTGCGCGCCCGAGAACTGCACCAAGTAGCCGAGCCCGCGGTTGGCGGCGATCATTTCGCCCAGCACCGCGCCGATCAACGCGTAGGGTACGGAAATTTTCAGGCCGGCGAAGACCCACGACATCGCCGACGGGATGACGACCTTGAAGATCACTTGCCGCCGGCTCGCGCGCATCAGGCGGGCGCCGTCGATCAGGTCCTGATCGACCTCGCGCACGCCCGCATAGGTGTTGAGAAACACCAGGAACAGCACCAGCACGGCCGCGAGCGCCACCTTGGATTCGATGCCGAGCCCGAACCACAGCACGAACAGCGGCGCCAGCGCGACCTTCGGCAGCGCGTTCAGCGCGTTCAGGTAGGGATTAAGCAGACGGCTGGCGAACGGCGACAGGCCGAGCCAGATGCCGAGAATGGCGCCGCCGACGGCGCCGATGAAGAAGCCGAGCGTCGTCGCATAGACGGTCGCCCAGACATGGCGGAAGATCGAGCCATCCGAGATCCAACCCCACAGCCGGATGGCGACGTCGACCGGGTTGGAGATGAAGAAATTGTCGACCAGCCGCCCGGATGCGCCCTGCCAGGCCAGCAGCACCGCGATCCCGAGCAACAACTGCCAGAATGCCATTCCGAAGCTGCCGGCGAATCGCGAGCGCGCGGGCAGCGCGTCCGCTTCGCTGTCCATCGTCGCCCGCGGCTGGAGGTCGACGTCGGGCGCGGTCACAGCCGGTCCTCCTCGTACTCCACGCGCAGGCGCTCCCACAACACGTCGTAGTAGCGCTTGAATTCGTTGCTGAAGCGAACGTTGAGCACGTCGCGCGGCCGGGCGAGGTCGATGCGCTGTTCGTGCGCCACCGTCGCGGGCCGGCGCGTGCACACCAGAACGCGGTCGGCGAGCGTCACGGCTTCCATCAGGTCGTGGGTGACGAGGATCACGGTCTGCTTGTTTTCGACGGCGAGACGGAGCACCAGATCGTGCATGGCGAGCTTGAGCTGGGCGTCCAGCGCGGCGAACGGCTCATCCAGCAGCGCGGTCTCGGCGCCGTAGAGCAGCATGCGCGCCAAGCACGCGCGCTTGCGCATGCCGCCCGACAGCTCGCTCGGGAACCTGTCCTCGAAGCCCTCCAGGCCGACGTGCTCGATCACCTTGCCGGCGCGCTCCGCGCGTTCGGCCTTCGACTTTCCGGCGAGCTCGAGTGGAAACGCGACGTTGTCGCGCACATTCCGCCAGGGCAACAGGTTGTCCTTCTGGGTCATGTAGCCGACGTCGGTGTTGAGGCCTTCGATCTTCTTGCCCTTGTAGACGATCTGGCCGCGGCTCGGCGCATAGAGACCGGCGATCATGTTGAGCAGGGTCGATTTGCCGCAACCGCTCGGCCCGATCACCGCGACGATCTCATGACGCTCGATGGTCAGGTGCATGTCGCGGACCGCTTCGATGATCGACGAGTGCTTGTGGAAGCTCTTGGATATGTGCCGCAGATCGATCATGTCGAACCTGTCTAGACAATGGAGCGTTGATGGCCGCCGTCGACGTCGATGTTGGCGCCGCAGATAAAACCCGCGCGCTCTGAAGCCAGGAAGGCGACCGCGTTCGCGATGTCCTTCGGCGTGCCCCAGCGGCCGAGCGGAACTTCGGCGCCCCAGCCCGATTCCTGCTGTTCGAGGCTGCGGCCGAAATAGAGTTCGTTGTGCAGCTTCAGGTGCTCGGTCAGCGGGCTGGTGATCCGGCTCGGGCAGACCGCGTTGACCAGGATGTTGTGGGGCGCGAGCTCGTCCGACAGCGATTTGACGAAGGCGTGCTGCGCCGCGTTCGTCACCGCCGACGCGATGGCGCTCGCCTGCGGTACTTTGCCGGCCTGTCCGATGATGACGATGAAACGTCCGCCGCCGCGGCGCCGCATGTGCGGCACGGCGCGGCGGGCGATTTCCCAGGGTCCCGCGACCTTCGCGCGGAAATGCGCGAGCAGCGCGTCGCTTGATATCTCGGTGTAGGAACCAGCGAGATGCGTTCCGGCGTTGCTCACCACGATGTCGAGGCCGCCGCACTCCGCGGCGACGCGATCGACCAGCGCGGCGACCACTTCGGGATCGGCGACGTCGACCGCGTAGCCGCGCGCATCGTCGCGATTGAGTTCGGCGAGCGCGCGATCGAGCTTGCCGGCGTCGCGTCCGCAGATCGCCACGCTGCAACCTTCCTGCGTAAGCCGCCGCGCGATCGCGAGGCCGATGCCGCTGGTGCCGCCCGTGACCAGCGCAATTTTTCCGGTGAGCCCGAGGTCCATGCCAGGCCTCAACCGAACACGTAGCGATGGTAGCCGCCGTCGATGCTGACGGCGCTGCCAGTGGTGAAGTCGGCGCAGTTCGAAGCGAGGAACGCAACCAGGTCGGCGACCTCCTCGGGCGTGCCGGTGCGGCCGAGCGGATTAGAGCGCGTGAATCCCGCCGCCGCGGTGGCGCGGTCGACGCCGCGCTCGCGCATTTCCTTGGCGATCAGTGACGCCAGCAGGTCGGACTCGATGTATTGCGGGCATACTGCGTTGACGCGGATGTTGTCGCGCGCGACCGCGTCGGCCACCGACTTTGTCATCGCCATCACGGCCGCGTTGGTCACCCCCGACGGAAAGCGGTCGGGATGTGGATGGCGCGCTGCCTGCCCGACGATGTTGACGATGCGGCCGTCATGCTGCTGCTTCATGATCGGCAGCACCGCCTTGATCGCGGCAAAGAAGCCGAACACCTTGTCGCGCAACTGCTGCTCCAAAACTGCGAGCGTCGTGGTCTCGACGGTTCCACGCAGGTGCGTGCCGGCGTTGTTGACCAGGATGTCGATGCGGCCAAATGCCTCGTGCGCCTTGGCGACGAATGCGTCGACCGCGGCCTCGTCAGTCATGTCAGTCGGAACGCCGAGCACGCGGCCACCGGTGGCGGACAGTTCGCGGACTGCCTGTTCGAGCCGCTCCGGATTGCGTGCGCAGATCGCGACCGCGCAGCCTTCCCGCAGCAATGTACGCGCGACTGCCTTGCCGATCCCCCGCGACCCACCGGTCACGAGCGCGGCCTTGCCGCCCAGGCCCAGGTCCAACGTCTTCTCCCCAAGTTCATTGTTTTTGTTGAGGCGTTCGATACTCTATCGGGCAAAATACTGCGTCAAGCTTGGGGAAATCGCATCATGGATTTGGGAATCAAAGGACGCCGCGCGATCGTCACGGGTGGCGGCAGCGGTATCGGATTCGAAACCGCGCGCCAGTTCCTCGAGGAAGGTGTCCGCGTGCTGATCGCCGGACGCACTGCCGACAAGATCAACGCCGCGCGCGACCAGCTCGCTGCCAAAACCGGCGGCGAGATTCATGCGGTGCAGGCCGACATGACCAAAGCGGCCGATATCACGCGCATGGTCGGCACGGCCGTGCAGCGGCTCGGCGGCGTCGACATCCTGGTGAACAATGCCGGCACGATGTATTCGGGCCGCTTCGCAGTGTTCAACGATGACGAGATGAAGAACCAACTCGAGACCAAGCTGTTCGGGTTCATCCGTGCGATCCGTCTGGTCTATCCGATGATGAAGGCGCAGAAGTGGGGGCGCATCGTCAACACCATCGGCGGCGCCGGCAAGGAGCCCGACCCGTATATGTTCGGGAGCGGCATGACGAACTCCGCGCTGCTCAATCTCACCAAGTCGCTGTCGACCGAGTTCGGCGAGGACAACGTGCTGGTGAACGCGATCTGTCCCGGCTGGGTCGACACCAATCTCTGGCGCATGAACGCGCAGGGCTTGCGCGCCGAAACCGGCGCCGCGTCGCCCGAGGAGGCGCGTCGCGTCGCTGCGCGGAAGAATTCGCTCAACCGGTTCGGCAAGCCCGAGGAACTTGCGAACGCCACCGTATTCCTGTGCTCGGAGCGCGCGAGCTACATCACCGGTGTGTCGCTCAATATGGATGGCGGACGGCTCAAGAGTCTCTGGTGAGCGCCGTTTGTCCGTGACGTGACGGTACTCTGTTAGGGCGCTTTTGCCGGAAACCGTTTCGCTCTATCGTGAATAAATAAGCGGCCGGCGTGTGCTCGGGCTGTGGTGCGCTTTGCGAAGTGCCGCATGTTCATGATGGGCGTTTGGTGCGGATTACGACCATGAACAATCTCTACGAAATTCTCGCGGAAGCCGAAGACGGCGAGGCGTTGGCGATGCTCGGACGCGAGTTCGGGTTGACGCCGCAACAGACGCAGGCCGCCGTGATGGCGCTGCTGCCGGCGATCTCAACCGGCCTTAAGCAGGCGACCGCGACGCCCGAGGGCCTGGGCGAGCTGTTCAGCGTCATGGGCCAGCAGCGCGACCTTCCCGCGATGTACGGTGCGCCGGACATTGCGTTCGCCCCGCAGGGCCGCGCCGCCGGCAACGACGTGCTGTCGGTGATCTTCGGCTCGCCGGACGTCAGCCGCGCCGTCGTCGATAAGGCGCAGCAGTTTTCCGGCGTGGGTGGGGCCATCCTGAAAAAGATGCTGCCGGTGATCGCCGGCATCATCATCTCGGGTCTGATGGGCGGGCGCGGGCAGGGCGCGCCAAGAGGTTCACCCGCATCACCGACGGGCGGCGGTCTTGGCGATATCCTCGGCCAGATTTTCGGTCGCGGTCTGCCGGGCGGCGTGCCGTCCCCGCAAGCGCCGGCACCGCAGTTTCCCGCGCCGTCGCCCGGCGGACAGATGACGCCGATCCCGATCGATCCCAGCCAGGGCGACGTCCTCGGTCAGATCATGCGCGAACTCGAGAAGGGCCTGCGCGAGGGACGGATCAAGCCGGTGATCATCGACGGCGGGCAGATCACGTTGCCGGGCGGGCAGGGCGGCCAGTTTCCATTTCCGATCCCCGGTGGACAGCCCGAGCAAGCTCCCATGCCGATGCCGGAGCGCCGTCAGGCGCCGGCGCCAAGTCCGCAGCAAATGCCAAGTCCGCAATCGCCCGGAGGCGACATCCTCGGCCAGATCCTGCGCGATCTGCTCGGCGGCGGAGGCGGGCCCGGCCGTGCGCCGCAGCAGCGCGGTCCGTCGCCGCAACGCCCCTCGCCGGAGATGAAGGACCTGTCGGATATGAGCAGGCAGCTCGGCATCATGGGCGGTGCCGGCTCGGCGGTGTTCGGCGATCGGTTCGAGGTCGGCCGCGATGTGGAGCGCGAACACCTGGAGAGCATTCAGAGCGTCTTCGACCGGTTTTTCGGAACGCAACGGCGCTAGAGTTATGATCGAGGCGTTCACCCGTGTCCCGGGCGCGGCGCAGCATGAAATGATGCGCTGCAGACCCGGGACCGCAAAGAGGTCGGAGTTTGTTGCGGTCCCGGCTCAGCGGTGCACCACTTCGTGCTGCACCGCGTCCGGGACATGAATTACGCAGGCGAATAAACCGCAGCGGAGGGCTCAATGGGAGACGCACAAGCATTCTTCGGCAATCCCGGCGTCGGTTTTCTGTCGATGCTCCTGATTGGCGCCATCGCCGGATGGATTGCCGAAAGGGTGACGGATTCCGACCACAGCATCTTCACCAACATCCTCGTGGGCATCGCCGGTTCGTTCGTCGCAGGCGTACTTGCGAGTGCGCTGAACATCCAGGTATTCGGATTCTTTCGCACTCTGATCGCCGCGACGATTGGCGCGATTTTGCTCCTGTTTGTCTGGCATCGCGTGCGCCAGCGCGCATAATGGCGACGCGCGCCACCTGCAACGGTTCGTCTGAGGCGCCGTCGGCCGCAGAGGCATTCACCGGAGACAGCGATCATGCGTTTTGATCGGTTGCCGCGCAGTAACAGGGTCGAGGACCGGCGAGGGCAGGGAGGCGGCCGCGGGCCTATTGGGCGCGGCGGCGGCATCGGCATCGTCACCATTCTGGTGTTGGTCGTCGTCGGCTGGGCTCTCGGCATCAATCCGCTCTACCTGATCGGCGGCGCCGAAATCCTGTCCCGCCTCGGCGGCGGCGGCCAGCCGCAGCAGACCGAGCCGGCGCCCGATCCGAAGACGGCCCAGAAGCCGACCGATCAAATGCAGGATTTCGTCGCGGCGGTGCTCGGCAGCACCGAAGCGCAATGGCAGGAGATTTTCGCCCGCGCCGGCAAGACCTACCGGCCGCCAACGCTGGTGATGTTCTCCGGCAGGGTCAGCTCCGCCTGCGGCTTTGCGCATGCTGCGATGGGACCTTTTTACTGCCCGAACGATCAGAAGGTTTATCTCGACACCTCGTTCTTCGAGGAAATCGAGCGGCGGTTCCGCGGTTGCGATCCGGGCAGCCGCAATTGCCAGTTCTCGCAGGCCTATGTGATCACCCACGAGGTCGGCCATCACGTGCAGAACCTGCTCGGCATCCTGCCGCAAATCCAGGAAATGCAGCGCGGCATGGGGCAAGCCGAGGCCAATCAGCTTCAGGTCCGCGTCGAACTGCAAGCCGATTGCTACGCCGGCGTATGGGCCCATCATGCCGACGAGAAGTGGCGCGTGATTGAGCCCGGCGATGTCGAGGCGGCGATGCAGACCGCGTCCGCGATCGGCGACGACCGCCTGCAGCGCCGGACCCAAGGCTACGTCGTGCCGGATGCGTTCACCCATGGCTCGTCGGAGCAGCGTGTGCGCTGGTTTATGGCCGGGTTGAAGTCCGGGCAGGTTGCGAGCTGCGACACCTTCCAAGCGCAGCAGCTCTGAACGCTTCTGCGGCGATCCGGTGCTCGTCGGCCGGAAGGCGTTGTGCACGAGCGGGCTTTTGGCGCGATGTGAGCCGACATGACGACTGACGCCACCGCGGCCGCGCAACCGAGGAGATCCCCCATCCTGGTCGATCTCGCCCTTCAGGGCGGCGGCGCGCATGGCGCCTTCACCTGGGGCGTGCTCGACCGCCTGCTGGAGGAGCCATGGTTCCGCATCGACGGCGTATCCGGCACGTCGGCCGGCGCGATGAATGCCGCCGTGCTGATCGACGGTCATGCCGATGGGGGCGCGGAGGGCGCCCGCGCCGCGCTGGAGAATTTCTGGCAGCAGGTCTCCCGCGCCGCTGCGCTCAGCCCGTTCCGGCGCACGCCGCTCGATGTGGTGCTCGGACGCTGGACGCTCGACTACTCGCCGATGTTTGTCGCCATGGATATGATGTCGCGGGTGTTTTCGCCGTACAATCTCGGTCAGCATGCGGCCAACCCGCTGCAGGGGATTCTCGCAGGGTGCATCGATTTCGAACGCCTGTCGCGCGCCCCGATCAAGCTGTTCGTGACCGCCACCAATGTCCGCACCGGCCGCGGCCGGGTGTTCCGTAACCGCGAGATCACGCCCGACGTGCTGCTCGCTTCGGCCTGCCTGCCGACGCTGTTTCAGGCCGTCGAGATCGACGGCGAGGTCTATTGGGACGGCGGCTACTCGGGCAATCCGACGATCACGCCGCTGGTGCGGGAGTGCGAATCCCGGGATACCGTCCTGGTTCAGATCAATCCGGTGGAGCGTCCGGAGATTCCCCGCTCGGCGCGCGAGATCCTCAATCGCGTCAACGAGGTTTCGTTCAACGCCGTACTGTTGAAGGAACTGCGCATGATGGCGCTGCTGCGGCAGGTCTCGCATCCCGACCGGTCGGAGGGCGCCAACTGGGCCGGAATGCGCGTGCATCGGATCGCCAGCGACATCATGGTCACCCTCGGCTATTCATCGAAGCTCAACGCGGAGTGGGAGTTTCTCTGCATGTTGCGCGACGCCGGCCGCCGCGCCGCGGATTCCTTCCTGATCGCCCATACCGACGATCTCGGCCGCCGATCGACCTTCGATCTCGATCAGTTGCTTGAGGGGGTCTGACCCGTCGGGCATCCTGTCGCTGTTCCGCGTAAGCTTCCGTTCCGAAAAAGCTTGGGGCCATGAGCCAGGACATCGTCATCCGGACACTGCTCGGGCTCTGCGCCGCGGTGCTTGTGCTCGGCGCGCTCGCGCTCGCGCAAACGATCTTCGCGCCGGTCGCCTTCGCGGTGTTCATCATTGCTATCGCCTGGCCATTCCAGAGCTGGCTCCAGCAGAGAATTCCCAAGCTGCTGGCGCTCGCCGTCACGCTTCTCGCCATGCTCGTCATCATCACGGTGATGGGTTGGCTGATGATCTGGGGCTTCAGCAAGATCGCCCAGTGGCTGATCAACAACGCCGTCCGCTTCCAGATCTTGTACGCGCAGGCGACCGAGTGGCTCGAGGGGCACGGCATCTCGCTGGCGAGCCAGATCGTCGACAATTTCAATTTCGGCTGGGCGTTGCGCGCCGTGCAGGAGGTGATCGGACGGCTGCACGGCATGACCTCGTTCGTCATCATCACCTTCGTGTTCGTGCTGCTCGGAATGCTCGAGGTCGACATCGCCAAGCGGAACATCGCGCGGCTCAAGAATCAGGCGATCGCGCAATCGCTGGTGCAGGCCGGCACCGATATCGCCGCCAAGTTCCAGAAATACATGCTGGTCCGCAGCGTGATGAGCTTTTTGACGGGCACAGTGATCTGGGGTGTCGCGCTGCTCGCCGGCCTGGAGCTGGCGACCGCCTGGGGCGTGATCGCGTTCGTCCTCAACTACATTCCGTTTCTCGGGCCGCTGGTGGCGACGGTGTTTCCGACCCTGTTCGCGTTTGCGCAGTTCGAGTCCTGGCAACTCGCCATCGTCATCTTTGTCTGTCTCAACCTGGTGCAGTTTCTGATCGGCAGTTATTTCGAGCCGCGTTTCGCCGGCGCGACGCTGTCGGTGTCGCCGTTTCTGATCCTGTTCGCGGTGTTCTTCTGGACCTACCTGTGGGGGATCGCGGGCGCCTTCATCGGCGTACCGATCGTGATCGCGATCCTCACGCTCTGCGAGGAGCATGAATCCACCCGCTGGGTGTCGGACCTGCTGTCGGGCCGCGACGACGTTCGGGCCTGAGGCCGCCGCGCGTTTCAGAGAATCGCGCAACGCAGGCGGTGCGCTCCCCTCCCCCTTGCGGGGAGGGGTTGGGCGTGGGGGCCTTTGGTTCATCGAGCAACAGCAAACCCCCACCCCGCCTGCCACGCTTCGCGCGACAGGCGACCCTCTCCGCAAGGGGGAGGGTGAAGGGCGAGGCTTGTGGCAGTGATTAGCTGTGCGAAGTCCCGGCGATGGCAATTCGCTCCGGCTTCAGCAGCATGAGCCGCCGGTCCGGGCCGGCCGCCAGGGTGTGGATGTAGAAGCACGTGCTGATGTCGTCGGTCGCTTCCATGACGGGCGAGGGCGCCGACACGATCTGCAATCCCGCATAGGTGCCGATCCAGTCGACGTGGCGGTGGCCGTGCATTAGCACGACGCGTTCGCGGAGCGGGCGCAGCCAGCGGACGAACCAGTTGCCGTTGACCAGTGCGGTGCCGATGCGCTCGGACAGCGCCTTGGCCGGCGTCGGGTATTCCACCAGATGGTGATGCAGGGCCAGCAGCCAGACCGCATTCGGATATTGCCGGCGGGCCATGTCGAATGCGCGCGCCTGCTCGACCGGCATCAGTCCGAGCGCGTTGGTGAAAGAGAAATGCGCATCGGCATTGGAGTCGAACAGCACGATGCCTAGCCCGTCGTCGCGGTCCGGCGGCAGCACCATGGGAAAAATCCCGTTCCACAGTTCCGAGATCTCCGACGTCAGGCGCGGGCGTCCGGCATCGGAGAACGTCCGCAGCGCCGCGAGGCGCGGCCCCGTCGTTGCCGCGACAGTGTTGCCAAGACGCGCACCCTCCCGGTCGACCACGCGCGCACGATCGCCCTGGACCGCCAGGATGCCGTTCAGCATCCGAAGCTTGCGCAGCCGTTTGTTCAAACTGCCTGGCAAATCGAGACGCGCCGGATTGGCGCGGTCGACGATGTTGAGGTCGTGATTGCCCGGCAGGATCAGCATGATCTTGGCGAGTTCGGGATGCGGCGCGATGGCGTCGAGAAACTCCGCCCATTCGGCCGAACGGCCAGCGTCGGTGATGTCGCCGGAGATGAGGACCGCGTCGAGCGGCTGCTCCGCGTGCAGCGATGCAAGCCGTGCCAGCACCGCGTGCAGCCGGTCATTGCCGCGCGGCCCCGACCGGCCGCATTCGATACGGAAACCGTAGCGCTCGCCGACCACATGGATGTCGGAGAGGTGCGCGATCCGCCACGTCCGCGCGTTGGCGGCCGGCGCCGGAAATGCCGCGAGATCGCGCGGCGGCGGCATCGTGGCGTCCGCAACCGCCCAGGCGAGCGCAGCGACCGCCACATAGCCGCTGACCAGCACGGCGCTGTTGGCGATTGCCGCCACCGCAAGCTGCTTGGGCTCGCCGAGGATCGCGAGGTTGCCCGACAGATACGTCAACGGCCAGGCGAGCCACAGGATCAGCAGCGAGACGCCGCAGATCAGCAGGCCGGAGACGAGAGCGGCGACCGCATGAAGCAAAGCGGAGCTGGCGCCCCCGCCCTGCCGCCGGACGAGGTGGCGCAGCGCCTCCCGGCAAGCAGCGTAAACGGGTTGCACGGCAAGCGAATTGAGCGACCAGAAGCTCTTCTCGGCGAGCCCGAGCACGCGGCGGCCGCCGAACCATCCCAACAACGCAAGTCCGATTAGGAGCGTGGCCGACCAGACGCCCAGCAGCGACGTTGTGAACTTGTCGGAGAGTTTGTGAAACCAGATCGCCGCGACGATCGGCGCGACGCCCAGCATCAGGCTCGGCACGACGATCAGCGCGACCCAGGCGGTCAGCAGTTTCGGTATGCTGATTTCGGCCAGCAGGCTGCCGGCGAGCGAAAGCATCGAATGCTGCTTGGTGCTGGAGGCGTCGTCCTCGATGTCGCCACGGCGGGGGTCCAAGTTCTGAGCGCTCAAGTCCTGAGCGCTCACTTCCCGAGGGTCCATGTCCGGCGTCAAATCAGGCTCCAGGCATCGCGCCGGGGAGGCCGCGCGGATTGCTGGCCAGTCCAAGGACGAAAAACAGTATCACTGCCGACGAACGAAGGCGCTATAATTGCTTGTCACAACCGGGTCGAGGCCAACCATGATGCGCTGGATTCACATTATCATCGTCGTGTTGTTCGTCGCCGCCACCGCTGTCTTCGCGCTGCAGAATCTCGGAGTCGTGACCATGTCGTTTCTCGGCTTCAGCGTCCGGGCTCCGCTCGCCGTGCTGGTCGCCGTCGTCTACCTGCTCGGCATGGTGACGGGCGGCAGCCTGTGGGCGCTGCTGCGGCGTAGCATCGAGGGCTCGAAGCTCATGGCCTGACGCCGGCTACGGCGTCACCCGATAGGTCAGCACTTCGTAGGCCGGCTCGGCGGAGTTCTTCGAGACGAAGCGGATCTGCGGACTCAGGTCGGCATTGCCGACGATCGGAAAGATTCGCTGGTCGCCGTCGGTCATCGTGCATTGCAGCCGCGCTGCGGCCGCGGAGCGATACTTGAGCACGTCGAACATCCGGCCGGCGATCAACGGAAATCGTTCGGTCGGCGGCCGGTCGTGCCATTGCTGCTGGAGGCGCTTCTGCCGGATCGCAACCGTCATGCGCGCGCGGCCCACATAGGCGCTGTAGGTCTGCGTTGCGTGCCGCTCGGACTGGAAGATGATCGGCCCGGACTGGATTTGCGCGCAGGGATCGTCGCCGTCCGCGCTCAGGCACGACGCGAGGCTGTCGGTGTTGGTGACGTCGAGGACCACGTCGGGCCCGGTCGGGACGATCTCGGCGGTGCAACTGCGGGTGCCGCCTTGCGCCGTCGTGCAGGTGCCGTAGGCCTGCAAGCCGGTGGGAATTTCGGTCGTGGTGAGGTCCGTCAGGATGACCACGCAGGTGCCGATCGGCTTGGCGCCATCTGGCGATGCGGGCTGCTGAGCGGGGGCGTCCTCCGCCAGAGCGCCGAGCAGAGCGAAGGCCGCAATCGGGATCAGCCGGTGGTTCATGACGGGCGCACTCCTCGCGGAATCAAATGGCCCGCAGAGTAACACAACGGGCGAAGGCATATTGCCTCCGCCCGTCGCTCGCGTGCCGCAATCCACTAAGGTTGGGATGGATTTGTCGGAGGCTTCAGGACACCTTTTTCACGGCCGGGATCGTCCATGAGCCGTTGATGATCGAGGGATTGTTCTCGTTCGGCCAGTACAGCCGCAGCATCAGGACGAACTTGCCGGCGGGCGCCGGCAGCCAGTTCGATTCCTTGTCGGCGCCGGGCGAGTCCTTCTGAATGTAGAGGTCGGTCGAGCCGTCCGGGTTGGTCTTGAGGTTCTGGCGCGGCGCTGATCGAGTAGCGGTTGAGCGGGTTGTCCACGAAGAAGTAGTCGGCGTCGTACATCGTCAGCGACCAGAAGCCGCTGCACCGGCGGCAACTGGCCCTTGCGGAAAGCGCATGACGTACTTGTTCGCGCCGTCATAGGCGCGGCCGTCGGCGTCCTTCTGCGAGGTCGGATAGACCGCGTCCTGCGGCCGGTTGGCGCCGAGCCCGATGGCCGTGACCAGCGCGCGCATCAGGTAGTCGGTGCCGTAGATGCCGGTCTTGGTGGTGAAGCCCCAGCCGTTGATGTCCTTGACCGCCTTGTTGAGCTTGAACTGCACCATGATGCGGTCGAAGCGCGATCTCCGGGATGCGCTTGACGAAATCCGCGTTGAGCTTGCTCGGCGTCGAAGTCCTGGCCCGGCACGAGGCCGATCTTGGCGAAGCGGGCGAGCTCGGGCGCGTCGGCGGCGGCCGGCGGATTGGTCTTCATCAGTTGCGCCAGCAGCGTGAAGTACTCCACCGCATCCATCCGGTTGACCTGGTCGCGCACCGCCGTCTTCATGTCGATGGACGGATCGACCTTGCCGGCCGGCGGCGTGTACGCCTTGCCGTAGGCGCTGAGCGGCACGAGCTTGCATTCGTCCTGCAGCTCGTGGACCGCCGCGTAGTCCTCGGGCGTGCCGGTGCAGTAGATGCGGCCGAGCAGCCAGACGATGTTGGTCGGCGATTTGTACTCCTTGACGCCCGCCGGCAGCGTGCCTTTCCAGCCCGGGCCGGTGATCGCGTAGGTCTGCGCGCCGGTGCCGGTCGTGCGCTTGCCGGGCACCTGGAACACCGTGGTCCAGCCGTCGAGCATCGGGAACAGGAAGTAGCGGTCCTTCATGTCCGGCATGCTCAGCACCCAGGGTTCCTTGCCGACGTCGAAGAAGGCGGTCGTGTAGAGCGTGTCGGCGTTCGGCGCGGTGACGTCGCGGAACGAAGCGTCGGGATATTGGCGCAGCTTGATGATCTGGCCCATCGGGGCCGCGCGTGCCCTCCGGGGCCGCGACGTTGGTGATGACGCGGCGGGTCATCTCCATCGTCACCAGCGGATAGCCGTAGATGTAGGCGTCGGTCGCGAGCCAGAAATCCTCCAACCCTTCGGCCAGATTGAGTTCGCCCCATCCGGCCCTGGCGAGCGCACTGAATGACACGCCCGCCAGCAGGCTGAGGCTGCCGATGGTGGCGGAACGGCGGCTGATCGTCATTCTTTCTTTCTCCGGTTGCGACAGTGTCGGCGGACGTGTCCATCGGGACACAGTTGAAACCTGAATTGCGTCGGGACCGAGAAAAGTCAATCGATCATCCAGCAAGGCCAATTCGCCGCCTCAATTCCGCAGGCTAGTGTCTCGATTCCAAAGTTCGCATCGTTGTCCGGCACGCTCATCCGCGAACTTCGGAATCGAAGACGCTAGCAACTCATCGACCTGGTGTGGCTTGGTTCAGAAGTCCGCATTTGGGACTCGCCGCAAGAATGATGCGGACTTCTGAACCGCCACACGAGTGTCGCGACGCACGCGACGACGGCCGCACGGGGGAAACATGCGCCGAGCAACCGCATCGAATCTGGTTCGCTGCCTGGTTGCGGCAGCGGGCCTCTCCGTCGCACCCGCCGCGATGGCCGACGAAAACGGCATCAGCTTCTGGTTGCCCGGAATCTTCGGCAGCCTGGCGGCCGTGCCGCAGACACCCGGATGGTCGCTGACCTCGATGTACTATCACACTTCGGTTGGTGCTGGCGGTGGTGTCGCGCGCTCGAGAGAGATCACCATCGGGCAGTTTCCGGTCGGACTGACGGCGAGCGTGGATGCAAAGGTACGCGCCGAAGTCGACATCATGCTGATGATCCCGACCTACGTGTTCGCCACGCCGTTTCTCGGCGGCCAAGCGTCGGCCGCGATGATGATGATCTTCGGGCGCAACCACACGACGCTGGCGGGCACGCTGAACGGCACCTTGGTGGGCCCGGGCGGCGGCGTGTTGCCGTTCGCGCGCGCGGATTCCTTCGACAGCAACCTCACCGGCTACGGCGACCTCTACCCGCAATTCTTCGTGCGCTGGAATCAGGGCGTGCACAACTATATGACTTACATCACCGGCGACATCCCGGTCGGCGCCTATGATCCCACGCGGCTGGCGAATCTCGGCATCGGTCACGGCGCGGTCGACGCCGGCGTCGGCTACACCTACTTCAATCCGCAAACCGGGCACGAATTCTCTGCGGTCTTCGGCGCGACCTACAATCTCAAGAACTATCACACCGACTACCAGAACGGCATCGACCTGCATCTCGACTGGGGCTGGTCGCAGTTCCTGACCAAGCAGGCGCAGATCGGCCTGGTGGGCTATGTCTACAAGCAGGCCACCTGCGACAGCGGCGCCGGCAACCGGGTCGGCTGCTTCGAATCGCAGGTGATCGGCGTCGGTCCGCAGATCGGCTTTATCCTTCCGATCGGTACGACCACCCAGGCGTATCTCAATCTGAAGGGCTACAAAGAATTCGACGGCAGGAATCGCCCCGACGGCTGGAACACGTGGGTATCGCTGGTGCTCTCGCCTGCGGCTGCGCCGCCTCCGCCCGCGACGCGGATGAGGACCAAGTAACGCCGGACAATAACCGTCAGTCTATTCCGCGCTGGCTGCGGCTTCGGGCGATCGGGGCGCAGCTTCGGCAGCCGCAGGGGCCGGTTCGGCCGTTCCCGTCAACCCGGTTTCCGGCGCGTTGAGTTCCCAGATCAGTCCGGTCGGCGCATAGGTCATCGTGGCGGAGCCAAGCACCGAGCGCGCGATCATGTTCTCGATGATCGTGCTGCCGAAGCCCTTGCGGACCGGGCGGATCGGCGGTGGGCCGCCCAGTTCCCGCCAGGTCAGCTTGAATTCACGCTGCTCTGCGGCGCCGCCGATTTCCCATTTGACCTGAATCCGTCCGGCCGGAACGGAGAGCGCACCGTACTTCACCGCGTTGGCGGCGAGTTCATAGATCGCCAGCCCGAGTGCCTGCGCGACCCGGGGGGTGACGATGGAAGGCGGCCCCTCGAGCTGAACGCGCCGTGCCGGTTCGTCGAGGATGAAGGCCAACTGCGACTGGATGATCTGGGCGATGTCGGCGCCGCGCCAGTCGCGTTCGATCATCAGGTCCTGATTGATCGAGAGCGCGTGCAGCCGCCGGCTGACCCGCTCGACAAGCTCGCCCGGCGGCAAGCTCTTGGCGGTCTGGCGGACGATCGCGTCGGCTACCGCCAGCAGGTTTTTCGAACGGTGGTTGAGCTCCTTGAGCAGGAGCGCCTGAGTTTCCTGCGCGAGCTTCCGTTCGGTGATGTCGCGCGCGATTTTCGAGACCCCGACGACCTCGCCGGCTTGATTGCGAATGGGCGAGATGCTGAGCGAGACGTGGATCATCCGGCCGTCCTTGCACCGGCGCTGCGTTTCGAAATCGCGGATGCGCTCGCCGGTGCCGACCAGGCCAAGGATATAGTCTTCTTCCCGGACCCGCTCGGCCGGAATGAGTTTCAGGATGGACTGCCCCACCATCTCATCCGCCTGGTACCCGAATATCCGTTCGGCACCGTAATTCCAGGAGGTGACGATGCCGTTGAGGTCCTTGCTGACGATTGCGTCGGCCGACGAATTCGACGATGGCGGCGAGCCATGCGGTCGAGTCGAGGCCGGAATTGAAGACAACCATACTGTAGTGACCACGCCGGGGAATTCGCGGACTAAAGGGAATAGTAGCGCGTTTCGTTCCCGATCCGAAGGATTTACAACCTTAATGTTGAGAAAGGTCGAACGAATATCGAGACGAGCGGCGGTATCATCTCACGGATCGGTGCCGGCGACCAAGAGGCGTAGCTCACTCGTCGCGCGTACTGGACGCCCCCTGCATTTCGGCATCGGGAGTAAAGATATGAGTTCCTTCCATCCCGAGGAGCTCGGCCAGCTTGATGCGCGCGCGGTTGACCCGGCTCTTGATCGTGCCAACCGCGCAACCGCAGATGTTCGCCGCTTCCTCGTAGGAGAACCCCGACGCGCCGATGAGGACCAGCGCCTCGCGCTGATCGGCCGAGAGTTTCAGAAGAGCTTCCCGCAACTCGCCGAACTCGATGTGCGAGGTCTGTTCCTCCGGCGTCGTCAGGCTGTTGGCGTAGCTGCCGTCGGCGTCCTCGACTTCGCGCTTGCGCTTGCGGAATTCGCTGCGGAAGTGGTTTCGCAGAATGGTGAACAGCCACGCAGCCATGTTGGTGCCCGGTTCGAACGAATCGAGATGGCTCCAGGCCCGCAGTAGTGTCTCCTGGACCAGATCGTTGGCCCGGTCGACGTTGCCGCAAAGCGAGATTGCGAAGGCGCGCAGATTCGGCACCGCGGCCAGCATGGCCTCTCGCACGTTCGCTTGAGCGTCTTGGGGATCCATTGTGACGACCTTAATTCTTGTCTTTGCTGTCAAGACGTTTGATAAGTTCGGCAAAACGGTCTGGTACGCCTTCATTGACCACATCGGTGTACATCGCCCGGAGTTGATGGCCGATCTTGCGTTGGATCTCCGTGCCCAGGCGGCCCTTCCGGGGCTTGGCCTTATCCGACCCTTCAACGTGCGGCGTCGAATTTCCCGTGGGCCTCGTCCTTTCGTTCATTGCACTGTCCCCAGTGGCGGCTCGTTATTGAGCACTCGCGGGAGCCATATCGCTTGGCCGCTGTCTTGGCGGCAGGATTGCCGCTGCACCGATTGCTATAAATCCCGGGTGAAACAATTGGTTCCACGCCTGTGGAACTTTTTTGCCGCGGGTGGAACTTTCCCCGAAGTGAGGCGTTTTCGAGCGAATTCGCCCCAGCACAGGTGGCGGCAATCGGAGGGCCCCCGAGGGGGCGCGTGGAGGGAGTTTATGCTGACATCTCAATCTGTTGGCGAGCATCTGCCGGTTTTAAGGCGGTATGCGCGGGCGCTCACGGGCAGCCAGAAATCGGGCGACAGCTATGTGGCGGCTGCGCTCGAAACCCTGATTTCCCAGGCCGATGTCATCGACGAGCAAACGCCGGTTCGCGTGGGAATGTTCCGGGTTTTCTCCAAGATCTGGAATTCGGTCGCGGTGAATGCCGGCAAGGAGCCGGCCCAATTGCATCCGGCGGACCGGCACCTCGGTCAGATCGGCGCCAGGCCGAGACAGGCATTCCTGCTGGTTTTCCTCGAGGGCTTTTCGGAAGAGGATGCCGCGAAAATTCTCGACATCAATGTGAGCGAGTTGCGCACCCTGATCGATCAGTGTGGCAAGGAGCTTGCCAGCCAGATCGCGACCAACATCCTGATCATCGAGGATGAAGCCCTGATCGCGATGGACCTGCAGGCGCTGGTCGAAGGTCTCGGCCACGAGGTGCAGGCCGTGGCGCGCACCAAGACCGAAGCCGTGGCGCTCGCCAGGCAGCGCCGACCGGGTCTCATTCTGGCGGATATCCAGCTGGCGGACGGCAGTTCCGGCGTCGATGCCGTCAACGATCTGTTGAAATCGTTCGAGGTGCCGGTGATCTTTATCACCGCATATCCCGAGCGTTTCCTGACCGGCACCCGTCCGGAGCCGGCTTTCCTCATCACCAAGCCGTACCAGCCCGCGATGGTCTCGGCGGTGATCAGCCAGGCGCTGTTCTTCGAGCGCAACGCCAGCACAAGCAAAAGCCGCGCAGTGGGCTAGCCACTGCGCGGCTTCCGGTCGCTCAACGGGGAGCCGCCGGTTAGGCGGCGTCCACCCAGCGATCGATCTCCTTCTCGGCCTGATCCTTGGCGTAGCCGTAGCGCTGTTGCAGCCGCCCGACGAGCTCGGTGCGGTTGCCCTCGATGACGTCCATATCGTCATTGGTGAGCTTGCCCCACTGCTGCTGCACCTTGCCCTTCCACTGCTTCCACTCGCCTTCGACGCGGTCCCAATTCATGTCGTTCTCTCCATGTGATGATGTTCGTTGTGCATGGTGGTTACGTGGAAAAAACGCGCCGGAGCGCGTCCGGTTCCGGAGAATCGGTCGGATCGTGCGGTGACACGCCAAATGCCGCATGCGGGTCGCACATTCGTGAACGCGGTCGGGCATCTGCGGCGTCCGCGATCCGAAACCATCGGGTAGAGTGTCACCTATGGAACCGTGGCTTTGCTCGCGGCGTTTTCGCTGCACTGGATGCTTGCGGTTAAGTCTGCCGCAATTCGCGTGTACACTTCGGACTTTGATGCTTTCCTCGGATCTATTGTTCTCGGTGGATGATGACGCCTGAAAGAATCGTTGCGCGCTACTGGTGGAAGACGAGGTGCTCGTCGCCATGGTCGCCGTGGACGCGCTCGACGAACTCGGATTCCGTGTTCTCGAAGCCGCTTCCGCAGCGCAGGCGCTGCAATTGGCCGAGGACAACAAAGGGCGCATCGACGTCGCCCTGGTGGACCTCGGGCTCCCCGATCTGCCGGGCGAGAAGCTGGTGACCGAGTTGCGCAGCCTTTATCCGCAACTGCGGATCATCGTCGCATCGGGCAAGGGCGCCGACTCGTTCGATGGCGTGCTGGAGCCGCTACGGGACTTGGTCATCCTGCCGAAGCCCTACGACTTCGAAGATTTGCGCACCGCGATCGGCCGTCTGGAGCCTCAAGCCGAAACGTGAGGTTCGGCGATAGCCGATCTCTGTTGCTGCTTCGCGCGCTCGCTCAATGCGTCTTTGGTCACCTCGATGCGCTCGGACAACTCCTTGTGGAGTTGCTCCAGTTCATCTTCGGACAGGTCCTCGATGGTCGCGACGCTGTCCTTCGCGCCCTTCACAGCGAAGATCAACTCTGCGAGCTTGAGCTGCAATGCCATGGTATCGCGGTTCTGCGTGCTTTGAATCAGAAAGACCATCAGGAAGGTGACAATGGTCGTGCCGGTATTGATCACGAGCTGCCAGGTATCGCTGTAACTGAAGAGCGGGCCGGTCACCGCCCAGGTCAGGACGGTCGCCACCGCGATGAGAAATGCGGCCGGTGTCCCTGACAGACGTGCGACCAGATGCGCGAATTTCGAGAAATACTTGCTCAGCACTCCGCCCGACCGGCCATTGGCGGCAGGTCGCGTAGTGCTGGTGTGTTCGGCCGTTGGGCCGGTGATTGCGGCGTTTGCCATTACTGGCGTCCGTCCAGCTGGAGGGAATGTTAATACCCCTGAAAGCTGTCCGCTGCTGGCTTGGTTCCATTTGTTCTCCACGCACCGAAGGCCGATGGAACTTTTTTCCCACCGCGGGCTTGTGGAAACGCAGTCGAGATCATTTGCTCAACGGGAAGTCGGCGCGTGACCGAAACCGCGGGGACCGGCCACCGCCTGTCGGCACTTGAGAGCCCATGGACAGTTCCAACTCCGATCTCCGCCCGGAGAAATCGCGCGCCGCCGACAAGGCTGCCGAAAAGTTGGCCGACAAGGCTGAAAAGGCCGCCGACAAGACCGAGCCGGTCGTACGGCCGTTCTGGGACGGCAAGCAGTCCTTTTTCATCGCCGGCATCTTCGTTCTGCTGCTGATTGCGTTTCTCTATCTGGCGCGCTCGCTGGTCGCTCCGATCGTCGCGGCGATCATCGTGAGCATCATGTTCAGCCCGCTGGCCATCTACGCAGCGCGGCTGCGCATCCCGAGTTCGGTCTTTGCCGCGGTCGTTGTTGGCGTGGTGCTGGTGGTGATCAATGTCGGCCTTGTGATGCTCGGTGGCGTGGTGTCCGGCTGGGCCGCCCGCGGGCCCGAGATTGCTGCGGCGCTCAAGGCCAAGGCCCGGTTCTTCGAACAGCCGATCGCCGCATGGCGCGAATTGCAGATTTCGCTCGCGACGATTTTCGGGACGGCGGCCGATACGCCGAAGCTCGAACTTTCAGCCGGCACCATTCTGGCGCAATTGCTGGAATGGCTGACGCCGGCAGTCGGTCAGCTCGTGCTGTTCTTCGGCATGCTGTTCTTTCTGCTGCTGTCGCGCGACCGGCAGCGGCGATTTCTGGTGCTCAAGTTCGAGAGCCAGGACAACCGGTTGCGCGTGCTGCGGATCCTCAACGAGATCGAGGAGAGTCTCACACGCTACGTGAAGGTCGTGAGCGTGGTGAACGTCGGCGTCGGTCTTGCCGCGGGTCTGATCGCGTTTGTCGTCGGGCTCCCCAATCCGATTCTGTGGGGCGTGGTGGCGGCGCTGCTCAACTTCATTCCGTATGTCGGGCCGGCGATCGTCGTGCTTCTGCTGTTCGTGCTCGGCGTCGTCTCGCTGCCGACGCTGCCGGCAGCGTTTCTGGCGCCGGCGATGTTCGTGGCGTTCGCGACCGTCGAGGGCCATCTGATCACGCCGAGCATCATCGGGCGCCATTTGACGCTCAGTCCGCTGGCGACGTTCGTGTCGTTGGCGTTCTGGACCTGGCTGTGGGGACCGCTCGGGACATTCCTGGCGACGCCGTTTCTGATCGCCGCATACGTGGTCTACAACCACACCGTCGCGCCGGACGAGCCGGATCTCCCCGGCTGAGCGTCGACGCCTGCGGACGACTTGCAACCTAATATAAGACCGTTCAGCGGTCGAGCATGGCGCGGACTTTGCGCGACAGGTCCGTTTGCGTGTAGGGCTTCGACAGCAGCTGGACGTCGGGATCGAGCCGGCCGTGATGCACGATCGCATTCGGCGTGTAGCCGGTCGTGAACAGCACCGGCAAGTTGGGCCGCTCCTCCAGAATCTTCTGCGACAACTGGCGACCGTTCATCTTGCCGGGCAGGACGACGTCGGTGAACAGCAGGTCGATGCGCCCGCCATTTGCGGTGATCCGCAGGGCTTCGGTCGCGTCGCGCGCCAGCAGCACGGTGTAGCCGAGTTCTTCGAGCGCCGACTGGGCGTAGTGGCGGACGTCGTCATTGTCCTCGACCACCAGCACGGTCTCCGAGGGGTTCGCCGCTGTCTCGACGCGGACGTCGCGCTGGCAGCAGTTCCTCCGGATTGGCGGCGGCTTCCGCTGCCTTGATCCGCGGCAGATAGATTTTGACCGTGGTGCCTTCGTTGAGCTCGCTGTAGATCCGGACGTGACCGCCGGACTGCTTGACGAAGCCATGCACCATCGCAAGGCCGAGGCCGGAGCCCTGCTGGTCGCCCTTGGTGCTGAAGAATGGCTCGAATACCCGCGCCAGCAGTTCGGGGCTCATGCCGGTGCCGGTGTCGGTCACGCTCAGCATCAGATATTGGCCGGCAGCGACATCGCCGAATCGCGCCGCGTAGGCTTCGTCGAGATAGGCGTTGGCGGTCTCGATCGTGAGATGGCCGCCATTCGGCATCGCGTCGCGGGCATTCACCACCAGATTGAGCAGCACGTTCTCGAGCTGATTGGCGTCGACGAATGTCCGCCACAGTCCGGCGCCGAGGACGGTCTCGAAGCACGATCGTCTCTCCCACGGTCCGGCGCAGCAGCTCGGACATTCCGCTGACGACCTTGTTGAGATCGAGCTGAACGGGCGCCAGCGGCTGGCGGCGCGCAAACGCCAGCAGCCGGTGCGTCAGCTTGGCGGCGTTGCGCGCGCCTTGCAGCGCCAGCTCCGTCGGTTTGGTCAGCGCGGCGAGCTTCTCGCCGCTCTCGCTCTCGGACAGCATGTGCTTGAGACGGCGCTGCAGCGTTTCGAGGCTGCCGATGATGACCGTCAGCATGTTGTTGAAGTCGTGCGCGATGCCGCCAGTGAGCTGCCCGACGGCCTCCATCTTCTGCGCCTGCACGAGAGTCGCATTCGGATTCGACCCGCCGCCGCACTTCGTTCTCAAGTTCGGCGGTGCGAAAATCGAGCTGCCGAACGTAGTCGTAGCTCATCTTGGCGAAGAACAGCAGCAGCCCAATGGCGAACGCCAGGGCACCGACGACCGCCGTTACCAGCATCGCCCGCAATCTGCCGGCGTCGCGGATTCGCTCGGCCAGCAAGTCGCGTTCGACCTGATCGAAAGCGGCGATCAGGCGCCGCGTTTCGTCCATCAGCGATTTTCCCGCACGCGCCCTGACCAGATCGACGGCTTCGGTCCGCTCACCTTTCGCGGCAAGCGACAACATCTGCCGGTAGACCTCGCTGAGCTGCTCGGAGATTTGTGCAATCTGCTGCAGGCGCACGCTTTGCGGAGGATCGTCGGAGGTCATTGCCCGCAACTGGTCGAGCGTGACCATGATCTTCGGTGCGGCGGCGCGATAGGGCTCCAGAAAGGTGTCGCTATCCGCCAGCAGATAGCCGCGAACGCCGGTTTCGGCATCGAGCGTGGCCTGCAGGAGCTCGCCGGTCAGTTGCCGGATTTCGATCGTCTTCTGCACCCAGCGCTGTGCCTCGGTAGCGCGAAACGCCAAGGTCATTGCCGCCAGGCCCGCAATGCACATCAGCGCGATGGCGCCGGCAAGCAGGCCCAGGCGGGCCGGAGAGAAACCGACATTCTTGAGATGCCAGAGGGTCTGGCTGCGCGCAAAGGGCATCCGGAGGGCCGTCTCTTTCGTTCGCCATACGCTCCGGCGCCGCGCTTGACCCCGGTGCGAGTTCCGTGGCCGCCGCCGTTGGCAGACCGCCCGACCATATCAATCCGGGATTTCGCATGCCATCGACGACAGGCCAAGTTGGACCCGCCGCGAGCAGGCAAACAAAGACATGGCACGCGCCCGGCGGCACGGCCATGTCAGGAGCATAGGATGAGCAAGGTCCCGCGGCTTCCCTCGAGCGGCTTCGCGCGGTGAGGGACGTCGGGGTGGCGCTTGCGGTGCTATTCCGCCGCCTGCACGGCGCGCTCGCCGCCGGTCCGCGTGGCCTCGAACAGGAACCAGGTGCGGCGCTCGGTGTCGTCGACGAAGGTTTCGAGAATGCTGGCGGTGGCGATGTCGTCGTGCTCGTCAGCCACCTCGTGGGCCTTGCGCATCCGGTGGGCTACCGCCTTGTTGTCGGCCATCAACTCCAGCAGCATGTCACGCGGCGCCACGTATGGCGCGTCGTTGTCCTCGATCTGCTGCAGCTTGGCGATCTGTCCGATCGACTTGATGGTGGTGCCGCCGATCTTGCGCACCCGCTCGGCAAGCTGGTCGGTGGTGGCGAAGATCTGGTCCGCCTGCTCGTCCAGCAACAGATGGTAATCGCGGAACTCCGGGCCGCTGACATGCCAGTGGAAGTTCTTGGTCTTGAGATAGAGCGCGAAGGCGTCGGCGAGTAACGCGTTGAGCGCCTTGGAGATCGCCTTGACGGCTTCGGGGGAAAGATCGGTGGGCGTGTGCAGCGAGGGCGCGACCTTACGCGGCTCGAGTTTTCTCACCTTCGACATTTGACTACCTCGTGCTGGGGTTGGCGATCTGGTTGGGTGGGCCTTCGTCGGCTCTGAACTCGTATTATTGCAATTGCGAGACGGGCTGACGACGTCCGAAAGTCCTGGATGGAACAATTCCAAGGGGCTGAGAATAGTTCCGTCCCGTCAAAGCGCTCTTTCCCGAAACGCGAAACCTGTCGGCTTTTCGCCGCAGCGCCACAAAGCATTGAGTTACCAAGCGCCCGCTCTTGCGGCGCCAGGCGTAGCGGTGCCGATCCGGTCCAAAGGACCGGTCAGCAGCGCATCATCGTGCAGCCGTAGCTGAAGCCGCCCATCCCGCTGCCCGTGTCGGGCGGTGGGACGTAGGCTGGGGCGCGCACCGTACGTTGCGATCGGCGCTGCTGCCGCTCCCCGGATCGACGCGTGGCTTCACCACATAGGTCCGGCCGGACCGGTCGGTGCAACGATAGACGCCGTTCGACCAATAGCAGTCGGCCGCAGCCGCCGGCGCGGCCGACAGCATGAGCAGGATCGTGGAAAAAAGGGCAAGGCGTGTCATGACGCTCTCCCGGAATGGCGCATGCCGCCGGATATCTCCACGGACGGCCCCCGCGCTTCTCCTAAATCCGCATCGGCCGCGCCGGTTTCAAGGGACCGCGCTTGGCAAGGTTTGGCCCGTGCGGGATGATGATCGTTCACGGCGGCCGCGGGCCGCCGGACGCCAGGAATGCCGGCCATGGCTCATCCCTCCGAAATCCACGTCCTTGCGCCAGATGAAGCTCGGCCTGTTCTTCGATGGCAGCGGGCATCACGTCGCCGCCTGGCGCGATCCCGGCGTCGACGCCAACGCGCGGCTGTCGTTCCAGCAGTACGCGCGCATCGCCCGCACCGCCGAGCGCGGCAAGTTGGACCTGCTGTTCACCGCCGACACCAACGCCACCTTCGGCGCCGACGATGTGGACGTCTGGCAGCGCACCGCCGCGTGCTCGCGGCTCGAGCCGCTGACCTTGCTCGGCGCGCTCTCCGCCGTCACCGAGCGCATCGGCCTCGTCGCCACCATGACGACGACCTATCACGAGCCGTTCACGGTGGCGCGGTTCTTCGCCTCGCTCGACGCCATCAGCAGCGGCCGCGCCGGCTGGAACCTGGTGACCTCGCTCGCCACCGCCGAGGCGCTGAATTTCAGCCGCGAGACCCATGCGGCCCATGCCGAACGCTACGCCCGCGCGCGCGAGTTCGCGCAGGTCGTGCTCGGATTGTGGGATAGCTGGGAGGAGGGCGCGATCGTCGCCGACAAGGCGAGCGGCATGTATCTCGATCCCGCGAAGATGCACTTCCTCAATCACAAGGGCCAGCATTTCTCGGTGCGCGGGCCGCTGATGATCCAGCCGTCGCCGCAGGGCCGCCCGGTGGTCGTGCAGGCCGGGCAGTCCGACGACGGCCGCGAGCTTGCCGCCGAAACCGCCGAGGTGGTGTTCACGGTGCAGCAGGACCTTGAGGCGGCGCGCGCGTTCTATGCCGACATCAAGCGGCGCGCGGCGCGTTACGGCCGCCCGCCCGAGGCCGTGAAGGTGCTGCCCGGCGTCATGACGGTGATCGCGTCGAGCCGCGCGGAAGCCGAAGACAAATACGAGCAGTTGCAGTCGCTGATCCAGCCCGAGCTCGGCATCAAGAATCTGTCGGCCTATTTCGGCAAGGACCTCTCGGCCTATCCGCTCGACGGGCCGGTGCCCGAGCCGGTCTGGGCCAATGCCGAGCACGGCCGGCTCAAGGTCATCGTCGATCTGGCGCGGCGCGAGAACCTGACGATCCGCCAGCTCTACAAGCGGGTGATCGGCCAGCGGGCGCACCGCACGGTGTGCGGCACGCCGGCCGAGATTGCCGACACACTGGCGCACTGGTTCGAGGCCGGCGCCGCCGACGGGTTCAATCTATTGCCGCTGACCATCCCGCAGGGACTGGACGATATCGTCGACCTGCTCATTCCCGAATTGCAGCGCCGCGGCCTGTTCCGCACCGAGTACGAGGGCGCGACCTTGCGCGAGAATCTTGGCCTGCCGTTCCCTGAGAATCGCTGGACCCGAATGGCGCAGGAGAGCCGCAGCGCCGCCTCGTGATCGCGCTCGGCTCGGCGCGATACACCTTTGGGGGCGAGGGGGACTTCGGGCTGGCGGCACTACCGGCCGGTAGGTCGATGCGGTGAGCCATTTTTGTCGCCGCCGCGGCGTGGCATTTGCGCACCATTAACGATAGCAAGGTATGAAATAACGAGACGTGTCGAACCTTTCTAACTCCTGGCGCGACCAAACCTGAGTGTGGTCCGACCCCGGTGTAGCGGCGTCCGTCGGCGTGCAGCCGTCGGTAGCGGGGTTGAGGCGTTTCAGGGGTGTTCCATGCCTTTCCCTCGTCCGGGGGTCTATTCCAAACGGTCCTGGAGTGTGGGGCGCAAGATCGGTGCGGTCTTGGCCTTCGTGATCGGCGGCGCCGTGGCCGGCGCCAGCGGGATCATGCTGTTCGCGCCAGAAACTCCCGGTGCGTTCGCGCTCGCTCCGCTGCCGCCCCCGAGTCGAGCCCGCGATTCCGACCGTCGTGGCGGTCGTTCCTGAAACCGCAGCAATGCCAACCGTCGGCAAGGCCGATGGTGGCGACGGCACGGACGCCAAGGCCGATCGGCCGACGGCGGTAACTGACGACCGCAAGCCCGAGATCGTGCAGGCCGCACTCACTCCGGCACAGGTCGAGGCTTCCAAGCCGGCGCCGGCGGTGAGCGCCGTACCCGCTCCGTCCGCGAGCACGCCGTCGAAGGCCGTCGTTGAAACGGCGATGTTTGCAGACTTTACCGTCGGGCGCCCGATTGCCTCGGTGGCGCCGGTCCTTGTTTCGACGATCACCGCGGCTACGGTCCCGGCGATGTTGCTGACGACCCGCCAGATCGCGTCCCAGCAGGTTGCGTTGGTTTCGCCGGCCCTGCCGGCGCTTGCAGCGGCCCGGCCGAAGTCGATCGTGACCACCGCTGTCGCGCTGCCGGCGCCTCCCGAAGAAGCCAAGCCGGCTCCCGCCGCCAAGCCGCGCAAGACGGCGGCGCGGCCCCAGAACCGCAACTATTACTCGCACGACTATTATCGCCGGCAGCAGCAGAATTCCTTCTCGTTCTTCTGGCGCTGATCCGTCCGAAGATTTCGCAATCCACGCTTCGGCTTGCACGGCACGGGCACGAAAGTGGAGTGCCCGTCCGCTAGTGTCCCGATTCCGAAGGCATCGGGCCCCCGCCTACATATGGTGCAGCCTGTTTCCCGGCACGATCTGTGCCGTACAGGTGAACAGCTCCGGTCTGGCCGGATCGACGTCCACATGAATCCAATGTGAGTCCGGCCAGCCGAACGTCTCCGCGCGCGTAAAGTTCTCGAACGGCCGCTTGGTCTTGGCGCTGAACAGCGGCTTGTCGATGCGGAACAGGTGCGTGTCGCCATGGAACAGCATGGTCGGCTTGCCGTAACTCTCCACTCTCCTCGGCCAGGATACGCACGTAGTCGTCATAAGCCGAGGCCGGCAGCGGGCTCGGCACCTTGGCGCCGTGAAACATGCGGAAGTAGCGGCCGAGGTAGCTCGGCGGCCAGAAGTTCTCGAAGCCCGGATTGGCGTGCGCGATCAGCACGAGGCCGAGGCTGTTGTCGGCCTTCGCCCGCGCGAAAGCCTTCCTGAGCCACGCCATGTTGGCGGCCCTGCGCGCCTGGTATTCGGCGACCAGCTCGGGCGTCCGCGACGCATTGTCGTTGCTGCCCATGATGTGCAGCGTGGCGAAGGTGACGCCGCGCATCGACCACATCCGGTTTTCGACGTAAGTCTTGTGCTCGGCATCGCCGGCCTGGCTCTCGAGCGCGATCGTCCGTGTGCCCAGGCTGCGGCTCGGCTCGGCGTAGAACATCGACCTCACCTTCGCCAGCCGCTCCAGCGGATCGACCTTGAGCGTCGTAAACTCGACCACGTCGGCCCAGTCGTTGTCGCCCGGCGTCAGGATCAACGGGTGCTTGCAGGACTTGAACGTGTCGAGCACGTAGGCGTAGTTCTCGTCCGTTGCGGGCTGGCGCGCGGACTTGGGATCGCGCTCGAACGGCCTCGGATCGCCCACCATGTCGCCGACGTGAGCCACAAACGCCAGATCGCGCGCGTTGATATCGTCGAGCACGCGCGCGTATTCCGCCTCCTGCTGACGCGTGTAGGGCATATCGCCGAGAATGCCGAACGCGAACCTGCCGGCGCCATCGGGCGGCCGGCTCGCAGATTGGGCGGCGGCGCTGCGTGCTCCCATCGCCACCACCGGGACCGAAGATGCCAGCGCCAGCAGACGCGCCATCAGTGTGCGGCGGCCGATGTAGAGCCATTGCGGATCGTGCGCCATATTTCCTCCGATGCAGGCCCTGTTTGTTCGGAGCGTCTAGGTCGCGGGTGACCGTTGTGCCTGTTCAAGGTTGATATGCCTCAGTCTATCCTCGAAGGGCGAAGACCGCAGTGGGTCGTTTGCGGTACTATTTGGCATCTTGCGAACCGGGAAATCCCGTCACAACCTAGGGCCGGGACCACGACAACGGGAGACATGATGTGCGCGTCGCCACCACCACCGTTATCCTCGTGATGCTAATTTTCGCCGGGCCGGCACTGGCGGAATGGCAGGATGCCACCGAGACCGCCCCCAACGGCAAGAAGATCGCGATGCAACGCACGCCTCCCGGCAAAGGCGCGATCTCGAAATCCGGCCGCGACGTCACTGCGACGTTGTACCTGCGTTGCGACAATCCGTTCGACGACCGCAACAAGTACCGCAGCAACGACTTCTGGTCGGTGTTCGTGGTGTTCTCTGAGCCCGTCAGCTCCGCCGATGCGCGCACCCGCTACAGCTTCGACGGCGGAGCCCCGGCGGAAGGCACGTTCATGTTCAACCCGCGCGGAACGGCGCTGTTCTTCACCCAGCAGGGAGAGGACACCGACTTCATCGCCAAGTTCGTGAAGGCGAACACTTTGCAGGTCAGTCCGGCGCTGGCGTGGGCCGGCAACCCGACCATCACCTTCGATATCGCGGGCGCCGCGGCGGCGCTGCAACAAATTCCCTGTCACAAGAAGTTCTGATCGGCCCCCACTCACGGAGATGCTTCGCATGAACGCGTTCTTGTTCGCCGCGGCGCTCGTCGCCGCGCTTGGCGCGGAGCAAGCCCGGGCTCAGGACTATCCAACCCGCGCCATCACGTTGGTGGTCTCGACCGCGGCCGGCGGCGGCAACGACATCATGGCGCGCGTCATCGGCGACCGGATGAGCCAGACGCTCGGCCAGCAGGTCGTGGTCGAGAACCGTCCCGGCGCCGGCGGCACCACTGCGACCCGGCAGATCGCCAGGAGCGCGCCCGATGGCTACACGCTCGGCCTGGGCAATACCGGCACGTTGGCGCAGGGCCCGGCGTTCTATTCCAATGCGGGCTACGATCCGGTCAAGGATTTCACGCCGATCGGCCTGATTGCCTACGCGCCGCTCGCCGTCGTCGTCCATCCGTCGGTGCCGGCGAATACGATCAAGGAGCTGATCGCGCTGGCGAAGAAGGAGCCGGGCAAGCTGACCTACGGATCGGGCGGCGCCGGCACGCCGAACCATCTCACCGCGGTGCTGTTCGAGCAGGCAGCCGGTGTCTCGCTGGTGCACGTGCCGTTTCGCGGCTCGGGCCCGGCGGTCGCCGCGCTGGTCGGCAATCATGTGCCGATCATGTTCGCGGGGCTGCCTTCGATCATCGGCAACATCAAGAACGACCTGGTGCGGCCGCTCGCGCTGGCGAGCCCGAAGCGCATCTCCGTCCTGCCCGAACTGGTGACGGCCGCGGAAAGCGGATTGGCGGGCTTCGAGGCGGCGCAGCGCTACGGCCTCATTGCGCCGGCGGGCACGCCGCCAGCGATCGTCGCCAAGCTGCACAAGGCGCTGCAGGAGGCGCTGACGTCCGACGACGTCAAGGCCAAGATCGCCGCGGAAGGCGCCGAGCCGGTGCCCGGCACGCCGGACGACTACGCCAAGGATATCGCCGCCGAATGGGCGAAATGGTCCAAGGTCGTGCAGGACGCCGGGATCAAGGCGAACTGAATACCCAAGGAATCCGACGTTGAGCCGTCATCCTGGACGGCAAGTGGATTCACAAGCTGCGGCCTACTCGATTACTTCGTCGGCGGTGGCAAGCAGCGTCGGCGGCACGGTCAGCCCAAGCATCCGGGCGGTCGCCGCGTTGATGACCAGTTCGAACTTGACCGACTGCAGGACAGGCAAGTCCGCCGGCTTCGCACCTTTGAGGACGCGGCCGGCATAGATTCCAAGCTGCCGATAGGCATCGGAAATGTTTGGGCCGTAGCTCATCAGGCCGCCGGCTTCGACAATCTCACGCACCGAGAACGACGACGGAATCGCATGGCGCGACGCCAGGTTGGCGAGCTGCACGCGGCGGGTCACGAATATCGGATCGGCGCTGACGAACAACGCGTCGGGACGGTCGCGTGCGAGCGTTGCGAACGCCGCCTCGATGTCGCGTCCGCTCCCGGTGTTGAAGATACGAGTTTGAAGTCTCATGGCGCGGGCGGCGTCCTCGAGCTCTTTGGCCTGGGTCGCGGCACGCTCGGCATTGGCCGGATTGATGAACACCGCCACGCGTTCTGCTTTGGGCACGAGTTCGCTCAGCAGCTCCAATCGCTTCGCCAATATCTCGCCCACGAAGAAATTGACGCCCGTCATGTTGCCGCCGGGCCGGCCGAGGCTCGCGACCAGACCAAGCTTGACCGGGTCTTCGGGGATGCCGAAGACGATTGGAATCTTGGTATCGAGAGCCTTTGCGGCGATCGCGCCGGCGGTCCCGCCGCTCGCGACGATCACGGAGACCTGCCGGCGAACCAGATCGGCGCCGAGCGCCGCGAGCTGGTCGAGTTTGTTCTCCGCCCAGCGGTATTCGATCGCAACATTTTCCCCCTCGACATAGCCCAAGTCTTTGAGGCCCTGACGGAATAGCCTGCAGGCGATGTTCGAAACCGACGGGCGAGACCGTGGAGAGAAATCCGATCACCGGCATGGTCCGCTGCTGCGCACGTGCTGCCACCGGCCACGCCGCCGCTGCGCCGCCGAGCAGGGCGATGAACTCGCGTCGGTTGAACCGGTCGAAGTACATCCGACAATCCACGAACTGGGGGAACGCAAGACAGGATATCGGACCAGCGACGGTCAGTCACCGGAGTTGCGTGCAACACTTGCAGCGACCCCGGCGGAGAACGCCCTTATTCAATCACTTCATCGGCGCGCGCAGATAGCATCGGCGGGACAGCGACCCCAAGCGTCTTGGCGGTGTTCAAATTGATCACGAACTGGCCAAATGGTGG
>CAWJKL010000001.1:0-584452 GCA_963843475.1 uncultured Alphaproteobacteria bacterium | reverse complement strand
CTGTTCAGCAGCTACGAGGATTTCAACTACGACGTGGCGTTCTACCTGCCGAGCCGTCCGCTGACCGTGAACGCGCTCGATGGCGTTCCCCCGCGGGACTCGACGCTCGGATCGCGCGCGATGGCATCGTGTTGGTCTGTCCTGCGCAAGCCGGCGGGTGCGTGACTGTTGCGAACGCCCGCGCCGCGCGCGGGCCGGTGGGAAAGCGCATCGAGGTGGACGTCACGCGCCGCTTCCTGGGTGTCGAGGGACCAACGGCGCGTTATCTGATCATCGCCATTCCGCCGGATCGGAGAACCGGAGGTGGACGACGGGTGCCGCAAATGGAGAATGGATAGCGGACGACGATCGTTGCATCCGTCCTCTGTTCTCTGCCTTGCGGCGCCCGTTCTCTCCGTCCGTCCTCGATACCCGGTAGCTGTCCGACTTGTACGGCCCGTCGGCGGGGATGTTGATATAGGTCGCCTGCTTGTCCGACAATTTCGTCAGCTTGACGCCGATCTTGGCGAGATGCAGCCGCGCGACCTTCTCGTCGAGATGCTTGGGCAGCGTGTAGACCTTCTTCTCGTACTTGCCGGATTGGTCCACAACTCGATCTGCGCCAGCGTCTGGTTGGTGAACGAGGACGACATCACGAAGCTCGGATGGCCCATGGCGTTGCCGAGGTTCACGAGCCGGCCTTCCGACAACAGGATGATGCGCTTGCCGTCCGGGAACTCGATCTCGTCGACTTGCGGTTTGACGTTGACCCACTTCAGGTTGCGCAACGCAGCGACTTCGAACTCGCTGTCGAAGTGACCGATATTACGACGACCGCCCGATCCTTCATCTTGCGCATGTGGTCGACGTAATGACATCGAGTTGCCGGTCGCGGTGCACGAAGATATCGGCGCGCGGCGCCGCATCCTCCATCGTGGTGACCTCGTAGCCTTCCATCGCCGCCTGCAGCGCGCAGATCGGATCGACCTCCGACACCATGACGCGGCAGCCGGCCTGCCGCAGCGAAGCGGCCGATCCCTTGCCGACGTCGCCGAAGCCGGCGACCATCGCGACCTTTCCGGCCATCATCACGTCGGTGCCGCGGCGGATGCCGTCGACCAGCGATTTGCGGCAGCCGTAGAGGTTGTCGAACTTCGACTTGGTGACGCTGTCGTTGACGTTGATCGCCGGCCAGAGCAGCGTGCCCTTCTTCTGCATTTCGTAGAGCCGGTGGACGCCGGTCGTGGTCTCCTCGGTCACGCCGCGGATGCCCTCGGCATTCTTCTGTACCAGCCGGGCTTGTCCTTGAGCCGCTGCTTGATGGACGCGAACAGGATTTCCTCTTCCTCGTTGGTCGGCTTGCTGATCAGGCCGGTTTCGCCCTGCTCGGCGCGCAGCCCGAGGTGAATCAGCAGCGTGGCGTCGCCGCCGTCGTCCAGGATCATGTTGGGGGTGCCGCCGTCGCCCCACTCGAAGATGCGATGCGGGAAGTCCCAGTAGTCGGTCAGGGTCTCGCCCTTGACGGCGAACACCGGCGTGCCGCCGGCCGCGATGGCGGCCGCGGCATGGTCCTGGGTCGAGTAGATGTTGCACGAGGCCCAGCGCACGTCGGCGCCGAGCGCCCTGAGCGTCTCGATCAGCACCGCGGTCTGGATCGTCATGTGCAGCGAGCCGCAGATGCGCGCGCCGCGCAGCGGCTGGGTCGGGCCGAACTCCTCGCGCGTCGCCATCAGGCCCGGCATCTCGGTCTCGGCGATGGCGATCTCCTTGCGGCCCCATTCGGCCAGCCCGATGTCCTTGACCACGTAGTCGGCGGCGGGCTTGGCGTGGGCGGCGCTCTTCACGGCTTTCGACGCGGCTTTCATGACGGTCCTTGGCTGGCTGGAAATGGGGATATGCCCGGCGGCACCCCGTTCGGCCGTGCCTATAGCAGGGCCGCGCGCCTCGCCGCAACGACGATATAAAGATAGTCTTTATATAGTCGTTTCGCGCGGTCGTTGAGCGAATGTCTGCGGAAGCGACTCGTCGCACGGACCGGGCCGACAGTGATCATTCCTCTTCGGTGAAGCGTCCGCTCACCAGCGCCGCCAGCGCCTCGATCACCTGGCGGCTTCGGCACCGGTGGCCTCGACCGTGATGGTGGTGCCGGTCCGGCCGCCAGCATCATCAGACCCATGATCGACGTGCCGCCCACGGTCTCGCCGGCGCGCGTCACCCGCACGTCGGCGTCGAACCTCTCGACCGTCTGCACGAACTTGGCGGAGGCGCGCGCGTGCAGGCCCTTCTTGTTGCAGATTTGCAGCACGCGCACGATCGCGCCCTCGCGCGGCGACGGCTTGTCCGTGGGGCGATCGTCGGCGCCGGCAGGGCGCTCATTTGCCGGTCAGGACGCGGCTGGCGATGGTGATGTACTTGCGGCCGGAGTCCTGCGCCGCGGCCACCGCCTCGGTCAGCGGAGCACTCGCCGCGCACCTTGGCGAGCTTCACCAGCATCGGCAGATTGATGCCGGCGAGCACCTCGACCTTGGGCCGGCCCATCACGGAAATCGCCAGGTTCGAGGGAGTGCCGCCGAACATGTCGGTCAGGATGGCGACGCCTTCGCCGGTGTCCACGCGCTTGACCGCCTCGATGATGTCCTTGCGGCGTTGCTCGACGTCGTCGTCGGGGCCGATGGTGACCGCCTCGATCTGCCGTTGCGGTCCCACCACGTGCTCGAGGGCCGAGCGGAACTCGACGGCGAGACGCCCGTGCGTGACCAGAACGAGACCGATCATAGAGACTCCCCGCGGGCGCGTCCCCGTTGCACCGCACGAAAGGGTGCCCATCATGACCATCCGGAGTCCCGGCGCAAGGGCCTTTCCGGCGTTATCGGGCAGGTGTTGCATCGCGGCAAAGAGGCGCCGTCCGGGCGCCGGTGCGAGGTGGATTTCGAGCGCCCAAGGCCACAGTCGAGGCTACCTTCAACGCGTTACTTTTGTGC
Organism: uncultured Alphaproteobacteria bacterium; assembly: GCA_963843475.1. Lineage (GTDB taxonomy): Bacteria > Pseudomonadota > Alphaproteobacteria > Rhizobiales > Xanthobacteraceae > VAZQ01. The sequence goes on along the minus strand of CAWJKL010000001.1, from coordinate 581,492 downwards.
CACCGGGTGCCCCCGCAAGGTTCCTTACTCAGGTTTAATGTCACGAACCGTTGTCGGCGGTGCCGAGCAGCGCCAACACCGCCGGCAGCGGGTCGATGCCGGATGCGACCGCGAAGTCGCGGCAGGCTGATGCCCGAGATCACCGTCTCGCGGCTGGCGGCAGCGGGCAATCGTTCAGCGTCGTCCGCGGCGAGATCGATCACGAAGACCCACCACGGCGACCGGCTCGAAGGCAAGCCGCCGAATGCCCAATCCTCGCACTTCGATCAACCCCGCGAGCGAAGCGGCCGGCCGCGCCAGCAGGCGGTCATGACAGGCTTCGAGGTGAAGGCGATCGTCACCCACCAGGCGGGCGAACTGCAGCAGGCCGGTGTCGGCGGCATGGAGCAGCGCCAGCGCAAGCCGCGATTTCCCGGCGCCGGCCGGGCCGCGGATCAACGCGGCGCGCGCACCCGCCAACACCGCCGCGGCGTGCACCGTCGGAGCGTCCGCCGCCATCACATCGCCGGCAGCCGCACGATGAAGCGTGCGCCGAGCACCGCGGGTGCTTCGTCCGCGGCCGCCCCTGCGGCTTGACGATTCTCCACCCAGATGCGGCCGTCATGCGCCTCGACGATCTGCTTGGAGATCGAGAGGCCCAATCCGGAATTCTGGCCGAAGTCCTGATGCGGCCGGTGGGTGTAGAAGCGCTCGAAGATTTTCTCGCAGCGTTTCGGGATCCACGCCCGGTCCATCGTCGTCGACGACGATCTCGACCTCGTTCTTCAAATGCCGGCAGACGATGCGGACCGTGCCGCCGGGCGGCGAGAACGAGCGGGCATTGTCGATCAGGTTGTCGATCACCTGTCCCAGTCGCGAATCGTGGCCGGGCACCACGAAGCTCGCCTGCTCGTCGCCCTCGAAAGTCAGGCTCCACCAGCACGCCGTCGTCGTGCGGCACCTCGTTGGCCACGTTGACCACGGTGTTGAGCAGTCTCTTCAGGTCGACCGGCTGCGCTTCGTGCCGCTGCATCTCGGCGTCGAGGCGGCTGGCGTCCGAAATATCGGAGATCAACCGGTCGAGCCGCTTCACGTCGTGCTGGATGACCGCCAGCAGACGGCCGCGGCTTTCGTCGTTCTTGGCGAGCGGCAGCGTCTCGACCGCCGAGCGCAGCGAGGTGAGCGGGTTCTTGAGCTCGTGCGCGACGTCGGCGGCGAAGCTCTCGATCGCGTCGATGCGGCTGTAGAGCGCGTTGGTCATGTCCCGCAGCGTGCCCGAGAGATGCCCGATCTCGTCGCGCCGCTGGGTGAAGTCGGGGATCTCGACCCGCGAGCGAATGCGCCGGCGCACGAGCTGCGCGCTTTCGGCCAGCCGCCGCACCGGTCCCGCGATGGTGCCGGCGAGCAGGAACGACAGCACCACCATCACGCCGGCGGCGACCAGGAATACCTTGAAGATGGCGAGCCGCTCGGCGCCGACCATATCGTCGATGTCGGCGCCTTGCGTCGACAGCATGAGCGCGCCGCGCACCGCGCGGAAGCGCTGCACCGGGACCGCCACCGAGACGATCACCTCGCCGCGCTCGTTGATGCGCACCATGCTCGACTTGAAGCCCTCGAGCGCGTTCGCCACCTCGTCGTAGCTCTTGCCGTTCTGCGGCCCGAGCTCGCGATAGAGCGGCAGGGTGCCGCGGCTGAGCCAGGTGCGGATCGTCGACATAGAAGCGCTCGCAGCAGCCCGGGCTTGTCGGTCGTCGGCGGCGGCAGATCGAAGCGCAGCACGTCGTAGAGATTGCGGCTGTCGAGGATCAGCACGCCGTCGCGGTCGTAGATGCGCGCGCGCGTATTGGTCGGCGACACCAGCCGGCGCAGCACCGGCGCGACCCGTTCCGGATTGATCGAGAACTCGAGCCCGAGAGCGTCTCCTCCGACGGGCCGTAGCTTTCGCCCGGCCTGCAGCTCGAGCAGCCGCTCGGGATCGAAGGTGATGGTGTCCGGTGCTCGGCGGTCGCCGACGCACGCGATCGCGCCGGCGATGATCTCGCCCTGCACCAGCAGCCGTTCTGTCGCGCGCGTCGATCAGGCCGGCGCGGAACTGCGAGAGGTAGAGAATGCCGATGACGAGCGCGAGCAGGCCGGTGACGTTGAGAAAGATGATGCGCCGGGTGAGGCTCGAAAAGCTCAAGCGTACGAAGAGCTGCCAGCCATGCGCAGATCGGCGAGCCGGCGCGCGCCGCGTTTTTCGCTGCGGCGCCTGACTGTCGTCAGGCCGCTCAGGCTCGACCTCGATGCTCAAGCTCTCCGGGCGTTCGGTTGAGCACGGTTCCGTCTGGCGGTTGCGACCCAGTATGCCCGGCATCAGTTCTAGCATCCGGCCCGTCGGATCCGCAAAGTTCACGCGGTCCCTTGCGCAGAACCGAGTTCTGCAGCACTGCGCCAACTCGGCCGCAGGCTGGCGTCACATCTCCTTGAAACGGTAGCCGACGCCGTAAAGCGTTTCGATCATGTCGAAATCGTCGTCGACCCCTTGAACTTCTTGCGCAGGCGCTTGATGTGGCTGTCGATGGTGCGGTCGTCGACGTAGACTTGGTCGTCGTAGGCGGCGTCCATCAGCGCGTTGCGGCTCTTGACCACGCCCGGGCGGCTGGCGAGCGCCTGCAGGATCAGGAACTCGGTGACGGTGAGCGTCACCGGCTCGTCCTTCCAGGTGCAGGTGTGGCGCTCGGGGTCCATGCGCAACAGACCGCGCTCGAGCACCTTGGCGGCGTCGGTCTCCTTCGGCGCGGTGCCGTCCTTCGGCGACCGCGCGGCGGAGCACCGCCTTGACGCGCTCGACCAGCAGACGCTGCGAGAACGGTTTGCGGATGAAATCGTCGGCGCCCATCTTGAGGCCGAACAACTCGTCGATCTCCTCGTCCTTGGAGGTGAGGAAGATCACCGGCATGTCGGACTTCTGGCGCAGCCGGCGCAAGGTCTCCATGCCGTCCATGCGCGGCATCTTGATGTCGAGGATGGCGAGATCGGGCGGCGACGTCTTGAAGCCGTCGAGCGCCGAGGCGCCGTCGGTGTAGGTCATGATCCGGTAGCCCTCGGCCTCGAGCGCGATCGAGACCGACGTCAGGATATTGCGGTCGTCGTCGACGAGAGCGATGGTCGGCATGAAGCCCCTTGTCCCTAGTTTCGCCCCAGGCCTTGAAGCCCGCAAAGCTAGGCCGAAATGTGACAAACCTCTGACAAACACGTGATTCGTCAAAGGCTTTGTGGACATAGCTCGCATCGCGCCTAAGCGCCAAGGGCAAGTTTCCACCCGCCACGGCCTGGGGGTGCCGATTCCCGAACGCAAGGGCGCGGCTAACATGGCAGGAGCAGCAGAGGCGCCCATGAACCCCACGGCCGATTTCGACCCCAAGATTGCCGCCAAGAAGCTCCTGCGCGAGGGCCGCTCCGGGGCGCTGGCGACGCTGATGCCCGGTTCGGGCGATCCCTATTGCTCGCTGGTGAACGTCGCGACCGCGGCCGACGGCGCGCCGCTGCTGCTGATCTCGCGCCTTGCCGTGCACACCAAGAACATCCTCGCCGACCCGCGCGTCTCGCTGATGATCGACGAGCGCAAGGAGGGCGATCCGCTGCAGGGCGCCCGCGTGATGCTGATGGGGACGGCGGCCGTGACCGACGACCCGGAGGCGCGCCGGCGCTATCTCGACCGCCAGCCCGAGGCGGAAATGTTCGCCGGCTTCGCCGACTTCGCGTTCTACCGGATCGACGCTCGAGGCGGCGCATCTCGTCGCCGGCTTCGGCCGCATCGTCGATCTCGAGCCGCAGGACGTCCTGACCGAGACCGGCGACGCCGGGGAGCTCGTCGCGGCCGAGCCCGAGATCCTCGCGCACATGAACGACGATCACGCCGACGCGGTGCGGCTCTACGCCACCAAGCTGCTCGGCGCGCCCGACGGCGACTGGCGTTGCGTCGGCTGCGACCCCGAGGGTCTCGAATTGCAGCTCGGCCGCACGGCGCTGCGGCTGCCGTTCCCGCAGCGCGTGCGCGCGCCCGGGCGTGCTGCGGCAGGTGCTCAAGCAGATGGCGGAGCAGGCGCGGGCGAGCGTGATGCCGAGGTCTCATCTGCAGGAGCATTCCAATGCGCCGAGTGCTACTGGCTCTTGACTCTCGGATGAGCGCATCGCATCGTTCGGCAATCTGCGAACTACACGATGGGACAGTTAGGCACCACGCGCATCGATGCTGATCGCTATTGCGGCGCTCGCGCGGCATCGGCTTTCGCAGCCGCGCCGCTGCCGAGGAGACTCAGCTGCGCGGCATGGGCTCGTTCCATGTCGGCGGCCGGATCGCCGGGTCAGCGGCAAGCCGGTGCGGAGATCCTGCGCCAGCCCCGGCGGTCCGCCGTCGAAGCTCGATCCGAACGGCCAGTTCATGGTCGAGCAGATGTACGTGCAGTACTTCCTGCCGAAGAACCGCAAGGGCAAGCTGCCGCTGCTGATGTGGCACGGCGGCGGGCTCACCGGCGTCACCTACGAGACCACGCCCGACGGCCGCGAAGGCTGGCTCAACCTCTTCGTCCGCAAGGGCTGGGACGTCTACGTCTCCGACGCGGTCGAGCGCGGCCGCGCCGGCTTCGCGAGCTCCGGACGTGTGGCCGTCCGAGCCGATCTTTCTGAACTATCGCCGATCCGTTCGAGCGCTTCCGCATCGGCGACGGCGCGGCTCCTGGAACGCCGATCCGGCCAAGCGCAAGGTGCTGCCCGGCAACCAGTTCCCGGTCGAAGCCTACGACAACTACATGAAGCAGTCGGTGCCGCGCTGGCTCTCCACCGACAAGGCGATCATCGCCGCCTATGTCGCGCTGGTCGACAAGATATGCCCCTGCGTGCTGCTGGTGCACAGCCAGGGCGGCGCGTTCGGCTTCCAGGTGGCCGAGCAGCGCCCGGACAAGGTCAAGGCGATCGTCGCGGTCGGAGTCGGCGAGCGCCGGCGACGTCGCGCAAGGCGGCGGCGCTGAAGAACATGCCGATCCTGATGCTGTTCGGCGACTACGTCGACCAGCATCCGCGCTGGGCGGCGCTACAAGAAGATCGATCTCGAATATGCCGCCGCGATGCGCGCCGGCGGCGGCACCGTCGACGTGATCAACCTGCCCGACATCGGCATCAAGGGCAATTCGCACATGCTGATGCAGGACAAGAACAACGCCGAGATCGCCGAGGTCATCCAGAAATGGCTCGTCGGCGAAGGGCTTGGTCGACTGATTCGCATCCACACAGCACTTGCGAAGTTCAACAAGCAAAGGGAGGGCGCCATGCGCCGTTTTGGTATCGCTCTGACATTCATCCTCGCCGCAGGTTCGGCCGCTGGCGCAGACCAAGGAACCGATCGCGCTGCGCGACATGGGCTCGTTCCATGTCGGCGGTCGCGCTGATCGAGATCACCGGTCAGCCGATCAAGGAGGTCGTGTTCACGCCCGGCGGCGTGCCGGCGAAGATCGATCCGAACGGCGTCTATCAGGTCGAGCAGATGTACGTGCAGTACTTCCTGCCGCAGAACCGCAAGGGCAAGCTGCCGCTGCTGCTGTGGCATGGCGGCGGTCTCAGCGGCGTGACCTACGAGACCACGCCCGACGGTCGGCGAAGGCTGGCTCACCTATTTCATCCGCAAGGGCTGGGACACCTACATCTCGGACGCGATGGAGCGCGGCCGCTCCGGCTGGACCAACACGTTCAAGGGCGAGCCGGTGTTCCTGCCGCTCGGCGATCCGTGGGAGCGCTTCCGCATCGGCGCCGGCCGGCTCCTGGAACGCCGACAAGGCCAAGCGCGTGACCTATCCAGGCACGCAGTTTCCGATCGAGGCCTACGAGCAGTTCATGAAGCAGGGCGTGCCGCGCTGGACCACGACCGACAAGCAGATCGTCGCGGCCTATATCGAGCTCGTCGACAAGGTCTGCCCGTGCGTCGTCATGGTGCACAGCCAGTCCGGCACGTTCGGTTTCCAGGTGCTGGAGGCGCGCCCGGACAAGGTCAAGGCGCTGGTCGCGGTCGAGCCGACGGTCGGCGGCGACCGCAACAAGGTCGCGTCGCTCAAGAACACGCCGGTCGCTCATGGTTTACGGCGACAACGCCAAGGACCATCCGCGCTGGTCGCGCATCCGCCAGGGCGGCGTCGACTATGCCGGCGTGCTGCAAGGCCGCGGGCGGCAGCGTCGATATCGTCGATCTGCCGGACGTCGGGCATCAAGGGCAACTCGCACATGGTCATGATGGACAAGAACAGCGACCAGGTCGCCGATCTCATCCAGAAGTGGCTCGTCGAGCAAAGGACTGGTCGACTGAATCGCGCTCGCAAAGTCGATAGTTGCGCGCAGCCTGACGCGCGTTCCCGCGCGCCTTCGTCGCGTTATGACGCAGTGCGAAAACTCTGCCTGTGAGGAGCTGCAGACCTTGCCTAAACCCTATGCCCGATCGGCCTTGGCAGGGCGCGGGATCCCGACTATAGGTCGCCGGCCACGGGGCGGGGCGCTATAATCGGTCCGAGAGCCGTCCCCAAAGGCGGCCGCGTCTAGGGAGAATTCCGGCGGTCGGCAGCGGCCGGGCGCGTGAGGAGGTCTTTCGTGCAGGAAACGGGTCTGCGCAACGGCGCCTATGGCGCCGACAAGTTCGGCTTTCAAGGAGCTTGCCGCGGTCCACTGGAATCTCACCGCGCCGGCGCTCTACGAGCACGCCATCGCGGCAACGCGAAGCCACCATCGTCGCAGGGCGGCGCGCTCTGCGCCGAGACCGGCGTGCACACCGGCCGCTCGCCCAAGGACAAGCACACCGTCGTCGATGCGCTGACCGAGAACACCGTCTGGTGGGACGGCAACCGCAAGCTCACGCCAGGCCAACTTCCAGCTGCTCTACGACGATTTCATCGCGCATGCGCGCGGCAAGACGCTGTACGCGCAGGACCTCTACGGCGGCGCCGATCCGAAATACCGGATCAAGACCCGCGTCTTCACCGAGCTATGCCTGGCACTCGCTGTTCATCCGTCAACTGCTGATCCGTCCCGAGCGCTCCGAGCTCGCCGAGCTTCGTGCCCGAGCTCACCATCGTCGACCTGCCGACGCTTCAAGGCCGATCCGGCGCGCCACGGCGTGCGCACCGACACCGTCATCGCCATCGACTTCACCAAGAAGATCATCCTGATCGGCAACTCGTCCTACGCGGGCGAGATGAAGAAGTCGGTGTTCACCACGCTCAACTTCTACCTGCCGGCGCAGGGCGTGATGCCGATGCACTGCTCCGCCAATGTCGGCAAGGACGGCGACGTCGCGCTGTTCTTCGGCCTGTCCGGCACCGGCAAGACCACGCTCTCGGCCGACCCCAACCGCACGCTGATCGGCGACGACGAGCACGGCTGGTCGGACGGACGGCGTGTTCAACTTCGAGGGCGGCTGCTACGCCAAGTGCATCAAGCTCTCGCCGGAGGCCGAGCCCGAGATCTACGCGGCGACCAACCGCTTCGGCGCCGTGCTGGAGAACGTGGTGTTCGATCCCGCAGACGCGCATCCCGGACTACGACGACGATTCCAAGACCGAGAACACCCGCTCGGCCTATCCGCTCGACTTCATGCCGAGCGCCTCGCGCACCGGCCGCGCCGGGCATCCGAAGAACATCATCTTCCTGACCGCCGACGCCTTCGGCGTGATGCCGCCGATCGCCAAGCTCACGCCGGCGCAGGCGATGTACCACTTCCTCTCCGGCTACACCGCCAAGGTCGCCGGCACCGAGAAGGGCCTGGTCGGCGTCGAGCCCGATTTCTCGACCTGCTTCGGCGCGCCGTTCCTGCCGCGCCCGCCGGCCGAATACGGCAACCTGCTGCGCGACTACATCGCCAAGCACGACGTCGACTGCTGGCTGGTCAACTCCGGCTGGACCGGCGGCATCTACGGCGTCGGCCGCCGCATGCCGATCAAGGTGACGCGCGCGCTCGTCACCGGCGCGCTCGACGGCTCGCTGCAAGAACGCGAGCTACCGCACCGACCCGTATTTCGGCTTCTCGGTGCCGACCTCGGTGCCGGGCATCGAGCCGCATCTGCTCTATCCGATGAAGACCTGGAAGGACAAAGCCGCGTTCGACGAGACCGCGCGCAAGCTCGTGCGCATGTTCCAGGAGAACTTCGTCAAGTTCGAGAAGCACGTCGACGCCGACGTGCGCTCGGCCGCGCCCGAGGTGCGCATCGCGGCGGAGTAGGGCGGCCTCTGACATTCCGACGGGACGAACGGTCGCCCTTTAGGCGGCCGTTTTGTTTATCGGCGTTCGGGCTGCGTCACCGCTGGTGAATGCCACATGAACGCGCCGCTCAGGCAGCGTTCGAATTCGGTCGGCTATCAATCATGCCATCAGCGGGACGAGGCATGCGCAAGGCAAGCCGACGTTCGTCGCTGGGACTTGTCACGCGTCAGGCCGCCCGCGAAGCGCGGTTGCGGCCGACAACAGAGGAACACCCATGACTGTCAATCGCGTCATCCTGAGTGCGCTGGCGTTCGCGCTGGTTTCCGTTCCGGCCATTGCCCAGGACAAGGGCGGCTCCCCCACGACGCCGCCGGCGGCGACCGTGCCGTCGACCACCGGCAAGGCGACGGCTCCGGTCGCCGCCAAGGTCAATCTGAACACCGCCCCGGCCGCCGATCTCAACAAGCTGCCGAAGGGCAATGCGCTGCACTCGAAGGCGATCGTCGATGCGCGCGCCAAGGCCAAGTTCAAGGACTGGGATGACTTCGTGGCGCGCAAGGTCGTTCCGGCCGATGCGGCTGCCGCGATCAAGGACTCGGTGACGTTCTGATCAGGCGACCGTCGTCAGGCTAATGCGTGCCAGGGGATGGGCGGCGTTCGCGCCGCTCATCTCTCTTTGGCTTGATTGGGTGCCGATCACGTTGGCACTGACTCCATCCCCGCTCATGCCCGCGCGAGGTTCGATTGCCCACGGCGTCGACGTGACCCTATTGGCAAAGGCACGAATAGTTGCTCACCGGCTTTTTCTGGCCGTCCTGGGCGACCCAGCACGCATTGGCCCAGATTGGCTTCAGATTGTAACCCGGCCGATTGCCGTCTCCCGCATCGCCTGTGCAGATGAAAAACCAGTTGCCGTTGAGCGCCGGATCACTGTTGCGATACTGACCGCTGGTCACGGTGCGTTGAGCTCCACCGCAGGTGTCTTCGCATGATTTGCCTTCCGCCTGCCGCCATTCCAGCGCGGACGCGGACCAAGCACAGGTCATCGCAGCGGTGAGGCAGATTGGCGCAAGGCACTTCACGACCACCTCCGGTGTTTCTGGTCCCAGCAATCGTAGCCCGGATTGAGCGTCAGCGAAATCCGGGAGGCATATGCAAAGCCGATAGGCCATCCCCGGGTTCGCGGCGCTCACCCGGGCTACAGGCGGAGCGTCGCTTCCGCAGCAGCCCGAGAGCGAATCGCCCGGCATTCGGTATATTGCTCATGCGAAGATTCGCCCGAGCAGGAGGCATTCGTGTTTTCATTGACGACTCCCCATCAGTTCCGAAGGCGGCGACGACAGTTTCCAGAACAACGTTCCGGATCCCGTGACGTCCGGCAAGGAACTTCCGACCTTCAAGTTCGAGCTGGAGAAGTCGACCGGGCAAGGTGATCGGCGACAGCTACGGCAAGGAGGCGACGGTCGAGCAGTTGCCGATCTCCAAGGGCCTTGCCGGCGTGTCGATGCGCATGGAGCCCGGCGTGATGCGCGAGCTGCACTGGCACGCCACCGCCGCCGAGTGGGCGTTCGTCACCGAAGGCCGGGTGCGCACGACCGTCATCGACCCGCAGGGCTGCTCCGAGACCAACGACTTCGAGCCGGGCGACATCTGGTACTTCCCGCGCGGCCACGGCCACGTCATCGAGACGCTGGGCGACAAGCCGTGCCATTTCATCCTGGTGTTCGACAACGGCTACTTTTCCGAGTTCGGCACCTTCAGCATCACCGACTGGCTCGGGCACGCGCCGAAGCGAGCTGCTGGCCAAGAACTTCGGCCTGCCGGCCGCGACCTTCGACAGCTTCCCGAAATCGGAGGTCTATTTCGCCAAGGGCAAAATCCCGCCTGCGACGCCGGCGGCCCCGCTGCAGGGCTGGAAGCCGCCGCCGCTGACTCACAAGTACAGCCTGCTGTCGCAGAAGCCGTTTGAGATCTTCGACGGCGGCATCGAGTGGCGCGCCGACGGCTCGCAGTTTCCGATCTCGACCACCATGACGGGCGTCGTGCTCGAGATGGAGCCGGGCGCGCTGCGCGAGCTGCACTGGCATCCCAATGCCGCCGAGTGGCAGTACATCCTGAACGGACAGTTCAACGTGACGCTGTTCGGTTCGCAGGGCCGCTGGCGCGAAGAGAAGCTCGGCACAGGGCGACGTCGGCTACATCCCGCAGGGCTTCGGCCACTCGATCGAGAACATCGGCAGCGAGAAGGCCCGCATCCTGATCGTGTTCAACAGCGGCCACTACCAGACGATCAACCTGTCGCAGTGGCTGGCCGGCAACCCGGCCGATATCCTGGCCACCAACTTCTCCCAGGACGCCGCGCTGTTCGACAAGTTCCCGCACCGCGACGTCTTCCTGACGAAGTGAAGTCCGGTTCGTAGCCCGGATGAGCGCAGCGAAATCCGGGATCAACTCCCCAAGCCGTTGGGGCCATCCCGGGTTCGCTCCGCTCACCCGGGCTACGGGACTGCCGCTTTACTCCGGCCGGGCTGTTTTGGCATCAACGCCGTAGCAAGTGGACGAACTGTTCGACGGTAAGCCCGGCATCGGCAATGACGCGGCGGAGGGTGCCGGCCCGAAGCTGCCCGTGGTCGGGAATGACAACCCTTGCGCTTCTTTGCGGAGCTTAAGCGGCCTCGATTTCAACGAATTCCTTGCCGGCTTCTCTGGGGACTGGATCGCCCGCGTCGCGGCAGTCTTCGACGTAAAGTTCGATCGCTTCTCGGATGTTGTTCAGCACTTCAGCGCGCGTGTCGCCCTGGCTGACACATCCGGGCAAGGTCGGCACGCTCGCAACATAGCCGCCGTCCGCTTCCTGCTCGAGAACGACCGTATACCTCATGAAATGTACTCCTGCCGGCTGGCCGATTCCGCATCCAAATTTCGGCAGCAAATGACCATTGCCACCTGCCATGCACTTATTCCTCTATTGGATTTAGTCGAGACAGGGCTAGTGCGCAACGCGCTGACGCTTGTTCGCCCGCGCGCCGGCGACTTTAGCGCACCGTCACGCCGCGCGCCGGCTGTTGCTGCCGCACGGCACGCTGCTGCGGGCCGGGGTTGATGAACCACGGCTGGGCCGCGGGGGCCTGCTGCTCCACGCGGTGGGAGACGCTGCGTCGCGGCCCGGGCGCAGCCGGCTTCGGAGCCGCCGCGACCGGCTCGGACTTGCGCTCGCGTTCGGGCGCCGGGTTGGCGGCGCGCGCGTTCTTGATCGCGTTGAGCGTGCGGGGGTCGAGGTTGTAGAGGTCGCGGCGCGTCTGCAGCTTGCCGGCGTCGTCCACGAAGGCGGTCTGATAGGTCAGGTAAATCCAGATCGGCCCCGACCCGAGCGAAATCTCGTGTTCGACGCCGCTGGCGTACATGCCCTTGATCTTCTCCGCGGTCCACCCTTCCTCAGGCCGCACGATGCTGGCGAGCACTTCGGCATATTTCGCCGGATCCTGCACACGCATGCAGCCGTGGCTCTCGGCCCGAACGATGTGGGAGAACAGATACTGGTCCGGGGTATCGTGCTGAAACACGGTGAACCGGTTGAAGAAATTGAAGCGCAGGCGCCCGAGCGGATTCTGCCCGCCCGGCGCCATCGTCATCACGACCTCGCCGCCCTCGCGCTTCACCCGGACCCCCATGCGCGCCAGCGCGCCCGGATCCCTCGCCTCCGCGGGAAGGTATTCGTTACGCACGATCGACGGCGGCACCTTCCAGGTCGGGTTGACGGTGATGGAATCCATCTGTTGCGCCAGGATCGGGCTCGGCATGCTCGGCTTGCCGATGACGACGCGCGTATTCCAGATCTGCTTGCCGGCGTGGATCACCTTGAGCGTGAAGTCCGGTTCGTTGACCTCCACGCGCGACGGGTGAATCTCGCGCCGATACCAGCGCCAGCGCTCCATGTTGGCGATTACGGTTTCGATGCGGCCGTCCTTCGTCGGATTGAGCTTCTTGACCGTCCGGGCGTCGAGCTGGCCGGTCGCCGGCAGATCGTTCTCGCGCTGGAATTCCTTCACCGCGGCGGCAATCGCTTCGTCGTAGCGCAGGTCGACCGCCTCGCCGGGGACCCCGAGCCGCTCGCGCAGTGCCGGCACGCGGGCGTCTTCCATCGGCCGCTTGCTGTCGAACTTGAGCACCTTTCCGGTCGCGATTTCGTCGCGGGCGCCGCCCGTCGTGCCGCGCAACTGCGCCAGCGCTGCCTTGAGCTTGTGATACGGCTCGTGCGGCGGGCTGAACTGATCGAGCGTCTGGCCGGCGTCGGCTGGCCCGGCGACGGCCGCCAGCACCACGGTCGGGTCGGGCGCGCGCTGCGGCAGCCCGATATTGTCTTCCCGGACCATGCGATGCGGCATCCGGCCGGCCTGCACATGGCGCGCATAGGTCAGCACGCTCAGCGTGAGCGTCAGCTCGGCTTCGGCCAGCGCGTTCACGGCAGCGGCGGCAAAGGCCGGAATCCGGTAGTCGCGGTGATCGAGGCCGTCGGCGTCGGCGTTCTTGAGGCGGGCGATCACGGCCTTGGCGCGCGCATTCTCCACACCCTTGTCGAGCCAGAGCGGCGCCAGGTTGCGCTGTTGATAGAAGGCCACGACGGCGGCGTGTTCCTTCTCATTGGTGAAAAGGCGGTTCGGTTTCGCGGCCAGGAGATCGCGAATCCGCTCCGCGATCGGGCGATCAGCCGGATCGAGCGAAGCCAAGAGGTCGGGTGTGGGGGCAGCCGCCGGCGCCACTTCGGCCCCGCTCACCGGACCGCGCAGTGCGGCTGGCGCAACGCCGGCCGTCGCGGTCAGCACCTCGCCGGGTGACTTGGCCGGAACCGCCGTCTCCTGTGCGAGCGCGGAAAGCGGCGCGGCCAACAGGAGCGCAACGGCCGCGCTCGCGAGGACGTGGTCGTAACGGAGGCCGCTCATGCCGCGTTTCCCCAAATTCGGCGGACCCTGCCGCGCGAACGCAAAACGTCGCGTACGCGCGCCGATTCTCGCATCCCCGATCCGGCTCCAAACTGAACGCAATCCGCCGGTCCAGCAACAGGCGGCGTTCGATTTCGCGCCGTTTTTCAAGGCCCTGTCACTTCGGTGCAACGTCGAAGGCCGCTCGAAGTCGCAGGTGGCGATGGGAAAAGGCGCGCGGCCCGTGCTAACGAGGCCGAATGGGGATTACCGGCATCCGGACGATCAAGGTCCTGGCGGCCTGCGGCGTAGTCGCCGGCGGCGCCTGCGGGGCGCTGCCCGCCGCCGCGCAGGAGATGAAGAAACAGTACTGGGCGACCAGCCTCGCCCGCACGGTCGACGATGCCCTGCTGCGCGGGCTCGACGCGGCGGTGGCGCGCGGCGAGGTCGGCTGGCTCGATGTCGAGCCGAAATATCCGACACCGCCTGTGGGCCGCGGCGTCAACCTGGTCTTCTACCACGTCGGCGGCAACTGCTACATCGGCGACGACTGCGCGCGCTTTCCGGCTTCGGAGCCGACCGGCGACCGCTGGGGCGGCGACGAACGCAGCCTCGATCTGGAAGACCCGGCGGTGCGCAAGATCGTGGTCGACGATCTCGTCGGCCTCGTCCGGAAGGCCGACCAGATCGCGCCCGCCGGCGCGATCGTCGGCGTGCACCTCGACAACGTCCACAAGCTGCAGGCGAACGGCCTCGCCGAGTTGTTCAACGCGTATCTGGCCGCGGTCGAGATGGCGCGGCGGGAGGGCCGGATCTCGAAGGACCGCAAGGTCGGCTACGTGGCGAAGAACAATGCGGGCCAGTTTCGACGGGCGCTGGCCGACAAGCTGATCGTCACGCCGCCGCTCTATCAGATCCAGGAGAACGCGGAACTCGACGAGGACGGCGAGCCGGATTTCCGCGTGCGCACCGCGGCCGAGACCGGCCGCCGCTGCAACATCCCGGTCTTCCTCAAGACCTTCGGCAGCGACATCGCCTACACCAACCGCGACGGCGAGGACGTGAAGGTGACGCGCGCCATGTCGGAGCAGATGGCCAGGTTCCCGAATATCTCGGGCGTGGCGTGGTCGTGGGACGAGAGCAGCTACCGCCCGACATTCTATGTGCAGGGCTCCGCCGTCCGGCAGCTTCCGCCGGGCAAGCCGCACGTCTGCGAGTAGTGGCTCGCGCTTGAGTTCAGGGTCACCCTCCCCCTTGCGGGGAGGGTCGCCCGCCGCGCGAAGCGTGGCAGGCGGGGTGGGGGGTATTGTTGTTGTCTGCAATGAAGGACAGAAACGGTCTACCCCCACCCCCAACCCCTCCCCACAAGGGGGAGGGGAGCGCACCGCCTTTGTCGCGCGATCTTGCTCACCGCATCATCAGCGTGCCGGCGCCGTGGTCGGTCAGGAGTTCGAGCAGCACCGCGTGCGGCACCTTGCCGTCGAGGATGACGACGCCCTCGACGCCGGCCTCGAGCGCGTACATGCAGGTCTCGACCTTGGGGATCATGCCGCCCGAAATCGTGCCGTCGGCGATCAGCCGGCGGGCGTCGGCGATCGACAGCTGCTTGATCAGCGACTTCGACTTGTCGAGCACGCCCGGCACGTCCGTCAAAAGCAATAGCCGCTTGGCCTTGAGCGCGCCCGCGATCGCGCCGGCAAACGTGTCGGCATTGACGTTGTAGGTGACGCCGTCCTTCGAGGTCGCGAGCGGCGCCAGCACCGGAATAAGCTCGCGGCCGAGGATCTGGTTGAGCACCATGATGTCGACCTTCTCGGGCTCGCCGACAAAGCCGAGGTCGATGACCTTCTCGATATTCGAATCCGGATCGGCGACGTGGCGGGTGAGCTTGCGGGCCAGCACCATGTTGCCGTCCTTGCCGCACAGGCCGACCGCCTTGCCGCCGGCCTCGTTGATGAAGCCGACGATCTGCTTGTTGATCGAGCCGGCCAGCACCATCTCGACGATCTCGATCGTGGCCTTGTCGGTGATGCGCAGCCCGCCGGCGAATTCCGACTTGATGCCGAGCCGCTTGAGCATCTCGCCGATCTGCGGCCCGCCGCCGTGCACCACCACCGGGTTGATCGCGGTCTGCTCCATCAGCACGATGTCGCGCGCAAAGCTTTTCGCCAGCGCCTCCTCGCCCATGGCGTGGCCGCCGTATTTCACCACCACGATCTCCTCGTCGTAGCGCTGCATGTGCGGCAGCGCCTCGGACAGGACGTGGGCGATGTCGTGCGGCGAAACGGTCATGGTGTGGTCCTGCTGCGCGCGTTCTGGCGCTGCCTTTTAGCGGGGCGCGGGAGAGGGGGGAAGGGCGCTCACACTTTCTCCGCTCATGCTGCGAACGCGGGCATCCAGGCTTGGAGCCGGTACGGAGAGAAGTACTGGGTCCCCGCTTTCGCGGGGACGAGCGGAGAGAAGTCGGTGGCGCTCAGCGGCCGCGTTCCTTGACGAGCCGGGCGATCGCGGCGCGCAGTTCCGGGATCCCCGCGCCGTCGCGCGCCGAGGTGGCGAGCACGTCCGGGAAGGCGGCGGCATGCTTGGCGAGCGCGGCCGTCGTCGCCACGATCAGGTCGGCGAGCGCCGCGTCCTTCACCTCGTCGGCCTTGGTCAGCACCACCTGGTAGTTGACCGCGGACTTGTCGAGCGTGGTGAGCACCTCGTCGTCGGTCGCCTTGAGGCCGTGGCGCGCATCGACCAGCAGGTAGACCCGCGCCAGATTGGCGCGGCCCTGCAGGAACGCATGAATGAGCGCGGTCCACGCCTGGACCTTGGTCTTCGCCGCCGCCGCGTAGCCGTAGCCCGGCATGTCGACCAGCACGAGGTTTCCCGGCCCGGCGAAGAAGATCAGCTCCTGGGTGCGGCCCGGCGTGTGCGAGGTGCGGGCGAGCGCGTGGCGGCCGGTGAGCGCGTTGATCAGGCTCGATTTGCCGACATTGGAGCGGCCGGCGAACGCGATCTCGACGCCGCGCATCTTCGGCAGCGACGCGACCGAGCTTGCCGCCGACAGGAATTGCCACTCGGCGCCGAACAGCTTGCGGCCGGCTTCGATCTCGCCGCGGGTGAAGGACTGCTCTGCCATGCGTCTCCTTACCACCTCGCGCGGGAATAGCGAGCAATGGTGCGCGAGCGTTGGTCCGGATTGTCGAGGTGGCTTCTCTCGACCTCGGGCCGCCAGCGCGACCGCAGTGATTGTGCCCTCGCCCCGTCGGGGGAGAGGGCAGCACCGACAGTTCAGCATACTCAAGTCGGGTGAGGGGGGCTGACTGTGGCGAACGTCACCCCCCATTCCGATTCTTTGACAAGCTGGCTGCCCTCTCCCGCTGCGCCCCGTGGCTTGCCCGGGTCGCACCTCACTTTGCGCAAGTCGGGCAGGCCCGACTTGCGTGGGGAGGGGGCATTGTCACACCGAACGCACTTGCGGCCCTCGCGGCCGTGCGTGCTTGAATTCTGCTGAACTCCCGCCCTCTGGTGCGCTGACGCTCTCCGCTTCGCCAGACGAGGAAAGCATATCGCCGCCCTCGGCACTGGCGCCGCCTTCGGCATTCTCGGTGCGTGCGGCGACGATGGCATTCATCCGCCGCGTCAGTTCGATGCGGAACGCCTCCAGGTCGCGGGGCCCCTCATCCTCTTCGACCGCCGGCTTGCTCGCCGGCGTGTCGGCGGGCGGACGCCGCTCGCCGAGCAGCGCGTTGAGTTCGCGCAAGGTCCGCGTCAGCACGCCGAGCGCGCGGCCGGCGCGTTCCATCTCGCGCGGATGCATCGCGCCCGCGGCGAGCTTGCCGACGATCACTTCAATCGCCGGCAGCACGCGCGCGACTGCGCCCTTGAGCCGCGGCACAAGCGCGCCGTCGTCGATCTCGCTGGGCGCGGCATCTTCGCCTGCTGCGACGACCAGCGCGCCGGCCCCTCCTTCACCCTCCCCTGGAGGGGGAGGGTCGACGCCGAGCGCCGCAGGCAAGTTCACGCAGCCTGCGTAAACCTGACCGCGCGAGGCGGCGGGGTGGGGTGAACCTCCGTCCAAAGCCGACGAGGCATCCACATCGCCCACGCGCGCAATCTCGACCGCCGGCGCGGGCAACGGCGGCGGCCCCTCGCGCGGGATCGGCGGCCGCCGCCGCGTCCAGCCCCAGCGCCGCATGCGGTCGCGCAGCGTGCCGGACGAGATGCCGTGCTCGGCGCAGATCGCCGCGATCGGCCGCTCGGTGTGCTCGTAGTCGTAACGGATTTGCGTCCAGGTTTCGCTGGTCAGTGTGGGTGCCATGATGATGCTCTTGGGTTGTCACGTTTGATGTCGGTGCTCTCTCTCCGCTCGTCCCCGCGAAAGCGGGGGCCCAGGGCCAAAAGCTGGATGCCCGCGTTCGCGGGCATGAGCGGAGAGAGCGAGCGGGCTCGCGCCGCGCAATCCCGGCGGAGATGCCGCAGGTTGGCGAGCGGGCGGCGATACCGCCGCGTGATGCAATCTTGGGAGGGTGCGCCTTTACTAGCGGAGCAGCGTCACGCTGTCAAGGAATATATTCCGAAGGACGCCGCGGTGCCGTGGCCCGGGTGAAGCGAAGCGGAACCCGGGGACCGTCGAATAGACGCGTTCACCGAACGCTACAATTGCTTTTCACCTCAAGTCGAAACCCGCGCCGCTCTCAAAACTGTTGAATACCTGCGGAGCGAATTGCCGCGCCCATTTTCGCAGTCTCGGTATCGACCAGCTTCTTCAGATATTCCGGCGAACGCTCGCCGGGCGGGGCCACCGATGCAACGATGTCCTTGAGCCGCTCATGCACCCAGGGCGTGTCGAGCGTTACCGCAAGGGCCTCGTTGAGCTTGCGGACGATCGGCTGGGGCGTGCCCTTCGGGAAGAACAGCCCGAACCAGGTACTGGTCTCGAAATCGGGCAGGCCCTGCTCGGCGGTGCCCGGCAGGTTTGGAATGTCCTGCGAGCGGTCACGTTGCAGAATGGCGATTCCCTTGACCGAATTGGCATCGATCAAGGGCTTGCCCGTCGCGCTCAGCGTGCAGATGTAGTCATAGCGGCCGGCGATCAGGTCCTGCATCGCCGGGCCGCCGCCGCGGTAAGGCACGTGGGTCACATTGCTGATGCCGAGCGCTGTGTTGAGCAAGTTGCAAAACAGATGGCCGGTCGAGCCCACTCCGGCCGAAGCAAACTGAACCGACGCCTGGTTCGCCTTCACATAGGCGGCGAAGTCCTGAAGGTTGTTGGCGGGGAAATCCTTGCGTGCGAGCAGAACCGTCGGCTGGCTGCCCATCAGGCCGGCCGGCACCAGGTCGGTCGCGAAATTGTAAAGCGGGGCTTTGTAGAGCGACTGGTTGATGGCATCGGCGGTGGTGCCGATGACCATCGTATAGCCATCGGGCGGCGCCTTGACGACGCGCGCCGAACCCAGCATGCCGCCGGCGCCGGGCACGTTCTCGATGACGACCTGTTGTCCCAGCACTTCGGCAAGGCGCTTGCCGATGATCCGTCCGAGCAGATCGGTGCCGCCGGCCGGGGCGAAGGGAACGACCATGGTCACCGGCCGCTCGGGCCAAGTCTGTGCGGCCGGAGTTTGGGCGGCGGCCGCGCCGATGCCGCTGGCAAAGGATGCAAAGGCGACGAGCGCAAGGACGGTCAGTCTCATGATCGTCTCCATCGACCCGGCAGGGCGAGGCAATGGGTCAGCATAGGCGCGCGGCTTGATCGATTTCAATTGCCCGGTCGCAGCAGGAGCGCCGTAGCCCGGGTGAAGCGAAGCGAACCCGGGGATGGTAGCAAGCGTAGCCCAAATGGAGCGCAGCGATATCCGGGAGAGGCGTCGCGGTACGCAATGCTGCATTCCACTGAGTTCGGGCGCGCCGCAGCAAGTGCCGTCTCGTAGGGCGCAATAAGCGAAGCGCATTGCGCCAATTGTCGATCCAAAATAGGCCAGCACCGAAGGCGAAGACGGCGCAATACGCCTCCGGCTATTGCGCCCTACGCGCTGCAATTCCTTGGTTATCGTCTGAATAAGTCAAGGACGTGCTCGATTTCCGGCGGCGGTGGCGCAGAAATCCCTGCCAAGCTCATTGCAACTAGGAACTCACGAACCGACGACTCGAATGCTTCGAGGGAAATCGCCTCTTCGATTGGGACCTCATAGATACGCGCCTTCCGCTCTTCGTCATCAGGGCGTTGGCCCAGATCAACAATGAGAGGCGTCGGGTTGTTGGGATCATCAATACAATAAAGTTCATATACACCCCGCGCTAAGAACCGAACATCATCACGGCTTAACGGTTGGCCCTTCCGCGCATTGATCAGTACCGCGTACACCTTCCCTTCGTGTATCCAAAAGCCCTTGATGCTGGTCTTAAACCAACAGCCAAGCACGAACGTTCGGACAGTCGGGAGGCGATACCAACGACCCTTGCCCCCGAAGTGGCCACGCAGCAACCGGCATGCCGTTTGGATTGCCTTGTTCTTCCATTCTGCCTTGTATGCGGTGAAGGTAGACTCAATGAAATCGTCACTTGCGAGTTCGTTTACGACCAGATCGAACCGCGGCCAGATTTGGCCGTACGACATGAAGCCACCACCTGCGGCACGCTCCGCCAAGTTGAATGATGTTGGCTCCGCGCGCAAAGCCAACACGTTTGGAAGCGCAAACTTCGGCACGTCGAGCAACTCGTAGTATTTTCCACGCCCGCTCATGGGAACTGTCTCCGAACGAATTGAGCTAAACCTTTCAAAGATCGCGTGAGTTGATCTTTTCATCAAGGCTAATGTCGCACTTTTCCTCCAGCTTGTCTGTGAAAGTAATCCCGTATCAGTTCGTTCGGGATTCGCAAATTTGCTCTGTTGTCTTTAGCCCACGCCGAATAGACGATATCCCAAGGGCTGTCCGGTTCATGTGACTTATCGACCAACTGACCCGTGGTGTAGCGATCATAGCTGGCGAACACGCGCATGATGATTTCCACGTCCGACTCAGAAATGTCTTCGTGAGGGACTGGGCGAGTTTCGCCGGTTGCATAGTCAAGATACGTCGCAGGTTCCGTGATCTTGGACTCTCCAAATATCTTAAATGCGTGAAACACCGGTTGAATCACCGGCCCGAGCTTCCATGCTAAGAAGTGATTTCGAACGAGTCCCTCAGGACGACTAGTCAGACCCCAACCGTGAATGAAATAGAGAAGCTTATTAAGACGAAGGTTGGTCAAATCATGTGAATGAGCGCGCTCCCGCGCGATCAGTAGGTTGCAGATTTTGCGCGCTTCATACATCTGGCCCCACTCGGAATCAGGGTGCGGAGTTCTACTTTAAACCCTGGCACGGAGGCCAGCCGTGCCAGGGGCGGATTAGCGAAGCGTAATCCGCCATTACATCAGCTAACAGCAACGGCGGGCTACACCTTTAGCTAGCCCGCCCGCGCACCGAAGAGGGCGCAATACGCCTTCGGCTATTGCGCCCTACCGCTCAGCATTCCGCTTCGCTCCATGCGGGCTACGTGGTCGGCAATCGGATCACGCGCTCGTCACATCCTTCTTCACAAACAACCCCTTCACCTTCGCGCCCGTCGTCTTGAGATTGTCCCACAGCTCGATCTTGGCGCCGTGCTTGTGCATGATCACGCTCTGCTGCGCGACCGACAGCGTGTTGTTCCAGGCCCAGTAGATCACCAGCCCGGCCGGGAAGCTCGCCAGCATGAAGGTGAAGATCACCGGCATCCATTCGAAGATCATCTGCTGCGTCGGGTCGGGCGGCGGCGGGTTGAGCTTCATCTGCATCCACATCGTCACGCCCATGATCAGCGGCCAGACGCCGAGCATGGAAGAACGAGCCGATCGCGGCCCCGAGATAGCGATGGTTCGCGGCAAGAGCCCGAACAGGTTGAACAGGTTGGTCGGATCGGGCGCGGCGAGGTCGTGGATCCAGCCGAAGAACGGCGCATGCCGCATCTCGATGGTGACGAACAGCACCTTGTAGAGCGCGAAGAACACCGGGATCTGGATGAGGATCGGCAGGCAGCCGGAGATCGGGTTGATCTTCTCCTTCTTGTAGAGCTCCATCATCGCCTGCTGCTGCTTCATCTTGTCGTCTTTGAAGCGCTCGCGGATCGCCATCATCTCCGGCTGCACCGCCTTCATCTTCGCCATCGAGGCGTAGGACTTGTTGGCGAGCGGGAAGAACACGATCTTGATCAGCACCGTGACGATCAGGATGGCGAGGCCGAAATTGCCGACCTTGTGGTAGATCCAGTCCATCACGATGAACAGCGGCTTGGTGATGAAGTAGAACCAGCCCCAGTCGATCAGCCGGTCGAACAGGTTGAGCTGCAGGGCTTGTCTCGTAGCCGTCGACGATCGACACTTCCTTGGCGCCGGCGAACAGCCGGTCGTCGGTCGACGCCGCGGCCGCCCGGCGCGATGGTCTGCGCGTGGCCGCAGATAGTCGGCCTGGTAGGTCTTGAGCGTTGCCGAGCCTGGTCGGCGGAGAACTTGCGCGTCGAGCTTGACCTTGGTGTCGGGAATGCAGCGGTCGCGGCCCAGTACTTGTCGGTGATGCCGAGCCAGCCGCAGTTGCCGCCGCGAACGCGATCGCCTTCTTCTTCTCGACGTCGGAGTAGGTCACCTCCTGCAGGCCCTTGTCGCCGAGCACGCCGATCAGGCCCTCGTGCAGGATGTAGTAGCCGAGCGTCTGCGGCGTGCCGTGGCGCGTGATCAGGCCGTAGGGATAGAGCGTGACCGGCGTCGGTGCCGCTTGTTCACGACCTCGTCGCGTGACGGTGAACATGTACTTGTCGTCGACCGAGATGGTGCGGCGGAATTCGAGGCCCTCGCCGTTGTCCCAGATGAGCGTCACCGGCCGGTCGGCGTCGAGCGCGCCGGCGCCTGGCCTGCTGCCAGACCGTGTCGGGGCCGGGCAGCTTCAGCGTGGTGCCGCCGGGCGGCGACCAGCCGAACTCGGCGTAGAACGGGTGCGGCGCTGCCGGAGGGCGCCAGCAGCACGATCGGCGGCGACTTCGGGTCGACCGTCTCGCGGTAGTGGGTCAGCGACAGGTCGTCGATGCGCGCCGCCCTTGAGCGCGATCGAGCCGGCGAGGCGGCGGCGTCTCGATCCTGATGCGCGGGGATTTGGGCGAGGATCTGCTCGCGGGTGAGCGTCGGCACGGCGGCCGGCTGGCCGGGGACTTGCGGTGCGCCCGGCGGGGTCTGGACCGGGCCCTGCGGCGGGGTGCCGGGGGCGGGCGCCGGCGGCTGGCCGGGCTCCTGCTGGTGCTGGCGTCTGGCTGGGCCCTGCTTCTGCTTCTCCATCTGCGGCAGGCCGACGAAAATCTGCCACACGATCAGCACCATCGCCGACAGCACGATGGCGAGGAGCGTATTTTTCTGGTCGTTCATCTAGTTGACTCGTGTCGCTCGGGGCTTGCATTGGGCGGGTCGGCAGATCGCCGGGCCGTGTCCTTGGAGGCCGTGATCTCCAGCCGCCGCAGCGCGCCGTTGAATTCCTCGACCAGCCGGTCGAACGGCAGTTCCAGCGCCGCCCGGCGTCCGACCAGAACGTAATCGTGGCCGGCGCGCATCCGCCCGGCGGCCGAGCGCGTGACGACTGCCTTGAGCCGTCGGCGTACGCGGTTGCGCTCGACCGCGCTTCCCACCTTCTTGGTGACGGTGAAACCGACCCGGATCGGACCACTGTCGCCTCGCTTTCGGGCCTGCAACACGAAGGCCGCCGTCGGCGCCTTGGCTCCGGTTGCGGCGGCCACGAAATCGGCCCGTTGCCTCAGCCGCTCCATGGGCGCGCCCCACGCGGCGTATTGGGATATGACGTCAGGCGCTGAGCCGCTTGCGACCCTGTGCGCGCCGCTTCGCGATGACCTTGCGGCCGCCTTTGGTCGCCATGCGGGCGCGATAACCGTGACGGCGCTTGCGCACGAGCTTGCTCGGTTGATAGGTCCGCTTCACGGGTCGGTCTCCGCTGGCCGCGCAAGTGCTGTGTCGACGGTCGGTGGTCCTGCGGCGGGGCGCGCTGGCCGTAACGCCCAAAGCCTCGATCTATCGGGGCCTGCCGCATTCAAAAGGCTCGCGGCTTATAAGGGAGGCCGGCCTTGCTCGTCAATGCGATGGCCAGTTCCGGTGGCGTGACCGGCCACCATAGGCCGGCCCGCCTTTTCGCGAGATTTCCGGCCGAAATCGTCAAATGACGGTGAAAAGCCCGCTTTAGTCGTTGCGGTCCACTAAGATCGGTCGGCTGGTTCAGCGCCGCTGCACTGCCCCGGCGTTCCTCGCGTGATCGGGTCGCCATCTTTCGTGGATCAATGATGCCCGATCGACGCGACCTATCGACCCCGCCGCCTCAAGACGAAGCACCCAGCCGCTCGCCGTGGCGGTTCTTACCGCTTGCCGCGGTCGTCGCACTATCGATCCTGATCCTGGTGATGGGTTGGCACCGGCATCTGTCATTTGAATCATTCGTGCACCAGCATGCGGTTCTGCGTGCGTTCATCGCGCGGGACCTGGTCGGTTCCGTTGCCGCGTACGTGGCGCTCTATATCCTGGTGGTGGCGCTGTCGGTGCCGGGCGCGGTGTTCCTGACGGTGGCGGGCGGGATCATGTTCGGCGCGCTACTGGGCGGCGTGGCCGCCTTGATCGGAGCCACGGTTGGCGGAGTTTGCATCTTCCTGATTGCCAAGAGCGCGCTTGGCGAGCATCTCGCGCGTTGCGCAGGACCGCGGGCTGCGAAGTTGGCGGAAGGCTTCCGGGCCGACGCCTTCAGCTATCTGCTGTTTCTCAGGCTCGTTCCGATCTTCCCGTTCTGGCTGGTCAACCTCGTTCCGGCCCTGTGCGGCGTCAGCCTGAGGACATTCGTGGCGGCGACCGCGCTCGGCATGATCCCAGCGACTTTTGCGTTCACCTTCGTGGGCGCCGGACTCGAAAGTGTCGTGACCGCACAGGAAGCTGCCTATCGAGCATGCCTGGCGGCGGGGCGGCCGGAGTGCCGACTCGACTTCCATCTCAAGAGTGTGATCACGCCCCAAATCCTGGCCGCGCTCGCGGCGCTTGGCGTTCTCGCGCTCGTTCCGGTCATCGTGACCCGATTGCGGACCCGCTTCACCAGGATGTCCGGATGATGGCAACGCACGAGGCGAGCCCATGGCGGAGATACTGACACCCGACATCTGCGTCATCGGCGCCGGCTCGGGCGGGCTGTCGGTCGCCGCCGGCGCGGCTGCCTTCGGCGTGCCGGTCGTACTGGTCGAAAAGGGCAAAGTTGGGCGGCGACTGCCTCAATACCGGCTGCGTGCCCTCGAAGGCGCTGCTCGCCGCCGCCAAGCGGGCGCACGCGATCGCACAGGCGCGGCCATTCGGGCTCGCCGTGCGACCGGCCGGCGTCGAGTTCGTGGAGGTCCATCGGCACGTGCATGAGGTGATCGCGGCGATCGCGCCGAACGACTCGACCGCACGCTTCACCGGGCTCGGCGTGCGGGTGATCGCTGGGACCGCGCGCTTCCGTGATCCCGACACCGTCACGGTCGGCGACGCATTTGACATCAAGGCCCGGCGCTTTGTGATCGCGACCGGTTCATCGCCGGCGGTGCCGCCCATCCCGGGGCTCGAAACCGCTCCCTACCTGACCAACGAGTTGGTGTTCGATCTCACGGTGCGGCCGGAGCACCTCATTGTCATCGGTGCAGGGCCGATCGGCCTTGAACTCGCGCAGGCGTTCCGCCGCCTCGGCGCGCGGGTCACCGTGCTGGAAGCCGCACAGCCGCTTGCGCGCGAAGACCCCGAATGCGCGGCCATCCTGCTCGAGGCGCTCGAGGCTGAGCACATCGAAATTCGCAGCGGCGTTACCGTGGCGCGGGTGGAGAACGCCTCACCGGGCATCCGCGTGGTGACGCGAACGGGCAGCGGAGCCGAGGAGGCGGTCGCGGGCAGCCACCTGCTGGTGGCGACCGGGCGGCGCGTCAACGTCGACAATCTCGAATTGGATCGTGCCGGGATCGCCTACGACCACAAGGGCATCCGGGTCGACCGGCGGCTGCGCACTACCAACCGGCGGGTCTACGCGGTCGGCGACGCCGCGGGTGGGCTGCAATTCACCCACGTCGCCAACTACCACGCGGGAATTGTGCTGCGGAATGTGCTGTTCCGGGTGCCCGCCACGATCAACGAGGACGCGATCCCGCGCGTGACCTTTACCGACCCGGAACTCGCCCAGGTCGGGCTGACCGAGGACGAGGCGAGACGGCGAGGGGAGCGCGTCCAGGTGCTGCGCTGGCCCTACCACGAGAACGACCGGGCGCAGGCCGAGCGGGAAACCACGGGTCATATCAAGGTCGTAACGACCGGCCGCGGGAAGGTTCTGGGTGCGACCATCGTGGGCGCCGTCGGCGGTGAATTGATTACGACCTGGACTCTGGCGATCAGCCAGAAGCTCAACATTCGGGCGCTTGCCGGTATCATAATCCCGTATCCGACACTGTCGGAGGTTGGAAAACGAGCGGCCATTACCTATTTCATGCCGCGTTTGCGGAGTAAGTGGGTGCATCGCATCGTCGTTTGGCTGCGTAGATTCGGGTAAGCCGCCAGACCCAGACCGAGGAATCAGACACCTAGGCATGACAGATCGACCTGCGGCGGAAGATACGACCCGCGGTCGCCGGCTGCGCCTCGGGCTGTCGGGCAAGCTTCTCGTTCTCACGATCCTGTTCGTGATGATCGCCGAAGTGCTGATCTATGTCCCGTCGATCGCCAATTTCCGTTCGAACTGGCTGAAGGACCGGCTGTCCGCCGCCTATACGGCGGCCCTTGTGCTGGACGCCGCGCCAAGCGGCATGGTGCCGGAGGATCTGGCGCGCCAGATACTCGACTCAATCGGTGCGCGCGCGGTTGCGATGAAGATCGGCCAGCAGCGCCGGTTGCTCGCGGTCTCCGAGATGCCGACCGCGATCCACCACGACATCGACATGCGCGACCTGTCCTGGTACCGCTCCATCATCGACTCGTTCGAGACGTTGCTGTGCAGCGACATCGATGTGATGCGGTTAGTCGGACCGGCGCCGATGGGCGGCGAATTCGTCGAGATCGTGCTCGATGAGAAGCCGCTGCGCAATGCCATGCTGCGGTTCTCGGTCAACATTCTCCTGTTGTCGCTGGTGATCTCCTGCATCACCGCGACGCTGGTCTATCTCGCGCTGCATTACATGTTTGTACGCCCGTTGCATCGCATCACCGCCAACATGACGGCGTTCCGCGAGCAGCCGGAGAATCCTGCCCGCATCATCGTTGCGTCCGGCCGGCAGGACGAAGTCGGCACCGCCGAGCGCGAGCTGGCTAGTCTGCAATCCGATCTCGCATCGCTGCTGCAGCAGAAGAGTCACCTCGCGTCGCTCGGCCTTGCGGTGTCCAAGATCAATCACGATCTGCGCAACCTCTTGACCTCCGCGCAGCTCTTTTCGGAGCGGTTGGCAAAGATCGCCGATCCGCATGTGCAGCGGTTTACGCCCGCGCTGATGCGCGCGCTGGAGCGCGCCATCGCGTTCTGCGAATTGACCCTGTCGTACGGTCGCGTGCAGGAACCGCCGCCCGACCGACAGATGGTGCCGCTGGAGCCGCTGCTGGAACAGGTGCGTGAGACGCTGGGCCTCGATCCCGGCGCGCAGATCCGGTGGATCAGCGCAGTCGAGCGCGGTCTGGAAGTCGATGCCGATCCCGACCAGTTGTTCCGCGTACTGCTCAACCTCGCGCGCAATGCCGTGCAGGCGCTCGACAGCCAGGCCGCCAAGGCCACCGGCAACGCCCAGGTCCGCGTCACCGGGCGGCGGGAGGGAGCCGTGGTGGTGATCGAGATGTCCGATACCGGGCCGGGACTCCCCGCGAAGGCGCGCGAGCATCTGTTCGAAGCCTTCCAGGGATCGGCGCGCAGCGGCAGCACCGGCCTCGGCCTTGCCATCGCAGCCGAACTGGTGCGGGCGCATGGCGGCGACATCCATTTGGTCGACGGTACGATCGGCGCGACCTTCCGCGTCACCATCCCGGATCGCACGGTCGAACTCAGCACGCGGCGCACCGAACGCGCGCAGGCGCAGAGCTGAAAGGTCCGCGAGGCCGCGACGCCGCATTGACAACGCCGCGACGCTCGCCTCGACTGCGCCCGTGAAACGTCAGCAGCATATCCGAGCGGTGAAGCGCACGCCGAACGAGCCGCGCAGCACGGCCGCGCTCCGGCGCGCGGCGTCGGCGCCACGCCCCGCGCTGCCGTGACCCTGCGAAAATTCCCGCAATCGATCATTCTCGCGCAGGGCTGGCGGCGCGCCCTGCTGGCGTTCGTCGCCGGTTTGGTCTCGGTGCTGGCGCTGCCGCCCTTTCACCTCTGGCCGGTGCTGTTCCTGACGTTTCCGGTGCTGGTTTGGCTGCTTGACGGCGCCGGCGGCGGCTGGCGCGGAGTTGGGCGTGCGGCGCTGACCGGCTGGCTGTTCGGTTTCGGATATCTCCTTGCCGGTCTCTATTGGCTCGGCCACGCGTTCCTGGTCGACGCGCAGACCTTCGGCTGGATGCTGCCGTTCGCGGTCCTGATCGTGCCGTCCGGACTGGCGATTTTTCCTGCCGCCGGCACGGCGTTGGCGCGACTCCTCTGGACCCGCGGCGCGCCGCGCATCCTCGTGCTCGCAGTGGCGCTCACCGCGGCCGAATGGCTGCGCGGCCACGTACTCACGGGCTTTCCGTGGAACACGTTCGGCTATGCGCTGACTGCGCCGCTCGCGCTCGCGCAGGGCGCGGCGCTCGTCGGCATCTGGGGCCTGACGGTTCTGGCGATCGCGGTGTTCGCCTCGCCGGCGACGCTGGCCGACGAGCGCACCGACACGAAACGTCCGTGGCTGCCGTTGACGCTCGCGGCCGCGGTGCTGGCGGCGCTCGCGGTCTATGGCGCGCTTCGGCTGGCGCGCACGCCGACCGCCTTCGTTCCCGGCGTTCAACTGCGCATCATGCAGCCCAATCTGCAGCAGGACGAGAAGTTCGACTACACCGCCAAGGATCAGGTGATGAAGCATTACCTCGATCTGTCGCGGCGCGTCACCGGCGCCGCGCCGCGCGGGCTTGCCGACGTGACGCACTTGATCTGGCCGGAATCCGCGTTCCCGTTCTACCTGCAGCGCGAGCCCGATGCGCTGGCGCAGATTGGTGCGCTGCTGCCGGAGGGAACCGTTCTGATCACCGGCGCGGATCGGATCGAAGACCCGCGTCCCGGAAAGAATCCCGGCATCTACAATTCGATCATGGTGCTCGATCGCACCGGCAGCGTGGTCGCGGTCTATGACAAGGTGCATCTCGTGCCGTTCGGCGAATATCTGCCGTTTCAGAGCGTGCTCGAATGGATCGGGTTCGTGCAGCTCACCAAGGTCGAAGGCGGCTACCTGGCGGGCGAGTCGCGCCGGTCGATGGCGGTGCCGCGCGCCGCGCCGTTCGTGCCGCTGCTGTGCTACGAGATCATCTTTCCGGCCGAACTGATGCCGCGCGGCGATCGTCCCGGCTGGCTGCTCAATCTCACCAACGACGGCTGGTTCGGCATCAGCACCGGTCCTTACCAGCATCTCGAGCAGGCGCGCCTGCGCGCCATCGAGACCGGGCTGCCGCTGGTGCGCGCCGCCAACACCGGTATTTCGGCGGTCATCGATCCATTGGGCCGTACCATCGAATTGCTACCGCTCGGCGCCGAAGGCGTGCTCGATTCGCCGTTGCCGCAGCCGGTCGCGCCGCCGCTCTATGCCCGCACCGGCGATCTTCCGGTGGGACTGCTGCTGGTGCTGGCGCTCGCCGGGTTCATCGGCCTGCGGCTCCGCCATGCAACGCCTTCGTCGCGCAAGTCCTAAATCGGGTGCAGCGGTTGACGCTCCCGGGCAATTCTCGCACCCTGCCGCCATGATTGCGCGACGGCACGTCTATCACCTTGCGGGATACGACCCGATCGACGCAGAGGCGCAGCATCGCCGCTTCGGCCGCCAGCTCGACATCTTCCGCCGGACCTGGAACGTGTTGACCTCTCTGTCACCGCTCGAACAGCCGGATGGACGGCACACCGCGCGCTGGACCGTCAACGCGCAAGGGCCGGACTGGCAGGTCGAGGCCGTGCACGAAGTCTGGCGGTGGGATGACATCGTTCGCGCCGATTTCCTGCGACGCTTGCCGGTCCGCCTCGGCAAGGCGGCGATTGCCTACGCCGACTTCATCGCGACCGGCACGATGTTCCGCTACGTCATGGCGAATCAGCGCTACGCGATCTTTTTTCTGTTCCCTCTGCTCGCGCTCATCTTGTTCGCAGCGGGCGGCTGGCTTGCCGCATACATCCTGATCGCGGTGCTCGGCCTCACCGGCCCGATCGCCATCCTCGCCGGCATCGGCTCCGGACTGGCGGCTTTTCTCATTCTGCTGCGCTGGCCCGGGGCGCGCTGGCGGGTCCAGCAATTGCTGGACGACTGGATCTTCGCCCGCGACTATCTTTACGGCCGCCGGCCTGACGCCGAAGCGCGGCTCGACGAATTTGCCGACGCGCTGATGGCGCGCGTTCGCGCGGGCGGCGTCGACGAGATCGTCATCGTCGGCCACAGCCTGGGCGCGATGTTCGCGCTCGACGTCGTGGTGCGGGCGCTGGCGCGCGATCCGGACCTCGGTCGCCATGGTGTAGCGGTGTGCGTGCTCACCATCGGCGCGACAATTCCCAAATTCGCCCTGCATCCGAGCGCGCGCCGCCTGCGCGAAACCATCGCGCGCGTGGTGGCGGAGCCGTCGGTCGCCTGGGTAGAATACCAGTCGCGTGCCGACACCATCAGCTTCTACCGCTTCGATCCGGTTGCGCTGAAACGAATCGCCGGCGACCGGCTCGACGGCAAGCCGGTAATCCGGCGGGTGCAGATCCACGACATGCTGAGCCCTGAATCGTTTGCCCGCTATCGCCGCAACGTCTTGCGGCTGCACTATCAGTCGGTCATGGCCAACGAGCGGCGCGCGCCTTACGACTACTACCTCATGGTGTGCGGTCCGGTGGCGTTTGCGGACTGGACGATGGCGCCCACTGGGTTCCTCGACTTCGTCACCGGGGAGGGCGCCCTGGCTGGCGGCAAGCGGGACCGTGCGGCGGCCGGCGCGGGCGCCGCATGACGCCGCTCATCGCCAAGGTGATCTGGGCGATCGGCGTCGTCGGCTGGTTCGTCATCCGCTATCCCCATCAGCGGCGTTCACGACGAACGCCGAAACGAGTGCGCAGCGACCGCATCCGCGAACTCGCCCTGATGACGATTTCCAGCACCGGCCTCGGCGTCATCCCGGCGCTCTATGTGGCGACCGGATTTCCCCGATTTGCCGACTACGCGTTCCGGCCATGGCAGGCCTGGCTCGGCGCACTGGTGTTCGCGGCCGCGCTCTGGCTGTTCTACCGCACCCACAAGGATCTCGGCCGCAACTGGTCGGTCACGCTCGAAGTGCGCGAGCAGCACACGCTGGTCACCGAGGGCGTCTACCGCCATGTGCGGCATCCGATGTATTCGGCGTTCTGGCTCTGGGCGATCGCGCAGGCGCTGCTGCTGCCGAACTGGATCGCCGGACTAGCCGGGCTCGTCGGCTTCGGCACGCTGTTCTTTATGCGGGTTGGGCGCGAAGAAGCGCTTGATGTACGAGACGTTCGGCGAGGAGTACCGCCGCTACGTGGCGCGGACCGCGCGCATCGTGCCCGGAATATTCTGAAGCGAGCCCCTACGCTCCTGCTGAAAACAGAAGCGGCTTCCATTTGACTGAATGGAAGCCGCTCCGGTTCGCACTAGGTTTCGCAGGGAATTACGTTTTACCACTCAGGCCGGGAATACTGGTTGGTCTGAAGCGTGACGGCGGCTTCCTGACGCGCGGGCTGCGCAGGCTGCGCGGGCTTGCGCTTCGCAGCCGCGGCGGTCTGCTGACGCTTCGGAGCCGCAGCGATTTCCTGACGCTCGGTAGCAGGCGCCTCAGGCGTCATCGTCGGCGCGGAGCCCGGACCGCTCAGTTCGGGACGCCCGCCGTTCAATTGCTTGAGCGTGTTGATGTACTCCTTCGGCATCAACAGCGAGTTGTCCGGCGCCTTGAGACTCATGCTCTGCGCGACGTCGCCGACGAAGCGGTTGCAGTTGTACAGCACCGCGTGCCACACCGGCGAGCTCGCCTGCATGCGACGCACGGTGGCCATGGTTTTCTTGTACTCAGCCTCGGTCAAGCCGACGCGGTAACGGGCGATGACGTATTCGTCTTCGAAGTCGCCGTCGCTGGCGCCGGTCTCCGACGCGACCGGAATGATGTGTCCAATCATCCAGGGCACCGAGCTTTCGCTCGCCGGATGCAAGCCGATCACGTCCTTAGCGGTGATCTTCTGACCCGTGCGTCCGTGCACCAGGAAGGTGTGGCCGTAGCTGTGAGCGCTGCGCGCCCGGAATTCGACGAAATAGGGTTTCTTGGACTTGCCCGGACGATCCGGCGAGATCTTGATCGGCGCCGGCTTCTCCTGCGTGAATTGCAGGCCGGTCATCGGCGGTGGAAAGCGGTCGGCGTCTTGCGCCTGCGCGCTCGAAAAATTCAATCCCATCGCAATTGCGAGGGCTCCGAGGCCCATCAGCAACTTACGGTCGTTCCCTGTCCGCGTCATTTTTTTGACTCCCCCAGGCCTGCTATAGCGCCCCCCGGCATGGCTTAGTCAGCGCCGAAACTTGGCGCCGTGGTCTCCAAAAGCCGAAAGGAGGCCGGTGTTACCCGGCCCCTTTGGCTCTTGCAGATTAGCCCTTCGTCACGATCGGGGGCGGAGCCTTGCCCTTGCCCTTACCAACCGCGGCGCAGCCCGCCACGCTCACTGCGACGAGCGTCGCAACCATTGCAACCAGAAGCTTCTTCATAGGTACCCCCTGTGTTTGGCCGAGTGCCAGTAACGATGATTCCCTTGCGCCGTGATTCCCCTGCGCGCTGAACCGTCACGATTAGAAACACAATCGAACAGGAGGGCCTAGTGCTCAAAAGCCACAATGAGGTCCAAACTACGCCAGGGCATGGCATTTGGCGGCATTCCAGCACCGTTTTGGCAAGGCAGGATCAGCTGCGGTCCCTCGCTCGGCCGCGATCCGTCCCTGTCGTCGGCGGGATTCAGCATCGATAAATTCGCGACGCGCCGGGTCGCGCGCCGAACCGGGTCGATTCACCCTTATCCGGCAGCCGAAGCGACCGGGAGCGGATTTTCTCACGTCCGAAACGGCAAATTCAACGCCGGCGCTGCAATGCGCCCACAAATCGCGTGATGAGGCTTCTCGGCAACACCCGGCAGACCCCTACGGCGAACCGATTGATCGCACGGGGAACGACCACCGTTTTTCCCGCCTTGAAGCCGCGCCACCCGGCTTCCGCGGTGTGGGTGGCGCTCGATCGAGGCATCAGCTTCATCAACCGGCTTTGTCCGACCTCGCAGCGTTCGAAGAACGCCGTCCGGACCACTCCGGGCTCCAGGCAGGTCACGGTCACGCCGGTCCCGGCGGTTTCCTGGGACAGCGCCTCCGAAAATGAGTTCACGTAGGCCTTCGAGGCGTAATAGGTCGACATGTTGGGGCCGGCCGCATAGCCGGTGATCGAGCCGAGATTGATGATGCCGCCACGCCGGCGCGCGATCATCCCGGGCAGGAACCGGAGCGTCAGCTCGGTCAAGGCTCTGATATTGATGTCGATCAGGTCGAGGTGCTCGTCGCGCGACGTCGCCCCCGCCGGCCCGAATACGCCGAAACCCGCACTGTTGATGAGAACGTCGCAGTCGAGACCGCGCTCCGCCAGTTCGCGCTCGATGCGCGTGATCGCGTCTGCAGCCAACAGGTCGACAGCGAGCGCCGCGGACTGCGCACCCGAGCGGGCAAGCTCGGCCACGAGCTCGTCGAGCGCGGCTTGCGAGCGGCCCAGCAGGAGCAGAAACGAGCCGTCCCGGGCCGCAACCCGGGCGAGCGCCTGGCCGATTCCGGACGACGCACCTGTCACCACGATGGCGGGCTTAGCCGGTTCGGGAGTCTGGGCCGCTATGGATTCATTTGGCATTTCATCAACGAAACGAGTGCTTTGGCCTGGGACCGGGTCGCGAACCTGACAGGGTGTAGCGTGTGATGGGCAACGCCTCAGCGCGCGGCGGCATCGATCGCGCGCGCCAGCGCCCGCCCGATGCAGTCGTAGCCGGCCGCGGAGTTATGCAATCCATCCCATGATACCAGCGCCCCCGGCGGTAGACCGGCCTCGACCGACCGGCGCATCAGCGAAAAGCGCGAGAATAGGCCAACCCGCTCCTGCCGGGCGGCCTCCGCGATCATCGTCTGCATGACGGTGTGCTGCGAGGAGGCCAGCACCATCGGGGCGTATTGCAGGTCCATCAGGACGATGTCGGGTCCGGCGGCCCGGAGCGTCCGCACACCCTTGACGATCAGATCCTTCAGTCCGCCGGCGCTGCCGCCCCAGGCGACGTCGTTGGTGCCGAGTTGCCAGACCACCAGGTCGGGCCGGTGGGCGAGCACGTCGCGATCGACGCGGGCGACCATGCCGGTGATGGTGTCGCCGACCTGGCCGCTGTTAACGGCCTCGATCCGGACCTGCGGCCGGAGCGCGGTCAGTTCGCGCGCCATCACCTCCGGATAGGTTCCGCCCGAGCGCAGGACCCACAGGCCGGTGGTGGACGACGATCCGAGCGCCACGATCCGCAGCACTTCGCCGGACTTGAGCCGCGCAGCGGTGCGCGGCAGCGGCGCGCCGAGCGCGACGCGGCGGTTGGCCGACAGGCAGACCTCGGCCGCGGACGCCCCGCCCGTCTGGGCCAGGGCCTCCCCGGGCCCGACGACGGTGAGCCCGGCGGCGAGGCTGGTGAGCCGTGCCGTCCGCGCCATCCAGCCTTCCGGATTCATACCGCCGACCATCCGCCCACCCTTTCCCGCCACAGGTTTCGGGCTATTTCCCGCCGGCTGTCAACGCATCGCCGGGCCGGTTGCGCGCTGCTGCGGCAAGCGCCTGTAACGACCGCCGAAAATGCTCCGGCCGCCGGCCGTCGGCCGCGTTGAACCCTTGCAACCGGGTGACGATGCCGATATGTGGCGCGTGGCGGTCAACTCTGATATTCAGCGTCCCGCCGGATCGCGGCCGTTGCGAGGCGTATCGGACAGCGGGCATTGCCCGGTTGGCCGGATCGCCTCGCGGGACAGCGACCCCGCCTCATCGACGCCGGACGACTTGATCGATCTGGCAGACAAGCGCCCGTAGCTCAGCTGGATAGAGCACCAGACTACGAATCTGGGGGTCGGAGGTTCGAATCCTTCCGGGCGCGCCATTAACTGCCCGATATTGAAAAAATAAAATCGAAAATCCGACCGCGAAGTTATTTGATATCCAGGCCCAATAACAGACTTTGGGAAAACGGCTCAGTAGGTCGGAGGTCACCTGGCAGGATGTCGCCAGCCTGACAGTTGGACCCGCTCGGGCTAAGGATTAGGGCATGACCCCGGAGATGGAAGCGGTAGAGGTTACCCGGGCGCGGTTTCGCCCGGAAGAGATCACGACCCTGTTCGTGGGGGAGTCCGCGCCCGTCAGCGGAGATTTCTTCTACTACGCCAACACGTCGATGTTCCGACACATGCAGCGCGCCGTCGAGAGCGCGCTCGGTAAGAACGGCGACTTCCTCGAAACCTTCAAGGGCTACGGTTGGTATCTGGACGATCTCGTACTGACGCCCGTGAACCACCTGACGAAATCAGAACGCAGGGCCAAATGCCTGGAGGCCCAAACAAGTCTCGCAGATCGAATTGCTGCCTACCGACCGAAGGCGATCGTCTCTCTGCTCGTGGTGATCAAGCCGTTTGTGGACGCAGGAGTAAGTGCGGCTGGCAGTACTGCTCCTCACTACGTCGTGCCATTTCCCGGCATGGGGCAGCAGGTGCGCTTCCAGGCCGCCATCGCATCAATCATCCCCAAACTTCCAAGGCTGGGTTGACGTGGTGCTCGGCATACTGAGGCAGTGATGCTGCTGAACGACCTCCTCATCCGCAAGGACATCGATCCGGAGCGGGTGCTCGTGATGCGGCATCGTCCCCACGAGCGTCAACTGAACAAGGTTCTCCCGTGGCTCGCCGCGGATCGACCGGAGGTCTTCAACGCCTATCAACAGACGCAGGGGGAGAAGGTCGAGAACGCCATGAGGGGCGCGCGCTACATTGCCTCGTTCCTCGGGCTCGAACCCGGCCAGGCCCTCTTTGTGGGTCTCTATTCAATTGGCGCGGCGAGGCCCCTCACGCGCGAGGAGTACTGGCAGGTCCCGGCCTACATCGAGCTAAAGACTTTCGGTATGAGCGGCTTCACGGGGGAATTGCCCCGATCGTCGGTTCTCTGGTTCGACCTCGCGTTGGAGGATTTTTACGCTTCCTGGAAGGGAAAGCTGATCGTGGGATGGCCACCCCCCGAGCGGTCGTGGTGGCGACGGGCGCATCGCAACGAGATGCCAGTGCTCGCGATCCTGGGAGACAGTGCTCTCGAAGCCGCCATGCCGGCCTGGGACGAGATGGTGGTCACATGGGAGGAACTTGCCGTCCTCCCCACGCGCTGGAAGGCTTCCATCTCCCAGTGGCGAGGAATCTACTTCATCTTTGATGCGTCAGACGGGAAGGGCTACGTCGGATCGGCCTATGGGGGCGACAACATATTGGGCAGATGGCTGAACTACGGTGCGACGGGTCATGGAGGAAATCGCCTGCTTCTGCAGCGCGACCCCAAGCACTTCCAATTCACAATCTTGCAGCGGGTCTCACCGGACATGGACCCAACCGATGTGATCAGGCTCGAAGGCACATGGAAAGAGCGGCTTCACACGCGCGCGCCGCATGGCCTGAACGACAACTAGCGTCGTGATCGACAATATAGAATGATGACCGAAATCAGAGATCATGGGATTGTTATTGGTCCATATCCGCCCAACCCACTTTCCTAGAAAGTAGCTCGGAGAGAATCCTGTTCGTTATCACCGCCCGCTCACGCGCCTCATCAGTGCCGCTGTGGCCTGTCGTTCCGTCACGTCTGCCGGAAATACGGCTTCGACCGCAGGTTCAGCATCGTGACCGGGTAGGCCATCAGCAGTGCACCGATCACGAGACCCAGCACGGCCGTCGACGTGGCGGCCGCGCCGCTCGATAGTGCGGTCGAGAAGACCGCGATGGACAGGGGAATGAACAGCACGACCGCAGTGAACACGCCGGGAGAGTAACGGCCCCGGGTGCGGATCATCGGCAGGATGTGGAAGAACACTGCGTTGATCAGCATGAGCCCGGCATAGCTCAGCGGCGCGAGCGGCAGTTCGTCCGCCAGCATCGCCTGCGCAATCCCGAGTGCAACGACGACCGCATTGGTCACATAGAAGTCGGGCCACTCGACCGGCAGCCCGACGACCGCGCGCGCCCAGTTGCGCCAGTCGAATGTGAATTCTTCCATGATGTGGATGGCGTAAAACGCCATGGCAAGCCAGGCGAGGGTCGACAGGGTCATCGGATGCTCCTTGCCAAACAGTTGCGCGTCCGGCGCGATGGCCGGATGGTCGCTCACACGCATACTCGCGCGGCGAACCTCAATCGCAGGCAAAGCCGCTGTGCGCCTCGCAGCATGAGAAGAACGTCTGCCGGTTCGGCGGCGGCGTCTGCCGGCTGCGGCCGCTCACCACGATCTCGCCGTCGACGATGACGTAGGAGATGCCCGGCAGGTCGCCGTGCGCGATGGCGTCCGGCGACGCTGGTGCCGGTCGAGCCTTCGACCGGTCCGCAGATCACGAGATCGGCCGGCCGGCCCGGCGCCAGCACGCCGACGTCGAGGCCGTGCGCCGCGGCGGTGTTGCCGGTCGCGACCGCGATCGCCTCGGCCGGCGGCAGCCCGCACACCGAGCACAGGAACAGCAGGTTGCGCAGCATGCCGCGCGGGATCACGCCGGTGCCGCCGGGCGTGTCGGTGCCGAGCGTCAGCCGGTGAGCTGGCCCTTGTCGCGCGAGGCGGCGCACCAGCGCGCAGGGTCGAGCCGTAGTTGCCGGACGAGCAGATTTCGAGCGCGAAGCGACGTGTTGTCGACCACCGCGTCGATGTCGGCGTCGCTCATCGGGATCGGCCCGCCGCTGACGTGCGCGGCGATGTCCGGCTGCAGCCAGGACAGGATGTCGTAGCCGCACATCTGCGCTCACGCCCGAGCGCGACACGCCGCCGGTGTGGACCTTGGTGCGGATGCCGCGCGCGCGGCACCAGCGCTGGTAGCTGCAGCGCCTCGTCGCTGGCGTCCGGTGAGCGGATAGAAGATGAACTTGGCGCAGATCGACTTCGCGGCGGCCAGCCGGTCGAAATGCTCCTCGCTTCATGCCGGGCACGAGGATCACGGTGCCGGCGTGCACCTTGGCGCCGCTCCAGCGCACGCGGCCGGTGGTGGCGGCGGTGACCACGGCGAGCGAGGTGACGAGCTCGGGCGTGAGGTTCGTCGTAGTCGAGGCCCGGCACGTGCAGTTCGCAGGCCGAGATCATGGTGGTGGTGCCGCCGTGCACGTAGTTGCCGATCCAGCCGATGGCGTCCTGCGTCGGCGTCCATTCGCCGAACACCGGATGAACATGGCCGTCGACCAGGCCGGGCATCACCGCGCGCCGCCGGCGTCGATGCACCTTGTCGGCCTTGCGTGTCGGCGGGCGGATCGAGCGCCGCGATGCGTGCCGTCCTCGATCAGCAGCGAGCTCACGGGCGTCTGCGGCTGCGCGAGATCGCCGGTGAAGAACTCGCCGATGTTCTTGATCAGGAGGCTGGGCACGCGATCCTCGTCGGTGGGAGCGGGAACACGCAACGAAGGCAAGGCGCGCGCTCAAGTCAAGCACGCGGCGCGCGTGGCGGCTAAGACGGCAGCGCGCGGATCCAGCGAGCGATGGCCTCGACCACGGCGCGCGGCTGTTCCGGAAGAAGCGCATGGCTGGCGTCGCGGATCACCGCGACCGAAACGCGGCTGCCGAGCTCGTCACGCAGTTCGTTCATTTTCTCGATTGGATGAAACGGATCGTTGTCGGCCTGCAGGTCAGAGAATCGGCGCCGTCCCGGTCGTCCACCACTCCGCCTGTCTGGTGCCGGCGGCGGCGATGCGCTGCGCCTCGCTTGCCGCGGGATGCCAGCCGTCGAGCCAGATCGAGGCGTCGTGGCCGGGCGCGAAGAACGTGGACTGGATATACGGTAGCCGCTCCTGCGGCGGCAGCGAGAGGTCGCCGCTCTTGCCGACCGCGACGCTCAATTCCGGCGGATACTGCTTCGATGCTGCCGCCGCGATCACCACGCCGCGCACCAATGCGGGATGATCGGTCGCGGTCATGCGCGCGACCCAGTTTCCGTACGCATGGCCGACGATCACGGCCGAACCGCCGTAGTGCCGGATCACCGCCGCGATGTCGTTGGCCAAGTCGTGCAGCGTGATGCCGGTCATCGGCCCGCGCGAGCGGCCGATGCCGCGCGGCTGCGGGCGCAGCACGCGGAAGCCTTCCTGCGCGAGACCCTCGGCGACCTCGTCGTAGTCGTAGGAGTCGCGGCCGCGCGACGGCAGCAGGACGACGAGCGGTCCCGCGCCTTCGACGATCACGTCGATCTCGACGTCGCTGTCGCCAATGACCTCGCGTGTGCGTGCCGTCACCACAGTGCCCCTAGAAGAAGTCGAAATACTCGTTCTGCTCCCATTCGGTCGGGTCATCGCCATGTGACATGCCGTGATCCGCCAGCCAGGTCTGGTAGCGGCCGGCCTCGTTGCGCTTGATCTTGAGATAGTAGTCGACGAACACCTCGCCGAAGGCCGCGGCAAACATCTTGTCGCTTTCGAGGGCATCGAGCGCGGCCGGCAGCGTCGTCGCTAGGCGCGGCCGATCGGCCGTATATGGATCGTCGTCGGGCGGGCCGGGATCGCGCTGGTGCTCGATGCCGTCGAGTCCGGCCGCGAGCTGCGAGGCGATATAGAGATACGGATTGGCGGCGGGCTCGCCGACGCGGTTCTCCAACCGCGTCGCCGGGTCGCCGGGCGCGCCGAGCACGCGCACCATCACGCCGCGGTGGTCGTAGCACCAGGTGGCGCGGTCGGGGGCCAGCGAATTCGGCCGGTAGCGGCGGTAGCCGTTGACGGTCGGCGTTGCG
The DNA here is from genome assembly GCA_963843475.1 of uncultured Alphaproteobacteria bacterium. Lineage (GTDB taxonomy): Bacteria > Pseudomonadota > Alphaproteobacteria > Rhizobiales > Xanthobacteraceae > VAZQ01. The sequence continues at coordinate 542,158 of CAWJKL010000001.1, read as the reverse complement.
AACGCCGTGCAGGCCGGCGCGTGGTTCATCAATCCTCCGAGGTAGTGCCGGCCCAGCGGCGACAGGCACTCTCCCGCATCGTCCGGCATGAACAGATTGCGCCCGCTCTTGGCGTCCACCACTGACTGATGCAGATGCCAGCCGCTCGCATAGAAGCTCTTGATCGCGGGCCGGCTCATGAACGACGCGAAGTAACCCATGCGGCGGCAGACCTGGCGCGTCGCAGTGCGGAACAGCATGGCGTGATCGGCGGCCTCGAGCGCCGGGCGCGCCGCGAACGTGCATTCGAGCTGGCCGGGTCCCCACTCGTTCTCGATCGACCGCAGCGGCAGACGGATCTTCTCGAACGCATCGGCGAGCGCCGAGATCACCGGCTGCATCAGGTCCATGTTGGTTTCGGAGTGATAGGAGAATCCCGGCTCGACGGGCTCGGTCTTCGGCGGCCGGCCGCGAATACCAGGATTGCCGGTGTGCTCCTCGGTGAGGTGCGGTTCGGCGATGCGGGTCAGGTACCACTCGATCTCGAGCCCGATCGCGCTCCCCATGCCGCGCTCGGCGAGCCGCTTGATCTGCCGGCGCAGCACCTGTCGCGGCGAAAAATAAAACGGCACGCCGTTGGTGAAGTACTCGTCGCACAAGACCCAACCGACCTTCGGCGCCCACGGCAGCAGGCGGAACGTGGCGGGGTCCGGCACGATCGTGAGGTTGGGCGAGCCCGTCATCTCGTCGAGGCCCATGCCGCCGCCGCGGGTGAACGACGCGAAGGTGCGGGCATTGGCGGAATCGAGCGTCGTGGTCGCGACGTTGATGTTGTAGCCGGTCTTCAGCGCGGCCGCGAACGCCGGCACCGTTACGGTCTTGGCGCGCGAGGCGCCGTGCGGATCGGCCCAGGCGACGCGGATGAGCTGGATGTCGTCCTTCTCGATCCGGTACTTGAGCTCCTCGGCGTGGCGGCGCTGATCGTCCGACCACAGGCCATGTTGTTCGATAAATCCGGGAGCCATCGCCACCTGCTGCGCGACTGAAGTTGCGCGAATGTAGAGGATCGCGCCAGACCGATCCAGATCGCCTGCGCCCGCGAAAGCCACGTCGTCGCGGCGGCATTGACGCGGCAAACCGCAGCCGATTTGATCGCGGGGCGGCGCGGTGAGAGGGCGGGGGCATGCGGATACGGATACGCGCGCCGAAGGACTTCTGGTCGGGCCTGATGTTCTGCGGCTTCGCCGTGGTCGCGATCCTGGCGGCGCGCGGCTATTCGCTCGGCACCGCCGGCAAGATGGGGCCGGGCTATTTCCCGCTGCTGCTCGGCGGCGTGCTCGGCGTGCTCGGTGCTGATCCTGATCGTCCGCTCGTTCGTGATCGACGGCGAGCCGGTGGCGCGGCTTCACGTCTTGCCGCTCGCCGTCATCGCGCTCGCGGTGTGCCTGTTCGGCGTGATGATCGAGCCGCTCGGCCTCGTCGTCACGCTCGCCGTCGCTGACCGTGGTGTCCGCGCTGGGCGGGCGCGCAATTCCGCCTGCGTCGAAACCGTCGCGCTCGCCGCTGGTGCTGATCGCGTTCTCGGTCGGCGTGTTCGTCTACGCGCTGCGGTCTGCCGCTCCCGCTCTGGCCGAGCCTCTAGGCGCGCCGATGGACGTCTTCGCCAATCTCGCGGCTCGGCTTCGGCGTCGCGCTGACGCTGCAGAATATCGTCTACTGCTTCCTCGGCGTCCTGCTCGGCACCGTGATCGGCGTGCTGCCCGGCATCGGCCCGGTCACCACGGTCGCGATGCTGCTGCCGATCTCGTTCACGCTCGCGCCGGAATCCGGCGCTGATCCTGCTCGCCGGCATCTACTACGGCGCGCAGTACGGCGGCTCGACCACCGCGATCCTGGTCAACATTCCGGGCGAGGCGTCGTCGGTCGTCACCACCATCGACGGCCACCAGATGGCGCGGCAGGGCCGCGCCGGTCCGGCGCTCGGCATCGCGGCGCATCGGCTCGTTCTTCGCCGGCTGCGTCGCCACGCTGCTGATCGCGCTCGCGGCGCCGCCGCTCGCCGCCATCGCGCTGCAGTTCGGGCCGGCGGAATATTTCTCGCTCATGGTCTGCGGCCTGATCGCCGCGGTCGTGCTGGCGCACGGCTCGCTGGTCAAGGCGATCGCCATGGTGGTGCTCGGGCTGCTGCTCGGGCTCGCCGGCACCGACGTCAATTCGGGCGTGCGCCGTTTCGACTTTCGGCCTGCACCGGGCTCGCCGACGGCATCGAGTTCGTCGCGCTGTCGATGGCGATCTACGGCATCGCCGAGGTCGCCTACAATCTCGAGAAGACGCAGCAGGCCAGCGTCGTCGTCACGGCGCCGGTCGGCCGGGTCTGGCCGAGCCTGGCGCCGACCTCAAGCACTGCGCCGGCTCGATCCTGCGCGGCACCGCGCTCGGCGCCATCCTCGGCGTGCTGCCGGGCGGCGGCGCGCTGCTGGCGGCGTTCGCCGCCTACACGCTCGAGAAGAACGTCGCGCAAGCCGCCGCGCAGCTTCGGCGACGGCGACATTCGCGGCGTCGCGGCGCCGGAATCCGCCAACAATGCCGGCGCGCAGACCTCGTTCATCCCGATGCTGACGCTCGGCATTCCCGGCAACCCGACCATGGCGATGATGATCGGCGCGCTGATGATCCACGGCATCGCGCCGGGCCCGCGCGTGATGACCGACCGGCCCGACCTGTTCTGGGGCCTGATCGCCAGCATGTGGATCGGCAACCTCATGCTGGTGATCCTCAACCTGCCGCTGGTCGGCATCTGGGTGCGGCTGCTGCAGGTGCCGTACCGGCTGCTGTTTCCGGCGATCGTCGTGTTCTGCTGCATCGGCGCCTACACCATCAACAGCAACGCCGTTCGATGCTCTACGTGATGGCGTTCTTCGCGATCTTCGGCTACCTCTGCGCTCAAGCTCGACTGCGAGCCGGCGCCGCTCATCCTCGGCTTCGTGCTCGGTCCGATGATGGAGGAGAACCTGCGCCGCGCGCTGCTGATCTCGCGCGGCGACCCGCTGCGTGTTCGTGCAGCGAGCCGATCAGCCTGGCCTTCCTGCTCGCCGCGCTCGGGCTCCTCCTCGTCGTCGCACTGCCGGTGATCCGGCGCACGCGCGAGACCGCGCTGAAGGAGTAGCGGTCGGCGAAAGCGAAATCTTATTTGCGCCGCCTTGCCGCCGAATTTGCGTAAAGGGACATTAACGCTGGTCGTGGAGCATCGGCACAGGGACGAAACCGAAGGGTTGCGCGGAATGTCGAAGCCGCTCGAGACGCATTGGTTCCTCCTGGAGCGAATGCAGAAGATCGTCGACCGCATCGCGCCGGATATGCCGATCAAGGTCGAGATCACGTACCAGAACGATCAGATCGAGTGGGATGCGGGCGGCAGCTTCGGGCGGGTACCCTGGGCCTGCAAGTTCATTATTCCCCTGGGCCATCCGGCACGCGCAGCTTTGCCGAAGCTCAATCGCGGACTGGCCTATCTTCAATCGCGGTATGACCTCGGTGTCCTGGCTCGCGAAACCGAGCCAGGAAACTTCACGCCGCGGCAGCTCAGCAGCGTTCCGAAGTGAGTTGGTACTTGCTTTTAGCAGATGCGCGACCCGTGTCCCGGGCGCAGCGCAGCACGAAGTGGTGCGCTGCAGACCCGGGATCGTAGCGGAATTCCGCCTCTTTGGCGGTCCCGATCAGCGCAGTAGCATTTCATGCTGCAGCACGCCCGGGACACACAGTGTTCACTTCGCCGGCTGAATGTTGGCCTTTTGCGCGGTCTCTTTCCAGTTGCGGATCTCGGTGGCGATCAGCGTGCGGAACTCGTCCGCCGTGCCGCCGGCCGCGGTTGTGCCCTGGGTCGCGAGCTTGGCCACCACGTCGGGGTCGCGCAGAATCCGGTTCACCTCGGTGTTGAGCCGGTTGACGATGTCCTTCGGCGTCCCGCCGGTGGTCAGCAGGCCGAGCCATTGCACCGCTTCGAAGCCCGGGAAGCCCGCTTCGGCCGCGGTCGGCAGATCCGGCATCGTGGGATCGCGGGTGAGCCCGCCGGTCGCGAGCGGGCGCACCAGCCCGGCCTGCACCTGCGGCAGGATGCCGAGCGGCGAGAGCAACACGATCTGCACCTCGCCGGCCGCGACCGCGAGCGCCGCCGGCGCACCGCCGCGATAGGGGATGTGTTGCATCTTGATGCCGGATTGCGCGCTCCACATCTCCAGCAACAGATGCGCCTGGGTCGAGGCGCCGGAGGTGCCGTAGTTGAGCTTGCCGGGTTCGGCCTTGGCGAGAGCCACGAATTCGGGCAGCGACTTCGCCGGCACCTTGGCGTTGACGGCGAACAGCAGTGGGTTCTTGACCAGCAAGGTGATCGGCTCGAAGTCGCGTTCGAGATCGAAGCTGAGCTTGGTGTTGAGTGCCGCATTCACCGTGAACGTGGTCGGCACGATCAGCAGCGTATGGCCGTCGGGTGTCGCCTTGGCGACTGCCTCGGTGCCGATCATGGTGCTGGCGCCGGAGCGGTTCTCGACGATGATCGGCTGGCCGAGCGCCTTCTCCAGGTGCGGTTGCAGCAGCCGGGCGAGGATGTCCTGCGCCGCGCCCGCCTGCGTCGGCACCACGATGCGGATCGGCCGGTTGGGATAGGTCTCGGCCTGTGCAAGCGCCGACATCGTGCTGCACATGAGTGCGGACATCGAGCCGCAGACGGAGCAGCGCGGTTGCAAGTGCGAGCCACGCGCTCCGCTCATTCCCGCGCAAGCGGGAATCCAGTCCTTGCTCGTCCTGTTTAGATCGAAAATGGACAAATGCTGGGTCCCCGCTTTCGCGGGGACGAGCGGGGAGAGATTGCGGTTCAATCAGCATATCGTTTGTGGTGTTTGCAGGCATTCCGGCGTTCCTTCCTATACGCGAGAATAGGGGAGCGCGCCGCCGCCGGGCAATTCGCAATGGCATGGCGGCCAGTAGATATTGCGTCGCAGGTGGGGCTGGTCACGCCGCGCGCGCGACGCTAAGGAAAGTCCGCACGTTCCGTGCGCTTGCTACCGGCGCGCGAACATCTCCTCGGAGCAGCCGCCATGCAGACGCTCGGCCTCGGGTTCACCTGGGAGCAGTTGTCGCCCGGTCAGCGCTTCCGCACGCTCAACCGCACGCTCACCGAGACCGACCTGGTGATGTTCACCGGCGTCACCGGCATGCTGGAAACGATCTTCATCGATCGCACCTTCGGGTCCGACAAGGGCGCCATCCAGGGGCAGTTCGTGCCGGCGGCGCTGACCTACAGCCTGATCGAAGGCCTGCTCTGCCAGACCATGATCCAGGGTACGGGCCTCGCGATGCTGGAACTCAAGAAGCAGGTGCTCGCGCCGGTACGCGTCGGCGACACCGTGCACGGCGAGATCGAGGTGACGTCGGTGCGGCCGACCTCCAAGGGCAACCGCGGCATCGTCGCGTCGCGCATCGAGGTGAAGAACCAGCACGGCGAAATCGTCATGATCTACGAGGCGACGCGCATGCTGGCAGGCCGCGCGGCCGACGATGGCCCGCTGTTGCGGGCGTAAGCGGGAGCTCCTGCATGCGCGGATTGAAGGATCGCAGCGTCATCGTCACCGGCGGCGCGAACGGCATCGGCGCGGCGATTGCGCGGCGCCTTGCCGAGGAAGGCTGCGCGGTCGGCATCTTCGACCTCGATGCCGCAATGGGCGAGACCGTCGCGGCCGAGATCAGGGGCAAGGGCGGACGCGCCAGCCTGCATGCGCTCGACATTTCGGACTACGCGGCTGTGACGCGCGCGGTCGCGGAGTTTGAGGCCGCTTCCGGACCGGTGAGCTTCCTCGTCAACAACGCCGGCTGGGACCGCGCCGCGAACTTCCTCGACACGACGCCCGAGTTCTGGCGCAAGATCATCGCCATCAATCTCGAAGGCCCGCTCAACATGAGCCACGTCGTGCTGCGCGGCATGGCGGAGCGCGGCTTCGGCCGCGTCGTCAACATCGCCTCCGACGCCGGCCGGGTCGGCTCGTCGGGCGAGGCGGTCTATTCGGCCTGCAAGGGCGGCATCATCGCGATCACCAAGACGCTGGCGCGCGAACTGGTCGGCAAGGGCATCATCCTCAACGCTCTCTGCCCCGGCCCGACCGACACCGCGATCCTGCGCAGCTTCCTCGAAGGCCCCGACGGCACCCGCATCGTCGAGGCGCTGAAGCGCGCCATCCCGATGCGCCGGCTCGGCGCGCCGGAGGACTATCCGGGACTGGTCGCCTTCCTGCTCTCCGACGACGCCGCCTACATCACCGGCCAGACCATCAGCGTGTCCGGCGGTCTCACCATGCACGGATGACCTCACGATGACCGATTACAAGGATATCCTCTACGAGGTGCGCGACGCCGTCGCCCGCATCACCATCAACCGGCCGGAGAAGTACAACGCCTTCACCGCCGAGACCTGCGAGGAACTGATCGACGCGTTCCGCCGCGCCGGTTCGGACAAGTCGGTGGCGGTGATCGTGCTGGCCGGCGCCGGCGATCGTGCATTCTGCACCGGCGGCGACCAGAGCGCGCACGAAGGCAGCTATGGCGGCCGCGGCACGATCGGCCTGCCGATCGACGAGGTGCAGTCGCTCATCCGCGACGTGCCGAAGCCGGTGATCGCGCGGGTGCAGGGCTTTGCGATCGGCGGCGGCAACGTGCTCGCGACCTTGTGCGATCTCACCATCGCATCCGAGAAGGCGGTGTTCGGCCAGGTCGGCCCGAAGGTCGGCTCGGTCGATCCGGGCTTCGGCACCGCCTACCTCGCGCGCCTCGTCGGCGAGAAGCGCGCGCGGGAGATCTGGTACCTGTGCCGGCGCTATACGGCGAAAGAGGCGTTCGACATGGGGCTGGTCAATTGCGTCGTGCCGCACGACAAGCTCGACGAGGAGGTCGACAAGTGGTGCGCCGAGATCAGGGAGCGCAGTCCGACCGCGATCGCCATCGCCAAGCGCTCGTTCAATGCCGACACCGAGCAATTGCGCGCCGTCAGCGCGCTCGGGTTCGAGGCGGTCGCACTCTATTACGGCACCGAGGAATCGAAGGAGGGCGGCCGCGCCTTCCGCGAAAAGCGCCCGCCGAAGTTTCGGCCGTGATCAGTGCTCCGCACGCGGTCCTCTCTCTCCAAGACGGCGGTCTGCTCCCTCCCCCGTTTACGGGGGAGGGGTGGGGAGGGGGTGAGCTTGCGCGAGTTTTTCCTTGTGCCCCCTCCCCTAACCCTCCCCCGCAAGCGGGGGAGGGGACCGACCGAGTTTGCCGCGCTTCGTACACATCAAGAACATAGAGTATCCGACCCATGACCCTGCAGCTCAGCCTCGGCATCACACCCAATCCGCGTACCTATCCGGTGATCGACGGCAAGGTGAGGCCCGAGAGCATCGAATTCCTGCCGACCGTGCTGCATCCCTCCGAGCTGTTCTGGCGGCAGTTGCGCTTCGCCGAGTTCGATGTCTCGGAGATGTCGATCTCCTCGCTGATGATGGCGAAGTCGAAGGGCGACGACCGCTTCGTCGGCATCCCGGTATTCACCACGCGCAAGTTCTTCCACACCACCCTGCTGGTGCGAAAAGACGCCAAGATCGACAAGCCGGCCGACCTCAAAGGCAAGCGCGTCGGCGTGCCGGAATATCAGCAGACCGCGGCGCTGTGGTCGCGCGGTGTGCTGCAGCACGAATACGGCGTCGAGCCGAAGGACATGGAATTCTGGATGGAGCGGCCGCCGTCACGCAGCCATGGCGGCGCGACCGGCTTCAAGCCGCCGCCCGGCGTCACCGTCAATCAGATTCCGCTCGAAAAAAGCATCGGTTCGATGATGACGTCGGGCGAGCTCGACGCGGTGATCTTCTATCTGCTCGATCCCAATCTGGTCGACCGCAGCACGATCGACTTGCACAGCCATCCCGATATCAAGCCGCTGTTCCCCGATCCCTGGGCCGAGGGGGTGCGGTACTTCCGCAAGACCGGGCTCTATCCGATCAACCACGGCATGGTGATCAAGCGCGAACTGGCCGAGCGCCATCCCTGGGCCATCACCAACATCCTCAAGGCGTTCAACCAGGCGAACGAGCTTGTCGAGAAACAGCGGCTGGAGCATGTCGAGTATCATGTCGAGACCGGCATGCTGCCGGCCGACGCGGGCAAGACGCTGGCGGAGGCCATCATCCGCCACGGCGTCGCGGCGAACCGCAAGGTGCTCGAAACCATCGCGCAGTATTCGGCCGAGCAGGGGCTGACTCCGCGCCCGGCGAAGCTCGAGGACATCTTCGCCCCCAGCATGATGAATCAGTAGTGCAGACGTTGGAATGAATCGATTATCTCTCCCCGTCATGGCCGGGCATAGCCGTCCGAAGGACGGCGTCGCTTTGCTCCGCCTATGACCCGGCCATCCACGTCTATGTCGCGTGATGGAAGACGTGGATGCCCGGCCTTCGCCGGGCATGACCAGAAAAGATAGTGCTTGTTCGGCTACGATCGGCGGAACAGGCCCGCGATCGCGTTCCAGATCACGCGCGCCATCAGCGAAAAGCCCGAGATCGGCTTGACCGGGCTTGCTGGCAGCGGCGGCAGGGCTTCGGGTGACGGCGGCGCTGGCGGCGGCATCGGCGAAGCGGTGTCCGGCACCAGCGGCGGTGCTGGTACGCGCTGCTGGCCGAACTTGTCGCGCAGGCACTTGGCGAACTGGTTCATGATCTGCGCGGCGGTGGCCTGGATGATGCCGGCGCCGCGGCCGTACTGAGCGACCGATCCCGACAGCGTCAGGTTGGTGTGCACCAGCACCTTGCTGCCGTCGCCCGCGGGCTCCAGCCGGAATTCCGACGTCGCGTTCGCCCCGCCGCGGCCTTTGGCGTCGCTGCCCTGCGCCGAGATGCGCGCGGTGTGGTTCACATCGTCGATCTCGTCGAACTTCACGGTGCCGGCAAACGTCAGCGCCACCGGCCCGAGCCGCACCGAGATGCGGCCCTTGTAGGTCGATTTGTCCGACGACCTCGGTCAGCTCTGCGCCCGGCATGCAGGGCGCGATGCGCTCGATGTCGAGCAGCACCTTCCACGCCTGTTCAGGCGGCAGCGGTATTTCGAATGAATTGTCGAATTCCATGAAGCGGACCTAGCGCGTGGCGGCAGGCAGGGCAATGCTCGTCCGGCATGCTCGGTCTGCTCTCTCCCGCATAGTCCGTCGAAGACGGGCGTGAACGCCCTTTCGCCGGGGGAGGGGGCGAGCTTGCACGAGTTTGCCGGTGTGCCCCCTCCCTAACCCTCCCCCGCAAGCGGGGGAGGGGACGCCGGGTCCCACGTGCGCCCCATCTCCACGTCTCCGCTTGTCTCGCTAACGTTCCCCACCAACTCCGGCGCGCCGAGCTGCTGCCAGACCCAGCGGGCGCAGGCGAACAGGCGACGGTCGTCATGCGGCTGCGCCACCAGCTGGATGCCGACCGGCATGCCATTCGGGCCGCGATGCGTCGGCAATGTCAGCGCCGGGCGTGTACAGGATGGTCCAGATCGCCTGGAACCCCGGATCGCCGGTTTCGCCGAGGCCGACCGGCGCCTCGCCATTGGCGGTGGGCGCGAGCAGCACGTCGCAGCCGTCGAACACATCGCCAAGTCGCGCGCGGCAGTCTTCGCCGAGCCGCAGCGCCGCCAGATAGTCGGCATGAGGCATGGCGCGGCCGATCTCGATGCGCTTGCGCAGCCGCTCGCTGATCGCATCGCGCCTGGCTATTCCATTCATGCGCCATCGCGGCGGCGCGCTCGTAATTGTTGATGGTCTCGCGTGCGGCGTTGCGCAGCCCGGCGAATTCCTCCGGCAGCACGATCTCGCTTGCACCTGCGCGCCGGCCTTGGCCGAGCCGCGCCGCCGCGTCCTCGACGGCGGCGACCGTCTCCGGCTGCGCCGTGTCCCAGAGCGGCGTGCGGCAGAGCCCGATGCGCGGCGCGCGCGTCGAGCGTCACCGTTTGGCCGGACGGCGCGCAGTTCGAGCACGTCGCTCAACAGCTCGATGTCGTCGAGCGAGCGCGCGATGAGCCCGATGGTGTCGAGGCTTTCGGCGGCCGGATAGACGCCGCGGCGGTTGAACGCGCCGAACGTCGGCTTGAAGCCGAACACGCCGCAATAGGCCGCGGGCCGCAGCACCGAGCCGCCGGTCTGCGTGCCGAACGCGACCGGCACCATGCGATCCGCGACCGCCGCGCCCGATCCGCTCGACGAGCCGCCGGGCGTGCGCGCGAGGTCGTGCGGATTGGTGGTGATGCCGGGCGTCATGCCGGCGAACTCGCAGGTGACCGTCTTGCCGAGGATGACGGCGCCGGCCGCGCGCACCAGCCCGACGCAGGCGGCGTCGGCCGCGCGGCCGGTGGCCGCGATAGATCGGCGAGCCCATCTCGGTCGGCTGGTCGAGCGGTGTCGATGATGTCCTTGACGCCGATCGGCACGCCGTGCAGCGGGCCGCGCTCGGCGCGCGCGGTCGAGCGTCGCGCGCCTGCGTCAGCGCCAGCTCGGGATCGATGCTGGCCCAGGCGTGGACGACGTTCTCGCGCGCCGCGATGCGCTCGAGGCAGGCGCGCGTCACCGCCTCGCAGGTGGTCTCGCCGCCGCGACCGCGCGCACGATCTCGGTGGCGGTGAGCTTGTTCAGCTCGGTTGCGTGGGCGGCACGTGCCTTGGTCTGCGTCGAGCCGGTCATGGGTGCCCTCAATTCTTGCCGGCGCGCGCCGCCGAGGTGCCGGCGATCTTGCCGAACACCGCGCCCGAGGTGAGGCCGGTGCCGCCCGGATAGTTGAAATAGAACAGCCCGCCGACCAGCTCGCCCGCCGCATAGAGCCCGCGGATCGGCTGATAGTCGGTGTTGAGCACCTCGCCGTCGGTGTTGATGCGCACGCCGCCGAAGGTGAAGGTGATGCCGCAGGTCACCGCGTAGCCCTCGAACGGCGGCTTGTCGATCGTGTTCGCCCAGTTGCTCTTGTCGACCGCGAGCCCGTCGGTGCGCCGGCCGTCCTTGATGTTGGGATTGAACGGCGACGTCCTGCGTCACCGCCGCGTTGTACTCGGCGATGGTCTTGAGGAACTGCTCGGCGTTCACGCCGTCGAGCTTCTGCGCGAGCTCCTCGAGCGTGTTCGGCCGTCACCTTGGTGATCTGCCGGATGCGGTACTCGTCGCGCTGCAGGTGCTTGACCTTGGCGTCGAAGATCTGCCAGGCGAACTGCCCGGGCTGCTCCAGCACGACGCGGCCGTATTTCGCGTAGGTGTAGTTGCGGAAGTCGGCGCCCTCGTCGACGAAGCGCTTGCCGGTGGCGTTGACCAGGATGCAGAACGGATAGGAGTGCTTCTGGAACTGGTCGCCGACCGCGAGGTCGCCGAACTCGGGCGCGTTCATCTCCCACTGCACCGCGTGGCAGCCCGACCAGTTGCCGCGCGGGCTGGCGCCGATGTCGAGCGCCATGCGGATGCCGTCGCCGGTGTTGAAGCGCGTGCCGCGCACCTTGGCGAGGTCCCAGCCGGGCCCGAGATAGCGCGTGCGCCATTCCGAATTGGCCTCGAAGCCGCCGCAGGCGAGCACGACGGCGTTGCCGTGCAGCTCGCTCTCCACGCCGTCGTGGCGGATGCGCACGCCCGAGACGCGCACGCCGTCGAACAGAAGGCTCAGCGCGCGCGTCTGCGTAGCGGATCTCGATGCCGCGCTTCTTGCGCCGCGTCGGTCAGCATCTTGACGAGGCCCGGGCCGCCGCCGACCGCCTCGACCGTGAGCCCGCCCCAGAACTTGAACTTGCCGTCGATCTTGAACGCCTGGCGGCCGTAGATCGGGATGAAGCGGATGCCCTTGTCGCGCATCCAGCAGAACGTATCGAAGCTCCTGGTGACCAGAAGCTCGACCAGATCGGGATCGGCGCGGTTCTGCGTCACCCGCGCCATGTCGTCGAAGAACTGGTCCGGCCGTGTAGGTGCCGAAATCGGTGCTCGGCGATCTCCTGCGCGGTGAGATCGGGCACCAGCGTCTTGATGTCGTCGACGCCGTTGTAGACGACGCGCATCGAGCCCGCGGTGAAGCGGCTGTTGCCGCCGGACTCGTCCTCGGGCGCCGCTTCCAGCATCAGCACCGTGGCGCCCTGCTCCTGCGCCGCCAGCGCCGCGCAGAACGCCGCGTTGCCGCCGCCGACGACGATGACATCCGCATCCAACTTCGCCATTCCAAACCTCAATCTATTGCCGTCATTCCGCGGAGGTAATCGTGCAGATCATTCGGCCGCTGCGGCCGACACCCCGCCATGGGCCTTCGACCAGCCGCGCGGATCGTGCATGAACTTCTCGACCTCGGCGAGCTTGGCGGCGTCGAACTTGCCGCTCGCCTTGGCGACCGCGCAGCACGTCCCACCAGGTGGCGAGCGCGTGCAGCGTGACGCCGAGATCGCTCAGGATCTGCCGGCCCTCCGGGAAGATGTCGTAGAAGAAGATCACGAAGGATGTGGTCGACCTTGCGCGCCGGCCTCGCGCAGCGCGTTGCAGAAATTGACCTTGCTGCGGCCGTCGGTGGTCAGGTCCTCGACCAGGAGCACGCGCTGGCCTTCGATCACTGGCCTTCGATCTGCGCATTGCGGCCGAAGCCCTTTGGCCTTCTTGCGCACATACTGCATCGGCAGCTCGAGCCGGTCGGCCATCCAGGCGGCGAACGGGATGCCGGCGGTCTCGCCGCCCGCGACCGCGTCGAACTGCTCGAAGCCGACATCGCGCACGATGGTGGAGGCGCCGAAATCGATCAGCGTGTCGCGCACGCGCGGGAACGAGATCAGCCGGCGGCAATCGGTATAGACCGGGCTCGCCCAGCCGGACGTGAAGATGAACGGCTTGTCCGTCATGAAGCGGACCGCCTCGACCTCGAGCAGCATCTTGGCCGTCAGCTCGGCGATGGTCTTCTTGTCGGGAAAGCTGTCACGGCTGACATGGTCTGCGCCTCCTGCCTCGCCCGGCATCGCAAGCGCGGCAGCCGAATGACAAGGTCCGATTTCAACTCGCCACCACTTTCCACTCGATGGTCTCGCCGCCGCGATAGACCAGCGCCTTCTCGTCCGGGCCCGTCGATCTTGACCTCCTCGGGCGCGGTCCAGGCGACCTTCTCGAGCGTGATGGTCTCCTCGTTGGGCGGCAGGCGGTAATGCTTCGGGCCGTTGAGCGAGGCAAAAGCTTCGAGCTTGTCGAGCGCGCCTTCCTCCTCGAACACCTGGGCGTAGGTCTCGATCGCGACCGGCGCATTGAACAGGCCCGGGATGCCGTTGACCGACAGCTTCTTGGCGCCACCGGATGCGGCGCGGAGTCCGTGCCGAGGAAGTAGCAGGACTCGCCCGAGGTCGCGGCCTTGCGCAGCGCGTCGCGGTCCTTCGCGGTCTTGATCACCGGCATGCAGTACATGTAGGGCTTGCAGCCCCCAGCCGAGCCAATCGGTGCGGGTCAGCATCATGTGGTAGGGCGTGATCGTGCCGCCGACCTGCGGCGCCGCGCTGCGCACGAAATCGACGCCGTCCTTCGACGACAGATGCTCCAGGATGAAGCGCAGGCCGGGGAACTGCCTGCATCCACTTCGAGAGATAGCGCTCGATGAACATGGCCTCGCGGTCGAAGATGTCGATCTCGGGATCGACGTCCTCGCCGTGCATCAGGAACGGCATGCCGATCTTTTCCATGCGCTCCAGCACGCGGCATGATCTTGCGATAGTCGGTGACGCCGGCGGCCGAATTGGTCGTGGCGTTGGCGGGATAGAGCTTCACGCCGGTGAACACGCCGTCGCGGAAGCCGCGCTCGACATCGTCGGGATCGGTGTCGTCGGTGAGATAGCAGGTCATCAGCGGCTTGAAGGTCGAGCCCGGCCGGCAGCGCCGCCATGCACGCGCTCGCGATAGGCGACGGCGTCCTTGGTGGTGGCGACCGGCGGGATGAGGTTCGGCATCAGGATGGCGCGGCCGAAATGCCGCGCCGTGAACGGCATGCACCGCCTTGAGCATGGCGCCGTCGCGCACATGCAGGTGCCAGTCGTCGGGCTTGCGGATGGTGATGCGCGTGGTCATGGAAAGCCGATATCCTTCCAGCCGGCTAGTGGAGTGGATTTGACATTCGCTACCCACCTAGCCGCGGGCTCGCAAAGCGAATGTCAAATCCAAACTCCACTAGAAACATAAACTTGCTAGTGGTCCTTTGATTCCAACATTCGCAAAGGAGCCTGCTGAAATGGGATGCGAATGTTGGAATCGGACCACTAGTGGCAACGACGCCGTTCCTCCTAGCGCGCTGTGTACCAAAATCAAAATTTTTTCCAATTTTTGTACACCGGAATGATAGAGGACCCGGGAGCATGTCCTTGGCAAAGCAGACCTCGGAGGAATTTCGCCGGCTCGTGGCCGATGCGGCAGCTCATTTCCAAGCCGGCCGGCTGGCGGACGCGGAAGGCGCGTACCGGGCGGCGCTGGCGATTGTTCCGGGCGACCCCGCAGTGACGCACAACCTCGGCGCGACGATCGCGGCCCAGGGCCGTCACCGCGACGCGCTCGGCTGTTTCGACGAAGCGCTCAGGGCCGACCCCGGCTTCGTCTCGGCGCATTACAACCGGGCCGTCGCGCTCTACGCGCTCGGCGACGCGCCGGAGGCGATCAAGGCGTTCGGCCGCGCCGCTACGCTCGAGCCGCAGCATCACGAGGCGCATCGTGCCTTGGGTTTCCTCTGGCTGGCGCAAGGCGAGCGCGGGCGGGCGCTCGATCATCTGGCCCGCACCTACGAGCTGAGACGCGGCGACGATCGGACCACCATCGCGCTGAAGTCGTTGACGACCGCGACGCGCCACAAGCTCGAACACGACGCCGAGCAATTCCTGCATCTCTCGCAGCGGACGCGGCAACGCCTGCGTTTCGAATTGCTGGCGCGCAGTTACCGCGCGATTGCGGACGAGCTCTCACACGACGTGACGACGCTGTCCGAGGCGCAGATCGATGCGCTGGGCGACGACTACAACACCCCGCTCCATCTCCGCGCCGCGCCCGATATCGCGGGCGGCGCCGTCAACGAACGATCGGATCGGGATGTGCTGACCGCGCGGTTCGAGGCGCAGGGCGCGGTCGCTGTCGACGATCTGCTGACGCCGCAGGCGCTCGACCAGTTGCACCGCTTCCTGCTCGAAAGCACGATCTGGCACGACTTCTCCCATATTGACGGTTTCGTCGCGTCCTATCTGGAAGACGGACTCGCCTGTCCGCTCATCCTGCAGATCGCCGACGAACTCCGGCATACATTTCCGGACATTCTCGGGCCGCACCCGCTGTCGCAGGCCTGGGCTTTCAAGGGCCTGCAGTCGCAGTCGGCCGTCGACGTTCACGCCGACGATGCGGCCGTCAGCGTCAATTTCTGGGTCACTCCGACCGAGGCCAACCTTGAGCCGGAAAGCGGCGGCCTGGTCGTCTCGCTGACGCCGCCGCCCGCCGACTGGCAGATCAGGGACTACGACGCCGACCAGGAACGCATTGTAACATTTTTGGAAAAAAATGCCGGAAACCGACTGGTCGTGCCTTATCGCCAGAACCGCGCCGTGCTGTTTCGATCGCGCCTGTTCCACCACTCGGATCGCCCGAAATTCGCATCAGGATACGAGAATCACAGGATAAATCTGACGCTGCTGTACGGTCGCTAAAGACCGTTGTGCCGCGGAATTCAGTGGGTGGCACCCTGTTCCAAAATTGACACAACGGCCCGCTTTCCCCTATACACGGCCGATACGCGAGCCGGCAGGAGCGCGGCATAGTGGAGCCGCAGGCCAGTCCCAGCACGGGTCCGGCCTGCGCCTGAGTCCATCGATCGATGTCCATCGACCCGAACGGCAACTACACCAATTCGGCGCTCCGCACCGGCGACGCCGATCCCTATCCGCAGCGGCTGGTGGGCGAGTTCATCGGCACGGTTGTGTCGAACGAATGGGTCAACGAGGAATACAAGCACCTGGTCCTGAAGGTGCATTCCCGCGCGCTGACGGCCTATGCGGGCCAGATGTTTCATTTGCTGTGCCCGTCGCCGGACGGCGCCGAGGTCTGGATGCGCCGGCCGATGAGCGTCTACCGCGTCGACAGGGACGCCGGTCACGTCGAGTTCCTCTACAAGTGCGAAGGGCGCGGCACCCGCGGCATGGCGATGCTTGCCTCCGGCGACGATTTCAATCTTGCCGGCCCGCTCGGTGTCGGCTTCGCCCTTGAGCCTTCCTGGAAGAACATCGTCGTGCTCGGCCGCGGCGTCGGTCTTGCGACGCTCGCGCCGCTCTCGCAACTCGCCGCCGAGCACGGCGTCGGCGTGACCGCGATTCTGCAGCGCGCGGCACCCTGCCGTCGTGATGTCGAAGGAGCTGTTCGAAGGGCTCGGCGCCAGGACCGTCACGGTCCTCGACACCGACAACAGCAGCGCGGTCGAGAACGTCGCAACGATCATCGAGGGCCTGATCGCGGCGGGCCGGGCCGACGCATTTTTCACCTGTGGTTCAAATCGTCTGCTGAAGCTGATGCAGCGGCTCGGCAAGAAGCACAACATTCCGGGCCAGGTCGCGATGGAGCAGATCATGGTCTGCGGATTCGGCGCCTGCTACGTTTGCGTGCGCACCTTCGAGGTCGCAGGCAAGCGCGTGCTCAGGCGGGTCTGCCGCGAAGGTCCGGTGTTCAATATGCAGGAGGCCGTCGGATGGTAGACCTCACGGTCAAGATCGGCGACGTCACGCTGCAGAATCCCATACAGCCGGCGTCCGGCGCGTTCTCGTGGGAATACAACGATGTCATCGATCTCAACCGGCTCGGCGCGCTGGTCGCCAAGACCATCTGCCGCGAGCCGCGGCTCGGCAACCCGACGCCGCGCATGGCCGAGACCGAGGCCGGCATCATCCAGTCGATCGGCCTGCCGGGCAAAGGCATCGAATATTTCATCGAGCATATCGTCCCCGAATACGCGCGGTTCACGCCGCCGCTGGTGGTCAGCGTCTCGTCGGAAACAATCGAGGATTTCGCCGCGCTCGCCGAGGAACTAAGCGTGCCGGACGTCGACGTGATCGAGGCCAACATCTCGTGCCCGACGCGCAATTCGACCGGCGGCAACTTCGCGATGCACGAGGACTATACCCGCGACTGCATCACCGCGATCCGCGCCAAGACCACAAAGCCGCTCTGGGTGAAGCTCTCGCCCAACGCCGGAGACATCGTCTCGATCGCGCTCGCCGCCGAAGATGCCGGCGCCGACGCGCTGGTCATTGCCAACACGTTCCTGTCGTTGAAGATCAGGACCGACAATTTCCGCCCGGCGCTCGGCAACAAGTTCGGCGGGCTGGTCTCGCCCGCGCTTAAGCCGATCGTGCTGCGCATGGTCTACCAGGTCGCCAAGCAGGTGAAGATCCCGATCATCGGCATCGGCGGCGTGACCAAGGCCGAGGACGTGGTCGAGTATATGCTGGCGGGCGCGAGCGCGGTCGGCATCGGCTATGCGGGCTTCCGCAACCCGACCGCGCTGGTGCAGATCATCGACGACCTCGCAGCCTGGTGCGACGAGCGCGGCATCAAGCAGGTCACCGAGCTGATCGGCGCGGTGCGCGACCAGGACATGGAAACCGACACGCTCATGGCAGCGTCCGCGGGGGTGTAGCGCTTACCCTTCTTTCCGGCGCACGTACTCTCCCCGCTCGTCCCCGCGAGCGAAGCGAGTGGTGGGGAGGGGTTGGGCGTGGGGGGATTTTCCAGTGGAAGCACCCCCCAACCCGACGCCTTCGGCGCCGACCCTCCCCACCGCTTGCGGGGGGAGGGTAGCTGCGGCACGACTTGTGTTGCATTTCACCGCCGTTGCGGCTCGTCGGTCCGCGCCAGCAGGTCGCGCATCAACGCCACCGCCTGCGATCCTTTCACGGCGCGTGCCCAAAGCTCCCGGGCCATCTTCTCATGCAGCGCCAGCGCCTCGCGCGCCGACGTGATCATCGCCACGCCGACGCGGATGTTGGGCTGCTCGCCCAGCCGGAACGGGCTCAGCACCAGGATCTGCCGGTCGGGCTGCCGCAAAATCTGGAAGCTCGCGTGCGGCAAAGTATCCGCGACAATGCCGATCTGCACGCCGATCGGTTCCTCCTCCAGCAGCGCGATGAAGTGCTCCGCCTCGGCGCGCGCCAGCGCGCGCCGCTCGCGGCGTACCTTGTCGGGTAGTCCGGGCCGGCCGACCAGACCGTTCTGCAGGAAGTGCTCCATCTCGATCGCCGAGATCAGATTGACGATACCGGGCCGGCGCTTGCGGTAGCTGGCTTTGCGCTGGGCAAGGACGGCGGTGATCTCGTCGACCTGCGCCAGTGCGCGCTCGCGTCCGGGCAGCGTCTCCGGAATGCTCTCGCGCAGGATATCGCCCAGCGCCGAGTCGAACGAATCCGAGGCGAGCAGGTACGAGATCGGCCCGGCCAGCACGATGATGTGTTCGGACGTCTCCTCGATCTGCCGCATGCGCTCGAAATAGCTGACCGCCGAGGGAATGTACTCGACGCCCACGCCGAGCAGCGTCGGCACCGATACGTCCAGCAGATCGGCGAGTTTCTCGAGCGTCTCGATCTTGGCGAGTTCGCCCTTCTCGAACCGATAGAGCGCCGTTCGCGAAATGCCGAGCCGGCTCGCGATCTCGTCGGCCGAGAGACCGGAGCCGAGCCGGAATGCCTTCAGCCTGTTGCCGATATCGTCGAAACGAATGGCCATGACAATCTCGCCATTTGTCATGCTCGGGCTCGACTCCGGGCATCCATCTTCTTCGCGAAACATTTGACGAAAAGGATGGATTGCCGGGTCACCAGGGCGTTCACGCCCATCTTCGACGGACTATGCCGGGCAATGACAGTCTAACTTGCAGCCTGTTCCCGCAGCCGCTTCGCCGCATCGAGCGTCGCGGTCACGATGTTCTGGTAGCCGGTGCAGCGGCAGAGATTGCCGGAGATCGCAATCCGCACGTCGTGCTCGGTCGGGTCTGGGTTGTCGCGCAGGAATTCGAGCAGCGTGGTCAGCATGCCGGGCGTGCAGAAGCCGCACTGCAGGCCGTGATGTTCGTGGAACGCCTGCTGCAGCGGATGCAGCTTGTCGGGCGAGGGGGCGATGCCCTCGACGGTGAGAAGCTCGTGGCCGTTCGCCTGCACGGCGAGCATCAGGCACGAGCGGGCCGAGCGGCCGTCGAGCAGGATGGTGCAGGCGCCGCAGACGCCGTGTTCGCAGCCGAGATGCGTGCCGGTGAGGTTGATCTGGTGGCGCAAGAAATCGGCGAGTGTCCAGCGGACCTCGACCTCCTCCTCGTAGCGCTTGCCGTTGACGGTCAGCGCGATCTTGCGCTTCTCACCCATGATCGCCTCGACTGAAAATCGATGTCCTGACTGAATCGTCAAGGGTGCCGTATCGGCGGTCTGCTCTCTCCCCCGCTTGCGGGGGAGAGGTGGAGAGGGGGTTAACTTGCACCAATCCCTTTGCCTGCCCCCTCCCTATCCCTCCCCCGCAAGCGGGGGAGGGGACGCGCGTGGCCCGATCGTGCGTACGCTGCAACATTTCAATGCGTCGCATGACGTTGCGCCGCGTGACGGGGTTCGGCGCCGGTGAGGCGGGCGTAAGCCTTCTCCAGCGCGCGCCGCGACAGCACGGTGGCGAGATGCTGGCGATACGAAGCAGGCGCATGCACGTCGTCGAGCGCCTCGAACTTGCGGCAGCTCTCGCAGGCCTCGCGGAACAGCTCGCCCGCCGGCGTCTGGCCGACGAGCGCCGCTTCGACCTCGTGGGCGCGCACCGGCGCAGTGCCCATGCCGCCAAGCGTGACCGAAGCGCGGGTGATCTTGCCGGATGCATCGCCTTCCAGCAGCGCGGCCGCTGACGTGATGGCGAAGTCGCCGTGCCGGCGCGAGAATTCGACGAAGGCGTAGCCGTGGCCCGCCGCCCATTGCGGGAACGAGATCGCGATCAGCATCTCGTTGAGTTCGAGCGCCGGCGTCATGTAGGCGACCGGAAACTCGGCAAATGGAATCGTGCGCCGGCCGTTCGGTCCTGCGACCGTCACGGTCGCATCGTGCCCGCGCGCCAAGGTCACCAGTTCGGCCGCCGGATCGAGGTGGCAGAGCGAGCCGCCGATGGTGCCGCGGTTGCGCGTCTGCCGGTGCCCGACCTGCAGCAGCGCCTCGTGGATGATCGGCCAGCGCGCCCGCACGACGTCGGAGAATTCGAGATCGCGTTGGCGCGTCATGCCGCCGACTTCGAGCGCGCCATTGGCTTCGCGGATGTACGATAGCCCTTCGATGCGGTTGAGATCGATAATGTGATCCGGTTGCACGAAGCGAAAGTTGAGCATCGGCATCAGCGACTGCCCGCCCGCCAGCAGCTTGGCGTTGTCGAGCCGGCCGAGCAACGCCACGGCCTCGTCGATCGTCTGCGGATCGTGATAGCTAAAGGGCGGTGGTTTCATGAGATGTGTGACGGCCGCGGCTGCTTTACTTACACTAATGAGTATGCATCAATCAAAAAAAGAGCAAAATCCCAAATATGGGACATCCGCGGTGACCGTTCGCGCTCCGTCCGGCCTTCACCGCAGCTGCGGTGAGGATCGATGAAACCCGCGCCCTTTCGCTATCACGCGCCCAAGACCGTTGACGAGGCGGTGAAGATGCTGGCCGAAGTCGCACCTGACGACGGCCGTATCCTGGCCGGCGGGCAGAGCCTCGTGCCGATCATGGCGTTCCGCCTGTCGCGCCCGGCGCATCTTGTCGACATCAACGGCATCGAGTCGCTCAACCGCCTGGCGGTCGAGGGCGACCGGCTCGCAATCGGTGCCGGCGTGCGCCACGCGAGGTTTCAGCGCCCGGTGGTCGACGGGCCGCTCGGTAAGCTGCTCGCTACGGTAGTGCGGCACATCGCCCACTATCCGATCCGCACCCGCGGCACGTTCTGCGGCAGCGTGGCGCACGCCGATCCGGCGTCCGAGTGGTGCCTGGTGTCGGCGACGCTCGACGCCGAGATGGTGGCGAAGAGCGTGCGCGGCGAGCGCCGCATCCCGGCGCGGGACTACTTCCAGGGCATCATGACGACCGCGCTCGCGGAGGACGAATTGCTGGTAGAGGTGCGCCTGCCGGTGCTGCCGCCCGATACCCGCTTCGGATTCTACGAGTTCAACCGCCGCGCCGGCGACTTCGCCCTCGGCATGGCGCTGGTCACGTACCGCGTCATCAATGGCGTGATCGCCGATCCGCGCGTCGGCGTCGGCGGCGCGGAGCCGCTGCCGCGCCGGATGGCAGAGGCCGAGGCGCTGCTGATGGGCAAGCCGCCGGGCCGCGAGGCGTTCGTGGCGGCCGCGAAGGCGGCATCCGATGCAGTCGATCCTTTGGAGGACGCCACGACGAGCGCCGAGTATCGTCGCGACCTGGTCGGCACCGTGGTCCGGCGCGCGCTCGAACAGGCCGCGGCATGAAATGGATCGGCCGGTCGGTCGAGCGGCTGGAGGATCCGCCGCTGGTGCGCGGCAACGGCCGCTTCGCCGGCGACATCGCGTTCCCGCATCAGCTCTGCATGCGGCTCGTCCGCTCCAACCATGCGCACGGCCGCATCGTCAGCATCGACACCACTGAGGCGCGCAAGGTGCGCGGCGTGGTCGCGGTCTGGACCGCCGACGACATCGCCGACGTGCCGCCGATCGACTTCCGCGAAGGCCGCATCGAGAAGCTCGAGCCCTACCGCCAGCCGGTGTTGGCGACCGGCCGCGTGCGGTTTGTCGGCGATCCGGTGGCGGTGGTGTTCGCGGTCGATCCGTACGTCGCCGAGGATGCCGCCGATCTGGTTGCGGTCGAGATCGAGGAACTGCCGGCGGTGGTCGACTCGTCCGCGCCACCGTCCGAGTTCCTGCCCGGGCGCAGCACCGAGGCCGACATCATCCGGCAGGGCTACGGCGACGTCGATGCCGTGCTGCGGGCCTCGCCCGTCGTGGTCGAACTCGAACTCACCATCGGCCGCCACTCCGGCGTGCCCTTGGAGACCCGCGGTGCCATCGGCCGTTACGATGCGTCTCGCGACATCGTCGAACTTTACGGCGCTGCCAAGGTTCCGCACCGCATCCGCGAACTGCTGTCGCTGATGCTGCGGCGTCCGCCGTCGTCGATCCACGTGCACGAGGGCCATACCGGCGGCGGCTTCGGCGTCCGCGGCGAGCTCTATCCGGAGGACGTGCTGGTCTGCGTCGCCGCGATGCGGCTGCGCCGCCCGGTGAAGTGGATCGAGGACCGGCGCGAGCACCTGATCGCCGCCAATCAATCGCGCGAGCAGATTCATCGCGTCCGCGCCGGTGTCGATCGTGAGGGGCGCATCCTCGCCATCGACGACGAATACTTCCACGACCAGGGCGGCTATGTGCGCACCCACGCGACCCGCGTGGTGCACATGACGGCGGGCATCCTGCCGGGGCCTTACCGCGTTCCGGCCTACCGCTCGATTGGCCACTTCCGGCTCACCAACAAGACGCCGGCCGCGACCTACCGCGCGCCCGGCCGCTACGAGACCACCTTCGTGCGCGAGCGCCTGGTCGATGCGATCGCCCAGAAGCTCGGCATCGATCCGAATGACGTGCGCCGCCGCAACGCCATCACCAAGGAGGAGATGCCGTATCATCGTCCTCTGGAGGCATTGGGCGAAGAGATCGAGCACGACTCCGGCGACTATTGCGGGCTGCTCGACCGCGTGATTGCTGAGACCGGCTGGGAAGCGATCAAGGCCGACGTGGCACGCCGCCGCGCGGCCGGCGAACTCGTCGGAGCGGGGCTTGCGATGTTCGTCGAGAAGGGCGGGCTCGGGCCGGCCGACGGCGTGCGCATCGAGGTCGATACTCACGGCATGATCGAGCTTGTCACCGGCGGCGCTTCGCTCGGGCAGGGCTTCGAGACCGTGATGGCGCAGGTCTGCGCCGAAGGCATCGGCACCGACTACAAGCGCATCCGCGTCACCCACGGCCAGACCGACCGCATCGAGTTCGGCATCGGCGCGCACGCCTCGCGCGCCACCGTGATGACCGCGTCCGCCACGCACAACGGCGCCCTGAAGCTGCGCGACAAGGCATTGGAGATGGCGGGCGAACTGATGCAGCAGCCGCCCGACGCGCTCGACATCGTCGATGGCCGGGTGATCCGCAAGGATCAGCCGTCGGGGCCGTCGATGACGCTCGGCGAGATCGCCAAGCATCTGGAGCCGACGTCGAAGACGCTCGGCGGCCGCGAGCCCGGATTGTCGGTCGAGGGCTGGTTCTTCACCAAGCACCAGGTCTATCCCTACGGCATCCACCTTGCGGTGGTGCGGGTCGACCGCGATACCGGCGGCGTTGCGGTCGAGCGTTTCGTGATCGCCTACGACATCGGCCGCGCGATCAATCCGGCGCTGGTCAAGGGCCAGATCGTCGGCGGCTTCGCCCAGGGGCTCGGCGGCGCGCTCTATGAGGAGTTCACCTACAACGAGCGCGGCGATCCGCTGGCGACGACCTTCGCCGACTACCTGCTGCCGACGGTGCGCGAGACGCCCGAGGTCGAGATCATCCTGCGCGAGGACTTCGCGAGTCCGCTCAACCCGCTCGGCATCAAGGGCGCGGGCGAGAGTGGCGTGACCGGGGTCGGCGCGGCGATTGCCTCCGCGATCGACGATGCGATCGGCATCTCGGGCGCAGTGACGCAGCTTCCGGTGACGCCGCAGCGGCTGAAGCTACTGTTGAATGGAACTCGTAAGCGGGCTTGAGCGAAGCGAAAGTCGGGATCGGCTACGGCAACATCGTCCCCGGATTTCGCTCCGCTCAATCCGGGCTACAGTCTGCTAAGATGGCGCGGAGAAGCCAGGAGCGCGTCGGATGACCGTCACAGACGTTAGGGTAACAAAGCGCGCAGCGAAGAAAGCATCAAGCGTCGCCAAACCGAAACAAGACCTGCGCGCATGGATCGAGGCGCTGCGCGCCGCGGACGAGGTGCAGGAGATCACCGGCGCCGAGCGCGAAACGGAGATCGGCGGCATCGTCGATCTCTATATGCGCAAGATGGGCAACAAGGCGGTGCTGTTCGACGACGTGCCGGGCTATCCGCACGGCCACCGCATCCTGGCGAACATCCTCACGTCGGTGCGCCGCATCAACCTCACGCTTGGCCTTCCGGTCGACGGTTCGGCGGTCGAACTCGTCTCGTACTGGCGCAAATACATGAAGGAGGCGCGCAGCATCGCGCCCACGGTGGTCAAGTCTGGGCCGCTGATGGAGAACGTCCACACCGGCAAGGACATCGACATCACCAAAATTCCGACGCCGCGCTGGCACGAGCACGACGGCGGCTACTACATCGGGACCGGCGTCATGGTGATCATGCGCGATCCCGACACCGGCTGGATCAACTACGGCGCGTATCGCGTCCAGTCGCAGGGGCCGAACGTCGCGACCGTGATGTGCTCCAAGGGCAAGCACGGCGACCTGATCAAGCGGCGCTATCACGAGCGCGGCGAGCCGTGCCCGGTCGCGGTGGTGTGCGGCATGCACCCGGCGCTGTTCATGGTGGCGGGGCTCGAAATTCCGTACGGCAAGAACGAATACGACGTCGCCGGCGGACTGATCGGCGAAGCCGTCGAGGTCATCGAGGGGCCGCGCACCGGGCTGCCGATCCCGGCGCACGCCGAGATTGCGTTCGAGGGTTTCATCCATCCGGACGACCTGCTCGATGAAGGGCCGCTCGGCGAATGGACCGGCTATTACGCGGGCGGCCACAAGAAGGAACCCGCGATCCGCATCGAGACCTTCATGCATCGCAATGACCCGGTGCTGCTCGGCGCGATCCCCGGCGTGCCGCCCGACGACGACTTGTTCTATCGCGGCACCTACCGCTCGGGCGCGGTGTGGAACCAGCTCGAAGCCGCCGGCGTGCCGGAGGTGAAGGGCGTGTGGGCGCATGCGGCCGGCGGCAGCCGGCTCTGGCTCACGGTGGCGATCAAGCAGCAGTACGGTGGACACGCCAAGCAGGCCGGGCTCATCGCCTCGCAATGCCACGCCGGCGCTTACGCCAACCGCTTTGTCGTGGTGGTCGACGACGACATCGATCCGGCCGACATGGACCAGGTAGTGTGGGCGATGTGCACGCGCTGCGATCCGCGCGAAGGCATGGAGGTGCTGCGCGGCTGCTGGAGCACGGTGCTCGATCCGATGGCCTACGGCACCGACGATCCGCGCAACGCGCGGGTGGTGATCGACGCCTGCAAGCCGTGGAGGCGGCGCGATACGTTCCCGATCGTGGCGCGCTCCAGCAAGGAACTCGATGCCCGCATCCGCGCCACGTGGGCGCACGTGCTACCGAAGGCGTAAGCGAGAAACACCGCGAGGCAATTCATGTTCCGGTCCATTACCGAACTCATGCACCGGTCCATCACCGAACTCCACTCATTCCCGCGCAAGCGGGAATCCAGATTTGCTCGTGATACAGGGACGGGGTCCCCGCTTTCGCGAGGTCGAGCGGGAGCGAGCTTCGCCCCGACACTCACAATTTGTCTCGCGGCACTCGTGTCGCTGCCGCTCGCGTTTCCCGCCGCGGCGCAAGGCGTCGAGGAGTTCTACAAGGGCAAGAACGTCAACCTGCTGATCGGGTTTTCGGCCGGCGGCGGCTACGACCTCTACGCGCGTCATCTTGCGCGTCACGTCGGCAAGCACATTCCCGGACACCCGACCATCATCCCGCAGAACATGGCGGGCGCCGGGAGCCTGCGGGCGGCGAGCTTCCTCTATTCGGCCGCCCCCAAGGACGGCAGCGTGTTCGGCACCTTTGCGCGCACCACCGGCATCAATCCTCTGCTGGAGAGCGGCGCGACCTTCGACGGCACCAAGTTCTCCTGGATCGGCAGCGTGACGGACGATGTCAGCACGTGCGTCACCTGGCACACGTCGCCGGTAAAGACCTGGCACGATTTCCTGACGAAGCCGGTCACGCTCGGCGGCCAGGGGCCGAGCTCCGAGCCCGATATCTTCGCGCGGCTGTTCAAGAGCGTGTTCGGCGCGCCGTTGAAGCTCGTCGCCGGCTATCCGGGCACCAACGAGATCACGCTGGCGATGGAACGCGGCGAGGTCGACGGCCTGTGCGGCCTGTCGTGGAGCACCATCAAGACCCGCCACGCCGCCTGGTACCGCGACAAGAAGATCAACGTCCTGGTTCAGTCGGCGTTTCGCAAGGAGCCCGAGCTTGGCGACGTGCCGCTGGTGATGGACATGACCAAGGACGCCGAGAAGCTGCAGATCCTGCGGCTGATCCTCGCCGCGCAGGACATGGCTCGCCCGTTCGCGGCCCCGCCCGGCATTCCAGTCGACCGCAAGGCCGCGCTGATCGCGGCGTTCGATGCCACCATGAAGGACCCGGAGTTTCTCGCCGACGCCAACCGCATGAAGATCGACGTCAATCCGGTCACCGGCCCGGCGCTCGACAAGCTCCTGGCGGAGCTTTACGCCACGCCCAAGGACGTCGTCGCCAAGGCTGCCAAGGCCATCGCGAATTAGGCATTGTCGGTGAGGAGAATTCATATCGCGCCACGAGCACGGTCTGCTCCCTCCGCCCTTGCGTGGGGAGGGGGGTGGCCACGCGACACAGCTTCGCTTGGGTCGGTGCCCCCCACCCCCGACCCCTCCCCGCCATGTCGCTTCGCTCCATGGGGGGAGGGGAGACCGCACCGCTCGCGTGGTGCAAGTCACAACGTCATCGGGAAGTGGGCATGATCGGCGCGAGTCTGCTACGGCGCGAGGACCGTCCGCTGCTGATCGGCAAGGGCCGCTATCTCGACGACATTCCGCTTGCCGGAATGCTGCACGCCGCGTTCGTGCGCAGCCCCCATCCGCATGCGCTGATCCGCGGCATCGACGCGCGCGAGGCGCTCGCGCTGCCCGGTGTGCATGCCGTGCTCACGCTCGACGATCTCGCGCCGGTGCTTCTGGAGCGCCGCATGGTGCGCCACTCGAATTCCGGCACCGCGCTCGACCGGCTGTGGTCGTTCGCGCTCGCCGACGGCGAGGTGTCCTACGTCGGCGAGACGGTCGCGATCGTCGTGGCCGACAACCGCTATCTGGCCGAAGACGCGGCTGCGCTGGTCGCTGTCGACTACGACGTGCTGGACGCGGTGGCCGACTGCCGCAAGGCGGGCGCACCTCATGCGCCTGCCGTGCGCCGCGAACTCAACAGCAACATCGTCGCCACACAGAAGGTGGCGTTCGGCGATGTGAATGCGGCGTTCGCCAAGGCCGCGCACATCGTCCACGAGGATCTCTGGCAGCATCGCGGCGCCGGGCATCCGATCGAGGGCCGCGGCATCCTCGCCGACTACCGCGCCTCCGACGACACCATGATGGTGTGGGCCTCGACCCAGAAGGCGCACGACCTGTTCCAGACGCTGACCGCGCTGATGGACTTCGACGAAAGTCGGCTGCGCGTCGCGACGCCGGATGTCGGCGGCGGCTTCGGGCCGAAGCTCTGCATCTATTCGGAAGACATCGCAGTGGTCGCCGCGGCGAAGGTCTTGCAGCGGCCGCTCAAGTGGGTCGAGGACCGCCGCGAGCATTTCATGAACGCGGCGCAGGAGCGCGACCAGTACTGGTCGCTCGACATCGCGGTCGATGCCGACGGCAAGGTGCTCGGCATCCGCGGCACCCTGCTGCACGATCTCGGCGCCTACGCGCTGCAGGACGTCAACCTGCCCTACAACTCGGCCTCGATGATCACCGGCCCCTACATGGTGCCGGCGCTGGCGATCGACGTCAGCGTCGCGGCCACCAACAAGGCGCCGGTGTCGTCGATCCGCGGCGCCGGCTATCCGCAGGCGGCATTCGCGATGGAGCGGCTGCTTGGACCGCGTCGCGCGCGAACTCGATCTCGACCGCGCCGAGCTGCGCCGCCGCAATCTCATTCCGCCGGAGAAGATGCCGTACACCAAGCCGCTCAAGGCGCGCTCGGGCGCCCGCGATGCAATACGACAGCGGCGACTATCCGGCGTGCCAGGCCGAGGTGCTGGATGTGGCCGGCTGGGCCGATTTTCCGCAGCGCCAGGCGGCGGCGCGCGCGCAAGGCCGCTACATCGGCATCGGGCTTGCGAACGGCATCAAGGGCACCGGCCGCGGCCCGTTCGAATCCGGGCTGGTGCGGGTGTCGAACACCGGCCGCGTCTCGGTGTACACCGGCGCGGCCGCGATCGGGCAGGGGCTCGGCACGATCCTCGCGCAGATCTGCGCCGGCGAACTCGGCCTGAAGCCCGGAGGACATCACCGTGGTGCCGGGCGACACCGGCGGCGTCTCGCTCGGGCTCGGCGCCTTCGCGAGCCGGCAGACCGTGACGGCCGGCTCGTCCGTCCTGCTCGCCGCGCGCGCGGTCGCCGGCAAGGCGAAGAAGCTCGCGAGTCATGTGCTGGAAGCCGCCGAGCACGATCTCGAACTGGTCGACGGCGAGGTGCGCGTGGTCGGCGCGCCGCGATTGTCGGTCAAGCTCGCCGAGCTGTCGCGTATCCTCAAGGGCGCGCCCGGCTACGGCTATCCGCCCGGCATCGAGCCCGGGCTCGAAGCGAACGTCAACTGGCGCACCGATGCGCTCGCCTACGCCAATGTCTGCCACGTCGCCGAGGTCGAAGTCGACATCGAGACCGGCGGCGTGCGCGTCGTCAACTACGTGGCGATGCAGGACTCCGGCGTGCTGATCAACCCGATGCTGGTCGAGGGCCAGGTGCAGGGCGGCATCGCGCACGGGCTCGGCAACGCGCTGCTGGAATGGATGGGCTACGACGAGACCGGCCAGCCGGTGACCACGACGTTCGCGGACTATCTCCTGCCCGGCGCGCCCGAGGTGCCGGTGATCACGGCGCTGTACAAACAGACGCCGTCGCCGCTCAACCCGCTCGGCGCCAAGGGCGCGGGCGAGGTCAGCACCATCCCGACCGCCGCCGCCGTCATCTCGGCGATCGAGGATGCGCTGCAGCCGTTCGGCGTGCGCATCGCGCAGACGCCGATCCCGCCGGCGAAGCTCGTGGAACTGATCCGCGGCGGGGCTTGAGCGAAGGTTTGCAGTGACGCGACATCGGCAGTCTGCTCCCTCTCCCCAAACGGGAGAGGGAGCGCACTGCCGCCGTGGCGCAACCTGCGCACACTGCCACCCGCACCTCCGCAAGACGATTACCCGCGCTCGGCGCGTTCGCGCTCGGCGCGGCGGATTTCGGCGCTCGCGGTCTCGGTGTTGAGCGCGAACGTCGCCAGAAACCGCGCCATCACCGCGAAGTCGGCGCGCGAGATGTTCGCGAACAGGCAGTCGTTCACCCGGCGCAGCAGCGGATTGACGCCGCGCACCGCCGCCTCGCCCTTGGGCGTCAGCCGCACCAGCACGCCGCGCCGGTCGTTCGGGTTGGCCTGCTTCGTCAGCAGGCCCTTGTCGATCAGCCGGCCGACCTCGGTGGTGACGTGGGTGGCGGCGAGTTGCGTGTGGTCGGCGAGGCCGCGGATCGAGACGCCGTCGCGGCCCTGCCGGTAGGCGGTGCCGATCAGCACCAGGAACTGCGAGGCGGTGAGCGCGAGCTGCCGGCCGAACGCCTCGCGGTATGAGGTCAGGCGGTCGAACGCATGGATCATCAGGTAGAGCGTCTCGCGGAACGCGATGTCGCTGCCGTCTGCCGACAGCATGGCCGGCAGCGAAACGGTCGCGGGCGGCACGAATGCCTTCACGCGCCGCGGCGCCGACCTCGATCGAGATTGGAGAGATTGAGTCATTGCGCGCCGCGAAATCGGTCTGCTCCCTCCCCCCTTGCCGGGGAGGGGTGGGGAGGGGGGTAGCTGCGAGGAGGCTTTATCTCGCCTGAACTTTCGACCCCCACCCCCAACCCCTCCCCGCAAGGGGGAGGGGAGTCCGCCGACGGCGTGTACCTCACCAAGACCTGCTCCAACACGGGCGATGCTTCCTTGTCACGAATCCGATTGACGTTACGTCCAAAATGTAGCTACATAATGTAGCTAAATGCAAGTCCTGCTGTGGAGAGCCAGATGACCGCGCAGCCTCAGACGTCAGCCGCCCGCCTCGCCGCATCCGGTTCGCTGCGGACCGGCGCGGAGTATCTGCGCTCGCTCAACGACGGCCGGCAGGTGTTCGTCGACGGCGAGAACGTCAAGGACGTCACCGCGCATCCGGCGTTCCGCGAGGCCGCGCGTTCGGTGGCGCGGCTCTACGACATCGCGGCGGCGCCGGAGAACCGCGAGCGCATGACGTTCATCTCGCCCAAGACCGGCGAGCCGGTGCTGCGCGCCTACCAGATCCCGCACAGCCACGCCGACCTGCGGGCGCGGCGGCTGTTCTCGCGAGACCTGGGCGGAAGCGACCTTCGGCCTGATGGGCCGCACGCCCGATCACGTCGCCGGCTTCTTCTCCGGCTATGCGGCGATGCCGGACGTGTTCGCGGCCGGCGGCGCAGCAAGTTCGCCGACAACGTCGTCGCCTTCTACGAGCAGATGCGCGACAACCACCTCTACGTCTGCTACGCGATCGTCCCGCCGCAGATCGACCGCAGCAAGCCCGCGCACAAGCAGAGCGATCCGGCGCTCTACGCCGGCGTGGTCAAGGAGCGCGACGACGGCATCGTCATCTCCGGCGCGCAGCAGCTCGCGACCGGCGGCGCGATCTCCGACGGCATCCACCTGAGCTGCATCCATCCGCTGCAGCCCGGCGACGAGAACTACGCCAATTGCCTCGCCGTGCCGGTCAACGCGCCGGGCCTGAAGCTCTATCCGCGCCGGCCGTTCGCGCTCGACGCCACCAACTCGTTCGACTATCCGCTGTCGAGCCGGTTCGACGAGACCGACAGCTACGTCGTGTTCGACAACGTGTTCGTGCCGTGGGAGCACGTGTTCATCTACCGCAACCTCGAGGTCAGCCGCGACCAGTGGTGGAAGACGCCGTCGCACCTCTACGGCAACCATCAGGCGCAGGTGCGCTACGTCACCAAGCTGCGCTTCATGATCGGGCTCGCGCAGCGCATGAACGAGATGACCGGCAACGATCGCCAATCCGGCGGTGCAGATCATGATGGGCGAGCTGGCCGCGCTGGTGTCGATCTACGAGGGCATGCTGCTCGCGCACGAGACCGATGGCGCCGATCGACGGAACGGCGTGCTGTGGCCGTCGAAGACCGACGCTCTATTCGGCGATGGCGCTGCAGTCCGAGCTCAACGGCCGCATGCTGGAGATGATCCGCGAGCTCGCCGGCGGCGCGATCATCACGCTGCCGTCCTCGCTCGCGGACTTCGACAATCCCGAGACCGCGCGCGACATCGAGCGCTACATGCGCTCGGCGCTCGACCGACGCCAGGAGCCGCATCGCGCTGATGCGGCTGCTCTGGGACTTCATCGGCTCGGAGTTCGGCAGCCGCCACCAGCAGTACGAGAAGTTCTACGGCGGCGCGTCGTTCCTGGTGAAGCAGAACGTCTATCCGCAACTTCGACTTCAAGCGCGCCACCGCGCTGGTCGACGAGGCGCTCAGTTTGCCGGCGGTGTAGGCGAAGCGAATTCGCCGTAGGGTGGGCAAAGGCGCGGAACGCGCCGTGCCGACGCGCACTTGAATCGCGGCGGCGGAATCATGCGTTGCACAGCCACGCGTGGGCACGGCGCGCACGAATTCAGTGCCATAATCGCGCAAGCCGGGGCGCGCCTTTGCCCACCCTACGCTGTTGATCTGTAGCCCGGATGGAGCGAAGCGAAATCCGGGGCCGGTCTCGCAGGATCTCCGGATTTCGCTGACGCTCTATCTGGGCTACGGACTACCGCCTTGCGGCTCAAATCCGCAGCAGGCGAAGCCAGCGCACGACGTCGAGCAGAGTGGCGAGCGCGGCGGCAACATATGTCCATGCCGCGGCGTTGAGCACGCTGCGCGCGGCCGCAAGATCGGAGCCGGCGAGGTATCGGCCGTGCTCCAGCACCGGCAGCGCCTTGCCGAAACTGGCGTCAAGCTCGACCGGCAGCGTCACCATATGCACGACGATGCGGCTCGCGAGCAGGAGCAGGCCAAATCCGATCTGCGCGACGAGCAGCGCCGGCACATGTACGAACGCGAACACCACCGGCGCCAGGAACAGGATCGCGCTTGCCACGCGCTCGACGACGCTGAGCTTGCGCACCAGCGCAAGCCGCGCCGTGAAGGCCGGTTCGCCGCGTGCGTGCTGCAGCGCATGCGAGACCTCGTGCGCCGCCACCGCGGCTGCGGCCACCGAGCGGCCGTCGTGATGCTGCGGCAGCAGCCTGACGGCCGGCCCGTCGGGGTCGTAGTGATCGCCTTCATCCGTCAGCTCGACCGCGACATGGCCGAGCCCGCCCGCATCGAGCAGATGGCGCGCCAGTTCCGCGCCCGTGCCGGGCAGGTCCGGCCGGTCCACGCCGTGGTGACGCAAGGTCCGCCGCACCCACCACAGCGGACCAAACAACAGCCCAAGCAGTACAAGGCCAACCAACGACACGATAATAGGCACGACGCCACCCGCAACACCGCTGCAATCTCAGCGTGTATAAGAACATAAAGCGAACAAAAAGGCAAGCGACCGCGGATGGGTTCCGCGGCGCTCAACCCGTCACGCTACGATCTCGACCCGATCATTGTGCCGGAGGCGTGGCCGAGCCCCAGGCGCTGACGATTCCGGATCGAATGGCGTGCGCGAGCTCATACGCCCGGCGCTCCAGGCTGCGTCGTTGAGCTTCCGAAGCATCGTCGCGGAACGCGACAAGCTGGTCGCCGAAGTTCTTCATCGCTTTTTCCACGACCGGATGCTCGACCATTGCCAGTTCGCTCCAATAGAGCGCCCAGAAGCGGCTTTCCAGTTTCGCCCACTCGTCGGTTTTCGGCTGCTGCGTAATGATCTTGCCGACAAGCTGCGACGTTTCGAAATAGAGCGCGAGTTGTTGGGTGAGAAACGGCTTCTGTGCCTCGATCAATCTGGCGCGGGTTTGGCGCTCGTCTTCAAGGCGCCGCTCCATGGCGAACCGTTCTTGCTGCCCCATGAAGTTGTAGAGCGCCCAAAAACCGCCGGCCAGCGCGACAAGGATTGGTAGCGTTACCGGGATCGCGCGCTCGGCGAGCCTCAGCCAGAACAATGTCGACCGTTTCATGAGCGCCCCCAGCATGGACCGAAAGGCGGGTACACATTGCGCTCTGATTGTATCGCCAATCCGAACTCATTGACAGCAAGCCTAGCAAGCGCACGTAGCCCGGATGGAGCGAAGCGCAATCCGGGAAGTCCCACCCCGCATTGCGCTTCGCTTCATGCGGGCTTGCTACGGTCAACTCATCCTATGTGGTCATTGAGCGTTGCTCTGGGTGGACTTCTCGATGCGCATTGATAAATAATCCCGCGCGCAGTACCACCTGTACAGGTTTCAGGAGTTGCGGACTTGTACGTGCACCATTTGGTTGGTCCATTTCTGAACGTCCCGCCGTCCCAACACACGGCAATACGCCCCTCAAACCCCGCATCGCATTTTTCCTGACTTGGGACCTCTTTTCCGTCACTCCTGCCAACATCGCGGCCGGAGCAATCTCCGTGTCCTGCAGAACGCCACTCGTACGTAATTGTCCCAACGATCCAAATCTTGTCGCCGCCAGGCGTTGATTGACGAAGCTGCTCGAATACACCCGGCAAGGAGTCGCGAGGCAGTCCGGTCAACATGATTGTTCTGTATTGCCGTCTGACCTTGTCATCTTGGGAAAAAATGCCGTCGCGATGTGCGCTCAAATATTCAAGTATGCGAATTCTCTGATCGTCGAGACGAGCGCGTACGTCTGCGTCGTTCTTCTTACTATCCTGTTGCTGCTTTAGGTTTTCCTGTTCTCGCGAGTAGCTAAATTGCCAAATGGATGCGGCGAGTGTGCCGACCGAGATCAACGCTGTAATGATGATAGCCAAGTTAGCTCGAAAAAATCGTCCCTCGCGCTTGGCGCGCGCGTCCTCGATGGCGATTCGTTTTTCGTCTACAGACAATCGCCTTTTCTCGATCTCCAGTTTTGCTGCGTCCAGTTCCTGTTGATTCATGGCGCGCCTCGCCCCTGACCTTTCACGCTGCAACCTTTGATTAAATTGAATTAATGTTACAATTCTCGGATCAGTTGAATCAAGACCAAGAATTTCATCCCTTGACAGGCCCAAATTCCTAATGTATAAATTCCTAATCCTGCTCGCGGGTGGGCGTCGACCGGTGACGTTCGGACGGTGGAGCGGGATGCGGCGCCTGCGGGTCCGGTTCGTCACCGGGCACTCGGGCGGCCTCGGGGCTCCGCCCGCCTGGCCACTACGAGCCGGCCGCGAGGAGCTCGCTGACAGTGAGGCGCCAATGCCTCCTGCGAAGCGCGGCCCGGGGCCGGTGATCATCTCACGGGAGATGAGAGCGATCGCCGCGGTGGAGCGCCGAAAGGCGAAGCGTCCCTCACCGGGACGCAACGCGACGGCAGGTTCGTGCAAACGAACAGGCCGCGCGGACAGAAGGCTGGTGCGCCGCTCGGCGCTCCACCTCCCTCCCTCTGGTTCGTGAGCGGAGGAACTGCCGCAAGTCCCGGACGCGATCGCGCCGCGGGCGCATAGGTGCATGTCCGCGGTCCGCATTGACAGCCGCACGCCCGCGGTGTCCCGTGCCGCCAACAACCAATTCGCAAAACATCGCTCGAGGAAACGCCCCAAGGACATAGGCCGGTGACACCGGCCGAACGCAACACCACAACACCAGCATCCCGAAACCACACGCGCCAAACCGCTGGCGCCAGCACGCCCGCCCGCATGCATCAGCCGCTTCCCCGCAAGAGCCTTGGCATCCCGCCGCTGATCAAGCGCAACACCGTGCTGTTTGCGCTGTCGCAGTCGTTCACCGGCGTCGGCATGCAGCTCGGCCTACGGCATCGGGCCCGCTGATGGTGGTCGTCGCTCACCGGCTCGGCGAGCCTCGCCGGACTGTCGGTCGCGCTGTTCGGCGTCAGCCGGTTCCTGGTGTCCTACCCGGTCGGCAAGATCACCGACACCTACGGCCGCAAGCCCGGCATCCAGCTCGGGCTCGCGCTGGCGCTGGTCGGCACGCTCGTCGTCGGCATTGTCGATGATCGCTGCACAGCATCGTCGCGCTCGTCGTCGGCATGCTGATCTTCGGCATGGGCATGAACGCCGCGCAGCAGATGCGCGTCGCGGCGACCGACATGTTTCCGCCGCGGCTGCGCGCGCGAGGCGCTCGGCTATCGTCGCGCTCGGCTCGATGGTCGGCCTGTGCTGAGCCCCCTGCTGATGTGGCGCCTCCGAAATGATCGCCGCGCCCTACCGGCCTACGATGCGATCGGCGCTGCCGTGGCTGATGATGCCGTCGCTGATCGCTTGTCCGGCATGGTGCTGGTGACGTTCGTGCGCCCCGATCCGAAGGAGATCGGGATGAATCTCGAGCGCTACTATCCCGACTACGTGCCGCCGCCGCCAGCGAGCCGGCCGACACGCCCGACGACTTCAGCGTCCGCATGCTGCTGCGCCACACGCCGACGCGGCTCGCGATCGTCTCGAACTGCGCCGGCCAGGGCAACATGGCGATCGTGATGGTGCTGACCTCGCTGGTGCTCGCACCATCACGGTCACTCGCTCACGGCGATCGCGTTCTCGCACATGTTCCACGCCGTCGGCATGTTCGGCTTCACGATTCCGCTCGGCCGGCTCGCCGACCGCATCGGCCGCGAGCAGGTGATGTATCCGGGCGTCGCGATCGACGCTCGTCGGCGCGATCCTGGTGACGTTCACGGCCGGCGTTCTGGTCGGTCACGCTCGGCACCTTCCTGGTCGGCCTCGGCTGGGCGGCCGCCAATGTCGCCTCGACCGCGCTGATCGCCGACCTGACCGAGACCAGCGACCGCGGCCGCGCCATCGGCGTCAGCGACAGCGGCGCCGGCATGCATGACGCGTGCTGGCGGCGGTGGTCACCGGGCCGCTGGTCGAATGCGACCAGCCTGCCGGCCGCTGGCATCGCGGCGGCGGCGGTCGCGCTGGTGCCGCTGCTGCTGCTCGCGCACGCTCATGTCGTGCGGCTGCGCGCCGACAATGGGTAGCGCAGGCTTCGAGCCTTCGGAATTGACTCTCTCCTCCGCTCGTTCCCGCGCAAGCGGGGACCCAGCGCGACATGCGCGCGAGAGTGAAGCGCTGGATTTCCCGCTTGCGCGGGAATGAGCGGGAGAGAGGGGCAAATTTGAATGGGACAGGTTCAGACCAAACCCAGTTCGGCAAACGCGGTCTTGTGATGTTCGGCGGCCTCCGGCGAGAAGCAGCAGAACACCACGTGCGCGATGCCCGCCGGCGCGTTCGCCAGCTCGGACGCGACCGTGCCGACCGCGATCTGCGCGGCCCGGTCCGCGGGGAAGCGATAGATGCCGGTCGAGATTGCCGGAAACGCGATCGACGTCAGCCGGTGCGCGGCGGCGAGCGAAAGCGCGGTGCGGTAGCACGAAGCGAGCAGATCGTCCTCGTCCTGCCGGCCGCCGTTCCACACCGGGCCGACCGCATGGATGACGTGCCGCGCCTTGAGCCGGTAGCCGCGCGTGATCTTGGCCGAGCCGGTGTCGCAGCCGCCGAGCGTGCGGCACTCCGCCAAGAGCTCCGGGCCGGCGGCGCAATGGATGGCGCCGTCGACCCCGCCGCCGCCGAGCAGCGACGCGTTCGCTGCGTTGACGATGGCGTCGAGCTCGAGCGACGTGATGTCGGCGACGCAATGTCGAGCCGCGCGGGGCCGATCTCGGCGGCGAGCAGCGAAGGGATCGCGGCGACCATGCGGGTTTCCCCATGGTGTCGTTGCGCTGGACGATCGATCCTAGACAAGCCTGGCGTAGCAGGAAACTGCTACGCCACCTCGGCCTCGACCTCGTCGGGCGCGTCGATGGTGCTACGGCGACCGATGCTGTCGAAATTCGCATCGAGGAAGCGGCGGGTGGCGCGCTGGCCGAGCTTGTGCAGGGTCTCGAAGTACTGGAAATCGGTGTTGAGCGAATGGCGCGCCGCGGGCGTCTTGCCGTTGTCGTCGAGCGCAAGGCGATGCAGCCGAAGGCGGCGGAATTCGCCGTGGCCGGTGCCGCGCGGCAGCCGCCCCTCGTCGATGCACCGGTTGATGAATTCGACCGAGCGAAGCTCCGACAACAGCGACGCGTTGAAGTTGATTTCGCTGATGCGGCTCATGATCTCGCGCGTGTGCGTCGGCACGTCGCGGCGCCGCAGCGGATTGAGCTGGACGATCAGCACGTCTTCCGTCCCAGTCGTGCGCAGAAAGGGCAGGATGGCCGGATTGCCGCTGTAGCCGCCGTCCCAGTACGGCACGCCGCCGATCTCGACCGCGCGAAACAGTACCGGCAGGCAGGCCGACGCCATGACGACCTCCGCGGTCACCTCCTCGCGGGTGAACACGCGCGGCTCGCCGGTGTGGACGTCGGTCGCCGAAATGAACAGTTCGAGATGCCGCTCGCGGCGAATAGCTTCGAAGTCGACAAAATGGTCGATGAGTTCCTTGAGCGGGTTGATATTGAGCGGATTGAGATCGTAGGGCGACCAGAACCGCGACAGCGCGCCAAACCACAGGCCCTGGCGCGGCACGAACGAGAACAGCCGCTCGACCACACCGCGCTGCAGATCCGGCAGATGGCCGTTGCTGCTGACCGCGCGCCAGAAATCCGCGAGCCGGGTGCGCGCTTCCTCCGGCCCGCCGCGCGCAAGTCCGTCGGCCAGCATCACCGCGTTGAGCGCGCCGGCGGACGTGCCAGAGATGCCCTCGATCTTGAGCCTGCCGTCGGCGAGTACCTGGTCGAGAACGCCCCACGTGAACGCGCCATGCGCGCCGCCGCCCTGCAACGCGAGGTTGATCCTTTTGCCCCGGCCGGCCGATATCCGCGCCGGACGATCGCTCGCAACGCCCGGTGGGCGAGTACCGGCCCGGCGTGCGGTCGTGTAAAGATGTTGCAGCAGCATGGGGAACATGCGTCTTTCCAAGCTGTGGATTCGCCCCTCACCGGGAATGTGGGGGACCGATTGCTGCATTGCAATATGATTCTTTTGGCAGTGCAGCAAACGCAACAAAATGGGATATCCGGGCTAGGTTGAGGCATGGCGAAAGCGAGATCAGCACGCACGGAGCGCCCGCTCCGGCCGGTTTTCCCCGCACCGGATCACGATCATGAACGTTGCAGCAGCGACGCGATGGCGATGGCGGAAGCCGTCTGCCTGGAGCGCGGTCAGCGGCTGACGGCGATCCGGCGCAAGGTGCTCGATGAATTGCTCGGCAGCCACAAGCCGCTCGGTGCCTACGAAATCATCGACCGGCTCGCACATCGCGGGACGCGTCCGGCGCCGATCACGGCCTACCGGGCGCTGGAGTTCCTGCGCGAGAACGGCTTGGTTCATCGCATCGAGAGTCGCAACGCCTTCATCGCCTGCGTACACAGTCACCCCGCCGGCGAACTGGTGGTGTTCCTGATCTGCGAACACTGTGGTGCGGTCGGCGAAGCTTCATCGATGGAGCTTGCTGCGTCGCTGACTTCGGCAGCGGGCGCTGCCGGCTTCGTGCCCAAGTCGCCGGTGATCGAGATCACTGGCGTCTGCTCGCACTGCCGCGAGCGGTGATGTCCTTCGATCGCAGGGTAACGTCGCAATCGAGACGTCCTGCATGAAGCAGGATGTCTCGCCGGTGGCTCGTCCGCTCGATGCCGCGGCGGCCATGCTTGCGATTGTCTTGTGCCTAAGCTGGGGCTTCAATCAGGTCGCCGTCAAGCTCGCGCTGCATGACATTCCGCCGCTCATCCAGGCGGCCTTTCGCTCGACCTTCGGCGCCCTGATGGTTGTCGCGATCGCGCGCATGCGCGGCGTGAAGCTGATGGAGCAGGACGGCACGCTGTGGCCCGGCTTGATCGCCGGCGTGTTGTTCGGGCTCGAATTCCTGCTGATCTATCGCGGCCTCGTCTGGACGACGGCGAGCCGGACTTCACTGTTCCTCTATCTCGCACCGTTCGTGGTGGTGATCGGCGCACGCTGGTTTCTGCCCGGCGATCGCTTCGATCGCTGGCAGTGGGGTGGTTTGCTGCTTTCGTTCGCCGGTCTCGTGGTCGCATTTGGCGTACCGACGCCCGGCGGCAATCCGCACGAATGGCTCGGCGACGCGATGATCGTGCTCGCCGCGGTGGCGTGGGGCGCGACTACGCTGCTGGTCAAAGCCTCGAAGCTCGTGCATGCGCCCTACGAGAAGACACTGCTCTATCAGTTGCTGGTGTCGGCGCCGATGCTGGCGTTCGCGGCCGAACTGTTCGGCGAGCGCGTGACCGGGCAGCCTTCTGCCATCGCCGTCGGATCGCTGCTCTATCAGACCTTCTGGGTCGCAGGCTTCACGTTCCTCGCCTGGTTCGCACTGGTGCAGCGCTATTCGGCGAGCCGGTTGTCGGCCTTCACGTTTCTCACGCCGTTGTTCGGGGTTGCGGCCGGCTATCTGGTTCTGTCCGAGCCGCTGACGCCCGCCTTCGCGGCGGCGGTGGCGCTGGTGATTGCCGGTCTGGTGCTGGTCAACCGGCCGCGTTAGCGCGTCACGCAAATCACGTTGCTGCGAGCAGATCACCTGCGCGCAACAGCAGATACGCCGCAACCGGCTCGACGATGCTGCGCCGGGCCGCTAAGACTGCGCCGCCATCCAAGGAGTCTCTGCGATGATCGACCTGTATTACTGGACAACGCCGAACGGCCATAAGATTACGATTTTTCTCGAAGAGACCGGATTGCCGTACAAAATTTTCCCGATCAACATCGGCAAGGGAGAACAATTCCAGCCGCATTTTCTCAAGGTGTCGCCGAACAACCGTATTCCGGCGCTGGTCGATCATGAGCCGAAGGGTGGCGGCGCACCGATCTCTGTGTTCGAGACCGGCGCCATGCTGTTCTATCTCGGCGAGAAGACCGGCCAGTTCCTGCCGACCGAACCGCACAAGCGCTACGACGTCATGCAGTGGTTGTTCTGGCAGATGGGCGGGCTCGGGCCGATGGCCGGGCAGAACAACCATTTTCGCAACTACGCGGTCGAGAAGCTGCCGTATGCGATCAAGCGCTATGAAGATGAGACCAACCGGCTCTATGGTGTGATGAACAAGCGGCTCGCCGACCGGCCGTTCCTCGGCGGCGAATATTCGATTGCCGACATGGCAAGCTATCCGTGGATCGTGCCGTGGGAGCGCCAGGGACAGAAGCTTTCCGACTTCCCGCACCTCAAGCGCTGGTTCGAGGCGATCGAGGCGCGACCGGCGGTCAAGCGCGCTTACGCCAAGGCGAAGGAGATCAATCCGAACGCGGGCGGCATCCGTACCGCCGAGGAGCGTGCGATTCTGTTCGGCCAGACTGCCGCGGTGGTGAAGTAGGGCGCGACGTAAGAGATGGTGTCCCGGGCGCGGCGCAGCACGAAGTGATGCGCTGCAGACCCGGGATCGTAACGGACACCGCCTTTGGAAAGGTCCCGGATCAGCGGTGCATCACGCTGCGCGTGCTGCACCGCGTCCGGGACACAAGTCGAAGCATCACTGCTGCACGATCACCTTGGTGCCGACCGGAACGCGTTCGAAGAGATCCATAACCTCTTCGTTGACCAGCCGGAAGCAGCCGGACGAAACCGCGTGTCCGATCGTCTCGGGCGCGTTGGTGCCGTGGATGCGGTAGATCGTATTGCCGAGA
Source organism: uncultured Alphaproteobacteria bacterium (assembly GCA_963843475.1). Taxonomy (GTDB): domain Bacteria; phylum Pseudomonadota; class Alphaproteobacteria; order Rhizobiales; family Xanthobacteraceae; genus VAZQ01. Next base: position 501,402 of record CAWJKL010000001.1, on the reverse strand, counting down.
TAGAGGGCGCGTGCGCCCATCGGGTTGCCCGGGCCGCCCGCCATGAAGCGGGGCAGGTAGGGCTGCCGCTCGATCATTTCCGGCGGCGGCGTCCAGTCCGGCCACTCGGCCTTGCGGGTGATCTTGAGCAGCCCGTTCCACTGGAAGCCGTCGCGTCCAACTCCCACGCCGTACCGCAGCGCGATGTTGTTGGGCTGGATCAGGTAGAGGAAACGGCGCGACGTATCGATGATGATCGTACCGGGCGGCTCGCTGCTGCGGTAGGACACCGGCTGGCGCAGATAGGCCGCCGCTATGCGGGCGTCGGATGAAGGCGCGATGCCGGGCGCGACATCCTCGATGGTCGGAGTTGTCATGCGCAGTTCACGCAGCGTGCCGTGCTGCGCCAGGCTCGCCATCGGCACCAGCATCACCGCAACAAAGCCGGCGACCGCGTATTCCAAGCGCATTGGCATCGTTCTGTCTCTATGACGCGAAATCGGAGGGGCGGGATGTGAACCGGGCCGGATCATGGCCCGGAGCCACGCGGGAATTCAACCCGCAGTGGCCCGCAACAGCGCGGCGAGAATAAGGGGAATATGTGGCTATCGGTCGGCCGGAGCGGCCTGGAACAGCCGGGCGAACTTCTCCAGATCGCCGGCAGCGACATCCGACACTGCCCAGTAGGCGACGCCATCGTTGACCCAGCGCACCAGGTTGTAGCCATTGACGCTGCGGCGTGCCGGCGCCTCATCGCGATGATCAAGCATCGGCACCGCAATCACGCTGATGAGATGCGCGCGCACCCGGTAGACCAGCGCCGGCACCGGCGTGCCGTCGATCACGTCGATCCGCCCGCCAACCAGCGGAAAGCCGTCCGCCGCCAGGTCGACGACGCGCGGCGCCTGCGGGATGCGGCCGCTGAACCAGGGTTTCACGGTGTGGCGGTCCGACGACGCGACGTCGACCGGCTGCGGCGCCATCAGCGCGCGCATGTGATCGCTGAGCACCGCCTCGGCCACCCGGTCAGCGGGCGCGTGCCGCATCGCGAGCCAGGTCGAGCCGCTCGCCAGCACCATCGCGACCGCAACCGACGCCGCCAGCGTGCGCCAGGATGGCCCCGAATGTGGACGCTGCAACCCGAGCGCGGCGTCGATGCGCACGCGCAGATTGGACGGCAGCGACTTCGCGCGGAAATTTTTCACGCAGTGTCTGCCGCAACGCCTCGATGCGCGCGCGCTCGGCGGCCAGCGCCGGATCGCCTGCGATCCGACGTTCGATCGCGAGCGCATTGGCCGGATCGAGCTCGCCGTCCAGATAGGCGTGAACGAGCAGCACGGCGTCCTCGTTCGGTCGGCGGGTCGTGTCGCTCATGGCTCGTCCGTTCCGAGCGCCGCGATCAGGCGGCGGCGTGCGCGCGCCAGACGGGACATCACGGTGCCGACCGGCACCTCGGTGACTTGCGCGATCTCGCGGTAGTCGAGGCCCTGAATGTCCCGCAGCACCAGCGTCTCGCGGAACTGATCCGGCAGCGCCGCGATCGCGGCTTCGAGCCGGGCGGCGTCGGCCTTGGCGATCAGTTCGGTTTCCGGAGTGGTCGAGTTGGCCTCCACGTCGGCGCTGCCCAATGCCAGTTCCTGTTCGACGGCCTCGAGATCGCCGACCGACACTACGGTCGGACGGCGGTTCTTGCCGAGCCACGAATAGGCGGTGTGACGCACGATCGTCAGCACCCACGCGCGCGCATTGCCGCCGGCAAAGCCGCCGATGGCGCGGAAGGCGCGCAGGCTCGCCTCCTGCACCACGTCCTCGGCGTCGGCGCGATTGCCGGTGAGCCAGCGCGCCAGCCCATAGGCGTCGTCGAGGTGGGGCACGACCACGCTCGCGAACCGCGCCTTGTCGTCGTCACCGCTCACGTCTCTCTCTTTTGATGAGACCTGACATGCCGCCGATAAATTCCCGGCCGGGAGCAAAATAAAGTCGTGCGATCCGGCTGTCGATTTCGATCAACCGTCATATCCGGTTGGTAGTCCATTCGATAGCCCCGGCTCATGCGTGCAGGCGCGCACCGGGAATATTACACGGCCCGTCCGAGTCCTTGCTGCATCGGGCGCAGGTCGCCTCAGACAGAACCGTGTCCTGGAATCCCTTCGGAGGAAGCAAATGATCGATCTATCGCGTCGCGACTTCGTCGTTTCGACCGGCCTTGCGGCCGCGCTCGGTCTCAATGCCCGGCTGGTGATGCCGGCCTTCGCGCAGAAGACGGCCGATCCGGCGAAACCCTTCGTGACCTACAAGGTCGGCTCGGCCGAGGTGACCGCGATCTACGACGGCATCTGGGAGAAGCCGCACGATCCGGCCTTCATCACCAACGCGTCGGTCGACGACGTCAAGGCCGCGATGGTCAAGGCCGGCCTGCCGGCCGATTTCGTCTCGATCCCGTTCACCGTGGCGGTGGTCAAGAACGGCGGCAAGACCATCCTGTGCGACAGCGGCACCGGCGGGCAGGTGCAGCCGACCGCCGGCAAGCTGATGGCCAACATGAAGGCGGCCGGCATCGATCCCGGCAAGATCGACACCATCCTGATCTCGCACTTCCATCCCGATCACATCTTCGGGCTGATGGAGAAGGACACCAACAAGCCGGTCTTCCCGAATGCCGAGATCGTCGTCTCGGACGTGGAGTACAAGTTCTGGACCGACCCGGCGGTGATCGAGCGGCTGCCCGAGGCGCGCAAGGGCTTGGCGCGGCGCATCCAGGCCACGTTCCCGACCTGGAAGAACATCCGCCAGGTCGACGGGCGAGGCCGAGGTGGCGCCCGGCATCCGCTTCGTCAGCTGCGCCCGGCCACACGCCCGGCCATCGCGCGTTCCATCTCGCGTCGGGCGCGAGCCAGCTGATGATCTCCAACGACACCGCCTATCATGCCGGCGCTGGTGGTCGCCAATCCGGGCTGGCGCGGCGCCTACGATCAGGACGGCGCGACCGCCGAGGCGTCGCGCCGCGCGCTGCTCGACCGCGTGATCGCCGACAAGATGATGATCTGCGGCTATCACTTCCCGTTCCCGGGCGCCGGCACGATCGCGAAGGACGGCACCGGCTACGCGCTGACCGTCATGAAGGCGTGAGCCGCGGTCGCGACTCGGCCACGCAACAGACTGGAGACCATCAATGAGAGCGCCGATGCTCTGCCTGCTTGCGGTGCGCTGCTCGCGGCGCTGGCGTTGCCGGCCCGGCGCGCTGGCGGTCGACAACGTCACCTCGAGCGATGCGCCCGACCTCACCTCGGTGCGGGCCAAGATCAAGGCCAAGGACTTCAAGGGCGCGCTTGGCCGAGCTCACGCCGATGCTGGCGAGACGCATCAGCACGCCGACGTCTACAATCTGATGGGCTTCAGCCTGCGCAAGACCGGCGACTACAAGCAGGCCTACACGTTCTATCGCAAGGCGCTCGACTTCGACCCCGAGCACAAGGGCGCGCTCGAATATCTGGGCGAGCTCTACGTCGAGACCGGGCAGATCGACGAAGGCGCGCGAGCACCTCGCGCTGCTGAAGAAGCTCTGCCCGAACGGCTGCGAGGAGCTCGAAGACCTCGAAGCAGGCGATCGCCGCGGCGCCGAAGACGAATGCCGCCAAGGCCAACTGACGCGATGTGGCCGGCAAGACTGGACGCCGCCGCGGCGCTCGCCGGCCGCCTCCTGCTGGCGGCGATCTTCCTGCACGAGGCCTGGCGCCAAGCTCACCGGCTATTCGATGCAGCGCTGGCCTATATGAGGGCGTTCGGCGTGCCCGGCATCTGCTGCCGCTCGCGATCGCGGTCGAGCTCGGCTGCGGCCTGCTGGTGCTGGTCGGCTACCAGACGCGCGTTCGCGGCGCTGCTGCTGGCCGGCTTCTGCATCGCCGCCGCGTCCTGTTCCACACCAAGTTCGGCGATCGCAATCAGCTCCTGCATTTCGAGAAGGATTTGGCGATCGCCGGCGGATTTCTGGTGCTGTTCGCGCATGGCGGCGGCGCCTGGGCGCTCGACGCGCTGGCGCGGCCGTGGTGGCCGTGCGTCTGCTGCGGAGCGCGCCTAACCCAACTGCAGCGGTTTCACGGTAAAGAACGCGCGTGGATCACAACACGGCAGGATGAGAGGCTTCACAGCCGGTCGGCACATGGTTGGCCGCGCGGACATACTGCTGCGCGATCCACGGCAGCTTCTCAATCAGAATTGAAATTCTTTTCATCGGCTTCGGCAGGAACATGGTCGCGCCATAGATGCGCGTCCAGAGTTGGGTATGCTCCGTCAGCGGCCGTTCGCGCCGCTCCCATTCGATCATGGCGGCTTCGATCGTCGCCGCGTCCTGCAACGCCGCGGCGAGACCGAGCGCATTCATCATCGCGTGACCCGCGCCCTGCGCCAGGTAAGGCGGCATGGCGTGCGCGGCGTCGCCGACGATTGCAATCCGCCCCGCGGACCAGCGCTTCAGTCGAATGGTCTGAAAGTGCGCCCAGTGCGACTGTGGCCAGTCGGCTTCGTCGCGCATCCGGACAAACAGATCGCGCATGCTCGGGAACGAACGCGACCAGACCGCAGGATCGATGGGAGACGTTGCGGCTGGCGTATCGCGCGTGGTGCAGGTCAGCAGCACGTAGTATTCGCCCTTGGTCACCGGGCAATACAGCACGCGCCGTTTGTCCGCCCAGGCCTCGATCATCACGGTCCCGTCGCGGTCGGCGGCGGCGATCTCTTCGGGACGGCGCGGAATGGTAATGCGTACGCCGCAATCGCGGCCCCAGATGCGACGGTCGAGCAGACCGTGCGCATCGCGGATCGTCGAGTTGATGCCGTCCGCCGCCACCACGAGATCGGCGGAGAATTCTCGTCCATCCTCGAGGGTGATTGCACCGCATGGATCGGCGGACTTCACCGAAGAATTGAATCGGATTTCCGCGCCCGCGTCCTGCGCTCCCTCGGCCAGCAGAGCGATAATGTGCTGCCGGTCGATACGATAGGGGCTGCGCTCGGTCTTGCGCGTCATGACAACGCGCCCGCTGGCGTCGACCGAGTCGCGCCGATCGATCCTCATGCCGCCGGCCAGCACGCGATCCAGGATGCCGAACGTAGCGAAGATGCGCGCCATGTTGTTATGAATGGCGATGCCGTAGCCTTCGCCGCGCAACGTGTCCCGCCGCTCGTGAACGCGCACGGTCCAGCCTCGGCGGCGCAGCGCGAGGGCGGCGACAAGTCCGCCGAACCCAGCACCAACGATCTCCGCGTGACCAGGCTGCATGCTGGAAGTCTTTCACGACCGCGGCAGAAGTGGCGATCGAGCAAAACATGCGCCGCGTCGGCGAGCCTACGCCGGCACCGGCCGCTGCTTGAGACGTTCGAGTTGCGGGCGGTCGCCCTCGGCCTTGCCGGTAATCGGCGGACGGGGCAGCCGCGATGCCCCGGGCTCCATGGTGAACGTGTAGTCGAGCGTATACCACGGCGCCGTGACGCCGGCCGCCGGCGGCGTGCCGCTGTCGTGGCAGATGAAATTGCCGATCAGGTGACGGGTGACGCCGAACTGGGAGTCGGTTTCGAGGTTGGGATCGTCCGGAACGTAGACCTGCGACACCAGCGTCTTGAAGCCCGACTTTTCGGCCAGCAGGTGCAGGTGGGCCGGCCGCATGTTGTGGCGGCCCTGCTTGCGCAGAAGATCGCCGGTCGGACCGTCGACCGGGATCGGATAACCCGACGGCTTCACGCTTCTGAAGCCGATGTGGCCGTTCGCGTCGGTGGTGAATTTGCCGCGCAGGTTCATGTCGGCCTGCGCCGGGTCCTGGTTCTCATAGAAGCCTTCCGGCGAGGACTGCCAGACATCGACGACAGCGCCTTCGACCGGCTTGCCGCTCTTGTCCTTGAACCAGGCGTCGACGAACAGGGCCGGGCCGGGCGTCGGCGAGCGCACGATCGAGCCTCCGTTCGGAGTCACCGGAGAGTGCTCGCGCCAGAACGGGCCGAGCAGGTTCTGCGCGGTTTCGGTCTGCCCGTTGTCGCCGTTATTCAGGAGGCAGATCAGCGTCGAGAAGCCGAGCGCACCCGCCATCAGCACACCCTCGTTGTGGGTTTCGTTGGTGTGCTTGCCGATCGCCACGATGTAGCCGACGGCGGCCTGGAATTCCTGTTCGGTGAGCTTCACCTCGCGGGCGAAGTCGTGGAGGTGGCGCACCAGTGCCGACATGATCTCCTTGAACCGCGGGTCGGTCGTCCGCTGCAGTTCGGACAATACGGCTTTGGTGACGTCTTTTTGGTTTTCGATGATCATGGAGGCTCCCGGAAGGGTGCGATCGCCGTAGGAGCAGACGATCGCCGCGGCGTTGTAAGTCTTATAGCAAAGGAGCGGCGGAACATTGCGGGCGCATTTTCGCGGTCGCTGCTTCTCGGCTCAAGGCTCGCTGTCCGGCGCCCGGTAGTCCAGCGCGGCCGCCCGCAGGCAAGTGGGACAAAGGCAGCCGCTCGTCGTCCCGGCCTCCGGCATCGGCAGACGGTAGGGTTCGGCGGCACACCAGCAATCGCCGCCGGGGCTGCAATTGAAGCCGGCACCGCAGCGCGCGCAGGGCGCGCGGTTCATCGCGGTGGAGGGCCGGACGTCAGGAGCCATGGCTCGACTATTCGAGATTCGTGGATGGCGGAAAAGCCGACGACGACGTTAGAACGGCGAGAATGAGGTTGGGAAGCTCTCCGGAAACGAAACTGCGCGGGAGAATGCTCTCCCGCGCAGTCACAAGCGGAGAACAGTCGCCGCGTGGCGTCAGGTGCCGCGGCCCCAGAGACCGCAATACCGCCGTGCTACGAACGGCAGGCCATTCTGGTAGCCCGGCCAACTCTCGTATTTCGGCAGCTTGAATTCCTTCTCGGCGGTGTCCCAGCACTTGCCGTCCTGGCCGAGCTTCTTCATTTCGGCGGAGGCCTCCTGGTACAGCGCGAGAACGTTCTTGACGTCCTCCTTGGTGCCGGTCTGCCGGCCGCCGGAGGCGGGATGGCCGGGGATCAGCCGTTCCCAGTCCATCGCGATGACCTTGTTCATGAACGCTTCGGTTTCCAGCGGAAAGAAATCGATCATGCCGCGCCCCGGGAACGTTCCGACCGGGATGGTGTCGACGACGAAGATAATCTTCTCCTTCGGCAGACGCATGACCAGCGTCGTGTCGGAGTGGTTTGGGCCGAAGTAGTGCAGTTCGAGCCGCGTACCGCCGAGCGTGATCACACGGCCGGTGTCAGGAACGGCCTGGTCGGGCAGGGGAGTATTTGGATCCTTCAGCGGGGCGAGCCGGTCTTTCACCTTGCGATGCGCCACGATGGTCGCGCCGGCATCCTTGAACGCCTTGCCGCCGGCAATGTGGTCGTAATGGTGGTGGCTATAGATCAGATACTTGATCGGCGCCGGGGTGACCTTGCGGATTTCGTCGACGTATTGCTGTCCGCCGTTCGGCCGTCCGTATGCGACCGGGTCCGTGGCGATAACACCGTCCTTGGTGACGATGAACATCGCCTGATGGTTGCCGTTGCGGAAAATGTAGACGTTTTCGGTGCCCTCGACTTTCTGGGTCTCGATCTGCGGCCGTTGCGCCTGCGCGGTGGCGGTGGTGGTGAATGCGATTGCAAACACCGCTGTCGCAATGCCCGCAAGACAAACTCGCGACATGTTGCTCCTCCCTGAAACGTTATAATGTTACACGCGTGTGCCGTTTGGCTTTGTGTCATAACAGAAAACGAAAACGCGGGAGACCGGCTCCCGCGTTCGTGATGGGACCGAAAGTCGGTCCGCCTGGCTGTCTCAGGTCAACGGCTGTGCTCGCCACCGACATAGCCGGCGATTTTCCAGGCGTTGCCTTCCTTGATGTAACACATCTGCTCGCCGACCAGCGGCAGGACGAAGTCGATCGGAACGAAGCCGGTCTTTCCGCTGGGCGTCATTACTTTGACGAACGAAACCGAGACGGCATTGGCCGGCGAGTCGTCGGGCAGCACACGCACGAGATGGAGACCGAGCTTGTCGACGACCGGTGCATTGGCCCGCGCCTGGCCTCGCACCTCGATGCCGTCCTTGGTCGGGTAGCCCCAGTCGGACGCGTCGGTCTGCGTCGTATTGGCGAGTTCGTCGGCCGCCTTCTCGTCGAAGCCCGGCTCGCCCGGCGCGCAAATCACGCCCGGACGCTGCGGGTCGTTCATGGCGGTGCGCTCGACGGCGTAGCCGGCGATCGCGTCCCAGCCGAGTGCATCCCGGCCATCCAGTCCGATCGCCCGGGCGAGGTTTTCGATGCCGGATTTGCTCTTGTCGGCCACATCGGCATCCTCGGGGATCCAGAAAAAGCTCGCCGCGACCAGGCGCGCGAGCGTGTTCCTGTCCTTCTTCTGTGCGATGTCGGCGAGTTGCTTGCGGAAGGCGTCGAAGGTCGGATCGGCCACCGCGACCGGCAGGACAATCGGCACCGGCTTATAGGGACCGGGCGGGACGGCTGCAGGGGTTTCGGCAGGGGGCGGTGTTTGGGCGGGCGTCTGCGCGTGCGCGGACGGTGGCGCGAGTGCGCCGAGGATGGCGCAGGCCGTCGCGACCAGAATTGCCGAGGAAAGGCGGGGATGCCGCATGCGATTCTCCAGATTGGAATTCGCTATGATAGCGCCAGAAATGCGTCCGCTCTACGGCCAGTCTGCCCGCAGGCAAAGTGCCCGCAGGGTCAAAAATGCGAGGGTGAATTCATGAGCAGGGGAGCGGCGGCGGTCGGCCGGCGAAAGGCGGTTCCAGCCGCGGGGCAGACGGAGGCTGGAACCGCAGTCGTACGCCGAACGCTACATGGTTATGCGAAAGATACGCACCATCTCAGGCGGCTTCTCCGTAACGAACGGCCATGACACGGCCGTGACGCCATGGTGTCCGTAGCGATGCTGTGGATCGTGGCGGGCATGCCGGCCAAGGCTCCACTGGCGCCGCCCTTATTAGGCGAGTTTCGCACGTCTTCCCGTCCTCTTCCCACCTCAGAAGCGGTGTTCCCATGCCTTCCGTGTCGCCTTGGCTGCTTCCCATTCTGCTTCTGCTCGGCTCGAACGTCTTTATGACCTTCGCGTGGTACGGCCATTTGCGCTTCAAGGCAGCGCCGCTCGTGACCGTGATCGTGGTGAGCTGGCTGATCGCTTTCGTCGAATATTGCTTGGCGGTGCCGGCGAACCGCTGGGGCAGCGCGGTCTATACGACGGCGCAACTCAAGACGATCCAGGAAGTCATTACGCTCCTGGTGTTCGCCGCCTTCTCGATTCTCTATCTCAAAGAGCCGATGACCTGGAACTACCTGATCGGCTTCGCTTTAGTTGCCGCCGGCGCCTTTTTTATCTTCCGTGGTCCATTGTAGCGGTGGCCATCATGACGATGGGCGCCAGCCGATCGCGGTCCTTCATTCATCCTTCGTTCAGCACGTTGCCGTCCTCCCCCGGATGGCCGATAACCATTCCAATTTTTCATCCTGCCGTCATGGTCGCGCAAGGCGCGCTGCCGCAATCTTGCCACGACGGTTTCCAACCCTCGCCTTGTCGAGGGGCAGCGACTGCGTCCAGCTGATAAGGACATTGCCCGATGGCCTCCGATCCGAAAGCCGAAGCCGCCCTGGCGCTCTATCGGTTTGGTCTCGGCCCGCGCGCCGGCTCGATTGACGCGATCGCATCCGATCCGCGCGGTGCACTCGTTGCCGAGCTAGAGCGGCCGAACCCCGCCCGCATCCCCGATGCCGACCTGCTGCCGAGCGTCGCAGGCTGCCCGCGCGGCACTTGAATTTCAGGAGAAACAGCGCATTGCGCGTCAGGTGCGGCAGCGCACCGAGCGGGAGATCGCCAACGCCAAGGCGCAGGCCGAGCCGCAGATGAGCGATCCGGCCGGAACGCCGGGCTCACCCGCGCCACAGGCCGCACCGCCGGTGAACAATGGTCCGGGCGTGCCGCAGCAGCTCTACCTCGCCGAGGCCAAGGCCCGCATTCACGCGGCGCTCGGCGCCGACATCGGCTTTGCCGAGCGCCTGGTCTGGTTCTGGTCGAACCACTTCTGCGTCTCGGCCGACAAGGGCGGCGTGCGTCCGATCTGCGGCGCGTACGAACGCGAAGCGATCCGCGCCGCATGTGCTCGGCCGCTTCGGCGACATGCTGCTGGCGGTCGAAACGCCACCCGGCGATGCTGATCTATCTCGACAATGCCCGCTCGATCGGTCCCGACTCGGTCGCCGGGCAGCGGCAACGGCGCGGCCTCAACGAGAACCTCGCCCGCGAGATCCTGGAACTGCATACGCGTCGGCGTGCGCTCGGTCTACACCCAGGAGGACGTCACCCGCTTCGCCAACGTCATCACCGGCTGGACCGTCATCGGCTTCCGGCAGGATCCGGCGCGCGCCGGCGAGTTCGTGTTCAACCCGAACATGCACCAGCCGGGGCCCCAGAAGGTGATCGGCAAGACCTATCCGGACACCGGCTTCGAGCAGGGCCGTGCCGTGCTCGCCACGCTCGCGCGCCATCCGGCGACTGCCAAACATGTTGCGACCAAGCTCGCCCGCCATTTCGTGGCCGACGAGCCGCCGCCCGCGCTGGTCGAGCGGCTGGCCCGGCGCTTCCTCGACACCCAGGGCGATCTCAAGGAGGTGGCCAGGACGCTGGTGACCTCCGACGAAGCCTGGTCGGCGCCGCGCGCCAAGCTCAAGCGGCCGGGCGAGTGGATCATTGGCGCTTTGCGCGCGACCGGCGTCACGCCGCACGAGATCGGGCCGGTGATGCGGCGCGCACAACCTGCTGGGCGAACCGCTCTGGCGGCCGCCGGCGCCGAAGGGCTTCTCCGACGACAGCGCGGCCTGGCTCGACGGCCTGGCGCAGCGTATCGACGTCGCCAACCAGATGGCGCGGCGCATCGGCGGCACCGGTCGACCCCAAGGGTGTGTTCGAAGAGTCGCTGGCGCCGGTCGCCTCGGCCGAGACGCGGCAGACGATTGCGCGCGCCGAGAGCCGGCAGCAGGCGCTGGCGCTGCTGCTGATGTCGCCCGAATTCCAACGGAGATGACCATGACTCTCCATGCTGCCACGCGCCGCCAACTGCTGCTGGCCTCCGGCACGCTGTTCGCCTGGGCGTATCTGCCGAAGCTTGCGCGGGCCGAAGGCCGCGACCCGCGCCTCCTGGTGATCGTGCTGCGCGGCGCGCTCGACGGCCTGGCGGCCGTGGCGCCGGTCGGCGATCCGGACTGGGTGCGGCTGCGCGGCGACAAGGCACTGACGCTCGACGGCAAGACGCCGGCGCTGCCGCTCGACACTTTCTTCGCCGCTCAATCCGCGATGCCGAACCTGCACCGGCTCTATCGCGCCGGCGCCGCCACCATCGTGCATGCGGCCGCGACGCCCTATCGCGAGCGCTCGCATTTCGACGGCCAGGACGTGCTGGAGAGCGGCCTCGGCAAGCCCGGCGCGGTCGATACCGGCTGGCTCAATCGCGCGCTCGCCTCGCTGCAGCCGGCCGGCCGCGCCGGTCGGCGGTCGCGAAGCATTCGCGGTCGGCCCCATTGCGCCGTTGGTCGTGCGGGGGCCGGCGCCGGTCCTGTCCTGGACGCCGCCGCGCCTGCCGCCGGCCGAGCGACGACACGCTGATGCGGCTGCTCGACCTCTACCGTCACACCGATCCGGCGCTGGCGCGCGTGCTCGGAGGAGCGCATGGGGCTCGCGGCGATCGCGCGCGCCGGCGGCATGGACGGCGAGCAGCCGCGCGCCGCCGGCGCCGGGCAGGTGCGCGCCTATTTCGCCGAGTCGGCGGGCACCGCGGCGAAGTTCCTGGCGCGGCCGGACGGCCCGCGCATCGGCGCGCTCGCCTTCGACGGCTGGGACACCCACGCCAACGAGGGCGCGCCGAGCGGCCGGCTCGCCACGCTGCTGGGCGCGCTCGACGGCGCCATCGCGGCGATCGAGACCGAGATGAAGGACGCCTGGCGCGAGACCGTGGTCGCCGTCGTCACCGAGTTCGGCCGCACCGCGCGCATCAACGGCACCGACGGCACCGACCACGGCACCGCGACGGTGGCGCTGCTCGCCGGCGGCGCGCTCAAGGGCGGCCGCGTCATCGGCGACTGGCCCGGGCTCAAGCCCGCCAACCTGCACGACGGCCGCGACCTCAAGCCGACCACCGACCTGCGCGCCGTGCTCAAGGGCGTGCTGAAGGATCACCTGCGTGTCGACGACGCCACGCTCGCCAGTAAGGTGTTTCCGGACAGCGCGGCCGTGAAGCCGATGACGGGATTGATGGGCTGACGCGGGTCCTGCGCGTTACGACTTGCGTGACGACTTGCGTACGTGTCAGGGCTGTCGTCGCTCGGGATGCCAGTTAAGGCGTAGGGTCACCCCCGCAGCATGCGGGTGCGTTCGAGGCGCCGTACCAGGTCGTCGGTGCCGCTTGCCGCAAGTGCGAGCCGGCTGAACAGCGACAGCGGCCGCTTGGGGCGATTTTCCAGGTCGAGTGCTTCGACCGCGCCCGGAACCGGCTTGTTCTCGGCCATGGCCTTGAGGTCGGCGGTCGCCGCGTCCAGGAGTTCGAGCATGGCGGCATCGTCGCGATGCTGGGCCGCCTTCGGCAGCGGCGGCAGGTCGTTCGCGGAACGGGCGAGCACGCGCACGATACGGGCGGTGTCCGTTGCGTTTGCGCTGAACAGCGAGCCCCACGGGATCAAGCCATTCAGATAGAGCCGGCGCAGCGCAAAGCCTCGCGGCACCACCGACAGCAGTACGCGCTCGCCCGAGCGCAGCGAGACGTTCGACAATGCTCGGTTGCCGAAGTCGTAATACTTGTGAAGCACCGGTTCGGGCACGGGACGTTCTGCGGAGATGGAAGCTGCGGAAGATGAGAAAGCGGCGGAGGTTTACTCCGCCGCCTCAGCGTCGGCGCGTCGATGAAGCCGCCGGACTGGCGCCGCCACAGCGCGGCGTAGTGGCCGCCGTGCGCCAGCAGCTCGTCGTGCGTGCCCTGCTCGACGATGCGGCCGCTGTTCGAGCACGATCAGCCGGTCCATGCGCGCGATGGTCGACAGCCGGTGCGCGATCGCGATCACCGTCTTGCCGGCCATCAGCGTGCCGAGGCTCGACTGGATCGCCGCCTCGACCTCGCTGTCGAGCGCGGAGGTGGCCTCGTCGAGCACCAGGATCGGCGCGTCCTTGAGGATCACGCGCGCGATCGCGACGCGCTGGCGCTGGCCGCCCGAGAGCTTCACGCCGCGCTCGCCGACCTGGGCATCGTAGCCGCGCCGCTGCTTCCAGTCCTCGAGCTCGAGGATGAACTCGTCGGCATGGGCGAGCTTCGCCGCCGTCGACGATCTCCGCGTCGGTCGCCTGCGGGCGGCCGTAGCGGATGTTGTCCCGGATCGAGCGATGCAGCAGCGAGGTGTCCTGCGTCACCATCGAGATCTGCGCGCGCAGGCTCTCCTGCGTGACGGCGGCGATGTCCTGGCCGTCGATCAGGATGCGGCCGCCTTCGAGGTCGAAGAAGCGCAGCAGCAGATTGACCAGCGTCGACTTGCCGGCGCCGGAGCGGCCGATCAGGCCGATCTTCTCGCCGGGCTTCACCGTGAGGGTGAGGCCATCGATCACCGCGCGCGAGCGCACGCCGCTCGCGCAGCGCCTCTCGGCCGTAGCCGAAGCGCACGTCCTCGAACTTGATCTCGCCGCGCGTGACGATGAGCGTCGGGCGCGTCGGGCCGGTCGGTGAGCGCGATCGGCCGCGCGATCGTCATCATGCCCTCCTGGATCACGCCGATATTCTCGAAGATCGAGGTGATCTGCCAGGCGACCCAGCCGGCGATGTTGACGATCTGCCAGGCGAGCGGCAGCGCCATCGCGACCGTTCCGACCTCGACCTTGCCCTGGCGTCCACAGCACGAGCGCGAGCCCGCCGGTGCCGGTGACCATCATGGCGTTGAGCGACGACAGGCACAGGCTGAACAGCGTGTTGAGCCGCAGCGAGCGGTAGAACAGCCCGGTGTGCTGGTCGATCGCGTCGCGCACATAGGCGTCCTCCTCGCGCGCGCGGGCGAACAGCTTCACCGTCAGGATGTTGGTGTAGCTGTCGACGATGCGCCCGGTCAGCATCGAGCGGCCTTCCGACACGTCCTTCGAGCGGTCGCGCATGCGCGGCACCAGCACGCGCAGCATGATGAGGTAGCCGACGAACCACAGCACGACCGGCAGCGCGAGCCACGGATCGGCGGACGCGAGCAGGATGAGCGCGGCGGTGCCGTAGACCAGGATGTACCAGACGCTGGTGAGCAGCGCGACCAGCGTCTCGCGGATCGCCGGGCCGGTCTGCATCACGCGGTTGGCGATGCGGCCGGCGAAGTCGTTCTGGAAGAACGCCCACGACTGGCGCACCACGTACCAGTGGTTCTGCCAGCGGATGCGGTTCGACACGTTGGCCGAGATCGCCTGGTTGGCGATCAGGTTCTGCGTCGTCATGCGCGAGCGGCCGCGCGATCAGCAGCACCAGCGCCATGCCGAGGAGATGCGGCCAGAATCGCGCGAACAGCTCGTCCGGCGGGTTCGACGTGATCAGCGTGACGATGCGCCCGATGAAGATCGGGATGGTCGAATCGAGCAGCGCGACCACGAAGCCGGCCGCGAACAATCGCCGCGAACAGTCCCTTCGCCTGGCGGGCGAAATGCCAGAAGAACGCGACGAAGCCCGGCGGCGGCTCGACCTGCTCCGGTGTCTCGGTCGGATTCAATAACCGTTCGAACAGCGTAAACATGACACAAGCTCGCAAGGGCCGACCGGCGCGACGGCGCTCGTGGCGCCGGCAAGCGGTGCGACCCCCAGGTCCCATTGATTGGATCGGGGGCGGCGGATAGAGACGCTTCATGTCGGCAGTATGGCGCACCGCGAACAACTGCGCATCGTTGCCGGGGGTTGATTTCGCGGGCGCCAGCCGCAGGATTCGCCCGTCCGCCGGCGTCGGTCAGCACGTCAGATCGCGCCATCCGGTCCCTGGCGCACGTCGCGGATGCGCTCGTTCAGGCCCTGCAGCAGGCGCTCCTCCTTCACGACCTTCTCGCCGTCGAGTTCGAGCCGCACCAGCATCTGGCCGACCAGCGCGCCGACGAACAGGTTGCCGCGCCAGGCCGGAAACAGGTCGCCGGTGTAGAACGTCATGCCGGACGGTCGCGATCGACGGCACCCAGTGCCAGACCGGCTGCTCCATGCCGTCCTTGTGCGTGCTCTGGTGGATCTTCGCGCCGCTGTAGTCGATGCCGTAGCCGATCACCGGCCAGCCGTAATTCTTGCCGGCCTGCGGGATGTTGATCTCGTCGCCGCCGCGCGGTCCATGCTCGTGCTTCCCAGAGCTTGCCGGTCTGCGGGTGCAGCGCGGCGCCCTGCGAGTTGCGGTGGCCGTAGCTCCAGATTTCCGGCTTGGCGCCCGGCGTGTCGACGAACGGATTGTCGGGCGGCACCGAGCCGTCGGGCCGGATGCGGACGATCTTGCCGATATGGTTGGCGAGGTTCTGCGCCTCGTCGCGGGTAGGAGCCGTGATCGCCCATGGGTCAGGAACAGATTGCCGTCGCGTGCCTGCACGATGCGGCAGCCGAAATGCCGGCCGCGCGACGCCGGCCCTTCCTGCCGGAAGATCACCTTGACGTCGTCGAGCCGCGGCGCGCCGCCTCGTCGATCAGGCGCGCGCTGGCGAGCGAGGTGCGCGCGCCGCCGCTCACCGGATCGGCATAGCAGAAGTAGATCGTCTGGTTCTGCGCGTAGTCGCGGTCGAGAACGACGTCGTGCAGCCCGCCCTGGCCCGAGGCGAAGACCTTCGGCACGCCGGCGAGCGGCGGCGACAGCTTGCCGTCCCTGGCTGACGATGCGCAGGCGGCCGGGCTGTTCGGTGACCAGCATGCGGCCGTCGGGCAGGAAGGCGAGCGCCCAAGGATGATCGAGCCCGCGCGCCACCGTCTGCACCGTGATGTTGCCGGCCGACGACGGATAGGTTTGCGCCGCCGCGGGCGCCGGCAAAGCAGAGGCGGTCAACGCCGCGGCGAAAAGCCATCGCGCATACGCCGGAGAAAATGTTCGAATGGGTAACGGCCGTCGGATCGTGGACATGAGAATCTCCTGTCGCCGTCAACGATGGCCGTCGGAGCGTGTTCCAGCAATGGCCGGAGCGTTCACATGGGTGTGACAACAATCCTGACCTTTCGCGATGGCGGATGCCGTGTCATCGTATCGACATCAAAATTGGAGCAGCAACGGCCGGAACGCGGTCCACCGCGCTCAGGCTCGTCAGAACTCCGAACAGGCGATCCGGAACAGGGGCGCGACCATACCAGGGAGGAAGACCACGTGAGACTGATGATTGCCGCTTTGCTCGCTGGGCTGACGTGTATCACGCATGCCCAGGCGCAGCCCTTTCCGTCGCGACCCGTGACCATGATCGTCCCGTTCCCGGCCGGCGGCGTTACCGACATCGTCGCGCGTATCGTGAGCGACCGGATGAAGACATCGCTCGGCCAGACGGTGATTGCCGAGAACGTCGCAGCGGCGCCGGCGGCACCATCGGCGTGACCCGCCTGTTCCGCTCGGCGCCGGACGGCTACACGGTCTCGATCGGACAATGGACGTCGCACGTCGGCGCCGGCGTGATGTACACCCTGCCGTTCGACTACCTGAAGGACTTCGAGCCGGTCGCGATGCTGTCCATCGGACCGCTGTGGATTATCGGGCGCAAGGATTTTCCCGCCAAGGACATGAAGGAACTGATCGCCTGGCTCAAGGCGAACCCCGGCAAGGCGTCGGTTGGGACCATCGGTGCCGGCAGTGGCGCGCACATGTGCATGGTCTACTTTGCCAACCTGACGGGAACGAGCATGCAGTTCGTGCCCTACCGGGGCGCTGCGCCGGCCATGCAGGACCTGATGGCGGGACAGATCGACCTGTTCTGCCCCGAGGCGGGACAGACGCTGCCGCAATTCCGTGCCGGCACGATCAAGCCATTCGGCGTGATGACGCAGAAGCGCTGGTTCGCGGCGCCCGACATTCCGACGATCGACGAGGCCGGCGTGCCGGGCGTCGTCTTTCCGTTCTGGCACGCGCTGTGGGCGCCCAAGGGCACGCCGAAGGATGTGATCGCCAAGCTCAACGCCGCGGTCGTGGACAGTCTGGCCGACGCGAACGTGCGGCAGCGCCTGACCGATCTCGGTCACGAGATCGCGCCGCGCGAGTTGCAGTCGCCGGAGGCGCTGGCCGCCTATCACAAGGCCGAGCTCGACAAATGGTGGCCGATCATCAAGGCGGCGAACATCAAGCTGCAGTGATGGCTGTCAGTGTCGCTCACCGTTGACGCAGTGCCTTCGCTTGCGTGACTGGGCGTTGCCGTCCAATGACGGCGACGCTTCGCGCTACTCAATCACTTCGTCGGCGCGAGCGAGCAGCATCGGCGGTACATTAATGCCGAGGGCTCTCGCTGCTGTTTGATTGATGATCAGTTCAAATTTTGTCGGAGCTTGCACCGGGAGAAGCGCAGGATCCTCGCCCCGCAAGATTCGATTGATGTAGCCTGTGGCGCGGCGATACTCGGAAGGAATATTGATACCGTACGATACGAGCGCCCCAGCAACCGTGAAGAAGCGAAACGGGCTGATCAGCGGAAGTCGATGATTGGCCGCGATAGCGACAATAGACCGGTATCGTCCAGCCAAGAATGCGTCAGGGGCTATGACAAGCGCGCTGCCTGAATGGTCGGTAGAGGTTCTGGCAATATTTTCAATCTCAGAGATTTCGCGGACCGGCGTTGGAACCGTGGCAACGCCCAGAGACGCACCCGCGGTTTGGGCTGATGCTATAAAGGGTGGCGCATTGCGCGCCGTATCTGGATTGAACACGATCATCGCGCGCGTTAGGCCCGGAAAAATTTCCCTCAGCAATTCGATCCATTTCCCTCCGAGCGAAGACTCGAAAGGGGTGAAGCCCGTCAAATTGCCGCCCGGTCGAGCCAAACTTGTTACGATTCCGGCACCTACAGGATCGCTGACCATGACAAACACAATTGGGATGGTGCGTGCTCTTTCCTTCAGGGCCGCCGCCGCCGCAAATGTGGTGGCAAAAATAACGTCGGGCTGCATCAGGATTAATTCGTTCGAAAATCGATCAAATCGTTGGGCATCGCCTCCGGCCCAGCGATATTCCAATGTAATGTTGCGACCCTCGATCCAACCAAGCTCTTTCAAGCCGCTTTGCAACGCCTCGAGACGCACCTCCATTTCGGCGTCGTCCCTATTTCCTCCCATCAGAATTCCGACGCGCCGTACACGCTCGCCGTGCTGAGCGCGCGCCTCCAACTGCCACGTAGCTGCTGAGGCAGCAATTCCTGCGATAAGCTCGCGTCGCCGCATTGGTCGCCTCGTTCGGCAATCGCCGGTCCCATATTCAGTGAAAGCGACAAAAATTGCGAGAGGCGAAATGCAGTGAATGGTTCGACTTTCGCCGTACCGGTTTCAGTCTGGCTGAAGGGTAAATCGCCGCGGACGCGCCTCGCGTCCAACCCTCTGTGCCGGCACGCTCAAAGCTGCACGAAGGGTCGGCGGCGGACGGCGATCGTTCAGTTCACGACCCCGAGTCGTCTCGCCGACTGCCATAGCTCGCCCGGCAGGCGCGTCCAGTAGTCCCACGACAGCGGCCCGCGGCGCAGGCAGGGATTGCGGGCGATCGGATCGTCCTTGTCGATGCCGCGCAGGATCGGGTCTTCGATCTCGACGTCGGTGAACTCCTGCGCCACGCCGACGAGCTTCTCAGCGCATACGCGCTCGCGCAGCGTCTCGCCGCGCACGAGCGTCGCCCAGGTGACGTCCCAGATGCGGGACGGCCTGTCACCAGACCTCGTCACCACGCGCGTGCCATCCGGACTGAACGCCGCGCTCAGCACCGAGCTCGCATGGTTTAAAGCCGCGATCTCTTTGCCGCTGTCACCGTCCCAGATGCGAGCCGTTCTGTCGGTAGACGTCGTCACCACCCGCTTGCCATCGGGGCTGAACGCCGCGCTATACACGAAGTCAGTATGGCCTTTCAGGACCGCGATCTCCTTGCCGCTCTCGGCATTCCATATGCGGGCCGTGTTGTCCTTAGACGCGGTCACCACCCGCTTGCCGTCGAGGCTGAACGCCGCGCTCTCCACCGGGTCCGTATGGCCTTTCAAGACCGCGATCTCCTTGCCGCTCGCCGCTGTCCCAGATGCGCGCCGTGTGGTCGTAAGACGCGGTCACCACCCGCTTGCCATCGGGGCTGAACGCCGCGCTCGAACACAGAGGCGGTATGGCCTTTCAGGACCGCGATCTCCTTGCCGCTCTCGCGCGTCCCAGATGCGGGCCGTGTTGTCGAAAGACGCGGTCACCACCCGCTTGCCATCGGAGCTGAACGCTGCGCGCCGTCACGGAGTTCGTATGGCCCTTCAGGACCGCGATCTCGCTTGCCGCTCTCGGCATCCCAGAGGCGCGCCGTGTTGTCGTCAGACGCCGTCACCACCCGCTTGCCATCGGGGCTGAACGCCGCGCTCGAACACGGATGTCGTATGGCCTTTGAAGACCGCGATCTCCTTGCCGCTGTCGCGCATCCCAGATGCGGGCCGTGTTGTCGTCCAGACGCCGTCACCACCCGCTTGCCATCGTGGCTGAACGCCGCGCTCGAACACGGATTTCGTATGGCCTTTGAAGACCGCGATCTCCTTGCCGCTCTCGGCATCCCAGATGCGGGCCGTGTTGTCATCAGACGCCGTCACCACCCGCTTGCCATCGGGGCTGAACGCCGTGCTGTGCACGCAGTTCAGTATGGCCTTTCAAGACCGCGATCTCCTTGCCGCTCTCGGCGTCCCAGATGCGGGCCGTGGCGTCGGAAGACGTCGTCACCACCCGCTTGCCGTCCGGGCTGAACGCCGCGCTCTGCACCGAGCCGGTATGGCCTTTCAGGACCGCGATCTCCTTGCCGCTCTCACCGTCCCAGATGCGGGCCGTGCTGTCGGAAGACGCCGTCACCACCCGCTTGCCATCGCCGGCTGAACGCCGCGCTCGACAGCGGGCTCGTATGGCCTTTCAAGACCGCGATCTCTTGGCCGCTCTCGCGCGTCCCAGAGGCGGGCCGTGCTGGTCGGAAGACGCCGTCACTACCCGCTTGCCATCGGAGCTGAACGCCGCGCTCCACACCGAGTCCGTATGGCCTTTCAGGACCACGATCTCCTTGCCGCTCTCGCGCGTCCCAGAGGCGCGCCGTGCGGTCGGAAGACGCCGTCACCACCCGCTTGCCGTCGGGGCTGAACGCCGCGCTCCGCACCGAGGCCGTATGGCCTTTCAGGACCGCGATCTCCTTGCCGCTCTCCGCATCCCAGAGGCGCGCGGTGCTGTCGAAGACGCCGTCACCACCCGCTTGCCGTCGGGGCTGAACGCCGCGCTTTGCACAGATTCCGTATGGCCTTTCAGGACCGCGATCTCCTTGCCGCTCTCGCGCATCCCAGAGGCGGGCCGTGTTGTCTCCAGACGCCGTC
Organism: uncultured Alphaproteobacteria bacterium; assembly: GCA_963843475.1. GTDB lineage: Bacteria > Pseudomonadota > Alphaproteobacteria > Rhizobiales > Xanthobacteraceae > VAZQ01. Next base: position 480,879 of record CAWJKL010000001.1, on the reverse strand, counting down.
ACCACCCGCTTGCCGTCGGGGCTGAACGCCGCGCTCGACACCAAGTCGGTATGGCCTTTCAGGACCGCGATCTCTTTGCCGCTCTCCGCGTCCCAGATGCGCGCGGTGTTGTCGGAAGACGCCGTCACCACCCGCTTGCCGTCGCGGCTGAACGCCGCGCTCCACACTCGGTCGAAATGGCCTTTCAGGACCGCGATCTCCTTGCCGCTCTCCGCATCCCAGATGCGCGCCGTGTTGTCGTCGGACGCTGTCACCACCCGCTTGCCATCGCGGCTAAACGAGACGCCGGTGAGCGGCCCCGAATGTCCCCTGAGCAGGCGGTGGAGGCGCGTGGACTGCGCGCCGCCCGCAAGCTTGCCCTCGAGCTCGGTCGAGAACGGCGTGAGCCATGGGAATGTGACCGCGCGCCGGATAGGCCTGGAGCGCATAGCGCATGGCGCTGTCGAACTGCTCGTCTTTCAGTGCATCGACAGCTCGTGCGGTGAAGACGTTGATCTCGCGCCGGGCGACGTCGTAGCTTTGCCATGTGACATAGCCGAGCATCGCGAGCACCAGTACCGCCACGCCCCGCAACAGCCATCCGGCGCGCTTCTGGCTGCCTTGCCGTCGCCTCCTGCGCACGGCGCATATCCTCGAGTTGCGCCCGCTCCTTGCCGAGCCGCGCGGTCTCCGCCTCCTCGCTGGCATGGAGCAAGGCGCGCTGCACCTCGATGATCTCGGGTGCGTCGGCCTTGCGCTTGGCGGCCCACGCCTTCGCCGCATCGAGATCATCGCCGCGCAACAAGTAGCGACTCTGGCCGTCCCCGCGCGTGCCAGCGCGCCGCCAGCTCGCCGAGCCGCGTGTGCTCGCGGATCCAGTCGAGATCCTGCGCAGCGCCGCGGCCAGTTGCGCCAGCGGCCGCGCCAGCCCCGGCCCGGTGTCGAAACGGACGAATTGCAGCCGGCGCAGTTGTTCCGGGATGTCGGCGTCCGGCACGGCCTTGAAGATCACCGGCAGGAGCCGCTTCGACAGCGCGGCCGTCTTGTCGACCTCCCAGCCGCAGCGCTCCGACTTCACCGCCTCCGGCGAGATCACGAACAGGACCGTGTCTGATTGCGCGATGAGGCCGCCGAGCCGCGCCTCCCAGTCCTCGCCGGCGGCGATGTCATGGCGGTCGAGGAACGGCGCGAAGCCCACAAGCTCGAGGCCTGCGACCAGCTCCTCAGCGAATTCGGCCGAGTCCCGGCGCGAATAGGAGATGAAGACCTTGAGCTTTTCGCCAGCGCCGACGTCGGCCATGGCTGCTCATAGGCCTTTTGCGCAAGCAAGTCTGCAAGGCAGGTCGTAATTCGTGTCTGAATTCAGGGATCCTCAAAAGCCGACGTACGTCACGCGACTGCAACAGGTCGGCTTTGGGTCAACCGCCACGGATTCGGTGCTCGTCGAACTCCGATCTATGTCGGTAATGTCCTGAAAGCCGACATGGTTCAGCAGGCGTTCAGCAGGCTGACATCGGTCGCAATGGTCGAACAACAGACTCACGCACTGCCGCGCACGTTCCAGAATGCCGCACGCCGATGGCCACGTTGCGACAGTATCGCTGTCTATTCGTATTGCGGGCTGCGTGCCATCGTTTCCGACAAGAAAAACAAGGGAGGACAACGACAACCTGGAGGGAAAGATGAAAATCCAATCGGCGATCGCTGCGTTCGCGGCGCTCCTTGGATGCGCGGTCGGTGCGCACGCGCAGGACTATCCGTCCCGTGCGATCACAATGATCGTACCTTTTGCCGCCGGTGGCCCGACCGACACGCTCGGGCGCATCATGGCCGAAGGCATGCGGAAGTCGCTTGGACAGACCATCGTCATCGAAAACATCACCGGCGCGGGCGCGACCATCGGTGTCGGCCGCGCCGCCCAGGCCGGCCGGCGACGGCTACACGCTCAGCATCGGCAACTGGACGAGCCATGTCGGTTCCGGCGCGCTTTATCCGATTCAGTACGACCTGCTGCGGGACTTCGTGCCGATCGCGAGGCTCACCACGGCGCCGATGATCATCGTCGGCAAGAACGGGCTGCCCGCCGGCGACGCCCGGGAGTTGATCGCCTGGCTCAAGGCCAATCCGGAGAAGGCATCCGCCGCCTCGGTCGGCGCCGGCAGCGCGGCCCACGTCTGCGGACTCTATTTCCAGGAGAAGACCGCGACCCGATTCCAGTTCGTGCCGTATCGCGGCGGTGCGCCGGCGATGCAGGACCTTGTCGCGGGCCAGATCGACCTGATGTGCGCGGAGGCCTCGCAGACGCTGACTTATGTCCGCAGCGGCAAGATGAAGGCCTTTACGGTCATGGCCAAGGATCGCTGGCCGTCGCTGCCGGATGTTCCCACGACCGATGAGATCGGCGCCGCCGGAATGTACATCTCATTCTGGCATGGGCTGTGGGTGCCGAAGGGCACGTCCGACAACGTACGGGCCAAACTCAATGATGCGGTGATCGCGGCGCTGGCCGATCCGGCGGTGCGCAAGCGCCTCACCGATCTCGGGCAGGTGATCGCGACCCGCGACGAGCAGACGCCCGCGGCGCTCGCTTCCCACCACAAGGCCGAGATCGAGAAGTGGTGGCCGATCATCAAGGCAGCCAACATCAAGGTCGAGGCGCATTAGTTGGAGTTGACTGGGACTCTATCCCGCTCATTCTCGCGCAAGCGGGAATCCAGCCTTCTATGGCTGTTGCGCGGACGAACGATCCGGGTCCCCGCTTTCGCGGGACGAGCGGAGAGAGTCCTGAGTTCTGAAACGAAATCTGTTCCAACTCTGCACGAACGCGTCGCCGCCTCGCCGAGGCCACGCGCAAAACGCATCACCGCCGCACGTCCCATGACGTGCGGCGGTGACACCCCCGACCGACCCCTGCGGCTTAGCTAAGAAGAGATTTGTCGCGCGACGCTGGTCCCCCGATCAGCGGTCGCGCGCCATGAGGGCGGTGAGCCCGCCCATCCCCGAAAACAGCATGGCCATGAAGATCGCGATCGCCAGCGTTGCGCCATCGCCGTGCGTGACCGAGCCGATGACATCGGCGCGCGCCATGCCGATCGACACGGCGGTGACGGCGACGGCGGTCGACAGCGCCAGCCCAGCGGTCGTGATCAATTCGACGAACAGAAAGGAGCGGTGCTTACCGCCGGCCGACTGCGGCGGCGCGCAGCTATTGGTGCGGTGGAAGTTCCTGGACATGGGTCGTCTCCGCGAATCGGTTTCGTTTGTTGATTCGAAACTCGTGGCGGACGGCGGCACCGGTTCGGCCAGACTTGGGCGAAGGCATTGACGAATAAGGGCCATTTTATGTTTTAGGTTAATGAAGGGTTAAGCGCTGGTTAACGAAGGGTTAACGGCGGGAATTTCGCGGCAATCCGACCGGAATTCGCGCCGATTTGCAGCGGAATCGCTTCGCCTACGATGTGAGGGTCCGAAGCAGCATGTAGACCGCGACCAACGAAATAATGACGGCCAGCAGGACGTTGAGCGCGCCGCGCCGCTCGCCGACCCTCTTCGCGACGGAGCCACCGAGCAGCCCGCCGGCGATGCCGCCAGCGATGAAGACGAGGGCGAGCCGCCAGTCGACCAATCCGGAGATCGCGTAGTTGAGCGCCGCGGTGGCGCCGAACGCAGAGACGGCAACCAGCGACGAACCGATGGCATTGAAGATGGGCATGCCGGTCGCGAACATCAGGCCCGGCACGATGAGAAAGCCGCCGCCGATTCCGAAGAAGCCCGACAGCGATCCGGCCATGAAGCCGAGCGCAAGCAGCCACGGGACGTTCTCGCCACTGAGCCGAACCTCGGTGTCGGAGGGAGCGGCGCGGCGCACCAACGTGAATGCGGCGACGACGAGCATCAGCAGCGCAAACAGCACCAGCAGCTTCTGGCCGTCGACGATCTTGCTCAAGCTCGAACCGCCGAACGCACCCACCACGCCGGCCGCGGCAAACACTGCTGCGCACGGCCACTTCACCGTGCCCATGCGCGAATGCGAGACCAGGTTGGCGGCGGCGTTGGCGGCGACCGCGAGCGCGCTGGTGCCGATGGCGACGTGCGTGCTCGGAACGCCGACCAGATAGATCATCAGCGGCACCGCCAGGATCGAGCCGCCGCCGCCGACCAGGCCCAGCGAAAAGCCGACCAGCGAGCCCGACAACAGGCCGAGCGCGTCCTGCACCAGTTCCGCGGGCATGTTCCTCCACGTCGCTGCGGCGGCAGCGTCATCCCGCAATAGCGGGTCGCGCCTGCGAACAACAGGCCCGATCGGACGAACAGGGGGCATACGGAAAGGTGAGGGCGAGCCCGAGAGGGCCGCACAACGAGGCGGGCTGAGATGACGCCCGGCGAGCGTCCGGTGGGCGGGGCTACTCGGCGGCGGCTTCGCTCGGCATCGTCGTCAGCATCGCGACGTGCCCGGGCTCGGCCTCGACCCGGTCGAGCCAGTCGCGGACCGCCGGAAACGGCGTCAGGTCGAAGTCGCACTGATGCGCCAGATGGGTGTAGGCGTACAGCGCGATGTCGGCGATGGTGTAGCGGTCGGCGGCGAAGAACTCGTGATCGCGGAGATGCTTCTCCATGACGCTGAGCGAGCGATAGCCGTGCTCCATCCAGTCTTCGAGCGCGTGCTGCTGCAGCTCGCGGCCGCCCTTGACCAGCGTGAGCCAGAAATACGCAGCGCCGATATTGGGCTCCAGGCTGTGCTGCTCGAAGAACATCCACTGCAGCGTCTCGGCGCGGTCGATGCGATCCTCGGGCGCCAGCGGCGTGCCGCCGGCGACGTACCACAGGATGGCATTCGATTCGGCAATGAAGCGCCCGGGCGTGACTTCGAGCAGCGGCACCTGGCCGCTCGGGTTCTTGGCGAGGAATTCGGGCGTGCGGCTTTCGCCCTTGAGGATGTCGATCTCGATCAGCCGGTAGTCGAGTGCGAGCTGCGCGAGCGCGAGCCGCACCTTGTAGCTGTTGCCGGACCGCTGCATCGAATAGAGCGTATACATCGCTTCCCCACGTCGGTGTTCGGCACGCTCATAGCGCCGGCTGCCCATCTACTATGCCACGATCACGGCGATGTGGTGATGACAAATGCGTGCCCCGCACTGCAGCAAAATATAGGCGCGGCAATTGCGCGGTGCGAATGTTGCGGCGCGAAAAAGAGAAATCTTCCCTTCACGATCAATTCATCGGAACATTTCGCCCTCGCGTCCGTCGAATCGAAACGTTTCGAACTTGGCTGCGACGATTCGCATTGCATTTATCACGTTGCAGATTGCCTTTTTGATTCGTGCGACGGACGATGACGCCCGCTTGAGAACCGTTCCAGGGACGTCGCGCGGAGGCACTCATGCACCGAAGTTGGCGCGTTGGTTATGTCGCGGCCGTGCTGGCTCTCGTCGCGGGCGCAATGCCGCGCCAGCGCGGCGCCCGACCGCGCCGACGAAGCAGCCGCGCGCAAGGAAGGCACCGTGAGCTGGTACACCTCGACGCCGGTCGCCGCTGGCTGCAGCAGCTTGCCGACAAGTTCCAGCGCGACACCGGCATCAAGGTGCAGCTCCTGCGCACCGGCGGCCAGGCGGTGCTGCGGCGCCTGCAGCAGGAGGTCGCGGCCGGCCGGCCGGGCGCCGACGTGATGACGATGTCGGATGCCGGCGCCGCCAACGGGCTGGCCAAGCAGGGCCTGTTCGTCGCCGTTCCGGCCGGAGGGCTTCGACAAGGTGGTCGACGAGCGCGAAGGACACGCGACGGCCGCTGGATCGCACAGCGGCTGTCGATCGTCGGCATTCCGATCCGCACCGACAAGGTCGCCGAGAAGGACGTGCCGCAGCACCTGGTCCGACCTCAAGCATCCGAAATACAAGGGGCTGATGGTGATGCCCGATCCGTCGTTCACCGCGATCCAGCTGATCGTGGTCGGCATGCTGTCGCGCACGCTCGGCTGGGACTTCTACAAGGCGCTGCGCGCCAACGACACCATGATCGTGCAGGGCCACCAGCAGGTGTTCAGCACGATGCAGCAGGGCGAACGGGTGATCGGCGCGGAAGGCGCCGATCCGCGCAGCTTCGCGGACGGCAAGGACGTGCCGAACCAGCGGATGATCTATCCGACCGAGGGCGTGTTCATCGTGTCGTCGCCCACCGCGGTGATCAAGGGCGCGCGCAATCCCAACGCCGCCAAGCTGTTCGCGCAGTTCATGATCTCGCCGGTGGCGCAGAAGATGATCGCCGAAGGCGGCATCCATGCCTCGCGTATCGACATCGCGCCGCCGCCCGGACAGCCGGCGCTGAGCGAGGTGAAATTCATCCCGGTCGATCTCGACTTCATCGAGACGCGCGGTCGCGAGCTGAAGACGCGGTTCAGCGAAATCTTCCAGTAGACGAGCTGGTTTTGGCAGCGTTCGATTACGGCGGCGCGCCATCGCGGTGCGGCGTCGATTGAGGCTTGCCGTTCGCGGCCGAGCCCTTTAGGAAGCTCGCGTCCGTCTGGGCGAAACGGAGATTCCCCATGGCCGTCGCCGCCGAACAGCTCAAGCCTGCAGCAGCGCCGGTGGAGCTCTGGCGAAATCGCTCAAGCGCATCAAGCCGTCCGCCACCATCGCGGTGACCGACAAGGCGCGCGCGCTCAAGGCGTCGGGCCGCGACGTGATCGGGCTCGGCGCCGGCGAGCCGGACTTCGACACGCCCGACAACATCAAGCTGGCGGCGATCCACGCGATCACGAGCGGCAAGACCGCGAAATACACCGCGGTCGACGGCATCGCCGGAGCTCAAGGCGGCGATCGCGCGCAAGTTCAAGCGCGAGAACGGCCTCGACTACAAGCCGAGCCAGATCATCGTCGGCACCGGCGGCAAGCAGGTGCTCTACAACGCGTTCATGGTGACGCTCAATCCGGGCGACGAGGTGATCATCCCGGCGCCCTACTGGGTGAGCTATCCCGACATGGTGATGCTCGCCGGCGGCGAACCGGTGACGGTGCCGACGACGATCGAGTTCGGCTTCAAGATGACGCCGGAGGCGCTCGAGCGCGCGATCACGCCGAAGACCAAGTGGGTGCATGCTCAACTCGCCGTCGAACCCGACCGGCGCCGCCTATACGCGCGACGAGCTCAAGAAGCTGACCGACGTGCTGGTGCGGCATCCGCATGTCTTCGTGATGACCGACGACATGTACGAGCACCTGGTCTACGACGATTTCGAGTTCTTCACGCCGGCGCAGGTCGAGCCGCGGCTCTACGAGCGCACGCTCACGATCAACGGCGTGCTCCAAGGCCTATTGCATGACCGGCTGGCGCATCGGCTACGCCGGCGGGCCCGAGCCGCTGATCAAGGCGATGGCGATGATCCAGTCGCAGTCGACCTCGAACCCGACCGCGGTGGCGCAATGGGCCGCGGTCGAGGCGCTCGACGGGCCGCAGGACTTCATCGCCGAAGCACAACGCGATCTTCAAGGAGCGCCGCGATCTCTGCGTCTCGATGCTCAACCAGGCGCAACGGCATCAAGTGCCCGAAGCCGGAGGGCGCGTTCTACGTCTATCCGTCGTGCGCCGGCACCATCGGCAAGACGGCGCCGAGCGGCAAGAAGCTCGCGACCGACGAGGACTTCGTCACCGAGCTGCTGGAAGCGGAGGGCGTCGCGGTGGTGCAGGGGACGCCGTTCGGTTTCGGTCCGGCGTTCCGCATCTCCTACGCGACCAAGACCGAGCGATGTCGAAGAGGCGTGCCGGCGCATCCAGCGCTTCTGCGGCAATCTGCGATAGTTCGGACGGCCGGTTCCGCCGCGAGGCCCGGCCGGCCTCTCGTCTTGCGTCAGATCAGCGGCGCGCCTACGGGTCCCGGTTCCGAAGTTCGCATCATTCTGCGGCCGGCGCGACCGCTGCCGGTGTGATGATCTGGGGCGTGTTCACATTGGTCTCGCGGACTTGAGCCTGCAATCGGCGCGCTGAGGCGATTTCTGATCGGACTGGAGGTGACAGCCGCCGCTTGGGCGGTTGTTGTCATTTGCCTCATTGCTGACCCGGTCGATTCAAGCCGAGAAGTCGCCGCTCGCGGGTGCCGATCTGGTGGCGCGCCGCAGGCGGCGAACGAAGCAAGGCCGGATTTGGGTTGCGGCCGCGCGGCTGGACATCCTTCGCAACCTGCTCACTCGCAGCCAGTCCCAGCGCGTCCAGCGTAAAGGCCTGAATCAAGGCTAGTTCCTCCAGCCACTCGAAGCGTCCGGCGGCGCCAAAATGCCCCCCCGCGATGCTGGTGACGAGCGCGATGCGGGGGTCGTTCGTCTTCATTGCCCGAAGCTTCGCGACCCATTTGGCAGGCTCCCAATATTGAACGCGCGCGTCGCTCAATCCCCCGGTGATCAGCATGTGCGGGTAAGGCTGGGACTTGACGTTCTCGTAAGGCGCGTAGCCCGCGATGGCTCGGAAGATGTTCACGTCTTCGATCGGATTGCCCAATTCACTGTAGCCGCTGGCGGTGAGCGGGAGCGTATCGTCAAGAAACGTGTTGAGCGTATCCACGTAGGGAACGCGTGCAATCATGCCGGCGAACAGGTCGGGCCGCATATTGGCAACCGCTCCCATCAGCAGGCCGCCGTTGGAATCGCCGCGCGCAACGATTCTGCCTGACGCCGTATAGCCGACCTTGATCAGATGTTCGGCAACCGCGATGAAATCCTTGAAGGCGTTAGCCTTGTTCTCACGGTAGCCGCCCTTGTGCCAGCGCTCGCCTTTCTCCCAGCCACCGCGAATGTGAGCGATCGCGTAAACGAACCCACGATCGACCAGCGGCAGGATGGTTGAACCGAAGGAGGTTTCGAAAGCATACGAATAGCCGCCGTAGCCCTCCATAAACAGTGGCGCCTTGTTGTCGAGCACGAGACCCTTGCGGTGCAGCAGCGTGATCGGGACTTGTTCATTGTCGGTGGTCATTGCAAACAGACGGCGCACCACGTAGTCGGACGGATCGTGCCCGCTCGGAATCTTCTGCTCCTTGCGCAGGAAGCGTTCGCGCTTTTCCATGTCGTAATCGACCGTTTGCCTCGGCGTTGCGGGCGACGAATATTCTAAGCGCACGATCTTGGTGTCGAATTCGAGGGATGTGAGGAGTTCGAGCCAATAGACTTCGTCACCCATCGCAACAGTGTGGGCGGTGCCGTCCGCCTTACGATAGATTACCAAGTTGTGAAGGCCATTTTCGCGTTCCAGGATCGCGAGATGTCCGGCGAATGGAATGAAGTCGAGAACCTGTCGCCCGTCCTTGGCGGGGAGCAAATCGCGCCAATTGGCTCGCCCGGGTGAGGTCAGCGGTGCGGTGACCAACTTGAAGTCTTCGGCGCCGTCGACGTTGGTGCGGATGACGAAGCGATCGCCCCAGTCGTCGAGATAATATTCCGTGCCGCGCGCGCGCGCGGCCACCAGCGCGGGTGTGCTCTCTGCCCGCGTGTTGTCGATGAGCCAGATCTCCGACGTATCGAAATTGCCGGTCTTGATGATCGTGTGGCGCCCGGTGCGCGATCGCGAGACGTCAGCGGTGAAGCCGGCGTCCTTTTCCTCGTAGCAGAGCTGATCCGCGGCTTGATCGCTCCCGATCTTGTGGCGGTAGACGGAGCGCGCGCGGTGCTCGTCATCGAGCCGCACATAGTACAACGTTGCACTATCCGCCCAGGCAAACCCCGAAACCCCGGTGATGACGTCGGGCAAATCGCGCTTAGACTCGACATCGAGGATGCGCAGGGTAAAGGACTCCGAGCCGGTTTCATCGATCGCATAGCCAAAGAGCCGGTGGTCGGGACTGTGGTCATAGGCACCGAAGGAGAAATAGGCCTTTCCGGCCGAGAGTACCGGTCCGTCCACGAGCACTTGCTCCGAACCGCCGTCGCGCGCGCCCCGCATCAGTTGTAGATGCTCGGCGCCGGGCTGGTAGCGGCTCCAATAGGCATAGGGGCCGTCGACCGTCGGGACGCCGGAATCGAATTGCTCGATACGGCCCTTCATTTCTTCAATCAGCTTTACCTGCAGCTTCGCGAGCGGTGCGAGAATGGCATCGGCATACTTATTTTCGGCGTCAATATAGGCGCGGATCTCGGAGTCAAGCCGGGACGGGTCCTGCAATACGTCGCGCCAGTTCGGGTCTCGCAGCCAGGCATAGTCATCGATGCGCGGAACGCCGTGCGTGGTGAGGCGTACCGGCTTGCGCGCAGCGATCGGCGGCGCGATCGGCGTTGCCGCTGTTTGGCACGCGGCTTCTCGTGAATCGCCCACCAGAACGGTTCCAATGACGACCGACAGCCCGAGGGTGACGAACCAACGCATTATCGACAATCCTTTTTTCTATTCATGGCAACGCAATGCGCGCGAGTGGGCCTGTTTTCAGCGTGCCAGTCAAGCAACGGAAAACATCCCCGGGGTGAAGCTTGTCCACCAGCCTCTTGCCAATCCCCCCTCTGGTTTGAAACGATGGTCGTCCGGCCCGCAAGAAGGCTGCATCTCGGTCGCTGGGAGGCGGATATGGCACAGAACGGCACACGAGCTTCGGGTCCACGGTGCATCGCGCTGGTGGGCCCTTTCCAGAGTGGCAAGACCACGCTGCTTGAGGCGATCCTCGCGCGCACCGGCGCGATCCCGCGGCAGGGAACCGTGGAGGCGGGGACCACGGTCGGCGACGCCGGCAAGGAAGCGCGTTATCACCGCATGAGCGTCGAACTCTCGGTCGCCACCACGACATACATGGGCGACACTTACACGTTCGTCGATTGTCCCGGCTCGATCGAGTTCCTGAACGACATGCGCGCCGCACTGCCGATGGTCGATGCCGCGGTCGTCGTATGCGAGGCCGACGAGAAGAAGATCCCGCAGTTGCAGTTGATCCTGCGTGAGCTGGAAGAGCTCAAGATTCCGCGGTTCCTGTTCCTGAACAAGATCGACAAGGTCGACAAGCGCGTGCGCGAGACACTCGCGACCCTGCAGCCGGCGTCGCGGGTGCCATTGCTGCTGCGGCAGATTCCGATCTGGTCCGGCGAGACCATCACCGGATTTACCGATCTCGCCCTGGAGCGGGCCTACGTCTACAAGGAGCACGCGCCGTCCGAAATCATCGATCTCACGGGGGTCGACCTCGATCGTGAAAAGGAAGCGCGCTTCAAGATGCTGGAGACGCTCGCCGACCACGACAACGAGTTGATGGAGCAACTGCTTGAAGACATCACGCCGCCGCGCGACAAGATCTTCGACGATCTGACCAAGGAACTGCGCGACGGTTTGGTGTGTCCCGTCTTGATCGGTACCGCCACCCGCACGAACGGAGTCCGCCGGCTGCTCAAAGCACTCCGCCACGAGGCGCCGGGGATTCCCGAAACCACGAAACGGCTCGGGCTCAAGGCCGGCAACGATCCGATCGCCTATGTGCTCAAGACGTTCCACACGCCGCACGGCGGGAAGATGTCGATCGCGCGCGTGCTCAACGGGCAGGTGGGCGACGGTACGGTTTTCCAGACTCCCGAGCGCGAGGCCGGCCGTGTCGCGGGCGTATTCAAGATGCTCGGCCAGGCCAACGAAAAGCGCGGCCCGGCGCAGGTCGGCGAGATCGTCGCGTTGGGCAAGCTCGATCACGCCAGCACCGGCGACACGCTGACCGCCGGCAAGCAGGCGATTCCGGCGTTGGTCAAGGGCACACCCTTCCCGCCCGTGCTGGCGATCGCGATTGCAGCGAAGGAACGCAAGGACGACGTCAAACTGGGCCAGGCGCTGCACAAGCTGATCGAGGAGGACCCCTCGGTCTCGGTGGTGCATAACCCGGAGGCGCACGAAGTGGTGGCCTGGGGGCAGGGCGAGATGCATCTGCGGGTCGCGACCGAGCGGCTGGCGGACCGCTTCGGCGTCGCCATCACGACGCAGAAGCCGACCGTCGGCTATCGCGAGACCATCAGGAAACCGATCGTGCAACGCGGCCGCCACAAGAAGCAGTCCGGCGGGCATGGGCAGTTCGGCGACGTCGTGCTCGACATCAAGCCGCTGCCGCGCGGCTCGGGCTTCGCGTTCGCGGAGGAGATCAAGGGCGGCGTGGTGCCGCGCAACTACATTCCTTCGGTCGAGGAGGGCGTGATCGACGCTCTCAAGCACGGCCCGCTCGGCTTCCCGGTGGTCGACGTCGCGGTCAAGCTGATCGACGGCTCCTATCACACCGTCGATTTCCTCCGACATGGCGTTCCGCACCGCCGGCCGCATCGGCATCAGCGAGGGGCTGCCGCAATGCCAGCCGGTGCTGCTCGAGCCGATCTACCAGGTCGAGATCGTCTGTCCCTCCGAGGCGACCGCCAAGATGAACGCGCTGATGTCGGGCCGGCGCGGCCAGATCCTCGGCTTCGACACCCGCGAGGGCTGGGACGGCTGGGACGTGGTGCGCGTGCAGATGCCGGAGGCCGAGATCGGCGATTTCATCGTCGAGGTGCGTTCGGCGACCGCCGGGGTCGGCACCTTCACGTTCAAGTTCGATCACATGGCGGAACTGACCGGCCGCACCGCCGACCAGATCGTTGCGGCGCGCAAGGCGCCGTCGGCGGCGTAGGGCTGCCGCGACCAGAGTGTCTTTTCGGGTTGAGGCACTGCTGTGTCAGAATGCGAAGGTCGCTGTGATTGTGCCCTCTCCTCTTGTGGGAGAGGGCACAATCGCGATGAGCGCGGCTGCGGCACGGTCGTCGTCGCGCTGCGCCGGTTGCGGGCTCGCCATTTCAAGAAGCTTTCATTCGCAACATCCGAAGAGCCTGCCTGAGGGGTGCTTGCTATAAGCGGGCATGTTCGAACAGATTCTGGCTTGCCGTCTTCGGATTCGCGACCTTCGTGCTGGCCGGTCTGGTGAAGGGCGTCATCGGCCTGGGTCTTCCCACGGTCGCGATGGGACTGCTCGCCGTGGCGGTGCCGCCGGCGCAGGCGGCGGCGCTGCTGGTCGTGCCGTCGCTCGTCACCAATCTTTGGCAACTGGCGATCGGGAGGAATCTCGTTCCGCTGCTGCGGCGCCTGTGGCCACTGTTGCTCGGCATCTGCGGCGGTACCGCGGCTGGTGCGGGCTTCCTGGTAGGGGAGGGTGGCCAGGGCGCGACCGTCGCGCTCGGGATCGCGCTCATCGCCTATGCGGCCATCGGGCTGTGCGCGGTGCAACCGACAGTGCCAGCGCGCGGCGAATCCTGGATATCGCTTGCGGTCGGCGCGGCGACCGGGCTGATCACGGCGGCGACCGGCGTGTTCGTCATTCCGGCGGTGCCGTATCTGCAGGCGCTGGGCCTCGACAAGGACGACCTGGTGCAGGCGCTTGGCGTGTCGTTCACGGTATCGACGGTCGCGCTGGCCGCGCTGCTGATCCATGCCGGATCGCTGCAGCTCGCGTCCGCCGGGGTCTCGGCGCTCGCGATCGTGCCGGCGCTCCTCGGCATGGCGCTCGGGCAATGGCTGCGCGGGCGGGCGCGTCCCGAAGTCTTCCGCCTGTGCTTTTTTGTCGGTCTACTGGTGCTGGGCGCGCACCTTGCACTGCGGCCGTGGTTGTGAGCAGGGGCAATGGGGCGCAGGCTTCACGCGGGCACTCCCGCGTCTGTGACTTGCGGGTGATCCGGCCGGCACGTAATCCTTGCGAGGTCGAAGCTGGGAGGACGCCGATGCATGTCATTCGCCGCCGCGGCTGGGAACTGCCCGAACGGCTCGCCACGCCCGAGCACCTGTTCTTCAACCGCCGCGCCTTTCTGGCCGCGGGCGGAGCGGCCGCGCTTGTCGCTCGCGCCGCAGGTCGCCGCCGCGCAGCGCGTCACCGACCTGCCGGACCCGACCGGCGAGCCTCTACCCGGTCAAGCGCAACGAGGCCTATACCCTCGACCGCCCGGTGACCGACGAGAAGTTCAACTCCAGCTACAACAATTTCTACGAGTTCGGCCCGGACAAGACGATCGCCAAGGCGGCGCAGGCGCTGAAGCTGCGGCCGTGGACGATCAAGCTCGACGGCATGGTCGAGAAGCCGCAGGAGATCGGCATCGACGATCTCCTGCAGCAAGATGCCGCTGGAAGAGCGGCTCTACCGCCATCGCTGCGTCGAGGCCTGGTCGATGGCGATTCCGTGGTCCGGCTTCCCGATGGCCAAGCTGGTGGAACTGGCGAAGCCGCTGTCGTCGGCGAAGTTCGTCCGCATGGAGACCTTCCTCGATCCGAAGATCGCGCCCGGCCAGCGCCAGACCTGGTACCCATGGCCGTATGTCGAGGGCCTGACCATCGCCGAGGCGACCAACGAACTCGACGTTCCTGGTGACCGGCGCCTACGGCAAGCCGGTGCCCAAGCAGATGGGCGCGCCGCTCCGGCTGGCGGTGCCGTGGAAGTACGGCTTCAAGTCGATCAAGTCGATCGTGCGCTTCAACTTCACCGACCAGCGGCCGAAGAGCTACTGGGAGTCGCTGCAGGGCGGCGAATACGGCTTCTGGGCCAACGTCAATCCGGAGGTCTCGCATCCGCGCTGGAGCCAGGCGACCGAGGAACTGCTCGGCCTTAACGAGCGCCGCCCGACGCTGCTGTTCAACGGCTATGGCGAATACGTCGCCGGCCTCTACAAGGGGCTCGAGAAGGAGCGGCTCTGGGCGTGATCTCGGTGCGCTCCCTCTCCCCGAAGCTCTGCGCAATCATTCGCGAAGCTTCACCCCACCCCGTCTCTCCGCTCGCGTTGCTCGCGGCTCGCCGACCCTCCCCCTCCAGGGGAGGGTGACGATCGCGAGTTCGGTGCCACCCTCCCCTGGAGCGGGAGGGTCGCCGCCGAGCGATAGCGAGGCGGCGGGGTGGGGTGAGTTGTTGTGCAAAGCCCTCCAGCGGAGCGAAATCCAATCATACTTCGACGGAGCTATCGCTTCGCGCCGCGCAGGATCAGCGGGTTGGTCCAGTAGCAGGTGCCCCTGGCGATGGCGATCGTCGGGCCCCACTCGATCGTTGGCGCTGTTGTCGAACTCGATGCCGAGCGTGAGCGACGGGGCCTTCACCTCGCGCGATTTGAGTTCGCTGACGCCACTGGCCGGCTTCCACTTGTAGGTGGTGTTGGTGTCGGGATCCTTCACCGCGAAAGTCAGTGGCATCGCGGTAGAGTTCCAGTGCGCCATTGCGCAAGCCCGACCAGCGTATCCGCCGAAGCGAGCAGCGCGGCCGACTGGCCGATGTTGCCGATCGTCACCGGACGCCAGCCCGGCAGCGGCGTGCCGCTCGGCTTCACCGGCACGATCAGAAAATACAGGATGTCCGCGTTCTGCTTGGCGAGGACTCTCGCAATCGGCCATGGCCTGCGCAATCCAGCCGAAAGCCCCGGCGCCTCGGCGCCGGGCGGTGTGGAACCGGGGTTGGCTGGATCGGTCGGCGCACCGCGCTTCCGCAGGAACATCGAGCCGAGCACGGCCGCGAGCGGTAGCAGGACCAGCAGCGCGAGCGCCGCGACCGTGGTCACCGGGTTCGGTTGATTGGCCGCACCGCATGCCGGACAGGATCGCGCAAAATACGAGACTGCCTCTCCACAGCTCCTGCATGTCCCTGACGGCATCGCAGTATTCCGAACGGTCACGATTCCGGGTTGAAGGGCGCGACCTTACCCGATCGTGTCTGGCGGTTCGAGCGATTCTCGTCGGGTCAAATCGGCCTGGATCAATTCGCCTCGCCGGTCTCCGCGGCGGCGAGCTTGCTGCGCCAGTCCTTGCGCCGGCGCACGCGCCGACCAGGCGGCCAGCAGCAGCAGCCGCAGCGCACACCAGCAGCAGCGCGAGCGCGATCGGGCGCTGCGAAGAAGATCGCCCAGTTGCCGTTCGACATGATCAGCGACTGGCGCAGGCGCATCTCGAACAGCGGCGCGATCACCAGGCCGAGCACCAGCGGCGCCGGGATCGAAGCCGAACTTCTTCAGTCCGTAGCCGACGACGCCCATGATCAGCATGATCCAGACGTCGACGATCGAGTGGTTCACCTCGTAGACGCCGATCACGCAGAACATGATGATCAGCGGATAGAGATACGCGTAGGGGATGCGCAGCAGGTTCACGAACAGCCCGACCAGCGGCAGGTTGAGCGCCAGCAGCATCAGGTTGCCGACATACATCGAGGCGACGAAGCCCCAGAACACGTTGGGATGATCGTTGACCAGCGTCGGGCCCGGCGGAACGCCGTGGATCAGCAGCGCCGCCATCAGCACCGCGGTGACCGGCCCGGTCGGGATGCCGAGCGCCAGCATCGGCACGAACGCGCCGGTCGAGGCGGCGTTGTTGGCCGATTCCGGGCCGGCGACGCCGGCGACCGCGCCCTTGCCGAACTCCTCCGGATGCTTGGAGATCCGCTTTTCCAGCGCATAGGACAGGAAGCTCGAAATGATGTGGGCGGAGCCCGGAATGATGCCGATCAGGAAGCCGAGCACCGAGCCGCGCGCGATCGGCATCGCCGACTGCCGCCACTCCTCGCGGCTCGGCAACAGCTCGCGCAGCTTCGGGCGGTACGACGTCGCCGGTCACCTGGCGGCTCGGCGTCGCCAGAATCTCGCCGAGCCCGAACAGCCCGACCGCGACCGGCACGATGCCGATGCCGTCGCCGAGCTCGGGGATGTTGAAGCTGTAGCGGAAATGCCCGGTCATCACGTCGATGCCGATGGTGCCGAGCAGCAGCCCGAACGCTCGCCATCAGCAGCGTGCGCGGCAGCGAGCTGGTCGACATGTAGGCGAGGAAGATGAGGCCGAGCACGAGCAGCGCGGTGTATTCGGGCGGCCCGAAGCGCAGCGCGAAAGTGGCGAGCGGCGGCGCGACCAGCGTCAGCACGATGCACGCCGAACGTGCCGGCGATGAACGAGCCGACCGCGGCGATGCAGAGCGCCGCGCCGGCGCGGCCCTTGCTGCGCCATGGCGTTGCCGTCGATGCAGGTCATCACCGAGGCGGCTTCGCCCGGGATGCGCAGCAGGATCGAGGTGGTCGAGCCGCCGTATTGCGAGCCGTAATAGATGCCGGCCAGCATCACGATCGCCTTGGTGGCGTCGAGCCCGAAGGTCAGCGGCAGCAGGATGCTGATGCCGGCGAGCGGGCCGATGCCGGGCAGCATGCCGACCAGCGTGCCGACCAGGCAGCCGAGGAAGGCGTACCAGAGGACGTCGGGCCGCAGCGCGACCGAGAAGCCGAGCAGCAGGCTGTCGAGCGTTTCCACGGCGCCTAGAACCAGAGCAGGCCGCGCTCGAGCGGCGATTTGAGCGCGATGCCGAACAGCCAGTAGGCGAACAGGGTGAGCGCCGACGCTGTAGGCGGCGGCGCGCAAGACGTTGCGGCGCTCGACGACGACGAGCAGCGCGAACACGCAGCAGCGACATGGTGATCGAGGAAGCCGAGCGGCTGGTAGAGCGGCGATCGGCGCACGCCGGTGATGAGCACGACCGGCGCGGCATGCCGCCGTCGCTCCAGTCGATGCTCGCCGAGCGGCGCGCTCGATGCCGCGCGCCGAGCGACGATCAGCACGCGCGAACACCATCATCAGGCCGGCCATCAGCTTCGGCATCATGCCGGCGCCGGGCGACGACAGGCTGCCGAACGGCAGGTCGCCGCTGATCGCGAACACGACGACGCCGAAGACGAAGAAGGCCGCTCCGGCGACGTGGTCGGCCCGGAGGATCATCGGTCGTCGGCGCCTCGGTGTGGCGTCACCCGTCGACCTTGCCGATCTGGCGCACGGCGTCCTCGATGCGCTTGGCGTCGGCGTCCCAGAACGCCTTGAACTCCGCCTGATCGAGATAGGCGACGTCCTGCCCGAGATTGGTCATGGCCTGGCTTGAACTTCTCGTCCGCGGCGGCCTTCCGCGAGGCATCGCGCAAGGTCGTGATGACGTTGGCGGGCGTGCCCTTCGGCGCGAACATGCCGACCCAGAGATAGAACTCGATGTCGTAGCCGAGCTCTTTCATGGTCGGCACGTCGGGCAACGCCGGGGCGCGCTGCGCGCCGAAGCAGGCGAGCGGCCGCGAGCTTGCCGGCCTTCATCTGGGCGTTGGCGGCCGCGATCGACGACACCAGCACCTGCGAATTGTTGCCGAGGATGGCGGTCAGCGCCGGTCCGCCGCCGGCGGTCGGCAGATGCCGCAGCTGGATGCCGGCCGCCTTGCGTGAACAGCGCCGTCGGCAGATGCAGCGCGCCGTACAGGCCCGACGAGCTGAAGATCAGCTCGTTCGGCCGCTTCTTGGCGTCGTCGACGAACTCCTTCAGGGTCTTGTACGGCTGCTGGTCGTTGACGACGAGCACGCATCGGGTCGGCGATGAAGCGCGCGATCGGGATGAAGTCGTCGCGCGTGAACTTCGCCGGCCGGCCGAACAGCTTGTCGACCTCGGCGAAGCCCGAGATCGAGACGATGTGCATCAGCAGCGTGTAGCCGTCGGGCTTGGCGTTGGCGGCGAACTGCGCGCCGACCTGGCCGGCGGCGCCGGCCTTGGTCTCGATCACGACCGGCTGCTTGACGATCGGCTCGAGCACGGCGGCGAGCGGGCGGGCGACGACGTCGACGGCGCCGCCGGGCGGGAACGGATTGATCGAAGGTGACCGGCCGCGTCGGATAGGCCTCCTGCGCGCTGGCGCGTCCGGTGGCGAGTGCGGCGGCCGCGGCGGCCGAGCCGACGACGAAGCTGCGTCTGTCCACGCTTAGTCCTCCCTGGTCTCGATCCGGCGTCGGCAGCGCCGGTGCCGGCTTTCGTACGTTGACCGCGATGCTAGGAGCCGCGACTTCAGATGGGGTCAACCGCGGACAGCGCGGCATAAGGCTCGCATCGCCAAGCGCTGCGGGAGCTTCGAATCGACGGAACTCAGTCGAGGATCGCGACCGCGCGCGTCCAGCCGGCGGAGCCGCCGCGGACCTTGACCGGAAAGCAGCTCACCATGAAGCCGCGTGGCCGGCAGCGCTTCGAGATTGTGCAGCTTCTCGATATGGCAGTAGCCGATCTCGCGGCCGGCCTTGTGGCCCTCCCAGATCAGGCTCGCGTCGCCGGTGGCGAGATACTTCTCCTTGGTGTGGACGAAGGGCGCATCCCAGCTCCAGCCGTCGATGCCGGTGACGCGCACGCCGCGCTCGAGTGAGATAGAGCGTCGCCTCGCGGCCCATGCCGCAGCCGCTGGCGACATAGTCGGGCCGGCCGTAGGCCGCGCCGGCGCTGGTGTTGACCACCACGATCTCGAGCGGCGCGAGCGTGTGGCCGATGCGCTCGAGCTCGGCCTCGACGTCGCGCGCGGTCGCCACGTAGCCGTCGGGGAAGTGGCGGAAGTCGAGCTTGACGCCGGGCTGCATGCACCACTCGAGCGGCACCTCGTCGATGGTGATGGCGCGCTTGCCGCGATCCATGGTGGAGGCGAAATGCCACGGCGCATCGAGGTGCGTGCCGTTGTGGGTGGAGAGCCTGATCCACTCGATCGCCCAGCCCTCGCCGTCCGGCAGGTCCTCCTCGCGCAGGCCGGGGAAGAACTTGCACCACGTCGGGCGCGGTCTGCCGGTGCGTCTGAGTAGTCGATCTTCGGCCCATAGCCGGGCGGATCGGCGGCGACGTCGTTCTCCAGCGGGACGGAGAGGTCGATCAATCTGCGCGGCATGGCGATGTCTCCTTCCGTGACGGTTGAGTAGCTCTGATCCGAGTCACTGGCTGACTGCTCTGTTGGGGGCGAACTGACTACGCGGAGGAGATGATGCCGGCCTACTGGGTTGCGCGTTCGAAGATCAACGATCCGGTCGAGTACAAGAAATACACCGACCTCGTGCCGGCGATCATCGCCAAGCACGGCGGCAAGGTGCTCGCGCGCGGCGGGCGCTATCAGATCATGGAAGGACCGCGACAAGTTCCACCGCTTCGTGGTGATCGAGTTTCCGACCTTCGAGCAGGGCGTCGCCTGCTTCACCTCGCCCGAATACAACGAGGCCGCGGCCTTCCGCCGCAGCGGCGCCGGCGAGGTCGAGACCATCATGGTCGACGGCGGCGACGTCACCGCGCGCTAAACGGCGCATCGCCATTTCGCTCAGCATGGAGTGCGGGTCCATGACCACGGCATCTGTCATCAAGGCGACGTTTCCCGGCAGCAGCGGCCAGGAGCTGGCGGCGCGACTCGATCTGCCGGCCGGTGCGGTGCGGGCGTTCGCGCTGTTCGCTCACTGCTTCACCTGCTCGAAGGATGGGCTGGCCGCGCGGCGCATTGCCAGTGCGCTGGCGGCAGCCGGCATCGGCGTGCTGCGATTCGATTTCACCGGGCTTGGCTCGTCCGAAGGCGATTTCGCCAACACCGATTTTTCGTCGAACGTCGATGACCTGGTGCGCGCGGCCGACTACCTGCGCCGGACATTCGAAGCGCCGACGATCCTGATCGGCCATTCGCTCGGCGGCGCCGCCGTGCTGGCGGCGGCGGACCGCATTCCCGAAGCGAAGGCGGTGGTCACCATCGGCGCGCCGGCCGACGTTGCCCATGTGCTGCATCAGTTCGGCCAGTCGCTGGACACCATTCGCGCGAGCGGCGAAGCCGAGGTCACGCTTGCCGGCCGGCCGTTCCGGATCCGGCGCTCGTTCGTGGAGGACGCCGAGGCCCAGCGGCTCGAAGAAAAGATTCGCCACCTCGGCAAGGCGTTGCTGGTGATGCACGCGCCCCGCGACGAGATCGTCGGCATCGAAAACGCCACGCGCATTTTCGTCGCCGCGCGGCATCCGAAGAGTTTCGTCTCGCTGGACGACGCGCGACCATCTCCTGTCGCGCCCCGAGGATGCGGCCTACGTCGCGGGCGTGATCGTCGCGTGGGTCGCGCGCTATCTGCCGAAGCCGGTCGAGAATGTGGATGGCGTCGAGCGCGTGGTGGTGCGCGAGACCGGACTGGGCCGGCTGCAGAACTTCGTATTGGCCGGCCGCCATCGGTTGATCGCCGACGAGCCGGTGTCGGTGGGTGGGCTCGATTCGGGCCCCGACCCTTATGCGTATCTGGCGATCGCACTTGGCGCCTGCACGTCGATGACGCTGCGGATCTACGCGGAACACAAGAAGCTCTCGCTCGGGCGCATTTCCGTCGAGGTCGGGCACGGCAAGGTTGCAGCCGAACATTGCGCCGACTGCGGAGCGGTGGCGGAAGGACGTACCGGCCGCATCGACCGGTTCGAGCGCATCATCTCGATTGAAGGCGAACTCGATGACGCGACCGCCGCCAAGGTCGTCGAGATTGCGGGCAAATGCCCGGTGCATCGCACGCTGGAGTCCGGCGCCGCCGTGGTGACGCGGATGGCTATGGGCTGAACGCGCTCGCGGAACTGGCGTGCGCCGTGCCACGGTGCATACTGCCGCTGGCACGTCGCTTGCAACGAAAGAACTAGGAGATCGACCTCATGACCGGCACCGCCGTATTCGCCCCGGGCGGCTATCGCTACATTCCGGCCGTCTTTCAGTATTCCGGCGGCGTCGCCGCCGAAGACGGCTTCGAGCTCGAGCGCGCCCGCTTCATGCGCGCCGGTGCCGCTGGCGGAGGCGTTCGCGGCGGTCGAAGCGCACCTCAAGGCCATCGGCCGGCCGGTCACCGCGTTCGCGCATGCGAGCTGCGCTCGCCGGCGCCGTTCACCGACCAGGGCTTCATCGACTTCAACAAGCAGTACGTCACCACGCTCGAGCGCTGGGGCATCTACAAGGACGGCGTGAACCCGGTGGCGCGCACCAACGTCTGCCCGATGTACGACGAGCCGGCCGAGCCATCGATGCTGGCGTTCACCTACACCGTGCCCGCGGCGAAGACCGCGCGCCGCACCTTCATGCTGTCCGGCGGCGGCGACGCCGCGGCCGGCATCGCAGCCCTACAGCGAGCGCATCGTGCGCTTCGGCGACACCTCGCCCGAAGGACTGCGCGAGAAGGTGGTCTTCGTCATCGAGGAGATGGAGCGGCGGCTCAAGGCGCTCGGCTTCGGCTGGCAGGACGCCGTCAGCACGCAGGCCTACACCGTGCAGAACATCGGCCATCTGGTCGGCGAGGAACTGGCGCGGCGCGGCGCGATCGAGAGCGGCCTGGTGTGGCACTACGCCCGGCCGCCGGTGATCGGGCTCGAATACGAGATGGACGTGCGGGGCACCGCGCGCGAACTGATCATCTAACGGAGTTGTCAATGAATCGCGATCGTCGTCGCTGGGTTGCCGCTCGCTTGTGGCAGCGGCTCGCGCACTTGCCTCTCCCGCCGCTGCGCAGTGGGCTCCGACGCCAGCCGATCCGCGTGATCATTCCGTATGCCGCCGGCGGCACCTCCGACATCATCGCGCGGGTGATGTCCGAGCCGTTGCGCGAACGCCTCGGCCAGTCGCTGCGTGATCGAGAACCGCGGCGGCGGCGCCACCCAGATCGGCACCAGCACGGTGGCGAAGGCCGCACCCGGACGGCCACACCATTCTGCTGGTGGGCAACACGTTCACGATCAATCCGAGCCTGTTCAAGCAAGCTGCCGTACGACTCGCTGAATGACCTGGCGCCGATCACCTATGCCGGCGTCACGCCGCACACCATCGTCGTCAACAACGACGCTGCCGGTGACGAACCTCAAGGAGCTGCTCGACCTCGCGCGCGCAAGCGCCCGGCGAGCATCAGCTACGGCTCGGTCGGCAACGGCACGTCGTTTCATCTCGGCACCGAGGAGCTGAAGAAGCTGTCCGGCACGTCGATGGTGCACGTGCCCTACAAGGGGATGGGCCAGGTGCTCACCGACCTGATCTCCGGCAACATCCAGGTCGCCTTCGCGCAACACGCCGAACGCGGCGCCGCTGGTGCAGGACGGCAAGCTGCGCGCCATCGCGGTGGCGCATCCGACGCGCGTTCACCAGTTGCCGGATGTGCCGACCGTGGCGAACAGGGCTTTCCCGGGCTTTCCAGTCGAATTCCGGCTTCATCTATCTCGCCGCCCGGCGGCACGCCGCCGGCAATTCTCGACCGGCTCAACGCCGTGTTCGTCGAGGTGCTCAAGCTGCCGGCGGTGCAGCGATGCGCTGACGCAGCAGGGCGTGGAGGTCATGGCGACGACGCGCGCCGAAACCGCCGAGTTCATCCGCAGCGAGATGAAGCGCTACGCCGAAGTGGTGAAGTTCTCCGGCGCCAAGGTGGATTGAGGCGCTCAAGCGTCGTTGCGTTCTCCCGCCGATGAGAGGGCACGAAGGCGCAAGGCATCGCGCGGGCGAATCCACCGCGGTTCTTCTCACCCTCCCCTGGAGGGGGAGGGTCGACGCCGAGCGATGGCGAGGCGGCGGGGTGGGGTGATCTTGCTCGCGAAGAAGTTCACCCCACCCCGCTCCCTTCGGTCGCGACCCTCCGCCTCCAGGGGAGGGTGGGCACTGAGTTCGTGGCTCGGGCGGATGAACCGCCGCTACGCCGCAGCCTGATGCGGCAGCTTGCGGGTCGAGGAAGTCGGCGAAGATTTTCGCGATCGCCGGCGCGCGGGCGATCCACTCCTCGGGCGGCGTGATGTCGACATCGCGGTCGCCGGTGGTGAGGCTGTGCAGTTCGCTGTTGGGCATCAGCCGCGCCGCAGTGGCGGCGTGTACGCTGCCATGGGTGAGGTCGTCGCCCGGAATGATGCAGGTCGGGATCGCGATCGAGCGCAGGTCGGCCTCCGTGGTGCCGATCAGTGGCAGATTGCCGCTGGCCGCAAACGGCTCGCGCCACTTGCGCAGGGTGGCGATGAAGTCCTTGGGATCGAGCGCCATCAACCGCTCGCGGTTGCCCGGCCGTTCGTGGATGCGCTCGGCGAAGTGTTCCTCGCCGCAGACCGCCGCCATGCCGCCCGCTTCGGCGAGCCGGATGTACTGGTCGTAGTACTTCTCGCTCAGCCGCTTGATCGCGAACTCGCCGCCGGTGATGCGCCACAGGACCAGCGCGCGCACGTCCTGCGGATAGCGTAGCGCGAACAGCAGCGACAGCCGCGCGCCCGAGGAGGTGCCGCCGACGATCGCGGGGAGCATGCCGAGCTGCTTGAGCAGTACATGCAGGTCGTCGGCCCAGACCTCGTATTCCGACTTGCTGCCGTCGAACGACACATCCGAGGCGCCGCAATTGCGCCGGTCGTGGATCAGCACGCGGTAGCCCTGCGCTGCTACCTGCTCCGCGTAGGGCCGCACATTGGCGATCGGGTTTCGGCCGCCCGGCGTCATCGCCATCGCGGGACCGCGGTCGCCGAGGATTTCGTAATTGAGAGAGACGCCACGGACGTTTGCGATCGGCATGATTGCACCTCGGGTTGGGACGGATTTAGTTCAGACCGGCAGCCCGCACCGCCTCGCCGGTTTCGGCGACCTGCTGGCGGAAGAACTCCGCGGTCTGCGCAGCGTTGCGGCCGTCCGGTATGTAGCCGGCCTTCTGCACGACGTCGGCGACTGCTGGTATCGTGAGAGAGTGCCGGATGGCGGCATTGAGCTTGTCGACGATCGCGGCCGGAGTTTTGGCCGGCGCGAACGTCATGCCCCAGGATACCGACGGCGGATAGTCGGGAACCGTCGCGCGCAGCAGCGGCAGATCGGGAAACTCGGCGAGCGGCTTCTCGCCGCTGGTGGCGAGCGCGCGCAGCTTGCCCTCCTTGACGAGGCTCGCGGCCGAGGTCGGCGTGACGAACATGACCTGGATGCTGCCCTGCAGCAGCGCGGTCAGCGACCTCCGAGGCGCCCTTGTAGGGCACGTGCTCCATCTTTACGCCGGCCTTGACGTTGAACAGTTCGGCCGCGAGATGCAGCAGGTTGCCGACGCCCGGCGAGCCGTAGAGCACGCGGTTGTTCTTCGCGTAGGCGATGAATTCAGCTATCGAGTGGACTGGCAGCACGGGTTGACCAGCACCAGATAGCCGTCGAGCACGCCGACGGTCGCGACCGGCGCGAGGTCGCGCAGCACGTCGAGGCCGATGTTCTTGTACATGAACGGCGTGCTGGTGATCGCGGCGCTGGAAAATAGCAAGCGCGTAGCCATCGGGCTCCGATTGCGCGACCGACCTTGGCGGCGATCGTTCCGTTGGCGCCCGGTCGGTTCTCGACGACGAAATTCTGGCCGAGGTCGCTGCCGATCTGGGTCGCGATCGCGCGCGCCAACAGGTCGGGGCCGCTGCCGGCCGCGAAGCCGACGATGATGCGGACCGGCCGGTTGGGGTAGCTGCTGCGCCTGGGCGGCGAACGTGCCAGCGATCGCCGGCAGCCCGCTGCACGAGCGACCTGAGCAGCGCAGACAGGCTGAGCGAGCCGGCGCATCGTCACAGCCCCAGATAAAACTTCCGGATCAGCTCGTTGTTGTTGAGCTCGTCGGCCGAGCGGCCCTCGAACGCGATCTGGCCGTGCACGATGACGTAGCCGCGGTCGGCGATGCGCAGCGCCTGCGGGAAGTTCTGCTCGGCCATCAGCACGGTGAGCTGGTACTGGTCCTTGAGCTCCTTGATCTTGTCGATGGTGCGGCTGACCAGCACCGGCGCCAAGCCCGACCGACGGCTCGTCGATCAGCAGGATGCGCGGCGCCAGCATCAGCGCGCGCGCCAGCGCCAGCATCTGCTGCTCGCCGCCGCTCATCGAGCCGGCGAGCTGCGAGCGGCGCTCGGCCAGGCGCGGGAAGCACTCGAAGCAGAAGTCGAGATTGGTCTTGATCTGCTGCGCGCGCCTTCTTGCGGAAGGCGCCGAGCAGCAGGTTCTCCTCGACGGTCAGGCGCGGAAACAGCCGGCGGCCTTCCGGCACCAGCGCGATGCCGAGATCGACGATCTGCTCGGTGGTGCGGCCGACCAGGTCGTGCGTCTCGCCGTCGATCTCGGCGACGATGCGGCCGGTGCGCGGCCGCACGATGCCCATCATGCATTTCATCAGCGTCGACTTGCCGTTGCCGTTGGTGCCGAGCAGCACCACGGTCTCGCCGGCATTGACGTTGAGCGACACGTCCTCGAGCACGCGCACCGCGCCGTAGGCGGCGTCGATCTTCTCGATGGTGAGGCTATTGGCCAAGATAGGCCCTCTCCACCTCGGGATCGCGGATCACGCGTCGGCGCGCCGTCCGCGATCTTCTTGCCGGAGACCAGCACCACCAGCCGCTGCGAGAAGCTCATCACCGCGCGCATGATGTGCTCGATCATGATGATGGTGATGCCGCGCTCGTTGAGCCGGATCAGCAGCGCGACGATGTCGTCGACCTCCGAGTTGCGACAGGCCGGCCATGGACTCGTCGGCGATCAGCAGCTTCGGCTCGGCCGCCATGGCGCGCGCGAGCTCGAGCTTGCGCATCTCGACCTGCGTGAGGTCGCGCGGAAGCTGCGCCGCCTTGTCGGCGAGCGCGACCAGCTGCAGCAGCTCGGCGCAGCGCGCGTCGAGCTCGGCCGGCGACAGCTGCGCGCCCGGCCGTGCGTTGACGGTGTAGAGCAGCGGCACGCGCAGGTTCTCGGCGACCGTCAGGCTCGCGAACGGCCGCGGCAGCTGGAAGCTGCGCGCCATGCCGCGGCGGGTGCGCTCGTGGGTCAGCAGGCCGTCGATCGGCTCGCCGTCGAAGCGCACGGTGCCGGTCTCGTTGGTCAGCGTGCCGCAGATGCAGTTGACCAGCGTCGACTTGCCGGAGCCGTTGGGGCCGATCAGGCCGACGCGCTCGCCCTCGGTGACGGCGAGAGTCGATGCCGTCGAGCGCGACGAAGCCGCCGAAGCGCTTGCTCAGGCCCTGGACCTCGAGCAGCGGCCATCTTACTTCGTCCTCCGCATCGCAGCTGCTGCACCAGCCCGACGATGCCGTTCGGCGCGATGATGACGAAGCCGACCAGCAGCAGGCCGACGATCAGCAGGTTGACCGCCGAGGAGATGGTCACGGTCGCGACCTGCTGCAGCGTCCCGAGCAGGATCGCGCCGATCAGCGGGCCGACCCAGCTCGTGGTGCCGCCGATCATCGGCATGGCGATCGAGTTGACGGCGTATTCCAGCCCGAAGGCGGAGCGACGGCTGCAGATAGCCGATGTAGTAGGGAAACGGCGCGCCGGCCATGCCCATGAGCGCGCCGGACAGCGTGGTGGCGATCAGCTTGAGCCGCAGCGTCGGCACGCCGGAGGCTTCGGCCGCGAGCTCGTCGTCGCGGATGGTGGCGAAGCCGTAGCCGAGCTGCGAGCGCTCGATGCCGCGCGCGATCGTGAGCGCGATGACCGACAAGCGCCAGCATCAGCAGGAACAGATAGTGGATGTAGGGCCGATGCAACGCGACTCTCGTTCGGCCGGATGATGTAGGCGCCGCGCGCGCCGCCGACATAGTCCCAGTTGACGATGAGGGTCTGCAGCACGACCGCGAGCGCGAGCGTGGCGATGGCGAAGAACGCGCCGCGCAGCCGCAGCGTCAGGTAGCCCATGCCGAGCCCGACGATGCCGGAGACGATGCCGCCGATCACGATCAGCATCGGGATCGGCAGCGGGAAGAACTTGTGGAAGAACACCGTCGAATAGGCGCCGATCGCGAAGAATGCCGCCGAGCCGAAATTCACGTAGCCGGTATAGCCGCCGAGGATGTTCCAGGCGGTCGCCAGCACGATGAACTGCAGCACCGTGTAGCCGGCGAAGAAGACGTAGTCGTTGTTGACCATGCGCGCGCGCGAAGAACACGACGGCGGCGACCGCGATCGAGATCAGCAGGAAGACGCCGGGTCCGCACGATCGCCGATCCTATCGTCCGAGCAGACCCGCCGGCCGGAACGCGAGCGTGAGCAGCAGAAAGCCGAACGCCACCGCCGGCGCCCAGGACGGCCCGTAGAAGGTGGCGGTGAAGCTCTCGATGATGCCGAGCAGCATCGCGCGCGATCACCGTGCCGGGCAGGCTGCCGAGCCCGCCGAGCACGCAGATCGCGAACACGCGGCCGATATATTCGCGTCCGACCGAGGGCTCGACCGGCTGGATGATGATCAGCAGCGCGCCGGCGATCGACGCGGTCGCGATCGAGATGCCGAAGGCGATGCGCTTGATGCGGGTCGGCGAGGCCGCCATCAGCTGCAGGGCGAGCTGGTCCTGCGCCACCGCCGAGATCGCGCGGCCGGTGAAGGTGCGCGACAGGATAGAGCTGCAGCGCCGCCGAACATCAGCGAGCGCGGCGACGCACGGCACCAGCATGCGCAGCGGCAAATCGATCAAGCCGATGCGCCAGCGTCGGTCCGATATAGGACGCCTCGACGTAGCGGTAGTCGACGCCGAACACCAGGATCAGCATGCACCTCGGTGACGAACAGCAGGCCGAAGAAGAACGCGAGCCCGCGTCAGCGCCTCCTGCCCGCGCTTCTCGAACGACTCGTAATAGACCTGATAGACCGCCGGCGCCGAGCGCGTAGAACACCGGCAGCATCACGATGCTGACCAGGATCGGATCGATGCCGAGCTGGGTGTTGACGATGTAGGCGATGTAGGAGCCGAGGATGATGAAGGCCGGATGCGCGATGTTGACGATGTCGAGAATGCCGAACGAGATCGAGATGCCGAGCGTCACGGCGGCATAGAAGCCGCCGAGCAGAATGCCGGCGATCAGCGCATTGATCAGCAGGTCGAACTGATGTCCACTGTCCCCCCGTGGCCCGCAGGCGCCGACCGGCGCGTCATCAGCGGTGGCGATTGTTATTGATTGGCGCCAGTGTGCAGGAAGGGTGGCGGCTTGGCTAGTGCCTTTCCGGCTCGGGCGCGAAGGTGAAGTCGCCAATGCCGCTGTGCGGCCTGTCCCTCTCCGCTTGCGGGGAGAGGCGCAGCCGCAGCAGTCTAACACGAAACAGAATGGGTGAGGGCCGCCCGGCCTTTCGGTGAGATCGGCCCTCACCCGGTCGCATCTGATGGACATGACGGCGATCCCTGCTCCCGCACCGGACGAAGGCCGCAGTACCGGAACGAGCGGCGGCTACGCCGCGGCCTGCTGCCGCACCGTGTCGGGCAGCGCCATCGGCTTGTTGGCGCTCTGCAGGAACTCGATGGTCATGAAGACCATGTCCTTGTCGCCGAGATTTTCCAGGTCGTGCACCTTGAACTCGCCCGGCCCCGTAGATCTCGTGGCGGGTCTCGCCGGGCGCGTAGGTGTATTCGACCGTGGTGCCGTCATGCACGTGCTGGCGGCCGCGGCCGCCCGTCACCGACGGTCCAGAAATAGTCGAGCACGTGGCGGTGGAAGCCGATGCGCTCGCCGGGCGCCAGCCGGATGATCCAGACCCGCACGCGGTCGGTCTCCGACACCAGCTCGTTGCCGACGCAGGGATTGGGATTCTTGCTTCTCGCGCTCGAATTCGGCGGCGATCTCCGCCGGCCAAGCGCGAGCGCTCGGACCGCTCCGCCGGCTTGTCCAGCATCGTCAGGGCCATGGCATTCCTCCAGGTTTGGTCCGATATATAGCAACTTTTGCGCGGCAGGAAACCGCGGGATCGAGGCTCATTGGGCACAGCACGGCGAAACGGCGCGCCCTGGTGGTCGGCGGCTCGATGAGCGGCCTGCTGGCCGGCGCTGCTGCTGCGGCGCGCCGGCTGGGACGTCGACGTCTTCGAGCGGGTCGAGAGCGAACTGTCCGGCCGCGGCGCCGGCATCGTCGCGCAGCCCGAGCTGATCGAGACGCTGCGCCGGCTCGGGCATCGATCCGACCGATCTCGGGGTCGAGATCACGACCCGCAAGATCCTCGACGCCTCGGGCCGGCTGGCCGGCGAGTTCGAATGTCCGCAGGTGCTCACCGCCTGGGAGCGGGTCTACCGCGTGCTGCGCGATGCGTTTCCGCCGCGAGCGCTATCACCGCGGCCGCGGCGTCGACGCGCTTCGAGCAGACCGAGCGCGTCGGTGATCGCGCATTTCGGCGACGGCGGCACCGCCGAGGGCGATCTGCTGGTCGGCGCCGACGGCCTGCGCTCCACC
Organism: uncultured Alphaproteobacteria bacterium; assembly: GCA_963843475.1. Lineage (GTDB taxonomy): Bacteria > Pseudomonadota > Alphaproteobacteria > Rhizobiales > Xanthobacteraceae > VAZQ01. The sequence continues at coordinate 451,015 of CAWJKL010000001.1, read as the reverse complement.
ATTCGCCAGCAATGCCTGCCGGAGCTCGTCGCCGCTCTACGCCGGCTATGTGGCCTGGCGCGCGCTCATTCCCGAGGCGGCGTTTCCGCCGGCGATCCATCGCGAGCTGTTCGAGTACATGACGTTCTGCCTGCCGCCGGGCGAGCAGTGCCTGGGCTATCCGGTGGCCGGTCCGGACGACGATCTGCGCGCCGGGCCACCGCCGCTACAACGTGGTCTGGTACCGGCCGGCCGACGAGGCCACCGAGCTGCAGCGAGCTGCTCACCGACGAGCACGGCACGACGCACGCGATCTCGATCCCGCCGCCGCTGATCCGGCGCGCGGCGATCGCCGCGATGCGCGCGGCTGCCGAGCGGCTGCTGGCGCCGCAGTTCCGCGAGATCGTGCGCATTGATCGACGAGCCGATCCTGCAGCCGATCTACGACCTCGAAACGCCCCGCATGGCGTTCGGCCGCGTCGCGATCATCGGCGATGCGGCGTTCGTGGCGCGACCGCATGTGGCGGCCGGCGTCGCCAAGGCGGCGGACGACGCGGCGGCGCTGGTGGCGGCGCTCGCGGCAGCGACGAGTCGAGCCGGCGCTGCAGCGCTTCGAGGCGGCGCGGCTGCCGGTCGGGCAGCGCATCATCGAGCGCGCGCGCCATCTCGGCGCCTATCTGCAGGCGACGCAGACCGCCGAGGAGCGCGCCCGCTCGCAGCGCCACAGCATTCCCGGAGGCGGTGCTGGCCGAGACCGCGGTGCTCGATTTCCTGCGGACGTGATCATTCGGCAGATGTAAGCGTCACGGCCGCGTTGCGTCGTTGTCTATTCCGCAGCGTGTCAGTGGCGAGAGCGTCGAATCTCGCGTGCATCGATCCCTCCCCCGCAAGCGCGGTAGGGGACGCTGCCGGCGCCAAGCGTTCGTCGAGCCAACGGATGGCTGCGTTGCTGCTGGAAGGCGTTCGCCTACCGCTTTCGCGCGCCGCTTCGCCTTCCCGCGCTTCACGCCGGCCATCTTCTCCAGCACCGCGCAGACCGCGGCGGTGTCGTGCTCGGCGTGGCCGGTCTTCATCGCCTTGTTGTAGATCGGCACGGTGGCGTCGAACATCGGCGTCGGGCAGCCGATCTGCTTGCGCGAACTCGCCGATCACCGCCATGTCCTTCTGCCAGACCGACATCTTCATGGTGGCGTCGTCGTAGCGTCCTTCACCATCATCGGCGCGCGCAACTCGAACACGCGCGAATTGCCGGCGCCCGATCGCACCATCTCGAAGATCGTCTGCGGCATCGAGCCCGGCCTTGAGGCCGAGCACCATCGCCTCGGCGCTGGCGACGTTGTTGATCGCGACCAGCAGGTTCGCGACGTATTTCATGCGGCTGCCGTTGCCGAACGTGCCGAGGTCGTGCACCGCGCGCGAGAAGCCGGCGAACAGCGGGCGCAGCTTGCGGATCGCCTTGCTGTCGCCGCTGGCGTAGATGACCAGGTCCTTCACCTTGCGCCTGCGAGCCGGTGCCGCTCACCGGGCAGTCCAGCATGACGTGGCCGGCGTTGCGCAAGCGCGCGCTCGGCCTTGAGCTTGTCGTCGATCGTGAAGGTGCTGGCTTCGACGATCACGCGCGGGCGCACGCGCGCCGCCGCGATGGCGGCGACGGTCTGCTCGAGCGCGGACGGGCTTCGGCAGGCTGGTGATGATGGTCGGGACCTCGAGCGGCGAGCGTTCTTGGCGTCGGGCGCGATCTCGACCCCGGCGCGTCGCCATGGCGCGGCGGCGGGCCGGATCGATGTCGTAGCCCACGACGCGCCAGCCGTCGGCCGACGAGATTGCTTGCGCGAATGCGCCGCCCATGATGCCGAGGCCGACGACGCCGACCGTCCCCTTGCTGTTCGCCATTCCCACCTCCGCGCCGACGTGTTGCGCGGGCGGACGCTATACGGCGGCTGTGGGGGCATTCAAGTTCAATGTCACGCGTCGCGCATGCCGGGCCGTCTTTCTCCGGCGCGCATAATCCCCGTATCGTCGCGCCGACTGCCGGACCGACACGGCAGGTCGCGGGGAGATGCCCATGACACTGTTCGCGAAACGTCTGGTTCGTCGATCCGATCTGGCAGCCGGGCTTTCGCCGCGTTCGCGGCGCCCGCCGGCGTTCGCGCAGGGCCTGATTCCGACACATCGTCTTGCCGCCGCGCTGGCCAATGAGGCGGTCGGCGAGGCGGTCGCGGTCTGCGCCAAGAACGGCTATGCGGTGACGGCGATCGTCGTCGACCTCGACGGCGTGCGGCAGGCGGTCCTGCGCGGCGACGGTGCCGCCGTGCACACGCTCGACAGCGCCTATGTCAAGGCCTACACGGCGGCCTCGCTGGCGCCGGTGCGCAACGAGATTCGACCAAGGCGATCTTCGAGCGGCTGAGCAAGAGCCCGGGCATGACCACCGCCGGACTCGCCAGCCTGCCCCAACGTCACCTTCACGCCCGGCGGCGTGACCATCCTGGCGGGCGGCAAGCCGATCGGCGGCATCGGCGTGGGCGGCGCGCCGGGCGGCAATTTCGACGACGACTGCGCGCGCGCCGCGCTCGACAAGATCAAGGACCGGATGAAGTGACGTTGATCGTCATGGCTAGCTGTCAAAGCGTGGATGCTCGCGCAGGCAAGTTCGCACCTGAGCAAGCTCGAGCGGTGACGAGGGGAGCTTCATGCAGATCGGAATAGCCGGCATCGGCAAGATGGGCGCCGCCATCGCGCAGCGGCTGATGGAGGTCGGCCACAAGGTCACGGTCTGGAACCGCTCCGCCGACAAGACCAAGCCGCTGGCGACGCCGGCGCCACGCGTCGCGGCGACGCCGGCCGAGCTGGCGCAGCAACGTCGAAGCCGTCATCACCATCCTCACCGACGCCGGCCGCGATCGACGCGGTCTATAACGGCGCCGTCCGGTCTGCTGTCGGGCGACGTGCGCGGCAAGCTGTTCATCGAGATGAGCACGGTGCAGCCGAGCATACCGGTGGCGCTGGCCGAGAAGGTGCGCGCCAAGGGCGCGGCGCTTCGTCGAATGTCCGGTCGGCGGCTCGACCGGGCCGGCGCGGCAGGGCAAGCTGCTCGGCCTGATGGGCGCCGAGCCCGCCGACGCGGCGCGCGCCAAGCCCATTCTCGATCAGCTTTGCCGGCGGCGTCGAGCATGGCGGGCCGGTCGGCTCCGGCGCGATCCTGAAGTTCACCGTCAACATGCCGCTGATGATCTATTGGCAGGCGCTCGGCGAGGCGCTCGCGCTCTGCCGCTCGCTCGACCTCGACCCGGCGCGGCTCATGGACATGCTGAGCGAGACCTCGGGCGGCCCCAACGTGCTCAAGGTGCGCGGCCGCCGGCATCGCCGCGATGCTCAAGGGCGGCGACGGCGGGCCGGTCACCTTCGACGTCGACGGCGCGATCAAGGACCTGCGCGCCATGCTGGCGGAGGGCAAGGCGCGCGGCGTCGAGCTGCCGCTCGTCGAAAAGACGCTGGCCTGCTACGAGGAGGCGCAAGCGCAAGGTCTCGGGCGAAGCCGAAGTCTCGGCCGTCTCGGTCTATTGGGCGAACCGCGCCAAACCTGATCCGTACAAGTCCTGATCGCTCATCTCAACATTCTGGAGCCACCGATGTCCGTCGTCACGCTTGCGCAAGCCTCCACCATCGTCGACACCGCGCTCAAGCAAGGGCCGCGAGACCAACTGCGCGCCGCTGACCGTGGCGGTGCTCGACGCCGGCGGTCACCTGGTCGCGTTCAAGCGCGAGGACAAGTCGGGGCTGCTGCGTTTCGACATCGCCTTCGGCAAGGCCTGGGGCGCGCTCGGCATGGGCTTCGGCTCGCGCACGCTGGCGGAGCGCGCGGCCAACACGCCGCAGTTCTTCACCATGCTGGCGGCGGCGAGCGGCGGACGCATCGTGACCAATCCGGGCGGCGTACTGATCAGCGACGGCGGCGGCGACGTCATCGGCGCGGTCGGCATCTCCGGCGACACCTCCGACAAGGACGAGGCCTGCGCGATCGCCGGCATCGCGGCCGCCGGCCTCAAGGCCGATCCCGGCGGCAGCAAGAGCTGACAACGAAAGCGAGGTCGGGCCGCGCAGGCCGTCGCACTCTCCCCCGCTTGCGGGGGAGAGCTGGAGATGGGGGCTAGCTTGCACGGGTCTTTGCGCGGGCACCCTCCCTATCCCGCCCCCGCAAGCGGGGGAGGGCGACTGCAGCCCGTTCGGCTTGACCGTCGCCAGTGCCTTCTCCCAGATCGCGTGAATGTCGGCGATCTCGGCCTCGAACCGTTCGAGGAACAGCCGCGCCGGCACGCTCAGGTGCGACGCGCCGGCTGGATCACGACGAACTCCGCATGCAGCGGCGGGTCGACGATCGGATTGACCACGAGCTCGCCCTCGCCGATGTCATTCACCGAAATCAGGCTCGGCAAGCACCGTGACCCAATCCGAGCGCGCGACGAATTCGAGCGTGCCGATCATCGCGTCCATCTCCAGCATGGCGGCGACCTCGACGCCGTGGGTCTGGAAATAGGTATCGAGATTGCGGCGGCGGATGTTGTCCGGCCCGGGCACGACGATCTTGAGCGGCGCGCACTCGGCGAGCCGCACCGGCGCGAGCGGTGTGAGGCCGCGCTGCGCGGCCCGACAGCAGCATCTCGCGGTCGCGCACCAGCAGCCGCGATCGCAGCCCCACGCGGCCCTCGAAGGCCGGCACCACGGCGAAATCGAGCTCGTCGGCCAGCACCATGTCGGTGAGCACGCCGCTGTAGCCCTCGAACACGTGCAGCCGCACGTCGGGATGGCGCGGCACGAAGTCCTCGAGCGTGGGCGCCAGCACCGCGCGCGTGAAGGTCGGCATCAGCCCGATGCGCAGATCGCCGCTGACGAGGCCGGCGAGGCCGCGCGCCTCCTCGTTGGCGTTCTCGAGCCGGCCGACCGCCTCGACGCAGCTCTTGTAGTAGCGCAGCCCCGCCGGTGTCGGCGCGATGCCGCGGGCCGAGCGCTCGAACAGCTTCACGCCGAGCGTCGCGCTCGACCGTGGCGACGTGCTGCGAAATGCCGGACTGGGTGGCGTTCTCGCGCTCGGCCGCGCGCGTGAACGAGCCCTCCTCGCAGACCGCGATGACGGCGCGGATTTGCCGCAGCGCGATGTTGGCCACGCGCGCTCCCATTAGAAAAATTGATGCCAAGGCGCAGAATATATTATTTCGGCTTGCGAGCGCCACCCGGATAGGATTTCGGCGCAACAGCAAGCACCGCGGCGACGACCGCGCGTGGTCAGCCGGGAGGATCACATGGGAACAGCGAATTTCGGCATCGTCGGTCTGGACTGGCAGCAGCGCGTCAACTGGGACCGGCTGCGCAAATACCGCCTCGAGCGCGCGCGCGAGACGATGAAGGCGCACGGCCTCGGCGCCATGCTGCTGCATGTACGACGAGAACGTGCGCTACGTCACCGGCACGCTCACGCCGGGCTGGAACCGGCTCAAGCCCGGCCTGCGCTACGCCATGCTGTGCGGCGACGACCCGCCGGTGCTGTTCGAGCAGGGCGACCTCGGCTTCCAGATCGAGCGCCACTCGCCGTGGATCCCGAAGGAGAACGTCCGCTGCTCCTACGCCTGGATCAAGGGCGCGGCCGGCCCGGCCTCGCACGCAGCAGGTGAAGAAGTTCACCAACGCGATCAAGCAGGAGATGAAGAAGAGCGGCGTCGCCGGGCAGAAGCTCGGCGTCGACTTCATCGACATCAACATGATCAAGATCTTCAAGGAGAAGAAGATCGACTGGGTCGACGGCATGACGCCGATGATGGAAGCGCGCGCGGTCAAGAACGTCGACGAGCAGGAATGCCTGCGCATGGTCGGCGCGATCGGCGACGCCGCGCACTGGGAGTTCATGAAGTTCCTGCGGCCCGGCATCACCGAGAACCAGCTGACCGCGCACATCATGGAGTATCCTCTACAACATCCCCGGCATGGAGGACGTCGAGGACGTGATCGTCTCGTCCGGCCCGAACACCTGGCCGAACTGGCGCAACTTCTCCGACCGCATCATCAAGCCCGGCGACATCGTGTTCATGGATCTCGCCGCGCTGACCTGGAACGGCTACAAGTCGTGCTACTACCGCACCTACTGCGTCGGCAAGGAGCCGACGCAAGGAGCAGAAGGACATCTACGCGACCGCGCTCGAAGTGGCTCTACGACTCGATCAAGGCGGTGAAAGTCGGCGCCACCACGCGCGAGATCGCGTCGAAGTGGCCGTCGGCGAAGGAAGCGTGGGGCTACGAGGAAGAGGACCAGGCCGCCGCCAATCTGTGGGGCCACGGGCTCGGCCTCGCGCAGTACGACCCGCCGGTCATCTCGCGCATCTGGTCGCTCGACCATCCGATCGAGATCAAGGAAGGCATGGTGTTCGCGCTCGAGACCCAGCACGGCAAGAGCTACCGCTGGGGCGTGCGCATCGAAGAGATGCTGATCGTGCACAAGGACGAGATCGAGATCATCTCCAACTTCCCGGTCGAGCAGATCACCGTGGTCGATCCGATGCCCGGGCTACGGCGATCACGTGAAGTGAATAGAACCGGTTTGTCCCGGGCGCAGCGCAGCACGCAGTGGTGCGCTGCAGAACCGGGACCCGGCTTCTTGCGAGCGATTATTTGACCATGAAGACAACCGGGGTCCCGCATCTGCGGTGCGCCGCTGACGCGCTGCACTGCGTGCGGGACACAAGATGGACCGCATGACCGAGTTCATCATTCCGCTTTCGTCCGCCGCGGCGGCCGACGCCGAGCGCGTCGGGCCGAAGGCCGCGAACCTCGCGGCGCTCGGCCGCGCCGGCCTGCCGATGCCGGGCGGCTTCTGCCTCGAGCGCGGACGCCTACCGCGCGCAGATCGCGGCGCTCGGGCTCGACGACATGGTGCGCGGCGATTCGCCGCCGCGGACCTCGCGCAGCAGCGCCGGCTGTCGGTCGAAATCAGGCTCGGCCTCTACGAGCAGCCGATTGCGCCGGACGATCCTCGAGCCGCTGCTCGCGGCGTGGCGGTGCGCAGCGAGCGGAGAGCGGCGCGCCGAGCGCGGTGCGCTCCTCGGCGCTGATCGAGGACCGCTAGGGCTCGAGTTTCGCCGGCCAGTTCGAGAGCTTCCTCGGCATCGACGACGAGGCCGACTTCCTCACCGCGGTGCGCGCGTGCTGGGCCGCGCTGTGGACCACGAATGCGCGCCGCTACATGGAGAACCACGAACTGTCGCCCGCCGACACCGCCATGGCGGTGCTGATCCAGCCGCTCGTCGCCGCCCGCGCCTCGGGCGGCGGCCTGAGCGAGACGGCCGACGGCGACATGCTGATCAGCGCGACCTGGGGACTGGGCTCGGCGATCGCGCAGGGCGAAGTCGTGCCCGACCGCATCGTGCTCGTCGCGACAGGGCTTCCTGCGCAAGATCGAGGCCGGCCGCAAGGATCATCGCGAGACCTGCGGCCACGGCTCGGGCGCCGTGCCGCAGGCGGTGCCGCGCGAGCTCGTCAGCGAGCCGTGCCTCGACGCCGGCCAGGCGGTGACGCTCGGGCGGCTGCTGCGCAAGGCGGAAACCGTCGTCGGCAGGCCGGTCGAAATCGAATGGGCGCTCGACGAGCAGGGCTTCAAGCTGCTGCAGGCGCGGCCGCTGCACGTCGAGCCGGCGCATGGTGCCGGACGAGATCTGGCTCCAGCATCCCGGGCCTCAACGGTCATCCGGCCGGCATCGGCTGGGGCGCCGGCCGCGCCGTGGTGGTGAACTGCGAATGCGAGCTTGTCGCGCGTCGCGCCGGGCGACGTGCTGGTCACCAAGGTCGCCGGGCCCGGCGCTCAGCCACATCCTGCCGCGCGTCGCCGGCGTGGTCGCCGAGCTCGGCGGCATCACCTCGCACCTCGCTTCGCTCGCGCGCGAGCGCGGCATCCCGATGGTGCTCGGGCGTGCTCGACGCCACCAGTCGCATTCCGGACGGCGCGCAGGTCGCCGTCGACGGCGTCGCCGGCGTCGTGCGGTGGATCGCTGATGCGCCGCGTCCCGCGCATCTTCGTGACCCAGCCGGTGGCGAAGAGCGCGATCGATCGCCTGCGCAAGGTCGGGAGCGTCAAGGTCAATCCGGACTCAAGCCGCATTCTGGCGAAGCCGGCGCTGATCGCTGCCGTGAAAAAATGCGACATTCTGTTCTGCCTGCTGCACGACAAGATCGACGCGACGTGATCGCGGCCAATCCGAAGCTGCGGCTCATCGCCGCGCAGTCGATCTCGCCCTCCAACATCGACGTCGCGGCCGCGACCGCACGGCGTGTCCCGGTCACCGTGGTGCCGCCGGTCACGACCGAGGCCACCGCCGACCTCGACCTTCGGGCTGATGCTCGCGGTGGCGCGCCGGATGATGGAAGGCGACCGCATGGTGCGCGCGGGCAGATTTCCCGGCGCGCAGTCTGCGCACCTCCTGGGTGCATCGGTTTGGGGCAAGACCATCGGCCTGATCGGGGGCGGCGGTCTCATCGGCAAGGCGGTGGCCCGGCGCGCACACGGCTTCTCCATGCGCGTGCTGTACTGGACGCCGCGCCGCAAGCCTGAAAGCGAGGAACGCGAGGCCGGGCTGACCTACGTTCCGCTCGACCGGCTGCTGGCCGAATCCGATTTCGTATCGCTGCATTCGCCGCTGACCAAGGAGACGCGTCACCAGATCGGTGCGCGCGAGCTCGCGCTGATGAAAAGGACCGCGTTCCTCATCAACACCGCGCGCGGGCCGATCATCGACGAGGCGGCGCTGGTGCGCGCGCTGAAGGCGCGCCGGATCGCGGGCGCCGGGCTCGATGTCTTCGAGCACGAGCCGAAGGTCGACGCGGCGCTGAAGCAAGCTGCCCAACGTCGTGCTCGCGCCGCATCTCGGCAGCGCGACCGTCGAGGTGCGCGAGGAGATGGCGAAAATCGTGGTCGACAATATTCTGGCGTTTCTCGACGGCAAGATGCCGCCGAATTGCGTGAACCCGGAGATTCTCTCCCACTGACATCGAGTCGTGCCATGCCGCGTCCCGTGATTGCCGTCACCGACAGCCCGTTTCCTTCGCTCGATCCCGCCAAGGCGGCGCTCGCGCGCGTCGATCCGGAACTCCGCATGGCAAAGAGCGCGTCAGCCGACGACATTCTCGCGTTGCGCGCGACGCTGACGCTGTGCTCGTGACCTATGCCAAGCTCCCCGGCGAGTTGCTGCGTCAACTGACCCGCTGCAAGGCGATCGGCCGGTTCGGGCTCGGCGTCGACAACATCGACCTGCCGGCGGCGAAGGACCTCGGCATCACGGTCACCTACGTGCCCGACTACTGCATGCAGGAGGTGTCGGACCACGCCATGGCGCTGCTGCTTGCGCTCATCCGCAAGGTTCCGCAGTCCAACGCGCTGGTGCAGGGCGGCCGGTGGGAAGTGCCGCCGCTCGTCCCGATTCACCGTCTGAGCGGGCGTGTGCTGGGCCTGATCGGCTTCGGCAACATACCGCGCGCGCTGACGCCGAAGGCGCAAGGCCTTCGGCCTGCGAGTCATGACCCACGATCCCTACGTTTCGGACGATGTTCTGGCCAAGTTCGGCGTCGAAGCTGTCTCCTTCGATGCTCTTCTGGCCGCTTCGGACGTTCATTTCGGTGCATGCTCCGCTCATGCCGGCGACCCGCGGCCTGTTCAATGCGCAGGTGTTCGGCAAGATGAAAAAGGGGGCGCTTCTCATCAACACCGCGCGCGGGCCCGCTGGTCGACGAGGACGCGCTGATCGCCGCGCTCGACAGTGGCCACCTCGGCGGCGCGGCGCTCGACGTCGTGACCACCGAGCCGCTCGCCAAGGACTCCAAGCTCCTCGGCCGCGACAACGTGATCCTCACGCCGCACACGGCGTTCTACTCGGTCGAGGCGCTCAACGAGCTGCAGACCAAGTGCGCGAGCGATGTGGCGCGCGTCCTCTCCGGCGAGCCGCCGGTCTATCCAGTGAAAATGCCCTGACCTTCGCGCCACGCGCGGCGCAACCGCTCCGGCGCCGGTTGTGCGATCCTGCCGCGCATGAATAATGCCGCCCGAACCGCGCTGCCCACCAACATGGCGCAGCACAGACAGGGAGGAAATCGGATGTTCGTGGAGCAGCGCCTCTACACGTGCGCGCCTGGAAATACCTCGAAGTTCCTGAAAATTTACGAGCAGGATGGCCGCGCGCCGCAGACCCGCCACCAGGGACAGCCGATCGGCTACTACGTCAGCGAAATCGGCCCACTCAACCAGATCACCACATTGTGGGCATACGACAGCCTCGACGAGCGGGTGGAGCGACGACGTGGCCTCTTCCAGGACCCGGCGTGGATCGGCTACCTCGACAAGTGCCGCCCGCTGCTGACCACGCAGGAGACCCGCATCCTGCTGCCGGCGCCATTCTTCAAGGAACGCCTCGCGGCGATTGCCGCGCTTGGGAGGACATCATGATCGCACGGCAATTCCTTCGCCTCGGGCTCTCGGCGCTCGCCTGTGCGGCGCTTGCCGTGCTGCATTCGCATCCGGCCGCCGCGCAGGACAGCTATCCGTCGAAGCCGATCAAGCTCGTCGTGCCGCTGGCCGCCGGCGGCGGCATCGATTTCACCGCACGCGCGACCGCGCAGAAGCTGTCCGAGGTGATCGGCCAGCAGGTGATCGTCGAAAACATCGGCGGCGCGGGCGGCACGATCGGCGTCAACGCGGTGGTGCGCGCCGCGCCCGACGGCTACACGCTGCTCTACCATTCGGTGACCGGCGTGGTCAGCTCCGTGGTCGGCAAGGACCTGCCCTACGACTGGCTGCGCGACCTCGTACCGGTCTCGCTGGTCACGCGCTTTGCGCCGGTGCTGATCATCAATCCGTCGCTGCCCGCCAAGGACCTGAAGGAATTCATCGCGCTGGCCAAGGCCAATCCGGGCAAGTTCAGCTACGGCTCGTCGGGCGCCGGGACGGCGATCCATCTCGCCAGCGAGCTGTTCAAGGTCGACAGCCGGCGTCGACATCGTGCACGTGCCCTATCGCGGCAATGCCGGGGTCATGCCCGATCTGCTCGCCGGCCGCATCCAGATGCTGATCGACGGCGTGCCGCCGCAGCACGAAGAACATCGAGTCGGGCATCGTGCGCGCGCTCGCGGTGACAACGCGAACGCGCGCCGCTGTCGCTGCCGGACGTGCCGACGACGATCGAGCAGGGCATCGACTACGAGGTGCCGTACTGGACCGCGATCTTCGCACCGGCGGCGACGCCGAAGCCGATCATCGACAAGCTTGCAGCCGAGATCGCCAAGGCGATGAAGGACCCGGGCGTGGTCGAACGCCTGAAGAACGTCGGCACCGAAGCGGTCGGCTCGACGCCGCAGGAGCTCGATGCGTTCAACCGCGAGCAGTTCGAGCTCTACCGCAAGATCGTGCAGGACCCGCGGCTGAAGCTCGGATTGCAGTAGTGAAGTAGGATTAGTGCGAGCGACGAACTCGGTGCCCACCCTCCCCTGGAGGGGGAGGGTCGCGACCCCGGCTTTGAGCCGGGCGTGAGAGCCGATTCGGCGTAGGCTGTTGACATGCAGTGAATACGAGAAACGAATTTCTTTGTTCACTCCGCGGTCCAGCCGCCGTCGAGCACGAGCGCCGATCCGGTCATCAGCGACGAAGCATCGGAGGCGAGGAAGAGAATGGCGCCGGTCAGTTCGTCGAGCTGGCCGAGGCGGCCGAGCTTGATCTTGGACAGCACCTCGTCGCGGAACGCCTTGTTCTCGAAGAACGGCCGCGTCATCGGCGTCTCGAGGAAGGTCGGACCCAGCGAATTGACGCGGATGTTGTGCGGCGCAAGCTCGATCGCCATCGCCTTGGTGAAGCCCTCCATGGCGTGCTTCGACGCGCAGTAGACGGTGCGGCGTGCGGCGCCGACGTGTCCCATCTGCGACGAGATGTTGATGATCGAGCCGGGCCGCTTCGCCGCGACGAGGCGGCCTGCGACCGCCTGCGCCACGAAGAACGCGGCGCGCACGTTGAGCCCCATGATGACGTCGAAGTCGTCGATCGTGACGTCCAGCAAGCATCTTCGGCCGGTTGGTGCCGGCGTTGTTGACGAGGATGTCGAACGGCTCGGCCTGCCGCAACCGCGCGCCGGACCGCGTCGATGTCGGTGACGTCGAGCGGCAGCGCGTCCGCCTTGTCGCCGCGCGCGCGGATCGCCTCGGCCGCGGCCTCGATCTCGGCTTTGGTGCGCGCCGCCAGCGTGACATGCGCGCCGGCCTGCGCCAGCGCAGACGCGGCCGCGAGCCCGATGCCGCGCCCGCCGCCGGTGACGAGCGCACGTTTGCCGTCGAGGCGGAACGAGGGCGTCTTGGCGAGATCGATCGTCATCGCTTTCACCACGCGTGCCGCTCTGCTCCCTCCCCCGCTAGCGGGGGAGGGGTGGGGAGGGGGTCAGTTTGCGCCAATCTTTCTGCCTGCCCCCTCCCTGGCCCTCCCCCGCAAGCGGGGGAGGGGACGCTAGCCGCACCGCCGCCTTCAGCCTCAAGTGCCACTATCACGGACACTTCACTCCGCCGCCTGTGCGTAGGGCACGTTGCGGCCGCCGTAGCGGCGCACGCGGACATTGGCCTGCTCGGCGTGCGCGGTGAAGCCTTCGAGCATGCACAGCCGCGAGCAGTATTCGCCGATCAGCGCGGACGCCTCGTCGGTCAGCACCTTCTGATAGGTGCAGGTCTTGAGGAACTTGCCGACCCACAGCCCGCCGGTGTAGCGCGCCGCCTTCTTGGTCGGCAGCGTGTGGTTGGTGCCGATCACCTTGTCGCCATAGGCGACGTTGGTGCGCGGCCCGAGGAACAGCGAGCCGTAGTTCTTCATGTTGTTGAGGAAGTAGTCCGGGTCGCGCGTCATCACCTGCACGTGCTCGGAGGCGATGCGGTCGGCCTCGCGCACCATCTCGTCCTCGTCGTCGCAGACGATCACCTCGCCGAAGTCCTCCCAGGCCTTGCCGGCGAGGTCGGCGCTGGGAAGGATTTTCAGCAGCCGCTCCACCTCGTTCATGGTATCGCGCGCGAGCTTCTCCGAATTGGTGAGCAGCACGGCGGGCGATGTCGGGCCGTGCTCGGCCTGGCCGAGCAGGTCGGTCGCGCACATTTCGCCGTCGACGCTGTCGTCGGCGATCACCAGCGTCTCGGTCGGCCCGGCGAGCAGGTCGATGCCGACGCGGCCGAACAGCTGGCGTTTGGCTTCCGCCACGTAGGCGTTGCCCGGCCCGACGATCATGTCGACCGGTGCGATGGTGCCGGTGCCGAGCGCCATAGCGGCCACCGCCTGCACGCCGCCGAGCACGTAGATTTCGTCCGCCCCGCCGAAGTGCATGGCGGCGACGATCGCTGGGTGCGGCCCGCCCTTGAATGGCGGCGCGCAGGCGATGATGCGCTGCACCCCGGCGACCCGGGCGGTGACGATCGACATGTGCGCGGAGGCGACCATCGGGTAGCGCCCGCCCGGCACGTAGCAGCCGATCGAATTGACCGGGATGTGCCGGTGGCCGAGCACGACGCCGGGCAGCGTCTCGACCTCGAGGTCGCGCATGGTGTCGCGCTGCTTCTGCGCGAAGTTGCGGACCTGCGCCTGCGCGAACCGGATGTCGTCGAGGTCGCGCTTGGCGACCTGCGATATTGCGCGCTCGATCTCCTGTTCGTTCAGCTTGAACGACGGCGGCGCCCAGTTGTCGAACTTCTGCGACAGGTCGCGGATCGCGGCGTCGCCGCGCGCCTTGACGTCGTCGAGGATGCTCTCGACGGTGGCGCGTACCTTGGCATCCGCCTCTTCGACCGCGCTCGCGTCCATTCCGCGTTTGAGCCAGCGGGGCATGGTGTGTCTCCCGGTCTCGTTCGGCGGTGCGAATTGCACCACCGTCATGGCCGGGCTTGTCCCGGCCATCCACGTCTTCCTTGCAGCCTAGCTTAAAGTCGTGGACCCCCGGACATGCCCGGGGGTGACGACTGAGTCATGCGGCGCGCGATCCCGGATCGCGCCTGCGGCGCGTCCGGGATGACGCCTTCGGCGTCACTTGATCGCCTGCGGGTTGATCGGCGAGCCGGTGCCGCCGGTGATGATCAGCGGCGGGCCGCAGAAGAAGAACTCGTAGATGCCGTCGGCGTCGCAATCCTCGGCGAGTTCCTTGAGATAGAAGATCTCGCCCATGCACAGCCCCATGGCGGGGATCACCACCCAGTGCCAGGGCTGGTTCGCCTCGGTCGTCTCGTTCGGCCGCACCTCGACGCCCCAGGTGTCGGTGCAGATCGCGGCGATCTGCTTGTCCTGGCACCAGTAGCAGTTCTCGAACTTCACGCCGGGCGCGTCGCCGCCCGCGTAGCCGCCCCATTCCTTCTCCTTCAGGCAGCGCTCCATCTGGCCGGTGCGGACGAGCACGAAGTCGCCGCGGCCGATTGCGACGTTCTGGTCCTTGGCGCACTTGTCGAGTTCGTCGTTGGAGATGCTTTCACCGTCCTGCATCCACGGCACGCCGCGGAAGCGCGCGATGTCGAGCAGCACGCCGCGCCCGACCATCTTGTTCTTGGAGTGCTCGATGCCGAGCACGTTGAGGCCCTTGGCGTCGACCAGCTTGGCGTCGTGGCCGTTGTAGCCCTTGTCCTCGTAGAAGATGTGGCCGAGCGCGTCCCAGTGGGTGGCGCCCTGCACGCACAGCATCAACGTGTCGTCGGCGTAGCGGATCTTGTTCCAGTCCTGCCGGCCCGCGATGGCGTCGGTGCCGGTCGCCAGCATCTGGTGGATCGGGTTGAAGCGGCCGCCGAACAGGCCGGTCTGCGGGCCGTCGCGGTCGAGCGGAATGCCGAGCGCAAAAGCCTTGCCGGTGCGGATCAGGCTCGCGGCCTTGACGATGTCCTCGGGCGTGACGTGGTTAAGCGTGCCGATCTGGTCGTCCTTGCCCCAGCGGCCCCAGTTCGAAAGCTTCCTGGAGGCTTCCTCGATCGCCTGCCGGCCCACCTTGATGTCCATTGTCGTGCGTCCTTTTGGGCTTACATGTGGCATGATACTGGCCTGAGGCGGACGTGCGATGCAACCCGATCTCGACCTTTGACCGTTGCATCGACGCGCAACCGGAAGGAAACCGATTCATGCTCGATCGGCGAAGCGTCATTGTTGGAATTGGAACGGCTGCGGTCGTTTTCGCAGCCGGTGTGGCTCACGCCCACCACGGCTGGACCTGGGCGGAAGACGTCACCGTCGACCTCACCGGCGTGATCAAGTCCGCCAAGCTCGGCAATCCTCACGGCCTCCTGAAACTCGACGTCAAAGGCGACGAATGGACCGTCGAGGTCGGCCAGCCGTGGCGCAACCAGCGCGCCGGGCTCAAGGACTCGATGCTGGTCAAGGGTGTCGAACTCACCGTGTCCGGCAACCGCGCCAAGGACCCCAAGCTCAAGGTGATCAAGGCGGCGCGCATCACCATCAACGGCCAAGTCTACAACCTCTATCCCGAGCGTAGCTGACGCCGAGTGTGGCGGTTCAGAAGTCCGCAACATTCTTGCGGCGAGTCCAAAATGCGGACTTCTGAACCCACGCCACACTAGAGTAATGAGTTTGCTAGTGTCCTTCGATTCCGAAGTTTCGCAAACGGAACCGCGGCAGAATGATACGAACTTCGGAATCGGGACACTAGCATGCTCACCGAGTGGCTCAGCGCGGTGGAGCAATGGCCGCTCGCCGTCGAGTTGCGCAATTCACGTTGGACCTACGCGCTGGTCAATTCCGGCCACATCGCCGGCATCGCGTTGTTGTTCGGGGCGATCGTGCCGCTCGATCTGCGGCTCATGGGCTTCTGGCGCGCGGTGCCACTGCGCGCGCTGGCGCGAATTCTGGTGCCGGTCGCCGCGTTCGGCCTTGTGCTCGCGATCGTCGCCGGGCTCATGATCTTCTCGATCCGCGCGGCCGAATACGCCGCCCTGCCGCTGTTCTGGTTCAAGATGGCGCTCGTGCTTTGCGGCATCGTGAATGCGCTGCTGCTGCGCTACGCCGCGCAGTGGGAGCGGGGGCTCGACGAAGCCGGCGAAATGCCGCCGCTGCGGCTACGCGTGGCCGGCGCGCTGTCGATTGCGCTGTGGCTCGCCGCCATCATCTGCGGCCGGATGCTGGCCTTCGTCGATTGAGCGGCCCAGCCGGCGGCGGGAATCGAGGCCGCCGCCAGCGCGGGGGAAACCTGCGTCGTTGTCGGTTGAACGATTCTAATTTCCGGCTAGCCTAGGTTCAACGAACAACAGGCTGGAGGACGCCAATGATACGATCAACCGTGTTTGCTGCGTTGTTGACGGCCCTGCCACTCGCGGCGCTGGCCCAGACCGCCGACGACCTGAAGAACGACGAGAAGACGCCGGAAGACGTGCTGGTCTACGGCATGGGCTATTCGGGGCAGCGCTACAGCCCGCTCACGCAGATCAACAAGGAGAACGTCAGCAAGCTGGTCCCGACATGGGGCTACTCGCTTGCGGACCTGCAAGGCGGCGAAAGCTTCTCGGTCGTCAGGGACGGCGTGATCTATATCACGACCCACAACGCCACCGCGGCGGTCGATGCTCTGACGGGCAAGCAGATCTGGAGAACCCTTCACGAATACCCGCCCGAGACCCTGCGGATCGTGTGCTGCGGAATCGTCAATCGTGGCGCCGCCATGTACGAGGGCTTGATCATCCGCGCGCTCATGGACAACCGGATGGTTGCGCTCGATGCCAAGACCGGCAAGCAGGTCTGGATGACGAAGTCGCCCGACCCCGTCACCCACGCGAACGGCTACTCGATGACCGCTGCGCCGTTGATCGTCGACGGCATCGTGATCGCCGGGGTGGCCGGCGCCGAGTTCAGCCATCGCGGTCTGCTTGAAGGCTACGATGCCAAGACCGGCAAGCACCTTTGGCGCACCTACACGATCCCCGCCAAGGGCGAACCCGGTTCGGAAACGTGGGAGGGCGACTTGGCGCTCACCGGCGGCGGCAGCAGCTGGGTGACGGGCACTTACGACCCCGAACTCGACCTCGTCTATTGGGGCATCGGCAATCCGTCGCCTTGGAACGGCCGAGCCCGCAAAGGCGACAACCTGTACACGAACACGGTTTTTGCGATCCGCCCGAAGACCGGCGAACGGGTCTGGTATTACCAGACGACGCCACAGGATCCCTTTGACTACGACGGCGTGCAGACCCCCGTCATCGCAATGCTCAACATCAACGGGACCCCGCGCAAGACCGTGATTCAGGCCAACCGGAACGGCTTCATCTACGTGCTCGATGCGAAGGATGGCAAGCTGCTCGCCGGCAATGCCTACGGCAAGGTGAACTGGGCCACGGGCATCGACCGGGAGACCGGGCGTCCGATCGTGACGGATGTTTTCACCGGCGCGATCGAAGGCAAGAACGTTACGGTCTGGCCGTCGGTGTCAGGCGTGACCAACTGGCAGTCTCCGGCGTTCAGTCCGCGCACCGGGCTGCTCTACGTCAACACGCTGCATATCGGCATGACCTATGAGGCGCCCGAGCCGCCCAAGCTGAAGCCCGGCACGCCGTCCGGGTCGCCCACGGTGAAGCGCACCATCGTGACCGACGATCCCAACGTCCGCGGCTTCCTCAAGGCCGTCGATCCGATGACCGGCAAGTCGAAGTGGGAGGCGCCCTACCGCAGCCCCAACTACTCGTCCACCATGGTGACGGGCAGCAACCTCGTGTTCACCGGCATGATGACCGGCGAATTCCAGGCGCTTGATGCCGACACCGGCAAGGTCCTGTGGAGCTTCCAGACGCCGTCCGGCATCATCGGGCATCCGGTGACCTGGGAGCGTAACGGCAAGCAGTACGTCACCGTGATGAGCGGCCTCGGGGGCGTCTATTCACAGCGCGGCGGCGATCCCAATCTGGTCAATCTTCCGACCGGCGTGACGCTCTGGACGTTTGCGCTGTTCGACAAGTGACAACCCAAAAGGGCAGGCCCTTGCCGGCCTGCCCTTTATCTTTGCGAGATACTCAATTCAATGCGGACATGTGAAAGCAGCGTCGGGGCTGCACTCGTCGCCGTGCTCATGGTTGTGGCGAGTGCCGCCCAGGCGCAGGACAAGGCCAAGATCGCGCTCGGAGAAACGACCTACAACACCTACTGCCAGGTCTGCCATGGCGAGGAACTGGTCAGCACCGGCCAGATCTTCGATTTGAGGCGGCTCACGCCGGACGATCGAAGCCGCTTCGAGAACTCGGTGCGTAACGGCAAGAACCAGATGCCGCCGTGGGGGAGCGTGCTCGACGCCGAGCAGATCGACGCCATCTGGGCCTATATCCGATCCGTCGCCGACCGGTAGTCAGACGGGCCATCGCGCGGCTGAATGACCCGTCGCTCAGGTCAGACGCGGCCCAGCGCGCGCAATATCTTGTCCGGCGTGAACGGCATGTCGGTCAGCGGCTTGGCGCCGAGCGGCCGTAGCGCGTCGTTGATCGCATTCATGATGCAGCCCGGCGCGCCGGCGGTGCCGGCTTCGCCGGCGCCTTTGGCGCCCAGTTCGGAGTCGGCCGTCGGCGTGACCACATGGCTCACTTCGATGTCCGGCATCTCGGCCGCCATCGGCACGAGATAATCGGCCATGTTGCCGTTGAGCAGTTGCCCGCGCTCGTCGTAGATGCAGTGCTCGAACAGCGCGCCGCCGATGCCCTGCACGATGCCGCCCCTGACCTGCTCGTCGACCAGTTGCGGATTGATGACGGTGCCGCAGTCCTCCACGCACCAGTGCTTCAGCAGCGTGACGAAACCGGAGTCGACGTCGACTTCGAGCCAGCTCGCCTGGATGCCGTTGGTGAAGGCGAACGGCCAGGCGCGCGGCACGTAATGGCGGGTCGCCATCAGTTCGGCCTGGAAGCCGGGCGGCAACGTGTCGGGGCGGAAGTAGGCGATGCGGGCGAGCTCGGCGAGGGTGAGCCGCTCGGTCCCGGTGTCGCCGTCGACCACGCTGCCGTTGCGGATGTCGAGCGCCTCCGGCTTGGCCTGCAGGATCGAGCCGGCGACCGCCAGCACGTTGCCGCGCAGCGCCTTGCCGGCCTGCCAGGCGGCTTCGCCGCCGATGCCGGCGGCGCGCGACGCCCAGGTGCCGCCGCCATAGGGCGTGTTGTCGGTGTCGCCGGTGATGACCCGCACGCGCTCGATCGGCACGCCGAAGGCCGATGCGGCGACCTGCGCGATCACCGCCTCGGCGCCCTGGCCCTGCTCGGTGACGCCGGTCTGGCAGACGATCGCGCCCTGCGCGTCGAGCTTGATGGTCACGCCGTCCTGCGCGGAGATCTTCGCGCCGCCGACGCCGTAGAACGCGGCCGACGGGTTGGTCACCTCGACGAACGTCGCAAAGCCGATGCCGCGGTAGATGCCGCGCTCGCGCAGCCGCTTCTGTTCGGCGCGCAGGCCGGCGTAGTTCATCATCGCGTCGAGATGCGCGAGCGACTCGTGCTGCGACAGCTTCTCGAACTTGATCCCGGAGGGCGCCACCCACGGATAGCTCTCGTCCGGAATCAGATTGCGCCGCCGGATTTCCAGCGGATCGACGCCGATCTTGGCGGCGGCCAGTTCGACCAGGCCTTCGGTCACCGCGGTGGCGATCGGATGGCCGACCGCGCGGTACTGGCACATCACGTTCTTATTCTGGAACACCACGCGGGCGCGGGCGCGGTAGTTCGGGCAGGTGTACCACGAGCCGGTCAGGTTGACGATCTGGTTGGCCTCGATGCCCGAGGTGCGCGGATAGACCGAGTAGGGGCCGATGCCGGTGAGGTCGTCGATCTCGAAGGCCATGATGGTGCCGTCGTTCTTGACGCCGATCCTTCCCTTGACGCGATGGTCGCGCGCATGGATGTCGGTGACGAAGCTCTCGATCCGGTCGGCGACGAACTTGACCGGCCGCTTGAGCAGCTTCGACAGCGCCACCGTCGCCATCTCGTCAGCGTAGGTGTGCACCTTGATGCCGAACGAGCCGCCGACGTCCTTGGTGACGACGCGCACCTGCTGCTCCTCGAGATCGAGGTGCTTGGCGAACAGGTTCTGCATCATGTGCGGCGCCTGCGTGCCCTGGTAGACGGTGAGGCGCTGCTCGCCCGGATTCCAGTCGGCGACGATCGAGCGCGGCTCGTTGCAGACGCCGGTGTGGCGGCCGAACACGAACGTGGTCTCGACCACCGCGTCGGCGTCCTGGAAGCCCTGGTCGGGATTGCCCGCCGTGTGCGTCGCGCTCGAAGCAGAGGTTGTCGCCGAGCTCGGGATGCAGCACCAGCGTGCCGGGATCGAGCGCGGTCTCCGGCATCGGTCACGGCCGGCAGTTCCTCGTAGCTCGACGTCGATCAGTTCGCACGCGTCCTCGGCCTCGGCGCGCGTGCGCGCGACCACGGCGCACACCGCTTCGCCCGACCAGCAGGCGCGCTCGATCGCGATGGCGTGCTGCGGCGCCGACTTGATGCCCTTGAGGTGGGTGAGCACGCCGACCCACGGCGTGATGACCTTGGCAAGCTCCGCGCCGGTGACGACCGCGATCACCCCCGGCGCCCGCTTCGCCGCCGCGGTGTCGATCGACACGATGCGCGCATGGGCGTGCGGCGAGCGCACGAACGCGGCGTGCGCCATGCGCGGCAGCGTCACGTCGCTGACGTATTGGGCGCGGCCTTGCGCCAGGCGGTCGAGATTGGGCCGCGGCACCGAGCGGCCGATGTAGGAATTCGGCCGGTCGAGCGCGGACAGCACGGACGGGGAGTCTTCGGCGATTTTCATCGTCCACTAGCCTCCGGCTTGCTCCGTGTCTCACCCTCCCCTGGAGGGGGAGGGTCGGCGAGCGAAGCGAGCCGGGGTGGGGTGACCGTTCGAGACTTCACCCTACCCCGACCGCCTTCGCTTCGCTCAGGCAGTCGACCCTCCCCCTCCAGGGGAGGGTGCAACCGGAATTTGCCGCGGCTACGTGCTTCGATCCGCGCGTTCGCGTCGCCCTTACAAAAAGCGCGTCGGCCACATCATCGTGCGCCACATGTGCGACGACGGCGTGTTGTCGAAGCCGAGACCTTCCTTCGGCTGCTTGAAGTTGCGGCCGATGATGTCGACGAAATCGTCGAGGTCGACCTTGGCGTTGGGGTCGAACGAATAGATGTCGTTGACGCAGATCAGGCGCGAGGTGCCGTACCACTTGTGTTTCCGCGCCCGCTCGTACTCGGCGACGATGTAGGGCTCCGGCTTGTAGTCCGGCCCGAAAAACTTGAGGTAGATGTCCGGATACTTGTAGCCGTCGGCCTCGTCCGGGAAGAAGCGCAGCGCCTGGTGCATGCGGATCGCCCAGCTCACTTCCTCGTCAACGTACGGCTCGATCAGCTGCGCGCCCCAGTAGCCGTGGTCGCAGCGGATGAAGCTCACCACGCCGATGTCGTGCAGCAGGCAGGCCAGGACGGTCTTCTCGTCGTGCCCGGCCTTGAGCGCGTGGGTCGCGCTCTGCAGCAGGTGGTTCATCGACGCAAACCGCAGCTTGAAGAAATCGATCAGCTGTCGGCTTGTCCGGCATCTTCGGCAGTCGCGGGTCGGCGCCCATCAGGAAGTACTTGCCGGGATTGCTTGGCCTGCAGCGACGGCGCCGCTCTCCATGCCGACCTCGCCGTCCCCGAGCGTGATACAGCACGGACCTGGTGGCGATCTTCTCGTTGAGCTCGTCCATCATCTGCTCTTCGAGCTCGTCGGCGCGTTCCGAAAGCGTCATTTCATGAGGGTGGTGTTCTTGCATATTTGTGCTCATCAAGTTGGGGCGTCTGGCCGCCGCTCCGCTTCAATCATGCCCGGGTGTCAGGAAGCTGCCGGAAGGCCGGACAGGACCGACCATGACGCTGCGATCGTCACTTTAGATTTAATCCTATCACCGAAGATGGCTGCGGCGAAACGGCCGATCACGGCAATATCACCGACGGCCGGCCCGAGCCTGCGCCACCGCCTCAATGGCATCCACGATCGCGTGATAGCCGGTGCAGCGGCAGTAATTCCCCGAAATATGGGCGCGAATCGCTTCGCGGCTGGGCGCGGCGGCGGTCTTCAGCAGGTCCTGCGCGGTCAGCAGCATACCGGGGGTGCAGAAGCCGCATTGCATGGCGTTGCGCTCCACGAAGGCCCGTTGCAGGTCGGCGATCTCGCCCGAGTCGGAGAGGCCCTCGACGGTGTCGACCCGTGCGCCGTCGCACTGCGCCGCCAGCATCAGGCAGCCGCGCACGATCGTGCCGTTGACGCGCACCGTGCAGGCGCCACAGACGCCGTGCTCGCAGCCGACATGGCTGCCGGTGAGGCCAAGCGCCTCGCGCAGGAAGTCGACGAGTGTGGTGCGGGCGTCCACGCGCTCGCGTACCTCCTCGCCGTTCACGGTCAGGGTGATGTCGTGCATGCGCTCGCTCATGACCGCGCCTCCGACAGTTGCCGTGCGACGCGCCGCAGCAGAACACCGGCAAGATGGAGCTTCACGGCTCCCGAAGCCTGGACGTCGTCCGGCGGATCGAGATCCTGCGCCAGCGCCGCGACCGCCCCGTCGAGGTCGCCGGCCGCCAGCATCGCCTCGGCCTTGCGTGCGCGCAGCGGGGTTGCGCCGACGCCGAAATACGCGAGGCGGACATCGGCCAGCCTGTCGCCCTGCGCACGCGCGGCGGCGGCAAGCCCGGCCATCGCGTAGTCGCCATGGCGGCGGGCGAACTCTGCGAAGCCGTAGCGACCGCCTGGACCGGCCGCTGGAACGCGGATGGCGGTCAGCACGTCCTGCGGCGACAGCGCGGTCTCGATACAGGCTCTTGAAGAAGTCGTCGGCCTTGACGGTGCGGCGGCCGGCGGGACCGGCGATCTCGACCTCGCCGCCGAGCGCCAGCAGACAGGCCGGCAGTTCGGCGGCCGGATCGGCGAACGCAATCGAGCCGCCGAGCGTGCCGCGGTTGCGGATCGCCGGGTGGCCGATATGCGGCATGGCGAGCGCGATCAGCGGCGCATGGCGGGCGATCTCGGGCGAGCGCTCGGCCTGAGCATGGCGAGTCAGCGCTCCGATCTCGAGCTGGCCGTCCTTCAGCGCGATCCGGTCGAGACCGGCGACATGATTGATGTCGACCAGCAGCGCCGGATGGGAGAGCCGCATGTTGAGAGTCGCGATCAGGCTCTGGCCGCCGGCCAGAATGCGCGTATCGCCGCCGTCCGCGCCGCGGCTGCCGAGCAGCTCGATTGCATGGTCGAGGGACTTCGCCCTGGCGTAGGCGAACGGCGCCGGCTTCACGCAAATCCTCCCTTTGAATTTTTCTTATTCTGTCGGGGAATACGCGATTGGGCAATGCGGCGCGTTACCAGGCGCGAGAGACAGCCGTGCTTGCCCTGGCCCTTATCCTGAGGCGGGCGCGACGCGCCCGTCTCGAAGGATGGCGGTAAGCACCGGCGCCGTGGCCATGCTTCGAGACGCGCACGTCGTGCGCTCCTCCGCATGAGGCGCTGTGTCAGCCGACGATCTTGCGCACGATGTCGATGGCGCGGCGGATCAGGGTCTCAGAGGCTTCGAGCGTGCGGAAGGCGGCATGCGACGACAGCGTGACGTTGTCCATCCGGGCGAGCGGGTGGTCGCTCTTGAGCGGCTCGGCGTGAAAGACGTCGAGCCCGGCATGCCGGACGTGGCCGCGCGTGAGCGCGTCGATCAGCGCGGCCTCGTCGACCAAGGCGCCGCGCGCGGTGTTGATCAGGATCACGCCGGGCTTCATGCGCGCGATCCGCGCCGCGTCGATCAGGCCACGGGTTTCGTCATTGAGCGACAGGTGCAGCGAGATCACGTCCGCGGTCGCCAGCACGGTGTCGAGATCGGCCAGCCGGCACGCCGGCATCGCCGCGCGGCGTCCGGTTCCAGGCGATCACCTCCATGCCGATGCCGCGGGCGATGCGCGCGACTTCCTGCCCGATGCCGCCGAGCCCGATCAGGCCGAGCGTCTTGCCCTGCAGCTGCATGCCTTCGAGCGGCTCCCAGGTGCCGCCCGCGCGTGGCGCGGTCCATGCGGGCAAGGCCGCGCGCCGCGGCGAACATCAGCGCCACGGTGTGCTCGGCCACCGCGATGTCGCCGTAGCCCTTGATGGTGTGCACCGTGATGCCGAGTTGCGCGAGCGCCGGCACGTCCATGTAGCTCGACGCGCCGGTGCCGAGAAACACGATGTGCTTGAGCCCGGCGCACTCGCGCCATGATCTCGGTCGGCATGTAGGAATGATCGTCGAGGCAGATGTCGTAGCCGGCGAGGAGGCGAGGCAGGTCGGCCGACTGAAACGGCGCGGTGTTGACCGTCGATCGGCGGATCGTCGCGTCCGGTGCACGCGGGCGAACACCTGATCGAGCTGGTTGTTGCAGTCGACGAAGATCGATTTCATTCCGGTCCTCTGTTCTCGCCGTGTCCGGGCATGGTAACACCCTAGCATCAGAGAAAAGCGGAGGAACGGAATGCCGGGTGAGTTCAAGGACAAGGTCGTCGTCGTTTCGGGCGGCAGCCGGGGCATCGGCCGCGGCAGTCGCGATGGCCTTCGCGCGCGAGGGCGCGCAGACCGTGCTGGCGGCGTCGTCGCCCGAGCACCTGGCGACGGCGCAGAAGGCGATCGCGCAGGCCGGCGGCGCCGAGCCGTTGACGGTCGCGGGCGACCTGCGCCAGCTCGCGGGCTGCCAGGCAGGTGTTCAAGCGCGTCAATGAGCGCTTCAAGCGCTGCGACGTCCTGGTCAACAACGCGGGCGCCACCCGCGCGGGCAATTTCCTCGAACTGCCGGACGAGGCCTGGCTCGACGGCTACGCGCTCAAGTTCTTCGGCGCGGTGCGGCTGACGCCGGCTGTTCTGGCCGCTGCTCAAGGCGTCGCAAGGCCACGTCGTCAACATCATCGGCGGCGCCGCGCGCACGGTGGAGCCCGAATTCCTGATCGGCGGCTCGGTCAATGCCGCATTCTCGAACTTCACCAAGGGCCTCTCGCGGCTCGGCATGCGCGACGGCGTCAACGTCAACGCCATTCATCCGGGCGTCACCGCGACCGAGCGGACCGAGCAACTGTTGGTGCAGCGCGCCGCCGCGCAGGGCAAGACCGTGGAGGCGCTGCGCGCCGAAACGCTGGCCAAGAGCGGAGCGCGGCGGATGGCGACCCCCGAGGACGTCGCGGAACTCGCGGTGTTCCTGAGCTCCGAGCGCGCCCGGCAGATCCAGGGAACCGCGACCGCGGTCGACGGCGGCGCGACGCCGGGCCTTTATTGAGGCTTCACTTTCCCGACATCTGGCGGGCCAGGTGCTTGCGCGGGCCGGGGCGGGCTGGTCTCATGGCGCCCGCGGACGACCGGAATAACCGGCGCCGCAGAGGGTTTTTCATGTGATCGCCGGCCGGAGCTGCCGGCGGCACAGTTTGGGAGGATGACGATGAACAAACTGACACGGCGCGCCCTGGGCGTGGCCGGATTTGCATTGATCGCGGCGACATCGGCGAGCTTCGCCCAGGAGACGCCGCCGGTCCGCGTGCGCGGCGAGATCACGAAGGTCGACGGTACGACACTGGCCGTCAAAGCGCGTGACGGCTCAAACCTGACGGTGAAGCTCGCCGAGCCGCCGCGGATTGCCGCGATGGAGAAGGCCTCTCTCGACGACATCAAGGAAGGCACATTCGTCGGCGTGTCGGCGATGCCGCAGGCCGACGGCAGCCAGAAGGCCTACGCGATCCACATCTTCCTGGACTCGCAGAAGGGCGTGGTCGCCGACCGGTTCCTGCCATGGGACAGCCGACCGGGCAGCACCATGACCAACGCTTTTGTGGCCACCACGGTCGCCGGCAAGGATGGCCGCGAATTGCTGGTCAAGTACAAGGAGGGCGAGAAGAAGGTCATTGTGCCGCCCGAGACCATCATCGCCAAGTACGCGCCGGGCAGCGCCGCCGATCTCAAGGTCGGCGCCAAGATGTTCGTTGCCGCCGCCAAGAAGGAAGCCGACGGCTCGCTCGTTGCGCCCAACATCGCGGTCGGCCGTACGATCGATCCGCCGCAATGAAGGCCGGCCTCATGCGTACTGCCATTCGCCTCGCGCTCGCCGGCGCGCTCATTGCCGCGTCTTGTACGGCATACGCCCAGCAGCCGCAGACCGAGCGGGTTCGCGGCCAATCCAGGCGGTCGACGGCGCGACGCTCACCGTCAAGTCCGGCGAGGCCGGACGTGAAGGTGAAGCTCGCCGACAATGTCGCGGTCGTACGGCGTGATCAAGGCCACGCTCGCCGACATCAAGCCCGGCGCCTTCATCGGTGTCGGCGCGACGCCGCAGGCCGACGGCAGCCAGCGCGCGATCCAGGTGCATGATCTTCTCCGAGCAGCAGCGCGGCACCGGCGAAGGTCATCGGCCGTGGGACCGGCCGAACACCACCATGACCAATGCCACGGTCGGACACCACGGTCGGCCGGCGTCGACGGCCAGGTCGTCACGGTCAAGTACAAGGACGGCGAGAAGAAAATCATCGTCGGTCCCGATGCCGTGATCCGCGCTTACGTGATCGGCAGCAAGGACGAACTCAAGCCGGGCGCCAATATCACGATCGTCGCCGCCGACGAAGCAGCCGGACGGGACCTTTACGAGCCGACGCGCATCAATGTCGGCCGCGACGGCATCGCGCCGTAGCGAATCGCTTTCCGCTCGTCCCCGCGTAAGCGGGGACCCAGCGCCAAGTGCGCGTCAAGAACAGAACTGGGTGCCCGCTTGCGCGGGCACGAGCGGAGAAAGCGGCATTGCGCTGCAGAATCTGGCGTCAACTGCGCGGTGTCTTGCTGCCGCCATGGCGCGAGGGCGCGTGCGCCGAGCCGCGCGCCGGCACGTCGAGATCGCTCGCCAGCGTGTCCGGAGCGCAGCGGCGCGGCGATGCTGCGGCGGATTGCGGCGGCCGCGGGCGCGGCTGTCGATGTTCTCGTCGTGCGGGCGCTTGACCGCGTCGGCGCGCGCGAGCGACTCGATCGGCGGCAGCATCCTCGGTCAGGCGCGCCAGCAGCGGCGTCAGATCGTCGAGCCGGTCGCGCGACCACGTGGATGACGCCGGATTCCTTCTGCATCTCGCCGGTCACCGCGACGTAGCGTGCGCCGAGCACGATCGGGCGGAAGCGCTCGAACGTCTTCGGCCAGACGATGATGTTGGCGATCGCCGGTCTCGTCCTCGATGGTCATGAAGATGACGCCGTTGCGCCGAGCCCGGCCGCTGCCGGATGGTGACGAGGCCGGAGACGGTGACGCGCTCGCCGGTGCGCCGCGTGCGCAGTTCCTCGTTGCGGATGATGCCGCGCCGCGCGAGATCGGCGCGCAGGAACGACGCCGGATGCGCGCGCAGCGACAGCTCGCAGGAAGCGGTAGTCGTTGACCACCTCCTCGCCGAGCGGCATCGGCGGCAGTGTGACCTCGGGCTCCGGCCGGGATGTCAGACCTCGCCGCTTGCTCGTCTGCTCCCTCCCCCTTGAGGGGGAGGGGTGGGGAGGGGGGTGCTCGCGAATTCGGAACGGGTTGCCGCCCTCCCGCCGCACTGCGCGCGGCGACCTCCCCCTCAAGGGGGGAGGTGAAACGGAGAGAGCCCGCTGTTGAGGCATCGCCGGCTTGCAATGGTCTCCATGGTGAGCCATCGGCGACTCATCTCGCCGGCGCGAAACAGCGGCAGGTCGTCGTCCTTGTCGCCGACGCGGCCGAGCGCCTTGGCGGCCCACAGCGCCTGCCGGCGGGTCAGGCCGAGCGAGCCGAAGGCATCGGCGTCGGCGAGCCGCTCGATGACGCGCGGCGACAGCCCGGTGCGCAGCCAGAGGTCGCGGACGGAAGCGTAGCGCTGCGCGCGTTGCTCGACGATCAGCTTCGCGTCGTCCTCGCGCAGTCCCTTGATCTGGCGCAGGCCGAGCCGCAGCGCATGGGTCGTGCGGATGTCGTCCGCCATCTCGCGATGGAGCGCGTGCAGCCGCTCGGCCGCGCGCGGGCCCGGCTCCAGCGTCGCGTCCCAGTCGGAGAGATTGACGTCGACCGGCCGCACCTCGACGCCGTGCTCGCGCGCGTCGCGCACGATCTGCGCCGGCGCGTAGAAGCCCATCGGCTGCGCGTTGAGCAGCGCGGCGCGAACACGTCGGGATAGCGGCACTTGAGCCAGGCCGAGGCGTAGACGAGGAGCGCGAAGCTCGCGGCGTGGCTTTCCGGGAAAGCCGTATTCGCCGAAGCCCTCGATCTGGCTGAAGCAGCGCTCGGCGAAGTCGCGCGGATAGCCGTTCGCCGACCATGCCCTCGATCATCTTGGTCTTGAACGTGCCGATGGTGCCGGTGCGCTTGAAGGTCGCCATGGCGCGGCGCAGCTTGTCGGCCTCGCCCGGCGTGAAGCCGCCGGCGACGATGGCGATCTTCATCGCCTGCTCCTGGAAGAGCGGCACGCCGAGCGTCTTGCTCGAGCACGGCTTCGAGCGTCCTTCGGACGGATAGGACGACCGGTTCTCGATGCCCTGCCGGCGGCGCAGATAGGGATGCACCATGTCGCCCTGGATCGGGCCGGGCCGCACGATCGCCACCTCGATGACGAGGTCGTAGAATTTCTGCGGCTTGAGCCGCGGCAGCATCGTCATCTGCGCGCGGCTCTCGACCTGGAACACGCCGATCGTGTCGGCGCGGCAGAGCATGTCGTAGACGGCCGGTTCTTCTGCCGGGATCGTCGAGCGCGAAGTCGTCTAGCTTCTGCGCCGCCGATAGTGCTTCTCGAGCAGCTCGAACGCCTTGCGGATGCAGGTCAGCATGCCGAGCGCGAGCACGTCGACCTTGAGCATGCCGAGCGCGTCGAGATCGTCCTTGTCCCATTCGACGATGGTGCGGTCGTCCATCGCGGCGTTCAGGATCGGCACCACCTCGTCGAGCCGGCTGCGGGTGATGACGAAGCCGCCGACATGCTGCGAGAGATGGCGCGGAAAGGACTGGATCTCCTCGACCAGCGCGAGCATCTTCGCATGCGCGGGCTGTGCGATGTCGAGGCCGGCGCGGCGAGCTCGCGTCGGGCGCACCGCGCCGCCGACCAGCCCCAGATCGAGGAGGCGAGCGCGCCGATCGTGTCCTCCGACAGGCCGAAGGCCTTGCCGACCTCGCGGATGGCCGAGCGGCCGCGATAGGTGATGACGGTGCGCGGCGATGCCGGCGTGCTCGCGGCCGTATTTGCCGTAGATGTACTGGATCACCTCCTCGCGCCGCTCGTGCTCGAAATCGACGTCGATGTCGGGCGGCTCGTTGCGCTCCGCCGAGATGAAGCGCTCGAACAGGAGGTCGTGCCGCGCTCGGGATCGACCTCGGTGATGCCGAGGCAGTAGCAGACGGCCGAATTGGCCGCCGAGCCGCGGCCCTGGCAGAGGATGTCCTGCGAGCGGGCGAAGCGGACGATGTCGTGGACGGTGAGGAAATAGGGCGCGTAGTTGCAGCGTCGGCGATCAGCGCGAGCTCGTGCGCGAGGCTCTGGCGCACTTCGTCGGGGATGCCGTCGGGATAGCGCTCGCGCGCGCCTTCCCAGGTGAGATGCACGAGCGCCTCCTGCGGGCGTGGCGAAGCCCGCGCGCAGTCTCGTCGGGATATTCGTATTGCAGTTCGTCGAGCGAGAAGGTGAGCGCCGCGTCGAGCGCGAGCGTCTCGGCGATCGCCTCCGGCGCATCGCGAAAGAGCCGCGCCATCTCGGCCGGGGGCTTCAGGTGCCGCTCGGCATTGACGGCGAGCCGCCGGCCGGCCGTGTCGATCGTCAGGTGCTCGCGGATGCAGGTGAGCACGTCCTGCAGCTCGCGCCGGTCGGGATGGTGATAGAGCACGTCGTTGACGGCGATCAGCGGCACGCCGGCCTGCGCGCGCCAGCTGCGGCGCGCTGTGCCAGCCGCGCGCGGTCGTCGCCGCGATAGAGCATGGTGGCGGCAAGCCGCACGCGGCCGGGCGCGGCTTCGCGCAGACGATGGAGGAAATCGGCTTTGGACGTTTTTCTCGTTGCTGGCGACATCGCAGCTCTGGAGCTTCCTGCCGCTCGGCTCCCTCCCCCGCTGCGGGGAGGGGTGGGGAGGCGGTGCCGCTGTCTCGGTCCGACTCCTCGCCGGGACGATCGCCGCAAGCGCGCAGGCGCGGCTTCGCATGCAGGGTCGATTATCCGGAGGGCAGCCGCTTGCGCAACTGCGGCAGCGACGGTAGCTCCCACGTCGAGCGCTCCATCACGATCAGCTCGAGGCCGTCGATGTGCTCGAGCAGATCGTCGAGATAGAGGATGCAGTCGCCCTTCTCGGCGCGCAGATTGCCGCGCGTGAGCAGGCGGCAGAGCCGGCCCCAGGCCGGCGCGGTCGCGCGGATAGGCGAGGATGTCGGGCGTGCCGTCGGCGAAGACGAGCCGTGCGCCCGGATGATAGGCGCAGCGCAAGCTTCTGCTCGCGCTTGATCAGGTGCGCGCGCACCACGCCGGCGACCGAATTGCGGTCGCAGAGCCCGAGCCCGTCGAGCCCGAGCATGCGCCGCCTGCAGCATCAGCTCCTCGGGATGCGAGGCGCCGCGCAGGAAGGAGAAATTCGAGGCGACGGCGAATTCGACGTAGCGGGTCATGCCTGCCTGCTCACCGCCTCCGTGATGTCATGCGACATCCCGTGCAGGAACCAGCGCGGCATCGCGAGCCATGCGACATCCCGTGCATGAACCAGCTGCGGCGCGTGCGCCATGTCGCGATAGAGCCCGGCGCGGAACAGCCAGAAGCG
Source organism: uncultured Alphaproteobacteria bacterium (assembly GCA_963843475.1). GTDB lineage: Bacteria > Pseudomonadota > Alphaproteobacteria > Rhizobiales > Xanthobacteraceae > VAZQ01. The sequence goes on along the minus strand of CAWJKL010000001.1, from coordinate 420,257 downwards.
CAGGCCCGCCTTATCCTCGACGCGGAAATAATCGCGCGCCGGGCCGCCTTGCTTCGCTCCACCACGCGCCTTCGATGCGCTCGGGTCCTTCGGCGGCGACGACCTCGTGCAGCGCGCGCCGCCAGCGGAAGCGCAGCGGCGGGCCGTCCGGCACCAGGGCAATCACGTCCTCGATCGGCTCGGGCCTTGGCGAGCAGCCGCAGCGGCCGCGCGACTCAGCTCCGGCCTCGGCGCGGAAGCGGCGGAACGCGTCCCAGCCGAGCTCGGCTCGCGCCGTGCGCCTGTGCCGGCGCGGCTGCGGCGGCGAGTTCGGGGATATGGCTGTCATGGGCGACGAGCCGCGAGACGCGCCGGCGGCCGAGCCGCGCGCTCAGCCGGTCGACCAGACGGTCGAGCTCGGCCTGATCCTCGCCGCCGCCGAGCCCGATCTGCTCGTCCGGGCACGGCTCGGCGGCGAGCACCGAAAGCCGCGCCAGATCGAAGCCGAAGCCGGGATCGATCTCGTCGCCGAGCGCGGCGAGCCGCTCGACGAACAGCGCGCGGATCGCCTGCGGATCGCGCACCGGCCGCGACGTGCCGGCGGCGATGCGCTTGCACCGACGCCGTCGGTGCGGAACAGTAGCAAGCTCGACGCGGCGCGCGCCGTCGCCGCGGCGCTGCGAGCGTCGACCTTCAGCCGCGCCGCCAGCCGCTCGACGGTCGCGAGCACGTCCTCCTCGCGCGCGATCGGCTCGGGAAAGCTCTGCTCGGCGAGATAGGGCGCGACCGGCAGGCGCGGGCAGAGCGGCTCGTCGCTCGCGGCCGAGCGCGCGGTCGAGCTGGCGCAGAAGATCGGCGCCGAAGCGGGCGGCGAGCGGCGCGCGCGGCAGATCGAGCGATGTCGCCGATGCGCTTGAGGCCGACGCGCGCCAGCGCCGGCGACGGTCTCGTCCGGCAGCCGCAGTGCCGCGAGCGGCAGCGGCGCGAGCAGCGTCGCGTTCATGCACCGGTTGGCGACGATCTGCGGTCTCGCCGAAGCGCGCCGCCGCCCAGGCGGCGCCGATGGTGCCGGCGATGGCGGCGCGGGCCGTCAAGCCGGAACGCGCGTCATGCGCGCCAGCGAGATCGTCGCGCAGCTTCTGCTTCGCCGCCGAACAGATGCGCGCAGCCGCCGATGTCGAGCAGGATGCCGTCGGGCGGATCGACGGCGACGAGCGGCGTGTAGCGCAGGCACCAGTCGGCGATGGCGTCGAGCAGGCGGCGTCGGCGGCTGCGTCCTCCGGCACGGCGATGAGCGCGGGATGCATGGCGCGCGCCTGCGCCAGCGCCAGACCGGCGTGCAGGCCGAGCCGCTCCGCCGTCGGCATCGACCGCGACGAGCAGATCGAGATTGCCGCGCTTGCCGAAGACGACGCGAGGAGGGGTACGGAGCCGAGCTCTCACGCCACTGCCGCCCGATGCGGTCGGTCGAGAGCCGCGCGAGCCAGAGGCTCAGAATGCGCCGACGCGAGATCGAAACGCTGCTCCATACTGTTCCACTCCACGATCCAGGTCCGAGATGACCGCGGCGATTGCGCACAGCCGCGCGGCGAAGCGTGGCGGACCGATGCCATGCGGTGAAGGCGCGAGACGGCGGCGCCGCGCCGACGATCCAGCGGGTCGCGGCGGCGGAGGTGTCTTCGTCCGGCGCGGTGCGCAGCAGCAGGCCGAGCGTGTTGCCGGCCGCGGCTGCGAGCGACAGCCGCCGCGTCGCCACCGGAGTCGATGCTCGCGCGCCGCGGATTTCGCCGATCACCACGCCGACGGCGCGGCAGCGCAGCGCTTCCTCCATCGCCCACAGCACATCGCGCGGCGCGCGCGGTCGCGACCGTGATCAGCCGTTCGGGCGCCAGGCCGGCGGCGTCGAGACCGGGGCCATAGGGCATGCCGTTCTCGGCGAGCGAGAGATCCTCGGCGATCCAGACGACGCTGTCTCGCCCGAAGATCGCGGGCCGCGGACGCCGACCGCGGCAGCGGCGCGGTTGTCGCGGGGCGATCGCCTGGATGAAAGCCCAGCACCGCCGCGCCGCCAGCCCGAGCGCAAAGCCGGTGGCGGCGGCGGTGTCCGCCTCGCGCGCGGCGGCGATCTCGTGCAGTGCGCCGCGGCTGAACCCGCCGCCGAGCGCGGCGTCGATGGCCGGAATGCCGAGTGCAAGCGGCGGCGCCGGACCGTCCAGCCCGAGCGCGGCTTCGGCGGCGCGCAGCTGCTCGCGCAGCCGGTCGAGGAGAGGCCGATCCGCCGCGCGGCATAGGAGATCGTTCGGCTGCAGCCATGGGCCCATCCGCGACAAGGCAGCCAGCGGCTGCCAGTCATGTTCATGATTTGTTCTATTGATTCCCAAGACTCGTCGGGCCGTCAAGTGGAAATCTACGCGATTGAAATTGCTTGTCTTTCTAACGCGCAAGCCGACTGGGGCGTTAGAATTCCCAGGCGTTCCGCTGGCCGTCGACCAGCACCCGGCGGTCGATGTCGCGCACGTTGCGCGTGCCGGTCGAGCGCCATGGTGACATCGAGCTCCTTGCCGATGATCTCGATCGCCTTGGCGACGCCGGCCTCGCCGCCGGCGCCGAGGCCGTAGATGTAGGAGCGGCCGATCATGCAGGAGCGCGCGCCGAGCGCGAGCGCGCGCAGCACGTCCTGGCCGGAGCGGATGCCGCCGTCGAACATCACCTCGATCTCGTCGCCGACCGCCTCGACGATCTTCGGCAGCGCCGAGATCGACGACGGCGCGCCGTCGAGCTGGCGGCCGCCGTGATTGGAGACGATCGAGCGCGTCGGCGCCGGTCTTGGCGGCCAGTCCTGGCGTCCTCGACGTCGAGGATGCCCTTGAGGATGAGCTTGCCCGGCCACAGGCTCTTGATCCACTCGACGTCCTTCCAGTTCAGCGTCGGATCGAACTGGCTCGCGGTCCATTGCGCCAGCGAGTTGACGTTCTCCATGCCCTTCACGTGGCCGGCGAGATTGCCGAAGGTCTTGCGCTTGCCCTTGAGGATCGAGAGCGCCCAGGCCGGCTTGGTGGCGATGTCGATGAGGTTGCGCGAGCTTGATCTCGGGCGGCACCGTCATGCCGTTGCGGATGTCGCAATGGCGCTGGCCGAGCACCTGCAGGTCGACGCGTGAGCACCAGCGCGCTGCACTTCGCCGCCGCGGCGCGCTCGATCAGCGCGCTTGATGAAGCCGCGGTCCCGCATCACGTAGAGCTGGAACCAGAACGGCTTGCTCGACCGCCTCGCGCCACGTCCTCGATCGAGCAGATCGACATGGTGGAGAGCGTGAACGGAATGCCGGCCGCCTGCGCCGCGCGGCAGGCGAGGATCTCGCCGTCGCCGTGCTGCATGCCGCAGAGCCCGATCGGCGCGAGCGCGAGCGGCAGCGCAGCCTTCTCGCCGAGGATGGTGGTGGTGAGGTCGCGCTTGCGACACGTCGACCAGCACGCGCTGGCGCAGCTTGATGCGCTCGAGGTCGTGCGCGATTGGCGCGCAGCGTCTCCTGCGAATAGGAGCCGGCCTCGGCATAGTCGAAGAAGGCGCGCGGCACCTTGCGGCGGGCCGATCTGCCGCAGATCCTCGATGCAGGTGATGGTGCGCATGGTCAAGCCCGGCGGAACTTTCCCAGCATATCGAATTCCTTAACAGTGCCAATGCGTTTTGCGGCATTCAGCGGAACAGTTCCGCAGGGCCGGAACGTGCATCTTGTGCGGGCGTTAGTTCCGCGACGATCCGGCTCCGCGGCATCGGACTGCGATCCAGCAGGAGGATTTATGGGCATCCCGAACGAGACCGTCACCGAGAACGAGATTGAGGAAAAGCGGCGTCAGGAGCGAGCGGAGGAAGCCAAGGAGCGACAGCGGCGCAAGGCTCGAGAAGTCGCTCGAGGAGGGACTGGAGGACAGCTTTCCGGCCTCCGATCCGATCAACGTGACCCAGCCGCCGCCGAGCGCCGGCGCGACAAGAGGCCAAAACGATAGAGATTCTGGCAACCATGGAATCGACGGCGCCGCGGCTCATAGCACCGCGGTGCCCTTCGACGATGATGCCGTGCAGTTTAGCCGCGTATCTGTCGCGGAGATTTCAGCCCTTGAATTGCCGGATCATTCGGCCGAAAACGTGTGCCTTCACCGGGTCAGGGGAACATGGTGCGCAAGTATTTCGGCACCGACGGCATTCGCGGCCGGGCCAACGGCGTGATCACGCCGGAGCTGGCGCTGCAAGGTCGGGCAGGCGGCCGGGCTGATCTTCCGCCGCGGCGACCATCGCCACCGCGCGCTGATCGGCAAGGATACGCGGCTCTCCGGCTACATGATCGAGACCGCGCTGGTCGCCGGCTTCACCTCGGTCGGCATGGACGTGCTGCTGACCGGCCCGATCCCGACGCCGGCGGTCGGCATGCTGACGCGCTCGATGCGCGCCGATCTCGGCGTGATGATCTCGGCCTCGCACAACCCGTATCGACGACAACGGCATCAAGCTGTTCGGGCCCGACGGCTTCAAGCTCTCCGACGACGTCGAGCGCGAGATCGAGGCGCTGATCGATGCCGACCTGACGAAGAAGCTGGCCAAGAGCGCCGATCTCGGCCGCGCCAAGCGCATCGACGGCGTGCAGGACCGCTATATCGAATTCGCCAAGCGCACGCTGCCGAAGAACCTCTCGCTCGACGGCCTGCGCGTCGTGGTCGACTGCGCCAACGGCGCCGGCTACCGGGTGGCGCCGGAGGCGCTGAGGGAGCTCGACGCCGAGGTGCATCTCGATCGGCGTCGAGCCCGACGGCTTCAACATCAATCACGAATGCGGCTCGACCGAGCCGGCGGCGCTCTGCCAGAAGGTCAAGGAAATGCGCGCCGACATCGGCATCGCGCTCGACGGCGACGCCGACCGCGTGCTGATCGTCGACGAGCGCGGGCGCATCGTCGACGGCGACCAGCTGCTGGCGGTGATCGCCGAGAGCTGGAAGGACGACGGCCGCCTCGCGAAGCCCGGCATCGTCGCCACCGTGATGTCCAATCTCGGCCTCGAGCGCTATCTCGCGGGCTCGGCATCGCGCTCGTGCGCACGCCGGTCGGCGACCGCTACGTGCTCGAGCACATGCGCGAGCACGGCTACAATGTCGGCGGCGAGCCGTCGGGCCACATCATCCTGTCCGACTACACCACGACCGGCGACGGCCTGCTCGCCGCGCTGCAGGTGCTGGCCGTGGTGAAGAAGCAGGACCAGCCGGTGTCGAAGGTCTGCCACCGCTTCGAGCCGCTGCCGCAGGTGATGAAGAACGTGCGCTACAAGAGCGGCAAGCCGCTCGAGAACGCCAAGGTCCGCACCGCCATCAAGGACGCCGAGGCAGCGCCTCAACGGCCACGGCCGCCTGATCGTGCGGCCGTCCGGCACCGAGCCGGTGATCCGCGTCATGGGCGAGGGCGACGACAAGGTGCTGGTCGAGGAGGTGGTCGACGGCATCGTCGACGCGCTCACCGAGGCGGCGGCCTGAAGGCCGACGCGGCGAGCTTGCCGTCTGATGCGCGTTCGATGTTTCGACCGGCAGGCAAGAACTGAAGCTCGCGAGCGATCTCGATGCTGCTTGCCGCGGCGCCCGGCCGGCAGGCCAGATTGGAATACGTGTAAAAGCTGCGTTTTCCGCTTTGCGCCGTTCGCCTCGGTTGAATGTATCGATAGTTGCATATAGAACTAAAAAACGCCTCCTGGGACGCCGGCGCCTTCCATGATCGTGTGCTCCTGCAACGTGCTCAGCGACCATGACGTGCGTACGGTCGTGCGGCGGAGCAAACGCCGCGCACGACCGGCCAGGTGTATGGTTGCCTCGGCTGCAGTGCCCAGTGCGGGCGGTGCGCACGTACCATCCGGCGGATCATGGACGAGGCGCTGGCGGCGGCTTGCCGGCCGAGCTGCCAGTGCTGCCCGAGCGGCCAGCACCGCGACTGACCTCCAGTTTCAATTTGAATAACTGCGCTTTCTGGCGAGCTTGATCGGCAGGTCTTCTGCCCTTGCCGGCTTCGCGCTCCTAATCCAGATTAGAGCAATTCCAAATCGTGTGCCGCGCGCGGCACCGCAACGACAGCATCTGGCCAGGGATGCGGCATCATGAAGGGCGACGCGAAGGTCATCGAATATCTCAACCGCGGCCTGCGGCACGAGCTCACCGCCATCAATCAATACTGGCTGCACTACCGGCTGCTGGACAATTGGGGCTTCAAGGCGCTGGCGAAGTACTGGCGCAAGGAATCGATCGAGGAGATGGAGCACGCCGACAAGCTGATCGAGCGCATCATCTTTCTCGACGGCTTCCCCAACATGCAGGTGCTCGATCCGCTGCACATCGGGCAGAACGTGAAGGAAGTGCTCGACTGCGACCTGGCGGCCGAGATCTCGGCGCGCGCGCTCTATCAGGAGGCCGCGACGCATTGCCATGCGGTGAAGGACTACGTGACGCGCGACCTGTTCGAGAAGCTGATGCACGACGAGGAAGAGCACATCGACTTCCTCGAGACGCAGCTCGATCTCGTCGCCAAGCTCGGCGTCGAGCTCTACTCGCAGCACCACATCGGCAAGCTCGACGACAGCAGCAGTTGATTGCGCAATTCGTACGCTCGATCGAAGCGCATGCGTAAACGCGGCGCAGCAGGCGCCCGCAGTGTTTCGCGTGTGCATCGAGCACGCGTCGTCGCTCCGCGCGTCCATGCCTCAACATCGTGCATTCGATAACGGTATCTGGCTGGCGGCATTGCACGCATGAGTTCGCGACGCGTGCCATAACGGTTAACGAAGGTTAAAATTCGCGGTTAAAAAGTAAGGTTAAGTCGTCGCTTAAGAGTTTGCTGCCATCTTCGTCTCATTGGTTCATCCCTGAGGGGGCTCGGTGCCCCTTGCCGGACGAAAGGACGAAGTCATGGTTCGTGCAAAGATCTTGGCGCTCGCTGGAGCGACTGCGTCTGCTCAGCACGGCAGGCGCAACGCTGCCGATCTGCCCCCCCCTTGCCCCGCCGATGATCGTGCAGCCGGTCGCGGTCGAGACCGGCGGCTGGTATCTGCGTGGCGACGTCGGCGTCGGCACAGAAGTCTTCAAGCGACTTCCAGCTCACCAGACCAACCCGGCCTTCGTCTGGCCGGCGAGCTGGCGCATCGACCAGAAGGACATCAAGGACACCGCGTTCGTCGGCTTCGGTATCGGCTACCGTGGAACAACTGGCTGCGCTTCGACGTCACCGGTGAATACCGCATCGAAGGAAGGTTCAAGGTCATCGGCAGCTACACCGAGTTCTGCCCGGGCGGCCGCTGCTTCGACGTCTACGACGGCGATCACTCAGGCTCGGCTGTTCCTCGCCAACGTCTATCTCGATCTCGGCACCTGGTGGTGCCTGACGCCGTTCGTCGGCGCCGGCGTCGGCGGCGCCTACCACAAGATCGCGGCGCTGACCGACGTCGGCTTCATCGCCGACGGCACCGCCGGCTTCGGCTATGCCGTCGCAGGACAACGTCGAAGTGGAGCTTCGCCTGGGCGCTGCATGCCGGCCTCGCCTACAACGTCACCAACAACTTCAAGGTCGAGTTCGCCTACCGCTACCTGAACATGGGCGCGTCGAGACCGCGCGATCATCGACTGCGCGTCGGCGCGGGTTGCGGCCGGCAACGGCCCGCGCGCCTACTACACGCTCACCAACTTCGACTCGCACGACTTCAAGATCGGCATGCGCTGGATGCTGCAGCCGGATCGTGGCTCCGCTCCCGCCGCCGCTGATGCGCAAGGGCTGAGTCAGCTTCAGCGCATCCGATATCACGGACTTCGAGACGGCGCGGGACACGTCCCGCGCCGCTTTCGTTTCGGCCGCGGCTTCGTCCGCGCAGCGGTGTTCGAGCCCGATTCGAGCGACAAATGTCAACGGTTCCGCCGCCGGGTAGGCGCAAGCTAACCGCTCATTAAGGTTAATCATTCATGATGATGACAGCGCGGAACGAATCTCCGCGCAACTCAAGGGGCCGTCATGCGTCGATTGCTCGTTGCCTTTGCCCTCATCGCCTGGATGCCGGATGCGCTGGCCGGCGAGCTTGCGACGCTGCGCGGCCCGATCCGTGCTGCGTGGCTCCGAACCGATGTTGCCGATGGCTCCGGCCGCCGGTCCAGGTCCTGCCCCGCTGGGGCGGCTTCTATGTCGGCGGTCACGTCGGCTGCGGCGTCGGCAGCATGAACTTCGCCAAGTCGACGCAGCCGCTGATCGCCCACATGCTGCGCGAACTGCAGGTCGAAGTCCGAGAACAGTGTCTCGGCCTGGCGAAGTGCTCGGCAAGGGCGATACGCGGTCCGCCAGCTCGGCGGCTTCATCGGCTACAACAACCAGTGGGAGGGCGTGATCCTCGGCGTCGACTTCAACTGGAGCACGGTCAATTATCTCGCTCGACTGCTCCGGATATCGCCGATCACGCCGCGTCACCGCGACGACGAGCGGCATCGCCTACGACGATGACGCTTACGGGCAACGCCGCATCGATGCAGATCACCGACTACGGCACGCTGCGGGCGCGCGCCGGCGTCGAGCTCGGACAACTTCCTGCCCTATGTCGGCATCGGCGTCGCAGTCGGACGCGCCGACGTCTATCGCTCCGCTACCGCGCAAGGCATCGAGATCGCACCCAATCCGACCGACCACCCCGACCCGATCATCACGCCGTTCTTCTTCACCGAGAACGAGACCGAAGCCGGCGCCGTGATCTACGGCTGGTCGCTGAGCGGCGGCCTCGACGTCATGCTGATGCCGAACGTGTTCCTGCGCGGCGAATTCGAATTCGTGAACTTCCAACCGATCTGGAACATCAATTCGAGCATCAGCACCGGCCGCGCTCGGCATCGGCTTCAAGTTCTGATCAGCGCAAACAAGATTCATCGCCATTGATGCCCGCAAGCCTCAGGCCGCCGTGACCGCGGCCTGCGGCAGCTTGCGCGGCGCTTGACTGTGCGTCCTCCTTCCGTATGTCCGGCAGCGGGACACCCCTCCCCACCGAGGGGCGCCTATCTGGAAGGATAGACGACATGGCGACGTCGAAGCCCGGAATGCGGCCGGCCGTTCCGCATTTTTCCTCCGGCCCCTGCGCCAAGCGCCCCGGCTGGAGCCTGCAAGCCCTCACCGACGCACTGCTCGGACGCTCGCACCGGTCGAAGATCGGCAAGGCGAAGCTCAAGCGCGCCATCGACCTGACCCGCGAAGTGCTCGAAGTTCCGGCCGACTACCGCATCGGCATCGTGCCGGCCTCCGACACCGGCGCGGTCGAGATGGCGATGTGGTCGCTGCTCGGCGCGCGGCCGGTCACCATGCTGGCCTGGGAATCGTTCGGCGAAGGCTGGGTGAGCGACGTCGCCAAGGAGCTCAAGCTCAAGGACGTCACCGTGCTCAAGGCCGGCTACGGCGAACTGCCGGATCTCGCCAAGGTCGATTCCGAACTCCGACGTGGTCTTCACCTGGAACGGCACCACCTCCGGCGTGCGCGTGCCGAACGCCGACTGGATCAAGGCCGACCGTCAGGGCCTCACCATCTGCGACGCCACCTCGGCCTGCTTCGCGCAGGCGCTCGATTGGTCGAAAGCTCGATGTCGTCACCTTCTCCTGGCAGAAGGCGCTGGGCGGCGAGGCCGCGCACGGCATGATCGTGCTGTCGCCGCGCGCGGTGGCGCGGCTCGAAAGCTACAAGCCGCCCTGGCCGCTGCCGAAGATCTTCCGCATGACCAAGGGCGGCAAGATCAACGAGGGCATCTTCGTCGGCGAGACCATCAACACGCCGTCGATGCTGTGCGTCGAGGACTATCTCGACACCCTGACCTGGGCGAAGTCGCTGGGCGGCCTCAAGGCGCCGATCGCGCGCTGCGACGCCAACGCCAAGGCGATCGCCGACTGGGTGGCGCGCACGCCGTGGATCGACTTCCTGGCCAAGGACCCGGCGCTGCGCTCCAACACCTCGGTCTGCCTCAAGGTCGTCGATCCGGAGGTCCTGAAGCTTTCCGGCCGACGGCCAGGCCGCGCTTCGTCAAGGGCCTGGCGGCGGCGCTCGAGAAGGAAGGCGTCGCCTACGACATCGACGCCTATCGCGATGCGCCGCCCGGGCTTGCGCATCTGGTGCGGTGCCACGGTCGAGCGCGCCGATGTCGAGGCGCTGACGCAGTGGCTCGACTGGGCCTTCGCCAACAGCAAGGACGCGCTGGCGAAGGCGGCGTAGCACTTTTTACCCTCCCCTGGAGGCGGAGGGTCGACGCCCGGAGGGCGGCGGGGTGGGGTGACAGCCAAGCCAGCATTCACCAAACATTCCGTATTCGCTCAATTTCACCCCACCCCGGCGCTTCGCGCCGACCCTCCCCCTCCAGGGGAGGGTGAAGGAAGCAAGGCTCCCGATGTCACCCAAAGTCCTCATTTCCGACGCGCTCTCGGACGCCGCCGTGCAGATCTTCAAGGATCGCGGCGTCGAGGTCGATTTCCAGCCGAAGCTCGGCGCCGACAAGGACAAGCTCGCCGACGCTGATCGGCGCGCTTCGACGGCCTCGCCATCCGCTCGGCCACCAAGGTCACCGCCAAGCTCCTGGAGCAGGCCAAGAACCTCAAGGTGATCGGCCGCGCCGGCATCGGCGTCGACAACGTCGACATCCCGGCCGCCACCGCCAAGGGCGTGATCGTGATGAACACGCCGTTCGGCAATTCGATCACCACCGCCGAGCACGCCATCACGCTGATGCTCGCGCTGGCGCGGCAGATTCCGCAGGCCGACGCCTCCACCCAGGCCGGCAAGTGGGAGAAGAACCGCTTCATGGGCGTCGAGATCACCGGCAAGACGCTGGGCGTCATCGGCTGCGGCAATATCGGCTCGATCGTCGCCAACCGCGCGCATCGGCCTGCACATGAAGGTGATCGCCTACGATCCGTTCCTGTCGCCCGAGCGCGCACTGGAGCTCGGCGTCGAGAAGGTCGAGCTCGACGAGCTGATCCGGCGCGCCGATTTCATCACGCTGCACACGCCGCTGACCGAGAAGACCAAGAACATCATCGACGCCAAGGCGCTCGCCGCGATGAAGAAGGGCGTACGCATCGTCAACTGCGCGCGCGGCGGGCTGGTCGACGAGGCGGCGCTGCGCGCGGCGCTCGATTCCGGCCAGGTCGCGGGCGCGGCGTTCGACGTCTTCACCGAGGAGCCCGCCAACAAGAACCCGCTGTTCGGACATCCGAACGTGGTCTGCACGCCGCATCTCGGCGCCGCCACCACCGAGGCGCAGGAGAACGTCGCGCTGCAGGTCGCCGAGCAGATGTCGGACTATCTGCTGCGCGGCGCGATCTCCAATGCGGTGAACTTCCCGTCGATCACCGCCGAGGAGGCGCCGCGGCTCAAGCCGTTCGTCGAGCTCGCCGAGAAGCTCGGCTCGTTCGCCGGCCAACTGACCGAGAGCGGCATCACCAAGGTGCAGCTCTCCTACGAGGGCGTGGTCGCCGGCATGAACACCAAGGCGCTCACCTCGGCGGCGATCGCCGGGCTGCTGCGGCCGATGCTGCAGGACGTGAACGTCGTTTCGGCGCCGATCATCGCCAAGGAGCGCGGCATCGTCATCGAGGAGACGACGCGCGAGAGCCACAGCGACTACGAGAGCCTGATCACCGTGACGGTGACGACCGAGCGGCAGTCGCGCCACGTGTCCGGCACGGTGTTCGCCGACGGGCGTCCGCGCATCGTCAACATCAAGGGCATCCGCATGGATGCCGAGTTCGGCCCGTCGATGATCTACATCACCAATCTCGACAAGCCGGGCTTCATCGGCCGCTTCTCGTCGACGCTGGGCGAGGCCGGCATCAACATCGCAACCTTCCACGTCGGCCGCGAAGCGCCGGGCGGCAACGCCATCGCGCTGATCGAGATCGACGGCGAATTGCCGCCCGCGGTGCTGGCGCAGGTGCGCGCGCTGCCGCAGGTGCAGCAGGCGCGGCCGCTGAAGTTTTGACCAGTGCCTTGCATCATCGAGAACGGATGGTACAGTTCGATCATGACGAAACTTCTGGAACAAGCGATTGCGAGCGTTCAGCGGCTCTCTGAATTGGAGCAGGACGTTGCCGCGCGGTTCCTCCTTGGCTTCGCCAATCCTGACGCGCAACATTTTCAGTTGACCGACGAACAACTCAAGGAAATTGAATCGGCGCGAGAAGAGGTGCGTGCTGGCGCGATTGCAACCAATTCGGAAATGGAAAATGTATGGCGGCGCTTTCGCCGCTGACGTTACGTTTCAGTGCGCGAGCACGCGCCCAGCTCATTGCGATTCATGATTACATCTCCGAGCGAAGCCCTGAACTCGGCGGCCCACGTCGGAGAACGCATTCGCGAGGCCACGGAAGTGTTACGCTTTTTTCCGTACGCAGGACGCGCCGGACGTTCGGCAGGAACGCGTGAATGGGCCGTCCGCGGACTGCCTTATGTCATCGTCTATGAAGTGAATGAGAGCCAAGACCAGGTGATGATTCTTGGTATTTTTCACGGGGCGCAAAGGCGGTAGTCGAGCTTGTCAGGTGCTCCCATGGAAATGCAGTTCTGGACCGAGCAGCGGGCGACGCTGCGCGCGCTGCTTGCGGGCGACCGCGAGCGGTTTCTGCACTGGCCGCTGATCATCGGCACGATGTTCTATTCGCCGCCGCCCGACGAGCTGCAGTATCTGCAGGGCTTGCCGAACTGGGCGTTCGTCCGCGAGCTGATCAAGGATCCGGGCGTCGGCGGTGCCGAGCTCGACGCGGTGCTGCAGACCAACGGCAACATCGTGCACCATGCGTACTCGATCTTCCGGTTCGAGAACGCCACCGGACACGAGCTCACGGGCGGTGGCGCGATCCTGGAGGTCGGCGGCGGCTACGGCAATTTCTGCCGCCTGCTGGCAAACCGCGGATTCAGCGGCTCGTATGCAATCTATGACCTGCCAGAATTCCTGCAGTTGCAGGAATGGTATCTCGGCCGCACGCTCGCGGCCGACGAACGCAAGCGTGTGACGTTCACCACATCGTTGCCGGCCGGTGCGCAACTTGAGCGCGATGGCGTGATCGTCGGATTGTGGTCGATCAGCGAGATGCCATTCGAGTTGCGTGATCGCATTAAGGCGCTGGTGCCGAAGTATTTCCTCATCGGCTATCAGCAGGAGTTCTTTGGGCTCGACAACGTGGAATATTTCAACGGCTGGGAGCGGGACGGGGACTACGATTGGGTCCACATCGCGATTCCGCACATCAAGGACAACTACTACCTGTTCGGCATGCGGAAGTAGCTCGAAGGCGCTTGCCGCGGCACTCGATGTCAGAAAAAATCAAGGTCCGTTTCGTCGGATCAGGGAATAGCACTTATCCGTTGTCGCGCGGGAAGGGGCATGCGAGGACGCGCTGGCGTTCCGCGTCCTGCGGCGTGCCTTCCGCACTGGAGAACGAGAACGTAATGCGGCGAGCGATGATCGGCCCTCTGGACCTGTCCGTGATCGACGAGAATGACTCGGACACGCAGTTTCTCTACGACGAGACCTTCGTCTCGCAAATCTACCAGCACAGGGAGATGCAGGTTCCCGAACGCCCCACGATCATGGACGTGGGAGCGAATGTCGGGATCTATTCAATCTGGGCGCATCGCCGCTATCGGCCGAAGGCGATCTATTGTTACGAAGCCAGCCCGCGTACGTTCGGCTATCTCGATGAGAACATCGGGCGGCTGGTCGATCCCGCAGTCACGAGGGTCGAAGCCTTCAACCAGGCGGTGGCGAGCCGGAGCGGGGAGACGCTCGTGCTCCACCAGCCCACGCGGGTGTCCGGCCTCAGCACACTGCTGAACAAAGACCAGGTGACCTGGCTCGCGGATGCGGCCGCTAATCAGGAGTTGGAGACCCACGAGGTGACCAGCACGACGGTGTCGGAGCAGATCGCCGCCCATCGGATCGCGGCCGTCGACATGCTCAAGATCGACGTCGAAGGATACTTCCTCGAGGTGCTGAAGGGCATCGTACCGGCCGACCTCGGCAAGATCAGGAACATCGCGATGGAGTGCGACTTCCTGCCGGAGACCGGGATCAAGCCGGAGGAGGTCGAAGCCCTGCTGCAGGGGATGGGCTTTCGCACCGACTGTCTCGACCGGACTCAGGACAACAACTTGATCTTCTACGCCTGGCGGAGCTGACCTGCCGGCCGCATGGCAGCCATTCGACCCGTGCGGCGCCGTGCGTCAGGGCCGGGCCCGGTCGGCAGGCCGTGCGCAGTCGGCGGATTTATCCGCCGGGTCGCACTTCTTGTCTCCGGTCGGGGACGGCTTGGGGAAATGATAGTTGACGCCCCCGGCGACCACGCATCCCGCCAGCGGAATTGTCAGCAACGTCAGGACAACGAGCGCGCGTGCATTCATCGGTGGGTCCATGGTCCAGGCGTGTGCCGGGCGTGAGCGGCGACGCCAGCTTAGCGCAACCGGATGCGTCCGTCGCAATGTTATGCACAGGTGAGCATGCGCTTTGCGCCGCTCATGGAGACCCGCAATCGAACCGGTCGAAGCCCGTCGCCGTTGCAACGGGCGGTTTGATTGACCTTGCTTCGGGTTGCATAATAGCTTGCTCGATCGAAAGTTTCCGGCGCCGTGTCTCTTGCGATGCGCTCGGGATGCGCCATCGCGGAGGAAACAATGGCCGAAGCTAAGGGGCTCAAGGTCGTCGGCTATTTCGATTGTCCGGGCGGCGGGCAGGTCGTGGTGCGCGACAACGTCGCCTATGTCGGCCACGTCATGCCGCCGGACGGCACCACCATCATCGACGTCGCGATCCGGCGCAAGCCGCGCTGGCTCGCCGAGATCCAGGTGCCGGAAGGCACGCTCTCGCACAAGGTGCGCGTCGAAAACGGCATCATGCTGGTCAACCGGGAGATTTTCCCGATCGGCCGGCAGGACCCGAATTTCCGCGGCGGGCTCGAGGTCTTCGACGTCAGCACGCCGTCCAAGCCCAAGCATATCGCGACCTGGGCGGCACGCGGCATGCACCGCTTCACCTTCGACGGCCGCTATGTCTACGGCTCGCCCGAGATCGACGGCTATCTCGGCAACGTGGTCGGCATCATCGACTTCCAGAATCCCGACGCGGCCGGAGACTGGTCGGCAAGTGGTGGATGCCGGGCCAATGGACCGCCGGCGGCGAGACGCCCGACCTGGAAGGGCACCGATCACCGCTGCCACCACCCGATGCGCCTCGGCAACCGGCTCTACGTCAGCTACTGGCACGGCGGCTTCGTCATCCTCGACATCGACGACATCAGCAAGCCGAAATTCATCTCCGGTCTCGACTGGAGCCCGCCGTTTCCCTGGCCGACGCACACCGCGCTGCCGGTGCCGTTCCAGGTGCGCGGCCGCCGGATCATGCTGGTGGCGGACGAGGACGTGGTGCGCCTCGGCCCCGGCTCGCCATCGTTCCTGTGGATCGTCGACATCACCGACGAAACGCGGCCGATTCCCGTTCGCCAGCTTCCAGGTGACCGACGAAGACGGCAGCCTGAAGCCCGACTACACCGGCCTGCATCAGCTCTGCGAGGAAATCCGCAGCACCGAGATCCCGATCGCCTGGTTCGCGCACGGGCTGCGCATCGTCGACATCGCCAACCCGCACGCACCGCGCGAGGTTGCGTCGTTCATGCCGCCGATGTGCCGGAGGGCGCCAAGCGCGTGCAGAGCAACGACGTCTGCTTCGACGACCGAGGCCTCATCTATCTGATCGACCGCACGCGCGGACTGCACATCCTCGAACGCGTGTGACGTCCAAGAGCCAGCATGGAAAGCCATCGTGAACAGCCTGATCATCCGCAACGCGCGCGTCCGTAGCCAGCCGCAGCCGGTCGATATCGCGATCGACGGCGCGCGGATTTCGGCGGTCGGTCCCAGCCTCGCCGTCAAGGCGACCAAGGAGATCGACGCCGCCGGCAGCCTCGTGCTGCCCGGCTTGTTCAATCTGCACTTTCACGCCGACAAGTGCCTGCTCGGCGAGATCATGCGGCCGAACCTGTCGGGCACGCTGCCGGAAGCGATCGAGATCACCAACGACTTCAAGCGCAAGTACGATCCCGCCGAGGTCGCGGCGCGCGCGATGCGCGTGATCGAGGTCGGCGTGATGAACGGCACGACGTTCTTCCGCCTGTTCGCCGATGTCGGCACCATCGGCGGCCTGCGCGCCGCGCGCGGACTGCTGCTCGCGCGCGAGAAGATGAAGAACTATTGCCGGCATCCAGGTCGTGGCGTTCCCGCAGGAGGGCATCGCGCGCGATCCGGGCGCGGCCGAGCTGATGGAGGAGGCCGATCAAGGAAGGCTGCGACATCGTCGGCGGACTGCCCTGGTACGAATACACCGACGAGGACGCGCGCCAGCACATCGACATCTGCTTCGATATCGCCAAGCGCCACGATCTCGACATCCACATGCTGGTGGACGACACCGACGACCCCAACTCGCGCAGCCTCGAATATCTCGCGCTCAAGACGATGCGCGAAGGCTTCCAGGGCCGCGTCGCCGCGAGCCATTGCGGCGCGATGGCGCGGCTACAACGACGTCTACGCCGCCAAGATCGTCGACATGGTGGCGACCGCCGGCGTCACCATTTCGGTGAACGCCCACATCAATCTGGTCTGCTCGGCACGCATCGACCGCGAACCCAAGCGCCGCGGCATCGCCCGCGTGAAGGAGCTGCTGGCGCGTGGCGTCAACGTCGTGACCTCGCAGGACGACGTCAACGATCCGTACTATCCGTTCGGCAAGCCCGATCCGCTCGAATGCGCGTCGATGATGGCGCATGTGGCGCAGCTCACGCTGCCGCACGAGCTCGAGCAGGTCGCCGACATGATCACGGTGAACAGCGCCAAGGCCGCGCGCATCCCGGACTACGGAATCGCGGCCGGCTGCGCCGCCGACCTGGTGGTGGTCGACGCACCGTCGGTCCACGAGGCGATCCGCGAACAGCCGGTGCGCCGCCACGTCTTCAAGGACGGCCGCGAAGTCGCGCGGTCGGTGATGAAGCGGGAATTGCTGCCCTGAGGCCCGCAGCGTTCGCCGGGCGTTACCCTTGAGGTGAGGAAGCAGCCATGAGTACAGGTAACGGTCGACCCGGTTCGCTCGATCTGCTCGTTCGCAACGGCACTCTGGTCATCCCCGGCGTCGGCCAGGTGGAGGCCGATGTCGGTATCGCCGGCGGCAAGATCGTCGCGCTCGGCCAAAACCTGACGCAACCCGCCGCCGAGATTTACGATGCGACGGGCCGGACCGTGCTGCCGGGCATCTTCGATCCTCATACGCATATCGGCAACGAACTGTCCTATGAGAGCGAGGCGGAGACCGAAACGCGCGCCGCGATCCTCGGAGGTGTGACGACGATTGGCATTTTCCTGCGCAGCCTCGAAGACTCGTATTTCGACCACCTGCCGGCGTTCCGCAAGGCGATGGACGAGCTCAGCTACGTCGATTCCGTCTTCCATCCGCAGATTTTCACCGAGCAGCAGATCGAGGAAATCCCCGGGTACGCCGAACAGTTCGGGATCCGCTCGTTCAAGTTCTATATGTCCGGCATGCCGGGCATCGTGAAGTCGGTCACCGACGACGTGCTGCTCCACGGCTTCAAGACGGTCGCCTCGCTCGGACCTGACGCGGTGGTCTGTGTCCACTGCGAAACCGGAGCGCTGATCGACGCCGCCCGCAAGGAACTGGCGAAGAAGCCGACGGGCACGCTTGCCGACTGGGAGCACGCGCACCCTGCGGTCGCTGAGGCGCTGGCGATCCAGACTGCGCTTTACCTCGCCAAGCTCGCCGGCGCGCACCTCTACGTGGTGCACCTCTCCAGCCATCAGGGGCTCGAAGTCGTGCGTGCTGCGCGCCGCGCCGGCAATCACTTCACTGTCGAGACCACGACGCCCTATCTCGGCATCAACAGCCACGATCCGAACGGCTTCCTGGTCAAGATGGTGCCGCCGGTGCGGACGCCCGAGCATCAGACCGCGCTGTGGGAAGGTTTCCTCGAAGGCTCGATCAACACCGTCGGCACCGACAACACCTCGCGCGGCCGCGCCTCGAAGCGGCCCGAGGCGGGGCTGCATGGCGCGCGGCCGGGTCTGCCGGCGCTGGGCACGCATTTGCCGGCGCTTCTCCACTACGGCCGGCTGCGCGGGATTCCGCTCGACGTGCTGGTCGACCGCGCGACCCGCGCGCCCGCGCGTGTCTACGGCATCTATCCGCAGAAGGGCACGATCGCCGTGGGCTCGGACGCCGATCTCGTGGTGGTCGACCTCGACCTCGAACGCGTGGTGCGCGCCGAGGACCTGCAGGGCATGTCCGACTTCTCGCCGTTCGAGGGCAAGACGCTGCGCGGCTGGCCGGTCGCGACCATCAAGGGCGGCAAGATCATCGCGCGCGACGGCAAGATCGTCGCCAAGGCCAACGGCCGCTACCTGCCGCGCAAGCCTGCGCCCGGCCAGCACTTCGACTGGTTCGGCCGCAGCGCGTGAGGCGTGTGGAAGCAGTAGCGGCTGTTCGTCCGGGTCAGCGAGTCTCTGCCGTGAGGTTGCGGATATAGGCACGAGCCCTGGCGACGATTTCCGACTCCAGGTCGCATAGGTCCAATCGTTCCTCTATGACTCTCGGATCGATCGGCCGCGCTGTGTGATAAGCTTCAATAAATGACTTGTCCTTGTCATCAAGGCGCACGAGCTTTGATACGATGAGATCTTCCGGACACGGCGCGACCGCGGCCACCGTTCGGCCGTTGACATCGATACGGCGGATGATCGCTCTGGATTGCCAGCCGGTGGGAAATGTCGCTGTCCTTTCGTCAACGCCATCGATGTAAAATCCGTGCGTCTTGTGGAAATGTGACCCACTTCCGAAAAGCGCGTCGATATGCTCCGACGCTTCGGGGAATTCGTCAGGATGCTTCTTTTTCTCTTCGATTTCCCAGACCTTCGCGTTTTCGGGAAATACATCGATTTCGGGAGAGGACCTCATCACAGGCGGCGCATCCGGCCATGCCAAAAGAATGCTTTGGCTGCCGATAATGAAGACTTTGTCGGTCTTGAACTCGGTGGCAATCGCTCGGACGGTTCGCTCCAGGTCGCCGAGAGTTCGGATGGAACGAGATGGCGACATTAATCCGACGAAGGGTGGGGCGCTCGCGCCGATATTCTTTTCGCCGCCCGCCTGATGCGCCGCCGCAAGGCGTGATCGGTGAAATCCACGCCATCCGACGTCATGAACGGCGATGACAATCGCAATCGCTTCATCACCTCATCTCGGCTGGTCAGGCGTACACGGAGTTCCTGCGTCGGGAGGCAAAGCAGCTTCTCCCATTCCGCAATAAATGTCCGGTCCGGAAAATGCACCGCATTTCTGGCGAGCGCAGCCTTCGAGCAATCGACCAAGGAACGATCGCGGGAAAGCAAGCGCGCAATCAGCCGATGCATGATCAGCTTCGCATTGTCGTTGATCGTTTCCTGATTGAGTGGCGGCATATCTACATTCCCGACACTGTCGGTCGATGGCGCGAAGCCAACTTCTTCAAGGCGTGAAAAATAGTCATTCAGGCAGCCAAACTCAATCTTTGGAGACCGATTTTCGTTTCATGCTCCGCTTCGCTCGATTGTGGCTCGAATTGTTCATAATGCCGGGCCGGTTGACATTGCCCGATCAATGATTATATTCCTATTACCTTGTCCATGAGGGGCGCCTCCGGAGGCATCCTGAAGCGGGGCAGGGGACGGCGCCCGCGGGCGCGGGGAGATGCAACCCGCGCACTCGGGAGGCCCCGGGACCCCGCTCGACGGCCACTACGAGCCGTCTGCGAGGAGCTCGCTGCACGATCTGCCGCGCGAATGCGACGGACGGAAACGCGGCCCCGGGGACAGAAATCGCCGTGGTGGAGCGCCGAAAGGCGAGCGCCCTTCGCCAAGGGCGCGGCGCCGCAAGGCGCAAGTTGGTGCGCCTCTCGGCGCTCCGCCCCCCTCGCACGCATGTCGGGCTTGCCCGATATGCGGAAAAGAGAGCGAGGGGCGGCAAATCCGGAACCCCGGCGTTTGCACCGGGAACGAGAAAGGCTGTCCAGACAACATGAGCAGGATGACGAAAGCGAACGCGCGTGCGCGCAACACAGACGACGAGGACGAACCGGTGCTGACCGAGGCAGAGCGCGATGCCTCTCGCCGCCGGCTGCACGATTTTCTGAAGTTCTGGCGCGTCTGTACGCTCAGGCGCTGCAAGCGCGGCAAGGGTTGCCGCGGCGAGGTACGCGCCTGCGCGGCAAGGCACTTTCCGATGCTGCCGGACGACGCGAAGGCCTGGCTGTACAAGGCATTCGAGGGCCTGCGCGACGGACTTTCGCCGCAGGAGGCATGCGATGCGGCGAACAAGCACGTCGCCGCGGTCAGCGAGGTCTTGGCCCGGCTCGCTCAGCGCGACGCGGAAGCGGACGCCGCGAAGGCGACAATCGAAATGCCACTCGCCGCGCCACCACGCACCGAGGAGATTTCACCGCCGCGCCTGCATCCGCCGGCGCGCGTGAGGGTATTATGAATCTTCGCGACTCTCCTCTCCGCCCATGCCCGCGCAAGCGCGCATCCACGTTTC
Organism: uncultured Alphaproteobacteria bacterium; assembly: GCA_963843475.1. Lineage (GTDB taxonomy): Bacteria > Pseudomonadota > Alphaproteobacteria > Rhizobiales > Xanthobacteraceae > VAZQ01. The sequence goes on along the minus strand of CAWJKL010000001.1, from coordinate 399,624 downwards.
CAGATGCATCTTGCGTTGGGTCCCCGCTTTCGGGGGGATGAGCGGAGGGAGTGCGACGAATGACAAAGCGACCCCTTCACCCGGCTCCACTGTTTTCGCTGCGCTCAAACAGTCTCACCACCCTCTCCCGCAAGGGGAGAGGGTGGCGGAGTGCGCGGATATGGTTTGGAAATGGCCCCGCGGTTGCGAAGAACAGCGGGCCTTAGCAAAGAACGGTGCGCGTTAGTGCACCGGGAGCGGAGCGGCCGCGACCTGCGGCTGCTCCATCGCGGCGACGCGGTTCTTCACCGCCTTCTGCACCTTCTCGAAGGCGCGGACTTCGATCTGCCGAACGCGTTCGCGGGAGACGCCAAACTCCTCGGCGAGCTCCTCGAGCGTGATCGGGTCGTCGGCGAGCCGGCGCGCCTCGAAGATGCGCCGTTCACGGTCGTTGAGGACCGAGAGCGCTTCGCCGAGCGCCTTGCGGCGGTTGTCCGCCTCTTCGTTCGCGACCATGCGCGATTCCTGGCTGACGCTGTCGTCGACCAGCCAGTCCTGCCATTCGCCGGTATCGCCGTCCTCACGGATGGGAGCATTCAGCGAAACGTCGCCGCCGAGCCGGCGATTCATGTCCACGACGTCCTGCTCGGTCACGCCGAGCCGCTTGGCGATCAGCTTGACCTGGTCGGGACGGAGGTCGCCCTCTTCCAGCGCCGAGATCTTGCTCTTGGCCTTGCGCAGATTGAAGAACAGCTTCTTCTGGTTCGCGGTCGTGCCCATCTTCACGAGCGACCACGAGCGCAGGATGTATTCCTGGATGGCGGCCTTGATCCACCACATGGCGTAGGTGGCAAGCCGGAACCCCTTCTCGGGCTCAAACCGCTTGACCGCCTGCATCAAGCCTACGTTACCTTCCGAAATAACTTCGGAAATCGGCAGGCCATAGCCGCGGTAGCCCATTGCAATTTTCGCAACAAGCCTCAAATGGCTGGTGACGAGCTTGTGCGCGGCATCACGATCGCCGTGTTCGCGCCAGCTCTTCGCCAGCATGTACTCTTCCTGCGGCTCCAACATCGGGAACCGCCGGATTTCTTCGAGGTATCGGGTAAGGCCGGATTCTGCGTTCAGAATCGGCAATGCAGTAGCCTGGGCCATCTTAGCGCCCTCCTTCGAGTAGCCCCCGGAAATCCGGCGGGCGGGTCAACACCGCCGCTCCCCGAGCCGACGGTGTCAGTCCTTGCTGCGACCGCGAGATCATCGCAGGCGCAACATTATAGGAAATGCGGGCAGAAGGAAGATGTCGAAGCGTCACGTCGTCGTGACCCTGCTGTGTACATCTAAGCGATTGATCGAATATTACCTTTTCCGATCGAACTGAGTACTTTCAGTACACAGGCCTTGACGTAAACGTTGCAGGTCCGCCGGTAGTTCCGCGCGGAATTCGACTTCACCACCCCCGTCCGGATGTTCCATACGAAGTAAATAGGCGTGCAGGGCCTGTCTTCCAAGGCCGTCCAGGGCGGCGCGGGATTCGGGGCCCAAGTGTTGCACTTTTGTCTTGAAGCCCGACCCGTAGGTCTCGTCTGCTATGAGAGGATGGCCGATCGAAGCCAGATGCACCCGGATCTGATGGGTGCGGCCGGTTTCCAGCCGGCAGGCGAGCAGGCTCGCCACCGGCTTGCCGTCGGTCCCGAGATAGCGCTCCAGGACCTCCCAGTGCGTGATCGCCTCGCGGCCGCCCTCGCGCACCGCCATCTTGTCCCGCGACCTGGGATGCCGGTCGAGCGGCTTGTCGATTGTGCCTTTCGGCCGGTCCGGAACGCCCCAGACGAAGGCCAGATAGCCGCGCCGCAGCGGTCCTTCCCGGCCGTGGTCGGCGAACTGCTTTGCCAGCGACCGGTGGGCGCGATCGGTCTTCGCCACCACCATCACGCCGGTGGTGTCCTTGTCGAGCCGGTGGACGATCCCGGGCCGCCGGACGCCGCCGATGCCCGAAAGACTGTCGCCACAATGGGCAATCAGCGCGTTGACGAGCGTGCCGCTCCAGTTGCCGGCCGCCGGGTGGACCACCAGCCCGCGGGGCTTGTTGATCACGATGATCGAATCGTCCTCGTGGAGGACATCGAGCGGGATCGCCTCCGGTCCGGGCGTGGCGTCCTCCGGCGGCGGCAGTTCCAGCGCGATCGTGGCGCCGGCGTTGACGTGATGACCGGGATCGCGGATCGTGCGGCCGTCGATGGCGACCCGTCCGTCGAGGATGAGCGCCTTGTGGCGCGAGCGCGAGAGTTCGGCGACGCGGGCGGCGAGCACGCGGTCGAGCCGCTCGCCGGCCTCGGTGGGCGCGACCTGAAATTCCTCGCGATTGCGCATCTCGCCCAGGTTTCTACACCTCTCATGAGCCAGCCGGACGACGAACCGCCACTCGACCCTGCAGCCGCCCGCATGGTTTCTCGCGTGCGCTGGCTGATGATCGTCTCCGGCCTGACTACCATGCTGGCGGTAGCGGCCGTCATCGCGGTGATCGGCTATCGCGTTTTTCGCTCCGGGGGAAGCGCGGCCCCGACCGAGGTAACTACCCTTTTGCCCAAGGGCTCCCGCATCGTCAGCACCGCGGTGGCCGATGACCGGCTCGTGGTGACGGTCGAGGGCCAGGGCGGCGCGATCGAGGTCCGGACTTTCGACCTGCGGACCCTGCAACCGACCGGCCGGCTGCGGTTCGCGACCGAGCCATAAGGTGAGGCGGCACGGTATTGCTCAGGCTTGGTTTTGCCACGTCCCGCTGCCAGTGTTGCGGGAGGGCGATTGGACGTTGGTTTCGGAGAGAGGACACGGCATGTGCCGCTTGGTCCGAACGCTCGGTCTGATCGCACTCGCCATGCTGGGCGCGGCAGCCGCTGCGCCCGTCGAGGCCCAACCGGGTCCCGCCATCGAGATCGTTCCGCTCACGCCCAATGCCAGCGAGATCAACAGCCTCAGCCTGACGCCGGACGGCGAGTATCTGATCTCGAACGGGCAGATCGGCAGTGCGCGTGATGGCCGCCCGCGTGTCTGGCACGTCGCAACCGGCCGGCTGCTGCGCGTGATTGGTGGCCACGATGACGACACGTCGCCGGCCAGTTCGCTGGACGCGCTGCCGGACGGCCGGGCGCTGGCAGTCTCGAGCAAGACCGTCGAAATCTGGGATATGAGGACCGGCAATCGTGCCAGAGCGTTCGCGATGCCGGTCCCGGGGATTCGGACCGGGACGCACTCGCGGGACGGCACGCTCTTGGTAGTCGGCGGTTCGGGGCGGATCGCCATCATCGAAATCGCGACCGCCAAGGTCATCCGAAATTTCGTTGCGAAAATCAGCGAGCTTGAGGCGCTGGCGCTCAGCCCGGACGGGAAGACGATCCTCGCCCTGGGCGATTCCGCCGTTCGCGTGTGGCGCGCCGACACGGGTCAGCTTGTTCGCACGGTCAAAGTACCCGCCGAAACGGGTGAACTCAGTTTCGCCGGCGATGGACGGTTCGTGACGGCCGATGGCGGCACCGCGAAAGCCCTGAAGCTGTGGGACCTGCAGACCGGGCGGCTGATCCGGAGCTTCAATGACAAGGAAATCTCTCGGCTCAGGGTGACGCCGGACGGCCGCAAGGCCATCACGGCGAGCGTCGGCCGCGAACTGCGCATCTGGGATCTGGCGAGCGGTGCCAGCAAATCCATCGGCAGGGAGTACCAGCATCCGCGCGAGGACTTTATCGTGTCCCCGGATGGCCGCAGCCTCGTGCAAGGCAGCACTGACAACGAAATCCTCTTTCTCGATCTCGAAACCGGCAAGGAGCTTCGCAAGATTACGCCGCCCAGCATGGTGCCGACTGCGTTCAGCGTTTTGCCCGACGGCGAGCAACTGGTGTGGGCCAGCGAGGACAAGCGGATCACGCTCTGGGACCTGCGCACCGCGCAACCGGTTCGCCGGCTCGCCGACGCACCCGACGGGATTTCGGCCTTGGCGTTTATGCCAGGCGGCAAACAGCTGCTGGGAGCCGGCAGCGGCATCCCGTTTACGGTTTGGGATATGGCGAGCGGGCAAGTGGTGCGCTCGTTCGGCGGGCCGCAAGGCAACGTGCGCTCAGTCGACGTATCGCCGGACGGCCGGTATTTCATGTCGAACGAAGGCGACCCGGCGCTCTGGGGTTTCCAGGATGGCCGCAAGATCGCGACCTTCGAATTCCGCGATTTCGGCATCGTTCAGTGCCGACGGCGATCTGCTGCTCAACCGCGGGCAGGAGATTTCCAAGGATCCCCAAGGAAGCTGGGAGTTATGGACGTTGCGCGGCAACGAGCCGGCCCGGACTCACGGCGGCCGCGGCAATCTGCTCTTTCTCAAGGACGGCGCGGCGATCTCCAAGACCGGCACGCGTTGCGAGGACGAGAGGCTGATCAAGTGGCCTATCGCAGGCGGTCCTGACAAGCCGATCTGGAATATGGAATTGCCGTGCCACAGCGCGATCGATTTCTCGCCGGACGGCAGCCGCGCCGTTCTCAGCTCGTTCTGGGGCTATCTCGCGCTGGTCGATCTGACGACCGGTCGCTTGGTCCGGCAGTTCGAAGGCCATGGCAACGAGATTCTCTTTGTCGAAATTCTCCAAGACGGTCGGCAGATTTTCACGGCTGCAACCGACGGGCTGAAAATCTGGAGCCCCGACAGCGACAAGCCGCTGGTCACCATGCTGGCGATCGACGACAGCCGCTGGCTGACGATCTCGCCCTCCGGATTCTTCGCCGGTCCGCGAGGCGGCAGCGAGCTCGCCAGCGTCGTGCGCGGTCTCGACGTCACCAGCCCCGAGCAGATGTATCAGTCGCTGTTTGCGCCCGACCTGATCCGCGAACGGCTTGCGGGCGATCCGGACGGCGAGTTCAAGGCCGCCGCGGACGTGCTCAATCTGCGCACCGTGCTCGACAGTGGCCGGGTGCCGGCGGTCGCTCTCGTTTCGCCGGCGGCGGGCGGGACGTCTAACGACGAACTGGTTACCGCGCAGGCCCGTATTGCCAACACGGGCGGCGGAATCGGCCGCATCGAGTGGCGCGTCAACGGCGTCACCGCCGCGGTCACGACCGTCGCGGAAGGGGCTGGCCCGGAGCGTGTCGTCTCCCAGCCGCTTGCGCTCGAAGCCGGCGAAAACGTCATTGAGGTTATCGCATACAATTCTCGCAACCGGCTGGCCTCGCTCCCGGTCAGCACCACGGTGCGCTGGACTGCGCCCGCAAACCAGCCGCGGCCCAAGCTCTATGTGATCGCGGTCGGCATCGACCGGTACGAGGACGCGGTGTTTCGCCGCCTCTCGCTGGCGGTGGCCGACGCAAGAGCGTTCGGCCGCGCCATGAAGGCCGCCGGTGCTGGCCTCTATGGGGACGTCGACGTGACCTACGTGCTCGACGGCGACGCCACCGCCGAGGGGCTGGAGCGGGCAATTACCGACGTCGGTGCGCGCATGCATCCGCGGGATGCGTTCTTGTTTTTCGCGGCGGCGCACGGCAAATCCGAGAACGGGCGCTTCCACCTGATCCCGCAGGACTATCGCTCCGCGCCGGGACGGCCGTGGACCGAAGGCACCATCGGGCAGGAGCGGCTGCAGGACTGGTTCGCCAACCGCATCCGGGCGCGTCGCGGCGTGATCCTGCTCGACACCTGCGAGAGCGGCGCTCTGGTCGCCGGCCGCGCCAGCGGCGTCGATGCGGCCAATTCGGAAGCCGCGCTCGGCCGGCTCAACGAGGCGACCGGACGTCCGGTGCTGACCGCCGCGGCGGCCGACCAGGTCGCCCTCGAGGGCTACAAGGGCCACGGCGTGTTCACCTACGCGCTGCTCGACGCGCTCAGCAACGCCGACGCCAACAACAACGGACAGATCGAGCTCAGCGAACTGGCGGCCCATATCCAGACGCTGGCGCCGCAACTGAGCCGCGAATTGAGCACGGGCGGCGCGCGCTCAAGCCGGACGCGCGGATTTCAGCCGGCCGACGACCGGCCGTTCGCCTCCCGCCAGGCCGGGTTCGGGCAGAAGCCGAAGACCGGCTCACAAGGCGAAGATTTTCCGCTGGTCCGGCGCCTGCCAGTGACTGCCGACGGCGCTCCGCAACGGTGAATTCGGACGCCGGGGTTGCGCTCGCGGCGGGGGCAGTCTATTTCGGGGCGGCGCGTTGGCGTTTGCTCCCTTCGTCTAGCGGCCCAGGACGTCGCCCTCTCACGGCGAAAACAGGGGTTCGAGTCCCCTAGGGAGCGCCAGAGCCGTAGTGAAGGTCACCTTGCCGTCGGCACTTACATCTTCCACGGTGCTCTTGCGCTGAATCGTGCGCGCAGAAATCCCGCCAGAGCAGATACCTCTGCGTCCGACAATTGCTCACCGAACGCCGGCATCGACCGGCCAAGTGCGCCGACCGGCGGCCGGATACCGTGCCGAATGGCCTGTAGCACGCTGTCGGCTACGGGCGCGTGGATCGAGGTTTGCAGCGCAAGCGGTATCGTGGCGCCATTGCTGCGGTGGCACTGCGCGCAGCGCGCTTCGAACACCTTGGCCCCCGCGCTGAATTCCGGCGGCGCGGGCGGAGCATCTGGATGGCCCCACTCGAGCTTGAGCGCAGCGTTCCTCACCGCATCCGCGTCGATTGGCTTCTCGCCCGCGCGCAGCGCCAGGACATAAGCGGCGATGGCGAAGACATCGATCTCGTTCTGCTTGTGCAGGGCATCGACGACCGGCGTCATCGATCCTGCGGCCATCCCGTGCTTCGGATGCCAGCCATCCATCAGGTAGACCACGAGTTCGACCTTGGTCCACGGCTGCTGCGAGAGATTGTCCTTGTTGAGCGGCGGCGCGTACCAACCTTCCGCAACGCCGCCACCGTAGTCAGGCGTCGTGCGCGCTCCCATGATGTTGCGCGGGCTGTGGCACGCGCCGCAGTGCCCGAGACCCTCCACGAGATAGGCGCCCTCGTTCCATTCGGCATCTCGCGACGGATCGGGTCGGAACGGAGTCTTGTCGAGGTACAACGCTTTCCAGACCGCCAGCGTGGCGCGGATATTGAATGGGAAACCAAAATCGTTGCCGCGCGTTGTTTCTCGCACCGGTGCGACGGCGGCCATCAGATAAGCGTAGATCGCGTCGATGTCTCCATCCTTGACCTTGGTGAAGTGGTCATACGGGAATGCCGGATAGAGGTGACGGCCCTTGCGGTCGACACCCTCCTTCATGGAGCGGCGGAAAGCCTCTTTTGACCATGTTCCGATGCCGGTCTCAGGCTCGGGGGTGATATTGGTGGTGTAGATGGTCCCGAATGGCGTCTTGAGCGGAAGATTGCCGGCGAAAGGCGGACCATCCGGGCGCGTGTGGCAGGCCGTGCAGTCGCCATAGTTGGCCAGCACCCGGCCGCGCTCGACCGTCGCCTTGTCGAACGATTCCGGCGCCGGCCGCGCGATCGGCGCGATCTCAGGCTTGTAGGCCAGGGCGGCAAATCCAGCCGCCGCTCCGACTACGACCAAACCGATCGTCCACAGAACAATTCGACGGATTGCCATGGATCATCCCCCCGTCGTCCCTAGGTTCCGGTGTTCATTTGCGGGGTACAGCCTCAATCGTGCCGTTCCCGTATTGGCGTTATTGGTGTCCGGTAGTAGTATTTGTGACGCGTCGCAAGGCACCTTGGCAAGTGCCGCGCGAGGCACAAGAAGTCGCGCTGCTGGCGAAAGGATGCGCCCATGCAATTCACCTTGAACGTGAACGGCAAGCCTGAGACCGTGGATGTCGAACCCGAGACGCCGCTGCTCTGGGTCTTGCGTGATAACGTCGGGCTCTCCGGCACCAAATACGGGTGTGGGATCGCGCGGTGCGGTGTCTGCACGGTTCACGTCGATGGACAACCGACGAAGGCATGCCAGCTGCCAGCGTCGGCTGCGGTCGGCAAGCGGATTACGACCATTGAAGGGCTGTCGCCCAACAGCTCGCATCCGGTTCAGCAGGCTTGGGTCGAGATCGGCGTACCGCAGTGTGGCTATTGCCAGAGCGGGCAGATCATGTCGGCCGCTGCCTTGCTCGCACGGCGCAAAAATCCGTCTCTGACCGAGATCGAGGCCGCGATGGCCGACAATCTGTGCCGTTGCGGTACCTATCAGCGAATCGTCCAAGCGATCCGTCGTGCCGCCGAAATCGCACAGGCATAAGGGGAGGCCGACATGACCAAGCAGATTCTCTCCCGCCGTTCATTCATTCGAGCTTCGGTTGCAGCCGGTGGCGGCTTGATGCTGGGCTTCCACATGCCGGCTGCCTTGGCCGCGAGCATCGGTCCACGGACGCAGTCGACGACAACCGCGTCCGGCACCGAGATCAATGCGTGGCTCGTGATCGACAAGGACGGCACGGTGACGATGCGCATCCCGCACACCGAGATGGGGCAGGGCGGTATCACCTCCGTCGCGATGCTGATCGCCGAGGAGCTCAACGTCGACTGGTCGAAGATCAAGACCGAATTCGCCGACGCCAACCGGCATTTGCGCAACAATCGCGAATACAAGGTGATGAGCACGCACGGGTCGCAACTCGTGCGCCTTCAGCATCCGCACCTCATGGGCGCCGGTGCGTCGGCGCGCGAGCGCCTCAAACAGGCCGCCGCGGAGGCGTGGGGCGTTGACCGTTCCCAAGTCGAAGCGCGGCTTGGCGTGCTCACCGCGGGCGGCCGCACCGGCACCTACGGCGAGTTCGCCGAAGCTGCCGCTAAAGTGAAGCTTGAGAAAGAGCCGGAGATCAATATTGATCCGGCCAAGTGGTGGCTGCTCGGCAAGTCGAAGCAGCGCGTCGACATTCCACACAAAGTCAACGGCAGCGCGCAGTACGCCATCGATACCCGCCTTCCCGGCATGGTTCATGCCGCGGTGAAGGCGAGCCCGGTGCCGTGGGGAACCCTGAAGAGTTACAACTTCGATGCGATCAAGAATCGCCCCGGCGTGATCGCGGCGGTACCGCTCCGGGCGGTGCCTGGGAAGCGCGGTCAGCCCGACTTGCAGGACGCGGTCGCGGTCGTAGCGGACACCTGGTACCGCGCCAAGACGGCACTCGACCTCCTTCCGATCGAGTGGGACTTCGGCGACAGCGTCAAAGCCAGCACCGCGGGCTACTACGCGGAAGGCCATCGTCTGATGGAACAGGCGGGGCGCGTCAGCGGGAAGCCAAATCCCATGGCGGCGGAGGTCATCGCGGCCTCCAAGAAGGTTGTGACCGCATCGTATGAGCGGCCGTTCGAGACCCACGCCCGCATGGAGCCGATCAACGCGACCGTGCATGTGCAGCCCGATCGCGTGGACGTCTGGTCGCCGACACAGGATCAGTCGGCGGCGATCCTCCTGGTTGCCGACCAACTCAAGGTCGATCCGAAGACCGTGTTCGCCCACACCATGTTCCTGGGCGGGGGATTCGGTGGCAACGGCGGCGGCGGTACGGGCGTCACCCGTCAGGCGGCCGAAATCTCCAAGCAGGTCGGCAAGCCGGTGAAGGTGATCTGGTCCCGCGAGGAAGACCTGGCGCAGGACAAGCAGCGACCGCTTGCGGTCGCCAAGCTCAGCGCCGCCATCGGCGATGACGGTCTGCCTACGGCGCTATTCACCCGCGCGGCGTGGTTCATTCAGGACGGCAACGCGCGGGTCGGGAGCGCATCCGCCGACTACGGCATTTACAACATACCGTACAAGATTCCTCATCGTCACCATGAGGGGCATGACGCGAAGACTCACATCCCGAGTTCGACGCATCGCGCCCCCGGCGCCAATCAGTTGGGCTTCATGGCCGAGGTCTTTGTGGACGAGATGGCGATCGCGGGCGGATGGGATCCGCTCGAATGGCGTATCAAAATGACGGAAGGGTTGGACGACTGGCAGCTCGTGCTGAAGACGCTCAAGGAAAAGGCCGGTTTCCGCACCGACCTTCCGAAGGGTGAGGGCATGGGCATCGCGGTGGTCGAATTGCACGGCACCATTGCGGCCGCTTGCGCGACCGTTACGGTCAGCCGCCGCGGCCGGCTCGACATCGAAAAGGTCCTCGTGGTGATGGATGCGGGGCGCGTGATCAATCCGAATGCCGCCGCCGAGCAGTGCGAAGGCTCGGTTTGCTGGGAGCTCTCGCATGCCTGGACCGGCGGGCTGGAGCTGGAACAAGGCCGCTTCGTCAACACCAACTTCGACACCTACAATCTGCTCCGGATCGACCAGAATCCGCATGTCGACACGGTGTTCGCGTCGTCCGGCGGTAAGAAGTGGGGCGGCCTCGGCGAACCTGCCGGCCCGCCGGCGCCTCCGGCTGTTGCTAACGCGATCTATTACGCGACTGGAAAGCGCATCCGCTCGACGCCGTTCCGCAGCCACGACCTGACCTGGTCGGGAGTTTGATCCGCCGCGAGGCGGTACATCGTTAGAAGGTTTGAGCGCCCGCCTCTCCGCGACCTCCGGCCTGCACGACCCAGGCCGTTGCCGACGGTGCCTGCTCCATGGCATTCGCGACAAACCGATCTCCCCTGGCGGAACGACTTTGCATTCGAATTTGAGGGACATTATTGCAACACTCATGAAATGTTTAATCAGCGTCACATTGTAGGGCGAATTGCTTGATGAGATTTGGAGGCTCAATGATTCGGGGGAATGTCATGGGCTCCAGCTTAGACTTCAATCAACGATCGTCGACTTGGGACGGCTTGGAACGGCGCGAAATCCGCGCGCTGGTTGCCAAGCATCTTGGTATCGACGTCGCTCGCGTTACGGACGAGGCGCACTTTCGAAACGATCTCGGCGCCCGCTGGCTTGATCGTTTGGAATTGCTGATACTGGTCGAAGATCAATTCGCGGACCTTGAAATTCGCGACGAGGACGCGGATCAGATTGAAGTCGTTAGCGACCTCATTCGCTGCGTTGAAGGCGCGCGAAAGCGCGATTCAGCAGCCCCGCTCGGGGATGGCGGTGTTGGCGCTGGTCTAATGGCTTAGCGGCGTACGCCGTCTCAGTGTGACTGTGGACACCGATCGAATGTTGCCTCCGGCGCTGATCGGCGTCCGGACGCCGCGCCGATAAATAAAGAAGCGATTGGCCAATTCTGCGGGCATTCGTTCCCGCCCTTGACGATGCGCGGCTGCCACGGGCGGATCGGGGACGAAACGGAAGCTCGAACGCCCGCCCGCTGGGCGGGTCAAGCCCGCGGGCTTTTCGCGTTGCTCAAACATTCGTGAATCCCCAGCTCGCTATTTGGGCTCGACAATCTCCCGGTCTATGGGAGACTGGGGTACTGCATTGGGAGGTTCCGATGCCGATGACGCATGAATTTTGTTGGCGCAAAGCCGAGCAATGTCACCGTCTGTCCGAGTTGGAACCTGCGCAAAGTGCGGCGTGGGCATTTTTCATACATTCGCGGGATTCCTGGATCGCCATCGCAAATCGTTTGACGGTTCTCGGCGAAACTCAGGTTGCAACCCACGAAGAGGCTTGGGACGCGATCATCTTCGGTCAGGCTGCCGCCTGAAGCTCGAAGAGTTTTGACCGCCCCTGACGAATTGCGGCGAGCCGCGACGTCTACGAGAACTGCGGCCTCCAATTCCGAGGCCATCCGCTTGCGGATCGCCGGGATGGAACTTTGCTCGCGTCGACGGGTTGCTTCGTCGACGGCATGAGGGACAATTCCAATGACCCAAGATCAACGCGCGACTAGCGCTGCCTTTGACCCGCTGCTCGGCCTCACCGGCCGCGACGGTGCTATCGATTATGTCGGCAAGAGTCAGGTGCGCGACTCAGCCGATTTGCGCGACCCGAACGACCGGTTTGCCGCGGCTCTCGGTAAGGCTGTTATCGAAACATGGGGTCAACTCACGCGCGCCGACCAGGAGCGGATTTTCGAATGTGCGGTCATGATAGGACATCAGACCGAGCGGGATGAGATGCTTCGCGAGCAACTCGCCAAGTTCCTGCACGATCATCACGAGCGTACCGCCTCGGTTGGCAAATAGGATCTGCAGATCGTCAAGAACGCGTTTGATCTGCCGCACCTGTCCTGGCGGCATGCCAGGCCAATCCCCCAACACGCGCGCGGAGAGTTGCTTACTCCGGCTTGAGGCCCGTGAACTTCACCACCTTGCCCCACTTCTCGGTTTCCCCGGCGATCAAATGACCAAACTCGGAGGGCGAGCCAGTGAGTGGTTCGCCACCAATTTCAGCAAACTTTGCTCGCATTTTGGGATCGGTCAGAGCAGCATTGATCTCGCGGTTCAGCTTATCGATGATTTCAGCGGGTGTGCTCTTCGGGGCGGCCATGCCGTACCACTGGCTCGCTTCGTAATCTGGTACAAAATCGACAACTCTCGGCAGCTCTGAAAAGACTTCGGCTCGTGTTGGGGTCGTCACCGCAAGGGCGCGCAATTTGCCTGTTCTGACAAAATCGCTCGTTCCAGGTGTGGTGGCGAAATAGACCTGTACTTGCCCGCCAAGCAAATCGTTCAGCGCAGGCCCTTGGCCGCGATAAGGGACGTGGACCATGTTCACGCCCGCCATGAAATTGAAAAGCTCGCCCGCCATGTGCGGTGCGCTTCCCGTGCCGGCCGACGCCATATTGACCTTGCCTGGATTGGCCTTCGCGTAGGCGATCAGTTCGGGAACGGTCTTGGCCGGCACCGATGGGTGCAGAAGAATGACCATTGGCACGCGAATGATCCCTGAAACAGGCGCCATGTCCCGGATGAAGTTGAAATTGAGCTTCTCGTAGAGGGTCGCGTTTACGGCGTTTGGCACGGTAGCCAAAAGCAAAGTATGCCCGTCCTGTGAGGCATTCACGACCGTCTCGGTGCCGATGTTGCCGCCTGCTCCCGGCCGATTCTCAACGATGAAGGATTGCCCGAGCCGATCGGAAAGCCATTGGCTGATGAGTCGCGCAGTAATGTCGACACCGCCGCCCGCGGCAAACGCCGCAACAACCCGCACTGGCCGCGTCGGATAGGTCTGCGCTTGCACGGTCCGCGACATACCCGGCAGCATGACCGCGCCCGCGGCGAGGTATAGAAATTGCCTACGGGCAAGTTTCATTGCGCTCCTCCCATTCTGCCTGCGATGAACCTAACAAGCGGATCAAGCCACTGCATCAGGAATCTCGGCCAATACGAGCCATTGGCCGCTCGGGCTTATTCCTGCACATCCTCGCGCCGCACCACGACGTCGGCCCTCCAATCGCACCCGTCGCGTGCCGGCTTAGAAGCAGGTGCAGGGCAAGCCCAACTTTGCAGAAGTCTGGCGACGCCTGAGCCTTACTAGGGAGTAAAGAGCCTGGCTTTTCGGTACGCTACCATTCTCGAATCGAGCCGAGTATCGGCTGGCCCCCTGTTATGTTCATTCGATCCCCGTAGCAGAGCAAGGATAAAGGGGCTGAGTTTCGTGTAGATGTCCTCGATGGAGTCTTATTCGTACCGTGCGGCCAAAAATTCTGCTCACATCGGTTTTGATTGGCACGCCAACAATCTCGACGTTATTCTCCGCTTCGATGAAGGCAACGACGTCACGAAAATGGCGTGCCGTAAAATAGCTGATGTCACCACCTCGCTTGCTTAGATATGTCCCGCTCGGGTCCCCGTCGGTGATTACGAACATGATCCGGCGCTTCGCGCGGCGCTTCTTTAGCCGTTCGTAACACCACATGGTGGCTTCACCGTCGTAGCCGAAATAATGCATGCCTGTGTGCAGGATGGAGCACAGGCGATGTACGGTTGACAAATTGTGGGGTTCTTCGGGCGTCTTGAAGATGATGTAGTGCATCGGACGATTACGGCCGATTACATTGGGGATGGTCTCGCCGGTGGTGGTATGACCAACAATTTCGGTTGAGATATCACCCTTGGTCAAGAAGTCGCTCAAACGGTCCGCGATCATGTAGACCAGCTCGTGGCGACGATCGATCTGCATGGAGCACGATACATCGAGCAGAAGAGAGACTATCGTTTCCTGCTCTTCTTGCGCCTCTTCGATCAAACTCATTTCGGGCGGGCGGCTGACAGGGTCAATGACTCTCTGAGCTAGATATCCGAGGATCGCCCCGTCTTGGTCCGTTGGGACCAAGCGCATGGTCGATTTGTTTGGCCATGTTTCACTGGCGTACTGAAGCCACGATCTCTGCGCCTTTGCGAGCTGCCGCGCGTGTTCCTCGTATAAATCCTTGATCGAGGCAGGCACGGTCCAAACGCGAAACTCCTTGGCTCTTGTAATGCGATCTACCACGGCGACCGAAGCAGAACGGTAATAGTTGAGCTTGGGCCGCGCGCGACGTTGGTTTTTTCGCTGAAAATCAGACACATCTTGTTTGGGAGTTTTGTCTAAGTCTCTACTCTTTGCGCCCGGCGGTGCCTGCGGTGCGTTTCCGCGGGTAGCACGGAGTTTTTCCCTCATCTCGAAATAGCTTAGTACGGCTTCGTCCGGCTCCTCTTGGAGAAGTGGAAAAAGGCGAGCTACGACCTCATTCAGATCATTTAATCCACCAAAGAACTTGGCGAACTGAGATCGCTTGCTGTAAATGCGTCGAATGAGCTTGGTACATTCGGGCGGTCTCTTCGAGATTCCAAAAATTCGCTCCTCTGTTAACAGAGAATCCAGTGCGACCGTTGTAGCGGCCAGTGCGGGCACGGCCTCGCGTGCCGCGCGCAAGGTGATGAGAAAGGCCTGCAAATCATAATTGATGATTTCCGGTTCGGATGTGCTGATGAGATACTCATGTAGAGCGCCGAGATTTTCATGAATGCCGGCATATTCCCGATAGCTGCTTTGAACGAACGCAGCATAACCGATGACATCAATACCAGCATCGAGCATGTAGGCCGGATCAGCATGGGCTGGTCTTATGGCCGTGAGAAATTCAACATCCAGAAATCGCAACGCGACCGCCCGCAAGTCATACAAAGCGTGCTCAGCCTTCGGGTTGGACGGAACAACTGGTAGGAATCCGACAGAGCTGTCGCCTTTAAGGCCGGCCAGGCTTCTCAATACGCCTTGCGGATTTGCCAGCCTTCGCTTTTTGGCATCGCCAAGCATGATTTCCCAATAGGTGGGGACGAAGGCAACTACTAGACGCCGAGTGGCTGGTTACCGCTTCCCAGCTGGTCAACTTTATTCTTGGTGTCCGACCAGGGCAACATCAACGCTTCATTTATGGAACAGCGATCGCTGCGGACGCAAGGCCATGCTGGGCTCATGGCCTTGCAACTCGGGGGCGCATGACCGTTTCGGGTCGAGCGGGGGACATTCGGATGCGGACAAAACGGGAGACAGTCAACGACAGCAACGGCGTCGTCGCAGATCAGCGGTCTCGCGACTCGCTCTGCTTTGCGCGGTTGCTCAGGATGATGGCCAACGGATTGAGTGTTGGCGCCTCAACGAGCTTCAACGTGTTGGTGTCGTGGTGATTGAAGGGTTGGTCCCGGCCTCTGACCAGAAGCTCGGTCTCAATGTTGTACGTCCAGCTGCCGTCGTCGTTGAAGGCTACATCGCAGCGGTAGCTGATCGTGCGGAAGGCTTCGTCCAGGAACTCGGTTGAGCAGATTCCGTAACGCATATCGCCGCGCTTTGCCGTGACGGAAACCTTAGTGTCATCCGGCTTTGCGAGCCCAGACGCGAGGAGAACCTGGCCGCGTGGAATTGTCACGCTCTGCATGATCAGTCCGGTTGCGGGCTCCCACAGCCAGTAGCCGACTTGATCGTGAAAAGTGATGTCCTCCTCAGGCGTGTTGATGTGGATGTGATAACGCAGACCGTAGAAGAGCTGGGGGCCGTTGGTCTGAGGGTCGATCGGCTCCATTCGAACATGTTCCCGGAAAACGCGTCGCTCCGGACCTTGAGCGTTGGGATTGATATCGACGCCCTTGTCGGCCTGCCAAACACCGGCGAGCCGACGAAGCGGCCCAAGGTTGGCCAAATCGTTTGGAGCAACATTGGCGGGCTCGGTGAAGATGTCGGCGGGAATGGGCAGCATGGTATGAACCTCGCATGAACTTCAGAACATTCGTCTGGGCGCGCTGCTTGCGCCAACTCGAAGGCACGTTGCGAGAGCGACGCGGCTTCTACTCCTCGTCGCCGGAGTTTGATGTCTATACGGGGGCGAGGCGTTCGGCATCCATAGGGGCATGCGCCCGGATTTTGCGCAAGACAGGCGAACAATCCTCCGCCACAATCCGGCAACCGAAGTGTCGTGCGAGAGTCGAAATGATCACCGCGAATATCGACAATCAGAGCCTGCGTGGTTTCTTGCGCATGGTGGAGACGGATTTTCCCGACGAGTTCCTGCGTGTTCAACAACCGGTCGATCCGAAATTCGAGTCGACGTCCATGGTGTTCGAACTCGATAGGGTGGGCCGCAGCCCCGTCGTCATGTTCGAGAACATCAATGGCAACAGCATGCCCATGGTTACGAACATCGCTGGTAACCGTAAATTGCTGGCGGCGTGCCTCGGGGTGACGCCGGAGAAGTTGCCGACCGCCTTTCGGGAGCGTTGCCAGAAGTACATCCCATGCGAGGTGGTCGGTGCCGCGGCCTGGGACGACGTGGTGCTCGAGGGCGATCAGATCGACCTGACAAAGCTGCCGATCCCGCTGCAGTTCGCCGTGGATGCCGCGCCTTACATCACCGCGGGTCAAATCACAGCGCGCGATCCGGTCACCGGCGTGGATACGACGGGCTTTCATCGTCTCATGCTGAAGGGCAAGAACCGGCTCGGCGTGTCGCTGCATTCGCGGCGGCGTCTCTACGAATTTCATCGCCGCGCCGAGGCGCGTGGCGAGCCGCTCCAGGTCGCGATCGCGATCGGCACCCATCCGCTGCACTACATGGGCTCGATGGTCTATGCCTACCCGCAGAATGTGCGGAAGTACGAGATCATCGGGGGACTGTTCGGCGAGCCGTATCGCGTTGCAAGGGTCGGTTCCGCCGATCTTGAAGTTCCGGCAGGCGCGGAGATCGTCATTGAAGGCGAAATCCTCGCGGACGTGAAAGAGCCGGAAGGCCCATTCAGCGAATTTACCGGATACGCGTCTCACCGAAGTACGCAGAACGTGTTCGTGGCCAAGCGCGTCCGGATGCGGCGCGATGCGATCTACCAGAGCGTCGTGTCCGGCATGTCGCGCGACCATATTCTCGTCTCGTGCATCACGCGCGAAGGCGAGATTCTGAATGCGCTGCGCCGCAATCTTCCGAATGTCCAGGCGGTGCACGTGCCGCATACGACGTGCGGCGCTTTCATGGCGTTCATTTCAATGAAGAAGACCGCCGAGGGCGAGCCGCAGATGGCGATGATGGCGACCTTCGGGACTGAGCTTTACACCAAGCAGGTCATCGTGGTCGACGACGATGTCGACATTTTCAACCTCAGCGACGTGATCTGGGCCGTGGCGACGCGCGTGCGTGCGGAGCGGGACATCACGCTTGTCCCCAATGCCAAGGGCGCGATTCTCGACCCGACCTCCGATCCGGAGACCTTCACGCTGACCAAAATGGGGATCGACGCGACCCGGCCGGCCGGCCGCGATTTCGCCGAACGCCTCGTCATTTCAGACGAGCAGCGGGCGCGCGCCCGTTCGCTGCTCGAGATGGCCGGTATGAAGCTGTGAGTAGCGGCCCGCTTACTTCTTCGCCGAGATCTCCTGGATCAGCGGTTTCCACTGATCCATTTCCTGCTTGATCTGCTGCCGGAAATCTTCGGGCTTCGACTTTATCGTGTCACTTCCGACTTTGCGCATCGCTTCCTTGACCTCGGGGTCGTCGGCCATGCTGAGCAGGACCCCGGACAGCTTGTTGATGATCGCCTCTGGAGTCTTTGGCGGTGCAATGATCCCGTTCCAGGTCTCGGCGATGAAGTTCGGGCTGACAGTTTCATGAACCGAGGGAATATCGGGCAAGTAGGGGCTGCGGCCGAGTGAGGTCACGGCGAGGCCGCGGACGGAGCCGGCCTCGATCTGTGGCAGCGCGTCGGTCATGTTGGCGAATGCGAGATCGATGTCGCCGGCCACCAATGCGGCGGTTGCCGGAGCGCCGCCCTTGAACGGGATGTGCACCATCTTGGTGCCGGTGCGGGCCTGGAACAGCTCTACCGAGTAGTGCGTCAGCCCGCCGATGCCGCTCGACCCGTAGTTGAGCTTGCCCGGGTTGGCCTTCGCGTAGGCCACGAGGTCGGCCATATTCTTGATCGGCAGATCCTTCTTGACGATGACGGCCTGGACGATGCTGCTGACGATGCCAACGGGCGCCATTTCCAGCGGATCATACCCGACCTTTTGCGCAAACAGAGCGACCGACACGGCGCCGACGCTGCAGATGCAGAACGTGTAGCCGTCCGGTGCGGCGTTCGCGACTGCCTGGGTTCCGACGATTCCGCCGGCGCCAGGCCGGTTCTCTACGATGACGGGCTTGCCGAGGCTCTTTTCGACGTAGCGCGCGGTCAGGCGCGCCACCAAATCGGTATAGCCGCCGGGGGCGTAGGGGACGATCAACGTGATGGCTCGGCTCGGCCAGACATCCTGGGCTTGCGTCATGCCCGGCGTGAGGACAATTCCTAAAATCAGTGCCAGTCGAGCAAGCTGCATTGCCGCTTTCTCCTCTAAAACCGCTGAAATTCTGAATGCAATTTCTTTGCCATTCGTCATGGCGTTGTTGATCCAGTGCGATACGACCTTGCAGGTCTCCGCCTCAATCGAGTTTTACTTTGGATTCTTTGACGGCGGCCTCCCAGATGCGAGCCTCGTCCGCCAATACGGCGTCGAATTGTTGCGGAGTCAGAGCCCGGGTCTTGAGTCCCAGCTTGGCCAGGCTGGCCTGGACGGATGGCATCTTCATGGCTTCGTTCATTGCGGCATTGAGTTTGTCGATCACGGCCGTCGGCGTCTGGGCGGGTGCCAGCAGCCCGCTCCAGAGTTGTGCTGGAATCCCCTCGAAGTTGCTTTCCCGCATCGTCGGCACATCCGGCAGTTCCGGCCAGCGGTCGTCGCTCGTGACCGCCAGTGCCCTCAGCTTGCCCTCGCTGATCAGCGGAAGCATCACCGCCTTGGATGACATGCCGACCTGGATCTGGTTGCCCAACAAGTCCGTAATGGCAGGCGCCGCTCCCCGATAGGGGATGAAATTCATGCTGCTGCCGGTCCGGGCTCGCAGCAACTCCAGGCTTACATGAGGACCAATGCCGAGCGTTGCGCCGGATGACAGTTTTCCCGGATTGTCCTTCGAATACTGAAGCAATTCCTGGATCGTCTTGACCGGGACCGCTGCGTTGACGACCAGCACATTGGAATCGAAACTGATGATGCCCACCGCTCGAAAATCCTTCATCGGTTCGAACGTGAGGTTCGAATAGATCGATGGGGCGATGGCGTTCGGGTTGGTGCCGCCGAGCAGCAGCGTGTAGCCGTCCGCGTTGGCCTGCGCCACGGCCTTCGCGCCGATCCTGCCGCCAGCCCCGGCGATGTTTTCGACGATCACGGTTTGTCCCAGAATCGTGGTCATCGGTTGAGCGGCCAGTCGGGCGGCCACGTCCGACGGTCCGCCCGGCGGGTACGGTACAACGATCTTGATCAGCTTATCGGGAAAGTTTTGCGCTTCGGCCCGATCCATGGCCACGAAGCTCACAGCGGCAAGTGCAGCGAGAAGAGCTCTCCTAATGATCATAAAACCAACCTCCTCCTTGATGGCTCAGGAGAAGCAAATTCTCTGCCGTTTTCTTAGCGCAAGCATTTCAGCGGCTTAGCATGCGCGCGCGACTTGGACTGCCAACGGATTGGCCCGCATCGGAATGCTCGCAGCGAAGGTTTACGCGTCAGCCCAGCGATGCCCTCACGCCGCCTCCGCTTGAGGCAGGATGGTTGCGTTGGCGTCGTAGCGGATGCCTTCGCGCAGGCAGAACGACGGCTGTAACAGACGCTCGGCTACGACCTCGTTCTTCTCATTGTCGCGCAGGATGAAGCGGCCGCGCTCGTCGGAGAGGACCGAAATGTCGGCGACTACTCCTGGCCTCAAAGTGCCGATTTCATCCGACATGTTGATCATGGCGGCAGCGTTGGTCGTCACCATCGGCACCACCTGCTCGAGCGTGAGCCCGAGCGCGAGCATGGAACTCATCGCCTGGGTCAGACTGAACTTGGCCTGTCCGAGGAATGGATGCGCTTCGTCGTCATCATGTTCGGCCGGGGTTCCCGGCGGCGGCGGCACATAGGTGTTGTAGCCATGCATATCGGCGCCGAGCGTGTCCGGCACGATGCCGGCATCGAGCGCCTTGCGCGCCAACCGATACGAGAAGTGACTGCCGTGTCCGACGTCGACCTTGAGCCCGCGGTCGAGCGCGGCGCGGATCACCTCGTGGACCTGGCCCTCGCGGTTGACGAATCCGCCAGGATGCCGCGTGAAGGGGTGTGCCAGGATGTCGCCGGGACGGAGTTCGGGAATTACGCGTTCGAGAATCGTGTCGGCGTCCTCGCCGTTCGCGCCGTTCTTTGGCAGACCCCATAGCTGTCCGAAGTGGACGTAGAGCGGAAGATTGGTCTGGCGGCTGATTTCCGCGGACATCTGCAACACCTTGATGCCCCAGCGTGCGAAGCCGCCGATCTCGGCGTGCCCTTTGATGCCGTGGACGACATCGCGATTGGCGTCGGCCGCGCGCACCGTCGCTTCGATGTTGATGCAGTCCGGGCTGTACAGGTTCGGATAGAGATGCCCTTCCAGACCGCCCACGAGATAGGAGGACAGGAACGCGTAGACGCGCGACTTGGCCTTCTCGGCAACAAAGTGCCGGAAGCCGGGAAGCGTCATGCAGGACGGACCGCCCTGGTCGATCAGTGTGGTGACGCCCGAATGTACCCCCACCATGTCGGCATCGAGGCCGAACCTGCCGCTGACATAGCGATACACGTGAGCGTGGGTGTCGATCATGCCCGGCAGCACCAGCTTGCTGCGAACGTCGATGACCTGCTTGGCGCTGGCGGGAAGAATATCGGCCTGGACGGCGGCGATGCGCCCGTCCTTGACCGCAACGTCCATGATTCCGTTGATATTGGAGGCGGGGCAAATGACATGCCCTCCGCGCAACAGCACGTCATATGATGGATTGGCAGCCATGGCACTCTCCGTGGTGGGCGGGCGCGCGATATCGAGATTCTATGGAATACTATTGAGAGCCTGTGCCCATTTCCAGTGTGCGGAATCGGCAGCGAATGCCTTATTCATGGGCATGTACCGCGGCATTTGGACTTCGCCGCTCACGTTCGGCGTCCCATCAGCTTGGCGGCAAGGTTGCGGATACGTGCCCAGATCGCGGAACGGGCCACCGCGCCGGCGTTCAAAACGCTTGCGGCCTGATCGGGCGAAGGTTTCCCGGAAAGTCTTGCATTCAGATTTTGCGCGAACACCCGCGTCATGTGGTCGGCGACGTCCTTGACGAGGCCGCCGCGGCTGAATTGCGCCAGGGCGCCGGACAGCACGAACCTGACCGACACGTCGACCTGAGACGTGGAAGCCGGGGTATCCGCAGCGGTCACTTCGTAGACGATGATCGCCCGCCCGCTGGAGGGGCTGCGCGCGTCGCGTCCAGCGCCCCGCACCATGCCGCGGTGACCCGTGTCGTCCCGCGCGACGTCCAGTACGCCCCGGAACGCGCTGACGATCGGGCCAAGCTTGACGGCGACC
Organism: uncultured Alphaproteobacteria bacterium; assembly: GCA_963843475.1. Taxonomy (GTDB): domain Bacteria; phylum Pseudomonadota; class Alphaproteobacteria; order Rhizobiales; family Xanthobacteraceae; genus VAZQ01. The sequence continues at coordinate 377,956 of CAWJKL010000001.1, read as the reverse complement.
TCGCCCTGGGCGCGGCCGCCCTGGACCGCACCGGTGAGTCGCGCACCCGGAATGCAGCGCACGACCTGGTCGAGGTCGGCGAAGAAACGCCAGACGTCGGCGGCAGGGAAGGGGACCGCAAATGACTGGCGAAGCTCCACGCCTTCGCGTTCGACCGCCGTCCAATCGATCAGGTCGAAGTTTTCATTGCCTGCGGCAGCGATGGGCGCGATGGCTTCGCGCTTTGCGGGCACCGGTGTTCGCGAATGGTCTGTTGGGACGGCAGGCGGATGCGAACCGACCGGTCCTATCTCGCGTGCAGCCGGCGATGGTCGAGAGGCATCCTTTAGTTTTGTCAGCGCGGCCTGGATCGCCTTCACGATGCCGACGTAGCCGGTACAGCGGCAGAGGTTGCCGGCAAGCTCCATCCGGATGCGCTGTTCGTCGGCGTCCGGCAGCCGTGTGGCGATATCGCGCGCCGTGATCAGCATTCCGGGCGTGCAGAAGCCGCATTGCAATCCATGGTGCTCGGAAAATGTCTCGCGCAGAACCTTCATCGCCGGATCGCTTGCGAAGCCTTCCAGCGTGGTGATCGCAGCGCTGTCAGCCGCAACCGCAAGAGTGATGCAAGAGCGCGCCGGCACGCCGTCGATCAAGATGGTGCACGCGCCGCAGACTCCGTGTTCGCAGCCGATATGGGTTGCCGTCAGATGTTGGTGATCGCGCAGGAAATCGACAAGGCTTGTGCGCGGCTCGATCGCCCCCTCAACCCGCTTCCCGTTAATCACAAGAGAAATGGGTTTCATGACCCGCACGCCTGCATTGCGGCACGTTTCAGTGCGACGGTCGCAAGACCGCGAATGTATTCGTCCGTCACGTTCTTGCTGTCGAGCAATCCTAGAAGAGCTTGACGGTCGATGCGGCTTGCGATGCCGGCATCGAAGCCGCCTCCGAACAGCAGGTGTGCGTCGGCAACGACGATCGGCGCGGTCTCGATTGCGCCAAGCACGGCGCGGAAAGTTCCGCGTTCTGGATCATGAAGCACGCCGCCGATGATGTGCGCGAATTCGCCAGCTTTCTGGCTGAATTTGAAGAAGCCCCAGCGTGCCGCTGCTGAAAGCTTTGGAATGCGCACGGCTCGAATCAATTCGTCGGCCTGGAGGGCCGTTGTGAACGACGACAGGACAAGATTCGCCACGGGAACCGTACGCGGTCCCTTGTGCGACCAAACGATCGCATCGGCCCCGATCAGCGATAGCGCCGAAATCCAATCGGCGGCCGGATCGGCGTGGGCGAGGCTGCCGCCGACGGTGCCGCGGTTGCGCACCGCCCGATAGGCGATGCGGCCGGCGACGTGCCTTAGCAGCCCGGCAAAATGATCGGGCACGCGGCCGTCTTCGATATCGGAATGCGTAACGCAGGCGCCGATTTCGAGATGTTCGCCGTCATCGGTGACCGCTGTTAGTTCGGGAATCGACGTGATATCGACCAGAAGGTCAGGTTGCGCAAGGCGCAGATTGAGCATGGGTCCGAGCGATTGGCCACCCGCGAGCAGTTTGACGAACCCGGCAGGCCGGCCGAGCAACATGGCGGCGTCCGACAGGGACGTGGCACGTTCGTAGTCGAACGCAACAGGCTTCATGGCGCACGACCGGGGAAAGGATCGCCCATCAGGGCCTCGTCGAACATGTCAAAGCCTACTGCGCACGTCTTGTTGTTTGAGGTATTCACGCTGCGTGCTTCGCTTTGGCGATCGCCTGAAGAATGCGGCGCGGAGTGATCGGAATTTCGCAGATTTCGACGCCGAGACGATGCAGCGCATCGTTGACCGCGTTCGCGACGGCAGCGCCGGGGCCGATCGCGCCGCCTTCGCCGACGCCCTTCTGGCCGAACTCCGTGTAGGGCGAGGGGGTCTCCTTATGGAACACGCGAACGTCGGGCATCTCGGCCGATCCGGGTAACAGATAGTCCGCGAGTGTCGATGCCAAAGGCTGGCCCTGGGCGTCGTACGGCATTTCTTCGAACAGCGCGGCTCCGATGCCCTGCGCGGTGCCGCCGTGGATCTGTCCATCGACGATCATCGGATTGACCAGGATGCCGGCGTCCTCCGTTACGACATAGTCGAGGATTTCCACGCCACCCGTTTCCGGATCGACCGCGACGACCGTGGCGTGCGCGGAACCGGTGTGCACGCCGGTCAATCGGTCCGGCGCGTATCCGCCGGTGACTTCGAGGCCATGCGGATCGATGTCGCCGGGCAGTTCCGACGGTGCGAGGTAGAACGCCCGCGCGATATCGCTCAATGACACGCTGCCGTGCGGCCCGAAAACGCCACCGTCACGGACCTGAACTGATTTCGCATCGGTCTGCAGCATCGCCGCGCCGATTGCGGCAACGCGCGCTGCCAGTTCTTTGCAGGCGCGCGCCGTGGCACCGCCCGCCCACACGATGCCGCGCGATCCCCACGCGCCGCTGGAATAGGGCGATAGTTCGGTGTCGCCAAGTTTGACCTGGATCTTGTCGGTACCGATGCCGAGGCACTCGCTGGCAATTTGCGCGAGCGTGGTTTCAAGGCCCTGGCCGATGCTTTGGATGCCAGCGCGGACGTCGAGCCGCCCGTCCGGCGTGATCCTCGCGAACACCTGTTCATAGAGCGCGCGCCGCTTGCCATCGGCGGTGGTGCCATGCGCTGTCTGCTCGGAGAAAACGGAGAAGCCGAGACCGATCAGGCGGCCGTCCGGCTCGCCGCGCTTCTGCCGCTCGCGGATGCCGGTGAGCCCGATGGCTTCCACAGCCATTTTCAGAAGTTGCGGGTAGTCGCCGCTGTCGAAATGCTTGTCGGTGACATTGTCGAACGGCATCTGATCGGCTCGCACCAGATTGGCGAGACGAACTTCGTAGGGTTCCTTGCCGATCTGTCGCGCGATCGCGTCGATCATCAGTTCCATCGCGTAACAGACGTTCGGCCGCGCAACGCCGCGATAGGGTAATTGCGGGCATTTGTTGGTGACCACAGCCGCTGTCTTGCAGCGATAAACCGGGATGTCGTAGGGCCCGGGCAGGATGGCACTGACCTGCGACGGCTCGATGGCCGAGGTGAACGGGTAGGCGGAGTAAGCGCCCGAATCGACCGCGGCCTTGGCATCGAACGCCAGCAGCTTGCCGTTCTCGTCGGCATAAGCCGTGATGGCATAATGATGCTCGCGGCAATTCGCATTGGCGGTGAGTTGCTCGCGGCGATCCTCCAGCCAGCGCACCGGGTATCCGCAGCGCATCGCGAGCCAGCTCAGGCAGATTTCCTCGCTCGCGACGATCGCCTTGTAGCCGAAGCCGCCGCCGACATCCGAGGATATGACGCGGATCTGGAGTTCGGGCAGTTGCAGGACTTGTGAAAGTCCGGTGCGAACAACGTGCGGAAATTGCGTCGCGCCATGCAGGATTAGCTGCTCCAGCCGCGAATCCCAGAGCGCGACGAAGCCGCGGCACTCGATCGGAGACATTACCTGCCGTGCCGTTCGCAGTTCGCGCGTGACCTTGACGGGCGCGTTCTTGGCGGCAGATTCGACCGGGCCGTCGAACCCGGTTTCCAGAAAGACGTTCCGTTTGAAATGATCGTGGACCAGCGTGGCGCCGGGCTCCTGCGCCTTCAGCATATCGACGACCGCCGGCAGTTCTTCATACTCGACGGTCACCTGAGCGGCCAGGTCCTCGGCCTCGGCCCGCGTATCGGCAACGCACATGGCAACCAGCTCGCCGACATGGCGCAGCTTGCCGGTGGCGAGGGGAGGTTGCTCGGAAATCTGGAAGCCGGGCAGGGGCGACACCGCCCTGATCGGATTGACCCCGGTCAAATCCTCGGCCGTGAAGACCTGCGATCGAATCTGGTCGGGAATCCTGACGCCGGTAAGCCGCGCATGCGCGACCGGGCTTCGGACAAACGCGACGTCGCGCATGCGCGGAAATCGCAGGTCGGCGATGTACTGTCCTCGGCCATGCAGGAAACGGTCATCTTCCTTGCGGCGCAGCCTGGCGCCGACGCCCTCTTTGGCCAAAAGTCACTCCTCACGCTGGCTCGCGCCGGGGGTTGCGAACCATTCTAGGGGCGACAGCGCATAAAAATCCATCAGTTGTCCTGCACCTTTCTCAGTCACTCTGGGCGTGTCCCTGCCTAATTTCACGGCGAATCCTGCCCGGCACCCTCCCGCCGGCGGGTCTGCGCCCTCTGCGACCGCGCGGAATTTGGCACGACCTATGCAGCAGTGCTCGCTTCGGAGGCTTCGAGGCCTTCGGAGACTTCGACACAACGCGACGGAGGCGATGGGATGCGATCAAGTGCAAAATTGCCCGGGCTGGTCATTCTTGCCGCCGGGCTGGCGGCCGGTGCGATGCCCATGTCGGCCGCCAAAGCGGACATCAAGATCGGCGCTCCGCTGGCGCTGACCGGTCCTCTGGCGGACGAAGCCAAGAAGCAGGAAATCGTCTGGAAGATGTGGCTTGAGAAGGTCAACGCGGCCGGCGGCATCAATGTCGGTGACACCAAGCATAAGGTCCAGCTGGTTCAGTACGACTACCAATCCGACGGCCAGCGCGCCGCGCAACTGGCCGAGAAGCTGATTACCGATGACAAGGTGGATTTCCTGCTGGCGCCGTTCGGCTCCGGCCACTCCAAGATCGTCGGCACCATCGCGACCCGGTATGAGACGCCAATCATCGCCTGCGCCGCGTCGTCCGAGTCGGTGTTCGACCAGACCTCGGGCTACCTGTTCGGCACGCTGTCGCCGAACGTTGGCCTGTTCGGCCCATGGTGAAGTATTTCCGAGAGAAGATGCCTCAGCTCAGGAAAGTAGCGGTGCTTGGCCGCGACGACGTGTTCCCGAAGTCGACAGCGCAGGGCATTTCCGCCGCCGCCAAGGCGGCCGGCCTCAATGTTTTCTACGACCAGCTTTACGCGGTCGGCACCATGGACCACTCCGCGTCGCTGTCTGCGATCAAGGCGGGAAATCCGGACTGGGTTTACGTCACGGGATACACACAGGACTTGATCCTCGCGCGCAAGCAAATGCAGGATCTCGGCGTCAAGGCGCCGATCATCACGATGCTCGCCGGCCCGGCGTACAAGGAATACATCGATGGTCTCGGCACGCTCGCCAACGGCGTAACCAGTTCGAGCTGGTGGCATCAGGCGACAAGCTACAGCGGCGTCGGCGTGTGGCCGACGACCGACGCGTTCTACAAGGAGTTCGTCGCCAAGGAGAAGGCCGATCCGGACTACGTGCACGCATCGTGCGCGGCGACCGTCGTGCTCCTGCAGGACGCGATCGAGCGGGCAGGAACCACCGACAAGAAAAAGGTGCGTGATGCGCTCGCCAAGACCGACATCATGACCTTCTACGGGCCGATCAAGTTCAGCGCCAACGGCATGAACGCGCCCCGCGACCTGCCGATCATCCAGGTGCAGGACAAGACGATCAAGGTGCTCGCGCCGTCCGACATCAAGAACGCCGACATGACGATGGTCAAGTAACCGCTGCGACCGGCATGGCCCGCACGAAAGCGCGGGCCACTTTCATGCCGATTGTCTGCAGTCCGGCATAGAAATTCCACGTGGGCTGAAAGAGTCGCGGGCCCGCGCTCTCCCGCGCCAAGAAGAAATTCCAAGGACGGCGGCTTCGACCTTCGATGGCTTACCTGCAGACCCTGGTCAATGGAATCGTGCTGGGCGCGCTCTATGCCTGCCTGGCCGTCGGCTTTTCGCTGGTCTGGGGCGTGCTCAACATCATCAACATGCTGCACGGCTCGCTCATCGTATTCGGCGGCTATCTGACGTTTTTCGCGTGGCACAGCTACGGCATCCATCCGTTGCTCGCCTTGCCCGTCGTCGCGCTGCTGATGTACGCGATCGGCTACGTGACACAGTTGTCGATGATCAACCGGGTGATCGATCAGCCCGTGCTGACCACGTTGACTCTGACATTCGGCCTCGACCTCATCCTTTATAACTTTATGACGGTCTACTACACGGCGACGCCGCGCCGTGTGACGCTCGATCTCGGCGCGCTCGACCTGTACGGCATCGCAGTCCCTGTCGACCGGATGTTCGGCATGGCGCTGGCGCTGGCCTTGACCGGTCTGCTCTATCTCATGATGCGCCGCTCGCGCATCGGCCGGGCGATCGTCGCCGTGCGAATGGACAGCGGCGCGGCGGCACTGATGGGCATCAAGGTCGATCGCATCTACGCCATCACGTTCGGCATCGGGGCGCTGATGGCTGGCGCCACCGGCGCGATATTCGCCATGGTGTATCCGGTCACGACAAACCTGAGCGGGACCTATCTCGGCAAAGCGTTCGTCGTCTGCGTGATCGGCGGCCTCGGCAGCGTGCCGGGCGCGCTCGCCGGCGGCATCGTGCTTGGCGTCGTTGAAAGCTTTGCCGGGCAGTTCTTTGGTCCGCAGCACGCGCTCACGGTCGGCTTCTTGATGATGCTGATCATATTGATGGTGAAGCCCACCGGGCTCACGGGCATCAAGGGCTACGAATGAAGCTGCGCTGGCTGCCATATGCTGTGTTTGCGGCCTGGGTCCTCGTGCTTGCCACGACCCCGCTTTGGGCCAGCAATTACATTGTTCGCGTGGCGATTATGATCGCCATGTACACCACTCTCACCTTGTCGTGGAATTTCATTGGCGGATTTGCAGGCTATCCGTCGTTTTCGACGGCCGCTTTCTTCGGCATCGGTTGTTACGCCGGCGCATTGGCGCAGCGCAGCGGCGTGCCGATGGTGCTGGCGTGGATCATCGCGACCGTCGTGGTCGGCGCATTCGCCGCGGCCCTCGGCGCCATCATTCTCAAGCTGCGCGGCCATTATTTCGCGATCGGGTCGATCGCTGTCGTCGAAGTTGCCCGCCTTGTCATATCGTCCTGGGGCAGCGTGACCGGGGGCGGCGACGGGCTGAACCTGCCGCTTCTCAGCGGCGGTCCAAACGCCGTCGCGCGGATTTTTCTGGCGGTGATGATCTCCATCATGATCATCACGTTCATTGTGACCGTTATCGTCGATCGAAGCCGTCTTGGATTCGGGCTGCGTTGCATCCAGCAGAACGAGGACGCCGCAAACATGGTCGGCGTCAACAGCAGGCTGTACAAGGTCATAGCGTACACGCTCTCGGCGTTGTTCTGCGGGACCATCGGCGCGGTTCATGCCTCTTGGACGGGCTACATCGATCCGACCGATTCGTTTTCGATCCTCATGAGTGTGAAAGTGCCGGTGATGTGCCTGCTTGGCGGACCGGGCACCGTCCTTGGGCCTGTCATCGGCACCGCAGCCTTCATGATGCTTGAAGAAGTGTTCTGGGCGAATTTTCTCGATTACAACCGCGCGATCCTTGGCGCTGTCATCGTCGTTTTGATCTTTTTCCTCCCGGGCGGCTTGCTGGCGTTGCACTACCGCGACGTCGCCAGGCGGTTGGGCTGGTTTCGAGAGCCGAAGACCGCCACATGAGCACCACGATTCTGGTCGCGGAGCATTTGAGCCAGCGCTTCGGAGGCATCCAGGCCATCGACCACCTGAGTTTCGCCTTGAAGGAGGGCGAGCTGGTCGCATTGATCGGCCCGAACGGCGCCGGCAAGACCACGCTGGTCAACCTTTTGACCGGCGTTCATCGGCCGACGTCCGGACGCATCCGGTTTCAGGGTGTGGATGTTACGACTCAGAAACCCTACGAGGCGGCGCGGCGAGGGCTAGCGCGCACGTTCCAGATCGTTCAGCCGTTCCCGCGTATGACGGTGCTGGAGAATGTCGCCGCCGGCGCGCTTTTCGGAGGCGCGCAGCCGAGCGTTGCCGCGGCCATGGAAATCGCGCGCGAGCAACTCGAATTCACCGGGTTGGCGGCGCTTGCAGATCGTCCGGCATCCGCGTTGACGCTGGCTGGCCGCAAACGCCTCGAACTGGCCAAGAGTATGGCGATGGGGCCGAAGATCCTGATGCTCGACGAGGTAAACGCAGGCCTCAACTCCAGCGAGATCGACGGTGCGCTGCGACTGATCCGTCAGATCGCTGAGCGCGGCATCACCATCCTCATCATTGAACATCTGATGAAGGTGGTGATGTCCCTCGCGGAGCGGGTGCTGGTCCTGCACCACGGCCAGTTGATCGCGGAAGGCAGCCCGACTGAAATTGTCCGGAACAGCAAGGTGGTCGAAGCCTATCTGGGACAGAAGTTTGCGGAGAGGTTCGGCGGGGAGGCGGCTCGTGGCTGAACCGCTTTTGACCGTGGAAAACCTGAGCGCCGGATACGGCGATGTTCGTGTCCTGTGGGACATCAGCCTTGTAGTTCCGGCTGGCGAGATCACCTGCATCGTCGGATCGAACGGCGCGGGAAAATCCACTCTGCTGCGCGCGATTTCCGGGCTCGTGCCGGCGAGTTCGGGGCGGATGATCTTCGACAAGACCGATATCGTCGGCTTGCCCGCCGACCAAATCCTGGCACGCGGGATTGTCCACGTTCCCGAGGGGCGTCGGCTGTTCCGTGGCCTGAGCGTGCGCGACAACCTGCTATTAGGCGCCTATCTGCGCAGGGACGATGCGGAGGTGAAGCGCGACCTCGACTACGTGTTCACCTTGTTTCCGATCCTTGAGGAACGCTGGCGGCAGGACGCGACGACGCTGTCGGGAGGCGAGCAGCAGATGTGTGCGATCAGCCGCGGAATCATGTCGCGTCCCAAGCTTCTGATGATCGACGAGCTCTCACTTGGCCTTGCGCCGCGGCTGGTCGAAAGGCTGGCCGAGGCGTTGCTTGAAATCAACCGTGCCGGTATCACGATCCTGCTGGTCGAGCAGGACGTGATCACCGCGTTCGAGATCGCGCGTCATGGCCTGATCATCGAGACCGGGCGAGTCAGCAAAACCGGCACGACCGAAGCCCTTTCCGGCGATCCGGCGATCCGCCATGCCTATCTCGGCATGTGACCTAGTGCTTTTCGAGCAGCGAGCCAAACCCGTGGATGCGGTCGGTAATGCCGCTTTCGCGAAGCGCCGACCAATAGGTCGCGGCGTTGATCGCAATCACCGGCATGCCGAGCCAGTGTTCGGCTTCGGCCGCGACGTCGGTCATGGCGAGATCGGTTCCGGCCTGGACGATGGCGTCGACGTCTTGCGCCGCCAAGGTCTTCAGTCCGTCAACCAGGTCGCCGGTGGTGGCGTGCCCGATCAACACCTCGCTTGGCCGTTTGAGACTGCGGACCGCGGCCACGCGCCAGCCGTTCTCTTCGAAGAAGCGAGCGACATGCGCGTCGCCGACCGGCTGATAGGGTGTGAGAATGCCGATGTTCTTGACGTCTGGGAATTTTCGCAGTGCCTCCGCGCACGCCAGAGAGCCGAGAGAAACCGGGACGCCGGCGCGGGCCTTCAGGCGCTGCAGCAACTGGTTGGCGCCCGCCATGCCGCCCCAGAACGTCGGGATCGACATTGCCATGATCACGTGCGCGGGTTTGCAGGACATCACCCGGTCCACCGCGCCCAACAGGTCGGGTTCGATCGCGGTCATGATCTGCGCGAATTCCGTGTCGTTCGTCAGCGGCAAGTCGGGGATATGGATGCGGCCGATGTGATTGGTCACGCCGCGCGGGCGCATCGCGTCGGTTTCGGGCTGCACAATGCTGTTGGTCGAAGGAACGACGATGCCAAGCTTCAATCGATAGCCTAGACGGTCAGCCATAGTGGGTCCTCGGAAGCCGGCAGTGTTGCTTATCGCCGTTCCTGCAGGGAAGCTAGTGCGGCGGTCCGCGAGCGATGGTGTTGGCGGGGCGATTGCGGGTAGAATTGGTCGGCGTGCGGAGCGGGGTGGAGCGCATGAGCGGTTGGTTTCCTTTGCCATCGGGTGCGACCGAGCGGTTCGTCAAGGCGGGCGATCTCACGATGAAGATCGCCGAGGCTGGAACTGGGCCAGCCGTGCTGCTGATCCACGGCCTCGGTTGGGACCATTCGCTTTGGAATCCGACGGTGGAAGAGTTCTCGCCGCGTTACCGCATGATCGCCGTGGATACGCGCGGTCACGGTGGGACCGACAAGCCGGCCGGACCCTACGACATGACTATGTTCGCGCGCGACTACGCCGCTTTGGCAGATGCGCTCGGACTCAAGCGCGTCTGCGTCGTCGGCCTGTCGCAGGGCGGCATGGTGGCGCAGAAGCTTGCGTTGCTGCGTCCTGACCTTGTCTCGGCGCTGGTCCTCATCTCGACCTCCTGCAAGTCCGCGCCGTCTTTGCGCGATAATATGGAAGCACGGATCGCAGCAATGGATAAGGCCGGGCCCGAGGCAGCGGCGAAGATCGCCGCTGAGAGCATCTTCTCACCTGGCTGGCGCGTGGCGAATGCAGCGGAACTGGCGCGTTTCTACGCATGGCGTTCGGCGATGCCCGCGGAACCGCTCAACGCGGCGACCCGGGCGCTCTACGACTTCGATCTGTCGAACGACCTGCCGTCCATCAATGTGCCGACACTCGTCGTGGCCGGGGCAGAGGACGTGCTGACACGCCCGGCCGGCATGGAGGAGATTGCCGGCCTTATCCCAGGCGCGAGATACCAACTCATTTCCGAATCCGGGCACATGCTTCCGGTCGAACAGCCGGCGGCGGTTTCGGCGTTGTTGCATGACTTTCTTCTGGCACACGTGCGCTGATCTCGCGGTGGAGGCCTGGACGCCACCGAGATCTCGATTTCAGGAAGGCAGGCGATAAATCTCGCTGTATTTGTTGCGCAGATAGGAGAGGTACGGGGCCATGCTCATCGGCGCGCCAGTTGCGCGCAGGACCAAGTCGCTTGGAGTGAACTTGCGGCCGTGCCGATAGATTTGTTCGCGTAACCACGTGTGCAAGCCGCTGAATTCGCCCTGCTCGATTTGTCGTGGAATATCGGGTTCCGCACCGGCGGCGGCCGCAAAGAACTGCGCACTGAGGATGTTGCCGATTGTATAGCTTTGGAATCCGCCGCCAATGCTGCCGGAATACCAATGCACGTCCTGCAGGCAACCGTCACGGTCGTCGGGTGGTGTGACACCGAGGTCGGACCGCATCGCGGCGCGCCAGGCCTCAGGCAAGTCCTTGACCCTCAAGCGACCTTCTAACAGGTCAATCTCCAGATTGAACCGCAGCATTACGTGGAGATTGTAGGTCACCTCGTCGGCATCGGTGCGGATCAGCGAACGTTGGACTTTGTTGATCGCGCGATAGAACGTTTCAAGCGTCACGCCTTCCAGTTGGTTGGTAAACGTCTGTTGTAGTGTGGGATAGAAATGCGTCCAGAATCCATGGCTGCGTGCGACCACGTTTTCCCATAACCGGGACTGGCTTTCGTGCACACCCGCCGATACTCCATAGCCGATCGGCGTCCCTTCGAACCCGACGTTCACGCCCTGCTCGTAGAGCGCATGGCCTGCCTCGTGCAAGGTCGAGAATAGCGCGTCGGCGAGATCGTTGTCCTGCACGCGGGTGGTGATACGGACATCGCCCGCTGCAAACTTGGTGCAGAATGGATGAGGAGTCTTGTCGAGTCGTCCGCGCGCAAAGTCGTAGCCGAAAGCCCTCGCAATCGCTGCCCCAAACTCGATCTGGGCGGCTTCCGGAAAATGCGCGCGCAGGCAGCTATCATCGGTCAGGGGCTGGTCGGCAATGGCTTGCACCATCGGCACCAATTCGCCTCGCAGGTCGGCGAACAGCTTGCGGATAAGGGCTGTCGTCATGCCCTCGTCGGCGTCGTCGATCATTGGATCGGCTACGTGATCGTAGGGCGCGAAGAACGCAGCATATTCCCGACTCAGATCAAGCGTCTTCTCCAGGTACGGAATCATCGCCGCGAAATCGTTCGCGGGCCGCGCCCGTGACCAGGCATTGTATGAGGCGGAACCATGTGCGTTCGCGCGCGCAACGTAATCCGTCGAAACCTTGATCGCCTTCTCGAAGTCGCGCCGCACAACATGAATCAGGCTGGCGTCGTCGTCGTCCGGCGCAAGGCGCTCGGCATACGGTTGCAGGTCATCGACCAGCTGCCCAAGCGCAGGATCGACAAACTGTTCATGCGCCAGCCGGCGAAGTGTCGCCGTCTGACGGCCGCGCGCGGCCGCGCCGCCGGTCGGCATATAGGTGGCCTCGTCCCAGGACAACACCGAGCTGGCCGCGTTCAAATCGTAAATCTCAAGCAGCCGACGCTTGAGTTCCGCAAGTTTCATTTCCGCAGATCGCCGATTTGACGTTCGCGAAATGAACTTGCGGTTGTGGGCGTCGCGCGGCTTTGTCTTCGAGCCTCTGGGTCTGGGAGCTTTGATCATCGGGGCATTTCAATACTACAAGAATGGCGCAGGGATGCCGTTTCGGGAGACTCATCCAAAGGCGGTCGTTCTACAGGAACTCTCACGGCGGATACAGAACTGGCGCGGCGCGGCCGAAGCTGCGCCGGCCCTTCTTGAGGCCAAATAGCGGCTGAGAGAGTTCCGCCACGGCAGACGCGGCGTCCCGACAATCGAGCACGACGAGATCGGCCGGACTGCCGACCTTGATGCCATAGTCCGGCAGGTTCATGAGCTTGGCGGCCTGCGTCGTCACCATATCAAGGCAATGCACGATGTCCGCCGTTCGTCGCAGGCGCATGATATTGGCATAGAGGTTTGCCATTCGGATGAGCGAGCAGTCGCCGAACGGCGTGAACGGGTTCAGCACATTGTTGGTAGCAAGCGAGCAGGTCACGCCGTGCGCGATGAGCCGATGCGCCGGCGTCACGCCGCGCGGCACCGAGTGGTGATGGCCGCTGCCCATCAGGAACAGGTCGGTGGCCGGCAGGACCGTGACGGCGACGCCCGCATCCGCAAGCCTGCTGCCGATTTCGTCAAACTGGTCGGGCTCAATCGCCGACAGCTTGGTGACGTGGCCTATCGCGACCCGCCCGCCCCAGCGCCGCTGCTCAGTCTGGCGGCAGACTTCATCGAGATGCATCCAGGAGGGGTCGAGATCGAAGTCGAGATGGAAGTCGATATCGAGGTCGAATCGCTGCGCAATATTGAAGATGCGCTCAATCTGGGCTTCGGGATCGGAGTCCGTGTAGGGACAACCTCCGATCAGGTCGGCGCCGTTCTCGCACGCCTCTATCAGCAGTTCTTCGGTGCCCGGATCGTCGATCATGCCCTCCTGGGGAAACACGCAGAGTTCGAGATCGATCGCCCACGCATAGTCGGCCTTGAGCTTGCGAATAGCGATGAAGGAGCGCAGGCCCACTCGCGGATCGACCTCCACGTGGGTGCGCATGCGTGTGGTTCCCTGCACGATCGCCTTTTCGAGCGTGCGGCACGCCCGTTCATAAACGTCCTTCTCGGTGAAGGCGCGCTTGGCCGCCGCGACCTGGGCGATGGCTTCCTCCAGCGTTCCGTGCTCCGCGCGGCAACGGTCGAGGATGCAAGATTTGTCGAGATGAATATGAGTCTCCACGAATCCGGGAATCACCAGCCGGCCACGCAGGTCTTCGGCGGGGCCGTCGGCCGCGATCTGCGGCTCGATCGCGGCGATACGGCCGTCGCGTATCGCAATATCCACCTCTCGGCCGGGCTGGCCGGCGAGCAATGCCCGTCGCAGCAAGAGATCGAGCGGCATGGTCTATTGCGCTGCCTCGGTGCGGCCGAGATAGGCTGCCTCCAGTTCCGGATCCTCAGCCAGGGCGGAGGCCTCTCCCATGCGGACCACGCGGCCTGATTCGAGCACGTAGCCGCGATCGGCCAGCGCGAGCGCAAGCGTTGCCATCTGGTCGACGAGCAGGATGGTGACGCCGTCATCACGTAGCTCGGCCAGGACCTCGAACAACTCGTTGATGATCGCGGGGGCAAGTCCGAGCGAAGGTTCGTCGAGCAGCATGATGCGCGGCTTTGCCATCAGCCCGCGCGCGATCGACAGCATCTGCTGTTCACCTCCCGAGAGGAGCCCGGCGCGGATGTGCAGCCGATCCTGCAGCCGTGGAAATCGTTCGAGCAAAGCGGCGATCGATGCATCGATATCGACGCTGAGCCTGGTATAGGCGCCGAGCAGCAGGTTGTCGTGAACCGTCAATTCGGGAAACACCTGCCGGCCCTCCGGCACCAGCGCCAGGCCTGCGGCCGCAATCCGATGGGCCTCGAGCCGTGCAATGCTCCTGTCGTTGAGCAGGATCTCGCCGCTCACGGGGCGCAGCAGGCCGGAGAGCGCCCGCATCGTCGTCGATTTCCCGGCGCCGTTCGCGCCGATCATTGCGACCGTCTCTCCGGGACGCACCTCGAGCCCGACATCTTCCAGCACCGGCGCCGCGCCGTAACCGGCCGTGAGCTTGTGGGTCAGCAACACCGGATCGCGCGAACCCTGCCAGGCCGTTACGCGAGGTCGTGCGGCGATCTCACCGCCGAGATAGGCCTTGATCACCGCCGGATTTCGGCGGACGGCGGCCGGCGCGCCGTTGGCGATGCATTGCCCCGCGTCCAGCACTACCACGTGGTCGGAGATGCCCATGACCAGCACCATGTCGTGCTCGACCAGTATGACCGCAACCCCAAGATCGGCAATGCGGCGGAGCAGCCGGCTCAGTGCGTCCTTGTCGGCGCGCATCAGCCCGGCCGCAGGCTCATCCAGGAGCAGAACACGCGGCCGCATCGCAAGCGCGCGCGCGATTTCGACAAGGCGACGGTCGACATGGGGAAGATCGCTGGCCGGCGTCGCGAGCGCACCGTGGTAGCCGACAAACGCGAGCAGCGCCTCGGCGGCGCGGCTGTCCTCAGCCGAAGCGGCATCAACCAGCATGCCGCCGAGACGACCACAGTGCATGGCGACGAGTACGTTGTCGAGCACGCTCATGCTCGCGAACAGTTTGGTGGTTTGATAGGTGCGCGCGATGCCGGCGCGCGCGATCGTCCAGGCCGGCGCCCCGGCCAGTTCCTGGCCCGCAAGCCGGACGCTGCCGCTATCAGGCCGGTAGAAGCCGCCGATGATGTTGAGCACGGTGGTCTTGCCGGCGCCGTTCGGCCCGATGACGCTGGTGATCTTGCCAGGCTCGGCCGACAGGCTCACATCGGTCGCGGCCTTGATCCCTCCGAAGGCGATACTGACGCCCGAGAGCGCGAGCGATTGAGCATCTTCGGGCTGGCGAATGAACGCGGCGACGTCGAAACCTCTGCCGTCGGCCGCGCGCGGATCGCGCCGATACGCAAAGCGCGCGAGCGTGCCGAGCACGCCCTCAGGCGCGAGCCACAACACGATCAGCAGAAGTGCGCCGAAGAAGAGCAGGCGGTATTCGGCCAACGCCGACAAGAGTTCGGGACCGATCACGCTGATGGCCGCGCCGACCACGGGCCCCATCACCCAGCCCGCGCCGCCGACGATGACGGCAAGCAGGAACAGGATCGATTGCGAGAACGGAAACGAGTCCGGCGCGACGAACATGAACAGCGGCGCGAAAATTGCGCCCGCGAGGCCCGTGAACACGGCCGACAGCGCGAAGGCAGAGGTCTTCATGATCACCGGATTGAGTCCGATCGAACGCGCAGCGATCTCGGCATCGCGCACCGCCACCATGCCCTTGCCCCAGGCGCTGCGGCTCAGTCGATAAAAGAAATAAAGCGAAGCACCCGCGAGCAGGATTGAGAGGATTGCCATCTCGCGCTCGGCGAATACCTTGCCGCCGATCGCCGGAGGCTTGATGTTCATGAGGCCGTTGGCGCCGCCGGTGAGGTCGCGCCATTCGGTTGCGCCATGCTGGATGATGAAGGCGAATGCGATCGTGACCATCGCCAGGTAGGGACCGCTGACGCGCAGGGCGGGAAGCGCCAGTACGAAACCGACCGCGCCGGCGATGATTCCCGCGAGCGGAAACGCGATCCAGAAATCGACGCCCTTGCCGGTCAGGATCGCGACCGTGTAGGCGCCGATCGCATAGAAACCGACGTGGCCGAGCGATACCTGACCCGTCAGTCCGAGCAGAATGTTGAGTCCGACGCCGACCACGGCGGTGAGCGCGACCAGCGCGAGCACGAACGGCGCATAGCCGCCGGTGAGGCTGACATAGGTGACGCCGAGCGCGGTCAACGCCAGAATGGCGAGCGGCATCGCGATCGCGCGCAGCGTGGCGGGCATCGTCACACCTTGTTGACCGCGGCGCGGCCGAAAAAGCCGTTCGGCAGCGCCGCCAGTGCAAGGATCACGAACGAAAACGCGACGATCTGCGTATAGGTCGATCCGAAGAACGCCGTGACCAGCAATTCAATCAAGCCGTAGACCAGTCCGGCGAGCATGACGCCCCAGGCCGAGGTGATGCCGCCCAGGATCGCAACCGCAAACGCCTTGATTCCGAACAGAGTGCCCATATCGGAATGCACGTTGAACAACGGCGCGATCAGCAGTCCCGCTAGGCCCGCAAGCGCGGTCGATATCATGAACGAGAAGGCGATGGCGCGCCGGACGTTAATGCCCATCAGGCGCGCCGCATCGCTGTTCTGAACCACGGCGAGCAAGGCCTTGCCGGTCCGCGTGCGATGAAAGGCAAGTTGCAGCGCAAGTGCAATCGCCAACCCGACAGCCGGGATCACAAGCTGGAGCGGATAGACGCCGGCCCCGAAAATCTCCACCGGCTTGTCGGCCAATACCGCTGGAAACCTGCGTGGTTCCTTGCCGAACGTGAACAGCACGGCATTGTCGAGCACGATGCCGCCCGCGACCGTCGCCATCAGCCACGCGTTCGACCCGCGGTCGGCGAACGGCCGCACCAGCGTTCGTTCGACGATCAGGCCAAACAGCGCACAGAGCGCGAGTGCCATGGCGACGGCGAGCGGGAGCGGCCAGCCAAATGTCACCGCAAAGGTGTAGCCGAGCACCGCGCCCAGCATCACGGCCGAGCCCTGCGAAAAATTCACCGTGTTCGAGATGACGTAGGTGACGTGGAAGCCCAGCGCGATCAGCCCATACATGCTGCCGAGGCCGAGACCGGAGATGATCGCCGAGGTGACCAGCATGGCGCTTCTTCCGCTCTCGGATCAGGACGCGGCACGTTTGCCGCGTCCTGCCGTCCGCCCACGATCAGTTCGTCAACGGGATGATCTCACCTTCCTTGAAATAGGTGAAGATGTAGTCCTCAGGCCCGAGCGCATCGTGGTTCGCGGGCGTGAATGGCTTGACGTAGTTCTTGATCAGGCCGTCGTAGTTATCGATCTGGTAGAAGGCGTCGCGAATCTTCGTGCCATCGGTGGAGCCCGCTTTGGCGATCGCCAGCGCCGTGAGATGAAGACCATCATAGGCGTTGGCGATACCGACGGCCGGCGTCACGTCGGCGAGCGTTTTGATCGCGGGATACTTCTTCTTGAGCGCCGCCAGCACGTGCTCGCCCCTGGCCGAGAGCTTGCCGGAGAAGCTGTACGTCTGGATGAAATGCACGCGTGCCCCGCTCGGCCCGGCAAGTTCCGAGAAGCGGCCACCAGCCGGTCCCCAGTGCGAGACGATCGGGATGTCCCAGCCCATGCGGTCGAGCGATTTCACGACCTGCGACGATGGGGCAACGTTTGCCACCATGAACAGCACGTCGGCGCCCGCCTGCTTGAGACGGGTCAGTTGCGGCACGACGTCAACGTCGGCGTCCTGGAACTTTTCGATGCCGGCCGCCGTCATGCCCTTCTCGGCAAGCGCGATCTTGAGCCCTGCCTCATTCGATTCGCCCCAGGGATTGTTGATCAGGATCATGCCCGGCTTCTTGGTGTTGTACTTTTTGATCGCGTAGGCGAGCAAAGCCTTGTCGACCAGCAGGTCAACGGCCGAAACACGGAACACGTAGTTGTCGGCCGCGCCGTTGCGGGTGATCGGAGTGCCGGCCGCCCAAAGCCCCATGAACGGCACCTTGGCGCCGTTGACGAACGGCACGATCGCCAGGGAGACGGGGGTATCGAGACCGCCGAATAGCAATGCAACCTTTTCGCGCTGCACAAGTTCGCGCGCCGCGATCACACCTTTCGCCGGGTTGCTTTCGTCGTCGCGCACAAGGAGCTCGACCTTCTTGCCGAGCAGGCCGCCCTTGGCGTTGACTTCGTCGATCGCGAGCGAAAGCCCCCGCACGATAGCCTCGCCAGCCTTGGCGGATTGACCCGACATCGCGGCGACCAGCCCAAGTTTAACGGCGTCCTGGGCGACGGCCGGCGACATGACGGCGAGCACGGCGGCGCCCGCGAACAGCGAGCGGACCAGATTGGACCGTTTCGGTATGCACAGTCTGATGGGCATGGCTGTACCCCTTTCTGCTGAAGGAACCGGCTCCAACAAGGCAATCTACGTGCCAGCGACGACGCAATCTACAAGCCAGCGCTTGGAGTGAAATTCGCAAGCAATTGGGCATTTCCGCGCGATGGCCGGTGACCAGGAAGTAGGCAAAGCCAGCTCGTCCAGCCCATTTCGTATGCAAGATTGTATACAAAAATATCTCAGATTGCATGCTTTTTTCTGGCGCGACTTGTGCATAAAATCCGCCATCCATCATGCAGGAGGCTCCATGGCTCAGGTTCATGCCTTTGCAGTCGCAGACGACGAAACCGCGCAAGCGGCCGATACGGTCGAGCGCTTTCTCGTCGCCTCGATGGTGCCGGACCCCGAGACCGCCGCTCGCTACATTTCGGACGATCTCAAGATCACATTCACCGGCGGGCGCAAGTATAACCACCCGCGCGAGACCACGGCCTTCAACGGCAGGCGCTACAAGTGGGTGAAAAAGAAGATGGAGCGCACCGACGTGGTGCCGGGCAATGGCGAAACCATCGTCTATAACCTCGGCACGCTGTATGGCGAATGGCCGGACGGCACGCCCTTCGAAGGCAACCGCTATGTCGATCGCTTCGTCGTGCGGCGCGGCAAGATCGTTCAGATGGACGTCTGGAACGACAGCGCCGAGCGGATACTGATCAACCGCGGGATTGAGGCATAGGCCTAGCGATTGGCGCGTGCTCTCTGGCCTGGCTTGGAGTGTTTTCCGGTGTCGGCGCCATAGCGGCCCAGAATATCCTTGAGGTCGCGGTCGCGTGCCGGCCGCGGCACGATCAGCGCCCGGCCCGCAACCGCCTCAAGGTGCTCCTTCATGAGAGCATTGGCTTGCGCGGTGTCGCCTTTTGCGAGTGCGGCGACGATGGCCCGATGCTCGCTCACCCCGCACTCTGACGAATGCGGCCGGCTGTAGAGGGCCAGCGTGAGGCCGCAGCGAGAGGCATTTTCGCTGACATATCGTGTGAGCACCGGGCTTCCGGTCATTTCGGCGAGCAGGATGTGAAACTCGGTCGCGAGGCGAATAGAGCGTGGCTCATCGATGCCTTGCGCCTTTTCTTCATCGTCGACATGGACGTTGAGACGTTTGACCTGCGCGGGCGTCAGATGGCCGGCGAGACGGGATACCACGAGCGCCTCGAGCCCCAGACGAACGTCAAACACGTCACGCGCCTCGTTCCAGCTCGGCGTCGCCACCGCCGCGCCGCGATTGCGCCGCAGCTCGACAAGCCCTTCGGCGGCGAGCTGGCCAAGCACATGACGGACGATCGTGCGGCTTGCGCCGAAGCGTTCGCCGATGGCGTCTTCAGGCAGCTTGGAGCCGGGCGCGATGGCCTGTTCGATGATGGCGTGTCGCAAGGCGCGATAGATCACACTGCTGCGCTCGGCACCGGCTTCCGAGGTTCGCGTCTTCTTCCGCTTGGTGGACAACGTCAGGCGACCGTCTGAGTTTCAAAGCCCGGCCCATCTTCTAGCATGACGCCGTCGGCCAAATCTATCGGGGATGACAACAAGGCCATAGCGGTCGACGAATCAGAGCGGACGTATCGGCTCGGTCCGGCACCAATGCAGCACTACTTCACCTGCAAATTCAGCTTTCGGACCACGTCGGCATAGCGCTGCATGTCCTCCAGCACGAACTTGCGATAGTTCTCGGTGCCGTTTTCCTGCATGACCATGCCGAGTTCCTTCATGCGCGCGGCGAGCGCCAGCTCGCGCATGACGGCCGCGGCTTCGGCCTGCAGCCGCGAAACCACTTTCGCCGGCGTGCCGGCCGGCGCCTGAAGTCCCATCACGGTCGCGACGTCGAACCCCTTCTGGCCGAGCTCATCGCAGGTCGGGACCACGGGCGTCGATGGCGAGCGCTGCAGCACGCTGATGCAGTAGCCGCGGAGCTTGCCGGATTCGATCAGGGCCATGACATTGGGAATGCCGGACCAGCCGACCTGGATTTCGCCGGTGAGCAGTCCGTTCACCATCGCCGAGCCGCCGCGATAGGGCACGTGAACGAGATCGATGCCGGCGCGGTCGGCGAAGATTGCCATCGTCAGGTGATGGATCGACCCGGAGCCGGCCGAACCGAAATTGATCTTGCTGGGCTCCTTCCTGGCGAGAGCGATGAAGTCCGCGAGCGTGTTGGGCATCGCCGGGGTCGCCGACAGGATCGTCGGCAGGCTCACCAGTGCGGTGACCGGCGTGAAGTCCTTGATCGGGTCGTATCCCAAGGTGGGGTTCAACGCGGGATTGATCGCGAGCGCGCCGGAATCGCCCAGCATCAAAACGTGACCGTCCGCCGGCGCCTTGGACACCATGTTGGCGGCAACGACGCCGCCGGCGCCCGGCACGTTCTCGACGACGAATGGCCTGCCGAACGCGGCGGTGAATTTCTCCGCCAGCATGCGGGCCATCACATCGGGATTACCTCCAGGGCCGGAGGCCGCGATCAGCCGTACCGGGCGCGCGGGGTAGGGGCCATCTTGCGCGGCCGCTGCAATCGGGTGGATGAGCGCCAGCGCCAGGCCGAGCGTTGCCAATGTCCGCAGCATCTTGATCTCCCTGCCTTGCGTCGTTCGGAAGAGACGCTCGCCGCGAGTCCACTCATTGCGGCTCGATGCCGGCGTCTTTCGCCATCTCCTGCCACTTGGGTCGGTCGGCCTTGACGAAGGCCGCGGTCTCCTCGCTCGGCGCGTAGTACGGCTCGATGCCCATAGTGCCGATCCGCGACACGATCTCGGGGCGCGCGAAAATAGTGCGCAGGTTGTCCGACAGCATCTTGACGATGGCGGGCGGCATGTCGGCCGGACCGAACAGTCCAAGCCAGGGCAGGACTTCGAAACCGGGCATGACGGTTTCGTGCAATGTCGGCAGGCCGGACAGCAGCGAACTGCGTTCGCGGAAGATCGTCGCCAGGCCGATGAGCTTGCCGGCCTGGATCTGCGGCACGCCGGAGAGGAGGTCTGAGACGACCATCTGGGTCCGGCCGCCGACCAGGTCGGTGATGGCGGCGGGCGTCGCGGTGTACGGCACGCGCGCCATGTCGATGCCGGTGCGCTTCTTGATCGCCTCGCCGACGATGAAGCCGGTGCTGTTGCCGTGGCCGTAGCTCAGCTTGCCGGGGTTGGCTTTAGCGTAGGCCACGAACTCCTGAATGGTGCGGAACGGTTGCTGCGGGGCGGCAACGATCACCGAGGAGAACCGGCCGACACGCGCGATCGGGGTGAAATCCTTGATCGGGTCGTATGGGACGTTCTTGACCAGCGCCGGCGCGGCGGACAGCGACGTGTTGCCGGCCATGAGCAGCGTGTAGCCGTCAGGAACTGCCTTCGCGACGACATTGGCGCCGAGCGTGCCGCCGGCCCCGCCGCGGTTCTCGACGATGAAGGGCTGATCGTAGATGTCCCTCAGTTGTTCGGCGAGCAGGCGCGCGCACGCATCGGTGTTCGAGCCGGCCGCGAACGGGACCACGATCGTCACGCGCCGCGATGGCCACTTGTCTTGCGCCCACGCGACCGAAGTCGCCTCGGCCGTAATGAACGCCAGCGAGAGCCCGGCGCAGAGTCCAATTCGAAGGAATGCCCGTCGCTTCATGCGATTGTCCCTTCAACAAGGCGCGGTGAATGTCCTGTCCATCAGCCGCACGCGCGGCGCCTGCTAGTTGAATTTCAGGTTCGCGGCTTTGACAACATCCGAATAGCCCTGGATGTCGTCCTCGATCAGTTTGCGGAAGTCCTCGCCGGAGCGGCCGTCCGGCGTGTAGGCCACGGTCTTGAGCTTGTCGCGCACTGTCGGGTCGGCCACCGCCTGGCGGAACGCCGCCTCAAGCTTGCGGACAATCGCCGGTGGCGTTCCGGCGACTGCGAATGCGCCGATCCATTGCTGGCGGATCTCGATATTGCCGAAGCCCGCTTCGGCCACGGTCGGCACATCGGGCAGTTCGGGCAAGCGGCTCGGCCCGGTCATGGCGAGCACCCGGAGCTTGCCCCCCTGCGCCAGCGGGATCACGATCGGTGGATCGGAGAATCCGAACAGCGTCTGGCCGCCGGCGATGCTCAACATCATCTCGTTCGTGCTCTTATAGGGAATCATTTGTCCGGGCATGCCGGTCTTCAGCTTGAGCAGCTCGGACGGAATGGTGAATGCCGGTGACGAGGACGGGTAATTCGACTTGTCCGGGTTCGCCTTGGCGAAAGCAACGAGTTCCTTCAGCGAACCGATGCCGTGCTGCGGCGAGCCCGCAATCGCCAGCCAGTACGAGCCGAGCAAGCTCAGCGGCACCAGCGTCCTGGTCGGATGGAACGGCAGATTAGGCGTGATCGCTTGCGCGATTGCGAGCTGCCCGATGGCGCCGACCACGAGCGTATATCCGTCAGCCGGCTGGCTCTGTGCATAGGTCACCGAAATCTGACCCGCCGCTCCCGGCCGGTTCTCGACGACCACCGGCTGGCCAAGGAGTTCGGAGACTTTCGGTCCGACGATGCGCGCGACCATGTCGTTGCCGCCGCCGGCCCCAAATCCAACGATCAGCCGGATTGGCTTGTTCGGGAAGTTCGCGGCGTCCTCCTGGGCGGACGCAGGGCCGACGAGTGCAACGCACGTGAAAATTGCAAGCAACGTTGACCGGATCGATCGCATGAACTGGCTCCGTTCCGAGAAGCTTCGGCAACGAGCGTAGTCTCGGCGTCGGTACTTTGGAAGCGACGTAGGTAGCTGATTTTGAAGCGCCACCTTCGCGCAATTGCAACCGGGGCGATCGAGAGCCCGGAGTGGGATTCAGAAGTGGGCAGAGTTGCGGTTCTCGGCAGCAGGGGGAGAGGCCGCGGCAATCATCAATGGCCAAGCCAATTCTCAGGACTTGCGTGAACGCGCAATTGCGACGGCGGGTTCTGGAATGCGCGCCTATGCAGCGGCCTGAGCACGCAGAAGTTAATGCAATATTGTTGTTTCACGTCTACCGCTCGAACTCCAATTCTCAGTTCCTGTTGAGGAATGACAATGGCCAACGATCTGATTCGCGAACAGTATGATGCGTTCTTTCAGGCCGACTTCATGCCACTGATCCGGCACGCACAAACCCAGGGCGCGGAACAGCGCTCGGCTTATGCCGCGGAATTCACCGCGTATCATCTCGGCCAGATCGATACCAAGCTTGGTCGCCTCATCGAAATGCTGGAGCAAAGCATCACTATCCGCTCATAAGACCAGTGCGCAGCTGCATTGTGTGCTACTTAGAAGTAGATACACCGTCGGTTTCTATACTGTGAGGTTCCGGTCCTTTCGCGACTGCGCAGGTAGTCGCAGTGAGTTTCGGTCCCGTCGACGATCTGAGATGCCGCATGGAGTTGGCTGCTTCCGAAGCGGATCGATCCGCAGCGCCGGGGCATCGTCCTCCTCCAACATGTCATGCTGTGCGGTCTTGGGGCATTCCTCACCAATTGCATTGTTTTGCTTCGGTCTCGATCGGCGTAGCATGCGCGTTCGGATGGACCTCATCCCTCGCGTTAACCGCTCATTCACTGACCCGAGGCGGCTAGACAATCATGGCAGAGCACACCATCGCTGCTCCGGCTCGCAGTGGACCGACCGAACCCCCGTCATCCACCGCCGCCCGTTCCGCCGCAGTCGCCGCCGAACTGAAGAAACTTGACACATCGCCGAACGGATTGAGCGCCAAGGAAGCCGCTTCGCGGCTGACACGATACGGCCGTAACGCCATCGAAGCTCATACCGAAAGCAAGTGGCACAAGCTAGCCACCTACTTCTGGGGCCCGCTGCCCTGGATGATCGAAGCCGCGGCGCTGATTTCGTTCCTCCGCCGCGACTGGGCGGATTTCGCAGTGGTGGGCGGGCTTCTCTTCTACAACGCGGCGGTCGGCTTCTGGCAGGACTACAAGGCGTCGGACGCCCTCGCTGCGCTCAAGAAAGGGCTGGCGCCAAAGGCCCGGGTGCGGCGCGACGGCGCGTGGCTCTCAATCGATGCTGCCGACCTTGTCCCGGGCGATGTGGTCAACGTCTCGGCCGGTCAGATCGTGCCCGCCGATCTGCTGCTGATCGACGGCGAATACCTCAGCCTCGACCAGGCGGCGCTGACGGGCGAGTCACTGGCGGTATCCAAGAAAGTCGGCGATGTCGCCTATTCGGGCGCGATCGCCAAGCAGGGCGCCATGACCGGCGTGGTCACGGCGACCGGCAACAACACGTTCTTCGGGCGCACCGCCAAACTCGTGGCCGCCGCTGGCTCGGTCTCGCACTCGCAGAAGGCCGTCCTCCAGATCGGCGATTTCCTCATCCTGGTCGCCATCGCGCTGGCGATGGTGCTCGTCGGCGTAGAAGTCTATCGCCGGATCGTCGTTACCGACACCTGGGATTGGGCGGCCCTCGGATCGATTGCGCAGTTCGTTCTGATTCTTCTGGTCGCATCCATCCCGGTGGCGCTCCCGGCCGTGATGTCGGTCACGATGGCGATCGGCGCCTATGCGCTGTCGCGTCAGAAGGCGATACTGTCGCGCCTCTCGGCGATCGAAGAGCTGGCCGGCGTCGACGTGCTGTGCAGCGACAAGACCGGCACGCTGACGCTCAACCAGCTGACGGTCGATTCCGTCATCCCGTTCGGCACGGCGAAATCCGACGATGTGACGATGGGCGCCGCGCTTGCCACCCAGACGAGCAGCGAAGATCCGATCGATCATGCGGTCCTGCATGCGCTCAAGGACCGCTCGGCGCTGGAAAAATTCAAGCAGACCAATTTCGTGCCGTTCGACCCTGTCAACAAGCGCACGGTGGCGACCGTCGTCGATGCCGCAGGTCACACTGAGCAATACGCCAAGGGCGCGCCGCAGGTGATCGCCGCCCTTGCCAAGCTCGATCCGGCCACGCTGGCGCGCTACCAGGCGACGGTCGGCGAACTCGCCGCCCGCGGCTATCGGGCGCTCGGCGTCGCCAAGGCGGGCGATGCCAAATCAGGCGACGCAGAGAGCTGGCAGCTCCTCGGCATCATCTCGCTCAGCGATCCGCCGCGCCCGGACGCCAAAACGACGATTGCGGAAACCGAACGTCTTGGCCTCAACGTCAAGATGGTGACGGGTGACGATGTCGCGATCGGCGACCAGATCGCCAAGCAGCTCGGCATGGGCGACCATCTGCTGGTGGCGAGCGATGTGTTCAAGGACGGGACGACGCCTGCCACGCTTCCGCCCGACGTCGTCACCGCGGTCGAGCGCGCCGACGGCTTCGGCCGTGTGTTTCCGCAGCACAAATACGAGATCGTCAAGGCGCTGCAGCAGCGCGGCCACATCGTCGCGATGACCGGCGACGGCGTCAACGATGCGCCCGCGCTGCGACAGGCCGATTGCGGCATCGCGGTCAGTGGCGCGACCGATGCCGCGCGCAGCGCCGCCGCGCTGATCCTGACGGCTCCCGGCCTCTCGACCATCGTCAACGCCATCGTCGGCGCGCGCCAGATCTTTCAGCGCATCCAGAGCTACGTCTACTACCGCGTCGCGATGACGCTCGACATCATGCTGCTGGTCGTGGCGTCGATCGTGTTCCTGGAATTCCAGCCCCTGACGGCGGCGATGATCGTCGTGCTGGCGCTGCTCGACGACATTCCGATCATGACCATCGCATATGACAAGGTCTCGGCGGCGCCGAAGCCGGAGCGTTGGGACATGCACCGGGTGCTTGTATTCTCGTGCCTGATGGGGCTGCTGTCGCTGGCCCAGAGCTTCGGCCTGCTGCTGATCGGTCTCGAATGGATCAGCAACTCAGCCCGGCTGGCGAGCATCCCGCTCGACCGCCAAAGCCTGCAGACGATGGTCTTCCTGCAATTGGCTGTCGGCGGTCATTTGCTGCTGTTCGTGGTGCGCACGCAGAGATCGGTCTTCCTGCCGCCGTATCCGAGCGCACCGTTGTTGCTCGCCATCATCGGCACGCAGATCGTCGCCGCGCTGATCTGCGGCTTCGGCATTCTGGTGCCGAAACTGCCATGGGCCGCGGTGATCGGCGTCTGGGTGTATTCGCTGATCTGGATGGTCGTGATCGACATCGCAAAGCTCATCTACTATCGCGCTGCCGCGAACCGCGAAGCGCACGTGCGGGGGCTTGCAGCCCGCCTCGACGGCTGACAGCCTGCGCCCGGTACACTTTCGGTCGCATGATCCTGCCGAAAAGTCTCGGCTTTTCGGGATCACGCTCTAACGTCCCGCTGGAGGTTGATGATGGATTTCAGGAAGAAGTTTCGCGTCAAGCCGGGACGGAAATTCAGGCTCTCCGACATCGATCCCGGATTTCACGGGCATCATGAATCCGAAGCGGATGCCAAGCAGGAGCTCGATCAAACCAATGCCAAACTGACGAACCTTCAGCGCCTGTTCTACGGCGACCGCAGCCGCGCGCTGCTGATCGTGCTTCAGGGTATCGACGGCGCAGGCAAGGACGGCACCTGCTGGCACGTGATCAGCGCCATGGATCCTCAGGGCGTGAAAGTGCAGGGCTTCAAGCAACCGACGCCCGAGGAGCACGCGCACGACTTCCTTTGGCGGGTCCATCCGCACGCTCCTGCCAAGGGCGACGTCGCTGTCTTCAACCGCTCGCACTACGAAGATGTGCTGGTCGTGCGCGTGCACAAGCTCGTCCCGAAGCCGGTCTGGCAGGCGCGCTACGACTTGATCAATCAATGGGAGGAGCTTCTCAACACCCAGAACAACACGACCATCCTGAAATTTTTCCTTTCCATCTCGAAGGACGAGCAACTCGCCAGGTTCAAGCAGCGGCTCGACGACCCGGGCCGGCAGTGGAAGATCAGCGACTCCGACTACAGCGAGCGCGACTATTGGGGCGACTACATCGAAGCTTTCGAGGATGCGCTCACCAAGTGCTCGAAGAAGCACGCGCCGTGGTACGTCATCCCCTCGAACCACAAATGGTTCCGCAACCTGGCGGTCTCCCGGATCATCGCGGACACGATGGAAGACATGAATCTAAAGCTGCCCAAACCGACCGTCGACCTTGCGAAGATCCGGCGGCTCTACCACGCCGAGAGCAAAGATGAGGCCAAGGGTGGCAAGGCCCGCGCGAAGGACGCTCGCGCCAAAGGTTAGTCACCGATGCCGGTATCTTCCGCCCTGCCGACCCCGGCGCAGGTGACCGGGCACGCGCTGCTCGACGGCGCCCGGATGGGACGCCGGCAATACTGCCTCTGGCTCCTGGCGAGCGGCGGCACGCTGCTCGACGGCTTCTCCATTTTTTCGCTCGGCGTGGCGATGCCGCTGGTCACGCGCCATTTCGCGCTCAGCCCCCTTATGGTCGGGCTGATCGGTTCGGCGCTGGTGCTGGGTGCGGTGTTCGGCGCCGCGGTCGGCGGCGCGGCAGCCGACCGTTTCGGCCGCAAGCCCGCTTTCCTGGTCGACATGGCGATCATCGCCGTCGGCGCCGCGATCAGCGCCATGGCGGATGCACCCCAGTGGGTGTTGTTCGGACAGTTTCTGATCGGCATCGGCATCGGCATCGATTTTCCGGTCAGCGCGTCCTACGTGTCCGAGACGATGCCCAAGAACGACCGCAGCCGGATGGTGGTGGCGACCATCGCGCTGCAGTCGGTCGGACTGTTGTTCGCCGCCGCGGTTGCGATCGTGACGCTGCGGCAATGGAGCAGCCCCGCCGACTGGCGGGTGCTGATCGGGGCGACCGGCGCGGGAGCCGGCTTATTCTTTCTGCTGAGACTTTGGCTTCCAGAGAGTCCGCGCTGGCTCGCCGAGCATGGACGCCTGGAGGAAGCGGGACGCATTGTGTCGGGTATCGTGCGCGGCCCGGTACCGCCGGCGGCGGCGCAACCTCAAGCGGTTTCGACGCCTGCGGCCAGGATCGGCGGCGCTGCCGCGGCGGGACCGCGGCCGCTCGCTCTGCTCTTCTCGCGGCGCTATCGCGCGCGGACGATGCTGGTTTCGGTGCCGTGGTTTCTCATGGATATCGCCACCTACGGCGTCGGACTGTTCACTCCCCTCATCCTCGGCGCCATTCACATTTCATCCACGACGGGTCCCTTGGCCCGCGAATTCATCGACGCCGAAGGCACTGCCGCGATCGACGTTTTTCTCCTGATCGGGTTCCTCGTCGGGCTGTGGGCAGTACCGCGCTTCGGTCGCATCCATATGCAGGTCATCGGATTTGTCGGCATGACTCTCGGCATGCTGATCCTGGCGGCCGCGGTGCTGGCGGGCGGCGGCGCCGCCGCGCACATCCCGATCGTGTTCGCCGGATTCATCCTGTTCAACCTCGCCATGAATGCCGGCCCCAATGCCACCACCTTTGCGCTCGCGCCCGAACTGTTTCCGACCAGGGTTCGCGCTTCCGCCAGCGGCTTTGCGGCAGCGACCGCCAAGACCGGAGCGACACTCGGCATCTTCGTATTGCCTCTGGTGAAGGAGTACTGGGGCGTCGCCGCGGTATTGATCATGATGGCCGTGGTCAGCGCCTTGGGGGCGACGATTACAGCGGTGCTGGCTCGCGAAGTGCACGAAATCCCCGAGGGCCGCGGCCTCGACGAGGTCGCCGGGTGAATGGCGCCTATTTGTGGCCGCTGTCCGGCGCCCAGGGCATCATGATTTTCTCCGCCAGCACGACGGCGCCGTAGAGCAGCATCCCCAGCACGCTCAGGACGACGAGCGACGCCCACACCAGCGCGGAGTTGAGCTGGGAATTGGCGGTCAGCAGCAGGTTGCCCAGGCCCTCGTTCGATCCGATGAACTCGCCGATCACGGCGCCAATCACCGCAAGCGTGACCGCGATCTTGGCGCCGGAAAAGATCGACGGCAGCGCCGACGGCAGTTGAATCTTGAAGAACGTCTGCAGCCGCGAGCATTGCAGCGACCGCGCGAGTTCCAACAGTTCGGGCGAGGTCGACCTCAGTCCGGTTGCCGTGTCCACGACCGCGGGAAAGAACGCGATCACGAACGCCATCGCGAGCTTGGATTCGATCCCGGTGCCGAACCAGACCAGGAGGATAGGCGCGATCGCGACCTTGGGAATCGACTGGCTCGCGACCAGCAGCGGATAGAACATGAGATTGGCGATGCGCGAATACGTCATGACGACCGCAATCGGGATGCCGATTCCCATTGCGAGCACGAAGCCGTAGATGCATTCGAGCAGCGTGACCCAGCCCTCGCTCAGGCAGTATCGCTGAATACTGCTTCATCGCGACCGCGACCTGCCACGGACCGGGGAGAACCACGGCAGGAACGTTCAGCATGACCACATAAAGATGCCATGCGATCAGAATGATCGCGGTGCCGGCAAGCGGATAGAGCAGGTTGAGCAGGCCCTGTTTCATTGCTTGACCACCCCCAGCGCGATGCTGGCGCGCTTCTCGAGGTCGGTGAACTCCTTGAGGAAACGGGTCTGCTGCGAGCGCGGATAGGGAAAATCGACGCCGAACTCCAACGCAATGACCGAGGGGCGCTTGGAGAAGACGAACACGCGATCCGACAGATAGACGGCCTCCGATATGCTGTGGGTCACGAAGATCACGGTGGCGCCGGTGACCCGCCGCAACTCCAGGAGCAGATCGTTCATCTCCAGCCGGGTCAGCTCGTCAAGCGCGCCGAACGGCTCGTCCATCAAT
This sequence comes from uncultured Alphaproteobacteria bacterium, assembly GCA_963843475.1. Classification (GTDB taxonomy): domain Bacteria; phylum Pseudomonadota; class Alphaproteobacteria; order Rhizobiales; family Xanthobacteraceae; genus VAZQ01. Next base: position 348,072 of record CAWJKL010000001.1, on the reverse strand, counting down.
AGAATGGAGGGCTCGTGAATGATAGCGCGGCACAGCGCGACGCGCTGTTGCATGCCGCCCGAGAGCTGCCGCGGGTAGGCCTGCTCAAATCCCTCCAGTCCGGTCAATTTGAGGATTTCGCGCGCCCGCTCCTTTGCCCTGCGATCGTTCTTGCCCAGCACCTCCATCGGAAACAGGACATTGCCGAGGACGCTGCGCCAGGGCATCAGCGTCGGTGTCTGGAACACCACGCCGACGCCGGGGAACGGACCGGTGATCGCCTTGCCGTCCAGCTCCAGCACGCCGCTGCTGGCCGAAATCAGGCCGCCCATCATCTTCAGGACGGTGGTCTTGCCGCAGCCGCTGGGGCCGATCAGAGAAATGAGATCGCCCTTGCGGAACTGCAGCGAGACGTCCTTCACCGCCAGCACCGGCTGCTCGCCGGTCTCGAACGTCTTGGTCACATTGACCAGACGTCCGAACGGAAGCTTTTCGTCCTGGCTTCCGTCCGGACGGGTTTCGATTGATGGCGTCCACGGTCTCTGCAAGTCCTCGCGTTCCCGAGGTCTCAGGGCAGCACAGGCTGCGCCGGCATGAAGCCGGTGGCGTAGACGTCCTGCGGCTTGGGCGCCTTTTCCGGGGGGAAGCCGCCGTTCTCGGCCATCCAGGCCACCGACGATTCCATCCGCGCAGTTGTGAACGAGCCGATGCCGTTCTTCTGGACTTCGGGCGTTACCGTCAGTTCCTCGACGATTTTCAGTTCTTCGATCGTGATCTGGTTGTTCAGTGCCTTGGCATGCTTCTGGATCAGATCGGCGGCCTCTTGCGGGTTCTTGAATGCATACTGATAGCCACGCAGCGTAGCGCGTACGAACGCCTTCACGACTTCCGGATTCTCCTTCAGATACGATTCCTTTGCGCCGATCCCATTGGAATAGAGGTCGAGGCCATGGTCGGCGAACAGAAAGGTCACGACCTTGGCGTCCTTCACCGCGCGATCCATTGCCGGCTTTGTCATGATGAAGAAGTCGATCGCCGGAATCTTGCGGGTTGCAAGCATGGCAATGCGCGCCGACGGCTCGATGCTCTCGACGCTGAGCTTGGTCGGGTCGAGGCCATCTTTTCGCATCATCGCCCTGGCGATGTTGGAGATGTAGCTGCCGGCGTTCGAGCCGACCTTCAGTCCGACGAAATCCTTGAGCGAGCGCACATTGGCGCCGGGGTCTAGCGAGAAGAAGCAGAACGGCGCCTTCTGGTAGATCACCGAAACGACCTTCACGGTCGAGCCTTCGGCACGCGCCACCACCAGGCTCGCCACGTCGGTAAACCCGATCTGCGCCAGGCCGGCCTCGACGTTCTGAATGGCCTGGGCGGTGCCCTTGGCGGCGATGATGTTGACGTTGAGATTTTCTTCTTTGTAGAAGCCCTTCTCGATCGCGACGTAGAACGGGGCATGCCGCCCGAGCACGATGAAGTCGAGCGAGAAGGTGACGTCCGTCATCTTCGGCACCTGGGCGCGGGCGTCCCCGACAATTCCGCAGCACACGAGCAACGCTAAGCCAAGGATGCCTGCAACCAACTTGCGCATGTCAGTCTCCTTTCAATCGCTTGCCGCGAGTTTCCTGTTCCATCCCGACAACATCAAGCGGAAGTTTCTGTCGGTTCGCCCGAGGGCGAAATCCGGTGCTCGATCACCGCTCCCGTCAAGTTCGCTGACGCATCCGATATGAGGTAGAGCAGCGTCGGCACGACGCCTTCCGGCTCGCCGATGCCGATCGATTGGCGGTACTGCTCCCGCTCCGGCTCGGTGCTCACGTCGAGGAATATCGGCGTCGCCCGCACCCCGGGCGAGAGGACATTTGCGCGCACGTTGAACGTCCTTGAGCTCATGCGCCGCGGATTTGATCATGCCGATCAGCGCCGCCTTGCTGGCCGCGTAGGCGCTCGCCCCGGACCAGCCGGTTAGCGCGAGGCCGGAGGTGAACACCACGATCGCGCCGGACCGCTGCGATTTCAGCATCGGGATAACGCCCTGCAAACAATAGAATACGCCGTTGAGATTGATGTCGATGACTTCGCGCCATTCCCGCGAGGTCATTTTGTCGATATCGGTGCGATACTGGATGGCGGCGCCGAGCACGGCGGCATCGAGCCGCGGATACTTCTGTCCGCAGATCGGCGATGAGCGCGGCGACGGCGGCCTCGTTCGAAACATCGACCTGGCGGAGATCGATGCGGCTGCGCGCCGGATTCGTCAAGCTGAGCAAGCAGCAGATCGTGGCGCCGGTCGACGGCGACGACGGTAGCGCCTTCGCGGGCGCAATGCCGGGCAAGAGCCGCGCCAATGCCGCTGCCGGCTCCGGTCACCAGAATGACGGAATTGTCGAACCGGTAGGAGACCGAGATTGTCACGCCGGGATTGCCTCCCTTTGCGACGCCGCGAAAGCCGCTCGATACGCAGCCTGCGCGGCGCCCCGCGACATCGGCTGGATCGCCGCGATGTGATCGTCCGGGCGCACCAGCACCATGGTGTCGGCCGGACAGCCATAACGGCGCGTGAGACCGTTGCCGACATCGAGCAGCGCGCGGTTGCGAATTCCGGACGTGCGCGGCGGGTCCCAGCGCGACACGACATAGTGCCGGAGCCACGGGTGCTCGTTCTCCGGAATCTCGGGATGGCGCCGCGCATCGGTGAAATACAGCGCCACGAACGAGCGACCGAACAGATCGTGCAGCCGCACCGGGCGGCCCTCGCTGTCCTGTACGACGCCGTCCGGCGCCCGGTCGCCGAGCTCGACCGCGGCGGCGAGGCGAATGCCTTCACCATCGACCAGCTGCCGCTGTCGCCGAGGCCGAGCCGCACGCCGAGCAGCGAGCGCGTGTAGGCGTTGCCCCATGCGTGCTCGGACATCGCCTTGACGTCGTTCGAGCGCTTGAGCATGTAGGCCCGCGCGGCCTCGGCCATTTCGCCGGAGCCGCGCTCGGCAACCGGCTTCTGCTCGCTTTCGTAGCCGTCGAGTAACGTATCGTCGGCCCAGCCGCGCAGCACCCAGGCCATCCGCCAGGCGAGGTTGTTGGCGTCGAGAATGCCGGTGTTCAGGCCGAGCGCCCACATCGGCGTGATCAGGTGGGCGGCATCGCCCAGCAGCATCACGCGGTCGTGGCGCCACTTGCCCGCGACCCGATGGTGGATCCTGTACAGGTTGGTGCCGACAACCTCGACGTTCGAAACGTCGCCGATGAAGTGCAAGGCCTTGTCGCGCAGCTCGTCGATCGAGTATTCGGGCTGCCCTTCCTGGACCGGGTAGAGGAAGCGCCAACAGTCCGGCTGACGAACCAGGATCATCCATTCGTCGGCGTCGCTGAAATACGCGAGATACGGGTAGTCGCGCGGGTTCTCGACATCGAGATCGACCTGGATGTCGACCAGTGAATAGCGCTCCGGCAGTGAGCGGCCTTCGACGGTGACGCCGAGCCGGTCGCGCACCGTGCTGCGCCCGCCGTCGCAGGCCAGCAGATAGCAAGCATCGAACGTCTTCCGGCCGTCCGGCGTATCGAGTTCAAGTGTCACCTTGTCGGGGGATTGCTCGAAGGACGTCAGCCGATGCCGGTAACGAATCGCTCCGAAGTCAGAGGCCGCGCAGGCAATCGCGCAGCGCCGGCTCCATCTCGTGCTGCGGCAGGTTGATGACGAAGGGAAACCGCGTCTCGTCCCGCAGCAAGTGAAGCTTGACCGAGTCGCGGTTGCGGTTCGTGGTGCGCTCGATGTCGCCGATCTCGTCCACCCGCATGGCTCTGGAGAGGACTGCGCTTGCTGCGCCGAAGCGCTGCCAGATTTCCAGCGTACGGGTCAGTGTGGTGCCGGCCTTGGTCTCGGTCGAAAGGCCCGCATTGGCTTCGAACACGACGAAGGGAATGCCGTAATAGGAGAGCGCCAAGGCGGCCGTGAGTCCTACCGGGCCGGCTCCGACGATCGCGACCGGGAGGCTGCTGGTCAACGGGAGCGCGGCGTGCGTCATATTCAAACGCCAATCTTCAAGTGCCAGTCCTGCAAGCACTAACTCGATCGGGCTTGTCCCGAGCGGCCCGTCGTTCGCGAGAGTTCAAGATCTGTCCGGCAATTGAGCGCCCGGACCGGCAAGCGCACCCGATTTCAATCAAGTCATCGCATCGAAACCATCGCATCCCAAATTTCCAGATGTCAACATATTTTCGAAAATCATAGAGATTTTCCATCATTTGCATGCTACAGAATGCGACAGTGAAGGACGACTGAAGCGCGGAATGCGGCATGTCGGGCGCAACAATTTCTTTGCACACGCGGGACGGGCATCGCGCTTCGGCCTATGAGGTGCGGCCGAACGGGCGACCGCGCGGAGGCCTCGTTTTGCTGCAGGAGATTTTCGGCGTCACCGCGCATATCCGGCGCGTCTGTGACGGGTTCGCAGCGGACGGCTATCATGTCGTGGCGCCGGCGCTGTTCGACCGCATCCGTCCGGGCATCGAGCTCGGCTACTCGAAGGACGATGCGACGACCGGCCGTGACTTGCGCAGCCGGATCTCGTGGGACCAGGTATTTGCCGACGTGATTGCGGCACAGCAATACGTGAGCGGCAGCGGCAGGGTCGCGACGCTGGGATATTGCTGGGGCGGGACGGTGTCGTGGCGCGCCGCGACCCAGCTCGACGGAGCCGCCGCAGCGGTTTGCTACTACGCGACCCAGATCGACTCCTACATCGCGGAGCAGCCGCGCTGCCCAGTGCTGATGCATTTCGGCGAGCACGATCCGATCGCGACGCTCGATCACGCTGGACGTTTGCGCGCGGGGCACGGTGCGCAGGTCGAGATCCAGGTCTATCCGGCCACCCATGGTTTCAATTGCGACGAGATTCCTGGTTTCCACGAGCACAGCGCAACGCTGGCGTTGCAGCGCTCTTTGGATTTTCTGTCCGTTCACATCGGTTGAGCGAGCGACGGCATGACACTGGTCCATCGACAAGACACCACGACCGAACCGACACTGAACGCGTCGGTGTTCCGGCAAATTCGCGCCGACATCGTTGCCTGCCGGTTGGCGCCGAACGAACGCCTGCGGGTCGAGACGCTGCGGGAACGCTACGGCGTCGGCGGTAGCCCGATCCGTGAGGCTCTGATGCGGCTCGAGGCCGAGGGCCTGGTGACGCTCGAGCAGAACAAGGGTTTCCGCGTCTCGTCGGTGTCGGGCGAGCAACTTGACGACCTGACGGCGACGCGCGTCGAGATTGAAACGATTGCGTTGCGATGGTCGATCGAGAAGGGCGGGGTCGAATGGGAGGCCAACCTGCTGGCGGCGTTTCACCGGCTCTCGCGGCTCAAGAAGATCGAGCAAGGCAGCGGCACCAACACCGCGTGGTTCGCCGAACATCGGAATTTTCACTCGGCGCTGGTGGCGGCGTGCGGTTCGCCGCTGCTGATGAATTTTCGTGAAGGCCTGTTCGATCAGGCCGAGCGCTATGTGGCGCTCTCGATCACGTCGCGGTTTCCGACTCGCAACGACGTTGGCGAGCATGAGCAGATCATGCGGGCGGCGCTCTTGCGCAACGTCGCGCGGGCGACGCAATTGCATAAGTCGCATATCGAACGGACGTCGGAGCGGGTGGCGAAGTCGCTGGCCGACGGTTCGCGTGCGATCAGGCTGCAGACCGCCAACGGCAAAGACGTGACGTGACATGATGATACGCGACGCCGAGGTATGCGACCGGCGGCGCAAGCGCGTGCCTGACCGTTCATGACCCAGACCACGAGCGTCACATTGCCGGCCGTTCGACTGACCGCCCTGGTGGCGCGGCTGTTCGTGGCCGTGGGGGTCCCGGAAGGTGCGGCGCAGGCGGTCGCCGAAGCGCTGGTCGATGCCGATCTGGACGGCGTTTCCTCCCACGGCGTCATGCTGGTCGACATGTATCTCGATCGCATCCGCAGCGGCTCGGTCTCGACCGGGGAGGCGGCGGCCGTGGTTTTGGACCGTGGAGCGGCGGTGGTGCTCGACGCCGGCCACGCACTCGGGCAACTCACCGCCGAGCAGGCGATCGGAATCGCGATCGACCGCGCCCGTCGCTATGGCGCCGGCATCGTCGCGGTGCGACATGGTTTTCATTTCGGCACGGCACGGCGCTATGCGATCCAGGCCGCGAAGGCGGATTGCATCGGCATCGTCATGTGCAACACGCGGCCGCTGATGCCCCCGCCGGGCGGGGCCGAGCGTGTGGTCGGCAACAATCCCATCGCAATTGCGGTGCCCAGCGACGGGCCGATCCCCATCGTCCTCGATATGGCGACCAGCGAAGCCGCGATGGGTAAGATCAGGATGGCCGAGAAGGACGGCGAGGCTATTCCACCGAACTGGGCTGTCAGGTCCGACGGCAGTGCGACCTCAAATCCCACCGAAGCGATTGCTGGAATGCTGCTGCCGGCCAGCGGCCCGAAGGGTTTCGGCCTCGCCTTCCTGGTCGACCTCCTGTGCGGGCTGTTGTCCGGCGGCGCAAGCGGCGCGGCGGTTCAGCCGCTCTATGGCGATGCCCGCGTTTCCTACGACTGCTCGCATCTGTTTATTGCGATCGACGTGGCGCATTTTGCCGATCCAGCAACAGTAAGAGCAGCAGCAGCAGCAGCAGCCGATCGCATCCGGACCGGCAAGCGCGCGCCCGGCGTCACGCAATTGTTCACCCCCGGCGAACCGGAATGGCGCCGGCAGGCGAGCGCGGCCGGCGCAGGTGACCCTGACGCCGGCGGTCGTCGACATGCTGACGCGGATGGCGCGCGAATTGCGCGTGTCGGCAGCGCCGCTCGCACAAGTTGACGACGCAATCCATGGAGGGACCCGGACATGCCCAAGCGTGAAGTCACGAGCGATGCCATCCGCCAGCCGATCGGCGTGTTTTCGCAGGCGACGATGATCGAGGCCCAGGGCCGCCTGGTCTTTGTGTCAGGCATGACCGCCCGCCGGCCGGACGGCACCATCGCCGGGGTCGGCGACATCACCGCGCAGACCCGCCAGGTCTGCGAGAACATCAAGGCCGCGGTCGAGGCCGCCGGCGGCACGCTCGACGACGTCTGCCGGGTCGATGTCTACGTGCGCAACATGGAGCACTTTCAGGCGATCCACGACGTGCGCAAACAGTACTTCAAGCCACCGCTGCCGGCCTCCACCATGGTCGAGGTCACCAAGATGGTCTCGCCCGACTACCTGATCGAAATCAACGCCATCGCGGTGATCCCGAACAAGTAGCAAGCAGGCCGGCGAGGAGCAGGAGCAATGGCCGACACCACCGGAATCAGGACGGCTGCCGAAAAGGGCATCAAGCTCGGAGAGATCGGGCAGCGCGTCGTGCTGGAGAACGAGCACATCCGGGTCTGGGAGATCAATCTCGATCCCGGCGAGACCATCGACTTTCATATCCACTTCCACCCGTATCTCGTCGTCTCCCTCGGCGGCGGCGAGAACGAGATCGAGACCATCTTCGGTAACAAGATCATGGTGAATGAGCCGCTTGGCTCCACGGTCTTCATCAACGACATGCGGCCGGTGCACCGGCTGACCAACCGCGCCGCGGTTCGCTACCTGTCGCGGCTGATCGAACTCAAGAGCGTCCGTTGGGCCGCAGAGTGAGGAAACATGACCAAACTGCCGGACAACATGCCTTCGCTGGCGGAAATCCTGATCAAGACCGACTCGGTGCCGTGGCGCGCCAAGTCGCTCAAGGGCATCCACGAAAAGATGCTCTGGCGGAATGAGGAAACCGGCGCGTCGATCGCGCTGATCAAGTTCGAAAAGGGCGCGGGCATTCCGCAGCCGCATTACCATTCGTCCAACCAGTTCATGTTCTGCCTGAGCGGCCGCTATGAATACACCGCAACCAACACTCGTGCTGACCGCGGGATCGTTCTACTGCAACCCGAAGGGCAACGTGCACGGGCCGGCGATCGCGCACGAGGAAACGGTCGTCGTCGAGGTCTATGACGGGCCGCACTATCCGGAGAAGCCGTCCTGGTATACGGACGAACGCGACGCGCACTAGTAGAGCATTTCAACAACACCGGAATCGTGCGTATCGCGCGGCTCTGGCCGCGAACTCCATCACCTCTCCCCTCGTGGGAGAGGTCGCCGAGCGAAGCGAGGCGGGTGAGGGGTCGCTTCGTAATAGCGCATCTTACTTACTTACGAAGAGGCCCCCCTTCACCCCAACCCTCTCCCGCAAGGGGAGAGGGAACTCACCGCCCGTGTGGCAACAACACCGACACACTCGAACTGAAAATGCTCTAGCCCCCCATCCCTTTCGAGTTGACCCAAACTCTATCTGCGCTCGTTCCCGCGCAAAGCGGGAACCCAGGGCGGAGCATCCCTGCTGGGTCTCTGCGTCCGCGGGACGAGCGGAGAGAATTTAGCCCGCGTCGCTGTTTGCTGCGTACGCCCGCAAACCCGCCTATCGGGTCTCGCGATAGCGCGTAAGTAATCTCTCGAAACTCGCGTTCAGGGCGCTCTCAATGTCAGGTTTGCTTTCGAGCCGCGACAGCAACATGGCGGCGGCTTCGATGGTCGAGAGGCCGTCGCTGCGAGGCTCGCGCCTCAGCTTGCCGTAACGCGAAGGACGTTTCGGAGCGAGCACGACACGCTTGCACTTGAGCATCCAGCCATTGCGCCACCACAGCGCCTTGGCCTGGCTCCACGTGCCGTCGAGCAGGATGATGCCCTGAATTTCGCGCAACGCCGAATCCTGGTGGTCGACCGCGCTGCCGCTCTTGTTCACCACGACGATGTCGCGATCGGGCAGGAGTGCCGCGGCCTTGACCGATCCGAGATAGAGGATCGCCCAGCGCTTGCGGATCGGTCGGTGCGGCCGAGGATCTTGGTGAGGCTCGGCCAGGACAGTCCGATCTTGAGTATCGCGTCCTTGAAGTGCAACACCGTGAGCCGTGCGGTGCCGAGCTCGCGATCCTGCTCCTGCGGATGCTGCAGGATAAGGAGCGACACCTTGTTGTCGATCCGCGCGATACCCTCGCACACGCACAGCGCCTGCGGCTTGCGGCACTGAGTACATTCGCCGATTGTCTCGGCCGAGGGCGTCTGCGGAGCCCCGACGGGGCGCTGTTCGGTCATCGGAGCCATATACGCGCGAACCTGGGCGGCGACAATGAGCGAAACTTGGCGGCGTCAACGCGAGTGCATGACTTCCGGGAAATTCACTTGATATTCGCCGCCACCGTACTGCTGGTCAGGCCCTCGACGATGGCAACGAGCGCGCGCAGCGTCTCGCTATTGCGGGCCTGTTCGGACAGAATCTCGCGATGCACATCGTACAGCTTTTTCTGAACTGCGGCAGGCAGTGGCGCCACGATCGTACCGCTGCGCTTGAGGTTGGCGACCGAAGCGGCGTCGTTCACGCCGGAATCGTGCAGCATCTTTTCGGTGGCTTCCGTGCAGGCCGATTCTACGGTTTCGCGATCTTCCTGCCTGAGCTTTCCCCACGCCGTCTTGTTGACGATCAGGTCGATCACCTGCGACGGCATCACGACGCCGGGGTAGTAGTAATGGTTCGCGACCTTGTTGAAGCCAAGCATCTCACCGCTGCGCGGCGCAAGCCACAGCACGCCGTCGAGCCGTTTGGACTGCAGCATGGGGTAGATTTCGCCGGCGGAGATCTGCACCGGTAGCGTACCTGCCTTGGCGAAGATCATGCCCGCCCAGCCTCCGACGCGCAGCTTGAAGCCGTCGAGATCGGCAGGGCTGCCGATCGGCTTGCCCGACCAGAACTCCTCAAGCCGGGCAAACGCGCCGCACGGCATGCCTACCAGATTGTAGCGAGCGTACAGCCGCTCGACGATCGCCTTCACGTCCGGACGCTTGCGCCACGCCACATGCTGGCGCGGCTCAAAGCCGAATGGTACGCCGGACAGGTATTGGAACGCCGGGTCCTTGCCGAAATAGTATTGGGCAGGCGTGTAACCCATCTCGACCGTGCCGGCCGATACCGCGTCGAACACTTGCAGGCCCGGCACGATTTCGCCGGCCGCGAACACGCTCAGCTTGAGCCGGTCGCCGGAAAGGGCGTTCACGCGCTGGGCGAACGGTTCCACGCTGGTGGCGATCGATTTCGGATAGGACGAGGTCAGCCGCCAGTTGAGCGCCGCGCCGCCCGGCTGCGGCGGCTGGGGCTGCGGCAGGGCAGGTTGCGGCTGCGGGCGAGGATCGAGCGCCGCTAACTTGTCGCGATGGCCGCGTGCCAAGTCGGCATAGAAGCCGCCAGGGTGACGTTGCAGAAACGTCTCGTAGGCCGCGCGCGTTCCGATCCGCTCGGCGAATTCATAGTCGCGCAACGCGGCTGCGTCCGGATCGGCAGACGGGGCGCCGCCGGTGCGCGCCCGCAGATAAAACTCCCCGATCAGGGACAGCGACAGTTCGGGCAACTGGGTCTGCCGCGTCGCCGTGTAAACGTCGGTGCTGATCCGCCGGAAAATCGTGCCGATCTCGTCGGGCGTCTCGATGTGTTTGAGAAAGGCCGAGGTGTAGGGACTGTTGCGGCCTTGGCCGTCGTCCGCGGTTCGACCGGCCTGCGTCGCATAGGATACGATCATGCCTTGCGTGGTTTCGATCTGCGCCAGCCCGCGCGCGATCGCCGCCGAGCGGGTCTGACCGATCGATCGTTTGAGCTGGTCCGCGAGTGGATTGTCGCGGCAGGCGTCGAGTACCAGGATACGGAGATTCCGCGCACGCTTGAGGTCGGACACGATGTCATCGACCCGCGTCAGACGCCGCAGGTCCGCCTCGTCGGCTAGCCGCGCATCGACCGGCATCAGGAAATTGACGCCGGCGTACTGGATGGCGTGCCCGCTGTAGTAAAACAGTGCGACGTCGGCGTTCTGCGCGTTGCGCGAGAACCGGATGGTGGCGTCCTCCATACCGGCTTTGTCGAGATCGAGGCCGACGATGGTCTCGAACCCGTTCCGCCGCAGCGCGGCGGCAACGTCCTCGGCATCGTTGCGTGGATTGATGAGCCTCGAAGCATTGCGGTAGTCGCCGTTGCCAATGACGAGCGCCACCCGCTTCTCGGCCTGCGCCCATAAATCACCGGTGCCGACCAACCAGCCGAGCGTGCCGACGATCGCGGCGATCACCAAACGGGGTAGAATAGCCATGCCTTGCCGACCCACTACCGGGCGAACCTCACGAATGGTGGCATTTTATGGTGAAGTTCGGCTGCGACGTAAGCCGAAATGCAACCACCACCTCTCGCTTTTGCTCAGCACTCGCTGGCCGCGGCTTCTTAACGTCGCAGTTCGTAGCCCGCATGGAGCGCAGCGGAATGCGGGGCAGCATTGCGTTCAACCGTAGTCGTTGAACCCCGGATTTCGCTTCCGCTCCATCCGGGCTACCGATGACTGCTGTGTGCGCTTGAACCGCTACGCGGCCAACAACACCGCAGCTACTGCTTCCACACCTTGAAGGCTTCGGCGAATGCGCGGTCGCCGGGCGTGCCCTTCTCGATCGCCAAAATGGCGCGGCGGTTGTTGTTATAAACCACCGGGATGTCGAACCAGGCGCGCTCCTTGAGGAGCTGCAGGTTGCGGTCGCGATCGGCGTCGGACGACGAGAGACCGATCAGGAAGAAGCCGGTGGTCACCTTGACGGCGAGGCCGGCGAGCGGCACACCGCGGGTCTGCTCGGCCTGCTTCATCAGGATGCCGGGCACGTTGGAGATGCCGCCCGACGGGAAATCCGACGGCAGCTTGAAGGTGATCTCGACCGTATGGCTCGCCGGCAGGCTCTTGTCGGTGTTGCGCCGGAGCGACCAGATCATCGCCAGCTTGCGGTCGGGCACGTCGACGTCGGCGCGGATCGCAAGCTCGGGCGGCTGACCGGGGCCGGGCGAGATCGTCTCGGTGCGCCAGATCGCCGAGCCGACGAACCGTTTGCCGTTGCGGGTCGGCCGGATCCTCTTCGTACAGCACGACCTTCTGCGCGACCGCCGCGCCCGGCGCGGTGCTGGCCGCGGTGTCGGAGGTGCCCTGACCGGGCTGCACGCCCGGCTCGATGCGGTCGGAGATCTTCGGGCGCGTCGCCGTCGCCGGCACGTCGCGCACCTCGGTCACAGCCGGCGTGCGCATCTTCTGATAGAGCGCCATCATGTTCGGCCATTGCCACAGCAGCACGCCGCCAAGTCCGGCGACGATCAGCAGCACTGCGGCGCCCTTGATCAACTCGCCGAATGAGCGCTTCGGCCGTAGCGCACGCCGCTTGCCCTGAGCCTCCTCCTCGACTCGGCGGAGGCGGCTGGCGCGTCATCCGCCGCCCGGCCGGCTTCGCTTCTTCGCCGGTGAACGTCGGCTCGAGCATCGGCTCCTGGAAGCCGTCCGGCAGTCGCAGGTCCTGATCGTGCGGCTGCGGGTCGAGCATCCGCGATTCGCGGCGCTCGTAGTCGGGCACGGTCGATGGAATCGGCGCGAACCCATCGCGCGTGTCGCGCGCGGACGGTGCGGCGCGCGCCGATGCTCCGCCAAACTCGTTCGCTTCGACGACGTCGCGATAATCCTGCAGGCCGTCGGCCGCCGAGCGGCGATCATTCATCGACCGGCGCAGCGGATGGCGCGGCGGCGGCGGTGGCTCGATCGGTTCAACGGATCGCGCCTGCTCGAACATCGCATCGTCGTGCCGGCTCTCCGGCATCGTCGAGAGAGGGCGCCGCGAGACCGGCGCCTCGGCGCGGCTCGGAAACGGCACAGCGGGACGTGGCGACGGTGGCGCCGAGACCGGGGTGCTTTCCTGCCAGCGGTCGAACTCGGTCGCGCGTGAGCGCGGCATCTGCGGCGCCGGCCGCGACGGCGGCGGTGGTGGGTCTACCGGGGCGCGGGGCGCCTCCTCGGTGCGGCCGCCGTCGGGGTAACGTGGCTTCGATGCGCCGGACTGCGAACGCGACGGGTCGAACTGGCGCGCAGCTTCGGCTTCGACTTTGCGAATCGACTCTTCGAGCGCGAGCCGCTCGCGAGTGATGTCGGTCTCGGGCAATGGCGGATTGACGCCGCGCAGTTGCGCGATCAGCGCCGCGCGCGCGCGCTCGTAGAGTGCGCGGCGGTTCTCGCCGTTGTTCTTTTCGAGACCGGCGACGGCGCGCGATATCAGCGGGTAATAGTCGGCCATCGGTTCCAAGCTTACTCGTTCTGTCCGCAGAATACCGCCAAATTCAGTTCTCGAACGGGTTCTGCATCAGGATGGTGTCCTCGCGCTCCGGACTGGTCGACAGCAGGGTTACCGGACAGCCGACCAGTTCCTCGATCCGCCGCACATACTTGATGCGCCTGGGCCGGCAGTTCCGCCCAGGACCGCGCCCGGGCGGTCGGCTCCTGCCAGCCGCCGACGGTCTCGTACACCGGCTCGACCCTGGCCTGGGCATGCTCGCTCGCCGGCAGATAGTCGATCTCGCGTCCATCCAGGCGGTAACCCACGCACACCTTGATTTCCGGCAGTCCGTCCAGAATATCGAGTTTCGTCAGCGCCAAGCCATTGATTCCGCTGGTCCGGACAGTCTGTCGCACCAGCACGGCATCGAACCAGCCGCAGCGCCGCGGCCGGCCGGTGACGATGCCGAACTCGCGGCCGCGCTCGCCGAGTAGCCGGCCGATCTCGTTCTTCTGCTCGGTCGGGAACGGGCCTTCTCCGACCCGGGTGGTGTAGGCCTTGCAGATGCCGAGGACGTAGTCGATCGCGCCGGGGCCGAGCCCCGAACCGGTCGCGGCCTGCGCCGCCACAGTGTTCGACGAGGTCACGAACGGGTAGGTGCCGTGATCGATGTCGAGCAGCGCGCCCTGCGCGCCCTCGAACAGGATCCGCTTGCCCTCGCGCCGCTTCTCGTCGAGCAGCGACCACACCGAGTCCATGTAGGGCAGCACCTTGGGAGCGACCGCCGCGAGGTCGTCGTAGATCGTCTGCGGGGCGATTTCGTCGAGATCGAGCCCGCGCCGCAGCGCATTGTGATGGGTCAGCAGCCGGTCGATCTTGCCGTTGAGCATATCGCAGGTCGGCGAGGTCCATCAGCCGGATGGCGCGCCGGCCGACCTTGTCCTCATAGGCCGGGCCGATGCCGCGCCGGGTCGAGCCGACGCGCGTCAGCGCGCTCGCGGATTCGCGGATGGCGTCGAGCTCCTGGTGCAATCGCAGGATCAAGGTCGTGTTCTCGGCAATGCGCAGGCTGTCCGGGGTGACATGGACGCCCTGCGTGTTTGAGACGTTCGATTTCCTCGATGAGGGCGTTGGGGTCGAGCACCACGCCGTTGCCGATGATCGACAGCTTGCCCCCGCGCACCACGCCGGACGGCAGCAGCGACAACTTGTAGGTGACGCCATCGATGACGAGGGTATGGCCGGCGTTGTGGCCGCCCTGAAAGCGCACGACGATGTCGGCCTGCTCGGAGAGCCAGTCGACGATCTTGCCCTTGCCTTCGTCTCCCCACTGGGAGCCAACCACGACCACATTGGCCATGCGACGCCTTTCCTCGGTGCGGCCGACGCCCGGGATAGTCTCGCACAGACAATGACTTGCCGGCAGATCGGGCGCTCACCGGATAGCGGATGACAGCCCGTCAGGCAAGGCGCGAACGCCGCCCGAGCGCCACCGTCCAGCCGGGGAGACTGGTGCATGTCCAAGGTCAAAGCATCCTTCCCCGTCGCCCGGGTAAACAGAAGCTAAAGAATCGGATTTCCCCAAGGCCTTCTGGCGGCAATATGGCGGCGGGGCGGGCCTGCGGCCTTATGCCGGTGAGGACCCGCTCAGCGCTGGTATGAGAGAGTGCGGTCGCGAAGGCTGGTCTTGCGGTCCGAAAGTTCAACGGGAGAAACCGAGCGTGGCAGAGATCGTCGGTGCTTTGGGCGTGCCGCATACGCCCTTCTATCCCTCGCTGGTCGAGCGCGAGGGGCCGGGCTGCGACACCGCGCGGTTCTTCGCGGCCGTGACGCAGGAACTCGAAGCGATGCGGCCCGACCTGATCGTGATGTACGACACCGATCACCTCAACACCTTCTTCCTGGACAACCTGCCGGTGTTCGCGCTCGGCGTGACGGAGAGCTTCGGCGGCCCGAACGACGAGCCGCGATCCGTGCCGGTCTACCGCATCCCGTCGCGGCCCGACGTGGCGGCGCATATCCGCGGCGAATGCGTCGACGCCGGCTTCGACGTCGCGCTCACGCAGGAATTCACCGTCGACCATTCGGTGGTGGTGCCGCTGCACTTCATGACGCCGCGCATGCACGTACCGGTGATCCCGGTCTTCATCGGCGGGCACGTGCCGCCCTTACCGACGGCGCAGCGGTGCTATGCGCTCGGCCTTGCGGTGAAGCGGGCGATCGAGAGCTGGCCCGGCAGCTTGCGGGTCGCGGTGATCGGCAGCGGAAGCTTCTCGCTCGAAGTATTCGGGCCGCGCATCGCGCCCGGCAAGTCGGACGGCGTGCCCGATCCGGATTGGGCGAAGCGCGTCTGCGCACTGATCGAGCAGGGATCGGTCGCGACACTCATCGGCGAGGCGACGACGGTGCAGATGCTCAAGGCCGGAAATGTCGGGGGCGAATTGCTGGACTGGATCGCGATGCTCGCCGCCGTCGGCGACCGCCGGCCGAAATTCGTCATTCCGCAGATGGAGCAGGGCCACGCTTACGCGGCCTGGCGGTGGAGCTGAACATGTCGGTCTATGCGGTCAATTATCTCTGCCGGGAGCTGTTGCGCGATCACGGCTTCCGTGCCGCTATGAAAGCTGACCCGGCAGCCGCGATTGCGAAGTACGATCTCACCGCCGAGGAACGCGAGGCGCTGCTCGCGGGCGATGTCGCCAGGCTCTATCGGCTCGGCGTCAATGCGTTCCTGATGGGTTATCTGCCGCGCTTCGAGGTCTGCGGCCTGACGATGCCCATCTACAACGAGCGCATCCGATCGGCGGCGGAAACTCGTTGAAGCGTGCCAGAGAGGCAATATGGCGAAAGGCTATTGGGTCGTCTTTGCGGATGTGACCGATCCCGAAGGCTACAAGAGCTACGTGGCGGCGGCTTTCAAGGCGCTTGCCAAGTATGGTGGGCGCTTCCTCGCTCGCGGCGGCGATGTCGAAGCGAAGGAAGGCAGGCCAAGGTCGCGCATCGTGATCGTGGAGTTTCCGAGCTACCGCGCGGCGCTGGAATGCTACAGCTCCGCGGAGTACGCCGCCGCGATCAAGGAACGCGAAGGCCGGTCGGTTTGGGATATGGCGATTACCGAGGGCTACGAAGGTCCGCAGCCGGCCTAGCGCCTACCGGGCGGCGAACTCCTTGAGGAGATATTTCTGCAGCGCCACCGCGCGTGCGCCGCTCTCGATCAGGCGATCGACGATTCCGGTGAGCAGCGCGAACTCCTCCTGGCTCAGGCAGCCGAACTCGACGTCGTTGACTTGCCGCTGGATCGGCGCAAGCCGCTCGAGCGCCGCCCGGCCTTTGTTCGAGACGGTGAGCGCGACGCGGCGGCGGTCGCCGCTGTCGATGCGCTTGTGAATCATGCCGAGCTTCACGAGGCGCTGCGTCACGGCGGTGATGAAAGCGCCCGAGAGATAGAGGTGGTCGGCGACCGCCTTCACGCTGACGTCGCCGTCGAGCGACAGGTGCGCGATCGAAATCAGCACCGTGTATTCGATGCCGGCAAGCCCGATCACCGCGCCGTGGCCCGCGCGGACCTGCTCGTGATGCGCGGCAAAGCCGAACAGCGCATGCACCAGATGGCGGAATTCCCGGTCGCGGCCATCCGATAGGAGCTCCGGGCGCGAGGTGGTGAGCGGCATTGCGCCGCGCGGCCGCCCACCGCCGCCCTTTGGCACGGCGGGGCCGCCAGCCGCGACTGCAATGCGCGCAGCGCTTCCGAGATGGCGCTTCCCTGCGGCTTTGCTCATGGAGCTCATGGACGCATATTAGCAAGCTTGATTAGCTTTGCCAATTAGGCAATCATGGAAGGTATTGGCGGCGCTGCCGCCGTGATGCAGGGAGTTGGGGCATGCAGATCAAGCGTGTGCTGAGCTTCTATGACGAGACCGCGGTCGAGGCCGGTCAGGCCGTCGCGCCGCCGCTCGTGAAGGTCGCGGTGGCCGCCATCATCGACAATCCCTATGCCGGGCGCTTCGAGCGCGATCTTGGCCCGCTGACCAAGGCGAGCGAGGAGATCGGCCGGCAGATCTGCGCCCGCGCGGTCGCGCTGATGGGCGCGCACAAGCCGGTGAGCTACGGCAAGGCTGGTCTCGTCGGCGTGAACGGCGAGCAGGAGCACGCGGTCGCGATGCTGACCACCGTGTTCGGCAACGTCATGCGCGACGCGGCCGGCGGCGGCAAGGCGTGGATTTCGTCCTTCACCAAGCGCGTTGCATCGGGCGCGACCATCGACATTCCGCTCGCGCACAAGGACGCGCTCTACGTCCGCTCGCACTACGACGGCATCACCATCACGCTGCCGGATGCGCCGGGGCCGGACGAGATCGCGATCATCTGCGCCTATGCGAGCCGCGGGCGGTCCAAACCATCGGGTCGGCGGGCTTGCGGCGAACGAGATCAAGGGCGTCGACGGGCTGGTCTGAGCGAACGGAGCGGAGCATGAGCGCGTGCAAGACCGGAGCCGAACACATCAAGTCGCTGAAGGACGGCCGCACCGTTCATATCGACGGCAAGCTCGTGCCGGACGTCACCGAACATCCGGCCTTCCGCAATTCGGTTCGCTCGGCGGCCTCGCTCTATGACTTCCAGGCGCGGCCCGAGAACATCGAGCTGATGACGTTCAAGCCGGAAGGCGCGAACCGCCGCGTCAACCGGGCCTGGCAGATTCCGCGCAACCACGCCGAGATGGTCCAGCGACGGAAGGCGCTGCAGGCCTGGGCTGAACTGTCCTGCGGCTTCATGGGCCGCTCGCCGGACCACCTCGCGTCGTCGCTGGTCGGCCAGCGGATCGGCCTCGACGTGTTCAAGAAGCACGGCGAGCAGCGCGCCAAGGCGTTCGCCGACTACTTCGAGGAAGCGAGCCGCAACGACTACTTCCTCACCTACGTCATCATCAATCCGCAGGCCGAGCGCGGCAAGGACTGGGGCGAGCAGACCCCCGACCTCGTCGCCGCGATCGTCGACGAGGATTCCGCGGGCATCACCATCCGCGGCGCCAAGATGCTCGGCACCAGCTCGATCATGGCGAACGAGGTGTTCGTCGCGAACCTTCAGCCGCTGAAGCCCGGCGAGGAGCGGCTCGCCTTCTCGTGCGCGCTGCCGATGAACACCAAGGGGCTGCGCGTGCTTTCGCGCAAGTCCTACGAGGCGCATGCGGTGTCGGTGTTCGACAATCCGCTGTCGTCGCGCTTCGACGAGAACGACGCGCTGATGTATTTCGACGACGTGAAGGTGCCGTGGGAGCGCGTGTTCGTCTACAAGGACACCGACATGTGCCGGGCCCAGTTCCACGACACAGCGGGCCATGCCTACCAGAACTACCAGGCGCAGATCAGACTGTCGGTGAAGATCAAGTTCCTGATCGGGCTCGCCCACCGGCTGACCGAGTCGATCGGCACCAACGCCATGCCGCCGATCCGCGAGCAACTCGGTTTCCTCGCGGCCAATGTCAGCATGGTGCAGGCGATGATGGCCGGCATGGAGGTCGAGGGCAACATGCGTGGCGAATGGTGGGTGCCGAACAAGCACCACATGTATTCGGCGCAGGTGCTCACCCAGGACCTCTACCCGCGCGTGATCAACACGCTGCGCGAGCTTTCCGGCGGCGCGCTCATCATGCTGCCGTCCTCGGTTCAGGACTTCGCCGATCCGGAGCTCAGCGAAGCATCATCGAGACGCACGCAGCAATCGGCCAAAATGACGCCGGAGGAAAAGGTCAAATTCCTCAAGCTCGCCTGGGACGCGATCGGTTCCGAGTTCGGCTCGCGCCACACCCAGTACGAGATGTTCTATGCGGGCGCCCGCTTCGTCACTGCCGGCCACAGCTACCGCACCTTCGACTGGGCGGGCGCGACCAAGTTGGTGGACGACGCCATGAGCGGGTACGATCTCGCCGCCTCGCTGGCCTCGCACTGAGCACGCGCCTGGGTGGGCGACGCAAGACACTCGACGCGCTGACGGAAGTCGGGTGAACTGGGGCGATAAGATCAGCGCCAAGGTGGGCACATGAACACCCGGAATCTCAATGTGGTCAGCGGCGATGCGAAATCCGTCGTGCTGGAGCGGGCAAGTGCGCTCGTGCCGGTGCTGGCGGCGCGTTCGGCGGAGACCGAAGCAACCCGGCGCGTGCCGGACGAGACCATCGCCGATTTTCACCGCGCCGGTCTCTTTCGGGTGATGCAGCCGGCCCGGTTCGGCGGGCTCGAGCTCGATTTCGGAGTGTTCGCTTCGATCACCCGGGAACTGGCGCGGGGCTGCGGGTCGAGCGCCTGGGTCTATGCCGTGGTCGAGGAACTGTTCTGGGTGCTCGCCACGTTTCCCGAAGAGGCGCAGCAGGAGATCTGGGGGGAGGACCCCAATGCGCTCGCCTGTGCGTCCGTGGTGCCGACCGGCTCGGCGGTGAAGGACGGCGACGGCTATCGCCTGAACGGCGACTGGCACTTCCTCAGCGGCTCGGATCACGCCACCTGGGTGTTCCTGACCGCCGCTTGCGACGACGGCAAGGGCGGCCGCGAACTGCGCAACTTCTTCGTCCGGCGCTCGGAGCTTCAGGTCATCGACGACTGGCAGGTGATGGGGCTGGCGGGCACCGGGAGCAAGAGCGTCAAGGCGAACGGCGTGTTCGCGCCGGCGCACCGCTCGGTGCGCTACGACGACATCCTGAACGGCACGGCGCCGGGCGTGCGGATGCATCCCGGTTATCGGCTGTGCCGGGCGCCGCGGCGCTATCTGACCGCCTTCTCGATCTCGCCGGTCATCCTGGGGCTGGCCAACCGCGCCCTCGACATCACCACCGACATGCTGCGAAGCCGGATCAAGTCCGGCGCCGTCCCGGACGATCTCGACCTGATCCAGCAGCGGATCGCTGAAAGCACCGCCGAGGTGAAGCTCGCCAACCTGATCTTCGAGACGCACCTGCGCCAAAGCGACGATCTGGTGAATTCCGGCGAGCCGATCCGCGAGGCCGACGTGCTGCAGAACCGGCTGATGGCGTCGTACATGATCCGCCTGTCGAAGCAGGCGGTCGAACGGTTGTGCGCGATGAGCGGGTCCCGCTTCGCCTTCAACAGCCATCCGATGCAGGTGATCCTGCGGGACGTGCTGGTGGGCGCGACCCACCGCAGCTACAGCTGGGATGCGATCGCGCGCGACTACAGCCAGAGCATCGGCATCGCGCGTGGCAGCGCGCCGTTCGTCGGGCCGTAGCGCTGAGTCGCCGCAGGTCGAACCGAATCCGCTCTAAGCAGCATCCGGTGCCGATTGCGACGCTTGCTTCTCGTTCGCGGCCTCCAGCGCTCGGCGTTCAAGGCGCAGGTAGTAGGCGGTTCCAGCCAGACCAGCGGCCGGCAGCAGCAGCAGCATGGTGCCGGTTAGAGACAGTCCGACTGGAAGCAACACCAGCGTCAGCGCGGCGAGTTCGGCTGCAATCGACAACATTCCGGTCGACTTCAGCGAAAACCCCGCCGTGGGTTTAGCCGTGCCGGCGTGCTCGGGATGCGCGGTATTGTAGCCATCGATAGTTTCGTTCGATCGGCCACGATCGGCAGATTTCCCGATATCGATGTGGCGGTCGTGGACGCCAGCCGGAACGTCGGTGCGGCTGGTGGTCGTCGTTTGTTCGCCTTGCCGGTCCCTCGTTGCGCGGTCGAGAGGCGCTGGCGTCTTTGCGGCCATCCGTGGGTGCGCCTTCAGCGCTGCGATCCCCTCGTGCGCCTCTTGAAGGTCGCGCCGCAGTTTCTCCTGGGCCTGCACTTCTTTGACGATCTGGTCTCGCAGCGCGCGGTCGCGGCGGTCGGCGGATTCGCGCCGCGCCCGCTCCGCGACCAGCTCAGCCTCGAGTTCGGTCGATGATCCGCCGCAGCCAGGGCGGCGTGAGCCTTGCCTCTAACTCGCGCTGAACCTTGGTCCATTCGACATCCTCGGTCTCACCCGACCAGGCCGACAGGTTGGCGCCCTGGGTCGAGTACGAGCCCATCGGAAACTGTTCAGCGGTTAGCGGATCGAGCAACACCGGGACAAGCTTGCCGCGCTGCTTGGCGACGGTGGCTTCGTGACGCACGTTGTCGGAGGCCACTGAATTTACCGACCAGAAGACGATCGCGCATTTAGCGTCGTTGAGGTGCTGCCGGATCCAGCGGTCCCAGTCGGTGCCGGCGGGCACCGACTGATCCCAGAAGATATCGAAGCCCTGCTCGTTGAGCGCCTGATAGATCGGACGCACGCGCTCACGGTCGAGACTCGAATAGGAAAAGAAGATGTCGGCCATGCTCGCCCCAAGCCGGATCGCCCTGCGCCGGAACTGGGCGATCATAGCCGATCGGTTGGGCGTTGGCAGGGGGCGGGGCGTGTGCCCCGGTCCCCGTTCGCGATGACCGCTATTTCGGCGCGCGCTTGGCCAGGATACGCTGCAGAGTCCGCCGATGCATGTTGAGCCGTCGCGCGGTCTCCGAGACGTTGCGCTGGCACAGCTCGTAGATGCGCTGGATGTGCTCCCAGCGCACTCGGTCGGCCGACATCGGATTCTCCGGAGGGTCGGCCTTGCGGCCGTCGAGCGCCAGCAGCGCCGCGACCACGTCGTCCGCATCCGCGGGCTTCGAGAGATAGTCGACGGCGCCGAGCTTGACCGCGTTCACCGCGGTGGCGATGTTGCCGTAGCCGGTCAGGATGATCGCGCGCGCATCCGGGCGGCGCTTCTTGAGCGCCGAGACCACATCAAGCCCATTGCCGTCTTCGAGCCGCATGTCGACGACTGCATACGCGGGCGATGCCGTTTCCAGATGGCTGAGCCCGTCGGCGACCGACTCCGCCGTCGTCACGGCGAAGCCGCGACTTTCCATGGCGCGGGCAAGTCGCTGCAGGAACGACTTGTCGTCTTCGACGATGAGCAGAGAACGATCGCCTGCAATTGCGACCGACAACGGATCGACCATGGCCATGAACGCCTCCAGGTACGCCGTTCGTCGTCATGTGGATCATGTCCGGTCGACAAACGGGCGACACAATGAATCGCCCCAACTTTTGCGGCTATTGTAGAAACGGTGACCCGGAACCACAAGCTGAATTCCGGGATTCACCTTAAGCGTTACCGCGGGTTTGGGAATTAAATTTTCGTCATGTGGCGAACTCGATCTTCTGTTCGAACTCGGAGCGGTCCCATTGCACACGCACGACCGCGCCGCGTTCCGGGAATATCCGGTTCCCGAAATCGAGCGTCGCACCCGATCGCTCCAGCAATGTCTTGGCGATGAAGAAGCCGAGCCCGAGCCCGCTCTTTTCGTACTCGTTAACCGCGAGGCCGCCGGGTTCGTAGCCACCGCCGGCCTCGGAATTGCGGCGGCTGGTGACGTACGGCTCGCCGATGCGATCCATGACCTCCGGGGCAAAGCCCGGTCCGTCGTCGGTGATGGTGACCGCAGATCTCTCGCCGCTCCAGGAGGCCGCGACGTCGACGCCGTTCGCGGGCGAAGTCGACGGCGTTCTCCAGCAGGTTGCCGAGACCGTAAAGGATGGCCGGATTGCGTCCGCCGACCGGCTCGGCCGTCTCTCGCCGGGCGACAGCGTCACGTTGATGGCGACGCCGAAATTGCGGTGCGGCGCGACCACCTCTTCGATCAGCATCGACAGCTTCATCCGGTCGAACGGCGTCGCCGGTCGCCGACAGCTCGGTCAGCTTGCCCAGGATGCTGCGGCAGCGTTGTGCCTGCTCGTTCAGCAGCCGCACGTCGTCCGCGTGCTCGGAACCGGGCTTCATCGCGCGTTCAAGCTCCTTGGCGACGACCGTGATGGTCGAGAGCGGTGTGCCAAGCTCGTGCGCGGCGGCCGCCGCGAGGCCGTCGAGCTGCGAAAGGTGCTGCTCGCGCTCGAGCACCAGCTCGGTGGCGGCCAGCGCATTGGCGAGCTGGCGCGCTTCCTCGGTGATCTGCCAGGCATGCAGGCCGACGAAGCTGATCGAGAGCAGAAGCGAAAGCCAGACGCCCATGACGTAGTGGGCGGGCAGCTCGAGCGGTTCGTTGTCCCACGGCAGCGGATAGTAGACGAAAATCAGCACGGTCGCGCAGGTGATCGCGAAGCCGCCGAGCAGCAGCGTCATGCGCGGCGGCAGGCCGGTGGCGGACAACAGCACCGGGCCCATCAGCAGCAGTGAGAATGGATTCTGCAGGCCGCCGGTGAAGAACAGCAGCACCGCCAGTTCGGCGATATCGAACGCCAGCAGCCAGGCGGCGCGATCGGGCTCGAGCCGCTGCATCACCGGGAAGCGAACCCGCAAGACGATATTGAGCCACGCCGAAAGCGCGATGACCGCCAGGCACGCCCAGATCGGCAGCTCGTAGTCGAGCCCGATATAGACGACCAGCACCGCGATGGTCTGGCCGACCACCGCCAGCCATCGCAGCCGAACCAGCGTGTCGAGACGGACGCTGCGCTCGGTCCGGCGGGCTTCCTGGGTCAGGGCCTGAGACATGGCGCAAATGTAGCTCTTCGCGCCGCGGGCTCAACCGTGGCCGATTGACCGGCGGCCCGCGGGCCTCGGCGTTCTCACCGTCAGGCATGCCGGACGAGGGCTTGCGTGTCTGTGCGCCACAGTTCACATGAGCGATGCCATGGGACCCCGAGCCGATACGTTGCCTGCCCCGCCTGCGATCGCCGTCGACCGACTGGTGAAGATCTACCGCAGCACGCGAGCGGTCGACGGCATCTCGTTCGAGCTTCCCCAGGGCTCGGTCACCGGCCTGCTGGGCGGCAACGGCGCCGGCAAGACCACCACCATCGCGATGATCCTGGGCCTGGTGATGCCGACCTCGGGCAGCGTGAAGGTGCTGGGGGCCGAGATGCCCCGCCAGCGCTATCAGGTCCTGCACCGGATGAACTTCGAGAGCCCCTACGTCGACATGCCCCACCGGCTGACCGTGCGGCAGAACCTGAGGGTGTTCGGCCGGCTCTATGCATGTGGAGGGTCTCGACGAGCGGATCGCCTCGCTCGCCGCCGATCTCGACCTGACGGAGTTTCTCGACCGGCCGGTCGGGCGGCTGTCGTCCGGACAGAAGACCCGCGTCGCGCTCGCCAAGGCGCTGATCAATTCGCCCGATGTGCTGCTGCTCGACGAGCCGACCGCCTCGCTCGATCCCGACACCGCCGACTGGGTGCGGGCCCATATCGAGACATTCCGCAGCCGAGCGCAACGCCACCGATTCTGCTCGCGTCGCACAACATGGCGGAGGTCGAGCGGCTGTGCGAGCGCGTCATCATCATGAAGCGCGGGCGCATCGAGGACGACGACACGCCGGAACGGCTGCTGAGCCGCTACGGCCGCGAGACGCTGGAGGAGGTGTTTCTCGACGTGGCGCGCGGCCGCGGCGAGGCTGCCCGGGAGGCGGCGCAATGAGCGAGCAATACACCGGCGCGATTGCGCTCGACCCGCACCGCGTCGGCGCGATGGTGCTGCGCTATCTCTATCTGCTGCGCTCGTCCTGGACGCGGCTTGCCGAGCTGATCTACTGGCCGGCCGTGCAGCTGTTCGTGTGGGGGTTCCTGCAGCTCTACATCACGCAGAACGCCGGGTTCTTCGCCCGCGCCGGCGGCATGTTCATCGCCGCCGTGCTGATGTGGGACATCCTGTTCCGCGGCCAGCTCGGCTTCTCGGTGTCGTTCCTCGAGGAGATGTGGTCGCGCAATCTGTCGCAACCTGATGATCAGCCCGTTGCGGCCGATCGAGTTCGTCTGCGCGCTCATGATCATGAGCGTGATCCGGCTCGCCATCGGCATGGTGCCGGTCACGTTTCTGGCGATCGCGTTCTTCGACTTCAACATCTACAGCCTGGGCTTTGCGCTCGCGGCGTTCTTTTTGAATCTGATACTGACGAGCTGGGCGGTGGGCATCGTCGTCGCCGGAGTGATCATGCGCAACGGCATGGGGGCGGAGAGCCTCGCCTGGACGGTGATGTTCGTGCTGATGCCGCTCACCTGCGTGTACTATCCGGTGAGCGTGCTGCCGGACCTGGCTGCAATCGATCGCCTGGGCGCTGCCGCCGACCTACGTGTTCGAAGGCATGCGAGCGCTGGTGCTGGAGCATGTGTTTCGCGCCGATCTGATGATCACGGCGTTCGCCCTCAACGCGCTTTATTTCGGCCTGGCAGTGGTCGTCTTCCTGCAACTCCTGAAGAGCGCGCGCCGCATCGGCTCGCTGCTGCAGACCGGCGAATAAAGCGGCTGGCAACGCCGACAATTGCTCGAAAAACTCAGGGGTTATTGCGGTTGACTCACCGTGACAGAATGACGACACTATGTTGCAGTGCAGCAAGACTGTAGAAGGCCGGGTCCATGGCTATAGGTGAATTTGGCGGCGCGCCGGCCGCAGCGGAATCTCGTGGTCCGATGTATGCGGCGCCCGCGTACTGGATGTACGAGATGAGCCACGCTGCGCTCAATCCGTCGCGGGCCTTCGCCGACGCTGCGCGCCTGTTCTTCAAGAACCCGGTCAATCCGCTGTCTTATACGTCGTTCGGCAAGACGATGGCGGCGAGCTTCGAATTGTTCGAGCGTTCGACCCGGCGCTACGGCAAGCCAGACTGGGGTATCTCTTCGACCACGGTCGGCGGCGAGCAGGTGCCGGTTCACATCTCGACGGTTTGGGAGCGTCCGTTCTGCCGCCTGCTGCATTTCGAGCGGATGTTCGAGCGTCCGCCACGCCGGCCGCAGCCGCGGCTCCTGATCGTCGCGCCGATTGTCGGGCCACTATCCGACGCTGCTGCGTGGCACCGTCGAGGGCTTTCTGCCCAACCACGACGTCTACATCACCGAGTGGATCGACGCCCGCATGGTGCCGCTGTCGGAAGGGCCGTTCGATCTCGACGACTACATCGACTACCTGATCTCGATGCTGCACCTGCTGCGCGGCGACGTGCATGTGCTCGGCGTCTGCCAGCCGTCGGTGCCGGTGCTCGCAGCCGTCGCGCGCATGGAGGCCGATGACGATCCTTACGTTCCGCGCTCCATGGTGTTGATGGGCGGCCCGATCGATACGCGGGTCAATCCGACGGTGGTCAACCGGGTCGCCGAGCAGCGCGGGCTCGACTGGTTCCGCCGCAACGTCATCACCAAGGTGCCGTTCCCCAATCCGGGATTCATGCGCGACGTCTATCCGGGCTTCCTGCAGTTGCACGGCTTCATGAGCATGAATATCGACCGCCACATCGAGGCGCATCGCAATCTGTTCCAGCATCTCGTGAGCGGCGACGGCGATTCCGCGCAGAAGCACCGGGAATTCTACGACGAGTATCTCGCCGTCATGGATCTCGCGGCCGAGTTCTATCTGCAGACCGTCGAAACCGTGTTCATTCGCCACGCCTTGCCGAAGGGCGAGATGACTCATCGTGGCCGCAAGATCGACCCCTCCAAGATCAAGCGCGTCGCGCTGCTCACGGTCGAAGGCGAGCACGACGACATTTCCGGCGTCGGTCAGACCGAGGCGGCGCACCGGCTCTGCGACAACATCCCGGCGGACCGCAGGGCGCATTGGCTGCAGCCCGGCGTCGGCCACTACGGCGTGTTCAACGGTTCGCGATTTCGATCCGAGATCGTGCCGCGCATCGCCGATTTCGTGCTGTCGAACAATTTCGACGGGCCGGCGCGCAGCAGCCGCCGTCCGGTTGCGGTCTCCAAGGGGAATGGGGCGGCCCAGCCCGGTCCGGCAGTGCCGCCGCCGGCTCCGGGGCACACCGAGGGCGAGGAACCGTATCCCCGCCTGGTG
Organism: uncultured Alphaproteobacteria bacterium; assembly: GCA_963843475.1. Classification (GTDB taxonomy): domain Bacteria; phylum Pseudomonadota; class Alphaproteobacteria; order Rhizobiales; family Xanthobacteraceae; genus VAZQ01. The sequence goes on along the minus strand of CAWJKL010000001.1, from coordinate 321,167 downwards.
CCCCAGTAAGCTCTCCGATTACCGATTTCGGCGGACTTGGCCGCATGGCATCGGCATTTTTGCTGATTCGCCCCTGTACGGATCGCACCGAACGGCTGCAAATGATTGAGTTTGCTTGAGTTCTCGGGGCGACCCAACTGTGGAAATGCTGTGGAAAATCCCGGCTTCTCCACAGGGTGCCGGAACCAAATTATGAACCCGAATTCGAGTCTTCGAGCATCCCATAGATAGGGGGTCGCTCGCGACCGTCTTCTATATCTTGGGGAAGCGGTTTATTTCTTGCAAGCTCAGCTTCGCGTTGTTGCGCGTGTGGCAGTATTTCGGCGGGGCTATACAGGTGGAATTGCGCCATGGCGCTGCGCGCGTTGCTTTATCGCCGTCCGAGCGAACCTTCGTCGATTTAGGTCATGTTCGACCGGTCGACCTATCCGGTGCGCCTGCGCCGGCATCGCCAGGCGCGGCGATATACGCTGCGCATCGACGCCGCCTCGCGCGAAGTCGTCCTCACCCTGCCGCCGCGCGGCACGGTGCGCGAGGCCCGCGACTTTGCGCAGAAGCACGGCGCATGGATTGCGGCCCGCCTCAAGCGGTTGCCGCAGGCCGCGCCATTCGCGCCGGGCTCCGAAGTTCCGCTGCGCGGTGAGTTGCACCGCATCGTCCATCGCCGCGGCGTGCGCGGCACGGTGTGGACCACGACCGACGACGACGGTAGCCGGTTGTTGTGCGTGGCCGGGGAGGCGCCGCACATCAATCGCCGGATCGGCGATTTTCTGCGGCGTGCCGCGGCACGCGAGCTTGACGCCGCCGCCCGGCGCTACGCCGCTGAGCTCGGAGTTCCCATTAAGCGCATCTCGATCCGCGATCAATCGAGCCGCTGGGGATCGTGCTCGAACACCGGGGTTTTGTCGTTCTCCTGGCGGCTGATCCTCGCGCCGCCCGATGTGCTCGACTACCTCGCGGCGCACGAGGTTGCGCACCTCGTCGAGCTTAATCATTCGGCCCGGTTCTGGCGGCTGGTCGAGCGCATCTACCCGGATTTCGAGCGCGCCAAGGTCTGGCTCGAAGTCCACGGCACCGATCTGCACCGTTACGGTGTATCCGACGATTCCAACGGGATCGAGAACGCCGGCGAATTGGACTAGCGGACTGTCGGAGCGCACTCACGCAGCCGCTTTGGGCTCGTGATGCAACGGCCCCGCAAGGTCAACCCCGTGGGTCGCGCGGCCCGCATTCCGCGCCACCGGTGGGATTGCGCGGCTGGATGACCTAACAAGTCGCATGCTGCGTCGCGATACTCTGGCTCTGACCGCGCTCCTGGCCATGCTGACGGCGGTTGGGCCGATATCGGTCGACATGTACCTGCCGTCGCTGCCGGATATCAGCCGGGCGTTCGGCGCACCCGTCCCGCAAGTTCAGCTCACGTTGTCCGGATTTCTGCTGTGTTTCGCGATCGGGCAGATCGTCTACGGGCCGGTCTCCGACCATGTCGGCCGCAAGCCCGTGCTGCAGGTCACGCTGGCGATCTTTGTCGCCGCCAGCATCGGCTGCGCGCTCGCTCCTTCCGTCGAGATGCTGATTCTGCTGCGCGGCGTGCAGGCCTTCGGCGTCGCGGGTGCGCCGGTGCTGGCGCGCGCGATCGTGCGCGATCTCTATACCGGCGTCCGCGCCGGCCGCGAACTGTCGCGCATGGGAACCATCATGGCGTTGGCACCTTTGGTCGCCCCATCGCTCGGCGGGCTTCTGCAAACGCTCATGGGCTGGCAGGCGAACTTCTACCTGATGGCCGCATTCGGTCTTTACGCTTTCGCCATGGTGACGTGGCGGCTGCCGGAGACCCTGGAGCGGTCGGCCCATGCAACGATGTCGCTGTCATCGGTCCTGCGCCGCTACGGAGAATTCCTGCGGCATCGCAGCTTTCTGTCGTACCTGGCGATCCTGGCCGCAGGCTACGGCGGATTATTCGCCTGGATTTCGGGTTCGTCGTTCGCGCTGCAGACGCTTTACGGCCAGTCCGCGTTTGCGTTCGGGCTCACCTTCGCGGCGAGCACGCTCGGCTTTCTCTGCGGCACGCTGATCGCGGCCAGGGTGGTCGGCCGGCTGGGGATTGACCGGACCATCGTGTGGGGCGGTGTCGGGCTTGCGGCCGGCGGCTTGGCGATGCTGATCGCCACTGCGCTGGATCTGAGATCGCCGCTCGCGCTCGCCTTGCCGATTGCGCTCTATCTCGTCGGGCTGGGGCTGGCGTTCCCGCAAGCGATCGCCGGTGCGCTCACGCCGTTTCCGGATCGCGCGGGCGCGGCGTCTTCGGTGCTGGGATTTGTGCAGCAGGTCGTGGCGTCCGCCATCGGCATCGCGGTCGGTCACTCGCTGAGTCAGAGCGCGCTACCGCTGGCCGCGATCATCGCTGCGCTCGGCATACTGGCGCTCGTGCTTGCGATCTTCAACCGGATATGGCGAATCCGATCGGGGGTGCAGTGACGCGCCAACTGGCACGCAGGATCAGGTGGCGCGGCCTGACGCGGCCACCTGTGTGCCTGACGACAAGTCCGAAACGAACCGTCTCTTGTTACCACCTTCGGTAAAAGCCGCGTCGCGCTCCATACCAGCCCGGCCGGACGACGCGATAGCTGTAGGCCACCGGATATCCATAGCCGCCATAGCCATAGCCGTAACCGTAGGCTGGGTAACCGTAACCGTAATAGGCGCGCGGCGCGACCACGACGGGCGCGTAGTAGTAACGGGGAGTCCACCAGCAGCGGTAGGGTCCGCATACCCAGGCCACGTTCTGTGTGGTCGAAAGCTGCTCGGCTGCGGGAGCGAGATTGCTTACCGGTACCGCCGAAGCCGGCTGCGCAAACAGAGTAGCCGCGGAGAGAACAGCGCCCGCGGTCAAAACAGCGATTGTGTGATGCCTCATGGGGTACTCCTCCTACTGTCGCCCGTCGAAATGCTAGCCGATTTCGGCTACCGCGACCACAACCGATAATCTTCGGCCCTGACCGGCGATTGTTCGCGACGGTTCAATTATGGCGTTCGGCGGATTGCGGGCGGTTCCCCTGCACGTTGCGTCGCAAAACTAGTCGGCAATCGCTTCGCGCCGCCGGCGGATCGCCGGCACCACCATCGCCAGCAGGATCAGCACGGTCGCGACGATGAAGACAAGGCTCAGCGGGCGCGTGACGAACACGGTCGGGTCGCCGCCCGCCTGCAGCATCGAGCGCCGCAAGTTCTCCTCCATCATCGGGCCGAGCACATAGCCGAGCAGCATCGGCGCCAGCGGGAAACCGAGCTTCATGCAGACGAAACCGAAGATTCCGAACAGCGCGGTCAGGTAGAGCTCGAACGACGAGGTGTTCACGCTGTAAATGCCGATCGCCGAGAACGCCATGATGGCGGGAAACAGCAGGCGATAGGGCACCTGCAGGAGCTTCACCCACAGTCCGATCATCGGCAGGTTGAGCACGACCAGCATCAGGTTGCCGATCCACATGCTGGCGATCAGCCCCCAGAACAGTTCCGGCCGCGCCGTCATGACCTCCGGTCCCGGCTGGATGCCCTGGATGGTGAGCGCGCCGAGCATGAGCGCCATCACGCCGCTGGCCGGCAAGCCGAGCGTGAGCATGGGGATGAACTTGCATTGGGCATCGGCGTTGTTGGCGGCTTCCGGCGCCGCCACACCCTCGATTGCGCCCTTGCCGAAGCGTTCCGGGTCCTTGGCGATCCGCTTCTCGAGCATGTAGGAACCGAACGACGCAATGGCGGGTCCCGTGCCGGGCAGCACGCCGAAAAACGAGCCGATAGCGGTGCCCCGCAGGATCGGCCCGATCGACCGCTTCACGTCGTCCTTCGACGGAAACAGGTTCGACACCTTGGCGGTGAAGACGCTTCGCGCTGCGCTGCTGCCGAGGTTGGCGATGATTTCGCCGACGGCAAAGACGCCGACCGCCACCACGATGAAACCGATGCCGTCGGACAATTCGGGGAAGCCGAAGCTAAAGCGCTGAACCCCGGTATTGACGTCGGAGCCGACGCTGCCGAGCAGCAGGCCGATCGCGACCATCGCCAGCGACTTGATGATGTCGCCCTGCGCGAGCACCGCGGCCGCGACCAGTCCCATCAGCATCAAGGAGAAATATTCGGGGGATCCGAACTTGAGCGCGACCTCGGCGAGCGGCGGGCCGAACAGCGCGATCAGCAGCGTCCCGACGGTGCCGGCGACGAACGAGGCGATCGCGGCGATCGCCAGCGCAGGTCCGGCGCGGCCCTGCCGGGCCATCTGGTAGCCGTCGATGCAGGTGATGACCGCCGACGTCTCGCCCGGCAGGTTGACCAGGATCGCGGTGGTCGAGCCGCCGTACTGCGCGCCGTAATAGATACCGGCGAGCATGATCAATGCGCCGACCGGCGGGACGCCGTAGGTGATCGGCAGCAGGATCGCGATCGTGCCGAGCGGGCCGATCCCGGGGAGCACGCCGATCAGCGTACCGACCGTCACGCCGATCAGGCAGTAGGCGAGATTCTGCCAGGTCAGTGCGACGCCAAAGCCAAAAATGAGATTGTCAAAAAGGTCCATGACGGCGTCAAAAGCCGATCAAGAGCGGGTAGGGCAGGCCGAGCGCGTAGACGAACACCACGACCGCCAGCGCGGTCAGCGCAATCGCAAACAGCAGCACCTCCAGGAGTTCTGAACTCGCTGCCGGCGGCGGCCGAGCCGACGATCAGCACCACCAAGGCGGGAATGAAGCCGGCGTGCGCCATCAGCACGCCGAACAGCACGAGTGACAGCGGCACGACGATCAGGGCGCGCAACGACCACGAGCCGGCGATCCGCTCACCGTCGCGCACGCCCGATGCCAGGGTGATCAACCCGAACACGATCAGGATCCCGCCGAGCAGGGTCGGAAAATAGCCCGGGCCCATCCGTAGGGCGGTGCCGAACGGATAGTTGCGGGCGATCAGCATGGCGGCGGTCCCGATGCCGATCAGCATCAGGCCCGCCCAGATGTCGCGTCGCTTGAGAACGTCGAGGATCATGCTTGCAGGCTTCCGAAAGCAGGTTGGCGCGGGGCGTCACTCGGCCTTGATGTTTCCTTCCGTCACCACGCGCTGCCACTTCTTGAGTTCGTTGTCGATGAAAGCGGTAAATTCCGCCGGGCTCGTCCGGATCGACTGCGCGCCCTCGGCCGCGAACTGCTTCTGGATCTCGGGCATGTCCTGGATCGCGGCGATCTCGCGGTTGAGCTTCTCGACGATGGCGGGCGGCATGCCGGCCGGTCCGACGAGCCCAATCCAGTTGGCGACCTCGTAGCCGGGGACGCCGGCTTCCGCCACGGTCGGCAGGTCCGGCAGCGCCGCGTTGCGCACTGCGGCGCCGACGCCAAGCCCGCGCAGCTTGCCGGAGCGGATATGCGGCGGCGCCGTGACGGTCGAGACGAACGCCACGGTGGTATGGCCGCCGATGATGTCGATCATTGCCGGGCCGGCTCCCTTGAACGGCACGTGCAGCAGATCGATCCCGGCTGCGATCTTGAACAGTTCGCCGCCGAGATGCAGGAAGCTGCCGATCCCCGCCGAGGCATATTGCAAGACGCCGGGCTTCTGCCTGGCGAGTGCGACAAGTTCCTTTATCGACTGCACCGGCAGCGAGGGATGGACCACCACGACATTGGGCGCACCCATGATCGCGCCGATCGGCATGAATGACTTGATCGGATCGTATGGCAGCTTGTAGAGCCACGGATTGACCGCGTGCGCCAGCGAGACGATGAGCAGCGTGTAACCGTCCTTCGGCGCATTGGCGACGAACTCGCTGCCGACCACGCCGCCCGCGCCGCCACGATTCTCGACCACGAACTGCTTGCCGAGCCGCGAGCTCAATTGCGTCGCCACCAGTCGGCCTACGGTGTCATTGATGCCGCCGGGCGGGAAAGGCACGACGATGCGAACAGGCTTGGCCGGGTAGTCCTGCGCAATGGCTGCCGTCGCCATTGCCAGCGCGAGCATGGCGGAGGTCAGCAGCCGCACGTGAATGCTTGCCATCGACACTTGCTCCCCAAACGTCGTTGCGCCGTCACTGCGCGGTGATCTTGCCCTCTTTGACGACGCGGCCCCATTTTTCGGTTTCGGCTGCCATGTGTGCGCCGAACTCCGCCGGTGTCATCCGCAGCGGCACTGCGCCTGCAGCGTCGAACTGCTTCTGCAGTTCCGGCCCGTCGAGCGCCGCCGAGATTTCCGTGTGCAGCTTTTTGACGATCGCCTCGGGCGTGCCCACCGGCGCCACGATACCGATCCAGTTGGCGGCCTCGTACGGGACGCCCGTTTCAGCAGCCGTTGGAAGATCGGGGAGCGCCGGAGCTCGTGTCGCGGCGGCCACCGCTAGGGCCCGGAGCTTCCCGGACCGGACATGCGGAACGGTCGAAGCGACCGAGGCGAAAACCGCCTGGGTATGGCCTCCCATGACATCGATCATGGCCGGGCCCGCGCCCTTGAACGGAACATGCAAGAGATCGACGCCGGCTGAAATCTTGAAAAGTTCGCCTGCCAGATGCAGGAAGGTTCCGACGCCCGACGACGCATACTGCACGCCGCCCGGCTTTGCCTTCGCGAGTGCGACCAACTCCTTGAGCGACTTCGCGGGCAGGTCGGGATTGACCGCAACGACCGACGGGGTAGTGACGAGGCTGGCGATCGGGGCAAATGACTTCACCGGATCGAATGTCAACGGGTAGAGCCAGCGATTGACCGCTCCGGCGAGCGAGACGATCAGCAGGGTATGGCCATCCTTCGGCGCGTTCGCGACAAGCTCGCTGCCGATCGTGCCGCCCGCGCCGCTACGATTCTCCACGACGAACTGCTTTCCAAGCCGTTCGGTCAACGACGTCGCGATGGCGCGGCCGACCATGTCGTTAAGCGCCGCCGGCGGGAAAGGAACGATGACCCGCACCGGACGCGTCGGATAGTCCTGCGCGGCGGCCGGCGTGCCGAAGGCCGGCAGGCACGCCGCGATGGCCAAGAGTCGCAGAATGTGAGCCCGGCGAGACGCCGCGACCGGGAATTCCGGGTCTCCGCTGGCGCGGCGGCGGGCGGGAAGAAGCATGCGCGTGAAGCTCAGCATCCGCAGCGTCTGCATATGGGTCACTCCGCCTTGATGTTCCCCTCCTTCACCACCCGCTCCCACTTCTTCATCTCTTTCTCGATGAAGGTTGCGAACTCGGGGGTGCTCATCTGCACAATCTGGGCGCCTTCGGATGCGAAGTGCTTCTGGACCGCTTCGGAATTCTGCACCGCCGTGACATCCCGGTGCAGCTTCTGCACGATCGCCGCCGGCGTGCCGGCCGGAGCGACGATGCCCCACCAGTTGACCGCCTCGTAGTCGGGCACACCCGCCTCGGCGATGGTCGGCACATCCGGCAGCACGGGGTTGCGCTTGAGCCCGCCGGTGCCGAGCGGACGCAGCTTGCCGGATTTGATATGCGGCGTGGTCTGCACCAGCGAGGAGAACATCACTTTGGTGTGGCCGCCGATCACGTCGATCATCGCCGGGCCGCCGCCCTTGAACGGCACATGCAGGATGTTGACCTGTGCCATCAGCTTGAACAGTTCGCCGCCGAGATGCTGGAAGCTGCCGATGCCGGCCGAGGCATATTGCATGGAGCCGGGCTTGACCTTGGCCGCCGCGAGCAACTCCTGCACCGAGTTCACCGGCAGGGTCGGATTGACCACCAGAACGTTCGGGCCGGAGGCGAGGATCGCGATCGGCGTGAACGACTTGATCGGATCGTACGGCAGCTTGTAGAGCCAGGGATTGACCGCATGCGCCAGCGAGATGATGCCGAGCGTGTAGCCGTCGTTCGGCGAATTCGCCACCGCCTCGGTTCCCACTACGCCGCCGGCGCCGGCACCGCGGTTCTCGACCACGACCTGCTTGCCGAGCTTCTCGCTCAGTTGCGTGGCGATCATCCGGCCGACCACATCGTTGCTGCCGCCGGGCGGGAACGGAATGATCAACCGCACCGGCTTGGTGGGATAGTCCTGCGCGGCCGCCGTGGCGGTCAGTGCGACCAGCAGCGCCGCAGCGTTCAGCAGCGTTCGACCGACAGATTTCGCCATTCGCGCTTTCTCCCCGGCCCGCGGGCCTGACGTTTTGATTTGGCTGCGGTCAAGATACCGGGCCGGCAGCCGATTTGCACAAGGGAATATCATGACCGAGGGGCCGCTGCGGCGAACCCGGGCTGCGCCACTTTGTCCAGCCGGGAGCCGATCCGTGGGTGGACGTCACCGCAGCGCGATGTCCTGCACCTGCTTTGCTTTCGCGGTGCAGGCGCCGATCAGGAATGCGAGGTCGGTTCCGGTCGAGACGTAGCGCGCGCCCATGCGGACGAACTCCGCCACCAGGTCCGGCCGGGTGGCGAGGCCGCCGACCCCGCAGTGCTTGCCGTTGCGGCGGCAGGCCGCGATGATCCGGCCATAGACGTCCCGCACCCGGGGGTCGTCGTATTGCCCCGGAATACCCCAGTCCGCCAGCAGGTCGTTGAGGCCGACCAGCACCATGTCGATGCCGTCGACCGCCACGATTTCGTCGGTGCGATCGAGCGCGGCGGCGCTCTCGAACTGCACGATGATCATGGTGGCGTCGTTGAGCGCCGCGTAGGCGGCCGGCGCCGGGAAGCTGCGGAAGTGCAGATGCGGCAGCCCGGTCGCGTTGGAGCGCTCCCCCAGTGGATGAGAACTTGGCCGCCCGGACCACCGCGCGGGCATCGGCGGCCGAGTGTACGTGCGGGGCGATGACGCCGAGCGCGCCGCCTTCGAGCACCCGGGTGATGTAGTCCGGCGTATTGGCCGGCACCCGCACGAACGGCGCGATGCCGGCCTCCATCGCGGCGATGCAGACCTGGGAGCAGCTTTCGAGCGAAAAGCTCGAATGTTCGAGATCGATATAGAGCGTGTCGAACCCGGCGGTCTTGGCGATGCGGGCGATCTCGACGTTGCGGACGAGGCGCACCGTCATGGAGGCGACGACCTCGTCGCGCGCCAGTTTCTCCTTCACATTGTTGCGCAGGATATCGCCGATCTGCACGGACGCCCCCTCGGTTGGTTTTGCCTCGGCCTGAGTTATACTGGAAATGATCGGGCTCAGCGCCATACGACCGGAAAGCGATCCATGAATTACGCGACCGAGTTCAAATCGATCCGCGGCGAGGTGTCCCCCGAGGAATGGCAGGCACGGGTCGATCTCGCGGCCTGCTACCGCCTGGTCGATAAGTACGGAATGGCGGACCTGATCTACAATCACATCACGGCGCGCATTCCCGGCTCGCCCGATCACCTGCTGATCAATCTCTACGGCATGCTCTACAAGGAGATCACCGCCTCGAGCCTCGTCAAGATCGACGTCGACGGTAACATCGTCTGGAAGCCCGACACCGACTATGGCATCAACAAGTCGGGCTATGTGATCCATGGCGCGATCCACACGGCGCGGCCGGAGGTGCAGTGCGTGCTGCACACCCACACCCGCGCCGGCATCGCGGTATCGGCGATGACGTGCGGGCTGCTGCCGCTGTCGCAGACTTCGATGCGCTTCGTCGGCCATATCGGGTATCACGACTACGAGGGGCCGGCCGTCGATCTCGACGAGCGCGAGCGTATCGTCGGTGATCTCGGCCCGCACGACGCGCTGATGATGCGCAATCACGGGCTGCTGACCTGCGGGGCGACCATCCAGCAGGCGTTCAACACCATGTACCAGCTCGAACTGTCGTGCCGCTCGCAGGTCGACGCCATGGCGGCGCGCACCGAACTCACGATGCCCGGCGAGAACGTGCTAGCGCACACCGCCCACATGTACCAGCCGGGCACGCGCCGGCCCTATGGCGTGCTGGAATGGCCGGCGATGCTGCGCCTCCTGGACGCCGAGGACCGCAACTCGGGCTATCCACCCTATTGGCAATAGCGACGCGAGCCGCCATCCCGCGGAGGGGGCGAGTGGACCTTGCGGCGCGAGCTTGCAGGTATGCGAGCCGCTCGCCTCCAAGCCCATTGAGCCTCCCCTCGGCCCGTGTGACATTAATCAGCATCGGACCTTTTCCTGATGGCGACGGCGGGAGGGACTGCGATGACGGACGTACCAATCGGCGGCAAGCAAGCTGACACCATCGAGCCGACGCTCGAGCGTGTGATGGGGCCGTGGCTGCTGCTCCTGTTCATCGTCGGCGATATCCTCGGCACCGGCATCTATGCGCTCACCGGCCAGGTCGCCAAGCAGGTCGGCGGGGCTGTGTGGCTGCCGTTCCTTGTGGCGTTCGTGGTCGCGGTGATGACCGCGTTCAGCTATCTCGAACTGGTGACGAAATATCCGCGCGCCGCCGGCGCCGCGCTCTACACCCACAAGGCGTTCGGCATTCATTTCGTGACGTTCATCGTGGCGTTCGCGGTGATGTGCTCGGGCATCACCTCGGCCTCCACCGCCTCGCGCGCCTTTGCCGCCAACTTCGGGCATGTGTTCAATATCGGGCTCGCGGGGGGCATCGGCATCACGGTGATCGGGCTTGTGTTCATGTTGGCGGTCGCCGCGATCAATTTCCGCGGCGTCGGCGAGAGCGTGAAGCTGAACGTCCTGCTGACGCTGGTCGAACTCAGCGGCCTGTTGATCATCATCATGATCGGCCTGTGGGCGATCGGGCTCGGGCAGGGCGACGTGTCGCGCGTCACCCAGTTCAAGACCGTGGCCGACGGCGGCATCTTCTGGCCGGTGATCGCCGCCACCACGCTCGCGTTCTTCGCCATGGTCGGGTTCGAGGATTCCGTCAACATGGCGGAGGAATGCGAGGACCCGACGCGCATCTTTCCAAAGGTGCTGCTCGCCGGCCTGTTGATCACCGGAGTGATCTACGTGCTGGTGTCGATTTCGGCGGTCACGCTGGTCGCGCCCGACGACCTTGGGGTCGGCGAGGCGCCGCTGCTCAAGGTGGCGCAGGCCGGCGCGCCGAGCTTCCCGATCGAGATCTTCGGCTTCATCACGATGTTCGCGGTCGCCAACAGCGCACTGATCAACATGCTGATGGCGAGCCGCCTAGTCTATGGCATGAGCCGCGAGCGCGTGCTGCCGGCAGTGCTCGGCAAGGTCCATCCGACCCGTCGCACGCCCTACGTTGCGATCGCCTTCACGTCGCTACTGGCGTTTGGTCTGATCACGTTCGTCGGCGAGGTACCGGCGCTCGGCGGCACGACCGCGCTGCTGCTACTGTGCGTCTTTACCGTCGTCAACGTCGCGGTGCTGGTCTTGCGCAGCGACAAGGTCGACCATCAGCACTTCCGCACGCCGACGATCGTGGCGGTGCTGGGCGCGATCTGCTGTGCGTTCCTGGTCGGTCCGTGGACCGGCCGCGACCCGGTTCAGTACAAGGTCGCCGGCGTGCTGCTCGGCATCGGCGTGGTGCTGTGGGTCGTGACCGTGCTGATCAACCGCGCCACCGGCCTCACCGCCAAGGAGCCGGACGCGACCACCGTCGGCACGCGCGGCCCGGTGAACTAAGGCCTCGGTCATTCCGAGGCGCGCGGCGAAGCCGCTCTCTGTCCTCGCGCGCCGGAACGACGGCGTTGCGCTGCTGGGCGTCAGTACCGATACTCCTCGAGCTTCAGCAGGTTGAATGCGCTGAGCACGTGCGGCATCTGGGTCGGCGGCGCCGGATGCAGATAGGAGCGGTTGAGATCGGCGAAGTTTGCTGACGCCAAGCAAGCCGATCGAGCGCTGCACTTCGTCTTCCAGCAATTCGAGCAGCCGCAGCACGCCGGCCTCGCCGGCCGCGCCGAGCGCGAAGCACTGCATGCGGCCGATGGCGACCAGATCGGCGCCGGACGCGATCGCCTTGACGATATCCGTGCCGCGGCAGATCGAGCCGTCGACGATGACCTTGGCGCGGCCGCCGACCGCATCGGCGACCTCTGGCAGCACGTCGACCGAGCCGCGGCCGTGATCGAGCTGGCGGCCGCCGTGGTTCGACACGTAGATCCACTCGACGCCGTGCTCGACCGCGATCGCGGCGTCCTCGGCGGTGGCGATGCCCTTGATCAGAGCGGAATCTTGAACTTCTTCTTGATGCGCTCGACCGTCTTCCAGTCGAGTCCAGCCTGGAACGCGCGGTTCTGCACCCGCCGCCGTCCGGCGGTGACGAAGCGCTTGGCGATGTCGCGCTCGCGCCGGCTGTAGTGGGCGGTGTCGACCGTCAGCGCGAAGGCCGCGTAGCCGTGCTTGATGGCGCGCTCGACGTGATCGTCGACCCAGTCGGCGTCGCCGCGCACGTAGAGCTGGTAGAGCCGCAGTGCGTCGGGCGCGATCTCTGCAAGCTCCTCGAGCCCCGGGTCGCAGACCGAGCTCAGCATGTGGCCGACGCCGAACTCCTTGGCGGCCTTGACCACCGAGGTCGGCGCCCGCCGGATGGAAGCTCTCGAGCGAGCCGACCGGCGCGAGATCAGCGGCAGCCTGAGCTTGCGGCCGAACTGGCTGGTCGACGACATCGACCTTGCTGACGTCGCGCAGCACGCGCGGACGGAACGCGATGCGTCTCGAGCGCCAGCGGTTGCGCCGCAGCGTCGTCTCGGACTCGGCACCGCCGACGATGTAGTCCCAGTCGTTCTGGTTGAGGTTCTGCCGCGCCTTGGCGACGATCTCATGCAGGTTGAGCAGGTCGCTGACCTTTGCCGGCGTATCGTGGATCGTGCTGGCGTCGAGTTTCTGGTGTTGCGTCATGGCGGCCGGCTCGTGCGTGAGAAGGGAGGGGATGCGGGGCGGGTATGATGCTCATTCCGCCGCGCCGTCGTCAACCAGCGGGGAATGCTATGGTGAGTCACAAGCACGGTAAGGCCGCAGGCGCGGTGACAGTCGTTGTGCCGTCTCGCGTTTTCGGGTTCCTGTTTCCCGATGATGAACGCTGGTCCTAAACCATCAGACCGGCACGAGCAGGCGTTGGCCTGCGTTCACGTCATATTTTCCACTTTGTCCTCAGTGGACCGTGGCTTCCGAAAACAAGGTCTTTGCGCGGCTTTGCTACCTTCGGGACTGTCTTGATCGCGCGCGTATAGTCCTTGCTACTCGTGCACTCGTCGTACTTTCCAGAAGGCGGGTAAGCGCCAACGACCAGAAATTCATCGGTCGCTGAAAGACACTGATGACCAGTCCCGGCGGGCAGGATCGCCACATCGCCGGCTTTCAGCGTCAGCACTCGCCCACGCTTGCCGCCAAATTGCACTTTGCCTGAACCGCGTGCGATTCCGAGAACTTCGTGGATGCGGGAATGATAATGCACGTAGTCGTAGATGCCGTTGCGCCAAGAGTTAGCCCAACCATTGCGTTCGAAAAGGTCTTCCAGCACAGCAGCCGGATCGAGCGTGTCAGGAAGCCGGACCGCACTCCGATAGACAATCAGCGGCCAACGCGGGTGTTTGGGAATAATGCCGTCATCCTTGAAGCGGAAGGCGTTCGGCTTTCGATCGCGCACGAGTTTCGAAAGCTCGTTCCTCGCGGGCCGTGACCAGCCGGTTATTTTCTCAATGAACTTCTTGCCGGTTTCCAATGCGGGCATGCATCGAATATCCCAACACGATCGGGGTGCACCGATACAACGAAACAAGCCCGGCACCGGACCGGGGCTTTTATTCAGCGCCAGAACAGCATCAGCAGAATGATGATGGGGATCGGGACGCCGAGCAGCCAAAACAACGCACCTTTACCCAGGCCCATGGCGGTAACTCCCTTGATCCTTGATTCGCTTGGCCCATTAATGCACAGGGGCGGTGATGGGTTCCATGCGCCGCCATTTTGGCTTCTCTTACTGTTCGTCGTGCCGAGACAGGCGCGAGATGCCCAGGCCGCGTATTATGTTGCTTGTTCGATGCGGTCAGTCATCAAAACAGGGAAGAGTGGCACGTGAGTAGTTTGCCGACTGCGCCAATTCGGATCGTGGTGATGGAAGGGGACGGCATCGGGCCGGAGATCACGGCTGCGACGCTCGCGGTGCTGCGCGCCGCCGACCGTGCATTCGGCCTCGGCTTGTCGTTTTCGGCAGAGCCGGTCGGTCTTGCGGCATTGCGCGCGTCCGGCACCACCTTCCCGGATGCAGCGGAAGCGGCCGCACGCGCCGCCGACGGCGTGATCCTCGGGCCGGTGTCGCACAACGACTATCCGCCGGTGTCGCAGGGCGGGCTCAATCCCTCGGGCGAATTGCGCAAGCGGCTCGATCTGTATCGCCAACATCCGCCCGGCGCGCAGCCGCGGCGGCTTTCCGCCGCGCTGCGGTTCGCCGGTCGATCTCGTGGTGGTGCGCGAGAATACCGAGGGGTTCTATGCCGACCGCAACATGTTTCAGGGCTCGGGCGAGTTCATGCCGACGCCGGATGTCGCATTGGCGATACGCAAGATCACGCGCGCGGGCGCGACCCGGATCGCCGAAGCTGCCTTCACGCTCGCCATGCGGCGTCGCCAGCAGGTGACGGCGGTGCACAAGGCGAACGTGCTGCGGATGTCGGATGGACTGTATCTCGATTGCACGCGGGCGGTCGCAGCGCGCTTTCCGCAGGTGCGATACGAGGAGAAGATCATTGACGCCATGGCGGCGCTGCTGGTGCGTGATGCCGCGGCGTTCGACGTCATCGTCACCACCAACATGTTCGGCGACATCCTGTCCGATCTCGCCTCGGAGATCGCCGGCAGCCTGGGGCTCGCGGCCTCGCTCAATGCCGGCGAGGACTATGCGGTGGCGCAGGCCCAGCACGGCTCGGCGCCGGACATCGCCGGACAGGATCATCGCCAATCCGGCGTCGCTGATCGGCTCGGCCGCCATGCTGCTCGCCTGGCTCGGCGAGCGGCGCAGCGATGACCGACTGACGCGCCGCCGCCGCTGCGATCGAGGCCGCACTCGACCGTGCCATCGCGCGACCCGAGTGGCGCACGCGCGACCTCGGCGGGCCGCTCGGCACGCGCGCGTTCGGCGAGCGGGTGGCGGCGTTGGTGAGCGACCACCCTGCGGCGTAAAAAAATTGTTTTGCCGCCCCGGTGTGCAAGACGACTTCGTCAAATCGCCCCGGTCGCCGTGGGTCCGCCTTGCGGCCGGTGGCGCTTCACCGCATCCAGGTTCGTCGAGTCGACGCCCATGTAGATGCCGCGCTCCCAGGTGCGCTTCAGCGGGTCGGCGACCTTGAGCGACATGCGGCCGATCTTCTCGATCTCGATCTCGACGGTCTCGCCGTCCTGCAGCGCGCCGAGTCCCTCGTGATTGGTGCCGCAGGCGATCAGGTCGCCCGGAATTCATCGTCATCACCGTGGTGGCGAACTCGATCAGCGCCGGCACGCGGTGCTCCATGTCGTCGGTGTTGTAGTTGTGACGCAGCTGCCCGTCGTTCCAGAACCGCACGATGAGATCGTTCGGGTTCTCGATCTCGTCCGCGGTGGTGATGCAGGGGCCGATCGGCGCGAACGTGTCGAACGATTTGCCGAGCCAGCTTGTCAGCGGCGTCGCCGGCCAGGTGCGGCGGCCCTGCTCGCGCGCCGAGACGTCGATCATCGAGGTATAGCCGAACACGGCGCTGCGCCAGTCGTCGGCCTTCACCATCTTGGCCGGCCCCTTGATGACGAGCGCGAGCTCGGCCTCGTGCATGAAGATCCACGGGACGGTGTATTCCGGCAGCACGATGGTGTCGCCCGGCCCGACCACGGCGTCCGGGTTCTTCATGAACATGTTGAGCGGGCGCGGCTCGCGCTGGGCGTGCTCCCAGTAGTTGGCGATGCAGGCCAGGATCTTGCCCGGCCGCGGCAGCGGCGGGCGCAGCCGCACCGCGTCGAGCGGCATGGCCTTGCCCTCGGCGGCGAGGCGCGTCCAGCGCCGGCGCAGCCGCTCGAAGTCGTCGATGATGCCCTGCATGGTCAGCTGCGGCGTATAGCAGAGCTTCACTGCTCGGCGATGCTCACCACGCCGCGATCGGTGATGAGGCCCGGAACGATGCCGCTTGAGCCGGCGGATTGATACAGAGCAAGCTTCACGAGACTGATCCTTGTTGGGTGGACTGCGCGGTCCTGCCGCCGCCCCCTCTTCCAGAGGCCGGTGGTCGCGGCCCCCGCCGGTGCGGGGATGGCAATTCTATTCTGTCGAGTTCGAAGCTAAAGCACCCGCGCCGGCGTCGTCGATCAGGTGCATGTTGTCGAGGTTGCGCCGCGAGCTTCATGCGGCCGCCCTCGCGCGCGCCGGCATTCGGGCTCGACCCGGCGCAGACCTCGATGCCGTTGATGCGTGAAGAACACCAGCGTCTCCATGCCCATCGGCTCGGTGACGTCGAGCACGGCGTCGATCATGGCGCGACGTGCTTGCTCGCCGTTGGGCTTGGCCTCGGTCAGGTGCTCCGGGCGCAGCCCGAAGGTCAGCCCGTCGCGGCCGACGTGCGGCCGATAGCGCGCGACGCGCGCCGGCGGCACCGGCAGCACGATGTCGTCGCTCAGGCGCACGCTGCAGCGCGCCGTCCGCCTCCTCCAGCCGGCAGGGGATGAAGTTCATCGCCGGCGAGCCGATGAAGCCGGCGACGAAGCGCGTCGCGCGGCGCGTGATAGAGATCGTTCGGCGCGCCGATCTGCTCGATCGTGCCGCGGTTCATCACCACCACGCGGTCGGCCGAGCGTCATCGCCTCGACCTGGTCGTGGGTGACGTAGACCGTGGTGGTGCGCACCTTCTGGTGCACGCGCTTGATCTCGGTGCGCATCTGCACGCGCAGCTTGGCGTCGAGGTTCGACAGCGGCTCGTCGAACAGGAACACCTTGGGATTGCGCACGATCGCGCGGCCCATGGCGACGCGCTGGCGCTGGCCGCCGGACAGCTGCCGCGGCTTGCGCTCGAGCAGCTCGGTGATGTCGAGGATGCGGGCGGCCTCCTCGCACGCGGCGCGCGATCTCGTCCTTGGGGTAGCGCTTGAGCCGCAGCCCGAACGACATGTTCTCGTACACGGTCATGTGCGGGTAGAGCGCGTAGTTCTGAAACACCATCGCCATGTCGCGGTCCTTCGGCGGCACGTCGTTGACCACCTCGCCGTCGACCGCGATCTCGCCGCCGGTGATGTCCTCGAGCCCGGCGATCATCCGCAGCGTCGTCGACTTGCCGCAGCCCGAGGGGCCGACCAGCACGACGAACTCCTTGTCGGCGATGTCGAGGTCGATGCCGCGCACCGCCTCGGTGTCGTCGAAGCGCTTGACCACCTTGCGCAGCGAGACCTGCGCCATGCTGCTCGCTATCCCTTTCGTCGCGCCGGCGGTGAGGCCGGCGATGTAGTAGTCCATCAGGAAGGCGTAGATGATCAGCGGCGGAGCGGCGCCGAGCAGCGCGCCGGTCATGATCTGCCCCCAGTTGAACACGTCGCCCTTGATCAGCGAGGTGATGATGCCGACCGGCAGCACGAGCTGGTCGGCCGAGGTGGTGAAGGCGAGCGGATAGAGGAACTGCGCCCACGACACCGTGAAGGCGAAGATGGTCGCGGCGATCAGGCCGGGCAGCGCCACCGGGATGAACACGCGGGTCAGGATCTGCCGGTAGTTGGCGCCGTCCATCAGCGCCGCCTCGTCGAGCTCCTTCGGGATCGAGGCGAAGTAGCCGATCATGATCCAGGTGCAGAACGGCACCGTCAGCGTCGGATAGAGGATCAGCAGCACCCACCAGCGGTTGATCAGCTGGATGCCGGTCCACTCGTTGAACACCGCGAACATCTTGAACAGCGGGATGAACAGCAGCGTCTCCGGGATCAGGTAGGTCAGGAACACGCCGGTCGCGAGCGTGGCCGAGCCCCAGAACCGCATGCGCGACAGCGCGAACGCGGCCGGCACGCTGATCAGCATGGTGATGGTCACGACGAGCACCGAGACCATCGCCGAGTTGCGGAAGAACGTCAGGTATTGCGACGAGGTCAGCAGCTCGATGTAATTGCCGAGCGTCGGGTTGTTGACCCACCACGGATTGGTGGCGGCCGAAATCTCCGCGCTGGTCTTGAGCGACGTGATCAGCATGTAGACCGGCGGCAGTCAGGAAGAAGATCGCGAACAGCATCAGGAAGAAATACGACCAGCGCAGCGCCCAGCGGCGGTCGCGGCTCATGCTGCCGTACCTGGCGCGGCGGCGCGGCGCGGCCTCGGCGGCGAGCGATGCGGCGGTCATGACACTTCGCTCCCCCGGCGGTTGATGTCGCGCAGGATGAAGATCGCGGCGACCGCGAGGATCGGCACCATGAACAGCGAGACGCGGCGCCGAGCGGGATGTCGTTGCCCTGGATGCCGAGCCAGAACGACCAGGTGGCGAACACGTGGGTCCGGTCGATCGGGCCGCCGGCGGTGAGGATGCGCACGATGTCGAAGTTGGCGAAGGTCACGATCAGCGAGAACAGCGCCGTGATCGCGATGATGTTGCGCATCATCGGCAGCGTCACGTACCACATGCGCTGCCACCAGTTGGCGCCGTCGATCGCGGCCGCCTCGTAGAGCTGCTCGGGCACCGATTTGAGCGCCGCCAGATACATGATCATGAAGAACGGCGCGCCGATCCAGACGTTGACCAGGATCACCGAGAAGCGCGCCCAGTAGGCGTCGCCGGTCCACGGGACCGGGCCGATGCCGAACAGCGCCAGCATCCAGTTGAACGCGCTGTAGGACGGATCGAACAGCCACAGCCAGGCGAGGCAGCTCATCGCCGGCGGGATCACCCACGGCACCAGCAGCATGCCGCGCCACTTGCGCTGGCCCTTGGCCGGGATGTTGTGCACGAAATGCGCGACGATGAAGCCGATCAGCGCTTTGAAGATGACGGCGGTGATGGCGAAGATGCAGGACTGCTGCACCACCATCCAGAACGTCTCGCGCTTGAACAGGAACGTGAAGTTGCCGAAGCCGACGAAGCGCTCCATCGACTTGTTCAGCGTCGGCAGATGGAGCGGAATAGAACGCCGGGATAGATCACCAGCAGCGCGATCAGCAGGATCAGCGGCAGCGTCATCAGGAACGCGATCGTCGACTTGCGCTGCATCGCCCGGCGCAGCGCGCGAGCGTCGGCGCACCGGCCTGCCGCCGCGGATCACCGACCGCCCGATCGGCATCTGCAATTGCCGCGTCGACCATCGCGCCACCTCGTCGCTATGCAGGACCACGTGCCGCCGCACCGATCCCGCGCGGCGGCAGCGCGACGCATGCTCAGGTCCGCATGAAGCCTTCGACCTCGCTCTCGGCCCAGGCGAGCGTCTTCTCCATCGCCTCGCCCTTCATGAAGCGCACCACCATCTTGGTCTGGATCGCCTGGGTGTAGATCTGCACGGCGATCTTCGGCGGCGCGGGCGCCGCCGCGACCGACAGGATCTGGTGGTTGTGCGGGTTCGGATAGTGATAGAGCGTGCCCTTCGGCGGGCCTTCCTCGGCCCAGATCTTGAACGTCGGTCAGCTTCTCGAACGACGGCAGGTCGTAGCCGGCGCTGGCCGTCCACCATCTTCTCGACCGCGGCGCGGCTGCGACAGGTGCAGCAGCAGGCTCCTTGGCGGCCGGCTTGTTCTTGCCGAAGTTCCAGATGCCCCAGAAGTACGGCAGGAACGGCGCGTAGCGGCCCTTCGGACCGGACGGCATGCCGTGCGTCCAGCAGCTGCTCGGCGACCTGCGGCGCGTCGCGCTTGGCGACCGCCCAGGCGCTCGGCGGGTTCATGATCAGCGAGCCCTTGCCGGAGATCAGGTACTTGTTGTTCGAGGCGTTGTCCCAGGCCGGCGCGTCCGGCGGCAGCCACTGCGCGAGCTTCTTGTAGTATTCGAGCGCCTGGCGCACCGCGTCGGACTTGACCGTGATGTTGCCCTTGGCGTCGACCAGGGCGGCGCCGAAGGACTGGAAGATCGCGCCGGCGGTGTCGACGTTGTCCTCGGTCGTGCCGAGCCCGATGCCGAACGGATTGCCGCCCTTGTGGCAGGCCTCGGCGGCCTTGAGCATGGCGTCGAGCGTCCAGGCGTCGGCCTTCGGCGGCGCTGCCGGCCGGATACATCGCCTGCACGTCGATGCCGGCATGCTTCTTCAGCAGGTCGATGCGCGAGCACGGCCCCTTGATCTGGCTGCCGACGCAGGTCGGCACCGCGAGCCAGCGGCCGTCTGGCGCGGCCGAGATACTCGCACCGTCGGGTTGACCTTGCCGTTGCTGCTTGATCAGCTCGGCCATGACGTCGTCGACCGGCTCGAGGTTGTTGGCGTGCGTCGGCGGCTGCCAGGTCGGGAAGGCGAAGATGTCGTGGCCGGACCGCGCCTGCGCTTCGGCGGCGATGGTCAGCAGGTTCTTGTTGCCCTGCGAGGTGATGTAGTCGATCGAGACCTCGACCTTGTTCTTGGCGCCCCATTCCTCGCACAGCGCCTTCGAGGCGTTGTTGGCGCCGGGCACCCAGTGGTCCCAGAAGCCGATCGACAGCTTGCCGGCGGCGTGCGGCGCCGCGCACATGGGGCATCGCCAGGACGGCGCTCGAAGCGGCGGTCGTCGCCAGAAAACGGCGACGCGTCAGCTTGCCTTGGGCATGATGCAATCCTCCCATGGGTTTCCCGCGCGGACGCCGCCGAGATTTTGTGCTGCCGTCGATCGCTGTCGACGGCCCCTCGGCTTCACGTCCGTGTCTGGGCGAAGCCTAGATCAAACCCGCGCGGCTTGTCAGGAAGATTTTATCCGCCATTGGTCGGACGCGGGTAGCCGCCCCACGGGCCGTTTGTCGCATCCGCGCGCGTCGCTAAGCGTGAAGCCCGAATTCCTCGGCGAGCAATTCGTAGGAGCGCCGGCGGTCGGCGTGGTCGTAGAGCATGGTCGTGACCATCACCTCGTCGGCCTTGGTCGCTTCGATCAGCGCCGTCAGCCGCGCGCAGCACGGTCGCTTTGCTGCCGACGAACGCGGGCGCGATTGCGCGCGATCAGTCCGCGCTCGGCGGGCGTGTAGGGATAGCGCGTACCGCCTCCTCGGGGCTCGCAAGCGGCAGATATTCGCCGCGCCGCCGGCGCACGAAGTTGAGATCGATGGTGGAGGCGAGCCGCTCGGCTTCGGCGTCGGTGTCGGCGCAGACCGCCGCGCAGGCGAGAATGGCGTAGGGCTTGTCGCGCGTGGCCGACGGCTTGAACTGGTCGCGATAGGCCAGCATCGGTCCGAGCCGGATCGTGGTCGGCGAAATGATGGGCGAACGAATAGCCGGCGCCGACCATGGCGGCGAGCTGCGCGCTGTAGTCGCTCGAGCCGAGCAGCCAGATCGGCGGCAGCGCGACGTCGGCCGGCATGGCGCGGATCGTTGCGGAACGGATGGCCTTCCGGGAAGCGCGCTGCTCTCGAACAGCATCAGTTCCTGAAACCGCTCCAGGAAATCGTCGTCGCCGGTATCCTGCCGCCGCCGCAGCGCATAGGAGGTGACCGGATCGGTGCCGGGCGCGCGGCCGAGCCCGAGATCGATGCGTCCGGGAAACAGCGCCTCCAGCACCTTGAAGCGCTCGGCGACCATCAGCGGCGCATGGTTCGGCAGCATGACGCCGCCCGATCCGACCCGCATGCGCGCTGGTCGATGGCGGCGATCTGGCCGATCATGATGTCGGGCGCGGAGCTGGCGATCGACGGCAGGTTGTGATGCTCGGCCACCCAGTAGCGGGTGAAGCCGAGCTCGTCGGCGAGCCGGGCGAGGTCGAGCGAGTTGCGCAGCGACACGGCGCCGGAGGATGCCGGCGGCGACCGGCGAAAGATCGAGGACGGAGAGAGGAACCACTGAGAAGCCGGATGCGGGGACGTTGATGGTTCGATCGCATGATCGATCCGAAAAGTCTGCAACTTTTCGGGATCAGGCGCTCCCCCTAAAACGGGAACGGGCGTCCGACCTGCCAGTCCTTCTTCCAGCCGGTCAGCCGGCCTTTGCGGAACTGCAGCGCGAGGGCCGACTGGATCGGCAGGATCTCGGCGTGAACGCCGGCGATGCCATAGGCGAGGTAGATTTCCGAGCCCTTGCGGTCCGGAATAGTAGACCAGCGGCACGCCGAGCGCGATCCGACGCCTCCTCCGGCGTCATGCCGAAGGCGAGCGGGGCGGTGTTGGTCTGGTACCCGCAATACGTCCCAAAGCAGACCCAGAGTATCGTCGCGAGCCGCTTCATGACGGCCATTTTCGGTGCGCCGCCGCGGCGCGGGCAAGCGCCCCAAGGTGTGGCAAGCGGCGTTATTGCGGGCGCTTGTGTCGTGCGGGCCGCAGTCATGCGGCGAGCGCCGTATTCGGCGGCGATCACTCGCAGCGATGCGCCGGCCGTGAGCGCCGTCCGCCACGGCCGATTTGGTCCCCCGGCAGACGTAACAGGAGCCGAACAGAAACTCGGTCCATCTCGAAATCGTCGACCGATCTGCGGCGAGGTCCTGCCACGGCTTGACCAGGGGATTGCCCAGCATCGTGCGCTTCATCAGCCAGAGGCTGAACGGCAGCACGAGCTCGGCCGCCGAATCGTCGGCAGCTTGCCGTCGACGATCACGAGACGTCCGCCCGGCCGCAACTGCTTCCAGGCATGGTCGAGCACCGAGCAGATGATGCGGCATGGTGTTGTAGGACAGGCCGAAGATCACGCCGTCGAGCGGCTCGGGCGCGACGTATTCGGCGGCGTCGGCCTGGACGAGGGCGACGTTGACCAGCGCTCGCGCTCGCACAGCGCTTCGCGCGCTTCGCCAGCATGCCGGTCGAGAGATCGACGCCGTAAATCCGGCCCGCGGGACCCACCTGCTGCGCGCAGATGGGGAAAATTCCGGCCGGTGCCGCAGCCGATCTCCAGCACGCGGTCGCCGGGCTTGAGTTCGAGGCGTTTCGGCCGCCCGTCGCCGGAAGTTTCGGCGGCACGAACAATAGCCAGTCGATAAAGGCCGATCAGTCCGGCCATGCGATCGTAACGGCGGGCGATGAACGCGCGTTCGCAGTCCACCCACTGATACGCCACGCGTCGCCCCCCAAGCGCCCGGCTCGCGTTAACGGCCGATACGCGGAAGTTATTGCTCCGTCATCACGAGTCTCCCGTCCGTCATCGGGAGGCGGTCTCGCCGTCTGGCGTCGCGACACGAGTATCCGCTGTGCCTTCGACGTAAAATTAACATAACCGATAACACATTGCCAATGTATCCAGTGGTATTCAGAGCGGGCTACTGTGCGCCTGCTGGCCGAAACGGGGGACACCATGGACTTTTCCGAGCGACGCGATCGCCTGCGCGCCATTGTCAACGGCCCGCGCTGCATCCATCCGGGGTCGGTCTACGACCCGATCTCGGCGCGCATCGCCGAAGATCTCGGCTTCGAGGCCGGCATGTTCGCGGGCTCGGTCGCGTCGCTCGCGGTGCTCGGCGCACCCGACATCGTCATGCTGACGCTGAGCGAGTTCGCGGGCCTTGCGCTCCGGATCAATCGCGCCACCCGCATGCCGCTCCTGGTCGATGCCGATCACGGCTACGGCAACGCGCTCAACGTCAAGCGCACGGTCGAGGAGCTGGAGATCGCCGGCGTTTCGGCGCTCACCATCGAGGATACCGAACTGCCGATGGCCTACGGCGAGAACGGGCCGCGTCTCATCTCGATCGCCGAGGGCGTCGGCAAGATGCGCGCCGCGATCGCGGGCCGGCAGGACCCGCGCCTCGTCATCGTCGGCCGCACCAGCGCGCTGCGGATCAGCAGCATGGAGGACACGATTGCGCGGCTGCAGGCATACGAAGCGGTCGGCGTCGACATGCTGTTTCTCACCGGCGTGCGCACGCGGGCCGAACTCGACATCATCTCGGTGGCGGTGAAGCTACCGCTGTTCCTCGGGGGCCCCGGCACCGAGCTTCACAATCTTGACTATCTCAGCGCCCGCAACGTCCGCATCTGCCTGCAGACCCATGCGCCGTTCATGGCATCGGTGCAGGCCGCCTATGCGACGCTGAAGTCGCTGCGCGACGGCGTCCCGCCCCACGATCTCACGAATTTGCCGTCAGCGGACCTGATGAAGCGCGTCACCCGCCACGACGACTACGCCGGATGGATCAAGGATTTCCTCGGCGGCGCGAAGTAGTGCGTGTGCGATCCTAGAATCGTTGCCGCGATTGTAGTGCGCTCCTCCCCCGCAAGCGGAGGAGGGGACGCTCGCGGCACGGGGCTGCGGCTCAGGCAAATCCGCGTACCATTGAGCGATTACCGCCGGCCGAACAGGCGCTCGATGTCGGAGAGCTGGAGCTCGACGTAGGTCGGGCGGCCGTGGTTGCATTGGCCGGAATTCGGCGTCGCCTCCATCTCGCGCAAGAGCGCATTCATCTCCTCGGCCTTGAGGCGGCGGCCGGCGCGCACCGAGCCGTGGCACGCCATGGTGGCGGCGACATGCATGAGGCGGCGCTCGAGCGGCAGCGCCTCGTCCCACTCGGCCATGTGCTCGGCGAGATTGCGCACCAGCGCCTGTGCGTCGATCTCGCCCAGGAGCGCAGGTGTCTCGCGTACCGCGACTGCGCCGGGCCCGAACGACTCGATGGCGAGACCGAAGCGTGTCAGCTCTTCCGCGCGTGCCACCAGCCGCTCGACGTCGGCTTCGTCGAGCTCGACGATCTCGGGGATGAGCAGGATCTGCCGGGCAAGGCCGGTCTTTTCGATTGCGGCCTTCAATCGCTCGTAGACGATGCGCTCGTGGGCGGCATGCTGATCGACGATCACGATGCCGTGCCGTGTCTGCGCCACGATATAGGCTTCATGGACCTGGGCGCGGGCAGCGCCGAGCGGCCGGTCGAGCAGCTCCGGTGCGGCCTCGACCAGCGCAGTATGCGCCTCGGCGGACGGCGTGCCGACATCGAACGCTGCCTGCGCGGCTTCGGCGAAGCCCAGGCCGGACGCGCCTCGCGGCACGAACGGCGCGGTACGCGGATCGGACCGCGCGGGCGAACGCCGCCAGTCCCAGCCCCGCGCCGGCGATGCTGGCCGCTGGAACGCCGCGATGGTCGCGCTGCCCCCGGTGGTCGCGCTGCGCTGCCCGTCGCGCGTGAGCGCATCCTGCAGTGCACGCATCAGCACGGAGCGCACCAGACCGGGATCGCGGAAGCGAACTTCGGCCTTGGCGGGGTGCACGTTGACGTCCACCTCGCGCGGATCGATCGTGACGAACAGCGCGACGATCGGATGGCGGTCGCGCGGCAGGTAGTCGGCGTAGGCCGCGCGCACGACACCGATCAGGAGCTTGTCGCGCACCGGCCGGCCGTTGACGAACAGATACTGGCCGAGCGAGTTGGCGCGCGACAGCGTTGGCAGCGCGGCGAATGCCTTCGACTCGCAAGCCTTCGCGCCCGCCCGAAAGCTCGACCGCATTGGCCTCGAAATCGGCGCCCAGGATGGCGGCGAGCCGCGCGAGCCGGCCGGGCGCGCCAGGGAGCGCGGCCGGCCAGGTGACCGGCGCGCGCTCTTCGCCCGCGAGCGTGAAGGCGACGCCGGGCCGGCTCATCGCCAGACGGCGCACCACCTCGCGGATCGCCTCGCCTTCGGAGCGCTCGGTCTTGAGAAACTTGAGCCTTGCCGGCGTGGCGTAGAACAGGTCGCGCACTTCGACGCGCGTGCCGTCTCCCAGCGCGGCTGGCCGAGGCTCCGACTTGTCGCCACCGGTGACGTCGAGCACCCAAGCGTGCGGCTCGCGGGCGTGCCGTGTGGTGATCGATAGCCGCGCCACCGCACCGATCGAGGGGAGGGCCTCACCGCGGAAGCCCAGCGTGCGGATGTCGAGCAGGTCGTCGCCCGGCAACTTCGAGGTAGCGTGCCGTTCGACGGCGAGCACGAGGTCGTCGCGCGTCATGCCGTCGCCGTCGTCGGTGATGCGGATGAGCCGGCGGCCGCCGCCGTCGGTCACGACCTCGATTCGCGTTGCGCCCGCGTCGAGAGCGTTTTCGACAAGCTCCTTGACTACGCTCG
Source organism: uncultured Alphaproteobacteria bacterium (assembly GCA_963843475.1). Taxonomy (GTDB): domain Bacteria; phylum Pseudomonadota; class Alphaproteobacteria; order Rhizobiales; family Xanthobacteraceae; genus VAZQ01. The sequence goes on along the minus strand of CAWJKL010000001.1, from coordinate 295,223 downwards.
CGGGGCGCTCGACCACCTCGCCCGCTGCGATGCGGTTGACGATGGCCTCGGTGAGTTGGCGAACGGGCATGCGACGGGCCTTGGCGAATCGCGCAACAGCGCCCGATGCTTATAGCGCGTGCCGTGCCCCGGCGGCGGCGCTATCCCCGTCATCCTGTGCCTGCCAGGGGTCAGTCGAATGACGGCTTGGACTGCCTTAGGCCCTTAATGGTGCCGCGGCGCTTCTTCGATTCCAGCCGGCGCTTCCGGGAACCGGCCGTCGGCTTGGTCGGCCTGCGGCGCTTGGGCACGACGGCGGCGCGCTGGACCAGTTCGATCAGCCGGTCGCGTGCATCCTGGCGGTTGCGTTCCTGGGTGCGGTGGCGCTGCGCGATGATGACCAGCACACCGTCCTTGGTCAGCCGGCTTCCGGCGAGCTTCTCCAGCCGGGCGCGGACGCCGTCCGGCAGCGACGGCGAGTGCCGCACGTCGAAGCGCAACTGCACGGCGGTTTCGAGCTTGTTGACATTCTGTCCGCCTGGGCCGGACGAGCGGACGAACTGCTCCTCAAGTTCGCGCTCGTCGATCGAGATATCGCTGGTGACCCGGAGCATCATATCCTCCGGAACGAGACTTACGGCCGAATCGCCGCCGGTGCTAGCGGCTGGGCGTCGCGCTGGCGTTGCGTGGCGGCGTGCGCGCCGCGATCGCGTCGATCGCCTGAATGGCCCGGAATGCGTCGGCAAGGCCGGCGCCGAACTGTTCGTCGCGGCCCTTCGGTCCGAGGTCGCTGGCGGTCGAAACTAGAATCTTGCGCAGCGCGTCCGGCGTGAGGTCGGCCTTGCGCTCGAGCAGCAGCGCGGCGATGCCGCTGACCTGCGCGGCGGCGATCGAGGTGCCGGTGGAGATCTGGTAGCTGCGCTTGGGCGCCGGGGCCAGCACATCGACGCCTGGCGCCGCGACCGCGATATGCTTGCCGCGGTTGGCAAGTTTGAACAGCCGGTCCTCGGCATCGACCGCGGTGACGGCGATGACATTGACGTCGGAGGCGGGGAAGAGGGGCGGCGATTTGGCGCCCGCATTGCCTGCCGCCGCAACCAGCACGATGCCCTTCTTGCGCGCGGCGGCGAGGGCGAGCGCAAGCTCCGGATCGCTCGGCCCGGTGAAACTCATGTTGATGACGCGCGCCCCGTTGGCGACCGCCCAGTCGAGCGCGCGCAACAGCGTGAGCGTGGTGCCCTCTGCGCCGATATTCTTGGCGCCGAACGCGCGCACCGCCAGGATGCGCGCCGCGGGTGCAATGCCGGTGAGGTTCGCATGGGCGACGATCGCGCCCGCCATCGCGGTGCCGTGCGAGTGCGGCGGTTCCTTGGAGTTCAGCGCGTCGAAGCTTGCCGCGACGAAGCCGTCGATCTCCGGATGCGACGTATCGATGCCGGAATCGATCACCGCAATGAGGACGCGCTGGCCGGTGGCGAGGCGATGCGCCTGCGGCACGTTCAGCTTGGCGGGCGCGTATTGCATCTCGGGTTGCGCCCCGGCGTCCTGGCCGCGCTGCTGCGCCAGAGTGAAGCGATAGTTGGGCTGCGCCGTACCGGTGCCGGCTTCGGTCTCGATCGCGCGGATGATCTCCGGCACGGTGCGGCCCGCCGGAATGCGCCAGCGATGGAATGTCGATCCAGTGAGTGCGATCTGCTGCGACTCGATACTGGTAAGCCCAAGCTTGCGCGTGAGATCGTCGATCATGCGCGCGGTCAGGCTGGGGGGCAGGCGCACCATCACCTCGTCGGCGACGAACCGGCGTTCGCCGGCCGGTGGAACGCCGCTGCGGCGGCTCTGAGCAGGCGGTCCCGAGAGGCCCGGCGCGCCGCGGACGGTTCGATTGACCGTGTCGCCGACGCCGTCGAGCGTGCGGCCGGGCAGCGAGAGCGCATTCGGCACTGCGCCGGTGACGGTGTTGGTCACTGTGCCGGTAGCGGGCACTCCGCCGCCAAGCGGAACGCTGAGCGATGGCCCGATGATGTTGTTGGCCGGGCCACTAGGAATGGCGCTGGTGCCGGGGACCCCGATGGTGCTGCCGCTGCCGAGTCCACCGCCAAGCCCGCCGACGCCGCCAAGCCCGCCGATGCCGCCAAGCGGACCGCCGCCGCCGAGGCCCGGAATTTGTGCGAATGCCCCACCGGTGGTCAGCGCCAGCACAGCGAGCACGAGCGCCAGCCCGCGCCTCAGGCGCGACGCCATATCGCGAATGCTGAATCCCGTTTTGGCCGAATGCATCGCACGCCTCCCCGACGCAGCGACTTGGCTCGCGCCCCGCGAGCCCTTAGATCGGCGAACCCCGCATCAGAGTGCAGCAACAGCGAACGCTCCGCAAGAGCGAAGTCGTTGTTCCATAACGAAAATTTCGCCAAGATTTTGCCGCAAATGGAGGGGCGGTCGGCGGTCAGGCGCCAGCTAGGTAGCGCTTGGCCAACACCTTGCCTTCTTCGACGGCCGGCTGATCGAACGGGTCGACACCGAGGAGGCGCGCCGCGATGATCGTCTCCAGCATGAAGTGCATGAGCAGTTCGCCGAGCGAAGTTTCGTCCAGACGCTCCAGATGCATGGTCCGCACCGGGCAGCCGTTGCGGGCCAGCGCCTCGGCGGTCGCGCGGCCCTCGGCGGCGACGAGATCGCCGATGGTCTTGTCGGCCAAGTCAGGTTCGCCAGCGATCCGGGCAAGGTCGCCAGCGATGCGGGGACCTAATCCGGTGCTCGCCACCGTCAACACCGTGATGAGCTTGTCGCGCGGTCCCGCCATATAGAGTTGAAGCTGGCTGTGCTGATCGACAGGCCCCAGGGCCGCGATCGGCGTCGTGCCCTTGCCGTCCTTGCCGAGGCTTTCGGCCCAGAGCTGGACGTACCAGCGGGTGAACCGCTCCAGCTTGTCGGCATAGGCCATCAGCACCGACATGCTCTTGCCGCGCGTCGCGGCGAGCGAGACCGCGAGCGCCGCGCCGACCGCAGCCGGGACCTCGGCAGGTGCGCGCCGTTCGAGCACGGGCGCGAGTGCGTTGGCGGCGCCGGCGCGGACCGCGGCGATGTCGAGGCTGGCTAATGCGGCGACCAGCAGCCCGACATTGGTCAGTACAGAGTAGCGCCCGCCCACGCCGGTCTCGTGATCGAGCATCGCAACGCCGTGCTCCGCGAGTAGCGTGCGCAGGCCGTTGCGCTTGCTGCTCTTCGCCGGCTCGGTCAGACCGAGAAACAGCTCGGGGATGCGGGCAGCCAGTCCTGCTTCCTTCACGGCGGTGAGGGCGGCGATGGTCTGCATCAGCGTCTCGGCGGTGCCGCCGGATTTGGAAATCGTGACAAAGCGCGTCGTGGCGAGCGGAAGCGTCACCAGCATCGTGCCGAAGCTGTCGGCGTCGAGATTGTCCATGAAGCGCAGCCGTGGAGCTTCGGGCAATGCACCGACGCCCGGCACACCGTGACCCGCAAGCTGCGCCAGCGTCTGGCCGCCGAGACTTGAGCCGCCGGTGCCGAGGATTACGATGTCGGTTGCGCCATTGGCGAGGCGACGGGCAGAGTCGCGGATCGTTGCAAGGTCGTCGCGCGCCGCCGGCAGTCGGAGCAGCGGCAGGCCGCCATCGACATGGCGCGCGCGCAGCCATTCCAGTGCCTCGCTGGTGCGCGCGAGCGCCGCGGCAAAATCCGCGTCGGCGACGCCGTCAGGGCCGATTCGTTTCGAACGCGCAGTCTCGATCGATTGATGCAGCGCCATGACGGTGCGTGGTGAGTGGTTCCCGCGACATGCGGCTAACTGTATCGCATGTGTCCGGGGCGCAGCGCAGCACAAAGTGATGCGCTGCGGACCCGGGCCACAAGCTAGATCAAAGCCGGTGAGGGGCGACCTAGTTGGAGGTGACGCCTTGCGGGCGTCCGACCACCGTGACCAGGAGCCCCGCGTCCAGCAGGCGTTTGGCGACCCGCTTGGTGTCGGCGAGCGTGATGGCGTCGATCAACGCCGGCCGGCGTTCAATGTAATCGATGCCGAGATTGTCCGTCTGCATCTGGACGAGCTGGGCGGCGATTTTCGACGAGGTGTCGAGCCCGAGTGGGAACGATCCCTTGAGGTAGGTCTTGGTCTTGCTCAGCTCGTCCTCGGTCGGTCCTTCGGTCGCGAGCCGCCGGAACTCGGCCTCGATAATCTTCAGCGTTTCGCCGGTGGCGTCCGCCCGCGTCGCGGTGCCGCCGAGCAGCAGGGCGGAATGCTCCAGCCAGACCAAGCTTGTCGATATGCCATAGGCGAGCCCGCGCTTCTCACGCACCTCGCTGTAGAGCCGCGAGGAGAACGAACCGCCGCCGAGGATATGGTTCACCACATAGGCGGCCATGAAGTCCGGATCGCTGCGGGCGATTCCGGGCCCGCCAAGGGTGATGACGGCCTGCGGCACGTCGAGCTCGACCACGATACGGCGGCCCATGCCCTGCGGGGGAACGTTCCCCACCGCGGTGAGATTGGCCTTGGCGGGTAGCGCACCGAACGTGCTGTCGAGCAGCTTGCCGACACTTTCGAGATCGATGTCGCCGACGATGGCGATCTTCAGATTGTCGCGCGCCAGCACCCGCCGCGTGTAGCCGCGGACGTCGTCCGCGCCGATGGCCGTGACCGATTCAAGCGTCCCGGCGGTCGGATGGCCGTAAGGATGGTTCGGGAACGCCGCGGCCCACCAGGTCCGGCTGCCGATGTCGTTCGGGTTCGTGCTGTTGCGGCGAAGTTGCGACAGGGTCTGCGCGCGCATGCGCTCGACCGCCTCGGCATCGAAACGCGGCTCGTTCAGGGCAAGCCGCAAGGCGTCGAAGGCTTCGTCGCGATTCTCCTTCAGCGTGCGTAACGTGCCGCGCAACGCATCGCGGTTCGCCCGGAAGCTGAGCTCGATCGCGCGCCGCTCGAGTTTTTCCTGGAACGCCTTCGAGTCGAGCGACCCGGCGCCTTCGTCGAGCAGGCTGGCCGCAAGGCTCGCGAGCCCGGCCTTGCCGCCGGGATCCTGGTCCGAGCCGCCGTTGAATGCGAAGTCGACGGCGATCAACGGCACCGCGGAGTCCCGCACGACCCACGCCTCGATGCCGCCCGGGCTCTTCACCCGCTCGATCTGCATGGCGTTCGCCGGCGTGAATGCGAGGCAGGCTGCGAGGGCCGCAAGGCCGAGTGCCGCGCCGCGGCCGGTGCGAACGAATGTCGCGACGGCTGGGAATACGAGCGCGTTCATGAGCGCTTCTCCTCGCCGCGGACTTCCTTGACCAGATAACCGGTCACGGAGCGGCGCTTGTCGAGCCATTGGCGGGCGGCGTCCTGAACCTCCTTGGCGGTGACGGCGCGTATGCGGTCCGGCCAGGTGCGAACCTGATCGACGGTCGAGCCGGTGGTGAGCGCCGCGCCGTACCACTGGGCCAGTGTGCGCTGGCTGTCGTTGGCGTAAATGGCGTCGGCGATCATCCGGTTCTTTGAGCGGTCGAGTTCGTCCGCGGTGACACCCTTGTCGATGACCTCGTTGAGCACGGCGTCGATAGCCGTTTCGAGTTGCGGCAAGCTGGTGCCGGGCTTGGGCGAGCCATAGACCGCAAAGCGCGTGGCATCGAGCGACGTGCCGTCGTAGTTGGCGCCGGCGCTCACGGCCAGGCCCTGGTCGATCACCAGCGACTTGTAGAGCCGGCTGTTGGCGCCGCGGCCGAGAATGTGCGCCAGCACCTCAAGCGCCGCGCTCTCGGCGGGCTTTGATGCACTGGGCACGAGGTAATAGCGCTGCAGGCTCGGCTGCGTGACGCGCGGGTCTGCCAGCGTCACCGTGCGCGGCGAGACCTGCTCCGGTTCCTGCGGTCGGACGCGAGGCGGGACTTCGGCGACGCGCGGCACCTTGCCGTAGGTCTCTTCGGCAAACTTCTTCACCTCCTCGGGTGTTACGTCGCCGGCAACGACCAGCACCGCGTTATTCGGCGTGTAAAAGCGGCGATAGAAGTCGAGCGCGTCCGCGCGATTGAGTTTTTCGATCTCCTGGCGCCAGCCGATCACCGGACGGCCGTAGGGATGATTGAGATAGAGCGCGGCTTCCATCTGCTCGCCGAGACGCGCCGCCGGGTTGTTGGCAACGCGCATGTTGTGCTCTTCCAGGACCACGTCGAGTTCGGGCTTGACCACTTCGTCGGTCAGCACCAGGCCGGTCATGCGATCGGCCTCGAACTCCATCATGGCCTTGAGCTTGTCGCGCGGCACCCGCTGGTAATAGCCGGTGTAGTCGCTCGACGTGAACGCGTTCTCCTGGCCGCCGATGGTCGCCACGACCGGTGAGAAGCCCACCGGATGCTTGGCCGTGCCCTTGAACATCAGGTGCTCGAGGAAATGCGCAAGCCCGGACTTGCCCGGCGTCTCGTCGGCCGAGCCGACGCGGTACCACAGCATGTGGGTGACGACCGGCGCGCGGTGGTCCGGGATGACGACCACTTCCAACCCGTTGGGCAGGACGAAGTGCGAAATCGCCGGAGACTTGGCGGGCGGAGTCGTGTTGGGTGAAGGCTTGGCGGGTTCGGCGTGTGCAATCGATAACGCGGCTGCGGTCATCGAGATGGCAGCGAGAATTCGAATCGGGTTTTTCAGCACGAAGGGTCTCGTGGGTTAGAGGTCACCCCCCACGGCGAAGTCCGGTTGGGTAGGGATCAAGCCCCCGACCGCTATCTATCATGCCCCGGCGTCGAAACTACCTGTTCGCGAACAATTTACCCGTCCGATCCGCATCGTCGTGCGCATCGGAATCGGCAGAACATTACAGACTTGTAAGAGTCCAGCCGTGAACGCTCCGCGTCAACGCGGCGATCAATTGCCGACTGCGCGCTCTGTCACGGTCGAAGGCTTGGCCGGCTCCCGTCTGGCCGTTCCGGGCCCATAGGGTTGAGCGCCGGACGGCGTCTGATAGCCGCGCGGAGGTTCGGTCAAACTGGTGCGCGGCGGTTCCTGGGTAAACTCGACCGGCGCTGCAGGCTTGGTCGAGAACAGGTCCAGCAGGCCCTTGGTGCCGAGGTCGGACGGCTTCAGGGGGCGTGCCGAATCATCGGGGCTCTGGACGCTCTCATTGCTGCGAGTGGCAATACGGCCGACCTCGAGCTCGCTGGGACGCAGCGCCCGGCCTTCTTCTTCCATCGCTTCTGCAGCGCCGCGCAGCCTCGCCTTCTGTGCTGCCGTGGTGACCGCTTCGTTGCGGCGGCGCACATCCGGATCCTTCGGCCAGGCCGGATTGCGGGCGGTCACGTTGCCGGTTTGCGGTGGCGGCAAAGCACGGCTCGGCGGCACGACCAGCGGCGCACGCTCGCGGAATTCCACGGCGTCGTCGCCAAGCTGCATGCCGAATTCTTTGAGCAGCTTGCGGAAGAATTTGGTGTCCGCCGGCAACTCCTCCTCGGAGGCATTCTGCGCCCAGGCGCCCGCGCTGCCGCACGCGATCGCCAATACGAGCGTACCGGCAACGGCGGTCAGGCGCCGCCGTGCGCTCCAAAACGTCAGCCGCATGACAATTTTCCCCTGCACCTACGGCGCAATAGCCGTATCCCCACTCCCGCCATTCTGGCGATGATCGGGGCGCTTTTGCGGCGTCCCCCATAGGGTTTCGTAGAGCAGGAAGGCCACCCCGACGACAATGGCGGCGTCCGCCAGGTTGAAAACGGCCCAATTGAAATCGAATGTCTCGGTCGTGATGTGAAAACGCACGAAATCGGCCACCGCGCCGTAGGCGGCCCGGTCGATGGCGTTGCCGACCGCCCCGCCGATGATCAGACCGAGCCCGATGGCGCCAAGCGCGGAGGTTGTCCGGGCAAGCCATATCCAGAGCAGCGCGAGGGCGACGGTGGTCAGCCCCAGCAGCACCCATTGCCCCGCCATGCTGTCCTGCCGGAACAGGCTGAAGCTGATGCCGGTGTTCCACGCCAGGACGAGGTCGAGGAACGGGGTCAGCGTCACAACGCCGCGGTCGCCGAGCTGATAGACGAACAGCAACCACAGCTTGCTGGCCTGATCGAGCACCGCGGTCACGACCGCCACGGCGACACCGATGCGGGAGAAGGGACCCCAGAGCATCGCGGTCATTCGGCTGCCCGCCGCATGGCGTCCCATTCCTGCAACGCCTTGGCGTCGCGCGGCGAGACGTCGGGATAGTGCGGGTCGGAACCGACGCTCGGCAGGATCTTCCAGGAGCGCGCGCACTTGCGACCCTCGGCCAGCCGCACCTCGACCGCGACGCCCTTGACCTCGGGCAGCCGGAACGCGTCCGCCGGCCCTTCACCCTCAACCAATTGGGCGGCAGAGGTGATCGCGATCTCGGCGAGATCGACGTCCACCATCGCGGCGAATAGGTCGAGGTCGGACACGTAGACCACGGGCGCGGCTTCGAGCGAGGAGCCGATGCGCTTGTGCGCCCGTTCAATCTCCAGCGCGCCGGTCACGACGCTGCGGACCGCGCGGACCTTGCGCCACTTCTCGGCGAGCGCGTCGTTGCGCCAGGAGGGCGGGATTTCGGGGAACGTCTCCAGGTGGACCGAGCCGGTATCCGACGGGAACCGCGCCTGCCACGCCTCCTCGACGGTGAACGGCAGCATCGGTGCCAGCCACGCGACGGTGCAGCGGAACAGATGGTCGATCACGGTCAGGCTGGCGCGTCGCTTCAGCGACGAGATCGGGTCGCAGTACAACGCGTCCTTGCGGATGTCGAAGTAGAACGCCGAGAGATCGACCGTCATGAACGTGACGAGCGCGGCAACGATGCGCTTGTAGTCGAAGTCGGCGTAATCCTGCCGGATCTGCGCGTCGAGTTCGGCGAGCCGGTGCAGCATCAGCCGCTCGAGCTCCGGCATCTTGGCGGGCGCGACGCGATCGTCGTCGCGGAAATGCGCCAGCGAGCCCAGCATCCAGCGGACGGTGTTGCGCAGCTTGCGATACGATTCGGTGGTGGTCTTGAGGATTTCCGGGCCGATGCGCTGGTCGTCCCAGTAGTCGGTCTGGCAGACCCACAGCCGCAGGATGTCGGCGCCCGACTGCTTGATCACGTCTTGCGGCTCGACGCCGTTCTTCAGCGACTTGGACATCTTGCGGCCGTGCTCGTCGAGCGTGAAGCCGTGGGTCAGGACCACGTCGAACGGCGCATAGCCGCGGGTGCCGCAGGATTCCAGCAGCGACGACTGGAACCAGCCGCGATGCTGGTCCGATCCCTCGAGATACATCACGGTGTCGCGGCCGCCGTCGCGCTTGCGCCGGATGCCGGCGAGGCCGGGGAAGTGCTCGGGGTCTTCCAGCACGAACGCGTGGGTCGAGCCTGAATCGAACCAGACGTCGAGAATGTCGTCGACTTTTTGCCATTCGTTGGCGTTGTATTCGGGTTCGAGGAAGCGCCGCGCCGCGCCGGTGGCGTACCAGGCGTCGGCGCCTTCCCGTTCGAACGCGTCGGCGATGCGCTTATTGACGCGTTCGTCCTTGAGGATTTCGACCGAGCCGTCGCCGTTCTCGCGCACGAACACGGTGATCGGCACGCCCCAGGCGCGCTGGCGCGAGATCACCCAGTCGGGCTTGCTCGTGACCATGCCGTTGATGCGGTTCTCGCCGGAGGCCGGCACCCAGCGGGTCTCCTTGATGGCTTCGAGCGCGCGATGGCGCAAAGTGTCGCCGAGCTTTGCCTCACCATCAGTCGCGATCGGCTTGTCCATCGCGATGAACCACTGCGGCGTGTTGCGGAAGATCAGCGGCTTCTTCGAGCGCCAGGAGTGCGGGTACTGATGCTTGAGCCGGCCGCGCGCGAGCAGCATGCCGGCGTCGGCGAGCGCCTTGATGACCGCCTCGTTGGCATCGCCCTTCTCGCCCTTGTCGGTGAGCACGCGCTTGCCGGTGAAGCCCGGCGCCGCGGCGGTGAAGGTGCCGTTCTCGTCCACCATGTAGGGGATCGTGGTGTTGATGCCGCGCGCGGCGAGCTTTGCGGCATTGGCGGTCCAGACGTCGAAGTCGTCGCGGCCATGTCCCGGCGCGGTGTGCACGAAACCGGTGCCGGCGTCGTCGGTGACATGGTCGCCGGGGAGGAGAGGCACTTTGAAATCGTAGCCGCCGCTGAATCCTTTCAAAGGATGATTTGCCTCAGAATAGAGCAGCATCTCAGCGGTAACGTCCCCGATCTTCTTTGAGCCGGCGACGCGGGCTTGCTTCAAGACGTCCGAAGCAAGTTTGTCCGCGAGAACGAGCATGTCGCCGACTTTTGTCCAGTTGTCGGAAGGAGCGTCGGTGACTTCATACAGTCCGTATTCGATCTTTGGCGACAAACTGATCGCCCGGTTGCCTGGGATGGTCCAAGGTGTCGTCGTCCAGATAACGATTGAGGCTTGGGCAAGTTTGTCCGCGAACTCGTCTCTCTTGGCTGCATCTCGGGGATGATGGCCGCCCGTACTTGCTAATCTGACTGGAAACTTCACCCACACCTGATCCGAAACATAGTCCTCGTACTCCACCTCCGCTTCCGCAAGCGCGGTCTTCTCGACCACCGACCACATCACCGGCTTCGAGCCGCGGTAGAGCGTATCGTTCGCGGCGAACTTCATCAGCTCGCGCGCGATCTGCGCCTCGGCGGCGAAATCCATCGTGGTGTAGGGATGATCCCAGTCACCCTCGACGCCGAGCCGCTTGAACTCCTCGCGCTGCACATCGATCCAGTGCGCGGCGAACTCGCGGCACTGCTTGCGGAATTCGTTGATCGGCACCGCGTCCTTGTTCTTGCCCTTGGCGCGGTATTCCTCCTCGATCTTCCACTCGATCGGCAGGCCGTGGCAGTCCCAGCCCGGCACATAGTTCGAGTCGTAGCCAGCCATCTGCTGGCTGCGCGTCACCACGTCCTTGAGGATCTTGTTGAGCGCGTGCCCGATATGGATGTTGGCGTTGGCGTAGGGCGGGCCGTCGTGAAGGACGAATTTCGCCCGGCCCTTCGCCGCTTCGCGCAGCCGGCCGTAGAGGCCGATGTCCTGCCAGCGCTTGAGGATCTCGGGCTCCTTCTGCGGCAAGCCGGCACGCATCGGGAAATCGGTCTTGGGCAGAAATAGAGTCTCGCTGTAATCGCGGGCGGCGTCGGTCATGGCAGATTACCAGGGTAAATGGGGCGGTTCGGCAAAATCCCGGTCCTCCGCCGACGGACTGTCAGGCGGAAGCCGGGCCCCTAATTTGCCGATCGGCGATGCCGACGATCAGAAAGAATTGCTCGCGCGCCATGGTGCGGGCTTCTAGCAGATCGCCCCGGCGTCGAAAAGGCCCACCGCGCCGCGGTCGGCGTCTAGGGGTGCCGCGATGCCCGCGGTCGCCACGGGGACAAGCGGCCTCGGCGTGGTGGCGTTCGGGCCCGCGGGCGAGGGTGTAAGGTGCATGCAGAGCCGCTTACCCGCAGGCGGCGGCCGGTCGCACGCGGGCCCGAGGGAACTTTTTCCGCTTGCGTGCCGTTATGGGCGCAGCGAATAATTCACAATCAGTGTGGAGCACGCCATGGCGAGCACTTCCGGAACGACCACCAAGGACGCGGCGAGCGACGCGCGGCGTGCGGCCTCGGCCGCCAGCGGCGACGTCAATGCCGATCTCGAAACGTTGCGGGCCGACATTGCGCGCCTCGCCGGGGACGTCTCCGACCTGATGTCGGCCAAGGGCAACGTTGCCTGGGGACGCGCCAAGGCCAATGTGGAGGAGATGGTGTCGGACGCCACCGCCAAGGGCCAGGAGGCGGTCGATGCGGTGCGTGAAGTCTCCGACAATATGATCGGTGCGATCGATGAGTCGCTCAAGAAGCGGCCGTACACCACGCTGGCGATCGCGGTGGGGATCGGATTCCTGCTCGGCATCAGCCGCCGCTGATCCGAGTAGCATGAATGGGCGACTGGCTCGGTTACCTGCAGACTTCGGTGCAAGCTAAGACGGGCGTCAGCTCCGGCGTCGTGGTCGGCGGTGTCCTGGCCGCTCTCGGCGGCGTCGGCACGCTCGTCTGGCTCAGCATCACGCTTTTCATCTGGATCGCTGAGCGATACGACGACCCGACGCTGGCGGCACTGGTGCTGTCTGCCATCTATCTGACCATCACCGTGATCGCGGCGATCGCCGCGGTAGTCGCGCGCCGGATCAACCAGCGCCGTGCCGAGGAAGCGTTGCAGGCCCGCAAGGCCGCCTTCACCTCGACCCTCTTGTCGGGCGGCCTCGCGCCCACCCTGCTGTCCGCCGGATTGGACATCGGCCGGTCGGTCGGGTGGCGGCGCATCGTCATGCTGGCGGGCGTGGCACTTCTCACCACCGGTGTGGTGCGCGAGTGGACGGCCCGCGAGGCGGCGCAGAAGGCCGAAGACGAAACCGACCCGCCGTCCGAACCCTGACTTCAGTCCGGGATGCGGCCCAGCTTCGGGAATGCATCCGGAGCGCGCGCCAGCGCCTGCCGGGCGATCCGCGAGTCTTCCTTCATCTGCTCGACCAGAGCGGCCAGGCTGTCGAACTTCAGCTCGGGACGAATCCAGCCGATGAAGGCGATGTCGATGACCTTGCCGTAAAGGTCACCGCTGAAATCGAACAGAAACGCCTCCAGCAGCGCATAGCCCGCGTCGAACATCGGCCGCCGGCCGAAATTGGCGACGCCATCGTAGTGCCGGTCGCCGACGCCGAGCCTGACGGCGTAGACGCCGTGCTTCAGTCCGCAGTCCGGATCGAGCCGCAGGTTGGCGGTCGGAAATCCCAGTTCGCGTCCGCGCTTGTCGCCATGCACGACTTCGCCGCTGACGAACCAGGGGTAGCCCAGGAGTTCGGCGGCTTCGATCACCTGGCCGCCGGCCAGCGCCGCGCGGATCGGGCCCGAGCGAACCGGACGTCCTTCATCCTCGAAGCGCGGCACGATGTCGACCGCAAAGCCGTGCTTGGCTCCCTGGGCGATCAGAAAATCCGGCGAGCCCTGGCGGTTGAGACCGAAGTGGAAGTCGAACCCGATCACGACGCCGCTGACGGCGAGCCGCTCTAGCAGGATGCGCGTGATAAAATCCTCCGCCGGCAGGCGCGCTAGCGCCGCGTCGAAACGCAGGACGATCGCGCCGTCGAGACCGGTGGCCGCCAGCAGGCGAAGCTTACTGCGTTCGTCGGTGAGCCGGAACAGCGGCGCGTCCGGCGTGAAGTAGCGCCGCGGGTGTGGCTCGAACGTCAGCGCCGCCGCCGGCTTGCCGAGACGGCCGGCGCGCTCCAGCGCGGTCGCGATGACGGCCCGGTGGCCGCGATGCACGCCGTCGAAATTGCCGATCGCAACCACGGCGCCCCGCAGGGCACCGGGCGGTCCGTCGCGGAGCACGACAAACGGCTTTGAGGTCTGATCGCTCATGGTCTCGGCGGCGAACCTTCGGAAGCAATTGGCGAATCGGTGACGGGTACAGTCGTCGCAACCTGTCTTCGCAAGGGCGGCTGGGATTTTCAAGAAACCCGGTCTGCCGGACCGGGCCGTGGATATATATCCTTTCGCGAGTAATTAACCGGTTGTTCAATGCCAATTGGTAATGACGGGCCGCCGGGGAGGCAGCTCATTGCCGCGCCGGCGGTTTGACCCCCTTCGACGCATCACACCTTGTTGGGTGCATGCGCCGGAATGCAGGTGATGCTGGGGAGTGCGATGGCCTTTGACCGGTCGATGCCGATCCTCGTCGTTGATGATTTTAATACGATGTCGCGCATTATCCGCAATCTGTTGAAGCAGCTTGGGTTCAACGACGTCGACGAAGCCTCGGACGGTACCGCGGCGCTCTCCAAGATGCGGCAACGCAATTATGGTTTGGTCATTTCCGATTGGAATATGACCCCGATGACCGGTTATGACCTGCTGCGGCAGGTGCGGGCCGATCCGGCCCTCGGCAAGACGCCGTTCATCATGATCACGGCCGAATCCAAAACCGAAAATGTGATCGCCGCGAAGAAGGCGGGCGCCAACAACTACATCGTCAAGCCGTTCAACGCGCAGACGCTGGAGCACAAGATCAGGGCCGTGTTCGCCGATCCGAGTCCAGCGGTGTCCGCGGTCGTCTGACGGCTACCAGGCCAGTCGGCGCATCACAGCTTTCGGATAGACCCCGGCCTTGGCGAATATGTCGCCGACCGCCGCCGCGTCTGGATTGTCGCGCTCGCCCAGTTCGTCCGCGTGAATGCCGGCGGTGACGAACAGGCAGTCGATGCCGAACGCGACTGCGCCCTTCAGATCGGTGCGCACCGAATCGCCGATCGCCAGCACGCGCTTACGGTCGGCCGCCGCCCCGCGCGCGCCCTGCGCGATCGCCAGCGCCTGTTCGTAGATCGGCGGGTACGGCTTGCCGGCGTAGATCACGTCGCCGCCGGCGTCGGCGTAAAGATCGGCGATCGCGCCCGCGCAGTAGACCAGCGTATCGCCGCGCTCGACCACGATATCGGGATTGGCGCAGATCATCGGCAGGTTGCGCTCGCGCATCTGCGCAATGAGATGGCGATAGTCGTCCGGCGTCTCGACCGTATCGTCGGTGAGGCCGGAGCACACCGACGTAGTCGGCGTTCTCGATCGGCGACGACCCGCGCGGCGAGACCGTCGAAGATCGGCAGGTCGCGCGGTGGTCCGATGTGCAGCACGCGCTGGTCGGCCGCGCGCGGCGATCAGCGCGCGCGTGACGTCGCCCGAACTGACGATGCCGTCATAGGCGGTGCGCGGCACCTTGAGCCGGTCGAGCATGGTGTGCATCACCACCTCGCCGGGCCGCGGCGCGTTGGTGATCAGGACCACGGTGCCGCCCTGCTGGCGGAAGCGCGCCAGCGCGTCGCAGGCCTCCGGCGTCGCGAGCACGCCGTTGTGGACCACGCCCCAGACGTCGCTCAGCACGACGTCGTAGTGCTCCGAGAGCGGCGCGAAATGGCTGGTGAGGGCAGGCGAAGCGGACATCGGGGACAATTCCGTTTGGATCGGCGGGAGGGGTTGGACTGGCGCTGTCATCCACGGGTGATGACGCCGCGCGCCAGCGGGGCGGGGCCGGTGCGCGCGGGATTCGTTCGGCGCCTCGTCTGCGGGGAGCGCCTCCGCGCGCACCGGCCGCGGCGGCGAGAACAGGAAGCCCTGGCCGTATCGCACGTCGCAATCGAGCAGATCGACCACCGATCCTTCGCTCTCGATCTTGTCGGCGATCAGGTCGATGCCGAAGCGGCCGACCAGGTCGGAGAGGTCGGCGGGCGTGGATGTCGGACTGGCGCGGTGCCTGCGATCGAGCAGGAAGCTGGCAGGGACCTTGATGAAGCGGAAGTTGCGGTCGGCGAGATCGCGCGGCTCGATGCGCAGGTCGATGACATTGTCCATCGAGAAGCGGAAGCCGCGCTCGGCGCAGCGCCGCGAGGCTCTCGTGCTCGATCGGGCCCATCGAGCGCACGCCGCTCTGCGTGAATTCCAGCACGAGCGACGGCGCGATCGCGCGGTTGGCGTCGAGGAACTCCAGGAAGCTGCGGGAAACAGTCGCGAGTCGCTGAGCGTCGGGCTCGACAGATTGCAGAACAGGCCGATGTCGCGGTTCTTGAGCAGCAGCCGGCGCACCACCTGCACGCAGCGGAAAGCGACGAGATTGTCGATCTTCGGCATCAGCCCGCCGGCCTCCGCGTCGGCGATGAAGTCGGCCGGCCGTGCAGCACGTCGCCGCGTCTCGGTGCGCAGCCGCGACATCGCCTCGTAGTAGCGGACCTTGCGCTGCGGCAGCGTCACGATCGGCTGCAGGATAGAGATCGATGCGGTTGGCCTCGATCGCGCTGCGGATCGGCGGCTCGCGCGGCGCCGTTCGGCGCGCGGGTGAGCCGCGGGCGTGTCCTCGGCGGCAGCATTGCGGTCGGCTTCGCCGTGCGCTGCCAATTCGCGCGACCCGGTGGCGGGTGCAGCGACGCTCTCGGCGATGAACGGGCCCATCCGGCGCGGCAAGCCGGCGCGGCCGGTCGCTCGGCGAGCGCTCGTCTGTCGCGGCCGAGACCGTCTCGGCGAGCTGCTTGACCAGCGTGCCGAGTTCGCCGATGTTCGATCGTGATCGGATCGGTGACGGCGCGGGCCTTGTCGAGCGCGCCGATCGACCCTGCTCTTCGAGCGCCGCGACGCCGCGGGCGATCTCGGCGACCTGGCGCGCGACGTCGGCGGTCGCCGCGTGAGAGGTCGGCGAACTGATGGGTGACCGACTGACTGATGCGCGGTCCGCGCGCTGAAATCGTTGATACAGCGCGAGCCCCGTCAGGATCGCGAGTCCGATGATCGTCGATTCGGCGACGCCAAAGCCGAAAGCGAGATAGAACCGTCGCGCCGGCCGAGGCCGCGATGATGCACCATGCAGATGACGACGAAAATGGCGCCAAGGCGCATCAAGCAGGTCCAGTTCGCGGCTCGGCCACAGCGGCGCGATTTCGCCCGAACGCGACTTCAATGACATGACGGCTTGCGCCGGCGCAAGCAATCTGACGCGCCTGACTCGCCGTCCGCGAACCCGTCTGGACGGTCCGGGCGGCTGGGACGGCGGGGAGGTGGAGAGGATCGCAAGACCTCGGAATCGGGACACTGCGGACTCGTTTGCCGCTATAACGCCCGGCAAAACGGAACCGCCGCAATGTTGCATCGATGCCCGGATTGATCGCCACGATCGATCGCCACCCGAGCGCGGCCTTTGCGGCGGTTCCTTGTTCTCCACCTGGTGGTCTGGACGGCGCTGCCGGCGCTGCTCTATCCGCAACCTGCCGCTCGACCTGATCGAGGCGCTGACCTACGGCCGCGAATGGCAACTCGGCTACGACAAGCTGCCGCCGCTGCCGTGGTGGCTGGTCGAGGTCGGTCTACCGGCTGTTCGGCGTCGACGCCGCCTACTACGCGCTGGCGCAGGTCGCGGTGGTCGCGGCCTTCGCGCTGGTCTGGGCGACGGCGCGGCCGCTGGTCGGCGCGCGCGGCGCGCTGGTCGCCGTGCTGATCGTCGACGGCCTGCACTACTTCCATTACACCGCGGCGAAGTTCAATCACGACGTGATCCAGCTGCCGTTCTGGGCGCTGGCCGGCTACGCCTTTCATGCGCGGCGCTCAAGCGCGGCCGTCATGCTGCATTGGCTGCTGCTCGGCTTCGCGATCGGCCTGGCGCTGTGGGCGAAATATTTCGTCGTCGTGCTGGCGGTGCCGCTCGCGCTGTTCCTGCTGCTCGACCGCGACGCGCGCAAGGCGCTTCGCGACGCCCGGTCCCTGGATCGCGGCTCGCGGTCGCGCTTGTCGTGATGGCGCCGCATCTCGTCTGGCTGGTGCAGAACGATTTCCTGCCCTTCGCCTATGCCGAGCGCGCGCGCCGCGCCGTCGCGCGGGCTGCTCGACCACGTCCTGCATCCGGCGGCGTTCGCGGTCGGGCAGTTCGGCGTTCCTGCTGCCGGCGCTGCTGATCGCGGCGCCGCTCGTCTGGCCGCGCGTCAAGGCACGGCGGCACGACTGTCGCGGCCGACGCCTTCGACCGCCGCATCGTCGCGCTGCTGGCGTTCGGTCCGGCCGCGACGGTGATCGTGCTGTCGCGTGCGTCAGCGGCCGCGGCACGATCGCGATGTGGGGCTATCCGCTCTGGCTGTTCCTCGGCCTCTGGATCGTGCTCGCGGCGCGCGGCGCGCTCGAGCCGCGCGCGCATGACGCGGATCGTCGTCGGCTTGGGCGGCGGTGTTCGCGGTGTTCGTCGATCGCCTTCGTCGTCAGCTACGAGGTGCTGCCGCGCTTCGACCATCGCTACCGCGCGGTGTTCTATCCCGGCGACAGGCTCGGCGACGAGCTGTCGCGCCGCTTTCGCGCCGCTCACCGGCCAGCCGCTCGCCTATGTGATCGGCACCATGTGGGACGGCGGCAATGTCGGCCACTACGCGCCCGAGCGGCCGCGCGTGCTGATCGACGGCAATCCGCGCCGCGCGCCCTGGATCGATCTCGGCGACCTGCGCAGCAAGGGCGCGGTCGTGGTGTGGACCGACGGCGATCCGCGACGTGCATGCCGGTCGGCGTACCGCGGCGCTGGCGGGTGACGCGCAGGTGCAGCCGCCGTTCGCGCTGCCGTTCCGGCGCGGCGACGGCGAACTCACGGTCGGCTGGGCGATCCTGCGGCCGCAGCCGGCGTTCGCGGCCCGATAGGCCGACCCTTGAGGCAATCGAGAGAGGTGAACTCCGCCCGCAGCAGCGACAGTTCCGCATCCCCGAAATATTGCGATCGAGTTCGAGCATCGTTACAAAGTCATGATACGAAATCATCCGGTGCGGACTGCCGGCGAGAAGAAGTTCCACATGGCGGCATTGTTTCAGACCTTCCCGGATCGGCTCATCGAACCGAGGACGCCATTATCAGCCATCAGTCGCTGGAAGCGACGCCACGCCGGTGCGGGCGCGCGTACGAGACTGAAACGCTTCTCTCTTGCGTTGTTTCTCGTTGCCGCACCGGTCGCGCCCTCGCTCGACGCGGGGTTGCTTGGATCGTTGGACAGCCGGCGACATCGCTTTGGCGTGATAACGCCGCGCTCGCGCAGACCGGCGGTGTCTCCGCCCGGGAGGCATTCGAGGCCGCTAAGGAACTCGGCACGGTCGAAGCCTGGGAAGCGTTCCTCGTGAGCTTTCCGACCGGCTTTCTACGCCGATCTGGCGCGCGCCTACCTCAAGAAGCTCAGCGATGCTGGCGCTGTTCCGTCGCAGGCCCCGGTTCGGGACGCCGGCGGTCCCAAGCCCGAGTCGGGTTCCGGCCCCAATCTCGGCGATCTCGCTCCGACGGACCCGGGCAAGCCGGCGGTGGCGCGCGGCGGCCGCTACATGGGCTTCGCCGAGAAGTTCAACCGCTACTACACCGACCCGGCCTGGAAGCCCTCGCGGACCGTCTATGTGAGCCCGAACGGCAGCGGCAACGGCGCGAGCCGCGACACGCCGATGTCGGTGCGGGCCGCGGTCGCGGCCGCGCGCCCCGGCACCCAGATCCATTTCCTCCGCGGCAACTACCAGGGCTGCTTCGAGTTCACGAAGGAGAACAGCGGCACCTACGACGAGCCGATCGTTCTTTACGCCGAGCGCAACGAGGACAAGTCGCTCGGCGTCGCGATGACCTGCTGCAACAGCGGGCGGCAGACCTGCTTCAACTTCGAGGACGCCGACTACATCGCGGTCGACGGCTTCGAGCTGATCGGCGGCCGCTACGGCGTGCGCGCGATCGGCGCGGGCTATGCGGCGAGCCAGCATTCGCGCGGCATCGCGGTGATCGACTGCAACGGCCACGACCAGGACCGCGACCCGTTCTTCTCCGGCCAGGCCGACTGGGCCGTGTGGGAGCGCAACGTCGCCTACGGCGCGAAAGCGGGCGACGGCCACGGCATCTACCTGAGCAACGGCGGCGACTGGAACATCGTCCGCTTCAACGAGACCTACGGCAACGTCTCGAGCGACTTCCAGATCAACGCCGACCCGGCCTCGACCTGCAAGGAGGTCGGCATTCCGTTCAACGATCCGCGCTGCGACGCCTATGCCGGCACCGGCGAAGGCGGCCAGGGCGCGAGCGACTACTTCCTCGTCGATTCCAACTACTTCCACCACGGCGCAGGCCACGGCTCGGGCGCGAACTTCACGAGCGTGCGCCGGAGCGTGATCCGCAACAACATCTTCGGCTTCTATCCCCGGCACGGCGTGAGCTTCTGGCAGGAGACCGACAACCCGAAGCTCGGCTCGAGCGACAACAAGATCGTCCACAACCTGTTCATCACCACCGGCCGCCACGGCGTGCAGTTCATCAACCACTCCACCCGCAACGAGTTCGCGAACAACGTGATCCTGGGCGTGCGGGTGAGCGGCGGCAGCGTGACGGCGAACCCGTCGGCGCTGCTGATGGAGGTCGACGGCACGGTCGGCGAGAACGTCTACCGCTCGAACCTCTACGTCTCGGGCAAGATCGAAGGGCGCACTCCGAACGGCGACGAGACGGCGCGTCGCGAACTTTTCCGCCGGCCTGGTTCGCGAAGTTTCCGGCCGCGTTGAACCACGATCCGAATGACTTCAAGCCGACGGCGACAGCTCCCTGTCTCGGGAAGGGCGCGCTCCTCCCGGGCGCGCCGGCCGACCGCTACGGGACCGCGCGCACCGGCCAGGTCGACCTCGGGCCGATCGAGGTGCCGTGACGGCCGAAGCATCGGTCGCAGTGCGACGCTCAGCACCGCAGCAGGAATGGAAACCTGATCATGCGACAAGTGGCGATGGCGATCGTACTGCTGTTCGGCGTGCTCGCCGACGTACGTACGCTGCAGCCGGTCAACCGTTTCCGTCGAGCCGGGTCTCCCAATCCTGCGATGACCGGCGCTGGCAGTCCCGCAACCAGCCCGACCCGCCCCAGCATCGCGACGCCCAGCCTCCCGCCCCGTCCCAAGCCTCCGCAGCGCTCGTGCGGCTGACGGCCCGCTGCCGCCGGGAAGCGCCCCGCGCGCCGTGACGGTCGCGCGCACGACCGACGATTCCGGCGCTGCACCGTGTTCGTGGATGCCGCGGTCGACCGGCCGCGGCGACGGAACGGCGCAAAGGCCGCACAAGACGATCGCCGCCGCGGTCGCCGCCGCAGCCAACGGCGCCGTCATCTGCGTCGCGGAGGGCACCTATCGCCGAGCAGCTCAAGCCGGGCGAGAAGTACTTCACGCTCGCCGGCGGCTTCCAGCGCGGCAAGGATTTCAAGGTGCGCGACTCCGCCGCCTACGTCAGCAAGGCGACGGGGACGCGGCGGATCGTTCATTCGCATCGAGGATCCCGGCCCCAAGGGCAACCAGCTCACCGCGATCGACGGCTTCGACATCAGCGGCTATTCGCAGGCGATCGTCCGCGACTATTACGAGTCGCAGCGGTTCGACATCACGAACAACCATATCCACGACAACAATGTGCGAGCAACGAGCTCGCCGGCGCCGGCTTTGCGCTCAACAACGTCTCGGGCCGGATCGAAGGCAACGTGTTCAGGAACAACTCCTGCGGCCGCGGCGGCGCCGGCTTCCTGCAACGACACGACGCAGAAGAACACGGTCGCGATCGAGCGCAACCTCGTCGACAACAATGCCGGAACGGAGCCGGACGCCTCGCACGGCGGCGCCCTCTACCTCTTCGGCAAGACGCTGCGGATCACCGGCAACCTGTTCACGCGCAACACGCGTGACCCGATGGGGCGGCGGGCCTCTACGTCGGCGCCTGGACCGAGGGCGGGCACTTCACACACGGCGAACCTGAACTGGAACGTCTATCGCGACAACCGCGCCGGCAACGGCGGCGGCGGCATGTTCTGCGACGACGGCGCGACCTGCATCGAGCTATCACGAGATCTACGACCGCAACTGCGGCGGCAACATCTTGCTCGACGGCGGCTCCGACGGCCGGGCCCGACCATCGCGCGCTTCGATCACCTGACCAATGTCGGCGCGCTCGACGTCGGCTGCAAGGGGCCGGGCGCGGGCGTGCGGATCGACAAGGGCAACGGCGCGCCGACGTCTATTCCGTTCATCAATGCGATCTTCTGGGGCAACGCGCCGGGCATCGATTTCGCCGCGACCTGCGACAACGGCTGCGGCAAGGTCCGGGTCAACGTCTCGCATTCGATGGTGCAGACCCAGTATCGTGAGCCAAGGCCTGAAGATCACCTTCGGCGACGGGATCGTGGCGCCGGTCGATCCGCTGTTCGCCGACCCGGCGAACGGCGACTTCCATCTGAAATCGACGGCGGGCCGCTGGACGCCGACAGGCTATGTCAAGGACACCGTGATGAGCCCGGCGATCGCCAAGGGCTATTCCGGACGGCGGCCGACGACAATCCCGGAGCGCGCCGGCAAGCGGAACGAGCTCGGCGCCTACGGCAACAGCGGCGAGGCGTCGTACGTCCGCTGATGCGCCGGCCGTGCCTACGTTAGGAACGTCGCGTCAGTCAATGCGGCGCCTGGTATTGGGCCGGTATCAAGTCACCGCTCGGACGAGCTTGCCGACCTTGTCGAAGATCTCGCCGATCTGACCCTCGGTCATGATCAGCGGCGGCGTAAGCGCCAGCGTATCGCCGACCGCCCGCAACGTGATGTTCTCCTGGTTGAAGCCGCGGTCCAGGATCTCGAAGCCGCGTTTGCCGACCGCATCGGGCCGCGACGCCAGGTCGATGCCGGCAACCAGCCCGACGGCGCGGATATCCAGCACGCCGGGAAGGCCCTTGAGGCTCATCGCGGCGTCGATCCAGGTCGCTTCCAGCTTCTTCGCGCGCTCGAACAAGTCCTTCCTCGCGGTAGACGTCGAGCGTCGCGAGCCCGGCCGCGCAGGCCAAGGGATGCGCCGAATAGGTGTAGCCGTGGAACAGCTCGACCACGTGTTCGGGCCCGCGCATGAACGCGTCGTAAATCGGCCTTGCGCACGATCACGCCGCCCATCGGCACGGCGCCCGACGTGACGCCCTTGGCGAACGTGATCATGTCGGGCACCACGCCGTAACGCTCGGCCGCGAACGCGTAGCCCATCCGGCCGAAGCCGGTGATGACCTCGTCGAAAATGAGCAGGATGCCGTGCTTGTCGCAGATCGCCCGCAGCCGCGGCAGGTAGCCTTTGGGCGAGGGCAGCACGCCGGTCGAGCCCGCCATCGGCTCGACGATCACGGCCGCGATGGTCGAGGGATCGTGCAGCGCCGCGATCCGCTCGAGTTCGTCCGCGAGATGCGCGCCCCAGTCCGGGCTCGCCCTTGCTGAACGCCTGCTGCTCGCGGTTGTAGGTGCGCGGCAGATGGTCGACGCCGGCCAGCAGCGTGCCGAACAGCCTGCGGTTGTTGACGATGCCGCCGACCGCGGTGCCGCCGAAGCCGACGCCGTGGTAGCCGCGCTCGCGACCGATCAGCCGGCTGCGCCCGGCCTCGCCGCGGATGTTGTGATAGGCGAGCGCGATCTTGAGCGCGGTGTCGACCGCCTCCGAGCCCGAATTGACGAAGAACACATGGTCGAGGTCGGCCGGCGCGAGCGCGGCGACGCGGCTCGCCAGCTCGAACGCTTTGGGATGGCCGAACTGGAACGCCGGCGCATAGTCGAGTTCGGCCGCCTGCTGCTGGATCGCCGCGACGATCGGGTCGCGGTTGTGGCCCGCATTGGTGCACCACATGCCGGCGGCGGCGTCGATCACCGCGCGGCCGTCGAGCCGCGTAGTAATGCATGTCCTTGGCGCGCACGATCATGCGCGGCGATTTCTTGAACGCGCGGTTGGCGGTGAACGGCATCCAGAACGACTCGAGGTCGTTGGGAAGGGCCGCCGCGACAGGGGATCGTTGGGCTTGGGACATTTGGCCTCGTTACTTCTGGGCCTCATGCTGAGGAGCATCGCGAAAGCGATGCGTCTCGAAGCATGGCCGCAAATTTGGTGCTTGCCGCCATCCTTCGAGACGCCGCCTTCGGCGGCTCCTCAGGATGAGGGCGGAACGTGATCGCGGCTCCGGTTTATCCGGTTTCGCCGGTAATGACAAAGCATCGGATCGGCTGATACCAACCCGTTGACAGTCAACACGTTCGGCAACAATCAACGCGCGCACAGATGGCCGACAAGTCCGCAAAATCCAACAAATTGAAGGCGCGGCTGCCGCGCGGTCTGGCCGACCGCGGGCCGGCCGAGATCGCCGCCACGCGCAAGATGACGGAGGCGATCCGCGCGGTCTACGAGCGCTACGGCTTCGAGCCGGTCGAGACGCCGGAAATCGAATACACCGACGCGCTCGGCAAGTTCCTGCCCGACCAGGACCGGCCGAACGAGGGCGTGTTCTCGTTCCAGGACGACGACGAGCAGTGGCTGTGCCTGCGCTACGATCTGACCGCGCCGCTGGCGCGCTATGTCGCGGAAAATTTCCAGCACATCGCGCTGCCGTATCGCTCGTATCGCTACGGCTGGGTGTTCCGCAACGAGAAGCCCGGCCCCGGCCGCTTCCGCCAGTTCATGCAGTTCGACGCCGACACGGTGGGCTCGGCGAGCATGGCGGCGGACGCGGAGATTTGCATGATGGCCGCCGACACCATGGAGGCGCTGGGCATCGAGCGCGGCCAGTATGTGGTGAAGGTGAATAACCGCAAGGTGCTCGATGGTTTGATGGATGAGATCGGACTTTCCGATCCCGGGCGTCGTCTCATCGTGCTGCGTGCGATGGACAAGTTCGATCGCCTCGGCACCGACGGAGTTCGCGCCTTATTGCAGGATGGGCGTCGCGATGAGAGCGGCGATTTTACGCGTGGCGCCGGGTTGACGCCGCCGAACGCCGACGCGGTGATCGCGATGCTGGAAGGGAGCGGCTTCCGAAACTCGGACAAGTCATATTCTTCGATGACGGACGCGGGGCTCGGCGAGCTCGACGACATCGAACGGTTGACGCAGGCGGCCGGCTACGGCGAGGACCGCATCAAGGTCGACACGTCCGTCGTCCGCGGCCTCGAATATTACACCGGCCCGGTCTACGAAGTTGAATTGCTGTTGGAGACGAAGGACGAAAAGGGCCGGCCCGTTCGCTTCGGCTCGGTCGGCGGGGGAGGGCGCTACGACGGCCTCGTGTCGCGCTTTCGCGGCGAGCCGGTGCCGGCGACCGGCTTCTCCATCGGCGTGTCGCGACTGCAGGCGGCGCTCACGCTGATCGGCAAGCTCGACTCTAAGCCCGCGCCCGGGCCGGTGATCGTTACGGTGTTCGGCGGCGACATTGCGCAGTATCAGAAACTCGTCGCGACGCTGCGCAATGCCGGAATCCGCGCCGAGATGTATCTCGGCAATCCGAAGCACAATCTCGGCCAGCAAATGAAATACGCCGACCGGCGCGGCTCGCCGTGCGCGATCGTGCAGGGCTCGAACGAACGCGAGAAGGGCGAAGTCCAGATCAAGGATTTGATCCTCGGCGCGACACTCTCGTCGATCAAGGACCGCGAAGAGTACCTGAAGAAGCAGGCCGAGGTGCAGTTTCCCTGCCGCGAGGACGAAATGGTCGCGGAAGTCCGCAAGCTCCTCGCACGTCATCGCGTAGCTTGGGATTAGGTTCGGTGGCTTGCACGCCGGCGATAAGAGCCTCCATTTCCGCGACGTCACGGCCGGCCATCCACGTCTTTAGGCCGACCTATGAAGACGTGGATGCCCGGCACAAGGCCGGGCATGACGGTGCGTTGCCGATTTGAGTTCGAGAAACGGTTACGACCGGAACAAATCGCGGAACCAGTCCGCGGCGGTCCGGTTCGGCGGCGGGTCGCCCAGATGCTCGACCACCATGATGCGGTCGATCTCACCCCGATCGAACGCGGCGACGAACGCATCGTAGTCCTTGATCGAGACGCAGCCGTTGGACTGGCCGCTGGGGCCCAGGAGATAGGGGTGCGCCAGGATGCCGGCGCGGCCGTACATCTTGGAACTGTCCGTCGGGATCAGCCGGATGGCGCGCGTGCCCTTGAACGGTGCCTCGCGCAACTTGAGATCGTAGATGTTCGGCGGCGTCGGCCCGGTCATCCGCTTGTCCGCGTAGCGCACATCGTCCATGTGGTCGCCGAAGCCCGAATGGGCCTCAAGCCGGCGGCCGTTCGGCAGATAAACCGTGCGCGCCGAGATGTCGTAGATCGCGGTGCGGCTGCGGTCGCCGTCGCTGCGCGGCTTCGAGGACTTCGGGGTCACCTCTTTCAGCGCCGACCCGATCTCCGAAGTCTTGAGTTGATCCGCCGGTGCGTAACCGAGAGGCAGCGACGTCGCGGAAGCGCTCGCCAGCTGGATTCGGCCCTGTGCACGCTGCGGCGCATCCGTGGGCCGCGCACGCGGCATGATCGCTGCTGCCGCAATTCGCGGCGACGTCGGCCGTGTCGCCGCGGCGGATCAAGTCGTGGCGCCAGATGATGCGAAATCGCCCGCGAAACGGTCGTCGAACGAAGCCAACCGCTGAGGCCTGGTTGGTGCGTCGGACTGATCGAAAGAAAAGCGCTCGCCGAACGGCGTAGACGCGGACGCTTCCGCCCGATCGTCCCTTCCGTCGAGAACGAATTTGCCAGCGTCCGCAGTCTCAAGGCTCGCGAAGCGCGCGTTGAAGCCGACCTGGAGGTCCGATCCGGCGGTGACGGCGCCGGGATCGAGCAGCGCCGGATCGACGGCGCCGAACGCAGAATGGATACGAGCCTGTACGCCCGCTCCGGCGTTCACCGGCGCCGGGTCGGTCATCAGGCACAGAAATGCTGTAAATCCGGTCGCGAACGCCACCACGCCGGCGGCGATCGGCCCCACACCGACCCGTATCAAGAGTCCCCCGTCGTCATCTATGACGACGTGCTCCCCAGCACGCCGTCCCCCACGATCCGGCAGCTAATCCGAAAAATGTGGCAAAGTTGGATCGAGCGCGACGATTTGCACAGGGTCGGCGCACTTGGCCGCGCTGCGATGTCGGTCGTGCAAAGCGGAAAAAACCCAACGAATTACGTGCGATGATACCTAGCCGGGTTTTCTGCGCCGGATTTCGGCCGCAATAATTGACAAAAATTTAAATGGGGTTCGGGGGAATCACATGCAGCGACGTTGCTTGATCGCAGCTGCATTCTGCGTGTTCGCAGTGGCGGGCTTGTTGTGCGCGGGGGCGACCACGCCTGCGTCCGCAGCGGCGCACAAGGCGTCCGTTGAAAAGTCGGGCAAGAAGCACGCGGCGGCTGCATCGAAGAAAAGCGCCGCATCGAAGAAAAGCAAGGCAGGGAAAAAATCGAAGTCGACAGCCGTGGCCAAGCGGGAACTGACAAATCCCGAGCCGCGAACTCCGAGCGACAAGCAGGACTGTATCGCCGTCGCTCAGGCGTTCTACGTCGAGGCCGGCACGATCTCCAGGCGCACGAAGCAATCCATCCCGCAAGGGTTCACCCGCGTCATCCAGAAGCTCAGCGAGCTTTGCGGCGAGGAGGAGTTCGAGCAGGCAAAGACCAGCCTTGATTGGATGGATACCTGTCTGAAAGATTTCGCACGTGATCAGAAGGCGGGATTCTGCGCGACGGGCGACAGCCTCGTTTGCACTGTCGATCCGAGGTCGAAATCGTGCGGCACGAGCGGCCGGCTGGCCGAGCAGTGACGCCTCGCGAGCAGTGACGAACCTACTTCGCTCGCCCCCGCGGGAGCGCATAGGCGCAACTTAGATACGTTTCCCGGGCCCAGCGCAGCGGCGCAGCCTCTTCGCTGCGCTGGTGCGCTGCAGAGCCGGGATCGTAACGAACACCGCCTTCGCGAAGGTCCCGGATCAGCGGCGCACCGCTCCGCAAGAGCTTCGCGCTGCACCGCGTCCGGGACACAGGACCGCTTAAGTTGACGCGTATGCGCGCAAGAGCGGACTGGAATTCGTGTCAGCGCAAGGGTCACAGGGCAATGATCGCCGCCGGCGCGCGGTCTCAATTCTTCTGGAACAGGCCCTTCGGCAGGTTCTTCATGATGTTTTGCATGTCGTGGATGTTCACTTTGCGACCACCCGCCATGATCATGTCGCCGGGTTTCTGATCGGCCGCGCACGCGCCGAGCCACTTCGCCTCGACGGTCATGTTGCTCGAGCCGTCGGCCGGCATGCCCGGAATGTTCGGACCGCCTTCGCGTTTGGACGTCAGCTTGACGGTATAGGCGCTGTTGAAATCGCCGGTGACGACGCCGCGCGAGGTCGAGGTCATCGGCCCGAACTTGCAGACCGAGTCGACGACATAAGTGGCGCCGACTTTCTGCACGTCCTGCTTCGGGCAGGCCTCCTTGCGCATCTCGCCGCCGATCGTGTTCATCAGCTTGTCGGTCTCGGCATCGATGCAGTGCTGCGCCACCTGTGCCGGATGGCCGGCCCCATCCATCGTGGTCTTGATCTCCCAGAGTCCCGCCTTGCGCGCCGGCAGGTCGAGCGCAACGGCAGGCGTGGCGGCAAGGATGGCGGCGGCAACGAACAGATTGCGACGCATGATTTACTCCCTCAGCTTGGCCGGAGAGCTACCCGCCTCACTGTGAGGGAATCAAGGCAGCAGCGCGTGATGGCGCCGCGCGTCAGGCATGTCACTTGGAGATGATGCGCGGCGGTAGGCAGGTATTGCGGGTCGGCACCGCCGGCAGCGCGAAGCGGTCGACATAGGGCGACCACAGGCAGCGGAACGCGATGTAGTCGCCGTATTGCCGGTGCACGCTGGTGATGCGCGGGTACTTGTCCCAGCGGGCGCAGAAGTCGGCCGCGATGTCGTGCGCCATCGCCTCGGTCTCGCACGACCACGGGATGATGCCGCCGGTGTCGTTGCCGGCATAGACCATCGGCACCTGCGCGCGGCCGGACTCGACCGACGCCAACAGCGCAATCCCGATCGCGCACAGCAGCCACGCAAAACGCATCGCCACGCCTCCCACGACTTCGAAAGTCTAGTCGGCCGGCGGATCGATTCAAAGGCAAGCCATGCCGGTGCGCGCGGAGAATCGCTGCCCGATGCAAATGCGCCACACTTGTTTGTGCTGGGCCCGCTCAGGCAAGTTTACGCAGCCTGCGCAAGCTTGGCTGCAACCGCGGGCATGGCGCGATGCGTCAGAGGATCGCGTAGGCGCTCGCCACCATGCCGATGGGGCGTTTATCGACGGTGCTGGTGAGCATGACCCGTCCGAAGCAGGTCGTGCGCCCGGCCCGCACCACGCGTGCGTCGGCGATGACGTCGAACGTCACCGGGCGCAGGAAGTGCGTGGTCTGGTCGATCGGGCTCATCGGCTTGTAGCCGTTCCAGGCCGCCGAGCACGCCACCACCATGGCGGCGTCGGCCAGCGCCATCAGCGCCTGCGCGCAGACCGCGCCGCCGTCGCGGCAGGTCCGCTGCGAGAACGGCAGCCGCAGCACGGCGCCCGGCTGCCAGTCCGCAAGCGCGCCGGGCGGGCGTGCGGCTTCCACCTGCTCGATCAGGAGGCCGAGGTCCTGCACCCACGGTGCGAACACTTCGGTCAGCAGGCGCCCGGCGGCCTGCAGGCCGAACAACGGCTCGACCACTTCGAGCCGGCGAGCTTCCAGCATCTTGTTGCCCTCGTACCGGGCGCGACCCGTACGGGCCGCGGCGAATCGATGCTCCACGGTAGGCGCGAACGCGGCATGGCGATAGCGCAGGCGCTACGACGCTGTGCTCAAACTGTGCGCCGGCGGAAAGTGGCCGTCACGCCACACCCGTGCGCCAATCAAACGGCCGGGCCGTCCGCATTCTTGATTCCGCCCGGCTCGCGAGCCACCGTCACCTGCAACGTCGTGAACGGTGGCGTCGAGGGGAGTGTCGTCATGTCCGCCCGCAGCTGGTGGCTTCGATCCGCGCTTGCGGTTGGGCTCGCCGCCTTGTCGGCTACGAGCGCCAGTGCGGCGAACTGGCTGGAGCAGAATTTCTGGATGTCGGGCCCGCGCTATGACGGCATTTTGCCGTCGTGCGACGCCCAGGCGGCGCTCTACAAGATCTCCTCGCGCTTCAACATGAAGGAAAACGACTTCTGGCACTCCGATCTGCGGATCGTTGCGTTTGACAAGATCCGCGAGACCGCGTTCCGGCCGTGGGCCGGCAACACCATTCCGCGCCGGTATTGCAGCGCCATCGTCGACATCTCCGACGGCCGCCGGACCGTGGTGCACTATTCCATCCAGGAAGATACCGGCATGATCGGGATGACCTGGGGCGTCGAGTGGTGCGTCGTCGGGCTCGACCGCAACTGGTCGTTCAACCCGGCCTGCAAGATGGCGCGCCCCTGATCCGGCGGCCGGCTCAGAACCGATTCGGGCCCCCGTTTAATTTGTTCTTGGAATGTTCTCGAAATCAGGGTATTGTCTCCGGGCCCTCGACGGTCCATTTCCGGCGTTCCCAGATTACGAGGCAACGATGGTTCAGTCTTTTGCGCGCGTGGTGTCGGTCGCAGTCGCGGTGCTGCTGGCGGGTGGATACGCCTCCGCGCAGGATCGCCGCCAGAACCAGCCCGGACAATTCGACTTCTACGTCCTGGCGCTGTCCTGGTCGCCGTCATACTGCGAGGCGGCCGGCGAGCGCGGGACGCCGCCGCACCAGCAGTGCGGCATGGAGCGGCGCTACTCCTTCGTCGTCCACGGGCTGTGGCCGCAATACGATCATCGCGGCTTCCCGGAATTCTGCCAGGTGCCGGCGCCGCGGCTCGACCGCAACATCGTGTCCTCGATGATCGACCTGATGCCGGCGCCCCGCCTGATCTTCCACAACTGGGACAAACACGGCACCTGCTCGGGGCTGCCGCAGCGGGCCTATTTCGAGACGGTGCGCAAGGCGCGCGCGATCGTGAAAATCCCCGAGCCCTATCTCGACCCGAAGGCGCCGCTGACCGTCACGCCCGACGAAGTCGAGGAGGCGTTCGTGAAGGCCAATCCCGGCCTGGCGCGCGACGCCATCGCGGTGACGTGCGACCACCGACGGCTCGGCGAGGTGCGCATCTGCATGAGCCGCGACCTGCAGTTCCGCTCGTGTCCCGATGTCGACACGCGGGCCTGCCGGCGCGACAAGGTCGTGATGCCGCCCGTTCGCGGCGGCGGCGCGGCGGCCCTGCGCTGACCGCGGCTGCGGCCACTTCAAGACGCGGCGCGGAGCTGCGTTCCGACCCAACCTCGCGCCAGTCCGCCCTGTGAACTACCGCCACGCGTTTCATGCCGGGAACTTTGCCGATGTGCTCAAGCACGCCGTGCTGGTGCGCATGCTCGTCCATTTGCGCACCAAGCCGGCGGCGTTCCGGGTGATCGATACCCATGCCGGTGCGGGGCTCTACGATCTCGCCGGGCCGGAGGCCAGCCGCAGCCTGGAATGGCGAAACGGCATCGAGCGGCTGCTGGCCGCGTCGCTGGGCACCGCCGCGCGCGGGCTGCTGGCGCCCTATCTCGACATTGTCGCGCGCCTGAATCCGGCGGGGGCACTGCGGATTTATCCCGGTTCGCCGGCGATCGTACAGGCGCTGTTGCGTTCGCAGGACCGGCTGATGGCCTGCGAGACCGAGCCCAACGCGGCGGCGGCGCTGGCGCGCAACCTGGCGGCCGACCGCCGCAGCAAGTTCGTCGCCATCGACGGCTGGACGGCGCTCAACGCCTTCATCCCGCCGAAGGAGCGGCGCGGCCTCGTGCTGGTCGACCCGCCGTACGAGGATGCCGGCGAGTTTCGGCGGCTCGCGCAATCGCTCGAAGCCGCCCACCGCAAATGGTCGAGCGGCAGCTATCTCGCTCTGGTACCCGATCAAGGAGCGCGGCGAGCCGGATGCGCTGGCGCGGCGGCTGCGGCGTGCCCGGCATCGGCAAGGTCTTGCGCATCGAACTGACCGTTGCGCCGCCGAGCGAAACCGGCCGCCTGTCGGCCTGCGGTCTGATCGCGATCAACCCGCCCTGGACGCTGGCGGACGAACTGGCGATCCTCCTGCCCGACCTGGCGCGCGTGCTGTCCGATGGCGGCGCCGGGCGCCACCGCGTCGATTGGCTCTCCGGCGAAAGCTAGTTTCACACTTTTCCGCAAGCGTGGATTGGTCTAATTTTTGCGTTGCTGGCTTAGACGTTCCGCCTCCTGTGGGGGCCCGGCGGAGTGACGCTGGCCGTGAACCGGCCGCTGCTTTCCCCGATCGAGAATGTCCGGCCGAGCCGCCGTGCCGTGGGGGCCGGCGGCGTGGCAATCACGGGGAAAGGAGTTTCCCGATGGCCATGGCAGGTACCGTCAAGTTCTTCAACGCGGAGCGGGGCTACGGTTTCATCAAGCCGGACGATGGCGGACGCGACGTGTTCGTTCACGTGACCGCGGTGGAGCGCGCCGGTCTCAAATCCCTCACCGAGGGACAGCGCATTTCCTTCGATGTCGAGCCGGACAAGAAGGGCAAAGGCCCCAAGGCGGTCAACCTCGTCATCACCGGCTGACGTCCACGCGTTCTTTTCTTCCGGGCATTTGCGCGCGTCGCGGCAGCGACCTATGGCGTGTACTCAAAATCCTGATCGCTCGACAATTGCCGCTCGATGTCCGCTCCTACCTCGACAGCGATCAAATTATCGCCGCGCAGCGAAATGTCTGCGAAGGGCCACAACCGGACTCATGCAGTGCAGCAGAAGAACTGCTCGATTACCGGCGTCGGCGAGTTGCTGGAGCTACCAAGGCACGCCAAGGCCAAGCACCTTCGCGGCTTTTCATGTTGATTGACAGCTCGAATTTGGCGGTTCTTATATCGCGCGATTGATGCAAGGGTCTCGGATGCGTGCGACAGTGAAGTTCGCTGTTATTTGCATGTCGTTGCTCATAGCCGCTCACGCCGAGGCGGTGGACCGGCGCAATCAGAAAAGCGCATTGGATTTTCAGGAACGCGGGGCACGGTTACGGATTGAGCTGGACCGCGCCTACCAAGATCTACGACGCACAGGTGCGTTCAAGTCCGCTGGCAATGACGTGTCGTCGATCGTCAAGAAATATGTTCCCGTAGGAACGTCATTTGCCAATGCGGAGATCACACTTCGAAGTTCCGGGTTTAGTATCGACACGCAGCCGCCGCGAGACGCACCAACGAATGCGATGTCCGGAACGCTGGTGCTTGCGCAACGAGGAATTTCCAGGATGACGGTCGAGATAACGCTTCTTCCAAAAATATCGGGAACTGATCAGAGCACGGTGAAGGCTGTTCAGGCCGCAATCTATTACCGAGGCGTCTGATTTTGAAATTTACTCCTCCCCGCTGAATCTCTTGGCCAGCTCATTGATTCGTCCTGTCCACAGACTAACGAAGTCGCCGCTTGATATTTTCTCCACGGTTCCGAATTTTCGCTTCCATTGCGGCAGAAGATTTCGCCAAATGGCCCTCCTGCACCATTGCCCTCCCTTCAGAACACCCTCGTCGGTCGCGCACATAGACTGCCACGCGACGCGCGCGGGGTGCGTGTAGTGCTCAATTGCGCCTTGGATACCCTGCTGATGAATTATGTATCTCTCAGCGTAATCGGGAGGGCGACCAAGCGCTCCTTTGAACTTCTCGGCTTGTATCAGAAACATGCGCGCTGCAGCGCGAGCGTTGTCCCTGGCGTCCCAGATGCTGCCATCGCCGTGCTTTTCGAACTCGTAATCGCTAAGCTGGAAGAGCCCTTTGTATGATCCGGTTTTTGCGCGAGGATTGAAATTACTCTCAACCTTGGCGATTGACATCATCAATGCCAAGTCCAGGCCGTACAACGACGCCGCCTGCCGGATTTCGTCGCGCGGATCGCCCGTAGTCGAGTGCGGCTCATAGAACCGGGCTTCAAGTAATCCACCGGGATACCCGAAGGCATCGAGCGGCATTTCCTCCGTGTGGTGCTCCCGAATGGAGTTACTTTGCGCGGCGCCTCTTGCACCGACCAATAAAATGAGTGCGCCGAATGTGATCACAACAGCACTCGCCGCCCACCGTCGTTTCGATGTCACCATTGCCGTCTGCTTCGCCCGCGCCACGAGCGCCTGAACCGCCGCTACCTGGCCGAGAAGCACAATGAATTGCCGCCGTCCGAGCCGATCGAATTGCATCTGCTACCCCAAGCCAGGAAGCCTGAGCATAACGGATCGGCGACGGTCAGGGTTCACTGCAATGCGGAATTTCGACCCTGCCGAGGTCTGCAACGGGTCATAGCCTCCTTGCCGAATTGAGGCTCAACACCCAGCATAATTCGCTTCGCCCCGAAAGCGGGCCCCTGATTTGCGCGCTAGTGAG
Source organism: uncultured Alphaproteobacteria bacterium (assembly GCA_963843475.1). Lineage (GTDB taxonomy): Bacteria > Pseudomonadota > Alphaproteobacteria > Rhizobiales > Xanthobacteraceae > VAZQ01. Next base: position 261,516 of record CAWJKL010000001.1, on the reverse strand, counting down.
TACACGTCCTACCTAGCGTGGCGGACTTGACGTTCCCGCGAGCATTGCGGCTTGCCCATCGTGGTAACGTCAAATCCAAAGTCACGTCAAAATCATAAAGTTGCTGCTGTCCCCTGGTTCCGAGGAGGTCGGCCTTCGGGACAAAGCGTACGCGCATGGCAGTGGCGCCTTGACGACCACGGTCGCGAATGGCCCCGACTCGGACATTTGCGCCAAATTTTGCCGTGATGCACAACGCCGTATTTTCCTTTAGCGGCATGGTAGGGTGCAATCGTCGGCTTGAGGCAAGTACTGATGAGGCGACGCGAGTTCATCACGTTGATCGGCGGCGCGGTGGCGGCGTGGCCAGTCGCAGCCCAGGCGCAACAATCTGCAGTGCACCGGGTGGGCGTGCTTGCCCAGGACCTGCAGCCTGGATTGCTGGAGACCTTCCGCAGTGAGCTTCGCAAGCTCGGCTACATGGAGGGAGCTGGGCTCAGCATCGAGGTGCGGAATGCGGACGGTCAGAACGAGCGCCTCAAAGAGCTTGCCGATGAGCTCCTGCGTGCCAAGGTTGGAGTGATTGTCGCCGTCAACACCCCCGCCGTTGAGGCCGCCAAGAAGGCCACCGAGACAGTCCCCATTGTCATGATGCGGGTCGCCGATCCCGTGAAATCGGGACTGGTGGCCAGTCTTGCCCGCCCGGGCGGAAACATCACCGGCTTGAGTTTCATGCCGGACGCGCTTGGGCCAAAAGGGGTCGAACTCCTCCACGACATGCTTCCCCAGATCACGCGGATTGCTGCGCTTTATCGCGGCGACAATCCGGGGGCGGTCGTCATCATCGACGAGGTCGAACAGAAGGGCCGGCGGCTCGGTCTGACGCTTGTGCGTACTCCGGTGCGCGATTTAGTGAGCTATGCGGGGGCGTTCGAAGTTGCCGCCAACGCAAGGGCGCAGGCGCTCTTTGTCATGGACGATGGAGCCATCACGAAACAGCGAGAAGAGATTCTCGACCTCGCGACGAAGCAACGGCTCCCGGTAGTGTCGATCTACAAGGACTTCGCAAAATCCGGCGGTCTTATCGCGTATGGACCAAACCTAGATTTGGTTTATCGGCGGGCCGCCCACTTCGTGGACAAACTCATCAAGGGCGGGCGAGCAAGCGATCTCCCCGTCGAACAGCCGGTGATTTTCGACGTTGTCATCAATCTGAAGGCAGCAAAGGCGTTAGGACTAACCATTCCGCAATCTGCGCTGATCCGAGCGGACGAGGTGATCGAGTAAGGCTGTCTTGCTGCGATTGTTCACATGGCGGATTTGACGTTCCAGTGAGCGTTGCGGCTTGTGCTTCGTAGAAAGATCAAATCCAAAGCCACAAGATCATAAGGGTGCAGTGGCCCCCTGTTGCGCGCTCACTCCGATTTGATGCCGGCGAACTTGATCACCTTGCTCCATTTTTCGGTTTCGGAAACGATAAGCTTTCCGAAGTCAGCCGGAGAGCCGGGGTTCGGTACGCTCCCCAGCGAAGCGTACCGCGATCTCACATCGGGATCGGCCAGAGCCGCATTGATCGCCGTGTTGAGCTTCTGGATGATCTCGGCTGGCGTGCCCTTCGGCGCGCCGATGCCACCCGCTGCGCTGGCCTCGTAACCCGACACGAAATCGCCGACGGTCGGCAACTCGGGGAGCGCCGCAACGCGTGTCGCCGTCGTCACCGCCAGGGGCCGCAACTGACCGGTCCTGATATATCCGATGGACGAGGGCGTCAGGTCGAACATCACCTGCACCTGACCGCTGATCAGGTCGGTGAGCGCCGGCGCAGAGCCACGATAAGGCACGTGAAACATCTCGATGCCGGTCATCATCTTGAACAGTTCACCGGCCAGGTGCGTCGAATTTCCGATGCCGCCCGACGCCATATTGAGTTTGCCGGGATTCGCCTTGGCGTAACCGATGAGTTCGGGAACGGTTTTGACCGGAACCGAGGGATTCACCAACGCGACGAGGGGAGAGCGGGTGCTGCTCGCAACCGGTTCGATGTCGCGGATGAAATTGTAGGACAGATTGGGGTTGAGTGTCGCGTTGATGTAGTTGCTGGTCACAATCCATAGAAGCGTATAGCCGTCCGGGGGCGCACGCACGACAAGCTCGGTCGCGATGGAACTGGCGGCGCCCGGCCGGTTCTCGATGACGAAGGATTGGCCGAGCCGGTCCGAGAGCCATTGGCCGAGCAAGCGTGCGCTGATGTCGCCAGTCTGGCCGGGAGGAAAGCCGACAACCAAGCGCACCGGCCGCGACGGATAGGCTTGCGCTCGCGCGCCGCGGGTGAGAAATGGGAGCGTGGCAACGCCCGACGCCAGTCGAAGGAAGTGCCTTCGGTGGGGAAGTTTCATGCCAATCCTCCACGGCCTTGCAATCCGGTGCGGACGAGTGCGGACAGCCTATTCCGCTTCCCGAGGCTGCGGAAGATCAATGTCGCCTGCTGGGGTCCCGATTCCGAAAGTTCGGACCATTGTGCGGCACCCTCATTTTGCGAACTTCGGAATCGAAGGACACTCGTGACTTATTGATCTAGGATGGCTTTGGTTCGGAAGTCCGCATTTTCGGAGTCGCCGCGAGAATGGTGTGGACCTCGGAACCGCACACCAACACTGCGTCCCGCAATCGAGATTCCTTGCAATGATGATCCTGCGTTCGACCCCCGCCTCGCCGTTTGGCCGCAAGGTTCGCATCGCCGCGAGCGTGCTCGGCCTCGACGGCGAGATCACCATCGAAGCCGCCGACCTCAACGACCCGGCCGACTCCATCCGCCGGCAGAACCCGCTCGGCAAGATCCCCGCCCTGCTGGAAGAGAACGGCAACGTCTACTTCGACTCACGCGTGATCCTGGACTATCTCGATCATCGCTCCGGCGGCGGACGCATCGTCCCAGCTGATCCGGCCGCGCGGTTCGCGGCGCTGCGGCTGCAGGCGCTGGCCGACGGCATCGTGGATGCCTCGATCCTGATCGTCTATGAGGCGCGCTACCGGCCGGCCGAGAAGCACGAGGCGAAATGGCTCGAGCGCCAAGCCGGCAAGGTTGCCCGCGGGCTCGCGGCGCTCGATCAGGCGCCGCCCGCAGCCGGCACGTCGCCCACGGTCGGCGACATCGCGCTGGCCTGTGCGCTCGGTTACCGCGATTTCCGGTTCGATGGTACCTGGCGTGCGGACCATCCGCGGCTGGTCGAATGGCTCGACGAGTTCGCCGTGCGGGTGCCGGCCTTTGCCGCAACCAAGCCGTCGGGATGACAACAAGCTCAAGTGTCATCTCGATGAAATAAAATCAGGTCGAGACACGAACTCGGTCTGCTCCCTCCCCCCTTGCGGGGGAGGGTTGGGGAGGGGGGTAGCAGTTGTTATGCGAGCATTCTCCCCAACAACTACCCCCACCCCACAAGGGGAGGGGAGTCAGGGAGCGGTCGTGTTTGGGGCCCACCCATGCTCAAGCCGAGCGCCAAAAACAGCGAAGCCCCGAACTGGCATCGGGGCTTCGCGTCGTTGAGCGAAATCGTGATCCAGCTAGAAACGATTTCGCTCAGAAGCGGACGTTGATGCCGCCGCGCAGCACGTTGGCGTAGAACGAAACGTTCGCGTTCGGCAGCAGGCCGCAGTTCAGGCCGCAGTTGAAATCCCCCAGGTCGACGAAGAGATACTCGGCCTTGGCGGTGACGTTGGCGACCAGGGCGACCTCGAACCCCCCGCCGACCGTCCAGCCGGCCGTGGTCGTGCTGCCGCCCGGCAGGATCGGCAGCACCGGCAGGTTGGCACTGATGTTGCCGAGCGCGACGCCGGCGGTCAGGTACGGCATGAACCGGTCGAAGGAGTAGCCGAGGCGGCCGCGCACCGTTGCGAGCCAGGAGTTGCGGGTCTCGCAGCCCAGAAAGCAACCGTTGTTGCTGCCGTTCATGCCCGACCAGTCGATGTCGGCCTCGACGCCGAGGACGAACTGGGTGATCTGGTAGTTGTAACCGGCCGTCACGCCGATCATGCCGCCCGACACGCTGAAGCCGCCGATGCCATCCCAGTTGGAACTGCCCCAGCCGCCACCGCCGTTGATGCCGACGTAGAAGCCGGTCCAGTTGTAGAACGGGGCGTATATCGGGGCGACCGGTACGGGCCGGGGTCCACGATAGGGCAGATCGGCCGCCGATGCGGAGCCGACCGTGGTCAGCGCGGCCAGGCCTGCAAGCAGATACTTCATGTAGTGCGCCCTCCAGCAGTCTATTTGAGGGCGGATAGTATTCGTAAAGGATGATGCGTCTAGTGCAAGCGTGCAACAGCCAAAACTGAAATATCCGCAAACCGCATATAAAGGGAATTTCGATCTGTTACCTCGGATTACAGTTTATGAATACCTAATTCCACGGAACATAGTGAATTATGCGCGAAATAATACAGTTAATATGAAGTATCCGTAGCCCCAAGCGGGCGCCGTTAGCCGGCCGTAGCCCGCGCGTGCCCGAGCCCTTACCTTTGCGCCATGAGCGGCCCCCGAAAGGACATCGATCCGTCGACCGAGCTCGTCGAGGAGGACGACGAGCAGACGCTGCCCGAGCTCGAGCCGGAAGCCGCAGGCGATCCCGCGATCGACCTTGCGGCCGGAGCGGGTTCGCTCGCGGTCGGCCGCGCCGCGATCGCGCGCCATGCCAGGCACGCGCCGTCCTCGCCCGGCGTCTACCGCATGATCGACGGCAACGGTGACGTGCTCTATGTCGGCAAGGCGAAGAACATCAGCAAGCGCATCGTCGCCTATACGCGCCCGACCGGCTACGACCCGCGCATCGAGCGCATGATCGCCGCGACCGCCGCGCTCGAATTCGTCTCGACCGCGACCGAGACCGAGGCGCTGCTGCTCGAAGCCAACCTGATCAAGCGGCTGCGGCCGCGCTTCAACGTGCTGCTGCGCGACGACAAGTCGTTTCCCTACATCCTGATCACCGGCCGATCATTGGGCGCCGCAGATCCTCAAGCATCGCGGCGCGCGCACGCGGCCGGGCAACTACTACGGTCCGTTCGCGTCGGTCTGGGCGGTCAACCGCACCATCACGGCGCTGCAGCGCGCGTTCCTGCTGCGCTCGTGCTCGGACGGCTTCTTCGAGAGCCGCACGCGGCCGTGCCTGCTGTACCAGATCAAGCGCTGCTCCGGTCCCTGCACGCGCGAGATCGATTTCGCCGAATACGCCGAGCTGGTGCGCGAGGCGAACGCCTTCCTGTCGGGCAAGAGCCGTGCCGTGAAGGAGGAGCTCGCCGCACGAGATGGAGGCGGCGTCCGGCGACGCTCGATTTCGAGCGCGCCGCGATCTACCGCGACCGCCTCGCCGCGCTGTCGGCGGTGCAGTCGCATCAGGGCATCAACCCGCGCAGCCTCGAGGAGGCCGACGTCTTCGCGGTTCACCAGGACGGCGGCTTCACCTGCGTCGAGGTGTTCTTCTTCCGCACCGGCCAGAACTGGGGCAACCGCGCCTATTTTCCCAAGGCCGACCGTTCGCTGCCGGCGGGCGAGGTGCTGGGCGCATTCCTGGCGCAGTTCTATGACGACAAGCCGTGCCCGCGCTGCATTCTGCTCTCGCACGAGATCGAGGAGCGTGCGCTGCTGGCCGAGGCGCTCAGCACCAAGAGCGGCCACAAGGTCGAGATCGGCGTGCCGCAGCGCGGCGAGAAGCAAGGAACTGGTCGATCACGCGCTCGCCAACGCGCGCGAGGCGCTGGCGCGCAAGCTCGCCGACACGTCCTCGCAGCGCAAGCTGCTGGAGGCGCTGGCCGAAACCTTCGGCCTGCCGCGCCCGCCGCGGCGCATCGAGGTCTACGACAACAGCCACATCCAGGGCACGAACGCGGTCGGCGCCATGATCGTCGCCGGAGCCGGAGGGCTTCCAGAAGAACCAGTACCGCAAGTTCAACATCCGCTCTGCCGATCTCGCGCCCGGCGACGACTTCGGCATGATGCGCGAGGTGTTGACCCGCCGCTTCAAGCGGCTGATCGACGAGGCGCCGCGGGGGAATCGCCAATTTCAGAACGGCGGAACAGGCGCCGATATTGCCGCGCCCTCGCCACTTGCTCCGTTACCCTCTCCCCTTGCGGGAGAGGGTGGCGAGGACCGCAGGTCCGAGCCGGGTGAGGGGGCCATGGCGGTTGGCGTGGCTGTTGAAGCGAGCCCCTCACCCGCCCGCGCTTCGCTCGGGCACCCTCTCCCGCAAGGGGAGAGGATGACGGAGCCAGCGGAGAGGGTGGGGGAGCCAACGGAGAGTCCTGCGCCGCAGGACGAGAGTGACGAGCCTGCCGAGTCGCCCTGGCCTGATCTGGTGCTGATCGACGGCGGTCGGGGACAGCTCACGGCCGCGCACGAGACGCTGGCGGCGCTCGGCCTCGCCGACGTGCCGCTGGTCGGCATCGCCAAGGGGCCGGACCGCGACGCCGGGATGGAGACCTTCTTCGTTCCGGGGCGGGAGCCGTTCAAGCTCAAGCCGCGCGATCCGGTGCTCTATTTCGTGCAGCGGCTGCGCGACGAGGCGCATCGCTTCGCGGTCGGTTCGCACCGTGCCCGGCGGCGGCGCGATATCCGCGAGGCCGGGCTGCAGGAAATTCCGGGCGTCGGTCCGACGCGCAAGCGCGCGCTGCTGCATCACTTCGGAACCCTGAAGGCGATCGAGCGCGCGGCGCCCGCCGATCTCGCCAAGGTGCCGGGCATCAGCGCGGAAACCGCGCGCAAGATCTACGATTTCTTCCATGAGGGCGCCGGCCAGCGCGGTCCGGCGTTGCGCGACTGAGGCCGCCTCCCCATCTCGGGGGCAGCTTGATTGTCACGAATGCGTGGCGGGATTGCTCTAATGTGAGCTGGCTGTGCGGATCGCACGCGGAACCGCCCACATTTCGTGCGAAATCATTGGGGACGGGCCGGGGGCTGTCCCTTTTGACGACGGGGCAGGAAGGGTATTGTCTCGGGCCATGAAAGCCATCGCCTCGCGGCCAGTTGCAGCGCGGACGCTCGCGCTTCCGAACCTGCTGACCTATTCGCGCATCGTGGCGGTGCCGGTGGTGGTCGGCTGCCTGTATTGGCAGGACATTCTCGGCGGCGGCCTTGTGGCTGCGCTGGGTCGCGCTCGTCATCTTCATCGCCGCCGGCGTGACCGACGTCCTCGACGGCTATCTCGCGCGCAAGTGGGGCGAGCAGTCGACCTTCGGCCGGATGCTCGATCCGATCGCCGACAAGCTCCTGGTGGCGTCGTGCCTGCTGATGCTGGCGGCCGACAGCACCATCCGCGGCTGGTCGCTGTGGGCCGCGATCGTCATCCTGTGCCGCGAGATCCTGGTGTCGGGCCTGCGCGAATATCTCGCCGAACTGCGCGTCAGCGTGCCGGTGACGCAGCTCGCCAAGTGGAAGACGACGCTGCAGCTCGTCGCGGTCGGCTTCCTGATCGCGGGCGAGGCCGGCGACGCGGTCGTGCCGGTCGTGACGCCGATCGGCCTGACGCTGCTCTGGCTGTCGGCGCTGCTGACGCTGTACACCGGCTGGGACTATTTCCGTGCCGGCGTGCGTCACCTGATCGAGGACTGAGCGTGAAGCTTCGCTATTTCGCCTGGGTGCGCGAGCGCATCGGCAAGCCCGAGGAGGACATCGAGCTGCCGGCGTCGGTCGCGACCGTCGCGCGATCTGATGAGCTTGGCTCGCCGCAGCGCGGCGAGGAATACGCCCACGCGTTCGAGAACCCGAAGGTGATCCGCGCCGCCATCGACCGCGACCCATGTCCGGGCCGACGCCGCGATCGCCGGCGCGCGCGAGATCGCGTTCTTTCCGCCGATGACGGGCGGATGACTGCGTCGCGTTGCGACGCGGTGGGAGCCGCAACCGGCATGACCGCCACCGATCCGCCTGCAGCGCGAACCGTTCGACGCCGCGCGCGAGGCGGCGAGGCTGACGCGCGGGCGCACCGATATCGGCGCCGTCGTCACCTTCACCGGCATCTGCCGCGGCGACGAGATCGGGCCGGCCGCTCGCCGCCATGACGCTCGAGCATTATCCCGAAATGGCGGAGGCCGAGATCGCCCGTCACGTGGAGGACGCGCGGCAGCGCTGGCCGCTGCTCGGCGTCACCGTCATCCACCGCTACGGCCGGCTCGACGCCGGGCGAGGACATCGTGCTCGTCGTCACCGCCTCGTCGCACCGGCAGGAGGCCTTCGCGGCCGCCGAGTTCCTGATGGACTTTCTCAAGACCCGCGCGCCGTTCTGGAAGCAGGTCGAATATGCCGACGGCGCGCACTGGGTCGACGCCAAGGCGACCGACGATACGCTGGCGGCCCGCTGGGACGCGCCGCCGGCCGGCCGTGCGGCGGAGTAGTTCTCAAGCCGCGCAGGCGCACGTCTTGAGGTCGCCCGATTGCTGCCTTTGCCTCAGCACTTTTGCCACGCCGGCGAGCATGGCAGCGAACTCGCGCGGGTTGACGCGATCGGCGGCCATGGCGAGCCGCACCATCGGGTCGGAGAGAACGTCGCTGAACGTGAGCTCCTGCTGCGGTCGGTTCATTTGATCTCCCCATTTAGATGGTGAAGTGAACGCTCGCGTTACGCCAGCGCCGGATAGTCGATGTAGCCCTTCTCCTCGCCGGCATAGAACGTGGCCTGATCCGGCAGCGTTGAGCGGGCCGTCGTTCCGGTAGCGCGCCGGCAGGTCCGGATTGGCGAGGAATGGCACGCCGAACGCGACCAGGTCGGCTTCGCCGCGCGCGATCGCCGCATTGCGCGGAGCGGGCGTCGTAGCCGCCGTTCACGATCACGGTGCCGCTGAAGATGCTCGCGCAGGATCGGAGTGACCCGCACGGTTCCGGCCGGCGCGGCCATCGGACCGGCAATCGCCTCGCCGATGTGGATGTAGCCGACCTTCCGCTGGTTCAGTTCCTGCACGATGTACGAGAACGTCTCGACCGGATTGGAGTCCGACATCGAGTAGCCGGCGAAGTGCGGCGAGAGCTTGTAGCCGACGCGCTCAGGGCCCCAGACCGCGATCACCGCCTCGGTGACTTCGAGCGGGAAGCGGACGCGGTTCTCGATGCTGCCGCCGTAGGCGTCGGTGCGGCGGTTGGCGCCGTCGCGCAGGAACTGGTCGAGCAGGTAGCCGTTGGCGCCGTGCAGTTCGACGCCGTCGAAGCCGGCGGCCTTGGCGTTCTCGGCCGCGGTGCGGAATTGCGCGACGATGCCGGGCAGCTCATCGAGTCTCGAGCGCGCGCGGCGTCACGATCTTGACCTTGCCGTTGTGGGTGAAGGCTTCGCCTTCGACCGGCAGCGCGGAGGGGGCGACCGGCAGTTGCGCCGTCGTGAAAATCCGGATGCGAGACGCGACCGACGTGCCAGAGCTGCGCGAAGATCTGGCCGCCCGCCTTGTGCACGGCGTCGGTGACCTGTGCGCCAGCCCGCGACCTGCTCGGGCGAATGAATGCCCGGCGTGCGGATATAGCCGACGCCCTGCGGGCTCACCTGGGTCGCCTCGGTGATCAGCAGACCGGCGGAGGCGCGCTGGGCGTAGTAGGTGGCGGCGAGCGGATTCGGAACGTTGCCGTCGAGCGCCCGGCTGCGGGTCATCGGCGACAGCACCAGCGGTTCTTCAGCTCAAGATCGCCCAGCCGGTACGGGGCAAAGAGCTGTTCGGTGCTCTGGGCGGGGCGTGCGGCGATGCGGGCTCGCGCAATGCGGTGGCTTGCGGCGGTGGACATGATAGGCTCCTGACTGGCTGGGACCGATAAACTTCGTGACTATCGGACGGTCTTGTGGTACTGACCGGTAACACTACCTAATAGGTACTGACCGGTAACACCCCTGTCAAGCAGAAATCCGATCATGAACGCCAAATCCGTCATAACCGCACGAAAAAGACGAGAGAATTCCTCCGCGCGAACGGATGCTCGCGGTCGCGGCCGATCTATTCTACCGGCACGGAATCCGGGCGGTCGGGGTCGAGGCCATCGCCGAGGCCGCCGGCACCAACAAGATGACGCTCTATCGCCACTTCGCGTCGAAGGACGAGTTGGTGGCGGAATACCTGCGGCAGTCGGCCAAGTGCGCCGACGCCTGCTGGGACAAGTTCGAGCAGACCTATCCCGGCGATGCCTTGGCGCAGCTTCGCGCCTGGCTTCGAGGAGATGGCCGAGCACGTGGCCAATGCCGACGAGCGCGGCTGCCCGCTGGCCAATGCGGCGGTCGAGCTGCCGGAAAAAGATCACCCGGCGCGGCGGGTGATCGAAGAGTCCAAGGCCGCGCTGCGATCGCGGCTCATCCGGCTGTGCGCGGCGGCCGGGCTGCAGCGAGCCGGAACTGCTCGCGGACGAACTGCACCTGCTGCTGGAAGGCGCGCGCGTCACGGCGCAAAGCGTCGGATCGGACGGCCTTGGCGCGCGCCTCGTCCGCATGGGCGAGGCGATGATCGCGGCGCACGCGCCGCGGTAGAGCGGCGCTACTCAGCTTTAACGGCCGGCGCCTACGCTGCCGCGGCCTTGCCCTTGGGCTGCACCTCGGCGCTGTAGTCGTCCTGTAGCTGGTGCGTGATCGCGCCGGGCGTGAACTTCCACTGCGCGATCTCCGACACCGCCGTCACCTCGGCGGCCGTGCCGGTGATGAAGCATTCCGAGAAACCCGAAAGCTCGTCCGGCATGATGCGGCGCTCGATCACCTCGATGCCGCGCCGCTTGGCCAGTTCGATCGCGGTCTGGCGCGTGATGCCGGAGAGGAAACAGTCGGCGATCGGCGTGTGGATCTTGCCGTCCTTGATGAAGAAGATGTTGGCGCCGGTGCATTCCGCGACGCGGCCCTGCCAGTCCAGCATCATGGCGTCCGCATAGCCTTTGCGCTCGGCCTTGTGCTTGGAGATCGTGCAGATCGCGTAGAGGCCGGACGCCTTGGCCATCGCCGGCGCGGTCTTCGGGTCGGGACGGCGGTAGTCGGCGAGGTCGAGCCTGATGCCCTTGAGCCGTTGCTCCGGATCGAAGTAGCTCGGCCATTCCCAGTTCGCGATCGCCAGATGAATCGTGTTGTTCATGCGCGGTCACGCCCAACTGCTCGGAGCCGCGCCAGGCGATGGCGCGAACGTAGCAGTCGGCCTTGCCGTTCTTCTCGACCACCAGCCGCTTGGCGGCGTCGATGTCGGCGACCGAGTAGGGAATTTCGAAATCGAGAATATTGCGCGGAACGCTTGAGGCGCTCGGAGTGCTCGGTGCACTTGAAGATCACGCCCGAATAGGCCCGTTCGCCTTCGAACACCGCGCTGGCGTAATGCAGGCCGTGGGTCAGCACGCTGATCTTGGCATCCGACGTCGGGCACCAGCTTGCCGTCGAACCAGATCAGGTCCGAACGCTGATCGAAGGGCACAGCCATGGTCTTCCTCCTCAAATCCGGCACCTCGACCGGCGTCGTTAGCATGCGGAACGCTTTTGCGTCTCGTGCCAAGTCCCGGTATTGTTTTCGCTGCCCATGAGAGCGTGCTTGCGCCCCGGGTGCAATCGAGCTGGGCGGGCGCCGCCGGCACGTTCCTTTCGTCGCAGCGGTCATCTGGGATAACAATCTGACCGAAATATGTCAATATGGCTGACCTAACTGTTCCCATCGCCTCGGACCGGCCGCCCGCGGGCGGAGAGCGCAGTGGGCGCGGCGCTGAGCCGGCCTGGGACGTCATCGAGCTGTTGTTTTTCGCCTATCGCGATTTCATCGGCGATCCCGACGACGTGCTGTCGAAGTTCGGCTTCGGGCGCGCGCATCATCGCGTGCTGCATTTCGTCAACCGCAATCCCGGGCTGAAGGTGGCCGAGCTGCTCGACATCCTGAAGATCACCAAGCAGTCGCTCGGACGCGTGCTCAAGCAGCTGATCGACCAGGGCTACGTCCTGCAGAAGGAAGGCGCCAACGATCGCCGCCAGCGCCTGCTCTACGTCACGCCGAAGGGCGAGACCCTGGCGATGAAGCTTGCCGGCCTGCAGACCGTGCGCATCACGCGCGCGCTGTCGGAGCTGGGCGCCGAGCGCGCAATGAGGCGGCCTGCCAGTTTCTGACCGCGATGATCAATCCCGAACAGCGCGACAGCCTGCTGCGGTTCATTGCGCGTGCGGACCGCGCCAGGCGTTCGCGCGTAACGGAGGACGCATGCCGGCCGGCAAGCTCGACTCCATCGCCCTCTTCCGGACGATGCGCCGCATCTCTGCTGGTGGACGACGATCGCCGCATCCGCGACCTGCTGTCCCGCTTCCTGCGCGGCGAAGGCTATCGTGTCACCACCGCCCAGAATGCCGCCGACGCGCGCGCCAAGCTCGAGGGACTGCGCTTCGATCTGCTTGATCCTCGACGTCATGATGCCGGGCGAAACCGGATTCGAACTCGCGCGTCACCTGCGATCCGTCGTCCAACGTGCCGATCGTCATGCTGACCGCACGCGACGAGGCGCAAAGCCGCATCGAGGGGCTTTCGATCGGCGCCGACGACTATGTCGGGCAAGCCTTTCGAGCCGCGTGAGTTGTCGTTGCGGATCGCCAACATCCTGAAGCGGACGCGGCCGGTCGCTACGGCGGCCGTCGAAATGGTGTGCTTCGGCGAATTCGTATTTCACGTCGCGCGCGGCGAACTCAAGCGCGGCGACGAGGTCATCCACCTCACCGATCGCGAGCGCGACATGCTGCGGCTCCTCGCGGCGACGCCGGGTGAGACCGTGCCGCGGCTCGCGCTCGCGGGCAACAGCGGCGGCACCGGCGAACGCGCCGTCGACGTGCAGGTCAACCGCCTGCGCCGCAAGATCGAGAACGATCCCGCCAATCCGCTGCTGGTGCAGACCGTGCGTGGGATTGGCTACCGCCTGGTGACGTCGCCATGACGTCGCTCGACGTCGGCATTGCAGCGCTGCGCACGGCCGCCGGCCGCGTCTACGACGTCTACGACCGCATCGGGACTTCTGATCAAGGGCGTTCTGCCGAAGGGCCTCTACCAGCGCGCGCTGCTGATCATCATCCTCCCGATGGTCGTGCTGCAGTCGGTCGTCGCCTACGTGTTCCTGGAGCGGCACTACAATCTGGTCACTCAGCGGCTGTCCGCCGGCGTGGTGCAGGACATCGCGACCCTGATCGAGGTCTACAAGACCTATCCGCAAGACCGCCGACAGTGCGCAGCTTCGGCGCATCGCGCAGGAAAAGCTTGGCCTGGTGGTCGACTTCCTGCCGGTCAACGACCTGCCGCCGCCCGGCCCGAAGCCGTTTTTCTCGCTGATCGATCAGGCGCTGTCGGAGGAAATCCGCAAGCAGATCGGTCGGCCGTTCTGGATCGATACCGTCGGGCGCTCGGCGCTGGTCGAGATCCGCATCAAGCTCGACAACGCGGTGATCCGCGTGTTCGCGCCGCGCAGTGCCGCCTATGCATCGAACTCCCACATCTTCCTGGGCTGGATGGTCGGCACCTCGCTGGTGCTGATCACGGTCGCCGTGATGTTCCTGCGCAACCAGATCCGCCCGATCCTGCGGCTTGCCGATGCGGCCGAAAGCTTCGGCAAGGGGCGCGAGGTGCCGAACTTCCGCCCGCGCGGCGCGCGCGAGGTTCGCCGCGCCGCCTTCGCGTTCCTCGAAATGAAGAGCCGGATCGAGCGCAGCCCTCGAGCAGCGCACCGCCATGCTGGCCGGCGTGTCGCACGACCTGCGCACCATCCTGACCCGCTTCAAGCTCGAACTGGCCTTCCTCGGCGAATCGCCCGAGATCGAGGCGATGAAGAAGGACGTCGACGAGATGGCCCGCATGCTCGAGGCCTATCTGGCGTTCGCGCGCGGCGATTCGGGCGAGCAGTCGGCGCCGACCGACATGGCGGCGTTCCTCGACGAACTCAAGGCCGACGCCGAGCGCAACGGACACAGGACCACCGTGACGTTCCACGGCCATCCGATCGTCACCGTGCGGCCGAATGCCTTCAAGCGTTGTCTCGACAACTTGGTGTCGAATGCGGCGCGCCACGCGCGGTCGATCTCGATCACCGGCCATCGCGATCATCGCTGGCTCAACGTGACGGTCGACGACGACGGACCCGGCATTCCTCCTCACATGCGCGAGGAGGTGTTCAAGCCGTTCCTGCGGCTCGACGATGCGCGCAACCAGGACGAAGGCGGTACCGGCCTCGGCCTCGCCATCGCGCGCGACATCGCACGCTCGCATGGCGGCGACATCACGCTGTCGGATTCGCCGCTCGGCGGGTTGCGCGCGACCGTGCGGGTGCCGGTGTAGCGTCAAAACTGCGAACGCGCTGGAGTTCCATCCGCGCCGACGAGGTGATCAAATGAAGCGCCGAGATTTCATCGCGCGACTTGGTGGCGTTGCGACAGCATGGCCGCTCGCGGCGCGGGCGCAGCCTGCCGCAAAGACACATTTCGTGCTGTGGGTGTCGACCGAGGCGCAGCCGGACCCCTTCATCGCCGGCTTTCGCGAAGGAATGCGCGAGCGCGGCTATGTCGAGGGGCAAAACCTCGCCTTCGTTCTCCGCTACGCGCCCGGCGATCCGGCGCGCCTGCGGGCGGCCCTTCCGGAACTCCTTAGCGTGCCGGCCGACCTCATCGTGTCGAGCGGTCCGGCAATTCTGGCGATGCGGGCGGCGACGGGAAAGCCGGTCCTGTTCGCGATCAGCGGCGATCCGGTCGAGTTGGGCATCGCCGAGAGCCTGGCGCGGCCGGGCAGGAATTTCACCGGAACAACGTTCATGTCCCTGGACGTGGCGCAGAAGCGCGTCCAGCTTTTGAAGGAACTGCTGCCCGGCATGGGCAAGCTCGCGATACTGTCGCAGAAGAATCATCCGGGCGAGCAGTCGGAGCACGAGGCCACGCGCGCCGCTGCGGACGCCCTGTCCATCCACCTCGCCTACGTTCCCTTTGCAGCAGGTCCGGAACTCGATGGCGCTCTGCAACGTGTCGCCGAAGCTAGCGCCGACGCCATGCTGGTCTTCCCCGATGGCGTGACGATGGTGCATCGGGCAAAGATCGCCGACTTTGCCCTGTCGCGTCGGCTGCCCTCGATGTTCGGCTGGCGCGAGTACTGCGACGCCGGCGGCTTCGCCAGCTACGGCGGCAACCAGCGCGCGACCTATCGACGGCTCGCGGCCTATGCGGACCGGCTCCTGCGCGGCGAGAAGCCCCAGGATCTGCCGATCGAGCGGGTCACCCGGTTCGAGTTCGTCCTCAATCTCAAGACCGCCAAGGCGCTTGGCGTGGACGTCCCGCCGACGCTGCTCGCTCGCGCCGACGAGGTGATCGAGTGATCGTCACACTCGCGAGGCTACGCGGCGACGGTTTCGTCGTCGTAGTCGTCGCGGCGGCGGCGACGCGGGCGCAGGCGGCTGGCGCAGGCCGGAATGCGGCAGACGCCGTCGAGCACGCCCGACCAGACCTGCCCGCGCGCGAGCGCGCGGTCGAGCGCCGCCATGGTGCGGGCGAGGCCCTCGTCGTCGTCATTGACCCAGGTGCGCAGCACGCCGGCAAATAGCATCGCCAGGCCCTGTGCGCGCATCATGCCCTTCGGGCCGGACGCGCCGATGCCGGCCGCGGTCAGCATCCACTGCTGCGAGCGCACCGCGAGCCCGTTCAGCGCCAGCGCCAGTCCGGGATTGCACATCGCCGACCGACTGAGCGAGCGGATCGCGGCCCGGTGCGGCGCGAGCACTTCGAGCCGCCGCATCAGCACGTCGAACAATCGCTCCCGCGGCGGTTCCTCCGCGAGTTCCGCGGTGTCTCCGGCGAGCACCGCACGGTCGACATTCTTCATGTGGGCGGCCAGGATCGCGATCGTCGAACCGAACATGTTGCGCAGGTCGGGAAGCGTCACACTGGCTTGCGCCGCCACCTCGCCGAGCCCGATCTGCTCGATCGGTTTCTCGGCCAGCAGAGTCATGAATGCATCGATCACCCGCTCGTGGTCGGACTGGCCGGGCCGGGGCTCGGACGTTCGTCCGGTGGCGGTCGGGCGGGCTGCGGATTTGCGGGTAGATTTGCGGGCCATGTTCACGCTCCTCGGCGGGACCGATCCATCAAATCTAGGCCTCTCGTGTGCACCATTCCAGTGGCTTGCGAACAAGAGAATATGGACGCGGGCCCTCGGGCTCGGCGATAACGCAGGTCCGTCGTGCTGATCGGCATTTGACTTGACTTCGCGGGTGCACTGCCCGCATCACGCACGGAACCTGCGGAACCATCGCCAATGATCCGATGCCGCTCTCGCCATCCCGTTTCCCGCCTTCGACCCGGTGCTGATCAGCTTCGGGCCGATTGCCATTCGATGGTATGCGCTCGCCTATATCGTCGGCATTCTGCTGGGCTGGCTCTACGCGCGCACGCTGATCCGACCGGAGAAGCTGTGGGGCGGGCCGGCGCCGCTGACCGTCGACGACTTCGACGACTTCGTGCTGTGGGTGACGCTGGGCATCATCCTCGGCGGCCGCGCTCGGCTATGTGCTGTTCTACAACCTGCCCGTATTTCGTCGAGAACCCGCTCGAAGTCTTCCAGCTCTGGAAGGGCGGCATGTCGTTCCACGGCGGCTTTATCGGCTGCCTGCTGGTGATCGTGCTGTTTGCGCGCTTTCGGCAAATCTCGTTTCTTTCGCTCGGCGACCTGACCTGTGCGGCGGCAACGATCGGGCTGTTTCTCGGCCGCATCGCCAATTTCATCAACGGCGAGCTGTGGGGCCGGCCGACCGACGTGCCCTGGGCCATGGTATTTCCCGAACGGCGGGCCGGAGCCGCGGCATCCCGAGCCAGCTCTACGAGGCGACGCTCGAAGGGCTCGTGCTGTTCGTCGTGCTGCGCTTCTGATTCGCGCCGGCGCGCTCAAGCGGCCCGGCCTCATCACCGGCAGCGTTCGCGCTCGGCTACGGCATCGCGCGCTCGATCTGCGAGTTCTTCCGCGAGCCGGATCGCGCAGCTCGGCTTCCTGTGGGGCGGGCTGACCATGGGCATCCTGCTGTCGGTGCCATTGATGCTGACCGGCATCGGCTTCATTGCTCGTGGCGATGCGAAACAAGCCGGCTGCGGCAGACCTGATGGCCGAGGGAACGTCACCGCTCGAAGCGGAGATTCGCCGGCGCATCGAGCAGGCACGGCCCGATGCCGGTCGCGCAGTACATGGAACTGTGCCTGACCCATCCCGAGCACGGCTACTACATCACGCGCGATCCGCTGGGATCATCCGGCGACTTCACGACCGTCGCCGGAGATCAGCCAGATGTTCGGCGAGTTGATCGGCATCTGGGCGGCGGCGGCGTGGCGGGTGATGGGCTCGCCGGAGAACGTCCGCCTGGTGGAACTTGGGCCCGGCCGCGGCACCCTGATGCTCGACGCCTTGCGGGCCGCCAAGGTGCTGCCGGAATTCCGCGCCGCGATGGTGGTGCACATCGTCGAGATCAGTCCGGTGCTGGAGACGCTGCAGCGGCTGGCGCTTGGGCGCCGCCGACGTGCCGGTGTCGTGGCACAAGTCGCTCAACGAGGTTCCCGACGGGGCCGCTGATCGTCATCGCCAACGAATTCTTCGACGCGCTGCCGGTGCATCAGGCGGTGATGTGCGCGGACGGCTGGCACGAGCGGGTGGTCAAGATCGGCGAGGACGACAAGCTGCATTTCAGCATCGACCGCGATCCGATCCCGCTGTTCGACGAATTCCTGCCGCGGACATGCGGCCGGCAAGGATCGGCGAGATCTTCGAATGGCGTGCCGACCAGGTGGCGCTGGAACTCGGCCGGCGGGTCGTGCCAGTCGAACGGCGTCGCGCTGATCATCGACTACGGCCACGTCGCAGAGCGCGATCGGCGACACGCTGCAGGCGGTCGGCGGGCATCGGCTTCGCCGATCCGCTGGTCGGTGCCCGGCCGAGGTCGATCTCACCGCGCATGTGGACTTCCAGGCGCATCGCCCGCGCCGCCGAGAGCATGCGCGCGCGCGTGCATGGTCCGATCGAGCAGGTCGAATTCCTGCGCCGGCTGGGCATCGAGGAGCGGGCGGCGGCGCTCAAGTCCGGCGCGCACCGCACGAGCAGGCGGCCGCGGTGCAGGCGGCGCTCGTCCGCCTGACCAGCCGGGAGCGCACCGGCATGGGACGGATGGTCAAGGCGCTCGGGCTTTCGGCACCGCGGATCGGTCCGTTGCCGGGCTTCGGCTGATATGCTCGAGCCGAATCGAATCGCAATAGTGCCGTCCGCATGATCAAGGCCGACGCTCTCCGCGCTGTCCGGCATCCGTCACGCATTCTTCACGCGCGACGGCGGCGTGTCGGACGGCATCTATGCTCGCTCAACGGCGGTACCGGCTCGAACGATGCGCCCGCGCAAGGTCGCCGAGAACCGCGCCCGCATGGCGGCGGCGCTCGGCGTCGCGCCCGACCGCTTTCTCACCGCCTATCAGATCCATTCGCCCGACGTGGTGACGATCGAGCGGCCGTGGCCGCCGCACGAACGTCCGCGCGTCGACGCGATCGTGACCCGGACGCCCGGCCTGGCCATCGGCGTCACCACCGCCGATTGCGGCGCCGGTGCTGTTCGCCGATCGCGCAGGCGCGGGTGATCGGCGCCGCGCATGCCGGCTGGCGCGGTGCTTTCACCGGCGTGCTGGAAGCGACCGTCGCCGCCATGGAGGCGTGTGGCGCCGACCGCCGCGCAGATCGTCGCGGTCGCTCGGGCCGACCATCCGGCAGCCGAACTACGAGGTCGGACCGGAATTCGTCGCGCGCTTTGAGGAGGCGGACGCCGACAACCAGCGTTTCTTCAAGCCGTCGCCGCGCGCCGGCCACGCCATGTTCGACCTGCCGGGCTATATCGAGGCGCGGCTGGACGCGGCCGGCATCGGCCGCGATCGAGGATCTCGGCTGCTGCACTTATGCCGATCCGGCGCGCTTCTTCAGCTATCGGCGCTCGACCCATGTGCAGCGAGACCGACTACGGGCGGCACGTCAACGCGATCGCGCTCGAGCGCTTCATGCGCACTGAATCTGGCCGGCCACTGTGGCTTTCCGGCCATAGTCGGTTCTCCGGAAATCGACGGTACAACTAGACCAGGGGAAGCTCGGCGGTCGCCGGGGCGCTCTGCGCCTTGGCGGAAATCTCAACAAGATCCGCCGAGGCGGGGAAGTCGATGCAGAGTGGATTGGGCCGGCCGTCGCGGGCGCGCGCGGGCCGGCATAAATCGGCGCTGTGGGCGGCTGTGCGTCCTTCTGCTGGGCCTCATGGTCTCAGCCTGCAGCTTTGGCCAGGTCGGCACTGCGCCAATCTTGGCCAGCTCGGCAATCTCAGCGAAGGTCCGCACGTCTCGGTGGCGTTCGAGTCGGTCGACGGGGCGCCGCCGGCGGTTTTCGAGCAAGTTCATGCGCGCGCTGAAGGAGGAGGCCGCCACCCGCCAGATCGCGGTGGTCGCGCCCGGCCGAGGCCGACTACCGGTTGCGCGGCTACCTCGCGGCGCAGGCCGAGGGCAGCGCGACGGCGATCGCGTGGGCGTGGGATGTCTACGACCGTCGGCAGCGCCGGACGTTCCGCGCTCAATGGTCGAGGACAAGGGCGCACCGGCGCAGCCGGCTGGGCCACTGCCGACGATCAGGTTTTGCGCAAGATCGCGCGCGCCGGCGTCGACCAGCTCGCCGCTGCTGAAGCGGCCCCGCAATCGGCGCCGGCCGCAGCGGCTGCCGAGACGCCGCCGCCCGCGCCCAAGCGCAGCTCGACGCTTCGGCATGGATCGACGACTGGGCGCCCGAGGCCGCCGGAATTTTCCGCATCTTCAAGCGACGAGCCCAAGGTCGAGATTGTCGATGCCGGTATCGAACTGCCGCCGCCCGGCGAGGTGCCGCTGCCGGTGGCGCGCCCCAGTCCGGGTCCCGCGTCCGAGCGGGCGCTCGCCTTCTCGCCGAACGACTAAGCCACCGTCCGGATAGCCTAAATTACGGGACAACGCGGGCTCGTATTGCCAGCCGCGGGCCTCCTTGTTATCAGAGCCGCGCGCCACCATCCATCGCAAGGGGCCCGTGTGCGCGATCCGGCCCCTGTCCAATTTGGTGTTAATGCGTTGTTTATGCCGGGAAAAGCTCTGGAGGCAGTGATGGCGGCCAACAACGGAGCGATCAAGCTCGTCGCCGGCAACTCCAATCCTGCGCTGGCCGATGCGATCGCGCGCCTACCTCAAGACGCCGACTGACCAAGGCCGTGGTGCGGCGCTTCGCCGACATGGAGATCTTCGTCGAGATCCAGGAGAACGTCCGCGGCGCCGACGTGTTCGTGGTCCAGTCGACGTCGTATCCGGCCAACGACCACCTGATGGAGCTGCTGATCATCATCGACGCGCTGCGCCGCGCCTCGGCGCGGCGCATCACCGCGGTGCTGCCGTATTTCGGCTATGCCCGGCAGGACCGCAAACCCGGGCCGCGCACGCCCATTTCCGCCAAGCTGGTCGCCAATCTGATCACCACGGCGGGCGCCGACCGGGTGATGACCCTCGATCTCCATGCCGGCCAGATCCAGGGCTTCTTCGACATTCCGACCGACAACCTCTACGCCTCGCCGATGATGGTGCGCGACATCAAGGAGCGCTTCGACCTCGCCAAGCTCGCCATCGTGTCGCCCGACGTCGGCGGCGTGGCGCGCGCGCGCGGGCTCGCCAAGCGCATCAACGCGCCGCTCGCCATCGTCGACAAGCGCCGCGAGCGGGCCGGCGAATCCGAGGTGATGAATGTCATCGGCGATGTCGACGGCCGCATCTGCCTGCTGGTCGACGACATCATCGATTCCGGCGGCACGCTGGTGAATGCCGCCGATGCGCTGCTCGACCAGGGCGCGATCGAGGTCTATGCCTACATCACCCACGGCGTGCTGTCGGGCGGCGCCGTCGCCCGGATCACCGGCTCGCGGCTGAAGGAACTCGTCATCACCGACTCGATCCAGCCGACCTCGGCCGTCCGGGTGGCGCGCAACATCCGGGTGATGTCGGTCGCGACGCTGATCGGCGAGGCGATCGGGCGAACCGCCGCCGAGGAATCGGTGTCGAGCCTGTTCGACGACTGAGCGGCACTCGCGCGTCGCGAGCTCCTGCGGCGCTGCTGCACGTCATGCGCGCGCTCTGCGAGTCATCAAGTTGTGGACAATCGACTCGCGGCTCGCGGATATCCACCGAACGTTAACCTGGAACCGGCCTAATTGGACTTTGGCCGCCGGAATCAAGGCCTTATATTCGACTCGCAAGTGATTCGCCCCGGAGCGGTCCGTCAGCTCCACCGGGGACCGCGTCAGGCAAGGCGTGGTGTGCGTGCAGTGTCGTGTGCGCATTCCATTCCCGGCGGCAGGGTGGAGACGGCATGTCCCTCATCGATCTCAACGAGCAATCTCGCGGCAATCCGCTTGAAGTGGTCGAGCGCGTTGCGTCGACCAACGACTGGTCGTTCGAACGCGCCGGCGAAGACGAGATCACCATCCTGGTCCGCGGCAAGTGGAGCGACTATCAGGTCTCCTTCACCTGGATGTTCGACATCGAGGCGCTGCATCTCGCCTGTGCGTTCGAGCTCAAGGTGCCGGAGCGCCTGCGCAGCGAAGTGCAGCAGCTCATCTCGATGATCAACGAGCAGATGTGGGTCGGGCATTTCGACCTGTGGACCCAGGAAGGCATCGTGATGTACCGCCACGCGCTGGTGCTGGCGGGTGGCGTCGAGGCGTCCGGGCGGCAGTGCGAGGCGCTGCTCGGCACCGCGCTCGATGCCTGCGAACGCTACTTCCCGGCGTTCCAGTTCGTGGTGCTGGGCCGGCAAGAGCCCGCGCGAGGCGCTCGACGCCACGATGTTCGAGACCCAGGGCCAGGCGTAGCTAAATTGGCGAGTTGCGGGCACGTTCCGTTCACTCTGCCTTGATGCCCGCCGCCTTGATAATCGGCCACCACTTCTCGATCTCGGCCTTGTGGTAGGCGGCGAGCGCCTCCGGCGTCTGCTCCTCGCGCGGCGGAATGTCCTGCCCGAGATCGGCGAGCCGCTTGCGCACCGCCGGATCGGCCAAGGCATCCACGACCGCGGCGTTGAGCTTGGCGATGACGTCCTTGGGCGTGCGCGCGGGTGCCCAAAGTCCATGCCACATCTGCGTGTAAAATCCGGGCAGTCCTGCCTCGTCCACGGTCGGGATGTCAGGCGCGATCGTCAAACGGCTCTTGGCCGCGACGGCATAGGCCTTGATGGTGCCGGCGCGGACCTGCGGCAGCGAGATCGGCCGCGCTCGCAATCATCATGTCGATCTGTCCCGCCACCAGATCCTGCACGGCCGGCGCCAATCCACGATACGCACGAATTGAAGACGCGTGCCTGTCATCTTCTGAAAGAGAAAGCCGTTGACCTGCCCCGCGCCGGCGCCGGCGGTCCCCATCAAGGCCTTGTCCGGATGCGCTTTCAACCAGGCGATGAAGCCCTTCGAGGTCATTCGCCGGCATGGCCCTCTTCGCGACGATCACCTGGCGACCGGTCGCAGTCAGCGCAATGGGTTCGAAGGCGCTGCGCAGGTCGTATGCCAGCTCATAGGTCGCGCCATTCACGACGTGCGTGCCCCAGTGGCCGCCGATGAGCGTGTAGCCATCCGGGCCGCGCGTGCGACCCGGCCGACACCGATACTGCCGCCGGCGCCAACGACGTTTTCAATGATGACGGGTTGTCCGAGTGACTGCCGCATCCGCTCAGAGATGATGCGCGCGATCACGTCCGCCGTTCCGCCGGCCGCGAACGGCACGACCACCGTGATCGGCCGTGACGGATAGGTCTGCGCAGACGCGTTCTGCACGCGTGCCAGGACGGCGAGGGCGAGCGCCGTCAGAAGGCATGTTCTGCTTGTGCATGATGTGGTCCTCGATCTGAACGTCCGGATCGGGCTGTGCCGCGAACGATGCGAACGAGCTTGATTGCGACCTAACGCCGGTCGGGCTATAGGGGAATTCCATATTGTTCTCTATCCCCCTAGGAAATTTCCGATGGCGCGCCAGATGCGATTGGGATAGCCAGGTCGGCCGCCGGCTCAAGCTGCGGCACCTGCACGTGTTTTCCGACGGTCGTTGCGTGCGGCAGCATGGCCAAGGCGGCCGCCGCAGCTGAGGGTCTCGCAGCCCACCGTGTCGGAAGTGATCGCCGAGCTCGAGCACACCTTCGGCGTGCGGCTGCTCGATCGAAGCCCGCAGGGTGTCGAGCCGACGGTGTACGGTGACGCGCTGCTCAAACGCAGCATCGCGGCATTCGATGAATTGAAGCAAAGCAGCAGGGACATCGAGTATCTGGCCGATCCGACGGTCGGCGAATTGCGGATTGGATGCGACGGACGGCGCTTTTCGGCCGCGGTCCTGCCGCCGATCATCAAGCGATTTTCCGAGCTCTATCCGCGCGTCGTCCTGCACGTGGACGAAGTGCCATCTCCTGCGTCGCAGCGTGCGGCGTTGCGCGATCGAAAATGTGATCTGGTCCTGGCCCGACTGGTCGCCGCCCGCTCTCGGCGAGGAAGAGGACTTGAATGTGGAAGTTCTCTTTAACGACCGGCTGTTCGTGGTGGCTGACAGGCCAATCGATGGGCGCGCCGACGCAAGATCGATCTTGCAGAACTCGTCGACGAGCCTTGGCTGCTTGCAGGACCTCAAACGTGGACTTACACGCATCTGGCGGACGCGTTTCGCGCGCCGCGGGCTCGACATGCCGAAGGCCGCTCTGGTGACTCAGTCCGTGCCCGTACGCGTTCACTTGCTTGCCAATGGCCGGTACATCACGACGTTCGGCCACTCGCCACTCAGGCTGTACGACAATCTGAAGGCGCTCCCAGTCGATCTGCCGGATCGGCCGTGGCCGGTCGTGATCGCCACGCTGAAGAACCGAACGCTGAGCCCGGTGGTCGAGCGCTTCATCGAATGCGCGCGCGAGGTTGCGAAAGGAATGGGGGCCTTGCTGGGCGGCGGCCAGACGATGCGCCCCCGAAAACAATCATGATCGGCAAACTCAACTGAGCGCAGGACGACCGCTTTCGCGCGGGAAAAGTCCGAAATGCCCGCGACGGGGGATGTCGAGCCCGACTGCTGGACATAATCGGATGATGACAACGAGATCCATGCCATGGTCACAACGAATACAAAACCGCCCGCGGCGCTCGCCGATTTCACCGGAACGCTTCTCCTCGTCGGCGCCGGCAAGATGGGCGGCGCCATGCTTGAGGGCTGGCTGGCGCTCGGCATGGCGGCAAAGAACGTGGTCGTGCTCGAACCCCAGCCGGCGGGCGAGATCGCCGCATTGACGGCGCGAGGTCTGCGTCTCAATCCCTCGCCCGGCGATATCGGCGAAGCGACCGCGATCGTGCTCGCGATCAAACCGCAGACTGCGCCGGACGCGGTGCCGTTGCTGAAGCCTTACGTCGGACCGTCAACAGCGGTCGTCTCGATCATGGCCGGGCGTACTCTGAAGTTTCTCGAACAGGCGTTGCCGCCCGCCGCGATGATCCGCGCCATGCCGAACACGCCGGCCGCGATCGGCCGCGGCATCACAGTGGCGGTGCCGAATACGCGCGTGTCGCCGGAGCAGCGCGCGCTCGTGCATGCGCTGTTGTCTGCGGTCGGCCAGGTCGAGTGGCTTGCCGACGAATCGCTGATGGATGCGGTGACGGCGCTGTCGGGCTCGGGCCCGGCCTATGTGTTCCTGCTGGCCGAAGCGATGGGGCGCGCCGGCGCGGCCGCGGGATTGCCCACCCAACTCGCCGACACGCTGGCGCGCGCGACCGTCGCGGGATCGGGCGAACTCCTCGCCCGCTCGCCGCTTGCGGCCGCAACCTTGCGGCAGAATGTCACTTCGCCCGGCGGCACCACGGCGGCTGCCCTCGACGTGCTGATGGGCAAGGATGGGCTGGAGCGTCTCATGGTCGAAGCGATTGCGGCTGCGACCCGGCGCTCACGCGAACTCGCCGGCTGAGCGCCTTTCACCACACGTAGCAGGCAAGCCCGGGCGGTCCGTTGCCCGCCCGGCATGGATAGGATTGCGATCTTGCGCTATGCCTCAGGGCGACTGGCGCACCTTCAGGGAGCTGCTTCGGCATGGTTCGAGTCAAGAACCCGCAGGATTTCTGGTCTGGAATTCTCTTCATTGCGTTCGGCGGCCTCGCGCTCTGGCTGGGCCGCGACTACGCGATGGGGACGTTGGCCAAGATCGGGCCGGGCTTTCTGCCGGTCGTGCTGAGCGTCGGACTGCTCGGAGTCGGCGGGGTGCTGGCGCTGCGCGCGCTGGCGGTCGAGGGCCCGGCGATCGAGAAGAGCCAGGTGGTGCCGCAGCTCTTCATCCTCGCGGCCATCGCGGTCTTCGCGTTCGGCATCGAGCGTCTCGGACTGGTGCTCACCGTCATGGCGGTCGCCGTCACGGCGTCGTTCGCATGGCGCAGGATGAACTGGCTGGAAGTGATCGCGCTGGCGATCGGGCTCGCGGTGCTGTGCTTCGTGCTGTTTGTTCAGTTGCTCGGACAGCCGTTCGCGGTCTGGCCGGTCTGATGGACATTTTCGCGAACCTCGCGACCGGCTTCGGCGCAGCCGCGACGCCGATCAATCTCGGATTCTGCCTGTTCGGCTGCCTGGTCGGCACGCTGATCGGCGTGCTGCCCGGCATCGGCCCGATCGCCACCATCGCCATGCTGCTGCCCGTCACCTTCGGCCTGCCGCCGCTCGGCGCGCTGATCATGCTGGCCGGCATCTACTACGGCGCGCAGTACGGCGGCTCGACCACGGCGATCCTGGTCAACCTGCCGGGCGAATCGTCGTCCGTCGTCACCTGCATCGACGGCTACCAGATGGCGCGCAACGGCCGCGCCGGCGCGGCGCTCACCATCGCGGCGGTCGGCTCGTTCTTTGCGGGATGCGTCGGCACGCTGCTGATCGCGGCGTTCGCGCCGGTGCTCGCGGCGTTCGCGGTCAAGTTCCGCTCGCCCGAATACTTCGCGCTGATGCTGTTCGGCCTGATCGCGGCGGTGATCCTGGCGCACGGCTCGGTGGTCAAGGCGGTCGGCATGGTGCTGCTCGGCCTGCTGGTCGGCCTGATCGGCACCGACATCGCAGAGCGCGACGTCGCGCTTCACGTTCGGCGTGTCGGAGCTCTACGACGGCGTCGACTTCGTGCCGCTCGCCATGGGCCTGTTCGGGCTCGCCGAGATCATGAGCAATCTCGACCGCATCCGCGACGGGCGCACCGTCACGCCGCGCATCGGCAGCCTGTGGCCGACGCGCGCGGAGCTCCGCCGCGCGGTGCCGGCGGCGCTGCGGGGCACCGCGCTCGGCGCCTTTCTCGGCATCCTGCCGGGCGGCGGCGCGGTGCTGGCCGTCGTTTGCCGCCTACACGCTGGAGAAGAAAATCTCGCGCACCCCGAGCGAATTCGGCAAAGGCGCGGTCGAGGGCGTTGCGGCGCCGGAGGCCGCCAACAATGCCGGCGCCCAGACCTCGTTCATTCCGCTCCTAACGCTCGGCATTCCCTCGAACCCGGTGATGGCGCTGATGATGGGCGCGATGCTGATCCAGGGCATCGCGCCCGGCACCGCGATCCTCACCGAACGGCCCGAACTGTTCTGGGGCATGGTGGCGAGCATGTGGTTCGGCAACCTGATGCTGATCGTCATCAACCTGCCGCTGATCGGCATCTGGGTGCGTCTCCTGCAGGTGCCGTACCGCCTGCTGTTTCCCTGCATCGTGGTGCTGTGCTGCGTCGGCGCCTACAGCGTCAATGCCATCGACGTTCCTGATCCTGATGATGGGCGGCTTCGCGCTGCTCGGCTACATCTTCGGCAAGCTCGGCTGCGAAGGCGCGCCGTTCCTGCTTGGCTTCGTGCTCGGGCCGTTGATGGAGGAGAACCTGCGCCGTTCGATGGTGCTGTCGTTCGGCGACCCGACGATCTTCTTGCAACGGCCGATCTCGCTGTGCATCCTGATTGCGTGCTGCCGCGCTGATCCTGCTGATCGTCGTTCCACAGTTCCGCACGACGCGCGACGAGGCGTTCCAGGAATGAAGTTCGCCCAACGATCGAATGTCCTAGAGGGAGAAAACCGATGATTTGGCGTCTTGAACGATGGCGCACGCTCGCGGCCGCCGCAGCCGGGCTGGTGCTGCTCGCCGGTCCGGCGGCCGCCCAGCAGGATTTCCCGAGCCGGCCGATGCACGTGTTTATCGGATTTCCGGCCGGCAGCGGCGCCGACATTCTCGGCCGCTATTTCACCACGCATCTCGAAAAGCTCGCCGGCAAGCCGGTGATCGTCGAGAACAAGCCGGGCGCCAACAGCAACATCGCCGCCGGTCTCGTGGCGAAAGCCAAGCCCGATGGCTACAGCATCCTGTTCGTCGCCAATTCGAACATGGCGGGCAGCCGCTTCCTGTTCAAGAATCTGCCGTTCGACACCGTGAAGGATTTTGTGCCGGCGGCGACGTTCGCGAGCATCGCGTTCGTCATCACGGTCAGCGCCAAGTCGCCGACCAAGACCGTCGCCGACCTGACCGCCTATCTCAAGGGCCGCAAGCAGAACAAGTACGGCACCACCAACCAGACCGCGATCCTGGCGTCGGAGTATTACAAGCAGGTCGCGGGCGTCGAGGCCGTCAACGTCGCCTACCGGACCGCGCCGGAGGCGCTGCCCGACGTCGAGGACGGCACGCTCGACTTTATGGTCATGGACGGCACCTTCGCGATGGGGCCGATCCGGGCCGGCAAGATCCGCGCGCTGGCGGTCACCACCGAGGAGCGGATCGCCGGGCTGCCCGATGTGCCGACCATGAAGCAGGCCGGCCTCGACTTCGTCTGGAGCCCGTGGTGGGGCGTCTATCTGCCGGCGGCGACGCCGACGCCGATCGTCGACAAGATCGGCGGTTGGATGCGCCAGATCACCAAGACCGAAGAGACCCGCGCGTTCCTCGAGCGGATCGCGGCGCTGCCGATGCACGACGATACCAAGACCGCCCATGCGCGCCTCCTCGCCGACATCGAGAAATGGGGCCCGCTGGTCAAGGCCGCCAAGATCGAGCCGCAGTAGAGGTAGGTGCGACCCTGTTGCACCGTCATGGCCGGGCTTTGACCCGGCCATCCACGTCTTACTCATTGAAGCAAGACGTGGATGCCCGGCCCAAGGCCGGGCATGACGAGCTACTCGATGGAACTGCTATCAAAGAGAAACACCCATGCCCAGCACCGTTCGACTGCACCGCGTCCTGGCCACGAAGCCCGAGAAGGTCTATCGCGCCTTCATCGAGGCCGACGCCCTGGCGAAGTGGCTGCCGCCCAACGGCTTTACCTGTACCGTGCATCACCTCGACGCGAAGGTCGGCGGCACCTTCAGGATGTCATTCCGCAATTTCACCACGGGCGGAGCCATTCCTTCGGCGGAGAATATCTGGAACTCGTGCCCGGCGAGCGCCTGCGCTACACGGACAAATTCGACGATCCCAACTTGCCGGGCGAAATCCAGGTGACGGTGACGCTCAAGCAGGTATCCGTCGGCACCGAGCTGAACATCGTGCAGGACGGCATCCCCGACGTCATTCCGGCAGAGGTGTGCTATCTCGGCTGGCAGGATTCGCTGCGAAATCTCGCCAGCCTCGTCGAGCCCGAAATCAATCAGTAAGACGTAGTTTGTAGCCCGGGCGGAGCGAAGCGCAACCCGGGAACGGTCTTGCAAAGTGTGAGAAGCCCCGGATTTCGCTCCGCTTCATCCGGGCTACGCTTGCTGTTCAGAGGCGCTCTAACCTTCGGTGCGCCGAACGCGCGTAACTCACCGCATGAATTTTTGCCGCGAGTTCTGATGGCAGGCTATGGCGTTTCGCGCCTAATCTGTCCCGCCGGCTTGTTACTTGCGGAGAGAAAATTGAACCGTCGTGTCCTGCTTCGTTCTTCCGGTCATGTGCTTGGCCTGGCTGCGCTTGCATTCATAGCGGCCTCGGCGCCGGCGCACGCGCATGTGAAATGGTTCGCGCCCTATATCGTCGGAGCACCGCCGCAGCCGATCAGAGCCACCCTCACCAATGTCTGGTTCTGGACCGGCATTGCGCTGGTGTTGGTGTTCTTCCTCGCGACCAGAGCGGTTGAGAAGTCGAGTGCCGGGGAAACGATCCTGCGCGGCATGGACCGGATCACCGACCCGCTCTGGAAGCGCCTCGACGACTTCGTGCGCGTGGTCATCGCCGCCTTCTTCGTGGCGATCTTCGCCGTCGGCGGCGTCTACCTGACGCCCGATCTCAAGACGCCCGCCGAATGGGTGTCGTGGACGCAGCTCCTGATCGCCGGGCTGATCTTCTCTCGCAAGACGCAGCCACTTGCGGCCCTCGGCATCATCGGCTCTGTGGCTGCTGGCGCTGCGCGACTACGACGTCTTCCATCTGCTCGACTATCTCGCGCTCGGCGTCGGGGTCGCCGCCTACCTGGTGCTGGACGCTTCGTCCAATCCGGAATGGCGCAAGCATCGCTTCGAGGCGCTGCGCTGGGGCGTCGCCATCGCGCTGATGTGGTCGAGCCTCGAAAAGTTCGCCTATCCCGACTGGTTCTATCCGCTCGTCGAGGAGAAGCCGTTCCTGACCTTCGGCCTGCCGCGCGACGTCTTCATCCCGATGGCCGGCGTCGCCGAGTTCACGATGGGCTTTGGCCTGCTCTGGACGCCGCTGGTCCGCCGGCTGTCGGCCATCGCTCTCTTCGTCATCTTCAACGCCGCCGTCTATCCGTTCGGCCGCATCGACCTCATCGGCCATGCGCTCATCATGGCGATCATCGTCGCCATCGCGGCCGATCATACCCGGGAGGTGCATTTCCTGCCCGCGCGTCAAGCGCCGGCTGGCCGGCGTCCCGGCCGGACTTGCGGCGGCGCTCGTCATCTTCGTGACCGGGTATTGGGGGCTGCACATCGCGATCTACGGCATCGAAGGAAACTCCGGGACACCGGCCGGCGAGCGGTTGACGCACACGCCGAACCCCGAGCATCCGCACGGCATGCACAATGCTGCCGCAACTGCGCCCGACGGCCGAGGCGGCGTATCGCGCTGCCATGGACCGCATGCACGGCCCGATGATGCAGGGCATTAGCAATGCCGATCCCGACGCGGCCTTCGTGCTCGGCATGATCCCTCACCATCAGGGCGCGATCGACATGGCCGAGATCGTTCTGAAATTCGGCAAGGACCCGCGCAACCAGCACCTTGCTCGCGAGATCATCGACACCCAGAGGCGAGAGATCGGCGAGATGCGCGAATGGCTCAAGCAGAAGAACATCCCGTCGCCGTGAGCAGCGTACACAATAGCAAGTAACTCGGATGGAGCTTAGCAAAATCCGCAGCACCCTCTTTGGCGTAGTATATCTCCTTCAAATTAGCGGACTTCGCTGCGTTGACCCCTCCGAAAGATGGGGGTTCCTCATCGTCAATCCGCTTGTTCGGCTGCACGCAGTAGTCCGCGACTTCGACTAGCTTGCCGTCTTCTGCTTTCTGATAGATCGGGGCTGGGGCGTCAAACTTGTATCCGCTGACAATGGCAACAACGCGGAGCTTCCGGCCTGCCGCTTGATGATTGGGCCGCCACTGAATCCGCGATTGTTGATTGTGTCGAAGTAATAGTCATAACCTCCGCTCGGCCGCTCTACCGCGCCGCTGAAAATGGCGCTCTTTACGAAGCCCATGGGCCAGCCTAAAGTACCCGGCATCCCATAGAGCTCCATGTTCAGGGGGAAGCCGCAATAAGCGACTTCTTCCCCCATCGTGATTCCACCGGATAGTTCTTCCTCGTGCAGACCCTCGCCCCACTGTGTCCCCGTTCGAATCGCGCACACGTCGGTACCGAACGCACAGCGGGCAACTCCAACAACATCGACCATTCTCCAATCGGATTTGAAACGAACACCAATGCGTTCTCCGGCGATCAGTCCTTCAACCACGTGCGCGGCAGTGATCACCATGCAAACGTCCGCCAACTGAACGTAAAGCGCGCTGCCAACTTGGTTTCCGTATTTGATGCGCAGCGTTCTATCTAAGAACGCGAGATCAATCATCACGCTCATGGGTTTAGCCTCCAGCAAGCATTCCGTAGTAAGTAACCCGGATGAAGCGTTCGCTCCATCCGGGTTACAAGGTTGTCGGCAAATTCTCACCGGCGGCGGTCGGGTAGCGGTCCCATGGCGTCCCCGGTAATCTCGGGCGCGAGGGAACGCGCTTGGCCGACATTTTCATTAGCTATTCAAAGCAGGATCAGGACGAAGCGCGCCTGCTTGCGGCGTTCCTCGAGGCCGAGGGCTATTCGGTGTGGTGGGACGCGGGCCTCCACAGCGGCGACAATTTTCGCAAAGTGATCATGACCGAGCTCGGCCGTGCGCGCGCCGTGATCGCGATCTGGACGGAGAACTCGATTCATTCGGATTGGGTGGCGTCGGAAGCGGGCCGGGCGCACGCCGACCGAAAACTCATTCCGGTGAAGGCGAGGGCAGTGTCGTACCGGGATATCCCGCCGCCTTTCGACAACATGCACATCGAGAATCTCGACGACCGCGACAAGATTCTCGGCGCCGTGGTGGCCCAGCTTGCCAAGCCCGAAGCGCAGGCCTCGAAATTGCAGCGGGTGTCGAAGATCGCGCGCTACGAGCTGCTGTCGTGGTTCGGAATCGCCGGCGCGGCGCTTACCCTGGTCACCAACATGAAGGGCGTGCTGACGCTTGCCCGCTGGGTGGCTCAGTTGTTCGAACTCGTGGACCCGGATATTGAGCTTCGTCTGGCGGCATGTCTTTTTCTTCCTGCCGAAAATCGACGCGATCGACTCCCTGTTGCTCACGTTCCTGTCGTTCGCGGCCGTCAACGTGATCATGAGTTCAACCAGGATTGCTCCGGCGGACGTCAGGCGACATTCGCGGACCTCCCTGATCGCCGCAATCTGCCTGATCGTCGGCATCTTCTGGATCGGATGGCAGAAACTCCTCGGCCGGTTGGACATGGGCGTCTACGGCTACTACTATTCGCTGATCGAAACGCTGATCGACATGCTGATCACGTTTCAGATTTCCGACACCGGTTACATTCCAGTGCCCAAGACGTGGGTGACCTATGCTTTCATCTTCCTGCTGTTCTATGTCCTGCCGCTGCTGCCGTTCGCGATTGCCTTCGCTCTGGCGTATCGGCTGTTCGATTTCCGGGTGAACACCTCCGTCCTGGCGGGGCGCCTGTGGCGGATCATCGCCGGCGTGGCGCTGCTGGTCGTCCTCAATCTCCTGTCCCTCCTGCTCGAAGCGCTGAAGTGGCTAGAGCTTTGACGCCTCTTGGACCCGCAATCCCCCGCCGACCTTGAATCCGCGCCCGTGCGGCACCATTGTTCGGTCAGGCCCGGCCCAATCCTGTTGCGGAGCGAGATCATGACCCAGACCAGCAACCGCCTGTACGATGAATTCGCACGGCTGATGAACGATGCCGCCGGCGTCGCCTCGGGGGTGCGGCGGGAGGTCGATACCATGGTCCGCAATCAGGCCGAACGCTGGCTGCGCGACATGGACCTGATCAAGCGGGACGAGTTCGAGGCCGTCAAGGAAATGGCCCGCATCGCCCGCGAGGAAAACGAGGCCCTCAAGGCCCGGATCGCGGCCCTGGAAGCGCGGCTTTCGGCCGGAACCTCCGGTTAACCGGCTTCCGCAGCCTCAGGTTTTCGCCTCCGTAGACCGGGTTTCAGCGCATTGCCAGCGCCGGCGGGATTTCTTGTCATCCCGCCGGGGGGCCGCTATAAGCCCCCGCATTCCGCGGCTCCGACACCCCTGGAGGCATGCCGCGCCGATGCGAAAGGATGAATGATGGCGAACGTCAAGCAGATGAAGGCTGTGGCGCGTCCGCGGGCAGGCAAGGGGGCCGCCCGGGCCGAGCGTCGGGCCGGCCGTGTCCCGGGCGTGATCTACGGCGACGGCCAGCCGCCGGTGACCGTATCGGTCGACCACAAGGACCTGAAGGAGCGCATCTATGCCGGGCGCTTCCTGACCAGCATCTACGAACTCGATGTCGACGGCACGACCCACCGGGTCATCCCGCGCGACTTCCAGCTCGATGCGGTGAAGGATCTCCCGCTGCACGTGGATTTCCTGCGGCTTGGCGTCGGGCGCCCAGATTCGCGTCCGCATTCCGGTCCACGTCCGCAATGCCGACCAGTCGCCAGGCGTGAAGCGCGGCGGCACCGTCAACATCGTCACCCACGCGATCGAGATGGAAGTGCTGGCGGACGACATTCCGGAGGCAATCGACGTCGATATCGCGCAGCTCGAGATCAACCACTCGAAGCATCTGGGCGACCTGACGCTGCCGTCGAACGTGAAGGTGATCTCGCGGGCCGACACCACGCTGGTCACCATCGTGCCGCCGTCGGGCTACGCCGAAGAAATGAAGGCCGCCGCCGAAGCTGCTGCTGCTGCTGCAACCGCTGCTGCCGCCGCCGCCGAAGCCGGCACTGCGCCTGCTGCTGATGCTGCGCCTCGGCCGAACGCCGGCGACCCGGCGCCGCCGCCACGCCCGCACCGGCGGCAACGAAGAAGTAGCGCCGCCGCGGTCAAGTCCTGGCGACGTCAAGCCTTGGCGACGTCAAGTTCCGGCGACAATGTGTCCCCGCCGCTCGCGGGGACACATTCGTATCGTGGCAAGCGTGACGGGTCGCCGCGTGCCGCTTGATTGGCGGCCTCGCACTCAAACGTCGATTGATCCCCATGCAGCTCTTCGTCGGGCTCGGCAATCCCGGTTCCAGCTATGTCGGCAACCGGCACAACATCGGCTTCATGGCGGTCGAGGCGATCGCCAAGCGTCACAACCTCGGCCCGTGGCGCCGCCGCTTCCAGGGCGTGACGGCCGAGGGCCCGCTCGGTTCCGTGCGCGTGCTGCTGCTGCTTCCCGGCACCTACATGAACGAATCCGGCCGCGCCGTCGCCGACGCCGCGCATTTCTACAAGCTCGGCCTGTCGAACAGATCGTGGTCTTCCACGACGAGATCGATCTCGCGCCCGCCAAGGTGCGGGTGAAGACCGGCGGCGGGGTTGCCGGCCACAACGGTCTGCGCTCGATCTCGGCGCATATCGGCAACGACTACCGGCGCGTGCGCATCGGCGTCGGCCATCCGGGCGTCAAGGAGCGCGTGCACGGCCACGTCCTGTCCGATTTCGCGAAGAGCGAACGCGATTGGGTCGACGCGCTGTGCGCGATCATTGCCGACAATGCCGAACTGCTGGCGAAGGGTCAGGACGCGAGCTTCCAGAACAAGGTGCATCTCGCCATGCAGGCGAAGGGCTTCGGCGAAACGCCCGACACGCCGGCCCCGTGAGCTTGACAGGTAGAACGGAACCACGAAATGCATCGCTAGTGTGGCGGATTTGACGTTCCTACCAGCATTGCGGCTAGTCTTTCGTAGGAACGTCAAATCCAAAGCCACACTAGAATCATAGAGTTGCTAGTGTCCCTTGGTTCCGACGCTTGTAAACGTGCGTGCTGCGATGGGATACAAGCGTCGGAACCGGGACACTATCACGGATCGGCCGGCATCGTCCTGACCCGGATGAGCGATCCCTTGCCGCCTCCCCTCGAACCGGAATCAGATCGACCATGGGCTTCAAATGCGGAATCGTCGGCTTGCCGAATGTCGGCAAATCGACGCTGTTCAACGCGCTTGACCGAGACCGCCGCCGCGCAGGCGGCGAACTATCCGTTCTGCACCATCGAGCCGAACGTCGGCGAGGTCGCGGTGCCCGGACCCGCGGCTCGAGCCGCTCGCGGCGCTGGCGAAATCCATTGAGATCATCCCGACGCGCCTGACATTCGTCGATATCGCCGGGCTGGTGCGGGGCGCCTGCAAGGGCGAGGGGCTGGGCAACCAGTTCCTCGGCAACATCCGCGAGGTCGATGCGATCGCGCACGTGGTGCGCTGCTTCGAAGATCCGGACGTGACGCATGTCGAGAACCGGATCGATCCGACCGCCGACATCGAGACGATCGAGACCGAGCTGATGCTGGCCGACCTCGACAGCCTCGAAAAGCGCGTCGACAGCCTCGGCAAGAAAGCCAAGGGCGGCGACAAGGAGGCCAAGGAAACGCTCGACCTGATGGAGCGCGCGCTGGCGCTGCTGCGCGACGGCAAGCCCGCGCGCCTGGTCGTGCGCAAGCCCGAAGAGGAGAAGACCTTCCATATGCTCGGCCTGCTGACGTCGTTGCCGGTGCTCTACGTCTGCAACGTCGATGAACGGTCGGCCGCGACGCGGCAACGCCTTCTCGCGCAAGGTCGAGGAGCGTGCGAAGCAGGAAGGCGCCGGCTGCGTCGTGATCTCCGCCAAGATCGAGTCCGAGATCGCGGTGCTGTCGCGCGCGGATCGTGCCGAGTACCTGGCCGCGGTCGATCTCACGGAAGCGGGTCTCGACCGCCTGATCCGCGCCGGCTATGCGCTCCTTGACCTCGTGACCTATTTCACCGTCGGGCCGAAAGAGACGCGGGCCTGGACGGTGACGCGCGGGACCAGGGCGCCGCAGGCGGCCGGCGTCATCCACACCGACTTCGAGCGCGGCTTCATTCGCGCCGAGGTCATCGCCTACGACGACTACATCAAATACGGCGGCGAAGCCGGCGCGCGCGAGACCGGCAAGCTTCGTCTCGAGGGCAAGGATTACGTCGTCGACGACGGCGACGTGATGCATTTCAGGTTCGCGACCTAGCAAGCAACCAGGCCGGCGTACACACAATTCGTTATTGCGAGCATGGCTCTATGGCTGCTTCGCCCAGAAAGCGGCCTCATCGCCACGGGGCAGAGAAATGACGCGGTGGGCCAGCAGGCGAGATATGCAGGGCAGCAAAGAATCTGGGGCTATTCGATCACGTTGTCGGCGCGCGCGAGCAGCATCGGGGGGATGGTAAGACCGAGCGCCTTGGCGGTCTTGAGATTGATTGCTAGTTCGTACTTGGTCGGCACCTGCACCGGCAGGTCAGCCGGCTTCTCGCCCTTGAGGATACGATCGACGTAGCTGGCCGCTTGCCGGTACTGGTCCACAAAGTTCGGTCCGTAGGAGACCAGCCCGCCCTCGACCACCGTGTAGCCCGAAACATAGACGGCAGGCAGCTTGTGGCGCGCAGCCGTTGCAATGATGACCTTGCGATGAACCGAGGCAAGCGGTCCGGAGGTCACGACCATTCCGTCGCTTGGTGAGCGCGCAAACCCTGCGACCGTTCGTTCGATGTCGGCCGGATCGCGGAAGTTGAGCGGCACCAACTCAACCCGCAGCGACGGCGCCACGGCCTCCAGGGCAGCGAACTGCGCGATCGCGGCGGTGAGGCCCGGCTCACGTAGGACGGCGACGCGCGTGATGCCCGGCGAAATCTCCTTGAGCAGCTCCAGCCATTTGCTGGTCAACCCGAATTCAAATTGGACGAAGCCAGTGGCGTTGCCGCCCGGCCGCGCCAAGCTGTCGACAAAACCAGCGCCGACCGGGTCGGGCACGATCGTGAACACGATAGGCACAGTGCGGGTGGCTTGCAGCAAAGGCACGAGCCCGGCGCTGCCGGTGGTCAGCAGGACATCGGGAGCGAGCGTCACCAACTCACGCGCATACCTGAGTGCGAGTTCGGGGTCGCCGTTGGTGAATCGGCGCTCGATCTGCAAGTTGTTGCCCTCTGCCCAGCCCAATTGTCGCAGCCCCTGCACGAAGGCATCGTCGCGGGCCTTCCCCTCAGGATCGCGTTGCGTGAGGTTGGTGAGCAGGCCGACGAGCCGCACGCGCTCGCCCTGCTGCGCGCGCGCCGCGACGGGCCAGATGGCTGTAGCGCCGGCAAACAGCGTGATGAACTCGCGTCGCCTCATGTGCTTTCCTTGGCCCGAGGATCGCACCCTACCACATCGCTGAATGAGAAGGTCGCGTTGTGCATCACAGCAAATTTTGTCGGCGCCGACCGAAATGGGTCATTTGCTACAGATTCGATGCTGCCAACAATTGCCTGATGTCCGCAACGCCTCAATAAGCGGACCCAAAGTCCAGCCTATTGGTATCTGTCGCGATGGGCCGGGAGCGGCCGTGAGTAGCTGTAATAACCTCGAAGCTAATTGCTGGAAGTTGGCGCCCGTCCACCGTTCCTGCGGCTGGCGCCTCGTTCTCAAACGAAGTACGTTGCACAGACAGGCAAGTCGCTAGAGCTTGTCCGAGAGCTGCCGTAAAGCGAGAACGTGCCGAATTTCTCGCTATAGGCAATTGGCAGCATTGGTGCCGCCGGCAGGCACAATCGCACGTAATACGACGAACACGGTCGCCTCGTTCGCACTTGGAGTGGACGACACCGCTACGTCTGACATTTTGGAGAAGCGAAAGTGATGAAACTTCCGCGTCGCCAATTTCTGCATGTGGCAGCGGGCGCGGCAACCGTATGGCCGCTCGCGGTGCGCGCGCAGCAGCCAGTGCCGGTGATTGGCGTGCTTTCAGCCACGCGTCCGGCCGAAACTCAACTCCGTGCATTCCAGGAAGGCCTCAGCGAAGCCGGCTATGTCGCGGGCCGCAACGTGACGATCGAATATCGCTCCGCAGATGGACAATACGACCGGCTGCCGGCGCTCGCGGTCGATCTCGTCGGCAGGCGGGTCACCGCGATCGCTGCGCTCTTCACACCTATACCGGCGCGCGTGGCCAAGGCGGCCACCGCAACGATCCCAATCGTGTTTTACTATGGCGGCGATCCCGTCGAAGACGGGCTCGTAGCCAGTCTCAATCGGCCGGGCGGCAATCTCACCGGTGTGATCTTCCTGAACACCGTGTTGGGGCCGAAGCGGCTGGAACTGCTGCGCGAACTGGTCCCCAAGGCCGCTTTGATCGGCGTGCTGATTAATCCGACCAACCAATTGGGCGAGACCCAATTGAAAGACTTGCAGGCGGCTTCGCGCACATTGGGACTGTCGATCCATGTCGTGAACGCCAGCAATGATGCCGAAATCGACGCCGCCTTCGCAGCATTCGTCCGAGAAGGGGTCGGTGCGCTCGTAGTCGGAGCCGATGCGTTCTTCAACAGCCGGCGAGACCGACTTATCGCGCTGACCGCGCGTCATGCACTTCCGGCGATCTACCCGCTGCGCGTGGTCCCGATTGAGGGCGGATTGATGAGTTACGGTACCAGCATGATCGATGGGATCCGCCAGATCGGCACCTACGCCGGGCGAGTTCTCAAGGGCGAAAGGCCCGCCGACCTTCCGGTCATCAGGTCCACCAAATTCGAGTTCGTGCTCAACCTCAAGACCGCCAGGGCGCTTGGCCTCGACGTACCGGACAGAGTACTTGTGGCTGCCGACGAGGTGATCGATTAGGGCGATTGAATTGTTCTGCTCTTCACATCCCGCCGCGATTGCGGATCGCGCTGAGGTGCTCGTTGATGCGGAACATGATCAGCACGAATTCCGCGACGATGCGGGCGAAGATCACGCCGATGACAACGCCGATCAGGCTGGCGACGATCCAGAAGATACCGCCGAGCGGATGCACCGCCATGAGGGTGAAGCCGGTAATGATCCCGGAAAGCCCGAACAGCGCCGAAATGCCGATCGCAAGCCAATAGAAGATCTTGATGATCGAGGGCGTGATGAAGCGCTCCCACTGAAACAGATCGCGATAGTCGAGCATTGCTCCTCCTCGCCGATGAAAACGCGCAAACGCGACTGCGCGATGCCTGTAGTTCGCATGAACGGTATTGGCAGTCCGGCCAACGTGGTTCCGCGCCCTCCGCCCGATCCCGGTTGCCGACCGGGCGGGACACTGCACCGGCCGCCCCCGCCCGGTCAATCGACACAGCAAGGGATTGCGGCTGCGGGCAAATTTCGCCTTTCCAATGGTGGAGGGAGTCATGCCGGAGGCCGGTTGACCGGGCCGGACCGCCCGTCTAGGGAAACTCGGCCGCCAGCAACGCAAGGGACCACCGTGACTCGCACGTATTGGGAGGATTTTGCGCCCGGCCAGGTGACCGAGTATGGACCGCGCGTCATTACGCGTGAGGAGATTATCGCGTTCGCCGCGGAGTTCGATCCGCAGCCGATGCATCTGGACGAGGAGGCCGGCAGCGCCAGTCTGCTCGGCGGCCTGGCGGCCTCGGGCTGGCATAGCTGTTGTGTGCTGATGCGCATGATCAGCGACGGGATGTTGGGGGGCGCGAGTTTCATGGGGGCGCCCGGGGTCGAGGAGGTCAGGTGGGTCGCGCCGGTTCGTCCCGGCGAACGCCTCACCGTACGCGCGACGGTGCTGGAAACCCGCGCCTCGCGCAGCCGTCAGGACATGGGCTTCGTCAAATTCCGCTACGAGCTTTTTGGCTCGGCCGAGCGGAAGCTGATGACGCTGGTCGTCAGCCCGATGATTGGACGCCGGGGCGGGCAGGCTGAGCCATGAAGTTCTTCGAGGATATCCGGATTGGCGAAACCAGCGGCCTGGGGAGTTACACGTTCACCGCCGAAGCGATCAAATCGTTTGCGTCGCGCTTCGATCCGCAACCGTTTCATCTCGACGAAGAGGCGGCTGCCCGGTCGCATTTCAAACGGCTGTGCGCCTCCGGCTGGCATACCGTGTCGATCCGGATGCGGCTGCTGATCGAAAGCCGCCGCCGCGAAGACGACGAACGACGCGCGCAGGGCGAGCCGGTCGCCACGCTCGGTCCCTCGCCGGGCTTCCGCGAACTCAAGTGGCTCAAGCCGGTCTATGCCGGCGACACCGTCTCCTACCAGACCGATGTGATCGAGAAGCGCACACTGCCGAAATGGCCGGCCTGGGGATTGGTGACATCGCTCAACACCGGCAAGAACCAGAATGGCGAGGTGGTGATATCGTTCGTCAGCACGGCCTTCGTTGAGCGTCGCTCTATGGCGCCGACGCCGGAATGACAGCCGCGGAGGGACCGCGCCTCGTGATCGAATGAGCGCAATGGACGAAAGCCCGGACCGCGATGCCAAGCGCAAGGAACGGCGTGCTGCCGGCGTGGCGTGCGGCGCGCATGCCTTGCATGACGGCTACACCGATCTGATCTACGTTATGCTGCCGCTGTGGCAGCGCGACTTCGGCCTGGGTTACGCGGAGCTTGGAATGCTGCGCGGGCTCTATGCCGGCACGATGGCGGGCTTCCAGATTCCGGCGAGTTATCTCGCGGAGCGGTTCGGCGCTGCCGTAGTGCTGGCGCTCGGAACGGCGCTCGCGGGCTTCGGATATTGCCTGGTCGGACTGAGCGCCGGACTCGGACTGCTGCTCGTCGGGCTGTTCGTCAGCGGACTTGGGGCGAGCACCCAGCATCCTCTTGCGTCGACGCTGATGGCCCGGGCGTATGAAGGTCCGCGCTCATTGCAGGCAATTGGCACCTACAATTTCGCCGGCGACCTGGGCAAGATGACGCTGCCGGCGACCGCCTCGTTGCTGCTCGTCGGCATGGCATGGCGGCCGACACTGGCGCTGCTCGGCGCATGCGGCCTCGTCGCGGCGGCCGCGATCTATTTCCTGATGCCGCGCTACAGCGCGACTCCGACCGGCGAGGGGGCGAGCGACGTACGCGTGGCGGGGGGAACTCGTCCTGACGCGCCGCGCTACGCATTTCCGCTGCTCTTGACGATCGGCATCGTCGACAGCGCGACACGCATGGGTTTCCTGCTGTTCCTGCCGTTTTTGCTCACCGCCAAAGGCGCGAGCCTGCCGGTCATCGGACTGGCACTGACGCTGGTGTTCGCGGGCGGCGCCGCCGGCAAGCTTGTTTGCGCCGCCATCGCAACGCGGATCGGCGTACTGCCGACGGTCTGGCTGACCGAGGGATTGACCGCCGTCGGCATCGTGGCGTTGCTGCCCGTGTCGCTCGAAGCCGCGCTCGTCCTGCTGCCGCTGATCGGAGTGGCGCTGAACGGCACCTCGTCGGTGCTCTACGGTTCGGTGCCCGCGTTCGTCACGCCGGAGCGGCGCGCGCATGCCTTCAGCGTGTTCTACACCGGGACCATCGGATCGGGCGCGCTGGCGCCGGCCCTTTACGGGCTGATCGGCGATGCGCTCGGGATGTCGAACGCCGTACTGGTGGTGGCGGGAGTGGTGCTGGCTGACGCTCCCGCTGTCGCTGGCGCTCAAGCCGGTGCTCGCACCGCGGTTCGGCTGATCCGGTCTTTGGGATCTCTCAGCAGCGGCAGTGCAACCAATCGCATTCTTCGAACGTTGTCGTGCGCAAATCCGGCAACCGGAGAGAAATGCCATGTTGCATCGCTTCATGCGCGCAAGCTCGATTTTCCTTTTGGTTGCGGCTTTCTCGGCGGAAGCCTGGTCGCAGGCGGAACCTGCGCCGGGTTCCCCGGCTCGGTCGTTGAGCAGCCCGCGGCAGGAGGTAGAAGCCGACAAGGCAATGAAGACGCCGTCCGGCAAAGCAGGCAGGGAGGAACCGAGTTCGCATACCCCCACCGTGCCGCCGAACGACACCATGGTGTTTGTGAATGGCACGCTGGCGGTCCCCGGCGCCCCGCAAGATACCGATACGGCGCCGGCCAAGTATTCCGCGAAGAATGCCGCGGACGACAAGCTGATCACGCTGGCCTACACGTTCAAGATGCTACCGAACGACCAGCGCCAAGCCGTCTTTCAGGCCTTGAAGGACGAGCCGCCGGTTGCAAACCTGAACGCGGAGATCGGTACGGTTCTGGCGTTCGCGATTGCGACCCAGGTCGTTCCCGACCGATTGGCGGCAAAGGTTCCGGTCACCCAGGGATACTACTTCGCGGTGTCCGACAACCGCGTTTTGCTGATCGAGCCCGCCAACCGCGCCGTGGTGGGTGTGTTTACCGGCACCGGCGAGGCGACGACGGGCAAGGGCGACCGACTACGATGAACGGCCGCTGCGTGCCTACCAGTTCTGCTTGAAGCCGGCCCTGAGGCTCTTGGCGAGGTCGCCGCTCGAGGTCTCGCTCAATCCACCGCTCAGGCTGAACGGTCCGCCGAACAGCTTCTGCTCGGCGCTGAACGACCGCAGCCAGCGGTCCGCGCCGCTCGACAGGCTGGCATCAAGCGACAGCGTGGTGTCGGTCGGGAGCAAGTTGAGGCGCAGCGACTGGTTAGTGGACCAGGCGTGCGACGCCGCACCCTGCGCGGTTGAAAAGCTGCGCTCGGTGGAATAGCCGTTCCGTACCGTCACGGCGATCTCGTCGCCGAGTGCGAGCGAGCGGCTGAGCGTGCCGCTGAGCCTCCCCTGTTCGTCCAGCGGATCGAGTTGGGTTTCGATCGACGCCGCATCCCACCCGAGCGGCAGTTGCGGCGTCGTGACGTGGGCCCACGCGACGCCGGTCGACTCCGGCGATGCGCCCGCGTCCACCAAACCGTTCCGGATGAAAGGATCCGGCTGAAACTCGGCGTTCGGAATTGGCGACTTGCGATAGTTCACACCCAGCTTCGTCTCCAACGGCCGCTCCAGCGATGCGGTGGGTGGAGGACGCTTTGGCGACTTCAGGGCGCCTTCGGGTAGCGGCGTCGACAGGTCGAGCGGTTCGTCTCCGAGCGTAATCTCATCGTCGGGCAATTCCGCCGGCTCGGCCTGTGCCGGCCCTGCCAGCAAAGCGAGCAGCAGCGCGCAGACGCGCCACGCTCCGGCGGAGGTGTGGAAATCGGACAGGAACGGCATGGTCGTAGGCCACCTCGCTGCGAGTTCGGCGAGTTGTGCATCGAGTTCGGGCAATTTCTTGTCCGGAGCCCAGCCAGGGCGCGCCGTGCGCGCACACGGTGCATCACAATTTTCTGATGGTTAATCGCGCCGCACGGCGGCTTGGCGCGAAGTAATTTGACTTCGTGCAGCATGAAAGTGGGGATTCGCTGCAACAGTCTAGATGAAACGTTTCGGCGGGGGAGGACGTTAAGAAGCCGGTGGGAGGCGCGCACATAGCCTTGCTCGCGCAAGGGAGGACGAACATGCGGCCCGCATCATACCGAGGCATTTTTGCATTGGCGTTCGTGTGCTTCGCGGCGATTGGAATCGAGTTCGTGCGGTCGGCCGCCGATCCCGATGCAGATGCCTGGGCCGCAGAGACGGCCGAGGCCGTGGGAGCGCTCGGAGACAATCGGATCGCCGTGATGGGCCGGGAAGTCTTGCCGCTCACCGACGAGGAGCGCGCACAGGTCTTCGACGGCGTCATGCGGACTCCTGGCGTTCCGGTCGCCGATGTCGAGCCGCCGGAGGGCGCCGCCGCGC
The DNA here is from genome assembly GCA_963843475.1 of uncultured Alphaproteobacteria bacterium. Lineage (GTDB taxonomy): Bacteria > Pseudomonadota > Alphaproteobacteria > Rhizobiales > Xanthobacteraceae > VAZQ01. The sequence goes on along the minus strand of CAWJKL010000001.1, from coordinate 218,338 downwards.
TGCCGGGCTGGGTCGCGCTACAGGAACTGCCGATGGGCGTGGCGCAGGAGATTCCGCTCGTCGACGGCTACAAGTTCGTCAAGCTCGACGACCGCATCCTCCTGGTCAATCCCGACAGCCGCAAAGTGGTCGCGGAGATGCCGCGCTACAAGCTCGTCCTGCAATAGGCGATTGCCATCCGGGAGACGGAACGGACAACGCGCGACGGCCGGGGCCGCCGCGCGATTGTTCAGGTCCGCTCTTGAAGCGATCAGTCGCGCATGCTCGGCGCGTCGGGCACCTTCTTCCAGCTCGAGATGCTCTCGGCGATGATCTTCGTCGACTGCATCGCCGCCTGGCTTAGCGTGGCGTATTCGACGATCTCGCGCTGCACGCGCGCCGCCTTCGGTGCTGAGCCGGTCGCGCAGCGTCTGCAGTTCGGCGATCAGCTTGTCGATCTCCTGGATCGACGTTCCGGCAACCCGCTGCAGCAGCGAGTTGATGTTGCTGGCGACCATTTCGCTGTCGCTCTCCGGATGCCGCCGCAGCGTCGCGACGTCGCGCCGCACGAACTCGCGGATTTCGCCTTCCACTTCGGTCTCCACCGCTGACTCGATCTCCGAGCTGTCTCGCGATTTGAATAGTGTCATCGGATACCCCCTTCAGCGCCGCCGGCGCAGATCCACCACCCCAATTGCCGCATGGGAATGTGACGACTTCGCGGCCCGCAGACCGGCGTTTCTCCCCGAATTCCGCGCCCCGAAAGGTTGTCAGCTACCGCATCTCGCGGCGCTTCGCGCGGCCTTCCCGGCTCTTCCGGAGCGCAGAAGATCGGCTTCCCGCCGCTTCCCGCGGCTTCCTCGCCTATTTCGCCGCCGACTTGAGCCGGTCGTACGAGAACACGAAGTCGACCTTGTCGCCGAGCGGCTTGTGGCAGTTGAAGCAGTTGGTCGAGGTTGGCGTTCGGTTTGGGAGTCTTGTCGGGCCGGAAGGCCTGGTATTCCCATTCGCCGTTGCGCTGGCTCTCGGGGTACTCGGCGCCCCAGCCGGTGCGCTTCTCCATCACCGTATAGCCGACGACCTTGGCTCTTGATGAAGCGGCCGTTGGCGTCCTTCTCGGGATTGCCGGCGGCGTCGAGCTTGGCGGCGTACTGCACCATGGTCAGGACCGTGCCGCTCGGCAGCGGCTCGCCCTTCTTGGCGGCGTCGAGCGCCGACGGCGGGGTGACGTAGAGCTCGCGGTACTGCTTGTTGTCCGGGCGATCGACCGTGTCGTAGAGCGCGCCCTTTGCGTAGTCCTGCGGGAACGCGACCTTGTCGCCGCCGGCGCGGGCCTGGAGCGCGAGCGCCAGCGAAAGCCCGGCGACGGTCGCAACCGCCGCAAGGGTAGCGTGACTGCCGAGTGTCATGAGACGCTCCTATGATCTGCCTGGCTGGAGGGATGGCTTGGCTTGCGGGAGCGCGGGAACCTTATACCTTCGGCGGGGCCGCGACGTGTCACATCGGTGTGAGGCCGGCTGTGATCCGGAACGGTAGCCCACCGACCGGCTCGCGGCACGGGTGAACCACGATGACGGCACTGACCTTTGCGATCGGCGACGTCCACGGCTGCCTGGACAAGCTCAGGCGCCTGCTAGACGCCTGCGCCGCCCGTGCGGACGGACGCCCGGCGCGCTACGTCCTGCTCGGCGACTATATCGACCGCGGGCCGGACAGCCGGGGCGTCATCGAACTGCTGATGCGATGGCAGGCGGAAGCGCCCGGCACGGCGATCTGCCTGCGTGGCAATCACGAGCAACTCGCGATCGACGCCCACCGCAGCGCCGCCGCCATGCCGCACTGGCTGCGCAACAGCGGCGAGAGCACGCAGCGCAACTATCCGGAGACCGGCGGCCGCATTTCCGACGCCCATCTGGCATGGCTGGAAGCGCTGCCGTTCTGCCATGACGACGGGCTGCGCTTCTTCGTCCACGCCGGCGTCGACCTGACGCGCCCGCTCGACGCCCAGGCCGAGGAGGTGATGCTCTGGATGCGCGAGCCGTTCCTCTCCGACAGCGACCGGATCGACTGCGGCCGCCTGATCGTCCATGGCCACACCCCGCGCAAGGACGGCAAGCCGGAAGTGCGCCCGCACCGGCTCGACCTCGACACCGCCGCGGTGCTGGGCGGGCCGCTCACCGCCGCCGCCTTCGACATGAGCCGGCGGGGCCCGCTGGAATTCCTGACCGACGAGAGGACGCTCTTGACCCGCCTCGCCGGCCTGTTCGGCGGTGGCAGCCGAGACGGCTGACGGACATCAGGTCTTGTGTCCCGGACGCGCTGTAGCGCTGCGCCCGGGAAACGCGCATAAGTCAGCGCCTATGAGCGAGGTCAGGCGGCAATCCGCGGCGCGAGGCGCGCCTATTTCTTGCCCGCGGTCGGGCCGCCGGCGGCGAACGGCGAGGGGGCCGGCGCGCCTTTCTGTTTCTTGTTCTTGTCCTGCTTGGGTTTCTTCTTTTCCTTGTTGCTTCGCATCTGGCCCTTGGCCATGGCGTCTCTCCTATGCTTGCGTGACGGCGCCTTACCCTACACGCCTGACGCCGAGATCAAAGCCCCGCGCGCGCTTCGCTTCAAGCGCGATCCGGCCGGTTTTGCACAACGCGATGATCGCTGAGCTTCTTGACGGTGCCGGCGGCGAGCCCGGTCTGCACCGCGTCCGCGACGGTCGCGACATGCCCGCACTTGTGACAGGTGACGCTCGAGTCCAGCGCGATGGTGATCGGACCCGAGAAGCGGTTGTCGCCGCAGTCCGGACAGGTCCCGATCGCGCCGAAGATGAAGTAGCTGGCCATGGGGCTTCCTTGCGTTGCTGGCCGCCCTTGTGCCGGGATTTGGTGGGGGTAGGAATGAAATTTTGTCGCGGCGGTGCCCACGTCGCTGGCGGTCAGGGATCGCTAACGGCCAGGTTCTCCTAGATGCATGAGGGGGTACAATCAACGCTTGCAAAAACTGCGAAGTCTGGTCCGAAATGTAAACTTGAGCAAGACGATTTAGGAATGGGGGCATGCCAAGATTTGACAATCAGTTACGGCTAACGCCGCTTGCGTCAAGCGACGGCGAAAAGCACGCTGAATTTAAGCGACGGCGCGACGAGTTCGTTTACATGAAGGTCTTGCCTGGAGGGGAGGCGCCCTATTTGGCCGACGGTTGGAGTATTTCAAAAAAATTGAAACGACAGTTACGACTGTCAAAACCGAAAAGTCTCGACCGGCAATTTGAAGATCGAGTTTGGCGCTTGTTCTATAAAATGGGATATGACGATCTGAATAAAGGACACGACTTCACTATAAAATACAAAGCGGCAGATGGTACTTTACGGGAAAAGCAGGTCGATGTGTTTGCCAAGGACGCCGAAACTGTCGTCGTAGGTGAATGTAAATCGTGCGATGATTACAAACCACGTCCTCTATCAAAAGACATAGCCGAGTTCGTAGGACTCCGAAAACAATTCGCAGACGCGATACGCGCTCACTATGGGCGTGATTTCAAACCAAAAATCCTGTGGTTTTTTTTCACCGACAAGATTCTTTGGTCGCAGGCTGATAAGAGCAAGACAATTGCTGAACAGATTAGAATAATGACCGAGCGAGAAATTGGCTATTTCTCCCAGCTCGCAGAGCATCTTGGAAGGGCTACAAGATTTCAGTTCCTGGCAGAATATCTTGGAGGAGAAAAAATCCCGGAATTGAAGGACGTCACAATTCCCGCCATTCGCGGGAAGCTTGGTGGCAAAACATTTTACTCCTTCGTATCCACTCCAGAACAGCTCCTAAAGATCTGTTTTGTGAATCACCGAACGCTCGCCGATCCGCTAGCCCTTCCAACGTATCAGCGTCTCGTAAAAAGAAGCCGTCTGAAGGCGATCGGTGAGTTCATTAAAGCGGGGGGATATTTCCCTACGAGTATTTTGATAAACTTCGAGGAAAAGAGGCGATTTGAAAAGAAGGCCAATAGCGAATCAACGGATGTTCAATTCGGTGAACTATATTTGCCGGATCGATATAAGTCCGCATGGATAGTGGATGGACAGCATCGTTTGTATGGTTATTCATTTATCGATCCAAAATTTTCGAAGCACAATGTTGCCGTGCTTGGCCTGCACCCGGTTTCGTTGACACCCGCCTAAGCTAATCCCGCCTGCCGTTCGAACTCCATCGGGCTCATATAACCGATCGTAGAGTGTCGGCGCTTGGGATTATAGAAGCGCTCAATGTAGTCGAACACATCAGCTCTGGCTTCGTTTCTTGTTCGATACAATTTGCGCGCCGTCCGTTCGGTCTTAAGCGACGAGAAGAAGCTCTCCATCGCTGCATTGTCCCAGACGTTGCCGGAGCGGCTCATCGAGCAGACCACGCCGTGATCGGCCATCAACCTCTGGAACTGCTCGCTGCTGTATTGGCTGCCGCGGTCAGAATGATGCAGCAACGCATCGGGTTTGCCTCGTCGCCAGATCGCCATCACTAGCGCGTCGGTGACGAGTTGTGCCGTCATCCCGGCGCTCATCGACCAACCGACCACGCGCCGTGAGAACAGGTCGATGACGGCTGCCACGTAGAGCCATCCTTCCGCGGTCCAGACATAGGTGAAGTCGGCGATCCATTTGCGGTTGGGTGCTGGCGCTTCGAAGCCGCGGTCGAGAACGTTGGGAGCGACGGCGCCCGCCTGCCGATCACCCAAGTCGGGCGGCAGACGACGCCGTCGGGGCCGTGCTTTAAGGGCCTGCAGCCGCATCAACCGCTCGATCCGATGCAATCCGCTGAACACACCTTCGGCTGCAAGGTCGCGCCACACGCGCCTGGCGCCGTAGGTCCGGTCGCTGCCAAGGAAGCTGGCGCGAACCTTCGCGCCGAGCTCTTCATCGCTGCGGCTGCGTTGACTGCGCGGCCGTGTCAGCCAGGCATAGAAGCCACCCCGCGAGACACCGAGCGCCTCGCACAACCATCCCGCCGGCCAATCCCCCGGTGCTTCACGATGAAACCGAACTTCACGTCGATTCCTTCGCGAAGTAGGCCGCGGCTTTTTTTAGGATGTCTCGCTCGGCCTTCAACTTGATGACTTCGCGCTTGAGACGCGCGATCTCGAGCTGCTCAGGCTTCATCTGTCCCTGGCCGGGAAAGGCGTGTTGAGGATCGTCCGCGAACCTCTTCACCCAGCCGCGCAGCTGCGACTGATGCACATCCAGGTCTTGCTCGGCCTGGGCATACGAAACGCCGCGCTCCTTGATCAGGCGCACAGCCTCAAGCTTGAACTCTCGCGTGAACTTCCGACGCTCCATGACGCACCTCCGGTCCCATCAAAACACCTAACTCGGTGTCTTCGGAACCGGGTGCAGGTCACTCTGAGTATCTCGTGTCGAAGGACGACATACGCGTCAAAGAGGCCGAAAGTACGATGAAGTTTATAGAAAATCGCGTTACAGAAATAGTAATCAGCTACTTTAAGAAACTACACGGAAGCAATTACTGGAACTATATCGGAACAAAGGAAATGAGGGTCAAGGCCTATGAGCGCCAACAAGAAGAGGCGCCGGAAAAACAACTCGAATTGGATGCCTATTTGGATTTTATTGATAAGAAAAAGATCATTGAGAAAAACGAAAATTGGAACGCTTTCAAACCGTATTTCGACATTCCTATTCGCGGTGAAAAGGGATATGCAAAAAATCTAAAGTGGATGGATAGGTTGAACGAGTTGCGACGCATAGTAGCTCATCCGCATAAACGGTCTTTTAAGTCAGACGATTTAGAATTTTTGGAGTGGATAAAGAAGGCATTTGAGGAAAAGTTGTTGGCAATCAGTACAGAAGATAGCTTGATGGGTGTTTAGCAATGTGCTCGGCAGCTAATGAACTCTTGAGATTTGTAAAAGGCAATCGCTTCGCCACCATCCTAGCGGATCCGCCTTGGCAATTCACAAATCGTTCCGGAAAAATTGCGCCGGAGCACCGTCGGTTGTCACGCTACTCCACGATGGAACTCGATGAAATAATTGCGCTCCCATTGTCTAACGTGGCATTTGACACTGCGCATATCTATTTGTGGTGCCCGAATGCATTACTGCCAGACGGACTGAAGGTTCTGCAAGCATGGGGCTTCTCATACAAAAGCAATCTTGTGTGGCACAAGATTAGAAAGGATGGCGGGTCCGATGGGCGAGGAGTCGGATTCTATTTTCGAAATGTGACTGAGTTGGTGCTCTTCGGCGTGCGCGGCAAGAACGCGCGTACCCTTTCGCCTGCTCGCAGTCAGGTGAACCTGCTGGCGACGCGCAAGCGCGAGCACTCGCGCAAGCCGGACGAACAGTACGAGATCATCGAGGCGTGCAGTCCGGGGCCGTACCTCGAACTGTTTGCGCGCGGTACCCGAAAGGGATGGGCGACGTGGGGCAATCAGGCCGATGACGAATATCATCCGACCTGGAAGACCTACGCGCATCACTCTCGTGCGGGGTTGATCGCGGCGGAGTAGCTACCGCTCCGCCAGCACTCGCACTCGCCGCTCGATGGTCGATGGTCGGCCAATCACCCCGCGCGGGCGCGGCGCAGATCGTAGTCGGCCTGCAAATTCATCCAGAGTTCGGGCGTTGTTCCAAAATATTTCGCAAGCCGCAGCGCGATCACCGGGGGGCATGGGACGAGCTTCTTCGCCATGTGATGTGCTCAATGATAGTCCACGATCTTGACATCCTCGGCGCCGCCATCGCGCCAGACGAAACAGATGCGCCATTGATCGTTGATCCGGATCGAGTGCTGGCCTTTTCGATTTCCTTTTAGCGCCTCAAGCCGGTTCCCGGCGGCGATCTCAATCGTTGAGAGTTGTCGCCGCGTTCAAGACCAATAACTTGCGCCGCGCCTGCCGTTCGATTGCCCGGAAGCGCGGCACGTCATCGTAGGTAATTAAATACCAGGAGCGAAATCAATCCGTTTCAGGCGCTGGTGGAAAGCGGTGGGCGGCATCCCTCGGTGGCGTCCGCCTGCACAATTCCAGCCCACGCGGGTTGTCACAGTGCCGGGACCGCTCCATTTGCAAATTCGGCGGCGGTATAGTCACTTGTCCGCGAATTTCGTCCCCGCGGCGGGGAGGGGAGCACGCCGGCGCCAGCGCCTAGGAAATTGCTCGATGACTGAGACGGCCCAGAAGCCCAATTCCTTCTTCCTGGACGACAAGGAGGTCGATATCCGCGCGGGCGAGACGATCTTCAGCGCCGCCCGCCGCGCCGACGTCAAGCTGCCTCACCTGTGCTACACGCCGAAGCCCGGCTACCGGGCGGACGGCAACTGCCGCGTCTGCATGGTGGAGATCGAGGGCGAGCGGGTGCTGGCAGCGAGCTGCATCCGCACGCCGACGCCGGGCATGAAGGTCAAGACCCAGACTGACCGGGCCAAGACCGCCCGGCGGATGGTCGCGGAGCTTCTGGTCACCGATCAGCCCGGCCTCGAGATCGCGCACGATCCGGACTCCGAGCTGTGGCAGATCGTCAAGCGGCAGAAGATCGAGCCGGGCCGCTTCCCGCGCGACGCGCGGCCGGCGCCCGACCGCAGCCATCCTGCGATGGCGGTCAATCTCGACGCCTGCATCCAATGCAATCTGTGCGTCCGCGCCTGCCGCGAGGTGCAGGTCAACGACGTCATCGGCATGGCGGGGCGGGGCCACAACGCCAAGATCGTGTTCGACTTCGACGACCCGATGGGCGCCTCGACCTGCGTGGCCTGCGGCGAATGCGTGCAGGCCTGCCCGACCGGCGCGCTGATGCCGGCGACGCTGGTCAACGCCGAAAACGTCCGCACCGAGTTTCCCGACCGCAAGGTCGACAGCGTGTGCCCGTATTGCGGCGTCGGCTGCCAGCTCACCTACGAGATCAAGAACGACAAGCTGATCGCGGTCAGCGGCCGCGACGGCCCGGCGAACCAGAACCGGCTGTGCGTCAAGGGCCGCTTCGGCTTCGACTATGTGACCAACCCGCAGCGGCTCACCAAGCCGCTCGTGCGCAAGGACGGCGTCGGCAAGCACGCCGACGATCTGGTCGACCCGTCGAATCCGTGGACGCATTTCCGCGAGGCGACCTGGGACGAGGCGATGGAGCGCGCCGCCTCGGGCCTCGCGAAAATCCGCGACCGCGACGGCCCGCGTGCGCTCGCCGGCTTCGGCTCGGCGAAAGGCTCGAACGAAGAGGCGTATCTGTTCCAGAAGCTGGTGCGCACCGGCTTCGGCTCGCAACAACGTCGATCACTGCACGCGGCTGTGCCATGCGTCGTCGGTGGCGGCGCTGCTCGAAGGCGTCGGCTCGGCGGCGGTGACGGCGACCTTCAACGAGTGCAAGAACTCCGACGTCATCATCGTGATCGGCGCCAACCCGACCGAGAACCATCCGGTCGCCGCGACCTTCTTCAAGCAGGCCGCCAAGCGCGGCGCCAAGCTCATCGTGATGGACCCGCGCGGCCAGGCGCTCAAGCGCCATGCCTGGCAGATGATGCAGTTCAAGAACGGCACCGACGTCGCGATGCTCAACGCGATGCTCAACGTCATCATCGGCGAGAAGCTCTACGACCAGCAATACGTCCAGAGCAACACCGAGGGCTTCGACAACTCGCCGAGAGCGTGAAGCCGTTCACGCCCGAGGAGATGTCGCCGATCTGCGGCATCGAGCCGGACGTGCTGCGCAACGTCGCGCGCACCTTCGCCCGCGCCGAGAGCGCCATCATCTTCTGGGGCATGGGCGTGTCGCAGCACACCCACGGCACCGACAACGCGCGCTGCCTGATCGCGCTGTCGCTGATCTGCGGCCAGATCGGCCGGCCCGGCACCGGGCTGCATCCGCTGCGCGGCCAGAACAACGTGCAGGGCGCGTCCGACGCCGGCCTGATCCCGATGTTCTTCCCCGACTACAAGTCGGTCGAGGACCCTGAAATCCGCGCCAAGTACGAAGCCGCGTGGGGCGTGATGCTCGATCCCAAGCGCGGCAAGACCGTGGTCGAGATCATGGACGCGGTTCACGCCGACGAGATCAAGGGCATGTACATCATGGGCGAGAACCCCGCGATGTCCGACCCCGACCTCAATCACGCCCGCGGCGCGCTCGCGCATCTCGAACATCTCGTGGTGCAGGACATCTTCCTGACCGAGACCGCGTCCTACGCCGACGTGATCCTGCCGGCCTCGGCCTGGCCGGAGAAGGACGGCACCGTCACCAACACCAACCGCCAGGTGCAGATGGGCCGCAAGGCGCTGCCGCTGCCGGGCGAGGCGCGGCAGGATCTGTGGATCATCCAGGATCTCGGCGCAGCGCATCGGCTGGAACTGGAACTACCGGCACGTCAGCGAGGTGTTCACCGAGATGGCCTCGATGATGCCGGCGCTCGACAACATCACGCTGGGAGCGCGTCGAGCGCGAGAGCCACGTCACCTATCCGGTCGACGGACCCGACGTGCCGGGCCGCGACGTGGTGTTCGACAAGGGCATCCCGCGTCCGAACGGCTTGGCCAAGCTGGTCGCGACCAAGTACACGGCGCCGGACGAGATGCCCGACGCCGAGTATCCGTTCATCCTCACCACCGGCCGCCAGCTCGAGCACTGGCACACCGGCGCGATGACGCGCCGCGCGTCGATGCTCGATGCGCTGGAGCCGGGGCCGGTCGCGGGCTTGTCGCGCGGCACCATCGCCAAGCTCGGCATCAAGCCGGGCGATCCGGTGCGCGTCTCGACCCGCCGCGGCGTGGTCGAGCTCGACGCGCGGCAGGACGACGCGGTGCCGGACGGCGTGGTGTTCATCCCGTTCGCCTACGTCGAGGCGGCGGCGAACCTGCTGACCAATCCGGCGCTCGATCCGTTCGGCAAGATTCCCGAGTTCAAGTTCTGCGCCGCCAAGGTCGAGGCGGTCGACGTTTCGGCGCGGGTGGCGGCGGAGTAGCGCCGAAGCACGCCGCGACAACGCAGAAGTCCGGGCAGGGTGGGGGTGTCGGCGAAATCCCACAATCTCGTTGTCGTCGGGCAGGGCGCGGCCGGGCTTTCGGCGGCGCTATCGGCCGCGCAGAGGCGCGCGCTCGCGGCCTGCCGGTCCCTGTCACCCTGGTCGAAAAGGCGACCGCGGCGGAAGCCGGCGGCAATACCCGCTGGACGCCGGCCTATATGCGGATGGCGGCGCCCGATCGCGTCGAGCCGGCTTCGTGCACGACATGCTCGCAGGCGACCGGCTTTCAGGGCGACGAGACCTACTTCGCCCGGCTCGCCGCCGACGCGCCGGCGACCATCGCGTGGATCGCAGGCGCACGGCGTCGAATTCCATCAGCCGACCTACTATCTCGCCAAGGGCCCGCCGCGCATCCAGCCGGTCGGCGGCGGCGAGTCGATCTATCGCGAGCTCGCGCGGCCGCGGCCGCGGCGCGGGCGTCACGTTTCGCTATTCGCTGTGCGGCCGGAGAGGCTCGTGGCCGAGGACGCGGCGCGATCCGCGAAGTGCTCGTCGCACCGGGCGACGGCGGCGCGGCCGTCTGCCGCCGACGCCGTGATCCTCGCCTGCGGCGGTTTCCAGGGCGAGCCGCGATGATGCGCGAGCATTTCGGCGCCGGGCGGCGAAGGCATCCCGCTGCTGGCGCCGCGCGCGCGCTTCAACACCGGCGACGGCATCCGGCTGGCGCTGGCGCATGGTGCGGACGCCGCCGGCGACTGGAACGGCATGCACGTCGAGCCGGTCGATCCGCGCAGCAAGAACTCCGCGCCGGTCGTGCTGGTCTATCCCTACGGCATCGTGGTCGACGCAACCGGCCGCCGCTTCTTCGACGAGGGCGCGGGCCTCGTGCACGAGACCTGGGAGACCTTTGCGCGACACCTGCATTTCGGGCTGCCGGGCCGCAAGGCATACGCGATCCTCGACAGGCGGCTGCTCGATGTGCCGGAGTGGCAGCGCGCGACCCGCTCGGAAGTGCCGCCGCATCAGGCCGACACGCTCGACGTGCTGGCGCGTGAGATCTGGTGTCGATGCCGGCAATCTTGCGGCAACCGTCGCGGCCTACAACACAGCCTGCACGGGCGATCCGCAAACCTTCGACGCCACGCGCTGCGACGGGCTCGCGGCCGCGCCGCAACTTGCAGCCGTCGAAATCGAACTGGGCGCGCGCCATCGTCGAGCCGCCGTTTCTCGCCTGGCCGATGATCGGCGCTATTGCCTATACGTTCGGCGGGCTCGCCACCAACGAGCGGGCGGAGGTGCTGCGGCAAGGCCGCCCGATCCCCGGCCTTTATGCGGCCGGCGAAATCACCGGGCATTTCCATGCCACGGCGCCGAACGCGGTGTCGGTGCTGCGCGCCTTCGTGTTCGGCCGCATCGCTGGGCAACAGGCCGTGGCGCATCTGGGTAGAACCGAATAGCGAGACTCTCTTCGTTCGTCCCCGCGGAGGCGGGGACCCAGAGCCACAAGACCGAATATTTTGCCCTGGGTCCCCGCTTCCGCGGGGACGAACGGAGACAGACGCTACTCTTGCGACTTGCTGCGGAAATACGGCTCGACCGGGCCGCGAAGCTTGATGGTCATCGCGTTGCCGTGGCGGTCCTTGGCGTTGCCGGCGACGACGCGAATCCAGCTCTCGCTGACGCAATATTCCTCGACATTGGTCTTTTCGACGCCCTTGAACCGGATGCCGACATCGCGGGCGAGCATGTCCGCATCGTAATAGGGGCTTTTCGGATCGTTCGAGAGCCGGTCGGGCGGGGTATCGGTCATGGCGTGCGTCCCGGAATGGCAAATGCCGGCGCACCGTTAGCACAGCGGGCGGGGATTTGCCCGTTTCCACTGGCGGCTCGCCCTTGCGATTTCCAATTCTGCTAAGTTGGCGCCGTTGAAGCCACGACGAGGGGCGGGCCGAAGGGGGGGCGTGATTCGCGTCCATCCCGGCCCGGCGGACATGGACGACGATCACCTGCACGACGAGATTTCGCGGCTGGAAGCCCGTATTGAGCAGCTGGCCGACAAGATCGAGCATTGCCGCAAGATCATGCTGGCAGCGCGCGGCGCAATCGCGGTGGCGGGCGTTCTAGGCGTCGCCATGATGGCCGGGGTGATCCGGTTCGACGCCTTGCCGCTGCTGACCTGCCTCAGCCTGCTGCTCGGCGGCGTGGTGACGCTCGGATCGAACAGCAGCACGCTCGATGAAGCGGCCGTCGCGTTGAAAGATGCCGAGGCGCGACGCGCCGGCCTGATCGGCCAGATCGATCTTCGCCTGGTCGGCGGCAGCCAGGCGGTCGGCCGGCTGAACGGTGCGGGCTGACCGGATCACGCCGGACCTGCATCCGGCGGCCCGGCACATGCGTAGCTGATGCTGTCATCCAGAGCGGGCTACATGTCGGCCTGCAGAAAGGCAGGGACATCATGCGTCGGCTCATCCTTGGAACGATTGCAGCCTTGTGGCTCACCCCGTTGCTGGCGCAGGGGCAGCGGCTCGAGGTGAAGGACTGGCAGGTGTTCGTCGATCCGCAGTTCGGCACGCAGGTCGATTACCCCGCCGATGTGTTCTCGCAGTCCGGCGGCCAGTCGGAGCGCGGCGCCGGCGAACGGTTTCGCACAGCCGACGGCCAAGCCGTGTTGGAAGTCTATTCGCTGCCAAACGATCCGCTGTTCACGCCGGAGAGATTTCTGCGCGTCAACCTGCAGCAGCCGCGCACCGCGCTGGAATACCAGCGGATCACGCCGTCGTTCTTCGCCATCTCGAACGTCCGCGACGGCGTGATCTACTACAGCCGCTGCAATTTCAGCCGCAGCCCGCGTCCGCTGATCTCGTGCATCGACCTGAAGTATCCCGAAGAGCAGAAGCGCGCCTGGGACGACGTGGTGACCCGTATCAGCCGGTCGTTGCGGCCGCTGGTGCGGGGGTGAAGCGGTCTGCCTGCGCGCGTCTCCGTGCATGAGGTTGAGTTGCGCAGCGTCCGCGAGTCCGGTCCGCTCCCTCCCCCGCTTGCGGGGGGGGGGGCGCGGGAGGGGGCGAGCTTGCTCAATTCGTTTGCCTGCCCCCTCCCTATCCCTCCCCCGCAAGCGGAGAGGGGACGCAAGTGGTGCTGCCGCGCCTTAACTCAATGGAGATTGCGCGGAAATGGATGCAAGGCGGCTGCTTCGGATTCCTTCTTGCGCGGGCTCGAGCGGCTCGGCATGAACATCGCATGGACACCCAGGTCATCATCGTCGGCGCCGGACCGACCGGACTGACGCTCGCCATCGATCTCGCGCTGCGCGGCGTGCGCTCGACCCTGATCGAGCAGAAGGAGGCGCCGGCGTTCCTGCCCAAGATGGAGCGCTGCAACGCCCGCACCATGGAAATCTACCGGCGCATGGGACTGGCCGATCGCGTGCGCGCCGCCGGCCTGCCGGCGCACTGTCCGATGGATATCTTCGTGGTGTTCTCGCTGGTCGAGCCGTCGCTGGTGCACCACGCGCATCCCTCGGTGGCGGAGGCGCGGACCCGCATCGCCAAGTGCCGAGACGGCACGCTGCCGCTCGAGCCGTATCAGCTGATCTCGCAATACACGCTCGAACCGCTGCTTGAAGTCGATCGCGGAAACCATGCCGGCAATCGCCGTGCGCTACGGCCATGAGTTCCTGTCGTTCACGCAGGACGCCGAGTGCGTTACCGCGACGGTGCGCACGGCCGCCGGCGCTACGTCCGACATCAGGGGCGCACTATCTCGTCGGCTGCGACGGCGGCACCAGCACGGTGCGCAAGCAGCTCGGCATTGCGCTCGAAGGCGAGGGCAACCTGCTGCAACTCTGCCAGGCGCTGTTCCGCTGCGACGAGCTCTACGAACGCATCCCGATCGGCAAGGGGCGGCACTACCACGTCGCCGACGATCGCGCGACGCAGCTGATCGTGCAGGACTCGACGCGGCACTTCACCTTGCACTCGATCGTCGAAGACGCGACCGAAATGAAGCCGATGTTCGAGAAGACCGTCGCGATGCCGCTCGCCTACGAGATGATCAATGCCGGGCATGTGGAAGCAGAACCTGCTGCTCGCCGAGCGCTACGGCGAGGGCCGCGTATTCCTGGCGGGCGACGCCATCCATCTGGTGATTCCGACCGGCGGGCTCGGCATGAACAGCGGCGTCGGCGACGCCATCGACCTGTCGTGGAAGCTTGCGGCGACGCTCGCGGGCTGGGGCGGACCGAAGCTGCTGCCGGCCTACGAGACCGAGCGCCGGCAGGTCGGCGCCAACAACGTCGCGGCCTCGCGCCATGCCACCATGGGGCGCCGCAAGTGGCGCGGCGCCTACACGCCGCTCATTCGCGAGACCACGCCCGAAGGGCTCGCGGCGCGCGCGGCGTTCGCGAAGCTCGCCGACGTCGAGCAGCGCAAGGCGAGCGACATGATCGGCGCCGAGCTCGGCTACCGCTACGACGGACTCGCCGCTGATCGTGGCCGAGCCGGGGGAGGGGCCGGATACAAGTTCATGGAATACACGCCGACCACCTGGCCGGGCGCGCGGCTGCCGCACACGTGGCTCGACGACGGCAGCGCGATGCAGGATCGCATCGGCTACGGCCACGGCTACACGCTGCTGCGGCTCGGCGGCACGCGCGCCGACACGAGCGCGCTGGAGCGGGCATTCGCGGCGCTCGGCGCACCACTGCAAGTGCTGGACGTGCCGGACGCGGCGCCGCGCGATGTCTACGGCTACGATCTGCTGCTGCTGCGGCCGGACATGCACGTCGCCTGGCGCGGCAATGCGCTGCCGCTGGAGCCCGCGGCGCTCGCCGCCATGGCGACCGGGCGTTAGCGACGCTTCATAGCCAGTCGCGGACTCCGCTCATTCCCGCGCAAGCGGGAATCCAGTTCTTCCCTTCACGCGATTTCGCGCTGGGTCCCCGCTTTCGCGGGGACGAGCGGAGGAGAGAGCAATCGACAAATTTCACGATGCGACGGACAACAAGCCGCACCGATTGAAATCAGCGGCCGTAGGGCGTGCGCCGGTCGGCCAGGGCGAGGGCTTGCTCCACCAGCTTGACGATCTCCTCGCCGCGCCATGGCTTGGGCAGGAAGACGCAGTTCGTCGGGAGCCCCACGAGCCGCTCGCCGCCCTGTCCGGACGTCAGCACAACCGGCAGCGAGGGCCAACGGAGCTTGATCTCGCGCGCGAAGTCGAGCCCGTCCATTGGGCCTGGCAACTGCACATCGGTCAGCACGACCACGATCTTGCGGCCGTGAATCAGCATCAGCGCGAGCGCCGCTTCGGCGCTGTCGCACTCCATCGTCTCCATCCCGGCTTCGTCGAGGAGTTCAACCATCAGCGAACGCAAATCTGCGTCGTCCTCGACGACCAATCCGGTACGACGAACGTGGGTTGAATTGAGCATCGGAAGTCCCGCCTGCGATGCCAACACTGGTCCTGCCCGCAAAGTTCCAGGTTCCGCAGCATCCCCTCCCTCCTAGCTAGTCACTCGCAGGGAACGGGTCGAGGACCTTCTGCGTTCTAACGATCACAAAGTGGCGCTCGGCACGAGCGCCTGATTCACAATCTGGTGGCGCCACAGTCGCTTGTCGACGTGCGCGCCGGCCATTCCCTCATGAGCAAAGGGGCACTTCATGCGGTCCTTCGCCGCGATGTCGATATTTTGTCTGCTGAGTGCTCCCGCGGGAGCCGAGGAATGCGTAGCGTCGGTCTATTCCGTCGGCGATGCGTCTCAGCCTGGGACGCAAACCGCAAGCGGGATTCCGCTCAACGACAACGCGCTGACGGCAGCGCACAAGTCGCTGCCGTTTGGTACGAAGGTACAGGTGACCAACAAGAAGAATGGCAATTCCGTGACCGTGACGATCACGGATCGCGGTCCCTATGTGAGGGGGCGCTGCATCGACATCACCAAAGCGGGGGCACGGGCGCTCGGAATTGCAGGGCTCGCGCCGGTCACCGTCGTGCGGGCCGAATAGCGCAGCCCTAGCATTCGATCTCAGCATAGGTGCTCATACGACGAGCACGATCGAGCCGATGGTCTTGCGTGCTTCGATATCGGCATGCGCGCGCGGCAGCGTCGCGCAAGGGATATTCGTTGCTGATCTCGATCTTGATCTTGCCGCCGCCGACCATCCCGAACAGCTCGTTGGCGGTCGCCATGCAGCTCGGCGCGCGTCAGCGTTGTAGTTCGACACGCTCGGATGGGTGAGATAGATCGAGCCGAGCTGGCCGAGGCGGCGCGGCGGCATCGGATCGGGATCGCCCGACGCTTCGCCGAACGAGCACATGTAGCCGCGCCGGCGCAGGCATTTCAGCGAACCCTCGAACGTCGCCTTGCCGACCGAATCGTAGACCACCGGCAGGCCTTCGCCGCCGGTGATCTCGCTGCACGCGCGCGACGAAATCCTCGCGCGTGTAGACGATGGCGATGGTCGCAGCCGTGGGCGCGCGCGACCGTGGCCTTCGCGTCGCTGCTCACCGTGCCGATCACGGTGGCGCCGAGATGCTTCGCCCACTGGCACACGATCAGGCCGACGCCGCCGGCGGCCGCGTGGATCAGGATCGTGTCGCCGGGCTGCACCATGTAGGCGTCGACGAGCAGCATGCGCGCCGTCATGCCGCGGATCATCATCGAGGCGGCGGTACGCTCGTCGATGCCGTCGGGCAGCGGGATGAGCCGCGCGGCCGGGACGATGCGCTGCTCCGCATAGGAGCCTTCCGGCTGCCGCGCATAGGCGACGCGGTCGCCAACCGTGAAGTCACTCGACGTCGGGGCCGATCGCGTCGATCACGCCGGCGCTTTCGAGCCCGATGCCGGAGCGGAAACGACTGCACCGCGTGGATGCCGCTTGCGCATCGAGCACGTCGCGATAGTTGACCGCGACCGCGCGGTTGCGGATGCCGCACCTGGCCGGGGCCGGGCGTCGCCGACCTCGACCTCCTCGAAGCGCAGCACCTCGGGGCCGCCGGTGGCTGGAAGCGGAACGCCTTGCTCATGCGCGCTTGTTCTCCGTCAAGACCTTCGACAGATTCTCCATCATGTCGGCCAGATCGTTGAGCGCGTTGAAGCGCGGCTGCGCGGCGATGTGCGGCGACAGCACCACGTTGTCGAATTTCAGCAGCTCGTCGTCGCTGCGGCCGGGCGCCTCGTAGAGCGGATCGAGCGCGAAGCCGCCGAGCCGTCCGCGATTTGAGCGCCTCGAGCAGGGCCGTGCGGTCGACCACCTCGGCGCGCGACACGTTGATCAGGCAGGCGCCCGCGCTTCATCTGCGCAAAGCGCGCGCGGTCGATCAGGCCCTTGGTCGAGTCGGGCTCTCGGGCAACTGCGGAACGACCCAGTCGCTCTCGGCGAGCAGCTCGGCCAGCGGCGCGTAGGTCGCCTGCAGCTCGCGCTCCTCCTGCTCCGGCAGCCGGGTGCGCTGGTAGTAGAGCATGCGCATGCCGAAGGCCGCCGCCCGCGAGCGCGATCTCGCGGCCGATCTCGCCCATGCCGATGATGCCGATGGTCGATTCGTAGAGCATGCGCAGGCCGGTGATGCGCGCCCAGTTCGAGTTCGGCGTGTGGCGGCGGTCGAACGGCTTGTAGCTGTAGCCGGCGCGCGCAAGCTGATCGACGCTGATCCGGTTCATCACCCGGTGCATCTTCTTGGCGAGCGTCAGCATCAGCGTGAACGTGAGCTCGGCGCACGCGATGTTGGCGCGCCGGCGCAGCGTCAGCACCTTGACGCCGCGCGTCTAGCAGGCGTGCAGGTCGATGTTGCGCGGCCGCGACGCCGAACTTCTGCACCACCGCCAGGTTGCGGCCGACCTCGAGCTCCTCAGGCCCGACCGGCAGCGACTCGACGATCAGCGCATCTGGCTGCCGGCAGCTGGCAGCCGCATTCTGCGTTGGTCGATCGACAAGCCGCACCTCGGCCGGATAGAGCGCCGGCGCGCGCGCCCGCACCCGCTTGCACCAGCCGTCGAAGTCGCGCTCGTCGTGGGCGAAGAAATCCGCGAAGGCGTCGATGCGCTCCTTCGGCGTCGTCGGGTCGAGCACGATGCCGACGACGCGCAGGAAGCGATCGTCCTCCACCACCAGCACCGGCCTCGACTTGCTCAATGCCACGTCGTGCTCCGCAACGTCTCAGTTCGCCGCGGTGTTCAAGGTCGAGCTCGAGCGCCTGCAGCACGCGCGCGTTCATGTTGTAGGTGCCGATCAGCACGGTCAACTCGACGATCTGGCGGGCGTCGAAATGGCGCTTGACCTCGGCGAAGACGGCGTCCGGCACCTTGATGTCGCGCGTCATGGTGTCGGCGTAGGCGAGCGCCGCGCGCTCCTGCTCGCTGAACAGTTTGGTGGCGCGCCAGTCGGCGAGCGCATCGCATTCTTCGAGCGTCAGGCCGTCGGCGAGCGCCAGTGACGGCACGTGCTGGCGCAGCACGTATTGCGAGCCGATGAGATGGCCGAGGCGGATGATCACGATCTCGCGCAGGCGGCCGTCGAGCGTGGTCTTCCAGCGCACGGCGTTGGAGTGGTTGAACCAGCTCTCGGCGAGCGCCGGGCTGTTGAGCAGCATGCGATAGATGTTGATCAGCTTGCCGCGCCGGCCGGCACGGAGTTTCCCGATCACCTCGGCCAGTTCGGGATGGTCTTGCTCTTGGAGCAGCGGAACGCGAGCCATGGTTGTTCACTCCATCTTGAAGCCGGTCGCCTTCATGATCGGCGTCCAGCGCGCGAGTCTCCTCGGTGACGAAGGCGCGCGTCTGCTCGGGACCGGAATCGAGCATCGGCTCGAAGCCCGACGCGATCAGGATTTGCTGGAACTCCGCGTCCGCCACGACCTTGCGGGTGGCGTCGGCGATCTGGTCGACGATCGACTTCGGCACGCCGGCGGGCGCGAACAGGCCGTTGAGATTGCCGGCCACCATGCCGGGCAGGCCGGCTTCGATCGCGGTCGGTATGTCGGGCGCGCGCCTTGATCCGCGCTCGTCGCGTTCACCGCCAGGATGCGCACCTTGCCGGTGCGATGGAAGTCGAGCAGCGGGCCGCCGACGATTCGGCGTCATCATCGGGATGTGACCGCTGGCGAGATCGGCGACGCCGGGCGCCGCGCCCTTGTACGGGAATGTGCACGATGTCGGGCGCGCCGATCAGCTGCTTGAACAGCTCGCCCGCCAGATTGGTCAAGCGTGCCGGCGCCGGCCGAGCCGTACGACAACTTGCCCGGGTTGGCCTTGGCGTAGGCGATCGAGCTCCGCGAGCGTGCGCGCCGGCACCGACTCGTGCACCACGATCGAGGTCGGCGAATTGCAGAGATGTAGACGCCGACGAAATCCTTGAGCGGATCGTAGGGCGGGCTGGGTCATGATCGCCGGGATCAGCACCTGCGTGCTGGTATTGCCGAACAGGAAGGTGTGGCCGTCCGGCTGCCGCGCGCGCGACCTCCGCCGCGCCGGTGACGCCGCCGCCGCCGCCGCGGTTCTCGGTGACCACGGTGCCGAGCAGCGGCTTCATCCGCTCGGCCCACATCCGGCCGACCACGTCGGTCGCGCCGCCCGGCGAGAACGGCACGACCAGGCGAATGTTGCGGTCGGGATAGGCGCGGGCCGCGAACGGCACCGTCATTGCCGCCATGGAGGCAACGCCGGTTGCCAGCAGACTGCGTCGATCCATCGGGCCTCTCCTGTTCACGCTATTCTTGTCTTTGCGAGACGAATGGTGGGACGGATCAGGCCCGGTGTAAATCCGGCCGTTGCGACATCACGTCGTTGCCTCGATCAGCGCGCGCAGCTCCGGCGTCACTTCCGGCATGATCCCGAACCAGGCCTGGAAGGCCGGGCGCGCCTGGTGCATCAGCATGCCGAGGCCGTTGACGGTCGGGTTGCCGCGCGCGCGGGCGGCCGCCAGCAGCGGCGTCTCGCGCGGGATATAGATGATGTCGGAGACGAGCGCGCTCGCGGGCAGGGTATCGAGCGCAAGTTCGAGCGGCGGCTCGCCGCCATGCCCTGATTGGTGGTGTTGATCAGCATCGCGGCGCCGTTCGAGCGCGCGCGTCGCGGTCTTCCCAGGCCATCGCCCGGACCGGGCCGCCGAACTCGCGCTGCAGCGCCTGCGCGCGCGCCAGCGTGCGGTTCACCAGCCGGATGTCGCGCGCGCCCTGATCGATCAGGCCGACCACGACGGCGCGCGCACCGCCGCCGGCGCCGATCACCACGATCGGGCCCGGCGTCCGCGCGCCAGCCGGGCTGTGCCTCGCGCATGCTCTCGACGTAGCCGAAGGCGTCGTGGTTGTAGCCGTCGAGCGATCCGTCGGGCGCGACCACCACGCAGTTCATCGCGCCGATGCGCCGCGCCACCGGATCGACCCGGTCGACGATATCGAGCGCGGCCTCCTTGTGCGGAATGGTCAGGTTGCAGCCGGCAAAGCCGAGCGCCGGCAGCGCGCGCAGCGCCGCGTGCAGGCCCGCCGGCTTGATCGCCAGCGGCACGTAGGCGCCGGTCAGCCCGTATTTCGCGAGCCAGTAGTCGTGCAGCAGCGGCGAGCGCGAATGCATCACCGGGTCAGCCCATCACGCCGGCGAGCAGGAAGCGGTCGGGATGGGTCATGGCTTGCTTGGCGGCCGGAACGCGGTCGACCCGCGCGTCACCCCCGGGCTTGACCCGGCGGTTCATCCTTTTCGAAGAAGATGGATTGCATTGCAACTCGGGCTTGCCCGAGTTGCACACTATTAAGCGTCGCAAGTCGGGTAAACCCGACTTGCGATGTCAAGCCCGGCAATCACGATGGCGAGCGACGGTTGCCTACACCAGCTTGACGTTCTTCATCGGCAGGCTGCGCACCGGCTTGCCGGTCGCCGCCATGATGGCATTGAGCACCGCCGGCACCACCACGCAGATCGTCGGCTCGCCGACGCCGCCCCAGAAGTCATAGGTCGGCACGACCACGGTCTCGACCTTCGGCATCTCGGCGAGTCGCATGATCTGGTAGGTGTCGAAGTTGAGATCGACCATGCGGCCGTCCTTCACCCGGCACTCCTCGTAAAGCGCGGCGGAGAGCCCATACGCCACCGAGCCCTCGACCTGCGCGGCGATCTGGTCGGGATTGACCGCATGGCCGCAATTCAGCGCCAGCACCATGCGGTGAACCTTCAGCTTGCCCTGCGGGCTCACCGAGACTTCGGCGGTGGCGGCCGAGTAGCTGCCATAGCCCATGAACTGGGCGATACCGCGATGGACGCCAAGCGGCAGCGGCTTGCCCCAGTCGCCCTTCTCGGCGGCGGCGTTGAGCACGGCGAGATGCTTGGGATGCTTGCTCATCAGCGCGCGGCGGAATTCGAGCGAATCCTTGCCGGCCGCGCGCGCGCACTCCTCGATGAAGCACTCCATGTAGATGCCGTTCTGGTTGGTGTTGACGCCGCGCCAGGGGCCGACCGGCACGTGCGTGTTGCGCATGGCGTATTCGATCAGCAGGTTCGGCACGGTGTAGCCGAGCTGCGCATCGCCCGGCTCTTCCCAGAAGCCTTGCAGCTGCCGCCGGTCCTTGCCGCCGACGATGCCGGCCGGATTGAGCGTCGCATTGATCGACTGACCGGAGACCCGCATGTGCAGGCCGACGAGATTGCCTTGCGCATCGAGACCGGCGGACATCTTGCATTGCGAGATCGGCCGGAAGAAGTCGTGCGCCTGGTCCTCCTCGCGGCTCCAGATCAGCTTGACCGGGATGCCGGGGAATTCCTTGGCGATCGCGACCGCCTGGCGGGTGTAGTCCTGCGTGCCGCCGCGCCGGCCGAAGCCGCCGCCGAGATCGATGCGGTATGCCTCGCACTGGCCGATCGGCAGGCCGGAGGCTTCCGACAAGGCCGCAAGCGAGGCTTCCACGTTCTGCGACGGTATCCAGACCTCGACGTGTCCGGCGTGATGCGCACGGTGGCGTTCATCGGTTCCATGCAGACGTGCGAAAGGAACGGCGTGCTGTAAACCGCCTCGACCTTCTTGGCCGCTTCCGCGATCGCCTTGGGCGCATCGCCGTTCTGGCGCTCGCCGTTGGTGACGGTGGCCGTCAGACCTTCCGTGAGGTGCGCGGCGATGGTCGCGTCCGAGGCGGACGCGCCGGCGCCTTCGTCCCAGACGATCGGCAGTGCGTCGAGCGCCGACTTGGCGTGCCACCAGGTGTCGGCAACGACCGCGACCGCGCTGTCGTCCGACCTTCACGACCTTCTTGACGCCCGGCCGGCCGGCGATCTTCGCTTCGTCGTAGCTCTTCACCTTGCCGCCGAACACCGGGCTGTCCTTGATCGCAGCATTGAGCATGCCAGGCAGCTGCACGTCGATTGCATAGACCTTGCTGCCGTTGAGCTTGTCGGCGGTGTCGAGCCGCTTGAGCGGCTGACCGGCGACCTTCCAGCTCCGCGGATCCTTGAGCTTGATGCTCTTGGGATCGGGCTCGGTGAGTTTCGACGCCGCCGCGGCGACCTTGCCGTACGTGGTCTGGCGATTGGAGGCGGCGTGGCGGATGACGCCGTCCGCGACCGTGAGTTCGCCCACCGGCACCTTCCACTCGTCGGCCGCGGCCTGCAGCAGCATCAGGCGGGCGGTTGCGCCGCCGCGCCGGACATAGTCCTGCGACGTGCGGATGCCGCGGCTGCCGCCGGTCGACATGTCGCCCCAGACGCGCTTGCTGGCGAGGTTGCGGCCGGGCGTGATCGATTCCACCGTCACCTTCTTCCAGTCGCATTCGAGCTCTTCGGCGACGAGCTGTGCGAGGCCGGTAATGGTGCCCTGGCCCATCTCGGAGCGCACGACCCGGATCACGCACGTGTCGTCGGGCTTGATCGCGACCCAGATGTTGACCTGCGCCGGTGCGTCGGCTTGCGCGGCCGCCGGCGCGATGCCGAACGGCACATGGAAACCGAGCGCCAGCCCGCCGCTCGCCGCGGCGGAGCCGACGACGAAGTGGCGGCGTGAAACTTTCGCGGCTTTGCCGCGGATGGTCTTTGTCATGATGGACCTCCTCGGCTCAGGTTCGGGATGTGCCGTTGGCCGCCATGTGGACGGCCTGACGGACGCGCTGATAGGTGCCGCAGCGGCAGATGTTGGTCATCGCCGCGTCGATGTCGGCGTCGGTGGGTTTCGGCTTCTCCTTCAGCAGCGCCGCCGCCGCCATGATCTGGCCGGACTGGCAGTAGCCGCATTGCGGCACGTCGACCGCCGCCCAGGCTTTCTGCACCGGATGCGAGCGAGTTCGGCGACAGGCCCTCGATGGTGACGATCTTGTCGGTCTCCTTCACGTCGCCGACGCGAATGGAGCATGAGCGCTGGACGGCATCGTTGATGTGCACCGAGCAGGCGCCGCACTGCGCGACGCCGCAACCGTATTTCGTGCCGGTGAGGCCGACCTGCTCGCGGATCACCCACAGGAGCGGGGTGTCGGGCTCGACCTGCACGTCTCGCACACTGCCGTTGATGTTGAGCTTTGCCATGAGTGTCCTCTCAGGGAGCCGCCTCGTGACGACTCTTATTGTCGTTGGGTCGCCGAACGGTTCGGCCGATCTGGAACTGGAAAAATTCGTAAAGACCTGCCAAGCCTTTCCAATTATATCGAAACCTGCGATGACCCGCCACAGGCCTTCAGCCGTTTCGGAACCGTGGGGGACTGATTAGGATGCGCTCCCCGGGATGGATGCGATCATGATGCCCAAGCAGATTGTGCGCGCTGCCTTGCTGCTCTGCGCTTGCGTTGCGCTCGCGGCCGGCGGGCTAGCCGACGAACGGTACCCGGCGCGCCCGGTCACGCTGATCGTGCCGTTCCCGGCGGGCGGCGGCGTCGATGCGGTCGCGCGCATCGTCGCCGACAAACTCGGCGCTGGCTCTGGGCCAGCAGGTGGTGATCGACAATCGCGGTGGCGCGGCTGGCGTCATCGGCACGCGTCTCGCCGCCAAGGCGGCGCCCGACGGCTACACCATCGTGATGGCGCATACCGGGACGACGTCGATCAATCCGAGCCTCTACGCCAATCCGGGCTACGATCCGCGCAAGGACTTCATGCCGATCGGCCTGATCTCGTCGACACCGATCGCGCTGATGGTGCATCCGTCGTTTCCGGCGCGATCCGTCACCGAATTGATCGCTCTCGCCAAGAAGCAGCCTGGCAAACTCAATCTCGGCACGCCGCCGCCGGGCACGGGCGGCTATCTCGCGGGCGAACTGTTCAAGTCGATGGCAGGCGTCGACATCACCATCATTCCCTACAAGGGAACGGCGGCGCTCACCAACGATCTGCTCGGCGGTCATGTGCCGATCGCGTTCAACGTGCTGGCGCCCGCGATGGGCAATCTGCAGTCCGGTCATTTGCGCGCCATCGCGACCGCAGGTCCGACGCGCACGAATCTGTTTCCCGACGTGCCGACCATCATCGAGTCGGGACTGCCCGGATTCGAGGCCGTGCTGCACTATGGGCTGCTGGCGCCGGCCGGCACGCCGAAGCCGATCATCGCGCGCCTCAACACCGAATTGCGCAAGCTCGTGACATCGGACGACGTGCGCTGCACGGATCGCGGCCGACGGCGGCGATCCGCTGCCGTCGAGTCCGGAAGAATATGCTGCCGACATCGATCGCGAGGAGGCGAAATGGTCGGCACTGATCAAGAAGCTCGGATTGCGAGTCGATTGACACGCGCGCGCAATCGCAGATTAGTTCGCGCGCATGAATTCAGTGTGACGCAGATTGCGCCATCTCATCGAGCATACCGTCCATGTTGACAGTATGAACACCGGGCAAAACTCCAGTCTGCATGTTGCACGCCGGTTGCGAATCGCTTGCGCCGTGCCATGCTCGACAGGTTGGAGCAATTCCCGGTTCCGCAGCCAATCTTGCTTTGCAGCGTCGTCGCCGGTTTGCGACGATGTCGAAGCAATGATTGGTGTTGCGTAATGTGAGAGGCGGACGATGAAACGGTCCCTCGCACCTGATCGCAGGCGGCGCGATCCTGCTTGCCGTGGCGGGAAGCGTGCTCGCCGTGGCCCGCGATGTGTCGGAGCCGGCCAGCACTGTCATCGCAAATCAGAACGGCGACGGCCGGATCGAAGTGCTGGCGCAGGGCGATGGACCGGTGATCGTGCTGCTGCCCTCGCTTGGCCGTGGCGCGTCCGACTTCGACGCCATCGCGGTGCGGTTGGCCTCGGCCGGCTACCGCGTGCTGCGGCCGCAGCCGCGCGGCATCGGGCGAAGCGTTGCGCCGCATGATCGGCATCAATCTGCACGACTACGCCGCCGACGTGGCGGCCGTGATCGAGCAGGAGAAGAAGGGGCCGGCTTTCGTCGTCGGCCATGCCTTCGGCAATCGCGTCGCGCGCATGCTCGCCACCGACCGGCCGGAACTGGTCGCGGCGGTTGCGCTGGTCGCGGCCAATGTCGGCAAGGCGCCGAGCACGCCGAAGATCCGCGAAGCGATCCGCAACAGCGCCAATCCGGCGCTGCCCGACGAGGAGCGCATCAAGGCATTGCAGTTCGCGTTCTTCGCGCCCGGCAACGACGCGCGGGTCTGGTTGCGTGGCTGGTATCCCGACGTGCTGGCGGCCGAGCGGCTCGCCGGCGACCGCACCTCGCGCGAGGAGGACTTCGCCGCCGGGCAGGCGCCGATCCTCTACCTGCAGCCTTCACACGACCCGCTCGCCCACGTGGAAGACGCGCAGGCCTACCGCGAGCGATTCCGCGACCGCGTGACCGTGGTGGTCATCGAGCAGGCGAGCCACGCCGTGGTCGTCGAGCAGCCCGACGCCGTGAGTGCGGCGCTGATCGGATATGCGCGCAAGCTCTGGCCGCACGCCGCGTTGCAGTAGAGTTCGTGCACCGGGGCGATTTCGGGCGATCCTCCTTCCATTTGGGCGCAGACGATGCGTCACGGCTTGCGCCGTTGTTGCCGGCGCTCGACGTTCCTACATACGTGGTGAGCAACCACCTGCGAGGCCGACATGAACCAGCGAATCCCGCCGAATGCCGAGACGCCGCGGAGCGAGCCCGAAATTCTGCTGCCGGGCGAGTCCTGTCGTGCGCGGCCGCTCGGATCCGCGCGGCTGGCAGGGCGAGGAGGGCGTCCATCGCGTCTATGTATCGAAGGTCGGCCCGTTCGGTTTTGCCCTGTTTGGGCTGGCGGCTGCTGCGATCGCCGCCATCATTCTGACTTTCGTGATCGGCGCGTTCCTGATCGTGATCCCGCTCGCCGGATTGCTGCTTGCCGCGGCCATCATTTCGGGGCTGTGGCGCGGGTGGTCACGGTCGCCGCGCTGAGTGCAAATTTTTTCAAATCTCTCAGCGCCAATCTCTCAAGTGTGCTGAAATAATTGTTTGCGCTATTGGTCCAATTCCAACATTCGCCGCCCCCCACTTCAACAAACCTCTGCGAATGTTGGAATTAGAGGACCACCAAGCCGTGTACTCATAAACGCGGGCGCTCGCCGAATGTCCGCTTTTGGGGGCTTAGCGGAAGTAGCCCCCAAGGCACTCGGGTCTACTCGGTCAAAAATGACCCGTTTGCGACATCGGCATGCATTTCTTGTTGCAGTAGCGAAGCCTAATTCAGGCCCCCTTCATTGAAATCGTTCGAGCCGGTACGATGGCCGCATCTTGAACCGAGAGGGCGGCATGAGAAGACGGGAATTCATTGCAGGGGTGGCCGCTAATGTAGCGTCGCCAGTATTGGCGACCGCCCAACAGACGCGCCGTATCGCCATCCTGAGTGGCTTCACAGACGACCGGCAAGAAGCGAACCAAATCGGACTTCTAAAGAAGACGCTGCAAGAACTTGGCTGGCAAGAAGGAAAAAATCTACAGGTCGATTATCGTCGTACTAGCAACATTGAAACGCTTCGAAGCCTTGCTATTGAGATGGTGGCTTCGTCGCCGCAGGTCATAGTTGCGATGCCGACGCCCGCGCTCGCCGCGGTACAGCGCGCAACCAAGAGTATACCCATAATTTTTGCGTTTGTTTCCGAGCCAGTTGAAGGAGGGTTCGTTCAAAGTCTTGCAAGACCGGGAGGTAACATTACGGGCTTCACAGCCTTCGAGTACACCGTCGGCAGTAAGTGGGTCGAAATGCTCAAGGAGATTTATCCGGCGCTCTCACGGACCTTGGTGTTGCTTTTTGAAGAGAATTACACGTCGCGTGGCCTACTTGCTGAGATTGAGCGCGCTGGTCGTAATTTTGGAATGACCATAATTGCTGCGCCCGTCAAAAATTCATCGGACATTGAACGTACAATAGAAGCATTTGGACCGAACGCGAATGGGGGCGTGATCGTCGTGCCCCATCCCTTGCTTACGAATAACATGAAGCTTGTCTTCTCGCTGGCAACGAAAAATAGGCTGCCAGGAATGTATCCATTCAGGCAATATGCGGAGAATGGCGGCTTAGCCTCCTACGGCGCTATAGAAAGCGAAATGTTTAGGCAAGTAGCTGTGGTCGTAGACCGGGTGTTGAAAGGCCAAAGTCCAGCTGACCTGCCAGTACAAAATCCGACGAAATTCGAACTGGTCATCAACGTTCACGCGGCGCGATCTATTGGACTGGTAGTGCCACCTGCCTTTCTTGTTCGGGCCGACGAGGTGATCGAATAGGGGCGCCTTTGCTGCGATTGCTCAGGTCCGTTGGTGGCCCATCGCGTCCGTTCACGGCAACGCAGGACTTCAGTCGCTCTTGGGGCAAAGCGGACATTAAGCCGGGGCAGGCCACATAACCGATTTATGAGTACACCCCCTAGCAGGCTGCTGAAAAATGCTCCCCGTCATTCCGGGACGCCGCATCGCGGCGGGCCCGGAATCCATGACCTGCTTTGTACATGTGGAAATACATAGGTCTTGGATTCCGGGCTCCGGCCTTTCGGCCGGCCCCGGAATGACCAAAGAAGGTTTTTCAGCAGCCTGCTAGGCCCAAAAATGTTGCGGGCCGAGCACCGGGGTAAGGTGCTCGGCCCGCCAGCCTTGTCATGGGTGTTATTTTTGACGCCTTGTGCCTGAATAACGAGATGGAGGTTGTGTCCGAGGGGACGGACGGGGTCTCGTTACGAAGCCAGCGCGTAAACGCCAGTCTGCTTGAGCAGCTCTTGCAGCTTGTTGCGCGCGTAGAACATCCGGGTCTTCACGGTCGCCGCCGGCACGCCGACGATCTTGCGCGACCTCTTCGACCGACTTCTCGTGGTAGTACACGAGATCGATCACTTCACGGTGAGCCGGCGGACAACTGCATCAGGCACTTCTGGACCAGCGCGCTGCGGTCCTTGTGGAACATGATCGTCTCCGGATTGTCGGAGGGATCCTCGATCGTCGCGGCAATCTTGTCGTCCAGCTGCTCGTCCGAGCGGCGGCGCAGCGCCGACAGCGCCTTGTAGCGGGCGATCGCGAGCAGCCAAGTCGAAACCTGGCACTTGGCCTCGAAAGCATCGGCCTGCCGCCACACGTCCAGGAACACCTCGCTCACGAGGTCTTCGGCGGTCGAGGTATTGCCGGTGAGGCGGACGATGAAGCGATAGACCCGCACATTGTGCCGGCCGTACAGAACCTGCATGGCGCGCTTGTCGCCATTGGCGATCGCAGTCGATCAGTGCCTCGTCGGTAGTCTCCGGAACGGAAGCCCTTGACATGCGTCGACGCAATATCGCGCAGAGCATATCCGGTTTGCATGACGATCCCCTATTAACTTGCCCTTGGGCGACTGTGTAACAGGGCGCTGTTGCTTCGATGTTACGTCGAACCTGGAAAATGGTTTCGTCGGAGTCAGGATTGTTTCGTCGATCGGCTCGCGACGACATAAAAGGTAATTAATTACCTCCAATATTTCGTGCTGAATGCGTCTGAGAGCGTGGTTGCAACGTGTTTCGCGGATCGATGACAAACTGAAGACTAAGGCGTTTCGCCGCCGGGGAAAACACATAGCCGCCGCCGCGGACGGTCCGGATGACCGACGGATGGGACGGGTTCGGGCTCGATCTTGCGCCGAATCCGCATGATCCGCAGGTCGATGGCCCGGTCGAACGCCTCCGCGTCGCGGGCGTTGGCCAGCTCCAGCAGGCGGTCACGGGACAGCACCCGCTTGGGGTTGGCGGCAAAGACCTTCAGCAGCCCGTATTCCGAGGCGGTCAGCGGGTGCTCGTTGCCCTCGTCGTCGCGCAGCACCTGGGCGTCCTGGTCGAGCCACTTGGTGCCGAAGCGCACCAGCTTGGGGTCCTGCGCCGGCGACGCCGCCGGGCGGGTTGGGCCGCCGGCTGCTGCGGGCCGCCGGCGCTCCGCCGCAGCACCACGCGGATGCGGGCCAGCAGCTCGCGCAGCTCGCACGGCTTGGCCAGGTAGTCGTCGGCGCCCAGCTCGAGCCCGACCACCCGGTCGATCGCGCTCGCGGTCGCGGTCAGCATGATGATCGGCACGTTCATCCGCTTCTTGAGGTCGCGGATGATCGACAGTCCGTCTTCCTCCGGCATGTTGAGATCGAGCACGATCAGGTCGGGCATCTGCTGCGCGATGGTCTCGCGCAGGCTCGCGCCGCCGTCGCACAGGCTGACGCTGAAGCCGTGCATGCGCAGATAGTCGCCGACCATCTCGCGGGCCGGCGGTTCGTCGTCGACGACGACGATGTGCTGTGCCTGGCTCATGTCGACCGGCAACGTCATGATGAAGGTTGCGCCCTTGCCCGGCCCGGCGCTTTCGACCGTGATCCGCCCGCCGTGCAGATCGACGATCCGCTTGACGATCGACAGGCCGAGGCCGGTCGAGCTTTCGCCGGCGGTCGGCTTCGCCGACAGCCGCTGGAAGCGCCCGAACAGCCGGGAGATGTCCTCCGGCGAAAGACCGGCACCCTGATCCTTGACCTGGACCATGATGCTCGTCGCCGCTCGCGTCCGACCACGAGGTCGATGTCCCGCCGATCGGGCTGTATTTGATGGCGTTGCTGACCAGGTTGTCGATCGCGTCGCGCATCCGGTCGGCATCGCACATGGCGATGTGATCGGGCGGCGCAGTCACCGTCAGCATCTGGTTCTTGCGCTGCGGCGAGCGGCCGGTTCGCCTCCGCGACTTCCTCGACCAGGATCGCGAGGTCGATCAGCTCGCGCCGGATCGTGATGTCGAGCGCGTCGGTCATCGCGTCGGACACCAGATCGTCGACCATCTCGGTGAGCTGCTTGGCGGCATTGCGGATGTAGTCGATCTGCGCCTGCATGTTGGCGTCGGGCGCGCCGGCAGCGCGATCATTTCCTTGAGGATTTCGGTGCGGCCGAGGATCACGCCCAGCGGATTCTTGAGGTCGTGGGCGACGGTGCCGAGAATTTCGCTCTTGAAGTTGTTGGCCTGCCGCAGTCGCGACCATTGCGCCGCCAGCCGGCGGTTGGCGGACGTCAGGTCCTGGGTACGCTGCGCGACACGCTCCTCGAGGCGGGCGTTGGCTTCCTGCAACTGCTCGTAGAGGATGACGTTGTCGAACGCGATCGACAGCCGGCTGCAGAAGATCTCGACCAGCGCGCGATCGGTCTCGGAGAGATGGCGCGCCGCCTCCAGCACCACCACGACTTCGCGCCCGCTCATGCGTCCTGATGTAGAGCACCGACCGGCGCGGTCGGAGAACTCGTGCTGGCGGCGGGTGAAGGCCTCCTCGCACCAGCGACTCGAGATCGTGCTCGATCATCTCGAGCGACGTCGGTGCCGATGAAGCGGCTGTAGCAGCCGGAGCCGGCCAGCACCGAGAAGGTCTCGTGCGCGTTCTGCGCCTTCGCGCAGCACCAGGATGCCCGCGCAGCTCGACCTTGAGCAGCGACGCGATCTGCGTGAGTACGCCCTCCGCCAGCCGCTGCATCGACTTGAAATCGAACAACGTGCCGACGCCGCCTCGATGATGATCTCGAGCCCGCGCCGGGTCTCGATCATGCGCTGGAGCTGCTGATAGCTGCGCAGCGCCGCGGTCAGCGCCGTGAACAGCTTGTCGGCGGTGAGCTCGGTCTTCGCCTTGTAGTCGTTGATGTCGTAGTCGACGATGACCGCCGCTCCGGCGCCTGCCCGGGCTGGCCGGTGCGCAGGATGATGCGGACGGTCTCGTTCTTGAGCTCCTTGCGGATGAACTCGACCAGATCGAGGCCGGCGGTGTCGCTCTCCATGATGACGTCGAGCAGCACCACGGCGACATCCGGATTGGCGCGCATGAGCTCGCGGCCCTCGGCCGCCGAATAGGCCGAGATGATGTTCGAGGCCCTGGCCGTTCAGCTTGTAGTCGGCGAGCGCGAAGCGCGTGCCGTCGTGCACCGCCGGCTCGTCGTCGATGACCGCGATCTTCCAGCGCGGGCCTTCTCGCCCGGCGGCTCGTCGCTCGGATCGTCTGATCAGGTGGACGATGTCGTCTGTCAGCCATGTAGCTTTGTCCGTGATTGATGTCGGCCTGCATCGGCGGGCGATTCGCCGGGCGCGACCCGCGGGACGCGTGATGCGGAATCGGGTGCCCCAGCCCGAGCCTCGACTCGAAGGTCAGCTGGCCGCCCAATTGCTGGGTGACGAGATTGAAGATGATATGGAGGCCGAGCCCGGTGCCGCCTTCGTTGCGCCGCGTGGTGAAGAACGGATCGAGCGCGCGGCGCTGGATCTCGTCGCTCATGCCGACGCCGTCGTCGGAGACGAAGATCTCGACGCTCGTCGTCGTCGACCTGGCGCGCCTCGATCGATCACGTGTCCGGCGCGGCCGTCGGGGAAGGCGTGGATGACGCTGTTGAGAAACAGGTTGGTCAACACCTGGCCGTAGGAGCCCGGATAGCTGTCCATGACGATGCCGGCCGGCATGTCGACGGTGAGCGCGATCTGCGATTTCTTCAGCACCGGGCGCAGGCTCGCGATGATCTGCTCGGTCGATTCCCGCAGATCGAACTGGCGCCGGTCGGCGTGGCTGCGGTCGACCGCGACCTGCTTGAACGATTGCACGAGCTCGCCGGCGCGCTGCAGGTTGGCGACCAGCTGGTTGGCGGCGTCGCGCCCGCCTTCGAGGAATTCGTCGAGCCGCGAGCGCCGCAGCGGCCCCGAGCTGACTTCGCGTGGTGAAATCGTCGCAACGCCGCGCGAAGCTCGAGGCCACGGTCAGGCTGATGCCGATCGGATTGTTGACCTCATGCGCCACGCCGGCGACCAGGCCGCCGAGCGCGGCGAGCTTCTCGGCGGCGATCAGGTTCTGCTGCGCCTCCCGCAGGTCCTTGAGCGCGACTCTCGGCGCGCTCCTTCGAGGCCCGCAGCTCGTTCTCGGCCTTGCGCTTGGCGATGCGCGTTCTCGCGGAAGACCTCGACCGCGCGCGCCATCTCGCCGATCTCGTCGCGCGCCTTGCGTGCCGCGGATCGGTTAGTCGTATTTCTCCGCGACGACGGCCTGCATCGCCGCCATGATCTCCTTGAGCGGCAGGCTGATGCTGCGCGCGATCAGCACGCCGATGACGACGATCAGCGGTCAGAAAGATCGACCGCGACCAGCGCGACGTTCTGATAGATGTCGGCGAGCGTATGGTCGAAGCTGCCCTGCGCCTGCAGCTCGCGCAGCGTCATCTGCGCCGAGAGCTTGTTGATCACCGCGATCATGGCGGCCTGATTGTCGTCGATCGCGGTGCGCAGCAGGCTGGTGCGGGTCGCGAACTGCTCGCCCAGGCTCTTCAGGCCGTCGCGGAACGCGGAGGCGCGCTGGGCGAGCGCGCGTAGCGCGGCGCGCTGCAGATCGTTCTCGGCGAGATCGATCATCACCGGAATGGTCTGCTCGACCGTCGCGATGCTCCGGCGCGCCTCGTCGGCGGCGTCCGACGGCGAGCGACAGGTAGAAGGCGTTGGCGGCGACCAGGCTCGAGGTGAACGCCTCGCGCGATTTTCCGAGCGACGGCCAGAGCAGGGCGTCGCGCTTGCCGATGGCGCCCTCGATGATGGCGTAGAGCCCGGCCATTTCCTTGGCCGGCTTGAGCACGTCGTTCTCGTAGGTGTGCGCGATGGTGGTCTGGACCTCGCGGACCTCGCCGAAGCCCTGCAGAAATCGTTCGGTCACGCCCGCGCAGTTCGTCGGCCGATCGCGACAGGACCGGATCGACCGCGCCGCGGTTGCGCAGCGTGCTGAGCACTTCGCCGTGCAGCCGCAGGATTTCGGTGAAGACCTCCGGGCTCGGCTGGTTGATATAGCGATGGATGAGGTTCTGCAGCCGGCTCGCCTCGCTTTCGAGCGAGACCAGCAGCTTGTCGGATTCCCGCACCTTCCGGACGTCCTCCCAGGCGCGGCTCAGCACATTGGCGCCGTTCCAGATCAGCGCTGCGAGGATGACCGCGACCGTCGCGTTCAACGCCGCGATCGGCCACTAGGCGCCACCGGATCGGCAGCCGCCGGACGACGCTTTCGGTCTCCAGGTCGATGCTTCGCCGCGGCCGGGTGCTCGACCTGGCGGACAGCTCCTGCGACATGACGGCCAATTCGGAACTCATTGAACCTGGCGAATGCGCTCGATCAATTGGCGTCAAGTCCGGATCGGTGACCGGCACTAGCATAGATCGAATTCATGGCCTTCTCGAACGGCTTGCGGTCGAAATTGTCGATGATGGTATTGCCGTTCGTCCGCGCCTGCTGGCGCGAATTGCTCTCCAGCCCGCGCCAGAGGCTCGCGCATGTGCTGGCTCGACTTCGCGGGCCGCCTGGCGAAAGATCGCCTGGTCCTCGGGCGGACAGGCTCTCCCAGGCGCGCATCGACATGACCAGAACCTCGGGCCCCATCGTGTGCTCCGTCAGGGTGTAGTACGGGGCCGAGCTTGTAATGGCCGGTGGTGACGTAGGACGGCCAGTTGTTTTCCGCGCCGTCGATCAGCTTGGTCTGCAGTCCGGTCAGCACCTGCCCGTACGGCAGCTCGACCGGTTCGGCCCCGAGCGACCGGATCATGCTCAAACATCAGGTCGGACTGCTGAATCCGGATCCGCAGGCCCTTCATGTCGGCGAGCGTGCGGATCGGCCGCACGCTGTTGTAAATCGACCGCGCGCCGGAATCGTAGAAGGTCAAGCCGACGAAACCGTGGCGCTGGAACCCGGCCAGGATCTCCTCGCCGATCTCCTTGTCCAGCACCGTTGTGCAGGTGGTCGAACGAGCGGAACAGGAACGGCAACGCCAGCACGTTGGCGGCCGGGATCAGCGCGCCGATCGGCGCCACATTGGTCCGGTTGAGGTCGATCGCGCCGGCGCGGGTCTGCTCGATGGTCTCCTTCTCCTCGCCGAGCTGACGCGAATGGAAGATGCGGATGCGATGGCGCCCGCCGGTGCGCTGCTCGACCAGGCGCGCCATGAACGCCAGCGCCTGCACGGTCGGATAGTCTTCCGCCTGGGTATCGGTGACGCGGAACTCGCGCGTGGCCGCCGGTGAGACGAAAGCGACCGCGACCGCGACCATCGCGCTGAGAACAAGACAAGCTGACGCAGTTCGGGACATGGTCACGCGCACCGTTGACAGATTGCAAATGGATTATGCCACGACTATTCGCATCGGTGAAAGCCGTCAACAACCTCCGGTCCGGCAGCTTGTCGCGCGCGATTATGCGCGCTGGCGCGCCGGTGCGGCCTCCAGCGCCAGCACCCGGTCGACCATCTCGCCCGACGAGGCCGAGATAGTTCGCCGGATCGCACATGCGGTCGATCTCCGCGCGCGTTGAGATGACGTGGAGATCTCGGCGTCCTGCGCCAGCAGTTCGACGAGCGGCGTGCCGGTCGCCGTCGACCTTGCGGCAGATGTCGTAGACGAGGTCGTGGGCGCGCTGGCGTCCGAGATGCGGCCCGAGCCCCATCATCACGGCTTCCGACACGATCATGCCGAGCGTCATGTCGAGATTGGCGCGCATGCGCGCGGCGTCGACTTCGAGCCCGGCCACCATGAGCTTGGTCTGCGCCAGCGCGCCGGACGACAGCAGGAAGATTTCCGGCAGCGAAATCCACTCGATCTCCCACGGTCCGGTCGAGCGCTCGTGGTCGGCGACCGCGGCCTCCAGCAGCGCCGCCACGTGCTGGCGCACCAGCGCGGCGGTCGAATGGATGTAGAGGCAGGCGATCGGGTTGCGCTTCTGCGGCATGGTGCTCGACGAGCCGCGGCCCTCGTGGAACGGCTCGTAGACCTCGGCCACCTCGGTCTGCATCAGGAGCTTCACGTCCATCGAAATCTTGCCGAGCGTGCCGGTGACGAGGCCGAGGAAGCAGCCGACCTCGCCGATGCGGTCGCGCACGGTGTGCCAGGCGATCTCCGGCTGGCCGAGGCCGAGCTCCTGGCATCAGCGCCGCCTGCACCTTCGAGGCCGTCGGTGCCGAGCGACGCGAGAGTTGCCGACCGCGCCGCCGAACTCGCCGACCAGCACGCGCGGGCGCAGCTGCGCCAGCCGCTCGCGGTGGCGCTGCATGGCGGCGAGCAGCGCCGCCATCTTGAAGCCGAAGGTGAGCGGCACCGCCTGCTGCAGGTTGCTGCGGCCGGCCATCGGCGTGTCGCGATATGTGCGCGACAGATCGGCGAGCGAGCCGGCGATCGCCTCCATGTCCTTTTCGACGAGTGTCGAGCGCGGCGCGGATCTGCAGGATGGCGGCGGTGTCGGTGATGTCCTGCGTGGTCGCGCCCCAGTGGCACCATTCGCCGAGCCCGTCGTCGCACAGCGCCGACGATCTGCTGCAC
Source organism: uncultured Alphaproteobacteria bacterium (assembly GCA_963843475.1). Classification (GTDB taxonomy): domain Bacteria; phylum Pseudomonadota; class Alphaproteobacteria; order Rhizobiales; family Xanthobacteraceae; genus VAZQ01. The sequence continues at coordinate 182,725 of CAWJKL010000001.1, read as the reverse complement.
CACGCCGAGGATCGGATAGCCGATGCGCTCGGTCTGCTGCTTGAGGCGGGCGAGATCGATGTTCTCGATCCGGCACTTGCGCGACGATCTCGTGCATGGCGTGTCTCGGGGATGATGCCGAGCCTGCCCTGCACGCGCGCCAGCGCCGCCTCGATCTCGAGGTAATAGCCGGTGCGGGCCTCGTCGGAGAACACGCTGCCGCATCTCCGGCGTCGATGAAGATGTCGCGGAAGATCAGCGAGTCGAGCGCGGTCGCGGGCATGTTTTACTCCAGGGGACTGCTCGCGGAGGACTAGTCGCGATGTTGCAACGAAGGCGGTGCGCTCGCCTCTCCCCGTTAGGGAGAGGGCTGGGGTGAGGGGGATCCACACTCTCGCTAGACCGTAACCCCACACCCCACCCCTCTCCCAAAGACGGGAGTAGACCGCCGTTGCCGATCGTCAGGTATCAGATCACGATGCTGGGGTTGCGCAAATTCTGGTCGCAGTCGATCAGGTTGACCTGCCGAACCGCGATCAACCAGTGCCCGTCGTGCTCGACGAAGCGATGGCCGCACCAGCCGGCGAGGGTGCGCGTGCCGTCGACGCGGAACTCGCTGATCAGGAAATTCGAGCGGACCATGCGGGCGTTGCCACGCTTGGCGGCGAACACCTCGACGTTGGTGATCAGGCGGACCGTGCGCGACTTCGGCGCCTGCGACCAGGCATAGCCGGTTCGCAGCCGGTAGATGCGGTCTTCCATGCGTCGGCGGTCGTCGAATGAGATCGCGATCTCGCGGCGCGGGTCGCCGGCGTTCGGCGTGCCCGGCACCCAGTAGATGCACTCGGGCGCATACATCGCGAGCCACGGGTCGAAGTCGAGTTGGTCGAGCAGCCGCGCCTCGCGCTCCACCAGCATGCGGAAGCGGTCGCGCTCGGTGGCATCGGCAACTGCGAGGTCGTCGCGCTGCCAGTCGGTGAAGTCGTCGACCAACGACTGATAGAACGCCTCGGTGACGTAGTACGAGGTGAGCGACGGGTCGCGGATGGTTTGCATTTGTTGACTGCACTCTTTCTCTCCGCTCGTCCCCGCGAAAGCGGAGGTCCAGTCTTCTTAAGTTCTGGATGCCCGCTTTCGCGGGCATGAGCGGAGGTATATTCGACTTACGGCTCGCGCTGGACGGCGAGGTTGGGCGTCGTCTTCATGAGCTGCTTCCAGTAATGGATGTACTCGCGCATGAACGCCTCGTCGGTCGCGGGCGCCTTGACGATGCCGTGCGCGTCAGTGGTCACGCGGCCTGGGATGCCGAGCCCGCGGTGCATGTAGACCCACTCGTCCTCGAGACAGCCAAGCCCGCGCTGGATCTCCTCGAAGTTGGCGAGATCGTCGACTTCGCCGAAATTCGGGAACTGCTCCTGCGTGCGCATGCGCAGCGAGTTGATCTCGTCGACCGCGCCGTCGAGTTCGTTGTCGTCGTCGACCACCGCGGTGCCGTACCAGGTGACATTCGTCTCATCGACCGACACCGGGTCGAACACCTGGATGTGGTTGCCGAGCAGCGAGAAGTTCGGGAACACGTTGATGTTCACCGGCTCGGAGGAGGCGAGGTCGAGGATGTCCTCGGCCCTGGCGCCGTAGCGCCGGCGTAACTCGTCCTGATAGTGCTCGGTGCCGGGCGCCGGGCCTTCGACCGCCCACAAGCCGCCGGCGCGCTTCTCGATGTTCGGACGCTTGTCCTTGAAGTGATGGCCGTGGCCCATATAGGCCATGTACATCGCCTTGGAGTCGGGCGAGCCCTTGTAATACGACATGCCCTTGTTGGCCTCGTCGGCGAGCCGGTTCTCCATTTCCAGCAAAGAGCGATGCGAGAACACGACGTGGTAGCCGTCGCCGGAATTATCGTAGGCGAGCTTCCAGTTGCCCTTGTACTTGAGGCGGTTGGCCTCGCAGACCGCGACCTTGCCTTTCGGTTGCCGGTCGAGCCATTCGTCGATCGGCTGCGTGATGGCGCCGAGATACTCGAGCAGCGGCGGCGCATCGAGGTTGAGCGTGGCGAAGATGAAGCCGCGATAGCTCTCCACCCGCGGTACCTGCGCGACGTTGTATTTCTCGTCCTTGAAATCGCAGGCATAGCCGTCCGGCCACGGCACCGCGCGCAGCTTGCCGGTGTTGAGGAAGCTCCAGCCGTGATAGGGGCACACGAACATGAACGCCGAGCCTTTGTCCAGGCGACAGAGAGTGGTGCCGCGATGGGTGCAGCGGTTGAACAGCACGCGGATTTTGCCGTTGGAGTCGCGCAGCAGGATGATCGGCCGCAGCCCGAGCTTGGTGGTGATGTAGTCGTTCGGCTTGGCGATCTGGCTCTCGTGGCCGACATAGACCCAGACCGCGCCGAACACGTGGGTCATCTCGGCCTCGAAGATCGCCGGATCGGTGTAGATCAGGCGGTGGACGCGATCTTCCTGGACGAGGTCGTCCCAGTCATAGAGGTCGGGTGCGCTGTTGTTCCGGCCCGGCGATCGCGAGAGTTTTTCTAGCATGGTCTTGTTCCGAAAATCGAGCCGAGTATGCCGCGTGACCGTTCGAAACACCTCATTCCGGGGCGGGCGGCAGCGGCGGCGGCAACGCCGTCCGGCAGCGGGATGTCGTGGCAGTTGAGCGTCATCGCGACCATCGTGTAGTAGCCGATCAGCGCGGTGAGTTCCACCACGCCGACCGCCTGCCAGCGGTCGAGAACGCGCCGGTAGGTCGCCGTCGCTCACGGTCTTTCGCCGGTTGAGTTCCTCGGCATAGTCGAACACCGCGAGCCCGTCGGCGTCGAGCCCGGCCGGCCGGCGCCCGGCATGAACATCGTCGATCACCGCCTGCGGCAGGCCCGCCTTCAGCGCCATCTGGGCGTGGATGTACCATTCCAATTGGGCGTGGCAGTGCCGGCCGGTGACCAGGATCGCCAGCTCCTTGAGGTGCGGAGGCAGCGACGTGCGGTAGCGGAGCAATTCACCGAGCTGCTGCCATTTGTCGGCCAATTCGGCGCGATGCAGCACCGCGCGCAACGGGCCGCGCAGCTCGCCGCGGGGGCCGACGACGACGGCGTCATGCACGCGCTGCTGCTCGGGCGTCATCGTGTCGGTGGGGAAGAGCGGAATGCGCGGCAATGTGTGCTCCCTGGTCGAATTCTTGCGTCTACTTCCAATCCAATTCGCGCAGAATCTCGTCGGTGTGCTCGCCGAGGAGCGGCGGTGCGCGGTCATGCCATAGCGCCGCGTTCCGAAACCGCATCGGCGAGACGACCTGCGGCACCGCGCCGGCGAGCGGATGGGTGATGTCGATCCGCATGCCGCGGTGCCGGACCTGCGCGTCGTCGAGCGCTTCCGGGATGGTGTTGATCGGCCCGCACGGCACGCCGGCGCGCGCGCAGCCTTCGACCCAGTAGTCACGGTCTTGCGTGGCCAGCGCCTCGACCAGGATCGGCGTCAGAAGCGCATTGTTGCGCACGCGTCCCGCATTGGTCTTGAAGCGCTCGTCCTCCGCCAGGTCGGGGCGGCCGAGCACGCCGCAGAATCTGCGCGAACTGCTCGTCGTTGCCGACCGCGAGCACGAGATAGCCGTCGCGGGCGCGGAACACGTCCTGCGGCTGGATGTTCGGATGCGCGTTGCCGGCGCGGCGCGGCGGCTGGCCTGAGACGAGATAGTTCATCGCCTGGTTGGCGAGGAACGACACGCCGACGTCGAGCATGCCGATGTCGATGTATTCGCCGTGGCCTTCGGCGTCGCGGCGCGCCAGCGCGGCCAGCACCGCGATCGCGCCGTACATCCCGGTCATGAGGTCGACGATCGGCACGCCGACCTTCTGCGGGCCAGCGCCCGGCTTGCCGTCGGCCTCGCCGGTGACGCTCATCAGTCCGCACATGCCTTGAATCATAAAGTCGTAGGCGGCCTGGTCGCGACGCGGGCCGTCCTGGCCAAAGCCGGTGATCGAGCAGTAGATCAGGCGCGGGTTGACGGCGCTGAGCGCATCGTAGTCGAGGCCGTATTTCTTCAGCGTGCCGGCCTTGAAGTTTTCCAGCACGATGTCGGCCTTGGCGGCGAGCGCATGCACGATGCGCTGCGCCTCCGGCGTCGGCGAGGTCGAGCGCGATCGAGCGTTTGCCGCGGTTGACGGCGAGGTAGTAGCCGGCCTCGCGGGTGTCGCGGCCGTCCTTGTCCTTGAGAAACGGCGGGCCCCAGCCGCGGGTGTCATCGCCCGCGCCTGGGCGCTCGACCTTCACGACGTCGGCGCCGAGATCGGCGAGGATCTGCCCGGCCCATGGCCCCGCCAGGATCCGGCTCAGGTCGAGGACACGGATATGCGACAGCGGCCCGGGCATTTCAGCACGAGCCCTTCGGATGACAGCGCGATGCACCGAACGGAGCGGCGCAGCACTCTCTCTCCGCTCGTCCGCGCGAAAGCGGGGACCCAGCCTTTGACGCAAATGAAAGGAAGACCTGGATTCCCGCTTGCGCGGGAATGAGCGGGGGCAGAGCCGTGCGCAAGGACTGGGATTCAGCTGTCATCGATCGGCTCCGTGGCGCGCACCGAGGGACGCGCGCAGAAATCGCGGTGCCAGATTGCAATGCGCGGGTGCGGCGTGCGCCAATCCTCGTCGGCATAACGGAAATCGAGATAGGAGAGGGCGGTGCCGATCGCGACGTGGCCGATGTTGAATGGCGTGGCTGCGAGACCCCCGGCTTCCTGCTCCAGCGAATTCAGCACGCTCTGCTTCTTGGTCGAATACGCAGTGACATGCACTGACGAGGGCTGTGGTCGTTCGCGTTCGTTGCGCAGCAGAAGAAGGAAATCGAGCGCGCCGTCGCCCAGCGCCTGCCGGCGCAACGCCACGTACCGCGCCATGCCATCCGCCGGAAACATCCTGTGCCCGCCATGGAGGCCGTCGAGGTACTCGCAGATCACCCGCGAGTCGTAGAGCACGGTGCCGTCGTCGAGCACCAGCGTCGGGATTTTCGATAGTGGATTGTCGTGCATCAGCTCGGGATGCGGCCGGGTGGTCGCCGCCACCGTCCGAACGCGTTCGAGACGGTCGGTCAGGCCCAGCTCGTGCGCGACGATCATGACCTTGCGCACGAACGGCGATCGCGGCGACCAATGCAGCTTCATGGACGATCCTGTGGGCCATCGCCCGCAGTTGGCGGCTGGAGCATCTTCGGGCTACCATTCCGGTCTGTCGATGTCGAGCGCATCGACCGGTTCCTCACCACAGCGCTTCGCCCCGCGGGGCGAGAACACCAAACGACGGACGAATGGAAGGCGACGCATGGACTACGATCCCCGCAGCGAACCGCACGGCCTGAAGCACGATCCCGGCACCTGCCTGGTGGTGCCGCGGCCGATCGGCTGGATCACCACCATCAGCCCGTCCGGAGTGGTCAATCTCGCGCCCTACAGCTTCTTCAATATCGTCTCGACCAAGCCGCCGTTCGTGCTGTTCTCGTCGAGCGGCCGCAAGCACTCGCAGCGCAATGCCGAGCTGTCGGGCGAGTTCGTGTTCAATCTCGCGACCTGGGACCTGCGGACCGAGATGAACATCACCGGCAGCGATCACCGTGAGGACATCAGCGAGGCCGATCTCGCAGGGCTCGAAATGGTGCCGTCCAAGACCGTCAAACCGCCGCGGGTCAAGCGCTCGCCCATTACGTTGGAGTGTCTTTACAACAAGACCATCGAGCTCATTTCGTCAGACGGCAAGACGAATACCAGCTCGCTAGTGCTCGGCGAAGTGGTGCGCGTGCACATCGACGACAGCGTGATCGTCGACGGCATAATCGACATGGCGCGCATCCGGCCGATCTCACGTCTCGGCTACATGGATTTCGCAGTGGTGGAGAACGTCTTCGAAATGCGCCGCGTGCCCGCGCAGCAATAGCTCCGCGCTTTGCTTTGGCGCCGGCGCGTCAGTCGACCGGTTTGGCGTCCTCGGCCGCAGGGCGTGGTGCAGCGGGTGCCGGCATTGGCGGCATAAAGCAGGCCTGCAAGATGGCGGCGGGATAGACGAAAAACAGCATGATCGGCATGGTCGGTCTCCGGCAGAGCGGTTTGCTCACGTACCGGGCAATCTGCCGGGGCGGCTGACCTTCCGCTGTGACGGCGGTCACGCCGTGGTGCGATTGTCGCGCGCTTCGCGATCAGCGGCCCTTGAACACCGGCTTGCGTTTCTCGACGAAGGCGCGCTGCGCCTCGCGCGCGTCCTCGGTATGCGACAGTTCGACCGTGACCGATTGCTCGAAGCGGTAGGCGTCGCGTACCGGCATCTCCTCGATGGCGTTCAGCGTGCGCTTGATCTTGGTGAGGGCAAGCGGGCTCTTCGACGCGATGTCGCGCGCGATGTCGAGCGCGGCCTCCATCAGCTTGTCGCGCGGCGGGCACGCCTCAATGACGCCGAGGCGATAAAGCTCCGCCGCCGGCACGTGCCGGCCGGTGAAATAGATCGAACGCGTCTTCGAGCGGCCGACCTGCTCCATCAGAAAGCGCGCCCCGCCGGCGAGCCCGACATTGATCTCCGGCATCGAGAAATACGATTCCTCGCAGGCCAGCATGATGTCGCAGGCGAGCATCAGCACAAAGCCCGCGCCGAGCGCGGGCCCGTTGACGGCGGCGATTACCGGCTTCGAGCAGTCGGTCACGGCGTAGAAGAACTCGCGCACCAGCCGGTTGTGCCGGACGTAGTCGCCCGGCTCATGCACCATGCCGACGCGTTCCTTGAGGTCGGCGCCGGCGGAAAACATCTTGCCGGCTCCGGTCAGGATTGCGACCTGCACGTCGTCGCGGTCGCTGATCGTGTCGAAGACGCGGATCAGTTCTTCGCGCGTACGGCGGTTCTGGGCGTTGACTGGCGGGCGGTCGAACGTGACGGTGGCGATGCCGTCGGCGACGTCGAGGCGAAACTGTTCAAGGTCCATAGGGGTGTCCTGCGGATGGTCGCAGGCCACGTAGCAGATTTTGGCGGGCGCGTCGCTTCTAGTGTGGCGGTTCAGAAGTCCGCATCGTTCTTGCCGCGAGTCCGACATGCGGATTCCTGAACCAAAGCCACACTATTGATCAATGAGTTGCTAGTGTCCTTCGATTCCGAAGTTCGCAAGATCGAGGTGCCGCACCATTAAGCCAACTTCGGAGTTGGGACACTAGCGCCGCCTAGGTCGCGGCCGCTGAACCGGCGTCACTCCGAGCCGGCGATGCCGGCGCCGCGGATCACCTTGCCCCAGCGGTCGATCTCGGTCTGGATATAGCGCTGCTGGTCGGCGACGCTTGGGGTGTCGATCGGAACCATGCCCATGCCGGCAATCTTCTGCTTGATCTCGGGCAGCGCCGCGATCGCCTTGAACTCGGCGTGGAGCTTGTCGACGATAGGCTGCGGCGTGCCGGCGGGCGCCACGAACATCAGCCAGCCACCGGCCTCGAATCCGGGCAGCCCCGCTTCGGTCAGTGGCGGGATGTCGGACGCGGCCGGGACGCGCGTGGGCGTGGAAACGCCGAGCGGGCGCATCTTGCCGTCCTTGATCAAGGCGAGCGAAGCCGGGAACTCGACGAACATCGCCTGGATTTGCCCCGCCAGGAAATCGGTCACCGCGGGCGGGCTGCCCTTGTAGGGCACCATGGCGATGTCGATGCCGGTCATGCTCTTGAGCAGTTCGGTTTGCAGATGCGCCGGCGAACCCGGGCCGCTGGTCGCAAATGTCAGTTGTCCAGGCTTTTCCTTAGCGAGCTTGACCAGATCGGCGACCGAGTGAACCGGCAGCGACGGCTGCACCACCAGCGTGAACGGAATGCCGACGACATGCGCCAACGGGACGAAATCCTTGACCGGATCGTAGGCGAGTTTCTTGTGCAGCGAGACGTTGACGGCGAGCGACGCGCTGCCGCCCATCAGCAGCGTGTAGCCGTCGGGCGCGGCGCGTGCGACGACCCCGGCGCCGATCGAGGTGCCGCCGCCGCCGCGGTTCTCGATCGCGACGCCCTTGCCCAGCCGCTCGGCTCAGTTTCTGTCCGAACAGCCGCGCGCCGACGTCGGCGGCGCCGCCGGCCGCGAACGGCACCACGATGGTGACCGGGCGCGCCGGATAGTCCTGGGCTAACGCCTGCGGGGCGGCCGCGAGGCTCGCCAGAACGCCGAGCAAGGCCAACGAACGCTGCATGACTGCCTCCCTGAGCGGGGCATTGTCGCCCCCTTGTTATCCTTTGGCGGCCCGCATCATGCCCCAGCGCATCACGGTCGCCTTTTCGATCGAGCCGAACACCAGCCGCTCGAAGACGAAGCCGATCGCGCCGATCACGGCGAGCGCGGCGAGCATCATGTCGGCGTTGAGGAATTCCTTGGCGTCGAAGATCACCCAGCCGAGGCCCCAGTCGGAGGCGGCCAGCATCTCGGCGCCGACGACGGCGATCCAGGCGCGCAGAAAAGCCTGGCGCAGCCCGGTGATGATGAACGGCGAGGCGCCCGGGACGATCACCTTCCAGAACAGCGAGCGCTCGTTGGCGCCCATCGCGCCGGCGGCGCGCAGCCACAGCGGATTGACGGCGCGCACGCCCGACCAGGCGTTGAGCAGCATCGGGAACAGCGCCGCGTAGAACACGATCAGGATCGCCACGGTGTTGCCGAGCCCGAACCACAGGATGAACAGCGGCACCCAGGCGAGCGACGGGATCGGCATCAGCGCGCTGGCGAGCGGCAGGACGAAATTCTCGACCGGCTTGAAGCGGCCCATCAGGATGCCGAGCGGCAGGCCGACCACGATCGCGAGCGACAAGCCGAACAGCACGCGGTACATCGTGAAGGCGGCGTGCTCGCATGCATGCGTGCCGTCGAGCAGCGACGGTCCATAGCGTGCTCGCGACCTTCGGCAAGCGTCGGCAGCAGCGCCGGCGGAAAGTACCCGCTGCGTGCGACCGCCTCGTAGAGCGCGGCCGCGATCAGCAGCGTGAGCCCGCCCGATACGCCGAGCGCGCGCGCTCGAATTGACGGTCTGGGCGGCCGCGTCATGACATCATCCCCCAGCGCACGACCGTGTAGCGCTCGAGCCGCTGGAACACGAGCTTCTCCAGTGCGAGGCCGATCAGGCCGATCACGACCACGCCGGCCAGCATCACGTCGGTATTGAGGAATTCGCGCGCGCCGAAGATCATCCAGCCGAGGCCCCACGGCACGGCGGCCAGCATCTCGACGCCGACCAGGATGCGCCAGGCCTGCGCCAGTCCGAGCCGCAGCCCGGTCAGGATGTAGGGCAGCGCGCCCGGCAAGATCACGTGGCGGAACAGCCGCCGGTCGTCGGCGCCCATCGCCTGTGCCGACCGCACCCAGATTTCCTTGACCGCCTTCACGCCGGTCCAGGTGTTGAAGATGATCGGGAACGCCGAGACGAAGCCGACCAGCAGCACGGTGGTGCTGTTGCCGAGGCCGAACCACAGCAGGAACAGCGGCGCATAGGCGATGCCGGGGATCGGCGCGCCGATGCTCACCAGCGGCAGCGAAGATATCCTCGGCCAGCCGCCAGCGTCCCATCGCGATGCCGATCGCAACGCCGACGACGCGCCGCGAGCGCGAAGCCGGCGATGCAGGCGCAAGAAGCGTGTCGAAGACGTGGTGCGGCAGGATGCCGTTGGCGGTGAGCCGGACGAACGCTGCGGCGACCTCTTCGAGCGGCGGAAACAGACTTGCGCGGAAAGACGCCGAGCATGCGCCACGATCTCCCAGATCGCGCCGACCACCAGGAACGGAAAGGCGTTGCGCGCGACGATGCGCCAGCGGCTTTCGCCCGGAGCGGCCGTACCGGCGGTGCCAAGCGCCGGGATGGAGACGGTGGGAGCGGCGTCGGTCATGCGCCGATAATGTGACGGGCCGCGCGCCGGGACAAGCTGCGCGATTCCGCGCGGGTTCCGGCGGCCTCGATAACCCGCAGATGTGGCCTGCGGCGGCGGCATGGATTTGCATGGCGGCGTGCTGTTACGACCGCACTGCAACATGCACGGAATGACTCCATCAAAACGGATGCCGAAGGCCTGATCGCGGCGCTCGCGATGGTCGGAACCCTTGCGGCCGGCGTGGCGGGCGGCTTGCGGCGCGCTTCGTTCATCTGCCGCTGCCGTGGTTGCTCGGTCCGCTGGTCGCCATCATGGCGCTGTCGCTCGCGGGTGTGCCGATCCGCCTGATCCCATGGGGACGTCCAGCGGGCACCATTGTGGTCGGTGCCTCGATCGGGCTGCAGTTCACCGCCGCCGTGATGCTCAAGCTGCTGCTGCTGCTGCCGCTGATGATCTGCGCAGCTCTTTTCTCGACGCTAATCGGCGCGATCGGCGGCCTCATCTACATGCGGCTCACTGGCGTCGACCGCTGCACGGCGTTCTTTGCGACCGTGCCGGGCGGCGTGGTCGAAACCACGACGCTCGCGCCCGCATTACGGCGCGCAGCTCGAGCCGATCATGGTGGCGCAGACCACGCGGGTCGCACTGATCGTGATGTTCGCGCCGTTCCTGGTGATCTCGATCGTCGGCGCCGGCGGACCAAAATCCGTTGCTCGCCATTCCGGTCGCGCCATGGCTGCCGGTACTGGCGATGATGGCGGCGTCGGCGGTTGTCGGCGCGCTGCTGTCGCGCACGCGCTCGCCGAGCGCGTTCCTGCTGCCGCCGCTGTTCATCGCCACGCTCTGCAGCGGGCTTGGATGGATCGAGGGCCGCATGCCCGACCTGCTGCTGATCGCCGCGCAAATCGTGATCGGCAGTTCGCTCGGGGCGCAGTTCCGGCCCGAGTTCCTCACGCGGCTGTTCGGTCTTCTGCGCGCCGCCTGCGCCGTGCTGTTGTTCTCCGGCGGCACGATGGCGCTGATGGCGGCCGGTACCGCATGGGCGGCTCGGCTACTCGATCCCGACGCTGATCCTCGCGACCGCGCCCGCCGGACTCGCCGAAATGGTGCTGACCGGCAAGCTGCTCGGGCCTCGACGCCACCGTCATCACCGGCTTCCAGCTCACCCGCATCATCGTGGTGCTGATCTGGTGCCGGACCGCGCTGATCCTGTTCGAGCGGCTCGCCGACTGGACCTTCGGCAAGCTGCCGCCGGCGCCGCCCGACACCCGGCGCGATTGACGACAAGGCGATTGGCGCTGTGCTAGGAAACCGGCGGGCCAGACGGCGCGAGACGGTTGAGAAAGGGATTTCGATGGCAGCAAGCAAGCAGAAGATCGGCTGGATCGGCATGGGCCGCATGGGCTACCCGATGGCGGAACGCCTCATCAAGGCCGGCTACGACGTCTCGATCTGGAACCGCACGCGCGCCAAGGCCGAGCCGCTCGCCGCCAAGTCGGCGGCAAGGTGGTCGACAACCTGATCGACCTGAAGGACGTCGACGTCCTGTTCTCGATCGTCGTCGACCGGCAAGGACGTCGATCAGGTCTATTTCGGCAAGAACAGCGTCACCGGCCACGGCGGCAAGCTGCCGAAGATCTTCGTCGACTGCTCGACCATCTCGGTCGAGGAATCCGCCGCGATCCGCGACAAGCTCAAGCAGCTCGGCAGCGACTTCGTCGCCGCGCCGGTCTCCGGCAACGCCAAGGTGATCAAGGCCGGCAAGCTGTCGGCCGTGCTGTCCGGGCCGGAAGCCGCCTGCAAGGCGGTGACGCCGATGATGGAAGTGTTCGCGCCGCAGGGCGTCTCCTACGTCGGCGACGGCGAGCTCGCGCGCATCTGCAAGATCGCGCACAACGTCATGCTCGGCGTGGTGATCGAGAACCTGATCGAGATCACGCTGCTCGCCAACAAGATGGGCGTGCCGCGCCACGCCTTCCTCGCCTTCATGAACAACGGCGTGATGGGCTCGATGTTCACGCGCTACAAGTCGCCGGCGCTGGTCAATCTCGACTGGACCACGACCTTCACGCCGGAACTGCTGCGCAAGGACCTCGACCTCGGGCTCGAGCTCGGCCGCGAGTAGGACGTGCCGATGCCGGTGACGGCGGCGACGCGCGAAGTGCTGCAGACGCATATCGGCGCGGCGATGCTGCAGACGAATCCGGACGAATATCTGCAGAAGGATTTCGCCGCGCTGATGGAAACCATGGCGCTCGCTGTCCGGCATGAAGCTGACGAGCGAGAACAAGAACGTGCCGACCGGGTTGGAGGGCTGAGCAGGATTGTCATTGGCCCGCTTGACCGGGCGACCCAGGCGTTGCCGAATGGAGGCTGGAACAAATCTAAGGGAGAGAAAGGTGCTCTCTGCCGAGAAAAACAAGCTACTCACGCAAGTGGGTCCCGGAACCCCGATGGGCGAGTATCTGCGCCGGTACTGGCAGCCGATCGGCGGCGCGAGCGAACTCGATGACAACCCGGTCAAGGCGATTCGCCTGCTGGGCGAAGACCTCGTGCTCTACAAGGACCAGGGCGGGCGCTACGGTCTGATCGACCGCCACTGTCCGCATCGCCGCGCCGATCTGTCCTACGGCTTCGTCGAGGAGATCGGCATCCGCTGCAACTATCACGGCTGGCTGATGGACGAAGCCGGCCGTTGCATCGAGCAGCCGTACGACGACACCGTCAACCCGAACTCGCGCGCCAAGGAGCGCTGCAGCACGACGGCCTATCCGGTGAAGGAATGCGCCGGTCTGCTGTTCGCCTATATGGGACCGCAGCCGGTGCCCGAGCTGCCGGTCTGGGAGCCGTTCATCTGGGAGAACGGCTTCCGCGAGATCGTGCTGTCCGACATTCCCTGCAACTGGTTCCAGTGCCAGGAGAACTCCTGCGACCCGGTGCATTTCGAATGGATGCACGACAACTGGTCGCTGCGGCTGAAGGGCCAGAACGGCGCCCTATGCCAGCCAGGCACCTCAAGCTCAAGTTCGAGGAGTTCGAGCACGGCTTCGTCTACAAGCGCGTGCGCGAGGATTCGGACGAGAATGATCCGCTACTGGACCATGGGCCGCATCGCGCTCTGGCCGAACGGTTTCTATCTCGGCAATCACTTCGAATGGCGCGTGCCGATCGACGACGAGAACACGCTCTCGGTTTCGTGGTTCTTCATGCGCGTGCCGAAGGGACGCGAACCTTATGTGCAGCCGGCCGTGCCGACCTGGTGGAGCCCGATCAAGGACGAGAGCGGCCGCTGGATCTCGAGCCACGTCATCAACCAGGACATCATCGCCTGGGTGGGGCAGGGCCGGATCGCCGACCGCACCCGGGAAACCCTGGCGGCGAGCGACCTCGGCATTGCGATGATCCGCAAGCGCTTCTTCGACGACATCGACGCCATGGCGCGCGGCGAGGAGCCGAAGGGTGTCATCCGCAATCCGAACGTGGCGCGCTGCGTCGAACTGCCGTTCTTCCAGAAGAAGGAAAGCACCGAGGGCCTCACGCTCGCCGAGCACGAGAAGTATCCGCTGCTCAAGGCCCGGCTCAACGCGTTCCGGCACTGCTATGGCCAGCCGCCGCAAGTTCGCCGCGCCTTCGAGGAAGCGATGGGCATCGCGACGTAGGCCCGCTGCTACTGCTGCGGCGAGGCCGGCGGCCTCGCGCACCTTGTTCCAGCGCGCATGTTCGTCGGCCATGATGCGCCGAACGCCTCGGCGGTCGAGCCTTGCACGACCACGCCGGCCTTGGTCAGACGCTCGCGTACTGCGGGCTCGGCGATGATTTCGTTGATCGTCTTGTTGAGCTTGGCGATGACCGCGGGCGGCGTTCCGCGCGGAGCGAAGAAGCCGTACCAGGTGGTGACGTCGTAGCCGGGCAGCACGCCCGATTCGATCGCCGCCGGCACGTTCGGCACCGCCGGGAAGCGGTCCTTGCCGGTGACCGCGAGCGCCTTGAGCTGGCCGGACTGCACCTGTCCGAGCACGGCCGACACCGTATCGAACAGCACGTCGACCTGCTTGCCGAGCACCGCCGTGATCGTCTCCGGCGAGGTGCGATACGGCACGTGCAGCATGTTGACGCCGGCGATCTGCTTGAACAGCTCGGCGGCGAGATGCTGGGTCGCGCCGAAGCCTGGGGTGCGCGAACGAGAGCTTGCCGGGATTGGCCTTGGCCGGCGCGACCAGTTCCTTCACGTCGTTCGCCGGGAAGTCCGGCCGCGTCGACGATGATCAGGCCGGCGGTCGCCACCTGCGCGATCGGGTCGAACGCGGTGAGCGTGTCGTAGCGCAGCGACTTGTTCATCACCGCTGCGATGATCTGACCGGCGGTCATGATGCCGATCGTGTAGCCATCCTTGTCGGCGCGGGCGACGATTTCGTTGCCGAGCGTGCCGCCGGCGCCCGGCTTGTTCTCGATCACGACCGGCTGGCCGAACTTCTCCTGCAGCGACTGCGCCGATGATGCGGGCGACGATGTCGCTGCCGCCGCCCGGCCCGAACGCCACGATCATGCGGATGCTCTTCTGCGGCCATTCCTGCGCATATGCGGGCGCCGCAAGGCCACCCAGGAATATTCCGGCAAGCACGAAGATGCGGATCGACTGCTTCACTGTTGTTTCCTCCCGATTTGATATTTCTTGTCGCTCACGCTACTCCGCCGGCGCCGGAAGGTCCATTTCATGTGCAATGCGGCGAAGCGGCGCGGCTGGCGCGTCACGCGCCGCGCATTGAGGGGGCTGGATGAAGATTTCCATCCTCGACGACTATTTCGACACCGCTGCGCACGCTGGCCTGCTTCGGCAAGCTCGCCGGCCACGACGTCACGATCTGGAACGACCACGTCCAGGACACCGACGCGCTGGCGCGAGCGCCTGCGGACGCCGAGGTGCTGGTGCTGATCCGCGAGCGCACGAAGATCCGCGCGCCGCTGCTCGAGCGGCTGCCCAAGCTCAGGCTCATCAGCCAGCGCAGCGTCTATCCGCACATCGACATCGATGCCTGCACGCGGCTCGGCATCGTCGTGTCGTCGAGCCAGCATCCCGGCACGCCGTCCTACGCCACCGCCGAGCTGACCTGGGGGCTGATCCTCGCGGCGATGCGGCAGATTCCGCAGCAGATGGCCTCGCTCAAGGCCGGCAACTGGCAGATCGGCGTCGGCACGACGCTGCGCGGCAAGACGCTCGGCATCTACGGCTACGGCCGCATCGGCAGCGTGGTCGCGGGCTACGGCAAGGCGTTCGGCATGAACGTGCTGGTCTGGGCGCGCGAGGCGACGCTGGCGCAGGCGCGCGCCGACGGCTACGACGACCGCGCGCAGCAAGGCAGGCGTTCTTCGAGGACTGCGACGTCATCTCGCTGCACATGCGGCTCGTCGACGCGACGCGCGGCATCGTCACCGCCGCCGACCTCGCGCGCATGAAGCCGACCGCGCTGCTCGTCAACACCAGCCGCGCGCCGCTGATCGAGCCTGGTGCGCTGGTGAACGCGCTGCGCGCCGGGCGGCCCGGCATGGCGGCGGTCGACGTCTACGAGGACGAGCCGCTGCGCGACACCCGCCATCCACTGCTCAACATGCCGAACGTCGTGTGCACGCCGCACCTCGGCTACGTCTCGCGCGACGAGTACGAGATTCAGTTCACCGACATCTTCGACCAGATCGTCGCCTACGCGGCGGGCACGCCGATCAATGTCGTCAATCCCGCTGTTCTGACCAAAGCGCGCCGCTGATCGCGAGCCGTTGGCGCCGATGTTGACAACGTTCGACGCGGAATGCTGACTACCGCTCACAATCGATTAGCAGGATTGTTCAAGTGCATCTGACCCGACGTGTGTTGGTGACCGGCGGCGCGGGATTTATCGGTTCTTACCTCTGCGAGGCCTTGTTGAGGCACGGTCACGAGGTGCTGTGCGTCGACAATTTCTTCACCGGAACGCGCGCCAATATCGCGCATCTGCTGACCAACGCGTCGTTCGATCTGATGCGTCATGACGTGACTTTTCCGCTCTACGTCGAGGTGGACGAAATCTATAATTTGGCGTGTCCGGCAAGTCCCATTCACTATCAGTTCGATCCCGTGCAGACGACCAAGACCAGCGTGCATGGGGCGATCAACATGCTTGGGTTGGCGAAGCGGGTGAAGGCCAAGATCCTCCAGGCTTCCACCTCCGAGGTCTACGGCGACCCGCAGGTCCATCCTCAGCCGGAGGAGTACTGGGGCCACGTCAATCCGATCGGGCCGCGCTCCTGTTACGATGAAGGCAAGCGCTGTGCGGAAACGTTGTTTTTCGATTATTGGCGTCAGCATCACCTGCGGATCAAGGTCGCACGTATCTTCAACACCTACGGCCCGCGAATGCACCCCAACGATGGACGCGTCGTCTCAAATTTCGTCATGCAGGCGCTGCGGAACGAGAGCCTGACGGTGTATGGCGACGGTCAGCAGACCCGCTCCTTCTGTTTCGTGGAAGACCTCGTCGACGGCTTGATCCGTTTGATGGATTCCGAAGATACTTTGACGGGGCCGATCAATCTCGGAAATCCTGACGAAGTCACGATGCTCGAACTGGCGCAGCTTGTGATCGCGTTGACCGGCAGCCGCTCGTCCATCAAGCACGAGCAGTTGCCGCCGGACGATCCGCGCCAACGGCAGCCCGACATCTCGCTCGCCGGCAGCCGCCTGGGCTGGCAGCCGTCGACGCCGTTGCGCGAGGGACTGGAGAAGACGATCGCCTATTTCGACGATCTGCATCGAAAAAACCCGACGATGCCTCGCAGTTAAGCGCCCCCGCGAGTTATTGCCGCCTCACGCCTGCGCGGCGATCGCGGCGGAAATCTTCTCGGCGAGCATGATGGTCGGGATATTGGTGTTGCCGCGCGGCGCCGTCGGCATCAGCGAAGCGTCGACCACGCGCAGGCCCTCGACGCCGCGCACCCGGCCGGTGGTGTCGGTAACGGCGTCGCGGTCGCTGGCGTCCCCCATGCGGCAGGTGCCGACCGGGTGGAACGTGCCGGCGACGTTCTCGCGGATGTGCTCGGCCAGCGCCGCGTCATCGGCGGCCAGTTCCGCAAGATCGACCTTGCGGTCGGCGAGCGTCGAAAAGATCGGGCCGGCGAGTGGCGGGATCAGGTCGATCAGCTTGGCGATCACCGCGCTCTGCATCTTGTTCTTGGCGTTGATGCGATTGAGCCGCCGCAGCCGGTCGTTGAACTTCACCGGGAAAGTCACGCTGCTCATGGCGCGCACCTGGTCATGCGCCAGGACGTCGACGGAGCGGCGGAAGCCTTGCATGAATCGTTTCAGGTCGAGCTCGTGGCCGGTGAAATTGAACTCCACCAGCGGCGGTGCTTCCTTGCCCTGCAGCGAGACGCGGCCGCGCGCCATCGGCTTGAGCAGGGTAGGGGCAAGATTGGCGACCTGGAAGCCGAGCGGGCTCCACGAGGTCTTGCACTGCACGTTGATGTACATGTCGAGCGGCGGCGCGCCGGGGAGTCCGGACGAATAGCGGAACGCCGTCATCGGATGCGGACGCAGCCATTCGGCCTGCCGGGCATCGCGGTTCTGCAGCAGGCCGAGAAATACGATCGCATGGTTCGACAGATTCTCGCCGACGCCCGGCAGGTCGGCGCGCACTTCGACGCCCTGTTCGCGCAGGTGGCGCGCCGGTCCGATGCCCATCCGCAGCAGGAATGCCGGCGAATGGAGTCCGCCCATGGACAAGATGATCTCGTGAGCGGAGAAATGTTTGCGCTCGCCGCCAACTATGGCGTCGACGCCGGTGGCGCGCTTACCGTCGAACGAGAGCTCGGTCGCATGCGCGCCGTTGATGATTGTCAGGTTGTTGCGCGCGCGCACCGCGGCGTCGAGATAGCAGATCGCCGCGGAGGCGCGCTTGTCGGGCCAGTTGCTCATGGGCACCGCGCCGTAGCCGTCGCGGAAGTCGGTGTTCATGTCGGCGATGAACGGGATCTGGCGTTCCTGCGCGTAGGCGTGCACGGCCTTGGACAGCGGCGCCCAATCGTCCTGACGGGTGCGGCGGATCGGCACCGGACCGTCCGTTCCATGCTGGTCGCCGCCGAAATCCAGATCGCGCTCGAGCTTGCGGAAGAACGGCAGCACATCGTTCCAGCCCCAGCCGGCCGCACCCTGCGCCTCCCACTCGGCGTAATCGTCGGGCGTGCCGCGATATGCCACCATGCCCATGACGGAGGAGCCGCCACCCATGACGCGGCCTTGGGAGAAGCCGGTCAACGGCGAGTTGTCCTTGCGCCGCCAGTGCACCTTCAGGCCGGGCCAGAAATACGCGTCGTTGTAGTACGAGGTGGCGTAGGTATCGAGCACGTCGGCCGGCTCCTGGCCGGGTGGCGTATCCGGCCCAGCCTCGAGCAGCAAAACTTGGCGGTTTGACTGCGCGGACAGCCGGTTGGCGAGCACGCAGCCGGCCGCGCCGCCGCCCACAATGATGGTGTCGTAGCCCTTGGACATTCGTCCGTTTCTCCCTCGACCTCGTTGCCCGCGCGCGCGGATTGAACGACGGTGAACCGATCTCGTACTGATGCTGAAGCTCGCACAGGATAAGCGGCGCGGCGCGATTGAAGCATTTCACTCCGAACTCGCAAAGCCTTGTTGGGAGCCAATGACGGAAACGAAATTGGCTGCCATAATCGCGGCAACTAATAGCGACGTTCGGGAGAAGCGCTTATGTTCGATATCCGGGGCCTGATTTCCGTATCGTTTCGACATTTGCCGGCGGCGCTGACCGGTGCGGTGGCAGCAACGTGCATCGCAAGCGGCCCGGCGAGCGCGCAATATCCCGAAAAGCCCGTCACCATGGTGGCGTGTTTTCCGGCGGGCGGCGGAACCGACATCGCGGCACGGCTGATCAACACCCAGCTCAGCGAGGCCTTGGGCAAGCCGGTCATCGTGGAAAACCGCGGCGGGGCGGGCGGCAACATCGCGATCACCGCGGTCTCGCGTCTGCCGGCCGACGGCTACACCGTTCTGGTGTGCTCCAGCGCCTTCGTGGTGAATCCGAGCCTTTATGCACAGGCCACCTACGAGCCGCTGCGCGATTTTATTCCATTGATGGTGCTCGGCGCCTCGCCGAACGTGTTCGTGGTGCCGGCGAATTCCGAGATCAACTCGATGCCGGAGTTCATCGCCAAGGCGAAGGCCAATCCGGGCAAGTTCAACTGGACGAGTCCCGGCGCCGGCACCACCCCGCAGCTTGCCGGTGAACTGCTCAAGCTGCGCACCGGCATTCAGATGCAGCACATCCCGTTCCCGGGCGCCGGGCCCGCAACGACGGCGGTCCTGGCCGGACAGGTCGACCTCTACACCGCCAACCTCGGTTCGGTGAGCGCTCTCATCGAATCCGGCAAGGTGCGCCCGATTGCGGTGACCGCCGACAAGCGCTGGCCGGATCTCCCGAATGTGCAGACCATGGAAGAAGCGGGAGTGAAGGATGCGGTCTCCGACACATTCCAGGGGCTCTATGTTCGTGCCGGCACGCCGCAACCCGTTGTCGACCGATTGGCGAAGGAAGTTGCGGCGATTCTCGCGCGGCCGGATGTCAGGGAAAAGTTTGCAAAGTCGGGATTGCCGGTGCTGGCCGAAGGGCCGGCGGCATTCAGGGCCCGGGTTGAGCGCGAGGTGCCGATGTACAAGGAGATCATCGATAAGGCCGGCTTGCGCATTCAGTGAGACGCACCTGAGCTGATTTGAGAGAGAAGCGAATGGCAAAACCGCTTGCTGGCATCCGCGTCATCGAACTGGCCAATTTCATCGCCGGTCCGCTCGCCGGCACCTTGCTCGGCGACATGGGCGCCGACGTCATCAAGATCGAGCCGCCGAAAGGCGACATGGGGCGGGCAACGCCGCCGATCCGCAATGGCGAGAGCGTGAGCTTCACCGCGCTCAACCGCAACAAGCGCAGTCTCGTGCTCGACCTCAAGCGGCCGGAAGCGATCGCGATCGTGCGCCAGCTGGCGGAAAAGTCCGACGTCTTCCTGGAGGCTTCCCGGCCGGGTGCGCTCGACAAGCTCGGGCTCGGCGCCGCCGACATCAAAGCGGTCAATCCCCGCATCATCTACACATCGGTTTCGGGCTTCGGACAGTCGGGGCCGTATCGCCGCCGCGCCGGCGTCAATCTGATCGTCGAGGCATTCTCCGGAACGCTGTCGGTCAACGGCGAGCCCGGCCAGATGCCGGTGCGGCCGGGCGTGCAGACCGCCGACGTGTTCGGCGCGCTGTTTGCGGCCTACGCGACGCTCGCCGGTCTCGTCGGTGCCGGGCGCAATGGCGAAGGGCGGATCGCCGACGTCTCGCTGGTCGAAGCTTCGATCGCTGCGGCGGCGTGGGAGGCGGCCGAGTATCTCGAGACCGGCAATGCTCCGCAACCGATGGGCAACCGCCATCGTCTGACCGCGCCTTATCAGTTGTTCGAGACGCGGGATGGTCACTACCTCGCGATCGGCACGCCGAACGATGGTCTGTTCGTCAAGCTGATGCAGGTGCTGGGCCTGGAAGCGCATCTCGCCGATCCGCGGTTTGCGACCTATGCCCAGCGCAAAGCCAACGAAAATGCGCTGCTGCCGCTGGTGGAGCCCGCCGTCAAACGGCGTGACGCTGGCGAACTCGAACAGGTTCTGATGGTGGCTGGCGTGCCGTGCGCGCGCGTGAACAATTTCAAGGAGGTGTTCGCCGACCCGCACATCGTCGCCCGCGGCGTGGTCAAGGAGCTGGAGCACCCGCGGCTCGGCAAGATGCGTGCGACGCGCAATCCGGTCCTGTTCGATCAAGGAGGCCCCGATATTGAGCGCTATTCCCCCATGCTGGGCGAGCATTCCGAGGAGGTGCTGCGGGAACTGGGCTATGCGCCGGATGCGATCCGCGCGTTGGTCGCATCGGGCGTGACGCGAGTGGCATCGTCAGCCGACAAGCGCAAAGCCACAGCGGCCGAGTGAACGCAGTGTTGGCCCTCGGCGGCCGGTGCTTACCGCGTCCCCTTCGCCCTGCCGAACGGCGCCGTGCCGTCCTCCCACAGTTCAACGACCGCGCCGGGGCCGGAATTGTCAGTCAGTCCCACGGTCAATCGCAGGCCGCCGGCAATCCGTACGTTGGCGATGCGGCGTGGCTGCCAGTCGCTTTGCCCGATCATGTGGCGGATGATCGAAATCTCCTCGACCACGGCGGTGTGAATGCGATCCACCACGAACGTCTGCCCGTGACAATTCGGGCAGAGCAGCCGCTCGGGATAAAAGACCTCCCGGCAGTCGCCGCAGCGCCAGGTAGCGACTCCGGTATTCATTCCATCCGCTCCAGGATCGCGGCCGCCGCCGTGCCGCCGTAGCGATACATCGTCATGCCGTAGCCGGTGACGGCCGCCAGCCGCGCATTCGGTATCTGGCGCTCGGCGGCGCGATGCTGCAATTGCAGCACCGCTTCCGAAATGCCGTTGAGGCCTCCAGCCGGCCCGCCGGGTTGGCCAGCCGACAACATGCCGCCCCAGGTGTTGAGCGGAAAGCGCCTCTCGGCGATCTCGCGGCGCGCGAAACCCGCAAGGTCATTGCCGCGGATGAATCCGAGGTCGTTGAGCTGGGCAAGCACCATCGCCGGATAGTCGTCGTAGATCGAGGCGAGGTCGATGTCCTCGGGGCGGACGCCGGCCGTTCTCCACAGTTCGCGCGTAAACGTGCTGATGCCGGTGGCGAGACCATCGCCGGCCTGATTGTCGTGGTTGAAGCTCGCATGGTGAGCGCGCACGCGCACCGGCGTGCGGCCTTGCGGCGCGCGGTCGGGGTGTGCCACCACGATCGCCTGCGCGCCGGCCACCACCGGCACGCAGTCGTAACGCGCCAGCGGATCGGCCACCAACGGTGCGGCTAGATATTCGCTCATCGTCAGCGGCGTCCGGTAAACCGCGTTGGGATTCTTCGCCGCCCAGGCACGTTGTGCGACGGCGATGTGGCCGTAGTCGGATTTCTGCAGCCGGAACTTCTTCATCTGCCGCGCGGTGACCAGGGCGTAGACGCCGTTCGGGCCCCCGTGCCCGAGCGGCGCGAGATGATCACGGGTCGTGATGTTGTAGTTCGAGGCGATCTTGCCGTAGCCAGCGAGCCCGGTGGCGTCGCCGCCGATCACCAGGATCGCCGACGCCGCGCGGGCCTCGACCGCGCGCAGCGCGTGGCCGAGCATGTTCATGGCAGAACAGCCGCCGTTGGTATCCTGCAGCAGCCAGCGCAGCTTGAGCCCGAGCTTCCAGGCGAGATCGACCGCGGTATCGGGCGCAAGCGAGAACGAGGCCACTGCCATGCCGTCGATGGCGCGCGCATCGACCGCGGCGTCCTTCAATGCCGCCACCACGGCGTCGCGGATGAACGTGTGCGTCGACTGGCCAGGCTCCGGCCGGCGCGTGTAAGCCGACTGGCCGGTGCCGATAATGGCTGCGTTCGGGAACATGAAGTCCTGGGCGCGTTGAGCGGCTCGTAACTTTGATGCTAGCCTTTCTTTCCCCGTTGGTCGCCCCTTTCCACGACTGCGATAGAAACCGAATGAAATCCGAAATTCGCGACGGCATGCAGATCGACTGGGATGCGCCGGTCGTCATGGATGACGGCATTGTGGTGCGCGCCGATGTCTTCCGGCCGGTGGCCGATGGCAAATATCCGGTCATTCTGAGCTACGGGCCCTATGCCAAGGGGCTCGCGATGCAGGAGGGCTACAAGAGCGCCTGGCTGCGCATTATCAAGTCGGCGCCCGAAGTACTGGAAGGCTCCAGCAACAAGTACCAGAACTGGGAGCTGTTCGATCCCGAGAAATGGGTGCCATCGGGCTACGTGCTGGTGCGGGTGGATTCCCGCGGCGCCGGGCGTTCCCCCGGTTATCTCGAAGTGTGGTCGCCGCGCGAGGCGCAGGACATCGCGCAATGCGTCGACTGGGCCGGCACGCAGCCATGGTCGAACGGCAAGGTCGGGCTGCACGGCATCTCGTACTACTCGATGAACCAGTGGCAGGCGGGGCCGCTCAAGCCGAAGCACCTGGCGGCTTTGTGCATCTGGGAGGGCTCGTCGGATTACTACCGCGAGCTCTGCCGGCACGGCGGCATCCTGAGCGATTTCTTCTCGAGCTGGTATCCGCGCCAAGTCACCGCCGTGCAGCACGGCGTCGGCGAGCGCGGCTTCAGGAGTGCCGTCACCGGCGAGCCGGTGGCTGGCCCATCGACACTGTCTGAAAACGAACTGAAGCGCAATCGCGCGGACTGCGACGGCGATGCGCTACGTCATCGACTGATCGACGACTATTACCGCGCACGCCTGCCGAAGTTCGAGGACATCGAGACGCCGCTGCTGTCGTCCGCCAACTGGGGCGGGATGGGGCTGCATCCGCGCGGCAATTTCGAAGGCTTTGTGCGCGCCAGCTCCGCGCAGAAGTGGCTGGAGGTGCACGGCGACACCCACTTCACGCTGTTCTACGCCAAGTACGGCCAAGACCTGCAGAAGCGCTTCTTCGATCACTTCCTCAAGGGAGAAGACAACGGTTGGGAGCGTCAGCCGAAGGTGCTGGTCAATGTTCGTCATCCCGGCGAAAAGTTCGTGCCGCGCGCCGAGAACGAGTGGCCGCTCGAGCGCACCCAGTGGACCAAGTTTTTTCTGCACCCCGATAATTGCCTGCGCGCCGACCCGGCGACCACGGACGACAAGCTTGATTACGCTACCATTGGTGACGGCCTGACGTTCTCGACGCCCCCGCTGACGAGCGAGATGGAGATCACCGGCCCGGTCGCGGCCAAGCTGTTCGTGTCGTCCGACACCATTGATGCCGACCTGTTCCTGGTGCTGCGGGTGTTCGATCCGCAGGGCAGGGAGGTCGTGTTCGTAGGATCGAACGACCCACGCGTTCCGGTGGGCTTGGGCTGGTTGCGCGCCTCGCACCGCAAGCTTGATCCGAACGAGACACTGCCGTACCGCCCCTGGCATACCCACGACGAGGAGTGGCCGCTCACGCCAGGCAAGCCCGTCGAACTCGATGTCGAAATCTGGCCGACGTCGATCGTCGTGCCGCCTGGCTATCGCATCGCGCTCTCGGTGCGCGGCAACGACTACGAATACGACGGTACCGACGCGGCGCTGCCGCATGCACCGTATCCGATGAAGGGCGTCGGGCCGTTCACGCACACAAATCCGCAGGACCGCCCGCCGGCCATCTTCGGCGGCACCAACACGCTGCACTTCGGCCCAGACATGGCGCCCTACGTGCTGCTGCCGGTCATTCCCGCGAGGTAGGCATGACAACTCCTGGATTAGACCGACAACCGTACCGCAATTGCGGTGGACTCCCTCTCCCCGTTTGGGGAGAGGGTCGGGGTGAGGGGGTTACCGCTCACTCGATAGACTGTAACCCCTCACCCGATGGGAGAGGGAGCCGACTGCCTGCGCGGCGGGTGGCATGATCCGCGTCGCCATCATCGGACTGGGCCGCTGGGGCCGGTCGCTCGTTAACTCGGTGCAGGGCAAGAGCGACGCCATCCGCTTCACGCGTGCCTATACCCGCACGCGCGCTGGCACCGAGGAGTTTTGCCGCGACAAGGACCTGCCGCTCGCCGACAGCTACGATACTATCCTCGCCGATCCGCAGATCGACGCTGTCGTGCTGGCGACTCCGCACAGCCTGCATGAGACGCAGGTGCGGCAGGCCGCTGCCGCCGGCAAGCACATCCATGTCGAGAAGCCGGTCACGCTCGACTATGCCAGCGCGCAATCGGCGGTCGCCGCCGCGCAGAAAGCCGGCGTGGTTTTGGCGGTCGGATTCTGCCGCCGCTTCCATCCCTCCGTCGGCGAAATCCGGCAGCGTCTCGCCGACGGCCGGCTCGGACAGGTGGTGTCGATGATTGGACAGCACACCACCAGCACCGGACAGTTTATCCCGCCGGAAAACTGGCGCGCCACGCCGGCGGAGGCGCCCGGAGGCGCATTGACCGCCGTCGGCGTGCATTCCCTCGATCACATGATCGAGTTCGGCGGCCGCGTGCGTGACGTGCACTGTCTCACCGCGCGCTACATTCCCGGACCGTCCGACGACACGACGACCGTGATGCTGACCTTCGAGAGCGGCGCCACCGGCCTGCTGTTCTGTTCGGTCGCGACCGCGACCAACTTCTGTTTCACGCTCTATGGCAGCAAGGGGCTCGCCGAAATCAGCAAGCCCACGCTGCAGAGCTTCCGGTTCGTGCCGACCTCGGACGTGGCGCCGACCGGGCCGGTGACCGCGCCGCCCGACCAGACCGCCGAGCATCCGACGTTCGACATGCTGCGTGCGGAGATGGAGGCGTTCGCGCGCGCGATCGCGCACCGCACACCCTATCCGGTGCCGGTTGCCGATGTGCTGCACGGCATGGCGGTGTTCGATGCCATCGTCGAATTGGCGCAGACCAACAAAATCGTCACCGTCGCCTCCTAGGCGGGGGACCAAGGGAAGGGGACGCTCCATGGACAAGCTGATCATCACCGTCGCCTGCGACTCGCGCACCTCCTATCCGCACAACCACCTCTGTCCGCCGCAGGAGGACATTCCGGGCTGCGCCCAGCAGTATATCGACGCCGTCAACGCCGGCGCCGCCATCGCCCATATCCACGGCCGCCGCACTCTGGAGGAGAGCATGCAGGCGGACGGCCGGCAGGTGTCGCGCATCCATCATGCCGACTGGAAGCGGCTGCAGGACGCGATCATGAGCAAGGTCGATCCGATCATGCAGTTCGGCGTTGCTTCCGCGCGCAT
Source organism: uncultured Alphaproteobacteria bacterium (assembly GCA_963843475.1). Classification (GTDB taxonomy): domain Bacteria; phylum Pseudomonadota; class Alphaproteobacteria; order Rhizobiales; family Xanthobacteraceae; genus VAZQ01. The sequence continues at coordinate 157,088 of CAWJKL010000001.1, read as the reverse complement.
CGAAGAGAAGATCGAACTGATGAAGCTCGGCCCCGACATGATGGCGGTGGCGTTCAACGCCCACGACGAATACTTCCAGCCCGAACCGTCGCTGCCGCCCAAGCGCATGATGGCGATCCATCCGGTCGAAGAACTGATCGCCTATGCCAAGGCTGCCGAGGAGCACAAGGTGAAGCTCGAGGTCGAATGCTTCCAGACCGGCGCATTCTGGCATCTCGAGTTCGTGCGCCGTGCCGGCTATCTGCGCGACAAGACCTACACCACGCTGTTCATCGGCTGGCCGGGCGGCACCTGGATGCCGCCGACCGAACGCGCGCTGCAGTTCTTCGTCGACAACCTGCCGCCGAACTGCATCTGGAACGTGAGCGTGATGAATCCTGAGAAGCAGTGGCCGATCCTGGCGCTCGCGGTCGCGCTCGGCGGTCACGTGCGCGTCGGCTACGAGGACAACCCCTACATCGCGCCAGGCGAATTCGCCAAGAACAACGCCGTGCTGGTTGAGCGCATGGTGGGGATCGCGCGCGGGCTGGGCCGCGAAGTCGCGTCGCCCGACGAGGCGCGGAAGATTCTCGCGTTGACGCGTTCGCAGTGAGACGCTGGCAAGCTACCGATATGGCGTGGACCTGATGCAAACACGCACACTCGGCAAATCCGATCTCGTCGTCTCCGTCGTCGGTCTGGGGGGTAATAATTTCGGCGGCCGCATCGATTTCGAGACCTCGCGAGCTGTCGTGCACAAGGCGCTCGATCTCGGCATCAACTTGATCGACACGGCCGACCGCTATGGCAACCGCGGCGGCTCAGAGGAGGCGCTCGGCCGGATCCTCGGGCCTCGGCGGGATGGCATCGTGCTGGCGACCAAGTTCGGCTTGCAGATGGACGATGCCGGCCGGCTCACCGGAGCCTCGCGCGACTACATCATGCGAGCCGTCGAAGCGAGCCTGACCCGCCTGCGCACCGACCGGATCGATCTGTACCAATTGCACCAGCCCGATCCGCGGACGCCGATCGAAGAAACGCTGCGTGCGCTCGACGACCTCGTGCGGCACGGCAAGGTGCGTTACATCGGCTGTTCGAATCTGCCGGCGGCCGAACTCGTGACCGCGCAGGAGATCGCGCGTGAGAATGGCCTCTCCGCCTTCGTCTCGTGTCAGGATGAATACAGCCTGCTCGAACGGGACATCGAGCGCACATCGCTGCCGATCATTGCCAAGCGCGGGCTTGGGCTGTTGCCCTACTTTCCGCTCGCCAGCGGGTTGCTGACCGGCAAGTACCGGCGCGGTCAGCCCTTGCCGGCGGGCTCGCGGCTCGCAAGGAACACCAGCCATGCGTCGGATTTCATCTCCGAGCGCAATTGGCGACTGGTCGAGGCGCTAACGGCTTTCAGCCAGCGGCACGGACGAACGCTGATCGAACTCGCGTTCGGCTGGCTCCTGAGCCATGCGGAAGTCACCAGCGTCATCGCTGGCGCCACGAGTTCCGAACAGGTCGAGCAGAATTTTCGTGCGGCGAACTGGCAGCTTTCGCCCGATATGCTGGCCGAAGTGGATCGGATCACGCAACAAGTGGCATGAGCAAGGTCGCGCGGCGGCGGGCAAAAGCGTTTCCGGCGGCACGCAGCAGCGTGCCCCCGGTTCGAGTGGCGTCGTCTTAGATTATCGGCTCGGCTTCCCCGACCGCAGATGCGGATAGGCATTGCGGGTCGAGGTGTCATCGAGCGGCTTCATGCCCGGTCCGGTCGTGCGACCCTGCTGGCTGGTCGTGCTCGGGGCGCGGTTTTGCTGCTGCAGTTGCGGGTCATTGCGCGGTTGCGACGCATCGCCGAACGGGGGGTTGGTCGGCTGGCCTTGAGCCGCCGCCAGCGTGGTGCCGGCGAGCAGCGCGGCAATCGTTGCACAGACAATAGTTTTCACGTTGTGACTCCCTTCGTCGAGCGTTGGGTAGATCAATTCTCGATATTGACGGATGTTCCGGGCGGCAAGACACGTCCAGTTGAACGAGCCGCAACTTCGCGATCCCGAGCATGTGCGGGCAGGTATTTTACGGCGGGCAGGGGAGGCCGCGCTTCCGGACGGTTCCGAACAATCGCTCGATTCGGTCTGCGCACGTTGCCGCCACGACTCTGCGGCTTGCGCTCGCACAATCGTCAGCTTGGCCGTCCGCGGCTGATCTCGGCGCAGCTAAGTGATTCGGAAGGGAAGGATACTGAGGAGGATCTTGTTCAGCAGACGTTAAGACAAGTTACCGCAATGTTACTGACGGTACTGCTGAATGCGCGTGGTGCGCAGACCGGCAAGGCCGTGCTGGTCGATCGAATATTGCCAGGACAGGAACTCTTCTACTGTCAGAGTGTAGCGGCTGCAGGCCTCTTCGAGCGAAAGCAGGCCACCGCGAACGGCCGCTACGACCTCGGCTTTGCGCCGAATGACCCAGCGTTTCGTGCCTGGCGCCGGCAGATCGGCAATCGTCAGGGGACTGCCGTCCGGTCCGATCACGTATTTGGCCCGTGGTCGCAGGGGCTCTGTCATGAATAACTCACGCACTCACTCTGACCAACATCTGACAATTTCTACACGCCGCCGCTTAAAATTTACCTAAGCACATATGAACAATTGGGAAATTCTGGCCGCGGGGGCTCCAGCCTTTGCCGTTGCCAAACCGTGGCCTTCATTGTCGCGGAGCTCCAGCCTGAATGACGCTCGCCGAGCGACGGAATTGACCGCGAGTTTGTCGCTACCGATCCGTCCACGCGCGACTGTGTCATGGACTGCTTGTCGGCACATTCGGTGCAGCGAAAATGAAGATGCTTGTCTCGCGCAAGACTTTGGAGCCGTTCAAGGCTGCAAGTTGACTTCCGAAGGCAGCCCGAAGTTTCCGCCGCGTTCTTCGCTGAAGGTTCTTGCGGACCGTCATGGAGACCACTCGGGCCGACCGCGGCGCCTGGCGCGCCGGAATCACGCGTCCGAACTGCGAGCGGCCGGTGCCCCGCGGCGCGATCTGGCTTGATCCTCAAACTACCACGCTCTCAAGGGGTTATCGGAAATGGAAGCCAGGCTCGCCCGACAGCCCAGCGGCGCCAGCAGAAACCGCATAGCGGTCAAAACGCACCGTGCGGGTACGCCGGCGCGTGCATATGTTACGCATTGCATGTAGAACACGCTCTGGAGGAGCGGTTTCCCCGCAGTTCATGATGCTCAATTCGCTCGATGTCGAAGGCCTGCCGTCGGCCACCCGCGTTGTCGTTGCGATGTCGGGCGGTGTCGATTTGTCGGTCACGGCCGCGCTGCTCAAGGCCGAGGGCTATGACGTCGTCGGCGTGACGCTGCAGCTTTACGACCACGGCGCCGTCACCCATCGCAAGGGCGCCTGCTGCGCCGGCCGCGACATCCACGACGCGCGCGCCGTCGCCGAGCGCATCGGTATCCCGCACTACGTGCTCGACTACGAGAGCCGCTTCAAGGAAATGGTGATCGACCGCTTCGCAGAAAGCTATGTGGCGGGCGAGACGCCAGTACCGTGCGTCGACTGCAACATGTCGATCAAGTTTCGCGATCTGCTTGCCACTGCGCGCGATCTCGGCGCCAAAGTCCTGGCCACCGGCCACTACGTCGCCTCGCGCGCGCTGCCGGGCGGCGGCCGCGCGCTCTATCGCGCACGCGAGGAAGAGCGCGACCAGAGCTACTTCCTGTTTGCAACCACGCACGAACAGCTCGACTTCCTGCGCTTCCCGCTGGGCGAGTGCAGCAAGGCTGAGACCCGTGAACTCGCGCGCCGGTTCGGCCTGCCGGTCGCCGACAAGCAGGACAGCCAGGACATCTGCTTCGTGCCGTCCGGCAAGTACACCGAGGTGATTGAGCGCCTCAAGCCCGGCGCCGCCGAACCCGGCGACATCGTCGACGTCTCCGGCAAGGTGTTGGGGCGGCATCACGGCATCATCCATTTCACCGTCGGCCAGCGCCGCGGGCTCGGCATCGCGGCCGGCCACCCGCTCTATGTCGTGCGGCTCGAAGCGGCGTCGCGGCGCGTGGTGGTCGGGCCGCGCGAGATGCTGCGCACCTTCCGCATGACGCTGCGGGAGGTGAACTGGCTGGGCGGCGGCACGCTCGATCAGGCGCTCGCCGACGAGCGCCGCGAGGTGTTCGTCAAGGTCCGCTCAACGCGCTCGCCGCAATCCGCCTGGCTGTCGCAGACCGACGGCCAGATCGAGATTGAACTGATCGGCGGCGAGGATGGCGTGTCGCCGGGGCAGGCCTGCGTGTTCTACGACGCGCCGCAGGGGCAGGCGCGCGTCCTGGGCGGCGGCTTCATCCAGAGCGCAAGGGCGGCGGCCGTGCGGATCGACGTCGACGCAGCGGCCCTTGCGGCGCCGAACGGATGACGGGATAACCTTTCGTTACCGAACAAGGGCCGGCATTGCCGGCCTTTCTAGTGAGCGTGGCTGCGAGGCTCGACGGGCAAACATGGCAAACGAAATCGACATCGGCACGGTCGCCAAGGCGTATGCGCGCTGGGCGCCGATCTACGACTTCGTCTTCGGCGCCGTGTTCGATGCCGGCCGCAAGGCGTCGATTGCCGCGGCGGAGCGAATTGGCGGTCGCATCCTCGACGTCGGCATCGGCACCGGCATCTCGCTCACCGACTACAAGCCCGCCAACCGCATCGTCGGCGTGGACTATTCCGAGCCGATGCTGCGCAAGGCGCATGAACGCGTGATCCAGCACAAGCTCGCCCATGTCGAAGCGCTGGCAGTGATGGACGCGCAGCATCTTGGATTTCCGGACGCCAGCTTCGACGTCGTGGTCGCGCAGTACGTCATCACCACGGTGCCGGATCCGGAGGCGACCTTGGACGAATTCGTACGGGTCACCAGAGCCAGGCGGCGAAATCATCCTGGTCAATCATTTGGGCGCCGAGGCCGGTCCGCGCCGTCTGTTCGAGCAAGGCTTCGCGCCGGTCGCACGGCGGCTCGGCTGGCGGCCGGAATTCCGCTGGCAGCGGCTCGCCCAATGGGCCGAGCGTCACGGTGGCGTCCGGATCGTCGAGCGGCGCACCATGCCACCGCTCGGGCATTTTTCGCTGATCCGGTTCGCCCGCGCCGATGCGCAAGCCGCGCCGATCCGCCGCATCGCGTAACGCCGGTAGCCCTTACACTCCAGACAATGTCACCGGATCGCCCGCGCCCAGTTGCGTGTACGATCGCGGCTAACAAGATCGTAATGGTCAATGACAGGACTTTAATTTGGAAATCGTTTCGGCATCGCCTACCTAGCCGTCAGTTGTCGCGCATTCTCGATCCCTCTGCCCCCTCCGACGGCTTGCGCGACCAAGAACAAAAAGCCCCGGCGCGTTCATCGTTGCCGGGGCTTCCCATTCGACGGTCTGCCCATGAGCAAGCAATTCACCCCGGTCTGGCGCGTGTACCGCATCGAGGGCCGCAAGGCGGTCGTCGTGGCAACGCTGAAATTTCCGGATGCCAGCAGCGCTTTGAACAAGGTCCTCGACGATCTGGGCGTGACCGATTCGCGGGAACGGGACCGCTTCTTCGTGCGGCAGGACGACTGACCGGAACGGCTGCTTCCAATTCGGAATTCTCCGAGTCCGTGATCAATCGCAGCACGGGCCGCGAGCCTTCTCCAAAAAGGAAGAGCCCCGCTCGGGGAAAGCGGGGCTCTCGAAGACGATCGCTTGGGGGATGTCGGGGGGATTAAGCGACCGCCCATTTGCCTGAGCGTCAGCTATCGCCACTGTTCTCAGGTATTGTCGAACCTACACCTCTTTGGCTCGTTGATAATCTTGGCACCTTGCCGCATGTCGCGATTTCCAGTGGCGGGTCAGGTGACTTGCTCGACGACCGGATCAGAACAAATAGAGAACTTGAAGTCAAGGAGCGCCGTTCGCGATGGTTAACGAGCGGTTGCCAGAGCAGTGCTTGCCGTCCTGCCGCTCATGGCTTATGTCCAGCCCGCCGGTTTGGCGGGGTAGCTCAGATGGTTAGAGCGGCGGAATCATAATCCGTAGGTCGGAGGTTCGATCCCTCTCCCCGCTACCAGCAATTTCTGGCCGTGCGAATTGACCCTTGGGGGCTCCCGTCGGCGGGGCTTGCGGCTAGATTCCCGACGATCCGGCGCCAGGCGATTCGCACCTTGAGGGTGGACGGCGTCCTCCGTCGGCGCGCGCCGGCGTGACCGGTCGGCGAACAGGAGAGCGGGATGTTGACCGAGGCCCATGCATTCGTCGACCACCTCGCCAAAGTGCTCGAACTGGTCGGAGCGGCCATCATCATCGGCGGGGCCGTCGTCGCCGCCGTGTTCTTTGTCCGGCAGGGCCGCGCCGGGAACTGGCGTTCGGCCTACGATCAGTGCCGTTCGAATCTCGGGCGCAGCATTCTGTTGGGACTGGAACTGCTGGTTGGCGCAGATATCATCTCGACTATCACAGCGCCGTTGACCGTCGAGAGCGTCGGCCTGCTGGCCGGCATCGTCGCGATCCGGACGTTTCTCAGTTTCTCGCTCGAGACCGAAATCGAAGGCTGCTGGCCCTGGCAGCGGGCCGCCAAGGACGCCGGCTCCGCGACCGTCTCGCGCCGATAGCGTCAAACCTAGTGTGGCGGTTCAGAAGTCCGCATCCTTGCTGGCGAGTTCGAAATGCGGACTTCCGAACCAAAGCCACACTAGATCGATCAATAAGTTGCTGGTGTCCTTCGATTCCGAAGTTCGCAGATGAGGGTGCCGGAGAATGATGCGAACTTCGGAATCGGGACACAAGCCGACTGACTCAATGGCCGAAGATCGGGATGGGTTTCGCCAATGGACCTGTGGTGAGCTATCATCGTGACCATCGAGGAATCCAATCGCCATGACCTACACCCGCTTCAACACCGCGCTGATCGTCGGCGCCGGTTCCGGCCTCTCGGCATCGCTGGCGCGCGTCCTCGCCAAAGAGGGCATTCAGGTTGCGCTCGCGGCGCGCAGCACGGGCGACCTTGATGCGCTGGTGCAGGAAACCGGCGCGCGCGCATTCACGTGCGATGCCAGCAAGCCGGCAGATGTGGCGCGGCTGTTCGGCGAAATCGATGCCGCGGTCGGCTCGCCGGAGATCGTCATCTACAACGCGAGCTACCGTACGCGCGGACCGCTCGTCGAACTCGATCCAGCCGAGGTCGAGAAGTCGATCGCGGTATCGGCGTTCGGCGGCTTCCTGGTGGCGCAGCAGGCGGTGCGGCGGATGCTGCCGAAGAAACGCGGCGCGATCCTGTTCACCGGCGCGTCGGCGAGCGTGAAGGGCTACCCGCAGTCGGCATCGTTCGCGATGGGCAAGTTCGCGCTGCGTGGGCTGGCGCAGAGCATGGCGCGCGAGCTTTCGCCCCAAGGCATCCATGTCGCCCATATCGTGATCGACGGCGCGCATCAAGAGCGCGCGGCGCGAAGAGCCGGCCGACAAGCCCGCCAGCATGCTCGATCCGGACGCGATCGCTGCGAGCTATCTGCACGTCATCCATCAGCCGCACAGTGCGTGGTCGCTGGAGGTGGAGCTGAGGCCGTGGGTGGAGAAATTCTGACGCTTGCGGGCCATTCGATCGGCGCTTCAGGCCAAACAATATTTTGCGATTTCGCGCACCGGTGGCGGTTCCCGTGGTAAAACTGGTCATGAATCCGACAACCAGGCAAACACCGCTCCCGCCGCGGCGGCGGGCTGCCTGCTTTTTTCACCGCAGGAGGAGCATTTGAGCGACCATCGATTTAAGATTGGCCAGACCGTCAGCTATACCTCGGGTCCCTTCGGCCGTGGTGGTGCCAGCGGCGTCTACAAGATCACCCAACTGTTGCCGCAGGAAGGTGACGACCGGCAGTATCGCATCAAGAGCGCGAGCGAGCCGCACGAACGCGTCGTCAAGGAGAGCCAGCTCGCCCGCGTGGCGTGAGCGGTGTTCGCGCGGTACGGCTGCCCGTTGGCGCGGCACGCCGGGAGGCGGATTGAACGCATAGGTTGCAAAGAATTGACCCTAATGGGCTGATGCTATATATCGCCGTGCGCAACCAGTTTTCGGCCTGCCTTGCTCGCTCCCGTTTCTAGGGTGCTCTCAAGTTAGCTCCCAAAACTCGGATGTTGAACCCCGGTGCCCGCTTTGGCGGGACCGGTTCTCGGAAGTGACAACGCAAGGAGGCCTTGAATGGCCACAGGTACCGTGAAGTTCTTCAATACCCAGAAGGGCTTCGGCTTCATCCGGCCGAACGATGGTTCTAAGGACGTGTTCGTGCACATCAGCGCGGTGCAACGTGCCGGTCTGACCACGCTCGTCGAGGGCCAGAAGGTCAGCTACGAGGTGATTACCGAGCGCGGCAAAGAGGCCGCGTCGAATCTGCAGGCCGACTGATCGCTCGACTGCGACGGAAGATCTGGAAGCGCCCGGCGTCGCTGACGCCGGGCGTTTCATTTTATGTACGTTCGGTACTGGTCGCGTAGCGACTACGATTTCGAACCGCCGAAGCGCCGTACGGTGATCTCCTCACCGATCTCGAACGACATCAGGTCCTCACCAAGTTCGACCGGACCATCATAGGTCTCGCGTGTTTGAGACATGACATCCTCCAGGCTGGGTGCCGGGACCTGCGCGGTGCTCCGCAAGATGAAGTGGGTGTAAACGGCCATCTTGGGCCTGGCCTGGGCGAACACCTTTCCGGCCATGCTCGGGATTGTGTGATGCGACATGATCCGCTGGAAGTCCACGTCACCCATCAGTTCAGGCAGGGCACACGCGACTTCGTGGACGAGCAAATCGCAGCCCGTGGCGTGCTTGATGACATTCTCGTTGTAGGTCGTATCGCCGGAGATCACCGCCGAGCGGCCGCCGTATTCGATGCGGTATCCGTACGCGGGTTTCGCCGCCGGACCGTGATCGACTTCAAAGGCGATGACCTTCACACCACTGTTTTCGTACACGATGCCATCGCGGTCGAATTCCTGGACCGTGATCGCAATTCCATTCGGATCCTTCGGCGGAATATCCTGAGCACGAATTTTGATATCGGCGGCGTAAGCCTTTTCGAGATGGAACATCAGCTCCTTGGCGCCGGTCGGACCAACAACATTGAACGGCGTCGTGGCTTTCGCGGCCTCGGAGAACGCGATCCATCGAGTCAGCCAGACATCGGGAATTCCAGAGGTGTGATCCGAGTGATAGTGGGTGAGGAACAGCGCATCGATCCTCGCGAGTTGCACGCGCAGCTGACGCATCCGGATGGTGGTGCCGCGACCCCCGTCGAACATGAGGGTCTGATTGCCAGCCTGAACGAGAACACAGGGTCCGAAGCGGTCAGGGGTTGGTGTCGGCGAACCGGTTCCGAGCAGCGTTACGATCATCGAATCCGTCAAAGGTTTCTCCTGAATTGCCCCGCGTTCCGGGCTCATGCGTCGCGCCAATACTATTGCTGCTTGGCGACGACCTCGCGCACCAGTGGCCGCCAGATATCCCGCTCGCCGCGGATGAAGTTGGTGACCTCTTGCGGGGACATCGGCCGCGCATAGGTGCCGAGCTTTTCCAGCCTTTCCTGGAATGCCGGCTGCGCCTGCGCTGCACTGAGATCGGCATTCACGCGTTGCACGATCGCGGCGGGCGTTCCAGACGACGCAACCAGTACGGTCCATCCACTGACGACGAATCCAGCGATTGCTTCCGACGTGGTCGGGACATTCGGATAGCTTCGCAGCCGGGCAGGGGAGGTGACCGATAACAACTTGACCTGTCCGCTAGCGACGGCGCCCGCCATGCCCGGGAGGATGTTGACAAGCATCGGAACCCGGCCGGCAATCACGTCATTGAGCGACTGCGCAGTGCCCGGGTAGTAGATGAAGTTCAGATTGGCGCCGGAGTGCTTACGGAGCATCTCGCCGGTGAAATGCGCAAACGAATTGCGCGTCCCGACGGCGCAGTTGAGTCCGTCGGACTGTCTCTTCGAGAGCGCAATCAGCTCGGGCAGCGTATCCACACCCAACGACGGGGATACGACGATCGCCATCGGCTGTTCGCCGGTCATGGCGATTGGAACAAAATCGTCGACATTGAACGGCAGGTTGGTCTGAATCTCCGGCAGGATCGTGAAAAGCGACGCTCCGGCCATAAAGAGCGTGTAACCGTCCGGGACGGCGCTGGCAGCGGTGCGTGCGGCGATCGCTCCCGTGCCGCCCGCGGGCAAATTGAGCACGACCACCTGTTGGCCCCAGGTCTTGCTGAGCTCTCCGGCGGCGATCCGGAGGATGACGTCGAGGGAGCCGCCCGCCGCCTGGGCGACGATGATCTTGACCGGTCCCGCCGGATAGTCCGCGGCCCGCGCGGTCGATCCCATGATTGCAACGGGCATCAGGCCAATTCGCGCGCTGTCGGCCAGGAAAGCTCGCCTGGTGATCATCGTATTCTCCAAGGAGAGAGACGGAGCGACATCACGTCATGCCCGACGGCGAGGGATGCGGTCGACGTTTTCGGCGTCCTGCACCGGGGCGCGCATAAGCTTCGTTCGCTTTGACGATGCGGACCAGGAAATCGAGAAGAACCTGGCGCTCGGCCGTCGTCAGGGGCGTGAGCATGCGGTCCCGCCTGGACTGTGCCGCGAGGCGCAGGCGCCGATAGAGCTTTGTCCCTTTTGCGGTGAGACTGATTTGACGCGCGCGCCGGTCCGCCCCATTGATGCGGCGTTCGACGAGCTCAAGACTGACGAGCTGCTCGACCAAGAGACTTGAATGGGATTGCTCGATGCCGAGTCGAGCCGCGAGCCCGTTTTGATCGATGTGCGGTTCGTCGTTGAGGTACGCGAGCGCGCCGTATTGCAGCGGCGTCAGATCCTCGCCCGCCAGCGACTCCGCGACAACCGCGAGGCAGATCTGCGCAAAGCGGCGCGCCAATGACGCCGGTGAACGGCGGATCGGCACGCCGCTGTTCAGGATTACAGATGCGGTGATCGGGCGTTCGGCGGTGCGCGGGCTCTTGAGCTCTCTCAACATTACATGAATATCCATTGTATGAAAGTTCATTAGATGAATGATCGAGTAATGAAGGCTTCCCTGTCAAGTGCGGTGCATTCGCGCAAATGGCGTCTCTTCGTTGATGTCCGTCATGCGAAAGCGGGATGGGAGCGCACCACCATTGCCGCCCGACCCGGATGACGCGCGCCCCGGGATGTGGCAAATGTCCCCCAAATTCGCGGGCGCGTCGGGCCATTGATCCCGCGCCGCGCCGGGGCGCAATCCATGGATGCAGATGCTGCCCGTAGCCAACTGACCGCCGCCATCGCCCGTGTGGCGGGCGGTGACCGCGCGGCATTGCGCCTCGTTTATCACGACACCGCCGCGAAGCTTTTGGGCGTCTGCCTCCGTATCTTGCAGGACAAGACCGAGGCCGAAGATGTGCTGCAGGAGGTCTATGTGACCGTGTGGCAAAAGGCCGCCGCGTTCGATCCCGTGCGGGCGAGCCCGATCACGTGGCTCACCACTATTGCCCGTAACCGGGCGATCGACCGGCTGCGGGCCACCGGCACGAGCCGGCGGATGGAACCGATCGATGCCGCCAACGAAGTGCGCGACCCGGCTCCCGGGGCCATCGAGGTACTGGCGCGGTCTGAACAGCAGGCGCGGCTGGCCGGTTGCCTGGGTGAACTGGAGGCGCGTCATGCGGCCGCGATCCGCGCGGCCTTTCTCGACGGTGCAACCTACGAGGAACTGGCGGCGCGCATGAGCGTGCCGCTCGGTACGATGAAAAGCTGGATCCGGCGTGGACTCTTGAAGCTGCGAGCTTGTCTCGACCGATGAGCGACGACGACACCATTTCTCCGGCCGATGGCGGCAAGCTGATTGCCGCCGAATACGTGCTGGGCGTGCTGGGCGCGGAGGAGCGGCGCGAAGTCGAGCGCCGGGTGCTCGCCGAGCCCGCGCTCGCGGCCGAAGTGGCATTCTGGGAGGCGCGGCTTGGCGGCCTCACCGACGCGGTCGCGCCGGTTACGCCTTCACCCGAGTTGTGGAGGCGCGTCGAGACCGCGATCGGCACGCCGACCGCCGCGATGGGCGGAGGGCTTTGGCAGAATCTGCCGTTCTGGCGCGCGGTCGGGATTGGCTCGGCGGCGCTGGCGGCGGCCAGCATCGCCGGGCTCGTCGTCGTCGGCATGGTGCCGTCGGCGCGCGTGCCGCTGATGGCGACGCTCGGCGGTGCCAGCGGTCAACCGAATTTCGTCGCCGCGGTCAGCGCCGATGGCTCCAGCATCACGGTGGTGCCGGCGGCGTTGCTGACCAACGACCCGCGCGCCATCGAGCTCTGGCTCATTCCGCAGGGCGGGCGGCCGCACTCGCTTGGGCTGATCCAGCCCGGTTCGCCGATCCGGCTGACGATCCCGCCGGAACTTGTCGGCCGCCTGACGCCCGAAGCGACGCTTGCGGTGTCGCTCGAGCCGCCGGGCGGCTCGCCGACCGGCCAGCCGACCGGCCCGGTGATTGCAACCGGCAAGCTCACGTCTTTGTGAGAACGTTCGCGCACGTCGACGAGAAGCCGTGACCGCGATCTGCAGCCCCTGCAGCATCTGCCACAAACCGTCTCCCGTAACTCGATCGCAGCCCGACCCCCGGGCGCGCACGACAACAACGGGAGATTCTCATGTACCTGTCACGCAAGACGTTGCCGGCCGCGCTCGCGGCCGTGGCACTTGGCTGCTCGGCGCTGGCCATGACGCCGGCGCTCGCCCAGAAGAAGGAGCAGACCGTCTCGGTCGGCGGCGCTCCGATGTATCCGTCAAAGAACATCGTCCAGAACGCCGTCAACTCGAAGGACCACACCACGCTGGTGGCGGCCGTCAAGGCGGCGGGCCTGGTCGATACGCTCGCCGGACCGGGGCCGTTCACGGTGTTTGCGCCGACCAACGCGGCGTTCGCCAAGCTGCCGGCCGGCACCGTCGACAACCTGCTGAAGCCCGCGAACAAGGGCAAGCTGGTCGAGGTTCTGACCTACCACGTGGTGCCGGGCCGCCTGTCCGCCAAGGACCTGATGGACGCAGCCAAGTCGAACGGCGGCAAGGCCAAGTTCAAGACCGTCGAAGGTGAAGAACTGACGGTCGAGAGCAAGGGCAACGTGCTGACGGTCTGGGACAGCAAGGGCAACACCTCCAGGATCACCATCCAGAACGTGTTCCAATCGAATGGCGTCATCCACGTCGTCGACACCGTACTGTTGCCGGGCTGAGGCCTTGCGCCCGGCCGGGGCCCTACCTAAGTCAGGTACCGGACCCTGGTGCGGAGGACATCAATTCGCGATCTGGACTGTGCGGTGCGGCGCGCTGCGTACATTGCGCGATTGCATCCGGCTCGGAACGCGATGGGCAGATCGGCGCACAGCCCCGACCCCCCCGACGCTTGCATCGATCGCCCGGGAAGCCCGCCGCGGAAACGCGGCGGGCTTTTCATTTGTGCGACGCATGCGAACGAGTGCGCAGACCCGCCGCTTGACCGAGTGGATCAGGCCTGCACGGCGTGGTCGCGCGGCTGCGCTGCAGCGCGGCCGTCCTCGGGTCGGTCTTTTACCAGCTTTGGCTCAACCGAGCGGTCGCGCACCAGCGCCAGCAGGACGCCGCCGGTGCTCAGTTGCACGTTCTTCTCTGGCAAGCCGGCTGCTTCCGGTGCCGGCTGCACGCTCGCCTCAGGCGCGGCGAGCGTTGCTTCCTTGGTCTTTCGGCGATCCGCCCTGGACTGCGTCCACTTGGTTCCCGGCTCGCTCATCCACCACAAAATCAAAATACCGAACGATAGAATCAGAAACTGTCCGAACATCAGGTAGAGCAACGCGATCCCCGCGGTCTCATTCATATGAACCCCCCGTTAGTGCCGCCGGGTCACATCAAAGCAGAAAATCTGTGCAGCAGAATGGCTCGATTCAAATAAATGCCGAGCGTTGTAAAAATCCCACAGCGGGATGGTGCGCGCCCTCTTGATTGTGCCGACGTTTTGGCGATCCGGCATCAAAGGAAGATGTGCGCAGAGCCGATGCGCGCAGCGCAACAGAAGTCTCCATGCAGCACGCGTTGCCAATCGTCATGGGCTCGATCATAGTTGCGTGGTTACCCTGGAAATTGAATGCCTTATGGGATTCGAAGGAGGTCACATGCGGCATCGCCGAAGCCTCGCAATCCTGCTTGCCAGTGCGATGTCGTTTGCCTGGATCGAGATGCCGGCCCGCGCGCAGGATTATCCCGCGCGGCCGATCCGTCTGCTGGTGACAAGCCCGGCCGGCAGCCTGGTCGACGTGCTGAGCCGGATTCTGACGCAGGACCTCGGGGTGCGGCTCGGCCAGAACATCATTGTCGACAACCGGCCGGGCGGCATGACCTTGAACGCGACCGATGCGTTGGTTCGCGCGCCGCCCGACGGCTACACGCTGATGCTCGGGACCGGCGAAATGGCGTTCCTGCCATTTCTGAAGAAGAACTATCGCTACGACCCGGTAAAGGATTTCACCCCGATCGCGCTGGTCACGACGTCGTGGACGGTATTCGCGGTCAATCCAAAAGTACCGGCGCAGACGCTGCCGGAACTCGTGAACTACGCAAAGGCTAATCCCAAGGCGATCCGTTACGGCAGCGGGGGCGTCGGCGGCGCGTTGCACATCGCGGTCGAGATGCTGAAGCTCAAGACCGGCGCCGACTTCGTGCACATTCCTTACCGCGGCGGCTCGCAGGTGGCGACCGACGCGATTTCGGGACAGATCGAGATGGCCTCGATGGGCCTCGCCTCGACCCGCATCGCCGAGCAGGGCCAGCTTCGCATCCTGGCACAGACCGGCCCGATGCGGCATCCGATGCTGCCCAATGTCCCGACCACGGCCGAAGTCGGTCTGCCCGACGTGCGCATGGACACCTGGTTTGGCTTGGTCGGCCCGCCCAACATGCCGTCCGCCGTGACGGCGCGCCTCGTGCAGGCGATCGACGAGGTCGTGCACGAGAAGGCATTCGAAGAAAAGCTGTTCAAGATCGGCTGTGCGGTCGCATGGAAGCCGCAGGCAGAGTTCGCGATCTACATCGCGGAAGAAACCCGGAAATGGTCGCAGATCATTCCGGCCATGGGCATCAAGATCGACGATTAGAACGGGGGAGCATTCAGATATGGCGAATTCGGTCACGTGGCCGAACGGCAAGAAGCTTGCCGTCTCGGTGACGATCATGTTCGAGACGTGGTCGGAGGGCAACGCGCCGAACTATTCGGTGCAGACCTCCCATCTCAAAGCCGGCACCGTCGATCACGCCAGCAAGGCGTGGTCGACCTATGGCGGCCGCGTCGGCGTCTGGCGGATCATCAACATGCTCGACCGGCTGGGCATCCCGGGTACGTTCTTCACCAGCGCGCGCTGCACCGAGGAATATCCCGCCGCGGTCAAGCAGATCGTCAAATCGGGCCACGATCTCGCCGCCCATTCGATCACCCAGGACCTGCTGCTCGCCTATCTGCCGCTCGACCAGCAGGAAGCCGACGATCCGCAAGAGCATCGACATGCTCGAAGCCTGCGGCGGCAAGAAGGTGACCGGCTGGGGCAGCCCGGTCGTCGCCTTCACACCCGAAACCGCGGGCTTCCTCGCGAAGGCGGGACTGAGCTGGACCACCGACGTCACCTACGCCGATCTGCCGATCAAGATTCACACGCCGCACGGCACCATCGCCGGCGTGCCGACCACGGACTTTTCCGACAACCGGGTGATGCGCGCCTCGCCGCGCGACCTGTTCGACGTCTACAAGGGCACGTTCGATTACCTGCACCAGAACGAGCCGATGGGGCTCCTGGTGTTCACCCTGCATTGCCAGTTCGGCGGGCGGCCGTTGATCACCGCGGTACTGCAGGAGGTGCTGACCTACATGCAGCAGTTTCCAGACGTCTGGTTCGCCCGCCACGAGGAGCTGGCGCGCTGGGCGCTCGCCAGCGACGTCGACGAGCACAGCTATCAGAGCCGGTTCTTTGAGGACGGCGGGAAGTCCGGCGAAGGCGGCAGCGCGGGGCTGACGCAATACGTCAAGTGCTGGGTCTCCGCTTTTGCGGGGACGAGCGGAGAGAAACCGAGGCGAAGAGAGATTAGGCGCGTGCCTACGGCACGACGGCGGTGGCTTCGATCTCGACGCGCGCCTTGGGCTCGTACAATTCTTTGACGCCGACGACCGCCATCGCCGGATAATGCGGGCCGAGCACCTCGCGATAGGCGCGGCCGAGCTCCCTGCGGCTCTTGCGGTACTCCTCCATGTCGAGCACGTACCAGGTCAGCCGCACGATGTGCTCGGGGCCGGCACCGCCCTCGGCCAGCACGGCACGGATGTTGAGCAGCGCAAGCCGCACCTGCGCGACGAAGCCCTCGACCACGTTCTCCATGATGTCGCAGCCGATCATCCCGCCGGTGACGATGACGCGGCCCCGTGCACTCATGCCGTTGGCGTAGCCGTGCGGCCGCGGCCAACCTTGCGGCTGCAAGGTGCGGGGCATCTCGTCGCGCTCCTCGAATAGGGCCGGGATCGGCTTGGACTTGGTCGTCGTCATAGGTGTTTCCTCGTTCGCTCAGGAGACAAGTTCGTGCGCGGCCTCGCTTGCCATCCGCCGCAGTTCGAACCGCTGCAGCTTGCCGGTCTGGGTGCGCGGCAGCGTCGCGACATATTCGATGGCGCGCGGATACTTGTAGGGCGCAATGGTTTCCTTGACGTAATCTTGCAGGCTCCTGGTCATCGCGGCATCGCCCGCATGTCCCGGGCGCAACACCACATAGGCTTTCACGATCTGCCCGCGGTCAGCGTCCGGGCGCGCCGACCACGCCGCACTCCGCCACCGCCGGATGCGCCAGCAGCGCGGCCTCGACCTCGGGACCTGCGATGTTGTAGCCGGCCGAGACGATCATGTCGTCAGAGCGAGCCTGGTACCAGAAGTAGCCGTCAGCATCCATCACGTAGGTGTCGCCGGTGATGTTCCAGCCATCGTGGACGTATTGCTGCTGGCGCCTGTCGGCGAGATAGCGGCAGCCGGTCGGTCCGCGCACCGCCAGGCGGCCGACGGTGCCGGGCGGCAGTTCGCGGCCGTCGTCGCCGACCACGCGCGCCTCGTAGCCGGGCACCGGCCGGCCGGTCGAACCGGGGCGAATCTCGTCCTGCGGCGAGCCGATGAAGATGTGCAGCATCTCGGTGGCGCCGATGCCGTCGAGGATGCGCTGGCCGGTGGCCGCAAGCCAGGCTTCGAACGTGGCCTTCGGCAACGCCTCGCCGGCCGACACCGGTTTGTGCAGGCAGGAGATGTCATGTTCGGCGAGCCTGCCGAGCATGGCGCGGTAGGCGGTGGGGGCGGTGAAGCAGACGGTGGCGCGATACTTCGCAATGGCTGCGAGCAGATCGTCGGGGCCGGCGCGCTCCAGCAGCACGGTCGAGGCGCCGAGCCGCAGCGGAAACAGCACCAGCCCGCCGAGCCCGAACGTGAAGGCGAGCGGCGGCGAGCCGATAAATCGGTCGGTCGGCTCGGCGCGCAAGACATGCCGGCCATAGCTGTCACAAGTCGCCAGCATGTCGCGGTGAAAGTGCATCGTGCCCTTCGGCTCGCCGGTGGTGCCGGAGGTGAAACCGATCAGGCAGACGTCGTCGCTCGCGGTATCGCAGGCCGCGAAGTGCTCGTAGCCCGGCTGCTGCATCATGGCTTCGAGGCTGCCGGGCGTGCCGCCGCCCCAATACACGATGCGATGAAGCTCGGGGGCAAGCACGCGGGCCTTTTCCATCTCGTCGGACAGGCGGTGGTCGCACAGCGCCAGCCCGATCCTGGCCTTGCCGATCGGATAGGCGATTTCCTTGGCGCGCAGGAGCGGCATGGTAGCCACCACGACCCCGCCCGCCTTGATGACTGCCAGATAGGCGGCAACCATCATCGGGCTGTTTGGCCCGCGCAGCAGCACGCGGTTGCCGGGCACGAGGCCTAGATCGCGGGTCAGGACGTTTGCGATTCGGTTCACGCGCTCGCCGAGCTGCGCGTACGTGAGGTTTTCGGCCGGCGAGATCAGGCACGGGCGGTCGCCATCGCCGGACGCGATCCAGCGGTCGAGCAACTCGGTCACGCAATTCAGGCGGTCGGGATACTGCAGGCCCGGCAGGTCGAACAGGAAGCCGGGCCACTGCGCTGGCGGTGGCAGGTTGTCGCGCGAGAAGGTGTCGCGATGTGCCGAAGGAATCATGGCTGTCGCTCCTCTCAGTCTGCAAGCCTCGTTCCTCACGCCGCAATAACGACGTGTCTCACGCCGTTGCGCCGTGGCGCGCTGTGCCGCCGTTGCGGTCGCGCAGCAGTTCACGCGCGATCACGATCTTCTGTACTTCGGTGGCGCCCTCGTAGATGCGCAGCGCGCGGATCTCGCGGTAGAGCTCCTCGACCTTGACGCCCTTGGTGACGCCGAGCCCGCCGTGGATCTGGACCGCGCGATCGATGACGCGCTGCGCCGCCTCGGTGGCGAACATCTTGGCCATCGCGGCTTCGCGGGTGACGCGCGCGGCGCCGCGATCCTTGGTCCAGGCGGCGCGGTAGATCAGCAGCGCGGCGGCATCGACGTCGCTCGCGCTGTCGGCAATCGCGGCCTGCGTCAGCTGCAGGTCGCCGAGCGGCGCGCCGAACAGCTTGCGGGTCGCGGCGCGCTCGACGGTCTCATGCAGCGCGCGGCGCGCAAAACCGAGCGCGGCGGCGCCGACGGTCGAGCGGAAGATGTCGAGCGTCGCCATCGCTACCTTGAATCCATCGCCCGGATTGCCGAGACGATGGCTGACCGGCACCCGCACGCCGTCGAACGCAAGCGTCGCGAGCGGGTGTGGCGCGATCACCTCGATGCGCTCGGCGACCGAGAAGCCGGGCGTGTCGGCGTCGACGACGAACGCCGAGAGCCCGCGTGCCCCAGGACCTTCGCCGCTACGGGCAAACACCACGTAATGATCGGCAATGCCGCCGTTCGATATCCAGGTCTTGCGGCCGTCGATGCGGACGTGCGCGGACCCGTCCGCCCGGGCGGTGGTGGCGAGCGCCGCGACATCGGAGCCGGCCTCGGGTTCGGACAGCGCGAAGGCCGCGATGGCGCGGCCGTCGCGTACCGGCGGCAGGTAACGCGCCTTGAGTTCGTCCGAGCCGTAGAGCGAGATCGAGCCGGTGCCGAGCCCCTGCATGGCGAAGGCGAAATCGGCAAGCCCGTCGTGCCAACCCAGGATTTCGCGCGCGAGACAGAGAGTGCGGACATCGAGACGTGGATAAAGCCCGCCACATTCGGACGGCACGACGGCCTTGAGGAAGCCGGCCTCGCCCAGCGCCTTGACGCGCGAGCGGCACGCGGCATCGACGTCATCGTGCGGCAACGACGGCAGCGTCGCGGCCGCCCATTGCGCGAGCGCGGCGGCGAAGCCGCGATGCGCGTCGTCAAAGAATGGCCAGCTCAGCGTCTCGTCAAGGCTCATGACGGCTTCCGTGCCTCCTTTCACGACAACTCGTATTGCCCTGCGCCTTGCCGGGAGGTCATCGCGACACTCCGTTGCCGACCGCCTTGCCAGCCGAGACCTTGGTCTTGGCAAGGAGGCGCATCAGCGGCTCAAGGTCCGCATCCGACAGGTCGGCGAACATGTCGGCCACCCAGTCGGCATGGGCTCGCGCGATCGTCCGGAACGTGCGGCGACCCGCGGCGGTGAGGCTCACGAACTGCGCGCGCCGGTCGTGCGGGGAGGGGCGGCGTTTTACCAGGCCCTGCTCTTCAAGCCGGTCGACCAGCCCGGTGATGTTGCCGTTCGTCACCATCATGCGGCGTGACAATTCGCCAAGCGTCATGCCGTCGGACGCGCGGTCGAGTTGCGCCAGCAGATCGAACCGCGGCAGCGTCACGTCGAAATGTTCGCGCAGCCGGCGGCGGACCTCGCCCTCGATCAGCGTCGTGCAGGTCAGCATGCGCAGCCACAAACGCAGCTCGGTCTTGTGATCGTCGGGGCGCTCGGTGACCTTGGTCTCGGCATCCAGCGGTATGGTGCGCTCTTCCATCGCGATCACAACTCCCCACCCGCAATGGCGAGCGTCGTGCCGGTAACCGCCGCGGCGCCCGGCGAACATAGATAGAGCGTGGCGGCGGCGACCTCCTGCGGCCGGATCAGGCGGCCGATCGGCGCGACGCTTTCGAACTCCGCCAGAACCTCTTCGCCTGGCCGCCCGCTGCGGCCGGCGATCTGGGCGATGCCGCCGCGCACCAGGTCGGTGTCGGTGTAGCCGGGGCAGACCGCGTTGACGGTGACGCCGGTCTTCGCGGTCTCGAGCGCGAGCGCGCGGGTGAGTCCGAGGAGCGCGTGCTTGGCCGCGCAATACGCGCTGAAATTGACATAGCCGCGCAGACTCTGCGGTCGAGGCGACATTGACGATGCGGCCGAAGCCGCGCGCGATCATGCCCGGCAAAACCGCTTGGCCGGCATAGACTGCGCCCATGACGTGCATGTTCCACATGTCCTGGAAGGCGGACGGTCGCGTCTTGACGAACTCGCTGCCAACAGCCGTGCCGGCATTGTTGACCAGGATGTCGATGGCGCCGCGCGCCGCGACGGTGATCGCGATTTGCTCGGACATCGCTTTCGGATCGGTGACGTCGGCAACCACCCAGCCGGCGGCGTCGCCGACCGCCACCGCCTCGCGCAGCGGCGCCTCGGTGCGGCCCGTCACCGTTACCGTGCAGCCCGCGGCGGCAAGCGCGGCGGCGATTGCGCGGCCGATGCCGCGTCCGCCGCCGGTGACGAGAGCGTGCCGTCCCTGCAAGGCCATCGCTTTGCCTCTTGTCTCGAAATTACTTTAGGCTTAAAATTTCTAAGGTTCAAGTACCTAGGTCGCAGCCTGCGGAGGCGCGCATGAAGGTTCATGTCATCGGGGGAGGTCCGGCCGGCCTCTACTATGCGATCCTGATGAAGAAGGCGTGGCCGCAGACACAGATCACGGTCTTCGAGCGCAACCGCCCGGACGATACCTTCGGCTTCGGCGTGGTGTTCTCCGACCAGACGCTCGACCGGTTCGAGGCCTACGACCGCGAAAGCTACCGGGCGATCATCGGCCATTTCGCCTACTGGGACGACATCGAGATTCATTTCCGCGGCACGACGCACCGCGTCGGCGGCAACGGCTTCTGCGGCTGCTCGCGCTCGACGCTATTGAAAATCCTGAGCCGCCGCGCCCGCTCGCTCGGCGTCCAGCTCAAGTACCAGGCCGACGTCTCGCCGACGGCGCCCAACATCCGCGGCGCCGACCTGGTGGTCGCTGCCGACGGCATCAATTCGCGCGTGCGCGAGACGTTCGCCGAGAATTTTCGGCCGAGCGTCGACCTGCGGCCCAACAAGTTTTCCTGGATGGGCTCGACGCGGCCGTTCGACGCATTCACGTTCTTCTTCCGCGACACGCCGCACGGCATCTTCATCGCGCACTGCTACCAGTACCAGCCGGGCCGCTCGACCTGGATCACCGAGGTCGATCCGCAGACCTTCGCGCGCGCCGGACTCGACAAGCTCGACGAGGAGGGATCGGCGCGATTCGTCGAGGAGGTGTTCGCCGAGGAGCTGCAGGGCCACAAGCTCATCGTTAACCGCTCGATCTGGCGCAATTTCCCGACCATCCGCTGCGAGCGCTGGGTGCACGACAACATCGTGCTGCTCGGCGACGCCAAGGCGTCGGCGCACTTCTCCATCGGCTCCGGCACCAAACTCGCGATGGAGGACGGCATCGCGCTGTTCGAGGCGTTCCGCGCCAGCGGTGGTCGCGAGGTCAAGAAGGCGCTCACGCATTTCGAGCAGCAGCGCCGCGACGAGGTCGAGCGCACGCAGCATTCGGCCGATGTGTCGCTGGTCTGGTTCGAGCACGTCAACCGGTTCTGGAACATGGATCCGACGCGCTTTGCCTTCGGGCTGATGACGCGTTCGAAGGCGATCACCTACGACAATCTCGCTCTGCGCGCGCCTGCGTTCGTCCAGCAGGCCGACCAGGTGGTCGCGCGCGACACGCAGGCGCTCGGTTTCCCGGTCGATACGGCGCAGCCGCTGGCGCCGATGTTCCAGCCGTTTCGCTTGCGCAGCATGACGCTGGAGAACCGCGTCGTGGTGTCGCCGATGTGCCAGTACTCGGCGGACGATGGCCTGCCGGCCGACTGGCACCTGGTGCACTATGGCTCACGCGCGATCGGCGGCGCCGGGCTGATGTTCACCGAGATGACCGACGTGTCGGCCGAGGCACGCATCTCGCTGGGCTGCGCCGGCATGTACAACGACGCCCAGGAAGCGGCGTGGAAGCGTATCGTCGATTTCGTCCACGCGCAGTCAAAGGCTAAGATTCTGCCTGCAGCTCGGCCACGCCGGACGCAAGGGCGCGACCAAGCTGATGTGGGAGGGCATCGACGAACCGCTGGACCAGGGTGGTTGGCCGATCGTGGCGGCGTCGCCGCTGCCGTACTTTCCGCATAGCGAGGTGCCGCGCGAAATGACGCGCACCGACATGGACCGGGTGGTCGCGGATTTCGTGCAGGCGACGAAACGTGCCGACCGCGCGGGCTTCGACATGATCGAACTGCATGCTGCGCACGGCTACCTGCTGGCGAGCTTCATCTCGCCGCTGACGAACAAGCGCAGGGACGAGTATGGCGGTTCGCTCGCCAATCGCATGCGCTTCCCGCTCGAGGTATTCCGTGCCATGCGCGCGGCCTGGCCCGACGAGAAGCCGATGTCGGTGCGCATTTCGGCGACCGACTGGGTCGACGGCGGGCTGACCGGCGATGACGCGGTCGAGGTCGCGCGGCTGTTTCAGGAGGCAGGCTGCGACCTGATCGACGTCTCGACCGGCCAGACCACCGCTGACGCGCAGCCGATGTTCGGCCGCATGTTCCAGACACCGTTCTCCGAGCAGATCCGCAATGAGGCCGGGCTCGCCACCATGTGCGTCGGGGCGATCACCACCGCGGATCAGGTCAACACCATCATCGCGGCCGGCCGTGCCGACCTGGTCGCGCTCGCTCGCCCGCATCTGGTCGACCCGTATTTCACCATGCGGGCGGCTGCGTGGTACGGCGCGCCGGAGATCCACTGTCCGCCGCAATATCTTGCCGGCAAGGATCAGATTTTCCGTAACAGCGTGCGCGACCGCGAGGATATGCGCGAGCTCAAGCTCAAGGCTAAGCCGAAGGGCCACGGCGATACGTTCCGCGAAGCCGCGGAATAGCGCACGTCACTGTACGCGACCGTCCGGGTCGCGGCGCAGCACCTTGCCGGGCAGCGCGCCGGTATGGGTCGCGTTCTCGATCACGAGCGTGCCGTTGACGATCACGGTCGTGCGCGCTCCGCTCGGATACTGGTGCGGATCGGCGTACGTGGCGCGATCTTTGAAATCGATCGGATCGAAGATCGTGACATCGGCACGATAGCCGGGCCGCAGCAGGCCGCGGTCTGCGAGCTTGAGCGCGCGTGCGGTGGCGCCGGTCATCTTATGGATCGCAAGTTCGAGCGGAAGGAGTTCGCAGTTCATTGACATAGTGGCCGACAATTCGCGGAAATGTGCCGTAGAATCGCGGATGCGGCATGCCCTGGCTGACAGTGCCATAGGTGGCGACGCAGTTGCCGTCGGAGCCGACCAGTGCGGTCGGCGACCGCATCAGGTCGCGCACGTCGTCTTCCGAGATCGACGTCACCAGCACACGGGTCGCGGCGCGATCTTCGATCAGGTAGTCGCAGAGCGTGTCGATCGCGTCCTGCCCTCGTTCGGCGGCGAGTTGGGCGATGGTTTGTCCGGCAAATTGCGGCAGGTGCGGCGACACTGAAATCTGCACTGCTTCCCACGATTCGATGCGGCCCCAGTTGTTGAGGCCGTCGCGCGCGACGTCTTCGCGAATGCGCGTGCGGGTATCGGGCTTTGCCAGCCGCTCGATCATGGCGTCCACGCCGCCCGCCTGCACCCATTGCGGCAGCAGGTTCTTCAGGGGATTGCTGCCGGCCGTGTACGGGTAGGCGTCGCAGTCGACATCGACGCCGCGGCCTCGGGCCGCTGCGATCATGTCCAGCGCCTGCGTGGTCTTGCCCCAGTTGTCGACGCCCGAGCACTTGAAGTGCACGATCTCGACATGGATGCCGCAGGTCTCGGCGATCGCGATCGCTTCCGCGACCGATTCCAGCACCTTGTTCGATTCGTCGCGCAGATGCGTGAAGTAACCGGCGTTGTAGCGCTTCACCACGTGGCCGAGAGCGATCATCTCGTCGGCCTGGGCGTACGATCCCGGGCGCGGTGAACAGGCCTGACGACAATCCGAGCGCGCCGGCGTCGAGGCCTTCCTCCAGCAATTCGATCATGCGGCGCATTTCGTCCGGCGACGGCGGGCCGGGATTCATCCCCATCACCATCAGCCGCAGCGTGTTGTGGCCGACCAGCATGCCGGCATTGACCGCGGTCGCCGGGAAGGTGTCGAGATAATCGCGGAACGTCAGTTCGCGGAACGGCAGCCACGGCGCGCTCGGGCTGAGATAGTCGCGCAGCAGTTCGACCTTGCCGGTGAGGCAGGGCGCGACCGAGAAGCCGCAATGGCCGATGATCTCGGTGGTCACCCCCTGGCGCACCTTGCTCTCGGCCTTGGGATTGATCGGCAGCGTGAAATCGGAATGGGTCTTGATGTCGATGAAGCCCGGCGACACCGCGAGGCCCGCTGCGTCGACGGTCTTCGCCGCCTCGCCCGGCAGCGTAGTGCCGATCGCTGCAATGCGGCCGTCCGCGATAGCGATGTCCTGCACGCTGCCGGCGCTGCCGCTGCCGTCGAAGACGCGGCCGTTGCGGATGAGGATGTCGTAGGTCATCGAGCTCTTCTGTTGTTGCGGACGCCGCGCGGCGGCCGGACGGCCTCAGCGGCCGGTCTTGTCGAGGAAGGCGGTGACCGATTCCTGATGCTCAGCCGTTGTGTAGCAGACGGCCTGCGCCTCGCGGCCGAGCGCGAACACCTGCTCCTCGGGCGTTTCGAACGTGCGATCGAGGATCGCTTTGGATAAGGCGATCGACGCATGCGAGCCCTGGCTCAACTCGCGCCCCCAGGCTGCCGCATCGGCGACGAGCGACCCGGCAGGGACGACGCGATCGGCGAGCCCGATGGCGAGGGCCTCCTTCGCGTCCACCGTGCGGCCGGTGAAGATCAACTCCTTGGCGCGCGGCAGACCGACGCGGCGCGGCAGGAAGTACATGCCGCCGCCATCGGAGACCAGGCCGCGCTTGACGAAACTCATGGTGAACATGGCTTGTTCGGAGGCGACGATGAAGTCGCAGGCGAGCGCCATGTCGCAGCCGAGGCCGGCCGCCGCGCCATTGACCGCCGCGATCACCGGCTTCGGCAGGCTGTGCAACAACGCGACGCCTTTGTGCGTCTGACCTTGCCGCCGCCAGCCGTTGAACGCCACCTGACCGGCCGGCGCCTTGAGTCGCTCCTTCATGCCGGAGATATCGCCGCCGGCGCAGAACGCCTTGCCTTTCCCGGTCAAGACAACGGCGCGCACGGTCTCGTCGGCAGCGGCGCGTTCAAGCGCGGCGATAAACTCGGCGCGCAGCGCGTCGTTGATCGCGTTGCGCACCTCCGGCCGGTTGAGGGTCACGATTGCGACGCAGTTTTCGACCGTCAGTTCGACGAGTGCTGTCATTGTGTCGTCCTTTGGAACGGCTGCGGCCGCCCTCTCCCGCAAGGGAAGAGGGAGCAATCACTACGATCGCGGTTCACGGCTTGAACTGCGCGAAGTCGGCCGTGCCGTCGCGGGCGATGCTGGGCAACAGGTCCACTTCCCATCTCAAATATTCGTCCATGGCCTCGCGAACATTCTTCGCCCGCTCGTAAGGCTTGAGCCAGGTATCGACCGGCTCGTCCGCCATGCGCGGCTCGACCGAGAGCGGTTCTCCGGCGGCCTGCCAGGCGGCGTTGCCGCCCTCGAGATAGCGCACCGGAACGATGGTGGGCGCGGCGGCTTCGCTCGCCGCGATGCCGGCAAGCACGCCGTCTTCCGAAGTGAGTACCAGCGTGCCGGACGGCGCGATCCTGTCGAGCGCCTGTGTCAAACGTGCGCGGATCGCAAACCATGCGCCAGGTATATGGCCCTTGAGGTAGTCGCGGCTCGGCGACAGATCGACCACCGTGGCCGCGTTGCGCGCCAGCAGTTGCGCAAGCTGCCCGGCATCGATCCGCAGATCAGCGGCTGGCTCGGCCGCGAGTACGTACGCGGGCGGCGCCGCGCGCTCGCTACCTTTTTCGACCAGAACGAACACGTCACGGAATCCCATCTGGCGCAACCACGAGGCAGTCATAGTGGCGCGAACCTCAAGGTCGTCCACCAGCACGATACGCGCGCCGAGCGTACCGACATACTGGTCGGTCGCCTGCACAAGCTGCCCGCCCGGCGCCGACACCGCTCCGGCGAGGTGCCCGGCGGCATATTCGGCGGGGTCGCGGACGTCGAAAACATAGAGCGTTCGCTCTCCGGCTTCGTCGCGAAATCGCGCCAGCACGGCGGCATCGATGCGGAGGACATCATAACGCCGCGCCACCTTAGCGGCGGCCGATTGCGCCCACTCTAGCGTGTCGCGCGAGGGTTGCGGGGCCTGTTGGGCCTTGCCGCTGTCGCAGGCGTGGCCGGCGAGCGTGAAGCCCATGGTGCCGTTGCGCAGCGCCACTACCTTGTTCGGCAGTCCGGCATTGATCAGCGACTGCGCGCCGATGATGCTGCGGGTGCGGCCGGCGCAATTGACAACGACGAGCGTATCGGGCGAGGGCGCCACGTCGCGCGCCCGCAGCACCAGTTCGGCCCCCGGCACGTTGGTGGCGGTGGGGATCGAGACGCGGACGAACTCGTCGAGTGGCCGGCTGTCGAGGATCACCATGTTGGCACGCTCGCGGATCAGCGACGCGAGTTCGTCGGCCGAGATGTTTGGCGTGTCGCAGTCATGCTCGATGAATTCGCCGAACGCCTTGCTTGGTACGTAGACGCCGGAAAACAGTTCATAACCGGCTGCCGCCCAGGCGGCGTTGCCGCCGTCCAGAATGGCGATGTCTCTGTAGCCGTTTTCGGCAAGCACCGCGGCGGCGCGCTGCGCCAGGCCCTCGTTGTCGTCGACGAGAACGATGCGCGTGCCTTTGCGCGGCACCAGGCCGGCGAACTTCAGCTCAAGCCGGCTCAGCGGCACGCAGCGCGCCCAGAGCAGATGTGACTGCGAGTAGATCAACTCCTCGCGCACGTCGATGAGCGCCAGTTCCCCGCCGTCCAGCAGCATCGCCTTGACGGCGGCAGGCGTGACCGATTTCGCGGCAACCTTTGTCAGCATGTGGGTCTCGGGTGTGGGCCGGCACTCAGACACCCTTCTCGCCTTGTGCGAGAGGGTGGGGAGCATCGCAAGGAGCGTACGTCACCTGCGCGTCACGTCGCCTGCTGGGGCGTCATCTGCTCCACTTTGCCGGACGCGAGGTCGAAGCGCACGCGGTTGATCCGGTCGAGATTGGTGCCGGTGACGCGTATGAACCGTGCATTGTCCGGGTAGTCGATCGAATGGATCTTGCCGTCCTGATAGATGCCGGCGTGACCGGGCATTAGCCGGTAGGTCTTTGCCGATTTGAGCTTGGCGCCGTTCTGGTCGCTGCCATCGTCGAGCCGCTCCCATTCGATCATGTCGGTATAATGGGTCGCCTGGCCATAGATCGCCCAGGAATGCCCGTGGTCATGAGGCGGTGACTTGCGCGCCCTGTCGTTGATGTGCGCGAGAATCTGGAAGCCGAGCTTGGGATCCTCATACAGCACCTTCAGTCCCCGCGGCACGTCATCGCCGCAATATTCGCGGATGAAATCCTGGTTCTGCAGCAGCCGCTCGAGCTGGACGCGAACCGCCTCGCGGCCAGCCGGACTCGCGTCGCGCGCCAGGATGGCGCGGCAATCCGCAATGAACCGATCGAGATCGTATGTCATTTGGCGTTCCTCCATCGTCACAGCCGCGAAACGGTAGTCTTGCGCAGACGCGCTCAAAATTCCAGATGTACGGGCGGGCTGAGACGCCCGAATGATGCATGGACGAGCTGTTATTTGGATAAGTGCTGCCTGAAGAAATCGATCGACAGCGCCAGTGCCCGGTCGGCTTCCGGCTTGGAATAGGTCTTGCCGCCGTGCCGCGCGAAGGCGTGATCGGCGCCCGGATACTTGTGGATGTTCACCAGCGGATTGGGTGACAGCCGCCGCTCGATGAGATCGTTGACCTCGGCCTGCACCCAGCGGTCTTTCATCGCCATGTGCAGCACGAATGGCCGGTGCAGGTTCTTCGCCTCCTTGATGCGATGCTCGATATAGGTGCCGTAATAGGCCACCGCGCAGTCGATGTCGGTGCGGCAGCACATCAGGTAACAGAGCTTGCCGCCGAGGCAGTAGCCGACGGCGCCGACTTTGCCGTTGCACTCCGGGATCGTCTTGAGGAACCTGCGAATGTCCTCCATGTCCTGGACGCCGAGGTCGTAGTCGAATTCGTAGTAGAGGTCGAAGGCCTTCTTCACGTCCTCGGGGTTGTGGTCGCTGAGCTCGACGCCCGGCTCCTGTCGCCAGAACAGGTCGGGTACCAGGCAGACGAAGCCGGCCTCAGCGAACTCGCGGGCATGCTCGCGCATCGTGTGATTGACGCCCCAGATCTCCATGATGGCGATGATGGCGCCGGCCGGCGTCTTGTCAGGATAGGCAACATACGCGCCCATCTCGCCGTCGCGCAGCTTTACCTTGATGTTCTCGGTCCGCATCGATCCTTCCACATTCTCGCTCTCTCCGTCGTCATGCGCGGGCTTAACCCGCGCATCCATCTCCTTTGCGAAGAGGGATGGATGGCCGGGTCAAGCCGGCCTGACGTGGCAACAACCGCTTCATAGTCTCAGCAGCGCTTTCGCATTGCCCGAGAATATCTTTTCCTTCTCCGCTTGCGGAATCTCCAGCGCATTCACCGCCGCAATGGTGTCCCGGATCAGCTTTTCTCCCTGTTCGGTATCGAATGGTGCGTCGGTTGCAAACAGGCATTTGTCCGTGCCGAAGAACGCGTGGCCGCAGCGGGTCGGCGCGACCTCGCCGAGCGCGGTATCGGCATGAAGCATCTTGAAATAATCGAGCGGCCGCCGTTTCAGGCCGGCCTTCTCGGCCAGCGGCCCGCGCTGCGCGGTGCCGTAGAAAATCTGGCTGAAGGTCAAGTTGATCTTGCCGTGGAAGAACGGGATCATCCCGCCCATGTGATGGGTGATGACCTTCAAGTCGGGCAGCTCGTCAAACAGTCCCGAATAGATCAGCCGAGTCATGCAGGCGGTGGTCTCGTACGGCCAGCCGAACATGAACCAGATTTCGTTCTCGGAGGTCTGCTCGCTCGCGTAATCCGGGAAGTTCGGCCCGCGCATCGGATGCACCCAGACCGGGAGGTCGTGCTGCGCGATGCGCTGGAAGACCGGCCGGAACTCCGGCGCCGACAGCGGCTTGCCGGCGACATTCGTGAACACCTGGATGCCGCAGGCGCCGAGCGTCGTGACCGCCCGGTCGATCTCGGTGAGCGTCGCCTCGACATTATTCATCGGCAGCGAGGCGGCAAACGACGGAAACTGGTCGGGATGCCGGCGGCAGACGTCGGCGAGTGAATCGTTGGCCAGCCGCGCCAACTCCGGCGTCTTGTCGGGCGGCGCGACCAGTTCAAGCGGCGGGTTGGCGAGCGAAAGGATCTGTTGCAGGCCGTCGAAGCGATCGACCAGCGCGCGGCGGGCGTCCAGGTCCCACAGTGGCTTGATGCGCGGGAACGCCGTCACGGCCGGCTGGCCCGGAATGAGGGCGGCGAGCCGGTCGAGATATGCCTTCGGCACGAAATGATTGAAAATGTCGAGCATGTGCGGCCGGGAGGGAGCCATGAGAACGCAGGCGGTGACCGGCGCGAGGAAAGCAAATAATGTCGTGTCGCGCTAGGCCACGCAGTCGAAGGAGATGCGATGTCGGTTCTGCTGGAGAAACGCGCGAACGGGGTGGCGATTGTCACGCTCAACCGGCCGCAGGTGCTCAATGCGCTCGACGTCACAGCCAAGGAGCGCCTCGGCGAAATCTGGCAGGCTATCGCCGCCGATCCGAAGGTACGGGTCGCGGTGCTCAGGGGGGCGGGCGACAAGGCATTCTGCGCCGGGTCCGATATCAAGGAGATCAACCGCACCGGCCGGATGGTGACGACCGATGCGCTGATCCGCGCACTGCCCGGCGGTGGCGCTCCCCTCGACAAGCCGGTGATCGCGGCACTCAAAGGCTACTGCATCGGCATGGGCATGAGCCTCGCTTTGCATTGCGACCTGCGACTCGCCGCCCGGGATGCGGTGCTCGGCTATCCGGAGGTCAAGCACGGCATGATCTCGGCGGTCAGTGCGCTGCATCTGCCGCGCGTGATGCCAAGTGCGCAGGCCATGGAGCTGCTGCTGATGGCGCGCAACATTAAGGCCGAAGAGGCCCTTCGCATGGGTCTCATCAACGCCGTCGTCGACGACGTGTTCACGGAGGCCGAGGCCTGGGCGGCGCAGATCGCCGGATGTTCGCCGGCCGCAGTGCAGGCGACCAAGCGGCTTGCGACGTTTGCCGCGCGTCTCACCGCGGCCGAGCGCGCCGAGGTCGAGGCGTCGCGCGCTTTGGTCGAGACAAAGAGCGACTACCGGGACGGCGCCGCAGCCTTCACCGATCGCCGCTGACCGCACTCACTTCACGCAAGGCAATCAGACGGGATTGATGAAAGCCATTACGTTTCGCGAATTCGGCGGCCCCGAGGTGCTGCAGGCAACCGATGTCGAGACGCCGGTCGCCGGGCCGGACGACGTGTTGGTGCGTATCCACGCGGCCGGCATCTGCTATCACGACGTGCTGTCGCGTGCCGGCAAGATCCCGGGCAAGCCGGGCCGCGTTCTCGGTCACGAGATCGCCGGCGAGATCGTCGCGGCAGGCGCGAACGTCGCGCCCGCACGCATCGGCGAACGGGTGGTGCTCTACCAGCGGCTGTTCTGTGGCAACTGCCGCCAGTGTCTCGCCGGTCGGCAGGATTTGTGCCGCAACGGCCCCGTGCTCGGCGAGCATGGCAGCGGCGGCTATGCGGAGTTCGTCTGTGTGCCGGCGCGCAACGCGGTCCGGGTGCCGGATGGCGTCGATCTGACCGCTGCGGCGCTGGCGGTCTGTCCGGTCGGCACCAGTGTGCGCGCCGCGCTCGGCGTCGCGAACACCAGGCCGGGCGAGACCGTGTTGGTCACAGGTGCGGGCGGCGGGCTCGGACTGCACGAGATTCAAGTCGCCAAGAGCGTGCAGGCGCGCGTCATCGCGGTCACCAGTTCCGACGACAAGGCCGATGCGATCCGGCAGGCCGGCGCCGACGAGATCGTGGTGCGGCCCGACCTGAAGTTCAGCGCCGACGTCTGGCGGCTCACCGGCAAGCAGGGCGCCGACGTCATCCTGGAGAACGTCGTTACCGGCACGTTCGGCGAGAGCCTCCGCTCGTGTGCCCAAAATGCCCGGGTGGTGGTGCTCGGCAACATCGGCGCGCGGCCGGTGGAAATCGATCCCGGCCTCGTCATCATGCGGCGTATTCACATCGTCGGATCAGGCAATGCGACGTTCAATGACGTTCACACCGCACTCCATCTGATGGCGATCGGGATGGTGAAGCCGTTTATCGGCCGCGTTTTGCCGTTTCCGCAGGCGGCCGAGGGTCATGCGCTGATGGAACGGCGCGACGTCACCGGCCGCGTCGTACTCTCCGGCTGGTAGCGGAATGGCGATCGGGGCAAGACTACGCGAACTGGCCGCGGTGCAGGGCGACCGCGACGCGATCGTCGACGAGCGCGGCGCCTGCTCGTACCGCCGTTTCTATGAGCGCATTGTTCGCTTGGGCAACGCCTTGCGCGGGCTCGGCCTCGAGACCGGCGACCGCGTGGCGCTATTGATGCCGGACGTGCGGGAATATCTCGAAGCCGACTACGCCATCATGGCGGCTGGACTCGTCCGCGTGCCACTTGACCCGCGTTCGACCCGCGCCGACCTGGTAGCGCTGTTGCAGCATGCCGGCGCGCGGGCGCTGGTGACGCATCTCTCGCTTGCCGAGGCCGCCGACGGCTTGAGCCGTGAGGTCGACAGACTCGATTACGTCGTGATGGTGGGCGGCAGCGCAGGACATGACTACGAGGCGCTGCTGGCGCGGGCGTCCGACGCGCCGTTGCCCGATCCCGCCCCCGACGCGCTGGCGACGCTGAATTTCAGTGGCGGCACCACCGGCGCGCCCAAGGCGATCATGCTGCGGCATCGCAATCTGCAGGCCGTTGCCATTGCCACGATGCGCGGCTTCGAGGTCACGAACGAGGCGATCTTCCTGAACGTGCGGCCGCTGTGGCCGATCGCGCAGGTCATCCTGATGTCGCACCTACACGCCGGTGCGACGGTGGTGTTGCGGCGGTTCGATCCGGAGCGGCTCGCTGCGGTGATCGAAGAAACGGGCGCGACGCGCATGTCGCTGGTGCCGACGCAACTGGTGCGCGGCCTCGATCACGTACCGCCGCGCGATTCGCGGCTCAACCGGCTCGAAGCCATCTATGTCGGCGGCTCGCGCATTCCGCACACCGCGTTCGAGCGTGCGCTCGACATCTTCGGGCCGAAGATCGGCGTGCTCTACGGCCTCACCGAAGCGCCGGTGACCTGCTACATGCCGCCGCGCACGCTCGACGCCGACGCAGAACGGCGACGCCAGCTCATGGAATCGGTCGGGTGCGTGCTGCCCGGCTACGAGGTGCGGCTCGACGGCGCGGACGGGCGCGTGAACGAGCCCGGCGAGGTGCTGATCCGCGGTGGCAATGTCATGTCGGGCTACTGGAATGACAAAGTCGCCACGCAAGTTGCATTGCGCGACGGCTGGCTGCGCACCGGCGACATCGGGCAATTCGACGCCAACGGGTTTCTCTCCATCGTCGGCCGGCTCAAAGAGGTGATCCGCTCCGGAGCCAGCACCATCGTGCCGAAGGAGGTCGAGGACGTGCTGTTGACGCATCCGGCTGTTGCCGAGGTCGCAGTGATGGGCCTGCCGGACGCCGAGTGGGGCGAGGCGGTGACGGCGTTTGTGGTGGCGCGTGCTGGGTCACCGGTGAGCGAGCACGACCTGATCGAATATTGCCGCGAACGGCTGGCCAGCTTCAAAAAACCGCGCTCAGTGCGGTTCGTGCGGAGCCTGCCGCGCTCGCATTACGGCAAGGTGTTGCGCGCACAGCTTCTCGCCGAGGCCGACACGCCGACCGAACTTCGCCGCCCAGGCTGCTGAAATCTCTTCGCCGTCATTCCGGACGCCGCGTTGGCGATCCGGAATCCACACCATGCAGGAAGTCGACGTTGATGGAATTCCAGGTTCGCGCTGGCGCGCGCCCCGGATGACCGCGCAAATTCGTTATCAAGGAATTAGCCAACGCTCCGCTGGCCCTGTCGGTTGCGGCGCGGGCACGCCGGTGTCCCGTTTTCCATTTCCACCCAAGGGGAATGGAGCGCCGGGAGGCGCCAGGGGGCTGGCGAGGCCCCCTTGGCGAGCCTGGCGAAGGCCCGCCGGGAACGCTTGCGAGGCGCTCCCGCCCCGGTTGGTGACGGGGCGGCGCCTCCCGGCGCTCCATCCGGCGCACAGGGAGCCGCTCCAGAAGACGGCTCCCATGCGCACCGAATTAGGAATTTAGTCCAAGTGTGGAGCTTTGTCAATTCCCGCCCGCAGGATGCGCGGACAGCTAATCGCGGAAGGCTTCCTCGCGCTTCCGCCGGACATTCGGCAGCGCCGTCGCTAGCAGCAATGCGGCCGCCAGCAGCAGGAAGCCGAGGCTGATCGGCCGGCGCACGAACACCGACCAGTCGCCGTCCGACAACACGCATGGCGCGGCGGAAGTTCTCCTCCAGCATCGGCCCCAGAACCAGGCCGAGCAGGAGCGGCGCCGGCTCGCAGTCGAGCTTGCGGAAGACGTAGCCGATGATCGCCGAACACCGTCATGATCAGGACGTCGCCGGTGCTGCTGTTGAGCGCGTAGGTGCCGATGCAGCAGAACACCAGGATGGAGGGAAACAGATAGCCGTACGGCACCTGCAGCAGCCGCACCCAGATGCCGATCAGCGGCAGGTTGAGGATCACCAGCATCACGTTGCCGATCCACATGCTGGCGATCAGGCCCCAGAACAGCTCCGGCTGCTTGGTGATGATGTTCGGGCCCGGGCTGGATGCCGTGGATCATCATGGCGCCGATCATCAGCGCCATCAGCGCGTTCGGCGGGATGCCGAGGCTGAGCATCGGGATGAAGCAGGCCTGCGCGGCGGCATTGTTGGCGGCTTCGGGCGCGGCGACGCCCTCGATTGCGCCCTTGCCGAAGCGCTCCGGCGTGCGCGAGACCTTCTTCTCGAGCGTGTAGGCCGAGAAGGCCGCGATCGTCGGACCGCCGCCCGGCAGGATGCCGAAGGCGGCGCCGATCGCGGTGCCGCGGACCATCGCCGGCAGCGCAGCGTCGCAGGTCGGCGCGGGTCGGCATCAGGCCGCTGACCGGCTTGGCGCGACACGCGCGCGAGCCTTGCCGCTGCTCGAGTTGACCATGATCTCGGCGAGGCCGAAGAGGCCCATCGACAGCGGCACGAAGCCGATGCCGTCGAACAGGATGTCGAGCCCCATCGTCAGCCGGTACTCGCCGGTCTGACATGTCGGTGCCGACGAGCGCCGAACAGCACGCCGAGCACGATCATGCCGACCGCCTTGAGCACCGAGCCGTGCGCCAGCACGACCGCCGAGACCAGTCCGAGCAGCATCACCGAGACGTAGTCGGCCGACTGGAACAGCAGCGCGACCTTGGCGAGCGGCGGACCGCCGACCGCGATCAGCAGCGTCACGACCGAGCCGGCGAACAGCGAGCGCGAGCGCCGCGATCGCGAGCGCCGGGCCGGCGCGGCCCTGCTGCGCCATGGCGTGGCCGTCGAGCATGGTGACGACCGACGAGGTCTCGCCGGGAATCTTGACCAGGATCGCGGTGGTCGAGCCGCCGTACTGCGCGCCGTAGAACACGCCGGACAGCATGATCAGCGCGCCGACCGGCCGACAGCCAGAAGGTGAACGGCAGGATCATCGCCATCGTGGTGAGCGGCCCGATGCCGGGCAGCACGCCGATCGCGGTGCCGACGCAGGCAGCCGAAGAAGCAGAGCCGCGATGTTCTGCCAGGTCAGCGCGACGCCGAAGCCCATCACGATGTTGCCGAGCAGCCGAGAGTCGCGGCCATCTCAGAACAGCGACGGCCAGAGCGGGATCGACATCTTCAGCGCGAGCACGAAGATGCCGACGATCGCGACGATCAGCACCGCGGCAGAGCAGCAGCGAGCGGCGACCGGCCGCAGCACGTCGCCGGCGGCGCTGCGCCAGCACGATGGTGACGACGAGCGTCAGCGACGAGGCCGAGCGGCTTGCAGCAGCAACGCGAAGGCGAGCGCGGACGAGCGTGACGAACACGATCGGCCGCCACTGCCCAGCGCTCCGGGCAGCTCGCCCGCCGCGCATCAGCGACGATGACGGCAAGCACGCGCGCCGAGCGCGACAGCAGGCCGCAGACGAGCGCGGGGAAAGTAGCCCGGCCTCCATGTCGCTCGCGGTGCCGACGTCGAGCGTCGCGCCCGAGCCAGAGGCCGAGCAGGCCGAACGCGACGAACATCAGCCCGGCGAGGAAATCCTTGGTGACGAAGACGCGGCTCATCCCGGTTCCTGTCCGACTCGCGACGGTCCCGCGACGGCCGTCGTCGTCGCGCTATTTCTGGCGCGCCTTCACCAGGCCGGCCTCGAGCAGGATCGGATAGAGCGCGGCATCGTCCGACTTCCAGCGCGTCGCAGCGTCGCCTTGGCGTCGCCCGGGCTGCACGATGAAGCCGGCCTGCTTCGCCTTGGCCTGGAATTCCGGATCCTTCAGCGCGGCGATCATGTTGGTCTCGAGGAACGCGCAGGCGGTCGGCCGGAATGCCCTTCGGACCGATGACGCAGCGCCACGAGCCGACGACGACGTCGAAGCCCTGCTCCTGAAGGTCGGGACGTCGGGCGCCATGAAGTGGCGCTCGGTCGCCGACACGCCGAGGATCTTCAGCTTGCCGGCCTTGTGGTGCTCGATCGTGTCGGGCACCGGGACGGTCGCGGAATCGACCTCGCCGGCCATCAGCGCGGTCACGGTCGGCGCGAAGCCGCCGTAGGACACGCGCGTGACCTTGATGCCCAGTCGCCTTCTCGTAACTGCGCGATCGCGATGATACGACGAGCCGCCGGGCTGGTCGTTGCCGTTGCTGCAGCTTGCCGGGATTGGCGCGGGCGTGCTCGACGTACTCCTTGAGCGAGTTGATGCCGCTCGCGATGCTGACCTGCAGCGCGTTCGGATCCTCGCCGAAGAACGCGATCGGCTGCATTTCGTCGATCGTGTTGGCCTGCGCATTCAGGTAGGGCAGCGCGATGCCGCCGGAGCTGAACATGCCGATGGTGTAGCCGTCGGGCTTGGCGTTGACGATTTCGCGGTGGCCGATCGCGCCGCCGGCGCCCGGCTTGTTGAGCACGACGACCGGCACCTTGATCTGCTTGCTCAGCGCATCGGCGAGCAGCCGCATGCTGATGTCGCTGCCGCCGCCGGCCGGCCAGGCGACGATGAACGTGATGGGCTCGGACGGATAGGTCTGCGCCGACAGGCCCGGCGCGGTGGCGACGACGGCCGCGGCCGCGAGGCTGCCGGCGGCCAGTGTCAGAAGTGCCCTTCGTTTCATTTCTGGTCTCCGTGTGTGGGCGGTCGAGCCGGCCCCGAAGCTCGTCGCGTCAGCATGAAGCAATTTCCTTGCAAGACAAGCTTGCTCACGCGGAGATTAAGCCTGCAGGTGCCTGACCCAGCCGCTATGCGGCGAATTCCCGCATGACGTCGAGCGCGAGCCGGCAGTTCTCCGCGCTGCCCAGAAGGCCGAGCACCGGCTCGTTGATCCCGGCGTCGATGAAGTCGCGCAACCTCCTGTTGCAATGCTCCGGCGTGCCCGCGATGCCGAAGGCTTCGACCGCCTCGTCGGGCACGAGCGCGGCCGCCGCGGCGATGTCGCGCCGGGCGATGGCGGCCATGACGGCCTCCTGGTCGACCGGGATGCCGGATGCCTTGATGTTGGCGGCGAGGAACTTGTTGCGCATCACGAAGGCGAGCTTCTGCCGCACCGCGTCGACGGCTTCCTTCGGATTGCGCGAGGTGCCGAAGAACAGATAGCCGGCGCGCCGGAAGTCCGTCAGGTCGCGTCCTGTCCTTGGCGGCGCCCTCGGCGCACAGCGCGAGCGACTGCTTCACCGAGTCGGTCGACAGGCCGGCGGAGAGCACGACGCCGTCGCCGATGCGGCCCGCCAGCCGCAGCATGTCGGGCCCCATCGCGGCGATATAGACCGGGATCGGCGCGCTCGGCTTGAACGCGAGCCGCGCGCCGGCGAGCTTCACGAAATCGCCGTCCATGTGCACGGCTTCGCCGGCCCAAAGCCGGCGCAGCGCCTCGGTGAACTCGCGATTGGCGCGCACCGGCTTCTCGACGCGCGTGGCCGGACTCCTGGAGGAACAGCGGATTGCCGGTGCCGACGGCGATCGCGACGCGGCCGGGCGCGACCTCGTCGAGCGTCGCCATCGCCATCGCGGTCGGCGTCGGATGCCAGAGATAGGGGCTGACCGCGGTCGGCACGAGCAGCGGGCCGGGCGCCTTCAGCGCAAACGCCATGCAGGTGGCGATCGCCTCGCGGTAGCCGAGATGCTCCGCCACCCACAGGCTGTGCGCGCCCGCCGCGACGGCGCGCTCCGCCAGTTCGATGGCCTCGCCGGTCGAGACGAAGCCGTCGAAGGCCACGCCGACACGCACCGTCATCGGCGGCGTTCCCACTTGCTTGCCGTGATGCGAGCGTCCGCCATCAGCCGACCTGAATGAGCTTGTCGTTGGGCGTGATCGTGCCGGTGATCGGCCTCGAAGCCGGTCGGCGTGATCCGGTACATGTCCTCGACGTGGAAGCCCATGCGGCCGGGGATCATGTAGAGCGGCTCCATCGTGCAGGTGATGTTCGGGCTCCAGCACGACGGTGCGGGTGTCGGTGATGTAGGGCTCCTCGTGGATGGTCTGGCCGATGCCGTGGCCGAGGAATTTCAGCGTCGGCTCGATGTCGCGGTCGCGCAGATATTTCACATAGGTGCGATAGAGGTCGGCGACGGCGGTGCCCGGCTTGAGCATCTCCTTGCAGGTCTCGCGCGCGCCGATCATCACGTCCCAGATCTTCGCGCTGCTCGTCGGTCGGCTCGCCGAGCACGGCGGTGCGCGTCACGTTCGAGCGATACTGCTTCATGTCGCCGAGAATCTCGATGCGGATCACGTCGCCCTTCTCGATCGCCTTGTCGGTCGGCGTGCAATTGGTGATGCCGCTGCGCACGCCGGAGCCGACCTGGCATTTCAGGCCGTCGCAGCCGCCCTCCAGCATCTTGTTGCCGATGATCTGGCCGACCGCCTTCTCGGTCATGCCGGGCCTGATCTCGCGCAGCACCTCGCCGACGACGCGGTCGGTCAGCTCGCCGACCTTCTTGAGGATCGCGATCTCCTCGTCGGTCTTGATCATGCGCGTGTTGAAATAGAGGTCGCGTGCAGGGGACGAAGGTCGCGTTCGGCAGCCGCTCCTTGAGCCGGATGTAGTCCTGCGCCGGCATGTAATCGAGTTCGATCGCGATGCGCCCGGCGCCGACGCCCGCCTCGTTCAGCGCGTCGGCCAGCACGTCGGCCGGGTCCTGGGTGAACTGGTTGTAGGAGCGGATGTCGGAGAAGCGCGAGCGCTGCCGCGCCAGATTCTCCTCGACATTGACGACGATCTGCGCCGCGAAGCGTGTCGCCGGCCAGAATCGTGATCGTGCGGCGGAAACGATTGCTGGCGTGGCTCGGCACCAGGAAGCCGGCCGTGTAGGTGACGTTGTCCTGCGAGAACGCGACCAGCGCGTCATAGCCCGCCTGCCGCATGGCGGTTCGCAGCTTGCGCGAGAACCTCGTGTTCCATCTGCTGATCCCTTCAGGCGCCTTCGTCGACGAAGCGTCAACGAGCTCGGCCGGCGATTTGCCGGCGAGCCCGAGCTTGTCGAGCGTGAGGCCGTCGCGCGCGTAGTCGATGCCGACCGCGACGCTCCGCGAGATGCGATCAGCGCGTCGATGGTCGGCGTCGGCACGCCGGCGAGCCGGCCGAGCGCCGCCATCGGCACGAGGCCGTAGCCGACGTCCTCGTGCACGTAGCGGTGATCGAGCGAGGGCGGCGACTTGATGGTCTTGTTCGGCGCGCTCTCCCGGCAGGCGCGCGCGATGTCGCCGCTGTCGCGCGCCGCCTTGGTCGTCAGTCCGGCCTCGTAGAACGCATCGATGAACGGCTTACGCCGGAATGCCAAGCGCCTTCGCGACCGCGATCCGCTCGGCATCGACCGCCGCGGTCACGCGGCCGACCGCGTCGGTGAAGCCTTCGTGATAGAACAGAAAGCCGCCGTTGGTGTGCTCGATCCAGCCGGCATTCATGATCATGCCTTGCGGGATGGAACACCGCGTTCAGGTTCGACAGCGCGGTCTCGATCACGCTCGTCGGCCTGCTCGATCTCCGGATAGAGCGGCTTCAACAGTGCGAACAGCTCGGCGGTGTGCTTGCCGGGCAGCGCCGCGAAGCCGCAGCCGCTTGGTGTAGCTGTAGATGTTGACGAGTCGCCGGACCTTCCATGCGGGTGATGTAGGTCAGCGTCACGGTCTCGCAGGTCTTGCACCGGCCCGCGGTAACCGGCCTTGCGCAGCTCATGCAGGAAGTGCAGCCCGCCGCCGGTGTGGCCGGGATTGATGAAGATCGGCTGGCTGCCGTCGAGCAGCGGCGCGAGCGCCCGTGCGTAGTGCTCATGCGCGACCGACGGCACCACCAGCATGATCAGGTCGGCGCCGCGGACGGCCTCGGCGACGTCGGTGGTCGATGAGATCGACCGGCACCAGGCCCTGCGCGATGCCGCGCGCCTCGATGCCGCCCTGCGCGCGCAACGGCGCCAGCC
The DNA here is from genome assembly GCA_963843475.1 of uncultured Alphaproteobacteria bacterium. Lineage (GTDB taxonomy): Bacteria > Pseudomonadota > Alphaproteobacteria > Rhizobiales > Xanthobacteraceae > VAZQ01. Next base: position 116,968 of record CAWJKL010000001.1, on the reverse strand, counting down.
GGTCTTCGCGGCGGGCGTGCAGCCGGACCGAATAGCCGCGCTTGCCCAGGTCGGCCGCGGCCGCGAAGCCGCCGTGTCCAGCGCCCAGAACCGCAACCGATTTCACCGTCATTGATGTTCCGCGCACTGAAACGTCCAAACCGCAATCATGATGACGGTGGGTTCGTTGTCAACAAAACCCACGGCGGTGCGGCTTGCGCGCAGCGCATGGGCGATGCCGGGCGGCGCGCGCCTGTGCCGATTATCAGTTCAAGAGAGGCTCAGGACCTGCGTCCGGTCTGCAGCAGGGCGGTCACCTCGGCGGCGCTCATGCCGGCAATGCCCATGCGCTCGCGGGTCAGGCCGTGCTCGCGGAACGGTCGGGCGGCGACGATCGACGTAATGTCGATGACCGCGTCCGCGCACGGCGTCGCCACTCCTGCGGCGCGTCCCAAGCTCGGCGATTGCCACGAGCCCGTACGGCACGTCCTCGTTGAAGAAGCGATGGTCGATGGTGGCCGGCGCCTTGATGAAGCGGTTCGGTTCGCTGTTGTGGAATACGTCATAGGCGCCGCCGCCGTCACGGCCGGCAGCATTGGTGTAGCCCATGCGGAAGAAGAAGTCCGGCAGCCGCTCGATCTCGACGCCCAATGCTGCCGCGACCGCGACCCGTTCGGCATCGAGCGCGTCGATCAGGCGGCCGACGCTCGGCGTGATGCCGTCGTAATAGTGGTGATAGTCGCCGTTGGTCGATTCCACACGGCCGACATTGAGGAGAAGCGCCGGCGGATGGTGAATGGCGTTGGTGTAGGGAAACACCGTGTGAAGCAGCGATGGCCTTGGCTGGATGTGCGGGAGAACCGGCCGGATGCGTTCGGCGGTCTCGTCGACCGCGCTCCCTGGAAACGCGGCGAAGTAGAGTACCTGCGCAACGCGGGTGATCCGGATTTTGCTCGGGCTGCTCTTGCGGCAGATGAACGGCAGACTCGACGAATCGCAGTAGATGCCGAGGTCGCCGCCGTACCGGCGGATCGCGTTCGGAATAAGCAGCATCGTATGGCCGGGCGCTGCCATCACTAGCTGCTCGCGCCGAATGTGCGGTGCGATCGTGCCGGCGACGTCCTCGTGGGCATGGGTCGGCGCCATGATCAGCACCAGATCGGCTCCGGCGATCGCGTCTCCCGCATCGTTGGTAATCGTCGTGAGCTTGGCGAAGCCTTCGCCAAGCGCGCCTTCGTATTCGACGCCGCCGATCGCCGCGAGCGGCGCGGTGGTGCCGGGGCTGCGGCCGTAGAGCCGGACGTCGAAGCCGCGCTGCGTGAACATCGCCGCCGCCGCGCAGCCGCCGTTGCCGGCGCCGATAACGGCGATGGTTCGGATCGGTGTCATCCGATCCGGTATTTGGCGATCTTGGCCTCGTCGACCTCGATTCCGAGGCCCGGCGCGTCGGTCAGATAGACCTTGCCTTTGTCGAAGCGGAACGGCGTCTTGATCAGGTCGTCGAGATACTTGCGGCCCGCCACCTTGGTAACCTCATGCTCGGCGGTCGACGTCACCGGGATGGTGCCCGGCAGCATGATCTCCGGCGACGAGACCGCGAGATGCAGATCGGCCGCGACGCCGATCCCCATTTCGGCCGAGCCGTTGATGTCGCACGGCAGACCCGCCGCGCCGGCGACCGCGAGCAGACGCTTGGAAGGCGCGAGCCCGCCTGGTTTGGTGTAGTAGACCGACAGCATCTGCGCGGCGTTCAGGCGCACGATCTCCAGCACATCCTGGGCGTTCCAGGCGCTTTCGTCGGCCATCACCGGCACATTGATGCGCGCGCTGACCTCGGCCATGGCGCGCAGGCCCTCGACCGGCTGCTCGGCATACACCAGGTCGTATTTTTCCATCGCGGTGATCGCGCGCACCGCTTCGCGCCAGGTGCGATAGCCCTGGTTGGCGTCGACCCTGATCTTGCCGGCGCTGCCGATCGCCTGGCGCACTGCCGCTACCACCTGGATGTCGCGCTCGGCCTCGACGCCGATCTTGACCTTGATGGTGGTGATGCCTTCGGCCACGACCTCCGCGGCTTCGCGCGCGGCGGTATCCGCGTCCATGATGCCGATGCTGTGCGCAAGCTCGGTACCGTCCCGCACCTTGCCGCCGAGCAACTGATAAACCGGCACGCCGTAGATCTTGCCGATGGCGTCGTGCAGCGCGACGTCGATTGCCGCCTTGGCGTAGGGGTAGCCGCGCAGCACCCGGTTCATGCGCAGGTGCAATTGCTCGATCTCGGTCACGTTCTGGCCGGCGATCGCGGGAAGCAGGACTTCCTTGATCGCCATCGCGGTCATCTTCGGCGTCTCGCCGTAACGGGTGCCATGGTCGCCGCCCCAGGTTCCGATCACCTGGGCTTCGCCCCAGCCGACGATGCCGTTCTCAAGTTCCAGCCGGAGAACCGCATAGCCCTCGCCGATCCGTGCGGTATGGCCGACCCAATGATGCGGCCTTCGGATAGGGAGCGCGATCAAATAGACCTCGCCGCCGCGGATTTTCAGGCTGGACGTCATGCTGGCGGTCAATCTTGCGTAAGCGGTGCGGCATTGCAACCGGTCGTCTGTGCCGGCAGATGGGGTATGTGATAGTGTAGATTGGGCGGCGCCCCGCGATCCGCCGGCCGCCCCAGCTCACGCACAGCACGCGCGAGGGATGTCATGTTCAACCTGCGCATTGCCGTATTCTCTGGCTGCATCGTGTCGTTGATGAGCCTATCCGCCGCCGCGGTCGCGGAGCCGGCAGCACCTGCGCGAACGTCGGAAATCTCGGCGATCCTCGATCAGCAGAAACCCGACCCCTCGCGACTTGAGCGCAACCGTGCGGCCGCCGACGTTCAGCCGCCGGCCGGCGGAAATCTCGGACAGTTCTATTACCGCCGCGCCCAGGCGCGGGCGGCGCTTGCGCGCAACGAGGAGGCGATCGCCGACCTGCAGCAGGCGATGTCGCAAGGCGGCGATCTGGCGACCGAGATCGCCCGCTATTCCCAATTGCTGGCGCAACAATACCGTGTTGTCGGCAAGATCAAGGCGGCGATCGACACCGAGCTCGCCCTGGCGAAGAAGGTCGAGGCGGCGCCACGCGGCAAGGGGCTGCTGTTCGGCATCTATCTGCGGACGCTGATTGGCTACCTGTCGCTCGGCGATATGCAGCAGGCCGAGGTCTACCTCAACAAGAATCTCGCGCTCCTTGCCGAGTCGAGAAAATGGCCGAACGTCGACGCCTTCCGGTCCTCCTGGGAAGCCAACGTCGAGAACGGCCGCGCGCGCTTTTTGATGCGGCGCGGCAAATACAGCGAGGCCGAAGCCGCGTTCCGCAAGAGCCAGGGGCTGCTGCGCGACGCGCTCGCGAAGTCTGTGAATTGGCCGAACAAACCTGCGTCCGATCTGATGGAGGCATCGATCGACTTTGCGATCATGCAGGAGGGCGAGGCGAAGTCGAAGCAGGGCAGGCAACGGGAGGCCGAGGCCGACGTGCGCCGGGCGTTGCTGAGCCGGCTCAAGACCGTCGGAAAATATCATCCCGACACCGCGCAGGTGACGCTTTCTCTCTCCCAACTGATGACGGAGCAATCCAGCTTCGGCGAAGCCGAACAGCTCGCGCGGACGTCGGTCGAGATCTATCGCGCCATCGGCTATCCGGAGAGCGCCGACGGCCCATGCGTTTGCGCTCAATCAGCTCGCGTCGACGCTGTTTTCCCAGCGCAAATGGGAGGAGGCGGCGCAGATCTACGACCGGATCGACGCTGCCACCGAGGGCTGGGAGCCGTCGCGCGCGGCACGGCTGCGGCTCGGTTACTCGCGCATCTTCACCAGCTATGCGACCAAGCGGATCGACCGCGGTATCGAGGCGGCGAAGCAACTCATCGACCGGGAAACCAAGCGCGCCGGCGAGAAGCATTTCGATAGCGCCATGGCGCATGCGATTCTCGGCGCCGGGCTGACATTTGCGCGGCGCGATGACGAGGCTCTCGCCGCTTACCGCAAAGCGATTCCGATCATCCTAGCGACGTCGCGTGAGGATGCCGATGACGACGCCCAGGCACGGGCGGCGGCCGAGACCCGCATGCAGGTGGTGGTCGAGCTGTATCTCACGCTCTTGTCCCGCAACCCCGCCGCGGTGGCAGACGTAGGGGCGGAAACCTTCCGGCTTGCGGAAGCAATCCGCGGGCGCTCGGTCGAGAAGGCGTTGGCGGCTTCGAGTGCGCGCGCGTTGGCGCGCGAACCGGCGCTCGCGAACCTCGCCCGCACGGAACAGGATCTCGAGAAGGAAATCGGCAACGCGTTCGACGCCCTCAACGAGATGCTTTCGCTGCCGCCTGAAGAGCGCAACGAGAAGGAGGTCGCCGCGTTGCGGAGCAGCATCGACAAGCTGCGTGCGCAACGTGCCAATGCCAAACGTGATATCCAGCGGCGGTTCCCCGGCTATGCCGATCTGGTGGCGCCAAAGGCCGCGACCCTTGAAGATATCCGTTCGAACCTGAAGCCGGACGAGGCGTTCCTGTCGGTGTATTTCGGACGCTATGGCAGCTTTGTCTGGGCGGTGCCCAAGCAGGGCCAGGTCGGGTTCGCGTTCGTCGAGACCAACCTGCGCGACATGAACGGCAAGGTCCGGCGCTTGCGTCAGGCGTTGGAGCCACAGGCCGAATCCGTCGCCGATATTCCGCCGTTCGACCTCAAGCTCGCCTATGAGCTCTATGACCTGCTGCTGCGGCCGGTCGAGGCCGGCTGGAAGCCGGCCAAGAGCCTGATCGTGGTGGCAAATGGCGATCTCGGACTTCATGCCGCTCAGCCTGCTGCCGACAGCGCCAACCGAGCTCAAGGCCGGGGAGGGCGGGGCGACATTCGCGAACTATCGCGACGTTCCCTGGCTGGCGCGCACCCATGCGGTTACATCGGTGCCGTCGGCCGCCACCTTGCGCACGCTGCGCGCGCTGCCGGCGGCGTCGCCCAAGCGCGAGCCGCTCATCGGCTTCGGCGATCCACTGTTCAATGGCGAGCAGGCCGCAGAGGCCGCGTCGCCCGCGGCCACCGTGCAGGTGGCGAGCGCCACGCGCGGCATCCCGTTCGTGCGGCGCAACACTCCGCAGACGCGCAACGTCGAGAATGCCGACCTGGGACTTCTGCCGCGGCTGCCAGACACCGCCAGCGAGCTGACATCGATCGCGCTGGCGCTGCAGGCCGATCCGTCGAAGGTCCTGAACCTGGGGATTGCCGCCAACGAAGAGACGGTGAAGAAGGCCAACCTGTCGAAGTACCGGGTGATCGTGTTTGCCACCCATGGCTTGGTCCCGGGCGAACTGAGCGGCCTCACTCAGCCCGCCTTGGCGCTTTCGGCGCCGACCGTAGCGAAAGCGCCGGGCGATGGCCTCCTCACCATGGAGGAGATCCTCGCGCTCAAGCTCGATGCCGACTGGGTCGTCCTCTCTGCTTGCAACACCGGCGCCGGCGCCGGTGCTGGCTCCGAGGCGGCATCCGGACTGGGACGCGCTTTCTTCTATGCCGGCACCAGAGCGGTCCTCGTCACGAACTGGGCGGTGCATTCGGCGTCGGCGCGCGAACTCGTCACCGACATCTTCCGGCGGCAGGCGGCGGACGCGGCGCTCAGCCGCGGCGAAGCGTTGCGCCAGGCGTCCGTGGCCTTGATGGACGGGGCGGGCTTTACCGACGACGCCGGCAAGACGCTGTTCACGTACGCTCATCCGTTGTTCTGGGCGCCGTATTCGATCATCGGCGACAGTGGTGCGGCAAAAAAATAAGCGAGGGTGTCAGACGATTGCCCAAATCTCGGATGAACAATCCAGCGCAATCACCGATTTGGGCGGCGTGTCCCGCCTCCGGAGACTGGTTATGAGGATGACGATGACCCGAGGGCTCGCGGCGACCTTGGCCCTGATCGCAATTGGCACGACAGGCCCAGGCCGAACGCAACCCTCTCCCACTCCAGTCGTGCTGATCAGCGAGGCGGAAGCAAAGCTCCCGCCGTCGACCGATGCTCCACTCACCACACGCGCGGGCGTGACGCGCGGTCCGAAGATCGTGCTGGTGTCGTCGGCTGCGAGTGCCGGCGTCAAATCGCCGTTCCATTTGCGATTCAAACTTGAGACGTTTGGCGGCGCCAAGGTCGATCCGGCATCCGTCAAGGTGACCTACCTGAAGAACCCGGCGGTCGACCTGACCGCCCGTTTTGGCAAGATTACCCAAGCCGACGGTCTCGAACTGGTCGCGGCCGAGGCGCCCGCCGGCCTGCACCACATTCGCGTGACCGTGCAGGATAGCGAGGGGCGCCGGTCGAGCGCGAATTTCGCCCTGAAGGTCCTGCCCTAGCTAGCGACCTCGCCGTGACGGCGGCGCCGTTGTTGCGTAGGATGACGCCCCGGTCGCCAGGGTCGGAGCACACTCCGCAGATCGGCAATGTTCCTGCTTCAACGAGGCGTCGATGGAATGCCCATTCTGCGCGGAGGAGATCAAGGACGAGGCGCTCGTCTGCAAGCATTGCGGCCGCGACCTGAAAATTCCGAAGCCGCTCATCGAAGAGAACCTCGAACTGATCGCGAAGATTGGCGACCTGCAGCGGGAACTCAACGAATTAAAGTCGCGACTCTCTCGCCGCCAGACACCGGCCGACTTCTGGGGCCGGCATCTCGCGGTCTACGTCGTCCCGCCGATCCTGCTGCTCCTTGCGGCGCACGTGCTGCTGATCGTCAAGCTTGACGCCAATCCGATCATCATGCGCATCGTTTCGATGCTGATCCCGTTGCCGTTCGGCTTTTGTCTGGCGTGGATCGCGCATCTCGGATGGCGCGTGGCACTAGGGCTCGGCCTCATCGTCGGTGTGGTATCCGTCGCCGGCATGGCGAGCATCATCGGTTACATCGATGCGGTCCCGGTAATGCCGCAGAATCTCCAGGAGTGGCGGGAAACGATCGAGTACGCGACCAGCATCACGCTCGCCATCCTGACGGGCTATCTGCTGGCGATCTTGATGCGCAACGTCCTGAACCAGCAGGCGCTGGAACACGGACGCCCGAGCGCCACCGCGATCCGGATCGCCACGATGGTCGGGCCGAATGTCGGGCGCCAGGCGCTGCGCCGCCGCGCCGAACGGATCGGCGGCACGATGACGATCCTGAAGTCGGTCGGAACCGCGGTCGGCTCGGCCGGCGGCATGGTTTACACCGGCGTGCGGGTCTTTGTCGCCATGTAGCCGGCGGCCCGGACGCTGTCATACGTCCGCGCCGACGCAGAGCGTGCGGCGCGCTCACTCCACCTTGATCTTGGCCTCGGTAATGATCTGCTGGTATTTCGCCATCTCGGCACGGATGTAGTTGGCGAAATCCTGGGAGGTGCCGCCTTTCGCATCGAAGCCGATCTTGGCGAGCCGCTCTTTCATATCCGGCAGCGCCAGCACCTTTGCGACATCCGACTCCAGCTTCTTGGCGATGTCGGGCGGCAGGTTTTTGGGCGCCCATAGCCCGTACCACGACACGAACTCGAAGCCCTTGAAGCCTGCCGATTCCTCGACCGTCGGAATCTCCGGCGCCGACGCGACGCGTTTGAGGCTGGTCACCGCGAGGCCCTTGGTCTTCTTGCCCTGGGCGAGCGGCAGCGACGACAGCATGGGATCGGCGAGCAGTTGGATCTGGCCGCTCATCAGGTCGGTAAGCGCCGGGGCCGTTCCCTTGTAGTGGATCACCAGCGTGTCGACTTTGGCTTCCCGCTTCAGCAGTTCCATCGCCAAGTGGCTCGCGGAGCCGACGCTGGTCGTCCCGAAAGTGTATTTCTGCGGATCCTTGCGGACGAGATCGAACAGCTCCTTGAGGCTGTTGGCGGGCACGTTCGGCGGCGTGCTGACGATGAGCGGGCCGTCGGCCAGGAGCATGATCGGCGTGAAGTCGTTGATCACGTCATACGGCACGTTCTTGTAGAGCAGCGGATTGATGACATGGACCGAGGCCGACTCCAGCAGCGTGTAGCCATCCGGCGGAGACTTGGCGACTGCGCTGGCGCCGACGATGCCGGAAGCGCCGCCGGGACGGTTCTCAACGATGAAGTGCTGCCCGACCGTCTCGTTGAGCTTCTGCACCAGGATGCGGGCGACACCGTCCACTGAGCCGCCGGCCGGGAACGGCACGACAACCGTGACGGTGCGCGAGGGATAGGTTTGGGAAAAGGAGAGCGCCGGAGCGAGCGCGAGGAAAGCGGCCGCGAGGGCGAGAGACACGGTGCGTTTCAAGGGTTGATCCTCTCTGGTTCGTTCAGAACGTCCCGGGGTAGCTTCCTCCATCGATCAGCAGGTTCTGGCCGGTAATGTAACCGGCATGCGCCGAGCAAAGAAAGGCGCAATAGGCGCCAAGCTCCGCCGGCCTCCCGTAGCGGCGAGCGGGATTGGCGGCCGCGCGCGCCTGCCAGACCTCGTCGAACGTCTTTCCGGTTTCCGGCAGCATACCCAGAATATGCTCGCGCTGGGCGTCGCTGTCGAAGATGCCGGGCAGCAGATTGTTGACGGTGACGTTGCGAGCGACGGTTTGTCGCGCCAGCCCGCCGGTGAAGCCGACGAGGCCCGAACGGGCGCCGTTCGACAGCCCAAGCTCGGCCTGCGGGATCTTCACGCTGCGTGAGACGATGTTGAGGATGCGTCCGAAGCCGCGCGCCATCATGCCGTCGACCGTGCGCCGCATCATGTCGATATGACAAAGCATCATCATGTCGAGCGCTGCGATCCAGTCGGCGTGCGACCAGTAACGGAAGTCGCCAGGTCGCGGACCGTCGGCGTTGTTGAGCAGGATGTCGGGCTCGGGGCACGCCCTGAGCGCGGCGATCCGCCCTTCCTCGGAAACGATGTCGGCCGCAACCGGCGTTACCTTCACGCTCGATGTCGCCGCAATTTCGGCGGCAGCCGCCTCAAGCGGCTCGCGTTTGCGCGCCACGATGGTGATGTCGACGCCCTCGTGCGCGAGCGCGAGCGCGCAGGCCTTGCCGAGCCCCCTTGAGGCGCCGACCAGCAGCGCATTCCTGCCGCGAATGCCGAGGTCCATGCGGTGACCTTTGTGTCCATCTCGCAGAGCGAGTCATTCGATCTCCGTTCGTCCCCGCGAAAGCGGGGACCCAGGGCCACACGAAGAATGGTGGAGCGATGCTGGATCCCCGCTTTCGCGGGGACGAACGGAGAGAGCGAGCTTACGCAGCCACGGCCGACGATCGCCTTGACCTTGTAGCCGTAAACCTTGTCGAGGCCGAGCTCCTGCACGATGCGCACGCCCTTGGCGATTGCGTCGGCGGCGAGCCCGGTGAGCGGCTTGCGCAGGTCGCCGGCCGGCATACCGAGCGCCTTCATCAGCGACTTCACCGCTACCGGATTGATTGCCGAATAGGTGAAGTGCAGTAGCGGCAAGGTGCGCAGATAGGCTTGCTTGAAATTGTCGGCTTCGGCGTAGCTCGTCCACGGCGTCGAAATGGTGGCGAGCTCGTGCGGCGCGATGTTGCCGGTCATGTTGGCGGTGCCGTGGCCGCCGAGCGACATGGTCGGCACCACGAGACCGAGGTTGGGGCTGTCGCAGCACATCACCGCGACCTTGGGCATTCGCCGCCAGCACCTGAGCGACCTGCCCGACGCGCGCGGTCGATTCCTTGTGCACCACGTAGTTCGGATGCTTGAAGATGCGCAGCAGATGATCCCAGTGCAGGTCGCTCTTCACCCGCGGCGGGTTGTTGTAGATGCCGAGCGGCAGATCGCTGGCGTCCGCGACGTCCAGGAAGAAGCGCTCGATGTCGTCCTCCGGCGCGCAGATATAGGCCGGCGCCGCCAGGATCGCGCCGTCGGCGCCGTTGTCCTTGGCGAACCGCACGCTGGCGATGGTCGATTCGGTGTTGTTGCCGGTGCAGCCGTAGAAGATCGGCATGCGGGCGTCTTCATCTTCGCCGTTTCGACGATGATCTGCTTCTTCTCCTCGGGCGACAGCATCGAGGTTTCGCCGGTCGAGCCCATGATCAGCACCGCCGAGGTGCCGTTATCCTCGTGAAATTTCAGCAGGGTCCGAAAGGCCGCGAAATCCACCGAGCCGTCCTTGTTGAACGGGGTGATGAGCGCGACGAACGAGCCGGTCAGCAGCTTCTGCGTCATTTCGGTCTCCGAATAAGAATTCGCGAGATGGTATCACGTCGGGCCTGAGGAGCGACAGGCCGCATTCTCCGTGCGCTCCTGCCCTCTGAACTGGGGAAGGGCCGATTGCGCGTCCAAACCAGTCTCAGCCGGCTGCCGTCAACACCGGCGGCGTGAAGGCGCGAACCGTCGGGGCGGGCGCGTCGTAGCGTTCGACTTCGACCAGCGCCGTCAGCGCGCTCGAGCCCTGCGCCAGCCGCGACGTGCCGATATCGAGGGTGAGCACGTTCGGGTTGCCGTGGCGCTCCGGCTCGCCAGGGATCGTCGCCGGATCGAACCACGCTCCGGTCGCCATCACCGCCACCCGCGGCATGACGTTGTCGTCCACCACCGCGGTCGCGAGGCATGCGCCGCGACCGTTGAACACCCGCACCAGGCTGCCGTCGGCGATGCCGCGCTCGGCCGCATCGGCCGGGTGGAGCCGGACCGGCTCGCGCCCGGCGATCTTGGCGGCGCTCGATACCGGGCCGGGGTCCATCTGGCTGTGCAGCTTGGAGCCGGGCTGGTGCGTCACCAGGTGGATCGGCCAGCGCTCGGTCGTCGTGCTGCCTAACCATTCCGCCGGTGCAAACCAGGTCGGATGCGGCGGGCAGTCGTCATAGCCGAAGCGTGCGATCGCATCCGACGAGATCTCGATGCGGCGCGACGGCGTGTTGAGCGGATGCTTCTCCGGATCGCGCCGGAAATCCTCGAACAGCACGAAGTCGCGGTCGGGCGGCGGCAGTTCGACGAAGCCCTCGGCCCAGAACTGCTGGAAGCCGGGCAGCGGCACGCCCTGGCGCTCGGCCTGCGCGCGCATGGTATCGTAGACCCATTGGCACCAGCCCAGTTCGTCGCGGCCCTCGGTGAAGGTCTGCTCGTAGCCCAGACGTCGGGCGAGCGCGCGGAAGATGTCGAAATCGTTCCTCGCCTCCTGCACCGGATCGATGGCGCGATGCATCGCGAACACGAACGGGTCGCGCGACGAGCCGCCGATGTCGTTACGTTCCAGCGGCGTCGTCGCGGGCAGCACGATGTCGGCATGCCGCGCGGTTGGATTCCACCAGCTTTCGTGGACGACGATGGTCTCGGGCTTCTGCCACGCACGCTGCAGCCGGTTGAGGTCCTGATGATGGTGGAACGGATTGCCGCCCGCCCAATAAACCAGGCGAACGTCCGGATAGGTTTCGCGCCTGCCGTTGAACTCGTAGGTGCCGCCAGGATCGAGCAGCATGTCGGCGATGCGCGCGACCGGAATAGCGGACCTTGCCGGATTCGCCGGTAGCGGGATTTCGGGTGCCGGTACATTGATGCGCGGCATGCCAACGCCGTTTGCCGAGCCGTGGCCGAACGCGAAACCGCCGCCCGGTAAGCCGATGCCGCCCAGCATGGCGGCGAGTGCGATCGACGCCCAGAACGGTTGCTCGCCGTGGTGCGAGCGCTGCAGCGACCAGGCGCAGGTGATCATGCTGCGCACGTCCGCGGCCTTGCGGGCGAGGTCGCGGATGGTGCCGGCGTCGACGCCGGTAATGGCGGCGGCCCAATCGGCATCCTTGGGGACGCCGTCGCGCGTGCCGAGCAGGTAAGCCCGGAAATCATCGAAGCCCTGGCAATAGCGCGTCATGAACGCTTCGTCGTGCCGGCCTTCGCTGAGGACGGTGTGCGCCATCGCGAGCATCATCGCGGTGTCGGTATTCGGCCGGATCGGAATCCAGCGCGCGCCGACGAAGTCCGGCATATCGGATTTGAGCGGGCTGATCGAGACGAACTCGATACCAGCATCTTTGGCCTCATGCAGCCAGGACTCCAGCGTGTGCAGGCCGGCCCCGCCGGACGTGACCTGCGCGTTCTTCACCGCCATCCCGCCGAACGCGATCATCAGCTTCGTGTGCTTGATGACCGACGGCCAGTCGGTGACCCTGCCGGTGACCGGACCGAGCGAGCCGATGATCCGCGGCAGCAGGAAATACGCGGCGCCGAAGCTGTAATTGCCGACCTGGTCGGTGCAGCCGCCGCCTTGGAACAGAAAGCGCCGCACCAGCGTGCGCGCGTGATGCACGCGTCCGGCCGATGACCAGCCGTAGGAGCCGCCGAATACCGACTTGTCGCCGTAGGTGCTTCGCACACGGGCAAGCTCGGCCGCGACCGTGTCGAGCGCCTCCTCCCAGGACACCTCCCGGAAGCTGTCGTGACCGGTGCGCGGACGGCCCTCCCGCCAGCCTTCGCGGATCGCGGGACGCGCGATGCGCAGCGGCGAATGCACCATGTCGGGCATCGATTTCAGCATGTCGGAGGGTGCGGGATCGCGCGCGAATGGTTCGCAGCCGACGAGGCGGCCGTCCTCGACCAGAGCCGTGAAGGCGCCCCAATGGGCCAGCGACTGAAAGCGCGCGACGGTCATGGCGGTGTGTCCAGGTTGCTAGTGGTCCAATTCCAACATTCGCATCCCGCTTCAGCCGGCACCTTTGCGAATGTTGGAATTAAAGGACCACTAGTAAATCTATGCTGCTAGTGGAGTTTTGGATTTGACATTCGCTTTGCGAGCATGCGGCCGGTGTGCAGCGAATGTCAAATCCACTCCACTAGTCGACACGGTAGCGGGCGATCACCGATTCATCAACGTCGAGGCCGAGACCGGGACCATCCGGAAGCCGCATCGTTCCTCCCGAGGCGACGACCAGATCGCCCAGCGGTGACGCCTCGAGATCGCAGTAGAACCGCTCGACCGGCACGTCGCCCGGCAGCGATGCGCAGATGTGGATCGATGCCACAAAGCCCGGCCCGAAATAGGGCGAATGCGGTGCGACGTTGGTGCCCTTCGCCTGCGCCAGCGCGATGACCTGCTTCATCGCCGTGATCCCGCCGATCTTGGCGACGCTCGGCTGCACATAGTTGACTTTGGCGCGCCCGACCAGCGCCTCGAAGTCCGCCATCGTGCAACCGCTTTCGCCGGCCGCAACCGGGACCCCGCCTTCCTGGCGCACCCGCGCCATGCCGTCGTAATTCTCTGGAGGCCACACCGGCTCCTCCAGCCAAAGCAGGTCATGCGGCGCCATGCGCTTGGCCATCGCGACCGCTTCGTCGGCGGTCCAGGGACAGTTGGTGTCGACCATGAGCGCAACATTGGGCCCGATGGCGCGGCGCGCCGCAGCTACTTCGGGCTCAGTAATCTCGTGCAGCTTGACGCGCGTATAGCCCTGCTCGAGTGCGCGTGCCGCGTTGCGCTCCACCAGGTCGGCTTTGCCGTAACGCAGCAGGCTTGCGTAGACCGGAATGCGCTCGGCGGGCTTGCCTCCGAGCATGCGATAGAGCGGCTGGCCGGCAACCTTGCCGGCGAGATCCCATAGCGCGATGTCGAGGCCGGACAATGCATAGGCCACGGGCCCGTTGCGCGCCGAGTTGTAGAGCTTGCGCTGCAGGTCGCCCATCAGGCCGGGGATGTCGCCGGCATCGCGGCCAGCCGTGAGCGGCCGTACCAGGTTGTCGAAAGCCGCCTTGGTGGTCGCGCAGGTTCCGAGCCCGAAGCCTTCGCCCCATCCGACCAGGCCGTCATCGGTCTCGACCTTGATGAGACACGTGTCCATCGTTCGCCAGCGCGGATCGGTGGCCGACGAACCGCCGTAGCGATAGGGCACGGCGATATGAATGGCTTCGGCATTCTTGATTTTCATTGGACAACGCTCTGCTGATAAGTCGGTGCTGGTCTCGGCGGGAACCCGTGCACTGTAATGCTGCTTCGCGCCGCCGTCTTGCCGCGGCAGGCCGTCTTGTTGCGGAAATGAATTTCCAGCAAGATGCGAATCTCCGGACCGAGTGCACCTAGTCGGGTGGCAAGCTTCTTCATCACCGCATGTCGCAACCCTCTCCGACGCTGCGTCATCCGCCAAAGCCGCGTCTGACGGTGCGCGTCGGTGTGACCGGTCACCGTCCCAACAAGCTCAGCGCCGAAGCCGCCGCGCGGGTGCAGGGCCAGTTGCCGCTGGTGTTTCAGGCAGTCGAGGCCGCTGCGGCGAGGATTCTCCGGGAGAACGCGGTCTATTTCGTCGAACAGCCGGCCGCGATCCGGCTGGTCTGTGGGTTTGCGGAAGGTGTCGACCAGATGGCGGCGGCGGCCTGCCCGGCAGGCTGGCAGATCGAAGCGCTGCTGCCGTTTCCGGAGGAGGAGTATCTCAAGGATTTCCAGCAGTCGGCGCAGGGCGACGGACGGGATGTGACCGGCGCGTTTCTCGACAGTCTGAAGAAGGCCACCATCGTCACGCAATTGCCCGACCCTAGACCGCACGACCGGAGCAAGTCGTACGCGGACGCCGGCGGCTACCTGCTGCGCCAGATCGACGTGCTGATCGCAGTGTGGGACGGCGAACCGCCAAAACCCGGCGGCACCGGCGCGATTGCGCGTGAGGCATTTGACGGCGGTATCCCGGTCGTGTGGCTGCTGACGACCGCGGACCGCTCGCCGCGGCTCATCACAGCCTTCGATCCCGCCGGGAATCCGACGGCGCCCGATGCCGACTGTACCGACGGACCGCTGGCAAGTGCGATGCTGCCGGTGTTCGCCGCGCCTTCGGCGACGACGCTCGATGACACCCGCGGATCGGCCCGCGCCTGCCTTGATCGCTTCCTCGCGGAGCGTTGGCGCAAGCGGTTCTTCCTTTCCGCCTACGACCTGATGCAGCGGACCGCCAATTGCCGCTGGCCGCGACCGGTCATTCGTGCGCCGGCGTTCGAGACGCGTGGCAGCGAGTGGGATTCGTTTCTCGCCACGGCCCCTGATGCCGACAATTTGCGCAAGCGGTTGCGTAACGTCCTGCTGACACGGTTCATCTGGGTTGACACGCTTGCGGTTCACTTCTCGCATCTCTACCGCAGCGCCTATGTGTTCGCGTATCTGCTGTCGGCATGCGCGGTATTCATTGCGCTCGGAGGCCTGTTCAACGGCGGTGGTGACCCGCTGCGTGCGAAAGTGTGGCTGGTGGGGCTGGAATTGTTTGTGATCGGCGTCATCCTCGCCATGGTGCTGATCGGCCGGTGGCTGCTCTGGCACGAGCGATGGCTGGATTACCGTGCGCTGGCGGAGAACTTGCGCCACGGCCGGTTCCTGGCTTTCGTCAGCGAGTTCGGCCGGATCCATAGCGCCGAGCCGCGTGGCGAGCAGCGCGAGCCGCCCTGGTTTCTCTGGTACATCCGCGCCACCATGCGCGAAATTGGTCTGCCGAACGCAACGCTCGACGGCACCTATCAGTGGCGGCTGCTCAATGCGACGCTGACCCACGAAATCGAAGGACCCACCGGTCAGATCGATTATCACCGCGCCAACAGCACGAGTGCAGAGCGGATCGACAACCTGCTGCACCGATCAGGTGTGGGCTGCTTCATTGCCACGTTTGCGATCTTGCTGGCGTTCCTGCTGACGTACGGAGTCGAGCGAATGCTGGAGGGAGTGCATGGGTGGGAAGCGCACCGCCTTTGGATGCACAACGCGCTGTCGTGTGCCAAACCCTGGGTGACGCTCTTCGCCGCGGGCTTGCCGGCGCTCGGCGCCGCACTGGCGGGGATTCGCGTGCAGGGCGACTTCGAAAGCTCGCGGGAGCGCTCGCTGGCCATGCTGGCGCAGCTCGACCGGTTGGCAGAGGACTACCGGACGGCGGAAAGCCGGCGGATCGACCTTGAGGACACCGCCAAACTGCTGATCGACACGGCGCAGACGATGTCGGGTGATGTCGACGCCTGGCAGGAACTTTACGGACGCAAACGACTGACCTTGCCGGCGTAAGCCTCATCGGGCCGCGCACCTTGCGCGCCGGATGGCGGTCGTGCATGAGTCGCGGCCGTGGCGATCCTGAACCGGCATTGCGAAGGAACGATCGCAAATGCTCGTGAACGACTTCCGCGGCTTCAATTTCGATCTGGGCGAGACCGCCGACATGCTGCGCGACAGCGTGCGCGAGTTTTGCGGCCGACAAGATCGCGCCGCGCGCCGACGAGATCGACAAGAGCAACACGTTCCCGCGCGACCTCTGGCCGGAGCTCGGCGAGCTCGGCGTGCACGGCATCACGGTCGAGGAGGAGTGGGGCGGCTCGGGGCTCGGCTATCTCGAGCACTGCGTCGCGATGGAGGAAATCTCGCGCGCCTCGGGCTCGGTCGGGCTGTCCTACGGCGCGCACTCCAATCTCTGCGTCAACCAGATCAGGCGCAACGGCACGCGACGCGCAGAAGCGCAAGTATCTGCCGAAGCTGATCTCCGGCGCGCATGTCGGAGCGCTGGCGATGTCGGAGCCCGGCGCCGGCTCCGACGTGGTATCGATGAAGACCCGCGCCGAGAAGAAGGGCGACCGCTACATCCTCAACGGCAGCAAGATGTGGATCACCAACGGACCGGAGGCCGAGACGCTGGTGGTCTACGCCAAGACCGATCCGGATGCCGGACCGCGCGGCATCACGGCCTTCCTGATCGAGAAGGGCTTCAAGGGATTCTCGACCGCGCAGAAGCTCGACAAGCTCGGCATGCGCGGCTCCGACACCTGCGAGCTCATGTTCGAGGATTGCGAAGTGCCGGTCGAGAACGTGCTCGGCGACGTCGGCGGCGGCGTCAAGGTGCTGATGTCCGGCCTCGACTATGAGCGCGTCGTGCTGGCGGCGGGTCCGCTCGGCCTGATGCAGGCCTGCGTCGACGTGGTGATGCCGTACGTCCACGAGCGCAAGCAGTTCGGCCAGCCGATCGGCGAATTCCAGCTGGTGCAGGGCAAGCTCGCCGACATGTACGTGGCGATGAACGCCTGCAAGGCCTACGTCTATTCGGTGGCCAAGGCCTGCGACCGCGCCGAGACCACGCGCGAGGACGCCGCCGGCGCGATCCTCTACGCCGCCGAGAACGCCACCAAGATTGCGCTCGACGCCATCCAGCTTCTGGGCGGCAACGGCTACACCAACGACTACCCGGTCGGTCGCCTGCTGCGCGACGCCAAGCTCTACGAGATCGGCGCCGGCACCAGCGAAATCCGACGCATGCTGATCGGCCGCGAACTGTTCAACAAGACGCGATGATGATCGTCGGGATGACGGCGCAGCGAACTCGGTGTGTCCCTCTCCAACGGAGCAGAGGTCGACCGTCGGCCGAGCGCAGCATCGCCTTGCTCAGGCGCAACCCATGACCGCCCTGCCTCCATCATCGATCCGCACTCGGCCGAGTTCGCGCGCAACGCCGACGGCGATGAAGGCGCTGGTCGCCGACCTGCGCGCCAAGCTCGATGAGGCGATGCAGGGCGGCAGCGAGGAGGCGCGGGCGCGGCACACGTCGCGCGGCAAACTGCTGCCGCGCGAGCGCGTCGATCTGCTGCTCGATCCCGGCAGCCCGTTCCTCGAACTGTCCGCGCTCGCCGCGCACGGCATGTACGGCGGCGACGTTCCGTCGGCGAGCATCATCACCGGCATCGGCCGCATCAGCGGCCGCGAATGCGTGATCGTCGCCAACGACGCCACCATCAAGGGCGGCACCTACTACCCGATGACGGTGAAGAAGCATCTGCGCGCGCAGGAGATCGCGCGCGAGAACCATCTGCCGTGCGTCTATCTGGTCGATTCCGGCGGCGCGTTCCTGCCGCTGCAGGACGAAATTTTTCCGGACGTGAACCACTTCGGCCGCATCTTCTACAACCAGGCGCGCATGTCGTCGCTCGGCATCCCGCAGATCGCCGTCGTGATGGGCTCGTGCACGGCCGGCGGCGCCTATGTGCCGGCGATGTCGGACGAGAGCATCATCGTGCGCAATCAGGGCACGATCTTTCTCGGCGGGCCGCCGCTGGTGAAGGCCGCGACCGGCGAAGAGGTGACGGCCGAGGAACTGGGCGGCGCCGACGTGCACAGCCGGCAGTCCGGCGTCACCGATCACTACGCGGCGAACGACGCGCATGCGCTCGGCATCGCGCGTCGCATCATCGGCAATCTCAACCGCGTCAAGCGCCCCTATCTCGAAATGCGCCCGTCGCGCGAGCCGCTGTATCCCGCCGACGAACTGTACGGCATCGTGCCGGCCGATCCGCGCACGCCCTACGATGTGCGCGACGTCATCGCGCGCATCGTCGATGGCTCCGAGTTCGACGAGTTCAAGGCGCTCTACGGCACGACGCTGATCTGCGGCTTCGCACATATTCACGGCTTACCCGATCGGCATCCTCGCCAACAACGGCATTCTGTTCAGCGAGAGCGCGCTCAAGGGCACGCACTTCATCGAGCTCGCGAGCCAGCGCAACATCCCGCTGCTGTTCCTGCAGAACATCACCGGCTTCATGGTCGGGCAAGAAATACGAGGCGGGCGGCATCGCCAAGGACGGCGCCAAGATGGTGACCGCGGTCGCCACCACCAACGTGCCGAAATACACCGTCATCATCGGCGGCAGCTATGGCGCCGGCAATTACGGCATGTGCGGGCGCGCCTACGCGCCCGCGCTTCCTCTGGATGTGGCCGAACGCGCGCATCTCGGTGATGGGCGGCGAGCAGGCGGCATCCGTGCTCGGGCTGCTGCGGCAGGAGGCCGACCGAAGCCAAGGGCGGTGCCTGGACCGCTGCACGATGACGAGGCAGTTCAAGGCGCCGATCCGCGAGCAATACGAGCGGCAGGGGCATCCCTATTACGCGACCGCGCGCCTCTGGGACGACGGCATCATCGATCCGGCCGACACCCGCACGGTGCTCGGGCTTGCGCTCGCCGCCGGCATGAACGCGCCGCCGCCCGAGCCGACGCGCTTCGGCATCTTCAGGATGTGACGGTGGTGTGTCGGCGCTTCGAGAAGCTCTTGATCGCCAACCGCGGCGAGATCGCCTGCCGGATCATGCGCACGGCGCAGCGCATGGGCATCAGGACCGTGGCGGTCTATTCGGACGCCGACCGCGACGCGATGCATGTCGACGATGGCCGACGAAGCGATGCGCATCGGCCCGCCGCCCGCCCGCGACAGCTATCTGCGCGTCGACGCCATCATCGCGGCGGCGCGCCAGACCGGCGCCGAAGCGATCCACCCCGGCTATGGATTTCTGTCGGAGAACGCCGACTTTGCCGAAGCGTGCGAGGCGGCAGGCATCGTGTTCGTCGGGCCATCGGCCAGGACCATCCGGCTGATGGGCTCGAAGTCGGCCGCCAAGGCGCTGATGGAGATCCTCCGGCGTGCCGATCGTGCCGGGCTATCACGGCGACGGACAGGACCTCGCCACGCTGCCGCCGCGGCCGACCGCATCGGTTATCCGGTGCTGGTCAAGGCCTCGGCCGGCGGCGGTGGCCGCGGCATGCGCGTCGTCGCGAGCGCCGCCGACCTTGCCGAGGCGGTCGCGGGCGCGAAGCGCGAAGTCGCTGTCCGCATTCGGCGACGACCGGGTGCTGATCGAGAAATACGTCGCGCGGCCGCGCCACATCGAGGTGCAGGTGTTCGGCGACAGCCACGGCAACGTCGTGTCGCTGTTCGAGCGCGAATGCACGTTGCAGCGCCGCCACCAGAAGGTGATCGAGGAGGCGCCGGCGATCGGCCTGACCGCGGAGCGGCGTGAGGCCATGAGTTCGGCCGCCCGCGCCGCCGCGCAGGCCGTCGGCTACGTCAATGCCGGGACGGTCGAGTTCATCGCCGACGACGAGCGGCTTCTACTTCATCGAGATGAACACCCGGCTGCAGGTCGAGCATCCGGTGACCGAGATGATCACCGGGCTCGATCTGGTCGAATGGCAGTTGCGGGTCGCGGCCGGCGAGCAAGCTGCCGCTTGCCCAGGAGCGCGATCGCGGCGAAGGGTCACGCCGTCGAGGCGCGCATCTATGCCGAGAATCCCGACCAAGGGGTTCCTGCCCGTCGACCGGCACGATCGCCCGGTGGCGCGCGCCGGACGGGCGAGGGCATTCGCGTCGATACCGGCTTCCGCGCAGGGCGATACGGTGACGCCGTACTACGACGCACTGCTGGCCAAGCTGATCGCCTGGGCGCCCGATCGCGCGACCGGCGCTCGACCGGTTGAGCCGGGCGCTCGGACGACTTCGCGATCGCCGGCGTCACCACCAACATCGCCTTCCTCAAGGCGCTGATCGATCACCCGCAGGTGCGCGCCGGCGCACTCGACACCGGCCTGATCGAGCGCGAACTGGCCGCGCTGACGGCGACCCCGCTGCTGTCGCGGCTCGATCTCGCCGCGGCGGCCGCTGCTGTGCTGCTGCGTGAGGCGCTTCTCTCTCCGTTCGTTCCCGCGCAAGCGGGAACCCAGGTTCGCCCTGCCGGTGGTTGGGATTCTGGGTCCCCGCCTTCGCGGGGACGAACGGCGGAAATTGATGAGGTGCCTTCGCCTTGGGACCGCGGCGACGGATGGACCTTGGCGGGCATCAGGACCCGTCGCTTGAACTTCCGTCACGGCGACGAGCGCCTGGCGATCCTGCTGCGTTACGGCCGAGACGGCATGGCGATGGAGTTCGAGGGCGTGAGGGAACCGCTGCGCATTGCGCCGCGCGATGGCGATGCCTTTGACGTCACGCTGCGGACGGTCGCCGAAACCGCGACGGCATCTTGGCACGGGCGCGACCTTTCGCTGGTGACGCCGCGTGGTTCGCTCGACCTCACTTGGATCGACCCGTTCGCTGCCGAGATCGGCGAATTCGAGGGCGGCGGCCGCATCGTAGCGCCGATGCCCGGCACGGTGACGCGCGTGCTGGTCGAGGCCGGTACCGATGTGTCGCGTGGGACGCCGCTGATCGTGCTTGAGGCGATGAAGATGGAGCACACGCTCCGCGCCCCGGCCGACGGCCGTCTGACCGCGCTGAAATGCGCGATCGGCGATTTCGTCCAGGAAGGCGCCGAGCTGGCCGAGTTCGAGCCAGCGGCCAAGGGCTGACCTCGACGCGATCGCTCGGCGCATCCTGACCCGTTCGCGCTAGGCGGGTCCCCGGCGGGGCGCTATCAAGGTACCTTGATGGCACGTCCGATTCGCATTCTGGGCATCGATCCCGGGCTCCGCCGCACCGGCTGGGGCGTGGTTGCGGTCGAGGGCAACCGCCTGACGTTCCTCGGCTGCGGCTCGGTCGCGACCGACGACAAGGCCGCGCTCGCGGTTCGGCTCGTCACCATCCACGACGGGCTGCGCCGGGTGGTCGCCGATCACGCACCCGACGAGGCGGCGGTGGAATCGACCTTCGTCAACAAGGACGCGACCGCGACCCTCAAGCTCGGCCAGGCGCGCGGCATCGCCATGCTGGTGCCGGCACTGGCGGGACTCGCGGTCGCCGAATACGCACCCAATCTGGTGAAGAAGACCATCGTCGGCGCCGGCCATAGCGAGAAGGCGCAGATCCGCATGATGATCGGCGTGCTGCTGCCAAAGGCCGATCCACAGTCCGACGACGCCGCCGACGCGCTGGCGATCGCGGTCTGCCACGCCCACCACCGCCAGAGCGTCGATGTTGAAGGTGGCGATGCGATGATCGGCAAGCTCAAAGGCATCATCGACAGCTACGGCGAGGACGCCATCATCCTCGACGTCAACGGCGTCGGCTACCTTGTGCATTGCTCGGCGCGCACGCTGCAGGCGTTGCCGGCGCCCGGCGAGCCCGCCGTGCTGGCGATCGAGACCCATGTGCGCGAGGACCAGATTCGCCTGTTCGGCTTCCTCTCCGACGTCGAGCGCGAATGGTTCCGGTTGCTGCAAACCGTGCAGGGCGTCGGCACCAAGGTCGCGCTGGCGGTGCTCTCGCACGCTCGATCCCGGCGAACTCGCCTCAGCTATCGCGGTGCGTGACAAAGCCGCGGTGGCGCGCACGCCCGGCGTCGGGCCGAAGGTTGCCGAGCGCATCGTCACCGAACTCAAGGACAAAGCGCCGGCTTATGCCAACATCGATCCGGCGGTGGTGCGGCTGTCCGGACAGTTCGAGGACCGGCGCGCGCCGCAGCCGGTGGCGGATGCGGTCTCGGCGCTCATCAATCTCGGCTACGGTCAGCCGCAGGCCGCCGCTGCCATTGCGGCAGCGGCCCGCGCGGCCGGCGAAGGCGCGGATACGTCGAGGCTGATCCGGCTGGGGCTGAAGGAACTCGCGAAGTGATCGTGACGGGCGTGCTCTGATGTTGAGTGAACAGGACAATGCGTTGATCGAGGCGGCGCGCGATGCCATCCGGCGGCGCTACCGCAATGACTGGCAGGAGGTCGGCGCCGCGATGCGGACGCGTTCGGGACAACTGCTCACCGGCGTCAATCTCGACGCCTATCTCGGCCGCATGGCGGTATGCGCCGAGGCGGTGGCGCTCGGCCGCGCCGTGACCGATCTAGGCGAAACCGGCATCGACATCATCGTGGCGGTGCGCCACCCCAAGCCGTCCGAAACCGACCAGACCATCGCGGTGGTGTCGCCGTGTGGCGCCTGCCGGGAGATGATCTGGGACTACGACCGCAATGCGCGGGTCATCGTGCCCGGCAAGAACGGCCCGGCCATCGTCACCATCGCCGATCTTCTGCCGAACAAATACAGCCGCGAGCGCTCGCTGTGACAAGCACGCCCCGCCGCCTGGTCAGCGCCGAGCGCCGCGAGGAAGACACGGCGGAAACGTCGCTGCGGCCGCAGCGGCTGACGGAGTTCATCGGCCAGCAGCAGGCACGTGCCAACCTCGCGGTGTTCATCGAAGCGGCGCGCACCCGCAACGAGGCGCTCGATCACGTGCTGTTCGTCGGTCCGCCGGGTCTGGGCAAGACCACGCTGGCGCAGATCGTGTCGCGCGAGCTTGGCGTGAATTTCCGCGCCACCTCCGGGCCCGTCATCGCCAAGGCCGGCGATCTCGCCGCGCTGCTCACCAATCTCGAAGAACGCGATGTGCTGTTCATCGACGAAATTCACCGGCTCAATCCGGCCGTGGAGGAAATCCTCTACCCTGCGATGGAGGATTTTCAGCTCGACCTGATCATCGGCGAAGGACCCGCGGCGCGTTCGGTCAAGATCGACCTCGCGCCATTCACGCTGGTCGGCGCCACCACGCGCGCCGGCCTCCTGACCAATCCGCTGCGCGACCGTTTCGGCATTCCGGTGCGGCTCAACTTCTATACCGAGGCGGAACTTGAGCAGATCGTCACTCGTGGCGCGCGCGTGCTCGGCATCGGCATGACACCGGACGGCGCCAACGAGATCGCGCGGCGAGCGCGCGGCACGCCGCGCATCGCGGGTCGGCTCCTTCGCCGCGTCCGCGACTTTGCGCTGGTCGCGGGCGCGAACTCGATCGACCGCGCGGCCGCCGATCGCGCGCTGACGGCGCTTGAAGTCGATGCTGCGGGCCTCGACGCCATGGACCGGCGCTATCTCTCGACCATCGCGGAGAACTACGGCGGCGGCCCGGTCGGGATCGACACCATTGCGGCGGCGCTGTCGGAGCCGCGCGATGCTATCGAGGAAATCGTCGAGCCGTTCCTGATCCAGAAGGGCTTTATCCAACGCACGCCGCGCGGCCGGCTACTCACCTCGCATGCCTTCCGTCATCTCGGTCTAGCAGAGCCGGCGCGCGATCCTGCACAGTTCGGGCTGTTCAGCCAGGAGGACGAACCGTAAAACCACCGGATCGTAATGCCTGTGCCGTTGCATCGCGGCGGCAATCT
This sequence comes from uncultured Alphaproteobacteria bacterium, assembly GCA_963843475.1. GTDB lineage: Bacteria > Pseudomonadota > Alphaproteobacteria > Rhizobiales > Xanthobacteraceae > VAZQ01. The sequence goes on along the minus strand of CAWJKL010000001.1, from coordinate 93,214 downwards.
CCTGCACGCGCTCGAGGGCAGCTGAGCTGGCTTACGAAAACGTAACCCGGCTTGATCGTTAACTTCACGGTTCCAACACCTTTCATCCTTCACCTCGCGAAATGATTTCACGCCGGCGATTTCTCACCTGGATTCTCGGCCTCGGCGCCGCGGGACTGCTGATCCCCGCCTATGGAGTGTCCGAAACGCTCTGGCGGCCCCGCATCACACGCTATGATCTGAGGCCGCCGCGTTGGCCCGCTGGCCTCGATCTGACGGTCGCGGTGATCACCGACATTCATGCCTGCCGCCCCTGGATGCCCCCGGAACGCATCCAGTCGATTGTCGACACCGCGAACGGTTTGGGCGCAGACATTATTCTGTTGCTCGGCGACTACGTGGTGAGCGATGGGTTCGAACGCAGATTTTCGACCGGCGATGTTGCACTTGAGGAATGGGCCGAGGTGCTGTCTGGACTGCGCGCCCCGCTCGGCGTGCATTCCATTCTCGGCAATCATGAGTGGTGGGCGGATCCTGCGGCCCAGGAAAACGGCAAGGGCCCGCCTGCCAGCCGCGCGGTCATCGAGAAGGCGGGTATTCCGGTCTATGAAAACGACGCCGTCCGGCTGTCGAAGGACAGCAAGGCCTTCTGGCTGGCCGGGCTTGGCGATCAGGTTGCGTTCCTGCCGTCGCGCCGGCGGTTTCCCGGACGGCGCGTTGGCGTCGACGATCTCCCCGGCACGCTCGCGAAAGTCACGGACGATGCCCCGCTGATCCTGATGGCGCATGAACCGGACATCGCCGTCAAGGTTCCGGACCGCGTCTCGCTGATGCTGAGCGGACACACGCACGGCGGCCAGGTCCGGCTGTTCGGGTATTCGCCGGTGGTCCCCTCGCGCTATGGCAACCGCTTTGCCTATGGACATGTGCGGGAGCAGTGCGATCTCATCGTGTCGGGCGGGCTCGGCTGCAGCATCATGCCGGTGCGGATTGGCATGCCGCCGGAGATCGTCGTGGTGACTTTGCGCGGCAATAGGAAAGAACCGGGCGCATGAGCGGCCAAGGCGGCGCTGCGCTCGACGGCACGATCGAGAACGGCCGGCATGTCATGCCGGTGCGGGTCTACTACGAGGACACTGACTTCACCGGCATCGTCTATCACGCCAACTACCTGCGCTTCATGGAACGCGGCCGGTCGAACTATCTGCGACTGCTCGGCGCCAACCTGCGCAGTCTGTTCGCACAGGCCGAGCAGGAGGCGCCGGGCTTCGCGTTCGTTGTGCGCTCGATGCAGATCGAGTTCCTGAAATCGGCGCGCATGGACGAGGTCGTCGACGTCGTGACCGAATACCGTGAGATCAAGGGCGCCTCGATCCTGCTGTGGCAGGAAGTAAGGCGAGGGGAGGAACTGCTCGCCACCGCGCAGGTGCGGGTGGCTTTCGTTTCTGGCGGCCGCGCTCGCCCGATCCCGAAGCCGTTACGAATCGCAATGCAGGCCGAGCTCGCGCGTAGCGGCGGCTGATCCCACAATTCGGATTGCGCGCATCGACGCGCCGTTGGGAGTCATGTAAAGACCGTTTACATGAGCTGGTCCAAGAACGACCGCGGGTCGCGCGGCTATCACCACGGCAACCTCAAAGAGGCCCTGGTGCGCGCTGCGCTGGAATTGATCGCCAAGAAGGGCCCGGCGGGTTTCACGTTCGCGGAAGCCGCGCGCTGGGCGGGCGTGAGCCCGGCCGCGCCCTATCGGCATTTTCGCGACCGAGACGAACTTCTGGCCAACATCGCGGTGCGTGGCTTCGAGCAGTTCGCCGAGGTGCTGACGCGCGCCTGGAACGACGGTAAGCCGGAGCCGTTCGGAGCGTTCGAGCGGTTGGGGCGGGCCTATCTGGAATTCGCGCGCACCGAGCCCGCTTACTACTCCGCGATGTTCGAAGCTGGCATCCCGCTCGAATCCAACCCGGAACTGCGCGACGCGGGCGACCGGGCATTCGCGGTCTTGCGGGCCGCAACGGAGCGCCTCGTCGCCACTATGCCGGCCAAGAACCGCCCGCCGGTGCTGATGATGGCGCTGCACATCTGGGCAATGTCGCACGGCATTGCCGCGCTGTTTGGCCGCGGCGATGCCGGCCGCCGCGCACTGCCGATGTCGGCTGAGGACCTGTTGGAGGCGGCCGTGCTTGTCTATCTACGCGGCCTGGGGATCACGAACCCGTCCGCGGACGCCGCCCCCTCCTGACCACTCCCTTGACAAGGCCGCTGCCTCGATCTAGATGTAAATGTAATTAACATTCACAGCTTGGATCAACATCGAGGTCAAACCGAGGTCATCATGCCTATCCTTGCGAAACTTGACGAGTTGGGACGGCCGGCCTGGATCGCACTCACGATCCTCGGCTTCATGGTCTGGTGGCCGATCGGCCTCGCCGCCTTGGTCTTCACGTTTGGGAGTGGACGAATGAGCTGCTGGAAAAATCGCGCAATGAGCCCTTGGGGTGGCGGAGTGAGCTCCTGGGGTGGCGGGGCAAGTGAGAACCGGACGGCCGGCACTTGGTGGCAGCCGACCCGGTCGAGCGGAAACAAAGCGTTCGACGAGTACCGCGAAGATACCCTGCGCCGCCTCGAGGACGAGCAGCGCGAATTCCGCGACTTCCTGACCCGGCTGCGCATGGCGAAGGACAAGGCCGAGTTCGACCAGTTCATGGCCGATCGCCGCAGCCGCGGCGAAACACCGCCGCCGCCTTCATCCCAAAGCTGAAGCCAGTAAAGCGTCTTTAGATCTTCGGGAAATCATCGGGCCGCACATCTCAGTCGGGATTGCGGCCCGAATTGCGTCCGCGGTAACGCGCAAGGTCAAGGCGAGGGTGACGCCTTTGATTTCTCCTTCGCCTTGATCCAGGCCGCATGAATGGCGTCGCCGCTGACCTGGAAGGCAACATCGATCGCGGTCTTCACCGCGACCAGGAATGCGTAGGCGGCGGCGGTGCCCAGGAGCAGGGCGAACCCGGCCCCCAGGATGATCGTGACCTGCATGACGAAGATGCGCGTATAGAGCCCAAACAGCACGGTCTCGGACGGGCTGAGCAGGGCGGCGCTCTTGTCCGGTCCCTTTGGTGCGAGGCGGAATGCGCCCCTGAGATAGGGCTCGGCCGCCTCGAACATCATTAGCCCGCCGCGCACCAGAAACAGCAGCAGCAGCGGCAACCACAGCCCCGTCCCGATGATGATCTGGTCGAAGAATTCGCGCGGTCCGTGAATCTTCCGCGCCCATGGGCCGGCAAACAGCTCCCACAGGAACAGGAAGTGCACCGCCATGAAGATGCCGGCGTGCAGCGTGAAGAACAGCGCCAGCCCCAAGGGCGCCCCCCGGCTTATCGCTACCCTCGAACCGGATGTCGCCCAGCGCGTCGCGCGGCGTGGTCGCGATCCGCACGACGGTCCAGAACGCGATCACCGCGGTTTCCAGCCAGTAGAGCACCAGCAGGACGAAGGCGTCCCAGCCCCAGAGCAGCACGCCGACGAGCGGTACGAGATTGGCGGCGAGCAGGATCAGGGTCGAGGGATAGAGCAGGTAGCGTGCCATCGTGTGTTCACCACCGGGTCGGATCGCACACGTAGCCCCGGCTTCTTGCTACACGGCTTCTCGCTACGGATAACGGAGCATTAACCCCGGCCCGCCGCAATCGGGGCACGGGACAAGCGAGCCGGGTGCCTCAGTTTGGTCACCTTTGACGGGGAATCCGTACCGTCGCCGATCGGGGGACGGTGGGAATTTCGGGTCAATCGAGATTTGGCGCCACGGGTCGATGAGGCCGCGCAACGCGCACAGGCCCTGCGATCCTGTTGCATTGTTGGAAACGGCCTCGATTTCGAAGTCGGCCGCAGCGAACTGGGACAGCCGGAAGGATCGTTGATGCAGCCCGCCGCCGCGCCGCTCTCGATGTGGTCTCTGTTTCAGAATGCGGATTTCGTCGTCCAATTCGTGATGATCGGGCTGATCGTCGCATCGATTGCCGTCTGGGCGATCGCGCTCGACAAGGTTCTGCTGTACCGGCGCACCAAAACCGCCATGGACCGCTTCGAGCAGGCGTTCTGGTCGGGCCAGTCGCTCGACGAGCTCTACCGCACGTTGTCCGCGCGGCCCTCGCATTCCATGGCGGCGCTGTTTGTGGCCGCGATGCGCGAGTGGAAACGCAGCGTCGAGGGGCAGCCGCGGTCGTTCGCGGGCCTGCAGATGCGCATCGAAAAGGTCATGGACGTCACCATCCAGCGCGAGATCGAGCGGCTGGAAAGCCGCCTCCTGGTGCTGGCGACGGTCGGCTCGGCGGGGCCGTTCATCGGCCTGTTCGGCACGGTGTGGGGCATCATGACGAGCTTCCGGGCCATCGCGGGCCAACAGACCACGTCGCTGGCGGTGGTCGCCCCGGGCATCGCCGAGGCCCTATTTGCCACGGCCATCGGCCTTATCGCCGCCATACCGGCGACCATTTTCTATAACAAGTTCATATCCGACGTGAACAAACAGGCCCAGCGCCTGGAGGGGTTTGCCGATGAGTTTGCCGCGATCCTGTCGCGGCAAATCGATGAGCGGGGGTGAGGGAATCGCGGGATGGCGATGAGCGCAGGAGTATCTGCGGCCTCTGGACGACGCCGTCACAACCGGCGGCCGGTCATGGCCGAGATCAACGTGACGCCGATGGTCGACGTCATGCTGGTCCTGCTGATCATCTTCATGGTGTCGGCGCCGTTGCTCACCGTCGGCGTGCCGATCGACCTGCCGCAGACGCAAGCCAAGACCATCGAGCAGGACAAGGAGCCGCTGACGGTTTCGGTCAACATGAAGGGCGAGGTCTATTTACAGAACTCAGAAGTGCCGCTCGACGAACTGGTGGCGAAGCTCAAGGCGGTCACTGAGGCGCGCGGCGGTATGGAAGAGCGCATCTTTGTGCGCGGCGATCGCCAGGTCGACTACGGCACGGTGATGAAAGTGATGGGGCGGCTCTCGTCGGCGGGGTTCCGCCGCGTGGCTCTGATAACAGAGGTCGAGCAGGGAACGGGGCGCTGACGGTCGGCTGATGAGGACGGCATATACCATTTCGGCGGTGGGGCACGCCGCGATCTTGTTGTGGAGCGTGTTCTCGCTCGCAGCGAAGCCGCTGCCGTCGGCGATCGAGTCGATGCCGGTCGACCTCGTGTCGATCTCGGAGTTCTCCAAGATCACCGCCGGCGTGAAGGACGCGCCGAAAGCCGAGACGCCGAAGCCGCTCGTGGAGAAGGTTGCCGACGCCAAGCCGGTCGAAGAGATGGCCGCCAAGGTCGACACCAAGGAGATCAAGGCCGCACGCGAAGCGCAGCCGTCGCCGCCCGAGCCGAAGCCGGTCGAACCGAAGCCCGAGGCCAAGCCCGCCGAAACCAAACCGGCCGACGCCAAGCCCGAGCAGAAGAAGGCCGAGACCAAGCCTGACCCGATCGCCGACGCGATCGCGAAGGACGAGGCGAAGAAACCCGAGCCGAAGAAGGCCGAGGCAAAGACGCCGATGCCCCCGCGCAAGCCCGCGCCGCCGGCTCCGAAGTTCGATGCCAAGCAGGTGGAGGCGCTGCTCGACAAGCGCGACTCGACCCGGCTCGCAGCCGCTGGCCATGCGCCCAACGCCACGCCTTCGGTGGGGCTGCCGAGGGGCAATGCCGAAACCTTGTCGATGAGCGAGCTTGACGCGCTACGGGCGCGGCTCGCGAGCCTCTGGAGTGTTCCGGCCGGCGCCAAAGACCCGCGCGAGCTCACCGTCTTGATCCGTATCAAGCTCAAGCCCGACGGCACCCTCAACGGTCCGCCCATGGTGCTGACCAGCGGATCGAGCCCGCTGTTCGTCGCGGCGCGCGATAGCGCGATCCGTGCGTTGTTCCGCGGCCAGCCCTACGACATGCTTCGGCCCGAAACCTATGAATTGTGGAAAGACATCGAGATTACCTTCGATCCGAAGGAGATGATCCGCGGATGACCGCTGCCGCTGGCGGCGGGGACGATAAAGATGGATGAGCGCAGATTCATATCGGGCAGATCGGGTCCGAGCCGCCGCCGGCTGATGACACTCGGCCTGGGCGCGGCTGCCGGCGCGCTCGTGGGTCTGTCGCCGCGCCATGCGGCCGCGGTGCTGCGGCTCGACATTACCCAGGGCAGCGTCCAGCCGATGCCGATCGCGCTGCCGGATTTCGTCGGCTGGGGACTGCCCGATCCGGCCGCGGCGCGCAACGTCACGCAGGTCATCACCGCGAACCTGCAGCGTTCCGGGCTGTTCGCGCCGATCGAGCAGGCCGCCTATCTGGAACGGATTTCCAACATCGATACCGTGCGGTTCGCGGACTGGCGCACGATCAACGCGCAGGCGCTGGTGACCGGCCGCCTGGCTCAGACCGAAGGCCGGTTGACGGCGCAGTTCCGGCTGTGGGACGTGTTCGCCGGCCAGCAACTCGACGGCAAGCAGTACAACACCACGCCGGATAACTGGCGCCGCATCGCCCACATCATCTCGGACGCGATCTACGAACGCCTGACCGGCGAGAAGGGCTACTTCGACAGCCGCGTGGTGTTCGTCGACGAGTCCGGACCGAAGGATCGCCGCATCAAGCGGCTTGCGCTGATGGATCAGGACGGCGCCAATGTGCGCTACCTCACGCGCGGCGACGATCTCGTGCTGACGCCGCGGTTCTCGTCGTCGGCCGACACGATCACCTACATGTCCTACGGTCAGGGCGACCCCAAGGTCTATCTGATGAACATCGAGACCGGGCAGCGCGAGATCGTCACGAATTTTCCGGGCATGAGCTTCAGCCCGCGATTCTCGCCGGATGGTCAGCGTGTCATCTTCAGCCTGCAGCGCGGCGCCAATTCCAACCTGTTCGTGATGGACCTGCGTTCGAAGGCGACCACGCGGCTGACCGATACCGCCGTGATCGACACCGCGCCGTCGTATTCGCCCGACGGCCAGCGCATCTGCTTCGAATCGGACCGCGGCGGCAGGCAGCAGATCTATGTGATGGCGGCCGGGGGCGGCGCGGCGCAACGGATCAGCTTCGGCGAAGGCGCTTACTCCACGCCGGTATGGTCGCCGCGCGGCGACTACATCGCGTTTACCAAGCAGGCGCAGGGCAAGTTCGCCATCGGCATCATGAAGCCGGACGGCTCGGGCGAACGGCTGCTGACCGAGGGCTATCACAACGAAGGCCCGACCTGGGCGCCGAACGGCCGCGTGATCATGTTCTTCCGCGATCCGGGCGGCAACGCCGGTCCGACGCTTCATACCGTCGATGTGACCGGCCGCAACGAGTTGCGTGTGATGACGCCGGCCTTTGCGTCCGATCCGGCGTGGTCGCCGTTGCTGCAGTAAGGGGGACTTGTTCGTACACAGCCGGCATCGGAAGGGAACTCGGGGAGCCCGGAAGGTGCCGCATTCATGGGTCATTAACTACCGGAGTCGGTTTCCGCTTTTTCCCCGCATTTGAGTGATCCTGGCAACACTGAGGCAAGGTTCACAAAACCTTCGCTTAACCAGCTGCCTGCTAGATCAGCGAGTAAGGTCCGGGAAAGAGATGGAGAGGGAGGCACCGGAATGATGACTGTCACGCGCCTCTTCCGCGCTGTGGGGATTGTTGGGGTCCTGATCACAGCGTTGGTGGTTGCGGGCTGCGCCAACAAGCCAAACGACGGCGCTCAGGCCGGTTCCGGCGCGACGCCCGGCAGCCAGCAGGATTTCGTCGTCAACGTCGGCGACCGTGTCTTCTTCGAAGCGGACTCGTCCGAACTCACGCCACAGTCGTTGCAGACCCTGGAGAAGCAGGCGCAATGGCTGCAAGCTTACAGCCAGTACGCCTTCACGATCGAAGGGCATGCCGACGAGCGCGGCACGCGCGAATACAACATCGCGCTCGGCGCCCGCCGGGCGCAGACGGTGCGCGAGTATCTCACTTCGCGTGGCGTCCAGGCGCATCGCATGCGGACGATCTCCTACGGCAAGGAGCGGCCGATCGCGGTCTGTAACGACATCTCATGCTGGTCGCAGAACCGGCGCGGCGTAACAGTGCTGAATACCAGTTCTTAGCGGGGGAAGTACGCGGGGGAAGGGGACAGCCGGCGCCTTCGGGCGCCGGTTGTGTTTTGGGCATTCGCCGCGCTTGCCAATGGCGAGGAAACCCAACATCGTGACGTCGGACGGGCTGAATTGCTGGCCCCGACTACGCAATCTTAGACCGGACTTGAGAAGCGCCATGACGGTTGGTCTGCTGTCTTCGCGAGGCGGTCTTGCCGCACCGGCGGCGCTCGCCGCGCTGGTGCTGCTGTCGGGCTGCGGCGGACAACCGCTACGTCGCGCCGCCGCCGCCGGTGGTCACTGTCATGACGCCGCTAAAGAAGACGGTCACGCTTTATCTCGAGGCGACCGGCAATACCGCGGCGGTGAACTCCGCCACCCTGGTCGCGCGCGTTCCGGGCTTCGTTCAGGAGATCAAGTACAAGGACGGCGACCTGGTGAAGGAGGGCACGCCGCTCTTCATCATCGAGCCCGAGCCCTACAAGCTCAAGCTCGATCAGGCGAAGGCCTCCGAGGAAGCCGCGAAGGCCGCGCTGATCTAGGCCGAAGCCGAATTCAAGCGGCAGGTCGACCTGACCGCGAAGCAGGTTTCGACCCAGGCGCTCTACGACAAATGGCTCAGTCAACGCGACTCCGACCGCGCCAACGTGGAGCAGGCCCAAGCCAACACCGGGCAGGCCGCGATCAACTACGGCTACACGACCGTGAAGGCGCCGTTCGACGGCATCGTCACGGCGCGCCTCGTCTCAGTCGGCGAGATGGTCGGCGCGTCCACCCCGACCCAGCTCGCGACCATCGTCCAGCTCGATCCGATCTACGTCAATTTCAACCTGACCGAGCGCGACGTGCTGATCGTGCGCGAGGAAATCCGCAAGCGCGCGCTGACGCCTGATCAGCTCAAGAAGGTGCCGGTCGAGGTCGGGCTGCAGACCGACCAGGGTTATCCGATCAAGGGGACGCTCGACTACGCGGCTCCGAACGTCGATCCGTCGACCGGCACGCTGGTGGTGCGCGGCATCTTCCAGAATCCGGACAGGGTCCTGCTGCCGGGCTATTTCGTGCGCGTGCGCGTCCCGTTCGAGCAGCACGACAACGCCCTGCTCGTGCCCGATTCGGCGCTCGGCAGCGACCAGGGCGGCCGCTATGTGCTGGTCGTCAACAAGGACAATGTCGTCGAGCAGCGCAAGGTGGAGATCGGCCAGCTCGAAGGCGACATGCGGGTGATCGAGAAGGGCATCAACGCCGACGACCGCGTCGTGGTCGCGGGCATCATGCGCGCGATACCGGGCCAGAAGGTCGATCCGCGGACGCAGACCGCGGAGGTGACGCCGCCCGCGGCGCCGGGCGAAGTAACCGGCGCCATGATCTCGAAGTTCTTCATCGAACGGCCGGTCCTCGCCAACGTGCTGGCGATCCTGATGGTGGTGATCGGCGCGGTCGCGCTCTACAACCTGCCGGTCGCGCAATATCCCGACGTCGTGCCGCCGACCGTGCAGGTGACGACGCGCTATCCGGGCGCCAGCGCGCGCACCGTGATCGACACGGTCGCGCTGCCGATCGAGCAGCAGGTCAACGGCGTGGAAGGCATGATCTACATGCAGTCCTACGCCGCGGCGGACGGCACCTACACGCTCACCGTCACGTTCGACATCGGCACCGAGCTCAACTTCGCGCAGGTGCTGGTGCAGAACCGCGTATCGTCCGCGCTCGCGCAACTGCCGCCGCCGGTGCAGGAGCAGGGCGTCACGGTGCAGAAGAAATCGACCGCGATCCTGCAGATCGTCACGCTGACGTCGCCGGACGACCGCTACGACAGCCTCTACCTCAGCAACTACGCGACCATCCGCCTGAAGGACGAGATCTCGCGGCTGCCCGGCGTCGGCAACGTCAACGTCTTCGGCGCCGGCCAGTATTCGATGCGGATCTGGCTCGATCCCAACAAGATGCAGGCGCGCGGTCTCGACGTCTCGAACGTCATCGAGGCGTTGCAGCAGCAGAGCGAGCAGGTGACCGCCGGTCAGATCGGCATGCCGCCGGCGCCGTCGAACCAGGCGTTCCAGTACACGCTGAACGTGCTCGAGCCGGCTGAGCGACGCCGAACAGTTCGCCGACGTCATCGTCAAGACCGGCGAGGCCGGCGAGATCACGCGGGTCCGCGACATCGGACGCGTCGAGCTCGGCGCGCAGACCTACAGCCAGCTCTTCAATCTCGACGGCAAGCCGGCGGCCGGCATGGCGATCTTCCAGTCGCCCGGCGCCAACGCGCTCAACGTCGGCGACGAAGTCAAGAAGAAGATGGCCGCGCTGGCGAAGGAGTTTCCGCAGGGGCTCGCATATTCGCATCCCGTTCGACACCACGACGTTCGTCAACGAGTCGATCAACGAGGTCTACAAGACGCTGTACGAGGCCGCGATCCTGGTGCTGATCGTGATCCTGGTGTTCCTGCAGGACTGGCGCGCGATGCTGGTGCCGGCGACCACCGTGCCGGTCACCATCATCGGCGCCTTCGCCGCGATGGCGGCGCTCGGCTTCACCGTCAACTTCTCCACCCTGTTCGCCATCGTGCTGGCGATCGGCATCGTCGTCGACGACGCCATCGTGGTGGTGGAAGGCGCCGCCCACAACATCGAGCAGGGCATGAGCGGCCACGACGCCGCGATCCGGCGCGATGGACCAGCTGTTCGGGCCGATCGTCGGCATCACGCTGGTGCTGATGGCGGTGTTCCTGCCGGCCGCCTTCCTGCCGGGCCTGACCGGCCGCATGTACGCGCAGTTCGCGCTGGTGATCGCCGCGACCGCGCTGATGAGCGCGATCAATGCGGTCGACGCTCAAGCCGACGCAGAGCGCGATGTGGCTGCGGCCGCCGGTGCCGCCCGAAAAGCGCAACGTCTTCTACCGCGGCTTCAACCGGATCTACGACCGCGGCCGAGCGCGGCTACGCCTGGCTCGATCGGCCACATGGTGGCGCGCAGCGGCGTCATGGCGGCGGTCGCGCTGCGCTCATCATCGGCCTCTCGGTCTACGGCTTCTCGCGCATCCCGACCGGATTCCTGCCGATCGAGGACCAGGGCTACCTGATCGCCATCGTGCAGTTGCCGGACGGCGCGTCGCTCGCCCGCACGCAGCAGATGCTCGACAAGGTGCAGGCGATCGCCGGCAAGACCCCCGGCGTCGACCACGTCATCACCATCGCGGGCGTCTCGGCGCTCGACAACAGCGCGACGCTCGCCAATGCCGGCGTCGCCTACATCATCCTCAAGGACTGGGGCGAGCGCGAGAAGCAGAATGGCCAGGACCTGCTGTCGCTGTTCACGTCGCTGAACCAGAGCCTGTCGGCGATCGAGGAGGCGCGCATCATCGTGATGCCGCCGCCGGCGATCCAGGGCGTCGGCAACGCCGCCGGCTTCACCTGCAGATCGAGTTGCGCGACGGCAGCTTCGACCTGGTCAAGCTGCAGAGCGTGGTCGACACCATCGTCGCCAACGCCAGGACCCAGTCGGGCATGCAGCCGTGATGGCGTCGTTCCGCGCCTCGGTGCCGCAATACACCGTCGAGATCGACCGCGAGAAGACGCAAGACCGTTCAGCTCGACGTCGACCAGGTGTTCTCCGCGCTCGCCGGCTATCTCGGCTCGAGCTACGTCGACCAGTTCAACAAGTTCGGCCGCGTCTTCCAGGTCTACGTGCAGGGCGACGCGCAGTTCCGTCTGAGGCTCGCAGGACGTTCAGAACCTGACCGTCCGCAACAAGGACGGGAACATGATCCCGCTCGGCACGCTGCTGAAGATCACGCCGTCCGTCGGGCCCGTCGCTGATCAGCCTGTACAATCTCTATCCGTCGGCGACGATCATCGGCGTTCCGGCGACCGGCTTCTCGTCCGGCGACGCGATGACGCTGATGGAGCAGATCGCCCGGCGAATCGCTGCCGCCCGGCATGGGCTTCGAATGGAGCGCGCTGTCGTACCAGGAGAAGCTCGTCGGCAACCAGATGTACTTCGTGTTCGCGTTCGGCGCTGCTGCTGGTCTACCTGGTGCTGGCCGGACAATACGAGAGCTGGTACGCGCCGATCTCGATCATCCTCGCGGTGCCGCTGTCGCTGATCGGGCCGGTGCTGGTGCTCTCGGCACTTGTCGCACAAGGGTCTGAGCAACAACCTCTACGTCCAGATCGGCCTGGTGCTGCTGATCGCGCTGTCGGCGAAGAACGCCATCCTGATCGTCGAATTTGCGCGCGACCTGCGGGCCGAAGGCAAGTCGATCGTCGAATCGGCGATCGAGGCCGCGCGTGCCCGGTTCCGGCCGATCCTGATGACGTCGTTCGCCTTCATCCTCGGCGTGCTGCCGCTGGTGCTGGCGACCGGCGCCGGAGCGAGCGCCCGCAAGTCGATCGGCATCACGGTGTTCTCCGGCATGATCGCCTCGACCTGTCTGGCCGTGCTGTTCGTGCCGGCCTTCTTCGTCGTGATGCAGCGCTTCGAGGAATGGCGTAAGGCGCGCAAGAGCAGCCGGCTGCAGAGCGTTCCGGCCGCGGCGGAATGAACGCCTCGCGACAAACAGGTCTTTGGCTTGTAAGTCACAATTTGGACGCAGGGAGTTTGTATGCTAACGAGTGGCGGCATCCGCAACACATACCGTTGGCTCATGGCACGTTTCATACTGCGGAACGACGGCGTTCGGCATTGGCCGTGCTGGTCGGCGCGGCCATCGTGCGTCGGCGCGAGCCCAGGAAGCCGAGCGTCAGCCCTTCCTGCTCGAGCGGCTGTTCGGTCCGAGCGACCAGCGGCCATCGGCGCCGGTCGGGCAGGATCGTACCGCGCAGGCCGCTCGCCGGCGATCTGGTCGTGCGCCTCGACCGGCTGGAAAATCAGATCCGGCAACTGACCGGCGCGATCGAGCAACTGCAGTTCCGCAATCAGCAGCTTGAAGGCCAGGTGCGGCGCGTGCAGGAGGACACCGACTACCGCTTCCAGGAACTTGGCGCCAAGGGCGCGTGCGCGTCCGGTGCGGCCGCAGCGCCGGCGCTACGCCGCCGACCAGCGCTGTCCCGGGCAAGCGCGGCGAAGCCTTCGATCCGACGCAGAATCCGAACGCGCCCGGCGCACCGCAGACGCTCGGTTCGACCGTCGGCTACGGCGCCCGTCGACCAGGCTGCGCGCAACCCCAGTGCGCTGCCGCCGGTCGGGGCCGTGCCGTCCTGCGCCCAAGGACGAATTCGACCTCGCCTACGGCTACGTGGTGCGCAAGGACTATGCGCTGGCCGAGGAGGCGTTCCGCGCCTTTCTGCTCAAGCATCCGAGCGACAAGCTCACCGCCGGAAGCCGCCTACTGGCTGGGCGAGAGCCTGTTCCAGCGCCAGCGCTACCGCGATGCGGCCGAAGCCTTCCTCAACGTCTCGACCAAGTATGAGACCTCTCCCAAGGCGCCGGACGCGCTGTTCCGGCTTGGCCAGTCGCTGGCTGCGCTCGGCGAGAAGGAAGCCGCCTGCGCGTCGCTCGGCGAAGTCGTGCGCAAGTTTCCCACGCGCATCGCGCCAGTCTGAAGCAGAGCGTCGAGCGGGAACAGAAGCGTGTCCGCTGCTGACGAGGCTCAGCGCCGGTCTCGGCCGGCGCAGGCCGAAGCGCTGTTTCGGCCGTTCGTCCATACGTCCGGCACTTGATCCTGGCCGTGTCCGGCGGTCCGGATTCGACCGCGCTGCTGATCCTGGCGGCGCGCTGGCGTGCGGCGCTCAGGACAGGGCCGCAAGCTGCTCGCCGTCACCATCGATCACGGCCTGCGTCGCGAATCGGCCGGCGAGGCGCGTGCGGTCGAGCGCGTTGGCGCGCAAGCTCGGCGTGCCGCATCGCACCCTGCGCTGGCGCGGCAAGAAGCCGACACCGGATTGCAGGAAGCGGCGCGCGCGGCGCGCTATCGGCTGCTGGCGGAGGCGGCGCGCGCCGCCAAGGCGCACTGCATCCTCACCGCGCACACGCTCGACGATCAGGCCGAGACCGTGCTGATCCGGATGATGCGCGGCAGCGGGCTGACCGGGCTTGGCGCCATGGCGCGCAGCCTCGCCGCTGCCGTCCGACGGCGATGCCGAGATCATGCTGGTCGCGGCCGTTGCTCGACATTCCGAAGGCGCGCCTGCTCGCGACGCTCGCGCGCGCCCGCATCGCCTTTGCGCGACGATCCGTCGAACCGCGATCCGCGCTTCACGCGGGCGCGGCTGCGCGCACTGATGCCGGCGCTGGCGCGCGAGGGGCTCGATGCCCGCCGTCTGGCGATCCTGGCGCGGCGGCTGCGGCGCGCCGAGGCCGCGATCGAGATGGCGGTCGAGGTCGCGGCGGCCGCGCTGTCGGAGCAGCCCTGGTCCGAGCGCGGTACCGATCGTGTTCGATGCCGAGAAATTCTACCGCCTGCCCGCCGAGGTGGCCCTGCGGCTGCTGGCCGTGCGATCGCCTGCGTCGGCGACGAGGGACCGGTCGAACTCGGCAAGCTCGAGACGCTGTTCGACGGCCTGTGCCGCGATTGCCGCGCGCCGGCAGAGCGCCCGGTTGCGCCGCACCCTGGCGGGAGCGCTGGTCACGCTGGCGGCGGGCCGGCTGACGGTCGAGCGTGCGCCCACCCGCAGGACCCGCATGCAACGCTTAACCACGGCCCCAACATGCCCGCCGGCAATCCGCCAAACTGCGCTAGAATACAAGGAACAGTCGCGCCGTTCCCTTGGCAGGAGCCCTCGCCGAGACCTAGATTGTGACCTGGGCGGACGTGAATTGGCCGTAGATGTCGGCCTTATCCTGAGTGCGCCGCGGCGTCACCGGCGGCCGAAAAGGACAACAGGATGAACGCCAATCTGCGCAATTTCGCCCTTTGGGTGATCATCGTCCTTTTGCTGCTGGCGCTGTTCACGCTGTTCCAGAATCCGGGCCAGCGCGACCACCTCGCAGGACATCTCCTTCTCGCAGCTGCTGAACGAGGTCGACGCCGGGCCGCGTGCGCGACGTCCTGATCCAGGGCCCGGAAATTCACGGCACCTTCACCGACGGCCGCAGCTTCCAGACCTATGCGCCGAACGATCCGAGCCTGGTCCAGCGGCTCTACGGCAAGGGCGTCTCGATCACCGCCCGCCCGCAGCAGAACGACGTGCCGTGGTTCGTGTCGCTGCTGGTCTCGTGGCTGCCGTTCATCGCGCTGATCGGCGTGTGGATCTTCCTGTCGCGGCAGATGCAGGGGGCGGGCGGCAAGGCGCTCGGCTTCGGCAAGTCGCGGGCCAAGCTGCTCACCGAAGCGCACGGCCGCGTCACCTTCGAGGACGTGGCGGGCGTCGACGAAGCCAAGCAGGACCTGCAGGAGATCGTCGAATTCCTGCGCGACCCCGGCAAATTCCAGCGGCTCGGCGGCAAGATCCCGCGCGGCGTGCTGCTGGTCGGCCCGCCCGGCACCGGCAAGACGCTGATCGCACGCGCCGTGGCGGGTGAAGCCAACGTGCCGTTCTTCACCATTTCGGGCTCCGACTTCGTCGAGATGTTCGTCGGCGTCGGCGCGAGCCGCGTGCGCGACATGTTCGAGCAGGCGAAGAAGAATGCGCCCTGCATCATCTTCATCGACGAAATCGACGCGGTCGGCCGCCATCGTGGCGCCGGCCTCGGCGGCGGCAACGACGAGCGCGAGCAGACGCTCAACCAGTTGCTGGTCGAGATGGACGGCTTCGAGGCGAACGAAGGCATCATCCTGATCGCCGCCACCAACCGTCCCGACGTGCTCGACCCGGCGCTGCTGCGTCCGGGCCGCTTCGACCGCCAGGTGGTCGTGCCGAACCCGGACGTGGTCGGCCGCGAGCAGATCCTCAAGGTGCACGTGCGCAAGGTGCCGCTGGCGCCCGACGTCAACCTGAGACCATCGCGCGCGGCACGCCCGGCTTCTCGGGCGCCGATCTCGCCAACCTGATCAACGAGGCGGCGCTGATGGCGGCGCGGCGCAACAAGCGCATGGTCACGCAGAGCGAGTTCGAGGACGCCAAGGACAAGGTGATGATGGGCGCCGAGCGCAAGTCGCTGGTCATGACCGAGGAGGAGAAGCTCCTCACCGCCTATCACGAGGGCGGCCACGCCATCGTCGCGCTCAACGTCAAGGCCACCGACCCGGTGCACAAGGCGACCATCATTCCGCGCGGCCGCGCGCTCGGCATGGTCATGCAGTTGCCCGAGCGCGACAAGCTGTCGATGTCGCGCGAGCAGATGACCTCGCGGCTTGCCATCATGATGGGCGGCCGCGTCGCCGAGGAACTGGTGTTCGGCAGGGAGAAGGTGACCTCGGGCGCCGCCTCCGACATCGAGCAGGCCACCAAGCTCGCGCGCATGATGGTGACGCGCTGGGGCCTCTCCGACGAGCTCGGCACCGTCGCCTATGGCGAGAACCAGGACGAGGTGTTCCTCGGCTATCAGGTGTCGCGCCAGCAGAACATCTCGGAAGAGACGAGCCGCAAGATCGACACCGAAATCCGCCGGCTGGTCGAGGCCGGCTACTCGGAAGCGCAGCACATCCTCACCGAGAAGCGCGCCGATCTCGAAACGCTCGCCAAGGGCCTGCTCGAGTTCGAGACGCTGACCGGCGACGAGATCAAGGACCTGCTCGCCGGCACGCCGGCCGATGCGCGAATCCGTGATCGAGCCGACGACGCCGCGCTCGTCGGCGGTGCCGACCGCCGGCAAGGGCCGCCGCGGCCCCGAGCCCGGCCTGGCCCGCTCGAGCCGCAGCCGCAGGCTTGATCGAGCGAACCCGGAGGACGAGATGCAAACGCCGGCCGTCAGGCCGGCGTTGTTGTTTTGGTTGTCGTTCGAGCTTACCGATACAGGTCAGGCGCCCGCGATGGGCCGCGCGGCCGGAAGCTCCGGCCGATCGGCAGCGGGTGGCATCTTGACGGCGATGCGCGATAGCCTCCGAGCATGCCGCTGCCAAATCGCGTCGATCCGTTTGGCGAACTGTTCGCCGATGCCGCCCGCGGCCTGTTCATGGGCAATCGCGGCGGGCGCTTCCACCGCGCCGACCGTACGCTCGGCGCCCGGCGCTGGAGTTCGCGCCAATGGATCTGCTGCCGGCTCGAATTCAAAGGCCGCGCCCGCCAGGTCTGGGGCCCGAGCTACACCGAGTTGTTCTTCCTCGACGAACCGACCGCGCTCGCGGCCGGTCACCGGCCCTGCTTCGAATGCCGGCGCAGGCATGCGCAGGCGTTCGCGGATGCATTTGCGCAGGGCCTGCGCCTGCCGTCGCCACCGCGCGCCGACGAAATGGATCGAATCCTCCACGCCGAACGGCTCGACGGCCGCCGCAAGCGGCGTCACGCCATGCCGATCGACGACCTCCCGGACGGCACCTTTGTGACGCTGGCCTCGGACCCCGAGATTGCCTGTGCGGTGCAGGGGCGCCGGCTGCTGGCATGGACGCCTGCCGGCTATGGCGGCGCACAACCGCGTCCGGCCGGGATTGCCGTCGACGTGGTCACCCCGCCGGCGATTGTTGCCGCGCTTTCGGCGGGCTATCGGCCGGTGTGGCACGAGAGTGCTCGCGTATAGTGACAAAACGGCGGCCAGCCGTCGCTTGTCCTCCATCAGCCGGCCACATTCTCGCACCATGTGGAGGGTTCCGTCCGCCGGCAAGGAATGGGGGGCCGGCGGGATTTCCGTAAGCGTTGACAGCACTGAACGTCGGTCCCGGAGTCGGGTGGCTGCGCGGGATTTGGGCGGTGCGCCAAGGGGGACACGCCTTGCCAGCAGCAATTCGTCTTGCGCCGGTTGCGCTTGTTGTTGCGACGTTCTTTGCCAGTACCGCCTTCGCCCAGACCACGCCACCGTCTGCCGCGCCCAAGCCGCGCCCGCAGACCGCGGTGAAGCCGGCCGTCACCAAGGTGACGGTTTCGACCTCGCCCCATCCGACCTTCGACGAAGACACCGCGCAGCGCATCTCGGCCGCGATGCTGAGCTATTCGGCGCTCGAAGTGCGCGGCGGCTGGCCGATCGTTGCCGGCGACCGCCAAGCTCGTCGCCGGGCGCCAAGGGCGACGAGGTGGCGTTGCTGCGCCGTCGTCTCGCGCTGACCGACGATCTTCCCGCCGACAAGGAAGCTGGTGATGCCTACGACGAGACGCTGACGGCGGCGGTGCGTCGTTTCCAGGCGCGGCACGGGCTCGAGGAGACCGGCAGCGTCGGGCCGAAGACGCTCTCCGCGCTCAACGTCCCGGTCGGCAAGCGTCTGCGCCAGCTCGCGGCCTCGTTCGACCGTCTCGCGGCGATGGATTTCCACTTCGGCCAGCGCTACGTGGTGGTCAACCTGCCGGCCGCCTTCGCCGAGGCGGTCGAGGGCAACCGCGTCGTGCGCCGCCACGTCGTGCAGGTCGGGCGCGCCGATCGACCGTCGCCGACGCTCACCACTCACATCACGACCGTCAATCTCAATCCGACCTGGACGGTGCCGCTCGGCATCCTGAAGAAGGACGTCATCCCGAAGATGCGCAAGGACCCGGGCTACGCGGCGCGCATGCACATGCGGGTGCTGGACGGTGCCGGCCGCGAGGTCGATCCCTACAGCGTCGACTGGAACTCGGACCGGGCGCCGAACTTCACCATCCGGCAGGATTCCGGCAGCGTGGAATGCGCTCGGCGCGTTGCGCATCGACATGCCGAATCCGTATTCGGTCTACATGCACGACACCAACCACAAGGAACTCTTCAGCGCCGACTACCGCTTCCAGTCTTCGGGCTGCACCCGCGTCGAGGACCCGCGTGGCCTGGCCGCCTGGCTGCTGGAGGATACGTCCGGGCTGGAGCCGCGCCCAGATCGACGCCGCGATCGCCAAGGGCGAGCGCATGGACGTGCGGCTCGCCCGCAAGGTGCCGGTCGCCTGGGTCTATCTCACCGGCTGGGTGACGCGCGACGGCGGCGTGCATTTCCGCGACGACGTCTACGGCCACGACGACAAGCCCGCGCTGGTCGCCGATGCGCGTCCGAAAGTCGCGAGCGCTGCGCGCGCTTCCGGCTTCGTGCTACAGTCCGCGGGCGCGCAGCCGGTACGGCAAGTATCCTATCTCGACAGTCAGTGAATCTGACCAGTGTGGCGGTTCAGAAGTCCGCATCATTCTTGCCGCGAGTTCGAAATGCGGACTTCTGAAC
This sequence comes from uncultured Alphaproteobacteria bacterium, assembly GCA_963843475.1. Classification (GTDB taxonomy): domain Bacteria; phylum Pseudomonadota; class Alphaproteobacteria; order Rhizobiales; family Xanthobacteraceae; genus VAZQ01. The sequence continues at coordinate 74,004 of CAWJKL010000001.1, read as the reverse complement.
CAAAGCCACACTAGATCAATAAGTTGCTAGTGTCCGCCGATTCCGAAGTTCGCAAATGAGGGTGCCGCACAATGATGCGAACTTCGGAATCGGCACACTAGCGTGAGGAGGTGAGGAGGCCAGCATGTGGAAACCCGCGATCGCCCTGGCCTTCATCACCGCTGTCGCGCTGCCGGCGCACGCCAACGATTCCAGCGCCGAACTGTCCACCGGCGGCCTGATCTTCGTGCACAATCCGGATGTCGAGATGCGGTCCGAGGACCTGTTCATCTCGGCGCGCGAAGTGCACGTCCGCTATCGCTTCTTCAATTCGTCGCCCCGCGACGTGACTGTTTTGGTCGCGTTCCCGATGCCGGAAATTCATGTCGACGGCCCGGACGAAAACATCTCCGTCCCGACCGAGGACCCGGAGAATTTTCTGGCCTTCACCACCACGGTGAACGGCAAGCCGGTCGCCACCAAGATCGAGCAGCGCGTGACCGCGGTCGGAATCGATCGCACGCATTTCCTGCGTTCGCTCGGGGTGCCGCTCGCCCCCCATCTTCAGACTACCATCGAGGCGCTGAACCGCCTTCCGGCCGATAGTTGGCAGGATCTGATCCGGCTGGGGATTGCGGAGATCGAAGAATACGACGCCGGCCGCGGCATGCAGAAGCATCTGGCGGCGCGCTGGGGGCTGCAGACCACCTACTACTGGGAGCAGACCTTCCCGGCGTTGGCCGAAACCATGGTGGAGCATCGGTACAAGCCGAGCGTCGGCGCCTCGGTACAGACCGCGCTCGGCACTCCGAACGAGAGCAAGGAACCCTGGTACGAGGAGTACAAGGAGAAATATTGCTTCGACAATGAGTTCCTGGCCGCCGTTGAACGCGCGCGGCGCGCCGTCAACAGCCGGACCGGCGCGCCTTATAGCGAGCAGCGCATCGACTACATCCTGAAGACCGGCGCCAACTGGTCGGGACCGATCAAGGACTTCCGCCTGGTGGTGGACAAGGGCGAGCCCAGCAGCCTGGTCAGCTTCTGTGGTGAGAACGTCAAGAAGATCAGCGACACCCAATTCGAACTGCGGCGGACCGACTACACGCCCGACGGCAACCTGTCGGTGCTGATCCTCAAAAGATTGCCACCACAGTAGTTGGCCGAAGCAGCATTGGCGCGAGCAACGGACGCGGTGCTCACCCTCCCCTGGAGGGGGAGGGTCGCGACCCCGGCCTTGAGCCGGGGAAGCGGGGTGGGGTGAATTTTCTCGCAAACAAGTTCACCCCACCCCGCCACCTCGCATTCGCTCGGTGTCGACCCTCCCCCTCCAGGGGAGGGTGAAGAGAGGCCGAGCGTGTAGTGCTGATCGTCATATTACCCCTTCATTGCCGCCTTGATGGCTTCGACCCCGCGGCCCGAGCGCGCCGCCTCGATGATCTTGGCCTCGCGGTCGGCGAGCGCAACCAGCGCCACTTTCATGGCGTCGATCTTGTCGGCCGGCACGATGCAGGCGCCGTGGCGGTCGGCATGAATGAGCTCGCCGCTCTTCACCGCCATGCCGGCCACATTCACGTCGGTGCCGTAGTCGACGACATGCACATAGGCGTGCGACGGCACGATCGAGGCGGCCAGCATCTGAAAGCCCGGCGCGATCATCGGAATGTCGCGGATGCTGCCGTCGGTGACGACGCCGAGCGCGCCGAGCGCCTTGTGGACGTTCGACTGCACCTCGCCCCAGAACGCACCGAAACCGGCATGGCCGGCATCGCCGTCGAGGTCGTGCATCACCATGATGGCGGGCTGCGGGTCGCTCGCGACGTAGTCGAGATAGTCGAGCCGCTTCTGCATGTAGCCGGCCTCGCCGAGCGGCACCTTGTCCTTGGCCTTGAAAGTCACGGTCTTGGCGAAGCCGACGATCGGCGGCAGATCGGGAAACGGACAATGCAGATGCGTGACGGTGTAGCCGAAACCCCGGCGTTCGGGCGCCACGATCTCCACGAGATTGCAGACGGTCGGCGTATCGATCGAGCGCAGGAATTCGAACTGGCTCGGCGTCGGCATGGTCATGTGCTTTCCCCCTCCTGTTGCCTCGTCATGCCCGGACATAGCCGTCCGAAGGACGGCGTCGCCTCGCTCCGCCTATGACCCGGGCATCCATCGAGAAGAAGCCTTGGAGGGGATGGATTGCCGGGTCAAGCCCGGCAATGACGCGGAAGGACCGCAGCCTTACACAGTGACGCGCCGGTAGGCGAGGGCGGCGATCAGTGCCATGGCGGCCTGTACGGCGATCACCATCGCGACGCAGGCCGGCCATCCGCCGCGCTCCCAGACAAGGCCCGGCAGGAACGCGCCCATGCTGCCGCCGACATAGAACGCCGTGACATAGAGCCCGACCGCCGAGGAGCGCCCCTCCTTGGCGATCGCCGCCACGTAGCCGGTCGAGATCGTCTGCACCAGCATGCCGCAGGCGGCGCACAGCGTGAGGCCGAGCACGATGATGGCGACCGGTGGCGCGAGCGTCAGCAGAACGCCCGTCGCCCAGACCGCCATGATGACCAGCAGCAGGCGGCGTCGCCCCAACTCGGCGATCGCCCAGCCGGTCATCGGCGAAACCACGGTGCCGACCAGGTAGCAGGTGAAGATCGCGCCGAGCAGCGTCGAGGAGAAGAAGTAGGGTGGCCCGGCGAGGTGGAAGCTCACATAGGTGAAGACGCCGATGAAGTTGAACAGGACGCCGAACCCGATCGCGAAGGTGGCGAGCAGTTGCGGATTCTTCAGGTGCCGCAACATCTGACGCGCCGAGGTCGCAAGGCCCTCCGAGCGCACGAAGTGTTTCTCGCGTGGCAAGAGCAGCGCCACCACGAGCGCTCCGGCCAACGACAGTGCCGCCAGCACCAGAAACGCGCCGCGCCAGCCGACGAGATCGGCGAGCACGCCCGGCACCAGTCGTCCGGCAGAATCCGCCGATGCTCGATCCGGCGATGTAGATGCCTGCGACGGCGGCAACCTCGTGCGCCGGCCATTCGTCGCCGATATACGCGATGGTGACCGCGAAAACCGGCGGCAGCAGCAGGCCCTGGACGAAGCGCCAGGCGATCAGCGCCTGGACGTCCTGCGCCAGTGCCGCTCCGGCCATCGGCAGCACCACGGCAAGCATCGCGACCGTAATGACGCGCTTGCGCCCCAGCACGTCCGCGATTGCGCCGGTAAACGGTGCGGTGAGGGCGATGGCGAGCGTGCTTGCCGTCATGATGCTGCTGATGGTGGCGGCGCCGGTGCCGAACTCGCGGGCCAGCGCCGGCAGCAGCGCCTGCGGGGAATACAGATTGAGGAATGCGCAGAATCCGGCGGTCGCGACGGCGAGCTTGCGGGCGTCGATCATCCTCATCCGCCCTCTGGATAGAGCGCGTTTCGCGCCCGCTCCAGCGTCTGCTCGGGCGTGCCGGAGGCGTCGACCCGCTGCCAGTCGAGCCGGGTGAGATCGTATTGCTCCTGCCGTTCGACCACTGCCGCATCGGCGTCGCTGGCGTCGCCGCGGCGCGACCCTACGCGCTGGCGCCGGGTTGCCAGATCGGCGGTCAGGAACAGGCCGCGAAACGGCACGCCGAGAACTGAGGCCGACTGCACGACGGCGGCACGCTCCTGCGGTGCGGCGAACACCGCATCGACGATGGCCGAATGACCGGCCGCGACGGCGCGGCGCGCTTTGTCGATGATGGTGGCATAGACCCGCAGGTTGACCGCTGGCGTGTAGGCGTCGGGCGGCAGCGTGGCTTGCTCGTCATGGCTCATCAGCAGCTTGCGTTCCACGTCCGAGCGCAGCACGACCGCGCCGGGTGCGGGTGGAATCGCAACCGCGAGCGCACGCGCGAGCAGCGACTTGCCGGTGCCGGAGAGCCCGCCGACGGCGATCAGTTGCGGCGATGCGGGCGCAACGAAGCGTCGTGCGAAGTCAAAATACTGCCGCGCGACTTTGCGGAGCTGCTGTTGTCCCTCGGACGGCGCGCGCTCGATCCGCGCAGCCGTCACCTTGGAGCGGATCGCGGCGCGCACAGACAGAAACAGCGGCAGCGCGGCGAGCGCATCGAGATCGGAGGCCCTGCGAGTTTCGACCAGATAGCGGTTGAAAACAATATTGGCCGCCGGCGACAGGCCGCGCTCCACCAGATCCATCAGCAGGAAGGCGAGATCGTAGAGTACGTCCCCCGACGCGATCAGCGGGCTGAACTCGATCGCGTCGAACAACACCGGGCGCCGGTCGATGAGCACAATGTTGCCGAGATGCAGGTCGCCGTGGCCGCGGCGTATCAGCCCGAGCCGTCCGCGCTCGCGAAAAAGCGGACCCAGCCGCGTGTACGCGGCGCGGCTGGCGCTGGTCAGGGCGTCGATCTCGCCAGCAGGGAACAGCGCCGGCATGGCGCGGAATGCCGCATCGTTCTGCTCGATGTAGTCGCCGAGCGCTGCGATCCAGGGCTCGGCCTCGACCTCAGGTGCTGAGGCGTGCGCGATCGCGACCGTCCGGCCGAGCGTATCGGCGAGTGCGGCATCGATCCGGCCGTCGGCAGCAAGGTGGTCGAGTGTGGCGTTTTCGTCGAAACGTTGCATCTCGACCGCCCACTCGACCGGCGCGCCGTCACCCGCGATGGCGAGAGTTCCGTCAGGCGATCGCGTGATCGCGACGACGCGGCGATAGAGTTCCGGCGCGAACGGCCGGTTGACGGCGAGCTCCATCTCGCATGCGGCTTTGCGCTTCTCGAGCGTCGAATAATCCAGGAAGGGAAAGCGAACGGCGCGCTTGACCTTCAGCGCGCGATCGCCGGCGAGGAAGACCGAGGCGGCGTGGGTATCGATCCGCTTGACCTGTTGGCCGCCATAGGTCGCGGGGTCGGAGAGGAGCGCGAACACCGGCTCCTGGGATGGCTCGCGCGCGTCCGAAATAGGCGGCTCCGTGTCCCTACGTGTGGCTTGGGCCTTGACCCCTGCGAGACATAGCTAGAGCACGTTCCATGAGGATCGGCCAGCACGCGCCGGTCATGGCGCGCGCAGGGCGCAAAGGCATTGCCCCCGCTTGCAGCCGGCCGCTAAGCTCCCTAGCTACGTGGCAGCGTTGGGGTCTTTAAGACGTTAAGGAAACGCGAGATTTCAGGGAACGTGTCATGGAGCCGGTGAAATTCGTTGCGCTTGACCGGGACGACCTCGAAGTCGTTTCCGCCCATCTGCAGGATGCCCTGGTGAAGGTTAAGGACGTGGTGTGGCGACCGAAGGAGCAGCGCCTGGTGGTCGGGCTCGACCGCTTCGACTGGCTGGCGGCGGACGGCACGCGGCCCGAATTGCGGCGCTGTCGCTCCGCGCTGCGGTTCGAGCGGGTGACCTGCTGCAAGTGCCGCAATGTCGATCCGGCTGGCAAGGAGGCCGTCCTTAACCTGCTGGCGGTGGAGTTTTCCCAAGACGATGCACCGGCCGGGGTCGTGACCCTAATCTTCTCGGGCGGCGGAATGCTGCGCCTCGACGTCGAATGCCTGGAGGCCGAACTCGCCGATCTCGGACCGGCCTGGCCGACCAAGGCCCGCCCGGTTCACGCCGACGACCGGGCCACCGATCTGCGGGGTTGACGGCCAGTTCCCCGCGCGTCATTGACCGCCACGGTCCGGGCGGTTGACGACCCGGCGGAACCCTTACATGCCAGTTCGCCTTGATGCCCGCGCGGCCGATTTCCCCCGGCAGTTTCGCGCCTTTTTGGCCACCAAGCGTGAGGCTTCGGCCGACGTTGAAACCGCCGTGCGCGCCATCATCGCGGACGTGGTCGCGCGCGGCGACCGGGCACTGGTGGAGCTGACCCGGACCTACGACCGCATCGACCTCGACCGTATTGGGCTGCGAGTCTCCGCCGCGGAGATCGCCGCGGCTGCAGCCGCCTGCGACCGCCGCGCCCTCGATGCGCTCGCTCTCGCGCGCGAGCGGATCGCGGCCTACCACCTCCGGCAAAAGCCCGCCGATGATCGTTTCATCGATGCGCTCGGCGTCGAGCTCGGTCACCGCTGGACCGCGATCGAGGCGGTCGGCCTCTATGTGCCGGGTGGCACCGCCGCCTACCCGTCGTCGGTGCTGATGAATGCGGTGCCGGCGAAAGTCGCCGGCGTGCCGCGCCTCGTCATGGTGGTTCCGGCGCCCGACGGCAGGCTCGCGCCGCTGGTGCTGGCTGCCGCGGAGCTCGCCGGCATCGACGAGATCTATCGAGTCGGCGGCGCGCAGGCGGTGGCGGCGCTGGCCTATGGCACCGAGACGATCAAGCCGGTGGCGAAGATCGTCGGGCCGGGCAATGCCTATGTGGCGGCCGCCAAGCGCCTGGTGTTCGGCACGGTCGGCATCGACATGATCGCCGGGCCGTCCGAGGTGCTGATCCTGGCCGACCGCACCGGCACATCCCGACTGGATTGCCGCCGATCTCCTGGCGCAGGCCGAGCACGACGCCAGCGCGCAATCGATCCTGATCACCGACGACAAGGCGCTCGCTGACAATGTCGAGCGCGCCCTAGAGAGCCAGCTTGCCACGTTGCCGCGAGCCGCGGTGGCGAGCGCATCGTGGCGCGACTTCGGCGCCGTCATCCTGGTCGGCAGCCTCGCCGACGCGGTGCCGCTGGTCGATGCGATCGCGCCCGAACATCTCGAGATCGAGAGCGACGACGCCGAGCGACTCGCCGGATTGATCCGCAATGCCGGTGCGATCTTCCTCGGCGCCCACACACCCGAGGCGATCGGCGATTATGTCGGCGGCTCGAACCATGTGCTGCCGACCGCGCGTTCGGCGCGCTTCTCGTCGGGCCTCGGCGTGCTCGACTTCATGAAGCGCACCTCGATCCTCAAATGCGGACCGGAGCAGTTGCGCGCGCTCGGTCCGGCCGCCATCGCGCTCGGCGAGGCCGAGGGCCTCGACGCCCATGCGCGCTCGGTGGCGATGCGCATGAATCCGCGATGAGCCGCGCCGAGCCCACATCCGAGCGTCCGACAAACCGCCTGATCGCGGTGACGCTCGACGAGGGCTCGATCGGCAGCTCCAGCCGTGATGTCGAGCACGAGCGGGCGGTCGCGATCTACGACCTGCTGGAGGAGAACAGCTTCGCCCCGCAGGGCGAGGTCGAGGGGCCGTTCACGCTGCACCTCAGCATCGACCGAGAGCCGGCTGGTGTTCGACATCCGGCGCGCCGACGGCGCCGCCGTGATGGCGCACCTGCTTTCGCTCACGCCGCTGCGACGCATCGTCAAGGACTACTACATGGTCTGCGACAGCTATTACGACGCGATCCGCACCGCGACGCCGGACCGCATCGAGGCGCTCGACATGGGCCGGCGCGCGCTGCACGACGAGGGCTCGCGCATCCTGATGGAGCGCCTCGAGCGCAAGGTGACGCTCGACTTCGACACCGCGCGGCGGCTGTTCACGCTGATCTGCGTGCTGCACTGGAAGGGGTGAGGCGTGCATGGCCGCGGGGGCGCGACCGGAGTGGCCGCTGGCCGTGCTGTTCGCCTGCGGGCTCAACGCGGTGCGCTCGCCGATGGCGGCGGCGCTGCTCAAGCCGCTGCTCGGTTCCACGGCACTACGTGGCGTCGGCCGGCGTGCGCAAGGACGAGCTCGATCCCTTCGCGGTGGCCGCCATGGAGGAACTCGGCATCGACATCGCCGCGCACCGGCCGATCACGTTCGAGGAACTGGAGGACCTGGAAGGGCTCAACTTCGACCTGATCGTCACGCTCTCGCCCGAGGCCCATCACCGCGCGCTCGAACTCACGCGCACGGCGGCCGTCGAGGTGGAATACTGGCCGACCGCCGATCCGACCGTGCAGCGAAGGCAGCCGCGAGCAGCGGCTCGATGCCTACCGGGCGGTCCGCGATCAACTGATGACGCGCATCCGCAGCCGGCTTGCCGCGAGCCGTGGCGGTAACGAATGATTCAGGCAGTACGGTCCGTCATTGCGAGGAGCGAAGCGACGAAGCAATCCAGCCCAGCGATTTGGATTGCTTCGCTTCGCTCGCAATGACGCTTGAAGGCCGCTTACGGACTCGACCTAGTTGTCGAATGGCGGCGATTCCGCTAGGTTTCGCCCCGAATTCGGGCGCCCAGCCGGCCGGGCTGTCCGCCGCTAGCGCTGGATTGCGAATGGCGAAAGAAGAACTGCTGGAATTTCCCGGCGTCGTGACGGAACTGCTCCCGAACGCCACCTTCCGCGTCAAGCTAGAGAACGAACACGAGATCATCGCCCACACCGCCGGCCGCATGCGCAAGAACCGCATCCGCGTGCTGGCCGGCGACAAGGTGCTGGTCGAGATGACGCCCGTACGACCTCGCGCAAGGGCCGCATCACCTACCGCTTCAAGTAACGTCCCACTTCGACATCACGGGCGCAGGCCCGTTACAGGCTTTGCGGCGCAACACATGATCGGCCGGCCCAAACTCGTTCTGGCTTCCGGCTCGCCCGCGGCGGGTCACACTCATCAACCAGGCCGGCATCGAGCCCGACGCGCTGCGCCCGGCCAACATCGACGAGACGCCCAAGCGCGGCGAGCTGCCGCGCGCCTGCGCCAACCGGCTGGCGCGCGCCAAGGCGGAGGCAGCGCTCGCACTCGTGCGCGCTCGACGAGGAGCTCGAAGGCGCCTATGTGCTGGCCGCCGATACGGTGGTGGCGGTCGGCCGCCGCATCCTGCCGAAGGCCGAGCTGCTCGACGAAGCGGCGCAGTGCCTGCGGCTGCTCTCCGGCCGCAATCACCGCGTCCACACCGCGATCTGCCTGGTGACGCCGAACGAGCGCGTTCCGGCAGCGGCTGGTCGAAACGCGCGTGCGCTTCAAGCGGCTGTCGGACGAGGACATCGAGGCCTATCTCGCCTCCGGCGAATGGCGCGGCAAGGCCGGCGGCTACGCGGCGCAGGGCATCGCCGGCACGTTCATCGTCAAGATCGTCGGATCCTACACCAACATCGTCGGCCTGCCGCTCTACGAGACCACGACGCTGCTCGCCGGCGAGGGCTATCCGATCCGGGTCGGCTGGATCAACGCCACGGCCTGACCACCGCGTCTTGCCGGCGCCCTTCGACATGCTCATATCCGCACGATGAACGCGCACGCCGACTCCCCCGCGACCAAGCGATGCCCGATCTGCGGCAAGGCCGCCGAGCAGGCGTTCCGGCCGTTCTGCAGCAAGCGCTGCGCGGACGTCGATCTCAACCGCTGGCTGAGCGGCGTCTATGCGGTACCCGCCGCGGTCGACGAGGAGGATGAGGACGGAGCGCCGCCGCGCCCGCCCGAGGCCGGCTGATCGCGATCGCCGGCGGTCTGCCGGAAGGCCGCACCTCCGATACGGTCCCGCGCCGTGCCCGCTGTAGTCGCGCGCCCGCGGAGCGTTTGCGGGCTTCCGGGCCGGTCCGGGGGTTGTCTGGACAGTGCGGAATCGAGCCTCTATAAACCCCGCTTTCCCGCCGCCGGGCGACCGGCGGGCAGGGCGCCCAGGTAGCTCAGTTGGTAGAGCACGTGACTGAAAATCACGGTGTCGGTGGTTCGATTCCGCCCCTGGGCACCAGACCTTTCTACTCACAATCCGTGGTTCGGTTCCCCGTCGTGCACAGCATGTTCCGCTATGTGACGCTGTGGTGTGAGAATGTGTGAGTAGAATTGTGAGCACCCGCGGTTTCGGCGGAATCGTCCTACTCACATTTGGCCAGCAGTTCGGTCCTTTTCTCCCATTTCAATAGTGGGTTGCGAATGATGTCTGCTTAAGGCCCAAGGCAGAAGTCATTTCCCGCTCGCGAGGATTTCTGCTTGTTGGAGCCAACGCGGACTTCGCGCCCAATTCAGAACAATTCAGCATTGCGTAAAGGGCTTGCCTAGACCTATGTGCCATATTGGCTGCTCGGAGGACGGGACAATGCGAACACGGAATGGGAGACATTCATTGACGCGGCGCGGACTCATCGCCCTGCTGGGGCGGGATGGCTTGGCCGCTCGCCGCGCGCGCGCAATCGTCGAAGAGCCATACCATCGGGATTCTGGTGCTGGGCAACCCGGACCCTGCGCGTTTCCTGACGGTCCTCCGCGAGGAGCTGGCGAAGCTCGGATATGAGCAAGGGCGGAACGCCCGGTTCGAGGTGCGCTCGGCCGGGGGCAATGCGGCACAGCTGCCCGCGCTGGCCAAGGAGCTCGCGGATGTTCCGGCGGATGTCCTCGTCACCTTGCAAACACCCCCGACGATGGCGGCCCGCGACGCGACGAAGACCGTCCCGATTGTCATGATCAACACCGGCGATCCGGTGGCCACCGGCATCATTGCGAGCCTCGCGCGGCCGGGCGGCAATATCACGGGCAATACGGCAATCGCCGCCGAGACGATGTCCAAGAACATGGAGTTGATCCGCGAGATGCTGCCAAAGGCGGAACGCGTCGCCGCCTTCGCCAACAGCGTCGACCCGTTCACGAAGCCGTACCTGCAGCATATCCAATCGGCGGCGGATGCCCTCCGGATCAACCTTGAGCGCGTGATGGCGCATCCGACCGACAATGCGGATTCGTATTTCGAATCCATGCGAGCCAAAAACATTGACGCCGTGATTGTCCAGCCGACGCTGCTGCGGCCCGGTGTCGGCGACTTGCTCTGAAGCATCAGCTTCCCGCGTTCGCCGGGATCCCCCAATTCCCGCACATGGGCGGGCTCCTGGCCTACGGGGCGAACTCGGAGGCGCAATGGAGAGAAGGGGCGGTTTATATCGATCGTGTCCTGAAGGGGCAGCGCCCGGCGGACCTGCCTGTCGCGCAGCCAACGCGGTTCGACCTGGTGATCAACCTCAAGACCGCGAAGGCGCTTGGCCTCGAAGTGCCGCCGGCCCTGCTTGCTCGCGCCGACGACGTCATCGAATAGTCAGTCAAAGCGCACCTGTGAGTACGAGTGTGAGTACGCGATTTTGCTTCGCAGGAGAAATGAACTACGTCAGCAACTTAGAGGCCAGTTCGTCCGCCGCCCCTGGGCACCATTCTCCTCAACGCTCGATCCAGCATCATCGAATGTGGTTCGCGTGCGACTGGGCGCAATGCGAGTTTGGTCGTAGGATGGGTTGAGCGAAGCGAAGCCCCTCTTGGTGTCCAAGCGCGGTGGTGATGGGTTTCGCCGAAAGCCCATCCTACATACTTTTTTCAATATCAGTTGCCAGTTTTCGGCCAATGCTTAGGATTTCGAATAGCTGGCACGCCGCAGAAGCGCGCCGACAGGGAGAGAGCAATGGGTTTTTCAATCGGCTTGTCGGCGAGGGCTCAGCTCTTGATCGCTGGCGCGATGGTTGGCTTGCTTGCCGCCGAAGGTATCGCAATCGCGCAGGACTACCCGACGCGGCCAATTCGCCTGATTGTGGCGTCTTCAGCAGGCGGTACGAGCGATGTATTTGTGCGCGCTGTGGCAGAACAATTCCAAAAGCGCACAGGTCAGCCGCTGGTCATCGAAAATCGTGCGGGTGGCGCGTTCAACATTGCCGCACGCGCATGTACCGAGGCGGTACCAGATGGCTACACGCTGTGCGTGATGCCGAATGAGCCGGTCACTTATAACCTTTTCCTGTTCAAGAACGTGGGCTTTGATCCCGACAAGGGTCTGGCGCCGGTCACTAATCTTCTGTTCATGACGCAGACGTTGGCTGTTAGTCAATCATTGAATGTCAAGAATCTTTCCGAGCTGGCATCGTTATCAAAGGCGAAACCTCGGACTCTGAGCTATTCTTCTCCCGCGCTCGCACAAGCACTTTTTGTTGAACGGTTCAAGGAGGAGACGGGTGCGGACCTGGTTCGGGTGCCGTTTAGAGGCGGCGGTGACACGGTCACTGGCTTGCTGTCTGGAACAACTCCTGTGGTGTTCATCGCGTTGAGCAATCTCATCGGTCATGTGCATACCGGCGCTGTTAAGCCATTGCTCGTAGACAGCGAAAAGCGGTCCTCCTTAATCCCCGATGTTCCGACCGTTTTCGAGACCGGATATCGTGGCGACATGACACGCAGCTATTTCGGATTATTCGCGCCTGGCGGCACTTCCCGGGCGCAAATCGACAGGATCAGAGACGTCGTTGCAGACATCGTTGCAGACGCCTCATTCGCCGACCGAAATCTCATTCAGCGGGGCCTTGAGCCGGCGATAACCACGCCCGAGCAGTTCGCGGCGTTTATCAAACTGGATCGAGCGGTATCAGAACGAATAGTGAAGGCTTCAGGCCTGGAGCCACAATAACCGTTGGCATTGGATCGGTAGCCGGGCGAATGACGGACCCTACAAGGGAGAAGAATTGCGCCCACGGATGCGTTTTCTGTTTCGACTGCCGATTCTGTCCGTGGCTCGGTTCCGCTTCGCCTTGTTGTCTTCTAGTGCCGGCGAGAGTTCGTTGCCGCACGGGCTGAAATTTCTACCTAGTGTTCATCGCTGCAGCCTGCGGCATCTGATGTAGATGACGCCGCACCTCTCACGTACCGAGTTCATCCGGATAGAGGCCCTGCAGCACGTTCTCGAAGTGGCCCTTCACCGACTCGTTGCAGAGGCATGAGCGTGCCTTCAGCGCGTCGATGTCCCTGACCAGCAGCGATCCGCGGCGGGTTTCGAGCACGCCCTCGAGCTTGAAGGTCTGGATGATCCGGCTGGTGTAGCTGCGTCCAACGCCCAGCATGGTGGCGAGCTGTTCGTGGGTCAGCGGCACGACGTGATCCCCCGTGCGATCCATGGCCGACAGGATCCATTTGGCGGCGCGCTGCTCGATCGAGTGGATTGCGTTGCAGGCGGTCGACTGAAACACCTGGGCCAGCAGGCAGTCCGCGTAGCGTGCAAACAGATAGCGCAGCGTCAGCGACTTGGCTTTGGCGGCTTCTAGCTGGCTCGCGCGAAGCCGGACGAACGACCCGCCATACTTGACGGTAATCCGGCAATAGGCCGGCAGATTGCCGAAGCTGACGATGCCGCCGACCGCGCCCTCCCGGCCGACCAGGATGGTCTCGACATCGCGGCCGTCCTCGTGGCTGACCAGAAACGACACCAGGCTCGGCCCGCACGGGAAATGCACGGTCTCGACATTGTCGCCCGGCCGGTAGAACAGGTCGCCAGCGTTGCTCTCGACCTGCTCGCAATGGGGGGCGATCAGCGCGTAGTCCGAATCGCGCAACCGACGGATCAGATTGTTATGGGGCCGAAGCTCGTTCGCCTTGCCGGCGCGGTCCTGCGAAGTCATCGCGTTGCTGATCCATGCTGCGGGCAGCTGTGTGCACTAGTGCACAGACCGCACAATGCGACAGTGCTAGCAAAGTTCCCTTGGCGCTCGGCAACGCGCTTCGCAGGCTTCGCCGGGCTGGCCGCCCATCCCACAGCCATTTGTCAGCGGTCCTCCCGGCGCGCCATGAGCGCCCTCGGACAAGGCGGATGGCGCTGCCCGGCCCGTCGGTCGCTTTCGCGGTCAACTGGAAACACCAATGCCGCAACCGCTGCTCGCGCAGGACATCGTGGCCGCGTCACGCGAGCCGCTGCTGGTGCTCGACGAGCGGATGACCGTGCTCGCGGCCAGCCGGTCGTTCGGCGCGGCCTTCGGGATCTGCAAAGACAAGGTTGTCGGATTGCCGCTCGCCCGGATCGCGAACGGCCAGTCGGGACCTTGCGGGGTTGGCCGAACAGCTCGATCGCGTGGCGTCCGGCGAAGCCATCCTGAAGGATTTCGAACTCCAGCAGGATACGGCGTCCGGCCCCCGGACGTTTCTGCTTCATGCCAGCACGATCGGTGGCGACGGTGGCCAAGGGCGGTCGCTCTTGCTCACATGGGAGGATGTCACTGAACGCCGAAAGATCGGGGCGGACTGCGAGGAAGCGATTGCGCGGGCGAACGACATGCTGGTCGAGCTCAATCACCGAGTGATGAACAGCTTCACAATGATCGGCGCCGTTCTCGAAATGGAGGCGCGGCGGCAGCAGGACGATCATTGCCGCGCCGCGTTCGCCCGCATGCGGACGCGCATCACGTCGATCGCGCATCTTTACCGGGGGCTCGGCAGCAATCACACGCCCGAGGCAGTCGGTTCGCACGAGTACCTGGAAAGAATCGTCAACGACCTGATGACGTCGTTCGGCGATCCGACCCGCAAGGTGGAGGTTGCCTTTTCCATCGACAAGACGCTGCTGCCGACGCGGACCGCCGTCCCGGTAGGACTGGTCGTGAACGAGATCGTCACCAACAGCTTGAAACACGCCTTTGCAGATCGAGCGCATGGCACGATCAGCATCGAGTTCGTCGAGATCGACGAGCATCACGTGCTGCGCATTGCCGACGACGGCCGCGGGATCGACGAAAGCGCCCGCAGCACGTCCGGCCTGGGGCAGCGCTTGTCCGAAGCGTTCGCCCGGCAATTGCGTGGCACGATCGAGCAGACGAGCGGCCCAGGCGGCACGACCGTGGTTCTGCGGTTTCCGCGAGTTGACGGTGCGTGAGGCGCCGCTCCGACCTGACGGCACGATATCAACGAACTATTTGGGCCGAACCGACGGGTCGCCGCCAGGCGTGCCGGGCGCCGGAATGATCTGAATTGTGCCGCCGGGCGGCGTCGGCCATCTGATGTCGGGATCGACGTGGGGCGGGCAGAGCACGCCGTCGGTCCGCGCCAGCTTGTCGCTGAGGGCCTCGCCGGTGGTCGCCGGTTCCTTCGATGAACCGTCTTCCAACCGCAGGCGCTCACCCGGCGCGCAGGCTTTGGGATCGGTCGGCGCCGGCTGTGCGGGCGCCGGGGTCGGGCGCTGGCCAGGCGGCGCCTGCGCGAACGCCGGCGTCGCCGAGATCAGCAGCAGAACCATCAGGGGCGCCCACAGTGCTGAGCGGTTGTTCATCACGGCCTCCCTTGTTCCCCTGATAACGGGAACTCCGCCCAGTCCGTTCCGCATCCCAGTCCGTGCTGGTGGCAGCCTATTTCTTATCCTGTGACGGTTCCTGCTTCTTCTTGTCCTGTGACGGTTCCTGCTTCTCGTCCGGCGAGGGTCTTTCCGGATTGGGCGGCGCCTGCTGCTGTTGCTGCAATTTCCGGCTGGGTTCCAATTGCGCCGCCCGCGCCAGCGCTTCAGCCGCCATCGTTCTCAATCGCTCCGCGTCGATTGACAGCGACATGCTGCGGGCCGTTGCAATGCAACGCGCGGCGAAAGCTCGTAGCCGCTCAGCCTCACTCATCTTACCCGTTCCCGGCCACACATTCCCCGCGTGCATCCACGTTTTGCCCCTGCCGAATCCGAACAAGCGGTGGTGCCAGAGCGTACTTGCGACCACTCAGAAGCGAAAACAACAGGCCCAGGTTCGCGAGGCCGCGAGGCCTAGTTTCGCGGCATCGCGCGTCCGGTGGTGTCGATATCGATCGCAATTGGATTGCGTGTCGCGCTCGTTTCCTGATCACCGCGGGGTGGCGCCACTCCGAACCAGGCAACGGCCATCACGACCATCACGGCGAGAGCGACGAGCACCCAAGCGGTGTCGCCGCCGGGGTTCCCGTCGATGACGGGCCGAGCAAGCAGGCGATCCTCGGGATGTCGACTGTGCGCACGTTCAAAATGTGGATCAGACATCGCTGCCTCCATTTGAGGTCGGTGCATAGATCAACGGAAGGGGCCGGGAAGTCGTTCCACTTGGGCTCGAAACGGAAGCGCACCTATGCGGGCAGCGCGCGTGATGGTGGAACTTTGACGTCGCCTGCCGCCGGCGCGCGTCACGAGGAACCTGTAGATGCAACGAGCGTTGAGCCCTCACTTGAGCGTTGGGCCCTCACTTGGAGGTACCGCAGATGAGTGATCCATATATCCACCCTCCCGGCACGAATCCGCCGCGGCATGTTCGCGAACACGCCAACATGCGGTGGGCGCTCGTAGCGATCGCGCTTCTTCTGCTTTTGGGTATTGGTTTCTGGGAAGCTAACAATCGCCAGGATCGCTCGGCGAGCAACGAGGCGCCTTCGACGGTTGGCCAAAGCGAGCGGGCTCCTACAAAGCCGCTTCCCGCGTCCCCAAACGGCACGCCGCCGCAGCCCAATGTCCACCCGGACGCGATCCGGCGTTAGTGGTTGCAAAGGGTTGATTTCATTGGATTTTGACTGGCTCCCCGAGGCCGAACGGTTCCACCCGTAACATCCAAGTTCCGTCAGACGGGCCGATAGTTCGGGCCCGAGGAAAATTATTTTGATTTGCCCGGAACTTGGCCGCTTCCCCGGCGTTAACGGGCGTTTGCTGGGAATGCGCTCACGGGTCTTCGCGACTGGGGGGTACTCTGATGACGACTCAAACACGCCGCCAAAAGAATGCGGATTCCCAAAAAAATACGGATTCCCAAAAGGTTGCTCCCCCCAGGCGCTCCACTGCCTTTCGCCCCAATCTGTCGTTTGATCTGCCAAATCTGCTGTACGCCCTCGAGGCTGTCAGGCACGGCGATTTCTCCGTGCGGATGGCCGGAGAGCAACTCGGTATCGAGGGCAAAGTTGCCGACGTCTTCAATGAAATTGTCGCCGCCAATGAACGGATGTCCAAGCAGCTTGAGAACATCGGTCACGTCGTCGGACGCGAGGGACGGACGCGACAACGCGTCAGGCTCGGCCTTTCCGGCGGTGCCTGGGGCGAGATGGAAGCGTCCGTCAACACCTTGATCGACGATCTGCTGTGGCCGACCCGGGAAGTCACAAGAGTGATCGGCGCGTTTGCACAGGGCGATTTGCTGCAGACGGTGAGGCTGGACGTCGACGGCCGCCCGCTCAAGGGAGAATTCCTGCAGTCGGCCAACATCGTAAACACGATGATCCGGCAGCTTGGAATTTTCACCTCTGAAGTCACGCGCGTTGCGCGCGAGGTCGGAACCGAAGGAAAGCTCGGAGGGCAGGCGCAGGTACCGGAGGTGACGGGCGTCTGGAAGGACCTGACCGAGAGCGTCAATTCCATGGCCTCGAATCTGACGGCCCAGGTCCGAAACATTGCAGACGTTACAATCGCGGTCGCCAATGGCGACCTGTCAAAAAAGATCACCGTCGACGTCCGTGGTGAAATCCTCCAACTGAAGGAGGCGATCAACACAATGGTCGATCAACTCCGCTCGTTCGCCTCGGAGGTGACGCGCGTTGCGCGCGAGGTCGGTACGGACGGCAAACTTGGCGGCCAAGCAATCGTTCCGGGCGTCGCCGGAACGTGGAAGGATTTGACCGATTCAGTCAACGCGATGTGCGGCAACCTCACGGCGCAGGTGCGCAACATTGCCCAGGTCACGACGGCGGTCGCGCGCGGCGATCTATCCCGAAAGATCACGGTCGACGTCCGCGGTGAAATTCTGGAACTCAAAGACACCATCAATACGATGGTCGATCAGTTGAATTCATTCGCCTCGGAAGTGACGCGCGTTGCGCGCGAAGTCGGAACCGAAGGCAAGCTCGGAGGCCAGGCGCAGGTTCCTGGCGTCGCCGGTACCTGGAAAGACCTCACCGACAGCGTCAACTTCATGGCGTCAAACCTCACGGCGCAAGTCCGCAACATCGCCGATGTCGCCACCGCGATTGCGGGCGGCGATCTTTCCAAGAAGATCACGGTCAACGTGTCGGGCGAAATACTTCAGCTCAAGGAAACCATCAACACGATGGTGGACCAGTTGAACGCCTTCGCCGGCGAAGTCACGCGCGTGGCTCGTGAGGTCGGAACCGAAGGCCGGTTGGGCGGACAGGCGAACGTGCTCGGCGTTGCAGGCACCTGGAAGGATTTGACCGACGGCGTCAACTCTATGGCGAGCAATCTCACTGCTCAGGTACGGAATATCGCCGAGGTGACCACGGCGGTTGCGGGTGGCGATCTGTCGAAAAAGATCACGGTCGATGTTCGTGGCGAAATTCTCGAGCTGAAGGACACCATCAACACGATGGTGGATCAGTTGAACGCCTTTGCGGGCGAAGTGACGCGCGTCGCGCGCGAGGTCGGCACCGAGGGCAAGCTCGGCGGCCAGGCGATCGTGCGGGGCGTTGGCGGAACATGGAAGGACCTGACGGACAGCGTCAACTCCATGGCGAGCAACCTGACCGGCCAGGTTCGCAACATCGCCGAGGTCGCGACCGCCGTTGCGCAAGGTGATTTGTCGAAGAAGATCACCGTGAACGTCAGCGGAGAAATCCTGCAGCTCAAGGAAACCCTGAATACCATGGTGGACCAGCTGAATGCCTTTGCCGGTGAGGTAACGCGCGTCGCGCGTGAAGTCGGCACCGAAGGCAAGCTGGGCGGTCAAGCCGCCGTGCCGGGGGTGGCAGGGACGTGGAAAGACCTCACGGACAGCGTCAACTCCATGGCCGGTAACCTGACGGCGCAGGTTCGGAATATTGCCGAGGTGACGACAGCCGTCGCCGGCGGCGACTTGTCGCGCAAGATCACCGTCGATGTCCGCGGCGAGATCCTGCAGCTTAAGGAAACGATCAACACGATGGTTGATCAGCTCAACGCCTTTGCCGGCGAAGTGACGCGCGTCGCGCGCGAAGTCGGCACCGAGGGCAGGCTTGGCGGCCAGGCGAACGTTCCCGGGGTTGCAGGTACATGGAAGGACTTGACCGATAGCGTCAACTCGATGGCCGGCAATCTGACGGCCCAGGTCCGCAATATCGCGGAAGTCACCACCGCGGTCGCGCGCGGTGACTTGTCTCGCAAGATCACCGTCGATGTTCGAGGGGAGATTCTGCAACTCAAGGACACCATCAACACGATGGTCGATCAGCTCAACGCATTCGCGTCGGAGGTGACGCGCGTCGCTCGCGAAGTCGGCACGGAGGGGAAGCTCGGCGGACAGGCGGAAGTGCCGGGAGTTGCCGGGACTTGGAAGGATCTTACCGACAACGTCAATTTCATGGCGTCCAATCTCACCGCACAGGTGCGCAACATTGCTGAAGTCGCTACAGCGATCGCAAGCGGTGACCTGTCAAAGAAGATTACCGTCGACGTCCGTGGTGAGATTCTATTGCTGAAGGATACCTTGAACACGATGGTCGAGCAGTTGCGCTCGTTCGCAGCCGAAGTGACGCGTGTGGCGCGCGAAGTGGGTACCGATGGACGGCTAGGTGGTCAGGCGGTTGTGCCGGGCGTCGGCGGGACATGGAAGGACCTCACCGATAACGTCAACCTGTTGGCGGCGAATCTCACCACGCAGGTCCGAAATATTGCCGAGGTTACGACGGCTGTCGCGCGAGGCGACCTGTCGCGGAAGATCACGGTCGATGTGAAGGGAGAAATTCTCGAGCTGAAGAACACGATCAATACGATGGTCGATCAGCTCAATGCATTCGCCTCGGAAGTCACCCGCGTCGCCCGTGAGGTCGGGACCGAAGGACGGCTTGGTGGACAGGGCGAGGTGCCGGGCGTGGCTGGAACCTGGAAAGATCTGACCGATACCGTCAACGTCATGGCGGCGAACCTGACCGAGCAGGTCCGCGGAATCGTCAAGGTCGTCACCGCGGTCGCCAATGGCGACTTGAACCAGAACTTGACCGTGAAATCCAAGGGCGAAGTCGCGGCTCTCGCCGAAACGATCAACAATATGACGGGCACGTTGGCAACGTTTGCCGATCAGGTGACGACGGTCGCGCGCGAGGTGGGCGTGGAAGGGCGGCTCGGCGGTCAGGCCAACGTTCCGGGCGCCGCCGGCACGTGGAAGGACCTGACCGGCAACGTCAATCTGCTAGCGGCAAATCTGACCACGCAGGTCCGCGCGATCGCGGAAGTGGCCACCGCTGTCACCAAGGGCGATCTGACGCGATCGATTCAGGTCGATGCGCGCGGGGAAGTCGCGGAGTTGAAAGACAATATCAACACGATGATTGGCAACCTGCGCTTGACGACCGACCGCAATACCGAGCAGGACTGGCTCAAGACCAACCTGGCCCGTTTCACCAACATGCTGCAGGGGCAGCGCGACCTGCAGACGGTCGGCCGGCTGCTTCTGAGTGAGTTGACGCCTCTGGTGGACGCCCAGTTGGGCGTCATCTACCAGGTTGAGGAGCAGGCGGAGCGTCACCTCCGGCTGCTTTCGTCGTACGCCGACGATGCAGTGCATGGCCACGAGCCGCGCATTGAGTTCGGTACGGGCTTGATCGGGCAGTGCGCGATTGACAAGCGCCGAATGTTGATCACGACGATGCCGGCGCAAGCGGTGCCGATTGGCTCGGCGTTGTTCAAGACAATGCCGCAGAACGTCGTCGTATTGCCGGTGCTGTTCGAAGGCGAAGTCAAGGCCGTCATCGAGCTCGCTTCGATCACGAGCTTCACGACCCTGCAGATGGCCTTCCTCGAGCAGCTTACCGACAGTATCGGCATCGTGCTCAACAGCATCGAGGCCACGATGCAGACGGAGAATTTCCTGAAGCAGTCGCAGCAGCTTGCAGGAGAGCTGCAGACGCAGCAGAAGGAGTTGCAGCAGACCAACGAGCAGCTGGGGCAGAAGGCGCAACAATTGGCCGAGCGCAACGTCGAAGTCGAGCGCAAGAACCAGGAGATCGAGCAGGCGAGACGGGCGCTCGAAGACAAGGCCACGGAATTGGCGCTGACCTCGAAGTACAAGTCGGAATTCCTGGCCAACATGTCGCATGAGCTGCGGACGCCGCTCAACAGCATCCTGATCCTCGGCCAGCAGCTTTCGGAGAACGCCGACCGGAACCTGTCGTCGAAGCAGGTCGAATTTGCCCGGACCATTCACGGCGCCGGGACTGACCTCCTGAATCTCATCAGCGACATCCTCGATCTTTCCAAGATCGAGTCCGGGACCGTCACGGTCGATGCAGAAGAGGTGGTGCTAAATCACTTCATCGAGGCGACCGCCCGGCCGTTCCGGCACGAGGCGGACAATCGCCAACTCGCGTTCGAGGTTGAGATCGATCCGAACCTGGGCGTTACGATCACGACCGATCCGAAGCGGTTGCAGCAGGTGCTGAAGAACCTTCTGTCGAATTCCTTCAAGTTCACCCAGGAAGGCACCGTCCGTCTGAAGGTGGCCGCCGCCGTCGGCGGTTGGTCGCCGGATCATGCCCTGCTGAATCAATCTTCAGTTGTCGCCTTCGAAGTGACGGATTCCGGGATCGGAATTCCGCTTGAAAAGCAGCGCATCATTTTCGAGGCTTTTCAGCAGGCCGATGCGAGCACCAGTCGCAAGTATGGCGGCACCGGGCTCGGCCTGGCCATCAGCCGCGAGCTGGCAAATCTTCTCGGCGGCGAAATTCAGCTGAGAAGCACGCCGGGAACCGGGAGCGCGTTCACGCTGTTCCTGCCGCTGCGGTACGTCGGGCCGTCGAACGGCATACGTGCGCCCGCAGCAGCGCCGGCGTTGGTCGAGAGCAAGATCGAATCGACGATGCCGGATCCGCGTTCAATCGAACTCGTTGCGGATGATCGTTTCGATATCGCGCCGGGCGACAGCATCCTTCTGGTCGTCGAGGACGATCATCAGTATGCCCGTTTCATGGTGGATCTGGCGCGCCGCATGGACTTCAAGGTGCTGGTTGCGTCGCGCGGGCTGGATGCCCTGGATCTTGCCAAGCAGTTTCAGCCGAGCGCAATTTCGCTCGACGTGTTTCTGCCCGACATGCTTGGCTGGACGGTTCTTTCCCAGCTCAAGCAGAATCCGCTCACCCGGCATATTCCGGTTCAAATCGTGACGCTCGATGAGGACCGGCAGCATGCGCTCGCATGCGG
The DNA here is from genome assembly GCA_963843475.1 of uncultured Alphaproteobacteria bacterium. GTDB lineage: Bacteria > Pseudomonadota > Alphaproteobacteria > Rhizobiales > Xanthobacteraceae > VAZQ01. Next base: position 52,306 of record CAWJKL010000001.1, on the reverse strand, counting down.
TGCGTTCTCATTCGTCAACAAGCCGGCGACGGCGGAAGGCGTCGAAGACGCGATCCGGAGAATCAAGGAATACGCCAAGCCGCGCCGTAAGCGCCTCCTCGTGGTCGAAGATAGTCCGGCGGAGCAACTCAGCATTCATCAGTTGCTGGGCTACGACGATATCGAGATCGATACTGCGGAGACCGGCGTCGACGCGCTGCAATGCCTGACTGCACAGCCCTACGACTGCGTCGTTCTCGACCTGCGACTTCCGGACATGACCGGTTTTCAGGTTCTCGATGCAATCAAGCGCGACGAACGGATGTCCGACGTTCCTGTCGTGGTCTTTACCGGCCGCGAGCTGTCCGCTGAAGAGGATGCCCAGCTCCATACCATGGCGCGCAGCATCGTGGTGAAGGGCGTCGAGTCGCCCGAGCGATTGCTCGACGAGACGGCGCTGTTCCTGCATCGTGTCGTTACCGACCTGCCGGTCGAAAAGCAGCGGATGCTCGAACGCCTCAAGAGCTCCGATGACGATCTGGTCGGTCGCACCGTCCTGCTCGTCGACGACGACGCCCGCAATATCTTCGCTTTGAGCAGTGTGCTCGAGCGTCGCGGTATGAAAGTACTAACCGCAACGACCGGACGGGAGGCGATCGAGACTGTCGAACGAACCCCGGAACTCGCGATCGTACTCATGGACATCATGATGCCCGAAATGGACGGGTATCAGACGATGGGTGTCATTCGGGACGATCCTGCGTTTCGCCGACTTCCGATCATCGCGCTGACGGCGAAGGCGATGAAGGGTGACCGGGAGAAGTGCCTGGAAGCCGGCGCCTCGGATTACCTGGCCAAACCCGTAAACACGGAACAACTGCTGTCAGCGTTGCGTCTTTGGCTTCACCGCTGAACGGATGGATGTCAAATGACCTACGACGACAAGGTCAACATTCTCCTGGTTGACGATCAACCGTCAAAGCTTCTCACCTATGAGGTGATCCTGCAGGCCTTGGGTGACAATCTCATCAAGGCGAAGTCGGGAGAAGAAGCTCTGGAGCAACTCCTCAGAAATGAGGTTGCGGTCATCCTAGTCGATGTCTGCATGCCGGAGCTTGACGGCTTCCAGCTCGCGTCTTTGATCAGAGAGCATCCGCGATTCAAGAAGATTGCGATGATTTTCATCTCCGCGATTCATCTTGCGGAAATAGACCATCTGCGCGGTTACGAGATGGGCGCGGTCGATTACGTGCCCGTGCCGGTGGTGCCGGAACTGCTCAGGGCCAAGGTCAGGGTATTTACGGATCTCTACCGCAAGGGTCGCCAGCTCGAGCGTCTCAACGCGGAGCTCGAGCATCGGGTCGCTCAGCGGACCGCCGAACTGGAGGCGTCGACATCGCAACTGTTGGAAAGCGAACAGCGACGCAGTCTGGCATTGGCGGCCGGCAACATGGGCTCCTGGGACTGGGATTTGACCTCGAACGCCCTGACCTGGGACGAGGGGCAGCACGCCATCTATGGGGTGACGCCCGGCGAATTTTCGGTCACGCCTGAGCACGTCAAGGCGCTCATCGTTCCGGAAGACTGGGAGCGTATCCGGATCGGTTTTGAGACGTTGCAGAAGCACGGCACGACCCATCAAAGCGAGTATCGCGTGCGGCGTCCGAACGGCCAGATACGCTGGTGCGTGAGCACGAGCGCGGCCACGAAAGATGCCGCTGGACGGGTCGCGAGCATCAGCGGCGTCACGGCGGATATAACGGATCGCAAGATCGCTGAGGAACAGCAGGCGTTGCTGGCGCGAGAGGTTGACCATCGTGCGAAGAATGCCATGGCAATCGTGCAATCGATCGTGAAGTTGACGAAGGCGAATAGCGTTTCCGAGTATGCCAGGGTCATTGAAGGCCGCATCAAGGCGCTGTCCCGCGCTCATGCATTGCTGTCCGGCGCCCGCTGGCAGGGCGCAGAACTGAGCCAACTCATCAAAGACGAACTCGCTCCGTACCGGTCGAATGCCCCGGATCGGATCGTCATCGACGGTCCGAGCCTTTTCTTGGACCCCACCACTGCGCAGACTTCTCGCGCTGGCTCTGCATGAATTGGCAACGAATGGCGCAAAGTATGGCGCGCTTTCACAGGCATCAGGCCGTCTCGAGCTGAGTTGGGAATCCCAATCGAGCAGTATCGTCATCAACTGGCGGGAGACCGGCGGTCCGCCGCCAAGTCAGCCGCGTAAGACCGGCTTCGGCATGAAGATCATCACCCTCAGCATCGAGCGTCAGCTCGGTGGGAATTCGAGGTTCGAATGGCGGCAGGAGGGGTTGTTCTGTTCTTTGCGCGTGCCTCGTAGCCGGGGCGGCCAGCGGGATGAGGTTTTCCAGTCCGCTCGATCCGGTGCCGCGCCAAAACCAATTCCGGGCGAACGCGTCATGATCGTCGAAGACGAAGCGTTGGTCGCCATGGCGCTGGAAGATCAATTGATTGATCTCGGCCGTTCGGTCGTTGCCGTCTGCACCACAGTGGCGGACGCGTTGAAAGCGATCACCGAGCACGCGCCCGATGCAGCCATTCTTGACGTCAATCTTGGCGGGGAACTCGTCTACCCGGTGGCCGATAGACTTTTGGCTGCCGGCATTCCCTTTGTAATGATCACCGGATATGGCCGGGAGAGCATCGATCGGGAATATTCATCGATCGACATTTTGGAGAAGCCTATCGACAGGAAGGCGCTTGAGGTGATTTTTGCGCCGCAAATGCTCAGCGTTGCCCGGATTGCGTCAGGAGTTTAAGCGGGCACTGCCGGTGCGGCGTTCCCGGGCGAGATCGGGGGCGATTCCCTGCAGGTCCTCGTGCTCACGCAGTTCCTCCAGCGCCACTGGCGGAACTTGGGTATCCGCGAAATTTGCTGATACAATTCACGTCATGCGAGATACCAACAACGCGAATACCAACTCGTGGCGCCGGTCAGTCTCAAGCCGCTGGCTGAGGCCGCAACCGCCGGCCAGCGCAAGTACGTGTAACGGCGGAGCGGCTAGCCAATGAATCGTAAGGATCGGCGGGCTGCCGGCAAGCGCGGCGGAGGTCCGGGACTGCCCGGCGGAGGTTCTCCCTTTGAACTCGCCATGCAACGCCATCAGGCCGGCCAGCTTCTCGAGGCCGAGATGCTCTACCGGCAGGTGCTGGCAGGCGATCGCAATCATTCTGCGAGCCTGCATCATCTCGGCATCATCGCGTTGCAGCGAGGTCAGCCGCAGGCGGCGATCGAGCCGATCGGCAGGGCGATTGCGATCGACGGCCGCAATCCGGAATGCCGCTTCAACATCGCCTTGGCGTTCCAGTCTCTTGGACGGCTTAACGAGGCGGTGATCCAATATCGCGAGGCGATCCGTCTCAAGCCCGACTATATCGATGCCTACAACAATCTCGGCAACGCACTGCTGCAGACTGGCGCTCCGGCCGAGGCGATTGCGACCTACGAGCGCATCATTGCACTCAGGCCGACCGCCGAAGCGCATTGCAATCTCGCCAATGTGTTCGCCCGCAGCGGCCGGCTCGACGATGCGGTGACGCATTTCCGGCGCGCCTTGGCGCTCAAGCCCGATTTCGTCGCCGCCCATAACAATCTGGCTAGTGCGCTCACCGGATTGGGCCGACCCGACGAAGCGCTGCTGCATTTCCAGAAGGCGATCGCACTCGATCCGAAGCTGGTCGAAGCTTATGTGAATGTCGGCAATATCCTGCTGGCGCAAGGCAAGCAGGCCGAGGCGGTGGCGCAGTTTCAGCGCGCGCTCGCCATCAACCCGAACTTTCCGGACGCGCACGCCAATCTCGGCAACGTCTTCCTGGCGCAGGGACGGCTGAGCGACGCCGCGCAGTGCTATCAACGCGCGCTCGATCTCAAACCGGATCTGCCCGATGCCAGCAACAATCTCGGGATCGTGTTTGCTGCGCAGGGCAACTTTGCCGAAGCTGCCCGCTACTTCCAGGTTGCGATCGCGCGCAGGCCGGATTTCATCGACGCCTACAACAATCTGGCGCGCGCCTTCCTGTCCACCGGACAGATGGACAATGCGCTTGGCGCGCTGCGCCGCGCGCTGGCGATCCGGGAAACCGCGGACACTCAGGCGCTGTTCGTGCAAACCGTCCGTAGCCTACAGGACCCGCCCGATATCGATGATTTCCGCGCGCTGTTCTGGCGGGCATTGTCGGAGCCGTGGGGACGTGTCAACGGGCTCGCTCCGGTCGCGGCGAAGCTCGTCAAGCAGTCGGCGCGCAATCAGCGCCTGCATGCTCGCGGGCGGGAGCTGCCTGGCCGCGCCGGCTACCGGCGGAAGAGCTGTTCGGCCCTGCAGGCTTCGCCGCCGTTGCAGACGATCGCATCCTGCGCAGCCTCATGGAGACCGCGACCGTCGCAGATCTCGATCTCGAACGGTTTCTGACCGGCGCGCGCTTTGCCCTGCTGCAGACCGCGTCCGTCGACGATGCATCAACACCGGTCGATCCGAAGGCGCTGGACTTTGCCTGCGCGCTGGCGCGGCAGTGCTTCGTCAACGAGTACGTCTTTGCGTCGACGGACGAGGAGGCCGCTGCCGCGCAGCGGTTGCGCGACAGGTGATTGCCGCGCTGGCGTCGGGCGCTCCCGTCCCCGAGCTTTGGCTTGCCGTGGTCGCGACCTATTATCCGCTCGCGCGCGCTGCCCGATGCGGACGCGCTCTTGGACAAGAGCTGGTCCGAGGCGCTCTCCGGCGTGCTGATACAGCAAATCCGCGAGCCGGCCGAGGAAGCGCAACTGCGCACCGAGATCCCGGCGCTGACGCCGATCGAGGACGATGTCTCACGCAAGGTCCGGCAGCAGTACGAGGAAAATCCCTATCCGCGCTGGGCAAAGGCCGATCCGCCGAAGAAGCCGGCGCGCATCGACCAGTACATGCGCAGCAAATTCCCGGCTGCCACCTTTCGCGATCTCGGCAAGTCGACGACCTCGACGTGTTGATCGCGGGCTGTGGCACCGGGCAGCATGCGATCGAGACCGCGCCGCGTTTCCTCGGCGCTCGAACGCTGGCGATCGATCTCAGCCTGACGAGCCTTGCCTATGCACTGCGCAAGACCCGCGAGATCGGCGTGCCCAACCTCGAATATGCCCAGGCCGACATCCTCAAGCTCGGTGGCGATCGGCCGAACCTTCGACGTCATCGAGTTCGAGCGGGGTGCTGCATCATCTCGGCGATCCGTTTGCCGGATGGCGCGTGCTACTGTCGCTGCTGCGGCCGGGCGGCTTCATGGCGGTCGGACTCTACAGCGAGATGGCGCGCGCCGGCATCGTCAAGGCGCGAAACTTCATCGCGGAACGCGGCTACGGTTCGAGCGCCGACGACATCCGCCGCTGCCGGCAAGACCTGATCATGCACGAGGACGGCAAGGCGTTTCCCGATGTCTACGCGTCGACCGATTTCTACAGCACCAGCGATTGCCGCGACCTGCTGTTCCACGTGCAGGAGCACCGCCTGACGGTTCCCGCAGATCGCCGCCTTCCTTGTCGAGAATGCACTCGATTTTGTCGGCTTCGATCTCGAGGCAAGCGGTGGCGAGCCGATACCGCGCCCTGTATCCCGCCGACACGGCAATGACGGATCTGGCATCCTGGGACGAATTCGAGCGCCAGCACCCAAGCTCATTTGCCGGCATGTACCAGTTCTGGGTGCAGAAGCGAGTATGAGGACCAGGGCATTCGCTGGCGGCGGATTTCGACCGGATCGATGTGCTGAAGCACTTGCAGGGTTCGGAATGGCTGCAACGATCGTATGCTGCGACCGCTACCCATTTTGATTGCAGGGCCAAATTCTGCGTGGTTTATTTGCCGAACTACCGTCGCAAGATCGTTGAACTTGTGAGGGGAGGATGGGGTGCCAAAGCGTAACAACTCCATCGGTTTGGACAGCCCATATTATTTTCCGTTTCCCAGGCCGAGACGCCACGAGCGCCCATCAAGAAATAGAGCTGCGCCACGCCGCGCCGACGACATCAATCAACTTGCGCTGCCGCCGGCGCCGAGCGCGCCAGGGCTTCTGATCCTCAAGCCCGGTCATCCGAAATTCGAAGAACATATGGCGTGCTACAACAAGCGCACGCTCAGGCGGCCGCTCCTGCGCGGCGTCTGCAGTTCGCTGGAGGCCGTACGGGCGATGGTCTCGTGGGTCCGGCAACACTCGCTTCCGTTTCGCGGTTCGCAGCGGCGGTCATTCGTTCGAAGGCTTCTCCAACAGCACGAGTGTCGTGATCGACGTCCGCGGCCTGAAGTCGGTGACGTTCGATCCCGCGACACGCGAAGTGAAGGTCGGCGCCGGTGCGCTCCTGCGCGATATCTACACGGCCCTGTCGACGCGAGGCGTGGCATTTGTCGGCGGCACGTGTCCCTTTGTCGGGATCGGCGGGCATGTTCTAGGCGGCGGTTACGGCTTATTGTCGCGGGCATTCGGTCTCGCGTGCGACAATCTGAAATCGCTGACGCTGGTCGATGCACAGTCCCAGGTGCTGGACGTGAGCGTCACCAGTCACCCCGATCTCCTCTGGGCGGCAAAAGGCGGTGGCGGCGGCTCCTTCGGGATCGCGACCGAATTCGTGTTCCAGACTCACCCGATCACCAATGTCCTCAACTTCAGGGTGGTCTGGCAGCTCCCCAGAAACCGCGCCCTGCGCGTCATCAAGGCATGGCAGCAGTGGGCCCCCAACGCGCCGAAGGACATCACCGCACTGCTGAATGTCGGCAAGCTCTCGAACGGCAAGTTCAACATTCGTTGCGTTGGCCAAAGTATCGGAGCGGAAAGCGATGTCCAGACCGCCCTTCAGAATTTGGTAGCGGTCGAGCCGGAATCGTCGATGTCGATCACGCCGCGTACGTTCTTCGAGGCGGTCAAGGCCTTCGCCGGCGACTGGGACAACCCGGAGACCAATTTCTACAAGGAGCGTTCGGATCTGACATATGTCCTCTCCGATGCGGCGAACCTGACGCTGTTGGATGAGCTTTCTCAGATTCCGTCAGGCCATGTGATCGCGCTGATCAACGCATATGGCGGCGCCATCAACGACGTGGCGAATGCGGATACCGCGTTTCCGCACCGGACCGGGATCGAACTGGGCATCCACTACTATTCACAATGGTCGAGCCCGTCCGACACGCCGCAGCGCATGGCAAAGATGGAGAAAGTATTCAACGCCATGCGCCCACACGTCCCCGGTAGCGCGTACGTCAACTACAGCGACGTGCAACTCCAGGATTTCGAGCAGGCGTATTGGGGGCCCAATCTTGCGCGCTTAAAGGCGATCAAGCGACAGGTGGACCCGAACAACATGTTCTTTCACCCTCAAAGTGTGCGGCCTGCATGATTGCGAGGTGACAGATGGCGGCGATGAGCGACGCGATCCTTCCCGATCCCGACTTCTCATGTAACGAAGCCGATCCAAACCACTGCCGGTTCATCGCCGGTGTGCGGCCATATCGGAAGACCGCGTTCGTTCACGCGCTCGTTCGGTTGCGGTCGCTGCCGGCGGGACTCTGATGCCTTGAACCGGTCCTGCGATGCCGGTTACCGGGCCATCGCGTCGGCGGCCGCGGCGCGCGCGAGGCGGCCCGTTCCGGTCACATGCTCGTTCAGCAGGCGGATCGACTTCGCCGCATCGCGTCCCAGAATGGCCTTGACGAGTTCGTTGTGCTCGCTGGCAACGTCGCGCGAGCCGACCAGGTCGCCGTGCAGCGCCAGATGCTGATAACGCTGCGTCCAGTCGAACAGCTTTTCCGACAGTTCGAGCAGCCAGCGCGACCCGCATGGCGTGAGCAGCGACATATGGAATTCGCGATGGCAGGCGAGATAGCTCTCGTTCACGCTTCCGTCCGAGGTGAACGGCGGCGTCTTCGACAGATGGTAGTGGGCCAGGACGACGCGCTCCTCCCAGGCCTTGTCGCCGTTCTTGATCACGTTCGGCAGCATGATCTCGTTGAGCGCGCAGCGCGTGAAGATCAACTCGTCGAGATTGGATTCGTTGACGTCCGCAACGACGAATCCGCGCTGATCCTTCTGTTCGACGAAGCCTTCTGCCGACAGCCGGTTGAGCGCCTCGCGCAACGGGCTCGCCCCGACGCCATAGCGGTTGCGGAGCCAGTCGATACGCAGCCATTGGCGCGGCGCCAGCGCGCCGCGGATGATGTCGCCTTTCAGCGTGTGATAGAGCGTCGTCGCCTGCGTCGCGATTCCCGACGGGGTGTCATCGGCGATGTCGCCCTTGCTCTTCTTGATCGTCATGGTTCGTTTCGCGTCCGGCCTTCAGCTCGACAGATATTCCTGCCACTTGGTCCAGAAGACCCGCATGCGGCCCTCGTCGCCATGCTTGACGAAGTTCATCGGATCCTTGGGCGCGACGCCGGCCGAAATGTCGTTCCAGCCGCCGTAATCCTCCGCGCCCTTGTAGCCGCGCTGCGCGGCCTCGATCGCCTCCACGTCGTCCGGCGTGCCGAAGCCGGCCGGGCCGAGGAAATCCATGTAGCTGTAAAGCCGCAGCTTGCCTGATCTCCGGCGACTCCTCCTGCGGCGCGATCGTCCAGCTCTGCACCAGCATCTCCTCCGGCTTCTTGGAGAAGTAGGTGCGGATCATGATGCCGTGATTGTCGACGATCGCGAGATTCGGGAAGATCAGGATGTGATGGTCGAAGTGCGCCATCTTCTTTGCACGTTCCGGCCCGACGCGCCCCACGGCCTTCTCGTAAGATCGCTCGAGCTCGGCCTTGTATTTCGGATCCCAGCTCGGATGCCACTGCGCGAACGGCCGGCCGTGGGTTGACGGGTAGTCATACGCCATGTGGCCGTTGCCGAGATCGAATGCGAACTTGGTCTTGGTCTGCATCAGGGCGTTGTAGCGGCCGCGCATCATGACCTCGGCGCTGGCCTTGGTCTCGAATTCCTCGGTCGAGACGCCTTGCGCCTTTGCGCGCTCGGTGCCCGTCTTGGCAGCGTCGGCAGAGTATTCGAAATAGGTCGAATGCACGCTGTGGACATGGAACGGGTCCATGCCGTTCTCGTGCCAGAGCTTCCAGTTCGCATCGACCTGGAAGTTCTGTCCGCCCGGCACGATGGTCATGGCGATTTCGGACTGGTCGACGATGTTGTCGATGTATTCCTTGGCGCCTGCCAGATAGTCCGACAGCGACATCGCGTTGGCGTCGAGGTTGATGAACCAGAAGCCGCGATACTGCTCGAGGCGCGGCACGTGCACGAGGCCGCGGCTGTCGTTCTTGTAGCCCTCCGGATAGGCGCCTTCCTGCGGGATGACGCGCAGGCTGCCATCCGAGCCGAACACCCAGCCGTGGTAGAAGCACTGGAACACGCTCGCCTTGCCGGACTTCTCCCGGCATACCCGGCCGCCGCGATGCGTGCAGAGATTGTAGAAGCACGCGAACCTGGCCGCGCGAGTCGCGGTTGAAGATGAAGTCGCGGCCGGCGACGGTGCGGGTGAGGAACGATCCCGGCTCGGTCAATTCGCTGTCATGGCCGCAATAGAGCCAGCACCGCTGGAAGATCTTCTCGTGCTCGCAGATCGAGCACGTCCTGATCGGTAAAGACGCGACGCGACACCTGGAAGGTTCCGGCGTCCAGGTCGGTCCTCACTTGCAGCGGCGTTCCGATGTATTGGTCCATGGCGGCTCCTCCGGAGCGTGCGGAAATTCAGACGAACTCAGAGAATGATGGTCAGGCGGCCCTGCGGCACGAGCTCGTCGACGCCGAGATCGCAGCGCTTGTAACGGATCAGCACGTCGTCGCCCTGCTTCACGAGGCGATAGCGCACGCGGCCCATGAAGATGTCGGTGATGCCGTCGCGATAGCGCGAGACGTGGAAGACGCCGTGAACGTGCGTACCCTCGTGATCCTGCCCGGCCACGCGCAAGTTCGAGAACATGTGCACGGTGGTGGAGTGCGGAAATTCGGAGTGTGCCGTGCGCTTCTTCAGGCGCTTGACGCGGCTTTCCATGCGGAAGCGGTCGTCGTTGATCAGAAACAGGCTGGTATCGGGCGAGCAATCCATCGGCATGCCGGGCGTCGGCACCAGATAGGTCATGTCGCCGGTGTAGAGCTTCAGCCAGTCGTCGAGCCGCCAGTCGTCGAGCAGCTCCGCCTCGAGATAGATGAGCCGTTCCGCCTCATCGATGGTGACGTCCGATCGCGGCGCAAGCATCGTTCAGCTCCATGATGGCTGATCCAAAATCATCGATAAAATCTCCGTTGTCAACAATCATCGATAATTGTACGTTATTGTTCTATTGGAGAGGGGCCCGGATGACGCTTGCCGTCAATCGACCGGCAGTCGCCCCCGGCAACGGCGGGTCGTTGATCGAGGTGCAGGTTGCGGCCATTTTGCCGGCTGCGGACGACACCAATCTTTATGAACTGGTGCGGCCCGATGGTGCGCCGCTGCCAGCGGCCGACCCGGGCGCGCATATCGACCTCAACTTGCCGAACGGCTTGACCCGGCAATACTCGCTCGTGATCGCCGATCCGACGCCTGAGCGGTATACCCTCGGCATCAAGCGCGATCCCAATAGCCGCGGCGGCTCGCGTTACATCTTCGACGAGCTGCAAATCGGCCAGGCGTTGACGATCAGCGCGCCGCGTAATCACTTCCCGCTCGCCGCAGACGCGGCCCACCACGTCCTGATCGCCGGCGGCATCGGCATCACGCCGATCTATGCGATGACGCAAAAATTGCGCGCCGATGGATCGTCGTTCGACCTGCACTATGCCGGCCGTACCCGCAGTCAGCTGGCGTTTCTCGACGAGCTTGCGGATTCGGGTTTCGCGCACATCCATTGCGACGACGAGCACGGCGGCGCATTGCTCGACCTCGGCCGCGTGGTGGCCGGCGTGCCGCAGGACAGTCATTTCTACTGCTGCGGCCCGACGCCGATGCTCGAAGCGTTCCGCGCGGCGGCCGCGGCCATCCCCCCGGAGCGGGTTCATTTCGAGTATTTTTCTCCGCAGGCCGAAGCCAGCAGGGCAGGCGGGTTTATCGTTGAACTGGCGCGCTCCGGCCAAGAGGTCTTCATTCCCCCCGGTCAGTCCATCCTCGAAACGCTGCGCGAAGCCGGCCTCACGCTGGATTCATCCTGCCAGGAGGGCATCTGCGGCGTGTGCGAGACCAAGGTGATTTCGGGAATTCCCGATCACCGGGACGCGGTGCTTTCCGATCATGAGCACGCCGCCAACAAGAGTATGATGATATGTTGCTCGGGCTGCAAAAGTGAGCGGCTGATGCTGGATTTGTAAGTGGGCTGGGTGGCATGGTTCTCGCATATCGCGACGTGGCCCGACAAATTGTGCTCGGCGAAAGTGGTTGTGAGACGAGAGCGCATCGTCAATCGTTGACGGCGCGAAACAGAGCGGACGACAGATCATGACGAGCATTTTGCGGGCATTGTTGTTGGCGGCCGTTCTGAGCGTCGCGGGTCAGGCTCACGCACAAGACTGGCCGTCTTCGCGTCCGATCAAGCTCATCGTGCCCACCGGCGCGGGTCACGCGGTCGACATCATGGCGCGGATGCTGGCCACCGGCGTCTCACAAACGCTCGGACAGACCCTCTTTGTGGAGAACATGCCCGGCGCCTCGGGCTTTGTCGGTGCGCAGGCGGCCGCACGTGCCGAACCCAACGGCTACACGTTTTTGTTCGCGCCAGCGTCGCTGATGTCATCCAACATGCATCTGTTCAAGTCGCTGCCCTACGACCCGAGCAAGGACTTCACAGCAGTCGCCATGGTCGTCGACAGGGGGCCGATGGTGGTGAGCGTCAATCCGGATCTTCCGGTCAAGACGATCCCCGAGCTGATCGCTTACGGCAAGGCGAATCCCGGCAAGCTTTCGTATGCGGTCGATGCCAGCGGCGGTTTCGCGATCGCGGCAGCAAGGCTGCTGAACAAGCGTGGCGGGATCGGCATGGTCGAGGTGCCGTATAGGTCGAGCCCGCAGATGGCGCAGGACACGATGGCGGGAACCGTCCCGCTGATGGTGAGCTCGATCCCTCCGGTTGCCAGCGCGGAAAAGGCCGGCAAGCTGCGATGGCTCGGCGTCAGCTCGGCGCAGCGGTTTCCGGGCCTCGAGAACTTTCCGACGATCGCAGAAACGCTTCCTGGCTTTCAAATCGACGGCTGGTTCGTCGTGGTCGCGCCCGCCGGAACGCCTGCGCCGATCCTGCAGAAGCTCAATCGCGAGATCGACGCAGTCTTCAAGTCGCCGGAAATTCGCGCGCGCGCCCTTGGCTTCGGTCTGGGCGTGAGCGACGCGGGCACGCCTGAATCGACGCAAGCATTCATTCGCGGCGAACAGGAGCGCTGGCGCGGGCTGGTGACCGAGCTCGGGATGGAGCCGCAGTAGGGGCCACGCCTCCTAGTCGATGCTGATGCCGACGTTGCGAATGATTTCGCCCCAGCGCTTGTATTCGGCCTGGATGAAGGCGTCATACTGTTCCGGTGTTCCGAGCGGCACCATGATGCCTTGCGACTCGAAGCGCTCGCGCACATCCGGAGCTGAAAACGCCTTGATGCCTTCGGCGTTGAGCAGGTCGATGATCGTACGCGGCGTTCCCGTCGGCGCCATGATGCCGAACCAGGGGCCGCCCTCGATCTGCGGAAATCCGGCCTCGGCCGTGGTCGGCACATCGGGCACCGCAGCGAGTCGCTTTGCCGACGCGACCGCGAGACCGCGCAGCTTGCCGGCCGCGATCTGCACGCGGGCGAGCGGCACGATGTCGAACATCATCGAGACGTGACCTGCGATCAGGTCCTGGCCGGCCGGCGCGGCGCCGCGGTACGGCACGTGGTTGATCTCGATGCCGGCGAGCCGCTTGAACTGCTCGCCGACGACGTGGCCGGAACTGCCATTGCCCTGCGACGCGAAGGTCAGCTTGCCGGGATTCGATTTGGCGTAGGCGACCAGTTCCTTCATCGTCGTGGCCGGAACCGACGGATTGACCACCAGGATGTTGGACGACGCGGTCGCGTGCAGGATCGGCGCGAAATCCTTCTGCGGATCGAACGCGAGCTTGCTGGTCAGATGCGGCAGGATGGCGTTGATCTGGTGCATGCTGATCAGCAGCGTGTGACCGTCGGGCGCCGCCTTGGCGACCGCCTCCGCGGCCAATGCGCCGCCCGCTCCGGTCCGGTTCTCGACGAAGGCAGGCATGCCGCGTTCGCTCAGCTTCTGCGCAAAAGTCCGGCCGGCCAGATCGGCGATGCCGCCCGCCGGCGTCGCAACCACGATCTTGATCGGCTGCGATGGGTACTTCTGCGCGTTCGCGGGGGCGGCCATGAGGCCGAGGCAGATCAATGCCCCAACGGAAAGCAAATGGATCGATGTCGATGCGCGTGCCATGTTCGAACCCTCCCTGCGGTGGCGCACCACTCCCACATTTTTTGCGGCTTGGTGTTGCGGGCGGCGTCGTCCCGGATATTGGGGTCAAACTGCTCCGGAGCGGTCGTGACCGGAAGTGGGCCTTGCCGCTGCATTTTGTCACGGACGTCGGGCGAGGAGCCCGGCCTGGTGCTCTAGCCCGTGCTGAGCACGGCGATGAATTCCCGCCACCGCTTGACCGTTCGGCTGCATGAGCCGTGAGCCACTCTCGCGGATCAAGATTGGACCAGCATTCCGCGGTTGGATCGCGATCGCTCACTTCACCGGCGTCGGCGGCGCGACCGCGGCGTCGGTCTGGCCGCTGCGCTTGAGGCCGTCGGCGACGAAGCCCGAAGCCTTCATCTCCTCGACGAACGCCCGCAGGTAGCGCGCTCCGCCTTCGCGGCCTTTCGGCGTGCCCATCGCCTGCTCGATCACCATGAAGCGGCCGGGAATGACCCGCAGGCCATTGGCATTGGCGAACGCGATGATCGGCTGCTTGACGCCGGCGGCGACTTCGAGCTTGTCGCGCAGAAACATGTCGAGCGCCTGCGGACCGGAGCCCTCGCGCACCAGCGTGGCGTTCTTCATGGTGCGGGTGAGGTGGAGGTCATAGGCGCTGCCGCGCGCCACCGCGATGCGCACGCCGGCGCGGTCGACCTCCTCGTTGGTCTGGATCGCCGAAGCCGCCGGTACCGCGTAGGCGCCCTCGATCACCACGTACGGGCCGGTGAAGTCGATATCGGCGCCGCGCACCGGGTCGATGGCGAGGAAGACGATGTCCAGGTCGCCCTTCTTGACCGCATCGGTCACCTTGCCGGCGGCATCGAACACCGTGAACGCGATCGGCACGCCGAGCCGCTTGGCGAGTTCGCGCGCGAGATCGCCCGAGATGCCGCGCGGCTCTCCGGTGGTCGGGTCCTTCTGCGCAAGCACGACGTTGCCGAAGTTGATCGCCACGCGCAGCTTGCCGGTGGGAGCAAGCGCCGTGACCGCGTCGCGAGGAGCATTGTCTGCCATGACACCCGTGATGCTGGAGAGCAGGATGGCGAGCGCCGCGAGTGTTGTTTTCATTCCCTGGATCCCTCGAAGCCCGCCCGATAGAAGGACACTATCGCAGTCCGGCGGTGGTACACAATCGGGGGGCGCAAGCCTTCAACAGCACCAATTCAGCCGGGCTGCGATGTCAGTTCCACAGCATGAGGCGAGATCAATCTGGTCGGTCTTAACTTGCCTGCTGGTAATGCGGTTCGCCTGCGGCCCGACGCTTCGTGATCGTCGAATCTTCCCGGTACCAGAGATGTTCGCAGGCGCAGAACGGGCAGTATTTGCGCATGATCGGCCCAGGCGTGCGCGCAAAGTCGCGCTCGTCGGTTTCGATGCCCATGAAAACGTAATGGCCGGTGGTCCGGCATCGCGTGGCGACTTGCGCCATGGCGGCTCTCCGTCACTGTAACGCAATCGGAGCCTTAACCACGAAGGCTGGGTTGGAGTTCCCTCGGCGCAGCCCGCATTCGCGCCCGTTCAGCGCCGCACGCGCGCCATGCGCGGCGGCTGAACGCCGGCAATCTCGGCGATGAGCTTCTTCAGGATCGCCTCGCCGAAGGTCTCGTAGCGGTCCGCCGCGATCATGAATGCGCCCGGTCCGCCGATGACGTAATCATAGTAGTAGCGGTCGAGGTCGGGCTCGAGCGCCAGGATCGGCAGGCCGTTGATACCGACGCCGGCGGCGACCGCTTCGTCGCGCGCAACCGATACCGAGCGGCCGCGGTTGTTCGAGCCGTCGCCCGAGACGTCGATGACGCGGCGTCCGCCGCGAAACGGATTCTTGGGAAACAGCGTCATTGCGTGGTCGAGCGCACCGCTGATCGAGGTACCGCCGCCGAACAACTGCCGCGGCGACTGCTCGACCGCGGCGGCGAACGAGGCGGACGTCCGCTCGTCCCCGATCCGCATCCAGTCGACCACCTGCACCTGCATGGCCGGCCCAGTCCATTGCACCATGGTGACGGCGATCGCCTGGTTGCCGCCGGAGCGGATCGCCTGCAGCACCCGCGAATGCCGGAACGCCGCGACGTATCCCTGCTTCTGCAGTTCGAAGCGGAACTGATTCACGCTGCCGGAGGCATCGACCGCGAGCACGAGTTGCAGGTCGACCGTGGTCTGCGCCGCCGCGGGCAGGGCGGCGACGGCCACCATCGCCACGGCCAGCAGGCCGGCAAGCGCATGCCGCCGCAGATTGGCCCGTGGCGCCGCGCTGCCGTGCGCCAAGACGTTGCTGACGTCCATCCGGCGCGTCCCTAGATGCGCTGCATCGTGCACTCGGTCTCGACCGGAATCTTCGGATCGGCGTTGGCCGGCCGCATGCGGCGGAGAATGCGTTGCTGCCGGTAGCCCGGCTTGTCGCAGGCGACCTCCACGTCCTTCGGGTCGACCTCCTTGCCGAAGCCCGGCACCTTGTAGGCGCCGAGCGCATCGGTGCGCGTGACCACGCCGCCGCGATCCTTGATGCCGACGGTGACCTTGACGTCCGGCATGGTGCGGCCGCTCGTATCCTTGGCAAAGCCGAAATAGGACGGTCCATCGTCCTCGGTCAGATCGTCGTCGTCGCCAAAACCTGCGCCGCCCGCCCACACGGCCGTCGCCAGGACGCAGGCCGCTATAGCCAGCAGGCTGGCGCGCGATATATGCCGACCTGACCGGTTCATTCCCGACCTCCAGCGCGGCCGCGGCAGTCGCCGTTGCGGGATGATCCGAACTAGGCGTCATCGTACCGCTGGCCGAATGGAATATTTCTATCCCATCGGAGGAGGCGTGGCTACGTGGTCGGAGACGGCGTCGCCGCGTGTTATTGCCCGGATACCGCGCTAGGGGCGCGGCCCTCCAGGAACGCGATGCATGCGGCGCTGTAGGGGACGTTGTCGTTGTGCGGGCAGGCGGCCGGTACGCGCAATGCGATGTCGGCCGGCGCCGGCGCATCGATCACGACGCGGTGCCCGCCCTCGATCAAGACCGCGCCGCCGAGAATGACCGCGGCGATGATCGCGAGATCGAGTTTCGACATCGATGCGGTCCTTGCTTGAAGCGGGGCTACTTGGTCCAGAACGGCATCAGCGAATAGGTCAGTGGCGCGAATACCAGCAGCGGCAGCAGCCACACCAGGAACAGCGGAATACGGTTGACCACCCGTTCCGGCAGGAACATTCCGAGGAAACCGGCGATCAAGCCGACCGCAAGCGACAAAGCGCTCCAGCCGTACCAATACATCGCCGGTCCTTCGCCGCTGCGGCCGGCCTCCCACCACCAGCCGACCTTGTTGGTCGCCGGATGATAGGTGAAGGCCGGCAGGTTGAACCACTCGCAGGCCAGGTACATCAGCGTCGAGATCAGCGCGAACGTCACCGCGAACGCCTTAAAGCGTGCGGAGGTCGCCAACGACGACGACCTTGCGGCCGGCTTGGCGGCGGCGACGGTGGTCGTTGCGGTGGCTGAGGTGGCTGCGGTTGTTCCCGTAGTCATGATCCAAACCCCCGGACGTTGTTGACGACGTGACCGACAAGGAAGTTGAACCAACAGAATAGCGCTAGCACCACGGTCAAGCCGGTGCGCGCACCGTCGTACGCGCGCTCCTGTGCGTTCTTCCATAAGTACCAATAGATCGGCAGGAGGCCGAGCCCGATGGTGGCGGCGTGCTCCTTCAGTTCGAAGAACCCCTGCGTCTTCCAGTGACCGGCCTGTTCGATCGGGATGCGAACGTAGATGCGATACTTAGTGTAGATCCACGCCCCCATGATCCAGGTCAGCACCCAGAGAATGCAGACCGTTGTGGCATAGATCGGAGACGACACCGCCCGGAACCGGGTGACGAATCCCGGGCTGCCCGCCACCTGGCGCACCGGCATCAAGACGGCCACTGCCTGGTGGGTCAGTGCCCCGAGCAGGGTAACGGCCAGCAGCCCGTGCACGATCAGCAGGATTGTCCAGAACGTATTGACCGAGATGAAGTCCCAGATTTCCACTGGTCGCCTCCCCGATGTTGACGCCGGCTGCACCCGGTGTGTGGCGGATGCGAATGAAAAGACACCCGGCGGACGCGGTGTTCGCGTCTTTTGATTTACGACAACTTTAACCAGCGCCGTCCGGACTGGCAATTTGCCACGACCGGCGGTTTTCTGGAATTGTTGCAAATCGTGCAGGAAGAAGTGGCAACGAGCCTCCGGGTGCGGGGGCTTCCGCGGGGCCCGGGCGGCCGGGACGGGCGCCGGTTTTCTGCGCTAGGATCGAAAAAAGAGCAACGAAATTGTCAGGGAGTCCGCGATGAAACCCCAAGGTGCCTGTCCGGCGGCCGCGGTCGTGATGCTGCTCGCCGGTTCGCCGGCCGCCGCCGAGACGCTTGCGGTCTTCACCAAGAGCTCCGGGAACCCGGTCGCGCGCGCCGTGCGGGCGGGCGCCGATGCGGTCGCGAAAGCCAACGGCTTCACGGTGTTTCATTACATCCCGACCTCGCCCGACAACGTCCCGCAGCAGACGTTCCTGGTCGAAGAGGCGATCGCGCAGAAGCGCGACGCCATCGTCTTCACGCCGGTCGACATCAAGGCGATGGTGCCGGCGGTGCAGAAGATCAACGCCGCCGGTATTCCGCTGGTCAATGTCGGCGACCGGCTGACCGGTGGATCGAGCGTCGCGTTCGTCGGCACCGACGATTTCAGCATCGCGCGCGACACCGCGCGCACGCTGCTCAAGGCGATGGGCGGCAAGGGCAACGTGATCGTGCTCGAGGGGCCCGACACCATTCCGACCGCTGCTGGCCGGCTGCGCGGCTTCCGCGAGGCGCTGAAGGAATTCCCCGACGTCAAGGTCGTGCTGTCGAAGAACGCGATGTATGCGCGGCCGGCGGCGAGCGACCTGCTCAAGGCGATGCTGAAGCTCAGCTCGCACGCCGCAGATCGATGGCGTGCTGGCGGCGAACGACGCCATGGCGCTGGGCGCGGTCGAGGCGTTCAAGCAGTCCAAGAAGCCGCTGCCGCTGATCGTCGGCATCAACGCCGGCAAGGAGGCGGTCGAACTGATCAAGGCCGGCGAGATGCTGGCGAGCGGCGACTACAACGGCCTGATCGAGGGCTGCCTCGGCGCCGAGATCGCGATCCGCGCGCTACGCAAGCAGCCGGTTCCGACCGAAGTGCTGGCGCGGACGTCGGTGGTCGACAAGAGCAACCTCCAGGCCTACGAGATTCCGGTCGAGCGGCGTCCCTGCCCGACACTGGAAAGCATGGCGGCGCGCTGAGACCTCGCTAGAAAGGGAGACGGCACATGCTGACCAGGCGCTCGATCGTCGCGGCCGGAATGCTGGCTCCGGTCGCCGCACGCGCTCAAACCTCTTCCTCGGGACTAATCCGGATCGTCAATCCGTTTGCCGCCGGGGGTACGTCCGATGCCATGGCGCGGCTGCTGCAGCCCTCGCTGCAGGAACGTCTCGGCGCGACGATCGTGGTGGAGAACCGGCCAGGGGCGTCGGCCTCGATCGGCGCGTCGGTGGTGGCGAAATCGCCACCCGATGGCTCCACCTGGCTGCTGACCTCGGAGACGTTCCTCCTGTCGACGCTGCTCCTCGCCAATCTGCCCTTCGATGTGCAGAAGGATTTCGAGCCGGTAACGATGATCGCGCGGGGACCGATGGTGCTGTGCGCACATCCCTCGCGGCCCTTCCGCACGCTGCCGGAGCTGGTCGCCGCGGCGAAGGCCAGACCCGATACCCTGACCTACGGCACCACCGGCCTCGGCAGCAACGGACACATCACGGTGGCCGCGCTGTCGCAACTTTCCGGCATCAGAACTCGTGCATGTGCCCTATCGGGGCGCCGCGCCGCTGCTGAACGACGGCACTGCCGGTCACGTCGACATGGTGATCTCATCGAGCGCGACGGTGGCGCCGCAAATCGAGTCCGGACAGTTGCGCGCGCTGATTCAGTTCGGCGACCAGCGCGCCACCTTCATTCCGGATACGCCAACCGCGGTCGAGCAGGGCATCACGAGCCTGCGGGCCTATTCTTGGTTCGGCTTCTTCGGCCCGGCCGGGACGCCGAAACCGATCATCGACCGCTTCTATGAGAATGTCGTCGCGACGGTGCGCGAAGAGAAGAACTACGGCGTCTTCATCAACAAATTCCGGGTCGACGTGCCGCTGCCTCAGCCCGAGGAACTGCGCAAATCGATCGCCGAGGGCCTGCCGTTCTGGGCGAAGATCATCCGGGACAACAACATCAAGGGCGGCTCGTGAGCGGTCGCCGCGGCGGCGCCCTCATGCTAGCCTGACCGGAACGTCAAGGGATCGGCCAAGGGGACAACGTGCTCGACCGGATCAAAAGCGGGACCACCCAGGAGCTTGCCGCCGGCAAGCTCTACGCGCTCCAGAACACCATGCGGCTCGACGGCCGGGTCTCGTCCTATCCGGCGAGCGCCACCGGCTATTCGGTGACGAACTGTTACCTGCTCAAGCAGCCCGATGCCGCCTGGCTGATCGACACCGGGTTCGGCGGCGACGAGGCGTCGCTGCGCGGGCAGATCGAGTCCCTGATCCCACGCACGCTACCGCTGTCGCTGTTGCCGCTGCGGCTGAACGAATTCATGTCGATCCAGAATATCGACCCGTTCACACTCTACTTCAACGTCAAGGAATGTTTCACGGGCAATCCCGACGCGGCATTCTGGTTCGATTTCGGCGCCGGCTCCGACTCCGGTCAGGACACGCTCGACCGGCTCAACATCACCACCATCAGCCGCGAAGAGACGATCCCGATTGGCGCGCAGGGCCGCCCGGTGGTGGTTTATCAGGCGCCGATCCGCCTGATCGCGACCCGCTGGATCTACGACGAGGCGACCAAGACGCTGTTTACCTCCGACATGTGGACGCACACCTGGCGCGAGGCGCCGGACGGACCGTGGATCATCCAGGACGGCGACGACGATCCGACCGACTTCGACCATGTGCGCTCGTTCCTACTCAACACCCGCTACTGGTGGCTTGAGGGCGTCGACACCGCGAAGCTGCGCAAGGGCATCGACAAGATTCTGTCGAAGCACGACATCGAAACCATCGCGCCCGGCTACGGCTGCATATTGCGCGGAAAGAAGACCGTCGCGAAGCACATGCGGTTCGTGGACGACGTGCTCAAATCGCTCGACAAGTCGGTCGCCGTGTCGCGCTATGTCGGCCGCGACGAGGAAAGGTGAGTCAGGAATGGCCGCGCGTCATCAGGGCACGCTGAACCGACCCAACCCGCTGCCGCGCGAGGTTGCGCCCGGCGTCTTCTGGCTGGGCGAGTGCCTGGAGCAGCGCCAGCAGGGCAAGATCTATCACGGCTGCAATGCCTCGTTTCTCGTCGTTGGCGAGACCGCCTCGATGCTGGTCGAGACCGGCCACCCGAAGGACTTCCCGATCACGGAGGCTCAGCTCAATACGCTGCTGCCCGGGCGGGCGCCGCTGAAGTATCTTTTCGTCACGCACCAGGAGACCCCGCACTGCGGCGGGTTAGGCCGGGTGCTGACGCGGTTCCCGGATGCGATCCTCGTCGGCGACGTCTCCGACTATCACCTCGCGTTTCCGCAGCACGAGCATCGCATGCGCATGATGAAGGAGGGCGACGAAATCGACCTCGGCGGCCGTGGCTTCCGGGCCGTCGAGCCGGTCGTGCGTGATATGCGAACCACCTGGTGGGGCTTCGAGACGCGCGAGCGCGTCCTCTTCCCCGGCGACGGCTTCGCCTACAGCCACTATCACGAGGACGGCCACTGCGGCCTGTTGGCCGAGGAGGCGACGTCGCTCGACCTGCAGGATACCACGGCGGTCTTCGCGGACCTCGCGCTGTGGTGGACCAAGTGGGCCGACATGACGAACTACTGCGCCCGGCTCGACCGCCTGTTGCAACAGCTTGACGTGAAGACCGTGTGCCCGACCCATGGCCTCGTCATCGGCGATGTCGCCAGGACGATGCCCAAGGTGAAGGAGGGCCTGCTGTACGGCAGCAGCGTCGCCGAGCGCGGCACCAACGATGCCTCATTCGGCAAGAAGGCCGTTCCGGTGCCGGAAGAAAGCGTCGGCTGACACCGGCAGCCGAACGCACCGCCTAGTTCCACAACGCGGCCCAAAAAGCGAAAGCCCCGCCGGGGGGAGGCGGGGCTCTCAATCGGACGGTTGCTGGGGTGTTCGGGGGGAACTGCAACCGTCGTCGTCATGAGTAAACTACCGGGCCTTTGTTTCGGGCGGATTTCGCCGAGCGGGATTTTTGTTTCGTGATTTGCGGCAGCCCCGTGGCCATCATTTCGTCAATTGCGGCAACGGTCTGGCAATGGCCTGTTGTGCATTCTTTGTTCTACGCCCGGGCGGCAAATCCGCCGCCTTGCCGTTTTCGGGCGGTCGTCGCGAGCGGCTGGATCATCCGCCGATCTGCGGAATCTTGGCGTCGGTGATCACCCGCTTCCACTTGGCGATATCGGTCTTGATGTAGTCGGCGAACTCGGACGACGGCATGCCCATCGGATCGAGTCCGATCGCCAGCAGCTTCGCACTCACGTCCGGCAGGCGGACGATGCGAGCGATCTCAGCCTGCAGCAGGTCGACGATCGCTTTCGGCGTACCGGCGGGCACCAGCACACCTTGCATCGTGTCGGCCTCCTGGTCCTTGATGCCGGCCTCCTCGAAGGTTGGCACGTCGGGGAGGGCCGCGGAGCGCTTCTTGGCGGTAATGCCTAGCGCGCGCAACTTGCCGGCCTGGACCAGCGGGGTCGCTGGCGGGATCGCCTGGATGCAGATCGGGGTGTGGCCGGCGACCACCGACTGGATCGACGGGCCGCCGCCGGGGAAGGGCGCCAATGCGAAGTCGAGGCCAAAGGTATGCTTGAACAGTTCGCTCGACAGATGGGGCGTGGTGCCGACGCCGGGCGATGCAAACGTATATTTGCCGGGGTTGGCCTTGAGCAGTTCGACCAGTTCCTTGATCGATTTTGACGGGATCACGGTCGGATTGACGAACAGTCCGTTGGGCGAGGTTGCCGCCATGGTGACCGGCGTGAAGTCCTTGTCCGGATTGTAGGGCGGTTTGGCGTACAGGCTGGTGTTGACCGTGTAGCTCGAAGACACGAACAGGATCGTATAGCCATCGGGCGCCGATTTGGCGGCGTTGCCCATGCCGAGGTTGCCGCCGGCGCCGGCGACATTCTCGATGTAGAACTGCTGCTTGAGATTTTCCGACAGCTTCTGGGTGATCAGCCGCGCCACCACGTCGGTTGGACCGGCGGGCGCGAACGGCACGATGACCTTGACCGGCTTGTCGGGATAGCTGCCCTGCGCGTGTGCGGCGCCGCTCAGAGCGAGAGCGGCGGCGAGCGCGGCGAAGCGGACGATCATGGACATTCGGACCTCCTTCAGGGTGCTGTCTTGTCATCGCCGGCCGTTGCCGGCCATGGCGCTTTCATCAGTCCGCTTTGATCTTGGCGTCGCGCACGACCTTTCCCCACCTCGCCATCTCGGTCTTGAGCCGTTCGCCGAATTCGGCCGGCGTGTCGGCGACTGGCGCGAAGCCGAGCGTTTCCAGCCGCTGCTTGACGTCGGGCGCCTGTACCGCTTTGGCGATCTCATTGCGCCAGCGGTCGACGATCTCCTTGGGCGTGCCGGCGGGCGCGACGATGCCGGTGAGCGTGTCGCTCTCGAGATCGGGCACGCCGGACTTCGATGTTGGTCGGCACATCGGGCAGTTGCGGCGAGCGCTTGGTGGACAGGAGCGCAATGCCCTTGAGCTTGCCCTCGCGGACGTTGGTCATTGCCGGCGGCAGCGCCGTGAAGGCGATCGGCGTGTGACCGCCGAGCGTCGAGTTGATCGCAAGCGCCGCGCCGTTGAACGGCACGGTGACGAGATCGAGATTGTATTTGAGCTTGAACAGTTCGCCCGCAAGATGCGGGGTCGAGCCGGTTGCCGGCTGCGCGAAGCTGTACTTGCCCGGATTGGCCTTGATGAGCTCAACGAGTTCCTTAAGCGATTTCGCCGGCACCTGGAGGTTCGCCGAGATCACGTTCGGCGAGGCGGCGACCAGCGTAACCGGTGCGAAATCCTTGATCGGGTCGTACGGCACCTTGGCGTACATGCTCGGATTGACGATGAAGCCGGTGCGACACCACCAGCATGGTGTAGCCGTCGGGCGCCGCCTTCGCGACCATCGCGACGCCCGTGTTGCCGCCAGCGCCCGGCACGTTCTCGACGACGATCTGCTGTCCCCAGGCTTCCGACAGCTTCTGCGCCACGACGCGCGCGATCACGTCGGTCGGACCGCCAGCCGCGAACGGGACGATCAGCCGCACGTTGTGGGTGGGATAGGTCTGCGCCGATGCCGGACCGGTGAGGCCGAGTGCGATGAGCGCGGGCGCGAGAAGCGCAACGAGACCGCGGAATTCCGCCATTGCGGCATCCTCCCATATATTCTTGTTGCTGCTATCATCCCCCGTGCGCGCGGTGCAGTAAACTGGAAAAACCGGCGGCTGCGCGCTCTTGCCCCAAGGCTGTCAGGAACAAGGCCGCCCAAGCACAAGGAATGCCCATGTCGTCGAAGACGTCATCGAAGAAAGTCACGCGTCAGGACCTCAGCGACGCGGCCGAGAAGTACAAGAACTGGGGCAAGTGGGGCCCCGCCGACGAGATCGGCACGCTGAACTACACGACCGCCGAGGACATCATCGCGGCGACGCGGCTGGTCAAGAAGGGCAAGGTGATCTCGCTCGCGCTCAACTTCGATCACACCGGCCCGCAGGGCGCCAAGAGCAGCTATCCGGCGATGGGCCGCACCAATCCGATCCACACCATGATCCGCACCGGCACCGACGCCTATTCGGGCGTGCTCGACAAGCGCGGCATCCGCGCCGCCGACGACATGGTGACCATGCCGCTGCAGTGCGGCACGCAGTGGGACGGGCTCGGCCACGTCTTCTATGAAGACCACATGTGGAACGGCTACGACTGCCGCGAGGTGACGTCGGCCGGCGCGCAGAAGTGCGGCATCGAGAAGACCAAGAACAAGATGGTCGGCCGCGGCGTATTCCTCGACGTCGCGCGCTTCGAAGGAGTCGAACTCGCTCGACGACGGCTACGGCATCACCTGCCAGGACCTCGACGACACCGCCAAGAAGCAAGGCGTCACCGTCAAGCGCGGCGATTACATCATCGTGCGCACCGGCCAGATGGAGCGCTGCCTCAAGGCCGGAAGCTGGGACGGCTATCCGGGCGGCGACGCGCCGGGCTTCGCGTTCGAGACGCTCGGATTGGGTGTCGCGCACCGAGCTCGCCGCGCTCGCGAGCGACACCTGGGGCTGCGAGGTGCGTCCGAACAACACCGAGGGCGGCATCAACCAGCCCTGGCACTGGATCACCATCCCGATCATGGGCATGACCATGGGCGAGATCTTCAACCTGAAGGAGCTCGCCGACGACTGCGCCGCCGACAAGGTCTACGAGTTCCTGTTCGTCGCGCCCGCAATTCCGATCACCGGCGCGGTCGGCTCGCCGACCAATCCGCTCGCGATCAAATAGAGCGGAATCGTAGCCCGGGTAGAGCGAAGCGATACCCGGGGCTGTTCGTGCCTGATGC
Source organism: uncultured Alphaproteobacteria bacterium (assembly GCA_963843475.1). Lineage (GTDB taxonomy): Bacteria > Pseudomonadota > Alphaproteobacteria > Rhizobiales > Xanthobacteraceae > VAZQ01. The sequence continues at coordinate 27,271 of CAWJKL010000001.1, read as the reverse complement.
TCAACCGGCCCCGGATTTCGCTGCGCTCAATCCGGGCTACGTTGCCGCGGATCGAGCAGCGGCACCCAATGACTGAATACCTTCAGTCACGTCTTGGCGATCGTGTCGAGCACGAAACGGCCGGCATGGCCAAGCTGGCCGGCCAACTCGCGCAGGTTCAGTCTGCGTCCGCCGATCCGCAGGCGATCGAGTTGCGCCAGCTTGGCATCGGGGACTTCTTTGGCAATGCGGGCCCAGAGCGCGTCGATATTGTAGGGTTCGCGGCCGGGCGGCATGGCGACCGGCACGATCGCCTCCGCCGGGAGCGCAAGCGCGATCGCCGCTGAATTGATGGCGGCGCGGATGGCTCGGCTCTTCGGTCCTGACGGTGCCGCGACATCATAGGGCGGCGTCCACTCGCTGGCTGGCCGCAGCTCGTCGATGTGCGTCAACGCCACGATGAGATTGGGCGGCCTGCGGTGAAGCTGCGCAATTGCCCAGGCGCGGAACTCATCGAGGCAGCGGCGGTCCGGACCGCGCGCCGGCTGCGTCGCCGATGCCACCCACACGAGAAGATCGGCCCGCCCGGCCTGCGCCAACACTTCCGGCGCCGAGTCCTCGCCAATGCCGGGAGTGTCGACGATCGACACCGCCGGCCGGCCGTCCACTTCGATTCGGTATTCGGTAGCGCGTGAGGTGGTCGGCACTGGTCCCGCCGCGGATCGCACTTCGTGGGCCAGCGCGTTGACCAGGCTCGACTTGCCCGCGTTGATCTGGCCCGCAAGGAGGAGCCGCACCGGCGCGGACAGCTCAGGAGTGGCGGTATCGGCCGCGGCGGCGTCGCGCAGTTCTTCGGGCGAGAGTGTAAGCCGCCCGGAATAGAGGTCGATGGCGGCGCGGCCCACTTCCAGCACGAAGGCCTGGGTCAAAGAGGCGCGCGCCTTGTCGAAGACCGCCGTGGTGATCCGGTCGTCGGCGTGGCCGCCGATCTCGCGCAATAGCGCCGTTATCGGATCGACCCCCAAACGGACCAGACGGTAGAGCCGGTAGCCGGTCTGCGCGAGGGGGCCGTAACGCTCAATGGTCCGCCACGCCCACAACACCCGGCTAATCTTCATCTGGCGGACGAACGGGATCGAGCGCAGCGTCTTGCCGCGCAGGCGACGCGACACTCGCTCGGTCAGCAATAATACTTCGGGCAGCGTGAACTCGGTCAGCGTCTCGGTCTGCTCGGGGTGGAAAGCACGAGCGACCACCGTGATGGTCTGGTGGGCGCTGTCGATGATTGGCTTGATGTCTGTGAAGCTGAATGGCGCCGTCGCCTTCGCGACGGCCTCTACCTTCAGCCAGATTTCGCGCTCGCGCGCGCCCCAGTCGGACGAGGGCTCGGCGGTGTCGCCGAGATGCTCGGCGAGCGGCTCTCGCGCCTGCTGTTCAAGCGTGGTCCGTCGCCGCACCAGCGAGAACAGCGCCCATGCCAGCAGTCCCGAGAGCGCGGTTGCGATCGCCCATGCCCATGTGTGCCCATTCTGCCAAAGCCAGACGCCGCCCAGCGCGAGCAACGACAGCCACGGAAACGCAACCGCCAGAACCAGCAGCGTCTCGGGCCAATAACGCTGCAGCGTCTTGCGGAATGTCATCCGTGCCGCTCCGGCTGCGGCGCTGGTTTCTTCGTCCGTCGCAGGCCTGCCGCAAGTCCGTCGGCGAACGCACGGCGAACCTCGGCACTGGGAGCATTGAGACCGCGACGCTGGTAGTCCAGCCAGACGCAGGCGGCTTCTCCAATCCCAACGGTCACTGCGAAGCCAGCCGCCGCATTGAGCGCGCCCGCCGCCAAGGTCCCGGCGATCGGGATGAGCTTGAGTAGTTCACGGACGCCGTATCTCAACAACCACCAGACGAGCGTACCTCCGCCAACCGCGCTGCTGAATTCTGCGAAGGTACGGGGCGTCCAGGCCACATCGTAGCGGCCTGCCAGCACCTGCAGCATCGTCGCGATGACGCCCGCAAGACCGCCGACGCCGACGATCGGGATCGGAACCGCGCCCGCGCCGGCCGCGGCCGCGCCGCAGCCGTAGATCAATGGTCGCGCCTTGGCCCGGATCCGGTCGCCCTCGCTTTCGGAACGCGCACGGTGCAGCGCGTCGAACGCGACCAGCCCGGTTTCTTGCAAAGCCTGCCACAGCATTTCGAGCCCGTAGTCCTGCGGGTCGAACCCGTCCTCCGGGACGGTGAAATCGAGCGGCACGAAGCGCGGCGGCGGGCCGCGCAGGCCTTTGAACAGCGTCCGCTGGTAGGCGAGCGCCTGACGCAGCGAATGCGGCAGCAGCGTCTGCGCCTCGTCTTCCGGACCGCCCGTGTAGGGATACGGCATTGGATGCACCATCCCGGCAGGATAGAGGCGGTGCAGTCCGGTCTGCGCCACCACCACGGGCCAGTCGGGATGGCGGCGGCGCGCCTCTCGCAGCGCGTCCAGCACCGCGCGCTGGTTCGGGTCCTGCACCTGCATCACGACCAGCACGAGGTGCGTTTGCTGCTCGCACCACGAGATGTCGGTCGCGGGATCGTAATTCACCTCGCCGAGTCCGCGGGTGTCGAGAAAACGCAACAGCGGGGCTTCGGGCGGCACGTCGTAGAAGCTGGCGGTGCGCGTGCAGGGCTCGAACCCGAGCCCGACCTGCGCGCGCGGATCGCCGGTGAGCGCGGCCACGATCGCGGTCTTGCCGGCGCCGGTCTTCCCGAGCAGCCAGACCACCAGCGCGCTGGCCTCGGCGCGCTCGCGCGCACGCTGCGTGGCGACGCCGTCCGGGCCGCCCACAGCGCCGAACAACGATTTGCTGATGCCGGCCCAGAGGCGGTCGAGAATTCCCACGATGTCCCTCAAACGGCGCGTCACGTCGGGCGCAATGGTAACGCCGCACGACGCTTAACGATCCCGACGATGATAGGGGCAATGCTTTGGGGCGGCCAGCGCTTGCGTGCGTCCGGCCACCGGTGTCTGATCCGGTGTTGTGGTCATTTTGACGATCGGAGGAGCGATGCGCTCGCGGGTTCTGGTTGGCCTCGCTGCGATCCCGGTGTGCCTCGTATGATCGGTGCGCGCGCGAATTATCTGCGGGTCCGGGATGGTAACGGGCACCACCGGGTCACTTACGTCGAACTGTTCTTCGACCTGGTGTTCGTGTTCGCCATCACCCAGCTCTCGCATGGCCTGCTCGCTCACCTCACGCCCATCGGGGCCGTGCAGACCACCATCCTCATGCTCGGGGTCTGGTGGATGTGGATCGACACCACCTGGTGCACCAACTGGCTCGATCCCGAGAAGGCGCCGGTGCGGCTGATGCTGTTTGGGCTGATGCTCGCGGGCCTCGTGCTGTCGGCATCGATCCCGAAAGCCTTCGAGGACCGCGGCCTCGCCTTCGGTCTCGCGCTCGCGTGCTTCCAGCTCGGCCGCATCATGTTCATGTTGTGGGCGGTCAAGAACCACGACGCCGCCAACTACAGGAACTTCGTCCGCATCGCCTGCTGGCGTGGACTATCGTCGGCACTTTGGGTCGCGGGCGCTTTCTTCGACGCAAAGACACGGCTCGGCGTATGGGCGCTGGCGCTGGTCCTCGATTTTCTGGCGCCGGCGGCTTACTTCTGGGTGCCTCGGCTCGGCCGTTCGAGCACGGCGGACTGGAAGGTCGAGGGCGGGCACTTCTCCGAGCGCTGCGCGCTGTTCATCATCATTGCGCTCGGCGAATTGATCCTGATCACCGGCGCAACCTTTGCCAACATGGCGTGGACGGGCGCGCATGTCGGCGCGTTCCTGGTGGCGTTCGCCGGCAGCGTTGCGATGTGGGCGATCTATTTCAACATCGGCGCCGAGCGTTCGAGCCGGCGCTTTTCGGCCTCCGACGATCCCGGACGCATGGCGCGCAGCGGCTATACCTATCTCCACATCCCGATCGTGGCCGGCATCATCGTCACGGCGGTGGGCGACGAACTGGTGCTGCACCATCCGGATGGCCACACCGGGCTGGCGGCCGCGGCCGCGATCCTCGGCGGGCCCGCGCTCTACCTGGCCGGCAACACGCTGTTCAAGCGGCTCTCGGCGACTTATCTGCCGCTGTCGCATCTGGTCGGGCTCGGTCTGCTGGCCGTGCTAGCGCCGGTTGCGCCGTTCGTCAGCCCGCTCATTCTCGCGTCGGCCGCCACCCTGGTGCTGATCATCGTTCCGCTCTGGGAATGGCGGTCGCTGCGGCAGTCGGCGGAGGCCGCTCCGGCCCGCCACGGTCGGCCATGACGCGGCGATGCGACATCGCGCTCTTGGTGGCGCGCGTCCTGATGTAGGATACTCCCTCGATCTAAGATCAAAAAAGCCGAAAGGGGAAACCATGATCCGGTTGCTTTCGCTCGTCGCGGCCTCGTGCGTGGCGTTTGCCGTGCCGTCGGCCGACGCGCAGACTGCCGCGCAAAACTGGCCGCAGCGGAACGTCCGGCTGATCCTGCCGTTCGGCGCCGGCTCCGCCACCGACGCCGCGGCGCGGCTGATCGGCGAGCGGCTGTCGACGCGCTGGGGCAAGCCGGTTGTGGTCGAGAACCGTCCCGGCGGCGACGGCTTGGTGGCGATCACCGCCTTCATCTCCGCCAACGACGATCATGTGCTGCTGTTCGCCTCCAGCGCGTCGTTCCTGGCGCATCCCTATACGCAGGAAAAGCTCACCTACAATCTCGAGCGCGATCTCCAGCCGATCGCGCGCGTCAGCCATACCGTGCTGTCGGCCGCCGTTCCGGCCGCGACCGATATGAAGACGATCGCCGACTTCGTCGCACAGGCCCGCAAGGAGCCGGACAAGGTCTCTGTGGCTGGCGCTGCCGGGCTGCCGGAGTTCACGCTCGACGCTTTCGTCAAGTCGCACAACCTCGGCGTCGCCAAGGTGCCGTATCGCGACGTCGTCCAGGCCGGCCGTGACCTCGGCGAGAACCGCATCCAGTTCCTGCTGTCGTCGTACGCCGTGGTGCGGCCGCTGGTCGAGGCCAACAAGGTGCGGGTCGTCGCCGTCGGCGGCAACCAGCGCAGCAAGGTCGTGCCGGAGATTCCCTCGGTGCGCGAGAGCGGGTTTCCCGAGCTGGTGACCGAAACCACGTCGGGTTTCTACGGTCCGGCCGGGATGCCGCTCGACCTGCGCAAGCGCATCGCCGCAGACGTCGTGGAGGCCGCGAACGATCCAGTGATCTCGCAACGCATTGCCGCCACCGGACAGGACATGGTTCCCGCCGGACCCGAGGAACTGGCGGCGACGATCAAGGCGCAGACCGAGAAGACCGCGGCGGTCGCCAAGGTCCTGGGGTTGGTGCGGAAGAACTAAATGTCTCTTGTGTCCCGGACGCGGTGCAGCGCGCAAGCGATGCACCGCTGATCCGGGACCTTCCCAAAGCCGGTGCCTGTTACGATCCCGGGTCTGCAGCGCATCACTTCGTGCCGCGCTGCGCCCGGGATGCCAGCGCTCACGCCGCCTTGTGCCACAGCCGCTTGCTGGCGATTGCGGCGCCTTCGCTGAGCGCCGCAAGCTTGGCCCAAACGATGCTGTCCACCACCATCGGCTCGGTGCGCACCGAGGTGCCGAAGCCGCAATCGACCCCGGCGATGACACGCTCCCGGCCGACGATGTCGGTGTAACGCGCGATGCGCTGCGCCACCAGTCGCGGATGCTCGACGAAGTTCGTCGTCGAGTCGATCACGCCCGGAATGAGAATCCGGTCATCGGGAATCTTGACCTGCTTGAGGTCCTCCCATTCGTGGTCATGGCGCGGATTGGCCGCCTCGATGCTGATCGCCTGGATGCGCGCCTTGAATGCGATGTCGATGATCTTGGTCACCGGCAGGTCGTGGGTGTGCGGGCCCTCGTAATTGCCCCAGCAGATGTGCAGCCGCATCCGGTCCGCCGGCAGTCCGGCGATCGCGCCGTTGAGCGCCGCGATGTTGCGCTCGGCGATCTTGCTGCGGAACTCGTCGTCGCTCAGGCTGCGGTACTGGTTGTTCCGGGCCGACCCCAGGTCGGGCGCATCGATCTGCAGAATGAATCCGGCCTCGACGATCGCGCGGTATTCGGTCTTCATCGTTTCGGCCAGCGCCTCCACGTAGGCTTCCTCGGTCGGATAATGCAGGTTGATGATGAAACGGGTCAGGATGCCGGGCGACGGCGCAGTCATGAACACGTCAGTGGGCTTCGATTTCGCCGCCGCGGTCTTGAGGTGCGCGAGGTCGCGGTCGAGCCCGCTGCGGTCCTTGTAGCGCAATGGCCCGGTGCAGCCGGGAAACGGTGTGGCGACGAAGTTGCCCTGCCGGGCGAAGTCCGGATGTGCCAGTAGGTCGCGTCCGATCATGATGTCGCGGCCCTTCTCGGCGGCGCGCGGGTCGGGACCGATGCCCTCGACGCGATGGCGGATGTAGGTCGTATAGGACGGCTTGCTCATCTCGCCGTCGCTGACGATGTCGATGCCGGCCGCGACCTGCTGGGCTACCACCTCGTCCACCGCCTTGGCGGTCGTGGCCTCGAACGCCGCAGCGTCGATCGCCTCGCCCTTCTCGCGGCGGAGAATGAGGTCGATCAGCGGCTTTGGCCGCGGCAGGCTGCCGGTATGCGTGGTGAGAATTCGGTCGGTGCTGCTTTTCATGGGGGGCTCCGGGCGGGCAGTCTTTGTAGCGGATATCATCGGGCGTTGTCGCGGGGGTACGCGGCGGGTAGTGTCCCGGCCGGCCGCTCCACAAGGGAGGGAGAAAAGAACATGCGCATCGTCGACCTGAGCCGCGAGCTATATCACCGCACGCCGAACTATCCGGGACAGCCGCCGATCATCCACGGCGTCTGGAAGACGCACGAGGAGGCGTTCGCCGAGTCCGGCAACGTCCAGGGTAACAGCGTGATGTTCTTCTCGATGCCCGACCACGGCGGCACCCACATCGACGCACCGCGGCACTTCGGCAAGGACGCGACTCCGATCAACGAGTATCCGCTGGAATACTGCATCGTGCCGGGCATCTGCATCGACCTGCGGCACATTGCGCCGCGCGCCGAGATCACGCCGGCAGATTTGGAAGCGGCGGTGAAGAAGGCGGGCGTGCCGGTGCCGAAGAAGGGCACGGTGCTGCTCTGCACCGGCCACCATGAGCGCACCTTCCCGACCGCCAAGTATTCCACCGACAATTCGGGCGTGAACGTCGAGGCGACCGAGTGGCTGGCGCAGCAGGGCGTCGTGCATTTCGGCATCGATTCGATGCGGCCCGGCCCGGAGGGCAAGGTCAATGCCCTGGTGCACAAGGCGTGTCTGGAGCTCGACATCACGCATATCGAGAGCCTGTGCAATTTGGAATCGCTGATTGGGCAGGGCGAATTCCAGTTCATCGGCCTGCCGCTCAAGTTCCGCGGCGGCACCGGCTCGCCGATCCGCGCCGTCGCGGTGTTCCAGGATTAGACACGAAGAACTTCTTCCGCTCGTCCCCGCGAAAGCGGGGACCCAGCGCTTGAAGATCAAGAACTGGATGCCCGCTTTCGCGGGCATGAGCGGAACGCCAACTTCAAGATATCGAGGAACACCAGCAACATGATGCTCGGACACAATCGAAAAATGAGCGGGGCGGAATGCCTTTCTACCTGCTCGATGTTTGCGATTGTCCGTGCTTGTTCGCCTGTGTCGCATAACCCTGAATTTTACAGGGTTTCTTTTCCATAGCAGTTTCCGGCTGTTTTTATTTGTCTATTGACGTTGTGGGGTCGTAGTGGGGTAAAAGGTGGGGTAGGGAGCGGGCCGAAGGAAGCGGGGCGGAAGGATACTGGCCGTTATGGCAAGGCTCACCCATCGCCTAAATCCCGCTCGATCGCATCGCTCGGCGACGGGCGCCATGCCGACGGCAACGGGCTTTATTTGTCCGTCGGTAACGGCGGCCGATACGTGGGTCTATCTTTATCGCTGGCACGGCCGGCGCGTAGAGCTTGGCTTAGGCTCAGCGTCGGCAGTTTCGCTCGCCCGCGCTCGCGAACTTGCGCGAGAACATCGGACGGCGCTGGCCGACGGCGTCAATCCGAAAGAGGCGCGCAAGCCGAAGGGGGCCCGAACGTTCGCTGAATGCGCATCAGACTATGTAAGGGCGCACCGGAGCGAGTGGACAAACCACAAGCATGCGCGCGAATGGGCGACGGGATTTCAGCGTCTGGCGCCAGTGCTGCTCTCGTTGCCGGTCGAAGCAATCGACACCGAAGCCGTCCTCGGCGCCCTGCAACCGATATGGGAAACGAAACGCGAAACGGCGAGCCGACTACGCGGCCGGATTGAGCTAGTGCTCGACGCAGCAAAAGCTCTCGGCCTGCGATCCGGGGAGAATCCGGCGCGCTGGCGTGGGCACCTCGATAGTCTGCTTTCCAGGCCGCCCAAGCAGTCGCTCAAGGAACACTTGCCGGCGTTGCCCTATAAGGAATTGCCGGCACTGATGGCACGGCTGCGCGAGCGCGATAGCGTGACCAGCAGGGCGCTTGAATTCTCAATTCTGGTGGGCGCTCGGGCGGATGAGGTAGTTAGCGCGCAGTGGTGGGAATTCGATCTCGACGCCGCGGTTTGGACGGTGCCGGCCATGTCGATGAAGGGGCGCACCGCGCACCGAGTCCCCTTGTTGGCCGTGCGCTCGCGATCGTGCGGGAAATGGCGGAGATTAAGGAAAGCGTTTTTGTGTTTCCCGGCCGCTTCCGTGGCAAGTCGCTCGGGCACAATGCTTTGAACGAATGCCTCCAGCGTCGATTTGGCGTCGATAACGCTACACAACACGGGATGCGCAGCACGTTTCGTGATTGGGTCGGTGACTGCACATCGTTCCCGCGCGAGATCGCCGAAGCAGCGATAGCGCATAAGGTCGGCAGCGAAGTCGAGCGGGCCTACCGCCGCGGTGATGCGCTCGATCGGCGGCGCGAACTGATGGTGGCGTGGGATCGCTACTGCGCGGCACCGGCCGGCAACGTCGTGGCAATTCGGCGGAGGTGATGCTTTCACGTTGCCGTGACTTTGGCGGCGCATACGCTCGACCCGATCTGCTAACCTTTCAGCGCATTTGCGAATAAAGCCCCGTTACCTCGCCGTGACTATTGAAACCCCTTAAGAAAATTGCCCGGAAAATTAACAACCTGCGGCGCGGTGAATCGCGTTGATAACACCGGCTGTTGCGGCGGTTGTCCGCGCCGTTCGTTGCGTGGCCCTTGGGATGTGTGCGATTCTTTTAAAGTGAGCCGGGATTCGGGCTCAACGGTGCGCCCGCTTCGGGCAAACGGATGGGGCTGTTCGGTTGCCGCCGAACAGCCCCGGTAGCTCAAAGGGTGATTTGATCCTGAGAAAACCGAAGCACGCGGACAGTAAAGCAACCGCTTGCCACAATGGCAAGCACTGCTTGTGCAAAACTGACCGCGAAAGCGTGCCTTCCAAGCACAGGAAGGAAGCAAAATGAAAGTGCAACCCGTTGATAACGACCATGCCGCTGTGGCCGTCGCTTGCAAATCGGCCGCGGCGGGCTTAGGTCTTGGGTGCCCGCAGCCGGGACCCGCCATGATAAAAGAAATGGGAAGCCAACCCCGGGAATCCGGGGTTCGCCCGGTCGCGCTGCCAGTTCCCCAGGATAGAACCGATCGTGATCTTGCCGCCCCGCGCGCAGCGTACCGCCCCGGCGAGGTCTGCCGGTTGGCGGGCTGCTCGCGTGCGTTTCTGTACGCCGAATGGGGCGCCGGCCGCGGGCCACGACGCACGAAGCTGGGCGCGGCGGTATTCGTCACGGCCGATGCCTTAGCCGACTGGCTCGCTGGTTCTTAAGCCAACATGCCGAATGATGCCGGCGCCGGGAACGGCGCGGCCGGAGGCGTTGTCGCGCGATGCGACGACGGACCGGTGGACCCAAATAGGTCGGACCATGCCACGCCCCCCTCGCTAACACGGCGCGCGCTGACGATCCGCGCCGAGCTGAGCGGCAGCGAGACCTGTGGCGCAGCCCTCATGACGGTGACCGCCTACGCACCGGTCCTAGCGATGTGCCGCTCGTTGATTGCGGCCGGTATGTCGCCGGACCAAGCGATGGATTGCTGGCGCGGACCTACACTTTGCCTGCACGTCAGCTCGATTGGCGAGGCCGCCAAGCTCACCGTCGAGGATAACCATCTCGGCAGTCCGGTATTCCGGCGCTTCAGGAACCGGCGGGAAAGTGACGGCGCAGCCTCGTCCATGCAAAAAAATGGGAGGGCTGCACTAATGACGCCCCCCGAGCCTGAAAAAAGCGCCAGCGGGGCAACTGCGGAATTCTGCGCAGTTGATGAGCGGCGATGAAGTCGAAGCAAGGAGAAGGGGCGACTGCCGCCATTCGTGGCCCTGCTGAAGGAAACTCTCGCAAGTCCCGCATGGCGAGCTTTGTCCCACGGTGCTCGCTCGCTCTATGTCTCATTGAAGCTGCGCTATTCCAGCAACTTCCATAACAACGGCAGACTGTATCTGTCGCAACGCGACGCAAGGAGGGAGGTGGGCTCGGGATTCGAGGAAATTGGCAATTGGTTTCGCGAACTCGAACACTACGGCTTCATCGCGATGGTCCAGCCGGGCAGCCTCGGAGCAGAGGGCAAGGGCAAGGCACCACACTGGCGGTTGACTGAGTGTGGCTACATGCAGGAACTGCCAACGCGCGACTTCATGAAATGGGATGGCAAGAAATTCCAGCGACAGCGACGTGCAGGCCGCGATGGAAAACAGAATCCCGCACCGCCAAGGCGTAGCACCTTGCTATGGAAAGGCGGTGCACTCACGCTACGGAAAGGCGGAGCACCCGACACTGAAACCGCTACGGAAAGGCGGTGCATACAGGACACCCACACCGCTACGGAAAGGCGGTGCATAACTAGTATACCACTAGGGGGCACCCAACTTGGCGGGGGTGCAGCATCCCTTCCTGAGTGGTCGGCCCCGAGCCTCGTCGAAATCACCGATCCCAGAGAGGCGGCATCGATTCGGGCGTTGCACACGCCCGTCAGTCCGCAGCTGCGACAGGCAATGCAACGCCGGGGCTGGGCACGATGAGGCCGCTCAGATCAGCGCGCCTATCGGTGGCGAATTCACTGTCTTGTTGCCCGATTGTTGCCTCGACCCGCGAAAGCTCCTCTTTTGGCGCGACTATCGGCTGTTTTAGCCGCGAAAAATCGCCAATCGTCCAACTCGCTAGTAGGAATCCCGACAATGACAAAAGCTGCTGCGAAATCGAAAAAGCCCGAGCCCGAGGTCCACGTCCACGACCTTTCAACATTAAAGGGCCGCCTGAAGGTCATCGGCGGGTCGATGTCCGATGACTGGAACAACATCGTCGCCAATCAAACAATCAAACGCTTTGGTTGAAAAATTCAGACGACGAGGAAATCAGGCGGCAACGCCATGCCACGGTCGATGCCCTGATCGGCATCAAGCCGAGGGACGAGCTCGAAGGGATGATCGCGGCGCAACTTGTCGCCTGCCACAACGCCTCGATGGAATGCTATCGGCGCGCCATGATCGGCGAGCAGACCTTCGAGGGGCGGCGGGAAAATCTCAACCAAGCGAACAAGCTCTCGCGGACCTACGCGACGTTGCTCGAAGCACTCAATCGCCATCGTGGCAAGGGCCAGCAGAAGGTCACGGTCGAGCACGTCCACGTCCATGAGGGCGGCCAAGCCATCGTCGGCAATGTCGAGGCCCCGGGGGGTGGGTTCGCATCGAAATCAAAGGATCAACCCCATGCAATTGCCCATACACCAGGCACCCCGATGCCGAGCCCGGACACGACGCGGGAGCCCGTGCCAGTCGCCAGCGATGCCGAACGGTCGATGCCGGATGCACGGCGGAAAGTCGACGGGGGCACCGAAGGGGAATAGGAACGCATGGAAGCACGGCCACTATTCGGCAGAGGCAATCGCTCGGCGTAGATCACTCGCAGCCCTGATACGCACTGCCCGACGTTTCGGTTAAGCGGCTTGCGCTACAGAGCGAAACAGACTGATTGCCGGCACGTCCTGCTATCGCAGCCCACCGCGAGGCCGTTTGATCGTCAGAGCCGGCTGACTCTAAATTTCGTCAAAAACAGGCGGGAGGACCGAGGAACAATCATGGGCGGACGCGGATCTGGTGGACACAACTACAAGGGACGATTCCGCGACGTGCAATGCGCACGGCTGGACGTTCATGAATTGGCGCGAGAGGGAAAGCTTGAGTTAGGAGCTCGCGGGCTGTTGTTTGGAATGCTTGGGTTTGAGGTGGACGGTGGACCGGACGGCCGGCGGCTGGTGCTGGAGTATCCTCGAAAGTCCGCCAGCGGGACGCCACTGGAGCCGCTTCGGCAGGCCATCTGTTGCTCCTGGCGGAAGGCCCACTACGGTGGTCGCTACCTCGTGTTCTTGTGCAGCGAGTGCCAGCACCCGGCCCGTGTTCTGTATGCCCGCTATCGGGCTCAGCACCACGAGATTTGGTTCTTCATGTGCCGCAAGTGCGCCGGCATCACCTACCAGTCCACCATGGGCCACCGCTGGGACCGCTCGGCCCGTCAGGTGGAGAAATTGCGTGCAAGGCTCGGATGGCAGTCAGGCGACACTATTCCGGTCAAGCCGCGAGGGATGCACCAGCGAACGTATCAGCGCATCTTGGAGATGATTCACCACCACGAGGCCGTGCGAAAGCAGGGTGCGAGCTACGCTCGGAAATCGCGACCAGACCAGCACCGTGCGCACCTATGGCGGCAATGCCGGAACAGGTTTGCGAGCCTTGGCGGGTGGGGGCCCCTCGACACGCTAGGCGCATGATCCCCCTTTGCTCATTCATTCTCACACTGCCTGCGGAAGCCGCCCGTTGCGGAATGGCGTATCAATAAACCCTCAGTGAAATCGTCGATATCGGCCTCAATGAAACGCGGAGTTTCTGAGATTGGTTTTGCCGTATGCATCTAATACTGTTATTTGCTACGTACCTGTGCTATACTTAAGCTATGCAAAATTGGGGGCTCCGATGAAGCGCGCTGCGATCTATCTGCGGGTCTCGACCATCGATCAGACCACGGCCAACCAGGAGCGCGAGCTGCGCCGGATCGCCGAGCGCGTCGGCTACGAGATCGTCAAGGTCTACAAGGATCACGGCGTCAGCGGCGCCAAGGGGCGCGACAAGCGCCCCAGTTCGATGCCCTGTGCCGGGACGCCACCAAGCGGCAGTTCGACGTGGTGATGGCGTGGTCCGTCGATCGGCTCGGCCGCAGCCTGCAAGACCTCGTTGGCTTCCTGTCCGAGCTGCACGCGCTCGGGATCGACCTGTTCCTGCATCAGCAGGGCCTCGACACCACGACGCCGGCCGGCAAGGCCATGTTCCAGATGATGGGCGTGTTTGCCGAGTTCGAGCGCAGCATCATTCAGGAGCGCGTCCGGGCGGGCTTGGCGCGGGCCAGGAGCGAGGGAAAGCAGCTTGGACGGCCGACGATCGCCCCGGAGCTGGAAAAGCGAAATCCAGGCGGCGCTGGGCCAAGCCTGACCGTCCCGGCGTGCGCGTGATCGCCGAGCAGTTCGGCGTGCGATCCACACGGTGCAGAGGATCAGCCGCCCTTTCGAGGTAAGCGCCGTCGCGGCCGGCTAAAACGACGAATTAAACCCCGCTGATGTCCGTTGTTCCCCAATAGCGTCACAGAAAGCGGACATCAGGCGAGGTCCGAGTTGGGCCAGAAACAGACTTGAGCAGATGCAGCAATAGCAAATGCTATTCGATCACCTCGTCGGCGCGGATAAGTATAGAAGGTGGAATGGCCAGACCTAAGGCCTTTGCGGTACGGGCGTTAACCGCCAGTTCAAATTTCGTTGGTTGTTCAACCGGTAAGTCGGAAGGCTTGGCACCTTTGAGGATTTTCACGACGATTGTGCCGGTCTGGCGGAACATTGCTGCTAGGCTCGGTCCGTAGGACAACAAGCCGCCGGCTTCTACATGCTCCTTCCATTGATAAATCGCCGCCAGGCGATGCTCAGCTGAGAGATCAATGATCTGCACGATATAGGGATGCAAGGAACGGTGAGGAGAAAACGTTGAGAGCGGTCGCTCCCAGATTTTTCGCCGCGCGAACGGCTCCAGCAAGGTCGTTTCGTTGTCGAACCTCCAGAATCCGAAGGTCGAGACCCATGGACTGAGCGGCTTGCTCCGTTGTCGAGACTTGCGATGCACCAGTGGTGGGATCCCAAAGTGCCGCAACGCGCGAAACGTCGGGGATCATCTCCTTCAGTACCTCCATCTCTTTGCACTTAACTCCGGGACATAATCGTAAAGCCGGTGGTGTTACCGCCCGGCCGCGAAAGAGAATTGACGATTCCCGCTCCCAGAATGTCGTCACTGATGGCGACAACGGGGATTGTTCGCGTTGCCTGTTGAACAATCTTTGGCGTGTGATCACCAAAAGTGGCCAGCACGCGCGGTTGGAGCTGGATCAATTCCCCTGCCAGTTGAGGGAGCTGTTGCAGACCAGCGCGCGCATAGCGAAGCTCGATTGCAATGTTGTGTCCCTCGATGAAACCAAGTTGACGCAATGCAAGCGTAAAGGACTCCATTCGCGGCGGGGCCGGTGGAGATGCACCTGGCCACAAAACTCCAACAATTGGGAGCGGCGTTTGGGCACGTGCGGCGAGCGGCCACGCCACTGCTGAACCCGCAACTCCAGTCATGAAATCGCGTCGTCGCATTGCCTTCTCCAAGGCTGAGGACCACGCCAATTTTGGCTCGTAATCTAACGATTAGACCACGAGCTTGGCCCTGGCGAAATAGGAATGCCGGGCAGTGCTCTGCAGCAATTCAGGCCGCCATTATGACGCCTCTGGGTCATTTTCGACCGAAGCGTCCGAGCCGACAAGTCCGCTCATGTCCGCTGTGCTCCCAAAAAGAGCCACGCTGTGGCGCGGTTATTCGATCACCTCGTCGGCGCGTACCAGGATCGAAGGTGGGAGCGTGATGCCGAGCAGCCTCGCAGTTTTCAGGTTCGCTACCAGCTGAAATCGCGTAGGGCGCTCTGCCGGAAACTCGGACACCTTGGCCCCATTCAGTACCCTCCGCGCAACTGCTCCGGCTTGCCGATAGAGAGCCTGAATGTCCGGTCCGTATGCAAGCAGCCCGCCCTCTCTTGCAATGTCGGGGAACAGTGAAATTGTTGGAATATTTCTTCGGGTCGCAAGGTCTGCAATCAATTGCGGATTTCCGCCGATCAAGGGCGAAGATAGTAGGAGGACGCCTTGGATGCTTGATCGGTCTACCGCATAGAACACATCTGCTATGTCGCCCACACGACGTGCCTCGAAAACCTCCACGCTGATGCCAAACCCTTGGGCTGCTGCCTGGACCGAATTAAGCTGCAACGAACCAGTGGTCGGGTCCCACACCACGCCGACCTTGGCCAACGCTGGGACAGCCTCGATGAGGAGTTGAAGACATTTCGCGCTGAAATCGGGAAAGTCCAGGAATACGCCAGTGACGTTGCCTCCGGGCCGCGCGAGGCTCGCGACGAGTCCACTAGCTACTGGGTCGCTTTCGAGGTCGATCGCAATCACCGGAATGGTGTCGGTTGCGCCTTTTGCTGCCAGAACGGAAGGAGGACCAGCCGCCACAATGGCATCGACTCGATTGCTGACCAAATCTTTCGCGAGCATCGGCAACCGCGATAGATCGCCGTCGGCAAGACGCACAACCATCTCGATGCTGGAATCGCGTTGTGGGTCGCCCTCACTTAAGCCTTCGCGGATTACGGCAATGCGCGTATTGACCGACGTGGCCTGCCCGGGATGCAGGACCCCAACCCTCTGATGTTTCTTCAGCTGCTGCGCGTGCGCCGCGAGCGGCCACGCCGCTGCAGCGCAGCCGATTAGCGTGATGAACTCGCGCCGCTTCATTCAATCACCTCGTCGGCGCGCGCGAGCAGCATTGGCGGAACCTCGAGGCCGAGCACTTTGGCGGTCTTGAGATTGATGACGAGTTCCAGCACGGTCGGCTGGATGACCGGCAAGTCCCCGGGCTTGACGCCCTTGAGGATTTGACCGGTGTAGACGCCGACTTGGCGATACATGTCGGCGAGATTGGGTCCATAGCTCATCAAGCCGCCAGCCTGCGGATAAGTGCGCGCTTCGTAGATCGCCGGCACAGCATAGCGCGCGGCAAGAACCACAATGTGCTCGCGTTGACTATTGAACAGCGGGTCGCCAGCGACAAGAAGTGCCTGTGTCCCCGCTTGGGCAAGGTTGGCGAAGGCTGTCTCGATCTCCCCTCCATTGCCGGCCTGCAAGATGTGAAGTTCCCTTCCAATCGAGCGAGCGGCCTCCTGCAAATCGCTTAGTTGTGCCTCCAGTTCCGGACTTTTCGGGTTCACGATCACGGCAAGGCGACTGGCGGTTGGCATCAGCTCGTGCAGCAGTCCAAGGCGCTTCGCCTCAACCGCGGTAATGAACATGTTGACTCCAGTGGCGTTGCCGCCAGGCCGGTTCAGACTGGCAACAAGGCCCAACTTGACCGGGTCAACGCCGCTGATGAAGACAAGCGGAATGTCCTTGGTTACCGCTCTTACCGCGAGCCCCGTCACGGGACCGCCAGTTGCCGCAATAACGAAAACCCGCCGGGCGACCAGATCGGCGGCCAAGACGGGCAACCGATCGATTTGATTTTCGGCCCAGCGGAATTCGATCGTCACATTTCGACCTTCCACGAAGCCCGTTTCGTTTAGACCGCGGCGGAAACCCGCGACCATGGGTGCAAGCGATTGCTCGGCCCCGCTGTTGATAAAGCCGATGACCGGCATCGTAGCTTGCTGCCCACTCGCCGCCACCGGCCACGCCGCCGCCGCGCCGCCGAGCAGCGTGATGAACTCGCGGCGCGAAGTCATTCGATCACCTCGTCGGCGCGGGCAAGTAGCATTGCTGGTATTTCGAGACCGAGCGCTTTGGCGGTCTTGAGGTTGATGACCAGCTCATATTTAGTCGGCGCTTGCACCGGCAGGTCGGCCGGCTTCTCGCCCTTGAGTATGCGATCGACATACGAAGCCGCGCCCCGCCATTGATTGATGAAATCGGGCCCATAGGAGATCAGTCCGCCGGCGGTCACGAAGTTGCGTTCAAAGTAGACCGCGAGCAGCTTGTGCCGTGCTGCGAGTGCGATGATCAGATCGCGATTAAATGCCGCCGATGGGCTAGCCGTCAGGACCAGACCGCCATTGTCGGAACGGGCAAATGCCGCGACGGCGCGCTCGAGCTCGCCGGCGTCTCGTGTGTTGACTGGCGTTACGTCCACACCGAGCAATGGCGCCATGGCTTGGATGACGCCGAATTGGCCGATGCCGGAAGGCACGGCGGCATCCCGAAGCACCGCCACTCGCGTCGTCCCCGGCGCAATCTGCTTGAGCAACTCCAGCCATTTCCCGCTCAGGCTGTATTCGAACGACAGGAAACCGGTGGCGTTGCCGCCCGGGCGTGCCAGGCTCTCGACGAAGCCGGCGCCGACCGGATCGACGACATTCGGGAAAACGATCGGCACGGTGCGGGTCGCTTGCAGCATCGGCCCCACGGTTGAGGCACCACTGGCCAGGATGACGTCGGGCGCCAGCGCGGCCAATTCCACCGCATGTCTGCGAACCTCGGCAGCACTGGTCGTGGCCCAGCGGGTGTCGATGCGCACGTTGCGGCCGATGCTCCAACCCGATTGCTGTAAGCCCTGATGGAATGCCGCGACACGAACCTGAAATTCAGGATCGTCGGCGGCTGCGGGCAGGAGGATGCCGATGCGGCGCATCCGCTCGGGCTGCTGCGCGCTCGCCGCCACTGGCCACGCCGCCGCCGCGCCACCGAGCAGGGAGATGAACTGGCGGCGCTGCATCATTCGATCACCTCATCGGCGCGTGCGAGCAACATCGGGGGAATGTCGAGACCAAGAGCTCGAGCGGTTGGCAAGTTAATAACAAGTTCGAACTCCAAGGACACGACCAAGACCCAAAGCGGACCTCGCCACTTATTCGATCACCGCGTCGGCGCGCAGCAGGAACGATTCCGGGATGGCGAGGCCGATCGCCTTGGCGGTCTTAAGGTTGATGACCAGCTCGAATTTCACGGGTTGCTCGATCGGCAGATCGGCCGGCTTTGCCCCTTTCAAGACCTTTTCCACATAGTCGGCGAGACGCTTGGCCTCGAAAATCCGGCTTGGCCCGTAGGATAATAAAGCCCCGCTGGCGGTGAATTCGCGCCAGGAGGCGATCACTGGCAGGCGCCGCTCCTGGCCATACTGGGCGATTTTTGTGGCGGCAAAGTTGGTCAGCCGTGACGCAATGACGAACAAGCTATCGGCGCCGCTGGCGCTCGCCGCGCCTAGCGCCGCGTCGAGATCGGCGGGGCTGGTTATGGGATTGGACGTCAACTCGATGCCGAGAGCTTCTGCGCCGCGGCGCGCGAACGTCAACTCGTCGTCAAAATGCTGCGGATTAAATATCGCAGCGACGCGTCTTGTATTGGGCGCCACTTCCTTGAGGATCTCCATTCGCTTGGCGGCCATTTCATCCGTGAGAAACGTCACCCCGGTGAAATTCTTGCCCGGCCGGGCAAGCGACGCGGCGATACCTGCTCGCATCGGGCTGTCGCTGACGCCGCCCACGATCGGTATGCTGCCGTTGCTTGCATCGAACAGCGCCTTGATAACGTCGCCGCCAACCGCGAGCAGCAGGTCGGGCTTCTGTGCGACCAGTTCGCCAGCTAATTCCGCAAGCCGCGCCGGTACGCCGTTGGCATAGCGGTGGACGATTTCGACGTTACGGCCATCGACCAATCCGCGCTGGATGAGCGCGTCCTTCAACGACAGATCGATCGGTCCCAAAGTGGCACCGCCGAACACGAGCCACCCGATCCGGAAGCGGTGTGCCTGCGCGGCCGCCGAAGCCGGTGCCGCCAGCACAGCCATGAGAAACTTTCGGCGATGCATCATTTGATCATCTCGCAGCGCAGACTCGCGGCGTTTCATCATGAGAAATTTCCAATCGCGAGCAAGGCCAATTCATTGACCTTTCGTCCGGATTCGGCGCGAAGCGGAAGTGCGGTGATGCTTCGCGCTGACTGCCTTGGTCGAGACCCAATTCGGACATTGCGACCCCCGCACGGCTAGGCCGCGCGGGGACCATTCGCATTGGTGCGCGATGGCTACTTGGTTCGCTTGAACACGCTCTCGGCTTTTCCGCCAGAACCCGGAGTAGGATTGCTCACCTTCAGTTCGTCTCCTACCAGGGTAAAGGAGCGGTTCGAAATCTGTTCCTACTTGGTTCGGGAACATGCCGCCCTCATTTCTGATGAGGAGTATTTTGCCCGCGTCATCGACCGACCACGTGCCAAACGTCGCAGTGGTTCCGTGCACTGCCGATTTGTTTTCCTCTGCAGTGCCCTCCAACCGGCTGTTGATCGCGAATTTTGGACGGTCGAGGTTCGTGAGGATTTGAACGTACCGTCCTTCGGGGCTAAGGACCATGTAGCCTTTCGGATTGGGGCCAAAGGGCTGACGCTTGGTGCCGTTTGAAGCAGTGTTATCATTAGAAACAATCGTCCACGTGCCGGTCAGTTGCTCCTTAAGCGACTTTTGCTGAGCGGAAACGCTACCCGGCAGCATGGCAAGTCCCAACGCCGGGATGAGGGAAAGGCTGAGAATGTGACGCCGATTCATTGTGGTCTCCTTTGTGATTCAAAAATTGGGAACCACCGACGTGCAGAAGTGTGGCGGCTCCCCTGATCAGAAAAACGTCGATCTCTTGGGTTGAAATCGTGCCTGCCGACGGCACCAGTGCTGCCTATTATTTAGAACGAGAAATTCGGTACGTTCTCGTTTAGGAGCAGCTCTCTCGGACAAGCTGAGCGACTTGCCAGTGGAGACAACGTACGGCATTTGAGAACTATACGCCAGCCATCGGGTCGCGATTGTCCAACAACCAGGATTTAGTTTCTAGGATGCTGCAGTTGCTCACACCGGACTAACGAGCGATTTCCGCACCTTGTCCTCATGCTGGTGCCGGATGGCGGTCTCGCCACCTTCTCGATCAGCAAGAGGAGTTTTATTCCCGGCAGGGCCTAAGAGCCATCGCGCCGAGGCCCGCGTGATGCCGATGGTCGTTTCTATGTGACATGGTGTTTCGCCGACGCTTCGACCGCAGATGAATTTCAGCTGAAGTTCGGAGGCGTCAGTCTAGGCAATAACGCCTCCGCCGGGGAGGTTGCCCCATCCAACGGAGGCGAGCGGCCGCTTCAATTGCTGCTCGCCCGCGCCGACGAGGTGATCGAATGACCTCGCGCCGGATCGAGAACGCGTCATACTGGGCGGAGCGTGAACGCGCCGATGACGAATGCGACAATCAACGCCACCGCGATGATCAGCAAAAACCGTTCGAGCCCCGTCAGCCCATTGCTCATCGCCCCCTCCGTCGCCTGAGTCACGAAGCAGAGCATGCAGGCAAGATATCGGGGCGACAACGCGACCATCGCGCGCAGTCAGGACCTAGCGGCTGGTCACCGACGGGGAATCGGCCGCAATCCGGGGATGCCACGCCGACGCTGCACTTGGCCCCGCGCCCACGCTCCGGCAGTAGCTCTGTTGGTTCGGCTGCAGCCACTATGCCCCTTGATGTCCGCCCGATAAATCTTGTTGTTGCGAGTCGTTCCCAGCGCGGCTAACAAGGCAGTAGTTCGATTTGTCGTGCAAGCATCGCCCGAAGAGCCCATGCTCTGCGCGCCGTCGGTATTGGGGCGGCAGAGAGACCGGTCGCGAACGCATGCACATTCAACGAACGAACGAAGAAGAACGCCAAATGGCGTTGTTCAGAACAGCCCTGATTCTCGGATTGGTGGCTGTCACGTTTACGATCGGAAGATGGAGCGTCCAATTCAGCGGGGACGGATTGTCCTGGTTTGGAATTGTCCTTTACGGGGGCCTTTTCGTTGGCATCCTCTACCTGTTGGCTTGTGACGTGTGGAAACGCCGTGGCTAATTAGCCGTCTCAGACAACCGCTGACGCTGGCAGCACCTGGCTATTTCTGCGTTTCACCGAGTTCCTGTATCAACGCGATGAGGCGCCGGCCGCGATCGCGGGCGAGAGGGTTCAGACGCGAGAATGGCGACCGTAAGCCGCGCCGGATAAAGCGTGTGGAAATCACCGCCCTAGACCGGGTCCACTCCTTACGGGGATGGGAGGGCAACGGAAAGGGAAATATCTTGGTATCTGGGACGGGTCCTGCACGCGCTCTGGCGACGCACCGGATGCTTTCTGAGCCACGAGACCTAGCGGCTGAGTCATGCGGACGGGAATCGTCCGCAATCGGGCTCATGCCGAGAGCCCGCATCAAGTCATCGTCGCGCTGCTTGCTGAGGTCTGGCCAGACCGCATTGGCTGGCGTCATGCGTCGCCAGCGGCGTGCTCGTCGTTGACCGCCGGGAAGGTGATCTCGTCCCAGCCACGTGGTCACGAGTCACCGATTTGCCATAAATGACTATTTAGCTGCCCATCTTGCGGGAACGAATTTTTGTAGCCGTACCTGGGGATGGCTCCAATGATCGAACTGGCATTTTTGTTTTTCTTGGCGACCGTCATCGCAATCTGCTGGCTCTACGACGCACTTGCGCCTGGCCTCGAAGGCGCGCGGCTCAAGGGCCGTGACCGGCATGCTCGTCGAGCGGAAGATGACCGCGAGCAGTCGTCTTAAGCGACTCTTGGCATAGCGCCGGGTTTGGCGGCGAACGCTCTTGCGCGCGCATTAGCGCCCCCGCCGGGGAGGTTGCGAAGCCAGAACCGGCGAGGGCGGGACGACTCCCTTTGGCCTTGGCGGATCAGATCGCCAAAGAGCCGCCATCCGGCTAAATGCATCGAGCGCCGGTGTTCCCACTACGAAAACCCCACCAGGGAGCCCTTGCCGCTGGTGGGGTTGTAGGGACGCGCGCCGAACTTGGCTGGCATCCAGCGCAACAATTGTCATCTTCGATCCAGTTCGCGGCCATCAACGACGTGGTAATGTGCGGCTCCCGACCTGAGGAGCGGAGCCCATGAGGCGGCGCGAGTTCATCACCCTGCTCGGCGGCGCGGCGGTCGCGTGGCCGCTCGCGGCGCGCGCGCAGCAGCCCGAGCGGATGCGGCGCATCGGCATCCTCCTGCCCGCAGCCGCGGACGATGCGGAATTTCAGGCCCGCCTCGCGGCGTTCCATCAGGGGCTGGCGCTCCTGGGCTGGACCATCGGCCGCAACGTGCGCATCGACACCCGCTGGGCCACGACCGATGCCGCCGAGATTCGCAGGCACGCGGCGGAATTGGCCGCGCTCGCGCCCGACGTCATCCTGGCCCCTGCCGCCACGACCGTGGGGCCGTTGCTGCAGGCGACCCGCACCGTACCGATCGTGTTTCCGGTCGCGTCGTCGATCCGGTCGGCGCCGGCTTCGTCGACAGCCTGGCGCGGCCGGGCGGCAATGCCACCGGTTTCATGAATTTCGAATACAGCATCGGCGGGAAATGGCTGGAGCTGCTCAAGGAGATCGCGCCGGGCCTGACGCGAGTGGCGGTTCTTCGGTATGCCGACACACCCTCCGGATCGGCCAGTTTGGCATAATCCAGTCCGTGGCGCCGTCGCTCAGGGTGGAGGTAACTCCGGTCAACATGCGCGACGCGCCCGAGATCGAGCGCGCCGTCGCGGCCTTCGCGCGCGCTCCGAACGGCGGCCTGATCGTGACGGCGAGCCCGTTGGCGCAGCGTCATCGCGATCTGATCGTCACGCTGGCGGCCCGGCACAAACTGCCCGCAGTCTACTTCGATCGTGTCTTCGCCGCCGCCGGTGGCCTGATCTCCTACGGGCCTGATTACATCGACCAGTACCGGCGTGCGGCCGGCTATGTCGATCGCATCCTCAAGGGCGAGAAGCCGGCGGACCTGCCGGTGCAGGCGCCGACCAAGTACGAACTGGTGATCAACCTCAAGACCGCCAAGGCGCTCGGCCTCGACGTGCCGCCGACGCTGCTCGCGCGCGCCGACGAGGTGATCGAATGAGACGACGCCGCGAGTTCATCACCCTGCTCGGCGGCGCGGCGGCGGCGTGGCCGCTCGCGGCGCGCGCGCAGCAGCCGGCGATGCCGGTGATCGGGTTCCTCGACCCGGATCGCCCGATGCCTGACCGATCGCTCTGACCGGCGGCGTTTCGCCAGGGCCTGAGCGAGACCGGCTATGTCGAAGGCCAGAACGTCGCGATCGAATACCGCTGGGCGGAGGGTCAATTCGATCGACTGCCAGCGCTGGCGGCCGATCTGGTTGCGCCGACCAGGTGGCACGTGATCGTCGCGACCGGCAGCCCGTCCGGCGCTGCGCGGCCAAGGCGGCGACCACGACGATCCCGATCGTCTTCGCCGTCGGCGACGATCCGGTCAGGCTTGGTCTTGTCGCCAGCCTCGCCCGGCCGGGCGGCAACGTCACCGGGATCAACTTTCTTCAGCGCCGAGCTCGGTGGCGAAGCGGCTGGAGCTGCTGCGCGAGCTGGTGCCCGAGCACCGCGAGCGGGTGTTCGTCAATCCGAGCCGACGCCGATGCGCACGGCAACGCGCTGCGAGCGACTGGAGACGGCCGCTCGCGCGCATTGGAGCTGCAACTCCAGGTCCTCAACGCGAGTACCAGCCGCGAGATCGATGCGCGCATTCGCGACGTCGCGTGCGCGAGCGCGCCGGCGCGCTCTTCGTCGGTGCCGACGCCTTCTCAACATCCGGCGCGTCCATTGCCGCGCTCGCGCCGCACAAGCGTCCCGACGACCTATCGGTGCGTCGAATTTGCCGACGCCGGCGGGCTGATGAGCTACGGAGCGAACCTTCCCGACATGTATCGCCAGGTCGGCGTCTATACCGGTCGCATCCTCAAGGGCGCGCAAGCCCGCCGACCTGCCGGTCGTGCAGCCGACCAAGTTCGAGCTCGTCATCAACCTCAAGACCGCCAAGGCGCTCGGCCTCGACGTGCCGCCGCACGCTGCTCGCCCGCGCCGACGAGGTGATCGAATGAGGCGGCGCGAGTTCATCACGCTGGTAGCCGGCGCGGTTACGTCGTGGCCGTTGACGGCTTCGCTTCAGGAGCGACCGCCGATGCGAACCATCGGCGTGTTTAGTGGCATGTCCAACGAGGGGCAGGGCCAGCTCTATGTTGGGGCGTTGAGACAGCAGTTGGAAGCGTTGGGCTGGGTACACGGACGAACCGCCCGTGTCGAATACCGTTGGGCATCCGGCGACGCTGCCAGATTTCAGGCTGAAGCTGCCGAAATGGTGGCGGCGCGGCCCGACGTGATCGTTGCGATCACGACGCCCGCGGTTGTCGCGCTGCGACAGCATACGCGCGAAATTCCAATTGTGTTCGGCAATATGTCTGACCCGGTCGATGGCGGGTTTGTGCAGAGCATGGCGCGCCCCGGTGGGAACATCACCGGCTTCACCAGTTTCGAGTATTCAATCGGCGGTAAATGGGTGGAACTGCTCAAGGAAGCCGCACCTTCGCTCAAACGCGTGCTGGTTCTTTACAATCGCGACAATTATACATCCCGCGCTCTGGTCGAAACGATCAAGGCATCGGCTCCGGCGATTGGCGTGCAGGAAACGCCAGCGGCTGTGAAGACGCAGGCGGACATCGAAACGGCGATGCTCGCGTTCGCGCGCGGCGCGGACGGCGGCCTGATCCTCATTCCGGATGCGGTCATTCAGGCCAATCAGAAAAGGATCATCGAGTTGGCGGCGACCCACCGGCTCGCGAGCCTCCACCAGGGGAGCGAATTCCCTAGGACCGGAGGAATGATGTCGTATGGAACGGATTTTATCGATCTTTACCGACGAGTCGCCGTGTACGTCGATCGCATCCTCAAGGGTGCAAAAGTCGCCGAAATGCCGGTCCAAAATCCGATCAAGTTCGAGTTGGTGATCAACCTGAAGGTCGCGAAATCGATTGGCGTGCAGGTGCCGCCGATCTTGCTCGCCCGCGCCGACGAGGTGATCGAGTGATCCACCGCCGCGCAGTTCATCTCCCTGCTCGGCGGCGCGGCGGCGGCTGGCCGGTGGTGGCGAGCGCGCCGGCAGCCCGCGATGCGTCGTACGATTCCTCGGGAATGGAACGGCCGCGTCGGAAGCTGACCGCGTGACGGGCTTTCTCAAGGGACTTGAAGAAACTGAGCTCCTTGACAGCCAGGACATAGCATTCAGGTCTCGTTCGAGCAGAAGGCCGTCAGAGTGACTGTCGCCGCTCACGTAGACAGTACGAGCGTCAGGCGAGCGTTGATTAGACGGGCATGAATTGAGACTGCACTACCTCCGGCGAGTATGCTAGATTTCCTTCCGCACCCGCAAGGGTGGGAAATTCTTTGACATGAAGCGGCGAGATTTCATCATTCTCCTCGGCGGTGTATCGGCTGGCTTTCCGATTGCAGCACGAGCACAGCAACCCAAAACGGTTCATCGCATTGGGCTGCTGCGCGTGGGCACGCCGCCGCGAAGCTTCATCGAGCCGCTCCGGCAGGGACTGACGCCCTTGGCCATGTGGAACGGAACCTCGTCATCGAGTATGGCATCGCGCGCCGTGTAGACCAACTGCCCGACATGGCGGCCGAACTCGTCAACCGCCATGTTGATGTGATCGTGGCGTCGGGTACGCCGGCTGTCATCCCGGCCCGCAACGCCACGCATATCATTCCGATCGTCATGGTCGCGGGAATCGATCCTATCGCTACCGGACTAGCGACGAACCTTGCGCGCCCAACCGGAAACGTTACCGGATGGACTGCGCCTCTCCGAGCCTCACCGGGAAGAGGATGGAGCTTATCAAGGAGGTTCTGCCCACCATTTCCAAGGTTGGACTTATGTCGCCGCCGGCAAATCCAGGCCACGGGCAGTATGTGCGGGAAGCTGAAGTTGCGGCTCAAAAGCTGGGCATTGCGTTGCAAGTTCTTCCCATCACAGACCCCGAAGATTTTGAAGCGATGTTTCGCAAGGCGGCGGGCATAGGCGCCATCATCTACGTCGATGATGCCCATGCTCACCTTCCGCCGAGAGCGACTTCGTCGAGCTGGCGATACGGCATCGGATCCCTGGTGTGTACGGTCCACGCGAATTCGTCGAGCAGGGCGGCTCATTGCACTTGGGCCGCGCTACGCTGACCTCTACCGGCGCGCCGCCACGTATGTGGACAAAATACTCAAGGGCGCGCGGCCTTCCGACTTGCCGATCGAGCAGCCCACAAAGTTCGAGTTAATTATCAACCTCAAGACCGCCAAGGCGCTCGGCCTCACAGTTCCGGAGTCGTTCCTTGTGCGCGCCGACGAGGTAATCGAATGAAGTTACGGCGCCGCCAGTTCATCTCCCTACTCGGCGGCGCGGCGGCGGCTCCGGCCGGTGGTCGTGCGCGCGCAATCCTCACCCGCGCATGCGCTGATCGGTGTCCTGTCGCCGCTATCGGCCGCGGCAGCGACGAAAAATATTGCTGCCTTCCGCTCGGCCCTTCGCGACCTAGGTTATGTGAATGGACGCAACATGACGCTGGAGCTTCGTTATGGCGACGGAGCGCTGGATCGCATGGATCCTCTTGCTGCTGAATTGGTCGCGCTTAAACCCAATGTGCTTGTTGCGGGTTCGCAGCCTGCTGCGCAAGCCGTCCATCGCGCGACGCAGACAATCTCGGCTGTGATCATTACGCCCGAAAATCCGGTCGTTTCCGGGCTTGTGAACAGCATTGCAAGCCTGGCGGGAATCTCACGGGAACCTGGAGCTTCGGCGACGATGCGATCGTCGGTAAACGTCTCGATTTCTCGGAACCGCGGTTGCCGAATATCTTCGCGTAGGGTACTGATCAATCCGGACGATCCCTACTGATGCGATCGTGGCCCCGCGGCTGCCGGCGGTAGTCAACGCGTTGGGAATTACGATCACGACGTTCGAGGTTCGCGACCCATCCAAGCTCAACGAAGTGTCCGCGAGGATCGCCGGCTCGGGTGTGCAAGCACTGTTCTTGGTACGGGGCCCACGTTTAATTCTCGGCGCGCAGAAGTCACCGCTATGGTGGCGCGCCTCAAGGTATGCCCATTTACGGCTTTCGAGAGTTCGTGGATGCCGGGGGTCTCATGTCCTACGGGCCGAGCATTGCCGGACATGTACCGCCAGTCAGCCCGTCTGGTGGACCGGATTCTCAAAGGCACGATGCCCGGTGAGCTACCGGTCGAGCTGCCGACCCGCTACGAGCTGACCGTCGAGACCA